>CAWHWW010000023.1:0-338205 GCA_963833135.1 uncultured cyanobacterium | reverse complement strand
ACTGACGCCGATCACCTCGATCGACAACCCATTCCCGACCGGGCTGACGCCGATCAGCGGCAACTCGCTCGGCCTGCTCACCGGCGCCAGTAGCGCCGTGACGTTCATCGACCAGACCCGTGATGCGCCGCGCGTCCACCAGTATTCGGTGGACATGCAGCGTCAGCTGGGCGGTGACATGAGCATCGGCCTGACCTACATGGGCTCGTTAGGCCGCCACCTGACCTGGGGTGGTACCGGGACCGGCAGCGTCAACATCAACCAGCTCGATCCACGGTTCCTGCCGCTCAATAACGTGAATGGCGTGAACGCGTTGACGCAAAACGTGCCGAACCCGTTCTTCGGTGTGGCGGGCGCGGGTTCGTTTACAACGCGCGCGACCATTCCCCGGAATCAGCTGCTGCGCCCGTTCCCGCAGTTCGACAACGTCAACATGATCTACAGCACGCTGGCGCGGTCGAAGTATGACGCCGGCGTCATCTCGATCAGCAAGCGCGCCACCGGCTGGTGGGGCGGCCGCATCAGCTACACCTACAGCCGCCTCTCCGACAACCAGTTCGGCCAGGGCAACTACTACTCGAGCTCGCCCGGCATCCTGAACAACTTCACGGCCGACCCGGAGTCGTCCTATTTCAATCCCGATGCCGAGTACGGCCGGAGCCTGCTCGACTCGCCGCACAAGCTGGTGGCGAGCCCGATCATCCGGCTGCCGTTCGGTCAGGGGCATCGCTGGCTGACCAGCGGCGTCGGCAACGCGCTCGCCGGCGGCTGGACGGTGTCGTTCGTGATCCAGATGCAGAGCGGCTTCCCGATGGGAGTCACCCAGAACACCAACAACACCAACCTGCTCGGCCACGGCCAGCGTCCGAACGTGGTGCCGGGAGTCGAGATACTGACCGGCGGCAGCATCACCGATCGCCTCCGCGAGCAATCCGGACGACAACCTGTACCTGAACCCGTCGGCCTTCACGCAAGCGCCGCAGGGAACGATCGGCAACGCTCCGCGTTACTTCGAAGGCGTGTATTCACCGTGGCGCAACACGACCGACATGGCGCTGAACAAGGACGTCTCCGTCGGCGGATCGCGACGCATTTCACTGCGCCTGGACATGATCAACGTGTTCAACAACCCGTGGTATCAGGCGCTGGGCAGCTCGGCGCACGGCAACACCAACTTCGGCCTCGTCACGGCGCAGGCGAACTACTCGAGGACGATGCAGGTGACGGCGAGGTTCTCGTTCTAAAGCGCTTGTCGTTGACGCTTGTAGTTGGCGGTTGGCAGTTCGCCGGTTGGCAGTTGAGTTGACGGTTGCCAGTTTGAATTCGCGAGTTTCAACTGAAACTTGAAACGTTCAACTCAACTGCCAACCGGTGACCTGCCAACTGCCAACTACACGTCTTCAGTCCTGTCCTGGCCAGCGGCCGGGCGTGTAGGGCACTCCCGCCGCTTCCAGTTGCTGCTCGAACTTCCGCAACTCCGCTTCGAGCGTCCGCAGCAACGCGACCTGCGCGGTGAGATCGTCGTTCGCGATCGTGTAGTTCATCTGCTGCGTGCCGGTCGGCGCGCCGCGTGAGGCCGCGCGAGCCCTGCACCGCGGAGTTGACGCGATTCTGGATCGTCGTCGGCGAGCCGGACTCGTTGCCGCGCAGCGTTTCATCGCCGCGCAGCGCGCGCAGCACCGCGAGCACGCGGCGATCGAATTGCAACGCCTGATCCATCAGCTTCACGTCGGCCGGCGAGTCGACGAGCGCGCGGCGGATCGCCTGCGTGCGCGTGCGCATGTTGTTCGCCTGCTCGAGCGCGCCGGTGAAGATGCGCTGCAGCTTCGTCGACCTTCTCCGCATACGTCGTCGCCGCCGTGCGCTGCGCCGGCGTGAGCGTCAGCGCCGGATCGGCGGTGACGGTGATCGTCTGCGGTTCGCCAAGCGCCTGCGTGTCGCCGCCGACGCGCCGTGACAGCGCGACGCGATACGTGCCCGGGCTGCACGAACGGGCCGCCGCCCGTGCCGCCTGGATAGATCGGCGGATCGCTGTCATCGTCATCGCCGCCGCCTCCGCCGCCGCCGCCGAAACCGCCGCCGCCGGTCGTCGGCGCCACGCCGCGCAGGTTCCAGACGTAGCGATGGATGCCGCGTCCGCCGGGCACGGTCAGTCGGCGCACCACCCTGCCGGTCGCCATCGGTGATGGTCAGGAAGGTCTGCGGTTGCTTCTTCATCCGCTTCCGCGGTGAGCTGCGCCTGCGTCGGATACCGCGGCGACGCTTCTTTGATCTCGCCGCGCGAGCGTCGAGCGTGCGGCGCTGGCGCTGCGAGCTGGGCGCCTCCTTGATCCAGTAGGTGAGGATCGCGCCGAGCGGACGGTTCTCGCGCCATCCACAGTTGCTCGCCCTGCGAGCCGCGCGACCTGCCGGTTTCCGGGCACCTCGATCACCGCGGTCTTGGTGGGGAAGACGTGGCCGTCGCGATCGAACGTCGCCTGCGACAACTGCCGCAGCGGCGTGTAGTCGTCGAGCACGTAGAAGCCGCGGCCGAACGTCGCCGAGCACGAGATCGTTCTCGCGCTCCTGGATCGCCAGGTCGCGGACCGCGATCGTCGGCAGGTTGCCGCGCAGCCGCACCCACTTCTTGCCGCCGTCGACGGTGAAGAACAGGCCGAACTCGGTGCCGACGAACAGCAGGTTCGGGTTGACGTGATCTTCGGCGAACGACAGCGCCGGTCCGTTCGCCGGCAGATCGCCCGAGATCGACTCCCACGAGGCGCCGCGATTCGCGCTCTTGTAGACGTACGGCTTGAAGTCGCCGTTCTTGCTGTTCTCGGACAGCGCATACACGACGTTCTCGTCGTTCTTCGAGGCGAAGAGGCGCTGCACGTAGACGCCGTAGTTGCCGTAGTCCGGCACGCCCGGGCAGCCGCTCGCTCCGCCGCCAGTTGGCGCCGCCGTCATACGAAAACTGAATCAGGCCGTCATCGGTGCCGACATAGAGCAAGCCTTCGCGCTTGCGCGATTCGCTCAGCGCCGAAATGTTGCCCCACGTCGCCGTCGACTGATGCTGCGCGACCGCTTCCGGCGACCAGATGCGTCCCATCACCGGCAGCGTGTTGCGATCGGTCTGGCGCGTCAGGTCCGGCGACTGACCGGCTTCCAGGTGTTGCCGCGATCGTCGCTGCGGAACAGCCGGCTCGACGCCGAAGTAGAGCCGCGACGGTGCTGTGCGGGCTGATGATGAACGGCGATTCCCAGTTGAAGCGCAGCGCCGGCTCGCCGCGATCCTCGGTCGGCCGGATGCTGACCGCGCTCGCTGGTGCGCTCGATCGAGGCGAACGATGCCGCCGTACTGCGATTCGGCGTAGACGATGTTCGGATCGGTCGGGATCGATGCGGGCCACGAAGCCGTCGCCGCCGGTGACGATGAACCAGTCGTTGTTGGTCGCGCCCTGCGCGCCCTCGCGACCGCGACGGTCCGCCGAGCGTGCTGTTGTCCTGCGTGCCGCCGTAGATGTTGTAGATCGGCGAGGCGTTGTCGACTTCGACGTTGTAGAACTGCGTCACCGACAGGTTGGTGAAGAGACTTCCACAACCGGCCGCCGTCCCACGATTCATACAGGCCGCCGTCGCAGCCTTCGAGCAGGTGATCGGTGTTGTCCGGATCGATCCAGATGAAGTGGTTGTCGACGTGCTTGTTGCGCTCGCCGAGCTGCCGGAACGTGCGTCCGCCATCATCGCGAGACCTGCGTCTGCACCGTCGGCACGTACACGCGTCGGCGTCCTTCGGATCGGGATGGATGTTCTCGTAATACATCGGCTGCGCCTGCACGTTGGCGCGGCGCTCCCAGCGTGTCGCCCGAGTCGTTCGAGGCGTAGATCGCCACGGGTTCTCGGCGGATCTCGACCTTCGCGTAGATCAGGCCCTTCTGCGCCGGCGAGAACGCCGGCACGATGCGGCCGAGATCGCCGCCGGGCAGCCCGGTGCGAATGCGCCGCCACGTGGCGCCGCCGTCGGTGGACTTGTGAAGGCCGCTTTCCGGTCCGCCGTGAATCAGCGTCCAGGTGTGACGCCGCCGCTGATGCGCGGTCGCGACCAGCACGTCGGGATTGATCGGATCCATCGACGACGTCGCTGATGCCGGTGTGCTCGCTGATGTTGAGGATCTTCGTCCAGTTGGCGCCGCCGTCGGTGGTCTTGTAGAGACCGCGATCGCCGCCGGCGCTCCACAGCGGCCCGTAGGCCGCGACGTAGACGACCTTCGAGTCGCGCGGATCGATCACGATGCGGCCGATGTGCTGCGAATCCTTCAGCCCCAGGTTCCGCCACGACCGCCCGGCATCGTCGCTGCGATAGATGCCGTCGCCGTAGCCGACGCTGCGCTGGTTGTTCGCCTCGCCGGTGCCGACCCAAATCGTGCTCGGGTTCTTCGCGATCGATCGTGACGGTGCCGATCGAATAGGAGCCCTCGTTCTGGAAGACGGGCGTGAAGGTCGTGCCGGCGTTGGTGGTCTTCCACACCCCGCCGGACGCGACGCCGATGTACCACGTCTGCTTGTCCTCCGGATGCACGGCGATCGACGCTGATGCGGCCTGACATGAGCGCCGGGCCGACCGCGCGCAGCTTCAAATTGTTGAAGGTGCCGGATGCCCAGGGGTCGTTGTTCCCGCCAGTTCCTTGCGCGGCGGGCGGTTGCGGGGTCTGCGCGCTGACTGAGACTGCGGCCACCAGGGCAACGGCAAAGATGAGTTTCTTCATGTGGAGACAGATTATATTGGCAGCGACTATGGGACCCACCTTCGCGCCAGGCGCTTCGGCGGGCACGCTCACGCACCGGGGACGAATCCTGGGTTGTGTCGCCGGCTTGCTGCTTGTTCCCGCCTTGTCCTTGTCGCAAGAAAAGGGCGGTGAGGACGAAACCGGCGCCTACGAGGTCGTCGCGAACTGGCCGCAGCCGTGGTCGCCGGCCGGATACATCTGGGGCTCGCAGCCCGCGGTGTTCGCGCAGTCGGCCGATCGCATCTTCATCGGCGTGCGCGGCGAGATCAAGGCGCCGAATCCGGCGCCGCGCGGCTTCAACGGATCCTGGGGATCGACGGGGCAGCGCGCCACCGAACCGCCCGCCGAGACGCGCAACTGCCTGGTCGTCGTCAATCGCGCCGGCCACGTGATCGAGTCATGGACGCAGTGGGACAAGCTGTTCGAGGGCGGCGGCAGCCCTCACAAGATTCGCATCAGCCCGTACGATCCCGACAAGCACGTGTGGGTCGTCAACGACGGCAAGCACGTCATCTACAAGTTCACGAACGACGGCAAGCGGCTGGTCATGACGATCGGCGAGACCGGCGTGCCCGGCGACGATGCGACGCACTTCGGCAGCCCGCAGGACCTCGCGTTCCTGCCGGATGGATCGATCCTCGTCGCCGACGGCCTGCGCAATGCGCGCATCGCCAAGTTCGACAAGCACGGCAAGTTCGTGTCGTCGTTCGGCACGCGCGGCAACGCGCCGGGCCAACTGAGCGGCGTGCACGGCATCGCGGTCGGCAAGGACGGACGCATCTACGTCGCCGATCGATCAAATCGCCGCATCCAGATCTTCGACGAGTCAGGCAAGTCGCTCGACATCTGGCCGAACCTGCGTCAGCCGAACGACATCTTTCTCAGCGAGGACGGCAACGTGTGGGTGGTGGACGGCACCAACGCGCGATTGCTGCAGTTCGACAAGAACGGCAAGCGCCTTTACTGGTGGGGCACCTGGGGCATGCAGCCCGGTCAATTCTGGGAGCCGCATCAAGATCTCGATCGATTCCGAAGGCAACCTCTACATCGCCGACAGCTTTGGCGGCCGCACGCAGAAGTACATGCCGTCGAAGGGCGGCGACCGCACGAAGCTGCTCGTGCAGGGGAAGTGATCGTGAACCCCATCACGCGTCGCGGATTCGTTGGTTCGCTGGGAGCCGTCGCTGGAGCGGGATGCCTGCCTTACGTCCCGGTTCTCGCGAGCGCCGCGGTCGAACTCGACAAGGTTGTTCACACGTCCGGCGACGGCATTGGCATCACGCCGCGCGAGTATGCGTCGCTGCTGAATCGGTTGTGCCAGAACAAGGACGTCGAAGACGACAACTACCTGCTCGGCGGAGAGGTCGAGGCGTTCGAGAAGCACTGGGCGACGCTGCTCGGCAAGGAAACAGCGGTCTTCATGCCGTCGGGCACGCTGGCCAACCAGCTCGCGTTGCGGGCGCTTGCCGGGACGAAGCGCCGCGTCATCGTGCCGGAGATCAGCCACATCTACAACGACACCGGCGATGCGTGCCAGACACTCTCGAACCTCACGCTGATGCCGCTGGCGCCCGGCCGCGCCACATTCACGAAGGCCGATGTCGAAGCGGTGTTGACGCGTACGGCCGGCGGACGCGTCGCAACCGACGTGGGCGCGATCGTGATTGAGAGTCCGATCCGGCGCCTCTCGGGACAGATGTTCGATTGGGAAGAGGCGAAGCGCATCTCCGCGTTCGCGCGCGACAAGGGCATCGGCATGCACCTCGACGGCGCGCGTCTGTTCATCGCCTCCGCCTACACCGGAATCTCACCGGCTGAGTACTCCGCGCATTTCGACACGGTCTATATCTCGCTGTGGAAGTACTTCAATTGCGGCATCGGCGCGATTCTCGCGGGCCCGAAGCGCGTCCTCGACGGGATGTTCCACGTTCGCCGGATGTTCGGCGGCAACCTCGCCGTCGGTTGGAACGCCGCCCTCGTCGCGCGGCATTTCATGGACGGCTTCGACGGGCGGCTGAAGAGCGCCGTGCAGATCATCAGAGACGTTCTATGCCGCGATGGTGAAGCATCCTCGAATCGGCATCGAGCGCATCCCGAACGGCACGAACCTCACGCGCGTGACGTTCAAGGGCGTGAGCGTTGCTGACGTCGCGAAGCGGCTCGGCGAGCGTGGTATCGCGATGTCGGGGCCGGCAGGGCCGGCAACGCTGACGTTCGGCGTGAACGAAACGTGGAACCGGATGAGCGCGGCCGATCTGATTGACGCGTTCGAGAAGTCGCTGGGTTAGCGCCCCTGCTGAGTACGCACTTCCTGCCATGCGGCGGCCTGATTCGCGCCGCGGTTTCTTCGCTGTCGGACCGATAGCCAAGCTAATCCCCTCCTGAAGTCGTGCGGCACGGCGTTCGCAGGAATAGGCTCCATGGCCGGGTGTAGAATCCGATCGTGGACGGGAAGGACGCGATGCCGACAACACCTCAACGCGATACGCGCCTCACCTACGACGACTTCGTGCGCATCCCAGACGACGGGAAGCGCCACGAGATCATTGACGGGGTCCACTACGTGACGCCCTCTCCTGCGCTCAGACACCAGGAGTTGCTGGGACGGCTCCACCTGGCGATCGGAGGGTTTCTCGAAACGCATCCGGACCTTGGTCAGGCGTTTCTCTCGCCGCTCGATACCGTGTTTTCGCGGTGGGATGTGGTCGAGCCAGACCTTTTGTTCGTTGCCGCAGACCAGCTCGACATCCTGACCGAGCCCAACATCCAGGGGGCTCCGGCGTTGGTCATCGAAATCCTGTCGCCGAGCACACGGAGACGTGACATGGGGATCAAGCGCGCGCTCTTCGATCGCGGCGGCGTGCGGGAGTACTGGTTGATCGATCCCAGGGCCCGCGAGGTGACGGTCTATCGCCGAAGATCGGACGGCGCATTCCCCAAGGCGGCGCAGGTGAGCGCTGGCGATGAAACCGGCTTGACGACGCCGTTGCTGCCGGGATTCGCGCTGTCAGTCGCGAAACTCTTCTCCTGACGACCGGCTATACTGGCGCCACTTCTCCATGCCAGAGCTTGCACCTGGTACGCGGCTCGGCCCGTACGAAATCCTCGGTCAGATCGGCGTCGGCGGCATGGGCGAGGTGTATCGCGCGACCGACACGCGGTTGAAGCGCCAAGTCGCACTGAAGGTGCTGCCGTCCGCGCTCATCGCGGATCCCGACCGCCTGGCCCGCTTCCAGCGGGAAGCCGAAGTCCTGGCGTCGCTCAATCACCCGAACATAGCAGGCCTGTACGGTACTGAAGAGCGTCCGGCTGAAGCCGGACACCCCATACGCGCGTTGGTGATGGAGCTGGTTGAGGGGCCAACGCTCGCCGATCGGATTGCATCCGGTCCGATTCCCGTCGAAGAAGCCTTGTCGATCGCGCGCCAGATTGCCGAGGCGCTCGCCGCGGCCCACGATCAGAACGTCATTCATCGCGATCTCAAGCCGGCCAACGTCAAGCTGCGGCCCGATGGCGAGGTCAAGGTCCTCGACTTCGGTCTTGCGAAGGCGATCGATCAGGGATCAGGGATCGGGGATCAGGGATCAGGGAATCTGGCGAATTCGCCGACCATGACATCGCCGGCCATGACCATGCCTGGCGTGATCCTGGGCACCGCGGCGTATATGAGTCCGGAGCAGGCCGCGGGCAAGCCCGTCGATCGGCGCACCGACCTGTGGGCGTTCGGCGTCGTGTTGTTCGAGATGCTGACCGGCCGGCAGCTGTTCGACGGTGAGTCGGTCTCGCATGTCATCGCGGCCGTGCTGAAGGACGATCCCGATTGGAATACGTTGCCGCCCGAGACCCCACCCGCGATTCGGCGGCTGTTGCAACGATGCCTCGAGCGCGATCGCAAGAAGCGGTGGCCCGATGCGGCTGCGGCACGCATGGAGTGCGACGATGCCCTGGCCCCGAACGCGGCCCGCGCGACAGCCGGTGCGGGATCGGCCGCTCTGGCGCGTTCGTCATGGCACCTGGCCGGTGCCCTTGTCACCGGAATTCTGATCGCGGCGGTTGCGGTGTGGGGACGATGGCCCGACGAGCCGGCGCGCCCGGTGACTCGGTTCGACGTCGAGCTGCCCGACAATCGACTCTTCTCGCGGACGGGTCGGCACGTCGTGGCCATCTCTCCCGACGGGACCCAGATTGCGTACGTGGCGAACCGCCAGATTTTTCTTCGCGCCCTCAACGATGTGACCGCGGCGTCGCTCACTGGAACCGCCGAATCTGATCCGGCCGAGCCAATATTTTCTCCTGACGGAAAATGGCTGGCGTTCTGGTCCGATGGCCAACTCAAGAAGATCCCTGTGAGTGGCGGCACAGCTGTCACGCTGGCGAGTGTCGACAACCCATTCGGCGTATCGTGGACCGGCGAGCGCATCCTGCTCGGAGTGGATAGTCCGGGTCGGATCCTCGCGGTGTCGGCAAACGGCGGACCCGCCACGACGCTGGTAACGGTTGGTGCTGATGAATCTATTCAAACGCCGCAGCTGGTGAACGACGGCAAGGCGGTGCTGTTCGCGCTGCGAAAAGGGGACGGCGCCTGGCAGGATGCCAATGTTGTCGTGCAGGATCTCTCCACTGGCCAACGCACCCTACTGGTCGAGCATGGCACCGACCCGCGTGTGCTCGCGGCGGGCTATCTGATTTACGAGCGAGAGTCGACACTGTTTGCGATGGCGTTCGACGATCGGCGCTCAGCCGTCACCGGATCGTCAGTCCCCGTCCAAACGGATGTCCAGGAAGCGCTGGGCGGCTTCTCAGGCGCAGTCCAGGCGGCGATTTCAAGCAGCGGATCGCTCGTCTTCGTTCCAACAAATGCGAGCGGCAGCGCCAACCGCGCGCTGGTGTGGCTCGATCGGAGCGGCGCGACCGAGCGATTGAAGTTCGCTCCGGCCCTCCATTACGTCGGCCGCAGCCAGAGGCTTTCACCTGACGGGACGAGAGTGGCCTCCCGTGTCATCGGCAGTTCCAGCGCCTTGTCAGATATCTGGATCGGTGATCTCGATCGGGGCACCTTCACGCGGATCACCTTCACAGGCCGGGCGACCGACCCGGTCTGGTCAACGGACGGATCGCGTGTGTGCTACGAAAATCAGGACGAAGTATTTTGCCAGCCGTCCGATGGCAGCGCCGGCGCGCCTGAACCGGTCGTCAAGTTACCGCCCAACGCGGCGTTCAACTTCAGCGTCGCCGCCGACGGCCGCTTCCTGATCGACGTTCCGGCCTCGGATTCAGGGACCGCAAGGAGCCGCATGGTGGTCGTGCAGAACTGGATCGAAGAGCTCAAAGCGAAGGTGCCACGCTAGCGCTGTTCGGCCTACAATCAGCCGACTCTGGAGGATTCATGAGGCCGCTGATTGCACTTGCCCTGCTCACGTCGCTCGCCGTTCCCGGCTCGGTCGATCTGACCGCCGCCGGCATGCCGCCTGCCCTCCGTAGCGCAGAGCGCGAAGGAGGGACACGGCTGCTGCGCACGCCGTCGATCAGCGCGATGCACGTCGCGTTTGCGTATGCCAACAACATCTGGATCGTCGAGCGCAAAGGCGGGGACGCGCGCCGGCTCTCGAGCTTCCAGGGCCAGTCGACGAATCCCAAGATCTCGCCTGACGGGACGATGGTCGCGTTCAGCGCGGACTATGCCGGCAACACCGACGTGTATGTGGTGCCGGTGAGCGGCGGTGAGCCGCAGCGGCTCACGTGGCATCCCGGCGCGGACACGGTGCAGGGCTGGACGCCCGACAGCACGAAGATCATGTTCACGTCGGGCCGGCAGACCGCGGCCCCCGGCGCCGCGCCGAGGTTCTGGACCGTGCCGGTGAAGGGCGGCCTGGAGGAGCCAATGCCGCTGCCGCGCGGATACCAGGGAAAGATCTCTCCCGATGGCCGCCGCATCGCCTACCGCATGAACACGTCGTGGGATGAGGAACGCCGCAATTATCGCGGCGGCCAGAATCGGCCGGTGTGGATCGTCGACCTGAAGACGTTCGATCTCGTCTCGCCGCCGTGGACCGATTCGAAAGACGTCGATCCGGCGTGGCTGGGCGACACCGTCTACTTCATCTCCGATCGGGACGGCATCGCGAACGTGTGGTCCTACGACACCACTACCAAGGCGCTGACGCAGCGGACCAAGTTCATCGACTATGACGTGAAGTCGCTCGACGCCGGCGGCGGCGCGGTGATCTTCGAGCAAGCCGGTTACTTGCACCTGTTCGATCCCAGGGCCAACAAGACCGAGCAGCTGAGCATCAACGCGGCAGGTGACTTCCCGTGGATGATGACCCGGTTCGAGGATGTCACGGTGCGGATGAGCAATGTCAGCCTGTCGCCGACAGGCAAGCGCATCCTGGTCGAGGCGCGTGGCGAGATCTTTACCATCCCGGAAGCAAAGGGCGACATCCGCAACATCACCAACTCGAGCGGGTCCGCGGAACGCCAGCCGGCGTGGTCACCGGACGGGAAGTGGATCTCGTACTTCAGCGACAAGTCGGGTGAATACAAGCTGGTGATTGAATCGCAGGATGGCCTCGGCGCGCCGCGCGAGATTTCGCTCGTGCCGTCTGCGCAGTCTGCGCCTGCTGTGGCCCAGAAGGCGTCGTTCTACTACACGCCGGTGTGGTCGCCCGATTCGACCAGGCTGCTCTACACCGACACCAACCTCAACGTGTGGGTGATGGACATTGCGACGGGCCAGGGAAAGATCGTTGGCAACGATCCGTGGATGGTGCCGCAGCGCACGCTGGCGCCGTCGTGGAGCCCCGACTCGAAATGGGTCGCGTTCGCCTCCCGCCTCAACACCCTGTATCGCGCCATTGTCGTTGCCAACGTGGAGACGGGCGCGAAGCATCAGGTCACCGACGGTCTCGCCGATGCGATGTACCCGGTGTGGGATGCGAGCGGCAAGTATTTGTGGTTCCTTGCATCCACGGACTTCGGCCTGGCGTCGCAGTGGCTCGACATGACCTCGTATGGTCGCGAAGAGACGTTCGCGTTGTACGTGGCGGTGCTGAACAAGAACGAGCCGAGCCCGCTGCTGCCGGAGAGCGATGAGGACCCCGGTGTTGGCGCCAAGCCGACCGACAACACGAACAAGCCGCCGGCAACGCCGCCGGTCGTGACGATCGACTTCGATCGGCTGCAGCAGCGCATCCTGCCGGTTCCCGGCGTATCGTCGCGGCAGTACAGCCAGCTGAAGGCCGGCTTGCCGGGCAGTGTGTTCTTCCTCGAGGCGCCGCGCGACGCCAGCGCGCGCGGCAACACGCTGCATCGCTACCGGCTGACCGAGCGGAAGGCCGATGTCTTCCTGAACAACATCAGCACGACCTACTCGATCAGCGCTGATGGCAAGAAGCTCGTCTATCGCAACCCGGCGCCACCCCAGCCCGCGGCCGCGGCCGCGGCGCCGCCGAGCAGCAGCCAGCCGATCTTTCTCGTCGATACCGACAAGGCGCCGCCGACGGGTGGCCAGGGCCGCATCGACGTGTCGCTGCGGATGCTGCTCGATCCCAAGGCGGAGTTCACGCAGATCTTCAACGAGGGCTGGCGCCTGCAGCGCGACTACCTGTATGTGCCGAACATGCAGGGCGCCAACTGGCCGCGCATGAAAGAGATGTACGGCGCCATGCTGCCGCACGTCGCGCATCGCGCCGATCTCAACTACCTGCTCGACAACATGGGCGCCGAGATCGCGATCGGACACTCGTACGTGCGCGGCGGCCAGATGCCGGAGGTGCCGTCGAACCCCGGAGGTTTGCTCGGGGCCGACTTCACGATCGAGGACGGCCGCTACAAGATTGCGAAGATCTACGACGGCGAGAGCTGGAATCCGGACCTGCGCGCGCCGCTGGCCGGCCCGGGCATCAACGTCGCGGTCGGTGAGTTCATCCTGGCGATCAACGGCGTCAACCTCGCGGCGCCGGATAGCATCTACCGCCTGCTCGAGGGCACGGCGAACCGCCAGACCGTCCTGACGATTAACGGCACGCCGGGCACGCAGGGCACGCGGCAGGTCACGGTCATGCCGGTTGCGAACGACCAGAACCTGCGCACGCGCGCGTGGGTCGAAGAGAATCGCCGCTACGTCGACAAGCGATCGAACGGCCAGCTTGCCTACGTCTACGTGCCGAACACCGGGCAGGGCGGTTATGAGAGCTTCAACCGCTACTATTTCGCACAACAGGACAAGCAGGGCGCGGTGATCGACGAGCGCTACAACGGCGGCGGCTCGGCGGCCGACTACATCATCGACGTGCTGCAGCGCGACTTCGACGGCTACTTCAACAACGTCGCCGGCGATCGCCGCCCGTTTACGAGTCCCTCGGCCGGCATCTGGGGACCGAAGGTGATGATCATCAACGAGATGGCGGGTTCGGGCGGCGACCTGATGCCGTGGATGTTCCGCCATCGCAAGATCGGCCCGCTCGTCGGCAAGCGCACCTGGGGCGGCCTGGTCCACACCGCCGACACGCCGCAGTTCATCGACGGCGGCTCGATGATTGCGCCGCGCGGCGGCTTCTTCACCAGGGAAGGAAAGTGGGCCGTCGAGAACGAAGGCACCGCGCCGGACATCGACGTCGAGAACTGGCCGAAGGACGTGATCGCCGGCCGCGATCCGCAACTCGAGCGAGCGGTCGATGAAGCGCTGCGATTGCTGAAGGAGAAGCCGGTCGATCGCCGGACGACGGAACCGGCGCCGCCGGCGTGGGGAAAGCGGCCCGGCGGGCACTAGAACCAGCCAAGGTTCCAACAGGTTCCAATTTGTTCCAAGCCTTCCAAAGGCGTCGTTCTGCTGCGGTTCCAACGTCGTAACCCCAACAGAACGATGCCTTTGGAACCATTTGGAACCCCTTGGAACCCTCTGGAACCGGTTCAGTGTTATACTGTCTTCGTCTCTGACGCTCGGTCCTCGATTTCCCGCTGGAATCCTGCCACCGCTCGGTATCCGTTAGCTCAGATCCACACGCGCCGATTATTAAGAAACGCTGTCGGCGTGATGTTCGTTTAAGAAATAGTCAGCCTAGTGTGTGCGGGAACGCTCCAGGCCATTTTGCTGGGAGTCGTCCGTACATGCCTTTCGCTGCTTTGGGCTTATCGCCCTCGTTATCAACCCCGCTTGCGCGTTTGGGCTACACCACGCCCACGCCCGTGCAGGTGAAATCCATTCCGGTCGTTTTGACCGGCAAGGATCTGCTGGCCCGCGCGCAAACTGGCACCGGCAAGACGGCGGCCTTTGGCCTGCCGATGATCGATCGTCTGCTCGTCCGCGGCGGTGTCGCGGCCGGGATGCGTAAGCCGCGCGGTCTGGTCCTCGTACCGACCCGCGAGCTTGCGCTGCAAGTCCACAAGTCGCTTTCCACTTACGGCGTGCCGGCGAACCTGCGCGTCACGGCAATCTTCGGCGGCGTCTCGATCGTGCCGCAGAAGAGGGAGCTCGTCCGGGGCACCGACATCATCGTCGCCACCCCCGGACGCCTGCTCGATCACATGGAGCAGCGCACGGTGGACCTTTCCGGCATTCAGATCCTCACGCTCGACGAAGCGGATCGCATGCTCGACATGGGCTTCCTGCCGCCGCTGCGCCGCATCCTGAAAGTACTGCCGCGCGATCGGCAGACGCTGCTGTTCTCGGCGACGATCTCGCCGGAAGTGGTCAAGCTGTCCGCCGACTTCACGCGCGATCCCCAGCGTGTCGACGTGTCGGAAGGCCAGGTCATGGCATCAACCGTGACGCATCGCGTGCATCCGGTGACCGATCAGCGCAAGGGCGATCTGCTGACGCACGTGCTGCGCGAAACGCCGGGCGCGCCAGGCGCTGGTGTTCTGCAAGACCAAGCACGGCTCGAATCGCGTCGGGCAGTACCTCGAACGCGCCGGCATCGGCGCCGGCGTGATCCACGGCAACAAGAGCCAGGGCGCGCGGACCAAGGCGCTCGCGGACTTCAAGGCAGGTCGCGTCACCGTATTGGTGGCCACCGACATTGCCGCACGTGGTCTCGACATTCCGCAGCTGCCGCTGGTCGTCAACTTCGATCTGCCGCTGGTGCCCGAGGACTACATCCATCGCGCCGGCCGCACGGGTCGCGCGGGCCTCGCGGGCCGAGCGGTGTCGCTCGTGTCACAGGCGGATCGCGATCTGCTACGCGGCATTCAGCGACTGCTGACGTCGCCGATCGAGCACGTCACGATCGAGGGATTTGCGACAACCGCCGGATCGCAAGATGCGCTGCCGGAGGCGGGCCGCCGCCATCAGGGCGGTCGCAGTCGCGGGTCTCGGCGGCGATCATCGCCCGAGCGGCATCGTCCCAGTCGGGCCGCGTCCGTCGCGACCCGGTGGCTCCGGACGGCGTCCGTCGCGACCGGGCGCGCGCTCTTACTAGAGTGCGTACGGTGCGTACCGTGCGTATGGTGCGTACGGTGCACTAGTGCCTGAGGTGCGTACCGTGCCACCCCGTTGGCACCGTTGCACGCGAGCACCGTACGCACCTTACGCACCGTACGCACTGTACGCACCCTATTTTGTCGCGAGCGCCTCGCGAAACTCGCAGTGACGCACGAAGCCCAGTGATTCGTACACGCGGATGGCCGCATCGTTATCGGCTCGGACGTTCAGTCCGACCGTCTCGATGCCGGCCAGCTCGTGTACCACCGCGGCGGTGACGGCCCGTCCGAGCCCGCGTCCCCGTCGATCTCTCCTTACATACACATTGCCGATCGCCGCGGCGCCCTCGTCGCGTGCCACCAGGTGCGTGCCGGCGGCCGCGATGAGCTGGTTGTGCTGGTACACACCGAAGAAGACGCCATCGGTCACCATCGACGCGTAGAAAAAATCCGGCGACTCTCCGGTTGATTCTCCGTCGGCAAACAGCCGTTCGATCGCAGTCACATCCGTGGCGCCGAGCCGCACCACGCGATCGCTCACCCTCGTCGATCCGCCGTCGAATGCCATGCGGATCATCGCCTTCTCTTCTGTCACGGTCGCGTATCTGGCGACCTCATCGAGCGCGTCCGGCTGGACCTGCAGGTGAACCGGCCATCTGACGTGATCGAGCGCCTCGCGGATGCTGCCTGTGCCGTGCGCGAACAGGATGCTGGTGCCGTAGTCGTGCAGCACCATGGTGAGATCAGGCGTGAACCACTGGCACTTCTCGAACATCCGCTCCGTCAGATCGCCAAGCGCGTACACGCACCAACGGGGATTCCGGCGAAGGATGGCGCGGATCTGGTCTTTGTCGGTGAGAGGAGGCATCCGAAGAAAACCCTTTCACTATACCGGACGGGGCGTTATCTTCTGCGCTGCTGGAGGGACACATGCGTCTCAAGAAGGGTGTTGTCGTAACGACGATTGCGGTGGTGCTGGGCGGCGCCGGCCTGCGCGCGGATGATCCCATTGCCGCGCCCGAGTCCGTGGGCTTTTCGGCCGCGGGCCTGAAGGCGTTCCAGCAAGCCATGCGCGCGCTGGTGGACGAGCAGAAACTGGCGGGCGTGACGACGCTCGTGGCGCGCCATGGCAAGGTGGTGCACTTCGACGCCTACGGCAAGCGCGACCTCGAGGCCGGGAAGCCGGTCGAGAAGGACACGATCTTCCGCATCGCGTCCATGACCAAGCCGATCGTCGGCGTGGCGATGATGATGCTGTGGGAACAAGGCAAGTGGACGCTCGACGATCCGGTGGCGAAGCACATTCCCGAGTTCGCCGGTTTGAAGGTCGCGACGCCGAATGGAGACGTGCCTCAAACCAAGCCGATGACCATGCGACAGCTCATGAGCCATACCGCGGGCTTCGACGTGAGCGCCGGCTATGCCAAGCACAACATCACCGATCGGACCCAGCCGCTTCAGGCCATGATCGACAAGCTGGCGAAGCTGCCGCTTGCGGCGCAACCCGGCGCCGACTGGCGTTATGGTCCGAGTGTCGACATCCAGGGCTACATCGTCGAGAAGCTGTCGGGCCAGACGCTCGACGTGTTCCTGAAGTCGAAGATCTTCGACCCACTCGGCATGACCGATACCGGCTTCTGGGTGGATGCGTCGAAAGCCGATCGCGTGACGAAGCTCCACACGTACGGCGACGACCAGAAGATCAAGACGGCGCCGACACAAGGCGACCCGACGCGGAAGCCGGCGTTCCTGTCCGGCGGCGGCGGTTTGCTCTCGACCACCGGTGACTACTTGAAGTTCGCGCAGATGGTCCTCAACGGCGGTCAGACCAACGGCAAGCCGTTCCTGAAGGCGTCAACCGTCGAACTGATGCGCACCAACGTGCTCGAGCCGGGCGTCGTGGTCGATCTCTACGGGCCCACCTACAACATCAACGGCATCGGTTTCGGCCTCGACTTCGCGATCATTTTGGATCCCGCGAAGGCGAATACGCCGGAAGGCAAGAACTCCTTCTATTGGGGTGGCGCGTTCGGCACCTGGTTCTGGCTCGATCCAACCAACGATGTGATCGTCGTCGGCATGATCCAGAACGTGGACGGCAGCCGGCCGGACAGGGGATCGCCACAGGTGCGGCCGTTGTCACGGAAACTTGTCTATGCGGCCCTGACTGATCCGAAGAAATAACGAATAACGAATAGCGAATAACAAAACAGGAACGCCATTTCATTATTCGTTATTCGTTATTCGCGATTTGTTAGCGCGTGGCCCACTCGTAGTGGGCTCTCGCGCGCTCGATGACGGACGGCACGTCCTCGGCCAGCAGGAATCGCTCGCGCACCAACTCGATGGCGGCCAGCGAGATGCGGCCGAGGTAGTCCTCGAGGCTCGTATAGCGCTCGGCGATCGACTTCCGGCCGTCGCCGGTCCGCTCACGATCGGCCCGCGTGAGCGGCAGCGGCAGGTACGATCCGATTTCGCTCGCGAGGCGTTCCGGAGCGCCGATCTCCGCCTTGCGATAATTCCAACCGGTGTGGGTAGCCAGCGGCACTTCGATCTCTGGCAGTCGAATGCCCGCGCGATCGTTGCCGGCTTCATCCACGGCCGGTACCAATCCGACGAAGGCCTTGCCGATGCCCGGCGGCTCCTTCGTGACGATCCCCTTTGACCACTCAGGTCCGAAATCCAATCGGTACGTCGTCATCGGAGACTGCGGACGCGGGAACCCCGGCAGGGCGGGCCAGCCCGACTTATCGACAGCGGTAAGCGTGCCGTCCTCGAGCCTCGGATAGCGGCTCGGCGGCGGCTCGGTTCCTTCGGTGATCCAGCGATCGAGCGATCGGAAGAGCGCCCGAATCACCGGCGTGTAGACCAGCGTATTCATGTTGGCGCGGCCGGCGAAGTCCGCATCGCCAAACGGCGCCGGCGGAAAGGCGCCGACGATGTGCGGGGCCGAGGCGATGAAGTAGATGCGGCTGGTCGGCGGTGGCGGAACATCGCGCGTGCCGGTCACATCTGTATGCACGAGCGATCCGGCGCGGTTGAAGTACTCCGAGTCCGTCAGAACATGGAAGAACTTCGGCACCGTGTTGGTGCGCGTTGCTCGCGCCAGTAGTCCATCGGTGACGCCGGTTTCTGGATCCACCTGCTCCGCGTCGGTAAACGGAAACATGTCGACCGGATAGAGGATGTTGAAGTGCTGCAGTTGATCGCGTGACTGCTGGCCGAACCGGTGATTAAAGGAACCGCGTCCTGCGCCGCCGACCTGATCGATCAGTCCGTCAAACACGCGCGCGCCCTGTTCGTCTTCATTGAAACCTTCGTAGACGAAGTGGCGAAGGAACCGTCCGGTCTGCGACACGCCCCAGCCGATGGCGTGCGTGATCCCTGGCATCGGATTGCCCTGGGCGGCGGTCGCATGCTTGAAGAAGCTGACGATGTCGCGTGTGCCTGACAGGCCGACTCCGATCACGCGCGGATCTCTGGCGCGGTAGACGACGTCGTAAATCAATCCGGCTTCGAATCCCCGGTCAACGGTCACGGTGCCCGGGCCCGTGAAGCGCCACGTGGCCCGCGAGATTTCGCGAGGCGGATCCGTCGGGATCGTCCTCACCAGCAATCGATGTTCGGTGCTCTCGGGATCGACGACCGGGTAGGGTTGATGTCCGCGATCGGCGATGAGAGCCGACGTCAAGTTCGCGCCTGGAATGAAATTACCGCGCACCCAGCCGGTGATCGGCTGCCCGTTGTTGGTGGCGATGGGAATCTCCATCCGCATGCGGCCGTTCGGGAACGTCCCACTGCCATCCCATCCACAACAGCGTGAAGCCCTGGCGCATCAGCGCACCGTTGCCGAATTCGGTTTCGGTCGTGGGATCGGCGGAGTTCGCCGCGTCCTGGAAGACCGGCAGAATTCGTTTGGTGCCGCGGTTGCCTGCTTCGTAGAAGAGCCGCCCGTTGCCGCGCGCCGCATCGATCGGTTTGAGGAGGTAGAAGTCCGCCGAGAACTCCACGAGGCCCTGCGCATTCTTCGGCGCAAGGCTCAGATCGACGATGCCGCGGTTCTGCGGCCGCGCGGGATCAAGGGCAAAGTCCACCTTGCCGACGATCTTTTCATACGGACCGGCCGCGCCGAAGGGGCGGCCGTCCAGGACCGTCTCGCGCCGTTCGATCCTGAGCCGGGTCACGCTTGCAGCGGCGACCTGCGAGCAGAGGAGAAGGGTGATCAGGGCCAGCGTCGACGAGCGCAGCATCCACAGAGTATAAGAGGGCTAGTCATTCCGCAGCGACTCGGTTGCGTCCACGTTGCTCGCACGCCGCGCGGGCACGTAGCTCGCCAGCATGCCGATCCCGATCAGCATGATCGACATCGCCACGAACACTACGGGATCCAGCGCATCGACTTCGTAGAGCAGCGCGTCCAGAAGGCGCGTCGAGGCCAGCGCCACCGCCAGGCCAACGACGGTGCCGACCATCACCACCTTCGCTCCCTGTGACACCACCATGCGCCGGACCGCGCCGGCGGTTGCGCCGAGCGCCATGCGTACGCCAATCTCGCGCGTCCGCTCGGCGACGACGTACGCGAGCACGCCGTACAACCCGACCGCGCCGAGGATCATCGCCAGTGCTGAGACAACGCCGAGCGTCAGCATCGTGAACGACAGCTCGATCATGGACCGCTCTGCCAGGGACTCCATGGTGAACTCGCGGTACACCGGCGCTTCGGGCGCCACTTGCCGCACGAGCTCGCGCACCTCCTGGCCAAGGCTCGGCGCCCGCGGCGACTTGACGACGTAAGCGGGTGATCCCAGCGCCCACATCGCGGGCATAGGTCCCGTCAGCGGAAAGTACACGATGGCCTCACCGGCGTCCCGCCAGTCGTTTTGCTTCACGTCCTCCACCACGCCGACGATCGTGAACCACACGGGCTTGTCGCCGGTGCGGCGGAGCCGCTGTCCGACGGGATCCCGATCGGGCCACAGCCGGGTGGCAACCGACTGGCTGATGATGACACTGCTGTTCGGCGTGACGGCTTCGTCAGTCGTGAACTGGCGTCCCCGCAACACCTCGATTCCCATCACGCGGAAGTAGTCGCCGCCGGCGAAGTTCTGATCGAGCAGGGCCCCGCCGCCCTCCGGGGCCATCGAGTCGGTCAGGAACCGCGACGTGTCGGTGCCTTCGTCGAGTGGGATGTTGTTGACGACCCCCACGGCGGTCACGCCGGGAAGGCCGCGCAGCCGGTCCATGAAGTCCAGATGGAACCTTCCCCAGGTCGGCCCGTCGGTGAGGCGTTCCTGCTGTGGCGCGAACTGGAACGTGTAAATGTCGGCGGTCTCGTAGCCGGGATCGACGCTCCGCAACCGCTGGAAGCTTTGCACCAGCAATGCGGAGCCGATGAGCAGCACGAGTGCGAGCGCCGTCTGCCCGACGATGAGCACATCGCGGCCGAGATGACGGCGGCCGGTACTGCCGCGCGACCCATCGCGCAGGCGAGTGAGATCGGGCGACGAAGCGTGCAGCGCGGGTATCGCGCCGCAGGCCAGTGCCGCGGCTACGACCAGGCCGAACGCGGCAGCCAGCGTGGACAGGTCGAGCCTGACGAGCCCGAGTCGAGGAATGCCCTCGGGAGCAGCGCGCAGGAAGAGCGGCAGCGTCACGGCGCTGAGGATCACAGCCAGCACGCCGGCCAGTAACGCGACCAGGAACGCTTCGCTCAGCTGCAGCCGCACGAGCTCGGCGCGCGATGCGCCGATCGCCCGACGCACGGCCAGGCTGCGGCGGCGTCCCTCGGCGCGGACCAGGAACAGGTTCGCCACGTTGGCGCACGCGATCAGCAGCACGACCGTCACCGCGCCCAGCAGCACCCACAGGGAGGTCCTGGCCGTCGGACCGACGAGCCGATCGAGAACCGGCTCCACGACGGCGCTATGCTGCTCGATGATTCGCGCGTAGCTGGGCGACCCGCCGAAGCGGGCCGGGAGCTCCTTCGAGAGTCGTGTGAGCTCGGCGGCGAGCTGGTCGCGTGTGACCCCCGGCTTCATTCGAGCAATCACGGGCGCCCCAAACTGCCCGGGACGAACCTCGGCCAGTCTGATCTCTCCAGCCACCCAGAGCAGCGTCTCCTCGGTTGGGAAGTTGAACTCCGGCGGCATGACGCCGATCACCTGGCGCATTTCGCCGGCGATGTGGTACGTCTTTCCGACCACCGCAGGATCGCGGCCGAACCAGGTGCTCCAGAGCCGGTCGCTGATGATCGCGACCCGGTTCCCGTCTTCCGGAACCGGCAGCCGCCCGACCTGCGGTCGCGCGCCGAGTGTGGCGTAGAGATCGTTGGTCGGAAACGCCATCGGAATTCGCTCGACGCGATTCTCCGTCCGCAGCGTCGAAGTCCCCCCACCGAACATAAAGACGCCGTCGAGGAGCTGCGAGCGCTCCTTGTAATGCACGTAGAACTCCTGACCGAGGCCGAAACGCTCGGGGAGATCCGACCCGGGCGCCGTGCCGGACAACACGACGAGGCGGCCTGAATCCGGGAAGGGAAGCGGCTGGAGCAGGACGGTATTGACGACGCTGAACATCCCCACCACCGCCCCGATGGCGAGAGCAAGGGTGGCGACCGTGGTGACGAGAAAGCCCGGCGTGTGGACCAGCGCGCGCCAGCCGTAACGGAAGTCCGAAAGCCACTGCATGGTCACCGCCCCTCCCAAGGTACTAGGACATTGGACGGAGACCGGGCCTCAGATGTTTGTTTTCATTGGCTGATGGGCGCACGCCGGCGGAGCTCATCGAAAAAATTCAGGACGACCACGACCGTATTCTCCCGCTGCAAGGCATTCGTCGCGAGCGGCACGAACATGGCCACACGCTTGCCATCAGGAGCGAGATCGAACCCGACTCCCTCGGCGGCGGGCACGTTCGCCGCCCATACTCGCGGTCTCTCCGCAACGAAGGAGTCGCCGCTCGCGGTGTAGCCGACCGTCATGATCTGGTTGCCGGCCCGGTATAACAGCTCATGACCGTTGGGCGACCATGCGGGCGAGATTCCGCCGCTGTTGGAGATTGGCCACCGTTCGCTGCCCGCCGACCCGTTCGCGGCAAACGCCCGGACATACACTTCAAATCGCCCCGACTCATTCGACGCGTAGGCAAGCCACCGGCCGTCAGGAGAAAACGAGCCATCCTGGTCGAAGTACTTGGTTGTGAGGAACCGCTCCGGCTTCCCGGCTTTCAGTCCGCTGCCGTCGGCTGCAATCGGAACGGACCACAGTTGCGGATTGCCGTCCGGCTGGAAGTAGGCGAGCCGCGTGCCGTCCGTCGAGAAGGCGGTCGGAACCTGTATCACGCCAGCCTGCAGCACCTGCGATTGGCCGGCGCCGTCCGCACGACTCCATCCGAGGCCGATGCCCACTTTGGCGTAGACAACGTGCCGCCCGTCGCGAGTCCACACCGGATTGGCGTTAGTTCCGCCACCGGAAGTCAGACGTGTCATCGCATCACGCTCGGGTTCGTAGACCCAGATGTTCTGATTGCTGCCATCCTGAACACCGATCGCGATGCGCTTGCCATCGGGCGACACGCGGGGAACTCCCACATACGCGCCGGGCCTGGCCGGCAGCGGCTCCTGCTTGCCCGTCGCAGCGAGCCATTGCAAGGTGGTGCTGGAATCACCAGTACGGCGGCGGTATACGAGCGTGCCGGTGCGCGACACGTCGTACTGCGTGTTATTCGCAATCGGGTCGTACGCGACGTCGTCAAGAACCGCGACGGCGGTTCCGCGCGTTTCCATCCGCTCGAGGTCGAATGGCACGGCGAACATCGTCGCTTTCTTCGTGTACACGAGATGACCGCTCGGCAGGTAACGAGGCGACCCGACTCCTCGCGCGAGTACCTTGCGAGCGCGATCGGCAATCGACACGACTTCAACAGTGAAGTTGTCCTGGCCCGGGCCGCCGACTACCTCGAGGAGGATCGCTTTCCCACCAGGCAGAACCTGCGGATTGACATGAAACATCTCGCCATTCGCACGCTCCAGGATCGGGGTTGCTGCTCCTCCCGTTGAGGGCAACTGAAGCACACCATTTTTTGTGGTCCCACCGGTCCCGATAACGATGTAGCCCTCGTCGCCCCAATTCCCTCCGGTCATGATGCCGGGCCCAACCAGCAGGACAGGGCCACCGCCGTCGACCGCAACCTTGAAGAGTCCCGCGCCGGTCGAGAACGCCACCCACTGCCCGTCGGGGGAGAAGAAGGGGTCCACGGCGCCCTCGGTGCCAGCCAGTTCGGTAGCGTTCGGTTGGTCCAGCCGTCGTGTGAGCAGCTTTGACGGCCCACCGGAGATGGTGCCCACATACACCAGCCGCGTTCCATCGGGTGAGATCACGACGCTACTCGTGCTGGGGAGGGCGAGAGGCACCAGTGAAACGTCGTTGCCAAGATCCGCTTCAAGCCGTAGGACTGGCTGTGCGCCAGGAGCCGGCGTCTCGCGCCAGGGTGCCCACAGCGCCACGGCCGCCAGCAGCGCAAGCAATCCTGCTGCTGCCCAGCCAAGCATGCCGGTCTGGCTTCGTCTGGCGATTGCCGGCTGGTCATCGAGCAGCTTCCAGACGTCGCCGATATCGCGCAGTCGCTTCTTCGGATCCTTCGTAAGACAGCTCTCGAGCAATCTCCTGACGCTCGCGGGCACGCCGTCCCAGCGCGGCTCGGAATGGATGACCGCGGCCATGATCGACGACACATCTTCGCCCTCGAACGCGCGCCGGCGAGTCAGCATCTCGTAAAGGACGACGCCGAACGCCCAAATGTCGGCGCGCTTGTCGGCCACACGCCCCTTCGCCTGTTCCGGCGACATGTACGCCGCGGTGCCGAGGATCACGCCACGCACGGTCATCGCTGGCGATGTGATCGTCGGCGAGTTCGCGAGATTCCCTGATCCCTGACCCCCGATCCCTGATCCCTGAGCCATCGCTTTCGCCAGGCCGAAGTCCAATACCTTGACCGTGCCATCCGGTCGCAGCTTGATGTTCGCGGGCTTGAGATCCCGGTGGATGATTCCCTGCTCGTGTGCCGCTTCGAGGGCTTCGGCAATCTGCCTTGCGATGTGTAACGCCTCGTCGAGCGGGATCGCGCCGAGCGCGATACGCCGCGACAGGTCGTCGCCTTCGACCAGCTCCATCACGATCGCGCGCACACCGCTACTTTCTTCGAAGCCATGGATGTGCGCGATGTTCGGGTGATTGATGGCCGCCAGCGTCTGCGCTTCGCGGGTGAAGCGCGCGAGCCGGTCGGGGTCGCTGGCGAACGAGTCGGGCAGGACCTTCAGCGCGACATCGCGATTGAGCTTCGTATCGCGCGCACGGAATACCTCGCCCATCCCGCCTGCGCCGATGCTGGCGATGACTTCGTAGACGCCGAGGCGCGTACCGGACGTGAGAGGCAAACGGCTGGGAGTATAGCGGTTAGTGTCGCGAGGATGCGACTAATCCTGAGTGACGCCGTAGCGCCTTCCAATGTGCCAGAATCACGCTCAACGATGTCCATGTCACCGCTCAGTAGAAAGACGCTCAGGCAACTACAGAGCAGTCTTGGCGCCGCGAGACACTGCGTGCGGCTCGCAGCCTTTGGACTGCTGGCAGTCCTTGCGAACGCCGCGCTCTCTGCGCAGAACACCGCGAACGCTGTTTATGACCGGGTGATTATTGCCGGACGCGTGATGGATCCGGCTTCGGGACTCGATGCCATCCGCAACGTCGGAGTTCTCGACGGACGCATCGCGGTCATCACGACGGACGCGATACGCGGCCGTGACACGATCGACGCGCGAGGCCTTGTCGTGTGCCCTGGCTTCATTGACCTTCACGCTCACGGTCAGACGCCGGAGACGTATCGGTTCCAGTCGCTGGACGGCGTCACGACATCGCTCGAGCTTGAAGTGGGATCGTCGGATGTCGCGGCCTGGTATGCCGAACGTCGCGCCGGCGAGCGCATCAACTACGGCGTCAGCATCGGCCACATCAAGGTCAGGATGTCGGTGATGCGCGATGCCGGCAGCTTCTTGCCGGTGGGTGAGGGAGCCTATCGAGCCGCGTCGGCCGCGGAGATCAGCGAGATCGCGAAACGGGTTGAGAGCGGCCTTCTGGAGGGCGCGGTCAGTATTGGTGCCGGACTTACCTATACGCCGGCTGCGACACGAGACGAGCTCCTGGCGGTGTTTCGCATTGCCGCGAAAACGAAAACACCGGTGAATGTCCACGCGCGCGGCGGCGTCGCCGGGGTCACGGAGGTGCTCTCGCTCGCCGCCGAAACCCGTGCTCCATTGCATGTCGTCCACATCAACAGTGCCGCTCTTGCCGAAACGCCCGCGGTACTCACGCTGCTCAACGATGCACGAGCACGCGGACAGGACGTGACGACCGAGGCGTATCCGTACGCGGCCGGAATGACGGAGATTCAGTCCGCCACCATACAGGACAGGTACCGGGGCGTTCCTGCCGAGCAACTGGCGGAACTCGAATGGCCGCGGACGGGAGAACGGTTGAATCGCGACAGTTTTGAGCGGTATGGCCGGATAGGCGGACCAGTCGTCATCCACAACAACACGGAACCAATGGTCCTGGCCGCCATCCGCAGTTCATTCACCATGGTGGCCAGTGACGCCTACTGGGAAGACGGCACCGGTCATCCACGGACCACCGGTACTTTCTCCAGGGTGCTTGGCCGCTACGTCCGCGAAACCCGGGCTCTTTCGTTAATGGAAGCTATCCGCAAGATGACCCTGATGCCAGCCCAGCGGCTCGAGGGGCGAGTGCCTGCTATGCAGCAGAAGGGTCGCCTGCATGTGGGTGCAGACGCGGATCTCACGATCTTTGATGCGGCGCGAGTGATTGATCGTTCGACGTATCGAGAGCCGTCGCTACCGCCGGTTGGCATTCAGTACGTGATCGTGAACGGCGTGCCGGTGGTCGCGAATGGGCAGGCTGTCGACGGCGTCGCGCCGGGGAAGGCAGTGCGGGCACCAATTGACCGCCGCTGATCTGTCTCGAGCCGCGGCTGAAACCGGTCGTTATTTGCGATAAGCGCCGCCACTGAAGATCGTCGGCGTAGAGCGACTTCTTGCGGCGAGGCTTATGCCGACGCCTCGATCCAGGCGACGGCTTCGGCCGGGGTCAAGACCCGAACGTGCGCGCCCTTGAAATCGCGAGGATTTCGGGTCACGACCGCGTCGCACTTCGCTCGCCGCGCCCCGGCTGCAGTCACCGCATCCTCAAAATCTTTCCACTCGAGCGAAACGGCGGCGCGAAGCACCGCTTCGTCAACGGGCGCGACGTCGAAGACGGAGAGCAGGGCGTCGGTCGTCTCGGTTGCCACGCGGACCCCGACCGCCTTCGCATTGAGATAGTGCAGCGTCGTCACCGCATGAGCGGAGATCAAGCCCTCCGCCTCGCCGCGTTCGATCGCGGCCCAGACGGCGGATGAGGAATCCGCGAACGGCTTGCGATCGAGCAAGACGTCGAGTACGACGTTGACGTCCAGGAGCACCCGCTTCATCGGTGCTTGCGTTCGAGATAGCGGTGGTAGTCGGTTCGGGCGACGCCCTTGAGGGATCCGCGCAGTCGGCTCAGCACCGGAGGGGCGATGTCCGGTTGGTCCGAGCCGGAAGCGGCGAGATCCAGCATTTGCTCAACCAGGCCTGAAACCGAGGTCCCTCGCGCCTGTGCATAGCGCTTGGCCCGCTCAATCACGCGCTCGTCGACGCTCAGAGTCAACTTCGCCATACGTATCAATATTACACAAAGATACGTATTCGCCCGACGACCTGGCCGGGCGGACTGAAGGCCGGCCCTACTTCACTTTGCCGTCGAGAACCTCGTAGGCGCGGCGCATGCCGTGGTTCGGCGTGATGCCGGCGGCGCGGATCGTCGGATAGTTGACCGCCTGTCCTCGTAGATCGACGAGCTTTGCAGCTTCTTCCCACGGCGTGCCCGCCTTGTGGAACTTCTGCGCCTGTTCCCAGAAGTCGCGCAGGTAAGCCTGCCACGAGTCGAGTTGCGCCTTGCCCTTGAACGCGGCGCCATGCCCGGGCAACACCGTCTCGAAATCCAGCTGCTTCAACGTCTCGATCGTCTGAATCCACTCGGGGACGAACGCGTCGCCCATGTACGACGTGCCGTTGATCAGCAGGTCGCCGGTCGCGACGATGCGTTCCTTCGGCAGATAGACGACGACGTCGCCGGCGGTGTGGCCGCGGCCGAGAAACAGGATGCGAATCTCGCGACCGCCGCGGAACAGCGTCATCGTGTTGTTCAAGGTCATCGTCGGCGGCGTCGGCTTGACCGCGTTCGTGCCTTCGAGGTGATTCCGCTGAATGGCCAGTTGCTGCTCGATCTGCGCCTTGGTTTTGTCATCGGTCGCGGCGGCGAGACGGCCTTCCAGCGTCTTGATGGTGCTCGGCACGCCGCCGACGAAGAATTCGCGGGCGGGTGAGTCCTGCGACTTGCCGGCGAGGATCTGCGCGCGCGCGAACTCGTGGCCGATGATCTCGACCTCCGGCCCGTAGATCTGGTTCCCGTGCGAGTGATCGAAGTGATAGTGCGAGTTGACGACCCAGCGAATCGGCTTCGGCGTGATCGCCTTGAGCTCTTCCTGCAGCGCCCAGGCGCCGCCCGGACTGACGTGCGAATCGACGACGAGCACGTCGCGATCGCCCTCGAAGATCGCGGCATTCGACATCACCACCAGGCTGCCGGTGCCGATCGCGTGATAGACGCCGTCGGTGATCTTGTTAAAGGTGAAGGCCGGCCCCTTGTAATTGGTGCCGGGCGGCCGCGAGGACGGTGTCTGTTCAGCGCGATTTGCGGCGATCGCAATCGAGCCGAGCGCCGCGATCAAAACGAAGGAGAGGAGGCGGGTGCGCGTCATGCGCGCCATTATAGACGTGCCAAAAAGAAACGGGCGAGCCCTTTCGGACCCACCCGTCACAGTCGGCAGTCGACAGTCGACAGTTAAGAGTTACTGCTGAGAAGAAGTCGCCGTCTTCTTCGCGGCGATGGCTTTATTGATCGCCTCGACCGTCTTGGTGGCGCGGAACTCGACGATCTCCTTCGCCAGCGCGGTGTTCTTCGCCTTGTCGGCGATGTTCACGCCGTTGATCGTCGCCTTGCCGGCCTTGACGCGCTCGTTGAAGCGCACCGAGTTCGGGTCGTCGATGAACATGTTGAGCGTGATGATCGGATCGTCGTGCATGTTGTCCGACGTGCCTTCCTTGATGCCCTTGCCTTCCATGAACTTCGACACGCTGGCGTAGTCGTAGTACTCACCGATGTGCAGCGCGAGGGCCTTGCCGGCCCACTTCGTGGTGAGCTTGTCGGCCACCGCCGCCTGGCCTTTCTGGTTGCCGCCGCTGTCGCCGATGAAGATGATGTTCTTGAAACCGTGCGCCTGCAGGCTTTCGGCGATGTCGGTCAGGAGCATCTGGTAGGTCTCTTCGCGCGCCGT
Source organism: uncultured cyanobacterium (assembly GCA_963833135.1). Taxonomy (GTDB): domain Bacteria; phylum Acidobacteriota; class Vicinamibacteria; order Vicinamibacterales; family UBA2999; genus 12-FULL-67-14b. The sequence goes on along the minus strand of CAWHWW010000023.1, from coordinate 309,532 downwards.
GATCGTGCCCGGCGAGGTCATGTGGCCGGTCTTCGGTTCGATGCCGCCTTCCGGCACGAACTTCACGATCGGGGCGCACAGGGCGTTACCCATCTTGCGGGCAATCGCTTCGCAGTTCGCGTGCAGCACGTAGTTGTGCTTGCCGGTCACCAGCCAGACGCCGTTCGGTTCCATGCCGCCGGTCGGCACGATGATGCTGGTCTTGCCGGCCTTCAGCGCATCCCGCACGTCGATCCACGTCATCTCCTCGAGCCACACCGTGGTGGGCTGGGGCAGGGGATTGGCGACGTCATTGCAGTTGTAGGGGTTGTCGCGGCAGTCGCCGCCACCCATCGAGCGCGGATCCGGAGCGCGGCGTTCACGCTGCGGCTGCGCAGGCGGGCCGGGCGCGGGAGGCTGCTGCGCGGCGGCGAACGTCCCGGTAACTACGAGGCTAAGCGCAACGAGAGCAATCTTTTTCATGTCCTTCGGCTCCTAAATCTGCCTTCCGAGATCTGCAATTGATCAGCAATCTGCAACCTGAGATCTGAAATCGTCAGCCCGCTGTTTTGATGCGGAACGTCCCGTCCTCCATGCGTTCGCGATATTTGCCGTGGCACGTTCCGCACGTGCCGCCGAGCGGCGTGACCGAGGTCTTCGCTCCCTCGATGTTGTTCATGCCCAGGTTGACGAGGATTGATTCCGCGTGACCCCTGGCCTCGCCGGCCCACTTCATCGCTTCCTGGTTGTTCTTGATCTTGAAGAACGCCTCGACCTGCGCGAAGGAATCCTTCAGCAGCGTCGCCTGTTCCTTCGCGCCGGCGGCGTCCTTGCTGTCGAGCGACTTGCGCACGGCGGCCTGTGCCGGCGGGATCTTGGTCATGATCTTCTGCAGCGCGAGATCGTCGGCGGTCATCGGCGGGATCGGCTTCTTCGCAATGTCGATGCCGGACGTATTGATCACGGCGGTGGCGAGCACGACGGGCTTGCCCGTGAACTTCGCGATGTCCGCCTGCGACAGATCGATCTGGTAGTCCTTCAGCTTCGCTGCGACTTCCTTCTCGTCGAACTTGACGAGCTGACCGATCACGGTGACGTAGCCGTTCTGATCCGCCTGCTTCTGCAGCGTCGGCGCGAGCACGAGCACTTCCTTGCCCGTGGCTTTCGTCTTGTCCTGATCGACCGAGAATGCTGTCTTCGTCAGATTCGCCTCGACCGAGCCCGTCATCGTCACGTACTCACCGACATACGAGTCGGGATTGGCGGCGACCGAGCTCGCGGCGACGGGCACGAGCGGCTTGGGCGGCGTGTTCGCCGGCGGTGGCGGCGCCTGGCCGCCGCCCTGGCCCTCGTTCGCCAAGGCTACGGTGGGCAAGCCGGCGGTAGTCGCCGTAAACGAGGTCACGAACGCGGCCAGAGCAAGAGCGGCGACGATGACACCTCGCGCGCGCGCCGGGACCGCGGTGGACTTGGTCGAGCGTTGCATCTGTTAAGGCTCCTGGTGTGTTGCCAAACCGCCCGCCTTCGCGGCCTGAATACGAGCGAGCGGAGGCGAATCACATTGTAACGGATACGGCTAGAATGGCGGACGGTTACAGCTCTTCCATGGAGGAATGATGCGGGCTCACACGTATTTGTTTGTAACGCTGCTCTCGAAATGAAACGCCTTTTCCTTTTAACTCTTAACTTTTCACTCTTAACTTCTCTGGCCGTCGCCCAGACGCTCCCGAAGCCGGCCGGCCGCATTACCGATCTTGCCGGGGTGATCGACGCCGCGACCGAAGAAGCGCTCGATCGCGCCCTCGATCAGCTGGAACAAAAGACGACGTCCGAGATCGCCGTCGCGACCGTCGCATCGCTGGACGGCACGTCCGTCGAAGAGTATGCCAATCGCCTGTTCAAGGAATGGGGCGTCGGGCAGGCGAAGCAAGACAATGGCGTGCTGGTCCTGGTCGCGCCGAACGATCGCGAGATGCGCATCGAAGTCGGCTACGGACTCGAGGGCGTACTGCCGGACGGACTCGCCGGCCAGGTAATCCGTGACGACTTCACCCCGCGCTTCCGGGAGGGCGACTACTCCGGCGGCATTCAAACCGGCGTCCTGCGCCTCGTCGACATCGTCGAAAAGCATCAGGTCCTGACGCCCGAAGAGGTCGCGAAACTGAATAGTGGAAATGGCTCTTCAGGACTCCAACCGTCCTGGGGGATGATTCCGTTCTTCGGCTTGTTTGTCACGATTGGATTTGGCATCGCGGGCATCGGCCTTCGTACGAAGACCATCGTCCCGGTCCTCTTCGGAGTTGTTTTTGGCGGCATGCCAATCTTCATGAGCATGTCCCTCATGTACTGGGCAACGCTGTTCACGCTCGTGCCATGGGCGATCGTCGCGTTCGTGCTCGGTTATCGGCTCGGCGGCCGGTCGTCTGGCGATGCGTTCCGCAAGACGGGCAAGAGTAGCGGCCGCGGCTGGACGATGGGCTCGACGGGTGCAAGGGGTTCAAGGAGTTCAAGCGGTTCAAGTGGTTCGTCGAGCAGCTTCGGCGGCGGACGGTCGGGAGGCGGCGGGGCGTCCGGTAAATGGTAAATTCCGCACCGTACGCACACTACGCACCGTACGCACCGTACGCACTGTGCGCACTGTGCGTACTGTGCTGTGGGTGTTCGTTTCTTCCAGCGCAGCGCGAAAAAGATCGTGCCGAGGAGATTCTCCGAACGGTCGATAGCGTTTCAGAAATTCATTGGTCGTGCGGCGGGCGCGTGCTGGCGAGCGACCGTCTCTGCGCCGAGGTCGTGACCAAGGACGGCGCGAGGCTGCGGTTCGATCGTGTCGGCTTCAACTCGTTTGGATCCGCGGCCGTCAATGTTCACGTGGCTGAGGCCGGCGGTCTCGTGCCGCGCATCGCCAGCTGTGATGGCGTGAGTTCGCCGAACCTTCATCGCAGCGGCCCGCTCGGTCATCACTTTCAGCCGGCGTTCATCGACGTGAAGGACGCCGTGTTCAGGTATCGCGAGGTGCTCGCGGAAGTGGAGTACTGGCCGCAGTGTCCGCAGTTTTGGGAAGTGCAGGACAGCCGCGGCAGGAACTATCGCTACTGCGCGCATCGCAAAGACGCTTCCGGGGATCCGCCGTTGCCTGCCGGGTGCCCTGCGATCTAATCGTCCGACAACGCAAAGTAGAGAGCCAGCGGCGCGATCACCATGAGGGCTGCGGCGATGATCGCCAGCCCGGCGATCTGCGCCAGGCCGCCCGCGATCGCCTTGGCGACCTCCGGACTCGGAAAGACCTCCAGGCTGATGGAGCGGATCACGTTGATGGCGCCCGGCAGCATCGGCAGCACCGCGGTCACCGCGGCCAGGAACACCCCGAGGACGATCGCGGCGGTGATCGCGTGCATCCAGCTCATGGGTCGCGCCGCGGCGTGAGTCGATTCGAGGCGCGCGCGCACGGCGGCGCGCCACCAGATCTGTCCCGCCGCCGGCACGATGACGTCGATGCGGGCGCGGTCGACGTCCTCATGCAGCAGGATCGAAACCTGCGCGACTTCGCGGCATGTCCCGCAGTGCGCAGCGTGGGCGGCCAGCGACTCGTCACAGCGATCCGGCCACGTGCCGCCGAGCACGGCGTTGACGACTTCCTGTTCGCGCGGGCAGTCGAATGCGGCCTGCCCGCTGTAGCCTTGCCGAAGGTGGGTCATGATCGTTCTCCCGGCCTGAGCAGCCCCACGAGCCGCCGGCGCGCACGATGCAGCATGGCCTTCATGCTGGCCGTCTTGACGCCAATCGCCGACGCAATCTCCTCGTGCGACCAGCCTTGCGCGTACGCAAGCCAGAGCATGCTGCGCTCTCGCGGTTTGAGTTGCTTCATTGCGCGCTCGAGATCGAGCCGGCGGGCGGCGCGCTCGGCCGCCTGCGCCGCGGCGGCAGCGTCAGGCACTTCGACGATCGCCGCCGCCGGCACTTCCATGAACGGTTTGCGGCGATGGTCGTGGACCAGGTTCGTCGCGATGCGGAACAAATAGTTGCGGCGGTGATCGTCGCTTTCGAATGTCGCGTTCGCGCGCAGGAAGCGGTAGTAGGTTTCCTGCAGCAGATCATCCGCGAGGCGATCGTCACCGGTCATCCGTGCGAGGTAGACCCGCACCGGCCGCGCCGTCAGCTCGTAGAACGTGCGGAAGGCCTCCTCGGTCATCTGGAACGTCCGTTCGGCTTCGTCGAAGGCGCCGAGGCGTTCCATGTCGGTCAGCGTGAGGTCACGCATTGGTGGATTCCGGAGCGGGTTTCGGCGGGAACAAGCCGAGCCGCGACGACAGGACGTAGCCCATCAGCGACGCGACGATGAATCCGAAGCCGAGCGCGAGGATGATCACGCCGACGACGACGAAGGCCTCGTGGGCTTCGTCCTTGACGAAGTTGCCGGCGTACCGGAAGCCGACGCCGAGCACGCTGAGCACCACGCCCGCCATCATCGACCAGATGATCGATCCGATTGGCGCCGAGAGCTGCGGTCCCTCGGTCTCCGGCCTGAGCGGAGCGGCCTCGAGGAAGCGGCGTCCCGCGGGACTTTGCACGTAGGCGAGTAGTTCCTCGTTGCTCGTCATGCGCTCCATCAACTTGGTGTGGACATCCGCCTGCACTTGCGACGCACGAAGCCAGCGGCGATGTTGGATGAAGGTGCGGACCAGCCACGTGACGACGCCGACGAAGATGATCACGATGAAGATGCCGGCCATGCCGCCGAGCAGCACACCGAGCGCTTCGAAGTTGGGGTTGAGCCGGCGCGGGTTCTGCCACGCCGCGAAACCTTCGAAATAGAACTCGACGTTGCGGGGGATTTCGGGGTGCTGGTCCAGGAACTTCACGAGATCCGGGTACGCCGCCATGTAGTCGGCGCGCGCCATCAGGCTGGGATCCCGGCGCAGGATCTCGCCGACCGAATGCGGATACGTCTCCAGGATTGCGCGGAGGTCCTCACGCGTGTCTTCGGCGGTCGGCTGCCTGACGGCGTCGCGGCGGTCCGGGGTGGTCTGTGCGGCGGCGGGACTGCACAAGCCCAGCAGGGCGACCAGCACCGGCAATAGAAATCGTCTGCTTCATGACCATTAATACGGAGCCGGACGGTAAAGGTTAACGGGCCACGGAAGGCGCCGAGAGCGCAGAGGCCGGAATGCTAATCTTCGGAGGTGGCGGAGCGGAAGCGGCACGTCTCGATGATTCGGTCGTACACCTATGCCGACTTCCTGACCATTGGCAACGCGTCGTGCGGAACCATCTCCATATTTCTCTGTCTCGATTACCTCGCGACCGGCACACCGCGATTCCTGTGGACGGCATTCATCCTGCTGCCGACCGCGCTCGTGTGCGATGTCCTCGACGGCTACGTGGCCCGGCTGGACAAGAAACGGCAATCGGTCCTCGGCGCCGACCTCGATTCGCTCGCCGATGTGATCTCGTTCGGCGTCGCGCCGGCGGTGCTGGGGTTCACGCTCGGCCTGCGCGGCGGCTGGGACATGCTGATCCTCACGTATTTCGTGGTGTGCGGCGTCAGCCGTCTCGCGCGGTTCAACGCGACGGCATCGGCGCTCGCGGATGAAACGACCGGCAAGGTGAAGTATTTCGAAGGCACGCCGATTCCGACGAGCATCGTGATCGTCATCATGCTCGGCATCGCGCAGTATCTTGGCCATGTTGACGATGATCTGTGGTTTGGAGCGGTGACACTCGGCCCGGCGCTGCTGCATCCGCTGACAATCGTCTATGGCGTGAGCGGAAGCGCGATGATCAGCGCGACATTGCGCATTCCGAAACCTTAACGGTCGCAGGCGGCACCGGCGCGCCCGCGACGCGCGTCGCGAGGGACTGCCGGCTGCGGCCGACTTGAGGGACACGGATCAGGTGTCACCGAAACCGCGTCGAGCGAGACGGATTGCACGCGCGATTCCGCTCCAACCCGGCCTCGGATCGGAATCGCGCGTCTCAGCGAAGCCGCGCAATCCGGCGAACGAGATGCGGTTTCCCGTGTCCCGAGAGGACGGCGGCAACGCGTCCGCGCGTTGTCGCCAGTCCGCGGAGGCCGCGGCTGGCAGTCCCTCGCGATGAAACGCGGAGCGCGGGCCGAGCGCGTGCGCGCCGGCGCGCGGAAAGTCTCCGAACGCCATTCGCTCCTCCACTCGCTCCAGATGGCTGGGCAAATCAACGATTGCTCCTGACAGGTTCGATCAATCGTTGATGTTGCCAGTCAAAAGACCTGACCGGCCAAAGGAACCCTCTCGCCCGCTCGCTCAGGCCTCCCGCCAGCTTGCGCTCGTTCCGGATCGAACGGCGTCCGGTGGCCGCGCGCCGGCGCGGATGTGTGCGGCGAGGCATCCGCGCTTCGCGCCGGCGCGCACGCACGCCGGAATGTGTAGAGAATAGGGCTATGTCGCTGGTATCTGCGTTGGCCAATGTCTGCGTCTCGGTGGCGTTCGCGGCGGCGTGTGGGCAGACGCCGGCCGCGCCGACCCCCTCCTTACAGTCAGGTCCCGTAATTCGCGTGTTGATGCTGACAGCCACGGCTGGGTTCCGCCACGACTCGATTTCCGCCGCACGCGACGTCTTGACCTCGCTCGGGCCCGCGAACGGATTCACGATTACCGCTACCGAAGATCTCTCGACGTTCACGACTTCGAATCTCTCGAACTTTGATGTCGTCATGTTCGCGAACACCAGCGGGGAATTGGCGTTCACGGCAGATCAGCAAAGCGCTCTGATCGCATTCGTCAATGGTGGCAAGGGTTTCATCGGCACACACAGCGCTACCGACACATTGTATGGATGGCCGGACTATGGACGGCTGGTCGGCGCTTACTTCAAGGAGCATCCCTGGACCCAGCAGGGAAGGGTCATCGTCGAAAATGCTTCGCATCCTGCCGCGGGCGTGCGCGACCCGTTCACGCTGGAGGAAGAGTTCTATACGTTCCGCGAAAACCCCCGAGGCCGCGTCCAGGTGCTGATGAGTCTCGACGCGGCGTCGGTCGGCGCCAGCGGCGATTTCCCCCTGGTGTGGACGCAGGCCTTCGGAGGCGGCCGCTCGTACTACACGGCGCTCGGCCACTTCCCGGCGACGTGGAGGGACTCTCGATTTCAAGCGCTAATCGTCGCCGCGATCAAATGGGCCGCCGGGAAAAACTAGAGTGCCAATGACCAAGAACTGCGTGTGCCTGTGTGCCGCCCTCCTTTCGCTGTCAGTGCCGGGCCGGGCCCTGGCGCAATCGACCTTGTATGAGGGGTCGCGGTTGATTGCCGGGGATCAGTCTCCTGTGATCGAGCGCTCGGCGATCCTGATTGACGGCGAGCGCATAACGCAGGTCGGCCAACAGGGGCAGATCAAGGCGCCCGCCAATGCGCGCCGCGTCGATCTATCCGGCAAAACCGTGATGCCGGCGCTCGTTGCGACCCACGTGCATCCGGGTTTCCAGATCGGCGCGACCTACGTTCGTGAGAACTACACCGCCGGCACGATCGTCAACGATCTCAAGCGCGCGCTTTACTTCGGCGTCTCGGTTGCGCAATCACAGGGCATCGAGACCGGCGATGTGATGCTTCAGGTGCGCGCCGATCAACAGGCAGGGAAGCTCCCATCGCTGCCGAAGCTTCTCATCGCGGGCCGCGGCATTGGATCGCCAAACGCCGGCCCCGGCGGCGCGACGTATGCCGGCATGGCGTACGAGGTGACCAGCGAAGCCGAATCACGGAAGGCGGTGCAGGAACTTGCCGCCCAACACGTCGACATCGTCAAGATCTGGGTCGACGATCGCAACGGGCGCGCGCCGAAGTTGAGCGCGCCGCTGTACCGCGCCATCATCGACGAAGGCCATCAGCTCGGGTTGAAGGTAAACGCGCACGTCTTTTACCACGCCGACGCGGTCGATCTCGTCGACGCCGGAGTCGACGGCTTCGCGCACCTCGTGCGCGATGTGGTCATGGACGACGGACTGATCGCGAACATCGTCAAGCGCGGCGTCTACGTGATGGGCAACCTGTCGAGTCCGCGGAAGTCGACGTATCCGACGTTACCGCAGTGGCTCACGCCCGGCGATCCGATGACGCAGCTGTTGACCGAATCGGTCCGCGCCCCCGTCGTCGATCGGCTACGCGCCTACTTCGCGAAGCGCGATCCGAAACTGGTCGACGGAGCGCGGCAGCGTTACGCGATCCTCGAGCAGAGTCTTGTGAAGTTGAATCGCGCGGGCGCGAAGATCGTTCTCGGCGCCGACACCGGGCTCGAAGACCATCTGTTCGGCATGGCCGAGCATCTCGAGCTCGAAGCGATGGTCGGTGCCGGCATGACGCCGGCGCAGGCGATCGTCGCGGCGACGAGCCGATCGGCGGAGTATCTGCGACTGAAGAACAAGGGCACCCTGCGATCGGGCGCCGATGCGGACTTCATCGTCCTCGATGCGAGCCCGCTCGACGCAATCGCCAACACCCGGCGCATCGCGCGCGTCGTTCTCAACGGCCGCGAGATCGATCGCGCTGCACTCGCAGCGACGATCCGCTAAATCCACGAACGGGCCACGGAGGCGCGGAGGCACGGAGCAACGTTTCTAAAGGTATGAGCTGCTAAGCGGCACTGGCGTTTCGAAAAGCAGTAGATTGGCTGGATGGCCCTGCCAGCCGACGCCCATATTGGTCAGGTCAGCGTGACTGTCCGCGATCAGCAGCGATCGCTGTTGTTCTATCGAGAAATCCTGGGCTTTGCCGAGGTGAGTCCTGCCCGGCTCGCACCATCGGGTGGACGCGTGTTGATCGAGTTGCACGAGCGCACGGACGCGATCGCGAAGCCGCGCGGCAGCTCCGGCCTTTATCATTTCGCGATCCTCGTGCCGTCGCGCGCCGCGCTTGGGCGATCGTTGCGGCGGCTCGACGAGAAAAGGTGGCCAATGAGCGGGGCGGCCGATCACCTCGTCAGCGAGGCGCTCTATCTCGACGATCCCGACGGCCTTGGCATCGAGATCTATTGCGATCGCCCGCGTGATACCTGGCGCGTCGCCAACGGCGAGCTGGCGATGGCGACCGATCCGCTCGATCTGCAGTCGCTGTACGACGAGCCTGGAGCCGGGACGCCGTGGCAGGGACTCGAGCCCGCGACGATCATGGGACACGTGCATCTGCACGTGCCCCACCTCGACAGCGCCGCGTCGTTTTACTGTGACCGCATTGGTTTCGATCCGATCGTGCGCCGGTATCCAGGCGCGCTGTTCGTCTCAGCCGGCGGTTACCACCATCACCTCGGTCTCAATACCTGGGCGGGCGTCGGCGCGCCGCCGCCTCCGGAAAATGCGGTCGGCCTCCGGGCGTTCACGATTGAATCAGCAGCGGTTCAGCCGCAGAATGTTCGCGATGAGGCGACGGGCGTGACGGTATCGCTCTTGCACAGGGCGGTGCGGCCTTAGCCGGACCACGAGGGTCGTCGTTTGCTGCTGATACTGATTGCCGCGTTGTTGCAACAGCCCGTGAAGGTCGACGTCGACCGGGATGTCCAGCGTATCGCGATGGAAGGCTGGAGGGCGGCGCGCGCGATCGCGCCGAAGGGCGGCGCGCTCGAACTGCTCGGCCCGGTCAACATCCGCCTCAAGGAGCTGGACGGAATCCCGAAGATGTCGGCGCGATATGCGGAGACCGCGATTCGGGCGGCGGTATCTGCGGCGCAAGAGGAACGCGACGAGATGGCGCTGCTGCTCGAGCACGCGCGCAGCCTTTCGGATTCCATGAGCCTCGGCGGCGGGACGCCGGCCGAATGGCCGTTGCCGATCGACGAGCTCGAAGGTGAGTTGTGGCTCGAGGTCGATCGCGTCCCCGAAGCGCGCGATGCCTACGAGCGCGCCACGAAGCTGAAGCCCACGCCCAATGCCTGGATCGGCCTGGCCCGCTCCGCCGATAGACTTGGCGACCGCGTGACCGCATGCCGTGCTTACGCCAGCGCCGCCACAACCCTCAATCTGCCGACGTCGGTAGAGCTCGAGATCTCGCTCTACCGGTTGAAGTGCAAGTAAAGGGCTTACGGGCTTGCGGGCTACGGGCTTGAGGTTCTGAAGTGCTGAGTCGGCAATCAGCAATCCCGCAAGCCCGCAGCCCGTAAGCCCGTAAGCCCGTAAGCCCGCAAGCCCGCAAGCCCGTACCCGTAAGCCCGTAGCCCGCAAGCCCGTAAGCCCCTTACAATGACCGCATGGGAGGCATGACGCGCATTGTCCATCCTCTCGTTCGTGACGCCCGCGGCGGTCCGCTTCGGCAGGCCACCTGGGACGAAGCGCTCGATCGGGCGGCGAAAGGTTTCGGCGCCATTCGTGACGCGCACGGCGGCCAGGCCTTCGGGCTGTTCAGCTGCTCGAAGAGCACGAACGAGATGAACTACGCCGCGCAGAAATTCGCGCGCGTCGTGATGGGCTCGAACAACCTCGACAGCTGCAACCGTACGTGACATGCCCCGAGCGTCGCCGGTCTGGCGACGGCATTCGGGATGGGCGGTGGGACGAGCTCGTACCGGGAGATTGAAGAAACCGATTGCATCCTCCTCTGGGGATCGAACGCCAGGGAGACGCACCCGATCTTCTTTCACCACCTGCTCAAAGGCGTGAAGCGTGGGGCGAAGCTCTATGCGATCGATCCGCGGCGCACCGCCTCCGCGCAGTGGGCCGACGTGTGGGCCGGCCTCGACGTCGGCACCGACATCGCGCTCTCGAACACCATGGCGCGCGAGATCATCGCCGGCAGGCTCACCAACTGCGACTTCATCGAGCATGCGACGACCGGTTTCGACGAGTATCGCGAGCTGGTCGAGCCGTGGACACTGAAAAAAGGCGAGACGGAAACCGGCGTGCCCGCGGACGTCATCCGCGAGATGGCGCACACCTATGCCACGTCGGAGCGCGCGATCATCTGCTGGACGCTCGGCATCACCGAGCATCACACCGCCGTGCACAACGTGCTCGCGCTGATCAACCTGGCACTCTTGACCGGCCACGTGGGCAAGTGGGGATCGGGACTCAATCCTCTTCGCGGCCAGAACAACGTCCAGGGCGGCGGCGACATGGGCGCGCTGCCCGATCGTCTGCCCGGGTTCCAGTACATCGAGAACGACGAGGTGCGCGAGAAGTTCGATCGCTTCTATGGAGTGAAGATTCCCCCAAAGAAGGGATGGCACCTGTCCGGAATGTTCGATGCGATGGAGCGCGGCGAGCTGAAGGCGCTCTACGTGATCGGCGAGAACCCGCTCCAGTCCGAAGCCGATCAGCATCGTGCGACGAAACTGATTGAAGGTCTCGACTTTCTCGTCGTCCAGGACCTCTTCCTGACTGAAACCGCGCTGCGCGCTGACGTGGTGTTTCCCGCGGCGGCGGGCGCGTTCGAGTCGGAAGGTACCGTCACCAATAGCGAACGTCGCGTGCAACGCGTCCGCAAGACGATCGAGCCGCCCCCAGAAGCCCGCGAGGATCTGAAGATCATCGTCGGCCTGGCGCGCAAGCTTGGCCACGAATGGCCGGACGACGCGGAGTCGATGTGGAATGAAGTCCGTCAATTATCGCCGTGGCATAAAGGCATGAGCTATCGCCGGCTCGAGGAGCTCGACGGCATCCGCTGGCCGTGCTACCACGATCAGCACCCAGGCGAGGTCTTCCTGCACGCGCGACTGTGGGAGCGGCCGATCAAGGGGCCGCGTTCGCCGTTCTCGATCGTTCGGCACGCGCTGCCGCTCGATGAGCTCAGCGACGAGTTCCCGCTGCGATTGACGACGGGCCGGCGGCTGTCGGAATACAACACCGGCGTGCAGACCGGCTCGTACGCGCTGCCGACGAAGCGCGGCGAAACGATCGACGTGTCACCGGAGGATGCACGGCACATGGGCCTCACCGAGGGCCAGCAGGTTCGCATCCGCTCGCGGCGTGGCTTCGTGGTCGCCCCGGTGCACATCGACGAGGGGCTGCGACCAGGTCTCACATTCATGACCTTCCACTTTCCGGACGACGTGCCGACGAACATGCTGACCAACGACGAGGTCGATCCTCTCGTTGGCACGGCGGAATTCAAAGCCACAGCCGTGCGCATCGAGACTGACGGGATTCTCGAGTCCCGTCGGGAAGCAGACTCCCGTCGGGACGTGCCTTCCCGTCGGGATTTTCTCGAGAGTTCCCGACAGTAATGGACTTACACATCGTCGGTGCCGAGCCCACCGAACTAGAGCGGCAAGCCGTAGACCGGTTACTCGGGCCTCCAGTGAGCGGATGGGAAGGCGGCGCCAGGGATATCGCGCGTGACGGACGGACCGCGCCCGGAGGACGGCAGGTCACCGGCGATCGCGATTTGTTGTTGCCGGTCTTTCACGCCGTGCAGGACAGCATCGGCTGGATCAGCCACGGCGCCCTCAATTACATCTGCCGCCGCCTGTCCGTGCCGCCTGCGGAAGCCTGGGGCGTCGTCACCTTCTATCACCTGCTCGCGACCGAGCCGCAGCCCTCGCGAGTTGTTCATGTCTGCGACGACATTGCCTGTCGCCTTGGGGACGCCGAGGCGACCTGCCGCAGACTCGAAGCCGCTGGGCGTTGCGGTGAAACGTTCGCCATGTCTCGGGCAATGCGATCGTGGCTCGGCTGCGCTCGTGACGATCGCGGGAAGAACGCCCGAGCGCTTCGTCCTCGCACCCTTTACGCCAGAACAATTGGAACCGCAGCAGAACGAAACCCCTGGAACCCTTGGAACCCTTGGAACCCCTGGAACCTTTGGAGTGCTTGGTTCGGGCCGTCTGCTCCGCAGGATCGGCCGCGTCGATCCGTCGAGCCTCGATGCCTATCGCAAGAGTGGAGGCTACGCGGCTCTCGCTAAAGCCCTCGAGATGGGCGCCGATCGGGTGATCGCCGAAGTGACGGCCTCGAAATTGATGGGCCGGGGCGGCGCGGCGTTTCCGACCGGGCGCAAGTGGGAGGCCGTCGCGAAGGAGAAGACGACGCCCCGTTACGTTGTTTGTAACGCCGACGAGTCAGAGCCGGGCACGTTCAAGGACCGCGTCGTGATGGAGCACGATCCGTTCGCGGTGGTCGAAGCCATGACGATCTGCGGCATCGCGACCGGCGCGGAACGCGGCTTCATCTATATTCGCGGCGAGTATCCGGAGGCCGAACGCGCGATCGGTCATGCGATCGCGCAGGCGCTGGCCGCGGGCCTGCTGGGCCCGAACGTGGCGCGATCGGGATTTACTTTCGACATCGCAATACGCCGGGGCGGCGGGGCCTACATCTGCGGCGAGGAGACGGCGCTGTTCAACTCGATCGAGGGCAAGCGCGGCGAGCCGCGTTCGAAGCCGCCATTCCCCGCGCAGTTCGGCGTGTTCGGCAAGCCGACCGTGGTCAACAACGTCGAGACGCTCGTCAACGTTCCCGACATCATTAACGAGGGCGGCGCGGTGTGGGCGAAGACCGGAACGCCGGGATCGACCGGCACGCGCCTGTTTTGCCTTTCCGGTCACGTTGCGAGACCCGGCCTCTACGAAATCGAGAGCGGTCGAACCTTGCGCGAGGCAATCAATCTCGCCGGAGGGATCCCGAATGGCCGTGCCTTGCAGGCAATCTTGCTCGGCGGCGCGGCTGGTACGTTCGTGGGGCCATCAGCGCTCGACATGCCGCTATCGTTCGAAGGCGCGCGAGCAGCCGGGGCCACGCTTGGATCCGGCGTGATTATGGTGTTCGACGAGACCGCAGATCTCCGCGATACCCTGGCGCGCATTGCCGAGTTCTTCCGGCATGAGTCATGCGGCCAGTGCGTGCCCTGCCGCGTCGGCACCGTCAGGCAGGCGGAACTGCTCAGCAGCAGGGATCAAGGATCGGGGATCGGGGACCAGGGGGTGCTTGCCGAGTTGGGGCAGGCGATGCGTGACGCATCGATTTGTGGATTGGGCCAGACGGCCGCGTCTGCTATCGAATCAGCGTTTGCGAATGTCTTGAACACCCAAGCCCGCACGCCCGCAGGCCCGCACGCCCCGGGAGGCTCGATATGAGCAGCGAGCCCATCTGGTTCCGCCTGCCGCCTCGCTCATCGGTGGACCCGGCGCCGCCGCCTGAAGTCGAGAAGGCGACGGTGTCGATCACCATCGACGGCCGCACGCTCGATGTTCCCGTCGGCACCACGATCATCGACGCCTGCAAGACGCTCGGCATCGAGATTCCGACGCTGTGCTATCTCGAAACGCTGACGCCGGTCAACGCCTGCCGCGTCTGCGTCGTCGAAGTCGAAGGCGCCCGCGTGCTGGCGCCGGCGTGCTCCCGGAAGGTCGATCCCGGCATGGTGATCAAGACGCGGTCAGCGCGTGTGAATCTATCGCGTAAGTTGGTGCTGGAATTGCTGGGATCGTCAGTGGATTTGAGCACTGCGCCCGGTTTGAACGAGTTGATGAGGGAGTACGGGGCCCGACCCGAGCGGTTTGCCGAGAGTATGGGCTCTGCGCCTTCTGCGGCCCTGGCGTCTGTGGCGCAGCCGGTGAAGGTCGACAACGATCTTTACGTCCGCGATTACGGCAAGTGCGTGCTCTGCTACAAGTGCGTCGAAGCGTGCGGGACCGACGCCCAGAACACGTTCGCCATCGCCGTGGCCGGCCGTGGCTTTGATGCGCACATTTCGACGGAGCTCGACGTGCGGCTGCCGGATTCCGCGTGCGTGTATTGCGGCAACTGCATCCAGGTGTGTCCCACCGGCGCGTTGATGCCGAAGCCGGAGTTCGATCTGCGGAAGGCAGGGGAGTGGCGCCCGGAAACGCAGACCGTCACCGACACGATCTGCCCGTACTGCGGCGTCGGCTGCACGCTGTCGGTGCACGTCCAGGATCAGAAGATTTTCAAGGTCATGTCGCCGATCGACAACGACGTGACGCGCGGCAACCTGTGCGTCAAGGGCCGCTTTGGCTTCGAATACGTGAACAAAACTTAGAGTAGCCAGTAGCCGTGCGTAGCCGGTAGCCAGAAAAGACAAGAGCTCTTCTGGCTACTGACGCATCTGGCATACTGTCAGTTTGACACTAGTATCAAATTGACAGTATGGTCGCAGTCATGGCCCAGGACCGCGATCGCGTCGATCGATTTCTCCCGCTCAAGCCCTTCGTGCTCGACGTCCTGCTCGAGCTGGCCGACGGCAAGCGTCACGGCTGGAGCCTGATCCGTGACATCCAGCAGCGCGACGGCGGCGAGCGGATCCTTCCGGCGAATTTCTACCGGACGCTGCGGGCCCTTCGCGACGACGGGCTGATCGAAGAAGCGAAAGGCGATGCCACCGAAGATCCGGCCGAGCGCCGTCAATACTTCAGCCTCACCCCGCTCGGCGCGAAGGTCGCGCGCGGGGAAGTGAAGCGTCTTGAAGCGGTGGTCGTCGATCCGAGAGCGAGGAGATTGCTCAAGGCCGTTGACCATGCCTGCAACCCGCTCGTTATACCGATTGCTGCTTCGCCTCTGTCCCGCCGACCTGCGATCGCAGTTCGGCGACGAGATGGAAGCGATGTTCCTGCAGTCGCTGCAACGCGCGCGCGGCCTGGGCAAGGCGCGACTGTGGGGCAGGGCGGTTGCCGATGTGATCCGTCACGGCATCGGGGCGCGGCATGACAGCTGGCACAAATTCCGGAAGACCTCGGCGTATGTCGAGTCCGAAGGCGGAGGATGGTGGATGGATACGCTTCGCTACGATCTGAGGCACGCCATACGAGCGATGTCGCGCCAGCCCGCCACGAGCTTCATCATCGTGCTCACGCTGGCATTGGCGATAGGCGCCAACACGGCCGTGTTCTCGGCCGTCCACACGGTGTTGATCAGGCCGTTGCCGTATCCGGAACCCGGCTCGCTGGTGATGTTATGGGAGAAGCGCGAAGCCGAAGGCGTGATGAACAACTCCGTTTCGGCGGCCGACTACCTGGATTGGGCGCGCACGGCGCAGTCGTTTTCGTCGATGGCGGCGTTCACCGAAATGACGGCCGACCTGACCGGCGAGGGTGATCCGGAGAAGCTCACGACGGCCGCGGTATCGCCGCCGTTCCTGGACGTCCTTAGCATCCGCCCACTGCTGGGCCGAACGTTCGAGGCTGGGGAAGACACCTTTGGCCGCCATCGTGTGGTGATCATCGGGCACGGACTGTGGCAACAGCGCTTCGGCAGCGACGCCAGCGTCGTCGGCCGCTCGATCATGCTGAACGGCGAGCCGTTTGAGGTCGTAGGAGTGCTGCCGCAAGATGCGGCGTTCCCGCACACCGAAGCGCAGATGTTGGTGCCGCTGGTGCTCTTTACGGCGGAGGAGCCGCGCATCACGCACGTCGCACAACTACGGCGTGTATGGGCGCCTGAAATCAGGCGTGTCGTTCGAGCAGGCGCGATCGGAGATGGATCGTATCGGCAAGGATTTAGAGAAGACCTATCCGCAACTGAGCCGCGGCCACGGCGCGAACGTCACGCAGGCTGACAGAGGAGATCACCGGTCCGGTCGAGCGCACGCTCGTCGTGCTGATGGCCGCCGTTAGCTTCATCCTGTTGATCGCCTGCATCAACGTCACCAACCTCTTGCTGGCGAAGGCCGCTGGACGACAGCGCGAAATGGCCGTGCGCGCGGCCATCGGCGCCGCGCGCGCCAGGTTGATGCGGCAGGTGCTGGTCGAATGCGCGGTGATGGCCTTGGCCGGCGGCGCGCTGGGTTTGCTGTTCGCGCTGTGGTCGGTCCGACTGCTGGCGTCGCAGTTGCCGGCGGTCGCGCGACCCGATCAGGCAGTGATCTTCAGCATGCCAATCCTGCTGTTCACGGTTGGCGTCTGCGTGGTCTCTGGCTTGCTGGCCGGTGTGCTGCCGGCGTGGCACCTGGTTCGCGAGGATCCGGCGGAGCCGCTGAAGGAAGGCGGGCGCAGTCCGGTCAGCCTGAAGCGCGCACTCCGCTTTGGGTTGATCGTCACCGAAGTCGCGCTGACCTCGTTGCTGCTGGTTGGCGCCGGCTTGACGCTCCGCAGTTTCCAGAGCGTGCTTTCGCAACCGGCCGGCATCGAGACCGACAACCGGCTGACCTTCAGGATCGGGTTGCCTGGCGCCCGCTACATGGATCGCGCGGCATCCGTGCGGTTCTTCAGCGACCTCGAATCGCGGTTGGCCGCGGAGCCGACGGTGCAGGCCGCGGGCGCCTCGATGCTGCCGCCCCTGACGGGAATGGACGGGCGCCGCGGTGTCGTCATCGAGAATCGTGAAAGGGGTCCCGATGACGGGCCGACGCGCGCGCATCCGCGCCCGGTGACCAGCAACTACCTGAAGGCTGCGGGCGCCACGATTGGTAAGGGGCGCGGTTTCCTGTCGACGGATACCGAAACGTCGCTGCCGGTGGCGATCATCAACGAAACCATGGCGAAGCGCTATTGGCCAGGACGCTCGGCGATCGGCGGGCGCGTGCGCTTCACCGATCAGGACATCTGGCGTGAAGTGGTCGGTATCGTCGGCGACATCAAGCACTGGGGTCTCGATGCGCCGGTCAATCCCGAGATGTACATGCCGTACACGCAGTTCCCGGCATTCGCGATGACCTGGGTGCTCCAGACCAACGGCGATCCGGTGGCGTTGCTGCCGCTCGTTCAACGCCATGTGCGTGAGCTTGACGCCAACCTGCCGCTGTTTCAGGTGCGGACGATGAACGAAGTGGCCGCGCAATCAGTGGAGCGGCGCAAGTGGACCATGATGCTGCTGGCGTGCTTTGCGGTGCTGGCGCTGGTCCTGGCGGCGGCCGGCATCTACGGCGTGATGGCCCACCTCGTGTCGCTTCGCACGCCGGAAATCGGTGTGCGCCTGACGCTCGGCGCGAGTCCCGGCGCTCTGATGCGTCAGGTCCTGGGCGAGGGCGTAATGCAGGCCGCAATCGGACTGCTCATCGGCCTGGGTGCATCGCTCGCCGTGATGCGAGGCTTGCGGACGATCTTGTTCGGGATTGAACCAACGGACCCGGTGACGATCGTCACGGTCGGCGCGTCGCTGATGCTCGTCGCGCTGCTCGCTGTTGCCGTCCCAGCGTGGAGGGCGATGCGGGTCGATCCGATTACTGCCCTCAGACAGTAACGTTCCAGGGTTCCAGAGGTTCCAGGGTTCCAAGGTTTCGTTCTATCGGAGTGCCAAGGTTCGAACCCCTGGAACCACTGCAGAACGAAACCTCTGGAACTTCTGGAACCCCTGGAACCGTTTGGAACCTTATTTAGCTGCAAAGCAGTAGAACAGCCCCGCGCCTCCGGTTCCGACCAGGTTGTCCTGGCTGCAGCCCTTGCTGGCGTGGGTTGAGTTCCACGAACTATTGCCGCCGCCTTGCTTGTCGCTATGTCCGACCTGGGCCGACCCGGTGCTGTTACTCGTCCAGTTGTTGCAGGTGTGGTCGGCAGTGTCGGTGAAGGCGCGGCCGTCCGCCGTCGAACCGGTGAGGATGTCATGCTGGTTCGGCTTGTCGCCGACGCCGTTGACCAGTTCGCCTTTCTCGGTCAGTGCGAGCTGCTTGCCCAGCGGGTTACCGATGCGCGCCTGCTCGATGGTGTCGCCGTGCAGCACGCCCTGGTTGGCCGAGATGACCTGGCCGCGGAAGTTGTGCCATGGACCGTTGCCGATCCGATCGCGCGCGCTGACTGCGCCCGCGCCCTGCGTGCTGAGATAAGCGCGCCACACCAGCCCCCCGTCCCGTCCTGCCGTCTTCGCCAGCGCCTGGCAATGCGCATCCGCGCCGGCGAGGCCTCCGAGGTTGGCGCCGTCGCCTTTGCCGACACTTGTCACAAAGAACGACATCGGCTGAGGCGGTGCGGCGCCGGGCTGGCCGGCCGGAGCCGCCGGCTGCTGCGCGAGCACGTAGCTTCCCGGCACCGCGGCCACGATTACGACGGCGATCATTGAACGCATCACTTTCATATCTCCTCCATTAGAGCTAGGTGCGTACGGCGACAGTGCAGTGCGCACATCGCACCGTCGCACCTGCTACGCACTCTACGCACCGTACGCACTGTACGCACCTTATTTCCCGGCTGCGCCGCCGTCTGACGGCCGCCGATCGACGCCACCCTCGAGCATGTTGTCTTTCTGATTGAAGACGATCACCTGCGCGGCGCCCTGGCCGCCGCCTTCGGTCACCGTGTGGCCCATCGCCTGCAACATCTTGATCGTGTCGACGGAAAATCCGAAGCGCTCGACGCTCAGGCGATCGGGCAGCCACTGGTGATGCATGCGGCCCGCATCCACCGCTTCCTGCGCGTTCATCCCGTAATCGATCACGTTGAGAATCGTGGTCAACACCGTGTTGATGATGGTGCGTCCGCCCGGGGTGCCGGTGATCATGAACAGCTGGCCGTCCTTCGCGATGATCGTCGGCGCCATGCTCGACAGCATGCGCTTGCCGGGCCGCGCGAGGTTCGGCGAGGTGCCGATCAGGCCGCGATCGTCGGTGAGTCCGGGCGCGGCGTTGAAGTCGCCCATCTCGTTGTTCAGCAGGAACCCGCCGCCCGGCACGACGATCTTCGAGCCGTAGCCGGCTTCGAGCGTGTAGGTCATCGACACGGCGTTGCGCCTGGCGTCGACGATCGAGAGGTGAGTGGTCTCCGGCGATTCATAGGTGAACTCGAACGACGCCGTCGATGACTTCGACGCCTTGTCGGGATTGATCGACTTGCGCTGACGCGCGGCGTAGTCCTTCGAGATCAGCATCGGCAGCGGAATGTCTTTCTCGAAATCCGGGTCGGCGAGGTAACGCGCGCGGTCGGCGAACGCGCGGCGCATGGCCTCCGCGGCCAGGTGGATGTTCTTCGCCGAGCCGTAGCCATTGGCCTTGAGGTCGTAGCCTTCGAGGACGTTCAGTATCTGGACGACGGCCATGCCGCCCGAGCTCGGCGGCGGCATGCCAATGATGTCGTAGCCGCGATAGGTCCCCTTGACGACGCCGCGCTTCTTCGCCTGATACGCCTTGAGATCGGCCATGGTGATCAAACCGCCGTTCGCCTTCATCTCCTTCTCGATCAGCGCCGCCGTCTCGCCTTCATAGAAGCCGGCCGGGCCCTGATCGGCGATGCGCGTCAGCGTTTGCGCGAGATCGGGCTGCTTGAGGATGTCACCCTGTTCGTAAGGCTTGCCGTTCTTCGAGAACTGCGCCAGCGACGCGGGATACTTCTGGAAGTTGTCGAGCACGCCGGCCAGCGATCGAGCCAGACCGTGTGACACTTCGAAGCCGTCGCGTGCCAGCGCGATCGCCGGCTGCATCAGCTCCTTCCACGGCTTCGAACCCTGTTCCTTCCAGGCCAGGTGAAGCCCGGCGACCGTGCCGGGCACGCCGACCGACAGATGGCTGTTGTGGTGCTTGGTGGAGTCGTATTTGCCGTCGGTCAGCCACATCTCTGGTGACGAGCGCGACGGCCCGACCTCGCGAAAGTCGTACGACATCGGCTCGCCGGTGGCCGGGCGATAGACGATGAAGCCGCCGCCGCCGATGTTGCCGGCCGTCGGATGCGTCACCGCCAGCGCGAACGCGGTGGCCACGACCGCGTCGATCGCGTTGCCGCCGCTCTGGATCACCTTGAAACCAATCTGTGAGGCGATGTCACTCTGGGTAATCACCATTCCCAACCTGGCGCGCTGGGGGGCCGAGCCGGCCTGCAGCGTGAGGGTGGCAACAGCGAGGACGGCGACGGTGGTGAAAAGTCCGCGGTGCATCATGGAGCCTCCGGAGCAGATTCTATAAGATGTGTCGATGCGAAGAACCATCGTTGCCGCGCTTGCCTTACTGATCGTCACCACCACCATCCCGACCAATGCGGCGCGCCAACCCGTGCGCGCCCGGAACGGCATGGCGGTCGCGATGGAATCGCAGGCTGTTGATGTGGGCGTCGCGATCCTGCAAAAGGGCGGCAATGCCGTGGATGCCGCGGTCGCGATGGGCTTCGCCATGGCGGCGACACACCCGTTTGCGGGCAATCTTGGCGGCGGCGGCTTCATGCTGATCCGCTTTGCGGATGGCCGGTCGACGTTCATCGATTTCCGTGAAATGGCGCCGGCCAAAGCGTCGCGCAACATGTATCTCGACGCCAAGGGCGAGCTGACGAAAGACAGTATCGAAGGCTGGCGGTCGTCGGGCGTGCCGGGCACGGTGCGCGGTTTCCAGATGGCGATCGAAAAGTACGGCAAGCGATCGTGGGCCGAAAACCTGGCGCCGGCGATCCAATTAGCCAGGGGATTTCCGGTTTCGTACGCGCTGGCTGAGTCCCTCAAGGGATCACGCGCGCTTGGTGCGGATCCGGAATCGAAGCGGATCTTCCAGAAGAACGGCGCGTTCTTCGACGTCGGCGAGACGCTGGCGCAAGCCGAGCTTGCCGCGACGCTGGAACGCATCGCGAAGAACGGCGCGAACGAGTTCTACGAAGGCGAAACGGCGAAGCGCTTCGCCGCGGAAATGGCGAAGCACGGCGGCATCATTACCGAAGCCGATCTGAAGGCCTACAAGGCGATCGAGCGCACGCCATTGAGGGGTAAGTACAAGAATTACACCGTCATCACGGCGCCGCCTTCGAGTTCCGGCGGCATTGCCCTTCTCGAGATGCTGGGCATCATCGAAGGCACCCAGTACGAGAGCGGAGGCTCCGGCTCCGCGTCCGCCATCCACCATGTGACCGAGGCGATGCGCCGGGCCTACGCCGATCGTAACGAGTACGTGGGCGATCCGGCATTCGTCAAGGTGCCGATTGCGGGCCTGCTCGATCCGGCGTATCACGCGAGGCTGCGTGCGACGATTGATCCCGCGAGGGCCACGCCGAGCAGCACGGTGAAGCCGGGGAAGCCGGCCGGCAGCGAAAGCATGGAGACCACCCACTATTCCGTGGTCGACAGCGAGGGCACCGCCGTCGCGGTGACCTACACCCTGAACGGCGGATTCGGGAACGGCATCACGGTGCCGGGTCTTGGCTTCCTGCTCAACAACGAAATGGACGATTTCTCGGCCAAGCCGGGCACGGCGAACATGTTCGGCCTGGTGCAGGGCGAGAACAACGCGATTCAGCCGGGCAAGCGTCCGCTGTCGTCGATGACGCCGACGATCGTCGAGAAGGACGGAAAGCTGTTCATGACCGCCGGCGCACCCGGCGGCTCGCGCATCTCGACGGCGGTGCTGCAGGTCATCCTCAACGTCATCGACTTCGGCATGAACGTGCAGGACGCGATCGATGCGCCGCGGTTCCATCATCAGTGGCAGCCGGATCGCCTCTCGCTCGAGCGCGGCATTTCCCCTGACACAGTCGCGATCCTCAAGTCCCGCGGCCACGACGTCGATTACGCGCCGGGTGTTGTCCTGGCGCAGGTCGCCGCCATCGTCAGCGACGGCGGCTGGCTGCAAGGCGGGAGCGATGGCCGATCGGCGATGGGCAAGGCTGCCGGCTATTAGCCGGCTTCCAGCGCCGGCGCGGATCCGGCGACGACCGCACGGACACCGATGAGTGCTCGCCGAATCATGCTCGTCGTCATGCTCCTCGTGGCGGCGGCGACGACGGTTTCTGCGCAGAACATCGAGGTCGTGCCGTTTGGCGGCTACCGAATCGGCGGCAGCGCGGCGGCGAACAGCGCTGTGATGCCGATCGTCGACGATGCCGGCGGCGGTGTCAGCTTCGGCGCCATCGTCGACGTGACGTACGGACCGCCGCGCGACGGCCTGAAGTTCGAGGCGTTGTTCAGCCACGAGCGCACGTGGATCGAGGTTCAGCCGCGGAGCCTGTTCGATCCGACGGCGAGAGTCGACGTCACCGTCGATCACGTGATGGTGGGCGGCGTGCAGGAGCTCGACACCGCTCCGGGGCGCGCCTTCATCGGCGGCCTGTTTGGGCTCAGCCGTTACGCGGCCCCCGACGAGGTGGATGTCAGGCTCACGATCGGCCTGAGCGCGGGGGCCAAGTTCTTCGCCAACCGCCATGTCGGGTTGCGGATCGACGCGCGGGGATACATGACGATCGTCAGCCTCAGCGGCGCAGCCGTTTGCAGCGACGGCTGCGTGGTCGCCCTCAATATCAATCCGGCATTCCAGGCCGACTTCACTGCGGGGCTCATCATCGCCTTCTAACTAATGTGCGTACGGTGCGTACTGTGCGTAGGGTGCGTATTGTGCGTGAAGTGCGTACGGTGCGTTAGTGCGTACGGTGCGTTAGTGCCACGGTGCGTAAGGTGCTGATTGAGGCATCGCACTCCACGCACTGCATGCACTGTACGCACCAACGCACTGTACGCACTTCACGCACCGTACGCACTGTACGCACCTTGGTTTTATTCTTGTCTTAACGCGAGCACTGGATCGACCCGCGCGGCCTTTCTGGCGGGTAGATAGCAGGCGAGCGAGGTCACCAGGACGATCAGGATCGGCAACGCTGCAAACGTCAGCGGATCGTGCGTGGTCACGCCGAACAGCATGCTGCTCATCAGCCGCGAGAGCAGGAATGCCGCCGGCAGGCCGATCGCGACGCCGGCGATCGCATGCTGAACGCCTTCTGAGACGACGGTCTTCGCCATCGACGAGGGACGCGCGCCGAGGGCGAGGCGGATGCCGATTTCGCGCTCGCGTTGACGAACCCGGTAGGCGACTACGCCGTAGACGCCGATCAGTCCGAGTCCGAGACCGGCGGCCGCGAAGACGGTGAGCAGGAAGCTCAGGAGCCGCGGCCGTCCAAGTGTTCCCGCGATCATCGTCGTCAACGGCTGCATCTCCGCGACCGGCACGACCGGATCGATCTCGAACGCGGCCTGCCGCACTGCCGCGGCGATCTGTTCGGGCGGACCGGAGGTTCGGGCCACCATCGCCATCGGGAACATGAACGTTTGGGTCAACGGGCGGAACAACTCCGGCACCGGCTCGCGGTTCAGGCCGGTGTGCCGGATGTCGCCGATGACGCCGACGATCTGCACGTTTTCATCCTGCCCGGTACGTCCGCTCCTCACCACCAACGTCTGGCCGACTGCAGCCGGCGCGTCGACGAAGAACTGGCGCGCCATCGTCTCGTTGATGAGCGCAACGGGTGTCGATGCGGTGCCATCGCTCGTCTCGAATGCTCGCCCGAACTTCAGCGGAATCCGCATCGTCCCCAGGTAGTCGCCGTGAATGAATCGCCAGCCTACGGTAGGCGCGACGTCACCCGCCGCGAGCGGACGATCGGATCGGCGCGCATTTGTCGTCCAGGAGTACCCGCTCATCGGCAGGTGCGCGGTCAGACCGACGTCGATCACTCCCGGCATCGCCGCGACGCGCTCACGTACCTGCTCGAGATAGGGCAGGCCGTTCGACAAGGCGCGGTACTTCGATGTGGTTTGCAGCCGGAACGTCAGCACGTTGGTCGCGGTAAATCCGGGATCGACGCGCTGCAGGTTCCACAGCGAGCGCAGCATCAACATCGATCCGATGCCGAGCACGACGGCGAGCGCGATTTGCACGGCGACCAGCGACCCCAGCGCACGACGGCGCCCGGGCGTGTCCGTCGCCCGCGACTGCCTGAGCAGAGGCTGCACGTTGGTCCGCGCCGCGAGCGCCGCCGGCAGCAGCGAGACGATGATCGATACGGCGACAGACGATGCGAGAACCGAGAGGAGCACGGTCCAGTCGAGCGCGATCTGTCCAACGTGCGGCACCTCAGGCGGAATGCGAGAGACGAGCGCCGGCAATGCCGCGCGCGCGACCGCGATGCCGGCGACGGCGCCGCACACGGCGAGCACGGCCTGCTCGGTGACGAGCTGCTTGATCAAGCGCCCGCGCGATGCGCCGAGCGCGGTCCTGAGCGCCATCTCGCCGACACGCTCAATCGATCGGCCGAGTACCAGCGTGCCGAGGTTCACCGCGGCGAGCATCAGGATCAACCCAACCGCGCCCAGCAGGATGAGGAGCGCCGGGCGGACCTCTCCGGTGATCGCCTCCTGCAGCTGCTGCACACGCAGCGCCTGGCCCCATTGATTCGGGCGCGCCAGATCCTTGCGCATCGCGGGCAGCAGCTCGATGAGCTCGCGCGTCGCCGCTTCCGGAGTGACGCCAGGCGCGAGGCGCGCAACGCTTTGTGAGAACGTCGCCTTGAATTGCGGCGTGCCCGGCGTCCATTCGAGCGGCGCCCACAGATCGGTGCCGGGACCGAACACTTCGAAGCCACGTGGCATCACGCCGATGATCGTGTGCGGCGCTTGATCGAGCTCGATGCCGCGGCCGATGATCGAAGGGTCGGCATGGAACCGACTGCGCCACAGCGAATCGGACAACACGGCGACGCGGTGCTGCCCGGGCATCGCGTTACCCGGCTCAATCGTGCGGCCCAACGCCGCGGATGCGCCAAGCGTCTTGAAAAGGTTGTCCGACACGCGGCCCGCCGTCACCTTGATCGGCTCGCCGCCATCCGCGACAAGCCCCATCATCCAGCCCGGCGACTGCGCGGCGATCTCGGTGAAGCTGTGCGTGCGCTCCCGCCAGTAGGCGAGGTCCTCGTTGGAGACGAACTGGTTTGGATAGACCGCAACGACCCGGTCGGCGTCGGGGAAGGGGAGCGGCCTGATCAGCACGCCGCGGACCACCGAGAATACCGCGGCATTCGCGCCGGAACCGACCGCGAGGAGCGCGATGGCCACGGCCGCGAAGCCAGGGCGGCGGAGAATGTTGCGAACCGCGAGCGAGAAGTCAGGGAATCGCATGCCGCTTTAGACGGCGGATTTCGCGACCCGTTAGCACGGACCAAGGAGCGTACTGTGCGTACGGTGCGTAGCGTGCGTAGGGTGCGTACGGTGCTGATTGAAGCGTCGCACTGTACGCACTTCAGGCACCGTACGCACCGTACGCACCCTCAGATCCGGACCAGACGCTCGGCCGCGGCCCGCAGTGTGTCGTCCTTCTTGGCAAAGCAGAACCGCAATACCGGGCCGCCAGTGTCCCGGTAAAGGAAGGCCGACACCGGGATGGACGCCACGCCGTGCTCGACGATCAATCGATGCGCGATCGCTTTGTCGGACTCACCGGAAATCCCCGAGTAGTCGAAGAGCTGGAAGTAGGTGCCGGCGCACGGCAGCGGCCGGAATCGCGATCCGGCGGTGAGCTGCAGGAACAGATCGCGTTTCCTTTCGTAGAACGGCGCGAGGTCCTTCGCTGACGGGTCCTTGCGCACGAAGTCCGCAAAGGCAATCTGCGACGGGGTGTGCACGGTGAAGGTGATGAACTGGTGCACACGAGTCACCTCACCGATCAGCTCCCGTGGCCCCACGCAGTAGCCGACCTTCCATCCGGTCGTGTGGAAGGTCTTGCCGAAGGAGCTGATCACCACCGAGCGCGCGCGCAGGTCCGGATAGCGCAACAGGCTCTCGTGCCGCCGGCCGTCGAAGATGATGTGCTCGTAGACCTCGTCGCCGATGACGATGATGTTGGTGCCGTCGACCATGGCCTGGAGCTGGCGCATGTCGCCCGCCGACCACGTGGTGCCGGTCGGGTTGTGGGGGGTGTTCACCAGGATGGCTCGCGTCCGCGGGGTGATTGCGCGCCGGACCTCGTCCCAGTTCACAGCGTAATCGGGATAGCGCAGGCTCACGAACACCGGCGTGCCGCCGCTCAAGCGGATCACGGGCACATAGGAGTCGTAGCAGGGCTCGAACAGCAGCACTTCGTCACCCGGGTGCACGAATGTCGTGAGCGTCGCGTAAAGACCCGCCGTGGCGCCCGAGGTGACCACGACTTCAGTAAGAGGATCGAACGTCGCCCCGTAGAGCTGCTCGACCTTGGCGGCGATTCCTTCGCGCAACGCCAGGACGCCGGGCATCGGCGCGTACTGGTTGTGCCCGTTGCGCATCGCCATGGCGACGGCCTCAATCAACGCCGGGTCGCAATCGAAATCCGGAAAGCCCTGTGAGAGGTTGATGGCCTTGTGCTCGTTGGCCAACCTCGTCTGGACCGCGAAAATACTGACGCCGATATCAGGGAGCTTGGACGTGACGGGAACCGTCGTGGTCATAACGTTCTGACATTCTGACAGTACCGGTGGCTTCCACGTGGCACGTGCCTTGCCTTTTCCAACGGTGATCCTTCGGCAGAGCTTGGGCCTCAATTCCGCCCAAGCATTTCGCCCTCAGCAGGTTACGGCGTAACCGGTGAAAGGACGGATCACCAGTGGTGGCCACGCGCTCTCAACATGCCGTGGTCGTTCACGATTACGTGATGTTCGACATTGATTCCTGGAGGTTAGTAATGACGCGTCGCATCTTTACACGCTGCCGTTTTCTTCTTGCCGCGGCGATCGCGGTCGGCTTTTTCACATCGCCAGCCCAAGCGCAATCCACCGACGAATCGAAATTTGTGCTGGACCTGGGCATCGGGCTCGACAAGAGCATCAACGGCAACGTGAATTCCGGCGCCATCGGAACTTTACAGGGCCAGGCGGCCGCCATCCTGCCGCAGCCGTACGGCGACGTGTATGGGACCGGGCTGACCTTCAAGTTCGGCGGCGGTTATGTCCTCAACCCGCTGTCGGAGGTGCGGGCCGTGTTCACCCTCCAGTCAGCCGATGCCAACCTGGTCCGTCTCGGTGACGTCGGGCCTTCGAGCCTGTACGGCCAGTACTCGGACTACGTCTCGTTTGGCCTCGATCTCGGCTATCGGCGATACGTGCCGCTGACCAATACGAAGTTTCGCGTCTATGGTGAAGGGACGCTCGGCTTGGCCTTCATCGACGAGATCAACGTCCTCCTCTCGGCGCCGCAGTCAAATCTCGTGATCGATGAGACCGATTTCTACGATCGGACCGCGGCGTTCACCTGGGGCATCAACTTCGGCGTGTTGTTTCCGGTGGCCTCGAAGATCGATCTGAACGCGCAGGTCGGCTTTCGCCACGTGTCCGGGCTCTCGGAGGTCGATCAACTGGTCGGGACCGGGCTGGAGGCGATCAACGACGACAGCGGGCGCCTGACGTTTCCTATCGTGATCGGGGTGCGTTTCCGCTTCTGAAACAGGGTTTCGGTCTTGCGGGCTACGGGCTTGCGGGCTTACTCGACGACACCGGGAGGCCATGCGGACGGATTAGAATCCGGCGTATGGCCTTTCTGCTTGCCCTGATGCTCGGTGCTCAAAGCGCGGGCGGTTACGCGCGGCCCGAATTGCTCGTCGACTCGGCGTGGCTCGCCGCGCACCTCAACGACCCGAACATCCGAATCGTCGACATCCGCGCCCGCGGCTATGGCGAGGGCCATATTCCGGAAGCGGTATTCGTCGACAGCAACTGGATCCGCAATCCGAAGGCGCCGCCGACCTTCCTGCCGACGCCCCAGGAATTCGAGGCGTTGATGTCGAAGCTCGGCATCTCGAACGACACGCGCGTCATTGCGTACGACGAGCGCGGCGGCATCTACGCCGCGCGGCTGTGGTGGATTCTCAATCATTACGGTCATTCGAACGTCGCGCTGCTCGACGGCGGGTGGGTGAAGTGGACGGCGGACCAGCGCCCGACGAATGCGGCGATTCCGGCGCCGGCGCCAGCCGTGTTTCGCGTGAAACCCGGCACAGTGAGGGTCGCGACCGCCGATCAGGTGAAGGCGGCGATCGGCAACCCGGCCATGAAGTTGATCGACGCCAGAACCCAAGGCGAAATCGACGGCAAGGATCTGCGCAGCATCAAGCGCGGCGGCTTTATCGAGTCATCGATTCCGGTGTATTGGGAGGACACGCTCGACCCGGTCACGAAGACCTTCAGGCCGGCGGCGGACATCGCGAAGCTCTATCGCGGCAAGGGCATCGGCGCCAATGACGACGTGACCGTCTACTGCCAGGTGGGCATGCGCGCAGCGCACGACATCTTCACGCTGGCCCTGATCGGCCACGATCCGTCGAAGCTGGCGAACTATTACGGAGCGTGGGAGGAGTGGGGTAATCGCGACGACACGCCGATCACGAAGAAACAATGAGTCGCAGGTAGTGCGCAAGCGTCCTGGCCTGGTTCCACTGCTTCGGATACCCGAGCGACACCTCATCGAAGCGCACGCCGTCGATCACCCGTGACGATCGCAGATGCAGGTGCCCGTAGACGACCGCTTCGATATTGAAGCGGCGATGCCAGTCATTCGTCTTCGTCGTGCCGCACCAGATCGAGAAGCGCGGGATGCGCGGCAACACCGCGAGATCCTGCCGCAGCGGAAAGTGGTTCGCGACGATCAGCTTCACATCCGGGGGCAATGCCGCGAGTCGTTCCGCCGTGGCCGCGACGCGAGCGGCGCACCAGGCGTCACGGCTTGGATAGGGATCGGGCGCGAGCAGATCTTCGTCCGCCGACCGCACGCCGGTGGCAGACGCCCACGCGATCGCGCTCTCGCGCGTGACGCTGGCGGGGCGGTACGAATAATCGAACAGCAGGAATGTCGGCACGATCGCGCGGGTCGGTCCCGCGCCAGGCCATTTTGCGTACGGGTCTTCCGGGGTCAGGACGCCGTAGCGGCGGCAAAGGGCGACCAGCCGCTCGTAGTGCGCAACGCCTCGCCTATCGGGATCGAGCGTCCTGGGCGTCCACAGGTCGTGGTTGCCCGGTGTCCAGATCAGCTGCGCGAATCGCGGCTGCAGGGTCTTCAACACGAAGTCGAGATGCGCCGGGGTTTCGCCGGTGTCACCGGCGATGATCAGCCAGTCGCCCGGATACGGAGGCAAGTCCTCCACGGCGCGGCGATTCTCCTCGTAGCCGACATGCAGGTCGCTCGTCGCCCACAGCTTCATGGAATGACGAAGCGGCTGCGGACCGGCAGATCGGCGCCTTCGCGCCGCACCGCCAGGCCGAGGCGATGCTGCGGCGTCGGCCAGTCCTGCATGAATTGCCACGTTGACGGCTCGTCGTCGAGCGACGGAGCGAAGGCGATCGCCGGCGGATCCGGCGGATTGAGCTTGAAGGCAAAATCGCCGAGCGGCAGCGCCAGCCCGAAGCCGCGCGCCTTGATGTATGCCTCTTTCAAGGTCCAGTAGTCGAAGAAGACGCGCTGTTGATCTGCCGGTGGCAGCCTGCGCAGATCCGTAACTTCGTCTGCCGCAAAGAACCGTCCCGCGACATCGTGGGTCAGCTGGCGGCCGATGTGTTCCACGTCCACGCCAACCTCGCGGCCGATTGCCACCGCGCAGGCGATGAGGCCCTCGGTGTGCGAGATATTGAAGCGCAGGTCCGGCGTCCCCTGTGGGGCATCGAGGATTTCGGGCCGGCCATGCACGTTCTCGATGAAGCGCCAATCGGCTGGAGCCACCGCCGCATAGCGCGACAACATCATCCGCACATGTGCGCGCGTGATGACGAATACGCGTCGATCTCGATCGAACACAAACCGCGCCATTCGCTCGTGCTCGTCGTTCGAGAGAAGCGCTTCATACGAATCGAGCTGGTCGAGCGCCGCCGCGTTCGCGGTGTCGACGAGATCGATGTGCACAGCGCTAGTGGGCAGAACGTCCATTACTGTCGGTGTGTGCCTTCTGTGGTTTCTGCGGCCGGCGTATCCAGATCGCGATGCCGCCGGCCACCACGGCAACGACGGCGAGGCCGATGCCGATCTGCGCGCCGTACTCTCTCATCAAATCCGCGGCCCGCTCGCCGTACAGCACGGCGAGATAGCCCTGGCCAAAGTACCGGATGCCGCGGCCGATCACGACCGCCGTCCCGAAGCGCCACGGCGATACCGCGGCCGCCCCCGCCATCAACACAAACAGCTTGAACGGCACGGGAGGCGGCAGAAGAGCCGGCACCACCACCGCCAGCAGTCCGTACTTTTGATACAGCGTCAGCGCGCGATCGACGTAGCGACCTTTGAGCCGCTTGCGCATGAAGGCTTCGCCGCCTCGCCGCGCCACACCATATAAGAGGTAACAGCCGACGAGCGATCCGATCGTCGTCATGCTGGCGTAATACGGCATGCGCGCCGGGTAACTCGTGCTGAGGACGATGATCAGGATGTCGTTGACCTGCGGGAACGACAGAAACGACGAGTCGAGCAGCGCGATGAGGAAGAGCCCGACGCCGCCCAAGCCGCTGGCCCAGTCCTGGATCGTTGAAAGGAAAGTCCCGATGATCAAGGCGTCGCCTCCGGAGGAGGCGATGGGGAAGAAGTGACGCTGTCGCGCGGGTAGAGCGCCAGCCCCAGCGTCGCGAAGAGCAGGCTGCGGAATCGACGAAACAGCGCGAGCGTTCCGCCGCCGGCAAGGCCGAGCGCCTTCACGACCGCGACGTTCGACGCTTCGAGCGCACCGAGGTTGCCCGGGATGGCGCCGCCAGGGACGCTGGCCGATCGCGTGAATGTCTCGACGATGGTGCCGACCCAGAGCGAGATTGGCTGCCCGATCGCCCAGAACACCAGAAGGACTTCGAATGCCATCAGCCAGTAGCAGGCGATGCTGAGCAGCACCAGCATGCGGAGCCGGTGCGCGTCGGTGCGTGCCAGCTTGAGAAAGAGATCCTCGACGGCGCTGATCGCGCGGACCGTGCGGCCACCGGCCCAGCGCCACCCGGTGCGCGCATAAATCCGCTCGACGATTGGACCGAAGTAGCGGCCGGTGCGCAACAGAAAGAGGAGCGACAGGAACAGCACCGCGCCTGCGGTGATGGCGATGCCGCGGAAGACGCCCTGCCAGGCGACAGGCAGCATGTCGGACGACACCGCGAAGCCCGCGAAAATGCCGACGCCAACGACGCTCATGATGCCCATGGCGGTGCGTTCGAGCACCGAGGCGGCCGCGCTGACGACCGGAGAGACGCGGCCCATCAACAGCACGACGCGCAGCGGCTCGCTGGCGACACCGCGAATCGTGAAGTAACCGACGCCGTCGGCGGCCAGCCGGACCCGAAAGATCCTCCAGTAGGAGGGCCGTGATTCGGGCGGGAAGCAGACGTGCCAGCCGGCCGCGCGCAGCAGGTGCCAGCCGATGCTTGGTAACAGCACCAGAGGCAACGCGGCGCCGAGGCTGCGCACCTCGATCAGCGTCTCGGTCCGATCGATGCCGAGCATCGTCACCACGAACAGCACCAGGCCCGCCACGATGGCGACGAGCGAGATGATTTGTGGAACGGATCGTCTCATTGACTGATGTTTTCTGGAATCAGGCGCTCCACGATTACGACATCACGCCACTGTCCATCGAGCCTGGCGTGCTTTTCGTAAATGCCGACCTCGCGAAAGCCCATCGACGCCATCAGCCGCCGGCTGGCGGCGTTCTCGATGAAGATGCGCGACACCAGCTTCCAGAGTCCCGCCGGCCCCGCCGCCTCGATCAGCGCGCGCATGGCGATGGTGCCGGCGCCCCGCCCGCGGCCGTTGCGGGCGACGTACACGGAGAATTCTGCGATGCCCGCGTAACATTCGCGCGCGCGGTAGCTCGACGTCGACGCAAACGCCACGATCCCGCCGCCGTCTTCGACGACGACGATCGGGTGGCGGCCGTCGAACCAGGCACACACGTCCCCCGTGGTGCGCGGACGCGTTTCAAAGGTTCCGACGCGGTCTTCGATGCCTTCGTTATAGATTTGGGCAATGCGTTCGGCGTCGGCCGGGGTCGCAGCTCGTGCGGCAAGCGCCATTAGGAACTCAAAGGATAACAAGAAATGCGTGTGATTGCCGTCAGCGTGGCCCTCGTGATCGTCGCCGGTGTCTTCGTCGAGGCACAGCGGCGCCATCCGGTCAGCGGCCGGATCTTCGCGCCGGTGATGGGCGTCGGCGGCGCCAGCTGGCTCGAACGGCCCGAGCGCGAGGACGAAGAGGCGCCGTCGAAGGCGCTCGATGCGCTCGAGCTCAAGCCCGGGATGGTCGTCGCCGACATCGGCGCCGGCTCCGGGTATTACGCGTCGCGGATTGCCAGGCGGGTCGCGCCGACCGGGCGCGTCTACGCGACCGATATCCAGCCGGGGATGATCGCGCTGCTCGATCGCCGGATCAAGTCGGACGGCCTGACCAACGTGACGACCGTGCTCGGCGGCATGGACGATCCCAGGTTGCCGCCGGCGTCGATCGACCTGGCGATCATGGTCGACGTCTATCACGAGCTGCAGGAGCCGCAGATCTTCCTGCAGCGGCTGAAGGAGGCATTCAGGCCCGGCGGCCGCCTCGTGCTCCTCGAGTTCCGCAAGGAGGATCCGAAAGTGCCGATTCTCGAAGTCCACAAGATGAGCGTGGCCGAGGTCAAGCAGGAGCTCGAAGCGGAAGGGTTCCTGCTCGACAGGGTGATCGACGTGTTGCCGTGGCAACACATCATCGTCCTACGAGTGAAGTGAGCCGTGGCATGCGCACCTGGCAGGAATGCGCACCTGGCACCTCGAACATTTGAACCCTTGAACCTGTGAACCTTTGAACTAGAATCGCGCATGCTCAAAGGCACAGCGCGGGAAGCCGCCGCGGAGTTCTTCGGCACCTTCATCCTGATCGCATTCGGCGTGGGCGTCGTGGCCCAGACCGTGCTCAGCAAGAACGCCAACGGGTCGGTCCTCTCGATCAACATCGGCTGGGGTCTCGCCGTGATGCTTGGCATCTATGCATCGGCAGGCATCTCCGGCGCGCATTTGAATCCGGCCGTCACCGTCGCGCTCGCCGTGCACCGCGCATTTCCGTGGAGCAAGGTCCTCCCGTATTCAATCGCGCAGATCGCCGGGGCGTTTGCCGCGTCGGCGCTCGTCTATGCGACATACCGCGAAGCCCTGTCCGCCTATGACGGCGGCGTGCGCATGGTCGAGGGCGCCACCGCCACCGCCGGCATTTGGGCGACGTATCCGCAGCCGTTCCTGTCGATCGCAGGCGGGTTCGTCGATCAGGTCGTCGGCACCATGCTGCTGATGGCCGGCGTACTCGCGGTCACCGATCAAAAGAACGTCGGCGCGCCGGCCTGGTTCACCGGCCCGCTGGTCGGCATGCTGGTGATCGCGATCGGCGTCGCGTTCGGCTTCAACTCGGGTTACGCAATCAACCCGGCGCGCGATTTCGGCCCGCGCCTGTTCACGTTCGTCGCCGGTTGGGGATCGGGCGTGTTCACGGCAGGCGGCGGCTGGTGGTGGGTGCCCATCATCGCGCCGATTGTCGGCGCGATTCTCGGCGCCTGGTTGTATGACGCCTTCGTCAACAAGCATCACGTCGCGCCCGACCTGTCCTCCGTAGCGCGCAGCGCGAAGGAGGAGGCCGGCCGATGAGTCAGGGTTAAGCGGACGGGAAGAGGAGCGCGCGCGCCCACTCGTTTTTCGCCGAGAGGTGATACACCAGCGCCCGCGTCAGGCCCGGCGCATGTGCGGCCGCCGGCACGAAACCGGTGAACATCAGGCCCCGTTCGCGATCGACGCACCACGCGCCCAGCTGATGCGCATCGGGCTCGACGCATTCGTTGGCGTTCAGCTTCTGCGCGATCGCTTCGTCCGGCTCAACCGGCAGGAGTAGCCGCATCTGCAGGCCGCAGCCGAGCGATGCATGCCGTTCGGACGTGTCCAGCTCGAGCCGCGCGGGCCGATCGCTTGCGAATTCGAGATCGGCATCGAGGCGGTGCGGCTCGTTGGCGGCCATCGTCCAGGGTCGCGGCTCGAGATGGACGAGCCCGGCGATCTCGTCGGTGGTAAACGGCGACTCGCCGTCGCCGCGCTGCTGATAGATCTCGAGGATGCCGACCATTTCGTCGGGCCGTTCGCGGAGGCCCTGGCGCGGATGCGGCGTCGCCGCGACGCGGCCGCCGAATGCCGTCGCCAGCTCCGTCGCCTCCGCGTAGGCGTCCGCCATTTGCAGCGCCATTGCATGCAGCGCGATCGAGCGCGCCAGCAGCCAGTTCTCGGCGGTCAGCGACACGGACGAGTGCAGGCGAATCGCTCCCGTGGCGGTGTCGGCAACGTAGGCGCTGAGCGTCGCATATTGATTGACGTTGGCGAGACGCGACCACGTCTCTTCGCTCATCGGCACGTCGGCGAGCAGGTCGGTTTCGATATGCAGCGTCCTGAGCTCGACCCCCTGAAACTCTCGCGGCGGCGCCACCCACACGCGCTGTGCGAGCGTGTGCGCCCACCAGGTGAAGGAGGTCTGTTCCTGCACCGCCCACTCGGCTTCGATCTGCATGCGGGCCGTGAGGAACCTCAACACCTCTTCAACGAAATTCATCTCCTCTTAGCTTAATTCGTTGCGGCGCCGGTTACGTGCGCGATGCCCGGCGCGGATCTGCGCACCGAGGTATCTCTCTTGCTCGCTCTCCGTTCGCCGTTCAAATCTCACTCGGCGACACATCCGCTGGGCGCCCTCCGGGGCGCCCCCCTGGCCTCCGTTCGATTTGTCTGCCAGTAACCCGCGTCGGCTCAGTCGAACGCTCGTCACGAGAGATACCTCGCCGCGCGCCGCGCCGGCGCGCAGGCCGGACGCTGTTCGATCCGGACGGAGCGAGTTCCGCCGGGAGGAGCCGAGAGAGTGTGTACAGGTCAGGGGCATCAAGGGCGAGGCGACGGGCAGATTCTTGGCAGGCAATATCAACGGTTGCCGAATGGATCCGGGGCAATCGTTGATTTGCCCAGGCGTAACGAGCGACCGTAGGAGCGAATAGCGTTCGGCATTCGAGCGCGCCGGCGCACACAACAGTGCGCCGAGTTCGTCGTCGGTGGTCCAAGCGGAATTCGCGACGAGGCGCGGTGGAGCGGTCAGCCGCGCTTTTCGGCGAAGCAGTGATACATCGCGATCGAGGCGGCCGTCGTCACGTTCAGTGAATCGACATCCGGCGTCATCGGGATGCGCGCCATCAGCGTCGCCGCCTTCAACGCGTCCGGCGTCAAACCCGAGCCCTCGGATCCGACCAGCAACGCAAGTTTCGGGACCTGGCGCACATCCTCGAGCGGCGCGGCGGCGAGCGCCGGTGTCAGCGCGACGACCGTGAATCCGTCGGTGCGGAGATCGCCGATCGCTCCGGGCCATTGCTGCGCGTTCGCGAACGGCAGCGACAACGTCGCACCCATCGACGTGCGGATCGCCTTTCGATACAGCGGATCGCCACTGTTGGGCCCGAGGACGACGAGCTCGATGCCGAACGCCGCGGCGCTGCGGAACAGGCCGCCGACATTGTCCGGATTGTTCACCCCTTCGAGGACGAGCACGCGCGACAGCGGGCCGGCGGCGATCCGATCGAGCGTTGGCGTCACCGGGCGCCTGACGAGCGCCAGGCAGCCGCGATGAATGTTGAAGCCGGCGATCTCGTTCATCACCTCCTGGCTGGCGAGATAGACGGGCGCGCTGGTCTTCCGCAGCATGTCGATCAAGGCGTCCGCGGCCGGCTGGGTGACCAGGATCGAGTCGATCGCCCAATGATGGAGATCGATCAGCCTTCGGACCACGAGTCGCCCTTCGGCGACGAACAGGCCAAGGTCAAGCAGCTGATCCGGATTGGCAATATGACGGTATGCGGCGATGCGCAGATCGTCGATCGACGTGACGAGAATCACGAGCGCTTGGCCAGCTCAGTGAACCATTCGAGGACGACGCGCAGCTCGCCGCGTCCGGCGGGCCGCGCATTGGCCTGTCGGACGAGGAGACGATCGCCGGCGGTGCCCCCGCCGGCGAGGACCATCGCATCGGCGCCGGGCACGTTGATCGGCACAGAGGCCGACAGCGCCGTTCCGCTGCTCACGCTCGCCGCCATGGTCCGGCCGCTTGCGCTGAAGTACACCGTCTGGCCGTCGAGCGACCAGCACGGCCACACGCCGCCGCTCGCCGAGACGCGGATGCGCGATCCGTTTCCGGCCGCCGGGCGCAGATAGATCTCCCAGCGCCCGGACTCGTTCGACATGTAGGCGACGGTCCGTCCATCGGGCGAGAAGCGCGCCCAGGTTTCATCGAACAGCGTCCGCACCAGCGCTGTCCGTGCGTGGCTCTTCACGTCGAGCACCCAGATGTCGGCGCCCGTGAGCGGCTGGAATTCGGTGAAGGCCAGTTGTGACCCGTCGGGCGCCCACGACGTCGGGAACTGATTCCACGGGCTTGCGATGAGGGGGGCCGGGCCGGCGCTGCCTTCCAGTGGTTTCACGAACAGGTTGAACGGCCCTGCCTTACTGAAGGCGAATGCGATCTCGAGCCCGTCAGGTCGCCACGCGGGGCTGACGCTCTGGCCGCCGCTGATGAACGGGCGCAGATCGCCTTGCGCCGTGTCGCCGACCCAGACCGACGGCCCCGATTCACCGTCGATCGTCAACGCCAGCTGCCGTTGATTCGGCGCGACGTCGATCGATCCGGCGCGCGGCGCCGGGAGCGGCACCCGCTCGAGCTGTCCGCGCGCATCGAGCCAGTGCAGCGGCCCATCGCGCTCATCGAGCGTCGCTGGAACGTAGACGAGCGCGCCGCTTCGCGAGAAGGCGAAGCGCGGACCATCGAGCGTGTCGCTATGCGACACGCCCGAAACCATTGGACTCGCCGCTCCAGTGGTGGTCAGCGTCTTCAGCGAGAATCGCGCCGCTTCGAGACGTCCATGCCGCTCGAACACGATATGTCCGGTCGGCGAGTACCGGGCGAACGCCGCTTGCTCGGCAAGCACCGTGCGTCGGCCGCTCTGGAAATCGAGCACGCCGATATTGCTGCCGGCAAGCGTCATCGACGTGAACAGCACACCGCGATCGCCGGGCAGAACGTCGGGCCAGCCCAGTCGAAGATCGCGCGTGCCAGGCTCGGGCGTGGCGATGACCACCGGCGCATCGTCCGGCGCGCCAATCGATCGACTCCCGGCCGCGGCGCTGACCCGGGCGAGACCTCCGCCGGGTCCGCCGCCGAAGACGATCGTGTTGTTGCCGGTCCAGGTCGCCCCGGCCCCGGCGCGGGCCGCGGAGAGGACGGTCGGCAGGCCGCCGCCGATGCCGACCTTTTGCAAACTTCCGCGTGCGAAGAAGCCGACCCATTGGCCGTCGGGCGAGAAGAACGGATCGCTGGCATCGTCGGTACCGTCGATGGCCACCGGCTCGTCACGATCGATCGAGCGGAGGAAGAGCTGCGATCGGCCCGACGCCGAGGCTACATAGACGAGCCGGGATCCGTCGAGCGAGACGGCGACCGATCCTCGCGACGGATCGATCGACGCTTCGACCGGCAACGAGATGGAGAAGCGGCTGGTCCGGCGCTCGAGTGGATGCTGGCCGAATACCGCGAAGACGATCGCGACACAGATCGTCGTGATCGCGTAGGTAGCGCTCGCGATCAGAATCGGGCGTAATGGATTCTCAAGTGCGTACGGTGCGTAGGGTGCGTGCGTGCGTACGGTGCGTAGGGTGCGTACGGTGCGCGAGGTGCCTGGGGTGCCAGGGGTGCCAGGGTGTCCGATGAAGCGGTAGCCTCGGCGGTGGACCGTCTGGATATACGTCGGCTGTTTGCGATCGTCGCCGAGTGCATCACGAACGAGTCCGATCGCCTCCAGGAGCGAAGACTCGGTGACGAATGTGCCTGGCCAGACCGCGTCCATCAGCGTCTGTTTGGACACGACCACACCCGGAGTCGCGAGCAAAGCCGTCAGGACGCCGATCGCGCGTGGCGGCAGCGGGACGGCCTGGCCATCGCGCCACAAACCATCACCGGGCACAAACACAAAGGCGCCGAACTCGAGAGATTCAGGACTTCTTCCGGTCATCTTGAGGACATCCGGGCCACGCTCCCGCCATTGTAGGCGCATGTCACTCTTCGCTACCAAGCCTATCGAAGCGCCCGACCCACTCCAGCCGATGAAGCGTGTGCTGGGACCGATCGACCTGACCTTGCTCGGCATTGGCGCCATCATCGGTACAGGCATCTTCGTGCTCACGGGCCAGGCGGCCGCGGCGCACGCCGGGCCCGCCGTGGTGTTGTCGATGGTCGTCGCCGGTGTCGCCAGCGGACTCGCCGCGATCTGTTATTCGGAATTCGCCTCGTCGGTTCCCGTCGCCGGCTCCGCCTATACCTACGGCTACGCGACGCTCGGCGAGCTGGTCGCGTGGGTGATCGGCTGGGACCTGGTGCTCGAATACGCGCTCGGCGCCGCGACCGTCGCGGTCGGCTGGTCGGCCTACGTGGTGTCGTTCCTGAAGGACATCGGCATCCAGTTTCCGCCGCTCCTCGGCGCCGCGCCGGGGACCGCGGTGATTCTCGCGGATGGGTCAAGCGCGACTGCGCTCTTCAACCTGCCGGCGATGCTGGTCTCGGCGGTGGCCACGCTGCTGCTGATCGTCGGCATTCGGGAATCCGCTCGAGTCAACGCCGTCATCGTCGTCGTCAAGGTGACGGTCGTGCTGCTCATCATCGGCCTTGGCGGGATGTTCATCTCGACCGAGAACTGGCATCCCTTCATTCCGCCCAACGCCGGCGAATTCGGTGAGTTCGGCTGGAGCGGCGTGATGCGCGGCGCCGGGGTGATCTTCTTCGCCTATATCGGCTTCGACGCCGTCTCGAC
Organism: uncultured cyanobacterium; assembly: GCA_963833135.1. Taxonomy (GTDB): domain Bacteria; phylum Acidobacteriota; class Vicinamibacteria; order Vicinamibacterales; family UBA2999; genus 12-FULL-67-14b. The sequence goes on along the minus strand of CAWHWW010000023.1, from coordinate 270,169 downwards.
GGCGGCGCAGGAATCGAAGAACCCGCAACGCGACATGCCGCGCGGGATCATCGGGTCGCTCATCATCTGCACGATCCTCTACGTGCTCGTCTCGGGCGTGATGGTCGGACTGGTGCCGTATCAGCAGCTCGGCGTGCCGGCGCCGATGGCGCTCGCGGTGGATGCCGCACGCGTCAAGGCCGCGGGCTCGTCGTGGCAATCGCTCCTCGATCTGATGCCGTTCGTCGTCAAGCTCGGCGCAATCATGGGCCTGTCGTCGACGATCATCGTCCAGATGATGGCGCAGCCGCGCATCTTTTTCGCGATGGGAAAGGACGGCCTGCTGCCGGCGTGGGCGTCGACGATCCATCCGCGCTTCCGCACGCCGCACGTGACCACGCTCATCACCGGCGCAATCGTGATGCTGGCGTCGGGCTTCACCGCAATCGACGTGCTCGGCGAGCTGGTCAGCATCGGCACGCTGTTCGCGTTTGTGATCGTCTCGATCGGGGTGATCGTATTGCGCAGGACGCGCCCGGACTTGCCGCGCCCGTTCAAGACGCCGTTTGTGCCGGCATTACCGATCGCCTCGGCGCTGGTGTCGCTGGCGCTGATGGCCGCGCTGCCGTGGTCCACCTGGGAGCGGCTGATGGTTTGGATGGCGATCGGGCTGGTGATCTATTTCGTGTACGGAAGATCGCACTCGAAACTTGGAACCCACCGGAACTAGAAACCTGGAACCAGGAACTCAGGAACCAGGAACCGGTTCAGCTTCACCACTCGTTTTTTTGTACGACTGGCATTTGAAGAGCCCGTTCGCGATCGAGGTCGAGCGAGCCGACGTGCAGCGACAGCGGGGACTGGACCCACTTGTAGATCGACTGCGAGAAGAGCTTCGTGAAGCGCTCGGCCCACTTCGCCAACTGCTCGCCGGGGTACTCTGGGAACAGCGACTGCAGAGCCACGCCCATCTCGTCGGGCGACATCTTTTCGCCGGCGTAGAGATGCAGGCACGCGTCGAGAACGGGAAATGGCATCAGCTCGTTCTCGGCGACCTGTCTGTCGGCAAGCTCCGGACCCGGATCGGTGTGCAGCGTCGCCGAAACACCCCTGAATCCGAATCGCGTTTCGAGGCGTTCGAGCAATGCGATCACGACCGTCTTCGGCACGTTGGCAATCACCGACAACGCGCCTTCCAGATCGCCGCCGATCGTCGTGTAGCCGACGGCCTTTTCGCTCATGTCGCCGGTTTGCAGGAACAGCGCGCCCGACGAGTTGGCCCAGTTCCACATGCGCTGGCCGCGAATGCGGGCCTGGATGTTCTGGCGCGTCAGCTCGGTGGGCTGCTCGCCGCCGAGCATCTCGACGGTCGCCTCAATCTCGCGCTCGACGGCCTCGTGGATCGGGATGGTCTGTAGCGTCACACCGAGCTCTTCCGCCAGGACGGTCGCCGCCTGCTTGGTATCGCCTCCCGAATGCTTGCTCGGCATATAGAACGCGAAAATCGGTGTCTTCTGCGCCTTCTGCGGCCCTGGTGTGATCAATTCTGCGGCGCGCCACGCTACCAGCAGCGTCAGCATTGAATCGCGCCCGCCGCTGAGCGCGAGGCCGAGCGACTTGAAGGCGCCGGTCTTCTCGTAATAACTCTTCACGCCGACGGCAAGGGCCTCGAACAGATCGTCGAGCGCGCGGTCGCGCGGATTTGTCTCTGGCCCGCCTCCGGCGGGCGCGGGCAGGAAGAAATTGCCGCCGTCGGGGCCGGGATACGTGAACGAGCTGGTGTCGGCGGTCTTACCGTCGACCGTGATGACCGGCACCGTCTCGCGTTCCAGGCGAAACGCTTCACAGTCCGACCGCCACGTCGTGTTTTCCATGCGCACGCGCCGGGTGCGATCGAGATCGACGATGGTCGACCACCAGCCTTCGACAAAGCGCGGCGCTTCGAACATGAGCCGGCCGTTCTGGAAAATGAAGCCGCCGCCGTCGTAGATCAATCCGTCCTGGCCGCCGACGGCGTTCGCATAGAGGAGCAGCGCCTGGTTGTCGGCGGCGCGCGTCGCCAGCATTTCGCGCCGCGTCGAGTCGACGCCCATGCGATACGGCGAGGTCGAGACGTTGACGACGATTTCCGACCCGGAATAGCAGCGGCGCCGCATCGGCCCGTCGGGCGACCACGCGTCCTCGCACACTTCAACGGCGACGTCGCCGAAATCGAACTGGAATCGATAGTCGCCGAGCGGAATGCCGTGCCAGTCGAGCGCCAGCCCCGGGCCGCCGCGCGAGAAGGTGCGGCCTTCGTAGAAGACGTTATAGGTCGGGAGTTTTTCCTTCGGCACCACGCCGGCGATGCGTCCGCGATGCACGACCGCGGCGGCATTGAAGATCTGGCCGCCCTCCGAGACGGCGAGGCCGAGCACGTAGACCGTCGCCGATCCGCTGGTTTCCTTCGCGAACCGCTCGAGCTCCTGCCGCTGCCCGACCAGGAAACCTGGCCACTGCACCAGATCCTCCGGAGGGTAGCCGCCGATCGCCTGTTCGGGAAACGCGCCGATCGTGACGTTCGCGCCGGCCATCTCCTTCGCGACCGCGATCAGGCGGGAAACGTTGGAGCGGACGGCGCCAACGGTCGGACTCACACTGGCTACCGCCAGTTTGGCGAGCCTCATATCTGATCAAGCTTAGCACCTGTGTGCCCGCCTTCGCGGCCGAAGGCCGCTACGGCGAGGTCGCGCCGTCGCTCGCGTGCAATTCTGTGCGAGCGCAGGCGGACACTATTCGACGAGCGGCGATTCTCCCAGGATCTTTCGCGAACGCGGCGCCTTTCGCCGCTTCAGTCCGAAATGTTGCACCGCGTGCAGCTCGATGTGAGCCATCGCGTCCGGCACCGAATCGGTGACCAGCATCAGGTCGAGGTCGGCAGCGGAGATCGTGCCCGCGTCCACCATCGTCTTGATCATCGCGATGAACGGCGACCAGTAATCACGGCCCATCAGCACGATCGGAAACTGCAGGATCTTGCGCGTCTGGATCAGCGTGAGCGCTTCGGTCAGCTCGTCGAGCGTGCCGAAGCCGCCCGGCATCACGACGAACGCATAGGAGTACTTCACGAGCAATACCTTCCGCACCCAGAAGTATTCCGTCGTCACCCATCGATCCAGATAGGCGTTCGGCGCCTGCTCGAACGGCAGCTCGATGTTGCAGCCGACGGATCGCCCGCCGGCTTCGCGCGCCCCGCGGTTCGCCGCTTCCATCACGCCGGGACCGCCGCCGGTCATGACCGTGAAGCCCAGCCCGACCAGCGCGCCGCCGACTTCGCGCGCCATCGCGTAGTAGCGGTGGTGCTCGTCGAACCGCGCCGATCCAAACACCGTGACGCAGGGACCGACGAAGTGGAGCGCGCGAAAACCGCGGACGAAATCGCGGCCGGCGCGGAGGAGAAGACCGAGCTCCTGGAAGCGGGAATGCGGTCCCTCGAGGAGGTAGCGATCGGGTTCGGCCATCGAAAGAACTGTTGTAGAGTCTACCTTTATGATCCGACAGTCAGGCTTCTTCTTTCTGATCGCGGCAGCTCTGATGACCGCGACGCCTGCCGCCGGGCAGGGGGTCCGCCTTCGCGCAGACGCTGCGGCGGGACAAGTCGCCGCATCGCCCGCGCAGCAACCGGCCTCCGGCAATACCGTCGGCACCGTCGTCGACATTTCCGGCGCGGTGATTCCCGGCGCCGACATCACCATCACCGCGCGTGACGGCCGCACCAGCACCGTCAAGACCGACGGCGACGGCAACTTCGACGCCGGCGTGATGGCGGCGCGCGTGCGTGTCGCATCGGAAGGGTTTGAAACCGTCGACGTCGAAGTCGACGGCACTGCCCCGGTGCAGGTCGTCCTGCGTCCCGTCAACTTTGCCGACTCCGTCGTCGTCACCGCGACGCGCGGCGCCGAGCGGCTGCCGAGCGCGGCCAGTTCCACCGTGCTGACGTCCGCGGAGTTGAGCAACATGGCGGCCGGCGCCCTGGACGACGCGCTGCGTTCGACGCCCGGGTTCACGTTGTTCCGTCGATCGTCCTCGCGGGTCGCGAATCCGACGACGCAAGGCGTGACGCTGCGCGGCGTGTCGGGGTCGGGATCGAGCCGCACGCTCGTGCTCGCCGACGGCGTGCCGCTGAACGATCCGTTCGGCAGCTGGGTCTACTGGAATCGCATCCCGCTCGCCGCGATCGATCGCGTCGAAGTGGTGCGCGGCGCGACGGGCGATCTTTACGGCGCCGGCGCCCTTGGCGGCGTCATTCAGCTGCTCACCGTGCAGCCGAGCCGCACGCGCGCCCGGGCGACGTTCGACGGCGGATCGCACGACACGTTCCGCGGATCGCTGTTCGTCGCAGCGGAGAAGGACGGCTGGAACGCGAGCGGCGCCTATGAAGGCGTCAGCACCGATGGCGCCTACGTGCTCGCGCCCGAGGTGCGCGGCGCGGTCGACACGAAAGCCGACAGCGACTACAACACCGGCTTTGCGACGTTCGGCAAACGCGGCGGCAACTGGCACGTCAACGGGCGCGGCGCCTGGTATTCGGAAGACCGCGGCAATGGCACCGTCGTCCAGGTGAATAACACCGACTGGCAGCAGTTTGCGCTCGATGCCGGCGGCTACGTCGGCGGCGGCGTCTTCGAACTGCACGGCGTCGGCAGCTCGCAGGACTACTACCAGACGTTCTCGGCGGTCGCGGCCGGCCGCGCCACCGAACGCCTGACGTTCGAGCAGTTCATCGACACGTCGCATCGGGCACTGAACGCGCAGTGGACGCGGCCGATCGACAAGGTGACGCTGATCGTCGGCGGTGATTACCGGCACACGGATTCCCTGCAGGATGAATATCGCTACGCGCTGGTGACCGGCGTGAACACGAAGAGCGGTCCGTTCCTGTCGGGCGGCACGGAGAATGTCGCCGCCGCCTATGCGCGAGCGAACGTCGCGGCCACCGACGCGCTCTCCTTCGAAATGGGTCTCCGCGCCGATTCGTGGAAGTCGGAGCCCGCGGATGCAGCGCTGCCCACCAAGGACGTCACCTACCTGAGTCCGCGCGGCGCCGTGGCCTATCGCGCCGGCCGCTACCAGATGCAGGCGTCCGCGTATTACGCGAACCGGACGCCGACACTCAACGAGCTGCATCGCCGATTTGCGGTGGGCAACCAGATCACCAACGCCAACCCGCTGCTCGACCCGGAGACGCTCACCGGCGTCGAGGGCGGCGTGCTGGCGCAGTTTGCGGCCACCTCGATTCGCGGAACTTACTTCTTCAACAATCTCGACGGCGCGATCGCCAACGTGACCCTGTCGCAGACGCCGACGCAGATCGTCCGGCAGCGCCAGAACTCCGACACGATTCGCGCGACCGGCCTCGAAATCGAAGTCGACACACGCTTCACCAACACCCTGAGCGCGAGCGGCCAGGTCGTGTTCACGTCGAGCCATTTCCGCGGCTCGGTGGCGACGCCGGCGATCGAGGACAACTTCGTGCCGCAGGTGCCCAAAGTGCAGGGCGGCGTTTCGCTGACCTGGGCCGATCCGCGCTGGTTCACCGCCGCGACGCAGGTGCGTTTCAGCGGCGAGCAGTTCGATGACGACCTCAACACCCCGGCGTTCGTGCTCGGCGCGTATGGCGTGTGGGATGCGACAGTCAGCCGCGCCGTCGTTCGCGGCCTCAATGCGTTCCTGGCAGTCGAGAACATCCTCGACACTGAATACGACACCGCGCGCACGCCGCTGCGCTCGATCGGCTGGCCGCGCACGGTTCGCGTCGGCGCGCGTGTTACCTGGCAGTAAGAGCTGTCACGGACGTTAACCACGGAGGACACGAAGGGCACGAAGCATTCCTTTCTAAACGCCCATGCTGCTAAGCGGCACTGGTATTTTGAAAAGAGGCCTCCGTGTCCTCCGTGTCCTTCGTGGTTAATCCGTTCCGTAGGCCTTACAATCTCCTTGTGGCCGGAGTCATCCTCTTCGACGGGACGTGCGCCTTTTGCGAAGCGGTCGGTCAAGTTCATCGCGGCCCGTGACGACGGCTATTTCCGCTTCGGCGCGTCACAGACGCCCGAGGCCGCGCGGCTCCTCGAACAGCACGGCACGACACGCGAGGCCGCCGCGTTCCATCATCCTGATCGAAGACGGCGAGGTGTATCTACGCTCGACGGCGGTGCTGCGGATCGCGCGCCGCCTGCGCGCGCCGTGGAAGTTCGCGGCCGTCTTCCTGTGGGTGCCGCTGCCGATTCGCGACGCGGCGTACCGGGTGATCGCGGCGGTGCGGCATCGCCTCGCCGGCGAATCGAACGCGTGCGAGATCCCGCCGCCCGAAATCCGCGCCCGCCTGATCTAAGCCTTCGCGATCTCTTTCGCGAGCAGGAAGCGATGACACTCCTTCGCGTCTTCGACGCAGTGGCAGAGCAGCGTCACGTTCTGTTTCATGCCCAGCGCGCGCAGGAGTCGCAGCGTCGACTTCTGCCCGTGATTCTTGATCGTCTCGCTCAGGTCGTCGATCGGGCCGTCGAGGAAGAGCTCATCGTGATACCGCCTGGTGAACGTCTTCCACTCGATCGCGCCGCCCATGACCGCCTTGAGAAGCTGCTCGCTCGGTCCGAGCGCCGGCATCCAGACGTCGTACTTCGACGCCGGCAGCCCGCGGCCGCGGAAGCGCGTGGCCAGGATCCTCAGCCCATCGTCCTTTCGATCATCAGACTGCACGCTGCGTGTCTTGATCACAAGATCAGCCCTCACGAGATGATGTTCGTAAGCCCGTAGCCCGTAGCCCGTAGCCCGCAAGCCCGCCAGCCCGTAGCCCTTTCACTGTATGACGCGGACGCCGATCGTCGAACGAGCCGGCGGCCCCGACGTCCACACGGCGACGAGGCCGCGGTCGGTTGGCGCCATCACCGGATACGATGTCACCGCGTCGAGGATGTCCGGCGATTTCGATCCGCCAATCGTTGCTATCGCCGCCCGGCGGATACCGTCGCGCACCTCGTCCCACGCCACGAACACGCGGCCGGAGCGATCGACCGCGACCTGTGGATGCGACGGCTTCAGACCACCGAGCGTTGGCACGCGAACCGGCATCGAGAATGCGGCGCCGTTCTTCGAGGTTGCGTAGAGGATCACGCCTTGTTCGCTCTGCACGGTCGGCCACACGAGATGCACCGTGCCCTTGGCGTCGACCGCCATCGCCGGGCCGTCGTCAGGGCAGCCCTGGATCGACCAGCCGTCCTGGCTCACGCGTGCGAGCGGCGTGAAGGTCTTGCCGCCGTCGCGCGACATCGTGAAACCCATGTCGCGCATGTTGCCGGGGAACACATGGCGCCAGGCCGCGAAGATCTCACCGCCTGGGCCGATCGCCATCGCGGTCTTGCAGCAGTAGCAGACGCCTTTGAACAGCTCGCGCTCGGCCGCGCCGTCCGCCGCGTAGTAGAGCGCGGACTTCTGCGCCATGGCGACGCCGTCGTGTTCCCCTTTGTGCTCGGAATGATCGCCCGCCGCCTTGGCCGCCGCCATCGCCCGGTGATCGAGCCAGATGGTGTGCAGGACGCCGCGCGAATCGGCCGCCGAGGCCTGCCAGCCGCGATCGCCGAGCGCACCCTTGGCCTGCAGGCTCCGCTCGCCGATGAACGTGCGGCCGCCGTCACGCGAGCGCGCCGTCTTGATTTCGGTCGTGTCGCCTTTCGCGTTCCACGTCACCGTGATCTCCGGATGCGGTGCGCCGGAATGGAGACTCAATGCGACCCGTGGCGCGATCTCGCCGCTCGTCCGCGCGTCGCCCTCGGTCGCGTTGACCCGGACCGGCGCCGAGAAGGCGTAACCGCCGTCGTGGCTGGTCGCCACGAAGACGTCGCCCTTGCCGTTCGCGGCCGCGCCCCAGGTCACCGCAACGAACGAGCCGGATGCGGCGACCCACGGCGTGCTGTTCGCGCGATTCAGCACCGCCAGTGTGGTGCCGGTTTGCGCCGCAGCCAAGTGAGTGATCGCGGCCGCCATGATCATCGCCGTGAGAACCCGCATGATCGGTGGTAATCGATGGGTCGAATTCATCTGTGTTGATCTGTGGATCGAATTCATTTGTGTCAATCGGTGGCTCAGAACCTCAATCGGAGGCCGAACTGGAAGGCGCGTGGATCGCCGACAGCGGTGAGCTGTCCATACGTCGCGGACGGGTTGGTCGGATATGCGCCGGCGCCAAAGTTCGTGTTTCGCGTGACGACGTTGACGTGGTCGGTCAGGTTGAAAGCCTCTGCGAGCACCTCGAACTGCCACCGTCCGCCGAAGCGAAACGTGTAGCCGACACGCGCGTTGAGGCTGAAGTAGGCCGTGCCCTCGCCGGCATTGCGTTCGATGAACTCACCATCGACGAGTGGCCGCCCGGCCGTGCCCTGCACCGTCGTGACGCCAGACGTGATGTTGAATGGCGGCGCCGAATAGGCGACCACCGTGCCGCCAAACTGAAAACCGCCGCTTTGGAAGGTGCCGTTGGCGACCAGGCGATGGCGCTGGTCGTTATCGGAGCGCCCCCAGTCTTTCGAGAGTTCGGTTGGGTCGATCGGTGAGCTGAAGAACGCTTCGCCGACGTTGTTCATCGCCTTCGACAGCGTGTACGAGATGCGATATTGGCCGAATCGCTGCGTCCGCTCGGTCAGCGACACCAGCATGCCGTGGTACGTCGAGGTCCCGGCCGACGAGTACTGGCTATTGTTGGCGTATGTCGAGATTGGCCGGCAACCGTTGTTGTTGCCGGACGCCACGCACGTCGGCACGTTCTGGTTGATGGTCATCAACAGTCCCGTGCCTTTGAGGTATTGATAGCCGACGCTGAGCGTCCTGCGCTCACCGAACTGCTGCTCGATTTCCGCGCTCGCCTGGCGCGACACGGCGTTCTGCAGGTCGCGATCCATCGTCGTCAGGTTGGGCAGCGTCACCAACGGGACCGGCGCCGGCAAGATGTTCGGGAACACCGGCGCGCCGACCTGCGTCGGCGACAGGCTGACGACATACTGGCGCAGCGATGTCGCATCGGTGGTGTTCCCGGCTGACATCAGGGCGTTGGCGAGTGCCCGCAGCGGCACGCGATCGAAGAACAGGCCGGCGCCGCCGCGAATCAGCGTACGGCGCGACTCGAAGGGTGACCACGCCACGCCGACCCGCGGCGAAACATTGTTGGTGTCCGTGTCGATCGTCTCGAGGTACTGCAGGTCGTAGCGGAGGCCGGCATTGATCGTCACGTCCGATGTCACCTTCCACTCATCCTGCGCGTAGACGCCGATGTTGGGATTGGTCTGACCGCGTTCGGTGATGCCGAAGGTCTGCGCGTAGCCGGCGTTGTTGTAAGTCCCGGCCAGGAAATTGGCGAGCGACGAGAACGTGTAACTCCCACGTGCCGAGCGAGGGAAGGTGATCAAATCGTCGTTGTAGAGGAAGTCGACGCCGGCGCGAAGCGCGTGTGCTCCGCGCTGATGCGACAGGTTGTTGACGATCTGGAACATCCTGTTCAGGCGTCCCGTCGGGCTGCTCGAGCTCGTGCCGAACGTCGCAATGCCGGCGATGCTGACGGCCGGCCCGATCGGCTCCGACGGCGGCGCCAGCAGGTGGCTATAGGCGTACTGCGCGCGGGTCTCGAGGACGGTGCGCGTCGATAGCACGAGCGAATTACTGATTGCGAACGCCTGGTCGACGTTGTCGAGATTGGACGAAGCCGTCGGGGCGCTCAGGCCGCCGGCGCCGCGCGAGTTCGTCGCGCCGGCCGAATAGCGGCTGTAGCGAACGCTCAGCTGATCGCGCCCGGCCTGGTGATCGACCTTGGCCAGCAGGTTCGTGGTATCGACCGGATTCGGGTAGACGCCGGTAGAGATCGCCGGGCCCTGGTAGCCCGTGGCGCGTAACTGCGCGTTGATGACCGCCACGTTACCGTCGGGGATTGTCGTGAGACCGGTCTGATCAAGTTGCCGCATCTCGGCGTTGGCGAAGAAGAATGTGCGGTTGGCGGCGACCGGACCGCCGACGCTGGCACCGAACTGCGACTGATTCATCGGCAGCTTGGTGCCCGAGAGCGCGTTCTCACCATTCAGGCTGTCGTCCCTGACGAAATCGTAGACGGTCCCGCGCAGGGTGTTGGTGCCGCTCTTGGTGACCACGTTGATGTAACCGCCGAGCGCGCGCCCGAGCTCGGCCTGGGCCCCGGATGTCACGACTTGGACCTGCTCGATTGCATCCACACCGTAAGTAATCCCGCTCAACCCCGCCGCATCGTCGTTGGCCGACAGCCCGTCCACGACGAAGTTGTTCGAGAGATTGCGCTGGCTTCCCACCGAGAGCGTGACGCCGGGAACAGCCGACGTCTCGGGGAATAGCTGGGTGCTGGCAATGTTGGCCGGCGCAACGCCCGGTGCCAGCAACGCCAGCTCCAGGAAGTTCCGCCCGTTCATCGGCAGCGCGGTGACTTCGGCCTCCGACACCGTCGCGGCGATCTGGCTGCGGGCGGTCTCGATCACCGGCGTCTCGGCGGTGACGGTCACGTTGGACTCGACACCGGCGACGGCCAACGCGAAGGGCAGTTCGAACGCCGAACCGGCGGAGACGGTGAGCCGGCGTGTCATATCTGAGAAACCGGACAGCCTGACCGCGATCTCATAGCTGCCGATGCGCAAGTAGGGAAATCGGAATCGGCCGTAGACGTCCGACGTGGCCGAAGCCACCACGTTGGTGGCCAGATGGGTCGCGGTCACCGATGCGCCGGGCACCGCGGCGCCGCTGGCGTCAACGACCCGTCCGCTGATGCTGCCGACGTCGACCGTCTGTTGCGCGGAGACTGGACGTGCGATGGTCAGCGCAAGCGCCAACGCGATCAAATAACTGACACGAGAAAACATTGCTCCTCCAAAAGTGCTGACAGGAATCGTGATCAGATCGGCACGGGCCGCGAGCTGATCGCCGAAAGCTGAGCGCTAGTTTTTGGGCGGAGGAGCGTCGGGGAGGGACAGCCGCGCAAGCACCGGCGGTGCGGGCGGCACGAACGAGGATGTGGAGTCGAGAATCGTCGACGAGATGACCGGCTCGTCGACCGTGCTGACGAAGGCAAACAAGCTCAGGAGCTGCGACCCGGGCCCGTCGCACGCGTTGGTGATCGCGCAGCAATCGTGCGCAGTGCGGCCGTCGTGAAGCGGGCACGCATCGCCTTCGTTCGGCGCCGGCGCGCGCTTCTTCATGACACGCGGCTGCTTTCTCCTTCGCGGCCGCTTCGGCCGCGTGCGAAATGCAGCATTGTCCGGCACAAACGCCGACAGCGACGCCACCTGGCAGAGCAGCCAGGCCAACGCCACCGCGCGTACGCGACGCCGAAGCAACGTCATGTCTGTTCAGAGTAGCGGAAAACGTTGGCTCCGGCAAATGGGGGTACGATGTCCGCGATGCGAAAGCTGTGGTTTCTGGCAGGAATCATGATGCCGATGGCGGCGTGCATCAACGGCCAACCGCCGCTCGCGCCGACAGCAGTTGCCGAGCCCGCGCCACCGCTGACGGCACCGTCGTTACCGACCACTGTGCCTGGCGTGCTCGCCCTGGCGTTGCCCGTCGAACCAGGTGATGCGGCGAGCATCGTCTTCGGGATTGCACCGTTCGGGTACCATGGCCCCGAACACGCCGCGGACGGTCATCCCGGTTGGGATATCGAATATCGAATCGGCGGAATCGTGCGCGCGGCCGCAGCCGGCATCGTGGAGAACGTCGTTCCGGATTCGGTCACGGCAGGCCGCTTTACTGTGCACCTCGAGCACATCGTCGGAGCGCACCACTACCGGACTACATACACGAACCTCGCGAGCGTGAACGCCGACATCGTGCACGCAAAGTGTTGTGCGTGTCGGCCAGCCTCTTGGCATCGCAGGCACCGTGAGCACCCTGTTTGGCACCCAGGCACCCCAGGCACCGGCTTGTCTTTCGCGATGACGCACTTCCAGCTCGACGACTTCGAGTACTACCGCGAAACCAACCATCCGAACGCGGTGAGTCCGGAGCCCTTTCTGATCGCGACGGCGAGGCCGTTGTTCGATGGGCTGTGGTCGAGCGCGGCATTCCCGCAGGAGCTGGTCGAGCCATTCGCGACGAACCCCCGCGACCTCCGGTTCCCGGCTTCGCGCATGTGGACGCGGGCCGGCGGCGATGGACCGGCGGGCCTTCGATTCACGCGCCGCACAGCGACGGGCACTGACCTTACCTACGAACTGCTCGCGGAATCCGGAACCGTCATCGAAGCAGGAACGGCATCGGTGAACGCCGCGGCGCGCCCATATCCGTTCATCGATCTTGGTATCACCGACAGCCGGTCACATCGGCGTCTACGACATCGTCTCCAACGAAATGCGCGTAGCGCTCGGTAGTCCCGGCTCTTCGCGCCCAGTCGATCTTTCGGGCGCGACTGTTTACCGAAGCTCGCGCAGGTTCCACGGTTCCAGGAGTTCCAGATGTTCCAAAGGTTTCGTTCTGCAGCGGTTCCAGGCGTTCGACGCGCGTTGGAACCTTGGTACCGCATTCAGAACGAAACCTCTGGAACCATCTGGAACCCTTGGAACCTCTGGAACCTTGTTCTGATCGTCGCCCTGCTGATTGCGCAAGTTGAAGCGCAATCAGGCAGGCGGGTCACGATTGACGATCTGATGACGTTGAGAACGATCAACGACGCGAAGATCTCGCCGTCGGGCGATCAGGTCGCCTATACCGTCTCGACGCCGTCGGTGCCCCGCAACGCGCATGAGCCCGCGTTGTTCGTGATCCCTGCAACTGGTGGCCCGCCCAGGCAACTCGCGGCCAGCTACAAACTGTTCACGCCCGCGCTGCCGGCGCCCCGCGTGCGGTGGCAGCCCGGCGGGAACCTCTCGGTGCTCGTCGCAGAGAAGAACGGGCCGCAAGTCCTCAGCATCAAGCCCGACAACACCGGGGCTCGCGTGATGACCTCTGCGCCCCTCGGTGTTGGCGCGTACGAGTGGTCTCCCGACGGAAAGTACCTCGCCTACGTGACGCGAGATCCTGGTCCGTCGAGTCCGGCGGTCGCCAACCACGTAGGCTCGAGCCCGCCGGCACTGCGCCTGTGGCTGCAGCCGATCGATCCGCCGGGCCCCGCTCGATCGATCACCGCCTCCAACCAGCACGTGGACAGCTTCGCGTGGTCGCCCGACAGCAAGGAGATCGCCTATGCGTGGGCGCCGGTCGTTGGTTTCCTCGCGCCGTACCAGACGAAGATTTTCGCGGTGAGCGCCGAAGGCGGCGCCGTGCGGCCGATCATCGATCGTCCCGGCATGAACGTGTCGCCGCAGTTCTCGCCGGACGGCCGCAAGATCTCCTTCATCTCGACCGGCGAACGCCAGGGCATCATCGCGCCGCGCGGTCTCGTCGTCGCCGATGCCTCGGGCACGAACAAGAACGTGCGGGCCTATCCGATGAACGGCGCGTGGATCGCCGAGATCCTGTGGGCGCCCGACAACCAGGCCGTCTACGTGACGATGAACGAAGGGACGTTCGCGACCGGCGCGCGCATGTTCGAGATGCCGATCGTGAAGGTGACCCTGGCCGACGGCACGGCGGAGCGCCTCGGCAGCGACAAGGCGGCGGTGCAGTACTCGATCAGCATGAGCCGCGACGGAAGGACGATCGCGTATCGCGAAGTCGGCGCGCGCGACATGGGCGATCTCGTCGTGATGGATGTGGGGTCGAAGCAGGCGCGCCAGTTGACGACGATCAATCCGGAATTGAAACAGCTGGCGCTCGGCGAGCTGAAGCCGATCTCCTGGAAGTCGTTCGACGGGATGGAAATCTGGGGGCTGCTGCTCACCCCGCCCAGCTACGATGGCACGTCGAAGATCCCGCTGCTCGTGTATTGCCACGGCGGGCCGATCGGCGGCGTGACGCTCGGCATCTTCCCGCAGTTCATGCACGTGCCGGGGCAGATCGATCCGTATCCGACGGAAGCCTTTGCAAGCGCCGGATTCGCCGTGCTCTTCCCGATGCCGCGCGGCGGATCGGGCTACGGCGAAGCGGGGCACCGGATGATCATCAACGACTGGGGCGGCCCGGACTACAAGGACATCATGGCCGGCGTCGATCATCTGATCGCGCGGGGCATTGCCGACGAGAATCGGCTCGGCGTGATGGGCGCGTCCTACGGCGGCTACATGACCAACTGGATCGTCACGCAGACGTCGCGCTTCAAGGCCGCGACGGCGGGCGCGAGCATCGCCGACCTCAGCGATCTCTATTACCTCACCGATGGCGGCGACTTGATGGCGGAGTATTACAAGCTGCCGTGGGAAAACCCCGAAGGCTACGCGCGCAGCTCACCGCTGACCCACGCCGCGAAGGTGACGACGCCGATCCTGCTCTCGCACGGCGATCGAGACCCGCGCGTGCCGCTCGCGACCGCGCAGAAGTTCTTCAAGGCGCTGCAGGCGCACGGCAAGACGGCGGAGATGGACATCTATCCTCGCGGCGGCCATGTGTTCTACGAGCCGCAGCAGGAAAGGACTGTGATGCAGCGGAATTACGACTGGATGCTTCGGTACCTGCAGCCATAAACCTGCACCGATCACGGTTCCACGGTTCCACAATTCCATGGTTCCACGGCTTCGTTCTGAATGCGGTTACAAGGTTCGACCGCACGCCGAACGCCTGGAACCGCGGCAGAACCAAACCATGGAACCGTGGAACGATGGAACTGTGGAACCGTGACGGGTGCTAGTTCTCATTTCCGCGCCGCCGCGAGCCAATTCGTGGTCAGCGTCAGTGCTTGCGCCGTCGATTCATGTGGCGGAACGTTGATGAGAAATCTCTGACCATCACGAGTGACGCCGTAGTTCCGACCGAGCGATGCCGCGCCCATATTCGGTGGCGGCGAACAGCGGCTGCGGCTCTCCATGATGGAACCCATTGGCGGTGTCGATGGCGACGGCCATCACTCCCTCGTTCGTCAGGAAGAACAGCTCCTTGCCGTCACTACGCCACAGCGGCTGGAATCCAGTGCCCCGCGAGATCTGAAAGAGCCCGCCTGCCGTCGGATACGCTCGCACCATCACTTGCGGGGGCTGGCCAGGATTGTTGCTTTGATAAGCAATCCATTTTCCGTCGGGCGAAAATGTCGCCTCGCTCTCGACAGCGTTTGTCTGCAGGTATGGAGCTGGAGTCTTCTCTCCCTTCCGTAAGATCCAGAGGTCTGTCTGGCGGGGTTGGTCTCGCGGTGCCTGTTGGAAAAGGATGAGCGTGCCGTCTGCCGAAATATCGCTCACGCGAAGGCCGCGGCGCTGGCCGCCTTCCTGAGTGAAGATCGCTTCCTCGCTCGTAGCCTCGGCTATGGCCTTCCGGAAGATCGCCCAGAAGCCGCCGCGCTGGCCGACGAATAGGATGTGTTGGCGATCCGGAAACCACATGGGCGAGTCGTCTGAGCCCGCGTCGAATGACGTGCGCGATTGCGTACTCGTGGCGGTGTCCAGCACCCAGATGTCGCGATTGCCGGTCTGCAGGTCAACCCTGGCAACCGCGGTGTGTCGGTCGTCTGACGCCAACGACATCTGCAGTGTTACGCCCGGTTCCCCGGCAGTGCCGAGCTGTCGACCTGAGCGTTCGAACCAGGTTAGCCGCGACGTCAGCGGCGATTGGCCGAGCGCGTATGCCAGGACTCCGTTTGACGATGCGGAGACGCTGGCGTAGCGGCTCCCTTCGGTCGCAATACCCTCGGCGACGGCGAAGGCGTCACCGAGGAACTGTCGTGTGCGGTCATTGAACGGCCGCGCCATCAAGGTGCCGCTCGACGCCTCGGCGAATAACAGGTGGCCACTGGCGAAGATCACCGAGGATTCGAGCTGCGCGATCGTCTCGCCGTCCGCGGCGTCGAGAACTCCGACCTTAATCCTCGCCGGCTTCAGAGCGGGGCAGCAGCTGCCGACCGTTGCGGTGTAAAGAAAGTGTTTTCCGTCTGGCAGGAAAAAGGGAAAGCGATGACTCGTTTCGTCGTATTCGGAATCGATCGTCGAAGTATCTTGTGGTATCCCTCCATCCGCTGACACGCGCTGTAACCCGCCTGCCGTTGACGACGGCGCGAAAACGATCACGTTGTCGCGATTCCAGGTCCCACCGCGCCCCAACTCCGCGTCGCACACAACCTGCGGCGGGCCGCCGTCGACACTGATCCTCTTGAGTCTTGCGTCGGCGAAGAAACCTATCGAGCGGCTATCAGGCGACCAGAACGGAAACATCGCGTCTTCGGTGCCCGGCAGGACGCGCGCGTCTACGGCGTCGAGGGCTCGATACCAGAGCTGAATGCCCCTCTCGCCAGTGGCTACGAAGACCACCGCGCGGCCATCCGGTGAAATCGCGAACTGCGGCGCGACACCCGTGCCGGCGCCGGCCGGCGTGGCGAGCGTTGCTTGAGGTGGCGGAACGATCGCGAACTGCACCGATGTTACCGGCTCGCCTGAACGCCGCCATTCCGCGAGCCCAAGTCCCGCGCCGACTGCCGCGATCGCAATTGCCGCGACGCCAAGCCATGCGCGCCGTCCGAGAGTGCGAGTCGTGGTGGCTGGCACGGGCGCGGATGTCGGATGCGCAGCGTCGTCGAGCTCAAGACGAGCGTCGCCAATGTGTTGAAGGCGGAGCCGCCGATCCTTCTGCAGGCAGCGCGTCAGCAATCGGCGAATCTCGGCGGGCGTGTCGCCCGGCAGCCGATCCATCGGCGGATCCGATTTCATAATCGACGCCAGCGTTTCGGTGACGTCGTCGCCGCTGAAGGCGCGAACGCCGGTCAGCATCTCGAACAGCACACATCCAAACGCCCACACGTCGGTCCGGCGATCGAGGATCCTGCCGCGCGCCTGTTCCGGCGACATGTAAGCGGCGGTGCCGAGAATCATCCCAGCGTGCGTCATCTGCGCGGGCGATGTGATCGTCGGCGAATTCGCGAGTTCCCCTGATCCCTGGCCCCCGATCCCTGATCCCTGATCGAGCGCCTTGGCGAGACCGAAGTCGAGTACCTTGACCGTGCCGTCCGACCGCACCTTGATATTGGCGGGCTTGAGATCGCGATGGATGATGCCGGCGTCGTGCGCCGCTTCGAGGGCCTCGGCGATCTGCCGCGCGATCGGCAGCGCGTCGTCGAGTGGCAGCCGGCCGCGCGCGATCAGCTGCGACAGGTCATCACCCTCGACCAGTTCCATCACCAATGCTTGCGACGACTCGCCGCGTTCGAAACCGTAGACCTGCGCGATGTGCGGATGGTTGAGCGCGGCGAGGGTGTGAGCTTCGCGCTCGAAGCGCGCGATGCGATCGGGATCGGAGGCGAAGGTCTCCGGCAGCAGCTTCAGCGCGACATCGCGTTGGAGCCGGGTATCACGCGCGCGATACACCTCGCCCATCCCGCCGGCGCCGAGCGGCGCCAGGATCTCGAAGCACCCGAGCGTCATTCCGGGCGACAACGGCATGGACGCGGCAAAGTATATGCCGACGAGGTTCCAGACGTTCCACGGTTCCGTCGGACGGTTCCGGGTTTCTGCTGAGTGCATCGATGAACCGCACAGAACCTGAACTGGGACCTGGAACTATGGAACCGGTCTGTCGTTCTACCGCAGCGTCAGCTTCTGCCTCTCAAACCCCAGCGGCATCTGCTTCGTGTAGAGCTGAACGTAGAGTCTTCCGCCGACCAGGTCCTCGCGGTTCCTGCCGCGCAGGCTGAGCGTTCCCGATCCCACGATCTGATTCGGCGCGAGCAGGTGCGCGACGATCGGTCCCGGCTTGCCGCTCTCGCCGCGATGCAGCGCGAGCGCGAGCACGCGATCGGACGGCGCCATCTTCATGGTGGCGGCCTCGTAGCGAAGCGCGCCGGTCGTGGCGTCGTAGGCGAACTTGATCGAGGCATTCCCGATCGTGATGTCCGCCAGGGTCTGCGCCGGGGCGGCGCCGTTCACCAGGGGCGGCGCGCTGAATGGCGGACGCCGAGGCTTGGCCGCCTGCTCCCACGCATACGCGTATTTCAACAGCTTCGCCTCGTCCCACGCGCCGCCGAGCAGTTCGAGCGCGATCGGCAGGCCGTCGGTAGTGAAGCCGGCCGGCATCGCAATCGCGGGAAGCCCAGTCGTCGCGCTCAGCTGGCAGTTGGTGCCGGCTTGCGCCTCGCCGATCAAGGCCGGCTTGCGGCGAAGCGTCGGATACGCCAGCGCGTCGATCCGCAATTCCTCGAGCGTCGCCAGCACGGCGGCGCGAAGCGTGCGACGCTTGATCATCGCCTGGCGATAG
Organism: uncultured cyanobacterium; assembly: GCA_963833135.1. GTDB lineage: Bacteria > Acidobacteriota > Vicinamibacteria > Vicinamibacterales > UBA2999 > 12-FULL-67-14b. The sequence continues at coordinate 251,890 of CAWHWW010000023.1, read as the reverse complement.
TGTTCGGTCTCGCGCTTCTCCGGCTGATTGCGCAACCGGAACGTCGCATCGAGCTCGGCATGATTGAGTCCGCGATCGAGAATCTCGCCCAGCGACTTCACCGGCGCATTCGGCACCTTCGCGAGATACGCGGCAAGATCGAACTTGAACTCGTCGCCGATCAGGCTGCTCTCGCGCAGCAGGTCGTCCAGTCCGGGCACGCTCACGTCCACGACGTCGGCGCCCTGCGCCTTGAAGCCATCGAGCGCCTTGCGCACGATGCCGGCTACCTCGTCGTCCTCGGGCGCGTTGCCCCAGAGCGCGCGCAGCACGCCGATACGCGCGCCCTTCAATCCGTCGGCGCCGAGCGCGTCACGATACGACTTCGGAATGTGGGAGGCGGATTCGGCCGTGATCTTGTCGTCGGGGTCGGGACCGACGGTCGCGTCGAGCATGATCGCGAGATCGATCACGCTTCGCGCCAGCGGTCCCGCGATGTCCTGCGTCGACGACAGCGGCATGACGCCGCTCCTGCTCGACAGGCCATGCGTGCCGCGTAGGCCGACCAGGTTCTGGTTCGCCGCCGGGATGCGGATCGATCCGCACGTGTCGCTGCCCATACCCGCGGCCGCGAAGCTCGCGCCGATGGCGGCGCCGGTGCCGCCGCTCGATCCGCCGGGCACGCGGTAGAGATCGTACGGATTGCGTGTCTGTCCGGTCAGCGACGAGACCGTCGTAATCCCCGCCGCCAGCTCGTGCATCGTCGTCTTGCCGAGGATGACCGCGCCCGCGGCGCGCAGCTTCTTCACCTGGAAGGCATCGGCCGCCGGCTGCAGCGTCGCCAGTCCCAGCGCGCCGCCCGAGGTCGGCATGTCGGCGGTGTCGTAGTTGTCCTTGATCAGGACGGGAATCCCGTGCAGCGGACCGCGCAGAGTCTTGTCGGCGCGCTCGCGATCCAGCGCGTCCGCGTCCTCGCGGGCGCGCGGATTGATCGCGACGATCGCGTTCAGGCGCGGCCCCGCCTGGTCGTAGGCCTGGATGCGCGCGAGGTACGACTCGACCAGCCCGCGCGACGTCACCCGGCCCGAGGACAGCGCGGATTGCAGATCGGAAATCGAGAGCTCGTGCACCTCGAAGAACTCGATCACCGGCGCCGGTTGCGGCTTGGGTGGAGCAGGCCTTTGAGCGTGCGTCGGAAGAGCGCCTGCAAGCGCGATCAACGCAGCGATGGAACCTCGGACGAGCATGACGAATTCTACTCGTCATCGCACTTGTCTGCTTCTGCGCTTTCTGTGCCTTCTGCGGCCCTTCCACCTTCGCGCCAGGCGCTACGGTGGACCGGTCTGTCGCCCTTCTGTGGCCCTTGACTATCCCGTGGGGGCGATGGCAGCATTCCGACCAGTGCACACACACCGAATCGCTCGAGATCTCTCTATCGCTTTTGCCACCGCCATTGTCGTTGCCGCGGGCTTCTGGACGACGTCGCCGGTGGAGACACAAACGGCGCGTCCGGCGCGCATCGCCGGCAAGCCGAATTTGAACGGCATCTGGCAGGCGCTGAACACGGCTAACTACGACATCCTGTCGCACCAGGCGAAAGCGGCGCTGGCCATGCGGGCCGGCCCGGTCGTTCCCATCCCGGCTGCGGGGGTCCTTGCATTCGGGGCCGTCGGCGCCGTGCCCGCCGGCAACGGTATTGTCGAAGGCGACGAGCTGCCGTACCTGCCGGAAGCGGCGAAGAAGCAGAAAGAGAACCAGGAGAACTGGCTCGATCGCGATCCCGAGATCAAGTGCTACCTGCCCGGCCTGCCGCGCGCCAACTACATGGCCATGCCGTTCCAGATTCTTCACAGCGACAAGGCGGTGTTCGTCGCGTATGAATACGCCGGCGCCGTGCGCAATATCCTGCTGAAGGATCCGGGTCCCGCGCCCATCGATTCGTGGATGGGGCAGTCGGTCGGCGTCTGGGAAGGCGACACCTTCGTCGTCACCGTGACCGGCTTCAACGATCAGTCGTGGTTCGATCGCGCCGGCAACCATCACAGCGACAAGCTGAAGGTCGTCGAACGCTACACGCCGCAGGGGCCGGATCATCTCTGGTATGAAGCGACCATCGAGGATCCCGCGACCTTCAGCAAGCCCTGGAAGATGCGCTTCCCGTTGTATCGCCACGTCAACCCGGACGCGCGCTTGAATCAATTCAAGTGCGTCGAGTTCGTCGAGGAGTTGATGTACGGCAAATTCCGCAAGCAGCCGGTTCAATAGTTCAATGGTTCAAGCAGGTTCAAGGGTTGAAAGCATGAGAGCAGAACACTCTCGCTCGGACTGGCGATCGCAGCGATTGGTGCGACGTCGCTTGCCGCGCAGGCACCGGCGGCAAAGCCCGCGGCGTTGCGAACCGCAGACGGCAAACCGGATCTGCAGGGCATCTGGACCAACGCGACGATCACGCCGCTCGAGCGGCCGCAGAACATGAAGAACCTCGTGCTCAGCGAGGAAGAAGCGTCGCGGATGGAAAAGTCCGTCGTCGATCGCCGCGATCGCCTGAACGAACCGAGCGATCCGAATCGAACGGCGCCGCCGAAGGGCGGTGACGGCTCCACCGGAGCGGCCGGCAACGTCGGGGGCTACAACAATTTCTGGCTCGATCCGGGTGAGCGGGTCGCCATCGTCGATGGACAGCGCCGCAGCTCGCTCATCATCGATCCGCCCGATGGCCGCGTCCCGTCGCTCACGCCGGAAGCCCGCGCGCGGCAAGCCGCCCGCGGCAAGACGATGATGGGCCGCGGGCAGTACGATCATCCCGAGTATCGCCCACTCGCCGAGCGCTGCCTCTTGTCGTTCGGGCCGACGACGCCGCTCGTGCCGAATTACTTCTACAACAACAACCTGCAGATCGTGCAGACGCCCGATCACGTCATGATCCTGATGGAAATGGTTCACGACGCCCGCGTCGTGCGCATCGGCGGCAAGCACCTGCCGAAACACATTCGTCCGTGGATGGGCGATTCGATCGGGCACTGGGAAGGCGACACGCTGGTGGTCGACACCACGAACTTCCCGCCGCAGCAGAATTTCCGCGGTTCCTCGGAAAACCTGCACGTCGTCGAGCGTTTCCGCCGCTCGGACGCCAGCACCATCAATTACCGGTTCACGGTGGACGACCCCACCACGTTCACGGCCCCGTTTACGGGGGAGATTCCGTTCCGGGCCATGAACGAGTTAATCTATGAGTACGCCTGCCACGAAGGGAACTACGCCCTGGCGAATGTCCTGAGCGGCGCGCGCAACGAAGAGAAGCGGTTGGGGACGAAGCAAGAGAAATAACGAATAACAAATAAAGAATTAAGAAAAATATGAGCAAACGAAACGTTCTTGCGGGGTTGTTGCTTCTTGCCGGTGTTGCAGTCGCCGGCCGCACCGTCATCGCTCACCATGCGTTTGGCGCCGAGTTCGATCCGAACGCGCCGATCAAGCTGCAGGGCAAGGTCACTCGACTCGAGTGGGTCAACCCGCACACCTGGATTCACGTCGAGGTGGTAAAGGATGGCAAGCCCGAGATCTGGATGGTCGAGGGTGGCACGCCGAACACGCTGTTGCGCCGCGGCATCACCAAGGACACTGTCGCGGTGGGCACCGAAATCATCGTTGACGGCTATCAGACCAAGGATCACTCGCTGAAGCGCGCCAACGGCCGCGACGTGACGTTCACCGACGGCCGCAAGCTGTTCATGGGTTCGTCCGGCACCGGCGCCCCGCGCGACGGCAGCGACCCGACCGAGGGCGGCACCAAGCCGGTCCCGAAGAAGCCAGGGGGACGGTAAAGGTCTACGGGCCTGCGGGCTACGGGCTTAGGAGAAGCCGATCCAGCGGCCGGCAGCGGCCACAGTAAACCAAAGCGCCATCGACAGCGCGCCGACCAGCATCTGGCGGCGCGTTGTGTTGTGTACGAACTTCATTCGCGTCGTCCTGGTGCGGATCGTATAGGTGAACATCAGCGCGAACGCGAGCGTCCACATCTTCACCCAGAACGCCGGGCTGTAATAACACTTGATCGGCTCCGACAGGAAGAGCGGGACGCCGGTCGCGACCATCATGCAGAGCGCGAAGTTCATGTAAGGCCTGGCCTCGCGCGCGATTTCCTTGACCTCGCGGCCGCTCAGGCCGAGCCCGACCAGCCGCATGTCGACAATCAGGATCGATCCGCCGAGCAGCGCGAGCGCGAGCAGGTGCACCGATTCGATCACCGGAAACAGCCAGTTGGAGCCGACGACGAATTGTCCCAGCCAGAGCGTTTCGCACCACTGAAAGAAGGGCAGCAGCATCGGTCGCGTCCTATTGAGGGGGCGGCACGACGCAGCCGGCAAACCAGTTGACGAACGCCGACTGCGGCTGGATGTCGCAGTCGAACCAGTTATAGGCAATGAACCGGCCGGCAACGATGATGCCGGCCCACAAAATCAGGGAGAAGAGCCCGGCCCTCCGCGCCGCCTTCGGGGTGATGACGGCGGTGTCCCACCGCGCGACGCCTGTTTCGACGCGGGTGTGGAAGTACCAGACGTTGATGCCCGCGAGGATCAGGAAGATCACTTTCGCGCGGAACCACACGCTTTGATAGGTGCGGACGGGAATCGCGTAGAAGAGCAGGACGCCCGTGATCACCATCACGACGAAGCCGGCGATCGTCCACGGCAGCAGCCGGGCGATGACCTGGGAGACGGGCACGTCGCGCAGCAATCTGCCGAGCAGCCGCAGATCGAGAACGACCGCGAGACCGACGAACAGGCACAGCGCGAGCACGTGGGCCGACTCCACGAGCGGATACATGTAGAGCGACTCGTGGAGCGCGATGCTGCCTTCGGTGGCAGCGAGCCATTCGCAGAATGCCAGCAGCGACACGCTACTTGACCGAGGTGATGGCCGGGTCGAACCGCTTGTGGCAGTTCACGCACGACTCGTAGAGATCTGCGCCGGTGTTGAAGAGCGCGTCCTTGTCGTGCGCCTCCGCCGCCTTGATGGTGCGATGGCCTTGCGCGATCATGGCCTGCGCCAGCGTGACCCACTCCTCGCTGCCGCCGGTCCTCGCCGGCAGCATCAGGAGGTTGCCGGTTTCGACCAGCGTGATGGCGCCCGCCTTCACTGCATTCCATTCATCGTCGTTGGCCGGCGCTTTTTCGAAGGCGCCTTCCTTCGTGTAAATGGTTCCGACTGACTCCCACACCACGTCCGCGGCGGGGTCCATGACATTGGCCATCAGGTCCTTGACGCTGATCGTCGTGTCGAACGGCGGCATCGCGGCCGCCGGCGGTTGCGAGGAGCACGAAACGCTGATCAAGACCACGAGTGGCGCGAGCCACAACCGGATATACATTGTGCGCAATCTTAATCAACTGGTACTCAAGACACAATTTCTGTCGCGGCGGGGCCCGGGCGCGCGGCGAACCACGCCACCCTGCCGATGCTCGGCATGGCGCGCGCATAGGCGGCGCTCCATCGTTCGCCGAAAGCGGCGGCTTCCGTCGCCGGCACGAGCGCCCACACGCTGCCGCCGAAGCCCGCCCCGAAACTGCTCGACGCAAACGCGCCATGTTCGCGCGCCAGTCTTGCCATCAGGATCGTTTCGGGGATCTGATTGCCCAGCAGTTCGTCCGCCTCGCGCTGCGATTCCGCCGCCAGCTCGCCGATCGCGGCGCGATCGGCTGTTTGAAACGCTACTGCCGCTTTCGGCGCGCGCCCGGTTTCACGGATGAAGTGCTGCAGGCGCCGTTTGAGGTCCGCCACCGAAAACTGGCCGTCGTCCGACGGTGCGATCCGCTCGGTCAGCTGTTCGATCGCCTCCGGGCCCGACGCCAGCGCGTCGGCCAGCGATCGCGCCGGCGCCGCGGCATGTTCGTTCCATGTCGCATGCAGCGCGCGAACGCCGTCGGCGGCGCGGTTGTAGCGATCCTTGACGGAGTCGGCCTTGTCAGCCTGCACGCCGCACGATGCGACCACGAAGGTCCAGTCCGCCGGCATCCGCATGTCGCCGAGCAGCCTGACCGGCACGAAGCGATAGAGGCTGACGTGATCCGTCTGGCAGGCGACGATCGCGGTGTGATCCTCGCTGCCGCCGTGCGTGCCGACGCCGGCGGATCCCGGCAGGCCGGGAAAGTTCAGGCCGTTCTCGACGCAGCCGAGATACCACGCGAGATCGTGGACGCGCCGGAGGTGCCGCTGCCACTCCTCGCGATCGCGCAGCCTCGCGCGTTCGACGAGCGCGAGCGCGACGCCGACCACCAGCGCGCTCGAGCTGCTCATGCCGGACGCGCGCGGCAAGTCGCTGGCGATCGCGATGCTGGCGCCCAGCTCGCAGCCGGGGAAGTTGAGGAAGAAGCGGTGCGCGACGACGTGCACGTAACGCTGCAGGCCGCGGTAGTGCGCCGGCGCGGGCTGCGACGGATCGACTTCGATCAGCTGGCCGTCGAAGATGTCGCCCACGCGCACGATGCCATCGGCGCGCTTGCGGGCCGCCAGCGTGATGCCGCGCGGCACCGCCGCGAGCAATGAGTGCCCGCCGGCGTAGTCGGTGTGCTTGCCGAAGATCTCGATCCGTCCCGGCGTGAAGCGACGCCACTGCGGCGCGCCCTCCAGGATCGGCGCCGCCTGCTTCTCGAGCTCGGCGAAGAGCGCGGCGCGGGAGGCGGCATCCGCGGGCGTCATGCCGAGCGACTCGAAGTGCGCCGCGATCGAATTCATGGCCGCGCCTCCACGCCGGCAAGCCGCGTGTTGACCATGGCCACGTCGGATCGCCGCGACAGGTCGAGGACGGCGCCCGAGGCGCGGAACGTCTGGAACGCCACACCCCTCGCGATCGCCAGGCCCACCGCTTCCGGCAGCTCGTACTCGCCGCGGGTCGACACGGGCACGTCGCGGCACGCGTCGAAGATTCGCTCGTCGAATCGCCACACGTTCATGCTGACGAGCGCGCGCGCGCCGGCGCGGTCGAAATAATCGCGGCCCGGCTTCTCGATGATGCGGGTCAGGCGGCCGCGGTCATCGACATCGATCGCAGCAAAGCCCGTCACGCGGTCTCGAGGAAACCCGCTCTCGCGTGCCAGCAACTCGGCGTCGTAGGCCGGCAGCCCCGGCCCGTCGAGCTCGATGAGCGAGGTCACGACCGGTGCCGGATAGAGGTTGTCGGCATTGAGGACGAGGAACGGATCGCGTCCGGCGTAGCTCTGCGCGCTTTGCACGGCGCGCGCAGTGCCGTCGGCGATAGGCTGGACCGCGTAGTCGACGGCGAGACGTGAAGGGCGTCCGGCGCCTTCGTAGTAATCGCGGATCGCGCTGTGACCGGGCGCGACCACGAAGCAGACGCTGGTGCAGCCGCCATCGGCCAGCGCGTGCAGCACGTAATCGAGAAACGGCCGCGGGCCGCCTGCCCCGAGCGGAGTCGAGGGGTGTGCCGATCGGCATCATGCCTTTCGCGCCGGCGGCGGCGGCCGCGGCCTGGCCCGGCGTCAGCGCCGCGTCGCCTGCCCCGGCGAAGTCGAGGGGCCTTCCTGTTTCATACGGCGGCCTAAACCGCGCGCCAGAAGGACGGCCTTCATGTGCTTCAATGCTACAGTGCTCCGCCTCCACCAAGGCTTCCACCAACCGCTACAGCTGCGGCTGGCAAGCCGGCGTACAGGCACGAAAAAAGAGGGCGAGATGAAGCAGCGTCTCCTAATCGCAGCCGTGACAGCGTTCTTGGCCGTATCGTTGAGCGCGCAAACCCAGCAGCCGGCGCAACCCGCGCAGCCGGCACAGCCAAAACCGGCGCAGACGCCGACCGCCGATCCCTACGCGACCAATCCCGATGCCGGCAAGACACAGTTCCCGCTCGCGGCGCCGGCGGGAAAGGACAGCGGCGCGAAACAAAACGCGCCGGCGGGTGCGGCCAACCAGGGTGCGTTCGATCCCGCGAAATGGAAATACGGCACCTCTTTCGACGCGCCCGCCGGATCGAAAATATGGAACCCGGCCAAGTTGAAGCTGCAACAGGGCGGCAAGGTCACCGGCGGCACGCTGTTCGGCGCGAGCGATCCGTCGACGTACTGCGCGATGGCCAACGCCGGCTACGACTTCATCTGGACCGAGATGCAGCACGGCCAGACGGATTGGCAGAATGTCGCGCGCATGTGGCGAACCTGCCCGCACGCCAGGGCCGTGCCCGGCGTTCGCGTCGCCTACACCGACGAGCGTGAGATTCAGCACGCGCTCGACGCCGGCGCGCTCGTCGTTGTCGTCCCTACCGTTGACACCGCCGAGGAAGCGATCGAGGCCCGCAACTGGACCTACTTCCCGCCGCTCGGACGACGCAGCAACGGCGGCGGCCAGGCCTTCGATGCGGGGATGTGGGGCACGGTGCCCGGCGGCTATCGCGCCACGGCGAACGACAACATCGTGTTGATCCTGATGATCGAAACGCTCGAGGGCCTGAAGAACGCCGAGGCGATCGCCAAAGTGCCCGGCGTCAGCGCGATCTTCGCGGCCAGCGGCGATCTTGGAAACTTTTCAGGGTATCGGCAGGGTTCGCCGGACTACGAGCGCGCGATCAACATCGTCCACGACGCGGCGATCAACGCCGGCATCCGGTTGTGCGGACCGTTCGCCTGGCGCGATCGCCCCGACTTCACCTGCTTCCAGGGTGGCAGCGAGACCGCGGCGATCGCCCGAGGCGTCGCGGCGGAACTTGGCAACTTGGCCAATACGCAGGGACAGGTTGAAGTCGGACCGTTGGTGGTGAAGAAACCGCAATAAGAAATAACAAATATCAAATAACGAATAACGAATAACGAACAAACAAAGTAACGAAGGGTTCTCGTTATTTGTTATTCGTTATCCGTCATTCGTTATTCAAGTTAGCCGAAGTTGTTACGGCGGTTGGAGCTGCCGTCGGCGCGAAGATCGTCGTCGCGGTCCTCATCGATATCGTCAGCTTCGCCGGAGTCCGGGTTGCGATCCTGGCTCTCCGGATCCCGGTCCTTCCGCTCCGAATCCGGCGACGACGGATCACTGCGGCCTTCGCGCAACGTCTCGTCCTGCTGATCCTGATACTCTTCGTCCTGATTCTGCCGGTCCCGGTTCTGATCGTTCTGTGACATTGCGACCTCCGGGCCGAGCCAGAGCAAAAGCAGTGCCTGTCAGCGCACGCGCACCGGCCACCACAATCGCACGTCCTGGAATTTGGAGAAATGCAGTAACGGCGCGTCTTCCGGCGCTCGAACGCCGGCTGCGGCGATCATCGAGTTGTAATCGATGCGCGCCGATGCCGCCTGGATGTTCCAGCGCGGGTGAAAAATATCCCCGCGCCACATGCGCTTGCCACTGGATGCATAGAGCGCATAGCGTTCGGTAAGAAAGTGCTCGAGCGTGCCCGCCGCCGCCGGCGCGGCCGGTCCCAATCCCTGATATGTCGCCGCAAAGGATGCAGAAGGGCCGGCGATCGACCAGCGCCTGCTTGTGTAGCGGATGACACCCTCACGGGATGTCATCTCCATTGAGGCGCGAAAGTACGGTAGCCGGATACCGAGCCGGGCGCCGATCACGGCCAGCATCGACGCGGCGTCGAGGCTGAAGAACCACACCCCCGGACGGCCATCGAGGTTGACGTAGGTGCGGACATTCAGCTCCTCGAAGCGGTGCGCGGTGGGAACCGGCGGCATCGCGCGCAGGCGGACGCCAGTCATGGAAAAAGGAATCACGCCGATCCACGGCGTGCCGTCGAACGTCTCAATTTCAAGGGGTGCAGGGACGAGCGGCCGCAGCACGCTCATGGCGCAGCGCCAATGCGCGAACAACAGGTCGTGCCAACGCTGCACCATGACCCATGGACCAGGTGGCGGGGCGACGGGATGCCGATCAGCCGGCTTCATCAGTAGCAGCTCCGACCATCCCGGTACGGGATCTGCAGTGTGCACCTCGGAAGGGGAACGAGTCACATGATGGTATCGAATCGCGTGAAGTGGGGTGTCCTGGCGGTGGTCGCAGGCGCCGGTCTGGCCGCCGTACTCATGCCGCCGGCCCGAAGACGCTGGCGCGCCCACGAGGACAATGAGTCCAGCCGCATTGACGAGGCTTCCGAAGACTCGTTCCCCGCGAGCGACCCGCCCTCGTTCTCGGCGGATACGGGCGCGCAGGCGGCGCCGGGGCCGACTTCGTAACGGATGCAGGACATCAATAGCGAGGTTGCGGGTTGGCTCCGCGACCTGGCATTCGCGCAGAAATCGCCGCACAGCCGCTGGGGCTACAAACGCGCGGCCTCGGCGATCTTGTATCTGCCGGTGTCGATCGATACGCTCGTCAACCCCGACGGCACGCTCCAGAAAATTCCCGGCATCGGTCCCGCGTCGACGCGCGTCATCCTCGAGGTGCTGCGCGGTGGTTCCTCACCGATCGTCGAGCAGGCCCTGGCCGCGGCGGAGCCCCGGACGCGGGCTGACGTTCTCAGGCGCCGCGGGCTGCGATCGCACTTTCTCAGCCGGGCAGCCGCCGCGGCGGCGATGCGATCGCACAAACCGAATGCGCCCGCGCGCGCCGACATCCGGTGCGACCTGCAGATGCATTCCGACTGGAGCGACGGCGGCCAGACGCTCGAGGAGATCATCGAGACGGGGATCGCACGCGGCTACACGCATTCCGCCGTGACCGATCATTCCTATGGGCTGCCGATCGCGGGTGGATTGTCGATGGCGCGCGTCGAGCAGCAGCATCGTGAGATCGATGCGTTGAACGCAGAGCACGAGGGAAAATTCCGGCTGCTCAAGGGCATCGAGGCCAACATTCGCGCCGACGGCTCGGTGGACATGACCCACGCGGAGCTGGCGTTGATGGAGATTGTCGTTGCGGCGCCGCACTCCGCGTTGCGGTCGTCGGCCGATCAAACCGCGCGCATGCTTGGCGCGGTGCAGACGCCGGGGGTGCACATCCTCGGCCACCCGCGCGGCAGGATGTACGGATCCAGACCCGGCGTGAGCGCCGATTGGGAGCGCGTGTTTGACGCCGCGGCGCGGCTCGGCGTCGCCATTGAGCTCGACGGTGACCCGGCGCGGCAGGATCTGGACTACGACCTGGCCGGTCTAGCGATCCCGAGCGGCTGTCTATTCGCGATCGACAGCGACGCCCACGCCGCCGACCAGTGGTGGTACGCCGAGACCGCCCTGGCCCACGCACGGCTGGCCGGCGTGCCGCGTGATCGCGTGATCAACTGCTGGCCGCTCTCGCGCCTGCTCGAGTGGGCGCAGCATCGGTCGCTCGCGGCCTGACAGCCTCCGCAAGTCGTGCAGCCGTGCGCACGCCGGCCGTGCACGATCGCTTTATCATGAAGGCGTCCGGCCACCTTGGCCACTGGGGGAGTTGTCTCACATGCGTTACGTCACCGGCCTTGTCATTTTGATCGCCGCAGGCATCGCATGCTCACGCGGCAACGATCGCGCGGTGGTGCAGTCGCCCACGAGTCCCACCGCTGTAGCTGAAACCACCATCGCCTACATCGGCGGGGTATCCGGTCCGATGGACGTCCTGTTCCCGGGCCGCAACGAGTCGTTCCTGTTTCGCAACGATCTCGAAACGAAGTACGCGAGCGGCCTCGGCCGCGCCGCTGCAGGCACCGCCGTGGATCGCGAAGGTGAAGTGGTCTGGCTCCAGGAATACATTCGATACCGCGTCAACGGATGTGATCACGCCACCGCGATGTCCCGCGTGAATACGCAGATCGATGGCGGCGCCGCGGGCGGCATTTGTTCGGCGCCCCCCGATGGTGTGGAGGTCAACTACCCGCCGCGGAACGACACGTTCGAGGCGCGCCGCACCCTCGAGACCAAATACCAGCAAATGGGCCGACAGAGCGCCTCTGCGGTCGATCAGGAAGGCGCCGCGATCTGGATTACCGAGTACCTGCGCTATCGAACCAGCGGGTGTGGTCACGCCGATGCGGAAGCCAAGGTTTTCACGCAGGTCGACGGTGGCGCGCCCCCGCCCACCTGTTTCGTCCCTTGCACCTACGTGCTCAATCCGAATGTTGTCAACACTGGCGCCAACTCGAGCACGCAGGAATTCGAAGTACGCCCGGGGAGCGGCGCCGCAACCTGCACTTGGACGGCCCAGGCCAGTTCATCCTGGCTGACGTTTGCCAGCTCGCTCTCGACCGGCGCCGGGTTCTCGGTCTTTACCTACAACATTGGGCCGAACAGCGGCGGCGATCGCACCGGGTTCATCGATGTCAACTGGCAGGGCGGCAGCGCGCGCCACCACGTTAACCAGACCGGCACGCCGTTTGTGGCGAACTTCACGATGGTTGATCCATTCAGGTCAACCGCGGAGACCGATGAGTGCTGGTTCCGGAGCACGAGCACGCCCTGTAATTTCACGGCCAGCGCGAACCTGCCGGGTGGCAACTACAACTATGACTGGTCGGTCAGCTACTTTTACGGAACGACGAAGACGCGCGTGCAGAGCGGCGGCTCGAACCAGTTCAGTTTCTCGGACTCGTGCGGCGGACCCGGTGCCGGCCCGGAAGGCAACCCAGCTGATCTCATCGTGACGCTGACGATCACCGATAACCTCGGCAATTCCGTCACGATGCAGTCCGGAGGGAACCGGCCGTCGCTGCGCGTGCGGTTGTTTACGTGCTAAACAGGGATCGGGGCGGTCTTACCGCCTCACCCTCCCTGAGCCCTGATCCCTGATCCCTGATCCCTGATCCCTGATCCCTGATCGGTGCTACTATTCGCGCCGTGAGGTGTTGCCCATGTCGGAGACGAATGGATTGAACCGCCGCGCGTTCCTGCGAAACGCCGGTCTGACGGCGCTCGCCGGCGCCGCAGCCGGGACCCATGCACCGCTTCTCGCCGCCACCGCAGACGCGGCGCCTGCGACTCAAGCCTTAAACGGCCCGTTCGACTTCGACACGGTCTACAACCGATTCGGCACCGACTCGACCAAGTTCGATCAGCAGATCAATCGCTACGGCAAGGACAGCGTGCAGGTCGGGATGGGCATTGCCGACATCGACTTCAAGGCCGCGCCGTCGATCTCCAATGCGATCGCTGCGCGCGTGAAGCACGAGAACTGGGGCTACCTCGACATGAATACGTGGACGCCGCGTATGCAGGAGGCGGTGGTCGCGTGGAACAAGCGGCGCTACGGCGTGACGATCGATCCCAAGACGGTGGTGCTCGGCAACGGCGTGCACCCGGGGCTCATCGCCGCGCTCAAGACCTTCTCGCCGAAGGGCTCGAAGGTGCTGTTGCAGACGCCGACCTACAACGGCTTCTACAGCGACCTCACCGCGTCCGACACAAAGCCCGAGGAAAGCCCGATGAAGTTCGTCAACGGGAAGTTCCAGATGGACTTCGACGACTTCGAGCGCCGGATCAGCTTCGACACCCACACGTTTATTCTCTGCAACCCTCAGAACCCGACCGGCAACTGCTGGTCTCCGGAAGACCTGCTGCGGATCGGCGAGATCTGCCTCAAGCACCGCGTGATCGTCCTCGCCGACGAGATTCATTGCGACTGGGTCAGCAAGGGGCACAAGTACACGCCGTTCGCGAGCCTGCAGAACAAGGCCGTCGTCGACAACAGCCTCACGTTCAAGGCGGCGAGCAAGTCGTTCGGGCTCGCTGCGCACAAGACCGCGTGGTACTACTCGACCAATCCCGAGCTGCTCGCGCGCGTGAGGCCGAATCACCGGGCCGACCTCAACACCCTCGGCATCGTCGCCAACTACGCGGCGGTGACGGACGGCGATGAGTGGCTGCGCCAGGCCAACGAGTACGTCAGCGCGACGCACGACTTCGTGGTCAACTACGTCGCCGACAAGATTCCGCTGATCAAAGTGCATCGGGCGGAAGGCACCTATCTCACCTGGCTCGACGTCACGGCCGTGGCCGATCGCATCGGGTCGAAGAGGCTGGCCGAGGATTACAACCGCACCAAGTCGGCCGACCAGCCGTCACTGACACCGGAACAGATGGTCGAGCGCTTCTTCGTGAAGACCGCGAAGGTGCATCTCAACCAGGGCGCGTCGTACGGCAAGGGCGGCGAGAACCACATGCGCATGAACATCGGCACGTCGCGCAAGCTGGTCGAGCTCGCCTTGAACAACATGGCGGCCGCCTGCAAGAATTCGACGGCGACCAACCTGAACATGTTGTTCTAGCGTCGACTGAACGTTTCGTTCGCGAACGAAAAAAAGGGGCCTCGACAAGAGGCCCCTTTTGCTTTGCCCTGAGCGAGATGGTTGCGGCGTAAGGCGCGCTTTCGAGTCGAAGGGTTTATCATCGCTGGATGGCCGACCCGGACTTGTCCCGCCCTGGCACCGAAGGTGCGAAGGCGGATCCGATTCGGGGTCGGGCGCGCAGGGTCAGGCAGAATCTCCGGCAAGGCCTCGCCCTCGCATGGGCTGCGTCCCCACAGTCGCTGATTCGCTACTCCGTGCTCGGGATGATCAGCTCGGCGATGCCGCCAATTGCCGTCTACCTCGGCGCGGTGCTGGTCAATCGCATTGCGGAAGCCAGGCTGCACTCGCTGACGTGGCGCGACATGCTGCCGATCATCCTCGGCTTGTGGGCCGCCACCGGAGTCCAGCGGGCCATCGGCGCCTACATGGGTTACGGCCGCAATCTCTTTGTGCGGCGCGTGCAGCTCGAAGCCGAGCGCCGGTTGCTCGAGCAGGCATCGAAAGTCGATCTCGGCCACTTCGACAATTCCGACTGGCACGATCGCCTCGCGCGCGCGAAGCGCGACGTGTCGTGGCGACCGGGCGATCTGACCTGGTCGGTGCTCGGTCTCTCCGGCAACATCGTCACGATCGTGTTGATGGCGGGCCTGCTCGCCAGCCTCCACTGGGTGCTCGTCGTGCTCGCGCTCGCGGCAGCCTTGCTGTCGCTGGCCCTCGAGCGCCGCGTCACCGCCAGGCTCTACGAGTTCTTCTACAAAGAGACGCCAGAAGAGCGCGAGCGTGAATACCTTGGCGACCTTCTCGTCCAGCCGCGCACGACGAAAGAGATTCGGGCGTACGTCCTGTCGGATTACCTGCTCGGCCGCCATCGCGATCGATCCGAGGAGCTGTTCCGTCTGCGCGAGCAGATGTATCGATCGGGCACCCGCATCTCGATGCTCACCGGCTTCGTGACGGGCACGGCGCTCGCCCTTGCGTACCTGTTCGTCGCCGCCCAGGGAATCGCCGGCAATATCGATCCCGGCGGGGTCGTCCTCGTGATCGGTGCCTTCACGTCGGTGTCGGGAACGCTCGGCAACATCTCGAGCACGTTCGTCGCCGTCGATCAGCACACCACGTTCCTCGAGGATTATTTTTCGTTTCTATCCATCGATCGGCTCATTCCGGTACCGACCCCGGCGCGCGACGTGCCGCGCTCGCTCGAGGCGGGCATCGAGTTCGACGATGTGACGTTCACGTATCCCGGCGGTACCGAGCCGGCGGTCGCGAACCTGAGCCTGCACATTCGCGGCGGCGAGCTCATCGCCCTTGTCGGCGAGAACGGGGCCGGCAAGAGCACCCTCATCAAACTGTTGTTGCGCTTCTACGATCCGCAGCATGGCGCCGTGCGGATCGGCGGCGCCGACCTGCGTGATCTCGATCCGGAAGCGCTGCGCGGACGCATCGGCGTGTTGTTCCAGGACTACGCCAGCTACGAGCTATCGGTCCGCGAGAACGTCCAGATGGGAAGGCCGGGCACCATTGGTGATGACGAGCGCGTGCTGGCCGCGCTCGAAGACGCGCGCAGCGACTGGTTGCTGAAGAAGATGCCGAAGGGGCTCGACGCGAAGGTCGGCCGGCTCTTCGAGGGTGGTCATGATCTGTCGGGTGGCGAATGGCAGCGTCTTGCGCTCGCGCGCATCATGTATCGCGATGCCGACGTCTGGATTCTCGACGAGCCGACCTCGTCGCTCGATCCCGAAGCGGAAGCCGCGATCTTCGCGGAGCTGAAGGAGATTCTCAAAGGCCGCATTGGCATCGTCATCTCGCATCGCTTCTCGACGGTGCGCATCGCCGATCGTATTGCGGTCATCGCCGACGGCACCATCGCGGAGGTCGGCACGCACGAAGAGCTGCTGCGCGCCGGCGGCCGCTACTCGCAGTTGTTCGAGCTGCAAGCCGCCGGTTATCGCTGAGCGGAACCCATGCTGAGTTGAATCCAATCCGTGTCAGCTCAGCTTTGCCTGAAAGCTACGCCGGCTCAAGCATTTGTCTTGGAGGTTTCGTGATCGGCGTTGTAGAGATCATCGCGCCTCTCACAATGAGCTCCACGCCCGATTCATCGAATCACTATCCCGTCGCGTGTCCGAGTTGCGACGAGATCAAGGGCTATCCGTTCCAGGTTCGCACGTTGAGCGATCGGCCCGGTTCGATCGAGGTCAAGCTGCGCTGCCGCGAGTGTCGTCACGAATGGGTTGAAGTCGTGACTAAGGGTGCCTAAGGTGCCTGCTGTGCCAAGGCTGCCTTCTTCTGTTAAGCTTGAGGTCTCTCGAAATGCCGGCGTAGCTCAGTTGGTAGAGCAGCTGATTCGTAATCAGCAGGTCGTCCGTTCAATCCGGATCGCCGGCTCCAATCAAGTCAATCATAATCAATCAGTTGTGGTTTATTTAAAGAGGCCTAGGCAGGAGAGCGGGGCTGATAAACTACCACGTAGCTACCATGGCGCACGGTGAACTCTCGAAGGTCCAAAAGGAGCACGTCGGGAAGGCTGTTGGGATGGCGGGCCTCGAACTCAGAGATTTCGCCTGGGCCTCCGTGAGGAACGGTTACGGCAGCCTGATTTCTCGACTTAGGCATGAACCGACGGATTCATGGTTTCTGTTCGACGAGTTCGGAGACCATGTGAGTCGATGGTGGCCCGAACACTCGACGCCGCGGACATCCGACAGAGCATCGACCTGGCCCGAACAGCTGAAGGCGGCGGGGCGTTGGCTACAAATGGTGAAGGTCGAGCACGACACGCCTGACGTATTCGCCGCTGCCCGCGCAGAACCATCGCTTTTTTCCTCGTCGCAAGCCGGCGCTGCCGCGAACTCCCCACTATCGCTACCAGAGCACTGAAGCAAAACAAAGCCTCGATGAAATTCGGCAATTCATCAAGCAGTCGCAGCAACTCCAGTCCGACCAGTTGCAACGCATCGAGTCGTCGATTGAATATCTGAAAGATGCGGTCGATCGTCTTGGCCGTTTCGATTTGCGCGGCGTTCTTGCCAGCGCATTGGTGGACTTGGCGATTCAGGCAGGCCTTTCATCGGAACAGTCAAAGGCGCTTCTGCACCTCGCCACATCGAAATTTGCGCCTGTGTTCGGCTGGCTGAAGGCAATTACCGGCGCGTAGCTCCCATCCAATCAGGAAGAAAGTTTCATCGCACATCGAAATCGACGCTGTGTTCCTGCTAAGCCTACCGCGTTGCTTCCACCGACTAAGAAAGCGCAAGTGCCGTCCGTCGTTAGCGGCAAGACCTTGATCGCGCGGCTGAATTTCATCGGAATAGATCGGCGTGGCTGTGCCTCCCCTGACACCTGCGAACAACTCCACGTGGACCCAGCTTCATCCGCTCAATGCGACGATGATTCTTACCGCGGATCTTGACGGCAGCGGACGTGGCGATGTGGTCATCGATTTCCCCGGCTTGGGCCTATGGGGTTATTACAACAACACTTCCTGGGGGCAAATTCACTCGCTCAGCCCGGCACACGTGGCCACGGGCGACTTCGATGGCAATGGCTCTGCCGAACTCGCGATCGATTTCGGTCCCGTTTACGGGCTCTGGCTCCTCAATAACAACTCGAACTGGACGGAGTTCCATCCACTGGCTGCCGAAGAGATCGTGTTCGCGGACCGCAATGGCGATGGAAGAGATGAGATTGTTGTCGACTTCGGCCCGCTCTACGGTCTTTGGCAGTACGCGAATATCACCTCGTGGAGTCAATTGCACGTCCTGAGTCCCGAATCACTGGTGTCGGGATGCTTCCAGTGAACGAGTCTCGCGAGCGGCGCAGGGGTAACGGACGCGTCTCAATACCGAGCCCAGGACGTGACGACGGTCGTGATCTGGTTGAGAAGAGATGCGTCGGGGGCCGGACCTGCCGAATGATCTGGAAAGTCGAGTAAGGGGTCTCGAGAAAGCGAACCGCGCCGTAGACGTGTTGCCGCGGCCCGCCGGGCGCAAACGCCGCCTCCTTGTCGAAGGTCACCGTCGCCCCGTCCACGACACAGCGGAGAACCCGCGGGCTCACATTGCGCGTCCGGTCCACCGAGGCGATCGCCGATCGCTGTTGCGCGGTCAGCGTGGCAAACCTGGCAGCCTGGGGGTCCAGGTGCTGCTCCACCGCAATCTGATTGCAGAAGTTGGTGGTGCTGAGCGGCGGCAGCGCTCCGAGAATCTGCCGGCGGATCGCCTCGGGGAACACTTCGAGCGCGATCGCGTCGTACAGGCCTCCAGCCGCTTGCAGATCGATCACGGGAAACCCTCTGGTCAGTGCGGCCTCGCCGCCGATTCCCGATGAGAATACGGAGAACCGGATTGCAGCGACGCGATCGCCGAATCCGTCGTTGGTTCCCGTTGATGGCTGTCCGAATGAGGCCGGATAGGAGAATCGAAACCGGCGCGCGGGATCGGCGTACTCGCGCTGTGGTTCTCCCTGCGCGAGACCGAGCATCGGCAGCATCGCTATGTATAACCGGATCATCAACTTCACGAGCTAATCAACCTTTACTGAACCACGCGGAATGGACAGAGATTCTATGCCGCTCGACGGTTCGATCGCGAACGACCGCACATCGGAGGTTCACATGAAGCGAGTCACTGGCATCGGCGGCATCTTTTTCAAGGCCAAGGACGCACCAGCGCTCCAGGCCTGGTACAAGCGTCATCTCGCCATCGATGTCCAGGAGTGGGGCGGTACTGCGTTCACCTGGGCGGACTCGGACGGCAAGCCGACAGGCGGAACGACCATCTGGTCCGTTGGTCCGGAGGAAGGCGACCAGTTTGCTCCAAGCAAAGCCTCGTTCATGGTCAACTACCGCGTTGACGACCTTCACGCTGTGGTCGCAGCGCTCAAAGCGGAAGGCTGCAACGTCCTCGATAAGATCGATGACTCTGACTACGGCAAGTTTGCCTGGGTCATCGATCCCGAGGGAAACAAGGTCGAATTGTGGCAACCACCTGCCGGTCAATGAAACACGCGCACTTCCCGGCGGCAGTCCATCGCCGAGGTCTTCGGGTATTTCTGAACAGCGCGCTACAACCATGAGACATCTCGCCACGCTACTGTCGTTAGTCTCGTTAATCGTCGCATCGTCCGGATCGGCATTCGCGCAGCCGCCTCCGCCTGTGACGCCAGCGCAGCCCGCCGCCGAGGAGGAGGCGCGGTCGCCATGGCTCGTTGTGCCGGTGTTTTCGTCGAGCCCCAAACTCGGCACGGCACTCGGCGGACTGGGCGCCTACATGCACAAGTTCGATGGCGACAGCCGTGTGTCGCTTTTCGGCGTGTCGTACCAGGTACTCATCCACGCACTCACAAGTCCTCAGCGCGTTTGCCCGGACATCCTCGGGCGCCGATCACCATCGCGTCGTGGCCCTCGTGGTGTTCGGTCACATCGAGAACGACTACGCCGACTATCTCGGGACCGGCCAGCCGCTGCAGACCGACGACGACATGAAGGCCGTCGTGTCGCGGTATCTGCTTCGCGCGAAGGGAAACTGGTTCATCGGCGCCCAGGGGACCGCCGCCAATTACCAGGTGCTGGGAGCGACCCCGGAAGACGATCTCGTGCTCGAGACGCTGGGCGTGCGCGGCTTCGAGTCGGCGGCGCTCGGTGCGGTGCTGATGCACGACTCACGCGACAGCGAAGATATGCCCACGACAGGCTGGTTCTTGAATCTCAACAACCTGGCCTATCGCGAAGCGCTCGGCGGGGCCTCGTCGTTCGATGCGTATCGCGTGGACCTGCGCACGTTCTGGAACCACGGCGGCAGACACGTCCTGGCGATGCGACAGTACAACTGGTTGACCAGCGATGCCCCATCCGCCGCGCAGGCGACGGTGACCCTTCGCGGATATAAGTTCGGTCAGTATCTGTCGCCGTATGTGTCCTCGCTCGAAGTCGAAGAACGCCTATCGTTCAACGCGCGTTGGGGCGCCACGCTGTTTGCCGGCGTGGCGGGGTTGTACGGCGATGCCCTCGTCCCGCTCGACCGCAGCACGTATCCGACCGTGGGGGCGGGCGTGCACTTCGTGATCAAACCCACGGAGCGCATGCTCGTGAATCTCGAGTACGCACAGGGCATCGGCGACAGCCGGGGCGTCTATCTGAAGCTTGGCTACGCGTGGTAAGCCGGGAAGGGGCGTCCCCATTCATGACGATCGATTCGCCCCAGCATTCGGCGTCCGCTTGATCCTGATCAAGACGCGCAGGGCGAGGCCTCCGTTACGCTCTATCTATTTAGGTTGCTGACGGTGCGATCATGTTCGCTGTAGACAACGCCCTGCCCGCGTATCCCGACGTCCCTTTCGATTTCTTGACCGCGTATGTGGCGGCGGTCTTTGTTGCGTGGGTTCTGTGCGAGGCGTTTCACGCTTTGCGTCGCCGGGATCGGCCCGCACTTGCACCGCAGCGCCCGTTCTTTGATACTTTGCCGCAGCTGTGGTTTATCGCGCTCCTCCTCGTGTGGCTTGGGTCGGCGTTTGTTGATTACCGGCCAAACTACACGTCGCCGAGAGTCCGAGCGGAAAGTGACGTTTCGGCGCGCGATTGAGTTCGGCGTCGTGGTCGTCTGGGCAGGCATCGTGCTCGCCGGCCCCGTCGGGCACGCGCAAGTCCCTCAACGGTCGGTGCTGCTCGTCTACTCGGGAGAAAGGACCGTGTCGGGCCTTTCCGCCGTCAGGAACGCGTCGGGTCCGTCCGTGATCGACGTCACGCTCGAGCGGATCGTCAGGGAAAACCTTGACGGCAACCTCTATCACTACTCCGAGTTCGTCGATGCCACCCGCATGGCCGATCCCGCCTATGCGGACGCTGTCCACGACATGATCCGTTCCAAATACGCCGGATCGAGGCTGGACCTGATTTTCGTGATGGGCGACGTCGCCTACAGCTTCGTCTCGCGCTATCGCGCCACTTTCTTTCCCGAGACGCCCATCGTCTTCAGCACCGCCGACCCCGTACGTGCCGTGTCGAACTCCACCGGCATCCTGACGCCCGTCAATATCAAGGCAACCCTGGACGTGGCGCTCTCGATTGATCCTCGAATCGCGCACGTCGCGGTCGTCGCCGGTGCGTCGCCATACGATCGGTACTACGAAGCCACGGCGCGGGATCAGTTCAAGCCGTTCGAAAGCCGCGTCACGTTCACGTATCTGACCGGATTGGCGATGCGTGACCTGCTGCAGCGCGTGACGCTGGACGCGCTGAGCGCGGCGGCGACTGCGCCGATCTTCAGCTGGAACGCCCTGGGGCTCGATCACGGCGCGGTGCGTTCCGCTGGCTGCTCGCTGAGGTGCTCGGGCGCCACCGAGATCGCCACGAAGCGGAGGCGCTTCATCGCCGGGCCGGGCTCCAATTCAAGATGACGGAGATTGGCGAGGCGTTGGCGTCGCCGAGCCTGGAGTTGAGCACGAACGACTGGCCGTCTGACGACACGACGTATTGCTGCTTGTAGACATTGGTTGCGGTGCTGCCCACCCGGGTCGCAAACAGCCCGACCGCGCTTCCGATCTCAGGCGCCGCGCCTGGCGCCAGATGGATCGGCACCGCCATGAGGCGGTCATCCGCTCCGATGTAGAAAAGTTCTTTCCCGTTCGCGTTCCAGAGCACTTGAGCGCCGCCCTCGGTGGACACACTCACGTCCGCCCCAGGGCCGGGAAACGGCCGGACATAGATTTCGTTCTGGCCCGACTTGTTGGACTGATATGCAATCCATTTCCCATCTGGGGAAAACTTCGCGAGCCCTTCGGAGAATTCCGTGTCGACAACGGCGAATGGCTGGGGATCGCTTTTGAGCGGTAGCGCCCACAGGTCAAGGCCACGTTTCGGAACGAGCGTCTCGAATAGAAGAAAACTCCCGTCCGGCGACACGTCCAGCGGGAACTTTGGTAGCGGCGTCGCGAGCAACAACGAGTCGCCGTCTGCGGCTCCCAGCACCGTCCGGTACAGATCCACACTCGCGTCTGGCGAGCCGGGGTCATTTCTCAGTGATCCAAAAATGATGCAGGCGCCGTCCGGGGACCACACCGGCCAGATATCGTCGCCGGGATGAAATGTGATGCGATCCCAGGCGCGTCGGCGGGCCTCGTACGTCCAAATGTCCATGTTGCTGTTCGCAAACCTGTACACCGCGATGCGGCGGCCGTCGGGAGACAGCGCCGGGCCGAGCGCGGCCGTGTCGGGATAGACAACCTTGTCGGTTTCCCTGCCCAAGCGATCGACCCACAACAGTTGGCGTTGGCCGAGGTCATGTGGGCCCGTTCGATAAATAACCGCACCGCTAGCAGCCGACACCATCGTTTCGGACGTGACGCCTTCGGCAATCGAGAACGGCGATCCCTTGAGTTCCAGCCGGTCCGGATCAAAAGCCTGGGCCAACAGACGACCCTCGCGGATGAACAGCAACTGCCCGGCCGCCGAATACTCGGCAGGTGTATCCGCGTCGAACAAGCGCTTGGCATCTGGGGAATCGAGCAAGCCGACATAAACTCCCTGAGTTTCGGAGGCTCCGCCCACGAAGAAGAGAAAGTGTCGGCCGTCGGGGAGGAATTTCGGAGAGTAATGACCTCGTTGCTTTGGCAAGATACGCGTCGCCGCGACTGGTTGAATTCCTTCAGCCGATGTGCGGCGAATCGGTCCGCCGGGACTGTCGGCAAAAAGAATCGTGCCGTCCCGATTCCATGTGCCGCCGATTGCGACGGCAATTTCAGAGACAAGCGTCTTCACCGAGCCCCCGTCGATGTCGATTGACTTGATGCTGACATTCGCGAAGAAGCCGAGGGACCGGCCATCCGGCGACCAGAATGGCCGCGTGGCACCGAAGGTGCCCGCCAACGGCCTGGCCGTGGATGAATCAATCGGCCTCAGCCAGAGCTGAGACCGGCCTCCCGATCTCCCGACGAACACGATTGTCTTGCCGTCCGGTGAAACTGCGATCGAGGCGTCGGTCGTGGGCGGTGTGGTGAGCTCGAGACGAATTTCTGCAACGCTTGACGCGGCACGCGGCCACCAGGCGCCCGCAGCGCCAGCGATGAGCGCGGTCAGCGCGACGGCCGTTCCGAGCGCCAGCAGGCTTCGTGGTGCTGGCGATGACGGAACGCGTGCCCCCTCCTCGTCTTCCGTACCAGCACGGGCATCGTCGATCTCGATACGCGCGTCGGCGATGTCGTGCAGGCGACGGATGGGATCCTTCTCGAGGCAGCGCCGCAACAGGCGGCGAATCGAGGCCGGCGTGGACGCCGGGAGAGCGTCCCATTTCGGTTGGCGTTCGAGCACGGCGGCGATTCGGTCGGACGTGGTCTCACCGGGGAATGCAAGGCCGCCGGTGAGCATCTCGAACAACACGCAGCCGAACGACCAGATGTCGGTGCGCTTGTCGATGGCCTGGCCTCTGGCCTGCTCAGGACTCATATAGGCGGGCGTGCCAATCACACTACCGGGCCGGAACTCGGTGGCGGTGATCGTGGGTGGCAGATCGGGTGTCTCCGCTGCGCTCGACAACGCCTTCGCCACGCCGAAGTCGAGCACTTTGACATTGCCGTCGAGGCCAAGCTTGATGTTGGCGGGCTTCAAGTCGCGGTGCACGATGCCCTTGTCGTGCGCAGCCTCAACGGCCTCCGCCATCTGGCCTGCGATTCTCAGGGCATCCGCGATCGACAGGCCCGGAGTTGAAGGATTCCGCGAGCCGGCGAGCCTGTCGGCGAGCGTCGGCCCCTCCACCAGTTCCATGACGAGCGCGTGTAGGCCATCCGCTTCCTCGAACCCGTGAATCGTGGCGATGCGGGGATGATTGAGCGCGGCAAGCAGCCGCGCCTCGCGGGCAAAACGTAACAGGTGATCGGGGTCGTTGGCGAGGAATGGTGGCAGGACCTTGATTGCCACGTCGCGTCGCAGTTTTGTATCGTGTGCGCGATAGACCTCGCCCATTCCGCCGGCGCCAATCGGGGCGACGATTTCGTAGACTCCTATTCTCGTCCCGGCTGCCAGGGCCATGCGGTGGCTGATTGTAGTGTAATAGTCATGCTGTCGAATGAACTCGCCGACCTGTTCGCACGCGATCTCACGCGGCTCGTTCAGGAACTCACGGACTTCCCTGACACCGCCGCGATCTGGAAGACCGCGCCCGGTGTCAGCAACGCCGCAGGTACGCTGGCGCTACACCTCGAGGGCAACCTGCGCGAATACATCGGCCGCCAGCTTGGCAAGATCGAGTTCAAACGCGACCGTCCGCTCGAGTTCAGCGCGCGCGGTGTTGAGCGCGACGAGTTGATCGCGAGAATGGAGTCCGTAAAGGCGTCGATCCCGCCAGTGATCGCCGCGCTTGCCGAGGCCGATCTCGACGCGACCTATCCGGAAGACGTGACGGGGAAGCCGATGACGACGCGCCAGTTCCTGGTGCATCTCGAGGGACATCTCAACTACCACCTTGGCCAGGTCGATTACCTACGCCGTTTCGTAACCGCAAAGGGGGCGATCGACCTCGTCGGGCTATAACGCCTGGAGCCCTGGAACGATGTTGGAACCCAACCCCGGAACCGTGGAACTTCTGGAACCTGTGGAACCAACAAGCGTTAGAATCCGTTCGGAGGCCCGTATGTGTTGTCGACTCCTTGCCTGCGCCGCGCTTGTCCTCTCGCTCGTCACACCTGCTTCTGCCCAGCTCGAAAACGTCGGACAACTCTCGTTCCCCACATCCGGATCGGCTGAGGCGCAACGTCACTTCCTGCGCGGCGTCGCCATCCTGCACAGCTTCGGCTGGAAGCAGGCGATCGCCGAATTCCAGCTCGCCCAGAAGGCGCAGCCCGATTTCGCGATGGCCTACTGGGGCGAGTCGCTCTGCTACAACCATCCGCTGAACTCGCAGATGGACTTCAAGGAGCCGCGCGCGGTCCTGGCGCGGCTGGGGTCGGATCGTGCGGCGCGCGTCGCCAAGGCGCCGACCGACCGCGAGAAGGGCTTCGTGAACGCGGTCGAGGAACTCTGGGGCGAGGGCGACTCGCGTCAGCGCCGCATCGCCTACATGAACGCGATGGAGCGGCTCTATCGGCAGTTCCCGAATGACGACGAAGTGAAGACGTTCTACGCGCTCTCACTGATGAGCGCGTCGAGCGCAGTGGACGATCGCACCTCGCGCCTCAACGTCAAGGCCGGCGCGCTGGCCATGGATGTGTTCAAGAGGAACCCCAGCCACCCCGGCGCGGTGCACTACATCATTCACGCGTTCGACGATCCAATCCACGCCCCGCTGGCGCTCGAGGCCGCCAAGGTCTACGCGCAGATCGTCCCGGCCGTGTCGCACGCGGTCCACATGCCGACGCACATCTTCATCCAGCACGGCATGTGGAACGAGGTCGCGAACCAGAATATCCGCGCCTACAACGTCGGCAAGGAGCTGTGGCAGCCCGGTGATGCGCCCGGCGACATGGCGCACTCCGGTGACTGGGGGCAGTACGGCTTCCTGCAGCTTGGCGATTACGCCGGCGCGCGTGAACGTATCCAGGCCTTCGAGTGGATGGCCGAGACGACGAAGAACGCGCGTCCGATCAGCGCGCTCGCGCTCGTGCGCGCCAGATACATCATCGAGACGGAAGAGTGGAAAGTGCAGCCCGTCGCCGACAACGCCTCGAACGAAACCATTCTCGCCAACGGGTTCAGCGCCGTGAAGACCGGCGACATCGGCACGGCGGAGAAGATGGAGGCGCTGCTGGCGGCGAAAGCGAAGGCCTCCGCACCCGCGCCCGCCGCCGGGGCGCACGCCGATCACGGCGGCGCCCCGCCGCCGGTCACGACCGGTTCCGGTGACGCCGGGAAGGGCGTGCAGGTCATGCACAAGGAACTGGCCGCGTTGATCGCGCAAGCCAAGGGGCAGACCGACCAGGCCATCGCGCTGTTGAAGGAGGCCGCGGCGATCGAAGAGAGCATGCGCGCCCCAAACGGCGCTGCCGACCCGATCAAGCCGTCGCACGAGTTGCTCGGCGAGGTCCTGTTGCAGGCCGGCAAGGCGAAGGATGCGGCCGATGCGTTCGAGACCAGCTTGCTCCGCATGCCGAATCGAGCGCGATCGTTGATGGGAGCGGTGAAAGCGCACGCGGCCGCGGGGAACAAGGACAAGGCCGCGGAGCGGCTGGCGATACTGAATAGTTTCTGGAAAGGCAAGCCTTTTACGAATCCGAATACGGACGCGCGGTAAAGCGCGTCTCGCCGCCGAATGGAGTAATATTGAAGGTTACGGGCGCGACCGAATTCGCGCCTGTATACCTTCAAACATGCCGCCGGAAGTTGATGCATCGGCTCTCGTCATTCGTGGTGCGCGAACGCACAACCTGAAAAACGTCGATCTGACGCTGCCAGCGGGGCAGCTGATCGTTTTCACGGGCGTTAGCGGATCCGGGAAATCTTCACTCGCGTTCGACACCATTTACGCGGAAGGCCAGCGCCGCTATGTCGAGTCGCTCTCGGCCTACGCGCGGCAGTTCCTCGAGCGGATGGAGAAGCCCGACGTCGATCGCATCGACGGCATCTGCCCGTCGATCGCCATCCGTCAGAAGAACTCGGTTCGCAATCCGCGCTCGACGGTCGGCACGGTGACCGAGATCCACGACTACATGCGCCTGCTCTTCGCGCGCGTTGGCCGGACCATTTGCCGCAAGTGCGGTCAGGAAGTGATCCGCGAAACCGCGGAAGTGGTGGCGAACAAGCTGCTGACGCTGCCTGAAGGCACGCGTTTGCTGCTCGGCTTCGATCTGCCGGTGATGGCGCTGGCCGCAGATGCCGATCCAGGCACCAGGACCGCGGATGACGCAGAAATCACGGATCGTGACCTGTCGAGCTCTGAGCCTTCCGTGGCCCTGGGACCTGATTCTGCGCCTTCTGCGGCCCTGGGATCTGATTCCGCGCCTTCTGTGGCTCTCGAGAATCTGCGCCGAAAGGGCTTTGGCCGCCTGCTGATCGACGATCAAGCTGTCACGTTCGAAGACGTTGAGCCCGCCCGGCTCAAGAAAATGACGACGCTGCGCGTCGTGGTCGATCGGATCAAGGTGTCGGCCGAGGCACGCACCCGCATCACGGATTCGGTCGAGACCGCATACGCCGAAGGCGGCGGCGCGGCGTGGGCGCTGCAGCTGCCAGACCCTTCGACTCGCGGCACCGACGACGGTGCCGCTCGCTCAGGGCAAGCGACGGCGATTCAGCATGTGTTCTCCGAGCGTTTCGAATGCCGGACGTGCGGCATTCCCTACGAGGATCCGCAACCGCGCCTGTTCTCGTTCAACAATCCGTTCGGCGCCTGCCCGACGTGCCACGGTTTCGGCAACATCATCGAGCTCGATCAGGACCTCGTGGTTCCCGATCAGCAGAAGTCGATCAACCAGGGGGCGATCGAGCCGTGGACCAAGCCGCATTACCGCTCGCATCTCGCCGAGTTGAAGCGCGCTGCCAAGACCAGGGGCGTGCGCCTCGACGTGGCGTGGCGCGACCTGACGCCGGAAGAAATCGCGTTCGTCATGGACGGCCCTTCGACTCGCGACGCCGAAGGCGGCGTCGCTCGCTCAGGGCAAGCGACTGACTACGACGGCGTGCGCGGATTCTTCCGGTGGCTCGAGCGCAAGAAATACAAGGTTCATGTCCGCGTGTTCCTCAGCCGCTATCGCGGCTACCTGACGTGCCCGGATTGCGGCGGCACCCGCCTCCGGCGCGAAGCGCGCGACGTGCATGTCGGCGGCGTGACGATCGACAAGGCGTCGGCGCGCACGGTGCGTGAAGCCGAGAGGTTCTTCAAGGAGCTGCAGCTCACCGAGAAGGAAGCGGCGATTGCCGACAAGGTGTTGAACGAGATTCAGCGCCGGCTCGGCTTCCTGCGCGATGTCGGCCTCGACTACCTGACGCTCGATCGGCTGTCGTCGACGCTGTCGGGCGGGGAGGCGCAACGCATCAACCTCGCGACGTCGCTTGGTTCGGCGCTCGTCGGCACGCTCTACGTGCTCGACGAGCCGTCGATCGGCCTGCACACGCGCGACAACCAGCGCCTGATTGCGATCCTTCGGCAGCTTCGCGATCAGGGCAACACCGTGATCGTCGTCGAACACGACGCCGACATGATCGCCGTCGCGGATCACCTGGTGGACATGGGCCTCGGCGCCGGCGAACACGGCGGCCGCGTCGTCTACTCCGGCACGCTGCAGGGGTTGATCAACGAGCCGCGATCGCTCACCGCGAAGTACCTGCGCGGCGAGCTGAGCATTCCGGTGCCGATCTCGCGACGCAAGGGCACGCCGCAGCGCATTCGTCTCTTCGGCGCGACCGAACACAACCTGAAGGGCGTCGACGTCGAATTCCCGCTGAATACGCTGACGTGTGTGACCGGCGTGAGCGGATCGGGCAAGTCGACGCTCGTTCACGACGTGCTCTATGCCGCGATCAAGCGCGCCAAGGGCGACTGGGATCGCAAGGTCGGCGCCCACCAGCGGCTCGACGGCCACGAATTCGTGAGCGACGTGGTGCTCGTCGATCAGACGCCGATCGGCCGTACCCCGCGTTCGAATCCGGTCACCTATCTCAAGGCCTTCGATCCGATCCGCGAGTTGTTTGCGGCGACCAAGGATGCGAAGTCACGCGGCCTGACCGCCAGCCACTTCTCGTTCAATGTTCCGGGCGGACGCTGCGAAGCCTGCCAGGGCGAGGGTGAAGTTCGCGTCGAAATGCAGTTTCTTGCCGACGTCTTCGTGCCGTGCGAGCAGTGCGATGGACGCCGCTTCAAGCAGCAGGTGCTCGACGTCCGCTATCGCGGCAGGAACGTCACGCAGGTCCTCGACATGACCGTCCGCGAGGCGTTGTCGTTCTTCGCCAGCACGCCGAAGGTGTTACGGCGCCTGCAGGTGCTCGACGAAATCGGCCTCGGTTACCTTCGACTGGGCCAGCCGGCCACGACGCTCTCGGGCGGCGAGGCGCAGCGCATCAAGATCGCGGCGCACTTGTCGTCGCATGCCGGCGAGCGCCTGCTCTACATTCTCGACGAGCCGACCACGGGCCTGCACTTCGATGACATTGCGAAGCTGCTCGGCGCGTTCCGCAAGCTCCTCGAAGCCGGCCACACCCTCGTCGTCATCGAGCACAACCTCGATGTGATCAAGGTGGCGGACTGGATCATCGACCTTGGCCCGGAAGGCGGCGAGAGCGGCGGCAAGGTGCTGGCCATGGCCACGCCCGAGCAGGTCGCCCACAACCCGGACTCGCACACCGGCAAGTACCTTCGAGAAGTGCTATCGTCTGGGAAGCTCCTCCAGACAGTGGCCAGGTAACTCATGTTGCTGATGACCCGCGCGGCGAGCTTCGCGCTCGCCATTTGGGTAGCTAGTGCGGCCGCGTACGCGCAGTCGCCTCTCACCGAGCTGTTGCAGCGTCACGGCGTGCAGGTGAAGGACGGCGGCTTCGAGGCCGCGTTCGACGCGCACAGCGCGCCGACCGTGCCCGTGACGCCCGGCTCCTTTGCGACGCCGCTCGCCTTACTGACGAGCGCCAGTGGCCGCGAACAGATCGACGCGGCGTATGCCTTCGGGATTCTCGGCGGGCTATCGGGCCGCGCCGCGGCGCCGCAGGAACTGGCGGCCGCGGGTCAGGCGTTGTTCGCGATGATTGGCTCCGAGGATCGCAAATCGCGGATTGCCGGCGCTCGTGTGGCGGGGCGGCTGTTCGCGGCGCCGTTCGATCGATCGGCACAGCGCCCCGCGGTGCCGCCCGGCATCGCCGATGGCCTGTTCGCGTTGTTGAATCACGACGACGAGACCGAACAGCTGGCGGGGATGGACGCGACTCGGGTTGCTGCGCGAAACCAGCGCCGTCACCTCGCTCACCGAGCGATACCACTACTACCGCGATGGCAGCATGCGGTCGCTCGCCGGCGGCGCTCTCGAGGCGCTCGCGCGCATCGGCGATCCGTCGACGATTGCGATCGTCAAGCAGCTCGTCGGCGACCGGTGGGCGGCCGGCAAGGACGCCACCGCGCTGGCGGTTGTGTTCGCCCGCGAGCGGATGTTGGCAGACGGCTCGATCGCCCTGATTCGCGTGGCTCTCGAAGACAACGCTCGCCGCAACCAGGCGCGCGGCTATCTCGTCGAGCTCGGCGCGCCCGTGCCGTGATCCTGCCGGTCGATTTCTATCGGCGGCCAACGCTCGATGTCGCGCGCGACCTGATCGGCAAGGTCCTCGTCTACAAGGCACGGCAGGGTGTCACCGCCGGCGCGATCGTCGAGGTCGAGGCCTACATTGGCGAGGACGATCCCGCGTGTCACGCGGCAGCTGGTCCGACCGACCGCAACGCGCCGCTATACGGGCCGCCCGGCCGCGCCTACGTGTATCTCAATTACGGCCTTCACGACATGATGAACGCGGTGACCGAGCAGGAGGGTCATCCCGCGGCCGTGTTGATCCGCGCGCTCGAGCCGCTCGAGGGGCTGGCGCTGATGCGCCGCCGCCGTTCACGTGCGCCGTGGAGAAAGGGCAAGGCAGCTGTTTCCGATCACGAGTTGTGTCGAGGTCCGGGAAATCTTTGCCGCGCGATGGGGATCACGCTGTGCGGACAACACGCGTCCGCTGACGCGGGGGCCCGCTGACGATTCACGAGAGGGGCATCGAAGCCGGTGAGATCGTGTGGGACTCGCGCATTGGCATTCGAGTCGGCACCGAACACCAGTGGCGAGCCACCGTGAAAGGCCACCGCTCCGTTTCCGCCAAGCGGAGTGGTGCTGCAAGCCCGTAGCCCGCGAAGCCCGTACGAGCCCTCGCCTATTTCTTGATCGTCACCGTCATCTGAGGCGTCGGGATCCTGATGCCGTTCGCGTCGAAGGCCTTCTTGATCCGTCGCCTTAGCTCGCGGCCGACCTCCCCCTGCTTGAGCGGCAGGGTCTTGATCCGGAATCGCAGCGTCACCTCGCCGGCCTTGAAGGCATCGACGCCGATAACTTCCAGCGGTTCGAGGATGCTCGAGCGCGTAGGCTGGATCCTGCATCAGCTCGTCGGCCGTGTTCCGCACCACCGCGACGAT
The DNA here is from genome assembly GCA_963833135.1 of uncultured cyanobacterium. Classification (GTDB taxonomy): domain Bacteria; phylum Acidobacteriota; class Vicinamibacteria; order Vicinamibacterales; family UBA2999; genus 12-FULL-67-14b. The sequence goes on along the minus strand of CAWHWW010000023.1, from coordinate 220,642 downwards.
GCGATCCGTGTCGTCGTCGTAGCCGACGCCGATGTCGATCACGTAATACGAAAAGTCCTTCGACTTGTTGGCGAGCGTGCGGATCTCGCCGTTGGAAATGTGGTGCACCACGCCCTCGACATCGCGCAGCACGATGGTGCGAAGGTTGATCTCCTCGACCGCGCCGCCGACGCCGTTGATCTCCGCGACATCGCCGATGCGCACCTGGTCCTCGGCGATCAGGAACAGGCCCGAGATGATGTCCTTGACGAGCGTCTGCGCGCCGAAGCCGACCGCCAGGCCGATGATGCCGGCGCCGGTCAGCACCGGCGTGATGTCGACATCGAGCTCGCGCAGCACCATCAGGCCGGCCGCGGTCCAGATCAGGATCCCGAAGAACCGCCGCAGCGTCGCGCCGACCGTGTGCAGGCGCTTGCGCCGCTCCAGCGTCTTGAAGTCGTCGCCGTCGACGATCTCGTGCTCGGCGTTCCGGATCACCGATGCCGCGAATCGATTGGCGGCAAAGGCCAGCAGGATCAGCAGCAGGATCCGCGCGCCGCTCTCGCGTCAGCCATCGCGTGACATCCTCCGGATGCAGGCCGACCGTCGAGCTCGACGCCCGCGAGGTCGAGGGCGGGGAAGGCGAGCACGAGCAGGCGAGAGCACGAACGTGACGCGCCGCACAGCCTTGACCGTGGCGCTGGCGATTGGCTGCGTGTGGAAGCGTTCGCCTTCGATCGCGAGGAGCAGCCGCCGGGTCAGCGAGCCCACCAGCAGGGCGATCGCCGACGCGACGAGCGCCGCGATGCGCGAGGGCCGCCATGGCTTCGACGCTGATGATGTCGTGGATCGCCGCTTCCGGCTGCGCGGGCGCCTGCATGCCTTCGCTTAGTCTAATCGGTGGGCCGTCTAATCGGTGGCCTAGCGCGGCGGACGCGGCGCTCCTGCTGGGTCTCGATCGGAATGCGAAGCGTCGAGCGCCGGCCGTCGCGCAGAATCTCGATGCGCACGGTCGAGCCGATGCTGCTGTCGGCGATCAGCCGGACGAACTGCGAGGGATCGGCGATGGTCGTGCCGTTGACCGACAGGATGATGTCGCCGGGCTCGAGGCCGTTCCGGTAGGCCGCCGAGTCGCGCGACATCTGGTTGACGACGATGCCGTCGCTGGTCGGCGCGCGCAGCTCGTCGGCGAGGCGCGCGGTCAGCGGAATCACCTCGACATAGCCGATCGATCCGCGCCGCACGCGCCCGAACTTCTGCAGATCGTCGACGACCCGCCGCACGAGATTGCTGGGCACGGCGAAGCCGATGCCCTGGTAGCCGCCGCTCTGCGAAAAGATCGCGGTGTTGATGCCGACGAGCTCGCCGCGGCCGTTGATCAACGCGCCGCCCGAGTTGCCCGGATTGATCGCGGCGTCGGTCTGGATGAAGTCTTCGTACTGCGTGATGCCGACATTGGCGCGGCCGAGCGCGCTGACGATGCCGAGCGTGACCGTCTGGTTGAGCGAGAACGGGATTGCCGACGGCCATCACCCATTCGGCGACCTTCAGCTTCGACGAATCGCCCCACGGAATCACCGGCAGGCCTGTCGCCTCGATCTTGAGCAGGCCCAGGTCGGTCCACGAATCGACGCCGATGATCCTGGCCTTCACGTCGCGATGATCGCCGACCGTCACCGTCACTTCGGCGACGTCGTCGCCGATGACGTGATTGTTGGTGACGACGTACCCGTCGGATGAGATCACGACGCCGGAGCCAAGGCTCTGTTCGGCGCGGCTGCGCCCGAACATCTCGCCCTGATCGCCGAAGAAATACTGGAAGAACGGATCGTTCGCGAACGGCGACGCCGGCGGCGGACGACCTGCACCGACGAAATGTTGGTGACCGCGCGAACCGTCTGCGCGGCGACGCGGGTGAAGTCCGGGCCGCCGGAGCGGCGCTGGCGCGGCCGCCTGTTCGGCTGCCCGTTCCGCTGCGACCGGCGCGTCCGGCGCCCGCGCGATGATTTCGGGCCGATCGGTCGCGCGGCCGGACAGCACGAGGCCGGCAATGACGCCTGCGACGAGCAGGCTGAGCATGGACAGCGTCTTTAACATGCCTTATTGAGAAACACCTTACTGGGAAACACTGTCAGGAGACGACGACGCGGCGCGGCGCTTCGACGGGCAGCTTCGGAACGGTGATGGTCAGCACGCCGTCGGCAAGATCCGCGGTCACCCCATCGGCGTTGACCGGATGCGACAGCACGAACGTGCGCATGAACTCGCCGTGGCCGCGCTCGACCTGGTGATACTGCTCGCACGAAACGCGCGCCTCGCGGCGGCCCTGCAGCGTCAGCCGGTTGTCGTGGACGTCGATGCGGACCTGCTCGCGCGACAGCCCCGGAAGCTCGGCGGTGAACACGAATGCGTCGGCGGTTTCGCAGAGATCGACGGCAGGCGCCCAGCCCTGCGGACCATGAGACGCCAGGCGCTCGAGGCCGTGCTGGATGCGGATCAGATCGCGGAACGGGTCCCAGCGCGCAAAGACCACGATTCAAGAATCGTAGCACGGGCGCTCCGCGTTGGCCCGAACCCGGGTCCGTATGTTAAACTCGCAAGGTTCTACTAACTGATTTCAAAGGCTTTATGGCAGACAACCTTCTCGCAACCCAGCTCCGCAAGGGGATGATCGTCAAGATCGACAACAAGCTGTTTCGGATTTTCGACCGCCAGCACGTGACGCCCGGCAACCTCCGCGGCTTCGTGCGCGTGAAGATGCGGAACATCCAGAACGGCTCGATGGCCGAAGAGAAGTTCCGCTCGGAAGACATCGTCGAACGCGTCTCGCTCGAGCAGAAGGAGATGCAGTATCTCTACAACGACGCCGATGGCTATCACTTCATGGACACGGTCACCTACGACCAGGTGCAGCTGCCGGCGGACCTGCTGGGTGACTGGTCGGTTTCCTGAAGCCGGAGATGAGCGTCGAGGTGGAATTCTACGGCGAGAACCCGATCGGCATCGAGCTGCCGCAGACGGTGGACCTGAAGGTGGTGTCGACGATGCCGGCGATCAAGGGCGCGACGGCGACAAACCAGACCAAGCCGGCGACGCTCGAGACCGGCGTCGTGATTCAGGTCCCGCCGTTCATCGGTGAAGGCGACGTCATTCGCGTCAACACCGAAACTGGCGAATATCAAACCCGCGCCTGACGATTTCGGATCTCGGATCGGGCGGATTTCGGACTATTTGTCGATCGAAAAATAGTCCGAGATCCACTCGATCCGAAATCCGAGATCATATAATTCGCTAATGGACGTAGTCCGTACCCCGGCGACGGGCTGGATTGAAGTCGTCGTCGGCAGCATGTTCAGCGGCAAGAGCGAAGAGCTGATCCGCCGCCTGCGCCGCGCGCAGATCGCGCGGCAGCGCGTGCAGATCTTCAAGCCCGCCGTCGACACCCGGTACGCGGCCGATCACATCGTGTCGCACAGCGAGCTGAGGATTCCGTCGGAAAGCGCGAAGACCGCCGCGGAACTGCTGGCGCAGGTCCGGCCCGACACCGAGGTCGTCGGCATCGACGAGGGGCAGTTCTTCGACGCGGAGCTGCCGGCCGTCGCGTCGGAGCTGGCGCGCCGCGGCGTGCGCGTGATCGTCGCCGGCCTCGACCAGGATTATCTGGGCAAGCCCTTCGAGCCGATGCCGCAGCTGCTCGCGATCGCGGAATACATCACCAAGACGCGCGCCATCTGCATGGTCTGCGGCAATCCCGCGAACCACACGCAGCGCCTCGTCGTCAGCTCCGATCGCGTGCTGCTCGGCGCGCAGGGCACTTACGAAGCGCGGTGCCGTCACTGCTTCGATCCGACGCTGTCGCGCGAAGAGGAAACCAACGCCGCCAGGGAAGCCGCCGGGAAGGCGCGATGACGCTGCAGGAGCTTGCCCCTGCTTCTACGGCAAGCCCTGTTCGCGCTCGGTGTGCTGTTCGTCATCGTCGATCTGAAGGTCGGCGCGCAGATCGTCAGCTGGTGGCGCAAGCGCCACCAGGCGATCGTCACGTGGCCCGGCCCGAAGCCGCCGTTCTTCGCCATCAATCTCGCGATCGGCGTGCTGCTCGGCGTGCTGCTGTTCGTGACCGCGTATGTCGAGATCAGCCGGTTGCGGCGCGGCTGGGCGGCCGGCCCCGTCGATGTTCGGCGTCACGATGATGTTCTTCTATTACGGCTACCTCTTGCCGCTGTCGACGCGCATCCGCCGCGGCCTTTATCAAGACGGAGTCTGGACGGACTCCGGCTTCATGCGTTACGCCGACATTGGCGGGCTCACCTGGAAGGGTGACGACACGCTGGTCGTCGCGTCACGGCAGAAGACGCTGGCGCGGCGGCTGCGAGTGCCCGGCGTCCACCTCGGCGAGGTCCGGCATATCCTGAGGGAGAAGATCGGCGACCACGCGATCGAGTTCGAGGCCGGCCCCGGTTTACATCTCGGCACGCGAGATACGCGAGAATCTGTGTAGAAACGGGCCAATAGGCCAACGGTCTGAAGGTGTTCACCGGCGGACCGATAAGAGGAGAGCAGTCATGGCCGCACGTCCTACCTGGAAGGGATACATCAAGGTCAGCCTGGTCACGATTCCGGTGCGCGTTTATCCCGCGACCGAGTCGAGCGCGACCATCTGCGTTCAACCAGCTCCACGCGGCCTGCCAGACCAAGATCCAGCAGAAGAAGTGGTGCCCGAAGTGCGAGATCGACCTGACTCAGGCCGACATCGTCAAGGGCTACGAATTCGAGAAAGGGCGATGGGTCGTCGTCGACGACGAAGACGTCGCCAAGGTCAAGACCGAGTCGACCAAGATCATCAACCTGATGCAGTTCACCGAGGCCGATGCGATCGATCCGATGTACGTCGACAAGGCGTATTACCTGGCTCCCGAAGGCCCGATGGCCGCCGACGCCTACTCGGTGATGCGCGAAGGCATGCAGGGCAAGGCCGGCATCGGCAAGGTCGCCATTCACGGGCGCGAGTATCTGGTCGCCGTGAAGCCGCACAAGCAGGGGATGGTGATGTACACGCTGCATCACGCCGCCGAGATTCGCACCATCGATCAGATCGACGAGCTGCGTGAAGTGCGCGGCAAGGTCAACCCCGCCGAAATGAAGCTTGCACGGCAAGTGATCGAAAGCATCGAGGGGGACCTCAACCTGTCCGACTATAAGGACGAATATCAGGAAGGACTTCGCAAGATCATCGACGCCAAGGTGGCCGGCGAAGAGATCGTGGCTCCAGAGGAAGTGGCGCCGCCGAAGGTGGTTGATCTGATGGAAGCGCTGCGCAGGAGCCTCGACCAGGTCAGCAGCGGCAAGAAGAAGACCGCGAAAGCAGATGGCGATGCCGTGAAGAAAGTCACCAGCATCAAGGCGGCCGCGAAGAACGGTGCCAGGAAACGGAAGGCTTCGTAGGCCCGCCTCTCACGAGCGTCTCGGCCGCGACCAGTCTTCCCACATCAAGCCGTCGACGCGCTCAAACTCGCGCGTGTTCGCCGTCACGAGCGTATATCCACGGCGTACTGCCTGACCCGCCAGCAACAAATCATTCGCGCCAATCACGCGCCGCTCATGTTCGAGCTCGGCGCGCACTTCTCCCGCCGCGCGCCCATCCGCGTCGTCGAACTCAATCACGTGAATGGGACCTGACAAGAACGCCTGGACACGCTCGGTGTTGTAATCGCGCTTCTTGCTCTTCGCCACCCCGTACCAAAGCTCGTGCACCGCGACCGACGACACGCACAGGACCGAGCCTTCGGCAACGGAGTCCTTGAATCGCTTGCGAACGGGCAGCGAGCTGCCGTTGATCAGGGCGATGCAGACGTTGGTGTCCAGCGAGTACTCGATCACTCACAGCGCCTTGCGCCTGGGCGCCGCCGGCTGGTGCCGGCCGTCGGCCATGAATGGTTCGTCGGCGAAGCGATCGAGCGCGACAAACCAGTCGTCGACGCTGGCCACGATCGGTTCGAGGAGTACGCCGCCGCCGTGACGGCTGACGCGCACTTCGGTTCCTGGAAATCGGAATTCGAGCGGCAGGCGAACCGCCTGGCTGCGTCCGTTCTGAAAGAGCTTGGCGATGTTTTTCACGGCGCACCTCCCAAGCGACGAGTATATATCATCGATATATACCGCGCAAGGCCATGCCGCTATTGCAGGAGTGGGGCGAGCAGGCCCAGGCCGGTCGCCGTCGGATCGCTGATCCAATCCGGCGGCACCAGCCACACGAACGCGAGAATAACGACCACCCAGACGTCGTAGGGCAGGGTGGCGCGTTCGTCCCGCCAGAAAAAGAACCGCGCGAACACGCCTTCCGGCATCGGCTTCTTGTTGAGCGCCAGGTAGGTGTAGTGAATACGGTTGCTCACCGTCACGATCGACAGCACGAGGATCACCCACAGCACGCCGGCCATGCGATCGGTGAAGGCGCCGATCATGAAGAGCACGATGCGCTCGGGCCGCTCCATGAATCCGACCTTGCATTTCTCGATCAGCGACTCGGCGCGGGCGCGCGCGTAGCTCGTCATGATGGAAAAGATCAGCGCCAGCGTCGCGACCAGCACGTAGCCGTTGCGGCCCAGCTCCGCGTAGAGCCAGATCAAGCCGGTGAATAGCGCGAGATCGGAGAAGCGATCGAGTGTCGAGTCCCAGAACGCGCCGAACTGCGACTGCGTGCCCGTGATGTGCGCCACCTTGCCGTCGATGAAGTCGAAGATGTTCGCGACGATCATGATGATGCCGGCCATGATGAACTGGTCCATCGCCAGGTACCAGGCGGCGACGACGTTGATCAGCACTCCAATCAGGGTCAGGACGTTAGGGTGGATGCCCAGGGCCACTGAGGTGTTGATAATGGCCCTGAGGGGGAGCATGCAGGCCGCGCCGATCGCGCCAGTGAAGGTCATGAGCGGCGACCAGCGTATCCGATGCCACCGTTCAGCTTCAAGGTAACAGCGGCGTAAACATGCGCTACCCTTGCGGGCGGAGGATACCCATGCGCCGCTGGTGCTTAGCCTTGTGTTGTTCTTTTGTCCTGTTCACTTTGACGGCCCCCGACGCCCTCGCCCAGGAAACCACCGCTACCCTCGCTGGAATGGTCAGCGACCAGAGCGGCGCGGTGCTGCCAGGGGTCGTGATTTCCCTCAAACATCTGCCGACCGGCCGCGTGATTGAAACCGTCACGGGTACCGAGGGGGTCTACCACTTGCCTCTCCTGCCCATTGGCGGCTACGAAGTGACGTTTTCACTGGCGGGTTTTCAGCCGCGCGTCGTCAAGGGTGTGGTCCTGGCCGTCAACGACCGGGTCAGGCTCGACTCCACTCTTGTCACCGGCGGCGTCTCCGAGGTCATCCAGGTCACCGGCCAGACCCAGGTGCAGACGACGACGGCGGTGCAGAGGCTGATCGACTCGCAACAGGTGCAGGAGCTGCCGATCAACAACCGGAACTTCGCCAAGCTCACCGAGCTGGCGCCGGGTGTGTCGAGCGATCTCTCCGACGAAATCGGCGTTGGCCTGACCAGCCTTATGAGCATTTCGGTGAACGGCGCGCGCCGTAACGCCGTCAACTGGCTGGTCGACGGGGTCATGAACGTCGACGTCGGCAGCAACATCACGCTGCTGTCGACGCCGACGCTGGAATCGATCGAGCAGTTCAAGATCATCACCTCGAGCTACGCCGCCGAATGGCCGCGCTCGGGCGGCGGCATCGTCAACGTCGTCACCAAGTCGGGCACCAGCCGGTATGCCGGCAGCGGCTACGAGTTCTTCCGCAGCGACAAATACAACAGCAATTCGTACTTCCGGAAGCAGAGCACCGATCCGGCGGTGCGCGATAACGCGCCCGAACTCAAGTACAACAACTTCGGGTTCACTGTCGGCGGCCCCGTCCTGCCCTCGAAGGACAAGCTGTACTTCTTCTTCTCCGAAGAGCTGCGCCGCATCAATCGCGCCCCCGCTTCGTTGACCGCCAACGTGCCCAATCCCGAGTGGTTGACCGATCCAACAAGCATCAACTATGTGGCACCCGCCGAACGCAGTTCGATTGCCGTGGCTTTGCTGCAGGGATATCCGCAGCCCAACGCGCCGCCGCTTGCGGCAGGCGGCGTCGGCCGTTACCTGGTGTCGTCACCGAGCATCCAGAACACGCGCCAGGAGGTGGTCCGCATGGACTACGACCTCAGCAGCACGCAGCGGTTGTGGGGCAGGTACACGCACGATCTGAGCGAGACGCTCGAACTGGGCGGCTTGTTCTTCAACACCGCGATCCCAGGCGTGGCCGGCACGGATACGACGATTCCAGGTCAGGTCGCGGCGTTCGGCCTGCGCAGCATCCTCGGCAGCAACAAGCTCAACGAAATCAACTATCACTTCAGCAGCAACAACATCTCGACGCTGCCCGCCGAGGGCGTGAAGAACACCAAGGCGGCGTTCGGCGTGACGATTCCCGAAGTCTTCCCCGAGAATGCGGCCGGACTCATACCGGTAATGGACGTTGCCGGCCTGAGTCTTCTCGGCGCGAACCAGTTGTATCGCATCCAGTACATCAATCACTCGATCTCGGACAACTTCTCCTGGCAGCGCGGCACGCATGCCTACAAGATCGGCGGTCTCGCCACCTTCGAACAGAAGAACGAGAACGCCGCCAGCCGCAGCCAGGGCACGTTCGGGTTCGTCCCCACTACCGGCGGTCCCTCGGCGTTCCAGAGCTTCCTGCGCGGCAATGCGAATGGCGCCTGTACCGCGTGCACCTATACCGAGGCTGAGCGCGACATCGACTTGAACCTGCGCTTCAATCGCTTCGAGTTCTACGCGCAGGATACGTGGCGTCCGTCAGCCCGCATGACGGTGGACTACGGGTTGCGCTACTCGCTATATCCGCCGATCACCGACCAGAACAACCAGCTGGTCACGTTCGATCCGTCCACGTATAACGCCGCGCAGGCACCGCCGTTTACCAACGCGGCCGGCACGTTGATCGATCGCACGCAGGGCAACCTGCTGGTCGGCATCATCCAGGGCGGTGTCAATTCGCCCTACGGCGACGCCATCTACAAGTTCCAGAAGGACAGCTGGCAGCCGCGCGCCGGCATGGCCTACGACCTGTCGGGCTCCGGCGACACCATCCTCCGCAGCGCGTTCGGCATCTACTTCGATCAGCCGCTCGTTGGCATCTTCGAGCAGAACTCGTTCACGATGCCGCCAATCGTCAATAACGTGGTGTTCAACAACCCCACGCTGGCCAACCCCGCGGCGGGCCAGACGCCGACCACGACCGGCGTGCGCGCGATCATCGCCTCGGGCACGGATTTCAAGAACCCGCGGACGATGCAGTGGAACGTGGGCCTGACACGGCGCATCGGGACCCGGGTGACGGCCGAGGCCAGCTATGTCGGCAGCCGCGGCGACAACCTGATTCGCCCGACCGACATCAACTACCCGGATCCGGTCCGCGTCGTCCAACTGCAGAACACGGTGCCGGCGGCGTTCAATCCCGTGCGGCCGTATCAGTCGTACGGCGCCATCACATTCCGCGAGACCACGGCGCGCTCGCGCTATCACGGGCTGCTGACCAGCACGAGGGCGGACTTCGGCTCGACCGGAAGCGTCACGCTCAACTACACGTTGAGCCGCAACCAGACCGACGCCACCAACGATCGCGACGGCGTGGATATCCCGCAGAACCCCGCGAACCCCGACGCTGATTACGCCGACGCGCGCACTGATCGACGCCACATCTTCAACGGCAGCTTCACGTACGAGTTGCCGTTCTTCAAGACGAGCGGCGGGTTCAGCGAGGCCGTCCTTGGCGGCTGGCAGGTTGCGGGCATCGTCAACATCTCGTCCGGCCAGCCGGTGTCGCGCATCATCGTCAACAGCGACAACTTCCGCCGCGGCATCTTTGCCGACCTCGTCGGCGATCCGATGGCGGGGGAGCGCTTCGTCAACGGGATTCCCTACTGGTTCAATGCAGATGCCTTCCTGCCGCCGGCGGCAGGCACGTTCGGCAATTCCGGCCGGGCCCCGTTCCGCCAGCCTGGCCGCCACCAGTGGGACCTCAACTTCTCGAAGAACTTCTATCCCACCGAAACGGTCCGCCTGCAGTTCCGCGCGGAGTTGATCAACGCGTTCGATCAGCGCCAGTGGGCGGCGGATCCGAACGTGGTCGGGCTGGATAACACGTGCCAGACATTGAACACGGCCTGTAACGTCGCCGGCGATCGGTTCGGGCAAATCATCGCGACGCGGGCGGCCAGGGAAATCCAGTTGGGACTGAAACTGTACTGGTAAAATCTAAGGTGCGTACTGTGCGTACCGTTCCTACGGTGCGTACAGTGCGCACATTACGCACACGGCACTAACGCACGGTACGCACATCACGCACCGTACGCACAGTACGCACTTCTGGAATGCCAATTCAAGATCTCCGAGACTTGATCGCTCGGCTGCCTGAGCAGCCGGGGGTCTACCTCTACTACAACAGTAGAGGCGACACGCTCTACGTCGGCAAGGCGCGATCCCTGCGCGATCGGACGCGCTCGTACCTCGGCGCCTACGGCATGAGCCCGCGCCATGACGCGCTGCTCGATGAGGCGACGCGGCTCGAGGTCATCGTCACCGATTCGGTCGTCGAAGCGCTGGCGCTCGAGAACAACCTCATCAAGCAGCGATCGCCGCGCTACAACATCCTGTTGCGCGACGATAAGAACTATCCCTATCTACAGTTGACGACGACCGAATCGTTCCCGCGCGTGCTGGTGGCGCGATCCGTCGAGCGCGACGGCAACATGTATGCGGGCCCGTTCCTGCCCGCGAAGTTTGCGCGCCGAACGATGTCGCTGACGCACAAGGTGTTCGGCATCCGTTCGTGCAACGAAGTGATTACGGGAACGCGACAGCGACCGTGCCTCGAATACGACATCAAGCGGTGCCTGGCGCCGTGTGTCGCGACGATTTGTACGGAAGCGCGTTATTCGGTCGCGGTCGCGGATACGAGGCTGTTTCTCGAAGGCCGCAACCAGGAGCTCGCCGAACAGCTGCGCGGACGCATGCTCGAGGCATCGACCGCCGAGCGTTTCGAGGAAGCGGCGCAACTGCGCGATGCGATGCGCACTGTGGAGACCCTGCTCGAACGGCAGCAGAAGATGGCGTCGGCCGAGCTCGGCGACCGTGACGTATTCGGCGTGAAGACGGGCGCCAGCGGCGCGGTGGTTCAGGTCTTCATCGTCCGCGGCGGCCGCGTCATCGAGCGTGTCGAGTTCGTGTGGGCCACAGAAGGCGCAGAAAGTACCAGGGCCACAGAAGGCGCAGAAAGCTTAGAAGGCGGAATGAGCGAGGTGATTGAGGCGGCCATTCAGCAGTTCTACGCGGATCAGGAGCCGCCGCCGGAAATCCACGTGCCGGTCGTGCCCCTTGATCCGCTAGTGCTCGAAGAGTGGCTGGCTCAGAAATCCGCGCGCAAGGTTCGCATTGTCGTGCCGCAGCGCGGCACGAAGAAGGGAATGATGGAGCTCGCGCATCGCAACGCAGCGCTCGGGTATCGGCAGCGCTTCGACGCGAATGCGACGGCGAACTACGACGCGCTGGAATCGCTGCAAGCCGCTTTGCGATTGCCGAAACTGCCGCGCCGCATCGACTGCTTCGACATCTCGACGATCCAGGGCAGCGAGACGGTCGCATCGATGGTCGTGTGCGAAGAAGGCCGCATGCGGCCGAGCGAGTACCGCAAGTTCACGATCAAGCAGGAACTGAAGACTGCAAGCCCGCAAGCCCGCAAGCCCGCAGGCCCACAAGTGTTTCTCGACGATTTCGCAGCAATGGAACAAGTGGTGCGTCGTCGATATGCCAAGGTCCTCGAAAATGGCGGACCGTTCCCCGATTTGATCGTGATCGACGGCGGCAAGGGGCAGTTGAACGCGGCGTATGCGGCGCTCGAGACGGTCGGCCTGTCGAACCTGGTCGCGATCGGCCTGGCAAAGAAGGAAGAGCTCGTCTTCACACGCGACAGCAACGAGCCGCTGGCGCTCGACACGCACGGCAACGCGCTGCGGTTGCTGCAGCGCATTCGTGACGAGGCGCATCGCTTTGCGATCACCTTTCATCGCCAGTCGCGGCGCAAGCGCGATCTTCAGTCTGAGCTCGACGTGGTGCCCGGAATCGGCTTGCGGCGCAGGAAGACCCTGCTAACTGCATTCGGCAGTCTGTCCGGCGTCCGTCGCGCCACTCGCGAGGAACTGGCTCGTGTCGTCGGCGCGAAAGTGGCGGATGCTGTGATTGCGCACTTTACCGCGAATCCATAGGCGTTGGTGCCTCACCGAGCCAGCAGATTATCCAGCGCCCACGGTTCGTAGCGTCTCCAACCGGCATTGAAGGCGATGCGGCGTCCATCGGGATGGATTGACAGATCGCGCACGCCTTCCGCCGAGACCCCGGTTGATATTGGTAAGCCGCCATCCACAGGCACACGCCACAGCGTTGTAGGGCGGATCGGCTCTGGAGATGTCGGGGATGACTCCGGCGATCTCGTCACATGTAGACTCTTGCCGTCACCCGTCCACCCCCAAACGACGATGCGCTCGCTGCGCGCGCGTAACAGTTCGCGAGACTCGCCGGTGCCAGACTGGACCTTAAGCGCAACCCACGAACCAGCCGAATCTGTTCCGAGAACTGTGTACGCCAACGCCGAGAAGCGTGTTGCCGCGGTCTGAAATCCGATGCGGTTCACATCCGGCTCCGCCCATTCCCGTGTTGTCCCCGTGACCACATCTACCAGGGCCATTCGCCCGTTGTTCCACAAAGCCGAGACAGTTCGACCAGTCAGGTCGAGATCGAACATCACAATGCGTGGATCCGAGAAATCGAGCCGCCGGATCTGACGGCCACTGTCAGGGTCCTGCAGGATGACGGTTTTATCGCGGATGAACACGATGCCCTCGGGTAGCCAACCACCCTTGCGAGCGAGCGTGCTAACCAATTTAGTTTTGCCGCTAATGCGATCGAGGATGAACAAGCGGCCGTCGTTTTGTCCGAAAACGAGTATCTGCCGGTCATCAGGTGACCATTCCCAGGGCCGCCCGAGCTTTTGTTCGGCGGGGACCCGCTGTTCCTGGCCCGTTGTCGTGTCGTACAGCCAGATCTCGCGAGGACCATCGGAACGACGCTCGGAGGTATAGGCAATGAAGCGCCCATCTCGTGACCATGCAGGGAAATAGTTCGAGAGCGTCTGACGCGGCGCCACGGGTTGCGGTGGAGACGGGGAACCCTCGATAGTACCGACGTATACCTCGGCAAAGCCGACGGTGAGTTGATAGTAGAGCGTCCCATCGCGCGTGAACCCGCGCGGCCAGATGCGGCCGACAGCGTGTTTAAGAAGTCGTGCCTCGGCGTGAGAACGGCCATTCTCAATCTCGACCATCCACGCGGAGTTCTCGAGATTGCGGTCGCTAAAAAACACGAGCGCTCGGCCGTCGGGTGACCATAGCGGGCTGGTGTCTTGAGCAGGCGACTCGGCCACCGGCCACTGGGCGCCTGTGTGTGTGTCGAGGACGAATATGTCGCGGTCCTTGAACGACCCTGGCTGCGGGTAATCGTAGGCGACGTACCGGCCGTCTGGGGATAACGTCATCATCTCCGGCCATTCCGTGCCCAGTGTGTGGACTCGCCGAACCGCGCCGTCAGTGGCTGCCACGAGGCAAATTGCGTTCGTACCGTCCGGATTGGCAATGGCTGTCAAAATCAACGACCCATCACGTGACCATTGGTAGACGTTAAAGTCGATATCGTCGACGAGCACGCGATGACCACTACCATCCGCGCGAACGACGTGGAGCGCACCCTTGTAGCCGAGGTACCACGAAACGGCGATGTTCGTGCCGTCTGGGGAGATGGTTGTGTTTGACGCATATCCGTTGGTGCCGTCGGCGTTGACGATACCGAGCGAACGATAGGTGTCGGCGGTCAGATCGACAATCGCGGCGTCGCCCGTTTCGTTGACCATCGCCGCGACGTAGCGTCCATCGTCGGACGGGTTGCTCATCATCGACACGCCTGCAGGCAGTGCGAGCTTGCGTGCCGTGAACGTCGTTGCGGCCACGGCATTCTGCGCGGCTTCCCCGTTGCCACCACTTCCGCCGAGCAGTCCGGCCCGGAACGCCGATGTGGTCGTGATCGCAACCGCGACAGTCGCTGTGGCTACGATCGCGAGCCACCTTCGTCCCGTCCTGGGTGCAGTGGTCACGGCCACCGGAGCGCTCCGCATGGCGGCGTCCAGTGCCGCCTCGAGGTCGCCGGCGGTCAGAAACCGCTGCGATGGATCGGCCGCGGTGGCTTGCTCGACAGCTCTCACGAATGCGGCGGGGAGATCCGGACGGACGTCGCGCAACCGCGCGCGTACGCCTCGTACATGGGCCTCCCTGACTTCGGTGAGCGAGCGCCCGGTCACCGGGAAAGTGCGCGTCACAAGATAGTAGAGGAGTGTGCCGAGTGCGTAGATGTCGGTGCGTTGATCGGCCACGCCGCCCTTGAAGAGTTCCGGCGCCATATAGAGTGGCGTCCCGGTCACGTCGGATCGTGATGACGAAGCGGCGGAATATTCATGCCCGGCGCCGAAGTCCATCAACACCACTCGTCCGCCCTCTTCGCGCATCACATTGCGAGCGGTCATATCGCGATGCAGCAGGCCGGACCGATGCACGGCCGCCAGCGCGTGACAGAGGTCGATGCCGATGGTCGCAGTCTCCCGGGCGCCGAAGGCACCCTGCTGCTCGACAATCTGATGGAGCGTGCGGCCGTGAATGAATTCCATCCAGATGCCGACGCGTCGATCACGTGGTTCGGCCCCGTAGACGGTGATGACGTTGGGGTGCCTGACCTTGGCGAGGAGTCGTCCTTCATTGACCACGCGCGCAGGGTCGCTGAGCGACGCCGACGGATCGTCGGTCACCGGGCCCGCGCGCAGCAGTTTCAGGGCGACGTCACGATCGAGATGCGTGTCCCAGGCCCGGTACACTTCGCCAAACGTGCCGCGGCCCACGGGCTCGAGCAACCGCAAATGGCCCCACGCGATCGCCGGTCGGGTTTGATCAAGATCCGCTGCCGGTTGATATGCCGACGAACGGGTCGGATCGAGGTTACGGTGCAGGGCGGCGATCTCGGCCAAGACCTGGAGCTCTCGTATGACGGCCTGATCGTGGGGGGCACCCGACGACTGCACCGAAGGCCAGTCGACCGGCGTCCCGTCGAGGATCGCCGAAACGAGAACGCCGAGACGCGTTTCCTTATCCAGCTCGATACCCACGCATTTCCTCGGCCAGCTTAATCAGCGCCCGCCGCGCCGCCTTGCGCGCCGCATCCGCGGATCGCCTTCCGGTCGCCTCGGCCAGTTGCTCATAGTCGTAGCCAAGCTCGATGCTGGCGACGATCAATTCCCGATCCGCTTCGCTCAACCGGCCCAGGGCTGCTTCGTAGCGCTCGACCGCCTCCTGGCCGACCGCCTGTTCCAGTGGCGAGGGCCCCGGATCCTCCTGCGCGGTGTCCAGTTCCGTCGTCCCCGGACGCCGACTGACCCGGCGAATGTGGTCACGGATCCGGTTCATGACCGCCTGCCGCAAATACGCCTGCAGCGCGCCCTCTCCGCGCGCATCGAAGGTCTCAATTTTCTTAAACGTCTGGACGACCGCATCTTGGACAACGTCGTGGGTGTCCGCCATATCCCGGGCCCAGGTAGGCAGGCGGCCGCGGGCCCAGCGGCGAAGTGGAGGGATGCATCGGGCAAACAGCGCATCAATCGCGGCGCGGTCCCCGGCGCGTGCCCGTTCGAGCAGCGTGGTGGTGGACTCGGGAGTGCTTCCCGTCGGTGGCGTTTTCAGAGCGTCGTCCATGGGGTTGGGGAACCGGTGAACGGCGCTGATCCTATCCGAATCGTGGCCCCCTGGGCCGGCGGCAACGCCGGCGCCGTTTTCGTAGCAAGAGCACACCGCAAAGAACCAGCTCTCTGCTATCCAGGGTTAGAACCTCACCCGCACGCCCAGTCGCAGTGTGCGCGGATCGACCCACGCGTTCGGCTCGCCGAGTTGGGGGCCGGAAACGTCGACGACGGCGGTGGTCACATCCGAGTCGTGCACGCCCTGGTTCCACACGTTGAAGACGTCAAAGAAGAGGCCGAGCGTGGTTCCCTGGTTCGCGATGTGGAACATCTTCTCGAGCCGCATATCCAGGCGGTTGATGGCGTCGAGCCTTCGCGTGCCCTGCGGCTCGATGCGGATCCGTTGCTGGCCCTGCGTAAAGCCTCGGACGATGGCGGTCCGTCCCCACGCCTGGCCGGTCATGTAGCGGTAAACGCCGCTCACCATGGTTCCGCCCCACCAGGGCAGGCGATAGCCGCCCAGCACCTTCACTTCGTGCGTCGGGTCGAAGGTGGCGCGCCCGTAGGCATTGATGTTGGTGTTGGGGTTCACGAAGCGCCCCGGGTTGCCCAAATCGAAGCGCGCCGCGTTGACGTGCCAGCGGTTGCCCACCGTGCCGCGGTTCTTCGACCAGGTGTAGGAGCCCTGCACCTGCCAGTCGCGCGTGTATCGCTTGCGCGCGACGAACTGCACCGCATCGTACTTGTTAAAGGCGTTGTCGGGGTTCGTGTAGTAGTTGAACTGGTTGCCGGGGTTCGTCAGGTTGAACACGTCCAGCATCGCCCCGTCGTCCGTGGTGCCGAGTACGCCGTCGGGCCCCGGGTCGCGTAGTTGCGTGGGCGCGTAGATCGATCCGGTGTCGATGAGCCCCATGAAAGTGTCGAAGCGGCGGCGGATGTACTGTGCCTGCACCGACACGTCGGGGACGAGTTCGTGCTCGAGGCCGACGACCATCTGGTCCACGTGTGAGTGATCGAGGTCGGAGTCGATGTCGAAGTTGGTGCTCGGCGGAAAGCGGTTTGCTTCCACCCACTGATCCGGCGGGACGAACTCATAGAGGATGAACGCGCTGGCGTCGCTGTTATCCTCCTGCATGATCCGGCTGGAGAAGATTGGATCGTAGTAGCGCCCGAGGTGCAGGCGTGCCACGGTCCTGTGGTTGGCGCCCAGGTCCCAGGCCACGCCGAGCCGCGGGGCAACGGTGCGCGTGCGGAAGACGGTTCCCTCGCGGGGCACGTCACCGTGGTTCCATTCGACACGCACGCCGGGGCTCAGCGTCAGTCGGCTGTTGACGGTCCAGGTGTCTTGCGCGTGCACCACCCATCGGTCGGTACTCGCACTTCCCGAGGTGCCGCCCCAGACCTCGAGCTCTGAGGGCTCACCAAGGTAATCGTAGTAGTTCCGTCCGCCGGGGTACCGTTGTTCCTGGCGTCCGCTCGTGGTTTCGTACTCGGCGCCCGCTTTTATCTGGTGCTGTCCCCATCGGTCGGGGGCGTAGTGACTCAACGAGGCCGTGGTGGTCTGCACGCCGTTGTCTTGTCGGAAGTACCAGTTCGTATTCTGGGACCAGACGTCGGTTGTGGTCTCGACGCGAGGCCAGGGCCCGTCGACCGTGGCAGGGGGGTGCGGGTCACTCCACGACCGCATGTCGTATCCTCCGGTGCGAGCCTCGAACACGGTTGCGTCGCCCAACGTCCAGGTCAAGTGGGCGTTCCATGCGGTCTGGGGATTCCAGATGTCGTTGGTGGACTCCAGCGGGAACTCCCGGCTCAAATAGTCGGCAATCACCTCGTGCCTGCCGTGCTCGATGAATCCGTCGACGCGCATCGACGGTGACAGCGACGCCGTCGGCCTGAAGAGCACCTGCAGGTCCCGCTCATCGCGTGAGCCCGGCCCGTCGTAGCCGGCCGGCTTGTCGTTGTAGCGCGTCTTCTGCAGGCCGCCAAAGAACCACAGGCGATCCCGCATGATCGGGCCGCCGACCTGCCCATTGAGGTCGAGCCAGTCAAACAGCTCCCGCGAGTTGAACTGGCGCTGGAGTGTTTGTGACAACCCTTCCGTGTTGTTCGACAGCCAGCTCGGACGGGTTGTCCAGTACTCGCCCAGGCCAGAGTAGCGATTCGCGCCCGACCTGAGCACGGCATACCCGGCAGCGCCCGAGAACCCGCCGTATTCGGCCGCGGCGCCCAGCCCGACGACGTTCACTTCCTGCACCCAGTTGTAGTTGGCTCGGATGACGGGATCCTGGAACACCGGGTCGGTGGTGCGCACGCCGTCCAGCAGTACTTCGTTGCCCATCTGGCTGCCGCCGTAGGCCACGCTTGACGAGATACCCGGCGCCAGGTTGAGGATGTCCGAGATGGTGCGGCTGTTTGGCAGGTTTTGGAGCTGCGCCTCGTCCAGTCGCACGGGCACGGCGGAGCTCGTGACGTCCACGACCGGTGAGCGACCGCGGATGACGAGCTCGTCGGCCGGTCCGGCCACCTCGAGGTCCACGTCGATGGTCACGGTCTCGCCGGAGGCGACGCGAACCCCGGTCCGGCGTGCGGGTCGGAACCCGGCGGCGGCGACGGCGATCTGGTACACGCCCGGCGGCAGGAGCGTGAAGCGGTGTTCGCCCCGAGCGTCGGTCGTGGCGGTTTGCTTGCCGCCAATGAGCGTGGGCGCGGCGACTGACACCGTGGCGCCCTGAAGCACTGCGCCCGTGGCATCCCGCACCGTGCCCGTGATGGCCGAACTGAAAGGGGTCTGAGCTGCCGCAGACACCGCGGCGAGCAGGACCAGCATGACGACCCGCAAAAGAAGCATGTCACCGGCCTCCCGGCTAGGGACCTTCGTACCGTGCACGAGCCCAAAAAAAGCGGCGGGTCGTCGACACGGCCCACCGCTCGCGCGTGGTGATTCGTACTCTCGCAGTGTCGAGGCCGACGCCGCGATTCTACCCGAGTAGACGGCCAGTTCCAGGCGGTTTCGCAGGCCCAGCTTGCCGTAGATCGCCGAGAGCCGGTTCTTCACGGTCTGTTCCCTCAGGCCCAGGCGCGCCGCGATCTCGCGATTCGTGGCGCCCGACGCGAGGATGCGGACCATCAGCCTGTCGCGAGGGGTCAGCAACCTTGTCCTCGAGCGCATCGGCAATGAAACTCTGGTCCAGTCTATGGGCAGGTCGTGCACGTCACAGTGAGCCCAAACGTCATGTGATAGTTGCCAATCGGCGTCAACTCGCCCTTGCGCCCGCTCTTCAGCAGCACGCTCAGGTCACCGGCCGTGTAGCCCGGCGCAATCAGGGTGTCTGGCGGGACGGGCGTGTAGACCTCCCAGGTCTGGGCAGTCGTCCGTTCCACGACAACAGCCTGCGAGTCGTACGGCCCGCCCGACACCGAACCGTCCGCGGGCACCGGCGACCCCAGCCAACGGAAGTAGCCGATTGCCGTATTGAACGAGGCCTTGGTCGTCCTGATCTCTCCGAGCCCCATAGCCGCGATGTCGCGGATGTTGACAAAGGCGTTGTCGTACATGATGCCCGTCGGACCGCTTCCGGACCCTGGGACCTTGCCAGAGTAGTCGAAGTAGAGGGTCCGGCCACTCGCGAACGTGCCGATGGTCAGGTCCTGGCTGCCGTTGATCCACATTCGGACCTCCAGGCGGCCGCCATCGACGTAAGAACCGCCATCGCTTTTGATGCGGTCTGCGACGTCGTTCCGGAACTGCACGGACGCCCCCGTGAAATTCGGCGGCTTGGGCGCGCGGGCATCACTGACGGGCGCCAACAGGCACATGGCTACGAACAGGGTCAATCCGGAAACGAGCTGCCGCATGGGACCTCCTCCTTTGTATTCCTCACCTTGGGAAAACGCCAGAGGCCTCCCGAACGGACAACTTGCGGGAATAATGGAAGCGTGGCGATTGATCTGAGTCCTATCGAGCGCGAAGTCCTCGGGCGCGCCGCCTTGGACTTCGCGCTCGAATACTTCCGCACGCAATCGGACCTGCCGGTCTATCCAAGGGCGAGCGCGACACAAATGTCGCGGCAACTCTCGTCGCCGTTGCCTATCGAGCCGCAGGAACCCGGCGCCGTAATGTCTGAGTTTGAGCAGATCGCGCATGGCAGTCGCCACAACGGCCACCCGCGGATGTTTGGCTACGTCCAGTCATCGGCGAGCTTCGCCGGCGTGATGGGCGATCTGCTGGCCTCGGCGATGAACCAGAACGTCACCTCCTGGCGATCGGCGCCGGCGGCGACGACGATCGAGCATCCGGTGATCGAGTGGCTGAAGGAGCTGGTCGGCTTTCGATCCGACGGCGTGGGCGTGCTCCTGAGCGGCGGGTCGATGGCGAACTTTGCCGGCCTCGCCGTTGCGCTGCGGGCGGGCACGGACGTCGATCTGAACCAGCGCGGCGTCGGCGCGCTTCCTGGGAAACCCCGGATCTACACCTCGGCGATGACGCACATGTCGATCGCCAAGGCCGCATCAATGCTCGGTGTCGGGCGCGATGCGATCGTCACGGTGCCCGTCACCGATACCTTCCAGATGAATGTGCGCGCGCTCGCCTCCCAGATCGGCGCCGATCGCGCCGCCGGCTTCCATCCAGTATGCGTCGTCGCGACAGCGGGCGATGTCAATACCGGCGCGATCGATCCGCTCGACGCGATCGCTGACGTCTGCGCTGATGCCGGTGTGTGGCTGCATGTTGATGGCTCTTACGGCGCACTGGCAGCGCGCTCACCGCATGTTGGCAACGCCATGCGCGGAATTAGCCGCGCCGATTCGATGTCGCTCGATCCGCACAAATGGCTGTTCGCGCCGACCGACGCCGGTTGCCTCCTGGTTCGCGATGCCGCCGTCGTTACGGCGCGCCTTTTCGACCGGCGCCGGCTACATCGACGTCATCGCCGACCACGACATGTCCGAATTTGCGTATTGGGACCACAGCCCGGAGTTGTCCCGGCGCTTTCGCGCGCTGAAGATCTGGTTTCTGCTGAAAGTCCACGGTGCTCGCGCCATTCAGGCGGCTATCGACGACAACATCGCCGTGGCGCAGCATCTCGCGAAGGCCGTCAAGGGCAGCGACGATTTCGAGCTGATGGCGCCGGCGCCACTCAGCATCGTCTGCTTCCGGCTGCTCCACCAGGCCCCTTCGGGGATGCGAGACGATGACTTCAACAAGCGGCTTGATGGTCGAAGTCCAGCGCGACGGTGATTCGTACCTGTCGAACGCGATCATCAACGGCCGCTTCTCGCTTCGCGCGTGCATCGTCAATTTCAGGACTCGGATCGCCGACGCCGATCGCCTGCTCGCGACGATCCGCCGTGTCGCGGCGCGGATGACGTGATAACCTTTTGACGTTCTGGCCGGCATCGATCTCACCCAGGTTCTCATCCAACTCGTCGTGCTCATTGCGTCGCTGTCCGTGCACGAGGCGGCGCATGCGTGGGCGGCCGACCGGCTAGGCGATCCGACGGCGCGACACCTGGGCCGCCTGTCGCTCAACCCGGCCGTGCACGTCGACCCCATCGGCACGCTGCTGTTTCCGCTGATCGCGATGATGACGAATGTGCCGTTGATCGGATGGGCGAAGCCCGTTCCAGTCGATCCCAGCCATCTGAAGCACCCCAAGCGCGACTTCGCCCTGATTGCCGCCGCTGGCCCCGCGAGTAACATTGTGATGGCGGTGATCGGCGCGGTGATCTTCGCGATTTTACCGACCGCGGCACCTGGGGACATTGCGAGCCGCGTAATCATAAGCACGCCGCGCGAAATCTTTCTGTGGTTTACCTATCTCAATGTGATGCTGGCCCTCTTCAACATGATCCCCATTCCTCCTCTGGATGGCGGCAACGTGTTGCTGGGTGTGCTGCCTCAGGCCGGCGCCCGAATGATCGAACAAGTTCGGCCGTACGGTTTCCTGATTCTGTATGCTTTGATGTTGACCGGTGCGCTTAACTACTTGCTGGGCGACATCGGGATTGGTGCAGTTAGGTTCCTTCTCCGAATGCCGTGACCAAGCAACGTGTGTTGTCGGGGATGCGCCCGACCGGAAAACTTCATATTGGCCACCTGGTCGGCGCCCTCCAGAACTGGGTCACGATGCAGTCGGAATACGACTCCTATCACTGCGTCGTCGACTGGCACGCGCTGACCTCGCACTACAACGACACCGGCGAGCTCGTCGCCAACGCCTACGACAATGTCGCCGACTGGATTGGGGCCGGCCTGGATCCGGAGAGGAGCACCTTCTTCGTCCAGTCGCTCGTCCCGGAACACGCCGAGCTCTACCTGCTGTTCCAGATGGTGACGCCGATCCCCTGGCTCGAGCGCGTGCCGACCTACAAGGAACAGATCGAACAGCTGAGCGATCGCGACCTGTCGAGCATCGGCTTCCTCGGGTATCCGCTGTTGCAGGCGGCGGACATCGCCGTCTACGACGCGCACAAGGTGCCGGTCGGCGAAGACCAGGTGCCGCATCTCGAGTTGACGCGCGAGGTGGTGCGGCGCTTCAACAATTTCTATCCGGGCGCAAACCTGATTGAGCCGCTGCAGATGCTGACCAGGACGCCGCGGCTGCCTGGTCTCGACAACCGGAAGATGAGCAAGAGCTACAACAACACCATCGATCTCTCGGACGATGCGAAGACGGTGCAGAACAAGGTCCGGCAGATGTACACCGATCCGAAGCGTGTGCGCGCCGACATCCCGGGGACCGTCGAGGGCAACCCGGTGTTCGATTACCACGACGCGTTCAATCCGGACAAAGACGAGGTCGAGGACCTGAAGACGCGGTACCGCGCCGGCAAGGTCGGCGACGTTGAAGTGAAGACGAAGCTCGCGGCCGCCATCAATGCTACGCTCGATCCGATTCGGGAGCGCCGCAACCGGGCGCTGGCGAAGCCGGGCTACATTCGCGACGTGCTGATCGAAGGCTCGAAGAAGGCGCAGGGCGTGGCCCGCCAGACGATGGAGCGCGTGCGCGAGGCCGTGAAACTGAAGTACTGATGGCCGACACTCCAGAAAAGCCCGCCGGCGGCGCAGCACCTCCCAATGAGGTTACGAACGAAGAAGAGGTCTTCGAGTCGCAGCTCGAGTCGATCAATCTCAGGCTGCAGGCCTTCGAGGGGCCGCTCGACCTGCTCGTTCATCTGATCAAGAAGAACCAGATGAACGTCTACGACATCCAGATCGCGGTCGTGACCAGGCAGTACCTCGAGTATCTGAACCTGATGCAGGAGCTGAACCTCGACGTCGCCAGCGAGTTTCTGGTGATGGCGGCGACGCTGATCCACATCAAGAGCAAGATGCTGCTGCCGCGGCCCGAGACCGCGGCCGGCGATCCGACCGATGAGGAAGATCCGCGCGACGCGCTGGTCCGCCGGCTGCTCGAGCACCAGAAGTTCAAGGCCGCCGCCGAGCTGCTGCACGACAAGGAGACGCTGCGCAGCGCGCAGTGGGGCAGGCCCGACTCGCGCATCGAGGAGATTGCCGGCGACGATTACGAGCCCGAGATCGAAGTCGATCTGTTCAGCCTGCTGTCGGCGTTCAAGCAGGTGCTCGAGCGCGCCCGCGAGCGGCCGGCGATGCCGCTGCCGCCTGAAGAGATTTCGATCGAGACGCGCATCGAGCAGCTGCTCGAGCGCCTGTCGGAAACCGAAGCCTGCGGGTTCCAGGATCTGTTCGACGCCGACGCGACCCGCTCCGACATGATCGTCACGTTCCTGGCGATGCTGGAGATGATCCGGCTCAAGTTGATTCGCGTGTTCCAGCAGGGCGGCCAGGGCGCGATCCGCGTCTACAAGCGTGCAAGGCCGACCGACGCGCCGCACCCGATTCACGATCCCGAGGATGAATACAAAGCCCATCATCCTGCGAAGAAAGACGACGAGCACCAATGAGCGAAGAAACCCCGTCACTCCCGTCACCCGCGTCACCTGATCCTCACCCGCCTCACCCGCCTCACCCGCGTCACCCGCGGAGGAGCAGACGCCGCGAATGGAGCTCGCGCAGCTGAAGGCCGTGATCGAATCACTGGTCTTCGCGTCGCCGGATCCGATCACCCCGCGGACGTTGTTCAAGCTGCTGAACGACGAGCCGAAGGAGGACGTCAAGGCCGCGCTCGAGTCGCTCAAGGCGGATTACGCCGACCGCGGCGGGCTTCACATCGCCGAGGTCGCGGGCGGCTTTCAGATCACGACCCGCCCGGAGTATCACGAGTGGGTCCGCCGCCTGTTCCACGAGCGATCCGCAACGAAACTCTCGGTGGCGGCGCTCGAAACCCTCTCGGTGATTGCCTACAAGCAGCCCGTGACCGCGGCGGAGATCGGCGACATCCGCAGCGTCAACACGTCGGGCGTGCTGTCGACGCTGCTGGAGCGTCACTTGATCAAGATCGTCGGCCGCAAGAACGTCATCGGCCGGCCGTTCCTTTACGGAACGACGAAGGAGTTCCTGATTCGCTTCGGCCTCAACGATCTGAACGATCTGCCGAAGATTGAAGACATGGCGCAGCAACTCGGATTCGAGCCGCCGCCGATTCTCATGGAGCGCCCCGTTCCTGATGAAATGTTGCCGTTGGAAGAGGGGGATAGTCCGGATAGTAGCCAGTAGCCGGTAGCCAGATAGCCAGTATCCAGTAGCCGGTAGCCAGAAATACAAGAGTTCTTCTGGCTACTGGCTACTGGCTACTTCTTACAGCAGCAACGCATCGACCCGATGGGCGTGCACGAGCTCCTCGCGCGGCGACCACTTGAAAATCGTAAACCGTCCATCCTGCGATGCGACGAGCGCCAACGAGTCGTGCTGGTCGTGGACGAACTGCGCGGCCGACAGATGCCGCGTCCCGCCCAGTTGCGCGGGCGTCGCCATGGTCCTGGCGCTGCCTTCCACGGGCTCAGTGACGATGACCTGATCGACCGGTGTGCTGCCGCGTCGTCGTGAGATCTTCGCGCCAAAGGCGAGCAGGTCGTATCGATCGTCGATGATCGTGGCGCCGTCGACGGCCGTGAGACCGGCAATCGCGTCGACCGCGCGTGTGAGGTCGTCAGGGTCAGCCGTCGCCTTGCGCACCAGCTGCGCCAGCTCCGAGTATGGTGGATCGACCGCATACAGCAGCGGAGCGACGATCGACTCGCGCCACGTGCCGGTTCCCGATGGCACCACGAGCAACCCGCCGCCGCGTCCATGCTGCCGCATCGAAGCGGCCAGCTGAATCAGCACCGCGGTCACTCCCGCCGCCGACTTGTGATCGATCGCGCCGGCCAACGACGACACGACCACCGGACAATCGGGGATGAGCCGGCCGACGCCTTCGTCGACGATCTTGATCTGATCGCCCTCCAGCACCGCAACGTTGACGAACTTTCCGAACGCCTCGTAGCGATGCTTGACGACGATCAATCCTGACGCGACCACTTCGACGACCAGGCAGAATGCGGGAATCTCGCGGGTCGTGCCCCAGACATGAAAGTCTTCACCGGTCCGCCACACGCCGAGATGAATGCCCGGGCGCTCGACCGCGGGCGCCACCTTCGACAGCACTGCGGGCGCGAGCGGCAGCTTCGAAGCGAACAGCAGTGGGTAGCGCGCCTCCTCGGGTGACAGGAACGCGAGCGAGATCTTCGGCGTTTGCCCCTCCTCCCGGCGCAGGCTCGCCCAGAATGCCGCATCGATAATCGACGCAATCGCCAGCAGTGGCGGCGTGTCCGAGACGATGGAGCTGTCCGAGGCGCGTGCCACGCCGATGTGCCGGGCGAAATGTCGTTGCACGGCGTCGGCAACAAGCCTGGCGGCGGGATACGTGGGCTGGATCATCGGTCGATTTGATGCTCGAAAAAAGGGACGGACTCTTTCGAGCCCGTCCCTTCGAATTCCCGACGACCGCGTCGTTACTGCTGGCGCGGCGCGGTGTTGGTTGGCGGCAGTTCGCTTGCCGGCAACCGGAACGCGATGTACTCGCCCGTGTAGTTGCCGCCGCTCACGCCGACGACGATGTACTGGCGGCCGTTGAGCGAGTAGGTCATCGGGTGGCCGACGACCGGTGCTGGCACGCGCACTTCACCAACCTGCGCGCCGGTCATCTTGTCGTAGGCGCGCAGCGAGGCGCCGCGCACGTTGTTGACCGTCGTGATGCCGGGGTCGCCGGCCGCCACGAAGGTCTTCGTGATGAGGACGCCGACGCTGCCGCTCTGGCCCGTCTTCGGAATGTTCATGCCCTTGAGCATCGGGTGGTTCCTGATGTTGTCGGGCGTATCGCCGTGGGGAACCTGGAAGAGGAGCTTGTCCGGGTTCTTCAGGTCGATGGCCGCCAGCACGCCGTAAGGCGGCTTGACGATCGGCAGGCCTTCGAGGCCCTCGGCGAGCTTGCGACGGCCTTCGCCACCGGGGAAGTTGATCCCGCCGGCCGGAGCGGGGGCGGCGCCAGGCGCCGGAGCGGGGCGAGGCAGGCCATAGTTCGGCTCGGCTTCCCAACGCGGCGTGCGGTTGCCCTTGTTCTCGGGCGTGACCTTCGAGAACTCTTCCTCGCTGTAGTGACCGACGGTGACGTTGGTCATGCCGGCCTGCGAGTAGAAGATGCCGGTCTCGACGTCAAACCCTGCGCCCGGCCAGTTGGTGCCGCCGGCCGTGTTGCCGATGTTGATCGCGCCGAACAGACCCTTCGATTCGGGACCCGTCGGCGGAACGTACGGCGTCGGCTCCCAACGGAAGAACTTCAAGTTCGCCAGGGCCTGCTTGCGAAGCTCCGGCGTGAAGTCGATGAGGTCGCTCTCCGCGATGTAGGTGCGAGCGTACGGCACCGGCTTGG
Organism: uncultured cyanobacterium; assembly: GCA_963833135.1. Lineage (GTDB taxonomy): Bacteria > Acidobacteriota > Vicinamibacteria > Vicinamibacterales > UBA2999 > 12-FULL-67-14b. The sequence continues at coordinate 193,947 of CAWHWW010000023.1, read as the reverse complement.
TCGGGAAGGGCTGCGTCGGCGCCGTCTGTTCGTGCTTCATCGTCGTCTGCGGAACCGGCCGCTCTTCGATCGGCCAAATCGGCACGCCGGTGATGCGGTCGAAGCAGTAGAGCCAACCCTGCTTCGAGGGCACGGCCACGACCTTGCGCGGCTTGCCGTCGATTGTCGTGTCGATCAGCAGCGGCGCCGACGACATGTCGTGGTCCCACAGCGGGTGATGCACGAACTGGAAGTGCCACTTGCGCACGCCGGTCCGCAGGTCAACCGCGACGAGCGATTCGGCGAACAGGTTGTCGCCGGGGCGGTTGCCGCCGTATTCGTCGATGGTCGGCGTTTCGACCGGCAGGTAGACGATGCCCGCTTCCGGGTCCGCCGTGATCTGGGTCCAGACGCCGTTGTTGCCGGTGTAGCCGGCCGACTCGTTTTTCCAGGTGTCGAAGCCGAACTCGCCGCGGCGCGGGATGCCGTGGAACGCCCACAGCAGCTTGCCGGTCTTCGCGTCGAACGCGCGGGCCTGGCCCTGCACGTTGGTTGCGTATTCGTAGCCGAGGCCTTCGAACATCGACGAGCCCACGAGGATGGTGTCGTTCACCACGGTCGGCGTCGAGTGGAGGCCGATCTCCGACTTCTCGAGGTCGGCCTGCTTGCCGTTGATCACGATGCCCTGCTTCAGGTCGACGATACCGTTGGTACCGAAACCGGCGACGGGCTGGCCCGTTTTCGCGTTGAGCGACACGAGGCGGTAACCGGTGGTGACATAGATGACGCGTTCATCCCCTTTGCCGTCGGTCCAATACGAGAGGCCGCGGCCCGACAGCTGACGGGGAGCCCAGCGAGTGGCGCGCTCACCTTCGTCGAGGCTATAGGTCCACCTGATTTCGCCGGTCGCCGGATTCAAGGCCACGACGGCGCGGCGCGTTCCCGCAGTCGCGTAGAGCATGCCCTTGACCATGATGGGCGTGCCTTCCAGCTTCGTTTCGGGACGCGGACCGAAATTATCCGTCTTGAGTCGCCACGCGACCTCGAGCTTGCTGAAGTTGGTGCCATTGATCTGATCGAGCGGCGAGTACTTCGATCCCCGGAGGTCCGCGGTGTACATCGGCCACTCGCCGTTCCTGGTGCTCGGCATCCCGCTGGCCTGTCCGGACACGAGTGGCGCGACCCACGCGTAGACCGCGACGAGCAGCACCAGTGCGGGCAGGACCCGTATTGCGATGCGCTTCATGCGTTTTAGCTCCTAATAACTGGGAAATACGTCGACTTGATCGAATCCTTCCCGATTCGATCACGACATCATATCGGATTTTTCAGGCGGGAAGCGTATCTAGACGTCTCTTTTCAACCGGCGAACTTCTTCGGGCGTGAGATCGCGCCATTGCCCAGGTTTCAGCCGGCCCAAACCAATGGGACCCATGCGAATCCGACGCAGATCCCGCACCGGCAGTCCAACCGCGCTGCACATCTTGCGGATCTGGCGGTTGCGGCCCTCGCGGATGGTGATGGTCAGGAGCGTCGTGGGTTTCGGGCCCTTGACCGTGCTGCCGACGTGAATGTCGGCGGGTGAGGTGCGTCCGCCTTCGATGTGGACGCCCTTGCGCAGCTTCTCGAGGCCGCGCGGATCGGGCGTGCCCATCACGATCACCTCATAGACCTTATCTACTTCATGACGCGGATGCATGAGCCGCGCGGCGAGATCGCCGTCGGTCATCATCAGCAGCAGGCCTTCGGAGTCGTAGTCGAGCCGGCCGACTGGATAGATGTAGGCGCCCTCGCCGATGAGATCCATGACCGTGCGGCGTCCCTCCGGGTCGCTTCTCGTCGTCACGTAGCCCTTCGGCTTGTAGAGGACGATGTAGCGGTGGGTGATGTCCGTCTTGATGCGGCGGCCGTCGACCTTGATCGCGTCCTTCTCGGGGTCGGCTTTGGTGCCGAGCTCGCGCACGGTCTCGCCGTTCACCATCACCCGGCCCTCGAGAATCATTTGCTCGGAGGCGCGTCGCGAAGCGACGCCGGCAGCGGACAGTATTTTTTGCAGTCGGATCAAAACCTCAAAACCTCAAAACCTCAGAACCGCAAGCCCGCAGGCCCCAAGCCCGCACGCCCCGGCCGCAAGCCCGCAAGCCCTCAGTATTTCATGATGTCGCGCCAGAACTCCGCGAGTCTCCACACTTCGGTGGAGGTGGCCGTTCGGTTGACCTCGGCGTGGGTGATGAGCCCGCTGAGCAGCCCTTCGACGCGCGCCTTGCCCCTGAGGCGTTCGGCGAGCAGCACGGTCTCGACCGACGGGATCACGTTGTCGTCGACGCCGTGGAGCAGGAAGATCGGCGCGGTCGGCGGCGTCGCCCGCTCGGGAGAGAGCGACGGCATCGCCGGATGATCCTTGAGGGCGTCGGCCACAGGCGCCAATATCGGTCCGAGCTTGTCGACCGCGCGATCGTTGACGTACTGCATATAGGTGCGCGACGGCTCGGGGAGCGTGTGCTGATACGTCTTCATCTCCTCGAACACCGGGATCGCCTGAGGCGGATCGGTGACCGCGAGCGACGAGGCCAGCAGAAATCCGTCGATGCCTTTTGACAGCGCCGCCACCTGGTCGGGGGGCACGACGCGATCAGCGAGGTTGAGGAGTGCGACGGCGACGCCGTAATCGTGAGGCGGATGGACGCCGACATGGTCGGCACCGAGGACAGCGGAACTATTCTTTGCCTTCTCGAGATCGCCGAGCACTTCGCCGGTCGTCAGGTAATGCATCGCCCGCGCCAGATCGCCGTGTCCGCCGAACGACATCACGAACGCGACGCGATCGCGGATCGATTCGCGGCCCGCGGCGACGATCGAAAGCCCGCCGGAAAAACTGATTCCGACAATGCCGATCTTGCCGTCGGTGCGAAACTGCGGCTGCTCGCTCGTCCACTTCACCGCGTCCTCGATGGTGTCGGTGACCGCCGGCGTGATCTTGAAGCGCTGCAGATCCGGTGCCGCGACGGTCAGGACTCCGTAGCCTGTAGCGGCGAGATCTTCCGCCAGGCCGACCAGGCGCGATTCGTCGATCCCGTCGCGATGCACGCCGGGGATGAGAACCAGCGTCCGCCGCGTCTGTCGCGATGGACGGAAGAAGCGGGCCGGGATGTCGCCGCCGCGCGTCGGCACGGTCATCTCCGCATCGCGCGTGAACGCCGTGGCCCGCCATGCCGCGGCCGTGGCCGCAGTACCGGGGAGATCTGCGGCGCGAATGATGAAGCCGAGGGCGTCGAGGTAGGGCAGAGCGAGGAGACCCGCGATGACCAGGATCGCGAGCGCGACCAGTCCGCTCGCTTTGCGCTTTGAGAGCACGGACCAGATGGTACTATCGTTCGACGATCGTTCTGCGGTTGTTCTACGATCGTTCTCGAACGTGAAAAAACTCGTCATCGCGATAGACGGACCGTCGGGAGCCGGTAAGGGCACGCTGGCGCGGACCGTCGCTGAGCGGCTTGGCTACCAACATATCGACACCGGCGCGATGTATCGTGCGGTCGCGTGGAAGGCGGCGCAGGAAGGCCTGTCGCTCGATGACGATGCGGTCGTCGCCGAACTGGCGCGTCGCGCGCAGTACCGGCAGGCGGACGGCAGGATTACGATCGACAATCACGACGTCACTCGCGCGATCCGCACGCCTGACATGGACAAGGCCGCGGCGTCCGTGGCGCGATTGCCCCACGTGCGCGAAGTCCTTGTCGGTCAGCAACGCGCGATGGGCGCCGGCGGCGCCGTCGTCATGGAAGGCCGGGATATCGGCACGGTGGTGTTTCCTGACGCCGACGTGAAGCTCTATATCGATGCCTCTGCGGAGGAGCGCGCCAGGCGACGCGCCTCCGACCCCGCACACACGAGCGGCCGGGCCAGCCTCGCCAACGTGCAGAGCGAGCTGGTGGCGCGCGACACGTCGGATTCGACGCGCTCGGTCGCGCCGCTGCAAATCGCGAAGGATGCCGTTTACATCGACACGACATCGATGCCCATCGAGGTCGTCGTCAATCGCGTGATGATGTTGATCATGGAGAAACTTGACGAAGATCGACGAATCTGCAGATCGTGCCGCGTCATGACCCCAGAGGATTTCCGTAAAGCCGGCCATCGCCTGATTGACTGGATCGCGGATTACCGCGCCGGCATCGAGTCTCGACCGGTGATGGCGAAGTCATCGCCCGGCGAGATCGTCGCACGGCTGCCGGCCTCGCCGCCGCAACAGCCGGAATCCTTCGACGCGATCATCGGCGACCTCGATCGGATTGTGATGCCGGGTATCACCACGTGGCAGCATCCACGCTTTTTCGGCTATTTTCCGTCCGGCGGAGCGCTCTCGAGTGTGTTGGGGGATTACGTCAGCAGCGGCCTGGGCGTCATCGGGCTCGCGTGGCAATCGAGCCCGGCGCTGACCGAAGTCGAAGAGGTCGCGACGAGCTGGATGCGCCAGATGCTCGGCCTGTCCGGGGCGTGGAGCGGCGTGATCAACGACACCGCCTCGACCAGCACGCTCGTCGCCCTGATCTCGGCGCGCGAGCGCGCATCGGATTACGGGCTCGCCCGCGGCGGACTGCAGGCGGAAACGCAGCCGCTCGTCGTCTACGTCTCCTCGCAAAGTCATAGCTCGGTGGAGAAGGCCGCGCTCCTCGCCGGATTCGGAAAGGCGCATGTGCGCAGCGTGCCGATCGACGCCGCCTACGCCATGCGGCGCTGACGCGCTCGAGGAGATGATCAAGGACGACATCCTCAATGGCCGGAAGCCCTGTGCGGTCGTGGCGACGACGGGCACGACGACGACCACGGCGTTCGATCCCCTCGACTCAATCGCGCGGATCACTGAAGCCCACGGGCTCTGGCTGCACGTCGATGCGGCCATGGCCGGCTCGGCGATGATCCTGCCGGAGTGCCGTTCGCTATGGAACGGTGTAGAGCGCGCCGATTCGCTGATCGTCAACCCGCACAAGTGGCTTGGTGTGGTGTTCGATTGCACGCTGTACTTCGTCCGCGACCCCGAACACCTCGTGCGCGTGATGTCCACGAATCCGAGCTACCTGCAGACGGCCGCCGACGGCCGCGTCAAGAACTATCGTGATTGGGGATTGCCGCTCGGTCGCCGTTTCCGCGCGCTCAAGCTGTGGTTCCTGATTCGGGAGCAAGGTGTCGAAGGCCTCCAGGCACGGTTGCGCCGCGATCTGCAAAACGCGAAGTGGCTCGAGCACGAAATCTCGACCGCGCCGCATTGGCGTGTGCTCGCGCCTGTGCCGCTGCAAACAGTGTGCGTCCGGCACGAACCGCCAGGTCTCGATGGCGAGGCGCTCGACCGGCACACGCTGGACTGGGCGGCGCGACTCAATCAGTCGGGCGAAGCCTACGTGACGCCCGCGATGCTCGATGGGCGATGGATGGTGCGAGTGTCAATCGGAGCGGAGCTCACCGAGCGCGAGCACGTCGAGCAGTTGTGGAAGCTGATGCAAGTCACGGTCGATTACTGAGGATGTTTGCCGCCGCAGCAAGGTGCTGCGGCGACAAACGCATTCGGGACGATCAGGCCTTGACGTTGACGTAGCCGTGCATGCCTTCGTCGAAGTGCCCCCGCACACCACAGACCACGAGATAGCGTCCCGGCTCTTTGAAGTTCACCGCCTCGATGCGGTCGAGCACTAGAACGCCATTCGTCAATGGTGGCGGCACAGCCAGCGGAGCGTATTGCAGGACGCGAGGGTCTGGTCCACGGTATACGCGGCCGACTGCATAATCGATCAGTGGCGGCACGCCGGGGAGATCGTTCGCTGGAAGCGCAGCACCTTCGACGTCCTCCATTTCGATGCCTGGGCCGTAGATCACGATCTGATGGAGGCCGGAAATGATGAAGCTCACCGCTCCGCCCGCATCGACCTCAGCTTCGAACGGGAGCACCAAGTGAACGTTGCGAAGGCGGTTTTCATCGTTATTGCCGATCGGCTGGCGATCCAACGGCGCGGCAGGGTCGACATCCCACTGCCCAAATGAGACCACAACGTGTGCGCGCTTGCCGGTCAACGGCCGGTTGTCGTGGGCGTGCTCGCTACCTTTGTCGGGCTTCTGTTCCGCGCCCAGTGCAGCGCTAAGACCTGTTGCCGTGACACCGCCGATTGCCGCCGCTCTTAATAGATTACGACGCGTCGTCTTCTCCATCTAAGCCTCCAAGGGTCAACGAATACGAGTGAGGCCCGTGGCAGGCGCATACCAGGGGGGAGCCGACTCTACCATAACGGCGTGCCGAGGGCGTATCCCGCGGGGCGGTAAACCTGCGCTATAAGAGGCTGATGGCCACCTTCGACATCATCAACCCTGCCACGAGCGCGGTCCTCGATCGCGCTCCGGATGCGACCGTCGACGACGCGAAGCAGGCGATCGAAAAATCCGTGGCGGCCTTCGTCTCGTGGAAAGCGAAGACTGCATTCGAGCGATCAGCAATTCTTCGCAAGTGGTACGAGTTGATCCTCGGTGACGAAGCGGCCCTCGCTCGCCTGATGACCCAGGAAATGGGGAAGCCCATCGCCGAATCGCGCGGCGAGGTGAAGTACGCCGCGGCGTTCGTCGAGTGGTACGCCGAAGAAGCGAAGCGCGCCTACGGCGAGATCGTCCCGACACACGCCGGGAACAAGCGCTTACTGGCCACCCGGCAACCCGTCGGCCCGGTGTATGCGGTCACGCCGTGGAATTTCCCGGCCGCGATGGTGACTCGCAAGGTTGCCCCCGCGCTTGCTGCGGGATGCACCGTGGTGCTCAAGCCGGCGGAGCAGTCGCCGCTAACCGCGCTTCGATTGCACGAGTTGTGGCTGAAGGCGGGCGGACCCGCCGATGTCTTTCAGGTCGTGACCACTTCGGCCCCGGCCGCATTTTCTGACGCGTTCTTCGAAGACGCGCGGGTAAGGAAGCTCACCTTCACGGGTAGTACCGAGATCGGCATCAAGCTCTACGAAAAGGCGGCGCGCACGGTGAAGCGGGTGTCGCTCGAGCTCGGCGGCCACGCGCCGTTCATCATTTGCGACGATGCGGATATCCCGGCGGCGGTGAGCCAGGTTATGGCGTCGAAGTTCCGCAACGCCGGTCAGACCTGCGTGTGTGCGAACCGCATCTACGTGCATGACAGGATCCAGGCGGCGTTCGCCGAGCAGATGGCCGACGGTGTGCGCCAGCTTCGCGTCGGCGATCCGATGGACGATCAAACCCAGGTGGGCCCCCTCGTCGACCAGCAGGGCCTCGAGAAGGTCGCCGCGCATGTCGACGACGCCCTCGGCAAGGGCGCGAACGCCGTCGTTGGCGGCCACAGGAAAGACGGGTTGTTCTTCGAGCCGACGCTGTTACTCGGCGTCAAGAAGGGCATGCGCATCCTCGAAGAGGAAACCTTCGGGCCTGTTGCGCCGATCGTTGGCTTCACCGACGAAGCCGAGATCATTCGCGCCGCCAATGCGACGCCGTACGGACTGGCGGCTTACGTCTGGACGCGCGATCTCGGGCGCGCGTTCCGGATCGCCGAGCAACTCGAATACGGCATCGTCGGCGTCAACGATGGATTGCCTGCCGTGCCCCACGCGCCGTTTGGCGGAGTGAAATTCTCAGGTATTGGAAGGGAAGGCGGACGATGGGGGCTCGAGGAGTATCTGGATGTGAAGTACATCTCGATCGGGTTGCCGTAGCTCACGGCGCCCGACGAAAATGTTGCGTTTGTCTCCAAAGGTCACGGTGTTGTCGCCATCCGTCCTCGATATGAGTCCGCTGGTGATCTGCAAGTAGCTGCATGAGTTTGAGTTAGACCGCTCGGCCAGTCACTGCCGCTCGGTGGCATGCGCCGTGGAGTAGGCCTCCGCCAGGAGGCTCACGTGACTCGATTTCAGCTACCCCTTGTTCGTCGTTGCTCGTCTGCGTCGTTGATCTTTCTCGCCTCGTTCGCTCTGACCGGCCTCGCCTCCGCGCAAACGACAGCCGAGACCTCGGCCGCCGCCGCGACGCAGGCGCAGGAACCGGCCGACCCCAATCCAGGCGCTGTATCGACGTCGGGCGGCATGGACATCCAGAGCACGTACATGTTTCGAGGCATCCGTCAGAACTCGACCGGCATCGCAGCCTGGCCGTGGGTGGACCTCGGATTCGCCGCCTATGCGGGGGACGGCGCCGTCAAGAGCGTGGGCATCAACGTTGGCTCGTGGAACAGCCAGCACACCGGTGATACGGGCGCCGATGGTCCGAGCCAGAAGATCTGGTATGAGTCCGACTTCTACACCACGCTCGGCATCGGTTTCGGCGGCGGCGTGTCCCTCGCCAGCACGTACACGGCCTACACGAGCCCCAACAACACGTTCACTACCGTGAAGGAACTGATGTTCAAGCTCGCGATTGATGACAGCGCGCGCTTCGGCAAGGCCGCCTTCAAGCCATACGCGATCGTGGCCCGCGAACTGGATGCGGAGCCGGGCGTCGGTCAGGCCGACGGCGGTCTCGAGGCGGGCACCTACTTCGAGACCGGGATCGCGCCGGGCTTCGCCTTCCCGAAGGCCAGCATTGCCGTGCCGGTCAAGGTGGGCCTGAGTCTGGGCAATTATTACGAGGTGGACGGCGTCGACGAGACGTTTGGATTCCTGAGCGTGAGCGGGATCGTCACGGTGCCGCTCGGCTCGGGCTCGAAGTACGGGTCCTGGAATATCCACGGCGGCGCGGAGTACCAGAAGCTCGGCGCGAACACCGCCTCCTTCAACGGCGGGGATCGTCACCGTGTAATCGGTTCAGTCGGGTTGGGCTTCGCGTACTAGCCGCGCACCAAGAATGTCGGATTCTGGATGGATACGACATTTTTGTCGTATTGGACAGACTGGCCTTCAAATTTGTTGAATACGCCATGAGCCGAGCCCGCCTCGACGGTCCGACCGGCGAACTGACCGCCGTGGCGGAGCTTGGCCGGGTGCTGGCAGCGGCCACGAACCTGCGTGGTGCGCTGGCGCGCGTGGTGGAACACCTCGAGGACATCGTCGGGGCGACCAGCGTGGCGGTGTGGGTCAAGGACGATGCCGACGAGGAGTTGCGCGTGGTGGCGGCCACCGGCGTGGCGTGGCAAGGGCAGCAACGCGCCCGCTACCGGCTCGGCGAGGGCATCACGCTCAGGGTCGTTCAGACCGGTCGTCCGGTGATCGTGCCGCACGTCAGCCGCGAGCCGCTGTTCGCCAACCGCGCCGGTCCGCGCCCGCGCGCCGGTCGCGAGTCGTCGTTCATCTCTGTGCCGGTGCCCGTCGGCGGACGGACCCAGGGCGCGCTCGGCGTGATGCTGCCGTTCCGCGCCGACGTGTCGCTCGCGCACACCTGCGAGCTGTTGGTCGTGGCCGGTACCATGGTCGGTCAGGCGGTTCGTGTCGAACGCCTCGTTCAGTCGGAGCGCCAACGGCTGCAGCAGGAAAACACGCAGCTTCGCCAGGAGCTGAAGGAACGCTACGACTTCCGCAACATCGTCGGCACGAGCCGGCCGATGCAGACGCTCTACGAGCAGATGGCGCAGGTGGCGGGCGCGTCGACCACCGTGCTGATTCGCGGCGAGTCGGGCACCGGCAAGGAGCTGATTGCGCACGCGTTGCACTACCACTCGCCGCGCGCCAACAAGCCGTACGTGAAGGTGAATTGTGGTGCCCTGCCGGAGGAGCTCGTCGAGTCGGAGCTGTTTGGCTACGAGCCCGGCGCGTTCACCGACGCCAAGGGCACGAAGAAGGGCAAGTTCGAGCTGGCGAGCGGCGGCACGCTGTTCCTCGACGAAGTGGGCGAGCTCACGCCCGGCACGCAGGTCAAGCTGCTGCGCGTGCTGCAGGAGCGCGAGATCGAACGCCTGGGCGGCACCCAGCCGATCAAAGTGAACGTGCGACTGATTGCGGCGACCAACAGCGACCTCGAAACGGCAATCCGCAACCGTATGTTCCGCGAAGATCTCTATTACCGCTTGAACGTCTTCAGCGTCTATGTGCCGCCACTGCGCGAACGCAAGTCCGACATCCTGTTGCTGGCCGATCACTTCGTCGAGAAATACGCCCGCCTCCACGAGAAGGAGGTCCGGCGCATCGCGACGACGGCGATCGATTTGATGATGAGTTATCACTGGCCCGGGAATGTCCGCGAGTTGGAGAACGTGGTGGAGCGCGCCGTGCTCGTCGCCGTCTGGCGGCGTGATGCACGGGCACGATCTGCCGCCGACGCTGCAGACCGCGGAGGTGTCGGGCACCCTGCCGCGTGTCTCCCTCGAGCGCGCGGTGACCAGCCTGGAACGCGATCTGATTCTCGATGCGCTGAAGTCCGCGCGTGGCAACGTCGCGCGCGCCGCGCGGCTGCTCGACTCGAGCGAGCGGGTGGTGGCCTACAAGGTGCGACGTCTCGGCCTCGAGCCGGCGCGCTTCCGGCCGACACAGAAGTCCAACATTTTTGTCGAAGCAAAATAATTGTCCGACAAAAATGTCGTAAGCAGACGTCCTCGTTTGTCTCGCGACATTTTCTTCCAACTGCTTCGCCTGTAGCCGCTTAGCTTCCGCATCCTCCTCGCCGCGCGCGTGTGCACCGTTCTTGCACCGTGGCGGTCATCGCCTGCCGGGGCTGGCGTGTCCTTCTTGGAGGGTGGTTGATGAACAACGGGGATATCGCGTGGATGCTCGTATCCACGGCGTTGGTGCTGCTGATGACGCCGGCGCTGGCCTTCTTTTACGGCGGCATGGTGCGATCGAAGAACGCGCTCAACACGATGATGATGAGCTTTGTCGCGCTGGGCCCGGTGGCGGTGGTGTGGGCGCTCGTGGGCTACTCGCTGGCCTTTGCGCCGGGTTCGCCGCTGGTGGGTTCGTTCGCGTTTGCCGGTCTGTGGGACGTCGGCCTGGCGGCGCAGGGCACCATTCCCCACCTGTTGTTCATGGCGTTTCAGGGCACGTTTGCCATCATCACGGCGGCGCTCATCTCGGGCGCCGTCGTTGAGCGCATGCGCTTCGGCCCCTACCTGATCTTCATCGTCTTGTGGGTGCTCGGCGTCTATGCGCCGGTGGCGCACTGGGTGTGGGGCGGCGGCTTCCTGGCCACGGCCGGCGCGCTCGACTTCGCCGGCGGCGCCGTCGTGCACGTGAACGCGGCGTCGGCGGCGCTGGTGGCGGCGTGGGTCGTCGGCCCGCGCAAGGATTACGGCCGCCACGCGATCCTGCCCCACAACGTGCCCTTCACGCTGCTCGGTGCCGGCCTGCTCTGGTTCGGGTGGTTCGGGTTCAATGCCGGCAGCGCGCTTGGCGCCACGCCCGCCGGAGCGCTGGCGTTCGTGAACACGATGCTGGCGCCGGCGGCCACGCTCACGACCTGGACGCTGCTCGACTTCATGCGCGGCGGGCGCGTGACCGCGATCGGCGCCGCCACGGCCATTGTCGTCGGGCTGGTGGTGGTGACGCCCGCGGCGGGCTACATCGGACCGGCGTCAGCCCTCGCGCTCGGCGCTCATTGGCGCGGTGCCCAGCTACTTCGCGCTCATCCTGCGCGCACGGACGAAGCTGGATGACTCGCTCGACGTGGTGGCCGCGCACGGCGTCGGCGGCGCCACTGGCGCCATCCTCACCGGCGTGTTCGCCGAGGCGGCATGGAGCGGCGGCGCGAACGGCCTGATCGGCGGCAACCCGGGACAGGTGCTGACCCAGGTCTACAGCGTGCTGGCCGTGCTCGCCTACAGCGGCGTCGCGACGGTCGTCATTCTCAAGGTCCTCGGACTGGCGATGTCCCTGCGGGCGGAAGGACGCATGGAAGGCGTGGGCCTTGACGTGAACGACCACGGCGAAGAGGCATACACCGCTGGAGACGGCGCCATCCTCATCTCACCCAATGACGGTTCGTTGGCCAAGGGCCGGAGCGTAATCGCCGTGGCAGAAGGAGGCAGACTGTGAAGTTGATTGTGGCGATTGTTCGACCTGAGCAGTTGAGCAACGTGCTCGAGGCGTTGTTCCACGCGGAAGTTCGCGGCCTGACCATCAGTCGCGTGCAGGGTCATGGCGGCGAGATCGAGCACGTGGAGAACTACCGCGGCACCAGCGTCAAGATGGCGCTGGCGGAGAAGGTGCGCATCGAGATCGGCGTGTCGAATCACTTCGTCCAGCCGACCGTCGATGCCATTCTCGCCGCGGCGCGGACCGGCGAGGTGGGCGACGGCAAGGTGATGGTGCTGCCGATCGAGAAGATCTACCGCATTCGTACCGGCGAGCAGGACCAGGACGCCGTCACGCCCGTGGTGGCGCAGATAGCCTGAGCAGAGAACTTCGAGTTGCAAGTTACAGTTCTACGGCTGTGACTTCAACTCAACTTGAAACCTTATCTTAGCGAACTCGTTCTCGCCGTCCTCGTCTTTCGACGCCGGATCGAGCTCCCAGCGGTGGCGATCGCGATCCGAGATCTCCGCGCCGCCCTGGAGCTCCTCGTCGTCTTCGTACTCGACGCCGAGTGCGCGGCCGATGTCGTCGACGACGTCCTGATCGGGCGTGGGGTTGTCGCCGCCCGGGGCCTCGTCACCGACCGCGTCGGCGGATTCCCAATCGGCGTCGACATCACCAGAGGTCAGCGCCGGGCTCGCGCTGGTGTTCTTCAACAACCGGTCCTGCATGTCGGCGCGTCCCGACTTGGCCGCCGAGGCGCCGCGATTGGCGTCGAGGCTCGACGGGATGCCGTGGATGTCGGCCACGGTCTTACGCGGGCGATCCAGATTGGGGGTCTTGCCGGTTGCTGATCTCGGCACCCCGTAGGAGGCGGCTTTTTTCTTTGGGGCCGCCGCCTTCTTCTGCGGCTTGCCCGCCGACCTGTCCGCCGTAACTTTAGCGGAGCTGGACGCCTTGGCGGAGGCGGGGGACGCCTTCTTCTTCGCGACGGCGCGCCTGGCAGGCTTTGCGGCCTTCTTCTTAGCGGCGGTCTTCTTCGCCGGCTTCCTGGCGGCCTTCTTCGCCTTCTTCGCCTGCTTCTTGGCGGCCTTCTTCGTCGACTTCTTTGCGGCGGTTCGACTGGCCGATTTTTTCTTGTTCTTGGCCTTCTTTGCGGGCTTCTTGCGAGCCATGACCTCAGAATCCTTTCCCGGCAGTTTCCGTTTCGCCTGGGCGCTCCTCCGGAGCGCCGGCTTCTTGACAGTTTGGCGCTAAGTAACGTAATCTCTATCGGTTACGCGGAACGTGGATGCGCCAGTCAACCGGCGTGCGACCGTTCCTTCCGTAACAAATCTGAGAGTAAAGGACACCTTTCGCAAATGGCAATTTCGCAAGACGAACAAAAACCGGCAACCGAGCCACACCACCCCACCGCGCAAAGTCCGCGCGTCGGGGACCCCGGACAGGGCGCGGCTGCCACCCCGGCCAAGGCCGCGGGTAAACAGGTGATGAAGACTACATCACCCTGGGGCCACGACGAAGATACCGACCCGCAGGAATATGCCCGCCTGTTGGACCTTTACGATAACAGCTTCCGCAACCTCGCGGAAGGCGAAGTCGTCAAGGGTACCGTTCTCAAAGTCACTGCAAACGAGGTCGTGATCGACGTCGGCTACAAGTCCGAGGGCGTCATCCAGGTGGATGAGTTCCTCGACGAGACCGGCCAGGTGATTGTTCGTGAAGGAGACGTGGTCGACGTGCTGCTCGAGCGCACCGAAGACCGCGAAGGCCACATCGTGCTGTCGCGCGAGAAGGCCGAGAAGATGAAGATTTGGGACGAGGTCGAGCGCGCCTTCGCCGAACGCAAGGTCGTCATCGGCCGCGTCGTCGAGCGAATCAAGGGCGGGCTGGCGGTGGACATCGGCGTCCGCGCGTTCCTGCCGGGCAGCCAGATCGACGTGCGTCCCGTTCGCAATCTCGATGCGCTGAAGGGGCAGGAGCTCCGCATGCGCGTCATCAAGGTCAACAAGAAGCGCGGCAACATCGTCCTCTCGCGCAAGGTGCTTCTCGAAGAGGAGAACGCCGAGAAGAAGAAGTCCACGCTCGAGACGCTCGCCGAGGGCAAGGTGCTGCGCGGCGTCGTCAAGAACATCACCGACTACGGCGCGTTCATCGACCTGGGCGGCATCGACGGCCTGCTCCACATCACGGACATGTCGTGGGGCCGCGTCGGCCATCCGTCGGAGCTCTTCAAGGTCAACGACGAGATCGACGTGGTCGTGCTCAAGTACGACCAGGCCACCGAGCGCGTCTCGCTCGGCCACAAGCAGTTGATGGCCGATCCGTGGACGACGGTGATGGATCGCTTCCCCGCGGGCGTGCGCGTCAGCGGCAAGGTCGTGAGCCTGACCGACTACGGCGCGTTCATCGAGCTCGAGCCGGGCGTCGAAGGCCTGATCCACGTGAGCGAGATGTCGTGGAGCAAGCGCGTCAAGCACCCGTCGAAGATCCTCAACGTCGGCGACAGCGTTGAAGCGCAGGTGCTCGGCGTCGATCCGGCGGCCCGCCGCATTTCGCTGGGCCTCAAGCAGGTCGAGAGCAACCCGTGGCACGAGCTCGCCGAGAAGTACCCGGTCGGCACGCGCATCAAGGGCAAGGTCCGCAACCTCACCGAGTTCGGCGCCTTCGTCGAGGTCGAAGACGACATCGACGGCCTGATCCACATCAGCGACATGTCGTGGAGCAAGCGCGTCAAGCACCCGAGCGAAGTCCTCAAGAAGGGCGACGTGGTCGAGGCGATGGTGCTCAGCATCGACGCCGAGAACCAGCGCCTGTCACTCGGGCTGAAGCAGCTGGCGACCGATATCTGGGAAGACTTCTTCTCGCGCCACAAGGCCGGCGACAGCATCGAGGGCAAGGTGGTCCGCATGACCAACTTCGGCGCCTTCGTGGAGCTGGACGAGGGCATCGAGGGGCTGATTCACGTCAGCGAGTTCGACGACTCGCAGGGCGGGGAGAAGATCGAGCTCGAGGTCGAGAAGAGCTACCAGATGAAGATCATCAAGCTGAGCCCGGCGGAGCGGAAGATCGGCCTGAGCATCCGTGCGCTCAAGAACGCCGAATTCCGGACCGACTGGGAGTCGTATTCGACGTCACAGGGCGACGGCGGGGCGACGCTCGGCGATCACCTGAAGCACAAATAGATCTCGGAATTCGGATTTCGGATTTCGGAATTTAGACACATATGACGAAGGCGGAACTGGTCGAAGAAGTCTCGCGCGTATCGGACCTCACGAAGAAGCACTCCGAGGTCATCGTCGACACCGTGTTCGAGAGCATCATCGAGGCTCTCAAGCGCGGCGAGAAGATCGAGCTTCGCGGATTCGGCAGTTTCCGCCTTCGCAAGCGCGAGCCCCGCAAGGGCCGCAACCCGAAGACCGGCGACAAGGTGGACGTGCCGCCAAAACGAGTTCCGTACTTCAAGCCCGGCAAAGAGCTCAAGGACCTCATCAACAAGGACACTGGTGAGGCGACGATCTCGGATCTCGGATCTCAGATCTCGGATCAATCGGAGATCTGAGATCGTCGATTGATCTGAGATCCACTCGATCCGAGATCTGAAATCGACATGGATCGGATTTGGTCTCCCTGGCGCCATTCCTACGTGACGAGAGCGGAAGAGCCTGCCGGTTGCGTGTTCTGCATCGCCCGGACGATTGGTGATGGCCGCCAACTGATCGTCCACGAAGGCACGCTCGCCTACGTCATCCTCAACAAGTTCCCATACAACTCCGGCCACCTGATGGTCGTTCCGCATCGCCACATCGCGCACCTCGCGCGGTCTCGAGGACGGCGAACTGAGCGAGATGGCGAAGCTGACGCAGCTGTCCGAGCGCGTGCTGACGGAGGCGTATTCGCCGCAGGGAATCAACGTCGGGATGAATCTCGGCCGTCCCGCCGGCGCGGGGATCGTCGATCACCTGCACACGCACCTGGTGCCGCGGTGGAATGGCGACACGAATTTCATGACGGTGGTCGGCGAAGTGCGTGTGCTCCCAGAGGAGTTGCCGATTACCGCTCAGCGACTGCGTCCGATCTTCAGCCAGCTCGCCAGTCTCTAAAACGTCCGCTGGCGCTGACGAGAAGGCCGAGATGCGACGGTGGGGGGATGATGGTGAGGCCCTCATGTTACAGCAGCGTGTTTTCGCGCGATTGGGCGCGCGCGAGCTGGCGTGATCGTTTCGGCGCTGATCGAGGCGGCCGTTGAAGTTCAATCCGTTCGTACGACTGAGGGAGTCCGATCGTGCGTCAGCGGCCGGCTCGCGGTGCAGCGGTGGGGTCGACCGCGCGCCACTCGAGACGTTGGCTCAATCATCACTCGATCGACGATGAGGCGGGCATCCGATTACCATGATCGTGAACCCGAAGTGGAGAGAGTAGCGGGATAGTTAGGCAAAAGGATTCTTGATGTTCACACCCATGACGAGTTGGCCATGATTGAGATCTTCGGTGAGGAGTGTCGTGCAGCCAGCCGAAGCCGCCGCGGTGACGACGAGCGAATCCCAGAACGACAGCTGATTGAGGATGGAACAGTCGATGGCGTCGTTGATGAGGATGGGTGACACCTGCACCACCTCGAACGTCTCGAAGGTCTTCATGACCGCCTTGGCGGCCAGCGGCGCGACGCCCAGTTTGCGCGTGGCGGCGACGAAGAATTCCTGCAGGACTTGCGTAGAGATGACGCCGTCACCGCTTCTGGCGAGCGCGGCCAGCCATTCGCGGCTGACTTTACGCTTGCGCGCGGCGCCGGCGTCCATAGCATAGGCCAGGACATTGGTGTCGAGAAAGACTCTACCGCCGGGCATAGAGGTCGTCGCGAGTCCAGCCGCGGCTGTTGGCGCGTCCGGCATGCGCATCCATGAGGCGGAACATCTCGTTGACGGCGTTTTCCCGGTCGGCCACGACGGTTTTGACCAGAAGCTCGCGAACCAGGGCGTTCAAGGTCGTCTGATGTTTCTGTGCGTAGACGCGCCCAGCCTCGAGCGTCTCGTCGTCGATCGCGAGCGTGATGTTCTTCATGACCGCAGTATAGTTACTCCACATACTACGTGTCCACTTGTTATTCAGGGACAGCAGCGACGGATCGCGGTCGTCTTGAACTGGACCGGATTGCGGCGTTGGCGGTCGCAATCCGCGCAATGGGCCGTTTCAGTACCTGACGATAATACGCGCGTGAAACCAGGTGACGACTTCGGAACCTATCGCATCGACTCGCTGATCGGAGTCGGCGGGATGGGCGAGGTGTATCGCGCGCAAGACACCAAGCTCCAGCGCGACGTGGCGATCAAGATGCTGCCGGCGGCATTGGCCACCGCTGCCGATCGGCTGGCACGCTTCACGCGCGAAGCGCAGGTGCCTCGCGTCGCTCAATCATCCGCACATTGCGCAGATCTACGGATTCGAACGGGCCGGCGACACCCATGCGCTGGTCATGGAATTGGTTGACGGCGACGACCTGTCGCGGCGCATCGCGAGCGGGCCGATTCCGATCGATGAGGCGCTGACGATCGCGCGGCAGATTGCCGACGCGCTTGAAGCCGCCCACGAGCAGGGAATTATCCACCGCGACTTGAAGCCTGCAAACATCGAGGTCGCGGTTGATCCACCGGCGCACAGCCCAAATCTTTCCTAATACCCTCCGCGTGATAGTCTTATAGGACGTTCCGGCGTCCTCATGACTTTCGACTTCACTCCAGAACAACAGGCACTCGCGACGAAGGCGCGCGAGGCGGCCGCGGCCATCGGTGCGAGCGTCGCGAATGCGATCGACACGTTGGGCTCGATCGCCGACGACGTCTCGAAATCGCTCAAGGCGCAATCGCTCACGGCGCTGTTCAAGGAGAGCGCAGTCAACGCCGCGATTGTCATCGAGGAGCTCGCCAGCGTCAGCGCCGGACTCGGCGCCCATGTCGGGTTCTCGTCAGCAGTTGATGGTCAGCCGCATACGACGGTGATGCCGCACGCGCTGGCCGGCCTCCGCAGCAGCGAAGTGCCGCTGGCGCGCGTCGAGGTGGCCGGGGAACTCGCGAAGGCGAAGGGCAGGCTCGTCGCCGCCGCCGTGGCGCTCGGCGTCGGCCGCGCCGCTATCACTCACGCGATCGCGTCGATGAAGAAGGCCGGCGTCAGGCCCGGGCCGGACGAAACCGCGCCGCATTGGACGTTTGCGGACGGCGCGACGGATGTTGCCGCCGCGAGGCTTCTGACTTACAACGCCGCGCAGTTGCTGGATCGAAAAGAATCGGCTGGAGGCGCGCTCGGCCGCGCCCAATTGTTTGCCGCCAACGCCGCGCAGAAGGCGGTCGACGCCGCGATCCGGGTCGAAGGCGTCGCAGGATACGCGAAGGGCGGACTGCTCGAGCGCCTGTCGCGCGACGCGAGGACGTTGCAGGTCATTCTGAGATGAGGCAATGTCGAATTGGGGATTGAGCGATCGGGAGACTGTTGTCGATTGACAATCTCAGATGGATGAATCGCTCAACCCAGAATTCCCTTCGCAATCGTCATGAGCTGCATGTTGGTCGTGCCTTCGTAAATCTGACCGATTTTTGCGTCCCGGTAGAGTTTCTCGACGGGTACTCTTTGACGAATCCGTTCCCGCCGTACAGATTGATCGCCATCGAGGCGACCCGCTCGGCCACCTCTGACGAGTAGACCTTGCACATCGCCGCTTCGGTGAGGAACGGCTGACCGGCGTC
Organism: uncultured cyanobacterium; assembly: GCA_963833135.1. Classification (GTDB taxonomy): domain Bacteria; phylum Acidobacteriota; class Vicinamibacteria; order Vicinamibacterales; family UBA2999; genus 12-FULL-67-14b. Next base: position 175,304 of record CAWHWW010000023.1, on the reverse strand, counting down.
GCGCAGGCGGGCGCTGTTGTAGACGAGAAGCCGCGTGCACTCGACGTCGGTGGCCATGCGCGCGATCTGGAACTGCACGCCCTGGAAGTCGGCGATCGGCTTGCCGAACTGCTTGCGCTCCTTCACGTACGCGACCGCGTGATCGAGCGCGCCCTGCGCCAGGCCGAGCATCTGCGCGCCGATGCCGATGCGCCCTTCGTTGAGCGTCTCGATCGCGACCTTGTAGCCCTTGCCGACCTCGCCGAGGATCTGCGATTTCGGCACGACGCAGTCTTCGAAGATGAGCTCGCAGGTGCTGCTGGCGCGGATGCCGAGCTTGTCTTCCTTCTTGCCGACGGTGAAGCCCGGCGTGCCGCGATCGACGATGAACGCGGTGATGCCGCGGTAGCCGGCATCGGGATTGACGTTCGCGAACACGATGAACATGTCGGCTTCATTGCCGTTGGTGATCCACAGCTTGCGGCCGTTGATGGCGAAGCCGTCGCCCTGCTCGGTCGCGCGCGTCGCCAGCGCGAACGCGTCGCTGCCCGATCCCGCTTCCGACAGGCAGTAGGCGCCGATCAAGCTGGTCGCAAACTTCGGCAGGTACTTCCGCTTGATCTCGTCCGTGCCCCAGCGCATCACGGCGTTGATGACCAGCGTGTTCTGCACGTCGACGAGCACACCGACCGACGGATCGACACGCGACAGCGACTCGACCGCGAGCACCGAATGGAAGAAGGTGCCGCCGGCCCCGCCGAAGCTTTCCGGCACTTCGACGCTCATCACGCCGAGCTCGAAGAGCTTCTTGATGAGCTCGGGCGCGAACTTCGCATGATCGTCCATCTCGCGCGCGAGCGGGCGGATTTCCCGGTCCGCGAACTCGAACACGCTGTCGCGGAAAATTGCTTCGTCTTCTGCCAGCCGCGTCAGCGCGGGCATGGCAGGTCATCGTCTGACTCATTGAGCCCAGATGCTATCATCACCATAACGAGCATGCGCACCACAGCCACCCGCGGGTTTCTCATCGCCACTGTCGTTCTGGCGAGCCTGTCGGGTATTCGTGCGTCCACCTCCGCCGAGGCTCCGGCGGACAGGCAGCAGCCGGCTCCGGCCGCGCCCACCTCCGCTCAGGCTGCGGCGGACAAGCAAGCCACAAGCCCCGAACAACCGATCTTCCGCGGCGGCATTCAAACCGTCCGCGTCGATGTCATCGTCACCGACCGGCAGGGCAATCCCGTCAGCGACCTCAAGCTCGAAGATTTCGAGATCCAGGAAGACGGCAAGCCGCAGAAGCCGGAGACCTTCCGCCTGGTGAAGATCGACACGGTGACGCAGCCCGCGATTACGCAGCGTGCGCTGCGCACCCGGAACGACGAAGAGACGGCGGCCGCCGACGAGAACGCGCGCATCTTCGCCTTCTTCCTTGACGACTACCACGTCATGCGCGACAGCAGCATGTCGTTGAAGAAGCCGGTCATCGACTTCATTGCCAACCAGCTCGCGCCAGGCGATCTCGCCACCGTGATGTATCCGCTCACGCCGGTCGACGCCGCGGTGCTGACCCGCAATCACCAGGGCATCATCAACACGATCGAAAAGTTCGAAGGCCGCAAGTACAACTACGATCCGATCAATGCGGTCGAGCAAGGCTATGTCTACAAGCTGACGCCGGATGCGATCGAGATCATCCGCCGGCAAGTGACGTTCACGGCGATTCGCGGCCTGTGCACCAAGCTGGGATCGCTGCGCGAAGGCCGCAAGTCGCTGATCCTGATCAGCGAGGGTTTCAACGCGACGCTGCCGCCGCAGATGCGCAGCAACATGGCCGGCGGCTTCGTGGGCTCGACCAGCACGCTCGGCGCGGATCCGTTCGCCGGCGACAACAACAGCCATGGAGGATCGGGCGCAGTTTTCCGCGGGGATGGACATGCATCGCGAGATGCAGGACGTCTGGGATGCCTGCAATCGCAACAACACCGCCATCTACGCCGTCGATCCGCGCGGCCTCGCGGTCGGCGGCTTCGACATCACCGCGAATATCTCGATGCGCACCAGCCAGAACTACCTGAACGCCTCGATCGACACGTTGCGCGAACTGGCCGACAACACCGACGGCCGCGCGATCGTGAACCGCAACGACCTCGCCGGGGCGATGAAGCAGATCATCCGCGACGCCAGCGCGTATTACCTGGTCGGCTACAACTCGCAGGCGCCGACCGACGGCAAGTTCCACGAGATCAAGGTGCGGGTGAAGCGGCCCGGCGTGCAGGTCCGCGCGCGAAAAGGCTATTGGGCATACACGGTTGAAGACGCGAAGCGCGCGACGGCTGGCCCACGGCCCGGCCCGCCGGCCGAGGTCACCAGGGCGCTGGCAGCGCTGGCGCCGATGACCAATCGCCGTTACATCCGCACCTGGATCGGCAACGACAGGGGCGAAGACGGCCTGACGCGCGTCACGCTGCTGTGGGAGCCGTTGCCGCCGACGCCTGGCGTGCGGCGCGACGAACCGCGGCGTGTGACCGTGCTGGCCACGTCGGCGTCCGGCGATATCGTCTATCGCGGCCGCGTGCCCGCGGAGTTGGCCGCGCCGGGCAACGGCGGCATCATCCGATTCAGTGCGCAGCCGGGCAAGCTCGATCTTCGGCTGACGATTGAAGGCGACGGCACCGGCACGCTCGATACTGAAGATCGGGCGCTCGTCCTGCCCGACTTGTCCTCACCTGAAGTGATGCTGAGCACGCCTAAGGTCTGGTTCGCCCGCAACGCGCGCGAGTTCACGGCGTTGACGTCAGGGGTGCCGCCGGCTCCCACTGCGGTACGCGAGTTCCGCCGCACCGACCGCCTGCTGATTCGTTTGGACGCCTATGCGCCGGCCGAGGCGCCGACCACCGTCACCGCGCAGCTCCTGAATCAACAAGGCACCAAGATGACGGACATCCCCGTCACCGCGCCGGCCGAAGGCCAGACCTATTCGATCGATTTCCAACTCGCGAGCCTCGCGCCCGGCCAGTACTTGCTCGAGATCACCGCAACGTCGGAAGGCCAGAAGCCGATCACCGAACTGATTGCCTTCCGCCTGGGCTCCTGACGATCTCGGATCTCGGATCGAGTGGATCTCGGATCAATCTTGGATCGGCGATCGACGATTGATCCGAAATCCACTCGATCCGAAATCCGAAATCGTCGTCCGTCTGCTTACGCGTACATTCCCCTCAGCTTTGTGACGGTCGCGACGCGATTGATCGCGACGACGTAGGCAGCGGCGCGCATATCGCACTTGTACTTCTCCGCGGTCGCCAGCACGGCGTCGAACGCCTGGCACATCTTGACCTCGAGGCGCTCGTTCACTTCCTTCTCGGTCCAGAAGTAGCCGTGGCGGTCCTGCACCCATTCGAAATACGACGTCGTCACGCCGCCGGCATTGGCGAGAATGTCGGGCACGACGAACACGCCGCGTTCGTGCAGGATCTTGTGCGCTCCGGGAGTGGTCGGGCCGTTGGCGCCTTCGACGATCAGCCTGGCCTTGATGTCGTTGACGTTCTGTTCAGTGATCTGTTTCTCGAGCGCGGCGGGGACGAGGATGTCGACGTTGAGCTTGAAGACGTCTTGCTGGGCGAGCGGCTCGCCGCCGGGGAAACCGGCAACCGTCTTGTGCTTCGCGACCCATTCCTGCAGCTTGGGAATGTCGAGGCCCTTGTCGTTCTGAACGCCGCCCTTCCAGTCGGTGACGCCGATGATCTTCGAGCCCTGCTCGGCCATGAGCTGCGCGCCGATGCCGCCGACGTTGCCAAAGCCCTGCACCGCGATGCGCGAGCCCTTGAGCTCGAAGCCGAGATGCTTTGCCGCCTCGCGCGCAACGATCATGGCGCCGCGGCCCGTCGCCTCGCGCCGGCCGAGCGAGCCGCCCATCTCGATCGGCTTGCCGGTGACGACGGAGGTCGAACTGTGGCCGACGTGCATGGAATAGGTGTCGGAGATCCACGCCATGATCTGTTCGTTGGTGTTGACGTCGGGCGCGGGCACGTCCTTGTCGGGGCCGATCGCGTCGATGATCTCCGCGGTGTAGCGGCGCGTCAGCGCCTCGAGCTCGCGCTTCGACATCTTCGTCGGATCGCAGATCACGCCGCCCTTGCCGCCGCCGAACGGCAGCTGCGCGACGGCGCATTTCCACGTCATCCACGCGGCGAGCGTCGTCACTTCATCGAGCGTGACGTCGGGATGGTAACGGATGCCGCCCTTCGCGGGCCCGAGCGTGACGTTGTACTGCACGCGATAGCCGGTGAAGACCTGGATCTCGCCGTTGTCCATCTGGACGGGGCAGGAGACGATGATCTGGCGTTTGGGATGCGTCAGCATCTGCCAGATGCCCGGTTCGAGATCGAGAATGCGGGCGGCTCCTTCGAACTCCTGGAGCATTCCACTGAACAACGTACCGTGTGCGGCCATCAAGTCCTCGCGGCGAAAGTATGATCCTGTCGGCGTCAATCCAGGTGAGTGCAAACGATCAAAAGTAACCATCCTCGCCTCCGAATGTCAATTTCCTATCCGTAGCATGACTTTTTGGTATCGTTGGATGGATTACATCGCCTCGCCGAAGCTCGCAAACAATCCGGCGAGCGTAGGCGGGTCATATAATTAGGGCCTGTATGAAGAGCGTTGTCGATCGCGCGGACGCCCGGAAGGCGCGCTGGGAGCGGGAGGTTCTCGAACCCACGCTGAAGAAATCGCCGGAGCGCAAGGGCGCCTTCACGACGATCTCCGGACGCCCGATCGAGCGTCTCTACACAGCTGAGGACACCGCGGCGATTGACTACGACGGCGAGATCGCCAACCCCGGCGAGTTCCCGTACGTGCGCGGCATCCATCCCACAGGGTATCGCGGCAAGCTCTGGACAATGCGCCAGTTCGCGGGCTTCGGCACGCCCGAGGAAACCAATCAGCGCTACAAGGACTTAATCGCTGCCGGGGGCACCGGCCTGAGCGTGGCGTTCGACCTGCCGACGCTGATGGGACGCGATCCCGATCATCCGCTTGTCGCTCGGCGAAGTGGGCAAGTGCGGCGTCAGCATCGTGTCGCTGAAGGACATGGAGCGGCTGTTCGACGGCATTCCGCTCGACGACCCGACGATCACGACGTCGATGACCATCAATTCGCCGGCGCCGATGATCTTCGCGATGTACCTGGTCGTCGCCGAGCAGCATGGCGCCGACTGGAAGAAGATCTCCGGCACGATCCAGAACGACATCCTCAAGGAATTCATCGCGCAGAAGGAATACATCTTCCCGCCGCGGCAATCGATGCGCCTTATCACCGACATCTTCGCGTTCTGCTCGAAAGAAGTGCCGAAGTGGAACACCATCTCGGTGAGCGGGTATCACATCCGCGAAGCGGGATCGACGTCGCTGCAGGAGCTCGCGTTCACGTTGCGTGATGGACTTGAATACGTCCAGTACGGCGTCGACGCCGGGCTGGACGTCGACGACTTCGTGCCGCGCCTCTCGTTCTTCTTCAACTCGCACAGCGACTTCTTCGAGGAGATCGCCAAGTATCGCGCCGCCAGGAAGCTGTGGGCCGAAGCGATGGTGAACCGGTTTGGCGCGAAGAACCCGCGATCCTGGCAGCTGCGGTTCCATACCCAGACCGCCGGTGTCTCGCTGACGGCGCAGCAGCCGTACAACAACGTCGTGCGCACGGCGCTGCAGGCGCTCGCCGCGGTGCTGGGCGGCACCAACTCGCTGCATACCAATTCGCTCGACGAAGCGCTGGCGCTGCCGACCAGGGAAACCGCGACGATTGCGCTGCGCACCCAGCAGATCATCGCCCACGAATCCGGCGTGACCAACGTCGTCGATCCGCTGGGCGGGTCCTACTTCGTCGAAAAGCTGACGCGCGACATGGAAGAGGGGACGCTGAAGTACTGGGACACCATCGACGGCATGGGCGGCATGGTCGAGGCGATCGAGCGCGGCTATCCGCAGAAGGAAGTCGCCGAGGCGTCGTACCAATTCCAGCAGGCGGTCGAGCGCGGCGAGAAGACGATTGTCGGCGTCAACGATTTCGTGCAGACGGGCGAGAAGCCGATCGAGATTCTCTACATCGACGATACGACGGCCGAGCGGCAGCTCGAGCGGCTCGCCGAGCTGAAGCGCACTCGCGATAACGATACTGTCGGCCGCGCGCTCGATGCGTTGAAGGCCGGCGCTCGAGGCACCGACAACACGATGCCGTTGCTGATGGACTGCGTGCGCGCCTACGCGACGGTGGGTGAGATGTGCGATGCGCTTCGCGACGTCTGGGGCGAATATGAAGAAGTACCAATCATTTAGGCAGGCCAACAGGCCAACAGGCGAACGGGCCAACAGGCAGCGATGAGTCAGAAGATAAGAGTCGTAATAGCAAAACCGGGCCTCGATGGGCACGATCGCGGCGCCAAGGTGATCGCGCGCGCCTTGCGCGATGCCGGCATGGAAGTCATCTACACCGGGCTGCGCCAGACGCCCGAGCAGATCGTCGCCGCGGCGCTGCAGGAAGATGCGGATGTGATCGGGCTGTCAATCCTGTCCGGGGCCCACATGCACATCTGCCCGCGCGTCATGGAGCTGCTCAAGGAAAAGGGCCTCGACGACGTGCAGGTGGTGATCGGCGGCATCATTCCCGATATCGACGTCCCCAAACTGAATGCCCTCGGCGTCAGGGGCATCTTCATCCCCGGCACGCCCATGCAGCACATCATCGACTTCATCTCCGCCAACGCCCGGGCGCGGGTGTGAGGCAAGAGCGACTACTAAAACGACCTTCGGGCTACGGGCTTACGGTCCTTCGGCTTCATCCAATCCCGTAAGTCCGCAGCCCGCAAGCCCGTAGTCCGTAAGCCCGTATGCCATAAGCCCGTGATGTAATAGAGAGCTATGTCTGTACCGGAGAAGCCGGCCCTCGAAGGTCTCGAGGACCTTCTATCCGCGCGCTGGGAGCGCGACGGCACCTATCGATTCGACCGCTCCAAGTCGCGCCAGCACGTGTATTCAATCGACACGCCGCCGCCGACGGTCAGCGGTTCGCTTCACGTCGGCCACGTCTTTTCCTTCACCCATACTGACTTCATCGCGCGCTTTCAGCGCATGCGCGGCAAGGAAGTGTTCTACCCGATGGGGTGGGACGACAACGGCCTGCCGACCGAGCGCCGCGTGCAGAACTACTTCGGCGTGCGCTGCGATCCGTCGCTGCCCTACGACCCGGGCTTCTCGCCGCCAGAAAAGCCCGACAAGCATCCGATCTCGATCTCGCGCCCGAACTTCATCGAGCTCTGCGCGAAGCTCACGATCGAGGACGAGAAGGCGTTCGAGAAGCTGTGGCGCTACCTGGGCCTCTCGGTCGATTGGTCGATGACCTACGCGACCATCGGCAGGGACGCACAGCTGGTCTCGCAGAAGATGTTCCTGCGGCTGCTGGCGCAGAAGCTCGCGTACCAGGTCGAAGCGCCGACGCTGTGGGATGTCGACTTTCGCACGGCGGTCGCGCAGGCCGAGCTCGAGGATCGCGAGCAGCCGGGCGCGTACCACAAGATACATTTCTACAGGGATCAGGGATCAGGGATCGGGATCAGGGAGCAAGGATCGGGGATCGAGGGGAGCCGATCGCAATCGAGACGACGCGTCCGGAACTGATCCCGGCCTGCGTGGCGCTGGTCGCGCATCCGGACGATGCGCGTTATAGACACCTCTTCGATACCTACGTGATCACGCCGCTCTTCGGCGCGCGCGTGCCGGTGAAGGCGCACGCGCTCGCCGAGCCGGACAAAGGCAGCGGCATCGCGATGATCTGCACCTTTGGCGACACGACTGACGTGACGTGGTGGCGCGAGCTGAAGCTGCCGGTGCGCGCGATCGTGCAGCCCAACGGCACGCTCGGTCCCGTGACGTGGGGGCAGCCCGGCTGGGAGTCGGCGGACGTGGCCCGCGCGCAAGCCGCCTACGATCAAGCTCGCGGGCCTCTCGGCGAAGAAGGCGCAGGTCAAGATTGCCGAGCTGCTTCGCGAGAGCGGCGACCTGCAGGGTGACCCGAAGCCGATCACGCACAACGTCAAGTTCTACGAGAAGGGCGACCGTCCGCTCGAGATCGTCACCAGCCGCCAGTGGTTCATCAAGACGATCGACCACCGCGAGGAATTCATCGAGCGCGGCCGGGAGATCAGCTGGCATCCCGCATACATGCAGGCGCGCTACGAGAACTGGGTCAACGGCCTCAACGGCGACTGGTGCATCAGCCGCCAGCGCTTCTTCGGCGTGCCTTTCCCGGTGTGGTACCCGATTCGCGCCGACGGCAGCATCGACCACGCGAACGTGCTTGTGCCGTCCGAGTCGCGGCTGCCGCTCGATCCGTCGACGGACGTTCCCGACGGCTACACGGCCGACCAGCGGGGCAAGCCCGGCGGGTTCATCGGCGATCCCGACATCATGGACACCTGGGCGACCTCGTCGGTGTCGCCGCAGCTCGTGACCGGCTGGGGCCGCGACGAGGATCTGTGTTCGCGCACGTTCCCGATGGACTTGCGGCCGCAGGCGCACGACATCATCCGCACCTGGTTGTTCTCGTCGGTGGTGCGCGCGCACTTCGAGAACAACTCGGTGCCGTGGACCCATGCGGCGATCTCCGGATGGGTCCTCGATCCCGATCGCAAGAAGATGTCGAAGTCGAAGGGCAACGTCGTCACTCCGCTTGGCTTGCTGCAGGAGCACGGCTCCGACGGCGTTCGCTACTGGGCGGCCCGCGGCGGACCGGGCGTGGATACGGCGTTCGATCCGGGCCAGATGAAGATCGGCCGCAAGCTCGCGATGAAGGTGTTGAACGTCTCGAAGTTCGTCCTCGCCGGCGAGCAGCCGGAAGGGCCCGTGACCGAGCCGCTCGATCGCGGCATGCTGCAGAACCTCGCGGTCGTCGTCGACGAGGCGACGGCGGAGCTCGAGAACTACGAGTATGCCAAGGCGCTGGCCAAGGTCGAATCGTTCTTCTGGGACTTCTGCGACAACTACGTCGAGGCGGCGAAGTCGCGCCGCTATGGCGACTTCGGCCCCGAGGCGGCCGCGTCGGCGTCGACGGCGATGCGCCTCGCCTTGTCGGTGCTGTTGCGGCTCCTGGCGCCCTATCTCGCGTTTGCGTGCGAAGAAGTGTGGTCGTGGTCGAACAGCGGATCGATCCATCGCGCGAAGTGGCCGGCACGCGACGAGCTGATCAAGCTGTCGGGCACCGACGAGTCCGCCGCGAAGGCGGTCGTGCACGTGACCGACGCGCTGAATGCGATCCGCAAGGGCAAGACCGATCAGAAGGTCTCGGTCGGCACGCCGGTTCAACAAGTGGTATACCAGGCACCCGAAGACGCGATCACCTGCCTCAAGCTGGTCGAACGCGATCTGAAGGCGGCATCCCGATCTGAGTCGCTGGTTTTCAAGGTGGGTGAACCCGCAGTTGAGGTCACGTTGAAACCCGTGGAGGCGTAGGTGGAAAGCCTGGTTCGCCGAAGCCTTGGCGAAGGCGACTACCGCGATCTGGTGCGGCAGGCGCTGGCCGAGGATCGCGGCGGCGGCGACGTGACCAGCGCCGCGACGGTCGCGCGCGGCATCCGCGCGCGCGGCACGATCCTCGCGAAGGGCGATCTCGTCGTCGCCGGCATCGACGTTGCGGCTGAAGCATTCAGGGAGCTCGATCCGCGGTCGTCGTTCGAAGTGCGATGGGGCGATGGCTCGCGCGTGCAGGCCGGCGAAGCCGTCGCCATCGTGCACGGCGACGCGCACGCGCTGCTCGAGGCCGAACGCACCGCGCTCAATTTCCTTCAGCACCTGTGCGGGATTGCGACGCTGACCGCGCAGATTCGTCGAGGCTGCGCGCGGCGGCATCACCATCCTCGACACCCGCAAGACGACACCGGGAATTCGCGCGCTCGAGAAGTACGCCGTTCGTTGCGGCGGCGGCACCAATCATCGCCTGCGCCTCGATGACGGCATCCTGATCAAGGACAACCACAAACGCCTGGCCGGCAGCGTCGGCGCGGCGGCCTCGCGCGCCATGCGCGAGAGCGGCGGGCTGCCCGTCGAGGTCGAGGTCGAGAATCTCGACGAGCTCGACGAGGTGCTGAAGACCGGCGTGCCGCGCATTCTCCTCGACAACTTCACGACCTACGACATCCGCGAGGCGGTGAAGCGCGTGAACGGACGCGCCGAGATCGAGATTTCCGGCGGCGTGACCCTCGAGCGCATCCCCGAACTGGCGACGACGGGCGCGCAGTACGTGTCGATTGGCGCGTTGACGCACTCGGCGCCGGCAGCCGATCTCAGCTTCGAGCTCGAGCCGGAGTGATGCTGCCCGGCGATCTCGCCGTCCACCTTCGCGCTGCGCGCTGCGGTGGACAGGCACCGCCGTTCGACGTCCGCTGGCTGACGTCGACACCGTCGACGATGGACGTGGCGGCGACACTTGCGCACGAGGGCGCGGCTCATGGCGTGGTCGTCGGCGCCGAGGAACAGACATCGGGACGGGGCCGGCGAGGGACGACCTGGGCATCTCCTCCCGGCGCGGGCCTCTATTTCTCATTCATTGCAAGGCCCGGCAACCCCAATGAAGCGGTTGCCTCCACGACGTCGTTAATCACTCTCGCCGCCGGTGTCGCGGTCCGCGAAGGCATTGCGACGGCCACCGGTCTCGCCGCCGATCTCAAGTGGCCCAACGACGCGATCGTCGGCAAGCGGAAGCTCGCCGGCATCCTCGCCGAAGGCATCGCGATCGGCTCGCGCGATCAGGCGGTCGTCATCGGTGTCGGCGTCAATGTGCAACCGGCCTCGTATCCGCCCGACGTCGCCGCGCGTGCGACGTCGCTCGAAGGCGAGCTTGGCAGGGCGATCGATCGCGGCCCGCTCCTGTCGCACATTCTGATCGCGCTGTGGGACCGCCTGGCGATGCTCGAACAGAGGCCGGGTGATATCCTGCAGGCGTGGCGCGCGGCATCGCCGAATGCAATCGGCACGCGCGTCGAATGGGAAGGAAAGCACGGCACGACCGCGGGCATTGACGATCGCGGCGCGCTGCTCGTGAGGACCGACGCCGGTGTCGAGCGAATCATCGCCGGCCACCTGCACTGGCACCTCCCGTAGGCACCTTACGCACAGTACGCACCTTACGCACCATGCTTCTAGCTATCGACGTTGGCAATACGAACATCGTGATCGGCGTGTTTCGCGGCGAGACGCTGGTTCACAGCTGGCGCCTGACGACGATCCGCGAGCGCACGTCCGACGAGCTGGGCATCCTCGTTTCGGATCTGTGCGATTACCACGAGGTCAGGCAGAGCGAGATCTCGGGCATCGTGATCGCGTCGGTCGTCCCGCCGCTCACCGGCACGCTGGTCGCGATGGTCACGCAGTACTTCGGACGCGTCCCGCTCCTGTTCGAGCCGGCAGTGAACGGCGGCATCCCGATCCTCATCGACAACCCTTCAGAAGTCGGCGCCGATCGGGTCGTCAACAGCATCTCCGCCTTCCATACATACGGCAAGGGCCTGCCGATCATCGTGATCGACTTCGGGACGGCGACAACGTTCGACGCGGTATCGGCGAAAGGCGAATATCTGGGTGGAGTGATCTGTCCCGGCCCGCAGGTGTCGGCTGACGCGCTGGTCCAGCGGACGGCGAAGCTGCCGCGGATCGATGTCCGCAAGCCGCCGCGGGTCATCGGCACCAATACCATCGCCGCCATGCAGGCCGGTCTCTTCTGGGGCTATGTCGACATGGTCGAAGGCCTGGTGCGCCGCATGAAAGCGGAATTGGGCGGGGCCGCGGTCGTGGTCGCCACCGGCGGCCTCGCATCGATCGTCGCGCCGGAGTCGAAGCTGGTCGATCACATCGATCCGGAGTTGACGTTGCGCGGCCTTCGCCTGTGGTGGGAACGCCAGACGTGATCGATGTTGAATCCTACGCCCGCGACCTCGAGGCGTATCTCTGCCGCAAGAACGACGGGCACTTGATCCGCATCACCGGGCCCGCGTTCGAACAGGTGCACGGCTGGGCGGCCCAGGGCGTGCCCTTGAAGGTCGCGCAGGCCGGCATCGACCGGTACTTCGAGCGCTACTACCGCAAAGGTCCGCGCCGCCGCCCCGTGCGCATCGAATTCTGTGAAGCCGACGTGCTCGATGCCTTCGATGACTGGCGCCGCGCGGTCGGTGTCACGGCCGTTGTTGCCGACTCGGCGGGTGGTCCCGATGTCGAGGAGCCCGCACCGGTAGCGCGCCCGCGCAAGTCGCTGGCGTCCCAAATCGAGAGCGCGCTCGCGAGGCTGACCGTGTTGCGTGGCAGCGACAGGGCCGGCCCGAAGCTGGGCGCTGCGCTCGATGCCGCTGTGCGCGGACTTGATTCGCTCCAGCCGGAAGCCGGTCGGGCGCGCGGCGATGCCCGGGACGACGTGATTCGGCGCGTCGCCTCGATCGAAGAGGATCTGGCTGCGGCTGCCGTCAACGCACTCGACCCTGCAGAGCGCGCCGCGCTCGAAAGGGAAGCCGATGCGGAGCTCGAGCCATTTCGGGAGCGCATGGCGGAAGAGGCGTATCGGCAGTCGCGCCGCCAGTCGCTGCAGCGCCTGGTCCGCCAGCATTTCGGCCTTCCGAGTCTCTGACCCGTGATCCGAGGGGAGCGCCTGCGGTTGACGATCGAGCGGCCCGCCGCCGGCGGGCGCATGATCGCGCGTCACGGCGGCGCCATCGTCCTGGTGTCCGGCGCGATCCCGGGCGAAGTCGTCGAGGCGGACATCGAAAAGGTGCAGCGCGGCACGGCGTGGGCCGCGACGCGTGAGGTGCTCGAGCGATCTCCCGATCGCGTCGACGGCGCGCCGGACGGCGCGTGTGGTGGTTCGGTATTCGCGCATATCGCCTACGCGCGGCAACGTCAGCTGAAGAGCGCGATCATCGACGATGCGTTCAGGCGCATCGGGCGCATCACGCTCGAATCGCCCGTGGAGGTGGCCGCCTCTCCGGTCGACGGCTATCGCATGCGCGCGCGGCTCCACGTGCGCGGCGGACGCATTGGTTTCTTTCGTGAAGGCACGCACTCGTTGTGTGACGCCGCGCCGACGCGCCAGCTGCGCGACGACACGATCGAGGTGATCCGGCGGCTCGAATCATCGCTCGGCCGCGAACCGCGGCAGCAGGTGGGCGACATCGAAATCGCCGAAAACATCGGACGCCTCCCAGCGCGCCGTTCATTTCGAGCTCCTGCCGGACGCGGATGCCTCCCGGCTGGCGGCCGTCGCCCAGGTCGAGGGCGTGACCGGGGCTTCGCTGCGCGCATCCGGAGAGCGCGCGGACGATGGAACTGTTTGGATCGACGACGGTCAGCGACCAGATCCTCGGCGCGCGACTGGATCGCCATGTCCGATCGTTTTTCCAGGGCAATCGTTACCTGCTGGCGCCGTGTGTCGAATGGGTCCTGCCGCACGTCGGAACCGGATCGCTCGTCGATCTCTATGCCGGCGTCGGCCTGTTCAGCCTCACCGCGAGGGCGGCGGGCGCCGGACCCATTACCGCTGTCGAAGGCGACCTGTTCGCGGCGCGCGATCTGAAGCGCAACGCGAAGGGCGAGATCGCGGTGGTGGAGATGCCGGTGGAGAAGTTTCGCGCCCGCGAGAAGACGGCCGCCGTGATCGTCGATCCGCCGCGCACCGGAATGTCGAAGGAGGCGCTGGCGCGCGCGATCGAGCTCAACGCGCCGAGCTTCGTGTATGTGTCGTGCGACGTCGCGACGCTGGCCCGTGATTCGCGGGTGTTGCTGGATGCGGGTTACCGGATCACGTCAGCGCGCGCGTTCGACATGTTCCCGAACACCGCGCACGTCGAAACGGTCATCGCTTTATCGCGTTAGGCCACCGGTTAATCCACAGATTAGACACAGATTACTTTTGTCGTTGGTTAGCCGCGCTGACCAATCCTTCGAACAGCTCGCGGAACTCGCCGGTCCGCCAGAAGTTCTCCGGATGCCACTGCACGGCGACGCAGAACGGCGCGTCCGGTTTCTCCATCGCTTCGATCACGCCGTCCGGCGAGGTCGCCGTCACGTCGAAGCCGGCGGCGGCCATGCTTCACCGACTGATGATGGCGGCTGTTGACGTGGCAGGTCTCGCCGTCTTCCATGTGATCGGCGAGCAGCGTCGACAGCCGCGATCCCTTGGCGACCCACACTTCGTGCGCGATGTGATGGCGCGGCTCGCGGATCGAGTGGTCGAGCGCGCCCTTCACCTGGCTGGGAATGTCCTGGATCAGCGTGCCGCCCATCGCGACGTTGAGCACCTGCATGCCGCGGCAGATGGCCAGGAGGGGAAGCCCGGCTGGCGACCGCGGCGCGCGACAGCTCGATCTCGAAGGCGTCGCGGCCGGATTCGGCGGCCTCGAACGTGGCGTGCGGCGCCTCGCCGTACAGGTTCGGATCGACGTCGCCGCCGCCGGTCAGCATCAGCGCCGTCGACGCGCGCCAGGATGTGCTCGGCCGTTTCGGAGCCGGGGACGACTTCGACCGGTTCGCCGCCGGCGCGACGGATCGATTCCACGTAGTCGGACATGCGCCGGTTCTGGGCGATGGCGATCAGGGGCATGGTGTCTCAGCGTCCTACATCCGCGCCGGTACGGCAACGCCCATCAGATCGAGCACGCGCGTCAACTGCTGCCGGTAATACGCCACCGCGGCGGCGCGCCAGCGGCGCACGTCATCGCGTTCTTCGTTCAGAATCTGCGCCCGATGGTAGAACGCGTTGAACAGTCTGCGCCAGTCCGAATCCGTACTTCGCGAGCACCGCGAACTCGAGCGTGCGCACCACCTGCTCGACGACGTCGTCGAGACGCGAGGCCTCGAGGACGAGCGCCCACAGCTCGTGATCGCCGTCGATGCGCGTCGGGCGGCGTCGCGGGCAGCGGCGCGAGCATCGCGCGCTCGTCGAGGCCGAGCCGTTCGTGCAGCTTCTGGAAGATGTTGTTGGCGCGGACCACCGCGTACTGCAGGTACGGCCCGCTCTCGCCTTCGAAGCTGAGCGCCTCGTCGATGTCGAACGCGATCACCTTGGTGCGCGAGTACTTGATCAGGAAGTAGCGCACCGCGGCGATGCCGATCTGTTCGGCGATCGTGCGGCGCTCCGCCGCGGGCAGCTCGCTCTGCCGCCGATCGCACTTCGACGAGCGCCTTCTCGATGACGCGATCGATCAGATCGTCGGCCTTCACGCCGAGCCCCTTGCGGCCGGACACCTCGACGAACGGCTTCTTCGCGTCCTCGGAATCCGGAGCGCGGCGCAAAGCCCAGCTCCTTCGCGGTGGCGTGCGACAGCGCCACCATCTCGTAGGAGAAGTGCGTCAGCCGATCGGCTTCCTGCGGATGCCCGATCGCCGAGAGCGCCTGCTTGAGCAGCTTCTGCAGGTACGACTGCCGCACGTCGATCACGTTGTAGGTCGCGGCGGCGTCGCCGAACGTCGGATGCTCGTCGACCGCCTGCGACGGATCGCTCGTGGTCGCCCACAGCGCGGCGCCGTCCATCCGCGTGCGCGAACGTGCGATAGAGGAAATCGTGGCCGAGCAGGCCGGACTTCCAGAACTGGTAGGCCATGTCCTTGCCGACGTAGACGACCGTGCCGTTCGAGCGGACGATGACCTTCTCGCGTGCTTCGGGATCCTCTTCGTCGCGCCTCTTCCGACGGACGCGGAGTCGTCGTCGATCTTCATCACCCAGCAGCCGGCGTGCCGGCCTTCGTTCTGCAGATACACCGCGCCGGTCTGCTTCAGCACGTCGAACGCGCGCGCCCAGAACTTCAGGCGCAGGATGTCGCCTTCCCACGTCAGCAGCTGGTAGTCGATGTTGAGCCGCGCCATCGTCTTCAGATGCGCGCGGACGACGGTGTCGGCGATGAACGCCGCGAGGCTCGCCGTGGGATCGACGCCGTGCTCGATGTCGTGGAGCGTCGCGGCGCGGATCTTCAGCCGCTCCTTGTCGCCTTCGTACCACTCCGTGACGCGCGCGTAGAGGTCCCAGCAGTAGTAGTCGAACCGCGTCGTCGCCGCGATCCGCCTGGCGTCGTCGAGCGTGAGCTTCTCGAGCTCGCTGAAAGCCGACCACGACGTCGGCGACCTGCACGCCGGTGTCGTCGATGTAGTTCTGCACTTCGACCGGGTTGCCGCGGAACTTCAGCACGCGCACCAGCGTGTCGCCGAGCGCGGAGTTGCGAAGGTGGCCGATGTGCGCCGCCTTGTTCGGATTGATGGCGGTGTGCTCGACGATCGTCTTCTCCGGCCGCGCGCGGCGGCGGCGGCAGCGTGCCCGCCAGGCCGAGCCGGGCCAGGAGAAAGGCCGGGCGATCGAGAAACACGTTGAGGTAGCCGTTGGGCGCCGCGTCGATACGGGCCACGCCGGGGATCGGCCCGAGGGCGCCCGCCAGTTCCTGCGCGATCGCGCGCGGTGCCTTGCGCAGCCGGCGCGCCAGGTCGAAGGCGACCGGCGTTCCCAGGTCGCCGAGCGCGCGGTTGGGCGGGTACTCAATCGGAATCGCGAGGTCGGCGTCGGTCAACGCCGTGAAGCCGGGCTAGTGCGTCGCGCACACGCGCCCTGACCTGTTCATGAAGCGGAAGAATCATGTCGCTGGTTCGTTGACTCGTTCGAAGGCGTGCGGTACGCTCACGTTATCAGATCCGCACGCCTTCGTCATGGTTGACGCCGGAATCGGCCGACTGCTCATCTCGAGCCTGCATCAGGGCATTGCCGACGTTTCTCCGAACCGGCTCGAGTTCTACGAGAACTGGCTGAGCCCCACCGGCATGCGCGACGGCCGCATCGGTCTCGCGCCGCTGGGGGCGGTGCTCAGTTTCCTCCATCGAGAAGAAGCCCCGGCCAACCAACAGATCGTCGCGCGCGCCGGACGCTATGCCGCAGACTGGACCTTCGAGGACCTGTCGGCGCTTCGCCGGTGGTACATCCGGCGGCTGCCGACGAACATGCGCGTCCGCGCCGCGCTCAGCCTCGGCAAGCGCCTCGTTCTTGCCACCGTTCGCGAATCCAAGGTGACGACGCGCTTCGAGGGCGCGACGGCGGGCATCGACATTCGCTCGGCGCTCTTCGATCAACTGCGCGATCCGGCGACCATCCCGATGCGCGCGTTCTACGCGTCGGCGATCGATCGCCTGCTCGCGCACTGCGCGCTCGATGCCGAAGTGACCATCACCAGCGATCAGCCCGGCGCGTGGAGCCTTGCCATTACCGTCCGCGGCCCGCTGCAGCTCGAAACCAACGCCGCATGACCCGACCGCTCGCCGCGTGCCTGATGGCCGGCCTGCTCGCCGGGCAGGGCAGGGTTGAGCGCGCAAGTGCCGGCCGGGGCGACGATCATCGTTCTTCCATTTGAGAATCCGACGCAGGAACCGCGCCTGACCTGGATGCGCGAAGGCGCGGCGATCCTGCTCGGCGAAACGCTCGCGGCCGCTGGTGAGGTCGTGGTCGATCGCGAGGAACGCCTGCAGGCATTCGATCGGCTGCAGCTGCCGGCGAGCGCGGCAACCTTGAGTCGCGCGTCGACGATCAGGGTCGGTCAGACGGTGGGCGCATCGGTCGTGATCAGCGGCACCGTCGCGATGCAGGGCGATCAACTGGTCGCGCGCGCACGCATCGTGCGGCTTGACACCGGGAAGCTGCTGCCCGACGTCGAAGCGCGCGGGCCGCTGACGGACCTTTTCACCGTGTTCGCGCACGCTCGCGCAGCTGATTCGCGCCTCGTCGTCCATCGCGCGCCGGCCGGAGAACGCCTGCCGCCGACGCCGCAGGTCTTCGAGCTCTACGTCAAAGGCCTCGTCGCCGAAACGCCGTCGACGGCGCTGGCCTTCCTCGAGCAGGCCGTCAAGGCGGCGCCGCAATTCGATCGCGCGCGTCTCGCCATCTGGGATCTGCACTCGGAAGCGATCCGATCACCAGCGCGCCCTCGATGTCGTCAGCGCGATTCGTCCCGAAAGCCGCTACTCCCGCGAAGGCCGCTTCCGCCGGGCGTTGTCGCTGATGCACCTGAAGCGATTCGACGATGCATTGCAGGTGCTGCGGGCGATGCAGACCGAGGCGCCATCGGCGACCGTCGCGAATGCGATCGGCGTCGCGGAACTGCGACGCGCCACCGTGATTCAGCCGGGCCGCGCCACCTATTTCTTCAGCCAGGCATCGGAGCTCGATCCGGCTGACGGCGACTGGTTCTTCAACCTTGGCTACGCCTATTGGCTCGACAAGGATCCCAAGGCGGCGATCTACTGGCTGCGCGAAGCCGTCCGCCGCGATCCCGGTGACGGGGATGCGCACTTCATCCTCGGCGTGGCGTTGCAGCAGACCGGTTCGACCGCCGAAGCGACCCGCGAGCGCGAGCTCGCCACGCGCCTGTCCTCGAAGTATGCGGGGTGGGAGAAAAGCGCCGCAGGCGGCGACCCGGTGCCGAGAGGCCTCGAGCGCCTGCACGAAGAGCTGACGTCGTCGCGCGCGCGCGTCGACACGATGATCACCTCCGCCGGCCAGCGCGATCAGGAAAACCTTGCGGCGTTTCACCTCGACGCCGGCCGCCGCGCGTTCGAGCGCGAGGCCGATCGCGAGGCGATCCAGGAGCTGCGCCGCGCGCTGTATCTGTCGCCGTATCTCGCCGAAGCGCACCTGCTCCTGGGCCGCTTGTACCTGCGCGGAGGCCGCCCGGCCGAGGCCGTCGAGGCGTTGAAGATCGCCTTGTGGAGCGAGGAGACGGTCGCCGCGCACGTCAGCCTCGCGGAGGCCCTCCTCCAGGTCCAGGATCGCGCTGCGGCCCGCATCGAGATCGACCGGGCGCTCGCCATTGACCCGAAGTCGGCCGAGGCGCTCGCCCTCAAGGCCAGGATTGGCGGCTAGCGTGCTAAGATCTGCTCAGTTTTTCACTGATGGCAGCGACTCAAGAAGACTCCTTTCGTGAAATTCAGCTGAGCGGGAAGGCCCTGATCTTCGTCTTCATGGCCGGGACCGTCATCCTGGTTGGCGTTTTCCTGATGGGCCTTCTCGTCGGCCGCGGGGTGCTCGCCACCAGGGGCGCACCGGGCGTGGACACCTCGGCCGAAAGCCGGGCCGAGCCGCCGTTGGAGCCGCCGCCGGCGTCGAGCGCCTCGTCGTCCGCACCGACGACCGCTGGAGAAAAACTCAGCTACGCCGAGCGTCTCGGATCGGCCGAGCCGGCGAAAGAGCAGCTCAAGCCGGACGCGCCGCCGGCGCCTGCCGCCAATCCGCCGGCGCCGAAGGCTGAAAGCATCACTCCGTCTCCGGCTCCGCCCCCTGCCGCTCCGCCGGCAGCGCCGCGCGCCGACGCCGACCCCGGCGCCGGCCGCGAGTGCGCCCGCGCCGGCTGAACCGGCTGGCGATGGGTTTGCGATCCAGGTCGCGGCGCTTCGCGAGCGGCATGAAGCGGATGTCATCGTGAAGCGCCTCGCCGGCAAGGGTTATCCGGCCTATGTCGTCGTTCCCGCCAAGGGGGCACCGCCGGTGTTCCGCGTGCGCGTCGGCAAGTACAAGGATCGCCGCGAAGCCGACACGGTCGCGGCGCGCCTGCAGAAGGAAGAACAGTTCAAGCCCTGGATCGTCAGGTAACGCGTGCCTCGCGTTGAGCTGTTGATGGCGGCACTCTCGGGAGTGCTGCTCGCCCTCTCGTTTCCAAAGTACGGCCATCCCGCGGTCGCTTTCGTCGCGCTCGTGCCGCTGCTGGTCGCGCTCCGCAGTGCCTCGCCGCGGCAAGGCTTGCTGCGCGGGCTTCTCGCCGGGTTCATTCATTACGCCGGCACCGTTTACTGGACCGGCGCGACGGTGTCGACGTTCGGCGGACTTCCTGTCTTCGTCGCGGTATTCGTCGCCGGCCTGCTCGTGCTCTACATGGCCGCCTACGTCGCGGTCTTCGGTGCGATCACGGCACTGCTCGTTCGCCGCTTCCGCTTCGCCGGACTCTGGCTCGCACCAGCGGCGTGGGTCGCGATGGAGTACCTGCGCGGCATCCTGATCGGCGGCTTCCCGTGGATTCCGCTCGGCAACACGATGGTGACGTTCCTGCCGATCGCGCAGCTGGCGAGCGTCGTTGGCGTGCACGGTCTCTCGCTGTTCGTCGGGCTGCTGAACGTCGGCTTTGCGATCGCGGCAATCTCGACCGGCCGCCGCCGGGTCATCGGCGCAGCGACGGCGCTCGGCTTGCTGCTGATCGTGTCGATCTGGGGCGGCATGCGGCTGTCGGCGAACACGCTGACCGACGGCGCGCCGATCAAGGTTGGACTGATTCAGGGCAACATCGCGCAGACCGACAAGTGGAATCCCGCCCGCGCGGGCATGATCGTCGATCGCTATCTGCAGCTTTCGCGGCAGGCGGTCGCAGAACGGCGCCGCAGTTCCTGATCTGGCCCGAGTCGTCCACGCCGTTCTATTTCGAAGACGACATCGCCGGCGGCCTGGTGCGCGGCCTGGTGCGCACGCTTGGCGTGCCGCTGCTGCTCGGCAGCGACGAAATGGAAGCCGGCGATCCGCCGAAGAACTACAACTCGGCGTTCATGCTCGACACGGCCGGCGCGACCGCGGCGGTCTATCGCAAGATGCACCTCGTGCCGTTCGGCGAGTACGTGCCGTTTCAGCGGCTGTTGTTCTTCGTCGGCCCGCTGGTCGAAGCGGTCTCGGCATTCTCGCCGGGCACGCGCGTCACCATGCTGCCGGTCGAAGGGCACATGGTCAGCACCGCGATCTGCTACGAGGTCACCTATCCGTCGCTGCAGCGCGAAGCCGTGCGGCAGGGCAGCGAGATGCTGACGACGATCACCAACGACGCGTGGTACGGCGAGTCGTCGGCGGCCTATCAGCACTTCGAAATGGCGGTGATGCGCGCCATCGAGCAGGGCCGCTATCTCGTGCGCTCCGCCAACACCGGCATCAGCGGCATCGTCGATCCCTACGGCCGCGTCCTGGTTCGCACCAGCCTCTTCGAGACCGTCGCGGTCGTCGGCGAAGCGCGCTTCGTGCAGGCGAAGACGGTGTATGCCACAATTGGTGATCTGGCCGCGCATCTGTCGGCCGCGGTCGTGATGGTCGCGCTCGCATTCGCATTGCTGGAAGGTCGCAAGAAACATGCAGATGGATGATCTGGTTCGCCGTGCCGAAGGACTGTTGAAGCGCGCCTCCGAGATGCGGAGCTATCTTTGACGGTGCCCACGACCCTGGCGAGCTAGCGCAACTCGAAAGCCGGATCGCCGCCCCCAATTTCTGGGACAATCAGGCCGAAGCGCAGAAGACCCTCCAGCGGCAGCGCCGCCTCGCCGAAGATCTCGAGCAGCGCGACAGCCTCGGCAAGAAGATCGACGACATCGGCGTCCTGCTCGAATGGGCGCCAGGGCGGCGAGGACGTGTCGGCGGACCTGTCGAAGGCGCTCGACGCGCTCGAAGCGCAGGTCGACGCCGTCGAAACCAAGAAGATGCTCGGCGGCGAGCACGACGCCGCGAACGCGATCGTCTCCATTCATCCCGGGCGCCGGCGGCATCGAGTCGCAGGACTGGGCCGAGATGTTGCTCCGCATGTACTTGAAGTGGGCGGAGCGGCGCGGCTTCAAGCGCGAGCTGCTCGATTACCAGCCCGGCGAAGAGGCCGGTCTCAAGAGCGTCACCTTTACGCTCAGCGGGCGAATACGCGTTCGGCCTGATGTCGGCCGAAGCCGGCGTTCATCGACTCGTCCGGATCTCGCCATTCGATCAGGCGGCCCGCCGTCACACCTCGTTCGCGTCGGTCTACGTCTGGCCCGAGTTCGACGACGAGATCGAGATCGACATTCCGGAGAAGGACCTGCGCATCGACACCTTCCGCTCGAGCGGCGCCGGCGGCCAGCACGTCAACGTCACCGACTCCGCGGTCCGACTGACCCACCTGCCGACCGGCATCGTCGATCTCGTGCCAGAACGAGCGCTCGCAGCACAAGAACCGCGACGTGGCGATGAAGGTGCTGAAGGCGCGGCTCTACGATCTGAAGCTGAAGGAGCAGCAGGACAAGCTCTCGCAGATCGGCGGCGCGAAGAAGGACATCGCGTTCGGCAGCCAGATCCGCAGCTACGTGCTGCAGCCGTACCAGATGATCAAGGACCATCGGACCAAGTACAACGAAGGTCAGGTTGACAGGGTGCTGAACGGCGACATCGACCCGTTCATAAAGACCTATCTGATGCAGAAGGCGTCGGGGACGCTGGGTCAACCGTCGATGGACGACGAGGAGGAGTAGATTTCGGATCTCGGATCGAGCGGATCTCGGATCATTGCCGATCGGCGATCTGTCGATTTAGCGCTTCTTTACCGATGCGACGAAGATCGCGGTCAGTTCGTCCGCTTCTTTCAGTAAGCGCTTCCGCTCTTTTCGCGGTAGATGAGTTTCGCGTCGACAGCCAGTTCCAGCCAAAACAAAGTTTCGTCCGCCTCTTCTTCGACGGTTCCAAGCTTGGCGATCCACTCCGCGCGCGAGCGCGCGCGGCATGACGCCCGATAGTTCGCGCCCACCGACGTCCCTGACCGAATCACCTGCTGTCCGACGGTCTTGCCGTCAAGCGTCGTTGGCAATTCGCGACAGAGTTGGATGATATCCACGGCAAATCGCTTGGTTCGAGCTTTGAGTTCCTTTGGAGTCATGCGGCCTTCGCGAGCACGGCGCATGCCACTCGACTGAGCGAGAAGAATCAACAGTTTAGGCTGGCACGAAAATCGAAGATCGCAAGATCTGCAATTGATCCGAAATCCACTCGATCCGAAATCCGAGATCGTCAGGCTCTATTGTTTGATTGGCTGCGTGCCGCTGATGAACGCTTCGTTGACCACCACTCCGCTATCGGCGCCGGCGGGCTCGCCGGTGTCGCGATCGACCGGCATGAAGACGATGTTGCCGGGCGACTCGAACTTCGGCGGATTCTCGCGGTCGCCGTACAGCTCGATGTAGACCTTCATGAAGTCGATCCACATCGGCAGCGCCGCGGTGGTGCCAGTCTCGTTGTAGCCGATCGGCTTCTTCTCGTCGTTGCCGATCCAGACGCCGACCGTGATGTTCGGATCGAAGCCGACGAACCACGCGTCGGTGTTGTCGTCGACGGTGCCGGTCTTGCCGGCGAGCGGCCAGTCGAGCGCGTTTGCGGCCGCCGCGGTGCCGTGCTGCACGACGCCTTGCATCAGGTTGGTGAGCACGAACGCGGTGTCGGCGCGGATCGCGTCCTTCGGTTGCGGCCGGCGTTCCTCGAGCAGCGACCCGTCGCGATCGTTGATCGCTTCCGCGAAATACGGCTCCATGCGAATGCCGTGATTCGGGAACGCCGAAAAGGCGCTGGTGATTTCGAGCAGCGTCACTTCCTGCGCGCCGAGGGCCATCGACAGGAACGGGCGGAAGTCCTGCGAGAAGCCGAACTTCTTCGCGTAGGCCGCGACTTGCGTCGGGCCGAGCATGTCGATCACCTTGACCGACGGAATGTTGCGCGACTGCTCGAGCGCGCGGCGCAGCGTCAGCGGGCCCATGAACTTGCGATCGTAGTTGCGCGGTGAATATGGCGGCTGGCCGGCACCGGCGTCGAACGTCGTCGGCTCGTCGATCAGGATCGTGGTCGGCGTGAGGCCGCGATCGATGGCCGCGGTGTAGAGGATCGGCTTCACCGTCGAGCCCATCTGCCGGTACGCCTGCGTCGCGCGATTGAACTTGCTGCGCGAGAAACTGTAACCGCCGACCATCGCGAGAATCTCGCCCGATGTGGTTGTCGATCGCGACGAGCGCGCCCTCGAGGATCGGCGTCTGATCGAGATTGACCGTCGCCGTGCTGCCGTCGATCGTTCGTGATCTCGACGTCGATGAGATCGCCGGCCTTCAGGATGTCCTTGGGCGATGTCTTGTTCGTCCACTGCATGCCGGCGCGCGTCAACTCGGCGCTGAGCTCGCCAATGCGCAGTGACGCCGTCGTGTCGCTGACACTGCGGACCACGGCCGGGACGATGTCGCCCTCGGCGATGCGCCGCGACCAGCGATCGATCTTGAACGCATCGACGGTCTGGCCCTCGGCGACGATGTTGCGGCGCGGCTTGCGGAAGCCGCGCCGCTTGTCGACCCGGCGCAGGCCGCGGTCGACCGCCTTGTTCGCGGCCTGCTGCAGCTTGATGTCGAGCGCCGTCGTGACGGTGAGTCCGCTCTCGTAAAGCGCCTTGGCGCCGTACTTCGCCTCGAGGTACTTGCGGACTTCTTCGAGGAAATACGGAGCCACGCTGCCGTCGCCCGCCGGATCGCCGCCGACGACCACGGGCTTTTCCTTCGCGGCATCCGCGGCCTCGCGCGTGATGAACCCTTCGACGGCCATCCGCTCGAGGGCGTAGTTGCGCCGCCGCTTCGTCGCTTCCGGATTGACGAACGGGCTCTGGCGCACGTTGCCCTGGATGATGCCGGCGATGCGTCGCCGCCTCTTCGAGATTCAGATCCTTTGCGCGCTTGCGGAAATACAGCTGCGACGCGGCCTCGACGCCGTAGGCGCCGTGTCCGAAGTAGATCTGGTTGCAATAGAAGGTGAAGATCTCTTCCTTCGTGTAGCGCTTCTCGATGCGGATCGCGACCAGCGATTCCTTGATCTTCCGCTCCCAGCTGCGATTGCCGACCGCGAAGCCGATTTCGGCGGGGAACAGGTTGCGTGTCAGCTGCTGCGTGATGGTGCTGCCGCCGGGCGACTTGCCGCGCGTGGCGACGTCGCGCAGCAGCGCCAGCACCATTCGCGAGATGCTGAAGCCCGAGTGCTCGAAGAACCCCGAATCCTCCGCGGCCAGGATCGCCTGGCGCAGGTTCTGCGGGATGTCGTTGTAGTGGATGACGACGCGGCGCTCGACCGCGAACTCGCCAACGAGCTGACGATCCTTCCCGAGCACGCGCGTGATGGTGTTGGGCGAGTAGCTGTCGAGCGCGCTGACTTCAGGAAGGTCGTCGGAATAGGCGAACAGCACCCCGCTCAACGTGCCCAGGAGTGCAGCAGCAACGAAAAGGGCCGCGATGCCGGCATGACGAGCGTAACGAACAGCGACCTTCATGAGATGGAGCTTGCCCGCCGTAACCTTCTTGGCGAAGGCGGTTAACTTGCAGTATACCAATAGATTAGACGCTCTCAGCCGCGGCACCTGGCTCGGAACCTTGACACTCGCTCACTCAGATTTCATACTAAGAGCATGAGCAAAATCATCGGGATCGACCTCGGCACCACCAACTCTGTCGTTGCCGTGATGGAGGGCGATCAGCCCACCGTCATCCAGAACGCGGAAGGGAGCCGAATCACCCCGTCGGTCGTCGCGTTCAGCAAGACCGGCGAGCGATTGGTGGGACAAGTTGCGAAACGCCAGGCCGTGACCAATCCGGAGAACACGATCTTCTCGATCAAGCGGTTCATGGGCCGCCGCTTCGACGAAGTGAACGAAGAAATGAAGATGGTCCCGTACCGCGTCGAGCGCGCCGGCAACGGCGACGTCCGCATCAAGGCCGGCGACCAGGAGCTGGCGCCGCCGCAGGTCTCCGCGATGATCCTGCAGAAGTTGAAGCAGGCCGCTGAGGACTACCTCGGCCAGCCGGTGACCAAGGCCGTCATCACCGTCCCCGCGTACTTCAACGACGCGCAGCGCCAGGCGACGAAGGAAGCCGGCCAGATCGCCGGCCTCGAAGTGATGCGCATCGTCAACGAGCCGACGGCGGCCGCGCTGGCCTACGGTCTCGACAAGAAAAAGGACGAGACCATCGCCGTGTATGACTTCGGCGGCGGCACGTTCGACATCTCGATCCTCGAAGTCGGCGAAGGCGTTGTCGAGGTGAAGTCGACCAACGGCGACACGCACCTGGGCGGCGACAACCTCGATCAGCGCGTCATCGAATGGATCATCGGCGAGTTCCGCAAGAGCGACGGCATCGACCTCGGCAAGGACCGCATGGCGCTGCAGCGCCTTCGCGAGGCTGCCGAGAAGGCGAAGATGGAACTGTCCACGGTGATGGAGACGGAGATCAACCTGCCGTTCATCACCGCGGATGCCAGCGGGCCGAAGCACCTGGCGATGAAGCTGACGCGCGCCAAGTTCGAGTCGCTCGTCGAGGATCTGCTGCAGACGGACCGTCGGTCCCGACCAAGCAGGCGCTCGCCGACGCCGGTATCGACCCGTCCAAGATCGATGAGGTCGTGCTGGTCGGCGGCTCGACCCGCACTCCCGCGCGTGCAGGCGATCGTCAAGGAGTTGTTCGGCAAGGAACCGCACAAGGGCGTGAACCCGGATGAAGTCGTCGCGATCGGCGCGGCGATCCAGGCCGGCGTGCTTGCCGGCGAAGTCAAGGACCTGCTGCTGCTCGACGTCACGCCGCTCTCGCTGGGCATCGAAACGATGGGCGGAATCATGACGTCGCTGATCCAGCGCAACACCACGATCCCGACGCGCAAGAGCGAGGTGTTCTCGACGGCCTCCGACAACCAGACGAGCGTCGAAGTGCACGTCGTCCAGGGCGAGCGGCCGCTGGCGCGCGACAACCGGACGCTCGGCCGCTTCCACCTCGTCGGCATCCCGACGGCGCCGCGCGGCGTCCCGCAGATCGAAGTGACCTTCGACATCGATGCCAACGGCATCGTCAACGTGTCGGCAAAGGACCTCGGCACGCAGAAGGAACAGAAGATCACGATCACGGCGTCTTCCGGCCTCAGCAAGGATGAAGTCGAGCGGATGATGCGCGAGGCCGAATCGCATTCGGACGAGGACAAGAAGCGGCGCGAAGAGATCGAGACCCGCAATCGCGCCGATCAGGCGGTCTACACCGCCGAGCGCATGCTGAAGGACGCCGGCGAGAAGATCCCGATCACCGACAAGAACGCCATCGAGAACGCGATGGCCGACCTGAAGAAGGCCATCGAAGGCAACGACAGCGCCGCGATGAACAGCGCGATGGAGGCGCTGATGCAGGCGCAGCACAAGGCTTCAGAGGCGCTCTATAAGCAACCAGGCCGACGCGGCCTCGAGCGGTTCCACGGGTTCCAGTGGTTCCACAGGTTCCAGCGGTGGTTCGGCCGAGGGCGGCGCGAAGCCGGAAGGCGACGTGATCGACGCCGAGGTGGTGGAGGACGAGAAGAAATGAACGCTGACGATCTCGGATTTCGGATCGAGCGGATTGCGGATCAATCGACGATCGGCGATCTGCAATTGATCCGAAATCAGAGATCCGAGATCTGACATCGTCATGGATTTTTACATTGTCCTGGGTGTCGAGCGCGGCGCGGGTGTTAACGACATCAAGAGAGCCTATAAGCGCCTGGCCCGCCGGTTGCATCCGGACATCAACCCGGGCGACCGCGAGGCGGCCGCTCGCTTTCGGCAGGTGCTCGACGCCTATGAAACGTTGATGGATCCGGATCGCCGCCGCCGCTATGACGCCGGCCAGCTGTCGAGCGCCGTCGACGACGAGTCGGAGACGTTCGGCTTCGCCGGCTTTGATTTTTCGAGCCGGGTGCACGCCGAGCGGACGACGACGTTTGGTGATTTGTTCGAAGAGGTGCTGTCGCGAGCGCGGCGGCGCGGCCGGCAGAAGGCGCCGAGCACGGCGCCGACATTCATGCGCGGACGCAGCTGACGTTCGAAGAAGCGTGGCACGGCGTGCAGCGGACGGTGACGGTCACGCGGCAGGACACCTGCCGCACGTGCGCCGGCAGCGGCTTTCATCGCGTCGCGGAAACACGCTGCGTGTCGTGCGAAGGCACGGGCGCGGTGCGCTCGGTCCGCGGCCACATGGTGTTTGCGAAGACCTGCCCGACCTGCGGCGGTGAAGGGCGGTTGAAGCAGGAGGAATGCGCGCCGTGTCGCGGCCAGGGCGTGGAACCGCGATCGGAAACCCTGGCCGTTCGCATTCCGCCGGCGGTGGCCGACGGTGCGAGGGTGCGCATCGCCGCGAAGGGCCACGCCGGCGTGCGCGGCGGCGTGCCCGGCGACCTGCTGATCGACGTGTCGGTGGCCGAGCATCCGGTGTTCCGCCGTGAAGGCGACGAACTGCACATGACCGTGCCGATCGCCGTTCACGAAGCGGCGCTCGGGCGCGAAGATCGACATCGAGACGCCGGACGGCGGCGTGCGGCTGCGCGTGCCGCCGGGCACGCAGTCGGGTCAGCGCTTCCGGCTGCGCGACCGCGGCTTTCCGTCGCGCAACAACGCGCAGATCGGCGATCTCGTAGTCGAGGTGCGAATGAAGCTGCCGAAAGTGCTCGACGAGCGATCGAAGGAATTACTGCGTGAATTCGGCCGGATCAACGGCGAGAGCGTCAGGGAGCCACAGCTAAACACAGATTAGGCACAGATGACCAAGCGTCAAGGCAAGGCCTACTTCATGATCAGCGTCGTGGCCGCAGCGCTACAACATCCACCCGCAGACGCTGCGGCTCTACGAGCGGGAAGGATTGCTCAAGCCTTCACGCACCGAAGGCAACACGCGCCTGTATTCCGAAGAAGATCTCGAGCAGCTCGAAACAATTCTGGCACTCACCCGAGATTTGGGTGTCAACCTCGCCGGCGTCGAGATCATTCTCAACATGCGTCGAAAAATGGAACAGATGCAGGGCGAGGTCAACGAATTCATGGAATATGTGAAGCGTGAGCTCGCGCGCGGCATCGATGATTGGGAACAACGGCTCGGTACTGCCCTCGTCAAAGCATCGCCGACGGACTTGGTGCGCGCGTCGCGGCCCGGTCCCGACGCGACCGTCACAAAAACTTCTGAGCCGGTGAAGAAATCGCGCGGCGCGTGATTCAGATCCGATGATAAGATTCGCACGTGGTCAGGAAGTTCGAGTCACTCGCCTCTGAATCCGCAACGCTCCACGCATACCTCCGAGAGATCGCCACCTTCCCTTCACTCACATCGAGATGACGAGCGCGAGCTTGGCCGTCTGATTCACGAGCACGGCGATCAGGTTGCGCTCGGGCGTCTCGTGCAGGCCAACCTGCGCATCGTCGTCGGATATGCGAAGCGGTTTCGGCGGCTCGGCGTGCCGCTGCTCGACCTGATTCACGAAGGCAATCTCGGATTGATCGAAGCGGCGCGTCGCTTCGATCCGTCACGCTCGGACTTTCAAGCATCGGCGTTGTGGTGGATTCGCCAGGCGATGATGCATCTGCTGTCGGAAGCCGGCCGCACCGCCGATCCGACATCCGTCGGGCCTGCTGGCCGCGGCGGTGCAAGGCCGGCAGGTCGATGCGATTCGCGTGGCGCTCGAATACGCGCAGTCGGCGGCCGCCGGCAAGGAGATCAAGGAGCCGCCCGTCGCGGATGCGGAAGACTTTGCCGCGCATCTGCAGGACCAGGGCCGGCGCAAGACCCTCCGCAAGACGCGCAAGCGCGGCAGAGCCGGCACCGGCGATCTGCACGTGCATTCGCCAGCACAGCGTCCTGCGCGGATATTTGAACTAGTCGGCAGTCGAGAGTCGACAGTTAAGAGTTCAGTCCACAGTTGGCAGGCATCAGTCATGGAATGTGAAATTTGCCACGGCACACGCTGGAAAAGCGTGACGGTGGACGGCGTGGAGCGGCTGACGCGCTGCGATTGCTGGCGTCGGTCGTGATCCAGAAGAACCTCGCCGACGCGCGCATCCCGCCGAAGTTCGCGCGTGCCGAGCTGACGACCTACAAGCCCGACACCGACTCGCAGCGCGATGCGCTGCGCCTCGCCAAGAAGTTCGTCGAATCGTTCCCGGTCGAGCAAAAGGGCCTGGTGTTCTATCGGCCCGCCCGGCGTCGGCAAGACGCACCTCGCGATCGGGCTGCTCAAGGCCGTGATTCGCGACAAGGGCGCGCGCGGCTACTTCTTCCAGACCACCGAACTGCTGCGTCTCGTGCGCGAAACCTACAACCGCTCGGTCGACGAAACCGAGATGGAGGTGCTCCGGCCCGTGCTCGAAGCCGACGTTCTCGTGCTCGACGACCTCGGCGTCGAGAAGACGTCGGAGTGGGTGCAGGAGACGCTCGGCCTCGTGATCAACACCCGCTACAACGCGCGCCGCGCGACGATCGTCACCAGCAACCTTCGCGATCCGATCGACAACACCGACATGAATTCGTTCATGGTCCAGCTCGGCGGACGCTCCCGCTCGCGGCTGCTCGAAATGTGCGAGTGGGTCGAAGTGCAGGGCGCCGACATCCGCGACGTCGATCGCATCACCAACGCCGCCAAGACCGGCCAGATGCCGGAAACGCCGGAACGCCTCACGAAGAAGAACCTCCCCGGCAAGACCGGCGGCATGGCCCGTGCCCGATTGAAGGATTCGGGCGTTCAATACGAGCTAAATTGGTCCGGGTGGCAAAGCCGGCAATAAGTAGAGGCTGGAACTCCTGGAACCGTGGAACCCCTGGAACCGGTCGGCATTTACATCCACATCCCGTTTTGCGCGGCGATCTGCAACTACTGCAATTTCAATCGCGGCCTGCACGACGACGGCCTGCGCGCAGCGCTACGTCGATGCGCTCGTCACCGACATCCGCGCGCTTTGCCGATCCGTCGATCGAGGCCGACACCATCTTCTTCGGCGGCGGCACGCCGTCGCTGCTCGAGCCGCGTCCGAGCTCGGCCGGATCATCCAGGCCTGCCGCGACAGCTTCGCCCTGGCTGCCGACGCCGAAATCACCGTCGAAGCCAATCCTGAATCGTCGACCGCGCGAGACCCTCGACGGCTTTCGAGCGGCCGGCGCCAATCGACTGAGTTTCGGTGTCCAATCCTTCCGGGACGAGGAACTGCGGCGGCTGGGCCGGCTGCATTCGTCCGCAGACGGCGCGCGACGCGGTGCGCCTGGCGCGGGCGGCGGGATTCGACAATCTCAGCCTCGACCTGATGATGTGGCTGCCCGGGCCAGAGCACGGCAGACTGGCTGGCGTCGGTGGAGGCGCTGATCGAT
Organism: uncultured cyanobacterium; assembly: GCA_963833135.1. Taxonomy (GTDB): domain Bacteria; phylum Acidobacteriota; class Vicinamibacteria; order Vicinamibacterales; family UBA2999; genus 12-FULL-67-14b. The sequence goes on along the minus strand of CAWHWW010000023.1, from coordinate 144,355 downwards.
CTGCAGCCCGATCATGCGTCGCTGTATCTGCTGGAGATTTATCCGAATGCGCCGCTGCGCGACGAGATGGCGCGGGCCGGCTGGTCGGTGGCGCCGGACGACGATGCGGCGGAGATGTATCTGGAAGGGCTGGCGCGGCTCGATCGAGCCGGGTTCGAGCAGTATGAAATCTCCAATGTGGCCCGGCCGGCGTCGCGCCGTTCGCGTCACAATTTGAAGTACTGGCAGGAAGGCGAGTGGCTTGGCTTCGGCTGCGGCGCACATGCCACGTTCCGCGGCGAGCGGTGGCGCACGGTGAGCGCGACGGCCGACTATATCGATCGCGTGACCGCCGGCCAGGACGTGCGGCTCGATCGCCGGACACTTGGCGACGAAGAGCAGCTCGAAGAAGCCCTGTTCATGGGGCTGCGACTGACCGACGGACTTGGACCTGGATCACCTCCGCCGTCGCCACGGTATTGATATCTGGGAGCGTTACGGTCAAGACTTAACACCTTATGTGGCCGCCGGACTGCTCGTCCACGAATCCGGGCAGTCGCCTGGCCCTGACGCGGGATGGCATGCTTCTGGCTAACGACGTAATGGCGGTTTTCATCGGCGGGACAGTACGGTAAAGTAGCGACCTTTCGTTGAAGGAGGCTGATCAAATGCTTCGAGGATTGCAGGTCTTCGTGTCGGGGATTGCGCTGGCGGGTTTCACGCTGGCTGGGGCAGGCGTGGCATCGGCGCAGGAGCCGGCGAAGCCGGTCCTGACGCTGGAAGGCGATGCGGCCGTCGTGATCGTGCTTGATCAAGCCAGACAAGACGGCCGACTTCGAGACCGTCATCGCCAAGTACAAGGAGGCGCTTCGCCAAGAGCGACAAGCCCGACGCGTAAGGAACAGCTTGCGGGCATGAAGTTCTTCAAGTCGCCGACTGCGATGGGCGGCAACACCGCCTACATCTTCCGCGTCGACCCGGTGGTGAAGGGTGAGGAGTACGACATCACTCGCGTCATCAACGAGGTGTTCCCGTCGGAAGTGACCGACATGTTCAACAAGTACAAGGAAGCGTACGCCGGACGTCAGATTATCGTTCTCAACAAGATTCCGTAGAGACTGGAGCCCGCGTCCCGGAGCCCGGCGCCGGGACGCGCTGCCTTTGAGCGCATTCCTCGCCGCACTCCTGCTCCTGGCGCAAGCTGCCGCGCCGACACCAGCATCACAAAACGCGTCGCCGGCCAAACCCGTGGTCGAGCCCTCGCCCGATCCGGCGTCGTTGCATTTCCTGGCCGATGCCGGACTCCTGCTGGTCTCCATCAAGCCCACGGCGGTGGCCGACTACGAGCTGGTGATCCGCACGCTGCAAGAGGCGTTGGCGAAGGACGACGACACGGCAGCGCGCGACGGCCGCGAAGGGATGGCGCGTCTACAAGGCGACGGAGAACGACGCGAAGGGCAACGCGCTCTACGTCCACCTGATGCTGCCGGCGGTGACCGGACTTCGATTACCGGCCCGTCGCTGCTGCATCGACGAGCTGGTGAAGGAGCTCGCGCCGGAACTGCTGACGAAGTACCAGGACGCGTTCGCGATGCCGCCGTCGAAGCTCAATCTGAACGAGCTCGCGAACATGTCGGTCGCGCCGTTGCCGAAACCCGCGGAGAAGAAGCCGGGCGGCGTTAGAACGTCAGGTTCGCGCCGACGTAGAAGCGCTGATAGCGTCGTGAATCGGCGCGCCCTGCAGCCTGAAGATCCGATAGTCCACCCGCACGCGAAGCGGTCCGACCAGCGTGATCTTGGCGCCGCCGCCGATGTTGGTCCCGAAGTGCGTCTCCTCGATGTTCGCCGAGGCTCTCCTGGTAGCCCTGGGCGCCGACCGTGCCGTACAGCTGAACGCCGGGCGTGGGCGTCTGCACCAGCACGTTGCCGGCGTAGGTCTTCAGGCCAGGCAGCTGCTCGAACGTCGTCTTCCGAGAGGTTCGCGTACTCGAATTCGAAGCCGACGATCAGCAGTCCGACGCCGACGCTGAAGCCTTTCACCGAGTGATTGTCCGGTGTCGGCGACAAGCCGATGAAAGCGGTGATGTCGGCGCGTGCCGGGGCCGCCGTCGCAGCCAGGAATGCACACGCGAGCACAAACGACACTGCGAGCGATCGACGAGAGCGGATACCAGGTCGCATTAAGCCTCCGGTGCTATGATCCCACGAGCCTTGCTGCAAGCCGTACGCCAGTAACGGAGGCATGGAATTCGCACTACCCTGTGCAATCCCGGCAGACTGTCCGGAGGAGGCGACAGATGATTTCACCCCAACGCGCAAAGTCCGCGCGTCGGGGGCCCCGAAAGGCTCCCGACGCTGGATCGCGCACGTGGCCATCGTGCTGGCATTGCCCGTCGGCCTCGGCGCCGACACCCTCTATCTTCGCAACGGGCAGCGCATGCGAGGGCGAGCTGTTGGCGTTCGCAACGGCACAGATCGAATTCGAAGAGCGCCGCAGCTTCGGCGGCAGCCGCACCGTGCGGTTCGATCGCGACGAGGTCGATCGCATCGACTTCGAGAACCGCCGTTACACGAACAACACAGCAGCAACAACAGCAGCTCGCTCGGCGGCCGTCCGTCCGGCATGCGCGAGCGGCAGACGATCGTGTCGGCCGACGTGGCGTGGAACGACAGCGGCGTCGACGTGCGCGCCGGCCAGACGATCTACTTCGAGGCGCAGGGCCGGGTGCGATGGGGCAGGGACCGCCAGGATGGTCCCGGCGGGTGAGCGCAACTCGCCGTCGAATCCGAACCGCCCGATGGGCAACCGCAACGCCGCCGCGCTGATCGGCAAGATCGGCAACGACATGTTCTTCATCGGCGACGAGACGGGTCCGGTCCGGATGCGCTCGAGCGGCCGGCTGTATCTCGGCGTCAACGACGACGTGCTCACGGACAACTCCGGGAACTTCCGGGTCGTCGTTTACTACTGACGAGCTGCCGGTCCGGCTGAAGTCGGACGCTCGTCGGGATGTAGCCGGCTGGTCGGCGAGCGAGCCGTCTGCCGGCAGATATAATTATCGCCGATGGACTTCGCCTGACCGACGAACAAGACCTCCTTCGCAAGAGCGTTCGCGAGTTCGCCGAAACCGAAATTCGTCCCCACGTCATGGAGTGGGACGAGGCGCAGCACTTTCCCCAAGGAGCTGATGCCCAAGCTCGCCGAGCTCGGGTCTGATGGGCATCCAGTTTCCCGAGCCGTACGGCGGCGCCGGCATGAGCGCCGTCGACTACTGCATCTGCATCGAAGAGCTCGCCCGCGTCGATCCGAGCGTGTCGTTGTCGGTGGCCGCGCACAACGGTCTCGGCGCCGCGCACATCGCGATGTTCGCGAACGAAGCACAGAAACAGAAATACCTGGTCCCGCTCGCGAAGGGCGAGAAGCTTGCGGCGTGGGGCCTCACCGAGCCCGGCTCGGGCAGCGACGCGGCGGCGATGCGCACGACGGCGGTCAAGGACGGCGACTGCTGGGTGCTGAACGGATCGAAGATGTTCATCACGCACGGCACCTCCGCCGACACGCTCGTGATCATGGCGGTGACCGACAAGTCGAAGGGCGCGAAGGGCATTTCCGCGTTCATCCTCGAGCGCGGCATGGGCGGCCTGGTCGCCGGCAAGAAGGAAGACAAGCTCGGCATGCGCGCCAGCGAGACCACCGAAGTGATCCTGCAGAACTGCCGCGTGTCGGCGTCGCAGTTGATCGGCGAGGAAGGGCAGGGCTTCATCCAGACGCTGCAGGTGCTCGATGCCGGCCGCATCGGCATTGCCGCGCTGTCGGTTGGCCTCGCGCAGGGCGCGTATGAAGCGGCGGCGCGCTACACCGCCGAGCGCAAGCAGTTCGGCCGCGCCATCGCGTCGTTCCCGTCGATCCAGGAGCGGCTCGCCCAGCATCAGTCGCAAGTCGAAGCGGCGCGCCTGCTGACCTACCGGGCGGCGTGGCTGAAGGATCAGGGCCGGCGCATGACGCTCGAATCGGCGATGGCGAAGCTGTACTCGAGCGAGATCGCCGTTCGCGCCGCCGAAGACTGCGTCCAGATGCACGGCGGCTACGGCTTCGTGAAGGACTATCCGGCCGAGAAGTATTTCCGCGACGTCAAGCTGCTCACCATCGGCGAAGGCACGAGCGAGGTGCAGCGCCTCGTGATTGCCCGGCAACTGCTGGCCGCCTGACAGCCACCGATTCAGCACCGACAGATACCGACGACACAGATGTCTCTGTCACTGGCCGAGCGCGTGCGATCCGGCGACGTGCGGGCGATGGCCCGCGCCATCTCGCTGATCGAAGACGAGGCCGACCGCCGCGGCCGGCCTGGTCCGCGACATCTTTCCGCACACCGGCCGCACCTACCTCTTGGCGTCACCGGACCGCCCGGCGCCGGCAAGAGCACGCTCGTCGATCGACTGACGGCCGAAACCCGCCAGGCCCGCGAAACCGTCGGCGTGATCGCGGTCGATCCGACCAGCCCGTTCACCGGCGGTGCGATTCTCGGCGATCGCGTGCGCATGCAGGCGCACGCCGCAGGACGATCGAGGTCTTCATCCGCAGCATGGCGACGCGCGGCCACATGGGCGGCCTGGCGCGGGCGACCAGCGATGCCGCGCTCGTGCTCGATGCCGCCGGCAAGAGCCTCGTGATCATCGAAACGGTCGGCGTCGGCCAGGACGAGGTCGACATCGTCCGCACCGCCGACATCTCGGTCGTCGTGCTCGTGCCCGGCACCGGCGACGATGTGCAGGCGCTCAAGGCCGGCATCATGGAGATCGCCGACATCTTCGTGGTCAACAAGTGCGATCGCGACGGCGCCGATCGCATGGTGACGTCGATCGAGTCGAACCTCGCGCTGCAGAGTTTTGGCGAGGGCGAGTGGCGCCCGCCGATCGTCAAGACCGAGGCGACGACCGGCAGGGCGTGCCGGAACTGTGGCAGACCATCAAGGCGTTTCGCGCGCACTCCGAAGGCACGCGCGCCAAGCGGCTGAAGGCGCGCAACGAGTTCCGCCTGCGCGATCTGCTGACGCATCGCTTCATGGAGCACGTCGAACAGCGACCTGCTCGGCCCGGCGGAGTTCGAGGCGCTCGTCGACCGCATCGCCAGGCGCGAAGTCGATCCGTACACCGCGGCCTCGGATATTCTTGTCGAAGGCACTTCAACCGGGACCGGAACCGGAACCGGACCAGCAAATGAAAGCGGTCTTGGATCACGTCGGGATCGCGGTGAGCGATCTGCAGGCATCGCTTGCGTTCTTCAGGGACGTGCTGGGCCTGCACGTCGAGGCCAGCGAGGAGATCGCGTCGCAGCGCGTGCGCGCGACATTCCTGAACACGGGACAGTCGACGCTCGAAATGCTCGAGGCGACCGCCGCCGATTCGCCGATCGCGAAGTTCCTCGAGAAGCGCGGCGCCGGCATGCATCACGTGGCGCTGCGCGTCGACGACATCGACGCCGCGCTCGCGCACCTGCGGAGCGCGCGGCATCCGGCTGATCGACGAGAAGGCCGCGGCCCGGGCGCCGAAGGCGCGCTGGTCGCCTTCATTCATCCGTCGGCGGCGCACGGCGTGCTCGTCGAGCTGAAGCAGCCGGCGCCGAAAGTCGAGCTGTTCACGACGGTCGGCGCGCCATACGCTCGGCGACCTCGAGCTGATCACGCTTGTCGGACGGCTTCATCGGCCTCGACGGCGGCGCGATGTTCGGCGTCGTGCCGCGACCGCTGTGGGAGAAGACGCTGCCGCCGGACGATTCCAACCGGATTCCGCTGGGCATGCGTCCGTTGATCGTCCGCAGCGGCAAGACGCACGCTGATCATCGACGCCGGCTGCGGCGACAAGATGGACGCGAAGAGCGCGCAGATCTACAAGCTCGATCGCCGCTACCACCTCGATCACGCGCTCGCCGAGGCCGGCCTGTCGGCCGAAGACATCGACATCGTCGTCGCCAGCCACCTGCATTTCGATCACGTCGGCGGCTTTACGCAGATCGGCAAGGACGGTCGCCTCGTGCCGCGGTTTCCGAAGGCGAAGTACATCGCGCATCGCGCGGAGTGGGAGGACGCGACGCATCCGCACGAGCGCAATCGCGCCAGCTACCTGCAGGAGAACTTCGTCCCGCTGAAGGATGCCGGCGTCCTGACGCTCGTCGATGATGGCGCGGAGATCATCCCGGGTGTGCGGTATCGGCGGTCGGGCGGCCACACGCCGAATCACCAGGTCGTGATGATCGAGTCCGGCGGCCGGACCGCGGTCTTCACCGCGGACATGTATCCGACCTCGGTGCACATCCCCGATCCGTGGATGATGGGCTACGACCTGTATCCGATGGACACGCTGGCGTTCAAGCGCGCGTTCGCGCGCGAGGCCATCGAGCGCGAGTACCTGCTGTTCTTCGAGCACGATCCGTCGATGGCCGCAGGCTACCTGCGCGAGAAGGACGGCAAGCGTTTCGTGGAACGAGTGATCTAGATATGTCGGATTGCAGATGTCGGTTGCAGATTGGGGACGGTTGAGATGTCCGTGAAGATTGGAATCATCGGCGGCAGCGGCCTGTACGACATGGCCGAGCTGACCGATCGTGAAGAGAAAGTCGCTGACGACGCCGTTCGGCGATCCGTCGGGGCCGTACGTGCTGGCGACGCTGCGCGGCAAGCGCGTGGCCTTCCTGGCGCGGCACGGCGAGGGCCATCGCCTCAACCCGAGCGAGCTCAACTACCGCGCCAACATCTTCGGCATGAAGATGCTCGGCGTCGAGTGGATCGTGTCGGCGAGCGCGGTCGGCAGCCTGCAGGAGAAGTACGCGCCGACCGACCTGGTGTTTCCCGATCAGTTCATCGATCGCACGCGCGGCCGCATCAGCACCTTCTTCAGCAACGGCATCGTCGCGCACGTCGGCTTCGCGCATCCGTTGTCGCATCACCTCGCCGAGCTGGCGGCGGACTGCGCCACCGAAGCCGGCGCCGGGCGCATCGCGGCGGCACCTACGTCTGCATGGAAGGCCCGCAGTTCTCGACGCTCGCCGAGTCGAACCTCTATCGCTCGTGGGGCGGCGACGTCATCGGCATGACCAACCTGCAGGAAGCCAAGCTCGCGCGCGAAGCCGAGATCGCCTACGCGACGATGGCGCTCGTGACCGATTACGACTGCTGGCACCCCGATCACGACTCGGTGACGATCGACATGATCATCGGCTACCTGACCGCCAACGTGAAGATGGCGCAGGAGGTGATCGCGAAGGTCGTCGAGCGGCTCGACGTCGAGCCATCGCGATCCGGCGCACAGCGCGCTGCGAGTCGGCGATCCTGACGCACGCCGACGCGATTCCGGAGAACAGTGAAGCGCGATCTCGCGCCCCTCATCGGAAAGTACGTCAAGTAATGCCCAAGACCTCAAGCCCCAAGACCCAAGACCTCATGAAACTGATTGTGACCGGCTCCATCGCGTTCGACTACCTGATGTCGTTTCCCGGCAAGTTCACCGAACACTTCCTGCCGGAGCACATGCATCGCGTGTCGCTCAGCTTTCTCGTCGACTCGATGGACAAGCGCCGCGGCGGCTGCGGGCCGAACATCGCCTACACGATCGCGCTGCTCGGCGAGCGGCCGTACCTGATGGCGACGGCCGGCCAGGACTTTCGGCGACTACAAGGCGTGGATGGACGCGGTCAACATCGACACGTCGCTGGTCAAGGTGATCGACGGCAAGTTCTGCGCGTCGTTCTTCTGCAGCACCGACCAGCGCGAGCAACCAGATCGCCTCGTTCTACACCGGCGCGATGGCCAACGCCGGCGAGCTGTCGATGCGCACGGTCGCCGGGCATCAAGGACGCGCTCGTGATCATTTCGCCGAACGATCCGGACGGCATGGTGCAGTGGGCGGAAGAGTGCGCGGCGATGGGCGTGAAGTACATCTGGGATCCCGGCCAGCAGTGCGCGCGCATGGAAGGATCGCAGCTGAAGAGCGGCGTCACCGGCGCGTTCATGGTGATCTGCAACGACTACGAATTCGAGCTGATTCGCCAGAAGACCGGCATGGGCGAAGCCGACATCCTCGCGCACGCGCCGCTGCTCGTCGATCACGAAGGGCGAGAAGGGCTGCACGCATCCACACGAAGGACGGCGTCGAAGATGTCGCCGGCGGTGCCGCCCGATCGCATCGAGGATCCGACCGGCGTCGGCGACGCGTTTCCGCGGCGGGTTCATGAAGGGCCTGGCGATGGGCGCGCCGTACGGCGTCTGCGCCCAGCTCGGCAGCGTCGCCGCGACCTACGCGCTCGAGCACCTCGGCGGCACGTCGCACGCCTACACGTGGGACGAGTTCAAGCGCCGCTACGAGAAGCATTTCGGCGCGATGTAATTTGGGACGCCTGCGCTTTATACTGAGACCATGATTCAGCGTGCATTGATTGCGGCGATTGCCTGTTGTTCCATCGGCGTGGTCGTCGCGGCGGCCAGGCGCCGACGAAGACGACCAACGACGGCGTCTACACGGCGGCGCAGGCCGAGCGCGGCAAGAAGGTGTTCGAGGCGAAGTGCACCGGCTGCCATGAGCCGTCGCGATTCACGGGCGAGGCGTTCCTCGAGGCGTGGGACGGCAAGCCGATGAAGGAAGTCTGGGACGTCGCCAGCGGGACGATGCCCGAGGACAATCCCGGCAGCCTGAAGCAGCAGGAGTATGGCGACATCCTCGCGTATTTCCTGGCGCTCAACGAGTTCCAGACCGGCGACGCCGAGCTGCAGGGCAACGCGGCGGCGATGGCGGCGATCAAGATCGAGAAGAAGAAGTGACGATTGAGGTCCTGGGGCTTGGGGCTTGGGGCTTGGGCGGTTCTCGTGCCGCGTGCTCGTCCCGGCCATGGCCGCGCAAGAGAAGAAGTCGGTCAAGGCCGGCGTCTACACGGCGGCGCAGGCCGATCGCGGCCTGGCGCTGTTTCGATCGAAGTGCGCCAGCTGCCACGCGCCGAATCGGTTCACCGACGACCTGTTCTACACGAGCTTCGCCGGCAAGCCGCTGTGGGAAATGTTCGACGTGATCAGCGACTCGATGCCCGAGGACAATCCGGGCAGCTTGAAGAAGGAAGAGTACGCCGACGTGATCGCCTACCTGCTGAAGCTGAACAACTTTCCAGCCGGGTCGACGGACCTGCCGATCGACAAGGACGCGCTCAGCGCGATCCTGATGGAAAAGCCGTAAGGCAGGCTGGCAGGTAGCAGGTAGCAGGTCAGTCAGGTCGTCAGGCCGTCACGACGGATCGCGATCGCGCGAAATGTGATCGCGACGGCCGCGCTGCACAAGCCGAACACCAGCACGCCGATCGCGCCCCACGTCGCGTTCTTCGCGAGCGTCGGGCCCATCGCCGCAATGTCGAACTTCGCGTCGAACACCACGGCCACCAGCACGTAACCGGCGACCGGAACGGCGCCGAGCAGGCACACCGACGACCGCATAGTCGCGCCAGCGGGTGCAGCGCTGGCTGGACCAGGGCCAGGTGCATCGGCAGGCCAAAGAGGATCGTCACCGGGTAGGCCACGACGACGGCAGGGCCGAGGATGCCGATCAGCGTTCGCGTGCCGCCGCTGCGTGAGCGCCCACGGCCCGAACAGGACCGCGAGTACCGGGACGACGGCGAGCGGAGCGACGACGATCGCCGCACAGCGTGCGCGTCATTCAGCCCGAAAGATTACTTCAGTCGCAGACAGGGTTTGTGATCGGCGGGCGGGAGTCCGAGCTCGAGCGGCCGGCCGAGCGCCTCTTGAAGGGACGCCTCGTCGATCGCGCCGTTGGCGTGCATCTGCCGCAGGGTGAGGTCGCGCCTGGCGGCGGCGCCTTGCGGGTCGCACCACGGATCGACCTCCAGCGCAGCGAGGCGCGACGCGATCATCGCGGCCTCTGGCAGCGTCAACTCTCCGGCCGGACGGCCGAAGAAGCCTCGCGCCGCGGCGTCGACGCCTCGCCAGCCGAAGCCGAAGTCCGCGCGCGCGGCCATCGTGTTGAGAAAGTCATCGCGCGTCCACGATCGTGTCATCCACAACAAGGTGGCGAAGCTCCCGGCGCCGCCGCGGAAGGAGGCTCGCTCGATGCCATGGTCCGTCACGTGCAGGTTCGCGAGGTATTCGACGCCCCTGAGCGCCGGAAGCACCTCCCGGCATTCCGTCATGCGCTGGTTATCGTTGTCTCCGTCGGCCAGCGCCATGCAGGTGACCAGTTGGGCGACGGTGACTGGATTGATGGGGCGAAGCTCGGTGGCCGTGCCGCCCTCGGCGCGAGCCCAGATGGCGGCGCCCAGGAACGGGGGCGCCGGACGGGTTTCCGGAACCGGGCGCGGCCCGGCCACCCAGCTACCCCAGACGAAGAGAAATGACAGGTAGAGGAGGGGGATCAGGCCGGCGATGCCACCGGCCACGAGTCCCCAGCGAATGACGCGCCGTTCTTCCCGCCGCACACTAACTTTATATCACAAAGTTATTTACGAAACGCCGGCGGCGACCTTGGCGCGCGCCGCCGCGGTGATGCGCGCGTACTTCGCCTGCATCAGCAGCCATTCCGTCTGCAGCAGCCGCACCTGCGCGTCGTTCAGCTCGGCCGACGTAATCACGCCGTTCTCGTACGACACCTGCGCGATTGACACGCTCTCGCGCGCCAGCTCCAGCGCCATCTGCTGCGTCGTCACGACCTCGGCCGATGCTTCGAGCGCCGTCCACGCCGTCTCGAGCTCGAGCCGCGCGTTGTCGGTCGCATAACGCAGGCCATGCTCCGCCTGCCGCATTTGCGACTGCGCGACGCTGCGCCGCGCCGCCGCGCCCTGGCGCGCCGAACAACGGCATGTTGAACGCGATCCCGAACTGGTAGCTCTGGTTGTCGCGCGCCAGGAGCGACCCGACCGTGTCCTGCTGATATTGCATGTTCCCGGTGAACGACAGGCTCGGTTTCCACTCGCTGTCGGCGAGCTGCGACGAGTACTCGGCCGCATCGTGACGCGCATCGAACGCGCGGAGATCGGGCCGTTGCGGCAGCTGCTGATCGAGCTCCTCGCGCGCATGACCGACGACGGGCTCATCGAGCGACCCGTTCAGTTGCAGCGGCTGCGTCTGCGGCAGCGAGAGCACGCTGCGCAGCGCCTGCATCGACGCGTCGACCTGCGCCCTGGCCTGGATTCGGCGGGCCTTCGCGTTGGCGAGCTCGACTTCCGCCTGCAGGACGTCCAGACGGGCCACCGTGCCCGACTCGAATCGCGCCTTCGCCAGCTCGAGCTGCTTCTCGTTGAGTCGAATCTGCTCGTCCGCCACCGCCACGCCGCGTTCGTTCATCAAGGCCGCGTAGAAAGTTTCGACGACCCGGTATTCGATCTCCTGGCGCGTTCGCTCGAGCTCGAGCTTCGACGCGTCGAGCGACGAGCTCGTGATGCCGTAGACGCTGCGCAGCCGGCCCCCGGTGTAGATCGGCTGGTTGACGAACAACTGCAGGTTGTTCTCACGCGCAAACGCCGCCTGGAACGTCTGCTCCTGGGGCCCGAAGATGCCCGCGGGGATGCGAATCGTCGGGAAGCGCTGCGAGGGCGTGTACGAGTAGCCCAGGTTCACCTGCGGCAGGAAGTTGGTCTTCGCCTCCTGCACGCGCGCCTGGGTTTCGACGACCCTCTCCTGCGAGACCTTCAGGCCCTCGTTCGCCGACAGCGCCCGTTGCAGCGCCTGATCGAACGTCAACGACATCACCTGGCCGGCTCGGCTCGGCGCTTCGTCTGCCCGCCTTCGCGGCCGAAGGCCGCTACGGCGAGGTCTCGACGTAGCTCGCTCGTTTGTTCGCGAGCCGAGTCGGAGGCAAATGCGCTCGTCGCCGAGAGCAGCCATCCCACCAGCGCGACGAGCAGCACCACCCCGGCGACGCGCACCGCCTGCGGCACCCGGGCCGGTGCCGTGCGCCACGCCTTGACGCGCTCGAGCGTGCGCGCCAGCAGCAGATAGGCGACCGGCACGACCACCAGCGTCAGCAGCGTCGAGGTGATGAGGCCGCCGATCGTCGCGATCGAAATCGGCGAGCGGAACTCGCTGCCTTCGCCGCTGCCCATCGCCGACGGCATCATGCCGAGGATCATCGCGATCGTCGTCATCAGGATCGGCCGCAGGCGGATCGGGCCGGCCTTGAGGATGGCGTCCTTGACGCTCAGGCCTTCGCGCACGTACTGGTTCGTCAGGTCGACGAGCAGGATGGCGTTCTTCGTCACGAGTCCCATCAGCATGACGACGCCGATCATGGCGGGCATGCCGAGGTTCTTTCCGGTCAGCATGATCGCGAGCAGCGCGCCGACCAGGGCGAGCGGCAGCGAAATCATGATCAGGAACGGCTCCAGGAACGACTCGAACTGCGACGCCAGCACGATGTAGATGAACGCCGTCGCCAGCAGCAGCGCCAGCCCCATCGCCGCCGCCGACTCCTGCATCATCTCGACGTCGCCGGCGAATCCCCATTCGAAGTTCGGCGGCAGCGCGATGCCGTCCATCACCCTGCCGACGTCGGCGGTGACTTCACCGAGCGATCGATCGGACAGCTCGACGTTGATCTTGGCCTGGCGCCGGCGCGCCTCGCGCTCGATCGCCGCCGGGCCGACTTCAGGCTGCAGCCGCACGATGTCGCGCGTGCGCACCACCGACCCGGTCGGGGAGTAGAGCGGCGTCCGCGCGATCGCATCGAAGTCGTTGCGGAACTCCGGCGCCAGGCGAACGCGAATGTCGTATTCCTTGTCGTCTTCGCGCAGCCGCGTCGGCACCATGCCTTCCACCATCCCGCGCAGCTGCATCGCGACCGTGCCGACTTCGAATCCGAGGTCGGCGGCGACGCTGCGATTGACGTCGGCCACCATCTCGGGCTGGCCGGTCTCGAGCGTGCTGTCGACGTCCACCGCGCCGGGCACCGCCTTGACCTTCTGCACGACCTCCTCGTTCAGGCGCTGCAGTTCGGCCATGTCGTCGCCGCGCAGGAACACGCTGAGCGGCGCCTGGGTCGGCGCACCCTGCATGAACTCCGGATCCGCGACGGTCATCTTCAGCAGGGGAATCTGCTTGAGCCGCCCGCGGATGTCTTCCTTGAGCTCGGCGAGGCGGCGCTCGCGCTCGTGTTTCTTGCCGGCCTTGACGCGCAGCGACGCCTTGAGCGGACTGCCCTCGAAGCCGACCGTCGAGAAGATCTGCCGCACTTCCGGCATCTCCTTGACCACCTTCTCCACGCCTTCGACGTAGGAGACGGTCTGCTCGAACGCGGTGCCGGCCGGCACCTCGATGTTGACGGCGAACTCGCCGCGATCTTCCTGCGGCACGAACTCGGTGCCGATCACCGACAGCGTCGACATGCTCGCAACGAACACCACCACCGCGGTGGCGACGATCTTCCACGGGTGGGCCATCGCCCATTCCAGCAGCCGGTGATACCGGCGGTCGATGCGGTCGTAGAAGCCGCCGACGCGCTCGAGGAAGCGGCCGGTCCGCGTGCGGGTGCGCTCCTCGAGCGGGATGAACCGCACGAAGCGCGACGACAGCATCGGATCGAGCGTGAAGGCGACGAGCAGCGAGATCGACACCGCGAACGCGATCGTCAGCGCGAACGACTTGAAGAACTGGCCGACGATGCCGGTCATGAAGCCGACCGGGAGGAATACCGCCAGAATCGTGAACGTCGTCGCCATCACGGCCAGGCCGATTTCCGACGTGCCGTTGCGCGCCGCGGTCATCGGATCCTCGCCGTGCTCCATGTGCCGGTAGATGTTCTCGCGCACCACGACCGCGTCGTCGATCAGGATGCCGATGACCAGCGACAGCGCCATCAGCGTCATCATGTTGATCGTGAAACCGATCGCATACATGAAGAAGAAGGTCGCGATGACCGAGGTCGGCAGCGCCAGCGCCGTGATCAGCGTCGAGCGCCAGTCGCGCATGAACACGAACACGACCAGCACCGCCATGATGCCGCCGAAGATGATGTGACCGCGGACGTCGGTCACGTTCTCCATGATGCCTTCGGCGTCGGTATGCACGGTCTTGATCTGCAGTTGCGGGAAGCTCGGCGCGGCCTTGGCCAGCGCCGCATCCAGCTTGCGCTGGACTTCGACCGTGTTCGCGCCCGACTGCTTGCGCACCGAGAACGACACCGCGTCCTCGCCGTTCAGGCGCGTCGTCGAGATGCGGTCCTGGTAGCCGTCGACGACCTCGCCGACGTCCTTGACGCGGATGGTGGAGCCGCCGGTCGAGCGCAGGATGACGTTCTCGATCTCCGATGCCGTCTTGTATTGCCCCTGCGTGCGCAGCGACACCGCCTTGCCGTCGCGCCGGACCTGTCCGCCGGGCACGTCCAGGTTGTCGGCGGCGAGCGTCGCCGCGACCTCGGTGAGCGGCAGGTTCAGCGCCTCGAGGCGGCGCGGATCGAGGTTGACCTGGAGCTCGCGCACCTGGCCGCCGTTGACCTCGATCGCGGCCACGCCGTCGATCTGGCCGAGCAGCGGCTTGATGTCGTCTTCGACCATGCGGCGAGTGACGTCCGAGGCGAGCGTCGCCGATCCCACCGCGTAGGTCGCAATCGGCAGCGCCGACACGTCGAAGCGGTTGATCGTCGGATCCTTGATCTGTTCCGGCAGCCGCGCGCGGATCGCCGCGACCTTCTCGCGGACCTCCGCGGTGGCGGCCTGCGGATCGATCTCGAGGCGCAGCTCGATGCCGACCATCGACAGGCCTTCGGCCGACGTCGAGATGACGCGCTTCACGCCGTTGATGCCGGCGACGGCGTCCTCGATCGGCCGCGTCACCAGCGTCTCGACTTCTTCCGGACCCGCGCCCGGGTACGGCACGAGCACGTTCACGAAGGGGAAGTTGACCTCGGGAAAGAGATCGATGCCCAGCCGTCCCAGCGAGACGATGCCGAGCACCATGAAGCTGACGATGACCATCGTCGCGAAGACGGGCCGTTTGATGGATGTATCAGATATCCACATTGCGCAAATTCCTGGTTACTGGGCTTACGGGCTACTGGCTACTGATGCCGCGGACCTTCGAACCCGGTGGCGAGCTGGCGACGCGCGTCAGCGAGCACGGTGTCGCCCGCGGCGAGGCCCTTCACGATCTGCACGCGCGCGCCATCCGACAGCCCTTCGACGACCTCGACGATCGACACCGAATCGCCCTGGACCTTCTGGACAATTCGCTTGCCGTCGCGGCCGGTCACGGCCTCCTTCGGGACCAGGATCGCGTTCGCGGTCGTCGCTTCGACGATGCGGGCGGTCGCGTACATGCCGGACAGCAGCGTGCGGCCGTCATTCGGGACGCGGATGTCGATCTTGAAGTGGCGATTGCGTTCGTCCACTTCGGGCGCGATCGCGGCGAGCTGGCCGGTGAACGTCTGGCCCGGCTTGGCCTGGACCTCGACCACCGCCTTCATGCCGACGCGCAAGCGGCCCGCTTCGAGCTCCGACACGCCGGCTTCGAGCTTCATCTCGCGCAGGTCCGCGACCACGACGATCGGCTTGTCGCCGGGGATCGACGCCCGAGTCGTAATTGCGCTCGACCACGAAACCGGTGACCGGTGACGTGACGGTCGCGTTGCTCTGCACTTCGCGGGTGCGGCGCAACGCCGCGTTTGCCTGCGCGAGATTCGCAGTGGCGAGATCGCGCTGGGCGACGGCGGCCCGATGCGCGGTCTCGGCGCCATCAAGGCGTTGGCGGGGCAGCGCGCCCTTGTCGAACAGGTTCTTCGCGCGATCGTGCTCCAGCACCGCGCTGGCGAGGTTCGCCTCGGCGGTGTCGAGCGTGGCCTTCGCCACAGCGACCGCGGCGACGGCCGCGTCCTGCTGCGCGTCGATCTCGCGTCGATCGATCGTGGCGATCGTCTGGCCCATCGCCACCGCGTCGCCGATGTCGACGAGCATGCGCTCGATGGTGCCCGGCAGCTTCGGCTTCACCGCCACGCGGCTGCGCGGCGCGAGGGCTGCCGGAAATCTCCAGCGTCGATTCGATGTTGCCGACCGTCGCCTTCACGACCGGGACGTCGACGATCGTGGCTTCGGTCGCGGTCGTCTCCGGTGCGGCTTCCGCCGTCGTCGAAGACGAGCCGCACGCCGCCACAAGCAGGGACGCGCTCAGGATGATGGCGACACCGACAATCGCAAACCGCGAATTATTCCGACTCATGACTACGCACTCCAGCGGGAACGAGGGCTCCCGCGATACCTTCTTCCGGGCACTTGCACGACACGAACGTGGTGGCGACACCGGCCTGGAGGCCGGCGATGGTGGCGTTGAGCACGTCGCGCGCGAGCGCGTCGTAGTCTTCGCCGGTGGCGAGGCGATGGCGGATGCCGACGACCGCCGGGCCGATCAGCGATGCCCACAGCATGTGCATCGCGGCATTGGGACTCAGCGTCTTCGGGAACGCGCCGGCGTCGATCGCTTTCTGGATCGCGGTGACCGCGTTGTTGAGCATCTGCTGCAGGAACTCGAAGCCTTCCCACTGCTGCGTGATGCGCGGCACCGACTGGTCGACGAACATCAGACAGGAAGTACGCGGGGTGCTCCTGCGAGAACTCGTAGAACGCCCACCAACCGCCGCGCACATTTTCGAGGGGGTTGTCGGTCTTCATTGCCGACTGGACCTTCTCGTCGAGCAGATGAAACCCCTCGGCGGCGAGCGCGAGGAAGATGTCGTCCTTGCCCGGGAAGTAGCTGTAGATTGCGGCGGGGCTATATTCGATGCGCTCGGCGATCTTGCGGATCGAGACGCTTTGATAGCCTTCGGCCACGAACAGGTCGCGCGCGGCGTTGAGGATGGAGGCGGTAACGGCCTGTCGTTCCCGGTCTTGTCGTTCTTTTGTGCCCATGAATCTCGCAGGTTGCGGGTCGTCATCCCGGCTGGTTAAACAGTGTTCAGTCTTCAAATGGTGTTAGACGATGGGGGTGTTTGGCAAGTTCCATTTTTCACAAGACGACCCACTAAATGACGTAACTGATTGAATAAAATGGACTTATTGATTGCACTTATTTTTGCGGCCGGTGGGCTGATCTGCCATCAGCGGCCCGAAAGGTCGTTCTTTCTCGATGGCCAGCAATTCCCGGTCTGCGCCAGGTGCACGGGCTTGTATCTAAGCGGCGCTCTGGGAATCCTCGGCTGGCTGGCGCTCAAAATGGCCCGCCGATGGACGTCCGCTCCCGATTCGTCCGGGCCTCGCGAAACGTCTCGTTCTCGTCTCCGCAATTCCCACGGCGGTTTCACTTGCGACCGGCGTTCTTGGCGTGTGGGACGGCTCGAATGTCACGCGCGCGTTGCTGGCGATCCCCTTCGGCGCGAGCGCCGGCGCGATCGTCGCGGCGGTCGCGACAAAAGACCTGAGGTAAACTCGACTCGTGCCTCCCGCAGCGTGTGTGTGGTGTCGTGGCTCGTGCCAGGCGCCGGTCATCTCATGCAGGGACGGCGGCAGAAGGGTCTCGTCTTCCTGATCGCGCTGCCGGTGATGTTCGCGATCGGCCTCGCCCTCAAGGGCGCCTTGCCGCGCTTCGATTTTTCCGATCCGCTCGTCGGCCTTGCCGCAGTCGCGAATCTCGGCATGGGCATTCCGTATTTCATCGCCAAGGCGATGAGCCTCGGCACAGGGCGTCGTGACCGCCGCGACCTACGAGTACGGCAATACCTTCCTGATCGTGTCGGGACTCCTCAACATGCTGGTCGTCATCGACGCGTACGACGTGCGACTCGGGCGCAAGTGATGACCAGTCACCTCGGCTTGATGCTTCTGTTCGCGTTCTTCGTCTCGCTGATCTTTGCGACGATCGCGAAAGACACGCCGGCCGAACAGGCGCGCCTCGGCGTCCGGATGTTCGCGATGTTCATGGCGCCGCGATCGTCCTTGGCTGGGTGATGCGTCTCTTCCCATTGTGATCACATCTGTGGGGCCCGGTCGCGGCCTGCATGGCCGCGATCTATTACGGCGCTGCGCTGACCCTGGTCCCAGGACCCGTCGCGCAACTTTCCGACACGGTGCTGCACATGGGCGGCTACGCCGGACTCGCCCTCGTCACGCTTGCGCGCGGTCGCAGGCGGACGCTGGTCCGGCGTCACGTCTCGCGCGCTGGCGCTTGCGCTCGTGATCGCCACCGTGCACGGCATCTCGGTGGAGGTCGAGCAGATGTTCGTGCCCTCCCGCATGGCCGAATGGCGCGATGTCGGCAACGACGTTGTCGGGGCGCTGGCGGGCCTCTTGGCGGCGTGGGCGTGGGGTAAACTATTCAAGGAATGACCCTTGAAAACCTGCTGATCGAGCGAGACGATGCCGTGGCCATCGTCACCTTCAACCGCCCGAAAGTCCTGAACGCGCTGAACACCCAGACAATGACCGAGCTATCGGCGCGTCATCGCCGGCTTCAAGGCGCGATGCGGGCGTGCGCGCGATCGTGCTGACGGGGGCCGGTGAGAAATCGTTTGTCGCCGGCGCCGACATCAACGAGCTCGCCGTGCAGACGCCGATCGAAGGCAAGGAGCACGCGCGCCGCGGCCAGCAGATCTTCGATGCGATCGAACAGCTTGGCAAGCCGGTGATCGCGGCGGTCAACGGCTTTGCGCTCGGCGGCGGATGCGAGCTGGCGATGGCGTGCACGATGCGTATCGCGGCAGACAGCGCGCGATTCGGCCAGCCCGAGATCAATCTCGGCATCATTCCCGGTTACGGCGGCAGCCAGCGGCTGCCGCGCCTGGTCGGTCGCGGCATCGCGCTCGAGATCCTGCTGAGCGGCGACATGATCAGCGCCCAGCGCGCGTACGAGATTGGGCTGGTCAATCGCGTCGTGCCGGCGGCGGAGCTGATGACCGAGGCGAAGAAGGTCGCGCACGCCCTCGCGTCGAAGGCGCCGATTGCGGTGCGCTACATCATCGAAGCGGTGCATCAGGGCCTCGAAGGTCCGCTCGCCGCGGGCCAGTTCCTCGAGACGGCGCTATTCGGCGCGATTGCGTCTTCGGCCGACATGAAGGAAGGCACGAAGGCGTTCCTCGAGAAGCGCAAGGCTGTCTGGCAAGGCCAGTAATGCGAGTAGCGATCGTCGTCGCACGCTTCAACGATTTCGTCACCGACCGCCTGCTGGTCGGCGCGCAGGCGGCGCTTCGCGATGCCGGCATTTCCGAGAGCGATGTCGAAGTGCTGCGCGTGCCAGGCGCCTTCGAAGTGCCGATGGCGGCACAGCGAATTGCCGAGAGCGGCCGGATCCACGCCGTCGTCTGCCTCGGCTGCCTGATCAAGGGCGCGACGCCGCACTTCGAGTACATCGCGGCGGCCTGCGCGCACGGCATCACCGCGGCCGCGGCGAGCACGGGCGTGCCGATGACGTTCGGCGTGCTGACGACCAACACCGCGGAGGAAGCCCTCGAGCGCGCGGCGCCGGGGCCCGACAACAAGGGCCGCGAAGCGGCGAACGCCGCCGTCGAAATGGCGCGGCTGTTTGCCAACATCGGCGATGGTCCGCCTTCGCGCGGCTACGGCGAGACAGGCCGGTGATGGCACGGCCGAGGGCACGGGGCCGATCCTGGCGCCGGAGATCACGGAGATCGCTGGGCGGGCCGGCGTCGCGCCCGTGCCGCCGCGTTGCAGGCACTGTATGAATGCGAGATCGGCGGCTTGACGCCGCAGCAGGCGATCGGCGTCCTGCATCATGCCGGTCCGCCCGACGTGCACGATCCCGGCGAGGACGAGCACGCGTTTGTCGTGTCGCTGGTGCGCGGCGCGATGGACAACCGCGACGCGCTCGACGAGCGCATCGGCGACGCGGCGAAGAACTGGCGCGTCGAGCGCATGGCGGTCCTCGATCGGCTGGTGATGCGTCTCGCCCTGCAGGAGCTGATGGCGCATCGCGACAGTCCGCCGCGTGTTGTCATCAGCGAAGCCATCGAGCTGGCGCGCGCCTACAGCGGCGAAGAAGCCGCCAAGTTCGTGAACGGCGTGCTCGATGGCGCCTATCGGCGATTGAAGGATGAAGGGGTCGTCGTCGATTGACGGCGGACTCAGGGTTGGCGACGCGGTGCGTCGCCCGCGGCCCGGAGGGCCGCCAGGAAAAGATGAGTAGTGAAGTCGTCCAGACCGAGCAGCGGAAAGCGAACCTCGAGGCGATCACGCGCCTCGGCTTTGCCGCATACCCCAACAAGTTCGACACCACGCATTCGGTGTCGGAGCTCGTCGGCGGCCATGCGGCCAGGTCCGCCGCCGATCTCGAGGCGCCGCGCGTCGACACCGTCACCGCCGGGCGCATCGTCAGCGTCCGCAGTTTCGGCAAGGCCAGCTTTCTCGTCTTGTCCGATGGCCGCTCGCGTATCCAGGTCTACCTTCGGCAGGACGCGCTCAGCGAGCGCGATTATCAACTGTCGAAGCTGCTCGATCTCGGCGACCAGATCGGCGTCAGCGGCCACCTGTTTCGCACGAAGACGAACGAACTGTCGATCTGGGCGTCAGCCCTGCAGTTCCTCGCGAAGTGCTTCCTGCCGCTGCCGGAGAAGTGGCATGGGCTGCAGGACGTCGAGATCCGCTACCGCCAGCGTTATCTCGACCTGATCGTCAATCCCGACGTGCGCCGGGTGTTCGAGATTCGCACCGCAACGGTCTCGGCGATCCGGAAGTTCCTCGAAGCGCACGGGTTCCTCGAAGTCGAGACGCCGATGATGCAGCAGATCGCCGGCGGCGCGCTGGCGCGGCCGTTCGTGACGCATCACAACGCGCTCGACATGAAGCTCTACCTCCGCATCGCGCCCGAGCTCTACCTGAAGCGGCTGACCGTCGGCGGCGTCGAACGGGTCTTCGAGATCAATCGTAACTTCCGTAATGAGGGCATCTCGACCGCAGCACAATCCCGAATTCACGATGCTCGAGTTCTACTGGGCCTACGTGGATTACCAAAGGCTGATGTCGTTCACCGAAGAGCTGCTGTCGACGGTCGCGATGCAGGTGATCGGGACGACGCGGTTGCCGTTCGGCGAGCACACGATCAACCTGTCGGCGCCGTTCAAGCGGGTGTCGTTGCGCCATGCCGCCGCCGAAGAGGCCTCCAAGCGGCTGGGCGTCGCCGTCACGGTCGACGAATTGCGCTCGCTCGACACGGTCCGGCAGCTGGCGACGAAGCTCGGTGTCGAAATTCCCAAGGGCGCGGGTGCCGGAAAGATCGCCAGCGCGATCTTCGAATCGCTCTGGGAAGAACATCTGATTCAGCCGACGTTCGTCTATGACTTTCCGACCGAAGTGTCGCCGCTGTCCAAGCAGCGTCCCGACGATCCGGACACGGTCGAGCGCTTCGAGCTGTACATCGGCGGCTTCGAAGTCGCCAACGCCTTCAGCGAGCTGAACGATCCGATCGAGCAGCGCCGCCGCTTCGAGGCGCAGCTCACCGACCGGGCGGCCGGCGATCAGGAGGCGCACGCCATGGACGACGACTACGTGCGCGCGCTCGAGTACGGCATGCCGCCGGCCGGCGGCGAGGGCATCGGCATCGATCGGCTCGTCATGGTGCTCAGCAACTCGCCGTCGATCCGCGACGTCATCCTGTTCCCGTTGATGCGGCCGCGGGCCGACCAGTAGCGTTCAACCAGAAGGCCAACGGACATGCCATTTGAACTGCAAGTCGCTCTCCGATACCTTCTCGCCAAGCGCCGGCAAGTCTTCATCTCCGTCATCTCGCTGGTTTCGACGCTCGGCGTCACGATTGGCGTGATGGCGCTCGTCATCGCGCTGGCGCTGATGACCGGGCTGCAGGGCGAATTGCAGTCGCGCATCCTCGGATCGTCCGCGCACGTGTTCGTCTACAAACCGGCGGGCATCACCGACTATCACGCCGAAGTGCAGAGGCTCAGCACGGTGCCGGGTGTGATCGGCGCGGCGCCGGCGGTGAACGGCAAGGCGCTCATCAGCGCTCTCGACAACGGCTTTCTCATCGATCAAGGGCATCGACGCCAGGCTCGAGTCGGGCGTCACCGACATCGGCCACGCCGTGACCGACGGATCGCTCGACGGCCTGACGCCGGCCACGGAGGACGAGCTCGCCGGCATCGTGCTCGGCAAGGACCTGGCGAACGATATCGGCGCGAAAGTCGGCGACACGGTGCGGCTGACGACGCCGAACGGCACGCTGTCGCCGATGGGCGTGATGCCGCGGCAGCGGCGGTTGAAGGTCGTCGGGCTGTTCCGCATGGGCCTTTACGAGGTCGATGCGGGCTGGGGCTTCGTCGATCTCGATACCGGCATGGTGCTGGCGGGCACCGATCGCGTCGATCACATCGAGGTGAAGGTCGCCGACATCTACGACGCGCCGCGGATCGCGGACCAGATCGCCGAACAGTTCGGCCAGGACTACGTCACGCAGGACTGGACCGACATCAACCAGCAGCTGTATTCGGCGCTGCTGCTCGAAAAGATCGGCATGGGCATCGGCATCGGCCTGATCGTCGCCGTCGCCGCGCTCAACATCGTCGCGTCGCTGATCCTGCTGGTGATGGAGAAGACGCGCGACATCGCGATCCTGAAGACGATGGGCGCCTCGGCCAGGAGCATCACGCTGATCTTCCTGCTGCAGGGCACGATCATCGGCGTCATCGGCACGATCGTCGGCGCGACCGCCGGCGCGTTGACCGCGTACTTCCTCGATCGCTATCGCCTGATCACGATTCCGGGCGACATCTACCAGGTGAGTTACCTGCCGTTCAAGCTGATGCCGGGCGATCTCGCCGCCGTGATCATCGGCGCGGTGATCGTGTGCTTCGTGGCCACGCTCTATCCCTCGCGCCAGGCGGCGCGGCTCGATCCGGCGCAGGCCCTGAGATACGAGTAGCCGATGGCCTTTGTCTCGGTCAGCGGGCTCAACAAGTCCTACACGGCGGCAGGCAACGCGTCTGCACGTGCTGCGCGATCTCGATCTCACCGTCGAGAAAGGCGAGATGGTCGCGATCATGGGCGCGTCGGGCGTGGGGAAGAGCACGCTGCTGCACGTCCTGGGCGGCCTCGATGTGATCGACGGCGGCCAGGTCCGGGTCGGCGATCACGAGATCGCGACGATGAATGACGAAGCCCGGGTCGCGTTTCGCAATCGCCACATCGGCTTCGTGTTCCAGTTCCATCACCTGCTGCCGGAGTTCACCGCGATCGAGAACGCGATGATGCCGATGCGCATCGCGCGGGTCGCGGCTAGCGAGGCGCGGCCGACGGCCGAGGCGCTGCTACGGCGCGTCGGCCTCGGCGATCGCCTCGATCATCGGCCCGGCATGCTGTCGGGCGGCGAACAGCAGCGCGTCGCGGTGTCGCGGGCGCTCGTCATGCAGCCGTCGTTGCTGCTGGCCGACGAGCCGACCGGCGACCTCGACGAGGCGACCGCCGACGCCCTCCACCAGCTGCTGCGGACGATGCACGCGGAGTTCGGACTGACCGCGATCATCGCGACACACAATCCGCGGCTCGCGGCCCAGTGCGACTCGAACATGCTCGCCGTCTGCTGCTGACGAGCTGGCAGGTGACTTCGACGAGTCGACAGCTAAGTCCTCTACCAACTGTTCCAATCTTGCCGAGTTCAGACTGATCTCAAAATCGCGACACATCAATTAAGCTCACTTATTTCAACAGACATTGATGAGCAGGCAGTTACTGAAGCCAGTCAAGTCTGTTCAGTAACGTTGAGTCTATGCTGATGTAGAACATGCAGTGTAAGTACGGCTAAACAGTTTCTGCTGAATACGACTTAGCTGTTAGTTGTAGCACATAGTCCATGATTCTCAGTTGCCATTCGCTTGTCCGAAGTCCGTCTACCTCATCGTTTAGCTCGCTCGAACCGACTCGCCTGTTCGCTTCTGGCGCAGGGCTTGCGATGGATGCGGAACAGGAGTCCGTGTACATGCGCGTCTCACGAGCGTCTGTCAAAGTCATCGCTGCTCGCGCTGTGGCTGTCGGTCAGCCTCAGTCGGCCAGGCGTCGACTCGCCAGCCTGCTCGAGTGATCTGCTCTCGCTGACTGCTCGGCAGGCTCGACCGACGACGACGTCCGCGCGATCGTGCGCGGCGACGTCGCCGCGATTCAGACGGTCGCCGCGCGCGACGGCATTCCACGTGCTGCGCGTGCTCGACGGCCTCGTCGTCGTCGAGGCCAGGCCACCGAGTCTGCTCGACGCTGCTGCCAGACGTCGCCGGCGTCGCGGTCGATCTCGCGCGACAACATCGTCGCGTCCGATCGATGACGCGTGTCGCGACCGGCGATGGCCGCGGACCAGGCGCGCGCCGGCAGCGGCGGCCTGCTCGGGCGCTGCTGGCGGCACGCCGGCCGTCAACGGCAAGGGCATCGGCGTCGCGGTCGATCGACTCGGGCATCTCGACCGCCACATCGGCGCTCGCCGGCAAGGTCGTCGCGGCCGTGAGTTTCGTCGACCGGCGATGCCGTCGACCAACGACGCGTTCGGTCACGGCACGCACATCGCCGGCATCATCGCCGGTCGGACGCAGCTCGGGAGCGTCACCGCGTCTCTACAAGGGCGGCATCGCGCCCGGCGCGCACCTGGTCAACGTGCGCGTGCTCGGCCGCGACGGCGTCGGCTACACGAGCGACGTCATCGCCGGCATTCAGTGGGTCGTCGCCAACCGCGTCAAGTACGCGCATCCGCGTCGATGAACCTGTCGCTCGGCCATCCGATCAGGTCGAGCCGTGCGTCGTTCGATCCGCTGTGCCTCGCCGTCGAGAAGGCCGTCGGCGGCGGGCCTGGTCGTGGTCGCCTCGGCCGGCAACACCGGCAAGGACGCGAAGGCCAGCACGGTGCTCGGCAGCGTCTCGACGCCCGGCATCGCGCCGAGCGCGATCACCGTCGGCGCGCTCAACACCTGGAACACCGTGACGCGCGATGACGACACGATCGCGACCTACAGCTCGCGCGGTCCGACGCGCTACGACATGTGGCTGAAGCCCGACGTCGTCGCGCCCGGCAACAAGATCGTCTCGCTCGAGGCGGCCGGCTCGTACCTCGCGACGAACGTATCCGGCGCTGCACGTCGCCGGCAGCGGCAACAACGCCTACTCGATGATGAGCGGCACCAGCATGGCGGCGGCCATGGTCAGCGGCGGCGCGGCGCTGTTGCTCGAAGGTCGACCGTCGCTGACGCCGCGACAGGTGAAGGTCGCGCTGCAGTTGACCGCGCGACTCATGCCGGCGACGGCGTGCTCGTCGCTCGGGCGCCGGCAGCGTCAACCTCTATTCGGCGCGCCGCGTGAACGGCGCCGTGACGGCGCTGCTCGGGCATCGTCCCTCGCGTGCACGATCGGCGGCCGCAGCCGGTCGACCGAGCGGCCTCGCCGTCGACAACGGGCAGCGCTGCTCGATGCCGTCGCGGCGCCGGTCGGCACGTCGGTGGTCGGCGCGCTCGGCCTGCTGGCGACCTGGCTCGACAGGACGCTGAAGCCGGCCGCGCCTCGACGGCGATGCGCGGCTGCAGATCGATCTGGGGCGATCAGATTCCCGCGCAGCAGATCATCTGGGGCGATCAGATCTTCAGATGCGGCCAGCAGATCATCTGGGGCGATCAAGATTCGACCGTTGGGCCAGCAGATCATCTGGGGCGATCAGATCTACAACCCGGCGGCCAGCAGATCATCTGGGGTGACCAGACACTCGGCCAGCAAATGATCTGGGGCGATCAGATCATCTCGGCCAGCAGATGATCTGGGGCGATCAGACGTCGGGACAGCAGATGATCTGGGGCGACGCCAATACAGCCAGCGCCAACCAGATGATCTGGGGCGACTCGGCCGCATCCGGACGGGCAATGAGCCGCGCCTGTTCTGACGCCCGTCGACGTCTACGTCGGCGCTGATCGCCGTCGATCGGCGCGGCGGTTGTCGGCGACGTCGCTCGCCGCGTTGCCGGCGACGCCGCACGTGCGCGAGTGGGTCGCTGCTCGCGCGTGCTGGCGCTGGTCGCCGGCCGGTTCCCGCTTGCGCATGCCGGGCACGAACGCGCCTGGTTCTCGATCTCCGACACGTTCTTCATCACGTCGGCGCTGCTGTTCGGCCCGGCGCCG
Source organism: uncultured cyanobacterium (assembly GCA_963833135.1). Classification (GTDB taxonomy): domain Bacteria; phylum Acidobacteriota; class Vicinamibacteria; order Vicinamibacterales; family UBA2999; genus 12-FULL-67-14b. The sequence continues at coordinate 118,306 of CAWHWW010000023.1, read as the reverse complement.
GCCACCGTCACGATGGCGATCGACAGCCTGGTGATGTCGTCGGCGCGTCGAGACCATGGCACGCGCTGCGGCGGTTCCTGTTCAACGGCAGCGCCCCGGCGATCGCGTTCTGGTGCGGCGCGCAGGTGTTCTTCGCCTGTCGGGCGGCTCGGCCCGCTGTTCGGTCACGCACGTCCACGTCGATCGGCTGGTGCTGCCGCTCGGCGTGCTTCGCCGCCGTCTACTTCGTGCTGAACTCCGGCCTGACCGCGATTGCCGTGGCGCTCGCAGAAGCAGACGTCGCCGCTCGCGGTGTGGCGGTCGCACTTCGGGATGGTGTCGCTCAACTACTTCGCGTCGGCGCTCGGCCGCGTTCCTGTCTGATCCTGCTGGCGCAGTACGTGAGCGTCATCGGCGCTGGCCGCGGTGATTCCGCTGCTCGCGGTCATCCACCTCGCGATGCGGTCGTGGACCGGGCCGCATCGAGGACGCCGAGCAGCACGTCGCGACCGTCGATCGCCTGTACCTGTCGACGATCGGCGCGCTGTCGACCGCGATCGAAGCGAAGGACGGCGTCACCAGCAGCCACATCCATCGCGTGCAGCACTACGCGATGGGCCTGGCGAGGGCGCTCGGCGGGCTCGACGAGCAGACGCATGAAGGCGCTCGAGGCCGCGGCGCTGCTGCACGACACCGGCAAGCTCGCGGTGCCCGAGCGCATCCTCAACAAGCCCGGCAAGCTGACGCCGGCCGAGTTCGAGACGATGAAGCTGCACGTCGACGTCGGCGCCGACATCCTGTCGTCGATCGACTTTCCGTATCCGGTCGTGCCGATCGTCCGCGCGCATCACGAGAACTGGGACGGCACCGGCTATCCGAACGGCCTGAAGGGCGCTCGACATTCCGATCGGCGCGCGCATCCTGTCGGTCGTCGACTGCTACGACGCGCTGACCTCCGATCGCCCGTATCGCGCGGCGATGACCGACGACGAGGCGCTGGCGATCATTCGCGCCCGCCGCGGCACGATGTACGACCCGGCCGTGGTCGACATGTTCGAGCGCGTCTGCCGCGACATCGGCCCGATGACGCGTCAAGCCGCAGCTGCAGAAGGCGATTCAGCAGATCACCAAGGCCGTCGACTCGGCGCCCGTGCCGGTGCGACGCCGGTGCCGGCGGCCGCGGCGACGCCGTCAGCGAAGGCCCGGAGTCGCTGCGCGCGCTGGCCAACCTCGCGCGCGTCGTCAGCGGCAGGCCGACCACCGCCGACCTGTGCGTCGCTGATCTGGTCGCACGTCCGTCACGTCGTGCCGAATGCGAGCTGCGCGTTCTTCGTCAGCGATCCGGCGTCGGATTCCGTGAAGGTCGCGTTCGTCGCCGGCGACGCCGCGTCGATGCTGCAGGGACTCGAGATGAAGATCGGCGAGCGGCTGACCGGATGGGTCGCCGAGAACCAGCAGCCGATCGTCAATTCGGAAGCGACGCTCGATCTCGGCTCGGAAGCCGTCGCTCTTCGGTCTCAACTACTGCCTCGCGTTGCCGCTCGTCGCCGACGGCCAGCTCGCCGGCGTGCTGTCGCTCTACGGCGCCGACGCGTTCAAGGAAGAACAGGCGCAGACGCTGCAGTTCGTGATGCCGCACCTTGGGCAGATGTTCCTGTCGCTCGAGCGCCGCAGCGGTGAACCTGCCCCGGCCGCTGCCGGCGAAGTCCGGCGCTTGCGCATCGTCGCGAGCCGCTAGCGCGGCGCGCGCGCGCATCAGCTTCCATTTCGATCGCGGCCAGCAGCGCCATCGCGCCGCCGCGATCGTCGGCGCCGTTCACCACCGGACGATTCAGGTAGTACTCCTTCGTCGGTCCCGCGCCGGTTCCCGAGCAGACATCCTTGACGGTGCCGTCCGCGTTCACGCGCGACGCGACCGCATTCCACCCGCGATTGATGATCGGTTCGTAGGTCGAGCGATCGATCCAGCCGAGACGCACGCCGCGCGCCATCGCCGCGGTCGTCATCGCCGTCACCGTCAGCTCGCGATAACTCGTCGGCTCATCGACGACCTGCCGCCAGCTGCCGTCGTCCGACTGGAGCTTCGCCAGCGCCGCGACGTGCTTGCGATAGATCTCGAGCACGCGCGCGCGATCGCTCCAGCCTTGCCGGCAGATAGGTGAGCGCCTCGGTGACGCCGAGCAGCGCGAAGCCGTTGCCGCGGCCCCACGCGTGCGGACCGTCGATCGGCGTGGATGAAGATGCCGTCCGGACGCTGCAGCTTGCCGGCGTATGTCGTGAGGAGTCTGCCGACGGTTGCCGCGTGCGCGACGCCGCCGATGCGCGACAGCACCGAGCTCGCCATGAACATGTCGTCGGTCCAGCCGGTCGCAAGCGAATCGACTTCGTCGGGCGCCTGCGGCAGCATGAGCGGCGCGACCTCTCGTGCCACCGTTTGCGCGGCTGCGTTGCGCGTCGAGCATCCACGCGTCGGCGAACGCGAGGGCGCCGGCCAGGCTCGGTCAGCCGGCGCGGCTCGGCGCTCGTCCTGGTCCGGGTCCGACGTGAACGGCTCGAGGTCCTTCTCGACCTTCTCGCGCCATTGCGGCTCGCCGGTCAACTCCGACAGGCGCAGGCTGCTCGACCACGTCAGCGCCGGGATGTAACTCATGATCGGCTGTGCCGGATACTTCGCGGCCAGGATCCTGGCAACCGCCAGCGGCTCAGTCGGCGCTTGAGCGGCGGGCGATTGCCCGAACCGAGCGCGAGCAGACGGCGATGAATCCGGCGAAAATCCTCATGAACGTCCTCCGACATCGGCCCATGCTAACCGATTGGTAAGCAGCGGCATTTGCGGTAACGTATGCAGCCTTCAAGGGATGCGCCGCATTGCATCTCACGCTTTCAAACAGGCTTAAAGGAACAGGAGTGAGGAATGATTCGCAAGAGCTTGTTGGTTCTGCTGTGCGCCGTGATGCTGGCGCCGTCGATCGCCTGGGCGCAGGACGCCAAGGCGTTTCTCGGCGACTGGGTGCTCACGATTGAAGGCCGTCGCGGTCCGCAGGAACGTCCGCTGACGATCAAGGACACCGCCGGCAAGCTGTCGGCAGTGCTCGGCGGCGGTCGTGGCGGTCCGACGTCACCATCACCGACGTGACGGTGAAGGGCAGCGAAGCGACGCTTGAAGTGGAACCAGGACGACGCAGCAGGGCGACATCCCGGTCGTGATGACGCTGACGCTTGAAGGACGGCGCGCTGATCGTGAAGCAGGACATGGCCGGCGGCCAGTTCACCGCGAGCGGCACCGGCAAGAAGAAGGGCTAGCGCTCGTCGTACCAGCCTGCGCAATTGCGCTTCGGTTCTCGGCGGACGCTACGAACAGGTCCGCCGGATATCGTCGATAGTTGCAGGATCGCCTGGAAGATCACGAACCGCTGGTCGGTGTTCGCCGCCAGTCCCGCCAGATACTGCAATCGCAAGTGACGCTCGCGATTGATCTCCGCATCGGCGAGCCACGGCGCCAGATCGCGGCCGCGCCCGGCGTACGTGCCGAGAATGTCGGCGGCTGATTTCAGCATCACGTCCTCGAGCGACTTCTTCACGCGCGGCGCGGCATCGAGCCGCGCCTGAATCGCCGCCTCGCTGATCGGCGTCTCCTCGGCGCGGCCGAGCGCGACGAGGTCGTAGCCTTCTTCGAGCAGATCGGGATTCCACAACGTCGTGTCGGGGAAGACCTTCGCAAACGTGCCGATCTCGCTCTTCACCGATCGCACGTCGGTTTCATACAAGCGGAATCCACTGCGTGACCACGCCGCCGGGCGTCAGGTGATTCTTCGCCAGCGTCAGGTATTCGAGCGAGTAGAGCGTCGCGGCGCCGCGCACCCACGGATGGATCGGATCCGACGTGATGATGTCGAACTTCTCGTCGGTCGTCTGCAGGAAGTGCCGCGCATCGTCGAAGACCAGCTGCACGCGCGGATCGTCGAAGACGTGATGGTTCTCTTCGCCGAAGTAGGCCTGGGCGCTGCGCGGCACCATCGGTTCGATCTCGCAGATGACGATGCGCTCGACCTCGGGGTGAATCGAGAGCGCGCCGGCCGTGACGCCGGCGCCGACGCCGACGATCAGGATCGACTTCGGATTCGGGTGGAGCAGCGCGGGGACGTGGCCGAGCATGCGCTCGAGCCGCATGTCGATGTCCATGTCGGACGCCTCGACCTTGCCGGCGATGTGAAACTGGCGCGCGCCCGCCTTTGCCTTCGGTCACCGCGACCGACGCGGTCGCGCCCTCGGCGAGATACAGGAAGCGCGTGATCGAATCCCAGGAATTGACCGAGCGGCCGTAGGCGATCAGCTGCCCGGGAATCGGCGGGCACGATCCACAACGCCAGCGACCGTGACGACGGCGATCGACGGCGAGGCGCCGAGCGCGGGCGCGCTCGCCGGAATCGACAGCAGCAAGACCAGGCTGCTGATGGCGGCGCAATGCACCAGCGCCTGCTGCGCGTCGTGCGATGCCGAGCAGCGGAATGCCGATCAGCGTGAAGGCGATCGCGCCGGCGAGCGCGCCGGCGGTGTTGATCGCGTTGATGCGTGCGACGTGGCCGCCGAAATCGGCGCGCGCCGTCCCGCCGGCAGCAGCGTCAGCGGGAAGCTCGCGCCCCACAGGATGGTCGCCGGCAGCAGGGCGAACGCGCACCGCAGCGCGTCGATACGCAAACATCAGCGACGGCGTCGACGCGCACCTGCGGGAGGAACTGCGCGGTCGGCTGCCAGTGCGGCAGCACGTTCACGATCGCGCACGCGCCGAAGGCGATCGCGCCGGCGAGCAGCGCCTGGATCAATGCCAGAGCGTCGCGCGCGGGTCGGACGCGGCGCGCAAGCCGCGTGCCGGCGAAGCCGCCGATGCCGAGGCCCGCGAGGAACACCGCGAGGATCAGCGAGAACGTGTAGACGCTGGCGCCGAACAGCAGCGACAACTGCCGCGTCCAGACCACCTCCGCGCCGAGCGCCGTGAAGCCCGAGAGTGGCCGCGGCGATGTAGATCGGGTGCCAGCGGTGCCTCGGGTGCCTCCGGTGCCTGAGGTGCCTCGGGTGCCGATGCGTGCACTCGACGTGCTTCAGCGCTGCGACGGCCATGCAGCCAGAACGCGACGGCGATGATCGACGTTGAGCGTGACCGCGACCGCGGTCGCGATGACCGTGTCGTAGACGCGCAGCAGGTAGAAGCCGGCGAGCACCGTGCCGGTCGCGCCGCCGGCGAGGTTGGCCATGTAGAAGCATGCCGACCGACTCCGCGCCGCGCCCGCTGCGCCTGCCACCGCGCGATCGCCGGCAGCGTCGCGCCCATCAGCATCGTCGGCGGCGTCAGCACGAGGAAGCACACGACCGCGCGGAGCGTGATCGCGCCGGCGCCGGGCTCGGCGAGCGTCAGGTAGACCTGTTGGATGTAGGGAAGCGCGAGCGGGATCGCGATGCCGAAGATCGCGATGCCGACTTCGAGCGCGGCCACGACGCGGAATGGATGCGTGCCCTTCGGCGTCAGCTTGGGCAGCAGCCAGCTGCCGAGCGCCATCCCGCCCATGAACGCGCACAGCAGCACCGCCACCGAGATCGACGATGCGCCGACGACGAGTTGGACCAGGTAGAACCAGACGGTTTCGTAAATCAGCGCGGCGCAGCCGCTGGCGAAAAAGAGCACGAGAAGGCGAGCCATCGATGGCATCCTACATCGGCGTGTCTCGTTTCGATCGTGATCGTCGTCGGGCTTGGCGGCATGGGCAGCGCCGCCGCGGCGCATGCCGCGGCGCGCGGCAAGCGCGTCCTCGGCCTCGAACAATTCCAGCCGGCGCACGATCAGGGATCGAGTCACGGCCGATCGCGCGTGATCCGGCTCGCGTATTTCGAGCATCCCGCGTACGTGCCGCTGCTGCGGCGAGCGTATGAGTTGTGGCGGCAGCTCGAAGAGCGAACCGGACGGCGTCTCCTGCAGATCACCGGCGGCTTGATGATCGGCTCGCCCGAGAGCGAAGTCGTCAGCGGCAGCCTGCGAAGCGCGCGCGAACATCATCTCGATCACGAGATGCTCGATGCGGCGCAGATCCGGCGGCGATTCCCGGCCCTCACGCCGGCCGGAGACCGTCGCGCTGTTCGAGAATGAGGCCGGCATCGTCTTTCCCGAAGAAGCGATCCGCGCGCATCTCGACGTCGCGGTCGACAACGGCGCGCACGTGCACTTCGACGAGCGAGTCGAGGAGTGGACCGTTGCCAGCTCGGGACGCATCGACGTGCGGACTCGCGCGGCCGCTATGAATGCGATCGATTGATCCTGGCGCCCGGCGCGTGGGCGTCGGAGCTCTTCAAGATCGACTGGCTGCCGCTCGAAGTCGAGCCGCAGCAACTGCACTGGTTCGATCCCGGGCGGCGGCGCGGCGCCGTTCGCGCCGGATCGTTTTCCGATCTACATCTGGGATCTCGGCAACGGCGTTCAGTTCTACGGGTTTCCGGCGGACGATGAGGGCCGCGTCAAGGTGGCGTTCTTCAGATCGAAGGTGAAAGGCGAGGACGCGATGCGCGAAGCGCTCGCGCCGTGCATACCGGCGCTAGCGGCCGGCACGCTGCGTGGAAACGGTGAGCTGCAAGTACACGCTCACGCCGGATCATCATTTCGTGATCGGGCATCATCCCGATCACGCGAATGTCGTGATCGCGTCGCCCTGCTCAGGGCACGGCTACAAGTTCGCGAGCGTGATCGGTGAGATCCTCGCCGACCTGGCGATCGATGGAGCGACGCGGCACCCCATCGACCTGTTTGCGCCGGCGCGTTTTAGAGATTCGCCATCTTGAAGATCGCCTTCGCGATCCCCGAGTAATCCTCTTCGCCTTCGCCGGCCGCGATCTGCGCGTTGACGAGCTGCTGCACGACCGAGCTCGTGACGGCGGGCACGCCGTTCTCGGCGAGCGTGTTCATCGCGATGCCGAGATCCTTCTTGAACAGCTTCGCCTTGAAGCCCGGCTTCCAGTTGCCGGTGATCATGCGCTCGCCGTGAACTTCGAGCACGCGGCTCTGCGCGAAGCCGCCCATCAGCGCGGCGCGCACTTTCATCGGATCGACGCCGGCCTTCCGCGACAAAGCGATCGCCTCGGCGACGACCGACATCGTCCCGCCCAGCACGATCTGATTGCAGGCCTTGCAGATCTGACCCGCGCCGGATTCGCCGACGTGGACGATGCGCTCGGGCTTGCCCATCGCGCTGAGGATCTCGCGCACCGATTCGAGCGCGGCGGCGTCGCCGCCGACCATGAAGGTCAGCGTGCCGTCGATGGCGCCGATCTCGCCGCCGCTGACCGGCGCGTCGAGCATCGAAGCGCCGAGCTCCTTCGCGCGCGCCGCGAGGCGCCGTGCGATCGCCGGCGCGATCGTGCTCGAGTCGACGATGACGGTGCCCTTCGACATCGCGCCGAACACGCCGCTGTCGCCTTCGAGCACCTTCTCGACGTCCGGACCGTCCGGCAGCATCGTGATGATGTGTTTCGCGGCCCGCGCCACTTCGGCGGGGGAACCCGCGGCGGTCGCGCCGTCCTTGACCAGCTCGTCGACCGGTCCCCGGCTTCGGCTGTGGACGATGACCGAAAAGCCCTTTTTCAGAAGATTGCGGGCCATGGGCTTGCCCATCAACCCGAGACCGATGAATCCGACGGTGTGCGACATGTGTATTTGCTGGTAATGATAGATGTCAGATGTTAGCTGTTAGTAGGTTCGAGTTCATTGCCTGGCGCTCGTCACGGACGGGCGCTGCGTTGCCCAGTCCCATCCCGCCGCCGCACGCTCGAGCAGGAACGGCAGATCTTCGCGCAGCACGTAGCCTTGCTTGACCAGCGCGAGACCCGCTTCGGTGACGTGGCCAAGATAATCGGACTTGCCGCGATACCGCTCCTCGAGCGACTTGCGCGGATCGGCGCCGCGATCTGCCGCGGTCTTCGCGAACGGAATCAGGCTGCCAAGCAGCGGCACGATCGCTTTGGGATTGCCGCCCGATGCGGCGCGGAAGTTCCAGCCGGTGAGCGTGCCGATCGGGACAGCCTGATCGGGCAAGTCGAATTCCCGCGAGCTCGTTGCCGTCTTCATCGACCTGCGGCACGAGGAACGGCCATGCGCCCGCGGGACCGTCAACGCTTGCGCGCCGCGGCTCGGGGATGCTCTTCGGCGATGCGACGCCGCTGAGGGACGGCCACTTCAAGTTCGCGACCGGCGTCAGCGTTCCGTCCGAGAGCTTTGGATACTTGCTGGCCGGCGGCTCGACGCCGTCGCGGACCCAGCGATCGAGCGCCATGAACATCGCGCGCAAGCCAATCGTGTGCGGGGTCGGGTTTGGAAGCTGTGCGCCGACGCCCCGGGCATTCGAGCCATTGCCCAGCTCCGCCCGTGGCGGAAACGCCGCCGGGCCGTGCTGCGTGCCGGCAAAGTGATACGACGCGCACGTTGGCGGGCAAGCGTGAGATCCGTCTTGCCGTCGATCGACGTGTGGACGAGAGCGGCGGCGCGGCCCGTGCCCCAGTACTCGACCGATGAATTCGTGTAGATGATCTTCGGCTGCAGCTCCGGAGTGGCGTACTTCGCCAGCAATCCATCGGTGCGGCCCGTAGCCTCGTCGCGCTGCGCCGCATCGGTGAACGGGAACCTCAGCGCGCCGAACTGATCGAGCCCGACCGCCTGCGAGAAGCGCGTGTTGAAGTCGGCGCGCCCGGCGCCGGCGATGTGCGGCATCACCCCGTCGAAGACCCTGCGGCCCTGCTCGTCGGCATTGAAGCCGTCGTGGAGGAACAGCCGCAGGAACCGTCCGCTCTGCGACGAGCCATAGACATGCAGGTAGCGGCCGCGCACGGGCACGATCGCGCCGTTACCGTACTTCACAGCAGACGCGACATCGCGAATCGCCGCCAGGCCAACGCCCGACACCGGCGGATTCGAGGCGCGATACTTCAGCTCGTAGATCCGGCCGGGCTCGAATCCCGCGGCCATCGCGACCCGCGGGCACTTGGCGTCGCCGGCGCAGCGTCCGCCGGCATTCGGGCTCGGCGGCACGAACTGCCAGCCGCGGCGGGGCAGCGGCGTTGGATGCTCCCAGACCGTGTCGCGGACCGTCAGCGTAGCGGTTTCATCGTTCGGATCGACCGGCGGATAAGACGGCACATCGCTGAAGCTCACCTCGGTCGCGCGCGCGTCGACGACGGCCAGGGTCGCGATGGTTTCGACGAGCGGCGCGCCGTTTCGCATCGCGATCGGCGCCTTGACCTTGAGGCCGGGCACGTCGAATTCCCAGCCGACCCACACCAGCGTGACGCCGTTGCGCATCAGCAAGCCGTCGCCGAAATGTTCCGGCTGCATCGGATCGGCCGACGGCGTGGCGCGATTGAACGTCGTCAACAGTCCCTTGTTGCCCCGGTTCGAGATTTCAAACAGGACCGACCCGGACGCGCGCGCCGGGTCCTGCGGCGCGAGGATGAAGATGTCGGAGGAAAACTCGACCCGGCCGCGCGCGTTCTTCGGCGCCAGCTCGATGTCGGCGATCGCCTTGTTATGCGGATCGGCGGGATCGAGCTCGAAGAACACCGTACCGGCGATCTTTTCGTAAGGCCCGGCCGCGCCGAACCATTGGCCGTTGGCCACAACGGTGCGCGATGTGATCGCGACGCGTGTGACATCGGCCCAGGCAGGGGAGGCCAGGCCGGCGAGGAAGATCAGCGGCGCAAGCAGGCGACAGAACAGGTGCTGCATGCGCGGAGGCTAACACGCCTGTCGCGCGATTAGAACGCCCAGGTCGTGACTTGGCCGGCGCGGTCGAGCTTGCGGATCAAGTGCTCGTCCCGTATGAACAGGGTGCCGTCGGGAGCGAAGCTCATGTCCGCGATCCACCGGAATCGCGCGCGCGCGGCAGGGCCATCTTGCGGTTGATCCCCGGCCTCGTTATATGGGACGGCCGCGCCGGTTACGGGCACGACGGTGGCTCCCGCTTCGTCGACGCGCAGCACCCCGAGGGCGCTGCTGCCTTCGCGCGTCATGATCCGGTTCCCGATATGGATGCGGCCCTGGGGATCGACGGCCAACGCGCTGATGCCGTCGAGCAGATGCTTCGCCGGGCTCTTTCCGACTTTCGTCGCATACAACACTCGCCTGAATTCGCCCGATGGCTTGACCCGCCAGACCGTGCTGTAAAGATTGTGGACCGGCATTGCCACGGGACGGCTCCAGGCGGTGACCAGCTCGTCGTGAACCGAATCCCACGCCAGGAGGTCGAGGGCCAGCTGATCCTCCCTGACGATGTCCTTGCCGCAGGATTGCTCGACGGTGGTGACGGTGCGTGACCTTCCCATCGGGGCCGATCCGGCGAAGCGAGCAGCCGAGTTGATCGACGATCCAGATGTTGCCCTTCGGATCCACGAGAACCTTGGTCGCCTTATTGAAGCGCGCCGCATCGGGCGCGCCATCCGTGGCGCCGCGAACGCGGGACGCCTGCCCGCTTTCCTCGCAGGCGAACGGTTCACCGGCGATTCGCTTCACGAACCCATCGGCGCCGATCTTCACGATCGCGTATTCGTTGGCCTTCACCAGTCGGCCATCGGGAGCCAGCGCGAAGTTCTCCGGATCGAGATGCGTGCGGCTGTAAGGCGCTTCGCATTTCGTATATGGCGTCTTGCCATAGGTATTGGTGCTCCGCGTATGCAGCGGGGTGATGGCGCCGTCGGGCGCGATTCGCCAATACCCGGTTCCAACAGCATGCATAGCTTTATCGAGGCCGGCGCGTCCGCCGACGATTACGCTGCCGTCAGCGGTCGCCACCAGGCCTACCATCTGCGTGAAGAACACCTGGCTGGGGTTCATGTAGGAATTGGTAATGGTGATCGGACCGCCCGGGGTGTCCGCGAATTTCCGGCCGAACACGACCGCCAACGTCGCCTTCCGGGGCGCCTCCGACACTCTGGCCGTCAGGGCGAGGGGCACATACGCCTTCTCGGCATCGCTATAGCGCCCGGTGTCTTGAACGGCTGATTGATTCTCGGTACCGGCCAGCGGAAAACCGGCGGCGACCAGAATGATGGGGACGAGGAGCAAGCGCCGAAGGTCAGCCATTCGCGTAGTCTATGCCTACTTCCGACAATCCAAAACTCCGAAGTCACTATCTTTCCGCAACTTAGCGGGATTGCGAGCGTGTAAAAAGGCCGTTTGGCCGTATAATGGTGCCTACAGAGGGCGACGGCGGATTGGTCTCGCCGAAGCCTAAAGGCGGAGGCGGATGTTCGAGCGTTATACCGAACGAGCCAGGCGGGTCCTTTTCTTTGCCCGCTACGAAGCGAGCCAGCTCGGAAGCATCTCAATAGAGACCGAGCACTTGCTGTTGGGCCTGATTCGCGAAGGCAAGGGCCTGACGAGCCGGATCTTTGCCCGATCTCACCTGTCCCTCGAAAACATTCGCAAAGACATCGAAGGCCGCACGGTCTTCCGCGAGAAGGTATCGACGTCGGTCGAGATTCCTTTCAGCGCCGAGACCAAGCGGGTGTTGCAGTATGCGGCCGAAGAGGCCGATCGGCTGCTGCACAACTACATCGGCACCGAACATCTCCTGCTCGGCATCCTTCGCGAGGAGCGATCGGTCGCCGCGACCATCCTGATGGAAAAAGGGATGCGTCTTCACCAGGTCCGCGAGGACATCGTCCAGCTCCTCAACGAAAAGACGTCGCTGACGCGCGTCAAGGAAACGCCGCTGCTGGCCGAGTTCAGCCGCGACCTGACGGAAGCGGCGATGAAGAACCAGCTCGATCCGCTGGTGGGCCGCGATTACGAGCTCGAGCGCGTGCAGCAGGTGCTCTGCCGCCGCACCAAGAACAACGCCGTGCTGATCGGCGAGCCGGGCGTCGGCAAGACGGCAATCGTCGAGGGGCTGGCCCAGAAGATCGTCTACGGCGACGTGCCGCATTTCCTTGCCGACAAGCGATTGCTGGCGCTCGACATCTCGTTGATCGTCGCCGGCACGAAGTATCGCGGCCAGTTCGAAGAGCGCCTCAAGGCGATCATGAAGGAGCTCGTCGACAACCCGAACATCATCGTGTTCATCGACGAGCTGCACACGCTCGTCGGCGCAGGCTCGGCCGAAGGCTCGCTCGATGCGGCCAACATCCTGAAGCCGGCGCTGTCGCGCGGCGAAATTCGCTGCATCGGCGCCACGACGCCTGCGGAATACCGTAAGTACATCGAGAAGGATCGCTCGCTCGAGCGTCGTTTCCAGGCCATCAAGGTCGATCCGCCGTCGGAGAGCGAGACCATCTCGATCCTGCTGGGCGTGAAGGATCGCTACGAGCAGTTCCACCACGTCGAGTACACGCGCGAAGCGGTCGAAGCGGCGGTCTACCAGTCGAGCCGCTACATCACCGACCGCTTCCTGCCCGACAAGGCGATCGATCTCGTCGACGAGGCCGGCGCTCGCGCCAAGCTGCGCGAGGCGGGCTACAGCGAGGAGTTCGGCGAGATCAACAAGAGCATCCGCGTCGCCGTCGAGCAGATGGAGAGCGCGGTCTCGGCGAAGGATTTCGACAAGGCGCAGTTCTATCGCGAGCAGGAACAAGTGGCGCGCGAGAACCTGCAGTTCGTGCGCGAGAAGTTCGACGTTCGCTCGAGCGCGCGCCGGGTCGTCGTGTCGCGCGCGGAGATCGACGAGGTCGTGTCCAAGTGGACGGGCGTGCCGCTGTCCTCGATCAACCAGGATGAAAGCGACAAGCTGATTCGCATGGAGGCCGACCTCCACAAGCGCGTGATCAGCCAGGAGCGCGCCATCTCCGCCGTGTCGCGCGCGATCCGCCGCTCGCGTGCCGGCCTCAAGAGTCCGAACCGCCCGGTCGGCAGCTTCATGTTCCTCGGGCCCGACCGGTGTCGGCAAGACGGAGCTGGCCCGCGCGCTCGCACAGTTCCTGTTCGGCAGCGAGGGCGCGCTGATTCGCTTCGACATGTCGGAATACATGGAGAAGCACTCGGTGTCGAAGCTGATTGGCTCGCCGCCGGGATATGTCGGCCACGAAGAGGGCGGCCAGCTCACCGAGAAGGTGAAGCGCAATCCGTACTCGGTGGTGCTGCTCGATGAAATCGAGAAGGCGCACCCCGACATCTTCAACATCCTGCTGCAGGTGTTCGAAGACGGCCACCTGACCGACGGCCTCGGCAATCGCGTCAACTTCAAGAACGCGATCCTGATCATGACGTCGAACATCGGCGCCCGCTTCATCCAGAAGAAGGCCTCGCTGGGGTTCCAGACGAGCGAAGCGAACGATCAGAAGGGCGTCCAGGACATGGTGCTGGGCGAGGTCAAGCGCACCTTCAATCCCGAATTCATCAACCGCGTCGACGAGCTGATTGTGTTCGACGCGCTGAACGACGACGAGTTGCGGAAGATCCTGTCGCTGCTGGTCGAACAGCTGAACGTGAACCTGCTCGATCGGCGGATGAAGGTGATCGTCTCGCCCGAGGTCGCCGACTGGATCATCGACATTACCTGCAAGGACCGCTCATATGGCGCGCGCCCGTTGCGCCGGGCTATCCAGCGCTACATCGAGGACCCCCTCGCCGAGGAGCTCATTCGCGGACACCTGCAGGGCGGGGAGATCGAGGTGTATCTCGAAGGGGGCCAGTTGGCCTATCGTCCGGCCGGCCAGCCGGTGGTTGCAGGCCGTCGCCTGACGTCGAACGTCTAACTTGCGGTAGCATTAAGGGTTGTTTAGCCAGCGCCCGACGGGCTTGTACGCCGTGATTTCACGAATTCTTGCCATTTTTGCCATTGTTGGCCTGCCGGCTCTTGCCTCGGCACAGGCGCCTGATGCACTTCAGGCACCCGCACCGCAGGCACTCCAGGCACCTCAGGCACCTTCGTCCCAGCCCACCGCGGTCAACAATTGCCCGCCGGCGAGCCGGCCGCCCGCGCCCGGAAGCGGCACGGTGATCTGCACCACCGAGCTTCGCTTCCACCCGGTCAACGAATCGATCATCGAAGCGCAGACCTATCTCTATTACATCCAGACGCCGCTCAGCCGCCCGGCGGAAGCCGTGTGGCAGCCCTACAACGAGCAGACCGAACAGTCGCTGCAGGAAGACTTCAAGCGGTTGTGGGCGACCGGCTTCCTCGACAACCTGTGGATTGAAACGCTCGACGGCACCTTCCCAAACGGTGTGTCGGGCAAGCGCGTCATCTACCACATGGAAGAGCGGCCGCGCGTCAAGATCGTCGACTACACCGGCTCGACGCAAGGTCGAGCGCACGAAGATCGACGAGAAGATGAAGGAGCTGGGCATCGCGCTGCGCCTCGACTCGTTCCTCGATCAGGCGGTCGTCCGGCGCGTGCAGGGCCTCGTCAAGTCCTTCATGGCCGAGAAGGGCTACGAGTTCGCCGAGGTCACCTCGACGGTCGAGCCGCTGCCCGCAGGTCCGAAGCTCGTCAAGGTCGTGTTCGACGTGAAGGAAGGGCCGAAGGTCAAGGTCCGCACGATCGACTTCAACGGCAACTCCGACGTCAGCGACGGCACCCTGGCCAAGCAGATGAAGTCCACGAAGGCCACCGGCATGTTCTCGTGGATCACCGGCAAGGGCACCTACAACCAGAACAAGTTCGACGAAGACGCCGAAAAGGTGATCGAGTACTACCGCAACAAGGGTTACATCGCCGCCCGTGTCGGCCAGCCCGACATCAAGATGCTCGAAGACAGCGACGACAAGGAAACGCGCTGGGTCCAGCTGAATATTCCCGTCGACGAGGGGCCGCGCTACCGCGTCGGCAAGTTCGAATTCGACGGCAACAAGATCATCAAGACCGAATTCCTGGCGCCCTTCTTCAAGCTGAAGGAAGGCGACTGGTATTCGGACAAGCCGATTCGCGCCGGCCTGGTCAAGGCGCGCGAAGGCTACGGCAGCCTCGGCTACTTCGAGTTCACGGGCTTCCCCGATCTCGAAGCCCAACGAGGCCGCCGAGGGCCCGATCGCCGGTCCGGCCACGCCGACCGTCGACGTGACGATGCGCATGACGGAAGGCGAGCAGTATTTCGTCAACCGCCTGACGTTCGCCGGCAACACGACGACGCGCGACAACGTGATCCGGCGTGAAGTGCGCCTGCTCGAAGGCGCGCCGTTCAATACCGAAGCGCTCAAGTACAGCGTCAAGCGCCTCAATCAGCTCGGCTACTTCAAGCCGCTCGAAGAGGGGCAGGGCGTCGACGTGCAGAAGACGCCCGGCGAGAAGAACCAGGTCGACGTCACGCTGAAGCTCGAGGAGCAGAACCGCAACCAGCTGACCTTCGGCGCCGGCGTGTCGCAGTTCGAAGGCTTCTTCGGCCAGTTGTCGTTCCAGACCTCGAACTTCCTGGGCCGCGGCGAATCGCTGACGGTGTCGCTGCAGGTCGGTTCGCGATCTGAAAACTACCAGGTCGCGTTCACCGAGCCGTTCCTCTTCGATCGCAACATCACCGGCGGCGTCGACGTTTACAAGCGCACGCTGCGCTACATCGATCAGTTCACGCAGGAGGCCACCGGCGGCAACCTGACGACCGGGTTCCCGCTGGCCGGCTTCTCGCGCATGTTCGTCACCTACAGCTACGAAGCCGTCAAGGTGTCGGACCTGAACCCGATCTACTACGCGCCCGAGCTCGTGCAGCGCAATCCGTACCTGCGCGATTCGCTGCTGCTCGGCGAAGGCGGCCGCCGCACCATCAGCAAGGTGACGCCGAGTTTCGTTCACAACACCGTCGACAATCCGATCTTCCCGAACTCGGGCACGCGCCTGACCGGCTCGGTCGACTTCGCGGGCATCGGCGGCAACACCAACTTCATCAAGCCGCGCGGTCGAATACGCGCACTTCAGGCCGCTCAACCGCCGCATGTCGTTCGGTTACCGCGCGCAGATCGAATACATCCGGCCGTACGCGATCGACGACGTGTCCTGCCGATTACCGAGACGCTGTATCTGGGCGGCGAGTACACGATCCGCGGCTTCGACATCCGCTCGATCGGTCCGCGCGATCCGGAAACGGGCCTCGTGCTCGGCGGCAACAAGACGATGCTCTTCAACGCCGAGTACCTGATCAACATCGCCGGCCCGGTGCGCCTCGTGCTGTTCTACGACACCGGCCAGGTGCGCAACATCGGCGAGTCGTTCGTGTGGAAGGAAGACATCAACGTCCGCATCGATCCGAGCCTGCCGCCGATCGTCGATCCGTTCACGACGACGAGGCTCGTCGATCCGAACGCGCCGCCGCCGTACCTGCAGAAGATTGGCGAGACCAACGCGTTCAAGACCTCGACGGGCGCCGAGATCCGTTTCTTCATGCCGGTGCTGAACGTGCCGTTCCGGTTGATCTTCGCGTATAACCCGTCACGCTTCGGCGTGCTGGACAACAACCTCCAGCCGGCGAAGAAGTTCACCTTCAAGTTCGCCGTGGGATCCACTTTCTGATGAGAGCCATTCATTCTTCGCGCGCTCGTGCTGTCGATCGCCGTCGGTCGCGGCCGGCTGCTCGGGCGACATCGACAACCTTCCGACCACGCCGGATCCGGTGTTCGTCACCGAGACCTTCACCGGCACCCTGACGTCAACGGCGCGCGACCCACAACGTCTTCACGAGCGCGACCGGCATGGTCACCGCGACCGTGACCTCGCTCGGTGAGAACGCGCCGGAAAAGGTCGGCTTCAGCATGGGTACGCTGTCGACGGTCGGCACCTGCACGGTCGTTGTCCATAACGACAACGCCGTCGTCAACACGCAGCTTGAGCGGCACGGTCGCGACGCTGGACGGCAGCCTGTGCGTGCGGGTGTACGATGTCGGTGCGCTGACCGAGCCGGTCGACTACACCTTCACGGTCAACCATCCCTAGGGATTTCGGATTTCGGATCGAGCGGATTTCGGATTTGCGCGAACCGGGGCTTGCCCAGCGCGAAAGCGCGAAGTCGGGTTAAAATCAAGACTTCGCCATCTTGAAAGGATTGGTAATGAAAGCCCTTATTGTCGTTGTGGCGCTCAGCGTGGTGCTGGCGGCGTCTCCCGTGTTTGCGCAGGCGCCGGCCGGCGCCCCCAGGCCCCGAAGCCGACGGCCCCGGCCGTCCCGGCACCTGCCGCGCCCTGCGCCCGCTCAGGCCCCGGCGCCGCCGCCGCCCGCGCCGAAACCGTTCCCGCAGGGCGCGAAGGTCGCGTACGTCGTCCTGCAGCGCATCGCCAACGAATCGGCCGACGGCCGCGTCGCGACGACCCGCATCCAGGCCCTGCAGCAGAAGAAGGCCGCCGAGCTGAACGACAAGAACAAGCAGCTGCACGACCATGCAGCAGAAGCTCGAGAAGGAAGGCGCCGTGATGAGCGCCGTCGGTCGCGGCCGAACTGCAGAAGAACATCGAGAAGGTCACGCTCGAAGTGCAGCGCTTCACGCAGGACGCGCAGGCCGAAGTGCAGGAACTGCAGCAGGCGCTGCAGCAGGAGTTCCAGCAGCGGCTCGAGCCGGTCCTGCAGCAGGTCGCCACCGACATGGGCCTGCAGTTCGTGTTCAACGGGCCGGACGCCGGTCTGGTGTGGGCCGACGCCGCGCTCGACATCTCCAGCGAAGTGATCAAGAAGCTCGATTCGGCCAAGCCGCCAGCGGCCAAGCCCGCAGCACCGACGAAGCCCCCGGGTCAGTGAACTCCGGGTCCTCTGACTTGTCCGCCGAAGCGCGGGTCGCGAAGGTGGACGTTCTCGAACGGTTTGCCCACCGCTTTCCCTCGCTTCTCGTCGACGCCGTCGCCGAGCACGAGCCGGGGAAGCGGTTGGTCGCGTTCAAGAACGTCACCGTCAACGAAGATTTCTTCCAGGGACACTTTCCGCACAAGCCGCTGATGCCGGCGGTCCTCATGATCGAGGCGCTGGCGCAGGCGGCGGCGCTGCTGCTGCTCGATCCTGCGACGAGCGGTGACGGCCGCGGCGGCGACGGTTTCGGCGTGCAGCTGCGCGGCGTTGACGGCGCCAAGTTCCGCAAGCACGTCGTCCCCGGCGATCAACTGAAGCTCGTCGTCACGCTCGGCGCGACGCGCGGTCCGCTCGTGAAGGCCGTCGGCGATCGCGGAAGTCGACGGGCAGACGGTCGTCGAGGCCGAGCTGCTGCTCGCGGTCCAGCCGATCGCGCA
Source organism: uncultured cyanobacterium (assembly GCA_963833135.1). Taxonomy (GTDB): domain Bacteria; phylum Acidobacteriota; class Vicinamibacteria; order Vicinamibacterales; family UBA2999; genus 12-FULL-67-14b. The sequence continues at coordinate 100,166 of CAWHWW010000023.1, read as the reverse complement.
CATCGATCCGCTCGCGAAGGTGTCGCCGACCGCGGTCGTCGGCGCCGGCACCGTCGTCGGCGCGTTCGCGGTCGTCGGTCCGCACGTCCGCATCGGCCGGAACTGCAAGATCGGCGCGTCGGCGGTGATCGAAGGCCACACCACGATCGGCGACGGCACCGAGATCTTCCCGTACGCCTCGATCGGGCTGGCGCCGCAGGACCTGAAATACAAGGGCGAGCCGACGCGCCTCGAGATCGGCTCCGGCAACATCTTCCGCGAGTTCGTCACCATCCACCGCGGCACCGAGGGCGGCGGCGGCGTCACGACGATCGGCGACCGCAACCTGTTCATGAATTACGTGCACGTGGCGCACGACTGCCACGTCGGCAACCAGACGATCTTCGGGCCGCACGCGACGCTCGGCGGGCACGTGGCGATCGCCGACTTCGTCAACGTCAGCGCCGGTTCGGCGGTGCACCAGTTCTGCCGCGTCGGCGCCTATGCGTTCATCGGCGGCTATTCGGTGATCACCAAGGACGCGCTGCCGTACGGGCGCACGGTCGGCAGCCGCCCGGCGCGCGTGTTCGGCCTGAACCTGATCGGGCTCAAGCGCCGCGGCTTCGCCGACGACACGCTGAAGAAGCTGCGCGCCGCCTATCGTTACCTGACGCAGTCGAAGCTCAACACGACGCAGGCGATCAGCCGCATCGAGCAGGACGCGTCGCTCAAGTGCCCGGAAGTCGACAACCTCGTCGAATTCATCCGCACCGCCTCACGCGGCGTGATCCTGCGCCGCGGCGGGAAGAAGGCCGACGACGGCGCCGAAGAGTAGGCCGCAGAAGGCACAGATGGCGCAGAGGCTGCCACAGAAGGCACAGATGGCACAGAAGCTGGGTCTGATTGCCGGCAACGGACGCTTCCCGTTTCTCGTGCTCGACGCCGCCAGGGCGATGGGCCACGAGGTTGTCGTGATCGGCATCAAGGAAGAGGCGTCGAAAGAGCATCGAGGCCGCGGCGGCAGGCCGCCGAAGGCCGACGTGCACTGGGTGTCGATCGGCCAGCTCGGCACCTTCCTGAAGATCCTCGAAGACAACAAGATCACGCAGGCCGTGATGGCCGGGCAGGTCAAGCACGTCAAGATCTTCGGCGGCTTCATGCCCGACCTGACGGCGATGTCGCTGATGGGCAAGCTCAAGGGCGTTCAACACCGATGCGCTGATCGGCGCGGTCGCCGACCTGATGCGCGAGCGCGGTGTCGAGCTGGTGAACTCGGCGAAGTTCCTCGAGCCGCTGCTGGCGGGCGAAGGACAGCTGAGCGATCGCGCGCCGAACGAGGCGGAGCGGAAGGACCTGGAGTTCGGCTACCGCATGGCCGACACGATTGCCGGCCTCGACATCGGACAGACGATCGCCGTGAAGCATCAGGCGGTCGTGGCGGTCGAGGCGATGGAAGGCACCGACGAGACCATCGCCCGCGCCGGCCACCTGGCCGGCGACGGTGTCAGCGATCATCAAGGTGGCCAAGCCCAACCAGGACATGCGCTTTGACGTGCCGATCGTCGGGCTGGCGACGATCCAGGCGATGCGTCTTGCCGGGCGCGAAGGTGCTGTCGATCGACGCGGGCCGCACGCTGATCTTCGATCGTGAAGCGTTCGTCAGCGTCGGCGAACGAAGCGGGCATTGCGGTCGTCGGGCGGCCGGCGCATCGCAGCCCCGGCGAAAGCGGGAAGAAATGAGGGCGGCGGTGATCGGCGTCGGACACCTCGGGCAGCATCACGCGCGGATCCTCGCGTCGCTGCCGGGCGTGTCGCTCGCCGGCGTGGTCGACATCAACAGGAGCGCGCGGTCGAAGATCGCCGGCGAATTACGGCACGTCGCAGCGTTCGGCGACGTGCGCGAGATCGAGCGGCGTCGATGTCGCGGTGATCGCGTCACCGACCGAGAGTCACGCGGCGATCGCGCTGCCGCTGCTCGAGTCCGGCGTGCACACGCTGATCGAAAAGCCGTTGACGCAGACGCTGGCCGAGGCCGATGCGCTGATCGCGGCGGCAAAGACATCCGGCGCCGTGCTCGCGGTCGGTCACAGCGAGCGATTCAATCCGGCGGTCGAGGCGGCGCGGCCCGTACGTCAACGATCCGCGCTTCATCGAGGTGCATCGGCTGGGCACGCAGCTTGGCCGCAGCCTCGACATCGACGTCGTGCTCGACCTGATGATTCACGATCTCGATCTGATCCTGAGCATCGTGCCGAGCGAAGTGGAGAGCGTCGAGGCCGTCGGCGTGCCGGTGCTGACGCCGAAGGTGGACATCGCCAACGCCCGGGTGCGGTTCAAGAATGGCTGCATCGCCAACCTCACGGCGAGCCGGATCAGCCGGGATCAGATTCGGAAGATTCGCTTCTTCCAGCGCGAGCGCTACGTGTCGATCGACACGCGCCGCACGCGAGGTGGAAATGTATCAGCTGGCGCCGCAGCCGGCGGGCCTGCCGAAGATCGACGGCGGCAAGCTGACGGTGCCGGGCGACGAGCCGCTCAAGTGCGAGCTCGAGGATTTCGTGGCCGCGGTGCGCGAGAAGCGCGCGCCGGCGGTGTCCGGAGAACAGGGCCGTGCCGCGCTGGCGCTGGCGATACGAATCGTGGAGTTGATGCGGCAGTGAATATCAATCTGGCAATTGCGGAACGCGCGCGCGCGGGCGAAGCGCTGACCGCCGCGGAGATCGACGAGCTGGGAACCGCGGACATCCTGTCGCTTGGGATGCTCGCCGATGAGGTTCGTCGGGCTCGCGTGGGCGACACGGTTACTTACTCGCGTGTTCTCGAGCTCGCAGCGGGTGCACAGGGTGCATCAGGTGCACAAGGTGCCGAATTGCGATTGACCGAGCTTGCCGGCAACTCTTGATGATGCTGAAGCGCTGATTGCGGAAGCGAGAATGCTCGCAGGTTCGCAATTGTTGACCGGATTCTCGCTCGCCGAGATCGCCGATCGTCACTGGGGCAAGCTGGCCGACGTGCTCAAGCGCCTGAAGCGCGCCGGTCTCGATGCGATCGCCGAGGCGCCGGTCGATCGGCTGCACGATGCCGAAGAGGCGCTCGCGTGCGTGCGAGGCTGCCGGGTTGCCCGTTCGCTGTCTGTCGCTGCAGAGTCCGATCGCCGGCGACGGCCGGTCGAGCTGGCTGATTCATCTGCGCGACCTCGTGAAGAAGTTCCCCGCGATCGACACCGTGAATCCGTTGTCGCGCGAGCAATCGATCGCGGTGCCGACGACTGGATACGAGGACGTGCGCGCGGTGGCGCTGGCGAGGCTGGTCCTGCCGTCGGTCAAGACGATTCAGGTCGACTGGGCGCAGTACGGGCCGAAGCTCGCGCAGGTCGCGCTGACGTTCGGCGCCAACGATCTCGATCGCGTGTCGACGGTTGACGACGAATCGCTCGGACGCCGCCGGACGTCGGTCGAGGACGTGAAGCGCAACATCGCCGCTGCCGGCTTCACGCCGGTCGAGTCCATCGACTCGCGGCAAGGCGGAGCCTCGCCGCTCGCTCAGGACAAGCGCTTGTGAGTCCCCTTCGGCTTGGGGCGGTTTCGTATCTCAATACGAAACCGCTCGTGTATGGGCTCGACGCCCATCCCGATCAGTTCGACGTGCGCTTCGACGTGCCCGGCAAAGTGCGCCGAGCTGCTGCACGAGGGACGCGTCGACCTCGGGCTGATTCCGGCGATCGAATACCTGCGCGGTCGACTACGCCATCGTGCCGGACATCTCGATCGCCTCGGATGGCGACGTCGCGACCGTCGCCGTGTTCACGCGCAAGCCGATCGAGCGCGTCGAAACGCTCGCGCTCGACCTGAGCTCGCGCACCTCGGTGGCGCTGACGCGCGTGCTGTGCGCGAAGCAGTGGAAGATCGCGCCGAAGTTCACGCCAGCCGAGCCCGATCTCGAAGCGATGCTGCGGCGCGCCGACGCGGCGCTGGTGATCGGCGATCCGGCGTTCGAGATCGATCCGGCGAAGCACGAGCGTCACCAAGATCGATCTGGGCGCGGAGTGGAAGGCGCTGACCGGTCTGCCGTTCGTCTATGCGATGTGGGTCGGGCGGCCCGGTGCGGCGACGCCCGAGCAGTGCCGCGCGCTGCAGCAGGCGCGCGACGCCGGCGTCGCGCATCTGCCGGCGATCGCGAAGCAGGTCGGGCAGCGGCGACGCGCGGCTCGAGCAGCGGGCGCTGTCCTACCTGCGTGATAATCTCAAGTACGGGTTGGGCGCAAGCCGAGCAGGCGGGCCTGCGCCGGTTCCACGAGCTCGCCGCCGAGATCGGCGTCGTGCCCGGCCTGGAACCGCTGCGGTTCTTCGAAGTGATGATGGACCTCGAGAGGCTTTCGAGCAACGGATCGCCGCGCGGCGGCCGGCTGACCGGCGAGGAAGCGCTGCTGCTCTATCGCCAGGCGCCGACCTACTGGCTTGGGCGCATGGCGGACGACGTGCGCCGGCGCAAGCATCCGGAAGGCCTGGTCACCTACATCATCGATCGCAACGTCAACTACACGAACGTCTGCGTCGCGCGCTGCAACTTCTGCGCGTTCTATCGCGAGGTCGGCGCACGACGACGGCTACGTGCTCGGCTTCGACGAGATCTTCAGGAAGATCGAGGAGACGCGCGCGCTGGGCGGCGTCCAGTTGCTGCTGCAGGGCGGACACAATCCGATCTGCCGCTCGCGTGGTACGAGGATCTGTTCCGCGCGGTCAAGCAGAAGTTCCCGGACTTCAAGCTGCACGCGCTGTCGCCGCCGGAGGTGATTCACCTCTCGCGGATGTCGAAGCTGCCGGTGCCCGAGGTGATCGATCGCCTGATCGCCGCCGGGCTCGACAGCATTCCCGGCGGCGGCGCCGAGATCCTCGTCGATCGCGTCCGCAAGCTGCTCAATTGCTACAACAAGGCGAGCGCCGACGAGTGGCTCGACGTGATGCGGCATGCGCACCGCGAAGGGCCTGCGCACGACGGCGACGATGATGTACGGCACGGTCGAGACCGACGAAGAGCGCCTCGAGCACATGCTGCGGCTGCGCGAGCTGCAGGACGAGACCGGCGGCTTCACCGCGTTCATCACCTGGAGCTATCAGCCGGAGCACACCGAGCGCGGCGGCCGCGAAGCGACCGGCATCGAGTACCTGCGCACGCTGGCGATCGCGCGGCTCGTGCTCGACAACTTCGACAACCTGCAGGCGTCCTGGGTCACGCAGGGCGGCAAGGTCGGGCAGTTGAGCCTCGCCTTCGGCGCCAACGACATGGGCAGCGTGATGATCGAAGAGAACGTCGTCCGCGCCGCCGGCGCCGTCGTACTGCATGGACGAAGTCGAGATCGTCCGCAACGTCGAGGACGCCGGCTTCGTCGCCAAGCGCCGCAACATGCACTACGACATCCTCGGCGATCCGTTCTTCCGCGCCCACGACGTCCCGCGCATGCTCGAATTGTCGACGGCGCGCGACGCGGGCGACACCTCCGTGCCCGCCGAGCTCGTGAACTATCCCGCGCGCAGCGCCGCCGGCAAGAAGCAGCGATCGCAGGGGCCCGACCTCGCCGGTCTCATGATCGCGTACCGCGCGGCGTGGGTCTGCCCATCGACCGCGCGCCCATCAAGGACGGATCGTCGCGGTCGACGGCGGGCGGATCGCCGCGGTCGGGAACCGGGAATCGGGGATCGGGGACCGCGGGTGTCGCGATCTCGGCAACGTCGCGCTGCTTGCCGGGCCTCGTCAACGCGCATACCCATCTCGAGCTGTCGTGGCTGCGCGGCCGCGTGCCGCCGGCGGCGCGATTCACGGACTGGGTCAAGACGCTGTTCGCGATTCGCGGCCGGCCCGGACCGGGGCATGTCGGCGGAGCAGATCGCGCCGATTCGTGAAGCGATCGCGGAAGCGCGCGCGGTCGGGCACGATTGCGGTCGGCGACATCAGCAATTCGCTCGCCGCGGTTGGGCCGATGCGCGAGGCCGGCCTCGACGGCGTCGTGTTTCACGAGCTGCTCGGCTTCAAGGAGCGCGATGGCGCGTTGGTCGATGCGACGCGCGACATGCGATCGCGCGCTGTCGGCCGCCGGGGCGCGCGTGTCGCTGGCGCCGCATGCGCCGTATTCGACGTCGCTCGAATTGTTCAAGGCGATCCGGGCTGCGGTCGACGAGAACGCATGTCCGATCATGAGCGTGCATCTCGGCGAGTCGGCGGAGGAGGTCGAGTTCCTCGAGAAGGGCAGCGGCCCGTGGCGCGGCATGCTCGAGACGATCGGCGCCTGGCGCGACGACTGGCAGATTCCCGCGTGCGATCCGGTGGCCTATCTCGATCGCCACGGCGTCATCGATCAGAAGACGCTGGTCGTGCATGGTGTGCAGTTCGGCGATCGCGCGTTGTCCCGGCTGGCGGAGATCGGCGCGACGCTCGTCACCTGCCCGCGAAGCAACCAGTGGGTCGGCGTCGGCTTTCCGCCGATCGAGCGGTTCTACCAGTCCGGCGTCACGTGTCGCCGTCGGCACCGACAGCCTGGCCAGCGTCGAGGATCTGAATCTGTTCTCCGAGCTGAAGACGATGCGCTGGCTGGCGCCGGACGTGCCGGCCGCGAAGATCCTCGAGAGCGCGACGCTCGTGGGCGCACGCGCGCTCGGCCTGGGCGACGAGCTCGGGATCGTTGACGCCAGGCAAGCGTGCTGAAATGATCGCCGTCGAGCTTCCGGCGCAGGTGGCCGACGTCGAGGAGTATCTGCTCGGCGGCATCGCGCCGTCACAACTCGAGTGGGTGGAACGTTGAACCGTGAACCTCAACCCTTGAACCCTTGAACCCTTGAACCCTTGAACCGACTCGCGACCTACCTATCGTTCATCCGCTTCTGCCACTCGGTGTTCGCGCTGCCGTTTGCGCTGACCGGCGCGCTGCTCGCGTGGCAGCAGGCGCCGTTCGAGTGGCGGCAGGTCCTGTGGGTCATCGTCGCGATGGTGTCGGCGCGCAGCGCCGCGATGGGTTTCAACCGGCTCGTCGACGCGCGCATGGACGCGCTCAATCCGCGCACGGCGATGCGCGAGATCCCGCGCGGTGCGCTGACGCCGCGCGATGCGACGATCTTCGTGATCGTGTCGTCGATCGTGTTCGTGTGTCGCGGCGTTCCAGTTGAACCGCACGTGCGGGTTGCTGTCGCCGGTCGCGCTGGCGATCGTGTTCTGGTATTCGCTCGCGAAGCGCTACACCTCGTACACGCAGGCGTTCCTCGGGCTGGCGATGGCCGTGGCGCCGGTCGGCGGCTGGCTCGCGGCCGGCGGTCCGATCGGCGCCGCCGAGCCGTGGCTGCTCGGCCTGGCGATCGGTCTGTGGGTTGGCGGCTTCGACGTTCTCTACGCCTGCCAGGACGTCGAGTTCGATCGCGCGCACGGCCTCAATTCGATTCCCGTGCGCTTCGGCATCGCGCGGTCGCTGATGCATCTCGCGGGTCATGCATGTCGCCACCGTGATCTGCATGGCGGCGCTCGCGCTGGTCTGTCGCCGCTCGGGGCGATCTATCTCGGCGGTGTTGCGCTGGTCGCGGCGCTGCTGATCTACGAGCAGTCGCTGGTCTCGGCAGCCGATCTGTCGCAGGTGAAGCGCGCCTTCGATCTCAACGGGTGGGTCGGCATCCTCTATTTCGTGACGACCGGGCTGGCGTTGTATGTCCGTTGAGAGCCGGGACGACCGGCCTCGAGAGCCGCCGGAGCCGAGCGAACCGGACAAGTCGCCCGCGAAGATCGCGGGGATGTTCGACGCGATCGCGGCGCGCTACGACCTGCTCAACACGGTCCTGTCCGGCGGCCTCGATCGCTACTGGCGGCGCAGGGCGATCGCCTCGCTTGCAGCTGACCGGGCGCGAGCGCCTGCTCGACGTCTGCACCGGCACGGCGGATGTCGCGATCGGAGCCGCGCCGCCGCGGCGCCGCGCGGGTCGTCGGCGTCGACTTTTCCGGGGCGATGCTGGCGCACGGTCTCGACAAGGTGCGGCAGGCGGCGCTTGGCGGCGCGCATCCAGCTGGTTCGCGGCGATGCGATGAACCTGCCGGTGGCGAGCGGTTCGGTGGACGCGGCGACGATCGCGTTCGGCATCCGCAACGTGCAGCGGCCCGAGGTCGCGTGCGCGGAGCTCTTCAGGGCGCTCCGGCCGGGCGGCCGGCTCGCGATCCTCGAGTTCGGCACGCCCGCAGTCGCCGGTGTTCGGTCCCATCTATCACTGGTATTCGCGCAACATCCTGCCGCGCATCGGCCGTGCCGTCTCGCGCCACGACGCCGCCTACACCTACCTGCCGGAGTCGATTGGCGCCTTCGCCTACGGCGAGGAATTCGCGGAATCCTCCGCGCCGCAGGATTTTCACAGGTGCAGGCCCGGCCATTGATGTTCGGCGCCGTCTATCTGTATACAGGGCAGAAAGGCCTGATCGGGCTACGGGCTTGCGGGCTTACGGGCTTACGGGTCGACTTAGGGTCCAGGCTATTCGTAACCGCAAGGCCGCAAGCCCGCAAGCCCGTAGCCCGTAAGCCCGTAAGCCCGTATAATTCTAGTAAGTTCCTGATGTACTTCGACTTCGACGATCGCTACCGCGACATCGAGCCGGTCGGGTCGGCGATCAACCGGCGCGATGGCGTCGCTGTGTCGATCATCGTTCACGCCGCCGATCCTCGCGCTGCTGGCTGTTTGCGCCGCAGTATCTCGCGCAATACCTGCCCGCGCAGGCCGTGCCGCCGCCGCCGCAGGAGCAGCCGCAGCCGGAGGACCAGCCGCGCTTCGTGTTCGTGCAGCCGCGCGTTGACCTGCCGCCGACTGCGCAAGCCGGATCGCGTCGAGATGTCCGACGTCGATCGCAGCGCGCGATCCCCCGAGAAGACGCCGGCGCTGACCAATCCGCTGCCGTCGGCCCGCGGCAATTCCACCGAGCGCACCGAATCGACGCCGGAAGAGAAAATGCGCGGCGAGGGGCCCGCGCCGCAACCCGCGCCGCCGGCGCCGCCCGTCGAAACGCCGTCGGTCGTCGATCAGCGTCAGGCCGACATGGCGATGATGCAGAAGCCGCAGGTGCAGCCGCCGCCGGGCGGCTCGCTCGGCGAAGCGTTGAAGAACCTGCAGAAGTACGTGCAGAAGGAATCGTTCAACAACCAGAAGGGACAGGTGCAGGAATTCGGCCCGCTGCAGTTCGACACCAAGGGCGTCGAGTTCGGTCCGTGGATTCGCCGCTTCGTCTCGCAGGTGCGCCGCAACTGGTTCGTGCCGATGGCGGCGATGTCGCATGCGCGGCCGCGTCGTGATCACCTTCAACGTGCATCGCAACGGCGCGCTGACCGACGTGACGGTGATCCGGCCGTCGGAGATCGACTCGTTCAACACCGCGGCGGTGAACGCGCTGCTCGCGTCGAATCCGACGACGCCGCTGCCGCCGGAGTATCCGGACGACAAGGCGTTCTTCACGGTCACGTTCTACTACAACGAATCGCCGCCGGGTCAGTAGAGCTAAGGTGCGTAGGGTGCCTGAGGTGCCTGAGCGGTGCCAAGAGAACTGTGCGTCCTCTGATTGCGATCCTCGGTCCGACCGCCACGGGCAAGAGCGCGCTCGGGATTGCGATCGCCGAGCGCTTCAACGGCGAGATCATCAACTGCGACTCGACGGCGGTGTATCGCGGCTTCGACATCGGCACCGACAAGGTGCCGCTCGCCGAGCGGCGCGGCATTCCGCATCACCTGATCGACATCGCCGATCCGACCGACGAATACACCGCGGCGCAGTTCGCGCGCGATGCGGCGGCGGTCGATTGCCGACCTGCACGCGCGAGGGAAGCTGCCGATCCTGGTTGGCGGCACCGGCTTCTATTACCGCGCGCTGACGCGCGGCCTGTTCCCGGGCCCGGGCAAGGACGCCGAGCTGCGCGCGCGGCTCGAAGCGATCGCCGCGCAGGAAGGGCGTCGAGACGCTGCATCGCATGGTGACGCGGGTCGATCCCGAGTCCGGCGCGCGCATCCAGCCGCGCGACCTGAAGCGGCTGGTGCGGGCGCTCGAGGTCTACTTCCAGACCGGCAAGCCGCTGACCGCCCATTTCGACGACACCGTGTCGCCGCTTGGCCCCGACGTCACGATTGGCGCGATCGCGCTGCGCATGCCGGCACCGTGGCTGGCCGAGCGGCTGGCCAGGCGCGTCGACGAGCAGTTCGAGGCCGGGCTGCTCGACGAGATCCGCGCGCTGCTCGCCGCCGGCGTCCCGCCCGACGCGCGTCCGTTCGGCGGCCTGGTCTACCGGCAGGCGATGGAGCACCTCCGCGGCGTCCGAGATGAAGCGGCAACGCGTGCACTTATTGCGCAGGAGAACCGGAAATACGCGCGGCGGCAGTTGATCTGGTTCCGAAAAGAGCCTAACCTTGTCTGGTTTGACGGTCCCGGCACTAACGCCGAAGTGCAGGACAGCGTGATTCGGGAGCTGGCCGCGCGGGACCTGTTGAAGGACGGAAGACATGTCGCCGATACCTGAAGCGAAGACCGGCGCGCCGAACATTCAGGACGTGTTCCTGAACTACGCGCGACGGGAGAAGCTGCCCGTCACCGTGCACCTGCTCGACGGCCGCGAGTTCGAAGCCCGCATCAAGAACTTCGATCGGTTCGCGCTGATCGTCGAGCACGCGGGCATGGATCACCTGATTTTCAAGCACGCGATCGCGACGATCCGCACGCCGCGCAGCGTTCCGAACTACTTCTCGTCGCACCATCCCTGACGGCCGCAGAAGGCGCAGAAAGCACAGACGGCGTGTTTTCGCGTGCCATCGTCATCGTTCTCGACAGTGTCGGCATCGGCGAACTGCCCGATGCCGCGCTGTACGAGGACCAGGGCAGCAACACGCTCGGCAACATCGCCGCCGCCGTTCCCCTGAACATTCCAACGCTCGCCGCGATGGGCCTGTCGCGGCTCGTCGCGCTGCAGGCATGCCGCCGGTGTCGGCGCCGACGGCGGCGTTCGGCCGGATGGCCGAGCGCTCGTCGGGCAAGGACTCGGTGACGGGGCACTGGGAGCTGATGGGCATCGTCCTCGATCGCCCGTTCCCGACGTTCCCGAACGGATTTCCCGCAGGATCTGATCGAGGAGTTCGAGGCGCGCATCGGCCGCAAGTCGATCGGCAACGTGGTCGCGTCAGGCACCGCGATCATCGACGAGCTCGGTCCCGAGCACGTGGAGACCGGCTTCCCGATCGTCTACACGTCGGCCGACAGCGTGTTCCAGATCGCCGCGCACGAAGGCATCGTGCCGGTGCCGCAGCTCTACGAGTGGTGCGAGGCGGCCTACGACATTTGCGTGAAGGGCCTGGGCCTGGGGCGCGTGATCGCGCGGCCGTTCATCGGCTTGCCCGGCTCGTTCCAGCGCACCTCGAATCGTCACGACTACGCGATGCCGCCGATCGGCGAGACGCTGCTCGATCGGCTGGTCGCGAAGGGCCACCAGGTCACGTCGGTCGGCAAGGTGTCGGACCTGTTCGCCGGGCGGGGCATCTCGGCGTCGAACCCGACCAAGAGCGACGCCGACGGCATGGACACGATCGAGGCGCTGATGGCGACGCAGGAACGAGGCATGATCTTCGCGAACCTGGTCGACTTCGACGCCGTCTACGGCCATCGCAACGACACGCCCGGCTATGCCGCGAACCTCGAAGCGTTTCGATGCGCGGCTGGCGGCGCTGCTGCCGAAGCTGCGGACCGACGATCTGCTGGTGATCACCGCCGATCACGGCAACGATCCGACGACGCCGAGCACCGACCACTCGCGCGAGCACGTGCCGGTCCTGCTGGCAGGGCAATGGCGTCAAGGCGGGCGTCGACCTCGGGACGCGCACGACGTTCGCCGACCTCGGCCAGACGCTTGCCGAAATCTTCGGCGTCGGCCCGCTCGCCAACGGCACGAGCTTCCTGCAGGGAGATAATGGAAGGCGCATGACGCCGTCGATTCGCGAACAGCTCGAACAACGGGAGCGGGAAATCCTCGCGCCGCAGGCGTCGAAGAGCGCCGACAGCAAGGGCCGGGTGCGCAAGGAGACGGAGGATCCGATCCGCCCGGCCTTCCAGCGCGATCGCGATCGCATCATCCACACCAAGGCGTTCCGACGCCTCAAGCACAAGACGCAGGTGTTCTTCGCGCCGACCGGCGATCACTACCGCACGCGCCTGACGCACACGCTCGAAGTCGCGCAGATCGCGCGGACGATCGCGAAGGTGCTGCGGCTGCACGAAGAGCTGACCGAGGCGATCGCGCTCGGTCACGATCTGGGCCACACGCCGTTCGGCCACGCCGGCGAGCGCGTGCTGAGCGCGCTGGTGCCCGGCGGATTCAATCACTACGAGCAGAGCCTGCGCATCGTCGACGTGCTCGAGAACGATCGTCAGGGGCTGAACCTGACGTGGGAAGTTCGCGACGGCATTGCGCGGCACTCGAAGGGCAAGCACGGCATGCCGGTCGGCGCGCCGCCGGAGCATCGCGCCAGCACGATCGAAGGCCAGGTCGCGCGCGTCGCCGACATCGTCGCCTACGTGAATCACGACATCGACGATGCGGTGCGCGCGGGAATCCTCGCGCGAGGCGAGCCTGCCGAAGGATGCCGTCGAGATTGCTCGGGCATTCGTCGTCCGAACGGATCGGCCGCCTGGTCACCGACGTGGTCCACCAGACGCTCGCCGGCGGCGTGACCGAGATCCGGATGAGCGAGCCGGTGCTCAATGCGCTCGTCGATCTGCGCAGCTACCTGTTCGACGCGGTCTACGAGAACCAGGTCGGCGACCGCGGAGTTCGGCAAGGCGGCGGGCATCCTCGGCGGACTCTGGGAGAAAGTGCGGCAGCGGCCGGAAGATTTCCTCGACCTGCGCACGGTCGAAGCCGAAGGCGTCGACGTCGCCGCGCAGGACTTCCTCGCGGGCATGACCGATCGCTACGCCGTGCGGCTGTTCGAGCAGCTGTTCATTCCCAAGCCGTGGGTGGAAATCTGATCTATCGTTGATCGATGGCTCCGGCGATCCTCGGTCTGCATCACGTGACCGCGACGGTCGACGAAGCGCAGCCCGATCTCGATTTCTGCATCGAGCTGCTCGGCCTGCGGCTCGTCAAGAAGACCGTCAACTTCGACAACCACAACGTCTATCACTTCTACTACGGCAACGAGCGTCGGCGAGCCGGGCACGATCTGGACGACGTTCCCCTACGACGGCTATGGCGTCCGTGTCGGCGCCAAGGGCGCGGGCCAGGTGGTCACGACGTGTTTCTCGGTGCCGACGGGTTCGCTCGAGTTCTGGCGCCATCGCCTTTCACGAGGGGGGCGTCGTCACCTCGGACCTCGAAGCGCATTTCGGCGAGCCGGCCATCGGCTTCAACGATCCGAGCGGGCTCAGGTTCGAATTGATCGCGAACGATCGCGACGAGCGCGCGCCGTGGACGGCGATCGTCGGCGCGAAGGGCGCGATGCGCGGCATTCACAGCGTGCAGATGATGGTCAGGCAGGCGCAGCCGTCGGTTGACTTCCTCACCGGGGTCGCTTGGCTGGCGCGTCGTCGGCACATCGGCGAACCGCACCCGCCTTGCCGCTGGCGTGCGACGCCCCGGGCCACTTCATCGACGTGATCGAAGACAACAATGCGCAGGACCGCCGTCAACGGACTCGGCACGGTCCATCACGTCGCGATGGCGATCGCCACGGCGGAGGAGCAGCTCGAGGTTCGCGAGCAACTGGTGAAGCTCGGCGTGGGCGTCACCGACGTGCGCGATCGCTGCTACTTCACCTCGATCTATTTCCGCGAGCCCGGCGGCGTGCTCTTCGAGATCGCGACAATGAAGCCGGGCTTCACCATCGATGAGCCCGCCGAATCACTCGGCAAGCGCTTGAAGCTGCCGCCATTGGGAAGAGCCGCATCGCGCGTCGATCGAGCAGAACCTTGCCCGCGTCACCTACCGCTAGCGGCCCGCACGCCGGGCAGCCGGTGCTGAATGCGGGGAAGCCGCTCGGCGAGGCGCCGGTCGTCGTGATCCTGGTGCACGGCCGCGGCGCGGGACCGGAGAACATCCTCGACCTGGTTCCGGCGATTGGCCGAGCCGACGTCACTTATCTGGCGCCGGCGGCCGCGAATCGCACCTGGTATCCGTACAGCTTCATGTCCGACATCGCGAAGAACGAGCCGTATCTGTCGTCGGCGTTGTCGGTGCTGGTGTCGCTTGTCGCGCGCGTCGAGGCGGCCGGCATCGACCGCGACCACATCGTCCTGCTGGCGGCTTCTCGCAGGGGGCGTGCCTCACGACCGAGTTCGCGATTCGCAACGCCTCGCGATTCGGCGGCGTCGCGGCGTTCAGCGGCGGCGCCATCGGGCCGCCCGGGACGACATGGGACGAATCGAGCGGCCGGATTCGACGGCACGCCGATCTTCTTCGGGTGCAGTGATGTCGATCCGCACATTCCCGAACCACGCGTGCGCGAGAGCGCCGACGTCTGTGCGCGAATGGGCGCGGACGTGACGACGCGGATCTATCCGGGGATGGGCCACCTCGTCAACGACGACGAGATCGATTGGCTGCAGTCCTTGCTGGACGCCCTGATCTCAAAGGAACGCGGATAACGTCGCGTCGCGCTTATTGGCGCGAGCCGCTCGAGGTGCGGCGCGCCGGCGCCGCTTCCGGCATCACGCACGCGAAGTTCGCCGCTTCGTCGATGCTGCCCTTGCCGGTGTAGCGCGCAACCTGGGGATAGGGGCAGAGCGGCCGCGTGCGATCGACCTTGCCGCCGGTGCTGTGCGTGGCAATCAGCTTGTCCGGCGCGACGCCTTTCTCGACCCAGTTCTCGAGCGCGGTGAGCGCGTCGAATGGTGTTGGGACCGGGCCCGCCCGCGCAGTGCCCCATCCCCGGCGCCGTGAAGAGCCGGTAGAAATCACGCGTCTTGTCGTAGCCGCCCATCACCTTGGCGACGCCCTCGTAGTATGCGGCCGTGTCCTGCGGTGGAACGACGGGATCCAGCCACCCCGTATACGCGATCAACTTGCCGCCGCTCTTCTTGAATGGCGTCAGGTCGCGATCGACCGCGTGCATGTGCGGCAGCCGCTCGTTCGCGAATGCGAAGTCGCGATCGTAGTCGAGCGTGCGCACGTCCCAGTTGGGATCGTTGAACAGCCAGTACTTCAACACGCCGACGCGCGACGGCTCCTTCGGCGTCGGTGATGTACTGGCGCCAGCCCATGATCGCTGAATCGCCGAAGTTCTCGCTGCCGCGGGGCCAGCCGGTGAAGATCTGCTCGCCCGTGCGCGGGTTCTTGGCGCCGTCATGGACCTTCTTGACGGCGTCGACCTGCGCCGGCGTAAGGCACGTCGATTCATCCGCGCCTGGCTTACAGGCGAGTGTTGCGGCATCGAACGAACACTTGCGCGGATCCTCGATCAACCCGTCCTTCAAGCGTGTCGTTGGCATCGCAGGCGGCGACGGCGGCTTTCGTGACCAGCGCGAGCTTTGCGGCGGTCAGGATCGGCGAGCCATCGTCGTTGTGCGTCGCGGTCCACGACCACATGAACCCAAACGTCTGGCGGATTCGATTGTTGGCGGGCGCGCCGGCGATGATGCCGTCGTAATCCTCGGGAAAGCGCTGGGCCTCCGACATCGCCTGATGCCCGCCGGCCGAGCAGCCGACGAAGTACGACTTGTCGGCAAAGCGGCCTTGCGCATTGCGCACGATCAGCTTCGCGGTGTCGGTCATGACGTGGATGGCGCGCCATCCGTAGTCGATGACTTTCTCCGGATGGTTCTGGCCGAACTTCACATCGTCGCCGGTATGGCCCGTGTCGGTGCTTGCGGTCGCGTATCCGCGACGCAGCGCGTTGGCCATCGCCGCATACGAGATCGATCCCTGGTATCCGCCATTGCCGACGCCCTGGAACTTGCCGTTCCACGCCTCGACCGGCGGAATCCAGACCTCGAACTTGATTTCCGAATCGCTGGTCGGGCGGGCGGTCGCTTCAACACGGCAGAACGCCGGCAGCGTGATCGCGAGTTGAGAACCCGGAGGCGTGAACGACCCGGCCGCGACCAGGGCCGACGCGTTGACGGTCACGCTTGGAATCGTCAGTGCGGCGAGGTTCGCGCACGCCGTCCCCGAGATCGATGGCCGGGCCACTTGCGCCTGCGTCCCAACCGTTGTAACCACTAGACCTGCAAGCACATACCGTTTCATCGCGACCTCCAAGCTGGCGGGATGGTATACTGAAAAGTCTGGTCTGGCGACGAAATAGTCGCTAAGTGCGTAATGCGCCTTGAGTTATCCCATATCCGGCAGCCGGAGACCGAGTTCCAACAAGGTCTTTCAACCGGCAGATCTTGCGAGTGGGGACGAGGAGTATCGCGTAACGGCTCCGGTGGACCTCCGGATGGTGATCCATAAAGATCAGGATCGCTTCCGGCTGGTGGGCACCGTGAAGACCGAGCTCGAGCTGGATTGCAGCCGCTGCCTCGAGCCGTTCAAGTTGCCGGTCGATCGCGAGTTCGATCTGCGCTACCTGCCCGCGGGGGCAGCCGAGCCGGAGACCGATGACGACGAGGAGACCGAGGTCGAAGATGACGACGTCGCGATGACGTTTTATCGCGACGAGCAGATCGACCTGAACGAGCTGCTGCGGGAACAGTTCTACCTGGCGTTGCCGATGAAGCCGTTGTGCTTCGAAGGCTGCAAGGGAATCTGCCCGCAATGCGGAACCAACCGGAACACCGCCCCCTGCGACTGCAGTCCGCAGTGGGAGGATCCCCGGATGGCTGGTTTGAAAACGTTACTGAAGCGAAACGACGATGCCTAATCCAAAACGCAGACACTCCAAGACCCGCGGCCGCAAGCGCCGCACGCACGACGCGCTGAAGGCCACGACACCCGGCCTCTGCCCGCAGTGCGGTGAGCCGAAGGCCGCGCATCGCGTGTGCGCCTACTGCGGCCACTACCGCGCGCGCCAGGTCCGCCCGGTCAACGAAGACTAGCCACCGAGATTCCGATCCACCGATTGGGCTTTGTCACGATCCAGCGACCAGGCCTGACTGGTAGCGCATGCGCATAGCAGTTGACGCGATGGGCGGCGATCATGCGCCGGCCCATCCCGTTGATGGCGCCGTCGCGGCCGCGCGCAATCTCGGGCTCGGCATCGATCTCGTCGGCCGCGAGGATCTGATTCGCGCCGAACTGGCGCGGCATCCCGACGCAGCCGATCTCGACGTGCGCGTCATCGATGCGCCCGACGTGATCGACATGTGCGAGTCGCCGGCGAAGGCGCTGCGCAAGAAACCGCGCGCGTCGATTCGGGTCGCCGCCGAGCACGTCGCCGCCGGTCACGCCGCGGCGCTGTTCAGCGCCGGCCATACCGGGGCCAGCGTGGTCGCGGCGCATGCGGCCTTCGGCATGCTGCCCGGCGTCGATCGTCCGGCGCTGGCGCCGACGGTGCCGACCAGGCGCGGCGCGGCGGTGCTGCTCGATGCGGGCGCGACGGTCGAATGCAAGCCGCAGCATCTCCTGCAGTTCGCGCACATGGGCGCGATGTATGCGCGCGTCGGGCTGGGCGTCGAGACGCCGCGGATCGGGCTGCTCTCGATCGGCGAGGAAGAAACGAAGGGCAATGAGCTGACGCGCGAGGCGCATCAGCTGTTGAAGGCCTCGGCGCTGGCGTTCATCGGGAACGTCGAGGCCCGGGGCATTTTTACGGGTGACGCCGACGTGGTCGTCTGCGACGGATTCACCGGCAACGTCGCGCTGAAGTTGAGCGAAGGCCTCGTCGAGATGGTCGAAGACCTGCTGGGCGAGGAGCTGCAGAGCACGTTTTCGAGCCAGGTCGGCTACCTGCTGTCGCGGCGGGCGTTCCGGCGGTTTCGCAAGCGCGTCGACTACTCCGAGTTCGGCGGCGCGCCGCTGCTCGGCGTCGCCGGACTCTGCATCGTCGGTCACGGCCGCTCGTCGGTGAAGGCAGTGCGCAATGCGGTGGTGATGGCGTCGCGGATGGCGGACAACCAGATGATGGATCGTCTCAGAGCGAAATGCAGTCGATCGCGGTGCGCCAGTCGTGATCGCGTTCGTCTTCCCCGGACAGGGCGCGCAGGCGGTCGGCATGGGCAAGGCGCTCGCCGATCGGTTCGAGATCTGCGCGAAGACGTTTGCCGAGGCCGACGCGGCGCTCGGCGAGCCGCTGAGCGACCTGATCTTCAACGGCCCGATGGATCGGCTGACGCTCACCGAAAACACGCAGCCGGCGATCCTGACGATGAGCGTGGCGGTGTGCCGGCTGCTGGCAGACACGGGCGTCAACGCCGTCGTTCGTCGCCGGTCACAGCCTCGGCGAATACTCGGCGCATGTCGCGGCGGGCACGCTGCAGTTTGCCGATGCGGTGCGGCTGGTTCGCAATCGCGGGCGCTACATGCAGGAAGCCGTTCCGGTCGGCGCCGGCGCGATGGCCGCGATCCTTGGCCTCGATGAGGCCGGCGTGAACAAGGCCTGCGAGGACGCCGCGCAAGGCGAAGTGGTGAGCGCCGCGAACCTGAATGGCGCAGGACAGATCGTGATCGCCGGCACCGCCGCCGCGGTGGCGCGGGCCAGCGAGCGCGCCAAGGCGCTCGGCGCCAAGCGGGCGATTCCGCTGACCGTCAGCGCGCCATTTCACTGCGCGCTGATGAAGCCGGCCGAAGTCCGGCTGACGCCTGAGCTGCGCGCAGTGCCGCACCGCCGATCCGCGCGTGCCGGTCGTCGCCAACGTCGATGCGCGAGCCGAAGCGCACGGCCGCGGCGTCGATCGACGCCCTGATCAAGCAGATCGCATCGCCGGTGCGGTGGGAAGACGTCGTACAACGCCTTGCGTCCGAGGGCGTCACCCGATATGTTGAAGTAGGGCCGGGCAAAGCATTGAGCGGAATGATCAAGCGGATCGCGTCCGGCGCCACCATTCAGAACGTCGAAGGTCCCGACGACCTTGCGGCGGTCGAGGCGCCAGTCCTGACCGCCTTCGACGGCAAGATCGCGATCGTGACCGGCGCGTCGCGCGGCTCGGCCGCGCGATCGCCGAGCGGCTCGCCGCGGGCGGCGCGACGGTGGTGTGCGTCGCGCGCGGCACCAACGCGGAGGCGACCGCGGCGGCGATCGCCGCCTCGGGCGGCAAGGCCGAAGCGCGTCGGCGCCGACGTGACCGATGCGGCGGCGGTCGAGGGCCTGTCAAGTCGGTCGTCGAGACAGCACGGCAAGCTCGATATCCTCGTGAGCAACGCCGGCATCACACGCGATCAGTTGATGCTGCGCATGAAGCGCGCGACTGGGACGAGGTCGTCGCGACGAACCTGACGGCGTCGTTCACGCTGTGCCAGGCGGCGCTGAAGCCGATGATTCGCCAGCGCGATCGGGCCGCATCATCGCGATCAGCTCCGTCGTCGGCCAGATGGGCAACGCCGGCCAGGCCAACTACGCCGCCTCGAAGGCGGGCCTGATCGGGTTCTGCAAGTCGCTGGCGCGCGAAGTGGCGTCGCGCCAGGTCACGGTGAACGTCGTCGCGCCCGGGTTGATCGAGACCGACATGACGAGGGCGATCACCGACAGCGCGAAGACGGATTGGTCGGCGCAGATTCCGCTGGGCCGCATGGGCTCGCCGGCGGACGTTGCCGCGGCGGTATGTTTTCTGGCGTCCGATGAGGCGTCGTATATTACTGGTCAGGTTCTCGCCGTCAACGGCGGGATGTACATGTGAGAACAGGTAGTCAGGTAGTCAGGTAGTCAGGTAGTCAGTAGGAGAGGGACAGTGGCCGTTGCCGACAAGGTGAAGAGCATTATCGTGGAGCAGTTGGGCGTCGACGAAGAGGAAGTGACTCCGGATGCGTCGTTCGTCGACGACCTGGGCGCGGACTCGCTCGACACCGTCGAACTCGTGATGGCGTTCGAAGAAGAGTTCGGCATCGAGATTCCTGACGAGGAAGCGGAGAAGATCACGCGCGTCAAGGAAGCGGTCGACTACATCGAGTCGCACGCCAAGAAGAAGTAGCGCGGTCATCCGGCTGAGCCGGATGCCACGGCCGTGGGTCCGGCTGAAGCCGGACACCACCGGAGGTACGTCCGGAGGCAATGAACAGGCGAGTCGTAGTGACCGGCGTCGGTTTGGTGTCGCCGGTCGGCATGGGCACCCAGGCGAACTGGGATGCGCTGTGCGCGGGCACCAGCGGCATCGGCCCGATCACGCGTTTCGACGCGGCGGCCTTTTCGACGCGGTTTGCGGGCGAGGTGAAGAACTTCGATCCGCTGCAGTTCATCGAAAAGAAGGAACTGAAGAAGATGGACATCTTCATTCAGTTCGCCGTCGCGGCCGTCGCAGTACGCGATGGACGATGCGAAGCTGACGATCGACGCGGCGCTGGCGCCGCGCATCGGCGTGTTCATCGGCTCCGGCATCGGCGGGTTCACCACCATCGAGGAGCAGCACAGCGCCTACCTCGAAGGCGGGCCGCGCAAGATCTCGCCGTTCTTCATTCCCTCGGCGATCATCAACCTCGCCGCCGGGCAGGTCTCGATTCGCTTCGGCGCCAAGGGGCCGAACCTGGCGACGTGCACCGCGTGCACGGCGTCGGCGCATGCGATCGGCGATTCGTTCGAGATCATCAAGCGCGGCGCGGCCGACGCGATGATCACCGGCGGCGCCGAAGCGGCGGTCTGCCACATGGGCATCGGCGGGTTCGCGCGCGCTGCGCGCGCTGTCGCAGCGCAACGACGACCCGGCGGGCGCCAGCCGGCCGTTCGACAAGGATCGCGACGGCTTCGTGCTCGGCGAGGGCGCCGGCATCCTGATCCTCGAAGAGCTCGAGATGGCGAAGCGCCGCGGCGCGCAGATCTACGCCGAGATGGTCGGCTACGGCATGTCCGGCGACGCGTACCACATGACCGCGCCGGTCGAAGACGGCGACGGCGCCGTCCGCGTGATGCAGGCCGCGCTCGATCGCGCCGGCGTCCGCCCCGACGCAGGTCGACTACATCAACGCGCACGGCACCTCGACGCCGCACAACGATCGCATCGAGACCACGGCGATCAAGCGCACGTTCGGCGATCACGCCTACAAGCTGGCGATCTCGTCGACCAAGTCGATGACCGGCCACCTGCTGGGCGCGGCCGGCGGCCTCGAAGCCGGCATCACGGCGCTGTCGGTGAAGCACCAGATGGCGGCGCCGACGATCAACCTCGACACGGCCGACGAGGGCTGCGATCTCGACTACGTGCCGAACAAGGCGCGCGCGATGAAGATCGACTACGCGCTGTCGAACTCGTTCGGCTTCGGCGGCACCAACGGCGCGCTGCTGTTCAAGAGATTCGAAGAGTGAAGGTCCTCCGGGCTTACGGGCTACGGGCTTACGAGGCCCGCAAGACCGCAAGCCCGCAAGCCCACACGTTATGAAAATTGCCGTCTGTATCAAGCAAGTCCCGACGCGCGAGTGGCAGCCGCGCCTCAACGACGACAAGACCTGGGTTCGCGATCAGGATGTCAGCTACGAGATGAACGAGCCCGACGCCTATGCGCTCGAGGAGGCCCTGCGCCTGCGCGAGAAGCATGGCGGCGAGGTGGTGGTCTGCTCGGCCGGGCCGGCGCGCGTGCAGCAGGTGATTCGCGAGGCCCTGGCCCGCGGCGCCGATCGCGCGCTGCATGTCGAAGACGATGCGCTCGGCGCGGCCGATGCGTTCACCGCCGCCGCCGCGCTCGCCGCCGGCGATGGCCGAGCAGAAGTTCGACCTGATCCTCACCGGCCTGCAGTGCGACGATCAGGGCCACGCGCAGTTCGGCCCGGTGCTGGCCGAGAAGCTGTCGATTCCGCACTCGACGATCATCATGGAAGTGAACGTCGATCCGGTCGGCAGCGGCTCGCTGCGCGTCAAGCGCGAGCTCGAAGGCGGCTGGTTCCAGTACGTGACGATGCCGCTGCCGGCGCTGCTGACGATCCAGAGCGGCATCAATCAGCTGCGCTACGCGACGCTGAAGGGCATCATGGCGGCGAAGAAGAAAGAGATCGCCAAGGTCGCGGCGCCGCCGGGCCTCGCCGCGCGCCAGAAGATCGTCGTCGCTCTACGCGCCGCAGAAGGCGAAGCAGACCGTGATGATTGGCGGCTCGGCCGCCGAAGCGGCGAAGGAGCTCGTCAAGCGGCTCCGCGAAGAGGCGCGCGTCCTATGATTCTCGTCATCGCCGAACAGAAGGACGGCAAGCTCAATCGCGCGAGCTGGGAGACGATCGCGGCGGCGCAGCAGCTGTCGGCGGCCGATGCCGATCAAGATTGCCGTGGCCGGCCAGGACGTCGGCGTCGGTTGCGACGGAGCTCGCGCAGCGGCCGTCGCCGAAGTGATCGCCGTCGATCACGCGGCGCTCGGCGCACTACACGCCGGATGCGTTCGTGCAGGCGCTGCAGCAGGTGGTCGACGCAGGCAGCGCCGGCGCTCGTGTTCCTGCCGCACACCTATCAGACTCGCGACTTCTCGCCGACGCTGGCGACGCGGCTCGATCGCGCGCTCGTCACCGACGTCATCGGCGTGAAGGCGGTCAACGGCGGCGACGCCGACGTTCGCGCGGCCGATGTTCCAGGGCAAGCTGACGGCCGACGTCGCGCCGCAGGGGCCGGCGCCGCACTTCATCACGATTCAGATCGGCGCGTTCCGCGCCGATGCGGCGGCGAAAGGCGCGGCGGCGGCGCCGGTCAGCAGCGCCAGCGTTACGATCGACGAATCGAACGCTGCGGCAGAAGCCCGAAGCGCCGTTCCAGGAAGCGAAGCAGGCCGTCGACCTCTCGCAGGCCGAGCGCATCGTCGCGGTCGGCCGCGGCATCAAGTCGCAGGAGAACATCGCCGTGGCGGAGCAGCTCGCCAAGGCCTTTGGCGCCGAGCTCGCGGCGTCGCGGCCGATCTGCGACAACGGCTGGCTGCCGATGGAGCGCCAGATTGGCAGCTCGGGCCAGACGGTGGCGCCGAAGCTCTATGTCGCGCTCGGCATCTCCGGCGCCATTCAGCACCTGGTCGGCATGAAGGGCGCGCGCACGATCGTCGCCATCAACAAGGACGCCGACGCGCCGATCTTCGAAGTGGCCGACTACGGCATTCAAGGCGACCTGTTCGAGCTCGCTCCGGCGATCATCGCGGAACTGCAGAAATGAGGTCCTGAGGTCTTGGGGTCTTGAGGTCCTGACGTACATGGCGGAGCGCGAAACGCTTGAAGTCGATGTCCTGATCGTCGGCGGCGGCCCCGGCGGGCTGTCGGCGGCGCTTGCGCCTCGCGCAACTGCAGAAGGCACGAAGGGCGGCGAGCCGCTGTCGATTGCCGTGATCGAGAAGGCGCCGCGAGGCCGGCGCCATCAGCTGTCGGGCGCGCTGCTCGATCCGTCGACGCTCAAGGATCTGATTCCCGACTTTGCGGCGAAGGGCGCGCCGCTCGGGACGCCGGTCGACAACGACAACATCTACTTCCTGACGCGAGGGCAGCAAGTTCCGCCTGCCGATCACGCCGCCGCCGTTCCAGAACCACGGCAACTACATCATCTCGCTGAGCGCAGTTCACGAAGTGGCTGGCCGCAGCAGGTCGAGGCCGAGGGCATCGATCTGTTCTGGGGCTTTCCCGGGCAGCATGTGCTCTACGATCGCCGCACGAGGCGCGCACGGCGCGTGATCGGCGTGCGCACCGGCGACCGCGGCATCGGCAAGGACGGCGAGCCGAAGGGCGCGTTCGAGCCCGGCGCCGACATTCACGCCAAGGTCACGATCTTCGCCGACGGCGTGCGCGGCCACCTGACCAAGCAGCTCTATCGCGATCTGCAGATCGGCAACGCGGCCGAGCCGCCGCAGTTTGCGATCGGCATCAAGGAGCTCTGGGACATTCCCGAAGGATCGGCTGAAGCCCGGCACCGTCATCCACACGCTCGGCTATCCGCTGCGTGAGGAAGAGTTCGGCGGCAGCTGGCTGTATGCGATGGGCGACGGCCGCATCTCGATCGGCTTCGTCGTCGGTCTCGACTACAAGGATCCGCTGTTCGATCCGCACGCGGCGTTCCAGCATTTCAAGCGGCATCCGTTCATCAGCAGCATCCTCGAGGGCGGCCAGATCGTGCGCTACGGCGCGAAGGCGCTGCCCGAAGGCGGCTGGAACACGCAGCCGCACCTGTTCGTCGATGGCGCGCTGATCGTCGGCGACGCGGCGAACTTCGTGAACTCGATGCGCCTCAAGGGCATCCACCTGGCGATGCGCAGCGGCATGCTGGCGGCCGAGACGGCGTTCGACGCGGTGCGCGCCGGCGATACGTCGCACCGGACGTTGGCGGCGTACAAGCAGCGCGTCGACGCGAGCGCGATCAAGACGGAGCTGTATCCGGTGCGCAACGTGCACCAGGCGTTCGGCGGCGGACTGATCGCCGGCGGCGCTGTACGCGGGCATCGCGATGGTGACGAAGGGCGAGCTGCTGCCGGAGCTGTCGCGGCGACTCCGGTCACACGCAGATGCGCAAGATCGAGGACTACTACGGCCTCGCCAAGCGCGACATCCTCGTGCCGTCGAACGCCGCGCCGATCGATCGCAAGCTGACGTTCGACAAGGTGACCGGCGCGCACTACTCGGGCACGCATCACGACGAGAATCAGCCGGTGCACCTGCTGGTGCACACCGACGTGTGCCACACGATCTGCGGCAGCGAATACGGCCACCCGTGCGTCAAGTTCTGTCCGGCCAACGTCTACGAGATGGTCGACGACGGCGCGGGCGGGCGGCGGCTGCAGATCAACGCCTCGAACTGCGTGCACTGCAAGACGTGCGACATCATGGATCCGTACGGCGTGATCACCTGGGTCGCGCCTGAAGGCGGCGAAGGGCCGTCTTACGACGGGATGTAATGGTGCCGTACGGGTGCCGTGACGGTGCGTGACGTGCCGGACGAGCGCATCTCAGACTGGCGGCAATCGCTTCGGAAGCGAGCTGAAGTTGCCGCGATTGCCGGCGCTCGGCTATCCGCTCCTTCGCGGCGCTCGGCTCGACGTGGAAGTGGAAGGTCAGCGGCGCCGAGCACGTCGAGGCGATCCGCGCCGCGCGGGCTGCATCCCATTCATGCGTTCTGGCACGGCCGCATTCTCCCGGCCACGCTCTACTTTCAACGCCGCGGCATCGTCGTCATCACGAGCGAGAACTTCGACGGCGAGTGGATCGCGCGAATCATCACGAAGTTCGGTTACGGCACCGCGCGCGGCTCGACGTCGCGCGGCGGGCCGAAGGCGCTGCTGCAGCTGGTGCGCGACGTAAAGTCCAAGGGCGTGGCGTTCACGCTCGACGGGCCGCGCGGGCCCGGCCGAAGTGGCGCAGCCAGGCGCGGTCTGGCTGGCGAAGGCGACCGGCAATCCGTTGATGCCGTTTCACGTCGAGGCGGCGTCGAGCTGGACGATGAAGAGCTGGGACCGCACGCAGATTCCGAAGCCGTTCACGACGGTCGCGATGGCGATCGGTGAGCCGCTGTACGTGCCGAGGGACGCGGACGAAACCGCGCTCGAGGAATGGCGGCAGAGGCTGCAGCAGTCTCTCGCGGCATGCCGGCTGTCCTGCGCGGATCTGCTGCTTCCTTAGCTCGCTTTCCTGACTACCAGCATCAGTCCGGAGCCCAAGCAATACGAACGGTGGCGAATTCCGCGCGACGTTCGAGGTCGTCGATGAGCACGGCCGGCTGCTGGCGGATATGGGCGTCATTCATCGGGGCGAACCCAGTGCGAGGAAGGTGGCTTCGTTCTGACGCAGAAAGGCCTCGAGGTCATTATGATGCCTACGGAGCAGGTCGGCGACTTCGCTGGTGGCACAGTTGCCCATCCGAATCCAAACGACCTTCGGTGGACCGCCGCGAAGCACGCTGAGGCGGTGGAAATCTTCGTCCTTGGTCACCAGTACGCAGTCGCGCTCGACAGCGAGCGTCCATACACGCTCGTCGGATACCGAAGGGCCTTCAATAGTCCTCACGTGTAATGAACCGGGAAAGACGTCGTGAAGCTGAACGCACAGTGCTTCGGCTAACTGTTCATCGAAGAGCAGGCGCAAGATCAGGCCGCAGGAATACCCATCGTCCGGCGCTCGCGTTCGGCCGCATAGGCCATGCACGCTCGGATGTCGTCGCTCGTCAACTGTGGAAAGTCGCCTAGTACCTGGTCTTCGGACATGCCGCCCGCAAGGTACCCAAGCACATCCCCGACGGTAATTCGTGTCCCTCGGACGCAGGGCTTGCCGAACCGGATGGCGGGATCAACGCTGATGCGATCAATGAGGCTCATGGTCAAAGTCCAGTACGGATCTGACTGTCTCGCAGTGTAGCGTCGTCACTCCGCTGGGTCAAACGCTCTGCCGGCCTTTGGTCGAGAACAGTGGATTAACCTATTGGGATGGCCCTGGCCCTTGTCAGCTCGAAGCGATTCGTCGATCACGTGACGCCTGCCGGTCACCCCGAGCGGCCGGAGCGCGCCGCCGTGCTGCAGGCCGTGGCCGCGTCCTTCATGGAACAGGGCGGGGAGGTGATCGAGCCACGGGCGGCCATCGACGAAGACCTGCTTCGTGTGCACACGCAGGAGCATATTGATGCGATTGTCGCGACGCGCGGCAAGGCGACGATGATCGACGAGGATACGTTTACGTCGCCGGACTCCGACGAGATCGCGCGGTTGGCAGCAGGCGCGGTGCTGACGGGGGTGGATCGCGCGCTGGATGGTCTTCCAGGATCGCGGACGCTGGTTCTCGTCAGGCCGCCCGGTCATCACGCCGAGGCCGATCGCGCAATGGGCTTCTGTCTGTATAGCAACGTCGCCGTCGGCGCAGCGTATGCGCGATCACGCGGCTGTGCCCGGGTGGCCATCGTTGACTACGACGTCCATCACGGCAATGGCACGCAGTGGATCTTCTACGAGGATCCAACGGTGCTGTTCGTGTCGTCTCATCAGTTCCCGTTCTATCCGGGCACCGGCGCCGCGTCGGAAAAGGGCAGGGGCGCAGGACTCGGTTACACGCTGAACATACCTCTCGACGCCGGCGCCAGGGACGATGAGATCGAGCGAAAGTATGCGGAGCAGGTGATTCCGGCAGTCCGCGCGTTCAAGCCGGACCTGCTGATGGTGTCGGCCGGCTTCGATGCGCATGAAATGGATCCGCTCGGCCAGGTTCGGATGACGACCGAAGGCTTCGGTCGGCTGACGAAGTCGTTGGTCGAGCTCGCGAATGAAGTCTGCGGCGGGCGTGTCGTGCTCGTGACCGAAGGCGGATACGACTTGAAGGCGTTGTCGGACAGCCTCAATGCCGTGATCGACGCGTGCCGCTAGCCGCGAGGATTAGTCAGCCACGGTCCGTACGCTATCCTTAAAGGATCACCGTGGCCGAATATCACCCTCAAGATCTGGACAAGAAGTGGCAGGCGCACTGGGCCGACACCCGCGCCTTTGAAGTTACCGAGGATCCGTCGAAGCCGAAGTTCTACTGCCTCGAAATGTTCGCGTATCCGTCGGGCCACGCGCACGTCGGGCACGTCCGCAACTACATCATCGGCGACGTCGTCGCGCGCCTGAAGCGGCTGCAGGGATTCAACGTCCTGCACCCGTTCGGATGGGACGCGTTCGGCCTGCCGGCGGAGAACGCGGCGATCAAGAGCGGCATCCATCCCGAGGCGTCGACGCTCGGCAACATCGCCCACATGAAGGGCCAGCTGCAGCGGCTCGGCATCAGCTACGCGTGGGAACGCGAACTGGCCACCTGCCTGCCGGACTATTACCACTGGAACCAGTGGCTGTTCACGCGGATGTTCGAGATGGGGCTGGCGTATCGCCGCCGCTCGACGGTGAACTGGTGTCCCGTCGATCAGACGGTGCTTGCGAACGAGCAGGTCGTCGACGGCGCCTGCTGGCGCTGCGGCACCGCGGTGATCCAGAAGGACCTGGAACAGTGGTTCTTCAAGATCACCCACTACGCCGACGATCTGCTGCAGGCGGCCGAAGGCCTGTCGAAGTGGCCCGAAAAAGTTCTGACGATGCAGAGGAACTGGATCGGCCGATCGGAAGGGGCGCGCGTGAAGTTCCCGATCCAGGGCGCCAACGATTCGATCGAAGTCTTCACGACGCGCATCGACACGATCTTCGGCGCGACGTTCATGATGCTTGCTCCGGAGCATGGCCTGGTCGCGACTTTCGCTAAGGAATCGGAAGACGAAAAGGCGTTCCTGGCAAAGGCGCAGAGATTCCGGGCGCAGGATCGCGCCGGTCGTCTGACCGGCGAAGTGGCCAAGGAAGGTTTCTTCACCGGCCGCTTCGCGATCAATCCGTTCACGAATCTCCCCGTGCCGATCTGGGTCGCGAACTACGTGCTCGGCGAATACGGGACCGGCGCGGTGATGGGCGTGGCGGCGCATGACGAGCGCGATTTCGACTTCGCGCAGAAATACAGACTGCCGATCATCCCGGTGATCCGCCCGACAGAGGGTCAGCCGCCGGCAGAAGGCGCGTTCTACGAAACCACCCCGAACGACGTGCTGTTTAACTCGGGCCGCTTCGATGGCATGAAGGCCGACCAGGCGATCAAGACGATCACCGAGGACGCGGAAGAGCGCGGCATCGGCCACGGCACCGTGCAGTTCCGGCTGAAGGACTGGGGCATCTCGCGCCAGCGGTATTGGGGCACGCCGATCCCGATGATTCACTGCCCGGTCGACGGCATCGTGCCCGTGCCGGATGAGCAACTGCCGGTCGAGCTGCCGAAGGTCGCGGAGTTTACCGGCCGCGGCGACTCGCCGCTGGCCGGCATCCCGGAATTCGTCAACGTGACGTGTCCGAAATGCGGCGGCCCCGCGCGCCGCGAGACCGACACGATGGACACGTTCGTCGATTCGTCGTGGTACTTCTATCGCTTCGCCGACGCTCATAACGACAAGCTGCCCTTCGATCCGAAGAAGGTCGGCTACTGGGCGCCGGTTGATTTCTACAGCGGCGGCGTCGAACACGCCATCCTTCACCTCATCTACTCGCGCTTCTTCGCGCGCGTGTTCCACGACCTGGGCATGATCGATCACAAGGAGCCGTTCACGCACCTGCTCACGCAAGGCATGGTGCTGAAGGACGGCGCCGTGATGTCGAAGTCGAAGGGCAACGTCGTCGACCCGGACTCGATGACCCAGAAGTACGGGTCCGATGCGCTGCGCCTGTATGTCATGTTCGTGGCTCCGCCGGAGAAGGAAGTCGAGTGGAACGACTCAGGCCTGGAAGGCAGCTTCCGCTTCCTGGCGCGCGTGTGGCGCATCGCCGATCAATGGCGCGACGAGGCGACCGCCTCCGGAGGAGGCGAGAGTAGTGTCGTCATCGATCACGCGTCGCTGTCCGGTGCGGAGCGCCATCTGCGCCGCAAGACCCATGACACCATCAAGCGCGTGACGATCGACATCGACGTGCGCCAGCAGATGAATACAGCCGTGTCGGCGATGATGGAGCTCGTCAACGAGCTGTACGCGTTCACCGAAAAGGGTCGAGCGTTCGGCGCAGGCCGCGCGCGTCGCCCGGGAGGCGATCGAGGCGCTGATCGTGATGCTGTCGCCATTCGCCCCGCACACGGCGGAGGAGCTGTGGCAGATGTACGGCCACGCGGACGGCCTGGGCGCAACACGGTGGCCGGCCTTCGATGCCGAGGTTGCGAAGGCCGAGGAGCTCGAGATCCCGGTGCAGGTGAACGGCAAGCTGCGCGGAGTGGTCAGGGTTCCGCCGTCGGTGACCGACGCTGAGCTCGAAAAGATCGCGCTGGCCGATGCCAACGTTCAGTCGCACATTGCCGGCAAGACGGTGAGGAAAGTCGTCATCGTGAAGAGTAGACTGGTGTCGATCGTCGTATGACAGGCCAACAGGCGAACAGGCCGAACAGGCCAACAGGGCATTAGTCAGCCGGCGCGAGGTGTTGCGGGCGGTGCCGGTTCTCGCGGCTGGCGTCGGCGCCGCGTCGTGCGGCTATGCGCTGGCCGGGCAGGGCTCGTTCCTGCCCGATTACATCAAGACGCTCGGCATCCCGATGTTCGGCAATGCCACGCAGTTTCAGACCGTCGAGCAGGTCTTCACGCAGAAGGTGCGGCTCGAGTTCCAGAGCAGCCGCCGCTACACCGTGGTGCCGAGCGAGGACGGCGTCGACGGCGTCGTGCGCGGCGAGATCGCATCGATCGGCCTGCAGCCGGTCAGCCTCAACGCTCAACAGCTGGCGTCGCGAACGCGCGTCACGGTCATCCTGAAGGTGAAGTTCGAGGACGTCAAGCAGGGCAAGACGCTGTGGGAGAACCCGGCGCTGTCGTTCTCGGACGAATACGAGCTCGCCAATCCCAGCGTCGGCCAGGACGTCTCGGCATTTGTCGGCAACGAACGCGTCGCGATGGATCGTTTGTCGACCGACTTCGCGCGCTCGGTTGTCAGCGCTATTCTCGAGGCGTTTTGACGGGACCACGGTCCTCGAAGATCAGGAAACAGATCAAGGCCGGCAAGACCGGACCTCTTTACCTTCTCGAAGGCGACGACCCGCAGTCACGCCACGATCTCGCGATCGAGTTCGCGAACGTCGTCGACGAAGGGCTGCAGGCGTTCAACGTCCAGAGTTTCTACGCCAACGAAGCGGGCAATGCGGCGGGCCGCGATCAGTTGATCGGCGTCGCTGCTGTCGAACGCCCGGACGCTGCCGATGATGGCGTCGCGGCGGGTGATCGTCGTCCATGAAGCCGATCGGCTGCTGGCGCCGAAGCGGGCAAAGGACGACGACCAGCAGGAGCTCGATCTGCCCAAGAAGGGCAAGCGCGGCACGACGCCGGCGGAGGAACTCGAGGCATACGTCGAGCAACCCGAGCCGATGACGACGCTGGTATTCGTATCCGGCCCGCTCGACGCCAACCGGCGCATCGTCAAGCTGCTTCGCAAGCATGCCGACGTCGTTGACTGCGGGACGCTGGCTTCGCCGCGCGAGGCTGCGGCCTGGATCCAGAAGCGGCTGGAGAAAGACGAGCTCACCATCGAGCCGAAGGCCCTCTCGCTCCTCCTCGAGACGACCGGCCTCAGCCTGGGGCGAATTCGCGCCGAGATCGAGAAGCTGGTGCTGTATGCGGCGGGAGAGTCGGGAATCACCGTCCAGCACGTGCGTGACCTGGTGATTCCGCAAGCCGAATCAGAAGGTGTATTCGCATTGATCGAGGCGGTGCGCAACTCGAATGCCCCGCGTGCGCTGCGGGAAGTGTCGGCGTTGATCGACGGCGGCGTCCAGCCGCCGATGATCCTGGGCCAATTGCGCGCGGCCGCGATTCAGCTGCGGCCTGATGTGCGTTTGAAGAGTGGTCTCGAAGCCGTGTTCCGCACCGACGTGGCGATCAAATCGTCGTCAGGAACGCCGCAGTACCTGCTCGAGTGCCTCGTCGTCGAGCTCTGCGCGAGATAGCGCAGCTTGCTTTCATTCTTCCTTCACCTCGATCCTCTTCAAAGGGATGGCAGCGTTTTGAAGGGTTTCGATGTGACCATACAGGCGTTGTGCTTCCTGCTCGGTAATGCGAGCGTGCACGCCCTCGAGTGTGCAGAGTTCGAGGGCTGTGCGTGAACCGCGGTCGCGAAATACGATGATGTGGCGGCAGATTTCCTGAAAGGCCTTCACCGCGTCCGGTGAAATTGCGAACAGCGACAGCCTGATCTTCAGGGAATTCCGCACTTCGATCGCGGCAATTTCTATCTTCCGAAATTCGACGACTGATGGGTAAGCAGCGATGCTCGCCAGGTCTCGCAGTAGTTCGTCCAGGCTGACGAGGCTCGATGCGATATCGCCCAGCAGCGCTCCACCGGTTGTGCCGGTGTCGAATTCGAGATCGATGAATGTGACTCTGCTCGGAACTGAGCGGCCCACTTTCGCTGAGATCCTAAACCCTAAGAAACTGCCAATTACGTGTTGAAGCGCCGCCGAACGAGCCCGAGTCCGGCGAGTGCTGCGCCCAACAGGATCAGCGTCGTTCCCCCATCGGGCACGCTGCTGAATGGGGTCGGGGTCCCGGTTACTGTTGCGTTGAATCCGGTGTGGTGGCCGATGGCATACTGGTCAGTGCCCACGCTTCCCCAAATAGGATTCGACACATCAGGCAAGGTTGCCGCGGCACCGTTAAGGAAAAAGAGGACGTAGCCGCCGTTCTGACCGTCGTATTTCGCCAGGACGAACTGATATCCAGCAGCGACTGTGTTGTCGTGTTCATCAGTACTCTGTATGCCTGTACCAATAATACTGGCAGCGTATTCCGTACTGGAGGTCGCGTAGCAACCGGGATCGGTGCTTACGTTACAAGCACTAGCTTCTCCACCGGGACCGTTCGAGTCGCTGGTGCCTCGCAAACATATCCAGTAGGAACTGCGCCAATGCGGTCTCGTTTGCTGCGTTGCTGTTGTCCAGCTTGCCACGGTACGCGCCGACGACACCTGGGTCGGTGATCGAAATCGCAAAGGCATCTGAGCTGAAGCTCGAGATGAAGACGATCATCATTGTGATAATCGAGAGTTTCCTTACGCATCACGTAGCAACAGAGATTTACTGAATGACGTCATACTCTTCCCACAAAAATTGCGACAACGGTGCCTGGTCTTGGACGGAGACGATATCTTTTCCGTCGAGCCCTCCGAGGAATGCCGGATGGACTGTGGTACTAGTGTGTCCTGGCTCAGTTGATTTCCGTATTGACCCCAGTCACCTTCGGTTTCGACGCAAGGAACGTGGTTGATCCTGATCAACACACGAAGCCGAAGCCCGCAGGTAGTCTCATCTATTTGGGATGACCAACTTCACCATGTCTGTCGGAGTGGTCGTGGTGTTCGCGGATGGGCGCCAGGTGACCGTGGCCAACGGGAAATCCGCGCACCTTCTGAAACCCGGCGTCGAAGTCCATGACGAGACCGGCAAGGTTCTGTTCCGATCGAAGGTGGAGGTGCTGTCTGTCACGGTGAACGGGCAGTACTTGCAGGGGAACTAAGTTTGCCCATAATCGCCCGTGTTGAATGCCAGGCATTCAGAGCGGAGGGTGAGATGGCGAGGACACGACCCACGGAACCGATCGTCGAGAGCATCCAGACGTTGTTGGACAAACTTGGCGAGATGAATCCGCAGACTCTAGCGCGCATAGGTCTGGTGCCGCGTATACTCTCAAAGCGGTGATGACTAGAATCGGCGTTCCGGTCGTCTTGCTCATTGCGATTGGCGCCACGATCGGCTGCGACCGTGTGACCAAGCACGTTGCCGCCACCACGCTCTCTGAAGCGCCGAGTCGATCATTCCTGGCCGACACGTTTCGTCTCGAGTACGTAGAGAATACGGGCGCCTTCCTGGGTCTCGGTGCAGACTGGCCACGTGCGGTCCGAACAGCGGTCTTTGGTGTTGGGAACGGCGTGCTCCTGGTTGCCTTGGCCGTATTAGCCATGCGGGGGCGCTGGCCCGGACGGGCTCTCCTTGGAGTGGCTCTGTTTCTAGCTGGTGGTGCCTCCAATCTCCTGGATCGGATCATTTATGGAATGGTGATCGATTTCATGAACGTTGGGATTGGCTCCCTGCGCACTGGAGTTTTCAATGTCGCGGATATGGCCATCATGCTCGGCGCCGGCATCCTCGTGCTCGAAGGCTACCGATCCGATAGGCATGCAGAGCGGCACCAAGGGTCGCATTGAGTTCGACGGTGAGGTCGATGAGCGTCCCCGACGGGATTCAAACCGTGTCAGTCGACTCGCAACGCCTGCACCGGGTCTTCGCCGGCCGCCCGCCGCGCCGGAATGTAGCAGGCAATCGCCGCAATCATCAGCATCAACATCGCCGCGCCGCCGATCGCGATCGGATCCGTCGGCGTCACGCTGAACAGGAATCCCCGCAGCAATCTCGCGCCGCCGAGGACGCCCACAAGCCCGGCACCGACGCCGATCGCCGAAACGACGAGACCGCGCATCACCACCAGCTTGAGGATGTCGAGCCACGCGGCGCCGAGGGCCATGCGTACGCCGATCTCTTTCCGGTACTGCGACGCGATCGTGCTCAACACGCCGTACAGTCCCGCGGCGGCGAGCAGCATTGCCAGCGCGGCAAATCCCGTCAGCACCGACCAACGCAAACCGCCGGGTGACGAGCGTGCGGTCGATCAACTCCTCGAGCGTCGCCGTGCGATAGAACGTCTGCATCGGGTCGATGGTCCAGATCTCGCGCTTGGCCGTGTCGACGAGCGTGGCCGGATCGACGCTGGTGCGCGCGACCAGCGTCATCGAGCCGGTAGGCGACTGGGCGAAGGGGAACAGCACTTCCAGACGGGCCGCTTGATCGAGTCGCTCGTGACGCAGCGCCGGCACCACGCCGACAATCTCGGTCTGGACCGGCTTGCCCTGCCGGCGGACTTCGAGGCGCTGTCCGATCGGATCGATGTTGGGCAGGTAGCGCTCCGCGAACGCTTCGCTGACGACCACGACACGCGGTGACGTGGAACCGTCCCGATCGTCGGGCAAGCGGCCCTTGATCGGCCGCATCCCCAGGACCGCGAAGTAGCCCGGTGAAGCGACGTTGAATGAAGCGC
Source organism: uncultured cyanobacterium (assembly GCA_963833135.1). GTDB lineage: Bacteria > Acidobacteriota > Vicinamibacteria > Vicinamibacterales > UBA2999 > 12-FULL-67-14b. Next base: position 65,576 of record CAWHWW010000023.1, on the reverse strand, counting down.
GAATCTCCTCGCCGGGTTGTGGCGGCGGCTGATCCAGCAATCGCATTTGTTCCTGGATGTCGATGTTCGCTTCGATGAACGGCATCGCCTGGACGACACCGACCTGCTGCACGCCCGGCAGCGACGCGACCCTGGCCGTCACTCGATCGTGAAAGCTGCGGAGTGCGGGCGGCCCCGGATTCCGGTCCCACGCGAACATCTGCATCACCATCACGTGATCGCGGGTGAAGCCGGTGTCGACGTTCAGCAGATTCACGAAGCTGCGGAGCAGCAGGCCTGTGCCCGACACCAGGACCAGCGCCATGGCCACTTCGGCGATGACCAGGGCGGAGCGGAGATGCCGCTGCGACCGATCCCCGGTCATGGTGCGATGGCCGGGTGCCTGCAGGCCAAGCCCCGAGAGGCGAATGGCCGGCACCAGGCCGGCGGTCAATGTGACCGCGAACGCGAGCAAAGCCGCGAAACCGATCGCCCACGCATCGACGTGGAGCGAGTCGATCCACATCACCTCGCGTGGCCCCCAGCTGGCCAGGCCGCGCATGGCCGCATGAGCCAAACCGAGGCCGGCCACAGACGAAGCTGACGCCAGCATCAGCGTTTCCACCAGCAGTTGTCCGACCAGACGCCCGCGTACTGCTCCGAGCGCGGTCCGTACCGCGAGCTCCTGCTGCCGCAGGGCGCCGCGCGCGAGCAGGAGATTGGTGACGTTCACACACGCAATCAGCAGGACCGCGATGACCGCGCCGCCGAACAGCGAGACGGCCGGTCGCACGTCACCGACCAGGTGATCCCGCAACGTGATCACCTCTGCGCGCATGCCCTTGTTCGCGCGTGGATTCTCCTGCTCGATCCCGACGGATATCGCGTCCATCTCCGCGCGCGCCTGCTCGAGCGACACGCCGTCCTTGAGCCTGCCGGCCACGCCCCAATAGCCGCTGACACGAATGCGGGGCTCGTACTCTTCGATCGCCTTCGCCGCGTACAAGTCGCGGTCGCCTGGCACGTACTCCTGGAAGTGGGGCTGAAAGTCATTCGAGACCACACCGGCCACCAGGTACGCGCCATCGTCGATAGGAATCGTCTTGCCGACGATGCCCGGATCACCGTTGAAGTGCGCCCGCCAGAAGCGCTCGCTCATCACGACGACGCGGTTGTTGCCCTTCTTGTGTTCCTCGGGCAGGAAGAATCGTCCTGCGAGCGGACGAATGCCGTAGAGATCGAAGAAGCCTTCTGTCACCAGCATCGCCTTGAGCACCTGCGGCCGATCGCCGCCGGTGTAATCGAAGCTGTATGGTTCGGCGGCGGCCAGGCGCGTAAAGCTCGTCGCCCGGTCACGCCAGTCGATGAAGTTGCCTGGGGCGGCGTACTGGCGGTCTTCGGCGGACGGCACACGCTCCCACACCGTCACGATGCGGTCGGGCTCGTGATACGGAAGGGGCCGCAACAGGATCTGCGAGACGACGCTGAACGCGGTGACCGATGCCGCCATGCTGAGCGCCAGGATGCCGACAACCGTGATGACGAAACCGGATTGCTGCCGCCACTGCCGGAAGCCGTGACGCAAATCATCGATGGCCTGCAGATCGGCGACGTCGCGCTGGCGGATCCAGAACGCATCGATGAACGATCCGAGCGCGTGCCGCACGAGTCGATTGTCCGCGCGCGCCTGGCTCGCCGACCTGTCCGCCGTAGCTCTCGCGAAGGTGGAAGCCGAAGGCTGGGAGGCCGCGGCAAGCTCGCCTTCCCATTCGAGCCGCCAGTCATGGCGCAGCCGGGCGGGCACCAGCCGCGACGCGACACGGACGAGCGACAACGCGCGTTGGAGTGATGTGGCGCGATCCATTTAGCCCTCACTCTCGGCCAGCAGGCGCTTGCCGGCATGCGCCATCGGGATGGTCTTCGCCCTGGCCTCGCCGGCGAGGTGCCGGCCGCCGGCTGTCAGCTCGTAGTAGCGGCGGGGCGGCCGCTGCTCCCTGCGAGCCAGGCCTTCCTTCTCCCATCGGGACCGAACACAGCCTTCCGCATCGAGTCGACGCAGGATGGGGTAGACGGTCCCGCTGGGGAGGCCGGTCGCCTCCATGATGTCGAAGCCGTGATGGCGGCCATCGAGGAGGGCCTGGAGGACGAGCGCGGTGGGGTAGGTCAGTCGCATAGGCGTAGTTTACTACCTATGTAGACTTGGACGCAATCCCGACGAGATGGTTGCTCCCGACCGGGATGTTGCCTCCCGACGGGACGTGCATCCCGACGGGATCAGATTCTTACTTTGCGATTTTGGCGGCGAGGCGCGACTTGTAGCGCGACGCGGTGTTCTTGTGGATGATGCCCTTGGTCGCCATCTTGTCAACCAGCGACTGAAGCGACGTCAGCGCCTTCTTGGCGCCCTCGACGTCCTTGGCGTCGAGACTCTTACGGATGCTCTTCAGGCCGGTGCGGAGCTTGGCCCGCAGCTCGCGGTTATGAGCGCGACGCTTGATGTTCTGCCGGTTGGCCTTGAGGGCCGACTTGTTTCTCTTCGCCACTGTCTAGAACCTCGATTTCAGAAGTATGCCGAACACGTAAGTGTAGCACGCGGGCCTTCTAGCGGACGATTTCGTAGGAACCGCTGGCGGGCGGCTTGTTCGAGTAGCGGGCCTTGGGCTGGCCGTCAACGAGCTCAAACCACTTGTAGATGGCTTTTCCGGGCTGCGGACGAGCGGCCTTGCTGATCTTGCTGACGTAGGTGCGCGTCTCCTTGAACGGCGGGACCGCGCCGTACTTCTCGACGTTGCCGATGCCCGCGTTGTAGGCCGCGAGCGCGAGTTCGACCCTCTGGTCGTAGCGAGTGAGCAGTTGCTTCAGGTAGGTCACGCCGCCGCGAATGTTCTGGTCGGGGTCGAATGGGTCGCTGACGCCCAGTTCCCGCGCGGTCGAGGGCATCAGCTGCATCAGCCCCATGGCCCCCTTGTTCGAGACGGCCACCGGGTTGAAGGCGGATTCGACCTGAATCACCGCTCGCACGAGGTCTGCGGCGACACCCTGGCGTCGCGCGTGCTCATTGATTGAGGCGTCGTAGGGAGCGCTCTTGCGGTTGGCTACGAGCGGCATCGGTGGACTTGATCGGCGCCGCGCCATGGACCTCGTAGGTCGTCTGCGCGCCGCCACCGGCCCGAGGCGTGTTGGACAGCACCAGCTTTCCGTCAGCGTCGCGCCAGCTGTAAATCTGGGCGGCTGAAGGCGAGGCCCAGCCAAGCACCATCGTCAGAACCAGGAGATGACGAACCGCGGACATTCGGTCCGCGTTATCCGCAATTTTCGATCCGTTTCGTAATCCGTTCTATTGCAGTAGTTTCCGGACCTCGGTCTTCGCCGCGGCTAACAGATCTGTAATCTTGCTTGCATCTTTGCCACCAGCCTGCGCGAAGTCCGGGCGGCCGCCGCCGCCCCCTCCGACGATGGGCGCGAGGGTTTTCACGAGCTGTCCGGCGGGAGCTTTCTTCGCCAGATCAGGTGTCACCGTGACGATCAGGGATACCTTGCCTTCGGGCATGGGTGCGGCGAGCACGACGATGCCGCTCTTGAGGCGCGACTTCAGGGTGTCGGCAAGCGTCCGCAGCGATTCCGAATCAACGTCGTTCACCTGGCGCGCGATCAAGGTCGATCCCGCAATCTCGATCTTGTCATCGTCGGCCGGCCCGCTGCTTCCGCCGCCGAGAGCCAGCTTCGTCTTGAGCTGCTGTATTTCCTTCTGCAGCTTGCTGACGGTCTTGCTCTGCTGATCGATCCACGCCGGCAGCGAGCCGGGGCCGGCGACCTCGCGGGCGCTTTCGATTTCGTCGATCGATCGGCGCGCCAGCTCGCAGGCGCCAAGTCCGGTGACCGCTTCGATTCTGCGGACCCCGGCCGCGACGCCGGATTCTTCCGTGATCAGAAAGGCGCCGATGTCGCCCGTCGCACGCACGTGCGTGCCGCCGCAGAGCTCGGTGCTGAAGGCGCCGTCGCCGACCGCCACCACGCGAACCTTGTCGCCGTATTTCTCGCCGAAGAGCGCCATCGCCCCGGATGCGATCGCCTCCTGCGTGTCCTTCACCGACGTATTCACGGCCTCGTTCTGCAGAATCGCTTCGTTGACGATCCGCTCTATCCTTTGTCGCTCCTCCGCAGCGACGGCGGAGAAGTGGACGAAGTCGAATCGCAGTCGATCGGGTGCGACGAGCGAGCCCGCCTGCTTGACGTGTCCGCCGAGCACCTTGCGCAATGCGGCGTGCAGCAGGTGTGTTGCGGTGTGATTGCGGCGCGTCGCATCACGGCGCTCACCATCCACTTCGACGCTGGCGATGTCGCGAGCAGTAATCGTTCGCTCGATGTTCTCCAGTCGATGCGCGCGCGGCAGGCCGGGACCAAGACGCACGACGCCGGCGATCCGCGAGCGTCCGCCATTCGCGGTTTCGATCCAGCCCTGGTCCGACACCTGGCCGCCGGCCTCGACGTAGAACGGCGTCTTCGACAGCACGGCGTAGCCGGACGAACCCTCAGTCAACGCATCGACCGGCTTCTTCCCGTCGTCGAATAACGCCAGCACCGACACGCCCTTCAGGCCGGTCGTGGTGTAGCCCTCGAACACGTCGCCGGCCTGCTGCAGCGACTCGCGCTGCTGGTCCGTCAGCGAACGCGAACCCGTCCTTCTTGCTCTCGAAGGAGCTCCCGGCGCGCGCCTTTTCGCGCTGGCCTTCCATCGCCGTGTCGAAGCCTTCGGCGTCGAACTTCAAACCCTGGTTGCTCGCAAGATCTTCGATGAAATCGCGCGGCAAACCATAGCTGTCGTACAGCTTGAAAGCCTCGTCGCCGGGCACGGTCTTGTTGCCCTTCGCCGCGCGCTCCAGGACTTCCTCGAGGCGCGGCAGTCCGCCGGTCAGCACCGCGTCGAAGCGTTCTTCTTCCGCCCTGATCACCTGCGCGATGGCCTCGCGCCCAGCCTTGACTTCCGGGTAGGCGTCGCCCATTTCCTGCACGAGGACGTCGACGAGGGAATGGAGGAAAGGCTCGTGCATGCCGAGCTTGCGGCCGTGGCGCATGGCGCGCCGCATGATCTTGCGCAGCACGTAGCCGCGCCACTCGTTCGAGGGCACGACGCCGTCGGCGATGAGGAACGTCGAGGCGCGCGCGTGGTCGGCGACGACGCGCATCGAGACGTCGGTGGGCGACATCGACTTGGTCATAGGCGTGCCCCGACATCCTGCCGATCGCCTCCAGGAGCGGCATGAACAGCGGCGTGTCGTAATTCGAGAGCGTGCCCTGCATCACGGCGCTGATGCGCTCGAGCCCCATGCCGGTATCGATCGACGGCGCCGGCAAGGGCGTCAGCACGCCCTTGTCGTTGCGCTCGAATTCCATGAACACGTTGTTCCAGATCTCCACGAACCGCTCGCTGCCCGACTCGACGTCCTGGACGAAGTTGCCGGTGCCCGGGATGCTGGCGCCGCGATCGACGTAGATCTCCGAGCAGCGTCCGCATGGGCCGGTGTCGCCCATGGCCCAGAAGTTGTCGGCCATGCCGAGCTCGCCGACGTGATCGGCCGGCACGAAGTCCAGCCACCGCTTGTAGGCGTCGTCGTCGCGGGGAATACCTTTTTCGCCCTTGAAGACGGTGACGTAGAGCTTCGAAGGGTCGAGGCCCCATTCCCTGGTGAGAAGGTTCCAGGCCAGCTCGATCGCGTCGTGCTTGAAGTAGTCGCCGAACGAGAAGTTGCCGAGCATCTCGAAGAACGTGTGATGACGGAGTGATGGTCCGACGTTATCGAGGTCGTTGTGCTTGCCGCTGACGCGCATGCACTTCTGCGAGGTGGCGGCGCGGGTGTAATCGCGCTTCTCGCGGCCGAGGAACACGTCCTTGAACTGGTTCATGCCCGCGTTGGTGAAGAGCAGCGTCGGATCGTCGCCCGGCAGCAGCGGACTGCTCGCGACCGCGCGGTGACCGTGTTTCTCGAAGTACTTCAGGAAGGAACTGCGAATTTCCCGGGGATGCATCCAGCCATTATTTCATCTTTTTGAGGATGGCTTCGAGACCGAATCCCTGCGCGACGAGTCCGCGAACGACTCGGGCTCGGCCTTTGTCATCGAGCTCGTTCGCCGTCGTGCCCCTCAGTCGCCGCTCGAGCGCCCGATCGAGCAGCGCGCTTTCGTCGACTTCCTCGAAGACTTCGCGGACGGCGTCTTCCGCGGTGTCGCTGTCGATGCCGGCCTGTCGAATCTTCTGGATCACGCGCGCGCGGCCACGGTGCCTGATCGCGCTTTCCATGCGCGCCACCGCGAGCGCGACGCGACGATCATTCAGGGTGCCGTCGGCCTTCAAACGCGAAACGGCCTCCTCGATGGCCTGAGCATCGAACTGCCGGCGTGCCAAGCGCGCGCGTAATTGCGTTTCAGATAACTCGCGCGCGGACAGCATGGTCAGCGCAACGACGTACGCCTCTTCCATTGGAACCGGCTCGGAACCGGTTCCAGATCGTTCCATAGGTTCCAGATGGTTCCAAAGGGTTTCGTTCTGCCGCGGTTCGAACGTTCTTAGAACCTTGTAACTCCGGCAGAACGATGCCTGTGGAACCGTGGAACGTTGGAACCTTCTGGAACCGGGATCCGTGATCCCGCGATTTATCGGCTGCCGACGGCCTGTCCTACAGGCGTCAGCCAGCCGTGCGTATCGGGGTGATCGCCGAGCAAAATCGCGAAAAAGCGCTGCTGAAGGGCCTCGGTGATCGGGCCGCGCCTGCCCGGTCCGACCATGATTTTGTCGAAGGACCGAATCGGCGTGATCTCCACCGCGGTGCCGCAGAAGAATGCCTCGTCGGCCAGATAGAGGAACTCGCGCGGAATCGAGGTCTCCCGCAGCTCGAATCCAAGATCCTTCGCCAGCGTCATCACAGTGTCTCGCGTGATGCCCTGCAGCACCGATGAACCGAGGGACGGGGTGAAGATCACGTTGTCGCGGACCAGGAACAGGTTTTGTCCGCTGCCTTCGCTGAGCAGTCCGCTCTCGTCGAGCGCGACGGCATCGGCGTAGCCGTCGAGCATCGCCTGCATCTTGATCAAAGCGGAGTTCGCGTAATTGGCCGAACCCTTCGCGAGCGCCGGCAAGGTATTCGGCGCGAGCCGCGTCCACGAGCTGACGCCGACATCGATGCCCTTTTCGAGCGCGTCAGAGCCCATCATCTGGTTCCATTCCCAGACGATGACCGCCGCTTCAACCGGGCAGGGGCGCGGATCGAGCGTCAGCGAGTCGTAACCGCGGAAGACGACCGGCCGGATGTAGCAGCTCTTGAAGCCGTTGATGCGCACGGTGTCGAGCACGGCCTTTTCGAGATCGGCCTGCGACCACTGTCGGCTCCATGCGATAGATCCGGCACGAATCGATCATGCGGCGCATGTGCGGCTCCAGCCGGAAGACCTGCGTGCCGTTCCTGGAGTCGTAGGCGCGCAAGCCCTCGAATGCGCCGGTGCCGTAATGAATGACGTGAGATGCGACGTGAATCGTGGCGTCTTTCCAATCCACCATCGATCCGTTCATCCAGATTTTGCCGGTGCCCGAAAATGCCATGACGGAATGTTACAGGTTCCAGGTTCCGGGTTCCAAGCCTGGTTCTGTTAAGGTTCTGCCAGAGAACCTGGAATGGAACAGAACGAAACCTGGGACCTGGAACGGAACTCGGAACCGCGAGGTTACTGTCGTTCCGAGCAAAACGGACACACGTCGGCGCGGGCGGGGAGCGCCTTGCCGCATTTCCAGCAGAAGCGCGCCTGGACGCTTTCACGGGCCTTGAGACGGGTCTGGATTTCCTGCACTTCATCGGAGGGCTGACCCGCGCTGACCGGTGCCGGGCGCCACGGCCGCTTGATGGTTGCCGGCGCCGGCGTGCGCGCGGCGAGCACGGCCTCGAGCAAATCCGACGCGCGCTGATACCGGGACGGAATATCAGCAGCGATTGCTTTCATCACGATCTCGCTGATGGCTTTGGGCAGCTTCGGATTCTTCAGTTTCGGCGGCGTGGCCAGCTCGCCCTTCATCAGTTTCTCGAGGTCCGCGGGCATCGGCGTGTTGTAGGGCAGCACGCCGGTGAACATCTGATACATCGTGATGCCGAGCGAGTAGATGTCCGACGCGAACACCGCCTTACCCTGGAACTGTTCGGGCGCCATGTACGGCGGGCTGCCGATCACGGTCGTGCCATGCGCCGCGATCTCGAGAAAACGCGATGTTCCGAAGTCCGCCACTTTGACCATGCCCTGGTCGGTGACGAGCACGTTGCCGGGCCGCAGATCGCGATGGATGATGCCTTGCGAGTGGGCGTGATCCATCGCATTGCAGATCTGGCACGTGAAGTCGAGCGCGCGATTGAGATCGAGCGTGCCGTCGCGCTCGATCACCGCTTCGAGCGTGTCGCCAGGCACGTACTCCATCACGATGAAAAACACGTCGTCCTGCTTTTCAGCAGTGAGGACGGTGACGATGTTCGGGTGGCTCAGCGAGGCGAGCAGTCGCGGCTCGCGCAGCAGCTCACCGAAGTCGAGGTTTTGCCGGTGAGGAACTTTGATCGCGACTTTCTTGTCGATCCACGTGTCTTCCGCCAAATAGACACTGCCGAACCCACCGCTTCCAAGGGGAGACAGGATGCGGTATTTCCCGACCGTCTGTCCGCGAAAGAACATCTGTGCCGATGAGTATACTCTCGGCGTGCGTCCGCGCTTCCATGTGCCGGGCCTGACGTCAACGGCCGAGCGCGTCGAGTTACCCGAAGACGAGGCCGAACACCTCGTTCGCGTGCTCAGGCTCGGCGTCGGCGACGAAGTCGATGTGTTCGACGGCCGCGGCGGATTGTGGCGCGCGGAAATCGTGCACGCCGCAAAGAAATCCGCGGCGGTCCGTCTCGTCGCCCCCGGCTACGCCGGCGCGGGAACTGGGCGTCGGCCTGTCGCTCGTGGTCAGCGTGCTCAAGGGCGACAAGATCGACGATGTCGTTCGCGATGCCGTGATGCTTGGCGTCGCCAGCATCCGGCCGGTGATTAGCGAGCGATCGGAGATCAGCCTTGCGGCGATCGCGAGGAGCACGCGCATCGCGAGATGGCAGCGGATTGCGGTCGCGTCGGCCAAGCAGTGCGGCCGGGCGGTCGTGCCGGTCATTCATGGTGCGGCGCCGCTCGCTTGGTATCTGGCTGATCAGACGGACGCGGCGCGACTGCTATGCCTCGAGCCGTCGGCAGCGCTCGGCGAGGTGCGTCCGGTGAACACGATCCCGAGATCGAGCGCGGTGGACCTGATTGTCGGGCCGGAGGGCGGATGGTCGATGCAGGAGGTCGCCTCGGCCCACGATTCTGGCGCTATCCTGATGTCTCTCGGCGGCCGCACGCTTCGCGCCGATGCGGTGCCGATTGTCGCGTTGACGGCGTTACTTACGACGTGGGGTGAACTGAAATGATCAAAAGAGGGCTTGGGGCTTGGGGCTTGGGGCTTGGGGTGATCGTGCTGGTGGTGCTTCGGCTTCTCCGCATTGGCTGCCACGGCTCAACAACAAGCTCGCGCACAGCGATCACGGACATGCCGCCGCCGGTCGCGACCTTTTCAATCCTGGGCTACGACCCGGAAACCGGCGAAGTTGGCGGCGCCGTTCAGTCACGCGTGTTCACGCTCACCGGCGTATTGACGGCCGATGCCGATGCCGGCGTCGTGGCCACGCAAGCGATCGTCGATGTCAGCTATGGGCCGAAAGGCATCGCGCTCCTGAAGCAGGGACTGACGCCCGACGCGATCATCAAGGCGATCTGGGACAGCGATCCCGATCCCGTTCCTGATCGCTGGACCAAACAGGGACGACAGTTCGCGGTCATCAATCTGAAGGGCGAGACCGCGACGTTCACCGGTCCGAAGGCCACGACGTGGGCCGGAGGCAAGCAGGGCAAGTACTGCACCGCCCAGGGCAACATCCTCGCGGGTCCCGCCGTCGTCGAGAACATGGTCAAGGCATTCGAGGAAACGAAGGGCCATCTCTCGCTGCGATTCATGGCGGCGCTCGAAGCGGGCCAGGCTGCCGGCGGCGACACGCGCGGCATGCAGGCGGCATCGATGGTGATCGTCAAGAAGGGCGGCGGCAACTGGCTGAACAACGACACGGTGCTGCGGTTCCAGGTGGACGATCAGGAGAATCCGTACAAGGAACTCCGCCGCGTGGTGGAGCGCTGGAATGCGATTCGTGAGAAGACTCCTGGCGCGCAGCGTCCGGTGAAGCCGGGGCAACACTGATCCTTGACGGGGAAGATGCGTGTCGGGAAGTGATGCTCGTCGGGATGTGGCTCTCGTCGGGATGCGGCGGACACTGCTGGCGATCGGCGTGGTGTTGTCCGGGGCTGTCGCGGGCGCCCAGTCCGCAGACGTCTACCTGCAAGTTGCTGCGCCTCTATCAGGATCAACCGGCGCTGGCGGCGCAGACGGTCGCAAAACTATCACCACAGGCGATTGACCGCGGCATTCAGCAGTGCCGTGACGGGTCGATGCTCGCTGCAGCAGATTCGCGCCGGCGCGATGCTGCACGCCGATGCCGCGGAACTGCTGATCGGCCCGCTCGGCTATGCCGCGCGAGATCAGATTCGGTCTGGCCGCGAGTTGCTGCAAATCGCCACCAACCTTACGGCCAACAGTCACGCGACCCCAGGTGACGTGAAGGCGCTGGCGAGTTTTGGCGGCCGGTGGTACGCCCTGACCGCGCGACTCCTGCTGGCGCATGGTCATTTCCAGGTGGCCGGCGAGCTCACCGTCGAAGGGCGTATTCGTTACCCCGAGTCGCCGGATCTGTTCGTCGTGCTTGGCCTGCTCAGCGAATGGCGCGCCGGTCTGGGACTGGAGGCCGGTGACCTTCGCGGCTTCATCGTGCGAGGCGAGCTCTACGACCGGGCTCTCGCGTCGTCGTCGACGCCCTATCGGGGCAACGCCGGCCACGACCTGCAGACGGCGGCAGCGGAGTATCGGCGGGCGATTGCGATCGATCCCGTGCATGCGGGCGCGAGGCTTCGGCTGGCGTGGGCCCACTTGCTGACCGACGATCGTCGCGTGTGGGAGGACGTGTCGCCAGCGTTCATCAAGAGCGCGAGCACCGAAGCGCAATTCCTTGCGCACCTGCTTCGCGGCACGGCCGCCGAGCACGAGAAAAACGCACCGTCGGCGCTTGCCGAATACAAGGCCGCGCGTTTGCTCGTCCCAGATTCTCAAACGGCATGTCTTGCGGTGAGCAGTGCGCACGCCTTGAACGGCCAACTCAGCGAGGCGCGAGGAATGGCGGCTGAGTGTCTGAAAGCCGGCAGCGACGCGCCAGCGGTGGACGCGTGGACGCTCTTTCGATTGGGGCTGATGGACGCCACCACCACGGAGGGCTTGCGCGAAGAGGCGCGGCGTCCGTGACGATGCGACCGGCGGGAGCGGCCGTCCTGCTCAGCGGTTTCGCGTTGGCTACTTTCGCGTGGGCGGGGCAGCCCGTGTTTCGCAGCAAGACCGAGGCGGTCGAAGTCGACGTGGCGGTCACGCGCGGCGGCACGACCGTGGCGGGTTTGACGGCCGCTAACTTCGTCGTCACCGACAACGGCGTCGTCCAGGACGTGAAGGCGACACTGCTCGCCGCCGAACCGCTTCGCCTGACCCTGGTGCTTGATCGTCAGCAAGAGTGTGTCAGGCCCGCGCCTGGCCAGCCTGATCAAGGCCAGCCGCGCGATGGTCAAAGCATTGCGGCCCGAGGATCAGGCCTCGCTCATCACGTTCTCACACCGGGTCACCTCGGTGGTTCCGATGGGACACGATCGATCGGCGATCAACGACGCCGCTGGCGACGCTGTCCGGCGACGGCGCCACCGCGCTTCGCGATGCGGCGTACCTGGGTCTCGTCACCGCCTCCGACGATCATTCGCGCGCGTTACTGTTGCTGTTCAGCGACGGACTCGACACGGCGAGTTTTCTGACCGAGGACACCGTCCTCGAGTCGGCGAAGCGCAGCAACGCGGTCGTGCATGCCGTGCACTTTCGGCCGGACGCCTTTCTCGGTCGCCTCGTGCAGATCACCGGCGGACAGAACTGGTCGGCGCAATCCGATCGACAGTTGGAGGAGCTGTTCGGACGCGTGCTGGACGAGATGCGCGCGCGCTATCTGCTGACCTACTCACCGTCCGGTCCCAGAAACCGGGCTGGCACCAGATCAAGGTGTCGTTGAAGGGCGCCCGCGGCGACGTGATCGCGAAGCAGGGCTACTTCGTGCCGTGATCACTTCCAGCTGAAGGTCAGCACCCGCGCGGTCGGGTGCGTGTGATCGGCGCGATTCAGATGGTCGACCTTGTACTTGTCCGGTACCGACGACCAGCCGTTGTAGACGGAGCCGCCAAAGAAATAGCGTTCCTGGCTCCGGCGGCCCTGACGGCGCCGGCGTCGTCACCGTTTGCGAGAACAAGTCGTAGGCACGCTTCGGCTGCGTCGAGCCGGCCTGATCGCTCTCGGCGACATATTCGACCCTGCCGTCGCCATCGACGTCGGCGCGGATCCAGTCCACGTGGAGCAGCCGGTGATACGTGCGATCGGCAATCATCGCGCGCAACTGCGTGTTGAAGCCCTTGATGATCGCGCCGGCGTCGGGCAGCGACCGGTGCAGCGACAAGTGCACCGACCGCGTGTGCAGCGGGATGGTTCCAATCGCGAGGCGTGTGCGCGCCTCTTCGGGATAGCTCGCGACGAGATACTGGACGACGAGCTCGTCCATCAGGAAATAGTCGATCTTGCTGTTGAGGAGCAGGGTGAGGCTGTCCTGCTCGCCCTTGGAGCGGACCCACGTGGGCCCGGCGGTTTCGAACCCGTCGCCGTAGGCATAGCCTTCGACGAGCGCGACGGTCTTGCCTTTCAGCGCCGCCAGTGTCGCGGCCGAAACCTCCGTGCCTTGTCGGCCGACGAGGACGAGACGGTTCTCGAGATAGGGATCGGAAAAGAGCAGCGCCCGCTCGCGCTCGCTGTCACGCCAGCCGAGCGCGGTGCCATCGAATGGTCCGGTGAGCAGCGCCTTCGCATACTGATCCGGCGGCACGATGGTCGTCGTCGCGTTGACCTTGATGCGTTCGAGCGCGGCCTCGACCAGGTCGAGAGCAAACCGCGGCTTGCCCGGCGCATCGGTGAACGGCGGCCGTTCGGGCGAGACGAACCTCAGACTCCTGACCCCCTGTGCCGACGCGAGCATGGTGCCTGCCAAGACCACCGAGCAGATGATGGCCGCGAGAAGGCTCCTTATTGCGGTAGTCATAAGGAGGAGGCTACCAGAAAAGCCGGGACTTACGAGCCGGCGATCAGGAGCACCGCGATCCAGTTGTCTTCGGTCAGGCGTGCGCGTTCGCTGAAGCCCTTGAACGCTTCCGTCACTCGATCAACCTCGGTGTGATCGAATCCACTGAGGATCAGCCGGCCGTGAGGCCGGACCAGGCCGGCGATCGCGCCGGCTGTGGACGTCAGCATGCCGCCGGTGAGGTTGGCGAGGACCAGGTCCGCCGGTTGTGGCGGGCGCATGCGAAAATCAGACACCTCGAATGCGATCGTGTCCGGCAGGGTGTTCAAGCCGCGCACTTGTCTCGGCGGAATCGATCGCATCCTGATCGACGTCGATGCCGACGACACGCCGCGCGCCGCTGAGCGCCGCGGCCATCGAGAGCACGCCCGATCCGGTTCCGAGATCCAGCACGGTGCGATCGCTGACGTCGATCTCCGACAACAACCGCAGGCACATCCGCGTCGTGGCGTGATGGCCGGTGCCGAATCCCATCGACGGCTCGATGACGATCACCGTCGCTCCGCCGGCTTCGGTCGGCAGGTCCCAGGGCGGCGCGACGATGAACCTGCCGGCGCGGATGGCCTTCAATGACTGTTGCGATCGCGCCGCCCAGTCCTCGTCAGGCACGTCGACGCGCTCGATGGCGAGATTCGGAATCGCGCGACGAATCGCATCAGCGGCGCGATCGCGCTCGGCGGCGTCGTTGAAGCAGACATTCCAATGCAGCGGAGTCGGCGGCGGATCCGGGATCGGCGGGTAGGTCGGATCCCAGAGCCCGCCGGGCGGCAGCGGCCGCTCGGCGAGATCGTGAATCGCGACGGGAGAGAAGTCCGTGAGGATCGCGGAGACGAGATCTTCCGAGTCGTCGACCTGTTGCGATCGGAGGATGAGCGCAGCCCAGACTTCCCACGCGTTTCTGTGCTTTCTGCGGCCCTGAGAAGTCTGCGCCCTTCTGCGGCCCTAGCCGAAGATGTCTTTGACCTTGCCGAAAATGCCGCGATCGTCGTCTTCGTCGTCGCGTTCTTTCGGCTTGACCTTCTGATCGGGCAGGGTCGCCGCCAGCTGCTCGAGCAGCTTCTTCTGCTCCTTCGACAACTTCTTCGGCGTGATCGCCTGAACGGTCACGAGCAGGTCGCCGCGGCCGCGGCCGGATACGTCGGGCATACCCTTGCCGCGCAGGCGGAACGTGGTACCGGTCTGCGTGCTCTCGGGGACCTTGACCGTCTCTTCACCGTCGATGCCCGGCACCTTGATCTCGGATCCGAGCGCGAGCGTCGTGAACGCGAGCGGAACGGTGCAGTGCAGGTTGTTGCCGTCGCGCTGGAAGAACTCGTGCTCGCGCACGAAGATGACGACGTAGAGATCGCCGGGAGGACCGCCAAGCGTTCCTGCTTCGCCTTCGCCGGCGAGACGCAGGCGCTGGCCGGTCGCGATGCCGGCAGGAATCTTCACGGTGAGCTTGCGGCGTCTGTTCGATCGTCCCGTTGCCCCTGCAGTCCGGGCACGGCTTGGCGATCACCTTGCCGGCGCCACGGCACTGGCCGCAGGTCCGCGCGACGGTAAAGAAGCCCTGCTGATACCGCAACTGGCCGGTGCCGCGGCACTGCGGACAGGTTGACGGCGACGTGCCGGGCGCGGCGCCATTGCCCTTGCAGCTTTCGCACGTCTCGTGACGCGGAATCTGGATATTCGTCTCGACGCCCTTCGCCGCCTGCTCGAACTTGATCTCGAGGTCGTAGCGAAGATCGGCGCCGCGCTGCGGGCCGGCGCGGCGGCTGCCGCCGCCGAACCCGAAAATGTCGCCGAGGCCGCCGAAGATGTCTTCGAAGCCGCTGAACTGCGACGGATCGAACCCCTGCGCGCCGTTGCCGACGCCGGCGTGACCGAACCGATCGTAGCGGGCGCGCTTGTCGCCGTCACTGAGGATCGCGTAAGCCTCGGCCGCTTCCTTGAACTTCTCTTCGGCCGTCTTGTCGCCCGGGTTGCGATCGGGGTGGAGCTTCAGCGCGAGCTTGCGATACGAGCTCTTGATCTCCTGATCGGTTGGCCGTGCGGGAGACCTCGAGGATCTCGTAGTAGTCGCGCTTGCTCACGATGCTTTCGCCACCTTCACCAATGCGGGACGCAGCAGGCGATCGCCGAGCTTGTAGCCCTTGGCCATCACGCCGACGACTTCGCCTTCGCGCGCCCCGGGCACTTCCTCGTAAGCGACGGCCTGGTGCAGGTGCGGATCGAAGTCGGCGCCGAGCGCCTCGACCGTAGAGACGCCGCGCTTCTTCAGAAGTTCCGCGAGCTGGCGCTGGATCAATTCGAGGCCGGCCTTGAACGACTGCGCCTCCGGCGGCGCCGGCGCCTCGAGCGCGCGATCGAAATCGTCGACGATCGACAGGAGGTCGCCGAGCACGTCGGCAGCCGCCCAGTCGATCATGTCCTTGCGATCGCGCTCGACGCGCTTGCGGAAGTTGTCGAACTCGGCGGTCTTGCGGAGCAGGCGATCGTACAGATCGTCGCGTTCTTTCTGCAGCGTATCCGCCGCGCCCGCTTCCTGCGGGGCGTCGGGCGTTTCGGCAGTCACTTCTTCTGGATCGATTGGTTGCTCACTCATGACTTCACAGGTTTCTTGCTGGCCTCAAGAACCTAAGCCCTTAAGCCCCTAAGCCTTAAGCCCTTAGTATCTAATTCACGTCGCGCAGCACGCGGGCGACGGCGATCGCGGCAATGTCCACGGCGCTGATCGCCTTCGAATAGCGCATGCGCGTCGGGCCGATGATGCCGACGGTGCCGGTGCTGCGGCCGTCGAAATACGTGGCGGCGATCAAGCTGAATGGCCGCAATTCCGGGTCGTTGTGTTCGGCGCCGATGACCACGGTCAGGCCCGGGCCGTCGATGTATTCGGTCAGCATGCGCACGAGACGCTGCTTCTCCTCCACCATCCGCCACAATGCCTTCAGGGTCGCGGTCGAAATGCCGCTCGCCTGGACCACCTCTTCGAGCAACGTGGTTGCGTCGTCGACGTACACCGCCGTCGGCCGTTCGAGATTCTCGAACGAGCTGCTCGCGAGCCGCAACGCCAGTCCCAGCAGCTGATCGTACAACGACCGTTCCTGCTTGAGGCGATCGATCACGCCGGCGCGCACCTCGTCCAGGGTCTGTCCGGAGAATTCGGAATTGAGAAAGTTCGCGGCCTGCGTGAGCTCGGACGTGTTGACCGTTTCGCCGATGTCCACGGTCTTTTGCGAGACCTGGTTGCCGCTGGCGACCACGACGACGAGGATGCGGTTGCCGCTGAGCGGCACGAACTCGATCCGCTGAAAGAGCGCCTGTGCGTTCGGTGGCGCGATTGCGAAGCCGACGCCCTTGCCCGCCTCCGACAGCACGTGCGAGGTCGACGACAGCAGGTCATCCATCAGCGGCGCATCGCCGGCTTCCTGCCGCAGGCGCGCTTCGACCGCCGACGCGTCCTTGGTGGAGCGGCGCGTGTCGAGCAGCATGTCGACGTAACAGCGATAGCCCGCGTCGGTCGGGACGCGGCCGGCCGAGGTGTGCGGCTGCCAGACGTAGCCCATCTCTTCGAGCTGGGCCAGGACGTTGCGGACGGTGGCCGACGACAGATTCAGTCCCGCCTTATGCGCGAGCGTCGCCGACGCGACGGGTTCCCCCGTCTCGATGTAGGAGCGTACGAGCGTCGCCAGAATTCGGCGGGTTCGGTCGGATAGGGCCGGACCAGTCATGTCTTTCTTGTTGAATGACATTAGCAGTCAATTCACGACTGCTAATAGTGTAACACGGCCTATTTCGATCGCAGGATTTGGGCGGGATTTTCGACCATGGCGCGGCGTGCCGGCAGGTAGCCCGCGAGGCCGCTCACGAGAAAGAGGACCGCGCTCGTCGCAGCCAGGATGCGGGGATCCTTCGCCGGCACTTCGTAGAGCAGGCTCTCCAGTCCCTTCGTCACCGCCAGGCTTGCCACCACGCCGATGGCGATCCCGGCCGCCGCGGCGATGAGGGCCTGGCCGAGGACGAGACGCAACAGTTCGGGCGGGCGCGCGCCGATCGCGGCGCGAATTGCCATCTCTCGCGAGCGCGACGCGGCGGCGGTCGCGACGATGCCGTAGAGCCCGACCATCGCGAGAAGGATCGCGAGTCCGGCCAACGCGAGCAGCATGAATGTGATCGCGCGATGACGCTCGGTCGATCCGCGCACGATGGCTTGCGTTGTCAGCACGTCGCGAGCCGGACGCTCCGGATCGACGGCGGTCACGACACGCTGCACGGACGCCGCGACGGCGCCTGGATCGCCATCAACCAGAACGAAGAAGCTGACGAAGCTCCAGGAGTTCTGCGCATACGGCGAGTACATCTGCGGGATTGGCGTCTGGCGCACGCCGTCCTGCCGGACGTCGCGGACGACGCCGACGATCTCGCGGGTTGGAGGAGGTGTGCCGCCCGGACGGCTCGAGTAGAAGCGAATCTGCCGGCCGATGGCGTCCTCGCCTGGAAAGTGCGTGCGGGCGAATGTGTCGCTGACGATCATCACCGGCGGCGCATCGCGGGCCGTCGCGATCGGTGAACGAGCGGCCTGCCTTCACTTCAATGCCCATCACCGAGAAGTAATCGGCGCCCACCGGCAAATCGAGCGCAACAGGCTCCTGTCCGGTGACGGGCGGCGGCTGATCGGCCCGCGCGAATCGGCGCGTCCCGCGCATGTCGCCCATCGGCGCATACGCGCCAACGGTCGCGTTTCTGACGCCGGGCAGGCTCTTCAGGCCTTCGACAACTCGATTGGCGAACGAGAGGCGAGTGCTCGCTTCCATGTACGCGTGTCCGGGCAGCACCACGCCGAATGTCAGGACGTTGTCGGTCCTGAAGCCCGGATCCACCGAAGAGAGGCGACGCGCGCTTTCAAGCATGAGACCCGCTGTGACCAGCAGCAGCAACGTTGCGGCGACTTCTGCGATGACCAGGCCTTGCCGGAGCCGCATCGATCCGCGGCTGCCCGTGTGACGGACCAGACCGAGCAGGGTCGAAGACGCCGACACGCTGGACGTGCGGCGAATCGCGATCCGCGCGAGCACGGCGCCGATCGTCAACACGAGCACGGCAAGCGCCGCCACCGGCTCCCATCCGAATGCGGTGGCCGTTCGCGGCAGGTTCAGCAGCCGCTGCTCGACGATGGCGCGATGCAAGGCCAGGCCCAGCGGAATGGCAAGGGCGCCTCCGCCGGCGGCGAGCAGAAGATGTTCCACCATCAATTGGCGCCGCAGCCGGCGACCCGTTGCACCGAGCGCCGTGCGAACGGCGAGCTCGGCGCCGCGCATCGACGCGCGAACGGTGAGGAGGCTCGCCACGTTCAAGCAGGCGATCAGCAGCACCGCCGCGATGGCGGCGCTCAGGATGACGATCAATCTCGGCGCGTCGCCATTGATCTGCTCCTTGAGGTCAAAGAGCTCCACCGACTTGCCGGCATTCGTGTCCGGATACGCACTGGCCAGGCCGAGTGCGAGGCCGTTCATCGCGTCCTGAGCCTGCGCCATTGACACGCCGGGCTTCAATCGCGCCGTGCCGTTCAGAAACTGCGTGGCACGGCTTCCGTTGTTGCGGATCGAGCGTGAGCGGCACCCACGCGTTCGCGCTGCCCTGAGGAAAGTCAAAGCCATCGGGCAGCACTCCGACGATGGTGGTGTCGGCGCCATCGACCTTGACGTGTGTGCCGATGACGTCTGCCCGGCCCCCGAATTCGCTGCGCCAGAGTGACGGACCGATCACGATGACCGGCGGCGCCCCCGGCGCCTCGTCTTGCGGCAGGAGTCGACGGCCGAGGCGCGGATGCACGCGGAGCACGTCGTGCAGATCGGATGTCGTGAGAACACCCGTCACCTGCCGTGGCGCACCATCGATGATCATCGCGACGCTTGTTCCCGTGTGCGCGGCAAACGCTTCGAAGACGTCCTGCTTCGCGCGGAAGTCCATGTAATCCGGGATCGACAGCGGCACTCGCGTCTGGTTGCGCTCGAGACGCGCGTGCCAGAACCGCACGAGCCGATCGGGCTCGTTGAAGGGCAGCGGCGACAACACGATCTGGTAGAGGAAACTGGCCACCACCAGCGTTGGGCCCAGGCCGACCGCAAGGGTGCCGATGGCGGTGACCGTGAACGTCGGTGTTTGCCGCAGGGTGCGCAGTGCGTAGACGCAGGTCCTGCCGCAGCGCCTCGATGTGCAGGCGGATCGCCAGTGCCATCACGGCGGGCGCGTTGGTGAAGAGCGATCCGCGCGAGTCGACGAACGCCTGCGTCATTTCGCGGCCGAACTCCTCGCGGAACCAGCCCGGCAACATCAGGAGCAGGAAGCGATAGAGGCGTCGCGACACGTCAACCTCGATCGGGAAGAAGCCGCGCACCGCGGGCGGCCGTGACCATCTGTTCGAGGCGAACCGCTTCGGCGCGCGCGACCTGGCGGCCGAAGGGTGTCAACTTGTAAGGCCGTCTCCGCTCGTTGCCGTCGTCGTCCGCCGGCATCTCGACGATCAACTCATCATCGAGAAACCGCTTGATCAGGCCGTAGAGCGTGCCGGTGCTCAGCCGGACGTCGCCGGCCGTGCGCTCTTCGACGTCTTTGAGGATCAGGTAGCCATGCTTCGGGCCGTCGGCCAGCGCCAGCAGCACGTGAAAGGCTGCAGTGGTCATCGGCAGGAACGGGGCAGGGTCGCGTTTGATGATCGTCATAGGTCGTGACGCGATATGTCGCGTCACGACATATTAGACGGGCAGTTTGAAAAAAGGTTTGCTGTGGTCCGCCTGAAGGCGGACACCACGCCGAACCGCTGTAGAGTCCGGCTTTAGCCGGACCACAAGTCTCAGAACAGGTTCGCGCGCCGCGCGAGGGCCGCCGCCTCGGCGCGGGCGGTTGCGGCTATCTCGTCGGGATCCCAGCGGGTTGGGCGGAAGTCGTCGACGAGAACTTCACCGTCGACGATCGTCGACCTGACATTCGTCCCACGGCTGCCGTAAACGATCGTCGAATACGGATCGGGACCGCTGGCATCGATCAGGACCAGGTCGGCTCGCTTGCCGACCTCGATGCTGCCGACCTCATGCTCGAGACCGATCGCGCGGGCGCCTTCCCGAGTCGCCATCGAGACGACGTCGCGTGCCGTCAGCGCCCCTGGCTTGTGACGGACCGATTGCAGGACCGCGGCGAGGCGCATCTCCTCGAACATGTCGAGGTGGTTGTTGCAGGCCGCACCGTCCGCGCCGAGCGAAACCGAGATGCCCCTGGCGCGCATTTCCACCACCGGCGCCAACCCGGATCCAAGCTTCAAGTTCGATCCGGGGCAGTGCAGCACCTTGACGCCTCGCTCCGCCAGCACGGCCTGCTCGTCGTCATCGACCCACACGCAATGGGCGAGACACAAATGCGGCGAGGTCAGGCCCGTGTCCGCGAGATAGTCGATGTTCTTGCGGCCCGTGCGCGACCTGATCAGGGCGATCTCGTCGCGATTCTCGGACGCGTGCGTGTGGATGACGAGGTTGTGTTCGAGTGCCAGCTGTGCGACGGCTTCGAGCAACTCACGCGAGCACGACACGGCGAACCGCGGCGCGAACGCCGCTCGAAGGCGTCCATCGGCCCTGCCGTGCCAGCGCCTGGCGATCGCGACGCTCTCGTCGATCGACTGGGACGTCTGTTCCAGCAACCGCGACGGCACCGCGGCGTCGGCGTCCATCATGCACTTGCCGACGACGGCGCGAAGGCCCATCGGCTCGAGCGCTTCGAAGACGGCGTCGGTGTCGTGAACCGTTTCCATCGTCAGCACGGTGGTCGTGCCGGATCGAAGGAGCTCAGACGCGGCTTGCCGTGCCGCCGCGGCGAGGGATGTGGGCGTATGTGCGGCCTCCATCGGCCATACCCGCGTCTTCAGCCACTCGAGCAAGGCCAGATCATCGGCATACCCGCGAAAGAGCGTCTGGCAGAGATGAATGTGCGTCTGGATGAAGCCGGGCAGCAGGTAGGCGCCGCGCGCTTCTATTACTCTTACGCCGCCGCCGGCGGCGTGGGCTCCGGCGGCGCCCGCTGCAGGACCGACCGACTCGATGCGCCCGCCGCGAACCACCACGTCACCTTCGACCACGTCGAAGGCGTCGTTCATGGTGAGGATGGTGGCGCCGCGGACGACTAGCGAAGGGCTTTGAGGTTGGGGAACCATCGCAGCGAGGCGGACTTGAGCGCATCGGCCTTGCCGCGCCGGACTGCGATCAGTTCCGCGGTGATGCTGACGGCGATTTCCTGCGGCGTCACGGCTCCCAGATCGAGGCCGATCGGCGCGTGGATGCGCTCGAGCAACGCCGGGTCGAGGTTCGATTCGGCCAGCAGCTGGTCGTAGAGCCGGGCGACCTTGGCACGGCTGCCAATCAACCCGATGTAGCGAAGGTCGCGGGGCGCGAGCGCCCGCAGCGCGTCGAGGTCGTTGCGATGACCGCGCGTCACGATCACCGCGTAGGCGGTCGAGGGAATCTGTGTTTGCGCGAGCCAGGCCGGGATGTCGTCGACGACGACCGACGCCGCGAACGGAAAGCGTTCGGTGTTCGCGAACGCCGCGCGGTCGTCAATGACGTGGACGCCAAAGCCCGCTTCATGCGCGATCCTGGCGAGGTAATAGCCGACGTGCCCGGCACCGAAGATGTAGACGGCCGGCGAAGCTTCGATGGGCTCGATGAACACTTCCATCTGCCCGCCGCAGACGAGCCCGGTCTCCTCGGCGAAGTCGTCGTTGAGATCGTACTTGACGGTCGTTGCCTTGCGCGTCTGCAAGACCTGCCTGGCCTTGCCGATCGCGTCATGCTCGTAGCAGCCGCCGCCGACGGTGCCGACGATTCGCCCGTCGCCAAAGACGAGCATCTTCGCGCCGACGCGTTGCGGCGTCGATCCGTTCGACGACACGATCGTCACCAGGGCTGCTTCTTCGCCGCGCGAGAGCGCCTCTCCGAGCGCAGCAAAGACTTCGTGGTTCATGGATTCAGTATCCAGTATCCGGTAGCCAGTATCCAGAAGAACGTTCGCCCGGCTACTGGCATCTGGCTACTGGCTACTGAATTCGATGCAGCTCGCAAGCGGCAAGCTGGCTCGGTCCCCGAGAGGAATGCCTCGGTGGTCAGTCGTGGGCAAATTGGTGTCGCGATCTTGCCGGTATCGCGATCGATCTCGATGAGGCTGACGCCAGGCGGCGCCTCGAACGTCGAGCCGGCGCGGCCGGCGACGGCGTTCTTCATGAACGACGTCCAGATCGGCAGCGCCGCCTGCGCGCCGCTCATGCCGAGCGGCTGATTGTCGTCGAGGCCAACCCAGACGACCGTGAGAAGCTCCGGCGTGAAACCAACGAACCACGCATCGCGCAGATCGTTGGTGGTCCCGGTCTTGCCGGCCGCATCCCCCGCAAAGCCGTTCGCCCGGGCCCCGGCGCCGGTGCCTTCGTTGAGGACGCTGCGCATCATGTGCGTGACCAGAAACGCGGTTGCCGGTCTCGCCACAGTCGGTCCCGGATCCACCTTCGGCCTGGCAACGTTCTCGCCGCTCGAGATGCTGGCGATTGAGCGGAGCTTCTTCAGCGCTCCCCGGTTGGGAAAGATCGTGTACGCCTCGGCGACCTCGAGCGGCGTCAGTTCGACGACGCCCAGCGCGACCGACGGGTACGGCCTCACCTGATCCGGCACGCCGACCCTGGCCTTCTTCCACAGCGAAACGACGCGGTCGTAGCCGGTCTGTTCGGCGACCTTCACCGCCGCGACATTGCGCGACATCGCGAGCGCGCGACGCAGCGTGATTGCGCCGTCGTACTCGCCGTCGTAATTCTTCGGCGTCCACTCCTGGTCGTCGAAGTTCCACGTCGTCGGCTCGTCGAAGACAATCGTCGCCGGAGTCACGTCGGCCGTGCCATCGTCGGCGGCCTTCTCGAACGCCGCGAGATAGACGAACGGCTTGAACGTCGAGCCGATCTGCCGCCGCGCCGCGGCGGCGCGGTTGAATTGCGACTGGCTGTAGGAGCGGCCGCCGATCAAAGCGAGGATGTCGCCGGTCTTCGGATCGACCGCCACGAGCGCGGCCTGCGCGACGCGCTTCGGCCCGCGCTTGCGGCGCGACAGGATCGAATCGACGCTGGCGATGCCGGCATTCACCGCTTCCTGCGCGTAGCGCTGCAGGTTCAGGTCGAGCGTCGTGTAGATATCGAGCGCGCCCGGCTTTGACACCGCGCCTGGAAAGGTGGTGTCGAGGGCGTCGGCGACGTAGTCGATGAAATACGGTGCCTCGTTGTCGACCGATCGCGCGACCACGGCGATCGGTTCCCGCTGTGCCCGGTCCGCGGCATCGTCGGTGATGTAACCCGCATCCACCATGGCGCGCAGCACCACGTTGCGGCGGTCGCGCGCGCGCTCGGGGTTGTTGAACGGCGAGTGATTGAAGGGCGACTGGATGACGCCGGCGATCAAGGCCGCTTCAGAGAGGGTCAGGTTCCTGACGTCCTTGCTGAAGTAGATCTTCGACGCCTCGGCGACGCCGTGCAGCGCGAACGAGCCGCGATTGCCGAGATACACGTCGTTCAGGTACAGCTCGAGGATTTCGTCCTTGGACGCCTTGGTCTCGAGGATGACCGACATGAGCTGCTCGAGGACCTTGCGGCCGTAGGAGCGCTGCCGTGTCTGCTGCTCGACCTGCATCTGCTCGGTCAGGAAGAAGTTGCGCGCCAGCTGCTGCGTGATCGTGCTGCCGCCGACCAGGTACGGCCGATCGCCGAACACGTTCGTGAAGACCGCCCCGACCATGCGAATCGGATCGATGCCCGGGTGATAGTAGAAACGCCGGTCTTCGATCGCCAGCACCGCTTCCTTCATTCGCGGCGGAATCGCCTCGAGGGCGACGCGGCGGCGCTTTTCGCGCGAGCCGGTCATCATCGCCGTCAAGAGCGGCGCGTCGAGCGTCACGCGGTCGATCGTCTTCGCCTGCGCCTGCAGCTTCACGATGCGCTGCGGCGGCGGTGCCGGAGGCTTCGCTGTCTTCTTGCGAATCACCGGCGGTTCCGGGAACGACACCGTCACGACCTTGCCGGCCTGATCGCCGCCGCGCGACAGGATGACGATGCTGGTGCGATCGATCGCGAAATCGCCGGCGCGCTCGACTCGCGCCCGCTGCGCGTAGCCGACGTCATTGAGCCGGCCGATGAGCTCTGCCTGGCTCATGTTCTGGCCGGTCTGAAGTGTCAACGGGCGCGCGAAGATTCGGGGTACGGCGCGGTCTCGCTCGCCGTGCAGGCGCTCGTCGATGATGCGGCCGTATGATACGTAGAGATACGTGACGGCGCCGAGCATGACGACGGCCAACACGCCCAGGCCGATCGCGATCCGGCGCTTGTAGGGCGCCAGCAACGCGGGCCAGCGGAAGCGCGCAAGACGAATGCGCCAGCCGCGTCCTTTTTTCTTCTTCCTCAAATCGTCAAGACCCAGTGGTGGCCCATGGCGAGCGGCAACTCGTCCATCAAGCGATCCACCAGGGCCGGCCCGTAGCGGTTGAGGAACCACACGAAGCCGACTTCACGTTCCTGCGGGTGGCCCTGGGGGAATGTCAGGGCCTGCGCGCGCTGGAACTGGCGGCGCAGCGTGTCATCCTTCCGCTTCGCCGCCTGTATCACCTTGTTGTGCAGCGACTGGACTTCGTGCTGCATCTTGCCCAGGGTGGATTTCGCCGCGCCCTCGAGCGTTGGATCGATTTGCGCCACCGCCCCGGCGATCGCGGCCATCCGCTCGTCGACGACCGACGTCATCGACGTCAGCGCCTGCTCGACGGTCGGTGGCAGCTGGCTTTCGAGCAACTGGTTGAGCGTCGATTCATCCTGCGCGCGGAGCGCGGTGATCGGCAGGTCGTACTTCGACAAGAATCTCACCGTGGCCGAATCGGCAAGCGTCGCCGTGCCGCGCTGATAGAAGA
Organism: uncultured cyanobacterium; assembly: GCA_963833135.1. Taxonomy (GTDB): domain Bacteria; phylum Acidobacteriota; class Vicinamibacteria; order Vicinamibacterales; family UBA2999; genus 12-FULL-67-14b. The sequence goes on along the minus strand of CAWHWW010000023.1, from coordinate 40,293 downwards.
GCGGCATCGGAATCCCGAAGTGGGCGTAGACGTCCTTCAGCTGTCCGAGATAGGCGAGCTCGTTGGGTCCCGCGACATAACAAATCGTCGGGAACACCGTGTCCTGGACCAGCGGGCGTAGCAGGACGTTCGGGCTGAAGTGCTCGGGATGGACCCGCGCCTCGACCGCGAGCTCGTCGAGCGTGATGCTGCGCTCGCCGGCCACTGCCGTCTGGCCCTCGATGCGGATTGGCGCGCGCTCGGCGTTCAGATGGAACAGCGAAACGGTGCCGTCCGACAACGTGGCCTGCGCGTGATACCCCTTGGCAACGAGCGCCTCGCCTGCCTTGGCGGCAATCCGCGCGGTCTCGCCCGGCTGGCTGATCTCCTTGACGAAAACGTCGCGCGCCAGCGGTTTCGACGCCGGATCTGACGAGTCGTAGACGACCAGGCCGTGCGGTCCGAGCACGTGCTCGAGCCACACGGCGAAGGCCGCGGACATGCTCCGGCCCGGCACGTAGGCGCTGCGAAGGGCCGCCATGTAGTTCGGCCTTGAACTCGGTGTCGGGAAGCGAAGTGTGCAGGTGATCGAGGGCGGTCTGGACGGCGTCGTTCAGCGTCAGGCGGGCGATGGGCAGGGAGCCGGCGCCGGGAAGATCCGCAAGCCGCACCGTGGCGGGAGCGAACTCGCTGTCGAGCACCGTACATCCGCTCACTTCCGGCCAGTCGTGGTCCTCGGCGTCGATCCAGAAGACGGGGACGACGGGCACGCGATGCTCTCGCGACACCTCTGCCGCCAGCTTCATCGTCGTGACCGCCTTGAGCAGCGTGAACAACGGGCCGCCAAACAGCCCGGCTTGCTGGCCGGTGATGACGACGCGCGTTGCGGGATCGGCCAGCCGCGCCGCCGACTCGCGCGCTGCCGCAGGCGCATTGCGCGCGGCCTGTTGCGCAGCGATGACGCGTGCGATCTCCGCGGGTTGCCGCGTGAAACTCTGCGACCGCTTGATGGTGTCCGCCCACGCCGCCGTGGTTGCCGGATCGCCGGCAAAAAACGGCGCCACCTTGGCAAACGCGAAGGCATAGTCTGACGCCAGCCGCCGGATCCACGGGAATGTTCGGATGTCTACCGCCAGAGATGAGGCGGCGGTGGGTGAGACGTCGGAAGGCACCGGGACGTACTGTCTCAAACGCTCGCTAAAGCTGTCAACCGTTGATGGTAACATTGAGAGTCGAAATTGAACGACGACGAGGCATTGTTCGACTCAGGTTTCGATGACGCTGGACCGTTTCGGGTTTCACCCGAATCCGGTGGCATTTCCCTTGAAACCGCGCTCCGTGATTTCGGCCCGGCGGCGATCGACGATCTGATCCCGCGAATCCGTGCTATTGCGCGCCGTCTCGACGCCGCGCATCGCGCCGGCCTCGTTCATGGCGCTCTTCATCCCAGCAAAGTGTTTGTGAACGACGATGCGACGTCGGTGATTGCCGGGACGAGTGCGCGCGTGCCATATGCCGCGCCCGAAGTCATCGACGGACACGGCGCGACGCCGCTGTCGGATCAGTATTCGCTTGCCGCGATCGCGTACGAATGGCTGTTCGGGCGTCCGATCGCACATACCGGCGATCGGGCGATCGAGGTCCGCGCGATGCCCGGCGTCGATCGCCCGGCGCTCTCAAAGGCGTTTACGCGCGCGCTCGCGCCGAAGCCTGGCGAGCGTTTTACCTCGTGCGGCGCGTTCTGCGATGCGTTTGCGGGCGCCGTGGTGCCCGAATTGCCTTTACTGGCCGGCGCCAATGGCGCCGCCGCCGATGCCGCCGAGACCGGCGCCGATGGGGCTGACATTGATGAGACCGACGTCGCCGAGTTCGCGCCCGAGGACCCGGCGGCGGTGCTGCCGATCAGCGCAGGTGACCTGGCGGAGCCCCCGGTTTTCAGTGTTGACGACGTCAAGATCGTCGCTGAAGAGTCGATCATCACCGCGGCACAACCCGATTTCGACGCGATGATGCCGGTGCCGGTGTCGGAGCCGCCAACGCCGCCGATTACGCCCGTGCCGGCGTGGAATCCTTCGATCACGGCGCCAAGTTCCCGGGCAATGGAGGCGCCGCGTTTCGGGTCGGTCGCCCTTTTCCTCGCGGTGATGGTCGGCGCCGTTTTCGGATTCGCGGCGGGCTATATGGCGCGCCCGAGGGCGCTCCAGTCTCAAGCGCCACAAACGATGGCCACGGCAGCTGATCAAGGTGCCTTGGATGCCTCAGGTGCGGCAGCGAAGACACCTGAAACTCCTGCACCGAAGGCAGCTGAAGCGCCAGCACCCAAGGCACCCGAGGCGCCTAAGGCACCTGCGAGGCCGGGGCGCCTGCTGGTGCGATCGGCTCCGAGCGGAGCGACCGTCACGGTCGATGGGGTGGTCCGTGGCGAGACGCCATTGGCGCTTCGTGATCTCGATGTCGGCACGCGCACCGTCACCCTCGTTCGGCCGGGCTACGTCGCCGAGACGCTCAGGGTGTCGATCACAAAGGAGCGCCCTGCACGCACGCTCGACGTCCGGCTCGCCGCGACGACTGCGCCTGCCTCGCCGAAGCCCAGCGAAGGCGGAGTGCCGCGACCGAGCACTCCTGCCACACTCGGCAAGCCCGCGGCATCGACAGGGACACTCATCGTGGACTCGCGACCGGCCGGTGCCGCGGTGACCATCGACGGCAAGCCAGGCGGTACGACGCCGCTGACCGTCAATGATCTGGCGCCCGGTGAATACCGGATCGAGATGACGATGCCCGGCTACCGCAATTTCGCGACCACCGTGCGGGTGGTCGCCGGCGAGCGCGCTCGCGCCGCCGCGTCGTTGACCGCACTGGAGCAGCAATGAACGCGATTCTGGCACTCGAAGACGGCACCTGGTTCCAGGGCGTCTCCGCGGGCGCCCCCGGACACACCGAGGGCGAAGTGGTCTTCAACACCAGCATGTCCGGCTACCAGGAAGTCCTGACCGATCCGTCGTACGCCGGGCAGATCGTGACGATGACCGCGCCGCAGATTGGCAACTACGGCGTCGCCGATACCGACCGGGAGTCGGAACGGCCGCAGGTCGCCGGCTTCGTGATGCGCGATCCGTCGCCGGTGTCGAGCAACTGGCGCGCGCAGGGCACGCTCCGCGACTACCTGACGCGTCACAACATCGTCGCCATCGGCGATATCGACACGCGCGCCCTGACGAAGAAGCTGCGCTCGGCCGGCGTGATGCGCGGCCTGATCGCGACCGGCGCGGTCGATCCCGCGGCGCTGATTGAACGGACGCGGCAGATCGCGCACATGGAAGGCAGCGATCTCGTAAAGGACGTCACCTGCAAGGAGGCCTACGACTTCGAGACGTCGCTGGCCGACGCGGTGACGGACGCGAGCTACGGTGTTGCGCCGCTGCGACGGGCGAAGCGGCCGCTTCGCGTCGCGGCGTACGATTACGGCATCAAGCTGAACATCCTCCGGCGGCTTGCCGCGCACGGCTGCGAGGTGCGCGTGTTCCCGGCGTCGACGCCCGCGGCGGAAGTGCTCGCCTGGAAGCCCGACGGAATCTTCCTGAGCAACGGCCCCGGCGATCCGGCGGCGGTCACCTACGCGATTGACAACATCAAGCAGATTGCCGGGACCGGCGTGCCGACGTTTGGCATCTGCCTCGGGCATCAGCTGATGGGGCTCGCGCTCGGCGCGAAGACCTACAAGTTGAAGTTCGGTCATCGCGGCGGCAATCATCCCGTCAAGCAGCTTGCGTCGGGCGCGATCGAAATCACGTCGCAGAACCACGGCTTCGCGGTCGACCCGGATTCGCTGCCGTCGAACGTTCGCGTGACGCACCTGAACCTGTACGACGGCACGGTCGAAGGGCTCCGTCATACGGACAAGCCGATCTTCTCCGTGCAGTACCATCCCGAAGCGTCCCCGGGCCCACACGACGCGGACTACCTGTTCGACGAGTTCATCCAGGAAATGGAGAAAAGTAGTAGTGCCGAAGAGGAGTGACCGAGACATCAAGCGCGTCCTGGTCATCGGCTCAGGCCCGATCGTAATCGGGCAGGCGTGCGAGTTCGACTACTCCGGCACGCAGGCGGTCAAGGCGCTGCGCAGCGAAGGCCTCGAGGTCGTCCTCGTCAACAGCAACCCGGCGACGATCATGACCGACCCGGAGCTGTCCGATCGCACGTATGTCGAGCCGCTGACGCCCGAGGCGCTCGAGAAGATCATCGAGCGCGAGCGTCCCGATGCGCTCCTGCCGACCGTCGGCGGCCAGACGGCGCTCAATCTCGCCGTGCAGCTGGACGAGCTCGGCATCCTGAAAAAATACAACGTCGAGTTGATTGGCGCGTCCATCCCGGCGATCAAGGTCGCCGAGGACCGCTTGCTGTTCCGCGACGCGATGAAGGAAATCGGCGTCGTCGTTCCCGAGAGCGGCGTCGCCAGGACGCTGGCGGAGGCCCTCGAGATTGTCGACCGGACCGGCTTTCCGGCGATCATCCGCCCGTCGTTCACGATGGGCGGCGTCGGCGGCGGCATCGCCTACAACCTCGAGGAGTTCAAGGAGATCGCCGGCCGCGGGCTGCACCTGAGCCCCGTGCACGAAATCCTCGTCGAGGAATCGGTGATCGGGTGGAAAGAGTTCGAGCTCGAGGTGATGCGCGACGGCGCCGACAACTTCGTCGTGATCTGCTCGATCGAGAACATCGATCCGATGGGCGTGCACACCGGCGACAGCATCACCGTGGCGCCGGCGCTGACGCTGACCGACAAGGAATACCAGCGCATGCGCGACTGGGGCCGCCGCATCATCCGCCGCGTCGGCGTGGAGACCGGCGGCTCGAACATCCAGTTTGCCATCAACCCGGATGATGGCCGGATGATCGTGATCGAGATGAATCCGCGCGTGTCACGCTCGTCCGCGCTGGCGTCGAAGGCAACCGGCTTCCCGATCGCCAAGATCGCCGCGAAGCTCGCGCTCGGCTACCGCCTCGACGAGGTTCCCAACGACATCACGCGCGTCACGCCGGCATCCTTCGAGCCGACGATCGACTACGTCGTCGTCAAGATTCCGCGCTGGAACTTCGAGAAGTTCCCGCAGGCGGATCGCACGCTGACGACGCAGATGAAGTCGGTGGGCGAGGCGATGGCGATCGGCCGCACCTTCAAGGAAGCCTTCCTCAAGGGTGTGCGGTCGCTCGAGCTCGGCAAGGAAGGCCTGCTGTTCCGGCGTCACGTCACCGATGACGGCGAGGACGAGACCGCCACGAGCGAAGAGGACGAGGCGGCGCTGCGCCGCAAGCTGGTGATTCCGAACGATCGCCGGATGTGGGCGCTGTTCCACGCGCTCGACCTCGGCTGGGACGTCGAGAAGCTCCACGAGCTGACCAACATCGACCCGTGGTTCCTGCAGCAATTCAGGGAGATGGTCGAGCTGCGCAAGACCGCCGAGATGATCGGCCTGCGGGACATGTCGCACGACCTGATGCGCACGCTCAAGCGCGCGGGGTTTGGCGATCGCGAGCTCGCCGACATTCTGGGTGTGGATGAGGCCGCGGTCCGGGAAAAGCGCCAGGAACTGGGACTCAAGACCGCGTACAAGCGCATCGATACCTGCGCGGCGGAGTTCGAGTCGTTCACGCCGTATCTGTACAGCAGCTTCGAAGACAGCTGCGAGGCGGAGCCGACCGACAAGCAGAAGATCATCATCCTCGGCAGCGGCCCGAACCGCATCGGCCAGGGCATCGAGTTCGATTATTGCTGCTGTCACGCCGTGTTCGGATTCAAGGCCGAGGGATTCGAGACCGTGATGATCAACTGCAATCCCGAGACGGTGTCGACCGACTACGACACCGCCGATCGGCTGTACTTCGAGCCGCTGACGTTCGAGGACGTGATGGCGGTGATCGAGCGCGAACGCGACGGCAACGTCGACGTGTCGTGCGTCGTGCAGTTCGGCGGACAGACGCCGTTGAAGCTGGCGCTGGCGCTGCAGGAAGCCGGCGTGACGATTCTCGGCACCTCGCCGGACTCGATCGATCTGGCGGAGGATCGGCAGCGATTCAATCAGCTGCTGTGGGATCTCGGCATCCCGCAGCCGTCGAGCGGCACCGCGATCGTCGAAGGCCGAGGCGCGCGAGGTGGCGGCGCGGGTTGGGTTCCCGGTCGTCGTGCGGCCGTCGTACGTGCTCGGCGGCCGCGCCATGGCGATCGTCTACGACGTCGCCACCCTCGATCGATACATGGCAAGCGCGGTGGACGTGTCGCACGATCGCCCGATCCTGATCGATCGCTTTCTCGAACATGCCAAGGAAATCGACGTCGACTGCGTCGCCGACGAATCCGGCGCCGTCGTCATCGGCGGCATCATGGAGCACATCGAGGAGGCCGGCATCCACTCGGGTGACAGCTCCTGCGTCGTCCCGCCGCCGTTCCTCAACGATCGCCACATTGCGACCATCCGCGATTACACCCGGCGCATCGCCAGGGCGCTGAAGGTGATCGGCCTGATGAACGCGCAGTACGCGATCAAGGACGACACCGTCTACGTGCTCGAGGTGAACCCGCGCGCGTCGCGCACGGTGCCGTACCTGTCGAAGGCGAACGGCCAGCCGCTCGCGCAGATTGCCGCCCGCGTGATGGCGGGAAAGTCGCTGGCGGATCTGGGCGTGACCGACGACCTGACGCCGGCCGGCGTCTTCGTGAAGAGCCCGGTGTTCCCGTTCGTCCGGTTCCCCGGCGTCGACACGATCCTCGGACCCGAGATGAAATCGACCGGGGAAGTGATGGGAGGCGCCAGCAGTTTTGGCATGGCGTTCGTCAAGGCGATGCTTGGCGCCGGTCAGCGCCTGCCCGAGCAGGGCGCCGTGTGCATCACGGTCAACAACGAAGACAAGAACGACGTGCTGCCGATCGCGCAGGGGCTGGCGGCGCTTGGCTTCCAGATCATCGGCACGCGCGGCACGGCCGCATACCTGCGCGCGCACGGCGTCGATTGCTCGGTGGTCTTCAAGGTCAACGAAGGGCGCCCGAGCCTCGCCGACGAGATCGTCAACCGGAAGATCTCGATGGTCATCAACACGCCGCACGGCCGCGAGTCGTTCTTCGACGACAAGGCGGTTCGCCGTGCCGCCATGATGGCCGGCGTGCCGTGTATCACGACGATCACCGGCGCCGCCGCGGCGCTCGAAGCGATTCGCGCGCTCAAGACGGAAGGCCTCGACGTCCGGGCCCTGCAGGACTACTACGCCGCCGTTGCTGCGCAGTAATAATTGAGATGCCTCGGGAGCGATCCGCAGGCAGTTTCTGCGCCTCTCCCCTGACGATCTGGCGCCTTCCGGCCTGATTGCCGCCGCCCCGCCGTTTGCACCCGGTGGGGCATGTCGACGTCACTTCTTCTCGCATCCGCATGCGCCGCCGGCATCGCCGCCGGTGTGTTTCTCGAGCCTGCCACGATCGCGCCGGCGCAGTGGGCCGTGGCGGTCTTCGCGCTGGCGTCGTTTGTCGCCGCGGCTCGCGGGCGGTTGGCCGTCGCGCGCTGGTGCGTGACACTCGGATTCCTGCCCCTGTGCGCACTGATCGGCAGCGCCGCCGAGCAGCGGGCGATGCATCCGCCGCTCAGGCAATTTCTCGAGGATCGCATCGGCGGATTCGCTCTGGAAACTCTCGGTCTGGAGAGGCAGGAAACTCCCGCTGGAGATCGAGGGCCGGTTGATGGCGGACGCCTACGCGACCGAGGCCGGCGCCGCGCTTCGAGTGCGCGTCGATCGCGTGTCCGCCGGAGCCTGCCTCGAGCCGGCAGAGGGTGGCGTGTCGATCACCGTCCTTGGGTCAATGGCGGCGGGCGCGATCGATCAGTGGCGTGCCGGTCGCACGATTCGCGCGATGGCGGTCCTGCGACGGCCGGCCAGGTACCTCAACGCCGGCGTGCCCGATCAGGAACGAATGCTGGCCCGGCGGGGCATGTCGCTGGTCGGCACCGTGAAGAGCGCCGCCCTGGTGCAGGTGGTCGGGCGCGGATCGTGGATCGACGAGACGGCGTCCGCCATCCGGTCGGCCGTCAGAAGCGCCATCAACCGTCACGTCGGATCTCGCGACGCGCAGTCGGCGGCGATCGCCGTGGCGATCCTGATCGGCGATCGCGGCGCGCTCGACCCAGTGGTCGAGCAGCGACTGCAGGAGGCCGGCACGTATCACGTCATCGCCATCTCGGGAGGCAACATCGCGATCCTCGCCGGCCTTGTGCTCGGGCCTGCTGTGGGCGATTCGCATTCGCGGCGGCTGGGCGGCCGGCGCCGCCATCGTGCTGCTGGCGGCGTACGCCTTCATCGCCGGCGGCGGCCCATCGGTGATGCGCGCGACGGTGATGGCGGCGATCTACCTTGCGCTGCGCGTCATCGATCAGCGAACGGCGCCGCTGCACGCGATGGCCGTCACGCTCGTCGCCGTCCTGATCGCCTCGCCATTGTCGATCGCCGATGCCGGCCTGTGGCTCACGTTTGGCGCCACCGCGGCGATCGTGGCCGGCGCATCGCTCATCAGCGCTGCCGCTGTCGCCGCTTGCTGCGGGCGCCTGTGGCGATGGTGCTCGCGTCCCTCGCGGCCGAGATCGCATTGATCCCGATTGTCGCGTTCGTGTTCCAGCGCGTGACGCTCGCCGGCCTCGCTGTCAACCTTGCCGCGATTCCGAGCATGGCCGTCGTGCAGATCGCGGCGATGATCACGGCTGCTGCCGATGTGATTGGTCTGGACGCAATCGCGAATGCCGCGGGCTGGTCGACGCATCTGGGCGTCAGGGGACTCGTCGAAAGTGCGCGCCTCGTCGACTTTGCGCCGTGGCTGACGTGGCGCGTGCCGTCGCCGGCCGTCGCCGTCATCATCGCGTATTACGTGTGCCTCGTCGCGGCGTGGATGCTGAAGAAGCGGGTGGGGCCAACCGCGGCTGCCGCGGCATTGCTGATCTGGATCGTCGCCGCGCCGCCGACGCTGGCGCGCGGCTTCGGCGACGGCCACCTCCACCTGACGATCATGGATGTTGGCCAGGGCGATGCGATGCTCGTCACGCTGCCCAACGGCCGGACGCTGATGGTCGACACCGGGGGCGTGTCCCTGCACGGCGAGTTCGACATCGGCGATCGCGTGCTCGGCCCGGCGTTGCGCGCGCGCGGGATTGGGCGGCTCGATTACCTCGCCGTCACGCACGGCGACCCGGATCACCTCGGCGGCGCGATGTCGCTGGTCCGCGACTTCGGCCCGCGTGAGATTTGGTACGGAACCTACGTCAACAACCACGAGCCGTCGATGCGGCTGCAATCGATGGCCGAGCGTCGTCGTGCGTCCTGGCGATGGCTGCAGGCCGGCGATCGCCTCGACATGGGCGGCGTCGAACTGCGCGTGCATCATCCCGCCGTTGCGGATTGGCAACGGCAGAAAGTTCGTAATGACGATTCGCTGGTGATCGAGCTGCGCTACGGGCAGGTATCGATGTTGCTGACGGGCGACATCGGCAGGGAAGTGGAGCAGGCATTGCTGCCGGCGCTCGATCTGTTACCGATCGTCGTGCTGAAGTCGCCGCACCACGGCAGCGGCACGTCGAGCTCGGAGGAATTCATCGAGAAGCTGAAGCCACGGCTCGTCCTGATCAGCTGCGGCCGCGCCAATCCCTACGGCCATCCGGTGCCGCAGGTCATGAAGCGCTATGAAGAAGCGCAGTCGAGCCGTCTTCCGAACCGATCGTGATGGGCAGATTGAGATTCAAACCGACGGAAGCAATCTGGTCGCGAAGAACGTTTACCGGGCGAAGTGAAGTGATCCGCTGATCACGTACGGGCCACGGAGGCACGGAGGCACGGAGAAACCTAATTTAGCTCCGTGCCTCCGTGTCTCCGTGGCCCGTACGTGATCGCACCTTGGCGATCTGCCAATGTGCTTCTAATTGATCGAGTGTCAGGTCCCGGAATCTTCTTGCCGCTCGCCGTAACCTGCCGCTCGACGTCATCGAAGCGCCGTTGAAACTTGTCGTTCGCGACTCGCAACGCCGCTTCCGGCTCGATGCCCAGCTTGCGTGCGACGTTGACCAGCGAGAAAAGCAGGTCGCCAAACTCCTCCTCGGCCTCCGGCGACTTGCCGCCGCCTTCAGCGACCGCGTCGCGCAGCTCGCGGATCTCCTCCTCGGCCTTGTCGATCACATCGTCGGTCTTCACCCAGTCGAAACCGACCTGCGCGGCGCGCGTGCTGAGCTCGTAGGCGCGAAGCAGCGACGGCATCGATCGCGGCACGCCGCTCAGCACCGTCTTCTCCGCTTCGCCGGCGTCCTTGCGCTCCTGCGCCTTGATCTCCTCCCACTGCTGCTTGACCTCTTTCGGCGTCAGCGAGGCCTTGCCGTCCTCCGCTGAAGCCACGGAGGGCGAGCCTTCGGAATCGAAAATGTGCGGATGGCGGCGAATCAGCTTGTCGGCGATCGACTGGATCGAGTCGGCGATCGAGAAGCGTCCTTCCTCTTCGCAGATCTGCGCCAGGAACACGGCTTCGAACAGAAAGTCGCCGAGCTCGTGCTTGAGCGCATGCGTGATCGTCGCGGTCGAGCGCGTCGAGCAGCTCGTAGGTTTCCTGCAGCACGAACGGGCGGAGCGTCTTCAGCGTCTGCTGGCGATCCCACGCGCAGCCGTGCTCGGAGCGCAGCGTGCGCATGATCTCGACCAGCTGCTCGAAGCGAGCACCGGCGTGTCCCTGTTCGCTCCGCGAATCGTTCATGCTGCGTATGCTAGCATTTCAGTTTTGGATGAAGGCGCGCGTCACCGTACTGGGGAGCGGCACATCGCACGGTGTGCCGATGATCGGCTGCACCTGCGCCGTGTGCCGGTCGGCCGATCCGCGCGATCGCCGCACGCGACCGTCGATCTATGTCGAGGTCGAGAACGGACCGGCGATCCTGGTCGACACCTCCACCGATCTGCGCGCAGCAGGCGCTGACCTACGGCGTGACCAGGGTCGATGCGATCCTCTTTACGCACAGCCACGCCGATCACATCATGGGCATGGACGAAGTGCGGCGGTTCAACGCGATGCAAGGGCGGCGCGATCCCTGCCTACGCCGACGAGCGCACGGTCGGCGATTTGCGGCGCACGTTCGCCTACGTCTTCGATCCGCCGAAGGAAAAGGGCGGCGGCATTCCGCAGGTCGGCCTGTCGACAATCGCGTCGCGCTTCAACGTCGATTCGGTGGGCGTCGAGCCGGTCCCGATCTTCCACGGCTCGCGGCCGATCCTCGGCTTTCGTTTTGGCATCGTTCGCGTATCTGACCGACTGCAACCGGCTCGCCGACGAGGCGTGGCCCGTTCTCGACGGCGTCGACATCCTGATTCTCGACGCGCTGCGTCATCGCCCGCATCCGACCCACTTCACCGTCGCCGAGGCGCTCGAGGTGGTCGACGCGCCTCAAGCCGCGGCAGACCTACTTCACGCACATCTGCCACGACCTGCCGCACGCGGCGACGAACCAGTCGCTGCCGGCAGGTGTCGAGCTGGCCTATGATGGCCTTGCGTTCACCATCGAGGCCGCGTCCGCCTTCGCTGAAGCTACGGCGGACAGGCCTTCCGCCGCGAAAGCTCCCACCTTCGGCAAGGCTTCGGCGGACGAGTCGGGGGACAGTGGACGTAATCCATTACCCGGACGAGCCGCGGCCCGTGCACTGGCGATCCCCGGTGCTGGCGCTCGGCAACTTCGACGGGCTGCATCGCGGCCACCTCAAGATCATCGAGCGCATTCAGCGCGGCGCCGCCGAACGCGGCGGCACGAGCGTCGTGCTGACGTTCGATCCGCACCCGCCGCGTATCCTGCGCCCCGACAAGGCGCCGGCGCTGCTGATGACGAAGGCGCAGAAGCTCGACGCGCTCGCGCGCGCCGGCGTCCAGGGCGCCGCCGTGGTGCGCTTCACGCGCGAAATGTCGCAGTGGGAGCCCGAACACTTCGTCCGCACCGTGCTGGTCGAGTGGCTGCGCGTCGCCGAGGTGTGGGTCGGCGCCGACTTCCTGTTCGGCCGCGATCGCAGCGGCAACTTCACGCTGCTTCGGTCGCTCGGCGCGCAGTACGGATTCCGCGCCGAGAAGATCGATCCGATCCGCTACAAGGATTTCGTCGTCTCGAGCACGCGCATTCGCCGGCTGGTCAGCGAGGGCCGCGTCGACGAGGCCGGCGCGCTGCTCGGCCATCACTACGCGATCGACGGCACCGTCGTCGAAGGCGCGAAGCGCGGGACGGGAGCTCGGCTTTCCGACCGCCAACCTGTCGACCGCCAACGAGCTGATCCCGCCGCATGGCGTCTATGCGACCGCGACCACGATTGACGGCCGCGTCTATCCGAGCGTCACCAACATCGGCCAGCGGCCGACGTTGGGCGAGCAGCTGGCGACCACCATCGAGACGCACATCATGCCCTTCGACCCGCATCGCGGTGATCCCGCCGCGACGCTCACTCAGGGTCCGACCCGTCATTCGACCTGTATGGGAGGCCACTGCGCCTGGCTTTCATTCAGCGGCTCCGGGACGAGCGCAAGTTTCCGGACCTCGAGGCTCTTCAGGAACAGATTTCCGCGGATGTTCGCCGCGCGATGCGGTTGTTCGATAGACTATCGGTCTGATTGATGACCCCAAAGGATTTCATCTTTAAGCTTGACCGTTCCGGACGACGCCGACGGCGCCGCCGTCGTGGTCGTGGTTGCGGCCCACGCCGTCGAATATGCCGGCATCGAGGTCGCCGCCGGCGCGGCGTTCGTCGAGCGCGTCCGTGCCGCCGCGGCGGCAGGCGCTGACGGCCGCCGCGGCGCTGACGGGATGCCAGGCCGTCGTTTGCGGCCGCTGATGGCCAGCTGACCGTCACGATCGGCGGCGAGTCGGTATCTCAACCCCTGCCGGCCTGATCGCGGATGCGTCTCTATAACACCCTCACCCGGCAGCAGGAGGCCTTTGCCCCGCTGCGTCGATGACACCGTGCGCATGTATACGTGCGGGCTCACGGTCTACGCGCGCGGCCACATCGGCAACTTCCGCACCTTCGTCTGCGTCGACGTGCTGCGGCGCGCGCTCAAGTACGTCGCCGGCTACAAGATGCACCACGTCATGAACTTCACCGACGTGGACGACAAGACGATCATCGGAGCGGCGAAGGCCGGCATGCCGCTGCGCGAATACACCGATCAGTACATCAAGGCATTTCGCGAGGACGCCGCCGCGCTTGGCATCGAGCCGGTCGAAGACACGCCGCGCGCCACCGACGATGCGAACCTGAAGGCGATGGCCGACATGATCAACGCGCTCGACGAGCGCGGCCACACCTACACGAGCGACGGATCGATCTACTTCAAGATCTCGACGCTGCCGTCCTACGGAAAGCTGGCGCGGCTCGATCACGAAGGCATCCAGGCCGGCGCGCGCGTCGACTCGGACGAGTACGACAAGGAAAGCGCGCGCGACTTCGTGCTCTGGAAGGCGACCAAGCCGGGCGAGCCGACGTGGGATGTCGGCTGCGGCCCGGGCCGTCCCGGCTGGCACATCGAGTGCTCGGCCATGGCGTTGCGGCTGCTCGGTGAATCGCCGATCGACATCCACACCGGCGGCGTCGATCTGGTGTTTCCGCATCACGAGAACGAGATCGCGCAGAGCGAAGGCGCGACCGGCAAGGAGTTCTCGCGCTTCTGGTTCCACGTCGAGCACCTGCTCGTCGACAACCAGAAGATGTCGAAGTCGGTCGGCAACGTCTACTCGGTGCAGGACGTCCTCGACAAGGGCTTCCGCCTGTCGGCGCTCCGCTACATCCTGCTGTCCGGCTACTACCGCAAGCAGCTCAATTTCACCTGGACCGGGCTCGAGCAGGCCGAAGAGGCGCTGCGCCGCATCACCGATTTCCTCGGCCGCGTCGAATCGCTGACCGCCGGCGGCGCCCATGACGGATGTCAAGGCGCGCGTCAAGGAAGCGGTCGACGCGTTCGACGCCGCGCTGCGCGACGACCTGAACACCGCGGCGGGCCTCGGCGCGATCTTCGATCTGATCCGCGCGCTCAACATCCTCATGGACGGAAAGCAGGTGGGGAAGGGCGACGCGCCGGAGATCATCGCCGCGTTCACCCACTTCGATCGCGTGCTCGGCGTGCTTGTCGCTGCGCCGCGCCGAGGATGCGACGCCGCCGATCCCGCAGGCCGAGATCGACGCCGCCATTCAAGCGCGCCAGGAGGCGAGGCGCCGGCGTGACTTTGGAGAGGCCGATCGGATTCGTCAGGATCTGCTCGCCAAGGGAGTGATTCTCGAAGACGGGCCTCAGGGGACGCGCTGGAAAAGAAAGTAGCGCGCGACGATCAGATCTCAGATTCGATCTCAGATCAATCTAAGATCGATCAGCAATCGATCGAGATCTGAAATGGACAAGCCTCGATCAAAACTGCCCTTCCGGCCCGAAGCCAAAGCCATCATCGAGCGCGACGGCAAGGTCGTCTCTCCGTCGTACACACGAGGCTATCCCTTCGTCATGGCGAGAGGCACCGGCGCGATCGTCGAGGATGTCGACGGCAATCTGTTTCTCGATTGCGCCGCCGGCATCGCCGTCAATTCGACCGGCCATTCGCATCCCGAAGTCGTCGCCGCGATCGTCGATCAGGCCCAGAAGTTCCTGCACATGTCGGGCACGGATTTCTACTACGAGCCGCAGGTGCGCCTTGCCGAAGCGTTCGACGAGATGGCGCCGTTCGGCGGACGAGAAGCGATCGTTCTTTTCGAATTCAGGAACGGAAGCGATCGAAGCCGCGATCAAGCTGGCGCGTTACGCGACGAAGCGCTACGGCATGATCGCGTTTCTCGGCAGCTTCCATGGCCGCACGCTCGGCTCGCTGGCGCTGACATCGAGCAAGGCGATTCAGCGGCGCGGCTTTGGTCCGATGCAGGCCGGCACCTTCCACGCGCCTTACGGCAACTGTTACCGCTGTCCGGTCGGATTGAAGCCGGAGTCCTGCCAGGCGGAGTGCCTCGACTTTCTCGAGCACCAGATGCTCGTGCATCTCGTGTCGCCGGACGAAGTGGCCGGCGTGGTCGTCGAGCCGATCCAGGGCGAGGGCGGCTATGTCGTGCCCGAGCCGAAGTTTCATCAGCGGCTCCGCGACATCACGAAGAAACACGGCATCCTGTTGATCGCCGATGAAGTGCAATCGGGCATGGGCCGCACCGGGAAAATGTTCGCGATCGAGCACTTCGGCGTCGAGCCCGACATGGTCGCGGTGGCAAAGGGCGTCGCGTCAGGATTGCCGCTGGGCGTGACGACCGCGAAGGCGGATGTGATGTCGTGGCCGCCGGGCTCGCACGCCAGCACGTTCGGCGGCAATCCCGTGTCGTGCGCGGCGGCGCTCAAGACGATCGAGCTCCTGAAGGACTCGCTGATGAAGAACGCGAGCGAGGTCGGCGCATTCATGTTCGATCGGCTGCGCGAGCTGCAGCAGAAGCATCAGATCATCGGCGACGTCCGCGGCCGCGGCCTGATGATCGGCATCGAGCTCGTGCGCGATCGCGTCACCAAGGAGCGCGCGAGCGAGGAGCGCGACAAGGTCGTTGACGCCTGCTTCAAGCGAGGGCTGCTCGTCCTCGGCGCCGGCAGGAATGCGATCCGCATCTCGCCGCCGCTGGTATTGACGAAAGCCCAGGCGGCGACGGCCGTCGAGATCATCGACGCGGCGATTGGCGAAGTCGGCGTCTGAGCGCTGTCGCGCCGGCGCGCTTTATGCCGAACGCCATTCGCTCCTCCGGTCGCTCGTTACGCCTGGGCAAATCGACGATTGGCCCGATGCGTTCGCAACCGTTGATGTTGCCTGCCAGTAACCTGCCCGTCGCTCGCCCTTGAGCCCCTGACCGACACTCTCGGCTCCTCCCGGCGAATCGCTCCCTCCGGATCGAACGGCGTCGGCCGGCGCGCGAGCGCAAGCGCGGGAGGCGTCGTGCAGCGTCCGAGAGGATCGCGGCGCGTCAGCTCGACGAGGCCGCGGAGTCGCGCAGCGTCCATCGGCCGTGCGCGAGTGAGCTCCGGCGAGCGGAGAGCGACGGCGTCCGGCATCGCGCGCACGCGCGGCGCGGAACGAGGTTTGCTCGGCATCCGACGTGTCCAATGCGCGACAGCAGCTCGGATTCGAAGGCGAGTCGCTCGCGTGCAGCGAGCTCGAAAGACTCGGATACTCGCATTGTCGAAAGGAATTACCGAATCCGCTCCGGCGAGATCGACATCGTCGCCAACGACGCAGGCACGGTAGTATTTGTAGAGGTGAAGACCAAGACGAGTGGCGATTTTGGCGATCCGGTCGAGGAAGTGACGACGCAGAAACAGCGACAGATCGTGTCGATGGGCGAGTATTACGCCACGTATTGTTGCCCGCCGGACACGCCCTGCCGGTTCGACGTGGTCACCGTCGATTTCTCCGATGCTGCCCCCGCACATCACCGTCTACAAGGACGCGTTCAGACCCGGATGGTAATCCACGGATGACACGGATTACACGAGGAGAGGCCGTGATCGCAACTGAGCTTCGCACCGATCCGATCACGGGACGGATCGTCGCGATCGATCTCGGGCCGTTCAAGCGGCGCGACGATTTCGAGCTCGAGCCGGTCCGTCTCGAGGACGCACCCTCGCAGTGCCCGCTCTGCGAAGGCCGCGAGGCCGACGCCGGTCCCGAGATCCTGGCGTGGCGCGAAGGGGGACCGGCCAACGTGCCCGGCTGGTCGGTGCGCGTCGTCCCGAATCGCCATCCGATGCTGCGCATCGAGGGCCAGGCGAGCGTGCGATCCGAGGGCCTGCTTGAATCGCGCGACGGTCTCGGCGCGCACGAGGTGATCGTCGAAACACCGATTCACGATCAGCCGCTGCACACGCTCGATGCCGATCATCTGTGGCGCGTGCTGTGGGCGTGGCGGACACGCATCCAGGATCTGAAGCGCGACACGCGCTTTGCGAGCATCGTCATCTTCAAGAATCACGGGCGAGCCGCTGGCGCCAGGCTCGATCATTCGCATTCGCAGCTGACGGCATACCCGATGATGCCGCCGGCCATGTCAGACAAGCTGCGAGGAGCGGCGCACCACCTGACCAAGACCGGGCGTTGCATTTTTTGCGAGGTGATCGCAAAAGAAGTGACGGACGGCCGTCGCATCATTTCCGATCAAAGTGCAATTCTTGCGATTGCGCCGTTCGCGTCGCGTGTGCCGTTTGAGACGTGGCTGATTCCGCGCGATCACTCACCGCGATTCGAGGAAGCGACGGACGAGACGCTTCACGTGCTCGCTGCGCAGATCAAGTCGGTGATGGCGAAGATCGACTGGGCGCTCGAGCGACCGGCATGCAATTTCGTCCTGCACACCGCGCCGCTCTCGGGCGAGGGCGATACCGCCTTTCACTGGCACCTCGAAATCCTGCCGCGGGTCACGCGCTTCAGCGGCCTGGAGTGGGGGAGCGGGCGTGCACCGAAATCCGGTGTCGCCTGAAGATGCCGCGCGCGCCCTTCGCGGCTGAGTTTGCCACGGACTCCGTTACTTCGAACGTCTACAACAACTGGCTGATTGGTCTCACCGTGACCAGCCGTCGCGCGGACTCTTGCGCCCGAGTGGGTATCGGGATGATTTCGGGCCGGAATTGCCTCAAATGCAGGGCTTCTGCTACAGTAAGATGTTCTCAACGGGCGGGAATAACTCAGTGGTAGAGTGCGACCTTGCCAAGGTCGAAGTCGCGGGTTCGAATCCCGTTTCCCGCTCCAACCTTCGCTCACGCTTGGCAACGGTCGCGTGAGCTACGGTTGGCAAGCCACGCGACGGTTGTCCACTGTAGCGCAGAGCGCGAAGGTGGACCTCACCGGTTGGCAAGCCAACGCGGGGAGTAGGGTCAGCGCAGCACACCTCACGAGAACGCGACCAGCACTCCAAATCGGCGCCGTCGCCAAGTGGTAAGGCAGAGGTCTGCAAAACCTCCATCCCCGGTTCAAATCCGGGCGGCGCCTCCAATTTTCCTCAGAATTTCCGACTGCTTGTTCTCTCGCAGCACAATCTGGCGCCTACGAGTGTTCCCAAGTTGTTCCCAACTTGCCTGCGCGCCGAGACGGCGCGCGCTGGAAGTGGCGGGGAACAAGCCTTTTGTTCGACCCAGTTTGCTCGAGGGGTGGAGGTCTAAGAACCTCCAACCTGTTTCAGATATTAGGTTCAAAAACTTCATCGGCCCAAAGAGTGGTGGCCAGATTTCCAGATGGAAGCCGCGAATCAGGTCGATGGATCCAATCGAACGCTTCCAGAGAGCCGCATAGTTCGAGTCCAGCTTGGCGAGCCAATCTCCAGTTTCACTTCCCTTGGCGAACACGTCGAACGGCTTAACGTAAGTGGGAGAAAGACTTCCGCGATCGAATGCGGAATTCGATACCAGCGTTTTGATCAAGCGCGCCTGTTCCTGCGGATTCTTCGCAACATACGAGGAATAGGCGGTTTGCGCGAGTTCTAGAATCTGGAGCCCCGCTGCCTCGTACGCCTGACTGGCGACCTCGTGTCGTTCCAACTCAGTTCGCACTCGCCGAAGCTCGTCCTGCAGCGCCGCTGATTTCGAGTTCCAGAGTTCCTCGGGAATCGCATCGCTGAGACGGTCCTCGTACACACGATCGAGTTTGGAGCGAAGCAGCATCTGTTGCTGCTGCAGCCGCAATATGGACGTTCGAACGAACTTCTCCTTGTCCGCCTGGCTCTCTCGCAACACTGTCGAGAGCTTGCCGGCGAGCTCGGTCGGGATGCGAACCTGCTTCAGGATCTCGCCGAACTGGCGAACCAACTCCTCTTCGCGCACGTACGCGTTACCGCACGGGCCACGATGGCCGGTGCAGTGGTAGTAGACGTACTGGCCTTTCTTCGTTTCCGCCGTAAACGCGCAGCCGCACCGCCCGCAGGTTACGAGTCCGGCGAAGGCGTGGCGCCGCTTCGTGTGGCGAGGATGGTTGGCCGCCGCAAAGACCTGCTGTACTCGGTCAAAAAGGTCGCGCGTGATGATCGGCTTGTGGAGCCCCTGGTGCAATCGTCCGAGCCAGTAGAACTCGCCGTAGTAGATCGGGTTCTGAAGCAGCTGATGGATCTTGGCCTTCACGAGCGGGTTTCCGCCCGTCCTGTTCGTGAGGCCTGCCGCGGCGGCCTTCTGCGTCAGCACCTTCAGCGAGCACTCGCCCGAACCGTACCACTCGAACAGCTTGACGATGATCGGAGCGCGCTCGGAATCAGGTTCGATCCGATGCGTCACGAGATTGTTCTGGTAGCCAACGGGCGCAACGGTGGGCCAGTGGCCTTGCCTGGCCTTCTCGATCATTCCTTTGCGAACTTCTTCGCCAAGGTTGTCGATGTAGTTCTTCGCCATCAGGACCTTGATGCCGTGCATGAATTTCTCGGACGACCGAGAGTCTTCCGAGAGCACGACAGCTTCCTTGACGAAATGGACCTCGATGCCGAGCTCGTCGATCGTCACCCAATCCTTGATGTTGCGGTACAGACGATCGGTCTTCTCGACGAGGAGGGTTCGACAGGTCGAGCCACTCTTGCGAAGGAAGGCGACCATTTCGCCGAAAGACGTGCGGCCAGCACGCTTCGCGGTTTCGACGTCCTCGAACTCTTGAACGACGTGAATGCCTTCGCGTTCCGCGTACTCAGTCAGCAGTTGCCGCTGCGCCGGGATTGAGAATCCCTGTTCTTGCTCTTTGGATGAAACGCGGACGTACATGACCGCTGTACGTCCAGTTGAGGCTTTCGCGGCAGGCTGCTGACGGGCGCGGCTCTTCATGGCTGTTCAGAAGGTGGAACGGTGCCGGTGCCGTCCGAAGGGCGTTCCAAAGACCATTCTTGCAGGATGGCGAGGTAGCGTGCAACCGGCTCGAGGAACTTCCGCTCGACGTCGTCCAGTGGTTCTCCTGCGGCGTTGTTGCGAGACACGAATCGCTTTTCAGCCGGAATGAGATCGGGCTCGAAGTGGTCGTCCACTAGGTCGTCCGTGTGATGCGGCAGATGTCGGCGCGAGGTCCGGACCTGTCCGGACCATCACGTAGCTGCCGGTCTTCGACTCGGTCGAGGCTCCCGTCAAGGCCGAAGCCACGCCACGGGCGTGGGCCGAGCGCCAGCGAGGCGCCTTGACGGGAACGAGAGCGAGCCCACCATCGCCCGCGTGATGGTCCGGCTCGTTCGATTGCGATCGCGCCGCTGGGGCGCTTGCTGCAGGAAGGCTCGTGCTGATTCGCACGAGCCTGGTGGCCGCTGGGGCCGACCAGGGGGAGGGACGACAGTGTGCGGCGTGGGGTCGTCGCCTGTTTACCTGAACGCTGGTTCGCGGCGAAAACTTGCACGAGACTCGCACCCATGCTCCCGCCTCCCGCTCAATCAGGGCCGTCACGGGTCAGACTGCGACACCGACAGGCGGGGCGTGAACGACCCCCGTGGCCGGGCGGGAAACCGTGCGATGCAGTTCTGAGGGGGGTCGCTCACGCCCCGACTCCCTCATTTGGGGCCTGTTCGTCGGCGGTGGGGGCGGCACAAAACGCCGCTGCATTTCGATGAGGAGCCGTGCCTCGAGCGACCTCCAAACCACTGAGGCTATGTGCCTTCTGCCTGCTCTCACACTGCGCGTGGTGCCAGGTCGAGTGATGTCCGTCCTACCGCCGCTGCTGACTACGAAGGGAGACAATAGCCCCCCAGCCTCTCGTCTCCCTGTGTGTCTCCCCAAGTCGACAGTTCATGACGTGTCAACCAGAGAAGAAAGGTGGAGATATGGACGCGCGAGTACGTCCTGTTAGGAAGTTTGTCGGGAAGTAGCAAACGGTCTTCGAGACCATGGAGCCGCTGTAGATTTCGAGAAGGCCATCGAACTCATTTCAACCGCTTTGCGACACTGCGTGCGACGACAGTCGCCGCCTGATCTGGGTCGTCATGCTCCCAGAAGCGCAGTACGGCCCAACCGAGAGCTCGGAGCTTCGCGTCGGTATCGCGATCACGCGCGACGTTGACGGACAGTTTGTTGCGCCACCACTTCGCATTCGCCTTCAGCCAGGTTCCGTGCGCGGGGCACGAGTGCCAAGCACCCGTCTACAAAGACCACCGTCCTGGCAGAAACGAAGGCCAGATCGGCTCGTCGTCGCGTGCCCGGCAGCGGCCAGTCGACGCGAAAGCGAAACACCATCCGATGTGCTGCGGACCGATCGCAAGTTCACAAGCAGTATCACGCCGAGGCGTGGCCTGCATGCGCCGCCGAGCCTCTGCGCTCGAGGTCTAGGCCTCATCGTCTGGCGGCGGCTCGTTCGTCTCGACGCTGATGTCATGGCGGATCGCGTGGCTGAGACCCGACGTCGAAATGTTCAAATGCTTGGCCGCGCGGGTGAAGCTGCGCTATTTTGCAACGTCAAAGGCTAATTTGTTCGGTCTGTTCCCCTTAACCTTGATTCTCAGAAGAACGGATGCAACCGCCACACATTGTCAATTGTTCAGGCATCACTGATGAACTCCTCGAGTCGGAGGACTGAAAAAAGAATCAGTCTCCGGTGGTGCCGTCTGGCAAAGAGAGGGAATAGACCAGCGACGCTGTGCCCAGGGTGATCTCGTCGCCGCTCGTCAGCCGGACGACGCCGTGCACTTGGGTGGTTCCTCGCCAAGTCCCGTGACGGCTGCCGAGGTCTTCGACGGTGGCCTTGAGGCCGCGCACAACGACACGCGCGTGATGGCGCGACAGAGAGGGCAAGGCGATCCGCAGATCGACGTCTTCGGCTCTCCCGAGCACCGTGACTCCCTCGCGCAACGGAAACTCGTGACCGTCCCGGCTTAGGGAGTGCGGGCTACACACTTCGTTGCTGGCTTCAAAGGCCTCTTCGCTGACCGCTGCGACGAAGCGGTAGCCGTGGCGCGGCAACGTGGCGACACATTCACCCGCATCCGAAAGGGCTCGCCGGAGCAGCAGCACCTGTTGCGCCAGATTGCCTTCTTCGACCTGCGTTTCGGGCCACACGAGGGTCAAGATCTCGTTCTTCGAAAGGGCTCGCGAACGGTGCCGCACCAGTGTGACCAGCAGGTCGAACGCTTTGGGGTTCAACGAGACGGCGACGCCGTCGCGTTCGAGGCGTCGCTGGTCCGGTGACAGCCGGTATGAGCCAAACCGGTAGTTAAACATGCAGGGCCGTTGCCCGCATTGTATCGTCGCCTAACGGCGTGCGAGGCGAGTATCGTTGGCGCTGCTCGCGAAGAGTCGAACGCGGTCTTTGGCGTCGAGCGTGTAAGCGGCGGGTGGGTCGCGCAGCACATCATGTGCATCGTAGCGAGCGCGCATGAGGCCAGTCGTCTGATGGTCCTTGGTATTCAGCAGCACGTGTCCGAGTTCGTGACCCAAACTCCGGCCAACCAATTTGGCTACGAGTAGCTCGGTAAGGCCTTCGGGTCGCGTGCCCGGGCTCAGCCCGTCGATCAGGGTGTTTGCACGGCTGACGCGGACAAACACCAACTGCCTTGCGCGCCCTTGCACGAATGGCACCCATGCGAGCGCCGTCGGGGGGGAGACGTCCTCGGGCCTTCCTTCGAGATCAGATTTCACGACGATGAGCCGGTTGCAGGCCTCGTCTTTCCATTCCTGTCGGACGACAACGCCGTGCGGTTGCCAGATGGCGTTTACCTCGGCAAGGATCGTGGTCTTTTGCGGGCCCGAGATCGGCAGGGCTGACGACATCGCAAGGCACACCGTTAGAAGCGTGCCCGAATTACTTGCGGTTGCCTTCGCGCTGACCGTGGCGAGTGCCAAGACGACTCCCGCCAGAACCGCCGCCAATCGCCGATGCATCCCATCCTCCCGCGCTCAACCGCCGAACGTGTGGCGATGCGTGGAAGGTAGAAAACGCTGGGGGATTTGGTCTTGCGGTTTCCATCAACGGCGAATCAATTCTTCTCAATTCGAAAATGCGCCGTCCGACGGCTGTATAGTTCGAACACCTGTCTCATGGCAATTGGCTCCGGTACCAGACTCGGCGCGTATGAACTGACCGACTCTCTGGGTGCAGGGGGCATGGGCGAGGTATTCCGTGCGCGCGACACACGCCTGGGCCGTGACGTGGCGATCAAGGTGATCGGTGCAGGCGGCGATGGTGCGAGCGACGCCGACCAGCGTCATCGGTTTCAGCGCGAGGCGCGCGCCATCGCGGCGCTTAGCCATCCACACATCTGCACCATCCACGATGTCGGCTCGGACGACGGCATCGACTATCTGGTGCTGGAGCTGGTGCAGGGTGAATCCCTGGCAGCCCGCCTTCGACGGGGCCCACTGTCGTTGGATGAAGCGCTCGCCCGCGGAATTGAGATTGCAGAGGCCCTCGACTGCGCGCACCGGGCCGGCATCGTCCATCGTGACCTCAAGCCTGGCAACGTGATGCTGACGCCGAACGGCGCCAAGGTGCTCGACTTCGGTCTCGCGCGGATTACACGCGGGGAAACCGACACGCCGCCAGGTCCCGCCGACACACACACGGTATCGCTGACCCAGGCGGGCGTCGTGCTGGGCACGTTGCCGTACATGGCGCCGGAGCAAATCGAAGGGTGCGTCGCCAACGCCCGGACGGACGTGTTCGCATTCGGTGCCACGCTCTACGAGATGTTGACGGAAGGCGTGCTTTTGAATCGGACGAGTACGCCGGGGCTGATCGGCGCGATCGTGCGTGGCGAGACGCCCTCGCTGTTGGCGATGCAACCGAATCTCCCTCCCGCGCTCGACCACATCATTCGCACCTGTCTCGAAAAGGCTCCGGAGGCGCGCTTCTCGAGCCTGAATGACGTGGCGATTAATCTACGGTGGGCACGTGAGTCGGCGCGGAACATGCAAGCCGCCCGGACTAGTGCCGGCGGCGCGGCGCGGTTTCGTCCACTCTTTGCGGCACTCGCCCTCGTTGCATTGGCGGCGGGCACTGCCTGGACGACGGGATGGTCGAGGGCATCAGATTCCGGCGCTGCCGAACTTCGTCTCGATATCTCAACTCCCCGAACGGTGGCCGCCCACGAGTTTGCGTTGTCGCCAGATGGACGGAGCATCGTGGCCAATATTATGGGCAGTGGAGCGGCTTACTTGTGGGTTCGCCAACTCGACACGGCCGCGTCGCGGGAGATTGAGAGCGGCTCATTTCCCTTCTGGTCGGCGGACAGTCGTTCCATCGGGTATTTCCGCGGGGGCCACTTGAAACGAGTCGACCTCATCGATGGCAAGATGCAGACACTGGCTGCTGTGGAGATAGGCCGTGGCGGCAGTTGGAGCAGCGACGGCACGATCCTCTTTGCGTCGCTGGACGGTCCTATCATGCGGGTTCCAGAAACAGGCGGCGAGGCACAAGCCGCGACGCGAATCGCCGCCGGTCAGACCGCCCACCTGTTTCCGCAGTTCTTTCCGGATAATCGGCATTTCTTGTACTTCGTCGTCGGCAACGAGGATCAGCAAGGCCTCTACCTGGCATCGCTCGACGGTGTTGGCACCCGCATCGCCGCCGCGGACTCCGCCGCCGCGGTGCTCTCAAACGACAGAATTATCTTCAACACGCAGGGCGTAATCGCCGTGCATCAACTCGATCTCACGCGCGGCATCATCGTCGGCCAACCACAAACCGTGATCGAGTCGGCGCCGATCAATCCCGTACTTCGTTCTGGGTCTCTCGGCGGCGACAACCGGAGTCATGGCGTATCGACGCCGGTCCGAGCAGCGCCAGTTGCGATGGTTCGACCGCGACGGCACTCCGCTGGAACACGTGGGAGAGCCCAGCCGTGATGGCATTCGGCGGGCGCGACTGTCGACGGACGGGCAGAGACTCGCGCTCGATCGAGTCGTGCTTGGTAATCGCGACGTCTACATTCGTGACCTCTTCAACGGAGCGATCACACGCTTTACCACCGACCGCTCGATGGATGGTTTCCCCGTGTGGTCGCCGGATGGAAGCGAGATCGCATTCCAGTCCGATCGCAACGGCTCGTACGACATCTTTGTGAAGCCAACCGCGGGAACCGGGCCCGCGAAAGAGCTGTTGAGAGCCCCGGGCAATCAGTGGGCGCTTGACTGGTCGCGCGATGGTCGATGGCTGCTCTATTTCGACGGAGCCAATGCCGGCGATCTCTGGGCGATGCCGATGAAGGGACAGGATCGCACTCCCGTTCCCATCGCGCGGTCGCTATTCGCTGAGCTCGATGGCGCCTTGTCGCCCGACGGTCATTGGGTCGCATACCCAAGCAACGAATCTGGAACCACCCAAGTCGTGGTGCAGTCGTTTCCGCAAGCGACGGAAAAGAAGTCGGTGTCGGTTAACGGCGGTCTAGGACCGGTATGGAGCGCAAACGGCAGGGAATTGTTCTTCGTCGCGCCGGATGGCAAGCTGATGGTGGTTCCCGTTCTTCCGGCGACGGCAGAGACTTTCAAATACGGAGCCGCGTCCGCACTGTTCCAAACGAGAATCGTGAACACCAGCATCCCCATCAACGGCGCCGAGTTCGCGGTGTCGGCCGATGGTCGCTTCCTGGTGAACGAATCTGTGGACGACGTGCCCGCGCCGATTACGGTCATCCTGAACTGGAACGCGCGCGTGAAATGAGGGTCAGATAGCGAGCGCTTGGGAAGCAGGAACTCACGCCGCATCACGGATGAGCCAGTTGCGGAAATCGTCCAGTGCGGCGAGCCAGCTCCGTAACAACCTTAGAATCAATAGCTTACAGGCTTGAAGTATTGGCTGAGCGACTAAGTCATTGCGTCGCAGTGCTTTAAGCGCGTTATAGCCGCACTGGACGATCTTCGAACTGGCTCCACTGCGCGTTGAACACGATCGACCTCCGCTTCACTCGGCCTTGTTCGAAGCTCGGGCTGCCGCTTTAGAAAAGCGACACGCCGGTCATTTCAGCGAGCCTGGCGGAGAGCTGGTCTTGAAAAACTGGGTCTTCCACTTCCTTGGCCGGGGACTGCGGTCGGCGGTGATGCCAGTATCGGCCGCTGACAGTTGCCGCGGGATCTTCGCTCACGGCAAGCCATGTTTGCGTGAGATACCCCTCTTCGAAATCGTCCGGCGCACTCGCCCCGCCCATCTTCGTCGCAACCCACCCGGGATCGACGGCATTGCTCAGCACGTCGGGCCAGCGTCGTGCGACGGCGAACGCAAGTGCAGTCAGATAGAGCTTGCTGTCTGAGTACGCCTGACTGGAGTTCCAGCGCCGCTCGCTCCAATCGATGTCTCGCAGGGAGCCGGAGCCGCCGCGGTGCATCCCGCTACTGAGGTACACCAATCGGCGGGGCCGTTCCATCAGCGCCGTGAGCACATAGGGCGCGAGGGCGTTGACGGCAATGATGGTCGGGTGGCCCTCTGGCGTCGGTGATCGACCTTTCGTCGAATACGCGCCGGCGTTGTGAATGACGGCATCCATCCGTCCGAGCGCGTTCACCTGGTTCGCGACATTTCGCGTGTCAGTCGCGCTACTCAGGTCGCCTATCACTACGCCAGCGGACCGGGGAGCGAGGTCGTCGAGCGCCGCCGCGCGCTCAGGAGATCGCGCGTGCAGAACGACCTGGTGACTCTTTTGGATCAGAGCCTGTGCTGCTGCTCGGCCCAGGCCGTCTGTGCTACCGGTGATGAAGATCCTCGCCATGCTGCGATCACAGGCTAGCTTCCGCCGGACCGTCCTTCGTACTGCTCTGGGGTGACATGTTCCAGCCAGTCCACCGGCTTGCCATCGAGCTTCTCCTGGATTGCGATGTGGGTCATCGCCGTCGTTGGCGCCGCCCCGTGCCAGTGCTTTTCGCCTGGCGAGAACCAGACGACGTCACCGGGCCGAATCTCCTCGATCGGCCCACCCCAACGTTGGGCGCGGCCAACGCCGGATGTCACGATCAGCGTCTGGCCGAGCGGGTGGGTGTGCCACGCCGTCCGCGCCCCGGGCTCGAACGTCACACTCGCTCCGGCAGCGCGAGCCGGAACAGGCGCGTCAAACAACGGATCGATGCGGACTGTTCCGGTGAACCACTCGGCGGGTCCTTTCGCCGACGGTTGTGAACCACTGCGCTTGATTTCCATGTCACCTCCTGGCGTTGTGGCCGAAACGCGGACGAACGAGAACGTCAGGGTCGCAAGTGCCGTCCGCAAGACGGACCGCCGCGAGCACCCAGCTTGCCGATTCGTTTTTGTGTCTCTCGTCATGACGGACCGCCTTGTTGACCTACTGCTTCCGTTGGCCCACGACGTCGCTTCGACGGAAGAACTGACACTTCCCGCGTCATTCAGAAAACTAGTCCTTGGAAAATAGGACTCGAACACCGCGCGGCCCGAGCGCCTGTGGCAGGTCGGAAGGGTCGTCCACCCGACCGAGGCGGGTGTACGAGTACGACGATTGAAACGTCAGGTAGAAGACCACCAGGGTGTCCGCGCCATACAGCATGAGATCGCCATTCCGGATCGTTCCTGGTCGGCTCGCATTCGCGGGTAGCGGTTTCGGCAAGTCGGCGTGCTTCTCATTGCCATTGAGCTCGCTCATGTCCAGCGTCAGCGGCAGTTGCGCTGCGAACGCACGGGCGGCGGCGTTGTCGGTCAAGGTGATGGCGAAGCGACGTTCGCCGACGGTCATCCACATGCGTGATTCCTCCTGTCTCATGGATGCCGGTGAGGCATCCGCGGCGGTAACGGCGGGCGAGCCTGACGGCGGATCCTGACCGGCTTCGCACCCGCTGCCGACCACGAGCAGGCCGAGCAGCAGACTCAATCCGCGCAGGACCCGCGGGCCCCGGGCTCGGCGATCGGAGATGTTGGTGCCGAACAGAGCGTGGGCGCCGATGCGGACGTTGAGGTTGCTCATGCGTCCTGGCCAATCTGCGCCATCTGCCTCGCATCCATGCGGCCGCCATAGATCTCGATCCGGGAGAAGGCCGTCTCGATCTCGCGAAGGTCCGCTGGCGTGAGTTGGACCTTCACGGCGTCCAGGTTCTCGCGCAGGTGATCCATCTTCGTCGTGCCAGGGATTGGAACAATCCAGGGCTTCTGAGCCATCAACCACGCCAACGCGATCTGGGCGGGCGTCGCGCCTTTCTTGGCACCGAACGTCCTCAGCAGCTCGATGATCGGCTGGTTGTTCGTCATGACCATGGGGGAGAAGCGCGGGAACGTCGCTCGCAGATCGTTCTTCGGGTCGAAGGTGGACTGTGCGTTCACGTCCATTGTCCCGGGCAGGAAACCTTGTCCCAGCGGTCCCCATGGAACGAAGCCGATGCCAAGCTCCTCGCACGCTTGAAGCACTCCGTTGTGCTCCACGCTTCTTTCGATGAGCGAGTATTCGGTCTGGATGGCGGCAACCGGCTGAACCGCGTGCGCGCGACGAATGGTCTTCGCGCTCGGCTCCGAAAGGCCGAAGTGCAGCACCTTCCCGGCCTTGATCAGATCCTTGACGGTGCCGGCCACGTCTTCGATTGGCACTGTGAGATCGACGCGGTGTTGATAGTAGAGATCGATGCGATCGGTCCTGAGGCGCTTCAGCGATTCCTCGACGACGCGCCGGATGCGCTCCGGCCGGCTGTCCAATCCGTTCGTGCCATCGATCTTGAAGCCGAACTTGGTCGCGATGGCCACCTTGTCGCGGACCGGTGCGAGGGCCTCGCCGACCAGTTCCTCGTTGACATAGGGACCGTAGACTTCCGCCGTGTCGAAGAACGTGACGCCGCGCTCGTGGGCATCGCGAATCTGACGGATGCCCTGGGCCCGGTCAACGCCCGGCCCGTAGTGGCCGCCGCTGAGCGTCATGTTGCCGAAGCCAATCTCCGACACCTCCAAGCTTCCCAGTTTCCGCGTTTTCATTACGTATGCCTCCCGCTTGATGCTTTGCGTTGATTGAGCTGCTGCCGGGCCCGCCCACGGTGCGGCACTGATAGGCAGCGCTGCGACGAGACCCGCGCCCGTCAGTTTCAAGAAACTGCGACGGTCGACGTCGCCGCCGACCGGCGACTCCGCGATGTGTCGAGTGCGAGTGTTCTTGTTCATGTCAAATCTCCGTATATTGCGGGTTCGGCAATTACGGTTGCAGCAGCGTCTTGATCGCCCGACGCTCGTCCATCGCGCGGTAGCCCTCGGCGACTTGCGCCAGCGGCAACACCAGGTCGAACACCTTTCCTGGATTGATGGTCCCGTTGAAGACGAGATCGATCAGCTTCGGTAGATAGTTGCGAACCGGTGCGGGACCGCCGTGTAGACGAACATGCGAGAAGAACAACTGCTGACCGTCAAGCGACACCCCATGCGGCACGCCGACGTAACCCACCGACCCGCCTGGCCTGGTGGCTTTGATGGCCTGCAGCATCGACTCCTGAGTGCCCACGCACTCGAGGACTGAGTCAGCTCCGACGCCCTTCGTGAGCTGCTTGATGCGCTCGACACCCTCTTCGCCGCGCTCGGTGACGATGTCGGTTGCGCCGAACTCGCGGGCGAGCTCCTGCCGTGACTCGTGCCGGCTCATGGCGATGATGCGCTCGGCGCCCATTTGCTTTGCCGAGAGCACGCCGAGCAGTCCGACGGCGCCGTCGCCCACAACGACGACGGTCGCACCTGGCTTCACGTTCGCGGCGTCCGCCGCAAACCAGCCGGTGCCCATCACGTCCGAGAGGGCCAACAGGCTCGGGATCATGTCGGTGTCGGGGACGTCGCGAGTCGCGACGAGCGTGCCGTCCGCGAGGGGCACGCGCATGTGCGGCGCCTGCGCGCCAACAACAGGTTCGAAGCGCTGGCAGGACGTCTGATAGCCGTGGCGGCAGTGCGGGCACGTGTTGTCCGAGGCGAAGAATGATCCGATCACGAACTGACCAGGCTTGACCGACGTGACGTCTCGTCCCACCTCCTCGACGAACCCGCAGTACTCATGGCCCATCGCCGTCGGTGAGGAGACCGGTTGAATGCCGCGATACGGCCAGAGGTCCGACCCGCAGATACACGTGAACGGCAGGCGAATGACGGCGTCTGTTGGCTCGATGATGGTCGGCTCGGGGCGATCCTCAAACCGGACGTCGCGCGCGCCGTAAAGAACAGTGGCTTCCATCGCTACTCCTCATCTGCTGGCTCGAAGACTCCTGCGTCTCAACAATTCGAGCCGTCTTCATCTGCCAGGAACTTCTCAATTTCCTTGGCAAGATCAGCGTAACGCGTCACGCGAACCTTGAGTAGCCGGTACAATCTGCAAGGGCTGTTGACTAGGAGTGAATAATCGTGCGCGACGAGCTCAGCGTCTTGTCAGCGTTCCTGGCTGTAGCGGATGAGCGCAGCTTCACCAAGGCCGCTAAACGCCTGAACATCTCCACCTCAGGGCTGAGTCATGCGATTCGGCGGCTGGAGGAGCAGATAGGGGTCCGGCTGCTGACCCGCACAACCCGCAGTGTGTCGCCCACCGATGCCGGCGAGCAGCTGCTGGCACAGCTTCGGCCCGCACTCTCCGACATCCGGGGCGTGTTGACCACGCTGTCCGGACTGCAGTCGACGCCTGTCGGACGCATCCGGCTCTTGTGTCCGAGGCTCGCCGCGAAGACGGTCGTGGGCCCGAAGCTCGGACAGTTCGTGCGTGATTACCCGAGCGTCGAGCTCGAGATCACGACCGACGATAGCCGTGTGGATCTCGTGTCCGCCGGCTACGATGCCGGCATTCAATTCGGGGAATACATCGCGCAGGACATGGTGGCCGTTCGTGTGTCGCCGGACCTCCGGCCGGCCATCGTCGCCGCACCGGCCTACTTCGACTCACACCCCAAGCCGACAGCTCCCCGAGACGTCCTGAACCATGAATGCATCCGCTTCCGACACCGAGGCGAGGGCGTGTACAAGTGGGAATTTGACAAAGGCGACGAGTCCCTCGCGATCGCCGTCAACGGTTCACTGCTTCTCGATGAACTCGACCTGATAATTCAGGCGGCTCTCGACGGGGCGGGGCTTGCCTGGGTCGCGGAGGATCGCATCGCCGAACACCTCGAGAGTGGAGCGCTGATCCGCGTGCTCGAGGATTGGTGTCCACCGTTCCCCGGCTTCTTCTTGTACTACCCGACTCGCAAGCAACAGCCCGCCGCTCTGACGGCCCTCATCACCACACTCCGGCTCGTCGGGTGACCGACAATTAGCGGCTCCAACGCATCTGAGACTTGCCTACAAACTCTGGACAGCCCCGGTAGGGTGCCCGCCCCTACTGCAACGAACACCCGCCGCACTAGCACCGTGCTCAGGGCTCAGCGGGCATCTGACTTGCGTTACCCCGCCCATGTGTGACTTCCACCGTCTACCCGCAGGATCGCCCCGTTGATGTACGCCGAATTCGGACTGGCCAGAAACGCGACGACGCGCGCGACGTCCTCGGGATTCCCGATGTGACCGACTGGAACGGGCAGATAGCTCTTCAAGATATTTGCCTCGATCTCGCCCCAGTCGTCGTTCCAGCCACGGGCTTCCGCCTCTGCGTAGAACCACCGCTCGACTTCCGCCGTACGAATCAAGCCAGCTGATACTGCGTTGACGGTCACCCCGCTGCCGGCCAGCGCCAGGCATAAGCTCGAGGTCGCGTTATTGATTGCAGCCTTGGTTGCCGCATACCCTGGCATGTGCGCGAACGGCTCTCGACGCCTCACCGCTCGAGATGTGGACCACTCGACCCCATCCCGCGTGCTTCATGTCGGGCACGAGCAATTGAATAAGACGAATCGGACGCGACAACGTTGACCGCATACAAGCGCGCCCACTTCGTCAGCGGAGCTTTCGAACCACGTGTGCTGCGGGTATACGGCCCGCATTGTTCACAAGGACATCCACGCCGCCGAGCGTGGAACGAGCCTGTTCCGCCAGCGCGACGACGTCGTTGGGAATGGCCAGATCGGCTTTGATGAACACTGCGCGTGTGCCCCCGCGACGAAGTTCATCGACGAGCTGATTTCCGCGGGCCTCGTCTCGACCGTGGATGGCAACTGACGCGCCCTCCGCTGCGAGTAGGCGCGCGATCGCCTCACCGATGCCGGCAGTGCTCCCGGTCACCAGCGCGCGCTTTCCGGACAGTTTCAGGTCCACCCGGCCCTCAACGCCGGGCCGGCTAGCGGACGACCTTGATGTTGAAGTGCGCGCTGCCCAACGTGTTCCACAAGGCCATCCAGAGTGGCAGGTAGTCCTCGGTGGCGCGTGCGGTGGCGATGCCTCCGAGATCGATGATGTCCTTCCAGCCAAAGGCTTCGAGCAGCGCGCGAACCTTCTCTTTGCCGGCGGGGTCGTCACCACTCATGAACACCGTGTGCGACCCGGAGACCTTTGAGACGTCGACCATCACCTCGCAGTTCATCGTGTTGAGCGCCTTGACGACGTGGGTGCCGGGAAACGCTTTCTGAATCTGCTCACCCAGTGATTCCACTCCTCGCGTGTCTGGCGGCAGTATGTTCGCAACGTCGATCAGGACCTTTCCCGCAAGAGCCTTCTCTCCCGCGGCGCGTAAAGCCTCGACTGAGTTCGCGCCGTGCGTGCAGTTGAACAGGAGCTCACCGAAGACGGCTGTCTCCGCGAACGTGCCAACCTGTGCTCGCGGGCCAGCGCTCTCGCGCCCACGCGATGGCCTTCGGGTTCCTGGCGCCGCGAGAACCCATCATGACGTCGTGGCCGAGCGCGACAAGCTTCCCGGCGAGCGCCTGGCCCACCATGCCAGTACCCAGGACGCCATATTTCATGCGCGTTTCCTCTGGGTGTGGGTGGTGTTGCGGAGCCACTCGCGGATGGCGCCCGTGAAATGCACCAGGTCGTCCGGGTTTCTCGACGAGATCAGGTTGTCGTCGACCACGACCGGCTGGTCTTCGCTCCAGATCCCGCCGAACTGTTCCACGGTCGGACGAACGACGAGCTGGGGATACTGGTCGCCGAGATGGAATCCCGTCACGTGACGGTTCTTGACCAGACCGGCGTTTGCGACCAGCAGCGTGCCTCGGCAGATTGGAGCGACGAGTTTCCTCTCGCCGTTGACCTGGCGCAGGAATGAGAGCACCGCTTCGTTCTCGGACAGGATCGCGGGACTCTTGGCACCGCCCGGCACGAGCACGCCAATGTAGTCGTCTGGATTCGCCTCCTGGATCGACGTGTTGACATCCAACAGGCCGATCCGTGTGAAGAACGAGTAGATCTCAATGGGCTCACGCGTGAGGGAGATGACTTCCGTCTGGACGTCCATCTTCTCGATCTCGAATTTCGGCAGGAAATACTCCGAGTCTTGAAAGCCGTCCGCGACGAGAACACCGATCTTCACGATCGCACCTCCCTTTCTCGCGGCGCCAACGCGAGTCGATTGCGCATGGGCTCGACGCTCAACGCAGCAGGAACAGCAACGCTTCACTCGGCAGGAACGCTTTCATGCGCGTCGTCACCGCGTCCGCAAGCGCATCACCGTGAAGACCCTCGCGCTCGACAGCCGACTGAAGAATGTCAACGAAACGCTGGATGTAATTCGTCTGCCAGTCGAGGATCGCGTGCCCGGTGACGGGCTCCCCATGTCCCATGAACAGCATCACGTCGGCGGGCAACTCGCGTTTCGCGCGTTCGAGATTGGCCAGCCACTGGTCATAAAAGCCGTCACCGAGGAAGGCGTGCATGTGGCCGTATACGAGGTCGCCGACGAACGCCTTCGGAGGGCCAACCGATTCAAGTCGCCACAGACTGTCATGTGGCGACTCGCCCGGCCCGAGATCGGTGACCGCGAAAACGGCATCGCCGACGGTGACGCGCTCGCCGCCCTGTACGAGGTGCGATTGGGAAACGTTCGAATGGTCGCCCATTCGTTTCCAAACATGGGCCGGAGAATCTGCTCCTTCGCGTCGTCGTCGCGACGAATCACCTGATCAACACCCGCCACGGCGTACACGGGCATATCCGCCCCATCGAGCAGGGAGGTGATGCCGCCGTAATGGTCTGGATGACTGTGGGTGATGATGACTGCGGCGAGTGGTTTCCGGAGCGCCTCCACTCGCGCGCGGAGCGCCCGTCCGTCCGAAACGCCGAGCGTCGCGTCAACGACAACGACGCCCTCTGGCGGTCTCGACGAGATAGGCGTTGACCGGAAAGAGACTCGCCTCGAATCGGTGAACGGTTACCTGACGTTCTGCGCTCATGGTTCGGAGCTTACGATTGACAGGCTTGGCTGAAATGACAAAGATCCCTGGAATCCTGCCAAGGAGGAAGATGCCATCTGCTAACCCCATCCGTGTGGCAATCGTCGCTTATGAGGGCGTCTCCCTCCTGGATCTCTCGGGACCGCTCGAAGCGCTGCGCGTCGCATCGACGCATCCGAACCACGTCGGCGCGTCGCTGATCTACAAGTGCTCGGTCCTTTCGGTCCACGGCGGCCTGGTCATGACGGCAGACGGTGTCGGCATCGCGACCGAGCCGGTCGAGCGCGCTCGACGGACACACGATCGACACGCTCATTGTCCCAGGCGCCTGCGATGTGGACGATGTCCGTCGCGATCGCGCGCTGATCGATTGGGTTCGCCATCGGGCTCTCGACTGTCGGCGCGTCTGCTCCGTCTGTGTCGGGGACGTTCCTGTTGGCAGAAGCCGGGCTGCTGAACGGCCGCCGAGTGGTGACGCACTGGATGCACTGCGGCCTTTTGTCGTCCAGTTATCCCGATATCACGGTGGAGCCAGACGCGATCTACATCCGCGATGGGTCGATTTGGTCGTCAGCCGGCGTGACGACGGGCATCGACCTGGCCCTCGCGCTGATCGAGCAGGACTGTGGACGAACGGTGGCGATGCACGTGGCGCGGGTCCTCGTGGTCTATTTGCGGCGCACGGGCGGTCAATCGCAATACAGCGCGCTTCTTGCGGCCCAAGTGGAGTCGGCGAGCGACGCATTCGCTGATTTGGAACGCTGGATCTCCGAGAATTTGACAGCGGACCTGCGCGTAGAACGTCTCGCGGACCGTGCAGGAATGAGTCCTCGCAATTTCGCTCGCCGCTACACTGAGGCGCGCAAGCGCACACCCGCCCGCGCTGTCGAAAGCATTCGTGTCGACGCTGCACGGCGGGCCCTCGAGGAGACCGACGACCGAATCGATGACATTGCGCGGCGGTGCGGATTCAGCGATGAAGAGCATCTGCGAGGAGCGTTCGCGAGACACGTTGGGATCCCACCACGTGCGTACCGAGATCGCTTCGCCGCAGCGTAACGTGCATCGAGCGGTCCCCTTTGGCCCAGCCCCGACTCTTGCGATTGTCCCTGCCGAGCTGCCAAGAATGGGGCATAAAGAGCCAACAGCAGCCAAGTCGCTTGATCCACGGCGTTAAGGGACGTCCGGCGACACCTCGTGCCAGCTCGCGCTCGATAACGTCTTGCAGGAGGCTGTCTCCGATCTGCTGCATCAGGCTGTCGGCGTGGGGGCAGTCTCTCTGTCCGGCGCTCGACAAACTCCTGACTTGGGCCGAGCAACAACCGGCGCCGACTGACGCCGACCGCCCACCGCTAGGGCGATCCTGACGCCACGCCCGTCGCGGACAACGCCGGACTGCTGAAGTCGAGCGCCTTCAAACGCCTGGATTGGCTGTCCGAACCTTGTATACAAACTTCGGACAACCGGTTCTCAACGCTCAGCGACAACTGACTGCAGCGCGGTCGGTTGGCTGTCGTTGACTCTCATGCAGCGGTCAGCAGCCAGTTGCGAATTCCGTCCCTAACACCCAGCCACGAAATTTCGCCTGTGTTTTCAACAACTTACAGCACAGGGTGATTTCACTATCGAACCAAGCATTAGCGCGCGATCACGGACGATCGGCAGACGTACTTTCCGAACCACCTGAGCATCCTGTTCGGGGCTTCCCAGTTCGCTTGCGTCCTCGTGGTTCTAGCGGCTCGATGGAAGATCGATTCTGGCGTCCCACAACTCACGTTGAATCGTTCTAGCCAGTTCCTCGGTGGCCTTCGGCACAACGTTCCGAAAGAGTCCGGTATCCTCCGGAATGATTGACACCATCGCATCGGCCATCAGCTGCGGATCCATCCGGTTGTCGT
This sequence comes from uncultured cyanobacterium, assembly GCA_963833135.1. Taxonomy (GTDB): domain Bacteria; phylum Acidobacteriota; class Vicinamibacteria; order Vicinamibacterales; family UBA2999; genus 12-FULL-67-14b. Next base: position 4,239 of record CAWHWW010000023.1, on the reverse strand, counting down.
CCGGCGAGAGAATCTGATCGAAAAAGTTCTTTACGACGTCTCTCTTGATGTAATTCTCTCGATCGTCCATCCAATGCGATGACGACTCGGCTTCCGTCTCGTTGAACCCCGTCAAATAGCCACCCGGATTGATCACCTGGACCTGAATGCCAAATGGCGCCAGTTCGGCTTTCATCGATCCTGCAAGCGCCTCCAAAGCATGCTTTGTCGTCGCATATGGTCCACCAAACGGCACCGCCATGAGTCCGCCGATGGAACTGGTGAAAACGATCTTGCCAGGACGTTTCTCGTTCACGAATTTCCGAACAAATCCCTGGGTGAGCTCCAACGGAGCAAAGAAGTTCGTCTCAAACGAGCGCCGTAGCAGTTCAAGAGGAATCTCGCTCATCGGGCCGCTTATTCCAATGGCGGCATTGTTGACGAGGATGTCGATATCCCACTTCAACGCGTTGTGGATGTCGTACGAATCAAGAATATCCAGCTTTTCCACGCGCAGATTTTTGAGGCCTAGCGCCTCGACCTTTAGACGGAGTTGCGTTACCTGAGGCCAGATTTGAGCGCCCACGATGGTATCGTGGCCCGCCTGAGCCAAGCCAATTGCGGCGAGCTCACCAAATCCAGAACCGCCGCCAGAGATCAGAATACGCTTCTTGGTCATCGTCCTCTCCGTTATGAAACCGTTGTTGTCGCCGATTAAGTCTTCCGCGCGAGGGCTGGACCGATCGTGGTCGGCGGACCCTCCCAGCCCGCAGCACGGAAGTTGTCCTCAACCTCAGCCCCGTACACTTGGTCATGCGTCAGCACGTACGCGAGTGCACGTGCGGTGCCCATTGGAAGTGGATTGGTCCTGGGAGCACACGCCTGAAAGGCTTTCGCTACCGTCTCGATGACATCCGACTCCGAGACCGAGCCGCTTCTGAGACTCGCCAGTGCCTCTCCCGTTTTGACTGTGTCAAGGATTACGGCGCCGCTGACCTGTAGCAATTGAGAGAGTGCGTTGAGAACCACGGGGCGCGCGAGCACCAGTCCTCGCAGATTGGTGACCAGTTCATCGCTCATCTTGCGATCCACAAAAGAAATGATCTCTGAGAATCGCCACCCGTGCGGAGACCGCACAACGGTCCGATAGTAGAAGCCCGTGTTCCAGATCTGATTCGGATTGCTTCGGCCTTCTCGTTGAAACATCAACATGTGATGTCTCACGAGAGCCTTGTCCTTATCGATAAAGTCGATGAGGAAATCCAAACACAGATGCTGGAGTCCCGTGCCGCTTCTGTATTCAGCAGCAATGGCATCGGAGGCCTCGGCGCCACCAAAGCCCACCCAACCGTGATTTGCGTTGATGTATCGACCATCAGGGGTGAACGTATCGGCGTACCCTTTCAGGTCACAGTAGAACGAGGCTTTGTTGTACGTCGAAATGAGGTCGATGATTTCCTCGCGATCCAGGAGCGTCTGCAGGTTCATGTGCGTCTCTTTCTGTCGCCCGAACATCTGATAGAACTGAGGAGTCTCCTCAGTGGTTGCAACTCGCGACGATCACTTGTCGTTCTGCTCTCCACCTTCGGCCTCCTCGCGCGCAATCCACTCCCGGATGAACGCCGGACAGTTTCGCAGGCTGACACCGGCGTCTTCGCATGCGCCTAAGAACCTGACCGCGTCTCGATCCGCCAGCTTGACGTCTTTCAGATCCACAACCGTGCGCTGGCTGGGGCGCTGGAGTTCGATCAACTCTTTCAGTTGCGCGATGTGGCTCGCTTCCATTCGGCCGCTCAGGATGAGCACCGTGCATCCGGGCAGTACCGATGTGTCGATCTTCAGCGTCACGCGTACTCGCTTGCATCCGCCTCGATCCCGGCGTGCGGCGCCGCGCCGCAGAGAGGCCACCCACCGCGCGTCTCCGAAACGCGGGAGGCAAAATGGACGCCACGCGGAACGGCCAAAATATGCGGATCTACCGTGGGCAAGACTCGCAAGAACTTGCGAATTCGCAACTTTTTGCGAGGTGAGGCGCTAGGCGGGATCGCGGGGACTAGACCGTCGTGATGAATTTCCGTTTCTGAATCTTCAGTTGCTTGATCTTCCATTCAAGCGTCGACGGCGGGACGCCGAGCCTGACCGCGGCGCCTCGTGGTCCGGCCACTTTCCCGTTAGCGGCGGCAAGCGCCGCTTCAATGATCTGTTTTTCCTGATGTTGGAGCGCCTCTGTGAGTGGCGGCGCCGGCGACGTCGACGGTTCCCGCGCCGACAGCCAAGCCTTCTCGACGCGGAACGTCGATCCGGTGCACAAGATGACAGAGCGCTCGACGATGTTCTGGAGTTCCCGAATGTTGCCAGGCCAATCGTACGCGCGACAGCGCGCCAATGTGTCTTTATCGATCTTCCGGATGTGCTTTCCCATCTTGTCAGAAAAGCGCTGGACGAAGTACTCGACGAGCAGAGGGATGTCGTCTCGTCGTTTGCGAAGAGGCGGGATCTCGATCGGAAACACGTTCAACCGATAGAACAGATCCGCGCGAAAGGCGCCGGCGGCGATGGCGGCCGACAAATCGCGGTTCGTGGCCGCGATGACGCGCACATTGGTCGAAATGACCCGATCGCTTCCCACTCGTTCAAATTGCCGTTCCTGGAGCACGCGCAACAGCGCAATTTGCGTCTCATGCGGAAGCTCGCCGACTTCATCGAGGAAGATCGACCCTGAATGAGCAAGCTCAAACCGCCCGCGCCGCTGCTGCATCGCTCCCGTGAACGCGCCTTTCTCATGACCGAACAGCTCCGACGCGATGAGCGACGATGGGATCGCGGCGCAGTTCACGCTGACAAAGGCCCGGCTGGCGCGCTGGGAACGCTTGTGGATCGCGCGGGCGACGAGCTCTTTCCCCGTGCCGGTCTCTCCCGTAATCAGCACGGTCGAGTCGGTCGGTGCCACTTGGACCACGCTCGAGAGAACCTCTTTGAGCGCCGCTGAGGAACCGACAATCTCCTCAAACATGAAGACCTGGTCGATCTGCTCCCGCAGCGCGATGTTTTCGTCATGCAAACGATCTTTCAGGCGCTTGATTTCTTCGAAGGCCCGCTGGAGTTCAGCGGTCGCCAGTGCGTGGTCGGTCGTATCGATCGCCGTACCGACAAATTCCACGAGGTGACCCGCCTCGTTCACGATCGGATTCCCGCGTGAATGTTGGTGCCTGATGGTGCCGTCTGGAAGGAGAAGGCGATAGTCGGCCTGGTACTCGCGTTTCTCAGCAACGCACTGTTCAAAGAGTTCACGAACGCGTGGCCGATCCTCTGGGTGAATTCTGTCGAACCAGAAGTCAGGCTGTGATGGATCATCGCCGTCCGTAGCGCCGAACACGCGACGCATATCAGGCGAGCCGGCTGACGATCCCTGACGCCACGTCGAGGCTCCAGCTTCCCGAATGACCGAGGCGTTGGGCTTCGAGCAAATTCCATTCACTGCGGCGCAACTTCGCTTCGGCTTGCTTCGATTCGTCAATATCCGTAAATAACGCGTACCAGCGCTGAATCTCCCCCTCGGCGTTCCGCAGCGCCGAGGCACGGACGTGGAACCATCGGTAGACACCATCCGCTCCGAGGAGCCGTTGCGGAATGTCATGCGGATCGCCCGTTTGGACGGAATGCGCCCACGCGGCGACGACGAGCGGGCGATCGTCCGGATGAATCACGAGCGACCATTCCTTCAACTCCTCCAATGTCTTGCCGAAATACGTCAACATTCGTAGATTGGCGAGTTCGAGCTCGCCGGAAGGCGTTGCGGTAATGACGAACCCCGGAATGCTGTCGACGATCAATCGAAGATTCTGCTCGCTTGTCCGGAGGACCTCCTCGGCGCGTTTACGGTCGTCAATGTCCGTCAGCAGGTTGTACCAACGGGTGACACGACCCTCGCCATCTCTCAACGCGAGGCCACGCGCCTGGAACCACCGATACACGCCATCGGCGCGGCGCAGACGATGCTCAATCTGGTATGGCTCGGTGGTCTCGATCGTGCGGGTCCACTCCACGATGACGCGAGCTCGGTCGTCCTCGTGGAGAAATGAGGACCAATTTTTCAGTTCCTCGGATCTCGCGCCGAAGTAGTCCAGCATTTGCCGATTGACCAGTTCCACCTCGCCGGTGGCGGTCATCGTCCACACGAAGCCTGGGATCGTGTCAAGGATCAAGCGCAGATCGAGTTCGTTCGGGCGGATCCTCGCGTCCGTGATCCCTCGTCCCGCG
>CAWHWW010000022.1:0-200590 GCA_963833135.1 uncultured cyanobacterium | reverse complement strand
CCAGTTGGCAATCTGCGAGCGTTGAAGGGGCGAGAGACCGCGGAGATCGGGCGCCTTCGCGAGCTCGGCGGCGATGGCGGTCACACGCTTGATTTCGGATCCGGGCGCCGGAATCCTGGCGTCGGCTCCGGCATACACGGGCTCGCCGGTGGTGAGCGCGTCCTTGAACGGAATCGGATAGCCGCCGCGAGGATCGTAGACCTCGCTCAACCCCTTCACCACGAAGGTGACGAGCGCCCGTGTTTCTCCTGGACGAAGACGAATCGTAAACACGTAGGCGATATGTGCGGGATCGAAGCCTGGATAGGCATCGACAAACGGATCGCCGTACATGTCGCCGATCGAAGTAAGCAGCCCCGGCTTCGACCCGACCACGTGCGCCGACGGACCGTGGCCCGAAGGGCCGAGGGCGGGATTCGCGGTCTTGTTCGCATTCTGCATGACGGTCACGAAGGCGTCCGACAAGTCGATGCGACGGTCGCCGTTCGACGTTGCCGCAATCGCGACCTGCCCGCCATCCTCGTACGCGCCCGCGGCCCCGCCGAACGCGACCTGCACGACCCGCTCTTCCGCCGAGGCTGTTGGTGAACGCGTCGAAGTAGCGGAGGTAGTGAGTGTCCTTCGACGTCGCGACGTCGCGCGCAACGACGATGTCTTCGATCAGGACCGGCGTCGTCGAGTCGAAGCGTCCGGCGCCGTCGTGATGCAGTCCAAATCCCCTCAGGTACCGGTTACGGGCGACCGGCAAGTTGTCGGCACGCCGCACCTGGAGCTTCAAATAGCCAAAACCGTTGAACGGGTTGGCGCGGCCGCCGGTTGCGATGCCGCCGCTATCCTGCGCCCACGCGCTGGTGTCCTGGATGTCCCAGAACTGGCCGTCGGCCGACGGCACGCGCGTCACCGCCCCGGTCTGCACGGTGGCGATCACAGCCAGGATCGTTGCGAGGCAGAGCCCCTTCCAAATGCGCATGGCAGGAATATACTCGCGGCCATGAAGAAATCGCTCGTTCTCCTGATGGTATGTGCCGCCTTCCTTGTCTCGCTGCGCGCAGCAGGAGCGCCAGTCGCAAGACGACACCGCGAAACCCGCGGAAGGTTTCACGCTGAAAACGGCCGAGACGATCGCGTTCGACACCGACGAGGTGACGTGGACGTCGCTCGACGTCTCGCCCGACGGGCGGACGATCCTCTTCGACCTGCTCGGCGATCTCTACACGCTGCCGATCGACGGCGGCACGGCGACGCGCATCATCGGCGGGCTGTCGTTCGAGAGCCAGCCGGCGTGGTCGCCGGACGGCAAGACGATCGCGTTCCTGACCGATCGCACCGGCGTCGAGAACCTGTGGATCGCCAATGCCGACGGCTCGAATCCGCGCGCGGTCAGCAAGGACGGCCGCACCAACGACCGGCCGCAGATCATGGTCTCGCCGGCCTGGACGCCCGACGGCCAGTACATCGTCGTCTCGAAGTCGCGGCCGCCCGATCCGGGCACGTTCTGGCTGTTCATGTATCACCGCGACGGCGGCAACGGGCGTGCGCGTCGGCGCGCCGCCGCCGCCGCAGCCGGCACCGGACGCGCAGGGGCCGCCGCCGCCGCCGCCGGCCAACCGCATGGGCGCGGTGGTCTCGCCCGACGGCCGCTTCATCTACTACGCGCAGCGCACCGGCACCTTCACCTACAACGCGCGGTTCCCGCTCTGGCAGATCTATCGCCACGATCGCGAAACCGGCGACGTGTCGCAGATCACCAACGCGCAGGGCAGCGCGATGCGGCCGGTGCTGTCGCCCGACGGCAAGTGGCTGGTCTACGGCACGCGCCACAAGACGCAGACCGGCCTGCGCGTGCGCAACCTCGAAACCGGCGCCGAGCGCTGGCTCGCCTATCCGGTGACGCGCGACGATCAGGAATCGCGCGCCAGCCGCGACACGCTGCCGCGCTACGACTTCATGCCCGACGGCAAGTCGCTCGTCGTGCCCGATCGGCGGCAAGCTCCAGCGCATCGACTTCGCGAGCGGCGAGGCGCACGCCGATTCCGTTCACGCGCGAAGGTGCAGGCCGAGATCGCGCCGCGCGTCTACACGCCGGTGCGCGTGGACGACGGCGACGCGGTGCGCGCGCGGCTGATCCGCTGGCCGTCGCTGTCGCCGGACGGCGAGCGCTGGTCTTCAGCGCGATGAACCGCCTCTACGTGATGGACTTGCCCAGCGGCGACGCCGCGCCTGCTGACGCCGCGGATCACGACGCGGCCGAAGGCGAGTTCATGCCGGCGTGGTCGCCCGACGGCCGGTCGATCGTCTACGTCACCTGGACGACGACCGGCGGGCACATCAAGCGCGTGCGCGGCGACCGGCGGAGCAGCCGCAGACGCTGACGCCGTCCGAGGGCTACTACCTCGATCCCGGCTTACACGCCGGACGGCATCGCAGCATCGTCTTCATCGCCGGCGCGGCCGTCCGACCAGCTCTATTCGATCCTGCTCGACACGCCGCCGCCGGACGAGCGCGACGGCGACGACGCGCCGCGCGAGATCGGCGGCGTCAACCCGCCCAACACGCTCGAGCTGCGCTGGATGCCGGCGGCGGGCGGCGCCGCGACGCTCGTCGCCTCGGCGCAGGGCGGGCGCGGGCCGCACTTCGCGCGCAACGACTCGCAGCGCGTCTACTTCACCACCGGCCGCGGCCTGCAGTCGATCACCATGGACGGCTACGATCGGCGCACGCATGCTGCGCGTCACGGGCGCGGGCCCCGGCAACAACCCGCCGGCCGCCGACGAGATCCGGCTGTCGCCCGACGGCACGCGCGCGTTCGTCAGCCTGCAGGGCCGGCACTACCTCGTCACGGTGCCGCGGGCCGGCCGCGAGACGGTCGAGGTGCGCATCCAGGGCCGCGGCGACAACGCCGCGGTGCCGGTCAAGCGCATGTCGCTCGAAGGCGGCGACTACCTGCGCTGGACCGCCGACGGCAAGGCGGTCACCTGGGCGCTGGGGCGCGCAGTTCTTCCGCCAGGCCGTCGACGCCGCCGAGCCGCAGAAGACCGACGTCGTCGTCGAGCTGCCGCGCGCGCGCGCCGAAGGGCTCGGTGCTGCTGACCGGCGCGCGCATCATCACGATGAAAGGCGACGAGGTGATCGCCAGCGGCGACGTGCTCGTCACCGACAACCGGATCGCCGCCGTCGGCAAGACGGGCTCGCTCAAGGCGCCGGCCGGCACGCGCACCATCAACGTCAGCCGGCAAGACGATCATGCCGGGCCTGGTCGACGCGCACTCGCACATGTGGGCGCCGCGCGGCCTGCATCAGACCGAGGTCTGGCAGTACCTGGCCAACCTCGCCTACGGCGTGACGACGACGCGCGATCCGCAGACGTCGACGCCCGACGTGTTCGCCTATGCCGACATGGTCGACGCCGGCATGATGCCCGGGCCCGCGCGTCTACGCGACCGGTCCCGGCGTGTTCGCCGGCTCGGGCATCGACGACCGCGAGGCGGCGTTCCGCTTCATCAAGCGCTACAGGACGCGTACCGCACCAACACGCTCAAGCAGTACGTCGCCGGCGATCGCATCGTCCGCCAGTGGATCATCGAGGCGTGCAAGGAGTACGGCATCACCGCGACGATCGAAGGCTCGCTCGATCTGAAGCTGAACCTGACGCAGATGGCCGACGGCTACTCGGGCCAGGAGCACAGCTTGCCGATCATGCCGCTCTACAAGGACGTCATCGAGTTCGTCGCGCGGACCAAGACGTTCTACACGCCGACGATCCTCGTCGCCTACGGCGCGCCGTGGAGCGAGAACTACTACTTCGAGACCGAGAACGTCGGTCAACGACGCGAAGCTGCGGCGCTGGGTGCCGTGGGAGCTGCTCGACAACATGGTGCGCCGCCGCGCGCAGTGGTTCCTGCCCGAGGAGTACGGCCACGCCGGCATCGCCAAGGGCGTCGCCGACATCGTGCACGCCGGCGGCCGCGCCGGCCTCGGCAGCCACGGCCAGCTGCAGGGCCTCGGCGCGCACTGGGAGACGTGGAACCTGCAGTCGGGCGGGCTGACGCCGCACGAAACGCTGCAGGTCGTCACGATCTTCGGCGCCGAAGCGATCGGCCTGCAGCAGGACGTCGGCTCGCTCGAAGCCGGCAAGCTGGCGGACCTGGTCGTGCTCGACAGAACCCGCTCGAGAACATCCAGCAACACCAACTCGATTCGCTACGTGATGAAGAACGGCGAGCTCTACGAGGGCGACACGCTCAACATGGTCTGGCCGCGAGCAGAAGCCGCTGCCGAAGCAGTTCTGGTGGGACACGGAACCCGCGCAGACCTGCGCCGGCGCAGACGGGCAAATAGTCAGGGATGATCGCATAAGCTGTGGGCATGAGACTCGTCACGGCCGGCGTTGCTGTCGTCCTCAGCGCGGTCGCCCTTCGACTCGTCACGGGTCAGCCTTGGCTGGCCCGTTACTCGCTCAGGGTCGACGGCCAGGATTGACCGCCGTCGAAGGCATCCGGGTCGGTCATCACACCCTCACCGAGCGGCCGACCGGTTGCACGGTGATCCTCGTCGAGAAGGGCGCCACTGGCGGGGTCGCGGTCCGCGGCTCGGCGCCGGGCACGCGCGAGACCGAGCTGCTCGATCCGTCGAATCTCGTCGAGCAAGTCCACGCGATCGCATTCTCGGGCGGTAGCGCGTTCGGGCTCGATGCGGCGAGCGGCGTGATGAAGTACCTCGAGGAGCGCAAGGTCGGCTATCCGTTTGGCGGGGCGTATGTGCCGATCGTCCCGGCAGCCGTGCTGTTCGATCTTCCCGTAGGCGGCAAGCCGCTCGTCAGGCCCGACGCGTCGTGCGGATACGCGGCCGCGAAGGGCGCAACCGACGGCCCGATCGCCGAAGGCAGCGTCGGCGCGGGCGCCGGCGCCACGGTCGGCAAGTTCGGCGGCGGCGGCAATGCGATGAAGGGCGGCATCGGCACGGCCTCGATCACGCTGCCGAACGGGCTGATCGTCGCTGCGCTCGTCGCCGTCAACGCTGCAGGCGACATCGTCGATCCGGCCAACGGACGCATCGTCGCCGGTGCACGTGGCAAGGACGGTCAGAGTTTTCTCGATGCGCGAACGTTGCTGCGATCGGGGACGACGGCGGCGCAGCGGCCGGGAGAGAACACGACACTTGGGCTGATTGCGACCAACGCGAAGATCAGCAAGGCACAGGCCCGCAAGATCGCCGAAATGGCGCACGACGGATTTGCGCGCGCGATCGTGCCGGCGCACACCATGAACGACGGCGACACGATCTTCGCGATCGGCACCGGTGCATTCACCGGCGAGGCGAACATCACCATCATCGGCGGGCTCGGCGCCGAGGTGATGGCCGACGCCATCGTGCGCGCGGTCCGAGAGGCAAGCGGCGTGCCTGGCTATCCTGCCGTCCGCGATCTCACTCGCAAGTGAACATCTACGTCGCGCTGCTGATCGGGTATTCAGCGGCGCTCACTGCGCTCGGTCTGTGGATCGCCCGCAAGGTCCGCGGTCCCGCTGATTTCTTCGTCGCCGGCCGCAAGCTGACCTGGCCGTACATCGCGGCGACCATGCTCGCCGCCAACATCGGCGCGGGCGCCACCGTCGGCGCCACCGGGCTGGCGTATCAGCAAGGCGTCAGCGCGTGGTTCTGGAACGGATCCGCCGGCATCGGCTCGCTGCTGCTGGCCACGCTCGTCGGACCGCGCATCTGGAAGCTCGCCGCCGAGCGCGGCTATCTCACCGTTGGCGACTATCTCGACGATCGATACGGACAGAGCGTGCGGGTGATCATCGCGTCGCTAATCTGGGTCGGCGCGCTGTTCATTCTCGCCAGCCAGCTGCTGCTCGGCGCTGCGGTCTTCAGCGTCGTCGCCGGCCTTCCCAAATGGGCGGGCGTGCTCGTCGGCGGGGCCGCGATGACGGGTTACTTCAGCGCCGGCGGTTTGCTCAGCTCGGTCGGCGTCAGCGCCGTCCAGTTGGTGGTGAAGTTCACGGGATTCGCAATCGCCATTCCGATTCTGATGAGCGCCGCGGGAGGCATGGACGCTGATCGCGCAGAATCCCGCGCTGCCGGCGACCTTCTTCGATCCGCTCTTTTCCGCCGGGGCCGGCTCCGGCTTCACCCTCCTGCTGCTGTCGGGCCCGAATTTCGTCGTGTCGCCGGGATTGATCCAGAAGGCGTACGGCGCGGAGAGCCCGCGCGCGGTGCGGATGGGCGTCGGCGCGAATGCGATTGCGCTGATGGCTTTCGCGTTCCTGCCAGTCTTACTCGGCCTGACCGCTCGCGTGCTTTTCCCCGGCATCGAAACCCGGGACGAGGTGCTGCCGACGCTGTTGCTGCACGGCTTGCCGGTGTGGCTGGGGGCGCTCGCGCTCGCCGCAGTGTTTTCAGCGGAGGTCGGCGCGTGCGAAGCGATCCTCTTCATGCTGTCGACGTCGCTGTCACAGGATCTCTACAAGCGCGTCGTCAATCCGTCCGCGACTCCGGCACAGGTGCTGTTCGTCGCGCGCGTCGCGGCGTTCATCGGGGGCACAGCGGGAATGCTGCTGGCGATCTTCGTCGTTGGCGAGATCATCGCCGGACTGACGGTGTTCTATTCGATCATCGGGGCCGCGCTGTTCGTGCCGGTCGTGGGCGGACTGTTCGTGCGCGACGCCACCAAGCGCGATGCGCTTGCCGGGATCGTTGCGGGCATGTCGGCCTTTCTCTTCGTTCAGTACGGCACGGAGCACACCGGCTGGCTGAATGCGAACTTGTGGGGACTCGTCGCCTCGGCGGCGGGGTTCTTCGCCTCCCTATCGGTACGCAGAAGATGAGCTGTCTCCTGATTTCAGGCGGCATCACACCGGATGAATTTCAAATCACCGAACACCTGACCAAGCGCGCCATCAAGGCGGCGAATCGACTGATCAGGCATCTCGAATCGACGTCCGACCCTATTTCGTAAAGAGCGTCAGGAAGGGAGCTTCGCCCTTCTTTCCCGGCGGCCAATCATCAATGGTCCGCACGTAGGTGAAACCGGCGGCCTTCATTTCCTCAATCACGACCGACGGCGGTATACCGTGGCCTTCGCGATTCCCCGGAACGCCGGCGGGCAACGGGCTTCCCTTCGGGGGAATGAAGTCGATGATCGCCAACCGCCCGCCAGGCTTCAGCGACTCGAGCAGGCTCTTGTTGAATGCATCGATCGCGGTGACGTGGTGGTAGACGTGACGCAAGAACAGCGCATCGCAGCATTGGGCCGGAAGGTTCGTGCGGTCGGCGCCGCCTTCGATCACGGTGACGTTGGTCAGCCCTTCCTTCACCGCATACTCGCGCGTCGTCCGCAGCGCGCGCTCAGTGATGTCGGTCGCGTAGACGCGGCCAGAGCCGATCCACTTTCCGAGGACCACCGCCATCGCGCCGCCGCCGGTACCGATGTCGGCCACGGCCATGCCCGGCTTCAGGCTGAGCACCTCGACGAGATGCGGCGCATCGTACTCCGCCTCTGCACGCTCTTGTGCGATTTGCCTCGCGTCGGGCTCTTGCGCGTAAGCCGCGCTCACGACGAACAGGGTGGCGACAGCGAAGGTAGCGAGTCGATGCATGGTGATGTGACGCTCCCTGGGCGATGGCGGTTGGAATCTTTCAGGGCTGCAGCGCCTTCGCGTAATCCTCGAGGAGCTTCTTGCCGAAGTCTTCCTGTAACCCGACCAGGGCGAGGAGGTCCATCACGCGCGTCCGGAACATTTCCAGATCTTTCGGATTCAAGTGTTCCGGATCGACAGCGGTCTCGAAAATCGACCCCGCCACGACGATCTGCGCCAGGGCCTGCCGCTGTTGCTGCATGAACAGAGCCTGAAAGTCGTACACTCGCGAGTACCGCTGCACCTCCTCATAATCCATGAGGGCGAGGGCGCCGGTGCGTTCGGCGGTCCGCCAGCTGCTATCAGACACCTGATCGGCAACGTTGAAGTGCAACTCAAGGGAATTGATCTTGGTCTTTCGCGCCGACAGCAGTTCGTCCGCAAACCTGATCGCGTTCTTCATGCCTTCTTGATCTGCCGCGATCCCTGACAATGTCGCCTCCAGATCTTTCTTGTTGTCGGCGAGCTCCCGCATGATCATCGCGCGCGCGCTCTCCACCAGGTCACGGTTGCTCCTCGTTTCGGCCAGGCTGTCGATAAACAACGCGATCAACACGCCGGCAGTCACCGTGACGAACTGGAAGGCGTAGTCGGCAAAGCTGTATTTCTTCATGGCTACAAGCGCCTGCCACTCTCGCACGCGGCCATCAACTTGTCCAGCCGCCGCTGTCGCGTCTCGGGCTGTTTGGCGCTGCCGACCCACCGGTCATCAACCGCCGGTAATACGGCGCCTGGGCATGGAAGAAGGCCCACGCCTTCTTGTTGGCCTTGAAGGCGTTCTCGAACGAAGCGTCGAAGGTTGCCGCATCCTTCTGCTCGTAGGTGTAGACGCGCGACTTCAGTTCCGTGCGTTTCGCGAAAGCGGCGACACCGGCGGCCTGCATGCGCTTCCGCTTCGTCAGCTCTTCGACCTTGGCGATATTGATGGCGCTCCAGTTGCTGCCTGCCCGGCGCGGCGTGAAGCGATTGGTGTACGCCTCCTCACTCACCTTCTTGCGGATGCCGTCGATCCAGCCGAAACAGAGCGCCTCGTCGACGGATTCCTGCCAGGTGATGCTCGGCTTGCCGCTGTCCTTGCGGTAAAACCCGACCCACAACTCGTCGGCGGTCTTGTGATGCTTCTTGAGCCAGGCGCGGAACGCGGCCGGGCGTTGCGAAAAACGTCGGCTTCACGCCGGAAATCATACATCCACGGATTTCACAGATTACACGGATGCGAATCGGGCGGACCCGCGACGCCGGGCTCCGCCCTGTCGCGGTTTTGCTACGGAACAGCGATCTTCAATTCCGCGCCGTAGAGGACGGTGCGATCGTTGTCGCGCGCCGCCCAGCGCATCAACGTCGACCGGATCCTTCTTCACCGTTCCGCTGAACGCCTGCTTGCCGTTCACGGTCACGACGACCGGCTTGGTGAAATCGATCGCATCCGGGGACAGCAGCAGCGTGAACGCTGCCACGTCGCGGACGATCGCATCGAACGTGTTCGCCTTGCGGCGGATGTCGACACGTCCCGATCGCCTGGTGTGCCGGAAGAAACCCAGGTCGGTGAGCTCGGTCGCTCTCGACACATCCGCTCGCAGCTCGTCGATGATCAGCCAGCGGTTGCGATTGAAGCGATCGACGCGTTCGGTCTCCCACGACAGGGCCGGCGGATGGGCGGCGCGCGGATGATCGTGGACGAACTGTCTCGAACGGCGCGCGCTCGGTCGGCCACCACGCGGTGTTGTGCACGGCGCCGGCCTGCGGCCGGAAGGTCACGTTGACGCCCATCTTCTTCAGCCACGCGATGTGCGGCTCGACCTGCGCGACGGGATACAGCTGATCGTTCTCGCCGTTGACGACGTACAGGGCCGAGTTGACGAAGTTGTTGCCATGCATCTCGCCATCGGCGCCGCTATCGGGATTGCGAAGCACCGCGAGGCTGCCATTGAGGGGCAAATACGACGGACCACGGGTTCGGCTCCTTCAGCGCCAGGTAATAGACGCCGGTGCCGCCGTCGGAAATACCGGTGACGTAGACCTTCGACTCGTCGATGTTGTACTTGCGCTTCAGCGTATCGACGGCGCGAAGGATGTTGTCGACCTGCTCTTCGTCCCACCACTGCGCGGCGATCCAGCCGCTCGGATGCAGATAGATCTGCTGCTCGCCTTCGATGCGATTCGGCGCGCGCCCGGTCGCCGTGGCTTGCCGGCCCGGCGCCTGCGCGTTCGGCGAGGGACGGCCGACGCCGCCGTGCAACTGCACGCGCAGCTGCCACTTCTTCGCAGGATCGTAATCAGTTGGCACGTCGACAACGTTGTTGAAGTACGGGCCAGACTTCGACTTCCACCGCAGCGAGTACTCGCCGCGCTTTTCGTCGAGATACGTGCGGCCCTTCCTTGAGGCGCTTGTAGAGGAACTCGAAGTCGAATGGCTCGAATTGCGCCGCCATCGCCTCGGCGTCGGCCGGTGTTTCCGCGGCGAAAAACTTCTCGAACAGCGGATCCGACGGCCGCTGGTTGACGGCGGTCGTCAGCGCGAACGCGGCGACCAGGGCAATCGCGACAGCCTTCACGAGGTGAGGATAGCGCAGAATTCCGCCAGCACCATGGCGGTCGCCCCCCAGACTTTCTCGCCGTCGATGTCGAAATACGGCACGTCCACGTCGATCGACTGCCCCTTGACCACGCGAGTCCGGATCTCACGTTTGACGACGGCGGGATCGGCGAGGAGGAACACGGGCGCTTCGATGATGCGGGCCACTTCCCATTCGGCCCGCTGGAAGGCCGGTCGCATCGACGTGAAGCCGACGATCGGATGCAGCAGGAATCCGCTGACCGGGATGTGCAGCGGCGTCAGGCGGCCAAGCAGTTCGACGGCGTTGGGATCGATCCCGATTTCTTCGGTCGCTTCGCGAAGCGCCGCCGCTTCGAAGCGTCTCACCCTCATCGACGCGGCCGCCAGGCAACGACACCTGGCCGGTGTGATTGCGCAGCCCGGACCCTCGAACGGTCAACGCAAAGTGGAGCGTGTCGTCGTGGGGCTTGCCTGCCGCAGCTTCAGCGAAGGTGGGATAGACCAGCAGCAGCGCGGCGCCATTGGCTGCGCCTTCGGGGAACTTCAGCGGATCCCATCCGAGCCGCGGCGAAGGCGCCATTCGCAATTGCGCGTCGAGACCGGGCAGCGGCCGCGAAGGCCCAGACGCAGTCTCTCCAGGGCCGCAGAAGGCACAGATAGCTCAGACTCACTGCCGCTTCAATGGGCGTGCTCTGCCGCACCGGCGACACGTACGCAGCTGACCAGGCTCTCCTGGCCATCGGCGCCGATCGCCGAGACACCGAAGACGAAATCGTCGATGTTGACGTTCTTCAACGTGAACTGCGTGACGTTGCCGATGGTCTGGCTGTGTTCCCAATCGTTGTTCCACGTGTCGCGCCAGTAGACGCGATAGGCGACCGCGCCGGGCGACGCATTCCAGCGCATCGTCGCGTCGTAGCCGGACGGATCGCGCGACAGCATGTTGCCGCCGCGATCGTTGGTCACCTTCGGTGCCGGCGGCGCGAGCGCCAGAGACGCCACGCCGGCGGCGTTGACGCGCGCGTTCTGCGCGAGATAGCCGAAGTCGACGCCGTCGATCTTGTCGTTGGCGCCGTGCTGGCGCTCGAAGTTCTCGTTCGCTTCGCGGAAGACGATCGCCGGAAAACCATTCTGCGTGAACGACGACTGATCGCTGCCGCGGCCGAAGCGATCCTCGCGCGCCATCAGGCGAACGCGATGCGACGGCACGTAGACGCCCGCGGTCTTCCTGATGTGGCGCGCCAGCGCCCGTGCCGGCGAATCCTCGGGACCGATCGCATAGACCCGATCGATCTCGGCGTC
Source organism: uncultured cyanobacterium (assembly GCA_963833135.1). Lineage (GTDB taxonomy): Bacteria > Acidobacteriota > Vicinamibacteria > Vicinamibacterales > UBA2999 > 12-FULL-67-14b. The sequence continues at coordinate 189,097 of CAWHWW010000022.1, read as the reverse complement.
GCGAAAGCCGTTGCCGCCGAGCGAATTGCCGACGATGTCGTTGTTGAAGACCGCTTCGATGGGAACGTTGTTCTTCTTGAGATCCATCGGCGTGAACGTTGGAGCCGACCAGGCCCTGCTCCTCGCCGGCCCAGCAGATGAACACCAGCGTCGCGTCGAACTCGATGCCGCTCTCCGCAAACGCCCGCGCCAGCTCCATCGTCAACACCGTGCCGCTGCCGTCGTCGTTGGCGCCGTTGGCCTCGACGTTGGCGTCGAAATCCGGCACGCGTCTGCCGATCGCCGCCGGTATTCGCGCCCGGCGCCGCCGAGTTCGACTGGTTCTGGCCGCCGATGTTCACCGAATCGTAGTGGCCGCAGATGTAGATGCGGCGCGGCGAGCGTCCCGGCAGAATCGCCATCACGTTGCGCAGATCGACCTGCCGCGTGATGCGGCCCTGCGGCGGAATGATGTGCGTGTCGAAATTGACGCGCAGCTTCTCGCTCGAGCGGCGCATCTCCTCGAGGATCCAGTTGCGCGCGGCGCCGATGCCGCGCGTCGGCGATTCCTGATCGGAGAGCGTGTTGCGCGTGCCGAAGCTCACCAGCCTGGTCAGCAGCTCCTTCAGCCGCTCCTCCGACACCGACGCGACGATCTTTTCGATTCGCGGATCCGCGTCCGGCCGTGGCGCGCTCTGCGCGCCGGCCAGCGCCGGCAACGTGATCACCATTGCAACTGCAAGCCATCGAGCCATCATCGACGTGTCCTCTTCTTCCTGGCTTTCGAATTCATGAACTGCCACGACATCAGCAACAAGTCGCGGAGCGCGTCCGGATGAATGCGCTTCAGGCGGACGAGCACGCAAGCGTAGTCCACATAGTGGTCCTTGAGGTAATAGACGTCCGGCTCCGCGGCGATCAGCTCGTCGCGCTGCGCAAAGTCGACGCGCACCACCAGCGTGTCGGGTTCGGCGGCCTTGTTGGTCGCCATGCAGGCCAGCAGCTGGCCGTTCAGCTTGAGCGCAGGAGTGCCGTAGGCGGTCCCTTCTTCGACGCCGGGTAAGGCAAGGCCGATCCTCCGGACCGTCGCAAACGTCGGCTTTACCGCGGATCGAACTGCCATATGGTCTGGACGTAGGCGAGCCGGCCGTGCCCCGAACGGATGCTGCCTACTGCTGGTCATTGGTCGCGACGGCCGCGGCCTTGCCCATCTGCGCCGCCGGCACCGGCGTCGACGGACCGTGGAACAGCGCGTTGAAGATCAACTTGAACGTCGTGCGCGGCTGCGTGCGGAAGTCGATCTGGCTGCCGTAGGTGACGACGTAGCCCTTGCCGATCCGGAACGAGAGGATGTTCGCCTGGTCACGCAGGTATTCCTCGCCGAGCAACCAGCCGCTCTGCAGCACGTTCTTCATCGGATAGCGCGACACGACCTGCGTCTCCACGCCGAAACCCGGGCGCAGTCGATACGCCTGGTCGCCCTCGAAGAACACCGGCCACGACGCGGGCATGCCCCACGCCACGGGGTTGTTGACGTCGAACTCGTTGGCCAGCAGCGATCCCGGGCAGTAGAACAGCGACTGCGGATCGGCGACGCGATCGCGCAGCGTCTGCATCAGCCGCGCGGGGCTGCTGAACGCATCGCGCAGCGCCGCATCGGCCGACGGCCGGACGACCCGCTGGCCGGCGCGCCGTCCTCCGGCAGCGCGTCCTCGATCGGCAGGTCGAGCAGCTCCGGGCGGTCTCGACCGACGAGCCGATCGCCAGCAGCGTGCCGCCGTTCTCGACGAACGGCGCGGAGCTTCTTCCAGCCATCCTCGCCGACGCCGAACGCCCACGACCACTCGGCCGGATCGTTGCGCTTCGGATCGAGGCCGTTGACGATGCGGGCCTGCGAGGTGCCGGAGGGCAGCAGGATGACGTCGTACTTCGCGTTCAGATCGCCGGCGAAGTCCTGCGCCTTCACGATCTCGTGGTTGATGCCGTATTGCTCGAGCATCCACATCAGCCAGCCGCCCGGCATGTTGCCGGCGCCTTTCCACAGCCCGACCTTCGTGGCCGGCTTCAGCCGGAACGCCGTCGACGGCCGGCACGCGATCGACGCCCGCCACCGACATGCCAAGCGTCTTCGCCGCGCTCTCGACGATCTTCTGCGACGCCGGCGTCGGCGGAATCACCCAGGTGCCCGGCGCGAACTTCTGCGCGCCCGATTCGAAGCCTTTGGCGGCGCGATACACGGGCACGTTCGCCTTCTGCAGCTCCGCCACCGTCTTGAAGAACCCGTACGTTTCCGGACTCGACGAGGTAGGCGCCCTTCGGCCGCGCCGCGACGGTCGCCGGCACCGGCGCCACCGTCTTCTGCAGCTCGAGCGGCGCGTCGAACGGCTTGTCGGCCACGTCGACGGTGACGCCGGTCAGCATCCACAGCGTGTGGCCGGTGACGTCATACGGCGGCTCGGGCGGACCGCCGGGGAACATGCGCAGGTCGGGATAGACCTGCTTCTCGAGCATCGTCTTGGCGAACGCCCGTACGGGCTGCGCGGTCTTGATCACCCACGAGCCCGCCGGATACTGCTTGCCGTTGGCGCTGAACGCGCGCGGTGGCCTTGTGGATCTCGACGTCGCCGAACTTCAGGATGTCGAGCATCTCGTAGGCGCCGTATGGATCGCGCTGGGCGGCCGGCACGATGAACGCGTAGGGGCCGCCGCTGTAGTTCACGTAGTCGCGTGTGCACCTTGTAGAAGTTGCCCAGCCACTCGGTGCCGTACTTCGCGACGTGCGACATGCCGGCGAGCGCCGCGGTGATGCCGTAGTCCACCTGCTGCCCGAGCGTCCACGTGTCCTTCGAATACGGCACCGGGAAGTTCCCGCGCGATTCCTGCGGACCGAGCGGCCGCCCGTTCGCGTTCTTCACCGGATCGGCGAGGGCGCCGCTGGCGATCTCGGTCAGGATGCGCGGCTGGCCGTGGTAGACCATGTACTGCCGCGCCGGCGACCACATGTCGTAGCTGGCTTCCCACGCCACGCCTTCCTTGCCTTCCGCGAGCAGCGCCGACGCCATCGCCTGGCCGACCGTGTTCTGCCCCATGCGCAGCAGCGGATGCATGTTGGGATCGAACGGCTCGGTGAACGGCGGCACGAAGATGCGCGAGCCGCCGCCGCCCTGCTGGTGCATGTCGTGCGTGATGATCGGCTTGTACTTGTTCTGCACCAGCTCGATGTTCATGCGCGTTTCCTTCTGCGTGAACATGAACCAGTCGCGGTTGTCGTCGTGGCCGACGTACTTGTGATACAGGTCCGGGTAGACGCGGCCGTAGTTGGTGCCCTTCGTCTTGTACCAGTGATCGATCACCAGGTGCTGGCCGTCGGGATTCTGCGACGGCACCATCAGCACCACCGAGTTGTCGAGAATCTGCCGGATCTGCGGCGTGTTCTCGGTCGCCAGCCGGTGCACGATGTTGATGATCGCCTGGCCGTTCGACACTTCGGTCGAGTGAATCGTCGCGTAGACGAGATAGAACGGCTTGCCTTCGACAATCAGCTTCTGCGCTTCGGCGTCGTTGAGCCTGCGCGGGTCGGCGAGCCGGCGGTTGATCTCGACCAGCCGATCGAACTTCGCCAGGTTCTGCGGCGAGCTGATCCGCAGCAGCGCGTAGCTGTTGCCCATCGTCGTCTTGCCGATCTCCTCGAACTTCACGCGATCGGTCTGCTTCGCGAGCAGCTGGAAGTACTCGAGGATCTTCGGATAGCGCGCCAGCTCGCCGTCGCTGCCGATCTTGAAACCGAAATACTGATCGGGGTGTGGGACGGCCTGCTGGGCCGTCATCCGCCCGGATGACAGCGTCAGCAGCGTCAGGGCGATCGCAGAAAGTCGAAGGGTATTACGCACCTGCCGCGATTCTACTCCCGCGGACCCTCAATTCAGCCTCGTGCATCTCGCGAAGCCTGAATTTCTGAATCTTTCCGGACGCCGTCAGGGGGAACGCGTCGACGAGTCTTGATGAATCGCGGCACCTTGAATTTCGCGATCCGCTCGCGACAGAACGCCTGAACTTCCTCCGGCACGATCGAGGCGCCCGGATGCAGGCGAAGCGCGGCCGCGACTTCTTCGCCGAAGAACTCGCTCGCCACGGCATACACGGACGCATCAGCAATCGCCGGATGCGTGCGCAGCACATCCTCAACCTCCTTCGGCGCGATGTTCTCGCCGCCGCGGATGATGATGTCCTTGATGCGGCCCGTGATCCTCACGCGCCCTTCGCGATCGATCGATGCCTGATCGCCGCTGCGCAGCCAGCCGTCCTTCGTGATCGCCGCCGCGGTCGCATCGGGCATCTTGTAGTAGCCCTTCATCACCACGTAGCCGCGTGCCCACAGCTCGCCATCAGCGCCGGGCGGAACATCGGCACCCGTGGCCGGATCGACGATGCGCACTTCGATTTCGGGCATGACGCGACCCACGGTCTGCGTGCGCTCGACGAGGTCGGCATCGCGCGGCGTTTGCGTGAGGCCCGGTGACGTCTCGGTCAGGCCGTAGACGATCGTCAGCTCGCGCATCTTCATCTGATCGATCACGCGCCGCATCAGCGGCTCCGGGCAAAGCGCGCCGGCCATGATGCCGGTCCTCAGCGACGAGGTGTCGAAGCGATTGAACTCAGGATGCTCGAGCTCGGCGAGGAACATCGTCGGCACGCCGTAGAGCGCCGTGCACTTCTCGCCATCGACGACCTCGAGCACGCGGGTCGGCGTCGAAGAATTCGAGCGGGCACAGACATGCGCCGTGCGTGTATGCGCCGAGAACGCCCAGCACGCAGCCGAAGCAGTGGAAGAGCGGCACGCACAGGCACAATCGATCCTGCGGCGTGTATCCGAGCCCTTCGCCGACCCAGTAACCGTTGTTGACGATGTTGCGGCTCGAGAGCATGACGCCCTTGGGAAAACCCGTCGTGCCGGACGTGTATTGCATGTTGATCACATCGTCCACATCGACCACGGATTCGCGTTCGTCGAGCACTCTGTCCGAGACACGTTCAGCCGCGGCGCGGAGTTGCGCGTACGGAGTCGCATCGGCCGGACACTGATCGCCGATGAAGAACACATGTTTCACATGCGCCGATTTCGATTCACGGAGTTCCGCCATGTAATCGACGCCCTTGAAGCCGGCAATCGTGAAGAGCGTCTCGCACTCGCTCTGCCGGAGCAGGTACTCGATCTCGCGGGCGCGCAGGGAGGTGTTGACCGTGACGAGGATCGCGCCGATCTTCGCGAGCGCGAACTGCAGGACGATCCACTCGGGCACGTTCGTCGCCCAGACGGCGACGCGATCACCGCGCTCGACGCCGGATGCGATGAGGCCGCGGGCGATCAATCGCGCTTCCGCTTCGAGCTGGCGGAACGTCCACCGCCGGGCCTGGCCTCCGTAGCCTTGGCGAAGGAGGCGATCGGAATAGACGAGGGCTTCGTTGTCCGGAAGCGAATCGGCCAGCTCGGTCAGCAACCGGCCGACAGTTACATCGCGGAATGGCGTCATTCCGCGAAGTATAAGTGCGTACTGTGCGTACGGTGCGTAGTGTGCGTACGGTGCTGTTGTGTCTATGGAAGTGCCTTAGGCACCTCCGTACGCACATCACGCACCGTACGCACGGTACGCACCTTAGTATTTTCGGCGCCGAGGACCGTGAATGGCGAGATCGACGGCGTCGCCTGGCGTCTGCACCGTGAGTCCGTCGGCACGCGCATCGCGGATGAACTGCGCGTCGACCCTGTGAATGCGGAGCCGCACCAGCTGGTCTTCGGAGATGGTCACGAAGCCGACGTCCTTCATCGACTTGATGAATTCCGGCGTCACCTTGTGGATGCGGAACTTGACGAGATCGTCGATATCCATGCCGCCGAAGCCGAGGGCCTTCAGCTGATCCATCTCCTCCGGCGAGACCTTGTGGATGCGCATCTTCACGAGGTCTTCCGCAGGCACGTTGCTGGTAGCCGCGCGCTTCCATCGCCTTGATGAACTCAGGTGTGACCTTGTGAATGCGGAAGCGAATCAGGTCCTCGACGCTCTGGCCGCGGATGCCGGCATCCTGCAGCGCCTTGATGTTCGCCGGCGTGGCTCCGTGAATGCCCATGCGCACCAGATCGTCGACGGCGACATTCTTGTAGCCGGCGCCCGCCAGGTCGCGCACGAACTCTGGCGTGACGCGGTGGATGCGCGTACGGACGACGTCGTCGAGCGAGAGGTTGGGATAGCCGGCCTGCGCCAGGCCGCGGACGTGCGCGATGGTGACGTCGATGACCGCGAGCCGGACGATGTCGTCGGTGGTGAGGCTCTTGTAACCGGCAGCGGCCATGTTGTTCACGAAAGCCTGATCCTGCGTGAACGTGTAAGTGCCGCTGCCGCGGCCCTGATCGAACGATCCGTTGAAGCGGAAGGTGCCGGCCTCGCGCGTCCAGGTGAACTGGACGTCGCTGGCCATGTTGGACACGGCGGCGGCCGGAAGCCCCGCAAGGTCGCGGAGACGCACGCCGAAACCCCACCGGCTGTCGCCGGCGCCGGTGCGCAGGTTGAACTGCACACGCGGCTCGCCGTCATCACCCCGCCATGTGCTGCGAGTGTCGGCCGTCCATTCGCCCCTGGCCGTCGACGGCGCAGATTGAAAGGCCAGGGCCGCAGGGAGTTCTTCCAGGGCCGCAGAAGGCGCAGAAAGCTCACGTCTCAAAGGCCTTCCGTCAAGCGCCACGACCCCCACCGGGAGCACGGCAGCGCCGACGGTCGGCGCGATGAGAACTGTGAGCGCTAAAACGGCGGCTTTGCGCATCTCGCTAACCTCGAATCCTTTGATGACCCGAGGTTGACAGAAGGTTGCATCCACCTCCGCCACGGCTTGCACTTGATCAGGCGCTGTCTCGAGAAAGATGCACGCCGCAGGTTACGCGGGCTTGGCGACATCGACCTCGCGCTCGACGCGCCGGTGTCGGCGGCGCGCCGCAGGACATCGCCCTGGATGGCAGGGGCCGCCGTTGCGCTGATCGCGGTGGGAGCAGCCGCCGCATTCGCGGTGCACGCACTGCGCAATGGCCCGACGACGCCTGCAGCCTCGCCGATTCACTTCGAGATCCCGGTCTCGATCCAACCCGGTGAATCGGTACGTTCGCCATTTCTCCCGACAGCAAGCGGCTTGTCTGCATCGGCACAGGCGCCGACGGTGTGATGCGAATGTGGGAGCGCTCGCTCAACTCGATCGAGATGCGGCCGATCAGCGGAACCGAGGGACAGGTTTCGGCAAATTCGTCGGTCTTCTGGTCACCCGATAATCAGACGATCGGCTTCTATGCAGACGGCGCGGTCAAGAAGATCTCTCGCGACGGGGGCGTGCCCCAGGTCGTCTGCCGTGTTCCAAGCCTTGCGATCGGAGGGACATGGAACGATCGTGGCGACGTTGTCGTAGGCACACCAGTCGGATTGCTGCGGTGCCCGGCGGATGGCAGCACGCCATCGCCGTTGACGGACACGTCCGGTAACAACGGCACCTCGCGTATGTTTCCAACGAGACAGGCGTCAACGAGATATTCGCGCGGCGGATTTCGGCGGATCTGACGACGGGCGTTCGCACCGCCGGACCGGCGATACCGATCTCACCTCACGGCGGCCAGGCGCCGCGATGGCGCGCCGACGGCCAGGAGCTGTTCTATCTATCGTCGTCAGGCCAAATCATGGCCGCGCCGGTGTCCCCCACAACCATCGGTGAGCCGCGTGCGTTGTTCCAGGCGCAAGGGGCGCTGTCGTCATGGGATGTGTCGCGGGATGGCGAACGGTTTCTGCTCGCCGTGCCGGCTCGCACCCCGCAGCCGGCGCCGTTTTCCGTAGTGCTGAACTGGCAGTCGACACTGCCACGCTAGCCACCACGAGTCCCTACGCTCGCGCCGAGCTATTTCAGAATTTCTTCAAAGAACTTCAGCGCTCTCGGATCTTTCGACTGGCCGAGCCAGAACATCGCCTGCTTGCGGACGGCGGGGTTCTTGTTGGTCGCGCGCCTGCTGGATGAGCAGCGGCACGCCCTCGTCCTTCGGCAGCTGGCTCAGTGCGAACACCGCCTTCTCTTTCACCTTCGTGTCCGGATCGTTCTCGATCGCGGCAGTGATCGTGCCGATCGCCTTCTGCCCCGCGCGTTGCGCGAGCCAGAACAGCGCCTGGCCCTTGATCTGGGCGGTTGGGCCGCTCTCGCGCCAGGGTCAGCAGCTCATTCAGCGGCTCGATCGCCTTCGGTCAGCGCCAGCACGGTCAGCGCCGAATCGTTCATCTTCCGCGTCGCGTTCGGATTCATGAATGTCTTCATGTAGCTGACGCTGTCGTTCACGGATACGTCGTTGAACCAGTGCACCGCCTTGCCGCCGGCGTCGAGCGGGCAATTCGCCGAGTAGGTGCGGATGCGCGTGATCTGCTTCTCCTCGACACGGAACATCACGAAGAAGAAGTCGGCGGGCTCGAGCCGGATCGGATCGGTGGACTGGGTCATCCTCCGCCCGTCGTTCCAGTAGTCGCACATCTCGTGGTTGCCGTCGATCATCGGCTGCGCGTAGCCGATCCACATCGGCTCGCCAAGCGTCGCGGCCAGCGCCGGCAGGTCGCGCGCGATGTTCGTGGTCGTGTGAGACTCGATACGACCGTTAGACAGCCGCGGCGTCTGCGCCGCGGCCGCTGATGATGTGACCAGGAGAACGAGCAGGCCCAAGAGGCAGCGCCGGCCCCGATCCCCGATCCCCGATCCCTGATCCCCGGTCATTTGTTCAAGATCTCCATCAAGTAGTCCATGGCGACCTTGGACTTGGTCATGAGCGACAGCTTGGCCACGATCTCGCGTTTCAGCGCGGCGTCAGTTCTCCTTGCGGGCGATGGCGACGAGCGAGTCGGCGTTGTTCTGCGTGAAGAGCGCGTTAATCACGGAGCGCTTGATGTCGGCGTCCTTCTCCTTTCCGTAGATGCCGACGAGCGCGTCGCCGGTCGACGTGCGGCCCATCGTGCCGAGATGCTGGACGGCGCGGCGGCGCAGCTCGGGATTCTGCTCGGAGTTGGCGACCTCGATGAGGTGCGCGGCATCGCCGCTCACGAACAGCGACTGCAGGATCTGGCGCTTCACTTCCGGCGTCGACTCCTTCTGATACATCTGCCACAGCTCTTCACGCGCGCCCATGGCGCCGAGCTGGCGGACGGCTTCCTGGCGCAGCTCCGGCACCTTCTCGGTGTTGGCCACGCTCAGCATGCGCGCCTTGTCGCCGGCGATCATGAACGAGCGCAGGATCTGGCGCTTGACCTCGACATCGGCGTTGCTGGCGTAAATCTCGGCGAGGATCGCGCGGTTCTCGACCGAGGAGTTGACGCCGAGATACCGAATCGCGCGGAGCTGCACGTCGGGATTCGATCCACCCTTGGCTGCGGTGGTCAGGACCTGCCGCGCGCGCGGCGAGTTGCTCTGCGACAGGACGAACAACGCGCGCGACTTGAGCTGCGGCGATGCGGTGCCCTGCAGGATCTTCTCGAGCATCGGCACGGCCTGCTCCGGATCGGAATGCTGCAGTCCCTGGATGGCGAGGAGCTTCAGCTCTTCGTCCGACTCCGCTTCGGGCCGCGGCGCCTGGCCGGCGTTCTGGCGCACCTGGAGCTCGAGCGCCTTCGCGTCGCTGATCCAGCGGCTCTGGGGATAGCGCTTGATCAAATCCTGCACCGTCGCGAGCGCATCGGCCTGCTGATTCAGCTTGTCGAGGGAGTAGGCCTTCCAATACAAGGCGGCATCGATGCGCGTCGATTGCGGCGAGTCGATCACGCGCGTGAACGATTCGGCGGCGCGCGCCCAGGCGCGGCGCTCGAGTGATTCCTGGCCGCGCTGGTAGTACTCGTCGATGCGCTGGCGGCGCTCGGCCTCGCGCTGCTTCTCCTCTTCGGCGCGCTGGCGCACTTCGTCCTCACGCTGCCGTGCCTCGTCTTCGCGCGAGCGCTGCTCGTCGATCGCGAAACCGATCATCGCGCCGCGCTCGGCGCTGGCAATCGCCATGCTGATGTCAGGCATCGGAGGAATGACCGGCATCGGCGGCATCACGGGCATCACCGGCATCACCGGCATCACCGGCATCACCGGCATCACCGGCATCTCCGGCATCGCTGGCATCACCGGCATCACCGGCAGTTCCAGAAGCTCCGGGAAACCCGGAAGCATGGGCGCGACCATCGGAACCGGGGGCGCCGGCCTGACGGCCGGAGCGGGGGGCGCCGGCGGCACCTGCGCGATGCTCAGCGCCGGCACGGGCCACAGAAAACACAGAAGGCCCAGAACGCGCCAGACGCGCCAGCCGTCATGTGCTTTTTCATTTCTCACAACACTCATCTTCGTTCTCCTCAATCAGGCCAACAGGCTCAGCGGGCCACGGGCCAACAGTTCTGTTACGACCTCGGCATCCGCCGTGGGTTCGAATCGCCAGTCGCGCGATCCGGCAAGTTTCGTTGACGCATCTCCGAAGCGATCACGCGAAGCCTGAAGAGCAGGTCCTCACGCGTGATGCGCGATTGCAAGTCAGTCAGATCGTTAGACGTGGCATTCGCCGGGGCGTTAGCGATCTCGAGCAGCACGCGCTCGAGGTCCTCGAGAATGTCGACGACCTGGCCGTCGCCCGACTGCAGCGCCGACTGGCGGATGACGCGATTGGCGGCCACCAGATCCCCGGCGCGCTGGTGTTCGAGCGCGAGGACGTCGGGGCCGTCCGTCTCGGCGTTGGCGAGCTCGACGAGCATCATCTGCGTGCGATCGAGGTGATCGCCGACGGCGGCCTGCAGCACGCGCCCGGGCTCGAATTCGCCGACGACCGCGGCCGGCGAGGTCGTGACAGCCGGATCGCCACCGGAGACACGGCCGGCCACGAAAGCCGCGACGACAAGGGCCGCCACGCCCCCGCCGAGCGCCCACTGCGGGAACCAGAAAAATCGGCGGACAGGGCTGTCATTCCCGTTCAGATCCAGCGCCGGCTCGAGGCGCGCCCATGCGGTCCGCTCGAATCCCATCGGCGCTTCGACCGGCGCGGCCGAATCGACGAGCGTCATGACGCGGCGCAGCTGGTCCTGTGCGAACCGGCACTCACCGCACGACGCGAGGTGCGAGTCGACGCGCGCGCGATCGGCGCGCTCGGTCTCGCCGTAGTAGTGCAGGATCAGTTCGTCTTCGGTCAGATGGTTGTGCATGATCGTTCTACGTTCGTTCTACTGTCGTCCTGCGTTCGTTCTACGACTGCGCGAACGGCTCGAGTGCCGCCCTCATCTTCTTCACCGCGCGAAAGATGCTGTGCTTGGTGGCGCTGGTCTTCATGCCCAGCTTCGCGCCGACTTCTTCGATCGACATGCCTTCGACGTGGCGCAGCGTAAAGGCCGCGCGCTCGAGCGCCGTCAACAGGCCAAGCGCTTCGTTGACCCGATCCGAGATCTGCGCGCTCGCCGTCATTCGCTCGGGCGTCGCCTGGGCCTCGGCGCCGCGTTCGCTCAACGGCCCCTGCTCCAGATCCTGCGGATCGTGAGCATCCTCACGATGCCGGCGCGCGCGAATCAGGTCGATCGAACAGTTCACGGTGATCCTGTGCATCCAGGTGCGAAAGTCCGCCCTGGACTCGAACCGGCTCAATTGCCTGTGCGCCTTGAGCCACGCCTCCTGCACCACATCTTCCGCGTCCTGCGCATTGCCGGTCATCCGGTGCGCGAGCGAATAGATGTAGCGGGAATGCAATTCGACAAGCGCCCTAAACGCGTCGCGGTCGCCACCCGCGGCCCTGGCGACAACCGACGGGTCGCGCACGTCCATTCCTTTCATTTCGACGGACTTGCCACGGATCGGTTAGCTGCGGGTGCAGGGGTGCAAGGGTGCATGGGTGCAAGGGTGCGAAGTGCCAAAGAGCGCTGTTTAGCAGTGCTTAAGTCTTTGAAATCAACGAGTTAGGCTATTATTGTCGGCATGGATCCACGATTCCCGACGGGAAAATTCGTATTCGACGAGGCTGCGGCCGAAAAACGCCGCCACATGCATCGCCGCCATCTCCAGCTTCCCGGGTGAGCTCGAGGCCGCGATGGCCGGCGCCCGGCTCGATCAGGCGTATCGCGACGGCGGCTGGACGGCACGCCAGGTCGTGCATCACGTCGCCGACAGTCACATGAACGCGTTCATCCGGTTCCGGCTGGCGCTCACCGAAGACAAGCCGACGATCAAGCCATACCTGGAGGCCGAGTGGGCGAAACTCGCCGACATGCAGCTCGATCCGCGCGTGTCGATCCAGATCCTCGACGGATTGCATCAGCGCTGGCACGCGATGCTGGTCGCGATGAAGGACACCGACTTCACCCGCGAGGCCATTCATCCCGATCACGGACCGCGCACGCTCGACTGGTTCTTGCAGCTCTACGCGTGGCACGGCCGGCATCACATCGGACACATCAAGCTGACGGCTGCTGCCGCCTGATGCGGTTGACGGCCTTCACCATCAGGAACACCACCCACGCAAGGATCAGGAACTGAATCACCTGCGTGACGAACGCGCCGTATGCGAACACGGTCGCACCGGCGGCTTTCGCTTCGGCGAGTGACGCGTACGGTCCCGGGGCCTTCGCACCTTCGCGGAGCAGCGTGAACATGTTGGTGAAGTCCGTGCCGCCGGTGGCGAGGCCCACGACGGGCATCACCATGTCGTTCACCAGCGAATCGACGATGCGCTGGAAAGCGGCGCCGATGATGACGCCGACGGCCAGGTCCATGACGTTGCCCTTGGAGATGAATTCCTTGAACTCGTTCAGCATGGCGCGCTCCTGCCGCTGATTCTACTGCCCACACTACAATTGGCAGGTGCCCGTCTCACTCACGCCCCGCGAGCGCATCCGTCTCAAGGCGCGAGCTCATGCGCTCGAGCCACACGTGTCGGTCGGCAATGCCGGGCCGACCAAGGCCGTGATCGCCGAGGTCGATCGCGCCCTCGCGAAGCACGAGCTGATCAAGGTGAAAATCCAGGGCGACGATCGCACACGGCGCAGGCAGATCGGCGACGAGCTCGGCGCCGCCGCCGATGCGGCGGTGGTGCATCGCGTCGGCAAGATCGTGATCCTGTTCCGCCCGAAACCGGAGGAGCTGTAACGGACGTTAACCACGGCAGGACACGAAGAACCCGCCTGGCAGCGGACTCACGTTCACATGCCCGGATCGCGTCCGAGCTCACATCGAGTCCGCGCATGGAAATCACGAAGCGGCACGTCAACGACATCACCATCCTGGACCTGAAGGGCAAGCTCACCGCCGGCGGCGGCGCCGAGCTGCTGCGCGACACCGTGACGAGCATCGTCTTCCAGGGCGACCGCAAGGTCGTGCTGAACCTCGCCGGCGTGACCCAGATGGACAGCGGCGGCCTCGGTGAGCTGGTGCGCTGTTCGCTGATCGTGCAGCGGGAGAAGGGCGCCGTCAAGCTGGTCAACCTGACATCGAAGATCACCGATCTGCTGCTCATCACCAAGCTGCTCACGATCTTCGACACGTTCGACTCGGAGCAGGCGGCGCTCGGCAGCTTCGGGCCGGCTACAGCCTGAACAGATAACTGAGCTTGAGGAAGAATCCGTCGCTCGTGCGCCGCAAGCGCGCGGTGCGCGTGTCGTCGTCGAGATCGGCCAGCGTGTTCCCGTAACCCGCAAACAACACCGTGCCTGGCGTCGGCTGGTACGAGAACAGCCAGTCGGCGCGGAACGACTTCACGTAACTCTTCGCGGCGCGCTCGTACTGGCCGGCCGCGTTGCGGATGTAGATCGGCAGGTTCGTGCGCGAGTCGTCACGCAGATCGTCCTGCCAGTCGCTGTTGTACTCGCCGACGACGCGCACGAAGATCGGGCGCGAGATCTGATACTCGGCCTTGAGCCTGCGGGATGCGTCGAATGCCGACCATCGAGCCGTCGGTGCGCCGGCGGAACGACTGCAGCTGATACCGCGCGTCGACACGCAGCTTGTCGGTCGGCTTCCACGCCGCGCCGACGTTCAGGAAGACGATGTCGGCCGACGACCACTCGTAGAAATTTTCGTCCTTGCCCCACAGCACCAGCGCGTCGAGCTCGACGCCGGCGCGCTGCGGTGTCGTGGCGGAAAACACGTAATCGAGATTCGGCAGCCGCGGGCCATCGGGATACTTGATGAATTCCAGGCCGCTCGCTGTTTCCTGGCCAAGGTAGTAGTTCGAATAGAGCGCCTGGTCGTAGCCGAACGTCTCGAACAGCACCGAGCCGCCGACGCGCCAGCCGCCCTTGAACGTGAAGTTGTTGTTGAAGTGCAGCTTGCGATCCTGCGACGCGCGTCCGGCCATCAGCTCGTCGTACTGCCACGTGCCGTCGACCACCACGTCGCTCGACCAGCGCTCGAGGGCGCTCCCCTGCTTGCCGTACGTGATGACCTGGTGGTTGAAGTTTCCCGAGGCGATGCCGGTGCGCGAGATGAACCCGGCGGCGGCGCGAAAATCCGGATCGACGCCGCGCACCGTATAGCGCATGCCGAACCGGCGTCCGGCGCGCGCGAACACGCCCTGCCACAACGGCGCCGTCGTCACGGCGCTTGCCGGGGCGGCGTCGCTCACCGCCGTCCGGCTCATCGCTCCCTGCATCGTCAGGCTGTAGATGTCCTTCCACACCAAGCGCGCATCGGAGGCGATCGACGCGATTCGATCGATCGCCGTCGATGCGATCGGTGTAGACGAGCGCCGCGCGTGACTGCGTGCCGACGTCCTGCTGAACGCGGAGGATGTTGAAGACCGGGTGATCTTCACCCGTCGCCGAGAGCGCGGCGTCGTCAACGGCGGCGAGGTAGGCGAGGTTGGTGCGGCCGGTGACCTTGCCGGTGATCTTCGTCGCGGCGATCGGCGCAACGACCCGCCGTGTGTAGATCAGGTTGTTCGGCGTCGCGAACTGCTCGATGCTGTCGAGGAAGAACGGCCGCTTCTCGGGAAAGAACAGCGCCTGCCGCGGATCGAAACTGAACTGCCCGGCGTCGGACTCGACCTGCGAGAAGTCAGGATTGATCGTGCCGTTCATGGTCAGGTTCGGCGTGATGCCCCAGCGCAGGTTCATGCCGAATTCAGGCCGCGACGCGTCGTAGCTCCATCCGTTCGCCGTCTCCAGGCCGTCGAGTTTCGCGGTCGCGATCGGGATTGAGATCGAGCACGAGGCCGCGGCGCAAATCGGTCAGGTTCTTCAATCGCCCCGACTGCGCGAGGAACGACGCGTCATCTCGCTTGGCCGGCGCCCAGCTGTCTTCGATGCCCTGATGCGGGACGACGCGGGTGACGTGGATGCCCCAGTCCTGCGGCGACTGCGACTGGTAGCGCAGGCTCTTGAAGGGAATGCGGACTTCGACGTCGTAGCCGCTGTCGGTGACGCGTCCCTTCGACTGGAACACGTAGTCGGGGCTGAGGTCGGGCGATTCCCGTCCGGTCGAGAGCCCGGTGAAGCCGCCGCCCGATCCGCGCGTGCCTTCGGCGAGCGCGCCATCGAGCTGGACGCCGAGCGGATTCACGCCGAAGACCAGGGCCTGCCGGCCGTCGTTGTAGGTGCTCAGGAAGATGATGACGTGATCGTCGGACTGGATGCGATCGCGATCGGCCAGCGTCGCGCGTACCGAGCCGGCGGGCGCAAAGGCGCGGATGCCGAAATGCATCGCGGTCGGCGAATACCAGACGAGCACGTCGGTGCCATTGTCCGCCGGCGCGCCGTCGACCGGGGCGTATCGGGAAAAGCCCGAGAGCACGGCCGCCTGCGACCACACGGCTTCATCGAGCCTGCCGTCGATTTCGATCGATTGATCGACGCGCGGCGGTTCGACATCGAGCGAGCCGCTGCGGCCGTCATACGTGCGTGATGCAGGAGCCGACGACGATGCCGACGGCTGTGCCGCCGCCGGCATCGCGGCCAGCAGCGTGCACAACAACAGACAAGCCGATTTCATGAACGATCCCAAGTTAGCAGTAATTTGCCGGTTGGGACGAACGTGTGATCACGTACGTTAGCCACGGAGGACACGGAGACACGGAGCCAATTCTTTCAAATGCCATTGCCGCTAAGCAGCACTGGCGTTTTGAAGTAATTGCTCCGTGCCTCCGTGTCTCCGTGGTTACCGTCCGTGGCAGCGTGATCAAGACCAGGCGCGGAAGGATCCGTGTCGCGCGTCGAGGATTTCGCCGATCGTGATCGCGGCGTGGATCAAGCCGACATGCGTGTAGGCCTGCGGGAAGTTCCCGAGCAGCGCGCCGGTTGACGGCTCGATGTCCTCGGAAAACAGCCCGAGCGGATTCGCGTACTTCTCGAGACGCCGGAACAGCGCGACGGCCTCGTCGACCTCGCCCATCATCGCCAGCGCTTCGACCCACCAGAACGAGCAGATCGAAAAGGCGCTGGTGGTATGGCCGAAGTCGTCGAGGTGCTTGTAGCGCAGCATCAATCCATCCGGCGCCAGCAGCTTCTCGTAGGCGCGGACGGTCGAGCGGAACCGCGGGATCGAGCGGATCGATCAGGCCGATCGCGGGCAGCAGCAGGTTCGAGGCGTCGGGATGCTCGCCATCGAAGGACTGCGTGAAGAACCCTTTTTCCTTGTTGTAGGCGCGCTCGAGCACGATCGGCCGCTTCTCGTCCGCCCACGCGCCCCATTGCCGCGCGCGCTCGGGCATGCCGAGGAACTCGGCCAGCTCGGCGCCGCGATGCGCGGCGACCCAGCACATCGCCTTCGAGAAGGTGTAGTGACGCGGCTGGGTGCGGTACTCCCAGAGGCCGGTGTCGACGAGCTCGAACGACGCCATCGCCTCCTCGACGAGATGCTCGAGGAGCGGCGGCGAGTGTCGGATCCTCCCAGACGACGCGCGGATCGGTGAGGATCGTCTCGAGGCAGAGCACCATCTCGCCGTTGACGTCGTGCTGACGCTGCACGTACGCGGCGTTGCCGATGCGCACCGGCCCGGCGCCGTCGTAGCCGCGCAGGGTCGTGCACGATCTCCTCATGCAGGTCGCGCTTGCCGGTGATGCCGTACATCGGCTGCAACGGTCCGCTGTCGGCCATCTCGCGAAGGAAGCGCACGAACGCTTCGCCCTCAGCCAGGTGGCCCAACCGGCGCAGCGCTTCGACGACGAAGGCGGCGTCGCGCAGCCAGCAGAACCGGTAATCCCACGTCCGGCCCGACCCGATCGCTTCGGGAATGCTGGTCGTGGCCGCGGCGATAATCGCGCCGGTGTCGTTGTAGGCGTGGAGCTTGAGACAGAGCGCCGAGCGCAGCACCGACTCCGGCGCGAACGACGGCAGCGCCGCGGTCTTGGTCCAGACGCGCCAGCCGCGAATGGTCTGCTCGAGCGCGTTCTCGGCGTCCGGACGCCGAATCGACCTGCGGCGGCCTGCCGGCGCTCAGCGAGAAGAAAATCGGCCGATCGATCCTGATCGGCGATCCGTCCAGCAGGTACGGCGCAGCCACGTTCGACGACAGATACAAGCGCGTCGGGCCGCCGACGACCTCGACGCCCTGTCCCGCGGCGACGATCTCGAAGTTGGCGCGCGCGTAATCGGGCTTCGGATCGAACAGTGCACGCGCACGCGCGGAGTACCCGCCATCGGCAACAGCAGCCGGCAAATCTCGATCGGCGCATCGACGCGCAGGCCCTGCATGATGCGAGGCGCGAAGTCGTAGAGCTCGAAGCGGCCGTCGCCGGTTTCGATCTCGGTGCGCATCACGTTGGTGTTGCGCACGTAGCCGGCCTTGGCGCGCCAGTCTTCGACCGGCTTGAACGCCCACGTGCCGCCGCGCTCCTGATCGAGCAGCCGCGCGAACACCGACGGACTGTCGAAGCGCGGCAGGCACAGCCAGTCGATGCTGGTATCGGGGCCGACCAGGGCGAGCACGCGGCCGTTGCCAATCGCGCCGTGATGCAGCGGCAGCGGGCGCAGGTTCCGGACGCGCGTCAACGCACGAGCTCCATGCGTCGGTACGGCGGCGGACAGCAGCTCGTTCGCCCAGTCGAACACCGTGTGCGAGCCGACGCGCGCCCGCAGCGCGCGCATGCGGCGGCGCTGCTCGTCGGCCGGCATCAGCAGCGCCGCATGCATGCCGTCGGCGAACGAATCGACGGCAAACGGATTGACGTGGACGGCGTGCTCGAGCTCGCGCGCGGCGCCGGTGAATTCCGACAGCACCAGCACGCCGTGCTCGTCGCTGCGCGAGGCGATGAATTCCTTGGCGACGAGGTTCATGCCGTCGTGGAGCGACGACACCACGCACACGTCGGCGGCCCGATACATCGCGCCAATCGCCTCCGGCTGATGATGCTGCGGCCGGTAGACGACCGGCAGCCAGCCATCGGTGCGGAATTTCGCATTGATCTCGGTGACGCACGACTCGACTTCGCTCATCAACGCCTGGTAGCGCTGCAGGTGCTCGCGGCTCGGCGCGCCGACCTGCACCATCGTGACGCGGCCGCGCCACTCGGGATAGCGATCGAGCAATCGCGCGAAGGCCTTGAGGCGATCGGGAATGCCCTTCGTGTAGTCGAGGCGATCGACGCCGAAGATGATCCGTTCGCCGTTCAAGCCCAGCGTCTGGCGCACGTTCCTGATTTCCGTCGCGCGGTCGCCGGCCTTGGTCGGGCCCTTCCACAGCGACGGATCGATGCTGATCGGAAACGGCCGCACGAACGTCGGCCGGCCGCCGCGCCAGGCGGCGAAGTGCTCGTAGTCGACGCGCGACTCGAGCGCGCGATCGACGGTGTCGAGGAAGTTGTTGCAGTGATACTGCACGTGGAAGCCGAGCAGATCGTTGCCGAGCAGTCCGTGCAGGATGTCCTCGCCCCACGGGCAGACGCGAAACGCCTCGCGGTTGGGCCACGGAATGTGCCAGAACTGGCAGACGGTCACGTCCGGCCGCGCCTCCTTGACGAAGCGCGGCAACAGCGCGAAGTGATAGTCCTGCACGAACACGACGGCGCGATCGTCGGCCACCTCTTCGATCACCGCATCGGCGAAGCGGCGATTCACCCTGCACGTACTGTTGCCAGTCGGCATCGTCGAACTCGGGACGCGCGTAGGCGATGTGACAGAGCGGCCAGAGCGCATTGTTCGCGCAGCCGTAGTAATAGCCCTGCTCTTCCTCGGCGCTGAGCCACACGCGCCGCAAGCGTATACGACGGGCGATCAGGCGGCACCATCACCCGGCCGCGCGCATCCGCGGTTTCCCGATCGGCGCTGCCGCTGCCGTGCGCGATCCAGGTGCCGCCGCTCGCCCGCATCACCGGATCGAGCGCGGTGACGAGGCCGCTCGCCGGCCGCGTCCACTCGATGCCGACGGTTTCCTTCCGGCCGCGCAACCAGTTCCACAATCCGCGCGCACTTCGCTTGCGGCGGATGTGGATGTACGGCTCGCGATTGGCGACCACGATCAGCCGGGTGCCCTTCAACGAATCGGAAAGCGTCGATCCCAGCTGAGCCGCATTCATGACGCTGTTAGACCTTACCCTCTGCGGCGAACCATCTCAAGAAACGATCGACATCGGCAATACCGTCGAGCTTGTAGGTGGCGGCAGGTCGGGCGAAGGCCGACGAGCACGCCGATGCCGAAGTCGATCGCGCGGAACGCATCCTCATCCGTGATGTCGTCGCCGATGTAGGCGACCCACGCGCGGCGCGCCAATTTCTCCTCGACGCTGGCGAGGATCCATTTCGTCGCCTCACCCTTGTGACCGCTGATGTTCGGCAGGTACTCGACGACGGCATTGCCTTCCAGGCGGCGGACGTGTCCTTCGGCGATCCACGGCACCGCGAGCACGTCGGCGCGCGCGAAGATACGCGTCGTACATGTCGTGCGGAAGCGGCCGCGTATGCACCGCGACGCTGGCGCCCTTGTCCTCGATGTAGCACGTCGGGAAATTCGTCGAGCAGCCGTCTCAGGCAGGCGGCGAGTCCTTCGACGCGCGCTTCAGCCGCGGGCAGATCGGGATGCGTCGTGCGTTCGCCGTCGATCTCGATCTCCAGGCCGTGCAGGCCGGCGTGATAGACGTGATCGGGCAGCCGCGTGCGCGCGCGCAGATCATCGAGGCGCCGGCCGCTGACGATGCCGAGCGAGACGCCGGGCTGCGCGGCCGATCGTGTTGAGCAGCTCCCATCGCTCCGGCGTCAGCTCGGGCGCGGCGGGATCGGGATTGAATTCCGCAAGCGTGCCGTCGAAGTCGAGGAGCAGAACAAACGCGGTGTCGGCCGGGCGCCGCGCCACCTCGGCCTGAACTTCCGCCAGCATCTAACGGACATCTCCACTCAATCTCTATTGTGAGGGGAAGATCACGCCGCTGGCGAGTGAGCCGTGCGGATCAAGGCTGAGCTTGATCGCGCGCATCGCGTCGACGCCGCCGTCTCCATACAGCCGCCTCAGCAGTTCCTGCTTGATCGGGTTCCGGCCGACGCCGTGCTCGGCCAGCGGACAGCCGCCCATCGCGATCACCGCAGTCGCCGAGCTCGAGAATCGCCTCGCGACCCTTGTCGACATCGTCGCCACGTGCGTGGAATCACGTTTGGGTGCACGTTGCCGTCCGAGATGTGGCCCCACACGGCCAGATCGAGATCGCGCTCGGCGAACAGCCGGCGGCACTCGTGCATCATCTCGCCGAAGCGATCGAACGGCACGATCATGTCGGCGGCGGTCTTCGAAATCGCCGCGTCGGCCTGCCTGGCCTGCGCGACGCGCCGATTGACGCCGGCCGGCACCGCTTCGCGCAGCTCGGCGAACGCCGCGGCCCGCGAGCGATTGCCGGGCAGCGCGATCTCGGTATCGTCGAACACGCCGTGCCGCTCGAGGATGCGGCAGAAACGCGCGAGCGGCGAATCAGGCGCGGTCGCATCGCCCATCGACTCGAGCCGCTCCAGCCAGGCGCTGCTGCGAGGCGTTCGACAGCTCGAGATCGATCAGCAGCGCGACCGCCGATCCCGACGGCAGCGAGATATTGAGCTTGCGATCGACGCCGTCTTCGCGAATCACGGCAATCGATCGCGCGTCGATGTGCTCGATGGCGGCGATGTCGATGCCGAGCGGATCGCCGGTACGCCAGGTCTCGATCGCGGCGGCGCGCAGTTCTGCCGACAGCGCGATCGCGAGGTCCTCCGACGGGACCGGCACAATGGCGCGGCACGAGACCGCCCGGGAGCGGCGCGGTCCGGAACGTCACGTCGGCGATCACGCCGAGCGTGCCTTCGGAACCGATGAAGAGATCGATCGAGATCCATGTCCGGCGCGATGAAATAACCGGCCGATCGCTTGGGCACATCAGGCATGCGAATGTGACTCGGCAGCCTGATGCTGCGATCGCCGGAGGTCGTGCCGATGGTCGAAGCCGCCATCGGTCGCGCGATGCTCGCCGCGCGACAACTCGAGCACGTCGCCGCCGGCGAGCACGACGGTCAGGCCGTCGACCCATTCGCGCACGGTGCCGTACTTGAACGTGGCCGCGCCCGCCGCGCAGGTCGCGACCGCGCCGCCGGCGAAGGCGCCGAGATACGTCGGCACCGGCGGAAACCAGCGGCCGGACTTCGCAAGCTCGTCCTGCAACTACCTGCAGCGGGACGCCGGCGCCGACGCGGACGCGATCGCCCGTCGATGCTGATGGTGTCGAGACGATCGGTGCTGAGGACGATGTCGCCGAACGGCGTGGCGCCGCCGGTCAGCGACGACTGCGCGCCGACCGCCAGCACGCGCCGCGCCTCGCGAAGGCACGCCGACACTTCCTCGATCGATCGCGGGCCGCAGCACGCCGGCCGCGCTTCCGCCGGGATAGTGTGCGGCGTCTTCGAGATAGGACGAAGCGTCGGGTTCAGGCGGCGGCGCCGCCGCAGAAGAAGGCGGACGCGCCGTGATTCGCGGAGGCACACTCTATTCTAAGTTCCAACATAGAATTGCGCATGCGCCGTCGCGCGTTCGGATTGTCGCTGATCGTCCTGCTGAGCATGTGTGGGCAGACGAGCGCGCAGTCCACAACGGATCGCGTTCCGGTGATCGCCGAATTGTTCACATCCGAAGGCTGCAGCAGCTGCCCTCCCGCCGATGCTTTGCTGGAGATGTGGCTGCAGGAGCAACCCGTCAAGGGTGTTCTCGTCATTCCGCTAAGCGAGCACGTCACATATTGGGATCATCAGGGCTGGAAGGATCCGTTCAGCGCACAGCAATACACGACCCGGCAACAGCAATACGGTCTCCGATTCAATCTCGATTCGATCTACACGCCTCAGCTGGTGATCGACGGCACGCGGGAGTTCGTCGGCAGCGACAAGCGCGCGATCGAGCGCTCGTTGGCGGATGCCGCGAAGAAGCCGAAGCCCGTACTCACCGTGAGGGCGGACTTCGCTGATGGATCGTTGAACATGACGGCGGCGGGGCCTGGGCTGACGGCCGAGAAGGATGCGGAGCTCGTCTTCGCGGTCACCGAAGATCACCTCGTCATCGACGTGCCGCGCGGCGAGAACGCGAAGCGAACGCTGAAACATTCCGGCGTCGTGCGCTGGCTCTCGGCGGCGGGCGACAGCGGCCAAGCAACGACTGCGACCGTCAAGATCGCGGCCGACTGGCGTCGCGAGAATCTTCGCGTCGTCGCGTTCGTTCAGTCGCGTAAGAATCGCAGAGTCATCGCTGCGGGATTTACAGCAGCGCAGTGAGTGCCGAAGCGATTAGAAGGCGCGCAGAGCGCAGTGAGGTGTCTCTCGTCGCTCGCTCTCCGCTCGCCGGTCAAATCTCACTCGGCGGCACGGGCCGCTGGAACCGCTATCGCGCTCCCCCCAGGCCTTCGTTCGATTTGTCTGCCAGTAACCTGCGTCGGCTCGGTCGAACGCTCGCAACGAGAAACACCTCGCTGCGCTCTGCGCCGGCGCGCGGGACGGCCGCCGTTAGCTCCGGAGGGAGCGAATTCCGCCGGGAGGAGCCGAGAGAGTGTGTCCAGGTCAGGGGCATCAAGGGCGAGGCGACGGGCAGGTTTCTGGCAGGCAACATCAACGGTTGCCGAACGAATCAGCGGCAATCGTTGATTTGCCCAGGCGTAATGAGCGACCGCAGGAGCTAATGGTGGCCGGCAATAACAGCGCGTCGCGCGTTCAGACGATCACGCGAATCGCGAGCGCGATCAGAGCGATGCCGGTCGCGGCCTGCAATGCGCGACGGGTCCAGGGCGCGACGAACCAGCGGCGCATGGCATCGAGCGCCGTCGCCCACATCGCATGACACGCCAGCGCGAGACTCACGTGCGTGGCGGCGAGCCCCGGGTAATAGAGCCGCGATGCGCCGGCGGGAACGAATGACGGGACCACCGACAGATAGAAACTGATAATCACCGGGCTCAGCAGGTTGATGCCGAGGCCGTCACCGACGTAAGCGCCGGCGTGCGAGCGCGCCGGCGCGGCGTTGGGATCGAGCGAGAGCCGGATGCCGCCGTCAGGACGCGTCGATGGCGCCATACAGGCTGGCGAGACCGAGCCAGCCGAGAAATGCTGCGCCACCAATGCGGATCGCATCGAGCGACCCGGGCCATATCGAAACCAGGACCGAGAGTCCAAGCGCGCAGGAGATCGCGATGATGGTGTTGGCGAGCGCGGCGCCGAGCGCCGTCAGATAGCCGGCGCGACGGCCGCCTTCGAGCGCGTTGCGCACGACAACGGCCGTCGTCGATCCGGGTGTGACGACCAGGACGAATGTGAACGCGAAAAACGCAGCGTAACTCGAGTCGATCGCGCGTCACCTCCTCAAATTATTTTCTTGAGAACGGCGGCGTTCGACGAGGACTCGCCGTGGTAGCGCTTCTCGCCCGCCTCGATCCGCACCGCGAGCTTGTTGGCCGCGGGCGGCAGCGGGCAGGTCGTCCACTGGTTGTACGCGCACGGCGGATTGCGGGCCCGATTGAAGTCCATCACCACCTTGCCGTCCGGAGCGGGCCCGTCGGTGTAGAGGAAGCGCGCCGACGGATAGGTGGCGTCGGCGCTGGTGAGATCCCGGAACACGAACCACAACTGGTTGCCCGACTTCCACGCCTCCATGTTTGCCGTCTTGCCGCCAATCGTCACCGCGACGTTGCCGGCGACCGTGAACGGTTCGAGGTCGCCGAGGATATTCGGCGCCTGCACGGTCTTGGGCGTGGCCAGCGGCGTGAACTGGCCGATCACCTTGAACGCGGGATTTGCCGGATACCACTTCAGCCCGGAAAAATTCTTGCGCAGCGGCGCGTTCTGATCGCGGACGCGGATGGCGAGGCGAGGACCGCTGTAGTGCAGGAAGAACGTCGTCGACTTGTACGAGATCAGATCCGCCGGCTTGCCGTTGCTCGGCGAGGTGCAGCACGCCGTCCATCGCGGGCTTGCCGTTGTAGGTCAGCGTCTGGCCGTCGGCGGCCTTGATGGTCACGGTCGTCCCGTTCATGGTGATCACGCCGGCCTGTTTCGGCACGTCGGCGTACTCGAGCACGATGTCGTTAAGCGGATCGGAGCCGAACTTGTTGTCGCCGGGATTGAGGAAATGCAGGCCCGCAACGGTGAACCAGCCGTCGTCGGCGAGCAGCACCTTCTCGCGCTCGGCGTGAAACGCGTTGAGCGCCGCCACGTCGTAGGTTCCCTGGGCGGAAGCAACGGCGGCGACGAACGGCAGCAGGAACAGGGCGATTCGTTTCATGGGCAAATTCTATCAGCGTCGAGTGCCGTACAGGTCGTCACCGAGTGTCACGTCGGCCCCGGCCCACGCCTTCTCGAACGAGGCCCTGGCCTCCGCCGCGGCGGCCTTCTTCTGGCCCTCGAGCGCACGGTAGAGCCCGTACAACGATCGCGGGTTGTCGGTGTACTTCGCGAGATCGGCGCGGAAGACTCGCTCGGCGTCGGCGTGGCGGCCGGCCTTGAGCAGGACGGCACCGAGACGCTCGCGCTCCGGATTCAACCAATCCGGCGGCTCGTTGTAGCCGAGCTTGTCTTCGAGCGCGACCGCGGCGGTGAAGCCCTCGATCGCCGCCGCGGTATCGCCTTTCGCGTCGGCGATGCGCGCGGAGAGATCGGCGATCGCGACCGCGATGACGTCAGCAGCTGAATTCGCCGAACCGACCATCGCGTCCTTCGGTAGCTTGGCCCCCGCGGCCTTGAGCGCGGCGAGATCCGCGTCTGCTTCCACAGCCTTCCCGGTGCCGGCAAGCGCCGCGCCGTGCGCGAAGTGATACAGCGCGCTCTGGAGCGTGCGCGTCGGAGCGGGCGGCTTGGTGGCGAGGATCGCCGGCCACTGGCCGAAGCGCACGAGCACGGTGATCTCCTGCGCGGCAAACGGCTCGATCATCACCATTTGATCGGCGATCGGATCCGCGAGCTTGACGGTGCGCTCAGCCGCAGCGCGAGCCTGCGCGAGATTGCCGGCGAACATCGCCGCCGCCGACTCGAACTGCACGTTGTGGGTGTAATACATCATCGGATAGAGGCCGCTGGCACCGGTCGCGGCGATGTACTTCTCGTCGACGGCAGCGGCAACGGCGTTCGCATTGGCCGACTTCGCGTATTGTCCAGTGCGGATGTAGATGTGCGCGGGCATGTGAACGAGATGGCCCGCGCCGGGCACGAGCGTCTCGAGACGGCCGGCCTGCGGGAGTGCTCGGCCCGGCGTCTTCGACGCCTCGACCGCGTGAATGTAATAGTGATTCGCGCCGGGATGATTCGGATCGCGCTTCATCACGGCCTCGAGTGACGCGACGATCGTTATCGGTGCCGGGCTCGGGAGTGCCGTCCTTCGTGTAGAGACGCCACGGCCGAAGGTTCATCAGGCTCTCGGCATACAGCGTCGCGACATCGAGATCCTCCGGAAATGCTTTCGACAGCGCACCCATCGCATCGGAGTAGGCCTGTTCGCGAACGGCCTGGTCGCCGGTGGGATCGGCGACATATCGCTTCGCCAAGGCGTCAACCAGGCCACGCTCCACGTCGCTGCCGCCGGCCTTTCGCTTCTCGGCTTCGGCGAGATGCGTGTAGGCGCGCTTCAAGCGGTCGGCCGGAGCGACGTCGTTGATGTTTGTGCCGAGCGCGAGTGACATTCCCCAATGCGGCATCGGCGACACGGGATCCTTCGCCGCCGCGAGCTCGAACGACCTGAAGGACTCCTCGTGGTTGAAGCCGTACAGGAGTGTCAGTCCTTCATCGAAAAACTTCTGCGCGTCGGCGTCGGACGTCTTGATGGCGCGATGGTACGAACCCAGATTGCCAAGCGGGGCCGTCCGAGGCGCGACACTCGCCGGCGCTGCCGCGCCGTGGGCATCGTGCGCGGATTGGTTCGCCGGTGGAGCCGGCGCCGGTTGACGGTTGCACGCCGTGATGACGCTTACTGCGGCCAGGGCGAATGCCGCAACACGGGGGACTGGGAATGTCATGTGCTCTGCCTCCGGCTCAATAGCCACAACACTGTTTCCGCGCCTAGTAACAGGCTGGCGATGGTTAGATGCCCGACCTGCGCGGCCGGTACCAGCGAACCATACGCCATCACCGCACCGAGAACGACCTGCGCACCCGCAAGCGCAAGGACGACGAAAGACCACCGAATCAACAGGGATCGCCGTGACAAGAGCCAGAGCGTCAGGAGCGCCGCGCCTATCAAGACGACGAAAGCGAGATCGCGATGAAGGTAGTCGAGGCGGCCCACCGTTGCCAAGGCCGCGTCGCGCGCGACACCGGCGTTGATCGCCGTCTCGATATGACCGCGAACCTGAGTGCCAAACCCCGCCTGTACCAGCGTCACGACAATCAACAGCGACATGGCGAGCGATGAGCCCGTCTCACCCGCCTCACCCGCCTCACCCGCCTCACCCGCGACAAACGTGGCATACAACAACAGCTGGACGATCACGATCGCGACGATGAGATGCGCAGTGACGATCCATGCCGCGAGCCCGTGCTCGACGACCCGGCCGCCCAGCCAGCCTTCGAAGCCAACCAGCAGGAACGCCGCGATCGTCGTCCAGAGGATCCGCGGCTGATGTCGATGATGGCGCCACGCCGAGATCGCGGTGGCGAAAATCAGCAAGCCGACCGTGACGCCGAGCAGACGGTTCAAGTACTCCGTCCACATCAACTCCGGATTGAACTGCGCTGGATCGAACTGCGCCGGAAGATCAGCGGCTGATGCCGGCGGGATCCATGAGCCGAAGCAGCGCGGCCAGTCGGGACACCCGAGACCGGCGCCGGAGGCCCTGACGAGCCCGCCGACGAGAATCAGGAGATAGGTCGCCGCGGTGGTCCAGAGCGCGAGCCGTTGGAACCTTTTCAGGCGCACGCTTCATTATGGTTCAGCCTCGGCGTCGCTCTTCAGCGTCGCCCAGAACCAGGACGCGGCGTAGTCCGCCACTTGCGCCAGCGCGCCGGGCTCCTCGAAGAGATGCGTCGCGCGCGGCACCATCTTGAGCGAGACCTCGCCGGTCATCTGCTGTTTCGCCTGCTCGTTCAATACCAGCACCGCATCGTCATAGCTGCCGACGATCAGCATCGTCGGCGCCTTTACTTTCTTCAGTGCCTCGCCCGCGAGATCGGGGCGGCCGCCGCGGGACACAACCGAGCGAACCAGGTCCGGGCGCTTCACCGCGGCGACGATCGCAGCCGCCGCGCCGGTGCTGGCGCCGAACAGTCCGATCGGGAGGTGCTTCATCATCGGCTGCTCTGCCGCCCACTCCACGATCGCCGTCAATCGATCGGCGAGCAGGCTGATGTCGAATCTGAACTCGCGCGTCTGATTGTCGACATGTTCTTCCTCGGTGGTGAGCAGGTCCATCAGCAGGGTCGCAAAGCTCGACTCCTGCAATACGCGGGCGACGAATTGGTTGCGATGGCTGTGGCGGCTGCTGCCGCTGCCGTGCGCGAACAGCACGATGCCGCGCGCATCAACCGGTATGACCAGGTCAGCGTTCAGTTTCGCTCCGGGAACGGGGACCCGGAGTGTTTGCGCCTGCGCGAGTGGTCTCATCCTCAGCTCCAGTTAGAGACCTGAGGGGTAAGTCTCTGGAACCTCCTCATGATACCAATGCGGCGAGGTTCGAGCGGCACGAGTGCGGTTGACCGGTCGACGTGGATCAGCGGCCGACGTGATGCGCTCGGGGAGTCCGGCAAGATCCTCTCGCACGGCATTGAACGGCCGGGCCGCCGATCGGGCGGACGACGCCAGGTGCCGATACAGGTTGCTGGACGGCCAGGTCACGGCTCTTGTCCCAGAAGCGCGCGCACCTCGTGATCGGTCGTTGGCGTGAAATCGCGATACCACAAGCCGACAGCCACGAATGGATCCGGTGTGCGCACGCAGACCACGTCGTCGGCTTCGCTCGCCAGATCAGCGCAAGTCGGGCCGGCGCCGACGGGCACGGCGACGATGACTCGTGCAGGTTGTTGTTGCCGGGCCGCCATGACGGCGGCACGCATCGTCGATCCGGTAGCCAGTCCGTCATCGACGAGGATCACGGTCTTGTTGGCCAGCGAGAGGGGTCCGCGGTTGCCGCGATACGCGTGTTCTCGCCGCTCGAGCTCACGTTGCTCACGTTCGGCCACGGCGTCAATCACATTGCCGGGAATGCCGAGGGCATCGACGACGTCGCGGTTGACCAGGCGGACACCGCCAGTGGCGATGGCACCCATCGCGAGCTCTTCGTGCCCGGGCACGCCGAGCTTGCGCACGACGTAGACGTCGAACGGGACGCCAAGCGTCCGGGCGACTTCCCGCGCAACGGGCACGCCACCGCGAGGCAGGGCCAGCACGACCACGTCATCCCGATCGCGGTACTCGGCTAGTCTGCGAGCCAGTAGTTCGCCGGCCTCGACCCGATCACGAAATAGCTGAGAGGACACTTCTGACATGCTGGGCTACCCGGTGGTTTGCTAGATCTTGCCACTTCGACTCGCCGTTCTCACGATTACGTGAAAACGGCTCGCTCAGGGCAGGCCACTGAAACAAAAACCATCAAACTCGAGTCTAGTGAGCCATGGCCCTTACGACGGATGTACGTCACGCTGTCCGGCTGCTTGGACGCAGCCCCGTTTTCACGTTGACGTCGATCGTCTCACTGGCGCTCGGCATCGGCTCCGCCGCGACCATATTCAGCCTCACCGACGCTCTGCTGTTCGAGCCTACGGCCGGAGTGAGGGAGCCATCGAGGATGGTCGACATCGGCCGGGCCAACGAGGGCAGCGGATTCGACAACATGTCGCATCCGACCTACAAGAACCTGCGCGAGCACAGCCAGACGGTTGACGTCGCAGCCATCGATTTCGGCGGTGGACCGATGAGCCTCGGCACCGACGGAACGAGTGAGCGCGTCATCGGTACGCAAGTGTCGGGCAACTACTTCGACGTACTCGGCACGCGGCCCGCGCTCGGGCGCTTCTTTCGGGACGATGAGGACCGAGTGCCGGGCGAGCGGCCGGTGGTCGTCCTCAGTCACGCATTGTGGACCCGGCGATTCAATAGTGACCCGGCGATTCTCGATCGTCCCTTGCGCCTCAACAACCGCGAGTTCGCCGTCGTCGGTGTGGCGGAGGAGGGCTTTCAGGGATCGTCGATGATCGGCACCGATCTGTGGGCGCCGATGGCGATGGTCCAGGTGGTGCGCGGCCGGCCCGACGCCTCGCTGCTAAATGAGCCGCGCGGCGTGTGGCACGTGGCGATCGGCCGGCTCAAGCCCGGCGTGTCCCTGGCGCAGGCGAAGGCCGAACTCAATGCGCTCAACGAGGCTTACAAGAAATCCGAACCCGAAGCGAACCAGAGCCACACGATAGCCCTTGCGGCGATGGGACGGATTCCCGGGCCCATGCGCACACCGTTTCTCGCGTTCATCGGATTCCTGTTCGCGCTGACCGGCGCGCTCCTCGCGATCGCCTGCAGCAATGTCGCGGGCATGTTGCTGGCGCGCGCGGCGACGCGGCGGCGTGAGATGGCGACACGGCTGGCGGTCGGCGCCGGCCGCGGTCAGCTGATCAAGCAGCTGCTGACCGAGACGATGGTGTTATTCTACGGCGGCGGCGCGTGGTGTCCGTGCCGCTGACCTATTGGCTGGTTTCGTTTCTCGCCGGGTCGCTGCCGGCGCTTCCCGTCGTCCTCAACCTCGAATTCGGCGTGAACCTGCGCGTGATGTTGTTCGCATTTGGAGTGGCGCTCATGACCGGCCTGGTCTTCGGTCTCGCGCCGGCGCGTCACGCGCTCGGCGGCGATCTCGCGCCGATGTTGCACGGTGCCAACTCCACGGCTGACCGCAAGCGTTTCCGGCTGCGCAACACGCTCGTCACCGCGCAGGTCGCGCTATCGCTGATGCTCGTCGTGACCGCGTTCCTGTTCCTGCGATCGCTCGCAAACGCCGCGCACACCGATCCGGGTTTCAAGACCGCGAACATCATGCTGGCCGGTGTCGACGTATCGCTGTCGGGTTATCGCGAACAACAGGCCGTTGAACTGGCGTCGCGCTTCCGCCAGCGACTGAAGACCATTCCAGGCGTCGAGTCGGTGGCCAGCGCCCGAATGATCCCGCTGCAAGGCAGCGGCTTCGGCCTCGGCAGCGTGCGCGTGCCCGGCGTCCAGGGCCAGCGCGAGGACGGCCGCTTCGACTCCGATTGGGACGTCGTCTCGCCTGAGTACTTCGACACGATCAGCATGCCGATCGTCGAAGGACGCGCGTTCCGCGATTCGGACACGGTCGGCGCACCGTGGGTCGCGATCGTCAGCGAAACCTTCGTCAAGCAGGCGTGGCCGGGACAGTCCGGTGTCGGCCGCGTCTTCATGCAGCGGACCGGAGCGACGACCGAAGAGCGCCCGATCACCGTCGTCGGCGTCGCGCGCGATGCGAAGTACCGCTACATCAGCTCGGCGAATGCGCCTTTTATCTACGTCCCGATGTCGCAGCAGCCGATTCCCGTCATGGAGTTCTACGTGAAGCACGCGCCCGGGCGGCAGGTCGCGCAGGAGATCCGCACGGTGATGGCCCAGGTCGAATCGAACGTGCCGATCGTCATGCTGCAATCGTTCGACGATGCCGTCTCGATCGGCCTGCTGCCGCAAAAGCTGGCCGCGTGGATCGCGGGCAGCGTCGGCACCATCGGCGTGTTCCTCGCCGCGCTGGGGCTGTATGGGTTGATGGCCTTTCTGGTCGCGCAGCGCACGAAGGAAATCGCGATCCGAATGGCGCTGGGCGCGTCGCATCGCGACATGCGCACGATGGTATTGCGACAGGCCGCGACGCTTGGTGCGATCGGCGGCGTGATTGGGTTGCTGCTGGCCGCCGGCATCGGCACGCTCGCACAGGCGTTATTGGTCGGCGTTCCGCCGATCGATCCCGCGTCGTTCGGGGGCACGGCGCTGCTCTTCCTGATCGTGCTGGCGATAGCGGCGTGGACGCCAGCGGCGCGAGCGGCCGCAACAGATCCATCGGCGGCCCTGCGCGCCGAGTAGCCAGTGGCCGGTAGCCGGTAGCCAGTAGCCAGTAGCCAGAAGCCAGAAGCCAGAGAGTTCTAAGCTATTGCTTTCCTCGCGGCCACGATCGCGCTTTCCTGCCAGTGTACGCATTTCTTGCCACTCTTCGCGCAGCCGTGCTTCGCGTTCTTGGCAAAAACTGCTGCGCGATACTTGGAACATGGACTACCGCGATCTCGTGGCTTGGCAGAAAGCAATGGATCTCGTCGAGCGGGTTTACCTCGCAACGAATGCGTTTCCGCGCGAAGAGCGATACGGTCTAACGTCGCAAATTCGAAGGGCCGCGGTTTCGATTCCGTCGAACATCGCTGAGGGCCAAGGTCGCCGCTCGACAGATGATGAAATGATTCGCTTTCTCCAAATCTCACTCGGTTCCTTGTGTGAACTTGAAACTCAATTGGAGCTGGCTGTTCGACTCGCCTTTTTGGGCAAACAGGACGCGGTCACTATTCGCGCATCAAGCGATGAAGTCGGCCGCCTTCTGAACGGCCTAATCAGATCGAAGAGAACCTAGAACCCCTGGCTACTGGCTTCTGGCTACTGGCTACTGGCTACTGGCTACTTTGAATATCCTGATCATCGGCGTCTCAAGCACCTTCTGAGCCGGATCGCGGAACTCGGCGGCGACACGCAAGCCTGTGATCGCCGGCACGGAGAACGCCGGCTGCCATGGCGTAAGACCGACGGCTTCGAATCCGTTGCCGCGATCGGAAGCGGCCGCCTTTGCGTCATCGGAGTTGGCGTACCGCCGCTCGCTCACGACCTCGCAGAAACGCCGGCCCGCCGCATCGGTGCGCTCGGCAATCTGCGCGACGTAGGTGTTGTTGACCGGCGCGGCCGGCTCTCCGCCCAGGACCATCAGCCGGTAGACCATCGATTGGTAATACGGCTCGCGATAGATCCACACCGGCTCCCATGGATCGACGTCGGTCTTCCGCGCGAAACACTGGGAATAGAAGCGGGAGGTTGGAATGCCGGCCCAATCAGCGAGATTCTGGAAGCGCCCGGCGAGCGACTGGCCCGGGCCCTCGCGGAACGGCAGCTCCCAATCGACGATCACGTAGTCCGCTCGATCGGGCGTCAGCTGGTTGACCGCGTCGGATTCGGTGGTTGCGGTCAGGAAGCGCGCCGCCTGCTGTGCGCCTCCCTGCGTGGGATTGCTAATCGGCACGCGCCTCGCCGTCTGGATGATCCAATAGCCCTGGTCCCACCAATTCATGACGCTCGATGCCGCCGGCGGATTCGATTTTCCGTAACGTGCGTAGTAAGCATCAGCCGTGCCGAACGGCTCCGGCGTGTTCACGCGCAACCACTGCATCGCGTCGAACCAATACTCCGGCATCCCGCCGCCACGCGTCGTCGTGATCGCCGCAGGAACCAGGTTCGGCGCGACCACCACTCCGGCGACCGCAATGACGGCGAGCTCGCGCTGAAACGGGAAGGCTCGCTTGACCCGCGGCTCGGGATTATCGGCGTGCGGCACACCGCCCCAGTCGAGAGCACGAACCGCAAGCCACGAGATCACGACGGCCGTCGCCGGCACAAGGTAATAGCCGAAGCGATTCTGCCCAAGCGTCGCCAGGTAGTTGGCAATCGTGAAGCAGAGAATCAGGAGGTGATCGGCCCGGCGCGATCGCCATGTCGCCCAGCCAAGGCCGAGCACGGCAATGATGCCGACATAAAAACCACTGCGGAAGAACGTCCACGGCTGCGACCACACCCAGTTGCCCGTGTAGAGAAACAGTGGACGCGCTTCGAGCACCGCCATTCGTGTCGAGTCGGAACGGAAACGATTGAGATCGGTGGCGACCTGGTTGAACAGGCCAGGCAGCAGCATCCAGGTCACGAGCACCAACGTCGCCGACAGGACGGCAACGATGCCAATCACCTTCACCAGGTGATTGGCAAAGAACGTCACCGCGAGCGCCAGGAGCAGCAATCCTGCCAGCGCGGCAATCTGCGTGTTGTAACGGAAGAGTTCCGGATCCTGGAAGACCAGAACGACTGCCAGCGCAACGGCGGTCATGATCGCAACGAAGCGGGCGACGGAGGCACGCTGGGCGGGTGCGAGCATCGTGGTCAGCACCAACCAGACCGCCAGTATGAAAACGAAATAAGATCCGCTCGCCCAGGCGAGCAGATACAACCCGAGGCAGATACCTGCACCGGCAACTGTACCGTGCGCGACCGACGCCAGCGTTGCGAACGACAACAACACTTCGAGCGCGTGATGATCCACGAAGCCGACGAGCGTCCGGTCGAGAAAGTGGCCCGGGAGAACAGCGGCGAGGAGCGCCGCGATGAGTCCGGCGCGGCGATCGAATGCGATGGTCGCCAGGGCCCAGACAGCGATGACCGCAAGCACGCCCGCGACAGCCGGAACAAGCGCCGCAACCTGCTCGATGTAGTGCTCCGGAGCGTTGCGGCCTCTCGTCATGAACACCGTCGCCGCAATCACGGTGTCGAGGAGCGGCGCGACGGCCACATATTGCCCGCCGGGCGCGGCGTAGGGATCAACGGTGACGCGATGCGGAAAGTTCCTGACCTGGCTCTCGGCAAGACGCACGTGATACCACGCGTCGGTCTCAAGAAAGTTCACGCGCGTCTGAACCGAAGACGTCATCCCACGGCGCCCAGACGCGCAGGCCTGCGGCGACCAGCAGGATGATGGCCAGGCAGGTGACGTCGAACTTCCGCAAAACAGGGAGATGATACCTGTGGTCCGGCTGAAGCCGGACTCCACAGATGGTCAGGGCAGGCGAATAGTGCTCAGGCGTTCGCCGCGCTGGAATCGTTCACGATCGCTCAGCTTCCACAGCCGCGTGCGATGCGACGTGCCGGCATCGAGAATCGGCGGCCAGTCGAGCGCGCCGGCCGGCAGCGCCGGGAACTTGGCACGGAACAGGCCGTCCTCCCACGCATCAAGGACGACATACACCGGACGTCGCGACGTTTCGAGGGTGGCCACGGCCGCCGCCAGCGACTGTTCAGTGGCTGCTTCCCAGCGGACGATCGGGCGGTCGGTATAGTAACGCATCGATCCGCTCTGCTCGCCGGCGACGATCACCGCTGCGGGTGGAACGTCTTCGTTGACGAAGTCGGCAATCACCGAGACGCGGCGGAGTTGATCCGCCAGCTTGAACGTGTCCATCGATCGTGCCACCCACAGCCCATGCACGGTCACTCCCATCACCATCGCAAACAGCAGGAGCGGCCGGACTGCCATCGGCCAGCGATCGATCCAGGCCGACAGCTCTACCGCCGCAAAGACCGTGAGGATTGCCATCGCCGGTAGCAGGAACCGCAAGTACGACCAGTCGTCGAAGACGGCGTAGACGAGATAGGACACAATCACGAGGACCGCGAAAGCGAACAACCCTTGTGCCATGCGATTGGCCCTCAATCGAACGGCACCAAAAACCGCGAGCACCAACGCCGGCGCCGTTCCCATCAGCCACCGCATGTAGCGTGATGCATTCGGCGGGATATTCGAAAGCGCGAACAGCTCCTCGGCGGAGCCATAGCCGGATCGCAGCGGCGATTCGTACCAGAACCATTGCAGCCCGGCGAGGCACGCACCGGCAATCGCGACCGGCATGGCAAACGCGAAACGGCGGCGCGCGACGAACAGCGGAACGATCGCCAGCGGCGCGAGGTTGGGCCGAATCATCACCGCGATCGCGCACGCGATGCCGGCAAGCGTGTCGGAGCCGCCGCCGCGACCGAGCATCAGGAAACAGAGCATCCACGCGGCCGTCACCGGTACGTCGCTCATCGGCTGGATCGATTGATGGATGAATACCGGTGTGAACGCGATGAAGGCGGCGGCAATGACGCCGGCGATGCTTCCGGCCAGCTGGAATGCGAGCTGGCCCGTCGCGACGATCGCGATGCCGGCGGCGGCAATCACGAGTGCGGACGCGCCGGGTACTCCGGCGATCGCGTGGGGGATCGCCATCAACAGCGGCAAGCCCGGCGGATAGGTCGGCGCCTGCCGGTCGTCCCCGGCAGGGCGCCATCCCAGTGGCGAGGTCAGAAACGGATCGCGGCCGCGTCGCAGATCGGCCAGCTGGTCGGCCTGAAAGAAGCGCCCGCTCGACAGCATCGCGGATTCGCTGATGTAGCCCGAGGCATCCGCGCCGGCTGCCGAACGCGTCGCGAAGACGCCGGCCGTGCATGCCAGAAGCAACGCGATGCCAGCGACGAATCTCGAATGGCGATTGAGCGCCGACCAGGCGAGCTCGAGATCGCGCGCGATCGATTGCTCACGCCGCGCCGCGACGTACCAGGTTGCGAGGGCGATGACCGAGAAGACCGCGATCGGCCAGGGCGATCGCATTGAAATGCGAAGGCCGCCAGCGCTGGTGCGAAAACCACCACTGACGGCCACGATGACTGCGGCAGCCGCGAGCGCGGCCGCCGCATAGAGGAGCAGGCGTCTTTTCAAGGGGCTTAAGGGCCCCTATTTCTTCGGAATCGTCCAGAAGTAAACCTTGCGCCCGTCGACGTCGAGCTCCTTCTCCGGCTTCCAGTCGCCCATGTCGAACGCGTGCGAAACGATGCGCGTGCCGGGCTTGAGCTCTTTCATCAGCTTCGGCATCAGCTTCACGTTGAGCGACGGCAGCAGGTAGAGTGTGATGACCGAGGCGCCGCTCAGATCCTGTTCGAAAAGGTCCGCCTGCACCACCTTGACGAGGTTGCCGACGTTGTTCTTGGCGACATTCGCGGTTGCTTCTTTGATGCGTTCCGGATCGATGTCGAAGCAGACGCCATGAGCGCCGTACTTGCGCGCCGCGGTCACCGGAATGCGGCCGTCGCCGCAGCCGAGGTCGTAGACCACGTCGTTCTTGGTGACGTTGGCGACCTGCAGCATGGCCTCTACCACCGGCTCAGGCGTGGGCACGTAGATCACGTCGGGCCGGCGCGTCGGCGGCGCGGTGGCCTGCGCGAACGCCGACGTGGCGCCGGGGGCGCCGGCAACGGCGACCGTAAGGGCCAGGGCGAGAAGACGAATACGCATTCGAAGTAACCTCCTTGGATCCGGGGAGCCTAAGTATAACCAACCGAACGATCGTCACCATCGCCGCCTGTGTTGCCGCAGTGGTCTTCGCGATTCCCGCCGTTCGTCACTGGCGTGAACGGCCGCCTGCGCCGGTTGCCCCAGCTCAGCCGCTTCGGAGTCACTGGAACGCTTCGGGCGACCTCGTCGCCGGCGCAGGGGCCGAGTACTCATTTGGACTGTCACTGGCCGCCGATGGCCGACAGCTCGTCTACCCCGCCGCCAAAGCCGGGGTAGTTTCGCTGTGGCTGCAGGATCTTTCGAGCGGCGCGACGCGTGCCCTTCCGGGCACGGACGCAGCGGCGATGCCCTTCTGGTCGCCGGACATGACGAGGGTCGGGTTCTTCGCAGGCGGCAAGATTCGCTCGATCGATCTCGCCGGCGGCACGACATCCGACCTCGCTGACGCCCCGGCCGGACGAGGCGCGGCCTGGAACGGGCCGGGCGATCTCGTTTTCGCGCCGTCACCGAGCGGTCCGCTCATGCGTCGTGACGCGTCCGGAAGCATTACCGCGCTGACCACGCTCGAATCCGGCGAAACGTCGCATGCCTGGCCGGCGTTTCTGCAGGATGGCCGGCACGTCATTTTCCTTGTCACGTCATCACAGTCGTCGCGATCCGGAATCTGGATCGCGTCGCTCGACGACCCATCCTCGCGCAGGCGATTGATCGGCGCCGATGCTCAGGCGATCGTTCCCGCGATCAGGACCCAGAACCCGGAACCCAAGCCCGCAAGCCCGCCCACCTACGCCAAGGCTCCGGCGGTCAAGCAGCCGCAAGCCCTCACGATCCTGTACCTGAACGACCTCGCCCTCATGGCACTACCGCTCGATGCCAACACCTTCGAGCCAATCGGCCGCGCCGCTGTCGTCGGCTTGCCGGCCGGCCGCGGTCCGATCGGACAGCTTTTCGCGACGGCCTCCGACGATGTGCTGATCTATGGCGCCCCGGGTACGACGCTGCGTGAGCTGCGATGGTTGAATCGCGACGGCACGCCGGCGGGATCGCCGAGCGAGCCGATCGACGCGTGGGACCTGCGCATCGCTCCGGACGGGAAACGGATCGTCGTGACGGAAATCGATCGGCAGCTACGCACGCTCGATGTCTTCATCCGCACCGGCTCGCAGCCTGCGCCGGCGCGATTGTCGCTCTCGACGGACGCCGACGAGAGCGGCGTGTGGTCTCCGGACGGTTTGCGAATCGCGTGGGCCGGGCAGCGCCGCAGGGTGATGCTGCGCGGCGCCGGTGCGGTGCTGCCGGAGCAGACCATCGCGACGTTCGATTCACCCGTGCAAGTGTGGGACTGGTCGCGCGATGGGCGATCGCTCGCTCATCGGACGCGAGAGCATCGCCACGGGCAATGACCTGTGGATCCTGCCTCCGGTCGAAGGCGCGGCCGCTCAGCCCTACACGACGGCGCCGTTCGATCAGGTGTACGGCGCGTTCTCGCAGGATGGTCGATCGATCGCATATGCATCGAACGAATCCGGGCAGTTCGACGTCTATGTGGATTCGTTTCCAAAACCCGGCGCGCGCGTTCGCGTGACGACCGCCGGAGGCACCGAGCCGCGATGGAGCCACGACGGCCGCGAGCTGTTTTTCCGGCGCGGGTCGGCGATTCACGTCGTCCGCTTCGTCAATGATCGCGAGATCGAATCGATCACGCAGCTTTTCGATCTGAACACGACGATTCGTTCGTACGATGTTTCGCGTGACGGACGGTTGCTCGTCAACCTCCCCGCAGCAAGCCAAACAGCAGCACCGCCCACGATCGTGACTAACTGGCTGCCACGGACAGGCCACAGAGGCACGGAGACACAGAGCAAACCAAACTAAAATA
Source organism: uncultured cyanobacterium (assembly GCA_963833135.1). Classification (GTDB taxonomy): domain Bacteria; phylum Acidobacteriota; class Vicinamibacteria; order Vicinamibacterales; family UBA2999; genus 12-FULL-67-14b. The sequence goes on along the minus strand of CAWHWW010000022.1, from coordinate 150,724 downwards.
GATTTCTCCGTGCCTGCGAGTCTCCGTGGCCCGTCCGTAAAATGAAAATCGCAACTTGGAACGTCAACGGCATTCGCGCCCGGCAGGCGCAGCTGCTCGACTGGCTCGCCGCCGAAAAACCCGACATCGTCTGCCTCCAGGAAATCAAGGCGTCGCTCGATCAGCTGACCTTCGAGCTGCGCGACATCGAGGGCTACTGGAGCTACTGGCACGGCGAGAAGGGCTACTCCGGCGTGGCGCTGCTCGTTGCCAAGTCGCTCAGCGGCGCCCTGCCGATGTGCTCGCATCCGGGATTCGACTTCGAGCAGCGCATCGCCTGCGGGACGGTGCCTTCGCCAATCGGCGACGTCATGATCGCATCGGTCTATGTTCCGAATGGCGGCAAGGACTTCGACGCGAAGATGCGCTTCCTGCACGCGCTCGAGTCGTACGTGGCCGATGCCGAGCGGGACGGCAAGCTCCTGATCGTGTGCGGCGATCTGAACGTCGCGCTGGAGGAGCGCGATATCCACGCGAAGCTGCGCAAGCCGGGCCTCATCGGCGCGACTCCCGAAGAACGGGCGCTGCTTGCCCGCATCATTTCGCGCGGCCTGGTCGACGTGCATCGAGCATTCGAGCGCGACAACGACGACCTGTTCACGTGGTGGGCGCCGTGGCGCAACCAGAAGGAACGCAACATCGGTTGGCGCATCGACTACGTGCTGACGTCGAAAGCGCTCGCCGATCGCGCGAAGTCAGCGGTCGTGCAGCGCGAAGTCGGGAGCTCCGATCACGGTCCGGTAGTTGTTCAGTTTGAGTTCACAGAACGGACGTAGCCACGGAGGCACGGAGACACGGAGGCAACTTTTCTAAAATGCCAGTGCTGCTTAGCAGGCAGGTGGCATTTTGAAAAACATGCTCCGTGCCTCCGTGGCCCGTACGTGATCAGTTCGGGAGCTTTTCAATCGCCGCTTTCATCGCGATCGCCTTCTCACGCATCCCCGGATGCGCAATCGCCACGTCGATGTGCGTCAGCGCCATCGTCTTGTTGCCTGTTCGCGCGTAGCACTGGGCGGCGTTGTAGGCGGACTGCGCTGACTTCTCCTCTGCCGTCTCCGCATCTCGCTGCAGCCGATCGAGTTGGCGCTGCTCGCGGGGCGTCGCGGGAGTGCCGCGTTTGTCGATCGCCGACGCGGTGCGGTCGCGATCCTGACGTAACGCCGCCGCCGAGCTGACGAAGCAGCTCATGCCGCGCGTGAATTTCGGCGCCGCGATCGCCAGCTCGTTCTTGTCGATGCTGACGAGGCCGGACATCCAGGTCGCATCACACGCGCTCGGATCGATCTCGTAGGCGCGATCGAAGCGCTGCACCGCAATCGGCAGATCCTTCCGCGCGTAGGCGATCAGGCCGGCAAGCATGTAGACGCGGCTGTTCGACAGGCCCCTGATCGCACTCTCGACATCTTCCCAGGCCGCGTCGTATTCCTTGAGGTGATAGCGATTCCAGGCGCGCCAGTAATTTGCATCGGCGATGTGCCAGGTGCCGAGCTCGAGCAGCCGCGTCGCGGTGGCGATGGCGTCGGCATGGCGCATCAGGTAACTCTGCGCCTGCATCCTGCCGTTCAGCGCGTCGCGATGGGTCGGAAACTTCACAAGCACATCGTCAAATCCCGACAGCGCGGCCTCGAATTCTTCCGCCATCAGGTTCGCATTCGACCACGCCATCGTCAGCATCAAGGACGCCGGGAACGCCTCGCGGCCCTGCGGAATAGAGCGAGATCACCTTCGGGAAGTCGATGGCGCGGCCGAGCGACGATGTCAGCTCGCGGCGCCCTTCCCAGAACAGCGAATCGGTCCAGCGCGGATCGCCTTCGCGAAGCGCGCCGACATTCGGTGCGGATGGGCGGCCGCAGGTCGACAGGCGAAACCGCATCAACGGCACGCCCGCGTACGCGTCCGAAAGCGACCGGATGGTCGAGGCTCTCGATCAGCTTCGGCTGCTCGCAATCGATCGACAGCGCGACGTATTTCGCGGTGATGTCGTTTTCGGACGCAGCATCGAGGGCGCGGCGCTTCGGATTGTCGGGTTCGAGCTGTGGACGATTGCGGCCGGTGACGAGCGCGCGCTGGTCGGGATCGAGGCCTGTGGTGTCGCCGATGATCAGCTGCGCAGCGTCATAGACGGCTCGTCTGGACACCGACACGGGCGTGTCCTGAGCGAATGTTGGGCGCTCAGCTTCAGCGACCGGCAGGAGTCGAAGGGCTTTGGCCATCGATTCGTCGCCGGGGATACCCAACTCCTTTTCGCGAATCGCGATCAGTAGAGCCGCTTCGAACTGCCCTTCGCGCGCACCGGGGATCGGTAGCTTCGCGGCAGCGTGCTTGTCGTAAATGGCGAGCGCTTCCTTCAGGCAGGTGTAGCAACCTTGCCGCACCAGCGCGTTCGCCTTCGCGATTTCGGCGACAAGAAGGGGCGATGGGCCTTTGGGAGCACACCCTGCTACGAGAACGGCTATCGCGAGAAAGCAACGACGCATCTGGCGACTTAGACACCGGAACGGGCGAACGGGCGAACAGGCTAACGGGCTATCGGGCTATCGGGCTAGCAGCGTCACGGCAAGGCCAGCGCAATCAGTTCCGGGACATCGGTTGAGGTCCGGCCGTTGACCGTGATCGCAATGTATTGCTTTCCGCCGATCGAATACGTCATCGGCGTGCCGATGGCCGCGCCGGGCAGATCGGTCGACGCCAGTTCCTTCCCCGTCGCCTTGTCGAACGCGACCAGCCGGGCCCCGCCGTTCGTACCGCCGGTCGTCAGCGCATAGATAAGTAGTGTCTTCGTCAGCAGCGGTCCGCTCAGCGTGATGTCGCCGCCGACCGGACCGCAGGTTCAAGCGCCTTGAGCCGCGGATTGTTGCGAATGCGATCGCCGGCGCCGGTCGGGATCATCCACGCATGGTTGCCGGTGTTCATGTCGATCGCCGTCATGCGCGAGTACGGCGGCTTGAACAGCGGCAGGCCGTCCGGCATCTGCGGATTGCGCCCCGGCGTCTGCATGTAGAGCAGGTTGCCGTTCAGCGCTTGGATCGGTCGGACTCAGCTTGCTCACCGCATAGGCGTTTCGCGACGGCACGTACATCATGCCGGTCGCGGGATCGACCGCGGCGCCGGACCAGTTCGCGCCGCCGGTCGTGCCCGGCCGCACCAGCGTGCCTTCGACCGACGGCGGCGTGAACAGCGGGCCGGTCCTGAATCCCTGGATCGCCTTCTCCGCCATCGCGCGAATCTCCGGCGTGAAGTCGGCGAGGTCGTTCACGGTCACGCCCTGGTATTCGAACGGCGCCGGCTTCGACGGAATCGGCTGCGTCGGCGACGCCTTCTCGCCCGGAACATCCGACGGCGAGCACCGGCTTCTCCTCGATCGGCCAGATCGGCTTGCCGGTCGCGCGATCGAACGTGTAGACGTAGCCCTGCTTGGTGATCTGCGCGAGCGCCTTGACGCGCGCGCCGTTGACGGTGATGTCGAGCAGGTTCGGCGCGGCGGGATTGTCGTAGTCCCACAAGCCGTGATGCACGGTCTGGAAATGCCAGACGCGCTTGCCGGTGTTGAGGTCGACCGCGACGACGCTCTCGGCGAACAGGTTGTTGCCGAGGCGATGCGCGCCGTAGAAATCGGGAGCGGTGGTGTTGGTCGGCAGATACAGGAGGCCGAGCTCCTCGTCGGCGCTCATCATCGTCCACACCGTCACCTTGCCGGCGTACTCGTTCGATCCGTCCTGCCACGTGTCGCTGCCGAACTCGCCCTTCTGCGGAATCGGCTGATAGGTCCAGCGCGCCTTGCCGGTGCGCGCATCGAAGGCGCGAATCCAACCCGGGATCTGTTCCTTGTCCTTGATCGAGCGACGAAATCGACGCCGGCGTGATGACGAGATCCTTGACGACGATCGGCGGCGACTGCATCGAGTAGGTGAGCGCGTTGAGATAGTCGCGCGTGCCGCGCTTGGCGCGCGGCAGGCCTTCCATCAGATCGACCTTGCCGTTGACGCCGAAGCTCCTTGATCGGCCGTCCGGTCTTCGCATCGACGGCGACGAGATAGCCGTCGCCGGTGCCCCAGTAGATCCGCTCGTCGTTCCCCTGCCGCCAGTAGGCGACGCCGCGCTGGACTCCACCGCAGGGTCATCGTCGTCGTGCCGGCCTCGTAGCTCTTCGGGTTGTAGATCCACTTGAGCGCGCCGGTGCGCGCGTCGAAGGCGGCGCCGACCGATGCCGGCGTGTTGACGTACAGCGTGCCGCCGACCATCAACGGCGTCGCCTTGAAGTTCTGCACGAACGGCGGCTGGTTGTCGCGCCAGCGTTTCGGATCGACGCGGCTCAGCTCCTCGAAGATCAGTTTCGAGTCCGCGGACCACTCGGTGCCGTCGGGCAGCGTCATGCTCAGGAATGCGTCGGGCGACTTGGCGCGCCAGGCGATCTGGAGCGAGGCGAAGTTCGCGGCGGTGATCTGATCGAGCGGCGAGTACTTCGAGTTGGCAAGGTCGCCGCCGTAGGTCGGCCACTCGCCGATGGCGGTCGATGACACCGCAGCTTGCTGGGCGCCGGCGGATCCGAAGAGTGCGAAACAGACGATGAGCGCGCGAACAAGGTGTCGTGTGGTCATTCGTTGTGCCGGTAAGGATACCTAAGACTTCACCCAGAGCTCCACTCGCTGGGCCAGGTATGAAAAGAACGGATTCCAGGTCAGCCGCATCAGGACTTCTTCGGGAACGATCAGGACGCTCTTTTCCCCGCGCGGGACTGAGGCGCCCGAGCGAGACGCTGCCGATCTCGCGGCCACGGCCCTCACCGCCGTAGATCGGGATCGTCGATCGGAAACGGCAGCGCGACATGCGACAGCGAGTAGATCGACGTCAGGCCACGACAGCCCCAGCGGCTCGGTCGTAATCTCGGACGCTCCCGCAGCCACCGTCATCGCCGACACCTCGTGCGTGTCAGGTCGCGTGTTGGTCACGAGCGTGACGCCGAACGCGCGCGGCCGCTCGCCGATCAGTTTCGGCAGCACTTCCTCGGGCCTCGTGAAGAGATCGACGCCGGCCTGGCGATTGAGATCGAACAGCACGAGCTCGCCGCGTCCAGGTGGCAGGTGATCGAACAGATCACGGATGACGGCGAGCGAGCTCACCGTCGTATCGACAACGGATTGAAATGCCAGCACCGGCGTCATCTCCTGCATGCGGCCGCGGCTCTTGGCGTCGAGCAGCTCGCGATTCAGCTCGCGCGTCAACCGGAACGTCTGCACGCCGGCATTGGCGGGAAACGAGTTGTACTTGAACGGGTTGTACTCGGGAACGACATCGATCCAGCGCGCCTTCGGGATCACCGGGCCGAACAGGCTGATGCTGCTGCGCGAAGCGCGCCGCCGGCGACACACCAATCATCGGCGACAACAGGATCAGCTTCGCCGGTGTCGGCAGCGATGCGTCGTCGAGCGCATCGAGCGCGTACTTGGTGACCAAGGCGCCGCCGTTCGAGTAGCCCACCAGGACCAGCGGACGATCCGCGCCGATCTGATCGCGCACGTGGCGCGCGCCCATCCGCACCGCCGCCATCCAGTCTTCCCACGTGGCCTCGACGAGTCCGCCCGGCACGGTGCCGTGGCCCTGCATGCGCAACGACAGCGTATAGAAGCCGCCGGCATTCAACCGCTCCGCGACGGAGCGCATGCTGTAAGGACCGTCGGTGAGTCCGTGGACCAGCAGCGCGCCGCCCCGCGGCATCCGCGGCGGCAAGCACCTGCGTGCGATTGCCGGGAAACGGAAGGCGATCGGGATGACTGCGGCTGGCCTCAACGTAGCGATTAGGGACGAGCGCATTCGCGCCGTTCGACACCACGTCGTCGACCTCGGCGCGGGCTTCGCGGAAGACCGCGTCCTCGCGAGCCAGATACTGGTCGAGGGTGAACGACGGGGTGATCTCGGCGGCCCTCGGCTCGAGGCGCGACTGGAGCTGATGCCAGGGGTGCAGGTCGGGCAGCGCGCGAATGGCGTTCACCGCTCCGCCGATCGGCAGCATCACGATGACCAGCACGACGGTGGCCGCGAGGCGGACAGCCCAGACACGCGCGCGCCGCAGCCTCGTCTGCATGTCTAGCGCGCGACGCGGAACGCGATCCACTGCTGGGTGCTTTGCTCGCCGGCGGTCGCCTCGATCCTGCAGCACGTATGTGCTGTTGGCGAGGCTCGTGATCGGGATCGGCATGCGCAGCTTTCCGTCAGCGGGCGGTGATGCCGGCAGCGTGCGAAGCAAGTCACCCTTGGCGTTCAGCAGATCCACCTTGATCTCCGGCGTCTGTCCGCCGAGCGCCTGATACTCGATCTCGACAATCACGCGATCGGTTCCCGTAAACCGTGTCGACGCAGTCGGCGATGCCGCCGGGTTGGACTCGATGGCGCGGAACTCCACCATGTTCCTCGCGCGAAGGACCTTCGGCGTCGCGAGCACGAGCGACTGCTTGGTGAAGTCGGGGACGCTTTGCGACTGCACCCAGCGATCGATTAGCTCGCCTGACGCAGTCAGCGCCGTGAAGCGCAAGCCGATGCCGCCCCGCCGGGCAGATCGAACCGCGCCATCAGCGGCAGCTCGCCGGGCGCGCCGCCGATCACCTGCGCCGGCATGGTTTCCTTGCCGGCTTCATCAACCGGCTGGATCTCGAGACGCGCGGGCTTGTCGGCCGATGCGCCAGCATTCGCCTCCCAGGTGAACATGACGCGCGTGTGCGTCGGCATCCGCTTTCGCGAAGCCGGTCCAGATCGAGACCGCGCGCGTGTTCACCGAATCCGACAACGACGACAGCGCCGTCGTCAGCCCGACATTCACGGGCGTCGCAGCCGCTTCGGCGGCGGCGGTCAATTCCTTCTCGCTCGCGGCCCAGTAACCGTGTCTGCGCGGTGACGCGCACGCCGCGCCGCTTCACGCGCACCTTGATCTCGTGGAACTTGCCGTCGTTGGTTCTTCTCGTCGGCGCGTAGCCGACCAGATAGTAGGCGCTCGCGTCGGCCATCACGGCCTGTGAGCTGCTCCATCGGATTGTTGGTGTTGACGATGGCCCGGCCGCCGGTATCCGCGGCCAGCGGCGCAGGACGGTGTCGCCGCCGAAGCCGACCGCGCCGAGCGGCCGCGGGTCGATCACGTGGATCGTGACGTTGCCTCGATTCGCGACTTCGTCGATCTCCCGCATCAGCTGATCGTTCGGACTGCCCGGACGAACGCCGGGACCCTGGCTGAAGAACAGGATCGACTTGCGGCCGTCGCGCAGCCCGCCCATCTGCGTGGCGAGCGCCTTCAAGGCCGACAGCGTGACGCCGCTTCGCAGCTCCATCCAGTTGCGCTGCGACAGCTGCGCTTCCTCGATCACGCTCTTCACCGGGAACGTCTCGCCGTAGCGGCCTTCGAAGTTGCGAATCCGCGCCAGCAAGTCGGACTTCGATCGCGTGTACTTCAGGTCGTACAACGTCGTCAGCGGCTCCATCAGCGCCACGAGATCGTTCGGGCCGAGCTGGTTCACGAACTTGGTCAGCGCGTCGCGAAGCGGCAGCGTGATCTCCGGCCGCTTGCTGATGTGATAGTCGTCGAGAAAGATCGCAAACAGCCGCACGTCCTCGCGCGCGGCTTCGAGCAGCGCGTGCTCCTTCGAACGGATCTCGAGCGGCTCGTCGAGGTTGGACTGCCGGGTGCCGTCGACCTGGATGAACTTCAAGGTCTCGACCGTCTGCGGCACGTCGTCTTCGCTGACCTCGAAGTCCTCCATCGTTGAGATCGGCGACCGGCTCGTCGCCGCGCTGCGTGACGGTGACGTCGACACGAACCAGGTCGGTGCCGGCACGGAAGATTGGTTGCTGCGGCGGCGGATCCGCAGGCGCCGGTTTCTGCTCCTGACGCCGCCACCGCCGCGGTCAGCAACAGAACGAGGACAAGCCGCATATCTCGCATCCTATACTGACCGCGAATGCCCAAGCAGTGGGACGTCGTCGGCGATCGGCTGCAACTCGGTCGATCACGTCTATCGCCTGCCCGCCTCGCCAAAAGCCGATAGTCCGACCGCCAAACTCCGCATCTCGAGCCATTCGACGATGTGCGGCGGCCAGATGGCGACGGCGATGGCCGCGTGCGCGGGTTTTGGATTGACGCGCCGCCTACGTCGGCTGCGCCGGCCACGATCACGACGGCCGCCTGATCCGCGCCGAGCTCGACGAGCGCGGCGTCGATGTCTCCCACGTTATGACGCGCGAATGCGCCAACCGGTTCGCGGTCATCACCGTCGACGAAACGACCGGCGAGCGGATCGTCCTGTGGGATCGCGACGAGCGGCTCGAACCTCGACGCGCGAGAGATCGACCCACGGCTGATCGCGTCGGCGCGTGTCGTTCACGTCGACGATGAAGATCAGGAAGCGGCGATCGCGGCCGCGACGATGGCGCGGCGCGCCGGCGTGCCGTGCACGAGCGACATCGATCGCGTCACCGAGCGCACGCGCGATCTGATCGCCGCGGTCAGCATTCCGATCTTCGCGCAGCACGTGCTGCCGGCGACTCACGGGCGAATCGGACGTCGAGCGTGCGTTGCGAGTCGTGCGGAGGACCCACGAGGGCATGCTCTGCGCCACCGTTGGCGCGAGCGGCGCGGTGTTGCTCGTCGGCGACGAGTGCATCGCCGAACCGGGTTTTGCGGTGCAGGCGGTCGACACGACCGGAGCGGGCGACGTATTCCGCGCCGCGTTCATCTATTCGTTGCTGCAGAACGCTTCGCCGCGCGACATGCTGCGATTCGCCAATGCCGCGGCGGCGGTGTCGTGCACGCGCGCCGGAGCGATGGCCGGCGTGCCGGCGCTGCGACGATGTCGAAGCGATCTGCTCAGCGGTGAATGAGCGCTTCGGTCAGCACGCGGCCCATCGCATCGGGCAAGGTCACCCCCGTCAGGAGGGCCAGCGTCGGCGCCAGGTCGATCGGCGCGGCCTGATCGAGGTATTCGCCCTTCTTGATCCCGAAGCCGTACAGGATCACCGGCACGCGCGTGTCGTAGCGATGGCCGGTGCCGTGCGTGGTCGTGCTCGATGACGTGATCCAGTAGGCGCGGCCGAGCATCTTGATGTCGCCGCTGCGGCCCTCGTAATGACTGAGGAACGACGGCCGCGTCAGCGGATCGGTCGCGGACAGTTCCTCCTTCCGATAGACTCGCCAGACGCCTTCCGCCTTGCGGATGGTCTCGAGCACGGCCTCCATCGCCGACCGGCTTCTGCGTCAGCTTCAGATAGACGCCGTCGTTGAAGTAGATGTCGTTGTTGAGCACCCGCGTGCGGTAAGCGCCGGGACCGAGCTCGCGCGCCAGAACCGCATCGATCGCGCGGCCGAGAGCCGCCGTGTCGATGCGGCCGGCATCGAACCCATCGGCCTTGAGGCGCTCCGGTATTGGCGAGACGCCGTGATCCGAGCTCAGACCGACGACGTAGTTGCCCGCGCCGAGGTCTCGATCGAGCTTGTCCAGCAGCAATCCGATCTGCGATGTCGAGATTGAACAGCACGTCCTGCGACTTCGTGCGAGCCCGGGCCGTACGTCGTGGCCGGTCAGGTCGAGGGCGGAAAAGCTGATGCCGAGAAAGTCGGTGCCGGCTCCGCGGCCGAGCTTCATCGCGTCGATGGCGGAGAACGCCAGCCCGTTGAGATACGCGTCCGAGTACGGGCTGGCCTCCCACGCATCGGTGATCGCGCCGCCCACTTCCTCGCCGCGGCCCTTGGTGATGTGCGGAAACTCCGTCGTGACGTGGGGCGTCCGTCGCCGCCACTCGCGCGAGTACTCGAAGAGATAGCGCTCCTTCGGCATGGCGCGGTCCCACGTCCGGCCCATCTGCTCGGACATCGGGTGCTTCGCGATGTAGTCGGCAAAGAACGGCGCCGTCGCCTTTGCAAAGGCGGTCGATGTCACCCACCCGCCATCACGCTCGTCGAGCCAGATCACGGCGTCGGGCCGGTGTCCCGACAGGTTGATTGCCGAGCGCGCCTTCAGGGAAATGCCGACCACCCGGGGCGCGGGCCACGACTGCGTGCGCATTTCATCCGCGAGCGTCGGCGACATCAGGTTCGCCGCGCTGTGGGCCGACGCCGCTGACCGGGGCGCCGTAACTAATCAACTTCTGTGATTCGTCGTCGGTGCAGCTGACGATCCGGCTGTTGTTCTGCGTCGCACCACGTAGTTCGCCACCATGCCGTGCACGGCGGGCACGGTGCCGGTGCCGATGCTCGCATGACCGGCGCAGGTCACGGTGGTGTAGTACGGATAGTCGGCCTGGCGGAACCACGCGCCGTCGGTGACGAGCCGATGCAGTCCCTTGCTCCACTGATGGCGGAAACGATCGATGTAATCGCCGCGCATCTGATCGACGGAGATCAGCACGACGAGTTTCGGCTTGATCGCGGCGGGCGGCGCGGCGGGCCTGGGCGCCTGCGCGTTCGGCGCGATCGCGGCCGCCACGATCAACGAAGCAACGACAATTGTTTGTTTCATGCGGTCTGTTTCATGAGGACGATCGAATAATACAATCACCGAGTGTCGAAACGGCGACTGACCTTTGCCGTGACCGCGATTGCCGCACTGCTCGGGGCTGTGCGCCCCGCCGCGCAGACCCCGTCGCTGGAAGAGGTGCTGAAACGGTCGGCCGACTACGTCGTCCGAGTTCCGCAAGCAGTTATCGGGAATCGTCGCCGAAGAAACCTACCGGCAGGAGCTCACCGGCACCGGCCGCTTCTCCAACAACCTCCTCGTCAACCCTCCGCGCATCCTGAAATCCGATCTGCTGCTCATCAAACCGGCGGACGCGGATCGCTACGTGGAGCTGCGCGACGTGTTCGAGAAGGACGGCGAGCCGGTGCGCGATCGCGAGGCGCGGCTCGAGACACTGCTGCGCGATCCGTCGGGCGCCGCCGGCGGCCGCATCGCCGACATCATTGCCGAGAGCGCGAACTACAACATCGGCGGCATCACGCGCAACATCAACACGCCGCTGATGGCGCTGCAGTTTCTCGACGCCGACTACCAGCCGCGCTTCAAGTTCAAGCACGTCGACCGAGCGCAGCCGGTGTTCAAGGACGAGCGCGACAAGGCGATCAACGACACGCCGGTGTTTCGCGTCTCGACCGAGATGTGGACCATCGAATACCAGGAGCGCGATCGCAACACCATCATCCGCCGCGCCCGACGGGCGCGACCAGCCCGCGCACGGCCGCTTCTGGATCAACCCGTCGAACGGCGCCGTGCTGATCAGCGAGCTCATCGTCGACGGCGGCGGCGTGATCGCGACCGTCACGGTCAGCTACCAGTCGGAGCCGTTGATGGGATTCCTCGTGCCGATCGAAATGCGCGAGTCCTACGTCCGCTCCGGTGAGCGCATTTCGGGGCATGCCGTGTACTCGAAGTTCCGGCAGGTGCGGAAATAGATGCGAATACTCCTGGCCGTGCTCGCGGCGTGGGTGCTGGTGGCGCAAGCGCCGGTTCCCGCCGATCTGCAGGCGATCAAGATCACGGCGACCGGCGCGCTGACGCCGCAGTACGCGCTCGTGCACCTCTATGCCGAGAAGGGCTTCAAGGGCTACGCGCTCGTCGATTCTTCAGGCCGCATCGCGTGGCACTACCGCACCAGCGACTATCCGTTCGGCGCCGATCGCCGCAAGAACGGCAACTTCGTCTTCATGGACAAGGGCCACGGCATCGTCGAGGTCGATCGCCACGGGGCGATCGTCCACGAGCTGAAGCAGCGCGATCCGGAGAACGAAATGCATCACGCGATCGTCGTCACGCCGCGCGACACGGTGCTGTATTTGACGTTCGATACCGGCGACCATGCCGGCAAGCGGCTCAAGGGCGAAGCGATCTGGGAATGGAATCCCGACACCGGCGAGGACGTGAAGCGCTGGCGGTCGTGGGACTTCATGGATCCAGCGCTCGATCGATCGGCGCGCACGGCCGGCGAATGGCTGCACGGCAACTCGCTGTCGGTCGGTCCCGGCGGCAACATCCTGCTCAGTTTCCACTACATCGACCAGGTGATCTCGATCGCGCCGGACTGGAAATCGATCCAGTGGCGTCTCGGCGGCGTCCGTCCGACCATCGCCGTGCCTGCGGATCAGCAAACCTCCGCGCAGCACACCGCCGCCGAGCTCGCCAACCATCACGTCCTGATGTTCGACAATCGCACCGGCCTGCAGCCGCCATACTCGCGCGCCGTCGAATACGCGATCGACGGGGCATCGGCGAAGCAGGTCTGGGAGTGGAAGGCGCCCGACGGTAACTACGCCTCGGCGGTGAGCTCGGCGCGGCGGCTTTCGAATGGCAACACCATCGTCGCATTCGGAATGGAGAAAGGCCGCAACGGATCGACCGGCCCTACCGAAGCCTTTGAAGTGACGCCGGCGGGCGAGGTGAAGTGGCACCTCCTCGTCGAGGGCGTGATGACGATGTTCAGGGTCGAGCCGATCGACTCGTTCGAGCCGTGACTTACCGGAAGAGCCTGCCGATCCCGATGTAGTAGCGCTGGTTGCCGTCGGCGCCGAAGCTGAGACCGGCGAACACAGGCCCGATGAGCGTATCGAGGATCACCGCACCGCTGGTGTGGAACCCGATCTCGGCGTCCTCCGCGTGATTGAACGCACTGCCGGCTTCAAACCAGCCGCCGGCGAACACCGGGCCGCCCAGAAAGTCAGGGAGGCGCATCAGCTGGTGAAAATATCCGAAGGAGCCTTGCACGAAATGATCGCCGCGCTGCTCACCGACGCTGAACGCGCTCATCCGCATCGGCCCGCCGAGTGCGAACTGCTCCGTCGGAAACGGTTCGCCGTCGAACGACGTGCCGATGCCGCCGCTCATGAACAGGCGTCGGCGACGGGCACGATCGAGCGACTTGAGCCAGGATCCCGCGACCTGGAGCTGCGTCACGCCCTCGGTCGTCCGATCCTCGGCCACCGCCTCACTGGGGACGGGCGCGCTGAAGTAGTGCCGCAGCCACGCCACTGAATGCAGCCCGCTGTGACGGCACGATGGCGTCGTCCTGCCCGTCGTGCGTCCACTGCGTGATGAAGAACGAGTCTTCGCCTTCGAGCTCGGGCAGTCCCGGATCGCCGACGCTGATGTTGGCCTTGCTCCAGCCGTAGCGAAGGCCGGCCCTGACTTCATCGTCGCGGCCGGCGTTGACGCCGCCGTCGATCGCAAAGCCCGCGCGCGTGCGCGTGTACAGCGCGAAGGTGTGACCGTCGGCAATTGCGCTCAGCGACTGCGACGTCACGCCCGCGCCGGGCTCGATGAACATCCAGCTCGATCCAAGCGGCCGGTACCACGTCGCGGCGAACGATGGATCGGACCCGATCGACGCGTCGATTCGCGTTTCCGATCCCGAGCCGAACACGTCGAACGCGAGGTAGCGGCCGGCGAGGCCGAAGCGAAATTCGTTGCCGGTGGTGTTCTCGAGGCTGATGCCCAGGTACACGAACGGCGGGCCGTAATTCTTCGGGCGCGCCGTGACCAGCAGGCCATCGGCGCCGTTCTGCTCGACGATCGACCACGACAGCGTTTCGTAGCGGTCGAGACCGCCAAGCTCGTGCATGGTGTCGACGAGCGCGTCGAGATCGAGCGGCTGGCCGACGTGCGCGACGAGCGCCCTCTGCATGCGCTCGGTGTCGCCTGGCCCCGCGCCCTCGACGCGGACGAACGCCGGCGACGGCAGCGTCCGCAGGCGCGCCGCCTGCCGCTTGTCGCGCCACTGTTGCCACTCGGCCTCGCTCACCGCGAGCGGCAACAACCGCTCCTTCATCAGTTCCGCGCCCTGGTATCCGGCGGCGATCAACTGCGGCGCGCGCCGCCAGTCGAGCGATCCGAATTCCTCGACCGGCACGTTGATCATGAGGTCGGCGCCAGACGAGGCCTTGAGCGTGTTGGCGCGCATCATCGCGTCGAGCGTCTCCATCACCAGCCCGAGCAGCGAATAGTTGATGTCTGTCCGGTCGTTGAGATTGCCGACATTGACGGCGATGACCTGCTCGGCGCCCATCGTGCGGACGATGTCGCCGGGAATGTTGTTCATCGCGCCGCCGTCGACCAGCACCTGGGCGCCGGTGTCGACGGGAGGAAAGACGAGCGGCAGCGACATGGTCGCGCGCATCGCCCGCGAGAGGGACCCGTCGCTCATGACGATGGGCCGGGCGCTTCTCAAGTCGACTGCGACGCAGCGAAACGGCGTCGGCAACTCGTCGAAATTCTTGATGCCGTAATACGGCGCCGCGATGCGCGTCAACAACAGATCGACCTGCTGGCCGTTGTTGAGCGACGGCGGCGGCACGATCCCGCGCTTCAGGCCGAACTCGAGGCGCGACGGATAGGCGCGCAGATCGCGCTTGCGGCGAACGTTCGAAAACTCGAAGCGCGACGATCCGAACATCGCGTCCCAGTCGATCCCGCCGAGCATCGCCTCGATCTCGTCCGGCGTCATGCCGGTGGCATACGAGCCGCCGATCAGCCCGCCCATGCTGGTGCCGGCGATGACGTCGATCGGCACGCGATGTTCCTCGAGCCAGCGCAGCACGCCGACGTGCGCGATGCCGCGCGCGCTGCCGCCGCCGAGGGCGACGCCGACGCGAGGCCGCGCGGCAGGAGTCTGGGCAGCGGCGGGCCATGAACAACCCACGACCGCGACGAGCGCGAGGAGGAGGGCGCGGATCATCACGATTACTTTCGGAAGGTCGCCCGGGACGTGGCCCCGCCGTTGGCGTTCAGCACAGACATCGTCAGCGTGCCATCGCCGAACTCGTAGCGGCGGCGCATCTCGGGACCGATCTTCGCGAGCAGCGAGGGATCGGGTTCAACCGTCGCCGACGTGCCGGTCAGCACCATTTCCTTGCGTGCGGTGTCGATGACGGCTTTCCCTGTGTAGGCCAGCGCCGGCGCCTCGGTCACGGTCTTCTGTCCGGGCAGCGGCTCCTCGAGCACACCTCGAATCGACAAATTGCCGTAGGCGTCATAGGTCAGCTGCGCCTTGGCGCGAACCGTGATCAGCTGGCCGGTGTTGTCCGCGACTTCGAACCTTGTCAGCGTCCACGTGCCTTCGAGCTGTTTGCGCGTCGCCGCGAGCGATTCGGTGCCGGTGCTGACGTCACCCATGCCGACGGGCCGTTGACGCGAGGACGCCGCGCACGCGCCAAGCGCGACGGAGCTCGAGACCATGAGGGCGATGGACGACGCGCGCAAAAGTGACGGAATCATCAAGACGCTCCCTTGCCGACAGGCAAGTTTGATAACGACAGTGAACGCATATTTTCCCCCAATTTAAGGCTTGTACCTCAGATCCCGGCGATTCAAAGCGATTTTTGCCCGGGAAACCGCCCTCGGGCCCACGGCGGGCCGTGGTTCCCTCCGTCGGCCGGGGTCCGAAGGCGAATCGGCATATAATCCCTCTTCCGCATCCTGCAGGTCGGAGTTTAGATGAGCAAATTACTCGACGTCCGTCACGCGAGCGATCCGACCCCCCGCGCCGTCGCTGTGCCTCGTGAGATCAACCTTGCGAGGGTGTCACGCCACCTCGTGGTCGGCGATTTCACCGCCTCGATGGCGCACGAAGTGCGTCAACCCCTGACCGCGATCATTGCCAACGCGGAAACGTGCCTGCGGATGCTTCGCGGCGCGCCGGAGGCCGGCGAAATCATCGCCGCCCTCAACGACATCGTCGAAGCGGGCCATCGCGCGAACCAGTTGATGCGGCGCAACGGCGACCTGCTGCGCGATCCGCCGACGATCACGGGCGCGGTCGACATCACCGAGGTCATCCGGGAAGTCACCTCCCTGGCGCGGGCGCGCCTTCAGGCCAACGGGGTCAAGCTCGGCCTCTCGCTGATCGACGTGTTGATGGTCGACGGCAATCATCGCGAGCTGCAGCACGTGATGCTGAATCTCATCGCGAACACCCTGACGGCAATGGAAGTTCGCGAGCCCGGCGAGCGCGTGCTCGAGATCGAAACGCGCGTGACGCCGGAAGGGATGATCGCCGTGACGGTCGACGACACCGGCATTGGCCTCGACGGGGTCGACCTCGATCGGATCTTCCTGCCGTTCCATACGACCAAGCCGTCGGCGCTCGGCATGGGACTGCCGATCAGCCGCCTGATCGTCGAACGCCTGGGCGGCCGGCTGTGGGCGGAGCCGCGCAACGGACGCGGTGCGCGCTTCTCCCTGACGTTGCCGAAGGCACGGGTCAGCTAGGCCCCGGACAGATCGGCGAACAGCCGCACGAGCGCTGCGACGGAGTGCACTTCCAGTTTGCGCATCACCTGGCCCCGGTGCACTTTCACCGTCTTCTCCGTCATTCCCAGCTCGGCTCCGATCTGTTTGTTGAGCAGCCCCTTGATGACGAGATCGCAGACCTGGCGCTCGCGCGGCGTGAGTCGCGCACGACGCTGCTCCACCTCGCTCCGGGAAATGCGGTGCCGCTCCTGCGCGGTCGCGGCGTCAAGCCCGCGTCGAATCGCGGCGAGCAGCTCGGTCTCGCTGACCGGTTTGACGAGGAAATCGATGGCGCCTTCGCGCATCGCACGCGCGGTTGACGGTACATCGCCGTAGGCGCTCAGGAAAATCACCGGCATCGAAATGCCTTGCCGATGCATCCTGTCCTGGACGTCGAGGCCGCTCATGTCCGGCATGCTCAAGTCAAGGAGCACGCAGCCGACGCCTTCGCGAGGTGCTGCCGCAAGAAAGTCCGACGGCGACCGAAACGTGCTGACCTCGTAGTTCGACGCGCGCAGCATCCGCTCGAGAGCCGCCAGCACGGTTGGCTCATCATCGACAACGAAGACACGACCGCCATTCATCAGGGATTGAGCAACAGTGTAGCGCTGTGCAAGCGCGATCGCCGGTGATTTTCTTGGCCGCCTGAGGGCCGGGCACGCGCCAACACGGTTCAATCAGCGCGAACGGTGATCGTCCTGCCTGGCGCAACGCCGCGCTGCCACACGGCGACCCGCTTGCCGCCTGACGGCACGATCACCTGGACATCAACGCGCGACACGCCTGCCGGCACACCGAGGTGCACGGGCATGTCGTTCTGCGCGTCGTAACCGGAACCGCTGTCGACGAGCCGCGCGCCGATGATTCGCGTCGAACCGGCCGCAAACACCCGGACTTCTGCGCCGGCCCGGGTGGCGCGCCCCCTGGCATCAACGACGCGGACGTGGAGGCCGCGCGCCGCATCCGCGGCCGGCAGCATGTTGCGCATGACCAGATGCATTCCGTCGGCGCGCGATCCGGTCAGCGCCAGATCGAGATCGCCATCGCCGTCGACGTCCGCCCACTGCACGCCGTGATCGGCCTGCAGCTTTCGGATCGGCGCCGGCGTGACGTCGATGAACGACGAGCCGGTGTTGCGGAACAGCGAATCCTGCCAGCTGGCGCCGCCGGTGATCGTGCCGTTCACATAGAGATCGAGCCTGCCGTCGTGATCGAAATCGGCGAACGCGCACGCGTCGTAGCGCGAGTCGATGGCGATCTGCCACGCCGACGACCGATCCTCGAACACGCCCTTGCCGCGATTGCTGAAAAACCCGAGCGGGCCGTAGTTGGCGGCGAACAAATCGAACTTGCCGTCGCTGTCGACGTCGGCCGCGCACACGCTCACGGTGCCGTTCGACGGCGAGCTTCGGGGCGCGTCCGCCCCAGGCGACGCCGGCAGCCTCGGCCGCATCGGTGAACCTGCCGGCGTCGTTACGGAACAGCCCGTTCGCGTCGCCGTCCATGTTGGCGACCGCCACGTCGAGATCGCCGTCTTCGTCGTAGTCGAACCACACGGCGCCGACCGTGCGCCGCTTGTCGTCGAGTCCGATCGACGCGGCGACATCCGGGAACCTGCCGTTGTCGTTTCGATACATCGCGTTGGGGCGATCGCGGTAAGCGATGAAGAGATCGAGATCGCCATCGGCATCAAAGTCGATCCACACCGGCTGCCGCACCGCGCCGGCGGGCACCGTCAGGCCGGCATCACCCGTCGCATCGACGAACGCGCCGCCGTTGTTTCGATACACCTTCAACACCGATGCGCCAGGCGCCGGCGTAAAGCCGAGCAGCAAGTCCGGATCGCCGTCCGCATCGAAGTCGCCCCACGCCGCTGCGCGGGTCGGGCGCGCATCGGCAACGCCCGCGGCGGATGCGACGTCGGTGAAGACGCCCTTGTCGTTGCGATACAAACGGTTCGGTTTGCCGTCGAAGCCGACGAACAGGTCGAGATCACCGTCGTTGTCGTAATCAGCGAACGCGTTGGTGAAATTCGACCCCGCGCCCATCACATCCGGCTGCATCGCCTCGAACGTCGGCAAGGCGTCTTGAGCCACGGCCGCCGCCGCTCCGAGGAGCAGGACCAATGTCAGTCGACGCATGGTGCGCATTGTATGATTTCCCCGGTGCTGAAGACGCTCATTCCCGCTTTCATCCTGATCGCGATGGCCATACCCTCGGCACAGGCGCCACCGCCGTTCGAGGTCCACGAAGCGACCATCGCGCAAATCCATTCGGCAATGAAGGCGGGGCGTCTCACCTGCCGCGGCCTGGTCGAGCACTATCTCAAGCGCATCGACACGTTCGACAAGAACGGCCCGGCGATCAACGCCATCGTCATGACCAATCCCGAGGCGCTGAAGCAGGCCGACGCGATGGATCAGCGCTTCAAGCAGGGCGGCATGACCGGCCCGCTGCACTGCATCCCGATGATCGTCAAGGACAACTTCGAGACGATCGGACTGCAAAGCGCAAACGGGTCCCTCGCGCTCGCCGGCTTCGTGTCGGACAAGGACGCGTTCCAGGTCAGGAAGATCAAGGACGCGGGCGCGATCGTGCTCGCCAAGTCGAACATGGCGGAGTGGGCGTTCACGCCGAACGAGACACTTAGTTCGATCCTGCCGGGCTATACGAAGAACCCGTACGCGCTCGATCGGGTCACTGCCGGATCGAGCGGCGGCACCGCCGCGAGCGTCGCCGCGAGCTTTGGCGCCGCTGGTCTCGGCAGCGACACCGGCAATTCGATTCGCGGGCCATCGTCGCACCAGGCGCTCGTCGGCATCCGATCGACGATGGGATTGACGAGCCGCGCGGGCGTGATGCCCCTCAACCTTCTGGCCGACATCGCCGGTCCGATGGCGCGCACGGTCGAAGACGCCGTCACGATCTTTCAGGTCGTGGTCGGCAGTGATCCCGCCGATCCGGTGACCGCAGCTGCGGCATCCCACCTTCCGCAAGATTATGCCGCGTCGCTCGTGCGCGAGGGCCTGAAGGGCGCGCGCATCGGCGTGCTGCGCTTCGCGTACGAACGTGACAGCACCGATCAGGAAATCGTCCAGGTCTTCATGCGCGCGGTCGAGGATCTGAAGCTGGCCGGTGCGACGATCGTCGATCCCGGTGTCGTCGAGGGCATCGGCGAGATTCGGCGCCCGCAGGGTTCAGGCCAGTGCATGGGATTCAAGTACGACATCAATCGCTATTTCGCGGGCCACGGCAACACGATCCCGATGAAGAGCCTGGCCGACGTGGTGAAGTCGCGCCGCTTCCATCCGACCGTGCAGCTCCGCCTCGAACAAGCGGAGGCCGGCCCGGCAAACGGGCCCGAGACCGACGCCTGCAAGGCAGAGACGACCTATCGCGATCAAGTGCGGGCCGCCGTGAACAAGGCGATGGACGCGCAGAAGCTCGACGCGTGGGTCTACCCGACCTGGAGCAACCCGCCGCGGCTGATCGGCGATCTCAATACTCCCGGCGGCGACAACAGCCAGTTCTTCTCGCCGACGACGGGGTTTCCCGCGATCCAGGTGCCAATGGGTTACACACGCGGCGGACGACTGCCGGCGGGCATAACCTTCTTCGGGCGGGCGTGGTCTGAGCCTGCGCTGATCAAGTACGCCTACGCCTACGAGCAGGCGACGCATCATCGGCGTCCGCCTGAATCGACGCCGCCACTGCGGTAGACGGTTAGAGGTTAGAGGTTAGAGGTTAGAGGTTAGTGGAGCCGATCCCATGGCCATCACCGGAACGCACATGCTCTTTTACACGTCCGAAGCCGACAAGCTGCGCGCGATGCTGCGCGACGTGTTCGGCTTCAAGCACGTCGACGCCGGCGGCGGCTGGCTGATCTTCGATCTGCCGCCCAGCGAGATCGGTGTGCATCCCGACGAAGGTCCGACCTACGAATCGGGCACGCGGCACCTCATCTCGTTCATGTGCGATGACATCAACAAGACGATCGCCGAGCTCCGCGCCAAGGGCGTCGTGGTCGACGGCGATCCGAAGGACGAGGGCTACGGCATCACGACCATGATCCACCTGCCAGGCGGCTGTGACGTGATGCTGTACGAGCCGCGGCACGCGATTGCAGCCGGCTTGACACACGCGAAGGCGACAAAGCGGAGCGCGGCGGCCAGAAAGGCCGCGAAGACGAAACGAACGAAGAAGAGCGCGCCCGCCTCTGCTAAGAAGCTTCGACGGGGTCGGCGAGCGACGACAGCAGGTCGACGCCGCTAAGTTTGCCTGGAATATGACTGGTCATATAAACTGGTCATATGGTGGTATCCGCGACCGAATTCAAGGCCAAATGTCTGTCGTTGATCGACCGTGTCCATCGACGCGGCGGCAGCATCACGATCACGAAGCGCGGCCGGGTCGTGGCGAGGCTGACCGCGGACCGCGACGTCGGCGACCGTCCATGGCTGGCTCTGAGGGGGAAGGTGACGTGGTACGGCGACCCGTTGGCGCCCGCCGTGGAACCCGAAGACGTGGATGCCTATAAGTGACGGCTCCGCTGCTCGATACGCACGCATGGATCTGGTGGATCGATGGCGATCGGCGCCTCGGTCGGCGCGCCGTGGCCCGCCTTGACCGGCTGCCGCCTGACAATCGGCCTCGCTTGAGTGCGATCAGCCTGTGGGAAGTGGCCACGCTGGTGAACCTGCGCCGCCTCGACTGCCCACCAAGCTTCGATTCGTGGATCGCACGGGCCGCGGATCCGGCGTCCGTTCAGTTGCTGCCGATCACGCCTGAGATCGCGTCGGAAGTCGCGAGGCTCCCTGGGGTCTACCGCCATGATCCTGCTGATCGACTCATCGTCGCGACGGCGCGCATTCACCAACTTCCGGTGCTCACCACCGACCGTGCGATGCTCGAGTCAAAGTTGGTGCGGGCGTGGCTTGCGTAACCGCGTCAGAGTGCTAGCGGATCGGCCAGAGTTGCAAGCTGGTCGACGTCGGTGAACGCGAGCGATTCCGAATTCACGCAGTGCCGCTGCCGCGTCGGCAGCGGTCCGTCCATGAACACGTGGCCGAGATGGCAGCCGCACCGCGCGCACAAGATCTCGACTCGCAACACGCCGAAACTGCGATCGGGCTTCGTCGCGACGTTCTCGTCGGCGATTGGCTGGAAGAAGCTCGGCCAGCCGGTGCCTGAGTCGAACTTGGCGTTCGATGCGAACAGCGGCAGCCCGCAACAGATGCAGGAATAGACACCTGTCTCCTTGTTATCGAGCAGCGTGCCGCAGAACGGCCGTTCGGTGCCATGCGCGCGTGCGATGGCGTACTGCTCCGGTGTCAGTTGTCGCTGCCACTCGGCATCGCTTTTCTCGACCCGCGGGAGCTCGAGCGGTCCAACGAGCTGCCCATCGCGGTTGAAGACTTTCACGGTGACTTGATTCATGTGGTCTCGGGGCTTAGGGGCTTAGGGCTTACTTCTTCAACTCGACGACGGTCACGTCCGTCATCCGCTGCTGGCCGCTCAGAAATTCCGACGGCTGCTTGAGTATCTCCTGTCCGAAGAACTCGCGCACGATCAACCGCGTGATCCCGGCCGCCCGCGCCGGATCGATCTTTCCGTACGCGCCGCGCAGGCGCAACGGCCCGCCCCAGAAATTCATGTCGGTGAAGTCGTTGTGCAGCGTGTCCCTGACGTCGACGCGGTAGTACTTCGATGCCGAACGCTTGTAAATAATATCGCTGGCGCCGGCACGACCGGCGCGTCCCGAATACACCATCAGGAACGGCGCCGGCATCGGCGTGTCGATCATCGTGCCGTACTGCGGGATGCCGTCGAGATTGAGCGCCGCCTTGCACCGGCGATCCTCGACGCAGAACTGCGCTCCGGCGACGCCGCCCATCGAGTGTCCGGCCACGCCGAGGCGTGAGAGATCCAGCCTGGCAGCAATCGCGCCCGCCGGCCCGGTGGTCGGCAGATGATCGAGCGCGTACTTCGCATCGAGCGTCCAGCGCTTCACCACCTGGTCGGTGTTCTTCAGGGTCACAAGGTAGCCGCGCATCAGTTTTTCTTTTTCCACGTCATCTTGACGTGGCGGTGATCTTCTCCATCGTCCCGCCCTCGGGACCCCACTCGTTGAGGACGTCCATGATGCCTGGACGCATCGCGTTTTTCTCGTCGGTGAACGTGACGACCGTGCCATCGGCGAGCATGGCGGCAGTCGCCTCGTACGGATGTATCAGGTTGAGCACTGCCCAACCGTGCGATGCGAGATCTTCCATCAACGCGGTATACGAGCCCGGCAGGCTGGTGTAGCCGTGCTGGAAGAGAATCACCGGAAAGCGGCCGGGAGATGATGCCGGCGCGGCATCGAGCGTCGCGTGGGTGTTCACCGCGGCCAGACCGTTGAACGCATCGCCGAGCTTGGCGAGCCGCGCGAAGCTGAGGACCTCTTCCATCCCGTCACGAATATAGGGTGCACTCGTTCCACCCGCTGCAGCCGCGACGGGATACCACGCAACTATCTCGATGTCGCGCTTTCTTCCGGGCGCGAACGTCTCCTCACGCGAGGTGTCGGTCACCACCCACCGCGTCGTGCCGACGGCGGACTTCCCTGTCGGCGCCGGCAATTCGAACAGGGGCGCAGGGGCCTGCGCGGATGCCAACACTCTGGAAGCGAGAACGAGTGCGACAACGATTCGCGTCATGAATTCGAGTGTGCCGGCAGCGGTGAATTTGTCACTCCGCACGAAGTATCGTCATCTAACACCTGACAACCAGCTACTGAATCACCATGTAGCGCCAGAAGCGCTTCACTTCCTTCGCGTCAACGTACTTGCCGATTTCCTTCTCGAACTGCGCCTGCGTTTTCCACGGGCGGTATTCCTCGAACTCGTGCGCCATGCGCTTGCCGGCGCCGGGAATCGTCATGAAGTCCGCTTCGGTCGCGGTGTTCAGGTTGAGCGGAATGAAGGTGTACTGCGCAAGCCGCGCCACTTCCTTCGCATCCACGTACTTGCCGATCTCCTTCTCGAACTGCACGTACGACTTCCACGGCCGGTACTCTTCGAACTCGTGCGCCATGCGCTTGCCGGCGCCGGGGATCAGCATGATCTCGGCAGCGGTCGCGGTGTTGAGGTTGATGTTCACGAAAATGTTGCGGTAGAGCGCGTTGGCCTGCTCCTGCGTCAGTTTCTGGCCGAGGAGGAATGTGTTGAGCGCGGTGATGTTGTCGAACGGCCGCGCGGAAACGAGCGCCTTGGCGATTGCCGGCGTCATGCCCGTGAGCTTGACAAGCTCTGCTTCAGTGATCGTGTTGGCGTCGACCACGCCCTGTGACTTGCCGACCTGTGCGAACACCGGCGCGGCAACGAGCAGCGCGAGCGTGAATGCGACGAACCGTGTCATGACGTCCTCCCGGGCCCTGAAGCCGGATGCTTGAATGTATAGGCTAATCCAATCAGCCCGAGTTGCATCATCGCCCCTGGCGCCAGCGCCGGCGGCGCCTTCGCGACGATGGATTTCTTCAACAGCGCCCAGCCGGTGAGCGTCGCGTCCATCTCGAGCTGGAATTCCATGTTCGCCTGCAGATGCAGGTACATGCCGACGGCGCCGCTGATGATCATCAACAGCATCACGAGCTGGAACAATCGGACCGCCGCGCTGGAAGGCTTGAACACGACGACGGCGCTCATCACCACGACGCGTCGTTGAGCACGAGCGGGATCCACTGGGTCGCGTCCTCGGTGTGTTTGAGCAGCAGCAGCTCGGCACTGATGCCGATCACGCCGAGCAGGAGGATGGCGAGAAGGATGCGGCGCGCGGCGTCGGTCATCGGCGGCTGAACAGGAACTCCTCGATCTTGCCGTCGGGCGCGCGATACATCAACGTGCTGATCGGCGTGGTGCCGGCGAGCATCCGCAGCGTCGACACCTCGAGACCGCCGCGCTCGCCGATCGAGCCGGTTTCGACCTGGCTGATCTCGCCGGCATCCGCGAGCGACTTCGACATCGCCGCGAGCCGTTGCGGCGTCAGGAACGCGTTGTATTCGGCGCCGAGCATCGATCGGTCGACGGTGCCGGATCGGATCTGCCGCAACATGTCGAGCGCCGCCTCTCTTGCTGGCGGCCCCGCGATTTTCGGCGCGTTGGCTGCGGGCATCATCTTCGCCAGCACTGCCTCCTGAATCGAGTCGAGGACGCCGCCCGAATAATCCGCATTGGCCATCACGACAATCGCGGATCGCGTCGCGGGGATCATCGCATTCCGCGCGCCGAAGCCGCTCACGCCGCCGCCGTGCACCAGCGCCAGCAGCGGTCCGCGATCGCGCAGCTGCAGCCCGCAGCCATAAGCGCTCGAGCGCCCATCCTTCAGCTCGCGCGGCGTCGTCATCGTCGTCCACGACTTGGCGTTGACGACCTTGCCGTCCATCAACGCGAGATTCCATTTCATCAGATCTGCCGGCGTCGACCAGATGCCGCCGGCGGCGCCGATCCAGCCGCGTCCTTCCGGGATCGCGACTTCTGAGGGTCCGAGGCCGAACTGCGTGTAGCCCTCGGCGAGTCCGGGCCCGCCACGCGCCGGCTCGAAGCGCGTCAGGGTCATCCCGAGCGGCGTGAGGATTCGCTCCTGCAGCAGCTGATCAAACGGCTTGCGGCTGACGAGCGACGCCACCTGGCCGAGCAGGAGATAACCGGTGTTGCTATACGAGTAGCGCGTGCCGGGAGGGAAATCGAGCGGCTTGCTCGTGAACGTCTTCAAGCAGATCGTCTTCGGCAATGTCGCGCGCCATCGGACGGTCGACGAAATCGAGCGGATAGTAATCGCGATAGCCGGACACGTGATTACCGAGATCGCGCAGCGTGATCTCGGTGGCGTGGCCGAAGTCGGCACGATAGCGCGACACGGGATCGTCGAACGACAGCTTGCCTTCCTGTTCCAGCTGCAACGCGACCGCGCACGTGAACTGCTTGGTGACCGATCCAACCGCGAAGAGCGTGCTGGTGGTGACCGGCGTGTTGCGGCTGGCATTGGCGAGGCCGTATCCCTTGTTGAAGATGACCTTGCCGTTCTGCATCACCGCCGACGGTGACGCCAATCGCGCGTTGCTCGGCGACGATTCGGGAGATGAACGCATCGAGATCGGCTGGGCTGAGTGACGGCAGCGTCGGCCGAGTCGGTGCCTGGGCAGCACAAATTGCGACGGTTGAAAGGACCGCGATCACAGAAATTGCAGCGTTTCGCGATGTTAAGGTGTCAGTCCCCGTTACAAATCGCATTATTTGCCTCGAATACTGCTGGTGCCGAGCGGCCGCCCGCGCCACTCGTCTTGACCTTCGATCTTGACGATCACGGTCGTTCCGCCGTCCTGATCGACGGTCACCGAGATCGCGCGATCGCCGCTGCCGCCGATCGTGGCCCATCCGCGAGTCACCTGCAGAAAGCCCGGCCGATACAGGACGCCGTCGATGCTCAGCTGGCCTTTCGCTTCGCGGACGCCCGCGCCTTGCGTGAGATCGATCGCGATGGTGTGACCCTCGCCCTGCGCCTTGATCGACAGCGATCGCAGGTCGACGTTGGTCGCGCGGCTCGGCATGTTGCGGCGTCCGCAGCAACGCGCGCCCGCTCTTCGCGCCGGTCGGCGCGCCGTCTTTCAACGCGAGCTGGCCGTTGACGAACACGTGCTTCACGCCCTCGGACGGCAGCGCGGGATTCTCGTAGGTCGCGTGATCGATGATCGTGTTCGGATCGAACACGACGATGTCGGCGGCCATGCCGAGCGCGATCAGGCCCGCGATCGCTCATGCCGATCGTCGACGCCGGCAGCCACGACGACTTCCTGATCGCCTGCTCCCACGACATGATCTTCTGCTCGCGCACGTAGCGGCCGAGCAGGCGCGGAAACGATCCGTAGAACCGCGGATGCACGCGCGTCTCCGTCGATGCGCCGCAGTCGCACGCCATCGACGTCGACGGGTGCTGCAGAATCCTGATCAGATCGTCTTCCGCGCCGAAACGGAGGATCGCGCCCGGATCGCCGCCCTGCTCGAGAATACGCACGATCGTCTCGCCGCCGCCCGCATTCATCTCCTTCATCACCGCGCTCAGTTCCTGCTGCGTGCGCGGCAGATACACGCCTTGCGGGCCGCCGAACCGCGCGGCCATCGCCTCTTCCGCTTCTTTCACGATGCGCGCGCGCGCGTCCGGATCGGCGAATCGCTTCAACATCTCCGGGCGGCCGCCTTCCTGCGCCCAGCCCGGGATGATCAGCGAGCCGAGGCCGGACTGTCCCGCGAGATACGGATACGCATCCGCCGCCGTGTAATGCCCGCGCTTGGTCGCCTGCGCCATCGATTCCAGCAACTGCGCGGCAGTCCCCTGCTCGCGGCCCTGCGCCTTCATGTGCGTAACGACCGGAACGAGCCCGGACTTCTCGCCAATCGCGACCGTCTCGGCGATGCCGACCTTCGAGCTGAAATTGGATTCCGGCGTGATGCGATCGTGGTTGGTGAAGTTGGTGCGCGACGACTTCGCGACGTCGACGATCCTGATCACTTCCTCGGTGCGGGCGAAGTAGCCCGGCTTGTAGTCGAGGCCCGCCGACACGCCCCACGCGCCCTGGTCGAGGCCCGCGGTGATCATCGATCGCATCCGTTCGATCTCTTCGGGTGTCGGTCGGCGATCGACGTTGCCGACCACCGTCTGCCAGATCACGTTGAACCCGATGTAGCCGCCGAGGTTCACCGCCAGTCCCGGCGCCGACACCCGGGTCAGCTGCGCGGCGAGATCGACCGCTCCGCCACCATCGGCGTTGAAGATCTCCGTCGTCACGCCCTGCGTGAGCATGTTCAGGGCGGTGCGCCAGCGCATCGGGCGACGCGTGACTGTGAATGTTGATGAAGCCCGGCGCGACGAACATCCCGCGCGCGTCGATCTCATTCGCCGCCGTTCCGTCGACGCTGCCGATTGCGACGATCAATCCGTTCCTGATCGCAATGTCGGCCTCGAATCGCGGATTGCCGCTGCCGTCGAGGATGGTGCCGTCGCGGATGATCGCGTCGAACGCCGCGGTTTGCCCCTGGGCCATCGCGCCGGCCGCGAGAATGAGGAGGATCAGTCGTTTCATCGAGCAGCTATATTACCGCTCGCTACCGGATGAGCTTCTTCAGATCGCAGACGAAGTAGCGAGCCGTTCCGGATCGGCGTAATGCACGAGCAAGAGGTCGCTCTGCCCGATCGCGTTGGCCAACAACTCGCGATCGAGCGGGCGGCCGAACGCCCGGCACTGGCGCGCGCATTCGACGCGCAAGACCGCGTGCGCGATGCGCGCGGTGTCGGCGGCGGCTTCCACGCCGTCACCCAGATACAGCGACCACGACGCGAACGCTTTCGCCGCCGCGTAGCGCGTCAGCACATCCTCGAACTGCGGCCACGACGGCGCGACCAGCGAGAAGAAGATGGACTCGAGATTAGCGGGCGCTTCCGGCCACGACAGTGGCGGCGGCACGGCGGCCCTGGCGCGATCGAACAGCGTCACATCATCGCCTTGCAGCTCGTCGACCCTTGCGCCGGCGATCTGGTCGCGTTCCCATGAGCTGAGCTCCTCGAACGACATCAACTGTTTCGGTGTGCCGGGACGCAAAGGAGGCAGCGCATCGCGAGCGTCGAGGCCTTCGAGCATGTCGAGCTCGGGAATCGGCGGATGGCCTTCGACGATCTCGATTGGACCGCTGTGTTCGAAGAGCAGCGACGTCGAGGTCGGGCAGTAATGAGAAAGTGCGACGTGAACGCCGCGCTGATCGAAGAGACAGACGAACGGAAAGTGAGCGCACGATGCCGGCTTGACGTCATGGATCGCGCATCCGGGCTTGCCGGCCTCGAAGAAGACGCAGTGCGCATTGTCGCGGAGCGCGAGCGTGCCGGCGACGTCGTCGGGAAGATTGGCGGCCGAGACGAGCCACGGGCACGGCCCGCAACGGAATCACATCGCGCGTGATGGTTTCATCGATCGACGCCACTCGCGATCGCTCGACGGGAATCGGCCAGCCCGAGGTGCAGCAGATGCCGCTATGACGGCATTGATATGGCAGCTGGAAGTTCAGCCAGAAAAACTTCACGAGGTGTTACGTTGTCACACTTCGCGCCGGGCGCTGTTAGTGCGAGGCTACCGGCGCGCACGCGCTCGGGCCGATCATCATCAGCTTCCGGCACGGAGCGTCACTCGGCGGTCCTCGCAACTCGACGGTCGCGCCGACCGGGGCCCTGTCGATTCCCCGTTCGTGCGCCATGGGCCCGCCTCCCGCCCCCTGCGTTCGCACTCCAGCTGACGATGATCGTCCGGTCGCGCTGCAGGCGCCGGCGCAAGCGCAGAGAGGAGTCTCTCGTCGCGAGCGTTCGACCGAGCCGACATCAGATTACTGGCAGACAAATCGAACGGAGGCCTGGGGGAGCGCGATAGCGGTTCCAGCGGCCCGTGCCGCCGAGTGAGATTTGACCGGCGAGCGGAGAGTCGAGCGACGAGCAGACACCTCGCTGCGCACAAACCGCGCCGGCGCGCGCAACTGCGTCAATCGCGCAGCGCGCGATCGAGGCGGGTCATCGCCTCGCGGATCATCTCGCTCTTCCCGCCGAACGCGATCCGGATGTGCTGCGGCGCCTGGAAGAAATGCCCGGGCACGACGATCGTGTCGTGATCGCGAATCAGCCGCTCGACGAGGTCGCTCGTGTCGTCGACGTCCGTGACGCGCGGGAAGGCGGTCGTGCCGGCGACGGGTTCGAGCCAGTCGAGTCGCGGATGGGACATGGCCATCGCGCGCACGATGGACAGATTTTCGGCAAGGATCTGCCGCGCGCGCGATCTCAGGCGATCGATGTGCTCGAACGCCGTCAGCGACAGGCGCTCGGCGACGTACGGGCCGCTGCCGTCGATGACGTCCCGAATCGCGCGGACGCGCGCCGACACCGATGGCGAGGCGATGATCCATCCGCAGCGCAATCCCGCGAGGCCGTAGGCCTTGGTCAGGCTGCTGGTCGACACGAACACCTCGCCAAGCGTCGCCGCCGGTCTCGGCAGCGGCGCGTCGTCGTATTGCGCCTCGGCGTAGACCTCGTCGACGAGCACCCGCGCGCCGATCGCTTCGGCCATCACCCCGACCTGTTCGAGCGCGTCTCGACTGGCCATCGCGCCGCTCGGATTGTGCGCGTTCGAAATCACGATCAGCTTCGTCGACGGCGTCAGCGCCGTGCGAACGACGTACGGATCGAGCGCGAAGCCCTTTGACCAGCTGCGCTCGAAATGCGCGACGTTCGCGCCGGCCGCGCGCGCCGCGGCGATCAACGGATCGTATGCCGGCGTCTCGATCAGCGCATCGTCACCGGGTTCGAGCAGCGCCAGCATCGCCTGGAAATTCGCGCCCGATGCGCCGGCGGCGATCGAGACGCACTCCGCGGGCATCCCGTAACGGGCGGCGATCGCGTCGCGCAGCGGCACGAAGCCCTCGTCGGTCGGGCCCGGAGATCTCGAATGCGTCGCTCGGCGGTCACATCGCCGAGCAATTCGCGCGTCGTCACCGGCATGAGGCCGCTCGACGCCAGATCGTAGGTGACGCGCGGGCGCGTCTTCGCCCAGCGCATGTAGGGAGCCGGGAGATTCATGACGGGCGCCGGGAGCCGGGAACCGGGAGCCGGGCCTTCCAGATAGTAGAACGCGGGCACACCTGCAATCATCAGGGCTGCGCCAATCGCCGACTGCACCGGGCTGACGCGAATGACGCTGAAGACGATCGCGATCGCCGCGATCACGAAGAGCGCCGGCGTGATCGGATAGCCCCACGTCCTGAACGGCCGCGGCGCATCCGGCATCGTCCGCCGGAAGACGAACACCGACGCGACCGTCAGTCCGAAGAAGATCCAATCGGCGAACACCACGTAATCGAGCAGCTGTCCCGTAGGTGCCGGTCAGCGTCAGCGCGATCGCCCATGTCGATTGCAGCACGATCGCCAGCGACGGTGTCTGGTACTTCGGATGGAGACGCGCGACCTGCGGAAAGAACGCGCCGTCGGCGGCCATCGCGTAATAGACGCGGGTCGGCGCGAGCACGCAGAGATTGAGGAAGCCGAACGTCGAGATCGCGATCGCGCGCGGTCACGAATCGATCGCCGGCCGCGCCGAACAGCAAACGCGCCGAATCCGACGCCGGCGTCGTCGTCGCCGCGAGCCCGCCCAGCCCGAGCGCCTTCAGATACGCGACGTTGATCGTGATGTAGACCAGCGCGACGATCGCGGTGCCGAGCAGCAGGCAGATCGGCAGGATGCGCTTCGGATCCTTGATCTCCTCCGCCACGTAGTTCGCGTTCTGCCAGCCGCCGTACGCGAACACGATCGGAATCAGCGCCGCGCCGAATGCCGCCAACGATCCTTGCGAGCCTGATGCTGCAGCGTGTTGCGCCGAGTCCGAGCACGCCGCTGTAGAACAAGCCGCCGGCGATCAGCACCGCGAGGGCGGCAACCTTCAACACCACGAAGACGTTCAGCAGGCGGCTGCCGGGAATGACGCCGAGGTAATTGATGATCGACAGGAACACGATCGCGCCAATCGCCACGGCGCGCACGCCGCCGGCGCCGATCAGCGCCGAGGCCTGCGGCTGATCGCGAGACGAGCCGCACCGCATATTCGGCGAACGTCATCGCGACGGCCGCCATCGCGCCGCTTTCGATCATGAACAGCAGCGCCCAGCCGTAGAGAAACGCGACGAGCGGATGATAGGCGTCGCGAAGGTAGACGTACTGTCCGCCCGCCGCCGGCGACATCGCTCCGAGCTCCGCGTACGCCAGCGCGCCGATCAGCGCGATGAGCGCGCCGGCGACCCACGCGCCGATCACCAGCTCGGAGGAATCGAGGCGCTGCGCGACGATGTACGGATTGATGAAGATGCCGGACCCGATGATGCCGCCGATGACGATCATGGTGGCGTCGAACGGCCCGAGCGCGCGCTTGAAAGGCTGAGTCACCGCGGGCGCAGAGTACCACGGGCACTGGCACCGAGGGCGTCGCGGCATCGCCATCTGCTACGGTAGCGGCATGATCCAGGTTGTTTCCGTCGCGGGTGCGATACTGATCCTTCTGCCGTTCGCGGCCAGCCAGTTCGGCAAGCTGACCACCACGTCGCTTGCGTATCAGGTGATGAACCTGATCGGATCCGCCGCGCTCACCGCCGTCGCCGTGATCGAGAGTCAGTACGGTTTCATCCTGCTCGAGGGCACATGGGCCGTCGTGAGTGCTGCCGGCCTCGCCCGCGTGCTGGGCCAGGCGCGCGCCTGATCGAGTATCGTTCGCGCATGAAGAACCTCGATTCGCTCCTCAAGCAATACGAAAACGGCTCACTCTCGCGGCGCGAGCTGCTGGCCGCTCTCGCGCTGCTCGTCGCGGCGCCCGCTGCCGCGAACGCGGCGCAGGCGGCGAAGCCGGTGGGCGCGGTCAAGTCGATGAATCACGTCACCGTCTTCGTGCCGAACGTGCAGAAAGCGGTCGACTTCTACCAGGGTCTCTTCGGCATGCCGATCCTCACCAAGCAGGACGCGGGCATCAACCTGTCGACCGGCACCGGCTTCTACGGCATCTATCCGGCGCAGAACGCGACCACGCGGATCGATCAACCACGTCTGTTTCGGCATGGAGAATTTTGACGCCGACGCGGTCTTGAAGCAGCTCACCGACCGCGGCATCAAGGGCAACATCCGCCTCCGCGGCGATACGAAAGAGCTGTATTTCACGGATCCGGACGGCATCCGCGTGCAATTGCAGGATGTGAAGTACATCGGCGGAACCGGCGTATTGGGCGACAAACCGCCCAAGTGACTTTGTAACGGGGACTGACCCCGCGACCCCGGTTTTTGTGGCAAAATTCGCGTACTGAGGCCCTTCGACTCATCGGCTTGGGCCGATTCGCTCAGGGCAGGGGGAAACGTATGCGTCGTGTGCTAACGGCAGCAACATTCGGCGGCGTCATCCTGTTTGCGGCGGCCGCGTCCGCGCAAACCCCGGCCAACGCGCCGACATTCTCCAAGGACATCGCGCCGATCTTCCAGGCCAAGTGCCAGGAATGCCATCAGCCGAATTCGATCGCGCCGATGTCGCTCGTCACGTTCGCCGACGCGCGCCCGTGGGCGCGCTCGATCAAGCAGCGCGTCTCGCAGCGGCAGATGCCGCCCTGGCACATCGACCAGAGCGTCGGCGTGCAGAAGTTCAAGAACGACATGTCGCTCTCGCAGAAACAGATCGACACGATCGTCGCGTGGGTCGATGCCGGCGCGCCGCAGGGCGACCCGAAGGATCTGCCGCCGGCCGAAGAAGATCAACGCCGACAACGAGTGGAAAGGCGTGCAGGACGGCTACGGTCCGCCCGACCTCGTCATCCGCAGCTCCGAATACAAGATGCCGGCGTCGGGCCAGGACGTGTGGTATCGCCCGATGAGCGAAGTGCCGCTCACCGAGCCGCGCTGGGTGAAGATGGTCGAGATTCGCCCGACCAACCTCAAGGCGCGCAAGGGCCTGCATCACTCGATCGCGTATCAGGTGCTTGAGCGCGGACAACGTGCAGGCCGTCAACACCGGCACCGCCAACGGTCCCGCGCCCGCGGCCAACGTCGAGGATCTCGTCAACCGCCGCCCGCAGCTGATGGAATGGGCGATCGGCAAGGGCTACGACCTGTTCCCGCCGGGCACCGGCAAGTTGATCATGCCCGGCGAAAAACTCTCGTGGGATCAGCACCTGCACGCGTCGGGCGAAGAGGTCAACATCGGTTCGGAGATCGCGCTCTGGCTGTATCCGAAAGGCCAGGAGCCGACCAAGCGCAGCTACCTGATCGGCTTCACCGGCCTCAAGAAGCGCGGCTTCGTGGACATCCCGCCCAACTCGATGGCCTACACCGAAGGCTTCACGGTGCTGAAGGAAAACACGCTCATCACCAACTTCCAGCCGCACTTCCACCTGCGCGGCAAGGCGATGGAAGTGAAGGCGATCCTGCCCGACGGCAGCACGCAGGTCGTGAGCTACGTCGGCAAGTTCAACTTCAACTGGATGACCAACTACATCTACGCGGACGATGCCGCGCCGGCGTTCCCGAAGGGCACGGTGATCCAGGTCAGCGCGTGGTACGACAACACCAAGAGCCAACCCGTCGAACCCCGATCCCGATCAGTGGGTCGGCTACGGCGATCGCACCGTCGACGAGATGGCGCACGCCTGGATGAACGTGGTCTACCTGTCCGACGCCGAATACAAGGAGTGGCAGGACAAGAAGAAGGCGCGGTCGTCCACGACCGTCGCCGACCGGCAGCAATAGCCATGCGTCCACGTCTTGCGGCCCTCGCGCTCATCTCGAGCGCGTGGCGTCCTTGTTCCGTGCCGTCTGCGCTTTCTGCGGCCCAGCAGATCTCCGAGCCGCTCCGCGGCTTCGGCGCCAGCATCACCGCCGCGTACGAAGGCTGGTTCGACAACGCCGACGGCTCGCACAACTTCCTGATCGGCTACCTGAATCGCAACTACAACCAGGCGGTCGACGTCCCGATCGGCCCGAACAACACGATGGGCCCGAACGGCCCGGACCTCGGTCAGCCGACGCACTTCCTGTCCGGGCCGCCAGACCGGCGTCTTCATGGTGACCGTGCCGAAAGAGTTCGGCCCGAAGGAACGCGTCACGTGGTCGATCACCGTCAACGGCCAGACCACCAGCATCCCGTTCTGGATGAACCCTGATTACCAGGTCAGCCCCTTCGCCGACATCGCGGTCGGCAACAAGCCGCCGCTGATCAAGTTCGACGCGACCGGCCCGGCGATTCAGGGCCCGATCACGGTGCTCGCGAAGGCGATTCCCGCGCACGGCGACGATGGCCGCAGGAGTGTCGCTGCCGGTGTGGGCGTCCGACGACGCGAAGTATTCGAGCGGCAGCAACGCCCCGCAGCGCAATCCCCCGCCGGCGGTGATCCTGCACTGGTCGAAGTATCGCGGTCCGGGCAACGTCACGTTCGACAAACTGCCGCCGGCTGTTCGAAAAGATCGACGGGCCTGCGGTCTTCAACGGCAAGGCCACCGTGAACGCCAAGTTCAGCGCGCCGGGTGAATACATCCTGCACGTCACGGCCGAGGATTATTCGGGCGCCGGTGGCGGCGGCGAAGTCTGCTGCTGGACGACGGCGATGGTGAAGGTGGTTGTAACGCCCTAGAGAGGTCCTGCGGGCTTACGGGCTACGGGCTTGCGGGCTACGGGCTTGCGGGCGCGAGGTTGAAAATGACGCATCGAGCGCTCGCGATTGTTGCCGCCGCATTTCTCACCACGAGTCTCGCGGCGCAACAGCCGGGGGTCTCCGACGCGCGGACTTCGCGCGTTGGGGTCGAGCGGGCGCCGGGGAATGAGTCGATCACAGCAGGCCGACCTGCGCGCCGACCTGTTCTTCCTCGCCGGCGACGCGATGCGCGGCCGGCTCACCGACACCAACGAGAATCGCGCCACGGCGGACTACATCCGGGCGCGGTTCGAGCGCGCGGGATTGAAGCCGGTCGCCGGCAACTCCTACTTCCACAACTACAACCTGATGACGGCGACGCTCGGCGAGAGCAACGAGCTGAAGCTGTCGATGCGCCAACGGCAGCGCGCGCGAGTGGAAGGTGGGCATGATTTCTATCCGCAGCGATTCAGCGGCAGCGGCACGGCGTCCGGACCGGTCACGTTCGCCGGCTTCGGCATCACCGCGCCGAAGTGGTCGTACGACGACTACAAGGGCGACGTGAAGGGCAAGATCGTCCTGGTCCTCGATCACGAGCCGGGCGAGCGCGATTCGAAAAGCCCGTTCGAAGGCGTCGTCACCGCTGAACCGGCGGCCGCCTGGCGCAAGGCTCTTGCGGCGCAAACGAAGGGAGCGGTCGCATCCTGTTCGTGAGCGACGTGCACAACCATCCCGATGCCGCGAACTTCGAACAAGCGGCGCGCAATTTCTGGCCGGCGCGACGCCGGCGCGCATTCCCAACTACACGCTGGCAACCTGGGCCGATCGGCATCCGATTCCCGCCGCTGCAGATCTCGCCGGCCGTCGCCGCGACTCTGATCGCCGGCAGCGGCAGGACGCTCGAGGAGTTCGGCAAGCATGGCCGAGACCGCACGGCGGCTTCACCGCCGCCGAGATGCCGAGCTCGCGCATCGAGATCAAGGCATCGGTCGATCGTCACATCGTCCCCGATCGCAACGTGCTCGGCCTGATCGAGGGCAGCGATCCGAAATTGAAGGACGAATGGGTGCTCGTGACCGCGCACTTCGATCACGACGGCGTGAACGGCACGCAGATCCTCAACGGCGCGGACGACAACGGATCGGGAACCGTGGCGCTGCTCGAGATCGCCGACGCCTACGCGCTGGCCGCGCAGCAAGGCCAGCGGCCGAAACGCAGCGTCCTCTTCTGCGCGTGGAATTCCGAGGAGCGCGGGCTGCTCGGCGCGTGGGCCTACACCGAGTTTCCGCCGGCGCCGCTCACGAACATCGCCGGCGTCCTCAACATGGACATGATCGGCAGGAACGAGGAAGTGCAGGTCGGCGGCGGCAATCGCTTCAACGGCCTCGAGGTGCAGACCGCCGAATCGAACGCGAACGCGGTCAACATGATGGGATTCGCGCGGGCGCCGGAGCTGGCCGCGGTCGTCGACGCCGCCAACGCCGGCATCGGTCTCGACATCAAGAAGCGCTACGACAACAACCCATCGAACCTGGTTCGGCGCAGCGATCAGTGGCCGTTCCTGCAGCGCGGCGTGCCGGCGCTCGGCTTCATGACCGGCCTGCATCCGGATTACCACACGCAGTACGACCGGCCCGAGAAGATCAATTACGTGAAGATGGAAAAGATCGCGCGGCTCATTCACCAGGCCAGCTGGAATCTGGCAAATGCAGCCGCGCGGCCGAAGAACACCTCTACTGCTTCGGTCGAGAAATAGGCGGAACGATCCCGTTCACGCGGTACGAGGTCACGAGCTTCCCGTAGTGCTCGCCCTGGTGATCGAGCCAGCCGATCAGCTGCGGGATCGGCTTGCCGCCTCGACGACGGGAAATGACGCGGCGATCGCCGCTTTCATCTCGGCGACGACGTTCGCCCGGGTCTTGGGCTTGCTCGCATCCATCTTCTCCCGCGCGCCGAAGTCGAACTTCTCGCCCTTCGCCACGCCGTCGTCATCTCGAGACCGATCGTGACGTGGCGGAACTCGTCGAGCACGCTGCGTGAATCGGGATGCGGCTTCCAACCGAGCTTGTCGTCGGGATACACCGTGTCCTTGGCCATCGTCAGGATCTTGTTGTGCAGGTTCTTCCACGTATTGACGATGACCTGCTCGTAGGTCGGTGGCGGCTTCGCCCTCGGCGTTTGCGCGGACGCGGCGGCTGCGCCAAGCATCAGTACCGCGATCGTGATCGTCGTGAAGACCGAGAATCTCCTCATCACCCACCCTCCCAGGGAATTCGTGTTTGCCTGAGTATTTGCCGGATCGCGGCCGAAAGTGTGCACTGGGATGAAATAAGTGACCGGCTACCGGATTCGCGAGGCGAAGTAGGCCGCCGGCAGGCCGACGCCGAACATGTGAATCATGATGCCGTTGATCATGACCGGCATCACCGGCAGGGCGAAGGTCACCTGCTGATTGCCCGCGTTTGACATCGGCACGACGAACCACGTCATCACAAAGTACGCAATCACGCCGAACCCGATGCCGCAGATCACCCACCGTTTTCGCAGCGCCGGGATGACGCGGCTCAGAAGCACGTAGGTCGTGACGATGCAGGACGCGACCAGGAAGTGCGAGATGACACCGAGAATCGCGGTGGCAATACCGCCGGTCCTTGCCGCATCACGTCCGACGAACCCGGCTGCGATGCTGTGAAGAATTCCCATTGGCTGCGCGCCGCTGCGAATACCGAAGTAGATGAAGGCATCGAGCAGGTCCAGCGTTCCAACGGTAAGACCGCCAAGCAGGATCGCGCGGGGAACGGAGAGAGACTGCAACGCGCTCAAAACGTCGCTATCGTATTCAAAGGCGAGCCGGTGCCGCCCGTGATCGGCATCGGATTGATCGTCAGCATGAACTCCCACCGCTTCAACTTTGCCGCCGTCTCTGCGAGGGCTTCCAGGTCCTGGTTGTC
Organism: uncultured cyanobacterium; assembly: GCA_963833135.1. GTDB lineage: Bacteria > Acidobacteriota > Vicinamibacteria > Vicinamibacterales > UBA2999 > 12-FULL-67-14b. Next base: position 113,268 of record CAWHWW010000022.1, on the reverse strand, counting down.
GAGGATGTTGATGCCGAGCGCGGTGATGAGCAGCGTGTGCACCGGCAGATTGACGCCCGCGACCAGCGTCGGCGTGACTTCCGAGGCCGCGTCGCTGCCGACGATTGCCACCCCGCGCGCCTTGATGAACGGAATGATCGAGGCGTGGAATCCGGCGGCGTTCCTGCCGACCGCCCACGGACCCACCTTCTCGCGGCGCGCCCATCGCCCGGTACGTAGCAAGATCGCATCACCGGACTGAATCTTCACGCCGGCCATCTTCTCCCACGCTTCGACATCTTCCTGGTAGATCGCCGTGCCGGGCTCGAGATACGGCACGCCTTTCAGCCGCGGGATGTCGATCAAGATCGCGCGCGTGATGAGGCCCTGTTTCAGGTTTTCGATCCCGAGCTTCGTGCAGCCCTTGTCGGTGTTGACCACCGCGCGCGCGTAGCCGTTGTAGGTCTGATCCTTGTAGAGGATGTGGCACAGGGCGTCCAGGTGGCTATGCGAATAGCCGTGGTACGAGACTCTGTAAGTGTCGGTGGTGAATCCCGCATTCATCGTGTGCTCGAATGGGCTGGCATTGTCGTCCGCCTTGTCGGTCAGCGGGTTGTGCACCAGCGACACGGTCTGCCCGGTCTTCGCAAGTGACAGCGCCTGCTTCCGTTTCGCCGTCGTGATGAGGTTCACCGACCCCAGCTGATCGTCCGCGCCCCAACGGCCCCAGTTCTTCACTTGCTGGAACAGTCGATCGAACTCCTCCGCGTTCACTGGCGACCGAGGTGCAGGCGCCTGTCCGGACGCGGTGAAACTGAATACAAACATGGCGACGATGACGAGAACGACTTGCCCTGAGCGAGCGGCCGGATGCCGAAGGCATTCGGTCACGAGTCGAAGGGTGGCGTGGCGCATGGCGAGGCATCATACAATGCCGCGATGACCATTTTGGCAGCCACCGCCCTGAATCCGCGGCGGCTGGTCATCGATCACCTCTCACTCACGATCGAGGGACGAACGCTCGAAGACGTCCAGCTTGGCGGCTGGGTTTTCGGCCCCGAGCTCGGCACCGCCCCGGCGGTCCTCATCGTCGGCGGCATCACCGCCTCTCCGTTTCCATTTGGCGACGGCCAGTCGAGCGGCGACGATCCGCGCGCGGCGTGGTGGCCGGCGCTCGGCGCCCCGGATCTGATCGATCCCGCCACGTACACCGTGCTGTGCCCGTCGTGGCCGGGAAACGGATCGACCTGGAAAGGATTCGACGATCCGAGCTCGCACGAGTTCATCTCGGTTGCGGGCCTGGCCGATCTGGTCGCGGCATGGCTCGACGGCTGCGGCTGCAGGATTCCCGTGACCTGGGTCGGCGCGAGCCTCGGCGGCATGGTCGGCGTGGTCTTCGCGGCGCGGCATCCCGAGCGTTGCGCGAAACTCGTCACCATCTCCGCCGGCCTGCGGCCGGACGGCTGGGGCACGGCGACCCGCCATCTTCAGCGCGAGCTCGTGCGCGACGGCCTTCGCAACGGCGACGTGACGACGGGCATGATGCGAGCGCGCCAGCTGGGCATGCTGACCTATCGCGGCCGCGACGAGCTGGACACCCGGTTCGGGAAGCTCCTGCCGCATCTGGAGCGACCGCCGGTCGCGGAGTATCTCGATCATCACGGCCGCCGATTCGCGGAGCGCTTCCCGGTCAGGACCTTCCTGCTCCTGAGCGAAGCGATCGATCGCGAATCGATGGGCGACGCGCAAGCGGTGCGCGAGGCATGCGCGCGCGTCAATGCCGAAACGATCGTGGTTGGCGTTCCGGGCGACATGCTGTTTCCGTGGGCGCTGCAAGTCGAGTTGCATCGCGCACTGCAGGCGGCGGGAGCGGACTCGTCGTTGTGGAAACTGGAGTCGCTATACGGGCACGACGCCTTTCTCGCCGATCAGGATCGCCTCGCCGATCTGCTGCGCGGCGCCGAAGCGTTTGGCAAGCCGCTCAAGACCGCATCGCGGCCCCGTTTCGAGGGCGTCGGGGTCGAACCGGTTCGCGAGATTCGCATCGGCCTCGTCGGCTGCGGGACCGTCGGAGGGGGCCTGCTCGAGATGATCGATCGACAGAGCAACGCCGTCGCCGATCGGTACGGCGTCAAGTTCCGCGTCTCGCGCATCGCGGTCCGGGATGTGACGAAGAACCGCGGTCCGCGGGTCGCCGGGATTCCGATTACCGATCGCGCGCTCGAGCTCGTCAGCGATCCCGAGGTTGACGTGGTCGTTGAAGCCGCCGGCGGCACGGCGGTCGAACCAATCCTGGTGGCGGCGCTCGCGGCAGGCAAACCTGTCGTCACCGCGAACAAGGAGCTGCTCGCGTCAAAGCTCGCCGAACTGGGCGTGCTGGCGCAGCGGACGGAAACGCCGCTCTACTGCGAGGCCGCAGCGGCCGCGGCCATCCCGATCATCCGGCATCTCAGTCATCGCGCCGACGAAATCGACAGCTTGTGGGGCATCGTCAACGCCACCTGCAACTTCATCATGACGCGGCTCGAGCAGGGCGACCTGACGCTCGCGGAAGCGATCGAGGAGGCGCAGCGCCTCGGATTTGCGGAAGCGGATCCGACCGCCGACATCGACGGACTCGACGCCGCGGCGAAGCTTTCGATCCTCGCCTATCGCGCCTTCGGGGCGTGGGTGCGGCCCGACGGTTTCCTGGTCCGCGGCATCCGCGACATCGATCCCGCGGACTGCGACCTCGCGGAGTCGATGGGCTTCCGCATCCGGCAGATCGCGCGTGCGGTGCGCATCAACGGCGCGCTCGACATGGCCGTCGAGCCGCTGCTGCTGCCGTCATGGCACCTGCTCGCGTCGGTCGAGGAGGAATACAACGCCGTCTACCTGCGGTGCGTCTCATCGGGCGACCTCAGCTTGTTCGGCAAGGGCGCGGGAGCGCTGCCCACGGCAACCGCGATGCTGGGCGATCTCATCGATCTGGCGCAGGACAATTCGGTTCGCTGGCCGGTGCCGCATGCGTTGCCCGTCGCAAGAGATGGATCAGCCATGGCGCCGGCGCCGCGGCGTCATTACCTGCGCGTCACGGGGCAGCCGCACCCGGGCCTCGAGCGCAAGTTCGAGGGACTGGTTCGCCGACTCGGCCTCGTCGTCCAGAACAGGGCCACCCGAAGCGATTCCGATCGCGTCGACATCGCGTTCATGGTGTCGCCGAGCACGGATTCGCAGATCGCGGACGTGGTTGCCGCGGTCGAGAAGCTGGCCAGGGTCGATCGACTCGTCTGCCTCGGGGTCCTGGACTGATGGTCAGGGATCAGGGATCAGGGATCGGGGATCGGGGATCGGGGATCAGTCAGATTGGCGATTGGCTCGACCCACAGGCGTGCCCTGCCGAACGGCCATCACTCGATGCGATGAGCGCGGCGACGCGCGAGCTGCATGACGCAATCGACGCGCACGCGCGGCGCAGCGGCGTGCCTTATCTCCATCCGGATGAGCCGACCGTGCAACTCGATCTGCTGGGGTCGAAGCAGGTCATCGAATGGCAGGAGGGCAAGGCGGCGTTCCTGTTCGCGAGCGAGGGCTGCTGGTCGGAGCTGCCTGCGCTGTACGCGCGTTACGGCACGAATGCGACGGCGCAGCTGATCGCGAAGTTAAAGACACTCGAACACGCGACGTCAGCTTTAGTCTGCGATTCAGGAATGCAGGCGACGGCGCTCGCCTTCGACGCGCTGATGGAGCCCGGCGCCCACGCGATCATCATGCGGCAGGTCTACAACAAGACGCGCAGCTACCTCGAATGGATGGCGGCGCGCATCGGCGGCTCGGTCACCGATCGTTGACGATGGCGACATGGCGGCGCTCGCGGCGGCGATCACGCCGAAGACGCGATTCATATTCGCCGAGACGTTTACCAATCCCCTGGTGCGCGCGCAGGATTTCGACGCGCTCCGGACGGTGATCGATCGCGCGCGATCGACCGCGCCGGCGCTGCGGCTGGTGCTCGACACCACGATCGCCTCGCCGTGGGCGTTCAAGGTGCCGCCGCTCCAGAACGGCGTCGACATCATCGTCGCCAGCGGCACCAAGTCGCTTGGCGGCAATGATCGCGACATGTGGGGTTACCTCGCGACCAACGACACCCAGTTTGCGAACTCGGTGATGGATCTGATGGCGATGCGCGGCGGAATCCTCGACTGGCGGCGCGCCGCCGCGGTCGCGTCGGCTTTCGACGGCGCCAGCGATTCGCACGCACGCCGATCGGCGACGGCCGCCACGATTGCCTCATTCCTGGATGGGCATCCCAGGGTCAGCGAGGTCTTTCATCCCTCCCTGCCGAATCATCCCGACCGGGCCGCGATCGACAAACACTATGCGCGTCACGGCTCGCTGCTGTCGTTTCGCGTCAAGGAGGCCGACGACCCTTCGACAGGCTCAGGGTCGCCCCGAGCGGAGTCGAGGGGCGAGGATCGCACCAGGCATTACGCGGACGTGCTCGCCACGACGGTAATCGTCCGCTACGCGCTGTCGTTCGATGGTTTGGCGACGAAGGTGAACCATCACCGTACCGTGTCCGAATATTTCACCGCGCCAGACCAACTGAAGCGCAACGGGTTCGATAGACTCATTCGCCTGGCGGTCGGCCTCGAGGATGCCGACGATCTGATCGCCGCGCTCAACTGGACGCTGCATCACGGCGGCGACGTCACCGCCACCGAGATCGAAGAGTGGCAGCGGGAGCGAGCGAAAGCGTTGGGGATTTGACGTGGGCGCGGCCGCGCATCTCGGCATCAAGCCCGGCGAGTACGACAGGACGATCGCGACTCTCATTCCCCGCTACCAGGAGCTGATCGGCGCGGCGGCGGCCGCCGTCGACATGGTCGCGCGAGCCACCCCCACCGTCGTCGATCTGGGGACCGGCTCAGGGACGCTCGCCGAACGCATCCTCGAGGTGCGGCCGGGAGCGCGCGTGATTGGCATCGATGCCGATCCGGCAATGCTCGCCACGGCGACGCGACGCCTGCGCGGCCGGATCCGGATTATCGAGGACAACTTCGAGCGCACTCGCATTCCCCCCTGCGATGTGGTGTCGGCCTCGTTCGCCCTTCACCACATCCCCACCGGCCGACGCAAAGCCGCCGTCTACAAGCGCTGCTTCACGTCGCTGCGCCCGGGCGGCATGATCGTCAGCGCCGACTGTTTCTTGGCATCGAGCACCATCGTCCAGACGCGCCATCGCGAAGCGTGGCTCAGTCACCTGCAGCGCGCCTACACACGCCGGAAGGCGCAGCAGTTCTTGAAGACGTGGGCGAAGGAGGACGTCTACTTCACGCTCGATCGGGAGATCGGGTTGTTGAAGGACGCCGGCTTCGAAGTGGACGTGACCTGGCGAAACGACAGCTTCGCGGTGCGTGGTTGGGATCAAGTAGGGCTTACGGGCTTGCGGGCTACGGGCTTGCGGCTACGGGCTGACGGGCTATGCGCTTACGAGAATTGGACCAGGACGATGTCGAGGTGGCGTTCCTGCTTTTCCGCAGGCTGCCACTGCACCAGGATCGGGCTCTGGTAGGTGCCGCGCAGCAGCACCGGCACGTTTGACTCGCGATCCGACCCCGCCAGGAAGCTGACACGGCGCGAACGCAGGAAGCGGCGCGCCGGCAGCGACATCACTTTCGCCACCAGGCGCTCGAACGATCCCTGATCCAGGCGCAGCGCTTCCATCAACGAGTTGAGGACGTGGACGACGTCGTACTTCGCGTAGTTGAGCGTCTTGCCCGGAATGGCGCGGGGGTCGTTGATCATGTTCCCCGCCTTGAGGCGCGCGAAGCGCAGCGGGTTGCGAAGGACGTCGACGAGGTCGTGCTGCATCAGCAGCGTCTCGTACTCGTTCACGGTCAATCCGACGTTGCGCTCGTTCGGATCGACGACCAGGTCGACGCGGGCGCGCTCCACGCCGGCGCGGGCGACGAGCTCGTTGACGCGCTCGAGCAGGCCCAGCTTCGGATCGGCGAGGTTGATCGAGTCAATCGGATGCTTCGACACCGGAATGCGGATCGACGCGCGCGCGACGATCTCGTCGTGGTCGTAGGCCACCACGGTGGTCTTGCGCTGGCGCTGCAAAGCCTCGCTCTTGCCGTCGAGCTCGATGAAATAGACCGGTGCATCGGGGCGCGTGCGATAGGTCACGCAGTTGCGCATGCCGGCGCCGATGAAGGTCAGGTGCGAATCGCCGTTGCGCGGCTCGACGACCTTCTGCTCGTCGGTCAGCTCGCTGCGCAGGTGCATTTGATCGTGGCGATACTCGCCGCCCTGCGGGAAGAGCGCGTGGAAAGCGCGGAAGAACTGCGACACCAGGTCGTGCTGGTGATTGAGGCGCAGCGACAGACTCTGATCGAGATAGCCGGCCGTGGTGTGGAACGAGGTGTAGAGCGCGCGGCGATGGCGGCGCAGCAGGTCGCCGTGTTGCTCGGCGATGCGCCGGTTCACGTCGATGGCCTCGAAGCGGCCTTGCGGCGCCAGCGTCATGGTCAGTTCTGTCGGGCGGGTCCGAATCATGCGTAGCTCTGCGAACCTTGGTCGATAGGGGCCGCCTGCGTCAAATCCGCGGCCGTCCGGCCGCGCAGGGCCAGGATGCGTTCGATAGTTTCGCCGACGACGCTGTCGGGCGTGGAGGCGCCGGCGGTAATGCCGATGCGGACGTCTCCGGCGGGCAGCCATGCGGCGGCCAGCAATTCCGCGGCGGCGCCAACTGCGCGGTGCCGGATGCCCGAATCGGTCACGCACTGCGGGCTGTCGACGTAGAAGGTCGGGAGGCGCGGCGCGCACATCCGCGCCAGCGCCTGCGTGTTGCTGCTGTTGTAGCCGCCGATGACGATCATCAGGTCGAGACGGCCGGCGTCGAGCATTTCGAGAACGGCGTCCTGGCGTTCCTGGGTGGCGGAGCAAATCGTGTCGAAAGCACGGAAGTGCGATTCGAGATCATCAGCGCCGTGGCGGTCGAGCATCGCGCGGCGCAGCGTCTCCTGCACCTTCAGCGTCTCGCTCATCAACATCGTCGTCTGGTTGGCCAGGCCGATGCGTTGCAGGTGCGCGTCGGGATCGAACCCGGGGCTCGCGGCTCCGCCGAAATGCGACATCAACTCGGCGCCGCTGATGGTGCCGCGAATGAAGCTGCAGACCAGGTCGGTCTCGGTCACATCGCGCACGCAGAGGTACTGACCGCCGTCGTGCGTCAGCGCCTGCGACGCAGTCGCGATTGTTTCCTCGTGATGATGCTTGCCGTGAATGATCACGGTGTAGCCGTCACGCGCGTAGTAGTGGACCTTCTTCCAGACGTTGAGGACGCTGCCGCAGGTCGTGTCGACCAGCACGCACTGCTTCGACTTGAGGTGCGCGAGCTCGGGCACGCTGACGCCGAACGCCGGCAGGATCACCACGTCGCCGGCGGCAACCTCGGCGAATCGCTCGACCGGATCGCGGCCGTGATCGAGGATCCGGATCCCCATGTCCTGGATGCGGCGATTGACGTCGGGGTTGTGAATGATCTCGCCCGACAGGAACACGCGGCGATCTGGAAACTGGCGGCGAGTCTGGTAGGCGTAGTCGACGGCGCGGTCAACGCCGTAACAAAAGCCGAACTCCCTGGCGAGCTTGAAGTGGAGTCCGCCCGCGCCGGCCTCGTAGCCGAGACCCTTGAGGCGCTCAACGACGGCGCTCTGATAGGTACGCGCCAGAACAGGTCCGACCTCGGATTTCAGGCCGAAACCCTTCTGGAAATACGTTTCGTTCACGTAACGACGATTATATCACTTTGCGGCGCAAAGTAGATATCAAAATTGTCAACCCCCGCAGACAACTCATTTAGGCGGAAGGACTTACGGGAGGTGGAGTACGGCCGCCGGCGTGCCGCACGCCCCACTCCACCATCGCCCGCATGATCGGCCTGAGGTCTTCGCCCTTTGCGGTCAGGACGTACTCCACGCGCGGCGGGTGGAGGCTGTAGCGCTCGGAGCGAATGACGCCCTTCGCGACGAGCAGCTTCAGACGATCCGCCAGGATGTTGGTCGGGATGCCCTCGGGAGACTCCAGGAAATCCGCGTAGCGGCGCTTGCCGCGCATGACGTCGCGGACCACGAGCAGGGACCAGCGATCGCCGAGCACATCGAGCGTGCAGGCCACGGGGCAGCGCGAGCGGCGGGCGTGGGCGGGCATGACAGGGAAAGTCTACGAGTGTAACTTGCAAAATGCAAGTCACTGGCGTACGATTCCCGTCCCATGCGTCGGATGGTCTGGTCTGCCCTGTTCTGTGCCGTTGCGGTGTCGGCGTCGGCTCCCGCCTACGCTCGCGACACATCCAGCGAGCTACGGCGAGGCCACGCCGAAGCGGCCTTCGGCGGCGAAGGCGGGCAGAGCGCAGACAGGCCCGCTCCAACCGTTCGCGCCTATCCCGCGGCGCAGCCGATTCGAATCGACGGCCGCCTCGACGAGGAGATCTACAAGACCACGCCGGCGATCACCGACTTCGTGCAGCAGGAGCCGGATGAATACAAACCTGCTACCGAGAAGACCGAGGCGTGGATCTTCTTCGACAACGACAACGTCTACATCGCCGCCAGGAACTGGGAATCGCATCCCGAGCGGCGTGTCGCCAACGAGATGCGGCGCGACACCAGCCAACTCCGCCAGAACGACACCTTCGGCGTGCTGTTCGATACCTTTCACGACAAGCGCAACGGCTACATCTTCTACGCGAACGCAATTGGCGGCCTGGCCGACAGCCAGGTCACCGACGAGGGACCGCCCAACGCCGACTGGAACACCGTATGGGACGTTCGCACCGCCAACTTCGATGGCGGCTGGACGATCGAGATGTCGATCCCGTTCAAGTCGCTGCGCTACCAGCCAGGCACGGACCAGGTGTGGGGCATCAACTTGCGGCGGGTCGTGCGATGGAAGAACGAATGGTCGTACCTGGCGCAGGTGCCGCGCGCGCTGACGACGTTCCGCGGCCTGTTGAAGGTGTCGTCGGCCGGCAATCTCGAGGGGCTGCAGGTGCCGTCGGGCCGGGCCAACCTCGAAGTGAAGCCGTTCGCCCTCGCCGGCCTGTCGACCGACAACACCGTGACGCCGCCCGTCGACAACGACGGCAACGGCCGCATCGGCGGCGACGTGAAGTACGGCATCACGCAGAACATCACCGCGGATCTCACGATCAACACCGACTTCGCCCAGGTGGAGGTTGACGAACAGCAGGTCAACCTGACGCGCTTCAACCTGTTCTTCCCCGAGAAACGCGATTTCTTTCTCGAGGGCCTCGGCACGTTCGCGTTTGCGGGACGAGCAAGTGCCGGGCTGGGGGCGGGCTCCGGCGATACGCCGTATCTCTTCTTCAGCCGCCGCATCGGCCTCGATCAGTCGCGCGTCATTCCGATCCTCGCCGGCGGGCGCACCGCCGGCAAAGCCGGCAAGTTCACCTTTGGCGCCATCAACGTGCAGACCGGCGACGACGAGGCGGCAAGAATCGACTCGGCGAATTTCACGGTGCTTCGCGCCAAACGCGACATCCTGCGCCGGAGCAGCATCGGCGGCATGTTCACGCATCGCACGGCGACGCCGGGACGGACCGGGGCCAACGAGGGATACGGACTCGACGCGGCGATGTCGTTCTACCAGAACGTCCGCTTCGACGCGTACGTGGCCGCAACCGAGACCGAGGGACGCGAAGGCGACAACCTGAGCTACCGCGGGTTCTTCGACTACAACGCCGACACCTTCGGCGTCCAGGCCGAGCGTCTCGTGGTCGAGCCGAACTTCCTGCCCGAGATCGGCTTCGTGCGGCGAACCGACATGCGGAGGAACTTCGGCCTGCTTCGTTACAGCCCGCGCCCGCAGGGCGTGCCGCACGTCCGCAAGCTGACGACGCAAGCGAGTCTCAATTACCTGACGAACAACCAGGATCGCCTTGACACGCGCGAGGCGAGCGGGCGTTTCGAAAGCGAGTTCACCAACAGCGACCTCGCCAGCGTGGTCTACACGGACAGCTTCGAACGCCTGGTGCGTCCGTTTCCAATTGCGGCGGGCGTCACGCTGCCCGTCGGCAGCTACGACTTTCACACCACGCGCATCGGCTACATCGGCGGGCAGCAGCGACGTTATTCGGGCGAAGTCGTCTATGAGTTCGGCACGTTCTACAACGGCGACCGCAAGTCGATCGCGCTCAACTCGGCGCGACTCCAGGTCACGCCGCAGGTTTCGCTGGAGCCGAGCTTCTCGGTCAACTGGGTTGACCTCGTGCAAGGTTCGTTCACCGCCAAGGTCGCCCGCACGCGTGCGACGTATACGATCACGCCGCGGATGTTCGTAAGCGGCATCGTTCAGTACAACACCGCCGGCTCATCGTTCGGGAGCAACGTGCGCTTTCGCTGGGAGTATCGTCCCGGCAGCGAGCTCTTCGTCGTCTACACGGACGATTTCAACACCGACGAAACCCGCCCCAACGTCACCGCGCTTCGCAATCGCGGCTGGGTGATCAAGTTCAACCGCCTGTTCCGTCTGTAAGATAGTAGCCATTGGTGCCAGGCACCGACGGCTACTAATGAACGTCGTTTTTGCGACTTGTGATGATCAACCGCTAATTGCTCGGGACGATCAGCCGCTCGCTGACGCCCTGACGGCGCTCGGTGTCGAGGTGGTCCCCATCCCCTGGACCGAGATCGATCCCTACGCGGTCGTCGATTCGCCGCCGATCGTGCTGCGCTCGACCTGGGACTATCACCGGAAGCCGACGCTGTTCCTGTCGTGGCTCGACTCGCTTGCCGATTCCGGCCGCGCCACGATGAACCCTCCGCAAGTCGCGCGCGGCAACGTCGACAAGATCTATCTGCAAGGACTCGAAGCGGAGGGCATTGCGATCCCGAAGACGCGCTGGCTCGATCGGACCGACTCCGACACCATCGATCGTGCGATGGGTGAAGAACGATGGGATCGCGCCGTCTTGAAACCGCGGATTGCGGCCACCGCGTACGGCACGTTTCTCATTTCCAAAGCGTCGACGCTTTCCGATGAGGACCTCGCGCCGGCGAGGGCATCCGGCGCACTGCTGCAGGAAGTCGTTCCCGAAATCGTCGAGCGGGGCGAGACCTCGATCGTCTACGCGGGCGGCGCATTCAGCCACGCGGTCGTGAAGCGAGCCAAGGACGGCGAGTTCCGCGTGCAGCAGGATTTTGGCGGCCGTGTCGAAGCCGCTTCGCCGTCGGCCTCACTGCTCTCATTTGCCGCGTCCGTCATGACGCACGTCCCAGACACGTGCCTTTACGCCAGGGTCGACGTGGTCGAATCCAGCCGCGGGCCCGCTGCTGATGGAGCTCGAGCTGATCGAACCCGAACTGTACTTCCTGCACGTCCCAGAGGCCGCCGCCGAATGGCGCACTCATCGCCGACCGTCTGTCGTAGGATTCCGGGATGCGGCTCGCCGCCGTCTTCGCTCGTCGCCGTCGCTGTCGAGCGCGTCCGAACGAGCGCGCGATGGTGATGCTGCGCGACTGGATTGCGGCGGTCGATCAACACCGCGCCGGCGAATCCGACGCCGCGCTCGCCACCATCAACGCGTGGACCTACGACGACCTCGAGTTGATGCGGCCGTACGTCGAGGCGCTTGCCGGCGCGCCGCTCGAGACAATCCGCGATCGCGCCAAGCGGCGGCATCGACTGATCGGCACGGTCGATCTCGCCGCGATCCGCGAGCTGACGAAGCGACCTCGACCTCGCGCGGCGACTTCGACACCTTCCGCAAGCGCGCCGCCATCCTGCACACCGACGCGGCGCTGTCAGGATCCGTCCGCCGTGGTCGTGCCGCCGCCACCCTCGCGCCAGTGCAGGCACGCCGGGCGCGCGAAGTGAGCGATCGCGAGGTCATCGTCAAGAGTTTCGATGGCCGCGTCGAGAATTTCGAGCTGAAGAACCCGCATTGGGATCTGCGCGATGGACATGCTCGACTGCGCTGCCGGGCAGCCGCCGCGATCCGATGTCGCCGAATGGTACCGCGCGATCGGCGCCTATTTCGCGAGCGAGCGCCGCTTCGCCGATGCGCTCGCGCACTTCGACCGCGCGCGAGCGGCGGTGCCGGACGATCGCGGCTGTCCTGTACGGCGAAGCGTGCCTGCACGAAACGCTGGGCGCACCGCGCATCCAGAACTACGTTCGCGTGACGACGCTGCCGAATGGTCTCGTACATTCGGGGCGTCGAGTCGGCGGAGACGCAGTGGCGCCGCGCCGAAGGCTTGCTGCGCCGCGCGCTCGACTCGCAGCATCCGGCGTTTCGCCGAGGCGCGCCTGCGGCTCGGCGCGTGCTGACTCAGCAGCAAGCATGACGAGGCGCTCGCCACTCGCCGAACAGGTCGCTCGCCGAATCCCGCGATCACACGATCAGATACTACGCGCATCTGTTTGCCGGCGACGCGCTGCTGTCCCTCGGTCGCAGCTGCCGACGCGCGTGACGTCGTATGAGCGCGCGATCGATCTGTTTCCGGACGCGCAGGCAGCGCGACTCGGTCTTGGCGGCGGCGCTTCGCGTCGGTGGCGATACCGCGAAGCGCGCTCGCAGCCATGCTGCCGACGCTCACAAGACAGCCGGCCACCGCGCCGGGCGATGACCCGTGGTGGGAGTACTACGACGGTGACGCCGCGCACGTCGAAGCGTTGCTCGACGAGCTGCGCGCGCCGTTCAGGAGCCCGCGACGATGATTCGCGCTGATCGTCGGCGCTCGCCCTGGCCGGCTCGACGACGATCGTCGCGATGCAGCCGACGTTCTCGGCGCGGGTCGAAGGCATTCGCGTCGACGTGCTCGTCACCGATTCTTCGCGTCGTCCGATGCGCGGGTTGACCGCGGCGGACTTCGCGATTCGCGACAACGGCGATTCCGCAGGAGGTCGATGTCGTCAGCTTCGGCGAAACCTCGCTCAACGTCGGCCTGGCGTTCGATCTCAGCGAGAGCGTCGCCGGCGAGCCGCTCGAGCGGCTGCGCGCCGCGAGCAAGGCGCTGACCGCCGAATTGCAGCCCGCCGATCGGCTCGCGCTCGTCACCTTCGATCACGTCGTGACGATGCGATGCGCGCTGTCGTCGAGCCGATCCTGCGCGATCGACGCGCTCGCGGCAGCCGACGCCGGACGGCGAAACGGCGCTCGTCGACGGCGTGTTTGCCGGAATGATGGTCGGCGAATCGGATGCCGGCCGCTCGCTGCTGATGGTGTTCAGCGACGGCCTCGACACCGCGAGTTTCCTGGGCGCAGATCGAGTGCTCGACATGGGACGCCGCTCGGACGTCGTTGTCTACCCGATCGCCTCGCAGGGCGCGCGACCGGATTTTCTCGAAGAGCTCGCAGCGCTCACAGGCGGACGACTGCACGAAGTCGACCGCGAACGACGATCTCTCCGCCACCTTCCGAGCGATCCTCGACGAATTCCGCCACCGCTACCTGGTCACCTACACGCCGAAGAACGTGCCGAAAGACGGGTGGCACAAGCTCGACGTGAGAGTGAACAAGCCGGGCGCGCGCGTCAAAGCGCGCCCCGGCTATCAGGGCGGCTGATTACTTCTTCGTAAACCGCAGATCCCAGACGCGATCCTGGTTCACGCTGAAGGAATCCACAGCGCCGGAGGCGTTCCGCATGAACGTGACCGTGCCGATCGATCCGCGGAACTTGTCAGAACCGATGGCGGTGAGCTTGATCACGGCATCGGGCCGGCGCCGCAGCACGAGCGAGCCGTGATCGACGGCGGCAACGAACATCGTCTCCGCTTCTTCACTCCAATAGCTGCCGGTCATCGCATCGAGCTCGGCTGGCGAGGGCGGCGGATTCACGGCTGCCGGCGGCGCGGCGGCGGGCGGCGCCGGCGGCGCCGGCTTCAGGCGATCGCCGAGGAACAGATCCGACACGCGATTTGCCGATCGCGACGCGTCGCCGTTCGATCCGTTGCAAAGCACGGCGACCGAGGTGCGCGAGTCGAGGAAACGATTGAGATGGGCGCGGTACCCGGCAGTCGATCCGCTGTGATACACGTTGTGCACGCCGCGGTAGATTTCGATGAACAGGCCGAGACCGTAGTGCTCCAGCGGTTTCCCGTCGTTGAACTGGCTCGCCGGTCGCCATCTCCGACGATCAGCGTCGCGTTGCCCACCTTCGGGTTGACGAAGTTCTCGTTCCAGATCAGCAGATCACCGACCGTGGTCAACAAGCCGCCGTTGCCGTGCACGTTTTCGAACGGCATCTCGATGTGGTACTCGCCATTGTCGAGTCGAATACGCGATCGCGCGTCCCTTGACGATGCGCGTGTGATCGTCGCGCCAGGACGTATGCGTCATGCCGAGCGGCGCGAAGATGCGTTGCTTCGAGAACTCCGCGAACGACATGCCGCTGACCCGTGACACGATGATCGCCGCCAGGTTGAAGCCGGTGTTGCTGTACGACCACTTCGTGCCGGGGTCGAAGTTGAGCGAGCGCTGCCTCGACACGATCTCGAGGACGTGCGCATGCGTATACTCGCGCGTCGTGCGCGGCCAGCCCGCGATGGATTCGACGCTGCCCCAGTCGCGCAAGCCGCTCGTGTGCGACAGCATGTGGCGAATCGTCAGCGGCTTGCCGTAGTCAGGCAACTCGGGAATGTACTTGCGGACCGGATCATCGATCGAGAGCTTGCCGTCCTGCGCGAGCAGCTGCACGGCCATCGCGGTGAACTGCTTGGCGACCGATCCCGCTTCGAAGATCGTGTCCGGCGTGTTGCGAACATCACGCTCGAGATCGGCCATGCCGTACGCCTTGAGCAGCACGGGCTTGCCGCCAACCGCTACGCCGACGGCACATCCCGGCGTCGACGAGGTCCACTTCGAGAAAATCTCGTCAACCGCCGCGGCCGGCGCCGGAGCAGGCGCCAGCGCAGTTCCCTGCTGAGCCGGAATCGCCGGCTGGATGAGGACGACAATCGCCGCGATCAGGAGTGTCTTCTTCATGCGCGCATCCTATATCACCGCGCCGGCGCGAGCCGGTGCAGATCAGCACGGCGAGGCGTCTCTCGTCGCTCGCTCTCCGCTCGCCGGTCAAATCTCACTCGGCGGCACATCCGCTGGACGCCCTCCGGAGCGCCGCCCTGGCCTCCGTTCGATTTGTCTGTAACTAACCTGCGGCGGCTCGGTCGAACGCTCGCCACGAGAGACACCTCGCCGCGCTCCTCACCGGCTCGCGCGGAGCGCGCCGCGCCGGAATCTGCCGCGGCACATAATCGCGCCGTGTTGTCGTTGTTGATCGTCAGCCTGCTCTCCGCTACGCAAGACATCCGCGCGATCATGGATCGCGCGACGACGGATTTTCGCGCCGGGCGAATCGAGCAGTCACTCGAGGGCTTCGATCGGGTGGCGCGGATCTCGCCTGCCGACGCGCCGTATCTCTGGCAGCGCGGTATCGCCCAGTACTACGCCGGCAAGTTTCGCGAGTGCCGCGACATGTTCGTGTCGCATCGCACAGTCAACCCCGACGACGTGGAGAATGCAGCGTGGCATTTTCTCTGCGTCGCGCGCGCGGAATCGCCGGAGGCGGCGCGCAAGCAGATGCTGCCGGTCGGCCCCGACGGGCGTCGACCGATGCGCGAGGTGTATCAGATGTTCAAGGGCGAGCTGACCCAGGCGCAGGTCATGACAGCAGCGGGGTCAGATCCCTCGGCGCAATTCTTCGCGCGGCTGTACATCGGCCTGTATCTCGAAGCGACCGGGAATCGTCGAGGCCGGGCGCGTGCAGATCGAAATCGCCGCCGAAGACCGCTTTGCCCGCGTCGGCGGCTACATGCACGATGTCGCGCGCGTGCACATGAAGATGCCATAATCCGGCCTCATGCAGTGCCGCGTCGCGCTCCTTCTTGTTGCCATTTCGGCAGCCGTTCTCTCCGCGCAACAGCCTGTCTCGCCGAAGCCTGGCGAAGGCGGAAATCGCATCGACACCGTCACGCCGGCGGCGCCGGAGCTCGCCGCGTATGGCCCGCTCGACATCGGCGTGCGGACGATCCAGGTCACCGACAAGAACCGGCCTGACATCCTCAACATCAAGGAAGGCGGACCGATCGTCCGCTACGACCGCACGCTCACGCTCGAAGTCTGGTATCCGGCGGCGCTTGCGGCCGGACAGAAGCCTGGCGGCGAGTATCGCGTGATCACGCGCGACCCCTCGGTGATGGCGACGCTGCATGGCAAGGCGGTCCGCGATGCCGCGCCCCGCCTTCGCCAAGGCTCCGGCGAGGCAGGCTCCGGCCTGCGCGCGTATCCGCTCGTGATCATTTCGCACGGCTACCCGGGCAATCGTTTCCTGATGTCGCACATCGGCGAGAACCTCGCGAGCAAGGGGTTCGTCACGGTCTCGATCGATCACAAGGACAGCACCTACGACGATCAGAAGGCGTTCGGCAGCACGCTCTACAACCGCCCGTTCGATCAGCTGTTCGTGCTGAACGAGATCGATCGCCTCAGCAAGCCGGGCTCGGGCAGTTTTCTCGCCGGTCTTGTCGATGCGACGCGCGCCGGCATCATCGGCTACTCGATGGGCGGCTACGGCGTCGTCAACGTGATCGGCGGCGGCTACAGCGCCGCGAGCGCGACGTTCAACGACCGCGCCGCCGAACAAGTATGCTCGCAGAGCGTGGCGCCGCGAATCCCGATTACCAGAAGGCGCGCGATCCGCGGATCAAGGCGGCGATCGCGATCGGGCCGTGGGGCATGCAGGGTGGATTCTGGGATGCCGAAGGCCTGAAAGGGCATTCGCACGCCGGTGATGTTCGTGGCCGGCAGCAGCGACGAGACGTCGGGATACGAGAAAGGCACGCGCGCGATTGTATCAAGGCGCGGTCAATGCCGATCGGTATCTGCTGACGTTCATCAACGCCAATCACAACGCCGCGGCGCCGATTCCGGCGCCGGCTGAAACGTATGCGTACTCAGAAGCGCAACGCGGATATCCGTTCACGCCACTATGCGGATGCGGTGTGGGACACGCGCGCGCATGAACAACATCTTCAATCACTTCGCGACTGCCTACTTTGGCCTGCACCTCAAAGGCGAAGTCGGACAAGCAGGCTACCTGGATCTCGTGCCGAACGGCAAGGACGCGGTGTATGCCGTCGATCGCGACGGCAAGCCGTCCGCCGCGCACACGTACTGGAAGGGCTTCAAGCGCGCCACCGCCGTCGGCCTGATGCTCGAGCACGCGGCGCCGATGCGCTGAGTCAATGTTCCTCGGCCACTACGCGCTGGCGTTTGGCGCCAAGAAAGCGGCGCCGATGGTGTCGCTCGGCACGCTGTTCCTCGCCTGCCAGTTCGCCGACCTGCTGTGGCCGACGCTCGTGCTGCTCGGCCTCGAGATCGTCGAGATCGATCCCGGCAACACCGTGGTCACGCCGCTCAATTTCGTCAGCTATCCGTACTCGCACAGCCTGGTGGCGCTGGTTGGCTGGTCGGCGCTCTTCGCGCTGGCCTATCGCACGCATTCGCGGCTGGCAGCCGGTCGCGATCGCAACCGTCGGCCGCGCTCGTCTTCAGCCACTACGTGCTCGACGTCATCACGCATCGGCCCGACCTGCCGATCACGCTGACCGGATCGCGCCGGCTCGGGTTCGGGTTGTGGAACTATCCCGGGCGCGACGCTCGCCGTCGAGTCGCTGATGTTCATCATCGGCACCACGATCTATATGAGCGTCACGCGCGCGCGTGATCGGATCGGCCGCATCGGGTTGTACGCGTTGATCGTCGTGCTGGTCGCCATCTACTTCGCGGCGCTCTACGGTCCGCCGCCGCCCAGTGCGGGCGCCGTGGCTGCCGCGGGACACCTGTCCTGGTTGTTCGTGATTTGGGCGTACTGGGTGGATCGACATCGAGTCGGAGTGGTCCGGCTAACGCCGGACGCTACAAGATCCTTCAGGGGACTCGCTGTTAAGATCGAACGATGAGGATCCTGGCGATCGCCGCGACGATCGCGCTGCTGGCACAACCGCAGCCGCTCACGTTCCCGCAACCGGCGACGCAACCTGAAACGATCAGCGACCGCGAGGACTTTCCGTTCCTTCCGCCGCTACAAGGCGCGCGGTTGATCAAGAGCGCGCGCGTGCCGGGGCCGCTCGAACTGAAGTCGGCGACCGCCGACGATGAGGCGGTGCTGGCGGGCGTGAGCTACATCAAGAAGTCGTACGAGCGCGACCGCTGCGATTAGCTCGATGCGATTCATCAGCAGCTATCGCGACGCCCTGTTCGCCGCCGGCTGGAAACTGATCGAAGTCACGAAGCTCGACGAAGAATCCACGGCTGCGGAGACCGTCACCGTGTCCGCGCATTTCATCAGCGACGGGCGCAACATCTACGCGCGCGCGACACTCGAGCCGGACGGTCCCTATGAGATCAACGTCGCCGATGTCGGCGCGGAGAACTGGGCGGCGATGCTCGCGAAGGATTGCCGCGTCCGCATCCCGAGCCTGCACTTCGACCTCGATCGGCCGACGCTGCGAGAGCACGAGTCGGAGCCGTCGCTGAACAAACTCGAGGATCTTCTGATCTCGAGATCGACTCCTGCCGTGGAGATTCAGGGTCACGTGGACAACATCGGCCAGGCCGCGGCGGCGGCCCGGCAGACGCTGTCGGAAGGCCGCGCGAAGGTCGTTGCCGCGTGGCTCACGTCGCACGGCGTCGCCGCCAACAAGGTCACGTCGAAAGGGTACGGAAAAACGCGGCCGATCGCTGAAAACGACAGCGATCTGGGCCGCGCGTTGAACCGGCGGATTGAAGTCGCCTGCGGGAACCGAGCACGTAATCTGTGGATCGTGCTTTCGAGGACTGTGGCTTAGGCGACCGAGGCTTCGTATTCCTCGTAGCGCGCCCTTGAAGTCCTCGATCTTGCCGTGATCGAAATGCCACACGCGGCGTGCCGACTTCTTCCATCAGGTCCTGGTCGTGCGTCACGAGCAGCACGGTGCCCTCGAACTTCTGCAGCGCCACGTTCAGCGCGTTGATCGCCTCGAGGTCGAGGTGGTTGGTCGGCTCGTCGAGGATCAGCACGTTCGGCTTCTGCAGCATGATGCGGCAGAACAGCAGCCGCGCCGTCTCGCCGCCTGACAGCGCCTCGGTCGGCTTCAGGCCTTCTTCGCCGCTGAACAGCATCTGGCCGAGCAGGCCGTGAATGTCCTGGCGCGACGCATCGGGATCGAACTGGTGCAGCCAGTCGACGGCGGTCATGCCCTTCTGGATCAGCCCGGTGTGGTCCTGCGGGAAGTAGCCGATCGCGACCTCGTGGCCCCACCGCATCTTGCCGGCGTCGAGGTCCGCCGGTGATGCCGCGAAACCCGGCGCATCCGACAGCAGCGCCTTCAGCATCGTCGTCTTGCCGGCGCCGTTCCTGCCGACCAGCACGATCTTCTCGCCGCGGCTGATGATGCCGGTGAACTTCGAGAAGACCTGGTGGCCGCCGAAGGCCTTCGACACGCCCTCGAACTCGAGCGCGGTGCGGCCCGACGGGCGGTTCATCGCGAACTTGATGTACGGGCGCTGAATGTTCGAACGCGCCAGCTCGGTGGTCTGCAGGCGCTCCACTTCCTTGCGGCGCGACTGCACCTGGCTCGAGCGCGTGCCGGCCGAGAAGCGCGGATGAAGTCGTTCAGCTGCGCGATCTTCTTCTCGCGCTGTTCGTTCTGCGGACTCGAGCCGCGAGCGGATCTGCGTCTTGGCCATCACCATCTCGTCGTAGCCGCCGGTGTAGGTGATGATCGTCTGGTAGTCGATGTCGGCGATGTGCGTGCAGACCGCGTTCAGGAAGTGGCGATCGTGCGAAATCACGATCAGCGTGCCCTCGTAGCGGACCAGGAAATCGCGCAGCCAGTGGATCGAGTCGAGGTCGAGGTGGTTGGTCGGCTCGTCGAGCAGCAGCGCCTGGGGATTGCCGAACAGCGCCTGCGCCAGCAGCACGCGCACCTTCTGGCCGCCCTGCAGCTCGCCCATCAGTCGATGATGGAGCTCGTCGGGAATATCGAGGCCCTGCAGCAGGATCGCCGCGTTGCTCTCGGCCTCGTAGCCGTCTTCCTCGCCGACAATGCCCTCGAGCTCGCCGAGGCGCATGCCGTCGGCGTCGGTCATCTCGGCCTTGGCGTAGAGGAAGTCGCGCTCTTCGAGCGCGCTCCACAGGCGATGGTTGCCCATGATCACGGTATCGATGACGCGGAACTTGTCGAAGGCGAACTGGTCCTGCTTGAGCACGCCGAGCTTCTTCGGACGCGCGACGTCGCCCTTCTGCGGCGGCTGCTCGCCCGTGAGCAGCTTCATGAAGGTCGACTTGCCCGAGCCGTTGGGGCCGGTCAGGCCATAGCGGCGGCCGGCCAGGAAACTGGTGGTTACTTCGTCGAAGAGAACCTTCGAGCCGAAGCGCATGGAGACGTTTTCAACGCTAATCACAACCCATCATTGTAGCATCCCGGCGCGCGATATCACTGCCGCGTTGCCGAATTGCGCAATCACGTCGCACGCGCGTGCGGACTTCGGCGGGCAGTAGACGCAAATCAGCGATCGCGTAAGCTCGGCCTTCGGCGGTGATCCACGGCCCGATCGCGGCGCGCGGGTCGTAGCGATCGAGCTCGCGCATCCGCTCCGCCGCGATCGCGGATTGCCGAGCACGGCAAGGTGCAGCCAATACGCCGTCTCGGCATCGGCGACCAGGTAATCCGCGCACGCCGCACCGCCGTTCGCGCGCAGCCATTGGCCCGCAGCGTTGAGATCGAGATCGACCACCGGAATCGAGCGCGGCGCGGTCAGCGCGGGACGCACCGCGACGATGAGCAGCAGCGCCGCGAGCGAGCCAGCCGACCGCGCCACTTCGACTCGCCTGGCTCGCGCCGACGCGCGAGCCAGACTCGCTCAGGGCTGGCGATCGCGACGCGGCCAGGATCGCCATTGGATAGATCGCGAGATAGATCATCTTGAACGCCATGTACGGCGTGTCCGCGCCCTGGGCTTTCGCGATCGCGAACAGCGTGACGGCCTGCAGCACGATCACGATCAGCAGCACGATCGTGACGCGTGCGCGTCGATCGCTGCAGCGACGACGACGCCGGCGAGCGCGAGCAGCGGGAGCACGCCAGCCGAGGCTGTCGAGCGACGGATGCAGCACCGCGCCGCTCGTGCGCACGATCACCATCCAGCCCCAGCGATTCCACGAATGCGCCAGGAACACCGCCAGCAGCGGCACCATCACGATCGCCAGCTGTTGCACGCGGGCGCGCGGCGACAGGTCCGCCCGGAGCAGCATCGCGAGAAACACGAGCAGCGGCGGGCCGAGCCAGATCGGCCAGGACAGGAACGTCGCGGCAAGAAACAACGCGATCACGCACGCGCCGGCAGCGCCCGGTTGATCGTCCCACTGCGCGATGCGCCCACCACGTCGCCACCGCGAACAACGTCGACACCGTCTGCGCGAGGAAACCGTCGTGCGTGAACGCGCCGAAGAAATACTGCGCGGGCAGGAACAGCAGCGCGACCGCGACGATCGCGTACGGCAGCGGCAGTCCGCCGCGGCGCGCGATCAGGAACACGAACCCCGCCGTCAGTGCGGCGCAGAACACGGCCAGCGGGAAAGAACGCGCGCAGGCCATCGGCGCCGAACACGCGCGCCGCGCGATCACCGCGAGCAGGTGCGACGCCGGCGTGTAGTGCGCCATCTCGCCCATCGCGCCGTCGAGCGATCGATCGTGGACGAGGTGACCGTGCTGCTCGATGTAGTCGACGAGTAAGAGGTGATGCGTGAGATCCGGTCCGCGGCCCGGCGGCACGAGCGACGGCCACGACATGCGCAGGAACATCGCGACCACAAAGACGACGATGCCGGCCCACGCCACGAGATCGCCGGCGCTCGGATGGATCGGCCGGGGCCGCAGCACGGCCGCGACGATCGTCAGCGCGATCGCAGCGCCAAGCGCGGGCCATGCTTGCAGGCCGAAACCCGCCCAGTCGATGACGTAAGCGATGATCGACGTCAGCGCAAGCAGCGCCGCCGCCAACACGGCAGCGGCCTCGGCTGAGGTCAGGCGGTGATCGGTGGGCGTGGACAGGCCCCCAATCTTACCGAGCCCGACCGGCTGGCGGATAATCGACGCGATGCGCCGCCTATGCGTGCTCCTGCTTCATCGAACGCTCGAACGGGAGGCGCCGGCCGCTAGTCGTGCGACGGTTCTTTCGATCCTCGTTTTCGTGACGCCCATCACGACGCCGATACCGGCGAGCACTGCTGCGCCGACCGCGATCCACTGTGGGCTCATGCCCGCCATGCTGGCGCCATACGCGAGACCGCCGATCAAAATCACGAAGCCGATGATGAAAATCGCCAGATTCGACATACGTCCTCCGTCCTCTCCCTCGTCCCTTAGCTATTGCAACAACCCGGCCATGTTGCGAGGATTAGCTCATGCCGAAAGTGCGTTTAGCGGTCACCATCCTCGGTGTGGCCGCGCTAGGGTTTGGGTTACGGTTTACCGACTTGTCCGCCGAAGCCCTGGCGGACTCGGAGAACTGGTCGCGGTTCCGCGGGCCGAATGGCACGGGCGTTTCGAGCGCGACCAATCTTCCGGTCGAGTTTGGTCCCGAGAGCCACGTGAAGTGGAAGACGCCGCTTCCGCCCGGGCACTCGTCGCCGGTGTTCACCAACACGCACATCTTCCTGACCGCGCACTCGCCGGAGAAGGATGCCTACAAGCTGTTCGTGCTCGCGCTCGATCGCAAGACCGGCAAGCAGCTGTGGCAGCACGAAGTCCCGCGGCAGCAGAAGGGCCGTCGCGAGAACGTCAACGGTCCGGCGTCGCCAAGCCCGGTCACCGACGGCACGCAACGTCTACTTCTTCTTCCAGGACTTCGGGCTGATCAGCTACACCGCCGACGGCAAGGAGCGCTGGCGCATGCCGCTCGGTCCGTTCAACATGTTCTACGGCTTCGGCGCCTCGCCGATTCTTGAAGACGGCAAGCTGATCCTCGCCGTCGATCAGGACACCGATCCGTATCTGCTCGCCGTCGATGCGAAGACCGGCAAGCAGAAGTGGCGCGTGCCGCGGCCGCACGTCATCTCCGGCTACTCGACGCCGACGATCTGGCGGCCGAAGACGGGACCGGCGCAGATCCTCATTCCTGAATCATTTCAGCTCACGGCGTATTCGATCGCCGACGGCAAGCAAGCTCTGGTGGGTGCGCGGCCTCGCGTGCGAGATGAAATCGGTCGCGAGCATCGACGATGACACGCTTGTATGTGAACGGCTGGGGCTTCGGACAGAACCAGGCCGGCACGCAGATTCCGACGGTCGATTTCGCCGAAGGGCTCAAGCGCTTCGACGCCAACAACGACGGCTTCATCGGCCGCGATGAAGTCACCACGCGCGACGCACCGAGCGCATGGACCGCATGCTGCGGCCCGAAGCCGGCTTCGATGCGTTCGACGGCAATCGCGACGGCAAGCTCGATGCGAAAGACTGGGAGGTGTTCCGCGCGATGCTGGCCGCCGAGAACGGCCTGATGGCGATCAAGCTCGGCGGCTCCGGCGACATGACCAGCACCGCGGTGAAGTGGAAATACCTGCGGCCGGTGCCGCAGGTGCCGTCGACGGTGCTCTATCAGGGCGTGCTCTACATGGTGAACGACAGCGGCATCCTGATCTCGTTCGATCCGGCGACCGGCAACGTGATCAAGCAGGGCCGCCTGAAGGGCGCGATCGACAAGTACTTCGCGTCGCCGATCGGCGCCGACGGCAAGGTCTGGCTGGTCAGCCAGGACGGCACCGTCTCGGTCGTCACGGCCAAGGGCGACTGGGAAGTGCTGCAGGTCAACACGCTCGACGATGAGGTGTTCGCGACGCCGGTGCCGGCCGACGGCGAGCTGTTCATCCGCACCCGAAGCGCGCTCTACAACTTTGCGAAGTAGCCTCGCGGTTCTCGTCGCGCTACAGCGCGCTCGCCCTGTGCGAGCAACCGGCCGCCGAAGGCGGCCGGCTGCGAGTCGAAGGGCAGCGGCCGATCGATCTGCGCGGCAAGGACAACTTCCGCGCCGCCTCGGAGCTCGTGACCACCGCGGTCACCGTGCGCGACGGCGAAGGACGCCTGGTCACCACCCTCGACCAGAACGACTTCATCGTCGAAGAAGACGGCGTGCCGCAGCCGATCACGCAGTTCACGAAGGAGCGCGTGCCGGTCAGCCTGTCGCTGACGCTCGACATCAGCGACAGCATGCGCGGCGCAGCGCATGGTCGACGCGCGCGCCGCGCTCGCGCACTTCCTCGACAAGCTGCTCGCCGTCGAGGACGAAGCGTCGCTGGTCGGCTTCAATCACGAGGCGCGCTGTTCGGCGCAGTGGACCACCGAGCGCGCCGGGCATGCGCGGCAAGCTCGACGCGATCCGTCCGTCGGGCGGGACGGCGCTGTACGACGCGATCGACGCGTCGCTGCCGCTGTTCGAATCGCGCCAGCACCCGCGCGCGGCGATCCTGCTGGTCTCGGACGGCGCCGACACCGCCAGCGACATGACGCCGACGATGCTCAAGCAGAAGCTGGTGCGCAGCGACGTCTTTCTGTATGCGATCGGCATCGACTCGCTCGACGCGCGCAACTCGACGCGCATCAATCCGTTCACGCTGCAACGAGCTGACCAGCCAGGGCGGCGGCTACACCGAGATCATCCGCAGCACCGCCGAGCTCGGCCCGGCGACCGAACGGATCGCCGAAGAGCTCAACAACCAATACATGATTGGCTACACGCCGACGACGCGCGGCCGACGGCAAGTACCACACCGTCCGCGTCAAGGTTTCCAACGACAGCTACCGAGTTCGCGCCCGCCGCGGCGTCGTTCGCTGATCCGCGACATCGCTGGTCGCAGCGCCGCGGCGCATCGCGCAGCGGCGTCAGGACGATCATCGTCAGCTCGAGCGCGAACGCAGGTGGCGAGAGAGGCGACTCGCTGGCGAAAGCCGAACGGGGCATCAACAGCGAGCCGACGGTCAGGTCTGTTCCAGACAACCTCGCTGCGAGCGTTGCTGCGAAGGCAGACCGAGCAGCGCAGTTGACAGCCCTCCGGAGTGAGCGCAGAAGCTGACGATGATCGGCCCGAGCGCCTGGCGCCGGCACTGCGGCGACTGCCGCTGGACCGCGGGTAGAATGTGCGCATGCGCAAATCTCTCGTCCTGCTGTTCGCCGTCACCGCCTCGACGTCACTCATCGCGCAGTCGCCCGCAGCCGAACTGGACGGCGATCGACGCCGAAACGCTGAAGCACTTCCAGGCCATCATCAAGATGGACACCACCGATCCGCCGGGCGGCGAGAAGCCGGTCGTCGATTACCTCAAGCAGGTGCTCGAGGCGGAAGGCATCCCGGTGCAGCTGTTCGCGAAGGAAGCGCATCGCCCGAACCTCGTCGCGCGCATCAAGGGCACCGGCAAGCAGCGGCCGCTGCTGCTGATGGCCCACACCGACACCGTCAACGTCGATCCGAAGAAGTGGACCCATCCGCCGTTCGGCGCCGACCGCGACGGCGGCTACATCTACGGCCGCGGCACCGTCGACGACAAGGACAACGTCGTCGCGACGCTGATGGTGATGCTGACGCTGAAGCGCCTCAACGTGCCGCTCGATCGCGACGTGATCGCGCTGTTCGAGGCCGGCGAAGAAGGCACGCTCGAGCCTCGGCATCCAGTTCGTGGCCAACGAGCACTTCGACGCGATCGACGCGGAGTTCTGCTACGCCGAGGGCGGCAGCGTCACCCGCACCGGCGGCGTCGTCAAGTTCGCGTCGGTCCAGACGGTCGAGAAGATTCCGCGCGCGATCACGGTGACCTCGCGCGGCGTGGCCGGCCACGGCTCGGTGCCGCTCGAGAACAACGCCCTCGCCCACCTCGGCGAAGCGGTCGGCAAGATCGCGGCGTGGACGCCGCCGATGCGCATCAACGAAACGACGGCCGCCTATTTCAAGCGGCTGGCCACGGTGTCGTCGCCGGAAGAAGCGAAGCGCTACCAGGCGCTGCTCAGTCCCGATCCGAAAGTGTCGGGCCCGGCCAACGACTACATGCGCAAGAACGAGCCGCGCCACTGGTCGATGCTGCGCACGTCGCTGTCGCCGACGATGATCGGCGGCGGCTATCGCACCAACGTCATCCCGTCGGAAGGCACGGCGACGATCGACACGCGCCTGGCGCCGGACGAGGATCCGGCGAAGTTCCTCGAGCTGGTCAAGCAGGTCGTCAACGATCCGCAGGTCGAGGTCAGCTACGGCGCGCGCGACACGCGGCCGCCGACGCCGACCGCGAAGCTCGACTCCGACGCGTTCAAGGCGCTCGAAGCCAACATCACCAAGCACTACAAGGCGGTGACGCTGCCGACGATGAGCACGGGCGCGACCGACATGGCGTTCCTGCGCCGCAAGGGCATGCAGTGCTACGGCATCGGCCCCGCCACCGACAGCGAGGACGGCCCGAAGGGCTTCGGCGCGCACAGCGATCAGGAGCGCATTCTCGAAAGCGAGCTGTATCGATTCGTGCGCTTCAACTGGGACGCGGTCGTCGATCTCGCGCGCGCGAAGTAGCACAGAAGCGCTGACGTTGCGTTATCCGGACACGCGCAAGGGCGACGTCGTCGATCGTCTACGGCGCGACGCGCAGTTGCGGATCCGTATCGCTGGCTGGAAGATCTCGACTCGCCTGAAGTCGCCGCGTGGGTGGCCGCGCAGAACGCGGTCACCTTCGCGCATCTCGAGCACGCTGCCGCATCGCGAGCACCTGAAGCGCCGGCTGACCGAGCTCTGGGACTACCCGCGCACCAGCCTGCCGGTCATCGAGAACGGCCGGCTGTTCTACGCGAAGAACACCGGCCTGCAGCGGCAGTCGCCGATCTACGTGCGCACCGGCGTCTTCGATCCGCCGTCGCTCGTGCTCGATCCGAACGCTGCTCTCGCCAGACGGATCGATCTCGCTCGCGCAATTCGCGCCGTCGCCGGATGCGCAGCTCCTGGCCTACGCGATCGCCGAGGGCGGCGCCGACTGGGAGACGCGTGCGCGTCCGCAACGTCGCGACCGGCGAGGACCTGCGCCGACGCGATCGCGTGGGTGCGCTTCTCGGAGCTGTCCTGGACGCACGACTCGAAGGGTTTCTTCTATTCGCGATATCCCGGAGCCGCCGGCGAACAAGGTCCTCGAAGCGGCGCTCGTCCGGCCAGGCGATCTACTACCACCGCCTCGGCACGCCGCAGTCCGACGACGTCCTGATCTATCAGCGCCAGGATCATCCGGCGTGGATCGTCAACGCGACGGTCAGCGAAGACGGCCGCTACGTGTTCATCCGCACGTATCGCGGCGCCGACAACAACAACCAGCTGCACTTCATCGATCTCGGCGACCGCCGGCACGCCGAACGATCACCGCGCCGATCAAGCCGATCGTCGAAACGCTCGACGCCGAATACACGCCGATCGGCAACTACCAGTCGCGCGTCTATGTGCGCTCGCGACAAGGACGCGCCGAACCGCCGCATCATCGCGATCGATCTCGAACACGCCGAGCCCGACGGCGTGGAAGGTCGTGGTGCCCGAGCAGCCGCACGCGATCGAGAACGCGCGCGCTCGTCGGCGGCCGCATCGTGGTGCACTCGCTCGTCGACGTGCAGAGCCGGCTTCAGCTGTTCGCGCTCGACGGCACGCCTCGAAGCGGAGATTCGCGCTGCCGGGCGTCGGCGCGGTCGCCGAACTCTACGGGCGCGCCGGACGACTACGACGTGTGGTTCACCTTCAGCTCGCCGCTCGTCGCCGGCCACGGTGTATCGCTACGATCTCGAATCGCGGTCGCGGATGCCGTTCGAGGCGCCGCCGCCGCCGATCGACGCGTCGCAGTTCGAGACGCGCGCGATGTTCGCGACCTCGAAGGACGGCACGCGCGTGCCGTTCTTCCTGACCAGCAAGAAAGGGCTGCCGCAGGACGGCCGCAACCCGACGATGCTCTACGGATACGGCGGCTTCTCGATCAGCGTGCTGCCCGTCTATCGCTCCGATGTGCCGGCGTGGCTCGAGCTGGGCGGCGTGTTCGTCATCGGTGAACCTGCGCGGCGGCGCCGAATACGGCGAGGCCTGGCACAAGGCCGGCTATCTCGAACACAAGCAGAACGTGTTCGACGACTTCATCGCCGTCGCCGAGCATCTGGTGCGGGAGCGCTACACCTCGCCCGATCGCCTCGGCATGATGGGCGGGTCGAACGGCGGCCTGCTGGTCGGCGCGGTGATGGAACAGCGTCCCGATCTGTTCGCCGTCGCCTGCCCGCGGTCGGCGTGATGGACATGCTGCGCTACGACAAGTTCACCGGCGGCAGGCTCTGGGCGACCGAATACGGATCGTCATCCGATCCGCGCCAGTTCGCGTTCCTGATCAAGTACTCGCCGCTGCACAACGTGCGCGCCGGGCACCTGCTATCCGGCGACGCTCGTCACGACCGCCGATCACGACGATCGCGTCGTGCCGAGCCACTCGTTCAAGTTCACGGCGGCGCTGCAGGCCGCGCAGGGCTGCGAGCGCCCGGTGCTGATTCGCGTGGAGACTCGAGGCTCGCATGGCTATCGGCCGACGGATCGGCTGATCGCGGAGCGGGCCGATCAGTGGGCGTTTGCCGCGCACCACCTGGGCGCCTAGTGGTTCGTCGTGACTGACCGTACCGTTGATACGCTCCACTAAGTATTCTTGCGGCCGCTCCTCATCGAGTTGAACAGCTCGATGTGCGCGTCGACGATGCGCTTGCGTTCCTTCTCGTTCACGTCGAGCGACCAGTCGTCGCGGAGCGATGTGCCGCCGAGGACGATGCCGTCGGAGCGCGGCATCATGTGGATGAATCCGGCATCCGGCGGCACCGGCGCCGCGCGGCGCCGCTCGTGCGAATAGGTGATCTCCGACTGCGGCATCAGCACCACCAGCTGCCCCTTCAGCGGCATCAGCTCGGGATCGTTGAAGAGCGCCTTCGAGCCGAGGCCGGTGCAGTTGACGATCGACGTTCTCGCTGCAGCGCGGCGACGTCGCGCGGCGTCTCGAACTTTCGGATCACCACCTTGCCGCCCCACAGCAGGAAGTCGTTCATCAGCGCGTCGAGATAGATCGACGGCTCGATGCGCATCTCGCTGCGCTCGATCGCATACTTCGTCGGGAACGGATGCTCGCCCGGCTGCAGGAAGACGCGCGGGTTGGTGATGCTCGCCGGCAGCAGCGGGTTCGCCGACTGGCGCCGCCGCCACCGCCGCGGCCGGCGGCTCGTTGTCGGTCGGCGCGTAATTCATGATCCAGGTGACGCCGTACTTCGGACCCGGCGAGCAGCTGCAACCGTCGATACGCGATCAGCGACCGCCTGCGCGGAACTGCGCGTCCCACTCGCGGCGTGCGCTTGGCGGTGTCGACGAGTCCCGAGGTCGGCGTGAAGCCGGCCAGCGACATGTTCGACGTCGTGTCGGGCGGCACGGTGGCGGCGTAGATCGTGACGTCGAAGCCGTGCCGCTGCAGCTCGCGCGCGGAGGTCAGGCCGACGACGCCGGAGCCGAGCACCGCGGCGTTGCGCTCGGCATGCGCCAGCGCCAGATCGGTGGCCATCGACGCCGTGCCCCACGACAGCGACATGCCCGAGCCGCCGTGGCCGAAGTTGTGGATGAGCGTCTTGCCATCGAGCTTGCTCGGCGCGCAGCACGAACCCGGATGGACGATGCGGGCGCAGGCCGATGGTGGTGCGGATGATGCGGTCCCACGATGCGTTGACGACGGCGAGAGCGCGCCGGCGCCGCTGCGGCGCAGTCTGCGGCTTCGCGGTCGACGTCTTCGGCGCGCAGCCTTCGAGCGCGAATCCAAGCGCGGCCATGCCGCCGAACTTGAGAAGACGAGCGACGATCCATTGCGCGGGATGATACTACCGGTCACGTACGGACCACGGAGACACGGAGACACGGAGACTCACTTCGAAATGCCAGTGCCGCTTAGCAGCACTGGCATTTGAAAAGAGTCTCCGTGCCTCCGTGCCTCCGTGGTACGTCCGTGCAGGCCGCTAGTCGTCCCGCAACACGACGTTCGGATCGACGCGCGACGCGCGCCAGGCGGGCAGCCAGCACGCGACCGCCGCGACGAGCGTGATCGTCGCGACCACGGCGACGATCGTCGATCGGATCGGTCGGCTGCACGCCGAACAGCAGCGACGCGATCAACCGATTCAGCGCGAACGCGCCGGCGAGGCCGACGACGATGCCGATCGTGGTCAGCATCAGGCCCTGCTTCATCACCTGCGCCAGCACGCTGCCCTGATCGGCGCCGAGCGCCATGCGGATGCCGATCTCACGCCGGCGTTCGGCGACCATGTACGACAGCACGCCGTAGGTGCCGATCGCGGCCAGCAGCAACGCGAGGCCGGCGAAGCCGCCGAGCAGCTGCGCGAGCAGGCGCGGCCGGCGTGATCGATTCCTCGAACACGCCGTTCATGTCGCGCAGCCGGACGATCGGCACCGACGGATCGGCTTCGCGCACGATCGCTTCGATCGTCGTGCGCAGCGTGGCCGGCGGCAGCGTCGTCCGCAGCACGATGTTCATCGTGCCCGGCGCGTTGGTGATCGGCGGCGGCGCCACCGCGGTCTGATCGACGAGGAGATAGAGCTCCGTGCCGGTCTTCTTGTCGACGCCGCCCTGCTTGACGTCCTTCGCGACGCCGATCACGCGTGAAGTCCGGCACTTGCGCGAAGGGCCGAAGCCGGGCTTCAGCGTCTGGCCGATCGGATTCGCGATCCTTCCAGAACGTGTTGACCAGCGTCTCGTTGACGATCACGACCGGACCCGACGCCGCGTCGCTCGGCTGGAACGAGCGGCCCTTGACGATCGGAATGCCCATCGTCTCGAAGTAGTCGGTCATCACGCTCTGGTAGTAATCGACGTTCTCGAACGGCCCCTCGGGCGGCGCGGTGTAGTTGCCGATGTCGGTGTCGTTGGCGTTGAGCGGCCGGTTCGGCGGCAGGCCCGACATGGCGCTCGCGCCCTGGATGCCGGCGACGCCGCGCAGCTTCTCGAGCAGCCGCTGATACAGCTGCGCGCGCGGCGCGGGCTGCGGATAGTTGGCGGTCGGCCAGCGACATCTGGAACGTGACCAGGCGCGATCGATCGAAGCCCGGCATCGACGATCGACAGGTTGTAGACCGTGCGAATCAGCAGGCCCGCGCCGATCACGAGCATCACCGCGAGCGCGACTTCGGCCATCACGAGGCCGCGGCGGATGTGATGGCGCGCCGCGCCGGTGGCGCCCCTGGCGCCGCCTTCCTTCAGCGCGAGCGCCAGGCCCTTGACGCGCGTGTGCATCAGCGGCGCGAGGCCGAACACCAGGCCGGTCGGCGATCGACACGCCGAGCGTGAAGATCAGCACGATCGGATCGACGGTCGACTTCCGCGGTGCGCGGCAGGCTGGTCGGGATACAGCGCGAATCAGCGCCTGCACGCCGACGCGCGCCAGCAGCAGGCCGAGCGCGCCGCCGACGATCGACAGCAGCACGCCTTCGGTCATGAACTGGCGCAGCAGCCGGCCGCGGCCGGCGCCGAGCGCGGTGCGCACCGCGAACTCGCGATGCCGCGTCTCGGCGCGCGCCAGCAGCAGGTTCGCGAGGTTCGCGCACGCGATCAGCAGCACGAATCCCACCGCGGCCTGCAGCACCCAGATCGCGCGGCTGGCGCTGCCGATGATCTGCTCCTGCACCGGATGCATCTGCAGGATGTGCCCGAAGTTGGTCTTGCGCTCTTCAGCGGTCTTCGGCAGCGGCGCGAACACGTGGTTCTTCTGGCCGGTGCGCTCGCCCCACGTTCTGAATCAGCGTGCGTCAGCTCCGCCTGCGCCGCCTCCGGCGTCACGCCGTCCTTCAGGCGGCCGACGAGATAGAGAAAGTGGCTGCCGCGATGCTGGCGGTTGTCCGGGATTGAGGCCGATCGGCATCCAGATCTCGGTGCGGTTGTCCATCACGTCCGCGCCCGGCGGCATGATGCCGATCACCTCGCGGCGCAGGCCGTTGATCTCGACCATCTGGCCGATGACGTTGTGCTGGCCGCCGAACGCGCGTCTGCCACAGCTCGTACGACAGGATGCAGATCGGCGGCGGCGGCACCGGGCCGGTCGGGTTCGGCGGTGGGACGACGTCGGTCTCGCCCTTCGCGAACAGCCGGCCGGCGAGCGGCTGGACGCCGAGCGCGGTCAGCAGGTGATCGTCCACCGACGCCGATCGCACGCGCAGCGGGCGATCGCCGGCGGTCAGGTTGACCTCGCCCGTCGTGTAGGCGCCGACCGAGGCGAACGACTGGTTCAGCTCGCGGAACTCGAAATATTCCGGCGGCGACACCCAGAACTGATCGAAGCCGAACGCCGGGAACTGCGTGGTCAGGTACATCAGCTGCTCGGGCTTCGGATAGCCGAGCGGGCGCAGGATCACGCCGTTGACGATCGAGAAAATCGCGGTATTTGCGCCGATTCCGAGCGCGAGCGTGAGAATCGTGACGGCGGCGAACGCCGGCGCGCGCAGCAGGCCGCGGATAGCGAGACGAATATCCTGGCGAAGGTTGTCGAAGACTCATGGGGCCTTTGACGGGAGCTAGGAAGCGCGGCGACTAGGGTTTGAAGTATAAGTTGGGGCCTTGATCCGCATTCTCGTTGCGACGCTGGTCCTGCTGTTCGTCACCGACGAACGGACACCCGTCGCCGGTTTCTTCGATCTGCCCGTCACCGGCGGCACGGCGACCTACGAGATGCTGGGCCTGCAGCCGGAGGAGCGCGGCCACGCCATTTCGCTGCTCGCGCGCGAGATGTTCGCGCAGAGCGCGAGCGCCGTCGAGCGCGTCGACGCCGTCCGCCATTTCATCGCGCAGATCTCGGTGCCGGGCAAGGACAAGGAGATCGCCGGCCGAGACGACGCCCCTCACGATTGCGGCGCCGCTCACCGCCGATCACTGGCGCGACGTGCTGCAGCTGCCGGACAAGGCCGATCTGTTCGGCGCGCTGATCTCGAATCGATCGGCGCTGCTGGTGTGCGCCGGGCGCGATGGCCACCGATCCCTCGATGCGCGCGCTGCTCGAGCGCGATCGCGGCCTGCTGCGATGGATCGTCAAGACCGCGCCGGCGGCGTTCTGGATCGCGGCGCGCCAGCCTCAAGGTCGACAAGGATCGCGTGATCGTTCCCGGCGGCGCGGCGGCCGAGCCGATCTGGGAAGCGCTCGTCGGGGTCAAGGTCACGCAGGCCGGCGGAGTTCCTCCGCGCGCTGCTCGCGCGCGACTCGGGACGCCTGGCGTGGTTCTACGACACCGTCGGCACGATGACGCCGGACCGCATCGCCGCCGCGTTCGGCGCGGCGCCGATCGAGGCGCAGATCGAGCAGGCGCGCGCTGTTCTACGGCGCGTTTCGATCCGCCGATTCGAACTGGAGGCTCGAAGAGCATCCCTTCCTGCGCGGCACGACCGATCCCTGGATCGTGTCGTCGCAGATCGACCTGCTCGGCAACGGCCGTGGCGCCGCCCGCCGCGCAGTGGTTCTGGGAGGAGTTGTTCGAGCGGCCCGAGATCACCCGCCGCTCGGCTGGCGTCGGCGCAGGCGCGAGCCGCCGTCGCCGGTCACGCTCGCGTGGCTCGCGCAGAAGATCTCGGCGCGCTCGGCCAAGGAGCGGCGCGATCGATACGAGATGGTGCGCTTCGCGCAGGGCGGTCTTCGGCAACATCGAGCGGCGATCGCGTCGTCGACGCGCTGGTGGCGCTCGGCGGTTATCGCCGCTATCGCGCGATCCTGCTCGCGCTCGATCGCATGGACGTCACGTCGCCGCGCGTCTTCGCGCGCATCGTCGAAGCGGCGCGCCGCCTGGCGACGAACTCTCGGGCCGCGACGAGCAAGCACGCCGTCGATCGCGTTTCAGGCGTCGCTCGCCATCCTCGAGCGCGCGCGCCTGACGCGCGAGATCGACGTCGCGCGCCGCCGAGACAGCTGCTGCTCTCGCTGGCCGACGTGGTCGATCCGGCCGGCCGGCAAGCAGACGCGGCCGTTCACCGGCGATCACGCAGTGGATGATCACGACGCTGCTCGATGCGCTGCCGCCGCTCGTGCAGCCCGATCAGTGGACGACGGCGAAGACCGCGTACGAATCGCGGCTGCTGCAGGCGCTCGCCGGCCCGCCGCTCGGAACCGAATGCGCCGACGCTCAAGTGGGAAGGCCTCGATTACCGCGTCGACTGGTTCGCGCGCCGAGCACGCGCGCCTCAAGCGCATCCGCGAGCAGATCGACGTCGCCGGGCCTCGACGCGGCGCTGGCCGCCGACGACGCCGCGAAGATCGCCGACGCGCTGCTCGCGCTGATCTACACGCCGGCGCTCGGCGATCCCGAAGGGTCCGGCGCTGCTCGGCGGCGACATCGCGCAGCGGCACAACTTCGGCCTCGATCGGGCCGGCCGGCATGCGCCGCGACTTCGTCGCGTGGGCGCTGCCGCGCGAACAGGTCGGCGACGGCACGCCGTGGCACATCGAGGGCTCGCTCCTCGGTCTCGACATCGCGCTGGCGCGTCTCGCGCTGCGCCGCATCGCCGACAACGAGATGCCGGTCGCGCCGACGATCAACCTGAACGATCAGCTGACGTTCGCGCGGACGGTGATGACGCTCAACCCGCACGCGCTCCGCGACGCGGATCGCGATCGCATCGTCGCCGCGATCGCGCGCGGCCGCGAGCGCGTGGCGGCGGCCGGCGCGAACCTGCCGGCCGTGCTGGCGCTCGCGGAGGAGGCGCAGCTGCCGGCGTGCGGTGCAGCAGACGCTGCCGTGGACGATCACGCGCACGCCCGACGCTGGTGCCGGCGCTGTTCGGGCTGCGCGACTTCATGTGGCTCGGCAAGCCCGACCTGCCGCAGGACGACGCTCGATCGCTGGGGCGTCTACGCCGAGAGCCTCGACAACCGCCTGAAGACGGCGATGCCCACGCCGTCGCCGTGGGAGAATTTCGGCGGCCGCGCCGACGGCGGGCTGATCGCCACGCAGGCGCCGGACCTCGTCGCTGCGGCTGGCGGAAGAAACGGCCCGGCTGAAGCTGCCGGCGCAGCTCGTCCCCGGCCTGCTCACGTATGCGACCCAGGACTACTGGCACGACGTCGATTCCCGCTTCCCGGACGACTGGCCGGCGATGACGCGACAGGCACTGGCGCTTTCGCCGTCGCGGGTAGAAGATTACGTGGCGGCGCTGGCCGGCGGCGGGCCGTTACGCCCGCGGTAAAGGGGAATCTGACTCCCTTGTACGAATTGACGTACAGTTGTCGAAGGGGTCTGACCCCTTCTGACGCCTGTGTGCAATTTATGCGGACTATCGGCGTTCTTCTCGTACTCACGGTCGCGCTCTCGGCGCAGGAACCGCAGCCCCGGCGGAACTGGCGATTCGCATCATCGTCGCCGGAAGCGGACTCCTACGTCAGCGGCATCACGAAGCTCAAAGCCGAAATCCTCCCGAAGATGCTGGCGACGCGCGTCGGCGCAGATCCTGTTCTTCGCCGACGGCAAGCAGGTGTGCAACGTGCTCGATCCGATCGCCGCCGAGTGCGACGTGGGACGCCGGCGCCGAAGTGCGGCCGCACACGTTCCGCGTCGTCGCCAACCTGATCGGCGGCGGCCGCATCGTCGCCAGCTCGCGCACCAAGGGCCTCGACCAGGTCGAGAAGGTGTCGGTCGACGTCGTGCAGATCACCGCGGTCGTCACCGAGCGCGGACGGTTCGTCGCCGGCCTGCCAGCAAGCCGCGTTCCGGCTCATCGAAGACGGCGTGCCGCAAACCATCGGCCACTTCTCGGCCGAAGGATCGCCGCTCGAGATCGTCGTCGCGATCGACGTCAGCGAGAGCATGACGCTGGCGATGCCGCAGCTGAAGAACGCGGTGAAGAAATTCCTGTCGGCGCTCGGCCCGAAGGACCAGGTCACGGTGGCGGCGTTCAACGACAACATGTTCACGCTGACCAAGCGCGAGACCAGCGTGGCGCAGCGCACGCGCGCCATCGATCGGCTGTCGGCGTGGGGCGGCACCGCGCTCTATGACGTGATCATCCGCGGCGTGCAGCAGTTGTCGAAGCAGCCGGGCCGCCGCGTGCTGGTGGTGTTCAGCGACGGCGACGATCGCACCAGCCACGCCACCATTCACGCCGTCGAACAGGCCGTGCGCGCCAACGACGCCACGCTGTTCATGGTGGCGCTCGGCCGCGGCGTCAAGGAAGCGCAGCTCAAGTCCGGCATCGAGCGGCTCGTCGACCTGAGCGGCGGCCGCGCGCTGTTCGTCGAGCGCAGCGATCAGCTCGACGAGCCGTTCGCCGAGATCCTCGAAGAGCTGTCGAATCAGTACATCCTCGGCTACGAGTCGAAGAACACCGCGCGCAACGGCATCGTGGCGCGAAGTGAAGGTCGAGATTCCCGGCACCAACTACAGCGTGCGTTCGCGCCAGGGTTATCGCGCGCCGGGTTCGTAGCATGCGTCGCCTCTTTCTCGCCGTTGCGGTCACGCTCGCCGGATCCGCCGTGATCGCCGCGCAACAGCAGCCGGCGCAACAACCGCCGCAAGTGCCGCGGCCGGCGTTCGAAA
The DNA here is from genome assembly GCA_963833135.1 of uncultured cyanobacterium. Classification (GTDB taxonomy): domain Bacteria; phylum Acidobacteriota; class Vicinamibacteria; order Vicinamibacterales; family UBA2999; genus 12-FULL-67-14b. The sequence continues at coordinate 76,645 of CAWHWW010000022.1, read as the reverse complement.
CCAAGGCCGAGATCGTCCTCGTCGACGTCAACGTCGTCGATCGCGACGCCAAGCCGGTCCCGACGCTGACGCGCGGCCGACTTCGAGCTCGAGGTCAACGGCCAGCCGCGCCCGATCGACTCGATCCAGTTCATCTCGACGACGCCGACCAACGCCATCGCCGGCCACGCCGCGCGAGGCGGCCTACACCTCGAACGAGAGCGCCACCACCGGACGCCTGCTGCTGTTCGTCGTCGACGAAGGCAGCCTGCGCGTCGGCGCCGATCGCGCAGCCATCCTGCGCACCGCGCAGTCGCTGTTCGATCGCCTGGCGCCGGGCGACCTGGTCGGCCTCGCCCGCCTCCCCAACGGCGTCGGCGGCGTCGAGTTCACCGCCGATCGCAAGCGCATCACCGACGCCCTGATGCGCGTCACCGGCGCGCCGAGCAACCGCATCGGCATGATGCACATCAACATCAGCGAAGCGTGGGCGCTCGAGAGCAACGATCCCGGCACGTTCCAGAACGCCGTCGACCGCGAATGCGCCGGCGTGAGCCGGCGCCGATCTCGAAGCCTGCCGCAACCGCTCGAAGCCGATGCGCGCGCGCTGCTGCTCGAAGCCAGCGCCCGCGCCCGGGCGACGCTGCAGTCGCTCGAAGCGCTGCTCAGGAACCTGGCGCCGCTCAAGATGCCGGTCAACATCGTGATGATCTCGGAAGGCATGTTCGTGGCGCGCGATCGCTCGAGCATGACGACGCTCGGCCGCCTGCGCGGCGGAAGCGCGCGCCACCATTCACGTCATCCGCCCGTCGCAGCAGTTCTTCGACATCGAGGACCGCGGCGCCCGGCGGCAGCTCGAGTCGCGGTTCTTCGACGATGGCGTTGATGAGCGAGGGCCTCGAGCAGGTGGCCGGCCAGACGCGCGGATCGATGAGCGTCGTCAACGGCGACGGCAAGATCGCCTTCGATCGGCTCGGCCGCGAGCTGTCGGGCTATTACCTGCTCGGCTTCGAGCCGACCGAAGCGGATCGCACCGGCCGCGAGCGCCGCATCAAGGTCGACGGTGAAGACGCGCGGCCTGACGGTGCGCGCGCGGCCGACCTTCGTGGTGCCGGCGCCGAAGACGCGACGGTGACCGAGACGTTGACGCCGATGCAGACAGCTCGGCGAGGTGCTGAAGTCGCCGCTGCCGGTTCGCGGCCTGCCGATGCGCGTCGCCACCTACACCGCGGTCGAGAGCGGGCGGCTCGAAGGTGCGCGTCGTCATCACCGCCGAAGTCGGCGATCCCGCGACCACACCCGCCGACTGGCCGGTCGGCGTCGTCGTCCTCGACAAGAACGACAAGATCGTCGTCAATCGCGGCGGCGTGTCGACGCTCGCGCCGGCGAGCACGAGGGCCGAGTCGCCGCGGCTGATCCTGACCTCCGTGGTGCTCGATCCCGGCGAATACACGTTGCGGATCGCGGCCGTTGACGACGACGGGCCGCGGCGGCAGCGTGCATCATTCGATCAACGCGCGCCTCAACAAGGGACCGAGCGGCATCAACGTCTCGGATCTGATGCTCGTGCCGCAGCCGCCGGTCGCCGGCGAATTGCCGCGGCCGCGGCCGACGACCGTGATCGACAGCGAAACGGTGTCGGCGATGCTCGAGATGACCGGCGCGGATCAGGCGCTGCTCGGCAGGACGAAGGTGACGCTGCAGATCTCCGACGCCGAAAACGGCAACGCGCTCGTCAACGTCGAAGCCAGGCAGGTGGCGCGCGGCAACGTGCGCGCGTTTGCGGCGCAGATGCGGCTCGGCGTGCTGCCGCCGGGTGAGTACGTCGCCCGCGCGATCATCGCGCCGCCGGGCGGCCGGAGATGCGGCTGACGCGTCCGTTCATGCTCGCCCCGGTCGCGGATACGTCGGAGCCGCCGCCCGATCTCGAGTGTCCCGCTCGATCCCGATGCGCCGCCGGCGCCGGTGGCCGCCTCCAAGATCCTCGCGCCGGTGCCGCGCTTCTCCGCGCGGACGATCCTGATGCCCGAAGTCGTGCTGCCGTTCCTCGAGGGCCTGGCGGACATGCATCCGCCATCGCCGGAAGTCGAAGCGGTGATCGAGAAGGCGAAGACCGGCAACTACGAGGCGCCAGCGGAGCGCGGCGCGATCGCCGGATGATGAACTGAACCTCGCGTTCGTGCGCGGCCTCGGCGCGCTCAGCAAGGGCGAAATCGCGCAGGCCGCGGCGTGGTTCCAGCAGACGCTGAAGGGTGCGTCCGATTTTCTCGGCGCGGCGTTCTATCTCGGCGCCACGCACGCCGTCGAGCGGCCGCGACAGGAAGCGATCGGCGCGTGGGAGATGGCGCTGCTCAGCGAGAACCCGGCCGCGGTCTATCCCGTGCTCGTCGATGCGCTGCTGCGCACCGGCGATGGACGCAGGCGCTCGACGTGCTCGAAGAAGCGCCGTCGGCGTGGCCGAACGACAACGAGCGCCTGAAGCGCGAAGCGACTCGCGCTCGCGATGCTCGGCGACTACAGCGGCGCGCTGCCGAAGCTGAAGGATCAACTCGACAACACGAAGAACGACGATCAGCCGCTGCTGTTCGTGGCGATCCAGGTGCTGCTACAAGATGCATCAGCAGGACAAGAGCCTGAGTCCCGACAACCTGCGATCGCTTCCGCAGTCTACGTCGAGCGTCACCAGAAACTCGGCGGACCGGATCGCGCCATTGTCGAAACCTGGCGACGGGCGGTACTCGGAAGATGAACCGTTCCGAGACGGTTCCAAGGTTCCATGGAACCGTGGAACCGTCGCGAGCCCAGTCTCAGACCTGTCCCGTAAGCACCTGCACCGGATCTGTTTGCGCGACGCGGCGCGCCGGCACGATGCACGCGATCGTGCCGACGATCACGAGCACGAGCGGCGCGACACCGAAACTGATCCAGTCGTGCGTCGACACGCCGTAGATGAACGGCGTCAGCTGATTCGAGAGTCCCGCCGACAGCGCCAGGCCGATTGCCACGCCGGCGATCGATCGCGACGCTCATCTGCTTCAACGCGACGCCGATCACCGCCGCGCGGCTGGCGCCGAGCGCCGTGCGCACCGCCAGCTCGCGCGACCGCTGCGACACCGAGTGCGACAGCACGCCGAACAACCCGGCGCCGGCGATGACCAGCGCGAAGACCGCGAAGCCCGCGAACAGCACCGCATAGAGCCGCGGACGCGCCAGCGACTCGCCGATCCGCTGCATCCATCGTCATCACCGCATCGAGCGCCAGCGACGGATCCTCTTCGCGAATCGCGGTGCGAAGCGCCTCGACATGCGCGCGCCGGATCGTCGGCCGTCCGCAGCACCACGAAGGCCTGCGAGCCATGACTCGCGCCGGGCAGCTGCGCGTAGGCGACGAACATCTCCGGCTGCGGCGGCGCGTCCGGCCGCGTCCTGCTTCAGGTCGTCGACCACGCCGACGATCGAGCGCGTCGCGCTTGCCGCTTCGGCAGTCGCGAACCGCATCCGGTGCCGAGCGACAGACCGATCGCCGCTCGATCGGCACGTCGTCGAGATACTTCGCGACGAACGATCGATTGACGACCACGGCGCGTGGGCGCCATCGCGTCATCGCCGGCGGTGAGCGGCCGGCCGGCGCGAACGCGAATGCCGAGCGCGCCGAAATATTCGGGCGAGACGACGCGCCGAATCGGTCTCGACATCGACCTGTGGCGCCGCCGCGCAGCGGCGACTGGAAACTTGAACGACCGAGAAGCCGCCGGACGACGCCAGCGGCAGCGCCGGTGCTGACGGCCGCGTGCGTGACGCCCGGGCCGCGTCCTTCAGGCGCTCGAGGATGCGGTTCAGCGCAGCGGTCGCGCGGCCGCTCGAGCGGCGTAGCCCGCGGGAAACGGAATCGCGGCGGTCAGGAGATTGCCGGGTCGTAGCCGCGATCGGCGCTGATCTGCGCGGTGAAGCTGCGCGCCAGCAGGACGCCGCCAATCACCAGCACGCACGTCACCGCCACCTGGCTGGCGACGATCAGCGCGCGCACGGCGGCCAGCGCGGCCGCGGCCGGCGCCGGCCGACGCCGGCGCTGCCGTCGCCGAGCGATCGCGCAATCTCGAGCCGCCGCACGTGCAGCAAGCGGCAGGATGCCGCAGGACGACGCGTCGTGATCAGCGGACAGCAGCAGCGTGAACGCCAGCACGCGCCCGTCGATCGCGATCGCATCGACGCGAGGGAAATCCCGCGGGCAGCAGCGACGGCAAGGCGCGCATGCAGCGCCGATCGTCAACGCGAGACCGGCGATGCTGCCGAGCACGCCGACGATCGCATTCTCGATCAGCAGCTGCCGCGCCAGCCGGCCGGTGCCGGCGCCGAGCGCGGCGCGAATCGTCGAGCTCGCGATGACGCGCGGTCGCTCGCGCCAGCTGCATGTTGGCGACGTTGGCAATCGCCGTGACGAACAGCAGCGCCGACGCGATCAGCAGGATGACAATGGCCGGCCGGACGTCCGCCGTCGCCGCTTCCTTCGCATCGGTCACGGTGATCTGAATCGGCTCGCGCGCGCCGAACAGCGACATCGCGACCGGACCGGCATCCGGCGCCGCGATCGCGCGCGCCGTTCCTTCGGCGGCGGCCTGTGCGAGCGTCACGCCAGGCTTGAGCCGCGCCAGCGCGCGCATGATCGTGCCGGTCTTGCTGCCGCCCGGGTTGTCGACCGGCGGCACCTGCCACGCGAATCCACGCTCGCGCTTCAGCGCTCGGAAATCGGAACTCTCGCGGCATCACGCCGACGATCGTGTGCTGCGTGCCGTCGAGCTACGAGCGGCTGCCCGACGATGTCCTCGCGCGCCGAAGCGTTGTTCCCAGAAGCCATGCGACAGGATCGCGACGGCTGGTGCGGCCGCGCTCGCCTTCGTGCGGCGTGAAAATGCGCCCGCGATCCGGCCGCGCGTCGAGCAGTGCGAAGCGTCGAAGGCGTGACGGCGCGAAACGGTCAGCCGCGTGGCCTCGCCGAGCGCCGGTCAGCGTCATCGGGGTTGTCGCGAAATGCGCCGATCGCCGTCGATGGTCTGTCGGCGCATCTGCCCAGGCGAGGTAGCTGCCGTTCATCATCGTGCCGGGCATGCGGCCCTCGCGGCCGCCGCGCGTCTCGGTGACGCGAACCAGACCTTCGGTATTGCCCCACGGCAGCGGCCGCAGCAACACGCCGTACGCCACGCTGAACAGCGTCGTCACCGCGCCAACACCGAGCGCGATCGTGAGGATCGTGAGGGCCGCGTGTCCCGGCTTCGCGCGCAACAGTCGCAGCCCGTAGATCGCGTCGGTCATCCCAATCGAACAATAACCTGTCGGTTCAAGGGTTCAAGGAGTTCAGTTGGGTTCAAGAGGTTTGGTTCAAGGGTTGATCTGAGTCAACAACCATTGAACTTCTTGAACCCGTGAACCCATTGAACCGACAAGAGTTAAGAGGCCTGACACAAGTATTACGATCTCGTCCGGGGGCTCTTGATACTGTCAGTCCCGACATGATTCCAGTAACCGAGATCTATGGCCGCAAGGCCTCCGACGGCCAGATCAACTGGATCACGGCCATTGCCATGACCGCGTTCCACATCGGCGCCGTCGCCGCGTTTTTCTTCATCGACTGGGGCGCCATCGCCATGGCCGTTTTCCTCTGGTGGGTCGCCGGCTCGCTCGGCATCGGCATGGGCTATCACCGCCTGCTGACGCATCGCGGCTACAAGACGCCGAAGTGGATGGAGTACTTCCTCACCCTCTGCGGCACGCTCGCGCTCGAAGGCGGACCGATCTTCTGGGTGGCCACGCACCGCATTCATCATCAGCATTCCGATCACGAAGGCGATCCGCACACCCCGCGCGAAGGCACCTACTGGGCGCACATGGGCTGGATCATGACCGGCAAGGCGATGCACCACGACACCGAGGTGCTCGCGCGCTACACGCCCGATCTCAGCAAGGACCAGTTCCACGTCGCGCTGACCACCTGGCACTGGGTGCCGCAGGTCGTCGTCGGCCTCGCGCTGCTCGCCTTCGGCGGCTGGACCGTACGTGCTGTGGGGCACGTTCTTCCGCACCACCTACGGCCTGCACTGCACCTGGCTCGTCAACTCGGCGACGCACCTCTGGGGCAAGCGCCGCTTCCAGACCCGCGACGATTCGCGCAACAGCTTCTGGGTCGCGATGATGACGTTCGGCGAAGGCTGGCACAACAACCATCACGCGCATCCGGTGTCGGCGCGCCACGGCCTGGCCTGGTACGAGTTCGACATGAACTGGATCGGCATCAGCGTCGCTGAAGGCGCTCGGCCTGGCCTGGGACGTCAAGGTCGCCAAGATCCGCCAGCCGCTGCAAGACGAAGAAGCAGCGTAAGATCGGGGATCAGGCGACCGGGCGATCAGGCGATCAGGAAGTTGCATCCCTGATCGCCCGATCGCCTGACCGCCTGATCGCCTGACCATGACACGCCGACAGACCGCCTCGATCGTCTTCGTCGTCCTCTGCATCGTCCTCGTCGCCGCAGCCGTTACCCTCAACATCGGCTGGATCCTCGTCAACGGGCGGCGCGTGGCGCCGCTCGTGCTCGGCGTCACCACCTTCTCGCCTGATCATCGCCGGCCTCATCGTCTACACGGTGTTCCTGGTCCGCGAGATGGGCATCACCGAGCAGCAGGACAGCTTCCTCAACTCGGTCACGCACGAGCTCAAGACGCCGATCGCGTCGATCCGCCTGTACCTCGAAACGCTGCAGTCGCGCGAAGTCGGCGACGCGCAGCGCAAGGAGTTCTATCGCATCATGCTGCAGGACGCCGATCGCCTGCAGCACACGGTCGAACAGGTGCTGCGCGCCGGCGTGGCGCGGCAGAAGCGCAAGCTCGAACATCGCGCGCCGGTCGATCTCGGCGTGGCTGGTCCAGGAATGCGTCGACACCGCGCGCACGCGCCATCACCTCGCCGAAGACGCCATCGCGATCGTCGGCAGCGATCTGCAGTCGCCGCTCGTCGTCAACGGCGACGTCGACGACCTGCGCACCGCGATTGCCAACCTGCTCGACAACGCCGTGAAGTATTCGGACGGCACGCCGCAGATCGCCGTGCAGGTCGCCGGCGCGACGCCGGACACCGCGTGGGTGCGCGTCAAGGATGCCGGCGTCGGCATTCCGAAGGCGCAGCTCGGCCGCATCTTCAATCGCTTCTACCGCTTCCAGCCGCGCGGCATCGAAGGTCAAGGGCACCGGCCTCGGCCTCTACATCGTGCGCTCGATCGCCAAGCGGCACGGCGGCCGCGTCTTCGCCGAGAGCGCCGGCGAGGACAAGGGCTCGACGTTCACGCTCGAACTGCCGCGGGTCAAGGAGCCTGTCCTGAGCGAGCGGCCGCGCGCGAAGCGCGCGGCCGAGAGTCGAAGGGTCGAAGGATGAGCCGCATCCTGATCGTCGAAGACGAAGCGCACCTCGCCGACGGCCTGCGCTTCAACCTCGAAGCCGAAGGCCACGTGGTCGACGTCGACGGCGACGGCGCAGCAGGCGCTCGACGCGGCTGCTCGCCGATCGCGCGCGCTACGACGCCGTGGTCCTCGACGTGATGCTGCCGGGCAAGGACGGCTTCGCCGTCGTCAAGGAGCTGCGCAGCGAAGGACACTACGTGCCGGTGCTGATGCTGACCGCGCGCGGCCGTCCGGAAGACGTGCTGCAGGGCTTCGAAGCCGGCGCCGATGACTACCTGCCGAAGCCGTTCGAGCTGCAGATCCTGCTGGCGCGGCTGCGCGGCTTGCTGCGCCGGCGCGAATGGCTCGCGCAGGAACACGAGCACGACGCGATCACGTTCGCCGGGCAAGAAGCTCGATCTCGAAGCGCTCGAGCTGCACGTCGGCGACAAGAAGTATCAGCTGACGCAGATGGAATGCGACCTGCTCCAGTATCTCGTGAAGAACGCCGGCAAGGCGGTGTCGCGCAAGGCGATTCTCGAGGACGTGTGGGATCTGCACGAAGACACCGACACGCGCGCGATCGACAACTTCATCGTGCGCCTGCGGCGCTACCTGGAAGCGGATCCGACCAAGCCGAAGCACCTCGTCACGGTGCGAGGCGTCGGCTACAAGTTCGTTCAGTAGCCGGTAGCCAGAAGCCAGAAGCCAGTAAAGACAAGTGCTCTTCTGGATACTGGACTCTGGCTACTTCATCCCAAACAGCAGGAACGCCGTCTTCTGCGTCTTCCGAAAATTGTCGTCCGACGCGATCAGCAGCGTCGGCGTGCCGTTGACGATCGGCCCGAACGTCAACGCTTCAAAATTTTCCAGCCGCGTCAACGCCGATGACAGCCGCGACGTGATGCTGTCGAAGTTCAACAGCAGGTTCTTGCGCGCGTTGCCGTCGATGAGCTCCACCGAAAACAGCTGCACCGTGTTGGCGGTGAACTGCCTGTCCTTCGTGACGAGGCACGCGCGCTCCATCGAGATCAGCGTCGTGTCGCTCAGCGCGAGCAGTTCGACAAGACCGTTCTCGCCGTCGTTGCAGACGTCGTCGAAGTTTTCGACGCGCGGCGTCGGCGAGATCTGGTAGCGCCACTGCCGCGCGGGACGGAACGTCGAGCCGGACGGCTCGAACTCGACCAGCCACCCTGGCCCGCCGCGATCGAACGTCACGCAGCCCGTCCTGGATCAGCGGCTGCTCGAGGCCGGCGATCAAGTGGCCGCGCGGCGTCACGGTCAGGCCCTCGAATCCCTGGTTGTCGCGCAGCCCGCTCTTCTCATCACCCGTGATCTGAAACTCCTTGGGAAACTCGATCACGTGCGTGACGACGGCGTCGTGCGTCATCTGGAGCAACGCCGGTTGCCACACCGGCCCGCCGCGACTGCCGTGGCCTTCTTCCGCGGCGACGAACCCGCCGTTCGGCAGCGCGACGATCGACTCGAGATCCGCCTCGGTGACGCGGCGGGCTTCCACACCAGGTCCGGCGCTGAGCGCCTGCATCCGTACCGGCACGACCTCGAGGCCCTTCGGGCCGAAGCCGACGTTCAACCACGCAACGCGGCTCTGCTCGCGATCGTCGATCACGCCAATCCACTGCCCGCGTTTTTCATCCGGGGCGAGACCGGAAATGCTGCCGAACTTCGAGCTGTCGGCGAGTTGCGGATATACCGATCCGGCCGGACGGGTGAACTCACCGAGCCAGGTCAAGAGCGGGTGCGGGTTCTTGAAAAACGCCGGTGGAGCTTTCGAGCCGCAACCGCTCGCGACGAGCGTTGCGACAATGAGCAAGCGAAGGTGAAGCAAGAGCTACATAATACGGCAGTGTTTAAGCGATTCAATCGCCCAAGGCCAGCTGGGTCGTCTGTGAGACTGCTTCGAGTCTTCGCGTTCACGTTGACTGTCACTGGGAGGCATCATCATGCGGCGTATCCCCTGCACGCCGAAGTTCGTGACGATCGTTATTGCGCTCGTCACGACGTTCACTTTTTCCGCCATTAGCCACGCACAGATCGTTGTCGGTCCCAACGTCAACATGGGCGGCGGGCCGGCGTCATTCGAGCCACCCTGGACAATCACCGGCGACCCGTTCCTGCAGCGGCAGAATGAGCCCGCGCTCGCCGTGTCGTCCCGCAATCCCTGTCACTTGCTGGCGGGCGCGAACGACTATCGCTTCGTCGACGTCGAGGAGGCGGCCGGCGAAGTCGGCGACGCATGGCTGGGCGTCTTCAAGTCATTCGATTGCGGCGCCACGTGGACCTCGACGCTGCTGCCTGGCCACAAACTCGATCAGTCGCCGCAAGGTCTGGCCTCGCCGATCAAGGGTCTCGCCGCCGCTGCCGACCCAACGGTGCGCGCCGGCACGAGCGGCCTCTTCTACTACAGCGGCATCGCCTTCAATCGCGGCGAGGGCCAGCCCAGCAAGGTGTTCGTCGCCCGCTTCATCGACAACAACAACAAGGATGGCGGCGACCCGATTCAGTACCTCGGCGCCAGGCAGATCGATTCCGGCACCTCCGGCCAGTTCCTCGACAAGCCCTGGATAGTGGCCGACATCGCGCGCAACGGAGCGGTGTGCAACATCAACGGCCAGACGGTGCCGGCCGGCCCTGTTTACCTGGTCTACACGTCGTTTGTCGGCGGCAACAACAACGTGCACTCCAAGATCATGTTTTCGAAGTCGACCAATTGTGGCGCGACCTGGTCAACTCCGTCCAAGCTGAGCGAAAGCGTCGCCAAGAACCAGGGAACCACGATCGCGATTGATCCAGGTACGGGCGCGATCCACATCGCGTGGCGCGAGTTTGCTGACAGCTCCGGCGGACAGAACTCCATCATGGTGGTCAACTCCACCAACGGCGGCCAGACCTTCACCAAGGCGAAAGCGATCCAGCAATTCACGCCGTTCGATCAGGCCTCGACTGTCCTGACGTTCCGCACCAATGCCTATCCGACGATCGCGGTCGTGCCGGCGGAAGTGGAAGGTCGTTCAGCGGGTCAGCCGGGCCGCGTCTACGTGGCGTGGGCAGCGCGGGGACTCGGCGGCACTCGTCCGAACGACTCGCGCATCGTCATCTCGACGTCGATCGGTGGCGCTACCTGGTCCGCTCCTCGCAAGGCGGACGCCTTCGGCGGCAGCGGCCACCAGATCATGCCGACGATGGCGTTTGCAGGCGGCAAGCTCGCGCTTGCCTATTACGACTTGCGCAATGACGCATCCGGCGGCTTCGAAGACCTGGTGGTGGAGTACGGCCAGGCCGCGTACGAACAGTGCCTGGTGACGACGGCCGGCCTGCCGTTCGCGCAGACATTCCTGTGCATCCTGGCGCATCCCGACGGATTGCAGCGGCGTCACACGCTCGACATGCGCGCCGCCATGGCGGGGGCCGATTGCCTCGCCGACAATACGTGCGGTTTCAGCAGCACGTCGGTGCTTGGCGGCAGCAGCCAGGTGTCGCGATACGCCCTGGGCCGCGGTGCCGTGGATGGACCGCGCGTGCAGCTGCAGTACAACCGGCCCAACCTGCCAATTTTCTCTCGTGGCACCTTCCCATTCATTGGCGACTACATCGACATCGCGGGTCAGAGCTTTGTCGCGCTCGAGGGCGGCGGCTGGGCGTGGAACACCGGCTTGACCGCGAATCGTCCGGCGCCGGTCTTCCACGTGGCCTGGGCCGACAATCGCAACGTCGGCACGCCGCGGAACCCGCAGGCGCCTTTCACCCCCGCCGTGCTTGGGCCGTCGGCGGTGATGTGCGTGCCGGGACAGGTCGGTATCCGCAACCAGGACGTCTACACGGCGCAATTGCGGCCGGCCCTCGTCGTGTCGTCTCCGCACAACTCCAAGCGCATCACCGGCCTGCAGCGCTCCTTTGTCGTCGTCGCGAACAACACCACTGACGTCGAGCACGACTACCGGTTGCGCGCGGTTCCGCCGGCCGGCGTGATTGCGTCGTTCGATCAGTTCGAGGGCTTCGGCGCCCTCGAAGGCGGAGTGCCGACGCTGCCGGTGACGGAGATCGTGGTCACCATCCCACGCAAGTCGAGCGTCTCGCGCACGCTCTTCGTCGCGCTCGTGAATCCGCCATCGGATCCGAACGCCGCCCCTGACGTGCTCGTGCCGGTCAGCGTCGACGAGATCGCCGGCGGCACGCCGACGGGAACGTTCGACATGGTGTTTCTGAATCCGGACTTCGAGAATCCGGACTTCGAGAATCCGGATTTCGAGAACACCGAACTGCACAACCCTGATTTCGAGAATCCCGACTTCGAGAATCCGGACTTCGAGAACCCCGACTTCGAAAACTTCACGCTGTCGGCTTCGTCCTCGATTCCGCAACCCGGACTTCGAGAACCCGGACTTCGAGAATCCCGACTTCGAGAACCCGGACTTCGAAAACCCGGATTTCGAAAACCCGGATTTCGAGAATCCCGACTTCGAGAATCCAGACTTCGAGAACCCCGACTTCGAAAACCCGGATTTTGAAAACCCGGACTTCGAGAACCCGGACTTCGAGAACGGCAGCTTCCAGGTCTCGGACACGACGTGGCCGGTGCGCAACAACGGCAACACCACGTCGGCATACAAGACCAACGTCTTCGTCAACGATCCGCCCGCCGGGGTGAAGTATCAGCTGGCGGTTCGGAAGATCTTTACGAGCCCCGCCGCGATCTGCGCCGCGCCCGGCAGCACCGAGGCGCCGTCGACCGCGCAGAGCGTTCCGATCGTCAACATCGTCGGACCGAATGTCCAGACCAACCCGTTCGATCGCAACTTCAACGATCCGAGCCGCGACAACGCCTCGTTCACGCTCGCGCCGGGCGAGCGCGGGGTGATCACGCTGCGCGCTTACTGTCAGGAGGGCGCGCCCAACTGCACCCGCGACCTGATTGCCTCTTTGCAGGGCGGCGTCGCGCTCGGCGTCGTGGCGCAGGGCGCCAACTGCGTGAAATGCACGGGCGGCGCATGCACGCCAGACGACCTCGTTGGCGGCCTCACCGAATGCGTCGTGGACGATGGGCCGCCGAAGGACATCTACGATCCGATCCCGCCCGCGGTGGCCGTGGTCGATCCGACACTGACCACGCCGGAGACGACGATTGTCGCGACCGACACGGACAACCGCGGCTTCGGCTTCGAGGACGTGAACTTTGCGATTGATGCCACTGACAACATTGCCGTCGCGGACGTGATCTGCACGTCACCCACGACCGCGATCACGTTCGTCAGCGAAACCGGCGATCGCTTTGCCTTCACGGGTGTGTTTCCTGTGGGCACGACCGGCGTCACCTGCACCGCTACGGATGTCCGCGCCAATCCGGCGCCGAATTCCGCAGTGGTCGAATTCCTCGTCACTGTGAAAGACGTGACGCCGCCGTCGTTCGCGGTGGCACCCGGCCCGGATGCCGGCGCGCCATACGGGCCGGGCAACCCCGCCGAGGCGACTGGACCGAATGGCGCGGTCGTGACCTACACCAATCCTTCGGCCACCGACAACGGTGGCGGCCCGGTGACGGTGGACTGCGCATCGAGCAATGGCAGCCTCCGTTCGGGCAGCCTCTTCCCGGTCGGCACGACGCCGATCGACTGCGTGGCAACCGACGCGTCGAGCAATTCGCTCGAAGTCGACAACATGTTCGCGATCACTGTCAGGGACACCGCGCCGCCGGTCATCGGCGCCGTTTCCAACATCACGACGAATGCGACGGGTGCGGCCGGGGCGATCGTGAGCTATCCCACGCCGTCTGTGACTGACGCGGTGGGTGCCACGGTGAGCTGCGTGCCGGCCTCGGGATCGACATTCCCGATTGGGACGTCGACGGTGCTGTGCACCGCGCGCGACGCCGCCGGCAACACCGCGACAAAGTCGTTCACGGTGACCGTGAACGACCTGGCGGTCGGAATAACTGCCGCCGCCAATCCGAACACGCTGCTGTGGTCACCGAACAAGACGATGACTCCGGTGACGGTCAGCGGGGTGGCGACCGGCAGCGGGCTTGTCAGCATCACGTATAAGGTGGTCGACGAGTACAAGAAGGTGCAGCCGACCGGGCCCGCGACGGCTGGTGCCGGCGGCAACTATTCGTTCGTGACCAAACTCGAGGCGTACCGCAACGGCGGCGATTCGGACGGGCGGCTGTATACGATCACGGTGACCGGCACATGGACCGGCGGCCGAACCGCGGCCGCTACCACGACCGTCCGCGTGCCGCACAATCAGTAAGGGTTAGTGGGAGATGCGCTTGCGTGCGTCCGTCGCAAGCGCGTCTCCTGGGACCTGCGATCGCAAGTCGAGATACGCCTGGTAGTTCTTCGCTGCGGCGTCCTTGATACCGAGCCCTTCCTGCGCGCGGCCCAGCCAGTACTTCAGCGGCACCGAATAGCGGAACGTCGGCCAGTCGTCGAGAAAGACGTCGGCGGTTTCGCCGAGGCGCTTCTGGCACTCGTCGAATTCCGCCACCGCCTCGGCAAAGCGACCCTGCTCGACGTAAGCACGGCCGAGGGTGTAGCGAACCAGCCATAAGTCGGCGAGCGAGCGCGCCGCGGTGAGGATGTCGATCGCCTCGAGCGGCTTCTTCGATGCCAGCGACATCTCGGCGCGAATCACTGCGCTCAGAGCGCGGCTCCGCTTGCGGACTTGTTTTCCAAGCGTGGCCGCGTAGCCGGCCGCGGTGTCCGCGCGTCCCGCTGCCATCGAGAGACGTCCCGCGGGCACCAGCACGGCGTCGGCAGATGACGACGCGACCGCCTCCGACACGAGCTTCAACACCTCGGCAGGGCTCTTTCCGGACGCCGCAGCCGCTTCCGCAAGCGCGATCAGTTTCAACGCGCGGGGCGCGACGAGCTTTACAGCGTCGTCCGATGCCGCGCCCGTTTCAAGCTCGGTGCCGGCCCGCTCGTAGCGGCCAAGGTACATGTCGACGTCGGCGCGGCCCATGCTGGCGATCGACGCGCCACGAGTGCTGACCTTGGCCATCTGGTCGTAAGCCGCTCGCGCCTCGTCGGGCTTGCCGGCCGCGAGCGCGGCGATGGCGATCGGCAGATAGCTCTTGTCGAACGGAGCGACCTCGAGAGCCTTACGTGCCTCGGCGGCAGCTGCGTCGAAGTTGCTCGCATACATCGCATACAGGGCGAGGTTCGACCGCGTGTTGCCGTTTGAGTAGATAGCCTTCGCCTTCTCCCCTTGCTCGAAGGCGCGCTTGAAATCCAGGTTGCGGAAGTAAGCAACGGCAAGATTGTTCATGCCGATCCCGTCGAGCGGATACTTCTCGACGAGCAGGCGATAGTTTTCAAGCCCCTGTTCGTCATTGGCGCCTGGCCCAAGGTAGTAGGCGCCGAGCGTCCGGTATTTCTCGCGCTCGGTCATGCGCTCGATCTGGGTGATGGCCTTCTTCCAGAGTTGATCCGCGTCTTCGGGCCTGCCGGCGCGGAACTCGGCGGTTGCCCAGCCCGAGTAGGCGCGGCCGAATTTTGGATCGAGCTGCACCGCTTCCTGGTATTGAGCAATGGCTTCGTTGAACTTACCGGCGCCGGCCAGGTCCTGTGCGCGCACGTATGCGCTCGCGGCCTCGAGTGACGTCGTCGTAAACGCTTCGCGGCGTGGATTCGGTGTTGTCGGCGTTGGTATCGCCCAACTCGCGCCGCATCCGCGCCGCCATGTCCCCGACGGCGTTCAGCACCTCGCCTTTCACACTGGCCTTGCCGTCGACGGTCGCGATCTGCTTGCCGTCGACCGCGTCAAGCGCCTTGACCGACATGGTGTATCCCGAACCTGCAGCCCCGACGCTGCCGAGGAGGACGAGTTTCACGCCATCGCGCACCGCGACGAGGCGCGCCGTTTGTTCATCCAGGCGGCTGCCGGCCTTGATGGCCGCCGCCGATCGCAGGGCATCACGCTGCGGATATGCGGTGATGAACGTCGCGCCTTCGAGACCAAGGCTGAAGGCCTGCTCGAGGACGCCGTTGAAGACGGTATCGCCGGTGTTGTTCTGGAATTCCGCGACGAGGACCGAGACCGGATGAACTGCCGCCGCCGACGACGAACCGTCGCGATTTGAAAAGTACCATCCCGCGCCGCCCGCCAGCGCGATCAAAACGGCGGTGGCCGCGAGTTGCCATCGGGGACGGCCCGTGACCACCGGCGCCATCACGGCAGTCGGTGCGTCGCTGCGCAGGTGGCCATCGGCCGTCAACCGATCGAGCGCGGTCGCAAGTTCCGCCGTCGTCTGGAAACGAGCGTCAGGATTCGGTTCGAGGCATCGCTGGACGATGAGATCGAGCGCATCGGGAATGCTGGCATCCAGCGTGCGCGGCGCGGGCGGGGCCTTTTCGATCCGCGCCAGCAGCCCCGACATCGGATTGCCATGGCTCGCCGACCGCTGCCTCCCGACGAGCACGTCGTAGAGAATCAAGCCGAACGAATAGATGTCGACCCGCTGATCGATCTTCTGTCCGCGCGCCTGCTCGGGCGCCATGTAATCGAGCGTGCCGACGATCGCGCCCGCGGCGGTCTGCGTCCCGCCCGACTCCACCGAGCGCGCGATCCCGAAGTCCATGATCAACGCGTCGCCGCCCTCGGGCGGCTCGCCCTTTTCGATCATGATGTTCTCGGGCTTGAGGTCGCGATGCACGATGCCTTTGTCGTGGGCCGCCGCCAGCCCCGCCACCACCTGTCGCGCGGCGATCAGCACGCGCGCCACCGGGAGCTTCCCGTCGCGGCGCAGCACATCGGCGAGCGTCTCCCCTTCAATGAAGGGCATGGTCAGGTACTTGACGCCGTCGATGTCGCCGATGTCGTGAATGCGGACGACGTGCTTGTGCGTGATCTGCCGCGCGAGCACGAGCTCGCGCTTGAAACGATGTTCGAGATCGCGCGCCGCCGTCGCATCCGTCTGCGCGGCGGGCCTGATCACCTTGATGGCGACGCCGACGCCCAGCTCGTGATCGAACGCCTGATAGACGGCGCCCATGCCGCCGGTGCCGAGCAATTTGAGGATCGTGTAGCGAGGGCCGATCTGATCGCCGGCGCGGAACCCCCCCTCGCCGAAACGCACCGACTGCCCCACCGACGTCCCCACGCTCGTCGGCGACACGCCGGCCGTGGTTGGCAGGATCGTCGCGGCCTCCACTCCGCCGGCCGTCGCCGCGCCGACAGGCGAACTTGGGGTGTCGAACAACGAAACACGGATGCGCGTTCCGCAACCGGCGCAGAACTCCGCCTCAGGCGGGATCGCACGCCCACACTTGGCGCAGAACGCTGCCGACAGCATGTCTGTCATGAAACCGAGTACGCGCATTATGGGGCAACATCGAACTCTTCGGCGAATACTCGTCGCCGGGCCCGCGCCCCTCTTATCTAGTCCGGACGTCGTAGGTATAGACGGCGTCCTGATCGCGAATGACCAGCAGTCCGCCGGCGATTATCGGGTGGCTCCAGGTCGGCAGACCGCTCTGTTGCGGAAGCGTGAAACGGCCGTGCTCGCGGTATGCGCCCGGTGAGGCATCGGCCAGGCCGACCACGCTGTCCTCGCTGTAAAGATAGAGGCGGTTGTCGGCGAAGATCAGCGATCCCTTGCCGACGCTGCGATCGCGCCACACCGTCTTGCCGGTCTCGAACGCCAGTGCCGTCAGGATGCTGCTGGAAAAGCCGTAGAGGTGATCGCCGACGAGCACCGACGAGGCGTGATGGTTGCGCATGTCGCGCGTGAAGTAGACCTCGTTGGCGGTCGCGAGATTGCCGGCCGCACGCACGTCGAGCAGCGCGCCGCCGGTGCCGTAATCCGACGAGACGAACACGAGCGTGCCGCGGACGATCGGCGTCGCGATGTTCGCCGTGCCGTTGTTGGCCTTGTTGTAGGACCACAACAGGCGCCCGTCACGCGGATCGACCGCCATCGCCGCGATCTTCGGTGAAGAAGATCACCTGGTTGAGGCTGCCGGTGCGCATCAGCATCGGCGACGAGTAGCCGGCGCCGTCGTTGTGCTGCTGCCACAGCGTCGATCCATCCGCCTTCGAGACGGCCACGATGCCGCGCGCGCCGCCCGCCGGTGTTGACGAGGATGCGATCGCCGACGATCAACGGTGATTCGCTGTAGCCCCAGTAGGGATTCACGCCGCCGAACTTCTGGACGATGTTGATCGACCAGATCTTCTTGCCGGTGGCGCTCTCGAGACAGGTGAGGTCGCCGCTGCCGCCGAGCACGTAGAGACGATCGCCGTCCACGGTCGGCGTGCTGCGCGGACCATCGCCGCGATCGTTCTCGTAGCGCCGCCCGTTCTGGTCTTCCCAGACTTTCTTGCCGGTCGCGCGATCGAGCGCGACCACATATTCGATGCCGCCGCGCGCGCCGAGCGTGTAGAGACGTCCGCCCGAGGTCGAAAACGATGAATAGCCGTTGCCGACGCCGTTCGCGCGCCACGCCAGCGGCGGACCGGACTTCGGCCACTCCTGAAGCAGGCCGGTTTCCTGCGAGATGCCGTCGCGATTCGGCCCGCGCCACTGGAACCATTCAGCCGGCGCGGGTTGTTGTGCCGACGTCATCGACATCAGCAGCGCGCCAAGAGTCGTTGCAATTAACAGCCGAGCCCGCATGCGCGCCCCATGTTTTCATCCACGGATTACACAGATTACACGGATTTCGGACGGCACGACGGCGCCGCTGGCCGATCACCAGACACCGCGCAGGCGTCGGCCCGAAGGGCCGACCAGGGTGCGCAAGGCCGCATACAAGAGCGGCTGGCGCGGGGAGCTCTTGTATGCGGCATTGCCCGCGCCCGTGGCCGGTCTTCGACCGGCCGCCTGCGCTCGTATCGGTGTAATCCGTGAAATCCGTGGATCGAAGCTGTAGCCGGCCTTGCCGGCGCCGACGCGGCCCTGGTGTACCATCTCGAACATGAATCGAGGGATTCTGATCGCGGCGGTCATCGCCGTGCTGGCGTTCGGCGTGGTGCTGATGCTTCGCGAGACGGCGCCGGAACCGGCGGCTGAGAGTCCAGCTGAGCCGGCCGCCCCACGCATCGTCCCCAAGAAAAATGAACCGGTGCCGACGCCCGCCAAGCCGGTCGCGGAAGCGCCGCGCAAGGCCGCGCCGAAGACCGCTCCGGCGGAGCCTGCCCCTGCGCCGGCTTCGGCGGCGCCGACGCTCGCGTCGCTGCAGCTCGAAACCGACGTCCCCGGCGCATCGGTGTTCATCGATCGCCAGTTCGTCGGCAACACGCCGCTCTCGCTCGACAAGCTCGAGCCCGGCTCCAAGCGCGTGCAGCTCACGGCGACCGGATTCGACAGCGTGCAGAAGACGATCGATCTCGATCCCGGCCCGAACGCGATCACGATCCGCGTCAAGGAAGTCAGCCTCAGCGCCAGGGTCAACGTCGTGCACAAGCACGGCATGGGGTCGTGCGAAGGGCACGCTGTCGGCGACGCTCGACGGCCTGCGGTACGACACCCAGAACAAGGGCGATGCGTTCGCGCTGCCCTACGCCCAGGTCGACACGTTCGTCGTCGACTACCTGCAGAAGAACCTGCGCGTGAAGCAGAAGGGCGGCAAGACCTGGAACTTCACCGACAAGAACGACAACGCCGACGCGCTGTTCGTGTTCCACCGCGACGTCGAGGCGGCGCGGAAGAAGCTCGCCGACGGCTACGCGCGGGCGCAGTAATCCATCGTTATTTACGATGGGTCCATCCGAAAAATTCTGATTTTCCAGCCCCGGTCCCCGTTTGCTATTCTAGACACCTATGAAACGCATCCTCCTGTTCATGGCGACCAACATCGCCATCATGGTCACGCTGATGATCGTGCTCAGCCTGCTGGGTTTCACCGGCTACCTGACGGCGGACGGGCTCGACTACGCGGCGCTGATGGTGTTCTCGCTCGTCTGGGGCTTCGGCGGCGCGTTCATCTCGCTGCTGATGTCGCGCTGGATGGCGAAGACGGCGATGGGCGTGCAGCTCGTCAACGGCCGCACCGGTCAGGCCGAGCTCGACTGGCTGTACCAGACCGTCGAGCAGCTGACCCGCAAGGCCGGCCTGCCGATGCCGGAAGTCGGCATCTACGACTCGCCGGAAGTGAACGCCTTCGCGACCGGCCCGAGCAAGACGCCGCAGCCTGGTGGCGGTGTCGAGCGGCCTGATGCGCTCGATGCGCCGTGAAGAGATCGAAGGCGTGCTCGCGCACGAGGTGTCGCACATCCAGAACGGCGACATGGTCACCATGACGCTGATCCAGGGCGTGGTCAACGCCTTCTCGATCTTCTTCTCGCGCGTCATCGCCAACATCGTCCGCCAGCTGGTCGACGAGCGCATCTCGGGCCTGGTGTTCTTCGTCGCGACGATCGTCTTCGACATCGTCTTCAGCATCCTCGGCATGATGGTGGTCGCCTGGTTCTCGCGCGCCCGCGAGTTCCGCGCCGACGCCGGCGCCGCGGTGCTGTCGAGCCGCAACAACATGATCGCCGCGCTGCAGCGCCTGCAGGCGAACAAGGCGCCTGGTCGACCAGTCGCAGCCGCAGCTGGCGACGATGAAGATCAACGGCGGCAAGCAGCGGCGGCTTGCTGCCGCTGATGTCGACGCATCCGCCGCTCGAAGAGCGCATCGCCGCCCTGCAGCGCCCGACGCTCCGGTAGAACGCTCGCCTCGCCGTCGCCGCGGCGGGGCGTTTCGTCGCACGCTGCCGTCGAGGCGCGCCGAGCCTTGGTGCAGGCCCTTATAATTCAGCGTGGTTTCCGAAACCGTCGAAGCCGAAGGGCACCTGATCGACTCAGGCAACTTCCAGTCGATCCTCACCACCGTCGTCGAGCACGGCTCCGAGTACGAAATTCTTCGCTTCGACGTCGGCCGCAACAACGCACAAGGTTCGCACCTGACGCTGCAACTGACATCCGATACCGACGAGCGGTTGCAGGATCTGCTCTCCAGGCTGTCCGTCTTCGGCTGCTTCGTCAAGGGCTCGCCGGACGTCGCTGCTGCGCGCCGCCGACATGGACGGCGCGGTGCCGGTCGATTTCTACTCGACGACCAATCACCGCACGTCGGTGTTCCTCAACGGCGCGTGGGTCGACGGTCGACAACCAGCGCATGGACGCCGTGCTCGTCGTTGACGACTCAAGCCCGCAAGCCCGCAAGCCCGCAAGCCCTCGGGTCTCCTGCAAGAAGCTCCGCGACATCCGCAAGGGCGATCTGGTGGTGTGCGGCATGCAGGGCATTCGCGTCGCGCCCGACGTGCAGTCGCGCGACAAGCCGACGTTCGGCTTCATGAGCAACGAAGTCTCGTCGGAGCGTCGCGTCGAAACGTCGGTGAAGCGCGTCGCCGACATGATGCGGCGCGTGAAGGCCGACGGCGGCAGGATCGCCTTCGTCGCCGGACCGGTGGTGGTGCACACCGGCGGCGTCGCAGTATTTCTGCGATCTGATCCGGCTCGGCTACGTCGACGTGCTGCTCTCGGGCAACGCGCTGGCCGTGCACGACATCGAGGTCGCGCTCTCGGGCACCTCGCTCGGCATCGATCTCAGCAGCGGGCATCCCGTCGAGCACGGCCATCGCAATCACATGCGCGCGATCAACGCCGTGCGGCGCGCCGGCGGCATCGGCAAGGCGGTCGAGACCGGCGTCCTCACGTCCGGCATCATGCACGCCTGCCACACGCACGGCGTGAGCTACATCCTCGCCGGATCGATCCGCGACGATGGTCCGCTGCCCGAGACGATGATGGATCTGATCGCGGCGCAGGACGCCTACGGCAAGGCCCTCGACGGCGTCGAGGTCGTCGTCATGCTGTCGTCGATGCTGCACAGCATCGGCGTCGGCAACATGCTGCCGTCGTGGGTGAAGGTGATCTGCGTCGACATCAACCCCGCCGTCGTGACGAAGCTGTCCGATCGCGGATCGACGCAAACCATCGGCATCGTCACGGATGTAGGATTGTTCCTGCACCAGCTAGCTGAACAGTTGAAGCGGTAATCGGCGATCTCGTGATCGTGATGTCCATGCACAAGACCCTGATCGATCCCTCGACGCTCGCGCCGCACCTCGGCGATCCCAACTGGGTCGTCATCGATTGCCGTTTCGATCTGGCCAACCCCGAGAAGGGCGAGGAGCTGTATCGCGAGGCGCACATTCCCGGCGCGCGTTATGCGCATCTCGATCGGCATCTGTCGGGGCCGAAGACCGGCAAGAACGGCCGTCATCCGCTGCCCGACTCCGACGTGATCGCCGCAACTTCAGCGATCTCGGGATCTCGCCGGGCACGCAGGTCGTCGCCTACGACGCCGACAGCGGCATGTATGCCGGCGCGGCTCTGGTGGATGCTGCGCTGGATGGGACACGATGCGGTGGCGGTGCTCGATGGCGGCCTCGCGCGGTGGCAGCGTGAAGGACATCCGGTGCGCGGCGGCGTCGAATCGTCCACGAAGGGCAACTTCAAGGGCGCGCCGCGGCCGGGGTGGCGCGTGACGGTTGATGATGTGATGAAGGACCTCGGCAACCCGCTGCGGCTGCTCGTCGACTCGCGCACGCCGGAGCGGTATCGCGGCATCAACGAGACGCTCGACCCGGTCGGCGGGCACATTCCCGGCGCGGCGAACTACTTCTTTCAGCAGAACCTCGCCGCCGACAAGACCTTCAAGTCGCCGGACGACCTCAAGACGCAGTGGTCGGCCATCATCAAGGGCCACGACCCGCAAGGACGTCGTGGTCTACTGCGGCTCGGGCGTCACGGCCTGCCATAACCTTCTGGCTCTCGAACATGCAGGGATTCACGGGGTGAAGATCTACCCGGGATCCTGGTGCGAGTGGTCCTCAGACCCGAATCGGCCGCGCGCAACTGACCCCGAATCCGAGTAATTTCGTCCCTAGGCACTTTACGCACGCACGCACGGTACGCACCGTACGCACCAACCCCCGGCTCGTGTTTTCCGTCAAACGAGCCATGAAGACGACCACCCTTCGCATCCTCTTCACCCTGGCCATCCTGGTTGGGCTGGCGGCGGCCCCGGGCGCCCAGACCTTCACGTGGGAGGCCGGCCGCAGCTATGACTCCGCCGAGCGCGCCGAGCGCATCGCCGAGCAGGTGCGCCGCAACGTCGAGCGCACGGTGCGAAACGCCGAGCGCGCCGTCGAACTTCGCATGCGTCACGCCGAGCGCGCCGCACAGCTCGCGCAACGCAACGCCGAGCGCAAGCGCCGCGCGCATCGAGCGTCAGGACACGCGCCGGCGCATCGACGCGCAGATCCGCAACCAGATTCGCGGCGAGATTCACCTCAATCGCGGCCGCTACGACGGTTACAGCCGCAGCGCCGAGAACGCCGGCGCGCAGATTGGGCAGCGACGCCGATCCCTGCCGCGACAACAACCGGGGCGATCGCGACAACGAGCAGCACTGCGAAGTGCGCGAATCGACGATGCCGGCCGGCCGCTGAATGTCGATGCGGGCAAGAACGGTGGCATCTCGATCGAGGGATGGGATCGCAACGAGATTCGCGTCCGCGCCGATCGTCGCAGGCGTCGGCACGCGAAGCGGCGCGAAGCGCGTGCGCTCGCCGGCCAGGTGCAGGTGCAGGCCGGCGGCGGCCGCGTTTATGCGACCGGTCCCGACAGCACCCGCCGCGAATGGTGGTCGGTCAGCTACCGCATCAACGTGCCGCGCAAGAACGACCTCGATCTCCGCGCCAGCAACGGCGGCATCACCATCCTCGGCGTCAGCGGCAACATGCGCTTCGACACGACCAACGGCGGCGTGAAGCTGCAGGACGTCGGCGGCCGCGTCAACGGCGACGACCCGCAACGGCGGACTGAACGTGACGCTGAGCGGCAATCGCTGGGAGGGCGAGGGCCTCGACGTCGAGACCAGCAACGGCGGCGTGACGGTGACGATTCCCGACGGCTACAACGCCGAACTCGAGACGCGCACCGTCAACGGCGGCCTGCGCATCGACTTCCCGATCACCGTGCAGGGCGAGCTGACGTCGCGCCGCGGCCTCAGCACGACGCTCGGATCCGGCGGCCCGCTGGTCCGCGCGCGGACGACGAACGGCGGAGTGAATATTCGGCGCGCCAGTGACCGATAGCCGGTAAGCCCGTAGCCCGTAAGCCCGTAGGCCGCAAGCCCGTAAGCCCACAGTTTTCTGGCTACAGGCTTCTGGCTACGGGATACTGATATTCGTGAGCCGCCTCGAACAGATCTGGATCAAGCGCATGCATCGCGGGCCGATGGATCCTGCCGATCGCGCGCGAGTCGTTGCCGGCAAGGGCATCGTCGGCAACGCCAATCAAGGCGGGAAGCGCCAGGTCACGATCGTCTCGAACAAGCATTGGGGCGAGGTCACCGCGCCGCTCGGTGAGGTTCCCGATCCACGGTTGCGGCGCGCCAATCTCCTGGTATCCGACATCGATTTCAGCGCCGCCCGCGGGCAGACCCTGAAGATTGGGAACGTTCGCGTTCGCATCCACGGCGAGACGCGCCCGTGCGAACAGATGGAAGCGGCTGTGCCGGGCCTGCAGAGCGCGATGAGCGTCCCGTGGGGTGGCGGCGCCTTCGGCGAGATTCTCGACGACGGGGAGATCGCCGTCGGCGATCCCGTCGAACTCGAAAACTAGAACCGGGAACCCCGCCAGAACGAAACCCCCGGAACCATGGAACTGGTGGAACCGTGGAACTGCGCGTTCAGATTTGCCGCATCAGCGTTGAAATTTCCATCGTCGTGACAAGCGCCGGCTCCTGTTCGTCGTAGACGAAGCCGCGAATCTTCCTGGCCTTCGCCATGTGCCAGATGCGGAGCACGATCCAGATCGCGAGCAGACACGCGCAGAGCCGCGCGGTGTGCTGCCAGCGCTCCATCGCCCACAAGCACCAGTTCGAGAGCGTGAAGCAGAAGTTCAGCCACAGGAAGAAGAACGGCGCCCAGTAGATCCGCAGCTTCAGCTGACCGGGCAGGTAGGTGCACGAGAACGGCACCGTCTTCATCGTCAGCGTCAGCAGCTCGATCAGGCACAGGCCTGCGAGACGCCACGACGAGGAACACGTTCACGGCGAGACGCTGGTAGCCGAGAATCAGCGCCGCGCCGGCAAACGCCGATGCGATCGGCAGCACGGTGATGGACGTCATCACCGTGACCACCGTCGTCAGCACCCTGCCCTTGTCGACCGGCTCGGTCAGCTTGAAGATCCAGTTGGCGATCGGCTCGACCGGCATCATCAGCGAGCACGCGCACGCCGCAGACC
Organism: uncultured cyanobacterium; assembly: GCA_963833135.1. Lineage (GTDB taxonomy): Bacteria > Acidobacteriota > Vicinamibacteria > Vicinamibacterales > UBA2999 > 12-FULL-67-14b. The sequence goes on along the minus strand of CAWHWW010000022.1, from coordinate 51,977 downwards.
GCCCAGAACACGTAGCCGAGAGGAATCGCGAACCAGCCGTACGCGAAATATCCGGTGTCCGGCAGCTGCGAGCAGGCGATTGGCGAGCGGCAGCGAGAGCAGGAACGCGAGGCCGGCGTAGAGGCCGATGATGAAGCGATGCGTGTGGCTGCGGCCGAGCGTCGCGAGCATGAACGCCGCGAGCCCGCGTTGCAGCGGCCACGGCAGCAGCGGCCGCAGCAGTTGCGCCGCGAACGACGCCCAGCCGCGCGACATCGCGGTGGTGCGCCGGCCTTCGGCCGCGATCACGTTGCGCAGGCATCGCTCGTAGGCCAGCGGATACATGATCATCGTCAGCGCGATCATGCCGAGGCCGGCGATCGCGCCGCGGACGGCGAGCATCGCGAAGACGGGACGCGCGTCGCCCGCCACCCAGCGATAGATGCCGACGAACCATGCGGCCGGATTCCACAGGACGCCGCCGCCCGCATCGGTGGCCTGCGCCAGCAGCAGGTTCGTGATCGAACCCGATGACACAAGGCCGCGATCATGCCCGGCCATCGCCGCCAGTTGCAGCGGCAACGTCGCGGCCCTGATCGCGTTCGGCCCAAACAGCGCCGCGAGCAGCAGCTGCGCGTTGACGAGCAGGAAGAAGACGAACCCGCCGGCCAGCACGGCCGCGGTGATGTGACCGAGGATGCGCGCCGGCAGCTCGATGATGTTCTCCGCGCCGACCGTGACGAACGGATGCGCGATTCCGGTCGGCACCGCCATCGCCGCGATGAACAACCCGAAGAACGTCAACAGCGCGAGCAGCCGTCCGAGCGCCTGCTGCCGCGCGGTGATCGGCAGCGGGCCGAGCACGTGCGCGTCGCGGCGATCCGGCGTCAGCGAGCTCCACACCATCATCGTGACCAGGCCGGCGATCCCCATCACGAAGTCGATGTGAAAGGTCTCGCGGCTGCAGCAGGGTGCGATCGATCACTTCGAAGGGCTGGTGTCGCAGGTGCGCGTACGCGAAGAGCTGGCGAGACGCTGAACATCACGCCCGGAATCGCGACGAAGCGCGAGCAGCCACAAGACGCTCGATGACGCCGCCACCGACGACGAGAAGACGTCGTTCTCGAAGAGGCGTCCGAAGAACACGCGCCCGAGCGACTTGGTGTTGCGGGAGATCACCTCCGTGCCCTCGACATGATCAGAGCTTTACGGTCTCGAGAATCGATTTCGCCGTCGTCTCCGTGTCCTCCGTGACCGCCAGCTTCACGAACACGTGCTCGAGCGATTCGATCGTGCTGCAGCCTGCGCAGCCGATCGACGCGGTCGTGCGCGACGACGTTGCCGTCCGACAGGATGACGACGTCGGTGCACATCTGCTCGACGACTTCGATGACGTGCGAGCTCATCAGGATGGTGCGGCCTTCGTCGGCGAGCGAGCGAATCACGTTGCGCAGCATCAGCGCCGCCGCCACGTCGAGTCCCGAGAACGGTTCGTCGAGGATGATCAGCTCGGGATTGTGCAGCAACGCCGAGGCGAGCAGGACCTTCTGCCGCATGCCTTTCGAAAACGCGGAAAGCGTCGAGTACTTGTCGTCCTCGAGGCCGAGCAACTGCAGGAAGCGCTCGATCTTCGTTTCGAGCACGGCATCCTCGACGCCGCGCAGGCCGCCGACGAGCCGCAGGTATTCAGGCGCGGTGAGGTGCGTGTAGAGGAACGGTTCTTCGGGAACGTAGCCGAGCTGCTTGCGATAAGCCGGGCAGGTCTTCGAAGATCGACTTGCCCTTCCACAGCACGTCGCCGTTGCTCGGCTCCATCAGGCCGACGAGCATGCGGACCGTCGTCGACTTGCCGGAACCGTTGGGGCCGAGATAGCCGAGGATCTGCCCCGGCTTGGCGATGAAGGACGCATCGCGAAGGGCCGGCAGCGGACCGTAGTATTTTGTCAGAGAGCGGGCTTCGAGCATGCCCGATTAGACACCGATTCGGGTTCAGGGGTTCAGGGGTTCAGCGTTCAGCGTTCAGAAAGAGCTAGAGCCCAGGAAGGCCATTGGCAGCCATTCCTTCAGCTTCGCGGCGTGAGGCTTGACGAGGTCGAGATTCTTCTTCGGGACCTCGGGCAGATCCAGTTTCGGGATCTCGACGCCGCTCTTGCCGGCATTCTCGCGGGCCAGGCCTTCGATCGTCGAGAGGTCAATCCCGCCGGCCAGCTGGACACCGGCGGCCTCGTAGATACGCATCCGCACCCACTCGTATTCCTCTTCGGAGAAACGCTGGATGTTGAGCGCGTTGACTTGCGCCTTGCGGCCGGCGAGATAAATGTTGCCGATGTCGGTGAACACGCTTGTGAACTCGGCGAGGGTCCAGTCCTGGCGGTTCGCGTCCGCCTTGGCCTTGATCTCCGCGGACTTCTTTTCGATCTGCTCCCATTGGCCGTCGAGATCGGAGCGGACGCGCGTCTGCACGGCGAGGAAACGTTCGACTTGTGCCGAGGTCAGTTCGCCGTTCGACCGGCGGCTCGTAACGCGACTGGATCTTGATCTCGTCGCCGAGACGCGTGATCTCGCGCGCCTTATCCATGTAGGTGCTGGCGTTGTCGATCACCGGCTTCATGGCGCGATAGGCATAGAACGCGGCCACGCCGACACCAATTATCGCGATCGCGATGACGATCAGGCAGCCGGCAAGAATCTTCTTCATTGCGCAGTCATGATAAGGGAAACAGGTTTCCTCATGGCATCGCAAAGACGTCACGGTAGAACGCGAGTTCTTCTTCCAACGCTCGGATGATGTTCTCGGCCTTCCGGAAGCCATGCTGCTCGCCCTCGAAGGTGACGTATTTCACCTTCAAGCCCTTCTTCCTCACGGCGTCCGCCATCATCGCCGACTGGTTCGGCGGCACCACTTTGTCCTCGAGGCCCTGGAACAGGATGATCGGACACGACAGGCGATCGGTGAAGTGGATCGGCGATCGCTGCGCGATAGATCGTCCTTCGCCTCCGGATACGGACCGAGCAGCGAATCGTTGTAGCGCGCTTCGAACTTGTGCGTGTCCTGCTGCAGCACTTCGAGATCGCTGATGCCGTAATAGCTCGCGCCTGACTTGAAGGTGTCGTGAAACGTCAACGCCGCGAGCGTGGTGTATCCGCCCGCGCTGCCGCCGCGAATGATCAGCCGGTGCGGGATCCGCCTTCTTCGCCGCCACCATCGCCTGCGCGCCGCCGACGGCGTCCTCGACGTCGACGATGCCCCACTGACCTTTCAGGCGATCGCGATACGGCCGCCCGTAACCGGTGCTGCCGCTGTAATTCACGTCGAGCACCGCAAAGCCGCGGCTGGTCCAGAACTGGACCTTCGGATCGAGCACGTCGAGCGTCGCGCCGGTCGGGCCGCCGTGCGTGACGACGATCAGCGGCGGATACGTTGTCCGCCGGCGCGGTGACGTCTGGATTGGTCGGCGGGTAATAGAACGCGTGCACGTCGCGATCGCCGACCTTGTAGGTGACGGCCTCGGCCACCGAAATCCACTCGCGCGGGATCGGATCGGTTGCCGACGATCGCAACACGCGCAGGTGGCCGCCGGCAGAGTAGCGGTAAATTGCGCAGGGCTTCAGTCGGCGAACCGCCAATGAAATAGATGGCTGTGCCTTCTGTGCCTTCTGTGGCCCGGATCGACTCCACCGGCTCCACCGGCAGATCGAGCGGCGTGAAGCGGCGTTGGTTGGGATCGATGAGCGCCAGCTTCCATCGCCCACCCTCGGTATACGTCGCCGCGATGCGATTCGCGTCGGCAAACGCATACGTGACCATGCTGAACGTCCACTGCGGCTTGCCGAACTCCGCCTCCATCGGATGGACCGCGTCGCTCTCGCTGCCTCCTGCTCCGAGCGAAGTCGAAGGGCGCCATCGATAGAGATTCCACCAGCCGGTGCGATCCGATACGAAAAACAACGCGCCGTCCGGCGACCACTCGGGCTGGAAAATCGACTCCTCGGTGCCGCCGGCGATCTGTCTCGCGCGAGCCGATCGAGCCGTCGGGATTGATCACCGCGACCCAGAGCTCGGTGCCGTCCCACGGCATGTTCGGGATGGTTCCACTGGATCCACGCGAGGAATTTGCCAGTCGGGGCTGACGATCGGATCCGAATAGAAGTCCGCGCCTTCGACGAGCACGTCACCAGGCACCGCGACGATCGCGTTCTGTCCACCCGTGCTCGCGCACGCAGATCAGTCGCGATCGCGGCACGTCAACGCGAGCGTCCGCGTAACAGGCGCCCTCGGGTGTGATCGGTTGCGGAATGCCGTCCGGCTCCTGCTGATAGATCCGCTGATCGGCGAAGTTCGAAAAGAAGACCGTGCCGTGATGGACGGTATAAGCGCCGCCGCCGTATTCGTGCACGCGCGAGCGGACGTTGAACCCCGGCGGCGTCACGTCGACGATCTCGCCCGCACGGCGAGCGCTTGACGATCACATTGCGGCCGCCCTCGGATGCCCGCCCTTCGAGCCAATACACGTCTTCGCCGTCAAGCTGAATCTGATCGAGACGCAGCGCCTCCGGCGGTGACACGCGCGGCGGATAAGGGAGACGGCCAGGACCCGTAAGGAACAATCTGTTTTCGCGATTCCGACATGCAGGAATTCATCCATTCTGGCACTTTCGGGGTCAGTCCCCGTTACAATTGGCGCTGTGACCCGGCGGGAAGCGCTGGCGGCCCTCCTTGCGGCGCCGCTGTTACCAGTACGCAGTCTTTGCGCTCAGACAGATGATCTGACCGCATTGACCATCGCCGAAGCATCTCGCCGACTCGCTTCGCGATCGATCACGCCGATGCAGCTCGCGAACGCCTACCTGTCGCGCATCAGCAGCGCTGAACAAGGATCTGAACGCGTTCATCACCGTCACCGCGGAGCTGGCGCGCCGGAGGCGAAAGCGCTTGGCGACGATCCGAAGGGACCGATGTGGGGCATCCCGATCGCCCACAAGGATCTGTTCGAGACCAGGGGCGTGCGCACCACCGCCGGCTCGATGATCTACGACGAACACATCCCCGACGAGAACGCGGCGATCGTCCAGCAGCTCGAACGCGCCGGCGCCGTGATGCTCGGCAAGACCAACACCCACGAGCTCGGCGGCGGCGTGACGACGATCAATCCGTTTTACGGGACGACGAGAAATCCCGTCGATCGCACGCGCATCCCTGGAGGATCGAGCGGCGGCTCAGCCGCGGCCGTCGTCGCGCATCTCTGCGCGGCGGCGACGGGCAGCGACACCGGCGGCAGCGTTCGCATTCCCGCCGCGCTGTGCGGATGCGTCGGCTTCAAGCCGACGTTCGGCAAGATCAGCACGCGAGGGCTGCTCGGCGCGAGTCCGACCTTCGATCACGTCGGCTTCCTGACGCGCACGGTCGAAGACGCGCAGATCATCGCGGGTGGTGTGCAGGGCGACGGTCGATCGTCCGCGAATCGCCGTCGCCAGCAAGGTATTTCTTCGACGACCTCGACCCCTCCGTGTCCGCTGTCGTGAAGGCCTCCGTGTCCCTCGCGTGTATCCCGAGATCGACTTCCCCGTCGACGCGAAGACGATGGCGCGCGTCTTCGATCCGATCTTCGCGTTCGAGATCTGGGGACGATTCGGAGCCGACTGGCGGACCAACCCGGGATCGTTTTCGAAGGAGTTCTCGGCGTTCTTCTCGACCGCCGCGTCCGACGATCGCCGAATACGAAGCCGGGCTCGCCGCGCTCAAGGAGTATCAGGCCGCCGTCGACAAGCTCTTCGACGAGCGTCGACGTCATCATCACGCCGACCGTCCCGGTGGCCGCCCCGCCCATCGCCGGTCCGATCGACGGCATGAAGATCCTCCGCAACACCTGGCCGTTCAACGCCGCCGGCACGCCGGCTATCTCGATCCCGGTGAAAACAACGGGATTACCGGTCGGCCTGCAGCTCATCGCTAAACGAGGCGAGGACGACAAACTCTTACAAATCGCGCGCGCACTTTAGGCACTCCCAGTAGGCACCGCTACGCACTGTACGCACCGTACGCACCGGCGAGGCGCATATACTGTGGCGGCTATGCAATTGAAAACTCCGCTCGTTCGCCTTCGTCGTCCTCGCTCTGACGTTGTCGCTGGCCGCGCCGGCGGCTCAGACGCCGCGGCCCGCCAAAGGTCACCTCGCCGAAGACATTCTTCGGCCACGACATCGGCGCCGACTACGTGCTCCCGAACTACACCAAGTTCACCGAGTACGTGAAGAAGCTCGATGCCGAATCCGATCGCATGATCGTCCAGTCGATCGGCAAGACCGCCGAGGGCCGCGATCAGCTGATGGCGATCATCACCGCGCCGGAGAACTTCAAGAAGCTCGATCGCTACAAGGAGATCTCGCGCCGGCTCTCGCACGGTCGAGAGGCCTGACCGACGACCGGCGCGAAGGCGCTGGCGAAGGAAGGCAAGGCCGTGATCTGGATCGACGGCGGCCTCCACGCCACCGAAGTCCTCGGCGCGCAGCAGCTGACTCGAAACCATCTACCAGTTCGCCAGCAAGACCGACGAGGAGACGCTGCGCATCCTGCGCGACGTGATCATCCTCGCCACGCACGCCAATCCCGACGGCATGGAGCTGGTCTCCGACTGGTACATGCGCAATGCCGAACGAGAAGCAGCGCAGCACCGGCGCGCTGCCGCGCCTCTACCAGAAGTACGTCGGCCACGACAACAACCGCGACTTCTACATGATGAACCAGCCGGAATCCACGAACATGAACCGGATTCTGTATCGCGAGTGGTTCCCGCAGATCATGTACAACCATCACCAGACCGGCCCGACCGGCACGGTGATGTTCTCGCCGCCCTTCCGCGATCCCTTCAACTACGTCTACGACCCGATCGTCGTCAACACGCTCGACCAGGTCGGCGCGGCCATGCACACGCGCTTCGACGTCGAGGGCAAGCCCGGCGTGACGACGCGATCGGGATCGAACTACTCGACGTGGTGGAACGGCGGCCTGCGGACGATGGCCTACTTCCACAACCAGGTGGGACTGCTGACCGAGTCGATCGGCAACCCGACGCCGGAGACGATCGGCTTCGTGCCCGATCGCGTCATCGCGCGCGGCGACCTGCCGTTCCCGATCACGCCGCAGGTGTGGCACTTCCGGCAGTCGATCGACTACTCGATCACCGCCAACTACGCGGTGCTCGACTTCGCGCAGCGCTATCGCGAGAGCCTGCTCTACAACATCTACGTCGCCGGCAGGAACAGCATCAACCGCGGCAACACCGACAACTGGACGATCTATCCGCGCCGCATCGCCGAAGTGAAGGAAGCGATCGCGAAGGACACGCAGGCGCAGACCGGCAACACCGACTCGCGCATGGTTAGCGGCGGCCGCGTCGCCACGGTGCCCGACAAGTACTACGCGATCGTCAAGAAGCCCGAGTATCGCGATCCGCGCGGCTACATCCTGTCGGCGAACGAAGGCGACTTCCTGACCGCGACCAAGTTCGTCAACATCATGATCAAGAGCGGCCTCACCGCGCATCGCGCGACGGCGCCGTTCACCGTGGCCGGCAAGCAGTATCCGGCCGGCTCCTACGTCTTCAAGGGCGCGCAGGCGTTCCGTCCGCACCTGCTCGACATGTTCGAGCCGCAGGATCACCCGAACGACTTCCAGTATCCCGGCGGTCCGCCGATTCCGCCCTACGACAGCGCCGGCTGGACGCTCGCGTTCCAGATGGGGCTGAAGTTCGATCGCATCCTCGAAGCGTTCGACGGTCCGTTCGAGAAGATTCCCGACGTCATCAAGCCCGCGCCCGGCAAGGTCACCGACGCCGCCGGCGCCGTCGGCTACGTCGTCAATCACAAGAACAACGACGCGTTCATCGCCGTGAACCGGCTGCTGAAGGCGAACGAAGAGGCGTTCTTCGTTGGCGATCGCAGCTACCAGAGCACCGACGGCACCGGCGTGATCTTCATCACCGCCAAGCCGACGACGAAGGCGATCCTCGACAAGGCCGCGCTCGATCTCGGCCTCAACTTCACCGCGGTCACCACGCGTCCCGCGGGCGCGACCTACAAGCTGACCAAGCCGCGCATCGGCCTGTGGGATCAGTACGGCGGCTCGATGCCGTCCGGTCACCTGCGCTGGCTGCTCGAGCAGTTCGAGTTCGACTTCGAGCGCGTCTTCCCCGCAGACGCTCGACGCCGGCAACCTCAAGGCGAAGTACGACGTGCTGCTGTTCCCTGACGGCGGCATTCCCGAAGCCGATGGCGGTGGCGGTGGTGGCGGCGGCTTCGGCGGACGCCAGCCGACTGCGCAGGAGGTTCCGGAGGAGTATCGCGCGCATCTCGGCCGCGTCTCGATCAAGCAGACCGATGCCGCAGCTGAAGGCATTCGCGGAAGCCGGCGGCGTGATCGTCGCGTTCGGCGGATCGGCGGTGCTCGGTCATCACCTCGGCCTGCCGGTCAGCGATCACCTCGTCGAAGTCGCGCAGGACGGCACCGAGCGGCCGCTGCCCGGCACCAAGTACTACATTCCCGGCGGCGTGCTGCAGGTGGCGGTCGACAACACCAATCCCACTCGCGTTCGGCTTCGAGAAGAAGGTCGACGTGTTCTTCGACAACAGCCCGGTGATGGAGCTGGCGCCGAACTCGTCGCTGATGCGGCGTGAAGCCGGTCGCGTGGTTCGACTCGAAGGCGTCGCTGCGCTCCGGGCTGGGCGTGGGGCCAGCACTATCTCGCAGGGCGGCACCGCCGCCATCGAAGCGTCGCTCGGCAAGGGCAAGGTGTTCCTGTTCGGACCCGAGATCACCTTCCGCGCGCAGCCGCACGGGACGTTCAAGTTCCTGTTCAACTCGATCTTCTACGGAACGTCGACGCAGACAGGGGCGTCGACGACGACGACGACGGCTTCGCAGCAGTAGGCGAGGGCTTACGGGACTTGAGGCTTGAGGCTTAGCGCAGCTTCAAGCCCTCAGGCCCTCAAGCCCTCAAGCCCGCTACAATCCGCTCCATGGATCTGGAGCGGATTTTCTCCTTGGCGAGCGCGATCGCAGTGATCGGCTGGCTCTTCCTCGTTTTCGTCCCGCGAAAGCCCTTCACGCAAGTCATCGCCGGCGTCATCGCTCCGTTGATCCTGGCGGCGATCTATCTGGCGCTGATCTTCTCCAACATCCAGGGCGCTGAGGGCGGATTCGGATCGCTTGCCGATGTGGCGATGCTCTTCCAGAAGCGGGAGCTGCTGCTCGCCGGCTGGATCCACTACCTCGCCTTCGATCTGTTCATCGGCGCGTGGGAAACGCGCGATGCGGCGCGCAACCAGATCCCGCACCTGGTCGTCATTCCGTGCCTGGTGATGACCTTCATGCTCGGGCCGATCGGCCTGCTCTTCTACTTCGCGATCCGGACCGCGAAGACCAAGCGACTAGACGCTGACGCCTGAACTTTCAGATAGCATCTAAGACTCGCTGGTTAACCGACACGTACGTTAACCACGGAGGACACGGAGAACACGGAGAATTCTTTTCAAAACGCCAGTGCTGCTTAGCGGCTTGTGCATTTAGAAGAATTGGCTCCGTGTCCTCCGTGTCCTTCGTGGTTAACGTCCGTAGCACAAAGAGGCTCATATATGACGTACTACGGTGCGAAGGAAATTGCTGAGAGTTTTCGAACGGTTCGAAAGAACACCATTCAGGTCGCCGAGGACATTCCGGAGGAGAAGTACTCCTACCGCGCCGCGACCGACACGATGAGCGTCGCCGAGATGCTCGCGCACCTCGCCACCACTCCCCACTGGGCGCAGCAGTGCTTCTTCGTCGAGAAGAAGACACAGGTCGCGATGGAAGACTTCGGCCGCTGGATGGGTGAGGCGACCGCCAAGTCGAAGGCGCTGACCTCGAAGGCCGCCATCGTCGAGGCGCTGAAGACCAACGGCGAGGAGTTCGCGAAGCATCTCGAGTCGATGACCGAGGACGCAGCTCGCGCAGCCGATCGGCGCGCCGAACGGCAGCAAGTCGGCGTTCGAGATGCTGATCGGCATCAAGGAACACGAGATGCATCATCGCGCGCAGCTCTTCCTGATCGAGCGCATGGTCGGCATCGTTCCCCACCTGACCCGCGCCCGCATGGAGCGCATGGCCCAGCAGCAGACCGCGCCCGCTCGCCCGTAACGAATCATCGCCCAGTGAAATTGCTCTGCGCGGGCGAGGCGTTTGAAGACCTGATCTTCGTCGGGCTCGAGCGCCTCCCCGAGCTCGGCGAAGAGATCAAGACCGATCGCTTCATGGCCACGATCGGCGGCGGCGCGGTCATCACCTCCGTCAAAGCGGCGCGCCTCGGCATGCGCACGCAGTTGATCAGCGCCCTCAGCGATGTCGCGGTGACGCGGCTGAAAACAGAACGAGTCGCGGTTACCAATCTCCGCAAGAAGCACGAACCGCACGCGATCACCGCCGCTCTTTCGACAGGCGGCGATCGGGCATTCGTCACCTTCAACGGTGTGAACTCGACGATTGGAGGAGCGCCTGGCCCGGCTGATCCCGCGGGTCAAGGCGAGTCACGTCCACCTCTGTTTCTATCCGCATGATTGTCTCTACTGGACTCGAGTTGTCTCCACGCTCAGGGCTCGCGGCATCACCACCTCGTGGGATTTCGGCTGGAACGAACCGCTGACCAATGATCGCGGCTTGACGGATCTGATCGACGCGCTCGATTTTGTGTTCGTGAACGAGCACGAAGCGCGCCTCTACACGGGCTCAACCACGCTCGAGCAATCCATTCCCGAGTGGCGTGCACGAAAGGCGATCACGATCGTGAAGCTGGGTGAAGCCGGGGCCGTGTGGCTGGCGCCGGATCGCGACATTCACGTCGACGCACCGCGGGTGAAAGTGATCGACACCACCGGCGCAGGAGACTCGTTCAACGCCGGGTTCCTGGTTGCGTGGATGAACGGCAAGACGCCCGGGCAATGCCTGAAGGCAGCGAATAAAGTCGGCGCCGAATCGACTCGGAAGGCGGGTGGTATTTGATCAGGCACGCGTACGCACCGTACGCACTGTACGCGCTGTACGCACCAATGAAGATCACCATCATTGGCGGCGCCGGCGTCCGCGTCCCGCTGCTGGCCGGCGGCCTGTCGCGATCGGATCTGAACCTTTCCGAGATCGCGCTCTACGACATCGATCAAGACCGCCTGCGCATCGTCGCCAGCCTCGCGTCGCAGATGGCGGGCGGCGTGAAGATCACGACCGCAGCGACGCCCGAGCCGGCGATCGACGGTTCCTCGTTCGTCATCACCTCGATCCGCGTCGGCGGCGCCGCGCAACGCGCGAAGGATGAAGCCATTGCGCTTGCGCACGATGTTGTCGGCCAGGAGACCATCGGCCCGGCTGGGTTCGCCATGGCGGTGCGATCCATCCCGCCGATCGTCGACTATGGCCGGATGGTGGCGCGGCTCGCTCCGCGCGCGTGGATGATCAACTTCACCAATCCGGTCAGCATCATCACGCAGGCGGTGCACCAGGAGACCGACGCGCGCCTGATCGGCATCTGCGACACGCCGCTCGAGATGTTCGAGGACGCCGCCCACGCGCTCGGCCTGCCGGCGAGCGTCTGCGGATACGACTATTTCGGGCTCAACCACCTCGGCTGGCTGCGCGACGTGCTGTTCGAAGGTGAAGGACAGCTGCAGCGCATCTGGACGGACGATGCGAAGCTGATGTCGGCGTATCGCGCGCCACTCTTCGAGCCGGAGCGGCTGCGAGAGTTGAAGCTCCTGCCGACCGAGTATCTCTATTACTACTACCGTCCCGCACACGCCCTGGCAAAGATCAAGGCCTCCGGCTCGAGCCGCGGCCAGGTCGTCGCACAACTGACCGAGAAGTTATTTCAAGACCTCACAACCTCAAGACCTCAGGACCTCGAGACCGCAAAACCTCCAGCCCGCAAGCCCGCAAGCCCGCAAGACCTGGCGCTTTATCAGCGTTACCTCGCCGCCCGCGATTCGAGTTACATGCAGCTTGAAACCGGCAGCGCCCCACGCATCAAGCCCGACTGGGCCGAGCTATCCGGCTACGACAAGATCGCGCTCGTCACCATCCGCGCCATCGTCAAGAACCAGGGCGCGATCATCCCGCTCGACGTTCCGAACCGCGGCACGTTCCCGTTCCTGGATGATGACGACATCATCGAGGTGCCGTGCCGGGTCGATGCGAACGGCCCGCAGCCGAACGGTGTCGGATCGATCCCCGATCACCCGCGCGAACTGATCACGACGGTGAAGCAATACGAGCGAGCGACGATCGCTGCCGCATTGACTGGCGACCGCCGGCAACTCGCCGACGCCCTCGCGCTGAACCCGCTCGTGCCTTCGAAAGATGTCGCCCAGCGGCTGGTGGCCGCGATGCTGTGACCCAGGAGCCTCCGACCTAGTCGGGCATGGGTCTCCTGCAGGCCACGGCCACCAACATCATTTCGATGGTCGGTGTGGGACCGTTCCTCACCATTCCCTTCATGGTCGCCGCCATGAATGGACCGCACGTCATCTACCCCTGGATCGCCGGTCTGGTGCTCGCTCTCGCTGACGGGCTCGTCTACGCGCAGCTTGGTGCCGCGCTTGCCGGGCAGCGGCGGCGGCTATCTCTATCTACGAGAGGCCTTCAAGCCGTTCGGGCTCGGCGGCCTGATGGCATTCCTCTTCATCTTCCAGACGATCCTGATCGCGCCGCTCTCGGTGGCCGGCGGCGCGGTTGGCTTCGCCGACTACCTGCAGTTCGTCTGGACGACGATGACGCCGCTGGAGCACAACCTGATCGCGGCCGCAGTCTGCATCGTGTCGACGGCGCTGCTGTGGAGAAACATCGAAGACATCGGCCGCCTCGCCGTCGTCATGCTCGTCGTCGTCCTGATCACCGTCGGCTGGGTGATCATCGCCGGCCTGTTCGCGTTTTCGCCGGCGCAGGCGTTCGACTTTCCGCCGCAGGCTTACACGTTCGATCGGAGCCTGCTGATGAGCGTCGGCGCCGCGTCGGTGCTCGCGATGTACAGCTACGGCGGCTACAACCAGGTCTGCAACATCGGCGGCGAGATCACGGATCCAACCCGCACCATTCCGCGCTCGATCGTCCTCTCGACTTTTATCGTCGCGGCGCTCTACATCCTGATGACGATCGTCATCCTGGGGATGATTCCCTGGCAGGAAGTCCGCGAGTCCCGCACGGTGGCTTCCGTGTTCATCGAGCGGACGTTCTCGGATGCCGTCGACCGGCCGTATCGCCGGCATCGTGATGACGGGACTGATCCTGTTCGTCGCCGCCGCATCTCTCTACGCGACGATTCTCGGCTACTCGCGCGTGCCCTACGCGGCCGCGCGTGATGGCGACTTCTTCAAGGTCTTCGCGCACGTGCACCCGACGAAGCGCTTTCCCGATCTCTCGCTCGTCACGATCGCGATCGTCTCGATCCCGTTCTGCTTCTTCTCGCTGGGGCAGCTGGTCAGCTGGTTGATCCAGGTGCAGGTCCTGCTGCGCTTCATCTGGCAATGCGCGGCGGTGATCCTGCTGCGGAAGTATCGCCCCGACATCCCGCAGCCGTTCACGATGTGGCTCTACCCGTGGCCCGCGATCCTCTCCGGCGCACTGTGGCTGTTCATCTTCTTCACCGGCCCGTGGGAAGGCATCGTCTTCTCGGTGGCGTTCCTGCTAGCGGGCATCGGGGCGTACAGCGTCTTCAGAAACGTACGGGCCACGGAGGCACGGAGGCACGGAGATAACTTTTGGAAATGCCAGTGCCGCTTAGCAGCACTGGCGTTTCGAAAAGATTTCTCCGAGCCTCCGTGCCTCCGTGGCCCGTACGTGTCAGGGCTTTTTGTTCAAAGCAAGAAGATTGGCTGTAATGCGGTAGGCACCCGCAACTCCGTACGGCAGCTGCCGATGGAGCGCGTAAGCGAAGTAGGTCCACGTTCCGTTGCCGACCTTGCCGTCAGCCATCCACCGCTTTGCGGCGGTTGATTCCTGTCGAACGTCGAGATCATCGGCGTATACGCCGCATCCCACTTGGTGAAGAACTTCGAGCCGCGCTGCTCGACCCAGCCGTCGAAATCCGCGGCAGTGATCTTGTTCGGCCAGTTGAACGCCTGGTGCGTCGGCGCGAGGATCGTCACCGGCGAATCCTCCTCCGACACTTCCTCCGCGCTCCTCGGCAGCTCGCCCGGGAAGGGCGCGAAGGTGTTCGGCACCAGCTCCTGCGTGTTGTAGAGCACGATCATGTTGCCGCCGGCCTTGACGTAATCGAGCAGCCGCGAGTTGTAGGTCTTGAGATCCTCGCGCACCGCATAGGCTCGCGTGCCGGTCATGATGGCGTCGAACTGGGACAGATCGGCCGACGCGAGCTCGCGCTCGCCGAGAAGCGTGACCTGCGCGCCGAGCTGCTGCAGCCCCTGCGGCACCGAATCGCCGACGCCCATCACGTAGCCGACCTTGAGCGCCGCCACCGTCGTCACATTCACGCCGCGCACGTCGGTCGTCGACGGGCGATACAGGTATCGCAGCTCGAGATCGCGGTGATCGATCAGCTCGTAGCCTTCGCGATACTCCTTTCCGGCGGCGGTCGCAACCGCCTCGATCTGATACGGCTTCGGCATCGACGGTCGCCGGCGTCACCGTGAATGAATACGAGGACCGCTCACCCGACCGGGCGAAGCTGAACGGCTGCGACACTCGGCTCGCTCTTCCAGCCAGCCGGCAGCCTGAGCGCTACCTGACCGGAGGTCGGAGCTCTCGGCGTTGTGCAGCAGCGTCACTTCAACCGGTACCGCCCGTTGACGCCGTTGGCCCGTTGGCCCGTTGGCCTGTCGGAATGATGGCGTTCGCAGGCGACACAGCGACCGCGAGCCGCGGAACGCTTCGAACTTCACGCAACACATCACCGTACGGCAGCTTCGCCTCTCGTCGCTTCACCGTCTCGCGAATTTCAATCGGCACGCCGTCGATGAAGTATCGTCCGACGGCGCGCAGCGGCGGTGTGGACACGGGCTTGCCGAACTGCGTCGGGTCGCTCAGCGTGTAGCGGCTCTCCTGCAGGCCGTTCCGAGAAAAATACGGCTTCGTGCTGAGCGCCACGTTGTCGGCGAGCGTGACCGTGACGCGGGTCGTCGCCTGCTGATGCCGCTCCAGGTTCGGCCCGCCCGTCGCCTGACCGGGCGAGATCTGCCAGCCGCGATCGCCTTCGATCGTGATCGCCGCGCTCGCAGCTGGCGGAGCTGGCCGCGGTGACGCCGCCGCGATTCGCCAGCCGCGCGCGCACTTCGAAGGTTTGCCCGGGCACCGGCGCCGCCATCAATGCCGGCGGGGCAAAGGCCGCTCCAGGGCCGGTCGGCTCCGGCCTGACCAGCAGGCTGCGCCACCGCGGTCAGCTCCATGCCCATCGCCGAATTGATCGCGTCCTGGAACTGCTGTTCCTTGATCGCCAGGACGAACTTCGCATCCTCATCTTTCGCGCCGGCGATCGCCGCGCGCGTCAGCTGCAGCCCCTGCACGAGCGGCCGCACCGCCGCCGACGGATCGATCATCGTGAACGCCGCCATCGCCTTCGCCACCGCATCGTCGATTGGTTTCCCGGCGGCGCCGACGGTCGCCTCGATCGAGGTCGGAATGCCGTCGAAGATCGTTTTCTCCTTCGTCCCCTTGACGTCCATCCGCGAATAGAAACCGTAGTTGGGGCCGGCGGTCGGCGCGAATCGGCCGCTGGTCTGCGAGCGCTGGAAGCTGAGGCCGTATCGCGCCACGTTGTCGTACGAATCGCCGAGCCGCGGATCGTAGACGCCGCTGTCGATGCGGACCGTCCAGTCCTCGTTCTCGCGCACGCCGCCGATGTAGACCTTCTTCGCCTGCCAGGGCCGCAACCCCTCGGCGATCTGTTCCGGATAGCGATTGGGATCGGCGGCGGCCCGGAAGCCCTCGACCGCCATCACCCCGGCGGTCTGGTGGTTGCCGTGCCCATCGCGTTCGTTGCCCTGGAAGCGCGACAGGATGATCGTCGGCCGGTTCATCCGGATGATCCGGACCACGTCGCGCAACACCGTTTCGCGGCCCCACTTCGAGATTGATTCTTCGAGCGTCTTCGAGAACCCGTAGTCGACGACGGTGGTGTGGTACTGCTGATCGACGCCGTAATGGCGATCGGCGATCAACAGTTCCTCGGTGCGAATCAGTCCAAGCGCGTCGAACAGTTGCGGGCCGATCGCGTTGTCGCCCGACTCGCCGCGATTGAGCGTCAGCAGCGCCAGCCGCGCGCCATCGCCGCGGCTCAACTTCGTCAGGACGCCGCCGTGCTCGTCGTCCGGATGCGCGGTGACGTGCATCACGCTCGCCGTCGTCCGCAGCTTCAGCAGCTTCTGCCACGTTTCGGACGCCCCATCCTGCCGCGGAACGGACTGACCGTGCGGCATTGCGGAAATAGCGAAAATGACAGCCGCAATTAGTGGGATTTTTCGCATATTGAGAGTGCTTGTCACGGACGTTAACCACGAAGGACACGGAGGACACGAAGAATACTTTTCTAAACGCCAGTGCTGCTAAGCAGCTTTGGCATTTCCAAAAAAGTCTCCGTGTCCTTCGTGTCCTCCGTGGTTAACGTACGTGTCAGAAATAAAACTTCAACGCGAGCTGAATCTCTCGCTGGTCGCCGATGCTGCGTGGTGATTCGACCGAAGGTTCCCAGGTTCGAAATATTCGCCGCCGGGAAACCGTAGTTCACCCAGTTGAAAAGGTTGAACGTCTCGAGGCGGAATTCCGCGCGCTTGGCGGCGCCGAGCCCGATCGATCGGAACACCGACAGGTTCATCGACTTCGAGCCCGGTCCGCGCACCGTGTTGTTCGGGCAGTCGCCGTAGGTCCTGACCGTGGTCGGCGCGAACGCCGCCGGATCCATCCACGAATCGATGGTCTGGTTGAAGCCGTCCGGCACCGCATCGCCGAGGCAATTCGCGCGCGCGATGCGTCCCGGTCCGGTCTGCGCCTGGTCCGTCGTCGTCACCGTGAACGGGCGGCCGCCGCTCAGCGTCAGGATGCCGTTGACCGACCAGTCGCGGGCGATTGCTCCGGCACACGCCGTCGGGATTGAACGTGCGGCCCTCGCCGATCGGCAGTTCGTAGATGAAGCTCGTCACGAGGCGATGCGGAATGTCGAACGCGAGCAGGCCGTAATCCTTGTCCATCGCGTAGGTCGATCCGGGCGCGTTGCCGGTCGCGCCGCCGCCGGCGCTCAGGTGATCGAGGAAGTCGCCCTGCGCCTTGCTCCACGTATACGCGACGGTGTACGCGAGGCCCCTGGTCATGCGGCGCTGCATGCGCATCTGCAGTGCGTCGTAATCGGCATTGCCGTTGGTCACGATCTGTTCGAGATAGGCGTTGCCGTAACCCTGGGGCGCGAACGGGAACGTGACCGTGTTGCCGGTGATGATGCCTTCGTTGAGGTTACGCAGCCGGCGCCCGTTGCGCGTGCGGTTGCCGACGTATTCAACGGCGCCGACCATGTTCTCGGCGAACTGGAATTCGGGACCGACGCTGAACTGCTGGACGACCGGCGTGTCCTGATTCGGATCCTGGATGCGCCACTGCACGACGGCGGGATTGACCGTCTGCGGCGTCAGCGGCGTGAAGCCCTGCGCGAAGGTGAACGCGGGCGCGTCGGCGCCGGAGTTGGCCGTGATCGAGGCGTCGACGAGCTGCGGCAGGTTGAGTCCGAGCTGGCTCTCGCTGCCGTAGCGATCGGTCTGCTGATAGAACACGCCCCAGCCGCCGCGCAGCACCACGGTCGGCGTGACGCTCCACGTGACGCCGACGCGCGGCGCGATGTCGTCGCGATCCGGGTGGATCAGCGCGCGATCGAACACGCTGCCGTCCTTCGCATAGAACACGGCTCCGGTCGCCGGATCGATGTTGGTCAGCAGGTTGTTCCTGTCGAGCATCGGCGTGAACATCTCGTAGCGGATACCGGCGGTGATGGTCACGTTCGAACGCACGCGCCAGCTGTCCTGCGCGTAGAACTGCCAGCCGTTGGCATAGAGATCGGGCTCGTGGAACAGCGTCAGGCGCTGCGCGCTCGACAGGCCGAGCAGGAAATCGCCGAGGCCGAAGCCGGTGTATCGGCCGTCGTTGAAGTTCAGCTCGCCGTTGAGCGACCGCAGGTCGATGTAGTGCAGCATGTCGCGCCGGAACTCGCCGCCGAACTTCAGCGCATGGCTGCCCTTCTGCCATGACAGGTTGTTCGGCGACCTGCAGTACCTGCGAATTCTGGAACTGCGGGCGGAAGAACGGTCCGCCGAGGCGCGCGAAGCGCGCGATCGGCATGTGCGGCAGGCCGCCGTAGAACCGCGGATCCTTCGGCACGCCCTTGATTCCGTACTCCGCGTTCGGAGTCGATGCCGAATGCCGGGTGAATCACGTCCGAGCGGACCTTGTTGAACGAGCCGCGCAGCTCGTTGAAGACATTCGACGCCGAAGACGCGCGACCATCCCGCCACCGCGCTCTGGCCGCGATTCAGGATGTCGCTGGCAAAATCGCCCGACGCCACCGGATCGTCGAGCAGCGGCGGCTCATGCCGGTCGGTGTTCTGGAAGCTGTAGCGCGCGAACAGGTGATCGCTGCCGGCGGACAGGTTGTGATCGATGCGGACGTCGAACTGATCGACGTCGTTGTTGAGGATGCCGTTCGAGATGAAGTTGTTGTTGAAGAATCCGGCGCCGGGCACGTTCGGCATCGGGAACAGCCCCATCAGCCTGGTCGCGACCGGATCGAAGCACGACTGGCTGATGATCTTGTTGGCGGCATCGACGCAACCGGCCGGCACGAACGGGTTGGTCGCGACCATGTTGCCGGTAAGCTCGCTGAGGTCGCCGGCCCGCATCCGCGCCGTCGGCACCGTCGCCGTCTGCGACAGCGCGCGCTCGGTGCGCGACGACTGGTAATCGCCGAAGAAGAACGTCTTGTTGCTGACGATCGGGCCCGCCGAAGCGTGCCGCCGGCGATCAGCTGGTTGAACGGGCCCTTCGGACGATTGGCGCGGATTGTTGTCCCAGGTGTTGGCATTCAGCGACTTCGTCGCGAAAGAATCCGAACAGCGATCCGCTGAACTGGTTGGTGCCCTGCTTCACCGACGCGTTGATCACCGCGCCGGCCGCCTTGCCGAACTCCGCCGAGTACGTGCGCGTCTGGACCTTGAACTCCTGCAGCGCATCGACCGGCGGCTGCACGACCTGCGGGCTGCGTTCCTGGAGATTGGTGGAGAACGAATTGTTGTCGGCGCCGTCGAGCGTGTAGTTGTTCCAGGTCGCGTAGTTGCCGTTGGCGTTGAAGAAGGTGTCCTCGCCGCGGCTGGTAATGCCCGGCCGGCGCCGCGACGACGCCGGGCGACAGAAACGCGAGCTCCGAATATCGGCGTCCAAGCAGCGGCAGGTCGCGGACCTGTCTGGCATCGACGACGTTGCCGATGTCGGCGGTCTGCGTTTGCAGCAGCTCGGCTGCGGCCGGTGACGATCACTTCTTCGGTAAGCGCGCCGACGCTCAATTGCAGATCGACCTGCGCGCGCGCTCTGCACGTTGACGGCGATGTCCCGGCGCACCGCGCGCTTGAAACCCTGCAGCTCGGCGGTCACCGCATACGCGCCGACACGCAGGCCGGGAAAAATGAACTCACCGCGATCGTTCGTGACAGTCGTCGATGCCACGCCGGTGCCGTCCTGGGTGGCGACCACGGTGACACCGGGCAGCACCGCGCCGCTGTCGTCGGTGACGCGGCCGACGATGACGCCGGTATCGATTTGCGCGAAAGCTGTTGTGGCGAAAGGCAGGAGGGCGAGAACGGCAAAAAGCGTGGACAGCAGGCGTCGGCTCATGTTCAGCTCCCGGAACGAGTGGCGATCGTTCCGGAAGTATACGGTGAGACGCCTGCCTACTTCCTGATCGAATCGATGCTCAGCTTCCCGGATCCCGACCGCCGACAGATACAGAAAGATGAAGCAGTAGAGCACGGCGAGCTCGCCGCCGTTCTGGATCGGCCAGAAGCCCCGTGGCGCGTGCGACTGGAAGTACGCCCACGCCATCTCGCCGCTCGCAATGAACGCGACCGGGCTGGTGAACAGGCCCAGCGCGATCATGATGCCGCCGACGAACTCGATGATGCCGGCCAATCCGCGTTGCGAGCTCAGTGCCACCGCCTGCCCGCCGAGGAGACCAAACAGCTTTTGCGCGCCATGCTGCGCAAATGCCAGGCCAGCGACGACCCGGAGCGCGACGTAGAAGTAGGGGGCGAAGGCGGCCGAGCGCTTTCTGCATACGCGCATACGCAGGTCGGCCGATGACCGACGCTTACCTGGGCTGCGGATTCGGGCGCTAGTTGAAGCCGACGACCAACAGGGTCTGATCGTCTTCCGGCTCCTGCCCGCCGGAAAACGCGTCGAGCTCGCCGACGATGGCCTGCGACGATGGCGGCGGGGCGTCTGTTGCACAGTAGCTGGCCAAGGCGCGGCACGAGGCGCTCCATGTCGAACATCGTGCCGTCGGGCGCCTGCCGATCGGTGATGCCATCGGTGAAGAACACCCATCGATCGCCGGCGCGCCAGCGGGAATTCCGACGCACGGCACGTCGGTCAGCTCGTTCCACAACAGGCACATCGTCGTGTCGACGGGCGCCGGTCTGACGTCGCTCGCCGCACCGCGCTTTCAACGGCAGCGGATGTCCGGCCGACGCCATGCGCATCGTGCGCGTGCCGCGCATCGAGCACCGCGTAGACCGCCGTCGCATACATCGACGTGTCCCAGAGAAACTGGAAATGCCGGTTGATGTAGTGCAGCACCGCCGGCGGATCGTCGGCGACGCCGGGATAGGTGTGCACCACCGCGCGGATCATCGCCATCACGATCGCCGCGGGCGCGCCGTGGCCGGAGACGTCGGCGACCAGGATGCCGAAGCGATCGCCGCCGAGCGGCAGCACGTCGTAGTAATCGCCGCCGGCATGGCGGCTGGTCTGGTAGTAGCTGCCGAAACTGATCGACGGATGCGGCGGCATCGCCGGCGGCAGCAGCAGCCGCTGCATGTGCGCGGCGCCGGCCAGCTCGCGATCGAGTCGATCGCGGCTCTGCCGCAGCTCGCGCTCGAGATGCTGTCGCGACAGGTGGGCCGCGACGCGCGCCAGCACTTCCTCGCCCTGGATCGGCTTGGTGATGTAGTCGATCGCGCCGAGCTCGAGGCCCGACACCTTGTCCGCCACCTCGCCGCGCGCCGACAGAAAAATCACGAGCGTGTTGCGCGTCTCCGGCTGCGCCTTCAGTACGCGGCAGACCTCGAAGCCGTCCATGCCCGGCATCATCACGTCGAGCAGCATCAGGTCCGGTTGCGTCCGCCTCGCGATGTCGAGCGCGGTCGGGCCGTCCTTCGCCGCCAGGATGCGATGACCGGTGCCATGCAGCGTGCGCACCAGCACCTGCAGGTTGGTGGGGCTGTCGTCGACGACGAGAATCGTCGACGGCGGCGCGAGCGGCAGCGGTCGCGCGTCAGTCGGCATCGCCGGTCCTCTGCGCGCGTCTCGAGCGACGCGGCCAGTTCGCGCACGCCGTCGAAATCAAAGCTCGCGGCGAGCGCGCCGATGCGCCGGCCGAGAGCGGCATCGACTCGTCGCCGGCGGCGAGCGTGTTGGCGATCGCGTGGAGATCGGTGATCGCGCCGATCGCCGCCGCCTCGCGCAGGTGCGCGCGCCAGCGCCGCGTGACGCGGCGCCATGCGCGATCGTCGCTCGCCGGCCGGCGTCGTCCTCGGTTTCCCATGACGAACTCGCACGCCGAGGTGCGTCTGCAGCGCGGCGAACAACGCTTCGGCGCGCACCGGCTTCGGCAGGTACTCCGACGCAGCCGGCGTCGCGCGCCGCCTGCCGCGTGTCGCCGAACGCGCTCGCGGTCACGGCGATCACCGGAATGTTCTTCGTCGCCTCGTCGGCGACCAGCTGGCGCGTCGCGGAGAATCCGTCGAGGTCGGCCATCTTCACGTCCATGAAGATCACGTCGGGACGATGCTCGCGCGCGAGCGCGATGCCTTCGATCCCGCCGGTCGGCGGTGATCACCTGCAGGCCCGCGCTCTCGAGCAGGCTGGCGAGGATGCGGCGGCTGACGGTGCTGTCGTCGACGACGAGCGCGGTGACCTGCTGTCCCGGCGCCAGCCGCGCATAGAGCGTCGGCTGCTGGGCCGACATGTCGCTCATAGCCGCGTCCTCGCCGGCGGCAATCAGCGGCAGCGTGAAGTAGAAGCGGCTGCCCTTCGCCGACCGTGCTGTCGACGCTGCAGCTCGGCGCCCATGATCTGCGAGCAGGTGGCGGCTGATCGTCAGGCCGAGTCCCGTGCCGCCGGCCGCGGCGCCGCTGTCTGGTCTGCGTGAAGGCGTCGAAGATCTTGTCGAGCTCTTCGGGTATCGATGCCGGGACCGGTGTCGCGCGACCGCGAAGGTCAGTTCGTCGCCGTCGTGCGGGCGATCTCGAGCGAGACCTCGCCCTTCGCCGTGAACTTGATCGCGTTGCCGAGCAGGTTCAGCAGCACCTGCCGGAGGTGGCGGCCGTCGAGCACGACGCGCGCCGGCACGTCCGGATCGATCGACATGCTGAGCGACAGCGCCCTTGCGCCGCGCCGCCTCCGCGATCACGTGGCCGAGATCGGTGATCAGCTGCGGCAGGTCGGTGGCGCGTCTGCTCGATGTCGATGCGTCCGGCTTCGATCTTCGACAGGTCGAGCACGTCGTTGATCAGATCGAGCAGGTGCGCGCCGCACTTGGTGATCGCGTCGAGCGCCTCGCGTTGCGTCGGCGGTCAGGCCGCGATCGCGCTGCAGCAGCTGCGAGTAGCCGATCACGCCGTTGAGCGGCGTGCGCAGCTCGTGGCTCATGTTGGCCAGGAACTCGCTCTTCGCGCGCGTCGCCGCCTCGGCGACGTCCTTGGCGCGGCGCAGCGCCTCGTCGCGCTCCAGCCGATCGGAGATGTCGCGCAGGAACGCGCCGAAGAAATACCCATCGTCTCGCCGCATCGGCAGCGTGATGGTGATCTCGATCGGAAACTCGTGGCCGTTGCGATGCAGGCCGCGCAGCTCGAGCCGGCGATTGACGACCGGCGCCTCGCCGGTGGCGAGGAAGCGCTTCATCCCCTT
This sequence comes from uncultured cyanobacterium, assembly GCA_963833135.1. Taxonomy (GTDB): domain Bacteria; phylum Acidobacteriota; class Vicinamibacteria; order Vicinamibacterales; family UBA2999; genus 12-FULL-67-14b. Next base: position 28,813 of record CAWHWW010000022.1, on the reverse strand, counting down.
CGAGGTGCGCTTCGCGAAACGCCGGCGGGATGATCGTCTCGGCGAGGTTGCGGCCGAGCGCTTCCTCGCGCGTCCAGCCGAACGTCTTCTCCGCCTGCGCGTTCCAGCTGACGATGTGGCTGTCGGCGTCCATGCCGACGAAGGCGTCGTGCGCGGTGTCGAGGATCAGGTGGGCGCGCGCGTCGCTCTGCGCCACCTGGCTGAGCGCCTCGCGGCGCCGTTCGTCGGCGATCGCGACGGCGATCAGGTTGGCGGTCGAGACCGCGAAGTTCTGTTCGTCGACCGTCCACGCGCGCGGCCCGCCGACGTGCTCGACGCAGAACACGCCGATCACGTCCTGTGCCGCGCCGGAGCGGCACGTCGAGCATCGCGTGGATGTTGAGCGGCTCGAGATACGACGTGCAGGAAGTCGCTGGTCCGCGGATCGGTGCGGGCGTCGGTGGCGGCGATCACGCGCTCGCGCTCGATGGCGTCGAAATAGGCGGGCGCCGCGTCGCGTGCCAGCACGCGCGCCGGACTCGTGCGCGTTCTCGTGGCGCCGAAACAGCCCGACGCAGTCGATGCTCGCCAGCGTCGATCGTCGAAGCGCCACAGGCTGACGCGCTCGACCTGCAGCGTCGCCGCGGCCATCTCGAGAATGCCGCGCAGGCGGTGCTCGAAGGTGTCGTTGGGATCGGCGTGGCTCGCGGTCAGCGACGTCAGCGCCGCGGCTCTGCGCCGCGAGGCGCTGTTCGCTGGCTTCGAGCGCGCGTTGCGCGCGTCAGCTGCTCGCTGATGTCTTCGATCACCGTCAGCACGGCGGGCTCGTTGTCCCAGGTGATCATCCGCGCCGAGGCCCGCGCCCAGAACGTGTCGCCGTTCGGCTTCTTCAGGTGCAGCAGCACATCGTCGGCGCGCCCGGTCGTCTCGAGCGGCCCGCGCAGGCGTTCGCGATGCGAGAGGTCGGCGTAGTAGTCGGTGGTGGTCTGCCCGACCGCATCGGCGTGCGAGATGCCGAACATCTCGGAGTTGCGCTTGTTGATCGCGATGACGGTGTTGTCGCGCAGACGGCTGATCACCGCCGGAAACGGACTGATATCGAAAAGCTGTTCGAACGGGCTAGACATGCGCTGCTGCTATGAGAGCGCCTTATAGATTAATGCAAGACCCTAAGCCCTTAAGCCCCCAAGCCCGTAGCCCGCAAGCCCTCGCCTACTGCTCCCGGAGCGCAACAACCGGATCGACTCTCGTCGTCCGCAGGGCCGGCAACAGGCTGGCGACGACGCCGGCGATGAGCAAGGTCACGGCCGCGAGGGCGAAGGACGGGAGGTCGAACGGTCCGACGCCGTAAAGAATGCCGGCCATCGAACGCGCGAGCACGATCGCGGCGACCAGGCCAATGACGCCGCCGATCGCGACCATCGCCACGCTGCTGCGGACGATCATCGCCACGGTGTTGCCGCCTGATGCGCCGAGCGCCATCCGCAGGCCGATTTCCCTCGTCCGCTGCGACACCGAATACGACAGCACGCCGTAGATGCCGAGCGCGGCGAGCAACAGCGCCGCGAGCGCAAACATCGCGAGCAGTGTCGTGCTGAGCCGCGGCAGGAACACCGCGCGCGCCAGGATCTGATCCATCGTGCTCAGCTCGTAGATCGGCTGCGCCGGATCGACTTCCCAGATCGCGCGTTGGATCGCGTTGCCGAACGACGCCGCATCGCGCTCCGTTCGCGCGACCAGCGCCATGCCGGCCGTCGGGCTCTGCCTCAGCGGCAGATACACCTGCTTCCTCGGATCCGATCGCAAGTCCCTGGTTGTGCACGTCGCCGACGACGCCCACCACTTCGCTCTTGCCGTGCGGATTCTGGATGATGCGGCCGAGCGGGCTCTCATTCGGAAAGTATCGCCGCGCCATCGTCTCGTTGATCACGCTCGTGCGCGGACCCTCGTCCGCATCGCGCTCGTCGAGGAATCGTCCGGCGAGCAGCTTGATCTTCATCGTCTCGAAGTATCCGGGCGCGACGATGCGGACGTCGGCGAGCGGATCTTCGGTGCGCGGCGGCTGCTGCCCTTCGACGTTGAATGGCAGCGCGCCGGCGGCGCCGACATCGTGCAGCGGCATCGCCGACACCGCGGATGCGTTCGTGATGCCGGGCTCGCGCTTCACGCGCTCGAGCACCGCTTCATAGAAGCGCACCTGCGTTCGCGCGCTGATACTTCGTCGTCGGCAGCAGCACGCGGGCGGCGACGAGGTTCGTCGAATCGAAGCCCGGGCTCACCTGCAGCAGCTTGGTGAAGCTGCGCGTCATCAATCCGGCGCCGACGAGCAGCACCAGCGCGAGCGCGACCTCGACGACGACGAGCGCGCTGAGCAGCCGGCGTGCATACGGACCGCCCGTGCTGCCGGACGATTCGTGCATCACGTCGCGCAGCTCCTGTCGCGACGCCTGCAATGCCGGGATCAATCCGAACGCCAGCGCGACGCCGATCGAGATCACGAATCGTGAACAGCAGCACGCCGCCGTCCAGCTGCAGTTGATCCATGCGCGGCAGCTGCGCTTCCTTCATCGTCCCGAGCAGGCGCAGGCCGACGCTGGCGAGGATCAGTCCGAGCACGCCGCCGATGAACGACAGCAGCAGGCTCTCGGCGATGACCGGCCGCGCCACTTCCCATCGGCTCGCGCCGAGCGCGCCGCGCACGGCCATTTCTCGACGACGGCTCGACAGCCGCGCCAGCAGCAGGTTCGCCATGTTGGCGCAGACGATCAGCAGCAGGAATCCCACCGCGCCCATCAGCACCATCAACGCCGGCCGCGACGCGCCGACCAATTGGTCGTGCGCAGCCACCACGCGCGCGTTCCATCCGGCGTTGCTGTCCTTGAACTCGCTCGCGATCCGCGCCGCAAGCACGCTGACTTCTTGCTGCGCCTGCTGCGGCGTCGACTCCATCAGCCATCCGGCCGACAACCGTCAGCGATCGCGCCCGGCGCGATCGACCGTGCATGTCCTTCGGATCGAACGCCAGCGGCGTCCACGCTTCCACGTTGGTGCTGGTCGGGAATTCGAACGCCGGCGGCATCACGCCGACGACCGTGTAGGGAACGGAGTCGAGCTGGATCGTCGTGCCGATTACCGATGCATCCGCCCGCCAGCGCGCGCGACCAGAAGCCGTGGCTGAGCACGACGACGCGATCGCGCGCCGACGACGGCTTCGTCCGCGGTAAACGTCCGCCCCAGCGTCGCCTGGCTCTTGAGGACGTTGAACAGGTCGGCGTCGCCTTCACCGCCGGCACGTTCTGCGGATCGCCCTGTGCCCTTGAAGGAGAAGTCGACGTGGCGATACGCGGCGAGCGATTCGAAGCTCTTCGCCTCGCGCTTCCAGTCTTCGAAGGTGGGAACGGAGACGGGCCCTTGATTGCCGTCCGGATTGACCTCCCAGAGAATCGCGATCTTCTCGGGCGATTCGTACGGCAGCGGATTGAGGACGACCGTCTTGATGACGCTGAAGATCGCGGTGTTGGCGCCAATGCCCAGCGCCAGCGTCAGGAGCGCGACGAGCGCGAAGGTCGGTTGCCGACGGAGCGTGCGGAACGCGTAGCGAAAAGCTGCGGTCCAGTCGGTCATGGGCGGATTGTAGCGGCTTTCGGCACGGACGTTGCTCTGATCCAACGGATGACCCTTCGATCCGCAGTCGTCGCGCTGACAATCCTGCTTACCGGGTGCGCAAGTGGGCGATTTGGCCCATCTCCAGACACCGAGGCGCCGGACGGCCCTCGCACGCTCAAGAAGCTGAGCGTCGCCGAGCGGCAGCAGGTCATGGAACGCGCCAATGTCTGGCGGCCGCTGAATACATCGTCTCTGGATCTGATCAAGGGACCTGTCCTTCCCGCATCCGCAACGCATCCCCGCGCAGGTGGCATGCACGTTTGCCTTTCCCGACAAGCCGCTCGGCGGCATGACGCCGAAGTTCGAGTGCGACCTGGGCAAGAACGATGTCGTGAAGGTGAAGTACGGGGAGAAGAACGGCGAGGTGTATGCCGAAGTGGCGGCCAGTCGTCTGTTGTGGGCGCTCGGCTTCCAGGCGGATGTGATGTATCCCGCTCGCGTCACCTGCCGTAACTGTCCGGCCGATCCGTTTGCGGCGAGCGCCGCTGACTGGCAGCGCGGCAGCCCGACCGACGTCTCGACGAAAGAGTTCGATCCGGCGGTCGTCGAGCGCGAAAGCGGCAGCAAGGTCGAAGTGCCCGGCTACGAGGGCTGGGCGTGGCCCGAGCTCGACACGATTGGCACGAGCGCCGGCGGCGCCACGCGCGCGCAGCTCGATGCATTCAAGCTGCTCGCGGTGTTCATCCAGCATTCGGATTCGAAGCCGGGCCAGCAGGAGATCGTCTGCCAGGAAGGGCGCAAGCGCAAAGACGCGAAGGGCAACGAGACCTGCGCCGAGGCGTGGCTGGTGATCAAGGACCTGGGCGGCTCGTTCGGCAAGGCCACCAAGCTCAACTCCAGCAAGATGAACCTGGCAGACTGGGACGAGGCCGGCATCTGGAAGGACGCGACGCAGTGCATCGGCGATATGCCGCGATCGTTCACGGGAAGTCTCGAGGATCCGAAGATCAGCGAAGCGGGTCGCCGCTTTCTCGCAGAGCGATTGATGCTGCTCCGCGACAAACAGATTCGCGACCTCTTCACCGTGTCGAATGTGACGAAACGCGGCGCAACGATCGACGGCCGCTGACGGCAGCAAGCGGCCGGTGACGGTCGACGACTGGGTCCGCGTCTTCAAGCGGAAACGATCGGAGATCGCCGCGGCTCGCTGTCCGGCGTAAGGTGGAGGCTCGCGCTCTCCACGACTGGCGCCGGAATCCGCGGTATCTCCACCAGGCCTTCCAGATACTCCCGCGTCTCGGCCAGTGTCGTCGCGACCAGCGTGGCGCCGGCCTCCTTCAGGGCCTGCGTGCTCTCATCCGCCAACGCCGGCGGACTCCATCGTCCAACCAGGATTCGCAGATCCGGCAACGCGGCGTGGAGCCGCTTCACGAGGTAGCGTGACTTCGATGAAGGGCTTGGCGGCAGGTCGGCGAGGCAGACCACCGACACCCCTTGTGTTCGCACCAGCGACACCAGATCCGACGCCAGCAGTCGCGTGTTGGTGACCTCGATCGCGATCGGCAGATCGTTCACCGCCTGCGCGAGCATCGCCAGGGCGAGCTCGTCGGCGACGCCGTTGGCGGCGTAGCCCAGCACGCGCAGCGGTTCACGTGGGCTCGGCAAGATCGGCGGTTGGGCAGACTCCGCCGGCGCTGGTTGCAGACGGCGAATCGCCTCGGCCGTATCCGTCAGCAGCTCTCGCGTGGCCTCGATCACCGCCGCTTCTTCATCGGGCGACAGACGGTTCTCCAATCGATCCCGCTCGGCGTAGTTGAGCGCCGGCAACAGCAGGGCGTCGTAGACGGTTCCCCACGGCTCGTTCTTGATGTGGCGCTCGATCAGATCGGCGGCTTCTCCGGGATCGCGCGCGAGCAGCCGCTGGTAGTAGCCGTACTCGGGCGCGAGCGGCGGCGTGTCGGCCATCAAGGTGCCGACGAACGACAACCCGGGCACGTGCTTGCCGAGCACGACCAGGCACACGGTGAGCGGAGTGGCCATCAGCAGGCCGAGCGGTCCCCACAGCCATGTCCAGAACGCCACCGAGATCAGCAGCGCCACCTGCGAGACGCCGGCGGCGCCTGCGTACAACACCGTCTCGAGCACCAGGTTGGTGAAGAGCTCGAGCGCGATGAACATGCCGACGCACCGACAGCGGGCCGGCCCAGCCCGGGAGCGCGGCCAGGCTGACGAGGATTGGCGCGCCGGCGCCGAGCACGGGACCGAGATACGGAACGAAGCGAAGCGCCGCGCCGAGCGTGCCCCACACCAGCGGGTACGGCACGCCGAGAAAGTACAGTCCCAGTCCGGCGACCACGCCGTAGATGCCGTTGACGAGCGACTGCATCAGCAGTTGCTTGCTGACGCGCGAGCCGGCTTCGTCGAACGCCTTGGTGGTCACCGTCAGTCGACCGTGTCCGATCAAGCCGATCAGCCGGTCGCGCAGATCGCGTCGCTCGAGCAGCATGAAGATCACGAGCGCCACCACCAGCGCCGCGGTGCCGAGCGGTCCGATGATCGGCCCCAGCCACGCGAAGCCCGGGAAACCCGCCGCCGGTGCGGCGTCGACCAGCACGCGTTGAGCGGCTCGACCTTTCGGCGCATCAGCCTTGCCAAGGTCGGTCTTGATCTCCTCGATCGTCTCTTGCAGCTTTTCGACCGTGCCGCCCTTGCCGGCGCCGCGCACGTCGGCGATCTTCGCGAGGATGTTGACGCGGTATGCGGGCAGATCGGTGGCGAGGTGGTCCATCTGCCGCGCCAGTCCCCAGCCGGCGAGACCGAGCACGACGAACACCAGCGTCACGACCACCAGCACGGCGGGAACGCGGCCCAGCCATCGTTCGAGCCAGGTCACCGGCGGCGCCAGCACGAACGACAGCAGGATCGCGAGCGCGATCGGCACGAGCACGGCTTGCGCCCAATAGAGGACGACGATCACCAGCACGGTGCCGGCGAAGGCGACCCACGTTTTCAACGAACTCGACCCGTCTTCATTCATGCCGCTACGATGACTGTATGGCGCGAGCGATGACGGCCGGAGTTCACTATTGAACAGGTCGACCAGGCGTAGTCACATACTGTCAGCCCATGCGTGAACCGGTGATCCTGCGAACGTTCAGAGGCGCTGCTCGCGCGTGGTGGGACGACGACTGCACGCGGCTGGGCGCGTCGCTCGCCTACTACACGCTGTTTGCGATCGCGCCGATCCTGCTGGTGGCGACGGCGATCGCCGGCATGGTGTTCGGACCGGAAGCCGTGCGGGGCGAGATCGTCGGCCAGCTCGATCACCTCGTCGGGCGCGAAGGCGCGCTCGCGGTGCAAAGCCTCCTCGAAGGCGCCGCCCGACGCCCCGCTGGTGTCGTCGCCACCCTGATCGGCGCCATCACATTTCTCATTGCATCCACCGGCGCCTTCCTCGAGCTGCAGGTCGCGTTGAACACCATCTGGCGCGTCAAGCCCAGGCCAAGCGGGCACCTCTACGCCTTCGTGATGGATCGGGTCCGCTCGTTTGGCCTGGTGGTGGCGATCGGCTTCCTGCTGCTGGTCTCGCTGGCGGTGACCGCGGCGCTGGCCGCGCTCAACGCGTGGCTCTTCAACCTGTCCCCCGCCAACGCGCTGCTGTGGAACATCGTCAACACGCTCGTCTCGATCGTGGTGACGACGGGGCTGTTCGCGTTGCTGTTTCGTTTCCTGCCCGACGTGCGCCTGCGGTGGCGCGACGTGACGACGGGCGCGGTGGTGACGGCGGTGCTGTTCACCATTGGGCAGCAGGTGATTGGCTTATATCTCGGCCAGAGCGCGATCGCCTCCGGTTACGGCGCGGCGGGGTCGATGATGATCCTGTTGTTGTGGGTGTATTACTCGTGCCAGATCCTGCTGTTCGGCGCCGAGTTCACGCGCGTGTGGGCGGCGCGGCATGGCGTGAAGGTGAAGCCGGAGTTGTTTGCCGTGAAGGATCCGGCTGCGGTGAAACCGAAGTCGGCGTTGACGGCTGTTGATTGAAGTGACGCAAAGAGCCGTCGGCGTTCACGTAGAATCAACGCCGTGAGCGAGCCCGAGTCCGTCGCCGATGGTCTGGATCACTCGCTCGACCCGCGCGTCATTCCGCTGCAGCGGATCGGCGGCGGCATTTTCACCACGGTGATCGCGCTTGGATCGCTCGTGGCTCTCGTTATCGCAGACGATGGGTCACCCTGGCTAAGGGGCGCGGCATGGCTTACGCTGGTCCTGCTCGCCACGTGGCACGCCTATCGATGGCCCCCTCGCGCGTATGCGCACACGTCATATCGCGTCGACGACCAGGGCATCGAGATCCGCAAGGGCGTCTACTGGCGCGTCGTCATCAACGTGCCGCGAGTCGCGCGTCCAGCACATCGACGTGTCGCAGGGTCCGATCGAGCGCAACTACGGTCTCGGCACGCTGGTGATCTACACGGCGGGCACCGATCACGCCAAGGTGCAGCTCGACGGTCTCGAGCACGGCCGCGCGCTTCGCATACGCGAGCACCTCCTGCCATCGGAGTCGGGCGATGCCGTCTGAGCAGCGGCTTCACTGGGCGACGCTCTTTTTCGACCTGGCGAGGCACGTCAAGCAGTTCGCGGTGCCGGCGGTGCTGGTGCTCTTCGGCGCGTCGCAGTCGACGGGCGGACCCGGCGGAATGTTCGGGCGCCTGCCGGACCGGTGGGAATTGTGGCTGTTGGTGCTCTTCGTGCCCGCGACGCTCTTCTCCATCGTTCGCTACCTGACGTTCCGGCTCCGCTACGACGATCGCGAGCTGGTGATCCGCACCGGCCTCGTCTTCCGCAACGAGCGTCACATTCCGTTTTCGCGAATTCAGAACGTCGATGCCAGCCAGAACGTGTTTCACCGGTTGTTCGACGTGGCCGAAGTGCGCGTCGAAACCGGCGGCGGCAAGGAAGAGGAAGCAAAGCTGAGCGTCCTGCCCCACGCGGCTTTCCTCGAGATGCGTCGGCACGTTTTCCATGAGCGCGTCGCCGCAAGCACCGAGCACCCGACGCACCAGCACGAGACGCACCGTACGCACCCGACGCACCCTACGCACAGTACGCACGGTACGCACCCTGTGCTAGTGCATCTGAATCTCCGCGAATTGCTGCTATGCGGCTTCCTCGAGAACAAGGGCATGGTGTTGATCGGCGCCGCGTTCGGCCTCGGCTGGGAGACGGGGCTGCTCAACCGCGTGTCAGGTCAGATTGTTTGACCGCTTCTTTTTTCGCAATCTGTTCAGGCCGTTCGTTGACGGCAGTCCGTTTCCAGTGGACCGCATCGCGATCGGCGCGGTTGGCTTTGCGGTGTTTCTCGTCGTGGTCCGCATCGTCTCGATGATCTGGGCGCTGGTGCGTCTCTATGATTTTCGGCTGACGCGCGTCGGCGAAGACCTGCGCACCGAGTACGGGCTCTTCACGAAGGTCGCCGCCACCGTGCCGATCCGGCGCGTGCAGGCGATCACCATCAACGCCGGTCCGCTGCATCGATGGCTGAAGCGTGCGACGGTTCGAGTTGCGACCGCCGGTGGTGGCGGGAAGTCGGGCCAGTCAGCCGCGAACGTGCGTGAATGGCTCGCGCCTCTTATTCATCAACAGGCGCTGCCGCAATTGCTGCAACAGGTCCTGCCCGGATTCGACCTGTCCTCCGTCAGCTGGCAGCCGGTGCATCCCCGCGCCTTCGCGCGCGCGCTGAAGCCGATGCTGGTGTTCACCGTGATCGTCACGCTCGGCGCAGCGCTGCTGATCGGCTGGGGCGCGATCGGCGTGTTGATCCTGCTGCTGCTCTGGGGCGTCATCACCACGCGCCAATATGTGGCGCACCTCGGGTGGGCGGAGGACGACGAGGTGGTGATGATGAAGAGCGGCTGGATCTGGCAGCAGATCACGCTCGCGCGGGTGAACAAGATCCAGGCGGTGGCGATGCATCAGACCCCGTTCGATCGCCGCGCCGCCATGGCGCGAGTGCGCGTCGACACCGCGGGCGCCGGCGAGTTCTCGCATCGCGTTGATATTCCCTACCTGGATCATCAGATCGCCCGCGGCCTTGCCCAGCGTCTGTCGGCCGCTGCCGCGAACACGACGTTCCGCTGGTAGCCGTACTTGCCTGACTAAGGCGCCTCGTCGCAAGTCCTGCGACATCAGCACCTTCCCCGCAGCGCAGGTTCTGCGTCGGTCGAGCGCCGTGAATGACGGAAATGCGCCCGAGTTCCGCGACGGGGCTGCGGCAGCCCGTTCGCAGGCGAACTGGGCATGCCGGAGATCTCTCGCTTCTATGGAATCGTCATTCAAATGTTTGCTGAGGCCGGCGCGAAGCATCACCGGCCGCATTTCCATGCGAAATACAACGATTCGACAGCTGTGTTCGCGATCGACACCGTCGAGCTCCTGGTCGGCGATCTTCCAGGGCCTCAGCGCCGGTTAGTGGCGGCGTGGGCTGAAATACATCGAGCCGAGCTGCAGTCTGACTGGGCGCTCTTGCTTTCAGGGCAGTCTCCGATCAAGATTGCTCCATTGACATAAGCGTTATGTCGCAGCATGAGATTCACCGCGTCGTTTCGTTTTCAGTCGTCGGTCCGTACCTGCTGGACGTGACCTTCGAGGACGGAGTCGTGCGCCGCATCAACTTTCTTCCAGTCTTGGAAGGCGCACTGTATGGTCCACTGAAAGACCGCGCGCTTTTTGACGCCGTCTCGATTGACGAGGATTTCCACACGCTCGTCTGGCCAAATGGCGCTGATTTCGACCCAGCCAACCTGCACGATTGGCCTGAGGTCGAAGCCGAGTTCGTGGCGCGCGCGAAAGAATGGGCAGCTCAATGGCAGAGCTGACTCATGTACTCCTTCTCTGCTCAAAAGCTCCAACGCACTTCCGCAAATGCGCCTGAATTGTCGCGCAGGATGCCGAACACCGACGCCGCATCGCCGTGATAGAACTCGCCGCCGACCAGGATCTTCATCCGGTCCGACACTGCGTAGGTGACCTTGGGCCGGAGTGTTCCGCCGCGCGGGCGCGCGTATCCGGCCGCGGCCACTTCGGCCTCCAGTGTGTCGTGCAGCCACTTGTAAGAGATCCGCGCGCTCGCGCCATGCTGATGCCTGCGCGCCTGCCCGCTCAGGGCCGCGTGTTGGAGCGCCACCAGGTTCTCGAACCGAGACGCGCTCGAGCCCGGTGGCGTGAAGTTCTCGACAAATCGGTAGAGATACTGGACGTTGACGTTCAGGTGCTCGCGAAACGTCCGATCTCCACCCGCAACAACGGATAGAAACGGATTCTTGACGAAAGGATCAACACCGCTTCGATCTTCGGTGAAGACGTAAGCCGCTTCGGCGCGTAGGCCGTACCGTCCAACATTGCCCGCCGCATCCGCCCCAATCACCAGCACGTCATGATGCGAGAGGCTCAGGCCTGTTGGCCCGTCCTGTTCGCCCGTTCGCCTGTTGGCCTGTTCGCCCGTTCGCCCGTTCGCCTGTTGGCCTATACCGAGGTCGGGAGTAAGGTCACGACCTCCGAAGCCGGATACCGACCAGTCGATGACGCGCCCTGTCTGCTCGATGCGAACCGCGAACTGATCCGCGCGCCATTCCCTCGTCGATGCCGGCAGATCGCCGAGCGCCGCGGGCAGCGGGATTCGGTGACTGCGAAACTCCGGCAGCCAGATCGCGGTGGCGGAAATATCGCCATGCGAGTACGTGAACCGAAGCGCGGTCGCGCCCAGGCGGCGATCGCTGTCGTCCGGCGCGAGCAGCGTCAGATCCTGTGCCGTCAGGTTGTCGGTCGGATTGATTCCGTCCGCCCGGCCCCAGGCGATGATCTGCCGCCCGGCCCGGAGCTCGAAAGGTCCGGATGTAAACGTGACGAACGCCTCGCGGAGCTCTCCGCGCGCGTGGCTGCGGTCCAACGGTCCGCGCAGCGACATCCAGCCGTCTCCCACGACCGAAAGCTGCGGGGTGATCGGTCGGGCGATCTTCCCCCACAGCATTCCGGCGCCGAACGGTCCTTCTGGATCGAGGTCCCGCGTCGAGCTCCACAGTCCCGCACGAAACGTCAACGTCGCGCCCATCTGCTCCAGGAAGCTCGGCGATGGCGGCACGTCTGTCTGCGCGCTTGCCGACGAGGCAAGTGTCAGCAGCACGATGGTGAGGCCCGCAATTCTGTTGGCCTGTCGGCCCGTTCGCCTGTTGGCCTCCATGATTAATCTCGCTCGATGTAGCGGGTGGTAAAGAGCTCGTCCGGCGTGGGCACGTCGGTTTCGAGCTTCAACACGTTCAGCAGCGTCTTGTGTCCGGTCTGGTGATTGCTCATCTCCCTCGACAGCGGGAACCACCGGCCGGCCTTCGCGTCGACCACCTGCGGCTTCGTTACGCGCTGCGTCTTCAGCAGGCGTCCGGCCAGGTCGTAGTACTCGACCTTGGTTTCCACGAAATTGTCGGACCGCACCCACGTGACCTTCTTGCTGTATCCGCTGTTGGCCTTCACGGTGTCGTCGCCGGGGACCGACTCGATCACGTAGCAATCGACCTCGTCCATCCGCTCGGTGCGGGTCAGCGTGTGCCGGTACTTCGAGGCCTTCGGCAGCGACACGTCGCCGTACGAGAAATCAGAGCCCACGAAACTGTCCTTCTTGTTGCTGGCCACGAGCCGCCGGCTCTTCTTCAACGCCGGCAAATAGATCCACAAGTCGTCATCGCCTTCGTTGTGTTCGACCTGCAGGAACGCCGTGCCCTTGATGTCGGCCGGCGTCGAGAACTTGACGGCGAACTTCGAGTCGATGCCGTTGGCCTGCAGCGCGACGACGGTGGTGTTCCGCCGCTCACGCTGCTGCCCCTTGTCGTTGATCAGCACCATCGACGCATCGAGGCGAACACCGGTCACCTTCGAAGCGAGGAAGTTGCGCTCCATGATCGCGGCGGCATCGGGAGTCGATGGCCGCTGCGCGGTGAGCGAAGAAAACGAACCTGCCACAATTATCGCCACGACGCCGAATTGTCGGAATCTCATCGCCCACCTCCCGTCATCGCGGCGACCTGGCCAAACAGGAGGTCGCGGTTCTCGCCGAACACGAAGCGCGGCCTGAAAATCATCATCAAGGCCCTGAGAAAGAACAACGCGAAGCACGCGCTGATGAGCATCGTGGCAATCACCATGCTCGAGAGCGTGTTGTAGAAGGCGAAGCTGGATGCTTGCAGGACGGCGTAGCCGCTCGCAATCGCGATCGCCACCAGCAGGATCGCCTTGCCGGAGGTCAGCATCGACCTGCGCGTCGCCTCCAGCACGCTGCCGGTGCGCGCCAGCTCCTCCTTGAACCGGAACAGCAGGTAGATCTCGTAGTCGGCGCCGATGCCAATCGCCATCGCCGCCGTCGTCATCGCCGTGATGTCGAGCGGCGTGTTGCGCCAGCCCATCAAGCCGAAGTTGGCGAGCATGACCGCAAAGAGCGGCGTCACCACGAACAGCCCGCCGACGAAGGAGCGCAGGATGATGGCGCCGAGCACGAACACGACGATGGCCATCTGCGCCATGTTGCGGACCTTGTCCTTGACGATCACGTCGTTGAGCGCGATGAGCTGCGGCAGGCTGCCGCCCATCTGCACGGTCACGCCGGGAGGGAAGCTGTCCTCGATGATGGCTCTCGCCTTCTTCGCGAGGATGTCGGCGCTCGTGGTGCTGTCGTCCTTGACGAACGTCCAGACCGTCGCGCGCTGGTAGTCGTTGTCGACGAGGCTGTCGAAGTCCTGCGGATCGCCGGACAGCGAGTAGAGGAACAGATACTGCGCGACGAGGTCGCGCGTTTCCGGGACCGCGTACTGCGCCGGATCATCGCCGTGCATCGCCTGGTTCATGCGCTTGATCAGGTCGACCAGCGACTGCGTCTTCCCCACGTCCGGCTGGCTTTCGAGAAACGCCTGCAGTCGCGCCATGCCCTGCAGGACCCGGGGGTCCTTGATGCCATCGACCTCCGGGGTCTGGATGAGGAACTGCAGGGAATTCGTCCCGCCGAACGTTTCGTTGAGGACCTTGTCGTGCACGCGTATCTCGCTGTCCGGCCGGTGATACAGCTTGAAGTTGTTGTCGATGCGGAGGGAGAACACTCCGGCGCCGACCAGGGCGAGAAGGGCGAGCCCGATGCTGACGACCAGCCGCGCGCGTCCGCCGACGAGCGCGTCGGCAACCCCGGTCAGGAATCGATCGAGGATGCCGGCCTTCCCTTCACGCTCGGACTCGTGCCGCATCGGCGGACGCAGCATCGTGCGGACGGCCGGTATCACCGTCATCTCGATGATCATCGTCGCCAGCACGCCGCAACCGGCGAAGACGCCGAAGTGCTGCACCATCGGGATGCCGGTGCTGACGAGCGAGAAGAACGTGAGGACGGCGATCGAGCCCGGCCACCATCATCACCGGCCCGACGCGCACGATCGATTCGACCACGGCAGCGCGGTTGGCGTCGTGCGGCGTGGCGCCGTTCGCGACGAGCCGCGTGTATTCCTCGTAGTAGCGCTTGAGGATCTGAATCGCGTGTCCCGATGCCACCGCCAGGACCAGGATGGGCGTCGTCGTGTTCAGCGGATCGAGGTGGACGTTCAGCAGGCCCATCAGCCCGAGGCTCCAGATCACGCTCAGGATTCCGGTCAGCAGCGGCAGCAGCATGCCCTGCAGGCTGCGGAACGACCAGTACTGCACGGCCATGATGATGAGGAGCGCCAGGCCGAAGAACATCGGCATCTTGAGGAACTCGCGGTCCGCGGCTTCGCCGACCATCGGCAGCCCGCCGACGTAGAGATCGACCGTGTCGTCCCGCTCGCGCTCGAGGAGGGCGTGCAGATCCTTGTTGAGCGTGATGAAGTTCGGCGTGGTCGCGTCCTGCTTGAAGTCGGCGATCGACGGCGGCGGCCTTGCCGTCCGGCGACACCAGCGCGTTGATGTAGATGGGCATCGACGCGACCGACTCCTTGAGTCGCGCCATCTCCTCCGGCGTCCGGGGGACGACCTCCATCATCGGCCGCACCTCCATGCCGTCCGGCGCGCCCTTGACCAGCTTGATCTTGCGGGCCGCGAGGCTCAGCACGTTGTGGCGAACGGCGTGCGGCAGGAGCTCGATCTCGTCCTGCAGCCGCTTGATCTTCTCGAGCACCGCGGGCTGATAGATGTCGCCGCTGCTTCGGGACGACGCCGATCACCGTCAGGTTGCGGCCGCCGAAGACCTCGTCGAGGAGGTTGGTCGTCTCGACGTAGGGGTGCTGCTGTGGCGCCCACAGATCGGGGTTCGAATCGATCTGCAGCGTGCCGAGCCGGCTCGTGAGGAAGCCGGTGATCGCCAGGATGACGCCCACGACCACCACGCGATGCGTGATGACCCACTGGGCGTAGGGTCGGAACAGGGTCGAACGTGAAGTCTCCATGTCAGTCCTCGGTTACGGGGTTAATACTGTAGCGACCACTACAAAAACATATCTTGCATTACGCGTCAAGCTTTTTTATAGTGGTAGCTACAAAATGAAGACTGCATTGCTGCCAACACGCGGGAGGCCAAGGACTTTCGACCGGGACCAGGGGGTCCGGAACGCGATGGAGCTGTTCCTGGCGCGGGGCTACGACGGCGTCTCGCTCGAGGACCTGCAGAAGGCGATGGGCAGTATTTCGCCGCCCAGCTTTTATGCCGCCTTCGGCTCCAAGGACGCGCTCTTCCGTGAAGTGGTGGCGCTCTACCGGCAGACGATGGGCGAATGCGTGATGAAGGCGCTGGCCGCCTCGCCGGTGCGGGCGGGCATCGAGGGCATGATGCGGGCGGCGGTCGACCTGTTCCTGTCCAGCGACGCGGCGCCCGGCTGCCTGATCATCCTTGGCGCCGTGCACTCCACCCGCACGAGCAAGGATGCCCACGAGCTGCTGTGCGAAGCGCGGAATGAAGGCTGCGAGATGATCCGCAAGCGGCTCGTCCGCGCCGTCGACGAGGGCGAGCTGCCGAAGGGTCTACCGATCGCCGACATCGCCGGCTTTTACGCGACCTTCATGCAGGGCCTGGCCGTCCGCGCCCGTGACGGCGCGACGCGGGCGGCGATGTTGTCCTGGGTGACTGCCGCGATGGCCGCGTGGCCGGCGCTCACGAAGGTGGCTGCGGCGAAGGTGAGGAAGACGACGCGACGACAACGGTGAGCAGACTTAGTCTTGAAGCTCATGAAGCGAGCGTACGTCACGGGCAACTCGATTCAACAACTCGCTGAGACCTATGAGTTCGTCTGCGAGTGTCTCTAGATCGTGATGCAGACTGTCCCAACCCTCCGTTGACGCCACTTCGCGAATTTGGTCTTTCGACTCCAGTGCAAGGTATCCAGTCTCGAGGACTCTTGGCAACCGTTTGAAGACATTGTCCGACACCGATGTCCAACCGTAATAGTCCCCCGAAAGAGTTCTATTCTCGATCGCTCGGCGAAGTACTGGGAACATTCCAAACTGACGCTCGCGTATTGCTTCGTTACTCAGCACTGCAGTACCTCCCAGCAGTAAGACTAACAAGTTCGCCCGCGCCGAACGGCCGGAATGTAGGCGCGATCGATCTGGATCTGCATGTCCTGATTGTCGCTGCCGACCGTGACAGATCCGGTCACACTGCGGCCGCTGCTGAAAAGTCGAGGGCGAAGAAGGGGCGTAGGACCTCTGCTGTCACGCGTCCCTCATAATCTAAGCGTCAATCACAATGCAGCAAATCGACGGTCGCCTCGTCTTCTCGCCCACCGACCTCAACAACTTCCTCGACTGCGAGTACCTGACGCGGCTCGACATCGAAGTTTGCACGGGGAGACAGCTGCAATTTCGTTCGCGGCCCTGAAGCCGATCTGTTGGCCGCAAAGGGAGAGGCGCACGAGAAGCGCTTTCTCGAAACGCTCGAAGGCGAACGCGGCAAGGCCACGACGGATCGAGGCGGCTGGTCGCGACTGGGTCGCGGCCGCGCAGCGCCACCCGCGAGGCGATGGCGGCTGGAGCCTCGGTGATCTACCAGGCCACGCTGGCAGCTGATGAGTGGCGTGGCAAGGCCGACTTTCTCGTGCGTGTCGAAACACCGTCCGCGCTGGGCGGCTGGAGTTACGAGGCGTGGGACACGAAGCTCGCGCGCCATGTCAGGCCGAAGCACCTGCTTGCAGCTCGGTTATTACAGCGACCGCATTGCGGACATTCAGGGGTTCCCCCCAGTCCACATGCACATCGTCCTCGGCACCGGGGAGCGTCAGCAGTTTCGCGTTCAGGATGTCAGCGCTTACGTGCGTGTGCTCCGCAACCGATTCCTGCGATCTTCACAATCGACGAATGCCCTCGCGCCTTATCCAGTGGCCCATTGCAGCCTGTGTGGCTACCAGCAGCATTGCGAGGAGCACTGGGAGACCGTCGATCATCTGAGCCTGGTTGCGTCGATCCGGCGCAGCCAGGTGATGCGGATGAATACAGTCGGCATTCAGACCGCGGCCGATCTGGCTGCTTGGAGCGGATTGGTCGATGGAATCGGACCAAATGCGTTCGGACGCTTGCAGCATCAGGCGCGTCTCCAAGTGCATTTTCGAAACACGCGCCAGCATCGTTTCGATCTACTTCCACCAGATGACGAGAACGGGTTCCGGCTGCTGCCGCCGCCGTCCGAAGGCGACATCTATTTCGACATGGAGGGATTCCCCTTCTACGACGCCGATGGCGGTCTCGAATATCTCTTTGGCGCGATCACGAGTGATGAAGGGCGACCGCGCTTTCACGCCTTTCGCGCAACCGACCGCGACAGCGAGAATCGGGCCTTCGAGCAGTTCATCGACTTCGCCTGGGATCGGCTTCGCCGGTGGCCGGACCTTCACATCTACCACTACGCACATTACGAGCCGACCACCCTGAAGCGTTTGATGACGATGCATGCGACGCGCGAGGAACAACTCGACGAGCTGCTGCGTCGCGAGGCATTCGTCGATCTGTATCAGGTCGTCCGTCGCTCGCTGCGCATCTCGCACAACAGCTATTCGATCAAGGCCGTGCGGCAGTTCTTCATGCCAGACGCCGGCAAGGGAGCGGTCACCGGGGGCGGCCAATCGATGCTCGAGTTCCAGCGGTGGATGGACACCGGCGATCAATCCATCCTCGATGCCATCGAGCGTTACAACGAGGAAGACTGCGATTCGACGCTGAAGCTTCATCGTTGGCTGCTCGAGCGTCGCGATGAGGTGCGCAATTCATTCGATGTCGGTATTCCCTTTCGCGCCCTGCCGGGTGATCGCGAGAAGCCCGTTGAGATAGAGCCGGATGAGCATGCGGAGCGGCGCGCGCGCACTGAATGCCGGCGCTCAGCCTTGGGCGAAGCTGCTTGGCGCCTTGCTCGACTATCACCGTCGCGAAGCCAAGCCGGAATGGTGGTCGTACTTTGATCGACGCAAGAAGTCGCTCGATGAGTTGCTGGAAGACACCGAATCGATCGCCTACCTGAAGCCAGTCGATACACCGCCCCTCCAGTACGCGAGATCGCTGATCCATACGCTCGAATTCCCGCCTCAGGAGTTCAAGCTCAAGGCAGACGCGGATGTCGACGGTCCACTGACAGTGGGGGCGGCTGGGTCGATCGAATGGATTGATGCGGCAGCCGGACGTCTCGGCCTTCGCCGCGGTCCAGGACTAAAGGACGAGCCTCTGCCGGAAGCCGTGATCGCGGGCGGTCCGATTCCGGACAAGGCTCAGCGCAACGCGATTCAGCGCGTCGCTGACGCGGTAATCGGAAGCAGATCACCGTATCGGGCCGTTGAGACATCCTTGCGGCCCGGCCGCCACGTTTCAGCTTTTCATCGTCTCGTGTCATCCAGACGATCGATCTCGAGCAGCAGAAGCGACTTGTCGCCGAACTCGACGACAGTTACCTCTTCATCCAGGGGCCGCCGGGAAGCGGCAAGACCTGGACCGGCGCGCGGCTCATCGTGTCGTTGCTGAAGAACGGCAAGCGAGTCGGCGTGGCGGCGCCGAGCCATCGTGCTATTCACAACTTGCTGGACGAGGTCGAACGGGTTGCCGCAGCCGAAGGCGTCTCGTTTACCGGCCTCAAGAAACGGTCGACCAGCGAAGAGACAGTCTACAAAGGCCGTTTCATCACGAGCGAATCAAATAACAAAGTCTGCGAGGAGTCGGATGCGCAGCTCGTTGCCGGCACGGCCTGGCTCTTCGCACGTTCGGCCTTCGATCAGCAATTTGACTACCTGTTCCTGGACGAAGCCGGTCAGACCTCGCTCGCTGATACCGTTGCCGTTGCCACGGCGGCGAGGAATATCGTCCTGCTCGGCGATCCGCAGCAACTTCCTCACGTGACGCAGAGCCCCCACCCAGAGGGCTCCGGTCGTTCGGTGCTCGAGCATTTGCTCGGCGATGCCTCAACGGTCGCCGAAGATCGCGGTATTTTTCTCGCGAACTCGTGGCGGATGCATCCAGACGTTTGCCGGTTCGTATCGGACCTTTCCTACGACGGCAGGCTTGTGAGCGCGCCGGGTTGCGAGCGGCAGGGCGTTCGTTCCTCTGGATTGAGCGGCACCGGCCTTCGCTATGTGCCGGTCGAGCATCAGCACAACGCGCAGCAATCGCCGGAAGAGGCCGAGGCGATTGGATCGATCGTCGCTAAGCTACTCGACGGCTCCGCCACCGTGACCGAACGCGACGGACCGGAACGGGCCCTCACCGCCGCCGACATCCTGGTGGTCGCGCCTTACAACATGCAGGTCAGAAGCCTTCGCGAGCAGTTGCCTCCGGAAATTGAGGTCGGCACAGTCGACAAGTTCCAGGGCCGCGAAGCCGCGGTCGTGCTGTTCTCAATGACGTCGTCAAGCGGCGACGATGTGCCCCGAGGATTAGAGTTTCTGTTCAACCGCAATCGCTTCAACGTGGCGATCTCTCGAGCGAAGTGCCTGTCAGTGCTTGTGTGCTCCCCATGTCTTCTTGAGTCTCGCTGTCAGACCGTCGAGCAGTTGCGATTGGTGAATGCCGTCTGCAGGTTCGTCGAGGCCTCCGGTACTCCACGGTGAAGAGAACTCTTACCGGTGTGACATCGGAGACAGGCTCGAGTAACCTGGCGACGAATGTCTGACCTTCCCGTAGGGCTTTATGAGCGCATCATTACCGCGCAACTTAAGGCTCGACTCCTAAAGCTCGACGCAACTCGAACAACGATCCGAAAGGACCCGGTCGACGCGGCCGAAGCGCACGCGGTCCTCGCCAGACACGTTCAAGACGTTGTTTCCAATGCTCTCCGAGGCCTCCCCGCAGAAGAGCGCCTGGCTCGACAAGCCGAACTCGCTAACCAACTCATGTCGGTGCTTAAGAACAGCGACGACACGATCGGGGTGCCCCCCGAAATGCTACAGTCGATTCAAGAGCGGTCGGGCATACTTGGTGATGAGAAACCGATCATCCCGCCCCTAGTCCCGCTGTCCGACTCCGACCTCCTCGTGAACGCGCGTGGCGAGCCGGCGCTGGCACACGCGCTTGCGCACGAAATCCCGTCGGCCGATTCCATTGACTTACTGTGCGCATTCGTTCGTTGGCACGGATTACGTGTGCTCGAAGACCAACTCCGTGCGCACCGCCGATCCGGGAAACCGTTGCGCGTGATCACAACCGTGTACACCGGATCCACGGAGCGAAAGGCTCTCGATTGGCTCGTGTCACTGGGCGCTCAAGTCAAGGTGTCGTACGACACGCAATCGACGCGGCTTCATGCAAAGGCCTGGATGTTTCGCCGAGCGACAGGCTTCTCCACCGCTTACATCGGCTCGTCGAATCTCTCGAAGTCGGCGCTGATTGACGGCGTTGAGTGGAACGTTCGCCTGTCGGAGGTCACGTCACCCGACATCCTCGGAAAGTTTGACGCCACCTTCGACACCTACTGGCAGAGTCCTGAGTATCAGGACTACGACCCGGCTCGGGATGCGGCGCGCTTCGATGCGGCGGTGTCCCCGGTGGCGAACACCGCGATGGTGCGCCGCTCGATGTTTCTCGACGTGACGCCGTGGCCGCACCAGAGCGAGATGCTCGAGAAGCTGGCCGTCGAACGAGAACGCCATGGTAGGCATCGCAACCTGGTCGTGGCCGCGACCGGCACCGGCAAGACGATCGTCTCTGCACTGGACTTCAAGCGACTGAGGCAGCAGATGGGCGACCCGAGCCTGCTGTTCGTCGCTCACCGGCAGGAGATTCTGAGGCAGAGCCTCAGCGCGTTCCGCCAGGTGCTGCGTGACGGCGCATTCGGCGAGCTCTACGTCGACGGCCATCGTCCCGACGAATGGCGGCATGTGTTCGCGTCGGTTCAGGGACTCGCTCAGCAGGATCTGGACGCACATCGATCCGCAGGCCTTCGACGTCGTGATCGTCGACGAATTCCATCACGCGACCGCGCCGACCTATCGGCGGCTACTCGAGCACTTGAAGCCGAAAGAACTGATCGGGCTGACCGCGACGCCGGAACGCACCGACGCCGACGACATCCTCCACTACTTCGACAATCACATCGCGGTGGAGCTGCGGCTGTGGGATGCGCTCGAGCGCGGGCTGCTCTGCCCGTTTCAGTACTTCGGGCTCAGCGACAACACCGACCTGTCTCAGGTGACTGGGCGCGCAAGGGTTACGACGTGGCCGCGCTCGAACACCTCTACACCGGAGACGATGCGCGCGTGAGGCTGGTGCTGCAGCAGCTTCAAGACAAGCTGCGCGATCCGCACACGATGCGGGCGCTAGGCTTCTGCGTCAGCATCGAGCACGCGCGATTCATGGCGCGGCGGTTCACTGAGGCGGGCCTGCCATCTGAATCTGTGACCGCCGACACCGACAGCGACGTGCGCAAGCAGGCGCTCGCCGCCCTCGAACGAGGTTCGCTGCGTGCGCTCTTCACGGTCGACCTGTTCAACGAAGGCGTCGACATTCCCAGCATCGACACGTTGCTGTTCCTGCGGCCGACCGAAAGCGCGCTCGTGTTCATGCAGCAGCTCGGTCGCGGCCTGCGCCGCTTCGAAGGCAAGGATTGCGTGACCGTGCTGGACTTCATCGGTCGGTCGCATCGAAAGTTTCGCTTCGATCTCCGCTACCGCGCGGTGACTGGCACCTCGCGAACCGAGGTGACAAAGCAGATCGAACAAGGTTTCCCGTTCCTGCCGGCCGGCTGCACGATGCAACTCGATCGGGTGGCGAAGGAGATCGTGCTCCAGAATCTCCGCGAGGCCATTCCGAGCCAGCGGCCAGCGATGGTTCGCGAACTGCGCGCTCTGGTCGATCAGGAAGCAGCCGACAAGAAGCGGCCCATCACACTCCAGCTATTTCTCGAGGAAACAGGGCTTGAGTTGCTTGACGTGTTCAAGAACGGCAGTTGGTCCGCGCTCCAGAGAGCGGCAGGACTGCCGATGCCAACAGCAGGACCAGCGGAAGACCGACTCAGTAAAGCGTTGCACCGGTTGCTGCACGTCGACGATCCGATTCGCCTCTTCGCCTATCGAGCGTGGCTTCGTGGACACAACGCCGACCCTCGCCTCCTCACTGCGCTGCTTCACACGCTTTGGACCAATGACAAACCGAGCGGTCTCAGCGACGCGGCGACGCAAATTCAGGCGCACCCGGCAATCGTCGACGAGCTCCTCGTCTTGCTAGACATACTCGAGGAACGAGCTGATCACTTAACTTTCGCCAGCGAGTTTGCTCCACTCTCGATCCACGCGCGCCACTCACTCGTTGAAATCCTGTCGGCATTTGGCGTGATCACGCCGGACAAGTTCTTTCAACCACAGGCCGGCGTCTATTACCACGAGCCATCAAAGAGCGACCTCTTCTTCGTGACGCTCGAAAAGTCCGAGCGCGACTATTCGCCGACGACGCTCTACAAGGACTATGCAATATCGCCGACGCTCTTTCATTGGGAGTCGCAGGCGGCCACGTCGCAGTCATCACCAACGGGACAGCGGTACATCCATCATCGAGAACGACGGACGAACGTTCTCCTTTTCGTTCGGCAACGACGAGTGCAGGACGGCTTGACGATGCCCTATACGTTTCTTGGACCAGTCGACTACATGTCGCATCAGCACGAACGACCGATTCAATTTGTCTGGAAGCTGCGCCAGCCAATGCCGGCGGACTTCTTCCGGCAGGCAAAGGTCGCGGCTGGATAACCGGCGATCCGTTACATCTCGACCCACCTTCGCGCTCGCGCTACGGCGGGCAAGCAAACCAAGTAGAATGTGCGGATGGTTTTGACCCCGAACGATGTGGGTGTCCTTGTAGAACATACCGTCTGGCGGCGCGGCAAGGTCATCGAGATTCTTTCGCCCTACGCAATCATCCACTTCCCCGCGCTGGCCGAGCTCCCCACAGGGTCCGCAACGCAAGCTTCGCGAAGACGCGCCGCAGCTGACCAAGTCGAGCGTGCAGAGCGATCCCGAGCTCGATGCGCATCGAGACCGGGCCGGGCAAGCCGAAGAAGGTCTCGCAAGCGCAAGGTCAAGGACCTGCAGAACGATCTCGACGCCGCGGTGCAGTGGTTCGAGGCAGACGTATCCGGCGAAGTTCGAGGACGAGAAGTTCGTCGACGCCGACATGCGCAACAAGCGCGCGGCGCAGGAAGTGTTCGCCGCCAACTTCGCCGAGGGCCGCGGCGCGGCGATGGTCGACGAAGGCAAGCACGCCGAGATCGCCGGCGCGCTCGACGGCATCTTCCGCGCCACCAACATCCTGTCGCCGTTCGAAGTGAAGGCCGTGCACAAGGCGTTCGTGAAGGCGGACGAAGCCTCGACGAAGGTGCTCGGCTACACGCTGGCGTTCGTCGCCAACCCGGGCCAGCACGACCTTCAAGGCGATGGCCGAAGCGGTGAGCCAGCTGCCGGCCGACGGCGGCAAGGTCAACACCTGGCCGATCGTGACGCTGCTGCCGTTCCTCGCCGATCCGACGAAGTTCATCGCGCTCAAGCCGACCAACACCGAGCTGATCGCCGCGCGCATGGCGTTCGACCTGAAATACGACTCGACGCCGAACTGGGAAACCTACGACGCGACGCTGCGGATGGCGCAGCAGCTGCTGGCGCGGCTCGCGCCGCTCGGGGCGAAGGACATGATCGACGTGCAGCAGTTTATGGTGGTGACGAAGGACTTGAACTGAGGTGCCTACGGGCTTGCAGGGCTTACGGGCTTAGGGTTCTGAAGGTTCTAAGGCTCAGCTAGGACTTCAAGACCTTAGGACCCGTAAGCCCTAAGGCCTTTGGAGGCAGCAATGAATCGACGCGAATTCCTGGTCGGCGCGGGATCTCTGGCAATCGCGGCGAAGCCGCTCTTCGCGGCCGCGCAAGCGACAGCGCGTGCAGGAGTCTTCCCTCCGTCCGTCCGCCTGCACTTCCCTTCCGTCGCCACCGAGACCTACCTGAACTCGGCGTCGATGCATCCGATCGGCATCTTCGCGTCCGAGGCGATGAAGAACGTCATCGACTATCGACTCTTCGGCCCGGCGAGGGACGCTCGGACTTCGGCGCGGCGAAGCAGGAAGAGCTGAAGAAGAAGTTCGGCGCGATGATCAACGCGTCAGGCCGACCGAGATCGCCTACACCGCCAACACCTCCGACGGCGAAAACATCGTCGTCATGGGCTGCTCGACCTGCGCGAGAGGCGAGAGCAGCCGCGCAGCAACATCGTCATCGACGAGCTGCACTTCACGACCTCCCTCTACATGTACAAGGAGCTCGAAAAGAAAGGCGTCCAGCTCCGCATCGTCAAGCACAAGAACTGGACGATCGAGCCGGAAGACATGGCGAAGGCGATCGACAAGAACACCAGGCTGGTGTCGATGGCGATGGTGTCGAACGTCAACGGCTTCATGCACGACGTGAAGGCGGTGAGCGCGATCGCGCACGCGCGCGGGGCGCACGTGTTTGCCGACATCATCCAGGCGGTCGGCGCGGTGCCGGTCGACGTCAAGGCGCTCGGCATCGACTTCGCCTCGTCCGGCACCTACAAGTGGCTGATGGGCGAACGCGGCATCGGCTTCCTCTACGTGCGCGAGGATCTGCAAGGCACGGTGCTGCCGACGACGAGATACGGGCATCGGCAGGTGTCGAACTTCAACCGCGCGCAGCTGACGTGGGAGCCGATGCCCGGCGCGGCGCGATACGAGACCGGCGGCATCCCGGTGATCATGGCCGCGGCCGTCAACGCCGGCATCGACTACGTCAACAAGTGCGGCCTCACGCAACATCCGCATGCACGCGCAGCAGCTCACGGATCGATTGCAGAAGGAACTGCCGCCGCTCGGCTACAAGCCGCTGACGCCGATCGAAACGCAGACGCCGATCGTCGCGTTCGAGGTGAAGGATCCCGCGGCGACGACGAAGATGCTGCAGGCGGGACACGTGGCGGCGACGGTGATCGCGAATGAGAATCGGATCCGGCTCGCGGTGTCGGTATTCAATACCCACGAAGACATCGACAAGGTCGTCGCGGTGCTCGGCGGGAAGGCGACCTCAGCTCTAGACGGTCTCCGGGTTCCAGGTTCCGAGTTCCAGGTTTGGTTCTGTTGGCGTTCCAGGTTCGTACGCGAGTATCTGCCATATTGCGATCGTCGTCCGACGATGAGAGGATCGTCGTCGGCTATGGATCCGCAGTTTCAGGAGCTCGCCAGCGCGGTTGCAGACGCAGTCGAAAAGCGCCTCTCAGGTGCTTTCGAGGAGCGCATCAAGACGCATGTCGAAGACGCTGTCGAAGCACGCCTCTCGGGCGCTTTCGAGGAGCGCATCACGACGCGTATCGCGGACAGCAGTCGAAAAGCGCCTCTCAGGTGCCTTCGAGCAGCGCATCAAGACGCACATCGACCAGTTCGAGCAGCGCGCCGACCGAAGCATCAAGACGCACATCGACCAGTTCGAGCAGCGCGCCGACCAAAACATCAAGACGCACATCGACCGGTTCGAGCAGCGAGCCGACCAGAGCGTCAAGACGCACATCGACCAGTTCGAGCAGCGAGCCGAGCTGCGGATGAAGATGCACTTCGAGAGTCTCGATAGCAAAGTCACGCTCGCTGCCGGAGGATATGGCGGTGTGCTGGATGGAATCCGACGCGAACTCGTTGAGCTCAACAAGAAAGTCGATACCAAGTTCGGCGATCATGACTTGGTCCTGGCGGACCACAACAAGCGAATCACTGCGCTTGAGAGACCCGGTTAGACATCCTGCCCTATTTCGACTGCATCGATCTTCGGTCAAACGCAGTCGCAGCTGACGATGTTACCGTCGTCACCCATGGCAAGATCCTCCAAGCGGCAGTCGACGGTTAAACAGCAGATCAAGAACCTGGAAGCGCTGCGCCGGAAGGCGAAAAGCCTCGGGACTGACTAGCGCCGCTTCGCCTTCTTCGCCTTACCGCTTTTCGACGGTGGCAGTGCCGACATGTGCTGCCAGGCCAGCGTCACCGCTTCGCCGACAATCTCGGCATCCGCGCTCTTCAGCTCGATCATCGTCGAGCCGCCACGTCCCCAGGCGCCGGCGGCAGGAATGAACGTCTTTGGCGCGCGCCCGAGGAAGCCGGCCTGCTGGTCCGGCGTCAGCGATGCCATTCCTTTCGTTTCATCTTCAGTGAGCGTCGCGAAGATTCGCCCGTTGGCGGCGCGAAAATCGGGATGGCTCATGTGCGAGGCTTCGACGACGCCCGGCAGACCGAGGACGATGCGGCGGAACTGTGATGCGGTCATGGGCCTCGCATTGTAATTCCTGCGGCACGACGAGCGCTGCGTGATCGCAATTACTGAGCGGCGTTCGTAGGTGTCGGGCGGGATCGTTCGTGATTTGCCCTATTTCACGCCGGCATCATCTTCGCAGCGATTGACGGCGGAGGACGATGCTACGATGCGCGAATACGAGATGTCCATGGAAGAAGAAATCAAGCTGCTGGTGAAGAAAGTTGATTCGCTCGACAAACGGTTCGACGCGGTCGACGAAAAGTTCGACGCGATGGACAAGCGCTTCGACGCGATGGATCAGAAGTTCGGCACGCTCGAAGGCAAGTTCGGGGTGCTCGATGAGAACGTCACGTCGAAGTTCGACCAGCTCATGGTTCGGCTCGACGAAACACACGCGGTGGCCAAGCTTGGCCTGGAGGGCCTGGAAGGGCTGCGCGAATCGATGGACGCGAAATTCGAGGCGGCGGCGAAGACCAGCGCCGATCAGATGGGGCTGCTCAAGTCAGTCCTGGTCCACGTGCGGCAGCGCGTGGACGTCTCGGACCGGCCTGGCGCGCGACGCCGGAAATCATGACTCCTTGATTCTATCGGTGCGTACCTGTGCTGTCGTACTGTGCGTACTGTGCGTAAGGTGCCTTAGTGCCAGAGGAAGTTCAGGATTCTCAGAAGCCCCAACCCGCTGATCACCCAGACCACGCCGAAAACGGCGGCCTGCGTAGTGTGGCCGTAGAGCGCGCTGCCGGCGCCGAAGAGCGTCGAATACACGAACGCGCAGCCGAGAACCCAGCCCAGGAGCTGCACAGAAATACTGTCAGGCGAGGGACCGACGCCGGCCTTGGCGGGAATCGGCCCCCAGAGCGAACCGGCCGGACGGACGAGCTGGTAGAAGCGCACCAGCGTCGATTCGTTTTCCGGACGCGTCGCGAGCGTGACGGTGATCCACGCGAATGTGGTTGCGAACACCGTGACGAGAAGGGCGACGTTTGGATCGACCGCCGCGCCCGTCTTCCCCGCCACGAAGAACCCGATCGACACCACGAACGAGACGACCATTGCGGCAATCTCGCTCCACGCGTTGATGCGCCACCAGTACCAGCGCAGCAGATACAGCAGTCCCGACCCCGCGCCGATCGACAGCAGCAATTCGAAACTGGTGCGCGCCGATTCGAGCAGGAACGTCATGCCGGCGGCGCAGCAGCATCAGCAGGCCGGTAACGATGCGGCCCATCATCACGTAGTGACGCTCGTCGGCGTCAGTGCGAATGAAGCGACGATAGAGATCGTGCACGAGATACGACGTGCCCCAGTTGAGATGCGTCGAGATCGTCGAGACGTACGCGGCGAGCAGGCCCGCGACCATCAGGCCGAGGACGCCATGCGGCAGGAACACCAGCATCGCCGAGTAGGCGGTGTCGTGGCCGATCAGGTTGGGATCGAGATACGGGAACGCCTTTGCGATGTCGTCGAGCTCGGGATAGACGAGCATCGACGAGAGCGCGACGATGATCCACGGCCACGGGCGCAGCGCGTAGTGGGCGACGTTGAAGAACAGCGTGCCGCCGAGCGCATCCTTTTCGCTCTTCGATGCGAGGATGCGCTGCGCGATGTAGCTGCCGCCGCCCGGCTCCGAGCCCGGATACCACACCGACCACCACGAGATCGTCAGCGGCAGGATCAACACCGACAGCGTCAGCGGCCAGTCGTTGAAATCCGGCAGCAGCTGCAGCGTCGACGGCGGGATCTGCGCGACGAGCCCCGACAGGCCGCCGACCTGCGGCTGGTTCAGTGCGTAATACGCCGCGGCGAACGACGCCGTCATGGCGATCACGAATTGAAAGACGTCGGTGATCAAGACGCCCCACAAGCCTGCGATCGACGCGAACGCGATGTTGATGACCGCGCACGCGCCGAGCGTCTGCCACATCGGCCATCCGAGCAGGACGTTGGCGATCTTCGCAGCGGCCAGGTTCACCGTCGACATGATCACGACGTTGAAGAAGAGACCGAGATAGACGGCGCGGAACGCGCGCACCAGCGCTGCCGCCTTGCCGGAATACCGGATCTCGTAGAACTCGAGGTCGGTGAGGACGCCGGATCGGCGCCACATCCGCGCGTAGAAGAACACGGTGCTCATGCCGGTGAGCAGAAACGCCCACCACACCCAGTTGTTGGCGACGCCGCGCTCGCGCACGAGATTCGTGACGAGATTCGGCGTGTCGGTGGAAAACGTCGTCGCCACCATCGAGCCGCCGATCAGCCACCACGGCGCGGCGCGGCCGGAGGTGAAAAATTCGGTGGTGCTCGATCCCGCGCGGCGCATCAAGTAGATGGCGGGGGCGAACGAGAGGACGATCGAGATGATGACGATGACCCAGTCGAGGGTCGTGAGCTGCACGGGGAGGATGATACCGGGCAGTACGCAGAATATGAAACAAATCCGCGTGTTAAGGTGCCAGACCCCGTTACAACTCAGTAGC
>CAWHWW010000021.1:0-235678 GCA_963833135.1 uncultured cyanobacterium | reverse complement strand
GGTGCCTCGAAACGCCCCCGCCGCGAGCGAAGGGAATGCAAAACCCCTACATAATCCGCCGCAGGGGCGCGTTTCGGCGGGCAAGTTAGAGTACATTTCCGTGCCCGACAGCCACCGCGCTGTAGGAGTTCCGTTCTGCGGCGTCACGAACGATCCTTTCTGTTATAATTAGAGCTTGTGCAAGAGCGCAGCGGTGCGCTCGTGGCTGTCGAGAACCTTGCAAATTTCATCGGAGCGCCTGTGCGCTTCGCCCGACCATTCTCCTGCCCCTTTGTGCTCGCGTTGCAGCGTTCGTAGCGCGGCGGCGGCCGTGACTTTATCGTCGTACCCCTTGCGCTTTGGCGTCATGCGGTTCACGTGGGCTCTCCTCAGCGGCCGTGGTGTCAAGTACCGCCCTCGTGGCTTATGGTGTCCGTGCGCCAGCGCACACGGTGGATTGGTTGCTTTCCGGTGATAGGGCTCCGATCAATGCGCCTCGCCCTCGCCCTCACCCTGCTCCCCTTCGTCGGCTCGCCCGCGATCGCCCAGCCGCTGCCCATCCCGCAGTCGCGCACCGGGAGCTGCCCCTGGGGCTACATCTGGAGCGCTGGTCAGTGTATCCCCAGCGGGGGCCGAGCCGCGCCGCTGGCGATCGAGCGCAAGGGCTCAAGCTGTCCGCAGGGTTGGATCCCGTCGGGCGGAGCGTGCATTCGCGATCATAAGGAGCGGCCGCCGCGACCACGCTAAAGCCTAAAACGTGAGCTGAATTGTCTGTCGCCAATGCTCCGAGCAAGCGGTCGCCGCGGCCCCGGGGCACGAGGTCGACGCCAACGCGATCGGCATTTGAACTGGCAGGTCTTCGGGGCGCTCTCCCTTGAGTATACGGTCCATGTAGTCTGCCGATGGCGCTCACGTCAGATCTACGCCGTAGGCAACTAAGCCGCCATCCTGCCTCACGTATGCGACGTTTGTGTACATCACGGGGACACGATGCTTCCGGGCTATAGCCGTTACGAACTCCGGCTTCCGGGTGAACATCCCATCGTCAAGAAGGATGAGGGCGCAGCCTGCTTCCGAGGCGAAGCGCTTGATAGTCGGCTCGTACTCGTCGGGTGACGTAACGTGCACGATTTGGGGTTTGAGCGCGAGTGCTGCCGCTGAGTTCTCAAACGTCGAGAGGTAAAGGTGAGCGTATGGCGCGAGGTCCGGGTTGTACACCATGGCGATGGTTTGGAGGCCGGGAACCAATTCTTTCAAAAGCTCTGCCCACTTGCCCGCAATGGCCGGGTCCATGTCCGTGAAGCCCGTGACGTTGCCGCCGGGATGGCTGAGGCTTTGCACGATCTTTGCGGCTACGGGATCAGTTACGTTCACGAACAAGATGGGCACCGAGCTCGTAAGCGCTCGCAACGCGTTGGTTGCCAAGGTGTTCGTGGCGACCAGAAGATCGGGCTTCAGCGTGAGAAGCTCTTGCGGCCCGGGTCGCAGTGGCGTCACCATTGGGCCAACGGTATTCCAACTGCACGTTTTCGCCCGGCCGCCAACCCCGATCGCGAAGTCGGCGATCAAAAGCTGCGACACGCCAGCGGCCCCGGAGGTGGATTAGTGCGAGGGTCTCAGCGGAGTTGCGCTCTGATATAGCTCGGAACTGGGCCGAACGCTAGGAACGCGCTGCCCTGCCCAGCGGTCGCGAACACGAGGCGCGTGCGCTCCTGCGCGACCGGGCGGCCCGCCAGAGCAAGCGTCGCAGAGCAAACCAGCGCACGGCGCGTCAGCATCATCGCCCACCGCGATGCACAAAGGCGAGGTCGGGGCAAGGGTCGCGTCCTCGCGCGCGGCCTCTCCACCACACGGAGAACGGGAGTGGCTGGATATGGCTACTGAACAGACTACCACACAACCGCCTTAAGTCATGCGGTTCCCACGACAGGCTCCCCGCCGCTGTTATTTTTGGGTTCTTCACCTTCACCCACGACGCGCCTGTGGACGCCATGGTCATCGCCGCTCATAGGCCGCTCAATCAGCCCGCGGGCTTGCAGCCATGGGGCTCGTGGCCGGATGGTCGGGCGCGCCGGCGAGCTCAACGAACTCATGAGGACCTTCGACCGGATGAAGCAGGGCCGGGCCCAGCTTGTGAGCCTCGTCGGTGAGGCTGGCAGGGGGAAGTCGCGGCTAATCGCTCTTGGGGCGGCTCGAAGCCGATGGCCAACTGACCCGCACGGCCGTCCGGCAGGCGGCCTGCTCGTCCCTCGGCGAGCCCCGTACGGTGCACCCGTTGCGTTACAGCCTGTCAGGGAGGTGATTTCCGGCGTACACATCCTCTCCGACCTCACGCTGGGGCTCGGCACGATCGTCCACGACTATCTCGCCGCCAACCAGGAGTCGAAATGAAGCTGCAGGGCAAGACGGCCATCATCACAGGCGCGGCGAGTGGAATCGGCAAGGAGATCGCCGTGCTGTTCGCCAGCGAGGGCGCAAACGTCGCCGTTGCAGATCTGAATCTCGACGCTGCGAACGCAACCGCTGCCGAGATTGCGACGTCGGGCCACAAGGCGCTGGGCGTTGCGATGGACGTCGCAAACGAGGAAGCGGTCGAGCGTGGGGTAGCAGCCGTCGTCCGCGAGTTCGGCAGCGTCGACATTCTCGTGAGCAATGCCGGCATCCAGATCGTGCATAAGCTCGAGGAATTCACGTATGCCGATTGGAAGAAGATGATCGCGATTCATCTCGACGGGGCTTTTCTGACGACCCGCGCCTGCCTGCCTCACATGTACAAGTCCGGACGGGGTGGCTCCGTCATCTACATGGGGTCCGTGCACTCGAAAGAGGCCTCGCTGCTCAAGGCGCCGTATGTCGCCGCGAAACACGGCCTCATCGGATTAGCGAAGGTGGTCGCGAAGGAGGGCGCGAAGCACGGGGTGCGCGCCAACGTCGTCTGCCCAGGCTTCGTTCGCACGCCGCTTTTCGATAAGCAGATTCCGGAGCAGGCGAAGACGCTCGGAATCTCAGAGGACGACGTCATCAAGAAGGTGATGCTGAAGGAGACCGTCGACGGCGAATTCACAACGGCGGCCGACGTAGCGGCAGCGACCCTTTTCTTTGCTGCATTCCCGACCAACGCGTTGACTGGGCAGTCGCTCATCGTCAGCCACGGATGGGTCATGGAGTGATCCGAGGATATGGAGTCAGTCATTCCATTTCGAGGGAGCATTCCGGGGTCATGGCGGCCGCCAAGCTGGGCGCTCCGGCGATCATTGCATTCTTAAGCTGCCCGGTCGGCAGGCGCTGTCAGGCCCCTGAGCCGGGAACGGCGGTGCCATAGCCCGGTGGCGTCGTTTGCCAGCCGGTGCCGCGCCGGCCCCTGTCCTGGCCGTAGCGGTAAAGCTTGCCCATGTAGCCGGGATCGAAGGGGCCCGGATAGGGCTCCTGAAAGTCGTCCCCGATGTAGGCCAGGTTGAAGGCGACGCCATCGCGCTGGGTCGTTGCATAAATGCGGTAGGTGTCGCCGACGCCCGAGCTCGCGATCATGGTCGCAATGGCGCGTCCTGCGATAGAGACCGTCCTCCGCTTGACGTCCTCCCAGGGCGGCGAGAGTTTGCCGTTGCGGATGATGTACGCTACGCGGCGGCGCGGCAACTCCCGCACGGAGAGGGTAGGCGGGTATAGGAAGACCTGCGCGACTGCCCCGCCGTCCACATGCATTTCTTGGTAGGCCTGCCCGTCGGCGGTAACGTCGAACATCACCGGGGGGAAAGCCGCCGGGATGGCCGCTGAGGCAAGCAGAATGCGCCGAACGAGCTCAAGCCGCTGCGGGCCGCCGCTCTTGGCGATGGCGCCGATGTTCCAGATTACGGGCTGGGCGGCGTCGAGGTTGGTCGTCGCGACGAGGAGCAGGCGACCCTTATCGTACTCCGCTGCGATCCGGTCGAGGAAGGCATCGTCGAGATAGCGCGAGATTGTTCCATACAGCGGTGTAGTGTCGGTCAATGCGTCATCCGTTACCGCGGCAAGGATTGATCTGCGCTTGAAGATGTCCGTTTGTGTGCTCTGCGTATAAACTTCCGCTAGTGCGTCGTCGTAGGCCGGTCCAAGGAAAATGAAAGGCGCGCTGAGCGCGCCCGTCGAGATGCCGGTGACGAGCTTGAAGGTCGGTCGATCGCCGCGCTCGCTCCAGCCTCTCAGCAGTCCCGCCCCGAACGCCCCGTCGTCGCCTCCTCCGGACAAGGCTAGAAAGTGAGCCGTCGGCAGCGGGCCGCTGCGACCTTCGGCCTTACGAGCGGCCTTCTCGCGCTCAAGCGACGCGCGCCCCTCCGCCGCCATGGCGGCGCGATCGGTGACGAGGAAGCGGGCGTTCGGCAGATCGAGTACGCTCGCGCGCGTGACGGCGCCGGAAGGAACGGCGGCGAGGCGGCTCGGCTGGCTGCAAGCGGACAGCAGGAACCCTGTGGTGAGCAGCAAAAGGAGCCGTACCCACTCCCCCGACAACACCATTCCCGATCCTTCCACTTGGCTCGGAAACTTGCGAAGCTTCCCGGCCGCCGCGCTTCGTTTTGCCAAGATCTCTGCAAGCGGGCTATCCGCGCGTCCCGACTTGAAGGTTCTCCTGTCGGAAGAAGCAAGGCCCGCGGGCCGCGTCGTCGCCCGATTGAGTTTCGTTGCGGCATTCGCGCCACAGACTCTCAGCGTCTGGTGCCCGCCAGTTAAAGGCCTCGCGAAGCCAGCTGGCATATCGCAGCGCGCGCGAAAGGGGAGGATGCCGTCCATGGCGGTGAACGGCCCCAGCATTTCCCAGCGTGCGACCGGCAGGACGCCGCCGTAGCCAAGGGGTTCCTGGCAATGAAAGAACCCCGCTCGGACGGGTTGGCGAGCGGGGTTCACCACGAGGGCGTCCCACGGAGGTCGTGACAGAGAGGCGAAGCTTCGCCCTGTGGCGCTACAACAATAGGCGCCTTCGCGGAGCGGGCAAGTAACGAGCCGGTGAGCGGGGCGTTGGGCCCGGCGTTTCACATAGTACAATGCAACAGTTTGCGAAGCGTGGCATTAACGGCCATCGCGCGTTTCTACTTCGACAACTCGGTCACCGTCGAGGACGGGGATGGGCTTGACCTGCTAAATGCCGCAGCCGCTCGCCTTGAAGCTGCTCGTGCTGCCGCCGAGATGATGAGGGACCGCTGCGCTGCCAAGGCGGAACAAGCCGACGTTTCCATTATCGTGCGCGACTGGAGGCCGGAGCCGGTCTGCACCGTGCTCGAGAGGAGCGCGTCCATCGCTCGCGGTGCTCCCGCGTGGGGGGCTCACCCCCTGTGCGGTAGCGCACATCGGACCGAAGGGGTTCAAGTCGTCCTCTCGTTCCCAGGGCCGAAGCTGCCCCGGGGTGCGCACCGGCGCGGTCGCGCGACGCATAGTAGAGGGCCGCCGGCGGCGCCCGGCTGCCAAAGGGCCGATCGTCTCGGACATAGGTCCAGATGCGCCCCGTCACGGTCTTGCCCTTGGCGAGGATCGGCACCGTGGTGTCGTCGCCGTGCAGGCGATGAGCCGACAGAACGTGAGCCTCGATCAGCCCGTACAGCGGTCGCAGGGCCGTCGCGCAGGCGCCGACTTGATCGGCGAGCGTCGAGACGCTGAGGTCGATGCCCTCCCGCCGATAGCGCTCGCTCTGCCGATTCAAGGGCTGATGCTGACCGAACTTCTCGAACAAGATTGTGGCGAGCAGGTTCGGTCCGGCAAAGCCGCGCGGCGTGACGTGGAAGGGTGCAGGGGGCTGCGTGATCGTCTCGCAATCGCGGCAGCTGAAGCGCTCGCGCACGGTCTGGATCACCTTCCAGCGGCGCGGGATCACCTCCAGCGTCTCGGTCATATCCTCGCCGAGCTTCGACAGCCGTGCCGAACCGCAGCACGGGCAGGTCTGCGGCGCGGCGATGACGACGCGCTCTCGCGGCAGGTGATCCGGAAACGGGCGACGCGACGGCCGCCTGCGCTCGAACGATCTGACCGCCTCCGTGGACGCCTGCTGCGCGGCCCGTTCGTCCTCGCTCGCCGCCGCCTCGAGCTCCTCCAGCTTAAGCTCCATCTGGTCGAGGAGCCGCGCCTTGCGCTCCGAGCGGGTGCCGTAGAGCTCGCGCCGCAGCTTCTCGATGGCCAGCTTCAGATGCGCGATGAGGGCTTCGCTGCTCGTCAGATCCGCTTGCGCGTTGGCCGCCTCGGCCCGTGCATCGGTGAGCTCGGCCTGCGCCGCGATGCGGGCCGCGCGCTCGGCGACGATCATCGCATGGGCGCTGGCAAGATCGGCGGGAAGCGATTCAGAAGCGCCGGTCACCACAAGATGGAATCACACCCACCCGTGCCGGCAAGCGGAATCGTCATCCGACTGAGGTCGGACGCCAAGTTGCCTGGGGATGACGCCAGTCGATCCCCGATAAAAGGTAACCGAGCTGGGCCGGCGAGATCGTCACCGCGCCGTCGGCTGCGCTCGGCCACAAAAAGCGGCCCCGTTCCAGCCTCTTCGTGAACAGGCACGCGCCCTGGCCGTCGTGCCAGATAACCTTCAACAGGTCGCCGCGTCGGCCGCGGAAGCAGAACAGGTGGCCACCCAACGGATCCTGCCGCAGCACCTCCTGAACCTGCAGCGACAGGCTGGCGAACCCTTTGCGCAGATCCGTGTGCCCCGTCGCCAGCCACACCCGAACGCCCGACGGGATCGGGATCATCGCCGCTCCAGGACATCGAGGACCCGGGCCAAGGCAGCGGCGTCGACGCCAGCACCGACGATTACGCGCCGCCCGCGGCCCAGCACGATCTCCATCCGATCATCACCCGACTTGGCGCAGCCCAACCCCGTGTTCGGCGTCACGGCGGTGGGCGGCTCGGGCACGATCACAGCCGGCACGAAGCCCGGCACTGGTGCCGCCTCGGATCGCTCAGCGCGCAGTGTGCGATGCCAAGCCAGAAGCTGAGAGCGGGAGATCCCGTGTCGCCTCGCCGTCGCGGAGACGAGGCGCGGGCCGGCCAGGCTCTCCAACACGATCCTGGCCTTCTCGTCCTCAGACCAGCGACGGCGCCGGCCCGTCTCGACGACCTCAAGCCGCCCGAAGGCACTGTGCGTATGACCGTCCATACGCACTGTTCTCAGCGCGAAGAACACCGCGCCGCAAGGCGGCCCTCACCGAAAGCTCACGTACGATCCGGAGTTTCGCCTGCTTGACCGTATCCAGCCGTTCATAGCCCGCGCGATGAGCGATCGCTACCAACCCGCCGAGGTGGTGAACTTCTGGCATCCTGACATTTTGGTTGAAGTGGCCGTGAAGGCTTACCGACGCGAGCCGGCTCTCCCCTGAGCTATCCGGCTTGTGAGAAGCGAGAGGGCAAGAAAGCGACTAAGCAGCGCGGGGCTCAGTCGGAGCAGACCCGCCACTTAAACCGCGCGCGGGCTTAGGGGTTGCGCCAGGCGATACCTGCGCCCACCCCGACCGCCTATGGGGGTGGTTACGCCGGTCGGCCGAGGGATCGCCCGCTTGGAATCTTTCACGAGATCATGGTGGTCATCGTTTCTCAGGATGAGCCCACCTGCCGGGCAGTTACAACGGGGAACCATAGGGCACACCGTGAGCGGCGCGGTCCCAATCAATGCCCACGCTGCCCATCAGCAAGGGAGCGATGGAGGCGCTCGTCGGGACTAACGCCGCGAGCGCAGACCCTATCGACGGCAGTCCGGGGTGACCACCGATGGCGCAACAGATCGTTGTGGCAGTCTCAGGGCCTCCGTGAATACCGCGCGACAGGGGCTTCCGGCTTGCAAACCCCCGACCCGGCTCAGCGTAGGCATAGACAATTCGATCTGCAAAGACACCGACCTTGGCCACTCCCTCAACGGCTGCGACAACGGATTGGCACTCTTCGATCTCACGGCAGCGGATCAGCGAGGCGCTACCCTCCTCGATGACCTCACTGACCAACCCTGCCTCCGACAAGTGTCTTGGTAGGTCGATGGCAGGATCATCGTTCCTCGTTGGAATCTGACTATGGTCGCTGAGCACGCACAGGATCGTCTCTAGCCAGCGCCCGTCTCCGCGCAGCAACTCGACAAGCTCGCCCACAAGCCGGTCGGCCGCTCGATGAGCATCTATAGCTTCGGCCGAGTCGGGGCCGAACAGGTGTGAGATTCCGTCCGTATTATCGAGCTGGCATAGGACAACGTCGGCACCATCTCGGAGCACGCGTGTTAGCTCGCGAAACGTCGTGGCATTCTCGGCGTATCCCCGAACCAATGGTGTCCCCGCCGGCATCACTCCCCCAGGAGGCCAATGTTGGTCGCAACGGTCGCCACCCACGACACCAAGGATGTTCGGATCTCCGACCACGACGCCTGTTCGCAAACCCTGCGCCAGCGCTGCGTCCAGGAACGTGGTGCCTTGAGCCCCGACTAATTGAGCTGAGCGCATGCCCTTTGCAGTAAAAGTTGTGTTCGCGAAGATGCCGTGCTCGATCGGCTCGACCCCGGTCACCAAGGAGGCGTGGTTCGGATATGTCGATGATGGCAAGACAGAGCATCCACCCTGCGGAGCGTAGGCACCGACTCTCTGGATTGTAACCAGGTTCGGGCTCACCACCTCTATGCAATGTCTCGGGCAGAAGCCGTCGAGAACGAGGAGCACGAGCCGCGGTCGCATATTAGTCTTCATTCAGCACGTGGCAGTTTGAAATAGGTAGGAAGAGCTGAAGCGCATCTCCCACGGCGTAAGACACGACCTGTGAGCTCGGCAGCGTAGTAATCCAGCTCTCACCCTCAACCTCCAACTCAACCCGAGTCAGAGGCCCGTGAAAGGTCTTGAGCCTGATCTTCCCTGCCAAAACGTTGTCTTCTCTGCTCTCAAGAACGAGCCGGAAAGCCTCCGCTGGGACCACGATTGTGGTTTCGCCGCCGACCCTGGCGGTGTCCGCCTCCGCGCATCGGAGCGACGTGAATCCGATCTTTACAGTGAGCGGCTCTTCTGAAACGACCACGGCTCCAAAGACGTTGTTGTTGCCGACAAAGCGTGCGGTGAATGAGCTCCTAGGCCGACCGTGGATTTGTTGCGGAGTTCCGACCTCGCGTAGTTGGCCGCGATCCATGACGACCACCCGGTCTGCTAACGCCAGCGCTTCCTCCTGATCGTGCGTCACGTAGATCGCCGCGATGCCAATTTGCTGCTGAATGCGCCAAATCTCCGCTCCAAGCGAGCGCCGAATGGGGGCATCCAGAGCACTAAGCGGTTCATCGAGCAATAACACTTTGGGCTGCGTGGCTAACGCTCGAGCGAGAGCCACCCGTTGCCTCTGTCCACCTGAGAGCTGATGTGGGTAGCGGTCAATTAGATCCTGCAACGCCACCAGATCGCAAAGCTCCCGAATCCGTTCTCGTCGCTGGTCGGTCGGCACTCCGGCGATCATCGGACCGAAGCCGATGTTTCCCTCAACCGTCATGTTCGGAAAGAGGGCGTAGTCCTGGAACACCATGCCCACCCTTCGCTTGTTAGGCGGCGCTCTCGTGACGTCCACTCCCGCGAGGTGTATGTGACCACGGTCTGGTAGCTCTAGCCCCGCGATCATACGAAGTGTGGTCGACTTCCCGCACCCGCTAGGTCCGAGGAAGGCGATCATTTCGCCTTCCTGAACTTCCAGATTGAAATCGTCGACAGCCGGCACCGAGCCGAAGCGCTTCTCAAGCCCTGCGAGCTCGATGTAGCTCATCGCGAGCCTTCCTCGGTCGCACGAGCGGCAAGTTCACCTGGAAGCCGAGCGGCCCACAGCGTGATCAGCAACGCCGCTAGGCTGGCGACCAGCATCGCGATAACCGTGATGGCACTCGTCACTCGAGCATCCCTGTTGATGAGAGACGCTTGCCAAACCGGCAAGGTCGCCCATCCGGCTCCGACGATCAGACGGGAGAGGGCGTACTCCCCGAATGAACTTGCAAACACGAGCAAGCTGCCCGTTGTCAGTCCCGGACCAAGGTTCGGTAGCAGCGCATAGCGTAGCGTCTGATCCCATCGCGCTCCGAGTGTAGCTCCAGCTTCGTAGAGGGCACGCGCATTGATGGCCTTCATATTGTTGTCGAGAGCCCAGTACATAAACGGCATGTTCACGGCGGCGTGTGCCAATAACAGAAGCAGCGGTGTGCTCAGCAAGGCTGGATACACTTCTCCGTAAAAGCGCACTAAGGCGAGCGCGACGACGACCCAAGGAAGTGCGAACGGAATAAGGCTAATTACCTCTGCGGGTGGCGCGAGCTTCGGCGCTCGGATGTGGATCCAGGTGACGAGGAGAACGCATAGGACACCTACAATCGTCAGGCATCCGAGGGCCAGAACGATGCTTCGCGTAAGACTTACGAGGAACAGAGGCTCAGAGAACAGCGCTCTGTAGCTGTCCAAGTTCAGGCGCTCCGGAACGATGGTACTTACCCATCTGTCTGAGATTGAGAACAGAATGGTTGCTATCAGCGGCAGCAGACTGAACAGAATGAACACAGTCCAGATCAGGCCGCCGAGTGCTTGGGGTAGCCTGCTCGCGCGAGAGGGGCGGTGCGTAGGCGCTTCGCTCATCATTGCCCTTGGGCCCATCGCGCTGTGCGCATCGAGAGCGCACGGTAGGCGACGATGCAAAGGGATGTCGTCAGGATCATAAGGACGGCTAACGCGTCGGCCAGTTCCCTATCGAACGCGGCCTCTCCAAACAGGAACCCTATCTGCAAAGGGATCAGGTTTACGCGGCCAACCGTGAGCGCCATCGCAGTGGAGTACGTTCCAAAAGCATTGGCAAACGTAAGGATGAGGATGGCCAGGAATGAGGGCCAGAGCACTGGGAGACCGACGTAGGTCCAAAATTGCACCCGCGTTGCGCCGAGCGTCAGAGCTGCCTCTATCCACTGCTGTCGGATGGCGCGGAACGCAGGTAGCATGATGAGAAAGGCAAATGGGATGAGGTGGTAGATGTACACCAGGTTCAAACCCGCGAACGAGGCGACGTCGAACTCTGGATAGATGTCGACCCCCAGCATCTCCCGAAGAGCGATCGTCATCATGCCATTGGTGCCCATCAATGCTATGAAGGCAAACGCCAGTGAAACGCCTCCGAGGTTCGTGGCGAGATTGCTGAGGGTGAGGAGAGCCTTTCGTGATTGGAAGGGCAGGTAGTAGACGAAAGAGCCCGCCATCAGGGCCCCTACCACAGAAGCTTCAATGGCAGTCAGCAAGGAAAGCGCGAAACTATTCCGGAAGCCGCGGAGATAGAAAGGGTCCGTGAGAACCGTGATATACCGCTCCAAGCTCAGACCGTCCGGCGTGCTGACGCTACTCCAGAGCAGGTACGCGGTTGGGGCAACCAACATAGCCGCCATGTAGACGAAGAACGCGCCGGCCGGCCCGATGCCCCGTAACCAGCTCAAGGGCGAAATACCCCGCGATTAACTATTGTCCGAGAACCTCCTGGGCCCATCTTCGCGCGATGTCCCGCAGAAGGACAGATGCGGCATTCCAATCCCGCACGTACTTGGCGTCTTGAGGAATGGTCGTGATAGGCTTCGGACTACTGTCTGCTGGGATGCTGAGGTTGCCCGCTAAAACGCGAATGGGATGCGCGTATCCCTTCGCGAACAACAGCTGGCCCTCGTCACTCAGCACGAAATCAGCAAAAAGGCGGGCGAGATTAGGATGAGGCGCCCACTTGTTGATCATGAGCGCCCCTGGCATGAAAAACACACCGTCAGAGGGTACAATGACCTCGAGCGGCACTTGACCCTTCAAACGATCGCGCCACACGGCGGCTTGCAGATCATATCCGATTGTGATCGGCGCCTCTCCCCTCTGAACGTTCGCGAGGTTGCGTCCTACCGCTTTCAAATTCCCGGCTTTGTATAGTTGGGCAAAATACTTGAAGCCGGGCTCTAGATTTTTCTCATCACCACCGGCTGCGAAGGTGCCTGACAAGAAAGTCGCTACGCCCGTACCGGAGGTGCGAGGA
This sequence comes from uncultured cyanobacterium, assembly GCA_963833135.1. Classification (GTDB taxonomy): domain Bacteria; phylum Acidobacteriota; class Vicinamibacteria; order Vicinamibacterales; family UBA2999; genus 12-FULL-67-14b. Next base: position 223,702 of record CAWHWW010000021.1, on the reverse strand, counting down.
TCCGAGATCACGACACTGTTCTTGTACTCCGCCTTCAACAGGTCGGCCCATGATCTTGGCACGTTCTTCACGATATCGGTATTCACAGCGAACGTGAGTACGCCGACATACAAGCCCAACCAATTGCCATCCGGGTCCTTCGCCCAATCCGGGATCTTGTCCCATCCAGCGGGCTTGTAGGCTGCAGTGACGCCCTCTCGAACAGCCACCGGCCCCCATATCATGCCGATTTCGGCTGTGTCCGCGACCGGGTTGCTTCGCTCCGCTTTGAACTTTGCGATCTCCTCCGCGCTCGTCATGTCGGTATCTTCATGCGTGCACGTGTACTTTGCGCAGAAGACCTGCCAAATCTCCTTCCAGTTCGCCCAGTCGTCAGGCTGGCCATAGCTAACGATCTTGCGCTCGGTACGCGCCTTGTCCTGATCGGGCTGCTGAGCCATCGAGGGTAATGGAGGAGAGCTGAGAGCTAGCCCAGCTACAAGGAGCGAAATCGTGCGTTTGAAGCCCCACATTGTCCACCTCTTCAAGCCGGCTGCTTCCTGTCGATAGGATAGCGTCTGATGTTCGCGCCCGAAAGCCTCCCCGCCGGCGACTGAGTTCGCCTCCTTGGCCACTCAAAGTTCGAGAACTCGCGAAATGGTGGAACGGTCGCCCCAGCGCTCCCGGGTCTCAGAATCCGAGAGTGATACGAACCTGACCACGCGGCGTGCCAAGTGGCAAGCTCAAGTCCTTGGCCCCGCGACGAAGGCGCTGCTGGCCAGGGATGACGCGGCCTTCCTACACCAATCGGTATCAACGCCATGTCTAAACGCGGTCGACAAGGCGGAGGGGATCTGGATCGGGGATCTCTCAGGCCGGCGCTACATGGATTTCCACGGCAACAACGTCCATCACATCGGCTACGGCCATCCGCGCCTCAAAGCGGCCATCGCCGCGCAGATGGACGCGCTGAGCTATTCGCCGCGACGCTACGCCTGCGAGCCGGCAATCGAGCTCGCCGAGAAGCTCGCGGAGATCGCGCCGGGCAACCTGTCGAAGGTGCTGTTCACGACCGGCGGCTCGGACGCCATAGAGGTTGCGGTCAAGATCGCCCGGGCCGCCACCGGCCACTTCAAGACGCTCTCGTTCTGGGACGCCTTCCACGGCGCCGGCACTGGCGCCGCGGCGCTCTCCGGTGAGATGCTGTTTCGCTCCGGCCCCGCCGCCCCTCTCGTCGCTGGCACCATGCACGTCGCGCCCTTCGGCGGCTATCGCTGCCCTTACGGCCACGCGACGCCTGAGGCGAGCGCCGACGCCTGCGCCGGCATGATCGACTACGTGCTCTCGCATGATTGCGACGTCGCGGCGCTCGTGGCCGAACCGATGCGAGCCGTGCCTTACGTCGCGCCGCCGGGCTTCTGGGCCAAGGTGCGCGAGATCTGCGACCGGCACGGCACGCTACTGGTCTTCGACGAGATCCCGACCGGCCTCGGCAAGAGCGGGCGGATGTTCGCCTGCGAGCACGACGGCGTCGCGCCCGACATCCTCGTCCTCGGCAAGGCGCTCGGCGGCGGCATCCTGCCGATCGCCGCGGTGATCGCCCGGCCCGAGCTCGACGTAGCCGGCGACTGGGCGTTCGGGCACTACACGCACGAGAAGAACCCGGTCACGGCGCGCGCCGCGCTGACCACAATCGCGATCATCGAGGAGGAGGGTCTGGTCGACAACGCCGCCCGGGTCGGCGCGATCGCGCTCGAGCGGATGCACGCCATGAAGGCCCGCCTTGCCGCCGTCGGCGACGTGCGCGGGCGCGGCCTCTTCCTCGGCATCGAGCTCGTCCGCGACCGCGTCACGAAGACGCCAGACGAAGACCTCGCCGAGGCGGTGCTGTACCGCGCGCTCGACCGCGGCCTCTCGTTCAAGACCACGATGGGAAACGTGCTGACCCTGACGCCGCCGCTCGTCGTCACCGAGAGCGAGATGCTGCGGGCCCTCGACATCATTGAGCAAGCCATCGGTGGGGTATAGGGCCTCGCAGCACCCTTCCCTTCTCCAACCATCTTACGAAGGCAACCGTCAACGCGAAGAGGATGCGTAGCGCTCTTGCCCGCGTAAGCTTCCGCTCTGATCAAGGTGAGCACTCAGAACTCTGCGCTCACCTCATTACGTCGCCGCCGCTGACAGTGATGCATTGGTCAGTCAGGTAGCTTGCGCGTTCGCACAAGAGAAAAGGCGATGGTCTCGGCGACTTCCTCCAGGCGGCCCAAGACTGTGGGACGCCCTTGCGATGGCTCAAGGCAAGGTGCTCAACCGCGGTTAAGCGCTTGACGTGCTTCTTCAAGGCCATCCCTTCTGCTATCGGCGTCCTTGCCGAGTTCCGATACCTGCTTGAAAAGATCTCGCGCGCGGCTCTCGTTGCCCGCACGGCTGGCTGCCCGCGCGGCGCCGAGCACGGCGCGATAGCGATGGGGCTCCTTGTTCAGGACTGCCTCGTACTCCTGCAGCGCCTCGCCGGCTTTGCCGGAAGCGAGCAGGAGATCGGCCAGCATCTCGCGGGCGGGCACGATCGGACCGGGCGTCACGACGTGCTTTTCGGTCGCGTCCTCCCGGGCGGCCGCTTTCCTCATTTCTTCGAGGCAGGCATCTGACCTTCTTTCGGCACAGAGCACCAGACTACCGGCGATGTCCGCCTGGATGTCGATCTGCTCGGCCCAGTAACCGAGCTTCGCCTCCCTGGCCGCGTCGCGCAGTGCCAGCAGTCGCTGCTGCTGCTCCTTCGCGGCAGCAGCGTCGCCGCTCCGCCCCGCGCCGATCGCTTTCGCAACCGCGTTGACGGCTTCGGATTGCGGATACTTCTTCCAAGGATAAGCGTCGGCTCCCGGTGTCAGCGGCAGCGCCATGGCTTCCTTCCAATCATCGCGCTCGAGTGCGAGCCGTGCCGGCATTGCCGCATAAGCATACGCAGCCGCAAAATTGTCGACGAGCTTCATGCTTCGCGAACGCTCCAGCGCCTCGCGTGCGGCACGATCCTGGGCGAGCTGCAGATGGGCATAGACCAGGTAATCGTGCGCGTGGTGGGCGTCGAACGTGGCGTCGCCCGCCACGCGTGACGAAGCGCGATTCGCCTCGATCGACTCGCGCCAGTAACCGAGGCGCGTGAAGATGTGCGACGGCATGTGCAGGGCGTGCGGCGAGTCGGGCGCGATCGTCGCGTATATCTTCGCGGCCTCGACCCCGTGCTTCGCGATCGCTGGGTAGTCGTAGCTGTGGATCATGTAGTGCGCGACACCTGGGTGGTCGGGATCCGAGGTGACGAACCGTTCGAGGCTTTTCGCCGCCTTCAGCTGGTTGGCATAGGTCTTGTCGGCCGGGTTGAAGTTCGCCGAGCTCACGAGCGCCGAAAGAATTGCCGCCTCTTTGTCGTCGGGGTAGCGGCGGGCGACTTCCGCCATCGCGTCGTCGTAGGCCTGCAGCCGCGTGCGGTGGTCCACCTTCTCATGGTCGCGCACGAACACCGCGACCGCCTCGACATAGTCCTTCTCGCGCTGGCTCCTGAGGCCCGCGGAGCGGGCGGCCTCGATCGCAGCGACGACGTCCTTGAGCTTCGGGGCCAGATTGGCCGGCCAGGTGAACGGGTTGTCGAGAATGACCATCGCCCGGCCCCAATGGGCCATGCCGCAGGTCGGGTCGGCCTGTGCGACCGCTTCGAAGGCTTTCGACGCCGCCGGCCACCAGAACGAGTGGTACAAGGCCATGGCGCGGTTGAATTCCCCCTGCGCCGCGGCGTTGCAGTCGACCTTGAACTCCACCTTTCCGAGGCGCTCGGCCGCAACCGCATGGCTATGGGCGGAATGCGACCCCGATTGCGCGGTCTGGCTCGAGGCGCACGGCGCAAGACCAGCGATGAAAAACAAAGCGGCCCCGAAACGGGGCATAAACGTCCTGCTAGCTGGGAGCATGACTCTGTCCTCCGTTTGACCAAGTGCTGAGCCGGAAAGGTTTGCTAGCCCTCTTTTCTCCGGCACTCCGATCCTCGGTCCCGCGCAGCGAGGCTACGCGTGTTCCGGGCGACCTTCAATCACCGCGCATTTCTCGGCAATTGCCCGAACAGCTGGAGAAGCTGAAGGACCCGAGGATCGAGCTTGCGGATCGAAAGTGGCGAACTTAGGCTTGGCACATCGGGACAGACGCTACGCGCCTTGGCGAAGAGATCCACGCCGGGGGGATCTCGAGGAGATGCCCCATCATGCTGTACGAATTCGTAACTGTAGAGGTACGTCCTGGCGCCGTCGTGGAGGCTGTTAAACGCATTGGGCAGGCCGCCCCAGCCGGTGCGGTGCGATCGCGCCTTCTGGGCTTCTGGACGACTGAAATCGGGCGCGTAAACGAGCTCATTTCGCTTTGGTCGGCTCCGGACGGCGCTCCTGTCTCGGACGGACTGGCGCTCGGGGATTGGCTAGGCGACATTCACGACGTGATCACTCGTATCCAAGTCGAGCGGTTCCGCCTCTTCCCGTTCATGCGCCACATCGAGGCGGGCTCCCACGGCGGCGTCTACGAGCTGCGCAGCTACCTCCTGAAGCCCGGCACTACGCAGGAAACCATCGACTTATGGGCTGAGGCGCTTCCTAGCCGAGCCGCGCTGTCGAATCCCCTCGGGGCTTTCTACGCGGTCGGCGGTGCTCTCCAGAAGTTCGTCCACATTTGGCCATACGACAGCGCCGATCACCGACAGCGCACGCGCGACCGGGCTATCGCCGAAGGCGTGTGGCCGCCGAAGGGCGGAGCCGCCCGGCTACTTTTTCAGGAGAATAGCCTTCTCGTCCCGACGTCCTTCTCTCCGCTTCGGTGATGGCTAGACGCCGAAGATGGGCCGGCGCGACGCTTGAACGGCACGATCTCGCCGCCACGGCGCCACTCCGCAGGCGATCGGGCGCACGGATCCGTGGTGGCGCCATGTGGTTTCTTGAAGAGCTCCCCAAAGGTGATTTGAGCCCCTCTCGACCGGGCCGGCGATGGTGCGACCACGCTAACCTTTGACTCCCCCCGCACCCCATCCAGCGACCATGTACTTCTGGACGAACACGAACACCGCCAAAACCGGCGTGATCACGAGGAGCCCCGCTGCCATGATCATTCCCCAGTCAACAACGCTCGCGTTGTAGAGATCAGCGATCCCAACAGGGAGGGTCTTGAGCTCGTCCCTGCTCAACAAGATGCGAGCGAAGATGTAGTCGTTCCACGAGAGGATGAAGGTCAGGATTCCGGTAGCTATCATGCCAGGTAGCGCAAGCGGTACGACAACATAAGTCAGTGCCTGGAGGCGGTTCGCGCCGTCGGTCAGCGCAGCTTCCTCGATCTCCACCGGGATGCTCTGAAAGAACGAGCGCAGCATCCATAGGCTAAAAGGGAGGCAGAACGCGGTGTATGCCATCACCAGCCCGAGATGCGTGTTGGTAAGGCCGAGGAAGCGCATCATGACGTAGAACGGGATGATGATCATGATCGGCGCAAACATGTAGGTGAAGAGGATAGTGGCTGCTGCCTGCTCGCGCCCAAAGAACCTGAAGCGCGTGAGGCTGTAGGCGGCCGGCGTTGCAAGGAGCAGGGTGACGCCAACCACCGAGAACGAGACCACGAGACTGTTCCTGAAGTAGGTGAGAAACTTCGTCTCCGAGAACAGGCGCTCCACATGCTCGAACGTGAAGGAATTCGGCCAGAGCGATGGAGGCGTCACGAATATCTCGCGGGAGTCCTTCAGCGCCGTCGAACCCATCCAGAAGAATGGAAAGGCTGAGAAGACGAGGAGCGCGAGCGCGCAGAGGACGACGAGCTGCCCGTCGAGGCTGAAGAAGCGATAGGAACGGTTCACAGCGTCTCGTCCCTCCTCCAGAGTCGGAAATAAACTGCGGTCGCCGCAGCAAGCATCAGGAACATGATCACCGCCATGGCCGAGCCGAGCCCCGCCTCGTAATATGCGAAAGTGCGCAGATAGGTGTAGACCGGGAGGGTCCGGATATAGGTCTCGGCGCCGCCCCCCTGAATCATCAGCCAGGGCGTGTCGAATTTCGTGAACATCCAAATGCTGCGCAGCAGGACGATCACGAAGAGAACGCTCTTAAGCTGCGGCAGTGTGACATAACGAAACCGCTGCAGCGCCGTCGCGCCGTCGACCGTCGCCGCCTCGTACAGCTCGCGTGGGATGGTCTGCAACCGCGCCAGTACGCCGATCACCACAAAGGGGAAGAATTGCCACACACTCACGAGGATGAGTGATGTCATGATCCAGTCACGGCCCATCCAACTGATCGGCTGGCCGGCAATGCCCGTGCTCTGAAGGAGGTAGTTGATGAGTCCGAACTGGCTGTCGAGAAGCCACTTCCAAACGATCACTGCGACAACGGTGGGGACCACGTAAGGGAAGATCACGATCGCGCGCAGAATATCTCTCCCGGGGAAGCGTTCATTCAGCAGAAGGGCCGCTCCCATCCCAAGCGCAACCTGAAGCACAATGGTGGTCAGGGAGTAGACAGCCCCGCGTCTGACGCTTGCCCAGAACTCCGGATCAGCGACGATCGCTGCATAGTTGCTCAGACCAACGAAGGTTTGCTGGGGGAAGAAGGAGTGCTTGTTGAAGAAGCTGATCCAGACCCCGTACAGCACCGGATAGAGCGTCAGCGACGCGAGAAGCAGGAGCGCGGGCAGAAGCAGCAGCACGCCGAGCACCGGCTCCGGCACCCGGCGGCTTGCGGGCGCGGCCACAAGCGACGGCCTTCCGCGCGAGGTGGACGTTGATTGTCTTGGCCAAGCCGCGATGGTCAGCCCTTGAGGTACCCCTTGCTGCGCATGAGCTCCTCGAGCCGCTTCTGCGCCTTCTCAGCCGCCTTCGCTGGCTCCATCTTCTCGACCGTAGCGTCCAACACCATATCGCGCAGGATGCCAGAGCCCAGCACCTCCATCAGGTAGGGTTTGTCGGTGAGGTCTGCCCAGTCCACCACGAGTGTCGGCTTCCCCTGGTCCTTCTCGAGATACTGCTCCTGCGCGTCGAGCCACCCCTTCCAGCGCTCGATCATCTCGGTCTTCTTGTAGGCCTCCGACTGGCGCAGCGACTTCGTGATCGGGAAGAAGTGGATCGGAACGGTGCGGATGTATTCGAGGTAGTTTTCATCCTGGTAGAAGAACTTCAAGAACTCGACTGCCTCCTTCGTGTTCTTCGCCTCCTTGAAGAGCATCCAGGGCTCTTCGTCGACCTGCGCCGCAGGCTCTGAGCCGCTCGGCCCGTGCGGCTTCACCCAGACGTCGAAGGTCCTGTCATTCGCCATCTCCTTCGGTGCAAACTTCTCGATCATGCCCGCGCCACGGCCATAGCCCGCCAGCATCATCGCAGCCTTCTGGCCGTAGAGGTTCTGGAACGTTTGAAGGTAGCCGTGACCCTCCCAGCCGGGCGGTGCGTATTGGGAGAGGTCCCGCCAGAATTCGAGCGTCTCGATCATCTTTCTGTCGGTCAGCATCGGTTTATTGCTTTTTTCGAACAGTTGACCGCCGTTTGCCTTGATGAGCTCGCCCAAAAGTATGTTGATGAAGAGGTTATCGCCTGGAAGGCTGATGCCGTAAATGTCGGTCCGCCCATCCCCGTTTGTGTCAAGCGTCAGCGCCTTGGCGACTTGGACGAGGTCAGCCCAGGTCTTCGGCGCCTTCAGCCCGTGCTTTTCCGCAAGGTCCTTGCGGTAGATCAGGAGAGAGGTACCAGCCGCGTGCACGAGCCCATATTGTTTGCCGGCGACGTTGCAGACTCGGCGAACCTGCTCCCAAATGTTCGCCTCACCGATCGCCTTCACCACGTCATCCAGCGGGAGGAGCAAGCCTTTCGACTGCAGCGCCGTACAAGTGATGGGCTGGCCATGGGAAAGCTCCGGCGGGTTGCCGGCAGCGAGACCAGCCATGATCTTGCCTTCGAGATCGCCCCAGGCGAGTCCCTCCGCTTCAATCTTCGTGCCGGGGTTCTTGGCTTCAAACCGCCGTGCAATGTCGTTGAAGGCCTTTACGGTTTGCGGCTCGGTTTCGGTATGCCAAACACGCACGATCCTATCGGCTGCCAGCACCTGCGTGCCAAGAATGGCTCCCGCCGCGAGAGCCAAGATTGCTGAAAGCGATCGCATCCGTTTCCTCCCGCGTTAGCCGTGAAGTCACACCCTTCGCTGGTCCGAGCCAGGGGGCATACTCGGGAACCCGTCACGCCCGGAACGATGCTAACGCAGTGCCGAATGCGGTGCTAGCAGGTCCAAGAGCGGGTTCTGCCCAACGGTGGTCCCGAGCTGCCTGCGAAAGGCAGACGATGTGGCTTTGCGGGTCGATCCTAGGCAGCTATGGGCTCGCTTCCATCCCAAGCGTTTTTCCGACCGTGGCATTCCACTCCTTCGCCGCATCCAAGCCGGCACGCCGCACCCACCCCTTGAGCACAGTGTCCTGCATCAGCTTCTTGAAGCGCTGCTGGTCGGTGTCACTCATCGAGACCAGCGTCATGTTGGCAAGCTTCCCGCTGCAGGGTTGTTTACCGAAGTTACAGTTTTCGGCGTCCGCCGCCGTGGTCTTCATGATGGACCAAAACTGGTCTTCATACTTCTTGAACTCCTCGGTGAACCAGGCCTGAACCTTGGGGTCGAGTTTGTTCCAGGTTTTCAGGTTGACCACGGTAACGTTGATTGCCCATCCCAGGGAGATTGGCATCAGATACTTGGTGACCTCCGTCCATCCGGCGGAGTTGCCGACCGAGGTTCCCGTCACGGCACAGTCCACAACCTTATTCTGCAGCGCCGTTATGACTTCGCGGAACGCGATGTTCACTGGGGCAGCGCCAACTCCATTGGCGAAATCAACCATAGTTCGGCTGTATACCCGCAGCTTCTTGCCCCGCAGGTCGTCGATGTTTTTGATCTCTGCATTGCACCAGATCGCCTGTGGGGGGCCCGAGCCGAAAGCCAGGAGCTTGGAGTTCCAGTTCTTCTGCATCAGGCGATCAACAACCGGCCGCCAAGCATCGCAAGCCTTCCTCGCGGTCTCGAAATCGAATGTGAGGCCGGATAGGTCGCAACCTTCGAAGTGAGGATCATCGCCAGCCATTTTGGCGATGTCGAAACTGGCGAAATCAAAAGCCCCCAGCTTGAGCAGTCTGAGGACCGCATCGTCGGGGATGCCTACCTGATCGTAAGGTGCCGCATCCACCGTGATTTGCCCGCGCGAGTTCGAAGGTATCCACTCGCTCCAGAACGGCATCTGCACCAGTTTTACCTGAGGTGATGGGCTATCCTGGACGAGCACCTTGAAGTGGAGCTTTGGCAGCTCTTGCGCGCCTGCCCAGCCGCACGTAAGCGCGCCATACAGGGTCGCCACCAGGGCCACCTTGATCTTCATGGGTTCCTCCTCTCTGTCGTCTGTCGCTGGTCCCTCTGTATCCTAGTTCACCAAGTTAGGCAGCCACAAAGCCATTCCTGGAAAGGCGACGATCAGGCCGATCATGACGAACAGTGTCACGATAAAAGGCGCTGTCCCCACGATGACGTCGTTGAGGTGACCGCGCTCCCGGATACCTTGCACGACAAAGAGGTTCATGCCGACGGGCGGCGTCAGCAAAGCTGCTTCCATAAGAAGTACCACCAGGATCCCGTACCACACAGGATCATAACCGGCCCCCACAACAATCGGCGTCGTCATCGGGATGGTGGCAACCATCATTGAAAGCGTTTCCATGAACATTCCCAAGACGAGATAAAACACGATTATGAGCACCAACGTGCCAAAGGGCGAGAGATCGAGGAACTTCACAAGTTTGATGATTTGATTCGGCAGCCCAATGGTCGTGATGATGACATTGAGGAAATAAGCACCGATCACGATGGCCATGATCATGCCAGTCGTTCGCGCCGTGCCTGCGAAGATCTCAGCCATCACTTTTGCATTCAGCGTTCCCTCGTAGGCGGCGTAGGCAAACGCCGCGAGAATACCGAGGGCCGCCGCCTCGGTCGCGGTCGCGAGCCCGGCATAAATCGAGCCGATTACGGCAACGAGGATGACAAGGGGCGGCAAGAGATCTGGAAGCGTGCTGATGCGTTTGCTCCAGGTGGTTTTAATCGGAACGCCGCCATAGGAGGGTCGCCAAAGGCAGGCGATGAGGACGGTCAGCATAAAAAGGAGAGCGAGGACGAAGCCCGGCAGAAAGCCGGCCAGGTAAAGCTTCGGGATCGATGTGTCCGTCATAGCCCCGTACACGACCATGTTGATGGAGGGCGGAATAAGGATGCCGAGCGTGCCGCCCGCTGCAATGGTCCCGAGAAAAAGCGGCTCGTTGTACTGGTGTTTTCGGATCTCCCCGATCGCGACTGTCCCGATGGTTACGGCGGTGGCAACGCTCGACCCTGACGGCGCTCCCCATACGGCGCATGCAACGACATTCGTGTGCATGAGCCCCCCGGGTAACCAAGAAACCCACTGCGCGACAGCGTTGTACATGCGCTCCGCCATGCCGGTGCGCAGCATGATCTCGCCCATGAGAACATAGAAGGGTACGGCAACAAGTATGAACGATGTCGTGGTGGACCAAGTCACCTCACCGAGCGTGACGGTCATCGAGAGTGGAGAGAAAAGCTGATTAAGGATCAAGCCGAGCCAACCGAGGCCTGCCGCGACAGGAATCGCTAGAGCGAGTATCGCGAGTAGCACCAGGATCGCCGTAATGATCATCAGCTCGTGCCTTCCGCCGCCTTGGTGCCTTGCACAGATCCCCCCAGGCTCTGCTTCTCGAGTTCTATCTCCTCCTCGACGGATCTTGCGCCGATCAACGAGCGAACGGTGCGGAAATCACGCCGGATAAGTGCCAAAGCGGCTCGTCCGAGCAGGACGGTTGCCGAGAACAAGAAGCTCAAGAATCCGACGAACCAAAGCAGCTGTGGGATTGCGAGCGGAGTCTCCAGCGCGGAGATCGAGCGACTGCTGGAGATGATGGATTGCTCAAGGGCCCCGCCGGCATACCACGTAACGAGCCCCATGAAGTAGACGAAGGCGAGCAGCCCGATGAAGTCAAGTAGGGCGCGCGCTGACGGTCCGAGGTAGGTGTAAAGGGAGTTGATTCGAACATGCATCCTATGGGCAAGGGCGACTGTACAGCCCCAGGAGCTTGCAATGGCAAGCGCATAGCCGGCAAGCTCGTTAGCCCCGCCGATCGTGACCACAACCGTGTTTCTGAGGACAATATCGATGCCGATGATGACAGCTGACACTGTCAGCAGAAGGCCGCAAATCCACCCGCTGATGCGAGCGGTGACGAATACGACGCCTACGAGATATTCGAGCAGCTTTTCCATATTGTCCTTTTGGCCAGCTACGCGAACGCACAGAGAAGGTCGAATGACGCGATCAGGCAACGCTTCATTTTTGGTGGGTGTCGTCGAGGGTCCGGGGGCGCATCATTGTGCCGACACCTGAAAGCGACTCCGGCTTGAGGAGCCCTAAGGCACCGGCCACGTGCCACCAGGTGTGATCGGCATGCCGCACGATATAGCACTCGGTGCTGAGGCCAATGTGCTGACCTTCCAACGAGTGGCCGAGCGCAATGTGCGCAATCTCTTCAGGGAGCCCAACGGTGAGGCACACATGCGCGCCATACACAGAATGACGGAGTGCCGGTTCCCCTGCTTGTGAGGGGTCATTCGCCCACCGTTCTCGATTGATCAGGTCGAACTCGAATGGTTTGCCAATGTCGTGGCAAAGAGCGCCTGCAAGCACAATGTCTCTATTGACGGATGTTTCCGGGAACGCGTCCGCGAAGACGTCCACGATTTTCATCGCAAGTTTCGCCACGCCTCGCAAATGTTCGGTCTGGTCGCCCCGTCTGAGAACCAGGACGTTCGGATTCCCTTCACCAGGCAAATCCCTGATTCTTTGAAACGAGGAGCCAGCGATGGCGTAGGCCCAGCCTTCAATCACCTTAGAGCGAAGGCCTGGATCAGCTATGTCGTTCACCTCTGGAAGGTCTTCCAAAACGGACGCACGAAGCTCATCCGTGATAGGCCGCCTTTGAACTCTCTCAGCTCCCATGCCTGCCTCCGGCGCTGGCGGTCTTGGACGTCGCTGCACCACTCGCACAAGCCATGATACTTGCAAAGCGCGCTCTGCTTGCCCTGCAGTGGATTTTACACGGTCGGCGCGGCCACCCGATTTTTCTCCGCAAATCCGTGCTTCGTGGCGCGACGCCGGCAGTCACCAAAGAGGACGTTCCCGCCGGGCTGAGGGTGCCGCTGTCCGGCGAGCTAGTTTCCTACGTTGCCAAAGCGTTCCGCACAGCTTCTGGCTACGGCATGCGCGTGCGCTTGGTCCTTTGACCCGCGCGCAATGAAGTGCCACTCGCTCACCCTATCAGGTGCGGTCTTTCCCTGAGTTGTCGCGTTGACGAGCGTAGCGCGCGGCGCGAAGCTTCCCATCAGGCTGGAAGGAACACGGACGACGCACCTGAAACCGTGAAGCTCCGCCCGGTTCCGCATGCCGGTCGAGCGCGAGTTGCGTCGGACTCGACCACCGGCCGAGCGCGAAGCGCCGAGAGCAATAACCTCCCTCGGCGCTGAATCAGTAGGACCTTCGACGTTACGGTCAACTCGCACAAACGGCCTTCTCCGGGGAGCGCCAATGAACGAGACCAAGCGAGTGGCGATGATTTCAGGTGCGAGCCGCGGCATCGGATTGGCCGTAGCACGTGCCCTCTTGGAGCGAGGCTGCCGACTTTCGCTTGGTGTGCGCCAGGCCCAGTCCGTGCCGGCTGATCTCACGCAGTCCGGCGATGTGCTTGTGTGCAGGTATGAGGCCCGCGATCGTCAGGCCGCCCGGTCTTGGGTAGCCGAAACAATTGCCTGGTCGGGGCGGCTCGACATCCTTGTCAATAACGCCGGGATCGCGCCCTTTGTCGGCGTTGAGGAAGGAACCGACGAGGAGCTCGACGATCTGTTCGAGGTGAACGTGAAGGCGCCGTTCCGCGTCATCCAGGCCGCCCTGCCGCATCTCAAAGCATCAGGCAGGGGCCGTGTCGTGAATGTCGCCTCGCTCTCCGGCAAGCGGGTGATGGGGCTCAATGCAGGCTACCAAATGTCAAAGTACGCGGTGGTAGCTCTCACCCATGCCGTCCGGCGCCTCGGATGGGAGCACGGCATACGTGCGACGGCCTTATGCCCGGGCTACGTCGATACCGATCTCACGGCCAAAGTGACCGACGTCGCTCGCGAGCATATGACCTCGGCCGAAGATCTTGCCGAGCTCGTCGCAACCATCGTGCAACTGCCGAACACGGCTGCGATCGCCGAGCTGTTGGTAAACTGTCGTTACGAACACATGCTGTAGCCCAGCGCGGGGCGATGCCTGTTCTGCGGAGTGTCGGAACTTCCCGGGTGTGGTTCTCGTTCGCTTGGTACAAGGCCAAGCCCTGAGCGGAACGATGCCGATTGGGAAGCGCGAACTGATCGATACCGGAACCGATAAGCGCTTCGTACGCCGCGAGGAGAAGGGCCGCTTCGACGATGTTGTCGACGTGGGTAAATCCCTTTCGCAGGATCGCAAGCGCGCAGCGAAGCACGAGGCCAAGCCCGGCCAGGGCGATCGAGGCGACCGCATGTCATCGGCCACCACGTGACGCCATCCGCCACGGCTCTGGTCGTGCGTGTTCTCGCGGATTGGTATCCCTGAAGGAAGCCAAGGGCATCGACGGGAGAGGGCACGAGGATGATTCACCACGTATCGCTTGGCACCAATGATGCCGACCGCGCAGCTCACTTCTACGATCCCGTGCTCGCGGTGATCGGAATGTCGCGCCAGAGCATGGAGCACGGATCGATCGGGTACGGCAGCCCCGCGCACGAGTACTTGTTCTGCCTGGAGAAGCCGACCGATGGCCAGCGGGCGACCGTCGGCAACGGCGTGCACATCGCCTTCGCCGCCGCTCACCGGGATGTGGTCGACAGATTCTACCGGGTGGCGCTCGCGAGTGGCGGCACCGACGCCGGCGCGCCCGGGCTGCGGCCCAGATACGACGGCAATTACTACAGCGCCTTTGTGCGCGATCCAGACGGCAACAAGATCGAGGTTGTAACCTACTCGGCCAGGTGACCGGCGCATTCGGAGGGGCGTCAAGGTCGGTGCACGTCCGCTGCGAAGATGGCTGCGAGCTTGCGTTCGATGGGCTGGCGGGTTCGGACGGCACAGGATTAGCTTGTGAGTAATGACACTAGGAATTCGGTGCCATGCGTGGGGCGCCCGAGGAGTTGCCTTCGGGCACACCGGGAGAGACGCCGGCCATCATCCCGTCAGCCTGTGGTTCCGGGATCTCGCCAGGGTCGGCTTTCGCCGGCGCCGGTATCGGCCTTTTCCTTCGACATCGTCGCGGTCGTCTTCGCTTCGGACTTGCGATCCTCGTACTGCTTCAGCGCCTCGGCCTGCAGGAACGCGCGTCCCGCCTTCAATTCATCCGCGGTCGGCGCGCGGCCGAACAGCAGGCGATACACCTTCTCGATGCGCGCCACATCGTCAGGTTCGTCGGCGACGCGTTCGGCGACGCGCTCGGCATGCTGCTGGATGAAGTCGCTGTTCATGAAGAACAGGCGCTGCAACGGCACGCTCGTGGAGAAGCGTTGCTCGGCCGACTGGCTCGGGCTGGGAAAGTCGAAGAGCTGCAGGAACTCGTCCATCTTGTAGCGGCTGACGCGGCCGTAGATGGTGCGGCGGTCGGCGAGCGGCGTCAGCGGCACCGACGGTCCGCCGAGGCGCGTGTCGAGGGCGCCCGAGACGAGCAGCACCGCATCGCGAATCTGTTCGGCGCTCAGTCGTCGCCGCGTGGCGTGCCAGTAGAGCCGGTTGCCGGCATCCTTGGCGAATGCCGCAGCCTGGGTGTCGCCGCTCAATTGATACACCGCGCTCGTCATGATTTCCCGGTGAAGCGCCTTGATCGACAGGCCGTTGGCCACGAACACGTTCGCGAGATGATCGAGCAGTTCCGGATGTGTCGGCCGCTGCGCCGTTCAGGCCGAAGTTGCTTGGCGTGTCGACGATGCCGGTGCCGAAGTGGCCCTTCCAGACGCGATTGACGATCACGCGCATGGCCAGCGGATGCGTGGCGATGGTCCGCGCCAGCTCGAGCCGGCCGCTGCCCTTGGAGAAGGTGACCCGATCGCCGGGGCTCAGCACCGAGAGGAACCCGCGCGGCACGCGTGTCGCCGAGGCGCAGCGGATTGCCGCGCAGGTGAACCTGCAGGTCGAGCGGCTTCTCGACGTCGCGCACGCCGTGCACGTACGCGTAACCGGTGTCGAGCTTCTTCTGCGCCGCCTCGATGTCCTTGCGCAGGCTCTCGATCAGCGTGCGACGATCGTCGCCCAGCCGCTGTTCGAGGCCCCAGCCGCGGAAGCGGAGCAGGCCCGGCTTCGGCTCCTGGCCGGGCACGAACGAGTCGGTCTTCGAGGTTGACCACGAACACGTCGCGATAGAGCGCCACGCGATCCTTCGTCATGCTGCGCAGCTCGAGGCCGCAGCCCGGGCAGAAGTCGTCGTTGGTCTTGAACTCGTTGGGCTTGTTCGCCGGCTTCTTCGGCTTGCTCGTCGGCAGGGCCTGCGCCTTGATGATGTCGTTCTCCTTCTTGAGCTCGCGCTCCTCGAGCAGCACGCTCGACAATCAGTTCCTGGAACGCCGTGGCGAGCGTCTCGGCCTCCTTCGCCGTGCCGCCGCGCGCGATCATCGCCTGCCAGTCCTTCAGGTACGGATAGAAGGTCGGCTTGCGCTGGAGAAACGCCAGCCAGCGATCGAAGAGCTCGTAATCGAGCTTCTCCTTCTCGATGATCTCGGCCTTCTCCTTCTTCGGCTCGCCGGTCACCTGCCACGCCGCCTTCATGTACTTCGCGGCCTGGAAGGCGAGCGTGCCCGCCAGCTGCATGCGCTTCGGTGTTGGTGTATTCGCGCAGCATCTCCCGCTTCTGGTCGAGCGCGTCTTCGTGCGCCTTCTGGGCGTCGACGATGGCCTTCGGTGCGAGCGGGTATTCGTGGTACTCGGTGTTCAGGAACACGCCGGCGAGCGAGTAGTAGTCCTTGGTGGGGATCGGGATCGTACTTGTGATCGTGGCAGCGCGCGCAGCCGACCGTGAGCCCGAGCATGCCGCGGCGTCACCGCATCGACGCGATCGTGGCGCTCGTCGGCGCGCATGATCTCGACCGCGCCGTTGTCGTAGTACCAGGGCCCGAGGCCAAGGAAGCCGAGCGCCGGCAAGTGACGCAGGCGCGCCGGCTCGTCGAGCAGATCGGCGGCCAGTTGCGCCGTCACGAACTGGTCGTACGGCAGGTCGTCGTTGAACGCGCGGATCACCCAGTCGCGATAGAGATGCGCGTTCGGGTACGGGATTGAAGCCGCGGCCCATCGGATCGAGGCTGCGGTAATCGTCTTCCGCGTAGCGCGCGACGTCGAGCCAGTGCGGCCCCACGTCTCGCCGTACTGCGGTGACGCGAGCAGCCGATCGATCACCTTCTCGAACGCGTCGGGTGACTCGTCCTTCAGGAACGCGTCGACATCGTCCGGGGTTGGCGGCAGGCCCGTGAGATCGAGCGTGGCGCGGCGCAGCAGCGTGAGCTTGTCCGCGGCGACCGACCGGCGACAGGCCTTCCTGCTCGAGACGCGCGAGGATGAAGCGATCGATGTCGGTGCGCGGCCAGTCGGCGCGCCGGACGCTCGGTGCGGCGCGGCTTCGCGAGCGGACGAAACGCCCAGATAGGCGCGCTGCTCGGCGAGTGATCGCGCGCTCATGCGCGACCGCCGGTGCGGGCGCCGCTGCGGCGCTCGCTGGCCAGACGGCGCCATCCCGGATCCACTGCTCCAGGGCCTCGATGTCCTGCGCCGCAAGCTTCGCGCGGCCGCGCGGCATTCGCGGAAAGCCGTCGGCGTGCTGCACGGCCTTGACGAGCGTGCTCTTCTCGGGAGTCGCCGGGCACGATTGCCGGACCGGTCTCACCGCCACGCATCAAACCTTCACGCGAGTCCACGCGCAAGTCCGGCCATCGCCGATTCCCCGTGGCACGCCTGGCAGTTGGCCGCGAGCAGCGGCCGGATCCTGGTTTCGAAGAACGTGATGGCTCTTGCGTGTTGCCGGTCGATGCCTGCGGCGGAGCCTGGCTCGCGCGCAGGACCGCGCCGACGCAGGAGCAGTCCGGCAATCGACAGGAACAGGTGTTGCGCAGCGCGCGGAGCGCAGCGATGACCGCATCGGCGATTAAGTATGATGCCCACGCATGATTCGGCAAGTGGTTTTTGGCGTGGTGCTCGGATTGGCGCAGGCCAGCGGTTCACGCCGGCCGGCCAGATTCCCATTTCGCGGCTGACCGCCGAAGCGACGCTGCCCATTCAGCTCGCGCCGGGGGCGGCGGCTTCAGACGATGCGGTCTGGCTTCGGGACAGTACGCCGGCACGGTGGTCCGCGTCGGCGCCAAGGACAACAAGGTGAGCGCGCCGGTCTCGATCGGCGGCAAACCGTGTGCGTCGCTCGTCTCCGCGTTCACGAGCGTCTGGGTGCCGTCATGCGGCGATCGCACCGTGGTTCGCATCAACCCGGCCGATCTGAAGGTGACGGCGAAGGCCGACGTCGAAGTGGCCGATGCCGACGGCCGCATCGCGCCGGCATCGGCAGCATCTGGGTGGTGACCGACCGGAAGGGCGTCGTGACGCGAATCGATCCCGACACCAACCAGCCGGTCGCCGAGATTCACGTGGCGGGCGGAGCGGCCGCGGTGTTGTTTCACGGCGACGCGCTGTGGGTGACGAGCGGCGTCGGCAAGAAGCTGACGCGCATCAATCCGAACAACAACGAGATTGTCGAAGCCATCGACGTCGGTCCCGAGCCCGTGCGGCTGGCCGCGACGGACGACGCGGTGTGGACGCTGAACCGCGGCGACGGATCGGTGACGCGAGTGGATACCGAGACCAACAAAGTGGTGGCCACGATCAGCGTCGGCAAAGACGTGGCCGCCGGCGACATTGCGGCGGGAGAAGGCTCGGTGTGGATCAGCGCGCCGGGCGTGCCGCTCGTGCGGATCGATCCGCGCACGAACAAGGTGGCGCAGCGATTCAGCGGTGACGGCGGCGGCGCGGTCTTCGTGGCCCACGGATCGCTGTGGCTCGCCGCCGGATCGCAGACGTGGCGGCTTGATCCGAAACTCGATCGCGGCGATGAGGCCGTAGAACGAAGGTTCCACGGTTCCATGGTTCCACGGTTCCAGAGGTTTGGTTCTGTTGTGGTTCCTCGTTCGTTGGTGCACTGAACCCGGAACCGCAGAAGAACGAAGCCCTTGGAACCCGTGGAACCATGGAACCGTGGAACCGGTTCTATCTTGGCGCCATCCGCAAGGCGCCGTCGATGCGAATGACTTCGCCGTTCAGCATCTCGTTCTCGAGGATATGACGCACGAGCGCGCCGTATTCGGCCGGCCGTCCAAGCCGCGACGGGAAAGGCACCTGCTGGCCCAGCGAGACGCGTGCGGGCTCCGGCAATCCGGCCAGTAACGGCGTGTCGAAAATGCCCGGCGCAATCGTCACGACCCGAATGCCGAGCGACGCGAACTCACGCGCGATCGGCAGCGTCATGCCGACGATGCCGCCTTTCGAGGCCGCGTAGGCGGGCTGCCCAATCTGTCCATCGAACGCGGCAATCGAGGCGGTGTTGACGATCACGCCGCGCTCGCCGGTGTCGGCGGGCTGATTCTGCGAGATCACCGCCGCCGCCAGGCGGATCACGTTGAACGTGCCGATCAGGTTGACCTTGATCGTCTTCTCGAACAGATCGAGCGGGTGCGGGCCGTTGCGCCCAAGCACCTTGGCGGCGGGGCCGATGCCCGCGGCGTTGACCGCGCCGTGCAGTCCGCCGAACGACGAGACCGCGAGATCGACCGCGGCCTTGACCTGCTCTTCGCTGGTGACATCCGCCTGCGCGAACCTCGCCTTCGACCCGAGCGACTGTTCCGCGGCCTTGCCGGTCTCGGCATTGACGTCGAGCAGGACGACATTGCCGCCCGCGGCGAGAATGACTTCGGCGCTCGCGCGCCCAAGCCCCGACGCGCCTCCCGTGACCACGAATGTTTTCCCGGCAATCTGCATAAGAGAAAAAGCATAACGTAGAATTGAAAGATTCATGACTTACGAAAAGCTCTACTACGACGGCGCGTGGCAGTCGTCGACCAGCAGCGAGACGATCGCCGTCATTTCATCCGCGACCGAGCAGGAAGTGGCGCGCGTGCCGCGCGGCACCGCGGAGGACGTGGATCGCGCCGTCAAGGCGGCGCGTCGCGGATTTGAATCGTGGAGCCGGCTCCCGGTTGAAGAGCGCGCGCAGTGGCTCGAAAAGCTGTCCGCCGCGATGAAGACGCGCGTGCCGCAGATCGCGGAAGCGATCGCGCACGAAGTCGGCACCGCAATCGGATTCGCGACCAAGGTCCAGGCCGAGTTCCCGATCATGATGATCGGGATGAACGCCAAGTTCATACGCGAGGCGAAGCTCGAAGAAGAGCTCGGCAACTCGCTCGTCGTCAAGGAACCGATTGGCGTCGTCGGCTGTGTGACGCCGTGGAATTACCCGCTGCACCAGGTGGTCTGCAAGATCGCGCCGGCGCTGGCGGCCGGGTGCACGATCGTGCTGAAGCCGGCGGAGATGGCGCCGCTCAGCGCCTTCATGCTCGCGGAGGCCGCCCACGAGATCGGGCTGCCGAACGGCGTGCTGAATGTCGTCTCGGGTCCGGGCCGTGTCGTTGGCGAAGTCGATCGTCGCGCACCCCGACGTCGACATGGTGAGCTTTACCGGATCGCTCCAGGCCGGGCGCCGGATTGCGTCGGTTGCCGGTGACGGCATCAAGAAGGTCTGTCTCGAGCTGGGCGGCAAGTCCGCGTTCGTCGTCCTCGACGACGCGCCGTTCGACAAGGCGATTCCCGCCGGCGTCAACAACTGCATGCAGAACTCGGGGCAAACCTGCTCGGCGTGGACGCGAATGCTCGTGCCGCGATCGAGGCACGACGAAGCCGTCGAGCTGGCGAAGGGTCAGCTCGCGAAACTGACCGTCGGCGATCCGTTCGACAAGAACACCCGGCTTGGTCCGCTGGCGTCCGCTGGTCAGCGCGACAGCGTCCTTGGCTTCATCGAGCAGGGCAAGAAGGAAGGCGCGACCCTGGTCGCGGGAGGCGGCAAGCCGTCGAGCCTGCAGAAGGGTTTTTTGTCGAGCCGACGATCTTCGCGAACGTCGACAACAGGATGGCGATCGCGCAGGAGGAAATCTTCGGGCCGGTCCTTGCGATCATTCCCTACGATTCGGAAGCGAACGCGATCGCGATCGCGAACGATTCGCAGTACGGCCTGGCCGGCGGCGTGTGGGGCGGCACGAACGAGCGCGCTCTCGCTGTCGCGAAGCAGCTGCGCACCGGGCAGGTGGACATCAACGGAGGTCGTTTCAACGCGCTCGCGCCGTTCGGCGGATACAAGAAGTCTGGCATCGGGCGCGAAATCGGGCCGCTCGCGATCGAGGAATACTTCCAGCTGAAGTCCATCCAGAGATAGGGATGATTGCCATCTTCGCGGGCCTGGCGGCCGGCCTCCTTCATGTCTTCTCGGGCCCGGATCATCTCGCCGCGATCGCGCCGCTGGCCCTGAGCGAGAAGACCTCCCGGGAACCGGGACGGTCTTCGAGTCGAAGGGTGGCGAACCGGATTGCAATGGGGTTTCGGCCACACGGCCGGCGTGCTGCTGATCGCGACGTTGCTGCTGCTCCTGAAGGAGCAGTTGCCGCTCGATGCGATTTCCGCGTACAGCGAGCGTCTCGTTGGCATGTCGCTGATCGTCGTCGGTGCCTGGGGAGTGTGGCAGGCCAGCCGCGCGGTCGATCACGCCGCACTCGCACACCGGTGCGTCGTTTGCGATGGGCACGATCCACGGACTCGCGGGCAGCTCGCATCTGTTTGGCGTGCTCCCCGCGCTGGCGTTCTCCCTGCGTGTCGGACTCGATCCTTTACCTGGCCGGCTTCGGCCTTGGCGCTATCGCCGGTATGTCGGCGTTTGCCGCCGGCGTCGGTCTCGTCGTCGATTCGGCTCGGCCAGTTTCGAGGACTCCTCTATGCGTCGTCGGCCGCCGCCCTGGTCATCGGCGGCGTCTGGCTGGTCGGAAGATGACAGGAGCCGGGAGCCTTCGACTCGCTCAGGGCAGGTCGGGAACCGGAAGCCGCAAGGGCTCTCCTGCAGTGAAGCCGTTCCGGTGTTCTCGCGGCGTTCATGGTCATGCTCGCGGGCTTCTGGCTCGCCGACGTGATCGGTCAGCAGATTCTCGCCGCGCAAGGATTGACGGGCAGCAGCCCGCTCTCGGGCGTGCCCGTGGCAATCGTCCTCGGGTTGCTGCTGCGCAACACGCTGCCGCTGCCGGCATCGATCAATCCGGGGCTCAAGTTCGCAACCACGACGATTCTGCGCGCCGGCATCGTGCTCGTCGGCATCCGCCTGAGCGTGTTCGATGTCGTCAAGCTCGGCATCGCGGGGTTGCCGGTCGTGCTCGCGGCGATCGGAACCGGTTTGCTCTTTGTGACCTGGTTCAACCGCAAGCTCGGCTTGCCGCCGCGCCTCGGCACCTTGATCGCGGCAGGCACCAGCATCTGCGGCGTGACCGCGATTGTCTCCACCGCGCCGGCGATCGATGCCGATGAAAGGGAAGTCGCCTACGCGGTCGCCAACGTCGTTGCGTTCGGACTGTTCGGCATGCTGGCGTATCCGTACCTGGCCCACGCCGTGCTTGGATCATCGGAGACGATCGGCCTGTTTCTCGGCACGGCCGTGCACGACACCTCGCAGGTGGTCGGCGCCGCGCTGACCTACAAGCAGGTCTACGACGACGACATCGTGTTGCGCGTGGCGACGGTGACGAAGCTGACGCGCAACATTTTCCTTGCCGGCGTGATTCCGCTGCTCACGTGGATGCATGTCAAGAGCCAAAGTGCGTCGGGTGCGTCGGGTGCGTCAGGTGCCAAGATCTCGACGCTCGTTCCCGGCTTCGTGATCGGGTTTCTCGCGATGGCGATCGTGCGATCGTTCGGCGACTGGACGCTGACCTCGAACGGCGCGGCGTTCGGCGTGTGGAGCGCGGCGCAATGGACCTCGATCACCAAGTCGCTTGGCGATTACTGGGCGTCGCAGATCCTGCTGGGAACGGCGATGGCGGCGGTCGGCTTGAACACGAACTTCGCGGTGTTCAAGGGCGTCGGGCTGAAGCCGTTCGCGGTCGGCATGGCCGGCGCGCTCGTCGTCGGCGCCGTGGGGATGGCGATGGCCATCATCTTCGGCCGGTTCGTGCATCTCTGATCAGGCATCAGGGATCAGGTCGATCAGGCTAGATCAGGTCAGTCACTCCTCGTGTAGCTCACGAGGGAATTTCACGAGGCGGACGAGCGCTTCGTCCATCGTCGCGTCGATGCGTGACGCGGGCACGCGGAAACCGGTGGTCATGAACGAGAAGACCAGTGGTTCACCATCGAGCGTGAGCAGGTAGCCGGAGAGCGAGCGGACGTTCGACATCGAACCGGTCTTCGCCCACACGCGCGCCGCGGCAGGCGTGTCTTTCATCCGATTCGCGAGGCTGCCGCTGGTTGCCGATTGCGGCAAGGTGGCCTGGAATTTCTCCCGGTGCCGTTCATCGCGCCACGCGTGGACCAGCAGGGCGATGAGCGCGTCGGGCGCGATGTAGTCGTTTCTCGACAGGCCCGAGCCATCGCGGGCGACGTAGAGCGCAGGCGTGATGCCCCATTTGAGGAGCGTCTCGTTGACGACGGCAAGACCGGCTTCAGCGGTGGCCTCGGCGCCTGCCGGCGCCAGCGACCGGAGAAGCGTCTCCGCGTACTCGTTGCGGCTCCACTTCATGCAGACGTCAATCACCGCGTCGAGCGTCGGCGACTGATCTTCGAGCAGCAACGTCGACTTTTCGTAATCAGGCTTGACGCGCGCATCGTCGATGTCGAGCGGAACTGCCGCCGACGAAGATGCCGTTGCGGGCCAGCGCTTCGCGGAGCGCGTTGAGATACAGCATCGTCGGATTGGGCACGGCGGCCTCGAGGTCGATCGCCGGCGCGCCGATCGCCACCTGGCCGCTCACGCGAAGAATGTTCGAGTCCGGAATGCGCTCGAGGGAGACGCGGCTCGGGTTGTCCTTCCGCCGACCGTGGTGACGGCGTGATCGAGAATGATGCCGCTGCCGGGCGGTGAGACGCTGATGATCGCGCGGCCGCCGGCTTCCGAGTCCGGGCCCGACCAGCAGCTCGACCTGGTTCTCGTTGTATTGCAGCGCGCCGACGGCGGCGCCGTAGCCGAGCACCAGATCGTCCCACGCCCAGCCGAGGCCATAGCCCGGCTCGGCAAACGCGTTGTCGTCGCCGATCAGCTGGCCGCCGACGCGGCGGAGGCCCTTCGCGTAGAGCTGCTTGGCCCACGCATCAAACGCGCCCCAGCGATCCGGGTGACGCGGGTTGATCGTCGGATCGCCGTTCGAGACGATCACGAGATCGCCGTCGAGATCGCCGCCGGACTGGATCGGGCCGGTCGCGTAGATCTTCGTCGTGTAGCGGTAGTCCCATCCGAGGCGCTCGGCGGCGACCGCGCTGGTGATCAACTTCTGGTTCGACGCGGGCGTCTGCATGCGCGCCGGGTTGAGGCTGTAGAGCGACCTCGTCGTTCTTGAGCGAACGGCACCGACACCGCCCAGAATGCGTGGTCGATTGCAGCGTCGGTGAAGATGCGCCTGGAGATCGCGGCGAAGTTGTTCCTCGGGCGACGGGCGAGCGCTGGCCGGCGGGCGCGCCGGAGGTGGCGCCGTCCTCGGCGCGCAACCGGCGAGAAGGGCGGCGAGCGCGACGTTCGTGGCAAGACCCTTCGACTCCATCGTCCCCGCCAGGCGAGACGATGTCGCGCAGGGCAGCGGTCACTTCTTTTCGCCCTCCTTCGGAGCGGGCGTCGGCTCCTTCGGCGTCACCGCGATGTCGAACGCCTGCATGGCCGCCTGCATCGAGTTGGAATCGATCTTCGCGATGCCCGTCTCGCCGTCGCGCAGGCCGTAGGCCGTCTCGCCGACCTGGCCGAAGCGCACGCGCTCGAACTTGCCTTCGTCGAAGCTGGCGCTGACGACGAGCGCGGGCTTGTCGAGGCCGGTCTTCGTCGTTGCATCGACGAACGACTCCGCCTTGATCGCCACGAGCTTGTTCAGCAGATCGTCCATCGCGGCCTGGTCGGCGGTATGACTGGTCCCGCCGACGCGCGTCACCTTCCACGTTTCCGGATCGGCCGGCGCTGCGCCGGTTTCTGCTTCTCGAACTCGTAGGTCTTCGGTCCGCCCGGCGCGTCGAGCACCGCGCGCAGCTTCGCGAGATAGAACGGCCTGAACTCGAACAACTCCTTCTTGCGATAGTCGTCGAAGTTCTTGTCGAGATCGCCCTGCAGCGTGGTGTCGACCGTGAACACCATCGGCCGCGACGCGTCCCTCGCGTAGGTCTCGCCGTCCTTGGCCTTGCCGACTTCGAGCACGGTCTTCGCGCTGCCGGCGCCGATCGTCACCGTCATCGACGGCTTGTCGAGCCCGTACTTCGCGAGGTCCGTCGGCTTCTCCTCGACGCAGCTTCGACATGTTCGCCGACGACAGCCGCGTGATGAAGCCTTCGATCGCGCTGTAGTCGCTGCGCGACGGCACCGGCTTGACGACCTTCCAGTCGCTGCCGGATCGCGACAGCTCGATCGTGTTCGCGCCCTTGGCAAGCACCAGCGAATCCGCCTTGTCGCGATCGAACTTCAGGATCTTCTTGTCGCGCAGGTCGAACGGCTTGCGATTGAAGCTGGTCTCCTGGAACGACGACACCAGGAACACCCGCTTCTCGTCGTTCTTGAGCGCGTAGATCTCGCCCTGCGTCGCGTTCTTGTTGCCCAGCTTCAACGTTCCCGACGCGCCGCCATCGGCCTTGAACGCGACCGTGATCTGCGGGTTGGCCAGGCCGAACTGTTCGAGGTTGGTGGCGTTCTCGTCGACGACGCGCACGATCTCGACGTTGGTGAGCGCGGTCGCCACGCCGATGGCCTCGGGCGGATCGGCCTCGATCGGCGTCGGCTCGATCATCTTCCAGCCGCCGTCCTCCTTCTTCAGGAGCGACGATTCGCCCTGGTAGGTGACGCGGAGCTCGTTGATCTTGTCGGCCTCGACCGTGAAGACCTTCTCCTTCGTCGCCGACGAGCCGTCGGCGCTCGCCGCCGGCTTCTTCGAGTCGACGAAGTAGATGTAGCCGCCAAGTCCCGCGAGGACGACGACGAGGATGAGCGTCGAGGTGAGTCCGCGCATGCTTAACGCCTCTTCCACCAGGTGTAGACGCCGGTCGCGAACACCAGGCCGGGAATCACGAACAGCGTCAGGATCAGGATTCGATTCTGCTGATCCGCGGTCAGCGTCAGGCGGCGATCTTCCGGCTGGCGCGGCCGCACCGCGATCAGGTTCTCCTGCTGGGACAGCCAGTTCAGCGCGTTCATGAAGAAGTCGCGGTTGCCGGAGATGCCGATCGCCATGTTCGATGCGAAGTCCGAGTCGCCGAGCGCGACAACCCGGGTTTCGGGCTTGCGCTCGGAGTCGGGTGACGCCGGCGTGCGCATTACCTGACGGCGGCGGCGGCGTGACCGTCGCCGGCGCCGAGACGGCGGCGCCCAGCGTGATCGGCCCCTGCTTGTCGCCCTTGTCGGCGTTGAAGGCGACCTCCGCCTTCCCGGTCGACAGCGACGCGAGATCGGCTTCCGACCAGCTCTGCGCGCTGGTGTTCACGAGCGGCTGCGCGATGTGGGCGTTCGATCCGCCTTCGATCGGCGCCATCGACCGCGCCATCGGGTAGGCGGTGATGACGCGGAAGCCCTCGGTGATCGCATGCGGCGGATACTGCGCGGCGACCGGCACCGATGCGTCGGTGCCAAGCATCTGGCCCATGCCGCTTGCATCGAGCACGACGTCGCTGCCGGCGCGGATGCCCCAGTCGGCGAGGAACTGCGTGAGCAGCGGCTGCGCCGGTCCCTTGAGGAGCGGATCGAGCATCACCATCACCTTGCCGCCCTTGGCGACGTAGTCGTTGAGCGCCTCGATCTCGGGCTGGAAGAAATCCGTGGTCGGGCCGGCAATCACGACGATGGTGGCGTCGGCGGGGATCGGTTTTCTGCTGGATCAGCACCAGCTGCTCGACAGCGAAGTTGTCCTGCTTCATCTGCTCGACCGCCGTGCTGAGCCCGCCGCGATCCGTCGACGCGGTGTCCTTCTCGCCGTGTCCCTGGGTGAAATACACCTTGCGGGCCGCGCCGGTGACGACCTTGATCAGGGCGTTGGTCAGCTCCTGCTCGTTCGAGGTGGTCACGCGCTCGGTGCGGCCCTGGTACTCGAACAGGATCGTCGGCAGCGTGTCGACCTTCGCGGCGCCGGCGCGCGTCGGCTCGCGATCGGGATCGATGTACTCCGTCGTCAGCCTGGTGGTCTGATACTGATACTCCTGCAGCCGATCCTTGTGGACGTCCTGCCGATCGTTGCGCTCGAAGACGGTGACCTGCACCGGTTCCTTGAGCTCCTTCAGGATCCTGATGGTCTGATCCGACAGGCTGTAGACCTGGTTCGCGGTCAGATCCCAGCGCTTGCTCTGGCGCGTGCCGAGGTAGTTGACCGCGACGAGGATGCCGAGGAACACGACGACGCTGACGATCGACACGGTGCCGTATCTGGCGCCGCGCCCCTGGTAGAAGGTGGCGACGTCGCGCCACTGGCCGGCCATGTAGATCAGCACCGCAGACCAGGCCCGCCCACGCCGCGTAGGTCGCGTACTGATTCCACGTCCGGATAGACGGACGGGATGCCGAGAACGGAACGCCGCGATCACAGCGCGCCGAACACCAGGACCGTGCCGATCCAGCCGATGATGCCCAGAATTTTCTGCATGACTAGCCTCGCCACCTTTCGCTGTCCACCGACTTGGCGGTGAGGAAGAGGCCGAAGGCCATGAAGCTCAGGTAGTAGATCACGTGCTTGGTGTCGATGATGCCCTTGGCGAAGTCATCGAAGTGTTCCGTGAGCGACAGGTACTGCAGCACCGTCTGCGTCGTCGGGCCGACGAACGTGCTGATCCAGTTGATGACCCACAGCATCAGGAACACCGCGAAGGTGGCCATCGCCGCGACGATCTGGTTCTTGGTCAGGCTCGAGATGAACAGGCCGAGCGAGAGGAAGCAGCCGCCCATCAGCAGCAGGCCCAGATAGCCGGTGGCGATCGGCTTCCATTCGGGGTCGCCGAAGATGAAGAGGATCGCCATGTGGATCAGCGTGACGGCGAGCATCGCGGCGTAGAGCAGCATGGCGCCGAGGAACTTGCCGATGATGATCTCGACGTCGGTGACCGGCGAGGTGAGGAGCAGCTCGATCGTGCCGGAGCGCTTCTCCTCGGCGTAGGTGCGCATCGTGATCAGCGGGAACAGGAACAGCATGATCACGGTGGTGTTCATCAGCGTCGGGCCGACGAGCATCTGGTTGATGTTGAGCGCCTGCGTCGGGTTCATGCCCATCTGCGAGCTCTGCTGGATGAAGAACGCGAGCGGCACGTAGAAGAACCAGCCGAAGAGAAGCGCGAAGAAGCCGATCAGCACGTAGGCGATCGGGCTCGCGAAGTAGGCGTTCACCTCGCGTTGTGCGATGGCGGCGATGTTACGCATTGGCGACCTCCGCGTGTGCATCCGGCGTCTGCGCCGTCGGTGTCGTCCGCGTTCGTCCGCCTGCTCTTCGGTCGTCAGGCTGAGGAAGATGTCCTCGAGGCTCATGCGCATCGGCCGCAGCTCGAGGAGGCCCCAGCCGCCGCGCGACGATGGCGTTGGCAACGTCGCGCCGCGGGTCGAAGCCCTTCTCCGAATCGATCGTCGAAGCTGCTGACGTCGTCGCGCCGTTCGGCGACGTTGACGCGCACGACGCCGGGAATCGATTGCAGCGCGCGCTGCATGTCGTCGGCCGGGCCCTGTGCCTGCACGAACATCGTGACCGCGCCGCGCAACCGTTCGGTCAGCGCATCGGGGCGTGTCGATCGCGACGATCTTGCCCTTGTTGATGATCACGACCTTCTGGCAGGTCTGCGCGACCTCGGGCAGGATGTGCGTGCTGAGCACGATGGTGTGGGTGCCGGCGAGCTCGCGAATCAGCTGGCGGGTCTCGATGATCTGCTTGGGGTCGAGGCCGGCGGTCGGCTCGTCGAGCACGAGCACTTCGGGTTCGTGAATCAACGCCTGGGCCAGGCCGACGCGCTGCTTGTAGCCCTTCGAGAGCTTGCCGCAGTGACGATCCGCCATGTCGGCGACCCAGGTCTTCTTCATCACCGCGTCGACGCGATCGTTGACGTTGGCGCGCACGCCCTTGATCTTCGCGACGAACCGCAGGTACTCGCGCACGGTCATGTCGGGATAGAGCGGCGGGGTTTCGGGGAGGTATCCGGTCCGGCGCTTGGCTTCGAGCGGGTGATCGAAGACGTCGTAGCCGGCGACCGTGGCCTTGCCATCGGTGGCCGGCATGTAGCCGGTGATGATCCGCATGGTGGTGGTCTTGCCGGCGCCGTTTGGGCCTAAGAACCCGAGGATTTCGCCCGCATCCGCCCGAAAACTGACGTCGTCGACGGCCGTAAATGGGCCGTATTTCTTGGAAAGGTGCTGAACCTCGATCACGAGGGAGTCTCCGGAAAATGAGAAATCGGTGTAAGCTCTACCCTGCTGTTGGCTTAATTAGCGTAAACCTAATGGATACGCCAATTAGGCTCACCCAGCCCCCCATCCTAGTCGAACCGCTGTAAGGGCGGCAAGTTACACGCATGAAACGATTGCTGGTCGTTCTGACGATCGTAGCTGTGGCTGGTCCCACAGCCCAACCTTTGAACCCCTTGCACTCTTGAACCTTTTGAACCTAACATATGAACAAGTGCTCATATGTTCAAGAATAATGAAGAGGTCTGCGACCTCGTCCAGATCGACCTGAGCCGTGTCCGGAAGATCCGCGCCGCGCTGGTGCAGCCGGACGCGGTGCAGGGGCTGGCCGAGACCTTCAGCGCGCTTGGCGATCCGACCCGCGTGCGGATCCTCGACGCGCTCTCGCACGGCGAGCTGTGCGTGTGCGATCTCGCCGCGGTGCTTCGTCTCAGCCAGTCGGCGGTGTCGCATCAGCTGCGCCTGCTCCGCGGCCTGCGGCTCGTCCGGCCGCGCCGCGAGGGTCGCGTCGTCTTCTACGACCTCGACGATCAGCACATCATCTCGATCTTCAGGCAGACGCTGCAGCACGTCGAGGAGTCGGCCTCCGCGGCCCGCGTCCGCGGCAAGGCCGCCACGGCCCGCCTTGGCGACCAGCCGCTTCGGCGCGGCAGGCTGCAGCCATGACCGACAGCCATGCGATCGGTTGTGCGCACTGCGACGACGAACCGGCGCCGACCGGCGCGCGCGTTCGCGGCTGGTTCACCGCCGTCGCCGCGGCCCTGGTCGCGGCGGCGTGCGGCATCGGCTGGTTCACCGCGTTTCCGGGGTGGAGCGCGCCGATCTTCATCGCCGCCACGATGGTCGGATCGGTGTTCCCGGCCGAACGCGCATGGCAATCGATCAAGCGAGGTGCGCTCGACATCAACGTGCTGATGGTCGTCGCCGTGGTCGGCGCGATCGCGATCCGCCAGTTCGAAGAGGCCGCGATGGTCGTGTCGCTGTTCGCGGCGGCGCAGTGGCTCGAAGCGCAGAGCCTCGATCGCGCGCAGGAAGGCGATCGGCAAGCTGCTCGACCTCGCGTCCGACCGAAGTGCTCGTCCGCGACGATCGACGGCGAGCGGCATCTCGACATCGAGCAGGTCGATCCGGGCGCGTTGATGATCGTCAAGCCGGGCGAGAAGATCGCGCTCGACGGCATCGTCAGGAACGGCCGCTCGGACGTGAACCAGGCGCCGATCACCGGCGAGTCGCTGCCGGTCGAAAAGCTCGAGGGTGACGAAGTGTTCGCCGGCACCATCAACGGCCACGGCGCGCTGACCGTCGCGGTGACGCGACGCCGCGCCGATTCCACGCTCGCCCGCATCGTGTCACCTCGTCGAGTCCGCGCAGGCCAAGCGGGCGCCGATGCAGCAGTTCATCGATCGCTTCGCGGCCTGGTACACGCCGTCGGTGGTGATCCTGGCGCTCGCTGTGGCGATCGTGCCGGTCCTCGCGTTCGGCCAGCCATTCGAGGTGTGGCTCTATCGCGCGCTCGTGCTGCTGGTCGTGTCGTGCCCGTGCGCGCTCGTCATCTCGACGCCGGTCTCGATCGTCTCGGCGCTCGCCGGGGCGGCGCGGCAGGGTGTGCTCGTCAAGGGCGGCATTCACCTCGAACGGCTCGCCGGCGTGCGCGTCGTGGCGTTCGACAAGACCGGCACGGTGACGACCGGACGCCTGACGCTCGACGCCGTGCATCCCGTCGACGGCGGACAGCGCCGACACCGTCCTCGAGCTGGCCGCATCGGTCGAGTCTCAATCTGAGCATCCGATCGCGTCGGCCATCCTTGCGGCAGCGAAGGCCCGCGGGATCACGCCGACGGCTCCCGGAAACGTTCGCGCGCTGCCCGGACTAGGCGTCGAAGGACACGTGCGGCGGTGCCAGGATCGTCTGCGGCACGCCCCGGTTGTTTGCCGAACGCGGCGTGATGACGCCCGCAATCGCCGCCCTGGCCGGGCGTGTCGTCGAGGACGGCATGTCGCCGATCGTGGTTGCGCGCGACGGCGTGGCGATCGGCGTCCTCGGCGTGACGGATCGTCCGAAGGCAGGAGCGGCCCGCGTCGTCTCGGATCTCCGGGCGCAGGGGGTCGCGCGTATTGCGATGATTACCGGCGATCACGACGCCGCCGCTCAGGCCACCGGCTCCGCGCTCGGCGTGGATGACGTGCACTCCGGACAGCTGCCTCAAGACAAGGTCACGGCCGTCGAAAACTTGCGGCTCGCGCATGGCATGGTCGCGATGGTCGGCGACGGCGTCAACGACGCGCCGGCGTTGGCTGCGGCCGACGTCGGCATCGTGATGGGCGCGATGGGCAGCGACGCCGCGCTCGAGACGGCCGACATCGCGCTGATGACCGACGAATTGCCGAAGGTGCCCTATACGATTCGCCTGAGCCGCGCCACGGTGGCCAACATCCGCGCGAACGTGGCGCTCTCGATCGGGCTCAAAGTCGCGTTTGTGTGCCTGGCGGTGGCGGGAGTCGCAACGTTGTGGATGGCAGTCCTCGCAGACACCGGGGCATCCGCGCTGGTGGTCGCCAACGCGGTACGGTTGCGGCGCTTTACCTAGAGGACTCGCGCGTAAACGCGCCCGATTCGTTGCAGACTTTGTCAGGTTCTCGCTATAATTTGGGCACTACTCACCCGCCTAAGGAGCACCCAGCATGTCCGCGATTTGTCCCGAGTGTGATTCGCCCATTGACGTCGACGAGTATGACGTCGACATCGGCGATGAGCTGACGTGCTCGGAATGCGGCTCCCTGCTGCGCGTGGCGAGCGACTCACCGGTCGAGCTCGAGGTCGCGGACGAAGACGAGGACCTCGAGGAAGAGGATGAAGAGCGCGAAGAGGAAGACGAGGCCGGCGACGACGATGAAGACGACGATGATGACGACGAGGACGATCTCATCGACGAAGACGAGTAGCGCCCTCGCCGAGAAGGGCCGTCGGCTCCACGACATCCTCGCTGGTTATCAGTCCGTTCTGATTGCCTTCAGCGGCGGCGTCGACAGCGCCTACCTCGCGATCGCCGCATCGGCGGCGCTCGGGCCCCGCGCGCTTGCCGTCACCGCCGACAGCGCCAGCTATCCGGACGCGCATCGCCGGCTCGCGTTATCGATCGCCAACGATTTCGGCTTCGCGCACGAGGTCATCCACACCGGGGAGCTCGAACGTCCCGAGTATCGCGCCAACCCCGCGAACCGCTGCTACTACTGCAAGGACGAGTTGTACGGGCGGCTCGACGGCGCTCGCGGCCGAGCGTGATCTGGCCGTGGTGATCGACGGCAACAACGCCGACGATCGCGGCGACTATCGGCCCGGCCGGCAGGCGGCGCGCGAGTACGGCGTGAGGAGCCCGCTCGATGAAGCGGACCTCACCAAGGACGACATTCGCGAGCTGGCGCGGGCGGCCGGCCTCGAAAGCTGGAACGAGCCCGCCTCGGCGTGCCTCTCGTCGCGCATCCCGTACGGCACCGAAGTCTCGGACGAAAAGCTGCGGCAGATCGAACGGGCCGAGACGGCGCTCCGCGACCTGGGCTTCAGGGTGTTCCGCGTCCGCCATCACGATACCGTTGCGCGTCTCGAGATCGCCCGCCCGGAAATGGCGCGGGCGCTCGATCCGGACGTGAGCGCGCAGCTGGTCGCCGCCTTGAAGGAGCTGGGTTACCAGTACGTGAGCCTGGATCTGCAGGGCTATCGCCTCGGGAGCCTGAACGAGGCGCTGCGGCTGCGCCCGGTTTCGTGACCGCCCGGCGCGCGCTGGCCGCCCTCGCGCTCGTCTACGCGATCGCACACGCGCCGTTCCTGGCCCCGTCGCTCGAGGACATCGACTCCGTCAATTTTGCGCTCGGCGTGCGCGACTTCGACGTTGCGACCCATCGTCCGCATCCGCCCGGGTATCCCGTCTACATCGCGCTCGGAAAAGCCGCCACCGCAATCGCCGGCCTCGGTGCATCCACGCCGGAATCGATGATCGAAGCGAGAGCGCTCGCAGTGTTGTCGCTGCTCTCCGGACTCATCGCGATCGCCTGCATGTATCGGGTGTTTGCGAGCATGAGCAATCCTTCTTCGGGGGTGCCTGGCGATTCGGGTGCGCCTGTCGATTACGTCGCCTTCGCCGCGACGGCGATCACCGCGGCGTGTCCGTTGTTTTGGTATCTGGGGGTCCGGCCAATGAGCGATCTGCCGGGCCTTGCCGTCGCCCTCGCATCACAGGCCTGCCTGATGTCGGCCTGGTGGATCCAGAGACCCGGGCCCGGGGGCGATCGGCGAATGACACCGGCAGCGACCGCCGCGTCCGGGCGAGTGATCGTCATCGGCGCGTTCCTCGCGGCGCTCAGCATCGGCCTGCGATCGCAGACGGTTTGGTTCACCGCGCCGTTACTGACGCTCGTCCTGCTCGATCGCGTGGGACGCGGATTCGCTGGTGCGCTTCTCGGCGGCGGCATCATGTTCGTCGTCGGGGGCCTGGCGTGGGGCATTCCGCTGCTCGTCGCAAGCGGCGGCCTGAACGCGTATCTTGCTGCGCTCGGCTCCCAGGCGGGCGAGGATTTCGCCGCCGGCGAGATGCTGTACACGAATCCGAATGCGCGCGCGCTTGCCTTTGCGCTGTTACGGACATTCGTGCACCCATGGGATTCCACCGCGCTCGGAACGGCAGTGCTGATCCTCGCCGCCGCCGGCATCGTCCAGCTGCTGTGGCGCGACCGGCGATCGCTTGCGGCGGTATTTGCGCTCGCGGGACCCTACCTCGTCTTTCATTTGCTGTTCCAGGACACCTCGTTCATCCGCTACGCGCTGCCGCTGGTTCCGGTCGTCGCTTTCCTCGCGGTGAGGGGCGTGTCCCTGGTTTCCTTGAAGGCAGTTCCTGCTGTGGCCGCAGTGGTGTCGATTGCCTGCGTGGCGATCGCCAGCCCGGTCCTCGTGGCCTACCGCGCCGAACCAAGCCCCGCCGTCAGGGCGGTCCACGCGATGCAGATCGAAGGCACCTCGGGACGACCCGGCGCGCTGGCCATGCACCAGACGTTTGTCCGGCCGCTCGAGGCGGAGCAGGTCGGACTGACGCCGCAGCTGCCGTCACCGCCGCGTCTCGAGTGGCTCGAGCTCGCGGAGTACTGGAAGTCGGGTCAGACAGGCACGGTTTGGTTCCTGGCCGATCCGATGCGCAGCGATCTCGCGCTCGATCGATCCGGCGAGCCGCCGCGATCGAACAGCGTTCCAGTGGCCGCTCGTGGCTCGCCCGGCGTTTGGCGGCATGCGGCCGTCTGCCGTCCATTGGTATCGGCTGCCGCAGCCGGGTTGGTTCGCCGAAGAAGGGTGGTCGCTGACGCCTGAAACCTCCGGCATGTCAGGGTTGATGGGGCGCGCGCCGCACCTCGCCCCGATCACCGCGATGGTCCGCCGCCGAGCGGGCGGTGCGAGACTGATGATTGGCGGCCGCAATCTCGCCGGGCCGAATGATCCGGCCGCCCGTTTCAGGGTGTCGATTGACGGCGTCCCGTTCCAGGAATGGGATGCGCCGCCGGGTTTTTTCCTCAGGATCTTCGACATTCCGGCCGGGCGCCTGGCGGGGCAGGGCACATGGGCGGCGCTCGCCGTGGAATCGACGCCGCAGACGATCCCGACCGCCGTCGAACAATTTGACGTCCAGGACGAGCAATCGACAATCTGGGGCTATGACCAGGGCTGGCAGGAAGCCGAATACAGCATGGCGCTCGGCGTCTGGCGCTGGACGAGCGATCGTTCAACCCTGCGAATTTCCGGCCCGCCGCGCGCAGTCCGCATCACCCTGAGGATCGAATCGCCGCTCCGGTATTTCGAGGACGCGCCTATGGTGCGAGCGCGTGCCGGCGAGCGGGAAATAACGGCCTCGGCCATCGCCAATTCGGGCGAATGGTCGTTTGAGGTGCCGGCAGACGCCCTCCAGGCCTCGGGTGG
This sequence comes from uncultured cyanobacterium, assembly GCA_963833135.1. Lineage (GTDB taxonomy): Bacteria > Acidobacteriota > Vicinamibacteria > Vicinamibacterales > UBA2999 > 12-FULL-67-14b. The sequence continues at coordinate 188,951 of CAWHWW010000021.1, read as the reverse complement.
AGCCATCACGATTGAAACCGATAAGACGTTTATCCCTGCGGAGCGAGGCAGTGCGCCCGACCGAAGACGACTCGGACTGCGCGTATTTGAAATTCATGTCTCTAATGGATTGACAGCAGCGGAAACGAGCCGTTAATCTGCCTTCACAATTTTTCTCCCAGCGGAAATCGAGGAGCGACTGACAATGAACGTGTATTCACGGACGGCTGCGATAGCCGCGTTCTCCCTGTTTTTGGGTCTTTCTGTGGCGGCCTGCGGAAAGAAAGCGCCTGCGGTGACGCCGCCGCCGCCGCCGATGCCGGCTGCTCCGACCACGCCGCCCGCGCCCCCCTCGCCGCCGGCGCCGGCGACGCCTCCCGCGGCGCCCCGCACGCTGTCCGAAGACGAGGTCTTCGCGCAGAAGTCACTGGCGCAGCTGAACAGCGAGCGGCCGCTGGCCGACGTGTTCTTCGATCTCGACAACGCCGCGATCAAGGATTCGGACAAGGCCGCGCTCGCGACCAACGCGACGTGGTTGAAGCGCTGGGCGAACACGCGAATCAGTATCGAAGGTCACTGCGACGAGCGCGGCACCGCCGAATACAACCTCGCGCTCGGCGAGCGTCGAGCCAATGCGGTGAAGGCGTATCTGGTCTCGCTTGGCGTGCCCGGAGATCGCCTTGTCATCGTCAGTAAGGGCAAGGAAGCGCCCTTCTGCACCGAGTCAGACGATGCCTGCTGGCAGCAGAACCGCCGCGGCCACTTTCGTGATTACCGCGAAGTGAAGAGGTTAGAGGTTAGAGGTTAGAGGTTAGGAGCGAGGCAGCGATTCGTTCCGCTGCTTCGCGGGGATTGGCCGCCGCCGTGATCGGGCGGCCAATCACCAGATAGGACGCGCCGGCCGTCATTGCTTCCGCCGGCGTCAACGTTCTCGCCTGATCGTCCTTGCCCTGCTGATCGGCAGGCCTGATTCCCGGCGTCACAATCTGAAAATCCGGACCGCACGCGCTCCTGATCGCCGTCACTTCCTGCGGCGAGGCGACGACGCCGTCGAGCCCCGACGTCCTGGCGAGCTTCGCGAGATGCACGACCTGGTCGAGCATCGGCCGCGCCACGCCGATCTCGTTGAGCGCCTGCATCGTTCATGCTCGTCAGCACGGTGACGGCGATCACCAGGGGACGCGGCTTGTCGAGCGCCGCGGCCGCCTTCCGCGCCGACTCCGCGGCGGCCGTCATCATGGCGCTGCCGCCCGACGCGTGCACGTTGACCATCCACGCCCCGGTCGCCACCGCGGCTTGCACCGCGCCGGCGACGGTGTTGGGAATGTCGTGGAACTTCAGATCGAGGAAGACGCGATCGCCCTTGCTCGTGAGCTCGCGGACCATCGCCGGTCCCGCGGCCGTGAAGAGCTGCTTGCCGATCTTGAAGCCGCCGACCGATCCGCGGAGGGCGTCGGCGAGCTCGACGGCCCTGGCCGCCGATTCGACATCCAACGCGACAAGAATCGGATTCATGCGTGAACGGGTCTAAGGGAGCGCGGCCCCTTGGACCTTGCGAGTATGTTCGCCATGAGACGGGGTGGGGTCGAAGCTGCCGATCAGATCGCTGATCTTCGAGACGTTGTGGCGCCGCATGTAATCGGCGAGCCCGTCAAGGACCTTCGACCAGATGAATGGATCGACGAAATTCTGCGTGCCGATCTGGACCGCCGTTGCTCCGGCGAGCATGAACTCGATCGCGTCGCGAGCGTCGGTGATCCCGCCCATGCCGATGATCGGAATCTTCACGAGCTGGTAGCACTCCCACACCATTCGCACGGCGATCGGGCGAATCGCGGGACCGCTCAATCCGCCGAGCACGTTGGAGATCTTTGGCCGCCTCGTTTCGACATCGATGGCCATCGCGAGGAACGTGTTCACGAGCGACACCGCGTCGGCGCCGGCGTCTTCAGCGGCGCGGGCGAACGACGCCACGTCGGTGACGTTCGGGGTCAGCTTCGGGATGACCGGCAGGTGCGTCGCCTTCTTCACCGCGCTGACGACGTCGTAGGTGCCGGTCAGGCTGCAGCCGAACTGGATGCCGCCTTCCTTGATGTTCGGACACGAGATGTTGAGCTCGATCGCGGCCACGCCGTCGGCCTGTGACAGCACCTTGCAGACCTCGACGTATTCGTCGAGCGTCGTGCCGCAGACGTTGACGAAGGTGCGCGCGCCCGCCTTGTTGAGCAGCGGCAGCTTCTCCTTCACGAATCGGTGGACGCCGATGCCCTGCAGGCCGATCGCGTTGATCATCCCGGCCGGTGTTTCGACGATGCGCGGCGGCGGATGGCCCTGGCGCTCCTTCATGAACAGGCCCTTCGAGACGATGCCGCCGAGCGTCGATAGATCGACGACCTGCTCGTATTCGAGGCCGTAGCCGAAGCACCCGCTGGCCGCGATGAGCGGATTGGGGAGCGTCAACGATCCGAGCGTGACCGAAAGATCGGGAGCCATCAGTCCCACACCAGCTCCGCGCCGTCGAACACCGGTCCGCTGATGCAGGAGCGAACGAGGTTCGCTTCCTCATCGCCGTGCCGGACCGGCACAACGCAGCTGTAACAACCGCCGAGGCCGCAGCCCATGACGCGCTCCACCGACACCTGGCACGGCTGATTGTGGCGAGCCGCCAGCTTCGCGACCGCTTCGAGCATCGGCTCGGGGCCGCAGGCATAGACCATGGCTCCGGACGGCGCAGCGTCTTTCGATGAGGCCTTCTTCAACGCCGCTTCGAGCGGACCGGTGACGCGGCCCTTGACACAGTGTCGGTTTACTGAATGCCCGCCATCCTCCGTTGTCAACACCAGCTTGATGCCCAGCTGTTCGAAGAACTCGAGATAGAAAAGTTCAGCCGCGGTCCTTGCTCCGTAGAACAGCGTCGACGGCGTTTTCGACGCCGCGAGCGATTCCGCGAGCGTCGCGAAAGGCGCGAGGCCGACACCGCCCGCGACCATCCACGCCTCGGCCGGCGCCGCCACGGGCTTGAACGGCACTCCGAGCGGACCGAGGCACGACACGACGTCGCCCGGTTCGAGCTCGTAGAGTTTGTTGGTGCTGCGGCCGGCCCGCTTGTTGAGGATGCTGACGCCGGTTACCGCGCCATCGGTGCTGCGAAGTACTTCAAAGACGGAGAACGGGCGACGGAGCAGTGGATCGGTGACGCCCGCCGGCTTGACCATGACGAACTGGCCGGGCGCGGTGCGCCTGCCGACTTCGGGCGCCGCCAGGCTCAATACGGAATAGTCCCGCGACAGGCGCGCGTTCGCTATCACTGTCGCGTCGATGTCGACCGGCGGCATCGATCGAGTATAACAACTCAGTCAGCAGTCGAGAGTCGACAGTTAAGAGTTCAATCGTCAATCGGCAGTTGCGAGTCAACTCCTGACCGTCGACTGTTAGACTCAATTCTTAACTGTCGACTGTAGACTGCTGACTGAGACGATGCGCTACCTGCGGATGTTGTCGAACTCGGTCATTGCCGCGGCTTGGCTTCGGGTTTTCTGACGGCGCTGGTCCTCCAGCTGAATCCGTCGATTTCAATCGATCCCGCGACGCTGCTGCCCCTGGCGTTCGTCTTCGGCGCCGCCTACGGCGCCAACTTGACCGTCGCGTTCTACGCGCTGATCGTCTTGCGGCAGATCCTCGCGGTGGAGGTGCTCTCGCCCGGGTGGCTGAGCGTGAGGCTGTTGTCCTGGCTGTGCGCAATCGCGGCCGGTGGCGGAGCGGGACTGATGTGGCTCAACCTGCTCGGGTTCGGCGATGTCCTCGATCAGGTCACGCGCGATCGGATGGTCATCGGCGCGTCGAGTGTCACCGCGGCGTCGGTGATCTTCCTTGGCCTCGGGCTCTCGCACCTGGGACGCCGCGGGGGACCAATCAGCGCCGCCATCCTGTCGACGACGATGGTCGCGTCGGTGACGGCGCCGATCATCGCTCGCGGGCCCGCCCGTCAACCGCTCATGCCGGCTGCGGTTCCATTGGCAAACGAAGCTGCGGCGTCCATTCCCGGCGGGAACGTGCGGATGCTGATGCTCGACGGCGCGTCGCTCGAGGTGATCTTTTCCGCCGTCGCCGCCGGCCGCCTGCCGAACATCGGCCGCATTGTCGACAAGGGCGCCGTGCTGCACCTGGCGACGCTCCGGCCAACGCAGGCCGAACCGGTATGGAGCGCGATCGCCACCGGACGTTATCCGATGTACAACGGCGTCCGTTCGGCGGTCGTCTATCGGGCGCTCGGCGGCACGCCGATCCAACTGCTGCCCGATTACTGCTTCGCGCAGGCGCTCGTGACGTTCGGCTTTCTCAGCGAGCAGCCGCAAACGCCCAACGACCTGCTGGCGCGGCCCATCTGGAGCATCCTGAGCGACCGCGGCGCGAGTGTCGGCGTCATCGGCTGGCCGCTGACGCAACCCGCGCCTGCCGTCAACGGCATCGTCGTCAGTGATGCGTTTCACCGGCTGTCCGATGCGGAACTCGGTCTCGACCGGACGCGCGCATTGTGGCCGCCCGATTTGCTCGGCGAAGCGATCACGGCGCTGCAAACGCCGGCGAACCCGGATCCCGTGACCCTGGTGACGGCGATGGGTGCGCCAGAACCGGTGAACGACTACGACGTGCGCAGCGAACGCGCGCCGATCGTCGCCGATCGGGTGCATCTGCAGCTGCTCGATGCGCTCGGGTCACCGGCGCCTCGACTGCTTGCCGTTCGTTTCCCCGGCATCGACGCCGTCGGGCATCGATTCCTGCGCTATGCTGATCCGGCGGCGTTTGGCGATGTCTCCGAGGCGGAGCGCGAAAAGTTCGGCGGCGTGCTGAGCCGGTATTACGGCTTCATCGACACGCTGGTCGGCCGCGAACTCGAGCGGCTTCGCCCCGACGATCTGCTGCTGGTCGTGTCGGCGTTCGGCATGGAACCCCTGTCGCCCGGCAAGCGCGTGCTGGAGATCATTGCCGGCGACCCGCAAATCAGCGGCACGCACGAGCGCGCGCCCGACGGTTTCATCCTGGCGTTTGGCGCGAACGTCGCACCGGGCCGCCCGCCGCGCGCATCGGTGGTGGACCTTGCTCCGACAATTCTCTATTTTCTCGGCCTGCCGGTCGGGCGCGACATGGATGGTTTTGCACGCATTGACCTGTTCACCCCTGCCTTCGCCAGTGATAAACCGGTAACCTATATCCCCTCGTACGGACGCTAGCCGCGCCGGCGGCGCGGAGCGAACTGATGGACGAGACCCAGGCACTCCTGTTATGGCGCTGGAGCACCATGCTCCAGCTCTCCTCGCTCGCGATGGTGTCGGCGTTCTTTGCGCTGCTGGCGCGCGCGAACCCCCGCCCCGAATTGCGCTGGTGGACGAAGGCATGGGCCGCAAACCTGGTGGCGCTGGGTGTGACGTCGATCTGGTGGCTGTTGCAGTCCGCCCCGCTGTTCCCGGTAATCACCATCGTCTACGTCGCCGGCAAGACGGCGTTCGCACTACTGCTGGCCCAGGGCGCGTGGTCGATGATCCGGCCGGGCGGCAGTCTCTTTACGACGCGGCAGCTTGCGGCGACCCTGGCGATCTACTCGATTGGCGCCGGGATCGTGTTGCGCGATCTCATCTCGGTGGGCATCACCCAGCATTCGATCATGGGGGTGCTCCTGCTGGTGCTGGCGTTCACCCTCTGGCGTTCGCGCGCCGACGGCGTGACCTGGCTGGTTGCCGGCATCTCGGCGCGGGGTGTGCTGGCTCTCGGCGAGGCGGGCGCGCACATCCTGCAATGGCGGCGCCCGTTGCAGGGCCCGTTCGCGGCCCTCGTCGACCCCGCCGGCGCGTTCCTGTCCACAAGCTCCTCGTTCGACATGGGTGCCGAATGGCTCGTCGTGCTCGGTTCGGTACTGGCGGTATCCGAGCGCGCTCGCCGGGCGCTCGAAGCCTCGCAGCATCGCCTCGTCCTCGTCCAGAAGGACTTGCGGCAGCTTGCCGATCGCGATCCGCTCACCGGCGCGATCAATCGCCGTGCGTTGCGCGACATCTTCAACGACGTCCAGGCGTCCGGGGCGATGCTGCTCTTCCTCGATCTCGACGGCTTCAAGCAGATCAATGATCTGCATGGGCACGCCGCCGGCGATGATTGCCTGCGGAGGTTCGCCGACGCGCTGAGGGAATCATTCCGGCCCACCGATCACGTCGTTCGCTACGGCGGCGATGAGTTCCTGATCGTCGCGCGCGGGCTCGACACCGCCGGCGCCCGGGCGCGGATTGACGACGTGCGCCAGCGCATGAACCGGTCCTCCGGTCCGGTCTGGTGCGGGTTCTCGGTCGGCATCACCCAGCTCGACCCGGGCGGTTCGCCGGAGCAGGCGCTGCAGATCGCGGACCGGAACATGTACGCCGCGAAGAATCGCGAACGCCGCTGATCGGACTACAATCGCGCCTCAGATTCGATGATCGTCAACTGCGTTGTCTACGATCGCGGGCAGAAACTGTCCGATATTCCTCTGACCGAGGTGCGATCGCATCTCGCCAGACCCGGCTGCTTCGTCTGGGTGGCGCTGAAAGATCCGGATCCCGCCGAGCTCGCGGCGCTGCAGGAAGAGTTTTCCCTTCACGAGCTGGCCATCGAAGACGCGCGGAAGGGCCACCAGCGTCCGAAGATGGAGGAGTATGGCTCGTCGCTCTTCATCGTGTTGCACCTCGTCGAGCCTTCGGGCGAGGCGCTTCAGACCGGCGAGGTCGCCATCTTCGTCGGCCCGCAGTACATCGTGTCGGTCCGCCGCGATGCGCAGCTGGGATTCGCTGACGTCCGCCGCCGCTGCGAGCGCGAGCCGGAGCTGCTGCAGCACGGGCCCGCCTACGTGCTCTACGCGCTCATGGACAACGTGGTCGATCGCTACTTTCCGGTGCTCGATCGGCTCTCGGCGGAGATTGAGGAGATCGAGGAGCGTATTTTCGCGGGACACACGACGCGCGCGCAGATCGAGGCGCTCTACTCGCTCAAGCGAAAGCTGATGACGCTCGACCATGCGACGCAGCCGCTGCTCGAGGTCACCGGCAAACTGCATGGCGGACGCGTGCCGCCGATCTGCGCCGGCCTGCACGATTACTTCCGCGACGTCTACGACCACCTGATGCGGCTCGGCCAGTCGATCGACAACATGCGCGACATGGTGGCGACCGCGATCTCCGTCAACCTGTCGTTGATCACGATCCAGGAAAACGAAGTGACCAAGCGCCTGGCCGCTTACGCTGCGCTCGTGGCGGTGCCGACGATGGTGGCTGGGGTCTACGGGATGAACTTCTCCAACATGCCCGAGCTGAACTGGGCCTACGGCTATCCGTCGGCGGTCGCGGCCATGGTGCTGATCGATCTGTATCTCGTCTATCGCTTCAAGAAGGCGAAGTGGATGTAACGCCCCCCGCGCCAGGGCTTCGGGGGACGGGCGCCGACCCGGCGTGTTTCGCCAGCGCCCGCGATCTGGCCCAGCAGATTCGTTCGCGCCAGGTATCGTGCCGCGAGGTGATGACCGCCTTTCTCGCGCAGATCGCGCGCCTCAACCCGCAGCTGAACGCCATCGTCGCCAGGCTGGATGACGATGCGTGCCTGGCGCTGGCGGACAAGGCGGATGCGGTCCTTCGCAACGGGGAGGCGGTCGGCCCGCTGCACGGCCTGCCCACCGCGTTCAAGGATCTCGAGCCTGCCGTCGGCTTTCCGCAGAGCAAGGGTTCGCCGCTCTTCAAGACATTCATGCCCGAATCGGATTCGGTGCTCGTCGAACGCATCCGCCGCGCCGGCGCGATTCCGATCGGGAAGACGAATGTTCCGGAGCTCGGGATGGGCTCGCAGACCTACAACACGGTCTACGGCACGACCCTCAATCCGTACGATCGCAGCAAGACCGCAGGCGGATCGAGCGGCGGGGCGGCCGTCGCCCTGGCCACCGGCATGCTGCCAATCGCCGACGGCGGCGACCTGGGGGGATCGCTCCGCAATCCCGCGAACTTCAACAACATCGTCGCGCTGCGGCCCAGCGTCGGGCTCGTGCCCGTCGCGCCTTCGCCAATTCCGTTCGTGGGCGTGTTGACAAAGGGCGCGATGGCGCGATCGGTCGGCGACGTCGCGTTTGGCTTGAGCGCGATCGCCGGCGCCGATCCGCGCGACCCTCAATCGTGGGAATCGGATCCGCAGTCGTTCAGCGCTCCGCTCGATCGGGATTGGCGCGGGACTCGTGTCGCCTGGTCGATCGATCTCGGGGGCCTGCCTGTCGATCGGCGCGTCAGGAAGGTGCTCGACGCGCAGCGCAGGACCTTCGAGGACCTGGGCTGCATCGTCGAAGACGCGTGTCCGGAGTTCGGCGACGTCAACGAGATCTTCCTCACGCTTCGAACGTGGGCGAGCTGGACGACCTACAGGGATCTGCTCGCGCAGCATCGATCGCAGTTCAAGCCCGACGCCGTGTGGGACATCGAGTCGGGCGCGCATCTCACCGGCGAGGATCTGGGCCGCGCGTTGATGCGGCAGGGCCAGTTGATCGAGCGGATGCGCGCGTTCCACGCGAAATACGAATTCCTGATCTGTGCGGTCAACCAGGTCCCGCCATTCGATGCCGCCGAGCCGTGGCCGAAATCGATCGAGGGCGTGGCGATGGAAAACTACGTCGCGTGGATGAAGACGGCGTACTGGATCTCCACGACCTGCTGCCCGGCGATCTCAGTTCCAGGCGGATTCACCGATGATGGATTACCGGTGGGCATCCAGATCGTCGGCCGCTATCGCCGTGATCTGGACGTCCTCAAGATCGGGCACGCCTTCGAGCGGGCCACCGGCTTCGGTAGGCGCCGGCCGGAGGGCGTATGACGTCTGCTGAGCTCGACAAGATCATTGCGCGTCGATCGCCCGAGATGGCGAAACTGACGAAGGCGGTGCTCGCCAGATTGCGGCCGCGATTTCCAGGCGCGGTCGAAATGGTTTACGACAAGAAGAACGCGCTCGTGATCGGTTTCTGTCCCGACGAGCGCGCCTCGAACGCCATCAACTCCATCGCCGTCTATACAAAGTGGATCAACCTCTACTTCTTCGAGGGCGACTCGTTGCCCGACCCCGAAGGCCTCCTGCAAGGCACCGGGACCATGGTCAGGAATATCCGCATCAACGGCGCCGACGATCTGGACCGGCCGGCGGTAAAGGCGTTGATGGCAGCGGCACTCGAGTGCGCCGATCCGCCGCTCGACAAGAAAGCGAAACGCCGGATTCTGCTCAAGCAGAGTAGCCGCCTTCGCTGAAGCTACGGCGAGCCAGGCTCGGACCAGCATCTGATATACTCCTGCCAGTCTCTTTAAACGCGGACCCGAGAGTCCGCAAAGAGGGTTGGCATGCCAGTAGTCATGGATGCGGAGCGCATTTCTCGCGCGCTCACGCGAATCGCGCACGAAATCCTCGAACATAACCGCGGTCTTTCCAATCTCTCCCTCGTCGGAGTGCGCAGCCGCGGTGTCCCGATCGCGCAGCGCATTGCCGGCGACCTCGGCAAGATTGGCGGCGAGGACGTCGCCGTCGGCGCCCTCGACATCACGCTGTATCGCGACGACATCATGGGCGCTTCGGCCGGCGTCGCGCCGCTCGTGCGCAAGACCGAGATTCCCTTTTCGATCGACGGCCGGACGATCGTCCTCGTCGACGATGTGCTCTACACCGGCCGGACGACGCGCGCCGCGCTCGACGCGCTGACCGATTTCGGCAGGCCCAAGTCGATCCAACTCGTCGTCCTGGTCGACCGGGGGCACCGCGAGCTGCCGATCAAGGCCGATTACGTCGGCAAGAACGTGCCGACGTCGCGCGAGCAGAGCGTGCAGGTCAAGCTGCACGAGCTCGACGGCGTGGACGAAGTCGTTCTGCAAGGGAAGGAGTGAGCCATGGAGGTCGCCCAGACCCGAGCGTTGCCTGATACGGCGGCCGCGCCGCCGCTCACCGCGCTACGCCACAAGCACCTGCTCGGCATCGCCGACCTGAGCGCGGAAGAAATCGTGCTCGTGCTCGACACCGCCGAGGCGATGAAGGAAGTCGGCCGCCGCACGATCAAGAAAGTGCCGACGTTGCGCGGCCGCACCGTCATCAACCTGTTCTTCGAGCCGAGCACGCGCACGCGGACGTCCTTCGAGATAGCGGAGAAGCGCCTGAGCGCCGATACGCTCAACGTCGCGATCGCGTCATCGAGCGTCGTGAAGGGCGAGACCCTCGTCGACACCGCGATGAATCTCGAGGCGATGTCGCCGAGCATGATCGTGCTGCGGCATGCCTCGTCGGGCGCCTGTCACCTGCTGTCACGCATCTGCAAGGCGGCGATTGTCAACGCCGGCGACGGCATGCACGAGCACCCGACTCAGGCGCTGCTCGACGCCTTCACCATCCGCGAGCGCAAGGGCCGCCTCAAGGGGCTCAAGGTCGCCATCGTCGGCGACCTGCTGCACAGCCGCGTGCTGCGATCGAACGTGCTGCTGCTGACGAAGCTCGGCGCCGAGGTCTGGGTCTGCGCGCCGGCGACGCTGATTCCCCCCGGCATGCAGCAAATGGGCGTGCGGGTCACGACGAAGGTGGACGAAGCGGTGGAAGGCGCCGACGTCATCATGATGCTGCGCATCCAGCTCGAACGGATGCAGGGCGGCTACTTTCCGTCGCTTCGCGAGTACTTCACGACGTTCGGCATGACCGAGGCGCGCGTCCAGCGCGCCAAGCCGGACGCGATCATCATGCATCCGGGCCCGATCAATCGCGGCGTCGAGATTGCATCCGAAGTCGCCGACGGTTCGGCGTCGGTCATCCTCGATCAAGTCGCCAACGGCGTCGCCGTGCGAATGGCAGTTCTTTATCTCCTTGCTGGCGGCACAGATGAGGCCACTGACTCATAGGTCCAGCGATTCAGCACCGATGAACAGATCCACCGATTATTCAAGTTGGAAGGGCAGCGCGTGAAAAGGCTTTTGAGAGGCGGACGGGTCGTTGACCCGGCCAATGGCAGGGACGGCGTCTTCGACGTCCTGATCGACGGCGATCGCATTGCGGATGTCGGCAAGAACCTGAAGGCGGACGGCGCCGAGATCGTCGATGTGCCGGCCGGACTGATCGTGTGTCCGGGCTTCATCGACATGCACGTGCACCTCCGCGAGCCTGGCCAGGAGCACAAGGAAACGGTTGCAACCGGCGTGGCCTCGGCGGTCGCGGGCGGTTTCACGGCCGTGGCGTGCATGCCGAACACCAAGCCGGTGAACGACAACGCCGGCGTCACCCAGCTGATCCTGCAGAAGGCGCGCGAAGCCGGCCTGGCGCGCGTCTATCCGATTGGCGCGGTGTCGCGAGGTCAGAAGGGCGAGGAGCTCGCCGACATCGCGGAACTCAAGGCGGCCGGATGCGTCGCCGTCACCGACGACGGGCTGCCGGTGGCGACGGCGATCCTCGCGCGCCGCGCGCTCGAGTACACGAGCATGTTCGACATGCCGATGATCGAACACTGCGAGGATCAATCGCTGAAGGGCGACGGCGTCGCGCACGAAGGCCCGGTCGCCGCGGGGCTGGGCCTGCGCGGCATTCCCGGTGTCGCCGAGGCGATCACCGCGGGGCGCGACATCCTGCTCGCCGAAATGACCGGCGGCCACGTGCACATCGCGCACATGAGCGCCTGGACGACGATCGAGGCGGTGCGGCAGGGTAAGAGCCGCGGCGTCAGGGTCACCTGCGAGGTCTGTCCGCATCACTTCACGCTGACCGACGATCTGCTCGCGGCGCCAATCGCCTTCGACACCAACACCAAGATGAATCCGCCGCTGCGCGAGGCGCGCGATCGCGACGCGATGATCGCCGGCATCGTCGACGGCACCGTCGACGTGATTTCGACCGATCACGCGCCGCATCACTACGACGAAAAGAACGTCGAATTCGACCGCGCGCCGTTCGGCATTGTCGGCCTCGAGACGGCGATCTCGATCACGCTCGACCGGCTGGTGCACACGGGAATGATCGGGCTGCCGCGGATGGTGGAGCTGATGTCGGTCAATCCCGCGAAGATCCTGCGCGTGCCGGGCGGCACGCTGTCGGCGGGAGCGCCGGCCGACATCACGATCCTCGCGCCGGATCTTCCGGTGACGATCGATCGCGCCAAACTGGTGAGCAAGTCGAAGAACACTCCGTATCACGGCTGGTCGTTCAAGGGCGGCGTCGCCGCCACTATCGTCGGCGGCAAGGTGGCGTACGCGAACCCCGCCGTGGGGCTCCTGCGATGACATACGCGGCCGGAAACGCGAGGCATGACGAGGTTCGTTCCCGCGCCTTTGAGGACCTCAAGCGCTTCGAGGTGGTCATGGACGGCCATTTCGATTACGGCAATGGCTTCCACGGCAGGTTGTATCTGAATCCGCACCAGCTGTTCCAGTTTCCGTCGACGATTTGGCGGGTCGCGCAGGACTTGATCGACGTGATGCCGGCGGACTTCATCGAGCAGGCGGAGATCGTCGCCGGGCCGGCAACGGGCGGCGCCCTGCTGGCGCACACGGTGGCGGGGCTCCTCGACGGCCGGCGGCCAATGACGCATCCGCCGTACTTGTTCGCGCCGTTCGGCGACCAGGAAGGCCGGCCGACGCTGAGCCCGTTCTACGCCTCGCGCATGAATGGCAAGCGCGTGCTGATCGTTGACGACGTGCGAAACACCGGCACGACCTTCAAGCGTTGCGCCGATCTGGTCGGCGCAGCCGGCGGAAAGGCGATCGGCACGATGCAGATCATCGATCGCTGCGAAGCGTGCGTCAGCCTCGATGTGCCGAATGTGCCGCTCGTCGAATACAAGGCGCCGCCGAATTACGCGGCCGGTTCCTGTCCGATGTGCGCGGCCGGCATACCGGTCACGGCCTTCTGATAGCCGACGATCGAGATGACGTAGAGCGCCACCGCGACGAACAGCAGATACTGGAAGCCCAGCAGCATCGAGCTGTATTCGGCGAGGCCGCCGAACATCGCGCCCGCAATGTTGGCGCCAAAGGCGCGATCGGGTTCAACGGCGGTCATGAACGAAACCGCGAAGATCACGCCGGCAAAAAAAATCGGCGTGAAGGCCAGCGCTGATGCCGCCGCGATTTGCGACGCGCGATCCATTCCCAGGAAGGTATCCATCGGCACCAGCGCGCTGACGGCGAGCGATGCGAGCAGCGCCGCGTAATAGGCGGCCAGCCGCCGCGGTTGCGCGATCGCGACGAAGAGGTTCGCGATCAGGATCATCACCAGCACCGCGAAGATCACCACCGAGTTGACGATCCACGTGCCGCCGAAGAGCAGCGCCATGTGCACGACGGCCTTGGTCTCGACCAGCATGAAGCCGGCGCCGAGGAAGAACATCTGCACGAGCAGCCCGGCCGGTTGCGCAGACGGTCCACCGCCGCGCCGCAGAAAAGGCGCCAGCAGCAGCGCGGCGATCGCCGCCATGATGGCGCCGCCGCGAAGACTGACACCCGGGATCATCGGCTCGCGCAGGTACAGCATCGGCCAGTCATCGGTGGCGAGCCGCGATTCGGAGCCGGAATTCACCTGCGTCAGCGTGAACTGCTGCCATTGGCTCCTGGCGCGCTCCTCGGCGCGGCAGCGCGCGCCAGCCGTCACGCTCGTTCGCCGGCGGAAAGTCGAAGCCGTTCGTCGTTCGATCGTCGAAGGGACCCGCAGCCGCAGCCAGTATTCGGGCTGCCGCTCGAACGCATTGCGAAGGGCGCGATTGTCGCCCGCGACGAGCATCGTGAAACCGTTGTCGAGATTGTCGTCGGGGTCGAGGCGATCGCGGCTCGGCAGGTTGAGGACGAGCGCGTCGTTGCCGAATGCCTCGCGCACGGTGTTCTGGAGGCGGGACACGATCCAGCCCTGGCGAAAATAGTTGTACATGACGAACACGCCGCCGGGCCGCAGGCGCTTCCTCACATCGTCCATCGCCTGCTCTGGTGAACAGGTAACTCTCGAGGCGGATATTGCTGTAGCCGCTGTGCAGCACGAGCGAATCGACGAGCGCATAGATGATCAGGTCGTAATGTTTGTTGACGGACTTCAGGAAGTTGCGGCCGTCATTGAGATGCACATGGACGCGCGGATCGTCGTAGGGGCGATCGGGATGATCCCGCCTGCCGATCCTCTGGATCACCGGATCGATCTCGACCGCGTCGACACGATGCGCGCCCCACGCCAGCGCCCGGCTGACGTCGTTGCCCGATCCGGCGCCGATGATCAGCACCTCGCCGAACGGCTGGCCGCCGGCATCACGATTGAGGAGATGCGGCAGGGCGTAGGCGGGAAACGCCGCATCACGCGGCTGCATCTGTTGATGGCCGATCAGGTTGACGTTGATCTGTCGCTCGGCGGGACGATAGTCGATGCGGTAGTACGGCGACCACATCTGCTGCGGTCCCTTGCCGCGAGCCCCCGGGGGCTCCACCGCGAGGACCAGCACGAGCGCCGGTCCCAGCATGAGCACCAGGCCGCGGCGGCGGTCCTCGGCGACGAGGAACCAGGAGAAACCTGCCATCACGATCGCAAACCAGAACGTGGGCGGCAGCTCGAGGAACGAACACGCCGCGAACAGGACGATGCCGGCGAGGCTGCCGAAGATGTCGATGGTGTAGGCCTCGAGCCGGTCCGGAACGCGCGCCAGGCAACGCCCAAGCTGTTGTCCCGGCCCCATCATCGCCAGCGCGATCACGAGGAAGAAGTAGCCGCAGAGCGCCTCGATCGGAACCACGAAGCTCGAAAGATCGCGGGCCTGATACTCGACGCCGAAGAACACCATCTGGGGCGAGGCCTGGTTGCCGACGTCGATCACCCCCGAGTTGGTCAGGCGCAGCCACTCAACGCCGTGCGCGCTGGCGAGCGCGACGATCAAGACGAGCGGCGTCCACAGCAGCAGGTTGCTCTTGCGGTTCGCGGCGAGGCAGCCGACGGCGATCCCGAGAATCGATGCGAGCAGGACGGTGTTGGTGAAAAAAGTCAGGAACAGGACGTGCGATGGGAACCAGCGAATGCAGGTAAGCTCGAGAAAGAGCGTGAGCAGGCTAATCAGGAATAAGTCGAGTCTCATCCTACGGTCCGGGTTGGACACACTCTACACGGAATTCAACGCCGTCCATTCGGTAACGGATCCGGTGTGGATGGTTCACCGCTACAAGAGTGCCGCCGACAGGGAAGTGGTCGCGTTCATCGCGTCGGCGCTCGCGTTCGGGCGCGTCCAGAGCGTGCTCAATTCGATCGAAGGCATGCTGGCGGTGATGGGCGCCTTCGCCGGCCGCATTCGTTCGCGGCTTCGAGCCGGCGCGCCATCGCGAACGCTTCAAGCATCTGGTGCATCGCTGGACCAACGGCGCCGACTTTGCCGCGCTGGCGTGGATCCTGCGCCAGATGATCGATCGCAGCGGATCGATCGAAGACTTCTTCGTCGAGGGCCTGCCGAGCGGCGCGGTCGACGTCGGCGATGCGCTGCAGTCGTTCTCGACACGCGCCCTCGCTCTTGACGTATCTGCGATTTACGGACGAAAAGCAGCCGAAGCCGGGCGTCGCGTATTTCTTCTCGCGGCCCTCGTCAGGCGGCGCCTGCAAGCGGCTCAACCTGTTCCTGCGCTGGATGGTTCGCGAAGATCGCGTCGATCTCGGGGTGTGGAAGAAAGTGCGGCCGGGTCAGCTGATTGTTCCGCTCGATACGCACATCATTCGCGTCGGTCAGTGCTTGCGTCTCACCCGGTTCAAGAGTCCCGGCTGGCGCATGGCCGCAGATATCACCGCATCGCTGCGCGCGATCGATCCGATCGATCCGATCAAGTTCGACTTTTCGATCTGCCACCTGGGGATGATGAACGCCTGCGGATTTGGGAAGAAAACTGAGCGACTCACGGTGCCCGCTGAAGGGCGCCTGTCATCCCTTCGACTCGGATCCGACTCGCAAGACTCGCCGGAACCTCGCTCAGGACGGGCCAGCCACAAGGAACGCGGGCCGCGGCCAATCCGTAACAGACAAGGATGAACCGATTCGTTTCCATGGGCGAGGTCCGCCTTGGCCTCAGGCTGATCGTCAAGCAGCCCATCCTCTCGGCCACAGTCGTTCTCGCCCTGGCGACCGGCATTTGCCTGTCGACGATGGGGTTCACGCTGCGCGACGAGATCGTCAACGCCAAGCTGCCGTATGCCGGCGGGCGAGCGCTTCGGGCGTCTCGAGGCGCAAGATAAAGACCGCGGCCGCATCGACCTCGACCCCGAGCGCTACCACGCGTTCCGAGATCGCGCCACGTCGTTCGAGCACCTCGGCGCATTCGGCGCGAGGCCGTTCACGCTGACGCACAACCCGAAGGAAGTGGAATCGATCAGGGGTGCGTACATCACGCCGCGATCGATGAGCTGGGTCGAAGCGTCACCGAGCCTTGGCCGCAACCTCATTCCTGCCGATGCCGAAACCGGCGCCGAGCGGGTTGCCGTGATCAGAGAGAGCCTGTGGCGGCGACGCTACAGCGCCGATCCCGGCATCATTGGCCGGCAGCTGACAATCGGCGGCCAGCCCCGCACCGTCGTCGGCATCATGCCCGACACGTTCGAATTCCCCTCGAGCCCGGAGCTCTGGATGCCGCTCGAAGAAGCCACGCTCGGCGGCGGCGCGTCGGCGATCGGGACGGCGGTTCGTGTGTTCGGCGTGCTTCGCGCCGGCGCGACGTTCGAACAGGCGACCACCGAAGTCAACGAGTTGTCGCAACGGATCCCGTCCGCAAGCCTTAGCGTCGATGAAATGCGGATCAGGTTCCGGCCCTTTGCCTCAGAAGCGGACGAAGCCAATCTCGCGGTGTCGGCGCTCGTGGGCGTGCTCGTCATGGTGCTGCTCGTGGTGGCGAGCAACGTCGCGACCCTGGTCTTCGCGCGCACGTGGTCGCGCGCGCCGGAGCTGGCGGTCCGCACCGCGCTCGGTGCTCCGCGCACGCCGCGTCGTCGGCCAGCTGTTCCTGGAGACGCTGGTGCTCGGCTCGATTGCGGCGATCATCGGGATGGCCGGTTCGTACGGGTCTCTGAGCTGGATCAAGAACTCTCTCGAGGGCTGGCCCTACTACATCACGCTCAGTCCGAATCCGCGTATCGTCCTCTTCGTCGTGGTGCTGACGCTGCTCGTCAGCGCCGTCACCGGACTGCTGCCGGCCTTGCGCGTGACGAGGCACGATCTGCGCAACACGCTGTACGGCGGCCGCGGCTTCGCATTTGGCGGATTCGGCAAGGTCGGCGCGCTCCTGCTCGTTGTCGAGATCGCCCTGTCGGTCGCGCTCCTCAACGGCGCCGTGACGATGGCGCGCGCGTTCAACGTCGTACTTCGACGAGATCCCGGCGCTGCCGAAGAATCAGATCCTGACCGCGCAGCTTGGCCGCATTCGATCGCCGGAAATTCGCGATCGCATCGTCGCGGCCGCGCGCGAATTGCCGGGTGTGGTGGCGGCCGGAGCCGGGCAGCAGTTGCCGAGGCTGTATCCGCCGCCGCGGCCGACCGCCGTCGAGCCGATCGGCGACGAGCCGGCGCATGACACCGCTGCCTGCGCCCGGCCACGCCGTTGGCGACGGATTCATGGAGGCGATTGGCGCGCACGCGACGAGCGGCCGCCTGTTCAACGAGAGCGACTTCGTCAAAGGCGCGGCCCCGGTGGCGATCGTCAACGAGCCGTTCGTCAGCAAGTTTCTTGGCGGCCGCAACCCGATTGGCCGCCGCATCCGCGTCGACGATCAGCGCGCCGGGGGACTCATCGACGACGATCCTCGCGAACGCTCGAACGATCCGCAACCGTGGCGGGAGATCGTCGGTGTCGTGCCGGATCTCGGCCTGAGCGTGGCCGATCCGGCACTTGGCGGCGGGCTTCTATCTTCCGGTTCACGACGAGATGTTGTGGTATCTCGTCATCCGCACCACGGCATGATCCACTGACGCTGGTGCCTGCTCTGCGCGCCGCCGTCGCGAACATCGACGTGATCTGCAGCTCGAGCGAGTTCGCACGCTCGAGACCGCGGACCAGGAGGAGCGCGTGTTCCTCTCCGGCATCGCAACCGCGCTGACCGCAATGGGCGGCATGGCGCTGATGTTGTCGATCGTCGGCATCTACGCGCTGCTGTCGTTCATGGTGACGCGGCGCACGCGCGAGATCGGCATTCGCGTCGCGCTCGGCGCACAGCGCTGGCAGGTCCTGCGATCGATCACCGGCGCGGCGACGGCTTACCTGTTCATCGGTGGAGTGATCGGCACCGTCCTTGGCGTCTTGTTCGTGGAGCTACGATCGATGATCCTGATCAGCATCCCGACGCCCGGCGTCTGGATGCCGTCGACGATCTTCCTGACGCTGGCGATTGCGGGACTGACGCGCGTGCTGGCTGCCGGCGCGTCGAGCGCTCGGCTATTCGACCCTCTGAAGCGCTGAACGCCGACTAGATCATCCACGGATTGCACCGATGATCTCATGAGGAGCGAAGTGACGCGCTCGCCGAGGCTGATCGTCAAGCAGCCCGCCTGTCGACACGATCATCCTTGCAGCGGCGACGGGCGTTGCCTGACGCATCGGCTCACGATTCGCGAAGAGATCGTCAATGTCCGCCGTGTCCGTGTCAATCCGTGAAATCTGTGGACTTTTAAGGCGCGCGCGTCACGGCTCCTTTCGTCGCTCACTCAACGCGTTCATACACGATGTCCCAGACATGATGATGCTTGGCTGCCGTGCTTCGGCTTCCGGCAAACGTCTCATCAAGGATTTCGAGCGACTCGATCTTCGGCAAGTCCAGCAGCCGCCAGGGCTTAGTGCTCTTGCTCGACGCGCGTCCACGAAGTTGGAAGACGAACAGCCGATCCACCCGATTGATGGTGCCGTAGTCGTGCGGTTCGGCGATGCGTAGAGCGCCGTTGTAGCCGACCTTGATCAGCCGCTTGTGTGCGATGGCGAATCGAATACGACCGTCCATATCTTGCGGCATAACGTTCACGCTCGCTCCGCTTCCGGGAAATCTGTGGATCGTTAAGGCACGCGCGTCGCGGTCATGGTGCCGGCTCGAGTCGAATCACGGCGCCGTCCTCCTCGTCCGTCAGAATGTAGATCAATCCGTCGGGCCCTTGCCGGACATCGCGCACGCGCTGCTTCAGCTCGGTGACGATCGTCTCGCGCCGCAGCTCCCACATCTTGTCGTTGAATACCACGCGCTCGAGGCCGCCCGTGCCCGGGATCCGGCCTCGCTGAATGCTGCCGACAAACAGGTTGTTCTTCCAGGATGGAAACTTGTCGCCCGTGTAGAAGATCAGTCCCGACGGCGCGATGCCGGGCTGCCAGGTGATCAAGGCCGGTTCGATCCCGTCGCGGTTCGGATGATCGATAGGGGTGCTGTCGTTCTGGCGTCCGTAGGAATACAGCGGCCATCCGTAATTGCGCCCGGGCAGGATCACGTTGATCTTGTCGCCGCCCAGCGGTCCGAGCTCGGCGTTGTAGACAGCGTTCGAAGCCGGATGAATCGCGAGGCCGTAGTGGTCGCGATGCCCGATCGAGAACACTTCGGGGCGATGCCCCGGCTTACCGACAAACGGATTATCCGGCGGCACGGTGCCGTCGTCCCGAAGACGAAGCACCTTGCCGTACACGTCATTGACGTCCTGTGGCTCCTTGCCGCCGGTGGCGCCGCCGGTCGTGATGTAGATCGTGCCGTCGGGTGCGAACAGCAGGCGCGAACCGCCGGATCGACGCGTCGTGTTCCCGATCCAGAGGTCCTGCACGTTCGTGAGTCCCGCGCCCTCGAATCGACCGCGCGCGAGGACGATTGAATACGTCCCCGTCTCTGCCGCCGGCTTGTGGTACGTGAAATAGATCAACCGGTTCTCAGAAAACTTCGGATGCGCGGCGAGGTCGAGCAACCCGGCATGAAATCCGATGTGGACGGCCGGCACCCCGGTCAGTGGCTTCGGATCGAGCACGCCTTTGCGAATCGCGTGCAGCTTGCCCGAGCTGCGCTCGCTGACGAGCATGTCGCCATCGGGCAGCACGAGCAGGCTGAACGGATGTGGAATGCCGCGAGCGACCACGCGAGACGCGGATCTTCTGTTGTGCGGTCTCGATGATGCGAGGTTCGCTGGGCAGCGCGAACCGCGGCGGCGCGGCCTGCTGGGCTTGCCCGATCATCCAGGAGTTACCCAGGACGATTCCGATCACGATCAGCGTGGCTGTTTTCATGGACCTTAATCATCCACTGATTACACGGATTCCACGGATGAAGAACGCGGCGACGCGCTCACCCGGCTGTAGCGACCCGCAGCGCCGGCTTCTGCCGCGAAGGCCGATGCGGGTCGTTCGTATCGGTGTAATCCGTGAAATCAGTGGACCGTCAAGTCGCGCGCGTCGCGGTCGGGCGAAACGCGACGGCCATCAGCAACGCTGCTGCGAGCGCGAGGACCGCGGGCGCGAGGAACAGGCGCGAGAAATCGACGGCGCCATCGGCGTGCGGAACACATCGCCGAGCCATCCCCACAGCAGGCTGCCGGCGAACGGTCCGATCCCGAGAATCACCAGGTTGAACAGTCCCTGCGCGCTTGCGCGCGCATCGCGCGGACAGCGCTCGTCGACGAAGATGTAGACCGCCGCGAAGAAGAACGCGTAGCACATCCCGTGGACGACGTTGATCGCGACCATCAGCCACAGCGGATCGCCGATCGCAAACACGAAGAAGCGAGCCGCATGCGCGAGGATGCCGAGCGTCATCGTCCATCGCCAGCCAAGCTTCGCCAGCGCCCACCCCAGCGCGGCCATCGACGCGATCTCCGCGATCTGGCCGACGCTCATCGCCGGCATGATCCAGTTCTCGGCAAGCCCCGCCTGTTGCAGGAACGGGCTGGTCCACTGGAAGTAACACTGGTGCACCAGCGCATCCATCGTCGTCGCGATGAAGAGCACGAGCATCGTCGGATCCTTCAAGAGTCCGATCGCTTTCATCGGAGCGCTGGCGCCTTCTTCGCGCGGTGCCGGAGGCGTGTGCGGGCAGCGTCAATGAGAACGCGGCGAGCGCGATCGACGCGATGCCGGCCACGGTGAAGATGCTCGAGAGCGCGGCGTGAAGGTCCGGGCCGGTCTTGCCGGCAAGGATGAACACGAACGGCCAGCTCGCGGCGATCCAGCCGATCGTGCCCCACAGGCGCAGCTTGCCGAACTCCGTCTGCGCGTTCGAGATGTGGTGAAAGCAGATCGCGTTGGTCAGCGACATCGTCGGCATGTAGGCCAGCTGATACGATCAGCATGACGATGAAGAACGGCCAGAACGTCCTTCTGGAACGCGAGCGCGAACATCGCGATGCCGCCGCACAGGTGGAGCAGCGCCAGCAGCTTCTCGGTGGAAAGCATCGCGATCCGCGATCTGGCCGCCGAAGTACAGCCCGAACACGCACGCGATCGCCTGCGTCGCGAAGATCCAGCCGATCTGGCCGCCCGTGAACCCGAGCACGTCGCCGAGATAGAGCGCCAGCAGCGGCAGCCACGATCCCCAGATCAGGTACTCGAGGAACATCATCACGGAGAGGCGCGTCGAGGCGGCCGTCATGATTGGAGGTGCACTATAGTTCATCCCATGGCGGGAAGGCTTGGGCGTCGGGTTCATCGGCAGCGGGTTCATGACCCGCTTTCACATCCGTTCGTGGGAGGCGGTGCGGGACGCGGACATCCGCGGCATCTACAGCCCGACTCGCGCCAACGCCGAGGACGCCGCCGCGCTGGTCCGATCGCTTCGGGTCGGCGACGCGAAGGCGTTCGGATCGATCGAGGCGATGGTCGCCGACGAATCGATCGACTGCATCTGGCTGTGCGGGCCGAATTTCGCCCGCGTCGAGAACATGGAGCGCATCGTCGCCGCGATCAAGAAGGGCGCGAAGCTGAAGGCGATCGCGTGCGAGAAGCCGCTGGCGCGCAATGCCGCCGAAGCGGCTCGCATGGTGCAGCTGGTCGAAGAAGCCGGCGTGCTGCACGGCTATCTCGAAAACCAGTTGTTCGCGCCGAGCCTCGAGCGCGGCAAGCAGATCGTCTGGGCGCGCGGCGCCGCGGTTGCGGGCCGTCCCTACCTGGCGCGGGCGGCCGAAGAGCATGGCGGACCGCACATGCCGTGGTTCTGGCAGGGCGATCTGCAGGGCGGCGGCGTGCTGAACGACATGATGTGCCACAGCCTCGAGGTCGGCCGCTACCTGCTGACCAAGCCCGGCGCGCCGCGCGACAGCATCCGTCCGATCAAGGTGTCGGCGCAGATCGCGTCGCTCAAGTGGTCGCGTCCGGAATACGTGACGCAACTGCGCGGCACGATGACCGACAAGGTCGACTACGGCCGGCATCCCGCCGAGGATTTCGCGCGCGCGAGCGTCACCTATCGTCGACGAAGCAGGACACGCCGCTGATCGTCGAAGCGACGACGTCGTGGAGTTTCGTCGGCGCCGGGCTGCGTCTGTCGATGGAGCTGCTCGGGCCCGAGTATTCGATGTCGGTCAGCACGCTCGACGGCGGCACCAAGGTGTTCTTCTCCCGCCGGCTGCAGGAGCAGCAGGCGGGCGAGGATCTGATCGAAAAGCAGAATGCCGAACAGGGCCTGATGCCGATCGTCGGCAACGAGGCCGCGCGAGTACGGATACGAGAACGAGAACCGCGCGTTCACGCGCTGGTTTCTCGACGGCGTCCAGCCCGAGCTGAACTTCCACGCGGGCCGCGACGTGACCGAGCTGCTGATGGCGTGCTACATGAGCGCCGAAGAGGAGCGGGTGATCGAATGGAAACCGTCGAACCTGCAGTCGTACGTGCCGCTGCCGGCCAGGCGCTGAGCCGCCGCGAGTTTGGCGCGGTCGCCGCCAGCGGACTCGCTGTCGAGCTTGTCGCGCCGAAGCCTTGGCGAAGGCGGATTCCAGACGGTCCGCCGTCACGATTCGGCGTCCAGAGCTACAGCTTTCGCGATCGCTCGCTCGCCGATGCGATTGCCGGCATGCAGAAGCTGGGCTTGCGCAGCTGCGAGCTGTGGCAGAACCACGTCGAGCCACGCGGAGATGCCGCGCGAAGAACTGCGGCGCTGGCGCGAAACGGTGTCGCTCGACACGTTCCACCGCGTCCGCGATCAGTTCGCGAAGGCGTCGATCGCGCTGTCGGCCTACAACATCAGCATCAAGGACAGTTTTTCAGACGCCGAGATCGAGCGCGCGTTCGAGATGACCGCCGCGCTCGGCGCGCCGCTCATCACGTCGTCGTCGAACATCGCCACGGTCGCGCGCATCGCGCCGGTCGCCGAGCGGCGGAAGATGGTCGTGGCGATGCACAATCACTCGCGGATCGATCCCAACGAGTTCGCGACGGCGAAGAGCCTGACCGACGCGATGGCGAAGAGCCGCTACATCGCCGTCAATCTCGACATCGGCCACTTCACCGCGACCAACGAGGACGCCGTCGCGTTCCTGAAACAGCATCACGATCGCATCGTCACGCTGCACCTGAAGGATCGCAAGCGCGATCAGGGGCCCAATGTCGAGTTCGGCGCCGGTGACTCGCCGATCGTCGAGGTCCTGAAGCTGGTGCGCGACAACCGGTGGCCGATTCCGCTGAACATCGAATACGAGTACAAGGGCGGCGATTCGGTGGATGAGGTCGGCAAGTGCCTGGCGTACTGCCGGCGCGCGCTTGATCTATAACTCGCCAATTCGTCCCTTATAATCCCACCCATGAGGCACCTTGTTTTCGCCGCCGTGCTCGCTCTCGGAACCGTCGTGAATGCCCAGATGCCGATGCTGACCGCGGCCGAAAAGGCCGACGGCTGGAAGCTGATGTTCGACGGCAAGTCGCTCGCCGGCTGGCGCGGCTACAAGACCGAGACACCGCCGACGGGCTGGCGCGCCTTGAACGGCGATGCTCGTTCGCGACTGGCGAGTGGCGGCGATCTCATGACCGTCGAGCAGTACGGCGACTTCGAGATGCGCTTCGACTGGAAAATCACCGAGAGCGGCAACAGCGGCGTGATCTACCGCATCGCCACGACCGAGCCGTATCCCTGGCACACCGGTCCCGAGTATCAGATCCTGCACAACGCGCGGTCATCCCGACGGCAAGAACCCGATCACGTCGGCGGGATCGAACTACGCCGTGAACGAGCCGGTGAAGGACGTCACGCAAGCCGGTTGGCGAGTGGAACGAAGGCCGCATCATCGCGAAAGGCAATCACGTCGAGCACTGGCTGAACGGCGTCAAGGTCGTCGAATACGAGATTCGGCAGCGCCGACTGGGAAGACGCGCGTCAAGGCGAGCAAGTTCGGCAAGATCCCGCCGTACGGCACGGTCAAGCGCGGCTACATCGCGCTGCAGGATCACGGCAATCGGTCGTCAGCTATCGCAACCTGAAGATCAAGCCGCTATGAAACGTCGAGACTTCCTCTGGACGTTGAGTGCGGCTGCGGTGATGCCGTCCATCGCTTCGGCACAAAATCGCGGCCCTTCGACGCTGCTCAGGGCAGGCGGTACCGTTCTGTATGACAGCCGCGCCGTTGCGCTCGCCCGCGTCGACACCGATGCGAGCGGAACGCTGTGGGTTCGGAAAAACGATCTGCCGCGGATCAACGGCTTCGAGCTGAAACCGCAGGGCGCGTGCCGCGCCGACATCTGCATTCCGATCCCGCCTGCGATGATGCGAGGCGATCTGTTCAACCTCACCGCCTTTGCCAGCCGTGTCGGCCAGAAGTTCATCGCCGATGCATCGGCCCGCGTGTGGAGCTTCGGTGAGATTCCGGTCGTCCAGGGCGCATACGTCGAATCGCGCATCGCTCCGGATGTTGAGGTTCCCGATCGCAAAGGGCGGCCGGTCCGGCTGTCGCAGTTCCGGGGAAAGAAGGTGCTGCTCGTCACCTGGGCATCCTGGTGAGGGTGCCGACTTGATCTGCCAGGTTGGCAGACACTCTACGAAGAACTGAAGAACAAGAACTTCGAGATCGTCGCGGTCGCGCAGGATACCGGCGGCGAAGCCGCGGCTGGCAAGTGGTACGACGCGGCAAAGGCGACCTACACGACGCTGGTCGACCCCGCCCACGCGGTGAGCTCCGCGTTTCAGTTCACCAACGTTCCGACCGGCGTGTGGATCGACGAGCGCGGCAGAGTCGTCCGCCCGGGCGAGCCGGCGTGGACGACGAGCCGCACGAGCACGTTCGGCGGCAAGGAGCTCGTGACCGAAGGCGAAGCGTACGTGCCGCGATTCGCGATTGGGTCGCGAACGGCGAGCGCAGCACGTTCGCCCTGTCCGATGAGTGACGTTTGCCGCGCGAGTGAAGCGCCGATCGGACAAGGAGATGGAAGCCGATGCGAGCTTTGCGCTCGCGGTCCACTTCTACCAGGCCAACAACATGGCGTCGGCGAAGAAGTACTTCGAGCACGCGCAGGCGCTCAATCCCGACGACTGGAATTATCACCGGCAGGATTGGAGCTTCACGCCCGGTGAGGCGGGCGCCGAAGTGGATCGAGAAATTCCAGAAGCTCGACGAGCCGTACTACCCGAAGCTCGAGCTCAAGAAGAACGAGAAACCGAAAGGCTGAGTCACAGGTCGCGGTGCCGGTCTTACAGCGACCAGCCCCGTCGGTACTCGCGCTTCAACAAATCGTCCGCCTTCTTCGAGTTGGTGACCTTCATGTTGGCGCCGTCGTAGTAGATCTTTTCGCCGGCCCTGAGCGCCACGACACCGAGCAGCATCACTTCCGTCAGCTTCGCTGCGTACTCGAACGGCGTGCTGGCCTTGCCGACGCCCTTGCAGGCGTTCGACCAGTTCACTTCATGGCTGGTCGTGATGCGCTCGAGCGTGCGCGGCGGATCGCCGACTGACTTGTGCAGCGAGTCCGGCAGCAGGCGCGATCCGAGGCCATAGGTGTTGCAGATGACCTTGCCCTTGGTGCCGACCATGATCACGCCGCCTTCGCCGTTGAGCTTCTCGCCTTCGGCGAACTCAGGCGGCGTCGGCGGAAACATCCCGCCGTCGTACCACGTGAGCTTGACCGGCGGCTTGGTGCCGCGCGCGGGGAACTCGAAGAACGTCTTGGTCGCAATCGGGAAGCACGCCCTGATCGAACGGCGTCGACACCGTTTCGATCGAGGTGGGATAGCCGAGATCGAGCGCCCAGTAGGGGAAGTCGATCAGGTGCGCGCCCATGTCGCCGAGCGCGCCGCAGCCCCAGTCCATCCAGCCGCGCCAGTTGAACGGGTGATACACCGGGTGGTATTCGCACGCCGGCGCCGCGCCGAGGAACAAATCCCAGGACAACTCGTCGGGCACCGAATAGATTCCCATCGCGTTGGCCAGCCGCGCCATCACGCCGTTCATGTTCCAGCGCATGTTGCTCGAAATGCGCCGCGGCTCCGGGCGCGGAATGCCCTGCGGCCAGTAGGACAGCGGACGATTCGTCCATACGTGCGCTTCGCTGACGTCGCCAATCGCGCCTGACTGCACCCACTCCACCGCCTTGCGCCCGTCGTCCCACGAGTGGCCCTGGTTGCCCATCTGCGTGACGGCTTTCGGCGTCTGCCGCGCCTTGCGCGACAGCTTGCGCGCTTCGTCAACCGACCAGCACAGCGGCTTCTGCACGTAGACGTGCTTGCTCGAGATCGAGCGCCGCCATCGCGATCGGCGCGTGCATGTGATCGGGCGTCGCGACCACGATCGCGTCGATGTCCTTCTGCTGCTCGAACATCAGGCGGTAGTCGGTGTAGCGCTTGATCCTCGACGAGGTCCTCGGTCGCGATGCGCTTCAGCGACGCCGACGCGGTGTTCGCTGTTCTTGCGTGATTCCGGCGTCAGGTCGGTCTTGAGCAGCCGCTCTTCCTCGCGCGTCAACGCGCCGGCAAACGTCTCGGCGGTCCACTGCGGCCCGGCGTATCCCCAATCGACGTCGCACAAGCGCGACGATGTTGTTGTCGAGGCCGAGGTTGAGCAGGTTGGTCCGGCCCATGCCGCCGACGCCGATGCCGGCGATGTTCAGCCGATCGCTCGGCGCGACGAACCCCTTGCCGAGCACATGCCGGGGGACGATGGTGACAGCCGCCGTTGTCGCCGCCACGTTTGTCACGAATTTACGTCTGGAAATCATCGGCTGGCCTCTCGCGGGCGATGCTACTACAATCGCCGCACCGGTTCATGCAGATCATCCGCAATCGCACCGTTTACGACGTTGTCATCGTTGGCTCGGGCGCGGGCGGCGGCATGGCCGCGAAGGTGCTGACCGAAGCCGGCGCGAACGTCCTGATGCTCGAAGCCGGCGTGATGTTCGACACGCGCCGCGATTCGAAGATGATGGCGTGGCCGTACCAATCGCCGAGGCGAGGCCTGCCGATTCCCGAGCGCCAGTTCGGCGAGTTCGACGCCGGCTGGGGCGGCTGGACGCTCGAAGGTGAGCCGTACACGTCGGCGCCCGGCGATCGGTTCGACTGGTTCCGCACGCGCATGCTCGGCGGCCGCACCAATCACTGGGGCCGCATCTCGCTCCGCTTCGGGCCGGACGATTTCAGACGCAAGAGCCTCGACGGCCTCGGCGACGACTGGCCGATCACCTACGACGACCTCAAGCCCTACTACGACAGCATCGACCGATACATCGGCCTGTTCGGATCGAATGAAGGGCTGCCCAACGATCCGGACGGCATCTTCCAGCCGCCGCCGAAGCCGCGCTGCTACGAGTTGCTGATCAAGCAGGCCTCGGAGCGCTTGAACATCCGGTGCATCCCGATCCGGCTCTCGATCCTGACGCAGCCGTTGAACGACGGCCGGCGTGTCATTACTGCGGCCAGTGCGGGCGCGGCTGCGCAGTCGCATGCCAACTTTTCGTCGCCCTCGGTATTGCTGCCGCCGGCGCTCGCGACCGGACGCTTGACGATCACCGCCAACGCCATGGCGCGCGAAGTCACCGTTGACGACGACCGGCCTCGCGAGTGGCGTCAGCTATATCGACAAGACCACTGGCCGCGAGAATCACGTGCGCGGTCGGATCGTGGTGCTGGCGGCGAGCGCCTGCGAATCCGCGCGGCTGTTGCTCAACTCGAAGTCGTCTCGCTTTCCGCAGGGCCTCGGCAACTCGAGCGGCGTCGTCGGCAAGTACCTCACCGACACGACCGGCACCAGCGTTCGCGGCTTCATCCCGAAGATGATGAACAGCGTGCCGCACAACGAAGACGGCGCCAGTGGATCGCATCTCTACATGCCGTGGTGGGGCGACAACAAGAAACTCGATTTCCCGCGCGGCTACCACATCGAGCTCGGCGGCGGCCGGCGGATGCCCGGCTTCGGCACGCTGGGCGGTGTCCATCTCTATCACACCACCGCTGGAGACGGAGGCCTGGTGTCGAGCGGCGGCTACGGCAAGCAATTGAAGGACGACTACCGTCGCTTCTACGGCGCCACGGTGGGCTTCGCAGGACGCGGCGAGATGATCCCCAATGAAAACTCGTACTGCGAGATCGATCCGGCGGTGGTGGATCGCTGGGGCATTCCGGTGCTGCGCTTCCACTGGACAGTGGTCGGACCACGAGCTCAAGCAGGTCAAGCACATGCAGGAAACCTTCCGCGCCATCATCGATCGAGATGGGCGGGACGCCGATGACGCCGATGCCGACGGCCGCGCAAGGCTACGGCATCGAGCCGGGAGGCCGCATCATCCACGAGGTCGGTTGCGTCCGCATGGGCCACGATCCGAAGACGTCCGTGCTGAACAGCAACTGCCAGGCGCACGATTGCCGCAACCTGTTTCGTCACCGACGGCGGGCCGTTCGTGACCAACCCGGACAAGAACGTGACCTGGACCATCCTCGCGCTGGCCATGCGCACGAGCGAATACATCGCCAATCAGAGGAAGGCGGGCAGCATATGAATCGTCTCGCGAGCTTCCCCTCCGCCAAGCTACGGCGGACAGGCCGCACGTCGACGTGCTCAAGATCCTGCTCGCCGCGCCGGCCGCGACCTTTGCGTGGACGGACGCCGAAGCGGCGCAGGCTGCCGCATCGGCGCAGGCCGCGCGCGCGGCGACGACGGCGAAACCGTTCGTGCCGAAGTTCTTCACCGCCACCGAATTCAAGCTCGTGCAGCGTGCTCGCCGACATCGTCATTCCAAAGGACGAACGATCGGGCAGCGCCACCGATGCCGGCGTGCCGGAGTTCATGGACTTCATGATGATCGACCAGCCGGCGCGGCAGGTCGCGATGCGCGGCGGGCTGGCGTGGCTCGACGTCGAGTGCCAGAAGCGCTTCGACAAGACGTTTCTCAATTGCGCCGAGGCCGAACGGACCGCCGTGCTCGACGACATCGCGTGGCCGTCGAAGGCGAAGCCGGAATTTGCGCACGGCGTCGCGTTCTTCAGCAACTTCCGCGATCTCACCGCGAGCGGTTTCTGGACGACGCGAATGGGCATCGATGATCTGCAATACATGGGCAATCGATCCGTGGCGCGATGGAACGGGTGTCCGCCGGAAGCGTTGAAGAAACTCGGCGTGAGCTACGAGTGAAGGAAAGAATTCCCTGGTATCTGTGGTGCGCGGCGCTCGCCGTCACTTCAGCGTACGTCGGCGGCTACTGGGATATTTCCTGGCATCGATCGATCGGGCGTGACACGTTCTGGTCGGCGCCGCACATGGCGATCTACGCGTGCGGCATCCTCGCCGGGATCGCCGCCGGTTACCTGATCTTCAGCACGACCTTCGGCAGGAACGCCGAGCACAAGGACGTCAGCGTCCGCATCTGGGGACTGCGCGGCCCGCTCGGCGCGTTCATCTGCGCGTGGGGCGGCGTCGCGATGCTCGCGTCGGCGCCGTTCGACGACTGGTGGCACAACGCCTACGGCCTCGACGTGCGCATCATCAGCCCGCCGCACATGGTGCTGGCGGCAGGATTCTTCGGCATCGAGTTCGGCACGGTGATGCTGATGCTCGCGTTCATGAATCGCGCGAGCGCGGCGATGCGGCCCGGCGCTCGAACGCCTCTTTCTCTATGTCGGCGGCACCGTGCTCTGCGAGTCGCTGCTCATCAAGCTTGAATCGATCAGCCGTGCCGATCAACACAACGCGCGCTTCTACATCGTCGTCTTCATCGGCACGCCGGCGATTCTCGCGGCCCTGTCGATCGCATCCGAGCGCAAGTGGGCAAGCACCATCATCACCGCCGTCTACAGCGTGTTCGCGCTGGCGTTCCTCTGGATGCTGCCGCTTTTTCCGGCCGAGCCGAAACTCGGTCCGGTGTTTCGCGAAGTCACCCATTTCATACCGTGGGAATTTCCGCTGCTGCTGATCGTCCCGGCGTTCGTGATGGACTTGATCATGCAGCGCACGGTCTCGTGGCGTCCGCTCGTCCGCGCGCTCGTTGTCGGCGTCGCATTCTTCGCGGCGTTTATTGCGGTGCAGTGGCCCTTCGCCGATTTCATGATGACGCCCGCCGCGCGCAACTGGTTCTTCGGCGGCGGCTACGTCGACTTCGCGACGCCGCCAGCGCTCGGCGCTCGCGCGCTATGAATTCTTCTATCGGGAGCCGACCGCCGCGCTGTTCTGGCGCAACATGGCCATCGCGGCGGTGCTCGCGTGGTTCATGGCATGGATCGGCATGCATCTCGGCCGCGCGATGCAGAAGGTCCGTCGGTGACGACGCGCACAGCTCTCGTTGCAGCGCTGTTCGTCGCGACAGTGCTGCAATGTCCGGCGCGCGCGCACGTCGGCAGCCCCGACGTGTTTCTCGAGGCCCACGCCGGCCCATATCGATTGCTGGTCACGGTCAGGCCGCCGCATCGCGATTCCCGGTGTCGCCGACGTCGATGTGCTGACGACCGGCGACGATGTCCGTGACGTGCACATCGTCCCGTTGCCGCTGACCGGCGACGGCGCGAAGTTCGCGCCCGTTCCGGATCGCGCGGTCCGCTCCGACGACGATCCCAGACTATTCACCGGCCACTTGTGGCTGATGGGCGCCGGCGCCTGGCAGGTGCGCATCACCGTCAAAGGCGATCGCGGTGAGGGCACGATGTCGGTGCCGGTTCCGACGTTGCCGCAATCGACGCTCGCGATGAGCCCGGGCCTGCGCGCCATCCTCTTCGTGTTCATGCTGCTGCTCGGCGGCGGACTTGTCGGCATCGTCTCGGCGATGGCGAGAGAGGCGAAGCTCGGCGCGGGCGAGACGCTCGATCCGCGCGCGAAGCGGCGCGGTCGCATCGCCGGGGCGATCGCCACGATCGTCGTCATCGGCATCGCATATCTCGGCAGCATGTGGTGGAGCGTTGAAGCGACGGCGTACGATCGCTACGTCTACAAGCCGTTGATTGGCTCGCCGCGGGTCATGCCCGACTCGACCCTCTCGTTGTCGCTGACCGACCCTGGATGGATCGGCTCCCGCCGCCTCGACGATTTCGTTCCCGATCACGGCCACCCGATGCACCTGTTCGTGATGTCGCCGGCCCTGGATCGCTTGTGGCACCTGCATCCGCGTGAAGCGGGGCCCGGAACGTTCGAGCACCGCCTGCCGCCGATCCCGGCCGGCAACTACGAGCTGTTCGCGGATCTGGTGCACGCGACCGGCGTATCAGAAACGGTCACCGGGCAGATCGAGACCGCGGGCATTCAAGGCGTGCCGTTGTCGGGCGACGACAGCGCGTGGTCCGCAAGCGACGAGACCCTGCCGCGCCGCAGCTCTGGTCCGGCGGAGAGCGAAGGCGGGACCAAGATCAGCTGGCTGCGCGACAACACGCCGCTCGTGCCGAAACGGCTGACGACGTTCACCTTCCGCGCGGACGATGAACATGGCGAGCCGGTCAAGGATCTCGAGCTCTACATGGGGATGCCGGGCCACGCCATTTTCGTCCGCAAGGATCTGAAGGTGTTTGCGCACGTGCATCCGTCGGGATCGGCGCCGATGGCCGCGCTGGATCTGGCAATGCCGTCGAACACTGGACACGCGCAGCACGTGACGACCCCGCCCGCGACGGTGAGCTTTCCATATGGCTTTCCTGAGCCCGGGCAATATCGGATTTTCGTGCAGATGAAACGCGCCGGAACGATCGTGACCGGTGCGTTCGATGCCGACGTCAAGTAACGCCGGTTCACACGACGAGGAGGCTTGATGCGTAACGTGTTCGTCGCCACCATTTTTCTCGCGCTGACGCCCGTGCTTGCCGTCGCGCAACCGAGCGCACCGGTCGTCACGAAGACCGACGTCATCTACGGGCGGGTCGAAGGCGCCGCGCTTCTTGCGAACATCGCCTATCCGGACGGGCCATCGCTGAAGCCCGCCATCATCTCGGTGCATGGCGGCCGCTGGCGCGCCGGCAACCGCGCCGACGCCAGCAGCATCAAGGTGACGCAGTGGGCCGAGTTCGGCTATTTCGCCATGTCGATCGACTACCGGCTGGTCGGCGGTTCGCCCGCCCCTGCTCCCTATCTCGACATGTTGTGCGCGATTCGCTGGCTTCACGCGCATGCCGAGGAGTACCGGATCGATCCGGAACGTGTGTATCTGATCGGCCAGTCGGCCGGCGGCCAGATGGTCTCGCTCTTCGCGACCGCCGGCGAAGCCGGCTTTCCGAGAGTCGGCGGCTGGGAGAAGGCGCGCTCCGACGTCAAGGCAGTGATCAGCGTGGCCGCCACCTACGAATTGAATTCGCTGTCGTGGGGCAATCTGTGGACGCCCTTCGACTCCGCTCAGGGCAAGCCGGTGGCTGGTGTCGAAGAGGCGCGCCGCCATGCATCGCCGATCAATCACGTGAGCCCGTCGATGAAGCCGCTGCTGGTGATTCATTCGGATGATGACAAGTCGGTGCCGGTGCAGCAGGCGGCCGACATGGTCGAGAAGTTGAAGGCCGCGGGCGTGCAGCATCGCTACGTGCACTACACCGACAAGGGCCACATGGGAATCACCGATGACGTGATCCGCGAGGCGCGCGCCTTCATTGCCGAAGTGGAGCAGAAGAAATAGTCATCGTGCTCGGCGGCGGGCCTGCGGGCGCAGCCGCGTCGATCCTTCTCGCCGCCTGGGGTCACCCGGTCCGCCTGATCACGCGGCCGCCACCGGGCCGCGGGCTCGCGGTGTCGATTCCCCCCAGCTGCGCCAAGCTGTTCGAAACGATCGGCGTCAGCGATGCGATCGAGCGCGCCGGCTTCGTTCGCTCCACCGGCAACACGGTGTGGTGGGGCGGAGCCGCCGCGCGCGTCGAGCCGTTCGCCGAGGGCGCGAGAGGGTGGCAGCTCGATGTCGAACTGCTCTCCGAGGTGATGCTCGGTCGTGCTCTGGCGGCGGGTGTTCACGTCGAACGAACCACGATCGCCGAACTCGATGTGTCCGGGTACTCCGGAGATTTCGTTCTCGACTGCACGGGCCGCGCCGGCGTGATCGCGCGGCGCACGGGCGTGCGCCAATTCGACGACAGCCCGCGAACGATTGCCCTGGTCGGCGAGTGGCGGGCTGAACGCTGGCCGGTGCCGGACGACTCGCACACGCTGATCGAATCGTACGAGGACGGCTGGATGTGGTCGCTGCCAATCGCCGACGGTGTTCGTCACATCGCGGCGATGATCGATCCGCAGCGATCGGAACTGGCGCGCGGCGGATCGGCTGCGGATGTTTATCTCGCCGAGATCAACAAGACCCGCGTCTTCAGGGAGCTGGTCGTCAACGCCAGGCTCGCCGATGGTCCTCGCGGGTTCGATGCGTCGCCGTATCGCGCCAGCGCCTACGCCGGAGAGCGATGGCTGCTCGTGGGCGACGCCGGCTCGTTCATCGATCCGCTGTCTTCCGCGGGAGTGAAGAAGGCGTTGGCCTCCGGCTGGCTCGCGGCGATCGCCGTCCACACCGCGATTGCGAATCCGTCGATGCGGGTACACGCCTTCGAGTTCTTTTCGGCGCGCGAACACGAGATCGAGCAGCACCTGTCGCGCGAGAGCCGTCGCTTCCTTGCCGGCGCCGCGACCGGCCATCACCACCCGTTCTGGGACGAGCGATCGGACGATGGCGAGGCAGAGGACGCGGCTGACCAGGATGAGATTCGCCGGGCCTTCGATGAGTTGAAGGCACGCGATTCGTTTCGTCACCGAATCGGATCGGCGGCGAGCGTGCAGCCGAAACCCTGCATTCGAGGCCGCGAGATTGTCTTCGAGCCTCACCTCGTGTCGTCACGGCACCCCGGCGGAATCCGCTACGTGCGGAACATCGACCTCGTCGCATTGGTCGAGCTGGCGCCGGGGACGAGTCACGTGCCAGATTTGTATGACGCCTACGTTCGCAAGGCCGGATCCGCGCCATTACCCGACTTCCTGTTCGCGGTGGCGACCGCGATTGCGCGCGGGTGGCTTGTGTCAGAATGACGGCCACAGAAAGCTGAGGGCCACAGAAGGCGCGGAAGACACCAGGGCCGCAGACTGCCGCCATAGCGCGAAGCGCGAAGGCGGAAGGCACAGAAGGCTCAGAATCACATGCGGAATCGAGCTCTTGCCGCCACCACTTTTGTTCTTGCCGCGACGCTCGTGGTTGCGTTGCGCGCGCAGGCGCCGCAGCCGACGGCCGCGCCGACCGCCAAGCCGGAAGAAGGCATCCCGGTCACCGATGCGACCGTGCAGAAGGCGTGCGGATCCTGTCATCGGCCCGACGACAAGGGCCAGATGTCGCGTATCTCGTTCAGTCCGCAACACGCCGGAAGGATGGCAGACGATCATCCAGCGTATGGCGGCGCTCAACGGCTTGAACATCGAGCCGGCGACAGCGCGACAGGTCGTCAAGTACCTCGTCGAACGAATCTTGGCCTCGCGCCGGAAGAAGCGAAGCCGGCCGCGTGGGAAGCCGAGCGGCGGTTGATCGATTTCAAGTACACGGCGAACGCCGACGCGGAATCGACGTGCAACAAGTGCCACTCGCTTGGCCGCGTGATCTCGCAGCGGCGCACGAAGACCGAGTGGGATCTGCTGATCGCGATGCATCGCGGACTGCTATCCGCTGGTCGACAACCAGGCGTTCCGGCGCTCGGGCCCGCCGCCGCCGCGTGACGCACCAAGCGACGGACGCCCGCCGGACAATCGGCATCCGATCGAGAAAACGCTCGACCATCTGGCCAAGACCTTCCCGCTGAAGACGCCGGAGTGGACGGCATGGTCGGCGAACATGCGGCCGGCCCGGCTCGACGGCACGTGGGCGATGACCGGATGGGAGCTCGGCAAGGGCGCGATCTACGGCCGCGTCACGATCACCGCGAGCCCGTCGTCGCCGGAAGAGTTCACGACGTCGGCGACGTATCGGGTCGCGCGCACGGGCGAAACCATCACGCGCACCGGACGCGCCATCGTCTACACCGGCTACCAGTGGCGCGGCAGCTCGTCGACCCAGGCCGCGGACTCGGCGATGCGCGAAGTGATGATGGTCGATCGCAACTGGCGGTCGATGGAGGGCCGCTGGTTTGCGGGTGGCTACGACGAGATCGGCATCGACGTGAAGCTCGAACGCGTCGGCGCCGAGACGCGCGTGCTCGGCACCGATCGCACGGCGCTTGCGCCAGGGCGCGTCGGCGCAGGAGCTGAAGATCTACGGCGACCAACCTCGGCACGTCGCTTCGAACCGTCGGACATCGATCTCGGTCCCGGCATCACCGTGACGCGCGTCGTGAGCGCGACGCCAGACCTCGCGACGGTCGCCGTGGACGTCACCGCGACCGCCGCCGCCGGAGCGCGCGATCTGTTCGTGGCCGGCGCGTCGCGTCCGAAGGCGCTGGCCGTCTACGACAAGATCGACACGATCAAGGTGAAGCCCGACTGGGCGATGGCGCGCGTCGGCGGCAACACGTTCCCGAAGATGCTCGCGCAGTTCGAAGCGTGGGGATACAGCAACGGCGCCGACGGCAAGCCGGATTCGCCCGACGACATCGAGCTGGGCCTCGTCGACGCGGCGTGGAGCATGGAGGAGTACGCCGCGACCTACAACGACGACGACATCAAGTTCGTCGGCACGTTGAACGAAGCGACGGGCCGCTTCACGCCGAATGTCGACGGGCCGAATCCGGCGCGCTCCGGCAGCCGCAACAACATCGGCGATGTGTGGGTCGTCGCGAAAGTGGCCGGCGACGCGGTCGGCGGGCAAGCCGGCGTCGACGCTGCGCGCCCGCGCGCACCTGCTCGTCACCGTGCCGCTCTACATGCGCTTCGATCCGACGGTAGGCCAATGACCAGTATCGCGCTGCGCGAGTTTCATCCGTTCGAGGCGGCCGGCCGCCGGTTCCTCTACCTGGTGCCGAGCGCGGCGGTCTTCGCGCTCGACGACTGTTCGTCGGCGATGCTCGATTCGCTGGCCGACGGTCCGCGCCCGGTCGACGACTTGACTCGCGAGCTGGCGTCGCGGTTCGATGCCGCGGAGGTCGGCGACACGATCGCCGAGCTGTAGCGCGTCCGCGCGCTCGGCGAATCATCGGTGCGGCCGGCTCCGATCGCCGAAGATCATTCCGCTGAAGCCGGTGCCGCTGCAGACGCTGGTCGTCAACGTCACCAACCAGTGCAACCTGGCCTGCACCTATTGCTACGAGTACGGCGAGGACAAGATCGTCGATACCGAGAACGGCAAGCAGCCGAAGTTCATGAGCGAGGCGACGGCGCGCGAGAGCGGTCGAGTTCGCGCTGCGCGAGTCGCGCGACAACCCGCACGCGCACATCACGTTCTTCGGCGGCGAGACGTTGATGAACTTCCACGTGCTTGAAGTCGACGATTGCCTACGCGCGTCGGCGGGCCGCGGAAGTCGGGAAGGACATCGACTTCAGCCTGACCACCAACGCGACGTTGCTGCGGCCGGACGTGATCGAGTTCCTCGCCGACGAGCGCGTCGGCGTGACCATCTCGATCGACGGCCCGGAGGAGATGCAGGACAAGTTCCGCGTCTTCAACAACGGCGCCGGCAGCTACGCGGTGGCGGCGCCGAAGATCAAGGCGCTGCTGGCGCGGCATCGCTCGCGTCCGATCGGCGCGCGCGTCACGCTGACGCGGCAGACGCTCGACGTCCGCAAGATCTATCGCCACCTCACCGAGGAGCTCGGCTTCTGGGAAGTCGGCTTCGCGCCGGTGACGACGGCGCCGGGACGCGACTATGCGATCTCGGACGGCGGCTTCGATCACCTGCTGGCGCAGTTCCGCGATCTGGCCGGCGATTATCTCGAGGCCGCGCTGCAGAATCGCCATCACGGTTTCTCGAACATCCGCGAGACGCTGCAGGAACTGCATCACGGCCATGCGAAGGCGTATCCGTGCGGCGCGGGCATCGGCTTGATGGGCGTGTCCACCGACGGCGAGGTCGCGCTCTGCCATCGCTTCGCCGGATCCGAGGATCATTCGCTCGGCAACGTGCAGCGACGGCG
This sequence comes from uncultured cyanobacterium, assembly GCA_963833135.1. Lineage (GTDB taxonomy): Bacteria > Acidobacteriota > Vicinamibacteria > Vicinamibacterales > UBA2999 > 12-FULL-67-14b. Next base: position 151,573 of record CAWHWW010000021.1, on the reverse strand, counting down.
TGTCGTGGGAGAAGCAGCAGGAGTTCCTGCAGACGCATCACATCGCGAGCAAGACCGACTGCGCGACGTGCTGGGCGCGGCCGATTTGCGCCGGCGGCTGTTATCACGAAGCGCACACGCGCTACGGATCGACCAACCGGCCCAACCTGCACTACTGCGAATGGATTCGCGGCTGGACGCACACCTGCCTCGAGATCTACGGTGAGATCGCGGAGAGGAATCCCGAGTTCCTGCGGCAGTTCGATGACGAAGAGGTTCCGGAGAAAGTCTCATGAAGCATCTGACACCGGTGAATCGCAAGGCCGCTCGTGTCGAGTCGGTCACCGCGCGTGAAGCGACAAGAGACGTCGTGGCCCTGCAGCAGGGCGGCCCGCCGCAACAGCCCGAGCCGCCGCACATTCCCAACGGCTGCTCGCTCGTCTTCTCGCCGGGATGGGAAGCCGATCGCAACGGCGGCACCGCCGGCCTGTGCCAGCCGGTCGAGCGCGATCTGTTCGACTGCCACATGGGCTGCTTCTGGCCGGCGCAGGTGCCCGATCAGCTGAATCACGCGCCCGACTGGACGGCGAAGTGCGCGGCCGCGCAGAAGGACTGGCGCAAGATCGATCTGATCTTCCCGCCGACGAGAAGAAGAAATGATCAAGACCCGAGCCCGGCTCGCCGGAGCCTTTGGCGTCGGCGGCCTCGCCGTAGCCTTGTGCGTAGGCGGCCCGGTAGCCGACGGCGAAGGCCGGCGCACAGAAGCCGGCCGCGCCGCTCGCCGTCAACGGCGGCGACCACCTGATGTACATCGGGACCTACGCCGGCACGATCCAGATCTTCGACGAGGCGACCGAGACGAAGATCGGCGACATCAAGCTGCAGACCGGCATTCCGCGCTCGCTGACGCTGTCGCAGTCGCGCGCGAAGTTCTACGTGCTCGATTCGACGCTCGAGAAGATCGAGATCGTCGACATCCCGATCGCGCGCCTCGCTGTCGACGTTCACGCTTGAGCGAGGGCAACAAGAAGGTCCGCATCCGCGGCATGCAGGTCGATCCGCTCGAGCGGTTCCTGATCCTGCTGACGCGATCCGCGACCAAGCAGATCGATCGCTGGGAGATCGGCGACATCGCGATGCAGTTCTACGATCTCGCGCAGAAGAAGATCACGCGCACCATTCCGTGGCCGCGCGGCGAAGAGCGCGAGTTCGTCAACATCCGCTTCTCGCCCGACGGCAAGCTGCTCTACTTCTTCGGCGACGACGTGTTGATCCTCGAGACGACGAATTTCACCGAAGTCGACACCTGGCCGCTGAGCCGGCCGATCGAGCCGGGACTCGGCCGCGTCAACTTCGGCTCGGTCGACGACTTCAACGACGATCCCGGCTTCTTCACGGGCCTCTTCACGACCCAGGATCCGATCCAGAACCGCCGCATCATGAATCTCGGCCGCGTCAACCTCGTCGCCAAGACGATCGATCTCACGCCGATTGGTCCGGCCGAAGGCGTCAGCTTCGCGATGACGCGCCGATCGCAAGCGCGCCTACGGCCTGATGCAGCAGATCGGCCGCTACGAATTCTGGGCGTTCGACGTCGCGCAGAAGAAGCTGCTCGGCCGCACGCCGTTCGACGGCCGTCCGCGCATGGCGCTGCGCGTGTCGTCGAACGGCCGGCTGCTCTACGTCTACCAGGCCGGCGCGACCATCGATGTCTACGACGCCGCGTCGTACAAGAAGCTGCGCACGATCGAGATGAACGCGGATCAGACGACGACGCTCGTTCATCCTGCCGCGCAAGTGATAGATGGATCGCCGAGTGTTCGCCTATCTGGTCCCGTACTGGCGGCGCCTGGTCCTCGTTCTCGCGATCAGCCTGATCAGCACCGCGACCACGCTGGTCATTCCGTACCTCTCGAAAGATCTGATCGATCACGCGCTGATCGGCCGCGACCTCGACGCGCTCCGGCGCATCGTTTACTGGTTCGTCGCGCTCGGCGTCCTCGGCTTCATCCTCAACGTGACGAGCGGCCTGCGCTACACGCGCGTGTCGGCGGAGATCCTGTTCGACATGCGCCTGTCGCTCTACGCGCACCTGCAGCGGCTGTCGCCGCGCTTCTACGCGCGCACCCGGCTGGGCGACATCGTCGTCGCGGCTCAACAACGACATCAGCGAGATCCAGCGGGTCGCCGCGGAAGCCGCGCTCGCCTGGGTCGGCAACGTGCTGTTCCTGGTCGGCAGCCTGGTCGATGATGGTGTGGCTCGACTGGCGGCTCGCGATCATCGCGCTGGCGCCGCTGCCGATCAGCCTCGTCGCGCTGGCCTATCTACCGGACGGCGGCTCGAGAGCCGCGTCGCCGATCTGCGGCAGCGCAGCGCCGACATCGGCAGCTTCCTGATCGAGACGCTGCAGGCGACGTCGCTCGTCGTCGCGTCGAACGCGCAGCAGCGCGAGCAGGATCGGTTTCGCGGTCTGAACGGCGCGTTCATCGAGGCGCTGATGCGCATGCAGCGCGTCACCTATTTTGCCGGCGGCCTGCCGGGCACCGTGCTGTCGATCGGCTCGGCGATCGCGTTCTTCTACGGCGGCATGCGCGTCATCGACGGCTCGCTGACGCTCGGCACGATGGGCGCGTTCCTCGCCTATCAGATGCGCGTGTTCGCGCCGGCGCAGGCGCTGATGGGCCTCTACGCGAGCCTCGCGACGGCCAAGGTGTCGTGGTCGCGGGTGCTCGAGATTCTCGATGCCCCGATCGACGTCGTCGAGGCGCCGGATGCCGAGGCGATCGCGACGCCGAGCGGCGAGCTGACGCTTCGACGCGGTGTCGCTGGGGACCGATCGCCAGTCGCGCGTGCTCGACGAAGTGTCGTTCACGGCGCGGCCCGGACAGACCGTGGCGCTCGTCGGCGGCAGCGGCGTCGGCAAGTCGACGATCGCCTATCTCGCGACGCGGTTGCTCGATCCGGACGCCGGCGTCGTTCGCCTCGACGGCCACGATCTGCGCGACGCTGCAGCTCGAGAGCGTCCGCCGGCACATCGTCCTCGTCGAGCAGGAGCCGACGCTGCTGCACGCGACGATCGAGGAGAACATCCGCTACGTGCGGCCGGCGCGCGACGACCGACGACGTGCGAAAAGCCGCCGAGGCGGCGGGCATCGCGCGATTTCATCCAGGGCCTTGCCGCAGGGATACGCGACGATGGTCGGCGAGCGCGGCCTGGCGGTGTCGGCCGGCGAGCGGCAGCGCATCGCGCTGGCGCGCGCCTTTCTGGCCGATCCGGCGGTGCTCGTCATGGACGAGCCGACCGCGGCGCTCGATGCGATCGCGCAGCGCCAGGTCATCGAAGGCTCGCGCGCGGTGATGCGCGGCCGCACGACCATCCTGATCACGCATCGGCGCGAGGTGGCGATGGCCGCCGATCACGTCGTCGTGCTCGACGGCGCGCGCGTCGTCGATCAGGGCGGTCCGCGGAGCTGGCCGAACGCTCGGCGGCGTTCGCGCGGCTGTTCGAGATCGACCTGTCCCCCGACGCGCTGCAGCGCGGAGGTGGGCCTCAGCAAGGTCGCGTGCAACGCAGCGGATGACATCGCCTCGCCCGGTTCGCGTCGCCGTGATCGACAGCGGCGTGCACGCGACCCATCCGCATGTCGGCGGCGTCGCCGGCGGCATCGGCATCGACGAGCACGGCGTCGCCGCACGACGATTACGTCGATCGTCTCGGTCACGGCACGGCGGTGACTGCGGCCATTCGCGAGAAGGCGCCCGACGCGGAGATCTTCGCGATCAAGGTGTTCGATCGCGAGCTGGCCGCGACCGGCACGGCGCTGGTGGCTGCCTGTGAGTACGCGCTGACCGCTCGACGCGCAGATCGTCAACCTCAGCCTCGGTACGCAGAATGCCGATCACGAACCCGCGCTGACCGACGTCGTCGAGCGCCTTCGCGACAGCGGCGCGATCGTGATCGCGGCGGGCGAGCAGGCCGGTGTTCGCTGGCTGCCGGGATCGCTCGCCGGCGTGTGGTCGGTGTCGCTCGACTGGTCGGTGCCGCGCGACACGCTGCCGGCTGGATCGCCTGGATCGCAATGGCGCATCGTTCCGCGCCTCCGGTTTCCCGCGGCCGATTCCGGGCGTGCCGCCCGAGAGGAATCTGAAGGGACTGAGCTTTGCGGTCGCGAACGTGACCGGGACCGTGGCGAGGATCATCGCGGACGACCCGACGGGCGATCCCGTCGCGGCCGTCGCGCGAGCGTTCGAGCGCTCTTCCTAGGGAGAGCATCTATGTAATCTGTGCCTTCTGTGGCCCTGGGATTGACGTCTGCGGCCCTAGTCGCGCCGAAGCGCGATCAGCGGATCGAGCCGCGTCGCGCGGCGCGCCGGCAGGAAGCACGCGATGCTGGCGACGATCAGCAAGCAGCAGCGCGATGCCGCCGATCGTGATCGGATCGCCCGCGCGGTTCTGGACCAGCAACTGCGTCTGCGAGAACAACGTGCCGACGCCGAACGCGCCGGCGACGCCGAGCGTCAGGCCGATCGCCGAGCTGCACGAACGACCGCCGCAGGAACAGCCACGCCACCTCGTTGCCCTGCGCGCCGAGCGCCATGCGCACGCCGATCTCCTGCGTGCGCTGCGACACCGCATAGGCCGTCACGGCGTAGAGGCCGACCGCCGACAGCGCCAGCGCGATGAACGCGAAGATCGCGAACATCGTCCCGAAGATGCGGAACGGCCATCGCGCCTGTGCCAGCGCCGCGTCCATCGTGCGGATGCCGAAGAGCGGCAGGTCGGGATCGATCGCGCGCACTTCCTCGCGCAGGATCGGCGTCATCGCGTTCGGATCGCCGGAGCTGCGCACCAGCAGGTTCATGAAGCCGCGCGGATCGGTGCGGAACGGCAGGTAGGCGATCGGATCCGGATCCGGCAGCTGGAAATCACGCTGCCGGAGGTTCGGCACGATGCCGACGATGGTGGCGGTCAGCGAGACCGGGATGCCGCCCTGCCGGCGGCGCGCCGCCCTGCAGGTCGATGCTGAGCGTGATGCGGCGGCCGATCGGATCCTCGTTCGGGAAAGTGCAGCGCCGCGAAGCGCTGGTTGATGATCGCGCTCTCGCGGCCGGTCATGCCGTCTTCGTCGGTCAGGTCGCGGCCGCGCTGCAGCGGCAGGCCGATCGTCTTGAAGTAACGCGGATCGACCGTCAGCATCGTCACGTTCGGCGCCTGCTGGCCCTGGTCGAGCGGCTTGCCGTCGATGGCGAGCTGGCGCAGGAAGCCGCCCTGCATCGGCGCGTTGCTGGTGATGGTGACGCTCTCGATGCTGCGGGTTGGCCTGCAGCCGCTCCTCGAGCCGCTCGTAGAACGCGAGCCGCTGTTCGACGGCTGGATACTTCCGCTCCGGCAGCGCCAGCGCCATCGTCAGCAGCTTGCGACGTGTCGATGCCGAGATCGAGGCGATACATCGTCAGGAAGTTGCGCATCATGAAGCCGGCGCCGGCGAGCAGCACGACGGTGAGCGTCAGCTCGGCGACCATCAGCGCGCCGGTCCAGCGGCGCGCGCGCACGCCGGCCGAGCCGCTGCGGCCGCCTTCCTTCAGGATTTCGTTGACGTCGGTCTTCGACACGTGCAGCGCCGGCGCGAGGCCGAAGATGATGCCGGTGCCGAGGCAGATCGGCGGCGAAGAAGGCGAAGACGTTGCCGTCCATCGTGAACTGGATCCAGTACGGCCGGCCGACATCCTGCGTGGCGCGATCGAACAGGCGGATGCCGATCGCGGCGATGCCGAGGCCGGCGAGGCCGCTGATGACCGCGAGCAGCACGCTTTCGATCAGCAGCTGCCGGACCACGCGCCAGCGCGACGCGCCGAGCGAGACGCGCACGGAAATCTCGCGCGCGCGATTGGTCGGCGCGCGACAGCAGCAGGTTGGCGACGTTCGCGCACGCGATCAGCAGCACGAACGCCACCGCGCCCATCAGCGACAGGAACACCGTCGCGGATCGGGCCGCCGTTCATGCTGTTCGTTGAACGTCTGGACCGTGCGCCTGGATGTCCTTGTTGGTGTCGGGATTCTGCGGTTCGAGCTGCTGGCGGATGCTGATCAGCTCGCCCTGCGCCTGCTCGCGCGTCACGCCGGGCGCGAGGTGGCCGAACACCTGCAGCGGCCGCGTGATTGCGCTTCTGCGTCTCGAGATTCGGCGATCGTGCAGCGAGCGGCTGCCAGAGGTCGGCGTTCTGCGGGAACTTGAAGCCCTCCGGCATCACGCCGATGATCGACGGCCGGCACGTCGTTGATGCGGACGGTGCGGCCGATCGACGCGACGGGTTCGCTGCCGTAGCGGTTCTGCCACATGCCGTGGCCGATCAGCACGACCGGCGGCGCGCCGGGCCGATCGTCGTCCGGCACGAAGTCGCGGCCGAGCACCGGCGCGCATGCCGAGGATGCTGAACGCCGTTGGCGGAGATGGCGATGCCGTTGAAGCGCTCGGGCGGCTGGCCTTCGTCGCTGACGTTCGGCGATCGTGCCGGTGTAGGCGCCGAGTGGCGTCGAACGTCCGGGTCGCCTCGCGTCCAGTCCGCGATAGTCGAGGTACGAGACGCCCATGCGTGCGGGTGCGCACGCGATCGAACGAGCCGATCGCCATCGTCGCGATCCGGATCGGCGATCGGCAGGCCGCGGATCAGCACCGCGTTCACGAACGTGAACACCGTGGCGTTGACGCCGATGCCGAGCGCCAGCGCGACCGCGGCGACCAGCGTGAACCACTTGTCTTTCAGAAGCAGGCGAGCAGCGAATCGAACATCTTCCCAAAGACCCATGGCATTCCCTTCGAAGGCAGGCGTGTGGACTTAGATACCCTTACGGACCGAAAGTTCCCGAGGTTCCATGCGCCTGAACGATCGAGGGTTACGATCACCCGGTGAACATTCGCCTGGCAACGGGCGCCGATGCCGCCATCGTCTCGGAACTGGCGCGCCGAACCTTCTACGACACCTTCGCCGCGACCAACGACGCCGCCGACATGGCGCTCTACCTCGCCGGCGCATACAGCATCGACAACAAACGCGCGAGCTGAACGATCGTGACATCACGACGCTGCTGGTCGAAGAGGCCGGAGCGGCGATCGCCTACGCGCATGCTGCGCACGGATCACGTTCCCGAATGCGTGACCGGTCCCGACCCCGATCGAGTTGTGGCGTTTTTACGTTGACCGCGCGTGGCACGGTCGCGGCGTTGCCGCGGCGCTGATGGAGCGCGTCAAGATCGCGGCCCGGGAGCGCGGCGCGAAAACGCTGTGGCTGGGTGTCTGGGAACGAAACGATCGCGCCCGCGCCTTCTATGCGAAATGTGGTTTCGCCGATGCCGGGGAACACATATTCTTGTTCGGCACCGATCCGCAGACCGATCGGGTGATGGTCACGGCTCTCTAACATATGAAGACACGCAGGATCATCGGGCTCAGCATCGTCGCCACCGGCTTCATCTGGTTCCAGGTCGCGGGCCGCTTCGAAGCGCGGCGCATCGAGCAGCAGCGCGAGTCGCGCCCGGTGTCGCAGTCGCAGCAGTCCAGGCTGCGGATCGACAGCGAGCGGTTGATGAGCGCGGTGACCACGCTCGCCGATCCGAAGTTCGAGGGTCGCGCGGCCGGCTCGCCCGGCGGGCTTGCGGCGCGCGCCTGGATCGTCGATCAGTTCAAGACCATCGGCCTGCAGCCGGTGTCCGGCGCTTACGTGCATCCGTTCACCTACACGCGCATGACGATGAACGGGCGGCAGGACGGTGAAGGCGCGAACGTGCTTGGACTCTGTCTCGGCACCGACCCGAAGCTGCCGTACTTCGTCGTGTCCGCGCATTACGATCATCTCGGCATTCGCGACGGCCAGATCTATCCCGGTGCCGATGACGATGCGTCGGGCGTCGCTGTCGTCCTCGAGCTGGCCGCGTTCTGTCAGAAGACGCCGTTTCGCCACACGATCCTGTTTGCGGCGTTCGATGCCGAGGAGCGCGGGCTGCAGGGCGCGAAGGCGTTTCTCGTCAAGCCGCCGGTGCCGCAGGATCGCATCGCGCTCAACGTGAACCTCGACATGGTGAGCCGCAGCGACAAGCGGGAGATTTTCATCGCCGGCACGTATCACTCTCCGGATTTGAAAGCGCCGCTCGAGGAGGTCGCCAGGCGCGCGCCGATCACGGTGCTGTTTGGGCACGACAAGCCGGTGGCAGTCGCCGGCGGCGTCGCCGACTGGACCAACCAGTCGGACCATGGCCCGTTCCATGCCGCGAAGATTCCGTTCGTGTATTTCGGCGTCGAAGATCACGCCGATTACCACAAGCCCACCGACACCGCCGACAAGATCAACCGCGGCTTCTTCGTCGACGTGGCCGAGACGATCCTCGATGCCGTGCTGGCGTTCGATCGAGCGAGGTGACGCATGGAACAGCAGCTATTCGATGCGATCAAAGCCGGCCGTGTCGAGGAGGTCAGACAGCTGGTTCAACAGAACCCGTCGCTGAAACAGGCGCGCGATGCGAGCGGCGCCTCGGCGATCCTCGTCGGCCGCCTACAACATGAAGCCGGATGTGGTGAACGCGCTCGTCGAGCTCGGCGCGCCGGTCGACATCTTCGAAGCCAGCGTGCTCGGCAAGGTCGATCGCATCGAGGAGATCCTGAAGAGCAGCCCCGCGCGTGTCTCTGAGCACGCGCCCGACGGATTCACGCCCGTCGCCCTCGCGGCATTCTTCGGTCAGCCCGCCGCCGTCAAGGCGTTGATCGCGGCTGGCGCCGATGTGAACGCTGCCGCAAAGAACGCGCTGAAGGTCGCGGCGCTGCACGCCGCCGTCGCCGGCGGAAAACTCGAAATCGTGAAAGCTGTGCTCGAAGCGGGCGCCGATCCGAACGCGCAGCAGCAGGCAGGCTTCCGGGCCGATTCATGAAGCCGGCGACGAAAGCGAATCGCGCGCTCGCCGAGTTGCTGCATCGCGCATGGCGCTGATCCGTCGCTGCCGAACGACGACGGCAAGAAGCGCGATCGATCTCGCGCGCGAGAAGGGCCACGCGGACTTCGCCGACTGGCTGGCGACGCAGCGGCCCGCCTGATCGAGTCATCCACGGATTACACCGATTCACGGATTCACCGGTTGCTCGCTGGCCGGCCTTCGGCCGGCCGCACGTCAGCAGCGAGTCGCGGAACGAGTCCGCACCAGACACGACTCGTTTCCGTATTCGTTGCTGACGCGTCGCGAGCGACGCGCGAGCAACCGTCCGCGCCGTTATCCGTGAAATCCGTGAAATCCGTGGATGAAGAAGATCAGCGCGAGGCGATCTTCCGATAAGCCTCGAGCGTTCCCTCAACCAGTCGATCGACGCCGAAGTGCTCGGTCGACCCGCGCGCGGCCGGCCTCGCCGAACTGTTTCCGCAGCTCGCCGTCCTTGAGCAACCGCACGATCGCGGCGGCGAGCGCCTTCGCATCCGCGGGCTCGACCAGCACCCCCGTTTCCTCGTGGACGACCGCCTCAGGAATGCCGCCCGCCGTCGTGCCGACCACCGCGTGGCCCATCGCCATCGCGTCGAGCACGGCGGATCCGAGGCCCTCGGTCACCGAGCTCATCACGAACAGATCCGCGGACTTCATCAGCGACATCACATCTTCCCGAAACCCCGGCAGCAGCACGCGCTTGGCGAGCGACAGCTGCTTGACCTGCTTCTCGAGCGGCGCGCGCAGTTCGCCTTCACCGAAGATGATCAAGTGCGCGTCGGGCACCTCGCGCAGCACCAGCGGCATCGCATCGATCAAGTACTTCTGGCCCTTATGGCCGACCAGCGCGCCGACATTCACGATGACCGGCACGCCGTGGGGCAGCCAGTATTCCGTGTGCAGGTCGATCACCGGCCGATGCCGGATCTTTTCCACATCGATGCCGTCATGCACGACCTCGATGCGCGCGGCCGGGATGCCGTCGGACACGAGGATGTCCTTGATCGCGTGCGAGGCGGCGATGAACCCGTCCATCTGCCGGTGCTTCCACTGCGAGAAGGCATGCGACTGCAGATGGAAGTCGACGCGTCGCGACGCGATCAGTTTCGGCCGCGGGTCGGGCGCGCTGAACGACAGCGCCAGCGCCGCCATCGACACGGCGTGCGGGTCGTGCGCGTGAACGATGGCCGGCTTCGACTGCTTGATGATCTTCGAGAGCTTCCACGCGGCGGCGAGATCGATCTCGTTCATCGGGGCGAGCGGCACCAGGTCCGGCCCCTCGGAGGCGCGCCGGAACAATTCGCCTTCGCGATGCGCGACGAGCACGGCGCGATGGCCGCGCGCCCGCAGGCCGAGAACGGTTAAGAGGACCTGTTGCTGTCCCCCGCGCCAGGTGCGCGCGGTGTCGATGTGGAGGGCGAACACAGCTCCCAGAGTTTCGCAAACTTCAGCCCGACATAGCGGGCGTTCATCGCCGAGACGATCAGCCCCGGCACGCCGTCGCGGAACCCGCCGCGCAGCACGTAATTGCGGAAAAACGCCGCCGGCGGATGGATCAACAGGTCGACAAATCCGGCCCGGCGCCCTTCCTCGAACATCTGCCTCGCCGCCAGCGTCGTGTAGCGATCCATCGTCTGGAGGTGATGCGCGAGATCGCGATATGCGAAGTGCTGCAGCTCGGATCGCAGATCGTCGACGGCGCCGTCCGCCTTCACCGACTCGTGCACGTACTTGCCGGTCCAGCGCGCGCGTCGGCGATCGTACAAGCGCAGCTGGTAGTCCGGATACCAGTCGGTCGATCGCATCCAGCGCCCGAGATGAAAGGTCACGCGCGGCACCCGATAGCCCGCGGCGCGCGGCCCGTTGGCAACGAGCGTCCTGATCTCCGCGGCCAGCTCCGGCGTCACGCGCTCGTCGGCATCGAGCGAGAAGATCCAGTCGTGGCTGGCCTGCTCGGCGGCGAAATTCTTCTGCGCGATGTAGCCGGGCCACGGCCGCACGATCACCTTGTCGGTGAACTTCCGTGCAATCTCAGTCGTGCGATCGGTGCTTTCGCTGTCGACGACGATGATCTCGTCGGCCCAGGAGAGGGACTGCGAGAGCGGCCTCGATGTTCGCCGCTTCGTTGAAGGTGATGACGGTGGCCGTGACCGGCACGGCCACCAGTCTAGCGTGCCTAGGTGCCTAGGCTAAGGTGCCTATTGACCGACGAGCGGCACCTGCTGGACCGCCGAGTAGTTCACGACCGACTTCGCGTACTCGACGAGCGCGAGCAGCTCGTTGTTGCGCGCGATGTTGAGGTCGCGCTGCGCCTGCAGCACGAAGAAGTTCTGCGTCATGCCGGCCTGGTACTTCTTCTCTTCCGCTTCGAGGCGGCGCTCGGCGAGGATGCGCGACGAGCGCGTCGCCTCGACGCGCTTGGCGTTGGTCGTCACGTTGCGCGCGGCATCGCGCACCTGGGTGGCGACGGTCAGCTCGAGGCTCGAGATCTGGCGCTCCTGCTGCATGTGCTGCAGCTTGGCGCGCGCGAGGTTGGCCTCGTTCGTCGACTGGCCGAGCGGATAGGTCAGGTCGATCGAGAACGTCCACGCCGGGAAGTCGCCGCCAAACACCTGGCCCAGCGTCGTCCAGTAGCTGCGCTCCGCCGTGCCGATGATCGGGCCCGGGAACCCTTCACCGCGCAGGAATCCGACGCCGCCGATCGCCTGGGGGGCGTAATTAATCGACGCGTTCAGGTCCGGCAGCGACTGGTTGTTGAAGTACTTGATCGAGATGTCGTTCGACTCGAGGTTCTTGCGTGCCGCCTCGAGGTCGGTGCGCTGGCTGAGCGCGTTCCTCACCGCGGCATCGGTATCGACCGGCGTCGGCGCAAACACGTAGCGTTTCGCTCGGCTCGATGCGCGTGTTCCACATTTCGGGCGCCTTGGGCCCGAAAATCAGCGCGCGGAGCAGATCCTGCTGCCGCTCGATCGCCGCCTCGGCGACGATCACCGCTTCCTCGCGCGTCGCCACTTCGGCCTCGGCCTGGACGATGTCGAGCGGCGCCATGGTGCCGATCTCGACGCGGGCGCGATTGTCCTTGAGCGACTGCTGCGACAGTTCCAGCGACTGCCGCTGCACGTTGAGGTTGCCGATCGCATACTGCAGGTCGTAGAACGCGTTGCGGACGGTGCGGGTCGTCTGCGTGATCGACTGCTTCAGCTGCGTCTGCGAGATCTCCAGGTTCTTCTGGCTGACCAGCAGCTGCTGGCGCGTGCCGTCGATCTTGAAGTTGCGCAGCAGCGGCTGCGTGTAGGTGGCGCTGATGTTCGACGTCAGCTGCGGATCGAAGCTCGTGAAAATGTTGTTCGTCGTGGTGCGGCCGTTGTTGAACAGCACCTGATACTGCCCGCCGTACCACGGCGTCACCTGCTGGATCCCGAAGTTGTAGGCGTTGCGGCCGTTGGTGATCTGGCTGGTGTTGCCGGACAGCAAGCTTGATGGCGGCTGTGTCTGATCCACGAAGTCGATGTTCGTCGTGAAGTTCGGCGTGTAGTTCGCCTTGAACACGGCCGTGTCCAGATCGCGGATCTGCGGGTTGATGCGCTGCACCTGCAGATCCAGGTTCTGCTCGAGCGCGGTGGCCACCGCATCGTCGGCGTTCATGCGCACGACGGCGGGCTGGGCCGCCGCGGGCACCGCCGGCGTTGTCTGCGCGTGAACAGGGGACAGCCCAAAAACGGACACCGCGGCGGCAAGCAGGCTGGCGGTTACCGCCGTTCGGGCACAAAAACGCTGGTCAAAACGCATCACACTGCCACTCCATGAAGAGGAAAATCTCGGATGTTAGACCGGGGCAACAGCAAAAGCGGTGCCGCGGGCCGAGACATCAGCCCACCATGATAGACGGGATGGAGCTTCGGCAGGTTCGCCCGCTTTCGCGCCTGTTTGTTTGAAACGCCCGCCTTGGAGTTGCTTCGGCGTGGCTGGCTGCTCCGGCACGGCAGGTTTTCCGACCGATATACTTACGATTCGATGACCAAAGATGAGGTTTTGAGCGCATTTCACAGGTCGGGCGCCCTGCTCGAGGGCCATTTTCGATTGTCGTCAGGACTGCATAGCCCGGGCTATCTCCAGTGTGCGTTGGTGCTTCAGCACCCGCGCGAGGCAGAAGCGCTCGGCGCGGCGCTTGGCAGACGTCGTGCGGCCCCTTGGCGCCGCAGACCGTGCTGTCGCCGGCGATGGGCGGCATCGTGATCGGCCAGGAAGTCGGACGCGCGCTCGGTGTGCGCGCGATCTTCGCGGAGCGCCAGGACGGCGCGCTCACGCTGCGGCGCGGTTTCGCGCTCGATCCCGGCGAGAAAGTGATCGTCGTCGAGGACGTGGTCACGACCGGCGGATCGACGCGCGAGACGATGGACGTGGCGCGCGCCGCCGGCGCGATCGTCGTCGGCGCGTGCGCGATCGTCGATCGCAGCGGCGGCAAGCAGGGGCTTGACGTGCCATTTCACGCTCTCTTGCCCATGGACGTGACGACGTACCAGCCAGACGCATGTCCTCTGTGTCAGCAGGGTATTCCAGTCGTCAAACCCGGCTCGCGCACGGCGGCGAAGCCCTGAGGTCTTGAGGGCTTGAGGTCCTGGGGTCTTGAGGTTCTGAGGTTCTGAACGTCGATGCCGCGCACGCTCAAGCTGACGATCGCCTACGACGGCACCAACTACGCCGGGTGGCAGCGTCAGGCAAACGCACTTGGCATCCAGCAGGTCCTCGAAGAGGAGATCGATGCGATCGTCGGCGCCCACAATGCGCTGAACGCCGCCGGGCGCACCGACGCGGGTGTGCACGCCGCGGCCCAAGTGGCCAGCATCACGATCGATCATCCAATTTCCGCCGACGAGTTGCTGCGCGCCCTCAACGCGCGATTGAAGGCCGGCGACATCCGCATCCGATCGATCGAGGAGATGCCCGGCCGATGGGACGCGCGCATCTTTGCGACAGGCAAGACCTACCGCTATGCGATTTGGAACGGCACGCCGCCAAGCCCGTTCCTGCGCCACGTCGTTTGGCATGTGCCGCAGGCCGCTCGATGCCGATCGGATGGCTCGCGCCGCCGAGGCCCTCATCGGTGAGCATGATTTCGTCGCCTTCAAGGGGCGCGGCAGCGACGTCCTGACGACCGTCAGGCGGATGTGGTCCGCGGCGCTCGTCGAGACGAACATCCACACCGATCAGCCGATCTCGTTGTCGCCGCTCGATACGCGGGTCGACGCCGGCGGCCGGTCTTTCCGCTTCGAGATGAGCGGCAGCGGGTTCCTGCGTCACATGGTGCGCACGATCGCCGGAACCCTCGTCGACATCGGGCGCGGCAACATGGCCGTCGACGACATGCGCGAGATTATCGAATCGAAGGATCGTTCGCGGACCGGCCAGACCGCTCCGGCTCAGGGACTAATGCTCTGGAAGGTTCACTACTAGGGCGACCCATCCATGCGGAGATCAGCCACACCGCACCGGCCGCGGCGATGATCACCATCAACAGCCGAATGCCGGCCGCGATGTCCTGCAGCGTGAGCTCGGGAAATCGGTACCCCATCAGCGTCGTGCCGCGATCGATCGCCCAGTGCCACGCCGTGTGCGCGACGAGTGCCGACAGCAGGATGGTGCCGATGCGCTCGGCGACAACGTAGCGGAAGAGCAGCACGAGCGCCGGGATCGTCACGAGCAGCACGAACAGCTGCCCGATCTCGACGCCGACGTTGAACGCGAGCAGCGACGTGACGAGATGCTCACCCGCGAACTGCAGCCGTTCCCGCAGCAGGAACGAGAAGCCGAAGCCGTGGATCAACCCGAACCCGAAGGTGACGATCCATCGCCGCTGCAGCTTCGGGCCGACGATGTTCTCGAAGGCCATGTAGACGATCGAGACAGCGATCAGCGTTTCGATCAGCGGCGGGAACCACAGGCTGTCCGGCGCCATGCCGTACGCGGAAGCGATGAGCGTCACCGAATGCGCGACGGTGAAGGCCGTGATCACGATCACGAGCGGGCGGAACTTGCGGAATGGGATGACCAGGCACAACAGGAACAGCAGGTGATCGGTGCCGTCGAGGATGTGGAAGAAGCCCTCGCGCGCGAACAGGTAAGAACGCCTGGTGCCAGCGCGGATCGAGATGGACGATGCCGGTGTCGGCGTGCACGTCGAACGCGCGCTCGGCCTTGCCGGGCTGCAGGAAGCGCAGCACGATGTTGACCTGCAGGCCGAGTCGCGTCAGGCCCGGACGGATCGCGAAGTCCGACTGATCCGATGTGATCGGATACTCGAGCCCGACGTCGAGCATGCCCTGCTCCCAGTAGATCTCGGTGCTCGTGGCCGAGTCGCGGCCCCGTCGTCAGGTTGGCCAGCGCCGCTTCGTAGCGTCTCGAACGACCGATCCGCGGGCAGCGAGACGCGGATCGCCTGCGATCCGCGGCGACCCCAGGCGGCTTGCCGTTCTCGTAGAGCTCGATGTAATCGCGTGATCCAGACCTTGCGCGGCGTCGCTCAGCGCCGCGTCCATGTGCGAGAAATCGAGGAAACCGTTCGTGCAACAGTCGGTATGTCGATGTCCCGCATGGACTTGAGGGGCACCCGCAGCAGCAGGCGTAAGCGTCGTGCCTTCGGGATGAACAAAGCCCGTCGACGTGACCTCGTTCGGGACCTCGTGGGCGGTGATGCCGGGGGCGGTGACGAGCAGGCCACCGCCACCACGGTCAATCGAATCAATACTTTGCTGGTTGTTACGACGCTCGACACGGTTATCGGTCCCAAGTATACTGGCGCCCGCTTAAGAGGCTGGCGACGCGAGCGTCGCCTCGCAGGCAGCATTGCGTTTGGCCCGGCCTCCGGCCGGGCCAGGCGAGGGGAGCCAAGAGTGAAGGTACAAGAATCGCAAATTATATGCCGGCGCGGCGTTTGTCGCGGTGCTGGTTGCGCTGGGCGTCGTTCAGGCGATGCTCGACAAGGTCGCGGCGCAGGCAAAGCAGGTTCCACGCTTCGAAGTCGATCCGTATTGGCCGAAGCCGATGCCGAACAACTGGGTTCAGGGCATGACGATCGGTATCGGCATCTCGTCCGACGATCACGTCTGGGTCATTCATCGCGGCAACGACCCGGCAGCAACCTCGATCGCACCGAGTTGGCGCAGCCGACACGCGAACGGCCCGAAGCGTCGGCGAGTGCTGCATGCCGGCGCCGCCGGTCTGGAATTCGACGCGGCCGGCAACCTCGTCGGCAGCTGGGGCGGTCCGTCGCCGGACGGCGCGTACGACTGGCCGGAGAGCAACCACGGCATCGTCGTCGACCACAAGGGCTTCGTGTGGATCGGCGGCAACGGCGGCCCGACGCGCACATCCTGAAGTTCACCCGCGACGGCAAGTTCGTGGCGCAGTACGGCAAGAAGAACGCGCGCCTAAGGAAGGCCGCGGCGCCGCGCCGCCGACGCAAGCCGAACTTCGTGCGCGAACAGCCTCGACATGAACAACTTCGGCCGCGTCGCCAAGATCTTCATCGATCCGAAGGCGAACGAAGGCTACGTCGCGGACGGTTACTTCAACAAGCGCGTCGCCGTCATCGATCTCGACAGCGGCAAGATCAAGCGCTTCTGGGGCGCCTACGGCGAGCCGCCGACGACGCGCCGCTCGGCCCGTACGATCCGACCGCGCCGCCGCCACAGCAGTTCCGCACCCCGATGCACTGCGCCGAAATGTCGAACGACGGCATGGTCTACATCTGCGACCGTCCGAACGACCGCGTCCAGATCTTCACGAGTGAGGGCAAGTTCGTGAAGGAAGTGTTCGTCGCGAACGACAGCCGCGCCGACGGCTCGGTGTGGGACATCGCGTTCTCGAAGGATCCGCAGCAGACCTCCTCTACATGGCCGACGGCGTCAACGAGCACGTCCGCGTGTTCAACCGCAAGACGATGGAAGAGCTCTACAACTTCGGCTACGGCGGCCGCCAGCCGGGCATGTTCCTCGGCGTGCACAGCATCGCCGTCGACTCGAAGGGCAACATCTACACGACGGAAACCTACACCGGCAAGCGCCTGCAGAAGTTCATCTGCAAGGGCCTGGGCGCGGTGCCGAAGAGCGGCAAGGTTCGGCCTGGCCGGGCTCGGGCAACTAGCAGCCGAGTAGCTCGACAGCTAGAGTTCAGCGCGACAGTCGGGCCGATCTTGGGAACCCCGGGTCGGCCCTTTCGTCGTACAATCGAAAACCGACTCCATGAGCCTCGATCAATTACTGGAGTGGATTCCCGCCGGCGGGCCGGAAGAGTCGCTGGCCCGCCAGGTCGAATTCGATCGCCTGCCGCGCCACGTCGCCATCATCATGGACGGCAACGGCCGCTGGGCCGGCGAGCGGCACCTGCCGCGCGTCGAGGGGCACCGCGCCGGCGTCGACGCGGTCCGGGACGTCATCGAGACCTCTGCGCGGCTCGGCCTCGAAGTCCTCACCCTCTACGCCTTTTCCGTCGAGAACTGGAAGCGTCCCGCGGCTGAAGTCAGCACGCTGATGATGCTGCTCAAGCGCTATCTCGGTCTCGAGCTCGAGACGCTGCTGCGCAACAACATCCGCTTCAACGTGATCGGCCGCGCCGAGGCGCTCGCGCCCGACGTCAGAACCGAGCTGCTCGACGCGGAGCGCAAGACGGCGAAGAACACCGGCATGATCTTCAACATCGCGCTCAATTACGGCGGTCGCTCGGAGATCGTCGACGCGGCGCGGCGCGCTGATTGACTCCGGGCATCATCCGGAAGACCTTGACGAGGATCGCTTTGCGAGTTTGCTCTACACCGCCGGGCAGCCGGATCCCGATCTGTTGATTCGCACGAGCGGCGAGATGCGCGTCAGCAACTTCCTGCTCTGGCAGATCGCCTACGCCGAGATCTGGGTCACCGACACGCTGTGGCCGGACTTCCGCTGCCGCCACCTTCTCGAAGGTGTGCTTGCCTACCAGAAGCGCGATCGCCGATTCGGCGGCATCACCCCGCCGGTCCGCGGGCGTTCGTGAGATCGTTCAGCCCCAAGCCCCAAGCCCCCGATGACCCGAGTGATTAGCGGCGTCGTCATCGCCGCCGGCGCGTTCGCGCTGATCTGGTTCCTCAGCTCGATTGCGTTGCTTGGCGTCGCGCTCGTCGTTGCGGCGATGGCCTTCCACGAATACGATCGCATCGTCGATCGGATCGGCGCGAAGATCCCGTATTGGACGACGCTGCTGGCGACGCTGCTCGTCTGTTCGATGGTGCCGTTCCAGTGGGTCGATCTCGAATCGGTGCTGGCCGCGGCGCTGCTTCTGATCGCGCTGAATGTTCTTGCGTCGACCCGCGTCGGCACGCCGCTCCTCGCGGACACGGCAGCGGCGGTGCTGGCGCCGGTCTACATCGGCGTCCCTCTCGGCTGCCTGGTCGGCGTCCACGCGATTGTCGGCAGGGAAGGCGTGTTGCTGCTGATTGCGACGGTCGCGGTCAGCGACACGGCGCAGTACTACACCGGCCGCACGCTGGGGCGCACGCCGCTGGCGCCGCTACGCAGCCCGAAGAAGACGCGCGAAGGTGCGCTCGGCGGATTCGTCATCGCGCCGCTCTTCCTCGCGCTTGCCGGGTCTTACTGGCTGCCTGATTTCCCGTGGTATTGGCACGCCAGCCTCGGGCTCGGCATCGTCGTCGCCGGCATCATCGGCGACCTGTTCGAGTCGATGCTGAAGCGCGCTGCGGACATGAAGGACAGCGGCACGCTAATTCCCGGTCACGGCGGCGTCCTCGATCGCATCGACGCGCTCCTCTTCGCCGCGCCTGTCTTCTACTTCTTCTTGCGCAACGTTTAGTCATCCACGGATTACACGGATTACACGGATTCGACGAACGCGATGCGCGTACAGAGCTGCAAGTCGACCCGCGCCGACCTTCGGTCGGCGTGGACAGGCCATGCGGCGGCGGATGAAAGACAGCTGAGTTCTGCCGTATCGCTGCAGTGGTCTTTCATCCGCCACCGCATGACCTGTCCGTTGCCGGGCGAAGCCCGGCGGACGGGTCGACTGCGCATCGGTGTAATCCGTGTAATCTGTGGATCTTCTGGACATGAAGCGCATCGCCATTCTCGGCTCGACGGGCTCGATCGGTACGAGCGCGCTCGATGTGGCGCGGACGCATCGCGATCGCGTCGAGGTCGTCGCGATCGCCGCGGCGACCAACGTCGCGGCGATGGTGAAGCAGATCCTCGAGTTCCGGCCGCGTGCGGTGGCGATGGCCACCGGCGAGGCGATGGACAAGCTGCGCGCCGCGCTCGGTGGATCGCCGGGCGAAGATCTCCGGTGTCGGCAACGAGGGCCTGTGCGAGATCGCTTCGCACCCCGACGTCGACATCGTCTTGTGCGCGTCGTCAGGAACGGCAGCGCTCGACGCGGTGCTGTGCGCGATCGATGCGGGCAAGACCATCGCCCTCGCGAACAAGGAAGTGCTCGTCATGGCGGGCGGCCTCGTCATGGATGCCGCGCGCAAGAAAGGCGTCGCGGTGCTACCGGTCGACAGCGAGCACAACGCGATCCATCAGTGCCTGCACGGCCGCGCCAGCGGGGAACTGCGGCGGCTGATTCTCACTGCCTCCGGCGGCCCGTTTCGCGGCAGGTCGCTGAGCGAGCTGGCCAGGGTCACCGCCGCCGACGCGTTGAAGCATCCGACCTGGCAGATGGGCCCGAAGATCACCATCGATTCGGCCACACTGATGAACAAGGGGCTGGAGGTGATCGAGGCGCATTGGCTGTTTGGCGTGCCCGCCTCGCAGATCGACGTCGTTGTTCACCCGCAGTCGATCGTGCACTCGATGGTCGAGTTGAAGGACGGATCGATCATCGCGCAGATGGGCATCACCGACATGCGCCTGCCGATTCAATACGCCTTCGCGTATCCCGATCGCTGGGACGCGCCGGTGCCGTTTCTCGATCTCACGAAGCAGAAAGCCCTCGAGTTTCACGAGCCGGCGTGGGACGATTTTCCGTGCCTGCGCCTGGCCTACCGCGCCCTCGAAGCGGAGCGGAGCCTGCCGATCGTGTTGAACGCGGCCAACGAGGTCGCGGTGTCGTCTTTTCTGGAAGGCCGGCTTGGATTCACGCACATCCCGCAAGTGATTGCGCAGACGATGGATGCCCATGAGCCTGAGCCCGCCTGTGACCCTGTCGGATGTCCGCCGCGTCGACGCCTGGGCCAGGATGCAAGCGGCCGAGCTGGCTCAAGAGTTAGAATCAAGACAGTGACCACGCTGCTTTCGTTTCTCTTTGTACTCGGCGTTCTTGTCTTCATCCACGAGCTCGGCCATTTCCTGCTCGCGCGATGGAACGGCGTCCGCGTCATCACATTCTCGCTTGGCTTCGGCCCGAAGCTCTTCAAGGTGCGGCGGGGCGACACCGAATACTGCATCAGCGCCGTGCCGCTCGGCGGCTACGTGAAGATGGCCGGCGAAAACCCCGACGATCCCCACACCGGCGCCGACGACGAATTTCTGGCGAAGTCGAAGTGGCAGCGCTTCCAGATCCTGATCGCGGGACCGGCGATGAACATCATCCTCGCCGTCGTCCTGCTGGCGGCCGTACTGATGCGCGGCGCCGAGGTGCTCGCGTATCTCGATCAGCCGGCCGTGGTCGGCCTGGTGCAGCCGGGCTCACCGGCGGAGCAAGCCGGCCTCCGGCCGGGTGATCAAATCACCCAGTTCGGCAGCGCCGAAGTGCGCACGTGGGAACACCTCGAGATGGCGGTGGCCGGCGCGGCCGGAGCGCGAAGTCGACGTCACGATCATTCGCAGCGGCGGCGAAGAGCACCTCAAGGTGCGCCCCGATCTGACCGAGCTCAAGACGCGCAACAACGCGCGCTTCGAAATCGGCACGATTGGCGTCCTGCCGGACGTCTATCCGGCCGTGGCGTCGTTTGTTCCCGGCAAGCCGGCGGAGTCATCCGGACTGCAGCCAGACGACTTGATTCTTGCCGTCGATGGCGAGCGTATGGTGTTTCGACTTCAGGTCATCGAGGCGATTTCGAAGAAGGCCGGCGACAAGCCGATCGAGTTCCGCGTGCGCCGCGACGGCACTGAGCTGACGATTCCGGTGACGCCTTACATGGAAGGCGACGCGGCGAAGGTCGGCATGTACATGAAAGAGGTGACGCGCTCGTACAAGCCGACGCCGATCGAGGCGATCGGCATGAGCGTGGAGCGCAACATCGAGATGTCCGGGATGATCCTCAACACGCTGAAGGATCTGATGACCGGTGAAGCATCGCCGAAGCAGCTGATGGGGCCCATCGGCATCGCGCAGGTCTCGGGTGAGTCGGCGCAGGCCGGCTGGATCGTCTTGCTCGGACTGATGGCGTCGATCAGCCTGAACCTCGGATTGTTGAACCTGATGCCGATTCCCGTGCTCGACGGCGGCCATATCTTCATCATGGCCATCGAGACGATCTCGCGCCGCGACTTCAGCCTTCAGGTGAAGGAAAAGATGCTGTTTGTCGGATTCGTGTTGTTGATGACGCTGATGGTGACCGTCATCTACAACGACCTCACGCGCATCACGTGGATCGAGAATTTGATGCCGTGGCGATAAAGTGCGTACGGTGCGTACAGTGCGTAATGCGCGTACGGTGCACTCCAGGCACGAAGGCACGTGTCCTCACTGCACGTACGCACTGTACGCACGTAAGCGCGTGCTAAGTGCCGCGCGCCGCTTCAGCACTTTCCCTGGGCGCGCGTTGGTGTGCTTGCCTTCGTCCAACACCACCGTGCCGTTCACGAGCACGGTGTCGATTCCCACCGGATACTGAAACGGATCCTCGAAGGTCGCCTTGTCGGCCACGGTCGCCGGATCGAAGATCACCAGATCAGCCCACTGGCCTTCCTTGATCGCGCCGCGATCGGCCAGCCCGAGGATGCTGGCCGGCAGCGACGTCATCTTGCGGATCGCCTCTTCGAGTGGAATCACTTTCAGCTCGCGCACGTAGCGGCCGAGCACACGCGGAAACGTGCCGAAGTTGCGGGGGTGGGGCACGCCGGCGCGAAGCGGACCCTCGACCGCGAGTGACGATCCATCCGAGCCGACGGCCACCCACGGCTGCTTCATCGCCAGCGCAAGGTCCGCTTCATCGATGATGAAGTAGACGCAGCCCACCGACGCGCGCTCCTCGATCAGCAGATCGAAGACGAAGTCGAACGGGTCCTTGCCGGCCTGTTTCGCCGCCTCCGCAACGCGCATCCCTTCGTACTTGCGGTTCGGCGACACCCGGTCGTTGGTGCCGCCGCGGGTCCGCCCGATCGCGGCGAGCTGCACGTTCTGCCACGTGCCGGCCGACTGATAGCGGCTCTCCCACGCCGGATTGGTGTTTTCCATCTCCTTGCGGATGCGGGCCCGCTCCGGCTTGTTCTTCAGGCGCTCGATCAACCTGGCGTTGCCGCCGTCCTGGGCCCACGGCGGAATGGTCGCGGTCAGGCTGGTGCTGCTGGCGACGTAGGGATACTGATCGGCGGTGACACGAATGCCGCGCGCCCTCGCCGCCTCGACGATCTCGATCACTTCCTTCATGCGGCCGAAATTTTTCTGCCCGGTAACCTTGATGTGGAAGATGTGGACCGGTATGCCGCCGCGCTCGCCGATCGCGATCGCTTCCTCGATGCCGTCGCGAAGCTTCAGTCCGTCGTAGCGCAGGTGCGACGCGTACAACCCGCCCTTAGCGGCCTTCGCGACTTCACCGAGCTCTGCGACCGTCGCGAACGCGTTAGGCGGATAGATCAAGCCTGACGAGATGCCAAAGACTCCCTGGCCCATCATCGACGACACGATCTGTTGCATGCCGGCAATGTCCTTGGCGGTAGCTTTCTTGTCGTCGTCGCCGATGACGATCTCCCGCACGGTGCCGGTGCCGATGTACGACAGCAGATTCGGCGAGATGCCGTTCTTCTGCAGTGCCGCGAAGTAGCCGTCGAAATCCGTCCAGGGCTGCGTTTCCGACGCCGCCTTCCGCGGTGCGATCGATCCCGACTCGCCGATCACTTCCGTGGTCACGCCCTGCCTGATCTTGCTCTGCCCGTTGCCGTCGGTGACGAGGGGCATGTCGGAGTGGCTGTGCAGGTCGATGAAGCCCGGCGCAACGGTGCGGCCCTTGGCATCGATGGTGCGCGCGCCGGAGCCGGTGACTTCGCCGACCGCGGCGATCTTGCCGCCGGCGATCGCGATCGATCCTGTGCGCGGCGCCCCGCCGCTACCGTCGACGATCTGCGCGTTCGTGATCACCACGTCGTAGGACGGAGCCGTCACCCTCGGCGGCGTCGTTCTGACACGCAGCCGCAAAGATCGCAAGCATCGCCACGAACAGGCCACGGAGGCACGCTCCATAGTGCGTACCGTGCGTACTGTGCGTGATGTGCCTAAGCGCGCGGCACTCTACGCACGGTACGCACCGTACGCACGTACGCACCGTACGCACCTAGCATGTCTCCGTGGCCCGTTCGTAATCATCAATTCCCCTTGAACTTGTTGACGATCGCTTCTGCGAACGCCGCCAGCGATCCGGCCGGCTGTTGCACGGCGGGCGCGATGCTGGCGCGTGAGGCGGCATCGGCCGCGGCATCGCCCTGGACCGCGACCACGGTGTGCGCGAGCAGGTCGGCGGCCTGATCGGCGCCGAAGTTTGCGGCGAAGTTGAGCACCGCCGATGCGCTCGTGAACGTGACGAGATCGATCTTGTGATCGAGCAGCAAGCGGTAGACATCGACGTGCGCGTCGCCGTCGAGGATCACCTCGGCGCCCTGCGAGCGGAGCAGATCCGCGAGATCGTCGGGTTGTTCCTTCGAGTGCATCACGAGGGCGAGCCGGCCGAACAACGGCCGCGAATCGAACCAGCGCAGGTGATCGCGGAAGTTGACGACCTTGCCGACAATGAGGAGGCCAGCGCCGACCGGCGTCTCCTCGAGTTGCTCGACGAGCGAGCTGAGCGTGCCCGTGATGGTGCGCTGCGACGAGAGCGTGCCGCGCAGGACGATGGCCGCCGGCTCGTCAGGCGATCGTCCGTGCTCGACGAGCTGGGTCAGCATCTTCGGAAGCTGCTGCGGCCCGGCATACGACACGATCGTGCCGTCCAGTGTCGCCAGCGCCGTCCAGTCGATCCTGGCCCTCTCGCGGCCCTCGTCTTCGTGGCCGCGCACGAACGTGACGGTGTCGCCGCCCCCCGGATAGGTGATGGGAATGCCGGCATACGCCGTGGCGCCGATCGCATGCGGCACGCCC
This sequence comes from uncultured cyanobacterium, assembly GCA_963833135.1. Taxonomy (GTDB): domain Bacteria; phylum Acidobacteriota; class Vicinamibacteria; order Vicinamibacterales; family UBA2999; genus 12-FULL-67-14b. The sequence goes on along the minus strand of CAWHWW010000021.1, from coordinate 127,355 downwards.
GGCACCACTTCGTAGCGCACGCCCTGCTCGTGGAGGAAGAGCGCCTCTTCTCCGCCTTGATCGAACAGAAACGGATCGCCCCACTTCAGTCGCGCCACGGTCTTGCCTTCGCGCGCCTTTTCGGCGAGCAGGTAACAGATGGCGTCCTGATCGCGCGGCTCGGGCGCGGCGCTGCCGACGTCGATCCGCTCGGCGTGTTTCGGCGCAACCGACAGCAGATCGGGGCTCACGAGGTGATCGAAGATCACCACGTCGGCCTGCTGCAGGCAGCGGTAGCCGCGCAAGGTGATGAGGTCGGGCGCGCCGGGACCGGCGCCAATCAGATAGACCGTGGCTCGCACGGGGGAATACTACACGGGTCTAACGGGCTAACGGGCTACGGGCTTGAGGCACGCACTACGAATTTGCCGCAGCCCGTCGCCCGCAAGCCCGCAAAGACCCTGTCTTCCGCAAGCCCGTGCAAGCCCGCAAGACCCTGTCTTCCGCAAGCCCGTAGCCCGTAGCCCGTAAGACCTCAGTGTGACACCGGTCCGTAATAGCCGCGCTTGGTGCGCGCCATGCTGTTGGGCCGCGCCACCTGTACGACGATGCGCCGGAACGCGCCGTCGCGGCGGGGATTCTTCGAGGCGTAGCCCATCGAATACTGGCTCGAAAGCTCATCGGCGATCTGGCCGTAGACGTCCTTCAGCTCGTCGATCTGCTTTGCGAAGAACGCGCGGCCGCCGGTCTCCTGCGCCAGCTGTCGCAACACGAACTCTGCTTCACGGAAGCCCTTGAGCGCGCCCGTCTCGCGCGGCTGCAGGCCAATCGTGTAGATCGCCGTTTCCGATCGCTTCGCAAGCTCCAGCACTTCTTCGAAAGTCACAAGGCTCGACGTGTCCTCGCCGTCCGACAGGACGACGATCGCCTGGCGGCGGATTTCGTCGGGGTTCTTCGCCTTGATCTTCGCGAGTTCCTTCAGCGCGATGTAGACCGCGTTGTGCAGCGCGGTCGATCCGCCGGCCGAGGTCGCGTGAATCGCGGTTTCCAGTTGCTCGACGTTGTTGGTGAACCCGAGCTTGATCTCGACGCGGCTGTCGAAGTCGACGACCTGCGCCAGATCCTGCGGCCGCAGCTTCCTCGCGAACCCGATCGCCGCCTCCTGCGCGTTCTCCATGCGCTGTTCCATGCTCGCGCTCGAATCGATCAGCAGCGACAGCGCGATCGGCAGGTTGGTGCGGTTGAAGTACGTGAGCTCCTGCTTGGCGCCGTCCTCGAAGACCGAGAATTCCTCCTGCGCCGAGATCGGTGACGTAGCGGCCCTGCGGATCGGTGACGGTCACGTTGAGCGACACGACCTCGATGCCGGCGCGAAAGACCTGGGGCTTCTCCCTGGGGTGCCTGAGGGCGGGCGGCTGCTCTGGCTTGTCCGCCGATGCCTTCGTGGACGTGGACGCCACTGCCGTCGCTGCCGAGCGAGGCAGCAGCCGAACGCGAGGCGGAGCGCGCGTCTCATCTACTTCGCCTTCTGTCCGCGCGCCGGGCCGCCGCTGGCTTCGACGCCTGGCTTGGTCGCCGACACCTCGATCTTCTCCGGCGGGATCAACGACTCGGGCCGCGCGTAGACGACGCGATGCTGGCTCTTGAGGATCGCGGCCAGCTCCAGCATCTTCGTCTGGAACGCCTGGCTGGCGAGCACGTCGATCCGCGTGCCGCCGCTTTCGCGCGGGCCGCGATCGAGCACCGACGCGCGGTTGCGCGCCTCGTCGCTCAGCGACACGCCCGCCGGCGTGTTCAGGATCACGGCATGCATCTGCGCGCCGCCCTTCTTCAACTCCTCGAGCACGTCCTGGTAGTGGCGAGTGCTGAACTCGACGTTCTCCGTCGTCAGCATGACGATCGCCGCGCGATCCTCCTCGCGGCGGCCGAGACCCTTGCTGACCTCGACGATCGCGTCGAGCAGCGTCGCGCCGGAACCGGGCATCGCGAACACCTTGCCGATGCCGGCGTCGAGCGAGCTTCAGCTCGGTCGTGTAATCGGTGAGGATCGTCGGGCGATCGGCGATGCCGATGATCGAGATCGGCCCGAGGCCCTCGATCGCGCGCACGAACGACGTCAGCGCGCGGCGGATCTCGGTGATGTGATTGCGCGCCGCCTGCGAGTTGTCGACGAGGATCGCGACCGCCATCGGCGAGGTCGCCGGACGTGACGCGGAGCACTTCGCGCGTCCGCGTCGTCTTCGCGCACGGCGAACGCATCGACGCCGAGCCCGGTCAGCGGCGCCCGTGTCTGTTCATCCCAGGCGTTGACGTAAAGCACGCGCTCATTGGCCTGGGCGAGGACAGCGACCGAAAAGAGGAGGGCTAACGCGCCTCCTGCAAAGAGACGAACACTCATGGAATCACCCGCTGCCGTGGGCGCGTCCGGCAGCCTTACCGGCAGTATATCGCCTTGAAACCGGGATCAGGGAGCAGGGACCAGGGATCAGAGGTCCGGGGGCCGGAAGTCGTTACACTGAGCCATGGAGCGGACATCCCCGACGACGTTGCAGCTCATCGGGCAGCTCAGCACGATCGGCTTGTCGTTCGTGTTTGCGCTGGTGATCGGCTTTGCCGCGGGTTATTGGCTGGACGGGGCGCTCGGCACGAAGCCCTGGCTCGCGTTCGTCGGGTTTTTTCTCGGACTTGCCGCCGGTGTCCTCAATGTCTATCGGGTCATGCAGCTCGCCGATAAAGATCGTTCCAGGGTTCCAGTGGTTCCAGGGGTTCCAAGGGTTGAGTTCTGTCAGGTACCGTGTTCTGAACCACCCGTGGAACATCTGGAACGTCTGGAACTCCTGGACCAAACCGTGGAACTTCTGGAACTCCTGGAACCCTGGAACGCTTGAATGATCGCGATCGCGCGCGACACGGCGATCGCGTGCTTCGCGATCGCGATGCTCTTTCTCCTCTGGAAACGCAACCTCGCGGCGCCGCTCGGCGTGCTCGGCGGCGGCCTGCTGATCGGCCATCTCGTTCTGGGCGATCCGGGGCACGGTCGACGCGTTCGTTGCGCTTCGCCCGGGCCTGCCGTCCCGAGCGACGAAGCCGCGAAGGCGGGCGACAGGCCGGATTTCCACGGTTTTCCTGCTAGTGAAGTTTTTCACAAGGCATGCTATAGTGGCTCTCGCGGCCTACGGTATGATGGTGCGTTTGCACCTCGACCCGATGGGTTTGCTGGCGGGTGTGTCGTCGCTCGGCGTCGCCGTTGGGGTCGAAGCGCTCAGGGATTTGAGATGGAGGCGTTTTCTGTGAGAACAAGTCGGTTGCTGCTGTCCGTGATGTTCGGGTTCCTCGTCCTCGGTCTGGCCTCGCCGGTCTATGCCCAGGAAGCTGCCGCGCAAGCGGCCGGCTCGGGTCTGGTCCAGTGGTCGATCATCACCGCGGGCTTCGCGCTGGCGATTGCCGCCGCGGGCGCCGCGCTCGGTCAGGGCAAGGCGGTTGCGTCGGCCGCGGAAGCGATCGCGCGCAACCCCGGCGCCGCCGGTGAAATCCGTGGCGCGCTGATTCTCGGTCTCGTGCTGATCGAGTCGCTCGTCATTTACGTGCTGCTCGTTTCGCTGATCCTGTTCTTCATTAAGCCGTTTGGCGGCTAACTGGTAACTGAGAGAGTCGGCAGTCGAGAGTCGACAGTTAAGAGCTTTCAGTCATCAGTCGCAGTTCAGTCTGCAGTCAACAAGGCGGGCCCCCGGGTCCGCCTTTTGATTTTGTGAGACTGTTGACTGAACTGCGACTGCCAACTGAAAGCTCTTAACTGTCGACTCTCGACTGTAGACTGACGCAAGTGACGCCCTCGACTTCCTCCTGCTCCTGATGATTCTCATCTGGGGTAGCAACTTTTCGATCGTCAAGGTCGCCCTCCGCGACTTTCCGGAAATTGCCTTCAACGCGATGCGGCTGCTCGTCGCGACGATGGTCTACCTCGTCGTCATCATGGGCACGCCGGCGCGATCGCAGTTGCGCACGCTGACGCGGCGCGACTGGATCGAGCTGGCTGTTCCTCGGATTGGTCGGCACGTTCCTGTATCAGTTCTGTTTCGTCTCGGCGGTGAAGCGCACGAGCGTCGGCAACGGCTCGCTCATCATCGGCATCTCGCCGATCGTGATCGCGCTGATGTCGGCCGTCGGTCGGTCACGAGCGCATTCGCCCGGTGCGATGGCTTGGCATCGCGGTCGCGATGTTCGGCCTCTATCTCGTCGTCGGCCACGGCGTCGATCTGACGGGGCAATCGTGGCGCGGCGATCTGCTGATGATGGGCGGCGTGATCTGCTGGTCGATCTACTCGGTGGCGTCGCAGGGCATTCTCAAGCGGCACTCGCCGCTGCTCGTGATCGCGCTCACGTTCTCGATTGGCGCGACGCTGTACGTGCTGGCGTTGATTCCGTTCCTGATCGCGGTCGACTGGCGCGCGATCTCCGGATTCAGCTGGCTGATGATGCTGACGTCGGCGCTCCTGGCGCTCAACCTGTCGTACTGGATCTGGTACACGGGCCTGAAGCGGCTGGGCGGGTCGCGCACGTCGGTCTACAGCTACCTGACGCCGGTCGTGGCCATGGCCGTCGCGGCGGTCTGGCTGGACGAGCCGATTTCCGCCAATCAGACTGCCGGCGCGGGGGCGATTCTGGCCGGGCTTTTGATTACCCGGTTCGTCCACTGACGAATGGAGTGGTGAGTGCCACTCACCACTTTGAACGATCGTTCGACCCCGTTTGTAGACATTCTCGGCCCTCTGTAAGGTATTCTTCGCAGCTAATTTGTAAGTCGTTGTAATGATTGCGGCGTCTTGTCGGGTTTCCTGCCTCTCCCACATCGGGTTCGGCCGTCTTCCGCCGAGTGTCGCTGATCGATTCGTCGTCGTTGGTTCGCCGTCGCTAGGTATGGCGGACAGGTCGGGTGATTTGATTTGAGTGACCGGCTTGTGGTTTGCGCAGGTGCAGATCACGGGCGGGTTGCCCCCAATGGAGGAAGATCGCATGAAGTTTTGGACGAAGGGCCTGCTGGCCCTCCTCGTCACCATCGCATTCGCGGGCAACGCGTTTGCGCAGGGTGGCGGCGCCAGCAGCACGGGCACGATTCAGGGTCGCGTGGCGGACTCGCAGGGTGCGGTGCTGCCTGGCGTCACGGTGACCGCGACCAGCCCGTCGGCGCTTGGCGCGCAGACGACGGTCACGTCGGAAACGGGCAACTACCGTTTCCCGGCAGTGCCTCCGGGCACCTATGAAATGACATTCGAGCTTGCCGGCTTCAACACGCTGAAGCGCGAAGGCATCGCCATCTCCCTCGGCTTCACGGCCAACGTCAACGTCGAGCTCGCGCTCGCCACGCTGCAGGAAACCGTGACCGTCAGCGGCGCCTCGCCGGTCATCGACACGTCCTCGTCGCGCGTGCAGCAGAACTTCAAGATGGAGCAGCTGCAGTCGATCCCGAACGGCCGCGACATGTGGGCGCTGCTCGCCGTCACGCCCGGCGTGGCGATGAACCGCGTCGACGTCGGCGGCAACCGCGCCGGCACGCAGCAGGGCTACGCCGCCTACGGCCAGACCGGCCAGGTGCGCGTGCTGATCGAAGGCATCAACACCACCGAAGGCACCGGCGGCGCCGGCTTCTACTTCGACTACGCGTCGCTCGAAGAAGCGTTCCTCGGCACGAGCGGCCAGTCGGCGGAAATGCCGAACCCCGGCGTGCAGTCGCAGTTCATCGCGCGCTCGGGCTCGAACACCTTCCAGGGCGAATATCACCTCGATTGGTACAACAACGCGTTCCAGGGCTCGAACCTGCCGGACGAGTACCTCGTGCCGACCGCGTTCAACAACTCGCCGATCCGCGAGCACAGCAACGAGATCGATCGCTACTACGACCACGACATCAATGCCGGCGGTCCGATCGCGAAAGACAAGCTGTGGTTCTTCGGCACCTACCGCAAGCAGTTCAACGCGGTGGCGCAGCCGAGCTTCCAGTTCGACAAGACCTTCGACACGCTGCTGTGGAACGCGGTCGGCAAGGTCAGCTATCAGATGAACCAGAAGAACAAGCTGATCGGCTACTACCAGTGGGGCCAGAAGGAACAGCCGAACCGCCTGCCGGACGCGACCTACACCTACGCCTCGCCCGAACAGACCCTGGCGCAGCTCTCGGGCAGCTGGGTCTACAAGGCTGAGTGGAACGGCACGATCAGCGACAAGCTCTATCTCGAAGCGCGCTACGGCGACTTCGGCTACTACTTCCCGCTGAGCACCAACAGCCCCGACAACTTCTTCACGCAGGACACCGGCCGACTGGTGATGGAAGGCGCGCACCAGAAGCAGCAGCTCGATCGCGATCGCAAGCAGTACAACTTCGCGAGCACCTACTTCATGGACACGTCGAAGGGCAGCCACACCTTCAAGATGGGTGCGGAACTCCTGAAGGAGCGTTCGTGGGAAGGCTTCGAATCGCGCCGCGGCGGCTACGAGCAACCTCGAGCACCGCTTCAACAACGGCGCCGCGACGCAGGTGATCTTCGGCTTCCCGACGGCGGATTGCGCGGTCGGCACGCTCGCCGCGCACGACTGCCTGAAGGCGCAGGCGGCGCTCGATGCGATCGGACTGTTCCTGACCGACACGTGGTCGGTTGGCAAGCTGTCGATGAACGCCGGCGTGCGCTATGACCGCTACAAGGGCTGGCTGCCGGAGCAGGACCAGATGGCGGGAACGCTGCCGGCTGGGCCGCGAGCTTCCCGGCTCTGGCCTCGCAGGTGCAGGCGAAGACCTTCGCACAGCGCGACCTCTACACGTGGAACTCGTTCGCGCCGCGCATCGGCGTCGTCTATGACCTGTCGGGCACCGGCAAGACGGTGGTGAAGGCCAACTACGGCCTCTACTGGCACAACCCGGGTGTCGGCATCAGCGGCAACGCGAACCCGAACACCGCCAACAAGTCGGCGACCTACACCTGGACGGACCTCAACGGCGACCGCCGCTGGCAGCCGGGTGAACAGGCTGCGGCGTTCGCCACCGCCGACCTCGAAGGCACGACCGGCCTTGACCCGAACATCAAGGATCCCTACACGCATGAATTCGGCGCGTGGTTCGAGCAGCAGCTGAGCGACACGATGGGTGTGCGTGCCGGCTTCGTCTACAAGACCGAGGACGATCTGATCGGGACGTTCCAGCCCGGAGCGGGCCCCGAGCGCTTCACCACGCCCTACCCGTTCCTCGACATCGGCGTCGACGGCCGCTCGGGCACCGCGGACGATCGCACCCTGACGTTCTACGGCGTTCCCGACGGCGACCTTCAACACGCTCGACCGCGCGAACCGGCAGCAGAACGTCGATCAGTTCGCACGCTACAAGACGATCGAGGCGTCGGTGAACCGCCGCTACTGCGAACAAGTGGTCGGCGTCGTTCGGCGGCGCTTACACGATGCTGCACGACTTCTTCGCCGGCGCGCCGCAATACACCCCGAACAACCCGGGTGTGGGCGATCGCACGGGCTGGGGCTTCAAGGCGACGGCGTCGTACGACGCGCCGTGGGGCATCCGCCTCTCGCCGGTGTTCCGCCACCAGTCGGGCGCGAACTACGCGCGCACGCTGACCATCACGGCGCCGGCCGGCCTGGTGGGCGCGACACGCGCACCACCACGGCCTATGCCGATGCGACCGATGACGAACCGCGAAGACAACATCTACGTCTTCGACATTCGCGCCGAGAAGCAGTTGACCTTCACGCCGCGCGTTCGTCTGCGCCTGATGTTCGACGCGTTCAACCTGACCAACAGCCACGCGTCCGAGACGATCGGCCGCGCGACGGGTCTGAGCTACCAGAAGCCGACGCTGATCCTGGCGCCGCGCACCGCGCGCGTCGGATTCCGCTTCCTCTTCTAAGTAAGACCGAGCTCGACTCCTGTGGGGGAGTCGTTAGGGTGGTGACGCTACGCCGGCGTCCTCGCCCATTTTTTTTGAAGTTACGGAACTCAAGAACAGGTTACCGATAATGCTCGTCGCTCATCTATTGCATTAGCGGCGAATCGCCTGATACTTTCTGCTCCAGCATGAAGACGGGCGCACTCATCGCATTGAAGGAAACGCGGACGCTGTTCCCCAGCACCTCGACCTGCCCGTCTATCTGTCTCTCGCAGCAGTCCCAGCAGCAGCACCAGCAACAGCAGCAGCTGTAACACACCGATTCCTCCTTCAGCCTCGCGTTCTTCCCAACGCTCCCGCCGAAGGCGGAAGCGGGCGGCGGAGGCTTCATGCATTTACGGGAGAGAGATCAACCGCGCCGATCTCTCTCCCTTTTTTGGTGCAGGGGTGCAGGGGTGCAGGGGTGCAAGGGTGCAGGGGTGCCGGTGCCAGGTGCCAGGTGCTAGTTCTGGTCTGGTGTTCGATCGAGATATTCTCTAGACGTGCCGGTCGCGCCACTCCTGGATTGCCTCGTTGAGATCGACGAGCCGCTCGCACATCTCGGCGTCCTTTGGAGCCCTTCGCGAAGGATCGCATCAGGATCGCCTGCAGCGTCGCGCGACGGCTCGATGCGCGCGGTCACGTCACGCGATAGCGAGCCCGGCGGAATCGCGTAGCCTCGGCGCGCAGTTATTTCAGATAAGCGTTCCATACCGCCGTCGACGAATTGCTCGCGCTCCAGCGCCCTCGCTCCGAAGGCCCCGAGCACGACGAGATGCTCTTCATCGTCATTCACCAGGTCTACGAGCTGTGGTTCAAGCAGGTGCTGCACGAAGTCGATCACGTCATCGCGCTGCTCGAGGCGCGCGATCCGTATCGCGCGCAGCATTCGTTGAAGCGGATCCTCACCATCCTCAAAGTGCTGGTCGCGCAGCTCGACATCCTCGAGACGATGACGCCGCTCGAGTTCCAGTCGTTCCGGGCACGGCTCGAGGCGGCGAGCGGATTTCAATCCGATCAATTCCGGCAGCTCGAGTTCGTGCTCGGCAACAAGTCCAAGGCCGCGATCGATCGCTTTCCCGCAGCCTCGCGTGCGCGCCGGGCGCTCGAGCAGCGATACGGAGCGGCGACGTTATGGGATGCGTTCCTCACGTATCTGTCGCGCGAAGGCTATGCGATTCCGGCGGCGTCGCTGTCGCGCGACGTCACCGCGCGCATCGAGCCGTCGGCGGACTTGCAATCGACGCTGATCGATCTGTATCGCCGCGATCCCAAGCACGCCGAAATGTGCGAGCGCCTCGTCGATCTCGACGAAGGCCTGCAGGAGTGGCGCTATCGTCACGTCAAGATGGTGCAGCGCACGATCGGCGCGAAAGCCGGGACCGGCGGCTCCGCCGGCGCCCAGTATCTGGCGACGACGCTGATGACGCCGATTTTTCCGGATCTGTGGGAGATCAGGTCACGGCTCTAAGGTGCCGGGTTCCACGGTTCCACAGTTCCACGGTTTGGTTCTGCCGGGTTCAATGTTCGCAAGATGTGCGCACCAGTGACGCAGCTTGCATCGCAATTTTTGAACGACCGAGATCATCGGTCCCTCATTTCTCTCGGGAATTGGCGAGTCTATTCGCGGCTTCGCTGTTGCTTTCATTCAACGACATGGCTGGATGGAAGGACTTCCGGGAGATCGTCGCGGGCAACGCGCGGAATCGGTGAAGCTGCGCGTGTATATGCTCCTGGAACGGCCGAACGTGAAACGCGACTTCAGACTGTGCGAGCAGTTGCGCGAGGCGGCTCGGTCTGCTCCGGCAAACATCGCGGAGGGATTTGGCCGCTTCGGCAACAAGGAATTCGCGCGCTTTGTTCGAATCGCGCGAGGTTCCGAACACTGAGGTGTTGAATCACCTCGTCGACGCAAGAGATCGACGACTGCTCACTGAGGACGAATTGCTTCTCGAGGAACACTACATTCGCGGAGGCGCTTAAGGCCGCGGCTGGTCTGATTCAGCATCTGGAATCAACGCCCGATCCGCCGCGTCCGAAGAAGAACCCATAACCCAACAGAACCTAACCGTGGAACCCTGGAACTGCGGAACCGTGGAACCAAGAATCCGAAGTCCCCGTTTTCAACCGATTGGATTCCCAGCGTCTGTGAGATCGGACAATTGAAAACGGGCCAAAACCGCAGCCGTATTTCCCTGTGCAATTCCGGCACGTCGCTTGCTCGTAGAGAGACGAGAAGTTGGCTTGTCCCGCCGAAGCCGATTGGTGTTGGGGGACTGACCCCACAGGAGTCAACTTACCTGTCCACCGTAGCCCACTCGTTAGGCGAAGGTGGAAGTTTTGAGCCAGGCTGACTAGGCCGCTGGCTCGAGGGGCCCAGGATTAGGGCCCCTTTATTTTTGCCCGCGAAAGGCTCATGCGGGCAATCCACCGAAGCTCGAAGGAACGCACGCGAGCGAAGGTGGATAATATCCACCTGATGACCCGCGGTGCGAGCCTGGTAAGCGCGGCGCTCTTGCTCTTGCTGCTGACGCTGGCCGTCCGCGCCAACGAGCAGTCCCAAGCCCCAAGTCCCAAGCCCCAAGACCTTCCCACGCAGGTTAACAGCGAGTATCTGGGATCCGCCGCCTGCGCGAAGTGTCACGACGTCGAGCACACGCAGTGGAAGAACTCGCTGCACATCAAGATGACCAAGCCGATCGCGGAAGCCACCGTGATTGGTGACTTCCGCGAAGGGACGAAGTTCGCCGATCACGATCGCGCGTACACGTTCGGCACGAAGGACGGCAAGCCGTCCGTTGTCGATTGCCTTCGGCGATCGCGCGCCGGAAACCTTCACCGTCGACTACACGCTCGGTGCCAAGCGATATCAGGGCTATCTGTCGACGCTGCCCGACGGACGAATCTACGTGCTGCCGGTGTTCTGGCATGTCGGCACGAAGCGCTGGATCGACTGGAAGGAGATCACGTCGGTACCGGAAGGCGCGCACCAGTTCCGTCAGATCTGGAATTCCAACTGTTTCAACTGCCACGGCACCAACCTCGTCCAGGGCTACGACGTCGCCGAGAGAAAGTACAAGTCGACGTGGACGCGAGATGGGCATCGGCTGCGAAGCGTGTCATGGGCCTGGCCGCCAGCATGTTGCGTTGATGGACGCGTGGGAGAAGGATCCGGCATCGAAGCCGAAGTACGACAACAGCTCGAAGAACCGCCAGCTGAGCGACATCCTCAAGATCTTGTCGGTGAAGAGCTCGCAGCCGCGGCGGATCTACGACACCTGCGCCTACTGCCACGGCAACAAGCGCAACGTTTTCGTCGGCTTCAAGGGCGGCGATCACTATTCTGATTACGCGACGCCGTTCCTCATCAGCGATCCGCTTCCCGAGAACGATCTGCAGGGCGAATTCTGGCCCGACGGCCGCCCGAATCGCTTCAACCGCCCGCAGGCGTTGACGCTCAGCGGCTGCTTCAAGGCCGGCGCGATCGCATGCACGAACTGCCACGTCGCTCACGGATCGCGCAACGAGTTCTCGCTGAAGGTGAACATCAACCAGGGCCGCAACGGCGACGGGCTCTGCACGCAATGCCACTCGGCGCCGACGTGCCGGGAACCGGGAACCGGGAACCCGGCGAACCTCAAGCCGTCGTTTACTGGCGCCGGCTTGGAAGCCCACACGTTTCATGCCCCCGACTCTGCCGGATCGCGCTGCATCGGCTGCCACATGAGCGACGTGAACTGGCGGCTGCTGATTCGCCGTCGCGATCACACGTTCCAGCCGCCGGTGCCGGAGAACACCGCGCAGTTCGGTATCCCGAACGCGTGCACGACCTGTCACGACGATCGAACGCCCGAGTGGGCGGCGAAGCAGATGACGGCGTGGTGGGGCGACGGCGAACGCCGCGCGCAGGCGGTGTCGCTCGCCGACACCATGTATCGCGCCGGTTCGGGCGATGCGACGACGCTGCCCGGCGCTGGCGAAGCTGGCGGTCGATCGATCGCAGGGCTTCCTGGTTCGCGCGAGCGCCGCTGACTACATTGGACGGCTGGTTTCTGAATGGCGCTCTGGCGGCACGACGAGCGCCAGTTCGCCAACACAGACGTCGTTCGACGATGGTTCTACGACAGGTTCTACGAACGTTCTACGGCCGACTGCGCCTGGAACCGACGATCGTAGAACGACCGTAGAACGATCGGAGAACGTCCGTCGAACGGCCCCAGAAGTGACCCCGGCCATCGTGAACGCTCTCATTGGCGCCGCGTCTGACCCCGAGCCCGCGGTCCGCGCCTCCGCGATCGCGTCTCTCGGATCGATCGGCGACAGGGAACGATCGCTCATGCCCATCGTGGCGCGACTCGGCGACGAAGCCCGCGTCGTGCGCGTCAAGGCAGCCGAGGTGCTCGTGAGTTTCGGCATCGTCGAATTGCCTGGACAGGCAGGCGAGGTGCTGAAGAAGGCGCAGGACGAGTACATCGTCAGTCTCGACATGTTCCCGGACGCGGCCTCGAATCACGCCGCCAAGGGCTGGCTCGAAGCCGAGCGCGGCAACACCGTCGTCGCGCGCGATGCCTTGAACAAGGCGACCGCCGTCGAGCCGAATTACGCGTTTCCGTGGGTCGTGAAGGGCGTGCTGCTGGCGAGGGAAGGAAAGTTTCCCGAGGCGCTGGAGATGTGGAAGAAGGCCCGATCGATCGAGCCTTCTTACCCGAACATCAATCAGCTCATTGCGGAGGCGGAAAAACGGAAGTAACCAGTAGCCAGAAGCCAGTAGCCAGTAGCCAGAAGAGCTCTTGTCTTTCTGGCTACCGGCTACTGGCATCTGGCTACTACCCTTTCTTCAGCTGCTCGATCAACGCCTTGGCCTGCGCGGCTTCAGCGGAGTTCGGTTCGGCGGCGATCACCTTGTTCATGTATTCGATCGCGCCGGCGGTGTCGGCCTTCTGCAGCTTCGCGAGACCGAGCTTGAAGAGCGGCTTGGCCCACGCCGCGTCCATCTGCGCGGCGCGCTCGTAGTACTTCACGGCCTCGTCGGTCTCGCCCTTCGCGAACTTCACTTCGCCGAGGTTGTAGAACACCTCGCGGCTCGCGTTGACCGAGGACGCCACTTCGAGCAGCGACTTTTCGGCGTTCGCGAAGTCGCCTTTCTCGAGGTAGGTCATGCCGATTTCGATCTTCGCCTTGTCGTTGTTCGGATCGGCGGCGAGCACTTTCTGGTACGAAGCGATGGCGCCGTCGTAGTCCTTCTTCAGGCGCTTCACCTGGGCGATCTGCCCGTGGATCATCGTGAGTGCCGGCGTCTTGGCCAGGATCGTTTCGTACGCCGTGATCGCCGCATCGAGCTGGCCCGAGTTCGCCATGTCGATGGCCTTCTGCAGTTCGCCCTGGAGCTCCTTGGTGTTGACACCGGCAAGCGCGCCGGTGGGACCTGAAGCGCCGGCGGCCAGCGCGAAGTCGACCGGAGGCATCGGGGCGCCGAGGCTGCGGACCGGCACCTGGCCCGACGAGGCCTGGAAGCCGGGGGCGACCGCGGTCACCTTCCACGTGCCGGTCTTGAGGCCGATGATCGAGTAACGGCCCTTGTCGTCGGTCGTCGCGGTAAACGACGAAGGCGACGCCTGCGGGTTTTCAGCCGTAATCGTGGCGCCCTTGAGCGGCTGGCCACTCTGGGCGTCCTTGACCTGCCCGCCGATACGGCCGGTCTGGGCCGCCGCCGGCAGCGCCGACACGACCAATGCGGCGACGAGCGCCACCGCCGAAAGGAACGTCTTCGAATCACGCATTGCCTGTATCTCCCTTAATGGAACCACAACCGACTCAGTATATTAGCCTCATGCGATTGACGCCAAAACCAGGGTCTTGGGGCTTGGGACTTGCGGCTTGGGGAATTCTTGTTTTCGCTCTTCCAGGCCAGATTCCCGCAATTGCGCGCCAAGCCAACCCGCAGTTCAATCGAATCGACGAGCTCGTTCGGGAAGCGATGGCGGCCAGGCTCACCCCCGGCGCGGTTGTCGTCGTCGGACGCGGCGATCAAACGGTTTATGAGAAGGCGTTCGGCTTGCGCGCCACGGTGCCCGCGGAAGAGCCGATGACTCTTGATACGGTCTTCGATCTCGCTTCGCTGACCAAGGTGGTCGCGACGACCACCGCAGTAATGACGCTTGTCGAGGAGGGGCGGCTGCGTCTCAACGACGCGGTCGCATCACACATCCCGGGGTTCGAGCGTTACGGAAAAGGCGGCATCCAGGTTCGCCATTTATTGACCCATGTCTCAGGGTTACGACCCGATGTCGATCTGCATCCGTGGACCGGTTACGACGCGGCAATCGAGCTCGCGAAGGATGAAGTGCCGGCATCCGCTCCCGGCGAGGCATTCGTCTACAGCGACATCAACTTCTTTCTGCTCGGTGACATCGTCCAGCGCATCACCGGCCAGACGCTCGATGCGTATCTGAAAGCGCGCGTCTTCGAGCCGCTCGGCATGACGGAGACCGGGTTCCTGCCACCGAAGTCCTTGCTGCCGCGGATCGCGCCGACCGAGCGATGCGCGGAGCAGGACGCATGGCCCTGCAAGCGCCCCGATGCGATGCCGCTACGTGGCGTCGTTCACGATCCAACCGCGCGGCGAATGGGCGGCATCGCCGGTCATGCAGGCCTCTTCAGCACCGCGCGCGATCTCCAGCGATTCGCGCAAATGCTGCTGGGGAGAGGCCGGCTCGGAACCCCTGTCCTCCGAAGCGCATCGCGCGAAGGAGGACTGCGTGTGCTGTCGGCGGCAACGGTGACGGCCATGACGTCGCCGCAAACCCCCGCGGGCATGACGAGCGTTCGTGGTCTTGGCTGGGATATCGACACGTCGTATTCGAGCAACCGCGGCGACCTGTTTCCGGCGGGGACGTCGTACGGCCATACGGGATTCACCGGAACGAGCTTGTGGATCGATCCGGCGTCGAACTCGTACGTGATCTTCTTATCGAGTCGCCTGCATCCAGACGGCACGGGCGACGTCGGGGTGTTACGCAGCAGGATCGCGACGGTGGCGGCAGCGGCTTTGACATCAGATGGCGCGCGGGTGGTGTCTGCCTTTAGGCAGATTGATCCCGCTGCCAGGCTCCAATCCGGCTCAAGCCCGACACCACCCGTCCTTGCCGGAATCGATGTCCTCGCGCGCGATGGATTCAAGCAGCTTCGCGGCAAAAAAATCGGATTGATCACCAACCATACCGGCCGATCGAGAGAAGGACAATCGACGATCGATCTGTTGCACTCGGCGCCGGGCGTGACACTCGTGTCGCTCTTCAGTCCCGAGCACGGGATCCGCGGCGTGCTCGATGCGGATGTCCCGGCCGAAAAGGACGCCCGTACCGGTCTGCCGATCCACTCGCTGTTCTACAAGGGCGGCACCGGCCGGCCGCGTGAAGGTTCTCTCGACGGCATCGACGCGCTGGTAATCGACCTCCAGGACGTCGGCGTCCGCTTCTACACCTACCAGCTCGCGATGGGCTACGCGATGGAAGAAGCCGCGAAGCGGCGTCTCGCGGTGGTCGTGCTCGATCGTCCGAATCCGATTAACGGCTGGCAGATCGAAGGGCCGCTGTCGCGCGAGCCTGGTCCGGGAGAATCGCCGAACACGTTCATCGGCTACATGCCGATGCCGGTCCGGCACGGTATGACGATGGGCGAGCTGGCGAGGTTGTACAACGACGAGCGGAAGATCAATGCGGACTTGACGGTGATCGGCATGGAAAACTGGAAGCGCGATTATTGGTACGACGATACCGGCCTGGCGTGGATCAATCCCTCGCCGAACATGCGCAACCTCAACCAGGCGACGCTCTATCCGGGCATCGGCGCGATCGAGTACTCGAACGTCTCGGTCGGCCGCGGCACCGATCAGCCGTTCGAACACTTCGGCGCGCCGTGGATCGACGGGCCGCGGCTCTCGGCTGCGCTCAACGCGAGGAAGCTGCCGGGCATTCGCTTCTATCCGATCACCTTCACGCCGAAGTCGAGCAAGTACGCGAACGAAGAATGCCAGGGCGTGTTCATGGTGATCACGAGTCGAGCCTCGCTGCCGCCCGTGCGCGTCGGACTCGAGATCGCGGCGGCGCTCTCGTCGATGTTCGGGGAGAAGTACGATTTCTCGACGACGTGGCGATTGTTTGGGACGGCGGATCCGTTGGAACGCGTCAAGCGCGGGGAAGATCCCGCGGCGGTGGCGGCGCGTTGGAGTGCGGACGAAGCCCGCTGGCGCCGGCTGCGAGCGAAGTATCTGCTCTACAGGTAAGGCCCCCGCAAGCCCGTAGCCCGCAAGCCCGTAGCCCGTAAGCCCGTAAGCCCCTCTACATCTGATAGAGCATCAAGTAGACGATGACGCCCGTGACCGACACATACAGCCACAAAGGCAACGTCCACCGTGCGATGCGGCGGTGCTTGTCGTACTTCGCGGACAGCCCGCGCGACGCCGTGATCAGGATCGGCGGGACGATCGCGGCCGCGAGGATCACGTGCGGGATGAGGACGGCGAAGTAGGCCGTCCGGATCCATCCGGTTCGTTTGAACGGCACCGAGCCGACCTGGGCGTGATAGATCACATACGACGTCAGGAACAGCGCCGACACGATCAGCGCCGCGATCATGCACGCCTTGTGTCTGCGGCGGTCGCCCCGCCGGATGAACGCGTAGCCGGTGATGAGGAGGGCGGTCGAAACAGCGTTGAGCGTCGCGTTGAGCGCAGGGAGATCGGTGACGCTCATCGCGCGCGATGGTCGAACACGAGCAGCGCCCAGAGGATCGGGAGATACACGATCGACCCGAAGAACAGCCGGCGGGCAGTGGGCAGGTCGCGCTTCGCGGAGAACTCGACGCTCAGAAACATCAGCACCGCGCCCAGCGCGATCGCGCCAACGAGGTATCGCGCCGTGGCCAGTCCGATCCCGGTCGGCATCATGCTCAGCGGAATCAAGGCCGCCGTGTAGAGGACGGCCTGGCGACCGGTCGATCGCCCATCCGGCTCGATCACCGGCAGCAGCGGCATCCCGGCCCCCGCATACTCATCGCGATATATCCACGCGATCGCAAGGAAGTGCGGCATCTGCCACATGAAGACGATGCCGAAGAGCACCCAGCCCTCGAGCGACAGCGTGTTGGTGGCGGCCGCCCAACCGATCACCGCCGGCAGCGCACCCGGCAACGCGCCGGCGATCGTCGAGAGCGACGTGCGCAGCTTCAGCGGCGTGTAGAAAAGAAGGTAACTCGCCGTCGTCAGCAGCGCGACGATCGCCGAGAGCGGATTGATGAAGTAGGCGAGCTCAGCGGCGCCGGCCATTGTCAGCAGGAGCCCGAAGATCGCGCCCTGCGCCGCCGTCATGCGCATGTCGGCCAGCGGGCGCGTCCGGGTGCGGCGCATCAGCCGATCCGTCTGCCGCTCCCACACCTGGTTGAGCGCGGCCGCGCCGCCGGCGACGAGGAACGTGCCGAGCAGCGTGTGTACCAGATCGATGAGCGTGGAATTGGGCCCGGCCCCCAGCGAATACGCCGCCGCGGTCGTCAACAGGACGAGGAAGTTGAGGCGCGGCTTCATCAGCGTGACGAAGTCGCCACCGCGCGAATACGATCGCGCGGTCACGGCCGGAGTGGCGTCAGCGTGCGAACGAGAAGGTGACATCCTTGGATTCTTTCGCTGCAATTGTCACTTGTTGGGTCCGGGTGCCGAGCGCTTCGTGCCAGGCTTCGATGGCGTAGGTACCAGGGGGAAGATTTCCGAGGACAACTTTTCCATCCGGCGCCGTCGTGCCGAAGTACGGATGATCGAGGACGCCGACGTAGGCGCTCATCCAGCCATGGACGTCGCACTTGAAGGGCACCATGACTTCCGTGGTCGCAAACGTGTGATTGAAGCTCACGCCTTCGATCGGCGTCGACTTGTTGAAGGCCTGGTTGATGACGCCGTTCGATCGCACGTTGTGAAGCAGCGGGTCACTGTTGCGAACCTGCAGCGCCTGTCCGACCCGCACGCCGAGGACGCGCGGCGTGTAGCGGCACTTGTCCTGATCGAGGACGACCGGCTCGGACGGAATCGGAAATCCGAAACTGCCCAGGCCATCCTTCACGTAGACGAAGACGTTCTGCAGCGACTGATTCTCGCCAACCACGACCTGCTCTTCCGCGCGCCGGGGCCCGCCGTTTTCGCTGACGCACTTCGGATCGCCGGTCAAGGTGAGCATCCCCGGTGAGGGCGGCTGGCCTTCGAACTTCACGATAGCGGTGACAGTTCCCGCGGTGGCGGGATCGACCGACGGTCCGGCCGGGGCCGCGGGCGGCGGGACCTCACTGCCGCATGCCAGTGAAATCGCCAGAAACACCGTAGAAGCCACAAATCCAAGCGAACGCATCCCGCTATTATTTCAGGTTCTGGAACCTTTGATATAATTCACGGTTCGTAGTCCCTAGTGCCGCTATCGTCTAGGGGTCAGGACACCTGATTCTCAGTCAGGATACCGGGGTTCGAATCCCCGTAGCGGTACCACTCGATTCGCCTTCATCCTGCCTGCGGCAGCCCGAAGCTGATCTGGCAATGTCGCGGCCGCAAACCTGTCACTTTTTCATTTTGCTTTCGCGTGCGACGGCCACATACGATTCTGTCCCGAAACGGAGTCGATATGTTCATCGCAAGGGCATTAATCGGTGCGTTGATCGGGGTGGCAGCGGCTCAGCGAATAGGCCTCTCGATGGCCGGCGGCATCCCCGGCGCGACGATGCGGTGATCCCACCCATGCCTTCCGTCAATCCCCTCAAGAGCCGCACGATCAATCCGTCACCACCCATGAGGGTGCTGCACCGCTTCACGAAGGCCGGGCACGTCGCCGAAATCCGTGAGCTCGTCGTGACCCAACTCCGCGCCATCGAATTCCTGATCTGCGTGGACGGATCGGTGCTGGTGAGCCAGCTGTTTCACAGTGGACGCCAAGTCGAGTATCCGCGGCGATTGCAACACGCATCAAGGAGCTTCTTGATGACGGTGGAGTGAGCATCAAGGGCTCTGATGTCCCCATGCTGAGTATCGCGCGGCGATTGCAACACGCATCAAGGAGCTTATTGATGACGGATGGAGTGAGGAAGAGACGAAATACGTCGTCATTTCCAGACGCCGCGTCCACATTGCAGGCGCGATGAGAGCGAGTCGCCTCCTACGTAGCCAACCCTTCCGACCGAGACCGAGCACCACCGCCGCAGCCATCACCAGCGGTCTGTCAGAGCGCGGTGAAGCGTCATCCCTGCGCCACCGTCACTGCGGCTGACCGGCAGCGTGATCGAGAACTTCGCGCCGCGGTCGGGATTGTTCGCGGCCGAGATCGTACCGCCGTGGCGTTCGATGATGGAGCGACAGATCGACAGGCCCATTCCCAGTCCTTCCGGCTTGCTGGTGACGAAGGGATCGAAAATCGACTCGAGCTTTTCCGCGGCGATTCCAGTGCCGCTGTCCTGCACTTCGACCAGCACGTTCGATTCATCGATCGAGCTCGTGCGCACGACCAGACGACGCGCGCCGTCGAATCCCGTTCCGCCCATCGCGCTGAACGCGTTGAGCACCAGGTTCAAGATGACCTGCTGAAGCTGGACGTTGTCACCCTTGACCGGACGAAGGTCGGGCGGCAGGTCGAGGTGGACCGTGACCTGGTGCTGATTCGCATCTCCGTGCACGATGCGCTCGACGGCGCGGATCACGCCGTTCACATCGACATTGGCCAGGCCCGCGCTGTCGCGCTTGAGCATGGCGCGCAGCCCGCCAAGGACTTCGCCGGCGTTCTCGGTGACCTCGCAGATCTCGGCCAGCGTGCTGCGCACCTGCTGGAGATCGGGCTCTGGCGCGTCGAGCAACCGCACGCCGACGTAGGAGTTCATGTGGATCACGGCGAGCGGCTGCTTCAATTCGTGCGTCAGGGTTGCGGTGAGCTCGCCGAGTGTGGCCACGCGTGAGACGTGCTCGAGTTCCGCCCGCCTTTGCGCGGCTGTCGCCTCCGCCTGTTTGCGAGCCGTGACGTCCATCGACACGCCGAAGAGCTTCGGGCCAGTGCCGTCGTCAGGCACGACACAACGACCGCGACCCTGAATCCAGCGGGCCGTGCCGTCTGCTTGCTGCAGGCGATACTCCATTTCGTATTCGCCTCGCGTCTGGAGCGCCTGTTTGATCGCGCTTTCGCGCGCGGCGCGATCCTCTGGGTGCACGCGATCGAGAATTGCCACCAGATCGAGGCGCGCGTCCGGCTTCAGGCCAAACAGCAAGCGCCCCTGCTCGGTCATCCACACATCGTTGCCGGAAACATCCCATACCCACATCGCCAGGTTTCCTGCATCCGCGGCGAGACCCATCAGGTTCGCGTTCTCGCGCAGCGCTTCTTTCGACTGTCGTTCCTCTTCGATGACAACCGCGAGCAGCATCAGCGGTGTGGCGGTCACCAGGAGGAATAGCTGTAGTGCCAGCGCATTCTCGGCGGGGGTTTGAGTCAGGAACGGGCCGTGCCCGCGCATCGTTCCCCAGATCGCCAGGAACGTAATGATCAGCATCGAGACGCTGATTCCACCAAGGCCGAAGCGGAGCGCCGCCCAGATGAGCAGGGGAATCGGCGCATATAAGAGAGCCGGCGAAGTGTTGGGACCCGCGGGCGTTGTATCGAATACGAAGATTCCCAGCGCCACCGTGCACGCCCCGAGGAGAGCCGCTTCCAGCACGCGCCGGGTGGCCAGGGGCCTCGAGCGTCTGACGAACAGATAGTGCGCACCCAGCAGAAGTGCCGGCACCAGGACGACGGCCGTTACCGCATTCGAGACTCCCAGGTTGCGCCATTCGACCCAATAGCGAGTGCTGAAACCCCAGGAGACCGTAAAGGAAGCACCCCAGAAGGCGGTCCCGAATGGAACGAGCACCACTGTGATGAGGACGAAGAGAATCGCGTCACGAAGCGTGATCGCCTTGAGCGGCGACTTGATCAGAAAGCGAATTCCCGCCGCTGCCGAGACGCACTTCAAAGCGTCGAACGCCTCGCAGGTCAATGCGTAGAGCGGCGGCCAGCCCGCCTGCTGCGTTGCCAGCCAATGAGCGCTGACGGCAGCGAGCACGTAGGCCCACCAGTGCCGGGTCGGGACGATCAGCAGCACGCAAAGCAGAATCGCGTGCGGCGGGAAAAACAGCGAGACTTTGCTGTCGGGAAACGTCAGCGTCCAGGCGATCTGCGTCGCGACGTAATAGCAGACGGTGCTCGCGAGGACGTAGCCCACCGTGCGAAGCAATGCCCCGGCGGAGCGTCCCTGTGGTCTGGCGTCTGTCCGGGCCGCGAGTTCGCGATTCAGCAACTGTTCGCGAGCATCGATGAGTTCCGTGCTGTTTCCTCCCGGTGTCGCCCCAATAGACGCTGCGGGGTCGCCGAAACTTATCACATCTACTTGGGACGTCGATTTCAGCAGCGAGCGGAGTTTGGGTATATTTCGCAAGACGGCGCCGTGAATCGAGCAGTCTTGTAACGATGCGAACGCTCTGTCTCACCGTCTGGCTCGGCGTCATGGCTTCCAGCGCAGGCGCCCAGACCAATACCGCCGAAATCGGCGGCGTGGTTCGAGACGCCTCAGGCGGCGTGTTGCCCGGCGCCAGCGTGACCGCACATCATCCCGCGAGTGGAATCACTGTCAGCCGCATGACCGATGGCGAGGGACGATTCTTCCTGCCTGCGCTTCGTATCGGTCAATGGGAGATCACCGTGGCCCTCGCCGGTTTCACCACGGCAGAATCAAACCGTCACCGTCGGAAATCGGCCGCAGCCTCGCCTTGGACTTCACGTTGAAGATTGCAGGGCTGGCCGAGCAAGTCACGGTCGAAGTTCGCGTGCCGATGCTGCAGACCAGCAGCGCCGAGATCAGCGACGTGATCGAGAACCGGGAGGTGATCCAACTGCCGCTGAACGGACGCAACTTCCTCGCGCTCGCACAGCTGAGCGATTCCGTGGTTATTCCTCCTGGCGGCACGCGTGGTGAAGCGCTCCAGCAGGCAGGGCCGTTGCCGAATATCGGCGGCCAGCGCTCGGGCCACAACATCTACCTGCTCGACGGCGCGAAGGTGACCGATGAACTATTCAACAACCTGGTCATCAATCCTTCGCATCGACTCAATCGAGGAGTTCAGGATCCAGAAGTCGATGTATCCGGCTGAATTTGGCGGGAAAGCGTCGGCGCTTATCAACGTGTCGACCAGAGCGGGCGCGAACCAGTTTCACGGCAGCGGGTTCGAGTTTCATCGCAACGACGCCTTCGATGCCGCGAACTATTTCCACCCGGCTGGCCAGCCAAAGCCGCCGCTTCGCCAGAACCAGTTCGGTGGCGCTCTTGGCGGCCCGATCGTGCAGAGCCGCGCGTTCTTCTTCGGCAGTTACGAAGGCACTCGGCTCCGCCGCTCGGTGACCCGCACGTTCACCGTCCCTCCGGCGGCGATGCGCCTCGGAGATTTCTCGACCGTGGGCGCCATCTGCGATCCGTCGACGATTTCTTCAACGGGAACCTGCACTCCGTTTGCCAACAACCAGATTCCGTCCGGCCGTATCGATCCGATCGCGTCGGCATTTCTGCAGCAGGTGCCGCTGCCGACCGCAGCCACGGCGTCCCAGAACCTGTCGGCAGTCGAAGAGACGACGCGCAATCTCGATCAATTCAGCGTTCGCCTCGATCATCGGCTCGCGCAGAACGACAACCTGTTGGCGCGATTCAGCACCTTTGACGCCGACGAGTTACAGCCTTACGGCACTGGAGTGCTGCAAGAGTCTCTGGTCCCGGGCTTTGGACGGCAGCTGACCACTCGCACCAGGAATCTCGTCGCCAGCCACACCCGAGTGATCGGCAATTCGGTATTGAACGAACTGCGATTCGGTTGGATGGGTGTGTCGGGCGGCCAGTTGAGCCTGAACCGCGGCATCGACTTCGCCGCCGCGGTTGGGTTGCTCGGCGTCACGACCGATCCTCGCGACGTCGGCTATCCGCAGATTTCCACCGCCGGTCTGTATTCGACCATGGGCGATCCCACCGTGTTCACGACGAGGAACAATCACCACTTCGAGTTGTACGAGAACCTGACCGTCGATCGCGGCGCGCACCGCCTCAAGTTTGGCGGCTACTTCTTTCATCTGAAGTTGCGGCCCGAGCAACCTGATAACGCACGCGGCAATTTCGCCTTCACGGGTCAGTTCACCGGCAATGCTTTTGCCGACTTCCTTCTTGGCTATCCGACCTCGGCAACGTCTGGAGTCGGCCGCGGCGACGAAGATGGCCGCACGAACTGGCTGCACCTCTACGCGCAGGATGATTGGCAGGCACGCAGCAATCTCACCTTCAACATCGGCCTGCGATACGAACTCAATCAGCACATGTACGATGCGGGCAACCGTCTGTCGTCGATTGATCTGGCCACAGCGGGTGGGCGGTTCGTCATTGCGAGTGATGACGACGGCGAGATGCATGCCGAGGCGCAGGCGCTTCTGCCGCTGATACCCATTCCATATGTCACCTCGAAGGACGCCGGGTGGGGCCGGGGTTTGCTGGATCCCAGCAACGTCCGCCTGGCGCCGCGGCTCGGCTTTGCCCTGACTCTCGACGACGCACGTGCGGTGATTCGCGGCGGCTACGGCATTTTCCTCAACCAGTGGGCCTACAGCGTGCAAACGGCGTTTGCTCGCAACCTGCCGTTCTTTTTCACCAGGCAGGTGGATGTGCCGGCCGGGCAGCGCGCGCCAGAGCTGCAAACGCGCGACATCCTCACCAGCCAGGCCACCGGCACCATCGGTGGCAGCATCATGGATTACGAATACAACGTTGAATACAGCCAGACCTGGAGCGGCGGTCTGCAGTATCAACTCCGCCCATCAACGATGATCGAGGCGGTCTACATGGGCACCTGGACGCTCGGCGCTGACAACGCGACCATCCACAATGTGCCCGAGCCGGGCCCCGGCGCGATTCAGCCGCGGCGCCCGATTCCGCAATTGAGCCGCATCAACGCCATCCGCTTCGACGGCAAGTCCATCTATCACGGCCTGACGCTCAAAGCCGAGCGCAGGTTCAGCGGCAACCACGCCTTCAATGTCAGCTACACGCTCTCGCAATCCACAGACGATGCGTCAAGCCCCGGACCGACGGAATCGGAAGCGAACGTGCCGCAGAACGTGCGCAACATCTTTGACACGACCGGTGAATGGGCGCGGTCGAGTTTCGATCACCGGCATCAATTCGTTGCCGGCGCCGCCTACCAGTTCCCGCTCCTCAGCGATGTTGGCGGCGTGATCGAATCGATCTTCGGGGGCTGGCGCGTGAACGCAATTCTGGTCGCCCAGAGCGGCGCCCCCTTTACCGTGAATCTGGGCGTCGATCGCGCCAACGTAGGCGCGGGGCCCGCACAGCGGCCGGATCAGCTTCGTGATCCAAATCTTTCTGGCGCCGAACGCACGCCTGACCGCTGGTTCGATCCCGCGGCGTTCGCCTTGCCGGCGGCGTTTTCTTTCGGGAGCGCACCACGAAACAGCGTTCGCGGACCTGGTTTTGCCAACGTCGATTTCGCGCTCGCCAAGATCTGGCGCATTGGCGGGGTCTCCGATCTCGAGTTGCGGTGGGAGGTTTTCAACTTGTTCAACCGAACCAATTTTGACCTGCCCAACCGCATTTTCGGCACGGCCAACTTCGGACGCATTTTCAGCGCGAAGAATCCGCGCGAGATGCAGCTCGGCGTTCGCCTCAGTTTCTGAGGGCTGATGCAGAGAGCCATTCCCCTCGCCGCAGCCGTCCTGGCCGGCGCCCTCGGGCTCCTCGACTTCATTCAGAACATCGAGCTGCAGACCTACGACCTTCGCGTCGCCGCGACGGCGCGCCCGTCCGCTCCGGCAGCCAACATCGTCCTCGTCGCCATCGACAACGAGAGCGTGCGCCGGATGGAGCCGCTGGTCGGGCGATGGCCGTGGCCGCGGCTGATTCACGCAACCGTGATCGATTACCTGTCGGCCGCCGGCGCGAAGGTCATCGGCTACGACGTGCTGTTCGCCGAACGCGACATGCGCAAGTTCATGGTCGCCGACACCGAGTGGACCGGGGATGAGTCGGACGCGGCGCTCGTTGAGTCCACGAAGAAGGCCGGCAACGTCGTGCACATCGCCGAAACCTCGAGCGCCGAACTGGCCGATCCGTCGCGGGCGCTGAAGGAGGACCTCGATGCGCCTGCGCTCAACCTGCGCATTGCCGGCTGACGGCTGTGTCGAGCCCCGCCCGCGCGTGACGCCGCCCTTTCCGGCGCTCGCCGGCGTGTCACGCGGCATCGGACACTCGTTATTCACCATCGACTCGAACGGCGCCGTGCGTCGCCTCGTCGCCAATCGTGCAGGTCGGCGATCGCGCGATCCGGTCGTTTTCGGTCGCGACCGCGACTGCGGCGAATACCATGCCGGCGCTGAACGCGCGGCATCGACGAAGCCGGCAACTGCACGATCATGATTCCGTGGCGGGGTCCGGCCGAGAACAGCAACGGCCAGCCGACCTTCACGTCGTACTCGTTCTACGACGTCTTCTATTCGCAGCAGCAGATCCTGGAAGGGCAGAAGCCTGGCATCGATCCCGCGCTCTTCAAGGATCGCATCGTCATCGTCGGCGGCACCGCCGAAGGATTGAACGAGGAGTTCACCACGCCGTTCCCGCAGGGCGAGATCAACGGCCCGGAAGTGCACGCCAATCTCGTCGATGCGTTCCTGTCGAATCGATCGATCGCGCGCGCGCCCGGATGGACGACGCTCGGCCTCGTGATCGGCGCGGTCGCGGTCGTCGGCGTGGCCGGTGCGTTCCTGAATGCGTGGCTCACCGGTGTGGTCGCGCTCGTTGCCGCGGCGATCCTCGTCTGGCAGTCGCTGGCAATCTTCGCGCGCGGCTCCTGGATTCCGCTCACCGTTCCCGCGCTGGCGCTCGTCTTTGCCTTCGTCGGCGACCTCGCCTGGAAGTACTTCGTCGAGGGGCGCGAGAAGCGGCAGATCAAGAAGCTGTTCTCCCGCTACGTCTCGAAGGACGTCTACGAGCAGCTCGTCGCCAATCCGTCGCTTGCCGCCCTCGGCGGCGCGCGGCGCCACATGACGGTGCTGTTCTCCGACATTCGCGGCTTCACGACGATGTCGGAGAAGGGCACGCCTGAAGACGTGGTGGCCCAGCTGAATCAGCTGTTCACGCGAATGGTCGCGGTCGTGTTCCAGCATCGCGGCACGGTCGATAAGTTCGTCGGCGACATGATCATGGCGCTCTACGGGGCGCCGCTCGACGACGAGGATCATGCCGAGCATGCGGTGCAGACGGCGCTGGCGATGATCGGGACGCTGAACGAGATGAACGCGGAGTGGGCGCGCGAAGGCAAGCCGCAGCTCGACATCGGCATCGGCATCAATACCGGCGACATGATCGCCGGCAACGTCGGCTCGGAGACGATCATGAGCTACACCGTGATTGGCGATGCCGTGAATCTCGGCGCCCGGCTGGAGTCGCTTGAACAAGGACTACGGAACGCGGATCATCATCAGCGAGGCGACCCGCGCCGGGCTCAAAGGGCGTTATGATATCCATCCCCTCGGCGACGTCGTCGTGAAGGGCAAGAGTCGGCCCGTCGCGATATTTGAGGTCAAACCAACATGATGCGTAACCTGCGGGTTGTCATTGCGATTGCCGGACTGTGTGCGTTCGGGGCCGAGGCCCATGCCGCGAAGGCGGCGGGGTCGAGTCTCGCCGTCGCCGAAGGCGAAGGCGCGAACAGCTGCCGGGCGGCATCGGCAAGGGGATGGCGATCGCCAAGAAGGCGAACGACGTTCGTGAGCTGCAGATGACCGATGCCGAGGAGCAGGAGCTCGGCAAGCGAGGTCAGCGACCAGGATTCGCACGCGCTACGGCGTGGTCCAGGACGCCGGCGTGCACCGCTACGTCAGCCTGGTCGGCCTCGCGATGGCGCAGGGCAGCACGCGCCCGAACCTGCCGTGGACGTTCATCGTCCTCGACACCGACGGCGTCAACGCGTTTGCCGCGCCCGGCGGCTACGTGCACGTCACCACGCGGCTCGCTCGCGCTCATCAAGAACGAAGCGGAGCTGGCCGGCGTGCTCGGACACGAGATCATTCACATCACCGAGAAGCACACCATTCGCGCGATCCAGAAGAGCAAGGCGGTCCAGATGGGCGCGGCCGAAACGCTTTCGGGTAACTCCGCGCTGATGCAGCAGGCCGTCACCGCCACCTACGACAACATCGTCGACCGCGGCTTCGGCCGCGCCGATGAGAACGAGAGCGACGAGAAGGGCGTCGCGCTCGCCAACAAGACCGGCTATGCGCCGAACGGCCTGGTCGCATTCCTGACGACGTTGAAGGATCGGAACAAGGGCGCGACGGAGAAGCGCGGCCTCTTTGCGTCGCATCCCGAGATGCAGGAGCGCCTCGATCGGATCACGAAGCAGATCGCGGCACAGAAGCTGACCGCGACTGCCACGCTGCAACCGCGGTATGCGAAGAACATCAGCTTCACGCCGGTAGACCCGACGAAGATCGCGACTGTCGAAGCGGGCGCAGCGGGATTGACCGGCGGCGGGACGGCTGAAGAGAAGAAGCCGGAAGAAAAGAAAGCCGAGGAGCCGAAGAAGGGCCGCTTCGGGTTAGGCAAGTTGGTGCCGACAAGCGGTGGCGAGAAGAAGCAGGCGCAGGTGACCGCGTCCGGCGGCGCGCGCGGAGTCGATCCCGAGAAGGACTCGAAGGGCGGCCCGAACCCGGCGCCGGTCGTCGTGAAGATCGCCGCGGCTGACATCGCGGCGTTCAAGAAAGAGGGAGGCCTCCCGTAAGCCGTTTCGTCCGTGGCCGGCTGCTGTTTTCGGCGTGGCTGATCCTCGGCTTCGTAGTTCTCGAGGTCGCCGCGCGGCAGGGGCTGGGCGATGTCCAGCTCCTGTCGGCGCTTGCGCGCCTGACGATCGTGCTCGCGATCGTCAATGCGGCGGTCACGCTGATCGCCAATCCGTGGCGGCTCGACCGTCCCTCCGATCGCTTCCCCGCGATCGTCCAGGATTTCATCGTCCTCGTCCTCTTCACCGTGATCGGCAC
Source organism: uncultured cyanobacterium (assembly GCA_963833135.1). GTDB lineage: Bacteria > Acidobacteriota > Vicinamibacteria > Vicinamibacterales > UBA2999 > 12-FULL-67-14b. The sequence goes on along the minus strand of CAWHWW010000021.1, from coordinate 99,322 downwards.
CGTGCTGCTGCGCGAGCAGTTGCTGACGACGTCAGCTGTGGGCGCCGTCGTGGTGGGCTTCGCGCTGCAGGACACGCTCGGCAACCTGTTTGCCGGCCTCGCTATCCAGATCGAGAAGCCCTTCCGGGTCGGCCAGTGGATTCAGATCAGCGGCCGCGAGGGCGAGGTGCAGCAGATCACCTGGCGCGCCACGAAGCTTCGCACCAAGGATGGCGAGTTCCTGGTGGTGCCGAACAGCGTCATCTCGAAAGAGCCGGTCCTGAATTATTCGGAACCGACGATCGCCAATTGCCTCAGCATCGAGGTCGGCGCGAGCTATCTCACGCCGCCCAACGAAGTGAAGGCGGCGATCCTCGAGGCGATTGCCAACGCGCCGCTGGCGATGCAGGAGCCGCCGCCGAGGGTGCTTGTGCACGGGTTCGGCGATTCCGCCGTGAACTACACCGCGTATTTCTGGGTCGACAACTACGGCATCGAGCGTGAGGCGCGCGACGAGGTGCGGACGAATATCTGGTACACCTTCCGCCGCCGCAACATCGAGATTCCCTGGCCGATCCAGATCCAGTACGACCGCACCGAAGAACCGATCAAGACCGAGCGCCACGTTGCCGCCGCCGCGGACCAGCTGTCATCAATCAGCTTGTTCAAGACCCTGGACGCCGAGGCGCGCCACGCGCTGGCCAACGCCGCCGGGCATCACCTCTTCTGCGCAGGCGAAGCGATCGTGCGGCAGGATGCCGAAGGCGACTCGATGTTCGTGCTCGTCAAGGGCCGGGCGCGCGTGACGCTCGAACCATCCGGGCAGGAAGTCGCCGTCATCCCCGCCGGCGGTTTCTTTGGCGAGATGTCGATGCTGACCGGCGATCGCCGTACCGCCACGGTCAAGGCTGTGGATGACGTGATGGTGCTGGAGATCGCCGCGACAGATTTCCGCGAGCTGGCGCTGTCGCATCCGGATCTGCTCGAACACGTCTCCACCACAGTGAGTGCGCGCCGCACTGGTCTCGAAGACGCCAAGGCGACAGCAGCCGCCGTCGTTGCGCCGGAAGCCAGGCACACCTTCCTGGCGCGCATGCGCCGGTTCCTCAATATTTGAACTCTATTCGGCCCAGACGATGACGCGGCCTTCGCCCGGCCGCGTGGTGTCGACGATGATGCCGGGGCCGTGCTTTTCGATGTCCTCGACCCGGAACGACACGCCGCGATCGTCCCAGCCCTGCTGGTATGCGCTGAGGCGGATCGGTCCCGACTTCAACCTCAGCAACCAGAACGGCAGCGAAAAGTTCACGAGGTTGCCTTCGTCGCTGTCGAACGCGATCACGTGCAGCGTGCTGAGCGACGTTTGCGTCGACGACTGGCTGGCGCGCTCGGTGACAAGCTGCGGTTCGCCGTCGACCAGTTGAATCAGCGGTTGCTGACCAGGGAAGCGGCCCCGCACCTCGTCCATTTGCTGCATCGCGGCCTCTTCGCTGGTGCCCGTCACGGCGAGGTTCTGCCGGAACCACGACACGGTGATGACGACGCAGCCGACACCGAGGATGCCGAAGAGCAACAAGACTCCGAGGACGATCGCGATCCAGTTTCGTTTCTTTGGCTGAGGAGTATCGCCGTTCATAACGTCAGCTCCGTTCCTGCTCCGGATTCCGAGGCACGTCGGAAGACGAGATCGGCGGCGACCACATCCTCGACCGCCATGCCCAGCGATTTGAATACCGTGATGTCGTCCGCCGATCCGCGTCCCGCGACGCGGCCGAGCACGAGCTCGCCGATCTCGCCGCGAATGTGCGATTCGTCGAAGAGCTTCGCGGCGATGTTCATGACAATGTCGCCGGCTTCGACGACGGCTGCCGCCTTCGAGTCCACGTACAGCCGGCTGCGTGCAACGAGCCCCGGCGGCATCTCCTGCTGGTTCGGACGGCACGCGCCGACGCACACGACGTGCGCGCCTTTCGACACCCAGGCATCCTCGATCACCGGCGTCGGTGACGAGGTCACCAGCACGATCAGGTCAGCGCCGCGCACCGCGGCTTCGGCTGTGTCCGCGGCTACGATCGGGGCAGCGACGTGTGCGCTCATGTCCTCGACAAACTGCTCGCGGCTGCGCTGCTTCGGCGACCAGATCCGCACCTGCTTCAACTGCCTGACCAGATGATACGCCTCGAGGTGGCTGCGCGCCTGCACGCCGCTGCCGATGATCGCGAGCGTCGATGCGTCGGGCCTGGCCAGGAAGCGCGTCGACACGGCCGAAACCGCCGCGGTGCGGGCCTCGGTGATGTAGCGGCCGTCCATGATTGCCTGTAGCGCGCCGGTTTCCGGATCGAGCAGCACGATCGTCGCAAGGTGCGACGGCAGGTCCCGCTTGTGATTCTCGCCGAACACGGTCACCAGCTTGGCGCCAAGACTTGCCGGCTGCCGGAATGTAAGCCGGCATCAGCCCGAAGTAAGCCTTGGTGGGACCGACTGTCAGGACCGACCGGATCGGCTGCAGCACGTCGCGCGCCGAAAACTTGGCCAGCGCCGATTCCATGGCGGCGATCAGATCGGGCATCGGCAGGAGCGAGTGGACCTGCTGTTCGGTCAGGAGACGAAAGCGCTGTGACATAGGGTTGCGGCAACTCGTATCGTATTCGCGTGAATGGTGACGATGGCGTCGATATCGTGCGCGTAACCGCCACTCATTGAGATCGCGACCGGCAACCGCGCCTTTGCGCACGCTTCCATCACGATTTCATCGCGACGCTTCAGCCCGTCGATCGTCATCTTCAGGCGCCCGAGACGATCGCCTTCGAACGGATCCGCGCCCGCAAGATAGAAGACGAAGTCGGGCCGATGCCGGTTCAGGACGCCCTGCAGATGAGACCGGAGCAGCGACAGATACTCGTCATCGCCGGTGCCGTCGGCGAGAGGCACGTCCAGATCGCTGACTTCCTTCTTGAACGGGAAATTGTTCTCACCGTGCATCGAGAAGGTGAAGACCGTTGCATCGCCGCTGAAAATCGCGGCCGTGCCATTGCCCTGGTGCACGTCGAGATCGACAATCGCAATCCGCCGCGCCAGCTGATCATGCTGGAGCACGCGTGCGGCGACGGCGACGTCGTTGAACACGCAGAAGCCTTCACCGCGATCGGCGAACGCGTGATGCGTGCCACCGGCCAGATTCGCCGCGACGCCGTCATCGAGCGCCGCGTGCGCGGCCGCAATCGTCGCGCCGACCGATCGACGCGAACGCTCGACCATCTGCGGCGACCACGGGAAGCCGATCCGCCGCTGGATCTCGTGCGGCACTGTTCCGGTCATGACAGCGTCCACGTACTCCGGTGCGTGCACGAGCCGGAGGTCATCGATCGTGGCCAGCGGCGCCTCGTGCAGATCATCCGGCGAGACGATGCCCTCGGCGAGGATCCGCTCGCGCAGGCGCGAGTACTTGGCCATCGGGAACCTGTGTCCTTCCGGCAGCGGCAGCACGAAGTGATCGGAGTAAAAGGCGCGCAAGGCCACAGATTCAACACAGATTAGGCACAGATTGGGCTATCCACCAACAGTTGATTGGACTCTATCTCCAATCCGTGTCTAATCTGTGGCCGTGATCCATCGCATTCGAACGATCGATGCCCATGCGGCGGGTGAGCCGCTCCGGCTCGTCGTTGAGGGGATGCCGGCGCCCGAAGGCGGGACCATGCTCGAGAAACGCGCCTGGGCCATGAAGCGGCTCGATCACCTGCGCAAGGCGCTGATCCTCGAGCCGCGCGGGCACACCGACATGTACGGGGCGCTGCTGACCGAGCCCATCACCCCCGATTCGCACGCCGGCGTGCTGTTCATGCACAACGAAGGCTGGAGCACGATGTGCGGCCACGGCATCATCGCCGTCACCACCATGGCGATCGAGCGCGGATTGATCTGGCTGGCCTCGCCGGAGCCCAGGGGCGCAGGCGGGTCCGATCCGAAAGACCCGGCCGGCGACGGCAAGCCGACGTCGGTCCACGTTCGGTATGACACTCCCGCCGGACCCGTGCAGGCGCGCGCGCACCTCTCGCATCACGGTGATTCGGTTCGCGTCGAGTCCGTCGCCTTTCGCAACGTCGCGTCGTTTGTGTTCGAGCCCTCGCTGATGGTCACGATCGGGAGCCGCAAGATTCCGGTCGACGTCGCGTTCGGCGGCGCCTTCTACGCCATCGTCGATGCAGAAGCCGCCGGATTGCCGATCGATGCCGCGCACCTGCCCGAGCTCAGAAAGCTGGGCATGGTGATCGCACGCGAGGTCGAAAAGCTTCGCAGCGTCGTCCATCCGAACGACCCGGGGCTCCATGGGATCTACGGAACGATCTTCACGGCGCCGGCGCAGCTGCCCGACGCGCACCTGCGCAATGTCACGATCTTCGCCGATGCCGAGGTCGATCGCTCACCGTGCGGCACCGGAACGGCCGCGGTGATGGCGGTGCTGAACGACATGGGACTGTTGCTCGACGACGTGCCCTTCATCCACGAGAGCATCGTCAGCACCACGTTCCAGGGCCGCGTTGTCGATCGGGTTGAGGTTGGGGAGAAGCCGGCGATCGTCCCCGAGATCGAAGGGTCCGCCTGGATCACAGGCGAGCATACCTTCCTGATCGACGGGGACGATCCCTTGAAAGCCGGCTTCCGACTCTAACCTCTAACCTCTAACCTCTAACCTCTAACCTCTAATCTCTAATCTCGCCGGTCACCATCCGATAGCGAGTCCGTCCTTACGCAGATCAGATCCGCCGAGCAACACACCAGTCTCGTGATTGATCCAGATCGCCTGATAACCGCCCATTACGCCGCGGCCGTCGACGACGACGTGACCCTTCGCTTCGAGCGTGCGCCTCACATCCGCGCCGATGCCGCTTTCGACGGCCAGCTCCCGCCCGATGTGACGAACCCTCGCCGCATCGCCAGCCTCCTGCACGTGCATGCCGAAGTCGACGACATTGCAGACGATCTGCGCGTGTGCCTGCGCCTGGTTGTCGCCCCCCATCACGCCGAACGCCATGACCGGGCGCCCATTCCTGGCGAGCATCGCCGGCACCAGCGTGTGCAGCGGCCGCTTATGCGGCCCAATCTCGTTCGGGTGCCCGGGTTGAAGCGTGAAGCCCGAGCCGCGATTGTGCAACGTGATGCCGGTATCGCCGGCCACAAAGCCCGCGCCGAAGCTGCCGAAGAGCGACTGGATGAACGAGACCACGTTGCCGTCGCCGTCCGCCGCCGCCAGGTAGATCGTATCGCCGCGATCGACGCCGGCAAAGTCCGGCGCGTAGGTCAGCGCCGCCTTGTTGATGTCGATTTCGCGACGGCGTGAGGAGGCGTAGTCCTTCGAAATCAGCCGTTGCAAGGCGCCCGGCGGCATGTGATCCCGATCGGCGAGGAAGGTGCCGCGATCCGCGAAGGCGATGCGCTTGGCTTCGCTGACGACGTGAAGGTAGTCGCCCGAGTTGTGGCCGAGCGCCGCAATGTCGAAGCCCTCGAGGATGTTCAGCATCTCGAGCGCGACGAACCCCTGCGTGCTCGGAGGCATCTCCAGCAAGTCGTAGCCGCGATAGCTGGCCGAGATTGGTTCGACCCAATCAGCTTTGTGATCGGCGAGGTCCCGCGCCTCGAGCAGGCCGTTGCGCGCCTTCATGTCGGCGACGATCGCGCGCGCGATCGATCCGGTATAGAACGCGTCACGTCCGTCCCGTGCGATCGATTCGAGTGATTGCGCAAGGCGTGGATTGGCGAACAGCTCTCCGAGCTTCGGCGGCACACCGCCCGGAAGGAACGTCGCTGCCGTCGCCGCATCGGCGGCCAGCGTGGCCTCGTGATCTCTCCACTCGTTCGCCATCAGCTCCGCGACGGGGAAACCGTCGCGCGCGAACTCGATCGCCGGCCCGAGCGCGGTGCCGAGGTCGATCGTGCCGAATCGCGAGAGTAACTGGTGCCAGCCTTCGACGACGCCAGGCACGTCGACGACGAGCGGGCCGCGAGTGGGCATTTCGGTGAGGCCGCGCTTCGCATACTCGGCCGGCGTGGCGGCGTGCGCGGAGCGGCCGGTCGAATCGAGGCCGTAGACCCTGTTCGTTTTCGCGCCGTAGACGAGCGCGAGCAGGTCGCCGCCGATCCCGTTCATGCTTGGCTCGATCACGGCCAGTACAGCCGCCGCCGTCACGGCGGCGTCGATCGCGTTGCCGCCGGATTGCAGGACCTTCAGGCCCGCCGCCGACGACAAGGTCTGGCTCGTTGCGATCATCCCGCGGCGCCCAACCGCGGGGGATCTCGTGCCGTGAATGTTTCCGGACGGGCGGTCGCCAGATTGAATGTTCTTGCTGCTCACGGCCGAGCCATTGTGGCAGAAACTGCATCGAATTCGCCTGTCACGGGGTCAGTCCCCGTTACAATTACCAAATGGCAATTCGCGAGCGCGTCGCCAGGCTCGTCGGCGAAATGCCAGATGCGCCACAGTTTCCATCGCAAGGCGCCACGCTCTTCGTCGATCTCGAACGGCGCGAAACGACGACGGCCTATACGCCCCTTGGCGTGACGCGAACGCTGCTCGGCGGCCGCGGCGCCAACATGTATTACCTCTACCGGCTGCTCGACGAGTCGCTGTCGCCGCTCGATCCCGGCATTCCCATGATTTTCGGATCGGGCCTGCTGACGGGACTCGTGCCGAGCGCCGCGCGCGGCAACTGCACATCGTGGTCGCCCGAATCGGGTGTGCTGCTCGACGCCAACGCCGGTGACTACTTCCCGTCGTTCCTCCGCATGAACGGCTTCGATCACGTGATCCTCTACGGCAAGGCGCCGCAGTGGACGCTCGTCATGATCCGCGAGGGCGTGGTCACGCTCGACGACGCCACGCCGTACATCGGCATGGACAACATCGACATGCGCGATGCGATCGCGCGGGATACCGGCGGCATCTGGGCGCGCAATCTCGCCATGGTCAACATCACTCGCGCCGGCGAGAACGGGGTGCTGGCGAGCGGAGTGATGGCGGGTCCGAAAGCGATCTACGCGCGCGGCGGCCCGGGCGCAAAGATGGGCTCGCTTGGCGTCAAGGGCATCGTCACCATCGCGCAAACGAGGGAGTTTCCGACCGCGAAACCCTACAAGCCCTACAACCGCGTCATCGCGCAGAAGTTGCTCGCCACGTCGGTGGTGAAGAACGCGCTCTCGGTTAGCGGCACGCCTTTTCTGTACAAGCCGAGCCGGCTGCTCGGCGCGATGGGGACGAAGAACAACCAGGAAACGACCTGGACCGAGGGCCTCGACGCCGACCATTTCGATCAGTACCGTCCGGGAATGGAAGGCTGCTTCCGCTGCCCGGTGAATTGCCGGCCGCTGAACGATTTGCACAAGGCGACGCCGGATAAGTACGCCAAGGGCGATGGCCCCGAGTACGTGACCGTCGGGAAGTTCGGACCAAACCTCGGCATCGACAGCGTCGAGTCCGTGATTCGCCTCAACAACATCTGCAACGATCTCGGTCTCGATACCGCATCGACCGGATCGGCGCTGGCGTGGGCGTTCGAGCTCTACCAGCGCGGCATCATCACGACCTCGGACACCGGTGGGATCGAGCTCGTCTGGGGGCGGGCAGCGACGATCGAGCGGCTGCTGTTCATGATGACGGATCGAGAAGGCTTCGGCAACGTGCTCGCCGATTCCACGCGCGCGGTCGAACGGCAACACTATCCGCCCGAGGCCCTGAAGTATCGAATTGCCGTGAAGGGGCTGGGCCAGAGCGATCCGCACGACGCGCGCATCCTGAAGGCGTTTGCCCTTGGTCTCGCGGTCGCGACGCGCGGCATGGATCATCTGCGCAATCGCGTCACGCTCGAGATCAATGCACGCATCAACGACAATCCCGCGTTCAAGGAGGAGTTGTACGGCGGCAAGGTCAGTGCGGAACCGACGAGCTACGCAGGCAAGGAGCGCGCCGTCCGCGCGTGTGAAAACATTTATGCCGTCGGTGATTCGGTGGGCATGTGCCGCTTCACGACGAAGCTCTTCAACAGTCCGTCGCTGCCCGGGATCGAAGAGTTCCGGAACCAGCTGGCGAACGTCACCGGCCTCGAGTTCACTGACGCAGAGCTCGAGCAGTGCGGCCTCAACGTGATGGGCGTCGAACGGCTGATCAATCACCGGCTGGGCGTCGGCCGCAAGGACGACACGCTGCCCGATCGCTGGTTTGACGAGCCGAATCCTTCCGGACCTTACAAGGGGGAGCGCATCGATCGACAGGAGTTCGACGCGATGCTGTCGCGCTTCTACGAGATCTCGCGCCTGACGAGCGACGGCGTTCCGCAGGAGTCGTGGCGCAAGGAGCTCATCGGCGCACTGGGGGCCTGATGGCGGTAACGGTGAATTTTCCGGCGGCGCTTTCGCACCTGGCCGGCCAGTCGGTGATCGTGCGCGAAGCGGTCTCCAATGTCGGCCAGTTGGTCGCGGCACTCGATCGCCTGGTGCCAGGCATGGCGAGGGAGCTCGACGATCCGCTGTACAACATCGCCATCAACGAGGAAATCCTGCTGCACAGCGTGGACTCCCGGCCCGTCAAGGATGGCGACATCGTCGAGGTGATCCCCACCATTGCCGGCGGTTAGAACCAGGGTGCCTGGGGTGCGTAGGGTGCGTAGGGTGCCGGGGAAATTGACGAAATGTTAGAGTCCGTTTGTGAGTCGCGCGGTTGGAGCGAACGTCCGTCGCAAGGACGGTGATGCCAAGGTCACCGGCGCGGCGAAGTACATCGACGACCTGGCCTTCCCGGGAATGATCTACGGAGCAACGGTTCGCTCCACCATTCCGCGCGGCACCATCACGGCCCGGCGGGTGCAACTGCCGGACGGCTTCGTCGTCGCCGATCATCGCGATATCCCCGGACCGAACTACGTCGCGCTGATCGATCCCGATCAGCCCTGTCTTGCCGTCGAACAGATTCGCCACGTCGCCGAACCCATCCTGCTCGTCGGACATGCCGACAAACATGCGCTGTTCGACATTCAGACGAGGGTGGCGATCGAGCAGCTGCCGGCGGCGCCGAATTACGATCCCGAGAAATCCGACGTCTGCTTCAAGAAGATTTCGATCGACAAGGGCCAGATAGATCTCGGATTTCGGAATGCGGATTTCGTGATCGACGGTGAGTATCGTACCGGTCATCAAGAGCAACTCTATATAGAGACCAACGGGGTGATCGCCGTGCCGGGCGACGGCGAAATGACCGTCTACGGATCGCTGCAGTGCCCGTACTATGTCCACAAGGCGCTGGTGGTCCTGTTGCACCTGCCGCCCGAGCGCGTGCGCGTCGTGCAGACCGAGACAGGCGGCGGCTTTGGCGGCAAGGAGGAATATCCGTCGATGCTCGCGTGCCATGCGGCGATCCTGGCGCGTAAGGCCAATCGGCCCGTCAAGATGATTTACGACCGCGTCGAGGATCTGCTGGCGACGACCAAGCGGCATCCTTCGATCGTGCGGCATCGCACCGGGTTGACCCGCGACGGCCGGCTGGCGGCGATGGATGTGGATGTGATCCTCGATGGCGGCGCCTACGCGACCTTGAGCGGGGTCGTGCTGTCGCGAGGCGTGATTCACGCTTCCGGGCCATACCGGTGCGATCACGTGCGCATCCGCGGCCGCGCGATGATGACCGACACACCGCCGAACGGCGCCTTCCGCGGGTTCGGCGCGCCGCAAACGCAGTTTGCGATCGAAGCCCACATGGATCGCATCGCCGAGCACCTGGGAATCGATCCGGTGCGGCTGCGTGAGATCAATGCGTTGAGGCCGGGTGACACCACCGCAACCGGACAGAAGCTCGGCAAGGACGCGAGCGCGCTGCCGGTGCTGCGCGCTGCCGTGAAGCGATCGCGGTTCAATCAGAAGCGCAGGACGTGGAAGGGCACGAATCGCGGCATAGGCCTGTCGCTGTTCTTCCACGGCTCAGGCTTTACCGGCGGTGGCGAGGTCAAGCTGGCATCGAAGGCCTCGCTCGAACTGACCGCTCGCGGCGCAAGGATCCTCGTGGCCAGCACCGAAATAGGACAGGGCACCCGCACGATGCACGCGCAAATCGTCGCCGATGCGCTGGGCGTGCCCTTCGACGCGGTCGACGTGCATCGAAGCCGATACCGCGTTCGTCCCTGACAGCGGTCCGACCGTGGCGTCGCGCACCTGCATGATCGTCGGCAAGCTCCTCGAGCGGTGCGCGCGCGAAATGAAGAAGCGGCTCGGCAAGCTGACCCCCGCGCAGTACTTCCGGAAGCATGGATCGTTCACGGTTACATCGCAGTACGAGCCGCCTCCGGGGTTGCAGTGGAGCGACGACACCTATGCCGGCGATGCGTACGGCAGCTACGCGTGGGGCTGCAATGTCGTCGAGCTCGAAGTCGATCCGGTCACATTCGAGGTGACGCCGCTCAACGTCACCGCCGTGGCTGAGATCGGCAAGGCGATCCATCCGATGATGGCAATCGGGCAGATTGAAGGCGGGACTGCGCAGGGCCTCGGTTACGCGCTGACCGAAGAAGTCGTGATGAAGGACGGCCGCATGGCCAACGCCCAGTTGACCAACTACATCATCCCGACGCCGCTCGACGCCCCGCCGATGGACATCGGCATCATGGAGCGCCCGTACGAGCACGGTCCTTTCGGCGCGAAGGGCGTCGGCGAAATGCCGATCGACGGCCCCGCGCCGGCCGTCATCAATGCGTTGCGGCATTGTGGCTTCGACGTGCGGAGTATCCCGGCGACTCCCGAGAAGCTGATGTCCGCCTTCGCTCGCCAGAGTGACTCGCGAGCTACGGCGAGACAGGCTGCGTCAAACCCGCGGCCCGGCCGATCATGAAGCTGAACATCAACGGCAAGTCGAGGACGGTGAACGCGCATCCGATGAAGCGGCTGCTCGACGTGCTGCGCGAGGATTGCGGCCTCACCGGCACGAAGGAAGGTTGCGGCGAAGGCGAATGCGGCGCCTGCACCGTTCTCGTCGACGGCGTCGCCGTTGATTCGTGCCTCGTTCCGGTTGCCCACGCCGAAGGCCGGCGCGTGATCACGATTGAGGGCGCAGCCGCGACCAGGACAGGCAAGGCATTGCAGAATGCCTTCGTCGTCCACGGCGGCGCGCAGTGCGGCATTTGCACGCCCGGCATGATCCTCGCAGCGACGCCGCTCGAGATGGGCGCGTCGCTCGATGAGATCAAGACGGCGCTTGCCGGCAATCTCTGCCGCTGCACCGGGTATCCGGCGATTTTCCGTTCCGTGACGTCGGCGCTCAAGACGAAGGGAGGCGCGCGTGCCGGTCGCCGTTGACACGCTCGCGCTCGAGCGGCCGCGCTCGTTAAAGCAGGCGCTCGTCATGTTGGGCGGCGACCCCGGGCTGACTCCGATAGCCGGCTGTACCGACGTCTACGTCGGTCTTCAGTTCGGCACGCTGTCCGATCGACGCTTCCTCGACCTGTGGGATCTCGAGGAGCTGCGCGGCATCAGCGTCGACCGCGACGTGCTGAGGATCGGCGCGCTCACGACGTATTCGGAGATCATTGCTTCGAGGACCGTGCAAAAGCGCGCCCCCATGCTCGTGGCCGCATCGCGTGAGGTTGGCGGGGCGCAGATCCAGAATCGCGGCACGCTTGGCGGCAACGTGGCGAATGCATCGCCGGCCGGGGATACCCTGCCCGTGCTGGCCGCTGCGAACGCGCGCATCGTCCTCCGCAACCGGCGATCGACGCGGACGGTGGCATTCGACAGTTACTACACGGGCTATCGTAAGAGTGTGCGGCAGCCGGACGAGTTGATTGAGGCGATCGAGATCCCGCGCATCGACGGCGCGCAGTGGTGGCGAAAGGTCGGCACCAGACGCGCGCAGGCGATCTCGAAGGTCATGATCGCGGGCGTGCGGGGTCGCGATGTCCGGGTCGCGTTTGGATCGGTCGCGCCGACGGTCGTGCTCGCGACCGGCGCCGCGGCAGTGCTGTCTGGCGGCGGATCAATCGCCGCCGCGCAGGCGGCGCTCGGTCATGACATATCGCCGATCGACGATCTGCGATCGACGGGGGAGTATCGTGCGAAGGTCGCCGCGAATCTACTCGCGGAGTTCTGGGAAATGACGTCATGAAGGGTGCAAGGGTGCTGGGTGCGGGGGTGCTTCTGTCTTCGCTAGCGGCTGCACAGAGTGATCCCGCCGATCGCATGGTTGCCGCGGTGCGATCGGCGATGGCGCCTGCGCTGCCGTTTCCGAACAGCGATGAAGACGGTGCGGTGCCGGCCAACGGCAACACCGAGGCGTTGTGGATGGTGCGGCCGCTGCAGCCCGGCGATCGATCGATTGAGGTGATCGCGAACCCGCTCAACGAGGTCAATCAACTGCGCGCGACGCGGGCGATGGCGCAGATCGAGAACAACATCCAGGCGGCCCAGCGCCGTGCCGCGCTTCAATACGATCGCGCCGTCTCGGAAGCAAAGCGCACCGGCCGGTCACAGGAGGTTGACGGCGTCACGCTTGCCGACGAAGGCGTGGCCGGCGCGAAGATCGATGCTGAGTCTCACGTCACCATCGACGTTGCCGCAAACGAGACGTCGTTCAAATTCGAGGTGAACTCGTCGATCCAACCGGCGCCGTCAACCCAGGTCCCCATTCCTGGTGCGGCCGCCGTCATCGCGATGCCGTCGAACACCTTCCGCGACGGCGATACGAACGTCGAGCGCTATGCGGAAGCACAAACGCTCGTGTTCCTGGGACGAGTTGCGGCTCCCGAGGTGCAGAAGCGTGCAGACAACCATTTCGAGGTGATTGCCGCCGCTACGTCACCCGCTTTGGTGGTTCGCCTTCGCGGCAATGAAGCGCTGATCGCGGATCTGCTCCGTAAGACCAACTGGAATGCACTGCTGGAACTAATGCGCTGAGCCCCGCGTAACACCTGTAGGAGGCTCACATAATGTTTCGGCTTTACGAATACAACTTCTCGAGCACGATTGAACTGGTAACCGCCGTTTTACTGGTCGGCACCATCCTGGCCGTCAGCTTCGGGCGCTGATCTAGTTGCTTGGTTTGTCGGGGGCCGCAAGATAGCTCCTGCGCGCCCGCACCGTCATTCCTGGCTTCGACACCTTCACCTCGAGCTTGTGCACCTTGCCGTCGAGCGCGGCGGGGGCAAAACCGATCAGGTACTGGCTGCGCAGCTCCTGCGCGACGCGCGAGAACGTCGGCGCGAGATCGGCTGTCTTGATCAACTCGAAGTAACCGCCCCCGGTTTCATCCGAGATCTTCCGCAGGTCCGTCGACGGGCGTGATCGCACCACGCGCATGCCGTTGAAGTATTCCGACTCCAGCCCGATCGAATAGACCATCACTTCTTCGTCGCGCGCGCGCTCGAGCACCGTCTTGAAGCCAAGGCGGCTCGATGTGTCTTCGCCGTCCGTGAATACCAGGACGACGCGACGGCCTTCGATGCCCTGAAGCGCGTCAAGGCCCGCGGCGATGCCGTCGTTGAGGCGTGTCGGGTTGCCAAAGTAGAGATCGTTCAGCGCGCCGATCAACTCGTCGCGATTGTTGGTGAAGGTGCCGCTCAACTGGATCTTGTCGTTGAAGGCGCCGACCTGCGCCTTGTCGACGGGCAGCAGGCGCAGCAGGAACTGCTCGGCGGCGCGATTGAGCAGCTTGAGATTCGCCGTCATGCTCGCGCTGGTGTCGAGCATCACGACGGCGGTGAACGGCTGGGACTCGCTCGAGAAGAGCCCCAGGTCGGCGGGCTTGCCGTTGTCGAGGACGGTGAAGTCTGTCTGCTCGAGATCAGGCACCAGGCGGCCGCTGGTGTCGATTACCGTCGCGTAGATCGGGACCGTGCGGACGGTCGACTTGAAAATCGGCTGTTCCTGCCGGGCCAGCACGAGCGAGCCCGCGAACACAGCTAGCGCGCAAACCAACGAGGACATCCTGAGCATGACACTTCAACTTTAGCAAAGGTTGTACCCTTAATGGCGGTGCTCTTGCGCCTGAGCGAGGCGAGTCGAATGGGACTGGATCCGTCAATCGGCCTCTGCAGCGACTGTCAGCACTGCCGTATCGTGCAAAGCGAGCGCTCGGCGTTTTACCTCTGCCGTCTGTCGTTTACGAATCCCGAATACCGTAAATACCCGCCGCTGCCGGTCTTACGCTGCCCGGGCTACCGCCCCTTCGCGGATGATAAGCTCACTGAATGAGACGCCAACTTCGGCTATGGACAGGCGCCGTGTTGCTGGCTGCGGCCGGCGCATTCTCCGGCGCGTGTGCCGAGGAGCCGACGGCTGCGGCGCAGGCGCCGAGTCCGCACGCGAACCCTGACCAGGTCGTCGCGGAAGTCGCCGGCACGCCGATCACGCTGAAGGACGTCGACGCGAAGTGGGAGCAGTTCGACGCCGCTGAGCGCGCGCGCATCGTCCAGGCGACGTACCAGAACCGCCGCAACATGATCGATCTGCTCGTCGGTGATCAGTTGATCGCCAACGCCGCGAAAGCCGCCGGGCAACCGGTCGACGCGTTCGTCGCGGCCGACAGCGCCAGGCGCCTGCCCGCCGTCTCCGAAAGCGACATCGCGCAATTCTACGAACAGAACAAGGAACGCGCCCAGGGCCGCTCGCTCGACCAGCTGCGCGGCGAGATCAAGCCGTTCCTCGAACAGCGCCGAAGCCAGCAGGCGCGCGCCATGCTCGTCGACGAGCTGAAGGCGAAGGACGGAGCGAATGTAAAGGTCATGCTCGATCCGCCGCGCTATGCCGTACCGATCGGCAAGGACGATCCGGTGCGCGGCAATCCGTCGGCGTCCATCACCATCGTCGAATTCTCCGACTACCAGTGCCCATTCTGCGCGCGCGTCAATCCGACGCTCGCGAAGATCCGCGAGACCTACGGGGATCGCGTCAAGATCGTGTTCAAGGACTATCCGCTGCCGAATCACCCGCAGGCGCCGAAGGCGGCCGAAGCGGCGCGTTGTGCCGGCGATCAGAGCAAGTACTGGGAGATGCACGACGCGATGTTCGCGAACCAGCGCGCGCTCGAGGTGCCGTCGCTCAAGCAGGCGGCGCGCGCCATCGGCCTCAACGGGACGACGTTCGATGAGTGCCTGGATTCAGGCAAGTGGGCGGCGGCGGTTCGAGCCGGCAGCCAGCTCGGTGAGCAGATGGGCGTGAACTCGACGCCGACCCTGTATGTCAACGGACGCGCGCTGATCGGCGCGATGCCATTCGAGAACTTCAAGCAGATCATCGACGAAGAGCTGTCACGGAAGTAGAACGATCTTCCCGCGCGCGCCGGGCTCCATCACCTGCTGATGGGCTCGCGCCGCCTCCTTCAGCGGCAGCTCGGTTCCGACAACAGGATTGAGCGCGCCGCTCTCCAGTCCCGCGATGATCGCCTCGTGCGCGCGGCGGACGTCGTCGGCGGGGATGCCCCATAACGCCATCCCGAACACCTGCACGTCCTTCGTCATGATCTTGCGCGCATCGATCTCGACCCGTCCGCGATTGCCGATCACCACGATGCGGCCGCCCGGCGCAACGATCGTCAGGTCGTGATCGAGGTTGACGTTGGCGAGCATCTCGAGAATCACGTCGGGTCCGCGACCGCCGGAGAGCGCCACGATCTGATCCAGGTAGTCGCTCGCCTTGTGGTTGACCGCGTGCCGGGCGCCCTGCGCCTTGACGATGGCGACGCCATCGTCGGTCCCCGCCGTGCCGATCACCGTCGCGCCGGCCGCGACCGCGAACTGAGTGGCCGCCACGCCGACGCCGCCGCTCGCGCCGTGGATCAACACCGTGTCGCCGGCACGCGTGCTGGCGCGGCCGAAGAGCGCGCGCCACGCCGTCACGTAGGGCACGAATAATCCGGCGCCCTGCGCGAAAGAAATGCGATCCGGAAGCCGATGCAGCTGATCGGGCAGGCACACGACGAGTTGTGCGTACGCGCCCTGCGCTTTGCCGGCCACGGTACCGCTGATGTACACGCGGTCGCCGCTCTTCCAGCCCTGAACGCCCGAGCCGACTTGATCGATGACGCCCGCCGCGTCGGCGCCTGGTGTGTAAGGAAGATCAGGTTTGATCGCGTACGCGCCGGCGCGCATGTATGTCTCGTACGGATTCACGCCGATGGCGTGCACGCGCACGCGAACCTGCCCAGGGAAGGCGGTGGGATCAGGGATGTCTTCGAGCTTCAATACGTCCGGACCGCCGAATTCACGCGCGAGAATGGCCTGCATACGCCGCATAGTACACTGCCGGTGTGGACTGGCTGGCCCGGCTCGAAGCGCCTCAAAATGCCATCGCGGTGTTGACGGCGATGATTACGCCTTCGGTCCTCATCTCCGCGTGCGGCGCGTTGATTTTCTCGACCAGCACCCGCCTTGGCCGGGTCGTCGATCGCGTGAGGGCGCTGTCGGAGCGTTTCCAGGACATTGCCAGGAATCCCGAGCAGGACGAAATGTTCGAAGAGCGGCGCCTGCTGATTTTCACGCAGCTCGACCGGCAGACGTCGCGCGCCCGGTTGATTCAGCGCGCGATGACGGCGTTTTACACCGCGCTCGGTGTGTTCGTGGCGTCCACCGTGGCCATCGCCATTGTCTCGGTTGCGGCCCGCAACTTCACGTGGATCGCGGTCGTTCTCGGTATCATCGGCGCCATGTTCATGCTCTACGGATCGATGTTGCTGATCGTCGAGTCACGAATGGCGCTCGGCGCGATCATGAGCGAGATGGACTTCGTGTGGAAAGTCAGCCAGAAGCACGCCGGCGAGGATTTGAAGTCGAAGCCCGGCGGCCCGTTCACGTGGCTCGGCCGAAAAATCTACAGTAGCCCGTAGCCCGTAGCCCGTAAGCCCGTAGCCTCACGCCCTTAAGACCTCCATCGGATTCACCTTCATCGCCCGTCGGGCAGGAATCAGCGTAGCCGCAATCGCTACGAGTGCGAGCACCCCTGCGACGAGCGTAAACGTGATCGGGTCGCGCGGAGCGACGTTGAAGAGCAGTGACGCCATGTAGCGTGTCAATCCGATTGCCGCGACGAGGCCGATTCCGCTCGCAATCAGGGTGAGCAGCAATCCCTGTCCGAGCACCAATCGAATCAGGTCGGCCGGGGTGGCACCGAGTGCCGTGCGGACGCCCAGCTCGCGCGTGCGGCTGGTGACCGCGAAAGCCATCACGCCGTAAGTGCCGATACCCGCAAGTAACAGCGCCGTTGCGGCGAACAACATCACGATCCAGGTGTTGAATCGGCGCTCCGCCAGCGACCCCGAGAGGATCTCTTCGATCGTTCGCAGTCGCGAGACCGGCTGCTGCGGGTCCGCTTCGCGTACCGCGGATCGGACTAGCGCCGACGTCCCCGCGGTTGCCGCGGTGCTGCCGTCTGTCCAGACGGTGAGCGCGAGGAACGGCCAGCGCTCGTCGTTTTGCTCCAGCGGCAGGTAGAACGTCGGATCGGCCGGCTGTTCGACGGTGCGATACCTCGCGTTGGCGACGACGCCGACAATTTCGTGCCGCCTGCTGCCGCCAAACAGGATCACACGGCCGATCGGATTGCGGCCGCCGAAGTACTTGTCGACGAGCGCCTGGTTGACGACGAGCACCGGCGGCGTGTCGGCGCGGTCGCCGTCACTGAACGCGCGGCCGGCAACCAGGGTGATGCCGAGCGCGCGGAAGTAGTCCGGCGTGATCAACTGGAAGTCTGCATTCGGCTGTTGATCCGGCGGCAGCACGGGATCGCCTTCGATGCGCATGCCGCGGTTCGGCGCCCCGGTGAGCGGCGCCGTCGACGAGGCGGCCACTGCGCGCACGCCCGGGCCGCTTCGCACGCGATCGAGCACCGTATTGATGAAGCGAATCTTCTTCGACGGATCGATGTGGCCGTCGCTGCTGATCGGTTGGATGTAATGCGGAGTCAGGTTCATTTCCGCGAGCACGCGATCGTGCTGCGCGAAGCCCAGATCGATCCGGGTCGCATGAACGAAGCTGACGAGCAGCAGCCCGGCGCCGACGAGCAGCGCCTGGGCGAGCGCGAGCTCGCCGACGACGATCGCCTGGTGACCGCGGCGGACTCCGCGATGGCCCGCGACGCGCTGGCCGATGCGCCCGAGATCGTTGGCCGAGGTGCGCGCCGTCTGCATCGCCGGGCCGAGGCCGAACACGATCGCGGTCAAGAGCGTCATCGCGAGCGTGAACAGCAATACGGTCGGGTCCACCGTGATTTCCGCGAGCCTCGGCAGGTTTCGCGGCGCCACGAGGACGAGCGCGCGCACTCCGGCGACGGCGATGGCGAGTCCGGCAATTCCGCCGGGCACCGCGATCGCCAGCGTCTCGACCAGCAGCTGCCGGACGATGCGGGATCGATCGGCGCCGAGCGCGTAGCGCATCGAGATCTCGGCCTGCCGCGTCGCCGCCTGCCCCAGCAGAAGATGTGCAACGTTGGCGCACGCGATCAGCAGCAGCACCGCCACGGCAATCTGCAGCAGCACGACGAGCGGCCGCACGTCGCCGACGATCTCTTCGTGAAGCGGCACGACGCTGGCGCCGAGGCCGGCGTTTGTCGACGGATAACGCTGCGACAGCGCGCTCATCACGCCCGTGAGTTGCGCCTGGGCGTGTTCGCGCGTCGAGCCGCTCGCGAGCCGGCCGACGACGGCGATGATGTGCGAGTCGCGGTTCGCGGTGAGATCGCCGGGGAACGGGAAGCTGCGCGGGATGCCGCGATCGCCCGTCATCCAGACTTCGCCACCGGCGGCCATCTGCATGTCGAACGATCGCGGCAGCACGCCGACGATCGTGTGCGGCATGCCGTTGAGGATCATCGTCTTGCCGAGCGCGTCCGCCGATCCGCCATAGAGCTGGTGCCAGAGGCCGTCGGTGAGCACCGCGACCTTCGCCGCGTCGGCGCGATCGTCGTCCGGCGTCAGCGCGCGGCCGATCTGCGCCTGCACGCCGAGGACCTCGAAGAAGTTGCCCGAGGCCGACACCGCGTGAATGCGCTGCGCTTCGCCGACGCCGGTCAGCGTCGCAGTAAAGTCGTCGAACGCCGCCAGCCCTGCCTTCGCGGTTCCCGCTTCGGCGGGCGAGCCGCTGAACGCGGTGGTCTCGCGGCGCCAGTCGAGGAAATTGGCGGGCGCGACCGCGCGCTTCGGGGTGTCCGCGCGCGTTTCCCACACCACCATCAGGTTGCCCGGATCGGCGTACGGGAGCGGCCGCAAGACGCTGCCGTTCAGGATGGTGAAGATCGCCGTGTTGGCGCCGATGCCGAGCGCCAACGAGCCGATCGCCGCGAGGGACAGCATCGGATGACGAAAGCAGAGCCGTAAGGCGAGGCGAAGGTCGGTCATATCAAGACTTTCGGGACTTGGGGCCTGCGGGCCTGCGGGCTTGCGGGCTTGCGGTTTGCGGGCGAAGTAGAATTCGTTCCTATGCGCATTCTCTGGTCCGCCCTTCTGCTCGGGCTGCTGCAACCGCCCGTGTTTGCTCAGACGAGCCCAACGACGAATCCGTTAGCCGCGGACGTCGAGCGGCTGGCGGCGGAGATCAATCCCCAGGTGGTCGCGTGGCGGCGCGATTTCCACAAGAACCCTGAGCTCGGCAATCGCGAGACGCGGACGTCGAAGATCATCGCCGACGAGCTCAGGAAGCTTGGTTTCGAGGTGACGACGGGCGTGGCGACGACCGGTGTCGTCGGCGTGCTGCGCGGCGGACGGCCGGGTCCCGTGGTGGCGCTGCGGTCCGACATGGACGCGTTGCCGGTCACCGAGCAGGGCGATCTGCCGTTCAAGTCCACGGCGAAGGCGATGTGGAACGGCCAGGAGACCGGCGTGATGCACGCCTGCGGTCACGACAACCACATGGCGATCCTGCTCGGCACGGCGACCGCGCTCGCGCGCATGAAGGATCGGCTGCCGGGCACGGTGAAGGTGATCTTTCAGCCGGCCGAGGAAGGTCGCCGCCCGGCGAAACCGGCGGCGCCGAGCAGATGGTCAAGGAGAGCGTGCTCGAGAATCCCGAAGGTCGATGCCGTCTTCGGCCTGCACGTGTTTCCGTTCCCGGCCGGCGACGATCGTCTATCGGTCCGGCCCGCTGATGGCGAGCGCCGATTCATTCGTGATCAAGGTGAAAGGCCGTCAGACGCACGGCGCGGTGCCGTGGGGCGGCGTCGATCCGATCGTGGTTGGATCGCAGATCGTGATGGGCCTGCAGACGATCATCAGCCGCACCGGTGAACATCACCGAAGCGCCGGCGGTCGTGACGATCGGCCGCTTCACCGGCGGCAACCGCTCGAACATCGTGCCCGAAGCAGTCGAGCTCGAAGGCACCATTCGCGCCTTCGACGAGGACGTCCGCAAGAACATCCAGCGATCGCATCCGCGCCATTGCGACGAACATCGCCGAGAGCGTCGGGCGCGACGGCGACCGTGGACGTTCGCGCTGCGGTTATCCGGTGACGCGCAACGACCGGCGCTGACCGAGCGCATGCTGCCGACGCTGCGGCGCGTCGCCGGTGCCGAGAACGTCAGGTCGGACCGCTGACCGGCACGGCGGAAGACTTCTCGTTCTTCCAGCAGCAAGGTGCCGGGGCTGTTCTTCTTCCTCGGCGTCACGCCGACGGATCAGGATACACCGAAGGCGGCCGCATGAACCATTCGCCGCTGTTCTTCGCCGACGAATCGGCGCTGCCGGTCGGCGTGAAGGTGATGACGAACCTGGCGCTCGACTACCTGTACGGCGGCAAGTAGAAACAGGAACCTTTTTCAGCGGAGCCGTCGAAAGCTGACGTTGCGGACGCGGCCGACGTGATCGACCTGGAGCTGATCGATCACGCCGGCAAAGCGCTGATCGAACATCGCCACTTCGTCGCCCTCGAGCGCAACGTAAACCGTGGCGCCATGTGACTGCAGATCCCGGACAGTCGTCACGAGCTGGTCGGGCGCGATGAAGTCCCACCTGATCGTTTGACGCTTCCCGTACCAACGCAGCGAGCCGCTGTGCTGATTCGCCATGACGACGCTCGCCTGCGGCGTGTTGACGTTGATCCACTCTCCGGCGAGCGGGTAGCGCGCTTCCATCGACGCCACGTCCCACACGCTCGAGGTGCGGAGCAGTGTTTCCGATCGTCCGGCAACGATCGCAAGAAAGGCGATGACGACGGCCGCGGTCAAGACGGGCTTTCGCGGCATGCGCGCGATGTGCATCAGGCCGTCGGCGGCGACCACGGTCAGCGGCACGATGCCCGGCAGAAGGAAGCGCAGCGTCTCCCAGTGATCGAAGGGCAGGTAGAAGAGATACGGCAGTATCACCGCCGCAAAGATCGCCGCGGGCTTTCCACGCGGCTCAGGCCGAGACGCAAACAGGCCGATGATGAGTCCCGGGATCCATAGCGGGCCGAGCACGCCCCAACCCTGACGCATGAAGATCTTGACATTGGTTGCGACGTGGGACCACGAGAACAGCGCCGCGCCGCCGCCGTAGCCCGTCAGGAAGGGCGAGCCGAACAGGTGATTCTGGATCGCCATCAGGAGCAGCAGCACGAGCGCCAGTCCAGCGCTTGCCAACGCGAATCGCCGGCGAGATAACTGACCACGATGCGCGGCGAACGGCATGACCGCGGCCGCCACGAGCAACGCGGGGCGCGTGACAACCGCTGCGCCCGCCGCCAGCCCCGCGCCAAATGCCGACCCATTCGACGCTCGCACCGAAAGCAACAGCGCAAGCATGATCCACATCGTCGCCGGCATGTCGCTCATCGGCTGCTTGGCGTAGCCGATCAAGAGCGGATTCCACGCGACGATCGCGGTGGCAAGAAGCGCCGTCTCCCCATCGAACCATTCCCTCGCCAACCGATGCACGAGCCACAACGTGATCAGCCCCGCGATGGGCGCGACAAAGTACACCGCACTCGTTCCGCCGATGAGCGTGAATAGCGCCATCACCAGCGACGTGCCGATCGGAAACGTTGGCGCGATGCCGGCGCCATCGGCAGCGGGCGTCCACCCGAGCGGCGATGCGATGGCCAGGCGATTCGCCGCTGACAACCATCCCGCGATCGGCGCAGGATCGATCAGCCGCCCGCCGGCGATCATCGAGCTTGCGCTCGCATAGCCGTAGGAATCGGCGCCGCCGACGCTGGCGACAAGAAAACGGAACCACGATTCGACGCTGCCGCAGATCGCGACGAGCATCGCGATGCGCATGATCCACTTCGAGTAAGACGCGATACCGAACCGCCACCTGACGAGCACGAGCGCCGCCGCCCCCGCGAGCACGCGGGCCGCGCTGTGCGAACGGACCGTGAAGCCGCCGACGCGGATGTCGACACCGACCAGGAACACCAACACCGCCAGCGCCAGCGAGGCCGCCAGCAGCCAGTCCACGAGCGCCTCCAAATTACGTGGCTGGGTAGTAGAATCTCGCCGTTGGGAGGCATCCATGAATCGCAGGCAGTTCATCTTATCGTCGACCACCCTGGCCCTCGGCGTAGGCTCTCGCGCGAATGTTTCGCTCGGGCTTCGGCGGGCGAACGCGAGCCCGGGCGCCACCAGTGACGCGCTTCGAAGAACTGCGGCGAGGGGTCGGCATGTTCATCGGCCAGGGCGGCACGATCGGCTATCTGGTGAACGCCGATGGCGCCATCGCCGTCGACAGCCAGTTCATGAACACCGCCACGATCTGCGCGGCGGGCCTGAAGGAGCGCGCGCCCAAGGGCATTGCGATGCTGCTCAACACGCACCACCACGGCGATCACACCGGCGGCAACAAGGCGTACGGCGTCAGCAAGATCGTCGCGCACGTCAACTGCCTGGCCTCGCACAAGAAGGTCACCGAAGAGGCGAAGACGGTCGCCGATCAGGCCTACGCGACCGCGACGTTTACCGACGTGTGGACCGAGAAGTTCGGCAACGAAACGATCGACATGCGTCACTTCGGTCCCGGTCACACCGGCGGCGATGCGGTGATCCACTTCCAGCAGGCCAACGTCATCCACATGGGTGATCTGCTCTTCAATCGCGCCCATCCGAATATCGATCGCGCACAGGGTGCGCGCATCGACAACTGGATCGCGATACTCGACCTTGTGGCCAAGCGCGGGTCGAATGACACCATCTTCATCGCCGGCCATGCGAAGGACAATCAGGTCCGCAATACCCGCGCCGATCTGGCGCACTTCGGCAACTACCTGACCGCCGTGCTCGACCATGTTCGCGCCGGCGTCAAGGCGGGACAATCGAAGGACGAGATCCAGAAGCTGCCGGTCCTGAAGGGCTTCGAAGACAACGTCTCGCCCAACGCGCGGCTCACGCTCGCCTTCGTTCTCGGCATTGCCTACGACGAAGTCACGAACGCCAAGCCGTAGCAGGCCAACAGGACAGGGATCAGGGAACAGGGATCAGGGATCAGGGATCAGGGACAACACGTCATGAATCGACGGATCGCTTCGACAGTTCTTGCACTCTCACCGTCTGCGCCATTGCGCTTATCGGCCAGGCGCCGCCGCAGCCGACGCCGGTCTTCACCGAGAAGTCGGCCGGCAACGGCCCGCTCGATCGCCTGTGGTTCCGGCCGATCGGGCCGGCCACGCCGTCAGGACGCGTCGATGATCTGGCCGTGCTCGAGAACGATCCGACGACGTTCTATGTCGCGATGGCGACGGCGGGTGTCTACAAGACGACGAATGCGGGAACGACGTTCACGCCGGTGTTCGACAACGAGGGCAGCGGCTCGATCGGCGCGATCGCGATTGCCGCCACCGACGCCAACCTGGTGTGGGTCGGCACCGGCGAGGCCAACAATCGCCAGAGCTCGTCGTGGGGCGACGGCATCTACAAGTCGACGGACGGCGGCCGGTCGTGGAAGAACATGGGCCTGAAGAACAGCCGGCAGATCGCGCGCATCATCGTCGATCCGATCGACTTCAACGTCGTTTACGTCGCGGCGCTCGGCGATCTGTGGGGCGGCGGCGGCGAGCGCGGCGTCTATAAGACGAGCGACGGGGGAACAACGTGGAACCGCGTGCTGCACGTCGACGACGACACCGGCGCGACCGACCTGGTGATCGATCCGCTCAACAACAAGACGCTCTATGCGGCGACCTATCAGCGTCGCCGCGCGCAGTGGGGCATGAACGGCGGCGGCGCCGGCAGCGGCATCTGGAAGTCCACCGACGCCGGCCAGACGTGGGCGAAGATCGAAACCGGATTGCCGGCCGGCCCGAAGGGTCGTATCGGCCTGGCGATCTATCGCCTCAACCCGAACGTGCTCTACGCGACCGTCGAGCATCCTGCGGAGAGCGGTGTCTATCGAACCGACAACGCCGGCGCCAGCTGGCGGAAGCTGAGCGACACCAATCCGCGGCCCATGTACTTCAGCCAGATTCGCATCGATCCGCAGACCGACTCGCGCATCTACGTGCTCGGCGTATCGCTGCACGTCTCCGACGATGGCGGGCGGACCTTCAGGGGTGATGGCGCCGAACGCATTCACGTCGATCACCATGCGATGTGGATCAATCCGCGCGACCCGCGCCACATCATCATCGGCAACGACGGCGGCGTCAGCATTTCGCACGATCGGTCGCAGACCTGGGCATGGCTGCCCAACGTCCTTGGCGCACAGGCGTATCACGTCGAGTTCGACATGCAGACGCCGTATCACGTCTGCGCCGGCCTGCAGGACAACAACACGTGGTGCGGCCCGAGCGCCGTGCGCACCAACAGCGGCATCGGCAACGACGACTGGTACGTGATCAGCGGCGGCGATGGTTTCCAGCCGCTGATGGATCCCACCGACGCGCGTATCGTCTATGCGGAATCACAGGACGGCCGCATGAGCCGCACGGATCGGCTCACCAACGAGCGCACGACGATTCGTCCCGAACCGGCCGAGCTCAAACCGGGCGAACCGCCCCCGTACCGCTTCAACTGGGACACCGCGATGCAGTTGTCGCCGTTCGATCCGGCGACGATCTACATCGGCGCGAACCTGGTGTTGAAGTCCTCGGACCGCGGCCGTTCGTATCAGCCGATCAGCCCCGACCTCACGACCAACACCGATCGTGAAGCACTGTCGATCATGGGAGTCGTTGGCAAGGAGGTCCGCATCGCCAAGAACGACGGCGTCGGCTCCTTCGGCAACATCGTCACGCTGGAAGAGTCCGCGGCGCGGCAGGGCGTGGTGTGGGTCGGCAGCGACGATGGCGTGGTCAGCGTGACGCAGGATGCGGGCAAGACGTGGACCAACGTCACGTCGAAGATCTCCGGCGTGCCGAAGTGGACCTACGTCTCAGACGTGTTGCCGTCTCGCGCGCAGGCGGGCACTGCCTATGTGGCGTTCGATGGCCATCGCGGTGGCGACTACAAGACCTACGTGTTCACCACGACTGACTTCGGCGCCACGTGGCGATCGGTTGCGAGCAACCTGCCGCAGGGCGAAGTCGCGCGCGGCCTCGCCGAGGATCGCAAGGATCCGAATATCCTGTATCTCGGCACCGAAACCGGCTTGTGGGTCAGCTGGAACAAGGGCGGGCAGTGGACGCGGCTCAAAGCCAACCTGCCGACGATGCCGATCTACGAGATCAAGCAGCACCCGCGCGACAACGATCTGATCCTGGCCAGCCACGCGCGCGGCATCTGGATCCTCGACGATCCGGCGCCGATTCAGGAATGGGCGAAGTCGGAGAACGCGGACGTGTTCATGTTCAGCAGCGAGCCGGCGATGATCATGAACCAGGCGAACGATCAGATGAAGGGCTTCGAAGGCGATCGCCTGTTCCTCGGCCAGAATCCCGGGCCGGGCGCCACGATCGCGTATCGGCTGAAGGCCGATGCGAAGGACGTGAAGATCACGATCAAGGACGCCGGCGGCGCGACGGTTCGAGAGTTGACGGGCGCCCCGGCGACCCCGCCCGCGACGAGCGACCTGCGCGATCGCAACAAGGCCGGCCTCAACATCGTGAAATGGGATCTGCGGGTGCAGCCGCTGCGTCCGCTCCCTCCGCCTCCAGGAGCGCCCGCCGGCGGCGGCCAGGCCGGCGGTGGCGGCGGCGGTTTTGGCGCCGGCGGCAACAACGGCCCGTACGTGCTGCCGGGCACATACAAGGCAACGTTGAGCGTGGACGGCCGGGATGCGCAGACGATCGATCTCACTGTGAAAGGCGATCCTGAGATCACCATCACCGATGCCGATCGGCGCGTGTGGTTCGACACGGCTCGCGAGCTGCATACGCTGCAAGCAAAGGCGAACGACGTCGCGGAGATGGTGCAGAACGCGTACGCACAAGTGCAAATCCTTCAGCAGCAGACGCGCAGTGCGACGCTCTCACCGAACGCCAAGCAGGAGCTCGACAACGTCGTCAAGGAATTCGAGGCGGTGCGGCGTCGGCTGGGCCTCGGTCAGCAGGGCGGCGGCGGGGGATTCGGCGGCAACCTCGAGAACCTGCGCGGACGGTTCGGCCAACTGAAGGGCCAGATCATGGCGTCGACGGCGACGCCGACGAATACCCAGATGATGCAGGCCCGCGAAGTACGGGCGGCGCTGCCCGGGCTGATCGATCAGGCCAATGCAGTCGTCGCGAAAGTGCCGGGACTGGTGAAGGACCTCGTCGGCAACGGCGCGATCTTCCCGGCGATCAAGCCGGTGCCGAAGGGGTAGTGGGATAGTTTGGAGATCAAAATAATGCGTTCATTCCGTTATTCGCATTTCGTCCTGCTCACGCTGCTGCTGGCGACGGCGTCGCTTCATGCCCAGACTCGGGTGGCGACCCTCGCACCGTTACCAACCGCAGCGCCCGAATCCGTCGGCTTTGCTCCCGGCGCGCTCGACAAGATGGACGCGGGCATGCAGGACCTCGTCGACAAGAAACAGCTCGCCGGCATCGTCACGCTGGTCGCGCGTAAGGGCAAGGTGGTGCAGCACAAGGCCTACGGCGTGCAGAGCCTCGAGACCGGCGCGCCGATGAAGACCGACACCATCGCGCGCATCTACTCGATGACCAAGCCGATTACCGGCGTCGCGATGATGATGTTGTACGACGAAGGCAAGTGGAAGCCGTCCGATCCGATAGCGAAGCACATCCCGCAGTTCGCCAACCTCAAGGTCTACGCGGGCGAGAAGGACGGACAGCCGATCCTCGAAGCGCCGGCGCATCCGCCGACGATGGGCGAGCTGATGTCGCATTCGGCGGGCTTCACCTACGGCCTGTTCGGCAACACTCCGGTGGACGTGATTTACCGGGCGAATAACCCGCTGGAGGCGCCGTCACTGCAGGGGATGATCGACCGGCTGTCGACGATGCCGCTGCTGTATCAGCCGGGAACGAAATGGGTCTACAGCGTATCGGTCGACATCCAGGGTTATCTCGTCGAGAAACTCTCGGGCAAGACTTTCCCTGAGTTCTTGCGAACGCGGCTCTTCGAGCCGCTTGGCATGGTCGACACCGGGTTCGCGGTGCCCGCCGAGAAGCTGCCGCGCGTGGCGACGATCTATGCCTACGACAAGGCGAAAGCGGGGCTCGTGGCTGAGGCGATTGATCCCAACATCTCGAAGGTGCCGGGTCTGCCATCCGGCGGCGGCGGCTTGTACGGCACGGCCGCGGATTATTTCCGCTTCGCGCAGATGCTGCTGAACGGCGGTGAGTACGACGGCAAGCGCATCCTCAAGAAAGCCACCGTCGACATGATGCGCACCAACGTGCTGAGCGACGAAGCGCTCAACTCGAATTCAGGAATCGGACAGGCGCGCTTCTCGCCGGCACAGGGCTTCGGCTACGACTTCGCCGTCGTCCTCGATCCGGACGCGGCGAAGCGCCAGGTCGGCAAGGGCAGCTACTGGTGGTGGGGCATTGGCGGCACGTGGTTCTGGATCGATCCGACCAATGACGTCGTTGCGGTCGGCATCATTCAACGCCGGGGCGGTGTCCCGGGCGCTGCCAACCACGAGGATGTCTCCCGGCAGGGTGATCGCCGAGGCCTTGTCGCGCTAGCTGAAGAGCCGCGCGAAGTTCCCGCCGAAGATCTTGTTCTGAACATCCGCGCTCACGCCGATGGCGTCGAGCGCGGATTTCTGTTTCTGATGAATCTCGCCGTTCCAGCCGCGCGGGAAGAACGACGAGTCCGTTCCGAAGATCAACCGATCGGGTCCGACCACGTCGAGAGCGGTCTTGAAGACCTGCTCGAGCGTCAGCCCGGGCGTGAACTTGATCCAGGAGTTCGAGCTCGACGTGTCGAGGTGCACGTTAGGGCAGCAGTCCGCGAGCATCAGCGTTTCGCGCAGCATGCCGGCGCCGAAATGCGGAATGATGATCGGCACCGTCGGATGCTTCAGAGCGACTGCGTGCAGATCGATCGGGTTGCCGTAAGCGAATGTCGAACGGGCTCGGCAGTCCGAGCTTCTTGCGGATGCCGACCGACAGCACGCCGCAATGCGCGAACACTGCGACCTGATCGACTGTGCCGCCGCGGCGTGAGGCGGCCAGGTCGAACACCTCCGCGACGCGCTCGTCGTGAAGATGGTAGCCATGCATCGCGGGAAACAGGCAGATCGTGCGCAGGCCTTCGTCGAGTGCGCGCTTGGCGTAGTCGATCGCGTCCTTGCGCGTCGGATCGAGCATGAAGAATCCGACGAAGCGATCGGGATTGTGCGCGACGGCCAGGGCGACGGAATCGGCGTCGCCGGGCAGGCTGGCGATGAGCGCCGCCTTCTGCACGCCGTGCTTGTCGAGCTCGGCTGACCCACCGTGTGCCGAGACCCTCGGCGGTGTCTGGAAACTCCCATCCGAGGCTGCTGATGCGCTGACGATCGGCGCCGAGGCCGGCGAAGAAGCTCGGCGAGAAAAAATGGACGTGGCAATCGTTGATCACGGCAGCTGTGACTCTGTGAGGTGCGCTGGTCCCGCTCTCGATAGTGCCTGATCTTTCGCGTCCAGACGTAGAACAAAATCGACCCGGTGACGATCAAGCCCAGCGATAAGCCGACCCACAATCCCGTACACGCCCCACCCGACACGAAGCACAGCAGGTAGCCGATCGGCAACCCGAGCAGCCAGTGCGCGACGAGGTTCACCATCATTGGCGTGCGCGTGTCGCCGATCCCGCGCAGCGTGCCGGTGATCACGCCCTGGATGCCGTCGAAGAGCTGAAAGATCGCGGCCAGAAACAGCAGCGACGTGCCGACCGAGAGCACGTCGGCGTCGGTCGTGAACAAGCCGATCAATTGCCGCGGCACGAGGACGAAGACGAGCGCGGCAAGCAATCATGAAGACGATGCCGAGCAGGATCGCGGTCCAGCCTGCGGCCGAGGCGCGCGCGCGATCGCCGGCGCCGACCGCGTGGCCGACACGCACCGCGCCGGCGGATCCGAGTCCGAGCGGAATCATGAACGCGACACCGGCCATGTTGAGCGCGATCTGGTGCGCGGCGCTCGAGATCGGATCGAGCGTGCCCGGACAACGCCGTGGCCAGCGCGAACACGCCGACCTCCGCGCCCACCTGCGATGCGGCCGGCAGCCCGAGCGCCAGCAGCCGCCGGAGTCGCGCGGCGTCGAACGCGCGATCGACGTGCCACAAGCCCTCGGCGATCATCGAACCCTGTGCCGAGCATTCCGCGCGTGCGCTTGCGATCGATCCACCAGACCGCGAACAGCAGCGACCCCAGCATGTAGGCGCGCGAGATCACCGTCGCCCACGCCGAGCCGGCGACGCCCAGCGCCGGGAAAGCCGAAGTGGCCGTAGACCAGGACCCAGTTGCCGGCCGCGTTGATCAGGTTCGCGGTGACGAGCGCGAACATCACCGGCGTCGCCGCGTGCATCGCCTGCAGGTAGCGGCGGCAGACCGCATAGCCGAGCAGGAACGGCGTGCTCAACAGCAGGACGCCGAAATACGACTCGAGCAGCGGACGCACCGCGCCGTGAAAACCGAGCGACGGAATCGCAAACCACACCAGCACGAGCAGCGCCATGATCGGCACCGCCATCAGTCCGGCGAGCGTCAGGCCGTCGAAGAACCAGCGATGGCAGTCGCGAATGTCGCGCGCGCCATAGGCCTGCGAGACCAGCGTGTCGAGGCCGAGCATCACCGCCATGCCGAAGATCGCAAACGCGATGTGCATCGCGTTGCCGACGCCGGCGGCGCTGATCGCCTCGGGACCGAGCGGTCCCACCATCACCGTATCGACGACGCCCATCGTCATCCAGCCGAGCTCCGCCATCACGACGGGGACGGCGATCTTCAGCATTGGCAGGAATTCGGTGCGGATCGAAGACATTGGAGGGAGGCAACTCATTCTAGTAGGATTGCGGGCGGAGCCAGTCATGCGAACGACCCTTGTCACCGCGGCGCTCGCCCTCTCGCTCGGCGTCCTCACGTCACACGCCTTGTCCTCCGTAGCCTTGGCGAAGGAGGAGCAAGTCGGCAGCCAGCCCGGTTCGGGCTTCACGACCGTGCTGTCGAGCGCGATGCGCTACACGATGAACTACGAGCAGCGCTTCGCGCTGCTGGCGGCCGACGAACACTACGTGCAGGAGTTGCAGCGGCCGCCGAATCCCGGGTCGAACCTGTCGCGCTCCAATCCCGGCGGCGGCATGCAGGGCGGCGGCGCCGATCAGCCAGCAGATCATCAAGTCCGACTACCTGCTGGTGCAGCTCGGCGGCGACGGCGAAGGCTTCATGCCGTTCCGCGACACCTACGAGGTCAAGGGCCGCAAGCTCCGCGAGCGCGACGATCGGCTGCTGAAGCTGTTCACCACGAACGACAAGGGGCGATTCGAGAAGGCCGCCGCGTTCAGCAGCGACAGCGCCAAGCACAATCTCGGCAACGTCGCGCGCACCATCAACATCCCGCTGCTGGCGATGATGTTCCTGCACCCGCGCGTCAACGAGCGCTTCGAGTTCACCGACGGCGGCGAAGAGACGATTGCCGGCCGCATGCTGCGAAAGGCGATCTACAAGGAAGTGGCGCGGCCGACGCTGATCAAGACGTCGCGCGGGCGCGACCTCGCGATGACGGGCATCATCTGGATCGATCCGTTCAGCGGCACGGTGGTGAAGACCGAGCTGAACGCCGCCGATCCGGTCGTGCGCACGCCAGGTCATCGTGACCTTCCGCCGCGACGATGCGCTCGACCTGTGGGTGCCGGACAAGATGGAGGAGTACTACAAGGCGTACAGCGCCCTCGACGACATCCTCGCCACTGCCACCTACACGAACGTTCGACGAGATTCTCAAGAGCGATCTGGAACCTTAGAACAACGGTTCCAGGGGTTCCAAAGGTTCCAAATGGTTCCAAAGGTTTGGTTCGGTTGGGTTCCATAGTTCTGGTTCTCGTGCTGACCGTCAGCCTGAGCGCGAACGATTGGCCGCACTGGCGCGGGCCGACGGCGACCGGCGTCGCCGCGCCGTCGCCGTTGCCGTCGACGTGGAGCGCGACGAGAACGTCGCGTGGCAGGCGCCGCTTGCAAGGCGCCGGCGTATCGTCGCCGATCGTGTCCGGCAATCGCGTGTTCGTGACCTCGCAGGCGGGCGACGGCCGTCGCAGGGCCGGCAATCATCCGACGCTCACGCAGGGCGGCGATCCGACGACGGCCGGTGAGTCGACGCTGGCGCGCCGCTCCCGCACCGACGTCGCCTTCATCGTCGAAGCCTTCGATCGAGCGTCCGGCAAGCGGCTGTGGATTCACGAGACGACGCCGCGAGGGCGATCTGCCGCCGGTGCACGACAAGCACAACCTGGCGAGCGCCAGTCCCGTCACCGACGGCGAGCGCGTCTACGCGTGGTTCGGCACCGGTCAGATCGTCGCGCTCGACGTCGCCGGCAAGCCGGTGTGGTCGAAGCATCTTGGCAAGGAGTACGGAGCGTTCGACATCAACTGGGGCCACGCCAGCTCGCCGGTGCTGTTCCAGGATTCGATCATCCTGCTCTGCTATCACTCGCCGGCGTCGTACCTGCTCGCGCTCGACAAGCGCACCGGCGCGGTGAAGTGGAAGATCGACAAGCCCGCCGGCCAGGAGTCGTACAGCTCGCCGATTGTCGTGCAGGGTCCCGGCGGCAACGAGCTGATCGTCAACTCCAACAGCGGCGTCGAGTCGTTCGATCCGGCGACCGGCAAGTCGCTGTGGACCTATCCCGAAGTGAATCGCTTCCCGATTCCCGTCGCGATGGTCGACAACGGCATCCTCTATCTGAGCCGCGGCTATCGCAGCAGCCCGTTCATGGCGATCAGGCTCGGCGGCCGCGGCGACATCACGAAGACGCACGTCGCGTGGCGCGTTCCGACCGGCGGCCCGTACGTCTCGTCGCTGGTGCATTACCAGGGCGTGATCTACATGAGCACCGACAACGGCATCCTGTCGGCGTTCGATGCGAGCAACGGGCAGCGGCTGTGGCAGGAGCGCGTCGGCGGCACGTTCAGCGCGTCGCCGATCGCCGGCGACGGCAAGGTCTACTTCGTCAGCGAGGGCGGCGAGACGATCGTGGTGAAGGCCGGCCGCACGTTCGAGGTCGTGTCGCGCAACAAGCTCGACGGCCACTTCGTCGCGTCGCCGGCGGCAGGCGGCGGGAAAGTATTCCTGCGCGCGGACGATCGCGTGATTGCCGTCGGCAAGTAGCGCTCGCCCTTGAACTCCAAGCCCGTCAAGCCCGCAAGCCCGTAGGCCCTACGGCGTCGGCAGCGGCGGCATCTTCTCCTTCGGCAGCCGCGGCAGCATCTGATCGCGCATCGCGAGGTGATACACCGCGGCGGCGATCACCATCGCCGACTGCTGCGCATCGCCTTCGATGATGCGCTCGTAGGTGTCGAGATTGGTGTGCCAGGTGTGCGAGTCGTATTCGATCGGATCCTGCTGGATGCCGATGCCGGGCAGGCCCGCCTCGTTGAACGACGTCGAGTCCGTGCCGCCGCGGCGGCGGCTCTGGGTGGCGTTGACGCCGAAGAATCCGTTGTCCGCAAACGGCTTCGTCGCTTCGCGCAGGATCGCCGCCGCCTCCGGCGGACCGAACACCGACGCGCCGCGGGCGCGGCCGGTGCCCGAATCGATGTTGAAGTAGCCGGCGAAGTTCGCGTGCTCCGGCTTCGGATTCTCGACCATCCCGAAGTGTTCCTTCACATACGCCTGCGATCCGAGCAGCCCCTGTTCCTCGCCGCTCCACAGCGCCACCCGATCGTGCGGCGCGGCTTGACGCCGATCGCCTGCAGGATGCGGATCGCCTCGAGCATCGTCGCCGACCCGATCGCGTTGTCGGTGGCGCCGGTGGCCGAGTGCCACGAGTCGATGTGGCCGCCGAGCATCACCACTTCCTGCGCCTTGTCGCTGCCGGGAATTTCGGCGACGACGTTGTAGACGGTGGCGCCTTCGGGAATCGTGCGATTGACGATGTTCAGCTCGACTTCGACCGGCGTGCCGTCGGCGAGGATGCGCGAGATGCGGCCGTAGTCTTCGTTGCGCATCACGACGGTCGGCACGGCCTTGGCCACGTCGAAGGTGCGGTTGTTGAACGCGCGGATCTGTCCGTGCTCGCGGCCGGCGTCGTTGATGCGGCCGACGGCGCCGGCGCCGACCAGGAACTGATCGAGCTGTTCGGCGACCTGGGCGGCCGGGACGACATTCGGGTTCGACGGGCCCTGCGGTCCGCCGCCGCCACCGAAGTTCTGCTGCTGCGGATTGACCGGATCGTACTGCGCGCGCACGTCGTTGTCTTCACGGCGCTTCTGCGGCGTCAGGATCGTGACCGGCACCACCGCCGGCGCGCCGACCATCACGATCTTGCCCTTCACCTTCGCGCGGTTGTCGTCGAAGAACTTCGTGAGCACGTCCTTCGTCGGCTGCGACGGCACGGTGATCTGCAGCACCTGCGCGGTCACGGCGCCGTTGGTGCCGGGCGTCCACGCCAGCGCTTCGGCGACGAGCGCGTCCTTGAACGGCGAGATCGCGTGAACCGAGAGACGCTCGTTCACCCAGCCGGGATGTCCGAACGACCACGGCTCGAGATGCGCGTTCTTCAATCCCCACCGCGTCGTTTCCTTGACGATCCAGTCCTGCGCCGCCTTCAGGTTCGGCGAGCCGGTGAGGCGCGGTCCATACACGTCCGTGAGGAAGTGCATCGTGCGCATGATCTGCGAGTTGTCCGTCGCTTCGCGGCGGATCTTCCACTGGATGTCCTTGTCGATCTTCTCCTGAGCGAACGGCGTTGCCGCCAGCGTCACCATCGCGATAGCGAGCAAAGAAATGCGGTGTTTCATGCGGAGCATTTTATTGCAAACGAACGCGACTTCCTTCCCGCGATAGGCGCCGGCGCGAGCGCGGGGCGGTATCTCCCGGCGTGAGCGTTCGACCGAGCCGCCGCTGGTTACTGGCAGCAATCGCAGCGGAGTGCCGGGGCTGAGCGCGATAGCGGTTGGGGCGCTTAATGCCGCCGAGCGAGACTTGACCGGCGAGCGGAGTGCGAACGACGGGAGATACTGCCCCGCGATTCGTCGCGCCAGCGCCGGACAAGTCAACGACACCCTCTGCACCTGCTAAGATCGCTGAGTTATGCAAGTTGCTAAGCCAGACTGTCTTGAAGCCCGGCGTTACTGTCGAGTCCCTGCCGGGTCCGCGCGATTCGGATGTCGCGATGAGTGGCGCGGCGCCGTTGATTCGCGGCAAGGCGCTGATTCTCTGGGATCCGAAGAACCCGTCGAAGAAACGCGACGCCATCGACACCGATCAGATCACGCCGGCGGCGGATTGCGTGTCCGAGAGCCTGGACACGCTCGACGAGCGGTGGAAGGCGGGATCGTTCCGCTACCTGATGCCGGATTTCCGCGCCCGCGTCCATCGCGGCGAGACGTTCGTGATCGCCGGCGATCGATTTGCGATCGGCAGCTCGCGCGAAATGTCGCCGGCCGGCCTGAAGGCGATCGCCGAAGAAGTCGGTCTCGAGATGGTGATCATCTGCGGGAACAACATGGGCGACATCTTCCGCAGGAACTCGTTCAACCTCGGCCTGCACGTCGTGCAGAGCCCGGAGGCGGTCGCCGACGCGCGCGATGGCGACGAATTCACGTTCGATCCGGTGTCGCGCCAGATCGCCAACGTCACGCAGGGCAAGAGCTATACGCCGGTGCCGCTGAGCGCGAAGGAAGATGAGATCCGCCAGAGCGGCGGCATCTTTGCGGTCGGCCGCCGCGAGTTCCGCGCGTCCGTGGAGCGGACGCCAGAAATAGTGTTTCCCGATCCGGTCGCTGGCGCGCACCATGTCGTCGACGGCGCAGATCGTCTGGGCGCATCGCGTCGACAAGGACGCCGACGTCGCGCCGGGCGCGACGCTGCGCGTCTATGCCGACCTGCTGCCGGCATCCGACGGCACCGCGCCGTTCTCGATTCACACGTTCAATCAGATCACCGGCGGCAACACGATCTTTCCGCGGCAGGCGGCGGTCGCCAACGATCACTTCGTCTTCACCGGCAAGAAAGACGACGACAAGCAGACGGCGATCGGCCGGCAGTTCGCTGCCGTTCCATCAGCATCGAGAAGCCGTACTACGCGACGCCGGGCGACGGCATCTTCCATTTCTATTTTCCGGAGCAGGGCCTGGTCCTGCCGGGCCAGTTCATTCCCGGCGCCGACTCGCACAGCCGCGCCTATGGCGCCTACGGCGCGGTCGGCATGGGTGTCGGATCGACGACGCTCGGGTTCGGGTGGTCGACGGGCTACATCTACTTCACGATGGCGAAGGAGCGCCGCGTCACCTTCCGCGGCAAGCTCAGTCCCTGGGTCACCGGCAAGGACATCGTCCTCGAGCTGCTGCGCCGGTGGGGCGCGAAGCAGTCGCAGGGCATGTCGGTGGAACTTGTCGACGCCGACAAGCAGCTGCCGATCGCGTTTCGCAACACCATCGCCAACATGATGGCGGAAGCGGAGGCGCTGAACGGCATCTTCGCGCCGGACGACATCACCCACGCGTGGTATCGCGACAAGGGCATCGCCAATCTGCCGTATCCGCAGTTCGCGTGCGGTGCCGATGCGCGCATTCGAGATCGACGAGGCGTTCGAGCTCGGCGACGTCGCGCCGATGATCGCCAAGCCGTTCAGCCCCGGCAACGCGTTTCCGGCGGAGGACGTGGCGAAGGAGCGGATCGAGTTCGACAAGGCGATGATCGGCTCGTGCACGAACGGCAGCTACGACGATCTGCTGTCGGCCGCGCTGGTCCTGATGGCGGCGCGCCAGAAGGGATTGACGAAGGCGCAGAAGGAATTCGTCGTCTTCCCGGGATCCGGCGGCGTCAAGACGGCGATCGAGCAGCCCGATCCGCGCCTGCAGGGCGAGTCGATCGCCGATGTGTTCCGCAGCGTCGGCGGCGAGATCCGCGCGTCGTGGTGCGGACCGTGTTTCGGCCAGGGACCGGATGCGCTCGCCAAGGGCCAGCGCGCGATCACGTCGTTCAACCGCAACTGGCAGAACCGCATGGGCCTCGGCGGCGAGGGCTACCTCGCATCGCCGTCCGTCGTTGCGGCGTCGGCGCTGGCAGGCTACATGGCGCCGCCGACCGAGCTCGGCCTGCAGTGGGATCCCGACAAATACGGTGTCTGATACTTGTCCACGTACGTTGGCCACGAAGGCACGGAGGCACGGAGACATTTTGGAAAGACCAGGCCGCTTAGCAGCATTGGCGTTTAGAAAAGTTCTCCGTGGCTCCGTGCCTCCGTGGCCCGTACGTGACAGCGACACTTTTGCGAGCCGGCAAATCCCTTACGTGAAATCAATGCCTCGCTTCTCGTCCTGATGTTCGTCCCTGCGCTCGTCACGGCGCAGACCAACTCACCACAGCAAATCGCTGACGAACTGCTCGCGGCCGATCGCGCATTCTCCGCAGCCAGCGCGAAGACCGATCTCATCAGTGGACTGTCATCGATGTTTGCCGCCGACGTCGCGATGCCGGCGCCCGGCACGATCGCGTACGGATCACAAAAGGCGATCGAGGCGCTGAAATCGAATCCGGCCAACACCGGCGCGAAACTGGAATGGACGCCCGTGCGCGTCGCGGTGTCAGCTGACGGCACGCACGGTTTCACCGCCGGCTTCATGACGATCACGCGCGCGGATGGGACCATCAATCCCGCGAAGTATCTGGCGTACTGGGAGAAGCAGAGCACCGGGTGGCGCGTGCTCGCCTACAAGCGCACGCCGGCCAGGGCCGCTGCGCCCGCAGTGGCAGTCAGCTATGTGCTGCCGAAGCAGATCGTGGCCGCAAGGAACGATGCGGCCGCTATCGAAAAAAATCGCGAGAGCCTGGCGGAAGCGGAACGATCCTTCTCGCGCGAGGCGCAGACGATGGGCATTGGCGAAGCGTTCAAGAAGTACGGCAGCCCGGATGCGATCAATCTCGGCGGCCCGGACGCGCTGACGTTTGTGATGGGCAACGATGCCATCGGCAACTCGGTTGGCGCGGGCGTGGCGCCCAACACCAGCCCGGTGAACTGGGGACCGGACAAAACGATCATCGCCGCGAGCGGAGACTTCGGCGTGACGATCGGCTACATCGTCCGCAACGAGCCCGGCGCAGATGGCAAGATCCCTCCCGGCCAGCCGTTCTTCACGATCTGGCGGAGGAACATCGGCGGTGCCTGGCGTTACATCGCGGAATAGCGCAGCGCCTCAGCGTTTCGCGCGCGCGAACACGTCCTTGACCGTCGAGTAGTTCTGCGCGCCGCGCTGCGTGTAGCCGTGCTGCACGATGACGAGCCGCTCG
Source organism: uncultured cyanobacterium (assembly GCA_963833135.1). Classification (GTDB taxonomy): domain Bacteria; phylum Acidobacteriota; class Vicinamibacteria; order Vicinamibacterales; family UBA2999; genus 12-FULL-67-14b. Next base: position 61,608 of record CAWHWW010000021.1, on the reverse strand, counting down.
ACGATCAACTCGCCACTTTCCGAATCCATCGTCAACGATTGGCGGAGCGAGACGGTCTGGCCGCTGATCGTGCCGCCCTGTTCGATGACGAGGCGGCGTCCATCCCAGTAGGCGCGCTTCAGGCCGGCGCCGAGCGGATCGGCGGGCGGTTTCGGCGCAGGCCCGATCGGATACACGACGGGAATCGGCTTGTCGCTGCCGGTCGTCGACTCGATGGCGATCTGATCGGGCCGCTGCTCGATGAGGAAGACCATCTCGGTGACCGGCGGCGTTTGCAGCGGCGATCCGCTGCGCGCTGCGACCATCCTCCATTCGCCGGTGAAGTCGGGAAGCGGGGCTTGTGCGAGTAACGCGGCGACGAGGAACGCGAGGACAGGCATGTTCCACCCCTTGCGCGCAGCCTATCAATTTTCGAGTTGGTTTGAAGCGAGAATTCGCTCCGGCTCAGCCGTTTCGACTTCCTAGAACAGCGGATGCACGTTCCCGAACAGCACGAGCCCCAGCGTGTAGAACAATACGAATCCGATCATCAATCCGAGGTGGCGGGTTTCGCCGCGCATGGACCCGAAAAGGATCGGCAGCGGGAAGAGCACGGAACAGTAGCGGCCCAGGCCCTCGAACTGTCCGGACGACAGCGGGAGCAGCAGTCCGAGCACGACGATCGCCGCATAGCCGCGGCCGAATCGTTCCCAGATGAACGGCACGGCCAAGAGCGCCCCCGTCGCGGCCATCGCATTGAGCGTGGCGTACGGCGCCATCGGCTCGGTCGCGATGAACTCGATCGGACGCGACACCAGATGTTGCGCGATCGAGACAAGCCCGCTGAACGGATTGCCGCCCGGGTGGTAGCCCCATCGCGTGATGCTGTCGTACCACTCGAAGGGATTCCCGCTCAAGCGTGTATACGAACAGCGAGTAGCCGCCAATCCCGGCGAGCGCCGCTGAGCGCAGCCGCCAGCGGCCCAGCGCCGCTCGCGGCCGTTCGACGCGGCGTCCCAGCCAATCAGGGCGAGCGCCGGCAGGAACATCACGCCGTTGACGCGTGTCGCGGTCATGATGCATCGCCGCCACGGCCGCCCAGATCCACTGCTTCGAGCGGAGCGCCAGCGCGGCGCCGACCAGCGTGAGCAGAAACAGCGCCTCGCTATAGACGACGCCGAAAAAGTACGCCGACGGGAACACGGCGGCGTAGACGGTCACGCGGGTCGCCTGCTCGTGCGACAGGTCGAAACGCGCCAGCCGGTAGAGCAGCGGCAACGCCGCGGCGAACGCCAGCCAACTGATCAGGATGCCGGCGAAATAGAAGTCCTGCTGTGCGCCGCCCATGGCCCGGCCGAGCGCCCCCATCAATTGCGGATAGACCGGGAAGAAGGCAAGGTTGCTGCGCCCGCCCTCGACGTAGTTGTAGCCGCCCGAGGCGATGCCGTAATACCACCCGGAATCCCATCGCGCGAAACGATCCCAGAAGGGATGGGGCTGCTTCAGGACGCGTGAAGCCCTGGTTCTGGTAATCAGGAATCGTGACGTTGGCGATGAAGCCCACCGCGGCGCCGGCGAGGCGGAAGCACAAGGCGAGAATCACGATCTTCGCTTCGATCGGCAGGGCGATCGAACGCGTCCGCGGCAGCGCAAACGACTTCGCTGGGGGACGCTGGCCTCACGGGAAGCGCCTCCGTCGGATTTCGCATCATGGGGGCGCCTTATCTTACTTAGGCCGGCGCCGCCGTCAATGATTATGGTCAATACGGGCGCCGAAGCGTCCGTGGTAGCGCAGGAAGACGTGAAACGACCACGGAGTGCCGTACGATTCCTCGAGATTCGTCCGGCACCAGGTAGCCGGTGACGTCGCCGCCGATCCCGAACCGCCCGAACGATCGACTGGCGAAGTCCCGAATGTAACCGAGCGTGAGCGCGCTGACCTGCGATTGCCGATGGGTATGCTGCGACACCGATCGGATGGAATCCGGCATCGAGGATGTCCTTTGCGACGCTCTCGGCGCGCATGTAGAACGCGTCGCGTGCCGGCGCGCTTCTGCGCTTCGAACAGGTACGATTCCAGGTTGCCGAACACTTCGCGGTTCTGCCCAAACGCCGCCAGCCACGCCGTCGATCGATCATCGTCTCCCTTGAAGTAGGAGGCTGACGCCGTCACGCGCGTCGCGTCGTACGGCGACGTTCGCTCGGGCGTCTTCAGGTCGCCACAGGAGACCTGGAACTGCCACGGCCCGTCGGCCCACGACCCGCGCACGCTGTACGAATCGAGCGCGCCGGTGTCGAGATCGAGACGATCCTCGTCCGGCTCCTGGCCGTGAAACGCGCCGGCCTCGATCCTGAAGCCGGCGCGGTCCACTCCGAGCGAGATCACGCCGGGAGTGATGTGCGTCGAGTCGAGATAGTGATGCGACAGCGGCGCCTGCGGATTCTCGGCCGCCGACGGCCGGTGCATGAACACCGGCGGCCCGAGCGGCGCCGGCCCGACCGCGTAAGCGCCGATCGTGACGGTCGTTGCGCCGAAGCCGAGCGAGTACTCGCCGCCCAGGTTCATGATCAGGTCGTGCGGATGCTGGTAATCGATCAGCGGCGCGCCCTCGAACGTCTCGCCGGTTTGAAAGACCTGCGGCGAGCCGATGTCCTGCAGCGTGAATGGCTCGAGCGAGAACATCCCGATGATGCTGGACGCTCGATCCGCCGTTGAACACCTTCGAGAGCGAGGTCATCAGCCAGTTCTGCGACTCGAATTCGTCGAAGTCCGTGAACTTGCGCAACTGGTAGTTGTAGCCAACGAACGCGTTCCCCTCGACGCCCCACTGCCAGGCGTTGGAGGAAGAGTGTTGATGCGGGGGCGCGAGCGAAGGCGGGTCCTGTGCGCGAGCCGGGGTCGACGGCGCGCCAGCAGGATCAGAAAGAAGACGACGAGGCGCCCTTCGACTCGCTTGCGCTCGCTGAGGACAAGCGTCACCGGATGATTATGCGTCCCTGAAACGCCGGAACGCCGAGCGCGGTGTGATCGTGGTACTCGCACGTCCGCGCCGTCGTGAACACACCGGTGTCGCCGCGCTGGCCCGGCGTGAGAAATCCAGCTTGCAGTATCTCCGGGCAATCCGGGTGCGCCGGATCGATACCGCCGACCACATCGTGCGCGCGCACGTCGTTGTTGACGAAGGTGACGCGCTGGCCGACGCGCGATCGTGATCTCGAGCGGCGACATGCCGGAAGCGGTAATGGTGATCGTCGGCGGGCCCGACGGTGGCGAAGCCGGAACTGGAGCCGTCGGAATCGAGGCTGCCGGCGGCGTCGGCGACGTCGGTGCTGGAGACGACGAATCGCTCGAGCACGCGGTGAATGACGTCAGCGAAAGAAGAATGAGAAAGAGAATCGGCATCATCATTTGTCCTCCGAAGCGGTCCAAACCAAAGCCGCGAAGGAGGATCGATGCCGGCGGCGCGACCGGACAGGTCGAGCCTATCACAAGGAGCGATTAACCCTGTCGAAGCGTCGTGATCGGATCCACCGATGCGGCGCGGCGCGCGGGCAGGAAACAGGCCAGCAATGCGACGGCGCAAAGCAGCGCCGGCACCGCGACGAAGGTCAGCGGATCCAGCGTGCCCACGCCGTAGATCAGACCGGACAGCGTGCGCATCAGGAGCGTTGCTCCGGCGACGCCAATCGCCAGCCCGATCGCCGTCAGCAGCATGCCCTGGCCGAGCACGAGCCTGAGGATCGCCGGCCGGTTCGCGCCGAGCGCGAGGCGAATGCCCATTTCCTGAGTGCGCTCCGCCACCAGCAGTGAAATCGTTCCGTAGATGCCGATCGCCGCGAGCGTCAGCGCCGTGCCCGCAAAGAGCGCCAGCAGGAACGTGACGAAGCGAGGCTGCGACAACGCCGTCGCCGTCACCTGCTCCATCGTCCTGATGTCGGACACCGGCAGGTTGCGATCGATGGTTCGGACCGCGTCCCGGACCTGTCCCGCGAGCGCGAGCGGGTTGGCGCCATGACTCGAAGGGCCGGTCTTGAGGACCAGCGTCATGCCGCGCGGCGCCGAGCCAATGTGAGCCGGCAGCTGCGCATGCGCGACATACATCTCATTGCGCGGTTCTTCGACGACTGCGTTGTGGCGGACCGTGGCGACGATGCCGACGATGGTCAGCCAGGGTTTGTCGTCGGTGCCCATCATGAACTGACGGCCGACGGCGTCCTCGTTCGGCCAGTAGCGCGCCGCCATCGTCTCGTTGATCACGACGGCGGGCATCGTGTCTTCGCGATCGGCGTCGTTCAGGAAGCGGCCGCGAACGAGCGTCAGACCCATCGCCTGGAAATAACCTGGCGTGACGGCCTGGAAGTCGCCGTTCGGATTTTCCTCGGGAACGTAGGGACGGCCTTCGATCTTGATCGACCAGTCGCCGATCGTTCTTGCGAGCGGCAGGACGCGCACGGCGCCGGCCGCGCGCACGCCGGGGATCTGCGCGATGCGTTCGACGGTCTGTCGATAGAAGCGCACGACGTCCGCCGATTGCGGATACGCCGTCGCCGGCACCTGCAGCTGCGCGGTCAGGACGTTGGATGGATTGAACCCGAGGTCGATGCGATTCAGCTCGATCAGGCTGCGAATCAAGAGGCCGGCGGCGAGTGCCAGGACCACCGAGGATGCCAGTTGCAGGACGACGAGGGAGCGCCGCGCCAGCTGGCGCGATCGCCCGGCCGTGCCCGATGCGTCCGCCGTCCTTCAGCGCATTGGTCACGTCGGGCCGCGACAGCTGCAGCGCCGGCAGGAGCCCGAACAGGATGCCGGTGGACGACGGCGAGAACAGCGGTGAAGACGAGCACCGTCCCGTCGAGCGTCGTCTCGTCGAGTCGCGGCAGGTTCGCCGGTCTCAACGTGACGACGATCTGCAAGCCGGCCCACGCCACCGCGAGGCCGGCGGCGGCGCCGGCGATCGAGAGCAGCACGCTCTCGGTGAGCAACTGCGAGATGATCTGCCAGCGGCCGGCGCCAAGCGCGGTGCGTACCGCGACTTCGCGGCGCCGCACGTCGGCGCGCGCCAGTTGCAGGTTCGCGACGTTCGCGCACGCGATCAGCAGCACGAAGGCGACCGATCCGAACAGGATCAGGAGAGTCCCTCGCACTTGTCCCGTGATGAATTCCTGCGCCGGGATCACGCGGCGCGCGAGGCCGCCAAGGCTGCCGTCAGGTCTGGCCCGCACGTAACCCGCCTGCACCCATCGCGACGCGACCACCGACAGCTCGGTCGTCGCCGACTGCGGCGTCACCCCGTCCTTCAGTCGCGCGAGGCCAAAATAGGAGCGGCTGCCCCAGGGGCCGAGGTTCGCGGGGTCGACGACTTCGGGCACCCACGCTTCCGTCGGGCGCGTCGACGCGTAGTCGTTCGGCAGGCGGAACGACGCCGGCATCACGCCGATGATCGTGCGCGCCACGCCGTTCACCTGGATCGATCGGCCAATGATGTCGGCGCCGCCGCCGAAGCGCCGCTGCCACAGGCCGTGACTGATGACGATCACGTCGCTCGTGCCGCCGGCAGTGTCCGCGGGCGTGAAGATGCGGCCGAGCATCGCGGCGGTGCGCGTCACCTCGAAGAGATTCGGCGTCGCCGATCCACCGCGAATGAGCTCGGGCTCCGCGCCGCCTGTGAAGGCTCGCGTCGGCCTCCCGGTAGCCGGCGACGTCAACGAAACTCTGCGACTCGCGCGGATAGGTATAGACCTCGCGCAGTGACAGGTGCGTCGTCTCGGCGCGATCGGCTCCCCAGATCGCCGTCAGCCGTTCGGCATCACCGTAGGGCAGCGGACTGAGCAGCGTCGCCTTGACCAGGCTGAAGACCGCCGTGTTGGCGCCAATCCCGAGTGCGAGCGTGACGATGGTGATTGCGGCAAAGCCGCGATCGCGAACCAGGCGGGCGATCGCGTGGCGAAGGTCCTGGGAAAGACGGTCCATGCCCGCCTTTGATGGTCTCACGCCGTCGAAGGTTGGAAGCAGTAAGCTATCCGCGCCATGGAGAAAGTGCTCGGAATCGGCGGCTTGTTCTTCCGCGCGCGCGACTCGAAAGCGCTCGCGGAATGGTACGAAACGCATCTCGGCGTGAAACTGACGCCGTCGGACTATGAAACGCCGCCCTGGTTCCAGGCCGGCGGCCCAACCGTGTTTGCGCCGTTCAAGCAGGACACGAAGTACTTCCCAGCGGAACAGGTGTGCGATGGTCGAACTTTCGCGTCAAGGATCTCGACGCGATGGTGAAGCAGCTGCGCGATGCGGGCATCACGGTCACCGTCGATCCGGAGGAGTATCCCAACGGGCGCTTCGCGCGGCTCTACGACCCGGAAAAGAATCCCATCGAGCTCTGGCAGCCGAACGGCCCCTATGCGGGTCCCGCCTAAGCGGCTGGCGACGCGTGCCACGCGACGACGCGCCAGCGGCCTCCGACCCTGACGTAAGTCTTGGTGAAGCGCCAGTTGTCGGTGATCGTCTTGCCATTCATCGAGCGTTCGCGCCGTAGCTGTCCTGTCACAACCGCGGAGTTTCCGAACCTTCGCACATTCAACTCGGAGGTCTCGTACTTCGAGAACGGCATGCGGTTCGATCTGACCATGGCCAGCGCTTCAGCCTTGCTCATCACCGGCATCGAAGAAACGGTCACGACGAGATCGTTTGCCCAGAGCTGATCGAGCGCGTCGGCGTCGGCCTTGACATGCGCGTCATTCCAGACGATCTCGAGCCGGTACAAGTCCTTCAGGTCAAACGCGTCCTTCGAAAGCGAAAGGGTCTGCTGGATGAGAAGCATTGCGATGATCAGGGTGTGCATTTCTTGCACTTCCAGAGCAGATTCTGCAACAAATTACACCTTTCGTAAAAATGTGGCATGTTCCCTTTTCCGCATGACAAACGTCACCCGTAGAAGCTGACGACCGGCACTTCACGCACCGTACGCACCCAGGCACTCTAGTTCTATGGTTATTGACGTTCGGGGCCTCAGCAAATCCTACGGCTCGGTCCACGCGCTCGGCGGCATCGATCTCTCGATCGCCGCGACGGGACAAATCATCGGCTTGCTCGGCCCGAACGGCGCGGGCAAGACGACCCTCGTCGAGATTCTCGAAGGCCTGCGCACTCCGACCAGTCGGATCGGTCTCGGTGCTCGGGCTCGATCCCGCCCGCGCCTCCGGCGCGCTGCGCGCCCGCATCGGCGTGCAGCTGCAGACGACGGCGTTCATCGAGGACCTGACGGTCACCGAAACGTTGAAGCTGTATGGCTCCCTCTACCCCGGAGTATCCGGCTTCAGCCGGATTGTTCAGGCGCTCGAGCGCGTCGATCTCGTGGACAAGGCCAAGGCGATGGTGCGCGGACTGTCCGGTGGACAGCGGCAGCGCCTCGCCCTGGCAATGGCGATGCTCCACGATCCGGATCTCTACATCCTCGATGAACCGACCTCCGGCCTCGACCCGATGGCGCGGCGCCAGATTCACGACATCCTGTTGTCGCTGAAGCGAGACGGGCGCACGGTGCTCGTCTCGTCGCACTACCTCGACGAGATCGAAGCGCTCGCCGATCGCGTGATCATCCTCGCCGCCGGGCAAATCGTTGCCGACGGCACGCCGCTCGATCTGCTCGCGCGTGCCGCCGGCGCATCGACGCTGTGGCTCGACGTCAGCGGCGCGATCGATCCGTCGACACTGGTGCCGCAAGCGATCTTCGAAGGCCAGGACGGATCGCTCCTCCGCTATCGCACCGTCGACCCAACCGCGGCGATCGTCGGCCTCGCCGATTCCTTGCGCGCATCGGGTGCTCGTCTCGCCGATTTGCGACTGAAGCGTCCCTCTCTCGAAGACGTTTACCTTCAACTCGTGGGAGCCACGTCATGATCCGCGCCACCTTCGCCCTGATTCGCGCGCAGTTGATCGAGATCCGCCGCTCGAAGACCGCGCTCTTCTGGATGACGGCGTTTCCGGTTGGCTTCCTGTTGCTGTTTGGCTTCGTGATGGCGCGCGGCGATGCGCGAGTAGCTGCGTACCTGATGCCCGGCCTGCTGACGACGACGCTGATGTCGGGAGCGCTGTTCGGCGTTGCACTGCCTCTGGTCCAGCAGCGGGAGACAGGCCTGCTTCGGCGTCTGCGGGTGACCCCCGTGCCTGCCGCCGTCGTCGCGATCGCTCACGGCGTCACGGCGATCCTCACCGGCCTCATCTCGCTGGTCGTGTTGATGACGCTCGCATGGGCGATCTTCGGCGCGCGCATGGCCGGGTCCTGGCCGACGCTCGTCGCGGTGTATCTGTGCGGCGCCTGCGCGCTCGTGCCGATGGGACTGCTGGTCGGCAGCACCGCGCGTGACATCCGCACCGCGCCCGCGATCGCCAACCTGCTGTTCTTCCCGATGATGTTCCTGTCGGGATCGGCGATGCCCTTCGCCGTCCTGCCCGAGGGCGTCCAGCGTTTCGCCCGGCTGCTGCCGACGACGTATCTCAATGAGACCTATAGCGGCGTGATCGTGCGGGGCGAGGGCCTGCTGACGCTGGTCGGATCGCTCGCCGTGCTCCTCGCCATCGGCGCCGTCGGGATCGTCCTGACGTCGATGCTGTTCCGCTGGGAAGGCACCGAACCCATTCCGCGCCGCTCGCTCGCGATCGTGGCGATTGCGTTCACGCTCACGCTCGGCGTGTCGGCGCTCGCCGCGCCCGCATTCAAGATGGGCGACATGCCCGGCGCGCGCCGCGTCGAGCCGGGACCCGCCGCAGGCCAGGTGCTCGTCCTCAAGGGCGCGACGGTCCTCGACGGCCTCGGCGGCCGCATCGCCAACGCGCGCGTGGTGATCCGCGATCACAGGATCGCCGAAGTGTCGCTGGACGACGATCGCGTGCCGTTGCCGGAAGGCGCGAAGGTCGAGAACCTCGCCGGCAAGTTCCTCATCCCAGGCCTCTTTGATTCGCACGTGCACTGGGGCGGTTCCGGCGGCGTCGGCGCCGCGCCGATCGAAGCCACCGGCGATCGGCTGGCGCACGATCTCCAGGCGACGCTCGCTGCAGGCGTGACATCCGTCGTCTCGCTCACCGACAACCTCAAGGAGATGCGCGCGCTCTCGAACGATGTCGCGGCCGGCCGGAAGAATGCGCCGCGGACGTTCTATGCAGGGCCGTCGATCACCGCGAAAGGCGGCCATCCATCCGAGATGTTCTCGTTCCTGCCCGGGCTCGCTGAGCTGCTGACGCGCCAGGTGGAATCACCCGACGCGGCGCGCGCCGCGATCGCCGAGCTCGATCGCGAGCGCGTCGACATCGTGAAGCTGGTGCTCGAGCCCGGTTTCGAGTCGAACCCGATGCCGCGGCTGCGTGACGAGGTGTTCCTCGCGGCAATGGCGGAAGCCAAGTCGCGCCGGATGCGAACGACCGTGCACGTGGGGACCGACAAGGACGTGCGTCTGGCCATCGACGCGGGCGCCAACGGCATCGAGCACACCGCGCGCGGGCTCACCGACGAAACCATCGCGATGATGGCGGCGAAGAAGGTCACCTTTACGCCGACGCTCGTTGTCCTCGACTGGGCATGGAAGCGCGATGCGCTTCACGGCGCCGATGCGGATGTGCGTCGCCTGGCGATGCCGCAGATCATGCAGTCGCTGCTCGATCCGAAGTCGCCGCTGGCGCCTCTGCTGGCCGAAGGCGAGACGACTCGCATGATGGCTGGCGCTCTCTCGGGATCGCTGCGACAGACTGCGAAGGCGATCCGCGCCGGCGTGCCGATCCTCGCCGGTTCGGACGCGGGTAACCCCGTCACATTCCACGGCATCTCCCTGATTCGCGAGCTGGAGCTGCTGGCCGAGGCCGGCATGCCGTTGACCGAGCTGCTCAAGTCCGCGACCTCGCGCGGCGCCGATCGGGTCGGTCAGCCGTCGCTCGGCCGGATCGCCGCAAGCGCCATCGCTGACATCGTCGTGCTCGATGCGGATCCGACGGAGCAGATTGGCGCGTATCGCAAGGTGTCGACGGTGTATCTTGGCGGCCGCGTCATAAGATGAGCTACAGATGGCGCAGATGGCACAGAAGATACAAGGCATACGCATGACATCCGCGCCCAAGCGGTTTCGCGAGCTCGGCTGGGAAACATATGCCTGGCTGATCTACTCGCTGCCGTTCATCTTCGCCGCGATCGCCGTTCCATTCACGCCGTTCCAGAAGAGCGTGATGCTCCTGTCCTACCTGGTGTTCCTGCCGTTGTACTTCGGCGGCTACTTCATACGCACGCCGGCCATTCTCTGGGTCGTCGCCGCGCTGGATCTGATCGCCATTGTCAACAGCCGATGGAATCCGGCGGCCGCGACCTTCTTCATCTATGGGTCGGCGGCCATTGCTAACGGCTTCAGTACGCGCACGGCCGCCAGGATCCTGGTTGGCCAACTGGTGATCGGCGGTCTGTCGTCGTACCTGGTCGGCGGCGAATGGTTCCACTACATGATGTCGGTCGTGATCTCGGCGCTGATCGGCGCGCTCACCATCCAGGGGCGCGCCAAGGAAGCGGGCGACGCCAGGCTACGGCTCGCGCAGGCGGAAGTGGAGCGGCTGGCCAAGGCCGCCGAGCGCGAGCGCATCGCGCGTGATATGCACGATCTGCTCGGCCACACGCTCTCGGTCGTGGTCCTCAAGAGCGAGCTGGCGCAGAAGCTGATGTCGCGCGATCCGGCAAAGGCCCTGCAGGAGATGGCTGAGGTCGAACGGGTGTCGCGCCAGGGCCTCGCCGAAGTGCGTGAGGCAATTACCGGCTATCGATCGTCTGGCCTCGCCGCTGAGATCGAGCATGTGCGCGAGACCCTCACCACGGCGGGCATCGACACGACGATCGAAGCGCGATCGGTGTCGCTCGCGCCGGCCCAGGAATCCGCGCTGACACTTGCGCTTCGCGAGGCCGCCACCAATGTCATTCGCCACGCCGCGGCCACCAAATGCCACATCAAGTTCTACGCGCAGGATGGATCGGCGCTGATGGAAGTGCAGGATGATGGCCGCGGCAGCGATGCACCGTTCGGCAACGGCTTGAGCGGCATGAGCGAGCGTATACAAGCATTGGGCGGCGTGCTGAAAAGGGAAACCGAACGCGGCACGCGCTTGCTGATCCGCCTGCCGCTGAAAGTCGAGACGTAGTCTTGTTGGCCTGCTGAACATGTCAATCAAAGTTCTTATCGCCGAGGATCAGTCGATGGTGCTCGGCGCCCTGGCGGCGCTCCTGGAGATCGAGTCCGATATCGAAGTCGTGGCGCGCGCCCATGACGGGCGTGAGGCGCTGGCCCTGGCCGCGAAGACCGATCCCGACGTGGTGCTGACCGATATCGAGATGCCGCACATGACGGGTCTCGAGATGGCCGCGGAGCTGCATCGCGCCCGCAAGGGCCAGCGGCCGCGGATCATCATCCTCACGACCTTCGCGCGCCCGGGCTACCTGCGCCGCGCCCTCGATGCCGGCGCCTCCGGGTACCTCTTGAAGGACGCTCCAGCCGAAAAGCTCGCGGATGCGATTCGCGGCGTCCACCAGGGCCTTCGCGTTGTCGATCCGCAGCTGGCGCAGGATGCGTGGGGCGAGAGCGACCCGCTGACCGATCGTGAGCGCCAGGTTCTGCGTGCGGCCGAGGAAGGCCTGGCCGGCGCCGACATCGCGAAGCGCTTGAACCTCTCCGAAGGCACGGTCCGCAACTACCTGTCGGAGTCGATTGCGAAACTGGGCGTGACCAACCGGATCGAGGCGGCCCGCCTCGCGCGCCAACGCGGCTGGTTGTAACGGGGACTGACCCTCAACCAGCCGTTTTTGTGACAGTTCTTGCAGCCGGTCGCAAGAATTGCAACGAATTCGCGTGTTAAAGGGTCAGTCCCGGTTACATTTATCGAGCGTGAAAGCCCTCTTCGCCATCGCGTTTTCTGGCCTACTGCTGGCCCAGCAACCCACTGCGCTTCACAACCTGCTAACCCGTACCGCGAGCGAGTTTCCTGGCAAAGCGGGCATCTGGGTCAAGCACCTCACGACGAATGAAACGGCGGGCGTCCGTGACGACGAGGTCTTCAACAGCGCGAGCGTGATCAAGATCCCCGTCCTCGTGCTCGCCTTCCAGATGGCCGACAAGGGCGCCCTCAACCTCGACGAGCGCATCACGATCCGCAAGGAAGACATTCGCGGCGGTTCGGGGATCTTTCGCTACCACGACACCGGCCTGCAGCCGACGTTTCGCGACGTGCTGTTGCAGATGGTGATCACGAGCGACAATACCGCCACGGATCTGGCGATCGCGAAGGTGGGCGGCGTGGAGCGGGTGAATGCGTGGTTGAAGGAATCGGGCTACGCAGAAGGTCAGCGCCTGGTGCAAACCACCGGCGATCTGTTCGCCAAGTACAACGCGCTCGGTCCCAAGGACGATCGCAACGCCCGGACCAATGCGGATCGATCGTACTGGCTCGGCGAGATCAGCCCGCGCGGCGTCGGCCTGATGATCGAAGCCATCGAGAAGAAGACGATCGCGTCGCGGACGGCCTGCGACGACATGCTGCGGATGATGCGCGCGCAACAGGCCGGCACGCGGCGGCTGCCGCATTTCATTACCGTCCCGATCGCACACAAGACCGGCGACTTCCCGCCGGTGCTCGCCAACGACGTCGGCATCATTTACGCGCGCTCGGGAGCCATCGTCGTTTCATTTCTCGGTAACGCAATAAGTGGCAACTACGGCGAGGCCGAAGATCGCATTGGCCGCTTCGCCCAGCAATTACTGGAGCTCCTCGATAAATGAAACGTCCCGTTTCGTTATTCGTTATTTGTTATTCGTTATTTCTGGCGACCGGGGCTGTAGCTCAGGAGCCGGCGTTATGGCCCGGCGCAAAGTACGACCCGGCCATGCCGACGCTCAAGTCGGTCCTCGGTCACGATCACGGAGAGGTGATCACGCCACCTGAGGACGTCGCCCGGTATTTGCAGGCATTGCAGAAAGCGGCACCCACCAAAACGCGGCTGATCCAGTACGCGACGACCTGGGAAGGGCGGCCGCTGTGGCTGTTCGTGATCGGTAGTCCCGATCGCATCGCGAAGCTCGATCAGGTGAAAGCCGACATCCAGCGCTTCGCCGATCCGCGCAAGACATCCGGCTCCGAAGGCGATCGCCTGGCGCGTGAGCTGCCGGTTGTCGTCTGGCTGATGCACGGCGTTCACGGCAATGAGATCTCCTCGGCCGACGCGGCGCTCGCCGAGGCGTATCACCTGCTCGCCTCGCAGGGCGACGCCGGCGTCGACGCGGTCCTGCGCGACGCGCTCGTCCTCATCGATCCGATGCAGAATCCCGACGGCCGCGCGCGGTTCATCGCCAGTAATCAGCAGGGGCGGGCGATGAACCCCGACCCGGCGCCGTATTCTGCCGAGCATGACGAACCGTGGCCGGGCGGACGCACCAACCACTATCTGTTCGACATGAACCGCGACTGGTTCGCGCAGTCGCAGCCCGAGACGCGGGGCCGCATCCGGATCGGCCTCGAGTACCAACCGCAGATCACCGTCGATCTTCACGAGCAGGGCGGCGACAACGCCTATTACTTCTCGCCGCCGGCCGAGGCGATCAATCCGCACGTGACGAAGAGCCAGATTGCCGCATGGGAGCTGCTCGGTCGCGCCAACGCGGCGCGATTCGACGAGCGCGGCTGGGCATATTACATCCGCGAGGTCTACGACGCGTTCTATCCCGGCTACGGCGATTCCTGGCCGACGTTCCAGGGATCGATCGGCAACACCTACGAACAGGCGTCGGCTCGCGGCCTGACGTTCACTCGCCGCGACGGCGACACGCTCACGTATCGCGACGGCGTCATGCACCACTTCAATGCCGCGATCGTCACCGCGATCACTGCGGCCCGCCATCGCGAGCAGTTCATGCGCCAATACCTCGAGTATCGGCGGAGCGCGATCGCGGAGGGCGAGAAGGGGCCGATCCGTGAGTACGTGATCGTGCCGGGCCACGATCCGTCGCGCGCCGACGCGCTGGCGAAGAATCTTGCGACACAGGGCATCGAGGTGCGCCGAGCCGAGGAGGCAGTCAAGCTCGCGGGCCGGACCCTCCCGGCCGGCGCCTACATCGTGTCGAACGCGCAGCCGGCCGCGCGGATGATCCGCAACCTGCTCGATCCGAAGACGGAGCAGTCGGCGGAGTTCATCAAGAAGCAGGAAGAGCGCCGCAAGATGCGGCTGAACGATCAGATCTACGACGTGACGGCGTGGAACCTGCCGATGCTCTTCGACGTCGAGATGGTGACGAGCTCGTCGGCCATCAGCGTCAAGTCGACCACCGTGCCGTCGCAGCACGACGCGCAGATGCCGATGCGTCCGTTGCCCGCCGCCAAGGTCGGATATTTGATGCCGTGGGGATCCGCTGCGGTCTCGCTGACAGCAGATGCGATGCGCCAGGGCATCCGACTCACCAGCGTCGGCGGCACGTTCACACAGAGCGGGCGACGCTACCCGATCGGCACCGCGTTCATCCGCAACGCCGGCAACCCGGCGGATCTGAACGCGAAGCTCGCCGCACTGGCCGCGAAACACGGCGCCGAGCTGATTCCGATTGACTCGACGTGGGTCGAGGACGGCACCTCGCTCGGCAGCAACGACGTGGCGGTGCTGAAGGCGCCGAAGGTGCTGCTCGTCTGGGATACGCCGACGAACACGCTATCCGCTGGCTGGGCGCGATACGCGTTGGAACGCCGTTTTGGCGTCGGCGTCACCGCGGTGCGGACCAGCTCGCTCGGTCGCGCCGACTTCAACGATTACGACGTCATTGTCCTGCCGTCGGGAAACTACGCCGGCCAGATCAATGAAGGAGTGCTCAATCGCATCAAGGACTGGCTGCGCGCCGGCGGCACGCTCATCACGATCGCTGAAGCCACACGCTGGGCCACCGGATCGAATGTGGGTTTGCTCGAGACCACGGGCCTCCTGAAAGACGGCAAGCCTGACGTTCCACCTCCGACTGGCGGCACTGGAGGTAGTGGCGGCGGTGGCGGCAACGCCAACGCGCCGAAGCCCGTCGAGTTCGATTACGACAAGGCGATCCAACCCGATCGCGAGCGGCCCGCGTCGCAGCCGGGCGCGATCCTGCGCGTGACGCTCGATACTTACCACTGGCTCACCGCCGGCAACGACGGCGAAACGCAGGTCATGATCGAAGGGAATCGCGTGTTTGCGCCGCTCAAGCTGAACAACGGCCGCAACGTCGGCATCTATGCGGCGAAGGACAAATTGATTGCTTCGGGCCTGATCTGGCCCGATGCGCAGGACATCCTCGTGCAGAAAGCCTTCCTGATGCACCAGCCCTTCGGCCAGGGACACGTCATTGCGTTTGCCGAGGAGCCGAATTATCGTGCGTTCACCGAGTCGACGATGCTGCTGTTCATGAATGCGGTGATGCTGGGTCCTGGTTACTGACACGACGTACGGGCCACGGAGTCACGGAGTCACGGAGTTTGTTTTTCTAAATACGTTGAGGAGTGAAACATGAAACAGGCATTTAGAAAGTTAGCTCCGTGCCTCTGTGCCTCCGTGGCCTTGTACGTGGTCATGGCCGCAGCGCCGTCTGCACAGCAGGCGCCGTACTATCCGCCGGCGGGTGCATGGGCGAAGAAGGCGCCCGCCGAGCTCGGGCTCGATCCGGTCAAGCTCCAGGAGGCGATCGCCTTCGCGCAGTCGCGCGAATCGAACCGCGCGATGGACTTCTCCGATCAAGAGCGTATCTTCGGCACGCTGCTCGGCTCGGTGCCGAACATCCGCGCCAAGACCAACGGCGTCGTCATCTACAAGGGCTACATCGTCGCCGAGTTCGGCGACAACACATGGGTGGATCCGACCTACTCGGTCGCGAAAAGCATGCTGGCAACGGTCGCCGGCATTGCGATGCGCGATGGCCTGATTACGAATCTCGACGAGCCGGTCAACGTGAAGGTCAAGGACGGCGGCTACGATTCGCCGCGTAACGCGCAAGTGACATGGAAGCACCACCTGCAGCAGGTCAGCGAGTGGGAAGGCAACATGTTTGGCAAGCAGGACAACTTCATCGGCAAGGAGGCGTTCGGCGAAGGCGAGATGAAGCCGCGCGAGCAGAAGAAGCCAGGCACCCATTACGAATACAACGACGTCCGCATCAACCGCTTCGCGCTGTCGCTGCTGCGCGTCTTCAACAAGCCGGTGCCCGACGTGTTCCGCGAGGAAGTGATGAACCCGATCGGCGCATCGAACACGTGGCGTTGGATTCCGTATCACAACAGCTGGGTCGAGCTTGACGGCCGCAAGGTGGCGTCGGTGAGCGGCGGCACGCGCTGGGGCGGCGGCATGTGGATCAACGCGATGGACATGGCGCGCTTCGGCTACTTGTGGTTGCGCGGCGGCAAGTGGGGCGACAAGCAGATCCTGCCGCCCGCGTTCGTGAAGGAAGCGTTGACCCAGGGCGGCGCGGCCAACTCTCCCGGTAACGGATACGGCTACCTGTGGTGGCTCAACACGACGGGCAAGGCACTGGCGGGGCTGCCGACAAACGCCTTTTCGGCGAACGGGGCCGGCAGCAACACCATCACCGTGTCGCCCGACCACGACCTCGTGGTCGTGTGGCGCTGGCACCAGGGCAGCGCAGGGGAGTTCGCCAGGCGCGTAATCGCCGCCATCAAGCCCGGGACGATGTAGGCTACCCCGCCGTTCGTCACACAAGAATCGAAGCTC
The DNA here is from genome assembly GCA_963833135.1 of uncultured cyanobacterium. GTDB lineage: Bacteria > Acidobacteriota > Vicinamibacteria > Vicinamibacterales > UBA2999 > 12-FULL-67-14b. The sequence goes on along the minus strand of CAWHWW010000021.1, from coordinate 44,881 downwards.
CTGTTGACATTCGACAAGAGAGCGGAAATGCTCTTGTCGGATGTCGACAATACTCATGGCTCTCGCGGTCCTGGCCGCCACGCCGCCGGGACTTCTCATTTCACCTGCCGAGCTTGCCGCGTCGCTGAAGGATCCCGCGACGGTGGTTATTGCGGTCGGGAACAGCGAAGACGACTTCATCGCGGGGCATATACCGGGCGCCCGGTTGGTCCGCTACAGCGAGATTGCCATCGACGCCGACGGCCTGTCCTCTGAGCTGCCGCCGGTCGATCAATTGAAGAAGGTGCTGAGCGCCGCCGGCATCAGCGACAAGTCGAAGATCGTGATTTACGGTGCCGCGATACCGGCGACCCGAATGTTCTTCACGCTGGACTACATCGGGCACCCAAACGCGAAGGTGTTGAACGGCGGCTTGAACGCGTGGAAAGCCAGCGGCGGTGCGATTGAGATCAGGTGCGCCGCCGAAGGTTGCGATCGCGGCACTGACACCGAAACCGCAACCCGATCGCGTGGTCAGCGCCGACTGGATCAAGGAACGGCTGTCGTCGCCGACCCTTCGACAAGCTCACGGTCGCCCCGAGCAGGGTCGAGGGGCGAAGATGACGCTCCTCGACGCGCGGCCCGACAGCGAATTCACCGGCGCCGACGGCGGCATGAACGGCGCGCACGTCAAGGGCCACCTGCCCGATGCGCGTCAGCTGGTGTGGAACACGCTTCTCGATTCGACCGGCAAGTTCCTTCCCGACGCCGAGCTGCGCAAGAAGTTCGATGCCATTGGCGCCACGAAGACGACGCCGCTCGTGAGTTATTGCATGGTCGGGATGCGCGCGTCGGTGACCTACTTCGTCGCGCGTCACCTCGGCTACGACGCACGGCTCTACGACGGATCGATCGTCGACTGGACCCGGCGGCGGCTGCCGGCGGTGACGGGGCCACAGATTAAACACTGATTGGGCACAGATAAAAGAACGACTCATGGCGAAACTCGACTTGTTGCAAGGCACGCTCGACCTGTTGATCCTGAAGACGCTGGCGCTCGGTCCGCAGCACGGCTGGGGCATCTCGCAGCGCATCCAGCAGGTTTCGGAGAACGTCCTCCGCGTCAACCAGGGGTCGCTGTATCCGGCGTTGCAGCGTCTCGATACCGCGGGTTGGATCGACTCGGAATGGGGCGCATCGGAAAACAACCGCCAGGCCAGGTTCTACAAGCTGACGAAGAAGGGTGAGCGGCAGCTCAAGGAGGAGACGGCGCAGTGGGAACGCATGACCCTCGCCGTCCAGAGGATTCTGGATGTGGAAACGACTTAAGGCGCTCGTCCGCCACGCCGATCTCGATCGCGGACTCAATGCCGAAGTCCGCTTTCACATCGAGATGGAAACCGACAAGAACATCCGGCTCGGCATGAGCCCGGAGGACGCGCGCCAGAAGGCGCTCAGGAGCTTCGGCCCGATGGAAAAGCACAAAGAAGAAACGCGCGATGCGCGCGGCGTCAGCTGGATCGAATCGCTCGTCGCCGACCTTCGCTACGGCGCGCGCGCGCTCTCGAAGCATCCGGGTTATGCGCTGCTGGCCGTGCTGACGCTCGGCCTCGGCATCGGCGCCAACACCGCGATCTTCAGCGTGATCAACGGTGTGCTGCTGAAGCCCTTGCCCTACGAACATGGTGATCGGCTGGTCGTGGTCCAGCAGTCGCGGCCGCTGTCGGGCCAGCCCCAGGTCGGTGTCGCCATCGCCGAGTATTTCGACTACCGCGAGCGCGGCAAGGACGTCTTCGACGGCCTGGTCGAATACCACCAGATGAACTTCGATCTGATCAACCGCGGCGAACCGGATCGCGTCAACACCGGCGTGGTATCGCACAATTTCTTCGATCTGCTGGGCATCAGGCCGATCATCGGCCGCACCTTCGTCGCCGCCGACGATGTGCGCGATGCGGAAGCGGTGTTGATCCTGAGCCATACCTACTGGCGCACCAAGTTCGGCGGCGACCCGAACATTGTCGGCCAGGTGTTCGAGATGAACGATCGCCCGCATCGCGTCATTGGCGTGCTGCCCAACGTGCCGCACTATCCGCAGGAGAACGACGTCTACATGCCGGTGCTGGCCTGCCCGTTCCGCGCTGCCGGCGAACGGCAGATCGCGCAAAACCGGCGCGCATTCGGCGCGCTGAACGTCTTCGGACGCTTGAAGCCGGGCGCCACGGCGGAGCAGGCCGCGAGCGCCGTCGGCGCCATTTGCCACAACTTTACGGAGGGCAACAAGCAGGTGTATCGGCCGGAAACATCAGGCTTCCGCGCCACGACCGTGCCCGTGCGCGAGGCGCTCACCACGGGCGCACGCCAGTTGTTGCTGATGCTGCTTGGCATCACGGGCCTGGTGTTGCTGATCGCCTGCGCGAATGTGGCCAACCTCACGCTGGCGCGGATGCTGGGCCGCGATCGGGAGCTGGCGATGCGTGCCGCGCTCGGCGCCGACCGCGGCCGCCTCGTTCGACAGTTGCTCACCGAAAGCACGTTGCTCGCCGGAGTCGGCGGCGTGATTGGCATGGGCATCGCGTGGCTGACCATCGATATGCTGACGACGTTCGTGGGCCGGTTCACCTCACGCACCGGAGAGATCACGCTCGATCCGCTGGTGCTGATATTCACGCTCGGCATCTCGATCTTCACGGGGTTGCTGTTCGGCACGTTACCGGCGCTGGGCAGCCGCGTCGATCTGGTCGCTGCGCTGAAGCAGGGCGGCGGGCAGACCGGCGATGCCGGCAGCCGCAAGCGGATGCAGGGCGCGCTGATCGTCGCGCAGGTGGCGGTGTCGGTGATGTTGCTGGTTGGCGCGGGCCTGCTGCTGGCGAGCTTCTACCGGCTGCAGCGGGTCGACACCGGCTATCGATCGGACGGCGTGCTCTCGGCGCAGATCTATGGCAACTTCTCCCGGTATCCCAACATCACCGAGCTGCGGAAACTCTACTTACCCGTGCTCGAACGGGTGCAGAGCGCTCCCGGCGTCAATCTGGCGGCCATCACCAACGCCGTGCCGCTCGGCGGAGGCGCTCCAGGCACGACGCGATTCGACATCGAGGGCCGCGCGGTCGAAGATCCCGAGCGCCGCCCGACCGCGGATGTCAGGGTGGCAAGCGCGCAGTACTTCGGCACGCTCGGCATTCCGCTGGTGAGCGGCCGCACATTCAACGATCTCGACAACGAAGAATCGATGCGGGTCGTTGTCGTCAACAAGGCGATGACGCGCTACTGGGACGGCACGGACCCGATCGGCAGCCGTGTGTCGCTGCCCGTGCCACCAAGGCCGGGGGAGCGGCCGCAGCCTGGGCAGCCGCCGCCGACGGAGTGGTTCACGGTGGTAGGCGTGGTGGGCGACGTCCGGCAGTTCGGCCTGGCGCAGGAGACGGTGGCGCAGATCTATGTGCCGCTGAGGCAAACGCCGTTTGCGTTTGCCGGCCAGGTGCTCGTGCGCACGGCGGGTGAGCCGACGAGCTTCGGCAACGTGCTCCGCAGCACCGTGCGCGCGGTCGATCCCAATCAGCCGGTCGAGAACATCCAGACCCTCGATGACCTGCGATCGGAAGCACTTGCCGCCCCGCGTCTCACGGCGACGCTCCTCGGCGTGTTCGCGGCGCTCGCGTTGCTCGTGACGCTGGCGGGCATTGGCGGCGTCATTGCCACGTCGGTGCAGCAGCGCACCAAGGAATTCGGGCTTCGCATGGCGCTTGGTGCCAGCCGCGACAGCGTCTTGACGATGGTGATCAGGCAGGGGTTGTCGCTGGTGGTGATTGGCCTTGTGCTTGGCGTGGCGGGAGCGCTGGTGGCCGGCCGCGTGCTGAATGCGTATCTCTATCAGACGGCGCCGCGCGACCCGATCATCTTCGCCGGTGTGGCCGCGGTGTTTATCTTGTGCGGCATCATCGCGTGCTGGATCCCGGCGCGGCGGGCCACGACCGTCGATCCGTTGATAGCCCTACGGGCAGAGTAGCCAGTAGCCAGTAGCCAGTAGCCAGTAGCTATCCGGTAGCCAGAAAAACTTCTTGTGTTTCTGGCTACTGGCTACCGGTTACTGGCTACTGATCCAGCTGCTCGATTGTCGCGGTTGATGGCTGGCGCGTCTTCTGGAGACCCGCCGCCACTTTCTCCACCTGCCGCATCACGCGCAGGACGTTCAACCCCAGAATCTTCTTGATGTCGTCGTCCTTGTAGCCGCGCTTCAAGAGCTCCGCCGTCAGGTCCGGGTATTTCGACACATCTTCGAGACCCTGCACGACCTGCGTGATGCCGTCGAAGTCGCCGCCGAGGCCGATGTGATCGATGCCGGCGACCTTGCGGATGTGATCGATGTGGTCGGCGACCTGTGAGAGGGTTGCCCTCGGCGCGGTCAGGCCTTTGCGCTCCGCCTCGGGCTTCGCGTCGAAGTCGGCGACCGCCTGCGAAATGAAGCTTGGGACGAACGTCACCATCACCACGCCGCCGTTCTTCGCGACCAACTGCAGGACGTTGTCGGGCACGTTGCGATTCACGTTGCAGATCGCCTTCGCCGACGAGTGCGAGAAGATCACCGGCGCCGCCGTCACTCGCAATCGCGTCCTCCATCGTGTCTGGTGAGACGTGGCTCAGGTCGACGAGCATTCCGAGGCGGTTCATCTCCCGGACGACTTCCTCGCCGAACTTCGACAGGCCGCCCAGCACGGCGGGCCCGGGGCTGGCGTCGGCCCACGCCAGATTCGCGGAATGGGTCAGCGTCATGTACTGCGCGCCGAGGACGTGCAGCGCGCGCAGCGTCGCCAGCGAGTTGTCGATCGAGTGGCCGCCCTCAACGCCAATCAACGATCCGATACGTTTGGCGTTGAACGAGCGCTCGATGTCCGCGGCTGTGTAGGCGATCTCAAATGTCTCGGGCCACCGCATGGTCATGCGATGGACGATGTCGATTTGTTCGAGGGTTGCCCGCACGGCTTCATTGCCCTGCATGCTCGACGGCACATAGACCGACCAGAATTGGCCGCTGACGCCGCCCTGGCGCAGACGCGGAATGTCGGTCATCAATTTCGGCACCGGCTTCGAAATGTCGGCCTTGCCGAAGTCGCGGCCCGGATCGAGACCTCGCAACGCCCATGGATAGTCGTTGTGCCCGTCGATGACGGGCGTTTGCCTGTGGATCGCGCGCGCCCGCTCGGAATAGCCGGCCTGGGCCCAGACCACGCCGCTACCCAGCAAACACACGAGAAAAGCTATGAGCAGGTTCTTGCGCATCGAGTCGCCTCGCAAACAACTTACACGGAAACACGGCTGACGTGGATCCGTTTTACGTTTCGCGATAAAGATCTGCACTGGACGTAGATCTCAGGAGGACCTATGCCGTATGTCGATGGCTTCTTGTTGGCAATCCCCAGGCGACGGCTGCCGCTGTACCGCCGAATCTCGCGCCGCGCCGGCGTGATCTGGCGTCAGCATGGCGCCCTGGAATACCGCGAGTGTGTCGGCGATGATTTGAAGGTCAAGATGGGCGTGTCCTTCAGGCGGGCGGCCGGTTGCAAGACTGGTGAGACGCCGATTTTCTCGTGGATTGTCTACAAATCGCGCAGCCACCGCGATCGCGTGAACGCCAAGGTGATGAAGGACCCCCGGATCGCGAAGATGATGAAGGAGTCGACGCCGTTTGATGTGAAGCGCATGGCATACGGCGGATTCAAAGTCGTGGTCGACTTGTAATTAGAGTCGCAACGGCGTTTCCTCGAGAGCGTGTGCGGGCGCGCCGGCCTAGGCCGGCTTCCTGGCGATGAGCGGCCGCACTGCTGCCATCGCGATCAGCACCGCGCCGAAGGTGCAGACGATGGTGGCGCCGGTCGGCAAGTCGAACTGCACCGAGAAATACATGCCGAGCACCGACACCACCGTGCCCATGGTCCAGCCGATCGCCAGTCGCGTGCCGATGCGCGTCGGCATACAGCATCGCGGCGACCGACGGCACGATCAGGTAGCAGAACACCAGCAGCACGCCGGCGATCGAGACCGACGAGGTCACGACGAAGCCGAACGAGGCGTAGAACAGGAAGTCCCAGAAGCGCATCGAGATGCCTTCCGCCTGTGCGCGATCGCGGGTCCATCGAGATCAGCAGGAACCGCTTGCGGTTGATGTAGTGAAACAACCCGATCGCGCCGTAGAGCGCGGCCGTCTTGAGGACTTCGTCCCACGAGACGGCGAGGATGTTGCCGACCAGCATGTCCTTGAGGTGCTCGCCCTGCGCCGTGGACTGGCTCATCGCGAGGATCGACGCTGCCGACGCCACCGCGTAGGCAGATGCCGATGATCGCTTCCTGCGGGATGCGCGCTCTTCTGGCCGTGATGAATCAAGGAGAACACCGCCGCGCCGATGAACGTGAAGCCGAGGCTGAACCAGTAGACGCCGGGTGCGTGGGGATCGCCGCCGGAGAACGGCAGCAGCATCGCCATCGTCGCGCCGAGCGCGGCGATCTGCGCCAGCGACAGGTCGACGAAGATCACGCCGCGCTCGACGACGTGCACGCCGAGGTAGGTGTGAATGCCGGTCAGGATCAGGCTGGCGGCAAACGGCGCCGCCAGGAACTGCAGGATGGTCGGTGTCGACATGCATGCTGCTACCGGCCGGTCAGCTGCTTGAACGTGCTGGTCAGCAGGTTGACGTTGTAGTCGAACAGCGCGATGTAGTCGGTCGCTTCCTTGACGCCGCCCACCGACGGCGACAGCACCAGCACCTTGCCGCCGACCGCTCGCGCGATCGACTCGGGCGTCTTCAGATCGAAGTACGGCTCGACGAGGATCACCTTGACCTGCTGCCGCTTCATCTCGCGCGATCAGGTCGATGGTGTGCGACGGCGACGGCGGAATGCCCGGCTTCGGCTCGACGTAGCCGATCACGTCGAGGCCGAACCGCTCGGCGAAGTTCGGCCACGAGCGATGGTAGGTGACGACCTTGGTGCCCTTGTAGGGCGCCATCGCCGCGGCCCAACGCTTCTGCGCCGTCGGTCAGCCGCGCGATCGAAGTCCGCGTAGCGCTGATCGAAGTAGGCCTTGTCGGCCGGCGACGATCCGCGCCAGTGCGGCCGGCGATCGACTTCGCGATGATGCGGCCGTTGTCGGGATCGAGCCAGTAGTGCGGATTGCCCGACGGATGCACGTCGCCCATCGCGCGCGTGATCTGTCCGGTCGGGATCTCGAGGATCCGCACGCCCGTCGACGCGTCGAGATAGCCCGGGCTGCCCGGCCTGGATCTTCGCGTTGCGGCTCTGCGTGCAGCAGCGGCGGCAGCCAGCCGATCTCGAGCTCGCGGCCGACCACCACCAGCAGATCGGCGTCGTGCAGCTTGAGGATGAAGCTCGGCTTGGGTTCGACGAAGTGCGGATCCTGGTAGCCCCTGCGCCATCGACTCGACGGTGACCTTGTCGCCGCCGACCTCGCGGGCGAGCGCCGCGAGATCCTCGGTGGTCGTGACCACCTTCGGCGGCGCCGCCATCGACGGGCGCGCGCGAGCGCCAGGACAGTCAGGAATGAATGCGCATGGTTCCTGCATCATGGTGACTCCTGGCCTCTAGAAGACGTGCGCGCCGTGCGCGCCGATCGAGAAATTCAGGACTGGAACAGGAACTCGTTGGCCGTGACGCCGTCGCCGTAGTTCGTGCGCCGGTACTGACCGCGAATCTGGTTGAACTCGCTGGGCCAGAACGTCAGCGAAGAACGAGCCGCCGTTGTCGACCAGCGACGGGTCGACCGCCTGTGCCGGATCGATCGTAGCGGGCGCCGGCGAACCAGCGGCGGGCGAACTGATATTCGCCGCTGCCGTAGAAACCGAACGCGCGTCTCGCTGGCGAGACCGTTCGATCGCGGCCGGCTCCAGACCAGCTCGGTCCGCGCCTGGAAGCGCCGGTAGATGGCGCGGCGCAGCGGCCGATACCGGAACGTCGCGTCGAAGCCGAACAGCTCGGTGTCGACTGTCTTCGAGCGTCGGCGGTCTCCGGCACCTGCGCGGATGGGCCGAAGGCGAAGCGACCCGCCGATGTCGAGGTTGCTGCCCTCGGTGAGGTCGCGATAGCCGCGCAGCCGGCCGACGTAGGTCAGCTTCGACTTGCTCGCCTCGATTCGAAGACGTCGGACGATCGCCGTAATAGACCTCGCCGGTGGCCTCGAGGAACAACGCCGAGTTCGTGGATCAGTCGCGACAGCGACACGCCCGGCAGTCGAAATGCCTTCCTCGCCGCCGACCAGGTTCTGCGTGACCAGCGGCCGATCGGCCCACGGCAGCGCGTGCGTGTGCAGCGTGTTGACCTTGCCGAACTTCGCGCGCATCTTGCCGGCCTTGAGCAGCAGGCTGGCCGGCAGCGTGTTGAAGGTGATGAAGCCTTCTTCGACTTCCGACGCCCTCGGGACCGGCGGCGAGGAAGAAATCCGCGCGCGCGTACGGATCGACGACGGCCTGGAACGACGCTTCCGACTTCGCTCAAGCCGAACGGCGGCTGATCGCTATGGTCGTTCTTGCCGGCGACGCCGAGGAAGTTGCCGATGACGGAGATGTCCGGATTGAACACCTTCGCGTTCGCCAACGGCGCCGCCTGCGTGGCGGTGTCGGGTCCGCCGGGAACCGCGGGAACGGGCGCCGGTGTTTGCGGGGCCGCTTGCGCCTCGGCGAGCTTTGCTTCGAGCGCGGCGATGCGCTCGCCAAACTCTTTCTTCAACTGATCGATCTGCTGCTGCAGCGCGTTCGCGTCCGGCGGCGATTGTGCCGCCGCACTCCGCGGAAGCCACAGCAGTCCAGCGGCCACGGCCGCCAGGCACACCGAAGTGATTGCTCGCATTCTGAACTCCAAAATGCACGTGCGCCAATGTCAGGCCACGTGCGATTCGCCCCGGCCACGCCGGAGGCGTCATTTCACTGAAATGGAAACGCGGAGTCGATCAGACGAGCGGGGGTGCGCGAGACGGAAGAGCGAGCCGGGAGGTCGTTCGGACGACGCCGTCGAGTGTCGCAAGCGCGAACGAGTTGAACCGGCTCCGCCGCGAACAGTTCGGTCGCGACGCGGGCGCCGTTGCCGAACGCGCGAAGCCAGTGACAAAACGCGCAGTGTTCGGGTGCCGGCTGCGCCGGCGTTGCGAAGCGCGCATCGTGATCGGCGTGCTGGTGCACCCCCAGCGCGGCATATTCGTCGCCGTCGTCGGGCGCGTGCCAGCCGCCCAGCGCGCCCGCCAGGACGAGGACGATCGAAAGGGCGACAAGCGGCTTCGAGCGAAATCGCAACGTACCTACCACCGTAACCGAGCCGGGCGTCCGGGCACAAGGGGCAGGGCAGGTTGTCAGGCCGTCAGGTTGTCAGCGGGAAAAGGTGCCGAGTACCGGGTAGTGGTCTGATCCGAAGCGCGCGTCGAGGCGCTCGGTTGATCGCTTTCCAGCCGTCGGCGAGGCGGAAGAACAGATAGTCGAGGCGGCCCATCATGTGTGTGTTGCGGGCGTCTTCCCTCCCCAGGCCCGTCGCCCACGTGCGCGCCAGTTGATAGGCAGCCTCGTCGGCGCCGGATTGCACGGTGTTGAAGTCACCGCCAAGAACGATGCCCGCAACGGTATTGCTCGCATAGCGCGGCTTATCGAGCAGGTCGAGGATGGCGCGGACCTGTCCGGCGCGCGGGTTCTTGAAGATCCACAGAGTTTTCGCCGAGCTGACCGGCTCGAGATGAGCGTCCATCAATTCGAGACGCTTCGGGCCCTCCGCTCGTCTGGACCTGCACGGCCGCCCCGAGTGCGACACGGCGCTGGCGGACCAGCGGCAGTTCGAGCGCGAACGGATCGAGTAGCGGCTCGGTCGAAATGATTGCGTTGCCGCGATCCTCGCGCAGCTCATGGCCATTGCGCATTGAGGGAACGTAGAGAATCGACAGCCCAAGCGACGCGGCGTGATCGCCAACGTCGGGCGATTCCGGATCGCGGGCGCGAATCGCGAACGCCGATCGATCGCGCCGATCGAACTCGGGCACGTTGTCGCCGCGGCGATAGAGTTCCTGCACGAGAAGGACGAAGTGCGCAACGGGCCGGCCGCCGGTCAGCGCGCCTGAGCGGAGTTTCTCCACCAGGTCGCCAAGCTCGCCCTCGGCGAGGTGCGCATTCCACGACACCATGACGAGCTCGTCGAGGGAGGGAAGCGCGGCCGCCGCAATCGGCGCCTCGACGAACACGGGATTGCCGACCGCACGGCACCACCGCGACAGCTCGGCGGCGTCCGCGACGTTGCTAATCTGCCATTCGATTGCTGATGAGGTGTCGCGGGCCGAACACGCTGTGGAAACCGCCGTCGCCGGGGCAGTCGCCGGCCGCGCGATCGCCAGCGACGAGGCCGTGCAGGCGCCGAGCGTAGCGACGGCAAACAGGGTATTCAGAAGCCTCACGTTCCTTAGATGCTACTGCAACGATCGCAGCACCGCGGCCGTTGTTGACTTGGGTCAACTTCTTCTTCCTCGCAGCTGCAGAGCTGCTGACCGCCTCAACCTATAATCACCTCAATGCCTCGCACGAACGACGCCGTGAAATTGTCGGGATTGGGAAGCCGCTTCGCCGCCTTCGTCGCCGAGCGTCATCCGTTTGCGCTGCCGCTCGCGCTCGATGCGTTCGAAGCCGCCGGCTTGACCACGCTCAAGCGCCGCGATGCGGTGAGGATCGATTCGGCGCGCCCGGTCCTGCGCCGCGCGCTCGCCAAATCGCTGTATGACAGCGTCGTCGCGCCCGAGGGCATCGGTGAAACGACGCCCGGAACAACGGCCCTGAAAAGGCTCGAGCAGGCGCGCGCCGAGGTCGTGGAGGCGTGCGACGGCTTCCTGCGCCGGGCCGCTATCGAAGCGTCGCTGACGAAGGATGAACGCCTCGAGATCCTGAAAGGGATGTGCCTCACCCGCAGCGTCGACAATCGCCTCAAGCAGTTCTTCATGGGCGGCGAAGTGCGCTGGGGCGACATGGCGTTCCAGGGCAAGGGGTTCCGTTCGCTCGGCCAGGAAGCGATTTATGCCGGCGCTATTCGATTGAAGCGCGGCGCCGCTTACAAGAACGCGGATGGATCCTGGAACGGCGACGTGATGGCGCCGGTCATCCGCGATCTCGGCATGACGCTCGCGATGCGGCACGACGAGGAAGCGGTCGCGATGATCCTGCGCGCACAGATGGGGAAGGCCGGTCCGCCGATGTCGGGCAAGGACCTGCACACCGGCGACTTCGCCTGGGGCGTGCTGCCCGCCGCTGCGCCGCTCGCCGTGGGATCGCTGTCGATGGCCGGCATGGCGATGGCCTTCGCGATCCAGAAGAGCGAGCGGGTTGCCCTGTCGTTCATTGGTGAAGGCGGATCGTCGCTTGGCGAGTGGCACGAAGCCATCAACGCGTGCGCGGCCGCGAAGCTGCCCGCCATCTTCTGCCTGCAAAACAACCAGACCGCGCTCTCAACACCGGTGCGCGAAAACTCCGCGGCGCGCGTGTTTGCCGACAAGGCGGCCGGCTACGGCATTCCCGGCGTGACGATCGACGGCACCGATCCGGACGAAGTCGCGGCGGCATTCACATGGGCGGCTGAACGCGCGCGCGCGGGCGAGGGGCCAACGCTCATTGAGGTCATCGCGATGCGCATGTGCGGACACGCGCATCACGACGACATGCTGTACCTCGGCAAGGATCAACCGCCGTCGTGGGAGTACCACCAGCTGCACGACAGCGGCTATGCCAATCGCGGGCTTTACGACTACTGGGCCAAGCGTGATCCGATCCCGATGTATGCCCGGCGCCTGGAGGAAGACGGCGCCATCGACGGCACGCACCTCGACGAGGTGAAGAAGTGGGCCGACGACCTCGTCGATCGCGCTGCGCAGCTTGTGATCAGCGAGGCCTGGCCGAAGCCCGAGCAGGCCGGCGTCGGCGTGTTCAAGGACGAGGCGCCGCGCATTCGTGTCGAGGTGCTCGACCCCGCGCGCCGCATGGCACAGTCTTCCTTCACGGATCTGCCGCCGCTCGAAACCGGGTTGCCGTTCGACAAGAAGGGCAACACGTTCCTCGAGGCCGTGATGCTGGGCGTTGGCGACGCACTCGAAGCCGATCCACGTGTCTTCGTCTACGGCGAGGACGTCGGCGGGCAGTACGGCAATGCGTTCCTGCTGCTGCGCCCGCTCCTCGAGGAATACGGCGATCGCATTCGCAACTCGCCGCTTGCGGAAAGCGCGGTGCTCGGCGTCTGCGTCGGCGCCGCTCTGGCGGGACTGCGGCCGATCGGCGAGATGCAGTTCAACGACTTTGTGGCGACCGGCTTCAATCAGCTCGTCAACAACGCCGCGAAAATTCGCTATCGGTGGGGCGGCGAGGTGCCGATGGTCGTCCGCATGCCGTGGGGCGGGCTGCGCCATGCCGGCCCATATCACAGCCAGAACACCGAGCCGTGGTTCTATCGCACGCCCGGCTTGAAGATCGTCGTCCCGTCCACGCCTGAAGATGCCCGGGCGCTGATGGCGGCGGCCGTCGCCGATCCCGATCCGGTCCTGTATTACGAGCACATCGCGCTCTATCGCGATCCGCGCGTGAAGCAGATACTGCCAGCAGAGTCGGGCCCTTCTTCGCGCTGCCAGATCGGGACAGCAGCGCTACGGCGGGCGGGCAGCGATCTCGCGATGATTTCCTACGGCGCCTATGTGCACCACTGCATGCGGGTCGCCGGGAAACTTGCCGCCGAAGGCATCGAAGCCGCCGTGCTCGACCTGCGTAGTCTCTCGCCGCTCGACAAGGACCGCATCCTCGCCGTCACACGTCACTGCAACCGCGTGCTGATCGTGCACGAGGACTCGCGCACCGGCGGCATCGGCGAAAGCATTGCGGCGATCATCCAGGAAGAAGCGTTCGAATCGCTCGATGCCCCCGTCCGCATCCTCGGTGCGCTCGATGCGCCCGTCCCGTATTCGCCGCCGCTCGAGGGGTTCTTCCTTGTGAGCGAAGAGGAAACGCTGGTTGCAGCGAGAAACCTAGCTCGGTACTGAGTGGACCTTCTTGCGCTCCTCCTCGAGGCGCAGGCGCATGTTCAGGATGATGGCGGCGAAGATTGATGTAAGTTGGCCGGCTTCGGACTCGAGGTCGCAATCGGCGATTTGTTGAAAGTGATCGAGGCCGGCGATTCGAATCTTGGTCAACGAAGCCTGCGCTTCCTTTGCCTCCCTGAGCGCAAGGCGCATCTTGTTCAGGAAGTCGGCGTCGCTGCTGGCGGTATCGGCCCCGACAAGGTTGCTCGAAGCACTGTCAGCGGCGCGGACCAGCTGATGCCAGACGACGCAACTCGGGACATCGGAGAATTGTTTTGGGCACGACGTATTGATCGCATGGCTGAACCGCAGGGCGCGATCGTGAAGGGCAAGCGTTCGTTTTCGGGCCGCTGAAGGTTGTTTCATGCGACCGATCCAGTGCAAGATCTCTACCCTGCGTATTCGGGCTGAAATTGGATGCGCGGGCTTCCGACGTCGCAGTGTTTGCGACAGGCGGCGAGAACTCGTGACGAAAAAATTGTGATCCGGAGGCGTGAATGAATCGCATAACTGTCCCTTTTGTTGTCGTGTGTGTGCTCGCCTTGACGCCGGCGCTCTCCGCCGATGTGCGGACCGATCAGCGCGTCAGGTTCCAGCTTGGCGGCGCGCTCGGAAAGATGGTCAACCTGTTCAGCAAGGGCGCGCGTGAGGGCGTCACCACGATGGTCGCCGTCAAAGGCAGCCGCAAGGCGACGATGAACGGCGACTCGACCGGGCAGATCATCGATCTCTCCGAGGAGAAGATCTACGACCTCGACCTCAAGAAAAAGACTTACAAAGTCACGACGTTTGCGGAGATCCGCAAGCAGATGGAGGAGGCCAGGCGTCAGGCAGAGCAGGCCGCCAAGGAAGAGCGCGCCGAGCCCAGCCAGCCGTCGAAGCCGGCCGAGAAAGATCCCAATGCGAAAGAATACGAAGTCGACTTCGACATCAAGAATACGAACGAGACGAAGACGATCAACGGCTTCGATACCAGGAAGTCGGTGATGACGATCACCGTGCGTGAAAAGGGCAAGACGCTGAACGACGCCGGCGGCATGGTCATGACGACCGACACGTGGCTCGCGGCCAGCGCGCCGTCGACGAAGGACCTCGCCGAGTTCGACATGAAGTACGCGCAGAAGATCTACGGGCCGATGGTCGTCGGCGCATCGGCACAGGATATGGCGATGGCCCTGGCCATGTACCCGCAGATGAAGCCCGCGCTCGACAAGATGGCCGCGGAAGGCGCAAAACTCCAGGGCACTGCGATCCTGACGGACATGCGCGTTGAAGCCGTGCCGCCAGGCACCGCCAATCAAACCTCAGCAGCGCCGCCGCCGCCCGAAGAGCCGAAGAAGAAGGGCCTTGGCGGGATGCTCGGCGGGCTGAGGAAGATGGCGGCGGAGTCGGAGAAGAACCAGAACTCGGAATCGAAGCCGCAGCGCGCCATCATCATGACGACGTCGCTCGAGATGCTGAAGCTCACGACGGACGTCGATGCCGCGTCCGTCGCGATGCCAGCGGGCTTTACTGAAAGAAAGTAGCTATTTCTTCTTGGCGGTGAAGTCCGCCATTCCCATGCCGAAGTCGATGATGCCTTTCATCGAGGTGCCATCGACTTCGCCGTTCACCTTGATGTCGAGCGCGCCCTGCGGGCCTTGAATCGTGAAGGCCATGCTCAGGGCCTTGCCCTTGTAGGTGCCCTTCATTTCCGCCACGCCCTGCGGCGTTTCGATCGAGCCGGTCACGTTTTCGCCGTCCTGCTTCAGGGTCGCGGTCGCGGTGATCGGACCCTCGGGTCCGTTGATCGACAGATCCCACGCGCCAGCGACGCTCTCTTGCGCGTAGAGGGGGGCGGAAATGATCAGGCCGAGCGCGAGAATTGCAGAAAATATTCGTGCCATCTATAAGTCTCCTCTGGAACCCCGACAATAACACGGAGTGAACGAATCACTACTACTTGCGTGCGGCGGGCGTGAGCGTGGTTTCGCGCCGCTCCTTGCCGCGCATGTAGACGACCTTCGCCGGCTGCCCGATCTTCAGGAGCTCCAGCGCGTAGGTGTAGTCGTAGATGTTGGTGATCGACTGTCCGGCGATCTCGATGATGACGTCGCCTTTCTGGAGCCCGGCCTGTTCGGCAGGGCCGCCGCCGATCACGCCGCCAAGCAGCAGGCCCTTCACGTCGGATGCGTAGTCGGGAATCGTGCCCGTGAAGAGCCGCAGTCCTGCACGGCCGCCGGTGTCCGTCTTCTGCTCGACCTTCGTGAACTGCGGCGCGTCGTTCGCGTCCATCAGGCGCCTGGCGATCGCGGTGGCGAACTCGCCGACGCGATCGAGATCCTCGTAGTTGATCGTGTCGGCCGTATCGCTCGGTTTGTGGTACTCCTGGTGCGCGCCGGTGAAGAAGGTCAGGCACGCGACGCTCGCGGTGTTGAAGCTGCCGACGTCGGTCGGCTGGTACGGATCCTCCTGCAGCACCAGGTCGAATCCGGCTGCGACGTTCGCCTGCTCGAGCAGCTTCGGCCACGTCGCGCTCGTGCCGGTGGCCTGCACGGTCAGCTTGTTGTCGCTGACGCGGCCGACCATGTCGAAGTTGAGATAGGCGGCGACCTGATCGAGCGGCACCGGCGGCTTGTTCACGAACGCGTTCGAGCCGAGCAGGCCGAGTTCTTCACCCGACCAGAATCCGATCAGCAGGTTGCGCTTGCGCGGCTGCGTCGCGAGCGCGTCGGCGATGTTCAGCACCGTCGCCGTGCCCGAGGCGTTGTCGTCGGCGCCGTGATGGATCTGATTCAGCTGGTCCTTGCCGGCGAGCGAGTTGCCCGCGCCGCCGCGGCCGAGATGATCGTAGTGCGCGCCGACTGCCACCCACGGCTTCACCACGCCCGTCGTCGGCTGTCGTCGCCGGCAGATACGCGACCACGTTGTTGCCGGTCTGCTGCTCGCGGATGATCTTCGCGTCGAGCGTCACCTGCAGATTCGGAATCGCGAACCCAGCGACGTGCGGGTTGCCGCTGTCCAGCTCCTTCTGCACGGCGTCGAGCTGCTTGTCGGCCGCCTTGAAGATCGCGGCGGCGTTATCGCCATTGATGCTGACGGCCACCAGGCCCGAACCGGCGATCGCCGTGTCGAAACTCATCGGCACCACGTTGCCCGCGTTCGGCGAACGCGGTCCGGTCACGACGATCATGCCCCTGGCGCCGCGCTGGCGGGCGGCCTGCGCCTTGTAGCGAAGGTCGGCGTAACGCGCGAGGATCGCACGGGTCTTCTGATCGGCGTCCTCAGGGAAGTAGCGCAACACGACGACGATCTTGTCCTTGACGTCGAGTCCCTGGTAGCTGTCGTAGCCGAAGTCCTGCGAGTTGGGGACGACGAGACCGTATCCGGCGAAGACGACTGGCCCGGACACCGATCCGCTGTCGGAAAACGACAACGCGAGAACAGCGCTGCTGCCGCCGCCGATCGTCCCGCCGCCGGTGGTCTCGTCCTTGTAGGCGAACGTCGACCCGCCATCCTTCGAGCCGGCGGTGAACGTGAAGGGCATGCGGAAGTCGGTCATCCCCGGCAGCGGCTTCGCGCCCATGCGCTTCAGCTCCGCGATCAGGTAGTCGGCCGCAAGCTTCTCGCCCGGCGACCCGGTGAGACGACCCTCGAATTTGTCGGACGCGAGCGTTTGAACATGCGTCTTTGTCCGTGATGAAGTCGCTGTCTGAGAAAATGCCGGGGCACTGGCGATCAGGCTGGATGCCGCAATCGCGAGAACAAATCGCTGTCTGAGAACCATAAATAAAAGCTCCGTGTTTCCGTGCCTCCGTGGCCCGTACGTGACCAGCGGATCTATTTCTTCGAAGCCTGCCGCGGCCCAGCCGCCTTCAACGCCGCCATCGCCGCCTCATGATTCCACTGCGCCAGATAGATCTGACCCGCCGCTCCGGTGCCGCCGGCGCGGCTCGACGTCCACGCCAGCTGCGTGCCGTCCGGTGAGGGCACCGGCAGGCCGTCGAATCCAGCCGTGTAGGTGATGCGCACCGGCTCCTTCATTCCCGCCTTGTCCACCATGAACACTTCGAAGTTCTCGAAGCCGAGCTTGTTGGACGCAAACAGGAAATACTCGCCCGACGGATGCTCGTACGGCGCCCAGCTCATCGAGCCGAAGTCGGTGATCTGTTTCCTGTCGGTGCCATCCGGCTTCATCGTCCAGACGTTGGCGATGAGTCCGTTTTCGTCGAAGTGGCGCCACACGATCCGTCCGTCCTTCGTGAAAAAGGTGCCGCCGTCGTAACCGTTCTCGGTGGTCAGGCGCTTCTGGCCCGAGCCGTCGGCCTTCATGATGTAGACCTCGGCGAAGTACGACGGATCGAGCTCGAGCTGCTTCTGCTCGGCGGCGCTGAGCGTGCGGTTGTAGGCGTCGCGCATCGACGCGAACGCGATCCACTGGCCGTCGGGTGAGTAGCCGCCTTCGGCGTCGTATCCCTTCGCCGTGGTGAGCTGCTTCGTCGCGCCGGTCTTCTCGTCATACGAGAAGATGTCCATCGACGGGTCGTAATCCCACGAGTAGCGGCGCTCCTTGCCCGACGCGCGAAACGCAAGCTCATCGTCCTGGTATTGCTTCGACTTTGGGTCGAGGTGCGTCGACGCAAACTCGATCTCGGTGCTGTTCGGACGGAAGAACGCGCACGTGGTCTTGCCGATGCCCGGCGAGATGCGCGTGGTCTCGCCGCTCGACAGATCGAGCACGTAGATTTGATAGAAGGGATTGCTTGGCTCGCGCTCGCTTTGGAACACGAGGCGCTTGCCGTCGGGCGACCAATAGCCTTCACCAGCGCGCTTGCCCTCGACCGTCAGCCGTCGGATGCGGTTCAGGAAGGTTCTTTCTTCTGACGGCGCCTGAGACTGGCCGGCCACCGACACCACGGCCACGAAAATCACCACAGACACCGCAAAAAGCCTCGACACTCGCTTCATCCGAAACCTCGTCCCAGTGGGAAAGAATTGTCTATTCTAATCCGCATGGCACGTCTACTGGGGCTGGTCCTGGGCGCGGCGCTGTTGGCCGCACCTGCCGACGTCAGGATGGTCGAGGTCGCCGGCGAGGGCGCGAAGTATTGGCCGCGCTGGCGCGGACCCTCGGGGCAGGGCCACGTTCCCGGTGGCCAGTACACCGACAAGTGGTCACCGGACGCGAGCGTGTGGAAGACGACGGTGCCGGGCCGCGGCAACTCATCGCCGATCGTGTGGGGCGATCGCATCTTCCTGACGACCGGGTACGGCAACGGCGAGCGCCTGTCGATGCTGGCGTATTCGCGCGCCGACGGAAAGAAGTTGTGGGAGACCTTCATTCCGCAGAGCGGCGTCGAATACGTGCACTCGAAGAACGGATTCGCCTCGGCGACGCCGACGACCGACGGCCAGCTGGTGTATGCGTCCTTCGGCCGCCACGGGCTGTTCGCGTTCGACTTCAACGGCAAGATCGCCTGGCAGCACAAGTTCGGAACCATCGACAACTATCACGGGCCCGCGGGTTCGCCGGTGCTCTACAAGGATCGGATCTTCATTTATCAGGATGCGAGGCCGGCGCCGGGCCAGGCCGCGTTCGTCGGGGCATTCGACAAGACCACGGGTAAGCCGATCTGGCAGACGCCGCGCCGTGAATCGGTCGGGTGGGGCACGGCGGTCGTGATTAACACCGGTGAACGTGACGAGTTGATCGTGAGCAGCCAGCAGCGAGTGGCCGCGTACGATCCGGAGAATGGCCGCGAGTTGTGGACGGTTCGCGGCAATACCTACGAGGTGATTCCGACGCCGGTCGTCGGGCACGGCCTCGTATTCGCGTCGTCCGGTCGCGCGGGTCCGACGATCGCGATTCGCCCCGGCGGCAGCGGCGATGTCACGAGCACGCATGTCGCGTGGAGCTCGCCGCGCGGATCGCCCTTTGTTCCTTCAGGAATCGTGGTCGGCGATCTTCTTTACTTGATCAACGACATGCAGAGCATCCTGACCGTCTATGAAGCGTCGACCGGAAAGCTCGCTTACCAGGATCGCCTGGGCACCGCCGTGCGCGAAGGATTCTCGGCATCGCCGGTGCACGTCAACGGGAAGATCTTTCTGACCAACGATGATGGTCAGACATTCGTCGTCGAGGCAGGCCGCGCGTTCAAGCTGCTGCACGTGAACGAGCTCGGCGAGCAGACGCTGGCATCGCCGGCGCTCGTCGACGGCACGTGGTACTGGCGGACCGCGTCGACGCTGCGGGCGATTCGGTAGACCATTCATTGGTTCAAAACGACCACTCATTGATCTCTTCTCGATGACGGCGGCAATCACAGTACGCTTGCGGAGATGAAGTTACGGCTGTTGCTTCTTGTGAGCTTCTGCCTCATGCCTTTCTCCGCCTTCGCCTCCGGCCCGCCTCCGCCGCCGATGGCGGCTACGGCGTGACCTCGCCGGAGCTCGCCGGCTACAGTGCGAGCCAAGGCGGGCAGACCGGGACGACGCTGAGCGGCACGATCACGCAGACGGAGAACGGCCAGCCGCTGTCCGGCGCCCTGGTGGTGATCGACGAGCTGCGCAGGGAAGTGCGCGCGGGAGACGACGGCAGTTACCGGTTCGACAACGTGCCGCCGGGGCAGTATCACGTCGGCGTCCGAGCGGAAGGGTACAGCACGCGGCGAACCGAGATCACGATCGGCACCACGCCGGCGACCCTCAACATTTCGATCGATTTCGATCTGCACTTCGCGGAAGTGCTGTCGGTGAGCCCCACGGCTCGCCCGCAGTTCGAGTCGTACCAGCCAACGACGGTGCTGGACGGACAGGAGCTGACGAAGAATCTCGAAGCCACGATCGGCGCAACGTTGTCGGAGGCGCCAGGCGTGGCGATGCGTGAATTCGGCGCGGCGTCGGCCCGGCCGGTGATTCGCGGTCTCGACGGCGATCGCATCTCGGTCCTCGAAGACGGCCAGCGCATGGGCGATCTGTCGAGTCAGTCAGGCGATCACTCGGTCCCGACCAATCCGGCGGCCGCCCGCAGGATCGAAGTGGTCCGCGGTCCCGCCACATTGTTGTATGGCGCGAACGCGATCGGCGGCCTCGTCAACGTGATCACCGATTCGATTCCGTCGGAGCGGACCGAGGGAACGTCGGGCAACTTCACCTTCAATTTCGGCAGCAATGGCGGCGCAGCCGGTGGCGCCGGTGACATTCATGTCGGCAACGGCAAGTACGCGCTCCATTTCGGCGGCGCAGGCAATCGCTCGGGGAACTACGATACGCCCGAAGGCGAGGTCGAGAACTCGCAGTCGCGCACGGCGATGGGACAGATCGGCGTCTCGCGCACCGGCGAGAAGCAATACGTCGGCGTCAGCTACGGCTACGACGATTCGAAGTACGGCATTCCGATCGTCGAGGAGGGATCGATCAGCCTGACGCCGCGGCGCCATTCGATCAGCGCCCGCGCCGGCGGCCAGAATCTCGACAGCTGGCTGCAGTCCTATCGCGCCACGCTCGGCATGCGGAACTACCAGCACGACGAGCTCGAAGCCGGGGGCGTCGGCACGACGTTCCACAACGACACGCTCGAGGGCGAATTGCTGCTGTCCCACAAGCGTAAGGGTTCCCTCGTCGGCAGCTTCGGCGGCTGGTTCATGAACCGTGATTTCAAGGCCGTCGGTGAAGAAGCGCTGACGCCGGCAGTGGCGCACCACGCGGTGGCCGGATTCGTCTACGAAGAGCTCGAATCGCCCCATGCCACACTGCAGTTCGGCGGCCGCCTCGATTACGCGCACTTCGATCCGGAACAGGACCGGCGCGAGCGCACCTTCAATGAATGGTCGGCGTCGGTCGGTTTGCTGCTGAAGCCGCAGGCCGCGAACGACGACGTCGTCATTGCCCTGAACCTGGCGCGCGCCTCGCGCTATCCGTCGCTCGAGGAGCTGTACTACTTCGGGCCGCACCCCGGCAACCTGTCGTTCGAGATCGGTAACGACGAGCTCGCGGCCGAGCATGCGCTGGGCTTCGACCTATCGGTGCGTGCCCGCGGCGCCAGGTTCGAAGGCGAGTTCTCGTTCTTCTATAACGACATCTCGGATTACATCTTCAGGCAGCCGACCGGCGCCTTTCAGGATTCATTCCCGGTCGTCCGCAACATCGAGGCCGACAGCGTCCTCACCGGCATCGAGGCGCACGGCGACGTCAAGCTGACCAACGAGATCACCGCCGAAGTCACCTACGATATGGTGCGCGGTGAGCTGAGGGATTCCGGCGATCCGCTGCCGCGCATTCCGCCACAGCGCGTGCTCGCCGGACTCACGTATCAGAAGAATACGTTCCAGGTCGGCGGCAGCGCGCAGATCGTGTCGGATCAGGATCGCGTGTTCGGCGAAGAGCTGCCGACCGAAGGCTATGTGACGGGGAAGTTCTTCGCGTCGTATTCGTTCACCGGCGGCGGCGCGCTGCACACGATCACGGCGCGCCTCGACAACGCCGGCGACACGCTCTATCGCAATCACTTGAACTACTTGAAGGATCTGCTGCCCGAAGTCGGCCGCAGTTTCAAGGTCGTCTACGCGCTCGGCTTCTAAGTCCGGCGCGATGAGCTCGTCGGCAACCGCAAGGCTCATTTCCTCCATCATCCGTGGTGTAATTCCGTCGTGTCGGGTAAGTCGTCAGCCTTGGACGTGTTGCGCGCCTACTTGTCGGAACGGGCCACGTTCAGCGAGGACGATTTCGCGGTCATCCGCCGCGCCTTCATCGACAAGCGGCTCGGTGCGGGGGAGTTCCTGCAGCGGGGCGGCGACATCACCACCCACGCCGCCTTCGTGGCGTCGGGCTGCCTGCGCAACTACGTCATCGACGCCAAGGGCAAGGAGCACATCGTCCAGTTCGCTCCGGAGACGTGGTGGCTCGCCGACTCCAACAGCCTCAGCACCGGCGCGCCCTCGCAGTACTTCATCGACGCGATCGAGGATTCCGAGCTGCTGCTGATCGACCCACCGTCGCACCAGGGGCTGATCGATCACGTGGCCGGCTATGGCGCTGCGTTCCGCGCCGGCGTGCAGCGTCATTCCGCAGCGAAGGATCAGCGGATCGTCGGCGCGCTCAGTGCCACTGCCGAGGAGCGGTACCTGCAGTTCCTTGCGACCTACCCCTCGATCGTGCGGCGCGTTCCGCAAGCCATGCTGGCCTCGTTTCTCGGCATCACTCCCGAGACGCTAAGTCGCATCCGCAAGAACCTGTCGCGGCGCTGATCGATCGCGCGCCGCGCGTTTGGCTGCGACAAGAATCAGCCGCGGCGACTCGACCGCGTCGAAAGGCGCGAGGCAGTAGTCGCCGTAGACCTCCTCGATCACCAGGCCGCGTTCATTGAACAGGCGCTGAAAGTCCTCGAGCGTCAGCTTGGCCACTCGCTCGACGTATTCGAGCGGCGCCGGCAGCGTTGCATCGTGAATCTCGATCCGCTTGAAGAACGCCTGGGCCGCGCTCCAGCGGGTGAGCTTGTAGATGACCTCGCCGCGGGAGACCACCTCGCTCGCGACCAGGTGCCGCTCGACG
Organism: uncultured cyanobacterium; assembly: GCA_963833135.1. Lineage (GTDB taxonomy): Bacteria > Acidobacteriota > Vicinamibacteria > Vicinamibacterales > UBA2999 > 12-FULL-67-14b. Next base: position 22,284 of record CAWHWW010000021.1, on the reverse strand, counting down.
TGATCCGCGTTCAGATAGTCGAGCACCAGCATGCCGCCGCCGGTCAGCGCCGCGGCGATGTTGCCAATCACGCGCGAGTGATCCCGGGCGTCTTCGAAATATCCGAAGCTCGTGAACAGGTTGAACACGAGATCGAACGCGTTGGTGCCGAACGGCTGCCGCATGTCCTGCTCGACGTAGCGCACAGGTGGGCCGCGACGCGATCGCGCGCGCGCCAGGCTGCCGGCCGAGAGGTCGAAACCGGTGACGCGGAAACCGCGGGCGGCCATGCACCGCGCGTGTCGGCCGCTGCCGCAACCGAGGTCGAGCATGCTGGCGCCGCGCGCGGGCTCGAGTCGATCGATCAGCCGGTCGACAAACGCGCGGGCTTCTGCCTGGTCGCGATGGGAATACAGCCGGTGGTAATGGGCCGAATCAAACCACGACGCAAACCATTCGGGTCTTGCAAGGGGCGGGGCAACGGTGGCAACGGCGCGCATGTGACTCCTTCTCTCCGGGACACTGACTTGTCCCGTGAAGCCACAGTAGCTGGCGGACCCGAGCGGGGAATTGATCTACATCAAGAAGTGAAACCCGCGGAAAAGACCGTGGATTACCGGCCGGGCTGAACGACTTTCAGCCCCGCTTGTCGCGCCGCATCGGCCTGGCGTTCGTCGTAGGTCACGAATTGCAGGTCGCGATCCCCTACGGCGAGTGCCGTGGCGATGTGAATCGCGTCGAGAGATCGTAGTGTCTCACGGCCAACGTCAATCGCCTGGCGGCCCACCTCCTCGTCGAACGCGAGGAGATAGAAGCCATTCATCGCTTGATCGGATTCGACTGGCTGTTTCCGAAGGTTTCTGCAGTACTTCAACCCGCGCGATCACCGAGGTGGAGACCTCAACCGGCGTGTCCTGCAAGTAATCAATGAGCGCCTCCGACTCCGCTTCGGCGCCGGTCAGTTTCATGATGGCCGATGAGTCGAAGTACGCCCGAATCAAAAGACTCGATCCTCACGATCAATCGCCAGCAACTCTTCGCTGCTCGGTGTACCGGGTGGCAAGGGCTGTGGTGGACGACGATCCTGCAGCGACCCCTTCGGCGGGATCGCCCGTCCTTCGCGCACCATTCGCTCGAACGGCGACAGCTTCTCCGCCGGGAGCGGAGTCAACAGGGCGACGACGCGCCCGAACTCGGTCACTCGGAGGGTCTCTCCTTCCTTAACGCGGTCAAGATAGACCGACAGGTTCTGCCGGAGTTCCCGGACGCCTACCAGCCGCTTCTTACTTGTCATGTAGCACAGTGTAGCACATTACCGCCGCGCGTTGGCGAATGCGACGAGACGCGCCGCGACGTGATCCGCGCGCTCCTGCTGCACCCAGTGGCCGGCGCCGTCGACGAGCTCGACGCCTTCGAACTTCGTGCACGCGCGCTGCATGCCTTCGAGACTTCCGGCGCGTTGATAGACACCCCAGTCGCTCTTGCCCGACAGGAATAGCGACGGCACGTCGATCGTGCGGCCCGCAAAGAGTTGAACCTCAGCGGCCAACCGCGGCACGCGGCCGACGCGGTAGGACTGGAGTCCTCCCTGGAACCCGTTGCGTCCGTACTCGGAGCTGTAGACCTTGAGGTCCTCGTCGGTGAGCCACTTGCAGGACGCAATCTGCGCGGCGCCCGGCATTTCGCCCGCGACCTGTTCCGCCATACCCTTGTCGAGATCCATGACGTAGTAGCGCGGCAGCTTCGCCTGTTCGCTCGCCGCATTCGATGCGAGCGGGAATGGCTTGTTCGCCGTCCAGTCGGCGCTCTTCATGTGGTAGTAGGCGCGCAGGAAGTTGTGCACGCCTTGCGGCGGGTGCCACATGTTCTCGTTCGCCTCACGCGTCGTGTAGTAGGTCTGATAGTGCTTGCGGGGCGGCGACAGTTTCGCCAGTTCTTGATCGGCGTTCGGGCCCGCCGCCGCCGGCTTCGGCGGCTCATTGGCGGTGTTGAACGGCAGCGGCGCCCCGCCGCCGAACGGCGCGCTCATCATCACGACCGATCGAAAGACATCCGGGCGCGTCAGCGCGCACCAGCCCGCGACCGGCGATCCGAAATCGTGACCGGCGACGAGTTGAACGTAGCGATGGCCGAGCGCGTTGATGAGCACCATCATGTCGCGCACGCGGTTGAGCGTCGAAAACGGCGTCAGGTCGTCGTCGAACTTGACGTCGGTGCCGCCGCTTCTGCCGTAGCCGCGCTGATCTGGCGCGATCACGTGGTAGCCGGCTTTCGCCAGCGGCAGCATCACGTGCCGCCAGCTGTAAGCGAGCTCGGGGAATCCGTGGATGAGCAACACGGCCGGCCGGTTCGGGCTTTCATACCCGGCTTCGAGCGCGTGCATCGTGATGCCGTTCACGCCGGCCACCATCCGCGATCGAATTCCCGCAGGAATCGTCGTCGCACCGTAGGCGACGTCGGCATTCGGCGCCGGTCTGCGACCACGCGTTGGCGGCAAGCGGGGCGGCAGCGACCGATTGGAGAAATGCCCGGCGAGTGATCATCGTGAACTCTGAGCTGAACGCTCTGAACCTCTGAACGACCTCTGAACCTGTCTACCCTTGAACCTCTGAACCCGTGAACCTTTGAACCGACGCCCTTTTATATACTCTCCCAATGCATCGTTCGCTCAGCGTTCTTGTCTTGGTCGCCCTCTTTGCCGTTTATCCATCTGCCCAGATCGTCCGGCCTGCCCGAGCAAAGTCAGGGCCTGCCCTGAGCGGAGTCGAAGGGTGGCTCGATCCGTTTCGCGGCAACGCTGAAAAGTTGATGGCGGCTGCGCAGGCCGACCAGTTCGCCTGGGATCGGCTCGCCGAACTCACCGATACCTTCGGCCAGCGCCTGAGCGGATCCGACAACCTCAATCGCGCGATCGCGTGGGCCGTGGAGACGATGAAGAAGGACGGGCTCGAGAACGTGCACACTGAGCGCGCGATGGTTCCCCGTTGGGTGCGCGGCGCCGAGAGCCTCGAGATCACGAACCCTCCGCATCACATCGTGCCGATGCTTGGGCTGGGTGGCAGCGTCGCGACGCCGCCGGCGGGCATCGAAGCCGAGGTGATGGTCGTCGCCAATGGCGATGACCTCAACAAGCGGGCCGGCGAAGCGAAGGGCAAGATCGTGCTCTTCAACGTGCCCTACACGAACTATGGCGAGACGGTTCAGTATCGATCCGGCGGCGCGTCGATGGCGGCGCGTCACGGTGCTGTTGCGTCGCTGGTTCGCGCGGTCGGTCCGATGGGTCTGCGCACGCCTCACACCGGCGGCATGAGCTACGCCAACGATGTCGGCGAAGATTCCGACCGCGGCAATCCCGGCGGAAGACGCCAACCGCGTCCAGCGCCTCGTCAATCGCGGCGTGAAGGTGCGCATGCGCCTCAAGATGGAAGCGAAGTTCGATCCCGACGTCGAATCATTCAACGTGGTCGGCGAGATCAAGGGCAGCGAAAAGCCCGGGGAGATCGTGCTCGTCGGCGGTCACTTCGATTCGTGGGATCCGGGCACGGGCGCATCCGACGACGGCGTCGGCTGTGTCGTGACCTGGGAAGCGGCGCGCCTGATGAAGAAGCTCAACATCCGCCCGAAGCGCACCGTGCGCGTGGTGCTGTTCACGAACGAGGAGAACGGCATGCGTGGCGGCAACGGCTATCGCGACCAGCACGCACAGGAAGCCGCCAATCACGTCCTGGCGGTCGAATCGGATTCGGGCGTGTTCGCGCCGGCGCGGCTCGGCTTCAGCGGATCGGAGGCCGCCCGGAAGATCATCGGCGAGATCGCCACACTGCTTGCGCCGCTCGGCATGCAGGAGATCAGCGGTGGCGGCGGTGGCGCCGACATCGGTCCAATCTCGGCGCTCGGCAAGGTGCCGATGATGGCCTACTCGGGCGACTCGAATAAGTACTTCACGATTCACCACACGCCGGCCGACACCGTGGATCGCATCGATCCGCAAGAAGTGTCAAAAGCTGCCGCAGCGCTGAGCGCAATGATTTATGTTGTCGCCGACATGCCGCAGGCCTTGCCGAAATGATTTGTAACGGGTTTTGTAGTTGTAACGGGGACTGACCCCTCAACATGGGTTTTTGATGACATTCCTTCGTACCGCGCTCGTCTTCGCTGTGCTGAATCTGCCGATCCTTGCACAGGGCAAGAATCCCGATGCGTCAGACGTCTCGGCCGCCATCGTTCCCGGCGGCGTCGCGGTCTACGCGATGCTCACGAATCCGACGATGTATGACGCGTACGTGCAATCGGGAACGAGCGACGCCGGCAAGGTGGAGTTGCGCGAGGGCGACAAGGTGACCAGCAACATCACGATCCCGGCGTACGGATCGGTCGAGCTCAAAGCCGGCGGTCCGTTCGTGATGGTGTCGGAGTTGAAGAGTCAGCCGAAGGCGGGCGATACGATCAACCTGAAGCTGATGACGGATGGCGGCGTCGCAATCGCGATCGCCGCCACCATCAAGTAGATCTCAGATCTCAGATCTCGGATTTCGGATTGCGTTCTTAGCCTTTCTTGATCGCGAACCCAGTCTCGGTCTTTTCGCGATACTTCGTGTGGCAGGTCATGCAGGTGCCGCCCGAGTTCCTTCTGGTGCGCGGCGACGCCTTCCGCGTTGCCGGCCTTGGCGGCTTTCTCGATCTCCGCGGCGTGACCCATGGCGGCGGCGGCCCAATCGGCCGCTTCCTTGTTGCTGCGCGCGGTCCAGAACTGCTGCGCGTCCTTGAACAGGACCACCAGCTTCGCAGCCTCGGCGCCCGCGGCGGCCTGATCGGCGTGCCTTGCGCATCGCGCCGTTCGCCGCGCCAACGCCCTTCATCAGCTTGTCGTAATCTTCGTCCGTCTTGGCCTGGGCCGAAAGGATCGCCACCGAGCCGACACTCACCAGAACGGCCAATCCGGCCGCCATCAGAACACGAGACACGCGCATGTATCCTCCTAAGGGACTGCCGTAGCCTGCCGCCGAAGCGTCTTCGCGAAGGCGGACGGCGAGGATACCATGTGGGATACTGACAACCGCTTTTGAGACTGCTACGTCCAATCGTCAAGGAAATTATGCGCAAACTCGCCATTGGCCTCGCCGCGTTTTCCCTCGTCGGCGCCGTGTCGCTCCAGGGTCAGACCGCGAAGCGGGCCATCACGCTCGACGATCATTCCCGCATCATCAACGTCGGCGATCCGCAGCGATCGCCTGACGGTCTGTGGGTGGCCTACACGGTCACGACGATCGATGCGGAGAAGGATCGCCGCAATACCGACGTCTGGATGGTGAAGTGGGACGGCAGCGAGCAGCTGCAGCTCACCTCGTCGCCTGACGGCGAGTCGTCGCCGCGATGGAGTCCCGACAACAAGTACCTCGCGTTCGTCGCTTCGCGCGGCACCGACGAGGAGAAGAAGAAGGGCGGACAGATCTGGTTGCTGAATCGCGCCGGCGGCGAAGCGCAGAAGGTCAGCGACTTCAAGGGCGGCGTCAGCGACATCCAGTGGTCACCCGACAGCACGCGGATCCTGTTCACCGCCGAGGATCAGGATCCTGCCGACGAACCGGAGAAGATGGATGGCTGGAAGCGCAAGACCGCGCCGCCGATCGTCATCGATCGCTATCACTTCAAGGAAGATCGCACCGGCTATCTGAAGCATCTTTACAGGCACATCGGCATCTTCGATCTCGCGACCAAGACCGCGAAGGTGATCACCAAGGGCAATACCGACGACGGATCGCCGTCGTGGTCGCCCGATGGCAAGCAGATCGCGTTCCTCAGCAAGCGCGGTCACGTCGATCCCGATCGCACCTCGAACGAGGACCTGTGGATCGTCGAAGCGCGCGAAGGCGCCGAGCCGCGCCAACTGACGAAGACGCCTGACGGCGAGGGCGGCCGGCCCGCCTGGAGTCCTGACGGCAGCCGCATCGCCGTGCTGACGGGGGACAACGATCAGAACACCGCCTACGGCATGAACAAGCTGATCGTGGTGCCGTCGAATCCGCCGCAACAGATTGGGCCGGTGACGAGGCCGACGGTGTACATGCCTCAGCTCGATCGCGCCGTCTCGAACATCGCGTGGTCGGCGGACGGGCAGAACATCTCGTTCCTGTTGCAGGACGATCGCACCAATCACGTCGCCACCGTGCCGGCGGAGAACCCGAATGGCCAGATCCAGCGCAAGAGCAGCGGCCGCCGCGTGATCCAGGCGCTCAGCCCCGGCAAGGACGGCAACTTCGCCGTGCTGGCGACCGAGCCGAACAAGTTCACCGAGGTCTACGCGCTCGAAGGGTCGAACCTGCGTCAGCTCTCCAAGCACAACCAGGCGCTGCTCGATGAGCTGCAGCTCGCCACGACGGAGGACTTTCAGTCGAAGAGCAAGGACGGCACCGACGTGCACGGCCTGATCGTGAAGCCGGCCGGATACAAGGCCGGGACCAGGTATCCGACGCTCCTGATCGTCCACGGCGGTCCGAACGGCCAGGATCAACACGCGTTCTCGTTCGATCGCGAGTTCCTTGCTGCGAACGGATATGTCGTGCTCGCGATCAACTATCGCGGCAGCGCCGGCCGCGGCAACGCCTGGCAGAAAGCGATTCACGGCGACTGGGGCAACCTGGAGGTCGTCGATCTGCTGGGCGCGGTCGACGAAGCGGTGAAGCAGGGCATCGCCGATCCGAATCGCCTCGGCATCGGCGGCTGGAGCTACGGCGGTATCTCCACCAACTACACCATCGCCACGGATACGCGCTTCAAGGCCGCCATCAGCGGTGCCGGCAGCTCCATGCAGTTCACGATGTACGGGATGGATCAATACATCATCCAGTACGACCAGGAGATGGGGCAGCCGTGGAAGGCGAAGGACAAGTGGATGAAGGTGTCCTACCCGTTCTTCAACGCCGACAAGATCAAGACGCCGACCTTGTTCATGGGTGGCGAAAAGGATTTCAACGTGCCGATCGCCGGCGGCGAGCAGATGTACCAGGCGCTGAAGAGCATGGGCGTCGACACACAGCTCGTGATTTATCCCGGGCAGTTCCACGGCCTGACGATCCCGAGCTACGAGCGCGATCGCCTGCAGCGGTATCTCAACTGGTTCAACAAGTACCTGCAGCCGCCAACGACCACCACCGCGAGCCGGCAATGAAGCTGCGAATTGTCCTGCTGTTCATCGCGGCGACGTCGTCGATGACGGCCCAGTCGACCGGCCGCCAGACGCGCGCCGAGATGACCAACTACGAGGAGACGAGCACCTACGCCGACGTGATGTTCGTCATCGATGATCTCGTCAAGTCGAGCTCGCTGGTGCACGCGGAGAGCTTCGGCAGGAGCGAGGAAGGCCGCGAGCTGCCGCTCGTCGTGATCTCCGATCCGAAGGTGGCGACACCGGAGGCGGCCCGCAAGTTGGGCAGGCCGATGGTATTCGTGCAGGCGAACATCCACGCCGGCGAAGTCGAAGGCAAGGAAGCGATCCTCAAGCTGGCGCGGCGGCTGTCGTCGGGCGACCTCAAGCCGATGACGCGGCAGCTGGTCTTCCTGATCGCGCCCAATTACAACGCCGACGGCAACGAGAAGGTCTCGCCGATGAACCGCACCGCGCAGAACGGCCCGGTCGCCGGCGTCGGCACGCGCGAGAACAGCAAGGGCTTCGATCTCAATCGCGACTACATGAAGCTCGACACCGCCGAGGCGCGCTCGCTCGTCGGGTTGATGAACAAGTGGGATCCGCACGTGCTGGTGGACCTGCACACCACCAACGGCTCGTACCATGGATATCACCTGACCTACTCCCCGATGCTGAACCCGAATGCCGATCCGCGGCTCGTCGAGTTCACGAAGAGCAGGATGCTCACGCCGATTCGCCAGGCGATGTTGAAGGCGCACAACTGGCGGATCTATGACTACGGCAACTTTGCGCCGGAAGACGGCGGCGGCCGCGAGAGCGCGCGCATCGATCCCGCCAATCCCGGCAACGTCACCTGGCGCACCTTCGATCATCGTCCGCGGTTCGGCAACAACTACGCCGGACTTCGCAACCGCATCGCGATTCTCTCGGAGGCCTACAGCTATCTCGACTTCAAGGGCCGCATCGAAGTTACCGAGCATTTCGTCGAGGAGATCTACAAGTCGGTGCAGGCCAACGCGAAGCAGATCATGACGCTGACCGCGCAGGCCGATCGCGTCTTCACGGCGCCGGCGAACGGCCCTTCGACTTCGCTCAGGGCAGGCAAGCCGCTCGAGCTCGGCGTGGACTTTTCGATCGCATCGTCTGGCGACAAGGTCGAGATTCTGGTCAGCGACGTCACGAAGGTGCCGAATCCGCGATCAGGCCGCGAGATGCTGGCCATGGCGCCGTCGAACGTGCCTGTGGCGATGAAGGAGTATCTGACCTTCACCGCCACGCGCTCGCAGTCACTGCCGAAAGGGTGGTTGATACCGAAGACACTCGTCGGAGCGCCGCGGCTGGCCGCCGCGCTCGACCGCCTACGCTGGCATGGCATCAAGATCCAGGAGTTCGCGAACGACCAGCAGCTGGCGGTGGAGAGGTTCTCGATCGCGGAGATCACAAAGGCGCCGCGGCCGTTCCAGGGTCACCAGGAGGTGCGATTGAAAGGCGCGTTCGATCGGGTGCAGCTCACGGTCGATGCAGGCTCGTTGTTTGTGCCCGCGAGCCAACCGCTCGCGCGGCTGGCGTTCTACCTCATCGAACCCGAGAGTGACGACGGTCTCGTCACCTGGAACGTGATCGACGAGGGTCTCGCAGTCGGGCAGACCTACCCGATCTATCGCGTCGTCGATTCCCGGGCGATCGTCATTAAGGAACACTGAGTCAAGACACAGTGACCTGACACAGGCTGAGGGCAAGAAACTCCACCTCATCCGTTGAAACAACGGTAGAGTTGGCTGTTCGCTCGTCGGCAACCCTCACCCCCGGAGGTTCCATGCGTCTTCGCATCGCCGTCGTCGCTACCGCTCTCGCCGTCGTCTCCGTTCTCGAAGCACAGTCCGTTGATCCAGCCCTCACGGCAGCCATCGCTGGTCGCGATAAGGCCTCCATTGCTCGCGATCCTGCGGCCGTCGGTAAATACACCGCCGACGACTACTTTGCCGTCAATCCAAACGGCGTGCTCAACACCAAGCAGCAACGGCTGGCTGGTTTGAAAGTGCCCTCCAATCCGACGGCGAAGCCACAGCTACCGTTGCGGACCGAAGCAGTGACAATGTACGGAGCCGGAGCCGCCGTCGCACGGATGAAGCAGGTGGACAACCGGCAACTTGCCGTCTGGATTAAGAATCCGTCCGGGTGGCAGATGACGGCCATTCACGTAATTCCGGACGCATTCATCCGCGGCGCCTCCGCCGCAAGAGCGACCCAAGGCCGCGCAACCGTCCAACGTGCCGGCGCAATCAGGACTCAGCGGCGATCGCGCCGCGGTGTTCGCGGCCTTCAAGCAAATACAGGATGCGTTCTTCTCGGGAGACCGTGCCACGTACGACAAGCTCACCGCGCCCGAACACGTTCGGATGAATCCCGGTCTCGTCCGCTTTGCCGGCGAAGCCTCGACAATTATCGACGGACCGCGACTCCAGCAAAAATACGGCAGTGTCAGCGTTCAAGTCTGGAATCAACTCGGCATTGTTCGATGGCAGGAAACCAACGCGGCCGGACAGCTACAGTGGCTCACTCGCGTATTCGCGAAGAAGGCAACAGGTTGGCTGCAGGTTGCGACTGCCAGCAGCCTTGCCGGCAATCCGCCAGTCGCGCCCTAGCCGACCGTGATCTGATACAGACGAGGCCACTTCTTGCCGGTGATGTAGATCCGGCGGGTGGCCTTGTCGTACGCGATGCCGTTGAGTACGTCGGCAGGCGGCCTGCGCTCGGCGGCGGGGAACAACGTCGACAGATCGACCCACGCATTGACCTCGCCGGTGTTCGGCGAAATACGCGCGATGCGATCGGTCATCCAGACGTTCGCCCAGATCTCGCCTTCGATCCATTCGAGCTCGTTGAGGTTGCCCACCGGCCGGCCAGCGTCCATCACCCTCAGCGTCTTCACGAACGCGAAGGATTTCGGATCGAGCAACGTCAGCGTGTCGCTGCCGTCGCTCATCACCAGGTTTGCCGTGCCGTCGTAGGCGATGCCCCAGCCTTCGGTCTTGTACGCAAACGTCCGCTTCTGCTTGAACGTCGCGCGGTCGTAGACGAAACCGATCTTGTGCTGCCAGGTCAGCTGCAGCAACTCGTCGCCGACCATCGCGAGGCCTTCGGCGAAATACGGCGACGGCACGTCGATCCGCTGCAGCGTCTGCCCGGTGGCGATGTCGACACGCCGCAACGTCGATTCGCCCTGGAGCCCGGTGCTCTCGTACAGCTGGCCGTCCGACGCGAACACGAGCCCCTGCGTGAAGGAAGTCGTGTCGTGCGGGAAAAGTGGCGATGACTCTGTAGCTCTGCACAGGGGCCGGCTTTCTTTGCGCCGCGATTGAGCTGGCCGGCGCCGGCGCGCACGCGAGAATCGCGGCCACCGCCACGATCGCATTGAGTTGCCACTGCCACTGAAACTTCCCCACTGATAAACTCAACTGTCAACTGCCAACCTTCAAACTGTCAACTACTTGATCAAGTAGAAGCTCTCCTGCCTCCCGTCGATCCAGTCCCATTTGCCCCCCGGCATGAGCGCGGCGTCTTCTTCGAGCGCGAAACGCACCGGCTGGTTGCCCCATTCGGGAACGTTGTGTGTGACGTTGAGCTCGATCGAGTGCCACGTGTTCGGGCGGAACACGTAGTCGCCGCGAACGGGCACGCCCTGCTGGTAGTCGGTCATGCCGATCGGCGGTCCCGCCGCGTGGCCGTGATAACCGACCGGGTGACAGTAGATCGACGGCACGAGCCCTTCCTTCTTTGCGTGCGCCAGCGCATCGGCGAGCGCCTGGTTGCCCGTCCGCTCGAGTCGCGCGTACTGCATCGTCAGATCCTGAAGACGGTTTCCGGCCTTCAGTCCCGCTTTCAAACCGGCAGGCGCCTCGGTTTCGCCGGGCTTCAAGACATAGGCGTTGTGCTGCGTGTCGGTCGAGAAGCCCAGATAGACGATGCCGAAATCGGTGTGGAGCATGTCGCCGGGGAGGATGGCGCCGCGCGGATTGGTCTTCTCGCCCTGGCGCCAGATCGTGACCGACGGCTGGAACCACTTGCCGAGACCCATTTCGACGACGCGCTGGCGCATCCACCAGGCGACGTCCTCATTCGTGGTCTTGCCGGGCGTGATCACCTTGTTCGAGAACGCCTCGCGAATCACCATGTGCGCGACCTTCATCGCGTGACGATAGGCCTCGAGCTCCTCGGGAAGCTTCACTTCGAGCCAGCTGACCGCGAGCATCTCCGCCGACTTGATCCTGGCGGCGTGCGCCGGGCCGAGTGCTTCGACGAGGCGGCGCTTCTCGTTCGCGGTGATGCCGTCGGCGTGGTTCCACGAATCGGATTCGTTGATGCCGATGACCCTGGGATTCTTCTCGTCGACGAGCTTCCGCAGCCCTTCGTGCTGCCCGTCGTTCGGCGTCGGCACCATCGTGTACAGCCCGTCGTAATCGAAGCGGCCGATCGAATAGCGCTCGACGGGCTTGCCGCCGCCGGGGTTGTAGAAGACGAGGATGGTGCGGCGCCGCGATGCGAAGTAGGTGAGCGGCGACATCGAGGCGAACACCGGGTCCTCGTTGTATTCGCGTGTCGGGATGATCCACATGTCGATCCCCTCGCGCGTCATCAACGGGCCGAGCAGCGTGTCGAACCGTTTCTTGATCCACGGCGTGACGAGCGCGTTCTGCTCACGATGCGTGAGCACGCGCTGCATCGGATCGGGATAGGTGATCGACTGCGCGTCGCCCGTGACTACGAGGGCGACCAGCAACATGCAGACCGGCGCGACTAATCGCTTGATCATGGCGATTAGTCTAGTCCACGTACGGGCCACGGAGGCACGGAGGCACGGAGCACTCTTTCTAAATGCAAAGCCGCTGCTTAGCGGCACTGGCGTTTAGAAGTAATTGCTCCGTGTCTCCGTGCCTCCGTGGCCTGTACGTGTCAGGCGAGAACAAATCCTGCCTTCATGAATGGCATCATCCTTATGCGTTCGCCGGTCAATGCCGCGATCGCGTTCGCCACTGCCGGCGCGATCGGGGGCAGCGGGGGCTCGCCGAAGCCGGTCGGCCGCAAGCCGCTCTGAATGAAATGCGTCTCAATCGCCAGGGGCGCTTCGCGCATGCGGATCAGTCGATAGTCGCCGAAGTTGCGCGACGTCGCACGGCCGTTGGCGATCGGTACCTCGCCATAAAACGCCGCGCCAATGCCGTCGATGATGCCGCCCTGCATCTGCGCTTCGAGCATCGACAGGTTCACGGGTTGCCCGACATCGCCGACCGACACCACCTTGTGAATCGTGACGCGCCTCTGGTCATTGCTGCCTGGCGCGATCGAGAGTTCGACGACGTGGGCGCAGTACGACCCGAAGGTGTGATGCATCGCGAGACCGCGTGCGCGGCCCTCGGGTGCGGGCTTGCCGAACCCGCCGCGCTCGACCACCTCGACCAGCACCCGCCGCATCCGGGCCGGATCGTAGGGACTTGGATCGTCCTGGCTCTTCGGCACATCGGCAGTCTCACCAAGCATGTCGAGCCGCAGGTGGACCGGGCTGCGCTTCGCCTTGCTCGCAAGCTCGTCGATCGTCGTCTCGATGGTGAATGCGTTGACGACGTGCGCGGGTGCGCGCCAGGCGCCGGTCGCCACGCCGGTCAGCGGGTTGCCGTAGCGAAGCCGGGCGTTCGGAATTCGCGTCGGCTGCAGATCGGCGTCGAGCTGGTCGAGTGACTGTACGCGGCCGACGTAGCTGCCGTATGTTTCCGTCGAATGCGGCCCGCGCGGATCCTTGCGATACACGTTCCGCGAGCAGCTCGCGATGACATGATCCCAGGCGATGATCTGCCCGCTCGCGTCGACGCCGGCGCGCAGCCGCTGCATTGCGGCCGGCCGATAGTAGTCGTGCTGCAGATCGCCTTCGCGGTTGTCGATCACCATCACCGCTCCGCCGATCGCCTTCGCGACGACGGCCGCTTCGGCCGCATAGTCCGACATCAGCCGCCGGCCGAAGCCGCCGCCGATGCGCGTCGATTGCACGTGGACCTTGCTCGCCTCGATCCCGGTCGCGCGCGCCACCGTGGTCTGCGCGCTCATCGGCATCTGGATCGGGCCGCGGATCCACAGTTCGCCGTCCCTGTAATCGGCGGTGCAGTTGTGCGGCTCGAGCGTCGCATGCGACGCGAACGGGAAGGAATACGTGCTGTCGACGACCGTCACCGCGGATGCCAGCGCCTCATCGACGCGCCCTGAATTATGCAGGGTCGCAGGCGGCGCCGCGAGGAGCTTCTGGAACTGATCGGTCAGCGACGTGCTGCTCTCGGTGGCATAGGGACCCTCATCCCATTGCACAATCAACGCGTCGCGGCCCTTGAAGGCGGCCCATGTCGAATCGGCGACGACGGCGACGCCCGGCATCAGCTGAGTGGGGTTGTCGAGCCCGTTGATCTCGACGATGTCGCGAACGCCGGGGACCTGTCGCGCCTTCGTCGCATCGATCTTGACCGGACGGCCGTTGAACACCGGGCACTTGGCGACGGCCGCGAACTTCATGTTCGGCAGGCGAACGTCGATACCGAACAGCGGCTGGCCGGTGACGACCTTGTGATTGTCGGCGCCGCTCACGCGCGTGCCGATCAGGCGATACCGGGACGGATCCTTCAGCGGCACATCCCGCGGCACCGTCAGTGCGGCGGCGCGGCCGGCGAGCGATCCGTATCGGGATTCGCGCCCGCTCCTCGCATGGCGGACCGTGTGCGCAGAGGTATCACACTCGCTCGCGGGCACGTTCCACTCGGCTGCCGCGGCGGCGACGAGACACGCGCGCGCGGTGGCGCCAACGCGGCGAAGTGCGTCCCAATCCGATCGAATCGCATCACTCCCGCCGACCCCCTGGCCGCCGTACTTGCGATCGAGCGGGGCATCGTCGATGCGCACCTTCGTCCAGTCGGCGTCGAGCTCCTCGGCGACGAGCATCGGCAGCGACGTTTTCGTGCCTTCACCCATTTCCGGTTGCGCCGACCAGATCAACACGCGATCGTCGGGATCGATCTGAACGTAGTGGATCGGGAATGCGAGCGGCCCGGTCGGCGCGGGCATCTGCATCTGCGCGCCGATCGGCTCGCTGCGCATCGCGACCAGGAGCCCGCCGGTCGCCGCGAGGCTAACGGTGATGAACGATCTCCGTGTCCTCTCGTTTGATCTCCGTGTCCTCCTGCCTCGATGATCCCGATCTTCGCATCGCGGAGCACATCACGCCGCGATCTCATAGCGAGCTCCTCAACGACGCGGCGCGCTTCACCGCTTCTTTGATCCGCACGTAGGTGCCGCATCGGCAGATGTTTCCGTTCATCGCGCTGACGATGTCATCGTCCGACGGATCCGGCGTTCGCGCGAGCAGGGCGGCGCAGCTCATGATCTGGCCGGCCTGGCAGTAGCCGCACTGCGGCACGTCGAGCGCTTCCCACGCGCGCTGTGCGGGATGATCGCCATTGGCCGACAGGCCTTCGATGGTGGTGACGCGGCGGCCCGCGATCTTGCCGATTGGCGTCGAGCATGCCCGCGTCGCGACGCCGTCGAGATGAACGGTGCAGGCGCCGCAGAAGCCGCCGCCGCAGCCGAACTTGGTGCCGACGAGATTCAAGTGATCGCGCAGCGCCCACAGCAACGGAGTGTCGGGATCGATCTCGAGTTGAACGGCGCGGTCATTGACGGTCAACGAAATGACGGGCATGCGAAGTAATACGCCGCCGCCATCCGTTTGGCTTCATGCAGGGACGAAATTCGTGACGAGTAGTTGGAACAAAACGGACGTTAACCACGAAGGACACGAAGCCAACTTCAAAATACCATTGCCGCTAGCAGCACTGGCGTTTGAGAAGCATTCTCCGTGTCCTCCGCGTCCTTCGTGGTTAACGTCGTGTCAGCTTGGGCCGTGGCGCAGTTTATGCTTCACAGCAGTCGACTGTGCTCGCTGTCCTCATTCTTGCGACCCTGCTGTCGTCTGCTCAGGGCCTGCCCGCCGTAGCCCTGGCGAAGGTGGGCAAGATCACCGGAACCATCGTCGAAGCGCGCACCGGCGCGCCACTGCCCGCTGTCCTCGTCAAGGTGCAATCCACCGGACAACAGGCGTTCTCGGATGTGGACGGCAAGTTCGAAATCGCCGACGTTCCGATCGGATCGCAAACCCTCCTCGTCTCGGTTGTCGGCTACGGCCTCGTGCGCCGCGATGTGACGGTCAGTGTGACGGATGCCGTCGACGTCACGATTCCCGTCAACGAAGGGGCGAGCACCTACGTCGAAGAGGTCTCGGTCGGCGCCAGCCGCTTTCGTGAAGCGGAGCCCGGCGTGGCGAGCCAGTCGGTGTTGGGCAGCCGGGAGATCCTGGCGCTGCGCGGGCTCGTCGCCGACGATCCGTTTCGTGCCGTGCAGGTGTTACCCGGAGTCACGACCGGCGACGACTTCCGCGCCGAGTTCGCGGTTCGCGGGCTCGGACCCCAGAACATCGGCATTTCGATCGACGGCGTCGACAGCCCGCTGTTGTTCCACACCGTCCGCGGCGTGCAGGACACCGGCTCGCTGGCGTTGATCAACAGCGACATCCTCGAATCGGCGTCGCTCCTGGCCGGACCGCATCCGCAGCGCCTCAACTCGCACCTGGGATCGCGTCTTGATTTCACGACCCGCGACGGATCGCGCGAGCGGCTCACGGTGCGGGGAATGGTCAGCGCCTCGGCCGCCAGCACGGTCTTGGAGGGGCCGCTCGGATCGGCAGCAAGAACGCGAGCTGGATGGTGTCGCTGCGGAAAAGCTACATCGACTGGCTGCTGCGGCAGATCGACTCGACCACCGACACCACGTTCGGGTTCACTGACGGCCAGGCCAAGGTCACGATCGATCTGACGCCGCGGCAGACGCTGCGCGTGTCGGTGATCGCGGGTCGCTCGGTGCTGCGCGAAAACGAGGATCCACCGGACGCGAACACGCTCGATCCCGCCACCAACACATCGCTGATCGGCAATCTGCAGTGGCGGTTCACGCCGTCGGCGACGTTCACGACGTCGCAGCAGCTGTATTACATCGACTCGAAATACCAGAACCGCGTCTACGACGGCCGCACGCGAGAAGAGGGCTACGATCGCGATCTGACCTGGCGCGGCAGCGGCGGCTGGAACCCGAAGAGCGGCCACCTGATCGAGTTCGGCGCGCAGGCGCAATCGCTGAGCGCGAAGCGCATCGATCGCCGCTTCCAGATCAACAGCGAACAGCTGCTGCTCGATACGACCATCGATGCGTGGTCGACCGGCGGCTGGGCCCACTATCGATGGACACCGGATCCGCGATGGTCCATCACGCCTGGCGTGCGCGTCGATCACTGGCAGCTCTACGATCAAACCAGGGCATCGCCGTGGCTGCTGGCGGAGTACGAAGTGCGACCGGGAACGCGGCTGCGCGCTCGGCGCCGGCATCCAGCACCAGTCGGCGACGATCGATCACTCGATCTACGCGCTGCCCGATCCGCCTCTTGTGCCGGAGCGGGCCGCGACGATCGAGGCGAGCATCGAACAGCGCTTTGGATCGGCGTGGCGCATGACCCTGTCCGGCTACCACCGCCGGGACGACGATCGGCTGCGCCTCGTGAATGGCGATGTTCAGCATCGTCGGCAATCGCGTCGTGCCGCCCTCGAATCCGCATTGGGAAAACGCGCTGACCGGTAACACCAATGGCGCCGAGATTGTCGTCGAGCGCCGCGCCGCGAGCGGGCTGAACGGCTGGCTCTCGTATTCCTGGAACGACTCGACGGTGACCGACGCTGCCCGCGGCGAGACCTTCGCCGCCGATTTCGATCAGCGCCACACCGTCAACGCCTATGTCGGCTATCGTTGGGGCGGCCGCACGACCCTGTCGGCGCGGATGCGCTACGGATCGAACTTTCCGATCGTCGGCTACGTCGGCGAGGATTCCGCAGGCTACGTGTTGACCACCGAGCGCAACGGCGTCCGGCTGCCGGAATACGCGCGCCTCGACCTGCGCGCCGATCGCGCGTTCACGTATCGCAGGAGCCGGCTGACGCTGTTCATGGAAGTCGTGAACGTGACCAATCGCGACAACTATCGCCCGAATAGCGGCTTTGTCAACCCGATCTCGCGGCGGGTCTTCGAGCCGATCGAGAGTCTGTTTCCGTTGCTGCCGGTTGCCGGAGTGTTGATCGAGTTCTGACGTACGTAGAACGGCCGGAGAACGTTTTTAGAACGGCCGTCGAGCGCTTGTCTCAGGTCCAGATCACCGGAACGCCGTACGCCTCGAAGGCGCGGTCGTGGGTCACGATCGTCGCGCCTTCGACGCGTGCCTGCGCAATGAACAGGCGATCGAACGGGTCGCCGTGGTGTCGCGGCAGCCGCTCGAACTCCTCGGCGTGCCTGAAGGTGACGGGCAACTCGGTGAAGTCGTCCGCGGCAACCATGACGCGGAACGACTCCTCCAGCCGTAATCGTCCTTGGGAAATCTTGATCGCCACTTCCCACCCGGCGGCGGCGCTGACCCACACGACATCGGCCGACGGCGATTGCGCGCCTGGCCTCGCGGCGACAGCCGCCGATCCTCTCGTTGCCACCAGATCGCCGCGTGCGTGTCGAGCAGCAGCTTCATTCGATCTTGCTGTTTTCGAACGCGTCCTCGATGTCAGGCATCGGAGCGTCGAAATCCTTCGACATCCAGATCTTCCCCTTGAACCGGCCCGGCTTCCGCAGCGGCCGCTCGCGGATCGGCACCAGCTTGGCCATCGGCTTGCCGTTCTTGGCGATGATGATCTCGGCGCCCGCCGCTGCCTGATCGACGAGCGACGACAGCTGCGTCTTGGCTTCGTACAGGTTCAGCGTCATACCGACGACGCTACCATCGTCAAACGCAGTTGGTCAAGTTGGTCAACCACTTCGCCAGAACGTTTGGAACTCCGATCGAACGATGCCTTTGGAACCGTTGGAACCCTTGGAACCCTTTGGAACCTTCATTTGTAAAGATCCCCGGCGAGGTATTTGAGGCCGGTGTCGACGGCCACAGTCGCGACGACCTTGCCTGGGCCCAGCTCGCGCGCGAGGGCGATCGCAGCGACGAGATTGACGCCGCTCGACGTGCCGGCGAACACGCCCTCTTCCTTCGCCGCGCGCCTGGCCATCGCGCGGCCGTCGTTCTCGTCGATGACGCGGACCTCGTCGTAGAAGTCCTTCGTCAGGTGCGGCGGCCAGAATCCCGCGGCGGTCCCTTCGACGCGATGCGGCCCGCCCTTGCCGGTGGTGAGGAAGGGCGACGTCGACGGCTCGAGCGCGACGATGCGCGCCTTGCTGCCGGCTTGCTTCAACGCGCGCGACACGCCGACGAGCATGCCTGCCGATCCGACCGCGCCGACATACGCATCGACATGGCCGACCTGCTCGACCAGCTCGCGGCCGATGTTCGCGTAGCCGTCGAGCGCATCGGGGTTGTTGAACTGATCGGTCCAGAAGTTGTTCGGATCCTTCATCAGCTCCGCGATGCGCGCCTTGAAGCGGTCGAACAGCGCCGGCGTCACCTTGCCGCCGTCGCTCGGCACGATCTCGAGATCGGCGCCGAACGCGCGCATCGTGTCGAGCTTCTCCTGCGCGAACGCGTCGGATGAGAGCGGATGAAACTCGTATCCCTTGATCGCGCAGACCATCGCCAGCGACGAGCCGGTGCTGCCGCCGGTGTATTCGACGACGCGCATGCCTTTGCGGAGCGTGCCGCGCTTCTCGGCGCCTTCGATCATCGCCAGCGCCATGCGGTCTTTGTAGGAGCCGGTCGGGTTGAAGTATTCGAGCTTGACGACGACGTCGGCGGAGCCGGGCGGCACGATCTTGCGCAGGCGAAGCACCGGCGTGTGGCCGATGGCGTGGAGAACGGAGTCAACGGGAGCTGGTGATGGCATAGGCGCATCGAAGTCGGGAATTGGACTGGCGCCCCATGATCCCGACGCATCATGCGCGATCGACGATCGATGATCAGCAGGCGTCAGTTTGGAGCCGCGCTCGGAGCGGCGCCGGTGCTGGCGCGCGCCCGTCTGACGCGCGATGCCCGGCCAGGACGATGTCGCCACGCTCTACAGCGCGCCATCGTCATCGACGCGCTGGCCAATCCCGGCTCGATGAACGTGTCGTGGCCGCCGCGCGGACCGCTGTCGCAGAAGCAGCGCGACGCGATCGCCTCGTCCGGGCATCACCGCGATCAACGTCACCGTCAGCGCCGACTTCGAAGGATCGGTCCGCAACATCGCGCTCTGGCAGGGCGAGGCCGATCGCTATCCCGACGCTGCTGTCGATCGTCCGCCGCCATTCCGACATCGAGAAGGCGAAGCGCGACAAGACGCTCGGCCTGATGCTCGGCTTCCAGAACACCGACATGATCGACCGCGACATTTCGCGCGTCGACCTGTTCTACCGGCTCGGCATCCGCATCATCCAGCTCACCTACAACGATCGCAACCTCGTCGGCGACGGCTGTCTCGAGGCCGGGCAATGCCGGGCTGAGCGCGTTCGGCCGCGAGGTGGTCGCGCGCATGAACACGCTCGGCATCGCGGTCGACCTGAGCCACTGCGGCACGCAGACCACCGCCGACGGCATCGCCGCGTCGACGAAGCCGCCGCTCATCACGCACAGCGGCTGCCGCGAGGTCTATCGCCATCCGCGCAGCAAAGAAGATCGCGAGCTCAAGGCGATGGCCGACAAGGGCGGCGTGGTCGGCATCTACTTCATGCCGTTCATCGGTCCCGGTCCGGGCGCGCCGACCATCGAGATGCTGATGCGGCAGATCGATCACGCCGTCAAGATCTGCGGCGTCGATCACGTCGGCATCGGCAGCGATCTCAGCACCGCGCCGATCGAGGAAACGCCGGAGTACCTGCGCGAGCACAAGTCGTTCGTCGACGGCCGCGCCAAACGCGGCATTTCGGCGCCGGACGAGATGCGGCCGCTCTTCATTCCCGAACTGAATCACCCGCGCCGCCTCGAAGGCGTCGTCCGCGGCCTGCGCCAGCGCAAGTACACAACCGATGTGATCGAGAAGATCATCGGCGGCAACTTCCATCGCGTGTTCAAGGAGATCTGGACGTTATGAAACGATTCGTCATCGGCACGTTCTTCATCTCCGCCCTCGCGGTTGGCTTTCTTTCTGCACAGGCACCTGCCTGAGCGAGCCGCCGCACCCGCTGCACCCGCTCGCACCGCGAGTCGAAGCGCCCGCGAGTGTCGGCATCGCCTCCGATCGCCTCGATCGCCTGCACAAGGCGATGCAGGGCTTCGTCGATCGCAAGGAAGTCAGCGGCATCGTCACCCTGGTCGCGCGGGAAGGGAAGGTCGTCGACCTGCACGCGGTCGGCCTCGCCGACATCGAGAAGAACGTGCCGATGAAGACGGATGCGATCTTCCGCATCGCCTCGATGACCAAGCCCGTCACCAGCGTCGCGATCATGATGCTGTTCGAGGAAGGGAAGCTGTTCCTCACCGATCCGGTGTCGAAGTTCATTCCGGCGTTCAAGAGCTCGATGGTGATGGAGGGCGCCGGCGCCGAGGCCAAGCCCGTCGCCGCGCGGCGCGCGATCACGATTCGCGATCTGCTGTCGCATCGATCGGGGATCACGTACGGATTCCTGAACGGCGGAGCGATCGGCGGCGGCTATCGCAAGAACGGCGTCACCGATGGACTGACGTCGACGACGATGACGCTCGAGGAGGGGATCAACAAGCTGGCCGCTGAACCGCTGGTGAGCCAGCCGGGTGCGGCGTTCAACTACAGCCTCTCGACCGACGTGCTCGGCCGCGTCGTCGAAGTGGCGTCTGGTCAGCCGTTCAACGTGTTCCTGCGCGAGCGCATCTTCAAGCCGCTGAAGATGATCGACACCGATTTCAGTCGTGCCGGAAAGCGAAGTGGTCGCGATTCGTGACCGTGTATTCGCCGGACGGCAAGGGCGGCATTCGCCCGATGAACGATCCCGAAGCGTTCGGCAACACCCACATGTCGCCGTGGACGCTACTACAAGGAAGGCAAGACCTATTTCTCCGGCGGCGCCGGCCTCGCGTCGACGGCGAGCGACTACGCGCGTTTCGCGCAACATGCTGCTCAACGGCGGCGCGCTCGACGGCGTGCGACTGCTCGAGTCCGAAGACGATCGAGATGATGACGCATCAGCCACACGTCGGAGCTGACGCCGCCGCTGCCGCTGCTCGGACCGGGCGTCAACTTCGGTCTTGGCTTCCGTGTCGTCACCGATCTGGCCGCGACGCAGACGCTCGGCTCGAACGGCCTGTACGGCTGGAGCGGCATCTACGGCACGAACTTCTGGGTCGATCCGAAGGAGAAGCTGGTGGCCGTGATGATGGTGCAGAAGTATCCGGGGCCGACGGTGGCGGCGACCTTCCAGCCGCTCGTGTATCAGGCGCTCGTCAAGTAGGCCGTTCAGCGCAGCCGCCGCCAGCCGATCTTGACTCTGCCTCAACGTAAGTGCATGATAAGTGCATGGCTGTCAAGACCATCACCATCGACATGCAGGCGTACGAGATCTTGTCGCGCCACAAGAAGGAGGGGCAGTCCTTCTCGGAGGTCATCAAGGAGCACTTCGGGCCACAGCCGACCGTTGGGCGCTTTCGCGATCGCATGCGCTCCATCCGGTTCAGCGATGAGTTCCTCGACGCGGTCGACAAGATTGTCAAGGATCGGAAGAAGAGTCCCGCGCGAGCGATCAGGTTGTGATTCATTTCGACTCGTCCTTCGTGATCGATTTGCATCGGGAGATCGCGAAGGAACGGCCGGGCGACGCCTTCGCGTTTATCGAATCACTCGACGCCGCCGAAATACTGTGTGTGTCCGTGCATGTCTTGTGCGAATTGCGCGCCGGCGCTGAGCTCGCGCGGCACCCACTGCGTGAGCATGAATTAGTCGACGACCTGATCGGCAGTTTCGCGGTCTCGTATCCCGACGACCGGTTTGCGCCCGCTTACGCGCGCCTGTTTGCGGCGACGTCGAGAAGCCGGCAGCCGGTCGAGGCGTTCGACCTGCTGATCGCGACGGCCGCCATCCTCGACAATGCTCCGCTCGTGACCAGGAACATGAAACACTTCTCGCGCGTGCCCGGCCTGCGCGTGCTCG
>CAWHWW010000020.1:0-33964 GCA_963833135.1 uncultured cyanobacterium | reverse complement strand
CCACGGTATTGCTACCGCCAGCCCCTCAAGCTGGTGCGTCTGCCAATTCCGCCACTTCCGCGTGGCCCTTCAAATCCGAACTCTGAGAGCCGAGATCTGAAATCCTCTTACGGCGTCGAATTTCCCGGCGGCGGTGTTGCCGGAGCCGCCGGAGCCGGCGTTGCATTTGCCGGTGCCGGAACCACGGGAGCGGGCGCAGGCGCCGGGCCGTCGATGCCGCCGACCACTGAACTCGGGCCGCGCGTCCCCCACACCGTCAGCGTCAGCGCGCCGATCACGAACAACGCCGCAAGCACCGAGGTCGCGCGCGTCAGCAGCGTCGCTCCCGAGCGCGCACCGAACACCGCCTGGCTGGTGCCGCCGCCGAACGCGTTGGCAATGTCGCCACCCTTGCCCTGCTGCAGCAGGATGGTGAGGATCAGCAGGCCGCAAACGATGACGTATAACGTCACAACGAGGTAGTAGAGCATGACTGGAACTACCAACTATACCACGCTGCCCCGGCCGCCTCTATCGGAACCGTAAAGTCCCTGAAACACGCGGTTTAGCGAGCGGGGCCAAGACGCCGCCCAACCATGTGTCGCACCGGCTCGGCGAGCGCCGCGGCCACCATTCCGTTGCCTCGCGCGTTGAGGTGCATGCCGTCGAATGCGATGGAGTTGTCGCTCAGATCAACGACCTGTCCCATGTCCACGTAGCGGACGCGATCGTCGCCGGAAAGGTCGCGCGCGATCATGCCCGCGAGCGCTTCCTGCTGCGAGGCGTGGCGTGCCTTCTCGCCGTATTGCATGCGCGGCTGGCCGATGACCAGCACACGCTTGCCGCGATCGAGCGCGAAGCGGACCGCGGCCGCGACCGATCCGCAATAATGCGACCAGGGAGGGGCGCAGCCCGGCCCGGTCCGGGGACCCGTATCCACCGGATCGACGATGCGATCGAGCTGGCGGTTGAAGGCTTCGGCAATGGCCGACGTCGCATCCATCGCCGCGGCGGACGTGCTCTTTGCGACGCCCGGCTTGAACACCGCCGCGGTTCCGCCGGGGGCGCTTCTGAGGAATGCGGCTTTCTCGCGCAATACGAGGGGCAGCACGGGAAAGTATCCGAGCGCGCGAAACACCGGCGACGCGTGGCGCCGCTGGGCGTTGTTCGGCGACCCGTCGCCGAGAATGTCGTTGTAGCCCTCGTACAGCAACACGACGTCGTAGTCGAGAAACTCGTAGCTGCCCAGCGTCGGCACGAACGCGACTGCCGCCTCCTGGTGGTAGCCGAGATTCACGACGCTCACGTTGGGCGTGGTCTTCGCGAGCTCGCGCTCGAGCTGCGCGGGCACCGTTTCTTCAACTTCGACGTCGAAGCCGAACACCGTGCTGCCGCCGAGCATGACGATTCGCGTCTCGCCGGGCTGCTTGCGGCCGGCCACCGGGTCCACGGTAGCCGTGGCGATTGAGGCCGGCCGACCGCTCGACGCGCGAATGCGCGTAGAGATCGGCGCCGACGAGCGCAATCGAGCATGATCGCAAACGACCCCGTCATCGCGAGCAGCGCAAATACAGCGCGCTTCAGCGGCGACAACTTCATGCGCAGAAATGGTACTCGATGGCGTGCGTCAGCGCATTCCCGGCCAATGCAGTGACACCGGGCCGAAGGCATCGACGCCCTTGAAGCTCCACGGCCAGGCGCCGAGATAGCCGCCGTCGCGCGCGAGCGCGAGATAGTCGTCGAGCGTGTACGCCGGCGAAAGATGCCCCTCCGGATGCGCGCGCGGATCGGACGGGCACTCGCCGATCAGCAGCGGCTTGGTCAGCCCGAAGCTCGGCCGCGGTTCTGCCGAACAGCGTGTCATCGCGATCCGGATAGCGAACATCCGGATACGAATGCACCTGAACGAAGTCGAGTCCGTAGGCAGGATCGTCCCACTCCTTCGCGTTCCGCACGCGTCCGCCGCCGAGCGTGACCAGCGCGCGCGACTTCGCGTGAATGCGATCCGCCGCGGCGCCGACGAACGTCCGCAGGTTCTCGATCGGCCACACCCGCGCTTCGGATCGGTCGCGAGCCCTCGTCACCCAATCGGGCTCGTTGATCACGTCGAGCGAATGAATCGCATCGTGCGCGCCGTAACGATCGAGAAACGGATCGAGCACGCGATCGATGAAGGCCGTCGATTCGAGCGCGGCTCGCCGCGCCGGGTCGTCGAGCCACGCAAAGTCGACCAGCACGAGGCACAGCCGCACGCCGGTTGCACCGGCGATGTCGAGCGCCGCGTCCATGTCGTCTGTAGAATCGATCCGCGATGCCGGCCAGCTCTCCGCTCGCGTGCCAGTCGACGCCGCCGCGACCGTCGGTGAAGACGAACCAGCGTGCGACCTCGAAGCCGGCCGCGGCCATGCCCTCAAAATCGGCGCGCACCTCGTCGAGATGCGCGGTGACGCCGGCGTGACTGTTCCACCTGTTGCGGCCGAAGTCGCAGCCGTAATTGCGGCTTGCCCTGGAAGATGCGTCCAGGGATAGTTGATGCCGGCGATCACAGCTCGCGCGCGGTGATCGTGTATTTGAAGCTGCTCCGGATCGAGACTGTCGAGACGCGTGCCGCCGACCTCCGCTTGCGGATACATCAGGAACGGCAGCGGCTTCCCGGCGGAGCCGGGAAGAGCAACGTCGTGCGCATCGTTGAAGGCGATCCAGTTCATTTCCCACGATCCGAACAGCGCTTCGCGCGCCTTCGCTACGTACGGATCGCCAAGCGACGGCTTCTTCTCCTCGAGCATCAGCTTGCGAACGTCCGCGGGATCGACCGGGATCCATCCGTAGCCGTCCGCCCACACTTCGGCGCGGCAATGCTGCGCGGTCGTCACGTTGCCGCCGGCGCGGCCAAGGCTCGGGAACTGCGACGACGGCGCGACGCGCAGGCCGTAGAGATCGCGCGCGGGCAAACCCGATGCGCGCGCGAGACCGACGAAGAGCGCGTTCAGATCGGCGCACTTGCCGCTGAGATTCTTCATCTCGAGCATGCCGCGAATGTCGCCGAGGCCGCAGCCCTTCACGTCGGCGATCGCGAACGGTGTTCTCGACGATCCAGTCGTAGATCGCGCGCGCCTTCGCGAGATCGGACGCCTTGCCCTTCGTGATCGCGTCGGCGGTCTGCTTGACGATGCCGTCGACGGGAATCAGCCTGGTGGGCTTCAGATAGTTGGCGAGATCGGCGGTGCGCGTCGCGCCGTTCGGCGATCGCGAGCGACACGCGGTGGTCCTCGTCTCCACCTTCATCGTGACCACGAGCTCGGGCGGCGGCATCATGTGCCCCCACTCGGCGACGAGGATCGCGGCACCAGAAGCCGGCGAGCTTCTCGACGCGGGTCTTGTCGGCGTTGCCGCCGAACGGTGTGGCCGCGATCGACTTGATACGGGGCAGGGCGCGCCAGCGGCAATGGCAGCCAGGCCACGCCGGCATCGTGCGATTCCTCGAGCAGCGATCTTCGTGGTGATCTCGAAGGTGCGCGCCGCACGCCGCGGATGGCTGTTTGCCGGTCATGCGACCACGCATGACAGCCGGCGCCGCCGCCATTGCTCCCAGGAATTCCCGCCGGTTCATCTCCGCATCCTACGCACTCATGGGAGAATCGCCCTGATGCGCGGCGTCCTGGCGATGGTCATTGCTAACCGGCGTATTGACCGGGTGCTCCGAGTTCCCCGGAGCCGGACGCGACCAATCGAACGCCCGGCTCGCCGCCGCTGATCGAGATACCGCAGGCGCCGGATCAGCCCGTCAGCGACCGCGAGAAGCCGACAGACGCCGCGTGCGATCGACCTTGATGCGATTGCAGAGCGCGGCTATCTGCGGATCCTGGTCGCGCCGAGCCGCACGCACTTCGAAACCGATCGACGGACGACATCACGGACGCGCCGTCGATGCCGGCGTCGCGCTGGCTCGCGACGATCAGCGGGCAGACGGCGCAGGGATGTCAAGGCGGTGTTCATCGCGACGCGCGAAGACCGGCTCGATGGCGGATCTGCTGGCCGGCAAGGGCGATGTCGCCGCCAACGTGCTGCTGACCTTTGCGCGCGACGAACAGGTCGCCTTCGCGCCACCGATCAGGACCGGTATCCGCGAGGTCGTCGTCACCGGGACGGCTCGCCCCGCTGGTCAGCCTCGAAGACGTCGGCGGCAGAACCATTCACGTCCGCAAGGACAGCGATCATCACGCGAGCCTGCTTCGTCTCAACGAACAGCTGCGAAGATCAATCGTCCCGGCGCGAAGATCGTCGTCGAGACCAGGCTGCCAGACCGATGAGGATCTGCTGGACGCCGTGAATTCCGGCCGTGTGCCGGCGACGATCGTCGACGACTACATCTTCGAGGTGCTGGCAGCGGCGATTTTCCGAACATCGCCGCCAACCGCGACGTCGCGGTCAGCCAGGATGGCGTCCTGGCATGGGTGACGCGGAAGGACGCGCCGAAGCTGGCGGCGTTCCTGAAAGACTTCTTCTCCACCCACACAATCACGATGCGGCACTGAGATGCGAAAGGCACTGATCGCGATCGGCGCTGCGTGCGCGATCGGCTGCGGCGGCGGAGGCACCGCGAGCAGTCCAAGCGCGACTGCCGAAGCGCTGGAGTTGCGCGTGCAGACCGCGCACTTCCGGTTGTTCGCAGGCGCGACGCCGGAATCCACTTTGCGCGGCCGCTGGCGATCGGCTCGAAGCGGAGTACCCGCGAATCCTGCAGAATCTCGGCCTCTCGAGCGGTTCCCGTCGTGACGGTCCGCATCTGGCAGGACGAGACCACCTACTTCAACGAGCTGACCCGGTACTTTCGGCGTGCGCTATCAGGCGGCGGGGTACATCACCGGTCCCAACGAGCTGCAGGTTGCTCGACACGCCACAACTGCCGGTGAACGTCGTCCACGAGTTCGTGCATGCGGCGAGCCTGGCCGTCAATCCGCGCTTCGGGAACAACCCGCGCTGGTTCTGGGAGACGGTCGCGCTCTACGAGAACGGCGAATTCGTCAATCCGGCGAACCTCGACTACATCGTCCGTGGCATCTTTCCTACCCTCCAACAGCTCAACGTCGATCCGAACGGCGGCACGCAGATCTATCAGCTCGGCTACGTGTTCGGCGAGTTCATCGTCTCGCGCTGGGGACGCGCCGCGTTCCTGACGCTGATCGAGACCAATGCCGACCTGCCGGCGACGCTCGGCGTGTCGGCCGCCGAGTTCGAAGCGGCGTGGCAATCGTACGTGCGTCAGCGGTATCTGTCGTCCGGGCAATCCGTGCAATCCGTGTCATCCGTGGACTATCTTCCTGAACATGCGCGTGCTCGTCGCGGAAGACGATCAGGTGATCGCCGACTTCGTGTCGCAGGGCCTGCGCGAGGCCGGCTACGCCGTGGACGTCGCGGCCACCGGCACGGAGGCGCTGCGCAAGGCGCTCGACGGCGGTTACGACGCCGCGGTCATGGACGTGATGCTGCCGGAGCTCGACGGCCTCTCGGTGATCGAGCAGCTGCGCGCGAAGAAGCAGCAGATGCCGGTGCTCATCCTCAGCGCCCGGCACACGGTCGACGATCGCGTGAAGGGCCTGCAGGCCGGCGGCGACGACTACCTCACCAAGCCGTTTGCCTTCGCCGAGCTGCTCGCGCGACTGCAGGCGCTGCTGCGGCGCAGCGGCGGCGCCAGCGAGCCGACCCGCCTCACCGTCGGCGATCTCACGCTCGATCTGCTGTCGCGCCGCGTCGAGCGCGCGGGCACGCCGCTCGATCTTGCGGCCGCGCGAGTTCGCGCTGCTCGAATACCTGATGCGGCATCCCGGCCGCGTGCTCTCGAAGACGATGATCCTGTCGCACGTCTGGGGCTACTCCTTCGATCCCGGCACCAACGTCGTCGACGTGCTCGTGTCGCGGCTGCGCGACAAGGTCGATGAAGGCTTCGACACCAAGTTGATTCACACCGTTCGCGGCGCCGGCTATGTCCTCAAAGTGGGCTGATCGGGTCAGCCAGGCGCTCGGCCTCCGGCTGGCGGCGTGGTATCTCGGCACCTTCCTCGCCAGCACGCTGGTGATCGGCGGGCTGACCTACGGACTGCTCGGCATCGCTGCTCGAGCAGCGCGATCACGACATCATCCAATCGACGCTGCGCGAATACGCGACGCGCTACCAGGCGGGCGGACTGCCGGCGCTGGCGCGCGCGATCGAGGTCGAGCAGCGATCGGGATCGCGCGAGCCGCTGTTCGTCCGGCTGGTCGGTCCCTTCGAAGACGTGCTGCTGTACTCGCTGCCGGAAACATGGGGCGCATTCGATCTGTCGGAGCTGCCCGGCGGCCCCAACGCGATCTGGTCGCAGGTGCGAGTCGCGCGATCGCAATGCCGTGCTCGAGGTCGCGACGATCGATGTCGGCGGCGGCGCGTGTTGCAGGTCGGCAAGACGAGCGAAGCCCGCAATCAACTGCTCGTCGAACTTCCGGCGCGTGCTGATGCTCGGCGCCGGCTTCGCGCTCGTCATCGGCGTGGTCGGCGGAATTTTCCTGACGCGCTCGACGCTGAAGCCGCTGCGCGATCTGCGCGATGCGGTGCGGCGCATCCTGCAGACCGGCCAGACCGACGATCGCGTGCCGGTCTACGGCACGGAAGACACCGTCGATGAGCTGAGCACGCTCTTCAACGCCATGCTCGCGCGCATCACGACGCTGATCCACGGCATGCGCAACGCGCTCGATCACGTCGCGCACGATCTGCGCACGCCGATGACGCGGCTGCGCGTGACCGCCGAATCGGCCCTGGCGACCAATGACCCGGCGAAGCACCGCGAAGCCTTGTCCGACTGCCTCGAGGAATCCGAGCGCGTGCTGTCGATGCTGACGACGCTGATGGACATCTCGGAGGCCGAGACCGGCACGATGAAGCTGAACGTGTCGCCAGGTCGAGCTCGGCGACGCTCGTGCAGGAAGTCGCCGACTTGTACGAGGACACGGCGGAAGATGCGGGCGTGACGCTGCACGCCGACGTGCCGGCCGATCTCACCGTGCCCGCCGATCGCGATCGCCTGCGACAGGCGCTGGCCAATCTCGTCGACAACGCGATCAAGTACACGCCGCGCGGACGGCCGCGTTGAGCGTGTCGGCAGCCGACGACGGCGATGCCGTCGTGATCCGCGTGGCCGATACCGGACGCGGGATCTCGGAGCAGGATCTGCCGCGCATTTTCGATCGCCTCTATCGCGGCGACCAGAGCCGCGCCACGCGCGGCCTCGGCCTGGGTTTGAGCCTCGTGCGCGCCTACGTCGAGGCGCAGGGCGGTGCGGTGACGGTCAACAGCACGCCCGGAAACGGCTCGGTTTTCGAAATCCGCCTGCCCCGTCCGTAGAAC
Organism: uncultured cyanobacterium; assembly: GCA_963833135.1. Lineage (GTDB taxonomy): Bacteria > Acidobacteriota > Vicinamibacteria > Vicinamibacterales > UBA2999 > 12-FULL-67-14b. The sequence continues at coordinate 26,604 of CAWHWW010000020.1, read as the reverse complement.
GACCGTAGAACGCCCGCAGAACATTACCGACTTGTAATCCTCCCGTAACGCTCCTGAAAGCCTCCCCAGCGTCTGAATAGACATGGAGGAGCGTGTAATGTCCCATCAAGATTCGAATGGCCTGCCCCGCCGGAGCTGGTTGAGCGAGCGAGCGAAGGCGGGCGCCTTGGTCCTCGGTCTCGGCCTCGCTTCGGCTGGCGTGTGGAGCGCCACGCCGGTGGCGCCGAAGACGGTCGAGGCCGCCATTTCGGCTCCCGTTACCGCCGCGCCGCGGACCCGGCCGTGTCGCCACGCGAAGGCTATCGCCGACGTGGTGGCGAAAGTGACCCCCGCGGTCGTGACCATCCGCGTCGAGGCGAAGGCCTCGCCGCAATTCACGCAGCTGCCGCAGTTTCCCGAGGGCTCGCCGTTCGGCGATCTGCTTCGGTCAGCGCGGCCGCGGCGGGCGGCAGATGCCGCCGCAACTGCAGCGCGGTCTCGGCTCGGGCGTCATCGTCAGCAACGACGGCTACATCCTGACCAACAACCACGTCGATCGACAACGCGACCAAGATCGAGGTCGAGCTGTCGGATCGCCGCATCGTCAACGGCAAGCTGATCGGCGCGGATCCCGCGAGCGATCTCGCGGTCGTCAAGATCGACGAGCAAGAGCCTGCCGGTCGCTGGCGATCGGCGACTCGAACGCGATGCGCGTCGGCGACGTCGTGCTCGCGGTCGGCAACCCGCTCGGCGTCGGCCAGACGGTGACGATGGGCATCGTCAGCGCGAAGGGCCGCGCGACCGGCCTCGGCGACGGAAGTTACGAAGACTTCCTGCAGACCGACGCGCCGATCAACCAGGGCAACTCCGGCGGCGCGCTCGTGAACACCGCGGGCGAGCTGATCGGCATCAACTCGCAGATCCTGTCGCCGTCGGGCGGCAACATCGGCATCGGCTTCGCCGTGCCGTCGAACATGGCGAAGAACGTGATGGATCAGCTCGTGACCAACGGCCGCGTGCATCGCGGACTGCTCGGCGTCACGGTGCAGGGCGTCACCGGCGATCTGGCGGCGGGCCTCGGCCTGAGCAAGGCGGAAGGCGCGCTCGTGAGCGACGTCACGCCCGGCGGCGCGGCCGACAAGGCCGGCATCAAGCGCGGCGACGTGATCCTGAGCTATCAGGGCCGCGCGGTGATCGACACCAACTCGTTCCGCAACGAGATCGCGGCGACCAAGCCGGGCACGCACGATCGCGCTGCAGGTGCTGCGTGACGGCAAGACCAGCGAGGTGAAGGCGACGCTGTCGGAGAACGCGGACGGCGAAGGATGGCGCGGCCGCGACTCCGAGGGTCGCGACGGCGAGGGCTCGGCGAAGTACGGCATGACGGTCGAGCCGCTCACGCCGGAGATCGCGCGTCAGCTCGAGCTCGATCGCGACACCAGGGGCGTCGTGATCGCGGGCGTCGACCCGTCAGGCGCGGCGGCATCCGCCGGCCTGCGGGAAGGCGACGTGATCCAGCAGGTCAACGGCAAGCCGGTCCAGACGGCGGAAGAGGTGCGAAGCGCGCTGAACGCCACGGGCGACAAGCCGGCGGTCCTGCTGATCGCGCGCGGCAACAACACGATCTTCGTTCCGCTCCGCGCGCGGTAAATGTAACGGGGACTGACCCGCGACACCGGTTTTCGTTGCAGTTCTTGCCAGCGTGGCAAAAACTGAGATGATTTCCGGTGTTGAGGTGCCAGGCCCCGTTACAAAGTGAGACTCGATAAACGGCTCAAGGCCGAACACCCGGCGCTCTCGTGGCGGCAAGTCCGCGAGGCGATTGAAAAAGGACAAGTCACCGTCGATGGCCGGGTTCAACAGGATCCCGGCCTCGACGTGTACGCAGAGGTCCGCCGTCGATCTGAATCTCAATCGGCCCGCGCAGTCGCGCGCGCGGGCGTCCTTCGACATCCTGCACGAAGACGACGAGATCATCGTCCTCAACAAGCCGGCGGGGCTGCTGTCGATTCCCTCGAGCCCTGAAGCCGGACACTCCGAAGACACCGTGCTGCGCCGCGTGCGCGAGTACCTGCAGTTCAAGCTCGGACACAAGACCTACGTCGGCATGCTGCATCGCCTCGACCGCGATACCTCGGGATCGCTCGCCGTCGCGCTCTCGAAGGACGCGCACGCCGCAGGACGCGAGTTGTTCAAGGCGCATCGCTTCGAGCGCCACTACCTCGCGCTCGTGCAGGGCATTCCCAATCCGCCGAAGGGCACGATCCAGGCGCGCATCTCGTCCGGGCTACCGCGACGGACGGCGAAAGCTCGTCGACGAGGACAAGTCGGGCCTCGACGCGACAACCGACTACAAGGTCCGCGAGCGCTTGAAGAATGCCGCGCTGCTGGAATTGCGCCTGCACACCGGACGACAGCACCAGATCCGGCTGCATCTCGAAAAGCTCGGACATCCCTTGATCGGCGAACGTGTGTATTCCGGCGACGATGAGCCCAAGCCCTCCGCCTTCGCCAAGGCTTCGGCGAGACAGGCTCCCCGAAACATGCTCCACGCGTGGACGCTCGCATTTCCCCATCCGCTCACGGGCAAGTTGATTTCCGTCGAGGCGCCGCTGCCGCACGACTTCCTCCGCATGATGAAAAAGCTGTCGCTGACGGCGTGAGTGCTGTGGGATCCGGCTTTAGCCGGATTATTATTCCCGCCATGAAATATTCCCTGGCCGGCCTCATCTTTCTCGCGGCAACTGCCGCCGCCTGCAACACCGCCGGCAATCCCGAGCCCACGGCGCCCTTCAGCGTCGTGGAGAAGACCATTCCGGAAATGCAGAAGGCGATGAACGACGGCCGCATCACGTCGCGGCAGATGGTCGAGCAGTACCTGCAGCGCATCGCGCTGTACAACGATCGCTTCAACGCGGTGATGACCGTCAACCCGAAGGCGCTCGAAGAAGCCGATCGTCTCGACGCCGAGCGCAAGGCGGGCAAGATCCGCGGCCCGCTTCATGGGATCCCGATCGCGCTCAAGGACAACATTCACACGACCGACATCCGCACCACCGGCGGAGCGATCGCGTTCGAGGACCTGGTGCCGCCGTACGACGCGACGCTCACCAGGAACCTGCGCGACGCCGGCGCGGTGATCATCGCAAAGACGACGCTGACCGAGCTCGCGAACTTCGTCACCAACGGCATGCCGGGCAACTACAACGCCGTCGCCGGATATGCGCTCAACCCCTACGATCCGCGACGCGATCCGCGTCCCGCCACTGCCGACGGACGCCCGGTGCTCAACACCGGCGGATCGAGCTCGGGCGCCGGCACCGCGGCGAACTTCTGGGCCGCCAATGTCGGCACCGAAACATCGGGATCGATCCTGAGCCCGTCGAACCAGAACATGCTCGCCGGCATCAAGCCGACCGTCGGCCGCATCAGCCGCTACGGCGTGATTCCGATCACCGCCGATCAGGACACCGCCGGACCGATGGCGAAGACCGTGACCGACGCGGCGATCCTGTTCGGCGCGCTCGAGGGCGCATCACCCGATCGCGAACGATCCGGCGACGAAGACGTGTCAGGCGCCGCCGAATCGTGACTACACGCCGTTCCTGAAGCGCGATGGTCTGAAGGGCGCGCGCATCGGCATCCCGCGCGCGAATTACTACGACCGCATCACGCCGCCGGGAGAGAAAGAGCCGCGCGGCGGCCTCAACGAGGCGCAGGCCAAGTCGATGGCCGAGGCGATCGAGGTCCTCGAAGAAAGAAGGCGCGACCATCGTCGATGCCGACATTCCGAGCGTCGTCGATCCGGATCCGAAGAACAACTTCCTGCTGTGGGGCAGCCAGTGTGACAAGGGTCCGCGCGAACCGAACTGTTCGTCCGTGTTGTGGTACGGCATGAAGCGCGACTTCAATGCGTGGCTGGCCTCGCTCGGGCCCGGCAGCGCCGGTGAAGACCCTCGCCGAGCTGCGCGCGTTCAACACCGCACACGCCAACCGCAACGCGATCAAGTACGCGCAGGCCAATCTCGACAGCTCGGATGCGCTGGATCTCGACAAGGATCGCGCCAAGTGGCAGGCGGATCGGGACAAGGACATTCGTCTCGCCGCGACGCACGGCATCGATGAAGTGCTGAAGGCGCAGAAGCTCGACGCGCTGCTCTTCCCGGGCGCGAGCGGCGCCGGCATCGCGGCGAAGCCGGGCTACCCGACCGTGATCGTGCCGTTCGGCTTGTTCGTGCCGATGCCGCCGCTGCCGGGCGGGCCGGGCCCGGCGCCGGCGCCGTATCCGGACGGATTCAAGCTGGCGGCGGCTCCCTACGGCGTGAGCTTCACCGGCACCGCCTGCAGCGAGCCGCGGCTGATCGAACTGGCCTATTCGTTCGAGCAGGCCACGAAGCGCCGCGTGCCCCCGCCCAGCGCGCCGTGAATCGCGTCTAAGGAAAGGGCCGGGGATAACGCGCCCTTAGCGATTTATGCGCAGACGACGACAAGAAGCCGATCGCGATCATCGCCATCGCGATCGTCGTGTTGCTCTCGGGGCGGCGCGTGGTGGATGTTGCGGTCGAAGCCGGTGCCGCAAAACGCGACGCCGGCCGCGGTCACCGGCACCGAGGCGCCGATCGACAAACCCGGCGCGGCGCCGGTCAACCTGCCGCCGCTCGATCAGATGGACAGCTTCCTCCGGCCGCTGCTGTCGGCACTGTCGTCGCGGCCCGAGCTGGCGCGATGGCTGGCCACCGACGATCTCGTCGGGCAGCTCGCCGCGGCGATCGATCTGGCCGCGATCGGGCGCGTCGCCGGCCCGCGACTTCAAGGTGATCGCGCCGGCATCGCGATTCGTGCCCGGCGGCCGCGGCGGCCGCCGCACGATCGATCCGGCAAGCTACCGGCGCTACGACGGCCTGGTGGAGACCGTCACGTCGATCGACGCGGCGAGCGTCGCGAAGATCTACAAGACGATCCGCCCGCGCCTGAACGAGGCCTATCAACGCAGCGGCAATCCCACCGGCAACGTCGACGGCGCACTGCTGAAAGCCATCGACATCCTGCTCGAGACACCCGTCGTCAAGGATCCGATCCGCATCGTCGAGGACGGCCAGGCCGGCTGGGCGTATGCTGACGAAGATCTCGAAGAGCTGTTGCCGACGCAAAAGCAGCTGCTGCGCACGGGCGCGGCGAACGTGGAGCGATTGCTGGCGTGGCTGCGCGCGCTGCGGTCAGCCCTTCAGTAGTCCCTGATCGCCTGATCCCTGATCCCTGATCCCTGATCCCTGAATCAGTGAGTCAGGCCGTAGACGATCGCGTCGATGCCGAAGGCGTAGCCCTTGGTTGAGAACTCGTAGAAGTACTGCGGATTCGACGCTTCCTCTTCCCACGAATCGCCGATGTCGGTGTTGTGCGTCATCAGCACCATGATGCGGCCCTGCGGATCGAAGATCGCCCGGCCGTGCGGCACCGTGCTGTCGGGCCGCTCCGATGTGCCGCCGCCGCTCCCCAGCCAATAACCGATCGACGCGATCTGCGGAACGCCGTTGCCGATGTCGAAGACCGATCGAAACAGCGGATGATCGTTCGGTAAATCCTTCGGCGGATACTGCGCCCGGCGGCAATACCTTGGCGATCTGCTCCGCCCACACTTCCCAGGCGTACTCGCCCCAGAAATCATCGGCCCACAGGAAGCCGCCCTTGAGGAGGTAATTGCGCAGCGCCTCCGCCTCGTCATCGTCAAGATACGCGGCGCCGACTTCCGTCATCATGATGAACGGGCACTGGTAGAGCGTCGGATCGGTGAGTCTGATCACGATGTGTTTCGGATCCTCCGGCCCCGAAAAGCCAACCGTCGTCTTGGTCAGCTCGGAGAGGCGGATCGACATGTTGATGTCGGCGCGCGGGAAATCGACGCTCCAGCCGCCGCCGTCGCCGGCGCGGTTCTGGCGAAATGCCACGCGGCAGAACTGCCACGACCCATCGAAGTCTTCGGGAACGGCCGGCCGCACGCTGAACCCGCCGCGGCCGCCACCGCGGCGCTGCGCCTCGCCCGTGGCGGCGAGCGCCAGAACAATTGCGAGGATGAGTGCAAAAGACCGCACGGCCTCAGTCTACCTTTAGAGCCGTTACGCCGGCACTTGCAGCTGCGGCATCGGCTGGCCAGCAAACAGCTTCACGAGCGGCCTCGCCATCAGCCGGGTCATTCGATGCGCCTTGTTCGAGCGCGCGCTGTCGGTGGAGATGCCGGTGTTCGCGTACATCTGCCGGTACAGCTTCGAGATCAGCACGAACGCCAGCCGCGACTTCAACGACTTGACGCACTTGGCGCGCTGCCAGACCAGCGGCAAGCGGTAGAACTCGTCCCACACGCCCTGCGTGCGCTGGCGAATTTCGTCCGCCGACATCACCGGGTGCGGCGCGTAGACCTTCGGCCGCAGGTGTTTCGGGATCAGCCAGTGGCGCGTCACCGGCACGCCGTCGATCTTCTGCACGTCGTCGGCGACCGACGCTTCCCACTTCTGGAAGTCGAGCGTGCCTGGGAACGGCGTCAGCATCACGAACTGCGCCAGCGTGACGTTGGCCTGCTGCGCCAGCGCCGCGGTCGCATCGAACGTCGCGGGCTTGTCGCTCGGCAACCCGAAGATGAACGAGCCGAGCACGTGCACGCCGCGCTTCTGGAACTCCTGCAGCCGTTCGGCCAGTGCGTCGCCGGCCAGGTTGAAGTCCTTGTAGACGTCCTTCAATCCTTCCGGCGTCACCGACTCGATGCCGACCAGCGCGCCGCGAATGCGCGCCCGCGACATCGCGTCCAGGTATTCCGGATCCTCGGCCGCTTCCATCGTGATCTGCGTGAAGAAGTTCATGTCCTTGCGGCAGCTTCGACAGCCCTTCCATCAGTTCGAAGCGTTCGTCGCGAATCGCCTTCAAACGGTTGTAGGTCGACTTGTCGGCACGGCGATCGGCCATGCGCAGGTCTTCGAGCGTGACCGGATAGAAGTTGTCGTCGGCCAGCGCAACGAAACGGAAGCCGAGCCGGCGCAGCTGCACCAGCTCTTCGATCACCGCGTCGGACTCGCGCACGCGCGGCTTCTGGCCGTCGGTGCGCCACACCGAGCAGAACGAGCAGTGCTTCGGGCAGCCGCGCACGGTCTGCACCGACGCGATCATGTACTTGTCGCGCGGCAGCAGGTCCCAGCGCGCCTGCAGCATCGATGGCGCCCTCGATCTTGCCGCCTTCGTAGACGCGCTGCGGCGTGCCGTCTGATGCAGTCGTTGAGCGCGATCGGCCAGACGCGATCGCCGTCGCCCTTGACCACGGCGTGCGCGCCGCCGTGCTCGAACGGCTCGTCCGGGAACAGCGACGAGTGAATGCCGCCGTAGATCACGTAGGCGCCGCGCGCGCGCGCCGCGCGTCCGACCTCATAGCCGCGCAGCGCGTTCAGGGTGTGGATGCCGATGCCGATCACGTCGCCCTTCGACACCGTCGACATGTCGATCTGCTCGAGCGTCTCGTCAATGACCTGGGGATCGCCGTACGCGGCCGGTGTCGCCGCCGCAAGAACATAAAGCCAACGGGGCGTAATTACCGCCGCGCCGAAAGACACGTCGCTTGGATTGATCAGATGAATGCGCATCAGGAGTCTGGGTGGCCGCCCGGGAGCATCGCTCAGAATGGCGGGTGACTAGGACTTTGCTAGAGAACGCCGTCCATGTCAATCGAAGACGGATGAGCGCCGCGCCACTACGGACACGGCGGAAGGCACGTAAATCGTGCACTTCGCACTCGAGATACCGCGATCGGCAGGCCGCAAATGGCTTGATCCAGCCAAAGGGAGCTTCGCTGTGCGCCTTTTCATAGCCGCCGGCTCCCTCATATACTGCGCTGCATGAAACGCATCCCGATGGTCCTGGCGATCCTCATGGCCGCCGCGTCGCTCGACGCACAGCAGTCTGCGGCGCCCGCGCCCGCAAACGACCCGATCCGTACGCTCGTCAGCCGCCTGGATCTCGAGAAATACAAGGCCACGATTAAGGGCCTCACCGCGTTTGGCGATCGCCGCCAGGGCACGACGCGCAATCGCCAGGCCGTCGACTGGATCGAAGCGCAGCTCAAGAGCTACGGCTGCGCCAACGTCGAACGTATCGTCTACGAATACAAGACGCCCACGCCGCGTAGCGGGGCCGCGCCGCAACAGCAACGGCCGGCGGATCCCAATGCGATCCCGACGGCGCAGGGCGGCGGCCGCCCCCGCGGCATCCGCGCGCGCACCGGCGTCAATAACGATCCGATGAAGCAGCCGGACGAAAAACTCCGCGCGCTCAACTCGGAACCCGCCGTCGACGGCGAGCGCGCAGGAGGTCTACTGCACGAAGATCGGCGCGACGCGGCCCGACGAGATGTACATCATCGGCGCGCACATGGACGGCCACGGCTGGGGCGAGGCGGCCAACGACAACGGCTCGGGCACCGCGCTGGTGATGGAACTGGCGCGCGTCCTCAGCTCGCCGGACGTCGTCACCGATCGATCGATTCGCTTCGCGTTGTGGAATAACGAAGAGACCGGTCTGAACGGCGCGCGTGCCTACGTCGAACAGCGCGCGGCGCTGCAGGGCAGGGAGAACCCGGCCGGCTCAGGCCGCTATCCGGAGCCGCGCTGGCTCGGCATGATCCAGCACGACATGATGATGTTCGATCACGGCATGCCGCGCGCCGACGGCACGCTCGGTCCGGAACAGCGGCCGGAAGCCGACGTCAACATCGAGTTCCAACTGACCGTCGAAGTTGCGTCGCCGGCGCGAAGGAGCTGGCGTGGGCGCTCCACGCCGCCAACGAGAAGTACGCCACCGACTATCCGGCCAACGTCGGCCCGCACATGACCAACACCGATTCAACGGCGTTCATGGATCTCGTGCCGTCGATCAGCCTGCGCGAGAACGAGCGCGGCATTCACACCGGCAACGGCTGGAACCCGCACTGGCATCAGCCGACCGACGTCTTCGCGACGTTCTCCGACAAGGATTTTCGACTGGGGTTGAACGCCGCGCAGACGACGCTTGCGGGGGTCGCTCAGCTCGCTAACGCGCGCCTGAAAGAGAAATAAAGAATACGAAAGAAAGAATCTGTGATCTTTCCGTATTTCTCTTATTCTTTATTTTCTTCTTCGCCGTCTGTGTCGCCGTCGGCGTCGTCCAGCCACGGATTGGGCTGTGGTCCTGGGACGATGCCGGCGATGTCCGGATCGACATTGGGGTCGCGCGGCGAAGTCTCACTGCGGCGCTGCTTCGTTTCCTCGCGGCGCACCGCTTTCGCCTTCTGCTTCTCCGCTCGCGCCCGTTCGCGCTCGCGTTTACCTCGTCCGAGTGGTCCTCGTGTGGCCATTCAGTATTGACCCGCGGCTACCAGCGCGGTTCACGGCGCCCGCCGCCGCCACCACCGCCGCCGCGGTTGCCGCCGAAGCCGCCACCGCCGCCACGTCCGCCACCGAAGCCGCCGCCGCCGCCGGGTCCGCGGGCTTCTTTCGGACGCGCTTCGTTGACCGTCAGCGTGCGGCCGCCGAGCTGTGATTCATGCAGCTCAGTGATTGCCTTCTGAGCACCTTCATCGGTCGCCATCTCGACAAAGCCGAAGCCGCGCGCGCGGCCAGTGGCCATGTCGCGCATCACCGTCACCGATTCAACTGGACCGACCTTCTCGAATAACTCCTGAAGATCCTGCTCCGCGGCGCTGTAGGGAAGGTTTCCCACGTACAACTTCCGACCCATCGTCTTTCTCCTCTGTCTCGCTGAAGGCTGCCCGGACTACCTGAGGCAATCACTGACCCTAGGCCCTGAAACACCGAAGGCCGCCTCTGGGCGGCCTTCCCCTACAGCACGTTCGAGTCTACCAGAAATTCGCGGGCACCTAACCCAGCCGATCCGACCTCAACAAACGCGAATTCTCCAGCAGGCTCGATAGTTCGTCAACGGCTCTTACTGTCACCCGGTCTGGTTCCCGCTCGGCTTGTCGATCCATTCGACCAGCCCGGCGAGGGACGTCACGCGCGGGCAATCGACGTCGTTGTAAAGGTTCGCCATGTCGAACAGCACGCCCTCGCGCAGTCCGGCCCGGCGCGCGCCCATCACATCGACGTGATAGAGGTCGCCGACGTGCACGGTCCGCGACCGGTCGGCGCGCGACTGCTCGAGCGCGAGCTGAAACAGCCGCGGATCCGGCTTCTCCACGCCCCACTCGTGCGAATCGAGCACGTGGTCGAACCACTTGGTGAGATCGAGGCGATCGAACAGGTGCTTGAGCCGGCCGTTCGCGTTCGACACGACGACGAGCCTCAAGCCGCGGTCCTTCAGCGCGGCAAGCGCCGGCAGGACATCGGGCTCGACGTGCTCCCAGAGGTTGTCGTGCCGGTGATACTCGCGCAGCTCGACCAGCGCCGCATCGGTGCGCATGATTCTGCACGACGCCGGCGTGCTTCAACACGAGGTTGAAATAGAGCCAGCCGCGCGCGCGATCGTCCGTGGTGCCGACTGTATGCGCGTCGTCGATGTCGCGCGTCGCCTTCTGCTCGGCGGCGGCCAGCGCCGCGGCGGTGACGGGCGCGCCATGACGCACCATCGCGTCGGCAACACGCGTCCACGACGGGTGGCACAGCACCCCGCCGGCATCGAGAAACACGGTTTCGATTGAGTTTGAATTCATCGGTTGATTGGAGACGGCGCTGTGATGAAGCGGGTCACGTCTCCCTTGAGCACCGACACGTTGAGCGGGGGTTGCGCTTCGGGTCGCGGCAGCCAGTGGTGATATTCCACCAACGGGCGATCGTCCGTCAACAGCGGACCGTCGCCGACGAACGCGCGCATGTCGTCCGGGCCTGCGGTGAACCAGCTGCGCAAGGCCTCGAACCGGGTGAGGCCGACGGCATCGAGAGCTTCGCGCGTCTCCGGATGCTGCCGCATGCGCGCGAGCGCCGAGGGGTCGATCGCGAGCGGCTTCAGCGTGCCGACCATGAAGTTGGCGTCGTACCACAGCGTGGCGTGCGGAAACACGTCGAGGAAGGTCCGCATGATCAGCTTGTATTCGACTGACGGCCGCAGGCCAATCCACTGCAGCGCCACGCCGTCCTCATGAAGTGCGTTCCTGACGAGCGTGAAGTATTCCTTCGAGTAGACGAATCCCGCGCCGGCGTGTCCCGGTTGGATGATGTCGGCGGTGATGACGTCGAAGCGCCGATCGGTCAGCGACAGGAAATTGCGCCCATCGTCGATCCTGATGCTGACGTTGGGCCGGTTGAGCAGGTCGTAGTTGACGTGCGCGAACTGCGGCGCCGCCTTGCGAACGCTGTCCGACAGCTCGACGATCTGCACGCGGGTGCCGGCGTGCCGGCTGACCGCGCCCGGCGTGGCGCCGCCGCCCATGCCGACGACGAGCGCTTCCTTCGGCGCGCCGTGCAACACCATCGGCAGGTGGCCGATTGCCCGATGCAGACGCACCATGGCCGGCTGATCGTTGGCCTGGTGCAGGCCGTCGAGATAGAGGACGTGTTGAAACTGCGACGCGCGGACGCTGACGGCGGTTTGCGGTCCTTCGTCGCGCCAGAACTCGAGCAGCAAGTTGCCGTAACGCCGATCGATTGCGACCTTGAACGGATCCGGCAGATCGCGCGCGAGCAGGACGAACACGGTGGCGATCACGAAGGCGGCGCCCCAGCGGAACATGCCGCGCCGGGCCACCAACACCACGGTGCCCGACACCAGGAACATGGCGCCGAGCAGGATCAGCGAATTCACGCTTCCGGCTCCTGGCAGCAGCAGGAATCCGCCGACGAGCGAGCCGAGGATCGCGGCGGCCACGTTGAGCGAATAGAGGCGGCCAATCCGCCGCGTGAGCTCGCCGCGATCGATCACGTCCATCGATCGCGCCGCCATGCCGAGCGCCAGCGGAAAACCGATGCCCATGGCCAACGATGGCGGCAGGATCGCGATCACGACCGCGGGCCATAGCTGCATCGTTTCCCAGCCGTGCGCCACGGTCCACAGGAGGAAGGACATGCTCCCGACCGCGGCAACGCCGGTCGTCGCCTGGACGATGCCGAGAATCGTCGACCGATCGCGCGGCGATCGCAGGATCAGGCCGCCAGCATGCCGCCGGCGGCAATCCCGCCGAGCACCGTCGTCAGCATCGCGGTGAAGGCTTCGGTCGTGGCGACGACGAACTGCAGCATCAACCGGAACCACACAATCTCGAGGCCAAGTGAAGCGAAGCCGGAGACGGCGACAACCAGCCACAGCAATCTCAGATTGCTGGATCTCAGATTGATGATCAATTGCGGATTGCAGATTGCGTGATCGGAGATTCGATTGCGGGATTCGACGGACTGCGGCTCGACGCCAGATGCGGCGACGTCCAACCAGCACATTCAGCGTCGCCGCCAGGAGGAATGATCGCCGTGATTCCGATCGCCGGAATGAGGATGTATCCGGCGAGCAGCGTGCCCGTCATCGCGCCGAGCGTGTTGAGCGCGTAGAGCAAGCTGACGCTCGTACCCGCCGATTCTTTCTGCCGCGTGACTGCCGCTGTCAGGAGCGGCAGCGTGATGCCCATCATCGTCGTCGGAATGGCGAGGATCGCAAAGGAGCACACCAGCCGCGCGACGGTCAGCACGCCGAGCGAGTCCGGCGCGAGATCGTGAAGCGCGACGTAGAACCGCCGATGCCGCATCGAGCAGGAGCGGCGACAGCAGGCCCGTCACGCCGATCAGGATCTCGGCGACGCCGAATGCCGCGAGCGGCGAAATGCCGCGTCGCAGCACCCGGCCCGATAGCGCGCTGCCGATGGCCAGTCCGGCCATGAAAGCGGCCAGCACCGTGCTCGCCGCGTAGACCGTGACGCCAAACACCACCGACAGGCGCCGCAGCCACAGCACCTGGTAAATCAGCCCGGCGATCCCCGACAGGTAAAAGAGGGCAAAAACGGCCGGTCGGCTGAACATTCGCGCCGATCATATAATCGGACTCCTCCATGGACGGGAAGAACGACAGCGTGCGGCAACTCGAATCGACCTTCGGTCCGCTCGAAATCCGGGTCCTCAACGCATTGTGGGCGCGGCACACCCCCGCCTGCGTCCGCGACCTGCAGCCGCAGTTCCCCGCCGTCGCCTACACGACGCTGATGACGACGCTGGATCGGCTGTTTCGGAAGGGCACGCTGTCGCGCGAGAAGAACGGTCGCGCGTTCTACTATCGACCGAAGGCGTCCCAACAGGAGCTGATTTCCGAGCTGGCGGGCTCGACGTTCGCCACGCTGCTGCCCGGCGACACCGCATCGGTGCGTCCGATTCTGTCGATGTTCGTGGATACGTGTCAGCGACCGCGACCACGCGCTGCTCGACGAGCTCGAGAAGCTGGTACGGGCGCGGCGCGAGGAGTTGAAGCGCAGGGAGCCGAAGTGACGCGCGCCGCCCTGATCGTCACCGTGGCATTTGCCGCTTACGGCGCGATCAGCAGCGTGCTGGCGCTGCTCGTCGGCGTGGCCTGGCGTGCGGGTTACCTCACGCGCAATCAGGCCGATCCCGCCAGCAGGGCAAACTGGCTGGTCGCCCTGCGAATCACACCCTCGGTGCTCGGTTTCCTCCTGTCCGTCGGCGTCGTGCTTCCGGTTTATCTCGCGTTCGAGCCCATTCGCGACTACGAACCGGTCGGGCCGATCCCGATCGTGCTCGCCGCGATCGGCTTGCTGGTCGTGTTTGCCGCTTCGTGCGTCGCTGCTCGAGCCGCGTTCCTGACGCGCCGGATCCGGCGGCAGTGGTTGCAGTCGGCGACCGCGCTCGACATCTGTCCGGCGGCGGACGTGCCGGCGTACGTCGTCGATACACCCTCACCGATGGTGGCGCTCGTGGGCGTGTTTTCGCCGCGGCTGGTAGCCGCACGCACGGTGATCGATGTCTGCAGCGCGGAGGAACTGGCCGCCATCGTCGCGCACGAGCGTGGCCATCTGCATGCGCACGACAACTTCAAGCGCTGGCTCCTGACTTGCGCGCCGGACGTGATGCGGTGGACCAGGGCGCATGAATCGATCGTTGCCGCGTGGCGCGACGCTGCGGAGTACGCCGCCGACGATGCGGCGACGCGCGGCCAGGAAGAAGCACGCGTCGATCTGGCGGCGTTGCTGCTCAAGATCGCGCGCCTCGCGCCTCGGCTTCGCGACGCCGGCCGACGTCAGCACGTTCGCGGACAAGGAAGGCCTCGATCGCCGCGTCCGCAGGCTGCTCACGCCGGGCCAGGAGCAACTCACGGCCTCGTGGCAGCTGCTTGCCCCGGCCGTGCTCGGCACGACCCTGCTCGCCATCGTCGTCGCCGTCACCAGCCCCGCTCACCTCAAGGAAATCTACGAAATCGTCGAGCTGAGCGTCGCATTCGGCCGCTAGATGCGACCTACGATGGCTGGTAGTAATACGGACGAGTCCGTATCTTCGAGCCGATGCGTCTTCGTCTTCTTATCTTTCTGGCGGTGCTGTCTCTGCCGCTTCCGGCATTCGCTTTCAAGGCCCGCGTCGTCGATCAGCAAGGACGGCCAGTGGCCGGCGCCACGGTGTCGATTATCGGCCGAACCGGCGAGGCCGTCACCGATGCCGATGGACGCTTCGAGTGGAAGCCCGATCCCCCACCGCCGTTCGAGATTCTCGTGATCGATGCGGGCGGCATCTATTCGCGTCCCGTGATGATCACCACGCTCGGCGCCGAGCCTGAGCTCGTGGTCACCATCACGCCGCTCGTGAGCGAGTCGGTCACCGTGTCGGGCTCCGCGCCCAGCATCACCTCGAGCCCCGCTGCCGGCACGACGACGGTCAGCGGCCGGGATATCGCCGTGCGGCAGCCGTCGAACCTGATGCAGGCGCTCGAGAACGTGGCCGGCGTCAATCAGGTCTCGGAGGGACAGGCGGCGGTGCCCGCCATCCGCGGCCTCGCGCGCGGCCGCACGTTGATCCTGATCGACGGCGCACGCGTCAGCTCCGAACGGCGCGTTGGCCCGAGCGCGACGTTCATGGACTCCGACGGTGATGGAAAGCGTCGATGTCTCGCGCGGCCCGGGCTCGGTCGCGTACGGATCCGACGCCTTCGGCGGCGTCATTTCCGTGCGCACGCGCCGCGTCGCGCCAGGATCGCCGCTCTCGGCCGGCTTCAGCGGCACCATCGGCTCCGGCATTCCGGAAAAGCGCGGCGCCTTCGAGATCTCGAAGGGCCTCGACCGCCGGCGGTGTGTTGTTCGCCGCGCACACGCGCGACACGGACGACTGGGAGAGCCACCTCGGGACCGAAGTGTTCAACTCGGGCTTCCAGGATCACGGATTCCTCGGCCGCTTCGAGCACAAGGCCGGCCCCGGCACGTTCTCGGCGGCGATGCAGAGCGACTTCGGCCGCGAGATCGAGCGCCCGCGCAACAACTCGCAGACGGTGCGCTTCTACTATCCGACGGAAAACTCGCATCGCTTCACCACCGGCTACGAAGCCAACAACGTCATGGGGCTTCCAGCAGGTCAACTTCACGGGCTTCATGGGGACGTTCGATCAGCGGACGGATCAGGATCGGTTCGCCACCGCGACCACCGGCCGCACGATCGAGCGGGCGGATATTTCCGCGAACGACTTCCACGTGCGCGGCGCGGGCTCGCGCCTGTTCGGCAAGGCGCGGCTTGAAGTCGGCCTCGACGTCAACGGCCGCTATGATCTGCACGCCGTCGACGATCTCCTCACCTACAACCTGGCCGGCAGCCTCGTCAGCGATCGGCCGAACGTCTCGATCGATACCGCGCGCCGGACCGACACCGGCGTGTTTGCGTCGATCGATACCGCGCTCGGCTCGATCTTCTCGATCGGCGCCGGCATCCGCGGTGACTACGTCACGACCAGCAACGAGGGCGGCTACTTTGGCGATCGCTCGACGGGCAACGGCGCCGGCTCCGGTTACCTGTCGGCCACGCTCGGCAGCACGGTGGGCTTCAGCCTGACCGGCCAGGTCGCGCGCGGCTTCCGCGATCCGGTGCTGTCGGATCGCTACTACCGCGGACCGACGGGACGCGGCTTCATCACCGGCAATCCCGATCTCGAGCCCGAGACGAGCCTTCAGTACGACCTCGCGGTGCGCTACACCGCGCCTGCGTTCCGCGTCGCCGCGTTCTACTATCACTACGACATCGAGGATTTGATCGAGCGCTACTCGACCGCGACCGACTTCTTCTTCTTCCGCAACCGCGGCGAGGCTCGCATCGAGGGCTTCGAAGTCGAAGGCCAGGCAATGTTTCCCCACCAGTTCACCCTGGACCTCTCCGCGCAGGTCTCGGAGGGCAAGGCGCTCGACAACGATTCGTACCTCGACGACATCTCGCCGACGAACGTCGCGGCCACCCTGCGCAAGCAGTTCGGCGAACGCGCATTCGGGCAGATGCGGGTCGCCTATTTCTCGGACGACGAGCACTTCGGACCGACGGAACGCGCTGTCCCTGGCTACACCATGGTCGACGCCGGCGCCGGCTTCCGTGTGGTCAAGCCACTCGAACTGCGCGTGATCGGGCGAAACCTCCTGAACGAGGAGGTCTACGCCAGCCAGGACGTCAGGACGATTCTCGCGCCGGGACGATCAGTGTCGCTGGTCGCGGCGGTCAAGTTCTAACGCTCGATGAGCTACAACGTTCTCAACCGCAAGATCCACTACTGGATTAGCTTCGGCGCAGCGCTGCCGATGATCGTCATGATCGGCAGCGGCCTCTTCCTCCAGAGCAAGAAGCACTGGTCCTGGGTGCAGCCGGAAGAACACCGCGGCACCGGCACGGCGCCGGTCGATCGATCTCGATGGCATCCTCGCGGCGCTGCGCACGGTTCCGGAGATGAACGTCCAGACGTGGGACGACGTCAACCGGCTGGATGTGCGTCCGGGCCGCGGCGTCGTCAAGGCATGGCTGATGAACGGTTATGAAGTGCAGGTGGACCTGGGCAGCGGCCGTGTGATGCAAACCGCGTTTCGCCGTTCCGACCTCATCGAATCCATCCACGACGGCTCGTTCTTCGGCGGCGACTGGACCAAGCTTGGATTGTTCCTGCCCTCGGGTATCGTCGTGCTGCTCTTGTGGCTGAGCGGCTTGTGGATGTGGTGGGTGCCGTTTGCCGCCAAGCGCGCCAAGGCGCGCAAGTTGAAGTGGAGCAATCCGGCGGCGCTGTCGCCTGCCTGGCGTTAGCCTGCTAGCCTGCTGCCTGGCTAGACGGTCACGGTCTTCTCGATCACGAAGATGTTGTTCTCGGTTTCCTGGATCGTCACTTCGATCGTGTAGCGGACGTTCTTGCCGGGATACTGCTTCCGGATCAGCGCGATGACGCCGTCGTAGACGTAATACGCGACGTTCTCGACGCTCGGCCCCTTTCCCTTCAACAGGACGACGCCCTCGGGTTCGAACAATTCCGAGTTGAGGAAGGTGGTGTCCTGCTCGGTGACGAGCATCTTGTGATCCATGAACCGCATCACCGCCTTGATGTCGCCGAAGTCGAGCGACATATCGAGATCGTCGCGCGGGAACTCCTCCGCCGACGACGACGACCTTGCCCTGCCAGGTGTGACCGTGGACGAACTTGCACTTGCCAGGGTAGCCGAGCTGGCGGTGGCCGGTATGAAACTTGGACGTGACGATGATCCGTTCCATTGCTGATCTGATTATAGTGGGCGCGATGCGCAGAGTCGCCGGGCCGCTGGCCGCCATCGTGGTCGCCGCGGCCGTCGTGTCCGCACAGGAGCCCACGCTCCAGATGGTGCTGGCCCGTGCCGCGGCCTACGTGGCCGACTATCAAAAGCAGCTGCAGGGCATCGTCGCCGAAGAAGCGTATTCGCAAAACGTGATTACCAACAGCGGGCGCGGCGTCGGCGGACGGGGGCGCATGAGTCGCGAGGGCCGGCAGTTGAAGTCCGACGTCCTGATGGTCAAGCTCGGCGACGAGGAACGGTGGCTGCAGTTCCGCGACGTGTTCGAGGTCGACCGCAAACTCGTGCGCGATCGCGACCAGCGTCTCTACAAGCTGTTCGTCGACGGCAAGGCCAATGCGCGGGCGATGGCCGAAACGATCCAGAGCGAAAGCGCGCGCTACAACATCGGCCCGGTGATGCGGACCATCAACATCCCGATGCTGGCGATGCTGTTCCTCGAGCGAGGCAACCAGCAATACGCCATCTTCACGCAGCAGCCCGCCGGCAATGTCAAGCGCTTCAGTGCAGTGGCGGTGCTCGAAGACATCTGGTTGATCGAGTTCAAGGAGGTCGGGACGGGCACGCTGATCAAGGGCGCGAACAATCGCGACATCCACTCGAGCGGACGCTTCTGGATCGAAAGCAGCACGGGGCGCGTCCTGCGGACGGAGCTGGTCGCCCAGGATACGAACTTGCGCGCGTTTGTCGACGTCAGCTATCGCATCGATCCGGCGGTTGCCGTGCTGGTGCCGGGAGAGATGCGCGAGACTTACAACGTGCGCGCCAACGACGCGCGCATCGACGGCAAGGCCACCTACAGCCACTTCCGACAGTTCACGGTGTCGACCACGGAGAAAACGGAAAAGCCGAAGCAATGAGGGTCGGGTTGTCTGGCACCACGGCGACCGAGGACCAGATCGACGCGCACTTCGCGACCGCGAATGCCATAATTGCCTGGCTCGGACTAGGATGAACCGTATGAGGGATACATGACGCTTGGACGTCGACATCCAAGGTCGCGGCCATTCCGATGAGACGCAGGCCGTTGCTCCTGTTGATGATTTCAGGCGCTCTGTCTCTGCACTCGTGGCGCAGCGCAGGCGTTCCAGTGACAGCGGCGGTTCTTACGCTGGGCCAGTCGGGACAGGAGGTCCCACCACCGAGACCTGCTTCTGCACTCATCGCTCAAGTGCCCGCCATGGCCGCCGACACGTCAACCACCAACGGCACGGAGCTGACGCTCCAGTGGGTGACGAACGTCCCTCCAGACACCGGTACCCTGTCGTCGTTTGGAGACGTGGCCGCCGTCGTCAACCGGTTCGACATTCTGAGTCGACGGGCGGTGCAAATCGGTCCTGTCGTCGAGCGCGACCCGCAATTGTCCAATGACGACCTCGTGATTGTCGCCGTGAACCGGGCTGGACGGGAAGTCGGCTGGGAGCGGGTCAAGGATTCCAGAATTGTACGAAGCGAGCAACCCGCGCCTGACGCGAGGCTATCGGGCCGTGTGCTGTATCGCGTGGAGGCGGAGCTCGTGGTGTGGCTTCCCGGCCGGTTGCAGGCCTCAGAGCTGCGCGTGTACAAACCCGAGTGGAACGGCTTCGACTTCACCCTCATCGGTCTCGGCACCGTCGACCTCCGATGAGTGGCTCGATCATCTGGCGGTGGTCTTGCGCGGCGCCACTCTCGATGCTGCTCTGCTGCTGGCCCTCGATCAGCACAGCCGAACCGGTGACCGTCGTTCGAAACAACGGCCTCAGCGCCAACCGCGTCGACCTCACCATCCTTGGCGACGGGTACACCGCCGCTCAACTCGCCTCTGGGAAGTACGCCACCGAAGTCGAGGCGTTTCTATCGAAAGTGTTCGAGCAGGAACCCTATCGGGAGTATCAGCGGTATTTCAACGTGCTGCGTGTCGATGTGACGAGCGCGCAATCGGGCGGCGATCACCCGGAGCGCGGCGCCTTCGTGGCGACGGCACTCGACGCGACCTATAACTGCTCGGGCATCCAACGCTTGATTTGCGTGGACCAATCCAAGGTCAATGCGGTATTGGCTGCGAGCGGAGTCCCCGCCAACGCGCGCGACATCGTCCTCGTCATCGTCAACGACCCGGAATATGGCGGATCGGGCGGCGCGGTGTCGGTGGCCTCGACCCATACGTCGGCGGTGGAGCTGATCCTTCACGAGCTGGGACACAGCTTCGCCCTGCTCGCAGACGAGTACGGCGGCCCATCTCCACCAGCATGTAACTCCGGTGTGGAGCCCCCGCAAGTGAACGCCGCAAAGGACGTCGGACGGGCAACGATCAAGTGGGCACCGTGGATTCTTGCGTCGACCCCCCTGCCAACCATCGCTGCATCGAACGACGTGCCGGGTGCGTACCAGGGTTCTCTGTACTGTGACACCGGGTTGTATCGTCCCACCTACGACTCGAAGATGCGGAGCTTGGGTCGTCCATTCGAAACCATCAACCGTGAGCAGCACGTCCGGCGCATCTACAACCTGGTCTCGCCAATCGACGGTGCGCTACCCGCCGGATCCGATGTGTCCGTTCCCGCGGCGACGCCGCAACCTTTCTCGGTTAGCACTCCGCAACCTTTCACGCATGCCTTCAACATCGTCTGGCGGTTGGACGGTGCGGTCGCGGGCTCCGGCGCGTCCTTTGATGGGTCCACCATCCCACCGGGCAGCCATTGGCTGGAGGCGACAGTCTCGGATCCATCGCCGTGGGTCAGAAGTGCGTTCGCGGCCCCCCTGTCCGCGATTCGGGGTTGGAATGTGACGGTGACCGTTGGCACTGTGCCTTCGCCCTTCGCGAAGGTCAGCCCCATCAACGGTGCCTCCGGTCAGCCGGGCACTGTGATGCTGACGTGGCAGGCCAGCAGCGGCGCGACGAGCTACGAATACTGCTACGACACGCTCAACAACAACAGTTGCGAGGCGAACTGGATTTCGGCGGGCGCGGCGACCAGCGCGATCGTGAATGGACTCAGCGGGGCAACGACGTATTTTTGGCAGGCGCGTGCGTTGAACGCCGCGGGATCGACGGTGTCGAACGCGGGCGCCTGGTGGAGTTTCCAGACGCAGGTGGGAGCTGCCAGCGTCACGGGCGACGCAGCGATCGACTTCGGCGCCGCTGGTCTCTGGATCCGCTCCGGCATTGGGACCGCGAGTCCTGTCTGGTCACAGCTCCACTCGGCGAATCCCTCACACCTTGCCACAGGCGATCTCGATGGCACAGGCCGTGACGATCTGCTGATCGACTTCCCCGGGTACGGCATCTGGGCCTGGATGAACGGTGGCACATGGGTGCCGATCCATCCGTTCGACGCGCGGGAAATCCGCATGGGAGATCTCGACGGGAACGGCAAGGCCGACGCGATCATTGATTTCCCAGGCGTCGGCATCTGGATCCGGTACAACAACGGGACGTGGGCGCAATTACATAGTCTGAACAGCACGGGCCTCACCGTCGGAGACGTCGACGGCAACGGGAAGGCGGACGTGATCGTCAACTTCAGCGGCCAAGGCGTCTGGATGTTCGCGAACAATGCCTCATGGAGTCAGGTGCATCCCTCGAACGCGATCCACATCGCATTGGCCGATCTGGACGCGAACGGCCGGAATGACATCATTCTCAACTTTCCGGGACTGGGCATCTGGCTTCGTTACGACAATGGGTCCTGGCTGCAGCTCCATCCGCTCAGTGCCGCCAGCATCGTGACAGGCGAGATCGACGGCGATGCGGCCCGTGCGAAGGATGTGATCATCGATTTCCCTGGCTTTGGCGTGTGGGTGTGGCTGAACCACGGGTCCTGGGCACAGCTGCACGCATTGGACGCCACCCTCATGGCGACCGGCAATACGGATGTGAACGGGAAGGATGAAGTGCTCATGAGCTTCCCGGGCGCCGGCGTGTGGATCTGGATGAACAATACCGAGTGGATCCAGCTTGATCCCCAGAACCCTGAGGGCATTGTCATCGGTCGGTTCGGCTCCTAGTCGACTACCTGAGAAACCTGTGCATCACGTACGCGTCCACCTTGCCGAGCATCGCGTGCTCGAACGCTCTCGGCAGCGTTCCGACAATCTTGAAACCAAGCTTCTTCCATAGCGCCATACCTGCGGCGTTTGTGCTGACCACGAAATTGAATTGCATCGCGTCGTAGCCCTGCCGTTTTGCCTCATCGAGGCAATGCTCGCCGAGTGCGCGTCCCAGGCCGCAGCCCTGCGCGTTTGGGTCGACCATGAATGACGCATTGGCGACGTGCGAGCCGCGGCCCAAACGATTCGGAATCAGTTTGTACATCCCCAGCACGTGTCCTTCGACTTCGCCGACAAATGAGGTGATGCCAGGACCGAGAAAGTAGGCAACGGCATCCTGCTCCGTGGTGTCGGTAGTGAATGCGTATGTATCGCCCGGTGCGACGACGGCCTGGAAGATCTTCCAGATAGCCGACTCATCGGCGACAGTGGCGCGGCGGATCTTCACGCTTGGGTTTGCTGACAACCTGCCTACTGCTATTCATACCGAAGCGCATTCATCGGGTCGATCTTCGACGCACGAAGAGCGGGAATGAAGCCGGCGCCGAGCGCAACGATCGTCAGCGCGACCGTGGCGCCGGCCAGGACCAGCGGATCGTGGCCTTCCATCTCGAACAGCAACGACTTGGCGAGACGGCCCACACCGATGGCGATCGCCATTCCGATCACGCCGCCGACAGCCGCCATCACGGCAACCTGCCTCATCACCATGCCGCGCACGGCGCCGCCGTCGGCGCCGAGCGCCATGCGCAAGCCGAACTCGCGCGTCCGTTGCGCCACCGTGTAGGCGAGCACGCCGTAAAGACCGATCGCCGCGAGCACCGTCGCGAGGACGGCAAACGCCAGCGACAAGGTGCTGATCAGCCGATCTTCCGAGACGTTCTCGCGAATCTGCATCTCCATCGTCTTGACGTCGCCGAGCGGCAGGCTGGCATCGAGCTTGCGCATCACGCCGGGAATGGTCGTCAGCATCTGCTCCGGCGGCGTCGCCGTGCGAATGTAGAAGTAGCCGTAGCCAAGGCGCTCTTCCTGCCGGTACGGCCGGAAATACTGCGGCGGCACCACGCGCTTGACGTCGCTGTACTTCGCGTCCTGCACGATGCCGACGATCTCGATGTCCAGCTTCGCATCCTGGCCTCCCTGCCCGATGCGCTTGCCGATCGGGTTGTCGCCCAGATTGAACTTTTTCGCGAAGGCCTGGTTGACGATGGCCACCTTCGGCGCGCCAAACGCATCGGCGCGCGTGAACTCACGGCCCGACATCAACGGGATGCCCATGGTGCGGAAGTAGCCGGGGCCGACGCCGTTGAACGACGCGTTGGTGTCGGTGTCGGGTCCGGCTTCGAAGCCCTCGACCACGAGGCTGTTGCCCCAGTTGTCGCCGGCGAGCACCGGCACCAATGCCGCGACCACGCTGGTCACGCCGGGAACCGCAGCGATCTCGTCTTCGATGCGCTCGAACAACTGCCGTGTGCGCTCGGTCGTATACGAGTTGAGCTCCGGCGCGATGCTGAACAGCACCATGTGATCGGACTTCAGCCCAAGATCGACGCGGCTGATGTTGAAGAGGCTCTTCGCGAACAGGCCCGCCGGCACGAGCAGCGCCATCGACATGGCGATCTGCACCGTGGCGAGCGTCGTGCGGAACCGCCGCGCCGCTTTGGCGCCGCCCGGCTGTCCGGCCTGGTTCTTGAGCGTAGCGGCGAGATCGGGACGCGTGCTGTGCAGCGCCGGGAAACAGGCCGAACGCAATACCGGTGCACGATCGCCGCGACGGCGGCGAAGCACCAGCATGTCGGGCTCAGCGAGAACGCGATCAGGCCCGTCCGCGTCGGGCGGCAGGATCGACGCGATCAGATCGAGCGTCCACTTTGCCACGAGCAGGCCGGCCACCGCGCCAAACGCCGCGAGCAGGATCGACTCGGTCATCAGCTGCGTGATCAGCTGGCGACGGTTGGCGCCGATCGACAGGCGCACCGCCATTTCGGCGGCGCGTCCGGCGCCGCGTACCAGCAACAGGTTGGCGATGTTGGCGCACGCGATCAGCAACACCGTGCCGGTCACGGCGAGCAGGACGATCGAGCGGCGTGCGCGCTTCGTTGTCGAAGCTGCTCTGACCGCGGTTGCCGGGCTCGGTCGTAATCTCCTTGGCCTTGAAGCGCGCCATCGTCTGCTCGCTCATGCCCTTCTGCAGCGGCGCTTCGACGTCGTTGAGGATCGCGTGATACGGGCCGTTGATGGCGACGGTCGCCTGCTCGATCGAGACGCCCGGCTTCAGGCGCCCGAACAGATACGCCCAGTACTGGCGCCGGTTCTGGAAGCCGTTGAATCCCGGCTGCATCAGGCCGCGCATCGTCAGCGGCACGAAGATGTCGGGGTCGTTGCCGAGCGTCGTGCCGATGAATCCGCGCGGCGCCACGCCGACGATCGTCATCGCCTGGCCGTTGACGACGAGCGTCTCGTTCAGCACGGCCGGATTCGTCGAGAATCGCGTGCGCCAGTAGTCGTGGCTGAGCACCACGACGAAATGGATGCCGATCGTCTTGTCGTCCTCGGGCGTGAACAGCCGGCCGAGCGCCGGCGTCAGGCCGAGCACCGGGAAGTAGCTGCCGGACACGAGCAGGCCTTCGCCGCTCAGCGACGTGCCCTGGTAGCCGATGCTGCCGCCGAAGTTGCGATGCGCGGCGATGCCGGTGAAGCTGGTCTGCGCGCGCCTCGAGATCCCTGAACATCGGGTAGCTGAAAATCTTCGTCGCACCGCCCGCCTGGCTGCACGAATTCGATCCCGGCTTGGGTCCTGGCGACTTGAAGTTGACGAGCTCGTCGGGATGCGGCACCGGCAGCGGCCGCAGCAACATCTGGTCGAACAACGAGAAAATCGCCGAATTCGCGCCAATTCCGAGGGCCGAGCGACAGAATCGCGACCAGCGTGATGAAGGGCGACTTGAACAGCGTGCGCAGCGCGAGGCGGATGTTGGGCATACCAGTCGGTTTGACGAATTGAAGGCCGTTTCGGTTTACAAACCTTTTCGCTGCTCGGCCATTAAGGTGGCGCGATGGAGCTGGACACCGGGCCGACTTCGAGCACGCCGACGCGACAGGACAAGCCCGATCTAATCAAATAACGACGGCTGTTTGCCCGCCCTCAGCGACCGACGGCTCGCGGCTCGCGCGTCGTCGCGAGTCGAAGGCTCGTCGAAGACGCTGCGGCCGCCGAGCGACTTCGAAATCGCGTGCTCGTGCGCCACCACCGTATCGAAGTCCGCCCGCGGCGAGTACCCCGCTTCGACCACCCGTACGAACTTGTCGAGCCGCTTCATGCCGTCGATCTTGTCGGTGTCGCCAACCTTTGCCGCATCGAGGCTGCGCCGCAGGACGTCAATCGATTCGTCGTAGGTCTTGAGGGGCACAGGAAACGGGTGACGATCCTTGCCGCCGAGCGCGAAGGAGAAGCGCGCCGGATCGGCGAAGCGCGTCGGCGTGCCGTGGATCACTTCCGCGATCATCGCCAGCGTCTGCAGCGTGCGCGGGCCGACGTTTTCCATGAGCAGGAGCGACGCGAAATCCCGCAGCTGCTGATCGTGCGACACCGCCAGCACCGCGCCGAGCCGCTTCAGATCGACATCTTTGGCGCGGACGTCATGATGGAGCGGCATCCGCATCTTCATCACCTCCGTCAGCGTGCGCTGCGGATTGTCGTTGGCTACCGCCAATAGCGCGCCCTGCGCCGGCTTCGCACGCGCGTCGACGAGGTTCTGAATCAGGAAGTCGGAGCCTGGCGCGCCGAAGCCGCCCGGCGAAGGCGGCCCGACGATACCGGTATGCGGCTCGCAGGTGAAGTCCTTCACGGTGGCGGAATGCCAGTGATAGCGGCGCGCCAGCCGCGTGCCTTCGTTCATGCCCTGCTGGACGATCGCCCACTCGCCGTTCTTCGTGAGGATGAATCCGTGCAGGTAGATCTGGAAGCCGTCGGCGATCGCGTTGTTATCGACCCTTGCCGCAAGACGGCTGCTGCGGACCAGCGCCTCGCCGTCGAGACCTGTCGTGTCGGCGATCGCTCGCAATTCGGCGGGAGTGTTGCGCGAATGGGTGCCGCGGCCGCCGCAGACGTAGATGCCGAGCTCGTGAGCCCGCGGATTCAACCCGCGTTTGAGCGCCCCAGCACCGAAGTGGTGATGCCCGACGAGTGCCAGTCCATCCCCATCACGCTGCCGAGCGCCTGGAACCAGAAGGGGTCGCTGAGCCTGCTCAGCAGCGCCGACGATCCGTAATGATGGAGGACGCTCTCCGAAATCGCCGTGCCGAGGGTCGTCATTCGCGTCGCCAGCCACTGCGGCACACGGCCGCCGTGGAGCGGCAGATCGGCAACACCCGAGCGTTTCACAGAATCATTCTAATGCGTGAGTTTCGCGAGGAACCCTGGCACCCCTCAAGCCCGCAAAGCCCGCAGGCCCGCAAAGCCCTTTAACGCGTCATCGAGCGCTGGGCTGATCCGGAGTAGTTGATGAACACGGTCTTCAACTCGGTGAAGAAGTTCAAACCTTCTTCCGCCATCTCCCGTTCGCCGACGCCCGTCGACTTCGTGCCGCCGAACGGCAGCTGGGCTTCACCGCCCACGGTCGGCTCGTTGACGTGCACCATGCCCGACCTCCACGTCGTCCGACGAACCGCATCACCGAGGTAATGTCCGACGTGAAGATCGACGTCGTCAAACCGTATTCGACGCTGTTCGCGAACCGGAGCGCTTCGTCGAGCGAGGATGCCGTGGCCACGGACAGTACCGGTCCGAAGATCTCTTCCTTGAAAATTCGCATCGAAGGAGAAACCGCATCGAAGATTGTGGGTTCGATGAAGTAACCCTGGCTCAAAGA
>CAWHWW010000019.1:0-501761 GCA_963833135.1 uncultured cyanobacterium | reverse complement strand
GGGGAACTCGCCAAGGCTCATGCCGCGGATGGCGGCGCCGGCCTCGCGATCCTGTCAGAGTCGTTCTCCTCTCCCACGCTCGCGCGGCTGGCCTCTGAGCTCCGTAGTCGCTACCCGAAATCGCAGTGGGCGACCTACGACGCCGTCAGCGACGAGAACCGCCTCGCGGGAATTCGGCAGGTCATGGGCCGCGACGTCGATCTCCAGCTCCGGTTCGATCGAGCTTCGGTGATTCTCACCCTCGACGCCGATCCGCTCCTGACCGACGCGGAGATGATCCGTCACGCACGTGGCTTCGCGGACGGACGGCGGGCGGGAGCGTCCGGCGGCGTGATGAACCGGCTCTACGCCGTTGAAGGGGTCTACTCGTTGACGGGAGCGGCGGCGGATCATCGTCTCCGTCTCGAGAGCCGGCAGATCGCTCCCCTCCTCGCGGCACTCGCGACGCGCCTTGGTGCGCCCGGAGCCGCAAGCACGGCGGGAGCCGTCACGGGTCTCGATGCGCGCTGGCTCGACGCGCTGGCGAAGGATCTTCTGGCGAACCGCGGGAAGGGATTGATCGTGGCCGGCGAGCGCCAGCCCGCGGCCGTTCACGCCGCCGTCTGCGCGTTGAACACGCATCTCGGCAACACCGGCAGCACGGTCAGCTACTACGAGACGAAAGACGCGGTGCTCCCGAGCGCCGGCTCGCTCGTCTCGCTCGTCACCGCGATGAAGGCGGGCACGATACAGACCCTCGTCGTGCTGGGCGGCAATCCGGTGTTCGATGCTCCCGCCGATCTCGACTTCACCGCGGCCATGGAGAAGGTCCCTCACTCGATCGCCCTGGGGCACACGGTCGACGAAACATCCGCCAAGGCGGAATGGCATATCCCGCATGCGCATTACCTCGAATCGTGGGGAGACGCGCGCGCGGTTGGTGGCACGCTCAGCGTCGTCCAGCCGCTGATCCTTCCCTTGTTCGGCGGACGAACCACGATCGAACTGCTGGGGCTGATCGTCGGGGACAAGGATCGTCCCGGCTACGACATCGTTCGTGACACCTGGAAACCGATCATCGGAGAGGCCGAGTTCGACAAGAGGTGGAACCGCGTCCTCCATGACGGTCTGCTTGCCGGCAGCGAGCTCGCCGAGGTCGCTCCCGGCGTCAAAGCGGACGCTTTCACCGGGCTCGGCCTCCTTCGCGCTGAAGGCGCTTCGGCGAGCCAGGCCGCCGCGGGATCTGCGAGTGGTTTGGAGATCGTGTTCGTGGCGTCGCCGGCACTTCACGACGGCCGCTACGCGAACGACGGCTGGCTGCAGGAGCTTCCCGACCCCATCACGAAGCTGACCTGGGACAATCCCGCGCTCGTGAGCCCGAAGACCGCCGAAACGCTGGCGCTTGCGAACGAAGATGTGGTCCGCGTCGATTACTCGGGCCGCTCGCTCGAGATCCCCGTCTGGCTCGTCCCCGGCATGGCGGACGGCGTCGTCGCCTTGACGCTCGGCTACGGGCGCTCGCAGGCGGGTCGCATCGGCTCGGGCGTCGGGTTCGACACGTTCAAGGTCCGAGGCTCCAAAGCACCCGGCTTCGACAGCGGGGTCACCCTCACGAAGGTCACCCGCACTTTCCCACTCTCCGCAACCCAGGAACACGGCAGCATGGAGGGTCGCCCCGTCGTGCGCGAGTCGACGCTGGCCGCGCTTCGATCGAAATCCGCCGCCGCCGAGGCGTCCACCTCCGCGAAAGCTTCGGCGGACAAGCCAGCTGCCGGCGCAGAGCATGGGCCCGAGTCGGCTGAGGCCGCGCGGCCCGAAGGGAAAGCAGCCCCCGGCGCGCTTGGCGTCTTCGCAGAACACCCGACTCATTTCTCCCTGTGGAAGGAGCATACCTACGACCGGGGGCATCAGTGGGGGATGACGATCGACCTGAACACGTGCATCGGATGCAACGCGTGCATGGTCGCCTGCCAGAGCGAGAATAACGTGCCGGTCGTCGGCAAGGTCCAGGTCGCGAAGGGCCGCGAGATGCAGTGGCTCCGAGTCGACCGGTATTTCGCCGGCGAACCCACCGGCAATGCGGAGATCGTTTTCCAGCCCATTCCCTGCATGCACTGCGAGGACGCTCCCTGCGAGCAGGTCTGCCCCGTGGCAGCGACCGTCCACGACGGGGAGGGCCTCAACGTGATGGTCTACAACCGGTGCATCGGGACCCGCTACTGCTCGAACAACTGTCCCTACAAGGTGCGCCGCTTCAATTTCTTCAACTTCACCAAGGACAAGCCGGACAGCCTCAAACTCGCGATGAACCCGGACGTCACGGTCCGCGCGCGAGGCGTCATGGAGAAGTGCACCTACTGCACGCAGAGGATCAATAAGGTGAAGATCGATGCGAAGCTGGAGGGGCGAGCGGTCAAGGACGGCGACGTCAAGACGGCCTGCCAGCAGGCATGTCCGGCTGCGGCCATCGAGTTCGGAGATCTTCGGGACGCCTCGAGCCGCGTCGTGAAAGCGAAGGCCGATCCACGGAACTACGCGCTGCTCGAGGAGCTGAACACGAAGCCCCGCACGACGTATCTGGCCAAGGTGCGCAACCCGAATCCTGAAATCGAGGTCATCGCATGACATCGCGCGCAGCCGTCCTCGGCGTGCTCGTGTTGTCGTCTGTGTTCCTCGCCGGGTGCGCGCGCGGCTGTACGTCGAGCCGCCCTCCCATCCATCTCAATCCAAGCATGGACAACCAGCCGAAGGTCCGCGCCCAGTCGGCCAGCACGTTCTTCTACGACGGCGCGTCCATGCGCCAGCCCATTCCAGGAACGGTCGCGATCGGCGGGTTGAAAGAGGACACGGCGTTCTTCACGGGCAAGGGAGCGGACGGGCAGTTCGTGGCGACGAGCCCCGTGGCCCTGGACGAAACCGTTATCGAGCGGGGCCGCCAGCGGTATGTGATCTATTGCCAGCCGTGTCACGACGCTCGGGGGGACGGTAAGGGGATTCTGTTCCAGCGAGGCAACGTTCCCACCGCCACCTTCCACCAGGAGAAGATCCTGAATTACCCGGACGGACAGGTCTTTGATGTGATCACGAACGGGGTAGGGCTGATGCCGGCGTACCGCTGGCCGATCCCTCCTGAGGACAGGTGGGCAATCATCGCCTACGTGCGAGGACTCCAGCGCGACCGGCAGGCACGCGCGGCGAGTGTGCCCGCCTCCGCTCCAGCTCCCGCCTCCGCCAAGCCTGCGGCGGACAAGCCGGCGGGCAACAAGTGAGGAAGAGATAGTGTCGAACGGCACGCTGAATCGAAAACTGCTGTTCGTGCTCGGTCCCGTGACTGGCCTGGTGATGTTCGGCGCGGTCGTGATGATCGCGACGTTGCTCACGAACCGCGAGTACAAGGAGCCTTACCGGGCTCCTGCCGCGATCGTCGACCCGACACCGCGCGCCGCGGGACTGGAAGCCGAGAGAGCAGCAGCAGAGGCCGCGGCCCGGGCAAAGCCCTACGTGGAGGCCGAGTATCGTACTTTCCCCGTCGTCGGCAGCCGCGTGGCCATTTGGGCGGTGGCGCAGCTCCACCTTCTGTTCGCGGCGTTCGTCCTTGCCGTCCCGATCTTCGCGGTTCTGATCGAAGCAATCGGCTACAAGACGGGTGATAAGCGATACGACCGGCTCGCCTACGAGTTCACGAAGCTCCTCTCGGTCTCGTTCTCGCTCACCGCGACCTTCGGGGCGTTCCTCACGTTCATGCTCATCGCCCTGTACCCGAAGTTCACCAACTACTTGATGAGCGTGTTCTCGCCGACGTTCCTCCCGTACGTGCTGCTCTTCTTCCTGGAGGCTTTCTTCCTCTACACCTACTACTACGGCTGGGGGAAGTTCCATCCCCTGGTGCACCTTTTCCTCGGGGTCGGCCTCAACGTCGTGGGCACTGGCATCATGCTGATCGCCAATGCGTGGCTCACGTTCATGATGTCGCCGGCCGGAATCTCGGACACCGGGGCGGTCATCTCCGTCTCGGACGCGATTACCAACTACACGTGGATGCCGATCAACGTGCATCGTGTGATCGCGAACGTCGCCTTCGGTGGATCGGTCGCGGCAGCGTACGCGGCCTTCAAGTTCCTGAGTGCGGAGACCGACGAGGAGCGCGCCCACTACGACTGGATGGGATACATCGGCAACTTCGTCGCCATCATCTCCTTCCTCCCGCTGCCCTTCGCCGGCTACTGGCTCGCGAAGGAGATCTACGCCTACTCGCAGACGCTCGGTCTCACGATGATGGGCGGTGCGTTCTCGTGGCTCTTCATCATTCAGGCAGTCCTGATCGGGAACCTTTTCCTCGGGGCGAATTACTACCTCTGGCTCGGCATGGGCCGCGTCGAGGGGGCACAGCCGTTCCAGAGGTTCGTCAAGTACTTGCTCGCCGCCATCGTGCTCTGCTTCATGATCTGGGCGACACCGAGGTCGATCATCGCGACGGTCTCCGAGATCAGGGCGATGGGCGGAGGCACGCACCCGATTCTGGGCTTCCTCGGTGTGATGTCCGCGAAGAACACCGCCGTGAACATCCTCATCCTCACGACCTTCATGAGCTTCCTCCTCTATCGCCGGACGGGGCGGATCGCGACCGTGTCGTGGGCGAAGACGGGCCAGGCCGTGCAGCTCCTGATCTTTGCGGCCGCGGCGATCTTCGTCATCTTCCTTGGCATCTACGGGTACTTCGTGGAAGCAAGCGTCAGAATCGGCCTGTCGGTGCCCCAGGTGAGCTCGGTCCTGTTTGCCATGGTGGCCATCAGCGCGATTGACATCTTCCTTTTCCGCAAGCCGAAGCTCACCGGCGAAACGCGCTGGGGAAAGATGCCGGCGATCTCCCAGTACGTGCTGATCTTCATCGCGGTCACCTTCACCTGGCTCATGGGGCTGATGGGTTACGTGCGATCCGGGCTCCGCCAGCACTGGCATGTCTACGGTGTCGTTCGTGACACCTCGCCCGACGCGTTCACACCCACGCTCGGTTTCGCAACGCAGGTCGTGTCGGTGACCGTGCTGATCTTCTTTCTCCTGATCGGATTCGTCTTCTGGCTCGCGAGCCTGCACGACCGGCCGGATTTCGAGGGGGGGGCCAAGCACTCATGATCCCGCTACCCGCCAGAATCGGCCTGCTCGTGCTCGCCACCACCGCGTTCTATACCTATGTCGGCCAGCTGGTGCCTCAGAAGGAAGTACAGCCTCCTACGGAGACCGTGATCAGAGCCGACCTGACCACCGCCGACATGGTCACCGTCGGTCGCCAGATCATGGAGGGGAAGGGTCTCTGCCTGACCTGCCACACGATCGGCAGGTCAGGGGCGCTACGCTTTCCCGACCTCGATGGCGTCGCTTCCCGCGCAGCCACGCGCGTGCCGGGCCTGAGCGATGTCGAGTACTTCGCGCAGTCGCTCTACGCACCCGACACCTTCATCGTCGCGGGCTTCAACCCGGGCATGCCGGTCATCAACAAGCCCCCGATCGGTCTCACCGATCAGGAGATCCTCTGCGTCATCGCAACCCTCCAGAGTATGGGCGGGACCGCGACGGTGACGCTCCAGACGAGCCACAACTACTACACGCCACCGGGCGCGACGCCGGGCGAAAAGCCGGACGAGAAAGCTGAGCCCGGCGAGAAACTGCCTCTCGACACACCGGCGAAACCGATGCCAGGCGGGCCGGTGAAGCCGGGTGCACCTCCGGTGAAGCAATGAACATCCCCGTCGTCCTCGCCATACTTGTCGTCTTCGCGCTCCTTGGGTTCCGCAAGGCCAACCTGTTCACGTGGGCGATCGCATGGTGGGGCGGGTGCTACATCCTGTTCCGATTTGGATTCGCCGCGCCGATTCCCACGTCCGTCATCTCGATCTACATGGGCATCGTCTCGCTCGCGATCCTGGCGTTCGTTTCCTCGAGCCAGGAGCGTCGTGAGGAAGTCGCCCGACCGCTCGTCCGGCTCATGACGGAGAAGCGGTACACGCCGCTGCTCGTTGCAACGATCATCGCCATACCGGCGCTCGCCGCCGCGAACGTCTACGTGCAGATGAACGTCCCCATCGAGCCTCCGTTCTTCCCGCGGACGGTCCATCCCGCATCGCCTCCCGAGATCACGGTTCACGACAAGAAGATCGCGGTCGAGACCGGGGACAGCCCCTTCCGGCAGCTCGAAACGTCCAACCCGGAAGAGTTCCGCAAGCATGTCGAGAACGGGCGCCGGGTCTACTACCAGAACTGCGTCTTCTGCCACGGCGACAACATGGGCGGCAACGGCATGTTCGTGCACGGCCTGGATCCGATCCCGACCAACTTTGCCGACGGCGATACGATTGCAAATCTCCGAGAGACGTTTCTCTTCTGGCGAGCGGCCAAGGGAGGTCCAGGACTGCCGGAAGAGGGCGGCCCGTGGGACTCGGCCATGCCGGCCTGGGAGAAGATTCTGAAGGAAGACGAGATCTGGGATGCCGTCCTCTTTCTCTACGAATTCACTGGAGAGAGGCCTCGCGCCAGGGAGACCCACCAATGATCTCTCTTGGGCGCCGAAGCCGTGGCGAAGGCGGCCGCCGGGTACCTCCTTCGCGCTTCCACCTTCGCCCTCCGGGCTTCGGCGGACAGGCCGCGCTACGGCGGGCAAGTCGCTTGCGTGCGCCGCTGTCCTGTTCGTCTCGGTGTGTGCCTGGACGATGCAAACGGCGGAATCGGTGCGCGCGCAGGCTCCCGACATCGGGACCGAGGCGCAGCGGGAATCGGGCAAGAACCTCTACGGCAAGTACTGTTCCCAGTGTCACGGCGACAAGGGGGACGGTGTCGGTTATGCCACCCCGCACCTCTACCCCAGGCCCCGCGACTTCACGACTGGCAAGTTCAAGGTTCGGACCACTCCCAACGGAGCGCTCCCGACGCATCAGGATCTGGTCAACATCATCAGGCGTGGCATGCCGTACACCTCGATGCCCGCCTGGCCCGACCTGTCCGATCAGGAAGTGTCGGATCTCGCCTACTTCATTACGACCTTCTCTCCTGACTTCGCGAACGCTGAGAGCGTCCCCAAGCCCATGGAGTTTCCGAGCGCGCCGGCTGCCACGAACGAGACCATCGAGCTCGGGAAAAAACTCTACGAGGAGAACGGCTGCCTGAAGTGCCACGGCAACCTCGGACGCGGCGACGGACCTTCGGCGTCGACGCTCGTGGACGACTTCGCCAATCCGATACGCGCGGCGGACCTTTCCCAACGATGGACCTTCCGGGGAGGGTCGTCGCGCGAGGACATCTTCAGGACGATGACGACGGGCCTGAACGGCACGCCGATGCCGTCGTTCGCCGACGCCTTGCAGCCCGAGCAGCGATGGGCGATCACGGACTTCATCGCCTCTCTATCCAGCGAAGACGGGCCTGGCTATACCAACCTCGTCGTCGCCAAGCACTCCCTCGATCCGATCGATCTGGCGAAGGGAACCGCGAGCTTCGCGTCCGCCCCGGTCGCGCGCTTTCCGATCATCGGACAGATCATGGAACCAGGACGCCAGTTCCATCCTCCCGCCACGTCCGTCATGGTTCAGGCCATCTACGATGCCGAGTCGATCGCCGTCCTCGTTCGATGGAATGACATGAGGGCAGACAGGACCGGGAAAAACGAACCTTTGCTTCCCGTGTCGCTCGCAGACGAGGAGGAGCCGGCGAAAGGCGGTGCCTCGTCGACGGGCAGCGTCTTCGGCGATCAGGAAGTTGCCCAACCCCCGGCCGCGGCAGACCCCTTTGCAGAGCCGGCGGCCCCGGTCGCCCCGCCATCAGAGTTCTCCGACGCCGTTGCGATCCAGATTCCGACGCAGGTCCCGACGGGCGCCCGCAAGCCCTACTTCATCTTCGGCGACGCTCAGAACCCCGTCGACCTCTGGTTCTTCGATCTGGCCCGTCCCGACCCGCTTCAGTTCACCGGCCGGGGAAGCGCGGACCTCGCACCGAACGACACGGGAGATCTCACAGGTGTTGCCAGCTACGACCAGGGCGAATGGTCGGTCATCTTCAAGCGGCCGCTTCGCGCAAGCTCCGGCGCCGCGTTGACGGCCGGAGGGTTCCTGCCGATCGCCTTCTCAGTCTGGGACGGTTTCTCGCGCGAGCGCGGCAACAGGCGGGGTCTCACGGCTTGGTACTCCATCTACGTCGAGCCGGAAGTGGTGCCATCGCCGCTCGGCCCGATGGCGAGAACGGCGCTGCTCATTCTCGTTCTCGAACTAATCGTGATCGGTTGGGTGCGGTGGAGTCACGGCTCTCGCGCCCGCGGAGAGCTCGGCGGTGAGCCGAGCCACCCGGCAGCCACCAGCGTGTGAGCTAACGGGCTATTCGGAGGATCCAATGTACAAGAGCATTTATGTTCCCGTCGACAACTCGGACCACTCCAACCGCGCTGTCGCCTGGAGCCTGGCGCTGGGAAAGGCGTACTCGGCAAAGCTGGTTGGCTGCCATGTCTACGCGGCGAAGTTGCACGACTATCGCTTCAGGCAGATGGAGTACACCCTGCCCGAGGAATACATCGACGAGGTGGAACTGGAGCGCCAGCGGAAGATCCACGACAGCTTGATCACGATGGGACTCAAGCTCATCTCCGACAGCTATCTCGATGGCATGTCGAAACAGTGCGTCGAATCAGGCCTCGCGTTCGAGCCGCGGATGATGGACGGGAAACATCACATCGAGATCCTCAAGGATCTTGCCGGCTCCGAGCACGATCTGGTCGTGATCGGCGCGGTCGGGATCGGACGCGCCCGCGACAGCGTCATCGGCTCGGTCTGCGAGCGCGTCGCCCGCCAATCCAGCAAGGATGTCTGGGTCGTCAAGCACGTTCCGGAGCCGGGCGAGGCCGAGCGCGACACCATCCTGGTCGGCATGGACGGCAGCCCACAGTCGTTCGGCGCGCTGATGACCGCCATCGACCTGGCCCGCACGTTCAACAAGAAGGTCGAGACGATCGCCGTCTACGACCCCTATCTGCATTACTCGGTCTTCAACGGCATCGTCAACGTGCTGACCGAGCAGGCGGCAAAAGTCTTCCGCTTCGAGGAGCAGAATCAGCTGCACGAGGAGATCATCGACACCGGGCTGGCGCAGATCTACCAGTCGCATCTCGAGGTGGCCGAGCGGATGGCGAACGAGGCGGGCGTCGAGATCAAGAAGACGCTCCTCGATGGCAAGCCGTTCCAGAAGATCATCGACCACGCGCGCAAGACGAGTCCCTTCCTGATCGTGCTGGGGCGCATTGGCGTCCACAGCCCGAAAGACGAGACGGCTCTGGGGAGCAACGTGG
Organism: uncultured cyanobacterium; assembly: GCA_963833135.1. Classification (GTDB taxonomy): domain Bacteria; phylum Acidobacteriota; class Vicinamibacteria; order Vicinamibacterales; family UBA2999; genus 12-FULL-67-14b. The sequence continues at coordinate 492,460 of CAWHWW010000019.1, read as the reverse complement.
AGAACATTCTCCGCGGCGCCCCGTGCGATGTCCTCCTGTCCACGCGCCTCGAGGTGCCCACGATCGACGTGCGCGCCGAAGAGACCATCCGTTGGACGCCCGAGGCCGAGGCGCGGATGAAGAACGTGCCCGAGCAGGTCAAGGGCATCGCGCGCACGGGAGTCCTTCGTCTGGCGCTCGAGAAGGGGCATTCGGTGATCACCAACGCGGTGATCGACGAGGCGATGGACCGGTTCATGCCGAAGAGCGCATCGGCCGCCACCAAGGCGCTGGCCGAAGCGGTCGCGCTCGAGCGGGCGAAGTCCGGTCCCGTGTCGATGTGCAAGTCGTGCGGCGTCGCAGCCACGCAGAGCGGCGCTGTGAAGTGCACCGTCTGCGGCGCCACGGATTTCGAGGTGATCTCGCAGGAGATGATCGAGAAGATTGCGGCGGCCGAGGGTGGGCTCGAAGAGGAAACCACCTACGACGGAAGGAAGCTCCGCTGGTCCGAGGACGCGAGGAAAGGCCTCTGGACCATGAAGAACGCCTATCAGCGGCGCCGCGTGAAGGCACGTGTCGAAAAGCGCGCGCGCATGATGAAGCTCGACGCGATCACGCTCGACTTCGCCCGCCAGGTGATCGAGGAAGAGACCGGCACGCCGCTGGATATCAAGGCGCCGTCTCTCGTCCCGACGGCCGCCGGGGACGCAGCCAGGACCAACACCGGCGCGCCAGCCGAGGCGAAGCTGATTGCTCGCGACGACAAGAAGAACCCCCTGATCTCGACCTTCGATTGGACTCCTGAAGCCGCGCAGCGAATCCTCCGGGTCCCGGCCGGGTTCATGCGCAACAAGACACAGGAGAGAGTCGAGGGGCTTGCGCGGGAACAGGCTGCAGCCCGCCGCGCCGAAGCCGTGGGCGAAGGCGGGACCGCGATCGATCTTGGGCTCGTCGAGGAGGGCATCGAGATCGGAAAGAAGATCATGGCTGAAGTGATCGCCGCAGCGGGCAAAGGCGCGGCCGCGGCGGCTCCATCGGGCCACGGTCCCTCGCACGCGCACACGGTTGCCGAAGCCCAAAGCAAGAACATTTCGGAAGCCCAGAGCAAGGCTCAAGTGGTTCCGGCCGTGAGCAGCGGCTACCTCAACGAGGTCAGCACGCTGAACGTGCCCCACAAGCCCGCACAACCGCGAGCACTGATCCGTCGTACGGATCGAATCGTGTCGTCGTACCGCTTCTGCCGCACCGACGACGTGTCGCTTCTCGTCGACGCGCTGAATCGCTGCTGGTCGCCGTACTTTCCCGACCAGCCTGCGATGACGCCGGACACGTTCAAGCGATCGATCCGCGACCTTCAGGTGTGGTGCAGCAGCTGCATGGTTGCCTTTGCGGGCGCCGATCCGATCGCAGTTTTGATCGGCGCGAAACGGCCTTCAGGCACCCTCATCCACAAGATCGCCGTGCATCCCGATCATTGTCGACAGGGTCATGGCCGTCACCTGCTCACCTCGCTCTCCTCGAAGCTCTCGATTCTCGGCCCGCCAAGAATGGTCACCGAGATCCCCGAGACGTCTCACGACGACATGCGAGCTGTTCGTCGCATGCGGATACGTCCAGGAAGCGCTCCTGACAGACTACGTTCTTGAGCGCCCAGTTCCTGGCGAGCGTGTTGAAGCATTCATGATTCCGGTGACGGTCGACGATCTCGTCGCGAATGGACTGCTCGAATCCGATCCGCAGTTGTGTTGGGAACGATCAGTCGAGACGTTGACCGCAAGGAAAGACGAAATCGAAGGGCTCGCCGTAGCGTCGGACGAGCGTATTGAGGCCTTCATTCTTTACTTGAAGGACGGAGAGATTTTGTCGATGCGCTCGTTCATCGAGGACGATGGGGCTCGCCTGAAGCAGCTGCTTTCTCAATTCCTCGCGCAAGGCACGAGCACCTTCCGACTACAGAAGGTCCACCCGGCGGAGATCTCAACGGAGCTCATGGAGATGCTCGGTTTCCGCTCCGCCAGCGCGCACCGACGCTACGCAGCGAAGGCGCGGTCCGCCTAGTTTCCAAAGGTAAGCGCGTTTGTGGCTCGGGCGATGAAGTGAATCGCCATGTGACTGCGACGGGGCGAAATCTTGTCTAAAGCGTCAAACGCATGAGACTGGTCTGCCCCGACATTCTCAGCACCCTCCTATTCGATCGACGTCAGAAGCAAGAATCCGCCGCGTTGCCCCTCAACTGGTTCTGTTTGAAAGTATTGTCACCGGCAGGTCCCTGTACTCCGCAGGTGTTCATGGCAATCATGTTCTTGACGAAGGTGTTGGCGGTCGGCAAGAGGCCGGCTGCGCCCACATTGAACAAGATGCCGGCGGCATTCGCTGTGAACGTGTTCCCCCTGATCACGTTGCCGGACACGCCGCCGTTCAGGGCAATCCCGGCCCGGCCGCTTCCGGAGATCGTGTTCTCCTTGAACGTGTTTCCCGTCGGTGTGTCAACCAGGATGATGCCGTTCAGGTTGTCCGAAAGCGTGTTCTCCACGACGAGGTTCTGCGTTGAGTTGTTGATGGCGCTCGGCCTGAGCATGACTCCTACTCTGCGGTTCTGCCAGGCCGTATTCTCTTTGATGATGTTCCCACTCGACCCGATCAGGAAGATGGCATCCTGGTTGCCGGTCAATCGGTTTTTCCTGATCGTGATGTCGGTCGAGTTCACGAGCTGTACTCCTGCCAGGAAGTCTTTGACCGTCCCCCCTGAGATCGCCACCCCCGACCGATTGGAGACACTGATGCCCGCGCCGCTCCCGTGCCCGGCGATCGTGTGGCCGTTCAGATCGATCTTGATTCCGTCAGTGCCGACGATCAACCCGTTGCCAGGACACGCGAGGTCGTAGTTGAGCCTCATGTCCGCCATGATCATCGCGCCGCACAGGTCGCTGGAAGGGCTGGACGCCGAGGTCGATCCGTTGGCGATTGACTTCAGGAAGAACGGCTCCCAGAAATCGCATTGCTCTTCACGCAAGCGCTTGTCCTCCCGCAACGGCCAGTCGAGCACGAGATACTTGTGGGCCCCGCTTCCGTGCCCGTTTGGATGCCTGAATGGCGGCCAACGGATGGTGCCGTCGTCGTCACCATTGGGATTGCCGGATGCGGCGAAGCGCGTCCAGTAAGTGCTGATAGCGCCAAACAGCGCGAGATCGTCCTCATTGAGCACATAGGTGGGCGACGGCGGTCCGAAATTGTTGCCGAACACGAAATTCCTGTCGAGGCCGTGGATCACGAGATCAGGGACGACCGCGTCGGCCTCGCGTTCGAACGAGTACAGATAGACGGGCGTTCGCGTGTGCCGGACAAGGCGTGCGATCCGGCGCGCTTCGCAGACTCCCTCCACATCGCCCGACAGCTGCGACAGCGCGAGCTTGGGTGTTGGAAAGTCGGACGCGGGATACTGCGCAAGAATCGCGGGCGCATCGGCGTCGCCGAACTCGGTCACCACCGCCGCCTCGTACTGCTCTTCCGTCAGGCCCGTCGGAAAGCTCCTGTCCACGTAGATCCATCCTTCATCCCGCGTCGCGCCGATGATCAGGGGCACGTGGTTGAAGTCGCCCGCTTCGTACATCCTCCGGGGCTGATCGGGGATGTCCAGCCCGTCCACCACCGGGCCCCACGGGACGCGACCGGTTTCGGCGAACTCCTGCTGGCCGTTGCCGAACGCCAGCAGCACTTCGTTTCTGGTTTTGGAGCGCATGCAGGCGAGCACCTGTGTGGCATCCGTGCAGCCAACGGCCGCCGCGAAGTCCGTCCCCAGGGACTCAGCGTCCGCACGCGTTCGCCAACGGGTTGATGCGTACCCGCTCTGCATGATTGCCCGATGAAAGTAACCGGCGCTTCCTGGCGACACGACGTGCAGGCTCACGCTGTGCCCACCCGCAGACTGCCCGTCAATGGTCACGTTTCCTGGATCGCCACCGAACGCCGCGATGTTGTCCCGAACCCAGGCAAGCGCCGCGCGCTGATCGAGGAATCCGTAATTGCCAGACGACGGATAGCCGTGGTCCTCGCCCGTGAGCGCGGGATGACCCATGAAGCCGAGCGGGCCGATGCGATAGTTGGCTGCAACCACGATGGCTCCCGTCCGCTCGACCAGCTTCCGCGGGTTGCTGTCTGCGAGGTTGAAGGAGGCGGCCTGGAAGGCGCCGGTGTGAATCCACACGATCACGGGCACCCGCCACGCCGGCGCGGGATCAGGCGTCCAGACGTTGAGTCTCAGGCAGTCCTCGTTACCAGCCACCGTGGTGGACCCCACCGGATTGACCAGCGGGCAGCTCCCGCCGGCTGTGGTTGCCGTCAACGTCGCGGGCGACCAAGACGGGGCAGGCTGTGGCGGCCTCCAGCGAAGGTCGCCGACCGGCGGCGCCGCAAAGGGAATAGCGAGAAAAGAACACGAGACGCCGTTATCCAGTCCCTGGACGGCGCCGCTGGCGGTGGTCACGAGACAGGCCGGATCTTGACGCTTCGCCTCCGGTGACTGAATCAGAAAGAGCTCGGCGGTCGCCGCGACAAGAACGAACAGGCTCCAGCGCCTCTGCATAAATCCTCCTCGTGTGACGTCAACGTGGCAACGAACCTCGAACACTCGGTCTAAGCGCGCTGGTTTGGTATGACCCTGAGAAGCGTCCACTGTCCTTGCAAAAGGCTCCAAGAAAGCGCCAAGATTCCCCCGTTGGAACCTCCCGGGAGGCGGGATGAGCAGCGAAGCCGGGCAGTCCTACCAGTTCGGACCCTTTCGTCTGGATCTGTCGGAGCACACGCTGCTGCGCGACGGTCAGCTTGTGCCGCTCACGCCGAAGGTTTCTGACGTCTTGGGCGTGCTCGTCCGACACAGCGGACATCTGGTAACGAAGGAAACACTGTTGAGGGAGGTGTGGCCAGGCAGCTTTGTCGAGGAAGGGGCTCTCAACCGCACCGTTTCCGTTCTGAGGAAAGCCCTGGGCGATAGCCCATCGGGACAGAAATACATCGAGACGGTGCCGAAGCGAGGATATCGCTTTGTCGCGCCCGTCACAGAGTCTCCCGACGATGCTTCAGGATCCGTCGTCGCTTCGCACAGCCGCGCCGTTATCGACATCGAAGCGAACGACACGCCTTCGGTGGACCTTTCAAAAACGGCTCAGGCGCGGACAACTCGTACCCGCATGTCACAACAAGCGGCAGCTATCGCGGGTGCGCTTCTGCTTCTGATTGTTGCCGCGCTGTCGTATGCGATTCGGGGACGCGGCGAGCCGAAGCTGGATGCACCGCTGACGCCTGCTACGGTGCACAGACAGGTCACGTTCACGGGGAAGAGCGGCACTCCCACAATCTCCCCGGACGGCAGGCGCATCGCCTATGTGTCGGATGAAGATCCCGAAAAAAAGCTGATGGTGCAGGAACTGGCAGGTGGCCAGCCCCTCGAAATCTTCAGTGCGCCGGAAGTTGGACACGTGCGCTGGTCGCCTGATGGTTCTGAGCTGATGCTGTGGGCGCGAGGCTCAAGCAAGGCTGGGGTGTACATCATGCCGCAGCTGGGCGGAACGCCACGCATGATAGCCGCAGGTCAATACCTGGCCTGTTGGGCGCCGGACGGCTCCATGATCGCCGTCGGGAGCTACCTGGGCGGGAAGATCTGGCTCTTCAACAAGCGAGGGGAGGTGCAACGAACCCTCTCTCTTCAAGGAGTTCACGGGGCGATCTGGGCCCTCGACTGGTCGCCGTCGAACGGCCGACTGGTGTTCGTCAGCGACGATGGCCAGGGACGCTACAGCATCTCGACCATCGGAGCTGACGGAAGCGATCGGGTGACGCTTCATGCGGAAAACACGGAAATCACGTCAGCGCGTTGGGCTCCCGGCGGCGACGCCATCTACTACTTTCTCCGGCTGAACCAGACCGTCTCACTCAACAAGATTCTTGTGCCACCCGGTCATGCGCGCGGGGACGCTGTCGCCACGACCCTGATCACCGGTCTCGAGACCGATTTGGGTTTTGGGCTGTCTTCAGACGGAACGCGGCTCGTGTACGCCCGGGCCCCATATTATTCCAATCTATGGATGCTCGAACCGGGCGGCCCTGGTCCCAACCAAGGCGCTGAACCAAAGCAACTCACCCAGGGTACTTTGCACATCGAAAGACCCCGCGTATCACCTGACGGCACATCCATCGTCTTCAACATCGGTTATCAGCCGCAGACCGAGCTCTATACGATGCCCGTGTCGGGCGGTTCTCCGAGGCAACTGACGTTTCTCAATGCGTTCAGCGTGGGAGGGGCCTGGTCGCCCGACGGAAAACAGATCGCCTTTGCGTCGACTCGCGGCGGCAAGCCACGGGTCTGGGCCGTTACTGCCGACGGTGGAACCCCGCGTGCCCTATCCTCGAGTAACCTGAGCGACTCGTTGGACCTCGCCTGGTCGGCAGGGTCGCGGATCCTGTATCAAGAGACTGGTAATCGCAATTACTACGAACTCAATCCGGAGACCCGAGCTGAGCGGCCGTTGACAACGGACAGCTCGGTGGGGTGGATGTTTTCGCCGGTCTATTCGCCTGACGGCAGGAAAGTTGCCGTCCAATGGAGTCGCCGCCCGAGCCCGGGGATTTGGGTCATTGACATCACGCACCGCCGCGAGTCGCTGGTGTACAAGACGTCTGCGGGTTCTTCCGCACCAATTGGATGGTCCGCTGACGGAAGTTCCATCTATGTAGTCGAAGCGAAACCCTCTACAGGCCGCGACCTTGCAGCACCCCTCGGGGAAACAATGACCGAGGCGAAGGTTCTGATCGTCCCTGTGGAAGGCGGCGACGTCAGGACGGTAGCCTCTCTTCCCTTCGAAGAGATTGGCAGCGTCGCCATGACCCCCGACGGCCGGTTTGTCGTGACCGTGTACTCGTCGCGGTCCGATGTATGGGTCGCCGACAACTTCGATGTGACGCCGGAACCGAATCGCGAGAAAGTCGTGCGCGGCGCTCCTCGATCGACGCTGGACCGCGCGTTAGCCTGGATCGTGGATGGCGTCAGGCTTCTGCGCGCCCGCGGGCTTTCGATTGCGGTCCTGGACGCAGACTGAACCACAGGACGGGGAGATCCTGTCGCTGCGATCGTTCATCGAGGACGGTGGAGCCCGCCTGAAGCAACTGCTTTCTCAACTCGGCGCACAAGGCACGATGACCTTCCGGCACTCGAAGGTCCACCCGGCGGAAATCTCGACGGAGCTGCATGGAGACGCTCGGTTTCCGCTCCGCCGGCGCGCATCGACTCTACGCAGCGAAGGGCGCGGTCCGCCTAGGGTCTGAGAGGGAATTCGCTAGACCCAGGTGGGTACGTTTGTTACAACGGGGCCTTAGGAGAAAGGTCAATGTTTCAGCACCCAGATCCTGAGGTTCTCGTCGTCGGCGCTGGTCCGGTCGGTCTCATCGCGGCCCTCTTCCTGCAGCAGCACGGGGTCCGTGTGGAGGTCATCGACATGGAGCAGCGGACGACCCAACACAGTTATGCGCTCGCGATCCATCCTCGTACGCTCCGGATTCTCGACGAGGCGGGACTTGCCGAAAGGCTGATCGCCGCGGGCCGAAAGCTAACGAGGGTCGCCTACTACGAAGGGAGCGAGAGGCGAGCCGAGATCGACTATTCGTCTCTCGCTTCGACGCATCCGTATCTCCTCGTCGTTCGTCAAAGCGTGCTGGAGAACGTCGTGGCGGAGGCGCTCCGCGCCGAGAAGCTCAAGGTCCGCTGGGGACACCGGCTTCAAGCCCTCAGCGTGGACGGCGGGAGCCTCCAGGCGGAGGTCGCGCAACTCGACAATGTGGCCTCTGGCTACCCCGTCGCGCGAAGCGAATGGGTGGTCGCGCGAACCCAGACGATTCGGCCGGCGTATGTGATCGGCGCCGACGGGTACGACTCTGCCGTGCGGCGGATGTCGGGCATCGAGATGGAAACGCATGGCGCGGGGGAATTCTTCTCGGTCTATGAGGTCGAGGCGGAGGGTGAGCTTCCTGCCGAAGTGCGCGTGATTCTCGATCCAGATCTCACGAGCGTCTATTGGCCCCTCGAGGATAGGCGATGTCGCTGGGGATTTCAGATCCGGGATAAATCGGAGCATGCTGCCTCGATGGAGCGGCTCAAACAGCTGATCGCCGCCAGGGCTCCCTGGTGCGCGGCGAGGCCGACCCGGATTTACTGGTCGACGTTAGGACTGTTCGAGCCCCGGCTGGCGCGGAGCTTCGGTAACGGAGGCACCTGGCTCGCCGGCGACGCCGCGCACCAGGCGGCTCCGGTCGGAGTGCACAGCATGAACATGGGGCTGGTCGAAGCGCGCGAGTTGGCAGCGCGGATGTCACGGATCCTGCGCAAAGAGGAGTCGCCGTCGCTTCTCGAAGAATTCGCGGCCGAGACGCAAAAGGCGTGGCAATGGCTCCTCGGTACCGGCCAGAAGGTGCGCGCGCTTCCCACGGCCGACCCGTGGGTTCAACAGGCCGGGGCGAGGATTCTTGCTTGCGTTCCAGCCTCGGGCGACGACCTCGAACCGCTTCTCGGACAAATCGGCCTCAGCGCCGCGCCGCCTGGGCACAACATCGGCCTCCGCGCCTGACTTCTCGGTTCCAAGGGAGACCGACCCATGGCACACGCCAAGCCACTTCTGGCCGTCTTGACACTGTGCGTGGTCGCCGCCACCATGCGGTCGTTGCTTCGCAGGCGCCCCAGCCACCAACCGAATGGCGCTACTACGGCGGCAACAAGGGGTTCACCCGATACTCTGCCCTCGATCAAATCAATCGCGACAACGTCAAGAGTCGTGCGCATTGCCTGGCGACGCCCTGCGGTGAACGACAAGATGATCGCCGCGTTCCCCGATACACGACCGAACGCGTACCTGCGCGCGACTCCAATCATGATCGACGGCGTGCTCTACACACAGGACGCGCACGGCCTCGTGATCGCGCTGGACGGCGAAACAGGGCGAACGATCTGGGAGCAGCCATTTGGTCCGGGATCTGGAAGATGCCCGCGGTGCGTCAACTCGTGGGGTTGACTACTGGTCCGGCGGCGCCGGCAGCGCGGACCGCCGAATCTTCTCGATTCGCGGCGAATACCTCTACGCCCTCGATGCGACCACTGGCGTGCCGGTGAAGACGTTCGGCGCCCAGGGGCGCGTTCTCCTGCGCTTCGCCGATCGCCAGCCGCTGGCCGGACGATTCAACGACAGCACCGGGCCCCTCGTGCTCGGCAACGTCGTCGTCGTGACCGGAAACACGGGTGGCGCCGGTGACGGCGGCAACAGGAAGGAAGCGGCGCCCGAGGACGTCCGCGGCTTCGACGCCGAAACCGGCAAGCTCCTGTGGACGTTTCACGTGGTGCCGCGGCCCGGCGAGTTCGGCAACGACACGTGGGGCAACGATTCGTGGAAAATCGCCGGCGACCTCGGCGCGTGGAATCCGATGACGGCCGATGAAGAGCTCGGTTACGTCTATGTCCCGCTGACGTCTCCCACGGCCGCGTGGTATGGCGGTTGGCGGCCGGGCGACAACCTGTTCTCGAATTCGCTGGTCGCGCTCGACGTCAAGACCGGCAAGCGCGTGTGGCACTTCCAGACCGTCCATCACGATTTGTGGGACTGGGACAACATCGGACCGCCGATGCTTGGCGAGATCACCGTGGACGGAAAGCGCATCCGCGCGGTGATGCAAGCGAACAAGGCGGCCTTTCTGTACGTGCTCGACCGGACCAACGGCCGTCCGGTGTGGCCGATCGAAGAGCGGCCCGTACCGCAGTCGACCGTGCCGGGCGAACGTTCGTCGCCGACGCAGCCCTTTCCGACGAAACCGCCGGCATTCGATCTGCAAGGCATCAGCGATGACGATCTGATCGATTACACGCCGGCGCTGAAGGAGCGCGCCCGGACCATTGCGAAGCAATACGTGATGGGCCCGGTCTTTTCGCCGCCGTCGGTGCCGAGGCGATGGCGGCAAGAAAGGCACGCTCGTCCAGCCTGGCGCCTGGGGATCGGCCAACTGGAACACCGGCGCGTTCGATCCGGAGACCGGCTATTACTATGCGATCTCGCAAACCCTGGGCCCGGCGAACCGCGTCGCCTGGAAGCAGACCGATCCGCGCGCGACGATGGAGTACGCCGACTTCGTGCCGACCCCGGCGACCGATCAACCGGCGTCCCAGGCGCCGCCGTCGACGGTCGACGCCATCAGCATCGACGGCCTGCCAATCATCAAAGGTCCCTACGGTCGAATCACGGCGATCGATCTCAATCGCGGCGTCCACGTCTGGATGCGGCCCAACGGCGACGGACCACGATTTCATCCGTTGTTGAAGGATCTCAACCTGCCTCCGCTCGGCTATCCGAACCGCCCCGCGCCGCTCCTCACCAAGACATTGCTGTTTCTCGGCGAAGGCAGCGACGCCATCAGCGGAACCGCCGGCGCCGATTGGACGTGGGGAACGAAGTTCCGCGCGTACGACAAAGCGACCGGCAGTGTGATCTGGGAAATGGATTTGCCGTCCGGAACGACCGCCGGACCGATGACCTACGTGGTCAAAGGCAAGCAGTACATCGTGGTGGCGGTCGGTGCGCGAAATCATCCATCTGAGTACGTTCGCGCTCTCGCTGCCCTGACCGCCTCGACGCCTTCGAGCAGCAGCGTCAGCGGATCGCCTGCCGAGCAGCGTGCGCGATCGGGTCAGCCCGAGCGAAGTCGAGGGATGAGCGACGTGCGCGGCACTGTGTGCCCGCCCGGACGGTGTAGGCTATTCGCTCAACGTGAAGGGCTACCACGACATCGTCGGCGACGGAGGGTCCAGAATCCTCGAGCAGGTTGCCGAAAAGCAGACCCGCATCACCGACGGGCTCGCCGGGGTGCGCCATCTCGTGGCCGTGGGCTCAGGCAAAGGAGGAGTCGGCAAGAGCACCCTGACGCTGCATCTCGCGGGCGCTCTGCGCGCACGGGGGCTTCGGATTGCGATCCTGGACGCGGACTTCAACGGCCCCTCGCAGGCGCGCATGGCAGGTGTCCAGGGCGCGCTGTTCGTTCCCGGCCAGAAAAAGATGGCGCTCCCGCGGACCGTGAACGGGATCTCCGTCTTCTCGATGGGCTCGCTCATCCCGGAGTCGGAGGCGCTCGAGTTCGAGAGCACGGCGCACGGCGAGTCGCACACCTGGCGCGCCACGAAGGAGTTCGCTCTCCTCGGCGAGATCCTCGGATCCTGCGAGTGGGGAGCGCTCGATCTGCTGATGTTTGATCTGCCGCCGGGAGCCGATCGGACCGTCCAGTACGCCGATTTTCTCGGGCCGCGGACTCTCGTTCGTGCTCGTCACGATCCCTTCGGAAGTGTCACGGGGCGTGGTCGCGCGATCGGTGGCAGCGCTGTCGAAGGGACCCAATCGCGTCCTCGGTTACGTCGAGAACATGAGCGGCTACTACTGCCGCGACTGCAACGCCATCAAGCCGCTCTTCGACTCACCCGAACTCCTCCGGCCTGGAGATTCCCTGCCTCGGGACCGTCCCGTTCGATCCCGAGCTGGCACGGCACTGCGATCGCGGGATCCCTCTCGCGGACATGCCCGAAACACCCGTTGGCCGCGCGCTGGATCACGTTGCGCAGCAACTTCTGGATAGCCTCGATCAGCGAGCTACGGCTAGACTCGCCGATGAAATTCCTCTGCGTCCCCTGCGATAGCCCGATGAAGCTGCAGACCGTCGGTCCGCCCGAGCGCGGCTCGCTCTCGGTCGTCTACTCGTGTCCTGAGTGCGGCTACGAGATCGCGATGCTCACCAATGCGTACGAAACGCAGGTCGTGCAGTCACTCGGCGTGCGGATCGGTCCCGGCGACCGACGCCGCGGCGGCGAGCGACGTCAGGCTGGCAAGTGTCCGTTTCCCTGCGATGATTCCCGCGAACGGAGAGGCACAACCGAGCGTGCGCGCGGCCGAGTCCATCTCCGTGCGGTGGACTGCCGCCGCGGAAGCCAGGCTCGCGAACATTCCCGAGTTCGTCCGCCCCATGGCGAAGATCGGCATCGAGAAATTCGCGCGGGAGAGGGGCGCCGTCGAAGTGGACGAGAAGATCCTCGACGCGGCCAAAGACTTCTTCGGCATGTGAGTGGACATGCGCAGTCGAAAGACCCTGTCCTGAGCGAGCGTGCGTCCGGCGTAGCCGGAGGCATGCGAGTCGAAGGATTCGCCCGGCCGTACGTCGTCTCCTGGAACCTGACTTACCGCTGCAACCTCGCGTGCGAGCACTGCTATCTCGACGCCGGCGGCACGCCGCAGGTCGGCACGGAGAACTTCGCCGATCGCAGCGAGCTTGGCACCGAGGAATGCTTCAGGGTCATCGACGAAATCGCCGCCTTCGCGCCTGAATGCGTGACGATCCTGACCGGCGGCGAGCCGCTCTTGCGGCGCGACATCCTCGAGATCGTCCGGCGCGCGTCGGAGCGTGAACTCTGGGTCGTCGTCGGCACCAACGGCGTGCGCATCACCGAGAACGTGGCGAAGCGGCTGGCGGAAGCCGGCGCGCGCGGGCTCTCGCTCTCGCTCGATGCGCTCGATCCCGATCGTCACGACGGCTTCAGGAAGGTCCGCGGCGCCTGGCGAAACACGGTGGAGGGAGCGCAGATCCTCAACAGGACCGGGCTCCCCTTCATCGTGCAGACGACCGCGGGCTCGCACAATCTCGGCGAGCTCGAAGCAATCGCCGACTTCGCGCACGATCGCCTCGCCGCCAAGGTCTGGAACCTCTACTTCCTGGTGCCGACGGGGCGCGGGCAGTTCGTGTCGGACATCACGCCCGCGCAGTACGACGAGGTGCTCGCCTCGCTCTACCGGATCCAGAAGAAGTACAACGGCCGGATGCTCGTGAACGCGAAGTGCGCGCCGCACTACATCAAGACCGTTCTGGAGAATGGCGGCTCGCAGATCAGGACCTACTCCGGAGGAGCCGGCGGATGCCCGGCGGGCACGCACTACATGGGGATACGGCCGAACGGCGATGTCACGCCTTGCCCCTACCTCCCGGTCTTCGCGGGAACGCTTCGCAACGCGAGTCTCGCGGACCTCTGGACGTCCTCGGAGCTGTTCACCGGCATTCGCCGCCGCACCTCGCTCGGCGGACGATGCGGCGAGTGCGAGATGAACGGCCACTGCGGGGGCTGCCGCGCCCGGGCCTACGGGATGACCGGCGATCTGATGGCCGAAGATCCCCTCTGCACCCACACTCCCGGGCAAGTTCGCCGGGGCTCCGCTTCTCGCTCTGTCGCGGCCGCTGGCGCCATTCGGCGGCGGCTACCGCGATCGAATACGGCGCCGAATCGCCGAAGACCATCGCCTGGGACGATGCGGCCGCCGAGCGGATGAAGAAGATCCCCGCGTTCGTCCGCGGCATGGTCGATCGGGGCCGTCGAGGAGTCCTGCCGCAAGAACGGCCTCGACCGCGTGACCGTCGAAGAGCTCGAGCGGATCCGCGCGCGGATGCCGACCCCGAAGATGTTCGGTCAGCCTGGCGCGCCGAAGTCTTAGGCCCGCCGGCCCGAGTCAGTAATGGGCGCCCCTCGCCTCGTCTTTCCCCGGAGTTGTCTGCGGGATTCCACCAATGTCCGGGCCGATGTCGGAATGCCCGCGCGGCTTCCGCCACGTGAACCACGTGTGTCCGCGAGCCTTCCCGCGTTTGCTATTAATGATGAAGTAGGGAACCCACAAAGCGAGACAGAGCCCGATTCCGACCGCCAAGCCACTCATCAGATCCATTGCTCAGCTCCTTCCTTTGCAAGGATCTCAAATGCAAGTCGCGAGCCTCTTTCGGCCACTGAATTTCTTCGGACAGCGGAGCTAAACGGCGTGGGCATTGCTCGTGCAGATTCAGTGTTCCTGCAGCCTTCCGTCACGAACGATGAGCTCTCCGCCAACGCGCACCGTCGCGTCGGGAAAGAATAGCCATCGCACGACGCCGCCACGCACGCTGCCGCCGAGCTCGGTGTTGTCGCCGAGGCTCATGCGAACGACACCGCTGCCATACCCATAGTACGGAAGCGCCGACTCACCGGGCGGCACAACCAGCCGTGGATTGAAGCCGAGGCAGAACTCTCGAAATCGCGATGCGGCCGGGTTCGACTTCAAGAATGCCTGCAGTGCGCCGTTACCGGTGCGCGCTCGAGCGCTCGTCACAACGCCTTTCGCAAACTCGAGGCGGATATCCGTCACCGCTCGGTTCCGAACCGGGCCGAGGGCAGGACGATGACGCCGGTCACCGACTCTTCGAGTGGAGCCACGCGAAGGATGCCGGCCGGCAGCTCGATGTGACGATCGATGCGAATTCTCCCCTTCGCGGCTCGGGCTTTCGAGCCATCACCGTCCTGCTTGTTGAACGGACGGTCGCCGACACGAAACCGGATGTCGGTGCCGCTCGGCGTCGTCACCCTGACCTCGTCCGAACGCAACCGCTGAATGGCCTGATCCATCTGTGCGGCGAGCTGCCGGTAATCGATGTCGAGAGCAGCGGCATACACGCGGTCAAAAGCAGGGGTGTGCGGGCCGGCAACCCGTCCACATCACGCGTGCCATCGACCCAATGAAAGTGCAGCTCACGCCCAGGACCGTTGTCGATCCAGCGTTGCAGGGCGAGCGCCTGATCTCCGGGCGTGGCAGTCGCGGGCGCAGGTAACCAGACGTAGACGTCCGTTTTCGCGAGTCGTGCTTCGAAATCCGGCGCCGGGCCGTACGGGAGAGTCTCGACCACCGCGCCGCGTGCTTCGAGCGCCTTCCGCACGAGCGGCGCGAGTTGCGCCATCGTATTGGGATCGACGCGAAGCAGTACGCGTTCGCCGCGAGTAACCTGCAGGCAGTCACGATTCGTGCGGCCATCGACTCGTACGGTAGTGACTGCGCAGCGAGTGGCGGCGCGGCCAGCACGGCGAGAACAGTTAGGCAACCCAAACGCCGTGCGTGATGCAGCAGGGTTTGCATGACGACCTTGCCAAGACCGCGCGTTGCCCGAACTACCGGAATGGATCCGGTGCGCTCTGCTCCTTGATCTGCGTATCCAGCCACGTCTGGAACTCCTCGGCGGTCTGGACGGTGACAAATCCCCGCATCCGGGCGTGACCCAGACCGCAGAGCTGCGCGCAGGCAATCTCGTACTGGAACTCGGGCTTGCCCAACCGCGTCCGCATCTCCGCGGTCGTGACGGTGGGGACGAAATGGATGGGGATTGTGAGGCCCGGGATCGCATCCTGCTTCACGCGAAACTCCGGCACGCCGAAGCTGTGAATGACGTCCTTGCTCCTGAGTCTCACGATGATCGGCTTGTTCACGGGCAGATAAAGCTGATTGAGCGTCGTGACGTCATCTTTCGCGGCAGGATCGTCGCGATCGAGTCCGAGCGGGTTCGATTGGAGATCGAGCAGCTTGAGGTCCGTGCGGCCGAATACGCCGTCGGGGCCGGGATAGTGGATGTTCCAGGCGAACTGCTCGCCGGTGACCTGGACCACCAGCGATTCGCTTGCGGCGGGCAAGTCATCGACTCTTGCGGCCCATAGCGGAATCGCGAAACCGATCAGGAGAACCGCTTCGATGACGGCCACGGCGATCTCCGAATACTTCGACGCGGGCGAGGTGACCCCCGTATAGTCGGCGACCGGGTTAGCCGATTTCCGGAAACGGATCAGGCAATAGGCGAAGAATCCTCCCCACCCGATGAACAGGATGAACATGAACACGTGGATCCAGCCAATCAGGCTGTCGATCTGTCCACCGTGAGCGGCCGCAAGCGGCGGCATTCCGAGCCATTCGGTCATGTTCTCGAAGCCCCTCCCTGGAGTTCCGACCATTCGTTGTCGAGATCGATTTCGGCAATGAGCTTCGCGCGTTTGCGGAGATAGAGGAAGAAGGCGGCGAACGCGCCTTGCACCGCAAACGTAACGAGCAGCAGCACCAGAATGCCGAGCCTCGACGCATCGATCATCGAGGTCTCTTCCGCACCGAAGCACACCGGGCAGGCAAAGGCGCTCGAAGTGCCGAGGATCATCACGGCAATCGCGATCAGGACGACTCGCATGAGCCTGCCTCGCCGGAGCAGCCTCGCTGCGAAGGCGGGCATCATCGCAGCGTCCTCGTCTTCTTCAGGAACCACGAGTCGTACACGATCAGGCCGGCCGCCACGGCGAACGCCGCGATGCCCGCAGGGAGGCTCGAGCTGCCGTTGCCGAGCCCGGCCACGCCTAAACTCCAGAGCCCGAACAGCACCGCGAGGGCAGCGGAACAAAGGATCAGCCCCGCGTGGATAAACCTGAGGTTCATTCGGGTATCCAGAACCCGTTGCTGTGAGTGAGGACCGGAAGCGCCAGCAGCACGACGAAGAAGGCACCGGTCAGGGCGAGAACCGCGAGAATCAACTTCTTCTCGGAGATCAGGTGCATGAAGTAGCACGCCACCAGCCCTCCCTTGACGGTCGCGACGAGCAGCGCCACGGCCACGGCAACCGGCACGGAAAGGTGGAAACGGGAAACCGCCACGGTCACGACCGTCAGCACCATGAGCGCGACGAAGACCATGATGTAGACCCTGACGTGCTTATCGATGTCGGCAGGATCGTGACCGGCGTGATCGTCGTGGTCGTGCGTCGCTGCGTGGTCGCTCGCCATGGATGCCGCCTTAGAGAAGATACAGCGTTGGGAAGAGGAAGATCCAGACCAGGTCCACGAAATGCCAGAACAGGCCCGAATGCTCGACCCGGTTGGTAAACCACACCGGGTTCTTGTCCCAGAGCTTGGCGCCGGGGCCCCAGAAATACGCGTTCACCACCATGCCGCCGAACACGTGGAGCATGTGCAGGCCGGTCAGGGTGTAGTAGATCGCAAAAAAGTTGCTGTGGCTGGGGTATTCCCCGAGGTGAAGGTGATGGCTGTATTCGAAGTACTTGACGACGAGGAAGACGCCCCCGAGCAGGACCGTCGCGGCCATGTAGATTCGAAAGGTCCCGAAGCGGCGGCGCATGAGCGACGCCCACGCCATCACCATCGTGACGGAGGACGCAATCAGGACGATCGTGTTGAACGTGGCGAGCCGGTAGTCGAGAACCGTGTCTCCGCGCGGCCAGCTTGGTGCCCCTGTGCGAATCAGGATGTAGCTCGCAAACAGGGCGCCGAACAACATGACTTCCGAGGCCAGGAAGAGCCAGATCCCGATCTTGCCGTTGTTCAGGCCGGTATCGCGCCGTACCGCTACGGTGTAGGGAATGTCCATCTGCTATCAGGCCTCGAACTGTGGCGTGAAGTCCTTGTCGGATCCGGGCACGCTGTACTCGTAGGGCCCGCGGTATGCCTGCGGCGCGACGGCGAAGTTGCCGTGCGGCGGCGGCGATGGCGCGGACCACTCGATCGTCGTGGCCTGCCAGACGTTGCCCTCGGCCTTCTCCCCGTGCCAGATGCTCCAGAAGAAATTGAAGATGAACGGAATCTGGAAGAGTCCCATGATCCACGCGCCCCACGATGAGACGGCGTTCCAGTGCATGGTCCCCTGGGCGAAGTCGTAGGCCGAGCCGGCGTCGAACAAGCGGCGCGAGACGCCGGCCAGCCCCACGATGAACATGGGCATGAAGACGACGTTCATGCAGACGAGCGAGCCGATCCAATGGATCTTGCCGAGTGTCTCGTTCATCTTCCGCCCGGTCGCCTTCGGATACCAGTAGTAGATCCCCGCGAACAGCGCGAAGATCGTCCCCGGCGCGACAACGTAGTGGAAGTGGGCGATGACGTAATACGTGTCGTGCAGCGGGATGTCCGAGATGTTCAAGCCGAGGGGAAGGCCCGTCAGCCCGCCGATACCGAACATCGGGAGAAACGAGACGGCAAAGAGCATCGGCGTGTTGAAGCGTATCGATCCGCCCCAGAGCGAAACGACGAGGGCCGTCAGGATCACGACCGACGGAATCGAAATGATCATCGTCGTCGTCTGGAAGAACGCCGCCATGGTGGTGCCCATGCCGGTCATGAACATGTGGTGCGCCCACACGATGAACGACATGAAGCCGAGGAAAATCAGCGCGTAAACCATCGACCGGTAGCCCCACAAGGGCTTCCGCGTGTTGTTCGCGATGATCTCGGCAACGATGCCCATGGCGGGCAGGATCAGGACGTAGACCTCCGGGTGCGCCAGGAACCAGAACAGGTGCTGCCAGAGAACCGCGTTACCCCCGCCGGCGTTGGCGAGGACCTGGCCGCTGACGACGAGGCCGCTCGGCATGAAGAAGCTCGTGCCCGCCACGCGATCCATCAGCTGCATGACCCCAGCGGCCTCGAGCGGCGGAAAGGCCAGGAGCAGCAGGAACGACGTCACGAACTGGGACCACACGAAGAAGGGGAACCGCATGAAGGTCAGCCCCTTGGCGCGCAGTTGGATGGTGGTCGTGAGGAAGTTGACCGCTCCGAGCAGCGACGAGGTGATCAAGAAGATCATCCCGACGAGCCACCAGGTCTGGCCTGTGCCGGCGATGACGGCGAGCGGTGCGTAGGAGGTCCACCCGGATTGCGCTGCCCCCCCGGGAACCAAAAAGCTGCCGAGCATCGTCATGCCACCGAGGAAGAGGCACCAGTAGCTCGCCATGTTGATCTTCGGGAAAGCCATGTCCGGGGCTCCGATCTGGAGCGGGAGCACGAAATTCCCGAATCCTCCGACGGCGAGGGGAACCACGCCGAGGAAGACCATGATCGTGCCATGCATGGCGCCGAGCTCGTTGTAGAACTCGGGGAGCATCGTTCCGCCCGGCATGCGCGCCTCGCCGAAAAGGTTGCCGATCAGCGGCAACGCGACGCCCGGGTAGGCGAGCTGCCACCGCATCAGCATCATCAGCGTAAAGCCGAAGAGGAGGAACAAGAGGCCGGTAACGGCGTACTGGATACCAATTACCTTGTGGTCGGTGGAGAAGACGTACTTGCGCCAGAAGCCGAGCACTTCGTGATCGGCTTCGTGCGCGGCGTGCGGGTGGGCGGTGACGACCCCCTGTTCACTCATCGGGCTATTTCGCGCCGGGGACGGCGAACTTGAAGTCCTGGGTCTTCGTATCGCTGCCGCTGACGGTGACCGAGGCCGTCTGCGTCCCCAGCCTCTCGTGCCAGGCGGTGATCTCGTAGGTTCCCGCGTCGAGGCCCGCGATCGTGAACTTCCCATCCGTGGCGGTCGCCGAGAAGAACGGATGCTCGAAGACGCCGATGTAGGCGCTCATCCAGGGGTGGACGTCGCACTTGATCTGGAAGATCGGCTCCGGCTTGGCGAACGTCGTCGTCGCCTCTTTTGACGTCGCCGGCATCGCCCGGTTGAACGACGGGTTGACCTTGGGAAGCGTGTGGATATTGTGGAGGATGCCGTCGGAGTTGAGGATCCTGTAGGCCTGACCGATCATGATGCCCATCGCGTGCGGCACGTAGACGCAGCCCTTCTGATCGAGAGTCACCGGAGTCGTGGGAACCGGGAATTTCTTCCCTGCCGGCAACCCCTTCGATACCCAGACGATGACGTTGGCCATCGTGTTGCCGCCGCCCAGCACCAGCATCTCGGCCGGCACGGGCTTGGTGTGCTTCTTGGCGCACGCGGGGTCGGCGTCCATAGCGAGCGGCTTGAGGCCGGGGGGTTTCCCGGTGAAGGTGATGGTTCCGGTGACCGTCGACGCGGCAACAGCAACGCCCGGCACGAACAACACCGTGACCAGTCCAGCCGCCAGCCACAACCTGTTCCTTGTCACGCGCATGCTCAGTTCCTTGGTCATTCCAACCTCGTCTCCTTCGTTACCGTCGTCGCTTCTGCCCCGTCCGTGAGTGGGCCGAACTTTATACCGGGCTCGCCATCGGTGCAACCCCTGCCTCAGCCTCGGGGCCGCGCGTTCCGACGGATTCCAACGGCCCAGGCACTCGATCCGCCTTCCGCCGCCGCCAAGGCTCCGGCGGACAGGTCAGGCATTCTCGAAGGCCAGTGATTCCGCAAGGCGCGGGTCGCGCAGCGGTACGAGCGCATATCGTCGCATCAACCAGCTCGCTGCCGCCACAAAGCATCCGCCGACGGCCATGAGCGCAGCGACGTCGAGCAGCGACGGACGGAGCCCCTCGGGATGGAGCGTTGGCATGACCTGCCAGTACAAATCCACGAAGTGCATGAAGAGGATCCACGCTCCCCCCACGGCCAGGGTCGCTCCGTTCCGTTTGACGCTCCGTCCCATCAGGTAGAAAAACGGAGCCACGAAGTGTCCAAACAGGAGGAGGAGTGAGACCGTCAACCAGGATCCCTCCATCCGCGCCCTGTACCAGATCGTCTCTTCCGGCATGTTCCCGTACCACATGAGGAAGTACTGGGAGAAGGAGATATAGGCCCAGAACGCCGTGAAGGCGAACAGGAACTTTCCGATGTCCTGCAGGTGCTCCGGGCTGATGACCGTGTCCAGCAACCCCGCCCCGCGCATCGCCGGCACAACGACCGAAAGGAGCGCGATGAACCCCACCCAGGAACCCGCGAAGAAATAGACGCCGAACATCGTCGAGTACCAATGCGGCGTGAGCGACATGATCCAGTCGATCGACGCGAAGCTCTGGGTCAGCGCGAGGACGATGATCGCGGGCCCGGCGAACTTGCGCAGGCGAGCCGAGACTCCGGGATCCCCCGTCGCATCCTGACCGCGCGAGCCGCGGTAGTAGACGACGGCGATGAAGGACCAGATTACGAAGAAGAGCGCCGCCCGGATCAGGAAGAACGGCACATTGAGGTATGGCGCCTTCCAGCGAAGCAGCGCGTCGTGCTCGACGGCATCGGCGTGGGACCACTCGTAGAGATCGTGCAGGCCGAGCACCACTGGCAGGAAGAGGATGGCCATCACGGGAATCGTGGAAAAGATCGTCTCCCCGATTCGTCGCAGCACGATTCCCCAGCCTCCCTGGGCCGCGTACTGGATCAACACGAAAAAGAGTGCGCCGAGAGCAAGGCTCAGAAAAAACAGGAACGACACGAGCCACGAGAAGAAGAACTGCTTCGGATTCGACGGTCCCAGAATCGCGCACGCCACTGCCCCCAGCAGGGCGAAGGCGCCGGCAATGAGCGGAATGCGGTTCCACGAATGGCCCGGAGGGATGGTGACCTGCTCGTGCCGCAGCGCGACGTGATCGCGTTCGTTGATGCGCTCCATCAGGACTCCAGGAGCTCGACGCTTCGTGCGCCCAGCGACTTCAGTAGCGCCTCGGTGGCCGACAGATCGAACCGGGGATCCCACGATTCAATCGAGATGAAGAACGCGTCGTCGCTCGCCCGCTCGAAGACCTTGGATTTGAAGATCGGATGGTGGTGCATCGGGAGCCGGTTCAGGCCGAACATGCCGAAGACGGCGCCGAGCGCACCGAAGAGCACAGCAACCTCGAAGGTGATCGGAATGAAAGCGGGCCAGGTGAAAAACGGCTTGCCGCTGATCACGAGGGGGTAGGCAGTGGTGTGGACCCACCACTGCAGGAGGAACCCGAGCGAGGCCCCCGTCAGTGCCATGACCAGGACGATCCAGGGAAGCGTGGAGCGTCGGAGCCCCATCGCCTTGCTCAGGCCGTGGACGGGAAACGGGCTGTGGGCGTCCCACCGGGTGAAGCCCGCATCACGGACCCGCTCGCAGGCGCGATACAGGTCCGCCGTCGTCGCAAATTCGGCAAGGATTCCGTAGTGCGGCCCCTTCGGGAACGGTGAGAGCATCGGCATCTGGAAGCTCCATCGGGAGCGGGCTTCGGCGACCACGGGGGCCAGGGGGACCGGGGGAACTTCCTGGTGCTGTGTGATCTCGCGTTCGGCGATCGCGTGTTCTGGTCCGGCCTGCCAATGCGGGTTGGCCTGGGGCAGGACGGTCTTGACCTCGGCGGTTGCCACCATCGGAAGAAAACGCACGAACAGGCAGAACATCGTGAAGAAGAGCCCGAAGCTTCCGAGCAGGCACGCCACGTCCCAGACCGTGGGACTGAAGTAGCCCCAGGACGAGGGCAGGAAGTCACGGTGCAGCGACGTGACGATGATCACGAACCGCTCGAACCACATGCCGATGTTGATCACGATCGACACCACGAACAGGATCGGGATGCTCGTGCGTGCCTTCTTGGACCAGAAGATCTGCGGGCTGATCACGTTGCAGCTGACCATGATCCAGTAGGCCCACGCGTACGGCCCGAGCGCACGGTTCAGGAATGCGTAGAGCTCGTAGGGATTCCCGCTGTACCACGCGGTGAAGAACTCCGTGGCGTAGGCGTAGCCGACCATCGTCCCGGTCACGAGCATGATCTTCGCCATGTAGTCGAAGTGGCGGAGCGTGACGATGTGCTGGAGGCCGAATGCCCAGCGGCAGATCACCATGAGCGTCAGCACCATGGCGAACCCGGAGAAGATCGCGCCCGCAACGAAGTAGGGCGGGAACACCGTCGTATGCCATCCGGGGAGCAGCGAGACTGCGAAATCCATCGAGACGATCGAATGCACTGAGAGGACGAGCGGCGTCGCGAGCGCGGCGAGAATCAGGTAGGCGGTTTCGTAGTGATGCCATTGCCGCTGGGAGCCTCGCCATCCGAGGGCGAAAATCCCGTAGACGAACTGCCGGGTACGGGTTTTCGCCCGATCGCGCATCGTCGCCAGGTCCGGGATCAAACCGACGTACCAGAACAGGACCGAGACGGTGCCGTAGATGCTGACCGCGAAAACGTCCCAGAGAAGAGGGCTCCTGAAATTGGGCCACATGCCCATCTGGTTCGGGAGCGGGAACATCCAGTAGGCGACCCAGACGCGTCCTACGTGGATCCCTGGGAATGTCAGTGCGCACATGACCGCGAAGATGGTCATCGCCTCGGCCGAACGGTTGATCGAGGTGCGCCATGTCTGGCGGAAGAGAAAGAGGATCGCCGAGATGAGCGTTCCGGCGTGCCCGATCCCGACCCAGAACACGAAGTTCGTGATGTCCCACGCCCAGCCGACGGGCTGGTTGAGGCCCCAGATGCCGATCCCCTCCCAGAACAGCCACGACACCGCGATGCCGAGAAGGCTGAGCAGCGCGAGGGAAGGGATGAAGAAGAGCCACCAGCCGATCGGCGTCGCCCGTTCGGCCGGCTCCGCGACCACATCTGTGATCGAGTGGAAGTCCGGCGATCGAAGGATCAGCGTTGGATGGCCCGCGACAGGGTTGTCTAGCAGCTCCGCTTCCGTCTGGGCCAAGCCGGCTCCTCGCTTCGGGTCTTAGGAAATTGCTGTGTGCCTTATACGTGAAGCGGACGCGCCCCGTCAACGACCGGGCGCAGTCGTGGTTTCGGCATTCGATCGGCGTGTTTGTCCAGGCGACCTGGATGTAGACACCGTGGGGCCCACGGTATTTCAGGGCTTACATTCCCCGGGGCGACAAATCCCGTGCGCTGCAATAACGCTGAGCGTTTTTCGAAACGGCCTATAATCAACTACTTACGGTTCTCTTCGGGATCAACCTCGTCGGGGTATGGGCCTTGCACTGTGCCCTCCTCGACCGCTTTGGCGCTCGCCCTCGATTGGAGTCTTGTAGTGAAATCTGAGCAGAACGACGAATTATTTCCGTTAGACGAACTGCGACTCGACGAAGCGCCTACGGGTGTCGACCGGCGCGCCTTCATGATGCGGAGCGCCCTCGTCGGCGCGGTCGCCGTCCTTAACGGATGCGCCCCGGCTCCCGTCAGTAGTGCGCCGCCTCCGCAAGCGCCACCACAACCCGCGGCCTCCGCAGTGTCATCCGATCTCAACGTTGTCAAGAAGGCCAAGGGGCCGGTGATGACGACCATCGATGAGTTCTATAAGGTAGGCCCGGGTCCGTCGAGCTCGCACACGATCGGCCCGATGCGCATCACCTACGACTTCTACCAGCGCGCCACGAAACTTCCCGCGGATCAACTCGCGCATGCAACCGGTCTCAAGGTCCACTTGTTCGGCAGCCTCAGCGCGACAGGCAAGGGGCACGGCACCGAGCGCGCCGCGCTTGCCGGCATTGTCGGCAAGGAGCCCGCGACCGTGGAGCCCGCCTTCCTCGACAGCCTGGCCTCCGATCCCAACCAGGTATTCAAGGTGAAGCTGGGTGACAAGACGTTCGACGCGTCGTTGAAGGACGTCATCTATGACGCGCCGAAGGGCGAGTTCCCCCATCCCAACACCATGACGTGCAAGCTCATGGCTGGCGACAAGGTGTTGCTGGAGCAGGAGTACTACTCGGTCGGCGGCGGCTTCATCGAATGGAAGGGCTACCAGCCGCCGAAGAAGGGACAGCCCAAGTATCCGTACTCGACGATGGCGGAGTTGCTGAAGCACGCGGAGGGCGCGAACCTCACGGTGGCCGAGCTCGTGATGGCCAACGAAGTCGCGGTCTCGGGCAAGAGCGAAGCGGAGATCTACGCGTTCATCGACAAGATCTCGAACGCCATGGTCAACATCGTCAAATCAGGACTCGCGGCGCCGGAGGCAACGCTGCCCGGGCCGATCAAGTTGAAGACCAAGGCCGGCGACGTTTACAAGCGCGCGATGGACGACAAGTTCGAGCGTCAGCGCGGCCTCGGTGTTGTCTCGGCGTATGCGCTTGCGGGCTCGGAAGAAAACGCGCGCGGGCACCTCGTCGTGACGGCGCCAACCGGCGGGTCGGCCGGCGTGATGCCGGCGATTGTTTACGCGCTCGGCGAAGGCGGACGCCAGCTGCCGCAGGACAAGATCCGCAACGGTTTCCTCGCCGCGGCGGCGGTCGGATACCTCTGCAAGCACAACGCCACGCTGTCGGGCGCTGAAGGCGGGTGCCAGGCCGAGATCGGCGTGGCATCGGCGATGGGCGCGGCATTCCTCGCGCAGGCTCACGACTTCTCGAACCAGGTTGTCGCCAATGCGGCGGAGTCGTCGCTGCAGCACCACCTCGGCATGACGTGCGATCCGGTTGCGGGCTTCGTGCAGGTGCCGTGCATCGAGCGGTGCGCGTTCGGCGCCGTCAAGTCGTGGACGGGATTCATGATCGCGAGCAACGAGATTCCCTCGAATCGCCGCGTCGACTTCGACACGACCGTGAGCGCAATGGCGCTCACCGCGAAGGAAATGAACGCGAAGTACAAGGAGACGTCCGAGGGCGGACTCGCAGTCGCCGTCGTGCTCTGCTAGGAAGGCATTCGTGAGCGGCGCGGCAACAACAGCCGTCGTGGCGTGGCTGATCACGGCGGTGTACTACTTCTATCAGTACACGCTGCGCTCGGCGCCGGCGGTCATGATGCCGCAGCTGTCGGAGGCGTTCGGCATATCCGCCACAGCGGTCGCGTCGATGGTCGGGTTGTTCTATTACGGCTACTCGCCCTTCAGCCTCGTCGCCGGCACCGCGCTCGATCGATTGGGACCGCGCAAAGTGGTCCCGATCGGCGCGGCCGCCGTCGGTATCGGCGCGCTGATGTTCGCGAGCGGCGACGGCAACCTCGCGAGCATCGGTCGCTTTCTCCAGGGCGCCGGCGGAGTCTTCGCTCTCGTCGGCGCCGTCTACATCGCCACCACCAACTTTCCCGCATCGCGTGCGGCGACGCTCATCGGCGCCACGCAAATGTTCGGCAT
This sequence comes from uncultured cyanobacterium, assembly GCA_963833135.1. Classification (GTDB taxonomy): domain Bacteria; phylum Acidobacteriota; class Vicinamibacteria; order Vicinamibacterales; family UBA2999; genus 12-FULL-67-14b. The sequence goes on along the minus strand of CAWHWW010000019.1, from coordinate 466,871 downwards.
GGCCGGCGGCTCGGCCGGGCAATTCGTCGTCGGCCCGATCATCGCCTCGGGCACGCCGTGGAATGGATTCTGGACGGTGATGGGCGTGGCCGGTCTGGTCATCGCCGCGTTGTTGTTGTTCCTGTTGCCGTCGCGCCCGGCAGGCGCGGCCGACGCGGGCGACAAGCCGTCGGTAGGGCGCGCGCTGGCGATCGTATTCAGTAATCCGCAGTCGATCCTCTGCGGGGTGATCGCCGGCCTGCTCTTCATCCCGACGACGATCTTCGACATGGTGTGGGGCGTGCGGTTTCTCGAAGAAGCGCGCGGCCTCGACTACGGCACCGCGGTGATGCGATCGGCCGCGGTGCCTTTCGGCTGGATCATCGGCTGCCCGCTGCTCGGCTGGATGTCCGATCGGATTGGCCGCCGCAAGCCGGTGATCCTCGGCGGCGGCGTGGTCCTCGGCGCCTGCCTGGTCTGGATCCTCTACGGGCCGGCCAACGTGCTGCCGCCTTACGTGCTCGCTCTGGTCGCGGGAATTGCATCGGGTGCGGCGATGCTGCCCTACACCGTGATCAAGGAGGCGAATCCGCCGCAGATGGGCGGCACCGCGACCGGCGTCATCAACTTCATCAACTTCACGTTCAGCGCGCTGCTTGGCCCGGTGTTCGGCGCGTTCCTGCGAAACGTCAGTGGCGGTGTCACGCCGATGAGCCTCGAACACTACCAGGCGGCCTTCTCGCCGCTGCTCTACGGTGTCGCGCTCGCCGTTGGTTTGACGCTGCTGCTCCGTGAAACCGGCACTGCGAGGACGACATGACGGGGACTGGAAAATACGAAAACCTCCTGAAGCGATGCGCCGAGCTCGAGCCGATCCCGACCGCGGTCGCGCATCCATGCGAAGCCTCGGCGCTGGCCGGCGCCATCGAAGCCGGCGAGAAGAAACTGATCACGCCAATCCTTGTCGGTCCGGCCGCCAAGATCCGCGAGGTTGCCGCTGCGGCCGGCATTGACCTCGGGGGGGTGCGGATAGTCGAGGCCGCTCACAGCAATGAGTCCGCGACGAAGGCCGTCGCATTGGTGCGATCGGGCGAAGCGGAATTGCTGATGAAGGGCAGCCTGCACACCGACGAGCTGCTCAGTGCGGTGATCGCGCGCGAGACCGGGCTCCGTACCGGGCGGCGCATCAGCCACGTCTTCGTCATGGACGTGCCCACGTACCACAAGGTGTTGATCATCACCGACGCGGCGATCAACATTGCGCCGGCGCTCGACGACAAGGTGCACATCTGCCAGAACGCCATCGACCTGGCGCGAGCGCTCGGTCTCGAGAGGCCGAAGGTCGCGATCCTCGCGGCGGTTGAGACGGTCAACTCGAAGATGCCGTCGACGATCGAGGCGGCCTGCCTGTGCAAGATGGCCGATCGCGGACAGATCACAGGCGCGCTGCTCGACGGTCCGCTGGCCTTCGACAACGCGATCAGCAAGGAGGCCGCGCAGATCAAGGGCATCGCGTCGGAGGTGGCGGGCGATCCCGACATCCTGCTCGTGCCCGATCTCGAAGCCGGCAACATGCTGGCAAAGCAATTGAGCTTCCTCGCCAACGCCGACAGTGCCGGCCTGGTGCTTGGCGCGCGCGTGCCGATCATCCTGACCAGCCGCGCCGACAGCGTGCGGTCGCGGATCGCCAGTTGCGGCGTCGCGGTGCTGGCTGCACATGCGCGGCGGCGCTCACACGCCGCGGTCTGATTGGAGATCGACCAGTGGACGATTTTGTTGTCGTTCTGAACGCCGGCTCGTCGAGCCTGAAATTCTGCACGTATTCGCGGCCGCAGGGCGATGCCTGGCGGCTTGCGGGACGCGGACAGATCGAGGGAATCGGCACGACGCCGCAGTTTTCCGCAAGGGACGGCGCCGGCACCAAGGTCGTCGACGAAGCGCTCGGCGAAACAGTCCGCGATGCGCGCGGCGCCCTCGATGCCCTGGCCGAGTGGTTGCGCGCGCAGTATCCGGGAGCGCGGATTGTCGGCGTCGGCCATCGCGTCGTCCATGGCGGAGCCGACTTTCCGGATCCGGTCGTCGTCACGCCCGATGTCGTCGACCGCCTGCGCGCGCTCGTGCCGCTGGCGCCGCTGCATCAACCGCATAACCTCGCGGCGATCGATGCGGTCACGGCGCGCCTGCCGCACGTGCCGCAGGTCGCGTGTTTCGATACCAGCTTTCACCGCGGCCACAGTGCGGTCGCCGACCTGGTGCCGCTTCCGAAAGAGATCCGCGACGCGGGCGTCCAGCGCTACGGATTTCACGGCCTGTCGTACGAGTACATCGCCGGGGTCCTGCCGCAGGTCGCTCCGAACATCGCGGGCGGCCGCGTCATCGTGGCGCACCTTGGCAGCGGCGCGAGCCTGTGCGCGTTGCGCAAGGGCAAGGGCGTCGACAGCACGCTCGGCTTCACCGCGCTCGACGGCGTGTGCATGGGCACGCGTCCCGGTTCGATCGATCCCGGCGTCGTGCTCTACCTGTTCCAGACACTCGGCCTCGATGCGAAGGCCGTCGAGCGGATGCTCTACAAGCAGTCCGGGCTGCTCGGCATCTCCGGCATCAGCAACGACATGCGCGATCTGGTCGGCAACGGCGATCCGGCGGCGCGTCTCGCGGTCGACTATTTCGTTTATCGCGCTGCCAAGGAAATTGGCGCGCTGGCCGCCGTGCTGGGCGGTGTCGACGGCATCGTCTTCACCGCCGGCATCGGCGAGCGATCGGCGCCAATCCGCAAGCGCATTTGCGAGGCGTCGGCGTGGCTCGGCCTCGAGATCGACAACGCGGCCAACGAGCATCATGGGCCTCGTATTTCGAGCGCCGACAGCAAGATCGAAGCGTGGGTCGTGCCGACCAACGAAGAGCTCGTCATCGCCCGCCACACCGGACAATTACTTGGCTTGATCGAGGCCCGCGCCTAGCGCGGGGGAAAGACAGAACATATGACGGCGACCGCAGCACCAACGAAGAAGACCGGAACCGGCGAAGCGGCGTGGAAGGGATTTCAACCCGGCCTCTGGCAGGCCGACATCGACGTCCGCGACTTCATCCAGCAGAACTACACCCCGTATGACGGCGACGCGTCGTTCCTCGCGCCGGCCACGGCGCGAACGTTGGGTATCTGGAAACGCCTGACGGCGCTGTTCCCGGAGGAGCGAAAGAAAGGCGTGCTCGACGTCTCGCCGATCCCGTCGTCGATCACGGCGCACGCGCCCGGCTACATCGACAAGGACAACGAGGTGATCGTCGGCCTGCAGACCGAAGCGCCGCTGAGGCGCGCGATCATGCCGAACGGCGGCTTCCGCATGGTGCTCGGCGCGCTCAAGACCTACGGCTACACACCCGATCCGAATGTCGTTGAAACGTTCACCAAGTACCGCAAGACACACAACGAAGCGGTGTTCGACGCCTACACCGCGGACGTGCGGCGGTGCCGCAGCTCGCACATCCTGACCGGGCTGCCGGACGCCTACGGCCGCGGCCGCATCATCGGCGACTATCGACGCGTCGCGCTCTACGGCGTCGACCGCCTCATCGAGCGAAAGAAACAGGAGAAGGCGGCGCTCGACTCGGAGCAGTCGAGCGACGACATCATCCGCGACCGCGAGGAGTTGTCGGAGCAGGCGCGCGCGCTGGTCGAGCTCAAGAAGATGGCGGAGAGCTACGGCTTCGACATCTCGAAGCCCGCGACGACGGCGAAGGAAGCCGTGCAGTGGCTCTACTTCGGCTACCTCGCCGGCGTGAAGGAACAGAACGGCGCCGCGATGTCACTCGGCCGCACCTCGACATTCCTCGACATTTACTTCGAGCGCGACCTCGCGGCCGGACGCATCAACGAGGAGCAGGCACAGGAGATGATTGACGACTTCGTCATCAAGCTCCGCATCATCCGCTTCCTCCGCACCCCCGAGTACGACGACCTCTTCGCGGGCGACCCGACCTGGGTCACCGAATCCATCGCCGGGATGGGCGACGACGGCCGGCACATGGTGACGAAGTCGAGCTTCCGCTTCCTGCAGACGCTCTACAACCTCGGACCCGCGCCGGAACCGAACCTGACGATCTGGTACTCGCCACGGCTGCCCGACGGCTTCAAGCGCTTCTCCGCCAAGGTCGCCATCGACACGAGCTCGCTGCAGTTCGAGAGCGACGAGACCATGCGGCGCGCGTGGGGAGACGATGGCGCCATTGCCTGTTGCGTGTCGCCGATGCGCGTCGGCAAGCAAATGCAGTTCTTCGGCGCCCGGGCGAACCTCGCCAAGTGCCTGCTCTATGCGATCAACGGCGGGCGCGACGAGATCAGCGGCGAGCAGATCGGGCCGCGGTCGGCGGCGGTGGAGGGCGATTACCTCGAGTTCGACGACGTGATTGTCCGGTTCGAGACGATGATGGACTGGCTGGCGGGCGTCTACGTCAACGCCATGAACATCATCCACTACATGCACGACAAGTACGCCTACGAGCGCATCGAGATGGCGCTGCACGATTATGCGCCGCTCAGGACGATGGCGTTCGGCATGGCCGGCATGTCGGTCATCGCCGACAGCCTGTCGGCGATCAAGCACGCGCGCGTCAAGGTGATTCGCGACGCGACCGGGCTCATCACCGACTACCAGATCGAAGGCGCGTTCCCGGTCTTCGGCAACAACGACAACCGGGTCGATCAGCTCGCGGTGTGGGCGGTCACGACGTTCATGAAGAAGCTCCGCAAGTATCCGACCTATCGCAACGCCCTGCACACGCAGTCGGTGCTCACCATCACGTCGAACGTCGTCTACGGCAAGGCGACCGGGAATACGCCCGACGGGCGGCGGCACGGCGAGCCGTTCGCGCCGGGCGCCAACCCGATGCACGGCCGCGACAGCCACGGCATCCACGCCTCCGCGGCATCGGTCGCGAAGATCCCGTACCGCGAAGCGCAGGACGGCATCTCGCTCACGACGACGCTCGTGCCGGAGGGGCTGGGCCGCATTGAAAGCGATCGCATCACCAACCTCGCCGGCATCCTCGACGCCTACTTCGGCAGCACCGGGTTCCACATGAACGTCAACGTGCTCAATCGCGAGACGTTGATGGATGCCATGGAGCATCCCGAGAATTACCCGAGCCTGACCATCCGCGTCTCCGGCTACGCCGTCAACTTCGTGAGGCTGACCCGCGAGCAGCAGATGGACGTTATCAACCGCACCTTCCACGGCGCCTGAAATGGCTACCGCCGAACCGATCTCGATCGTCGCGAAGAATCCCTATGAGCTACGCGTCGATCTGGGCGCCAGGATCTCTGAAGGGGAGGTGCGCGCGGCGCTCGCGTCGGGCGACATGGGCTTCCTGCACTCGTACACCACCGGATCCGCGGTCGATGGGCCCGGCGTGCGCGTTGTCGCGTGGACGTCTGGGTGCATGTGGCGCTGCCGTTACTGCCACAACCCGGATACCTGGAAGGTCGGGAACGGCTTGCCGGTCTCGGTGCCCAGGGCCGTCGAAGTGCTGCGGAAGTACGCGCACGGCCTCAGCGTGATGTCTGGCGGTTTCACGTTGAGCGGCGGTGAGCCGTTGATGCAGCACCGCTTTGCCGCCAAGCTGATGGCGGCGGCGAAGAACATGCGCGTGCACACCGTGATTGAAACCAACGGCTACTTCGGCGATCGCCTCACCGACGCGGATCTCGCGAACATCGATCTCGTCATGCTCGGCATCAAGTCGTGGGGCGAGGATCGGCATAAGGATTTGACCGGAATGGACCTGGCGCCGACGCTCAATTTTGCGCGGCGGCTGGCCTCACTCGGCAAGCCGATGTGGATTCGGTTCGTGCTGGTGCCTGGCCTCACCGACGATCCCGCGATCGCGGGCGGGATCGCGGAGTTCGCGGCGGGACTCGGTAACGTACAGCGGGTCGACGTGTTGCCCTTTCACCAGATGGGCCGTTTCAAATGGGAGGCGCTGGGACTGCCGTACAGCTTGAACGACGTCACGCCGCCGTCGCAGGAGGCGCTCGAAACAGCCGTCGGCATCTTCCGCGCGCGCGGCCTGACCGCGCATTAACTTCGCGGTCGCACCCGGCGATTTTCGGTGGTAACGTTTGGGACGCCTCCGTGCGTCCCATCCCATGAGCGACGATCGCAAGTACCGTCAGCGCGGCTACCAGGACAGCGACCGCGATCGGCAGCGGCCTTCCGGACCGCGCCCTGAAGGCGGCGGCGGTAAACCCGAGCGCGAGCCGGGCGCTCCCGCCGGCGCAAGGCGGATCTCCTCAGAAGGCGCGCGGAACCCGCGCATGATGACGTCGCGCCAGGTGGCGCGCTGCTCGCGCTGCGGCACCATTGTCGACACGGCGATCATGTCGCGAAGCAAGTGCCCCAAGTGCCAGGTCGACTTGCGCTCCTGCATTCAGTGCGTCAATTTCGATCCGGGCGCAACCTATGAGTGTGCGGTAAAGATTCCCGCGCGCGTATCTCCCAAAGACGCCGCCAACGACTGCCAGCACTTCAGCGGCCGGACGACCTTCGAGCGCGAGACCACGGCAGCGCCGAGCCAGAACAACAATCCGAAGGAACCGAGCGGCGCGAAGAAGGCCTTCGACGACCTCTTCAAGTTCTGATGGCCTGTTGGCCTGTCGGCCTGTCGGCCTGACATAATCGGGCTATGGGATTGTTGTCGGCGCAAGACGAAGCCACACTCAAGAATCATCTTTCCGTCATCACCATGCCCGTCCAGCTGGTCCTGTTCACGCAGACCATCGGCGGATCGGAAAGCGGTGACGTCGCCAAGCAGATCGTCAACGAGATCGCATCGCTCAACGACAAGGTCACGGTCGTCGAGAAGAGTTTCGTGCTCGACACGGAAGACAAGGCCAAACACAAGATCGACAAGGCGCCGGCGATCGTCATCCTGAGCGACGGCATCGACACGCGCATGCGGATGTACGGCGCGCCGACCGGCTACGAGTTCGTCGGCCTCGTCGAAGCGATCATCGTCGCCGGCACCGGCAAGATCGAGCTCGACCCCGAGACGATGAAGTGGATTCAGGCGGTCGACAAACCGACCCACATCCAGGTGTTTTCGACGCCGACTTGACCGCACTGCCCGAGGGCGGTCGTCCTCGCACACAAGATGGCAGCGGCGAACGAGCTGATCACGGCGGACGCGATCGAGGCAACGGAGTTCATGGATCTAAGCCGCAAGTATCGCGTCACGGGCGTGCCGAAGACGATCGTCAACGAGACGATCGAGATCATGGGTGGCTTGCCGGAGAAGATGTTCGTCAGAGCCGCGCTCGAGATGCCCGAAGAGACAAGTCCATAACCACGAAGAACGCGAAGGCTTTCTTGGGAGTGCCAATGGCTCTTGTATGTAGAAAATCTGTCCTGGTGTTCTTCGTGTCCTTCGTGGTTGCATTTGCGTCTGACGCGGCCGCGCAGGGCAAGAAGGTCTACATCTCCGTCGACATGGAAGGCATCAGCGGCGTCGTTGGTGACGATCAAACCAGCGCCGGCCAGCCGGAATACAGCCGCTCGCGCAAGTTGATGGCCGAGGATGCCAACGCCGCGATTCGCGGTGCGTTCGAGGGCGGCGCGACCGACGTCGTCGTCAACGACTCACACGGCAGCCAGCGCAACCTGTTGCCGGAGGATCTCGATCCTCGCGCGCGGCTGATCAGCCACAGCTTCAAGCGTCACGGCATGGTCGAGGGGCTCGACGAGACGTTCGATGCCGTCATCTTTGTCGGCTATCACGCGAAAGCCGACTCCCCTCGAGGGCTCTTCGCGCACACCGGTTCCGGCGTCGTCAAGGACGTCCAGGTCAACGGCCGATCGGCTGGCGAGGGCGGGCTCAACACGCTGATGGCGCATTGGTACGGTGTGCCGGTGGTGATGATCACCGGTGACGACGTGGCCGTTGAGCAGCAGAAGGAATGGACGCCCTCGATTCGCGGCGTCGTGGTGAAGCGCGCGATCAACATGCGCGCCGTCGAAGGCAAGTCGCCGGCCGAGGCGCGGCGAGACATCCAGAGTGCGGCGAAAGACAGCGTCGCCGCGGCACAGAAGTCCGCGCGCGATCGGCAACCCGCCTACAAGGTCCGGATGCAGCTGCGCAACTTCACGATTCCGGAAGTGGCGACGGCCTTCAGCGAAATCGCGCTCGTCGCGCCCGACACGGTCGAATTCTCCCGGGCCACGATGCCGGAAGCGTACCGAATCATCCGCGTGCTCTACCGCTACATCAATCCCGATTGATTTGTAACGGGGACTGACCCCGCACATGCCGTTTTTGATGCAGTTTCTGCGTCAGCGGGTGACCACCGATCGGCCAAATTCGCGCCACGTTCCATCTTTCGACTTCACGCGATCGACGATCTCCATGCGTGAATCGGATGTGAGGCGGTAGGTCGTCTCGCCTTCTTCGGTTTCGGCGGTTCCCCACTTCGACACAAGCGCATCGCCGTCGCGGCGGGCGTCGAGCGGCCGGAACATGCCGGAATTGTCGAACCACATCCCCCGATAACGCCCCTCTCCAGCCGGCCGGTAATACGCATGGCCTTCGAACGTGGACTTCGGCATTTCGTTCCGGAACGTCAGCCGCAGAAACTGCCCGTTTAGCTCCCACGTCCAGGTGAGCGAAATCTTCGAGGGCTGGTTGAGGACGGTTCCCGTGCCGGACCACTGCCCCGCAAGTCGGGTCAGCAAAGGGTCCGAGCCGACCTGAAACGCGAATACCAGCGACAGCAGCAGATGCATCAGCGCCTCCTGCCTCCATGACGAACGACGCCGGCGGGAATCGACATCACGGCCGCAGCCTCGCCTCCCGGATTTTTTTGAGGATCGGCTCGTCGAGCGTTGCTTCTGCGACCTCGACGTGACCCGCCGCGGCCAACCTCAGTGTGATCGGTACGACGACGTTGACCGCTTCGGCCGTTCCTCGCAGGGCCCCTGACAGCCACAACTGCAACGCAAGGGCTTGCGTGCTGTTGGTGATCTCGCCACGCTCTACCTTTGCGTCGGGGACGGCGTGCTGCAGCGCCTTCATGGTGAAACGAAAGCCTGCCGGCCCTCTCGCGAGCATCAGGACCAACGGATCGTTGGGTGATTGGCCAAGCAGCGTCTCGAACGGCACGCCGTTAATCAGAAACTGCGTCCGTCGATCGAAGAAGCCGTCGGGGAGATCGAGCTTGCGCGCGTTGAAGTACGCGATGACCTGATCGATTGCCGCTACAAGCACTGACTGCATCCGTCTCGAATCCGATCTGTGGATCGTTAATCTGTGTCTAATCTGTGGATCGTCGCACGCTCTGTGGCTGCCAGCGCGCTCCATCCTGCAGCACGAATCGCGTTTCCTCCGGCACTTCCCAGTCGGGAATGGTCGGAAACGTCGGATCCCCCGGCAGCGTCAGCGTGTCGACCGCGCCGTTCTTGAAGAACCCCGGCATGACGCGCGCGATGGGGCGCGACTTCGCCCACGTGAACACATCTTCGATCGATGACCGCGGCGCGAGCTGGCGGATGCTGGTGTAGGTCGGCGGCGGCAGCAGCAACTCGCGCCGGTTGAAACGGTCGGTCGCTTCGCTCGGCGACAACCACTCGAGCGCCGTCGTCTCGCCTTGGTCATGCTTCGCGACTTGTCCAGGCGGCATCCGCGCCACGAAGAATCGCGTGTCGTAGCGGCGAATCTCGATCTCCGGGGTCACCCAATGCGCGAACGGAAGCAGGTCATCGATCGTGATGCGAACGTTCGCCTCTTCTTCCAGCTCCCTCACCGCGGCGGCACGATACGCGGCTTCCTCCGCGTCGCTCAAGTCACGGAACGTCGCCCGCGGGAGTCGCGCATCGGCCGGCGGGCGGTCGCCGTCATCGACGCGGCCGCCGGGAAACACGTACGAGCCGGCCATGAACGCCACCTTGTCATTGCGGCGGACCATCAGGATTTCAAACGGATCGCCGGCCCGCAAGACGATCACGGTGGAGGCAGGCCTTGCCGGGGCAATGTTCGTCACAGTCGCTTCGTAATTATCTGTTCAAACGACGGACTCTGTGTAATCTGTGTCGCATGATCGACAGGAATGACGACGGCGGCATCCGCACGCTGAAGCTCGCGCACGGCAAGGTCAGCGCCATGGACATCGAGCTCGGCGACGCGCTCGTGAAGGAAATGGAGGACGCCCGTGATCCTTCGGTGAAGGCCGTCATCCTCACCGGGTCGGGATCGTCGTTCTCGGCCGGCGTCGATCTCTTTCGCGTGCTCAAGGACGGTCCGGAATACGGCCGCAGGTTTCTTCCCGTCCTCGACAACTTCCTGCGTGCCGCATTGACGCTGCCGAAACCGATGATTGCGGCGATCAACGGTCATGCGATCGCCGGCGGCTGCATTCTTGCGGCGACATGCGATCACCGCATCATGAGCGAAGGCACAGCCCGCATCGGCATTCCGGAGCTCGCCGTCGGCGTTCCGTTTCCTGCGCTTCCGCTTCAGATCATGGCGGCGCGCGTCGCTGATGGCCACCTGCGCGACCTCGTCTTCACCGGCCGCACCGTCCTCATCGACGAAGCGAAGGCCCTCGGGCTGATCGACGAGAAGTGCCCAGCAGGGATGCTGACGGATCGCGCGATGGAGGCCGCGCTGCGAATGGCGGCGATTCCTGCCGGTGCGTTCGCTCTCACCAAGCAGGCGTTCTACACGCCTATTCTCGAGCGCACGAGCCAACTCGCCGACATGAACGCACGCGTCGTCGATGCCTGGCTGCAGCCGCACACCTACGACACGATCCGCGCGTATCTCGAAAAGACCGTCGGGAAAAAATAGCTGCCGCAAGCCCGCAGTCCGCAAGCCCGTAGCCCGTAAGCCCGTAGCCCGCTATTGCCACACCCAATCGCGGATCGAAAGCCCCAGCTCGCGGGTATCGCGGCTGCCCGAATCGCTCGGACGCCACGTCCGATCGATCTCTGTCTCGATCAGCATGTGCGTCCTGCCGGGCGTCGCCGGGATGTCGAGCATCAGCGGCGCGCGTCTCAAGTCGCCCTCGAAGACCAGCTTCGAGTCGGCCCAGACGCGAGTGTGCACCGGCTTCTGATCGCTGTCAGGATGATCGAGCCACGCGACGAACTTCAACACCCTGCCCTTCACCGGGACCGCGGCGAGCGACTTCCTCATCGTCCACCGGCGCGCGATCGGGTTGCCGCCGGGATCGGGTTCGAGATCGGCGCCGTCCCTGTCGTTGTTATGGAAGCCGTATCGGTAATACCAGCCCCACCGCTGGGCGCGGTTGTACGGACGAAGATCGCCGAATGCATCCGCCGTCGTCATGCCGGCATGGACGGCAATCAATACCGCGGCGGCGAGGGCTGCCTTCCTCGGCCACTCGAGCTGCGGAGGCGCCTGGCCGTCCGGCGTTCGTTCCAGCCAGAGCCAGAATGCAAACGTCCAGAAGGTCATCACGATGGCGATCGATTGTGCCGGCATCCCGAACATCGACGCGACCGCGAATCCGATCAGCGCGCCGCGCAGCAATCCAATCGACAGCCGATCTCCATCGCGGCGGCGCGAGAACATCAGCGTTCCACAGATCCAGCACCACGCGAGCAGCGGAACGCTGCCGGCGAGGCCAAGCTCGGCCAGGTGATGACGCCACCAGTTCTGTGCGTTGTCGACCTGAGGAATGGTGTAGCCGGCGACTTGACCGAAGTCATATGAGAGCGCGTGGAACATGCCGACGCCCACGCCGTCGATCGGATGCTCCTTGAGCATTTCGATCGCGGCCGGGCCGTATCCGAATCGCTCCCACAGTAACTCGTTGACGCTTTCCCTGATCCCTTTGTCGCCGTAGAACGGGATATACGTCCAGCTCCCGCGAGCGATGACGGTATGCGTCGATGCGCCTCGCAGCAGCACGATCATCGCGACGGCCAGCACGCCGGCGGCGGCGCCCATCACCAGGACGCGCTTGACGTCGAGGCGCGTCGACGATCGCGTCGATCGCCAGTATGCGAAACCCTCCCACGCGGCAATCACGACGCCGACGCCGACCCCGGCGAGACCCGTGCGCGATCCGCACAACCAGACGGCGCCGATACCGATCGCCAGCGCCGAAATGGTCACCAGCGCCGGCCAGGGCCGCGCCATTCGACGCGCCAGGACGACGGCACCGATCGTCCAGAAGGCAGTGACCGCACCGAGCTTGTTCGGATCGGCGAGCGTGCCCGATGCGCGAATCATGTAGGTCCAGAACGGGCGGTTCAGGAAGGCGAGATCGATGAAGCCCTGGTAGAACGCGACCGCGCACGCCGCTGCCGCCGCAAGCGCGAACGGCGCCAGCACCTCTCGCCGAAACCTCTCGCGATCGCGGCCGAACCAGCGACACAGCGCATCGACGAACAGAATCCCGGCGTTGTGGGCGAGGGCGATATAGACGACGTGGAGACCGACCTCCCACGGGCCGATGCCGATGCTCGTGTTCGAGACGCGCGCCAGCGGCAGGATCCAGAGCGCGAAGTCGGCTTCTCGCAGGAACACGATCGGCCATGCGATCGACACGATCATTGCCCACGTCACCAGCGGCAACTGCCAGCGGCGAGGCAACGACCAGTCGAGCGCGCCAGGTCCCGACAGCGCGACTCCCAGCAGCGGTAGCAGCCAGACCGTGTCGAGGCTGAAATTCTCGCCGTCGTTGACGACCAGCAGGACCGCCGGTGTCAGGTACATCGCCGCCATCAACACCGGCAGCGCCACGCCGCGCACCCGCGCACCCGCCGCGAGCAGCAACCCGAATCCCGACAGCGCGATGACGAAGACTCGCGGCGCATACGGCGTCGCCAGGTAGCCCTCGACCACCGCCGCCGCGACCGTCGACACGATGACGAGGAGCCGCGTCAGGCGCGCTGGCGTCATCGAAGCGGGCCGCGCTCGAACGTAATCACGGTCTCAATGTGATCGGTGTGCGGAAACATGTCAACGGGTTGCGCGCGGCTGACGCGGTAGCCGCTGTTGAGAATAACCGGCAATTCCTTCGCGAGCGAATCGGGACTGCAAGACACATACACGACTCGTGAGGGCCGAAACTGCCCGAATACGACCGCGATGACTGCCTCGGGACATCCCTGGCGCGGTGGATCGAGGACGACGGCGTCCCACGGATCCTTGCCTGCCCGCACGAGCGCGTCCTCGACGCGCGCCGCGATGAACTGGACCTGGCCGGGCGGCAGACGATTGAGCCTGACGTTGGACTCCGCATCCGCAATCGCCTGGCGGTTCTCTTCGACCGCGGTCACGGTCGCGCCTGCCCTTGCGAGCGGCAGCGAGAACAGGCCGCTTCCGCAATAGAGGTCCAGGACGCGTCGCGATGGACCAACGGCTTCGACGACGAGCTTGACCAGGATCTCGGCCGCGCCGACGTTCGTCTGGAAGAACGCGGTCGGAGACACCAGGTACGACATGCCGCCGACGGTCTCTTTGACGTGGCTACGGCCCTCGATCTTGATCGTCTCGTCGCCGACCATGTAGGGTCCGGGTTTCGCGTGAATGTTCACGAAAAATCCGTCGGGCCGCTCCGGAGACGAAAGCAGTCCCTTCACCGGCGTGCGAAGCGACTTGTCGTTGCGCGTCACCACCAGCATCGCCGATGCCTCGCGTCCGTCAGCCGTGGTGCGAATGACGATGTGCCGGAGAATGCCTGGCGCGATTCGCGCGCGAGCGAGGCGATCTTGCAGTGCAAAGGCAATGCGATTGCCGCGCTCGTGATGAACCGGGCACTCCTCGACCGGAATGATCCGTTGCGAGGCGGGCGCGTAATGCCCCATGACCAGGGTTTCTCTCGAAGCGCCAAAAACGAAGGCGACCTTGCTCCGAAAACCGGACTCCGCAGGAGACGGAATGAAGGGAGGGACGTCAATGCCCAGCAGCCGCGAAAGATCTTTTCTCTTCTTCGCGAGCTGCTCGGCATAAGGAACACCAGGCAGCGTGCATCCGCCGCAGACGCCGAAATGTTTACAAATCACAGAAGTAGCCAGTATCCGGTAGCCAGATGCCAGAAAGACAAGTGTTTTCCTGGCTACTGGCTACTGGCTACTGACTACTTCACCTCGAGCAACTCGACTTCAAACACCAGCGTCGCATTCGGCGGAATCACGCCGCCGGCGCCGCGCGCGCCGTAGCCCATGTCCGGCGGAATGGTGAGGATGCGCTTGCCGCCAACCTTCATGCCGGCCACCCCCTCGTCCCAGCCGGGAATCACTTCCCTGCCGCCGAGCGTGAAGTCGAACGGCTGTCCGCTGTCCTTCGAGCTGTCGAACTTGTTGCCGCGCTTGTCGGGCTTGCCCGCATCGTAGAGCCAGCCGGTGTAGTGGACACGGACGACGCGGCCGGGCCGCGCTTCGTCGCCGGATCCGGTGACCGTGTCGACTTTCTGCAACTGCGTAATGCCGGTATCGGCCATCGGGGCGCCCTCGGAAGGTTGGTCTTGAGATGAATCGCCGCCGCAGGCGACAGCGGCCGAGATCATGATCGCAACAACGATTCGCACAACGTATCTTACCGCGCAGTTCGGCACTCTCCGCGATCCCGCAGGATGGATGCTGGCGACGGACAAGCAGGTAAAATGGAACTCGCGGAGAGGTGGCTGAGCGGTCGATAGCGGCGGTCTTGAAAACCGTTGAACCTTCACGGGTTCCAGGGGTTCGAATCCCTTCCTCTCCGCCAACCTTCGCTCACGCTTGCGACTTATGTGAGCTTCGGTTGGCAAGCCAGCGAAGGTTGTCCGCCATGGCGCGAAGGCGGACCTCTCGCCAGCGGGAACGAATCCCTTCCGAGGGCGGTCATGACAAAGTGGTACGCGCGGCCGGTCTTCTTTGTGAGCGATCTGAAGCGATCGCTTCCCTTCTACCTCGACGTTCTTGGCTTTACGAAGAAATGGCACGAAGCCGACGGCGCCGGCACCGTCTGCCAGGTCGATCGCGGCGATTGCGAGATCATTCTCTGCCAGGACGCGACGCGCACTGACAAATCGCGGCTCTTCCTGGAACTCGATGCGGAAGGGCTCGCCGCGCTTCACCGCGAGATTGCCGAGCGATCAATTCCACACACCAAGATCTGGTGGGGTTACGACACGGTTCGAATCGCCGATCCGGATGGCAATGAGTTGTTCGTCTGTGACGAGATCTAGCGGCTCAACTCACTTCGCGATCGTCTGCCTGCTGGGCCTAGTCGGCCCGAAGCGCGGATTGATGGTTTCTCAAATACACGATGAACGCACCGATCACGGCTATGTAGATTCCCAAGCGCGCCAAACGAAATGGCGCACTTCCAAACGAGGCATAGAGATTCCAATAAAAGTGATCGATGACGAACAGGCGATCGGCCACGCCGTACAGCCAACCGGATATCGTCGGTTCGCTCCCAAGCTCCAGTGCGCCGACCCGGGGGTCCGGCATGGACCAGAAGACCCGCGACGAGATCGCTTGACACGCGGCCATGGCCACCGCGAACCGAGGGGAACGAACGGCATCGAGATTGCGCTCGAACGCCATTGCGATGATCAGGTACGTCGCGGGAAACGACCAAAAGACAAACCGTTCAGTGTCGGCTCCGCCGAAGTAGGCAAGGGCGGCGGTACTCAACATGAAGGCCGTCAGATACTCGTTGGCGGCGAGAAAACGTAACGTCGGCCGCCACGCATAGATCGGCACGGCGAGCACCGGCCCGAAGCACATCAACCACGAGAGCGCGTATGACGTCGGCGGTTTTCTGATCCATTGCAGGGCCGCCCCGCTGAATGTTCGTGTCCCCTCTGCCTGTACCAGGCTATGGGTCAAAGCGATCGTCGCGATGGCGGCGAGGACGGGCGCCAGCGTTCTCAGCCGGAACAACTCCCAGGGCGGACGCTGCGATTGAATCACCTGCCTGATTGGGTTGCCGGCGAACACGCTCGCCAAGGCAACCAACAGCATGGTTTCCCGTACAAGGCTGCCGATAACGCAGACCGTGCACAGGCCAGCGAGTCTTGCTCTCGAGAAGCGTGTGTGCTGAAGCTGAATCAGGTGCAATCCGACGCATGCCAGCGCCATGAACGGTGGGTCGACATATACCGGATTGAAATACACGAAGCGGACGGGGCCAATCCACGTGGCAACAAAAAGACCGACCGCCAACATTCGGAGCGATCGGCTGCCAACGAACGGGCGAAGTATCAAAGCCAGGAAGATCGCACAGACGGCGCCACTGGCGATGTTGAGCCACAGGAAGCCATCGTCGGGTCGATCCTCTGCAATGGCACTCACCACCCAGGGAGCACCGATACGGTAGGCGAACGGCTTTTCGCCGCGAAGCGGCATTCCCCGTTGGAACTGACTCTCGAGACTCAGATACTGAACTTGATCGATGAAGCCGGGTGGCATGATGCGGGCCTGGTGACGAGCGCTCAAGCCGCCAGCTACAACGACGAGGATCAGAGCGACGGCGCAGTCACAGGCAACTGAACGGAACCCCTCATTAACCGTCTGCATCAGGCCTCGTCGTCGAGAAGTTCTACCGGCTGATCTTTGCCTTTCCACCCATGAACGGCCTGAGCGCCACGGGAATCTCTACCGAGCCGTCCTCCTGCTGGTAATTCTCGAGAATCGCGATCAGCGTACGGCCAACGGCCAGCCCCGATCCGTTCAGCGTGTGAACGTGCTCCGCCTTGCCGGTGCCGTCCGCACGGAACTTGATGTTTGCTCGCCGCGCCTGGAACGCTTCGCAGTTCGAGCACGACGAGATCTCGCGATAGGCCTTCTGGCTCGGCAGCCACACCTCGATGTCGTAGGTCTTCGCCGCCGCGAAGCCCATGTCGCCCGTGCACAACACGACGGTGCGATACGGCAGTCCGAGGAGCTGCAGCACCTTTTCCGCGTCTGCGGTCAGGCCCTCGAGCTCGTCGTATGACGTCTCCGGCGTCGTAAACTTCACGAGCTCGACCTTGTCGAATTGATGCTGGCGGATCAGGCCGCGCGTGTCGGCACCGTATGATCCGGCTTCACTGCGGAAACACGGCGTGTAGGACGTGTACTTCAGCGGCAGCTTGCGCCCGTCGATGATCTCGCCGCGATACAGGTTCGTCACCGGAACTTCCGCGGTCGGGATCAGGTAAAGGTCCCACTCCCCCGCGATCTTGAACAGGTCCTGTTCGAACTTCGGCAGCTGTCCCGTTCCATACAACGTCGTCGAGGACACCAGGAACGGCGGCTCGACTTCGATGTAGCCGTGGTCGGTCGAGTGCAACGACAGCATGAAGTTGATGAGCGCCCGCTCGAGCTGCGCGCCCGCGCCCATCAGGAACGCAAACCGGGTGCCCGAGATCTTCGTTGCGCGCTCGAAGTCGATGACGCCGAGCTCGGTTCCGAGATCCCAATGCGGTTTCGGCTCGAAATCGAACGACCGCGGTTCGCCCCAGCTGCGGACGACGACGTTGTCGGCGGCAGTTTTCCCGACCGGGACGCCGGAATGCGGAATGTTCGGCAGCGTCTCGAGCAGCATCGTGCGCTGGCGCTCGGCGCTATCGAGCTCGACCTCGAGCTGCTTGATCTTCTGGGCGCGCTGCTTGCTCGCTTCGAACAGGTGCGTGACGTCTTCACCCTGCCGCTTGGCGCGCGCGACCTGATCGCCCGACGTGTTCTGCTCGCGCTTGAGGCCCTCGATCTCGGGGATCAAGCGCTTCCGGTGGGCTTCGGCTGTTGCCAGTTGCTGCAACTCGCCCGTCACGCTCAGGCCGCGATTGGCCATGGCGCGTTGCACCGCTTCGATATTTTCGCTGACGAACTTGGGATCAAGCATAGACAGTAACGACGTGGACTATTCTAATGGGAATGAGCTCGCAGGTTCGCAAGGTCGTCTTCCCCGCCGCCGGCCTCGGCACACGTTTTCTCCCGGCCACCAAGGCGCAACCGAAGGAAATGTTGCCGCTCGTGGACAAACCGACGATCCAGTACGGCGTCGAGGAAGCGCTGCAATCCGGTGTCCCGAACATCGTCGTCGTCACAGGCCGCGGCAAGAATGCGATCGAAGATCACTTCGATGTGTCGAAGGAGCTCGAGGCGTTTCTCGAGAGCCGCGGCAAGAAGGACCTCGCCGACGAGGTGCGCCAGATCTCGAACCTGATCCAGGTGTCCTACGTGCGCCAGGGGGAGCCTCTCGGCCTCGGCCACGCCGTGCTCGTCACCGAGACCATTGTCGGCAATGAACCGTTCGCCGTCATCCTCGCGGACGATGTCATCGATGCGACACCGCCGGCGCTGAAGCAGATGATCGATGTGTTCGATCGCGCGGGCGGGCCGGTACTGGCCGTCGAGCGCGTCCCGATGGAAAGCGTGTCGAGCTACGGCGTGATCGCCGGGGAACCGGCGCCCGATCTCGGCAAGGGCGTCTATCGCGTCAAGGACCTCGTCGAGAAGCCGCCGCGCGATGAAGCGCCGTCAGACCTCGCGATCATCGGCCGCTACATCCTGACGCCGGACATCTTCACCTCACTGCACGCGACCGGAAAGGACAAGTCAGGCGAGATTCAGCTCACCAACGGCCTGCGCCACCTGCTGAAGTCGCGTCCGATTTATGCCTGCGAGGTGGACGGCGTCCGCCACGACACCGGCAACAAGCTGGGGTTCCTGAAGGCGAGCGTCTACTTCGCGTTGAAACGGCCCGATCTCGCAGGACCGTTTCGGGAGTATCTGAAAACCCTGAAATGAACAATCCGCCCAAAGGCGGACGCTCCACCGTGGCATCCGGCCTTAGCCGGATTGTTCCGTCTTGGTCTTGGTCTCGGTCTTGGTCTCGGTCTTCGTCTCGCTCTTCGTCTCGGTCTTCGTTTCCGTTTTCGATTCCGACGGCGAGGTTGATGACGAGCTCGCGGGCGCGTGGTCCTTGCTGTCCTTGCTGTCCCTGCTGCCCTGCTTTGCGTAGTCGGTGATGTACCAACCCGCTCCCTTGAACTGAATCGCCGGCGACGACAGCAGCTTCACGACGGGACCGCCGCACTTCGGGCAGACATCGATCGGCGCATCCGAGAACTTCTGGATCACCTCGAAGCGGTGTGCGCACTTCTCGCACTGGTACTCGTATAACGGCATCTCAGACCTTTGAACGCTGAACCCTGAACCCCTGAACCGACTTATTCCAGCACGACGTCGTTATGGCCGTCGAGCATCAACTTGCGAAGCGCCCAGAACGGTGCCGCTCCATGTGACGAGCAGCGTATCGTGGAACGAGCGCAGCGAGGGCTTGCCGCCCTGCTCTTCATACCAGTCATGACGGAGCTTCAGCAGCATCAACTTCCCTGCTGAATACACCAGATATGTCGGATCGAAGGTGCCCCGCTCCGCTTCGCGACGCGCGCTCGATTCCTCGAGAAACGCTTCGTCCATGAAGAACCGCACGCCCTGCTCCACCGACCAGTCCTCGGTGTGCAGGCGGATGCCGACGACGAATCGGGCCAGGCGGACCAGGGACTCGGCGAGCTGGCCGAGCTTGAGCGTGTGGTCGCCGCGGCCAAAACCCGCCTCGATCATCATCTGCTCGCAGTAATGCGCCCACCCTTCCATGTAGGAGGCCGGCGCAAACATCGTCGACTTCCTGACCTTCGAGGTCACCTTTTTCAGGAATTGATAGTGAAGGAAGTGGCCCGGGTAAACCTCGTGGATCGAGATCGCCCAGAGCGTCGGCAGGTTGAAGTCGAGCAGGTGCTCGCCCTTGCGATCGTCCTCCCACTTCGCATCGACGTCGGTCAGGTAATACATCGCGCGCGACGGCTTCGATTCGAACGGGCCCGGCGTCCACATGCTCGCCGACGACCAGCGGAAGAATTCCGGTGTTGGCGCGACGGTAATGGTGCCGCTGTCGGGCAGCGACATCACCGGCGAGCGCGACAGGAACGTGTGCAGCTCGTCGAGCTGTTCGCGGGCTGTCGCAAGCAGCGCGCCGGCCGCAGGATGTTTCCGCTTGGCCTTGTGCCACGCCGCGATCGGATCGCCGCCGTTCAGGCGTCCGGCCAGCTGGCGGAACTCTTCCTGCGTCGCGGCGAGCTCGCGCGTCGCGATCGCCAGCAGGCGATCGATTGGCAGGGTGATGCCTTCTTCCAGACGCAGCTTCTGCTCGAAGCGATCGCGCCCGAGGCGGAACGTGCCCTTGGCCTTCGGCCGAATGTCGTTCTCGAGGTCGGTGACGTAGGCGCCAATCGTCTGCACCGCTTCGCCGCACGCGTCGGCGAGATCGCCGAGCAGGTGCATATCGTCGACGTTGGCGAAAGCGCGCGGCAGGTCGGCGTCGATGAACGACATCGCGCCGCGCCAGGTATCGATGCCGACCTTGACGAAGATCGCGGGCGGTTCCTTGATGTTGTCGCGCGCGGCCTGGACGAGCCGCGGCACCTGCCGCAACTTCGACAGGACGCGGCGGGCGCGCTCGGTCTCGGGCGCGTAGGTGAAGATCGACTGCGCTGCCAGGCTCGACGCCAGCGTGTCGGCGTAGACGTGCGGGTTGCGCTCCCACGACCGGACCGCTTCGAGCTCGAACTGGCGGGCGCGAATGTTCGACGAAACGATCTGATGCTCGATCTGCTCGAGAGCGGGGAGTCCGTGGACGGGAATGCTGTCGAGCCGGCGACCGAAGCCGGCGAGCGCGCTGAGGTGCGTGTCGATCGCCGGGCGCCGGTAGTCTTCGATCAGATCGTCATGGACGTGAACCCCATCCATCGTTGCGCCGGTGGGGTGCACCTCATAGAGGAACGAAAGATAGTCGTCTACGAAGTGAGGTAACGGTTCAGCCGCGTGCATGCCTTCCTGAGGTTAAGAACGGAGGAGAGCCATCTCACAATGGTACCTTAAAATGGCCGGATGCCTCGCGACTCGAAGGGTGTTCTCTACGTCGTCGCGACCCCAATCGGCAACCTGGACGACATCACCCTTCGGGCCATCAAGATCCTGAAACAGGTCCAGCTGGTCGCTGCAGAGGACACACGCCGGACCGGCATCCTGCTTCGCCATTTCGGCATCGAAACCGCGATTTTGAGCGTGCACGAGCACAACGAGCGGGCACGTGTCGAACGAATCAAGGCGCAGCTTGCGAAAGGGGAGTCGGTTGCCCTTGTGACCGACGCTGGGACCCCTGGAATCTCGGACCCCGGTGCCGCACTGGTTGCGGCAATTCGCGGTGCCGGCTTCAGGGTGGAGCCAATCCCAGGAGCAAGCGCCGTCGCGGCAGCCATATCCGCGTCAGGGGTGTCGTCGCAGGGCTTCACGTTCCTCGGCTTCCCGCCAATTAGGCTAAAAGACCGCAAATTATGGCTGGAGCAGCTATCAGAGGCTTCAAGGCATCGGCTAGTGGTGTTCTTCGAGGCACCTCATAAGGTGCTGAAAACGTTGGCCGATCTCAATCAATTGGTTAAACGACCAATAATAATTGGCCGCGAAATCACAAAGCTTCATGAGGAGTTCGTTTCGGGCACGATCGACGAGCTCTTGGCTAAATTTACCGCCCCTCAGGGCGAGTTTACGGTCCTGGTGCCACCAGTCGATCCTGAATCCGAGGTCCCATCGGAGATTACCGACGAGTCGGTGGTTAAATTATTTGGTCAAATAACAGAATTAAAGCAGTCTGGCTCCAAGAGAGACGTGGCCAGGGAAACCGGAGAGCGTCTGGGACTTACTGCCAAGAAGGTCTACGAGATAATGGAGCGCAATAAATAGGTTAAACGACCAACTGTCCTTGAAATGGGCCTCTGACGACCGGACCCGCCGTCAGACTAATATCAGGGATTGGATTCCCCTCGCGTGCCTGACATACACGTCGTTGTCCTCGCCGCCGGTAAGGGCACACGGATGAAGTCCCTCCTGCCCAAGGTCCTGCACAAGATCGGCGGCCTGACGCTCGTCGAACGCGTTCTCAGGATCGCCGCCGCCCTGCAGCCGAAAAGCATCACGATGGTCGTGGGACACGGCGGCGACGAGGTCCAGCATTCGCTCGCGAAGCGGACCCAGGTCCAGTTCGTCACGCAAGAGCAGCAGCTCGGAACGGGTCACGCGCTGCTCCAGTCGCGGGCGCGTCTGGAAGGGAAGACTGGGACCGTCGTCCTGCTCTCGGGCGATGTTCCGCTCCTCACGGTTGCTTCGCTGAAGGCGCTCCTCGACACGCATGCCGAAGCCGCGGCCGCCGCCACCGTCCTTACCGCACATCTCCAGCGCCCGTTTGGATACGGACGCATTGTTCGCACCAACGGCACCATCTCGAAAATCGTCGAGGAGCGCGATACCACCGCCGCGCAGAAGGCGATTGCTGAGATCAATTCCGGCATCTACGCCTTCGATCTCGCCCCGCTGTTCGCCGCGCTCGATACCATCGGCACCGCCAACAAGCAGGGCGAGTACTACCTGCCCGATCTCGTCGCGATCTACCGCAAACAGAAACGCACCGTGGCGACGTGGACCGTCGAGCGCGCCGACGAGATTCGCGGCATCAACAGCCGTACCGAACTTGCAGAGGTCAGCACAATGGTTCGCCAACAGAAGAACGAAGAATTGATGGCCGCGGGCGTGACGTTGATCGATCCCGCGACCACCTACGTCGACGCCGACGTTGTCGTCGGGGCCGACACGGTGATTTATCCGTGCGTCTTTCTCGAAGGCTCGACCAAGATCGGGGCAGCCTGTGAAATCCACTCGGGCGCGCGGATCGTCAACTCGACGATCGGCGATCGCGTGTGTGTGAGGAACCACACTGTGGTGACGGATTCCACAGTCGAGACCGGCTCCTTTGTGGGTCCGTTCGCGCACATCCGCCCGGGATCCGAGATCGGCGAGGATGCACACATCGGTAACTTCGTCGAGCTCAAGAAGACCGTGATGGGCAAGGGCGCGAAGGCCAATCACCTCGCCTATCTAGGCGATGCGACGATTGGCGCAAAGACCAATGTCGGCGCCGGCACCATCACCTGCAACTACGACGGCGAGCAGAAGCACCAGACCGTGATTGGCGAAGAACGTGTTCGTCGGCAGCAACAGCACGCTCGTCGCGCCGGTGACCCTGGCCGATGGCTCATACATTGCAGCGGGCTCCGCGGTCACGACGAATGTGCCGGCCGGCGCGCTCGCCATCGGCCGCTCGCGGCAGGAGAATAAACAGGGATGGGTGGCTCGAAGGAAAGACGCGAAATCGAAACCGTAACCTGAAACTGAAACTCGCAAACTCAACTGTCAACCGTCAACCTCTTAACTGTCAACTTCAAGTTTCCCCTATGTGCGGCATTGTCGGTTACGTTGGACCGAAGCCAGTCGTGCCGGTCCTGATCGAGGGATTGCGCAAGCTCGAGTATCGCGGCTATGACTCCGCCGGTGTCGCCGTCGTGCAGGACGGCGCGGTCGAAGTGCGGCGCAGCGCCGGCAAGTTGATCAACCTCGAAAACGCCATTCAAGAAAAGCCGCTCGTCGGCGTCTATGGCCTTGGCCACACGCGATGGGCCACGCATGGCCGCCCGACTGAAGAGAACGCGCATCCGCATCGCGACGGCTCGGGCCGCATCGTCGTCGTCCACAACGGCATCATCGAAAATTATCTCGAGATCAAGCGCGAGCTCGTCGCCGAGGGCCACACGTTCGACTCGGAGACCGACACCGAGGTCGTCGCGCATCTCGTCCAGAAGGAATGGAAGGACGACGGCCTCGAACACGCGGTGCTGCGCGCGATGAAACGCGTCCGCGGGCTCTTTGCGCTCGTGCTGCTCTCGGCCGACGATCCGGATAAGCTCGTCACCGTCCGTAACGGTCCGCCGATTGTCGTCGGCATTGGCGACGGCGAATACTTTGTCGCCTCTGACGTGCCGGCGATCCTGAGCCACACCCGCAATGTCGTGTTCCTCGACGACCACGAAATGGCGGTCGTGACGGCTCACGGGCGTGACGTTCATGACGCTCGACGGCAAGACCGTCGAACGCAAGCCGACCCGCGTCACCTGGGACCCGATCTCGGCGGAGAAGGCCGGCTACAAGCACTTCATGCTCAAGGAGATCTTCGAGCAGCCGTCGGCCGTCCGCGAAACCGTGCTCGGCCGCGCCTCGCTCGAGACCGGGCAGGTGCACCTGAACGAGATGGCGATCTCCGACGCCGAGCTGAAGGCCGATCGACAAGATCACGCTGCTCGCCTGCGGCACGTCGTGGCACGCAGCGCTCGTCGGCAAGTTCATGATCGAAGAGCTCGCGAAGCTGCCCGTCGAAGTCGATTACGGCTCCGAATACCGCTATCGCGACCCGATCATCAACAACAAGACGCTGGCCGTCGCCATCACGCAGTCCGGCGAAACGGCCGACACGCTCGCCGCCCTGCGAGAAGCGAAAGGGAAGGGCGCCCGTAGCCTTTCGATCTGCAACGTCGTCGGCAGCATGGCCACGCGAGAGGCCGAAGGCACGATCTACACGCATGCCGGGCCCGGAGATCGGCGTGGCGTCGACCAAGGCCTTCACGACGCAACTCGTCGCGCTCTACCTCCTCGCGCTCAAGCTCGCCGAGGTGCGCGGCACGCTGTCGCAGGCGGAGCGCTGCGAGCACATCAGCGCGCTGATGCAGCTGCCGCAGATCCTCGAAGACACGCTGAAGACGGCGAAGCACCTGGAGGAGATCGCGGCGAAGTTCTACAACCGATCGGACTTTCTCTATCTGGGCCGCGGCATCAACTATCCGATCGCCCTCGAGGGTGCGCTCAAGCTGAAGGAGATCTCCTACATCCACGCCGAAGGCTATCCGGCAGGGGAGATGAAGCACGGCCCGATCGCGCTCATCGACGAGCAGATGCCGGTCGTCGCGCTGGCGACCCACGATCACGTGTTCGAGAAGATGCAGGGCAACATCCAGGAAGCCAAGGCTCGCGGCGGCTCGATCATCGCCATCACGACAGAAGGCGACACGACGCTGAAGGAGCTCTTGAGCGACAGGCGATTGCCTCGTCGCAGTTCCTGCAACACAGTCGGCTATTGATGCCGGTCGTGATTTCGCTGCCGTTGCAGCTTTTGTCGTACTACATCGCCGTCCGTCGCGGCTGCGATGTCGATCAGCCGCGTAATCTGGCGAAGAGTGTCACGGTAGAATAGTAGTCAGTAGCCGGTAGCCAGACAAGAGTTCTCTGGCTACTGGCTCTGGCTACTGGCTACTTCATGGATCTCCTTTCCTCCCTGAACCCGGCGCAGCAGGAGGCTGTGCGTCAAACCGACGGCCCGCTGTTGATTCTCGCTGGCGCGGGCTCGGGCAAGACGCGCGTCATCGCGCATCGCATCGCGTATCTCGTCTCCGAGAAGATCGCGTATCCCGATCAGATCATGGCGGTCACCTTCACCAACAAGGCCGCCCAGGAAATGCGCGAGCGCGTCGAGCGGCTGCTCGAGACGGATTGCCGCGCGATGTGGGTGTCCACTTTCCACGCGCTGTGCGCGCGCCTGCTGCGGCGCGAGGCGCACAACATCGGGCTGAGCCGCGACTTCACGATCTACGACTCTGCCGATCAGCAGGCGGTCATCAAGCAGTTGCTCAAGGACTATCACCTCGACGCCGAGTCCTACCAGCCGCGGATGGTGCTCGGCCGCATCAGCCACGCGAAGAACCGCATGGAGGGCCCGGATACCTTCGCCAACACCTGGAATCCGAAGGATCGCGAAATCGGCAAGCTGTTCGAGGGCTACATCAAGGCCCTGAAGAACGCGAGCGCGCTTGATTTCGACGATCTGCTCCTCGCCACCGTCGAGCTCTTCGATCAGAACCCCGCGGTTCGCGAGCGTTACGCGCACAAGTTCCACTACGTGATGGTGGACGAATACCAGGACACCAACCGCCCGCAATACCTGCTGGTCAAGCAGATCGCCGGCAAGCATCGCAACCTCGCCGTCGTCGGCGATCCCGATCAGTCGATCTACAAGTGGCGCGGCGCCGACCTGCGCAACATCATGGACTTCGAGACGGATTTCTCCGACGCGCAGATCGTCCGGCTCGAGCAGAACTACCGA
Organism: uncultured cyanobacterium; assembly: GCA_963833135.1. GTDB lineage: Bacteria > Acidobacteriota > Vicinamibacteria > Vicinamibacterales > UBA2999 > 12-FULL-67-14b. The sequence continues at coordinate 440,864 of CAWHWW010000019.1, read as the reverse complement.
TCGACCGAGGTGATCCTCGACGCCGCATCGGCGGTCATCGCCAACAACAAGAACCGGAAGAAGAAGGCGCTGTGGACGGACCTCAAGGGCGGCGCCAAGATCCGGCTGTTCCGCGGATCCGACGAGCTCGAAGAAGCCGAATACATCACGCGCATCGTCCGGAAAGCGCTCGAGGACGACTACAAGGCGGTCACGGCCGTCCTCTATCGCACGAATGCGCAGTCGCGCGCGGTGGAGGATTCGCTGCGGGCTGCCGGCATTGCCTACGTCGTCCTCGGCGGTGTCGGATTCTACGAGCGCAGGGAGATCAAGGACGCGCTGTCGTACCTGAAATTGATCCTCAACCCGCACGACGACATCGCGTTGAGGCGCGTCATCAACGTGCCGGCGCGCGGTATCGGCAAGGGTGTGATGGACGCGCTCGAGGCCGTTGACGTGTCGCAGGTCGACATGAACCTGCCGCCTCTCCTGGCCGGCCTGGCGGCCACGGTCGCGCAGAATTCCCTCTGGACCAAGCTCGTGGCCGCCGTCGACGGGAGAATGTTGTCGCCGCGGCAGGTCGCGTCGCTCGCCGCCTTCCGCGACCTGATTACGACCCTCGCCGACGTTGCGCGTCGTGAATCCGTCTCCGTGCTCCTCGGAAAGGTTCTTGACCAGTCCGGCTACCTCCGTGACCTCCGTGAGGACAAGAGTGAAGAATCCGAAGCCCGCATCGAAAACCTGATGGAGCTCGTCTCCGCGGCCAACGAATACGAATCTCGTGAAGCGGAGCCGTCGCTTGGCGGATTCGTCGATCGCCTGTCGCTGCTCTCGGACGTTGACAAGGAGCAGGGCAAGCAGGACCCAAAGGTCATGATGATGACCTTGCATTCGGCCAAGGGCCTGGAGTTCCCGACGGTGATCCTCGCGGGACTCGAAGAAGGCCTGTTCCCGCATTCGCGGTCGCGAGATGACGAAGCCGAGCTCGAGGAGGAGCGCCGTCTCTGTTACGTCGGCATCACCCGCGCGCGCAAGCAACTCGTCCTGACCAGCGCGGCGAGACGCCGCGTCTTCGGCGAGTACCAGAACACGGAGGCGTCGCGCTTCATCGAGGAGATTCCCGCGGATCTGATCGAAGAGGATCGTTCCGAGTCGGCGTCGCGCTACAACAGTGGCCCTGGCCACCGTAGCTTTAGCGGAGGTGGCACCGATTGGAGCTACCGCCCGAATCCATACGCGCGGAGATACCCGCCTAAAGGCGGATACCACCGCGAGGATCCTGATGCCAAGGTGGCGACGCAGAATTTCCGTTACGAGGAAGAAGACCAGACGCCTGGACTACGGCCAGGGGCGCGTGTGTCGCACGCCCAGTTCGGGCCCGGAACCGTGGTGAGCGTCGAAGATCTCGAGGACGATCAGAAGCTGGTTGTGCGCTTTGCGTCTGTGGGGACAAAAACGCTCAGAGCGAAGTACGCGAAGCTACAGAGGGCTTAACGGGCTTACGGGCTACGGGCTTACGAGGCTACGGGCTACGGGCTACGAGCTGCCGGTACAAGCACATCCCGCAAGCCCGTCGACCGCAAGCCCGCAGGACCTCAGAGTCCCGTGATCTTCGTAATAATCGGCCGGCCTTCGCGGCCGCCGCCGGCGACGCGCTCGATCGTAATCACGAGCGTCTTCTCCGACGTCTGACCTTCCGGCGACCTGAAGCTCGCCTTCACCGTCACGTCCTTCTTGATCGTCTCGCCTTCGAACGACTTTGGATCGAGCGCGGGCTGGCCGGGCTGCGTCAGCGACGCTTCGGCGACACCGGTCGCGCGTTTGATTGCGGCGGTGGCGCCGGCCGTGGCCCTGCGCGTGGGAGGCGATGCCCTCGCGCCACTTGTCCCACTCGTCCTTGGTCTTCTGCTGCGCCGGGGTGAACTTCGGCGTCGGGTTGTCTGCTTCGAGCTTCAGGACTTCCTCGATCGCCTTGATGTTGGCCGTCTGATACTCGATCTTCGTCTTGAGGAACGCCCGCTCTTCCTTCTTCGCCTTCTGCCTCGGCTTCGAACAGCGGCTTGAACGTCAGCGGCGTGCGCGTCTCGGCGCTGATGTTCTCGATCGAGAAGTCCTCGACCGTGCCCTGCTCGCGCGGATCGATCGACACCGCCGACATGCGGCCGACGGTCGTGTTGTCGCGGCCTTGGGCGGCCCGGAAGAACTGCGTCAGGAACTGCTGCTCCGGCGGACGCGAACAGCTGATGACGAGCAGGGTTGACGGAACGAGTAAGAGAGCAGCAGCGCGCTTTCCTCATGCATTCCTCGGCCGAATCGTCTCCTGTAGGCGGTGGCGGTTCAGCCGGCGGCGGCGCGTCGCCGTTCGGCCGTACGCCTCTTCCGCAGTTGCCGCTTCGACGAGCGCGACCGACACGATCTTGTCCTCGCCTTCGAGATCCATCAGCCTCACGCCCTGCGTGGCGCGGCCGATGGTGCGGATCTCGTTCGCCGGCGTGCGCAGGATCTTGCCCTGCTCGGTCATGACAAGCAACTCTTCGTTGGCGTGGATCTGGGCGATGGCCACGACCGCGCCGTTCTTGTCCGTGACTTCGACGTTCTTCACGCCAAGGCCGCCGCGGCCGGTGACGCGGTATTCGTCGATCAGCGTGTTCTTCGCGTAGCCCTTCTCGGTCACCGTCAGCAGCGTGCCGCCGGGCTTGGCGACCTGCATCGCCACGACCTCGTCGTTCTCGCGCAGCTGGATGCCGCGCACGCCGTAGGCGGTGCGGCCCATCGCGCGGACGTCGCCTTCGACGAAGCGGATCGCCTTGCCGTCCTTGGTGCCGATGAAGATCTCGCTCTGGCCGTCGGACAGCTGCACGTCGATGACCGCGTCGCCTTCCTCGATGCCCATGGCGATGATGCCGCCGGCGCGCGGGTTGGCGAATGCCGAGAGCTCGGTCTTCTTGATCGTGCCCTTGCGCGTGCCCATGACGACGAAGCGCTGTCGTCGAACTCCTGGACGGCGAGCATCGCGGCGAGCTTCTCGCCGGATTCCATCTGCACCAGGTTCGCGATCGACTTGCCCTTGCCGTCGGCGCCGACGTCCGGAATCTCGTGGACCTTCAGCCAATAGGCGCGGCCGCGATCCGAGAAGATCATCATGTACGAGTGCGTCGAGGCCACGAACAGGTGGTTGACGACGTCCTCTTCGCGCGTGCGCATGCCGATGCGGCCCTTGCCGCCGCGGTTCTGCGTGCGATACGTGGTGATCGGCGTGCGCTTGATGTAGCCGGTATCGGTCACCGACACCGCGACGTCTTCCTCGGTGATCAGGTCCTCGATGCTGAGCTCGCCTTCTTCGTCGATCAGCTCCGTGCGCCGCGGATCCGCGAACTTCGCCTTCACGGCGCGCAGCTCGTCGAGAATGATCTTCAGCAGCAGCGGCTGGTTGGCGAGGATGTTCTTCAGCTTCGCGATCGAGCTCCTGCAGCGTCGCCAGCTCGCTCAGGATCTTGTCGCGCTCCAGGCCGGTGAGGCGCTGCAGCTGCATGTCCAGGATCGCCTGCGACTGGATCTCCGACAGCCCGAACTGCGCGATCAACCCGGTCTTGGCTTCAGCGGGATTCTTCGAGCCGCGGATCAGCTTGATGACCGCATCGAGGTGATCCAGCGCGATCTTCAGGCCTTCGAGGATGTGTGCGCGCGCTTCGGCCTTGCGCAGCTCGAACTCGATGCGCCGGCGAACCACGTCGCGCCGGAAGTCGATGAAGTGCTCGACCACTTCGAGCAGGCTGAGCACCTTCGGCCGGCCGGCGACAATCGCCAGCGTGATGATGCCGAACGACTGCTGCAGCTGCGTCTGCTTGAACAGGTTGTTCAGGACCACTTCGCCGACTTCGCCGCGCTTCAGCTCGATGACGATGCGCATGCCGTCGCGATCCGATTCGTCGCGAAGATCGGAAATGCCCTCGATCGTCTTCTCGCGGACGAGCTCGGCGATGCGCTCGAGCAGCCGCGTCTTGTTCAGCTGATACGGGATCTCGGTGACGACGATCTGCTGGCGATCGCCTTTCTTCGTCGTTTCGATCTCGGTGCGGGCGCGCACCTGGATCGAGCCGCGGCCGGTCAGGTAGGCCTCGTGGATGCCGCGCTTGCCGACGATCATGCCGCCGGTGGGGAAGTCGGGGCCCGGGATCAGCCGGATCAGTTCCTTGAGCTTCTGCTCTCGCGAGTATGTGGACCGCGTCGAGCCCGACACAGCGTGTTCTCGATGATCCAGATCACGCCGTCGATCACCTCGCCGAGGTTGTGCGGCGGGATGTTCGTGGCCATGCCGACGGCAATGCCCGTCGAGCCGTTGACCAGCAGGTTCGGATACGTCGCCGGGAACACCGTCGGCTCCGTCGTCGTCTCGTCGAAGTTCGGGACGAAATCGACGGTGTTCTTGTCGAGATCCTCCATCAGGCTTTCGGCGAGCGCCTCGAGCCTGGCTTCCGTGTAGCGATACGCGGCCGGCGGATCGCCGTCCACCGAGCCGAAGTTGCCCTGGCCGTCGACCAGGGTCTTGCGCATGTTGAAGTCCTGCGCCAGGCGGACCAGCGTGTCGTAGGCCGGTTGATCGCCGTGCGGATGGTAGTTGCCGATGACTTCGCCGATCACCTTTGCGCACTTGCGATAGGCGCGGTTCGAGGCGAGGCCCATCTGGCTCATCGCGTAGAGCACGCGGCGGTGCGCGGGCTTCAGGCCGTCGCGGACGTCCGGCAGCGCCCGCCCGATGATCACGCTCATCGCGTAATCCAGGTACGAGCGCTTCATCTCGTCTTCGATGTTTACGGGAGTCCGATTGATTTCCACTGATCGCTGATCCCTGGTCCCTGATCCCTGCTAGATATCAAGATTCTTCACTTCCAGCGCGTTGTCTTCGATGAACTTGCGGCGCGGTTCGACCTGGTCGCCCATCAGCGTCGTGAACATCGAATCCGCTTCGGTGTGATCCTCGGCACGCACCTGGAGCAGCGTCCGGATCTCCGGGTTCATGGTGGTCGTCCAGAGCGTCTCCGGATTCATTTCACCAAGGCCCTTGTAGCGATTGATCGCCACGCCCTTGCGGCCGAGCGCGATGAAGTGATCGATGAACTCGTCGATCGTGCGAACGGACACCGGCCCGTTCTTCGGCGGCCGCGGCGGCCGCGGCCGTGGTTGGCGTCAGCCCGATCGCGCCGAGCGCGTCTTTCTCGTCGGCGCTCAGTTCGGCCGCTTCCGCTGCTTCTTCAGCTTCCTCGGCGGCGGCTTTGATCCCGTCGGACACGCGCACTTCGATCGGACCCTTGCGCATCGCCCGGACGATGGCGCTGACCTCGGCGTAGCTGCCGACCAGGGTCCTGAACTCACCCGACGTCACGAATTCCGGGCCGATCAGGTCGATGCGCGAATAGCCGCTCGCGCGATCGTCGATTCTGCAGCGTCCACGCGTTGTGCTCTTCGTCGCGGAGGACGGTGACGTCGCGAATCGGCGTGGTCAGTTGATCGGCCAGCCCCTGCAGGGTCGTCTGATCGTCGAAGAAGGCGCGGCCGCGCGCCTCGCGATCGAGCAGCGCTTCGACGATGTCGCGGGCATGGCCGCGGCGCTCGACCGAAGCCAGCACGTTGCGATACGCGATCAGGCCGTGGAGAAACTTTTCGAGCTCGGCGCCGGAATACTCGGCGCCTTCCTGCGTCGTCACCGACCGCGATTCGACCGCGCGATGCACCAGGAAGTTCTCGAGCGCGCGCTCGTCCTTGATGAAGGTTTCCGACTTGCCGCGCTTGGCGCGGAAGAGCGGCGGCTGCGCGATGTAGACGTGGCCGCGCTCGACCAGCATCGGCATCTGTCGATAGAAGAACGTCAGCAGCAGCGTCCGGATGTGCGAGCCGTCCACGTCCGCGTCGGTCATGATGATGACGCGGTGGTAGCGGAGCTTGTCGATGTCGAAATCATCGGTGCCGATGCCGCAGCCGAGCGCCGCGATCATCGTCTTGATTTCGTCGGAGCTGAGCATGCGATCGAGGCGCGCCCGCTCGACGTTCAGGATCTTGCCCTTGATCGGCAGAATCGCCTGGAAGCGCCGATCGCGTCCCTGCTTCGCCGAGCCGCCCGCCGATTCGCCTTCGACGATGTAAATCTCGGCCTGGGCCGGATCGCGCTCCTGGCAATCGGCCAGCTTGCCGGGCAGCGAGCTGCCGTCGAGCGCGCCCTTGCGGCGAACCAGGTCGCGGGCCTTGCGGGCCGCATCGCGCGCGCGGGCCGCATCCACGGACTTCTGCACGATGCGCTTGGCGATGGCCGGGTTCTCTTCGAGGAACGCGCCGAGCTTGTCGTTGACGATCGCTTCGACGATGCCCTTGACCTCGGTGTTGCCGAGCTTGGTCTTGGTCTGGCCTTCGAACTGCGGATTCGGGATCTTGACGCTGATGACCGCGGTCATGCCTTCGCGGATGTCATCGCCGCTGATCGTCGTGTCTTTCAGGTCCTTCGCGAGGTTGTTGGCGGTCGCGTAGGCGTTGATCGTGCGCGTCAGCGCCGCGCGGAACCCGGACAGGTGCGTGCCGCCTTCGTGCGTGTTGATGTTGTTGGCGAACGAGAATTCGCGCGGGTTGTAGCCGTCGTTCCACTGCAGCGCGATCTCGGCGTCGATGCCGTCGCGATTGCCGTGCATGAACACCGGCTTCTCGTTCACCACACCCTTGTTCTTGTTCAGGTGCTCGACGAACGAGACGATGCCGCCGTCGTAATGGAAGCGATGGCTCTTGGCGGCTTCGCGCTCGTCGTCGAGCGTGATCGTAACGCCGGCGTTCAGGAACGCCAGCTCGCGCAGGCGCCCGGCCAGGGTGTCGAAGCTGAATTCGATGAGCTCGAAGATCTGCGGGTCGGGCCTGAACGTGACCTTCGTGCCGCGGCGCTTCGTCGTCCCGGTGACCGTCAGGTCGGCGACCGGCTTGCCGCGCTCGTAGCTCTGCTGGTGCGTGTTGTCGTTGCGCCAGATCTCGAGATCGAGCCGTTCCGAGAGCGCGTTGACCACCGACACACCGACGCCGTGCAGGCCGCCCGACACCTTGTAGGCGCTGTTCTCGAACTTGCCGCCGGCGTGCAGCACCGTCAGCGCAACTTCAGCGGCCGACTTGCCGCTCTCGTGCATGTCGGTCGGAATGCCGCGGCCGTTGTCGATGACGCTGATCGAGTTGTCGAGGTGAATCGTGACGTTGACTTCGGTGCAGAAGCCGGCGAGCGCTTCGTCGATCGAGTTGTCGACGATCTCGTAAACCAGGTGGTGCAACCCGGACGGCCCCGTGGAGCCGATGTACATCGCCGGACGCTTGCGAACCGCTTCAAGCCCTTCGAGGACCTTGATGCTTTCCGCGCCGTATTCGCTGCTGACGTGTGTCGATCCGTTGTTTTCTAGTTCAGACAATTTTTCGTCACACTCGCATCGGCATGATGACGTAGGTGTAGTCGTAACCATCCGCACCCACGGGCTTCATCACTGCCTGGCTGACTTCATCCTTCAACTCGAGCGCCACGACTTCCGACTCGACCACGCCGAGGAAGTCGAGGACGTACTGCGCGTTGAAGCAGATCGTGAGCGACGGCCCGCTGTATTCAATCGGAATCGGCTCGTGCGCTTCGCCAAACTCGGGGCTGCTCGAGGTCACTTCGACCTTGCCCTTCTCGAGGATCATCTTGACCGCGCGCGATCGCTCGTTCGAAAGGATCGCGACGCGGCGCACCGCCTGCGTCAGGCGATCGCGCTCGAACTCGACGTGCTTGTCGTTGCCTTTCGGAATGACCTTTTCGTAGGCGGGGAACTGCCCGTCGATCATTCGCGAGATCAGCAGCCGCGGACCGATCTCGAAGAACAGATGATTCTCGCCGCGCTCGTACTGAACGTCGTTGTCGCCTTCGGCGAGCAGGCGGCCAAGCTCCGCGAGCGTCTTGCGCGGCAGAATCGCCTTGATGTCGTCGCCCTTGTCGCCGTCGTGCTTGACGTTGACGAGCGCCAGACGATGGCCGTCGGTGGCCACAAACGTCATGTCATCCGGCTTCAACACGAACTGCGCGCCGTTGAGATAGAAGCGCGTGTCTTCGCCGGTGATCGCAAACTGCGTCTTCGCCACCATCTGCGCAAGCGACTTGCCGTTGATGGTCGCCTTCACGCCGCCGCCGGCTTCCGGCAGGCTCGGAAAATCTTCGCGGGGCAGCGTCGGCATCTTCGAGCTGAACTGGCCGCCCGACACCTTCACGGTCGTGCCGCCCTTGTCGGTCTCGATGTTGACGTCGCCATCCGGCAGCGCGCGAACGACCTCATACAGTTTTTTTGCCGGCAGGGTCACCGAGCCGGGCTTGCTGACAGCGGCTTCACAGCGGCTGCGGAGCGCGACCTCGAGGTCGGTGGCCAGCAGCGTCACTTCGTTGCCTGTTCCCTCCAGCAGCACGTTCGCCAGGATCGGAATGGTGTTCTTGCGCTCAACGATCTGCTGGAAAAATTGCAGTTCCCGCACAAGATCGGCTTTCCTGGCGACCAGTTCCATAGCCCTGCTTAACCTCTGAGAATTGAGTGAAAGGCGAAGATATAAAAGTATACAGGAAATAGGTCCTGTTTACGAAATTTCCAGCAGGAATAAGTCCTTTATATCAATAATTTAACCTGTGCATTTTTCTGTGAATCGACTGTTGTTGGACGGACGGTCAGAATGGGGTCTTTCGCCCCATCAGCAGCCCGCAATCCATGCACAAAAGGGCTGTGGAAAACCTGCGAAGCTACTTCACCGACTCGATCAGATTGGCGACCTGCTTGTCGAAATCGCCATTCTTCTTGCGCATTTCTTCGACTTTCTTGATCGAGTGAATCACCGTCGAGTGATGCTTGCCGCCAAAACTGCGGCCAATCTCGGGCAGTGAGGCGTGCGTCAGCGACTTGCACAGATACATCGCGACCTGGCGCGGCATCGCCACCGACTTCGAGTTGTTGCGCGACTTCAACTCGTGCAGCTTGAGGTGGTAGTAGTCGGCGACGTACTTCTGAATCTGTTCGATCGTGACCGCCTTCTCGTCGTGATCGATCACGTTCCGCAACACTTCCTGCGCCAGATCGATCGTCAGCGGCTTCGTCGTCAGCGATGAATACGCGATCAGCCGGATCAGCGATCCTTCGAGCTCGCGCACGTTCGACTTGATGCGGCTGGCCATGAACATCGCCACGTCGTTGGCGAGCGGCACGCCTTCTTCCTCCGCTTTCCGCTTGAGAATCGCCGCCTTCGTCTCGACGTCCGGGACCTGGATGTCGGCGATCAATCCCCACTCGAATCTCGAGCGCAGCCGCTCTTCGAGAGCGGGAATTTCATGGGGAGGACGGTCGCTGCTGATGACGATCTGCTTCTGCGCGTCGTGCAGCGCGTTGAAGGTGTGGAAGAACTCGTTCTGCGTGCCTTCCTTGCCCGACACGAACTGGATGTCGTCGACCAGCAGCACGTCGACGCTGCGATAGCGCGATCGGAAATCGAGGATGCGATCGAAGCGCACGGCGTTGATCATCTCGTTCATGAAACGCTCGGACGAGATGTAGGTGAGCACGAGTCCCGGATGATGCTGCACCACGTAGTGGCCGATCGCATGCATCAAGTGCGTCTTGCCGAGACCGACGCCGCCGTGAATGAAGAGCGGGTTGTACGAACGCGACGGCGTTTCGGCAACCGCGCGGCAGGCGGCGTGCGCAAATTGATTCGACGGTCCGACGATGAAGGTGTCGAAGGTGTAGCGTGGAATCAGGCTCCCGGCGCGCTGTGGTGCCGCGTCGTCTTGTGAGGGCGGCGCTTCGACGACGTTCTCGAATTCCGGGCTGGTCCTCTTGAGGACCGTGGGCGGGCGCGGCTCTTCAGGAACCCCGGCGCCGTCCGGCACGAACACCAGTTTCACGTCCGGCCGGCCGACGTCGCGCAGTGCCTCGGCGAGCACGACCGAGTAGTGCTTGGGCAGCCATTCGACGAACAAAGGGTTCGGGACGCGAATCGACAGGCTCTCCCCGCCATCCCTCAGCAGGGCAGTCGGCTTGAACCACGTCGAAAAGCTGTGCTTTCCGACCTGATCTTCGATGCGGCTGAGGACCTGGTCCCAAACTGGTCACGCTTGGACATCTGTGTAAACTTAATGATAAATAAGGACTTATAGCAATGGAACCGCTGGCTTTTCCACAATGTTTTCCACAGGTGTGGAAAACTCCCTAAATCCGGGAGCCGGGAACCTGGAACCTGGGGAAGGGGTCACTTTAGCATGCCGGTTCCCGGTTCCCGGATTGCGAATACCGACTATAATCGTTAGGTTCGACCGACCCGCCTCCGCGCGGGTCTTGCAACCGCGCCACGCTACGGCGAGGTCTCGCCGGAGCGGCTTCGCCGCGAAGGCGGAGGAGAAAAATGGCCAGATCCAAGAAGGGCAAGCGAACGTTTCAACCGAATACCAGCCGCCGCGCCAAGCGTCACGGCTTCCTGGTCCGCATGGCGACCAAGGACGGCCGGCAGGTGTTGAAGCGCCGCCGCGCCAAGGGCCGCAAGCGCCTGACCGTTTCAGACGAGAAGTAAAGGTCCTGGGTCCTGGGTCCTGGGCTTGGACTGAGCGCAAGCTCCAAGTCCCAAGTCCCAAGCCCCAGAGCCAGCGTTCCTGCCGCCGAGCACGTTCGGAAGCGGGCCGACTTCGAACTCATCTACAAGACAGGTTTCAAGCGCTCCGGACGCCTCATGACCATGTTCACGAGGGAACGCGAGGCGGGACCGGCCCGTCTGGGTATAGCAGCCACTCGAAAAATGGGCGCCGCCGTCGAGAGAAATCGCGCCAAGCGTCTCGTTCGCGAGCTGTTTCGTCACAACAAACCCGCCGCCGCGGTCGACGTCGTCGTCGTGCCGCGCCGCGAGATGCTGGACGCGGCCTACGATCGCATCGAGGCGGAATTCCGATCGCTGCTCGCGCAACCCTTCGACTCGTTCGCGTCCTGCTGCGCAGGACACGAACTCGCTCAGGGTAAGCCCGCAATGAGTCCACTCGCAAGGCTGCGTTGCTGTTTGTCGGGCTTACAAGATGACGTTCTCGCCGCTCTTTGCCGGCAGCTGCCGCTACACGCCCGGCTGCGCCGACTACATGAGCGAATCGATCGCGCGCTTCGGAGTGCTCCGCGGCGGATGGATCGGCACGAAGCGTCTGTGCCGTTGTCATCCGTTCGGCGGTCACGGCTTCGATCCCGGTCCCGTCACCGGTCACTCGACACCAGGTCGATCCTATCAAGTAAATCATCAGATGGAACGCCGAGTTCTCCTCGCCATCACGCTGTCATTTCTGGTGCTGTTTCTGTTTCAGCGATTCGTGATGCCGCCGCCCGCGCCCGTGCCCAGCGCGCCGGCCGCGAACGCCGAATCAGAATGCAAGCGCGACGAGCCCGACAGGCTCACCCGCCGCGCCCGCATCTGGTCCACCCGCCGCACCCGTTGCACCCGCCGCACCTGCGTCACCCGCGATCGCTGCGACGGTGAGCGAAGTCGAACGCGCGCGAGATCATTGTCGAGACGACCAAGGTCAAGGCCGTCTTCTCGAATCGTGGCGGCGACGATCGTTCACTGGATCCTGAAGGAGTACCGCACCGATGCCGGGCAGCCGCTCGATCTGGTGCCCGGCGGCGCGGGCGCGGACGCGATCAAGCCCTTCGCGCTGACGGTCGACGATCAGGCGATCGAGCGCGCGTCTCAACGATGCCGTCTATCGCGTCACCGTCAACGGCGCCGCCGGCCGGTGAGATGGTCGACGCGACCGCATCGCCGCAGACGATCGTGTTCGAGGCCGGCGTCCGCCGACGGCTTCAGCGTCAAGAAGACGTTCACGCTCGAGCCGACGAGCTACGTGATCGTGTTTCGGCGCCGACGTGCAGATGGGCGGGCAGCGGCTGAATCCCGTCATCCACTGGGGACCGGGCCTTGGCGACGACATCGCGCGCGCGCGCCGGCGTCGTTCTTCTCGCCGAGCTACAACACGCCGGCACAGCCGATCGTCCACAAGGACGGCGACGTCGAGCGCATCGCGCCACCGAATCGGGCGTGCGGGAAGGCCTGTTCCGCTACGCCGGCGTTGACGATCACTACTTCGTCTCGATGCTGCTGAACGAGCAGAACACGCAGCCGGTGCGCGTGGACTACGCCCCGACGATCGTGCCGCAACCCGACGATCCCAATATCACCGGCCGCTACGTCGATTACTCGGTGCGCTTCCAGTCGCCGCAGGACCAGTCGCGATTCTTCTTCGGACCGAAGGAGTTCGACGACGCTGCGGGCGATCGATCCCGAAGCTGACGCGCGTCATCAACTTCGGCATCTTCTCGTGGCTGGCGGTGCCGCTGCTCGGCGCGCTCAAGTGGGTGCACGGCTTCATCGGCAACTGGGGCTGGGCGATCATCGTCCTCACGCTGCTGATCAACCTCGCGCTCTTCCCGCTGCGGCACAAGAGCGTGGTCTCGATGCGCAAGATGCAGGAGATCCAGCCGCAGATGAAGGCGATCCAGGATCGCTACGCGAAGTACAAGGTCACCGACCCCGAGCGGCAGAAGATGAACACCGAGGTGATGGCGCTCTACAAGGCCAAGGGCGTCAACCCGGCCAGCGGCTGCATCCCGATGCTGCTGACGTTCCCGTTCCTGTTCGCGTTCTACAACATGCTGTCGCAGTCGATCGAAATCCGCGGCGCGGACTTCGTCGGCTGGATCCACAACCTGTCGGCGCCGGATCCCTTTTATGTCCTGCCGCTCGTCATGGGCGCCGCGCAGTTCTGGCAGACCAAGATCACGCCGTCGACGGCCGATCCGGCGCAGCAGCGCATCATGATGTTCATGCCGATCATGTTCTCGGTGATGTCGCTGTCGTTCCCGAGCGGCCTCGTGATTTACTGGCTGGTCAGCACGCTGTTCACGATCGGCCAGCAGTACTTCACCAACTATCTGATTGGCGCTCCGGCGCGTGCTGCTGCAAAATAGGCACCCTTAGGCACCACGCACATCAGGCACCGTTACTTATGGCCACAGCCGACATCACTGAGTTTGTCCAGAAAATCGTCGACGCGATGGACCTCGACCTCGAGGCCGTCCGCGGAAGAAATGCCGGACGGCGTCCGCATCAACCTGACCGGCGAGGACGGCAACGTCCTGATCCGCCGCCAGGGCGAAGCGCTTGCCGCGCTCCAGCACATCGTCGCGGCGATTTACCGCCACGAAGCGTCGGAAGGGCCGGCGCCTGGTCGTCGACTGCATGGGCTATCGCAAGGGCAAGGACGACGAGCTGCGGCAGATGGCGCTGTTCCTCGGCGGCAAGGCCAAGGACAGCGGCCTGGCGCAGGAGATTGGTCCGCTCAATCCCTACGAGCGCCGCATCGTGCACCTCGCCGTCGCCGAGCTCGAGTCGGTGACCTCGGAAAGCATCGGCGACGCGTTCGAAAAGACGGTGATTATCTCGGTTAAGTAAGTAGCCGGTAGCCAGAAGCCGGTAGCCAGGAAAGCTCTTGCCTTTCTGACATCTGGCTACTGGATACTGGCTACTTCATGTTTTCCACCTCCGACACCATCGTCGCGATCGCGACGCCGCCGGGCGCGGTGGTCTCGGTGTGATCCGGCTCAGCGGTCCGGATGCGTCGCGAATTGCGACCGAGCTCATCGGACGCGACCGCCCGCTCAAGCCTCGACACGCTACGTTCGCGAAAGTGCCGCTGGTGCCTGGCACCAACGAACACTCGATCAGGTGGTTTTGACGTACTTCGTTGCGCCCGCTTCGTACACCGGCGAGGACGTGGTTGAAATTTCTGCGCACGGAAGTCCCGGTCGTTCTCAGCTCGATTCTGCGCGCCGCAATCAGCGCCGGCGCCCGGCTTGCGGAGCCGGGTGAATTCACGCTTCGCGCGCTTTCTTCAATCAGAAGCTCGATCTCGTCCAGGCGGAGGCGGTCGCGGATCTGATCGACGCCGTCACGCCGCTGCAGGCGCGGGCCGCCTTCGATCAGCTCGAAGGCACGTTGACGACGACAATCACTGCGATCGAGAAGGAGCTGTTCGACATCGTCGCGAAGCTCGAGGCGTCGCTGGATTTTCCCGACGAGGGCTATCACTTCGTCGCGCCGAAGGAAGCGAACGCGGCGATCGCTGGCGTGATTGCGCGCATCGATGCGCTGCTGGCGCAGGCGCGACGCGGCCGGCTTGTCCGCGAGGGCGCCGCCGTGGCGATTGTCGGCGCGCCGAACGTCGGCAAGTCGAGCCTGTTCAACGTGCTGCTCAACGCGAATCGCGCGATCGTCACGGCGATTCCCGGCACGACGCGCGATCTGCTGACCGAGCAAGCCGACATCGGCGGGCTCTCGCTCTCGCTGTCGATACGGCGGGCGTCCGCGAGACGGCTGACGTCGTCGAGCAGGAAGGCGTCGCGCGCGCCAGGGCGGCGGTCACGGTTGCCGACCTGACGATCGTGATGCTGGATCGATCGCGCCCGCTGACGAACGACGATCGCGAGCTGCTCGGCGTGACAGCGGCGCGGCCGCGCGTGGTCGTGTGGAACAAGATCGATCTGCCGCCGTCGCAACCGCTCGAACCGCTTGATCCCGTCGAAGCCGTGGCGATCTCGGCGACGACCGGCGCCGGCATCGATCGCCTGATCGCCGCGATCGGTTCTGCGCTCGGAACGGGCTTGTCCGCCGTCGCATCAGCGAAGGTGGAAGAATCGCTTCGCGATCGTCCACAGGTGACCAACGTCCGCCACGCTGCGCTCCTGGAACGCGCGAGAGAATCGCTGACGCGCGCCGCCGCCGCGCTCGAGGCCGAGGTGTCCGAAGAATTTCCTCTGCTCGATCTGCAGGAGGCCGGCGCCGCACTGCAGGAGATCACCGGTCGCAAGACGACCGACGATCTGCTGCGCCACATCTTCGAACGCTTCTGCATCGGGAAGTAGAATCCGCAATCAGACGATTTCGGATCTCGGATCGAGCGGATTGCGGATCAATTGCGGATTTCGGATTGGTTGATTGAAATCCTGCAACCCGCGATCGACAATTGATCCGCAATCCGCTCGATCCGAAATCAGAAATAGTCATCAAGCGTCAAGATTGAATGAGTAATTTGGATGTAATAGTCATTGGCGCCGGACACGCGGGAGTCGAAGCCGCGTGGGCTGCGGCGAAGCTCGGACGCAGCGTCGGCCTGTGCACGCTCACTCGAGAAACGGTCGCGCACATGCCGTGCAATCCCGCCGTCGGCGGCACGGCGAAGGGACATCTGGTTCGCGAGATCGATGCGCTCGGCGGATTGATGGGCCGAGCAATAGACGCTACAGGAATACAATTCAAGTTGCTCAATCGCAGCCGCGGGCCGGCGGTGTGGTCACCGCGAGCCCAGGCGGACAAGCCGGAATATGGCCGGTGGGTGAGAACCGCGCTCGAGGCCGAACCGAATATCGAATGGATCCTTGGCCGCGCTGGCCGGATCTTGCTCGACGCGGGAGAAATTTGCGGTCTCGAGCTCGAGGATGGCCGCACTTTTCGCTGCAAGTCCCTCGTAATCACGACCGGGACCTTCTTGAACGGGTTGGTCCACGTTGGTCGAGAACAGCGTCCCGCAGGTCGTGCGGATGAGCCGCCTTCGCAGGATTTGGCCGAATCCATCAAGTCTCTCCAGTTTCGAGGGGGCCGTCTCAAGACCGGGACGCCACCGCGGCTGGCACGGACGTCAATCGACTTCGAGGAAGGCGTGAATCGCGGCGTGTTCCACGTGGAACATGGCGACGCCGAGCCGATTCCGTTTTCTTTTGCGGCGACCAAGACGCCCTCCAATAAGGCACCTTGCTTCCTGATGCACACCAATGAACGGGTGCATCACCTGGTGCGAAGTCGGATCGACGAGTCGCCGCTTTATAACGGCCAGATCGAAGGGATAGGGCCAAGGTACTGTCCTTCGCTCGAGGACAAGGTGATGCGATTCCCGGATCGGGAGCGGCATCAGTTGTTCCTCGAGCCGGAAGGGCTCGACGTTGAGGAGATTTACGTCAACGGCTTCTCGATGAGTCTGCCGGCGGAAATCCAGCGGGAGTTGATCCACTCCTTGCCCGGCCTCGAATCCGCCGTGATGCTTCGGCCCGGCTACGCGGTCGAGTACGACTTCGTCCAGCCGACGGAACTGCGCTCGACGCTCGAAACCCACCGTGTTTCAGGCCTGTTTTTCGCGGGCCAGATTAACGGCACGTCTGGATACGAGGAAGCCGCGGGTCAGGGTCTGATTGCTGGCCTCAACGCGGCATTGCGAGTCCAGAACAGTAAGCCCATGGTTTTCCGCCGCGACGAGGCCTATCTCGGCATCATGGTCGACGACCTCGTCACAAAGGGATGCCTCGAGCCGTATCGAATGTTCACGTCTCGGGCCGAATACCGTCTGCTTCTGCGTACCGACAACGCAGACCTGCGGCTCACGCCGAAGGGGCGCGAAGCAGGGACTGTAGACGACGACCGATGGGAGAGATTTCAGGCAAGGAAAGCCCGATTCGAGGCCAACTTGGACGTGCTGCAGCGGAGTTGGGTAAAGGTTGAGGGCGGCGCCAGAGTCCCAGCAGCGCAGGCGCTGCGCCGGCCCGAGACCACGCTGCAGCAGTTGGAGGTGAATGGCGACGTCCGCATCCAAACGAGTGGCGCCGACCGAATGCTCGATCTGACCTCCGTCGAGACGACGGTCAAGTACGAGGGATATCTGCTTCGCCAACAACAGGCAGTCGCCAGGGCTCTGCACGCTGAGCGGCGTCGCATCCCCGACGCCTTTCCGTTTGAAAAAGTTCCCGGCCTATCGAGAGAAATGGTGCAGCGATTCTCGGAAACCAGGCCTGAAACGCTCGGTCAGGCCCAGCGAATCCCAGGTGTCACGCCGGCGGCAGTGGCGGTCGTCGGCGCATACTCGACCGACTCTGATTCAGTCGGCAGTCGAGAGTCGACAGTTAAGAGCTTTCAATCAGCAGTTATCGGTTCAGCCGGCAGTTTCTCAGTCCCGGACTGCGCAACTGTTGACTGGACTGAGACCTGATGACTGAAAGCTCTTAACTGTCGACTCTCGACTGCCGACTGGATAGAGTTCCGGCTCGTGGCGAACGGGAGTTCCGTGAGCGGCTGAGGCGTCGGGCGAAGGCGGCGGGAATCTTGATCGAGGCACAGCTGGCCGACAGCCTCGAAACCTACTATCAGCTCCTCACCAAATGGAATGCCAAGATCAACCTCACGGCTTACCGCCTGGTCCCAGGGGGAGACGATGAGGCGATCGATCGTCTGATCATCGAACCGGTGGTTGCCGCGGGCTACGTTCCCGAGAACGCCCGCACCCTCCTCGATGCCGGTTCTGGCGGAGGTTCGCCGGCGATCCCGCTCAAGCTGGCGAGCCGTAATCTCTCGCTCCGGATGGTCGAGGTCAAGACCCGCAAGGGTGTGTTCCTGCGCGAAGCAATTCGCACGCTCGGGCTTCGTGATGCCGAAGTCGAAACATCACGATTCGAAGAGCTGTTGCCCCGCGCCGAGCTACATGAAGCCCTCGACCTCGTTTCAATCCGCGCGGTCCGCATTGAAACCCGAACCTTGAATACGCTCCAGGCTTTCCTGCGGCCGGGCGGCAAGTTGTTGCTGTTCCGCGGCGCCAGCAAGAACGACCTTGAGGATTCCCCGCCCCCGCCGCTATCGTGGATGGCGACCTACCCGCTCGTCGATTCGCTGCACTCGAAATTGGTCGTCCTGAGTAAGACTCGCGTCTGAGCGTGCCGGCCGAAGCCGTCAATCGTCGACCGCAAGTGGTTCCACGTGGAACAATCACCTTGTTCGCAGTGAAAGAGTGCGCTAAATTGATACCCAGCTGCCAAGCAAGTCACAAATTAGGTTAATCAACATAATAAACGGCTAAAGCACTGATATGGCAAAGGTTATCGCCGTCACAAACCAGAAAGGTGGAGTCGGAAAGACCACCACGGCGATCAATCTGGCCGCCGCCCTCGCCCTCGACGGCCGCAAAGTGCTGCTCGTCGACTGCGATGCCCAGGGCAACGCCACCAGCGGCCTCGGACAAAAAGGCAAGAACGCGCCCGGCCGCACGATCTACGAGGCGATCACCGGCACCGACGCCGACCTGCACGAATTCATTCTGCCGACGACGGTCGACCGCCTCTCGATCATTCCCGCCACGCGCGACCTGTCCGGCGCCGAGATCGAACTCATCAGCGTCGAAGGCCGCGAGTGCCGCCTGAAAAACCTGCTCGCGCCAGCTGCGCGACGAATTCGATTTCATCATCATCGACTCACCTCCCTCGCTCGGCCTGCTCACGCTCAACGCGCTCGTCGCGGCCGATCGCGTGCTGATTCCGCTGCACTGCGAGTACTTCGCGCTCGAAGGCCTCGCCGATCTGGTTGCGACGATGCGGCGCGTGCGCGCGTCGCTCAATCCGTCGCTCGATATCGAGGGCGTGCTGTTGACGATGAACGACGAGCGCACCAACCTTGGCCAGCAGGTTTCGCGTGACGTGCGCGAATTCTTCAAGGATAAGGTGTATCGCACCGTGATTCCGCGCAACGTGCGCCTCGCCGAAGCGCCTAGCCATGGCCTGCCAGCCGTGACATACGATGCGCGATCGCGCGGCGCTGAAGCGTACTTTGCCTTCGCTCGCGAGGTGCTGGAAAGAAATCAGCCTGCGCTCGCGTAGCAGGCCAACAGGCGAACGGCGAACGCGAACAGGCGAACGCGAACAGGCGAACAGGCAACAGGTCGACAGGAACAGCATGGACAAAAGACCAGCACTCGGAAAGGGATTGAGCGCGCTCATTCCCGATGCGGCCGAGGCGTTGACGGCACCGCCGCGCGCGGCGCTCGAAGTCGACGTCGATCAGCTCGAGCCCAATCACTACCAGCCGCGCGGACCGATCGACGCCGGGAAGCTCGATGACCTCGCGCGATCGATCAAGGCGAACGGCGTCATTCAGCCGATCGTCGTCCGCAGGCTCGAGAGCCCGTTAGGCGGCCGCGAGCGCTACCAGATCATCGCGGGCGAACGCCGCTGGCGCGCCGCGCAGCGGGCCGAGCTCGCCACGGTCCCGATCGTCGTCAAAGACGTTCCGCCGGCGGAGAAGAAGCGGCTGCTCGAAATGGCGCTGATTGAAAACATCCAGCGCGAGGACCTCAACCCGATGGAAGAGGCCGCCGCCTATCAGCAGCTCGCCGACGAGTTTCACCTGAAGCAGGACGACATTGCCGCCGAGGTCGGCAAGGATCGCGCGACCGTCGCCAACTACCTGCGCCTGTTGAAGCTTCCGGAAGAAGTGCGCGGCAATGTCGCCTCCGGCGCGCTCTCGATGGGCCACGCGCGCGCGATTGTCGCGCTCCCCTCCGAGAGCGATCAGCGCCGCCTTGCGCGAGATGTCGTCTCGAGGGCGCTCTCGGTGCGGGAGACCGAAGCGCTCGTCAAGAAAGAGATTGGCGCCAAGCGCGGCGACGACAAACCGCCGCAACCGAAGAAGGATGTGCACACGCGCGCCGCGGAGGAGCAACTGCGCATCTCGCTCGGCACGCCGGTTGAGATCAAACGCAAGGGCAAGGGTGGGACCATCTCCATTTCATTCACCAACGAAAACGAACTTCAACGACTATACGAATATCTGACAGAGAGAAAGTAAACATACGGGCCACGGAGGCACAGAGGCACGGAGGAATCTTTTCTAAACGCCCGTCAACTTCGAAGCGACATACGGGCATTTTGAAAGAAAGCTCCGAGACTCGTGCCTCCGTGGCCCGTACGTGACAGGAAGGAGGTGTATGAAGTGTCCGAGAGGAAACGGCTGACCGAAATGGTCTCCTGCGCCGGTTGAGCGAGCAAACTCGCCGCCGGCGAGCTCGCTCAGGTCCTGAGCGGCATACCAACCCAGACTGACCCACGCATCCTCGTCGACTACAGGACCGCGGACGATGCGGGTGTGTACGCGTGGGAGGGTGGTCCTGCTTTGGTGCAGACGGTGGATTTCTTTACGCCGATCGTCGACGACCCCTACGTCTATGGACAGATCGCCGCGGCCAATTCGCTGAGCGATGTCTATGCGATGGGCGGGCGCCCCGTCACCGCGCTGGCCATCGCGGCGTTTCCACAGGACGGGCTGCTCACCGACGACATCGCGCAGATCTTTCGCGGCGGCTTCGACAAGCTGCGCGAAGCCGGCGTCGCATTGCTCGGCGGTCACACGGTCCAGGATCGCGAGATTAAGTTCGGTTACGCGGTCACTGGAGCCGTCGATCCGAAGCGCATCCTCACCAACACCAACGCGAAGCCAGGGGATCGATTGATTCTCACCAAGCCTCTCGGCACCGGGATCGTCGGCACGGCCATCAAGTTCGGCCGCGCGAGTGACGACCTGATCGATCGGGCGGTCACCGAAATGCGTACGCTCAACAAGGCCGCGGCGGAAGCGATCGCGAATGCCGCGTCTCCTCATGAGCGCGGCGTTCACGCATGTACCGACATCACCGGTTTCGGACTCGCCGGTCACGCTTCGGAGATGGCCGCCGGCAGCAACGTGACGATCGAGATCGAGGCGAACTCGCTGCCCATAATTCCCGGGGTCCTCGACATGGCTGCCGGGAACAAGTCGGGAGGAATGACGACCAACAGGGACTACTTCGCGTCGGGAATCGAGTTTGGACCGGACGTTTCCGAAGCCCGCCAGGACCTCGTCTTCGACCCGCAAACGTCGGGAGGACTCCTGATATCCGTCGCGGCTGAATCGGCGGACCAGGTGATGAAGAACCTTCGAGAAACTGGAATTCAGGCCGTTTTCATCGGAACCGTTGGAACCAAGAGCGGTAAGAGGCTTGTAATAGGGTAATCAGCCTAATCCAAGAGCCAAACCCTTGGGACCCCCTGGAACCGTGGAACCCCTGGAACCTCGGCCTGTCGTGATACATTTAATTGTTTGTTAACGCCGGATATCACCACGCTTTGGGTCGTCGGCTTCTTGCTGTTGTGCACCTTTCTGCTCAACACGATGGTCTTCCAGCCGATCCTGCGCATCATCGATGCGCGCACTACCGCCGTTCGCGGTGCCAAAGAGCTCGCCGAAAACGCGTCGCAGAAGGCGACCACCGCCGCTGCCGAGTACCATCGGAAACTGAACGCTGCGCGTGGCGAGGTCTATCAACAGATGGACGACATGCGCAAATCGGCGCTCGACAAACGCGCCGCTCTTTTGGCCGCGACTCGCTCCACTGTCGAACAGGAACTCTCGGCGGCGCGCGCGAGTGTGCAGCAGGAGTCGAAAGAGGCGCGCGCCGCGCTCGACCGCGATGCGTCCACCCTGGCCGGCGCGATCGTGTCGCGCGTACTCGGCCGGGCGACTTAGTCCAAGGTGCCACAGGAGGTCGCAGAAGGCAGATGATCAACTTCTTCAACGGAGCTTGTGAATTAAAGCGCAAAGTCGCAACCGCTTTATTTGCAGCGCTTTTGCTGAGTTACGCGCCCGCCCATGCGCAGGAGCATGCCCCGGCACCCAAGGCACCCGAGGCACAGCAGGCACATGCGCCGGCCGATGCCGCAGGAGCACGCCGCCGAAGGCGGCCACGACCAGAGCATCGGCGGCATGGTGCGTGGCATGGCATGGCCGACCGCCAACTTCATCATCTTCATCGGCATTCTCTATTACTTCTTCAACAAGCCGTTCACCGAGTACCTGTCCGGCCGCAGCGCCACCATCAGAAAAGACCTCGTTGAAGCGGCCGAACTCCGAAACAACGCCAATGCGCAGCTGGCCGCGATCGACCAAAAGCTGCAGGCGCTGCCTGGTGAAGTGACCGCGCTTCGCGCGCGCGGCGCCGACGAGATCAAGGCGGAAGAGCAGCGCATTGCCACGGCCGCCGCCGCCGATCGCGAGCGCCTGCTGGAACAGACGCGCCGCGAGATCGATTTGCAGGTGCGGCTGGCGAAGAAGGAGATCCTCGAGCACGCCGCCGACTTGTCGGTGCAGCTGGCCACCGAGCGCATCAGGAAAGAAGTGACGCCGGATGATCAGGCGCGACTGGTTGACCGGTATCTCGATCAAGTGAAGAAGAGCTGAGATGTCCCTGAGAACTTCGGCGAAGCGTTACGCCAAGGCGCTGTTCGACGTGGCGCTCGAGGAGAAGGCCGACCTCGTAAAGGTCGACCAGGATCTCCGCGCGCTCGTTGCGGCGATGAAAGAAAGCCCCGAGCTGCTCCTCGCGGTCGGCCGGAGATCGGTGACCGACGTTCTGCGACAGTCGCTGATGGAAGCGGTCGCGAAAGCGATGTCGCTTTCGCCGACGGTGACCAAGATGCTCGTGCTGCTCGCCAAGAGCGGCAAGCTGAATCTGGTCCCGGAACTGGCGGCCGCCTATCGCGAGCGTCTGCTCTCGCACCAGAACGTGGTGCGCGCCGACGTCACGAGCGCGGCGCCGCTGTCGCCGGAAAAGACACAGGCGCTCGAAGAGAGCCTCTCGAAGGTCACGGGCAAGACGGTCGAAATCTCCGCCAGCATCGATCCGGAATTGCTGGGCGGGGTGGTCGCGCGAATCGGCAGCACGGTATACGACGGAAGCGTCAAGACGCAGCTCACGAAGATGCGTCAGGAACTGGTCAAACAGTAGGCAGGGCCAGCAGGCCAACAGGCGAACGGGCCAACAGGAAGAACAGATGACTATCAAGGCCGACGAAATCTCCAAGATCATTCGCGAGCAGATTGGCAGCTTCGGTGTTGCCGTCGACGTTGCCGAAGTCGGCACGGTCGTGTCGCTCGGCGACGGCATCGCGCGCGTTCACGGGTGCCAGCGCGCCATGGCGGGCGAGATGCTCGAATTCCCGCACGGCGTGTTCGGCATTGCGCTGAACCTCGAAGAGGACAGCGTCGGCGCGGTGTTGCTCGGCGAGTACCTCGAGATCAAGGAAGGCGATCCGGTCAAGCGCACCGGCCGGATCATCTCGGTGCCCGTCGGCGAAGCGATGCTCGGCCGCGTCGTCAACGCGCTCGGCCAGCCGCTCGACGGCAAGGGCCCGATCCTGACGAAGGACACGTCGCCGATCGAGCGCATCGCGCCCGGCGTCGTCGATCGCCAGCCGGTCCGCGAGCCGATGCAGACGGGCCTCAAGTCGATCGACGGCATGGTGCCGATCGGCCGCGGCCAGCGCGAGCTCATCATCGGCGACCGCCAGACGGGCAAGACCGCCGTCGCGATCGACACGATCCTCAACCAGAAGGACACCGGCGTCATCTGCATCTATAACGCGATCGGGCAGAAGCAGTCGACGGTCGCGCAGGTCGTGCGTACGCTCGAAGAAGCCGACGCGATGCGCTACACGATTGTCGTCGCCGCCACGGCGTCCGATCCGGCGCCGATGCTTTACATCAGCCCGTACTCGGCGACGGCCATGGGCGAGTTCTTCCGCGACTCAGGCCGTCACGCGTTGCTGATTTACGACGATCTGTCGAAGCACGCGCAGTCGTACCGCGAAATTTCGCTGTTGCTCCGCCGTCCGCCGGGGCGCGAAGCGTATCCCGGCGACGTCTTCTATCTGCACTCGCGCCTGCTGGAGCGCGCGGCGAAGCTGAACGACAAGCTGGGCGGAGGCTCGCTGACGTCGCTGCCGATCATCGAGACGCAGGCGGGCGACTTGTCGGCGTACATCCCGACCAACGTCATTTCGATCACTGACGGCCAGATCTTCCTCGAGGCGGACCTCTTCAACCAGGGCGTCCGCCCCGCGATCAACGTCGGCAACTCGGTGTCGCGCGTCGGCGGCTCGGCGCAGATCAAGGCGATGCGCCAGGTGGCCGGCACGCTGCGGCTCGACCTCGCGCAGTTCCGCGAGCTGTCGGCGTTCGCGCAGTTCGGCAGCAGCGACCTCGATCAGGCGACGCAGCGCCAGCTGAATCGCGGCGCGCGCCTTGTCGAGATCCTCAAGCAGCCGCAGTACCGCCCGTTGCCCGTCGAACAGCAGGTCGTCGTCCTTTACGCCGGCACGCAGGGCTACTTCGACGACATCGCGGTGCCCGATGTCCGCGCCGCGCAGAATGAGCTCGAGAAGTTCATGCAGACGCGCTTCGGCAACCTGCTCACGGCGATCAAGGAAAAGAAGACGCTTGATGACGCCATCAAGAACGACCTGAACGCGGCGCTGAAGGAATTCCAGCAGCACTTCACCTCGATGAAGGGAGCGCTCGTGAAGTAGCCGGTAGCCGGTAGCCAGTAGCCAGAAAGACAAGCGTTTTTCTGGCATCTGGCAACTGGCATCTGGCTACGACACGCGGCGTCAGAAACATGCCGTCACTCATAGATATCCGCCGCAGGGTCAGGGCGGTCAAGTCGACGCAGCAGATTACGAAGGCCATGAAGATGGTCTCGTCGTCCAAGCTGCGCCGCGCGCAGGAGCGCATCGTCAAGAGCCGGCCCTACGCGAAGGAAATGCTGCGGGTGTTCAACAACCTGGCGACGCGCACCGAGAACGTGGCGCATCCGCTGTTGAACGACGATCCGGAGTCCGGCCGCGCGCTGTTGATTGTGATCACGGCCGACCGGGGTCTGTGCGGCAGTTTCAACACCAACGTCGCCAAGGCGTCGTTGCAGTTCACGCTCGAGCAGCCCAAGGATCCGCAGGGCCGCGACGTAGCGATGGCGCTGGTCGGCCGAAAGGGCCGCGACTTCTTCATGCGCCGCGGTTTCGATGTGCTCTACGAAGAGGTCGGCCTCTTCCAGAACGTCAAGTGGGCGCACGCCCAGGCAATTGCGCAGACAGCGATCAAGGAATTCCTCGGTCCGGACGTCAGCTCCGTGTACCTCGTGTATAACGAATTCCGCTCCGTGATCTCCCAACGCGTGGTGATCGAAAAGCTGCTGCCGATTCCCCGGCTGAATGAAGCCGAAGGATCGAAGACCGGCGCGTCAGCGGAGGCGCCGGTGGAATACCTGTTCGAGCCGGATCCGAAGCAGCTGCTCGATACGCTGCTGCCGCTGCACGTGGCCGTGCAGGTGCAGCGGGCGCTGCTCGAGTCATCGGCGGCCGAACACGCCGCGCGGATGCAGTCGATGGACAGCGCGACGCGCAACGCCAAGGATATGGTCGATCGATTGACCCTCTACATGAACAAGGTCCGTCAGGCGGCGATTACACGGGAAATTATCGAAGTTGTTTCGGGAGCACAGGCAACTTAAGGTCTTGAGGTCTTGAGGTCATGAGGTCTTGGAGTTTCAAGACCGCAAGTCCCCAGGACCCCACGGCCACAATGAGCGAGTTATGGCAACTACAGCGAGCGATACGAAAGTCGGCAAGGTCATTCAGGTCATCGGGCCCGTCATCGACGTCGAGTACGAGGGCGGATACCTGCCAGCCGTCTACAACGCGCTGCGCATCGTCGCGACCCTGCCCACCGGCGAGAAGGTCGACATCGTCACCGAGGTCGAACAGCACCTGGGTGAAGGGCGCGTCCGCACCGTCGCGATGAAGCCGACCGACGGCTTGCAGCGCGGCATGGACGTGATCGACACCGGCGCGCCGATCTCGGTGCCCGTGGGACCGTCGACGCTTGGCCGCGTGCTGAACGTGCTCGGCGAGCCGGTCGACTTTCCGGACAAGCCGGTGGAAGCGAAGGAGCACTGGCCGATTCATCGCCAGGCCCCGACACTCGAGCAGCAGTCGACCGAGCTCAAGATGTTCGAGACCGGCATCAAGGTCATCGACCTGCTCGAGCCGTACCTGCAGGGCGGCAAGATTGGCCTGTTCGGCGGCGCCGGCGTCGGCAAGACCGTCATCATCATGGAGCTGATCAACAACATCGCCATGAAGCACGGCGGTGTGTCGGTATTCGGCGGTGTCGGCGAACGCACGCGCGAAGGCAACGACCTCTGGCTGGAATTCCAGGAGTCCGGCGTCATCAACATCAACGAGATGGAGAAGTCGCGCGCGGCGCTGGTCTACGGACAGATGACCGAACCGCCAGGAGCGCGCCTGCGCGTTGGGCTCTCGGCGCTGACCGTGGCCGAGTACTTCCGCGATGCCGAGAACAAGGACGTGCTCCTGTTCATCGACAACATCTTCCGCTTCACGCAGGCGGGTTCCGAAGTGTCGGCGCTGCTCGGCCGCATGCCGTCGGCGGTCGGTTACCAGCCGACGCTGCTCTCCGAAATGGGCCAGCTGCAGGAGCGCATCACGTCGACGAAGAACGGCTCGATTACGTCGGTGCAGGCGATCTACGTGCCCGCCGACGACTACACCGACCCGGCGCCGGCGACGACGTTCGCGCACCTCGATGCGACGACGAATCTCTCGCGCCAGATCGCAGAGCTCGGCATCTATCCTGCAGTCGATCCGCTCGCGTCGTCTTCGCGCATTCTCGATCCGCGCGTCATCGGCGAGGATCACTACAACGTCGCCCGCAACGTGAAGCAGATCCTGCAGCGATACAAGGACCTGCAGGACATCATCGCGATTCTCGGCATCGACGAGCTGTCGGAAGAAGACAAGCTGGCCGTGACGCGCGCGCGCAAGATTCAAAAATTCCTGTCGCAGCCGTTCTTCGTCGCGTCGCAGTTTACGGGCCTCGCCGGCAAGTACGTCTCGATCGCCGACACGATCAAGGGCTTCAAGGAGATCGCGGAAGGCAAGCACGACGGCGTTCCCGAGCAGGCGTTCTACCTGGTGGGCACGATCGAAGAGGCGCTCGAGAAGGCGAAGACACTGAAACAATAAGGTCCTGCGGTCGTGCGGGCTTGCAGTCCCGCCGTAGCCCGTAAGCCCGTAAGCCCGAGAGCCCTATACATGGCCTTACCAAACAAGCTCACGCTTCGCATTTCGTCGCCGGACCAGACCATCTCGCAGGAAGTGGACTACGTTTCGCTGCCGGGAAGCGAAGGGGATTTCGGCGTGCGGCCCGGGCACACGCCGTTCTTCACGTCGCTGCGGACCGGCGCGATGTGGTACCAGCAGGGCGGCCAGAAGCATTACCTGATGGTGTCGGTGGGTTTCGTCGAAGTGCTGCCGGACGCGGTGACGGTACTCGCCCAGGTGGCCGAGCGCGCCGAGGATCTGGATCAGGCGCGCGCCGAGGCGGGCATGAAGAGAGCCGAGGAAGTCATGAGCGTCGCCCCGCACGAGATCGATTTCGAACGGGCGCGGCTCGCCATGCTGCGAACGCTCCAGCAGATGCAGGCCGAAAGCCGCAGAGGCGGTGGTCACGTTTAGAAATCTCGCAGCGCTGTTTCGATACCGCGGGCTGATCCAGACGCTCGTGGTCCGTGATCTGAAAGCCCGCTATCGCGGTTCGGTCCTCGGTTTCTTCTGGTCCTTCTTCAACCCGCTCCTGCTGCTCCTGATTTATTCGTTCGTGTTCACCCAGGTCCTGGTGGGCGCCCACGATCCCGGCATGGAGCCGTATGCGCTTTTCATGTTCTGCGGCATCCTGCCGTGGACGTGGTTTTCGTCCTCGGTCCTCGAGTCGTCCAACACGCTGATCGCCGGCGGCAACCTGATCAAGAAGGTGTTGTTCCCGGCCGAAGTGCTGCCAATCGTCACGGTGCTGGCGAACATGGTGCATTTTTTCTTCGGCTTGCCCGTGCTGGTGGGCTTCCTGATCTACTATCGGCGCCCGGTCGATCCGCTCGAGCTGCTCTGGTTTCCCGTCATCGTCCTGGTGCAGTTGATCTTCACGATCGGGCTCGCGCTCTTCCTGTCGGCGCTGACCGTCCACTTTCGCGATCTGAAAGATCTCCTCGGCAACGTCGTCCAGTTGTGGTTCTTCGCAACGCCCATCATCTATCCAATGACACAGGCGCCCGTGAACATGCGCCAGTGGTTGAACCTCAACCCGATGACGCACATCATGATCTCGTATCAGGAAGTGCTGTTCTTCCCGGGCCCGCACGGTCACTGGAAATGGTTGGTGACGCTGGGTGCCGGATCTATCCTGGTCTTCCTGGCGGGTTACTTCGTATTCGATCGATTACGAGACAGCTTTGCAGAAGAAGTGTGACGGACAGGCCACGGAGGCGCGGAGGCACGGAGATCCTTTTTCGATCTCAAAGTGGTCTTGTATTTCCATTGATTGTTCCGTGCCCCCGTGCCTCCGTGGCCCGTACGTGACAGCATGAAGCCCGCAATCGAAGTCCTGAATGTTTCGAAGGTCTACCGGCGTTATGCGCGGAAAAAGCAATTCGCCACTCTGAAGTCGGCGATCCTCGACGGGAGCCTGCTCGGCGACCTGAAACCTGAAGAAACATTCCAGGCGCTGAAAGGCGTGTCGTTCTCCGTGCCGAAGGGTTGCACCTACGGCGTGATCGGCCGCAACGGCTCCGGCAAGAGCACGCTCCTCAAGTGCGTCGCCGGCATCACGCGGCCGACGGAAGGCACGGTCACCGTTGACGGACGCATCTCGGCGCTGATCGAGCTTGGCGCCGGCTTCCATCCGGAGATCTCCGGCCGCGAGAATATCTTCATCAACGGCATCATGCTGGGTCTCACCAAGAAAGAGATCCTGCGCCGCTTCGACGAGATCGTCGAGTTCGCGGAGATGCAGGATTTCATCGACGCGCCCGTCAAGACCTACTCGTCCGGCATGTACATGCGCCTCGGGTTCGCCGTAGCGGTCCACGTCGATCCCGAAGTGCTGCTCGTCGATGAAGTCCTGGCGGTCGGCGACCAGGGCTTCACGCACAAGTGCCTGGATAAGTTCGCCGAGTTCAGACGGCGCAACAAGTCGATCCTGCTCGTCACGCATTCGCTCGACCTCGTCGAGAAGTTCTGCGACACGGCCCACTGGCTGGATCACGGAGTTACGAAGGGTGAAGGAGATCCAAAGAGGGTCGTCGCGGCGTACGTCATTGATGTAGAGGACACGGAGGAGAATGAACTCGCCAAAGCCGAAGCGGCTCGAGTCGCAGCATCCGCCAAGGACGTAGTCGGCGAAAAGGAGCCGCCTCATATCGGGAACACGGAGGACAGCGGTGAAGGCTCCGTGTCCTCGGAAGAGTCCGGCCCTAAAGACGGATTCAAGTCCGACGAAGGCCGCTGGGGCACGCGCGAGGTGGAGATCACCAACGTCACAATCGCCGGGCCGGGCGGCGAAGCCGGGCACGTATTCCAGAGCGGCGAAGCGATCCAGGTGCGCATGGACGTGACGTCGAAGGAAAAGATCACCGACTTCGTGTTCGGTCTCGGTCTCTTCAACGCCGACAACGTCTGTGTCTACGGTACCAACACCAATCTCGAGGAGTTCCAGCCGACCGAGATCGACGGTGCCGGCGTGGTCACGTTCAGCATCGACAGGCTCGATCTCGTCGAGGGGACATACCGCCTCGACCTCGCTGCCCACAAGACGGACGGCTATCCGTACGACTATCACCGCCTGCTGTACACCTTCCGCGTGAAGTCCCGGATCCGCGACGTTGGCATTTACCGTCCCGATCACAAGTGGACCTTCGGCGGCGGAATCAAGTTTGAGAGGTCTTGAGGCCTTGAGGTCTTGAGGTTCTGATGACGCGCGCAGAAGCCGTTGCATTCGTCGAGCGCGCTCGCGCCAAAGGCGAGCGAATCGTCTTCACCAACGGTGTGTTCGATATCCTGCATCCGGGTCACGTCCGCTATCTTCGCGACGCCGCGCGCCCTCGGCGACCTGCTGATTGTCGGCATCAACAGCGATCGATCGGTGAAGGCGCTGGCGAAGGCGCCCGATCGCCCGATCAATACCGAAGCGGAGCGAGCCGAGGTCCTGGCCGCGCTCGCGTCCGTCGAGGCGGTCGTGATCTTCGATGAAGACACACCGCACGCGATCATCGCCGCGCTGCAGCCCGACATTCTCGTCAAGGGCGCGGATTGGGGCGAGGATAACATCGTCGGCCGGGACGTCGTTGAGGCTCGCGGAGGAAGAGTCGTCCGCATGCCTCTTGCGGACGGATATTCGACGACGAGCCTCATCGAGAGGATCAGAGCCCGATGCTGATCCAGTCAGCAGTCGAGAGTCGACAGTTAAGAGCTTTCAATCAACAGTGGTCAGTCCAGTCAGCAGTCAAGCAGGCCGAACCTGTCAAATGCCGACTGAACTCAGAACTGTTGACTGAAAGCTCTTAACTGTCGACTCTCGATTGCCGACTGAGTCATAATCATCCGTTCGGGTATGTCCTCAGCACCGTCACTCGCGTTACGGTCGCTGCTGACTGGCGTTCTGCGGGAAACGGGCCTTCTATCCCCCCTCCAACGCATCAGTGGCGCGACCTCTCCTGTACGCGCGATGGCGGTGGCGGCAGCGGCGAAGCGACTGCCGGACACCACGATCCTGCTCGTTGTCCCGACCGACAGCGAAATCGACGCGCTCTGCGGCGACATCTCCTTCTTTCTCTCAGTCCTCGAAGGCTCCGCGCCGACGGTCGTTGATCGGCAGGTTCTGCCGTTCCCGTCGACGCAAGTCGATCCGTATCGGGGGTTTCAACCGCACTTGAAGGTTGCCTCCGCTCGCGCTCGTGTCCTACACGCGCTCGCGACGAATAGCCGCCTTCGCTCATCGGGAGCTTCGGCGAGCCACGCTCGGGTGGTTGTCGCATCGGCTGCCGCGCTCCTCACGAAGCTGCCGGAGCCGTCATCGATCCTCCTGTCGTCGTGCGAAATCAAGCCGGGCGTTGATATCGATCCTCACGAGCTCGCAAACACCCTGCTGCTCGGCGGCTACGAGCCGGCAGATCCCGTCGACGCCCACGGTGAGTTCACCCGTCGCGGCGGCATTTTCGACGTCTTCCCTGCCGGCGAAGAGCTGCCGATCAGAATCGAGTTCATTGGCGACACCGTCGAATCGGTCCGCCGCTTCGATCCGGGAACCCAGCGGTCCATCGAGACACTCGATCGCTTCGGCATCGTTCCGGTCCGCGAATTGTCTCCGGGACAGACATCGCTACACTCAAATTTGTTTCAATTCCTGCGTACCCGCGATGCGCAGGTGTGGATCTCCGAGCCGACCGATGTGGAAAACCACATCCAGGCTGCCTGGCAACAGGTCGGAACGTCCTACGCGGACGCAGTGGGAAGAGCTAAAGGTGGTGAGCTGCCGCAGCCGGCGGACATTCTCGACACGCAAGATGAGATCGCCGCCGAACTCGCGAGCGCCGTTGTTCTCGAGGAACTCGCGATCGGGGATCGGGGATCAGGGATCGGGGATCAGGGGGAGTTGGCAGTTTCAGTCCAACCCACGGCCACTTTCCACGGACGAATCCCCGACTGGATCACCGACGTCAAGTCGGCGCAGGCGAATGGCGATCACATTGTATTTGTCGCCGGCTCGCACGGCCGCGCCGAGCGCACCGTCGAACTGCTGAAGGATTACGACGTTCGCGCGGTGATGGCGTCGGACAGCGGCGACGTGATCCGTGACGCTGTCATCGTCGCCGAAGGCTGGCTTTCGAAGGGATTCCGGCTCCGAACCGCAGCCACGGCATCGGCGGCTCAAGCCGGCGCTCCCCAAGCGCCGGCACTCCTGGTCTACGCGGAAACCGATGTCTTCGACGAGGAGAGGCGCAAGAGCCACCTTCGCCAAGGCGGTGGCCAGGCCGGAAAGAAGCGGTCGGCGTCCGCGGCGTTTCTTTCAGACCTTCGCGACCTCAAGGTCGACGATCTCATCGTTCATGTCGATCACGGCATCGGACAGTTCGCCGGCCTCAAGCAGATTTCTGTCGCCGGCGGCGACATCGTGCAGGAGTTCCTGGAACTCCGGTATCACGGCGATGCCAAGCTCTTCGTGCCGGTCGAGCGCCTCGATCTGATCCAGAAGTACACCGGCGGCTCGAACCCGCCGCTCGATCGTCTTGGCGGCACGACCTGGGAGAAGGCAAAGACCAAGGTCAAGAAGGCCATGCGCGACATGGCGGAAGAGCTACTCAAGCTCTACGCGGCGCGCAAGGCGGTGCCGGGCCACGCATTCAGTCCCGACACGCACTGGCAGGAGGAGTTCGAGGACGCGTTCGAGTTCGATCTCACTCCCGATCAGTCCACCGCCATCGCCGACATCAAACGCGACATGGAAGTGTCGACGCCGATGGATCGCCTGCTCTGCGGCGACGTCGGCTATGGCAAGACCGAAGTGTCGATGCGCGCGGCTTTCAAGGCGGTCATGGAAGGCAAGCAGGTCGCCTTTCTGGCGCCGACGACGGTGCTGGCGGCGCAGCATTTGAAGACGCTCCGCGACCGATTCGCGGCGTTTCCGGCGAAGAATCGAGATGGTCAGTCGCTTCCGTACCAGGCAGGAGATCAAGGAAGCGCTCGACGCGCTGGCCGCCGGGCGCGTCGACGTGATCGTCGGCACCCATCGCCTGCTCTCGAAGGACGTCAACTTCAAGGACCTCGGCCTGCTGGTCGTCGACGAAGAGCAACGCTTCGGTGTTGCGCACAAGGAGCGCATCAAGCAGATGCGCAAGAAGGTCGACGTCCTGACCATGACGGCGACGCCGATTCCGCGAACGTTGAACATGTCGCTCGTCGGCATTCGCGACATGTCGGTGATCGAGACGCCGCCCAAGGATCGACTGGCGATCCAGACCAACGTCGTCAAGTTCGATTCGACGGTGATCGTCCGCGCCATCCGGGCCGAGATCGAACGCGGCGGGCAGGTGTTCTTCGTGCACAACCGCGTCGAGTCGATCTACTCGATGGGCAATCTCCTGCAGCGTCTCGTCCCCGACGCGCGCATCGTCATCGGCCACGGCCAGATGGCCGAGGACGCGCTCGAGCGCGCCATGCTCGATTTCATGGCCCACAAGGCCGACATCCTGCTCGCCACGACGATCGTCGAAAACGGCCTCGACATTCCGAACGCCAACACGATCATCGTCAATCGCGCCGATCGTTACGGCCTGGCGCAGCTCTATCAGTTGCGCGGCCGGGTCGGCCGCAGCGATCGCCCGGCTTACGCCTACCTGCTGATTCCGCCCGAGGAAGCGCTCTCGCCGGTCGCGCGCAAACGGCTGTCGGCGATGAAGGAGTTCAGCGATCTGGGGAGCGGCTTCCGCGTCGCCGCGCTCGATCTGGAGATCCGCGGCGCCGGCAACCTGCTCGGCGGCGAGCAGAGCGGCACCATCGATACCGTCGGCTTCGAGATGTACATGAAGCTCCTCGAGGAAACGATCCGCGAGCTGAAGGGCGAGGACCTCGAAGACGACGTGCGCTCGACCGTGAACCTGAAGGTCGACTTCAGGCTCGACGAGTCGTACGTGCCCGACATGAATCAGCGACTGATGATCTATCGCCGCATGGCGGCGCGAGAAGCGAGGACGAGATCGGCCGCCTTGTCGACGAGGTGCGCGATCGCTACGGCCCGCCGCCGACCCCGGTCTTGAATCTCGCCGACTTCGCGCGCATTCGAGTGCTGGCCGATGCGCTCGGCGTCGAAACGATCGATCGCGGCGATTCACACATCGTGATCAAGTTCCGCCAGAAGACGAAGGTGGATCTGACCCAGGTGATCGCCCTGGTGCAAGAGCGAGGCGACTTGCAGTTGGTGCCTCCGAACTCACTCAAGCTCGACTTGAAGAGCCAGGAGCCGGATCCGGCAGCCGAAGCCCGAAAGCCGATCGCAGCACGGCTCGGAAGGCGAAAATACAACGAAAACCGTCGTGGTGGACAGCCAGAGCGACGACCGGCGAAGTCGACGCCCGGATTCACAAAAGCCGAGATTCTGAAGCAGGCGCCAGAAGACCCGCGCGCCCCGGACGGAGTCCTAAACAGGGTGACGGAACTGCTGGAGGAGCTGAACGAGCTGGACGGGCTTCGGGTTACGGCTTCGACGGGCCTGCGCAAGCCCGTTCGACCGCAGCCCGTAGCCCGTAAGCCCGTAGCCCGTATAATTAGAGATTCACATGAAGGCAAGAAACATCGTCGTTGCGGCGGTCATGGTCGTGCTGGCAATCGCGTCGCCGCGCGGACTGGCCCTGAGCGAGCGTGGTTTCGGCGCGATCGGAAGCACGCGAGTCGAAGGGGACATCATCGAACAGGTCCTGGTGAAGGTGAACGGCGAGATCATCACCAAGACCGATCTCGAAGCGCGCCAGATCGCGGCGCTTCGCCAGAAGAATCCCGAACCTGCGTCCTGAAAGCGATGCGGCGCTGAAAGCGGCCCTCGCCGAGGTCACGCCGGCCGTCATCGTCGACGCCGTCGACGAGATGCTGATGGTGCAGCGTGGCAAGGAGCTCGGCTACACGATGAGCACCGAGCGCTTCAACAGCATCGTCGAGAACATCAAGAAGGAAAACAAGATCGAGTCCGACGAGCAGCTGCAGGCCGCGCTCAAGCAGGAAGGCATGACGATGGCCGACCTGCGCCGGCAGCTCGAGCGGACGATGATGGTGCAGCAGGTCCAGCAGACGGAGATCATGCAGAAGCTGCAGGTCACCGACACCGAGCTCAAGACCTACTACGATGCGCACAAGGATGAATTCGGCACCGTGCCGCAGGTCACGCTGCGCGAAATCACGATCAACGTGCCGGTGACCGCGCAGGGCGTCAACGTGGCGCAGGACGATGAGGCGAAGGCGAAAGCCGAGGAAGTGCGCGCGAAGATCCTCGCGGGCGAGCCGTTCGCGCGGCTGGCCGCCGATTATTCCGATTCCGGATCGAAGGCCAACGGCGGTCTGGTCGGCCCGCTCGCCAAGAGCGAGCTCGTCCGAAGATCTGCAGAAGGCGATTGCCGGCCTCAAGACCGGCGGCGTGACGCCGGTGCTGCGCACGGCGCGCGGCTATCAGATCATCAAGATCGAAAACCTCTCCAGGACACGACGACCAAGCCCTTCGAGGAAGCGCGCGGCGAGATCGCCGACAAGATCGCCAACGGCAAGCGCCAGGGCGAATACCGGAAGTTCATCGCCAAGCTGCGCGCCGAAGCGATCATCGACTGGAAGAACGACGAGATCAAGAAGGCCTACGAAGTCGGCCTGAAGCAGGAAGCGGCCGAGGCTGAAAAGCCTTCGCGGTAACGAGTGGATCCGAACTGGTACGCCATCTGGACGCGCTCGCGTCACGAGAAAATCGTTCGCGACCAGTTAGAGAAGAAGGGCGACGTCGACGTTTTCCTCCCGACCATCGGCAAGTGGAGCCGCTGGAAGGATCGCAAGAAGAAGATCGACTGGCCGCTGTTTCCCGGCTACGTGTTCGCGCGCTTCGTGCCCGACGAGCGCATCGGCATCCTGAAGGTCGACGGCGTCGTGCAGATCATCAGCAACAACGGCATCCTGTCGCCGATCCCGGAAGAGGAGATCGACAGCATCCGCACGCTGGTCGAACAGCGAGCTCGCCTTCGATCCGGTGCCGCTGATCAAGGAAGGCGACATGGTGCGCGTCTCGCACGGGCCGCTCAAGGGTGTGGTCGGACGGTTGATTCGCAAAGGGGCGCATGCGCGCTTGATCCTGTCAGTCGATTTGATTGGGCAGGCGGTGTCGGTTGAAGTTGATGCGGCGGATGTGAAGCCGTACTAGTAGCCAGATGCCAGTAGCCAGGAAATACAAGAGTTCTTCTGGCTACCGGATACTGGCTACTTCAGAACAAAGATGCGCGCGAAAATCGGATCCATCGAGCTCACCTCGCCATTCGTCGATCTCGCCGATGGCGGGTATGACGGACACGGCGTTTCGCCGCCTGGTCAAGCGCCAGGGCGGCTGCGGTCTGGTCGTGTCCGAAATGGTCAGCAGCGAAGGCCTGATTCGCGGCATCGATCGCACGCTCGAGTACGCCGAG
Organism: uncultured cyanobacterium; assembly: GCA_963833135.1. Lineage (GTDB taxonomy): Bacteria > Acidobacteriota > Vicinamibacteria > Vicinamibacterales > UBA2999 > 12-FULL-67-14b. The sequence continues at coordinate 405,103 of CAWHWW010000019.1, read as the reverse complement.
TACACCGAGGAAGAGCGTCCGGTTTCGATCCAGATCTTTGGCGGCGAGCCTGCCAAGATGGCCGAAGCCGCGCGCGTCGTCGAACAAATGGGCGCCAACATCGTCGACGTCAACATGGGTTGCCCGGTGCCGAAGATCGCGAAGCACAACGCCGGCTGCAGCCTGATGCGCGAGCCCGCGCACGCGGCCGAGATCATCGCGGCGATGTCGAAGGCGGTGAAGATTCCCGTCACGGTCAAGATGCGCAAGGGCTGGGACGACGGCGAGCTGAATGCGGGCGAGTTGGCGAGGCGTGTCGAGGACGCAGGCGCACAAGCGATCGCCATCCATGGCCGCACCGCGAAACAGAGCTACAGCGGTCTTGCCGACTGGGATTTTGTGTCCGAGGTCGCGAAGACGGTGTCGATTCCCGTGTTCGGCTCCGGTGACTGCATCGAGCCGGAGGACATCATCGCCCGGATGCAGCTCGGGCGTGAGCGGCGTCTACGTCGGCCGCGGTGTCCTCCGCAATCCCTGGATCCTCGCCCAGGCGCGCGACCTGATGGAGGGCAAGCCGGCCCGATCGATCACGCACGAAGAGCGCGGCCAGTTCCTGCTCGACTACATGCAGCTGCTACTCAGCGAAAATGTCGATGAAGCCGAGGGCTTCAGGCATTCCGTAAGCCCGCAAGCCCGCGAGCCCGAAGCCCTCTGAATCAGCGAGAAGCCGTTGGCCGCGAGCGTTGGGTGATCAACAAGATTCGCGCGCTTTGCTCGTGGTACACGAAGGGGTTCGAGGGTGGCGCTCAATTCCGGATTGGCGTCAATTCCGCGAAGTCGATCGGCGAGCTTCACGGAGCTGATTGAGACATTCTTCCTGTTGGCCCGTTCGCCTGTCGGCCTGTAGGCCTGACGCATGCTGCCCGAAATCGCAATCGCCGGCCGCAAGATCGGCCCCGCGCATCCGCCGCTCGTCGTCGCCGAAATCGGCATCAACCACGAAGGCAGCCTCGTCGTCGCGAAGGAGATGGTCGATGCGGCCGCGCGTGCCGGCGTCGAAGTCGTCAAGCATCAAACCCATATCGTCGAAGACGAAATGAGCGGCGCCGCCAGAAAGGTCGTGCCGGGCAACGCCACCGTCTCGATCTACGAGATCATGCAGCGCTGCGCGCTGTCGGAAGCAGACGAGAGGCTGCTGCAGGAGTACGTCGAATCGAAGGGAATGATCTTCATCAGCACGCCATTCTCGCGCGCGGCTGCGGACCGGCTGCACGGCATGAACGTGCCGGCGTACAAGATCGGATCCGGCGAGTGCAACAACTATCCGCTGCTGAAGCACATCGCCGGCTTCGGCAAGCCGATCATTCTCAGCACCGGCATGAACACGATTGAAAGCGTCCGCAAGGCGGTCGAGATCTTCGACGGCGCGCGCGTACCGTATGCGTTGATGCACACGACGAATCTCTATCCGACGCCGCCGCACCTCGTTCGCCTGGGCGCCATGGTCGAACTTGGCAAGGCGTTCCCGGACGCCGTGATCGGCCTGTCCGATCACACGACCGACAACGTCGCGTGCCTCGGCGCCGTGGCGCTCGGCGCCTCGATTCTCGAGCGTCACTTCACCGATCACATGCTCCGACCAGGGTCCCGACATCGTCTGTTCGATGGACGAAGAAGCCTGCCGCGAACTGATCGAGGCGAGCGCCAGGCTGCACAGCGAGCTCGGCGGCACCAAGGGTCCTGCGAAGGAAGAGCAGGTGACGATGGACTTCGCGTTCGCGACCGTCGTGACGATTGCGCCGATCAGGGCGGGCGAGATGCTCAGCAAGAATAATCTCTGGGTCAAGCGCCCCGGAACCGGCTCGATTCCGGCCGAGCAATACGAAGCCCTTCTGGGGAAGAGAGCGCTTCGCGATCTGCCGGCAGATGTTCATCTCGAGCTGTCAGATGTCGATTAGACCGCGGACATGTTGAGCTCGAGAGTTTTCGTCGCCGGCCACCGGGGCCTCGTCGGCTCGGCGATCGTTCGCCGGCTCGAGCAGCTTGGCTTCGAAACCATTCTGACCGCGACGCGCGAGCAGCTCGATCTCCGCGATCAGGCGGCGGTAAACTATTGGTTCCGCGCCAATCGGCCCGAGTACGTCTATCTCGTCGCCGGCACGGTCGGCGGCATCATGGCGAACTCGACGCGCCCGGCCGAGTTCATCTACGACAACATCATGATCCACGCCACGGTCGTCCAATCGGCACATCTGTTTGGCGCCAGGAAGTTGTTGTATCTCGGGAGCTCCGGCATTTACCCGCGCGATGCGGCGCAGCCGATTAAGGAAGAAGCGCTCCTTACCGGACCGCTCGAGCCGACAAACGAGGCCTACGCGATCGCGAAGATCGCAGGCATCAAGCTCTGCCAGTCCTATCGGAAGCAGTACGGCTGCGACTTCGTGTCGGCAATGCCCACCAGTCTCTATGGCGCGAACGACAACTTCGATCTCGACAGCTCGCATGTCCTGCCGGCGATGATTCGGAAATTCCACGACGCCCGTGAAGAAGGCCGGAAGGAAGTCGTGGTGTGGGGAACGGGGACGCCTCGGCGCGAGTTCCTGCACGTCGACGACCTGGCGGATGCGTGCGTATTTCTGATGAAGAACTACAGCGACCAGATGCATATCAACGTCGGTTCCGGTGAGGACCAGTCCATCGGCGATCTGGCGGAGACGGTGAAGCGGATCGTTCACCCGGCCGCAACCATCGTCTACGACACGTCGAAGCCGGACGGGGTGCCGAGAAAACTGCTGGATGTATCGCGCCTCCATGCGCTCGGTTGGCGCCATCGCATGTCGCTCGGCGAAGGCATCGAACGCACCTACAACTGGTTCCTGGCCAACCACGCCACGGCTCGCGGGATATCGGCGTAGCCGCCAATCGCCGCCCTAATGACACGTCAAGTTGCTAAGATGCGATAGGACTTAGATGCCGCTGCGCGTCGGATTCGACCTGGATGGAACCGTCGCCGACATGTATGACGCCTTGCATCACGAGGCGATCAAACTGTTCGGCGAGGAGGCGCTTCGAAAGGCTGCCAAGAAGATTTCGAAGCGGCCTTCCCTCTCTGAGGCAACCGGCGCCGCTCAGGCCTCGACTGCCGCCAGCCCGGTCGCAAACCAGGCTGAGCATGAATCCGCAAAACCCGACGACGATGCGACGACCAACATCCCGATACGGGAGCTGCACCTCACGGCGAGGCAGCAGGTGCAGCTGTGGGATCATGTCAAGAAGATCGAAAACTTCTGGCTGACGCTGCCCGAGCTCGAGCCGGGAATCATTGCGCGAATCGCCAAGAGCGCGCGCGAGCGGCGGTGGGAGGTTATTTTCCTGACGACGCGGCCGTCGACCGCGGGTGACCTCGTGCAGCGTCAGTCGCAACAGTGGCTCGCAGAGCGTGGCTTTCAGCATCCGAGCGTGTTCGTCGTCCAGCGCTCTCGCGGCAAGATCGCGGATGCCCTTCAACTCGATGCGTTTGTCGACGACCGCCCCGAGAATTGCCTCGACATCGCCGTCGAGTCGAAGGCCAAGGTCATCCTGATTTGGCCGGGCGATCTCAAGGACGTACCGGCGGGCGCCAGGCGCCTCGGCGTGCGTCCTGTCAATACGATCTCGGAGGCGTTGCAGCTGCTCGAACAGCTCGACGACATCCGCAATCAGCCGAGCCTGATGCGCTCGCTCAAGCGCGCGTTCGGACGCGACACCGACGCCTGACTATTGCAGTTCGGCCAGGCTGGTAGACAGAAAGTCGTAGGCGAGGACCGCTTCAGCAGATGTGAACAACAGCTTGCCGAGATCGCTGTGCGAGGGATGATCCAGGTAGGCGCGTAAGTCCGGTTCGGAATCAAACTCGAGAATGGCCGAGTATTCATAGTGCTCGGCCATTTGAGTTTCGTAACCGGGACGGTTCAAGAGGATGCGCTTGCCGATGGTGGCGCGTTTGATCTGCGGAATGCCCTCGACGGCGCCGCGAAGCGCATCTGCCAGGGCTTGACGCTGATCTGCGGTGAGCGTCGCGCGCGGACGGAACAGGACGACATGCGCGATCACTTGTCGTCGTCCTTCTTACGCCCCTGCTTCTTGTCCCATTTCTGCCGGATGTTCTGCTTGAAGCGCGACCATTTGGCCTTCTTGGCGTCCTTGTACTTCTGGCGCGGATCGCGGTGCTCTCCGCCGGGGCGCCATTTACTGTCGCGCGGCGTCTCAATCCCCTTTGACTTCTTGTATTCCTCTTTGGGGATCCACGCGCGCTTCGCGCGGGTTCCTGGTTCCGAGTTCCGGCTTCCGGATTCGGTTCTCGGTTTCCATTCGAGCTTTTCAGAGCGAGCGGTCCTGGGTTTCGACTCGGGCTTGCGATCGCGATCGAATGATCGTTTCGACTTCCACTCGGGCTTGCGATCACGATCGAAGGATCGCTTCGGCTTCCACTCCGACGGACGATCACGATCGAAAGAACTCTTCGGTTTCCGCTCGGGGCGATCGGATTGTTCGGATCGTTTCGGCGCAGGGGTGAATGTGCCTTTGGGCTTCCACTCGAGCTTGTCGGAGTCCGAGGGCTTGCCGGCTTGCGGGCTTGCGGACTTGCGGTATTGCGGGCTCGAGGGCTTGGGCGACCATTCAGGGCGCTCAGAGCTTCGCGGGCTTGCGGGCTTGCGGGCCTGCGGACTTGAAGAACGATCGCGAAAACGGCCGCCTTGCTGGGCATCGCCACGGCGGCCCATCTCACCGCGCGCGCGCATCGCTTCCTGCGCATCGAGACGTGATGGCCACAACTTCCCGTTCTGAAACCACATCATCGTCGCCGACGCGTGCTTTTCCTTCAGGCGATTGAACGTCGGCAGCAAGTCTTCCCTGGCGCCGGCTCGAAAAGCCGTCGGCTGATCGTCGACGAGGATTGTCCAATAGGCGTAGCGCGGGGGCATGAAAGAACTATCCTACTTGAATGGAGTTGGTCGGTGCGCCGGTGACCGAGCTGAAGACGCTGCTCACGCAGTCATTCGAGGACTGGAGCCAGGAGGGCCGGTCGTGCGCGCTTTCGGGGGGCGCAACGGCGTTGATTTTTCTCGGCGCGTTGAGGAACGCGGCCGTCGACTGGCGGAGGATCACCCTGTTTTGGGCCGATGAGCGGGCGGTGCCGCCCGACGATCCCGACTCCAACTATGGGCTCGCAGACCGGATGTTGCTGTCGCCACTCGGCGCAAGGGCTCCGCGCGCGATCAGGATGCCGGCGGAAGCGAACCTCGCCCAGGCCGCGCTTTGGTACGATGACGTGCTGGCGACGGAGTTGGACAACGGAGCGTTGGACCTGGCCATCCTCGGTGTCGGCGAGGATGGCCATATCTGCTCGCTCTTCCCGGGCCACCCGGCGCTGACGCAGGAGGAACTGCGGGCAGTGGCGGTGGAAGACGCTCCGAAACCGCCCGCTCGGCGATTGTCCTTGACGCTGCGATACGTGCTTCAGACGAAACAGATTTGGCTGATCGCCGTGGGAGCGCGAAAGCTGCCCGTGCTTCAGGCGGCGATCAACAAGACCAGCAGCTCAACCCCGGTCGACACTCTGATGCGGCAGGGGAAAGACGTCACCGTCTTCACCGATCAAACCATTCGTCGCTAGAGCCGCTTCAGCTTCTCCACGAGTGTCGTTCGCTTCAACCCCAGCAATCGTGCAGCGGCGCCCTTGTTCTGCCCGGTACGCAACAGCGCCCGTTCGATCAAGTCCTTCTCGATCTGCGCAATCAACACCGGCAGGTCGATGCCGCCCGCCGGCAATTCCACGACAGGCTTCGTCATCGCCTCGTCGGTCGCCAGAACATCGGCCGGCAGATCGACGACGTCGATCTGCGGACGGCTGCCGCTCATGGCGATGGCCCGTTCGACCGCATTCTCGAGCTGACGGACGTTGCCCGGCCAGGCGTATGCCATCAGCCGGCGCATCGCGTCCTGTGCAACGGTGACCTCTCGATCCGGCGCAAATTTCTTGACGAACGTCTGCACCAGCATCGGAATATCTTCGAGGCGCTCGCGAAGCGGCGCGATGTGCACCGGGATGACGTTCAGGCGATAGTACAAATCCTCGCGGAACGTTCCATCCTTCACCATCTTCGAGAGGTCCGCGTTGGTCGCGGCGACGATGCGGACGTCGACCTTGATCGTTCGCGTATCGCCGATGCGCTCGAACTCCCGCTCCTGCAGCACGCGCAGCATCTTCATCTGCAACGGCATCGGCATGGTGCCGACTTCGTCGAGGAAGAGCGTGCCGCCATCGGCCTGCTCGAGGCGACCCTGGCGCATCGCGACTGCGCCGGTAAACGCGCCACGCGCGTGACCGAAAAGCTCGGCATCGAGCAGGGTTTCTGGAATCGCGCTGACGTTGATGGCAACGAAACGGCCGCGATGACGCGGGCTGGTCTGGTGAATCGCGCGCGCGACCATCTCCTTGCCGGTGCCGGTTTCGCCCGTGATGAGGATCGTCGCCGCCGTCGGCGCGACGGTTTCGATCAACTGAAAGAGCGCGCGCATTGGCGGGCTCTTGCCGGCCATCGATCCCAGGCCATATCGTTCGTCGAGCTGCTGATGCAGATACGCGTTCTCGGTCAGCAGCCGACGCTGTTCGAGCGCGGAGTTGAGAACATGCATCAGCTCATCGAACTGAAACGGTTTCGCGATGAAATCCGCGACGCCCATTTTCGTCATGTCGACGGCGTCCTTCACCGTTCCGTACCCGGTGACGACGATCGCGACGATGCCGGGATATCGGGTGAGGGCGGTTTCGACTACCTCGCGGCCGTCGATACCAGGCAGGCGGAGGTCCGAAACAATGACGTCAAAGGCAAAACCATCGATGGCTTTGACCGCAGCCTGGCCATCGGCGGCTTCGGTCACCTCGTAGCCGGCGTCTCTAAGTCTTTCAGCTACAACACTTCGCAGGGATTCCTCGTCGTCTACGAGGAGGAGGTGCGGCATGGGTTGTCAAAGTATTGACGGGCTGCTCACGACTGTCAAGGGCTGCATGACTAATCTCAGAAAGGCTCGCACCGATACACCCCTTGGAGGCAACCCTAGTGGAACGGCAAACTGTCAGCATCATGAAGGCGTGTGAAATGGTCGGCGTCAGCCGCCGCACGATCTACAACTGGATCGCGGCGAACAAGGTGGAGTATCTGCGCACTGCCGGCGGCAGCATCCGCATCTTCGTGGATACCTTGTGGCGGGAGCCGGACGGCACCAAGCACCCGTCGAGTCACACCGTCGCCTAGCCGGTATTCGCATCTTGGGTGTAATGACCACCAGCTCGAAAGAGTTGTTGCACAAACTGAACAACCAACTCGGCGTGATCCTCGCGCACGCCGAGTTGATCGAGACCAAGGCGCAGGACGCGGCGCAGAAGGCGCGCGCGTCCCAGGTCGTCAACGCCGCCCTGCAAGCGATGGCTGTTTCTCGGCAGTTGCGAGAAACGGTCGGCAACGAGTAAGTCCTACCAGATAATCGTCATCTCGTTGACGCAGAAGACATAGAAAGCGTCAAAAAACCGTCATTTCCATTGACGAAACTCACCCGAATCCTTGCGCATGACATGGTGGGAAGATCCGTGTAACCACCTGATGTTCTGACAGTTACACGGTCCGCCGGGCTCGATTCCGGTCTTGGCCGACGATTTCGAAGCTCTGGCATCGCAGTTGCCTTTAGGGCAGGCAACATGAAAACTTCCCCGACCCACCGCGTAGAAGCAGGGCTGGCGTTTGTCGAAGCGCTAGCCAGGCGCGTGGCGGCGACCATGCCGCATTCGATTGATCTCAGCGACCTCGTCCAGGACGGCGTGATCGGCTTGATCGATGCTGCCCATCGTTTTGACGATTCGCGGGGGATCAAGTTCGAGACGTTCGCCGAGCGGCGTATCCGCGGCGCGATGATCGACGCGCTGCGCAAGGATGCCTGGCCGCGCGGTGTTCGCCGCGTGCGTCGCGAGCTCGAAGCAGCCCGCGAGAAGCTGCGCGCGACGCTCGGACACGAGCCGTCGCTCGCCGATCTTGCCGAGGCGGTCGGCTCCGACGAGAAAAGGCTGGGCAAGACCATCGTGCGCATCAACACGATCGAGTCGACGTCGCCGTTTTCGAGCGCCGAAAACATCGACGAGGCGCAGCTGCCCGCGGTACTGGTGCCGGCGGAGCCGGAGCGTCCAGACATGCAGTACGAGCGCGACGAAGTGACGGCGCACGTGCGCAACGCGATCGCGACGCTGCCGCAACGCGAGCGGCGTGTGATCACCCTCTACTACTACAACGAAGCGACGATGAAGGACATCGGCGCGGAGCTTGGCGTCAATGAATCGCGCGTCTCGCAGTTACATGCGCGCGCCATTCGACGATTGCGCGAAGCGCTTGGAGCGGAAGTCACGCCCGTGGCCGCATCGGCCGCCTTGCGTGACACGATTGCGGCAATGGAGGCCCAGCCCACGATGGCGAAAGCCTGCGTAGGCGGGCCGGAACCGGACACGCGAGTTCCGGAGGCCGCGCAGAAGCGCGCCGGGCTCGTGCTGGTCAAGAACGACAGCGGCAATCACGTCAACGTGTCGCGCGCCGCGCGCAGCAAGTCGCCCAACCTGAAAGGCTTGGAGAGCCACCGGCAGCCGGTTTCCTCCAGGAACCGCTCCGCGTCGGTGCCGGCCACGTCGCCGGTCACGAAGATCACACGGCGCGCGAGCGCCGGCGTCGCCGCCGCCATCGCGCGGTAGAACTGCATGCCGTCGATGCGCGGCATCTTGAGGTCGCAAACGATCAGGTCGTAGCGGGCTTCGGTGAGGCGGGTCAACCCCTCCTCGCCGTCGCCGGCTCGATCGACCGCGAAACCGGCATCGGACAACGCTTCCGACACGGCGACCGCCAGCGCCGGCTCGTCTTCCACTACCAGCACGCGCAATCCCTTGAAGGCGTCGAGCGAGATTGGCTGTTGCGCCGCTCGCGCCGCGGGCGCGTTCAGATGCTGACCCGATACCGGCAGCTCGATGAAGAAAGATGCGCCCTGTCCTGTCCTGGACGTGAGCCAGATGCGTCCGCCGTGCTCCTGCACAATCGCATAGGCGACGGTGAGCCCGAGCCCCGTGCCCTGGCCCACTTCCTTCGTCGTGAAAAACGGATCGAAGACCTTGCCCTGGCGCTCCTCAGGAACGCCCGGCCCGTCGTCACTGACCTCGAGCACGAGCGAACCGCGATCGTTGTCGTGAGACGTGCGTATGACGATCGTCCCCCTGCCGCTGGCGGCGAGGCACGCCTGCTCGGCATTGATCAGGAGGTTCAGCAGGACCTGCTTGATCTGATGACCGTCGGCGAAGACATCGGGCAGGCCGGGCGCCAGGGCTTCGACGATGTTGATGCTGGAAACCTTTTGTTCGTAGGCCCGCAGCGCGAGCGTTTCGCGCACGACCTGGTTGAGATCGACCATCGCCCGCGTGGTCTGGCGCTTGCGCGCGAAGGTCAGGAGATTGCGAACGATGCGCGCGGCGCGCTCGGATTCGCCGAGGATGACTTCGAGGCCCTGCTTCGTCTTCTCATCGACATCGCGTTCGGAGAGCCGCTCGGCCCACGACAGGATCGTCGCGAGCGGATTATTCAGTTCGTGCGCAACGCCTGAGATCGTCTGCCCGAGCGCGGCCATCTTCTCGGCCTGCAGCATCTGGTAACGTCCGTCGCGGCTCTGATCCTCCGATTTCTTCCGCTGGCTGACATCCCGGATGAGCGCCTCGATCGACAGCTGCGAGGCGCCCGGGGTCTTGAGGTCCTGCGGTCTCGAGGTCTTGGCATCCGCATACGATGCGGTCGCCGAGACTTCAATCCAGATCGGCGTGCCGTCGACGCGCCGCACGCGAATCAGGTGATCCATCACGCCGCCGTCGCGATCGAGAAGGTCGATGAAGCCCTGGCGGGCTTGCGGATCGACGAAGCGCGCGGCGTCGAACGGCTGCACCAGACTGTCGGCGGCGTCCGGCGGATAGCCGAAGATCGCCTTGAGGTGTGGATTGGCGGCGAGAGTGCTGGTGCTATTGGCGCCGAGAGTGCCGACATAGACACCCTCGCGCACCGACTGGAACAAACGCGCGAACGCGAGGTTGCGCTCGTCCAACCGCGTCTACTTCTTCGCGGGTGGTGCGGGGGTGGGCGTCCGGCCGCCGGCATTGCCCGGCGCCCAACGGCGTTCGATCGCTGCCCGGACGGCCACGACGTCGGCGCCGGAGTTGTAGAGCTGCATCGACTCGCGCGCGACGTCGACGCAGATCGCGCATCCAAAGCCGTGCGTGTCCCACTCCAGCACGTTGCCCTTCGGATCGCGACGCGCGACGAAGCACGACTCGTTGGCCTTGTGACCCTGCTCGCCGCAACCGCAATAGCACGGCACGTACTTGAGGATCTCCGGGTGCTGCGCGGCGAAGTCGTAGGTCGCGCGAACGACGTCCATCGGACGCACCGGGGCGAAGCCGACACTTGGCAGCGGCGGCGTCGAGACGCGCGTCCGCACCGGACCAGTCGCAGCCTTCGATGCCGTCGTTGGGGTTTGCGCACTCGTGGTTTTCGGGGCTGTCTGCGCGGCAACCACGATGGTGGTCACCAGTGTCACCCCGGCAATTCCGAGCAGAACCGTCACGTGTTTCCCGAGAGTCATGAGGTTCACTTTACCAGTAGCCAGTAGCCGGTCGCCAGTAGCCAGAACGGCACGCGAATACGGCTGGCAACGTCACCGTTTTCCAACAATCCATGTCCCCGCAAAAACGAGCACTGCGGCAACAAGAATCCTGGCGGAGAGCGGCTCGTCAAGCAGCAGCGTGCCAAGCGCGACTGCAATCATTGGATTGATGTACGCATAGAGCGAGACGAGCTGCAGGGGCAGATGCTGAATCGCGTAGATGTAGGCGGAGTAAGCGACGAGGGAGCCGGCAATACTGAGATACAGCATCGCCGCGATCGTGCGGGGCGTGAACGAAACGTGCGCCCAGTCGCCGTGCGCCGTGGCCGCGCCGAGCAGCATGATGCCACTGAACACCATCTGCAGCGCGGTCGAGCGAAATGGGTTATCCCCGAGCTCGTGCCGCTTTGCGTATGACGTGCCGATCACCCACCCAATGCACGCGAGCTGGATCGCGATCACGCCGATCACAAACGATCGGCCGCCTGCGCCGCCGTTCGCCATCTCGGGCCACACCAGCACGACAATGCCGCTGAAGCCGAGGGCCAGGCCCGCGAGCGATCGCTTCGAGAAACGCTCGCCGTCCGGCAGCAGGCGCTCAATCAACGCCGACCAGAACGGCGTCGTCGCGATCAACACCGCAGTGAGACCGCTCGCGACAAACTGCTGCGCATAGACAACGAAGCCGTTGCCGACGATGTTCATCAGGAATCCGAGGAAGGCGAGCGGCGCCCAGAGCCGCGGCTTCGGCAGTCCGCGTCCGCTCGCGAGCATCAAACCCGACATGATGACGCCCGCCGCCATCCATCGCAGCCCCGCGACAAGCAGTACGGGAATCGTCTCGAGGGCGACGTGGATCGCGAGATACGTCGTCCCCCAGACGACGCACACCGTGACGAACGCCAGATACGCGAGGTTCACGCCCTGACCAGTTCCCTTGGAATCGCGATCCGCGGATCCTCCTTCACAGTCTCGAGAACAATGGTCGTCCTGGTTGACGTCACCGACGGCGCGGCGGCGATTTGCTGGCGAAGAATCTGACCGAGATGTTCGGCATCGCGCGTGCGCACTTTGAGCAGGTAACAGTCGTCGCCGGCGACGTGGTGGACCTCGAGGACCTCGGGGATGCGGGACAGTTCAACCGCGGAGGGCATGTCAGGTCCGTGCTCGGAAGTCCTGACGGCCACGAATGCCAACATACCCCTGTCGACCACGTGAGGGTCGATTAGCGCGACGTAATCCTTGATAATGCCCTTGGACTCGAGTTTTCGCAGGCGCTCGAGAACCGCAGAGGGCGCCAAGCCGACGGCCTTGGCCAGTTCGGCCTGTGTCGTGCGGGCATTGTACTGAAGAATATCCAAAATAGAGCCATCAATACCGTCGATGATTCGTTCAGTAGCCATAAGGACAGAATGATATCCGGTTTCACTGGGTTCTGGAAAGATGCCGATCAGGACGCTCGTAAGGCGCTGCTGGCGGCCTCGATGGGGTGGCTGCTGGACGCGTTCGACGTCATGCTCTATGCCCTCATCCTCACATCCGTGATCGAGGAGCTTGGCCTCTCCGCCGCCCAGGGCGGGCTGATGGCGTCACTGACTCTCGCTGCCTCGGCGGTCGGCGGCCTCGTCTTCGGCGTCATTGCCGACAAGCTCGGACGCACGCGGGCGTTGTCGCTCAGCATCCTCCTCTACTCGGTGTTCACGTTTGCGTGCGGACTCGCCCAGAACCTCTGGCAGTTCGCCGCCTTCCGCGTGCTGCTCGGGCTCGGCATGGGCGGCGAGTGGGCGAGCGGCGCCACGCTCGTCAGCGAAACCTGGCCGGAGAAGCATCGCGGCAAGGCGCTCGGCATCATGCAGAGTTGCTGGGCGATCGGCTACGGCCTCGCCGCGATCGTCGTTGCGATCGTGTTGCCACGGTTTGGATGGCGCGCGGTGTTTTTCACCGGCATCATTCCGGCGATCTTCACGTTGTGGATTCGACGCAGCGTGAAGGAACCTGAAATGTGGTCACGGCAGAAACGGGAGTGCGGTGCAAGTCGGGCCTCAGGTGCGAAGTTTCCAATGCGCATTGCGGTTTTCTTGACCGCGATGAATGCGGCGACGATGTTCGCCTGGTGGGGGCTCAATTCATGGGTGCCTTCATATCTGTCGCTCGACCCAACGAAGGGCGGCATCGGCCTCTCCACGGAGACGATGGCGGCCTTCGTCGTCGCGATGCAGGTCGGGATGTGGTTCGGATACGTGTCGTTCGGCTTCATCGCGGACACGTTCGGGCGGCGCCCGACGTACATCGCCTATCTGCTGATCGCGGCGCTGCTCGTCTGGTATTACGGCTTCGCGCGCGAGCCGTGGGTATTGCTCGTGCTCGGGCCCTTCGTCGCGTTCTTCGGCACGGGATACTTCAGCGGATTCGGCGCGGTCGCATCCGAGATCTTTCCGACGTCGATCCGTGCCACCGCGCTCGGCGTGACTTACAACAGCGGCCGGCTGCTGAGCGCGATCGCGCCGTTCATCGTCGGCACGATGGCGCAGAGCCGCGGGTTCGGCGCGGCGTTCACGACGACGGCGATCGCGTTCATGGTTGCTGCGGTATTGTGGCTGGGGATCCCGGAGACGAAGGGCAGGCAAATGCAATGACGATTTGGCGATTGGCAATTGTCGATTGTTTGGTGATTTGCAAATGACGAATTCGCGAATCACCAAGTTGATCGCCAAATCACGAATTCGCGAATCACCAGACAGTCGCTAAATCACCAATCAGTCAATTGTCATTTCCCTTGTACAACACCCTGCCTAAGCGCTTATTCCAGGCAGTGAATTCGTCGTCAGACGGATCCTCGGCGATTGCCTTGCGGACTTGATTGAGCTTCGCATCGAGCTCGTCGATCGATGCGAGGATGAATGCCTCGATCGTCTTCGGCTCGACGGGCGAGCCGTATTCACGCACGCCGTGATGCGAGGCGACCAGGTGTTCGATCTGCGAGCGCAGCTCGACGGGAAAGCCAGGAATGCCGTTGCAGGCGTCGCGCACCATCATCAGGCCGAGAGCAATGTGGCCGACGAGATTGCCGTCGCGCGTGTAGCTGCCGGCGCCGCCTTCGTAGGCGAGCTCCTGCAGCTTGCCGATGTCGTGCAGCACGACGCCGGCGAGCACCAGATCTTCGTCCGCGCCGTAGGCGCGTGCGACCAGCCGGCCGACCTCGGCCATCTTTGTGATGTGTTCAAGAAACCCGCCGCGATAGGCGTGATGGATCTGCTGCGCTGCCGGCCACACGCGTAGCGGCGATTCGTGGTCGGCGACGATACGATTCAGCAGGACGCGGATGTGATCGTTCCTGACGCCGCCGAGATGCTCCTGCAGCTCCGCCCACATCTCGTCGATCGGACGCGGTGCGCTGAGGATCGCATCCTCCTCGCGAAACCCCTGCTGCCGATCCTGATCGGGATTGACGCGGCGGATGGCCGACAACACCAGCTGGACCTGACCGTTGTAGAGGCTGCCGCGGCCCTCGACCCGCACGAACTCGCCGGCTTCGAAACCGTTCTTGTAGCGATCGACGTCGGTCATGAGCTTGGCGACGACCTGCGCTGAAGCATCCTGCAGCGAGAGGAAAAGGAACTCGCTGCCGCTACGGCCGGTTCGAAACTCTTTGTAGGCGCAGAGAAAATACCCCCAGCCTGAGTCTTCGACGGATAGTGCCGAGAGCCTGGGGAGTCTATTCACTGCCTAACGCAAACGTCATCGTGCCGTTGATCACGACGCGGCCGTTGACCGTGGCGCGGCCGCCGAGCACGCCCATGCGGCTGCGAAGCCGCTTGACGGTGGCTTCGACAATGACGACGTCGCCGGGATGCACGGGAGCGCGAAAGCGCACGCGCTCCATGCCGCGGAAGAAGATCAACTGGTCCTTGTTCTCAGGCTTGGCGAGGATGAGGATCGCGCCTACCTGAGCCACGCATTCCGTCAGGATGGTTGGCGGCAGCGACGGCCGCCCGTTGACGGGTGTCGACAGGTACGGCTCATTCGTCGAAACGTTCTTTACGCCGACAATCCGCTTATCCGGCTCGAATTCCGTGATCTTGTCCACGAGCAGGAAGGGGTATCTGTGCGGAAGAATCCGCTCGATGGCTGAGTAATCTAACGGGAGGGTCAGGTCCATTAATGCGATCCCGAACGGGACGTTGCTCCCGACGGGATGTGTGTCCCGACGGGATACGCGTCCCGACAGTAAGTCAGTATACTTCCCCCCTCTGGAGGCCCATGTCATGCGCAAGTTTCTAGCGGTAGCGATGCTGGTGTTCACGGCGACCAGCCTGTCCGCCCAATCCAGGCGTCCCGCGACGTTCGACGACGTGCTCGCCATCAAGGCGATCCAGGGCGCGACGATTTCGCCCGACGGGCGCTGGGTGATCTACGGCGTCCGCGAGTGGGTGTCCGAGCTGGACCCTTCGACTCCGCCTGCGGAAGCGCAAGCGTCGCTCAGGACAGGCAAGATGGAATCCCGCACGCACGTCTGGAAAGTGGCGACCGAGGGCAACCTGCCGGCGCGGCAGATCACGTTCGGCGAAAAGGGCGAAAGCCAGGCGCAGTTCTCGCCCGACGGCAAGTTCATCAGCTTCGTCGCAGCGCGCGGCAGCGCGGAAGCCAAATCCCAGATCTACGTCATGTCCCTCGAGGGCGGGGAAGCCTGGAAGCTCACCGACGCGAAGGAGAACGTTTCTTCGTATTCATGGTCGCCGGATGGATCTCGCATTGCGTTTGTGGCGACCGATCCTCGCAGCGCCGCTGAAGAAGCCGATATCAAGAAACGCGACGACGAGCGGGTGTTCGAAGGGGATTTCCGGTTTGCGCATGCGTGGGTCATCGACGTGCAAACCAAGGCGGCGACACGCGTCACCGAGGGCACGCAGTGGACCGTGCAGGGCGCGCCGTCCTGGTCGCCAGACGGCAAGCAGCTCGTGTTCGGCGTCGGCACGACGCCGATGCTGAGGGACAACCGTCGCGACGTATACATCGCAACACTGGGCCAACAGGCGAACGGGCCGACAGGTCAACAGGCAAGGATCGAAAAGATCAGCACCAATTGGGGAACCGATGGCAATCCGCGCTGGTCGCAGGACGGCGCGACGATCGCCTGGGTCAGCGAGCCCAACACCACGGCGCCGCTGCCCGATGGCACGGCCGCCGGCGTGGTGATGCAACAGCGGCTGATGCTGTATGACGTCAAGGCGAAGACGACCAAGGACACGCTGACGCCGGGGTTCGACAGCGAGGCGGGCACTCCCGTGTGGACCAACGAAGGCAAGCGCGTGATGTTCGTCACCGGCAAGCGCGCCTACAACGAGGCGTTCGCGTTCGATCTGTCGTCGGGCACCTACACGCAGCTCTCGCAGAAGCGCACGATCAACGGTACGTCGATCAGCAGGGACGGCCGCACCATCGCACTGACGATGGACGCGCCGGACTCGGCGACGGAGATCTACGTCACCGATCCGTCGTTCGCCAGCTTCAAGCGGCTGACGAACACCAATCCGCAACTCGCGGAGGTCCAACAGGGCGAGACCGAAGTCGTCACCTGGAAGAGCAGCGACGGCGCCGAGGTCGAAGGTGTCCTGTTGAAGCCTGTTGGCTTCCAGGCCGGCAAGCGATACCCAACGCTGGTCGTCGCGCACGGCGGTCCGGCCGGCGCCTACGTGAACGGCTTCCGCCTCGGCGGCCTCGAGGGCGGCCAGGTGTGGGCGGGCAAGGGCTGGGCGGTGTTCTATCCGAATCCGCGCGGCAGCTCGAACTACGGCCAGAAAACGCTGGCGGCCAACGTCAACGACTGGGGCGGCGGCGACTTCAAGGACATCGTGACCGGCGTCGATGCCCTCGTCGCGCGCGGCATTGCCGATCCGGACAAGCTCGCGCACATCGGCTGGAGCTACGGCGGCTACATGACGGCGTGGACGATCACGCAGACCAGCCGCTACAAGGCGGCGATGGTCGGCGCCGGCCTGACCAACATGTGGAGCATGTACGGCACGAACGACATTCCGAGCGTGTTGATTGCCTACTTCGGCGGCATCCCGAACAAGCAGACGCTGCCGCTTTACCTGGATCGATCGGCGATGACGCACATCGACAAGGTGACGACACCGACGTTGATCCTGCACGGCGCCAACGACGAGCGCGTGCCGACGGGCCAGGCCTACGAGCTTTATCGAGGGTTGAAGGACCGGGGCAAGGCGACCGAGCTCGTGTTCTATCCCCGCGAAGGGCACGGAATCACGGAGTACTATCACCAGAAAGATCGAATGGTTCGGATCTACGACTGGGTGACGAAGTACACTTTAGGCACAGGTGGAAACACGACCGCACAATAGCGAAGCTGCGCCTCGCAACGGCAGCGTCACCTTGCCGCGCTTTGCGCGGCGGGACGTCTTGAAGGCCGCGAAGGCACGTCACTCGAATGTCTGAATCCGCGCCCTCCAAGACGTCTCCGGCGTCCGGAGCGTCCGACGCAGAACTGCTCGCCATTCTCGCCGAGCTGTCCCGTGAGGTCAGCTCGGTCCTGGATCTCGACGATCTTCTCCAGAAGATTCCGAACCTGATTTCGCGGCTCACCAACTTCACGGTCTTCTCGGTCTACCTCCTGAACGAGCGGCGCGAAGAGCTGAGCATCGCCTACGCGGTCGGTTATCCGGAAGAGATCGTCAAGCATTTCACGCTGAAGGTCGGGCAGGGCACGGTCGGCACGGCCGTTGCCGAACAGCGGCCGATTCTGCTCAACGACGTCGATCAGGATCCGCGCTACCTCGCGGTGGTGCCCGGCGCGAAGTCGCAGCTGGCGGTGCCGCTGCGCAACAAGGGGCAGGTGATTGGCGCGCTCAACCTGCTCAGCGACAAGCTCGGCGCGTTCACCGAGCGCGACGAGTGGATTCTGCGGCAGTTCGGCGCGCACGTCGCTCAGGCCATTACCACGGCGAGGCTGTTCGAATCGGAACGCGAGTACGCCGAGACGCTCGAAACGCTCGCCGAGATCGGCCGCGAGATGAGCGCGATTCTCGATCCAGACGAGCTCCTGACCCGGCTCGCCCACCTCATCAAGCGCGTCGTCGACTACCGCATCTTCGGCATCGCGCTGCTCGACGAGGAGACGCAGACGCTCGACCTGAAGGTGACGATCAAGTACGGCGACGATCCGCGCGCGATGGAGCCCGTGAAGCTCGGCGAGGGCCTGGTCGGCTACGCCGCGTTGCACAAGGAAGTGGTGCTGGTTCCGGACGTGACGAAGGATCCGCGTTACATCGACGCGGTGCCCGGCGTGCGGTCGGAGCTGGTCGTGCCGCTGCTCCTCAAGGATCGCTGCATCGGCGTCTTCGACCTCGAGAGTCCGGAGCCCGATGCGTTCAACAAGAAACACGTCAAGCTGCTGACGCTCCTCGCGTCGGAAGCGGCGGTCGCGATCGAGAACGCCCGGCTGTATGAATCGATTCGCGCCAACGAGGCGCGCGTCGAGAAGGAATTGCGGCTGGCGCAGCGCGTGCAGATGGCGCTCCTGCCGCAGGAACTGCCGAAGCGGCTGCGCGGCGTGGACGTGGCGTGGCATTTCGATCCGGCGCGCGAGCTCGGCGGCGACATCTGCGACTTCCTTTCACCCGAGGCGAACACTCTTGTCGTGGTGCTTGGCGACGTGTCGGGCAAGGGCGTGCCGGCCGCGCTCTACGGCGCGGCGATCGGCGAGATGGTTCGCGGACGCACGTTCAGGCGCCGGCTCGAGAAGAATGTCACGACGCCGGCCGCGCTTCTCGCCGGCATGAATCGGATCCTCCACGAACGCAACCTCGAGGAGTACTACTGCACGCTTTGCTACGCGATGTTCGAGTTCAAGAAAAAGGTCGTCACCTTCGCGAACTCGGGGTTGCCCTTCCCGGTAAGGTGTGCCAACGGCAAGGCCGGGCAGCTGGAGATGCCGGGCACGCCGCTCGGTTCATTCGGCGGATCGCAGTACGACGACTTTCAGTTCCCGCTGGAAGCCGGCGATATCTACGTGCTCTGTTCGGACGGCATTTTTGAAGCGTTCGACGAGGCCGGCGAGGAGTTCGGCGCCCGCCGCGTGCTCGACGTGATCGAGCGAACCAACGCGCTCTCGTCGAAGGAAATCGTGCATGAAGTCTTTGGCGCCGTCCAGCAGTTCTGCGGGGACGCGCCCCAGTCAGACGACCGCACCGTCGTCGTCGTGAAGATCAATCAGCTGGGGGCGGCGAAGACGGAAGTAGCCAGTAGCCAGTAGCCAGTAGCCAGTAGCCAGTATGCCAGTACTGGCTACCGGAAACGCGACTACATTTTCGGAATCATCGGCTCGGGGTGCGGGCCGACGCTGCCGTAATCGTCACCGTGATCGTCGACGTGCGTGGCGGCGGTGAGGTAGATCGCGCCGAGCGTCAGGAAGATGAACGCCTGCAACGGTCCGACGATGAGTCCCAGGAACTGGATCGGCAGCGGCGCGATGAACGGGATGATGCTGGCGATGATCAGCACGACCAGGTGCTCGCCGAAGATGTTGCCGAAGAGGCGGAGCGTCAGCGACAGCACGCGCGACATGTGACTGATGATCTCGATGACGAAAATCAGCGGCGCCATCACGATTGGCACGCCCGGCATGATCGCGAAGTGCTTGAGGTAGTTCAGCGGACCGTTCGCCAGAATGCCCTGCCAGTGGTAGTAGAGCCACAACGTGATCGCGAGCGCGAACGGCACGTTGATGTTGCTCGTCGGCGACCCCAATCCGGGGATCTGGCCCATCAGATTACCGAGCAGGATGAAGACGAAAATGCTGCCGAGCAGCGGCAGGAACTGGCGTCCCTTCGGGCCCATGTTGCTTTCGAGCACGCCGACGAGGAACGCGATGATGTCCTCGAGGACGATCTGCAGCTTGCCGGGATTCTCGACGCTCAGTTTTGAGCGGATGGCCAGTCCGATGAAGAGGATGAAAAGCGTGATCAGCCCGATGAAAACGAGATGATCGGGTACGTGGATCCCGAGCGGCGCGAAGAGCAGATTGACGAGCGCGACTAGCGGGGACGGATGTTCAATGGCTTCCACAGGGGGACATTGTACTAGATTTCACAAGCAGGGCTTGCGGGCTTGCGGTCTACGGGCTCGCGGGTACGGTTATTTCCGTAAGCCCGCAGCCCGTAAGCCCGTAAGACCTTCTGTTACAGGTATTTAATCGACTTCTCCCGGATGTGCAGCCCGAAGGATCGGCCGCCAAACAGGCCGACTTCCTGGACCGTACCTTTGACGCGGACCCGGGCGTTCTTGCTCGGGATGCGGCTGTCTTCCGAGATCACCAGCATTTCCTCGGAGCCGTCGCTCACACGAAACACCTTGTAGGGCACGAACGGGATGCCGAACGACGTTGTCACGACGCCTTCGACCGTCACGGTCTTGTCGTGGAATTTACCCGGGTTCGTCTTCACCTCGGAAATCGAGCGGCTGCCCATTGACGCGCAAGCTCCGCTTAGCGCGCTCGCGGCGACCATCAGACCCAGAACGAAATTCTTGGTGCGACCCATCATGGCTTCTCCTTCGCCGGTGGTCCGGCTAGAGCCGGACTCCACAGGGAACACTGCAAAAAGAACGCCGCGGCAAGATCGTGAACGGTGCGGCCGAAGGGCGGCGATGCCAGCGCCTGCCTGAAGTTCGCCCTTCGGTGACCCGCCGCGGCTACTCCACAGAACTCCAAAGGGCGTGCCACCATCACCAGGGGCCACAGAAGGCGCAGAAAGCCCAGAATCATTTGGGTTTCTGCAGTCTTCAGTTCAGGCGCCCGCGCAGTCTCTGTCCCTTGCGACGGACGGCTGTCCTCAATAAACGCCGAGGTATCTGTCCATCTCCCAGGGTGAGACATGGCGGATGTAGTCGTCCCACTCGTTGCGCTTGGCCTCGAGGAAGTGATTGAAGATGTGCTCGCCGAGGGTGTCTTTAACGAGCGCGTCCTTCTCGAACTCATCCAGCGCTTCACTGAGGTTCGCGGGCAGATCGTCGATACGCAAGTGGCGGCGCTCGCGGTGGCTCATCTTGTAGATGTTCTTGTTCACGGGCGGCCCGGGATCGAGCTGGCGATCGATTCCGTCGAGACCGGCGCGCAGCATCACCGCGAGAGCGAGATAGGGATTGCACGACGGGTCGGGCATGCGCAGCTCGAGGCGCGTCGCGGTGCCGCGAGCGGCAGGTACTCGCACGAGCGGACTGCGGTTTTTCTCGGACCATGCGATCGCCGTCGGCGCTTCGTAACCCGGCACGAGCCGCTTGTACGAATTCACGAGCGGGTTGGTGATCGCGCAGAAGCCCTTGGCGTGCTGCAGCAATCCGCCGACATAATGCAGGCACGTCTGGCTCAACTGAATGTCGTTCTGCGGATCGAAGAACGCGTTCTTGCCGTCCTTGAAGAGCGACTGGTGGGTGTGCATGCCGGAGCCGTTGACGCCGAAGATCGGCTTCGGCATGAAGGTGGCGTGCAGGTTGTTGTTGAGCGCCACGTTCTTGACGATGAAGCGGCACGTGCTGACATTGTCGGCGGTCACCAGGACGTCGTCATAGTGAAAATCGATCTCGTGCTGGCCCGGCGCGACTTCGTGATGCGCGGCCTCGATGTGCATGCCCATCTGCTCGAGGGCCACGACGATCTCGCGGCGGACATCTTCACCGAGATCGATCGGCGCCAGGTCGAAATAGCTCGCGCGATCGTGCGTCTCGGTCGTCGGCTTGCCGTCACGGCGCAGGAAGAGGAAGAACTCGGTCTCGGGACCCGCCATCATCGTGAAGCCGCGATCGGCGGCAAGCGCGATCACGTTCTTCAAGGTCGTGCGCGGGCAACCGGCGAAGGGACTGCCGTCGGGATTGGCGATGTCGCAGATCAGGCGTCCGACGCGCGCGCCGCTCGGGTCCGCCCAGGGGAAAACCTCGAACGTCGAGAGGTCGGGCCGCAGATACATGTCCGACTCCTCGACGCGCACGAAACCTTCGATCGACGAGCCATCGAACATGATCTTGCCGTCGAGCGCCTCGCCGAACTGGCGGTCGGGGACCTCGACATTCTTGATGACGCCGAGAATGTCCGTGAACTGCAGGCGGAGAAACTTGACGCGCTCCTTTTCGGCACGCTCGAGGATCGCCTTCTTTTCACCGGACTGGACCATTGCGTGATGCTAACAGGCCAACAGGCCAACAGGCTAACGGGTCAGCAAGAAAGATTACGTGCTTGTAAGGTGACGGCCGTCCGACTCTCTGGCAACCTCCGTCGTCCAAGGGGACGGCAGGGGAGTTGCTTTCATGAAGAACATCAAATTCGGAGTGTTTAGCCTGGGCCTGCTGGTTGCCGTCGTGACCGCCGTCTCCAGCCTCGGCGCGCAGACTCGCGTTCGACGACCGCCCGGCGACTCGAATTCGGCCGGCGACCGGACGAATGCTGCTCGACGGACGCGGCGCGCAGCTCGGCGTGATGGTCAGCGACGTCGATCCCAACGCGGCGTCGGGCGGGGTAAGAATCGACGAAGTAAACGAAGACAGCCCGGCCGAAAGGGCCGGCATCAAGTCCGGCGACATCGTCGTCGATTACGACGGCGAGCGCGTGCGTAGCGCCCGGCAGTTCACGAGGCTGGTGCAGGAAACGCCCGAGGGTCGCAGCGTGGCGATTGGCATCATGCGCGACGGAAAGAAGCAGACCATCAACGCGACGCCAGACACGGCACGGATGGCGTGGAACTGGGAGCGGGGAGCGGGGAGCTGGGAACAGGGATATCCCGGGTTCCACTTCCGAGGAATGCCCGAATTCAGATTCGATTACGACGATCGAATGCCGCGACGTTTTGAGTACCGCTTGCCCGAAGAATTCCGGTTCCCGGTTCCAGGATCCCGGTTCCCGAGTTCGCGGGGGCGGCTCGGCGTCAGCGTCCAGTCGATCACGCCCGAGCTCGCTGAATACTTCGGCGCCAAGAACGGTGGCGCGTTGGTGTCGAGTGTCGCTAAGGAATCGGCGGCGGCGAAAGCGGGGATCCGGGCCGGCGACGTGATCGTGTCGATCAACGGCAAGGCAGTCTCGGACGCCGACGAACTGGTCAACGAGATCGAAAGCATCAACGGCGAGGCGACAATCGTCGTGCTGCGCGACAAGAAGGAAATGACGATCAAGGCGACGATCGAGAGGGCTCGGCCGGCCGCTCCGCGTGCAGGCTCGCGGCCGGGGCTCGTTTTCTAGGGCTTACGGGCTTGCGGGCTACGGGCTAAGAGGGCTTGCAGGGCTACGGGCGCCTGTGCAGGGCTGTGGCCGGTGGCTGTTTACCGGGCCGCCGTCTTGGGTTCTGCGAGCTCCGCATTCGCCACCGGAGCATCGTCGGAGGATGCCGGAATCGGCATCGCCAGGGTGGCCAATTGTGCGGCCACGATCCCGGCGAGCGAAACCTTCGAGTCATCCATGGGCTGACCGGGCTTGAGCTCGACCGAGAGCACGCCCGCGGCGCCGGTGGGACTGAACATCGGCACGGCCAAGGCAGCGGGCGTGGTCGGCGTCAAAGGACTGACTTTCGCGACGCTCTCGCGGAACGCCGCCGCCGTGAGGTTTGCGCTGTCGCGCCCGACCTTGCCGATGCGCGCCACCAGCTTGGGATCGAAGCCGCTTGTCGCAACCGGCGACAGGGTGTTGCCGTCGTTGGACGCAATCCAGACGATCAGACCGGTGGCGTTCAAGATCGTGCAGACGCGACCTAGCGCCCCTTCGAGCGCGCCGGGATCCGCCAGCGCGGAAAGGTCCTTGCAGATCTCGGATACGTCCCGCAATGCATTGATCTCGATGCCGGGGACTACGGTTACCTGGGGTTCGGGAGCCTTCGGCGTTTCGGGAACGACCGGGATCGGCTTCCTCAGCGATTCCTTCAGTTCGTTGCGCCACTCGCCCGGATCCTTTACGGTGCCCTTTGGTTCCGTCGGCAGGAGCAGCAAGGCGATCGCGATCCAGACGGCAACCGCGCCGCCGGCGAGCATGACCTGCTCCTGGCGGATCGAGGCCGCCCGGCGATCGTGCGCGCGGATCAATCCGTCCCGAACCGATTGGACCTGGGTCGTCGCGGCCGCGAGCAGGTCGCGGACCTCGGTGAAGATCACGTCTCCGGCCAGCTGCATCTCGCCGCGGCTGGCGTAGCCGCGCGCGCGCCGCTCGGCGGCAGCAAGCTGGTCGATCCCGTTGAGGGTTTCGGACAACGAGCCGCCAGTCGGCTTCACCATCCTGTCGAGGTCGACGACGCTCCCGCGGAGGCTATCGATCGTTTCCTGGCGCGCGCTTACCCCAGAACGGCAGGCCCTGGCCGGGGGCGACATAGGCATGCAGCGAGGCTCGAACGTCGAGAAGCAACTCGGCTGTCCGGCTCACCGCGGCCTGCGCGGAGGCCGCAGCGATCCGCTCACGGCCTAGCGCGTCTTCGTCCTGGAGGGTGCGATATGCGACGCCGGCAGTGGCCAGCAGACCAAGCACAAGGCAGGCGATGCGAACGGACCTGCGGAACATCGGGGGACAGTATAGATCTAGATGTTGGTTGTTGGATGTTAGTTGTTAGGCCTAACAACTAATTACTAACCTCTAACCTCTAACCTCCAACCTCCAACCTCTACCCTCTAACCTCTAGAACGTCGGCAGATAGGGCGTCAGCCACTGCGCGATGATCGTGAATCGATTGGTGAAGATCAGCACGCCGATCGTGATCATCAGGGCATCTGTCCGGCTCAGCACCACATAGGTAGGGAGACCGACCGCGCCAAATCGCTGCATCACTTCACGCGCCGGGGACTCGTCCGGCGATTCCGCCTGGAACTTGATCTTCACGAAGCCGTCGAGCGCCGCCTTCACCGACGGATCCACCAGCGTCGTCTTGTCCATCGTCAGGCAGTTCTTGCACCACGTCGCCCACATGTCGATCAGCACGGGCTTGCCTTCGCGCTGCGCGACGGCGAGGCCTTCGGCGAGGTCGGCGTGCCAGCCTTCCTTCAACAGTTCGTCCACGCTCGACGACACCTGCGCGGGGTCGACCGAACGATCCCGGAAGATGCCGTACGCGGTGTAAGCGTAGTAGGCAGCGGTCAGCATGATGATCACGCCGAAACCCTGTTTCACACGAACCATCCACTGCGCCCGGCTTCGGCAAGGCGCTGATGCCGGCGCCGGCGAAGGGCCACGGCGCGGCCATACCGAGGCCCAACACGAACGGCAGCGCAAGGGCCGCCGGCGTTCCGGTTGCGTAGAGATTGGTCGAGAACAGCACGACCTGGATCACCACCGGCGCGACGCACGCCCCGGCGAGCAGCGCAGCCACGCCGCCCATCGTGAAGGCCAGCATCACCGAGCCGCGGCTCGATCCGGTGCCGACGTTGGCGGAGTATTTCGAGAAGTCGATCTCGAACACGTCAAACATCGCGAGCGCGAGGGCAACGAACAGCACGGCGATGCCAAGGTTGAACCACGGCGAGGCGTTGATCGTGCCAAACGTCTGCGCCGACAGGATCACGATCAGCCCCAGCACGCCGTAGACGACGGCCATGGCGGCGCCGTAGACGCTGCCGAGCACCAGGCCGCGCGAACGTGAGCCGCCCTGCGAGCCGGCGCCGATGATGGCGAGGTTCACCGGGATCATCGGCAGCACGCACGGCGTGAGATTCAGCGCCAGACCACCGAGAAAGACGATCAGCAGGATCGCAAGGGGACCACGGCCCTCGAACATCCCCTGCCGGGCAACGCCGGCCTGCGCGTCCTGGACGAACTTGGTAAACGTCGCGGCGGGGAGATAGCCGCCTTCAGTGCCGCGCACGGCAAAGCTGTCGAGCATTGCCATTGCGTTAGTAGGAGTGGCAGGCGCAGCCGCTGCGGGCGCCAGGGGCCTCGGCGCGACAATCGGCACGGCGGCGGCCTTCGCGAAATCCAGCTTCGCGATCGTCGCCGGCGGCGTAACCACGGCGGCGTTCGCCGATACCGACAGGTTCAGTTCGAGTGGCGCCGTGATCGGCAGGTAGCACTGCTTCTCGTCGCAGGCCTGATAGCGAACGCGCAGCGGCAGCTTGTGCGCGCCGGCGGCCGCATCGGCTGCGACACTGACCTGCACGCCGATGGCAAACTCGCGTTCGAACACGCGCAGCGGAATGGGCTCGCCTTCCTGCTTGAGATCGACCGGCTCCGGGAACGCGGCGGTCGCGCCGGTCACGGCCGGCACCGCCTCCATCGAGACGGTAATGGGGATCAGGTTTTCGTCGCGCGGCTTGTCGGAGTTCATGTGGAACCCCTCGGGCAATCGCACGGTGATCGCTGCGCGGGCCGAGCCGCCAGGTTGGACTTCGAGAGCGGCCGGCATCACGGCCAATTCGGCCACTCCGGGCCGGGTGCGGGGGGCCTGCGCCGACAGAACGCCGCCCAGCAGGGCCGCCACGAGAGCGGTGACCCCGAGGCCGGTCAAAATTCGCATCCGTTCATATCAGTGCGGAGTGCCGATCCGGTGCGGACGGGTCATCAGCATCCGCATTCCATACGCTCTACTCAGATGCTCTGGAGATCTCTTCGGTTACGAGGCGCAGCGGAATCACGGTGGGCTGCGACATCTGCTCCATCTGGACGTTGTGGCCCTTGACCGGCGGCAGGTCCTGGAACATCGTGTCCCACTTCCAGCGCTCCATCGGGTTGCTCGCCTTCAGCCAGTGCTCGGCGCTGACCGGGCGATTGAACACCTGCTCGGTCAGGGTGGCATACGCCGGGTGGTCCGCCAGGTGCCTGGCGACGTCGTCCCGGACCTGCTGCGACGTGGTGTAGGTGTAGGGCAGGCCAAGCGAGGCCGCAACGCTGGTGAGGATCTGCCAGTCTTCGACGGATTCACCAGGCGCGTTGATCGCCTTCGAAGCGGCCTGCACCAGGCCCTGCTCGTTCGTGTAGGTCGCGTCCTTCTCGACCCACGCGGATCCGGGCAACACGACATCGGCAATCTTCGCGAGCTCGGTCTGCAGCACGCCCTGGTAGATCACGACCGGCAGGTGGCCGCTCTTCCTGGCGTCGATGATCCACGAGAGATCGCCCATCGAGCCGTCCGGGCCGGGATCCATCACGTAGAGCACCGACACGCGGTCCTGCTCGATCGCCGTGCGCAGCGCCGACAGGTCGGCGTCGCCGTCGGTCTTGCTGACGACGGCCAGTCCGAGATCCTTCGCGCCATTGACGTTCGGCGCATCAATCGCGGGGACGCGGAACTTGGTGTTGGCCGGCTGCTGCTTCTCGGTACGGCGCCACGCCACGTAAACGTGCGACGCGTCGGCCTGGCCCTTGAGATCCTCGGCCATGCGCTTGAGGAGATACATCTCTTCATGCGAGGCGTGCGCCGAGGCGAGCATCCGCACCGAGCCCGGATCCTTGCGGCCCGCGGCGTTCAGCAGATCGCGAACGCGCATCAGCGCGTCCTTCCAGGTGACGACCTGCTGGACGCCTTCCCTGGTGTTGAGCAGCGGCTTTCGAAGCCGTTCCTCGCCTTCGACCCACAGGTACTGGAAGCGGCCGATGTCGCACATCCAGAAGTCGTTGACGTGAGGGTTGTAGCGCGGCGTGATGCGCGCGAGACGGGCGCCCTTCGCCCATTCCGGCTTCGCCTTGAGCCAGGCGGTCGTGCTGCAACCCTTCGCGCAGAGCGTGCAGGTGGTGTCAACCGCGTGGGGGTTGTCCCATGGGCGCGAGCGGAATCGATACTGCCTTGTCGTGATCGCGCCGACCGGGCACACGTCCATCAGGTTGCCCGAGAGGATCGAGTGCACGCCCTGTTCGTTGAACGTCGCGATCGCGCTGCCGTTGCCGCGGTTGATCGTGCCGATCTGCGCGTCGCCGTCGACTTCCGCCATGAAGCGGCTGCACCGCGTGCAGAGGATGCAGCGATTGCGGTTGAGCATCAGCGTCGGACCGAAATCGACGTCGGCCTTCACGCCTTCGCCGTCGAAGGTGCGGCGCGGAAAGTCCATGCGGCTTTCGTCGTTGCCGAACGCGTACGAGAAATCCTGCAGCGGGCACTCGCCGCCCTTGTCGCAGACCGGGCAGTCGAGCGGGTGGTTGATGAGGAGGAATTCGAACACGCCCTTGCGGCCGTCAACGGCTTCGGGGTCCTGCGTGTGCACCACCATGCCTTCGGCCACCGGCGTCGAGCACGACGTCTGCAGCTTCGCCATCTTCTCGATCTTCACCAGGCAGACGCGGCACGACGCATCGATGCCCAGGCCGGGGTGATAGCAGTAATAGGGGACCTGGATGCCGGCCTCGATGGCCGCCTTCAGAACGGACGTGCCTTTCGGCACGGAGAGCTGCCGGCCATCGATGGTCAGCGTGACGAAATCCATAAGGAGAGAATTGTACTAGTAGCCAGTAGCCAGTAGCCAGTAGCCAGACAGAGCTCTTGTCTGGCTACTGGCTACCGGCTACTTCTTCTCGATAATCGCGACTGCGGCGCCGTCAGGGTTGACTTCGATGGACCTCACGGTGCCGGTCAGGGCAAGCTGGCCCACGTTGACGGCATCATTCACGGGACACGATGAACTCCGTGATCTTGCCGTCGGTGTAGGTCACCGCGACCGTAACCGGGACGTCGTAGATGTCGCCGGTTTGCTCGACGCGAACAACCAGCTCCTGGCCCTCGACGACGGTGCTGTAGCGCAGGCGCGGGATGCCGTTGTCATAGATCCACCGCTCGAAGAAACGGGAGAGGTTGCGGCCGCTGGCCGATTCCATCGCCTTTCGCAAGTCGTCGGTGCCCGCTTTCCGGAATCGGTTCTCGGCGTAAAAGCTCTTGACGCCGGAGAAGAACGCTTCGTCGCCGATCAGGCGCCGCAGCATGTGCAGCACCGCGGCGCCCTTGTTGTAGACGAGCGCGCGGAAGACGCGGCTCTCGCCCTTGATGTGGCCGAGGCGATAGCCCAGATAGACCGGGCCCTGATCGGAATCCTCGATCGCCCAGCGCCGGAACTGGCGCAGCACGTCGCGGAACGCATTCTCGCCGCGCTTCTCCCTCGCGTAGAGGGCGGCGAAGTATTGCGCGAAGCCCTCGCTAAGCCACTGCTCGTGATAATTCTTCCAGCCGACCGCCTGGCCGAACCATTGATGCGCGAGCTCGTGCGCGAGGAAGAATTCAGGGAAGCCCTGGAACGACGCCGGATCGTTGCGCCAGTTGAACGGCGCGACCGGCGGAGGGTTGTTCATCATCGCGAAGTATCCCGGCGCGTGTCCCCCGGGCAGGTCGTCCTCGACCATCGCGAGCGTGACGGCGTCGTACGGCACGTCTCCGGTCAATCCCGAATAGAGCCGCAGGACCTCCGCCGCGGTGCCGATCGCATCACGGGCGCGCGATTCCTGGCGGCGGTTGGCATCGACCATGAGCCGGACGGTGTTGCGGGCGCCGACCGGAGGGATCGCGATGGCGGCGTTGATGCGATTGATCTGCTGCTGCAGCGTCGACGCCCCGCTCATGTCGGGCGGCGGCGCCTTGATCGGGACGATGTCCAACGCCACCGTCGCCGCATCGACGCGCATCATGCGGCTGATGACGATACTGAGATACCGCACCGGCTGCGGCGTGGCAAACGAATACGTGACGCGCGGCACGACCCGTGACGAATTGTCGAGCGTCGCCGCCGGCGCGGCGCTCGGCGAGTCTTCCTCGAGAATGCCGGACGCGACGACGTTGTACTCGCCGGGTACCGCCAGGCGAAGACGCGCGGTGGCGTAATCGGTCACCTGATTCTGGGGATACCAGTAGTTGCGATTGCTGAACAGCCACTTCGGTTCCGGCGGCACGAGCGGCACGTCGTCCGGTTGCGCATTTCGCTGCTGCACCCCGGCAGCGATCGACTCGTCGAGGATGCCCTGCCGCGCCAGCCGGCCCGAGTAGGCGATTGTCAGCGTCATCGGGAAATCACGCGCCACCGGCGACGGCAGGTTGACGAGCACGCTGTTCTGGTTGCGCACGCGGATGAACAACAGGCGCCCGAACTCATCGCTTGACACCGACGACACGTTGAGGCTCTCGGCGAAGCGCATCGTCAGCACGCCGATGCCGTGAGACTTGATGCGGAGCTTGATCCGCGTCCGTCCGTCCATCCATTCGCGTTCGGGGTAGAACGCCGCATCGATGTCGTAATCGAGCACGTCGTAGTCGACGTTGTCGTCTTCGTCGAAGAAGCGGCCGCGGCTCTGCAGCTTCTGCTCCGAGGCGTACGAGGCGATGTTGCGCTTCCGCGCGCGCTGGAACAGCGTCACGTCCTCGGCTTCGCCGCTCGATCGCGCGTAGGTCAGGTCGTCGAAGCGCCGCGTCTTCACCTCGGCGACGAAGTCGCCCGGCTGGGGCAACAGCGACCACGTCTCGCGGCTCAGATCGCTCAAATCGAGATTGAACGACTTGGGCACCCCCTCATCGAAGATGCCCAGCCCGCGGCGGTAGGCACGGTTGTCGAGCGCGACCGGCTCCAGCATCGTCGCGGACGACACGCTGATCGAATTCGAACGGATTGAGCCGCACGAACGCCGAGGTAAACGGCGTCTCGAGCGCTTCGACACCGGAGAAGAGTCTCAGCTGCCCTTTCTCTTCCTTCGGCGCCGGCTGAAAGACGAGCGTGCCTTCGCCGAGCAGCACGATCGCGGTAACGCCTTCCGGTGTTTCCGCGACGAACACGTCGCCCGACGGCAGCCGCAGCTCGAAGTCGATCGCCTTCAGCACGAGGTTCTTCGCTGCGAACTGCTTTTCCGGATGCAACGAGAGGCGATGCAGGCCTTCGATCGACGCGAGCCGATCCTGGGACAGGATGCGCCATGGCTGGCGCCCGAGTTCGTCGCCGCGGGGGCGGCGGATGTCCAGCCGCCATGTCGCGATGCGGCCGCGCGGGCCGGTCTCCATGAAGACCTCGACGACGAGCCTGAAGCCTTCGCCTGGCAGCGAGCCCTGCAGCGCCGATCGATCGCGCTCCTTCACGACGACGCGCGTGATGCCTTGCGGGACCATCGCCTCGAAGAACTCGAGCGCCTGGTCCCTGTCGGCGCCCGGCGACAGCAGGTCCGTCCACCGCGCCCGATCCATCATGGAGATTGAAGTCTCGACCGCCTGAAGAAACACCTGGATCGAGAGATCTTCTTCGTCAAGCGCGCGCGCCGGTACCTGCCCCGCAAATGCGGGCACAGCGATGAGGGCGCCTAGAAAGCAAAGCCTTGCAAGCATTTCAAGGATGCCAATCGAGCTGAAGCTGGACACCCCATGCGGTGTCCGCCTTCAGGCGGATTGAAGCCTTATTAGACCCCGCTGTGATGAAAAGTTCTACCTTAGGCTTGCGCCAGACGGCTGAGAACGAGGACCGTCAAATCGTCCTGCAGGCGTTGATCCCGGCGATGACGCTCGACCGCGTCGAACACGGCCGTACCCAGCTCAGCGGCGGCGGTCTTCTGATACGCGCCTGCAAATAGCGCCAGGGTCCGTTCGAGGCCGGCTTCATCGAACGGCTGGCCATCGGGGCTTTCGGCCTCGGTGATGCCGTCGCTGTACATCAGCAGCGTGTCGCCCGGGTAGAGTTGCAGCTCGCCTGATTGATACGTGCTGCCCTCGAACATACCGAGCGCGATGCCGCCCTGCAGGAGCCGCTCGATCGATCCATTTTGCCGGCGCAGGAGCGGCGGGGTCTGGCCGGCGTTCACGAACTCGAGACGGCCGGTCCCCGGGTGAAAAGAAGCCAGGAACAGCGTGATGAACCTCGACGCCGGCGAGTGGCGCGACACCTGGATGTTCAGGCGCTGCACGAGCGAGGTGAGCGGCAGGCCTTCATCGACGAGGGTGCGCAGGATTGCGAGCAGCAGCGCCATGAGGAGTGCGGCAGGGCTCGCCTTGCCGGCGACGTCGCCGAGCGCGACGAGCACGGTTCCGTCGGGCTGCGGCAGGATGTCGTAGAAATCTCCGCCGACGGTGTTGGCCGGCTTGGTGAGTCCAAACGCTTCCACGCCGGGCCCCGACCACGTGCCTTCGGGCAGCATTGCGTTCTGGATCTCGCGCGCGACTTCAAGGTCGCGCTTGAGCGACAGGCGATCGGCCACTTCGAGCAGCACCAGCAGGTTCATCAGCAGGAACCCGCTCAGCAGCGCGATGGTGCCGTTGGCGAACAGCGGCGCGGGCACGCGGATGTTGATGAAGAACAGTGCGATCGGGATCGGCACGCGCATCAGGCCGAAACCGTTGAACAGCTGCAGCAACCCGATCACCGCGAGGCCGATCGAGACGCCGTACATCAGCCGACGCGCCGGCGAGAGGCGCATCGTAAACGCCAGGAAGAAGCCCTGAGCGTACTTGATCGCCTTCTGGTACCACGGCAGGCCTTCGAGCTCCGCGGTATTGATGCCGCGCGCGAAGAACTGGTAGGCCTCCGGCGTCTCGCGCGTGAAGAGCTTGCCGAGCTCCTCCGAGGTCAGGTCGTGGGTGTAGCGAGAGATGAACCGACGCGGCATATGGCCCAGTCAACAGTCGACCGTTAAGAGTTAGACGTCCTAAAGAACCCCTAGTTCCCGCCCGACCGTTCCGAAGGTATCAAGCGCATACTGCAGGTCTTCCCTGGTGTGGGTCGCCGACACGATGGTCCTGAGACGAGCCTTGTCGCGGGCGACGGTGGGAAACCCGATGCTCTGTGCGAAGACACCGCGATCGAACAGCGTGTCCGACATCTTCGCGGCGGTCGCGGCCTCGCCGACAATCACCGGCGTGATCGGGCTTTCACTCATCCCGGTGTTGAAACCGAGGGTTTCGAGGCCGGCCTTGAAGAACCGGGTGTTGTCCCACAGCCTGTCGATCCACTGCGGCTCCGTTTCGAGAATGTCGAGCGCCGCGAGGCACGCAGCGGTCACAGCGGGCGGATGCGAGGTGGAGAAGAGGAACGGACGGGCGCGATGGTAAAGGAACTCGATGAGATTCTTCGAGCCCGCGACGTAACCGCCGAGCACGCCAATCGCCTTTGAGAGCGTGCCGACCTGGATATCGACGCGGCCGTGACAGCCGAAGTGATCGACGGTGCCGCTGCCGTTCTTCCCGAACACGCCGCTCGCGTGCGCATCGTCCACCATCATGATCGCGCCGAACTCTTCGGCCAGTGCGGACAACTCGGGCACCCGGCCGAGGTCGCCGTCCATCGAGAAGACGCCGTCGGTGATCAGGATTTTCTTCTGTGCCGCCGGGAGGTCCTGCATGATCTTGCGTGCCGCATCGACGTCCTTGTGCGGGAAGACCTTGATCGGGGCCTTGCTCAAGCGGCAGCCGTCGATGATGCTGGCGTGATTCAGTTCATCGGAGACGATCACATCGTCCTTGGTGAGCACGGCCGCGACGGTGCCCGCATTCGCGGCGAAGCCGCTCTGGAACACGACGACGGATTCGACGTGCTTGAAGGTCGCGAGCCGCCGCTCGAGCTCCATGTGCATTTCCATGGTTCCCGAGATGGTGCGCACCGCGCCGGATCCGACGCCGAACTTCTCGACCGCGTCGAGCGCGGCTTGCTTCAACTTCGGGTGCGTGGTCAGACCCAGATAGTTGTTGGATGACAGATTGACGACCGACTTGTGATCGTAGGTCGTGTGCGATTCCGGCTTGCCGTCGAGGACGCGCAGCTTGCGATAGAGCCCCTGCTGCTTCAGGTTGTCGAGCTCGGTCGACAGAAACGCCAACGGGTCTTTCCGCATGTCAGTTCACGCTCAACAGAATGTCGTTATCGGGGAAGCGCTCGAGCTCCTGTGCTCCGTGCGCCTTCAACCAGCTTTCAACCGTATCAGCATCCCCACTGTTCGCGAACGCGTTTCGATGCAGAACGACGTGGGTTGAACCGGAGTCTTTCAATGATTGCCATGCAGCCTCCGGATCCTTTGCGATGCGCTGCATGCGAGCGACGCGTTCCTTGTACCTCGGCGGAAAGCTGCCGCTATAGCCGTTGGTAATCGGTTTCCAGTGAGCGGCGGCATAGTAGACGTAGCGAATCTCCCACGCCGCGTCACCGAACGGGAATTCCGTGATCGCCGTACCCGCGGGCAGTGCCGCGACACGGGCATAGACGGGCGGGACGCCTTCACCGAGGCTACGGCGGTCCAAGCGCCCGTAGGAATAGACGCGCGCCGGCGGTACGGCTTCGTTCTGATTCCACGTTCGATTCATCTCCATTGGGATACCGGCGCCTTCGATGAGGATCAGGAGACTGGCGACGGCCAGCACAGGGATCGGGGATCGGGGATCAGGGATCAGGGAGAGCAGGTGCTTGAAGCCGTAGCCAGCCACGATCGCGAGGAACAATCCGGCGATCATCGCGTAGCGCGCCGGCACGCGCACGCCGTTGAAACCGGGCACGTAATCGTAGAGGAGGCCGTAGAGCCCGAAGCCCGAGACACGAGTTTCGCCGGCGTTCGGCAGCGGACCGAGCGACAGCCACATTGCCAGGATGGTGGCCGCGAAGGCGAAGGCGATCGGCGACCGCGCCAGCCGCGCCGTTTCGATCCGCGCGCGCGAAGAGAAGCCGAGCAACAGCGCAGCCGCAATCACGAGCTGCAGCAGCAGGCGTTGCGGCGTGCGGGCGCTGATGACGCCAAATTCAAAACCGCCGAACAGGACGACGCTCAGCACCCCGATTAGCTGGGTGAACACAGCCAGTAACAGAAACGCTGACACGTACGTTAACCACGGAGACACGGAGGGCACGGAGGCGTCTTTTCGAAATGCGCTCCGTCCCAAACCAGCGATGGCCACGCTTGCGAGCAGCCATGGGACAAACCCCAGGAAAGTTTCACCCTCTCCATGCGGGTAGAAGCGTAACGCCTGACCCCACAGTTTCAAGTTCTCGGATGCCGTGATGTACGACCACACGTTTGCGGAGAACTGGACCACCTCACCGAACGGGCGCTCGATTCCAAAGAGTTGCCGGGCGCGTTGATACGGAAACAGGAATGGCAACGTTAGAACCAGAGTGGCTGCTGCCGCGGCGACTAATCCGGTCCAGTTGCGTACGGTGCGCAGGGTGCCTGACGCCCACATGCGATGGACGGCGAAGAGCGGCACGAATGGAGCGAAGTAGAGCAGGTAGTAACCGCAACTCCAGTTCTGCATCACGAGCGAGGCCGTCCCTCCGATGAGCGCCCGATTCGATCCAGTCGTCACGAACCGATTGAAACCGTAGAGCGCGAACGGCATCCACTGCGAGCTCATCACCTGGACGTGCGGGACCGAGGCAATGCGGTAGGGCAGAAACCCGTAGACCAGGCCGGCGATGAACGCGGCGCGCTTGTCGCCAGTGAGATCGCGAACGAGCAGATAGGTGCCGAATGCCGACAGCGCAAACGTCGAGATGAACAACAGGTTGTAACAGAGGATGATGTTGCCCGTGAGCCAGTAGACGGGAAGGATTTGCAGCACCTGGCCGAAAAGATGTTCGGAGAGCGCAAGCGCGAGCGGATCGGGGTGGAAGATGTTGGCGTTCCAGAATTCCGACCAGCCGATCGATCCGGTCAGCAGGCCTGGCACGTGCTGCGCGCCCCAGCCGAGAATCCACATATTGAGCAGCGAGTCGCCGAGATCGCCGGGCACGTCGCTGCCGAGACCGAGCACGAGCGGCCACGTCATGATCACGGAGAGCACGGAGTAGAGCAGCGCGACTCCTGCTCCCGAGGACACGGAGAGTCGGGTCAATCCGGATCTTTCTCGGCGAGATACAGCTCTTCGACCAACACCTGCACGATCGCCGCGGTCGGCACCGCGAGCAGCGCGCCGGCGAAGCCAAGCAGTTCGCTGCCGATCAACAGCGACAGGATCACCGTCACGGCGCTCAGGCCTACCGTTTGACCCATCACCTTCGGCACGAGGAAATTGTTCTCGATGAACTGCAGGGCGAGGCAGTATCCGGCCACGCCAAGCGCGAGTCCCGGCGACACCGTCAACGCGACGAGCACCGCCGGAATTGCGGAGAGGAGCGGACCCACCATGGGGATCATCTCGCCGATGCCGGCGATCACCGCGAGCACGAAAAAGTACGGCACGCCCATCAGGAAGTAGCCGATCGCCGTCGTCGTGCCGATAATCAGGCCGAGCAGCATCTGTCCGCCGAGCCACGCGCTGATCTTCTCGGCGGCAAGACCGCTCACCCTGGACACGTTCTGGCGGCGTCCGCGCGGGAACAGCCGAACGAAGAGATCGAAAATGGAATCCGACTCGACCAGCATGTAGAACGTCAGCAGGAGGATGCTGACCAGGCCAAAAATCCCTCCCACAAATCCCCACACCGTCGCGAGGACGACCGTCACCACGTCACCGCTTCCGGCCGGCGCGTTCGACAGCAACTCCTTGAACGATGCCCCCGGCGCGATGAGGCCCCACGACTCCAGCGTTTGCTGCGCCGAGTCCATGTAGGTAGGAAGGCGTGTCCAGAACTCCTGGGACTGCCGCACCATTGGCGGGACCACCGCGGCCGCGATCCCGGCGAGCGTGCCGATCACCGTCGCGTAGATCACGAGGATCGCCAACGGTCGCGGCACGCGCCGCTTGCTGAGCCGCTTGGTGCGGCGCTCGATCACCAGGACGAGGGGCGCAAGGCCCGTCGCAAAGAGCGCGCTGACGTAAATCAGCAGCAGCGGCGCGCGTACGAGGTACAACGCCCACAGCAGGACGATCGTGACCGCCGCGGCCACGCACGCGTAGCGGATGTCGCTACGCCGATCGGAATTCGGCGGTGAACTCTGAGACATCGTCGTAGATTGCGCTCAATTCATCGAGTGAGGCGAGGAAGACGATGCGGAAGAAGCCGTCCTCGAGGGCGGTGCCGAATCCCGAGCCGTAGACCGTGAGCACGCCCTTCGAACGCAGCAGCCCGAGCACGAAGTCGGTGTCGGTCTTTCCCGGAGGCAATTCGACCTTGGGCATCGCGTAGAACGCGCTCTTCGGCATCACGCACGAAATGCCGGGAATAGCGTTCATCCGCTCGGTGGTCAGTTGTGCGCGCTCGCGCAGCGCCTTGCGGAAGCCGACCTGATGCGACCGGTCGCCGGTCAGCGCGGCGGTGACCGCGTACTGCATCGGGCCGGGACTGCACAGGCGGCCGTCAGCCAGTTTCTTGATCGCGGCGAGCGCCGGATTGAGTCGAGGCGACGATCCCACCGCCATCCATCCGGCGCGCCAGCCGGGCGCGAGATACGCCTTCGACAGGCTCGAGTAGGAGATGATCGGCGCGTCGTTGTCGAGTGCCGCCATCGCAGGCACCGCGCCGTCATAGGACAGATCGCCGTAGACCTCGTCGGCGAGGATCACGAGGCCGTGCGTTTCCGCGATCGCGATCAGTGCCCGCCGTGTGGCATCCGGATAGATCGCGCCGGTCGGATTGTTCGGATCGATGACGACGAGCGCGCGCGTCTTCGGGTTGATCAGGCTGCGCAGGTGATCGAGGTCGGGCTGCCAGTCGTTGGTGTGATCGGTGCGATAGAACGCCGGCTTCGCGCCGATCTTCGCAAGCACCGCGGTGTAGAGCGGATAGGTCGGCGACGGCACGAGCACCTCTTCGCCATCGTCGACGATGCCGGTGAGCGCGAGCTCGATGCCTTCCGATGTGCCCGACGTGATCAACACGCGGTCCGCACTGACGTTGACGCCGCGCGCCGCGAAATCCGCCGCGGCAGCTTCGCGCGCCGCGGGAATGCCAGGCGACGGGACGTAGCCGTTGTGGCCGTCGCGCATCGCCTTGATCACCGCTTCGATCAAATGCGGCGGCGTCTGGAATCCGAATTGATTCGGATCACCGATGTTGAGATAGCGGACCTGCTTGCCGGCCGCCTCGACCTTCTTTGCTTCCGCGACGATGTTGCGGATGGCATAGGTGAAACGATCGACGCGCTGGGCGGTGCGGATGGCTGAGGCGGTCGCCGGCATGACGCGATCTTATCCGACGCCTGCCGGGCCACCCTTAAACTGCGCGCATCGCCCGTGACAACCGAGAGAGTTCGTTTTGGCGTCGCACGTCATGTAATTGCTACACTGTTACACCCTCTCGGACCTTCGGACAACAAGGCAATTTCAGTTAAAGTGTTGGTATCAAATGACTTATTCGTTTGGCAAGAAACTTGGTTATGTGACTGGCATGCGGCGGATCCTCCCAGCCCTCGCCATCACGCTGACGCCACTTCTGGCGCAGGCTCAGGGGACCGCAGAGAACCAGCAGGCAACGTTCCGTTCCGGTGTCGATCTCGTCACCGTGAGCGCAACGGTCAGAGACGGAAAAGGGCGACTTGTGAGAGACCTGGCAAAGAAGGATTTCGAAGTGATCGATCGCGGTGAGCGCCGCGTCATCAACGAATTCCGATCCGAACGGGCGCCCCTCAGCCTTGCGATTCTCTTCGACGTGAGCGGCAGCATGGACACTGCCGATCGCGTGACCGCCGCTAAGTTTGCGGCTCACCATCTGATTAATCAGCTGGAAGAGGGCCGCGACGAGGCCGGGCTGTTTGCTTTTGACAGCCGGCTACGCGAGGTGGCCCCGTTCTCGGTCGATACGCGCGCCCTCAAGGGCGCGCTGGGGGAGGTCGATCCGTTCGGGGCTACCTCGTTACATGACGCGATCTCCGCTGCGGCGGAACGCGTGGCCGCGCGGCCGATGGCGCGGCGCGCGGTGGTCGTGCTCACTGACGGCATCGATACCGCGAGCCGAATGACGCCGGCGGACGTTTCGGCGAAGGCGGCGGCGATCGACGTACCTGTTTACATCATCGCGGTGGTCTTACCCATAGACGATCCGGGCTCCGATCGCGCCACCCCGGGCGCAAAGCGTCAAGCCCCTGCGTCGATTGGCACCATTGAAGACCTCGCCCGATGGACGGGTGGAGCGCTGTATTACAGCAGCACGTCGGCCGCGGCGTATTACGCCGCGCGCGCCGTACTCGATGAACTGCGCCACTTGTATCTGATCGCGTTCGAGCCGGGCGCGGCGCCGGGTTGGCATCCCATCGAAATTCGCATTCCGGAGAAAGACTTCGTGGTTCGGACTCGCGGCGGTTACCTCGCCGGTCCGGCAGGACGTTAACGAAAAGAAACATCGGGAAAGACCTGCTTTTGAGTGAAGGTGAGAAGGAGATGAATCATGCGTAACTCGCTAATGACAGTCGGCGTGATCGTGACGGCGCTCAGCGTGGCGCCCGCGTGCGCGACGAAGAAGTTCGTGCGCACCTCGGTTGGTGAGGTGAACGACAAGGTGACGAGCCAGGGCAAGACGATC
This sequence comes from uncultured cyanobacterium, assembly GCA_963833135.1. Taxonomy (GTDB): domain Bacteria; phylum Acidobacteriota; class Vicinamibacteria; order Vicinamibacterales; family UBA2999; genus 12-FULL-67-14b. The sequence goes on along the minus strand of CAWHWW010000019.1, from coordinate 366,112 downwards.
GAAGAGACGCAGGAGCGGGTGCGCGTGGCTGAAGGCCGCATCACCGAGACCGACGCCAAGGCAGCGGCCGCGGGTGAATCGGCGAGCAAGGCCAACGCCGCCGCCGCGGACGCGGCGAACAAGGCGACCGAAGTCGGACGCACCGCGGAAGCGCGCTCGGCCAGCATCGAGGCCGAGTCCCGCAAGCTGATCTTCGAGACGGTGCTCAGCGAGGATCGCGGCCAGTTCAAGCTCGGCAAGTGGGAGCTCCCTGAAGACGCCACCGCCGCGCTCGACAACATGGTCAACCAGCTCAAGGGCGACAAGAAGGCCTTGTGGGTCGAGATCGAAGGCCACACCGACGCGACCGGCGACAAGATGCTGAACGAGAAGCTCGGTCTCGCCCGCGCCGAAGCCGTGAAGCGCTATCTCTACGAGAAGCACCAGGTGCCGCTGCACAAGATCAACGTGATCAGCTACGGCGAAGAGAAGCCGGTTGCGCCGAACAACACCCGCGACGGGCGCGCGCAGAATCGCCGCGTCGTGATCAAGGTCTTGGCGTAACAGGCAACGGGCCAACAGGCTAACGGGCCAACGGGCCAACAGGAAGGCTGCAGGGGAGAAATCTCCTGCAGCCCTTTTGTTTTTAGAGGTCTGACTTCGGCTTCCAGCCGTAGAAGCGCACGATCGTGTAGACGGCCTTGAAGGCGTCCTTCAGGCCGATCTTCTTTCCCTCTTCGTAGGTGCGGCCGTGGTACGAGATGGGCACCTCGTAGATGCGCGCACGCATCGCGGCGACCTTTTGCGTGATCTCCGGCTCGATGCCGAAGTCGCGTGACTGCAGGTCGAGCCGATCGGCCACCTTCCTCACCATCACCTTGTAACAGGTCTCCATGTCGGTGAGGTTCAAATCGCTGAACATGTTCGACAGCGTTGTCAGCAGCGTGTTGCCGACCGAGTGCCAGAAGTAGAGCACGCGGTGGCCGCGCGGCGATCCGAGGAAGCGCGAGCCATAGACGACGTCGGCCTCGCCCGCGAGGATCGGCCGAATCAGCTGCGGGTATTCACGCGGGTCGTATTCAAGATCGGCATCCTGGATGATCACCATGTCGCCGGTGGATTCCTTGATGCCGCGCCATACCGCCGCGCCCTTGCCCTGGTTGTGCGGCTGAAAGAGCACGCGCACGCCGTTCTTGCCGTCGAGCTCTTTCAGGATGTCGCGTGTGCCGTCCCTGGAGCCATCGTCGACGATGACCAGCTCCTTTTCGACCTGGCCAAGATCCACGTCGAGGACGCGCGAGACGATGGTGCGGATGGTGGCCTGCTCATTGTAGGCGGGCATCACGACAGAGAGTTTCATTCGGGCCCGGACATTCTAGCCCGAAGGCTGGCGCATGTCGGTTCAAGGGGTTCAAAGGTTCAAACGTTCAAGGGTTCACCTGGTTCAGTGAACCAAAGTGAACCCTTGAACTGTTTGAACCTCTTGAACCTTTGAACCGACGGATTACTGCTGTCTGATCAGCTGCCCTCGAATCTCGCCGCCTCCGTTAGCGGTCGAGTGCACGTTCGCGTAGGTATTGTTCAGCATGATCGCCTGCTCGAAGTCTTCGCACGAGTTGATGCCCTGCGCCGGGCGGTTGACGACGTCGCTGCACGCGAAAGTGCCGCTGAACGCGTAATCGTTCGAGATGGCGTTCACACCGGGAATGACGAAGTTCACGACGACCGGTCCGGCGCCGCCCGGGGCTCCGACGTGAATGTGCCCCGCGGTGGTGGCAACCGGCATGTTGTAGACCGTGACGGCATAGGTGCCCGTCTTGGCCGTGGTGTTCCACGTCACGGTTGCCGTGCCGACTGAGCCGGTGACGACGACCGGGACCTCGTTGCCGCCGTGAAGCTGGGCGGTGAATGTAATTACTTGAGCCTGGGCCTGAGAAGAAGCCACCAGGATGAACAGGCCAGCTATAGCCAGTGAAAGACGTCGCATCTCAATTCTCCTTTTTCCGGTCGTTCAGACGTTCGGGGCGTTCGTTGCGCCGTACGTTCTACGGCCGCGAGAGGTGTTGCGTAAGCATTATGCAGGCCAAGGGCGCGGCTGCCATTCACGGCGGATTTCAAGCTGTGCAATGCGGCCCGGTTACGGACGGCGAAATTCGTTACGGGCCTCGTTAGTCTCGGGACGAATGTTCGGTGGGGGTCTCCATTGACGTCGGGAGGCACAGATCGACGGATCAGGCGTATTCTTGCGCGATGGGCGACAGAAGGCACAGAAAGCACAGGCAAGAGGAAGTATCGCGCCGCGACTTTTTCAAGACCGTCGGGGTCGGTTCCATTGCCACCGCCGTTGTGTCGGGCGTTGGTGATGCCGAGGCCCAGGGGCCCGCTGCGGTAGGTCCCGGCGACGTGGCGATCACGCTGACGATCAACGGCCAACGTCATCAACTGAGCGTCGAGCCGCGCGTCACGCTGCTCGATGCCATGCGCACGCGCCTGGACATCACCGGGCAGAAGCGCGTCTGCGATCGAGGCGCCTGCGGCGCGTGCACGGTTATTATCGATCCACCCAACGACGCAAAGTCCGCGTCGTCGGGGCCCGGCGGCCGCACATATTACTCGTGTTCGATGCTCGCTATCGAGGCGCAGGGCAAGAACATCCGCACGGTGGACGGCCTCGCGAACGGCAACACCCTGCATCCCGTCCAGCAGGCGTTCTGCGACAACGACGGGTTGATGTGCGGCTTCTGCACGCCGGGCTTTGTGATGTCTACGGTCGCGCTGATCGAGAAGAATCCGAATCCAACGGCTGAGCAAGCGAAGAAGGCGCTCGACGGAAATCTCTGTCGATGCGGAACGAACATTGGCGTGCTGAAAGCGGCGCTGTCAGCCAAAGGAGTGACCCGTGGCTGATCAAGTACCAGAAGTCCAGGCGCCGCCACGTCCGCCACAGCACGACAAGTATCCCTGGCCCGAAAAGCCGCGCCTGCTCGGGACGCGTGTGTCGCGCATCGACGGTCCGATGAAGGTGTCGGGACGCGCGAAGTACTCCTACGACATCGTGCGACCGGGGATGATCTACGGGCGCATCCTGCGATCGCCACACGCGCATGCGCGGCTGAAGAGCATCGATGCAGCCGCGGCGGAGAAGGCGCCGGGCGTGAAAGCGTTGCTCATCACGATCAAGCCGGGCGACAAGGTGATGTTTCCCGGCGAGGAGATCGGCGCGCTGGCAGCGACGACCGAGCAGCAGGCGGAAGACGCCCTGCGCATGATCAAGGCGGAGTGGGAAGTACTGCCTGCGCTGGCCAACGTCGAACAGGCGATGCGTCCGGAAGCTCCTCAGGTCTTCACGCCCGCGAACACGCGCAGGGGCACGGCCCAGGAAGACGGCGATCTCGCGGCGGGGTTCAAGGCAGCTGCGTTCACCGTTGAAGGCACCTACTCGACGCAAGTGCAAACGCACACATCGCTCGAGACACACGGCTGCGTGTGCGAGTGGAACGGCGACAACCTGACGGCGTGGGTGTCGACGCAGGCGGTCCACGGCACGCGCGAAGGATTCGCGCAGGGGCTCAAGATCCCGCAGGCCAACGTGCGCGTCATCACGGAGTTCATGGGCGGCGGCTTCGGCAGCAAGTTCGGCCCCGACATGCAGGGACTGCTGTGCGCGCGGCTGGCGAAGGCCGCAAACGCGCCGGTCAAGCTGATGCTCGATCGCAAGGAGGAGCACCTTGCGACGCGGCAATCGTCCATCCGCATTCGCGAAAGTGAAGGCCGGCGTCTCCGCCGAGGGCAAGCTCACCGCGTTCGACGCGACGACGTGGGGGACGGGAGGAGCGGGAGCGGGATCCGATTACCCGCTGCCGTACATCTACGTATTCCCGAATCGGCGGCGCACCCACACGGACGTCTACATCAACTCGGGACAGCAGCGCGCGATGCGCGCGCCCGGACATCCGCAAGGATGCTTCGTGACCGAAGTGTTGATGGACGAGCTCGCGGATCAGGTGCGCATGGATCCGATGGAGTTCCGCTTGAAGAACCTTCCGCCGCTCGCGCCGAACGCGATGTGGGCGAAGTATTTTCCGATGGGCGCCGAGCGCATCAACTGGAAGAGCCGTCACGTCACCGGCGATCCGACGCCAGGTCCGATCAAGCGCGGGCTTGGCTGCTCGGCAAATCGCTGGGGCGGCGCCGGTACCGGGGCGCGCGCGCACTGCGAAATTGCCTCCGACGGCAGCGTTGTGATGCGATGCGGCACGCAGGACATCGGCACCGGTAACCGCACGATCATGGCGATGGTGGTCGCGGAGACCCTCGGTCTCGACGTGCCGCAGGTGACGATCGAGCTTGGCGACAGCAACCAGCCGTTCGCGCCGGGCTCCGGCGGATCGACGACGGCGGCGGCGGTGATGCCGGCGATGCGCGTGACGGCGGGCAAGGCGCGCGACGCGCTGTTCGAGCGGATCGCGCCGCAGCTCGGCGTTGATGCGAAGCAATTGCAGATCGGCGTTGGCGAAGTGCATGTCCTGAGCCCTTCGACTCCCGACAGCCCGTCCTCCGGACAGGCTGCCGGTCGCTCAGGACAGGCTCCCATTCTTCGCAGCGTCGCCTGGCGAGACGCCTGCCGGTTGCTCGGCACGGTTCCGGTATCGGTCGACGGCCAATGGGAGCGCGGACTCTCGGCCGGCGGCACGAGCGGCGTGCAATTCGCCGAGGTCGAAGTCGACATCGAGACCGGCATCACGAAGGTGAAGAAGGTCGTGTGCGTGCAGGACTGCGGCTTGATCGTCGACCTGAAAACCGCCGAGACGCAGTGTTACGGCGGCATCATCAGCGGCGTGAATTACGCGGTGTTCGAGGAGCGCATCCTCGATCGCAACACCGCGAACATGGTCAACCCGAACATGGAGTGGTACCACATGGCGGGCCAATCCGACATCCCCGAGATCGATGTCGTCCTTGTCGATCAGCCGGAGCGCGGGGTGATCGGCATCGGCGAGCCGCCGGCGGTGGCGACGGCCGCCGCGGTCGCGAACGCAATCAGGAACGCGACCGGCGTCACGCTGCGGAACATTCCGATCACGCCGGACAAGCTCCTGACCGAGCTCGAACGAGCGGGGGGCACGAATTGAAGGCCTTCACTTACGTCAATGCGACAAATGAGAAGGAAGCGATCGCCGCCCTTCAATCTGCAGAGCGCGGAAGGATGCTGCCGATGGCCGGCGGCATGGACCTCCTCGGGTTGATGAAGGACTACATCGTCTCGCCCGAGCGTGTCGTCTCGATCAAGGGGCTCGATCAAACCATTGCGGCCGGCGACGGCGGGCTCAGGATCGGCGCTGCCGTGAAGATCGTCGATCTTGCCGAGCACGCGGCGGCGCGCAAGCTCTTCCCGGCGCTCGTGACCGCGGCCGAAGGCGTCGGCACGCCGCAGATCAGGAACATGGGCACGGTCGGCGGCAACATCATGCAGCGGCCGCGTTGCTGGTACTTCCGCAACGAAGAGTTCAACTGCCTCAAGAAGGGCGGCTCGCGATGTTTCGCGGTGGAAGGCGAGAACCAGTTCCACGCGATTTTCGGCGATGGCCCCTGCCACATCGTGCATCCGTCCAGCCTGGCCGTGCCGGTGATCGCGTACGGCGGGCGCTTCCGCGTCGCCGGGCCGAACGGCGCGCGCGAGATTGACGCGGGCGAGTTCTTCCAGATGCCGAACGCGAATCTCTATGGCGAGAACGTGCTGCAGCCGAACGAGATCGTCACGCACGTGATCCTGCCGGCGCCGGGCCAGCGAAGCGCGTCGTACGAAGTGCGGTTCAAGCAGTCGCACGACTGGCCGCTCGCCGCGGCGTCAGTCAATCTCGTCATGTCGGGATCGGTCGTGAAGTCGGCTCGCATCGTGATGGGTGCGGTCGCGCCGGTGCCGTGGCGCGTCGCGGCGGCCGAGCGCGTGCTCGCGGGCAAGGCGATCACGGAAGCGATTGCGACCGAAGCCGCCAATGCCGCCGTCGCGGGCGCGCGGCCGATGTCGGGAAACAAGTACAAGATTCAGATTGCGAAGACTGCGGTCAAGCGCGCCATCCTTGCCGCTTCGCGCGGTTGATCACGTACGGGCCACGGAGGCTCGGAGGCACGGAGCTATCGATGGAAACACCAAAACCGGCGTCATTGCTGGTCAACGAACATCATTGTGGCAACCTACGTCACAAAGGCATGTACGTCATGACCGTGCCTGACCCAGACGAGTTCACGTTTTACGACCGGTACGACGCGACGCACTACTGGTGCACGTGCACGCAGCGGGCGCTCGGGCCGGACGGCCGTTCCGTTCATCCCTCGACGTGCACGCACGCCGGCGGACGCTCCTGCTGCGAGGCCTGAGCCCTGATGCGCCAGATGCTGGTGGTCGGGCCATTTCCGTGGCAGGTGATCGGCGTCAGGCCTGGCGACTGGAAGAACGTCCAGATCGATGAGTCGTTCGGCGAAGCCGACGCCGAGCGGCGCCTGCGCGCCAAAGCCTACGACGTCATCGTCACTTCGCCGATCTCGCCCGCGCCGCGCGATCTCGCGATGGTGATCGAGGCGCGCGACCAACAGCCAGGCATTCGAACAGTGGTCATCGCGCCTGAGCTCACCGCGTCGGACATCATCACCGCGCTTCGCCACGAGGTCTATGCATGCTTCGCGATGCCGGTCGTGCCCGACGAGCTGCGCGAGTCGATTGCGCAGGCGCTCGACGCCGACCACTGGAAGAACGGCATCGAAGTGATTTCCGCGCTGCCCGGCTGGATCACGCTGCGCCTCGCATGCCGCCGCATGACCGCCGATCGGATGACGCGATACATCACCGAGCTGGCCGGTGGCGTCCCGAACCTGGACCGCACGGAGCTGGCGACGGCCTTTCGTGAAGTGCTGCTCAACGCGATGGAGCACGGCGCCGGATTCGATCCCGACAAGGTGATCGAAGTTGCCGCGGTGCGCACGGCGCGGACGATCGTCTATTACTTCAAGGATCCCGGCCCCGGCTTCAATCCCAGGGCGCCGGGCTTCGTCGCCACGGAAGACGACCCGCTTTCGCACCTGACGCATCGCGAAGCCGAGGGCAGGCGCCCGGGCGGATTCGGCATGCTGCTGACCGCGAAACTCGTGGACGAGGTGCATTACAACGAGCGCGGCAACGAGGTGTTCCTGGTCAAGCATCTCGACACGCTCAAGGAGAAGAAGCGGACCGCGCCGCGCGCCGCCGGCAGGAAGCGCGTGCTACCATTCGGGTCACCGAAGGCTCAGAAAGCGTAGCCACAGAAGGCACAGAAAGCGCAGAACAATATGCGTAACGCAATCATGACGGCAGTGCTGGTTGTCACGGGTGCGACGGTCTTCACCGCCGAGCCGGGCGCGCGCCTTACCGGCCAATACGTCGAAGCGCGCACCGCGGAAGTCTTCGCCGGCGGCTGCATCATGAACAGCGAAGCCGAGACCATGGGCCGGCAGGCCATCATGGCGTGGAAGATCACGGCCGGATCGTTCGAGGGCGTGGCGCTCGAGGGATTGACGGTCGCCGCCGCGGTCGCAGGCGATCGCAATCTCGGCATGCGCGAGATGGGCGGCGAAGAGCCGACGGCGGTGAAGGCCATCATCACGGTCGATCCGCGGGCCACCCCGGTGCAGCGCAATGCGCTGGTGCGCTTCGTGCGCGCGATGTCGCGCGGGCTGATCACGGAAATCGTCCGCGTCGACACCGCGCCGATCAGGTTCGCGACGTCGCAGAACTACGTTGAGGTCAGCGTGCCCGAAAGCATTCACCTCACCGTCAACAAAGAAATGAAGCACGATCCGAGCTGCGGCGCGATGCAGTGGTTCAAGCCATTCTCGACGCTCGACCACTCGGCCATGGGCGTCGCTGAAGCCCATTCCTTCAGCGGCTCTGGCCTCGGCACGAAATGGAGCGCTCCGGATAAGCGCTCAGCTTTCTTTGGGACCTTCGCCTATTAAGGTTCCAAGGTTCCACGGTTCCAGAGGGTTCCACGGTTTGGTTCTGAGAGCGGTTCCAATAGTTCTCTGTTCGCTCGTCTTCTGTGCGACGGTCGAGGCGCAGTCGAAAGCCAGTCCGCTCTCCGACAAACCCCCGGCAGACCTCGCGCCCGTGATTGCATCGCTCCTGCACGCGAGCGGTGCGAAGGTCGTCGTTGGCGGTGCGACGCTCGACATCTGGTGGGTTCAATCGATGGGCGGCGACGGCCCCGGATGGAGCGGCGTCGAAAGCGGCACACTGGTCGGCGCGGTCCGCGTCACCGGACCGTTCAAGGAGATTCGCGGCAAGGTCGTGGCACCGGGTGTTTACACTCTGCGCTATGGACAGCAACCGCAGAACGGCGATCATCTTGGCATCTCGACGTATCGAGACTTCCTGCTCGTGAGTCCCGCGAGTGCCGACCAGGATCCGAAGGTGCTGGGCTTCGACGGCGTCGTGGCCCTTTCGAAGCAGGTCATCGGCACATCACATCCCGCGTCGCTCAGCCTCGATCCGCCAGAGGCCGCGCCCGGAGCCTCACTGTCGGCCTACAAGAACGACTCGGGCCATGACGGCGTCGTGTTCGAAGTCCAGCGCAAGCCTTCTGGAACGATCAAGTTCGGTCTGATAGTCTCTGGGCTGATCGTGCACTAGGCCAAACAGGCGAACAGGCGAACGGGCCAACAGGCCATCAGGCCAACGGGCAGCCAGGAAACAGTGAATCCATCCGGCAAAGTTGCGCTCATTACCGGCGGCAAGCGCATTGGCGCTGTCGTGGCGGCCGCGCTCGCGAAAGCGGGCGTGGACATCGCGCTCGTCTACAACCGTTCCCGCGACGAAGCGGATGAGACATCCGCGGCGGTACGCAAGCTCGGCGGCCGCTCCTTCAGTGTTCAAGTCGACGTCACGAGCGAAGAGGCCTGCAACTACGCCGTCGCCTCGACCATTCGAGCGCTCGGGCGGCTGGACATCCTGATCAACATGGCGTCGCTCTACGTGGCGAAGCCGTTCGACCAACTCTCGGCCGCGGACTGGGATCGCCAGTTGTCCGTCGATCTGCGCGCGTCGTTCCTCTTCTCGCACGCGGCAGCGCCCGAAATGAAGAAGCGTGGCGGCGGCCGGATCATCAACTTCGCCGACTGGGTGGTCGCGAGCGCACGGCCGCGTTACCCGGGTTACCTGCCGTACTACGTCGCCAAGGCCGGCGTGAAGGCGCTGACCGAAGCGCTCGCCCTCGAGCTCGCCGGTGATCAGATCCTCGTCAATGCGATCGCGCCGGGACCGATCCTCGCGCCGCCGGACATGTCACGGGAAGAAGGCGACGCCGTCGTGAAGAGCACGCCGCTCGGTCGCTGGGGCGGCGAAGACGAGATCGCGAAGGCCGTGATGTTCCTCGTCGAATCGGATTTCGTCACCGGCGAAACCATCCGCGTGGATGGAGGAAGACACGTGAAGTAATGGCCGCATCGATGTGGGATCCCGCGCTTCGGGCGATGTTTGCCGAGCGCGTCAAGAAACTGAATAGCGGGACGAAAGGCGCGTGGGGGAAGTTCAGCGCCAGCGGGATGCTGGCGCACCTGAACGACAGCTATCGGATGTGCACCGGCGAGCTGAAGGTGAAATCCAAGAACCTGCCGCTGCGCTATACGCCGATCAAGCAGCTGGTGATCTATGTCGCGCCGTTTCCGAAAGGCGCCCCGACGGCGCCGGAGCTGATAGCCCGCTGTGCCGGCGCCAACCTCGAAGACGAGAAGAAGGCGCTGCAGGCGAACTTCGAGCGGCTCGCCGGCGTGAAGTCAGGCGACCCGCTGCAGGAGCATCCGGCGTTCGGCGTGCTGACCTACCAGACCTACGGCGTGTTGATGGCGCGGCACACCGAACATCACTTCCGCCAGTTCGGGCTCTGATGGCCGCAGGCTTGGCCGCCGTAGCGCGAAGCGCGAAGGTGGAAGGCGCCGAAAGCGCAAACCGATGATTCCACGTTACGGCCGGGAGGTCTCACGCATCGAAGGCTTCAGCGAACGGCGTGCTCATCGAGCGGGCACGCGCGAGAGCGTTTCCTTCATCGACGCCAGCGCGCCCGTAAGCTCTTCGCGCGAGCGGCAGGTGCAGAAGCGCATGTAGCCTTCGCAGCCGGCGCCGAAATCGACGCCCGGCACGCAGCCGATGCGCGCGTTCTTGATCAGGTACTCCGCCATCGCCCACGACAGCGAGTCGCCCGCCTCCGACGAGGCTTGGGCGCGGCTGCCGCCGGTAATGCCGGCGTTCTTCGCAAACTCCGGATTGATCTTCACGAACGCATAGAAGGCGCCGTCCGGAGGCGTGCCCGAGAACACGCCGGGCGCCGCCTCCTCGAGGCCCTTGTAAAACAGGTCGCGGCGAATCAGCAGCTCGTTCTTGAAGTCGGCGATGCACTGCTGCGAGCCTTCCATCGCGCCGAGGGCGCCGTACTGCGCGATCGAGGAGACGTTGCTGGTCGTGTAGAGAATGATCTTGAGGGCGCGGTCGCGCAGCGCCTGATCCTTGATCGCGAAGTAGCCGACGCGCACGCCGGTGATCGCGTAGCTCTTGCTCAAGGTGTAGACCGGAATCGTCCGGTCATACATGCCGGGCAGCGACGCGATGCTGACGTGCTCGCCCTTGTAGACGACGTCCTCGTAGGCTTCGTCCGACACCACCCACAGGTTGCGATCGCGCGCGAGCTGCGCGAGCGACTCGATGTCCTGGCGCGTCAGGACACCGCCCGACGGATTGTTCGGCGAATTGAGGTAGAGCACGCGCGTCTTCGGCGTAATCGCCTTTTCGACGTCGGCGATGTTCCAGCGCCACCCCAGCTCTTCACGCAGCGGGACCTGGACCGGGACGCCGCCAGCGGCCTTGACCATCGCCATCGTCGGCGGCCACTCGGGCTCGGGAATGATCACTTCGTCACCGGGCTCGAGCAGCGCGTGGAAGACGGCGTACAGGCCGTGGGTGCCGCCGTTGGAGACGAGCAGCTCTTCGTCGGATCCGACCGGGATGCCGTTCTTCTTGCGCATCTTCTCGGCGAACGCCTTGCGGAGCGGCGGAATGCCGACGGTGGGCAGGTAGTGCGTCCTGTTCTCGGCCATCGCCTTGGCGACGGCCTGCTTGAACGTCTCGGGCGCGTCAAAGGAAACGTCGCCCTGATCGAGGCGGAACGGATCCTTGACGGTGTACATCATGTCGCGGATGCGGACGATCGCCGAGACAGGGACGGAATCGTAAAACTTTCCCATAGGACTTCTAAGGTGTAACGATCTAAATAGAGTTCGAAGTAACGCCGGCCTTCTCGAGGATTGTAGTCAAAGTTGCCGCCGTTTTCCTGGTCGGCAGGTTGCTCACGTAAAAATGCCGGGCACCCATGTCGATGAGGAATCGGATGGTTCGCGCGCACACATCGATGGGCGTCGCGCCCTCGGCAAACTCCTGCTTCAACGCGTCCACCGGCACCGGCAGGAACTGGCTCAGCATCTCGAGCGTCTTGACGTTGGCGCTACGGTAATAGAACACGCCGAACACACCGGGAATCGTCAGTCCGTTCGATCGGCCGGCCTCGAGAAACGCGCCGACGCGATCGGCCTGGTGGTGCGAGATGATCTGCGTCAGGTAGAAATCCGCAAAGGCATCCGGCCGCAGCAGGAAATCGATCTGCCTGATCGGGTCGGCGATCGGATTTGCCCAGCCGCCGAGCTCGAGATCGGGGTGACGTTCGCGAATCAGCTTGCGCAGCTGCCAGGCGTGCTCGAGCGACCGGGCTCGACCGACGTGCTTGTCCCCGCCGAGGACGACCAGCGACGGAAAACCGTTGTGCACGGCCTGATCGGCATACGCGAGACAGAACTCGAGCGAATGCTTGGTCGTGAGGAACGGAATGACCTTGTGGCGGCCGACCGCGTCACCGAGATTGGTGACGAGATGCCGCAGGTTGTTTTCCTCCTGCGCGCCGACGGCGCTGTCGGTGACCATGACACGCACGTCATGGCGCGTCAGCGATCGGATCGCGTGATAGGTGTCGATCCACGCGTCCATTCCCTCTGCCGCTTCGAGCTCCGCCCTTGGCGGGCGGAGCTCCACGGCGACGACGCTCGAAGACTCGCGGCGAAGCAGCGAGAGATACGAAGACATGAGATCGTCCTCCGGCTAAAGCCGGAGGCTACGGCCGGAGGCTACTTCTGCTCCTTGATCTTGTAGCCGGCCGGCGGCGCGAAGAGGTCCGCGGCGAGCGCGCCGGTTTCGACCGACTGGACCGTCTGGGTCATCGAGATGTTGCCCATCTTCGCGAAGATGCCCGCCATCGGACCGTCGCCGCTCATCTTGATGTTCGTCTCCTGCTCGTACGGAATGCCGCCCGGTGTCCGCCAACTGCCGGTACATCTCTGCCATCGCCTTGGCCTGGCCGGGATTGCCCTTTGCGCCCCTCGGGTCGCTGAAAATCCAGCCCTTCTCGACGGCGCCCTTATAGAAACTCAAGTATTCCTCGGTGCCGGGCGCGCCCTTCACGATCCAGATCGGCCCGGTAAGGACGACCGTCATCTTCATTCCGTCCTTGCCGCCCATGGTCGCGGGCATGGTCAGCTCCATGTCGTAGCCGCTGGCGGCCTTGCCGGCGAGTTGCTTGGTCTGGCCGTTCGGCTTGATCGAGGTCTTCATGCCCGAGGTGTCGACACTCGACTGGAGGCTGGCGCCGAACGCCTTCATGTCCCACGCGTCGGCTTCCTTCTTTTTCGAGTCGAAGGAGTAGAGGCGCTGTGCGTCGACGTCGAAGATCATGGTGCGCGTCGAATCACCCATGACGGTGTCGGTGCGCATCTTGTTGCCCTTGATGTAGGTCGTCATGGTCATGGTTCCGCCCATGCCCATGCCTTTACCGGCGCCCGTCGACTTGACGGTGACGTCGGCATAGGCGGGTGAAACAAGTGATGCGGGTGATACGATGTGATACGAGTGCAACTAGTGCAACCAGAATCAGGCGCTTCATTCAGTCAGCTCCAAGAGGGGAAACATCCAATTATAAGGGCTACTGCTGCGAGCTCGTCGGCCGGGGCTTGGCGTTCTTCGCCCACTCGTTCGCCCAGTTCAACATCTCCGCGACGGTATGCAGCACCGATTCGCGCGCGGTGTAACCGTGCGCTTCGAACGGCAGCGTGACGTAGCGGACCGTCGCGCCGTGGCCCTTCAACGCGCGGTAGAAACGCTCCGACTGGATCGGATAGGTGCCGGCATTGTCGTCGGCCTCGCCGTGGATCAGGAGGATTGGCTCCTTGATCTTGTCGGCGTGGTTGAACGGCGACATGCGCGCATAGAGCTCCGGCGCCTGCCAGAAGGTTCGCTCTTCATTCTGGAAGCCGAACGGCGTCAGCGTGCGGTTGTAGGCGCCGCTTCTTGCGATGCCGGCGCGGAAAATATCGGAATGCGCGAGCAGGTTCGCGGTCATGAACCCGCCGTAGCTGTGACCGCCGCTGATGACGCGATCGCGATCGACGATGCCCATGTCGACGGCCTTGTCGACGGCGGCCTGCGCGCTGGCGACGAGTTGCTCGATATACGTGTCGTTCGCCGTCTCACCGGCGCCGACGATCGGCATCTTCGGATCGTCGATGACCGCGTAGCCCTGGGTGAGGAACAGCATGTGCATGGTGCCCCATCCCGGAGTGGTGAAGCGGAACTGTGATCCGGTCACCTGGCTCGCCATTTCGGGATCGGTGAACTCCTGCGGATACGCCCACAGCAACGCGGGGAGCCGTCCCTTGTCGGGTGTCCAGCCGGGCGGCGTATGAATGGTGGCTCGCATCTGCACGCCGTCCTTGCGCATGTAGGTGACCATCTCAGACTTCACGCCCTGCAGCGGAGAGGCAGGATCGGCGTAGGTCGTCATCGGCCGGCGGGAATTGGCTTCGCGGCCGCGCATCGCGATCTGCGGCGGCGCGGTTCGTGTCTCGAACCGAGTGATGAACCGGGAGCCGTCATCGGATAGCAGCGCCAGCACCGGTTCGTAGGTTTGATCCTCCGTCTGGAAGATGCGTTCCTTGGCGCCGGTCTTGATGTTGAACCGATCGAGGAAGGGCCGATCGCCCTTCGGCGACGAACCGACGCCGGTCATGAAGACGTTGTCGCCGTTCTGGAACACGACTTCGGTGCCTGACCCGCGCGCCGAGCGGAGCGGAGTGCCCGGATTGTTGTAGGCGTCTTCCGAGCTGCGCTCGAACAGCTTGCGAGGCGTCGCGCCCGGAGCGTCCATGACCCAGGTGCGCACCTTGCGCGTATCGCGATCGTTCTCGGTCAGCCAGATCGATCCGCCTGAAGTCCAGGCAACGCTCTGGAAGCGAAACGCTGTCTTGGTGAGCTCGGCCGGGCTTGCGGTAAATGGCGCGGCCAGCGTCATCACCTTGTCGCGGAAATCGACCTTGGTCTTGGGATTGCCGCCGTCGAGCGCTTCGGCGTAGGCAATGGTCGCCGGCATGGTCGGAATCCATCGCCAGTTGCGCGGGCCCGTCACCACTCCGCCGCGCGGCACGTTGTCGGCCATCGGCACTTCGGCGAGCGTCTTGACGAGCGCTCCGCGCTTGTCGGCGATCTGCGCCGTAGTCGGGAAGCGCTGGTAAGGCACGACCCACGAGAACGGCCGCTTTACCGCCGCCATGAGCACAAAGTTGCCGTCGGGCGAGGGCGAGAAGTCGGTGTAGATCGCGGGACGGCCGATCGGCGAACGCTGGCCGGTATTCACATCGACGGTGGCGAGCTGGCTGGTGGCGTAGTACTCGAACAGCGCCTCGTCGTGAGCGCTGCCAAGCATGTCCTGCACGGTCGGGACCGATGCCACGACGCCGCGGCTCTCCTGGATGTTCGGGCCGGTGGGCGCTGCGGGCAATTGCGGCGCGGCGACCGCGATTGGCGTTGGTAAACGCGCACAGCAGCGAGGCACCTTCCGCGATGAACGAGCACGGCGAGCCAAACACCGAATTGAGCTGCGCGGGAGTGATCGACCTTGGCCTGGCCGGTCGCGGTGTCGCCGATCCATAGCTCGACACCGTTGTCGCGCATGTTCGTGAAGGCAAAGCGCTTGCCGTCGGCGCTGAATCCGATCCACGTGATCACCGGGGACGCCGGCAGCGTGACCTTGCGCTCGCTGCCGTCGGCGATCACCTTCAGTGTCAGGTTGCGATACCGCTGGCCGCGGTGTGGCGCGTTGGTTCTCGGGTTGATCCGCACCCCGGCGAGCCGATAGAACGGCTGCGAGAGTTCCGCGATGGTCGGCATGCTGGCCCGTTCGAGCAGCGCGATGACATCGCGCGCCGGGCTCACCTCGGCGGTCGGCGGCGGGGGCGCATCCAACATGTCGACGATGACCTTCGGCGGCAGGAGGTAGGCCGCAGAAGGCGCAGATGACACAGAGCCGGAGGCCGCCGGCTGCGTCTGCTGCGCGTTGAGTGACGTAGCGGCGAGGACGAATGTGACGACGGCAATCAGTCGATTACGCATAACCATCTCCAGGAAGAACAAATTCTAGCCGGTTCTACGGCCGTTCGACGGCCGTTCTACCACCGTTCTACGATCGGACAACACGCGCTCAAGCTCAGCCACTGCAAGCGGAATCACGAGAATGGTGAAGGGCAGCATGTGCCGCAGTTCGCGGATGTAGACCACCATCCAGGCCAGGACGACGTAGCAGGCGAGTGTGAGGGCCAGGGATACGACGAACGAGTCCTCCGTGCGCCGCCACGCCCGCCAGGCCCAATAGAGCGTCACGTTGAAGAACAGCAAGACCTTCAGGTTGTCGCGTAGCGACTTCGCGATGACGTCGGGGTCCCAGACGATGAAAGGCACGTTCATCTTGAAGGTGTCCCACCATGCCCACTGCGCGAGCGGTGCCGGATAAATCGTCCGCAGGATGAGCGTAGGAATGGCGAACGCAATGCCGCAGGCGATCGCCGCTGACCACGGTCCGCGCCTGCGCAGCGCTTCGAAGCCGGCGAGGAACGCGATCGAGCATCGCGGTCTCCTTGGCCCAGGCCCCCGCGAACGCCGCGAGCGCGGCCAGCCACCAGTGACCCTGGCGAAGCGCGACGACTCCCGCGAAGAACGAAAGGATCGCGAGATAGTCGTTGGTGAAATAGATCGCGTAGCCTTCGGATCCGAATGCGGCCGCGGTCACGAAGAGATACATCACCGTCGCGAGCACCGCGCCCAGCTGGCTCGTCGAGCGTCGCCGAGAACGCATAGAGCAGCGCCGCCGACGCCGCGAGCGCGAGGGTCTTGATTGCCGCATCGATCAGGTGCGGATCGATCGGCGCAACCATCGTCCCGGCGCGCACCATCCAGAAGGCGAGGACGCGCCACTGGTAGGGGAACGTGCGGACGCCGGCGAGCGTGTCCTCGTACTGCGACATCGAGAGATCGCGGAACGGCATCTGGGTGACGAGATCGAACGAATGCAGATCGACGTAGCGGGTGTAGACCGACCAGCCGCTGAAGAGCAAGAAGACCAGCCAACAAGCCGAATCTTGCGCGTCCGTTCAACGGGCGGTCTCCGAGGGTTCTACGGACGTTCTACGGTCAGGGGTGCCTGCCGCGATGCCGGCTGCCCGTCCGGTTGCCCAGGCCCAGGAGAAGTTGTGGCCGCCGATCGGGCCGAAGGCGTCGAGCATTTCGCCACAAAGATACAGCCCCGCGACCCGTTTGCTTTCGAGTGTTTTGGGATCGACCTCGCCGAGCGCGACGCCGCCGCCGGTAACCTCCGCCTTTTTGTAGCCCTCGTTGCCGCTCCACGAGAGCGGGTAGGCCGTCAGCGCGTCGATTAACGCGAGCCGCTCGGACCGTTTCAGGTTGCTGGTGCGTGTGATCCGGAGGAATGCCGGCCTCGCGCATGAGGTGATCGCCAAGGCGGGCAGGGATGTGCCTGGCGACGATGGCGGAAACGGATCCCCCTTCGCGAGGGCTTCCGCCTTCACCGATGCTTCGGCGGACAAGTCGCGGGGCAAGCGCCTGCGCCCAGTCGGCCGCCGTGCGACTGGACCACTGAACACGAATAGTCGGTGTTCCTTTTTCAGTGACGTGCGAGATGTCGAGCACGCTCGGGCCGCTGTAGCCGCGATGCGTGAAGAGAAACCCGCCGAAGGTCTCGGTGATCCTTCCGTTGATCTTCGCGCGCAGCCTGACGTTGAGCGAGACGCCGGACAGGCTCGCGTGCGCCTCGTCGCTGCCGAGAAGCGGTGTCAGCGCCGGGTAGGTGTCGATGATCCGATGGTTCAGCCGTCGCGCGATGTCGAGTCCGATGCCGTCGCTGCCTGTGGCGGGCACGGACAAGCCTCCGGTCGCGACGACGACGCGATCGACGCGCAGATCGCCTTGCGAAGTCCCGACCGCGAACGCGCCTGTGAACGGCGTGACGTCCGTGACGGTCGTGTCGAACCGGACGTCGACATTCCTGGATCGCGCGAACGCGACGAGGGCATCCCGAACGTCCTTTGCCTTGTTCGATCGCGGAAAGAGCTTGCCGGATTCCTCTTCGAGCGCGAGCGGAATCTGTAGTTCGTCCTCGAAGAACGCGCGCTGTTCGTGGAGCGGCCACGAACGCAGCATCCCGCGCATCAGGTGGGCCGGCGAGTCGGTAACGAATCGATCCGGCGCCAGCGCCGAGGGCAGCACGTTGCATCGCCCGCCGCCGCTAATCAGGATCTTTCGGCCGCCGTCTTTCGTGCGCTCGAGCAACGTGACGCGGGCGCCGGTGGTTGCGGCGAATGCGGCGGCCACCAGCCCGGCGGCGCCGGCACCAATCACGGCCACAGAGGGCGCGGACATCAAGACACCAGGGCCACAGAAGGCGCGGACATCAAGACACCAGGGCCACAGAAGGCACAGAGGACTCAGACTTCAATACCAATAATCTAGCGTGCTAGGCTGAGTCCGATGTTAGCGATCGTATTGGCAGCGGCGCTGGCGAGCCAGAGCGGTTCGCACGAGCGCGTGCGCGGGTTGGTGTCGCTTCCAGAAGTATTTGGCGGCGGACCGTGCGCAAGGTTCGAGCCGCAGGAGATTCCGCTTCACGCCGCGCCTGCGGACGGCAAGCCGATCGCCTTCATCCGTGTCGATCGGAACTGGTCCTTTGCGCCGCATGGTGGATGTGAAGGGCTGAAAGTCAGCGTCCATCGCGGGAGCGGCCAAGGAAGATCTGCCGACGCGTGAGTTCGACTACGAGGCGCCCGGCGCCATCGCGCTCGAGCGGCGCGACGGCTGGATCAAGATCCAGCTCCATGCCGGCGTCGCCTGGTTCAAGGCGTCACCGGTCGACCGGTTCATGCCGCTGGCGGATCTGTACGAAGAATTCGTCGGGGTGACGGCGATCAACAAGTCTTTCACCGCGCGCCTGGTCAGCACGCCAGGCATGCTGGGCGGCCCGATCCTTCCGCGCGTGGCGCCGGAACAGCCGGTCCGCGTCGCCGAGGTCCGCGACGAGTGGGTGAAGGTCGAAGTGTTGAACAATTCGGTCTGCACCGCCGCCGACCATGGCCCACCCGAAGTGATTGCCACCGGATGGCTGCCGCTGCACGATGCGGACGGCGAACCGTCGATCTGGTTTTCGTCGCGCGGCTGTTGACGATCGATGGCGAAGCCGGAGCGCGCGGCGGCCGGATTCACGGTCAAGTCGGGATGGGCCTGCGCGGTCCTCGTCGTCGGCACGCCTGCAAGCCCGCGACTCGTCGACAGCAGGCGGGTCGAGATCAGCGATCCCGCCATTCCCGACGCGAAGCAGCCGTATCACGCCGGATTCGGCACCGCGCGCGCAGCCGGCGATGAGCTGAAGCGGCTCGTTTCTTCCGTAAGGAGCTACGGCCGCAAGTCAGTGTCTGCCGTAGTTCGCGAATATCAGAAACGGGGCAGCATCCTGGCCGCAGGCGTGGTCGTCGGCAGCCTGATCGATCCAGGGACGATCGGTAACGAACACATCCGCATCCACGCGATGGAAGGACAGTTGTTTCGCGAAGTGCTGATCGACGGCGCCGAGCGCAACGGCCTTGCCGTTTCGGTCTGGCGCGAGCGCGATCTCTACGCCGCGGCTGCGAAGCAGCTGAAGCTCGCCGAGACGGTTCTCAGGAAGACGCTCACCGCGCTCGGCGAGAATGCCGACGGCGGCTGGCGAGCGGAGCAGAAGGCCGCCGCGCTCGCGGCCTGGATGGTGTTGTAGGCCTGCTTAGCGGAACAGCTCGTCGATGGTGATGAAGTTTATCGGCCCGAGGTTGAGCTGCGCGGATCGGGCCCTCGATCACCTTGCGATCGCCGACGACCACCACCGCCATCTTGTCCGGCTGGATGTAGCGTGCCGCCAGCCGCTGCAAGTCCGCGGCGGTCACGCTGGTCACGGCGCCGACGAACTTCGCGAAAGTATCGTCCGGCAGGTTGTAGACGACGAGCTCTTCCAGCTTGCGCGCCAGGTCGCCGGTGGTTTCGAACTCTCCGGGGAAGCTGAGCGCGACGTAGTTCTTGCCTTCTTCAGCTCGTCCTCCGGAACGAGCGTGCCAATGCGGTCGAGCTCGTTGAAGAATTCCTTCACCGACTCGCCGGTCTTGTCGGTCTGCACCCCGGCGGCCGCAAGAAACGGACCGGCCGAAAGCCGCATGTCGAACGTCGAGCTCGCGCCGTAGCTGTAGCCGTGCTCCTCGCGCAGGTTGCTGATTCAGCCGCGACGTGAACGACCCGCCAAGGATGGTGTTCAGCACCTCGAGCGCCGCGTACTCGGTGGTCGAGCGCGCCACGCCGACCCAGCCGATGCGAACCTGCGACTGCGGCGCATCGGGCTTGTCGACGATGTAGATCTGGCGCGACTTGAGCTGCGGCGCGTTCGGCACTTCCGCGACGAGCGCCGCCATGCCCTCCGCTTTCCACGATCCGAACGCCTTCTCGAGCATCGGCAGCACCGATGCCGGCGTGACGTCGCCGACGATCAGCAGCGTCGAGTTGTCCGGCCGATAGTGCGCGCGATAGAACGACTGCAGGTCGGCGACGGTGAAGGCTTCAATCGCCGGCGGCAATCCGTTCGCCGATGTCCCGTAGCGATGCGTCGGTCCGAACACGACGCGCGGAAACGCGAGCTGAATCAGCGCCGCCGGGTTGTCGCGCGCCTGCAGCAGGCCGGTGAGCCGCTCCTTCTTGAGGCGATCGAGGTCGCCGGCCGGGAAGGTGGGACGGAGCGTGACGTCCGACATCAGCGGCAGCGCATCGCCGAGCTTCGACACCGGCACCGACATGCGGATCGCCGAATAATCGAACGAGCTCGTCGTCGACAGGTTGGCGCCGAGGAATTCGAGCGCGTCGGCGAGCTCGAGCGACGAGCGCGATGCCGGCGCCTTCATCGAGCATCGCGGCCGCGAGGCTGCCGACGCCGTACTTGCCGATCGGATCGGCGGCGCTGCCCGAGCGCACGATCAGGTTGACCTGCGCGAGCGGCACTTCGTGGTGCTCGACGATCCAGACCGCGAGGCCGTTCGAGAGCTTCTGCTTCTGGATCGCCGGCAGTTTCAGCGACGGCGCCGGGCCGATCGCGGGCGGCTTGCTGCGATCGGGCGCCTGCGCGGCGACCGCAGCGGCCGCACCAGACCGCGGCGACCAATCAGAGATCCGAGGATCGAGATCTTCATTCACTTCTTCTCTCCGGGAACCACGCTCAGTTCCACGCGTCGATCCTTCGGCAGGTACTTCTCGACCGCCGCCTTGATGTCGGCCGGCGTCACCGCGCGATATCGATCGAGATCCTTCTGGAAGTAATCGGGCTGTGCCGGCGGCCTTGTAATACGAGTTCAGCTGGTTGGCCTTGCCGCCGAATCCGCCGACGCGCTCCATGCCGCGATAAAAGTTCGCCTCGATCTGGTTGAGCGCGCGCTGCATTTCGCGCGGCCTCGGGCGGCGCCGCGCGCAGCTTGTCGAGCTCCTCGTCGATCACCGCCTGGATCTTGTCGAGCGATCTGGCCCGGCCGGGCCGTCGCGATGATCATGAAGTTGCTGCCGAGCGCCTGCGACTGCTGCGACGGCGTTGACGTCCTGCGCGATCTGCATCTCGTAGACCAGGCGCTTGATAGAGGCGCGAGTTCTTCCCGCCCGACAGCAGGTTCGAGACGATGTCCATCGTCCGCATCGCCGGGCTTCAGGAGCGCCGGCGTGTGCCACGCCGAGGTACAGGCGCGGCAGCTGCACGCGATCGGTGATCGTCTTCTTCTTGACGCCGTCGAGCACGGCGGTCGGCGCGGTCAGCGGCGGCACGGGCTTGCCGGCCGGCACGTCGCTGAACCACTTCTCGACCAGCTTGCGCGTGGCGGCAATGTCGATGTCGCCGGCGATCACGAGGCTGGCATTGACGGGCACGTAGTAGGTGCGGAAGAAGCGCGCCACGTCCTCGAAGCTTGCCGCGCGTCAGATCTTCCATCGAGCCAATCGTCGACCAGCTGTATGGATGTCCTGCCGGATACAGCATCGCAGGCAGCTCGATGAACGCCTGGCCGTACGGCTGGTTGTCGACGCTCTGCCGCTTCTCGTTCTTCACGACGTCGCGCTGGCCGTTGATCTTGTCCGGCGACTTGTCGTCGAGGAGGAAGCCCATGCGATCGGACTCGAGGAAGAGCGCGAGCTCCAGCGCGTTCGCCGGCAGGTCCTCGTAGTAGTTGGTGCGATCGTTGCTGGTCGAGCCGTTGTTGTTGCCGCCGGCGGCCTCGAGCCAGTTGTCGAACGAGCCCTCGGGCACGTGCATCGATCCTTCGAACATGACGTGCTCGAAGAGATGCGCGAAGCCGGTCCGGCCCGGGCGCTCGTTGCCCGAACCGACGTGATACCAGACGTTCACCGACACGACCGGCACGCTCGTGTCGCGATGCAGGATCACGTTCAAGCCGTTGGGCAGCTTGAACTGGGTGAAGGGAACCGAGAGCGCCGGGCCCTGCGCGCCGAGGGAAACCGAGCCGGCCAGGATCAACGCCGAGATGGAGATCCAGCGAGTCATACGCACGCAGTCTAACGCACGCATTACCTCTTCCTCGGCGGCGTTCGAGGAACTCGTTGGCGGCTTCGGAGATGGCGACGACCGCCGGGTGCTTGAGGCGTCTTTCGACGGAAATCGCGAAGTACCGCTCGCGCACGGAATCCAGCCGTCCCACGACCGTCACACCAAACTGGCGCATCACTTCCTTCTCGAGCACGGTCGGCGCGACGAACAGGCCCGCGCCCGCCTGCCCGAACGTCGTCAAGAGCGCGCTGTCGTCGAGCTCGGCGACGATGCGCGGGCGGATGCCTTGTTGCTCGAAGAAGTGATCGAGCGTCCGCCGCAGCGTCTTGCCGATCGTCGGCAGCAGGAACGGCGCGCCGTCGAGCGATCGCGGAAAGGTCTTGCGCCGCGGCGCCGCGAGCTTCGCGGTGGCGAACACGGTGACCGGCGTTTCACCGAGCGGATGGCTGAACGCCTTCACCTTGATCGCCGGCGAGATCGGCGTATCGGCGATCACCAGGTCGAGCGCGTGCGTCGCGAGATCGGTGAGCAGGCGCTCGGGCGCGCCGTCGCGGCAGACGATCTGCACCGGCTGCGACAGCCGCATCGCCGGCTCGAGCAGGCGATACGCGATGATCTTGGTGACCTCATCGGCGACGCCGACCTGGAAGCGCATCGGCCGCCCGGTCGGGCGATCCTTGAGCGTGTCCATCAGCTCGCGGCCGAGGCCGAAAATGTCGTCGGCATAGCGAAAGACGACGCGGCCCATGTCGGTGAGGACGAGGTTGCGTCCCGATCGCTGAAACAGTTTTTCGCCGAGCTGATCTTCGAGCACGCGGATCTGCCCGCTGATCGTCGGCTGCGCGAGCCGGAGCTCCTCGCTCGCGCGCGCGATGGTGCCCTCGCGCGCGACGGTCCAGAAGTACAGAAGGTGGTGGTAGTTGAGCCACTCCATAAGGCAGTCAACAGTGCCTACAGTGCGACGGTGCCTAGGATATACTTTGCGTTTTCAATCGTGACCGACAAACCACTCGTAGCAGTCATCATGGGCTCGACGTCCGACTGGGACACGATGTGTCACGCGGCGGAAGTGCTCGAGCGATTCAGCGTCCCGTTCGAAAAGGAAGTCGTCTCCGCGCATCGCACGCCGGTGTGGATGGCGGAGTTCGCGCAGGGCGCGGAGGCGCGCGGCATCCAGGTGATCGTCGCCGGCGCCGGCGGCGCGGCGCATCTGCCCGGCATGGTCGCCTCGCACACCGTGCTGCCGGTGCTCGGCGTGCCGGTGCAGAGCGCGGCGCTGCAGGGCCTCGACTCGCTGCTGTCGATCGTGCAGATGCCCGGCGGCGTGCCCGTCGGCACGCTGGCCATCGGCAAGCCCGGCGCGACCAACGCCGGGCCTGCTGGCCGTCGGCATCCTGGCGACGACGCGTCCCGAACTTCGTGAGCGGCTTCGCCAGTTTCGCGCCGAGCAGACGGCGAAGGTGCGACAGGACACGCTCCCGTGAATCGCATCGTGCTGCCCGGCGCCACGATCGGCGTGCTGGGCAGCGGACAGCTGGGCCGCATGCTTGCGCTCGAAGCGCGCCGCATGGGCTACCGCGTCCACACGCTCTCGCCGGGCGTCGATACGCCGACCGGCCAGGTCGCGGATCTCGAAGTCAGCGCCGAGTACGACGACATCGACGCCATCCGCGCGTTCGCGCGCGGCGTCGACGTCATGACGTTCGAATTCGAGAACGTCTCGACGGATGCGGCGGATGCCGCGGCCGAGATCGTCGCCGGTCCGGCCGAGCGGTTCGGCGCTGCACATCACCCAGCAGCGCGCGCGCGAGAAAGCGTTCCTCGCCGATCGCGGCTATCCGGTCACGCCGTTTGCCAAGGCGCAGTCGCTCGACGAGCTCGCGATCGGGCTCGGCTCGATCGGCCTGCCGGCGATCGTCAAGACCGCCGCGTTCGGCTACGACGGCAAGGGCCAGCACCGCATCGATCGCATCGAGGACGGCGAGCGCGTCTGGGGGCTGATCGGCCACCAGGAAGCCATCATCGAGCGCGTCGTCGACTTCACGCACGAGATCTCGGTCATCGCGGCGCGCGGGCTCGACGGCCAGTTCGCGCACTACGGCGCGGTCGAAAACATCCACCACAATCACATCCTCGATCTGACGGTGGCCCCGGCGCGCGTGCCCGACGGCGATTGCGGGCGAGGCCGTGCACCTCGCGCACCGCGTGCTCGACGACCTCGGCTACGTCGGCGTGCTGTGCGTCGAGTTTTTCGTGACGAGCGACGGGCGGGTGCTGGTCAACGAGATCGCGCCGCGCCCGCACAACTCCGGGCACTTCACGATCGATGCGTGCGTGACGTCGCAGTTCGAGCAGCAGGTGCGCGCGGTCTGCGGTTTGTCGCTCGGCGACACGGCGCAGATCAAGCCGGCGGCGATGGTCAACCTGCTGGGCGATCTGTGGATCGACGGCGAGCCCGACTGGGCGGCGGCGCTGGCGGTGCCCGACGTGAAGCTCCACCTGTACGGCAAGGGCGAGGCGCGTGTCGGCCGGAAGATGGGCCACATCACCGCGCTCGCCGACACGGTCGACGAGGCCGCCGCGAAAGCCCTCGCGGCTCGCGACGTGCTCTGCTGATGATCAGGTTCGGCTCGTTTCAGATCGATCCCCGGACGTGGCTCCTGACTGACGACGGCCGGGCGGTCGATCTGTCTCCCCGGCTCGTCGAGATTCTTGCGTTCATCGTCGTCGCGCGGCGGCGAGATCGTCACCAAGGAAGAGCTCCTCGAGAAGTTCTGGCCCGACGTCAACGTGACCGAGAACACGCTGACGCGCGCCATCGCCGACATCCGCAAGGCGATCGGCGAGGACGCGGCGTCGCCACGGTTTCTCCAGACGGTTTCGCGCCGCGGCTACAAGTTCGGCGGTGATGCGGCGTCGATTACGCCGGCGACCGACCCGTTTCAGGATTGGGTCAAAGGGCGGCTGGCGCTCGATTCGCTCGATGCGCGCAAGTTGAACGAAGCCGTCCTGGCGTTCGAGCGGGCGACGGCCGAACTCCCGAAGTATGCGCCGGCGCACGCGGGGCTGGCCAACGCGTACCTGCTGCAATACGAGCGCACGCGATTCGGCAGCGCGCCGGATCGCGAACTGCTGGCCCGCGCCATGCGCGCGGCGCAGCAGGCGTCGACGCTCGATCCGTCGCTCGGGGAAGCGTGGGCGGTGCTCGGCTATCTGTTGTGCGCGGCGGGAAGATCGACGAAGGCCAGGCGGCGGCGCGCCGCGCCACGGCGCTCGAGCCGGAGAACTGGCGGCATCATTATCGGCTCGCCTACGGCAGCTGGGGCGAGGAGCGGCTGCGCGCGGTCGATCGCACGCTGGCGTTGATGCCCGGCTTTGCCCCGGCGCGGATGCTGGCGTGCATGGTGTTCGTGGCGCGCGGCACGATCGATCGCGCCGAGCGTGAAGCCGCGATCGGCGCCGACGCGCAGCGGCAGAACCAGGCCGATCAGACGCCGCTTCCCGCCGTCGGGTTTCATTGGCTGCGCGGAATGATCCTGGCCGCAGAAGGCGATCACGACGGCGCGCTCGCCTGCTTCGCCGAAGAGATCGCCGCCGCGGACAGCGGCCACGTGTATGCGCGCGAGTTCGTGGTGAACGCGCGCGTCGCGACAGGGTTCGCGCTGTTCGATAGAGGCGATCGTCGAGCGGCGCGTCCGCGTCATTCGCGGCGGCGCTCGCCGATGCGCCCGGCCATCCAAAGGCCAGTGTGGGCATGTATGCGATTGCGGCCCGATCGAACGATTCAGACGCGATCGATCGATGCCGGCACGCGACCGGCAGCGGCGATCGACGAATTGAAACGAAGCGAGCGGCACGCCGAGGCCGCGCTCGTCGCAGCGGGCGCCCAGATCGTGCGACGGTCACGCCGGTGATGCCGCGGCGGGACCTCGACCGCCTGCTCGCGTCCGCGCCTGCAGGCCCCGCCGGCTGGATCATTCCGATCGATCCGATGCTGGCCGCGCTGCGCGAACACCCCGCAAAACAGGCGCTTTTCGCCCGGCTCGCCGCGCGCGCAGCGTAACTCACAATCTTCTCAGCGTTCGCTCAGGACTCCTCGCGATCGTTCAGGCGATCGTTCATGCGGACGTTCATACGGACGTTCATGAGGAGGTTGCGATGGGCAGGTTGGCGTTTCTCTCCGTGATGTTGTTGATGCTCGTCTCCCGCGAAGCATCGGCGCAGGACACCCAGCGGCCGCCGGACACGATCAGCCTGTCGGGTCCGCGCGCCGGGGTGACGTTCCTGAGCGAAGGCGTTCGAAACCAGATCGAGGAAGACTTCAGCCACGACCTGGGTCCGGTGATCAGCCAGTTCGGATGGCAGTTCGAGAAGCGATTCCTGAGCAGCGAGCATGGCGCCACGGCGGTGACCGAGTGGGTTGTGCTGTTCGGTGGAGCCGACCAAGGTGTCTTCATACCGAGCCTTACCTGGCTCCTTGGATGGCGGACCGTGGGCGGCATTGAATTCGGTGCGGGTCCCAATATCTCACCAGCAGGGACGGCCGTCGCAATCACCGGCGGTGTCACGTTCCGCGCCGGGAATCTCAACGTGCCTCTCAATGTGGCGGTCGTTCCGTCGGCGTCCGGCGCGCGGGTCAGCATGCTGGTCGGATTCAACGCGAGGCGGCGATAGCGATGCAAGGCCGCGACGGTTGCGATGCTCGCGGTGGCGGCGTTGACGATGATGTGGGCGGTCAGTTGTCTGACGTCGCCATCAGCCGCGCGTCGATCTGCAGTTTCGGGTTCGTGCGCCAGCGGCCGCGCGTGAAGTCCGGAAAGTCGACCGCGCGGCTGCGCCTGGCGGTCGACTGCACGCTGAGATCGACGACCGCGCTCAGCGCCGCGGCGTCGTAGACGTTCATGTCGGTCGGGCGTCCTTCGCGCAGGCACTGGATCAGGCGATAGTCCTCGATGTAGTCCATGCCGCCGTGTCCCGCGCCCGCCGACTGCGCCTCGATGGCGCGCCACAGCGGGTGATCGAACTCCTTCAGGATCGCCGCGTACTCGAGCCACTGGTGCGGCTTGCCGCGTCCCTCGATGTAGAGGCGATTGGGATAGCCCTGGAACATTCCCTTGGTGCCCTGCACGGTGTGAATGCGGCTGTACGGGCGCGGCAGGTTGGTGCAGTGCTGCACGACGATCGTCCGGCCGAGCGCGGTCTTGATCAGGCTGGTGTTGACGTCGCCGAGCGTGAAGCGTTCGCGGCGCTCCGGCGCATCCTCGGGAAAGTGCTCGCGCGCCCAGTCCTGCAGACCGCGTGACGGACCGCTCATCGACACCATGTAGTCGAAGCGATCGCCGCGGTTGATGTCGAGGCAGTTGGCGATCGGCCCGAGACCGTGCGTCGGGTACGGATTGCCGTCGAGTTTGCGCGACCAGGCGCGGCGCCACAGTCCTTCGTCCTTCTTCTCGAACTTGATCTCGCGCAGGTCGTGAAGGTAACCGCCTTCGGCGTGCAGCACGTCGCCAAGCAGGCCCTGCTGGACGATGTTCAGCACCAGCATCTCGGGGCGGTCGTAATTGCAGTTCTCCATCATCACCGCGTGGCGCTTGAACTTCTCGGCGGCTTCGACGAGCGCCCAGCAATCGTCGATGGTCATCGCCGCCGGCACTTCGGTGGCCGCGTGCTTGCCGGCCTTCATCGCCGCGAGCATCACCGGCACGTGCCACTCCCACGGCGTGGCGGTGAAGACGAGATCGAGATCCTCGGTCTCGCACAGGCGCTCGAAATCGCGCGGACCACGCGCGTAGACCGCCGGCGCGGGATGGCCCGCCGCCGTGATCGCCTTCTGCGCCCACGACGTGCGCTCTTCGCGGATGTCGCAGACCGCGGTGATCCGGCAGCCGGGAATCTTGAGGAAGTTCTCGACGTGGCTGCCGCCCTGCAGGCCGACGCCGACCATGCCGATCCGGACCAGTCTCGAAGGTGCGGCTACGGTGCGTGAGGTGCGTAAGGTGCCGTAGGGTGCCATCGGGTGCCTCAGGTGCCACGGGCAGGTTCAGCGATGCGGCGGCGGCGCCGCTCAATTTCAGGAAGTCGCGGCGATTGATGTTGTTCATTGGCGTGGCGTCAGCACGAGCGTGTTGACGGCCGTGCCCGGCAGGAACGGCGTCGGCTCGCCGAGGAGCCACGCGCGGTACTGATCGCCGTAGTGCGGCGAAAGCGGATGACCGCTCTGACCGGTCGGCACGTGCAGAATGCCTTCGCTCTCGCGACCGGGCGAGACCGCCATTCGCTCGGACGGTCCGGTGCGCGGCGTGCTGGCGCGCGGCGTGTAGACGTCGCCCGGCAACGGATCGCCGGGCATGTTGAGATAGCGGCCGAAGAACGGAATCGCGCCGGCGAGCGGATGCCGGATCTCGGCGCTATTCGCCTCACCCCACGTGCGATCGGCGAGGCCCTTTCCGCCTTCGGTGAGCTGCGCGATCACGGCGTCGACCGTGTCGAGGATCGCGTCGTCCCACGTCTTGTATTTCGGATCGAGCAGATGCATCGGGCGCTCGGTGAGGATCTGCCAGACCGGCCCCTCGCCGCGCAGGAGCCGCGTGTAGTCGAACGCGGGATCGACGCCGAGAGCCGGCGCGGTGAGCGATGTCATCACGCGCCGGACGAACAGCAAGCGGAACTCCTTGACGAGGCGATAGCCGACCGAGCCCGGCGATGCGCGGCCGGTCCATTTCGTGTCGACGAGGTTGCGGAACTCCGCGCGCGCTGCGCCGACGACGCGGCGA
This sequence comes from uncultured cyanobacterium, assembly GCA_963833135.1. Lineage (GTDB taxonomy): Bacteria > Acidobacteriota > Vicinamibacteria > Vicinamibacterales > UBA2999 > 12-FULL-67-14b. The sequence continues at coordinate 337,344 of CAWHWW010000019.1, read as the reverse complement.
GCCATCGTGTCGAGCAGCAACTTGCGCCATCGCTCGAGGAAGAGCGCGCGATCCTCGAGCTGGACGCCGAGCATGTCCTGCGGCGTTGCCTTGTCGATCTTGCATCAGGCGATCGCGAATGATCCGCGCGCGGATGCCGTCGGCATAGCCGCCTTCGCCGATCGTCGCCAGCATCGCGCCATCGACGACCGGTGCGTTCGCGGTCCAGATGCGGCCGCCGGCCGGATTGAGGATGCGGGGAAACTCCGCCGCCGCGAGGTAGCCGTCCCACCGATGCGTGCCGTCGGCCCACGATTCCGGCGTCATGCCGTCGTGGCCGACACGCTTCGGCATCGACGCCGCCAATCGTCCACGCGATCTGGCCTGTTCGTATCGGCCATCGTGACGTTCTGGTTGGGAATGCCGAGGCCCGCGACGGCGACCATCAGCTCGTCGACCGACCGCGCGCGTTCCGGCTTGGTGATGTCCGATGCGAGCGCGTCCGCATCATGCGCGACCCAGCGCTGCGCGTACTCGCGGCCGCGCGCGTCCTTCCACACGATCGGTCCCCAGATCGTCCAGCGGATCGGCACCGTCTTCGACGGCCCGCCCTTGGCCGCGATCGTTTCGTTCGAAGACATCGAACGGCTTCGGTCCGTCAGGCGTCAGGTATTTCTTCGGATCGCGGGGATCGGGCTCGATGCGAACGAGATCGCTCCAGTCGCCGCCGCTGTTGGTGAATCCCCACGCGACGTGGCCGTTGCTGCCGACGACGAGACCGGGAATGCCGGGCAGCGTGACGCCGGTGATGCGCTGGCTCGCCGAGGGCTCGACGGGATCGGGAAACACCATCGACGCGCGATACCAGATGATCGGCACGCCGATCGACAGGTGCATGTCGTTGGCGACGATCGCGACGCCCGATCGCGCTGTGTGCGCCATCGACCGCCCAGTTGTTGCTGCCGATTGTTGATTCTGCTTCTTGATCACGTACGAGCCACGGAGGCACGGAAGCCACGGAAGTCTTTTCTTCTCAATTTCAGAGCCAAGAGAGTTCTCCGTGCCTCCGAGCCTCCGTGGCCCGTACGTGACGGAGATCAAACACATCAGCGCCTGGAATTGGCGGGCGTTGGATCGGGTTCCCAACTACCGGTGTGTCCCATTCGGATCCGGCGGTCGAGAGGAAGCGAAACATCGGCTCGGGCAGCGTGTCGCGCAGCGCGCCGTGCGATTGTTCGAACAGCGGCCTGCCGGCCCTGCAGCGTGTTGAACATCGCGAGCACGGTGAGGATCGAATCTTCGGCGTGCCATGGCTCAGGCGTGGCGCGCAGCACGAGGTACTCGAACGGCGGCGCGCCGAGTGCGTTCAAGCCCGCATTCACGCCGTCGGCGTAGGCGGCGAGCACGCGTCGATAGGACGGCTCGGCCCGGTCGAGCGCGCGATGCGGCGACGTGGCGGAAGCGATGCACGCGCATGTCCTCATCGACTTCGATCGCGCGAGGGCCGACGAGCCCCGCCAACTCGCCAGCCGGCTGGCGGCGCTGCAGATCCATCTGGAAGAAACGATCCTGCGCGTGCAGAAAGCCCAGCGCGCGGGCGACGTCTTCGCGCGTGGTCGCCGGTGATCGTCGGGACGCCGAGCGCGTCGCGATCGACGCGAACGTTCGCCGCCAGGCCCGGCGAGCGCCGCGGTGCCGTCGAGCTGCGGCGAGGCTGGCGCGGACCTGCGATCGGGCGTAGATGCCGCCGCCGATGACAAGCACGGCGACGACGACGAGCAGATCAAGGTGCCGCGGAGGACCCGCCGAATCATCTGGGAATTCTCCCACAAGGGCCTTGGGCCGGTAATCGGTCGGTTCAAGGTTCAAGGAGTTCAAGCCGTTCCAGGGTTCGCTTGGTTCACTGAACCGAAGTGAACGCCTTGAACCGTTGAACCCTTTGAACAGCTTGAACCGACAGCGGCAGCCTGCGAGCGGGAATGATCACTCTGATCGCAATCCGCGGATCGCGAGCGAGGAAGGCGCTGGCCTATCCTGAGTCCCATGAGGCAACATCAACTGGAAGAGATGACCGGCCTTGACCTCCGTTGGAAGGCGCTGGCGTCGCGCGACGCCGCCGCCGACGGCACGTTCGTCTATGGCGTGACCTCGACCGGCGTCTACTGCCGGCCCAGCTGCCCGAGCCGGCGGCCGCGGGCGGATCGCGTTCGCTTCTTCGACACCACGATCGACGCGCGCCACGCGGGCTTTCGCGCCTGCAAGCGTTGCCGTCCCGACACGGTGGGCCTGGCGCAGCCCGGCATCGAGGCCGTCCGCCGCGCCTCGGCGTATCTCGCCACGCATGCCGACGAGACCGTGACGCTCGGCCATCTCGCGCGCGTCGCATCGATGAGCCCGCATCACCTGCAACGCCGCTTCAAGGCGATCGTCGGCTTGTCGCCGAGGGAATTTCAATCGGCGGTGCGCGCCGGCAAGCTGCGCACGAGCCTGCGCGACGGCCGCGACGTCACCACCGCGATTTACGAAGCCGGATACGGGTCGCCGAGCCGCGTCTATGAAGCGGCGCCGACCGGCAAGGGCATGTCGCTCTCGAGCTACCGCCGCGGCGGCGCCGGCATGCGCATCGGCTACTCGACGATGACGAGTCCGGTGGGCATCGTGCTGGTCGCGGCGACCGAGAACGGTGTGTGCTCGGTGAAGATCGGCGACAGCGCAGCCGGCGCTGGAGCAGGACCTTCGCCGCGAGTATCCGGCCGCCGAGATCGAGCCTGACAGAAGCGGCGCGAGCGAGTGGGTCGAAAGCGATCGCCCGGCACCTTCGCGGCGACGCGCCGTCGCTCGATCTGCCGATCGACGTCCGCGCCACGGCGTTTCAATGGAAAGTCTGGCGCGCGCTGCAGCAAATCCCGTACGGCGAGACGCGCGCCTACGCGGATGTCGCCCGGGGCATCGGCAAGCCGAAGGCCGTCCGGGCTGTCGCAAGGGCCTGCGCCACCAACCCGGTCGCCTCGTCGTCCCCTGTCATCGGGTCGTCCCGAAGGCCGGCGGAGTCGGCGGATACCGATGGGGAGCCGCCCGCAAGGCAGCTTTACTCGACCGCGAGCGACGCTAGAACGCGCAGTCGCGTGAACGCGGCACCCCGTGCACAGAGTGCACAATGTGCACATAGTGCACCACGTGCACCCAGGCACGTTAGTATTTAGCGTGCCTTCAACTCGTTACGGCATCTCACCCTGGCTGGATGCCGTCCCTGTCAAGAAGCGGCGCGAATTTCCGGCGTTCCGCGGTGTCATCTCACATCCGGTCGTCATCCTCGGCGGCGGCATGTCTGGCGCGATGACCGCGTATGCGTGCGCGTCGGCCGGCTACAAGGTCATCCTGCTCGAAGCCGATCGCATCGGCCTTGGCGGCAGCGGCCGCGCCACCGGTATCCTGTCCGGCGAGGCGTGCGAGTCGTATCGCGAGCTCGAAGCCCGGGCGGGAAAGCGCGCGGCGCGCGCGATGTTCGATGCGATGCAGTCGGCGCCGCGTGAGCTGGCCGCGACGATCAAGCGGCTCGGCATCCGCGCCGGCTTCGATCCCGCCGATCATCTTCGCGCTCGTCGCGCCGGGCCAACCCGACAAGCTGATTCGCCGCGAGCTCGCCGCGCGCCAGGCTGCCGGCATGAAAGTCGTCGTGGCTTCCCGCCGCCGCGGTCACGCGCCAGGCCGCGATCGATTCCGGCGGCGCGATGCGGCTGCCCGATGCCGGCTTCGTCGATCCGTTCAAGCTCACGCTCGGATTTCTCGCCGCGGCGATCAAGCGCGGCGCGAAGGTCTACGAAAAATCGGCCGTCAAGAAGATCACCTTCACCCGCAAGACGGCGACGGCGTTTCTCGACGGCGGCGCAATCACGACGACGAACCTCGCGATTTGCATCGGCGAGCCGACGAGCCTGTTCAAGCCGTTGAAGCGGCACCTGCGCCACGAAGATCGCTATGCCGTGCTGACCGAGCCGCTGTCCGCGGCGGTGCGAGCGGAGCTCGGACAGCGGACGGCGGTGCTGACCGACACCGATGCCCCGCCGCATCATCTCTGGTTCACCGCGGATCATCGCGCGCTCTTTGCCGGCGCCGATCAGAAGCGTCCGCCGGATCGCCTGCGCGAGAAGACGCTGGTGCAGCGCACCGGCCAGTTGATGTACGAGTTGTCGCGCATGTATCCGGCGATCTCGGGCGCGGCGCCGGCATACGGCTGGGACGTCCCGCTCGCGCACCCGATCGACGGCGTCCTCTACGCCGGCTCGCATCGCAACTTTCCGTTTCACCATTTCGCGTTTGGCACGTCGCACGACCCGGCGCGCGCATATCTGGCCAGCCGCATCATCCTGCGCAGCGTCCAGGGCCGGCCGCAGAAAGAGGATGAGTTCTTTTCATTCGCGAGGAATTTGTAAGGGGCCAGCTTTATGGCTGATGATTCAGGTGTTTTCAGGATCAACCCGCTGCAGGCCTGGCAGCGGGAGGCGATTCTCAAGGCCGCGCAGCTGATGCGCGACCGATTGGGGAACCCGCCGGCCGACGCCCGAGGCGCGCGCCGCGCTCGAAGGGCTGCTCGAAGTGCTCGACCCGCCACGGCGGACGGTGCGCCTGCAGCGCGAAATGAGCGAGGCGACCCGCCAGACCGCGCTCACCGAAAGCAGCGAACGGCGTCAGCAGGAGCGCCGCGGCCGGGATCGGCGCAGGGTCGACCTTGGCCCGGCACCAGGCACTCCGGAGCGGCGCAAGGCACCAACGCCGGGTCGGCGATCGACGTAACCGGAAGTGAGACGGAGACATCCGACTACACAGCCCATCGCCCGAGTCATATACTCGGACTTTGCCTTAACTGCATTCTCATTGGAGGCTTTGCTCCCCATGCTTCGCACTTTCACGGCGTTCATCCTGAGTCTCGCTCTCGGCACCGCAGCCTTTGCGCAGTCGACGGCGATCAACGGCACCATCGAAGGCACGGTCAAGGACGACCAGGGCGCGCTGCTGCCCGGCGTCACCGTCACCGTCGCCAACATCGACACCGGCGACCAGCGCGTCGTCGTCACGAACGAAAGCGGCCTCTATCGCGCGCCGCTGCTGTCGCTCGGCACCTACCGCGTGGCGGCGGAGCTCCAGGGCTTCAAGAAGTTCGAGCAGACCGGCGTCTCGCTGCGCGCCGGCCAGACGGCCGTGATCGACGTGCCGCTTGAGCGTCGGCGCGGTGGCCGAGACGATCACCGTCACCGCGGACGCGCCGCTCGTCGATCTCGCGAAGATCGAGCAGGGCCGCACGCTGACCGAAGCGGAGATCAAGACGCTGCCGCTGACGTCGCGCAATCCCTACAACTTCGCGCTGCTGCAGCCCGGCGTCGTCGGCTTCGAGACCAACGAGTTCGGCGTGCCGCGCATCACCGCCAACGGCGCGCTGCTGCGCGTCAACTACCAGGTCGACGGCAGCAACAACACGCAGAAGGATCGCGCCGGCCTGCGCCAGATGCCGATGTCGGAAGTGATGATCCGCGAAGTGAAGGTCGTCACCAGCGGCTACGCGCCGGAGTTCGGCCAGACGATGGGCATGGTCTACAACGCGATCACGCCGTCGGGCACCAACACGCTTCAAGGGCCAGGGCAGCTATCGCTTGCAGCGCCAGTCGATGGTGTCGATGCCGTTCTTCACCGCGGCCGGGCGCGGCCAAGCCGCCGACCGACGTCAACGTCTACACGTTCGACCTCGGCGGTCCGATCGTGAAGGACAAGACGCATTTCTTCGGCGGCTACGAGCACACCGAGCGCGACCTGTCGGGCCTCAGCGTGATCACGATCTCGCCGGCGAACCAGGCGGCGCTCGGCCTCAACGAGCCGGCCTACATGCCGCGCGGCCTGAACACCGAGTTCGCGATCGGCAAGGTCGATCACCAGATCAACGCGGCCAACCGCCTGTCGGTGCGCTACATGTTCTTCGACAACTTCATCACCGCGAACGTCGGCGGCGGCCTGACTTCGGTGCAGCGCGCCAACGACTTCGCCGATCGCCAGCACTCGACCGGCGCGCAGCTGATCTCGACGCTCGGCGCGACGACGCTGAACGAGTTGCGCGTGCAGTATGCGACGCGCGCGCAGAGCCGCGTCGCCGAATGCGCTGTCGGGCACCGGCCCGGCGATCAACATCACCGGCGTCGCCAACTTCGGCGGCCCGATCGCGGCGGTCGCCGACGCCGGCTTCGGCTTCACGCAGAACGTCATGCAGGTCGAACAACAGCACGACGCTGCTGAAGGGCAACCACGCGCTCAAGGCCGGCCTCGATCTGCAGTGGGTCGCGGACACGCGCGTCTCGCCGCAGGCGCAGCTCTACACGTTCCCGACGACCGCAGGCGTATCTGGACGCGCGCAGCGGCGTGAACCGCTTCAGCTACACCAGCTTCACGCAGTACTTCGGCCTGCCGAACCTCGAATACAACACGTCGCAGTACGGCCTCTTCGTCCAGGACGACTGGCGCGTCTCGTCGGACCTCAAGGTCCTCTACGGCCTGCGCTACGACTTCTACACGCCGCCCGATGCGGATCCGAACGCGCCGGTGGCGACCTCGCGCGAGTTCCCGACGTCGAGCAACAACTTCGCGCCGCGCCTCGGCGCGGTGTGGTCGCTCGGCGAGAGCAGGCGGACGGTGCTGCGCGCCAACACCGGCGTGATGTACGACCAGACGCTGAACGCGATCTACGAGCAGGCGCTGCAGAACGACGGCACCAACGCGCGCGCGTCGGCGACCTTCACGCCGACCCAGGCCGGCGCGCCGGCGTTCCCGGCGGTGCTGAGCGCGGGCGCGGGCGCGACGCCGAACCTCGCGTGCGACGGTCGATCCCGACTTCAAGATCGCGAGATCGTGGCAGAACAACGTGCAGATCGAGCGCGGCATCGGCGATCACTACTCGGTCTCGGTCGGCGCCTCGTACGTGAAGGGCTACAACCTGCCGGTCGTCACCGAACATCAACCTGATCAACCCGATCGGCACGCTCGCCGACGGCCGCCCGATCTTCAGCACCGCCGTCAACGCGACGACGCGCGTCGATCCGCGCTACAACGTGATCAACAGCGTGCAGTCGCCCGGCGAATCGACCTACCAGAACATGACGCTGCAGTTGACGCGCCGTCAGTACAAGGGCATCGGCTTCGACTTCGCCTACACGCTCGGCAAGAGCGAGGACAACGCGCCGATCACCAGCACGCTGTCGGTGCAGGGCGACGCGGGCCGCGTCGGACATGACCAACCTCGATCGCGACCTCGGTCCGAACATCCTCGATCAGCGCCACACCTTCGTCGGCAGCATCGTCGCCACGCCGCAGTTCGAGCGCGGCGGCACGTCCGGCGCCATCCTCAACAACAACGTGTTCGGCGTCGCGCATGCAGTTCGCGAGCGGCATCCCGGTGAACCTGCGCAGCAACCTCGAGCTGAACAACGACGGCACCGCGAGCGATCGTCCGCTCGACGTGGCGCGCAACTCGCTGACCCTGCCGTCGCGCAAGAACGTCGACTTCCGCTACTCGCGCAAGTTCCGCATCCAGGGCAGCATGGCGGCGGAAGTGATCGCCGAGCTGAAGAACATCGTTCAACACCGAGCAGGTGTCGAGCGTGAACGCCACGGTGACGACCAACGCGCAGGGCGTGCCGGCGGCGCCGCTGCCGACGTCGGGCGGCCAGCTCACGCCGACCGGCGGGTACGAGCAGCGCCAGTTCCAGCTCGGCTTCAAGTTCGTTTTCTGATCGAGAGGCAGGACCGATCAGGCCGACGGGCGAACAGGCAATTGTCATCTGTGCACCAGATCATGATTTTCAGTTCATCCCGCGGAGAAGGCCCGGTATCCGTGCGCATCCTCTCTCTTGTCTGGGCTCACGCAGCGGCTACTACGCGTGACACAGCGTCGGCCTCGCCGCGCGCGATCCGCGATTGCACTTGATTCACCTTCATCTATACCATATCTCAACTACTCCCGCCTTCATCCCTTGCCACACGCGTGCGATTACCCAAACCTGCCATTATGCTCCAACGCCTGTCTGCCCAACCGCCTGCTTTCCTATACGAAGTCCACACTCCTCTCGAATCGCTGGCACGCCAATTTCACCATCCTCACCGCGTGTCCGCCGACATCACCGCGCTTGACCGTGCGGTTGGTGCTATCTGGCCGTCGTCCTTGACCTCGGCTCGCGCCATCGTGGTGGCCATGCGAGCCTCCTCGAGACCGCAATCGCGATCGTCAACAGTCACTGTTTCTTGGTAGCGAAATGCGAAAAGTCTTATTCGTCGTTTCCGTCCTGATCGCCGGGCTTCAGCACGCACTCCACCGCGCAACATCAACTCGATTCCGGTCGCCGCAGCTGCAAGGGCGAGCCGGCGCTCGAGTTGCAGCTGCGCAAGCTCGACACCGTCGGCAACTTCATGATGACGACGGCGCATCCCGACGACGAGAACAACGCGATGCTGGCGTACTTCTCGCACGGCAAGGGCTATCGCACGTCGCTCGTGACGGCGACCCACGGAGAGGGCGGGCAGAACGAGATTGGTCCTGAGCTGTTCGTGCCGCTCGCGGTGCTGCGCACCGAGGAACTTCTCGCGGCGCATCGCTTCGATGGCGCCGAACAGTTCTTCACGCGCGCGATCGACTTTGGATTTTCATTCAGCGTCGAAGAGACGCTCGAAAAGTGGGGGCACGACGAGATTCTCGGCGACTACGTGCGCATGATCCGCACCATTCGTCCCGATGTCATCGTCGGCTTCGTGTTCGACGGCGACGGCGGCGGCCAGCATCACCAGGCGTCGTCGCGGCTGACGCTGGAAGCGTTTCGCGCCGCGGCCGATCCGGCGAGGTTCCCCGAACAGATCAAGGAGGGCCTGCGCCCGTGGCAGGCGAAGAAGTTCTACTACACGGCGGGCTTCGGGCCGCCTTCGCGGCCTGCGGCCGCTTCGGCGAGCCAGGGTCTTGAGGCGCCAACAACGCTGAACTTCACAGGCGGAGCGCAGTTCGATCCGGTGCTGGGCCGCACTTACGACGAGATTGCCGGAGAAGCGCGCAGCATGCACAAGTGCCAGGGCATGTCGCAGCTGCTGCCGCTGCCGGCGCCGACCGGCGGCGGTGGTTTCGGCGGTGGCGGTCCGTCCGGCGTGCGCGCGTATCGACTGCGCGACAGCGCTCTCGAAGGCGGAGTGGCGCGTCCCGAAAAGGAAATCTTCGACGGCGTCGACACCAGCCTGCGAAGCTTGCTGAGTTTTTCACCCGCGGCTCCTCCGGCCCTCGGCGAAGGACTCGATCGCGTCAGCGCGGCGGTCGCCGAGGCGCGCAAGGCACTTCAGTCGGGTGGCGAGAGCGCCACCGTCGCGCCGCTCGCGGCCGGCCTGAAAGCGCTTCGCGAGGTGCGCGCATCGCTGGCATCGATGAGCCTTCCAGAAGCGGCGAAGTTCGAAATCGACTTCCGACTGGCGCAGAAGGAGCCGCAGTTTGCCCAGGCATTGATGCTCGCGACGGACGTTCGCCTCGACGCGGTCGCGCGCGACGGCCTCGTCGTGGCCGGGCAGCCGGTCGCGATCGATCTGCCGGTATCAAACCGGGGCAGCAACACCGTCGCCGTCGCGATCGCGATTAACGGGTTTGGCGCCGCGCCAATCGCGGCGTGCCCGGAGCAGCCGGCGCTGGCCTCCGGCGCGTCGCGCAATTGCAACCGGACCGAAACGGTGCCGGCCGACGCGAAGCTGACGGCGGCACATTTCCGAAATGGTCCCGCCTTCGCGCCAGGCGCTGCCGCGGACAAGCCGGCCGCGCGCTATGTCTTCGACGCCGACGTGCCGTTTGGCCTGCCGTTCCGGCCGACGCCTTTCACCGCGACGTTCACGATGTCCGTGCTCGACACGCCGTTCACGATCACGCGCCCAATCCAGGCGCGCTCGGAACAGGACATCTTCAGCGGCGAGAAGCGATCCGAGATTCACGTCGTGCCCGCGTTTGCGGTCACGACGACGCCGGAGATCGTGGTGGTCTCAACCCATTCGACTCTCGACAGCCAGTCCTCCGGGCAGGCTGCCGATCGCTCAGGGCAGGCGGGATCAACAAAGGACGTTCGCGTCACAGTCACCAACCATTCAAAGGGCGCGGCGACCGCCAACGTCGCGCTCGACATCCCGCAGGGATGGCGCGCGACACCGGCGAGCCAGGCCGTGAGCTTCACGCGTGAAGACGAGCAGATGACCGTGCGCTTCGCGATGCAGCCGCCATCGGCGGCGACGCTGGCGGCCGCGGCCATGAAGCCGGGGGGCAACCAGTTCGCGGCCAAGGCGCGCGTCACCGCCGGTACACAAACCTATGCGCAGGGGTATCAAGTCGTCGAATACCCTCACACGACGCGCCGCCAGGTGCTCGTCGATCCAACGGTCGCGGTGAAGGCGCTCGACGTCAACGTGAAGCCGAACCTCACCGTGGGCTACGTGATGGGTGTGGGCGACGAAGTGCCCGCGGCCCTCGAACAGCTCGGCGTCAAGCTCTCGATGATCACCTCCGACGAGCTCGCCTGGGGCGACCTGTCGAAGTACCACGTGATCATGACCGGCGTTCGCGCCTACGAGCGGCGCACCGATCTGCGCGCCTACAACCAGCGGCTGATCGATTACGCAAAGGCCGGCGGCACCGTGATCGTTCAGTACAACAAGTTCGAGTTCAACGACGCGCAGTACGGACCGTATCCCGCCAGGGTCGGCCGCGAGCGCGTCACCGATGAAAACGCTGAAATGAAGGTGGTCGACCCGGCGCATCCGGTGTTCAACACGCCAAACCGCATCGGCCGCGCCGACTGGGCCAACTGGGTGCAGGAGCGCGGACTCTATTTCCTCGACCAGGCCGGCCGCGATCCTCAGTACAAGGACCTGATCGAATTCACCGAGCCATTCCCCTACAATCAGGGGACCAAGCGGGGCGCCCTCGTCGAAGCCACCGTCGGCAAAGGCCGCTGGCTTTACGTCGGGCTGGGCTTGTGGCGCCAGCTGCCGGCGGGCACGGACGGTGCGTACCGGCTGATGGCGAATTCTGCTGCTTGAGCTTGTCCTGAGTGAAATGCTTCAGGAAACGACGCATGTTCTGAGTCGAAGGATTAAACCCATGCGAGGCCGTCCGGTCTAAGCTTTACGAGCCGGGCGCGCCCCCTGTTCCCCGGCGATACGGATTTGCATGCTCGAACACATACTTCGACGTCTGGGGTTTGGCGCGAGTCCCGCAGAGCTCGCGGCCTGGTCGGCTCTGCCCATCGACACCGTCATCGACCGGCTGCTCAACTACGAGACGATGTCGACCGATCACGATTCGAAGATCGGCCAGCCGGAATACATCGGCATCACGACGCAGTCGGGCCAGCCGTTTTCCGCCAACACGCTGATCAACGACGCGCGCCAGCGCTGGTTGTTCCGGATGATCCATTCCGAGCGCCCGCTCGAAGAGAAGATGGCGCTCTTCTGGCACAACCATTTCGCGACCGCATACAGCAAGATCGCGGGCGCGGTCGGCCAGGAGCGCGCCACGCGCATGATGGACAACGATCCGGCGAGCCTGGACGGCAGCATGCCCGGACAGATCCAGACGCTGCGGCAATTTGCGACCGGCAGCTTTCCCGGAATGCTTCTCGCCATGGCGAAGGATCCGGCGATGATCTACTGGCTCGACAGCCAGTTGAACACGCGGACGCGCCCGCAGGAAAACTTCGGCCGCGAGATCATGGAGCTGTTCAGCCTCGGCATCGGCAACTACACCGAGCAGGACGTCTACGCCGCGGCGCGAGTCTTCACGGGCTTCAACTGGCAGATCGTCGGCGATCGCGCCAGCACCGCCACCAGCTATTACACGTACCTCTACCGGCCGAACGATCACGACACCAACGCGAAGCAGTTCACTTTCCCGATCTATCCGGACGGCGGCCGCATCATTCCCGCGCGGCCGGCTGCCAACGGCGAGCAGGATGCGCTCGACTTCATCCTCGCGCTGGCGCGTCATCCGGCCACGGCGCGGCGGCTGGCGACGCGCCTCTACAAGTTCTTCGTCAACGAGACGGCGGAGCCCGACCAGGCGCTCATCGCGGCGATGGCCAATTCGTATCTCGGGAACAACTACACCATCAAGGCCGTCCTGCGCACGCTCGTCGACTCGCCGCAGTTCCGCAACCCGGCAAACTTCTATCAGCGCTACTCGTGGCCCGTCGAGTTCGCGGTCCGCGCGATCAAGGAAACCGGGTGGAACGGCCTGACGGTCAATGCCGCGCTCACGCCCCTCACCAACATGGGCCAGCAGTTGTACGAGCCGCCGGACGTGAATGGCTGGGAGCAGGGGCCGGCGTGGATTTCGACCTCCTCGATGCTCGCGCGCATGAACTTCGCGTCGACGCTTGCGGCGAACCAGCGTTTCAACCTCGCGCGTGACGCGCAGCCGTACCGCCAGACTCCGGAACGCGTGCTCGAATACTCGCTGGCGCGGTTCCGGACGATGGGCTTTGCGCCGGCGCAGATCACTTCGATGTCGGAGTACTTGCGATCGACGGCGTGGACCGGGACCGACGCGCAGCTGCAGCAGCGCGTGCCCGGCCTGACGCGGCTGATCGTCGGATCCGGCGAGTATCAGTTCAATTGACAGGCCAACAGGCCAACAGGCGAACAGGATCCGTCATGAATTTTTCACGACGACAGTTCGTCAAGGGCGGCGTCACGGCGTTCACGTTTGGCTTCGCGGCGCCCCAGATGCTGTGCGACATCGCGTTCGCGCAGGGCGTGCCGTCGCGAAACCTGGTGGTCGTGTACCTGAGTGGCGGCAACGATTCGCTGAGCACGGTGATCCCGTACCGCGATCCGTTCTATACGAGCAGGCGGCCGACGCTCGCCGTCCCCGCAGGCAACGTCCTGCAGATCGGCACCGATTCCTCGGGCGTCGAGCTCGGGCTGCATCCGCGGTTGACCGGGCTCCGATCGATCTTCGACGGCGGACGCCTTGCCATCGTGCAGCGCACCGGCTACGCGAATCAAAGCCGCTCGCACTTCACCGGCTATCGACATCTGGGGCACGGCCAGCACCACGAACACGTCGGGCACGGGCTGGTTGGGACGCTACCTCGATCTTGTCCCGCCGCCGATCGACCCGCTCGTGGCCTGGAACACCGTGCGCGAAACGCCGCGGCCGTTGATGGCGCGCACGGTCGGCGTCCCGGCGATCACGAGCCCGGCGACCTATGCTTTTTCCAGCCCGAACACCGGCGCGGAGGCGGCGTTTGAAAAGACCGCGCAGACGCGCATCTCCTCGCACCTTCCCGTCGATCGTCCGCACCTCGCGTTTGTGAACTCGACCACGCAGGCGGCGCTCGGAACGCTGGATCGCGTCGCAACCGTCGCGACCTATCGACCGGCAGTCACGTATCCGAACAACGGATTCGGACAGGCGCTGACCGCCGTTGCCGGCGCGATGAACAAGCAGATCGGCACGAAAGTGTTCTGGGTGCAAACCGGCGGCTACGATACGCACGCGAGCCAGGGCGCGAACCAGGGCTCGTATGTCAACCTGATGGCGACGCTCGGCGACGGCCTCAAGGCGTTCTATGACGATCTGAGCGCCCAGGGCATGCTGAACAATACCGTCGTCCTCGTTTACACGGAGTTCGGCCGCCGCATCAGCGAGAACGGCAGCCTGGGCACCGACCACGGAGCGGGCGGAAACATGATGTTGCTCGGCGGCCTCGTGCGCGGCGGCATCTATGGCACGGCGCCGAACCTCAGTATGGATCCGGCCAACCCGACGCTCGAGAACAGCAACGCCGACGTGAAGTTCGAAACCGATTTCCGCAGCGTCTATGCAAAGATTCTCGACAGCTGGCTGGGATCGAACTCGGTCGCCATTCTCGGCGCGGATTATCGGGCAGGGGCGCCGAACGTGATCTAGAGGGCTTAGGGCGTTACGGGCTACGGGCTTGAGGAGAAGCACCGTCCCTAAGCCCTAGACCTAAGCCCCTAAGCCTCCTAAGCCCGAATACTATTTCCCGTATTTCGTGAGCGTCGCCTTCCACTCGTTTGCCGCGTCGTTCGCTCCCATTCCATCGAAAACGATCTGCGACGTCGTGTACGGCTTGCCGTAGAAGCGTTCGTTGGCATCGCGATCCTGGTTGATCGTCGATCCGTTCACCGTGACGCCGGCGAACAGTCCCCGCGAACGCGAGTAGCTGAGAATCTGCGCGCGCATCTGGATGTCGGTGGCCGCGCCGGCATCGCGGCCAACGGGTCCGGCAGCCACGGCGGCATCGGCGCCGAGCTTGAACTGGTTCTTCACCATCTGCTCGAGGCCGCGCATGTTGTTGATGACGAGCACGAGATCGGTCGACTGCAATCCGATCTGCAAGCCAAAGCTGCCGCCGTTAATCGTCAGGAACGCGGGATTCGACCAGCCGCCGCGTTTGTCGCGTGTGCTCAGGATGCCTCTGCCGTGTTGCGCGCCGACGCCGAGGCCGCCCTTCAGCAGACCCGGGAATACCGCGATGCCTTCGGCCTTCTCGAGGACCGCCGCCGGGATGCCCTTGTCGCCGGCGCTCATGATCTCGTCGAGGACGGTGGTGGCTTCCCTCGTGCGCTTGACTTCGTCATCAGCATCCTGCGCGCGAAGCGGGCTGACGATCGCCGTGACGGCGAAGATGATGGCGAGAAGGGTGAGGATGCGTCTGGTCATGGAGTCAATCCTATGCGATCAGAGGTCGAGGCTCTCTAACGCCGGCTCGAGGGCGCGGTGCGTAAAGCGAAATCCAAGCTGCTCCGCCGCGGCGGGCAAGACGCGCTGTCCGTGGAGCAGCATCGACGCCATTTCTCCCAACACCGCATGCAGCACGAAAGCTGGAGCGTGAAGGATGGCAGGTCGATGGAGCACGCGGCCGAGCGTACGGGTGAACGCGCGATTGGTGACCGGCGCGGGCGCAGTGGCGTTGAAGACGCCGGCGACGCGATCGTTCTGGATCAGCCACGACGATCATCGCCGTCCAGTCGTCGACGTGAATCCAGGGCATGAATTGATCGCCGGACCCGAGCGACGAGCCGAGGCAGAGCTTGAACGGCAGGAGCATCTTGCGCAAGCGCCCCCCCGTCGCGATCCAGGGGGAGACCGGTCCGGACGATCACGAGGCGCGTCGCAGCAGACTCGGCCTTGTGGGCTTCGGCTTCCCATGCGACGCATAGCCGGGCGAGAAAGTCCGAGCCGGCGGGCGTCGACTCGGTGACGGGTTCGTCGCCGTGTGAACCGTAATAACCAACGGCGGAACCGCTGATGAAGACGCCGGGTGGGTGGGCGCAGGCCGCAACCGCCCGCACGAGCGTGCGAGTCGAGAGAATGCGGCTGGTCTCGAGTTCGGCTTTCCGTGCGCTGGTCCAGCGTTTCTCCGCGACGTTCTCGCCGGCGAGGTTCACGACCGCGTCGACGCCGTCGAGGTGCCGGGGCAACGCGCCCGCGTTGCCATCAGGTTGCCAAACGACCTCGTCGCCTCCCCCTGATGGGCGGCGCGAGAGCGTGATGACCCTGTGGCCCTCGCTTGTCAGTCGTCCGGCCAGTTTCCGGCCAAGGAACCCGGAGCCACCGGCGATCACGATGGTCACGCCACCAGTCTAGCGAATCGGAAACAGGCTCAAGAGTTGACAAATCGTCCGGTCGTCTGTTAACTAACCAGTTAGTTATGGCTCGCGCCCGCAAGACCAACCCTGCCGTTTCCACTCGTGACGCCGTGTTTGATTCGGCGGCCACGCAATTCGCCAGGGGCGGGTTCGACGGCGTCAGCGTCGACGACATCGCGCGCGACGCCGGCGTGAACAAGGCGATGATCTACTACCACTTCGCCGACAAGCTCGCGCTCTATCGCGCCGTCCTCGCCGACGGACTGAGCAGGATGGGCGGGATCGTCCACGGCATCGCGACCTCGCCAGACACGCCGGCGGCCAAGCTCGATCGGTTCATCGAGGCATTCGTGCGCATGACGGAGACGCGGCCGTGGATGCCGGCGTTGATGCTTCGCGAAATCGCCGAAGGCGCACCGCGGCTCGACGCGGACACGATGGCGCACATGCGCGTCGTGATCACGAGCTTCGCCGCGATCCTGAAACACGGCCAGGAGCGCGGCGTCTTTCGCCGCGTTCACCCGATCCTCGCGTACGAATCGGTGATCGGCCCGATCATCATCAACGCCGCGCGCGAACGCGTCGCCGCGCAACCGTCCCGCAAGAACGACGACTTCCCCATGCTCGTCGCGATCAGCCACGACGAGGTCATCGCCCACGGCCAGGAAACCGCCAGAAGGATGCTCGCGCCATGAAGGCACAGAAAACACCAGGGCCGCAGAAGGCACAGAAAGCTCAGACTCGCATGAGACGTTCAATCTTGTTCTCCTCCGATTCGTCGTCGGCTGCTCGGAGGAGGCGCCGACCGATCGGCTGCGCGCCTCCGGTCATGTCGAAGCGACGGAAACGCGGCTCGCTCCGGAAGTGGGCGGCCGCATCCTCACGCTGACCGTCAAGGAGGGCGATCGCGTGCAGCCCGGGCCAGACCGTGCTCACCCTCGACACGCGCGACGTGCAGCTCGCGATCGATCGCGCGAAGGCTGAGCAGGCCTCCGCCGAAGCGCAGCTGCGCCTCGTCCAGGCCGGCGCGCGGGTCGAGGACCTGCGCCAGGCGCAATCGCAGATCGACACGGCTCGAGCCGAAGTTGCCGCCGCCAGAGCGGAGCTCCAGGCCGCCGAGCAGGACCTCGATCGATTCGAGACGCTGCTCAAGAGCAACTCCGGCTCCCGGAAGCAGCGAGACGATGCGGCGACGAGGCGTGATGTGGCGAGGGACCGAGTGACGCAGACGGAGAGCCGGGTGAAGACGGCGGACGAGGCGCTCGCGAAACTGCGTGCCGGAGCAAGGCCCGAAGAGATCGACGCCGCCCGCGCCCGGGTCAACGTCGTGGCCGCGCAGATCGCTGTCGCTCGAAAAAGGACTGACCGACGCGACATTGACCTCGCCGATCGCGGGCCTCGTCACCGAGAAACTCGTCGAGGTCGGCGAAGTGATCGCCCCGCGGGCTCCCGCGCTGGTCGTCGTCGATCTCGATCACGCGTGGGCCGACGTGTTCGTGCCTGAACCGACCGTACCGCAGATCGAGAATCGGCCAGCAGGCGACGGTCTTCACCGATGCCGGCGGCCCAGGGCTGACCGGCACGATCACCTACATCTCGCCGAAGGCGGAGTTCACGCCGCGCAATGTGCAGACGGCGGAGGAGCGATCGAAGCTGGTCTACCGCGTCCGCATCAACGTGGACAACAAGGAAGGCATCCTCAAGCAGGGCATGCCGGTGGAGGCGGAAATCGCGCTGAACAGTCCGCAGTCGAGAGTCGGCAGTTAAGAGCTTTCAGTCCGCAGTTGGCAGTTCAGTCGACAGTCGGGCAGTCCGATATGGAAACAGCCATTCAGTTCGAGAACGTCGTCAAGCGATACGGCAAGGTCGAGGCGCTGCGGGGCGTGACGCTTCAGCGTCGCGAAGGGCGAGATGTTCGGCCTGATCGGTCCCGACGGCGCCGGAAAGACGACGTCAATCCGCGCCATCTGCGGGCTGCTGCACGTGGATGACGGCACCATCCGGGTGCTCGGCAAGGATCCGGTGAAGCAGCACCGCGACGTCACCGGAACCGTCGGCTATCTCTCACAGCGCTTTTCGCTCTACGGCGATCTGAGCATCGACGAGAACATCGCGTTCTTCGCGGAGATCCATGGCGTGCGCGACTTCGCCGCGCGCCGCGATCGCCTGCTCGAGATGACGCAGCTGACGAAGTTCCGCGGACCGCCTTGCCGATCAACTGTCCGGCGGCATGAAGCAGAAGCTCGCGCTGGCGTGCACGCTGGTGCATGAGCCCCAGGTGATCGTGCTCGACGAGCCGACGACCGGTGTCGATCCCGTGTCGCGGCGCGAATTCTGGAAGCTGCTCTCGCAGTTTCTCGCGCAGGGCATCACCATCCTGATGTCAACTCCGTACCTCGACGAAGCCGAGCGTTGTTCGCGAATCGCCCTGCTGCACGAAGGCCAGGTCCTCGCGCTCGACCAACCGGGCCGGTTGCGGGCCGGGCTGACCGGCACGCTCTTCGAAGTCGTCGTGCCGTCGCCGCGCGAGGCCCTCGACAAGCTCGCCGGCGCGCGCGACATCGCCAGCGCGCAGGTGTTTGGCGATCGCCTTCACGTCTGGATCGATCGTCCCGATCGACGAGCTGCCGAAGACACCCTGACGGGCGCCGTGCAGGCCTCCGGCCTCACCGCGTCCAGCATTCGTCCCGTCGTTCCTTCACTCGAAGACGTGTTCATCGCCAGGCTGGCCGCAGAGCCGTCCAGGGCCGCAGACCGGCCAGGGCCGCAGAAGGCGCAGAAGTCACAGAATCATGACCAGGACACTTCTTCTCATCGGACTGTTGATCGCTGCATCACACGCGGATGCGCAACCATCACCGCTGCGCCTGTCCCTGGTCGACGCGATCTCGCGCGGGTTCGCAAACAGCCACCGGCTCGCCGAAGCGCGCGCCCGCGAGGAGGGCGCCAGGGCCGCGGCCAACTCCGCCGACCTTGCCGACAAGCCGACGTTCAATGCCAACGCCGGATACTCGCGAACCAATCACGTCCTCAACTTTGGCTTTCCACGGCCCGACGGCGCGATCGTGATCGTGTTTCCCGACATTCCGGACAACTTCACGTCGCGCGTGTCGTTTCAGTGGCCGATTTACACGTCGGGACGCATCTGACGCCCTCGAGAGGGCGGCGATCGCCGAGGCCCAGGCGGCGGGCGCCGACATCGAGACCGCCCGCGCCGATCTGCGCCTGGAGATCGTTCGGGCCTACTGGGCGGCGGTGACCGCGCGGGAGGCCGAACGCGTCCTCGAGGAATCCACCGCGCGGGCGGAAGCGCAGGTGCTCGACGCAAAGAACCGCTTCGATGTCGGCTTGATTCCACCGAACGAAGTATCGACCCTCGAAGCGCAGCGCTCCCGCGAGCGCGCCCAGCTGATCGAGGCCACCAACATCCGCGAAGGCGCCTCGATCGAACTGAGGCGGCTCGATCGGCGTCCCGCAGGAAACGGTCATCGAGCTCACCGACACACTCGATGCGGGTGCACAGGGTGCACAAGATGCGCAAGGTGCGGACGTCGCTGACATCGTCAAGAGAGCGCTCGAAACCCGGACCGAGCGGAAGGCGCTGTCGTTCCGGCTGGGCGGTGCGGAAGAAAGGCAGAAGGCCGCGCTGACGACGACGAAACCGACCGTCGGATTGGCCGGCGGCTTCGACTACGCAAAGCCGAACCGGAAGATCTTCCCGGTGACGAACCTGTGGGACGAATCGTGGGATGTCGGCGTCAACGTCAATTGGAACTTCTTTGATTTCGGGCGCGCCAAGTCGCAAGCGGCTGAAGCCGCGGCCGTCGTCACCGCGACCCGCGAGCGAATAGCGGAGTTCGATGAGGTCGTGTCCGCTGACATCCGGCAGCGGTTGCTCGACATCGAATCGAGCCAGGCCATGGTCCGCGCGGCAAACGACGCCGTCCGGAGCGCCGCCGAGGCCCGCCGCGTCGTCATGGATCGATTCGGCGCCGGCGTCGCAACGAGCACCGACGTCCTGATCGCGCAAGTGCAGCTGCTCGAATCCGAGCTGGTTCGCACTCGCGCGCTGGCGAGCGTTCGTCTTGCCGAGGCGCGGCTCGATCGCGCGTTGGGAAGGCAACCATGAGCCAGGACGTGACTGCGCCTTCTGCGGCCGCGATCGACGTGCGCGGGCTGACCCGCCGATTCGGCGCCTTCGTCGCCGTCGACGATCTGTCGTTTTCCGTCAAGCAGGGAGAGATCTTCGGCTTCCTTGGCGCCAACGGCGCCGGCAAGTCGACGACCATCCGGATGCTGTGCGGGCTGTTGAAGCCGACGTCCGGCACCGCGCTCGTCGGCGGCATCGATGTGAGCCGGAATCCCGAGGGCGTGAAGCGCGCGATCGGCTACATGTCGCAGAAGTTCTCGCTTTATGAAGCGCTGACCGTCGATCAGAACATCGAGTTCTTTGGCGGCATCTACGGACTCTCGGGGCAACGCTTCGCCGAGAGGCGCAAGTTCGTGCTCGAGATCGCCGGCCTGCACGGCCGCGAAGCCACGCTGACGCGCGAGCTGCCCGGAGGGTGGCGGCAGCGGCTCGCACTGGGCTGCGCGATCCTGCATGAACCGCGGATCGTCTTCCTCGACGAACCGACGGGCGGCGTCGATCCGCTGTCGCGCCGGCGGTTCTGGGATCTGATCGGCGACCTCTCGCGCCGCGGCGTAACCGTGCTCGTCACGACGCATTACCTCGACGAGGCGGAGCATTGCCATCGCATCGCGATCATCCAGGCAGGCAAGCTCGCCGCCCTGGGTACCGCGACCGAGTTGAAGCAGGTGTTCTCGTCGCGGCCGATCGTCGAGATTCACGCGTCGCAGCCGGTGCAGGCGATGGCCATCCTCGACAGGAACCCGAATGTCGAGAAGACCAGCCTGTTCGGCACTTCCGTGCACGCGGTGCTGAAGAACGCCGTCGCCGAATCCGACGGTGCTGGCGGCCGCGCTCGAGGCCGAGGGCATCGAGGTCGTCGTCGATTGGTGCGGTGACGCCGTCGCTCGAAGACGTGTTCCTGGACGTGGTCGAACGGCGTCGGAGCGGCGTAATGCGAAAGACGCTGGCGGTCGCATCGAAGGAGCTGCGGCAGATCCTCAGGGATCGGCGCTCGCTCCTGATCCTTCTGTTCGTGCCGGCGTTCTTCCTGCTGCTGTACGGCTACGCGCTCAACTTCGACATTCGCAACGTGACGCTGGCGGTCCAGGACAAGGATCGAAGCACGAAGAGCCGGGAGCTGGTCTCGTCGTTCATCAACTCCGGATACTTTTCGCTCGTCGGCTACGTCGATTCACCGTCGGAGCTCGATCGCCTCGTCGATCTGGGCCGCGTGCGCACCATCCTGTCGATACCCGCGGGCTTCGAGCGCGATCTGTCGCAGCGGCAGCCGGTCACCGTGCAGGTGATCATCGACGGCGACAACGCCAACACGGCGTCGACGGTGATGGGCTACGCGCAGGACGCTCGATCGGCGAGTACAGCTCGGCGCAAATGCTGGCGATCAAGACGGGAACCGGGAACCGGGAATCGGGAACGTCGATTAGCGTCGAGCCGCGGATCTGGTACAACCCGCAGCTGCGGAGCACGCTGTTCCTGGTGCCGGGCCTCATCGCCTACATCTCGATGATCACCGCTGTCGTCTCCACGGCGCTCTCGGTCGTTCGCGAAAAAGAGCGCGGCACGATGGAGCAGGTGCGGATGGCGCCGCTCAGCCCGCTGACCTACATCATCGGCAAGACCATGCCGTACCTCGTGATCTCCTTCGTGTCGGCGATCCTCGTGATCCTTTCGGCGATGCTGCTGTTCGATCTGCCGATGCGCGGCTCCTGGCTGCTGCTCTGCGGCGCGATCGGCCTGTTCCTGATCGGCGCGCAGGCGCAGGGGCTGCTGATCTCCACGATCGCGGAAACGCAGCAGGTCGCATTCCAGGTCGCGCTGCTGTCGTCGCTGCTGCCGACGATGATCCTGTCCGGTTTCATCTTTCCGATTACCAGCATGCCGACCGTCGTGCAGTGGATCACGCACATCGTGCCGGCGCGCTACTTCCTCGTGGCACTGCGTTCGATCGTCCTCAAGGGCGCGGACATCACGGCGTTCTGGCAGGACATGGTGGCCCTCGCCATTTTCGCGACCGTCGCGCTCGGACTCGCGTCGCTTCGCCTGCGCAGGGAGTGGGCATGAGCCGCAGAAGGCACAGAAGGCGCAGACATGAAACGCGTTCTGCACCTGATGAAGAAGGAGCTGCTGGAGCTGCGCCAGGACCCGCGCCTTTTCGGCGTCGTCATCCTCGCGCCGATCATCCAGCTCAACGTCCTTGGCTACGCGGCGACGACCGACGTGAAGGACATTCCGCTGGCGATCGTCGACGCCGATCGATCGACGGCCAGCCGCCAGCTGGTGCACCGTTTCGAAGGCTCGGCCAACTTCAAGATCGTGGCGATGCCAGGCTCGACGAGCGAGATCGATACGTATCTGGATAGCGGCAAGGCGTGGATGGTGCTCAGCATTCCGCCCGACTACGGCCGCAAGGTCGGCGCGGGCCGGCCGACGACGATCCAGCTCGTCGCGGATGGGACCGATTCCAATTCCACCGGCGTGGCGATGGGATACGCGCAGGCGCTCATCGGCGGCTACGTCCAGGACCTCAACCGCGGCGGCGGCGCCAGGACAGCCCGTGACCGGTCTGGTGCAGCCCGAGATCCAGGTGTGGTTCAATCCGCGCCTCGAAAGCCGCGACTTCATGATCCCTGGCATCGTCGCGCTGCTGCTGCTGGTGATCACGACGAACCTGTCGGCCATGGCGATTGTCCGCGAGAAGGAGATCGGCACGCTCGAGCAGCTGAACGTGACGCCGCTGGCGCGATGGGAGCTCATCACCGGCAAGCTCCTGCCGTACGCCATCATCGGCATCATCGACGTCGTGCTCGTGCTGATCGTCGCGATCTACTGGTTCGAAGTGCCGATGCGCGGCAGCATCCCGCTGCTGTTCGGGATGTGCCTGATCTACCTGCTGTCGACCCTCGGCCTCGGCCTTTTCGTGTCGACCGTCTCGCATACGCAGCAGCAGGCGATGATGACGACGATCTTCTTCTTCCTGATGCCGATGATGTACCTCTCGGGATTCATCTTCCCGATCGAGAACATGCCGCGGTGGATCCAGCCGCTCACGTACCTGATTCCGCTCCGCTACTTCCTGGTCATCGTGCGGGGAATCTTCCAGAAGGGAATCGGCCTCGAGATCCTGTGGCCGCAGGCGTTGGCGCTGCTTGCCTGGGGGCTTGGGATGCTGACGCTCGCGACGCTGCGATCGTCGAAACGACTCGGTTAGTCCACGGATTGCACGGATTACACGGATTACACGAGCGATTGCTCGCTGGCTGGCCTTCGGCCGGCCTCACGTCAGCAAGAAGGTCGTAGAAATGAGTCCGGATATGTCGTTAGACTCATTTCTGCCGTCCTTCGCTGCTGACGCGTCGCGGACGAAGCCGCGAGCAACCGATCAGTCCGCTATGAATCCGTGAAATCCGCGTAATCCGTGGACGACTAGCTCAGTGCGCCGCCGCCCTCATCCCTTCCTCCTCATCGACCAGGCTGAGCACGAACGCGCCGGCGAGGAACAGGCCGATGATCGCCAGGAGCGCCGAGCGGCTGGAGCCCGTGATCGCCACGCTGAGGCCGAAGAGCGTCGGGCCGAACACCGTCGCGAAGCGCTCGGACACCGCATAGAAACCAAAGAACTCCGAGGTGCGGTCGTGCGGGACCATTCGCGAGAAGAGCGCCCGGCTGAGCGCCTGCGAACCGCCCAGGACCGTCGCGACCAGGAACGCGAGCAGGAAGAACTCGGTTGCCGTCGTCATGAAGTAGGCGAGGCTCGTGGCGACGATGTAGACGCCAATCGCCGCGAAGATGCATCGCTTCGTGCCGAAGCGGGTGCCCAGCATTCCGAACAGGAACGAGAACGGGATGCCGACGAATTGCACCATCACGAACGCGGCGATCTGCGCGTTCTGGTCGATACCGACCTCGGCGCCATAGACGCTCGCCATTCGGATCACCGTCTGGATGCCGTCCTGGTAGAGCAGCATTGCGATGAAGAGCAGGAACGCATTCTTGTAGCGGCGCACTTCCCTGAAGGTCCGGGCGAGCCTGCTGAACGCGATGCCGACGGAAAAGCCGCCGCCGCTGTCGGCGGCCGCCGGCGGTTCCGGCACCTTCAGGAACAACGGGATCGAGAAGACCGCCCACCAGACCGCCACTGCGACGAACGACGCGCGCGTCGCACTGGCGGCGTCCGCAAAACCGAACGTCGCCGGGGAAAGAATCCAGGCCAGGTTGATGAGGAGCAGCACGCCGCCGCTGAGGTAGCCCATCATGTAGCCGGCCGACGAGACGCGATCGGTTTCGCGCGGCGTCGCGACATGCGGCAGCAGCGAGTCGTAGAAAACCGTGGATCCCGACACGCCGATGTTGCCGATGAAGAACAGCGCCGACGCCAGCATGATGTCGCCTTCGCCGATCAGCACCATCAACGCGCACGACGTCACGCCGATCGTCATGAACACCGCCAGCAGCCGCTTCTTGATGCCGCTGTAGTCGGCGAGCGCTCCGAGGATCGGCGCCAGCACCGCGACGACCGCGACGGAGATTGTCGTGATGAGCGCGAACCGCGCGCTGGCCTGCGCCGGCTCGAGACCCTTGGCGGCGTAGGTTGCGAAGAATGTGGGGAAGACCGCGGTGATGACGGTGGTGAAGTAGACGGAGTTGGCCCAGTCGTACCAGCCCCACGCTTGCTGCTCGGCGTGACCTGAGGCCGACGCGGGCCAGAGGCGCGCACATGGGCGATGCTAGCCGACGCCGACGGAATCAGATAGCATCGCGACACGACTGATTGAATCTGCATCAATCTGAAGATCCGAGTCTGAGATCTGAAATCGTCAGCGGCGGATGGAAACGTCGCCGGAGAATGTCTTCAGCCGAAAGTCGCCATTGCCGCCGCCGTTCAACGCGCCGCGGAAGTTGCGGCGGCTGCTGCTGTTGAGCGTGACCGGCAGGTCGCTTTCGAAGCGGCCGCTGAAGCTGTTGAAGTCGATGTTGCCGCGCGCGCTGGCCGGCAGCCGGAGGTGCACATTGCCGCTGAACGTGTTGACGTCGATGTCGTTGCCGTCGCCCCATTCGCTTGACTCGATCGTCACGTCCGAGCTGAAGCCGTCGATGTTCTGGTTGGCATGTACGCCGATCACGGTCACCGGCGCGCTGAAGGTCTTGATGTCGAGACGGGTCCTCGCGGGAACGGTGATCTCGAAATCGGTTTCGACGACGTTGTCGTTGCGGCGTTCGACGAGGCGATGATTGGCATCGACCTCGATGGTGCTGCCGGCCTGCGTGATCTCGAGCTTGATCTCGTCGAGCCGATCGCGTGTCGCGCGGCGGACGGCGTGGACGACGAGCTGATCGCCGGAGCCGCCGGTGATCTTGACGCGCCCCGAGAAGGTCTTGAGCCTGAGCGTGCCGCCCGCCGGCATCGGCAGCGTGCGGTCGATGGTTTCGGTGTCCTTCTGAGCAGCCGCCGGGGCCGCCAGGACCAGCGCAACGAGCAGGGCGGAAGTAATTGTCGCTGACGCGAGTCATGTCTACCTCGGTTGAAGTAGACGAGGCCACCGCCCGCAAGGTTGACGGGGGCGGTCTCAGACGATGTCAGATTTCAGATCTCAGATTGCTGATCAATTTGAGATTTCTGCGATCTTCGATCGGACGCGCTGTAAGTCATTGATTCTCAAGGATCAGTGTCGGCATCACCTGCTCCTTCAGCACGGCATGACACCGAAGGCTCAGGCTATCTCATGCGGCCTCAGGACGGCTCAGATTCATCTACTCGAGTCGAGATCGTCTTCGCTGAAATCGCGACATTTCGGCGCAGATCCGGATTGTTGGGATCGAGCCTCAAGGCCTGGACGAACGCCTCGTGCGCCTGGGACAGGCGTCCGGCCTCGCTTTCCTGGATCGCCAGGTCGGTCCAGCTCCTGATCAGGAGTTGCTTCGCCGCCTCGGCCTGAAAGTGTGTCGGCCTCACGCGCAAGAAGCTCTCGAGGTGCGAGATCGCTTCCGCATAGCGGCGTTCCTGGTAAAGCCGCTCGCCGAGCGGATGCTCGGCATCCGGAAAGTCGACAACCGCCTTCCGCAGCAACGGCAGGACCTCGTCGGTTCGCCCCGATTCATTCGCCGCGACGGCGAGATTCAGGTGCGCGCGGCCGTGCGGCCGTCGATCGACAACCGTTCGCCACATTTCGTAGGTCGAGGAATACTCGGCGTTGCGCTTCACGCTGATCACGGCCAACGTGGCGATCAACACCGCGCTCGTCGCGATCAGAATCTTCCGCGGGACTGATCTGCCAGGCGTAAGACGAGCATCGCGGAAATGAGCACCAGGCTCGGCAGGTACATCCGGCGTTCAGCGCCTACCTCGGAAACGATCGGCACGAGCGTCGTCGGCGCCAGCAGCAAGAGGCAAAGGACGAATGGAAGACCTGCACGAGGTTTCGCAAGCCACAGCCAGCCGACGAGCGCACACGACACGATCAGCGCCGCGGCATAGGGCAGAACCTCCGACAGCGCCAACGGTGCAACGTAGCCGTAGTCGAGCACGAGATCAGTGGGCCACATCAGCAACTTGAAATAGTGCGGCACGATCAGCGACTGATTCAGAAGGTATCCGCTGAGCGAGACTTCCGCGGCGGCATCACTTCTGACCGCGAAGCCCTGCAGAATTCGCTCGTGGCGCCGACAGCTGCCAGCGCGACCAGGATCAGCACCGAAGCACACAGTCCGAGGTATAGCGATCGCCGTGCCCGGAAAGCGTCGGCGAAGGACGGAAACAGCAACGCTCGATCGATCAGGACGACGGCAACCGGAACCGTGACCATCGACTCCTTGCTGAGCATTCCGAGTCCCGCTGCCAGGATGGCAACGACGTTCCACCGATGGCCCGGGCTCTCGTGCGCGCGGACGGAAGCATAAAGACAGAGCAGGTAACACGCGGCCATCAGCGATTCGGTCCGCGCGACGATGTAGTCGACGACTTCTGTCTGTAGGGGATGAACCGCCCAGATCGCGGCAATCGCGAACGCGATCTCATTCGAGAGATTCGCGACGGTGGAAGGAACGGCGAGCTGTAGGAGTCTTCGCGCGACGCCGAACGCCAGCAGGACGCACGTCAGGTGCAGCAGGATATTGACGAGGTGGTAGCCGCGGACGTCGAGACCGCCGGCGGCGTAGTTGATGGCCAGCGTAAAGTTCGCGAGAGGCCGGCCCGAGACACTCTCTCCACGGCCGGGCGGATTGAGTGCGGTCCAGGGTGGCCACAGTTCGCGTATCGTCGCGTTCTGGTGAATCGACGCGAAGTCGTCGAGCAGGAAGACGCCGCCCTGCGAATTCCAGAAGGTGACGCTCACGAGCAGCGCCAGGAATGCGGAAGCTTGACGATGTCGGATCTGAGAAGTCAGATTGATGATCAATTTCAGATCCGAGATTTCATCGCATCTTCAATCATCAATTGATCATCGATCTACTTTCTGAGATCCGCGATCGTCTTCAGCTCGGCGAGGTCCTTGTCAGCGCTCGCCCACGCCTTGAGCGCGAGCTCGGCTTCACGCCGGGCCGTGCGCCGCGTTGCCCGTCGTGCTGCGCGACGAGCGCCGAGCGCATAGATGCGTCCCCGCGTAGTTGGCGTCATGCTCGAGCATCAGCTGCGCGAGCCGAGCTGCGAGTGCTCCAGTCGCCGACGGCACGCGCGGAGCGGGCGAGCGCCTCGAGCCTGAACAGCGATTGCGACCACGCATCGGGTCCGGGCAGCGATCGCCATTTCTTCGCCGCGCTTTCGATCATCGCCCGGCCCTTGTCGCGCTGCGCGGTGCGCAGGTTGAACTCGCCCTGCAGCGCTTCGAGGGGAATCGCAGCGAGACCTTGTGCGCCCTGCGCCGAGCGCAAAGCCTTGAGCGCCGCATTCGACGAGGTAGCGGCGTCTGCGGGTTTGTTCGCCGCGAGCAGCGCAAAACCCGCTTCGATATGACCGGTGGCCTGCACGACAAGGCTCGGATGCGCGAGCAACTGCTTCGCGGCGGCGAGGGCCTCCGCGGGCCGATTGCGCGCGACCAGGAAGGCGGGCCATTCGCGCTTGTTGACCGCCTGCACGAGCAGGTTCGTCGGCAGGTTGAACGACTGCTTCAACAGCGCTTCCGCCTTCTTCATCTGGCCGGTGTATTGGTACGACGCCGCCAGCAGATCGAGGTTGTGCGCGTGATGCCAGTCGAACTCGGCGGCGATCTTCTCGCGCGCCAGGTAGTCGCGCTGCAGCTTGTCGGCGGCTTCAAATCGCGCGATCGCTTCGTTGATCCGTCCGAGCCGGCGCAGCTCGTGACCGTGCATGTGCACGGCATGCGGCACGCTCGGATGCCTGCGCCGGCGTATGCGGCCGGCGTGGCCTCCGCTTCCTTGATGCGCCCGCTGTTCTCGTAGGCATGCGCCATGAAGTGGTGCGGACCGAAGTGGGTTGGAGCGACCTTCAGCGCGCGCTCGTAATAGGGAATCGACGCAATCACCGATCCCTGCCCACGATCGGCCGGATCTGGAGATTCAGCGATGCCTCGAAGTAAGCAGGAACTCGACGTCGTTGGGAAAGGCGGCGATCGCGGCGTCGAGCGACTTGCGATACGCGGCGAGCTTCGATGGATCGCCGCCGGCATCTTCGGCAGCCATCTGCAGCGCGCGCGCGTCGACGTGACGCTTGACATGTGACTCGTCCGGCACTTCGCCGCGCGAGCTTCTGCGCGGTCGTGATCGCCTGCGTGGCCTGCGCCGACTGGTTCAGCTCGATGTAGGCGTAGCTCAATCCGACGTGAGCGAGCGCCAGCTGGGAATCGAGCCGCAGCGCCTGGTGAAACGATCGCGCCGCCTCGATCCACACGTAGTTGTGAAGGTAGGCGAGGCCTTGATCGTAGAAGCGCTGCGCCTCGGCGTTCTTCGTGCCCGCATCGTCATGGACCGCGCCGATGCCGGTGCGCAGCGTGACCGGGCGCTCGAGCAGCTCCTGAGGAATCGAGGGAATCGAATGCAGCGCGTGTTGCGCCGCCGCGGTGGTCGAAAAGACCAGTACAAAGAAAAACGGGAAGCCCACGGTGTTTGCCTTGGACTTCCCGCTCTTCACTTCTTGATTCTAACCACTAACATCTAACAACTCTAACATCTAACCTCTAGAAGCTGACATTCGCGCCCAGCTTGAAGAAGCGATGCTGCAGCACGTTCGTCGGGCGCTGCCACGTGCCCGTCGCCGCGTTCGAGTACGTCGTGGTCACGGTGTACGGCCAGCTGCTGTTGAACACGTTGTAGAGGTCGAAGTCGACGCGCAGGCGGACCTTGTCGATGGTGAAGCGCTTGGCCAGCTTGAGGTCGAGCTGTTCGAGGTTGTGCTTGCCGTAGTCGGACCCTTCGCGGATCAGGTTGATCGCGCGTGTTGCCACGCTGGTCCAGGTGCGCGCGCCGATGGTCGCGGCCTGCGCGCTCGTGACGTTCCACGTGGCGTTGAGGCTCGGACCGGCGCCGCCGTTCTGGATGCCGCGGCTGAACTGGAACGTGCCGGCGAGCTGAACATCCCACGGCAGCGTGTACGAACCCGACGCCTTGAAGTCGGGGCGATAGCCGTATTCGCGATGGCAGCTCGTCGAGCCGTCCGGATACGTTTCGGTGCCCTGCGAGCGTCACCGTCACGACCGCGTCAAGACCGGCCGCGAGGAGATTGCAGTTGTCGAACGTGCGCGCCGTCGCGCCGATGCCCGCCTTGAGGAACGCGCCGTTGCGGAAGCGCGCATCGATGTTGACGTCGAAGCCCTGATACAGGTTGGTCTCGCCGCCGAAGTCTTCCGAGAAGCGGATCAGGCTGTTGGCCGGGAGGTTCTGCGCGAACACCGCGGGCTTCAGATCCTGCACGCCGCACACCTGGTAGCCGCCGCCGTCCGGCAGGTCCGGATCGCGAGGCGTCGTGATGCAGAACGAGTCGTAGCTGTTGGCGTCGTAACGCAGGTCGTCGGTGAAGGTCGCGTTGCCGAACGTGCGGCGATAGTAGCCGCCGTTGACCGACACGCGATCGGCGATCTGGTGCTGCATCGCGAAGGTGACCTCGTCGTTGTAGCCGCGCTTGCCCCAGCCGCGCAGCAGGTCCGGCGAGTACTGCGTCGTCGGCACCGTCAGGCGGCCGAAGGTCGGCGTCGACGCCGAGTTGGCGAGCTCGTTGAACTGGATGTTGCCGTTGTTGTCGAGCGGCAGGCCGTTGCCGTCGACGTCGGTCCACACGCGCGTGTCCGTCGCGGTCAGCGCGCCGATCGGGTTGACCTGGTTGGCGAACGCAATCGCCTGGCCGGCGACGTAGCGGGCGTAGCTCGCCTTGAGGGCGGTGCGGCCGTTGCCGAACACGTCCATCGCGAAGCCGACGCGCGGCGAGATGTCCTTCCAGTTCTGCACCTGGCCGGTGCAGAGATCGCCCGGATCGACCGTGCCGTCGGAACACTCACCGAACGTCGCGCCGCCGCTCAAGCGGCTCGGCAACACCGAGCTCTCGCGCGACTCGCCGATGAAGTGGTCGTAGCGGAGGCCGAGGTTCAGCGTGACGCGGCCGAGCGCCCACTTGTCCTGCAGGAACAGGCCCATGTCGCGGTCGACGCCGTTGTTGCGATCCGAGGGCAGGCGCAGTGTCGCCGACACCGGGCGGCCGGCGTTGTAGGTGATCGGCTGCATGTCGCCGGTCCATCGCGTCAGCAGCTTCCAGTCGCCGGTCGTCCAGTTCACGCCGCCGCGGAAGCTGTGCGCGCCGGTCACGTACGAGGCGGCGCCCATGAAGGTGCGCAGGATCGAGAAGTGATCCGCGGGGTTCGGCCACGCGTTGGCCTGGCGGTTGTTCGACTGATCGAGGACGTTGTAGACCCTCGCGTTGATGATCGCCTCGTCGCTCCAGACCTTCTCGCTCGTGGCCGGTCACGCTTGCCTGATAGAGCTCGGTGTATTCCTGGTTGTAGTAACCGAAGCCGGCTTCGAGCAGGAGCTTGTTGGTGTGCGTGCGCGTCCACTTCGAGACGTTGACGCGGCTGGTCGGCGTCACCTGCACGCCGGCGGCGTCGGGCGGAATGGTCGCCGCGATGCCCCAGTGATCGCGATACTTGCGCCTGCTCGTCGTGGTAGACCGAGATCTTGTCCTTGCTCGACACCTGCCACGAGATGCGGCCGGCGTTGCTGACGATGTGGCCATCGTCGACGCCGGGCTGCGTGAAGTCCGGGTCGTAGACGAACTGCGAGGGGTTCTTGTCGACGTAGGCGTCGGCCTTGGTCTTGTTCCGAGCCCCAGTGCCTGAACGTGTAGTTGAACCAGATCTTGTTCCTGAGGATCGGACCGCCGATCGACGGATTGATGTCCCAGATCTTCTGGATCACGTCGACGTTGGTGAGCGTGTTGTTCGGGTTGAACGTCTTGCTGCCGCTCAGGTTCGAGCGCGTGCAGGGCTGCGCCACGCCGTTGACGAATCCCGGCGAGCCGCAGTTGTCGGAACCGAAGCTCTCGGCCGCGTAGTTCATGATCATCGAACCGCGGAACGAGTTGCCGCCGTCGCGCGGCACCATGTTGACGCGCATGCCGCCCTGGCCCACTTCGGCCGAGTCGGCGCCCGTCACATAGCTGAACTCTTCGAAGCTCGCGTCGTTCCAGTAGACGCCGGAGTAGGCGCCCTGCGCGCAGAGGTTGTTGAGGCGCAAGCCTTCAATCGTCTGCACCGTGTCGCCGGAGCCGCGGTACTGGAGCGGCGACTGCTGCAGGTTGCCCGAGCCGCCGACGTCGCGCGACAGCGCGCCGCCGCCGCCGAGGGCGAGGGTGGTGCCGGGAATCATGATGCCGACCGCCTGGATGTTGCGGCCGGTCGGGAGCGCGTCGCGGACTTCCTGCGTCATCACCACGCGCTGGGTGATGTTCGAGGTGTCGACGATCGGCGATTCACCGGTTACGGTCAGCGTCTCTTCGAGCGTGCCGACCTTCAGGTCGGTGTTGATCGTCGCCGTGAAGTCCGACGTCAGCTCGATGCCTTCGCGGATGACCGATGCGAATCCGGGCAGCTCGAACTTCACCGTGTAGATGCCGGGGCGCAGCGCCAGAATCGAGTACTGGCCCGAACCGCTGGTGACGGTCGAACGCGTCTTTTCGATCAGCGCCGGGCTCGACACCTCGACGGTCACGCCGGGCAGCACGCCGCCCGACGCATCTCTGACCGTTCCGGAGATCGCGCTGGTTTGTGCCGATGCAATCACCGGCGAGAGGACAATCAGTAAAGCAATACAACGAACCGTGAGCGAACGCATCACAACAGCTCCTCCTTGGTTACTTCCCTAACCACGCCCACGGCGCAAGTGGGTGAGCTTTCAAGACAGGGGGGAAAGGGACCCTGCAAATGAGCACATTAAG
The DNA here is from genome assembly GCA_963833135.1 of uncultured cyanobacterium. GTDB lineage: Bacteria > Acidobacteriota > Vicinamibacteria > Vicinamibacterales > UBA2999 > 12-FULL-67-14b. Next base: position 305,176 of record CAWHWW010000019.1, on the reverse strand, counting down.
CAGTAGGTCTGCAGCAGTGTCAATGGGAACAAATCCGGAGATTTGGATCACTTCTTCGTGGCGGTAAACGTGCCGTTCACCATCCCGCCGATGTCGAGCTTGCCCTTCATGGTGTTCTTTTCGACCGTTCCGTCGTACGTAACAGGAGCCGGCTGGCCCTGGGCGTCGATGGTGAACGTGAAGTGAATGGCGTTTCCTTTCACGGTTCCGGTCAAATCGGCGTTGCCCAGCTGCCCGGCGTATTTTCCGGTGAGCTTTTCGCCGTCCTGCTTGAAGGTGATGGTCGGCGTGCCGCCGCCCTGATCGGTCGTGACGTTGAAGAGCCACTCGCCGGTGACGTTGGTGGCCTGGGCGAGAAGGCGTGCAGGGCCGAGAAGTCCGGCCGCGAGCACGATCACCGAAAGGACGCGGATGATGGATCTCATATTCATGGCTCCCTCCTTAGGGGCATCGAATGCTATCAAAAACAGGGTGCGTACGGTGCGTACAGTGCGTAGTGTGCGCAGGGTGCGTACGAGTGCTAGGATGGCGGCGATTCAGAAGGACAACTCATGAGACGATTCGCGCTCGCGTCGACGCTCGTACTCCTCGCTTTGCAGTTTGCCGGTGCCCAGGGCCGCTCCGTCGAGTGGACCCACTATGGCGGCAACGCCGCCAGCCATAAGTATTCGCCGCTCGATCAGATCAACAAGGACACCATCGGCAAGCTGGCGGTCGCGTGGCGATGGGCCTCACCCGATAACGCCGTCGTCGAGGCCAATCCGACCGCGCGCCCGGGCGGCTATGCGGACACGCCGTTGATGGTGAAGGGCGTGCTCTACACCGTCACGTCGCTCGGACAGATCGCCGCGATCAATCCTGGCACCGGGCAGACCATCTGGACGCTCGATCCCGGCAACTGGAAGACGGGGCGGCCCGGCAACCTTGGCTACGTGCATCGCGGCCTTGCGTATTGGACGCGACTGGCAAGAGTCGAAGCGGCTGCTGCTCGGCACGCATGACGCCTATTTGATCTCGATCGATGCGAAGACCGGCGCGCTCGACAAGTCCTTTGGTGAGGGCGGCCGCATCGACCTGATGGGCTCGCTGGCGCACGCGGTGCGCGCCACGAATTACTCGGTGACCGCCGCACCGGTCGTCTGCAAGGACGTGGTCGTGGTCGGCGCCAGCATTCACGACGGCCCGACCCACAAGGAATGGCCGCGCGGCGACGTCAGCGGTTTCGACGTGCGCACCGGGAAGAAGCTGTGGACGATACACTCGATTCCGCAAAAGGGCGAGTTCGGCAACGAGACGTGGGGCGACGACTCGTGGACCTACACCGGCAGCACCAACGTGTGGACCAACATGTCGTCGGACGAAGAGCTCGGCTACGTCTACCTTCCGTTTGGCACGCCGACCGACGATTTCTACGGCGGCCATCGCCCCGGCGCGAACCTGTTCGCGGAGACGATCATGGCGATCGACGCGAAGACCGGCAAGCGCGCGTGGCACTTCCAGGGCGTGCATCACGGCATCTGGGACTACGACTTTCCGGCGGCGCCGATCCTCGTCGACATCAACGTGAACGGCAAGCCGATCAAGGCCCTCGCGCAGGTGAGCAAGCAGGGCTTCACCTACGTGCTCGATCGACGAACCGGCGCGCCGGTGTGGCCGATCGAAGAGCGGCCGGTGCCGCAGTCGACCGTTCCCGGCGAGCGCACGTCGCCGACGCAGCCGTTTCCAACCAAGCCCCCGGCCTACGAGCGGCAGGGCGTGACCGAAAGCGACCTGATCGACTTCACGCCGGAGCTGAAGGCGGCGGCGCTCGAGGTCGTCAAGCAGTTCGAGACCGGGCCGATCTTCACGCCGCCATCAGAGAAAGGCACGATCGTCAATCCGGGATGGGCCGGCGGCGCGAACTGGGCCGGCGCGTCGTTCGATCCGGAGACGGGCACGCTCTATGTGCCGTCGATGACCAGTCCGATCGTGGTGCAGCTCGTCAAGCCGAATCCCGAACGCAGCAACCTGCTCTATGCGCGCGGCGGAACGCAGATGCCGCCGATGCTCGACGGACTGCCGCTTCTCAAACCGCCATACGGCCGCGTGACCGCGATCGATCTCAACAAGGGCGATACGAAGTGGGTGGCGGCAGTCGGCGACGGCCCGCGCAATCATCCGCTGCTGAAGGATCTCAACCTGCCGGCGCTGGGCGCGCCGATTCGCAATGCCGCGATGGTGACCAAGACGCTGCTTGTTCGTCGCGATGGGCGCTGGCAATCTCGGCGGCGGGCGCAACCTGCCGGTCGGCGCGCGTCCGATGAGCAAGGTGGAGATCGAGCCGACCAAGTTCCGCGTCTACGACAAGGCGACCGGAGCGCCGCTGTGGGACATGGACGCCCCGGCGCGTCCGCTCGCGTCGCCGATGACCTACATGCATCAGGGAAAGCAGTACATCGTGGTCGCGGCGGGAAGTGGACCGAGCGCCGAGCTAATCGCGTTCGCGCTTGGGATCGTAGAGGGCTTGCGGGCTTGCGGGCTACGGGCTTAGGGCTAGGGCTTGAAAAGACATCATGCGCAAATCCTGATGCCTGTCAGCCCGTTGCCCGTCGTTCTCCTTGTTGGCCTGCTAGCCTGCTGGCCTGCTGGCCTGGCCTTCGCGCAGGCGCTGCCGAACATCAACTCGCTGTCGGTCCGTTACAACTCGCTGAAGACGGCGGCGAAAGCCGAAGGCGAGCTCAAGACCGCAGCTCGATGACGTCGACAAGGCGATCGGCGACGCGCGCCGCACGGGCGACATGGGCGAGGTGCGCCGGCAGATCGCCAGGGGCATGACGCTCCTCAACAAGGAAGCGTGGACGCCGCAGCTCGATTACCGCAATTCGCTGGTGCTGAGGAGCGAGCGCATCGTGATCGATTCGACGGCGCCGTATGCGATGCGCATCGAGCAGATCTACCGGCCCTCGATCGAACTGGGCGCGAACCTGACGACGAAAGTGCGCATCAGAAAGCGCGTCCCGCCGGCGCGTCCCGGCGCGGCGGCGGTGCCGGCGCCGGAGCCGCGTGAGCTCGGGACATTCGACGGTGTCAGCCGCGATCTCCGCGAGACACCCTTCGCGATCGAGCTCGATCTCGCCGCGGTGGAAGACGGCGCGCAGGTGATCGAAGCCGAAATGTTCGACGGAACGACGTCGCTCGGCACGGCGAACCTGGGCGTGTTCGTCCACAAGGGTCTCGACGCGAAGCTGAAGACGCTCGAGGCCGCAGCGGCGACGGCTGCGCCCGCCGTGCGCGCCGACGTGCTGTTCCCGGGCGACTACATCAAGAACGTCAATCGCGGCCGCATCGAGCTGGCGGATTTCAACGTCGGCGCCGAGATCGCGCGCGCCGAAGCGATCCTCGCGGAATCGAAGGGCGGCAAGGATCCGTTCACAGGGCAAGACCGGCGACTTCGAGCGGCACTACGTGCTCGAAGGCGCGAACGAGATCATGCCGTATCGCGTCTACGTGCCGAAGGGCTACGCGGCGTCGAAGGCGACGCCGCTCGTGATTGCGCTGCACGGCCTCGGCGCGCAATGAGGATTCGTTCTTCGATTCCTATTCGCAGCTGCCGCCGCAACTGTCCGAGAAGCACGGCTTCCTGATGGCGGCGCCGCTTGGCTTCCGACGCGACGGGTTCTACGGCTCAAATCTCATGGGCGGCGACGCCGGCATCGAGGCGGCGCAGCGAATACAGCGAGAAGGACGTGCTCGAAGTGCTTCGGCTGATGAAGGCTGCCTACAACGTCGACGAATCGCGCATCTACCTGATCGGCCACTCGATGGGCGCGATCGGCACGTGGGCGCTCGGCGCGAAGTATCCGCAGACGTGGGCGGCGCTGGTCGCGTTCGCCGGAACGGGCTCGCCGGCGCTTGCCGAAGGCATGAAGGGCATTCCGCAGTTCGTCGTCCACGGCGACGCCGACAACACCGTCAACGTCTCGGGGTCGCGCAACATGGTCGCGGCGTTGAAGAAGCTCAATGCGAATGTCACCTACCTCGAAGTCGCCGGCGGCAGCCACACCGACGTGGTCGTCCCGAACCTCGGGCTGGCATTCGAGTTTCTGGCCTCGCAGCGGAAAGGCGAGCGCCGCCGGCACCAAGCAATGATTCGATCGTCGATCGGCAATTGATCTGAAATCCGAAATCTGAGATCTGAGATCGTGCAAGCGCTCGTCGAGAGACTCCGGCGGCCCGAGGCGCGTATCACCGTTCTGACCGGTGCGGGCGTTTCTGCGGCCAGCGGTGTGCCGACGTTTCGAGGAGCCGACGGACTGTGGAAGAACTTCCGCCCGGAAACGCTGGCGACGGCGGAGGCGTTCGGCCGCGATCCGAAGCTGGTGTGGGAATGGTATGCGTGGCGGCGCGCACGCATTGCCGCGTGTGATCCGAATCGCCGCGCATCGCGTGCTCGCGGATTGGAGCCGGCGGTTTCCGAACTTCCGCTTGATCACGCAGAACGTCGACGGCCTGCACGAGTCCGCAGGTACCGAGAACACCATCCGCCTTCACGGCTCGATCTGGGAAGTCAGCTGCTGGCAGGGCTGCGCGAAAGCGCCGAAGCGATGGCGCGACGAGACGCTGTCGTTCGACGAATTGCCGCCGCGGTGCCCGCACTGCGACGGTCCGATTCGGCCCGGCGTCGTCTGGTTCGGCGAGACGCTCGATCCCGCCGTGGTTCGGCAGGCGTCGCAAGCGGCCGAGTGCGACGTCTTCATCACCATCGGCACGTCGGCGGTCGTCTATCCCGCGGCCGGATTCATCGCCGCGGCAAGGCAGAATGGCGCGTTTACCGTCGAGATCAACCCGGAAGCGACACCGGCGACGAGCATCGTCGACCTGGTGTTGACGGCCGGCGCCGAGCGCATCCTGCCTGAGATTGACGCGCCTCCGTCGCTCCCCGCCGTATAATCAGGCTGTGAACTGGAACAGGCCGATCGTGGGCGCCATCCTGGTTGGCGCGGCCGTCGCCGGCTATTCAGCTGCTGCGGCCGGAGTCTGTAGAAACGCGGCACGTTCCGATCACCACGAAGATCGTCTTCAATCGCGAGATCGCGCAGATCTTTCAGAAGAAGTGTTTCCAGTGCCACACCGACGGCAACGTGTCGGTGCCGCTCACCACCTACAAGGAAGCCCGCCCGTGGGCGGTCGCGATCAAGGAAGAGATTCTCGAGAAGCGCATGCCGCCCTGGGGCGCGGCCAGCGGCTACGGTCACTTCGCGAACGACATGAGCCTCACCGGCCGCGAAATCAGCCTGATCCTGTCGTGGGCCGATGGCGGTGCGCCGAGCGGCGTGCTGCTCGTCGATGAAGACAAGCCGCCGGTCTTCGTTCCGCCGCTGACCGGCTGGGAGCAGGGTCCGCCGGATGCGACGATTCCGGTTGCCGCGGATCTGAAGATCGCCGCCGACACGCCGTTCAGGGTCGACCGTTTCGACGTCGGCACGGGACTGAAGCAGGCGCGCTGGATAAAGGCGCTGCAGCTCAATCCGTCCGATCGCCGTGCGATTCGCTATGCAGCGATCTACGACTCGCGCAACGGGCAATGGCTCGGCACGTGGACGCCGTCGAGCAAGGTGATCGCCATGCCCGCGGGATCAGGAATTCAGCTTCCCGCCGGCGCGAAGCTGACCATCGAGATCGGCTATCGCGGCGGCATGGACGACGCGTCGGGCGCGAGCGAGCTGGGCCTGTACTTCGCGGAGAAGGCGCCGGCACAGACGCCTGCCTCAATCGAGATCACACCGGCTCCGCTCAGTGTGGCTCCGGGGAAAAGCGGCGAGCGCTTCCGCGCCGAGACGGCGATCAAGACGGCGACGACGATTGCGGCGATGTGGCCGCGGCTCGGACCGGGTGCGCGTTCGATTGAGCTGACCGCGATTCGACCGGACGGCAGCGTCGAGCCGATGCTGTGGGTGAACAGCTTCCGGCCCGAATGGCCGACGCCGTACGTCATGAAGGACCCGATCGCGCTGCCCGCGGGGACGCGGCTGGTGATGACGGTTTACTACGACAACACGACCGACGCGGCGATTGCCGCGAAGCCGTCGCTCGCGATTACTGCGCTGCCACCCCGCCTTCGCGACGCGACGGCGCCATAGCTACGCGCCGTTACGGCGCGGCAAGCGTCTCGCCCGGGCGCAACACTCGAACCGTAAACGGAATCGTCGACAGCACGTTGTTGCGCTGGAACTGCAGCCAGATGCGGTAGTTGCCCGGCTTGGGGAACAGCGCGTGGAAGACGAGGTCGGGACCGCCGCCTTCGGTAATCGTCGTGCCCTCGAGCATCTGCTCTGGATGCGCGTGCACGTGCTCGGTCATGTCCTCGCTGAGCATCATCGCGTGCCCGAACGCGCCGAGATAGCGCTGCAGGTTCGTCACCGGCTCGCCTGATCTTCTCGTCCTCGAAATGAATCGGCACGTCGGCTTCTTCGCCGGCGATGAACTTGCCGGGCTCGACCCTCAGCTCTACGCTGACGCCGTTGGCGACTTTCGTCAGCGCGGTGTCCGGCTTCAGGTTGGGCCACGACGCGGCGATGTCGCCGTCGAAGCCCGCGGTCGTGAGCGGTGTTGCGATCAGCTGCGGTCCGCCGCCGACCGGCATGAAGTCGCTGAACAGCATGTATTGACCCGCGGCCGGAAGGACGTGTTCGATCGTGAACGAGCCGTCCTTGTCGAGCGTCGGATGCTCGTGGAAGAACTGCGTCATGTCGCGGCTGACGATGAAGAAGTGGAACAGGCGATCGTGGACCTCGCGCGAATTCGGTGACGGGTTCGCCGGTCAGCGGATGACGGACCGCGATGCGGAACTTCGTCTTCTGCCCGGCCTTCACCGCGCGCGGCTCGGTCGAGAGCGTCAGCGCGTAATCGGCCGTCGCCATCGGATCCCCCGCCACGAGCGTCATGCCGCAAATGCTGCACGTGCCGGGCGTTGTCTTCACTTCATTCGGATGCATCGGGCAGATGAATCCGCTCGTCGTGGCCGGCAGGTTCTCGATCAACGGCCGCGCCGTGCCGGGCATCATCTCCTGCGCGGACGTGCTCGCCGCCAGCAGGGCGATCAACGAAAGGACTGCGGCTCGCATTAGAAATAAAGAATAACAAATATTCCTATCTCGGCCACAGCCACCCGAACGTCCCGCCGGTGAGCAGTCCGTAGAGCAGTCCGTCGAGCATGTTGCGGATGGTCCAGCTCCACCGCCGGCCCCACCAAATCGACTCGTGCATTTGCGCCATCGCGTAACCCACGAAGGCGACGCAGCCGGCCACCTGCATGATGCGCAGGTATTCAGTGCCCGGGCCGAACGCTACCCCCGCGATGTAGCCCGAAAACAGCGACACCACCAACGAGTAGAGAAACCATTGGAAAAGCGTTCCGCCCATGTTGAAGTTCCATCCGGCCCTGATGGTCATGAACCCGACGGGACCGGCCTTGATTTTTTCCAGGAACGCCGGCGTCTTCATGTCCGCCATCGAGCCAGGACGTGGGAAGCCGTAGTTTCCCGGCGGCAGGTTGAATGGGCGCAGCGCCTTCATCACACCCTCCTCGTTGGGCAGTGTCATGAGGTCGTTCTTATGCCACGGCGTGGCCATGTGGATGATGGAGCTGGCGATGAAGACGAGCACGGCCGAGAGCGCGATCGGGATCAGCAACGACAGCACGGAGACCATAGGGTCCACTCCTTCGCGCCCGATACTAATCGAACGCGCTTCGGAGCGCAGGCCCTCCTTCGCGGATTGTATTCTGGCGAGGCTCCGCCTCGCAGGCGCGCTCCGCGCGACCTTAGCGCTGGGCGGCGATGGCGAGGAGGTCGCCGGCCATGGCGATGAGATAGGCCGCGCAGAAACCGGCCATCAACAACCGCTCCGCGCCGAGGGCTCGCGGGTTCGGCGGGCGATCGCGCACCTCGACTCTTCGGCGTCGCGCGGCCAGCCGATCGTGGCAGCGCGCGATGGTGCGGGCGCTGCGCGAAGCATCGGGTGTGACGAGCGGCAGGTCTTCGATCATGTGGTTACCGCCTTCAAGTGCACCAGAATCGTGTCATCGCATTCGTCGAGATGCCTGGTGATCGCCGCGCGAGCCCGGCTGAGACGCTGGCGCATCGCTTCCGGGGTGACGCCGCAGACCACGGCGGCCTCCGCCGGTTTCATGCCCTCGACGGCCGTGAGCAGCAATGCCTCGCGATGCGCGGCCGGCAGCGCCGCGAGCGCCGCTTCGATCCGTCGGCTGGTCTCGTTCGCGACGGTTGATTCAAACGGCGACGGCGGCGGCGTGCCAAGCGGCCACAGACCGATCGCGTCCGCCGTCTGCGCGTCTTCGAGCATGCGTGAACGGCAGTAACTCAGATAGAGATTCCGCGCGACCGTAAAGAGAAATGGTCCGAGGCGCGTGTCGGGCCTGAGCTTGTGCGCGCGATCGACGAAGCGCAGCCACGTTTCGTCGAGCAGATCTTCGGCGATGTCGCGGCGGCGGGATAACCGCGCGAGGAAGTTGAACAGGCGCCCGTTGAACTCGGTGTGAATGGCGTCGAACGCGCCGGCATCGCCGGCACGGATGCGCGCCACGAGCTCGAGCTCCAACTCCCGGGCTTGCCGCGCCGAAGCCTCTGGCGAAGGCGGGTCCATACCGTTCATAACGCTTTGGACACCGAATCGTGACACGGGCCGTAGGCGCAGAGGTCTACGGGCGTACGGGCTGCGGGCTTGCGGGTCTCCGAGTCACGACCGCAACCACCGGGCGTTATATCCCACAAGGGAGACGAACACGCGATGGAACTCTTTGACATGTTCATGCAGATGGGGCTGGCGGCGCTGTTCAGCATCCTGGTCAGCTTTCTGCCGTTGATTGCCGCTGCCGCGTACCTGTTCCGGCCGTCTGAGCAGCGCCTGGCCATGATGCGGCCGTTGTCGCTGGCCGGCATATTCGCCGGCCTCAACGGCAGCAGCCTCGGAGCGATCAACACGCTCCGCGGATTGTGGCTCGATCCGCCGAGGGACGGGCGCATCCTCGCCATCTCGTCCGCGGAATCGATCGTGCCGCTGTACGTGTCCTTCTCGTGCCTGATGCTGGCGTGGCTACTCGTGGCCGCCGGTATGCGGCGGAAACAGTAGCCAGTATCCGGTAGCCAGTAGCCAGAAATACTCTGGCCTTCCTGGCTACCGGAATCTGGCTACTGGCTACTAAGATCGAGCGCTCCCGTGTAGATAGCCATGCCGACGACGGCGTCGATGCCGAGGGCGTCGAGGGCGTCGATTTCTTCGCGCGTCGTAATGCCGCCGGCGGCGGTGAGCTTTCTCTCCGTCGCCTTGGCGACCGCTTTGATCGCATTCATGTCGGTGCCCTGCATCAGGCCTTCCTTGTCGACGTGCGTGTAAAGAAACTCCTCGCAGTAGCCTTCGAGCAACTGCACGGCTTGGACGGCCGTCAGCGGCAGCACGGTCTTCCATCCGTGGATGCAGACCCGGCCGGCGCGCGAGTCGACGGCGGCGATGACGCGATGCATGCCGATGGTCTCGGCCAGGGCGCCCGCAAAGTCGTGATCGATCATCTGCGAGAGATCGCCGTCGGGTGAACGGCGGAACAGGCCCGACCCCGCAATCACTGCCTGCGCGCCGGCGCCGATGAGCTCTTCGGCCCGTCTCACGCTGCGCACGCCGCCGCCGACCCGGCAGGGGAGCTTGGCGGCGATCTGCTTCACGAGCGCATCGTTGTTGCCGCGCGACATCGCGGCGTCGAGATCGATCAGCTGGACTTTGGGGAACTTCGAAAACTTGGCGATCCACCCGTCGAGATCGTCGGAAGCAATCGCGAGTTTGTCACCTTGAACGAGTTGGACGACCCGCCCGCCCTGCAAATCAATCGACGGAATCAGCATAAGGTTCTACGTACGGGCCACAGAGGCACAGAGGCGCGGAGGCATTTTATTAAAAGTTCTCCGGGCCTCCGAGCCTCCGTGGCCTGTTCGTCACAGCCGAACAGGAATTTGCCGCTCAGCAAGAAACGCTTTCAAGTCGCGAACACTCGTTTCGTTGAAATGAAAAATCGATGCGGCGAGGGCGGCGTCGGCGTGGCCGGCCCCGAATACCTCGGCGAAGTGCTCGAACGTCCCCGCGCCGCCTGAGGCGATCACCGGGATATTGATGGCGTCCGATACCGCTGCAGTCATCTCGCAATCAAACCCGGCCTTCGTCCCGTCGCGATCGATCGAGGTCAGCAGGATCTCGCCGGCGCCGCGAGCGGTGGCCTCACGCGCCCATTCGACGGCATCGCGGTTGGCGATCGATTGGCCGCTGCGGGCGAATACTTCATATCGTGTGGTATCCGGCTTTAGCCGGACTGACTTCGCATCAATCGCAACGATCACCGCCTGGCTGCCGTAGCGTTTCGCCAGCCTCGTGATCAAATCCGGATCGTCGAGCGCCGCCGTATTCAGGCTGACCTTGTCGGCGCCTGCCTCGATTGCCGCCGCGGCATCTTCTTCCGTCCGAATGCCCCCGCCGACAGCGAGCGGCAGGAAGATCTCGGCCGCCACAGCTGCAATCGTGTGCGCGCGAGCCTGGCGGCTCTCGATCGTTGCGGTGACGTCGAGGATCACGACTTCGTCGATGCCCTCGACGTTGTAGCGCCTTGCGAGCGTCGCCGGATCGCCGGCGTCGCGGAGGCCCTCGAAGTTGACGCCCTTGACGACCTTGCCGTCGCGGACGTCGAGACACGCGATGATGCGTTTAGAGAGCATCTCCGGCTACGCTCCGCTTCCTTCGTTCGGGATTCGTCGAGACAGGCTCGTGCCAATCCAGTTCGAAAGAATCTTCAACCCGATGTCGCCGGACTTCTCGGGATGAAACTGCACGGCCGACACGTGTTCGCGTTCAACCGCCGCGCTGAAGGGCACGCCGTAGTCGCAAATCGCGACCGTGTCGTCCACCACCGGTGCGGCGTAGGAGTGAGTGAAGTACACCTGCGCCCCGGAATCGACGCCGGCCATCAGGCGACTGCGACGCGGCAACGTGAGCGAATTCCAGCCAACGTGGGGAACTTTGAGCGGTCTACGGGCTGCGGGCTTGCGGGCTTGCGGCGAGGCAAGGTGAAAGCACGAACCACTGAAGGTCGAGAGACCCGAAACGCCCGGGGCTTCGTCGCTTCCATCGAACAGCCATTGCAATCCAACGCAAATCCCCAGCAGTGGCACACCGTCAGCGACCATCGTCTTGATCGCGGTGCGCCATTCGTCGGTGAGCGCCTTCGTCGAGTCGAAGTGGCCGACGCCGGGAACGACGATGCCGCGCGCCCGGCCGAGCTCGCCTGCAACAGTCGGCGTCCACACACTCGCGCCGATCGCGGCCAGCGCTTTCCGCACCGACGCCAGGTTGCCCGCCCCGTAATCGACCAGTGCGATCACAGCAGGCCCTTCGTGCTCGGCAACATCTTTGCGAGGCGCTGGTCCTTCGAGCATGCGGCGCGCAACGCGCGCCCGAACGCCTTGAAACAGGCTTCGATCTTGTGATGGTTCGAGCGGCCGTACATCACCTTGACGTGGACGTTGGCGCGCGATGCCATCGCGAAGCCTTCGAAGAAATCGTGGACCAGCTCGGCTTGCAGATCGCCGACGTTCCGGACGTTCACCTTCGTGTCGATGACGGCGATGGGCCGGCCGCTGAGATCGATCGCCGCGACGGCGAGGGTCTCGTCCATCGGCATCACGAAATACCCGGCGCGATTGATGCCGCGTTTGCTGCCGATGGCGGCGAGCACCGCCTCACCGAGCGCGATACCGACGTCCTCGACGGTGTGGTGCTGATCGACGTCGAGATCGCCGGTCGCCTTCACCTTCAAATCGAAGCCGCCGTGCCGCGCGACCAGATCGAGCATGTGATCGAGAAAGCGGATGCCGGTGTGGTTCTCAAAACGACCCTTGCCGTCGAGCGACAGCGTCAGCGTGATCTCGGTTTCGGCCGTTCGGCGATCGATGACCGCGAGCCTACCGCGTCGTCTTGTCCGCCGTAGCCGTGGCGCAGGCGGAAGCTTTAGCGAAGGTGGGCGCACAACGTCTCCAGGGTCTCCGCTGCCTTGCGGGTATGTTCGACGACGCCCGTTGTCAGCCGGAAGCAGGACGGCGTCGCCGGATCCCCGGTCCGATCGCGAACGAATACACCTTTGGCGATCATGCCGTCGATGATCTGGCGCGCCCGCGCGCCGCCGTCGATCAGCACGAAGTTCGCGGCGCTCCTCCAATACTTGAGCCCCGTGCGCTCGCACGCAGCATAAACCAGCTCCTTCGATTCGTTCGCCTGACCGACGTACCACGTGCGGAAGGATGGATCGCCGATCGCGGCGCGGAGCGCGGCCACGGCGACGACGTTGAGGTTGAAGAGCGGCATCGCGCGCCGGATCGGCGCGAGGATCCCGGGCGACGCGATCATCACGCCGACTCGCATGCCGGCAAGGCCGAACGCCTTCGAGAAGGTACGCCCGATCAGCACGTTGGGGTAATCGTCCGCTTCGTCGAGGAAGTTCTCGCCGAGAAAATCGTGATACGCCTCGTCGACAAAAACCAGCGCGTGTCCCGCTACCCTGGCGATGCGGTGGATTGCATCCTTGGCGATCGGCTGGCCGCTCGGGTTGTTCGGGTTGTTCACGTAGACGATGCGCGTGTTCGGTGTGATGGCGCGCAGCATGCCGTCGAGCGGAAACGCGAAGTTCTCTCCGGGCGGGACCGATACCACGCGGGCGCCAAGCGAATGCGCGCCGTGGATGTAGGGCTCGAAGGCCGGCTGCGCAACCACAATCTCGGTCGCGCCAGACACTGTGGTCATCGGCGCCCCGAGGGCGACGAGCGCATCGGGCGTGCGGTTGATCAGATAGGCGATTGAAACGAGCAGGATGCCCTCGTCGAGGCCGTTAGTGAGGACGATCCGTTCAGGATCGACGCCGAGAAACGCCGCTGTTTCAAGGACCGCGTCGCGAAAATCCGGATAGGTGGCCAGGCCCGGGCCGTCGAACGCGCGGACGGCCTCGACAACCTTCTGCGAACAGCCACCGGTGTTTTCGTTCAGGTGGAGTCGCAATCCCGGTCCCAGGTCCGCTACTCCTTGAATGGTCGTCATCGTTGTCTCACTTCAATGGATCGCGCGTGGCATTGGAGGCCTTCGGCGCGGGCAAGTATTGTGGCCGTCTTGCCGATTGTTTCGAGGCCGCGCTTCGTCATGCGCTGAACCGACACCAGCTTGACGAAATCAGCCACGTTCAGGCCGCCGCGGAACCGGGCGGCCCCGGCGGTGGGGAGCACGTGATTGGATCCGATCGCGTAGTCGCCGGCCGCTTGCGCGGTCCACTCGCCGACGAATACGGCGCCGGCATTCACGATGCGCCGCGCGACCTGGTCATTGCCGGCGACCACGTGCTCGGCGGCAGCGTCGTTGGCGAGCCCGATCGCCTCGTTCATTGTCGAACAAACGATGATGCCGCCCTGCTGTGCGATGGACTGACGCGCGGGTCCGAAGCCCGGCATCTGTCGATCGATCTCGGCGGCGACGCGCGCGGCGAGCCGCCGGCTTGACGTGATCATCACGGCGCGGGCATCTGGATCGTGTTCCGCCTGCGCAAGCAGGTCGGCGGCAATCCACGCCGGCGATCCCGAAGCCGTCACGATCAGGATTTCCGTCGGCCCCGCATAGAAATCAATGCCGCAATCGGCCGAGACCAGCGATTTCGCCGCGGACACCCAGCGATTGCCGGGTCCGACGATCTTGTCGACGCGCGGCATCGTCCGGGTGCCATACGCCATGGCCGCGACCGCGTGTGCGCCGCCGATCCTGAAGAGGCGATCTGCGCCGGCCTCGATGGCTGCGGCAAACACCGCCGCATCCGGGCGCGGGCAACAGACGATGATTTCCGTGACGCCGGCGACACGCGCCGGAATTGCCGTCATCAGAAGGGACGAGGGCAGGGGATAGCGGCCGGCGGGTACGTAGCAGCCGACGCGCGCGAGCGGCGTGACCCGTTGTTCGACCGTGATGCCTGGGGAGACGTGGTGCCGCCAGCCCTTTGGCACCTGCCGTGTCGATACCGAGCGGATGTTGCGCGCTGCCCTGGCGATCGCGACGCGCACCTCTCGCGGCAGCGCGTCGGCCTGAGCTTCCCAACCGCGCCGAGGCACTTCGATCGATCCGGTGAGGCCGTCGAACTCGCGCGCGAAGCGCTTCAGCGCAACATCGCCGCCGCGGCGAACGCGATCGACGATCGAGGCCGCGCCCGCCTCGGTCGCGCGATCGCGAATCCGCGCCGCCGAGAGCAACTCGCGCACGGCCTTTCGTTCGATGAAGTAATTATTCGCACCTCCCAAGCCCTTACGTAGCCCGGCCTAAGCCCTCACACCACAATCTTATTCAGCGGATATTCAACGATTCCCTGCCCGCCGGCCATCTTCAGCCTCGGGATCAAATCGCGCGCCGTCTTCTCCTCGAGGATGGTGTTGATCGCGACCCAGTCGGGATCGCTCAGCGACGACACGGTCGGACGCTGCAGCGCCGGCAGCAGGGCGATCAGCTTCTCGAGATCTGTGCGCTTCGCGTTCAGCATCAGCCCGACGCGCCCCTGCGCTTCGATCGCCGCCTTCAGTAGCAACGCCACGTTCTCGATCTTGGTCTTCTTCCAGGAGTCGGCCAGCGCGGTGGAGTTGGCGACGAGCTGGGTGTTCGATTCCATGATGGTCTCGAGAATCCGCAGCCGGTTGGCGCGAAGCGTCGATCCCGTCTCCGTCGCCTCGACGATGGCGTCGGCGAGCACCGGCGGCTTCACTTCGGTCGCGCCCCACGAGAATTCGACGTCGACGTTCATGCCGTTCGACGTGAAGTAGTGTTTCGTGACGCGCACCAGCTCGGTCGCGATCCGCTTGCCGTTCAGATCGGCCGCGCTCTTGAACGGCGAATCCTCCGGCGCGGCGAGCACCCAGCGGACCTTGCCGAAACTCTGCTTCGCGTAGATCAGATCGCAGATCCGCGCGAGCGCCGGCTGCTCCGGATGGCCGATCTCGTGCTCGGCGATCCAGTCCTGGCCGGTGAGTCCCGCGTCGAGGACGCCGTCGGCGACGTAGCGCGCCATTTCCTGCGCGCGAATCAACATGCACTCGATCTCCGGGTCGTCGATCGACGGAAAGTACGACCGCGAATCGACGCGCAGGATGTAGCCCGCTCGCTGGAACAGCTGGATCGTCGCATCCTGCAAGGAGCCCTTCGGAATACCCAGTCGCAGCTTCATCGCCGCTCCTCGACGGGTGCGTCCTGGATGATGTTGAAGAAGCAACTGCGCTGCCCGGTGTGGCAGACGTTGCCTTCGCCCTCGCGCCGCACCTTGATCAGGAGCGTGTCGGCATCGCAGTCGAGGAAGACCTGCCGTACCGTGAGGCGGTTGCCCGACGTTTCGCCCTTGGTCCACAGCGTGTTGCGCGTCCGGCTGAAGAACGTGACGTAGCCGCTCTGCTGGGTCCGGGCCCAGGCATCCTCGTTCATGAAGCCGACCATCAGCACTTCGTTGCTGATCTCGTCCTGCACCACCGCCGGAATCAAGCCGCTGAGTTTCGTGAAGTCCATGTCCGTGTCTGAGCTTTCTGCGCCTTCTATGGCCCTAAGAACAAAAAACCCGCCGGGACCGGCGGGTTTTGCGTGAATCGAATCTTGCTGTCAGATCGTTTCGTTTACGCGCAGACTCCGGCCGGGCCGTTCGATGAACGGCGATGATGGCTGCGATGCGCGTGATGGACTACCGACATGACCGCTACAGCGTAATTGATATGTGCCCCCGCGACAAGGGTGCACATATCTTCATCTCGACGGGACCGCGTGGCGCTCCCAGCCACGCCGTGATTTCAGGCGCCTGCCCCGGCTTGCTAGGAAATAGCCCTGCGCCGCGTCGCGTCGTCAGAAACGTCGTCGCAAGGCGGTCTCAGCTATGACCGGATCGTGATCAGAAGCGTCGGCGGCGCGGATCACCTCGGACGTGGCGGTCATCCGCTTCGTGAAAATCCAGTCGATCGGGCGCCTTGCCGCGCCCCGTTCGATCGCGCGTGCGCCCATTGCGTTGGTGAATCCCGCGGCGCGCAGGCCGTCGAACATCGCCGACGCCTCGCCGCCGGCATTGTTGAAGTCGCCGCCGATGATCACCGGCTCTTCCCCCGGTGGCACGTTCGCCAGGATGTCGAGGACCTGATGCGCCCGCCGCTGTTCATCGGCGCCGCTCTCGAGATGCACGCTGTAGAACAGCGCGCCGGCAGTGCGCGCGCCAAGCGCAATGCGGCCGCCACGGCGCGGCTGCGCCGGGTTGAGCCGCCACTTGAGCGACGCCTGATCCTCGAAACGGACCGTCGTCGCCTCGCCGATCGGCAGGCGGCTGAGGATCGCCTGGCCGCTCACGCACGGCCGATCGCGGCGGCCCTCGCCGATCTCCTGAAATTCGCCGGCCGTCACGTAGTTCATGCGCAGGTGCTGCGCGAGCTCGCGCGCCACGTCGCGATCGTCGCTGCGCGAGCAGAAGCGATCGACTTCCTGCAGCAGCACGACGTCGGCATCGAGCTCCTGAAGAACGGACTGAACGGCCTCGAACTTCACACCCCGCTCGATGTTCCAGGTCACGATGCGAAGCGGGCGATCCGTCGCGAGCGGCCACACCAGGCGCGACGGCTCACCGGTCACCGCGTGAATCTCGTCGCTGCTGAGCATCGGCTCGGTCAGAAACCCGGTCACGCGAAACAGCCACAACGCCAGCGTCAATATCAAGGCCATGGCCGCTCCTAGTTGTTGGTGGTGGACGATACCGCCGCCGCCCCGCCGCGATCGATGCCGACGATGTCAAGGACGCCGTTGCGATCACGGACCGTCACCTTGACCGGCTTCAGCCACTGCGGAAAGGCCGGGTTGATCGTTCGAATCGTCGCGACAGTGTAGCGGGCCCCTGATGAATCGGCCGGCCCGAACGCCGACAGCGGTACCCGGGCCACCGGCTCGGAATACTCTTCAACGTCGGTGACGGCGGTCTCGACGCCCGTCATGTTGTCGAACGCGCCCCAGCTCGTTTGATAGCTCTCGCCCGGTGCCTTCACACCGTGGCGAACCGCGGCGTTGTCGAACACCAGGATGAGGCCGTGATTGCCTTTGCGCACTTCGAACTGATCGAGCGGGTTCACCGCGGCGATCCAGTGCTTCACGACCTTGTCGCGGCGCTCGATGATCACGCGGCTCAACTGATCGGCCGCTTCCGCATTCGACAGCTTCGCGGCCGCGACAATGGCGCGAATCATGTCATCGCTGAAGCGCGCGGCAATCCGCGCCGCCCAGAATCCGTCCTCGGCATCCATGGCGTCGAATGCGGGGTGCGGATATTCGGTCTTCCAGCGCGCCGGTTCGAACACGCGGCTCTCGATGTTGCCGACGGACGGCAGCTCCGAATACTTCGCCTTCATCCAGTCGCGCTGCCAGAGTCCGAATGTCACAAGGCCCTTGCCGATCTTGTCCTTCTCGATCAGGTATTCGTAACCGCCTCGCGGCTGCTGCGGCGACGTCGAGCCGCTGCCGAGCGTCGAACCGAAGTCCTGGAGGTAGTGCCTGACGTAGCGCCGGCCCTCCTCTTCCACATAGCTGTCGATGCTGTTCAGCGAACGCGCATCGTCATGATTCAGCCACGCGGCGAAGACTCGCAGTCCGCGCAGCTCGCGGCGCTCGTCGTGCGGGTAGATGTCGTTGGGATCGTCCGGTCTCGTGCCGGTGAATCGGAACGAGCCGACGACCTTGCCCGGGACCCAGCGCGAGGCCAGCACGCGAATCGTGCCATCGGCCTGTCGCGGCTGGTGCTGCAGCCAGAGGTTGACGTCGCCGATCGTCAACTTCCGCTCCCTGCCCGTTTCCGACTTGATGCGCACATCCTTCGCGACGCGAAGCTGCCGCGGATCCAGTGCGGCGATGAAATCCTCCGGAACGGTGTAGCCGATCGCGTGGAAGATCTTCGTGCCAATCAGTTCGACCGACGACGAAAGCTCCGGATTGTCCGCGGGATCGAGCTTGATCATGAACATGACGCCGTTGGCGTCGCGAATCGCGAACTTGGGCGTGATGCCGGCCGTCGGATGGCCGATCACTTCCCACGGTCCCGGCGCCGGACCATCGATGGTGTCCGGTCCCCGCAACACCTCATCGATCGCCATGTCGCGGACACCGATGCGATTCGTGAACCAGCTCGAATCGGGCACTTCGCCGAGCGTGTTGATGTTGACCGCGGGCGTGCCGAGCCTGGCGCGCTTCGCAAACGTGTTGTGGACGAAGTCGTAGCTCTTCGACAGCTCGTCCTTGGCGACCGGCGCGATGTCGCGCATGTCGTTGTCGAGCCACAGTGGATCGTCGGCGTAGAAGCGCCGTGACTCCTGTGCCTTCGCCGTTGGTGATTGCTGCGCGTCGAGCGTCGCCGCGCCAAGCGCCGAGACCACCGCCATCGTCAGTACGAAATTCTTAGAAGCCATATTTGAACCCCAGAAGCGGCCGGAAGCCTTCGCGGCCGTAAGCCAGATCGAGCCGTGCCAGGAATTTGCTATTGCTGTGAAGACGCAAGCCGATGCCGTAGTTGGTCACGAACGATCGCAGTGCGAAATCCCCGACGGTGTGCCCGACCTGGCCGGCGTCGACGAATACCGCAGCGTCGAGTGCCCACCACGCTTCCCACTGGTATTCAGCGCTCATCGAGACGGCCTGGTGATCTCGAAAGCGCGTGTTCGCGAAACCGCGCAGCGTCTCAGGGCCGCCGACGTACGGCATGTAAATCACCGGAATGCGCGCGAGACTGTCGGCATCTGTCAGCGCCGCCTGCGCGCGCAGCTCCAGCCGCCGGTAGCGATTGCCGAGCGGGACGAGCTGCTGCAGCTGGATGTCGACGCGCCGGAAGTCCGTGCGATCGCCGCCCTGGCCATCGAAGCGCGAGGCCGTGACTTGATAGTTTCCGCCGCGCCGCGGATGCGACGCACTGTCGCGCCAGTCGAAGCCAAGCCTCGCGCCGGCGCGGATGAACTCCGGCAGCCCTCCGAGTCCGGGAGCGGTTGACGGATCAAACGTCGCTTCGATCGATGGAACGCGCCGGTCGGTGCCGCGCCCAAGCGTGGGTGCGAGGTGCGCGACCGCGCCGCCGATGATCACCCGGCGGAACGGCCTCCAGTCGATGGCGGCGGTCACGTCCGTGGTGTCGTGTCGATAACTGACGTGGTTACTCTTGCTGCTGTCCTGGCCGAGGCCGTAAAAGTCCTCCTGCGGCATTTCGTCGTCGCGCCAGCTGAGCGCGATGTTGATCGGAGCGCTCGCGACGTTCAGGACGTCGACTCGTGCCGAGAGGCGTTGATACCCGAGGAGGCTGCGTCCCGCCGACAGATCGACGTCGACGCGATTGGCCTGCTGCGGATCGACGAACGGGGATCCGATCGCGCGTCGGGTGAAGCCGATTCCAGCGGCGAACCCGGCGCCGCCGCTGAAGTTCCCCAGGTTCATGTGGAGGCCATTCCACGACAGGCTGGAATCGCGGTTGTCGTACCAATACAACACGCGCTCGGTCAGCGATCTTGCCGGCGGTGTGACCGTCTCCGCTTTCTGATCACGCGCCGTCGACAAGACCTTTGCCCGGCTCGCGTCGTCTTGCGACTGCGCCGACGCCGCCGATCCGATCGACAACACGAGGACGATGGTGATGATGCGTTCGAGATGAGTTCGTGTCATGCGCCGCGCCCACTGCAAGGCTGTTGCCGTGTTGCGACAAGGCTCGATTGGGCGAGATTGCGCCTGAATCGCCGGTTTGTTCACGTTGCGCACGCGCATCGAGGCGATGCGCAAGTTGCGTATTTCCAAACAGCCTGCGCGAAGTGCGCAAACCCTGATTCGTGTCTAAACGTAGGTTGATACAAGCGTTAGCGGGACGTGACGCGTTGGTTCGAGTCTTGCTCTTGAAGCGGTGAGAGGGACCAGACACGTGCATCGACATATTGAATTGCTGATTGGCCGGTTGGTGACCGACGAAGATTTCCGGCGCGCGTTTCAGGATGATCCGCGACAGACGCTCACCGAGGCGGCCGACTGGGGGCTCGCGCTCAGCGCCGTTGAAGTAAGCGCGATGCTGGCGACCGATCAGACCCTCTGGGACCGCATCGCGGTCGAGCTCGACTCGCGGCTGCAAAAAGCCAGTTTCAGAGCCTTCTAGTCTAGAAGACCGGGATGACAGTATTGGCGGGCGTGTGGGAGACTACCGCCCGTCCCGACATGACGACTCGCGAACCGGTCGATGCATCCGACGGCGCCCGGCTGCGCCGGCTCGAAGCCAATCTCGAGGTGCTCGACGGACTCCTGGCGGCCCTCACCGGCGTCCTCAGCCTCCGCGAAGCCTTCGACCGCGTGTCGGAAATCGCGCAAAAGGTCATCGCCCATGACGCGATGACCGTGATCAGGCCGACGGACGATCCCGACTATGGCACCGTCTATGCGGTGCGCGGTTTCGGCGACCAGCCACGAGTCCTCAGCACGAGATTGCGGGGACCCTCGTATCTGCGCACCGACGTCTGGGATCACCAGATCCTCGACGACCTCAGCGCCGATCCCGAGTACGCCGATTCGATGTCGGTGAAGGTCGGCCTTCGCGCCGCGTTGCTGTTGCCGATCCGGGTCAATGACCGGCTCGACACCATCGTCACCTTTCAGTCGAAACAGCCCGGCGCCTTCAAGAGAGACGACGTGCTGGTCGCGAGGCGCATCGTCGATCACATGGCGTTGGCGCTGTCGCACGAGCGGCTGGCGGAAGAACAGCGCCGCCACGACGCGTTGCGCGCGAATTCGACGACCATGGAGATGCTCGAAGAGGTGGTGGCTGCCGTCACCGGCCTTGGCGAGCTTCCCGAGGTGTGGGAGCGCATCTCGGCGGCCACGCAGAAGGTCATTCCGCACGACGCGCTGGTCCTGGCGGCGGCGTTACCGGAGCACGGGCGAGCGCGGGTCTACGCCAGCTTTGCTCCGGGCGCCGAGCCCTTCTCGGATGTCGTGGACACACCGCCTGCCGTTGCCGCGAATCCCGACTGGGACTTCGATCTCGTCGACGATCTGCAGACGCGTCCCGATCAGCAGCACCTCGAAGCTACCCAGCGGGGTTATCGATCGGCCTTGCGCGTGCCTCTGCGGCTCGACGGCGAATCGGTGGCCGCGTTTGCGTTGCTGTCCTTTACGCCGGCGAAATTCACCGTGGCCGATGTGCAGACGGCGAAACGCATCGGCGATCGCCTGCTGCAGAGCTTTGCTCGCGAGCGCCGCACGGCGTTGCGCAAGGAGGTGACCGAGGCGTCGGAGCGCGCCACGCGTCTCGAGGCGCGCGTCCGCGAGCTGACCGACGAGCTCGACTCGCGAACCGGCTATCGCCGCATCGTCGGCGAGTCACCGGCGTGGCGCCAGGTGCTGACCCAGGCGACCCAGGTCGCGGCGACGGAAACGACCGCATTGCTGCTGGGCGAATCGGGCACCGGCAAGGAGGTGGTCGCCCGCTTCATCCATCGGGCCTCACCCCGCAAGAATGGCCCGTTCGTGGCGCTCAATTGCGCCGCGTTGCCCGAACAGCTTCTCGAAGCCGAGTTGTTCGGCTACGAGCGAGGCGCTTTTACCGGCGCAGTGACCAGCAAGCCAGGTCAGCTCGAGCAGGCATCGGGCGGCACGCTGTTCCTCGATGAAGTCGGCGAGATGAGCCTGCCGGCACAGGCGAAGTTTCTGCGCGTGCTGCAGGAGCGGGAATTCCAGAGGCTTGGCGGCACGCGCCTGCTCAAGACCGACACGCGCATCATTGCGGCGACGAACCGCGACCTGCAGAAGGCGATTCAGCTCGGACAGTTCCGCGAAGACCTGTTTTACCGCCTGAACGTCTTTGCCATCCAGCTGCCGCCGCTCAGAGAGCGGCGCCAGGATGTCCTCGCGCTGAGCGAAGCGTTCCTGGGCGAGATCGGCCGCAGCATCGGCCGGCCGCCGGCCGGGATCTCGCGCGATGCGCGCGATCGGCTGATCGAGTATCACTGGCCCGGCAACGTGCGCGAGCTTCGCAATATTCTCGAGCGCGCCGCGATCCTGTGCGAGGGCGGGCTGATTACGACCTCGCACCTCACGCTCACGCCGCCGGCCTCCGCGCCGCCGATCGCCCGGCCGGCGCCGCTGGCGCGCGTCGAGACCGCCGACGCCCCGCCGGCGTCGGGCGATCTCCACTCCATGGAGCGCGCGATGATCGAGGAGGCGCTGAAGGCGGCGCGCTTCAACAAGTCGAAGGCCGCCAAGCAGCTCGGGCTGACGCGCACCCAGTTGTATGTCCGGTTGCGTCGTCACGGGCTCGAATAGCCCTGAACACATTGCGCATTTCTAAACACCCTGCCGAGCGCACACACTGGCCGAAACGGCGACGGATCGCGGCTAAACCTATTGAATTCAGTCAGTTAGCGTTCCCTGCGAGTCTTGGCGTGACGGTTGCTATGTGTAGCACCGGAGATCACGCCATGTTGCCAATTGCCGCCCTGATCATCGCCGACGCCACCGGCCGAACGTTCGCCGGGATGGACCTGAATGAGCGCGCCGCGCTCGTCGCGTCCGACGCCGGCATTCATCATTGCTACTTCAAGGGATCGCGGCTTCCGGACCTGGCGGGGATGAGGCGATTGCGCGAGCGCGGCGCGTTCATCCTGGGTATCGTCGGAGGGCCGCGCCTGTTCGCGAGCGTGCCGAACGCGGAAGTCATCGTCGTGATCGACGCGGGCACGATCGTCGATGGCGATCTGCTTCGCGCGGCCGTGCGCGAGTCGGCTCGCAGCGGGCGGGCGTCGCTGCTCGTCGATCCCGGTCCTTCCCGCAAAGACAGCCTCATTCGAGTGCAGGATGGCCGCGTCACATCGGTGATGGGCGACGGCAACGCCATGAACTGCGGCGTACTGGTCCTGCCGAAAGCGCTGGTCGCCCGCGTGCGGACGGTCCACAGCCTGCGCGATGCGGTGCATCGACTGGCGAAGGCGGACCTGCTCGTCGCGGTGACGACCGGCGATCGATTCTGCCGCGTGCTCGATTCGAGCAGCAGCGTCGCCAGGATCGAGCGCGAATACGCGCGTGCCCAGCGGGGATCGATACTCCGTGCAATGGCGCTCGGTTTCGCGTCGTTTGTCGAGGCGATGTCGGCGCGCAGAAACGAGGTCGCGCAGGGTCTGTAGTCACGCTACTTGGCCGGCGGCGCCTTCCTCGGAAGGCGCTCAGAGGTGTTCGCCGCATACCAGGCGAACACAGCGGCCACCGCGCCCTGCTGGATCACGTCGTCCTTCTGCACGTGGTCGAACGTGTCCATGTTGGAGTGGTGCGTGCGGGAGTTGTAATCGAGGCGTTCCTGGATGAATTGGAAGCCGGGAATGCCCGCCTCGTCGAATGACCCGTGATCGGTCTGCGAGACCGATCGCGGGCTGACGTTCTTCCAGCCGAGATCCTTCAACGCCTGCCCCCACTGCTCGAAGTTCTTCATCGCGCCGGCGTTACCCTGGCCCCAGATGCCGAGGATGCGGCCGGTGCCGTTGTCGAGGTTGAAGTACGCCTGCACGTTCTCATGGCCCGGCTTCGGCGTCTTCATCTTCGGATCGAAAAAATGGCGCGCAACGTAGGCGCGCGATCCGAGGAGGCCCTGTTCTTCGGCGGCCCACAGCGCGAGCCGGATTGTGCGGCGCGGCTTCAATCCGAGTTTCTGAATCACGCGCACAGCCTCGATCATCGCCGCCGATCCGGTCGTGTTGTCGGTCGCGCCGGTCGCGTAGGGATACGTGTCGAAATGCGCCCCCATGATCACGACTTCGTTGGCGAGATCGGTGCCGGGAATCTCCGCGATGATGTTGAACGCGTTGCCCTCGGGGTTGGTCTCCGGATGGAACGTCGTCTGGATGTTCACTTCCATCCGCACCGGCTGTCCGTGATCGAGCAGGCGAACGAGGCGGTTGTAGTGTTCGACGGCCAGCGTGGCCGAAGGCACCTGCTGCGCAGCTTTCGGATCGCGGCTGCCGCCGTTGCCGGGGAAGATCGTGCCGCTGTCGACGCGCTGTGTCTGCCACGACAGATCGCTGCCGCCGGCCGAGAGATCGCTGTCGCTGCCGCGATCGAGCACGGCGGCTGCGCCTTCGGCGACGAGGAAGCGCTGGACGATCTGCGCGAACTGCTGCGGCGTCGGTCCGGCCGCGGCGCCGGCCGCTCCGGTGCCGCAGGCCGCGGCTCCGGTAGTTTCATCGCTTCGGCCCAGTCAGCGTCATTCATCCTCAGGACGACGCGATCCTCGAGCATGCGCACTGGACGCACCGCTTGCAGGATGACGATCTTGCCGGCTAGCTGTCCCTTGTATTTCGCAAGGTCGGCCTCGCTGGTCGCTTTCACGTGAACGACGTCCGACGTGATCGCGCCTTTCGTCGACGGCGAGTACCAGCGAGGCTGGCCGACGAGCACCGCGGGTTGCGGCGTCAGCAGGTGAACCGAGAAGCGATCGATCGACCAGCCCTGTCCGAACGGGAAGCGCTCGACGTGGACGTTCTTCAAGCCCCACTCGTTGAACTTCTTCATCGCCCAGTCGGCGGCGGCCTGATATCCCGGCGTGCCGGTCGCGCGCGGTCCGAAGCCTTCGGACAGCCACCAGTGCGTGTCCATCGCCTGCGACTGTGTCATCGCCTCGCCGCGAATCTTCGCGATCGTCGCGTTGTCGACGCCGGGCACCTGCGCACTCAGCGTGAGGGAAATTGTGAGGAGTGAGGCAGCCAGGAAAAATGAACGAGTCATGCGATCCCCAAAAATGCAACCGCGAAGAACACGAAGCGAAGCTCTTTGATCAGAAGCTCCGTGTCTTCGTGTCCTTCGTGGTTAACGTCCGTTACTGCTGCGGCGCAGCCGTCGTCGTGACCGCAGTACCGCGCTTGTACTTGTCGAACCAGTAGCGCAGATACAACTGCGTACGGATGAAGTTCGACGGCGTGCTGGTCGTGCCGTGCCATTCGTTGTTCATGCGGATCATCGCCGTCGGCACTTTGCGCAGCTTCAGCGCGCTGTAGAACTGCTCGGTCTGCGGCATCGGCGTCCGCAGATCCTGCACGCCGGTCATCAACATCGTCGGCGTCTTGACGTTGCCGACGTAGCTCAGCGGCGAGCGGCGGAAGTGCTCGGCCGGATCCTCCCACGGCAGCTTCTCGAAGTTGTAGTACCAGTTGGCGCTGTCGGTGGTGCCGACGAAGCTGACCCAGTCGATCACCGGGCAGTTCGCCGAGGCCGCCGCGAAACGATCGGTGTGGCCGACGGTCCACGCCGTCAGCACGCCGCCGCCGCTGCAGCCGGTCACGAACATGTTGCGATCGTCGATGAAGCCCTTCTTCAGGAGCTCGTCGACGCCGGCCATCAGGTCGTCGTAGTCCTTGCTCGGGTAGGCGTTGTTGATCTTGTTGCCGAACTCGCTGCCGTAGCCCGTGCTGCCGCGCGGGTTCGTGTAGAGAATCACGTAGCCGTTCGCGGCCATTTCCTGCCATCCGTAGTTGAAGCCGACGCCGTACATGCTGTGCGGCCCGCCGTGGATGTGCAGCTGCATCGGGTATTTCTTGGCGGCGTCGAAGTCCGGCGGCGTGATGTACCAGCCCTGGATCTTCAGTCCGTCGGGCGCGGTGTACCACATCTCCTTGACGGCCCCGAGCTTCTTGCCCTTGAGGATGTCGTCGTTGACCGCGGTGAGCTGCTTCACCTGATCGGGCTTGGCCACGTCGTAGGTGACGATGTCGGGCGGCTGCTGCATCGAGGTCAGCACGCCGACCGCCCTGCCGGTCTTCGACACGCTCGTCGTCGTCAGCATGTAGGTGCCCTTGGTGACCGGCTGCACCACGTCGGAGCGGACGCCGGCCATCGGCAGCACATAGAGGTTCTGGCTGCCTGAATCCTGCGCGGTGAAATACACGCCGGTGCCGTCCGCCTTCCACTGCACGTTCTGCGGCGAGCGGTCCCAGTCACCGGAAACGAGCCGTGCATTGCTGCCGTCGATGTTCATCACCCACAGCTTGGTGTCGGTCCAGGTGTTGCGCGAGGCATCGAGGCCCGTGTAGGCGACGAGCTTGCCGTCCGGCGACACTTTCGGGTTGTTGTCGGGACCCTTGCGCTGTGTCAGCTGCGTGATCGCGCCGCTGTCGACGTTGACGGCATAGATTTCCGATTCGCGCCACTGGTAGTCGGCATCCGGCACGCGCAGCGAGGTGAAGAGGATCTGCCTGCCATCGGGCGTGAACTCGATGCCGTTGTGATCCCAATCGCCATTCGTGAGCTGCCGCGGCGTGCCGCCGGTCGCCGGCACCGTGAACAGGTGACGAAAGCCATCGTCGTTGAAGCCCTGTCCGTCCTGGCGATAGTCGAGCCGCTCGACGATGCGCGGCGTCTCGGTCCACTTGGCGCCTTCGGGCCGCTCCGGCATCTTGATCGACCACGCCGTCTTCTTCTCGACCTTCATCGCAAACGCGACCGACTGGCCGTCGGGCGACCACGTGACGTTCGCCGGCGATTCGGTGAGGTGCGTGATCTGCGAAGTCGCGCCTTCCGCATCCATGTAGCGGACGAAGATCTGCGAGCCTTTCGGATCGCCCTGCGCGGTGTAGAGGATGCGATCACCGTTCGGCGACCATCGCGCGCCGCTGCCGCGAGTGAGGAAGCGGTTCCTGCCGCCGTCCGCGCTCATGATCCACAGCGACGATTCGCGCTTGTCGTTGATCTTGTCGATCCAGCCGCGCGTGTAGATGATCTGGGCGCCGTCGGGCGACAGCTGCGGATCGGAGACGGTCTCGTACTCCCAATAGAGATCGAGATTGAGACGATCGTTGGCCACCGTATTCTGGGCCGCGATCAGGGCGGGCAGCGACGCGAGGGCGAGTGCAACGAGGATACGACGCATGGGACCTTCCTCCAGACCGCCAAGGATACACCGCCGCGATTTCTATCGCGGCTTGACCTTGGCGATGAGATCGTCGAACCAGTTGAGCACGAGATCGAGGGACTTGCCGGCCCCTTCCTGCCCGTTCTCGCGAATCAGCAGGAACTGCTGCCGGCCGGGCACGAAAAGGCCCTCGTTGAGGTAGTTGCCGGCAAACAGCAGCCTGGCCTCCCCGGCCGTGGCCTCGGCGCCGAGCGTCATCGGCACCGCCATGAAGCGATCGCTGACGCGGTAATACAGTTCGCGCCCATCGGCGCTCCACATTGGCTTGAGGCCGCCGGCCGACGTCACCTGAACCGGCGTGCCTGGATTCGGATAGGTCGTGACGTAGATCTCGAAGCGACCGGTCGCGTTGGACTGGTAGGCCATCCAGCGCCCGTCGGGCGAGATATCCGCCGTGCCTTCGCTGAAGCGCGTCTTGAGCAGCGGGCGGACCGCGTGATTGCCTTCGAGCGACAATTGCCAGATGTCGGCGCCCGTGACGGGATCGAACTCCGTAAACGCCAGGCTCTTGCCGTCGGGTGCAACCGAGTTGGCGATCTGCGCGTTGGGGCTGGTCGACAGTCGCTCTTCCTCGTCTGCACCGTCGACCGATCGCCAGAAGAAGTTGAGGTTTGGCAAACCGACCGTGTAGATGACCCGCCGCTCATCAGCTGTCAGGAGCGGCCGGCCATGAAACCCGCCGTTGGTCAAGCGGCGCGCGTTGCCGCCTTCGAGATCGTGGACGAAAACATCACGGCTCGGTCCTTGTGTGTTCATCCGGATCAGGCGCCGTCCGTCGCGCGTGGCGGACATCAGCACGCTCAAGTCCGCAATCTCTCCCACCACCGATTCCTTGCCGGCGCGATCCACCCAGAGCAGCGTCTTCGATGCTTCACTCAACGCGCCAGGCACGTAGATCAGACTGCCGGTGTTCGAGAATGCGTAGTGCGCGCCGCCCGAGAGGTTCGCGGCGACGCTCTCGTTGATCGGCGTGACCGCGCCGTTCAACTCGAGTCGATCGAGATCGAGGGACGCCGCCAGCAAGCCGTCGGCCTGCGCGTAGACGAGAAAGGCGCGCTCGTCGGAGGTTTCGACGATGCGGCCGTAACCGCCGCCCTGGACCAGGACCTTGCGCTCGGTGCCGTCCAGACGCTGCACCGCGATGCGTCCGCCTTCGAAGCCGGTGTCATTCCAGATGGTGAAAACCATGGCGCGGCCGCTCGACGCGACTTGCGGCCATCGATGACTCAACTCGCCTTCCGCGAGAGACGTGTACGGCGTCGGTGCGCCGCCGCCGGCCGGCACCTGGGACAGCGCTGAGGCATTGGTCGGCGTGAACAGGATGGTATCGTTCGGCGCCCACGCTTCGCCACGGACGTTGGGCGCGTCGGTGATGGTGACGACCGTCCGGCCCTGCAGGTTGATCTTCTTCAGCTTTTCACCGGCGATGAAGCCTACCCACTGTCCGTCAGGCGAGAAGAACGGGTTGGCGGCGCCATCGGTTTCCGGCAACGCCACGCTGTTTGTTTGATCGAGCGCCCGCACGTGGAGCTGCGTTCGCCCCTGGTCGGTCGCGGTAAAGACGATGCGCGTGCCATCGGGCGAGATCGCCGCCGACGAACCGCGGCCCAGGAACATCGTCGCGTTTGGCGGCAGATGGAGCGAGACACGCGCGATCGATCTGGGGCCGGGCTCGGGTCCACGCGGGCCGAGCGACGACCAGACGGCCACTGCGGCTGCGAGCACGGCGATGATTGCGACGGCCCATGGCAGGATCGTCGATCGTGCGCGCGGCGGCGCCGCGGCGACCGGTCCGCTCGCGGGTGTTGCACTCATCGCATCGTCGAGCTCGACGATCGCATCCCCGATATCGCGCAAGCGGCGCTTCTGGTCCTTGCGCAGGCACCGCCGGATCAGATCGGCCACGCGCGGCGGCGTTGCCGGAGGCAGGACCGACCAATCCGGCTCGCGCGTCAGCACCGCCGCCACCGTGTCGCTGACGGTGTCGCCGCCGAACACCCGCTCGGCGGTCAGCATCTCGAGCAAGACGACGCCGAACGCCCAGATGTCGGTGCGCTTGTCGACGTTCTGCCCGCGCGCCTGCTCGGGGCTCATGTAGGCCGCGGTGCCGAGAATGATGCCGGCTTCGGTGAACGCCGGCGACGTGACCGCGGCAGACACCGCGGCGTTGGTCCGGGTTGCTGCGGTATCGACCGCCTTGGCGAGTCCGAAGTCGAGGACCTTGACGGTGCCTGTCGTATTGACCTTGATGTTGGCTGGCTTGAGGTCGCGATGCACGATACCGATTTCATGCGCGGCCTCGAGCGCCGCGGCCGTCTGTCGCGCGATCCCAATCGCCTCATCGATGGGAATCGGGCCGCGCCGCAGCCGCTCGGACAGGTCCTCGCCTTCGACGAGCTCCATGACCAGCGCCGACGTCTCGCCGGATTGCTCGAAGCCGTAGATCTGCGCGATGTGGGGATGGTTCAACGTGGCGAGCGTTCGCGCTTCACGCTCGAAGCGCGCCAGCCGATCGGCGGTCGCGCGCCACTGCGGCAGGCAGGACCTTCAACGCCACGTCGCGTCCCAACCTGCTGTCGCGGGCCCGGTACACCTCGCCCATGCCGCCTTCGCCGATCTTGGCGGTGATCGTGTACGAGCCGATCGTCTGTCCAATCACTCGGGCGCGCCTCGCCAAGCCGCGATCAACATGTGACGCGGATTATATCGGTCTCGTCAGGTCGTCAGGTCGTGAGGTGGTCAGGGATCGGAATCGGCTGTTCTTCACGACCGGGAGAATTGCTCATGATTCGACGCGTAACACTGACCGTACTTGCACTGCGCCGCCCGCAATCACTGCTAGGGTTTCGGCAGGCGCACGACTTCGATTCGCTCGAGCATGCGAATCGAGCGTGCGCCGGCCAAATCCTTCGGCGCTACGAGTCTGATCGGTCCCTGATCGGCCAGCAGCGGCTGACCGTTCGTGCGATCGACCACCATGATTTCGCTGCCGGTGAACTCCGGATCGATTTCCGCGAGCGAGAAGATCGCTCGATAACCATCTGTCGCGGAAGCGAGCACATATGTCGCCATCGCGTCCCCTCGCAGGGCTTTACCAAGCGGGACGCCGACGCGCTTCAAGAGTTCGGCAACGAGCACACCCTCGTGCGTCACGCCGCGGCCATCCGGCTGCTTCACAGTGATCGTGCTGCGCGGCATCGCGGCCAGGTCAGCGGGCTTCAGGGTCAAGGGCTTCGACGAATCGGCAACGACGACGAGCGTGCCCGAATGCGGCCGATCCTGCTCGGCCGATACGAGGCCGACGGCTATCACTACGGCGATCACCACCCGCTGCACTTGTCGCATTCGTTGCCGCCTTGCTTCAGACCGCACTAGGGAACAGTCCGCTGAAGCCGGATCCCTACTTCAGACGAAATAAACGCCAGCGCGTTGTTCGCGTTCATCGGGATCACGAGCTGGTTCGCGCCCGAGTCGTAGCACATCGATGCGGCGTTCGGGATGTTCTGCGCGATCAGCTCCGCCGCCTGGTTTGGACGAATCCGCGATACGCCGCCGTTCTGCACGCTGCTGACGTACTTGGTGCCGTCGGCCATGATCACGAGGCCGTCGTTGCCGGCCTGTGCGGCCTTCTCGGTCTTCAGCACCTTGCCGTCAGGAGAGAACGTGATCACATCGGGATTGCCGATGTTGACGACGACGATGTTGCCCTGCGGATCGATCGCGACGCCATTGGGCGCCACGAGCGGGACGTTCTGGAAGAAGATCGACGCGGCGCCGTCGGGCGTGATCTTCCACACCTGGGCGCCCTCGCCCATGGCGGTCACCGTGCCGTAGATGTTGCCGGCCTTGTCGATCGCCAGGTCGTTGAAGCCGGTCGACTTCTCGACGCGGAATTCCTTGCCCGGTAAGCCCGTCTTCATGTTGAACGTGCGCACGACCGACACCGATGGATCGGTCTGGCTCGTGCCGCCGTCGCGATCGGCAAGATAGAGCGTGCCGTTGACGATGTCGCTGCCGAGCGGTTCGTTCAGGACGAGAGGCGGCGTGCTGTTGGCGCGCTGCGGACCGGGAGTGGCAATGCCGAGCCATCGCGCGGTGTGCACCGAGCCGTCGTGATTCAGGAACGAGATCCAGGCGTTGTTGGCCTGCACGTTCTGCGGCACGCCGCGATTCGGCACGACGATCACGCCGCGGTCCGGATCGTACGAGCAGCTCTCCGCTGAATAAATCGCGCCGTAGACCTTGACGTTCGGCGACATGGGATTGAACTGGCCGTTCGGCGCGGGGTTGATCGGCAAGCCGAGCGGGTTGCCCAGCATGTACGGCTGCGGCTGCTGCGCTGGAGCCGGCGGTGCGGGCGGCGCGGGCGGCTGTTGAGCGTGCAAAGAAGCGGCGATCACCATCGCGCCGCACAACGAAATAACCAGCTCTCTCATCGTCGAGTGTCTCCCAATCAGTATGTCTGGCCCGGATCCGGGCCGTTCCAGTCCCACAGTATCCAATAGGTGCACGAAATAATACAGATTGAGCTGATTTACAGAGCGAATATATCCAACATACACTGGACCGGCCATGGCCCTGATGACCGTCCGCGCCGCCGCGGAAAAACTCGGCGTCGGTTACTCCACGATGAAGCGATGGATCAGCGACGGCCGTGTCCGCACCACGCTGACGGAGGGCGGCCACCATCGTATTTCCGACGCGGAGATCGATCGCCTCACCTCGCACAGCCAGCCGGCGGCCAAGGCCCGCGCCCCGCAGACGGTCGATCCTGACGACTCGCTCGCCGGCTTGAGTGCGCGGAACCGCCTGCTGGGGTTCGTCGAGGAAGTCCGCATCGACGGCCTGCTTGCGCAAGTTCGCCTCCGCGTCGGCAATCAGACGCTGACGGCGGTCGTCACCGCCGACGCGATTCATGCCCTGAAGCTCAAACGCGGCGACGATGCGCTGGCGGTGATCAAGTCGACCGAAGTGATGATCGCCAAACCAGGCATCGCCGGCGCACGGCGCCGCCAGCCGTAAGGGCCGTCTGGAGCCGATGCACCGACTGCTCGCATTCATCACGGCGCTCGCGGCTTTCAGCGCGCCTGTCGCTGCACAGCCGCCCGCGCTGGTCGTGTCGGTCGCGGCGAGCGTGTACGACGCGCTTGACGAGATCGCCGGCCTGTATCGCGAGGCCACGGGCGTGGCGGTTGCTCTGAACGCCGGCGGATCGAATACGCTGGCCCGTCAGATCGTCGAGGGCGCCAAAGCCGGGCTCTTCATCAGCGCCGACAATCGTCAGATGGACGTCGCTGAAAAGGCCGGCCGCGTGGTGGCCGGCACGCGCACGCGGCTACTCACGAATGAGCTCGCGGTGATCGTTCCGTTGGACGCGCCGGCCGAGCGGACCGTCGCGCGCGTGCTCGAAGGCGGCGTCGCGCGCCTCGCGATGGGGGAGCCGGAAGCCGTTCCCGCGGGCGTGTATGGCCGCGCGTGGCTCGAGCGCCAGGGCGCCTGGGCACGGCTCGAAGCGAAGGTCATTCCGTTTCCGACCGTGACCGCGGTGCTCTCGGCGGTCGCCAACGGCCGCGTCGATGCGGGGATCGTCTATCGCACCGATGCGATGGCCTCGAAGAACGTGCGCGTGATCGCACGCGTATCCCCGAAAGAACATCCGTATCTCGACATCTCGTATGCCGCGGCGGTCATCGTCGGCCCGAGCGAAGCCGACGCCGGGAAGTTTCTCGCGTTCCTGAAAGGCCCGGCCGCGCGCGAGGTGTTCGAGCGGCGCGGTTTCGGAATTCCGTGACCCTTCGATTGACCAGAGCGGAGTCGAGGGATGAGTAGCGAGACCCTGGAGATCGCGCGGTTCACCGTGTTGATGGCCCTGCTCGCGACGTCGCTGGTGCTGCCGCCGGCAATCGCCATCGGCTGGTTGCTCGCTCGCAAGCAGTTCGCCGGCAAGACGCTGCTCGAAACCATCGTGTCGCTGCCGCTGGTGCTGCCGCCGGTCGCCACGGGACTGGTGCTGTTGTGGTTGTTCGGCCGCCGCAGCCCGCTGGGGCAGGCGCTCGATGCGATCGGCATCGAAGTGATCTTCACCTGGAAGGCGGTCGTCATCGCGATGATGGTGATCAGCTTTCCGCTGGTGGCGCGCAGCGTGCGCGCCGGCATCGAGCAGGTCGATCGCCGCTACGAAGACATTGCGGCGACGCTCGGCGCCGGATCGTTCCGCATCCTGCGGACCATCACGCTGCCGCTGGCATCGCGCGGCATCGCGGCGGGCGCGGTGCTGGGGTTTTCGCGCGCGCTCGGCGAGTTCGGCGCGACGATCATGGTCGCCGGCGCGATCCCGGGCCGCACGCGCACGCTCGCGGTCGGCATCTACACGCTCGTCGAAACCGGCAGGGAAGACGCGGCGTGGAGCCTGCTGCTGGTCTCGGCGCTGCTGGCGTTCGGCGCGATCTACGTGTCGAATCGTCTCGTCGACCAGAAGGGCCGGCCGTGATCGATCTGTCGATCGACATCACGATGCGGCAGGGCGACTTCACGCTTGAGCGTGCGCGACACGGCGTCGGTCGAAGTGCTCGGGGTCTTCGGGCCGTCGGGCAGCGGCAAGACGTCGTTGCTCGAAGCCATTGCCGGCATCCGCCGCCCGGATGCCGGCGACATACGCATCGGCGACCGGATCCTGTTTTCGTCGGAGAAACGCATCGATCTGCCCGCCCGCGAGCGTCGCATCGGCTACGTGCCGCAGGATGCGCTGCTCTTTCCGAACCTCGACGTGAAGGGCAACATTCAATACCCTTCGACTCGGCATCGGCCGGACACGGACGATGCCTCGCTCAGGGCAGGCGGCTTCGCCTCGTTCGTCGAGATGCTGGACCTTCAACATCTGCTCGAGCGGCGTGTCGACAAATTGTCCGGTGGCGAGAAGCAACGTGTCGCGATCGCGCGCGCGCTGATGACGCGGCCGTCGATCCTGCTGCTCGACGAGCCGCTCGCCGGCGTCGATCGCGAGCGCCGCGACGTGATCCTTCCTTACATCCTGCGAATCAGGAAAGAGCTGCACGTGCCGCTGATCTACGTGACGCACGACGAAGCCGAACTGAATTCAATCGCGGATCGTGTCTTGCGCCTGGGCCGCGGCGCCTTCAATGCGGCGGCGGGATAGGATCCGCGGGATCGGGCCAGTACACTCGCGACAAATAATGCAGCGCGATACCCGCGCCCCAGCGGCTGGGAGCCGTCCAGATCAGCAGGGCCACCGACGCAACCGCGAGCGTCACGCCCAGCGCGGGATACGAACGCCCCACTCCGAAGTAGATCAAGACGATGATCGCGGCAATTGGCAGCCGATCCCCAAGGATGGTGAAGGCCCATGTATCACCGGGATTGCGCGCGAAGACCAGGCCGCAGATTGAACAGCGCTCGAAGCTCCGACCAGCCGGAAAAAAGCCGCCCTTTGCCGCAGTGCGGGCACCGGTTGCCGAGCCCGCGCCAAAGCGCCGTGCGTATCTTAGTCACTCATCAATCCAGCAGACGCCCCGACCCATCTGAGGCCCTTGTTGTGATCGACGCCCATCATCTTGCCGCGGCCCATCCGCAGCAGCGGCAGCACCGGGCGGAACCGTGATCCGCCTGCCCGAGCGACGTCGAAGGGCGCGGACATACATGATGCGAATCTCCGCCTGCGTCGCGCCCTCGGGCGTGTCGATCACCGGCGTGAAGTCGATCCGCTCCTGCAGGATGTAGTTCTTCCGCTCGCGCATCGGGATCGCGGCGATCTGCGCGTCGGTGGGCGCGAAGATGATCCCGCCGCCGGCGAACGAGAACAGCGGCTTCAGCAGGTACCGATCGCGATCGGCGGGCAGGCTCTCGATGCCGTCGAGGAAGCGCGTCTCCGGCACCCACGGATGCCGGAGGAACGGAATCGAGAACTTGCTGATCCGGAAGTACCACGCCGGGTGGCCGGCCCACTCGACGTCGAGATCGTCGCCGTAGCCGAACGGCAGTTGAATGTGCTTGCGTTCGAGCTCGTCGGGAATGACGCGGTTGTAGATGCGCTTGATTCGCGTGCGCCTTGCCGTCGCGGCGGTAGAACAGGCGGCGGCCTTCGCGATGCACTTCCGACACGTCGATCGGCGCGCACGCCCCACATCTGCTCGGTGACGACGAAGTCGGGCCACGTCTTCTGCTTGTGCGGCTCGATCTCCATCAGCACGACTTCGGCGGGATCGTGATCGCCGACGATCGCGTTGGCCATCAGCGAGTGATAGCTGTCGGCGATCGAGGCCGTCGAGGAACACGCCCAGGGAGGCCGGCAGGCCGAAGGCGTCGCGATACGCCTCCGCGACCGCGAGCTGGAATCCGTAGAGCGACGCAAACGCCTGCAGCTCGACGAGCTTCGGCTCAATCGATGCCGTCGGCGGCGCGCACCAGCCCGAAATCGACCTGCAGGAACGTCGGCAGCGTTTCCGCGCCGGCGCCCTTGAAGCGATCCGGCACCGCGGCGTCCGCGGCGGCCATCGCGTCGGCGTTGTCGAGGATCTGATTGACGAGCTCGATCCCCGTCGCGGCCAGCGACGACATCAGCGATTGCGGGAAGAAGCAGGGCGTCTCGCTGATCGGGAAGCCGAGCGTCGCGCCGGTCCGCGTCTCCAGCCGCCGGATGAGATCGCGATACTTCGCCTCGGTCCACGACGCGTTGAAGGACTGCCGGAGAGATGGAATCAAGAAGCTCTAAGCCTCAGATCCCTAAGCCGCCTAAGCTCAGAGTCCTCGCGTTACTCGATCAGGAATCTGCCGTCGGCCATGATCTGCCGATCGTCGACCCAGATGTCGAAGCGCGTCGCGACGACGTCGATGTGCGTGGTCGACTTCCAGTCGGCGCCGGTGTGCTGCGCCGTACGGATCGCCGAACGCGATGTGGATGCCCGGGAACTTCTCGTCCTGCAGGATGTGGCCGATCACTTCCTTCAGCTCGATGTTGGTGCCGATCGCGAACTCGCCGACGCGATCGCGAGTTCTCGTCGGTGTGCGTGTACTTCCAGAAGTCGCTCTCGAGCTCCTTGTTCTCGCTGTGCGCCTCGACCAGCCGGTTGTCCTTGACCCGCAGCGTCAGCGGCGAATCGCTGTCAGGCTGCCGTACTTCTCGCACAGGAAGTCGCCGACGACGCCGTCGATGACGAGCGTGCCGTCGACGTTGCCGGGCGTCGTGAACACTTCGCCGCCGGGCAGGTTGCCCCACTTGTCGGGGCTGATGAGGCCGCTCGTCTTCAGCCACTTGTAGTTCGGATTGAGCGTCGCGGTGAACGTCGCTGCCGCCCGTCGTCGTCGCGCGCACGTGCTTCGCGTTGCGGACGATGTCGATCACCTTCGAGCTGAGGCGATCGACCTTGTGGAAATCGGCGCGCATGCCCTCGAGCATCATCTGGCGGTTGATGTTGACCATGTGGGCATGGCGCATCCTGCGGCGATTGACGATGTCGGTGAGCTGCATGCGCGAGCCGAGCTCGTTGCGCTGCACGTGCACGGCGAGGATGCTGACCTGGCTCTGCTCCATGTCGTCGGCGATCGCCTGCGGGCAGATCGACGAGCGGCCGCTGGCGCGACGTCCTCGAGGATGAACGCCTTGTAGGGCGCGCCGACCTCCTCGATCTCGTGCACCAGGCTGGCGGCGATGTCGTCGCAGTCGCGATCGGTGATCACCGTCACGCGCTCGTGCGGCTGGACGTTGAGGCAGACGCGAATCGCATTGCGCGCGCCGGGAGCCAGGTCCTTGTCGAACGTGGTCAGCATTCTCTTGAATTGTAACCCTTGAACTCTCTGAACCCGTGAACCTTTGAACCGACGGCGGCTAAAGTCCAGCCTGCGGTCTCCGCGATCATGTATTCGACGACCTTCTTCAGATCGCCGGTTTTCTCGAAGACCTCGAGCTGGCGATCGGCGCCGGTGCCGTGCTCGAGCATCGTCCGGATGTATTCGACCTCGCTCGCGGCTGTCCAGCTCGTCGAGCACGTCGTCGACGAACTCGAGGTATTCGAGCATCAGCTCGCGCGCCGGCACTTCGGTCTCGCTGGCCGAAGTCGATCAGCTTGCCGTCGAGGCCGTAGCGGGCCGCGCGCCACTTGTTCTCCATGATCAGCGCGCGGCTGTACATGCGGAAGCCCTGGTTGCGCGAATGCAGCTTGTAGAGCTTCGCCATCGTCGCCTGGATCAGCGCGGCGATCGCCAGCGATCTCGTCGGCGCGCATCGGGATGTCGCAGATGCGCACTTCGACGGTCGAGAAGAACGGATGCGGCCGGACGTCCCACCAGATCTTCTTGGCGTTGTCGATGCAGTTGGTGCTTGACCAGCAGGTTGACGAAGCTTTCGTAGTCGGCCCAGCTCGTGAAGGTGTCGGGAATGTTGGTGCGCGGGAACTTGTCGAACACCTTGCAGCGGTACGACTTCAGGCCGGTGTTCAGGCCGATCCAGAACGGCGAGTTGGCCGAGAGCGCGAGCAGGTGCGGCAGGAAGTAGCGCATCTGGTTCATCAGGTGGATGCGCGATCTCGCGATCCTCGATGCCGACGTGCACGTGCAGGCCGAAGATCAGGTTCGAGCGCGCCACCAGCTGCATGTCCTCGACGACCTGCAGGTAGCGCTCGTCGGGATAGATGTCCTGCGCGCGCCAGTCGGCGAACGGATGCGTGGCGCCGGCGCAGAGCAGCAGGCCGTTCTCCTTGGCGAGCGTCACCATCGCGCGGCGCAGGTTGAGGATGTCGGCGCGCGCTTCCTTCATGTTGCGGCAGACGCCGGTGCCGACCTCGACCACCGACTGGTGCATCTCGGCCTTGATGCGCTCGTCGAGCTGGCGCTTGCCCTTGGCGATGATCTCGGCGTTGATGTGCGAGCGCAGATCGAACGTGACCGGATCGATCGTCTGGTATTCCTCTTCGATGCCGATGGTGAAGGACGGCTTCATAGACCTCATGACCTCAAGACCTCAAGACCTCAGGCACTTCAGGAACGCGTCCCAGCGATACGTGGCCGGCGCGGCGGCTCGGTCGCCTTCTTGACCGCGAGCTCGGCGACGGCGTTCACGATCCAGTCGAAGTTCTCCTGGCCGACCGAATGCAGATCGGCGTCCGGCGCCGGGTTCATGAAGTCGATCGCGTACGGAATGCCGTCTTCGCACGGCGAACTCGACGGTGTTGAGGTCGTAGCCGAGCGCGCGGCACAGCGTCAGCGCGTCGCGCTCGACGCGCGCGAGCAGCGCCTGTCGGATACGCCGGCGGGTTCCGCACGTAGCGCTCGTGGAACGGCGCGCGCGGATCGTACGGCATGATGTGCACCTGCTCCTGCCCGACGACGTAGCAGCGGAAGTACTCCTTGAAGTTGACGCGCGCGCTGCAGCGTCATGCACAGCGTCGCGCGTCTGATCGTAGGCGCTGAAGAATTCCTCGCGGCGTGTTGATCTTGTAGACGTCGCGCCAGCCGCCGCCGTCGAACGGCTTCAGGAACGCGGGGAAGCCGACGTACTCGAAGATCGACTCCCAGTCGAGCGGGTAGTGCAGGTTGCGCATCGACCGCTCGGTCGTGCCGGTCGGATGTTCCTTGTGCGGCAGCAGCACCGTCGGCGGAATCGCCACGCCGAGCTTGGTGGCCAGCGCGTAGTTGAAGAACTTGTCGTCGGCGCTCCACCAGAACGGGTTGTTGATGACCTTCGCGCCGCAGAGCGCCGAGTTCTTCAGCTAGGCGCGGTAGAACGGGATGTCGTGCGAGATGCGATCGACGATCACGTCGTAGCCGCACGGCTTCGGCCATCCGCACGTCGCCGATCTGCACGAACTCGGCGGTGATGCCGGCCGCGTTCATCGCGTTGATGCGCTCGACGAGCGCCGCCGGGAACGTGTTCTCCATGCCGAAGAGGACGCCGATCTTTTTCATAGGCATCGGCCAGGCTCTAGGCTCAGGTCCGACGATCAGCTGATCCGGTCACGGCGATGACTACAGCAGCCTGCGCCATCGGCCGCCAGTACGGCCAGTCGTGCTTGGAGTCGTTCCAGACGTGCAGGCTGTGCGGGATGCCCTTGCGCCGCAACAGCGCCGAGAACTGTTCGTTGGGGGCGCGGCAGATGTCGTGGTCGCCGGTCGACGAGCACCCATTTGTTGCGGCGGAACTGGTCGATGTAATACGGATCGGCGAGACCGGGCAGGAACGACGGCGGGATTCAGGAAATAGCAGTCCTCGTCGAAGTAACCGTCGAGGAACTGCGACACGTCGAACGCGCCGCCCATCGTCACGCACGCACGTGAAGGTGTAGGGATGGCGCAGCGCCAGCGCCATCGCGTGATAGGCGCCGAAGCTGCACCCGGTCACGCCGATCGAATCCTGGCGCGTCAGGTGCTTGATGAGCGGCACCGCTTCGTTCAGCACGTAGTCTTCGTAATGCAGGTGGCGTTCGACGCGGTGGCGCGGGTGGATCTTCTTGCAGTACCAGCTTTCGCTGTCGACGGACGAGAGGCAGAACAGGCGCAGCTGGCCGCGATCGAGCTTGTCGGCGAGCGCCGTGATCATGCCGCGATCCTCGTACTCGAAGAACGCGCCCATCGACGTCGGGAAGACGATCATCGACGGGCCCGCGTGGCCGAACGCCAGCAGCTCCATGTCGCGGTTGAGCGAGCGCGAGAACCACTTGTGGTGATCACGGGTCATGGGTGCACTGGCGAAGCCTATACTGATCGAGCCTGCCGATGCACCCGTCCGACAGCCAGCTCCGCCGTCACGAACAGTTTCACTCGGAGTTCCTCGAGCACGACCGCGACGTGCTGGTCTGGCTGCCGCCAGGCTACGACCGTTCTACGGACGTTCTACGGCCGTTCGACGATCGTTCTACGGACGTCCGGTACCCGGTGCTGTACATGCACGATGGGCAGAATCTGTTCGAGCCCGAGACGGCGTTCAACAAGGGCGAGCATTGGCGCGTCGGCGAGACGGCGACGGAGCTGATCGAGGCCGGCCGCATCGAGCCGCCGATCATCGTCGGCATCTACAACACCGGCGAGATGCGGCATCGACGAATACACGCCGACCGACCGACCAGAAGCTCGGTGGCGGGCATGCCGACGATTACGGCCGGATGATCGTCGAGGAGCTGAAGCCGCTGGTCGATCGCCACGTATCGAACCCGGACCGATCGCGACAGCACCGGCATCGCCGGCTCGTCGCTCGGCGGCCTCGTCTCGCTGCACCTGGCTTCAATCATCCCGCGGTGTTCGGCAAGGTCGCCGCGCTCTCGCCGTCGGTGTGGTGGGATCGAAAAGCAATTCTGAAAACCATTCGCGAGGCGCGGTCGAAACCGAAATCGCGAGTATGGGTCGACATGGGAACGGCGGAAGGCCGCCGCGGTCTTGACGATGCGCGGCTGCTGAAGGCGGCGCTCGTCGGACTG
This sequence comes from uncultured cyanobacterium, assembly GCA_963833135.1. Taxonomy (GTDB): domain Bacteria; phylum Acidobacteriota; class Vicinamibacteria; order Vicinamibacterales; family UBA2999; genus 12-FULL-67-14b. The sequence goes on along the minus strand of CAWHWW010000019.1, from coordinate 264,733 downwards.
GGATTTGTCGACGGCGTCGATCTGCACTACGCCGAGTACGAAGGCGCGACGCACAGCGAGCAGGCGTGGTCGGAGCGCGTCGGCCCGATGCTGGAGTGGCTCTTCCCAATGGTTCCAAAGATTCCAAAGGTTCCATAGGTTCCAAAGGCATCGTTCTGCTGCGGTTCCAAGCGTTCTTAGTCAGGAAGAACCTTTGGAGCTCCGATAGAACGATGCCCTTGGAACCTCTGGAACCCTGGAACCCTTGGAACCGAGCAGGCGCGCTACAACACGCGGGCCACGTCGGTGCGCGTGAAGTACTCACCTTTGTAGAGCAGCGCCTCTCCCGACGTCCGCGACAGCGCGTACGCAAAGAGATCGCCGTAATTCAAGTTGGCCGCATGCCGTCCCTTGCCGAAGCGGCGCCATGCGCGACGCGCTTCCGCAACCTGGTCCTCGTCAACGGGGACCACCTCGATCTTCGACTTGCCGATCAACAGATCAAGATCGCGGCCGCCCGTCTCGCCCTTGCGAGCCTCGATCACGATCGACACTTCCAGCAGCGTCGCAGCCGACAGCAACCGGACTTCATCGTGATCGAACGCCGTCCGGATCGGATGCGCGTCCGGCTCGTTGAGCAGAATGGCGAGGAGCGCGGAGCTGTCCACGACCATCAGCGAGGCAGGCCATTCTCGTCGTAGCCCAGAATCTCATCTTCGCTGCGGTCGTCCAGCGTCGGCAACGCCGCGCACCGTTCGCCGATCTCGCGAAGCTCTTCGCTCAACAGCCGTCGCCGCGGCTTCAACCGCAGCCGCGCGAGCCGTTCGCGCAGAGCGACGACGATCGCGCCGGTCAGCGTCTCGCCGGTGCGGTCCGCGATCTCCCGCGCGAGCCGATCAGCTTCCGGATCCTTCAGGCTGAGGGCCATATATCCCATTATATATAAATATCTAAGACGTATATAACAACGGAAATAGCCTGCCGAGACCTGTGACTTTCGGCGCGCTGCCTAAGAACTTTCGCGCTCGATCACGCGGGCGCCATCGGCCAGCGTGTCCGGCGGGTGAAGGACGACGAGCTCGACCGGCTGCAGGCCCTTGATGATCTCGCCGACGTCGCCGTTGCGGTGACCGAGCTCCACGTTTCGGAGCCTCGCGTGCCCGTTGTCGACCACGAATACCGCCCAGCCATCGCCGCGGCGGAACAGGCTGCCGACCGGGACGGTCGTCACCTCGTCGGCGCGCCAGGTCACGATGCGCACCTCGACGCGATAACCATCGCCGAGCGCGCGGCCGTGCGCCGGATCGACGAAGTCGATGATCACGTTGACGCGCTGCTCCTCGACGCCGAGTGCCGACACTTTCATGAAGCCTGACGGCTCGACTCGCCGCACGCGCCCGCTGAGCGTCTGTCCGCCGCCCCACTGCTCGATGTTCACGACCTGGCCGGGCTTGACTTGGACCGCATCGGTCGACAACAGATCCGACACGATTTCGATCTGCGATGGATCGCCGATCTCGACCAGGGGATCTCCCGGCTGGACGACGGCTTCGCTTTCGCGCACGCGCCTCAACACGACGCCGTCGGCCGGCGATCGCAGCACCATGGCGCCGCCCGAGGCCGAGGGCGATTGCAGGCGTGCCTGCGACAGCTCCACCTGGTAACGGGCCTGAACGATGGCGGCTTCGGCAGCCCGTAACGAGCTTTCGGCGGCCGTCACTTCGCTGCGCGCGGCGTCAAACTCCTCGCGCGACACGAGGCCGGCCTCGACCAGCTGTTCGCGGCGCCGCAGGACATCCCGGGAAAGTGCGAGCGACGCGGCGGCGCGATCCCGCTCGGCGACGGCCCGGCTGAGCGCGGACCGGCTCGATTCGAGCGCGGCCACCAGTTCCGAGCGGAGGCGTGGGTCGAGCAGCGGCGCGTCTGCGGGGACGAGCCTCGCCACTACGGCGCCCTTCGAAACCGGGTCGCCGGCCTCGAGCTCGATTCGCTGCAGCCGCCCGGAGACCGGCGCGGACACGACGAAGCGATCGTGCACACGCGTCTCGCCCTCTTCATCGATGGTGACCTGCATGGCCCCCAGTCCGACCGGCACCTGGTCGACCTGGATCGATTCGGGCCACATCGCGACGGCGGCGATGGCGCCGACCACCAGCACCGCGGCGATGACCCGCACGTTTTTGACCAGGGTCCGCATCATGAACGGTCCTATTCGCGCACTTTCAGCACGGCAACGAGATCGAGGCGATCGAGACGCCGCCTCACCATCAGGCCGGAGATGAGCGCCGCGGCGATGATGCCGAGGAACGACGACGCAACCGCCTGCCGCGACACATAGAGCGGGAAGCGGTAGACCTCGCTCTGCACCGTCGTGGCAATTGCCGCCGACAAGCCGTATCCGAACAAGGCTCCGACCGGCAGCGCCGCCAGCGTCAGCAGCGCGAGCTCTCTCCATCAGGATCAGCGAAATCTCCGCGCGCGTGAAGCCCAGCACGCGCAGGCTCGCCAGCTCGTGGCTGCGCTCCGAGAGCGACACGCGCGCGGCGTTGTAGACCACGCCGAACGCGATGACGCCCGCGAACAGCAGGTTGATGAACAGCGTCAGGTCCATGTTGGCGGCCATCGTCTCGCGGAAGCTGCGCAGCACCGCGCGCTTGAAACCCACGCCGGCGACTGCCGGCGTCGCTTTCAGGGCCTTCGACAGCTGCGGCTCGCGCAACGCATCGACCAGCATCACCGCCCCGGATTGAACGTCCCCCTCGCGCATCATCCGGTGCAGCGCGTCCATTTCCATGTAGACCGACAGCCCCATGACGTCGTCGACGAGCCCGGTCACGAGCACGGTCCGCTGCGGGCGACCGCCTTCGAGCACTTCGAGCGAAATGCTGTCGCCTGCGCTAATGCCAAGAACGTCCGCGAGCGTCTTCGACAGCACCACGCCTGACGGCGACAGCCGGACCTCGCGGCCGTCGGCGTCGACGATACGGCGAAGGCGGGCGCCCGCGTCGACGCCGCTGATCGCCAGGTAGCGCTCGCGATGCCCGGCGCGCACGCGGGCGGCCACCGAGCGTTGCGGCTCGACCGCGATCACCCCCGGCAGGCGCGCCAGCGAGTGGCGCGCATCGGCGGAACGCGGCTCGACGAAATTGACGGTGACGTCCTGCCGCTCGGTGACCGAGAACTGCGTCGTGATCAGGCGATCGACCGCGTCGACGAAGACGAAACCGATCATCAGCACGGCGACGGCGAAGCCGATGCCGAACACCGAAATGGCGGCGCGGGCCGGCCGACGCGCGAGGTTGCGCAACACCATCCGCCCTGCCGTGCCGAGGCGGCGGGCGATCATCGGCGTTTCGAGCGCGCTCCGGCCGTAGCGCGCCGGCGCTTCGGGTCGCATGGCCTCGGCGGGCGGCACGCGCACCGCGCGGCGCACGGCCGAGAACGCCCCCGCAGCGGCGGCGCCGAGCGTCAACGCCGTGGCGCCGGCAATCACGCCGGGCGGCACGGAGAAGAGCAGTACCGGAAACCGGAAGAACTGGTTATAGAGTTCGCCAATCGCACTGCCGAGCCATGTCCCGGCCGCGATGCCGAAGACGACGCCTGCCACGCCGATGAGCAGCGCCAGTTTCAAGTAATGCCAGCCGAGCGCGGTGTTGCCGTAGCCCAACGCCTTGAGCGCCGCGATCTGCGAGCGCTGCAACGCGAGCGCGCGCGTCAATGCAATGTTGAGAATGAAGGCCGCGACCATCAGGAAGATCAACGGCAGGAGGAACCCGAAACTCTGCAGCTGCGCGAGCTCGTTCTCCACCGTCCAGTGCGACAACTGCAGCGCGCGCGGAATGGCGCCGAGCCCGCCATACGTCTCGAGAATCCGATCGAGTCGTGCGATCGCCTCGTCGGGCGGCACGCCGGGCGCCATCGTCAGCACGACGTCGTTGAAGCCGCCCTCCATGTCGAATGCCGCCGCCAGCGCCCGCTGATCCATCCACAGCACGCCGAACCGGCGATCGTCGGGCACCATTTCGCCCGGCCGGATGCTGTAGATGTATTCAGGCGACAGCGCGACGCCGACGATCGTCAGGCGGCGCCGGCGCCCGTTGATCACAGCCGGCACCTGGTCGCCAGGCGCAAAACCATGCGCGTCGACGAAGCCCTCACTCGCCAGGACTTCATCTGGATGGCCCGGCTCGATCCAGCGGCCCCTTCGGAGGAACAGGTCGTTGACGAGCGGCCGGCGCGACGAGGAAATCGACACCAGCCTGCCGGTCGCGGGCTCATCGAGGTCCTCGAGATCGAGCGTGACGTTTGCGACCGTGCGGGTCTCGAACGCGGCGAGGCCCGGGATCGCCGCGATGTCCTCGGCCACGCGCTGCGGCGCCCGCTTCAGCGAAGCGAACACGTCGGCAAAGCGCTGCCGATTGTAATAAGCCTGTTGGGTGTCCCGCAGCGACGCGAAGTTCGAGAGGTACATGACGTACATCGCGACACCGGACGCGACCACCATCGCGATGGCCAGGGCCTGCGCTTTCATCTTCCAGAGATCGCGCAGGAGCTTCCGGTTGAGCGCGGAGAGGTGGAGCGTCACCAGCTCAGCTCCTGCGGAGCGAGCTTTTGCCCGTGCCGCTCCTCGACGCTGACCACGCGCCCGTCGGCGAGCTTGATCACCCGATCGGCCATGGCGGAAATCGCGGCGTTGTGCGTGATGACGACCGTGGTAGTACCGAGCTCGGCGTTGACGCGCGCCAGCGCTTCGAGGACGACAATGCCGGTCGAAATATCAAGAGCGCCAGTCGGCTCGTCGCACAGCAGCACGGCGGGCCGCTTCGCAATCGCCCGCGCGATGGCGACGCGCTGCTGCTCGCCGCCGGAGAGCTGCGCCGGAAAGTGATCGGCACGCGGCGCGAGGTTGACGAGCCGCAGCGCTTCCTCCGCCGGCATCGGGTCGTCGGCAATCTCGGTGACGAGCTCGACGTTCTCGAGCGCCGTCAGGCTGGGAATCAGGTTGTAGAACTGGAACACAAAACCGACGTTTTGCCTTCGGTACGACGTGAGTGCCGCGTCGTCGGCCCGCGTGAGCTCGGTGCCGCGGTAGCGCACCCCGCCGCTGGTCGGGACGTCGAGCCCGCCGATGATGTTGAGCAAGGTCGACTTGCCGGAGCCCGATGGCCCCAGCAGTACCGACGAATTCACTCTCGGGCAGCTGCAGCGACACGTCGCGAAGCGCATGCACGTCGACGTCGCCCACGTGGTACGTCTTGGTCAGGTGGCTGACCTCGAAGACGGGCTCCTGCACAGAGGCCTGCCCTGCCATCTACAAACTGTATCCTGTCGACGTGAACTTCGACGTCGGTGGTTTCGCAGGTCTTGCCGTTGCCATCCTGGGCGGCGCGGCTGTTGGCGTCGAGCGGCAGCGATCGGGACACGCGACCGGTCCCGATGCGCGGCTCGGCGGCATTCGTACCTTCACGCTGCTCGGGACGCTGGCCGGCATCGCCGGCCTGCTGATCGAATCAGGTCAGCGCGATCCCGGCGTCGCTCCTTCTCGCCGGCGGCATCGCGGTGATCGTCGCCGGCTACATCCGCGCGAGCGGCAAGGACATCGACGCCACGACTGAAGTGGCCGCGATCGTCGTGCTCGGCGCCGGCGCGCTCGGTGGTCTCGGCTTCCTGCGGCTATCGGCGGCGCTCACGACACTGACCGTCCTGCTGCTCGCCGAGAAGCCGCGGCTCCACGGCTTCGTGGACGCGGCTCGACGAGCCGACGATGCTGGCGGCGGCACGGTTCGCGGTGATGTCGATCGTCATCCTGCCGCTGCTGCCGGAAGGACCGTTTGGCCCGGGCCCCGGCATCAAGCCGCGCGAGCTGTGGCTGCTCGTGCTGCTCTTCTCCGGCATGAGCTTCGTCGGCTACATCGCCAGCGCTTGAGCGGCGCGGCCGGATATCCGTTGACCGGGCTGCTGGGCGGCCTGGTGTCGTCGACGAGCGTGACGCTGACGTTCGCGCGGTTGAGCAAGGCGCATCCGCAACAGGACGGACCGCTTGCCGTCGGCGCGGTCGCCGCGAGCACGGTGCTGTTTCTTCGCGTGGCGATCGCCGTCGCGATCCTCAACGCGACGCTGCTGCCGGTCTTGGCGCGCTACCTCGCCGGTCCGCTCATCGTCGCGCTGGTCGCGGTGGCATTGGCGTGGCGATCGCTGGGCGGATCGGAGGCCGACGCGAAGGCCTTGAAGAACCCGCTGCAACTGCTGAGCGCGATCGAAATGGCCCTGCTCTTTCAGGTGGTGCTGTTCGCGGTCTACTACATGCGCGCATGGGTGGGTGATTCGGGCCTGCTTGTCAGCGGCTTCGTGCTCGGCCTGACCGACGTCGATGCGCTCACGCTGTCGATGACGCGCAGCGTCTCGACCGGCACGACGATCGAGAGCGCGTGCCGCGCGATCGCCGTCGGGATTGTCGCGAACTCGATCATGAAGACGGTGATCGCCGTCGTCATCGGCAGCCGCCGATTCGCATGGCAGACCGGCCTGTCGCTCGCCGGCATGGCGGCCGCGGGCGCGGCCGCCGTCATGTGGCTCTAGTTACTTGTGCTTCGCGAAGACGGTCGTCCTGCCGTCCTTCGTGAACGCGACGACGTCGTAAGGTTCCTTCGTGCCTTGTTCCATGCCGGGCGATCCCTGCGGCATGCCAGGCGCCGCAATGCCGGCGATGGCCGGTTTCTCCTTCAGCATCCGTTTGATGTCGTCCGCGGGCACGTGGCCCTCGACCACGTAGTTGCCGATCTTCGCGGTGTGGCACGACGTGTCCTCGTCCTTGAGACCCGCCACCTTGCTGACCGCGCGCACGTCGGCGGACGACACATCCATTGCCTGGACGTCGAAGCCGTTCTTCTTCATGTGATCGACCCACAGGCGGCAACAGCCGCACGAGGAGGTCTTGTAAACCGTGACCTTCGGCAAAGCGGAGGCCGTCGCGGCCGGGGCTTTCTGCTGCGCGGCAACGCCGTAAGCAAACCCCGCGGCGGCGATGGCGATGGCGATGACAATGGCGGATCGTGTGTTTCGCATCCTTCGATCCTACTTCAATCAATTGTAACGGCCCTCAGTCGGCGGCATGACGGGCGGCATGCGCTACGGGCGCAGCGGGGGTCTGGAAACGGACCCTGAGCTCGGCGGTTAGGCGGCCGGCTCGCGCAGCATGATCAGCAGCATGCGAGCTGCCTCGCCTGTGTCGACGCCATGCGGGATGCCGGCGGGCAGCCGCACAATGGTGCCGGCGCCGGCCGGCACCGGCTTGCCCCCGATCGTGAATGTGATCGTTCCATCGACCACGAGCGCCAACGCGTCGTAGGGCGTGGTGTGTTCGGTGAGTCCCTCACCGGCATCGAACGCGAAGAGCGTCACGTTGCCGCCGCTGGTCTTTGCGAGCACGCGGCTGGCGATGCCGCGCGCGGTTGGCGCAATCAGATCGACAAGACGTAGCGCTTCGGCGGGTGGCAGGGTCGCGGCCATGGATCATTATCCTGTCGGATCGAGTCAGGCGGATGCCGTAGCGGGTGCCATGCGTTCATCATGCCCCCCGCTTGATTCACGACATGACTGGCGTCATGCCGTGGCTGCTTCAGCAGTCTTCAGCTGACCTCCTGCGAGAAGATCAGCGCCACGGCGCTCATCACACCAAATGACAATGCCGCGGCCGCGACGCAGACCGCGACGGCGCGCGCCGTGCTGCGGTAGTCGAGGGCCTGGCGCACGGCGACCACGGCTGCGGCGATCATCCAGATCGCGACCACGACGAGCACGAACGGCGCTGCGGCCGGCATGGCCGCCAGCGCGAGGAACACGCCGGGAGCCGCCGCGAATCCCAGCACTCTCAGCACCTCAGGCAAATCGCTCTTCGTCTGCGGTTCGGCGAGCGCGGTGGTGCCGAGTGTGATGATGGTCGCGGCCCATAGCAGCCAGGCGCCGAGCGACAGGATCGCGCCGGTGACGAATCCGGTGATGCCGACCAGGCCAAACCCGATCGCACCTACGCCGCCGGCCACGCACACCGCCATCACCACCACGACAGATTGCATGGCGGAATGCCGATCGGCTTCAACATTCTCGTAGACGCTCGGATCGAGCACGAGCGCTCCGAGGAGTCGCATGAGAAAGAGAGGCACTATCACGCAACTTAGCAGATGCCGTGCCAGCATCGACCCTGTTGAATTTGCCCGCGAGACTCCGGAGCTGGGGAATAATTCGCGTCAGGCCGGACTTTTCGCGGGGCTGATCCCGTACGCGCTCTCTCCTGACGTCGTGGCACGACCGTTGCTCCTCACCGAATCAACTGACATGGGGTTGTTCGTGTGCGCATGAACTGGCGGGCGCTGGTCCTTGCGACGCTGTCGTTTGTGATCTCCTTCGCGGCGTGGGGATTGATCGGCGGGCTTGCGCCTATCTTCACGGATCTCTACCAGCTGACAGGTTCCGAGACCGCGCTTCTCGTCGCCGTGCCCGTGTTGCTCGGCTCGCTCGCGCGATTGCCGATGGGCATGCTGACGGATCGCTTCGGCGGCCGCGTGATGTTCTCGGCGCTCCTCGCGGTGTCGGGAGCGGCGGCGTGGACGGTCAGCCTGACCTCGAGCTACGCGTCGCTCCTGGGCGATCGTGCTCGATGTCTTCAAATGTACCGGCGTCAGGACCAGTGCGGCCGGCTCTGACGCGTTCATGCGCTCGAGCTGGGAATAGTCCCCGGTTGTGGGAAAATTCAAGCGCCGGTGACGTTTCATCCGCTGTTTGAGGCCGAAAAATGACGACTTCGGCTCCGGCTCGCCGCTTGCACTATTAGTCACATGCTCCTACGCATCGCGCTCGCCGTGTGTCTCGCCGCCGCGCCGGGCCTTGCGGTCGCGCAGTCCTTTGCTCCGGCCGATTGGGCTGACGGCGTCAGGCTGAACGAGCTCGTCGATCGCAATCCGGACCCGAAGATCGTCGAGATCGATCTGACCGCGAAGCTTGCCGACGTCCAGATCGACGGCAAGACCGTGCACGCGTGGACGTATGACGGCGGCCTCCCGGGCCCGCTGATCAAGACGCGCGTCGGCGATCGGTTGATCGTCCATTTCAAGAACGAGCTCGATGAACCGACGACCGTGCACTGGCACGGCGTGCGCGTGCCGATCGAAATGGACGGCGTGCCGGAGATCTCCCAGCCCGAAGTGAAGAAAGGCGAGTCGTTCACCTACGACTTCGTCGTGCGCGATGCGGGTTTGTATTGGTATCACCCGCACGTGATGTCGGCGGCGCAGGTCGGATTCGGCCTGTACGGCGCCCTGCTCGTCGAGGACCCGGACGACGGCGTCAACGTCCAGGATCAGGTGACGCTGGTCTTGAGCGACATCGGTTTCGACGCGAAGGGTGTGCTCGAGCCGGCGGACAGCGGCGGATCGGCGGGCATGGTGTTCGGACGCGAAGGTGATTACGTGCTCGTCAACGGCCGCCGCCGGCCGGTGTTGCGCGCGCGTCCGGGCGCGCCGCAGCGGTGGCGCATCGTCAACGCCGCGAAGAGCCGCTTTTTCTATCTCGATCTCGACGGCCAGCCGTTCACGGTGATCGGCGCCGACGGCGGCATCCAGGAACGATCGGTGACGACCGACATCGTGCTGGTCACACCCGGTGAGCGCGTCGACGTGATCGTCACCCCGAAAGGCAAGGCCGGAACGCCGTTGACGCTGCGCGCCATGCTCTACAACCGCGGCTACGGCAGCGTCGAATACCGCAGCGTCGAAGACGTGTTGACGATCGAGTTCACCAAGGAAGCGCCTGTCGCCGCGAAGCCGATCGCGATCGCGCGCGAACTGCCTGTGCCCTCGATCGACGGCGCCACGCCGGTTGATGTCGTGCTCACGCTGCCGCCGATGAAGAACAACAAGTCGGAGTTCCAGGTCAACGGCGTGCCGTTCTGGAAGGCGAAGCCATACGCGGCGAAGCTCGGCGAGAAGCAGTTGTGGATCGTGAAGAACGAATCAGACTGGGATCACCCGTTCCACCTGCACGGCTTCTTCTTCCAGGTGATCGACGACAAGGGGCAGCCGGTGCGGCCGCTGGCGTTGAAGGACACCGTCAACGTGCCGATGAAGACGACGGTGCGGTTACTGGTGACGTTCGATGAGCGGCCCGGCGAATGGATGTTCCACTGCCACATCCTCGATCACGCCGACGGCGGGCTGATGGGGACCGTGCTGGTCGGCGACGGTCCCGCACGAGGCCACAGCCACGCTCAGAAGCCGTAAGTGAGGCGCACGAATCCGACGTGCGCCGTGTACGGCCGGTACGGTATACCCGAGCAACAGCGCATTCGTCGTCGGCGCCTGCTCGCCTTCCTGGACGGGCGGAAACGAGATCCCGGAAATCGTTTCCGGGCCGAGCGCGAAGTCCTCGACGTTGTAATCGTCGAACCAGTAGGCGACGCCAAGCCTGCAGGTTCTTCGCCAGCTCGTAACTGACATCGATCTCGGCGCGGAACAGCTCGTTCTTCACCGGCGGCAGCTGTTCCGGCACGGCGAGCGGCGACCCGGTCACCAGGCCATAGAGGTAGGTGTCGTTCGACTTGTTCCAGTCGGCGGTCAGCCGAATCATCGTCCGCTCGATGACGTTGTTGATGTCGAGCGACCGCCTCGAAGAACTTCACCTTGCCGGTGTAATCCGTGGTCCAGTCGCGCGCCGGGTCTGGCCTGGTCGGTCGCGTCGCTGGCGTTGCGCGACCGCTGCTGCGACGGTAGTTCTCCCAGCCCCAGCTGGCAAAGGCGTTGTAGCGATCGTCGGGCGCGAAGCTGGCGCCGATCGAATACTGCTCCGAATCGTAGAACTGCAGCCCGTGGTCGCTGGCGGTGTATTCGTCGCTGCCGACGCCGATTGACGCGGTCAGCCCGAACGCGCCGTTCGGGATGGCGTTGACGATGAGGGTGAGGCGATCGCGGTTGCGATCGGCGATGTCGAAGTGCCGCATGCCGGGCAGCTCGCCCACGTGCTCGAGCTCTTCACTCTGGAAGTTGTCGCCGGTGCGCTCGCGGTTCTCATACAGCGCTCGAAGCTGAACAGCGGGTTGCCGGTCACGTCGGCCGACACGCGGAACACGTTCTCGGTCGTGCTCTCCCAGATGCGGTGCGTGTAGTCGTTGCCCAGGTTGCTGTAGCCGACTTTCAGTTGCGTGTAGCGACCCAGGTCGAACGCGCCGTCGGCGTCGAAGGTCGATCGCGTTACGCTGTGGTAATCGCGACGCGTCTGCCGACGTCTGCAGGTTGGTGTCGTAGGACACCGAGCCGAGGCTGCGATCGAAGATCGGGGTGTCGACGTTGACGTCGCTGTAGCGATAGCGCGCGTTCAGCGAGAAGATCGATGCCGGCCGCATCGCGAAGGTGAAGTTGGCGATCGTCATCTGGCTCTCCGCCTCCGCGGTGGGTCGAGCCAGCGGCGGCGGCGGGATGGCCGTGTTGATGGTGAAGGGCAGCAGGTCCGCGTTGCTCGTGGCCTGGCCGACGGCGAGGTATCCGGTCAACCGGCCGCGCATCGGCAGCGCCACCGAGCCCGTGCCGTGCAGGTAGCTCAACGTGTTGTCGGGCCACGACGCCAGGACGGCCCTGCGACGGCGCACCGGCCGCGTCCGGCCCGAAGCGCAGCGGGTTGTCCCACACGACGTTCTCGAGCTCGTTCTCGAAGGTCGGAGCCGTCCCAGCCGACGCGCAGCAAGGCCCTTGTTGAATTCGCCCACTCGTAGCGGTCTTGAAGTCCGTGGTGCGGAATGGTCACCGGCGCGGGGATTTCGACCGCGTTGCTGAACCCGAAGGTGCCGCCGAACGGGATGGCGCCATCACGGTTCGTGCTCTTGAAATGCAGCACAGGTCGGACGTCGGCGTGGCGTTGAACATCACGTCGGCCTGGCCGATCTTGCGCATCGTTCGCAGGTCGAAGCGCACCGCCTGATCCTCGTAGGCATGCAGCGTCGCCTGTCCCGGCCTGGATCGTCTGCTGCATCGAGTCCTCGAGGCGGAACACGCCGGGTTGCGTCTCGGTGTAGAGCGTGCGGGTGTCGCCGCTGATCCACAGCGGGATCTGATCCCACAGGAACGTGCCCGTGCAGCCTGCCGACACGCTGCAGTCGAGCTGATAGCGCTGATCGCGATAGCCGATGTTCCAGGCCTGCGCCTCGAAGGTCCAGTCCGCGGTGCGCCGGCCGGCGACGCCGGTGTTGGCGTAGACGCCCGAGCGCAGATCGCGATACCGCTGGCAGCGCGCCTCATCGCCGTCGACCGTGCTGGCGCGGGCGCCGAAGTCGACGGTGCCGTACCACTTGCCGGTGATTTCGCTGCGGCCGATCGCGACCGGATCGGTGAGCGCCGGCAGCGATGGCGGATCCTGCGCCAGCGCCGCGGACGCGAAGCCGAGGAGGAACGTGGCGGTCAGAACGTATCTGGTTCGCATGGTTGCCTCCCTTACTGCCGCAGGAACGTCGATCCGGCCGGATGGTTCGAGCCGTGGATCGCCGAGTGACAGGTGACGCAACTGCGGCCGAACAGGCGGTTGCTGCTCTGCAGCACCTTGTTGTCGTAGATCGTCGACGGGTGCTTCGTGTGGTTGTGGCAGCGCTGGCAGAGGAACGGCAGCTTCGCCACCAGCATGCGGTCGTTGTTCGAACCGTGCGGATCGTGGCAGGTCGCGCAGCTGTCGCCGCTGACGCCGGCGTGCTCGAACAGCCACGGGCCGCGCTTCTCGGCGTGGCACGACGAGCACGACTCGTTGATCGAGTTGCCGGTCTTGAGCAGCTGCACGTTGGTGGAGCCGTGCGGGTTGTGGCACGACGAGCATTCCATCTTGCCTTCGCGCACCGGCATGTGGCCCGACTTGATCCAGCTTCGCCACCTTGTCGCGATGGCAGGTGATGCACGTGCCGCTGCTGGTTCATCGCCTTCAGCTGCCCGGTCGTCGACATCGGCTTGTGGATGCTGTGGCAGCTGACGCACGAGACATTGCGCGCTTCGTGCTGGCTGCCTTTCCAGAGCGCGTGCGTGCCCGTGTTGTGGCAGGTCGTGCAGGTATCGGTCACTGCCTTCGCGGACATCTTGGTGAACTGGATCGGCTTGACCTTCTCCGGATCGTTCATGTGCGCTTCGCCGGGCCCGTGACAGCTCTCGCATCCCAGGCCCGCGGCAGGCGTGCGCGGATTCATCGCCTGGCCATGCTTCGACTGGCGTTGATCGACGTGTCGTAGCCGGTGTGGCAAGTGGCGCACGCTTCCGAGCCGGCGTATCCAGGCGGCGGCGCCGCCGGCGCCTGTGGTGTGGCCGTCACCGTCGTCTGCGGCGGTGTTGCCGGCTTCGTCTGCGGCGGAGTTGCCGGCTTCGGCGCGGTCTGCGCGGCTTGCGGATGACCCGCCGGCGGCGAATCCGCTGCTTCCGACGAGAACGGCAGTCGTCAGTGCTGCGACGAATACAGCGCAGCCGCAGAACACCGCCAGCGAACCGGGAACGCGCGAACCTGGAACGTGGAACCGATCAATTAAGGCATCGCATGACAGGTCTCGCAGTCCTGTTTGATCACCGAGCCATCACTGGCCTTGTGATTGTCGTCATGACAGCGGAAGCAGCCGTTGAAGAACGTGTGGCCGATGTTGTTCGGATAGGTGGCCCACTTCACTTTCATCGCCGGGAACACGTTTCGCGCGTAGATGTCCTGCACCGCCGCTGACGGTGCGCGCGAGCGCCGGATCGTTGGCATGCGAGGCAAATGCCTTGCGCAGCCGCGCATCGATGCCGCTCTGCGCCTCTGCGCCTGAGGCGTACTCGTCCTTGAGCGCCGCGACCGCTTCGCGTCGGGCAAAGGGCAGCGTTCGCGGCAGGAGGCCGTCGGCAATGGCGATGTCAACCGCCCGCTCGGGCGAGGGATCGAACGTGTGTGCCGGACGGTTGTGGCAATCCATGCAGTCCATCGATCGCCGCTCGCCTTGCGCCAGTTGCTCCTTGGTGACGCCGTCGGCCGTGTACTCCTTCACGTTGCCGTCGCGATCGGTGAACTTCACATAGGGAATGGTCTGGCGCTCGCGATCGGTCGCGATGTACTCGATCTGCTGAGCGATGTGCCAGTGAATGCCGCTGGCGGGCTTCACGCCGCCGACGTGCATCTGCAGCGTTGTCACGGTTTCCGTGCCGGTTTCATCGTCGGAATAATCGCGAATCACCTTCAGGCGATCGCCCTGGTGCCCTTCGCCCGAGTGGCAGCCAAAGCAGGTTTCGCGCGCCGCCGGCATCGAGCGAACGGGCGCTTCCACGGGCGTCGGAACCTTGTTGATGATGACGTGCCACAACTGGCGGGTGCCGGCCGCCTTGGCTTCGACAAAGCCGGCCGCCCCGGGGCCGACATGACACCCGACGCACGCCACCTTCGAGTGCGGGCTCGCTTGATGCGCCTTCCATTCCGGCTCCATCGTCGTATGACACGTCTGGCCGCAGAACTCGGTCGACTCCATGTGATGGACCGCGCCGAACCCCGCCAGCGACACGATGAAGACGTTGACGATGGTCAGCAGGGCCACGCCGACGATCACCGAGCGCGTGCGCGGCAGCCGCAGATCGATCACCGGCCAATCGTCCGGCGCGTAACCGGCGGCGACCCGCCGGTGCTGCCGCCAGATCCCGATCGGGATCAGCACCAGCCCAATCACGAAGACGAACGGAACCGCGACGAAGACCAGCAGGCCCGCGTAGGGATTGGTGAGCTGCCCGGTGAACTCGAGCGTGAGCAGCAGCAGGAACACGACCGCCATTGCAGTCGTAACCGCAACGCCGATCAGGCTGATCGGGTTACGCATCGCTGATGGCAGGTCGACGCGCATCGCAACGGCCGGCTATTTCTTCTTCGACACCATGAATGCCACCAGCGCGTCGAGATCTTCCTTTGGAAGGGAAGCGTACGCGCGCATCGGCGGCTTGCGGGTGGCGTTGGTCTTCTTGGTCATCTCCGCCGGCGTGACGATCCACGCGCGGATTTCGTCGGCCGTGAGCTTGCTGCCGACGCCGTCGAGCGGCCCTTTTGCCTGGCCCTTGCCATCAAGAATGTGGCAGGTGGCGCACTTCTGCGCGGCGTAGACCGCGGCGCCCTTTTCGACGGCCCCCTGCGCCCACGCGGGTGCGGCACTCAGAATCACAGCGGCGGCTGCCAGGACACACAGATTCCTCATGAATAACCTCATAGGTCGCTCCTCTGTCAGCACGGTTCGTGCCACACGCCCAGACCCGCAATGGTCGTAATTCTCCATGAAACCGGCGGGAATGTGCCGATCACGCGTCGAATCTTACACTGAGTGTGAAATTTTTTTGGAGTTGCCTCCGTCCGGACGGAGCCCCTGCCTGCCGTCCACGCCGGAGCCCATCAGAGCTTCCATCGACATCGAGCCTCATGGTCGGCGTGGCCGCCGCCTCCTCGAGCCGCCGCGACATCGTCGTGGCCGGCGTTGCGGGACTCGTGGCCGGCGCGTTATCGATGGCCACCGGCGAGTACGTGTCGGTGAGCTCCCAGGCTGACACCGAACGCGCGGAGCTCGATCGCGAGCGGCGCGAGCCCCGGTCTACGCGGCGGTCCGCGTGACGTTCTGGGGCGCGCTCGCCATGGGCCTGACCGCCGGCGTTGGGGCCTTGTTCGGATTGGCGGTATGAGTTTCCGATGGGCTCGCTACCCGACGTGGGCCTTTCGATATCGGCCGAAGTTGTCGACCCGGAGGGCGCCGCGCTCGTGGCCGAACAGCTCGCTTTCGAGCAGTGTTTCAGGCAGGGCAGAACCCGTGATGTTCATGAAGGGTTTCGACGCGCGGTTGCTGCCGTAGTGAATCACCTTCACGGCGAGGTCCTTGCCGGTACCGCTCTCGCCGGTCAGCAGCACGGTCGAGGCCGGGCTGACGCCGATCTTCTCGAGCAACTGCCGTAGCGCCTGGATCGACCCGCTATCGCCGACGATGCTGTTCAGTCCGTAGGGCTGGGCATTGCGGGCGCGCAGCACGCGAACTTCGCGCCTGAGCTGTGTCGTTTCGAGCGCTTTCTCGACGAGCAGCGCGATCTCGTCAAGATCGAACGGCTTGTTGGCGTAATGAAACGCGCCGCCCTTCATCGCCTCGACCGCGGTGCCGACGTCGGTGTTCGCGGTCAGCATGATCACCAGCGTGTCAGGATCGGTTTCCTTGATCTGCTTGAGCGCCGTCAACCCGTTGGCGTCGGGCAGCGCGAAGTCGAGCAGCACCAGATCGACGCCGTCGCGATGCAGCGCAACGGCATCGCCGGCCGTGCCGGCTTCGAGCGTGCGGTACCCCTCCTCCTTGAGGCGGTTGACGAGCGACCAGCGTATCAGCGGCTCGTCGTCGACGACGAGGACGGTAGCGTTCGGCATCAGGCGGAGTCCGCCTCGAGGCCCAGGACGAGGCGCTTCAGATCTTCGAGTCTGAAGGGCTTGTTGATGACCGATGCGCCCATCGCGCGCGCGTCGGCAACGAGTTCCGGCGTCCCGAAGGCCGTCATCAGGATCAGTGACGCGGCGGGCATCAACTGGCGCAACGTCCCAAGCAGCGACAAGTCGTCCATGTCGGGCAGCCGCAGATCGAGCACCACGACGTCGAAGGGCAGCGCCGCGTTGGTGACGGTGCGCAGCGCCGATGCGGCATCGGAGGCCTGTTCGACGTCGAGGCCGATGTCCGAGAGCGATTCGGCGACCGACCAGCGAATGAGCGGCTCGTCGTCGACCACGAGAACATGCCCCGGGAACTTTTCCGCGTCTGCGGAAATTTTCCGCTGCGGTCCGGGCACCGAATCGCGATCCGCCGTCCGGAAATCCTCGGCCACGATGCAGGAGACTTGCTTCATGCCACGCTCGATATCAAGAATCGCGCCACTGCGCATCATTGAGATGGCTAGTATGCGCCATCGACGGCGCGCCTCCAACGACGCCTGGCCGTGGCATGTGTTGTGCTCACGCTACGGTTGCCGGACTTGCCCGGCCGACTGCGAGGGGCCATGGTGGCACTCAGAAACATTCTCGTCGCGACAGATTTCAGCGAGCCGTCCAGCGTGGCTATGGCGTACGGACGCGACCTGGCTCGTAACTACAACGCACGGCTTCACGTCATCCATGTCGTCGAAGACGTGATGCTGCGCTACAGCAGCGAGGTCGGTCTTGCGCTGCCGGCGCTGCAGGAGGACCTCGTGAAAGCGGCGCGGAAGGAGCTCGAATCGCGGCTCACCGATGAGGACCGCGAGCAGCTGAAAGCCGTGCCCGTCCTCGACACCGGCGCCAACATCTCGGAAGCGATTTGCGCCTACGCCAAGAAAAGCGCCATCGATCTGATCGTGACCGGCACCCACGGCCGGGGCGCGGTCCAGCACTTCCTGATGGGCAGCGTTGCCGAGCGCGTCGTGCGCATCGCGCCGTGCCCGGTGCTCACCGTGCACGCGCACGAGCGTGACTTCATCGTTCCCGACGCGCTGATGCTGGCGTCGGCGGTCTAGGAGCGGGAGACGATCATGGACCGCATTCTCGTGCTCTACGGAACGACTGATGGGCACACGGCGATGATCGCGCAGGCGATCGGCGACACGCTCAAGGCTGCCGGGTTCGAGGCCGATGTGATCCGCGCCGGCACCGTCGATCCGCGGCCGGCGCACTACGCCGGCATCGTCGTCGCGGCCTCGGTGCAGGCCGGCGGATACCAGAAGGCGGTTCGCCGGTGGGTCGCCGGACACGTCAAGGAGTTCGGCAGCAGGCCGACCGCTTTCGTCAGCGCGTGCCTCGGAGTGCTTCAAAGGGATCCGAAGGTAGACGCCGAGCTCGACGCGATCGCCACCCGCTTTCTCGACGCCGCCGGATGGCATCCGACCGTGCGCAAGGTCGTGGCCGGCGCGCTGCTTTACACCCGGTACGGGCTCTTCAAACGCTGGATGATGAAGCGCATCGTCGCGAAGGCGGGCGGGGCCACTGACACATCACGGGACTACGACTACACCGACTGGAACGATGTGAAGGAATTCGCCAGGACGTTCGGCCACCGCGTCGCGGCAGTGAACTATTCCCCGTCCCGCTGAGAATTCCGCGGCGTGTGACGGCGGATCCGATCAAATACCGCGAAACTCGCCGATCGGGACTGGCACGACGGTTGCCCCTCGAGTGGGTGCAACCGTCTTTGCAAAGGACCCTGACCATGACACCAGACATCAAACGCATCCTCGTGCCGCTCGACTTCAGCGCCAACTCGACCCGCGCGCTCGACTATGCGCATGGTCTCGCGCTCGAGTTCGACGCGGCGCTCCACCTCATTCATGTCTGCGAGGTGCCGGGCATGTCCATCGGTGCGATGGACGCTTACGCCATCGCCTACAGCGAATGGAGCCAGCGGCTCGGCGAGGAGGCCGAGCGCCAGCTGACAGCGATCAAGAGCGGTCTCGGCGTCGATGCGACGACCGAAGTGCTCTTCGGCAGCCCGGCGGCGGCTATCATCGACGCGGCTGGGACGAAGTCAGCCGACCTGATCGTGATGGGCACGCATGGCCACGGCGCGCTGATGCACGTGATGATGGGCAACGTGGCCGAGCGCGTCGTGCGCATGGCGCCCTGCCCGGTCCTGACCGTCCGGGAGCCGCGCGCCCGAGAAACTGGCAAGGGTCACGCTGCGAAGCTCGCGATTGCCGGCGCCGCGATGGTCGCCGCGCTGCTCCTCATGCCGCTCGCCGCCGCTGCGCAAGACGCGCCGATGAAACAGACGGTGCCCGGCGGTGAGGTCTTCCGTACCTACTGCGCGGTCTGCCACGGCACGTCGGCGCGCGGTGACGGCCCGCTCGCTGCCTCGATGAAACGCAAGCCCGCGAACCTGACCGAGATCGCCAAGCGCAATGGCGGCCAGTATCCATCGGACCTCGTCTTCCTCACGATCGACGGGCGGCAACCGGTGCGCGGTCACGGCGGCCCGGACATGCCGGTGTGGGGCGACGCGTTCGAACGGTCACGCGAAGCCGGCGACCAGGCGCGCGTGAAGGCGGTGATTCAGTCGCTCGTAGACTATCTCGAGTCGATTCAGTTGAGGCCGGCGCACGAGCAGCAGTAGGCGGCGCCCGACGTCACCAGGAGTGCGATGGCGCGATTCGCACGGTCATCGCGCTCAATCGATCGAAGAGACTCGCTTCTGCCCGAATCGGCCACCAGTCGTAAAGGAAGACTTCGAGCGGGCGCCACATCGCGACCCAACCGCCGATCAGCAGGCTCTCGCGCGCGACGCCCGCAAAGCGTGTGTCGCGCAGCATTTCTTCTGCGAAATTGCCGAGTACCATCGATGCCGCCAGGAAGACGAGTCCGATGAGGAGGCTCGTCCGGCCGCGCCGGAACAGCAGCCGCAACTGCTGACGCGTCGCCGACGCCCGGCCCGCAAAGTACTCTCGCACGGCCTCACGGACGGTTGCGATGCGATCAGCGGTCGCGTCTTCGCCCTTGTCGACATGGATCAGCAGGCCGAGTGGCTTGTCGGCCGGGATCTCGCGCGCCCAGCCGGCGATGAATTCTTCAGCCCTGGGATCGATGTCGCGCTCGCGGAAGGGCGTGGGATCGAGCGAATTGAAGATCTGCTTCAGATCCGCGACGTGGATCTCAATGAGCGCGCAGCCCGGCGGGAATCCTTCAGCCGACTCCATGAGCGAAGGATATCCCGCCGGCCCAGCCTAGGCGGCCCGATGCGTAACGCGCGCCTCGGCGGCGCGGCGCAACGGTCGCAGCATCGCCAGCCGGATTACTTCGACCCCGGGCGCCACGAACGACCAGTAATTACGGAACCGCCGCCGCCCTTCGGCGTCAGTCGTGCAGGCGCGTGTCTCGGTATGGAACGTGCTCCGAGTCGCGTCGACCGGATCGGCGCGAAGCGTCCACGCGATCTTGACGTATCCCGGTTCCGAGAAATCGCGGAACCCAGCGCCCGGCACCGAACGGAATACTGGCGCCGTCTGCCACGGCTGTGTCGCGGCTCCGAGTACCAGTTCACGGCCGGGCCGCTCGGCGAGCACGACCCATCCGATCGACAGCATCTGATCGAGGAGCGCCGTGGGGTGCTCCCGCTCGTCGGGTGCGCCGCCGAGTGCCAGCTCACGGGCCTTGACGATCGCGCGAATCACCGGCGACTTCAGGAACTCTATCTCCCTGGCCGTGGCCATCACGACCTCGGCCGGCGCAGCGATGTCGATCTGGTGATGCTCGACGATCTCGGGATCGGGGATGAACTGATCGAGCAGTGTATCTTTCGCACCGTCCGCGGGACCTTTCACCCTTCCATACTTGGCGCGATTGAACACCACGAGTGCGGCGTAGCCGGCTGCGGCGATGGCCGCGGTCGCGGCGCCACTTCGCGCCTCTACCGAGCGGATCCGTGACACGTATCCGCACCTCCACTTACAGAGCGAAATTCGTGCCGCTCGATAACACGAGATCAACCGCGATCGACACGCATGCCTGCGGCGAAAGTTCGCGGGGTTGCGGATTATTCCCGGAGCGGTCAGTGCCCGTTGCCGAAGCTGTCCATGTACGCGGCGATCTCTGGAGGCATGGCCCTTGCCTTGACACCAAGGAAATGTCGCATCGTGCCCTCGCATTCCGGACAGTCGTCGCGATGATTGTGCTCGCGCCTGTGGCGCTGCAGGCACGACAGCCGGTGGACGCGCCGGTGATCGTGCAATTCCAGCGCGCTGCGGATTCGTACGCATTTCACCACCGGCAGACGGAGCGGCGTGGGACCTCGCCGGCACCGGACGGTCGAAGGCGCGTTCTTCACTCCGCAAGTCGCCGCGGCACTCCGCCATCGGATCCGGGCGTCTGGCTGCGAAATGCCGCCGCCTGGCGACACCGATTCCGCCGTGCCCCGGCCCAATGACTCCTCCGAAGGCACCGCCCTGCTGCCGTCGTGCCTGTCAGCGGTTCTCCCGGCGTTGCCGGCAGAGCTCGAGTACCGCGCCAGCGGTGTCGCGCTGTTGCTTGCCGATGCGCACCTGCACATCGTCGTCGATGTCCTGCACGCGGCGTTTCCTGTCCGCAACAATTGACACCCGCACGCCCATCGCCCTACGAAATCCAACTACGGCCGGCCGTGTGCATCACCGGTTGAAAGTGGCGCCAGCGCCCAGATCCGAAGCTTTTGCGGCGAAGCCACAGGAGTGGATTTTGCTTATGAAGGCCCCTACAATCCAGCAGTCTGGCAAGAGCTGAGGAGAAAAGGCCGTGGATCAATCGAGCGATGCTGCGACACAGAGATCGATAATCACCCGCCGGGACCTGTTCAGGCTGACTGTCGGCGGCGGATCGGGACTGGCGCTCGGCAGGCTCCTCGACGTCCGCGCGATGCGGGCCGCCACACAGGATTTGAAGCTTTCGGAAGTCAGCGAGTTCACCACCTCCTGCAACTTCTGCTCGTGCGGGTGCGGAATGATTGCCGCCGTCCGCGACGGCAAGCTCCTGAAGATGGAGGGCGACTACGACCACATCGTGAATCGCGGGGCCCTTTGTGTCAAAGGCATTTCGATGTTCGCGACGCATGCTTCCCCGCAGCGGCTCACCATGCCCCGCTACCGGGCGCCGGGCAGCGATCACTGGGAGGAGATCTCCTGGGACGATGCGATCAAACGCGTCGCGCAGAAGATCCGCAAGACGCGCGACGAGACGTGGATCGCCACCGAGAAGGTGGATGCGCCCGACCTCGTGGTGGATAACGCTGCGGGTGATCGGATCGCCAGTGCCCCACGATTCGTCCCTCACGAGGGCGGCAGCAGAGAGGTGCCCGTCAATCGCACCGACGCGATCGGCTTCATGGGCGGCGCGCAGAATACGAACGAGGAGTGTTACCTCTTTCAAAAGGCGGCCAGGCTGCTTGGCCTCGCCTACGTCGAACATCAGGCCCGGCTTTGACATAGCCCCACGGTCCCCGGTCTGGGGGCCACGTTCGGTCGAGGAGCCATGACCAACCACTGGGTCGACTTGCAGAATTGCAAGACGATCCTCGTGGAAGGCAGCAACGTCGCCGAAAACCACCCGATGGCCTTCAAGTGGATCAGAAAGGCGCAGGAGAACGGGGCGACGATCATCCACATCGATCCGCGATACACGCGCACGTCGGCGGCGGCCGACGTCTACGCGCGCATCCGGCCCGGCACCGATGTGGCGTTCCAGAACGCGATGATCAGCCACATCATCGTCAACAAGTTGTACGACGAGGACTACGTCGTCACCCACACCAACGCGCTCTACCTCGGTGACAAAGCCTTCAGCTTCAAGGATGGAGTCTTCAGCGGATACGACGAGGAGCGCCACACCTACGACACCAAGACCTGGGGATACCAACTCGACGCGAAGGGCAAGCCGCGTGTTGCAAAGAGTCTCGACGATCCGAACTGCGTGTTCGCGCGACTGAAGACCTTTGTCTCGCGCTACACGCTCGAGATGGGCGAGCAGATCACCGGCATTCCGGCCGATCAGATCAAGCAGATCGCCGAGACGATGGCGAAGAACCGGCCGGGCTCCATCCTCTACGCGCTCGGGATGACCCAGCACACGACGGGAGTGCAGGGGATTCGCTCGTTCACCATCCTGCAACTCCTGCTCGGCAACATCGGCAAGCCCGGAGGCGGCGTCAACGCGCTGCGCGGCGAGCCGAACGTGCAGGGCGCGTGTGACATGGCGGTGCTTTACAACTACTACCCTGGCTACCTCAACTCGCCGACCAATGCCGAGCCGACGATTTACCACTACGTGCGCAAGAACGGCATCGCCGACAGCCGCTACCTCGTCAACACGCTCAAGGCGTTCTTTGGAGACGCCGCCACCGAGAAGAACGAATACGCCTATGCCTGGCTGCCGAAGCGCAACGCGACCAAGGACTACGGCACGATGCCGATGTTCGAGGATGCTCTCGCGGGCAAGCTGAAGATGCTCTGGATCGTCGGCCAGAATCCGGCAGTCACGCTGCCCAACCTGACGCTGACCTTCGCGGCGATGGCGAAGCTCGAGACGCTCGTGGTCCAGGAGATCTGGGAGACGGAGACGGCGGCGTTCTGGAAGCGTCCGGGCGTGGACCCGAAGTCGATCAACACCGAAGTGATCCTGTTGCCCGCCGCGTTCTTCATGGAGAAGAACGGCACCATCAGCAACTCGGGCGGCATGGTGCAATGGCGCCACGCCGGGGTGAAGCCCCCGGGGCAGGCCAGGCCCGACGGCCTGATCGTCGATCAGGTTTTTCGTGCGGTGCGCGACCTGGTGAAGGATTCGAAGGAGCCGAGGGACGAGATCATCAACAAGGCCTTCTGGACCTACACTACGGCCGAGGACGTCCTTAAGGAGATCAACGGCTTCGCGCTCAGCGACAACCCGGAGACCGGCCTCAAGAAGGGCGATCTGATCCGCAAGGTTGGCGATCTCAAGGCCGACGGTTCCACGTCGTCGGGCTGCTGGATTTACGCAGGTGTCTTCGCCGGCGGCGAGAACCTCTCGAAGCGCCGCGACTCGCGAACAGATCCGGGAGGCCTCGGTCTCTATCCTGGCTTCGGGTGGACCTGGCCGAACAACATGCGCATCCTCTATAACCGCGCATCGTGCGACAAGGACGGCAAGCCCTATCCGGGTACGAAACCCATCGTGTGGTGGGACGAGAAGGCGAAGCGGTGGGCGGGATTCGACGTGCCTGACGTCCCGGTCGTGACCGACGGTCCCGCCACGCCGAACGGCCAGCGCCCCTTCCACCTCGGTGCGGAAGGCGTCGGTCGCCTTTTTGCGGCGGTCTATTCAGACCCCGACGCAAGATTCACCGACTACTGGCGCGACGTGGCTTACGTGCCCAAGGACGGCCCGCTGCCGGAGATGTACGAGCCCGTCGAGAGCCCGGTCGAAAACGTGCTTCACCCGGGTGTGAAGAGCAACCCGATGGTCAAGTATCCGCGCGTCAAGTCGCATCAGCCAATCGGCACCGCGGACAAGTTCCCCTACGTGCTGATGACGTCGACGGTCGCGGAACATTGGTGCTGCGGTTCGACCACGCGCAACATCCCATGGCTGAACGAGCTCATCCCGGAGCCGGTGCTGGAATTACCGATCACGCTGGCGAAGAAACTCGAAATCGAATCGGGTGACTGGGTCAAGGTGTCGTCTGCGCGCGGTGAGCTCGAGGTCAAGGCTCTCGTCACGCCCCGCATGAAGGCCCTGAAGATCGGCGACCAGGAGGTCACGGTCGTCTGGATGCCGTACTGCTGGGGCTTCCAGGGCTTGTCGACCGGCCCGAGCGTCAACCACCTCACGATCGACGCGGTGGATCCCGGAGCGGGAACCCAGGAAACCAAGGCGTGCCTCGTCAATGTGGTGAGGGCAGGCCGCGCGCGCTCGCGACGATCCGAATCACCGAGGGGACGGACATGACTCCAGCCGCGGACCCGGGCTCGGTCAGGACCACGCTGATCGACATCGCCAACTGCATCGGCTGCCGCGCGTGCCAGGTGGCCTGCAAGCAGTGGAACGAAATGGACGGCGAGGCCACCGAGGTCGACGATCAACTGGGCTTCCAGAATCCGGCCGCGCTCAGCGCGAAGACGCTCACGCTGATCGCTTTCCACGAGGTGGAGAACGCCGCGAAGCCCGGAGGCGTGGAATCGGCCTTTGTCATGCAGCGCTGCCTGCACTGCCTCGAGCCGGCCTGCGTCTCGGCATGTCCGACGACGGCGCTCTACCACCAGTCGGACGGTCCGGTCTCGTACAACGTCGACGACTGCATCGGCTGCCGATACTGCCAGCTCGCGTGTCCCTGGGACGTGCCGACCGCGGAATGGAATTCACTCGCGCCGAAAATCTCGAAGTGCACGCACTGCGCCGATCGCATCCCTCAGCCGGCACCAGTTGCGTTCAACGGGCAGCCGTTGTCCCTCGAGGCGGCCAAGCAGTTCGCAGACACCGTGGCGATTCCAGCCTGCGTCAAGGCGTGCCCGGCTGACGCCCTGCGCTACGGCACGCGCGCAGAGATGCTCGCGCTTGCGAACAAGCGCATTGCCGACCGGCCCGACAGGTACGTCAACCACATCTACGGCGAGAAGGAACTGGGCGGAACGAGCGTTTTGTACCTCTCGGCCGTCCCGTTCGAGAAGCTCGGCTTCCCGACGTACGGAGAGAAACCGTTTCCGGCCTTCACCAAGACCGCGCTCGGCGCCGTGCCCCCCGCCGTGATGGCAGTAGGCGCCCTGCTCGGCGCGGCGTATGCGTTCTTCCGGAAGCGTACGCAAGCGGTGGCGGACGCGGCGGCGCATGACGGCCACCATGGCCACGTCGAATTCGAGATCCTCGGGGGCAAACTGCTGACCCCGTTCAACTGGGTCCTCCTGCTGCTCATGGCGTTTGGCGCCGTCACGTTTGTCGTGCGCTTCGCGCTTGGGCTCGGCGGCAGCACCAACCTTTCCGACACGTACCCGTGGGGTTTGTGGATTCTCTTCGACCTGGTATGGATCGCGGTGGCCGCCGGAGCGTTCGCCATGGCCGGCGTGATCTACGTTTTCCAGCGCAAGGATCTGTACGGGCTCGGCCGTTCTGCCGTCCTTATGGGCCTGCTGAGTTACTCCTTCGTGACGGTCACGCTCCTCGCGGATCTCGGACTGCCCTGGCACTTCTACGCGCTCGCACTGAACGCGCCGGAACACTCGGCCATGTTCGAAGTGTCGTGGTGTGTCGGACTCTACGTCACGATCCTCCTGCTCGAATTCCTGCCGGTTCCGTTCGCGCATTTCGGGTACCACCAGGCCGCGGCGATGTTGCGGCGCTGGAACGGCGCCTACGTGGCCGGCGCGGTGACGCTGTTCATCTACCTGATGTCACGCAACGTCCTCTACGCCCTGGTAACGGCTGTGATCTTCGGCACGCTCGCCTGGATCTTTCGGGCGCGTGATTCGAAGGCCGAGCCGATCATGCTGGCGATTGCCGCCGTCACTCTCTCCACCATGCACCAGAGCTCGCTCGGCTCGCTGTACTTGCTGATGCCGAACATGCTCGCCCCGCAGTGGTGGTCGCCAGTGATGCCCGTCTCGTTCTTCCTGTCGTCGATCGCGGCCGGCACCGCGCTCGTCATCCTCGTCGACATGTGGATCGCCAAGGGCTGGCGCCGCCCGCTCGAGATCACCAGGCTCGCATCGGTCGGACAGATCACGTTCTGGGCGCTTCTCGTCTATCTCGTGTTCCGCCTTGGCGACATGGCGATCCGCGACCAGTTCACCGGAGCGTTCTCCGGATCGCTCGGCATCGCCTTCGCGGCCGAGATCATCCTCGGCGGCGTGCTACCGCTCATCCTGCTGGCCAGCAAGTCCCTTCGGCAGCGGACCGACGTGTTGTTCGCGGCATCGTTGCTCGCGGTTCTCGGCGTGGCCTACAACCGCATGAACGTCGTTCTCTTCGCGATGGCGTTCCGGGGACGGATGCCCTGGGAGGCGCCGGAGAACTATGTGCCCTCGATCGTCGAATGGGGCGTTTCGATCGGGTTGATCGCCGCGACGATTTTCCTGTTCGGCCTGGCGGCGCGCCTGATGCCGGTTCTCTCCAAAGCGCAGCCCGTCGAGGGCCATTGAGCCGATGACTTCGGATTCGTGGCTGGAGGCGCATTCGTACCTCCGGCCCGTCGCCGACCTCTCTGCAGAAGTCGATCGCGCGGCGGCCGGGATCGAGATCCTCGACGTCCGCATTCCTGAATGGGAGGATTACCGCGCGGACTTCCTCGCCGGAGTGCCGCTGCTGTCGAGCACCGATGTCGCGGTGGATCTCGAACCGGGCGGCCGAATGGCGGCCGAGCTCATCGAAAGACTCGCCGCTGGATCGTCGTCGGGACGCCTCGTGGAGGAGGCCCGCGCTCTCGATGCTCAACTGCGGCGCGAGCGCGAGGTAGGGCGTCGCATCGCGGACTTCTTACTGGGCGACGAAACTCTCACGTTGCCGTTCCCCGGGTCGTTGCGTTATCTGGGGTGGGTCGCGATGGCGCGGTTCCTCCGTCCGGTGGTGAGCGGCTCCGCCGGTTGGCGAGACGAGGAGCGATGGCTTCGCAGGTACTGCCCGACATGCGGCTCCCTGCCCGCGATGGCGCAGTTGGTCGGCGCCGACCCTGGACGCAAGCGCCTGCTCTCGTGCGGTCGCTGCGGCACCCGCTGGCAGTTCAAGCGAACCGGCTGCCCGTTTTGTGAAACCGACTCTCAGCGGCTCGCGAGTGTGACCATCGAGGGCGAACCCGGATTGCGCATCGACCATTGCGAGTCGTGTGGGGGCTATGTCAAGACATACGACGGGCAGGGTAACGAGACCCTCTTGCTGTCGGATTGGTCGACGCTACATCTCGATCTGATCGCTCACGATCGTGGACTGAAGAGGCTGGCCGCGTCGCTTTACGAATTCGAACCCGTGCGTCATTCCTAGTCGCGACCACATGCAGAGAAGTCGAGTTGGCTTCGGATGCGCATCGGTCCTCGTCCTCGCCACGGTGGCGGCGGCTCAACCGGCGCCACCGAGCCCGCTACCACCGCGCCCTCTCAATCCCACTCAGGAGATCGCCAAGGAGCAGCCCGAAGGGCCATCGCTCGCCGTCGGCCCGGCGAGACTCCGGATTGGCGGCTACGTCGGTCTGCACGGCATCTACCGGTCGACCAACAGCGGCGGGGGCGTGGGCACGAACTTCGCGACCATTCCCTATGCCGATACTGTGCAGGGCAATGTCAGTGAATCGCGGTTGAGCGCCCAGGCGTCGCGGCTGTCGATTCGCGTCGATGCCGATTATCCCGAGGGCCCTCGATTCAACCGGTTGTCGGGGTATTTTGAGATGGATTTCGCCGGGTCCACGCCCGGCAATGTCGCCGTGACGACGTCAGGCGTCGGGTTCCGTTTACGGCTGGCGTTTGCCGAAGTTCGATACGGGCAGAACGTCTTTCTCGCGGCCGGCCAGGCATTCTCGCTGATGACAGCGCCGAAGGATCAGCTGTCGATCTGGCCGGCGGACGTCGAACTGACGCAAGCCGTCGACCAGAACTACGTGGCGGGCATGGTCTGGAATCGATCGCCGCAGCTGCGCCTGACGTGGCGCCCGTCGATGCGCTTCAACTGGGCGGTGTCGGCTGAAAACCCCGAGCAGCAACTGGGCCGAGGACTGGTGACGCTGCCCCAATGCTGCGCCGCCGACATCGACGCCCAGTACAACACCGGCGCCGACGAACTGAGGGCGCCCAACCTCATGCCGGATTTCTCAACCCGCGTCACGTATTCGCCTGGCTCCGCGTTCCATGTCGATGCCGGCGGCGTGCTTCGCGTGTTCCGCCATACGGTGGCGCCTTACGACGACGACTTCAAGGCCACGGGCGGCGGGGTGAGCGTCAACGCCCGCGTCAATCCAACCAAGACCACGAAGATCTTCGGGCAGTGGGCGGTTGGGTCAGGATTGGGGCGCTACATCGGCGGGCTGGTCCCCGACGCGGCATTCGACAGCGATGGGTCGATCGATCTGATCGACACCATCTCCTAGGTCGGCGGCGTGGAGCAATCGCTGACGGACCGGGTTTCCGTCGCCGGATACTTGAGCGGCGTGAACACCGACGGCACTTACTCCACCGACCGCGACGGCAGCGCCATCGGTTTCGGCTTTCCCGGCTCCCCGAGCAGTCACAACCGCTCGATACAGGAGCTGTCGGCGACCGGCGCCTATCAGATCGTCAGGACACCCGATCGCGGTTCGGCGCAGTTCAACGCGCAAGTGTCGTGGCTGACCAGGGAGCCGTTGTCGACGCCGCAGACCGGGTTGTCTTCGGCGCGATCGTTCTTGTTTCTCGCGCAGGTTCGTTACAACCTGCCGTAGCGACAGCCGATCCTCGAGCGAATACGCCCCGGACCTCACACCTTTGGAACAGCTCCGCTGCGAGCCCGCACGATCTCCACGACCATCGGCAGCAGCGACACCGCGACAATGCCAAGCGCGACGAGGGAGAAGTTGTTCTTGATGATGGGCACATTGCCGAACGCATAGCCCGCCCCGACGCAGAGCGCCGTCCACAGCAGTCCGCCGGCGACGTTGTAGAGGAGAAACTTCGACGCCGACATTGCCGCGGCGCCGGCCACAAACGGCACGAACGTGCGGATGATCGGAGCAAAGCGGCTCGAGATCACCGCGACGGCGCCATGCCTCTCGAAGAACTCGTGCGCGCGATCCAGGTGTTTCCGGTTGAGCAGTTTGCTCTGCCACCCCGTACCGTCGCTCGCCGCAAACACGCGCGGCCCGATCGCGCGGCCGATCGCGTAGTTCACCGAGTTGCCGAGGATCGCCGCAACCGCGATCAGTCCGAGCACGAGCGTGACGTCCATCGCGCCCGTCGCCGCCAGGGCGCCCGCGGCAAACAGCAGTGAATCGCCCGGGAGAAATGGCGTGACGACGAGACCGGTCTCCGCGAAGATGACAGCGAAGAGCCCAGCGTAAACCCAGATTCCATATTGAGCGACGAACTCGGCGAGGTGAACGTCGAGGTGAAGAAAGAGATCGATCAAGATACTCCATGAGCGCTCTTCAGCGTATCTCATGGAGCCGGCTATTTGATTTCGGAAAATGCGATGTCGAGGATTGGATATTCCTTCCAGTCCTTGTAGTTGAAGTGCCACCACTCGTTCGGCTCGACCGTGAAGTCGTGGCTCTCCATCGCCGCCCGCAACAAATCGCGCCGTGCGCGCTCGTCGGTGGTGCCGCCCTTGTAATCCGGATACGAGCGCTCGGTCATCTCGTCGTAGGCGCCGGGCATCTTGACCACCTGACCGGTCTTCAGGTCGTACAGCGTCAAATCGACCGCGCAGCCACGATTGTGTTTCGAGCCGGTCGCGGGATCGGCGACGAATTCGCGCTGCGCCCCGGACGTCATGTCCCAGAACAACTTCGTGATCGTCCACGGGCGATAGCCGTCGTGGATGAGCAATCCGTAACCGCGCTTCTGTAGTTGGCGATGTGCATTGAGGAGCGATTCCGCTGCAGGGCGCTGCAGAAAAGCGCGCGCCTCCTTGTAAACCGGCTTGCCGAGAAAGTTGTTCGTGCCCGCGTAGCGGATGTCGAGCTTGATCGTCGGATCGAGCTTCGTCAACTCGACGAGATCGGGCGGCCGAGTGGCGCCAGGATCCCTGGGGGGACCTTGTTGCGCGAGGACGAGAAGAACCGCGAGGGTGATCGAGCGCATCATCGCGGCAGCGTCACGGGGCGGCCGTTCACGAACACGTGCTTGATGGTCGTCTTCTCCTCGAACACGTCGCCGTCGGTCACGATGACGTTGGCGATCTTACCCTTGTCGAGCGAGCCCAGGCGATCGGCGGCGCCGGCCAGCGTGGCCGCATTCAGCGTCAGCGCCTTGATCGCCGCATCCTTCGAAAGTCCGTTGGCCACGGTTTTCTGCGCGTTCTTCAGGAAGTCCTTGGTTTCGGCCAGGCCCGCGGATTCAAACGCGAAGAGGATGCCGGCTTTGTCGAGCGTGGCCGGACCCTTCGGCGCGTTCGCGCGATCGCGAAGCACCCGCAAACCTTCGTCGGCATCGGGCGCCAGGGACACGCGCCGGGTGGGGAAGTTGAGGCTGTAGATGACGCGTGCGTTCGCCGCCTTGATCTCGGCGGCCACGGGCTCGACTTCCCGCGCACCGCTGATGATCGGATCGAGCTTGAACATCTTCGCCATGTCGAGCGCGCGTGATACATCGCGCGCCGTCGAGGCGCGGAACGCCACCGGCATGCGTCCCGCAATTGCCGGCTGCATCGCGTCCATCGCCGGCGAGTAGGCGCGTGACTTCGCCTGCTGGTACCACTGCGCGTCGAGGAACGCCTGCCGATTGAACGCGATGATGCCCATCAGCGAGTTCGGGTAGGCATCGCCGCCGGCCGGGCTGCTGGCGATGCCGACGTGCAACGCGACGGGTGCTCGCACCACGAGCGGCCCTCTCCGATCGTCGGCGAGCGATCCGATCTGCGGCTGGTCGGCGCCGATCGACGTCAGCACGAGCGCGCTCTGGCCGCGGATGCCGTCACTGGCCGGCGTGGCGAGGATCGCGGTGATGCCGGCTTCTGCGGCGCGCGCCAGCGCCGCCGCCGCCGGGTTCATGTAATCAGAGGCGCGCAGATGCGGGCGCAGCAGCGTCTCGCGCTTCACCCGCTCGATGTCTTCGGTCGTTTGCGGATTCTCCGCGCGCGCGATCGCGGGCGCCTCGAGGCCGGCGCTGCTGCCCATGTCGATCAGCCCGGGGTAGACCGTCATGCCCTTGCCGGCAATGGTGATCGCGCCCTGCGGCACCGGAATGTCTCCTCCGATTGCCGTGATCACGCCGGCCGAAAACACCACGGTGCCGTTGTCGATCGGCGCCGACGACACCGGAACGATGCGCGCGCCGGTGATCGCGTAGGTGAATGGTCGCCTCTTGCTGCGCGGAAACGAGGTCGACGCCGGCGACGGCTAAAGCCATCGCCCTCCAAACCGCCGGAATCCTCAAGACCTCAAGACCCCAGGACCTCAAGACCTTCATCATCACTTCACCCCCGGCCGCGACGAGAAGCGTTCGTTGAGCTCGGTGTGCTTGCTCTTGAGCCCGACGCTCCTGCCGTTGATGAAGATGTGCGTGAACTGCGTCTTCATTTCCATCGGATCGCCGTTGGCGATGAACAGATTGGCCAGCTTCCCCGGCTCGAGCGAACCGACGCGATCGGCGACGCCGAGGATCCTGGCGGCGTCGAGCGTGATCGCGCGCAGTGCGCGGTCGCGATCGAGGCCCCACGCGACCGAGATCGCCGCCTCGTAGGGAATCAGGCGGTTGTTCGCCGCGCCGCCGGTGCCGAACGCGAACAGCACGCCGGCCTCCGCCAGCTCGCCCGCGGCCTTGTAGGTTGCCGCGTGGTGCGCGTCCTCGCGGGCGGGCATCGTCAGGACCGAGCCGAGGATCACCGGGACGTTCTTTTCCTTGAGGAGCGGCGCCACCAGCGGCGACTCGAGGCCGCCGGTGATGACGATCCGGATGCCGGCGCGATCGGCAAACGCCACCGCTTCGCGAATGTCGGCTTCGTTATTGGCGGCGACGAACATGGGTTGCTTCAGGTCCGCGATCGGCACGAGGGCCGCCAGGTTCCAGTCGGTCGCGCGTTCGGCAACCGGCATGCGCCCATACGCTCGTGCCCGCGCGATGAGATCCTCGACGCGCTTCACCTTTGCATCGCGTTCCTTCTTCAGGTCCTCGTACTTGCGGTTGGCATCGGCGGCGCCGCCACCGCCTCCTCCACCACCGCCGCCCCCGCCGCGAATCAGCGGCGGGAACTGGAAGCTCACACCGGCGACCGGTTGAAGGGTGGCTTCCTCCCACGTCCATCCGTCGAGGTTCATCACGGCAATCTGCCCGCCGATCAGCCCGCCGGACGGCACGACCGCCACGCTGGTGATGCCGTTGACGCGCGCGACCGGGATCGCGTCGCTGTCGCTTTGATACGCGACCTGCGCCTTCACGGAGGCGTTGATCTCGAGCATCTCGTTGGTGTCGTCGAAGCCGCGCGGCCCCGGCTCGTTCAGTCCGATCGACGTCCGCGCGTCGATGAATCCCGGGTAGACCTCGCTGCCCTTGGCGTCGATCACCTGCGCGCCGGCGGGAACCGCGATCGTCGCGCCGACCGCCTCGATGCGGTTGCCGCGAATGACGACCGTGCCGCGATCGATGACCGGCCCGCTGATCGGGAAAATGCGCGCGTTGGTGATTGCCGTGATCGGCCCGGATGAAGGCACTGCCTGAGTCCGGGCGGGGGGTGCTACCGACCCAAATGTTTCCTCGGGGCTGGATGAAGTCTGTGGTGTCTGCGCCTTCTGTGGCCGACGTCTGTGGCGTCTGTGCCTTCTGTGGCCCTGGGATCTGTGGCCGGCCTTCTGCCGCCGACAGCGTGGTCTTTTCCCTGCCGGCATCGGTCAGCCGGCGCTCTTCCGCGAGGCGATCGTAGTACTGCTGCCCGTCGATGTAGACGCGATCGACGATCGCGTAGGTGCTGAGCGGGTGCTTGTTCCAGATCACGACGTCGGCATCCTTGCCGGCTTCGAGCGAGCCGACCCGCGCGTCGATCTTGAGCTGCTTCGCCGGATTGATCGTCACGAACGCAAGCGCCTCGTCTTCGCTGAGGCCGCCCCAGTGCATCGACTTGGCCGCCTCGGTATTGAGGCGGCGCGCGTGCTCGGCGCTATCGGAGTTGATCGAGACGAGCACGCCGCGCCGGTGCATGATCGCAGCGTTGTAGGGAATCGCGTCCTCGGCCTCGACTTTGTACGCCCACCAGTCGGAGAAGGTCGAGCCGCCGACGCCGTGCTTCGCCATTTCGTCGGCGACCTTGTAGCCCTCGAGCACGTGCTGGAAGGTGGCGATCTTGAAGCCCATCTCTTCGGCCAGCCGCATCAGCATCAGCGTTTCGTCCGCGCGGTAGGTGTGCGAATGCACCAGCCGCCTGCCCTCGAGGATTTCGACCAGCGGCTCGAGCTGCAGATCTCGCCGCGGCATCGAGATGTCCTCGCCGGCTTTATTGCGGCGATCGTACTCCTGCCACTCTTTCTGGTAAGCCTTGGCGCGGCTGAACGCATCGCGGATCACGAACTCGGTGCCGGCCCGTGTGATCGGGTAGCGCCGCGGGCCGGTCTGCCCGAACTGCCGCATGTCCTTGGGATTCTCGCCCAGGGCAAACTTGATCCCGGGCGGAGCGCCCTCGAAAACGAGGCCGCGCGCGTCCTTGCCCCAGCGCAGCTTGATGACCTGGTTCTTGCCGCCGATCGGGTTCGCGCTCCCGTGCAGGACGTTCGCAACCGTCAGGCCGCCCGCGAGGTCGCGATGGATCGCGACGTCGGTCGGATCGAGGACGTCCTCGATGCCCGTCATCGAGCTCACCGTCGTGCCGCCCTCGTTGATCGATTCGGCGGCGATGTGCGAGTGCGCGTCGATGATGCCCGGGCTCACGAAGCGGCCCGTCGCCTCGACGATGTCGGCGCCGGAGGGAATCTCAGTATTCGGTCCGCCGACCGCGGCAATCTTGCCATCGCGGATGACCACGACGCCGTCCTGAATGGTGCCCCGCGTGACGGTGAGGACCGTGCCGCCGCGAATCGCGACCACACGCCCACCTTGCGCGAGCGGGGTCGTCGACTGCGAAACAACAAACGCGAGACCGAGAGCAACGAGAATCCTGGTAGATGCCATAACCCTTGAACTCTTTGAACGCCTTGAACCGTTGAACCGACTCCGACTACTGCTGTTGTGTCCCCGCCGGCTGATTCCAGATGTAGCGCGCGAACCAGTCGAGGTTCTGCTGCATCGCGGCGCGATTGGCCTTCGGCTTGTTGATGCCGTGGCCGAAGCCCTTGAAGATCGCGAGCTGCACCGGCACGTTCTGATCGCGCAGTCCCTGATAGAGCTGGAACGCGTTCGGAATCGGCACGCGCGCGTCCTGATCGCCGTGCTGAATCAAGGTCGGCGTGCGCGCCTGCTTGATGTAGGTCATTGGTGAAGTGTCGGCGTAGATCTTCGGATCGTCCCACGGCGTGGCTTTCAGGTACTGCCGCGTGAACGGATGGATGTCGGTGTTGACGTAATACGTCATCCAGTCGGAAATGCCTGCGCCGACCGAGATCGCCTTGAATCGATCGGAATGCTTCGTCGTCAGGAACGCGGAAATATAGCCGCCCTGGCTCCAACCCATGCTGCCGACCCGGTCCCGATCGGCGATGCCCTGCTGCACGAGCGCGTCGATGCCCGACAAGACATCCCAGGCATCGCCGATGCCGAGATTGCGGACGTTGAGCGAGCGGAACTTCTCGCCGTAACCGGCGCTACCGCGGTAGTTGGGCTCGAGCACGATCGCGCCCTTTGCGAGGAAGGCATCGATCGGGTGCGCAGTAGAGCTGCCGTACGGCGCCGGCCGCGAGACGCCGGTCGGGCCGCCGTGAATCACGATCAGGAGCGGATACCGACGTCCCTGCTGGAAGTCGGCGGGCTTGTGCAGAACGCCTTCGATCTCGGCGCCATCCTGGCTCTTCCACGCGATCACTTCACGGGTGTGTTTCGGCCACGATGCGATCTGCGCGCCCGTATCGCTCAGTTTCCTGGCCGTC
Organism: uncultured cyanobacterium; assembly: GCA_963833135.1. GTDB lineage: Bacteria > Acidobacteriota > Vicinamibacteria > Vicinamibacterales > UBA2999 > 12-FULL-67-14b. Next base: position 229,584 of record CAWHWW010000019.1, on the reverse strand, counting down.
ATCGTCTGCACTGGCGCGACGTAGACGTCCGGAAACTCCGAAGGGCCCGAGGCGATAAACGCGACTTGCGAGCCGTCGGGTGTGAGTGAGAAACCACTGCCGATCCATCCGTCACGGACCGCGTGCCTCGTGATCTGCTTCGTCCCGGGATCGACCGTGAAGAGATACGCCCACGTGCGCTGCGACGACGAGAACCGGATCCCTGCCTTGGTCCAGGCAATCAGGTTCGGATCTTCGTCGAAGGCGTCGGTCATGCTGCGTGGCGTCGTCGAACCGATCGCGACCGTGGCGATGACGCTGTTCGTGTAGAAGTACGTCGGCTTGCCCATGGCGGTGACGAACGCGAGCTCGGTCCCGTCAGGCGACCAGTGGGGATTCGAGTCAGGTCCAGCTTGCGCGACGACGACGACGGACTTGCCGGAGTCGATGGAAAGGACCGAGATGTCCGCGGTTCCGCCATCGGCGGGATCGCTCGTTGCGCGGCGATCGTAGGCGATGTTGCGTCCGTCAGGCGACCACTTGAAGCTGCCGACGACGAAATCGCCTGACGTCACCTGCTTTGAAGCCTTCGTCGCGATGTCGAACACATGCAGGTGGGTATAGCGTTGATCCTGATCCTCGATCCGGATGTCGCCCCAGCGCTTCTCGCGCTCCTTCATCGCGTCGGTGACGGTCTCCATCATCGTGAACGCGATCTGCTTGCCGTCGGGCGACCAGGCGAAGTTGTTGACGCCCTCGTCGACGCTCGTGAGCTTCTCCGCTTCGCCGCCGCTGAGGGCAATGCGATAGAGCTGCCGCTTGCCGTCGCGATCGGACACGAAGCCGAGCCACGCGCTGTCGGGAGAGAAAGCCGGCTGGGTGCTGGACTTGCGCGCGTTGGTGAGCTGGCGAGTCTGGCCCGTCGCGGCCTCGCCGATCCAGATCTCGGTCTCGTACGCGTTCTCATCCCAGTTGGTTTCGCGGATGCCGTAGGCGACCAGCTGGCCGTTGGGAGAGATCGCCGGCGTCGCCACACGCTTGAGGTTGATCAGGTCGTCGATCGACGGCGCCGCCGCTGATTGCGCGGCGGGCGCGGGCGCGGTCGACATCACGCCGAGAATTGCCAACGCCGCGAGAGCCTGAGAAGGCTGTGTGTTGGGCATGGATCCCTCGTTTCCTTGGTGGCGTCTAACGGGGAGTATATTAGGTTCTCGCGGCACCGAACGCCGCGTTTGCCCCCATTTCAAGGAGTGTGATTATGCGCAACGTGATTTCGATGGTGGCCGGCGCCGTGTTCGCAGTGGCCTTGACGATGCCGGTGCTTGCATCCGACATGACCGTGAAAGGCGAGGTCGTGGACGTCGCGTGCTCGGTGGCCAAGAAGGATGCCGGCAAGGGCGACGCCCACGCCAACTGCGCGATGGTGTGCGCCAAGAAGGGCCAGCCCGTTGGCATCCTCACCGCCGACGCGATCTATACCGTGACCGGCGACTACGCCGCCAACAGCAATGCGAAGCTGCTCGACTTCGTCGCCAAGAACGTCGTCGTGATCGGCGAAGTGACGGAGAAGGACGGCCAGAAGATGATCAACGTGAAGTCGATCAAGCTGGCCAACTGACGATTGAGGTCCTGCGGGCTTGCGGGCTACGGGCTTGCGGGTACGGAATCTCGAGTTGAGATCCCGTAAGCCCGTTGACCGTAAGCCCGCAAGACCTTAGAGTGCGCCCAGCAGCGCGCGCACTTTATCGGTGGCTTCCCAAGTGAGGTCCTTGTCGTTCTTCCCGAAGTGTCCGTAGTTGGTCGTCTTCGAGTAGATCGGCCGGCGCAGCTTGAGCTGGTCGATGATCGCCGCGGGCTGGAAGTCGAACACGCGGTTGATGGCGCGAATGATCTTCGCGTCTGGCACTGTCGCCGTGCCGAACGTCTCGACGTGCACGCTCACCGGATCGGGGTGGCCGATCGCGTACGCGAACTGCACTTCGCATTTCGCCGCGAGCTTCGCCGCGACGACGGTCTTCGCGACCCAGCGGCCCATGTATGCGGCGCTGCGATCGACCTTCGTTGGATCCTTGCCCGAGAACGCGCCGCCGCCGTGACGTCCCATGCCGCCGTAGCTGTCGACGATGATCTTGCGGCCGGTGAGGCCGGTGTCACCCTGCGGTCCGCCGACGACGAAGCGGCCGGTCGGGTTGATCAGGAATTCGGTGTCGCCGTTCAGCAGGCGCGCCGGCAGCACCTTGCGGATCACTTCGTTGATGCAGAACTTTTCGATCTTGTCGTGGGAGGCGTCGGCGGCGTGCTGCGTCGAGATGACGACGTTGGAGATGCCGACGGGCTTGCCGTCCTCGTAGATCACCGAGACCTGCGACTTCGCGTCGGGGCGCAGCCAGTCGGCGCCGCCCGCCTTGCGAATCTTCGTCAGCTGGCGGCCGAGGCGATGCGCGAACATGATCGGCGCCGGCATCAGCTCCGGCGTTTCGTTGCTGGCATAGCCGAACATCAACCCCTGGTCGCCCGCGCCCTGCTGCGCGATGTCTTCTTGCCCTTCACCTTGCGCGCATCGACGCCCTGCGCGATGTCCGGCGACTGCTGCGTGAGCAGCAGGTTCACGAACACGCGATCCGCGTGGAACACGTCATCGTCATTGACGTAGCCGATCTCGCGAATGGTCGTCGCGCGCGATCTGTTCGACGTCGAGTTTCGCCTTGGTGGTGATCTCGCCGCCGACGATGACGACGTTCGACTTGACGTAGGTTTCGCACGCGACGCGGCTGAACTTGTCCTGCGTGAGGCAGGCGTCGAGGACCGCGTCGGAAATCGTATCGGCGACCTTGTCGGGATGGCCTTCGCCGACCGACTCCGAAGAAAAGATGTATCGGTTACTCATTAACACTCCAAAAAAAAGCCCGCGAACAATCGCGGGCCTGGCTCGCGACTTAGATAGCGCCGCGCCGGAGGCGCGGCAGGAAAAAGACGCGGCCCACCAAGTCGGAGAAATCGCCGCGTCAAACGACCCTTCAGTATGGCCTCCCAGTGGCCGCGGTGTCAACAAAGGCTGAGGCGAAACGACAGGGGCTTAGGGGCTTAGGGGCGTTAGGGGGTTACGAGTGTTAGGATGGCTGGCGGAGGCTGTAAGTCATGCGTTTCTTCACCACACTCCTGGTTCTCGCGTTCGCGATACCTGCTGCGGCTCAGGTCACCAAGCAGGAACGTGCAGGCATCGTCAATTTCAGCAGGGTCGACGCCGTTGTGGCATGTGGCGGCGCCACCGACACCGCGGCGCTCGATGGGTTGGCCAAGGACGGCTTCAAGGCAGTGATCAACCTGCGTACCGCAGGCGAACAGGGCGCCAACCTCGAACAAAATGCGGCACGGGCAAAGGAACTGGGCCTGAAATACATCAGCATTCCGTTCAACACGCAGCAGCCGGATCCGAAGGCCGTCGATACCTTCCTCGGCGAGATTGCCAACAAGAGCAATCAACCTGCTTACGTGCACTGCGGAGCGGCGAGCCGCGTCGGCGCATTCTGGCTGATCAAGCGCGTCTTGCAGGACGGATGGACAATCGAAAAGGCAACCGAGGAAGCGAAGCTGATCGGCCTGCGCGGCGAGGCGCTGGAGAAGTTTGCGCTCGATTACATTGCGGCGCACAAGAAATAGGGCTTCCAAGGGCTTGCAGAGGTCTCACGGGCTCAGAGGCAGGTCTTCCGAAGTTCCAAGGTCTACGGGCTTCTGGAACTGCGATGCACGTGCCCTGGAACCGTTGAACCCTGAGCCCGTAAGCCCTTCCTATTCCTTCTGCACTGTCACCGTCACCGGCGCCTGCATCCGCACCGTGACCGTCGTGCCCGCCGTCAGCGTCGCCGGGCTGCGATCGTTGGTCATCGCCGCGGCCGTGCCGGCGCCGGCGCCGACTGCGCCGCCGATTGCCGCGCCTTTGCCGCCGCCGAGAATCGCGCCGAGGATCGCGCCGCCGATCGCCGCGCCGCCTACTTTTGCGGCGCTCTCGCCGCCGGGCGACTGGCCTTCGCGCACCACCGGATCCGTCTTCAGTGCGACCTCGGTGCCGTCGGCCAGCACGATGGTGTGGAAGCGGATCGCCAGGCGCGCCTTGCCCTTCATCCTGCCCCCGCGATCGACTTCCGTCACCGATCCGCGGACGGTCGATCCGGCGGGAATCGCGATGCGATCGGACACGCGCACGTCGCGCGTGACGCGCGCGTCGACCTTGTCTTCAACACGCGCGAGCTCGCTCGACACGGTGCGCTCGATCTGCAACCCGAGCACCGCGTCCGAAGGCACCGTCAGGTCGACGAACTCCGGAGCGGGCGGCGGAGGCGGAGCGGGCGGCTCGGGTTCCTTGTAGTCAGGCGTCGACGGCTGCACGGGCGGACGCGTCTCCCACATCGAGCCAGACGTGCTGGGAGCCGATGGCCCGGGTGCGCTCGATGCGCACTTGCGGATTCAGGCGCCTGCGCTGAGCGAGTGACGGGTGGCGAACTGCGCGACCCGTCACGAGTCGAAGCGCGTGACGAGCTGGCCGGCGCACTGGACATCGCGGGAGTTCGACGTACCGGTGCAGCCGGAGCGGGCGCATCGGGTCGCGCCGGCGTTGCCGGTTCGGGAGAAATCACGCCTTCGGATTCGGTCACGGCACCCGCGGGTGACGCGGGGTGAACCGGGTGATGCGGGTGATGCGAGTGAGCCGAGTGCACTCGCCTCACGTCGCTTCACTCGCCTCACTTGCGACGCTCGCGACCTGGTTCTGCCGGACCGCCAGGTACGAGCCGCCGGCCGCAGCAGCCAGGCACCCAACCGCCAACCCCGCAAAGACCAGCTTGTTGAACTCCATTGCGATTGAACTCCTGACCGGGTGCTTGAGCAAGGGCCGTGCCGGGGTAACGGGCCCGGAACACCAGATTTTACGCCTGTTTCGCGGAAACTCGCATCGAATGTACGTCCTATTCCGTGGAGGGTGTCCTCATATACTGATCGTTCTGCGGCCGTTCAAACAGGTGTTCTACGGCCGTTCTACGATTCCGACGGTTCGGAGGAGTTATGAAGAAGACCATCCTGGCGTTGTTCGTCTCGGCGTGTTGTGCGGCCGTCGGCGTGAACGCCCAGTCAAAACCACCCGCGGCGCAGAAGATCGACGCTGAGTACACGGCGAAGATCAAGGAGTCGCTGCAGGACCCGCGGATCACGACCGAGCTGGTCGATCACCTGCCGGCATCCGACACCGTGCCGACGCCGCTGAAGTTTCTCGGCCGCTACGTCGGCCAGCCCGGCGAGCTCACCTACGCCAAGGACATCCATCGCTACTACGAGCAGCTCGCCAAGGTCTCGCCGCGCGCGCGCTACTGGAAGATCGGCACGAGCGAAGAAGGCCGCGACATGGTCGCGCTCGCGATTGCCGACGAGGCGACGATCAAGAACCTCGAGAAGTACCGCGATCAGCTCGCCGCGCTGAACGATCCGCGCAAGACCACCGACGCCCAGGCGCAGGCGCTCCTCAAGACCGCCAAGCCGATCTACTACCTGACGAGCGGCATGCACTCGCCGGAGAACGGCGGCCCCGAGATGCTGATCGAGCTGGCCTACCGGCTGATCGTCGAGGAGACGCCCTTCATCCAGAACATCCGCAACAACGTGATCACGCTGATCACGCCGGTGATCGAAGTCGACGGCCGCGAGAAGCAGGTCGACACCTACTACTACAACAAGACGCGCGCCCGCGGCGACGCGCGGCTGCCGCTGATGTACTGGGGCAAGTACGTGCAGCACGACAACAACCGCGACGGCATGGGCCAGTTCCTCGAGCTGACCAAGGCCGTCACGCGCACGCAGCTGCAGTGGTACCCGACCGTCATGCACGACCTGCACGAGGCGCAGACCTACCTCTACTCCTCGACCGGCACCGGGCCCTACAACGACGCGCTCGATCCGATCGTCATCAGCGAATGGTGGCAGCTCGCGCAGAACGACGTCATGGAGATGACCAAGCGCGGCGTGCCCGGCGTGTGGACCTACGGCTTCTACGACGGCTGGGTGCCGAACTACATGTTCTTCATCGCCCACTCGCACAACTCGATCGGCCGCTTCTACGAGGTGCAGAGCTACGGTCCCGATCCGTACGAGGTGCGGCCCGGCGCCAGCGACACGAGCAAGGAATGGTTCCGCCCGAACCCGCCGCTGCCGTTCATCAAGTGGGGCCCGCGCAACAACACCAACATCCAGCAGTCGGGCGTGCTGTTCTCGCTGAGCCACGTCGCGAAGAACAGGGAGCTCTACCTCGAGAACTACTGGCTGAAGAACAAGCGCGCCATCGCCGAGGGCGTTGACGGCCCGATCAACGCGTGGATCATGCCCGCCGGCCAGCGCCGCAAGGCCGACGCCGCCGACGCCATCAACGAGCTGATGCGCCAGGGTCTCGAGGTGCACCGCGCCGACAGCGCCTTCAAGGCCGGCAACGTCAGCGTCGCCGCCGGCGACTACGTGATCCGCGGCGACCAGCCGTACCGCACGCTGGCCGAGATGTACTTCGTCGATCCAGAACTACCCGCCGCAGAACCCGAGCCCGTACGACGACACCGGCTGGACGTTCCAGTACATGCGCAACGTCAAGCTGCAGACCGTGAACGACAAGGGCGATCTTCAAGCAGCCGATGACGAAGATCACCGGACCCGTCAAGGCCGACGGCGGCATCACCGGCACCGGCGCCACGCTCGTCGTCGAGCACACCGCCGACAACAACCTGGTGACGTTCCGCTTCAAGAACGCCGACGTGAAGATGCTGGCCGCAGAAGAGGACTTCGAGCTGAACGGGCGGAAGTTCCGCGCCGGCGCGATCATCGTTCCGGACGCCGATCGCGCGAAGCTCGAGCCGATGCTGAAGGATCTGGGCCTCTCGGCGTGGGCCGTCGCCGCAGCGCCGGCGGTGCGCACGCACGATCTCGACATCCCGCGCATCGGCTACGTCCACAGCTGGACCCGCACGCAGGATGAAGGCTGGGTGCGCGCCGCGCTCGACACCTATGGCGATCCCGTACACCTACTTCGCCGATCAGAAGCTGAAGGGCGAGTCGAACCTCCGCTCGAAGTACGACGTGATCATCTTCCCGCACGTCGGCGGCACCGCGCAGTCGCAGGTGAACGGCATGGCCATGACCGGCACCGCGCCGCTGCCGTACAAGAAGACCGACAAGACGCCGAACCTCGGCTTCGTTGACCAGTCAGACGACATCCGCGGCGGCATGGGTCTCGAGGGCCTGATGAACCTGGCGAAATTCGTCCAGGACGGCGGCACGCTGATCACCGAAGGGTCGACGACGACGATCTTCCCGGCCTATGCGATCACGAGCGGCGTCACGTCGAAACGCCGGCGCAGCTCTTCGTGCGCGGCTCGATCCTGCGCGGCAAGTGGGCCGACGCGAAGAGCCCGCTCGCCTACGGCTACGAGAACGCAGACCTGCCGGTCTACTTCAACCAGTCGCCGGTGCTGAACGCCGGCGGCGGCGGCATCCCGCCCGAGTTCGCCGGCTTCTTCGGCGGCGGCGGCGCCGGCAACGCCGGCATGGCGCAGAACATCGACGCCCAACGCGCAGCCGCTGCGCATCTCGCCGCTCGAGCCGGAGGACGCGCCGGATCAGAAGCCGCAGCCGGACGCCGCGGCGGAGTTCCGCCGCATGGCGGGCCAGTTCGGCATCACCTTCGACGATGCGCGGCCGCGTGTGGTGATGTCGTTCCCGCAGAACCCGAACGACATGCTGCTGTCGGGCACGCTCGCGAACGGCCAGTTCCTGTCGAACCGCGCGGCGCTCGTCGACGTGCCGCTCGGCAAGGGCCACGTCGTGATGTTTGCGATCCGCCCGTTCTGGCGATGGCAGACGCAGGGCACCTACTCGATGGGCTTCAACGCGATCATGAACTGGAACGACCTGGACGCGGGGAAGAGCACCGAGCGTCCGACGACTACCGCCGGGCAACCGCCGCGGTAACCGGTTCGCGCGACAGGATCTCAGCCATCGCGGCGTCGAACTTCGCAAGGGTCGACGTCCGATGGCTGCTGGTATGCAGCTTCAGGCATTCCGGTTCGAGCCTCACCTGATCGCTCGATTGCCAGCTTGCCGAGCGTCGCCTCAGGTGCCACCCGTACCACCCGCGCGCCAGGCGCTCGGCCAGCTGCGCGACGCCGAGGGAGAGGGCGCGCTCCATAACGGGCTTGCGGGCTTGCGGGCTGGCGGGCTTGGGGCTTGTCGGTTCAAAGTTCGGATAAAACTCGCGAACGAAGCCGTTGGACTCGATGAATCGCTCGAACACCTTGTAGCCCATCAGCGGCCGCAGGTGAATGATCTGGTTTGCGGAAAACAGATCCTTCGGCTCGAGCGCCATCGCCTGCTCCGACACCACGTAATTCATGCAGAGCTGCTTGCGCCAGCCAAGCAGCTTCGACACCACCACTGTCGCGACAGTGACGCTCCACACCCGGTTCGGCGCGGTGATCACGAACAGATCGAGATCCGCGGAGCCCTCGGCGTTGAGGTGAGCGAGGCTGCCCGATAGGGCCACCATCCGCACGAACGGCAGGTTCGCGACGAAGGACAGGATGCGTCGATCGCGATCGAGCAGATCGCGGCTCAGGGCTTCCCGGCGCGACCGGGTGCCCACCAGGTCGGACCGGCCCGCAGGAAAATAGAGTCCATCGCGATACTCGATCGTCGCCTGCAGCAGATCGCTCTCGCGCCACCAGCACTCGATCGTCGCCGCGTCGGCGCCGATGCCAATCAGGCTCGATTCGAGCTGTGCCGGCTCGAGCGGATAGTCGAAGAGCGACGCGTAGACCACCGAGCGCAGGACGGCGAGCTCCTGTTCGCGCGTCGGGATCATCGCGCCTCCAGCGCCGGCTGCGGCGACGGTCTGGCGGCGAGCGCATAGAGACAACCTGCAGTAACGACGACTTCGGTGACGAGCGTCGCGATCGCGGCGCCGATCATCCCTTGCGACGGTACCAGCGCGAGATTTGCGACCACATTCGCGATGAGGGCAAGCGCCGCGATCAGCAGGTATGAACGCTGGCCATCCCAGCCGATCACCTGATGCGTCAGCGCGTAGTTCAGGAAGAACAGCGGTAGGGCGAGCGAGAGTATCGCGAACGTTGGCGCGGTGTAGAGGTATGCCGCGCCGTAGACGAGCGGCACGATCAGCGACGAGCCAAGCTGCGCACACCAGGGCGAGCGCCGCGCCGGCGACGGCGAGCGAGCCGCCGATGCGCCGCACCAGCCGGGTGTCGGTGGTCTGGACCAGCATCGGAAACGTCACGGCCATGACGGCCGCGGGCAGCAGCCGCAACGCTTCAACGAGCCGGAACACCGCGTTGTAACCGCCAACCGCTTCGAGTCCCTGCCACTGCTCGATGAAGTACACGTCGATCCGGAAGTAAAGCGCGGACAGCAACACACCGGCGCCGAGAGGCAGGACGTCTCGAACGAAACTCGCGGTGAAGGCGTCAGCAGCGACTCCCGTGCATCCCTGGTTCCCGTGATCCCTGGTCCCCGGCTTCAGCCGGATAGCCGCCAGGCGATCACCACCGAAACGAGCATGGCGAGAACTGCAGGAACGAGCATCGCCGCGCCGAGAAAATCGAGCCGCGGCCACCACCACAGGACGATGACCGCAAGAACGAGCGTGCTCAAGCGATACGCAGCGTGAATCGCCGATTCGATTTCGCTGCGTCCGGCGCCGCGAAAGTAGTGCGCGATCGTTTCGATGACGGCGGCGGTCAGCTGCGCGAACACGATCAGCACGAACTGCATCTTCCAGTTCGGCGGCACAATTCTCGGCGTGAAGAACGCGATCATCGTCGCTGCGAGATAGGCGAGCCCGGCGCGGAGGCGCAGTACTTCGATCAGCGAGCTGGCGTGATTGGCCGGACCGGCGCGCGGTTTCGCGCGCCAGGTGCATCGACAGGCCCGCGTCGGTGGCGACGCCGAGCAGCCAGCCGGTCGCCATGGCCAGCGCCATCACCCCGAACGCATCGGCGTTCAGGGTGCGCGCCGCCAGCACGGTGATTACGAGCGTCACCGCCTTGCCGGCAGCATCGGCCGCGCCCTTGATCACGACACGACTCGCTGTCTTCTGAACGAGAGAGGGCCCGCCCTGAGCGAACGCATCACCGCGTGAGCGGTGATGCGTGAGTCGAAGGGTTACGAATCGCGAAAGCAGTTTCACGGAAGGAAAGCCCTGAATCGCGGCGCCGCCGCGATTCGTGAGTTTACGCCCAAGCCCGCCGACGAATGCACTGACTATGCCCAGCAACTGGGCTGCCCTGAGCGAGTGCCGTCCGCGCGAGCGGTCGGACGCGAGTCGAACGGGCACTTGAATTGCACTTCGACAGCCACTCTTGTCCGATGTCGCCGTAATTTCCGATGCCCCGCGTGTCGCAGACGCGCACGCTGTCGGGTTCGTGGGCGCTGCCCGCGAGCGTGATGCTCGTGGCTGCCGTCGCGCCCTTCGAGCGCGCGTTGCCCGGCTCGGCCTTCGGCTTCACCCTGACGACGGTCGAACTGGCGATTGTGATCGCGCTGGCGATCGGCGCGATCGCGTGGCTGCGGCAGCCGGCGGCCTTCGAGTGGCGCACGCCGATTTCGCTTGCCGCTCGCCGCGATCGTGACGACCGCGTTCGTCGCGGCGGTTGCCGCGCCGGAATTTCAGGGCGACGCCGTTCGCGTCGCCGCGCGCCTGGGCGTCGCGGCGCTGCTGTTCATCCTGGTTGCCAACGTCGCCAGGAGCGATCGCGACTCGCCAGGCAGATCGCCGCCGCACTCCTCGCCTCGGCGTCGATTGTCGGCGTCATCGCCGTCTTGGAGCTCGCGCAGGTTCCGTGGGTCCTCGATGCGCTCAAGACGTTCCGCCCGGGCTTCCACGTCGTCGGCGGACAGGTGCGCGCCACGTCGACCCTGTTTTATCCAACCATCACCTCGATGTTCCTCGAGGTCGCGTTCGCGCTCGGCCTCGTGTGGCTGTCATCGAGCCGGCTCGCATTTGCCGGCCTCGTGCTCACGGGCGCCGGAGTGATCGCCACCTTCACGCGGTCTGGACTCATCACCATCACGATGAGCCTCGCGCTGTATGGTGCCGTCCTCTATCTCCGCCGCAGGCAGTGGGGCAGCGAACATCGCAGGCTCGCGGTTCTCGCCGCGGTGCTCGTTGCCCTCGTGCTGATGTCGCGCTCGCCGCAAATGCTCTTTGCGCGCATGAGCGTTGAAGGCTCGCAGGATTGGTACGGCGCCGTCTACGACGTGCCGCGGCAGTTGACGATGAGGCCGGACAGCTTCAACGACGTCGAGGTGACGCTCTCCAACGAGGGACGGCTGACGTGGCAGTCGACCGCGGCGCCGCCGTTTTCCCTCTCGTACCACTTCCTGCAACGCAGACACTGAAGACGTCGTCATCTTCGACGGCTTGCGTACACCGTTCGCGACAGCCGGTTGAGCCCGGCGACGAAGTGCGAGCTCAAGGCGCGCGTCCGCGCGCCCGGCTATCCCGGCACCTATCTGCTGATCTGGGACGTCGTCCAGGAACACCGCACGTGGCTCAGCCTCGAAGGCGTCTATCCGGGCCGCAGCCTCGTGTCCGTCGAGGGCACGCCGGTCGGCGCGCCATTGCCGTCGCGCGGCCGCATGCCGTCGGGCGTGATGCGGATGCCGCGTTCGGTGTTGTGGGAGGCGGCGTTCGGGATCGCGCGCGAGCATCCGCTGCTCGGCATCGGTCCGGATAATTTCCGGCATACCTACGGACGCCGCCTCGGTCTGGCCGCGTGGGACGAGCGAGTCCATGCGAACAACTCGTACATCGAAGTGCTCGTCGGGATGGGCGTGCTCGGCCTTTCGGCGACGGCCTGGCTGATGATTGCGGCGCTGCGATCGGGAACGCGATCGCTCGTCGACGTATCCGATGCGCGATTGCCGATCGTCGCCGCCGTCGTTCGCCGCGTGTGCCGCGATCGCCGTGCATGCGCTCGTCGATTCGTTCCTCACCTTTACGCCGACCTACGCGGTGTTTGCGATCGCCGCGGGCATGCTGTTCAGCGCGCGCTCGTCTCCGGCAGGTGAACCGTGCTGATTGCCTTCGACGGCACGACGCTCACTCCCGGTCGTACCGGTGTCGGCTATTACACCGAGCACCTGCTGCAGCACCTCGCCCGCGAAGTCGTCAACACCGGCGACGAGATCGTCGTCGTGTCGAACAAGCCGATCGACACGCAGTCGCCGCTGCCGGCGCACGTGCGCGTGCATGACGGCCATCGCTTCCCGGTGCGGATCGGGTGGATGCAGCTGCGCGCGGCGAGCGCGCTCGGCGCGCTCGGGCCCGACATCGCGCACTTCACGAACGGGATGATGCCGATCGGCTCTCCGGTCGCCACCGTCGTGACCGTGCACGACATGAGCCTGCGTCTCTATCCCAAGTGCCATCCGGTGCGGCGCGTCCTGCTCAACCGGCCGCTGATGAACGTCGCCATTCGACACGCCTCGTCGATCGTCACCGTGTCCAACAGCGCGAGGCGCGATCTGCTGCGCCTGCACGGCGTGCCGGCGGATCGCGTCGCCGTCGTTCACGAAGCGGCGAGTCCCGCGTTCCGGCCGATCGAAGATCGGGCGCTGCTCGAGTCGATGCGCAGCCGCTACGGCCTGCCGCGCCGGTTCATGCTCTACGTGGGAACCATCGAGCCGAGGAAGAACCTGATGCGGCTGATGACCGCGTTCGCCGAGGCGCGCAAGGCCGGCATTGCCCATGACCTGGTCTGCGTCGGACCGTACGGATGGTCGTCGGGCGATCTCGCCGGCCACATCGAGGCGCTTGGCATCAAGAACGCGGTGCACTTCACCGGTTACCTGCCATTCGAGCATCTGCCGGCGATCTACAACCTCGGCGACTTCTTCGCGTTCCCGTCACTCTACGAAGGGTTCGGCCTGCCGGTGGTCGAGGCGATGGCGTGCGGAGTTCCCGTGCTGACGTCGAACACTTCGTCGCTCGGCGAAATTGCCGGCGATGCCGCCGAGACGATCGATCCGCTCGACACGGAGGCGATGACCGACGCGATCGTCCGCCTGGCGACGGACGCGGACCTGCGCCGCGATCGATCCGAGCGCGGCCTGCAGCGCGCCCGCAGCTTCTCGTGGGCGCAGACCGCGCAGGGAGATGCTGGCCGTCTACCAACGTGCTGCCGGGGTCACGGTGAAATCGCCGGCGCCGAGCCGTCGACGCCGCCGATCAGCGCCTGCCGGTCAAGTCGATGTCGAGGAGCCGGTTGTCATGACGACCGCGGCCACAGACCTGTCCGCCATAGCGCGAAGCGCGGAGGTGGAAGGCGCAGATCGGACGGCCATGCTCTCCCGGCTCGCATTCGATCGCCTGGCGCCCGCGTATGACGCGCTCGCGGCCGGCGAGGCGTTTCGGTTGCAGCGCAAGCAGACGCATTGCCTGCTGTCGCGATGGATTCGGTCAGGCTTCCGCGTCCTGGAGATCGGCTGCGCCACCGGCGCGGACACGGAATTCCTCGCGGGACTCGGCGCCCGCGTGGTCGCGTGCGATCCGTCAGAGGAGATGTTGAGCCGCGCGAGGCGCCGCCTCGAAGCCGCGGGCTTCGGCGATCGCGTCGGCATCCTGTCGTGCGGGCTGCGGGATCTGCCGCAGTTCCTCGACGCGCTCGATCATGCCGAAGGCTTCGATGCGATCGTCTCGAACTTCGGCGCGCTCAACTGCGCGCCGTCGCTCGATCCGCTCGGCGTAATTGGCCGCCGCCACCTGCGCGCCGGCGGTGCGATGGCGATCGGACTGATGGGCCGCGCGTGTTTGTGGGAGACGGCATATTTCATCGTCCGCGGCGAGCGCGAAAAGGCGTCGCGTCGTCGCGGGCCTACCGCCGACGTGCCGGTGGCCGGCATCGCCGTGCCGACGTTCTACTACCGGACCAGCGACATCGGCGCGTCTCTCGGTGAGGCCTTCGTCAGGGACGCGGTGATCGGCGTCGGCGTGCTCGTGCCGCCGCCATACCTGGAGCCCCGGTGGCTGCAGGTTCCCTCGGTATTGCGGCGCGCCGCGGCGGGCGTCGACCGGATGGCCGGCTCGTGGCCGATCGTCAATCAACTCGGCGATCACACGATGTCGCGCTGGGTGAAACGGCGGGCGAACCATGGCTGATCTGTTGCTCGGCCAGGCGTATTACCTGCGCTTCGACCCCAAGTTGTTCCAGGCGCAACAGCCCTACGCGCCGCTTGGCACGCTCTACGCCGCGTCATACCTGCGGCAGCGCGGCCACCGCGTCGCGTTGTTCGACGCGATGCTCGCGCAGTCGGTCGCGGAGTGGGGCCTCGCGATCGAAGCGCAACGTCCGCGTCTCGCCGCGGTCTACGAAGACAGCTTCAATTACCTGAGCAAGATGTGCCTGCTGCGCATGCGCGAAGCGGCCTTCGAGATGATCGACCATGCCGTGCGCGCGCGCGTGCCGATCATCGTCTCAGGATCCGATGCCAGCGATCATCCCGATCTCTACCTTCGCCGCGGCGCCGCCGCGGTGATCATCGGCGAAGGCGAGATCACGATCGCCGATCTGGCTGATCGCCTTCTTGCCAAGGCGTCGATCGAGGACGTGCCCGGCATCGCTTACCTCGACGAGACGTGCGCCGTGAGGCGGACCAACGCGCGTCCCTTCATCAAGTCGCTCGACGAGCTGCCGTTCCCGGCCTGGGATCTCGTCGACATCGATCGGTATCGCCAGATCTGGCACGGCCGTCACGGCTACCACTCGATGAACATCGCGACGACGCGCGGCTGTCCGTATCACTGCAACTGGTGCGCGAAGCCGATCTACGGCCAGCGCTACGCGACGCGCAGCCCGAAAGCGGTCGTCGAAGAGATCGCATGGTTGAAACATCACTTCGCGCCCGATCAGCTCTGGGTCGTGGACGATGTGTTTGGATTGAAGCCGGGCTGGGTGGAGGAGTTCGCGGCGCTCGTCAACGAGAGCCACGCGCGGATTCCATTCCGCTGCCTGATGCGCGCGGATCAGGTGACGGAAAGCGTCGCGACGGCGCTCGCGAGCGCGGGCTGCCGGATGTTGTGGATGGGCGCGGAGTCGGGATCGCAGAAGGTCCTCGACGCGATGGAGAAAGGACTGCGCGTCGACGACATCCGCACGGCGAACCGGTTGCTCAAGTCCGCCGGCATCGACGTCGGCGTCTTCCTGCAGTTCGGGTATCCCGGCGAGACGTGGACCGACATCGAAGCGACGCTGCAACTGGCGCGCGAGATCGAGCCCGCTGACATTGGCGTGTCGGTCTCGTATCCGCTGCCGGGAACGGGATTCTACGAGCGAGTCAGGCAGGAGCTCGGCGCCAAGCAGAACTGGTTCGACTCGAGCGATCTCGCGACGATGTACAAGGCGACCTACGCGCCCGAAGTTTATCGTCGCGTGCACGGTCTCGTGCATCACGAGCTCCGTGCGCGCAAGTCCGCGAACGCGCTGTCGGCGCTCGTGAAGACTCCGTGGGAGATGCGGCCCTCCCACGCGCGGCGGGCTGCGTCGTGGATCTACAACCGCGCGGCGCTCGCCGTCACACGGCATCGGCTGCGGCCGCTGCGAGCGGAGGCATGACCATGAAGCCGAAGGTCGTCCTCTACAATCCGCGCGCCGTCTTCTACACCATGCCGTTGGCGCTCGTTGCGATCGCCTCGGCGCTCGATCGCGAGCGGATCGATGTCGTCATCATCGACGGCAGGCTCGAGAAGGACCCCGTCGGAGCGGTCGTCGCCGCATCTCGCGAAGCCGTCTGCGTCGGCATCACGGTGCTGACCGGCGCGCCCATCCACGACGCGCTCGCCGTCAGCAGGGCAGTAAAGGCAGCAGCTCCATCGGTGCCGATCGTCTGGGGCGGCTGGCATCCGTCGCTCCTCGCGTCGGAGTGCCTCGACGAACCGTCCGTCGACATTGTCGTCTCCGGCCAGGGCGAAGACACGTTCAAGAGCATCGTCGATCGGTTGATCGCAGGCGAGCGCGTGCGCGGGTGTGAAGCGGGAACGATGAAGGATCTGAACGCGTATCCCGCACACGACTATTCGCTGATCCCGGTCGAAAAATATTTCGCGCTCAAGGGCGCGCGGCAGATCGACTACATCTCGTCGCAGGGCTGCCGGTTCCGTTGCGCATTCTGCGCCGATCCGGCGGTCTTCAATCGCGGCTGGACGGGACTGTTGCCCGAGCGGATCGCCGACGAGATCTCGTTCCTGCGTCAGCGTTACGGCGTCGAGGACATCTCGTTCCAGGACGAAACGTTCTTCACGCATGCGTTGCGCGTGAACACGCTTGCCGACGAGCTCCTGAAGAGAAACCTCGGGATTACGTGGACCGCGACGTTGCGCGCCGATCAAGCGTGCCGTCTTGGCGACGATCTCTTCGCGAAGGTGGTGCGATCGGGCCTTCGCCGCGTCATGGTCGGCGTCGAATCCGGCTCGCAGGAAATGCTGGATCGGCTGCACAAGGACATGAAGCTCGAACAGGTCCGCGTCGCGGCCGAGATGTGCACGCGTCATGGCGTCGGCGCGATCTTCAATTTCATCGTCGGCTTTCCGGGCGAGTCCGAAGAGAGCATGCAGGCGACGCTCGCGCTCGCGAAGAAACTGCGGCGATGCGAACCCGGCGTTCGAGACGCCGATCTTCTACTACCGTCCGTATCCCGGTAATCCGCTTGCCGAGTTGTGTGCCGAGCGCGGCTACGTCTTCCCGAAGGGCCTCGAGGAGTGGGCCGACTTCGATTACGTCGGCGGCCGCGGTCCATGGATCACGGCCGAACAATGGAAGACCGTGGAGCGGTTCAAGTTTTACAGCCGGCATGCGTGGAAGCCGGGCGCGTGGCGATGGCCGCTCCGGACCGCCTCGCAGTGGCGATGCGAGCACGACTGGTACGGCTTGCCCGTCGAAAAACTGATCGTCGACTTCGTGCGCCCGCCGCAGCAGGTCTCGTGATGCCGATCGATCTGCTGCTCGCCCACGGCTACTTCCTCTCGCTCGATGCAGCCGAACAGCGCGTCATGCGCCCGCATCCGCCGCTCGGCCTGCTGTATCTGTCTTCGCACCTGAAACAGCGTGGCTTCGAAGTCGGCGTGTTCGATGGCACGTTTCGCTCGATCGCCGATTTCACTGCCACGCTCGAACGTGAGCGGCCGCCGATTGTGGGCATCGCCGTCAACCTGATGACGAAGCGCAACGCGCTGACGATGATCGCGATCGCGAAACAGAGCGGCGCGAAGGTGGTCATTGGCGGCCCGGATCCACCGCACCACGCGGCCTCGTACCTCGACGCGGGCGCCGACGTGGTCGTCGTCGGCGAGGGCGAGCAGACGCTCGAGGAGCTGATCGTGGCGCTCCCCGCCTCCGCTGGAGCTACGACGAGGCAGGCTTCGGATCTCGCGAAGATCAACGGCATCGTGTTCAAGGGTGAAAACGGCAAGGCCGCGAGCACGCCGGCGCGCGCGCTCCTGCCCGATCTCGACAGCCAGCCGTATCCGGATCGCGAAGCGATCGATCTGCCGCGGTATCTCAGCGCGTGGCGCGATCGCCATGGCAGCGGCACGGTGTCGCTCGTCACCGCGCGCGGTTGCCCGTACACCTGCACCTGGTGCAGCCGATCCGTGTTCGGCGAGACGCATCGCCGCCGTTCGGTGGTCAATGTCGCCGACGAGGTCGAGGCGATTGTCGAGCGCTATCACCCGGAGCGGTTGTGGTACGCAGACGATGTGTTCGCGATCCATCGCACCTGGACGATTTCATACGCGCGGGAGCTCGAGCGCCGCCGTATTCGATTGCCGTTCGAGTGCATCTCGCGCGCCGAGCGCATCGACGACGACGTCGCCGCGGCGCTGGCGCAGCCTCGGCTGCTTCCGGGTCTGGATCGGTTCCGAGAGCGGCTCGCAGCGCATCCTCGATGCGATGAAGCGCAAGGTCTCGGTCGACCAGGTGCGCGACACCGCACGCCGGCTGCGCCGCCACGGTATCGAGGTCGGCATGTTCATCATGCTCGGCTACGACGGCGAGCGCCTCGAGGATCTGCAAGCCACTGTCGATCACCTGAAGCACACGGCGCCGGACGTGTTTCTGACCACGGTGTCGTATCCCATCAAGGGCACGCCCTACTACGAGCAGGTGGCCGATCGGCTTGCGCCGCAGCCGTGGGCGGACGCGACCGATCGCGACCTGGTCGTTCGCGGCCGGCCGGTGCGCACCTACTACGACTTTGCGCGCCGCTGGATGACCGCCGAGGTCGCCAAGGATCAACACTGGCGCGGCGGACGCTACGCCAGGGCCGCGCGGTCTGCATCGTCGGCGCTCGTCGGCAGGATCGGCATGGCCGTCACCGCCAATTGGAGGGAGCGATGATCGTTCTCTTCAATCCCTGGAGCACGCCGTCGCCGAAGAAACCGCTGCCGATGTCGCTGCTGGCGCTTGGATCGATGCTCGACGGCGAGTTCGAGTACACGATCGTCGACGGCAACATCGAGCCCGATGCGGCCGGCGCCATCATCGCGATTGCAGTCAAGCAGACCGTTACCGCGATTGCCGTCACCGTCATGCCCGGGCCGCAACTGCGCGCCGCCGTGTCGTGCAGCCGGCAGCTGAAGCGCGTGTTGCCGCGCGTGCCGATCATCTGGGGCGGCTACTTTCCCTCGCAACACGCCGATGCGTGCCTGAGCGAGCAGACGGTCGACGTCTGCGTGATCGGCCAGGGCGAGCAGACGATCCGCGAGCTGATGCGCGCGATCAGGAGAGGCGGCCCGCTGTCGTCGATTGCCGGAATCGCGTACCGCGAGAACGGCGCGATCCGTCGCACGCCGCCGCGCGCGCTGACGCCGCTCGACGAACTGCCCGACTGGCCGTACCAGCAGCTGCCGATGGAGCGCTATTTCCACAAGCACTATCTCGGCGATCGCGTGGCGACCCATCACTCGTCGTTCGGATGTCCGTTCGCCTGCAACTTCTGCGCGGTCGTCGGCATGTCCAACCGCAGGTGGGTGGCGCAGTCGCCCGAGCGTGTCGGTTCGGTGCTCGAGAAATTCAGCCGGCTCTATGGCGCAGACGCGGTCCAGTTCCATGACATGGACTTCTTCATTTCCGAAGCGCGCACGCAGGCGGTCGCGGATCGATTGAAGCCGCTCGGCATGACGTGGTGGGCGCTCGGGCGTGTCGACGAGCTGATGCGCTACAGCGAGACGACCTGGACGGCGATGAAGCAGAGCGGCCTGAAGATGGTCTTCTGCGGCGCCGAGTCGGGATCCACGGACATGCTGAAGCGCATGAACAAGGGCGGCACCGCGTCGGCCGACCTCACGATCGAGCTGGCGGCGCGGCATGAAGTCGCACGGCATCGTCCCCGAGTTCTCCTTCGTGGTCGGCAACCCACCGGATCCTGAAGCAGATCTGGCGCAGACGCTGGCGTTCATCCGCCGCCTCAAGCAGGTGAACGACGCGACCGAGATCATCCTCTACGTCTATTCACCGGTGCCGATGGACGGCACCTTCTACGACGCTGCGCGCGAGCAGGGCTTTGCGTTTCCCGACACCCTCGAAGGCTGGGTGAGCGAGCGCTGGCAGACGTTTGCGCTGCGGCGCGATCCGAGCACGCCGTGGTCGCACGGTGAAGTGCGTCAGAAGGTGCGCGATTTCGAAAGCGTGCTGAACGCCTATTACCCGACCGTCACCGACACGCGAATGACCCCGGCGCGTCGCCGTCTGCTGCGCGCCGCATCGGCATGGCGGTACCACGCGAAGGCCTACACGCTGCCGCTGGAGCTCAACCTGCTGCAGCGCGCGTTCCGCTATCAGCGCCCGGAGACGACGGGATTCTAGCCGCCTTCGTGAAGAACATGTTCATGCGTCACATCGTTCGGCGTTTTCAAGACTGGTCGCCGCGCGGAGCGCGGCACGAAGACGCTGTGCGTCTCGATCCGCAGTCGGCCTACGGACTGTGGGCGAAATCGTATCCACCGCGGCCGCATAACCCGCTGATGGAGCTCGAGCACGCCACCGTGTTGGCGCTGCTGCCCGACGTGCGCGGGCAGACCGTGCTCGACGCCGGTTGCGGTAGCGGCCGCTACCTGCGCGAGCTTGGCGATCGCGGAGCGCGAGTGATCGGCATGGACCTCTCGTCGGCGATGCTCGAGCGGGCTGGCGAAACGACGAGACGCATTGCGCGCGCGGATATTCGGGCGCTGCCGTTCGACGGGATGACGATCGATCTGGTGGTGTGCGGTCTTGCCCTCGGGCGACATCGCGGAGCTCGAGCTCGCGTTGACCGAGATCGCGCGCGTGCTTCGCCCCGGCGGGCGCGTCGTCTATTCGGTGGTGCATCCCGCCGGCGAGGCGGCGGGCTGGTCGCGCACGTTCGAGAGCGACGGCCGTCAGTGGGCCGTTGACGGCTTCTGGCACTCCCTCGATCGACATCGACAGGCCTGCGTGTCGGCGGGACTCACCATCGAGGATTGGCGCGAGCCCGAGCTGGTCGACGGACAACGGGCGATCCTGGTCGTGCGCGCGTCCACCCGTAGAACGAACGCAGAACGATCGTAGAACGGCCGTAGAACGACCGTAGAACGGGTGTCTCTTGTTCTGGAGTCGAGCGTTGACGTTCGTGAACGCGCAGGTCGTCGTGCCCGGCGGCCGGCTGGCTCGAACTCTGCGCGTGAGGAACGGGCGCATCGACGGCATCGACGTCGCGCCCGACAAGGGCGACGAGGTCATCGATCTCGATCGCAGTTTCGTGTTCCCCGGACTGATCAACGCGCACGATCACCTCGAGCTCAACTCACAGCCGCGGCTCAAGTGGCGCGAGAAATACGCGAACGCCAGCGATTGGATAGCCGACTTCCAGCCGCGATTCGCGGCCGATCCGGCGCTCGCCGTGACCAGGGCCGAGACGCTTGACGATCGAGTGTGGGTGGGCGGGCTGAAGAACGTCCTCGCCGGAGTCACTACTGTCTGTCATCACAACCCGATGCATCGCGTGCTGCGCCGTCGTTTTCCCGTGCGTCTCGTCGAGCGATTCGGCTACAGCCATTCGCTGCATATCGATGGCGACGCCGTCGCCGCGTCGCATCGACGCACGCCGTCGGATTGGCCATGGATGATCCACGCGGCCGAGGGTCTCGACGCCGCCGCGCAGGCGGAGCTCGACACGCTCGATCGTCTCGGCTGTCTTGTCGCCGAACACCGTCTTCATCCACGGCGTGGCCTTCTGCCGCGCCGCCGCGGATCGTGTGATCGCCGCCGGCGCGGGACTGATCTGGTGTCCCTCGTCGAATCAGTTCCTGTTCGATGCCACCGCCGACGTCCGCGCTTTCGACGATGCGGATCGGCTGGCGCTTGGGAGCGATTCACGATTGAGCGGTGAACGCGATCTGCTCGATGAGCTGCAGTCGGCGCATGCCACGCGCCAGCTGAGCGCCGAAGGATTGGCGCGCACGGTCGGCGCCGGCGCCGCGCAGTTGCTCCGGTTGGACGATGGCGGCCGCATCGAGACCGGTGCGCGCGCAGATCTGGCCGTGTTCAAGGCCAGCGCAGCCTGCCCGTTCGACACGCTCGTCGCCGCTTCTCGCAGCGACGTGCGCCTGACGATGATCAGCGGCGAGCCGGTGGTGGCGGACCCGTCGCTGGCCAGGCTGTTTGAAGCGACCGGCGTCGATTCGTCCCCGGCGCTCCTCGACGGATCGCCGCGGCTGGTCGCGCGATGGATCGGCCGGCACGTGCAGCGAATGCGCCTCCAGGAACCCGGCTTCGAGGTGCTCCATTCGACTCATCGCGAAAGCTTCGCATCCGCGATTCGCTCAGGACGGGGGAACTGATGGTGGGACCCGCCGAAATGGCGCGCCGCGCCCGCGGCCGCGTCACGCATCGGCTCGAGAGCCTGCCGATCCTCGCATTGAGCGTCCACAGCGCCTGCAACTGCCGCTGCGTGATGTGCGACATCTGGAAAGCCAACGGCGACAAGCGCGAGATCTCGTCGGACGATCTCGATCGACACGTCGACGCGATCCGCGCGCTGCACGTGCAGCGCGTGATGCTCACCGGCGGCGAGCCGCTCCTGCATCGCAACCTCTGGGCGCTCTGCGCGAAGCTGCAGGCGCTCGGCATTCGCATCACGCTGGTGACCACGGGGCTGCTGATCGATCGCCATGCGGCTGACATCGCCGCATCGGTCGACACGGTCGTGATCTCGCTCGATGGCGATCGTGACGTCCACGACGCCATCCGGCGGATCAAGGGCGGCTTCGATCGCATCGCCGGCGGCGTCACGGCGCTGAGACGCGAGCATCCGGCGCCCCGCTTGATCGCGCGGTCCGTGGTGCAACGCGGGAACTGTGCGTCGCTGCACCAGACGATCGCCGCCGCGCATCGCCTGGGATTCGACGAAATCTCGTTTCTTGCCGCCGATCTCTCGTCATCGGCATTCAATCGGCTCGAACCCTGGAGCGCGGAGCGAATCGCCGAGGTCGCCGTCGGCGGCGACGATCTGCCGGCGCTCGAAGCGTCGATCGCGCAGGCGATCGAGCAGTCGCCCCGGTTGATTCGCGACGGCTTCGTCGCCGGCGGACGCGCGTCGCTCGATCGAATCCTCCAGTACTACCGGGCCGTCGGCTGGGCGGGCTGAATTCCCGCGCGGTGCAGTGCAACGCGCCGTGGGTATCGGCGGTGCTCGAGCCGGACGGTCAGGTGCGCCCGTGTTTCTTCCACCCCGCTTACGGTTCCGCAGCGGCGGGTCTGGAAGAAGTGTTGAATTCGCCTGAGGCGATCGCCTTCAGGCAAGCGCTTGGCGTCGAGCGCAATGAGACCTGCCGTCGCTGCGTCTGCAGCTTGAACCTGCCGCTGACGAGGACGGTCTAGGCGAGCAAGTCCAGGTAGAGCCGATCGAACTGCGCGGCCGACCACGAGGCGTCGTGTGCGATCGAGAACCTGCGCGCCAGCGCGGCAATCGATCGCCGGCGATCGGCATTCTCGTACAGCGCCAGGATACCGTCGGCGAGCGACTCGGGCGTCGCGTCGGCGACGGCCATCGCGCTTCGTCGGCGACCAGTCCGCGACGTAGCCCGCAGGCGTGCCAAGCGTGGGCACGCCTGCCGCTGCCGCTTCGAGCACCGACACACCCGCCGCTTCGTGAAGCGAGGTCTGCACGTAGAGATCCGAGCGCGACAGGATCTCGAGAACGCCGGGCTGGGGCAGGAATCCGTGGAAGGTGACGTGAGCGCCGACACCGCTGTCGGCAGCGTGCTTCTGCAGCTCGCCGCCGAGCGTGTCTTCGCCGATCAGATCGACGTGCGCGTTCGCCTTTGATCGCGAACGATCGGCAGGGCATCGATCAGCAGCCGCTGGTTCTTGACGCGGCTGAGACTCGCCACCTGCACGATGCGGAAGGTGTCCGGGTCGGGGCGTGGTCCTGGCCGCGAGATCGCCGCGGCGCTCGAACGTGACAGACGTCAGCGGAATCACCGCCGCGGTCAGGCCCTGCGCCGCCGCCAATCGCGGCCATGAAGTTGGTGCAGACGTGCACCTTGCTCGCGAGCGTGCATGCTTCGGTGACCGCGCGCCTTCCGCGAGCGGTGCGCTGTGATCCGTATGCGATCGACGGAATCGACGACGAACTCGCCGCTGTCGCACGTCACGACGCTCGGAATCCCGAGCCGTTGTCCGGCGCGCGCGGCCAGCTGTCCCGCCGGGTCGGCGTAGAAGCCGTGGATCAAGATCGAAGGGACCGCGCTCGTCGAGCGCGCGTGAGAGCGCGCGTTCCTGTGTCCGCCTCGTCAAGCCCGAACGGCGCCGATCGGCCGGCCGAGATCGTGGACGGTGAAACCGCGAAGCGAATAGCTTTGCGGCTGCTCGAGATGTTTCAGCGCGAACGCGTGGATGTCATGCGACCGCGCCAGCCGCTCGAAGAGCGCGAGCCACGACGGCACGACCTGCTCCTGCCCGCTCGGGTGAAGGCCGCCCGGGACGACGATCGCGATCTTCATGTCCGGGCGAGCTTGCGGTACTCGGCGACGGTGCGTTCGCCGATCGCCTCCCAGCTCAGGACTCGATCGAATCGTGCCTTTCGCGGCTTCCTTCCGGCGCGTCGAGATCCGTCGAGCACACTTCGACAAGAACGCGGGCGAAGTCAGCCGCGTCGCCGGGCGTCCATCGCGCCCCGGTGTCGCCCGCGATCGCGCGGAAGGACGGGATGTCGGTGACGACCGGCACGACACCGGCCGACATCGCTTCGATCAACGCGTAGCCGCTGCCTTCGTAGTGGCTGCCGCTGACGAACACGTCGGCGGCCGCGTAATAGTTCGGCAGATCGGCGCGATCGACACGACCGACAAGCGTCACCCTGTCGAGCCAGCAGCGCCGACGCGCGGACCCGCTGCGTCGACGCTTTCGATCAGCGTGTCGTCGCCGAACACCATCAGCGCCCGTGCGCCGGGCAGCTGCGGCAACGCGCGCTCGAGCCCGTCGAGCACCGTCAGCGGATCCTTGTTCGTGGTGAGCCTGCCGACCCACAGGATCAACGGCGATCCATCCATGGCGATGGCCGTGCGCGCGCGCTCCCGGTCCACCGATCGCATCGTCGTGCTCGCTTCGACGATCTCGATCACGCGCTGATCGGCAAGCACGCCGGCGGCCCGCCACGGCTCGGCCTGTTCCGCTGCCGTGAACGAAAGCGCGTCGGCCGCGCGCCAGCCCGCGATGCCACCGCCGACGCAACCAGATGCCCGACAGTCCGGATCCGCGAATCGGGAACTCACCGCCGTGATGCTGCGCGACGATGACGGTGTCCGGCGTCGCCTTGCCGCGAATCGCCGCGACGAGCTCCGGAAAGATCAGTCCGTTGACGTGAACGACGTCGGGCGCTTCCTTGACGATGGCGGTCGATGAACGGCGGCGGGCGCGCCTCTGGTCGAGAGCCACGGCGGCTGCTTGTCGGCGACGAACTCGTAGCGGATGCCGTCGCGCTCGATGGTGGCGGCCGTGTGGAAGCGCTGCACCACCGAGACCTCGGCGCCGGCGCGCCGCGACCGCGGTGCTCCACTCGGTCAGCGTGAAATAGAGATCGAGCAGGTCGTTCGGAGTCTTCGCGCTCGGGTCGTAGACGGCATTGGCCTGGACGATCCGCACCCGCCCATCGTTTCATTTTCCGGACGCGATCGCCCTCATTCCGCCGAGCGAGAACTCGGCGATGTGATCGACGGCGCTTTCGAGGTCGCGCATGGCCGCGCCGAATGTCTTTTCGAGTGCGGGCGGGATCCGTCGCGCGCCCATCAGGCACTGAATCTGCAGGCTGGCGATGCATCGCTTCACTCGCGGATCCGACGGCGGCAGGCCCATCAGCTGTCCAGCCACGCCGCTCAGGTATTCGATGCGCGGCTTGACGACCTGCGTCATCACCTGGTCGAGCGCGTCGGTCGGATGCTCCATCTCGCGCGCCATCAACCGGTGAATCCACGCGTTCGGCCCGTCGCCGGTGAGGCGCCCGACGAACACGCGAATGAAGCCGCGAATCTGCTCCTCCGGCGACAGGCCGTCGCCGGCGCGCTGCGACAGCTCGTTGGTCTCGCGCATCACCTCGATCGCGTAGGTCACGACCGCGCGATACAGGCCGGCCTTGTCGCCGAAGTGATAGTTCACCGCCGCGACGTTGGCATTCGAGGCCTTGCAGATGTCGCGCACCGTCACGTTCTGAAAACCCCTGTCGGCAAACAGCGTCGCTGCCGCCTCGATCAGCCGTCGACGCGTGTCGGCGCTGGCCGGGTTTGTTTTTGGCGCTCGCATGGGCGCAACCATCAAGTTCGCCATCGGGAAGCTCATGTAAACATATGTATAAAACACTTGTTTGAATCGTGTCAACTGACCCCGGCTGACAGACGGCGGAGGTATCTTTGGCTCGACCGTGACCGTTGGCCTGATGGCCTGTCGGCCGATGAAAACCCTCACATCGATCGTGTTGCCGTCGGCGGCGTCGCGCCTTGACGATGCGCGCGCCCGCCTCGTCGCGATCGAGCCGCCGCTCGTGATCGTCGCCGCCACCCGCGCCGCGGCCGACGAGTTCGCCTTTTCGATCGCCGAAGCGAAGGGCGCAACGTTCGGCATCACGCGATCGAGCGTCGCCGAGCTGGTGGCGAGACTCGCCGTGCCCGCGCTCGCGCGCAAAGGGCTGACGCCGAGCGCTCCGCTCAGCGACGAAGCCGTCTCCGCGCGCGTCACCGACGACCTGATGAAGAAGGACAGGCTCGCCTACTTCGCGCCGGTGGCGGACATGCCCGGATTCCCGCGCGCGCTTGAGCCGCACGCTCGGTGAGCTGCGAATGGCCGCGCTCGATCCGTCGCGCCTGAGCGGCCACGAGGCCAACGACGATCTGTCGGCGTTGCTCGCGCGCGCCATCGAAGAGCGCGAGCGCGCCGGCGCGGTCGATTACGCGACGATGCTGGCGACGGCGACGAGGAGTTGCGATCGAATCGCGACTCTGCTCGGCGACAAGACCGTGCTGCTGCTCGACGTCGCGATCGGATCGAAAGCCGAAGCGGCACTTCATCGACGCGGTCGATCGCCGCCGCGAAGTCGGTGATCGCCACGATTCCGTCCGGCGACACGAGCACCCTGGAGCACCTTGGCATCGCACCGTACGCACCCCACGCACCGTACGCACCGTACGCACTGGCGAGGCTGCAGCAGCATTTGTTTTCGCCGACGAGCCGCCGCCCGCAGGCGAGAGCGATGACTCCGTTGTCCTCTTCTCGGCGCCGGGTGAAGGGCGCGAAGCGGTCGAGATCGCCCGCCGCCTGTTGCAGGAAGCCGAGCGCGGCGTGCCTTTCGATCAGATGGCCGTCCTGCTTCGCGCGCCGCAGACGTATCTCAGTGTGCTCGAACATGCGCTCGATCGAGCCGGCATTCCCGCGTGGTTCCATCGCGGCACCCGGCGGCCCGATCCCGCCGGCCGCGCGCTGCTTGCGCTGCTCGCGTGCGCGGACGAGGAGTTGTCGGCGCGCCGTTTCGCCGAATACGTGTCGCTTGGACAGGTGCCGCTGAACGAAGCCGGCAACGCCGACCAATGGTCGCCGCCGGCCGACGACATCGTCGAAGCGGTCCTTCCGCCCGATGAGCGCGCCGAGGATGCGCAGCCCGAGGACGAAGCCGCGGCGCAGATCGCTCGGGGCGAATCCGATCGCGATCTCGCGGGTACGCTTGCGCGCGCCCTGGCGCTGGGAGGATCTGATCGTCGAAGCCGCGGTGATCGGCCGTCTCGATCGCTGGCAGCGCCGCCTCAAGGGCCTGGAGCACGAATACGATCGGCGCGTTCGCGAAGCGAGCTCCGAAGATCCGGAAGCATCGCGCGTGCGCGCGCTCGTGCGCGATCGCGAGCAGCTGCGCGCGCTTGCGCGCCTTCGCCGAACCGATCCTCGCGGAGATGGCGGAGTGGCCGGAAGCGCAGTCGTGGGGCGACTGGCTCAGCGCGTTCGAGCGGCTCGCGCCGCGGGTCATTGCCAAACCGGAACGCGTGCTCCGCATGCTGCGCGAGCTTGCGCCGCTGTCGGCGATCGGGCCGGTGACCTTGCGCGAAGTGCGCGATGTGCTGACGCCGCGGCTCTCGACGCTGACGCACGAGCCGCCGCGACGCCGGCACGGCCGCGTGTTCGTCGGCACGCCCGCGCGCCGCCCGCGGTCGATCGTTCCGCATCGTGTTCGTGCCCGGTCTTGCCGAGCGAATGTTCCCGCAGCGCATCCGCGAAGATGCGCTCCTGCCAGACACCCGGCGCGAGGCCGTCGACAGCGCGCTTGCGACCCAGCCGCGACGAGCGGCCGACGAACGATTGCAGTTGACGCTCGCGGTCGGCGCCGCATCGGAGCGCCTGTATGTGTCGTATCCACGGGTCGAGCTGAACGAATCGCGCCAGCGCGTGCCGTCGTTCTACGTGCTCGACATCGCGCGAGCGATCGAGGGGCACATTCCACCGGCAGCGACGCTGACGGCGCGCGCGTCCGAAGCGGGCGGCGCCGCGCTCGCTGGCCGGCGCCGCAGGTCGCCGGCACTGCCATCGACGACTTCGAACACGACCTCGCGACGATGAAGGCGCTGCTGCGGAATACGTCGGACAGCGTCAAGGGGCGCGCGCGCTATCTGTACGAGCTGAGCCCGGAGCTGCAGCGATCGCTCACGTCGCGCTGGCTGCGCTGGCACTCGAAAGTGGGATCCCGCCGACGGCATCGTGCGATCGACCGATGCGACACGCGCCGCGCTGGCCGCGCAGCGCCTCGGCGCGCGGCCCTATTCGTTGACCGCGCTGCAGCGCTATTCGGCGTGCCCGTATCAATTCCTGATGGCGGCGATCTATCGCCTCGCGCCGCTCGAAGCGCCGGCGCCGCTCCAGAAAATGGATCCGCTCACGCGCGGCGACCTGTTCCACCAGATGCAGGCCGCCGCGCTTCGCCGATTGCAGGCCGATGGCCTGCTGCCGCTGTCGCCCGACACGCTGCGGCGACGCGCAGCAGCGCCTCACCGCCGCGATCCGCGAGGTGCACGATCGTGAATACGACCGCCTCAGCCCGGCGATCGATCGCGTCTGGCAGGACGAGATCGCGGCGATGACGCAGGACCTGCGCGATCTGGCTCGAGAAGCTCGCCGACGAGGGCGCCGAGTGGACGCCTGAGCGATTCGAATTCGCCTTCGGCCTGCCCGACATGGACGGCCGCGACGCGCACAGCACGCCGTCGCCGGCGATCATCGACGGCCGGTATCAAGCTGCGCGGATCGATCGACATGATCGAGCGCCATCGCAAGACGAATTTCCTGCGCGTCACCGATCACAAGACCGGAAAGAACCGGACGCAGGAAGGCAAGACCGTCGTCGATGGCGGACGCGTGCTGCAGCCGGTCATCTACGGTCTCGCGCTGAAGGCGCTCTTCCCCGAAGAGACGGTGTTCGCCGGCCGGCTGTTCTACTGCACCAACGCCGGCGGATTTCATCCGTACGAAATTCCGTTGATGGGCGAGGCGCCGAAGCGCGGCATCGAGGTGCTCGACATCATCGATCGCGCGATCGAGAACGGCGCGCTCGCGGCGCGACCGGAGGCCAAGACCTGCGATTGGTGTGACTTCCAGGTCGTGTGCGGCAGCCAGGAAGAGAGACGGACGCGCCGAAAGGACGCGAAGCTCTTCGCCGATCTCGACGCGTTGAGGAACATGCCGTGACGGCGCCCACCTCGAAGGGCGGCCGCCGCGGTCCGAGAATCGCGAGCTGATCGCGACGGAGCTCGACAAGACGCTCATCGTCGAAGCCGCCGCCGGCACCGGCAAGACGACCGAGCTCGTCGGCCGCATCGTCGCGCTGATCCAGAACAAGCGCGCCGCGATCGGCCAGATCGTCGCGGTCACGTTCAGCGAAAAGGCCGCCGGCGAGCTGAAGCTGCGCCTGCGCGAAGAGCTCGAGCGATCGCGCGCGAAGTCGGCGCCGAACTCCGCCGCGAGCGCGCTCCTCGACGACGCCGTGCATGACTTCGAAGAAGCGCACATCAGCACCATCCACACCTTCTGCGCCGATCTCCTGCGCGAGCGGCCGGTCGAGGCGCGCGTCGATCCGGCGTTCGCGGTCCTGACCGACACGCAGGCCGATCGGCCTGTTCGATGAAGTGTTCTCGTCGTGGCTGCACGAGCAGCTCGCCCATCCGCGGGAGGGCGTGCGTCGATCGCTGCGCCGGCCGGTGCGGTGGCGGTTCGATGACGATTCAGACGACGGCCCGATCGAGCGGCTGCGCATGGCGGCGCGCGGGCTGCGCGAGTGGCGCGATCACGATGCGCCATGGCGGCGGCCGGACTACGACAGGAAGGCGTCGATCAAGGCGCTGATGGCGCGGCTCAAGGCGTTTGCCGACCTGACCGCGAAGCCGATCAAGCGCGACGACAAGTTCGCCGTATCGGTGGCCGCGGCGCGCATCACGAGCCAGGACATCGAGCGCCAGAAGCGCCAGGTCGGCGACATGGTCCCCGAGCCGATGTGGGACGGGTGGGAAGCGGCGCTCGTCGCGCTTTCGCAACATCGTGACTTCACGCGGCCGAAGAAGGGCACCGGCGGCGCGTTCGCCATCGGCGTCACGCGCGATCAGGCGATTGCCGCACACGCCGAGCTCCTCGATGCCCTGAAAGAGTTTCGCGATCACGGCCGACGCCGATCTCGCCGCGCTGCTGCACGAGGAGATGCGCGAGTGCCTCGAGCGCTACGAACGGCGGAAGCAGGAGGCCGGCGCGCTCGACTTCCTCGATCTGCTGATCAAGGCGCGCGACCTCGTGTGCGACAACGCGGAGGTGTGCCGCACCTTCCGCGAGCGCTTCCGCGTCATCCTGGTCGACGAGTTCCAGGACACCGATCCGCTGCAGGCGGAGTTGCTGCTGTGTCTCGCCGGCGATGACGACGGCGGAGTCCGCCCCGGCGCGCTCTTCATCGTCGGCGATCCGAAGCAGTCGATCTATCGCTTCCGCCGCGCCGACGTCGGCGCCTATCGGCGCATTGCCGACGACCTCGGCGCGAGCGGCGCGACGACGGTGACGCTGCAGACGTCGTTTCGGAGCGTGCCCGGCATTCAGCATTTCGTCAACGCCGCGTTTCGCGACGACATGACCGGCGATCTGGAATCGCTGCAGGCCGACTACGTGCCGCTGCTGCCGCATCGCGCCGACGTCGCCGAGCAGCCGGCGATCGTCGCGCTGCCGATTGCCTATCCGTACGGCAAGAGCCTCTACGGACCGCCGCAGGTTACGCAGGGCGCGCTCAACGAAGCGCAGCCGGCTGCCGTCGGTGCGTTCTCGCGTGGATGCTGTCGCCCGAGTGCGCGTGGACGGTCGCCGAGGGCGAGCGACCGCCGGAAGATCGCGCGCCAGTGACATCTGCCTGCTGTTCCGCCGCTTCATGCATTTCGGCGACGACATCACGCGCGATTACGTCGACGAGCTCGAAGCGCGCGGCATTCCGCACCTGCTCGTCGGCGGCAAGACGTTCCACGAGCGCGAGGAAGTGGATGCGATTCGCACGGCGCTGACGGCGATCGAATGGCCCGAAGACGAACTGTCGGTGTATGCGACGCTGCACGGACCGCTGTTCGCCATCGGTGAAGAGGAGCTGCTCGAATATCACGCGCTGGCGCGGGCGTTCCATCCGTATCGCGTCCCCCGTGAGTTGCCCGATCGGCTGCAGCCGGTCGCGAAGGCGCTGACGACGCTTCGCGAGCTGCACGCCGCGAGAAATCATCGGCCGGTGGCCGACACGATCGGCAGGCTGATCGCCACGACGCGCGCGCATGCCGGGTTCGTGCTGTGGCGCGGCGGCGAGCAGGTGCTCGCCAACGTGCTGCACATCTCCGACCTCGCGCAGGCGCTACGAGGCCGAAGGCGGCCTGTCGTTCCGCGGTTTCGTCGACACGCTGCACGACGCCTCGAGCCGGGCCGAATCTCCCGAGGCGCCGATCCTCGAGGAAGGCAGCGAAGGCGTGCGGTTGATGACCGTCCACAAGGCGAAGGGTCTCGAGTTCCCGGTCGTCCTGCTCGCCGACATCGCCTGCAAGCTGAGCCTGGAGGATGCATCGCGCTACCTCGATCCCGAGAAGCGGCTCTGCGCCGTCAAACTCGGCGGCTGGTCGCCGCTCGACCTGCAGGAACACAACGAAGTCGAAGCCAGGCGTGACGAAGCTGAAGGCGTTCGCCTCGCTTACGTTGCCGCCACCCGCGCCCGCGACATCCTGATTCTTCCCGCGGTTGGCGACGGACCGTACGACAAAGGGTGGATCCGCCCGCTCAATCGCGCGCTCTATCCGCCGCGCGACCAGTGGCAGTCGCCGACGCCTGCGCGAGGTGTGCCGCTCTTCAAGGGCAAGCAGACGATCATGCCCGACGCGCGCGCCGACGGGCAGCCGGTCGACGACACCATTCGCCCCGGCACTTACCAGCTCGCGGATCCGGAAACCGGCCAGGCCTTTTCGGTGACGTGGTGGGATCCGCTGTTGCTCGCCAAACGGCTCGACGACGCGCGCGGCATACGGCGCGAAGAATTGATCTCGAAAGACGCGAATCTCGCCGACGTCGCCGCCGACCGCGCCGCTTACGATCAGTGGCGCGAGCGCCGCTCGGCTGCGCAGGCGAAGGGCAGCGTCGGCGTCGATGCGCGTGCTGACCGCAACCGAGCTTGCCGAAGCGTCCGAAGGCAATGCCGATCAGATCACGATCGAAGACGCCGGTTTCGGGGTGATCGGCCGTCAGGGAAACGATTCGGCACGCTGGTCCACGCCGTCCTTGCGAGTTTGCCGATGCAGGCCTCGAGCGAAGAGGTCCACGAGCTCGCCGCGCTGCATGCGAAGCTGTTCGCCGCGCCAGACGATGAGCGCGAGGCGGCGGCGGGAATTGCGATCAAGCTGCTCAAGCATCCACGTTTCGAGTCCGCGCGCGCGGCAGAAGCCGCCGGCCGCCGCGTCTGGCGCGAAGCGCCGGTGTCGCTGCCGCCTCGATGGCAAGACAGCGGCGCAATCACCGACCTCGTCGATGGCCAGGTCGACCTCGCCTACGAAACCGACGCCGGCTGGGTCGTCGTCGACTTCAAGACCGACATCGAGATCGCCTCCGCGCCGACGCCTACAAGCAACAAGTCGCGCTCTACGTCGAAGCCGTGCAACGCGCGACCGGGAAACCGGCCACGGGCGATTCTCTTGCGCGTCTGATGACCGCAAGTCCGCAGCCGTAAGCCCGTGCAAGCCCGCAAGCCCGCAAGCCCCATACCATCAGAGTGCTTATGAAGCGAATCTGCATCTTCTGCGGCTCCAGCACCGGCAATCATCCCGTCTACCGGGAGGCCGCCGAGGCGATGGGCGCACTTCTGGCGAAGCGCGGCATCGGTCTTGTCTATGGCGGCGGCCACGTGGGATTGATGGGCGTCGTCGCAGACGCGGTCCTCGCCGGCGGCGGCGAAGCGATCGGCGTCATTCCGCAGGCGCTTGCAGATCGAGAGATTGCGCACGCCGGTCTCACCGAGTTGCGCGTCGTCGACTCGATGCACACGCGCAAGGCGATGATGGCCGATCTGTCCGACGCGTTCGTCGCCATGCCCGGCGGCGTCGGCACCTTCGAGGAGTTCTTCGAAGCGGTGACCTGGACCCAGCTCGGCGTGCACCGCAAGCCGTGCGGACTGCTGAACGCAGGCGCGTTCTACACGCCGCTGGTGGCCTTCATCGATCAGGCGGTGACGGAAGGGTTCATCAAGCCGGTTCACCGCGCGTTGATGGTCGTGGATGACAATCCGGAGCGCCTGCTCGACACGCTGGGCGAAGGTCAAGCTTCCCCTCGTCCCGAAGTGGATTCGCCCGGAGGAAACTTGATGGTGTCCATGGCGCGTAAGGGGCTGCAAAACAGCTTCATTCACCGCCTCGCCGTACGAACTTGAGAGGCTCGGCTCTTGTCGCTGACTGCCGCCGCCGAGCGAGCACCCTCAGGATCGCATCGAGCACGGCGTCCAGGTCCTTGCCCACATCCTCGGCAAGAAAGCGCAACACGAAGTAGCCGTTCTCCTGTAGCAACTGGTCTTTCCGCCTATCGCGACGATACGCGACCGGATCCGCGAGGTGCTGTCGGCCATCGAGTTCGATAACAAGCCGGGTGTCGGCGCACAGCAGGTCGACTTCAAGTGTCCCGAAGCCGTCGAACGGGATCGGTAGCGCGATGTTGAGACGGAACCGCCCAGTGGTCCCCGTCAGCGTGTCCAGTCGCCGGTAGAGGAACGCCTCCGATGCGCTTCGGGCCCGCGCTGCTCCCTCGGCGTCTTCCAGCATTGCCCGGGCCGTATGCACGAACAGGATCGCCAGCGGCGTGTCGACGCCGTCTCGGATGAGCCTTCGCACGCTACTGGAGTAATCACGCTTCCAAACGGGATCTGATGGGAGAACAACATCGGCAGGCCAACCAGGCACCGCGCTGGCCGGCAGAAGGATCGTGTACCCGATCGCCTCGTACCCGCGACATCGTCGATCAAACATTCGCGCCAGCATCGGCACGTTGAGATCAGCGTAGTCGTAGATGCGCACCTCGCGTTTACCGTCGTAGAGACGGTGCAGCCGGCCAGCATACTGCGCGACGGTTCCTCGCCAGGACACAGGAAGCGTCAGAAACAACGTGTCCAAACGCGGATCGTCGAATCCCTCGCCAACGTACTTGCCAGTCGCGAGGATGACGCGCCCTTCGTGGCGCGCGATGGCTGCCAGACGCTCATTGATTGCGTGCCGCTGCTTCTTGCCCATGCCGGCGCGCAAGACGACGACGTGATCGACGCGCGCCGCGAGTTCCTGTTCGAAGCGGTCGAGATGGTCATTGCGTTCGGTCAGTATCAACGGCGACCGCCCACTGCGAACGGCGTCGATAACGGCGCACCCGACGACGCGCGGCTTGTTGTACGTCGATCGCCGCATCGCGTGCGCTTAGTAGAACTCAGGGTTCTGAAAAGCAGCCAACCGCAACAAGCGATTCCGAAGCCCAGGATGCAAGCCGTCTTTGGCGATGTAGATCTGATTGCCCAAGACAAGTTCCAACGTCGACGGCAATTCCCCGACGATTGGCGATTCCCGCCGGTGTCGTGACGGAGGCGCCGTCCACGGCTCCGTATCTCCGTCAGCCGGTGGTGGCTGCCGCACACCGAGAATGCGGCCTCGTCGTTCAGCGTGATCGACGATCTGTTCAATCTGTGGCCTTCCGATCTTGCGAACGCTCGCGAGAAATGCCCACTGGTCTGGCCACGGAACAAAGTCTCCATCAAGAAAAACCGTGTTGTCCTGTTTGCGTGCAGCCCTCTGGAGCGGCAGAGCAATCAGGTTTCCAAACCCTCCTTGCGGCATCGTGTCTTGGTTAGGAAAGAGCCGGTCATACGAATCGAGGCCGATGTCCGGACGCCCTTCCATCGTCTCAGTGAGAATGTGCGATCCCAGGCGTCGGGCAAGTGTGGCTGGAATGGCCTCTTCGAAGAAAAACCACACGTGCGCGCCTCGCCCGGACCGTGATCGTTCGACCGCGGCTGGGAGATTGAGGTGACGACAGGTGTCAAGAAACGCCGCGGCATCATCGCGCCAGCCGGCCTTGTCGAAATCGACGGCTAAGAAGAAGCAAGTCTCGTCCTGCAGTAAGGGGTAGACGCCGGCGACGAAGGGCTGGCCCTCGGCGTCGTGACCTGACAAGTGCCAGCGTATGACGTCGTCGGTGACCGGAAGGAACCGACGATTGGGACACTCAGCACATCTGATGCGCGGCTTCTCGCACACGCCACGCACCCACTCGTTGGCGCAGGCGGGCGCGTATCCAGACCTGCCTGTTTTGCGGCTCTCGAATCGCCGCGGGTACACTTCTTCGCGGCCTCGGAAGAGCGAGCGGAACAGGGCGATCTTCGCCTCCGCCGACGATGTCTGATCGACTGGCCCCGAGATCAGGTCCATGACGTTGATTTAGCCTATTCAGCGACGTCACACACTCACACTTCAGTTCGAGGCATTCTCGCGATGCTGGCGATCCCCGGAGCAAGCCGTTGCACTCGCGCCTGTGTAATTCGTGCTATGGCTTCAGCCATCGGTCGAAAACCGCGTTCAAGAGCGTCTCGTCCAGATAGAAGCTGGTCGCCTTGAGCCGTTCCAAGAGGTCCGGCACGTTCACCAGGCCTTGCTCGGCCCCTGCCCTGAGCACCCCGAGGGTTCCGGTCACTCGCAAATGTCGACGCTTCGCCTCAGCACGGCCCGCGGCTTCATCGATCAGGAGCAAATCGGCGTGCATCGTCTCGGCGAGCGCGATCGCCGCTCGCTCGCCGAGGTCCAGATCGTCCGTAATCATCGAGACGGCGTCAGACGGCACAGGGCGTACATCAACCCAGGTCGGCGGCTTGCTCATCCAGTCTCGCACGACGGCTGGCGCGGCTGCGGCCGAGAGTTCAACGGCGACAGGCTCCGGCACCAGGACTTGACCGTAGAACCGCCGGAGAAGTTCGATCTGTTCGAGCAGGATTAGATAGTGCAGCGGCCCGCTGTCGGCCACGACGATCATCGGCTGGGCAGAATTCCGAGCTCTCGTTGCGCTTTCAGATCGTCCTCGAGGTCTGCAGTCGTGTACTGCAGCGGAACGTTGTGCTCCTTGAGGAGCGCGTGTACCTGGAACCGCGACTCTACACCCAACAGCCGGCGCACCTGAGATTCAGTCAACGCCCCGGTTCGATAGGCCTCAACAGCGATGGCTTCGAGCGAACGACGCGGCACGTCGTCCCACTGCTCCTCAAGGGCTGCAAGAATGTCGTCGGGCAATTGAATGGTGACCCGCATGATCTCCATTTTACCGCCGAACTTCGGCAGTAGCGCGGAAGTGCAGGCAATGTCGGGATGGTGCCCTGCGTCGTGCCGGAGCTGTTACCCCGCTGTTACCCCGGAACTCGGAAAGTGGTCGGGGCGGCCGGATTCGAACCCGCCTTCGCCAAGGCTACGGCGGCCAGGCCAGCGACCCCCCTGCGACCAAGGCAGGATCAGCCCGCGAACTTGTAGCCCATGCCGTGCACGGTGAGGATGTGTTGAGGCACTCGCGGGTTAGGTTCGAGCTTCTGGCGCAGCCACGCGACGTGCACGTCGACCGTGCGAGTCGACGGGGTCGCGCTGTAACCCCACACCTGGTGCAACAACTCGTCGCGCGAGATCGTGGCGCCGCGGTGCTCGATGAAATACTTCAACAGCTGGAATTCCTTCGCCGAGAGATCGAGCAGCTGGCCCTTCTGCGTCACTTCCGCCTTGCGCACGTCCACCGCGATCTCGCCGAATTGATACCGCTCGAGCGAGACGCCTGACGGTCCGGAGGGCGCGCGCCGCATCAGCGCCTCGAGGCGCGCGAGCAGCTCGATTGTCTCGAAGGGTTTCGTCAGGTAATCATCGGCGCCGAGCTTCAGCCCGACAACGCGATCGACGACCTGTGACCTTGCCGTCAGCATCAGGATCGGCGTCTGGATGCCTTGCGCGCGGATCGTCTTGGCCACGTCGAAGCCGTCCCGGCCCGGCAGCATGACGTCGAGCACGATGACGTCGAACAGCTCGCCGGTCGCGCGCGTCACGGCGGTGTTGCCGTCGCCGGCGGTTTCGACCGAATAGCCCTCGGCCGACAGCCGATCGCTCAGCGCCAGCTGCAGCCCGGGCTCGTCTTCAACGAGGAGAAGTCGCTTCTCTGACAAGGGACACTGATTCGGATGCGGACCGTTCGTTCGTGCCCGGCAAGGTCAGCGTGAAGGTGCTGCCCTTGCCCGGCTCGCTCGACGCGGTGACGCTGGCCGCCATGCGCCGAGGCAATCCGCATCACGAGATTCAAGCCAAGGCCGCTGCCCTGGATCTGCTGCGAGACTGCCTCGCGGCCCCGATAAAACGGCTCGAAGATGTGTTTGCGATCTTCAGGATCGATGCCGAGGCCGCGGTCTTCGACCGTGAAAGTCACCGGATTGCCGGAGTCGTGATAGTGGCGCAACTGGATAACGGTGTGGGCGCGCCCGGCGGGCGGATATCCTGGAACGGCGCTGACGCGTAGCCATCGAGCCTCGCCGCCGTACTTGACGGCGTTGCTGATCAGATTCTGCAGCGCCGATCTCAACGCCGGCATGTCGCCGATGATATTTGGCAAGTCGTCGGCGATCGCGACCTCGACGTTGAATCCGGCCGCGTCGATTTCGGGCCGGCAGGCCTTGATCGACTCGTGCACGAGATCCGCGGGCGCGATTGGCGTTTGAGCCGCGGCCGCGTGTCCGGCCGCGATGCCGGCAAGTTGCAACACGCGCTCGACGGTCTCACCGAGACGACGCGCTTCGCTCTGGATCGTTTCGCCGTACTTGCGCACGCGCTGCGGATCGCCGACCACGCCGTCCGCGAGATTGCCCGCCGCCGCGCCGATCACCGACACCGGCGTTCTGAGCTCATGCGAGACCGCTGCGACGAATTCCATCTGCTGCCGCGCGAGATTTTGCGAGCGCCGCGCCGACACGGCGATGAGGCCGATCACGACGGTGAGCAGCAGCAGGATGCTCGAGCTCACGATCAGGTTGCGCGTCCGCACTCCCGCCACCGCGGCCTCGAGCGATCCCGAGCGATGCTTGGCCATCAACACCCAGCGCGTTTCGAAGACCGCCGCCGCGCGTGATCACGCGCGCAGTACCGCCGCCGCCGCGGCGCTGCTCCGTTTCGCGTTCGATCATCGAGACGACGATATTGTCGGCTCGCGCGCCAGGAGTCGCTCGCCTTTCGGTGCCAGGTTCCCGATTCGCGGTTCCGGGCTGTGGTGCAGGAGGGGGTGGCGGCGGAACATCCCGCAGGTTGCGCGCGAAGACGAACATCTGATCCGGGCGCGGCCCCATGAAGTCCTGCGTCACGTCGGGCGCCGCTGTGACCGCCGCGGCGATGCCCGGCTCCGATTCCCAGACGACGTTGGCTGGGTCGTCCTTCTTGACCACCGCGACCCGGTAATCCATCTCCGAATTGCCGCTGTGGAAATGACGCTCGGTCAGCGCCGTGAGGAGCGTGTCGCGGATCACGACCGGATCGAGCCGCACGATCGTGAAGCCAAGGATCGAAATCTTCGGCGGCCTGCTGTGATCCTCCGGCATCTCGAACAGCGTGACCGGCGCGACGAGCGTGTTGTCGTCGCCGAGCGAGACCGACAGCGATGCCTCCCGCCGCGATCCCGGCTCGAAGCCGCGCCCGCGCTGCACCTGGAAGCCGATGAAGCGCGTCGCCAGCCCGTCGCGCATCTTGATCAGATCGTCCGGCCACTCCGCATCTTCAAACGCGAGCGACTGCACGTTCCACTTGCGCAGCCGCAGGTTCTCGACTGGCACCAGCGAAGTCTCGGCGACCGTCGGTCGCGAAGGCGGACGGCAGCGTGGTGCCGGGCTTCGTATCGACCAGCCACACATCACGCACGAGCCTCGGTTCGCCCGACGCTATTAGCCCACGCCGAATAGCGCTGCGCGTACGCGCTCCAGTTCTGATCGCGGATCGTCTGCCCGTCGACCTGCAGGCTGACGAGCGTGCGCGACAGCTCCGAATCGAACTCGGTCGCAAACTGCGCGGCCGCCGTCCTGAGCGTGCGCT
The DNA here is from genome assembly GCA_963833135.1 of uncultured cyanobacterium. Taxonomy (GTDB): domain Bacteria; phylum Acidobacteriota; class Vicinamibacteria; order Vicinamibacterales; family UBA2999; genus 12-FULL-67-14b. Next base: position 190,418 of record CAWHWW010000019.1, on the reverse strand, counting down.
GCATGCGCTCGCGTTCGGCGGTGCTCAACTGGCCGAGCCACTGGTACTGCATGTACGCCAGCGCGGGCACGAGCAGCATCACCACGCCGACCAGGATCGTGACCGCTGACGCCCGCCCTGAGCGAGGAAGACCCAGCTTGCCGGGTCTTCCGAGTCGAAGGGTCATGTGAGGGAGTCTAGCATGGGTGAAAAGGCCATAAATCCAGCAAAATCAAGCATTTAACATCCTTAACAACCTCTTTGCTCAGGCTTAACGACTCTGGGTCGCGCCCAACCGTAATATGAAGCGGGCAGTCTTGCGGACTTCCCAGAGGAGCTCACATGCGCAGGGTGATTTTGGCGGCTTCCATAGTGATGGTGGCGTCGCTCGTTCAGTTCGATGGGATTTCGTTCTCGCCGCTTGCGGCGCAGGATCGTGTCGCGGGCATCGTTTCCGCCGCGCGCAAGGCGCTCGGAGGAGAAGACAAGGTCGCGGGCCTCAAGGGCCTCACGGCTGAAGGTCCGTTCCGCCGCTCGATGGGTGGCCGCGACCTCGAGGGCACGCTGACCGTGACGATCGCGCGCCCCGACAAGATGAAGCGCATGGAGGAAATGCAGATGGGCGGCATGGTCGGCGGCCCGATGATCGAACGCACGTCGGTCCTCGCCGGCACGACCGCGTGGGACGACACGCAAAACCGCGGCGGCATGGGCGGCGGCATGCAGATCGTGATGCGCGGTCCGGGTGATGGGCCCGGTCCCGGCGGCGGCGCCGGCCCCGACACCCGAGCAACTGAACGAAGTGCGCGTTCGCCGGATGCGCGTGCAGCTTCAGCGTTTCACCGCTGCACTCATCGCCGACGCGGGAACGCCGTGGGTCGATGCGGGCATCGCCGAATCACCGGAAGGCAAGGCCGACATTCTCGAAACGAAGGAAGAGACCGGCCGCACGTTGCGGCTCTTCATCGATCAGGCAACGCACCTGCCGTTGATGGTGCAGTACCAGGATCCGAAGCCGATGATCATGATCAACGGCGGCCCTGGCCGCGGCCCCGGTGGCCCTGGCGGTCCCGGCATGCGTGGTGGCCCCGAAGGCGCCGCACCGGGTGCAGGCGCCGGCCCCGGCGCGAGCGGTCCGCCGCCGATGCCTCCGGATGAAGTCCAGAAGCGCGTCGCCGAAATGCAGCGCAATCCTCCGCAGCTCGGCACCTTCGCGATGCACTTGAGCGACTACAAGAAGGTCGACGGCATCCTGCTGCCGCACAAGATCGAAACCTCCCTCGACGGCGAACCGAACGAAGAGTGGACGGTGGAAAAGTACGGGTGAATCCGCAAATCAAACCTGACACGTGGGAGAAGAAATAGTCGGCAGTCGGCAGTCGAGAGTCGACAGTTAAGAGTCGCAGTCGGCAGTTGCAGTTCAGTTGGCAGTTGGCAGTCTCGGATCGGTAGCGTCATGAATCGCATGTTGAGAAGCGTTGTTGCAATCACGCGTCTTCGTTCGTCGCAGATGACGTCGAGTGCGCGGCGGGCGCAGGTGGTGCAGGGGACGGGCGTCGGATCGACGCTGCGGGTCACGGTGCTCGATCAGACCGAAGCGGCGCTCGTCATCGCCGAGGTCACGATCATCGATTCGCGCGGCGCCGAACAGACGGTGACGGTCGACGATCGCGGCGTCGCGGTTTTCGAGCAGCTGAATCCCGGCACCTACCAGGTGAAGGCCTCGGCCGACAGCTTCCGCCCGATCGCGACGCCCTTCAACGTGCGCCGTGGCGAGAACCGCACCACGCTGCGGCTGGCGCTGGCGACGATCGAACAGACCGTGGTCGTCCAGGACCAGAGCGCCGCGGATCGCCGCGACAACGGGTTTACGCAGACGCTCACACAGGACCAGATCGATTCACTGCCGGACGATCCGGACGAGATGGCGGAGGAGCTGCAGCGCATGGCCGGTCCGGGCGCGCAGATCTTCGTCAATGGCTTTCGCGGCGGACGACTGCCGCCGAAGGACCAGATTCAGCAGATCCGCTTCCACACCAACTCGTTCTCGGCGGAGTATCACGAGGCCGGCATGATCCGCGTCGAGGTCATCACCAAGCCGGGCATGGGCGGCTGGCGCGGCATGACCAACTTCGGGTTCCGCGACGAATCGCTGAATGCGACGCCGGCCTTCGCCGACGAAAAGGGCGCCGAGCAGATGCGGCGCTACATGGTCAATTTCCAGGGCCCGATCGCGAAAGGCAGGACCGGACTCACCGTGTCGTTCGATGGCAACAACTCGTACGAGTCGCGGACCATCGTCGCGCAGGGACCGAACACCGGTCCGGTCAACGAACTGGCGACGGTGCCCGGCAACGCCATGAACTTCAACGCGCGCGTCGAGCACCTGATGGGCGGCACCAACCAGCTGCAGCTCGAGTACTCACGGCGCGAGAACAATCGCGACAACCTCGGCGTCGGTGATTTCGACCTGCCCGAACGGGCGTATTCGACCGACAACAGCACCGACACCTTCCGCGTGCGCTCGACCGGCGTAATCGGCAAGAAGCTCTTCAGCGAGTTCCGCTTTTCGCTGATCGACTCGACGCTGTCGACCGTGTCGGCGTCAACGAACCCGACGGTGCGCGTCAACGATGCCTTCAACGCGGGCGGCGCGGGGCAGATGGGCGATCGTCATGCGCGCGAAATCGAGCTGGCGCAGAACTTCGACTTCAACATCGGCCGCAAGCACTCGATGCGCGCCGGCCTGCTGTTCGAAACCGGCTGGTGGGACAGCGATCAGCGCTCGAACGCGTTCGGCACCTACACCTTCACGAGCAACGCCGCGTTCGAGGCGGGAACCCCGGCGACCTATTCGATTCGCGTCGGCGATCCGCTCGTCGAATACTCGCAGACCAAGGCCGGCTGGTACATCCAGGACGACTTCCGTCCGACGCAGGACGCTGCAGCTCAGCGCCGGCCTGCGCCAGGAAGTCCAGACGCAGATCGATTCGAAGTGGAACTTTGCGCCGCGCGGGGCCTTCACCTGGAACGCGACGAAGAAGACGACCGTCCGCGGCGGTTACGGGATCTTCTACGACTGGTACGACTCGGCGCTCTACGAGCAGACGATCCGCGTCGATGGCACCCATCAGATCGACGTCATCGTCCAGAACCCCGGCTTCCCGGTGATCGAAGGCGGCGGCAGCCGCCTGCCGGCCAGCATCATCCGCTCGTCATCGCTCGACCAGCCGATCATCCAGCAGGCATCAATTGGCATGGAGCGTCCGCTCGCCGCCTGGGCCGACCTGCGCACCGATTACATGTGGACGCGCGGCAGCAACACGCTGCGATCGATCAACGTCAACGCGCCGGTGAACGGCGTCCGGCCGGATCCGACGGTCGGCAACATCACCGAGATTCAGTCGACCGGCGAGCGCGCATCGGATCGCTTCACGGTGTCGCTCAACGCGCGGTACATTCCCCGCCGCATCATCGGCATGGTGATGTATCAGCACGCCAACACCCGCAACTACGCCGATAACGCGACGTCGCTGCCGTCGAACAGCCTCGATCCGAACGCCGACTGGGGACCGTCGGCGCAGGACGTGCGCCACCGCATCTTCTTCAACTTCAACGCGCCGCTTGGCAACGGCGTTCGCGTGGGCTTGAACGTGCAGGGCTCGTCGGCGTTGCCCTACAACATCACGACCGGCCTTGACGCGAATGGCGACACGATCTTCAACGATCGTCCCATCGATGTCGCCCGCAACAGCGCCCGCGGCGCATCGCAGTGGACCGCGAACATCCGCTTGAACAAGTCGATCGGCCTCGGCGGCACCCGCACCGGGCCGCCGAACATGCCGATGCCTCCACCGCCTCCTCCATCCGGCGGTGGCGCGATGAACCAGCGCGTTGGCGGCGGCCGGTGGTCCCGGCGGCGGCGATGGTCCGCAGATGGTGGTGATGGAGGGCGGCAACGCCAAGTACCGCCTCGACCTGTTCATGAACATCCAGAACGCGTTCAACCACGTGAACTACAACGCGTTCATCGGCAACCAGCTGTCGCCGTTCTTCGGCACGCCGACGTCGGCGATGCCGCCGCGAAGAATCGAGCTCGGTTTCTCCCTCGGTTTCTGACGGGAAGTATTCTTTAAGATGTGAAACCGTCAGTCGTGGTCGTCGGTGCAGGTGTTGTTGGCTGCACCGTTGCCCATCAACTTGCGAAAGAAGGCGCGCGCGTCACGATCCTCGAGCCGCGGGCGCCCGGTCAGGGCGCGACGCGAGCATCCGCGGGAATCCTCGCACCGGACATCGAAGGCCACGGATCGTCGCTGCTGCGGCTGCTCGGCCGGCGCAGCATCGCGATGTACGACGACTTCATCGCCGGGCTCGGAGCCGACAGCGGCCGTGAGATTGTCTACCAGCGCAACGGCACACTCGAGCTCGCTTTCTCGGACCAGGACGTCCGTCGCCTGGAAGAGCTCGCCGCAGCGCTGACGCACGATCGAATCGAGTCGCGATGGCTGGCGCCGGCGGAGTTCGACGCCATCGAACCACAAGCCGCGACACACGCACGCGGTGCCTTGCTGATTCCGATTCACGGCTTCGTCGGCGTGACCGCGCTGACCCATGCCGCGGCTGCCGCCGCGCAGCAGTACGGCGCGACACTCGTGTCCGGCACCGGCGCAATCAGCATCTTTGCGACGCCGGAGGGACGCGCCGGCGTGCACGCGATGAATGCGAAGTGGGAAGCCGATCGCGTCGTCCTCGCTGCGGGCAGCTGGTCGTCGATGATCACCGTTCAGGGCGCGGATCAGGTTCCGGTCAAACCGATTCGCGGTCAGCTGGTCCAGCTGAAATCCGAGCCGGGCGCCATCCGCCGCGTCGTGTGGGGACCGGACGGCTACCTCGTGCCATGGCCGGACGGATCGGTGCTGGTTGGATCGACGGTTGAAGACGTCGGTTTCGATGAGCAGCACACTGACGAAGCCGTGGCAAGACTACGCGCGGCGGCGGCGGCGCTCGTGCCCGATCTGGCGAAGGCGGCAGTGACCGGCATTCGCACCGGGCTCAGGCCGAAGGGACCGGACGACCTGCCGATGCTCGGGTATTCGAAGGTCGTGCCGGGACTGATTTACGCGACGGCGCATTATCGAAACGGTGTCATGTTCGCTCCGCTGACCGTCAGGCTGGTCAGCGACCTGGTGTTCGATCGGGCCGCCGATCCCGCCCTGGCCGATCTCGATCCATCTCGATTCCGTGGCATCCGCCTTTAGGCGGATGTAACATCGGCCGCATGCCGCTGCTGAAGCAGGAAGAAATCACCGGACGCCTCGAGAGCCTCGATGGCTGGGCGCTCGACGGCAACGCGATCAAGAAGCAGTTCACCTTCCAGGATTTTCCCGAGGCGATCCTGTTCGTGAGCGCACTCGTGCCCGGCGCCGAAGAGGCCGATCATCATCCCGACATCGAGATTCACTACAAGCGCGTGATTCTCAGCTACTCGACGCACGACGAGGGCGGCCTGACGCCGAAGGATTTCGACGGTGCCGCGATGGCCGACGCGGTGGCCGCGAGCCTGCCTCACCTCGAGGAATTCGGGGACGGTTAACAGAACCCTAAGCCCCAAGCCCGTAAGCCCTGGTCCATCAATGAAGCTGAAAAAGCTGTATTCATCGCGCGAAGTGGCGCAGCTGACCGGCCTCACGGCGCGTCAGCTTCAGTGGTGGGCGCAGCGGAACCTGTTTCCGCCCGCGGTCGCTTCTCACAAGACAGAAGCCGGTGGATTCACCGAGCGCCGCTACACGCCGATCGAGTTGCTCGAACTGATGGTGCTCGCGGATCTGCGCCGCAAGGGTTTCACCGTCGCGCGCATCCGCAAGCTGCTGCAAGTCTTGAAGACCCGCTTCAAGACGCGGCTCTATGAAGCGATCGAAGGCGGCGGACCGGTCACGCTCTTCATAGACGGCGAGAACATCTACGCGAAAAACGAAGCCGGAGATCTGTTCAGCATCCTCGAAGATGCGGCACAGCCGTTGATGATGATGGGCGAGGACATCAAGCTCCGCCAGCTCATCGCGCGCGAACGACCGGCACGTCGACGCGCGAAGGGTACTGCGGCGTCCGATAAACGCGGTGCGTCGCGGACTTGAAGTCAGCGTCGCTCTTCAGAGCCACTATACTCCCGGGATCGAGACTCTTGCCGGGAGGGTGCAATCTGCCGGGAAGGCGATTCTTGACGGGAGAGTTCTCACGCTTCGAGCGAATCGTGCAAGCGATTCAACATCACGCCAACGCGACCGCAGAGTTCAAGAGTTCTTGCACACTTCTCGCGCCGCAGAAGACCATTTCGAAATGCGATCTCGAGCTCGGTGTCGAGTTCGCCCTGCGATCCCATCGCGATCGAAACATGGTTCTGATAAGCGAGGCGCTTCTTCTTCCGCCGCCAGCCCTCGACCACGTTCGACGGGATAGAAATCGCTGCCCGTTGAATCTGCCGCTTGAGATCGAATTCGATCCGCGGCATCGCCGTGAGATCAGCGATAACGGAGTCGACGAGGTCCATCGAAAGCTGCCAGACCTCCAAGTCCCGGAATGAGCGAATCTGATCCATGTCTGACTCGCGGAGCACGTCGGGTGCCGAGCGAGTGTTCGGGAACAGACCAATTTGATCGAGAATTGCGCGTAGCAAGTTCCCGTCGGAAATTGATTCCCGTCGGGATGTGCCCTCCCGTCGCGATTTCCCTCCCGACAAGCTTCTGTTCAGCCTCTCGTCATTGTGGTGGGACGCTTCCCGGCGTTGTCCGTCTTGCCTCCCGGCTGTGTCCTTGAGCTACACTGTCCCTCGTGGCACCCAAGACTGAAGGTGGCGAATCGATAGGAATGGTCGAAACCCGTGGACTGGTCGGCATGGTCGAAGCCGCCGACGCGATGGTGAAGGCCGCGAACGTTGTGTTCGTGGGCTGGCAGAAAGTCGATGCCGGCTTGGTGACTGCGATTGTTCGTGGCGATGTCGGATCAGTCAAAGCCGCCACTGATGCAGGCGCCGCCGCGGCTCGCAGAGTCGGAGAGCTCGTTGGTGTCCACGTGATTCCTCGCCCCTCGGACGACTTGGAAAAGGTTTTTCCGATGTTGCGTCCCAAGACTTAGCTCGTCGCACGTCCCGAGGTTAGTGATTTTTCCCCGCGCAAGAATTGGAAGTGCCTCGACGGATTGTCCGTCAACGAGCCACGCTTGATCGACGAGATTTGAAACCACACACGAGTGGTTCGGAATAATCCGAACCCGATCTCCGGGCTCGAGGTCGGTCGCACCACTTACAACTCGAACCGTTGCATGTTCTTCTGAAAGTCTCTCAATCAGGAGATCGTTGTCGACGACAAGACTTCCCGACAAGAGGTGTCTTCCCGGCGGGTCCTGTTTCCCGAGAGATGCTGAGCAATCCCGGAGCTGCGCGAAGCACACTCCCGAAACCTGAGACAGACGTGAATCCGCGCGCGCCGTCGTTCGTGAGCGTCTTGCTGCCGCTGTCGAGGATCACGCGATCCGGCGCGGGCTTGCTCACGACCGTCGCCAGCACCGTGAGCGCGCAGTCGTCGATCGTCGCTGCACCCAGCGCGACCTGCGTCCGGTCGAAGTAGACGTAATTGCCGGGCCGGTATTCGGTGTAACCCGGCATGCCGATCGAAAAACGCGCCGGCGGCGTCGCGCCCGCGCTGACCTCGTCGATCGGCACGCCAGCCTTTCTACAGCGCTCCGCCAGATCGCTCATCGTCCGGGCTTCGGCCTCGGCCATCGTCCGCAGTCCGTCTTCCGAGTGCGCGTGGTAGGTCTGGCCGGCGTGCGAGAGCAGGCCCCGGAGCCGCAGCCCTGGCAATGCCGCGATCCCCTGAATGATCGTCAGCGCATCGCGCGAGTCCGGATCGATGCCGCAACGGTGAAAGCCGACATCGACCTTCACGAGCACGTCCACCTGCTTGCCCGCGCGCGTCATCGCGTCCGACCACTGCCGGGCAACGACGGGATGATCGACGATGAACGAGAGGTGCGTGCGATCGAGCAGCGCAATCACGCGATCGGCGTTCGACGGATTGATCGGGTAGGGGAGCCGGATGTCCGGTTTGCCTGCCTGCCCTGAGCGAGGTCGAAGGGCATCCGCGAATACCTCCGCCTCGCCCACCTTCGCGCAGCAGATGCCGATTGCCCCGCGATCGATCTGCCACTGTGCTATCAGCGGGCTCTTGTGTGTCTTGGAGTGAGGCCGCAGACCGATGCCCTTGGCGTCCGCCGCCGCCTGCATGCGATCGAGATTGCGAAGCGCCTTGGCCTTGTCGATCAGTACGGCAGGCGTCCGCAGGCGCGCCATCTCCGGCACTAGTCGGCTTCCCCAGGATCGAGCTGTTCGACGACGACGCCGCCGGCGATCACGTCGCCGTTCTCCACCAGGCGATCCCGGACGGGGAGGGTGAGAAACGCTGCCGCCCTGGCAGCGAAGGCCAGTGCCTCGGTCTTCTGCTCGTCGTCGAATAAACCGATCAGCGCCGGCCGCTGGCCGTCAGTGTCCACATACACGTGGATGCCGACGCGGTTGCTGTTGCTGGAGCCCTTTTCGTAGCGCAGCATGACGTGACTGTCGGATGTAACCCTCGAGACGATGCGTCGCGTGTAGACGCGGTAATCCATCTCCTGGACGACCTCGCGCCGCGCGCTGTCGAGGCGCGTGCGGCGGCGTCCGGCGACGAGAATCCAACCGGGAACCAGGAACGCCGCCATCATCAGTGGCAGCAGCGTCCATCCGGCCCACGTCAGTTCGCCGGGATGCAGCACACCGCCGAGAAACTGGTAGCCAGGTATCCACCCGCCAGAACGGGACGCCAAACAGGCGGGCGCCGAGCCGCCCTGCCGAATTGCCCGCGGGCCCTTCCGTCTGCCAGTCGAGGTGAGCCTCCTACTGCGACTTTTTCTTCGCCGCCTCGCGTTCCTGAGCGCGCGCCCCGCTCATCACGCCCTCCAGGCCGTAGTTGGCTTCGTGGCACGCGTACTCGTAAACCATTTCTCCCGGCGCCATGGCGTTGAACACGAGCTCACCCGTGAACGGCGCGGTGAACGTTGTCGGATCCTCGACGGTGAAGCGATAGTTCAGCGTCCGCGCGTCCCGGCGCGAAATGCGCTCGGTGATCTTCAGGTTCTCCCACGAGCCGCGGAAGCCGTGACTCGGATGGAAGTTGGTGGTCTCGATGACCAGCGTGTCGCCTTCCCAGCGCCCGATCGAGTCGCCGAACCACTTGCGCAGGCTCGCCGGCGGATGCGTGCCGTTCATGCGAACGATGCGCGCGTCGTGAACCATTTCGGTGAGGATCGTCACCGTGTCCTTCGACTGCACGATGGTGTAGCTGTTGTTGTAGAAGTAATTCGGCAGCATCGGTGGCCCGGCATTGTTGCCGAACGACGTGATGCAGCGCTCGGCCAGCGGCCTCAGCTCCGGATGATCGAACTCGCTGCCTTGCGTCTTGCGAATCGCCGCCGCCTTCGCCATCCGGGCGCGCGCCTCGTCCGTGTAACCGGGTACGCGGCCGGTCGGCGGATCGATGATGATCGAGCTGCGCGGCTGGCCGTCGACGCGGAGGACGCGATCGCCCGGATCGACCCAGAACGAGTTGTAACCGCCGACCGTGCCGCCGCCGGCACGCCACAGCAGTTCGAGGTAAGTCGGTTCGGCGTTCGGGCTCTTGCGGACCTCGCCGCCCACCGGCGGAGCGCCGCGGTTCGGATCGCTTGGCGCCTCGCGCGCCTCGAGCGCCGCTGCCGTCTTGCTTTCGTCGAGGCGCGCCTCTTCCTCGCTGATCACGAGCGGCGTGTTCGGCCGCGGCCGCTCGAGCGGCGTGATCGTGGCGTTGGTCCAGTTGCCCTGCAGATCGGGTCGCCCATCAGCCAGTCGCGGAACCGCGGTTGGTTTCGCGGGAGCCGGCCTCGCCGTAGCGCCAGACTGTTTCGGCGCGGAGGCGGGGGCTTGCGTTTGAGCCGCCACTACGGCCAGGCCGAGCAGCGACGCGGTGAGTGTCAGGCCGGCGGTTCTCATTTCACTGGCTCCTTACGCAGATGCCCGTACATTAACTCAGTCACGAACTCGACGCACTTGAACTGGCCGAGCTGCGCGTTTCGCTCAACACGACGGTAGAGCGGCATGCTCATCTTCCAGGGCCGCGTGTATGTCACTGGATCGTCGATGGTCGCTTCGTAGTTGATGTGATCGGCGTCGGTCATCGTGTAACGCTCGGTGACCTTCAGCTTGTCCGAGTGATGGTTGCCGGCGCGATCGAACCACGTCTGATCGTTGAAGCCCGAGGTGTGGACGACAAACGTGTCGCCTTCCCACGTGCTGTAGCGACATGCCCATCCAGCTGTCGATCTGCGCCGGCCCGGGATCCTTCGGATAGATGTGACGCACGGCGCCCGCGTATTCATGCGCGATGAACGTCGCGGCGTTGCTCTGGATGATCTGAAACGGAAACGGCATGTAGGTGGCGCGCGGCACGCCGGGGAGGTAGCACTTGATCTCGGGATCGCGCGTCAGCCAGTTCTCCTGGTTGTCCTGCTTCTTCTTGAGACCCTCGGCGGTGTAGGGAAGCTCGTCGCCTTCGACGACGCCGGCACCCGAAGGAACCGAGCCGACCGCGCCGAGCGCGAGCACTTCCTTGGCAGGAATCGGGACGACCGGGCCTGGTCGCATTTGCAGCGCCGGCTTCGCGGTGTGCGCCTGGATGTCCCAGTTCGCGCTATTGATCGCCTGCCACAGGCCGTTGAGATCGGGCTTGCCGTTCAGGCGCGGAATGCCCGCGCCGCGGGCCTGACCTTCGACGGCGGACTCGAAACCAGCGCGAACGTCGCCGGCAGTCACCGCCGCCACGACCGAAACCTGCACGACCGACACCCAACGCATACGCACCTCTGAGGGCGCGATTATATGTGTCCAACGGTGGAAAGGCGACGCTGACGCATACGAAAAGACGTTAGATTGACATTCTACAGGCATACGAAATAGCATCAATCGTATGCGCACCACGTTGGACTTACCTGTAGGGCTTGGTCGAGGAAGCCCGCGACTCCATTGGCTTCAAGTCGAAGACCGACACCGTCGTGTTTGCGTTGCAGGAAATCGTCCGCCGCAAGCGCAAGGACGAGCTGAAGGAATACATCACCAAGATGAAGTTCGATTTCGACCCGACCGAGATTCGCAAGAAGGATCGGCAGCGCATGCAGCGTGTCCAGCGCACGCAGTCCGGCGAATGATCGTCGTCGACACCTCCGTATGGCTTGCTGCGCCGCGGCAGCGACTGGTGGCCGAAGTGCTCAGCAGTCTTATCGATGCGGATGAGGTCGCTCTGGCGCTGCCGGTTCGCCTCGAGTTACTGGCCGGCACTGCAAGGCAAGATCGTCCCTCATTCCGCAGGATTTATGGGGCGTTACTGCAGTTGCATCCGACCGAAGAGACTTGGACAACCATTCCCGGGTGGATCGAGAAGGCCAAAGACGCCGGCGAGAGTTTCGGTCTCGTCGATCTGCTGATCGCATCTTCGGCGTTCGAGATTGGCGGGCTCGTGTGGTCACTCGATAAGGACTTCGAGCGTATGGAACGCCTCGGCTTCGTGTCTTTGTATCAGCCTCACTGATCGAGTCGCTGTACGGCTTCAGCCTGCGAAGCTCACCGGCGAATTCTCCCCTCACCAGCAAGCTCGACCGTATAATCCAGTCCTTGGCTCTGACCGTCGGCGCTCGACTCGGCGTCTACGAAGTGACAGCTCCCATCATTGCGCGCGGCGCGATCCCGATCGTTGAAGCGGTGCAAATCGCGCGGCAGATTGCCGAGGCGCTGGAAGCGGCGCACGCGCGCGGCATCATCCATCGCGATTTGAAGCCTGCCAATATCAAGCTGCGGGCTGACGGCACCGTCAAGGTGCTCGACTTCGGCCTCGCCAAGGGTGTCGATCGGGGATCGAGGATCCCGGATCAGGGGTTGCGAATTCACCGACCATCACCTCGCCGGCGATGACCATGCGCGGTGTCATTCTCGGCACGGCGGCGTACATGAGTCCCGAGCAGGCGGCCGGGAAGCCCGTCGACGAACGCAGCGATCTGTGGGCCTTCGGCGTCGTGCTGCTCGAGATGCTGACGGGACGACCGGTGTTCGACGGCGAAACGGTGACGCACATCATCGCCGCCGTTCTCACCAAGGAACCGGACTGGAGCATGCTTCCTGCCGGCACACCTCACGCGGTGCGCCGCCTGTTGACGCGATGCCTGGCGAGAAACCCGGCGCTGCGGCTCGACTCCGCTGCTGTCGCGCGGCTCGAGCTCGATGAACGCGACGCTCCACCCACCGCCGCGCCATCGACGTGGCGCATCCTGCCCTGGGGCGTGGCGGCGCTGCTCGGCCTCACGACCGTCGTCGCCGTGCTGTTGCCGCGCCCTCCCCCAGACGCCGCGCGTGAACGGCTCCAGATCGATATCGGCAATCCGGCGGGCATCGAGATTCAGCCCAGCTTCGCACAGTCGTTTTCACTGTCGCCGGACGGCACGGCACTGGCGTTTGTCGGCGGCAGCTCGATCATTGCGATCTACCAGTTTGGCGATTTCTGCCGTTCGAGCTGTGGCCCAGTCCGCAGACGCGACCGGCGGACGAGAAGGGATCAGGAATCGGGGATCAGGGATCAGGGGCTGCGGATTCACCGACCATCACCTCGCCGGCGATGACGATGCATGGTGTGATCCTCGGAACCGCGGCTTACATGGCGCCGGAACAGGCGAAGGGTCGTTCGGTTGATCGCCGCGCGGACATCTGGTCGTTCGGCTGCGTGCTCTACGAGATGCTCACGGCGTCGCGCGCCTTTGACGGCGAAGACACCCCGGAGATCCTCGGCGCGATCGTGAAGACGGAGCCCGACTGGTCGCGGCTGCCCCCGCGACACCTGCGTACATCGTCGCGTTGCGGCGCCGCTGTTTGGAGAAGGATCTGCGCAAGCGCCTGCCCGATATCGGCGTCGCTCGCCAGGACCTGGAGGCGCCGCCTGCCGTGACGCCTGCAGCAGCTCCCGCGCCACGACGGCCGTGGATGCCCATCGCGTGGGTCGCCGGCGGAGTTGCCATCGGCGCGCTGACGTTCTCGCTGCTCACTCGTGAGGTCGCAACCGCCGGCGCGGCTCCAATCGCCAGCGCCATTGAGCTGCCAGACGGCCAGCGAATCACACGGGGAGTGGTCGCCGTCCGGGGGACTCCTGGCTTATACGTCGACCGAGTCGGGGTCCCGCGAAGTGCACCTGACGCGCTACCCCGGCGTCGGCGAGCGTTGGCCGGTCTCTGGAACCGGCGGGACGAACCCCCATTGGAGTCGGAGCGGCCAGGAATTATTTTTTGTCGGCGCCAATTCGCTGGTGCGTGTGCCGATTCGAGGCGCCGGCAATCAGCCTGAGATCGGCCCCGAACCCGCGAAGCTGATCGTCAACTGGCCGCAACGGCTGCGTCGATGAACCTCCAGGTCACGATCGCAAGATCGACAGTTGCTGTCGGGGCGAATAGCCCGGAAAGACCAGCGCCCTGGTATCGCTCTTTGTTCCGAGGTGATCGGTGAGCACCGCGGAGAAGACATCCCGGAAATCCGTCGTCACCGCGAGGTCGCGGCCTTCGAAGCGATCGTTGACACGCCAGTCCCGGCCATTTACCGTAGACCTTGCCGCCCTTCACCGCTCCTCCGATCACGAACATGGCGTTGCCATGCCCGTGATCGGTTCCGCGGCTGCCGTTCTCCGCCACCGCCCGGCCGAACTCCGACATGGTCAAGATGACGGTGTCGGCCATTCGATCGCCAAGGTCCTGGGCGAGAGCGGCGATGCCGCGTGAGAAATCGTCGAGACGATTGGCGATCTGTCCGGTCGCCGCGCCTTCGTTGACGTGATGGTCCCACTGCGTGCTTTCCGCGAACGCGATCTCGAGGCCGACGTCCGATTTCGCGAGCCGAGCGATCTCCCGCATCGCCTGGCCGAAGGGCGAGCGTGGGTACGACGCGCCGTTGGCCGGCCGATACCCGCCGGAGGTCTTCTTCGCGAGCGTCTTCATCGCGTCGAACGCGTCGCCGGCGGCGCCGCGAAGCGCCTTGTCCTGCTGAGCGGCCGCGTAGATCTCTTCGAACGACGTCCGCGCGCTCATGTCGGCGACGGTGAATTCTTCGGTGCTGCCGATCGCGAGCGCCGGCGCCTGGCCTTGCAGCGATCGCGGCATCTGCTTCGTGAGCGCGATGCCGCGCAACGGATTTCCAGTCCCTGATCCCTGATCCCCGATCCCTGACCTGTCCGCCGAAGCCTTGGCGGAGGCGGATCCCTGCAAGTACCGATTCAGCCACCCATCCCGCGTGCTCTTGACGCCCGGCGTGGCCGACTCCATGTAGTCCTGCGCGTCGAAATGAGACCTCGTGGTGTCGTGCGATCCCGCGGCATGCACGATCGCCAGCTCGCCGCGGTCCCACAGCGGCTTGAACGCAGCCATCCGCGGATGCAGGCCGAAGTGGCCATCGAGATTGATCGCGCCATCCGTCGCGCCGGGTTTCGCGATCGCAATCGACGGGCGTGCGCGGTAGTAATCGCCGTCGCCGAACGGCACGACCATGTTGAGGCCGTCAACCGCGCCGCGCTGAAACACGACGATGAGGAGCTTGCGGCGCTCGACCGATTCAGCGGCGATCCGCGAAACGAACGACGGCGCGAAGCCGAGGCTGAGCAAGCGCCATTCCGCCCTGCCGCAGGAAGATGCGGCGCGAGGAGCACTCAGGCTCGATCGAATGGGCGTGACGTAGATCGTGTCGAGTCATGTTGACCTTCTGGGCGAGTAATCTGTGGATCGTGATCTCGGTGGCCTACTGCCGTTGAAACTCCGGCGCGCCGATCTTCATCGCCAGCGTCTGTTCCTCGCTGAGCGGCACGCGAACACCGCGGACCGCGTTCTTGGAAAGATCCACCGCGAAATTCATCCGGCTCACGAGAGCGCCAGCCGACACCCACGTCGTGGCCGTCTCGTCGTATCCGGTCGGCGGCTGGCAGAAGTACGGCGGCATGCCCATGTCGCGGAGCGTCTTCGCCAGCGGCACGGGCGTCGCGGACCTCCGCGCCGGTCGCGCGCAGCGCGCTCGCCACGAACTCGAGCGGTGTCTTCACCTTCGCGCGATACGCATCGGGAGACGCAAACTCCGGCGAGGTCAGGATTGCCTTGAGCACCTCGCGAAGATCGCCCCTGGTTGCGGTAAACGTCCGAGCCGCACGATCGACCAGCGGAGCCGGCGGGTCGTCGCTGACGAAACGAATCGCGAGTTTCGTCGCAATGTGCCGAGCGGTAGCAGGATGCGCGGCGACGATGTCGAGCACGCGCTCGCCTTCGTCCACGCCGCCGGGCTTGATGGTCTTGCCGAGCACGATCTTCTCGCTGCGATCGTGTCGTGCCGGGCGCGAACACGAATCCCGACCCCTGCCTCGGCTGCATCGTCCAACCGGTAAATGCCCTGGCGACGTTGACGATGTCTTCCTGGGTGTAGCCGCCGTCAACACCGAGCGTGTGCAGCTCCAGCAACTCGCGCGCGTAGTTCTCGTTGATACCGCGGGATCGAGATGCGGGTGACGCGGGTGACGCGGGTGAAGCAGGTGAGGCGAGTGAAGCAGGTGAGGCGGGTGAACTGCGTAGTCTGCGTCTCGATCTCACCGCACGTGATTCACGCATCTCACGCGCATCACTCGCTCACCCGCATCACCCGCGTCACCTGCGGACGAGAGCCAGTTATCCAAATAGAAGAGCATTGCAGGGCTCTTGGCGGTGGCCCCGAGCATCTCCCTGAAATTGCCAAGCACGTAGGGCCGAATCGCCTCTCGCTCGTATTCGCTGATGTAGTTGCGCGTCGCGCCCTTGCCGGCAAACACGTTGAAGTGGTTGAACCAGAAATCGACGAGCACTTCCTCGAGCTGACGCTCGCTGTAGACCGCGCGCAGTAATTTCGCTTCTTCGAGGTCCGAGATGACCACGCGACCCTTGCGCTCGGCGTCGCTTACCGGCCGCGCGCATCGCGGATTCGGATCTGTGGCTCTGGCACTGGTTCGCGCATTCGGCGCGCGCTGCGCCGCTCGGCCATCGCGGGACCGGCGTATTCGCGCTGAATGGTTTCGGAATCGAGCGTCAACGTTTCAAGACGCTGCAGCTTCGCCTCGAGCGCGCCGTTGTCGATGCGCGCCGGCGTCAGTTGGAGGTCGATCCATTTCTGCAGGCCCATCGCCTTGACCCGATCGACGTCGCCGCGCCGTGGGCCATAGGTCAGTCGATTGAGCGCGTGGACAATGGCAGCGTCATCCGCCGCGGCGGCCTGGATGGACGGCACGCCGGCGCCGGCGGCGCAGCAGAAGAAGGAAAGCGAGGGCAAAACGTCGAGTCATACGGTAACCTTCCATGCGATTCGACCCTGATGCCCTGTCAAACGTTAAAAACCTGTCGCGCCGTAGCTCTACACGGTCAACGAGCGTAGGCGGATGCCTTTTCAAGTCGTCCCTGCCACGGGTCCCATCCTCGAGCAAGTCCTTACCGACACATATCCGCTGTGGAGCGATGGCCTGTCGCGCGAACATTACGCGAAAGCCTGGACGGCCCAGCTCAAGACGCCGTGGGGGCAGCATCACCTCGATCGCGTCGCCCTCGTCGATGGCCCGCACGTCCTGTCGAGCGCCAAGCGCTACGACCTGTCGCTGCGGATCGATGGGCGCATCCGGCGCGTGCTTGGCATTGGCGCCGTGTTCACGGCAGCGGCCCACCGCGGCCGTGGCTGCGCGCGCGAGCTGCTGACGCGCATGCTCGACACCGCCGTCACGGAAGGGCAGGAGTTCGCGATGCTCTTCTCCGAGATCGCGCCGGCGTTCTACGAGCGGCTCGATTTCGTGCCGGTGCCGCTCGTCGAATCAACGCTCGAGGTCGATCGCAAGCGCGGCGGCGCGCCGGCGATGCTGGTGCGAAGCGGCGATGAAAAGGATCTGCACTCGATCGCCGAAATGAGCGCCGCGCGATCGAAGGACGCGCGTCTGGCGCTCGATCGCAGCGAGGAACTGATTCGCTTCATGGTCACGAGGAAGCGCATCCAGTCGGGGCTGGCGCCGTCGGGTTACCGGAACACGGAGTTCCTGGTCGTCGAAGAAGGGCACCAGGCCGTCGCCTATCTGGTGAGCACCGAGCAGGACGGGCGCTGGATGATCGAGGAGGCCGGCGATCGCGACCCGTCGGGAGCGCGGATCGGCGCGATGCTCCAGGTGATGCTGGCGCGATACCCGGGCGAGCGCCTGCCCGAGATCAAGTGCTGGTGGCCGCAGGCGCTGGTGCCGCCGCAGGTCAAGGTCGCGGCTGCCTCGCCGACGCAGGAAGTGATGATGATTCGTCCGCTGCGCGATCGGATCCTGCCACTGCCGCCGCTCGCCGCAGCGGAAGTGGTGTACTGGCGCAACGACTATTTCTGATGCCCTGCCGGAGATCGTCGGCCGGTTCATTTTGCAGTCTGCAGTTTGACGTCAACCGACTTCGATTCGCCCTCGCCGAGTTCGACTCTTGTCGCCAGATCCTTGATCGTCGCGAGAAACTCGGGATCGCCGGCCTGCCCGTCCTCGAGGCCCTGCAGGGCAACCGCCAGGTAGCTGCTCCGGGCCGGGAAGCCCGCTCACTCGAAACTTGCCGTCCTGATCGGGCCGCGCCGCCTTGATGAATCGCGACTGGTAGGTCCAGAGCCTCTCGTCGCCGGGAAACACGACGATGGTCGCATCGAGGACCGGGTTGCCGCGTGAGTCCGTAATCTGTCCGGTCAGCGACGTGACCTTCTTCGTCAGCACGATCTGCATGCCGCTGACGGTTTGTCCCGCCGGGAATTCCATCGGCGTATCAGTGATGTCCTGGCCGTTGATGACCACCGACTTCATCGCCCAACCCTGCGGCGCCTGCGCGCGAATCAGCACGGAGTCCGTGATGTTGCGAAGCGAGAACGACCAGTCGTCGCCGACGCGCGAGCCGCCGGGCCCCTGGCCGACGCCCGGCTGATCCGGCGATCCCGCCCGCGCCGCGATCTGCACCTGGGGCGGCTTGAAATCAAACGGCTCGCCGGTGTCGCTGACGATCGCCGCCGTTGATGGTCGCCCCCGGCGCCGTGACGAGCGTGAGGCCCTCGACATCCTCCGCGCCGACCATCAGATCCATGCGGGCGATCTCGAAATCGCGCGCGCCCGATCGCGCCTGCACTTGATACCGGCCAGGCGCCACGTTCGGAAGACGGAAGAACCCGGTCTGATCGATGCGATTACCGGCGCCGCCCTGCTGCGCCGCCATCCCCGGGCGCCCATTCGCGCCGGCCGGCACGAGCAGCACCATCCCGTTGGTCGCCGGCGATCCCGTCGACGTCAACACCTGGCCGCTGACGCGAACCAGCTTCGTCGCGATCAGGCCAAAGCTGACGCCGGTGTTTTCCTGCGACACGGCGAGCGTGACGCGCGTCGCCTCCGCAACGTTGGGCGTGCCGGGGTAATAGGTGGCCGCGTAACCGGACGGCTCGCCCATCGGATCGGTGACTTCCGGACCGCCCGTCCGCAGCGTCGCGCTGACGTAGTAATCACCGGGAGGCAGTCCGAACAGGCGGAACTGTCCCTGGTCGTCGGTGGTGTCGCGCGAGTTCTGTCCGGCCGGCATCATGCGGCGCGCGCCGCCGACATAGCCGTAGCGCCACGCGCTGACGCTGGCGTTTGCGACCGGCTCGCCGAATTCATCGGTGATGCGGCCGCCGAGCACGCTGCCGCGCGGCAGCGCGATCGCGATCTTGTCGATCGTCTGTCCGTCGCCGAGCTCGATCGGCGTGCCGGATTCGGACGGGCGGCGCTGACCGTACTGCAACGACACGAAACCGCCCTTGCTGGCCGTCATCGTGTAGCGGCCGGCCGGCAGCTCCCTGATCTCGAATCGCCCCTGTTGATCGGTCGTGGCGACGCGGCGATTCACGCGACGTCGGGAGCATTGATGCGCACCTGCGCCCGGCGGATCGGCGATCCGTTGTCTGCCGCCACGATCTGGCCGCGGATGATCGACGTCCCCCGCGGCGCATCGGCGCGCGGCGGCATGCGCGCGCATCGGCCGCTGCCCGCGCCCAGCCGCGCCCGCTCCTTGCGCCGGCCGCCGTTGCGGTGATGGCCAGCATCATGACGACAATGAGGGCTCGATTCACGTTTTGAGTCTAACCTCTGGCACTCATGGCACCCGTGAAACCTTGGCTACCAAACCCTGGAACCGTGGAACCGTGAACTATGGAACCAACCGCGACAGTCTGATATCGACCGCCTTCGTCTCCCCCTCATTCAGCGAAAACCTCTTCGCGTCCTCGGCGGCGCGCGACAGGAACTCCGGATCGCTGCCCTGGCCCTGCTCGAGGTTCTGCACCGCGATGATCAGGTAATCATCGGATGGCGGCAGCGACCTGACGCTGTACTTGCCATTGGTGTCGGGACGAGCCGTCCGCACGTATCGCGATGAATAGGTCCACAGATCCTTGTTGGCCGGAAAGATCACGACGGTCGCGTCGAGCACCGGCCTGTTGCGATCGTCGCTGACGAGGCCCGACAGGTCGGTCGTCTTCCGGGTAAAGATCATCTGCAGTCCGTCGTACGACCGGCCCGGCGTGAACTCGATGCCGTTGTCGGTGACGTCCTCGCCATCGAGCACTACGGCCTTCAGGTACCAACCCATATTCAGGCCCTGGCCGCCGACGTTGGCGCGGATCAGCCGCCGATCGGAGAGGCTCGTCAGCTCGAACGAGAAGTCGTCGTTGACGCGATTCTGTCCGGCGCCCATCATCATGCTGCCGGGCTCGGCGGGCTGCGGAAAGATCGACACTTGACCGGCGCGGAACGTCGGCACCGAGCCGTCGTCGGTCGTCACCACGCCGCGCGCCGTGGCGCCGGTCGAGGTCGTCACGATCAGGTTGTCGATGTCGTCGTTGCCGACCGTGACCTTCAGCGTCGCGAACTCGCTGTTCGCGCTTGGCATCCCGCCGGGCCGGACCTGCAGGTTGTAGCGGCCTGGCGGCACGTTCGCGAACTGGAACGTGCCGTCGCCGGCCACCATGGCGTTGTTGAAGTTCATCGACATGACCATCGGCTCATCGGGCATCAGCATCAGCATTGCGTTTGCCACTGGCTCACCGTGAGAGTTCATCGCGCGTCCCCGCAGGCGCGCCATGCGCGCGACGATCAGCGCGAAGTTGGCGCCGCTCATTTCCTGCCCGGCTCTTACGGTGACGCGCGTTGCCTCCGCGATGTTCGACGTGCCGGGGTAATACGTCGGCGCGAATCCTTCGGACTCGGTGTTGTTCACGCCCGGCATCGCCATCGTCATGCCCCGGTTGTTTTGCGCGCTGACGTAGTAGTCACCGGGAGGAAGCCCGAATAGCCGGAACGCGCCTTGATCGTCAGTGCGATCGGTGCTGCCCTCGCCGCCGCCGGGTACCAGTCGGCGCGTGCCCCCCACGAACTGGTAACGCACGGCGGCAACCATCGTCCCCGACACCGGCTCACCGCCGTCGTCGACGACTGTGTCCCGAGATGACGCCGCCGCGCGACAGCACGAAGTTCACCTTGTCGGCGGTCTGGCCGTCGCTGAGATCGATTGGCGTGCCCGGCTCGCCGGGCCGCCGCTGGCCGTAGTTGCCCTGCACGAACCCGCCCTTTGTCGCCGTGATGTTGTATCGGCCCGCCGGCAGCTCTTTGATCTCGTAGCGGCCATCCGCGTCGGTGCTCGTGACGCCGCCGCCGCGCCCTTCCATCGACATCGCGCGCACCTGCGCGCGCCGAACCGGGCCGCCCGTTGCCGGCGAGCACCTGGCCCTTCAGCACCGCCGTCCCTTTCGGCGGCGTCCTCACCCGGGCGCAGCGGCCGGGCAGGCATACGTTGGGGAGTTCCCGGTTGCGCCGGTTGCGGGATCTGTTGACCCGGCTGAGGCGCCTGGCCAAGGACAAGAGCGCCGAAGGCTGACGAGAAAGGCGAACGACAAGGCGATAAGACGCATACGTTCTCCGGACGTTCGACGGTTGTTCTACGTACGTTCTACGTACGGCTTACGACAGGTTATTAGACGGCGTTTCAGGCAATTCGCACACCCGCGACGATCGTAGAACGTCCGTAGAACGCCTTTAGAACGATCGTAGAACCTCCCGGGCGGCATTCATCCCCGATCCGCCCGTCAGTCCCGTCCCTGGATGTGAGCCTGAGCCGCAGAGAAACAGCCCTTGGATCGGCGTGCGGTACTGCCCGAATCCGAGCAGCGGCCGCATCGTGAAGAACTGATCGAGCGACAGCTCGCCGTGGAAGATGTGGCCGCCGGTCAGGCCCCAGCCGCGCTCGAGATCGAGCGGCGTCAGCGTCTGCCGATCGACGATCAGCGAGCCGAGATCCGGCGCGTACTGCATCAGCGTCTTCACGACGCAGTCGCCGAGCGCATCGCGCTGGCTCTCCCACAACCCCTGATCCCCGATCTCGCCGGCATCGCCCTGATCCCTGAGTTGGTAAGGCGCGAACTGCACGTAGGCCGACAGCACGTGCGCGCCCGGCGGCGCGAGCGTCGGATCGCCGATCGACGGAATCGTGAACTCGATCCACGGCGCCGTCGAGAAGCGTCCGTACTTCGCGTGATCGAACGCGCGCTCGAGGTAATCGAGATCCGGCGCGAGCCGCACGCGGCCGCCGAGCATTTCGCGCGTCGCGCCGGCGAACGACGGCAGCGCCGACAGCGCGAGATTGACCTTGGCGAGCGTGCCCCGCGATCGGTAGTGCTTCATGCGCCACAGGAACTCGGGCGGCAGGTGTTCCGCATCACAGAGCGTGAGGAACGTGCGCTTCGGATCGACGCCCGAGACCACCGCGCGCGCCTCGATGTGCTCGCCGCCATCGAGCGTCACGCCGACGGCGCGATCGTCCTTCGCGTCGATGCGGGCAACCTGGCAGCCCGTCCGGATCTCGACGCCGAATCGTGTCGCCGCGGCTCTCGAGCGAGCGGGCGAGCGCGATCGGCCCGCCGGCGATGAGGTGTCCGCCGGGCCACGCGAGCGCGCGGTTCGCGGACGACAACAGCAGCTGCAGGCCGCTGCCCGCCGACCACGGGCCGAGCATCGCGCCGAAAATGCCGTCGGCCGCAACCGTCGCGCGCAGCAACTCGGTGTCGATCGACTCGCTGACCAGGTCGGCGACCGCCATCGGTCCCCATCGGAGCAGCCGCCACTGATCGTCCTTCGGCAGCGAGCGGAAGTCGCCGAGCGTGTGCATCAGCGCGAACACATCGCGCGCCGTCGGTGCGTCCACCGAGGGCGGCGTGTTGATGAAGAGCGAACCAATCAACGCGCCGAGCCGCTGCAGCGTGACCTGGAAGGCCTGCCAGCGCGCGGCGTCCTTCGCCGACCAGCTGCGCAGGCCCTCCGCGGTCTTGCGGGCGTCTTCATAGACGACGAGTGCGCGGCCATCCGGCGAGAGCGCGCTCACCTGGATTGTCGAATCGCTGAACGCGAGGCCGTGCAGATAGAGCTGCAGCTCTTCGACGACGTCGCGGCGGACCGGACCGGTGGCGTGCGCGAGAATCGGCGCCCGTGAAGCCTGGAGCGATCTCGCTTTCGGCCGCACAGCCGCCCACCTCCGCGCGCTGCTCGAGCAGCAGCGTGCGCACGCCGCCTTTCGCGAGCGCGGCGGCGCACGTCAGCCCGTTGATGCCGCCGCCGATCACGATCGCGTCGTAGCGGGACCTGCCCTGAGCGGCAGTCGAATGGGTCATCGCGACGTCCTCAGGATTCGCTCGGCGGCGTTCTTGCCGGGCGCGCCCATGATGCCGCCGCCGGGATGCGTCGCCGAGCCGCACATGTAGAGGCGATCGATCGGCGTCGTGTACTGCGCCCAGCCGGGCACCGGCCGCAGGAAGAACAACTGCTCGAGCGTCAGCTCGCCCTGGAAAATGTTGCCCTCGGTCAGTCCGAAGTCGCGCTCGATGTCGAGCGGCGTCAGCACCTGCCGGTGCAGGATGATGTCCTTGATGTTCGGCGCGTACTCCGCGATCGCGTTGATCACCGCATCGCCGAACGCCTCGCGCTGCGGTCGTCCCACGACCGCCCGTCCTTCAGGTGATACGGCGCGTACTGCACGAAGCACGACATCACGTGCTTGCCCGGCGGCGCCACCGACGGATCGGTCAGCGACGGAATCACCATGTCGATGTACGGACGCCGCGAAAACTGTCCGTACTTCGCATCGTCGTAGGCGCGCTCCATGTAGTCGATGCTCGGCGAGATCGAAATCGCGCCGCGCAGGTGAGGACCGGGACCGGGCATGCAGGTGAAGTTGGGCAGCGCATCGAGCGCGAGATTGACCTTGCCCGACGAGCCGCGGAACTTGTAGCGGCGCACGCCCTCGACGAAATCGGGCGGCAGCTCGCGCTCGTCCATGAATTTCAGGAACGTCAGGTTCGGATCGACGCTCGAGACGACGACGTTCGCGCGCGATCTCGTCGCCGTTCTCGAGCACGACGCCGGTGGCGCGCCCGTTCTTCGTGAGAATGCGGCTCGACCGGCGCCTCGGTGCGGATCTCGACGCCGTGCTCGCGCGCGGCGGCGGCGATCGCGTTCGACACCGCGCCGGTGCCGCCGCGCGACAGTCCCCACGATCGGAACGCGCCGTCGATCTCGCCCATGTAGTGGTGGAGCAGCACGTAGGCCGTGCCCGGCGAGCGCACGCCGAGGAACGTGCCGATGATGCCCGACGCCGACATCGTCGCCTTGAGCACGTCGGTCTCGAACCACTGATCGAGAAAATCGACCGCGCTCATCGTCAGCAGCTGGACCTGGTTCAGCCGATCGTGGAAGCGCATGCCGCGGAAGCGCTTGCCGATCGACAGCAGCTCGAGCAGGCCGCGCGGATCGAGCGAGGTCGGATCGGGCGGCAGCATGCCGAGGATCGGCTTGGCGAAGCGGCCCATCTCGACCATCGCCTTGCCGTACTCGTCGTAGGCCTCGGCGTCGAGCCGCGAGTGGCGCGCGATCTCGCGGCGCGTCTTGTAGTGATCGTTGACGCGCCAGAGGTGATCGCCGTTCGGCATCGGCGTCAGCGTGCCGTCGAGCGGCAGCAGCTCCATGCCGTGGCGCGGCAGATCGAGGTCGCGAATGATCTCCGGCCGCAGCAGCGAGACGACGTACGAGCAGACCGAGAACTTGAAGCCGGGAAAGACCTCTTCGGTGACGGCGGCGCCGCCGAGCACGTGCCGTCGCTCGAGCACGAGCACCTTGCGTCCCGCGCGCGCCAGGTAGGCCGCGCAGGTCAGCCCGTTGTGGCCGCCGCCAATGACGATCGCGTCGTAACGCACGCCGAGATTATCCCTCAAGCCCGCAAGCCCAGCCCCAAGCCCGTAGCCCGCAAGCCCGAAGTAATATTCCCATGTGCCGGTCGGCTTCCGCCTTCCACGCGCGCACGCTCGAGCTGTGCGAGAGCCTCAACTATCGCGACTGGGCGGGCTACTACGCGGTCAGCGCCTACGAGACGCATCACGAGCACGAATACAACGCGATCAGGAACGCCTGCGCGCTGATCGACATCTCGCCGCTGTTCAAGTACCGCATCTCCGGACCCGACGCGATGCGCCTCGTCAATCGCGTCATCACGCGCGACGCCTCGCGCATGAGCGTCGGCCAGGTGTTCTACACGCCGTGGTGCGATGAAGACGGCAAGGTGATTGACGACGGCACGGTGACGCGGCTGTCGGATCAGGCGTTCCGATGGACCGCGGCCGATCCGAACCTGCGCTGGTTTACCGAGAACGCATCCGGACTGAACGTCGGCATCGAGGACATTTCCGAGAGCGTCGCGGCGCTGGCGCTGCAGGGCCCGACATCGGCGCGGCTGCTGCAGCAGGTGTGCGACGCCGATCTGTCGACGCTGAAGTATTTCCGCGCCACCAGCGGCCACATCGCCGGCGTCCCGGTGGACGTGTCGCGCACGGGCTACACCGGCGATCTCGGCTACGAGATCTGGATGCCGTGGGACGCGGCGCTGCAGGTCTGGGACGCGATCGCCGACGCGGGTCACGCCTTCGATCTGCATCCGACCGGCATGCTGGCGCTCGACGTCGCGCGCATCGAGGCCGGGCTGTTGCTCATCGACGTCGACTTTCACAGCAGCCGCAAGGCGCTGATCGAAACGCAGAAATACTCGCCCTACGAGCTCGGGCTCGGCAGGCTGGTCGATCTGAAGAAGGGTCCGTTCGTCGGCCGCGCGGCGCTCAACGAGGAAGTGAAGCGCGGCATCGCGCGACAGATCGTCGGCCTCGAGATCGACTGGACCGAAGTGGAGAAGCTGTACGAAGCCGTCGGCTTGCCGCCGACGGCTCCCGCCGCGACCTCGCGCGTCGCTGTGCCCGTCTACAAGGGCCGCACGCCAGGTCGGCCGGGCGACCTCGACGACCTGGTCAACGACCCTGAAGAAGCTGATCGCGCTCGCGACGATCGACGTGCCGCACTACGCGCTGGGAACGACGGTGGAAATGGAAATGACGGTGGAAGCGGTTCGTCACCGCGCCACCGCCACCGTTGTGCCGACCCCGTTCTTCAATCCGCCACGGAAGACAGGTCGGCATCCGGCTTTAGCCGGATTGTTCGAGCTGAGACGGATTAACGACCCAGTCTCGCCTTCCGGGCGGCGATGAACGACTGCACGCCGAGCGCGACGTAGATCAGCAGCAACACGCCCATCGCCAGCTGCGACATCACGGCCGGCCTGCGACGCATCGCCGCCGAGCGCCGCCGGCACGCCGCGGCCGAGCGCGGCGAGCGCGCCGATCAGGCCGACCGCGACCGCGGCATGCATCGCATGCTTGCGCGCCGACTCGCTCGCGCGCGCGACGAGCGCGCAGACGACGAGCACGGCGCCGAAGAACGCCGGGATCAGCGCCGTGACGCTGGTGCGGCCGGTCAGCACATAGCTGGCGACGCCGAGAACGATCAGGATCAATCCGAAGAGTCGCGTTGTACTGGGCATGGTCATCTATCTGTGCTTTCTGCGCCTTCTGCGGCCCTACTTCTCGGCCCGGACCGGATTCTCGAGCGTCCCGATGCTCTCGATCGTGCACGTCGAGATGTCGCCGTCCTTGAAATAGATCGGCGTGCCGCGCGCCGTGCCGACGCCGGCCGGGCTGCCCGACGAAATCATGTCGCCCGGCCGCAGCGTCATCAGGTGCGACGCATACTCGACCAGCTCGTAGACGTTGTGCGTCATGCGATCCGTGTTCGAGTCCTGCATCACCTTGCCGCTCAGCGAGAACTTGATCGGCGAGCTTCTGCGGATTCGGCACGAACTGCCGCGGCACCACGTAGGGACCCATCGGGAAGAACGTGTCGTGGCTCTTGCCGAGCACCCAGTCCGAGCCGTGCCGGCCGTCGGCGCGGCCGCCGCGATCCGACACGTCGTTGTCGAGCGTGTAGCCGAAGATGTACTCGGCGGCGTTCTCGGCCTTCACGTACTTCGCCGTCTTGCCGATCACGATGTTCAGCTCGCACTCCCAGTCGATCTGCGTGCGGCCCTTCGGCAGGATGATCGGATCGCCGTTGCCGGTGATCGAGACCGGCGCCTTCAGGAAGTAATACGGGTTGTGACGCGGATCGCCGGGTTTGCGCGTCCAGTACGACTGGAATGCCCATCGCCACTTT
This sequence comes from uncultured cyanobacterium, assembly GCA_963833135.1. Taxonomy (GTDB): domain Bacteria; phylum Acidobacteriota; class Vicinamibacteria; order Vicinamibacterales; family UBA2999; genus 12-FULL-67-14b. Next base: position 163,689 of record CAWHWW010000019.1, on the reverse strand, counting down.
CGGATCGACCTTCTCGGCGCTCGCGGCGACCGTGGCCTGGCCGGTCATCTCGATGCCGTGCTCGCTGTAGTTCACCGCCGCGTTCAGGAGCGCGGACGGATCGGGAATCGGCGGCAGCGTCTTCAGCTGCTTGATCGGGATCGTGGCCGGCGGCTTCGCGGCAAGCGCGGCGAGGGCCGTGCCCATCTTCGCGTCCCAGCCGGCGATCAGTTGCTTGAGCGTCGCCGGCGCGTTCACATTCGCGCGCGACAGATCGACGACCAGCGGTGTCGTTGTTCAGCACCATGCCGACGAAGCTGCGGCCGTTCTGCTCGAACATGCCGAGCTTGTACGGCGTCGCGGTCTGCGCGAGTGGCGCCGTCGCCAAAGCCATGATCGCCGCCGTCATCACGCCAACGTCAGTTTTTGCATCGCGTCCTCCGAGGTGCGAAGAATAATAGTCCCAAGCCCCATGAAAATCGCGCTCATTCAGCAGCACGCGACGAAAGACAAGACCGCCAACGTAGCGCGCGGACTCGCCGCGCTCGAGACCGCCGCGCGCGGCGGCGCCGAGCTGGCATGCTTCGCCGAGCTGGCGTTCGAGTGGTTCTATCCGCAGCGGCCCGCCGATCGCGGCTTCCGCGATCTGGCCGAGCCGCTCGACGGTCCGACGGTCAAGGCCTTTCAGCAGAAAGCGAAGGAGCTTGGCATCGTCACGGTGATCAACCTGTACGAGCGTGACGGCCAGCACACCTACGACAGCTCGCCGGTGATCGATGCCGACGGCACGCTGCTCGGCGTGACGCGGATGATTCACATCACCGACTACCCGTGCTTTCACGAGCAGGGTTACTACACCCCGGGAGACAAAGGCGCGCCGGTCTACACGACGAAGGCCGGCAGGATTGGCGTGTCGATTTGCTACGACCGTCATTTTCCCGAATACATGCGCGCGCTGGCGGTCGCCGGCGCCGATCTGGTGATCGTGCCGCAAGCCGGCGCCGTCGATGAATGGCCCGAGGGACTCTACGAAGCGGAGATGCGTGTCGCCGCGTTCCAGAACGGCTACTTCACCGCCCTCTGCAATCGCGTCGGCAAGGAGGACTGCCTCGATTTTGCCGGCGAGTCATTCGTGTGCGGACCGGATGGGGAAGTGATTGCCCGAGGTGCGAAAAGCCAGGACGAAATCGTCTTGGCAGAAATCGATTACGCGAAGCTGGCGGAATCTAACGCGCGAAGGTTGTTCCTCAAGCACCGGCGACCCGAGCTGTATGGGACTGGCTTGCGAGCTCACACTGAAACACTGAAGCACTGAAACATGAAATCAAATAGCTCCGTGTTCGTGCTTCGTGGTCTCCGTGTGCCCTGTTACTCGTGACAGCACGAACTGATCAAATTCCCACAGCTGCTTCTCCCGCTCGGAATAAGGTCCCGGCTGGTACCCGCGTGAGCTGATCCCGAGATACGACTGCTCCGAGATCGCCCAGTCCTCGCGATTGGTCCGATCCCAGAAATCAACGGCATCCTGGAACACGAAATCCGTCTTCGCCATCTCCGCGGGATGAAAATGCCATTCGGCGACGAGTCTCGTGTGTCCGGCATCTTGCGGCCAGATCGTGATCGTCATCATGTAGTCCGGGTGGAGCGTGAGCAGGAAGTTCGGATAGATCGCAAAGTAGTTGACGAGCTCGCGATCACGCCCGCCAAGACCGGGAAGAAACTCTCGACGCCGCTTGCCGTCGGTGCTGAGCGTCTCGATGCCCTCCTTGAGGCCCATCGCGCCGCCGCAATACGTCTCGCCTGACGGAACGTTCTCGGCGCGCAAATAGTGATGCATCCGGTTCAGCAGGGGATGAATCACCGGGCAATGCAGGCACTCGTTGTAGTTCTGGACCACGAGCTTCCAGTTCGTGGCGACGTCGTACTCGATGCGATGGGCGAGACGGAGATCCTGCATCGCCCACGGCGCGGAAGCGTGCCGGCAGATCGCCGAGTTGCCCGGTCAGCGGCGCGGGTGAGTCGGCCCTTCGATCCGCCCAGGGTCGCCCCGAGCTTGTCGAGGGGCGAAAGGTTGATGAAGATGTGGCCGTCCCACGTCTCACACGCAACGCTTCGAAGCGGAAACTCTGATCGATCGAACCCTTCGACCTCGTCCATCTGCGGCGCCGCCAGCAGGCGGCCGTCGAGGCCATAGGTCCACGCGTGATACGGGCACTGGATGCTGCCGGGAAACGTGCCGGATGGCTCGGTGCAGAGCCGCGTGCCGCGATGCCGGCAGACGTTGTGATGCGCGCGAATCGATCCATCCGGCGCGCGCACGACGAGCACGCTCGCGCCCGCGACATCCCGCCGGATGAATGCGCCAGGACGATCCAACTGATCGGCGCGGCCCGCGGCCAGCCACATGCGCGCGAACAGGCGATCCATTTCAATGGCAAACCACGACGGATCGACGTAGGCGCGCGCCGGCATGGTGGTGCGCAGCGCCCGCGGCGAAGCCTCGCTAGTGCCCATCGCGAATTCATGATACAACCGGCTCGTCCTGAGCGAGTCGAGCGAACGCGACGCTCGACGAGTCGAAGGGCGTCACCGCTCCCCACGCCGTGTCACTTACCGGACTTTTCAGCGCGCCCTGGTGGATCTGGCTTGTCGCCGGACGGAAAGAGGCTGATGGCCGGATCGTCTGAAGCGCCTGCGCTCAGGCGTGCGCTCGGCAAGTGGGACCTTACGGCGATCGGCGTCAACCAGGTGATCGGCAGCGCGATCTTCCTGCTGCCGGCGGACGTCGCCAAGCAGGTCGGCCCATGGGGCCCGCTTGCCTTCATGGCGGTCGGACTGCTGTCACTCTCGATCGCCCTCTGCTTCGCCGAAGTCGGCAGCCGCTTCGAGACGACCGGCGGCCCGTATCTGCCGGCGCGTGCCGCGTTCGGCCGTTTCGTCGGGTTCGAGATCGGCTGGATGATGTGGTTCGCGCGGGTGACCAGTCACGCATCGGTGGTGAACGGCCTGACGCTCGCGCTCGCCTTCTATTGGCCGCGGCTCGCGACCGGCATTCCGCGCGCGACGACGATCACTGCCCTGACCTTCTTTCTTACGTGGGTCAACGTCAGGGGCATCAAGCAGTCATCGTGGTTCGTCAATGCGCTGACGATCGGCAAGCTCCTGCCGCTGGCGATCTTCATCATCGGCGGCATCTGGTTCATCGATCCAACCCACTTCTCGAACATGCCGGACGTGAGCCAGCAGCAGATCTCCGCGGCGGCCATTCTGCTCATCTTCGCCTACGGCGGTTATGAAGTGACGGGCGTGCTGGCCGGCGAAGCATCCAACCCGCGCAAGGACGTGCCCTTCGCGTTCGTCGCCTGCCTGATTATCGTGTCGATCGTGATGTCGCTCACCTCGCTCGTCGCGACCGGCGTGCTGGCTGACGTTGCGGCCACCCGCACGCCACTGGCCGACGGCGCGGCCATCTTCCTCGGCGCCGGCGGCGCCGCGATGATCTCGATTGGGGCGGTCATCTCGATGACCGGCAACAACATGGGCCAGCTGCTGAATGGCTCGCGAACGATTTTCGCGCTGGCCGAGAACGGCGATCTGCCGAGGTGGTTCGGACACGTGCATCCCGTCAATCGAACGCCGTCGAACGCGATTCGGTTCGGCGCCGGGGTCGCGTTGGTCCTGGCATTGTCCGGATCGTTTGTCGCACTGGCGGCGGTGAGCGCCATTGCCCGGCTCGTGATGTACCTCGCCGTGTGCCTGTCGACGCTGGTGCTTCGCAAACGCGATCGCGAAATCGCGGCACAAGTCGGCGCACATCTCCCTGTCCGCCGCAGCCTCGGCGAAGGCGGAACCGATCCACTGCAAGTCGTCAAGCCGCCGACCTTCACGGTCCCGCTCGGTCCGGTCATCCCGGTTCTCGCGTCAGTCGTCGCGCTGGGCATCCTCGCGGGAGCGACGCAGGCCCATTTGATCGCCGGGGGTGCGGCGCTCCTCGGTGGCGCGGTCCTTTACGCGATCGCGCCGAAGACGGACTACTCGACGAGATAACCCATCGCGCGCGCGTTGTCGGCGATACGCCGATCGCGCGTGACGACTGCGACTGACGCAGGATCTTCTTCGAGGGTCTCGATGGTCGCCAGGTGAATCGCGTCGAGCGACCGAACCGGCTCGACGGCGAATGGCCGTCCTACGCGCGCAAGGCTGCTGTTTTCGACCGCGGCGCGGCCAGTTCAACGCCGTCGAGAATATGTGCACGTCGATCGGTCTGCTGCCCCGCGACCAACGGCTCGTTGAGGAAACGCACCAGCGGCGTGATCGTCTCGAGCGTGGTCCGCAGCTGCTTGTAGAAGTCGTTCTTCGTCGCGAATGCCGCGGCTTCCTCCCGATAGGACATGAACTGCCGATGCCGCAGATACTCAGCGGCCGGATGATCCTTCGCGAATCCCCGCGGCACGCGCGTCATCGTGTCCCCTCGCAGTCCGCCAAGCTTCTTGAAGCGCGGCGCCTTCACAATCCTGTCGAACTCGCGCAGGTTGTCGACGATGTGCTCGCGCACCAGTTGCAGCTGCGACGTATCCGGCCGCCACAAGCCTCCGCCGATCCACACCCACCCGGGCGCCACCTCGAAATAGAACCCGGCGCCGTTCATGCGGCCGAGCACGCGATTCGGAAACGTCGCCCCGAGGTGCGACTTCAACGGCGTCTTGTCTTCGCTGAACCGGGTGTCTCGAAACTGTCGCAGCAGGCACACCTTCGGATCGGCGAGCATCTCGGGCGCAAACGATCGAAAGTCGTCCGCGAGCCGCTCGACGATCGCCATCATCGGCTGCCGGCAGTGCAGCTCGTATTGATCGCGCCGCTCGTGAAACCACTCGCGCTTGTTGTTGCGTTTGAGAGAACGCAGAAATGACAAAGTCTTCGACGTGAACACCTTTCCATTATGATTTCGAATGTGGTTGAAGCGTTGCGGGGAATCCTGGGCGATCGTGTCTCGACGTCGGCGTCCGTCCGCGAACACCATAGCCATGGCGAGTCGTGGCATGCGCCGGGACTTCCGGACGTCGTCGTCTTTCCGGTATCGACCGAAGAAGTCGCGGCAATCGTCAGGGTCTGCGCCGAGCATCGCCGCCCGATCGTGCCGTTCGGAATGGGCAGCTCGCTCGAAGGCCATGTCAACGCCATTCACGGCGGCGTCTCGATCGATCTGACGCGCATGACCCGAGTGCTTCGTCTCAGCCCCGAAGATCTCGACATTACGGTCGAGGCTGGACTGACGCGGCTCAAGCTCGACGCGCACCTGAAGAACACCGGCCTGATGTTTCCGATCGATCCCGGCGCCGATGCCACCATTGGCGGCATGGCCGCAACGCGCGCCTCGGGAACTACTGCCGTCCGCTACGGGACGATGCGCGACAACGTGCTCGGCCTGACCGTCGTCCTCGCCGACGGCCGGATCATCAAGACCGGCGGCCGCGCCCGCAAGTCATCCTCCGGCTACGACCTGACGCGCCTCTTTGTCGGCTCCGAAGGCACCCTCGGCGTGATCACGGAGCTCACGCTTCGCTTGTATGGCCGGCCCGAAGCGGTGCGCGCGGCGGTGTGCCCGTTCGAGTCGATGGCCGGCGCCGCGAACACCGTCATCCAGACGATCCAGCTGGGAATTCCGGTCGCGCGCATCGAGATCATCGACGAAGCGCAGCTCGAGGTCGTCAACGCGTATTCCAGGACCAGCTATCCGCTTGCGCCGACGCTCTTCTTCGAGTTCCATGGCACAAGCGAGGTCGCCGTCGAAGATCAAATCCGCGCCGTCGAGGAGATCGCGCGCGAACACGGCGCCCAGGGTTTCAAGTGGGCGTCGTCGCTCGAGGATCGCAACACGCTGTGGCAGGCGCGGCACAACGCCTACTACGCGACTGTTGCGTCGCGGCCGGGCGCGCGGGCGTGGACGACGGACATCTGCGTGCCGATTTCGCACCTCGCCGAATGCATTCTCGAGACCCAGCAGGATCTGAGAGACGCCAACGTCGTCGCGCCGCTCGTCGGCCACGCCGGCGACGGCAATTTTCACCTGATCATCATGCTCGACCCGTCCGACCAGAAGGAGTTCGCGACGATCACGCGGATCAGCGAGCGCCTCGTCGAGCGCGCGTTGAAGTTCGGCGGCACCTGCAGCGGCGAGCACGGCGTCGGCTTCGGCAAGTTGAAGTACTTGCCGGCCGAACACGGCGAGGCGTTGGACGTCATGCGATCGATCAAGCATGCGATCGATCCTCAGAATCTGATGAATCCCGGGAAGCTGATTCCTGAAGTTGACGGTTGAGAGAGTTGACGGTTGACAGTTGAGTTGAAAGTTTGGAGTTTCAGTTACAGTTGGTGGCGGATTAGTGGCTAAGCGAAAATCAGAACCCTCACTCTTCGATCTTCCGGAGGCTGACGACAACGGCGCACCGCCACCGCCACCGGTGCCCCGCGGCATCATGGGCGGCAGCGGCGACGGCACGTCGAACGTCACGCTTCACGAAGCGGCGCAGTCCCGGTATCTCAATTACGCGCTGTCGGTGATCACCTCGCGCGCGCTGCCGGATGTCCGTGACGGCCTCAAGCCCGTGCAGCGCCGCATCCTCTACACGATGTGGCAGCAGAACCTGACTGCCGACGCGAAGCACCGAAAGTGCGCGAAGGTGGTCGGCGACGTGATGGGCAACTACCATCCGCACGGCGACAGCGCGATCTACGAAACGCTCGTGCGCATGGCGCAGTCGTTCTCGCTACGGTATCCCTTGATCGACGGCTCCGGCAATTTCGGGTCGCTCGACGGCGATGGCGCCGCGGCCATGCGGTATACCGAATGCCGGCTCGCGCGGCTGGCCGACGACGTGCTGCAGGAAATCGAGCAGGAGACCGTTGCATTCCGGCCGAGCTATGACGGCACGAAGAGCGAACCGATCGTGCTGCCCTCCCGCGTGCCGAACCTGCTCGTCAACGGCAGCACCGGCATCGCCGTCGGCATGGCGACGAACATCCCGCCGCACAACCTCAACGAGATCTGCACGGCGCTCATCAAGCTGCTGGACAATCCCGATCTGACGACGCTGCAATTGTGCCGATGGGTGAAGGGCCCTGATTTTCCGACCGGCGGCCACATCCTGAACTCGCCCGATGAGCTCAAGGAGATCTACCGGACGGGATCGGGATCGATCCGCCTGCGCTCCACCTGGGAGGCCGGACAGGCGTCGCGATCGGGCAAGAAGCTGTACATCACCAGCATTCCCTACGCGGTCAACAAGGCGCAGCTCGTCGAGCAGATCGGCGACGTCGTGTTGGGCCGCAAGATGCCGCACCTCATCGACGTGAAAGACGTGTCGACCGACGACGTGCGCATCGAGTTGGAACTGAAGGCCGGCGCCGACGATCAACCTCGTCATGGCGTACCTCTTCAAGAACACGTCGCTGCAGACGACGTTCGCCGTCAACATGACGTGCCTCGTGCCGACCGAGAACGCGGAAGTCGGCCGCCCGGAGCGCCTCGATCTCAAGCAGATGCTGTGGCACTTCCTGCACTTCCGCCTGGAGGTCGTCACCAGCCGTCTCGAGCACGAGCTCGAACAGCTCAAGAAACGCATCCACATCCTCGAAGGCTTCGAGAAGGTCTTCGACGCGCTCGACGAAATCATCAAGATCATCAGGAAGTCCGACGGCAAGGCCGACTCGGCCGAGAAGATCATGAAGCGGTTCTCGCTCGACGCCGACCAGACCGACGCGATCCTCGAGCTCAAGCTCTATCGCCTGGCCCGCCTCGAGATCCTCGTCATCCAGCAGGAGCTCGCCGAGAAGCGCAAGCGCTCCCGTCAGATCTCCACGCTGCTGAAGGACGAGGAAGGGCGATGGAAGCTCGTGCGCGAAGAGCTCGAGGAGATCCAGAGCAAGTACGGCAACCCGAAGATCGATCCGCGCCGCTCGCGCATCGAGGAAGCCGAAGAAGTCGAATACACCGCCGAATCCTTCATCGTCGAGGAAGACAACGTCGTGATCGTGTCGCGCGACGGATGGGTGAAGCGGCAGAAGGAAGTGAAGGACCTGTCGACCACGCGCCTGCGCGAGGGTGACAGCGTCCTTGCCGCGATTGCCGGCAGCACGCGGGCGACGATGGTGTTCTTCAGCAACTTCGGTGTTGCCTACACGAGCCGCATCGTCGACGTGCCCGCATCGACGGGATATGGCGATCCGGTGCAGAAGCTCTTCAAGCTGAAGGACGGCGAGAAGATCGTCGCCGCGTTCAGTCTCGATCCGCGCATCGCGAAGAAGATCGAGGCGAAGAAGGAAGGCGACGTGCCGCCGGTGCACGCGCTCGCGGTCACGAGCGACGGCTATGCCATGCGCTTCTCGCTGCAGGGCTTCGTCGAGGCGAGCACCAGGTCAGGCCGCCGTTATGCGCGAACCGTGGAGGGCGCAGAGGTCGTCAGCGTCGGCATCACGACCGGCGAGGAAACCGTGATCGCCGCCACGTCCAATGCGCGCGCGATGCTCAGCAAGGCGGACGAGGTCAATTTCCTGTCAGGTCCCGGCCGCGGCGTCATCCTGATCAAGATCGATTTCCCCGACGACAAGGTGATTGGCGCGATCGTGTCGTCCGGCGATCGTGATCTGCTGACCGTGGAAACCACGCGCGGCAGCGAGCAGACGATCAGCACGACGAAGTACGAAGTCACCGGCCGCGGCGGCAAGGGCAAGGAGCTGATGCAGCGCGGCGGCTTCACGCGCGTCGTCCCGAACGAAGTGCCGGCTCCGGTGATCGAGGGCGCTTCGTCCTAAGACATCACAGACCATCGGCGGGGCTCCTCACCACGCGCAGTCTCCAGCAGATCTCGCTCTGACCGGCTTGGTCGACGATTTATTGGAGGCGTCGTCCGCGGCCATCGAGTTTGCGGAGAGATCGACCCGCGTTGTCTACCCGCTCGTGAGGACCGCCTTCGAAGCGGCACAGCGCATCGTGGCGCTGGCGACCGACGATGATTACCTCCGCGTAGGAACGACGGCGTGGCTCTACTATCAGCACAAGGACGCTTCTGTGCGTCGCAAGACTGAGTCCGAGACAGCGGACCAATGGCTCGACGTAGTCGTGTCTCGAATGCGTGACATCTGGCGTCCGCACAATGAGCAGGCCGGTGATTTGCTTGCCGATGCGAGCGCGCGTCTGCGGCACAACGGCAACAAGAAGCCCCGACCACCCGACAACTTCTTGGGGCAGGATCTGGCCAGCATTGTTCAGGACCGTTACAGGAAGATCTTCGGGCCGGGCGAAATCCAGGGCGACATGAAACAGTTGAATCGAGGAATCTACGCGGCGCTTTCGCGTGACTCGCACGCGAGGCTTCGGATCGAACCGGCTGCTTTCAGTTTCCGTCCCAGCGGCACGGTCCGAGTCATCCCTCGCCGCGTGGACGAGACTGCGAGACGCCGGACCCTTCTGCACTGCCTGGAGTTGTCGCTGGCGGAGGCGATCGGCGCCATTTCGTATCTGTTCGAGACGCGCAGGCTAGCGGACGTTGAAAAGTTCCGGGCGATCGCTGACCGCGCGATTGCGAACGATCTCCCACCTGGCTTCAGTCCTGACTTGGGTTTACATCTGGCACACATCGGTGGGGCACGAACGGCATTCCACTTCCAGAACGTGCCGATCCGGAAACTGGGGGTGCTTCCTGACGGCACCGCGTGTTGGTCCGCCAACATTGTCTTGGCCGATCGTGAGTACATCGCGACCTTCGACGTGCCGGCCCTTCTACGCAATGACTTGGCTCGCGCGAGTGGCGTCTCGCCGTCCACGCTCGAGCCAAGACGAGAGCTCATGAAGCACAACATGGAGACGCCGGTGACTGTCGACTTGGCATGCGCGCTCGGTCAAGAGCAGCGCAACGGCCAAGAAACGTTCGTGCCACTTGTCGTGAACCAGGTGGCTGCAGCGGACCGTACGCCACACTGGGCCTAACAAAGATTTGCAGCCGACAGCAGCGGCTGTCATCATGCGCCGCTGCGGCTGAAATCTAGCGTTAGGCACCTACACGGATCAGACTCTTGGGTTTCAACGTCCTGAGGGCGTCGAGTAGGCTCGGCACTAGCAGCTCGAGGGACTCCAGGCGGTTGCTCTCAGCGACGAGCACAACAACCGCGATCGGTAGCCTTGCCAGGTTCTGCTGAAATTCAATGTTCTGATCCGCGGTCAGCACGACATCAAACAAAGCGGCTGCTTGCCGGAACAATGCGCCGTTGGTCAGGCTCGTCCAGGATTCGTCGCTGACAGTTGAAACGTCGTGCCCAGTGAGTACGAGGCCGAGAGGTCTCGGCAGCGACTCATCGAGCAGGATGCGCACGGGAGGCCAACAAGTTGCCGGCGATTTCCAAGGCGGCCACTGCCTGCTCCCGCGTCACGGACGGAAAGTGGTTCAGGAAGCGCTCCAGAGGATCGCCGGCCGCGAGATAATCGACAAGGTTCTTGATGGGGACACGAGTGCCAGCAAAGACCGGGGTTCCGCCGAGTACCCTCAGGATCAACCCGGACCACCGCTTCCCAGGTGTGTGTAGACATGGCGCACCGTCTGTCCCATGCTAACCGATCCAGCGACGATGCCTAACGCCGTGCTGGAGCTGACGGCCCAAGGCCGCCTCACAATCGAATATCAGCCGCAGCCGTTGCTCAAGATTCACTCCATTTCATTGATTGCTCGCGATGGAGCCGCCGATGGTATGCAGCACGCCGAGTCGATCGAGAACTCGTGTGACGTGCCGCCGGTTCCCACCGCGCGATTACCGTTTCGGATTGTTCCTGACGATGAAATCGGTCAGCGAATCGCGATACAACTCGGGCGCCAGGCCGGCCATGTACGACGACAGGTGGCCGCGGTTCCTCAAAATCACGCGCTCGAAAATCTTCGCTTCGCGCCACAGGCGATGCGTGCGCGCGTACGGCTGATCGAACTCACCGACAACGGCGAGGACGGGGAACTCGATTCTGGTGAGGTCCAGCGGCGGCCGCGGCGCCGCGGCAGGAACCGGCTGCGAAGAAAGCTGTGATGCATCCGCCTCACCGGCAGCGACGCCGGCCTTGTCGGCTTCGGCGGCCTGCCGCGCGAGATACCGCTTGCGCGCTTCAGCGTCGAGCGGCGCCGTGCCCTTCGGATCGGGCGGGATCATCCTCGCGAATTCGCTGCCTTCGTCCTCGCGCACGCCGGATCCGCCGAAGTGCGCGCTGATGAAGCGCTCGGGCGCGCGGGCCATCAGCTGGCTGGTGATGGAGCCGCCCATCGAGAAGCCGCCGATGTGCGCGCGCTCGATGCCCATTGAGTCCATGAACGCAAGCACGTCGAGGTCCATGTTCGGCGTGCGCTGCTGGCGCTTGCCGTCCGGGCCCACCGTCTGGCCGTGGCCGCGCATGTCGATCGCCAGCACGCGGTTGGTTTTCGCGATGCTCGGGCCGAATCCGTTCTGCATCCAGTTCAGGGCCGTGCCTCCCGACCCGTGGATCAGGATGACCGGCGTCCCGGTCCCCATTTCGAAGTAGTGGAACTTGGTCCCGTCGCTGTGCGTCCAGAACTTCTCCTGCCAGCACCGCGACCTTACGCATACGGTCCTCCCGGGCGATCCCTGATCCCTACTTCTTGACCGGCGCCTTTTTCATGGACTCAACGACTTCCTTGCCCGCGTCCTGAATCGCCTCGTTGAGCGCGGCATCGAATGACGGGCCGTCCTGCGATCCGGCGGCGGCTCCGGCCATTGCCTGTTGCATGACGTACATCGCCGCGCCGGCGGTGCGATCGACCGCCGATCCGCCGATGCTTGGGCCAAGGCCGGCCTGCATCTCCATCAGGGCCGGGTTGCCCATCGCGGCGATGTTCATGATCTTCATCGTGTTCAGGGCCGTGAGTGGACTGCCGTACATGCCGCCCATGTACATCTTCAGATAGAGCGACCCGCCAAGCTTCGCGAGGCCGAGGCCCGTCTTGAAGCCGACACCGCCGTCCTTGCCGCTCGTCGTCTTGGTCAGCCGCGCCTTGCCGCCCGGAGGCACGAGCTGCACGTTCAGCTTTGCCTCGGTGATGTTGCCGGATCCTTCACCGGCTGTGTTCTTCATGATCCTGGTGAGGCCGCCCGGTTTCGACACCTTGAGATCGGTGACCTCGGCGAACAGCAGGTAATCGACCGCGCGCTCGTTCGCGAGGGCGTTGAGCGCGGCCGGCGGCGCCGCCGCCATCGGAATGACGTCTATCTTTTGCTCTTCGAGTTCGGCAACCAGGCGTGACCTGAGCGCGCGCGTATCCACCGTCTGTGTCGACTTGTTCGTGACTTCAGGGACGCCGACGCGCACCGTTCCCGGCTTCTTGTCGCGGGCGGCAACCCCCAGCTCGCCCTGCGCCAGCCGCGCCTCGTTCGCGTCGCTGATCGCCTTTGCGAGCTGCTGCGCATCCGTGGCCTGGGTCATGCCCGCAGGAATGTCGAAGAGCGCGGCATCGAGCCTGAGCACCTCGAACTCGGTGACGTCCATGCTGATCACCGCCGGCTTCGACTCTTTGTTGTCCGGCTCGCTGTAGGTGGTCTTGTAGCTGATCGGAAACCCGATCAGGCGCGCTTCGCCGGTCTCGGTGGTCTTGATTTCATCCTGGCAGCCGCCTCCCTGCGCCGGCGTCCTTGCGGGCGGCGCGCTTACGGCCTTGGGAGGATCGATGTACCAACCGTCGGTTTCGATCACCAGCCTCGCTACATCGCACGCGCCGGGCTGCGGGTGCCGAACGATCAGGGTCTTGACACGACGCGCTTCGCGGTCGAATGCCGTCTTGCGCTCGCCCATGTCGATGATCGAGACGTTCACGTTCACGAGGCCTGGAGGTTTCGGGGTGGGTGCGTGCGCCGCGGCAACGGCGGCGGCGGCAGCAGCTGCCGCGCCGTCCGGCGTGATCAGATAGGTGTTCGCGCCGCGGCTGATTTGAACGGTCCTGTTCTGATCGAACTGCTTGATCAGGATGGTGTCGCCGAGCTCATAGCGCTCCCGGCTGTCACGGACGAAGGTCGCGCTGTCCGTCTTGAGATCGTCGTGGGCGTAGGTGGCCTTGTATCGAACGTCCGACGGCGGCGCGGGCGGCGGTGCCGGTATGGCGGCGGCGGGCGCGGCAGGCTTCTTCGGCGCGGGCGCAGCCTTCGCGGGAGGCTTGGCGGTCTTCGGTGCCGGCTTGGTGCCCTGGCCGAATGCGAGTGCCGGGGCGACGAGTGCGAACGTGACGATCAGGACCGGTAGACGAAGGTGACCATTCATCGGACCCCCGGGGAAAAGGAGCCTCACTCTACACCCGATCGACCTTCCGCGCTAAGATCGCGGCCGTGGGTGAGATCAAGACGAAAGCGACGAAGGCCAGCGTGCCGAAGTTCATCAACGCCATCGAGGACGAACAGAAGCGCGCTGATTGCAGGACGCTCCTGTTGATGATGAGCAAGGCAACCCGCGCCAAGCCGGTGATGTGGGGGCCGGCGATCGTCGGCTTCGGCGATCACGAATACACCGGCGCCAGCGGCAAGCCGACCAGGTGGTTCGAAGTCGGCTTCTCGCCGCGCAAAGCGGCGCTCTCGCTCTACCTGATGGGCGGCAAGGACCAGAAACTTCTCGCCAGGCTCGGGCCCAACTCGATGGGCGCCGGGTGTCTGTACATCAAGCGTCTTGACGACGTGCATCGGCCGACGCTGGAGAAACTGATCGAGGCGTCGGTGAAGCGTCTTCGCGCGTTGACACCTTCGGCGACATGAAAAAAGGGCGCACCGGCCGGCGCGCCCTCGACTTCGGATCAGACTCGCTGACGACTACTTCTTCTTCGCGACGTTGAGCTCGGCGAGCTTGGCGACCATGTCCGGCCCGGACGACGCCGGCTTCACGGCGTTGTCGATGTGGAGGATCTTGCCGTCGGGTGCGATGTAGAACGTCCATCGCCGCGCCAGACCTGATGGTCCGAGCACTCCGTATCGATTGGCGATCTCTTTGGAAACGTCGCTGAGGATTGGGTAGTCCGCTTCGTGCATCTCGGCGAACTTCTTGTTGTCCTCGGGTGTGTCGACGCTAATCATGTAATACGCGACGTTGTACTGCCGAATCAGATCGCCGCTCTCACGGAGCGACTTGCATTCGGCCGTTCAACCGCCGGTGAACGCCTTCGGGAACCACGCGAGCACCACTGCCTGCTTGCCGCGCGATTCCGCCAGCGTATGAGTCTTGCCGTCCGATCCCGGCGCCGAAAACGCAGGGGCCATGTCACCAACCTTCAATTCCACGGCAGGTGCCTGGGCCATCGCGCTCGTCGTCACCAGACTCAACGCCGCGCCCATCGCGACCTTGAGCAATGCCTTCACTCGCATCAGGTGATCCTCCACCCGCAAATGGTATCCCAATTGCACCTGAGGAGCAGGTGGCCTTAGCTCGGCGGTACCAGCCCGATTCGCGGCCTAGAATCGAATGGTGAGGGGCAGGGTTCGGCGCGGGCTGATGATCCTGGCGGCAATTGCCGCCGGATTGCTTCTGGCCGTGCTCGTCTTCATCCACACGCCGATGGCCCGCGGCCGCGCGCTCGCCTGGGCATCGAACTTCCTGCACCGCTACCATCTCGAACTCGAGGCGGGGAACCTGGGTTACAACGCGATCACCCGTCGCATTACCCTGACCGACGTGCGTCTCGCGGCCGAAGGGTTCAAGGACCGCCCCTTCCTGGTCGCCAACCGCATCGAAGTCGAGCTGCCGTGGAGCGTTTTCCGGCGCCGGTTCGCGATCGATCACCTCGTCATCGACAACGGCATTGTCGACATCCGTCGCGACGAGAACAACGTCGTCAACCTTCCGCCGTCGTCGAATGCGGCGGCCCCCGAGCGCGCGCGCCGGCTCGATATCCGCTCGCTGACGCTGAACGGACTCGACGTCCAATACGAGGACGAGTTCCGCAACTGGGGCGTGAAGGTCCTGCGCATCGAGTCCAGGCTGCTCAGCACGGCGCTCGGCGCGACGGGCGCCTTCGCCGTACGCGGCAACCTCTCATTCCGCCTGCGCGATCGCACCATGACGATGTCGCCGTTCGAGACGGTGATGACCTTCGATGGATCGAACGTCGCGCTCGAGCAGGCTCGCCTGTCGTCGCCCGAGATCGAAGCGTTCCTGAGCGGCGACATCAAGCGCGTCCTCGATTCGACCTCGCTCGATCTCACGCTCAAGGGCAGCATCAATCTCGACAAGGCGATCAAGTGGGTGCCCCCGCCGCCCGTGCCCGTCACCGGCATGGCGACGATCGAAGGATCGATCACGGGGCCGGCGGGCGATTTTTCGACCGACCTGGTCGTGCGCAGCAACACGATCGGTGTCGGCCGCGAGCGCGCTCTGGATGTCAGCGGGCCCGTGAAGGTCACGTTCGGCTCCTTCTCCGGGCATGACCTCGTGATCAAGCCGCAGTCAGGCGGCTCGATTCGAACCGCCTTCAACGTGCCGTGGGGCAGGGCGTCGATCAGTACCGCGAGTGCGGAGTGGACCGGCCTCGATTCGCAGGCCGCGCTGCGCATGGCCGACGTTGATCCGCTGGCGATCGGCGCCACGTTCGACGGCAACGGCACGTTCGAGTTCGGCGAGCCGCGGAAACTCGTCATCCGCAATCGCGGGCGCGGTTACGCGCGGCGCCGGCGCGGTGCCGATGACCGGCACCATCGACGCCACCATCGTCGGCAACGACTATCGCTTCGATCACGACAACACGTTCCCGGGCTTCCGCGTCGAAGGCAGGATGAACGGCCGCATCAAGCCCGGCGCCGCGACGCTCACCACGATGAACGGCCCGGCGCACGCGCACGTCACCGACGTGGCGACGGCGGCGCGGAGCGCCGCCACGCTTGGGTTCCCGATCACCGACATCATGCTCGACGTGCACGGCGCCATCGACGCGCCGATCACGCTCGGCGGATCGTATCGGTACCCGGAAATCGAAACGAAGATTACCGGTGACGCGATCGACTTGCCGCTTCTCGGCCGCGTGGCGGCGTCGGCGTCAGTCGTCGCCGATCCGAAGACGGCGACTATCTCGGCGATCGACATCCGACGCGGCACAGCGGCGATTACAGGTGATGTCGTCGCGAACATCACTGACCGGACCTGGAGCGGAACGCTCCACGTCGATGCGCCGAATGCAGAGGAGCTGCAGGCCGACGTGCCCGAAGCCTCGCGTGTTGCCGGCAAGGTCACGGTAGATGCGATTCTTGGCGGGACCTTCGATGACTTCCAGCTCGACACCACGATCAACGGCTCGACGCTCGTGTGGGCGGGACAGTCGATCGATCGCGCGACGGCGAAGGCGATCGTCACCGCCGAGGCCATCGACGTGTCATCGCTCGAGTTGCACCAGGGCGCGGGGTTTCTCGACGGACGCGTCCGTTATGCGTGGGAGACCGGCGCCTACGATGCGAAACTCAAGGGCGATCGCCTGACCTGGCAGGGCACCGTGCTCTCGCCCAACGACACGCAGGCGATCTTCGCGGTGCAATTCGAAGGTGCCGGCACCGTCGCGAATCCAAAGGGACACGCAACGCTGGACTTCGCCCTGACCGGCGGCACGGCCGGCGCCTTGATCGGCGCCGGTGACGCCACCGCCGACTTCCTTGGCGACCAGGCCCGCGTCGTCGCGCGCCTGCCGTCGATCGGCGCGCTCGTCAACGCCGACGTCGCGACCGCATCGCCGTACGACTATCGGGTCAACGCGCAGCTCGATCGTTTCGAGCTCGCGCGCCTGTCGCCGTTCCTGGGCGCGATCGAAACCGAGATTCTCGGCTTCGCCACCGGCACCATCACTGCCTCGGGCAGGCTCGCCGACGACCGCGATCGCGTCGCGTTCGTCAACATCACCGAGCTTGACGCCGGCATCGCCGGAGTGCCGGTGTCGTTGCTGTCGCCGTTCAACACCGAGCTGCGCGGCGACGACGTGACGCTGAAAGATCTGTTCGTGCGCCTTGGCTCGGGCCGCCTGACCGCGTCAGGGCAGTGGAACACGCGGCTTGACGGCAACTTCCGCGCGCAATTTGCCGGCGACTTCCAGGATGCGATTCGTCTTGGCAAGGCGTTCGGCGTCCCGGCCAGCGTCGATGGCAGCGGCGCACTGCAGTTCGACTTGCGCAGCAATGGCAGCTTGTCCGGCACCGCCGGCACGGTCGCGATCAAGGACGGCACGTTCGGTTGGGTCGGTGCGGTGGCCGCGGTGCAGGACCTCAACATCAACGCGGCGCTCAATGGCGAGCAGCTGACCATCGAGCGCATCAGCGGCAATGTCGCGACCGGTGGAATCGTCGGCAGCTTCTCCGCGAAAGGCGCCGCCAGGCTCCCCGAGCTCACGCTCGCGGCCGTCGACGGCGCCATCGTGCTCGACTCGGCCAGGTTCACGTTTTCGGGCATTCCAGTCGAGCAGCAACGGCCGTCACGCATCGAGTTCGCGAAAGGCAACGTGACGATGTCCGACGTGTCCTGGCTCGTCGCCGAAAACCCGCTGACTTTTGGCGGCACCATTGGAGTGGCGGCCGAGGATCCGCCGCTCGACCTCTCGCTGAAGGGCCTCGTCGACCTCCGAATCCTGTCCGCGTTTACGAGCGCGGTCGCGTTCGACGGCAACGCCGACGTCAACACGCGCATCGAGGGCACGTTCGCAAAGCCGCTGCTCGATGGCCGCATCACCCTCGACGACGCGGAGATCGCGATCGCCGAGCCGCGCGTGGTCTTGTCGGAACTGTCGGGGCCGATCGTGCTCGATGGCCAGCTGGCGGTGTTCGACGGCATCCGCGGTCTCGCCAATGGCGGCGCGCTCGCGCTCGACGGCTCGCTCGCATTCGAAGCCATGGCCCTCAGCGGCGGCACGCTCAACATCCAGGCGCAGGGCGTCGCGGTCGAGATGCCGAAGGGTCTGCGCAGCGAGCTCGATGCGCTGCTGACCTTCCGTCCCGATCCGCGCAGTCCGTCGCTGACCGGCGACATCCGCGTCGTGCAGAGCGCCTATACCGACACGATCACGATCGCTGCCCTGGCGCGACAGGCCGCGCTGCCGGTCATGGCGGGCCCGGCGGCGGAGCGCCCGTATCTCGACCGGCTGCAACTGAACCTCGCGGTCACGACCACCGAGGATGTGATCGTCGACAACAATTACGGCCGGCTTGCCGCGGGCGCCGTCGTCCGGGTGATCGGCACGGTCGCCCAGCCCGGCATGGATGGCCGCATCACGCTCCGGGAAGGCGGACAGATTTACCTGGCCGGTCGAACGTTCCGCATTACGCGCGGCGACATTTCCTTCACCGATCGGCGTCACATCCACCCCGAGTTCAACATCGTCGCCGAGGCGAACCTCGGCACGGGACGCAGCGGCAACGTGACGATGACGCTGACCGGCACCCTCGAGCGCCCGACGATCGACCTGGCGTCGGAGGAAGGATCGCGCACGCCCGGCGAGATCGCCGGCGAGTTGATCGGCTCGACCAACACGGATACGGCCCTGACGTTGCTGTCGGCGGATCTGCTCGGCGTCACCGGCCGCGCCATGGGTCTCGATGCCTTTCGCGTCGAGCGCGGCGATTACCAGGACAGCGACTTCCGTGAATACCAGGAAGATCCCAGCGTCGTCGGCATCAACAACACCGACCCGACGACCCGCTTGACCGTGGGGAAGAGGCTGAGCGATCAGGTCGAGTTCACGGTCTCGCAGAACCTGCGCGAGAACGGCAAGGCCACCTTCATCGTCAGCTACTTCCCCAAGCGCAACGTCGAGATTCGCGCGCTGTCGCGAGACGACGGCACGGCCAGTCTTGGCATTCGCCACCAGGTCACGTTCGGCGGCGGTGACAGCAGGCCGCCTTCCGAGCGGCGGCCACGTCCGCGCATCAGCCGGATCACGTTCAGCGGCGACGATCAGGCAATCACCGCCGCCGCCCGTTCCGAGATCAAGATCGAGGAAGGCGACGAGTTCGATTTCCTCGAGCTGCAACGGGATATCGATCGCATTCGCGAGGCCTTCCAGGCGCAGGGCTACCTTGAAGCGCGGGTGCGAACACGCCGCACCGAGGACGCCGGCGACACCGTGGCTCTCGAGTTCATCGTCGAGCGGGGGCCGCGCACGATCCTCGAGATCACCGGCCTCATCGCGCCTTCGAGCCTGGTCGAGGAGCTCGAAGAAGCGTGGCACAAGAACGTCTTCGATCAGTTCCTGATCGATGACCTGACCAATCGCGTGCGGCGCCACCTCGTCGGCTCGAACGAACTCGCCAGTGTCGTCGTCGGACGAATCGATCGTCCCGACGGCAATACCAAGCGCCTGCGAATCGACGTCACTCCCGGCGCGCCGGTCACCGCCCGTGAGATTCGCTTTGCCGGCAACCTCGAGATCGATGCCCGCGCCTTGAACGCCGAGATCGTCGAGTCGGGTCTCGAGATCGAGGCCTGGCTCGATCGCACGGTCGTTGAGAGTGCGCTGCGGCAGGCCTACAACGAGGCGGGCTTTCTCAAGGCCGAAGTCGTCGGCCGGCCAATCACCATCGACGGCACGATCGGCGTGTTGTGGTTCGACATCAAGGAAGGGCCCCGCGCGCAGATCACCAGCCTGAAGTGGGCGGGTGTCGCCGAGTCACGCGTGCCAGGTGCGGAGAAAGCCGCGGCGATCGAGACGCCGGCGCCGTATGTCGCCGCCGACGTGAACGATGCGCGCATCCGTATCGAAGATCACTATCGCCAGCAGGGCTTCAACGACGTCGAGGTCGAGATCGAACCCGGCGGTCGCGCCTGATGACACGGTTGCGCTCACCTTTTCGATCAGCGAGGGAATCCAGCAGGTCCTGCACAGCGTCGAGATCGGCGGCAACGAGGTCACGCGCGGCAAGGTGCTGACCCAGGCGCTGCGTTTCGAGCTCGGCAAGCCCGTCGATCTCGACGAATGGACGCTGGCCAGAAAACGTCTCTACGACACCAACGTCTTCCGTCTCGTCGACATCCAGCCGCTGCCGGTTGGCGATCCGGTGAACGGCGTGCAGCAGGTCAAGGCGGTCGTCGCCGTCGAGGAACTGCCGCAATGGGCGGTGCGCTACGGGTTCCAGATCGAAGGCGAGCGTCAGCTCGAGCTCGATGAATTCACGAGCACGCGCAATGCCGGGGTTGTCGGCGAGGTCAGGAGCCCCAACCTGTTCGGCCGCGCGCTGACTGGCGGCCTGTTCGGCATGTATCAGCGCAACAGCCAGGATGCGTCGGTGTTCATTGCGACATCACGGCTGTTCGGCTGGCGCGCGCGCTCGACCCTCTACGGTTTCTACGAGCGCGATCGGGTCCTCGATGACGCTGGTGTCGATGTCGTTGCGATCACGACACAGAAGGGCGTCAGCGCGGATCAACGCTGGCGTCGCGGCGGCGTCCAGGTTCGTGTACGGCTATCGCTTCGAGCGTAATCACACCGTCAATCCGCAAAGCGTCGACGATCCCATTTCATTCGACATCGTCGCCAACATCGCGAAGCTGAGCGAAGCGATCCTGTGGGACCGCCGCGACGATCCAATCAACGCGCGCAAAGGCACCTTCAGCTCGATCTCGTTCGATCAGTCGGCGCCCTTCCTTGGCTCCGACCTCCAGAACCGCAAGCTGCTGATGCAGCAGTACCTGTTCGTGCCGCTCGGCAGGCTGGTGCTAGCGTCGCGGGCGCAGGCCGGCTTTGCCTACGGGCGCGATCCGCTGGCGTTGTCGGATCGTTTCAGCGCCGGCGGCGCGACGAGCGTCAGAGGCTACGGCGAGGACAGCCTCGGTCCGCGCGACACCCGACGGCGTCCCGCTTGGCGGCGATCGGTTGATGATCCTGAACCAGGAAGTGCGCTTCCCGCTGTATCGGTGGGTCAACGGCGTCACGTTCATCGACGCCGGCAACATCTTCGCGAAGGGCGAGGATTGGAGCGGGCTGAAGGTTGGCTACGGATTTGGGCTGCGCTTCGACACGCCGGTCGGCCTGCTGCGCGGAGACGTCGGTTTCCCCGGCAGCACGCTACCGAACGAGTCGAACCGCAGCGCCCGTTGGTACTTCGGCTTCGGGCATATCTTCTAGAGGTTAGAGGTTAGAGGTTAGATGTTAGTAGCGAACCCCTAACAGCTAGCCCCCTATGAACTCACTGAACCTACCTAACCTTAACCTGAACCTACTAACTACCTTATTGTCCTGAGAATCGCGACGACTGCCGATCGCTCGGGCGCATCCGGCGCGAGGCGCAGGAACGCGTCGAAGTGTTCCGCGGTCTTCGGCAGCTGACGCTGGCGCTGATAGGCGAGCGCCGCGTAGTAATGGGCGTACGCAAAATCGGGTTTCAACTCGACCGCCTTGGTGAAGCCCGCGACCGCCGTGCCCCAATCGCTCGCCTTGGAGGCGGCGAGGCCGAGTTGATAATGCGCGAACGGGTTGCCGCCGTCCGCTTCGATCGGCGCGGCGCGCCAGGTCGATCGCGCGGCCGGCATCGTTGCCGATCAGCGCTTCTCCCGATTCGCCGATCAAGCGCCACGACGGCTGCTCGGTCGCGCGCAGGCGCGTCATCTCCGCGACCGCTCGATCGTTGCGATCGAGCTTCAGCAGCGATTGCGCGGCGATGTAGGTCGATGCCGGATCGCCGTCACGCGCCGCCTCGACGGCCTGTTCGTACGAACCCGACTGGAACAACCGCTGCACCTCAGGCTTCTGTCTCTGCTATCGCAGAGCCGGACCATGCCAGCACGGCCGCAACGGCGCAATATCGACCTGTTTAGAGTGCATTTCGTTGTCATAGTGGAGCTCCACTTCCTTTACTGCGATTTCCATGCCGCGCGCACGGCGGGGTATGATCTCCATATTAAGACGGCCTGAAGACCCCAGGTTTCACACTGCCCACCTACGGTTAACCGCTCCGTCCTCACCGTCAGGAAGTAATGTCGGACACAAGACTGAAGATTGCCGTATTCATCGACTTCGACAACATCGAAATCGGCGTCAAGACCACCCTTAACCTCCAATTCGATATCGGCGCCGTCCTCGAAGCGATCAAGGAACGCGGCGAAGTCGTCACCAAGCTCGCCTACGGCGACTGGAAGCGATCCGGCGATCACGGCCGCACGATGGCCCAGCACGCCGTCCGCATGGTCCAGCGCGTCACGACGCCCGGTGGCGACAAGAACGGCGCGGACATCAACCTCGCGCTCGATGCGCTCGAGATGGCGTTCACCCACTCGCACATCAACGCGTTTGTGATTGTCGGCGGCGACAGCGACTTCATCACGCTTGTCGAGAAACTGAAGCAGTACGACCGCAAGGTCTTCGTCGTCGGCGGCCGGGCCTTCACCAGCCAGGTGATGCAGAAGAACTGCACCGAGTTCATCGCTTACGAGAACGTCGTGCCCGACCTGTCGACAGGCTCAGCGTCGTCTCGAGCGCAGTCGAGGGACGATCGCGGTCGTCATCCCAGGCAGGAAAAGGGCGACAGACCGAAAGCGAGCGGCAGCCAGTCGATCGAACAGGCGGTGCCGCTCGTCCAGCGCGCGTTGAAGGTGATGGCCGATCGCGAAGTGACGCCGCAGCTTGGACTGTTGAAGAGCACGCTGCTGCAGCTGGACTCGTCGTTCTCCGAGCGCGATTACGGCGTCGGCAGCTTCCGCGAGTTCGCCGACAAGCTTGCCAGACATGGGCTGGTGTCGCTCAAGCATCAGGGCCGAAGCACGCTCGTCGAGTTGCCGGACGCTTCGACTCAGCAGGCTCCGCAAGCGGAGCCTGCTTCGCTCAGGACTACCAGCCCCGACGAGTCGAAGACCGAATCGTTGACCGAACTGCTCGAGCAGCCTGATTCGGTGCCTCAGCCGAACGCGTCACTCGGTGACGGCGTGGCGCTCGTGCGCCGCGTGCTTGCCGAAGCCGCGACCGAACCGCGGTGGCCGATGTATCCGCGCCAGTTCAAGCAATTCCTTCGCAATGCGCAGCCGGATTTCGATGAGCGCAAGTACGGATCGATCGCCGATCTGATGCGCGCCTGCCAGAAGGATGGACTGCTGCGCCTCGAGCGCGATCGCCAGGGTGCCCTTCGCGTGTTCGGCGGCGGTACGCCGCGCACCTCGGTCCCGCACGGATGGGCCTCCTCACACCGCGAGAACGGATCGGACCTCGTTGAATCGCCGCCGATCGTCGAGGTCGTCCCTGAAGTGATCGTGGATCCGGAACCGCCGGCCGTTGTCGACGCACACGTCACGGCGGTCAGGGATGAAGCCGACGAGGCCAGGCCAAAGCGCGCGGCCAAGGCGAGAAAGGCGGCGGCGAGGAAGAGGCCGGCATCACCAAGGAAAGCGAAGGCGCCCAAAGCACCTTAGGCACCTCACGCACTGTACGCACCGTACGCACCATATAATTCCCACAGTGGCGTCGAATTACACAGCCAAGGACATCACCGTCCTCGAAGGGCTCGAGCCCGTTCGAAAACGCCCCGGCATGTACATCGGCGGCGTCGGCAGCACCGGCCTGCATCACCTCGTCTGGGAAACGCTCGACAATTCCATCGACGAGGCGATGAACGGGCACGCGAGCAATATCCGCGTCACCCTGCATCAGGACGGCTCCTCGCATCACGATCGAAGACGACGGCCGCGGCATTCCCGTTGACGTGCACCCGAAGACGAAGAAGAGCGCGCTCGAAGTGATCTTCACCGTGCTTCACGCCGGCGGAAAGTTCGAAGCCGGCAACTACAAGACAGCGGGTGGTCTTCACGGCGTCGGCGCCAGCGTCGTCAACGCGCTCTCGCGCGAGCTCGTCGCCACGGTGAAGCGCGACGGTCAGCAGTACCAGATGTCCTTCAAGCAGGGGAAGCCGACCGGCAGCTTGAAGAAGATGGGCGCCGCTCGCGGCACCGGCACGACGGTTTACTTCAAGCCCGACCCGCAGATTTTCCCGAAAGTCGAATTCGACGCGCCGACCATTCGCGAGCGCCTCGAGGTTGCGAGCTACCTGCATCGCGGCGTCAAGGTCACGTTCGAGGACGAAGCCACCGGGCAGAAGGACGTCTTCCAGCACGAAGAAGGCCTCGTCGACTACCTGAAGAAGATCGTCAGCGAGAAACACGCCAAGGCCGTGCACGAGGCGCCGTTCACGCTCGAGAAAGAAAACGGCCTGAAGCTCGAGTTCGTCGTGCAGTGGACGGAATCGACGGAAGAAAACCTCCGCAGCTACGTCAACGGCATCCCGACCGGATCGGGCGGCACGCACGAGAACGGCTTGCGCGCCGGTCTCGGCAAAGCGGTGCGCAATTACATCGAGACGCACAACCTGTCGCCGAAGGGCGTGACGCTCACCGCTGAAGACATTCGCGAAGGCATGACCGGGGTGCTGTCGGTCTTCATCCAGGAACCGCAGTTCCAGGGACAGACGAAGGATCGCCTCAACAATCCCGAGGTGATGTCGGCAGTCGATGGACTGGTGCGTCCGGGCCTCGAGCACTGGCTGAATCACAACCAGTCGATCGCCGAAGCGATCGTCGCGCGCATCATTCTTTCGGCGCGCGCGCGCGAAGCCAGCCGCGCCGCGCAGGCCGAGGTCGTTCGCAAGGGCCCCACGGCCGGTCGCGTCAACCTGCCCGGCAAGCTGGCGGATTGCACCGGCCCCGGCTCGATCACCAGCGAATTGTTCGTCGTCGAGGGCGACTCGGCCGGCGGATCGGCCAAGCAGGGGCGCGACCGCGCGCGCCAGGCGATCCTGCCGCTGCGCGGCAAGGTCCTGAACACCGAAGGCGTGTCGACGGCAAAGGTGCTCGAGAACAAGGAGCTTGCCGATCTCGTCACCGCGCTTGGCTGCGGCGTCGGCAAGAACTTCGACCTCGCCCGGATGCGCTACGGCAAGGTCATCATCCTCGCCGACGCGGATTCGGACGGTCATCACATCGCGACGCTGCTGCTGACGTTCATCTATCGTCACCTGCCGCAGCTGATCACGGCCGGCCGCGTCTACCTCGCGCAGCCGCCGCTCTACCGCATCGACATCGGCAAGGAAACCCACTGGGCGCTCGACGAACAGCAGAAGGAGCAGATCGTCAGGAAGGCCGGCCGCGCCCATCCCGAGATCACCCGCTTCAAGGGCCTTGGCGAGATGATGCCGAAGGTGCTGTGGGAGACGACGCTCAATCCGCGGACGCGGCGCCTGCTCAAGGTCGAGATCGTCGATCACCTTGTGACGGATCGTGTGATCAACGAGCTGATGGGCAAGGACGCCTCGGCGCGTTTCCGCTTCATCATGGACAGGGCCGAAGACGCCGTGGAACTTGATGTCTGAGGTCCTGAGGTCCTGAGGTCCTGAGGTCTTGAATTTTCAAGACCCAAGACCCAAGACCCCAAGACCCCAAGACCAAGTACAATCACTTCCGTTTGTCCGAGCCGGCTCCAACCAGGAAAAATCCGTTCGATCGATCGCTCGTCGAAGGCCCGATCGGCCCCGCCGTCTGGAAGCTGGCGTGGCCGACCATGCTGCAGAACGTGATCGCCGGACTACAAGGCGTCGTCGATCACGTGCTGGTCGGCAATCTCCTCGGCTACACCGCGAACGCCGCCATTGGCGTCAGCTGGCAGATCTTCCTCGTCGTCATCGTCTTCATGGCATCGCTCTTCACGGGGCAGGCCGTGCTCGTGGCGCGCTACGTCGGCGCCGGCGATGCCGAGCGTGTCAACAGGACCGTTCAGCAGGCGCTGCTGACGGCGATTGCGATGTACGCCGTGATGGCGCCGATCGGGTATTTCGCCTCGCCGCTGCTGCTCGACTTCGCGAACGCCTCGCCGGCCGTGCGCGAACTGGCGCTGCCGTTCCTGCGCATCAATTTCACCTTCAGCATCGGCATGCTGATGTTCTTCATGCTGACGACGGCGCTGCGCGCCGCCGGCGATGCGCGCACGCCGATGCGACTGGGCGTGACGATGACGATTCTCAACGTCGTCCTCAACCTCATCCTGATTCGCGGGCTCGGTCCGATTCCGGCGCTCGGCACCATGGGTTCGGCGCTCGGCACCGTCATCGCCTCGAGCGCGGTCAGCGCGTTCGCCTTGTTCCAGCTGCTGAAGGGCCGTCTCGTCATCAAGCTGTCGCGGCACATGGACTGGCGGCCGGACTGGACGATCATCAAGTCCCTGTTCCGATTCGGCCTTCCGACCGGCGTGCAGGGCATCGCCATGAACGTTGCCGGCGTCATGCTGCTGCGCTTCCTTGGCTCGCTGGAGCAAAGCGCGGAAGCGCAAGGCGCCTACGCGATCGGTTACACCGAGCTTTTCTCGCTGATCACGTGGACGTCGGTGGGCCTGATGGGCGCCGCGGCGACGATTGCCGGACAGAATCTCGGCGCCGGCCATCCCGAGCGGGCGATGCAAGGCGTGCACACCGCCTCGCGGATCGGCCTCGGTGTCGCCGCCGGTGTCGGCTTGATATTCGTGACCTTTCCGGAAGCGCTCCTTGCGCTGTTCGGCGCCACCGACCCGGCGGTCCAGATCATCGGCGAACAGCTGCTTCGATACCTCGCGATTTCGGGATTCTTCATCACGCTCGCGCTGACCTACACGGGCGGACTGCAAGGCAGCGGCGATACGCGCAGCCCGCTCGTCATCACGCTCGCGTCACAGATCGCGGTGCCGATCGGGATGTGTACGATCATCCAGGCGACCCGCCAGCTGCAGCCCGAGGACATCTGGCTGGCCATCGTCCTGGGTCACTTCACCCGCTGCGTCCTCACCGTCGCCCGCTTCCGCCAGGGTAAATGGCGCACCATCACCGTCACGCACTAACCGCAAGTCCGTAGCCCGCAAGCCCGTAAGCCCTAAGCCCCTAAGACCGCTCGCGCGCCATCGTCACGTCGGTGCCGAGTCCGATCAGGTAGGAGGTCTGCCCGTGCT
This sequence comes from uncultured cyanobacterium, assembly GCA_963833135.1. Taxonomy (GTDB): domain Bacteria; phylum Acidobacteriota; class Vicinamibacteria; order Vicinamibacterales; family UBA2999; genus 12-FULL-67-14b. The sequence goes on along the minus strand of CAWHWW010000019.1, from coordinate 136,777 downwards.
GTCCGCGCAGCGCCATGATCGTCCATGCGATCACGTGCCGCGTGCCGTTCTTGCCGAGCCATACGCGATCGAGCTTGACCGGTTCGTTCGATGCGACCAGCCGAGGTATGCCGTCGCGAATGTCGGCGCGATCCTCGTCGAGGATGAACGGAACGTCCCAGAACGGACGGCCCGCGACCTCCGACATCCTCACGCCGGACAGCTCTTCGCAGGCGCGGTTGAAGCGCACGACGTGACCTTGCGCGTCGAGCACCATGATGAGGCTCGGCGCGGTGTCGAGAATCGCCGAGACGAAGTCGCGTTCGGCGCGCAGTTCCGACTGGGCGATGACGCGATCGGTGATGTCGCGTGCCATGCCCTGGAAGCCTTCGATGCCGCTCGCCGGTGATGATCGGCCGCACGTGCTGGCCGACCCAGATCTCCTCGCCATCCTTCTTGCGCACTGGGAACTCGAGATATGTCGACTCGCGTGTCTTTGCCGCCTTCTCGTAAAAGTCCATCGCCCGCGACACCCAGTCCGGGCGCATCAGTTCGAAGTACTTCATCGAGAGCAGTTCGCCTTCGCTGAAACCTAGAATGCGGGTGGCGACCGGATTGACGAACGTGAATCGTCCGAACGGATCGGTCCGGTAGATCATGTCGCTCGCGTTGTCGACCAGGTCGCGGTAGCGGCGTTCGGTGCGCTCGACCGTCTTGGTCCGCGCCCGCACCTGCCGGTGCAGCGAGCGGTTCCACATGGTGCCCCCAGCGACCAGCAGCAGCACCAGTGCGGCGCCGAACGCGAGCATGAACGCGTAGCGCTCGAGCCACGTTTGCCGCACCGGGCTGCTCAGGTGTTGTTCCACCAGGCGATCGAACTCGCCGTTGTTCTTGAGGCGATCGAGCGCCACGCGCAGCGGCGCGACGATGTTCTCGCGGCCGCGCAAGACCGCGAGGTGATAAGGCCGCGAGATCAGCGGCACCTCGACGGCGCTGTCCGCGAGCGCTCCCATCAGGAACCGCATCGTCAGGTGATTGCCGGCGGCGCCGTCGACCTCGCCGCGTTCGAACGCGCGAATCTGGTCCTCGCGCGTCGCGACCACCGTCAGCACCGGCCGCCGCGATTCCGGCAGTGCGGCGAGCAGCTGGTGGTTGACCGAGTTCTGGTCAACGGCGATGCGCAAGCCCCACAGGTCGTTGAGCCCGCGCGGATACCGCGGCAGGCCCGGCCGCATCATCGCGACTTGCGCGAGGGTCCAGGTCTGATCGAGCAACTGATAGCGGGCCGCGCGCTCTTCCGTGTACGAAAGAAACATGACGTCGGTCTGGCCGGCTTCGAAGTCCCGCATCCGCTCTTCGCGCGGGCCCAGGCGCACGTCGATCGACATGCCCGCTTCGCGCGCCAGGGCGCGGATCAAATGAACGTTGAATCCTTCCGGCTGGCCCTGCGCGTCGAGATATTCGTAGGGAGGAAACTGCTGATCGCCGCCGTAGACGAGCGATCGTAGTGAATCCGCCTGCGCTGCGGCCGTGGCAGCCAGTGCGAATAGGAACCCGGCGGTCAGGAGGACGATCCGGCGGCGCACGGGCGAATTGTAGCTGGCCCGCCTCCGCTCGCAACCGAGCTTCGGCGAGGTTGGAAATACAATAGAGAGTCATCTTCACTTACGAGGAACAGCGCAATGTCTGATGTCTTTGCCGGCCGCCGCCGGGTCCCGCGTCCCGAGAACGATCCGAACCTTTCCTATGCGCCGGGCACTCCCGCGCGCGCCGAGCTCAAGGCCAGGCTCAAACTGATGGCCGCGGAAACGGTCGACATCCCGATCATCATCGGCGGCAAGGAGATCCGCACCGGCGACACCGAAAAGGTCGTGATGCCGCACAAACACTGTCACGTGCTCGGTAATTTTCACAAGGCAACCGCCGAGCACGTCAGTCAGGCTGCCGAAGCAGCGGTCAACGCCCGCAAGGAATGGTCGAGCTGGTCGTTCGATGATCGTGCCGCCGTCTTCCTTCGCGCCGCTGAACTCTTGACGACCACGTGGCGATCGACGGTGGTCGCGGCCACCATGCTCGGTCAATCGAAGACCGCATTCCAGGCCGAGATCGACGCCGCGTCGGAGCTCGTCGATTTCTGGCGCTTCAACGTCGCGTTTGCGCAGGAACTTCTTTCCGAGCAGCCCGACAGCTCGCACTCCGTCTGGAACCAGATGGAGTACCGCCCGCTCGAAGGATTCGTCTACGCGGTCTCGCCCTTCAACTTCACCGCGATTGGCGGCAACCTCGCCGGCGCGCCGGCGCTGATGGGCAACTCGGTGTTGTGGAAGCCGGCGAGCTCCTCGATGCTGAGCGCCTACTACGTGATGCGCCTGCTCGAAACCGCGGGCCTGCCTCCCGGCGTGATCAATTTCCTGCCCGGCGATGCCGTGTCGATCTCGAACGTGATTCTCGATCACCCCGATCTCGCAGGCATTCATTTCACCGGCAGCACCGGCGTCTTCAACAGCATGTGGCAGAAGGTCGGGCAGAACCTCGGCAAGTACCGCGGCTATCCGCGCCTCGTCGGCGAAACCGGCGGCAAGGACTTCATCGTCGTCCACCCGTCGGCCGATCCGCAGGCGGTGGCGGTCGCGGCCGTTCGCGGCGCGTACGAATTCCAGGGGCAGAAGTGCTCGGCGGCCAGCCGCATGTACGTGCCGAAGTCGCGCTGGAACGACATCCGCGATCGCATGGCCGCAATGATGAAGGACATCAAGGTCGGCGATGTCCGCGACTTCCGGAACTTCATGGGCGCGGTCATCGACAAGAAGGCGTTCGACAAGATTTCCGGCTACATCGACGACGCGAAGAAGAACGCCACGGTGATTCACGGCGGCGGCTGCAAGGGCGACGAAGGCTATTTCATCGAGCCGACCCTGGTCGAATCATCGGACCCGTCGTACCGCCTTCTCTGCGAAGAGATTTTCGGGCCGGTGTTGTCGGTGTATCCCTACGACGATGCCAAATGGAAAGAGACGCTCGATCTCGTCGACCGCACCTCGCCGTACGCGCTCACCGGCGCGGTGTTTGCGAAGGATCGCGCCGCGATCATCGAAGCGTCCTCGGCGCTGCGTAACGCCGCCGGAAACTTCTACATCAATGACAAGCCGACCGGCGCCGTCGTTGGCCAACAGCCGTTCGGAGGCGCGCGCGCCTCGGGCACCAACGACAAGGCAGGATCGAAGATGAATCTCGTGCGGTGGGTGAGCGCGAGAACCGTCAAAGAGACGCTGGTGCCGCCGACGGATTACACGTATCCGTTCATGGCCGAGGAGTAGAGGCGTCCGGCTACAATAGCGGCGTGCGTGCGACGTTCATCGTGATCTTCCTGGCGGCAGCCGTTCCTGCTGCTGCCCAGGATCTCGATCGCGATGGACTGTCCGATCGGCTCGAACAAGCCCTCCTCGAGAAATTCGCGCCGACCCTGTTGCTGGCCCGCGGCGAATGCGACGGCGTACCCGCATCGTTCACGCCCTTCTCGGCGTCGCCGCGCGTGCTCGAAAAAGACGCAACACTCTACGGACAGGCGTTTCGAATTCGGTCGAGCGACGCTCGCGCATTCGTCGAGCTGCACTTTTTTCATCTCTGGTCGAAGGATTGCGGCCGTTTTGGCCACGATCTGGATGCCGAGCATGTCTCGGCGATCGTCTCGGCCTCGCGGCTCGATGCGCCGCCGGCGATGTGGACCGCGGATCAGTGGTACGCGGCCGCGCATGAAGGGTCCGCGTGCGACGCCAGCAGCGGCGCCGCCGCCCGCGTGATTGGCGCGGAAGAGAACGGGCCGCGCGTGTTCGTGTCGAAAGGCAAGCACGCCTCGTACTTCGATCGCGGCCAGTGCAAGTGGGGCTGCGGCGGCGACGAGTGCGGCGACGATCGCGCCATCGTCCCTTCTCGCATCGTCAATATCGGGGAGATCGATGCGCCACTGAACGGCGCCACCTGGACTCACTCGAATCGGTGGCCGATGCGCGAGAAGTTCCAATCGGACTTCGATCCCGCACTGCGGGCCCGGCTCGAGACGACGTCCGATCACGTCATCCCTTTGATGCAGCATTGGCGCGCGCCGCAGGCACCCGTCCTGGCGGGGGATACCGCTCTCGACGGACTCGAAATCGCTGCCGAGTCGGCGAGGGGCGCGCTCGCGACGGCTACGCGAGCGGTCGGTCGATTCCTTCGAAGGCCTGCACGAAAGAATCGGTGAAAAGCGCCGGCATGCCGCCGGTGTGGAGGAAGACCACGGTCTCGTCGGCGCGAATCATGCCGTCCCGAATGTGGCGGATCATGGCGGCCATGGCCTTCGAGGTGTAACAGGGATCCAGCAGGATCGCCTCGCTTCGTGCCAGCATCGAGATCGCCTCGAGGCCTTCGGGGGTCGGGATGCCGTAACCCTCGCCAATGAACTTCTGATCGGTGATGAGATCGCCAAGCTCCAACCGCTCGGGCACGCTCAAGAGGCCGGCGGCCTCGTTCGCAATGCGTTTCGCGCGCTCGATCTTTTCAGGCTCGCCCGCGCTGACGGCTACGCCGTAGACCTCATACGATGCGGCGCACAGTTTGGCGCCAATCGTGAGCCCGGCCTGGGTTCCTCGCGAACCGCTGGCGTAATACAACCTGGACGCAGCGATGCCCGCATCGGCGAGCTGCGACACCAGCTCCACGCTCCCACCGATATAACCGCAGACGCCTACGCCGCTCGACCCGCCCACGGGAATCACGTACGGCACGCGCCCCGCGGCGCGTTCGTCGGCCACGACCTCGGCAACCACCGCTTCGTCCTGGCCGACGGCAAACATCGGGTCGATCGACGGCACGAGCCGAATCGAGGCCCCGTATAGTTTGTCGAGCAGGAGGTTGCCGGCGATCGGCGGCGCGTCGCTCGTCGCGGTGAGCACGAGGACGCATCGCATCCCGGCGACGCACGCCGCCGCAGCGGTCATGCGCGCGTGATTCGATTGCACCGCGCCGGTCGTAATGAGCGTCGTCGCGCCCTCCGCCCGCGCGTCGGCGACGAGGTATTCCAGCTTGCGCGCCTTGTTGCCGCCAAGGCCGAGCGACGTCAGATCATCGCGCTTGATCACGATGCGCGGACAGGCGTTCGCGCCGCCGAGCGCCTCGCGGAGTCCGCTCGCTTCCTGCAGTGGCGTCGGCAGCGTCGCGAGCGCCATGCGCGGCCGGGTCGCCAGCGCCGCTTCTACCCGCGCGATGCCAGTGACTGTCATGTCGGCAATCCCTCCTTCGCCAAGGCTACGGAGGGCAAGCCTATCGCGGCCGCGAGCGAGGCCATGTCCGCCGGCATCGGCGCTTCAATCGCGAGGTCGCGCCCGGTTCGCGGTTGGCGAAAGGCCATCCTCCACGAATGCAGCGCCTGCCTCGAAAACGAGTCGACGATGTCGATCCCGGTAGACGCCGCCTTCGATCCGTATGTCGCGTCGCCGACGATCGGCCACTGTTTTGCCGCAAGGTGCACACGGATCTGATGCGTGCGGCCGGTGATGAGTCGGCATCGAACGAGCGAATAGCCGTTGGCCGTCGACAGGCGTTCGTAGCGCGTCGCCGACGGTTGTCCGCCACGATCGGTGACGGTAATGCGACGGCGATCCCACGGGTCGCGATCGAGCGCCAGGTTGATGGTGCCGCGCGGCGGGGACGGCTTGCCACGAACGATGGCAAGGTAATCCTTGTCGATGCGCCTCGCGTCCATGGTGCGCTGCAATGCGGTGTAAATCTCGGTGCGTTTGGTGACCAGAACGATGCCCGAGGTCAGCTTGTCGAGCCTGCCGAGAAGCGCCGGCTTGGATCCGGACGGCCACAGGCGTGCGCGATCGAGCAGGCCATTCATCAAGGTGCCGGACAGGTTGCCAAACGACGGATGCACGACCAGGCCGGCGGGCTTGTTGACGGCGAGCAGGTCGTCGTCTTCGTACAGGATGTCGAGCTCAATGACCTGGGCCTGCGGCTTCGCCCGCACCGGAATCTCCGCGACACGGACACGCAGCTCGTCGCCGGGCTGGACCCGCCAGGCCGCCCGCGGCGGCACCACGCCGTTGACCAGGACCTGGCCGGCCTCGATCCACTTTTGAATGCGATTGCGTGAGACGCTCTTCTCGCGTCGCAGGTGACGCAGCAGCACGCGATCGACGCGCATCCCGTCATCGCCGCGGTCGAGGTCGATCGTGCGCCACTGGTCGTCCACGCCATTAGTGTAATGGCCTGGAAAGGGCGCCTATTTGTAGGCGAGCAGTTCGACGTCGAAAACCAGCATGCCGCGAGGCGCGCGCTCTCCCTTGTAGGCCAGTTTCTCCGGGATCCAGAAGCGCATCTTCTCACCGACGGTCATGAGCTGCAGTCCTTCGGTCCATCCGGCGATCACGTCGCCGAGTCCGAAACTAATCGGCTGGCCTTTCTCGAGCGAGGTGTCGAACATCTTTCCGTCGGTGGTCCATCCCGTGTAGTGCACCGTCACGACGCTGCGTTCGTTGGGGCGCGTGTCGCCTTTGCCCGTGCGGAGGGACTTGTAGGCGAGACCCGATGCGGTTCGCTTCGCGTCCTTGGGGGCAGCGGCGACATCGGGGGGCGGTGTGGTCGGCGATGGCTGCATGTCGAGCAGCTCGATGTCGAACACCAGCATGCCGGCCGGGCGTCCGGCCATGCCGTTGTAGGCGAGCTCCTGCGGAATCCAGAAGCGGCGTTTCTCGCCGGCGACCATCAACTGCACGCCCTCGCCCCAGCCTTTGATGACTTTGTTGAGCGGGAACGTACTGGGCGGGTTGTGCGCGAACGAGCTGTCGAACATCTTTCCGTCGGTCGTCCAGCCCGTGTAATTCACGGTCACGAGGTCCGCGGGCCCGGGCTTGGTGCTGCCGGTGCCTGGCTGCAGGACGATCGAGGCCAGACCCGACGAGGTCCTCGATGCCTCGGCTGGCGGCTTGGCGACACTATCGGGCGCCGGGATGGGCGTGAAAGCCGGCGGTTTCTGCTGGGCAACCAAAGTCGCGCCGAGACGCTGCGGTCACGACGAGCGCGGAGATCGGTTTCATCATCCGTTAATCGTCGCTCAAGTCGCTCGACTTTGCCCAGCTTAACCATACGTGGTACCGTTTCGGCGGACTCGACCCATGCCGTCCCTGACCGTCAAAGGCAGCAAGACCGATCGGTTGCTCCTGTCGCCACAGGAAGCGCTCATCGCCGGAGGCCCGGCCGAAGAGCTCGAGCGGCGGATCCAGGACGTCTTCAAGGTCCGGCTACGAGCATGTCGTGATCGACTTGCGGGGCGTGCCGAACGCCGACAGCGCCGGCATTCGCGCGCTGGTTCGCGGGCATACGTCGGCGCAGCGGCTGAACCGGCGATTCACGCTGGTTTCACCGAATCCCAAGGTGAAGGAGCTGCTCGAGCTCTCGCTGCTGACGCGCGTGCTCGAAGTCGTCGACACGCTCGTCGAAGCGAAGACCAAGACGATCCCGTGGGACCGTGTCTGGTCGGGTTTCACCGTCGCGATTGTCGGCATTGCCCTCGTCGCGATTGGCGTCAAGTGGCCGGGGCTGGGTATCGTCGAGTCGGCCACGCCCAGGGGGGTTCCCGGCGTCACCGACGTCACCGACAGTGAGCTCTTTCTCGCGCATCCGCTCTTCGAGCTGGCGAAGCTGGTGACATCGGCGATCATCGGCATGCTCGTCACGGTGGTGCACCGGCAGCATCGCCACGAGCGCAGCGCCAATCCGGCGCTCGATCAGGCGCAGGTGCTGCTCTGCATCGCCGGCGCGCTGATGATGATCATCATCGGCAATTCGGTGGCGCGCGCCTTCGGCATCGCCGGCGCGGCGAGCATCATCCGCTTCCGCACGCCGGTTGAAGACGCCCGCGACATCACGATCCTCTTCATCCTGATGGGCCTCGGCATGGCCGCCGGCCTCGGGCGCGCTTGCGGTGGCCGGGCTCGGCACGTTGTTCCTGTGCGCGATGATTCCGATCCTCAACGTGTTCAGTTCGGAACGGCCACGGCAGATGATGGTCGAGATCGTCGCCGCGGCGCGTGAGTTCCCGATGGCGCACGTCCATCACGTGTTCGCGGTCAACGCCATCATGTTCGAACCGCGCGAAGTGTCGCAGGGCGACGAAGCCACCGCGAAATACCTGACGACGCTCAAACCGACCGATTCGCTCGAAGACTTGAGCGCGCAACTCATGGGCGACGGCAAGAAGGGCATCAAGAATGTCTCCTGGTCGCCGCCCAAGCGCGGGTAGCGCGAAAGAAAGACTCGTTCTCGACCCCGTCGAACGGAAGGCGGCCCTGCTTGGCGTCATCGGCGCCGCGAAGCGCCGGCTGATCCTGTCACTGTTCCGGTGCGACGATTTTTCGGTGCTCGACGCGCTCGCCGCGGCGCTCGAGCGCGGCTGCGAAGTCGAGGCGGTGCTGACCAAGCGCGCGAAGGGCGGCAAGAAGCGGCTCAAGAAGCTGTGGGGCGCGCTCGAGGAAATGGGCGCGGTCGTCACGCGTTACGCCGATCCCGTGGTCAAGTATCACGCCAAGTATCTTGTCGCCGACGACAAGATGGCGATCATCACGACGCTCAACCCGACACGCAAGTGTTTCACGCGGACCTGGGATGCGGTGTTGGTCACGCAGGATCCGTCGGTGGTGAAGGGACTGTTGACGCTGTACAAGGCCGACGCCGCGGGCGTGCCCCTGCCGTCACGCCGGCCGCTCGGGCGGCGATTGATCGTCGGCCCGGAGCGATCGCGGCCGGAGATTCGCGCGTTGATCGACAGCGCGAAACACAGCATCCGGATTCTCGATCACAAGTTGTCGGATCCCGATGTCGTGGCGCTGCTGCGGGAACGGCGCGCCCAGGGGATCACCGTGTCGGTGCTTGGCAAGCACCCGATGGGCGGCGTGCTGCCGCACGGCAAGATGATGATCATCGACGAGGAGCGTGCAGTTCTGGGCAGCACCGCGCTATCGACGCTGAGCCTCGACTTCCGGCGCGAAGTGTCAGTGGTGATTCACGAACCGGCGCTGGTCAAACAGCTGAATATGTCGTATCAACTGTTGAGCGCGAAGGCCGGCGCCGCGGCCACGCACCTGCCGGGAGACCGAATCGCATGAAGCGTCCATTGATGGCGGCGATCCTGATCGCGTTCGCCGCCGTTCCTGCCGCCGCGCAGGACAAGCGCGGCCTGGTCTGGGACAACCGGCCGTCGATCGTCTTCGGCGAAGACATCAACATCGACGTCCGCGGCCGCGCGCAGTTCGACTGGCGCTGGTTCGACCCCGATGTCGGTGAAGACACCTACGATCTGCGCACGCTCCGATTAGGGTTGAAAGGCAACCTCACGAGGCATTTCGACTGGGAGATCGAACGCGAGATCGACAAGGCCGCCGACCTCGAGGAAGAGGTCGAGAAGTGGCGCTTCGGCCAGTGGAAAGATGTCTACGCCAACTGGACGACGTTCGAAGCGTTCTCGGTGAAGGGCGGCCGCTTCAAGATGCCGTTTGGCCTCGAGCAGAACACCGGCGTCAGCGATCTCGATTTCGCCTATCGCTCGCTGGGATCGGTCAAGATCGCGCCGGGCCGCGACACCGGTGTGATGGCCCACGGCGAGCTCCTCGATGGGGCGCTGCTCTACGAAGCGGGCGTCTTTGACGACGACGGCGACAATGGCGAGCTCGAAGTGGAAAGGTTCGTCGAAGACGGGCGGGAGCTGGAAGACATTGGGCCGTCGGTCGCAGTGCGTGTCGTTGGTGAACTGTTCCGCGGGCTGCCCGTTCACGACCGCCTCAAGGGCGCCGAGTTTGGCATTGCCTACACGCGTGCGGATGTACCCGAGGGCCTCAACAGCCTGTTGGGCGAAGACGTGTGGGGATACAACTTCGTCGAGCGTGTCTATGTGAACGGCACCCGCCAGCGGCTGGGCCTGCAGGCGGACTGGTCACCCGGCCCGCTGGGGTTCAGGGCGGAATGGATGCAGTCGCGCGAAGAGCGTCTCGGCCAGAGCAATCGCAATGAAGACCTGTCCGATTTCATCGGCACCGCGTGGTACACGAGCGCGACGTGGATCCTCACCGGCGAGGACAAGGACAGCGACGTCACGCCAAACGATCCATTGTTTGGCGGCGGCATCGGCGTGGTCGAGATCGGCGTCCGCTACGACAGCCTGACCTTCGAGAGCGCCAGCAAGGTTGGGACCGACTTCACCAATCCGCGCGCCGATCACCTGACGCCGAACACCGACAGCACGTTGACCTTCGGCGTGAACTGGATGCCGATCCGCTGGGTGAAGGTCGTCGCGAACGGCATCCGGCAGAGTTTCTCCGACGTGAACCGTGTTCCCGTCGCCGGCACGACCGACTACTGGTCGGGCCTGGTTCGGCTGCAGGTCGCATTCTAGAGACTATCTATGGCACGAATCACGCAAGCCGGAGTCGTCATGATGATGCGGCGGACGTGCCTGGTCGTGCTGGCTCTGCTCGTCAGCGTTCCAGCAACGGCGCAAACGCAAGACGACTTCTTCAACCCCGACGTGCTGCAGCGGATCGAGCTCTGGTTGCACGGCCAGGACTGGGAGAAGCTCAAGGCGGCATTTCAGGAGAACACCTACTATCCCGCCGACATGACGTGGAACGGCATCACCGTCTATAACATCGGCATCCGCTCGCGCGGCCTTGGCTCGCGGAGCGCCACCAAGCCGGGACTGCGGGTCGACTTCGATCGCTACAACAACGGGCAGCAGTTCCTCGGCCTGAAGTCGTTCGTGCTCGACAACCTGACGCAGGACCACACGGGAATCAAGGAGACGGTGGCGATGCGGTTCTTTACGCGGATTGGCATCCGCGCGCCGCGCGAGACGCACGCGCGCCTCTACGTCAACGGCGTCTACACGGGGCTCTACGGCCTGGTTGAATCCGTCGACAAGACGATGATGGGCCGCATCTTCGGCAGCATCGGCGACAACGTCCAGAACGACGGCTACCTGTTCGAATACAACTACGTGCTCGGCAGCCCGTGGCGATTCACCTACGAAGGGTCGGCCCTGGCGCCGTACAAGGCGCGTTTCGACATCAAGACCAACGAAACCCACGCCGAATCGCTGATCTGGGGGCCGATTGAAGAGCTCGTCCGTCTTGTCAACGACACATCGTCAACGTTGTTCGAGCAGACGATTGGGCCCAGGCTGAACCTCCCTGAATTCGTGCGCTACATCGCCGGGCAGAATTTCATCGCCCAGAACGACGGTTTCAATGGCTACGACGGGATGAACAACTTTTATTTCTACCGGCTCGAAAACAGCCCGAGCCACGTGTTCATCGCCTGGGACGAGGACGTGGCGTTCCTGCAGCCGGATTTCCTCGTCACGACACGTCTGGATGAAAACGTCCTGACGCGCAAGACGCTGGAGTTGCCCTCGTATCGCTCCCAGTATTTCAGCGTGCTGCTGGACGCGGCGACGTCGGCGTCGGGCTGGCTGCGGCAGGAGATGCAGAGGCAGTTCGACCTGATCCACGAGGCGATGCTCGCCGACACCCAGAAGCCCTACAGCAACGCCGAATACACGGCGGCTCGCGAAACGCTGCTCGCGTTTCCGGAAGCGCGGATTACGTACGTCCGTTGCGAGGTCGCGAAGCAGACCGGCGCGACGCTTCCTTCCGGCTGTCAATAAGCGCCTCCTGCAGCAAGCCGATTCCCTTGGTCGACAGGTGGAAGAGCTCGCGGCCGCGGGCGCGGTCGAGCCACGCCATCATGCGGCGCCGCGCCGCCCTGGAGACCCGCTTCGGCGCGCTCGTCTCCAGCATCATCGCGCCATATTCGGCATAGCCGCGATCGCCGCGGCGTTGCCACGGCTTGTCGATCTTGCGCTCCGGTGCGTGGCCACGAAAATCCGCTGGCGGCGCAAACCGCATCAGTATGCGCAGCCATTCCTCGTCGAGACCGCAGATGGTGCCGAGCGCGACAGCGGTCTCGACGTACGGCGCCGCCACGACGACCCCGCCGGCTTCGAGCACCGGCCTGATCTCCCACCGCAAACGGAACGCGAGGTCGGCGGCGTAGACGAGCGACAAGGTTCGGATCGACGCGTTGCGATCGACGCGGCCGCCGGCGGCAAGATCGGTGAAGAGACCTGACGCGTCCCAACGGCTGACGGCGCACTCGATGCGGTCACGCTTGAGCGCGGCGACGATGTCGGCGGCCGCGACCGCGACGTCCTTGCCGCGCGAGCCGTCGACGGCGATCAGTCGCCCCGGATATTTGCCGTGATCAGCCATTCCTTGACGGCTTCCTCGCTGAACGTGGTCCAGGGACGCTTCTCCGCCTTTTCGACGAGCTCGCGGACCCGCGTGTGCTGGCGATAGACCGCGTCGCCGGCATCGACGTGGACGAACTGAAAGACGACCGACAGGTTCTGGTATTCGGTAACCACGCGATCGATGAAGCGACCGTAGCTGGCGAGCGGATCGTCGATGCCGGTCACGTCCTGGCCGGCCTCGTAGAAGTGCGGCGCCCGTGTCGACGCGATGCGGCGGCGCGAGTCTTCGGGCGTCATCGAAAAGTAGATCACCAGGTCGGGCCAGACGAGCGGCGAATAGGCGTGGAGCAGCCAGTCGAGGTCGAGGCCGCGGGCGGCGTCGCGCGCGAGCGCCGTGAAGAGATATCGATCGGCGAGCACCGTCTTGCCGGACCACAGCGCCGGCAGGATCACGGTCTCGATGCGGTGCCTGAAATCAACGGCGTGCAGCAGCGAGTATTCCTCGATCGACAGCGTGCGGATCTTTTTCCGCACCTTCAGCATCGGCTTGACCAGCGCCGACGAGGCCCATCGCGTCGACACGACCTCGTGGTTCCTGCTCTCCAGCCAGCGCGTCAGGAGCTTGCGCTGCGTCGTCTTCCCGGACCCGTCAGGACCTTCGAAGGCGATGAGCAGGCCGCGTGACGCTTCGCGCCCGGAAATGAGCCGTGCGCAGCTGTTTCGGCGTTGGGGTCCGCGGCATTCGCTGGGGCGCGCCCGCTCAGCCCTCGAGCAGCATCCAGGCGGGATCCTCGATGTAGTCCTTGATCTTCACCAGGAACTGCACCGCCTCGCGCCCGTCGACAAGGCGGTGATCGTAGCTGAGGGCGACATACATCATCGGGCGGATGACGACCTGTCCGTTCACCGCCACGGCGCGATCGGCGATCTTGTGGAGGCCGAGGATGCCGACCTGGGGCGGATTCAGGATCGGCGTGCTCATCAACGAGCCGAACACGCCGCCGTTGGTGATCGTGAAGGTGCCGCCCTTGAGATCGTCGAGCGTCAGCGTGCCGTCCTGGGCGCGCTTCGCGAAGTCGCGGATCGCAAGCTCGATGTCGGCAAACCCCAGCCGATCGGCATCGCGGACGACCGGCACGACGAGGCCGCCCTCGGCGCCGACGGCCATGCCGATGTCGTAGAAATTCTTGTAGACGATTTCGTCGCCCTGGATCTCCGCGTTGATCTGCGGAAACGCCTTGAGCGCGCCGATCGCCGCCTTCACGAAGAACGACGCGATGCCGACGCCGACGCCGTACTTCTTGGTGAAGGCTTCCTTGCGGCGTTCGCGGAGCGCCATCACGGCGGTCATGTCCACCTCGTTGAACGTGGTGAGCATGGCGGCGTTGTGCTGGGCTTCGACCAACCGGCGGGCGATCGTCGCTCGACGCTTGGTCATGCGCTCGCTGTCGCTCGCTTCGCTCGCCGGCGGGGCTTGCGGGCTACGGGCTTGCGGGCTCCGACGGGGCTTGCGGGCTACGGGCTTGCGGGCTCGCGGGAGGTGCTCTTGTGGTGCTCCGGTGCTGCTGCTTTCAGCACGTCCTGCTTGGTCACGCGGCCGCTTGATGTCTCGACCGCGTCGAGTCTTCACGTCGTGCGCCTTCGCAACGTTCTTCGCAGTCGGCGTGGCTTTCTTCTCAGAAGCACCCGGAACCGCCTTCGGAACCTGACCCTTTGGAACCGCTGGAACTTCTGGAACCGTTGGAACCGTCGGTTGTGCCGAGGCTCCGTTCGTGCTTTCTTCGAGAACAGCGAGGATTTCACCGACCTTAACGTCGGCGCCCTCGGCATGCCTGATCTCGGCGACGACGCCGGCCCGGTCGGCGCTGACTTCGAGATCGATCTTCTCGGTTTCGAGCTCGACCAGCGGATCGCCCGCATTGACCGTGTCGCCCTGTTTCTTCAACCACTTCGCGACACGCGCTTCGACGACGGACTCGCCCAGTTCGGGAACAACGATGTTGGTCGACATGCCCTCTAACCTCTAACCTCTAACCTCTAACCGACCTAACTTCTAAACCTGCTTCGACAGCACGCGATCCATTTCACGCGTTTCCGTCTTCGCTTCAAACACTTGATCGACAATCGCGCGCTGGTTGGCGGCGTGCCAGCTCGACGATCCCTCAGAGGGGCTCGAGTTGCGCGAGCGGCCGATGTAGCGCAGCGGATGACGGCCGTCGACGATCGACTCGAACAACGGGCGCGCGAATTCCCAGGCGCCCATGTTTTCCGGTTCCTCCTGGACCCAGCACACTTCGCGGACGCTCGAATAGCTGTCGAGCAGCTTGCGAATCTCGTCGGACGGGAACGGGTAAAGCTGCTCGACGCGGACGATCGCGACGCTGGCGTTGTCCTTGCGCGCCTCGCTTGTGAGCAGGTCGACCGCAACCTTGCCGCTGCAGAACGCGAGTCGGCGCACCTTCGCCAGCTGCGCCGATGCGGCCGCATCATCAATGACAGGGTGAAACGAGCCTTCGGCGAGCTCCAGCGGTGTCGACGCGGTAAATGGATGCCGCAGCAGGCTCTTCGGTGTCATGACGACGAGCGGCAGCGGATCGGTCGTGAGCAGCAGCGCCTGCCGGCGCAGCAGGTGGAAATACTGCGCCGCCGTCGTGCAGTTGGCGATGCGCATGTTGGTGTCGGCAGCGGCGTTGAGGAAGCGCTCGAGGCGGGCGCTCGAGTGATCGGGGCCCTGGCCTTCATAGCCGTGGGGGAGGAGCAGCACCAGCGACGGCGCCATCGCCCACTTGGCGCGGCCCGAGGTCAGGTACTCGTCGAGGATGATCTGCGCGCCGTTGATGAAGTCGCCGTATTGCGCCTCCCACAGCACGAGCCGCGCGGGCTCCTGCAGGTTGTAGCCAAGCTCGAACCCGACGCACGCGTATTCGGACAGCGGACTGTTGCGGATCTCGAACGACGCCTTCGCCTGCGGCAGGCGCTGCAGCGGGATGTGCTCCTCGCCGGAAGCCGCATCGTGATAGACGCCGTGGCGATGGCTGAACGTGCCGCGCTCGACGTCCTCGCCCGTGAACCGGATCGGCACCGCATCGGCGAGGATCGTCGCCATGGCGAGCTCCTCGGCCGCGGCCCAGTCGATCGACCGCTCCGACGGCGATGCGAACATCGCCTTGCGGCGTTCGCGGCCGCGCTCGAGCTTGCGATGAACCGTGAAGCCCTCGGGCAGCGTCAATAGCGCGTCGTTGATCGTTCTCAGCGAGTCGAAAGCGACCGCGGTGCGCGCCTTCTTCGCGGCGCCGCTCGGCGGCACTTCGGGGACCGGCGGGATGTAGTCCTGCTCGGGCTTCACCGAGGCATACGCGCGTTCGAGCTCCTCCATGCGCGCCTTGACCAGCCCGTCGGCCGTGTCCTGGGTGATCGACCCGGACTCGATCAACGTCTTCGCGTACTGCTCACGCACCGTCGGGTGCGCGGCGACGATCTGATAGATCTGCGGCTGCGTGAACGCCGGCTCATCGCCCTCGTTGTGGCCGTACTTGCGATAGCCCACGAGGTCGATCAGGTAATCGAGCTTGAAGCGCTGTCGGTAGGCGATCGCCAGGCGCGCCGCCTCGATGCACGCGACCGGATCGTCGGCGTTGACGTGCGTGATTGGAATCTTGAATCCGCGCGCGAGGCCGCTCGCGTAACTGGTGCTGAAGGACTCTTCGGGGTCGGTCGTGAAACCGAGCTGGTTGTTGGCGATGATGTGAATAATGCCGCCGACGTCGTAGCCGTCCAGCCTCGAGAGATTCAGCGTCTCGGCGACGACGCCCTGGCCGGGGAACGCCGCATCGCCGTGAATCAGGATCGCGAGCACTTTGCCCTTGTCGACGATCGGCGCGCCAGGCGCCTCCGCCGAGGTGGCGGCGGCGCGAGCCATGCCGTTCAGCACCGGATCCACCGCCTCGAGGTGGCTCGGGTTCGGCGGCATCGAGATGATCACCTGCTTGGGCAGGCCCTCGGGCCGCGCTTCGACGCGCGCGCCGGCGTGGTACTTGACGTCGCCCATCCAGCCGAGATCGACGCGCAGGCGGTTGGCCAGGATCGGATCCTTGAATTCCGCGAGGATCTGCGAGTACGGCTTCTGCAGGATGTGCGCGAGCACGTTCAGGCGGCCGCGATGCGCCATCGCGATCATCACGTGCTGCACGCCGCCTTCGGCGGCGTCGTGCACGATCTCGTCGAGGACCGGGACCATCATGTCGAGGCCCTCGATCGAAAAGCGCGTCTTGCCGGGGAACGTCCGATGCAGAAACCGCTCGAACGTTTCGACCTGCGTGATGCGTGCGAGCAGCTCGTTGCCGTCGATCGGGTCGTTGGGCGGGCGGAACTGCCCCGATTCGACCGCGTGGCGCAGCCACACGCGCTCGTCCGGTACGAACACGTGGTTGTAGTCGTGGCCGGTGGTCGAACAGTAAATCTGCCGGAGCCTGGCGATTGCATCGAGGGCGTTCGCGGCGCCGGCGGCTGCCGGCCCCGACACGATCGACGCCGGCAACTGCTTCAGCGCGTTACTGGTGAGGCCGTGCGATTGCGGCGCGAGCGATGGATCGCCAATCGGATCGTGAAAGCCAAGCGGATCGAGATCGGCCGCCAGGTGTCCGAAACGGCGAATCGACTCGGCGAGATTGAATGCGGCGATGCCGGTGCCGAGCGACGCGGGTGACGCGGGTGACGCGAGTGACGCGGGTGACGCGGGTTCGGCGGGAGTCCAGGTAGCAAACGCCCGGCGGGTCGCCTCGTCGACCGACGAGGGATCGCGCTGATAGCGCTCGAACAACTCGTAGACATACCCCGCGTTGGCCCCTGAAAACTGGTCCCACGGGTTCATAACCTTCTTACTTTATCAGGTTGGCCGCTTCGCCAGTTCTGCGCGGTCCTGCTCCGCCGGCAGCTAGTGCCGCACTTCCTTGAGGTGCTCGCGCAGGATGTCTCGTCCGAAGTCGCCGTTGAAATCCCGCCACACCGAGTGAACGTGGTTCCCGTTGTTCTGGGTGTTGTCGTACTCGATCAAGAACGTTGGGCCCTGCACGCTGTAGTAGTGCTTCTTGCCCTTCTCAGTCTCGCCGAGCCACGCAAATCGCACCTTGTCCAGCCCGGCGCCCTTGATTTGTGCAATGCGCTCGGCCGCGATGTCGGCTTCCATGGTTGAAGTGTAGGCCTCGATGAGTTTCATGAAGAGCGCCTGTTGCTGTGCTCCCATTGCGCCGTACTCGATGCCTTGATCGGGCAGCGGCGTAATGTCGTTCTTGTTCATCGTCAGGATGTCGCTTGGCGCGACCGGATTGACGATAGCTTGCTTCTGAAGATCGGCGGGAAGCGCCAGCACGAGCGATCGAGCGGCGTCCTCTTCATCGCCGAGGACGCGCTGGCCTTTCGTCGCGCCTTCCTGGACTTCGGCAGGATTGGATCCGAGGAACATCGGCGAGCTGGCGACGTGGCTCGAGACGGCGCCGTCGACCATCGCGAAGCGCAGCGAAACGTGGTGCCCCTCGACGCGCCAGCCCCAGCGGCCCTTCGCCGCCGGCGTCCCGAACACCGAGAACAAATACTCTTCCTTGTTGCGCGCCAGCTTGCCGCCGGTCTCGATCGCCTTGAGGATGTCTTCGAGCTCGATGATCGACGTGACCTTCAGGTAGCCGCGCGCGCTCAGGCCGCTGCGGAGCAGATCGTGCGCGAGGCGGCGCTGCGCCTCGTTCATGTCCTTGATCATCAGCCCCTTGCGCGGGAACGTTTCGTTCGGGATGAAATGCCAGCGCAGGCGCTCCTCGCTGTCGAACGCGAACGCAGCCTTGGCTTTCTGATCGGCAGACAGGCTGTCGAGAAACTGCGTCGCCGCCTGCTGCATGCCGGCGGCGGATTTCTGCGACGCGATGATGGCCGCTCCGGCAAAGGCGATGACCAGGGTGATGGCGACGGCAAGTCGGAGCGCGGTAAGGCTCATGGAGATCCTCCAAGTGCACAGTGTGCACGTTGTGCACATTGTGCACCATGTGCACCTTATTTGAAGGTGACGCCCATGCCGAAGTGGAACCGGGTGTTGCCGGTGTCGGAGCGGGCGACGTCGAGCGAGAGACTGACGATCGTGAGGTGGAGATACGCGCCGCCGCCAATGCCGCGCTCGAAAGCTTGATCGGACAGCCTGGCGCCCACGGCGTAAATCGTGCCCCAGTCGACGAAGGCCTTGACGCCGAAACGGCCGATGTTGAGCGGCGAGGTGATCGGGATGCGAAGCTCGGCTGATGCGGCCCCGAGGTTGTCGCCGGCCTGGTATCCGGCCTCGTAGCCGCGGAGGTTCGCGGCGCCGCCGAGCAGGTTGTGCTCGTAGACCGGCAACGCCGCGTCGGTGGTCACGCTCAATCCGCGCACGGCGAGGACCATCTGTCCGAACAGCCCTACGTAGCCGCGCGCGTCGAGCTTTGCCTGGTTGGCGTGACCGGCGTCGAAGGTCACCCGATCGATGCCGCCGCTCACGTGGATGGCGTTGCGCGGGAACGCCGGATCGACGCGCGTGTCGATCGTCACGTCGCCGCCGAAGCGTGAGATCGTTTCCTCCAGGTCGCCGAAACTCACGTCGTCGCGGCGGCCCCCGGCGCCGACACGAAACCACCGCGCCGGCGCCGACTCGATGCGCGCGCCGAGCGACACGCGGGTGTCGCCAATCTCGTAATGCGGATTCTCGCGTCGGACGATGCCGAACACACCGGCGACGCGTTCGATTGGTCCCCTTCGAAACGCGCGTTCGAGCTCGGCGCGCGCCTGGCGCTCGCCGCCCCACGACAATGGCACCGTGATGCGGCTGCGCGGCCCGAGACGATCGACAAAGGCGAAGCGCGCGCCGTAGGTGAGGCCGTAGCCGTCTTCAGAGTGGAAGATCGGCAGGAACATGCCGCTGCTCCAGAACTTCTTCATCGGGCCGGGCGTGAGGTCGAGCGGATCGACACCGGGGACTTCATCGACGACGATCATCAGCAGGATGTCGTCGGGGTTCTCGATCGATCGAAACCGCTTGCGAACCTCGACGCCGTCGAATCGCCCGCTCTTCTCGAGCTTGTCGTGTATCTCGTCGACCAACTGATCGGTGGCCGGCTTGCCGACGACGTCGCCGACGATGCCGAGGATGTCGGCATCCGGCGTCGTGTGGTTGCCGTGCACGCGCACCTCGGCGACAATGCCCGGCGAGGTCTGCGCGTGCGCGAGACTTGCGCAGCCGAGCGCGAGCCCCACGATCGAAGAACATACGCAGCACACACGTAGAACGCTCTTGGAACGCCGCGTCGAACGCCGCGTTGTCATTTGACCTTGTAAGTAACCGCGGCTTCCTTGTAGTTCTCGTAGTCGACGCGGTAGGTCGCATCGACGGCGCCGACGGCGAGCATCATGCCGAAATGCATCTCGATGCTCTTCGGCAGCCAGATATTCGGGAACGGCTGTCCCATCTGCATCGTCGCCTTGAGATCGTCGATGCGCACGAGCGCGCGCCCGGGGAAGAAGTCCATGTCGATGTCGTCGAAGGTGTATTGCAGGATCTGGTAGGTCTTGGGATCGACCCACAGCGTCACCATCGACACCTTGTTCATCTTCTCCTGGATCCTGGCGTCTTCGTCCCTGACCTTCCGGTCAGGCTTGCTCCTGCCTTCCTTGAAGAGCCCCGACTCCGGGTAGTACTCGATCTTGAGCGCCGGGATGTCGCCGATGTTTTCGCGGCCGGCCAGGGCGTAGCGGCCCGTCTCGAAGCGGAACTTGAGGAAGTACGCCGACGACACGAATTGCGGCTCGCGCACCTGCTTCAGCATGTCCTCGGTGTTGGTGATCGGCGTGCCGGTGTCCTTGTCATCGGAACTCGTGGTCACGACGCCGGTCGGCGTGATGACAACGCCGCGGTCTTCGCGCTCCGGCGGCAGGCCCTTCGCCTCGCGCTCGGCATTGCGCTTGTCACGCTCTTCGCGGTTCTTCTGGCGGCGCAGCCATTGCTCCTCTGCCTTGCGGCGATCCGCTTCGGACAGCTTCACGCTGTCGGCGCTAACCGGGCTGCGCACGAAAATGCCGTCGCGAATGAACCAGGTGTATTCGCGGCGCATGCCCCACAGCGGGAAGCGGCCCGGCCCGGTGAGGTCGAACGCCTCCTTCTCCTCGAGCACGTACTGCTGGAGCTTTTTCCAGTTATCGTCGCGTCGCGCGAGGACCTTCTCCATGAAGGCGTCGAGGTCGGACTGGGCCGCAGAAGGCTCCAGGGCCGCAGAAGGCGCAGAAAACACAGATCCAACGAGTAGAAAGGCGAGTAGAGGTCTGGTGAGCATGGCGATCCTGGAATTTGACGAACGACCGTGACGAACAGTTCGACGCTTGTCGGCGCCTTCTGTGGCCTATTGCGCGGTCGTGTTCTCAGGCGGATCGCGGCGGTAAACGACCTTCCCGTCGGCGATCGTAACGGCCACTTCCGTGGTCGTCAGGCGGCTGGCTGGCCCTGAAAAGATGTCGTCGGTAAGGACGACGATGTCGGCGAGCATGTCGCGGGCGAGCATGCCTTTCCTGAGTTCGTCGAAGGAAGCCCAGGCCGCGTCGCGCGTGTAGGCGTCGATCGCCTTGCGAATCGGGAGGCGCTCCGCCGGAATCCAGCCGCCCTCGGGCAGTCCGTCCTCGGTCGTTCGCGTGACCGCGACACGCAGACCCTTCCGCGGATCGAGCGTCATCACCGGCCAGTCGCTGCCGAAAGCGAGGCGACCGCCGGCCCTGGCGATGCTGTTCCACATCCAGCCGCGCGAGGCGCGGTCGTCGCCGATATTGACGCTCCACACGTCGCCGGGCGTGGGACTTGGCGTCGCGTGAACCGGCTGCAACGCCGCGATCACGCCGAGCTTGCCGAAGCGCGGGATGTCGGCGGGATCGATCGTCTCGATATGCTCGATGCGATGACGGCGGCCGCGTTCCGGCGCGGCGTTGGCCTGCGGCGGCAGCCTGATAGGCATCGAGCGTCATGCGCACGGCGCTGTCGCCGATGGCGTGCGTCATCACCTGCCAGCCGCGCTTGTCGAGCATTGCGACGACTCTGTTCAATTGCTCGGGCGTGAAACGCGGGTCGCCCTTGGAGGCCGGGCGATTGGCATAGGGCTCGAGCATGGCCGCAGTGTGCGATTCGATGACGCCGTCGGCGATCAATTTGACGGCGCCGGTCTTGAGCACGGGATCGTCGGCGAAGCGCGTGCGCACCTGATCGATCTCGTCGAGTCCGGCTTCGGTGAGCGTGGCGTCCGCGCGCAGGGCCTGATACACGCGGAGCGTCAGTTCGCGGCGCTTGCGCAGGCGATCGAAGAGCTCGAGATCGGCGGCGGTGCCGCCGGCGTCCTGGACGCTGGTAATGCCGACGCGGTGCGCTTCGTCGATCGCAGCGCGGATCGCGGCGAGACGATCTTCTTCGGTGGCCTTCGGCGCCGCCGTCGTCATCAGCGCCATCGCGGCTTCCTTCAACGCGCCGGTCGGCTCGCCCGTGCGCGGGTCCTTCACGATCACGCCGTTGGCCGGAGCCTTGGTGCGGCGGTCGATGCCCGCGGCTTTCAACGCCTTCGTGTTCGCCCAGCCGGTGTGGCCGTCGTAGGCGATGAGATACGCGGGACGATCGGGCACGAGCGCGTCGAGCATCTGGCGCGTCGGCATCGTTCCAGTGAACGGCTGGTAGTACCAGCCGCGCCCGGTAATCCACTCGCGCTCGGGGTGCGCTTCCGACCAGACGCGGATCGTGTCCTTGATCGCGTCGATGGTGGTGGCGTCGCTGAGGTTGATCTGATCCAGCGAGAGACCGCCGTTGATGAGGTGCGCGTGGGTGTCGTTGAACCCGGGCATGACCGCGCCGCCCCTGGCGTCGATGACGAGAGTTTGCGCGCGCTTGAGGCGCTGAATCTCGCGGTTCGAGCCGACGCGGATCACCTTGTTGCCGCGGACGGCCACCGCTTCCGCCAGATCGGCGCCGCCGTCGGACGCGTAGACCTTGCCGTTGATGATGATCAGATCCACCGCGCCATCGTCTTCGCGCTGCGCGCCGACGATGAGACCGGCGATGAGGGTCACCCCGACAATGAACGCCACCGCATAAGCCGTGAGGCGGGCCGCCATGGGCAAATTCTAGCGTGTTTCGGCGTTTCGGCGCTTCCGTGTCAGCATCTGCGGATGCGATTTGCGATTCTCGGTTCAGGTGCGGTCGGCGGGTATTTCGGCGCGAAACTCGCGAAGACGGGGCAGGACGTGACGTTCATCGCGCGCGGCGCGCATCTCGATGCCATACGCGCCAGGGGTCTGGAGATACGGAGCGCCAAGCTCGGCGATTTCGTGGTGCGAGCGCCTGCCGAGAGCGACACCGCAAAGATCGGTCAGGTCGATGTCGCGATCGTTTCGGTGAAGGCGTACGACAACGCCACCGCGTTGCCGATGCTGAGGCCATTGATCGGTCCCGACACCGTCGTGCTGACGTTGCAGAATGGCGTCGACAGCGCCGACGAGGTCGCCGCGATCGTCGGCGAGCGGCATGTGCTCGGCGGCACCACGTACGTGGCGACGGCGCTCGAAGGCCCCGGGCTGATCGTGCAGACCGGCGTGCACCGCTCGATCATTTTCGGCGAGGTGTTCGGTTTGTCCGACGTAGCCTTGGCGAAGTCGGGCGATCGCGGCCGGATCACGCCGCGCGTGCAGGCGATCGCCGATGTGCTGGCCGCGGCCGACGTTCAAGTGACACCGGTGGCGGACGCGCGCGTGCCGATCTGGGACAAGTTCGTCTACCTCGCGGCGTTCTCGGGCTTCACCGGCGCGTCGCGGCTGGCGATCGGGCACATCTGGAAGTACCCGCACGTGCGGGAGATGTTCTACGCCGCGTCGCGCGAGATCGCCGCGATCGCCAGTGCCGAGGGCGTGACGATCTCGGCCAACCGCTTCGAGACGCTCGAGGAGTACATGACCACCATCCCGCCGACCACGCGGTCGTCGCTGCTGATCGATCTCGAGCAGGGGAAGCGGATCGAGGTCGAAGCGCTGCAAGGCGCCGCCGTCCGTCGAGCCGCGAAGCACGGCGTGCCGGTGCCGATCATGTCGACGCTGTACGCGCTGCTGAAACCGTGGGAGAACGGGCCCATCAGGTAGTTTCAGTTCACGGACGGGCCACGGAGGCTGGAGGCACGGAGCCTTTATTTCACGATACGTTTGATCCCGAATTTCAACGCATCGACGTTGAAGTTGATCAGTAGACCTACTTGCAGCCGCGTCACCCTTAAGTAAGTCAAGACCTGCGCCGTGAACACCGGTTCGAGCGAGTGGACGGCCTTCAACTCGACGACGACGCATTCCTCGACGATGAAGTCCGGTCGATGGTGACCGATCGTCGCGCCTTTGTAGGTCACGGCAAGGGTCGGTTCCCTGTCAAACCGCAGTCCCTGGTCCGTCATCTCGATTGTCATTGCGGCTTGATATGACTGTTCAGCGAGACCCGGACCGATCGCCCGGTGAACCGCGATTGCGGAGCTGATGATCTTGTTTGTGATGTGTTCGTAAAGCATTTTGATCAAATTGCTCCGTGCCTCCGAGCCTCCGTGGCCCGTACGTGAGCAGCGAGACAAGCGTCTCGAAGCGTTTTGGCTAGTAGCGGGAATGAATCGAGGATGAACGCGTACTGATCGGTCGTAACACCGTAGAGATCAGCAGCGATCGCGTTGAGTTCTGCGTAGGCCGTGGCGTTGCTGTCGATGCCGGTCGATGCGAGCGATCTCGCGAGGGTGACCAGCCGCTCGAATACGCGAGAGTCGCGCGGCGGCTTCGGTACGGGCAGGCGCGACATCAGCGCCGCGGTGACGTGCGTCGTCACGTTCACCCGCACGAGAAAGTTTGCGATCAGGCTGTTCAACAATCCGAGCAGGCACCACTGCGACGGCTCATCGAGATCGGTCTTCAGGCAGAACACGGTGTGCGTCGAGACGACGTGTCGCGGGCAGCATCGCGGCGATCAGCGTCAGCTTGTTGGTGGCGCCAGCGACGTCGCGATAGGCGATCCGGGCGCGCGAGGTAGCGGTACGCGCGATGCCGTGGGTCGACCGCAAGAGGTCGACTTGAAACGGCGTCACCTGCTTGCCTTCCACGATCGGACGCAGCCGGGCCCGCGACCCCAGCGGCACGAATTGCGGCCGATCTTCGGTGGCATTCAACTCACGGCCGAAGCGCGCGTTCCAGCCCACGGCATCGCCGAGCGCCGGAACACGATCTGCCACGGTCGTGATGATGCCGAGCGCTGCCGCGGTGGTGATCTCCGGAATGGTCAGAAGCTCGGGACTCCACGTCTCGATGCGCGATCGCGACAAGGTCAGCGGCGCGTGCTGCGCCTCTTCGCGATCGAGGTCGTCGAGTCCGGTCAGGCCGCACCGGACCCTCAGCGTGTCCGTGGTGCCGCCGTTGGTCGTGGCCATCACGACGAACCGGACGCTGCGATGAATCGGGAAAATGCGGTCGCGGTTGTCGAACCCAATCCACGTGTCGATCGAAGTCCGATCGAGCAGATGGCGGCGCAACGCCGCGCTCCCATGATCGGTCGCGATGCCGGACGGCAGGATCAACCCGACGCGCCCGCCCGGCCTGGCCAGCTGAAGGGCGCGATCGAGAAACAGCTGGTAGCTGTTCAAATGACCGCTGGTCCGGCGGCGGTAACCGTCCGACGCGGGCAGCAGCGCCCACGGCGGGTTGCCGACCACGGCGTCAAAGCCACCGTTCGGCGCGAGTTGACCGTTCGGGTCGAAGAATACTTCCGGGAACTCGAGCTCCCAATGGAAGGCCGAATGGCTCGACGCGATCTCATGCGCGCGCGCCAGCGACGACCGCAGCCGCGCATCGGGAAGCGTCGTCGGTGCGCCTGTCGAGGCGGCGATCCACTCGCGGACCACACCGGGGGACGGCCGCGGGCCGGGCCAGAAGGCCGCGGCACACCAGGCGTCGGCGGCGTCCTTCCACCGCGCCAGCGGGCCGTCGCGCGATGACAACGTTGTCATCGCGCGCTCCTTTTCCTTGACGATCGCAATCGACTCGGACGGATCCGACAGCCGCAGTCGCACCGGCATGACTCGCGCGGACACGTCCTCCGCCATTTGATCCTCGAACAGCGGCAGGACGGCAGGCCTGCGGCCGGACCGCGCGACCAGTGGCCGCGACAGATCGCTCAGCCGCGCGCCAATCAGGCTGTTGCCGGTTGCGAGATGGTGATCCAGAAACGTCAGCGGGCGATTCGCGGCCAGGGTGGTCAACCACAGCGAGACCCGCGCGAGCTGCACCGCCGTCGGATTGAGGTCGACGCCGTAGACGCATCGCTCGGCGACCTGGCGGCGCAAGGACGCGCGATCCGCGACGCCTACCTCCGCGGCCGACCACTGACCGTCACGAATCAACGCGTGCTCGCAGGCGTCCGCCAGGAACGCGCAGGCGGCCACGAGGAACGCGCCGCTCCCCATCGCCGGATCGACGATGCGCAGATCGAGGATCTGGCGGGCGGTCTTGCCTTCGATGAGCGGCGACAGCGTGCGCCTGACGAGGAATTCCGTCAGCGCCCGCGGAGTGTAGAAGCTGCCGGTGGTCTTCCGTCTCGTCGATGTCCTCGCGAGCACGATCGAGCCGCCTGCGGTCGCCGGCTCATGCTCGAGGACGCGCTCGTAGACCGACCCGAGCTGCTCGACACCAAGGTCGTGGTACGAGATGCGGCGGCGTCCGTGCGCAGAGGGCGCGCTCGCCAGCGACAGCAGCACGTCACGCATGATCTGATCCGGCAACGGCGCGCTGCTCGATGAGGGGCGTATGGCGCGGCGAGAACAACCGGCCGTTGAACGCGGTGACTTCGAGGTCTCCGGCCTTGCAGCCTGCATGCGCGAGGCGCGAGATCGCCTGAAAGCCTTTCCACAGGCCCGTTCCCAAGCCTGCCTCGCCGGGAGAGCCTGTCCGCCGAAGCGCCGGAGCGGAGGCGGGGCGAAGGCGGGCCATCAGCGCCTCGATCGTGTAGGCGTCGCGGTAGATCTCGTTCCAGATCGGCACCAGCGATCGCGCCTCCGCGAAAAGCAGGAACAGGATGCGATACACGATCGTCAACGCCTGCTCGAACGCGACGCTGCGATCGGCGGCCCTGTGCGGCTTCCTCGCAAGCGCCATCGTCAAGGCGGGCAATGCCGAGAGCACTCCGTCGCCGAGCGATCGGCAGACGCTGCGACGCATGCGCGTCGGATTCGACGAGAAGGTCTCGAAGCGTGGGCGAGGCCGCGCCCTGGAGAGCGGCGGCGCGCGCGACGGCCCAGAGCGCCGCGATGCCTTTCGGTCCGGTCATGAGCGTGTCGAAATCGAACTCGATCGCCGCGCGCGTCCACGATCGGGCGCAATCGACGATGCGGAGCGAGCGGCCGTTGCAGATGATGGCCCACCTCGCCTGCGAGGCGAGCCCGCTCCCTACCGCGCGGCGCCACGCGTGCGGCGTCGGCTCCGACCAGGGAATGGTGACCAGCACGCTGCCTGGCGGCAGGGACGCGATCAGTCCGTCTGCAACCGGTGCGGCGGCGGGGCGATCGTGACCCAGCAACTCCAGCAGCGGGACGACGGCCGCGTCGAAGATGGCGCGCGGGCTCGATGCCGGCCCGAGCGAGCGGGATGCCAGCTGCCACCAGCGCACGAGATGCCGTTCGAACACCGCCACCTGCGCGCGATCGATCCCTGGCAGCACGCGCTCCTCGAGATACGCGTGCGAGATCAACCCTCCGCTGAATCCCGCAATCACCTCCGGTGCTCCGGCCACGCCGCGATCAGCTCCGAGCGCGACGCCTCGACCGACAACGGCGACGTGACCCTGCGGAGCGTGCGCTCCAGCGCCGCGTCCAGACGATCCGCAACGGCTCTGCGTGCGTCGGCGCCGGCGTCGGCTCGGCCATCGAAGAGCGATCGCTGATAGCGGATCGCGCTGACGCGCTTCAGACGTGCGCGAATTGAGCCGATTCGCCGCTCGAGTGCGGAGCAATTCGCTGATGCTACGAGAGGCGCCCGCGCGCGGATCGAGTCGATGCCGGCAATCAGCTCCCGCCAGCGGCGACGATGCTCAGGAGTTGCGCCGAGCTGAATGCGTGAAGCCAGCAGCTCTTCAGCGACAAGGTCACCTGCCTCGTTGACGACGTTGACGCGATGAAGCGCGACGAGTGGTGAGGGGAACCGGCCACGTGGCGCGGTCCACGCGCGAATGAACGGTGCAGCTTGCCCTCGGAACCGCCGCTCGGCCGTAAGCCGGGCGGCCTCCTCCTTCGCCGTGGCAACGGAGACGGACCGGATGTCCGGCTCCCCGGGCTCGATCGTCGTGCCTTCGAACACCGCCGCCGCGACGTCATGATCCGCGCGGTGGTGCCTGCCGCGAAGATGTTCGAGGACCTCGCCTTCGATCGTGCCCGGATGGAAGAGTCGAATGCCGTGCACCGTGCGTTGCTGGCCGAGTCGATCGACGCGGCCGATGCGTTGCTCGAGGCGCAGCGGACTCCACGGTAGCTCGACGTCAATCACGAGCCGGCATCGGTGATGGAGATTGAGCCCCTCGCCTGCGGCGTCGGTCGCAACCAGGACATCGATGCGGCCGTCGTTGAACGCGTCGACCGCCGCTCGCCTGTGGTCAACCGGCAGGCCGCCGTGGATGCATCCGACGCGCCGCGCCGACGCCGACAGTGCGGCGACGATGGCGTCGAGCGTGTCGCGGTACTCCGTGAAGATCACGGCCGGCTCGCGCATGACGGCGAGCAGACGCTGCAAGCGGCGAATCTTCGATCCTGCCTGACAGCGCTGCGCCAGCGCGATCATTTGCTCGAGCGCCGTTCGTTCTTCGTCGACGCTCTCGAGCCCTGGCGCGGACAGCATCGCATCCGGCTCGAGGTCGTCCGATCGATCGACCTCCTCCCACGGCAATGATGCCTGGGCCGGTTCGAGGCTCCGGTTCGAGAGCAACCCCAGGCGACGCGCCAGCGTGCGCTCGATCGCGGCATTCGACGACGCGGCGCGCCGTGCCATCGTGATCGCGATCAACCGCACCGCGCGGTCCTCGCGTCCGCGGGCGCCCCAGATTGCTCGCGCATAGGCTTCGATCGCGGCAAGCAGCGATGCTTCGGCTGCCGTGGGCCTTACGCCGAGGACATGCGAGCGCCGTGATGTCGTGAGGCCGACGTCGTTCCGTCGCCGTCGGAAGATCGTCATCGGGTCGCCGGTGTTGCCAAGTGACGTCAGGTACTCGAATGCGGCGCGATCGCCGGAATGCGGTGTGGCCGACATGAACACGCACCAGGGCACGCGTGACGCGATCTGCGAAATCGCCGCGCCACGATCGGTGCCGGGCGACAGGTGATGCGCCTCGTCGGCGATCACCAGATCGATCGGCTCGTTGGCGATGGCCGCGAGCACCTCATCGCGCTTGACGAAGTCGATCGATGCGATCGCGACGGCGTGCCCCGACCACGGACTGATGCCCGGCGGCAGCGACTGAATGCGCTCGGCGATCGACGGCTGGTCAAGCACGGTCGCGGCGATCCCGAACCGATCGCGCAGCTCACGCGCCCACGTGTCGCGAAGTCCGGCCGGGCAGACGACGAGCGCGTGGGCGACCCATCCGCGCTCCATCAGTTCCGACAGGATGAGCCCGGCCTGGATTGTCTTGCCCAACCCGACCGCGTCGGCGAGCAGCAGCCGCGTGGCGCCGCCGATCACGGCGAGCGCCGGCTCGAGTTGATACGGCCACAACTCGATCGACGCGGCTGCCGCCGTCCACAAACGGAACCGGCCGCGCGCACCGACGATGGCCGCCAGCGCGGAGCGCAGGACAGCGCGCCGGGGCCGGCAGCGCAGCTTGCGGTTGCCGAGAGGACGCGGCCGATCGAACGGATCGATCACGCGCAGGCGATCGCCGGCATTCGATCGATCGCGCCCTTCGAGCGTCAGCAGCACGCTGGCGTCGAAGGGCTGCGCGCGGGTCAAGGCCCACGTCTCGCCGCGGACCTCGAGCAGCGCTCCTGCCTCGTAACGGGAAGGCACCCCGCGACGACTGCAAACATGCGGCCGATTCCGGACGACGAGAATCGGGCGCCTGCTGCGTCGCGCGCGCTTCAGCACACCGCAGTTTTTGCGATCGACTCGCGTGACGGACGTCGCCGTTTTTGCGCTACTTCGATGTATGGATGGCGTTGAACAGCAGCCTGAAAGTCGCGTGCGATTGCGCGCGATGTTGCGGACGGAAGGCGAACAGGATCGCGCGGCCCTGGCCTGACTTCACTTCGGCCATCGCACCCTTGCCGGCGATGGCCGGTTCGCCTTCCAACCACCCGCTCGCGAGAACGTTGCCCTTTGCGTAGCGTGCGATGATGCGAACAGTCGATGACGCCGTGCTGTCCGGTCGCGCAGCAATATCGAAGGCGCTGTTGAACATGCAGAAGCCGGCGGTCTCCCGCGGCATGCCGTAAGTCAGCGGATCGGTCTCGAGATCGAGGCGCACGATCGATCCGGGACACAGGTACTGATCCGGCGGAAGACCCCGGGTGGCATCGCTCACCGCCGCACCGAGCAGCGAGCTCGCGAGCTCGCTCGCCGAATCGAGCGCGACGAGCGTTCCTCCGGCAGCGACGAACTGCTTCAGCGCCTCGGCGCCCTCGGCGCCAATGCCCCCGACGTATTCGGGCGGCATCGTGCCGGCGGCGTTGCCGGCCATGATGCGCTCCGCGTCCTGATCGGGCAGCACGATCGCGTCGAAGCGGGGACGCAGTCCGCCGCGCTTGATGTCGGCATCGGCGATCGTGTCGAACTCGAACTCGTACTGCTCGAGCAGCCAGCGCGTCCAACCCTCGTCGATGGTCGCGGCCGCCGACCGGTAAAGACCGACGCGGGCGCGGCCGAGCAGCCGCGCATCGGTCGGCGCGCGCGCCGCTCGAGGCGGTCGCACGCAGTCCAAGGTCGCGCGCAATCAGGTCGACGCTCTCCCGGACGCCTGGGCCCTCCATCACCATGATTG
This sequence comes from uncultured cyanobacterium, assembly GCA_963833135.1. Taxonomy (GTDB): domain Bacteria; phylum Acidobacteriota; class Vicinamibacteria; order Vicinamibacterales; family UBA2999; genus 12-FULL-67-14b. The sequence continues at coordinate 106,454 of CAWHWW010000019.1, read as the reverse complement.
CGCCCGGCTGGTAGGTGTAGCCGAGGATCGGCATCGCGCTCGTGAGAAACGACACGCGCGCGCCCGTCTTGAGCAGGCGGTTGATGGCCATACTCGCGGCATTGCCGCGTCCGTCGATGACGAAGAACGACGGCCTCCTGACATCACCCCACACTTTCGCCGGAGCGATGGTCGCGCGATCGAGCCGCGTGGTCGGCGGCGGCTCGAAGTACTGATCGATGCGATCGACCCGCACGTTCATCTGCAGCGGCAGCGTCCAGCCGGCGACGTCGTAGGGACGATCGACCTGGCCGCCGGATGTTCGGACGGGATACTGCTGCACTTCGAGCAGCGTCTTCGCATAGGCGCGATTTGGCTGCGCCATCAGGATGATGTCGGCGCCCTCCGAATAGACAGTCTCCGCGACGCGGAACGGTTCCAGCGTGCGCCGCACTTCGACGTTGCCGTCGATGAGGAGTTGTTCGAGCTTGCGTGCCGCATGCGCATCGAACTGGTCAGGCGGGATGATGAACGCAAACGGTCCGCCCTTCGTGCCGAGATCGACCTGGCGCTTCGCCATGCGATGGAAGTTGCGCACCAGGTCGTCGCGGTAGCGCGCCGCGGCGCCGATCAGCCCGCGTGCGGCGGAGAGGTCGTAGTCGACGATGTCGCGCAGCTTCCAGCTGCCGCCCGGCCACGGGTTCGGGAACGTCGTGGTCGGTTGATGATCGGGAAATCCCCGGCCGCCGACGAGTTGATCGGCCGCAACCGTGATCGGTGAGGCGATGCGAACGCTCGCCGCTTCGGTGAGCAGCGTGACCGTGTTGTGGCCGAGCGGCGCCGAGTCCTCGTAGCCGGGCCAGTAGTAGTCGTAGAGCGCGTTCTGCAGCACGCCGGCGCGCCCATCCTGCTCGAGCGCCAGCGCCATGGCGTTGCCCAGCAGGCCGGCCGTGCGCCAGATCAGCGGGTCGTAGTTGCGATCGATCGGGTCGGTGTTGGGCGGAACGAAGAAGCGTGGCCCGCGCGGGCCCATCTGGTGCATCGTCAGAAACACCTGCGGGTGCCAGCGTCGATAGAAGAAGTCCGCGATGCTCCGGCTCTCGGCCAGGTTCATCATGAACGCATCGCGGTTGATGTCGTGGCCGGCGTACCTGTGGTACAGCCCGGGAAGATTGGCGCCTTCGAACTCGGTGCCTTTCCATTTGCGATACCAGTCCACGGTGATCGCGTGGCCGTCGGGATTGAGCGACGGGAAGATGATCACGACGGTCGCGTTCAGCGATCGAGTGATCTCGGGCTCGTTGGACGTGGCCAGGAGGTGCAACAGCTCGGGAGCCGCCTGCGTGCCGCCAATCTCCGTCGCGTGAATGCTCATGCCGATCGCGACGATTGCCGGCTGCTTGTCGATGATGGCGGCGGCGGCCTGATCGTCGAGGGTGCGCGGGTCGGCCAGGCGAAGCGCGTTGGCGCGAATCTGATCGAGGCGCGCGATGTTGTCAGGCGACGAGACGACGGCGGCGATGAGCTTGCGGCCTTCCGTCGTCGGACCGGCATCGACGAGCTCGACGCGATCGGATGCGGCGGCGACAGCTTCAAAATACTTCTGCAGCGACGGCCAGTCGGCGAGCTCGCGGTCGGCGCCCATCCGGAACCCGAATGCGGCCTCCGGTGTCTGGATGCCCGTGGGCGCCTGCGCGCCGGCATTCACCGAAACGATCGCAAGGAGCAGCAGTACGGCCGGGCGCATGGGCCGCATCGTACAACAGTGGACGTTGCCGAAAAAAAGGGGTCCGCGGAGGCAGCGCCACCGTTTTGGCGCGAAGGCCGGCCGAAGTCAGGAATCCGTCATGCGGCGCAGGCGGACGAGCGTCGCGCCGAGATGGGATTCGGGCGCGTCCCAGTACGACTCGACCAGCGCGTGATCGCGGAGCAGCCGCTGGATGTCGGCGCGCTGGACGCCCTTGCCGCGCCCGTGAATCAGCCTGACCGTGCCGAACCCCGCGCCGTGCGCCGCGTGCAGGTATTCGTCGACGACCGAGATGACGTCGCGCGGCGCGAAGCTGTGCAGGTCGATCGAATCTTCGATCGGGATTTCTACCGGCTCGTCCTCGCCCATGACTGCAGACTGCCCACTGAACTGCAAACTGCTGACTGCAAACTCTTAACTGCCGACTCTCGACTGCCGACTGTATTCCGCCGTGACCTTCGTGCTAATGCCGCCGCGCGCGGTGAAGTCGCCGACCACGGTCATCCGGCGCGGCGCGCAGGCCGCGACCAGGTCGTCCAGAATCCGGTTGGTGACCGACTCGTAGAAAATTCCCGTGTTACGGAACTCCAGCAGATAGTATTTGAGGGACTTGAGCTCGATGCAGCTGGCATCGGGCACATAACGAATCCTGATGACGCCGAAGTCGGGCAGGCCCGTCTTCGGGCACATCGAGGTGAACTCGGGACAGTCGATCGCGATCTCGAACTCGCGCTCCGGCCGCGGATTCGGGAAGGTCTCGACCGTGGCGGTAGACATGGCGATCAGTCTACGGCAAAACTATGAAGCATCCGGGGCGGGCCCTAATTGACAGCCCCATAGGGCGGGGTTAGCATACGGGCCGCTTCACTCTCTGAGCGAGGCCCCGCCTCGCTGTCACAGCGTCGTTTTGCCCGCCTCCGGCGGGCAGGTTGGGGGACACGATGGAAGACGCCCGGAAGATGGGCAAGTCGGAATTGTTTTCGCACTTCGCGGAGCGCTTCGATATGAAGCGCACGCAGTCTCGCGAATTCTTCGACGAGCTCGCCGCGCTCTGCGAGAAGGAACTGAAGCGCACCGGGGAGTTCGTGATTCCCGGCATGGTCAAGCTCGTGTTGAAGAAGACCAACGCCCGCACCGGCCGTAATCCCGCCACCGGTCAGCCGATTCCGATCGCCGCCAAGACCGTGGTCAAGGCGCGAATCGTCAAGCAGCTGAAAGACGCGGTTCTCCCGAAGAAGACGACGGCGTAGTTATTTCTTGATCTTCCGGGCGAGCTCGCGGATTTCGAGCCGCTCCATCTTGAACTTCAACGTGCTCTGCGGTACGCCCAGGTAACGCGCGGTCTGCGTGACGTTCCAGGCGTTCCGCTCGAGGGCGCGTACCAGGACCGCTCGAACGTGACCATCGCGCGATCGAGCAGGCCGGTGTCCGACGTGGCGCGATCCAGCTCACCGATGTGAAACTCGAATGGCAAACAGGTCCTCGCGGAAGGCGCCTTCCGTTGGCCAGCCCGAACTTGCCGATGCGCTGTTGCAGCGCGCCGGTGAACGAGCCCTTCTCGTGTCCGAACAGCGTGCTCTCGGCGAGCTCGCGCGGAATGGCGGCCACGTTGACGGCGATGAACGGCGCTTCCGGGTTTGCCGACTCGCGATGCAGGAGGCGCGCGAGCAGCTCCTTGCCGGTGCCGCTTTCGCCGATTACGAGAACGGTCTTGCGTCCGGCGGTCATCGAGGGGGCGTTCAAAGTTTAAGATTGATAGTGCAAGGGTGAAGTTAGAGTTAGCTATGGCCGGTTCGTGGATCGTGGCCGTCGTCGCGCTTGCAGTCGCCCTCGCGGCGCTGGTATACGCGCGCCACACGGCGCAGCGTCTCGCGCACCTCACCGAAATGTATTGGCAGCTCAAGTTCGATCACGGTGAGCTGAAGGCGAAAGTGGATCCGCCCGCCCCGGCCGCGCCCGAACCCAGGCACACCTTCGTACCCTTGACTCAGCTCAAACGCTGAGCCACAGTGGGAGATTGTGGCTGACGAGTTCGACGTCGTAGTGATTGGCGCAGGGACGGGCGGGTATGTCGCCGCGATCCGCGCCGCGCAACTGGGTCTCAAGGTCGCGGTGGTCGAGAAGCAGAAGGCGCTCGGCGGCACCTGCCTGATCTGGGGCTGCATTCCCACCAAGGCGCTGCTCGAACACGCGCATGCGTTGAAGGTCGCGCAAGCGGCCAGGGAGTGGGGGTTGACCGGCATCGACGGCGCCGCCGTCGCGATCGACATGCCCGCCGTGCACGCGCGCAAGGACAAGATGATCTCGGGCCTGACCGGCGGCATCGAGATGCTGTTCAAGAAAAACAAGATCGAGTGGATCAAGGGCACCGCGCGTTTATTAGGCAACGCAGCCGGCGGGCTCGGCGTCGAGGTCGCGCTCAGCGAGCCTTCGGCAGGCTCAGGGCAGAGCGGCGGCAGGCGGGCGCTGTCGGCGACGAAGGAGATCATCGTCGCCACCGGCTCGTCGCCGCGCAGCGTGCCCGGCATCGAGGCCGATCGCAGGAAGATCATCTTCAGCGATGAGGCGATTCACCTGCCGGCCGTGCCGAAGTCGATCGCCATCATGGGCAGCGGAGCCGTCGGTGTCGAGTTTGCGTCGATCTTCAAGAGCTACGGCAGCGAGGTCACGGTCATCGAATTGCTCCCGCGGCTCGTGCCGGGTGAAGACGAAGCCGTTTCCGCTGAGCTCGAGCGCGTCTTCAAGAAAAAGGGCATCAAGGTCCTCACCGGATCGAAGGTCACATCAGCGAAGGCCGGCGCAACGGGCGTCGACATTGAAGTCGAGGGCCCCGACCCTTCGACCCTTCGAGAGCCTCAGGGTCGTCCCGAGCAGGGTCGAGGGACGACAGGCTCAGGGCAGAGTCAGAAATCACAGAAGCTCGCGTACGATCTGCTGCTCGTCGCGACCGGGCGAGGACCGGTCACCGAAGGCCTTGGCGCCGAGACGCTGGGCATCAAGATGGATCGCGGCTACATCGTTGTCGATCAGATGTTCAGGACCAGCGTCCCCGGCATCTCGGCGATCGGCGACGTGATCACGATGGGCGGGCCGCACTACCAGCTCGCACACGTGTCCTCGATGGAAGGCATCGTCCTCGCGGAGCGCATTGCCGGCCACGCGGTGCAGCCGATCAATTACGACCATGTGCCGCGCTGCACCTACACCGAGCCGGAGATCGGCAGCGTCGGCTTGACGGAAGCGCAGGCTAGGGCGCAAGGTCATGACGTGCGCGTCGGCAGCTTCCCGTTCCGCGCGTTGGCGCGCGCGCGCATGGCCGGCGAGACCGATGGCTTCGTGAAAATCGTCGCCGAGAAGAAGTACGACGAGATTTTGGGCGTGCACATCATCGGCCCGCGCGCGACGGAGCTCGTCGCTGAGGCGGTGATGGCGCTGCGCATGGAAGTGACCGTCGAGGAGTTGATCAAGACGATCCACGCGCACCCGACGATGTCGGAGGCGGTGGGTGAAGCCGCGCATGCCGCACAAGGCGCGGCGATACACATATAGGGCTTACGGGCTTGCGGTCGACGGGCTTGCGGGACATCATCGCGGTTGATGACCGTGCCGCAAACCCGTAGCCGCGTAAGCCCGAGACAACTGAACGTCCCGTAAGCCCGTAGCCCGTAAGCCCGAGACAGGGTCAGGTTCTTATGTCTACACCCGTTGTAATGCCCCAGATGGGCGAGTCGATCGCTGAAGGCACGATCGTCCGATGGATCAAGAAGGTCGGCGATTCGGTCGATCGTGACGAGCCGCTGTTCGAGATTTCCACCGACAAGGTCGATGCGGAGATCCCCTCGCCCGCAGCCGGCGTGTTGACCGCGATTGCCGTCAAGGAAGGCGAGACGGTTGCGGTGAACAGCGTCGTCGCGACGATCGGCGTCCCGGGTGAGGCGAGTGAACCGCGTGATGCGAGCGACGCGGGTCCAGAGCGGCAACCGGCGCCGAATGGCTCGAAGTCTTCAGCGCAAGCGGACGGAACGTCGGCGCCGACTCTCGAGGCGCCACCACCGCCATCCACGACTACTGCTTCACCCGCCTCACCCGCGTCACCCGCGTCACTCGCCTCACCCGCGTCACCGCCTCACCCGCGTCACCCGCGGAAGGCGATCGCCACAAGTCCTCGCCGCTCGTCCGCAAGATCGCGAAGGAGCACAACGTCGACATCGGCCAAATCCAGGGATCTGGCATCGGCGGCCGCGTTACCAAGCAGGACATTCTTGGCTTCATCGATAGCGGAGCCTCATCCATGCCGGCCTCGGCACGCCCGGCTACGGAGCCGGCGCAGGTACCTGTGACTCGTGGCGTTGGAGCGACCGTCACTCCGATGTCGGTGATGCGCAAGAAGATCGCCGAGCACATGGTGCTCAGCAAGCGCACCTCCGCACACGTCTACTCGGTTTTCGAAGTGAATTATTCGAAGGTCGATCAGATTCGCAGGGCGAAGAAGGACGACTACGAGCGCACCGGCGCGAAGCTGACCTATACCTCGTTCATCGCCCAGGTCATCGTCGACTGCCTGCGCCGCCACAAGACCCTCAATGCCTCGATTGACGGCGACAACGTTGTCTATCACCACGAGATCAACCTTGGTATCGCGGTCGCGCTCGAAAACGGCCTGATCGTGCCCGTCGTCAAGGGCGCGGGCGAAAAGAACCTCCCCGGCCTGTCGCGCTCGATCCAGGACGTCGCCGATCGCGCGCGCGCGAAGAAGCTCAGTCCCGAGGAAGTGCACGGCGGCACGTTCACGATCACCAACCCTGGCAACTTCGGCGCGCAGTTCGGCCTGCCGATCATCAACCAGCCGCAGGTGGCGATCCTCGGTGTCGGCACGATCGAGAAACGCGCGGTCGTGATCGACGACGCGATTGCCATCAGGACGATGGGCTACCTGACGCTTGGCTACGACCACCGCCTGGTCGACGGCGCGGTGGCGGATCAGTTCATGGCCGACGTGAAAAAAGGGATCGAGAACTTCGACCCGATTGCAGGTCTGATGCGTTCTCTCCAGGTGCGGAGGCTCGGACTCGTTCGCTACGCGGACGGGCTCGAGCTGCAGCGCCGGCTGGTCGAGGAGCGCAAGGCCGATCGCATCCCCGATACGCTGCTGCTCCTGCAGCATCCCCACGTCCTCACCATCGGCGTCAAGAAGGACGGGCGCTCCCACATCCTCGCATCGCCTGATCGCCTGGCCTCGCTTGGCGTTGACGTGTTCGAAACCGGCCGGGGCGGCGATGTCACATATCACGGGCCGGGCCAGCTGGTTGGCTATCCGATTGTCGATCTCGACCCGGATCGCCGTGACGTGCATCGCTACGTCCGCGACCTCGAGGAGGTGATGATCCGCGTCTGCGCGGACTACGGACTCGAGGCCGGGCGCGTGAAGGGCTTCAGCGGCGCCTGGATCCCTTCGACTCGCGATGCTCGCTCACCCCTCGACGTCGCTCGGGGTGAGCCTGAGGCTGTCGAAGGGTCGGGGCAGGCGGCGCAAGAAAAGATCGGCGCAATCGGTGTGCGCATCTCGCGCTGGATCACCAGCCACGGTTTTGCGTTCAACGTGACCACCGACGTCGACTTCTTCAACCTGATCGTGCCGTGCGGGATTGCCGACAAGGGCGTGACGTCGCTCGCGTCGAAGCTCGGCCGCGAGCCGGAGATGGCTCGAGTTGAAGACCGGTTCGTGTCCCACTTCGCCGCCGTCTTCGACAGGCAACCTCAGGACGAGGGCGCGGTAAGTGCGACAGTCATAAGCGGTTAAGCAGTGGAATAGCAGCCGCCTTTGCGGGGTTCTTATCCCCAAAGGAAAGGTTCGCATTCCATGAGCGATCACTACGAGCGCGCTCTCGTCAAGCGCCTCCGCGAGCGCGATGAGCACGCCCTCGCCGAGCTGGCCTCGACATACGGGCACAGGATTTTCCAGCTGGCCCTGCGCTACTTGCGCAACCACGAAGACGCCGAAGAAGTGGTGCAGGACGTGTTGCTGAAGGTGTTTCGCAAGATCGATGCGTTCCGTGGCGACTCGGCGCTGTCATCCTGGATCTATCGCATCACGTTCAACACCGCGATGTCGCGGATGCGCCGTCTCAAGGCCATGCGCGATGCCGAGGTGAGCGAAATCGAGATCGCCACTGCCGTGGACGACGAGGCGATGGCCGCGTTCGATCCCCCCGACTGGTCGGACCTCGCCGACCTGGCGCTGCTCAAGTCGCAGCTGCGCGAGCGTCTGGCAGCAGCCATCGTTGGACTGCCGGAGATTTACCGCGAGCCGGTGATCCTGCGAGATTTCAATGGCCTGTCGACCGAAGAAGCCAGCACGAAGCTGCAGATCAAGAATCAGACGCTCAAGTCGCGGCTGCATCGAGGACGGCTGCTCCTTCGTGCGCGGCTCGCCGATTTTTCAGATGGGCTCGCGATGCGCCAGGCGCAAGCATACTGAGCGTTCTACGGACGTGCTCCGTACGTTCTACAACCGTTCTACGTACGTAGCACAACCGTAGAACGTCCGTAGCACGATCGTAGAACGATCAGGTGTCGGAGCGCAGTTTCAAACCGGACCCGATCACGTGCCGAGAGTGCCGGCGCGACGAGGGACGCGAGTCCGGTGGGCTGCAGCGTCACCGGCATCATCGCCGATCGGCCGGGTGAGCCTTCGTCGCGGCTGACGGCGACGAGCGCCGCATGCACCCGGGGCGTGCGCGTCAATGCCGTGCGCACCAGGCGTGCGGCGGCGCCGCCGAGCGCGTAAGGACCCGGCGGCCACAATCGCGCGATGCGCGCGTCGAGCCGCGCCAGCTGCGCCGGGCTCAACACGGCGGTCGCGGTCCTGCCGGCGATCGATACTTCGTCCCACGGCACGATGATCTGCTGCGGCGCGCGCCCCAGCACCGACAGCGAAACATCCTGCGGCGCGGCGCCGGCTTCGAGCGACACGATTGCGGTGATCGCCGATCGCAACGCCTCAGGCGCCGATCCGAACAGCCGCATCCTCGAGACGCCCAGCTCGTTGACGCCGCGTTCGACGAGGCTGGTCTGCGACGCGCCGGCGCAGATGAGCGGTGCGAGCTGGTTGAGACCGGCGACACGCTTGACGAGCGCCAGGCCCGCTTCGTCTTTCCACTCGGTGACCGGATTGGCCGCGGCGTCGGCGAGGATCACGGCAATGGCGCCGACGACCGCGGCGACGTCGGCGGTGCCGGTCATCACCGTGTGATAGCGATCGACGGGTGCCGATTGCGCGACGTCGAGCGCCTTGCCGGCCGCGACGGTGGCGAGATCGTCGACGATGACGATGCGGGCGACGACGTCCATCGCGGCGAGCTGTCGGGCGAGCGCTCCACCGATGTCGCCTGCGCCGAGGATCACGGCCGTACTCACGGGCAGTATTCTATCGTTCTACGGACGTTCGACGAGGGTTCCACGATCGTTCTACGGAGGGAGAGATATGTCTCGAGCAGTCTTGATTACCGGCGGTACCCGCGGGATTGGCTTCGCCGTAGCCGAAGCGCTGATCAACGCCGGCGACAAGGTTGCATTTACCGGAACCACATCCGATGGTGTTGTCAGAGCGGAACACGCGTTGTCGGCAGGCGGTTCGCAGGTTGTCGGCATTGAGTGCGACGTGCGCGACCCGGCGTCTGTGCAGCGCGCGGTCGCGACCGTCGTTGCGAAATTCGGCGGGCTCGATGTGCTCGTGAACTGCGCCGGTGTTGGCGTCGGTGTCCCAATCGCCGAGATGCCGCACGATGAATGGGACCGCATCCTCGGCACGAATCTGACCGGCGTGTTCAACTGCTGCAAGGCCGCCATCCCGCATCTGAAGACACGAGGCGGCGGATGGATCGTCAACATCTCCAGCCTTGCGTCGACCAATCCGTTTCCCGGCGGGGCCGCCTACTGTGCGTCGAAAGCCGGCCTGAATGCGTTCAGCGAGGCGCTGATGCAGGAGCTGCGCGACGACAACGTTCGCGTCACGACGGTGCTGCCGGGATCGGTCGCCACGGGTTTCTCTGGTCGTGCCGCCGGATCCGGAGCGGACTGGAAGTTATTACCCGAAGATGTGGCGCACGCGATCGTCGATCTCCTGAATCATCCGGCCCGGAGCCTCCCGAGCCGAATCGAAATACGGCCTTCGCGACCGAAGAAGTAGTTCTACGGTCAGCTGATGGTGTGGAGCCATTTCGGAAGATCGACGTTGCCGCCGGTGACCATGGCGACCAGGCGCCGGCCGGGCGCCGAGGCCTTGCCTGCGAGGATCGAGGCGACCGCGGCAGCGCCAGCCCCTTCGACAATCAGTCGTTCCTCGGTGGCGAGACCCTTCATTGCGCGCGTCAGGTCATCTTCGCTCACCGTGACGACGTAATCGACGACCTGTTTCACCAATTCAAACGTCATCGATCCCGGCTCGAGGTTGCCGACCAGGCCATCCGCGAGCGACGGTCGTGGCGTGATCTCGGTAATGCAGTCCGCCTCCAGGCTCAGCGTGAACGGAGACGATGCCTCGACCTCGACACCGATGATGGTGGCGTCAGGCGCCGCGGCCTCGAGGGCAAGACCCATCCCGCTTGCCAGCCCGCCGCCTCCCAGTGGAATGATCACGACGTCGAATTCCGGCATCGCGTCGACGATCTCGAGTGCGATCGTTCCCGCGCCGGCGATCACGTCCGCGTGGTTGTAAGGCGAAATGTAGATGCCGCCTTCCCGGTCCGCGAATTCGCGCGCCAGCCTCTCGGCGTCGTCGTAGTCCTCGCAGTCGGCATGGAGGACGGCGCCGTGTCCTCGGATCGCCTGCTTCTTCGCGTCCGGTGCGTTCACAGGCGTGAATACAACGCATTTGAGGCCAAGCTGCTCGGTCGCCAGCGCCAGCGCCCGGCCGTGATTGCCGGCGGAGGCGGTGACGATCGTTGGTGCCGGCGAGTCGATGCCTTCGCTCATCCGCAGCGCCGCGTTCAGCGCGCCGCGAATCTTGAACGAGTTGGTCAGGTTGATCGATTCGAGTTTCAGGAAGACGCTGCCGCCGGCGACCGACGACAGCCACGGCGAGGGCAGCAGCGGCGTCTTCGGCAGCCGCCCGGCGAGACGGCGGCGGGCCTCGTAAACATCGAGCACCGTCGGCGGCGTCATGCGGTTATCTTAATAGTGATGATCCTGGAAAGCGCGGCCGTCGGGCCGTTCTTCAAGAATGGCTACGTCGCCGGCTGCGAGAACACCCGCAAGGCCGTGTTCATCGATCCGGGCGACGAGGTCGAGCAGCTGCTGGACTTCATTCGGGCGGAGAAGCTGGACGTCACGCACATTCTGCTGACGCACGCGCACGTCGATCACGTCTCCGGTGTCGCCGAGGCCAAGCGCACGCTTGGTGTGCCGATCTATCTGCACAAGGACGATCTGTTTCTCTACCAGAACGCGGTTCGCACCGGCATGATGTTCGGCCTGACGGTGGAAGAACCGCCGCCGGTGGACGTGTTCTACGAGGGCGACGGACCCTTCGACCCGGCGGACCTCGCTCAGGGCAGGCCGATTGTGTTTGGCGACTACCGGGTCAGGGTGGTGCACACCCCCGGCCATTGTCCTGGCGGCGTCTGCCTGGCGATCTCGAAGCAGGGCGATCCGTCGCCACCGCATTTGTTCGTCGGTGACACCTTGTTCGCGGGTTCGATCGGGCGCACGGATCTTCCGGGTGGAGATTACGAGACCTTGCTGAAGGCGATTACCGGCACGCTGTTCACGTTTCCGGACGAGTCGATGGTTTATTCAGGGCACGGGCCGGAAACGACGATCGGCCGTGAGAAGCAGACCAACCCGTTCGTCCTCGAATACCTGTCCAGTCGAAAGTAGAACGGCAGTAGAACGTTCGTAGAACCGTCGTCGAACGTGCGGAGCGCGCTAGGTGTTCGTGCGTGCGACAAACAGCACGCGGCCGATGGTGAGCTTGTCGCCATCGCTCAACGTCGTCCGCGTCACCTTCTCGCCGTTGACGAATGTGCCATTGGTGCTGCCGAGATCCTCGAGCTCGAGCTCGTTTGTCTCCCTGAGCGTAAACCGGCAGTGCACGCGCGACACCAGCGCAACGTCGACGACGAAGTCGGCCCGCGGCGCGCGGCCCATGGTTTTCAAGGTGCCGGGAAGCAGCCGGAATGTCAGGTCCGCGTCGGCAGGCTCAACCGATTGCAGTGTCCACATCCCTTCGGGAGTTTAGAGTCTAAAGCTGAAAGTTTAAAGGAATACTTGTGGTACAAGAACGCGAATGCCGAGAAAGGATCCGCGCGTCGACGCCTACATCAAGAAGGCGCCGCCGTTTGCGCAGCCGATCCTCGCGCATCTCCGCACGATCGTGCACCGCGCCGTTCCCGAAGTCGAAGAGACGATGAAGTGGAGCTCTCCGCACTTCGATTACAAGGGAATGTTTTGCGGCATTTCGGCATTCAAAGCGCACGTCGGCTTTGGGTTCTGGAAAGCGGCGCTGCTCGCGGAACATCTGCCCGGTCCTGGCGGCATGTCTGCTGCGGGCCAGTTCGGCCGGATCGCATCGATGAAGGACCTGCCGAGCGACAGGGAGCTGACGCGCATCCTCAAGATCGCGAAGAAGCTCAATGACGACGAAGTCAAGGCGCCGTCGATGCGCAAAGGGCCGCGCCCCGAGCTGAAGGCGCCGGCCGATCTGCTCGCTGCCCTGGCGAAGAACAAGAAGGCCGGGGCAACCTTCGACAATTTTCCTCCCGGACAGCGCCGCGAATACGTCGCCTGGGTGGTCGAAGCCAGGCAGGCCTCGACGCGGGCGAAGCGGATCGAGACCGCGGTCACGTGGATGGCCGAAGGCAAGATTCGCAACTGGAAGTACGTGAAGTGAGGCCGCAGAAGGCACAGAAGGCGCGGAGTAACCCGTGAGCGGACACAGGACGGCGCGGGTTCTGGTCTACACGCATCGCTGGCTCGGCATCGTGAGCGGCGTGCTGTTCGTCATCTGGTTCGTTTCCGGCATCGTCATGATCTACGCGCGGATGCCGGAGCTCTCCGCGTCCGAGCGCCTTGCGCGCCTGCCCGCGATCAATTCGGCATTCATCCGCGCGCTGCCATCACCGCCGGCTGAAGGTGACGTGACCAGACTCACCATTGGCACGCTCGAAGGCCGGCCCGTCTTTCGAGTCACCGCGCGCGGCCGCACCGACCTGATCTTCGGCGACACTGGCGACGCCGTGCCTCCGGTCGATGCCGAACACGCGCTCCGAATCGCGCAAACGTTCATCGGCGGCCTTCACAACGTCCGCTACGATGCGAAGCTCACCGACGCCGATCAATGGTCGTTTGGCGTGCGCGGCCGCATGCCGCTCCACCGTATTGCAGTCGAGGATGCAGAGGGCACGCGATTGTATGTGACCGAAGCCGGCGGCGAGGTCGTGCTGAAAACGACGGCATCGGGCCGGTTCTGGGGCTGGATCGGCGCCGTCTTGCACTGGCTGTACTTCACACCGCTCCGCCGCAATGCGCCCCTTTGGAACGAGGTCATCGTCTGGTCGTCGATCGCCGGCACGGTGATGTGCGTCGCCGGCATCGTGTGGGGGTTGTGGCGCCTGGCGCCGATGCGCGGCTACCGCCTGCGCGATCATCGTCAGTGGTCGCCGTACGCCGGGTGGATGCGCTGGCATCACTACGCCGGCCTGATCTTCGGCATCGTGACGACGACGTGGATCTTCAGCGGACTCCTGTCGATGGATCCGTGGGACTGGCATCCCAGCACCGCGCCAACGCGCGAGCAGCGATCGCGTGTGGCAGGAGGCTCGATTGCGCTGACGGATCTGTCCATCGACAAACTACGGAACGCCATCGACGCTTTCGCTCCCGATCATCCGAAGGAAATGGAGATCTCGCGCTTCAGGGGCCGCTACTACGCGATCGCGGGCGCCGGTGTCGTGTCGATCAACGAACCGAAGTTCGGCGCGCACGATCAACTTGCCGCCCGATCAGATCGTTGGCGCAGCCAGCGTGGCGATGGACGGCGTGCCGATCGAAGGGATGGCCTGGCTCGATCAGTACGACGCGTATTACTACGATCGCGACGGCGCGCTATCGCTGCCGGTGTTGCGCGTGCGCTACCAGGACCCGCAACAGACGTGGCTCTATTTCGATCCCAGGCGCGGCACGATCGCGAGGAAAGAGGAGAGGCTGACCCGTCTCAACCGCTGGCTGTATCACGGGTTGCACAGCCTCGACTTTCCGTTTCTCTACTACAAGCGTCCGCTCTGGGACATCGTCGTGATCGTGCTGAGTATCGGAGGGATCGTGCTCAGTGCGACGACGCTCAGCGCATCATGGCGGCGAGTTAGGAGAAGCCTGCCGGGCAAGTAATCTGTGGATCGTCTTTTCCGTGGCTTACCTGGGGGTCGCGATCCTGAACGGATAGTAACGGGTCATGTCGCCCGACGACAGGATCAGGAAGAAATACGACTTGTCGCCGCCCTCGGGAACCCTCACGGCCCGGCGAAGCTCGGCGATGCGCTCGGGCTTTTCGAGATCAGCCGCGCGCGCGGCGACAGTCGATACCGCGATCGGCCTGATGAAGATCGGAATCAGCCTGCGCTCGGCAAACTCGGACTTGAAGAGCTCTTCGGAAGCAACCAGCACGCCCTTCGGCGCCCACCCGGTCAGCCCGCACCGGAAGTAGCTGACGTCGGTCACGGTCGGGATGTCCTTCGCCGATCCCGACACGATCTGCAAGATGCCGGCGCGCATCATTTCCGCGTATGCCTTCAGCGGAATCTGTTCCTTCGACGTAAACAGCACGATCGGCGACTGCTGCTGCGCGAGCGAGGCCGGCGCCGCGATCAGGATCGCCGCGACCAGCGCCGCAGCGATCACGCTAGTTGATCGGCGGCGGCTTCGGTTGTCCATAGCCCTTGCGGTAGTGACGGTGGCACGACGTGCACGACTCCATCAGCTGATCGCTCAGCGCTGAAATCGCGGCGACGTCCTTGGCCTTGGCCGCGGTGACGGCAGCGGCGCCGGCATCGAGCATCAGCTTCGAGTCGGCCATCCACTGTTTCTGGTCACGCGCGCGGCCGGGCATCATCAACAGGTTCGCGGACTCGGCTACCATCAGCGCCTGGCCTTCGAGGACAGTCCACTCCGCCTCGGTCTTCGGTGTCCGCGACTCGATGTAGAAGAGCGCGTCGGAAGCCGGGTAGATGATCTTGACCATCAGATCGCTCATCGTTCCGACGTTGCGGGTCGGCGGGCGATCGGAGGCGACTTGCGTCAGCGTGGCGGCGAATGCCACCGAGACGGCGACGAGCTTCATTGAGCGGATTCTACATCCTCGTCGGTTCAAGGGTTCAAAGGTTCAAGGGTTCAAAGGTGAAGGTTCAGGGAGTTCAAACGTTCAAGGTCAACCCTTGAACAATTGAACTGCTTGAACCTTCACCCTTGAACTGTTTGAACTCCTTGAACCCTTGAACCGACGAGGATGTAGAATCCGCTTCGGAGGCTCCATTGATTAGACGGTCGTTGCTCGTGATTGCCCTCGGGTGCATGGCCGCGTCGGCGGCGTTTGGTGGCCAGACGCCGCAGCCGGCGGCCGCAACGGAAGTCAAACCGAATGACTACAAGGATGAGAGCAATTGGCTTTGCCGCCCCGGCCGCACGGGCGACGCGTGCGACGTCGATCTGACGACGACGGTGATTGCCGCTGACGGGACGATGACGAAAGAAACGTGGGCGGCCGATCCGAAGGCGCCGATCGACTGTTTCTACGTCTATCCGACCGTCTCCACCGACGCGACGCCGAACAGTGACATGAGCCAGGACCCGGCGGAGAAGAACGTCGTCCTGCAGCAGTTCGCACGCTTCGCATCGAGGTGCCGCGCATTCGCGCCGATGTACCGGCAGATTACGCTCCGCGGGCTGCAGGCAGCGCTCTCGACCAATGCGGATCCGTTGTCGCTGTTCAGCAAGGGCCTTCAGTACGACGACGTCCGCGATGCGTGGCAGCACTATCTGAAGAACGACAACCAGGGTCGCGGCGTGGCGTTGATTGGTCATTCGCAGGGCGCGTTCATCCTGCAGGCGTTGATCGCGAACGAGATCGACGGCAAGCCAGTCCAGAAACAACTCGTCGGCGCGTACATCCTCGGCGCCACGTTCCTCACGCCGAAGGGGAAGGACGTGGGCGGACAGTTCAAGCAGATCCCGCTCTGCAAGAAGCCCGGCCAGATCGGTTGTGTCGTGAATTACTCCGCGTTCCGCTCGACCGTGACACCGCCGGGAAACACGCTGTTCGGACACAGCGCCGATCCGGCCTCGTCCGGGAACTGCACGAATCCGGCGACGCTCGGCGCGGGCAGTGCCCCGTTGCGCGCGTATCTTTCAGCCGGCGGCAGGATGATCGCCATGGGCGGGGCCCCGCCGAAACCCTGGGCGACGGACAAGACCGTAGACACGCCGTTTGTGAGCGTTCCGGGACTCCTGACCGCCGAGTGCAAGACCAACGAATTCTCGACCTATCTCGAAATCAAGGTCAATGGCGATCCCGCTGATCCTCGCGTCGACGACATCACCGGTGATCTGGGTGCGGCCGGCAAGCCCATCGCGCAGTGGGGCCTGCACCTGATCGACGTCAATCTCGCGATGGGAAACCTGCTCGATCTCGTCGAGGCGCAGTCGAAGGCGTATCGCTCGCGGCGTTAACGGCGGTTCGCGAACACCGCGAGACTCGTCGCGACGGCGCGGCCCCGCGGATTGTCGGACGATGTGTTGACGATGGAGTGCGCGCCCGTGACGGGATCCTCCATCGCCATCGTCGTCGAGCCGCCGCCGTCGAGATTGAGCGCGTCGAACACCCCGAAGTCGCGAATCAGGACGTTTGCGACTTCCGACAGGCGCATGCCTTCGCCGCCTGCCCCCCGTAGCGCCTCGCGCGAAGGGGGGCGCACATCCACCGTAAACAGCGTCAGCGTGCGCCGATCCTGCGATAGACCGATTGCCGTTCTCGCCGTCGTGACGCCGGCCCACGGCCTGGCGTTCGAGTAGTTGCCGGGTCCGCCCGGATCGAGCTCTGCGTCGAAATGATTGTCGTCGCGATACACCGGCACGCTGACGTGCGCCGCCGGTCACGATCTGCGACGAGCCGGCGACGACGTTCCAGAGCGCCACCTTTTCTCGCACGTGCAGTCTGTCGGAGTACGCGGGATCGTAGTTCACGATCGACGCGTGGTTGTTGCGATCGATGTTGATCGCGGGCGCGAAGGCGACGAGCGCATAGCTCTGGTCGGGCGCCTCGAAGGCCGAGAAGACGCGGCCTTCGGACGCGCCCAGGCCGATGACCCAGGCGGTCTTGTCCTCCGACGGGAACGGAAGGAAGTAGTGGGCGTTGATCGCGATCTGCGCACGTTCCTGGATCAGGAAGTCGAGCGTCGACTGCCTGATCACTTCGCGATCACCGCCGGGTGGCGACACCTTGAAGTCGAATACCTGGTGCGTGGAGGTCGATCTGCGCCACGTGCAAATGGATCGGCCTCGGTTCGTCCAGCGTTTTGTCCGAATACGTGACGCCGACAACGGCTGCGTTACCTGCCAGCCGCGTGTTGCGGCCGGGCTGGCCAGGGCCGCAGCGGCCAGGACGAGCGCGGTTGCGGCCCGGATCAGCATCCCGAGGAGTCTAGTTCGGGCGGGCCGCAAATCTGCTAGATTGCCCCGCATGAGCACGCGCAACTGGATCGCGGTCGGCCTCACGCTTGTGTCCCTGGCCCTGATCATTCCGGGCTTGCGCAGCGACGCCCTGACGATCACGGCGACGATGCCCATGCTGAAGAAGCCGCTCTACGAGGAAACGCAAAGCATCCTGCGCGCGATTCGGCGGCTCTACGACTCGAAGAACTACTTCGTCGCCGGCCTGGTGCTGCTGTTCAGCGTGATCGTGCCGTTCATCAAGGTCGGGCTGTTGGCGGTCATCCTGCGGGCGAAGAATCCCGCGACGAAGTACCGCCTGTACCTGTTCGTGCGATCGGTGAGCAAGTGGGCGATGGCCGACGTCTTTGCCGTCGGCATCTTCATCGCGTTCATGGCCGGCAACGCGATCGACAACCTCGATGCGAAACTGCATCCAGGGTTCTATTGGTTCATCGCCTATTGCGTGATCTCGAACCTGTCGTTCCAGTTCCTGCACGTACCGCCTGTCCTGAGCGAAGTCGAAGGGCAGTCCGGCCGAGCCTACTTAGACCGGTAGTACTGCTTGTACATCCCTCGGCGGAACAGCAATCCTCCGAGCGCGCCGAACCAGGCGAGCAGGTAGTACAGCTTTCCGAGATCCATCAGCTCGATCAGGTTGCCGTCGCAATCCTTCACGAAGAAGAACCACTGTCCGCCGTTCGGCGACTTCGCCGGCTCTGACACGATCGTCACGCCTTTGCGCTTCAGATAGTCGTGCCACTTGTGCGTGTTGCGCACGTTGAGGCTGAAGTGTGTGAGGCCGACGCGGTTCCAGGGGCCTTGCTCGAGCGGCTGCTGCGGATTGAACTCGAAGATCTCGAGCACCGCGCCGCCCGGCACGCGGATCCAGCCGATCTTGCAGGTTGGCGCTGGAGCATTCACGCCGAAGAACGCACGGACCCGCTCGGACGGCGTGTCGGAGACGCCGACGAGCGGGCACTTGAAGACGTCCCAGTAAAAGCGGACGAATTCGTTGAAGTTCTTGACGGTGATGCCGACGTGGCTGAAAGATCGGGCTCGCATCTCGTCCATACTAGGCCACAGAAGGCACAGAAAGCACAGACCACTGTTTCGAGGCAACTTCAATGAAGCTGACGATTGTCGCGCTCGGCTTGCTGCTTTCCTCCGCGTTATTGTTCGCTCAGCAACCCGCGGCGCCGCTCAAGGGCGTGCCGCAATTCACCGCCGATCCGAAGTGGCCGATGCTTCCCGATGGCTTCACGTGGGGACAGGTGATCGGCATTTTCGCCGACCCGAAGGGCCACGTGTGGACGTCGAGCCGCGGACGCATCTCCGAATGGGATCAGCAGGGGAAGATGGTGCAGTCGTGGGATGCGCGCGGGCCCGACGGCAAGTGGAACACGATTCACGGGCTGTTCGTGGATCACAACGGCTTCGTGTGGACCAACGCGCGCGAGAGCAACCTCACGGTCAAGTTTACGCGCACCGGACAAGTCGCGCTCGTGATCGGACAAGTTCGACAAGACCGGCGGCAGCAATGACACGACGCTGATGGGACGGCCGTCGGAGATCTGGGTCGATCCTGCGGACAACGAAGTGTTCGTCGCCGACGGTTACGGCAATCGCCGCATCATCGTGTTCGACGGCGCGACCGGAAAGTCCCTGAGGCACTGGGGAGCGTACGGCAAGCGGCCCGAAGACCCGCCGCCGCAACCAGGTGCTTCAGTTGCCTCAGGTGCCACCGAACCGGTGCCTGCTTCGCCGCCGGCGCAGTTTCGCGTGCCGCACGGCATCATCGGATCGCGTGACGGGCTGATCTACCTTGCCGATCGCGCGAACAACCGCATCCAGGTGTTCAGGCAGAACGGCGAGTTCGTGCGCGAGAAGATCCTGCGCCCGCGCTGCGGCGCGCAGGAGAAGGCATCGTGGGCGCCGAAGCGGCCGTGCGGCAACGAGGCGACCTTCTCGCTGGGTTTCTCACACGACGGACCGCAGACCTACGTCTACAGCGCGGACGGCGGGTCGCACGTGATCAACGTGCTGCGGAGAAGCGATTTGGAAGTGGTGAGCGAGTTCGGCGGGCCGGGTGTCGGCCTCGGTCAGCTTGGCCGCCCGCACAACCTGAGCGTCGATCCGTCAGGCAACATCTACGTCGGCGAGGCGCAGGGACCGGAAGTGAAAAATCCGGTCACCGGCGCCACCGTAGAAGCAGGCTTCCGCGCACAAAAGTTTACGTTCACCGGCGTGCGCTAGCATCTACCGCCAGTCGCAGTAGAAGTCGGGATCCAATGGCTTCCACGTCCTGCCGATCTTCAACTCGAAGTGCGCCTTGTAGAGTTGCTTCCATTCGATAGGCCTGCCAGTGATACCACGAATCACTTTTACGGGACCTGATCGGATTGGCTGCCCCGGACCGCCGCGCAGTTCCGTCAGGCGGTCCAGGCCCATCATGAACGGATAGTTCGGCCCTTTGAAATTCTGGAAGTGGTGCCCTGCTGTCTTCTCGATCTGTGACACCCTGAACGGCACGTCACACTGCCACTCGATTTGATCACGATCGAGGCCCTTCACGATGAGCACCGTGCCACGATGCTGATGGTGCGCCTCTTCATGGTCGACCAATCCGTCTCCGAGCCACGTCTTTGGGTGGAGCTTGCCCTCTTCATCCGTGACAACGAACACGTCAGTACGGGTCGGACTCCTGGTGCTGGCAATTGAACGACCGGGCGGAACGATGACGAGGCGGACGACCTTCGTGGTGTTTGGCAATGCTGGATTCTTGAGATTTTGCTCTCGATCCTTCCCGATTTCGCGGGTCGCATGTCCTTTACTCATGATTATCTCCTCGAGTCGTTGCCGTTGGGCGTTACGAGTGCACGAAACGCCTGTTGATTACGAAGGCCGTCCAGTTCCGGCCAGGCCCGCAGCTCCGCGATGGGCACGCCCCAATAGATCGCACGCTCGAGCCATCGAAGCGCCACCTCGGAATCGCCAAGCTGGGCGTGGACCAGCGCCGCGAAGAACAACTGGTGCGAGTCCGTCGGGCGTTCTTTCGATTCTGGATCAAGGCCGGCGAGTTGCAACTGCGCCCTGGCATCGTCACGTCGGTCCAGCTTCACGTAGACGTCGGCCAGCGTGAGGCACCGATCGACCTTCGACATGGGGTTCGAACTCAGGCTGGAACCGGTTTCCAGCTGAATGGCCGCTTCACGATACAACGCGAAAGCCTTCGACCGGGCTTCGATTGTCGCGGTCCAGTAATAGGAGCGCGCGAGGGCCGTCAACAGCGTTGGATCAGGAGGGCCCAGGGTGAGCGCGGGCTCGATCGCGGAGGCCGCTTCTTCGAACCGGTGCATCCGGAACAGGGTCATTCCTTTGCCCACGAACGCCTCGCGCGTCGGTGCAATGGACAAGGCCTTCTCCGCCGCGGTGAGCGCCTCGTCATATCTGCCCAGGTACGCCAGGGGGGTGGCGAGGGCGGCATTGAGCGGCCCGCGGCGCGGCACCAGCGCTACCGCACTCTCCAGGGCGCGGCCGGCGTCGTCATACCGATTCTGACGGCGATAGAAGTTTGCCGCCCACACATGAGGACCGAAGTAACCAGGTCGCGATTCGATCGCGGCGCGATACGTCCGCTCGGCGTCGGCCGGGAGGTGTAAGTTCTCCTGCGCCCGGCCCAGCCCCACGATCGCATCGTCGTTGGACTTGTCGAGTTGGACGGCCCGGGCGAATTCGCCGGCGGCGGCCTCGAACTTGCGCTGATCCGAGAGAACCATCCCGAGGCAAGCATGGCCTTCGGAAAGCACCGGTTCTCTCTGAACGGAGGCTCCACACGCGTCCAGCGCCGCCGCTGACGCGGCGACATCACGATCCCGGAGGAATCGCGCGCGCCAAACCATGCCGGAACCGAAGTAGGCCTGCGCATACGCAGGATCGGCCTCGATTGCCCTGTCGAACGAAGCCGACGCGGCGTCGAATCCAGCGGCATTGTTGTTCGCGCGCAGAAAAAATCCTCGACCTTCGAGGAAGGCCGAGCGAGCGTCGGGACGTTCGGTTGACCGCGCGACCAGATTCTCGCGTTCGACAGGGCTGATCTCGATCGCCAGCTCGCGTAACGCCCACTCGATCGCGCGCTCTTCGGCGTCGAACACGTTCCCGGCATCGACGGTGAAGTTCGTGGTCGTCCCGTCAGGCTCGTGGAGCGAATAGACGACGCTGTGATCATCCGCGATGGAGTCCAGGACGTGGGTAGCGCCGGCTGTGTTCCGCGCTTCGTTGACGGTTGAGAGATTGCCTAATGGCCCGCCAATCTGCCGTGGCACCTGCAGCCGATGGCCAAGCGTCAGCCGAGCGAGACGATCCAGCAGTGCCTCGTTGAAGCCGTCACAAAACGCCTGCCTGGCCGGGTCAGCCGCCCGGCAGGGAAGCGCGACCAGGTGCGACGGCGCCGCGACGGTGGCGGCGGGTCTCGTCAGCAGCACCCCCGTGCCGGCGGCACCCATCGTGCCGACCACCACAACGGCCGCGACCCACCGTGGTTGCGCGCGATACAGCCGCAACGTCGCAGACGAAATCGGCAATGGCGTCGTGGTGTGGCTCGGCGCGATCGCGTCGATCTGACGCGCGACATCACGCGCGGTTTCCCACCGGTCCTCCGGATCCTTGGCGAGGCAGCCGTCGACAATCTGCTGCAATTCCGGCGGTACGTCCGCGCGCGACGCCTGCAAAGGCTTCGGCTGTTCGTTCAGGATCGACACCATCGCGCGCACGTCGCTGTCGCCTTCGAACGCCCGACGCCCCGTGATCATTTCGTAGAGGATGGCGCCGAAGGAAAACAAATCCGATCGCGCGTCCGCGCCGCGCCGTTCGAGCACCTCCGGCGCCATGTAGCGGAGCGTGCCGACGATGGTGCCTTCGCGAGTGAGGTCGATGGTCGTCGACGTATTCGTTCGGTCCGGAGCATCGCTTAACTTCGCCAGGCCGAAATCGAGCAGCACCGCGCCCACCCTCGTCAGCATCACGTTCGACGGCTTCAGGTCACGATGCGTGATGCCGCGCTTGTGCGCCGCATCGATTGCGTGGGCGATCTGCGAGCCGTACTTGAGCGCTTCGGCGATCGGCAGCGGCCCGCTGTGCAGCCGTGAGGCCAGCGTTTCGCCCTCGAGATACTGCATGACGAGATACGCGACGCCGTTGTCGTGGCCGACGTCGTAGATCGCGCAAATATGCGGGTGATCGAGCGAGGCGACGACCTTGGCTTCGCGATCGAATCGTTCTCGCGCGCGGGGGTCGTCGTGATGGGCGGTCTTGATGATCTTGATCGCGACGAGGCGATCGAGGCGCCGATCGCGGGCGCGATACACTTCCCCCATCCCGCCGGCTCCGAGCGGCGCAAGGATGTCGTATGGACCGAGACGGCCACGCATAGGTTGTTCCTCGACGGCGAGGGCTGAGCTGGCGCGCATCTTACGTCAAGAACTCTCCACAGGTCTGCGGCGAAATAGCCTCGTCCTGTGCCAGGTACTGACGGCGGCGCTTGGCCCGAGGGTGCAGCGAAAAAGCAGTTTTTCCACAGGATCTCGGCCGGCGGCCGGCCCGGCCGGCGGTTAGAATCATCGCGGTCGGATCCGGCATGATTCTGCGCGTTGAAGGGTGCGAAATCGATTGCGATCGCCGGCGGATCCTGCGCAACGGCGCCGAACAGCGGCTGCCGCGCAAGGCATTCGATCTGCTGGTGGTCCTCCTCGACTCGCGTCCAAAGGTCGTCACCAAGGACGCACTAATCAAGCGCGTCTGGGCGGATGCATTCGTCGCCGATGCCAACCTCGCGATCTTGATTGGAGACGTGCGCGCGGCGCTCGGTGACGATGCGAAAGAGCCGCGGATTATCAAGACCCACCACCGAGTGGGCTACAGCTTCGCGGCGGATGTGACGGAAGCCGCGGCTGCGTTGCATGACCGAGGGCAGCCCGCCTTTGTTCTCGAATCGGCCAGACGGCGCATCCTGCTGTTCGAGGGTGCCGTGACCCTCGGCCGCGAGGGCGGCTGCGACATCGTCATCAATGACCCGAGCGTGTCGCGCGAGCACGCCGTGCTGACGGTGACGGATGGTCGACTGACGGTCGCGGACCGCGCCAGCAAGAACGGCACCCGCGTGGACGATCAGCGCATCGGTGACGCGACTGCGGTGAGCATCGGTCAGCGCATCAGGTTCGGTTCGATCGAGTTGCTCGTCCGCGATCCGTGGACGTCCGGGGACACGACCGTGACCGTGCCGGGCGCGTGACCCTGTTACAAATCAATAGCCCATGGCGTAGCCGGTGCGACGAGGATCGCCGCCGGCGGTCAGCGTGCCGGTCACCGGATCGACCCGAATCGTCTGCATATGCCCGATGCTGCCCCAGCCGGGCAGCACGCGCAACTTGTGGCCCATCGCCTTTAGCGCCTCGAGCGTCTTCTGCGGCATCCGACCCTCGATCGTCACTTCGATCTCGGCGCCGGGCTTGTAGAAATTCGGCTCCGCGTCGAGCGCGAAACGCGGCGCCTCGATCGCCTGCTGCACCGGCAGCCTGAAGTCAATCAGGTTCACCAGCATCTGGAACTCGGTCTGGCCGATCGTCTCGCCGCCGGGCGTTCCGAACACGAACGACAGCTTGCCGTCCTTCAACACGATCACCGGCGAGTTGTTGAGAATCGGAATCTTTCCGGCGCCGACGTAGTTCACGTCGGTTGGATAGGGCGACGTCGATCCCAGCCGCATGCCGTTGTTCAGCAGCAAACCGGTGTTGCCGACGACGACGTTGTTGCCGAAGAGGCCGCCAAGGGTCGGCGTGACGCCGATGGCGTTGCCGAACTTGTCGACGATCGAAAAGCTCGTCGTATGCTGCTCGCCGTCGTAACGTTCAGGAAAAGCCCTGGCCGGCGCGAGAGCCTGTCCCGCCGACGCTCGCTGGAGCGGAGGCGGAGCGAAGGCGGATGGTGCCGATGTGGTCGGCCCGCCTTCGGGCGCTCCGGGGCCAGGGTACCTGCCCGCCTTCGACATGTCGATCAGCGCGCTGCGAGCGGCCGCATATTGCTTTGACAACATGCCGGCTGTCGGAATGACGGTGAATTTCGGATCCGCGACGTATCGATAGATGTCCGACTTCGCGACCTTGATCGCTTCGATCAAGGCATGCGTCGCCTGCGGTGATCCCGATCCGAACGAGGCGAGGTCGAAGCGCTCGACCAGGTTCGCCTGCATCAGCACTTCGAAGCCGCCGCGCGACGTCGACGGGTTGCTGAACACGTCGTAGCCGCGATAGCTGGTCCGCAGCGGTTCGGTCCACTGCGGTTCGTATGCCGCAAGGTCCGCGGCGGTGAGGATGCCCCCGTTCTCCTTGAAGAAGCGCTCGAACTCCTGCGCGATGTCGCCCTTGTAGAAACGATCGAATGCGGCCTTGATCGCCTGCGACCGCGTCGCCTTCTTCGCGAGCGCCTGCTTCTCGGCATCGACGAGCTTGCGGAGTGTCTGCGCGTAGTCGGGGTTCTTCAACAGCTCGCCGGCCTTGAGCGGCTGCCCATTCGGCAGGAAGATCTTCGCCGTCGTCGGATACTTTCCCAGGTTGTTCTTGCCGCGATCGATCGACTGCGCAAGCAGCAGGTCGATTGGATAGCCCTTCTCCGCGTATTCGATCGCCGGCGCGAACACGTCGGCGATGCTCATCGTTCCCATGCGATCGAGAAGCGAGAGATATCCGCCGAGATTGCCGGGCACGATGCCGGCTTTCATGCCGGCGTTGAGCGTCTCGGGCGTCATCTCCGACGGCTTGAGCGCCTTCGGCGCCGCGCCGGCCATCGAAAGCGAGTGCACCTTGCCCGATCTTCTTGTCGAAGATGGTCATGAAGCCGTTGCCGCCGATGCCGTTCATCTCCGGTTCGCCGAGCGCGGCCATCGCGCCGACCGCGACGGCGGCGTCGAATGCGTTGCCGCCTTTGAGCAGCATCTGCAGGCCCGCAGAAGACGCGATCGGATGCCCGGTCGTGACAATGCCGTTGACGGCCGCGACCGCAGGCCGCGTGTAGAACGCGCGAGTCGAGGCCGGTGCTTCGGCAGCTTGCTGTTGGGCGATGAGGACGGCAGCGCCTGAAATCAGGGCAGCGGCGAGAATCGTGACGGCAGCGTGCGCTCGTTTGAGCTGGAACATTGGCGGCTCCTCGCCGCGGAGCATACACCCTGTCCACGTACGATGCCACGGAGGCACTGAGGCACGGAGAAACCCTTTATCTAAATACGAGTGCCGCTCAGGGCGGCAGGGCATTTGGAAAGAATTGCTCCGTGTCTCCTGCCTCCGTGGCCCGTACGTAAACTTCTAACTGGTGAGAACCCGGAAGAACGGGGCGTTGATGTCGATCGAAATGCTGAAGTGCCGGCCCTCTGACGTCATGGCGTGTGCAATCGGTGGATCGGTCTCAGTGGCCGCAGCGAGAGGCGATCTCACCGGCGGTGCCTTGCACCCACGACGTCAGCAGATCGACCGCTTCGCGATCGACGACGACGGTGCCGATCGGCGGCATCTGGGAGATCGGCCGGCGCGACTTGATGCGGCGGACGAGCGCGCTCGACTCGGGATGTCCCGGATTGATGATGCGTGATTCCTCCGGCGCTTCGGGAACCACCCAGTGGCCGCGCTTGTTGATCGTCGTCGCGATCGCGGCGCTGCATTCGAGTGCGCTGGATCGCTGCCTGAGGTCCAGGCCCAATGACGCGATCGAGCTCTCGCGATTGTGGCAACTGCCGCAGTTGGTCGAGAGATAGCCGAGCGCCGCCCGCGTGAGCGGCGAGTCCGCGGCGATGCGCGGAGGGTTCGTGACGAGCTCCGTGCGCCGCGGCGGCGATCAGGTTCTCATCCACCAGGGTCTTGCAGCGTCAGCATCTCGCCCGGCGAGCGGCTCGGCGTGCAATGCGTTCGGATCGCGATCCGTCGACAGCTGCAGCGCGTTGAAGCCGAGCATTTCGGTGCGGCTCGAGTCGTGGCACGAACGGCACTCCGAGACCGACGGGATGCTGTGACGCTTGCCGGCGCCGATGTCCGCGATGTTGGCGATGCCGGACTCCGAAGCGAGCGCGGCATTGGTCTGCGCCTCGTTCCACGCGTAGGACGCAAACACCCAATGACCCTTGCGCGTCTGCCACAGGAACCTGCGTCTCGACCTTGCGGCCCTTGAACGAAAACTCCTTCCAGAACTTCGTCCCAACCGGCAGATCCCATTTCTCCAGGTTCGCGACGTTGATCTGCGAGCCTTCCGGCAGCCGCACCCAGCGGCGCTTCGTCGCGCCGTCGCTCCACAACGGATACTGCGGCGAGAACGGCCGGTTGCGCGGGTCGATCGTGAGCTTCGCGACGTTCGAGTAGAGGCCCGTATCGGAGAGCAACCGCGGCGCCAGCGGCGCCGCCGATTCCGTCTCGGCGGCAGCGGTCACTCGAACGATGGAAACAAACAGAGCGGCCGCGACCGTCGTGATTGCGATCTTCATGATCTCTTCTTTCTAACCTCTAACCTACTAACCTCTAACCTCTAGCTACTTCCCATCCGTCGGCTCAACCGGCTGCGGCGTGCGGTTCTTGATCGGCGGCAGCGACTGCAGATACGCAAAGAGCGCGCGGATGTCCGAGTCGGTCAGGGCCGCGAGGTTCTGCACCGGCATCGGCGGCAGCACAGGCCGGCCCTTGCCGCGCTCGCGTCCGGTCTTCATCGTCGCGATGAACTCCTCGACGGTCCAATCGCCGAGACCGGTTTCCTTGTCGGGTGTGAGGTTGCGCGTGAAGCTCGTGCCCCACGGGCCGTTCCACGCCGTCATGGTCATGGCCATCGAAGCCAGCCACGGTTCCTGCTGCTGCCGGCGCCGGCGGCATGACCAGGTCTTCCGGATGACCGCTGAGCGCGCGAGTCATGTCCCATTCGGGTCCGTTCGGACCCAGCTTCATCGGGGTGTGACAGTCATGGCAGCCCATGATGTCGACGAGGTACTTGCCGCGAGCGATCTGCGACGCCTTGGTTGAAGCCTTGGCACCACCGGTGCTGGGGCCCTGAGCGTCGAGGGTCGCCGTCGAGATGACTGCCGTCAGAAGGATGGCGGCGGCAATGAGTGCGGTCGTCCAAACAAGATTCGTAAGTCTCATCGTTCCAATCTCCACGCACGATGAGACGGCATCCGGCGGCGAACGAACCCTAACGCATTGCTTGCAGTTCCTTAGGACATTCCTAAGGTTTCCTAAGAAGAATCCTAAACGGCTATAATCGGCCTGTTTCCGTGAGAAATGCTCGATAAGACGCTGACCGAATTTCTGGAACAGGGCCTCGCCATTCACATCGGCACCCGCGACGCGGCGCTGCGGCCGAACGGTTGCCGCGTCACCGCGGTACGGGTGGAGAATCAGGGCCGCAGTCTCGTCGCCTATCTGCCGAAGGCTGCCACACCGGCCGTCCTGGAGGATCTGCGAAGTAACGGACAGGCCGCGGTGTCGCTCGCGCGGCCGACCGACGATCGCGCCGTGCAGGTCAAGGGCGAGTTCGTGTCGATGCGCGACGCCGATCCGGCCGAGGAGACGTTCGTCCTCGGCCAGTGGCAGGCGCTGCTGACAGAGCTCGATCTGATTGGCCTCGCCCCGTTGACCTCGACCAGCACCTGGCTGATGTGGCCGTGCGTCGCCGTCAAGACTTCGCGTGACCGCGGTCTTCAGCCAGACGCCGGGACCGGAAGCGGGGTCGGTGCTGTCATGAGCCTTGGCCTCGAACAGATGACGCCCTGCTTCCAGGGCATCCTGCCGGCGATGTTCTTCACGTGCGCGCAGGACGGCACGCCCAACGCCGCATTCCTGAGCCACGTCGACTACGTCGATGCGACGCACGTCGCGCTGTCGTTCCAGTTCTTCAACAAGAGCCGGCGCAACATCGCCGAGAACCCGCACGCGATGATCCGCGTGATCGATCCCGACACCAACCAGGGCTACGCGATGCGCCTCAGGTTCGAGCGATCGGAGACCTCGGGCCCGATCTTCGATCGCATGTTCCTGCGCATCGAGGCGATCGCGTCGTATGTGGGGCTGAAGGGCATATTCAAGCTCAAGGCCGCCGACATCTATCTCGTTGAATCGGTGGAGCTCGTGCCGGAGGAACCGGGCCGCCAGGAGCGATGGAGCCCGCGCGGACGGCGCCAGCTCGATCCGGTGTTTACGATGAAGGCGCTGCAGGAACTGTCGGTGCGGATGACGAGCGCCGGCAGCCTCAACGAACTGCTCGAGTCGATCCTCTCGGGTATCAAGGAATATTTCGGCTTCAGCCACTCGATGATCCTGCTGGCCGGCGAAAAGCCGAACACGCTCATCACCATCGCCAGCCGCGGCTATCCGCAAGGCGGCGTCGGCGCCGAGGTGCAATTTGGCGAAGGCATCATCGGCGTCGTCTGCCGAAGCGCGCCAGCCGATTCGCATCTCCGGCCTGGTGCGCGGCATGTTGTACGCGCTGGCCGCCAAGCGGCGCGCCGAGGAGCGCGGATGGCGCCCGCAGGAAGAAGTGAAGCTGCCAGGTTTGGAGAATCCCTCCAGCCAGCTTGGTGTCCCGCTGGTTGTTCGCGGCGAGCTCGTCGGCGTGTTGTGCATCGAAAGTGAAACGCCGTACCGCTTCCACGAAGACGACAAGAACACGATCGAGTTGCTCGGCGCGTCGCTCGCGATCGCCATCCAGAACATGCAACTGAAGGAGGCCCGCGACGAACCGTCTCCGGCGCCGGCCGCCGCGGCGCGGCCGGTCGCAAGCGGCGCGCCCGGCGGATCCAGCGCGAGCTCGCGTATTACGGCGCCGACGAAGTCGTGATGCTCGACGGCGAGTACCTGGTTCGCAGCCTGCCGGCGCGCATCCTGTGGAGGCTGCTGCAGACTCACAAGCGCGAAGGCCGCGCCGAGTTCACGAATCGAGAGCTGCGTCTCGACAAGTCGCTCAACCTTCCCGATTTCAAGGACAACCTCGAGACCCGGTTGCTGCTGCTGCGGCGCCGGCTCGATGAAAAGGCCGACGACATCCGGATCGTGCCGATCGCGCGCGGGCGCTTCGTGCTCGAGATCAACTGCGCGATCGAGCTGGTGGAGAAATAGGGATCAGGGAGCCTTGCCGACGACTCCGACGCTTGCGATGGTCTCGCCCTTGTTGATTGACGGCACGGCGCGAACGTAGAGCACAACGCCCGCTTCTTTCGCCCGGGCTTCGAACAGCGTCCTGCCGACATAGTCGGTGACATAGCCGATCTTCATGCCGGCGTTGACGTAAGCGCCGCGCTTCACCAGCGGATAGAAGATCCCGCCCTGCTCGGCCGCGACGTCGGCGAGATGATCGATCCACACGGGATTGTCCGCCGGCTTCGGCGCTCCCGGCAGCATCTTCAAGTGCCGCATCACGCTGATCGTCCCGTTCACCAAGATCGCGACATCGTCCGATTCAACCGTGCCCGCATGTCCCGCCTCGACGATGATCGACGGCTTGCCTCTCGTCGTCGCCGTATTTTCGAAATAGCGCGAGTCGTTCGGGTCTTTCGGACGATCGGCGGAAATGACGATGTGATCGAGGCCGAAGGCGAGGACCATGCCGCGAGAGAACGCGTCCTGATCGGCGCGGCCGGTCTTGTTCCAGTAGGAGTATGGCCGCAGGCTCTCGTCGATGTCGCCGCCATGAAAATCGATCACGTGATCGGCTTGCTCGACGACCTGCGTGGTGATCAAGTACGAGGCGCGATCGGTCTGCGTGCCATCCATTCTTCCCGGGTACATCCGGTTCATGTTCTTGCCGTCGGTTGGGTTGAGATGCGGCACCACCTTCTGGAACGACGGCACGTTGACGAGCGGGAGGATGATCACCGTCCCGACAAGCGCTTTCGCGTCAATCTCGCCGATCAGTTTCTCGAGCGCGATGATCGACGCGTACTCAGTTCCGTGCGCGCCGGCAAGGAGCGCGAGCACCGGTCCCGCCTTCGCGCCATGAGCCACGGCGACCGGGATCGCGAGCGCAGCGTCGCTTCCCGCCGGCACCTCGATCGCGCCCGTCGCGGTCTGTCCGCGCGATGCATTGACATTGCCGACCGTAAACACCGCGCGGTCGCCGGCGCGACCCTGCGCCCACCCAGAAGAGGTGACGATGAGCAACAGGCAACCTCCGAGGAATGCGCGCATCATGACGTCCCCCTGATCCCCGATCCCTGATCCCTGATCCCTACTTCACCGTGAACACCCAGACCGCCCCACCCTCAGGAACTTCCGGATAATTGCCCGGCATCAGCCGGTTGAGCCGTGCCTGCATCGCCCTGGCGTCAACGCCCCATCCCGAGAGCACGGCGATGTACTGCTTGCCGTCGATCATGAATGACGATGGCTGGCCCGTGATGCCCGAGTTGGTCGGAAACTCCCACACCAGCTTTCCGGTTGCCGCGTCGAACGCGTGAAACTTCCGGTCGTTGGTGCCGCCGCTGAACACCAGGCCACCGCCGGTAGCCAGCATCGGTCCCCAGTTTGCCGAAGGCCCGTAGGCATGCGTCCACGCGCGCTGGCCGGTGTCGACGTGCCACGCCTGCACTTCGCCGATGTGTTTGGCGCCGGGCGCGAGATAGAGCGTGCTGGTTGCACCGGTGTAGCTGCTGCCCGGTGTGTAGGTGGCCGGCCGGCCGACGAGCGTGCCGCAGAGATTTTCGTTCGCGGGGACGTAGATCATCCGCGTCTTCGGGCTGAAGGCGATCGGCGGCCAGTTCTTGCCGCCCCAGTGTGACGGGCAGAAGTCCGCCGTCTTGCCGGTGCCTGGCTTCCTTGCGGGATCGACATCCGGACGCCCGGTTTTCGGGTCGAGGCTGCGGAAGACGTTCTGCTTCACGTACGGCTTGCCCTCGACGAAGTTGATCGGCCCGTCGGTGCGCTCGAGGAACCAGAGGTAGCCGTTGCGCGCGACATTGATCAGCCCTGTGATCGTCCGCCCCTGGCGCTGGTAGTTGACCAGGATCGGCGGCGACACTTCATCCCAGTCCCACGAATCGTTCGGATGGTATTGATGGTGACCCTTGATGCGGCCGGTCGCGACGTCGATGGCGATCGTTGAGGTCGCGTAGAGATTGTCGCCGGGACGCTGATCGCCCATCCACGGTCCGCCATTGCCGGTTCCCCAGTAGGCGATGTTGGTCTGCGGATCGTAGTTGCCGGTCACCCACACCGGCGCTCCGCCGTTCTTCCACTGATCGCCCTTCGGCCACGTCTCGCTGCCGGGCTCGCCGGGAGCGGGCACGGTGTAGGTGCGCCACACCTCGCGGCCGTTGTCCGGATCGTACGCGGCGATGAAGCCGCGCACGCCGAGCTCTCCTCCCGAAGCACCGACCATGACCTTGCCGCCCGGCGACGAGCGGCGCGAGCGTCATGTAGTAGCCGTTCTTGTTCTCGGCGACCTTTGCGGTCCAGACCTGCTCGCCAGTTCGCGCGTTGAGCGCCACCAACACCGCATCGTTGGCTGCAAAGAACACCTTGTCGCCGTAGAGCGCCACGCCGCGCGACGTCGGATGCGGCGCGACGAGGTCCTCGGGCACTTCCTTGATGTAGCGCCAGAGGATCGTACCGGTTCTCGCATCGATTGCGACCACGCGATGAGACGGCGTCGAAATGAACATCACGCCGTTGTTCACGATTGGCGCCGCTTCGTGTCCGCTGCTGACACCGGTCGAGAACACCCAGGCCGGCTCGAGCCGGCTGATGTTGGCCGGCGTGATCTCGTCGAGCGGGCTGTAGCCCCAGCCGTCATAGGTGCGACGGATCATCAGCCAGTCGGCATCGGACGGCGTGCGGAGACGTTCTTCGGTGACGGCTGAGTAGGTCTTCAGGATCTCCGGCATCGGCGCCTGCACCGGCGGCGCGGGCTGCTGTGCGGCGGCGAGGGCGGCGAGACCGGCGAGCGCTAACACGCCCGCGACGAACCGTGGGAGGCGCTTCATGCGCGAACAATAATCCACGGACTACACCGATTACACGGACTAAATACGCGACGCGCTCACCGAATGCAACGACCCGCAGCGCCGGCTTCGCCGGCGCCTGTCGGCCGAAGGCCGATGCGGGTCGTTCGGGTCCGTGTGAATCCGTGAAATCTGTGGATCGTTATGACGCGCATCGCGATCAGAGTCGTGTGGCGCGGATGTGATCGGCGGCGCGGATCGCCTGCGCAACGATCGTCAGGCCAGGATTCACCGCCGCCGACGATGGGAAGAACGACGCATCGACGACGAACAGGTTGTCGACGTCGTGAGCGCGACAGTAGGTGTCGAGGACCGATTCGGCGGGATTGGTGCCGAACACCAGGGTGCCGCACTGGTGCGTCGTGTTCTTCGCCAGGTGCGAGTGGCTCATCACGATCCAGAAGCCGAGCTCCAGCAGGATTCGCTTCGTCTCGTCTACCAGCTCGCGATGCGCGGCCAGGTTGTTGGGCTTGTAGTGCAGCTGAATCTGGCCGTTTGACTCGATCGTGACCTTGTTCTCGACGCGCGGCAGGTCTTCCGTCATCGCCAGCCAGTCCACGCCGCGCGCCACCCACACTTCGTACGCCACCAGTGGCACCCGCGGTTCCACGGACTTCGCCATCACGCCGTGCGTCCGGCCCTGCGACTGGATCTGGCCGAGCGGGAATTTCACGCGGCGGCCCTTCAGATAGAAATCGTTGATGGCCACCGTCTTCTGGAAGACGGTGTCGTTGATGCGAAACGGATGGAACCCCTGCATCATCGTCGCCAGGTGCGCCATGTAGCGCTTGCCGACGAGGCCGGATGAATTTGCCAGACCGGCCGGGTGCCTATCATTCGCAGAACGGAGCAGTAGCGCCGCCGAATTGACCGCGCCGCAGGAGACGATCACGAGCGGTGCAGAGACGCGCTCGACCACGCCGCCGCGGTCGATCTCGACGGCCTCGACCGTCTTGCCGGTGCTATCGGTAATCAGCCTGCGCGCCATTGCGTTGACCCACAGCGTGACGTTGCCCGTCGCGGTCGCGGGCCTGACGGCGCAGACTTCGGCATCGCTCTTCGCGTGGATCTTGCAGGGAAACGAGTTGCAGGTGTTGCAGAAGATGCAGTTTTCGCGAAGGCCCAGCGGCAGCGGCGACGGATGCAGCCCTTGCGCCCGCAGCCGCTCGACGATGGCGCCGACGACCCTGGAGTGGGGAACGGCGGGGAAGGGATACGGCTTGCGAGGACCTTCAGTTGGATCGAGTCCGCTCTCACCGTGCACTTCATACATCGCTTCGGCGCGATCGTAGTACGGCGCGAGTGTGTCGTAGTCGATCGGCCACGCCGGCGACACCCCGTCGGCGTGCTGCATCTCCTTGAAGTCTTCCGGGCGCAGCCGATACATCACCGTGCCCCAGAACTTGGTGTTGCCGCCGACGCAGTAGTGCGTGTAAGGACGAAACGAGCGTCCGGCTTCGTCGAGCCAGGTTTCGGTAGTGCGGTAGCGGAGATCCTTCCACACCGACGCCGGGTTCCAGTTGTGATCTTCCTGCGGGATGAAATCGCCGCGCTCGACGATCAGGATCTTCGCGCCGGTTCCGGCGAGCTCGCGGGCGATGGTGCCGCCGCCTGCGCCGCTGCCGATGATGATGACGTCGTAGGAGTTCAAGGGTTCAAGAAGTTCAAGGTGTTCAACGGTTCACTCAAGCGACGAGTAGATTTGATCCATCAACAGCTGGTCTTCAATCGCCCGCTCGAGGCTCATCTCGGGCGCCCGTCCGGTCATGATCGATTCCCGGAAGTCGCGATACATCGCCTGGTAGCCGCGGATGTCGCGGAAGCCCGGGAAGATCACTTTGGGAAATCCTTCACCGCGCACGAGCATCACCGCGCCGTTCGATTCGAACGTGATCACGCCCTTGCGCCCCATCAGCTTCGACAGGCGCAGGCCCTTCAGCATCGACGGGATCTCGCGCGAGTAATACAGCGAGCCGACGGCGCCGTTGTCGTATTGGAACGCCACCATCATGCTCTTGACGCGCCGGTCCGGTCCTTCGCCCGACGGCGCCGGGCGGAAGCCGCGGATCGAGATGATCGTCGGTCCAAGGCTCCCGGCCAGGTGGAGCCAATGGATGCCTTCTTCGAAGAAGGCGTCGCCGCCGGCCATCGTTTCGTCGTTGCGCCAGTCGTCCTGGGTTTTCAGGCGCTTGACGATGCTGCTGAAGTGGCCGAAGACCATGTCGCCGATGATGCCATCGGCCAGCAACCGGCGCAGCTTGATGGCGAGCGGCTTGTAGTGATCGTTCTCGCCGACGAGTACCACTCGCTTCGCCTTGTCGCGCGCCTCGCGAACGACCTGGTAGTCGCCGGTCGTCGGATAGGCGGGCTTTTCCACCAGCACGTGCTTGCCGGCCGACAGCGCCTGCAGCGTCAGGTTGAGATGAAACTTCGGCGGCACGGCGACCACCACCGCGTCGACGTTCGGATCGTTGATGGCGTCCGAGTAGTCGGAATAACTGCCGCTCCCTCGATACTCACCGCAGAACGCGGCGGCCTTGGCCTTGTCGCGGCTGGCATAGCCGCAGACGATCTCGCTGCTGAAACGCCGCAGGTTGCGGCTGTGCACGCGCGTGATGAAGCCGCAGCCGAGAAAGGCGATGCGGAGGGGTGATGGCATCGGGTACATCAATCATACAAGCCTGCCTCGCCGACCTGTCCGCCGCAGCTTTAGCGGAGGCGGAAGCCTTGGCGAAGGCGGGTCGCTAGCGCCGGCGCAGGACGATGGTCGCCTGGGTGGTCGCATCGGGCACGACAATCACGCCGCTCTCGGTGACGTCCGTGCGGTCCTGGCGAACCGCGGCGACTTCCCACTCCAGGCCGAGCGCTCGCAACTGCAGCTTGCGCGTGCCGAAGAGATTGTCGACGCGGAAGGAGCCGTCCGGCGAGACCTTCGCTTCATCGGCGGCCAGCGGATTCACTTCGTCGCCATCGTGAATCCAGGACGCCCCGACGATCAGTCCGTCGAGCGGCGGCAGTTCGCCTTTGTCGGTGACGATCTTCCCCGCGATGCTGCCGGTGGGCATCAACTGCAGCCGGGCCTCGTAGGTATCCTCGATGAAGTCAACGACTTCATATGCCACCCACTGCTTATCGCGGGAGCTGGCGCGCGCCGTGACGAAGTGCCGCCCGGGCATGATGCCCTTGAGCATGCCGACGCCTTCGACATTGAGATCGATCTGATTCACCGCGAGCGGTGACTTGCGCAGGACCGACACGGCGATGTCGGAGATCGTGGCGTCGGCAGGCGGCACGACAATGGTCAGGACGTTCTCGTTGATGCGCGGCACCGTGATCGTGAGCCGATCGGCGACTCTGCCGGCCTCGAGCGCGACGCCGCCGGCCTCTTCCCACGACAGGCCGCCGGGGTAGTAGACGACCGGCGGCCGCAAGCCGCCCGGTACGGGAGGAATCTCAACTTCAAGCCGCCATTCGCCGGCCGGCAAGTTCGTCAGCTCGAAGTGGCCTTCGATGTCGGTCGTCGCGGACGCGTTCGTGGCGGTCGGTTCGCCACGCATCCCCCTGCCGAGCCTCACATTTGCTCGCGTGACCGGGCGTCCATCGAAGGTCATGACCTGTCCGCGTGCGATCGCGCCCGGGCACGACGAGAAAGTTCACGTGCTCACGCTCCTGATCTCTGATCACTTCGACTTCGCGGCAGTTTGGCGCATCGGGGCCTGGCGCAGTGCACAAGGCCAGGTGGGCAGGGCATTGAAGAAAGAAGTGGTAGCGCGCGGCCGCAACATCCTCGAGCTCGTACGCGCCGTCCGAATCGGACACCAGCGTGGCAAAGCTGCCCTCGGAGCCAACGCGCATGGTGCAGCCGGCGACCGGGGACTTCGTGATGCTGTCCAGCACCTGACCTCGGATTGTCGACGTGCCAGGCGGAATTGGCCGCGGCGCCTGCCGTTGTTGCGCCGTCAAGACGGGCGCTGTCAGCAGCAGTGATATAACTGCCGCGCGCCGGGCCGGGCCGTTCAGAATCCGTTTCATGTGCACGAGCCCCGATTCACCAAGGAGAGACGCTATGCGAGCTGGGTTGGCCGGTTTCATCGTGATGATCGCCTCAGTGTCTGCCTCGGCGCAAACACCGGCGCCGCCGCGCCCGGCACCTGCGCCCGGATCGCCGGCGATCTTCAAGTCCGCCGCCGATCTGGCCGCGGTGTTGAGCAAGGCGACGGTCAACGCCGGCGGCATGTCCTCGTCGAACGTGACGACGACGGATCAATACCGGGTCAGCCTGGTGAAGCGCGAAAAACCCGCCGGCGCCCTTGCTCATCCCGGCAACACCGAGCTCCTCTACATCGTCGAGGGCGCGGGAGCGGTGGTGACGGGCGGAACGCTGGTGCCCGCCGCGAATGGAAAACCGGCATCGATCGCGAATGGGGTGACGCAGAAGGTCGTCAAGGGCGATGTCGTCATCGTCCCCGCCGGTTCCGCGCATTGGTTCTCGGAGGTCGACTCACCGATCACGTATCTCGAGGTTCGCTGGTTAGCACCCGGCCTTCGCTGACGCTTCGGCCAGGCAGGCTCGTGTAAGCAGTAGGATCACCGGGTTGCCCCAGCAAAACCTGTGGACCGTCTTCGCCGAGACCGTTGCGCGTGTCGGCGAAAAGACGGCCGTCGAGATTCAACGCGCCGATCGCGTCGATCGATTCTCTTACCGTCAGCTGCACGACATGGCGTCCGCATGGGCATCGTGGCTCGCACAGCAAGGGATTGGCGCCGGCGATCGGTGCGCGATCCTCGCCGCCAACGACGCGCACTGGTGCGCGGCCTATCTCGGCATCCTGAAGCGCGGCGCCGTCGCCGTTCCCCTCGACACGAACTATTCAGCCGCGCAAGTCGCCACCATCGTCCGCGATTCCGGCGCGAAGCTGGTGCTCGCCGGCAAGAAATTCATTCTGATGGCGCGCGGGAGCGGCGTGCCGATCGTCGATCTGCACTCTGAACCAAGTGAACTACTTGAACACCTTGAACATTTTGAACCCCTTGAACCGACGGCGACAGCGGTAATCCTTTACACCAGCGGAACAACGTCCGACCCCAAAGGAGTGATGCTGAGCCACGCGAATCTGTTGGCCGAGCGCGACGCGGCGTTTGCGGCAGTGAACGTCACCGAGAAGGACGCGATTCTTGGCGTCTTGCCTTTGTTCCATTCGCTCGCGCAGCTGG
This sequence comes from uncultured cyanobacterium, assembly GCA_963833135.1. Lineage (GTDB taxonomy): Bacteria > Acidobacteriota > Vicinamibacteria > Vicinamibacterales > UBA2999 > 12-FULL-67-14b. Next base: position 68,802 of record CAWHWW010000019.1, on the reverse strand, counting down.
CGAACCTCCTGCTCCCGTTTGCGGTCGGCGCTCGCGTCGTTTATCTCGAGACACTGAACTCGACGGATCTCGTCAAGGCGCTGTCGGAGCGAAAGATCACGATCTTCGCGTGCGTGCCACAGTTCTTCTACCTGATTCACCAGCGCGTGATGCAGCAGGTCGCGAAGTCCAACCTGGTGACGCGCGTCCTGTTCAAGGCGCTGCTCGCGCTCAATTTTCGGCTGCGGCGCATTGGCATCAACCTCGGGCGCGTCTTCTTCGGCAAGATCCACGACCAGATGGGTCGGGACATGCGCCTTCTCGTCACCGGAGGTTCGAAGTTCGATCCGGTGATTGGGAGGGACCTCTACTCGCTCGGCTTCGCAATCCTGCAGGCGTACGGCCTCACCGAAACGAGCGCCGCCGCGACGATCAGCGCGCCTGACGATGCCCACATCGACACCGTTGGACGCGCGTTTCGGGGCGTTGATATCAGGATTGACGACGGCGAGATCCTGATTCGCGGGCCGATCGTCATGCAGGGCTATCACAACCGTCCCGATGCGACCGCAGAGGTGATCAAGGACGGCTGGTTGCTACACCGGCGATCTCGGCCGCATCGACGACCGCGGCCGCGTCACGATCACCGGGCGCAAGAAGGAAGTGATCGTGCTGGCGTCGGGCAAGAACATCTATCCGGAGGAGATCGAGGCGCACTATCGAAAATCGCCGTTCGTGAAGGAGATCTGCGTCATCGGCCTCGCCGAGCCCGGACGCCCGTCGTCGGAGCGCCTGTTCGGCGTGGTCGTGCCGAACATGGACCTGCTGCGCGACAAGAAGATCGTCAATGCCGGCGATCTCATTCGCTTCGAGATGGAGGGGCTCGCGGCCGGCCTGCCGGCGCACAAGCGCGTGCTTGGCTACGACATCTGGTTCGAGCCGTTGCCGAGGACGACGACACAGAAGATCAAGAGGCATGAGGTCGGAGCGGCGCGTGCGCGAGCGTCAGCGAACTTCGTCGCTCGGTCCGGAGACGTCGATCAGCTCCGACGATCGCGCCTGGATGGAGGAACCGCGATCGGCGGCGGTGCTCGTCGTGATTCAAGGCCGGTTGAAGCAGGGCGGGCGGCTGTTTCCCGATGCCAACCTCGAGCTCGATCTCGGTTTCGATTCGATGGAGCGCGTCGAGCTGCTGACCGAGCTCGAGCAGCGGGTTGGAGCGAAGGTGTCGCAGCAGGCGGCGTCCGAGATCTTCACCGTCCGCCAGCTCGTCGCCGCGTTGGCGACGGACGAGACACGCCACCTGTCCACCGACAGCGCGAAGCGCGAAGGTGGAATCCTGGTCCGTGCTCCTTCGGGACCTGCCGCCGGATGACGATCCGCTGCTGAGCGGACTTCTCGAGAACCGCCCCATTGCCGCGCCGCTGTTGCACGCGCTCGCGCGCACGATCCGCGCGCTCCTCTTTCGCGTCGAAGTGACAGGATTGGAAAACCTTCCGCGGACCGGCGCTTACATCATCAGCCCCAATCACCAGAGCTATCTCGATCCGTTCATGCTCTGCTCGAGGTTGCCGTTTCGGCGTCTTCAAGAATCTCTTCTTCGTCGGCGCAGTCGAGTATTTCGAAACGCCGCTGACGCAGTGGTTCGCGCGGCTCGCGAATCTGGTCCCGGTCGATCCGGATTCCAATCTCGTTCCGGCGATGAGGGCAGGCGCATTCGGCCTCGACGCACGGCAAGGTGCTCGTGCTCTTTCCGGAGGGCGAGCGCTCGATCGACGGCACGGTGAAGAAGTTCAAGAAGGGCGCGCCGATCCTGGCGCAGCACATGCGCGTGCCGATTGTTCCGGTTGCGATCAAGGGCGTGTTCGAATTGTGGCCGCGCGGCGGCAGCTTGAACTGGGGCCTGCTCGCGTCCGTGGAGCCGCCATCGTGTCAGGATCGTGATTGGTGCGCCGATGTCGTTCGCCGAGCCGGCCGACTACAACCAGACTGCGACCGAGCTGCGCGAGCGCGTTGAGAACATGTGGCAGACGCTCTAGCCCGCCGAGAATGAGATTGCGCCCGCTCCTGGCTGGGCGGCAGCGCGTCGGGCGATTGTTAGGTAGCAGGCAAGACGCGATGCGTATCGATTACTGCTGGCGGTGCATGGATGACGTGCCGATGCTGACTGAACAAGAGTACGCGCCGGTCATGAAGGCCTACGGCGAATGCCTCGAGCGCGCCAAGACTCTGAGACGTGAGACCGGCAAGGCGGTGTCGGATCCCGCCGTGCAAGCGTGCTTCCGGCCCGTAACCGAACTGTATGCGAAGGCGACGGGTCGGGCTGGTGTGGATCCTCAGGAGGTCATGCACCATCGCCTCATGCTGCTCGGCCCTCCCTGCGCCCAATGCGGCAAGCCCCTGCGCACCAAGAAGGCCCGTATGTGTGCCGCATGCGGTGCGCGAGTCAAGACGGGGCGATGATGACTCAGGACCAGGCCGCTTCCGGAACCCTAAAGTCCTTCGTCACTTCGCTGTTGATCAGTTCTCCGTTGGTTGCGCCATTCGTCCTTCTTCAATGGGTTAATCGCCGGACATCTCATGCAGGGTTCCCGTTTGTGCGCTTCGCCTTCATGTCGCTGCATGCGCTGTTCATTGTCCTGTTGCTGACGCCGGCGCTGCGACGCCTCCAATCGGAAAGAAACCTCAGGGCCTCGGCCCGGTCACTGGTCCGGACTCGCGCTTTCCGCGTTCCGGGTGCCGAATTGCGACTAGGCGTCCGGAAGTGATCTCGCACGATGTGCGCGGGAGCGACGCGACTGGGTGACTTGCCGGCAGGCCTGATGGTAGGCTTGCCGCCTGCTCACGATTAGCCCGGTGAGGCACATGTTGCTATCGACAAAGGCCCTTGCTTCGCATGATCGCCACGTCGCGCGAGACTGAGCGGCAGGTCGTTCGACCCGCGGGTCTTGAACGGAGGACGGTTGCGATGACCAGCTCCACCCGAAGAAGCTTCCTGATGAGTGCGGCGGCATTCGGCGGTGCGACGCTGATGTCCTCGTCGTCCGCGAACACTCAATCGACGAATCCCTATACGTATCGGAGAAACTGGGGGCGGTGGGGTGCCGACGATCAGAAAGGAGCGGTCAACCTGATCACACCCGCCAAACGCGCAGCCGCTGCGGCGCTGGTCAAGTCGGGCCGAGCGGTCTCGCTCGGACGCGTGTTCACACCCGAGCAGCAGTACATCCGCATCAACCAGCGGGGTGCCGGCAACTCCGTCGTTGACTACTACGGCTTCGAATATCACGGCGTCGCCGTCACACACGTGGATGCGCTCGTCCACATGTGGGATCGCGACGGCATGTGGAACGGCCGCGATCCGGCCAAGGAGATCGATACGAACGGCGTCCGGTTTGGCGACATCACGGCGTTCGGCAACGGCCTGATCACGCGAGGCGTGCTGCTCGACGTCCCGCGGTATCGCAAGGTTCCGCACGTCGCCATCGGCAGGCCGGTGACCGGCGCCGAGCTCGAGGCGATCGCCAAGGCGCAGGGCGTCAGCGTCGAACCCGGCGATGCGTTGCTCGTCTACAGCGGGCGGGAGTCGTTCGTGAAGGAGGCAGGGCGATACGGCGGCGTCACCGAGTCGCGGCCAGGGTTGGATTCGTCATGCGCGCGATTCATTCGCGATCGTGATGTGGCGGTGCTCGCGTGGGATATGCACGATTCCGTGCCCGACACAAGCGGTCATCCGTTTCCAGCTCATGCCGTACTCTATAGCTATGGCGTCGCGCTCATCGACAACACTTTGCTCGAACCGCTGGCGGATGCGTGCGCCGAAGAACGCCGCTACGAGTTCATGTTCATGGCGCTGCCGTTGAAGATCGCTCGAGGCACCGGAAGTCCGGCAAATCCAATTGCGATGTTTTGAAGGAGCCGACGCGACATGGCGATTGCTGCCTCCAAACTCGGAAGCTTGGTCGCGCAAGAATGGGACCGCGAAGAGACTCTCGTGCACAGGCTTCGCGACTGCAATCGACCGCGCCTATCCAGTGTCGACGCAGGATTCGGAGGCTGACATGACGCACCGACGTGCACTGAGTTGGTCAATTCTCGCAGGATGTGTCGCATTCACCTCGATGGCCGCGCAGCAGCAAACAGCAGCGACGACGAATCGTCAAGCCGCGTCGCCGAAGACCGCGCACGACGCTGCCGCCGAAGTGCTTGCCTTCGAGCGCGACATCGAGGCGGCCGTTGTTCGAGGCGACGTTGGCTTCGTGGACTCGGCTTCGGCGCCGACCTTCACGTTCACGCACGGTGACGGGTGGACGACAGGCGGCGAACCGCTTCGCGTCGACAGTCGGGCGGATTGGTTGGCGACGGTGGCCAAATCGCCGTATGCGTCGCGAGTGCTCGATTCGGTGAAAACGGAGGTGCATGGCGATGTCGTGATCACCTATGGGCGCTACGTCGGGCGCTTCAAGGATGCCATTCCCGGGCGACGGCGGTTCACGGTCTGGTACGAACGCGTGTACGCGAAGCGCGACGGCAAATGGCAGTACCTTTCGCATCGCACGGTTAACGGACCTACCTACGATAGAGAGTGAGCGTGGCGCCCGCCATGATGTGGCGCTTCTTTGGAACGATGACCGATGACGACGTCGCATGAAGACGATCATGGACCTGATGAAAGAACTGGACGGGGCCGACCCGGAGACGGTGAACCGAATCGCCTGGGCCGAAGGTTCGCTTCCAGTAAGACTGGCCATGCTTGGGCTCGCCTCGAGCAGGCGGCAGGAGGGGCCGCTTTGGTGGGGTTATCCGCCAGGCGTCTTCATCGGCTACAAGTGGAACGGGAAGCCCATGTCCGACTTTGTCGTCGGTCTTGCACAATACGTGCGCGAGCTGGGCTATCGCGCGTTCCTCGACATTGAGAATCTCGACGAAGATGCCGATGCGTACTTCCGGATTCCTGCCTTCATTACGTCGTTGCAGGACTGTCAGTTCTACATCTTGCTGCTCACGGAAGCGTCGGCCGACATGCTCACGGCACGCAAGGGTAAGACCACGTGGATTTTCGACGAATACCAGCATGCCGTCAGGCTCGTCAAGAGCGGGCGACTGATGGTGGTTCCCGTGCTTCTCGAGCCAAATGGGATTCTAGACGACTTCAGACCTGAGCAGGTCATGGACTTGTCGGCGACTCCCACTGATCTCAGCAAGCTAAAGGACATGCTGGCGCCCGATCCGCTGGCGCTGAGCAAAGCCCAGATCGAGGAGCTATCGCTCACCGTGGATCGCTTCGACAAATTGTTTCTCGGCGAGCATTGGGATGCCGCTGACAGGTCGCTGCGGGAATCTCCGCAAGTCGAGCACACGTTCGACTATCAGTTTCGTCGCATGCTGCACTCAATTTACACGGCAAATCAGTCCAATTTCGATACGAGCTTCAGCCGACTCGTTGCTGTCTACGGCCAGGGAATCGTGGATCACCTCTACAAGGGCTATTGTGCAACGCATCGCATTCCCAATCGCCTAAGCGCTTCGTCGTAGTCGAGATCGTTTAGACTCCTTCCTTCCGCAGTCACCGCCCGATCACAAGCGTTCAAGAAAGGAGACGTTCGATGGCATCGATCACGACCGTTGCAGAGGCCTTCTTCGCAGCATGCGAGACAGGCAAGGGATGGGAGGTGTGCAGGGCTCATTGCACGCCAGACGCCACGTTTCAGGCCCAGGCGGAGCCATTGCTCGAAGTGAAGACACTGGCTCAGTACACGGATTGGATGAAAGCCATGATGACGGTTCTGCCGGACGGCCATTACGAAGTGAAGTCCTTCGCGACGGATGCAACACGAAACAACGTTGCCGCCTACGGCGTGTTCCACGCCACCCACACGGGTCAGGGCGGCCCGGTGCCGCCGACCGGGCGTCACACCAGCACTGACTACGTCTACGTCATGCAGTTCGAGGGGGACAAAATCGCCCATATGACCAAGATCTGGCACGCCGGCTTGGCGATGAAGGAACTCGGCTGGACCTAACGAATTGCCGGCCTCGCAGATCCGGCAGTAAGTTCTACAAGTCCGCTGGTCTTAAGCCTGTTCGCTTCGCAATTCGAGCGAGCATCGCCGGGCCAATTTCGTCATCGTCGTGGAATGCGAACACGAAATCGAGCCATCCGGATCGGACCAGCGTGCGGTGCGAACCAGATTGTCGCTTGACCGTCCAACCGATACGCAACAACGAGGCGAGCACTCGTCGCGCTTTCGTGGCGGGCCAGTTGCTCACGCAGCTTGGAACGTTACGTTCAGAAATTCGCCAGGGGCTTCACGGTGCTCAAGCCGCTCCGCGAGCACGCGAAGAGCCAAGGCCTGAACCCTCGCGACAGCCTCCGCCTGATCGACGCCGTATGCCATCACGCCAGACAAGTCGGGAATCTCGGCGATCCAGCGACCGTCGGCTTCACGTTCGAGTTCAATCTTGAGCGTCACAAGGGCACTCTAACACTCGGTCAGCTGCCTACCAAGCCGCTGCGGCCGCCGCCCTCGCGACCCTCAAGTGTTAGCCGGTTCAGCGCCCAAGGACTTGCGGCGGATGGTTTAGACTCCTTCAAATGATCGCGACTGCCGGATGGCCTCTGCTGTTACTTGCACGAGCGACCCTAACTGCATGCGCCGCACACGACTTCTCTTCGCGATCGGCCTGAGCCTGTCGCCGCTTGTGGTCGCCGGCCATCAGGCCGCGCCCGTCGCCGCACTGTCCGTGGTGCTGCGGGCCCACGTCAATGACGAGCGGTTCGGGATTGTCACGTCCATCAGAGGACTGCCGCTGGGCGTCCGCGACGCGCTGCAAACGTTGTTCGGCAGCCGGACACTCGAGATCGCCGAGCCCGGAGCCGCGTTTCGGGCCACCCCCGTGAACGTCAACCCGAGCCTGCCGATTCGCCGGCTCGTCGCAGCCGGATGCTCGAGTGATCACTGCCTCGTCTACTACGAGCGCGGTGGCACCGACCACACGTGGCACGTGGCGCTCTTTCACTGGACGCCGGTCGCGACTCGATTCGAGTGGGGTGGTGCTGCACCAGGCGGCCTGACCACAATTGACGAGGTTCGGAACGCCGTGGTGTCCGGGGCGATCAAGAGCCCGGCTAAGTTCTGGTAGTCCATGGATGGTCTAGACTCCTTCGCATGATCATGCCCGCGGCACTACGCGCAGAACGTAGGCAAGACGCCCGTCCGAATGATTCTGGTTGAGATCAAGGGTGCGCAGTGAGAATGGCATCGTGAGGCACATGGCCGTGACCCCCATCAGGTTCATCGCACGTGCACTGGCCGGAATCGGTCTGATCGTCGTGGCAGCTGCTGCCGCGAAGGCGCAGCAGCCAGAAATCGCTGCGGCGGTTTCCTTTCTTGAAGGTCCCACGGTCGATGGGGATGGCAACGTGTACTTCACCGAGATGGTGTCGCAGCGGATCATGAAGCTGACGGTGAAAGGCGTGTTGTCGACCTTCCGCGAACACAGCAACAATGCGAACGGCCTGCTCATCGATCCTCAGGGACGTTTGGTGGCCTGTGAGGGAGCGGGATCGGATCGCACGGGGGTCCCAGTGACCTTCAAACCCCAGGTCACGCGGACGGATCTGCGGACAGGCAAGATGGAAGTGCTCGCCGACAGCTATCAAGGCAGGCCATTCGCGGGTCCAAACGACGTCACGATCGATGGCAAGGGTCGCTTGTACTTCACCGATCTTCCGGGTGGCGCCGTGTATCGGATCGATGGGCCCGGAAAGCTCGCGCGAATTCTCGCGGCCCCCGAGATTCAGCGGCCGAACGGGATTCAAGTCTCACCCGACGACAAGCATCTCTACCTGATCGAATCGAATCGCGAGGAGGGCGGCGCGCGCATGATCCGCGCCTATGATCTTCATGACGATGGATCCGTTGGCAACATGCGCATCCACTACAACTTCTATCCGGGTCGAAGTGCTGACGGGATGAGCATCGATACGCAGGGAAACCTGTACGCCTCCGCCGGCATGAACCAGCTTCGCGGAAGCTCGGAAACCCTCGACACCAGGACCGGCGTCTACGTCATTTCCCCTCAGGGCAAGCTCCTCAAATTCATTGCCATCCCGGAGGACTTCATCACGAACAACGCGTTTGGAGGTCCTGACATGAAGACGCTGTACGTGACCGCGGGAAAGACTCTCTACAGGATACGAACGGAGATCGCTGGTTTGCCCCGTTAGGCGGTTGGAACCCATCAAACCAGGAGCGGCCAATGCCCGCGCTACCGTCGTCCAATCCAGCTCAGTTTGTCCAAGGCGCACCGGTTCTGCATGTCGCGAATGTTCAGGCGACCGCAGCGTTCTATCGCGATGTGTTGGGCTTTACCTGGGATTTTGGCGATGACACCTATGCGGTAGTCTGGCGCGATAACTCCGCAATCCATTTTATTCGTGGTGATGAGAATCCAAAGGGCGTCCACCTGTTCCAATGGGTCAAGGACGTCGACGCGTATTTCAAGGAAGTAGTTGGACGGGGTGCCAGAGTTGATGCGGGGCCGACAAACCAGCTGTATGGGATCCGCGAATTTGGTGTGCGCGACATCAACGGTGTAAGGATAGTGTTCGGTCAGGACATCGATCGCGACCAGGGAGAATAGGCTCTCTCGAAGGCCTGGGAAGACAACTTCGTAAAGCACCGGGAGAACGGATGGAGAGATCTGTTGAAGTCCTTGCCGTCATCCTGTCCGGAGTCATTGGCCTCTCGCACATCCTGCAACCGAAGGCCTGGGCCGAGTTCTTCATCCTCCTGCGAGGCAAGGGAGAAGCAGGCGCTTTCGTGGACGGGTTTCTGAATTTACCAGTGGCAGGCGTCATCGTCGCGTTTCATAACGTCTGGTCTGGGATACCTGCCGTCCTGACGCTGGTGGGCTGGTGCCTCATCATCAAGAGCCTGATTCGCTTCTGCGCACCGAAAGTGGCGTTGAGAATGATGGCGCGCGTTTCCGTGGAGCGGTCCTGGGAGTTCCAGGTGGCGGGCGCCGGCCTCGTCGTCCTGGCCTTCGCACTTGCAGCGTCGCTCGCGCTTACCGCTTCGGTCGATGCGCAAGTTCCCACGGAACTGCGGACCGCGATGCAGGCGCGCGACGCCGCCTTCTATGCTGCGGATCCGGCGCAGTGGGAACGGTACACGGTCGAGACGTTGACAACCGTCCAGCAGGATGGGTCGTTCATGAGCCGAGCGGCGCGCCTCGCTAACCTGAGGTCTCAGGTGGCGAAACCGTACGTTCCGCGTTCCCGCGAACAAAACACGCGCCGAGGCGACCTCGTGTTCGCGCGCTTCTTCAGCGGCGGCCTTTGGGTCCTGGAAGTGTGGACCCTGGAGACAGGGACGTGGATGGTGCTGATGTCACAGGTGACCACAGCAAAGCCGTAGCCGTCGGGGGATCAGCAGCACGTGTTCTCTCGATGACCATACAACCGCACTGCAGCTTGTCCTTGGCTTTGCGACATACGGAGTGATCAATGGCACTGACTGCGCATCTTTCGTATTCCGGGAACTGCCGGGAGGCGTTCAGCCCTTACGCTCAGCTGTTCGGTGGCGAAGTGAAGATGCTCAAGTATGGCGATACGCCCATGGCGAAGGACGTGCCGGCTGAGTGGCGCGAGAAGATCGTGCATGCAACCCTCGTGTTCGACGGCTGTGAGTTGGCCGGATCGGACGTCCAATCGGATCACTATCGGCAACCCCGGGGTTTTTCTGTGCTTGTGGACGTCGAAGGTGTCGAGAAGGCGCGCCGCATATTCGCTGCTCTAGCGGAAGGAGGCAGCGTTGCGGTGCCGATGCAGGAGACCTTCTGGTCGCCGGCTTTCGGCGTACTGACCGACAGATTCGGCATACCGTGGGAGATCAACGGTCAGTAAGGCGGCTGGGCCCTGGTATCGTGTCGGACTGCAGGGAGCTGCACTCGGTCTTCTGAATGCCGGTGTCTTCATCATGCTGTCCCGTACTCTCGGTGTTCCAGAGAAGTTCACAGTCGCCGGGCGTATTGCCATAAGCATCGGATTTGGGACCGCAACGGTGTTGGCTACGTGGCTGTGGACGGAGTTTGAACGCAGGCGAGGTCGCTCGTAGAACGCGGACATGGCGGAGCACAAATGGGATATGAGTCAAGAACAGGCGCGGTGCTCTTCGCGAACTATCCTGATCGGGTTGCGACCTTTTACTCGCTCGTGCTCGGTCTTACCGAAGCAAGTCGTGACGAGGATCACATCTTGCTGGAGTCACAGGGATTTCAGTTGGTGGTGCACCGGATCACCGTCAGTGGAGCAGCGGCAGGCGACGTCACGACCCCGCCCGCTCGACGCTCAACGGCAGCATTCAAGCCAGTGTTCTTTGTGCCCAGCATCTCGAATCTTCGCTGGGTCGCCGAAGCGAATGGCGGATTGATCGAACCGGCGGATCGCGAATGGTCGTTCAACGGCGTCACGGTATGTGATGGACTCGACCCCGAAGGCAATGTCCTTCAGTTTCGCGAAGCTGCCGCCAAACTTCGAGGGGACCTGTAAATGAACGACCGCGTGCTCGTCGCTGTGCGCTGGCGGCGGATCGTTTCCGCGGCTGTCGTGGCGTTCCTCGGAAGCATGCTGGTCACCATCCTTGTCGTCACTGGCTACGCGTTCACGTTGGGTTTCCAGGCTCGCGGGGCCCCAGACCCGACGCGAATCTCGGAGTTCGCGCGCCAAGTCGGCCCGACGTGGGGGCCGGTGCTCCTGGCGCTGTTCACGGGGGTCGGGGCCTTATCGGTCGCGCGCCGGGTGACAGACCGGAAACTGAGCATCGGAGACAGCTCATGAATGTTGAGGACGATCGGCTCGTGTCGGATCTGATTGCCGGGCTCGAAGACGCGTGGAACGCAGGAGACGGTCCGGCGTTTGCGCAGCCTTTTGCGCAAGATGCTGACTTCGTAAACATCCGCGGTGAGCATTTTCGGACTCGTGAAGCCATCGCCAAGGGACATCAAGGCATCTTCAACACGATTTACAAGGGCAGCGTCGTCCGCTATCAGGTGGCTGGAGTGCGCGAGATTGCGAAGGGGATTCTCCTGGCCCATGTGAAGACCTTGCTGAATGCCCCCACGGGTCCGCTGGCCGGAGAACACCGTTCGCTATTTACGGTAGTGCTCGCAGAGAGCGAGGACGGTTGGCGCATCGAGGCGTTCCACAACACACTGATCGCGTAGTTCTCTTTCACGCTGTTCTCATGGCGTGCACGATCGCGACGATGACAGGTCCCCATACGGTGAGCAGGATGTTGCCGATCGCGTAGGGCACCGTGTAGGCCAGCGAGCCGATGTTGCTGTCGCTGGCTTCGCGGAGTGCATTCAGTCCGGGCGTGCAGGTCTGGGCGCCCGCGAGTCCGCCGAGCGTCATCAAGGGACTCATCTTCAGTAGGTACCGCGCAGCGATTGCTCCGGCCGCGAGCGGCACCATCGTGACCACCATGCCGGCGGCAAAGATGCTCGCGAAGTAGGAGCCGCCGCTCGTGTGATACGCCTCAACGGCGTGCGGTCCGGCGTGCATTCCCACGATCGCGATGAAGACGATCAGGCCGATGTCCATCAGCACCCGCTGCGCGGGCTCCGGGATCGATCCGAACACGGGATAGCGGCTGCGCACCCATCCGGCCACGAGACCGACGACCAGGATGCTACCTGCCGTGCCGAGCCCAAGAACGATTCCTGCGGCGTTGACCTTGAGCAGCCCGAGCAGCATGCCGAGGCAGATTCCCCCGGCGAGAAATGTCAGGTCGGTCGCCGCCAGGTCGCGATCGACGAATCCGACGAGTGTCGCCGCACGCGCAACGTCGTCGGGCGCGCCGACGATTCGCAAGACGTCTCCTCGCTCCAGCACGGTCCCCGGTTCACGCGGGAGCGGTTCGGTGCCCCGGCTGATCGATTCGAGATACACTCCGCGCGAATCCGGATGTTGCCCCAGCTCACGCAACGCCTTGCCGCTCACCTCGCGATTGGTCACAACAGCCGCCACGGTCGCCACAGCGACTGACAGGAGGCCAGGGTCAACGACCTCCGGTCCGATCGCGCGCTCGGCATCGACCAACGCGGCGCGGCCCGCAGACACGACGATTCGGTCGCCTCGTTCCAGTCTCAGAGCAGGGTCCAGCTTCAGCCTCTCATCGCCACGCTGCACGCGCTGGACGGAAAATCGTGCGCCAGCGAATCGATGCTCCAGCGCTTCGACGCTCGAGCCGGCGACGCGTTCGTTTTCGACGAGGTAGGCACGCATTCCGTAGAGAGCCGCGGCAAAGAACTGACTGTCCTTGCCCCCGGAGAGTGTCCGTTCGAGTGCCTTCGCCTCGCTCTTGAGGTCTGCGCGCATGATCTTCGGGCCGAGCCACGTGAGGAAAAGGATCAGGCCAAGGTCACCGAACCCGTAGGTGATCGCGTCCGCAAGCGGCGCATCGGCGATCAGTTTCGCTTTCAGTTCATCGGGAATCGGCAACTCGGCAATCGCGCTGAGCCCCGTACCGAGCGCGGCCGACTGCGTCATCCCGCCCGAAAGCAACCCGACGGCGATGCCCTCATTGAAGCCAAATGCCGTCACCACCGCGATCACCGTGATGAGACCGCTGAACGCAACGACGAGCGCGAGCGCGATCTGGGGCAGCGCCTCCTTCTTGAGGCTCCCGAAAAACTGCGGACCGACCGAGTAGCCGATCGAAAACAGGAACAGGTAGAAGAATACCCAGCGCAGCAAGTCCGGCAGTTCAGGCCTGGCGAGAATCCCCACGACAATGCCCGCGAGCAAGGTGCCGACGACTGCGCCGAATCCGACTCCCTTGAAATGAAACCGCCCGATGACGTGCCCCAGCACGATGCTGAGAAACAGGCAGAGTGCCGGGAACTCGTGCAGAAAGGCTGCGAGCTGCTGGATCAACGTGGTTCGCGTCAGGGCAAAGCAGATGCCGACGTCTGCGGCTGAGTTTTGGCCGTAACGCGGCGGATGGAATGAGCAGGCGCTCCGGCTTCTCGTGCCGACCTCCGACGGGCCGTAGCAGATCGCCCGGCCCGCTAGCCGATGTCGCGATCGCGAACGCCGATCAGGTAGAGGATGCCGTCGAGCCCCATCGACGAGATCGACTGGCGCGCGCTCGAGCGCACGACCGGCTTGGCGCGGAAGGCGATGCCGAGCCCGGCGCAGCGCAGCATCGGCAGATCGTTGGCGCCATCACCGACCGCGATGCACTGCTCGAGGCTGAGGCCTTCGCGAAGCGCCAGCTCCTTCAGCCGCTCCGCCTTGCCCGCGCCATCGATGATCGGCGGCACGACCTCGCCGGTGACCGCGCCGTCGCGAACGTCGAGCGTGTTCGCGTGCAGATGCTCGATGCCGAGCCGCTCCTGGAGCACGCGGCCGAAGAACGTGAAGCCGCCGGAGAGGATCGCCGTCTTGTAACCGAGGCGGCGCAGGGTGCCGACCAGGCGCTCGGCGCCGTCGGTCAGCGGGATGTGCTCGACGACCTGCTGCAGCGCGCTCTCGGGCAGCCCCTTCAGCAGGGCGACGCGGCGGCGGAACGATTGCTGGAAATCGAGCTCGCCCCGCATCGCGCTCTCGGTGATCTTCCGGACCTCGTCGCCGGCGCCGGCCAACCGTGCGAGCTCGTCGATCACCTCGCCCTGGATCAACGTCGAGTCCATGTCGAACGCAACAAGGCGTCGATTGCGGCGGAAGATCGAGTCGTGCTGGAAGGCGACGTCGACTTCGCCGGATTCGGTGATCGCCGCCAGCGCGGTTCGCACGCGATCCTCGCTCACCTCGATCGGCGCCGCCGCCGCGGTGGCGGTGAACTCGACGCAGAAGCGCTGCGAGGATGCATCGCGCTCGAGCGGCGTGCGCGACGAGAGGCGGTCGATGCGATCGATGTTGAGCCCGTTCGCCGACATCACGCCCGATACCTGCGCGATGTGCGCGGCCGTGATCGCGGGACCGAGCACCGTGATGATGAATCGCCGGCGGGCCTGCGCGCTGACCCACTCGCCATACTCATCGGAGCTCGCCGCCGAGAACTTCACTTCGACGCCGAGCTGGTGCGCCTCGAGCAGGAGATCGGTCAGGATCGCCGACGTTCGCAGCGTCTCGGTCATCTCGATCAGGATCCCGAGCGCAAGGCCGTCGTGAATGACCGCCTGGCCGACGTCGAGGATGCGCGCGTCGTAGCGCGCGAGGATCGAGGCGAGCGCGTGCGTCAACCCCGGCCGGTCGTGGCCGGTGATGCGGATCAGCAGCGCACCGCCTTGCCGCGCCGACCCGTCCGCCGTAGCTTTAGCGGCGGTGGAAGCCTCCGGCGAAGGCTGGGTCAACCCTTCATGACTTTCGTCAGGAAGTTCGCAATCGCGGACGTGACATCCGGAGAGATCTTCGCGTCAGGGCCGAGCGAACCGTATTCGGAGACGTCACCGGTCTTGGCGGGCACGAGCAGGTGATTGACGCCCGGCACTTTGACGACCTCGACCGGCACCTTGTCGCCTTTGCGCTCCCGCGCCATGACGCCGAGCTTGTCGGCGTGATGCGGCATCACCTGCGTATCGAGCTCACCCTGGACGATCACCACCGGCTGGCGCGTGTTGTCCATCGCCTTTTCGGGATTGAAGGTGAGGAAGCTGTAGAACCACGGCGTATCCGCGGCGCGCCGCGCCGCCACCGGAATGTCCCCCCAGCCCGTGCCCTTGATCACCGCGGTGTTGATCTTTTCCTGAAGCGCGATCTTCTCCTCCCGCTGGGCGTCGTCGATCGGCATCTTCGACAGCAGGTGTTTCTGCTGCTCGAGCACGACCTCGGTGCCGCTGGTCGCGGGAGTGCCGACGAGCGCCATGGCTGCGACCTTGCCGCGCTCGCGACCGGCCGTCAGCATCGCCACCAGCCCGCCCTCGCTGTGGCCGACGAGCGCGATGCGGTTCTTGTCGATGCCCTTCTGCTTCTCGAGCCACAGCACGCACCTGCCGCGCATCCTCGGCGTAATCGGCAATCGTCACCGATTCGGCGCGGCCGCCGCTCTGTCCGACGCCGCGTTTGTCGTAGCGCACGACGGCAAAGCCGGCGGCGACGAGATCGCGCGCGACCTGCCCGAAGATCGGAATACCCGCGACCGTCTCGTCGCGATCGGTCGGTCCGGAGCCGCCGATCAGAATGACCGCCGGCACTGCGGCGGTTGCGCCGGCCGGCCTGGTGATCGTGGCCGCGAGACTGAAGCCGAGGCTCGGGATGAGCACGCTCTCATCACCGGGAACGGAAAACGCCGCCGTCCTCGACGCCGCCGATGCGATGTCCTCGCGCGCCATCTCGATCATCTGCGTCGGGATGTTCAAGCGCAGCAGGCCGCCGTCCTCATCCGCCCACAGGTTGAGCGCGAGATCGCCGGCCGGAGGCGGATTGGTGAACGTCAGCGCGTATCGTGTCGAGTTGATGATCCCCCTGGGCGTCTCGATGCGCTCGGGCGCCGCCGATACCACGCGCACCAGTGACCTCCATCTGGGGCGCGATATACGCGCGCAGCTCCGAGCCCGCGGTCCTGCCTTGCAGGCGCCGCGCCAGCGCCGCGTACGACCCGAGGAACGTGTTCGGCAGCACGACGGGATCCGCCGACACGGGATCGATCTTCGACTGCGGCGAACCCTGTACCGCGATGATGTTCGACGCCTTGGTGCCGTCGAACGTCGTCTTCAGCATCATGTCCTGGCCGCGAACGATGCCGTCGACGAGGAGCGACTTCGGACGCCACTGCTGATCGTAGTCGATCTGGGCCACGCGCGTGGTGATGTCGATCGGCGGACCGAGCCGGCTGGTGCCGCGAACGACCCATCCATCGGCCAGCCTCACCACGAGCACTTCCTCGCGGCCGACCGGCTGCGAGCGGAAGAAGACGAGGAATTGTGTCCCGCTCTCGGCGACAGGGAGCGGCGGAAGCGTCTGGGCCGCCGAAGGCGCAGACAACACCAGGGCCACAGAAAGCACCGAAAACACAGAGAGTACGAAACGCGGAGAAAGCGGAAAGCGTCGAACTACTTGGGTCACAATTCAGCTTAGACCATGTTTTCTCTCGACGGCTACAAGGCCGTGACGTCGAACGGCGGCGTCGTCCGGCGCGCCGATCGCGGGGTTCTCGCGGTTTCCGGCGCGGATCGCGCCGTCTGGCTGCAAGGTCTGCTCACCAACGACGTCGAGGCGCTGAAGGACGGGGAGACGCAGTATTCGTCGTACCTGACTCCGCAGGGCCGCATGATCACCGACATGCACGTCGCGGCGCGGGGAAGCCGGATCCTGCTCGATGTGCCGCTGACCCTCGCTGCCACCCTCCGCGACAAGCTCGACGGCCTGATCTTTTCCGAGGACGCCCAGGTCAGCGATGAAAGCGCGCGGCTCTCGGTGTGGACGGTGATCCGGCGCGACGAGCTCGTGACCGTGATCGATGAACGCTTGCCGGACGAGTTCGCCGGGCTCGCCGAGATCAATCTCGATACCTTCGAGGTGATCCGCATCGAGCGCGGCGTGCCGCGGTTCCTCGCCGACATGAGCGACGACACGATTCCGCTCGAGGCCGGCATCGAGGATCGCGCGATCTCGTTTACGAAGGGCTGCTACGTCGGGCAGGAAGTGATTGTCCGCGTCACGCATCGAGGCGGCGGCCGCGTCGCCAAGAAGCTCGTGACGATGGATCGCCGACCCGGGCGCCGACATCGTCCCGCTGCCGGAGTCGCGAATCTTCTCCTTCGACCCTTCGACTTCGCTCAGGGCAGGTAAGGACATCGGCCGCGTCACGAGCGCCGCCTTCTCCCCGAACGTCAATCGCGTCGTCGGTCTCGGCTACGTGCACCGCGACTACACCGAAAGTGGTACGGACGTGACGGTGATATGGAATGATTCGCGCATCAAGGCAGTGGTCCAGTGAAGACAGTTGCTAACGCGCGAATCGGATTGTGTGTTGCCGCGGTGTTGACCGGGGCGCTTCTCGCAGGCCCAAGCCCTCAAGCCCTCCACCTTCGCCAAGGCTCCGGTGGACAGGCAAGCCCGCAAGCCCTCTGGTATAGAGGCAACCTCCACACGCACACGCTCAATAGCGACGGCGACTCCACGCCGGACGATGTGGTGCGGTGGTATCGCGAGCATGGCTACAACTTCGTCACGCTCACCGACCACAACTACCTCACGAGCGTCGACGGCCTCAACGCGTTGCACGGCGCCGACGAAAAGTTCCTTGTCATGAAGGGCGAAGAGGTCACCGATCGATTCCAGAACAAGCCGGTGCACGTCAATGGGTTTGCGCCAAACGCGTTCATCAAGCCGACCGGCGGCAGCTCGGTGCTCGACATGACGCAGCGGATGATCGATGCGATCCGCGGCGCCGGTGCCGTGCCCAGCGTGAACCATCCCAACTTCGGCTGGGCAATCTCCGCTGACGAGCTGCTGCAGCTGCAGCGCACGCGGCTGTTTGAGGTGTTCAACGGCCATCCGCTCGTCAACAACCTCGGTGGCGGCGGCGTGCCCGGGCTCGAAGAGGTGTGGGACCGCATGCTCTCGAGCGGCAAGATGCTCTACGGCATCGCGGTTGACGATGCGCATTTTTTCAAGCGGCCGGAGGACAAGACGCGTGGCGCGGCCGGGGCAGGGCTGGGTCTACGTGCGATCGGCGCGGCTCGAACCGCGCGCGCTCGTCGAAGCGCTCGAGCGCGGCGATTTCTATTCGTCGACCGGCGTCGAGCTGCAGTCGGTCACGGCCACATCGTCCGCGTTGACGATCGCGGTGAAGACGGAGACCGCAAGCAAGTACCGGATTCAATTCATCGGCAAGCAGGGCGCGATCCTGAGCGAAGCGATCTCGAGTCCGGCGACATACACCTTCAAGGGCGACGAGTCCTACGTCCGCGCGAAGGTGATCGAGTCAAACGGCAAGCTCGCCTGGGTGCAGCCGGTTCCGGTCGGCGCGAATGCGCCCAGATGAAACGGGTCGCGCCGCCGCCGAGATGACGCCCATCGCCGTCGTCGCCGCCGTCATCGAGCGTGACGGCGAATTCCTGTTGACGCTCAGGCCTGACGGCACGCACCTGGCGGGCCACTGGGAATTCCCTGGCGGCAAGGTGCACCAGAGCGAAACGCACGCCGAAGCGCTGCGCCGGGAGATTTTCGAAGAGCTCGACGCCGTCGCCACCGTGCGCGACCTGCTGCACACCGTGCTCCACGTGTATCCGGAGCAGACCGTTGAACTGTTCTTCTACCGCTGTGACCTGGCCGGCGAGCCCAAGCCGATGATGGGGCAGGAGATGCGCTGGGTCGCCAGATCCGAGTTGGCGTCGCTGCCGTTTCCCGGCGCCGATCGCGATCTCATATTGCAGCTGATCGGCAGAAGCCCTTCATAGAACATGTCGGGCACTTCGGCTTGCGCGCGCTGCAGTGGGTCGCGCCGAAATCCATCAGTGCCTGGTTGAAGTCGAACACCTGCTTGTGCGGCAGCACAGCCGCCGACACGGCCCAGAGGTGCTTCTTCATCGCGTGGCTTTTTGGATCGCCCTGGCCGACGAAGATCCTGAACAGCACGCGTGCGACGTTGGTGTCGAGGATGGCGGCGCGCTGGCGGAATGCGAAGCTGCGAATCGCACCGGCGGTGTACTCGCCGATGCCGTGAAACGACAGGAGCGTGTCGCGATCGCTCGGCAGCCTGCCGTCGTATTTCTCGACGGCCTGTTGCGCGATCGACTGCAGCCGCTTGGGGCGGATGTTGTAGCCGAGCGGCCGCCACGTGTGCGACACCTCTGCCGGCGGCGCCTCGGCGAGCACGGCGAACGACGGGTACTTCTTCAGCCACTCGTGGTACTTCGGCAGCACGCGATCGACCTGCGTCTGCTGCAGCATGATCTCCGAGACGAGGATGTGGTAAGGGTCATCGGTGTGACGCCACGGCAGGTCGCGGCCGTTCTTGCGATACCAGGCCAGCAGGTTGCGGCGAAAGCGCTGGCGCAATTCCGATGCGGGCAATGAAGGTTGGCGCGTCTTTGACAATTCGATCGTAGAGGCGGGTCTCGAGACCCGCCTGAGCCGCCTATAATCCTACCGTGAAGATCTACACCAGGACCGGCGACTCGGGCGACACCAGCCTGTTCGACGGCACGCGCGTCAGCAAGACCGATCCGCGCGTCGCCGCGTACGGCGACGTCGACGAGCTGCAGGCGTGCCTCGGCGTGGTGCGGGCCGCCGGTGTGCCGGACGATCTCGACGAAATCTGCGTCTCGCTGCAGCGCGATCTGTTCGCGCTCGGCGCGCGCCTGGCGGATCCCTCGCACAAGATTGCGAAGCGGGTCGAGAAGATCGTCATCAGCGACGACAGCGTGACGCGCCTCGAAGGCTGGATCGATCGCCTCGACACCGAGATCCCGGCGCTGCGGCACTTCATCCTGTCGGATGGCGCTCCCGCCGGGGCGGCGCTGCATCTCGCGCGCACTGTCTGCCGGCGCGCGGAGCGCGCCGTGCTGTCGCTCGGCAAAGATGCCGTCGAGCCGGTCGTGATCGTCTACCTGAACCGGCTCTCGGATCTGCTGTTCACGATGGCGCGCGCCGCCAATCACCGCGCCGGCGTCGCCGAGACCCCGTGGTGAATCGTTGAACGCGTTCTAACCCTTGAACGCCTTGAACGCCTTGAACGCGCTTGAACCGTTGAACCGTTGAACCCCTTGAACCTACAAGAGGCGTACGCCCATTGCGAGCAGCTCGCGAAGCTTCATTACGAGAATTTTCCAGTAGCGTCGCGCCTGCTGCCTGCGAAGCTGCGCCCTCACGTCGCGGCGATCTACGCGTTTGCGCGCACGGCGGATGACTTCGCCGACGAGCCCGGTTATCAGGCCGCCGAGCGCATGCGGCTGCTCCGCGACTGGCGCGCCAGGCTCCATCCTCCTTTGCACGTCGGCACTTCGGCGGGACAGGCTCGTTCGGGAGATGACGCCATCTTCATCGCGCTGCACGACACGATCGATCGCTTCTCACTGCCGCTGCAGTTGTTCGACGATCTGTTGAACGCGTTCGTGCAGGACGTCGGCACGCCGCGCTATTCGACATGGGCCGATGTCGTCGACTACTGCCGCCAGTCGGCGAACCCGGTGGGCCGGCTCGTGCTGAGGCTGAGCGGCTATCGCGACGATCGACTCGATGCGGCGTCGGACGCGGTGTGCACGGCTCTGCAGCTGACCAATTTCTGGCAGGACCTGGCGATCGATTGGTCGCGAGGGCGCCTGTATGTCCCCGAGGAGATCTGGCGGGCACATCGTGCGGATGTCGCGTCGCTCGATGCGAGGCTGATCACGCCAGAGTGGAAGTCCGCACTTGCGGACTGCGGCCTCCGGACACGAGCGCTGTTTCAGCGTGGGCGCCCGGTGTGCGACGGCGTATCGGGCCGGCTGCGCTACGAGCTGCGCGCGACATGGCTCGGCGGCATGCGGATTCTCGATCGCCTCGATCGCGCCGGTTACGATGTGTTCACGTCCCGGCCGAAGCTCGGGGCCTCCGACGCATTAGTGATAGCGTGTGAAACGCTGCTGTGGCGAGAGACACCTCCTTTTCCTACTCGTTCCTAGTCCTGCCGCCGGCACAGCGCCGCGCCATTGGCGTGGTGTGGGATTTCTGCCGCGCCGTCGACGATGCGGTGGATGAGGCGGCGGATCCGGCCACGGCCGCGACCGAGGTGGTGAAGTGGCGTGAGGAGGTCGGCCGCCTCTTCGGTCCCGACACGCCCCAGACGCCGCAATCGAAGAACCTCAAGCCTTACGTCGAGGCGTTTCGGCTGTCGCGGCAGCCGTTCGACGATCTCGTCGACGGTGTCGAGATGGATCTGCGGCGCTCGCGTTACGAGACCTTCGACGAGCTCATCGGCTATTGCCGGCGGGTCGCGTCCGCCGTCGGCGTCATGTGCATCGAGGTGTTCGGCTGTCGCGATTCGCGCTCGCGCGAGTACGCCTTCAACCTCGGGCTGGCGCTGCAAACCACGAACATCATTCGCGACGTCAAGGCCGACCTGAAACAGGGGCGCGTCTACCTGCCGCAGGAGGATCTCGCGCGTTTCGGGGTCACGCGAGCAGGCGCTCGCCGCCGGCGTCATGACGGAGGCGATCAGGCAGCTGCTGGCGCACGAATGCCAGCGAGCGCGGCAGTTCTATGCCGCGGCGGCGCAGGCGATGCCGCATGCCGAGTCGCGCAAGCTGGTGGCGGCCGAAATCATGGGCGCGATCTATTTCGAGATCCTGCAACGCATCGAGCGGCGCGGCTACGACGTGTTCAGCGAGCGGGTCCGCGTGCCGAAGCTGCAGCGCGCCCGGATCGCGCTGCAGATCTGGGCGCGGTCGCAGCTGTCGGCATTCGGTTGGACGCGTTCGGCGCGGGCCTGAGCCGAGAGCCGATGGCTCATGGCCGATAGCGATGTCTGACAGGTCCTTTGACGCCATTGTCATCGGCGGCGGGTGCGCCGGCTTTGCCACCGCCACCGCGCTCGCCGAATCCGGCGCGCGCGTGCTCGTCCTCGAAGCTCGCCCGGGTCTCGGCGGGCGCGCCTCGGCTTTCACCGATCCCATCACCGGTGAGCGCGTCGACAACGGCCAGCACATCCTGATGGGCTGTTACGTCGAGACGCTCGCGTTTCTCGATCGCATCGGCGCCGCCGACCGCGTGCGCTGGCAAAGCGGGCTGAAGGTGTCGATGATCGATCGCCGCGGCCATCACAGCGTCCTGGCGTTGCCGGCGCTGCCGTCGCCGCTGCACTTTCTGGCGGGGATACTGGCGTGGGACGCGCTCAGCTGGGGCGAGCGATTGTCGGTGTTGAGGATCGGCAGTCGGATCAGTCCGGCTAAAGCCGGACGCTCCACTGCTCCTATCGGCAAATCCGTCCGAACTTGGTTGGAAGAGAACGGGCAGGCGCCGAGGTTGTGCGAGCTGTTCTGGGAGCCGCTGGCCCTCGCCGCACTCAACCAGTCGATCGATCAGGCCGAAGCTTCGCACTTCATCCGCGTGCTCGAGCGCGTGTTCGGTCCCGATCCCGCAGCGGCGGCGCTGGTGCTGCCGGCCGTGCCGCTCGACGAGCTGTACGCCGAGCCGGCGCGCGCGTGGCTCGTCGATCGAGGCGGCGACGTGCGCGTCAACACTCCGGCAAAGCTGGTCATCGATGGCCGCCGCATTCGCGGCGTGCGCGTGCGCGACGAGGTGATCGAGGCGCCGCTCGTGATCTCGACCGTGCCGTGGCACTCGTTTCACGCGCTCTTCGATCAGATCCCGGCCGGGCTCGAGGAGACCGTTGCAAACGCGACCGCGCTGGCGAGCCTTCCGATCGTCACCGTCAACCTGTGGTTTGACGCCGCCGTCATGCACGAGCCGCTCGTCGGCCTGCCAGGGCGGCACTTCCAGTGGATCTTCGATCGCCGCGCGATCATCGGCGGCGACGCGTCGCACCTCTCCCTGATCTCGAGCGGCGCCGAAGCGATCGTCGCGCAAACCAACGATCAGCTGACAGCGATCGCGCTCGGTGAGGTCCGCGACGCGCTGCCGGCCGCGCGATCGGCACAGCTCTGGAAGAGCCTGGCGGTTCGCGAAAAGCGCTCGACGTTTTCGCTGGCTCCGGACGCGCCGCCGCGGCCAGGGACGCGGACGGCGGTTGAAGGATTGCTGCTCGCCGGCGACTGGATCGACACCGGACTGCCGGCGACGATCGAGTCCGCGGTGATGTCCGGCCACCAGGCCGCTGCCATCGCGTCCGCCTCCGCGGACCAGGGCCGCTACGGCGAGAGCTCGCCGAAGGCTGAGGGCGGAGGCGGGCCATGACCTCCATCCTCGTCCACTACTCGGAGATCGCCCTCAAGGGAAAGAACCGCTCGTGGTTCGTTGGCCGGCTCGTGCGACATATTCACGGCGCGCTTGCCGGTCTGCATGTGAAGGAAGTGCGGACGCATGTCGGCCGCATCGAGATCGTGCTCGGCCAGGATTCGACGCTTCCGGAAGTCCGCGATCGCCTGTCGCGAATCTTCGGCATCGCCAACTACTCGGTGGCCACCCATTTGCCGCTCGACTTCGAAGGCATGGCCAACGCGATCGTCGCGCAACTGCCTGCGCGCGAGAGCGCGAACAGTTTTCGCGTGCTGGTCCGTCGTGCCGATCCAAAGTTCGCGACACCCTCGCCTGACCTCGCTCGCGATCTCGGATCGCGCGTGTGGCACTCGCGCGGCTGGAAGGTCGATCTCGATCACGCCGAGCTCGTGATCCGCGTCGAGATCGTGCCCGGTGCCGCGTTCTGCTACATGGGCCGCGAATCGGGCGTCGGCGGGCTGCCGACCGGCACCGGCGGCCGGCTGGTCGGCCTGTTGTCCGGCGGCATCGACTCACCGGTCGCGGCGTGGCGCATGATGAAGCGCGGCTGCAACGTCACGCTCGTGCATTTCCACAGCGCGCCGTTCCTGTCGAACACGTCGCAGGAAAAGGCGAGACGGCTCGCCGAGGTGCTGACGCGCTACCAGCTGCGGATCGAAACTGTATCTCGTTCCGTTCGGCGAGCTGCAGCGGCAGATCACATTGAGCGTGCAGGGCGATCTGCGTGTGATCATCTATCGACGATTGATGATCCGCATTGCGCAACGGATCGCGAGTCACGTGCGGGCGCGAGCCCTCGTGACCGGAGACGTCATCGGCCAGGTCGCGTCACAAACGCTCGACAACATGACGGTGATCGATCAGGCCGCGCACATGCCGATCTTCAGGCCGCTGGTCGGCATGGACAAGCAAGAGATCATCGCCGAGGCGCGGCGGCTCGGCACCTTTGACATCTCGATCGTGCCCGACCAGGACTCGTGCACGCTGTTCACGCCGCGGCATCCCGAGACGCACGCGCGCCGCTATGCCGTCGACGAGGCCGAAAAGACGCTGCCGGTGGACACGATGATCCGAGTCGGCCGTGGATGGCGCGGCCGTGGAGCAGCTGTCCTGCCCGGTGATAAAGTAACGGGTCATGCCGACCGTTGACGAGATCCTCGGAGCCGAGGCCGCCGGACTGCTGCAGCACCAGTGCAAGACCATCCCGAAAGACACGCTGCACCTGCCCGGTCCCGATTTTGTCGAGCGCATTCACCTCAACTCGAACCGGCCGGTGGCGGTGCTGGGACGGCTGCAATCGCTGTTCGATCACGGGCGTCTCGGCGGGACCGGTTATGTCTCGATCCTGCCGGTCGATCAGGGCATCGAGCATTCGGCGGGCGCGTCCTTCGCGCCGAACCCGCAGTATTTCGATCCGGAAAACATCGTCAAGCTCGCCGTCGAGGGCGGCTGCAACGCGGTCGCCTCGACGCTCGGCGTGCTCGGCATGTGCGCGCGCAAGTACGCGCACAAGATTCCGTTCATCCTCAAGGTCAACCACAACGAGTTCATCTCGTACCCGAACAGCTTCGACCAGATCCGCTTCGCCAGCGTGAAGCAGGGCTTCGACATGGGCGCGGCCGGCGTCGGCGCGACGATCTATTTCGGCTCGGAAGAATCGAAGCGGCAGATCCAGGAAGTGACCGAGATGTTCCAGCAGGCGCACGAGCTCGGGATGTTTACCGTGCTCTGGTGTTACCTCAGAAACTCGGCGTTCAAGACGAAAGAAGCCGACTACCACCTCGCCGCGGATCTCACCGGCCAGGCCAATCACCTCGGCGTCACGATCGAGGCCGACATCATCAAGCAGAAGCTGCCCGAGACCAACGGCGGCTACAACGCGATCAACTTCGGCAAGACGCACAAGAAGGTCTACTCGGATCTGTCGAGCGATCATCCGATCGACCTGACGCGCTACCAGCTCGCCAACTGCTACATGGGCCGCGCCGGCCTGATCAATTCGGGCGGCGCCTCATCGGGTGAGAGCGATCTCAAGGAAGCGGTGAAGACGTCGGTGATCAACAAGCGCGCCGGCGGCATGGGCCTGATCTCGGGACGCAAGGCGTTCCAGCGCCCGATGAAGGAAGGCGTGGCGCTCCTCAACGCGATCCAGGACGTCTACTCGGACAAGCGCATCACGATCGCGTGATTCCTCGGATCGCCGATTGCGGTGCTGGCGGTGGCGGTGGTCGCCATCGGCTCGCTGCAGCTATCGCGATCCGGTTATTCGGTCGACGAAGAGTTCACGGTCTTCGCCGTTCGCGGTATTCAGGCGAGCGGCCTTCCGATCCTTCCTTCGGGCCTTCTCTACGATCGCGGTCTGGCGTACTCGTATGCAAGCTGGCTGGCGGGATTCATCACCGGTTCCGAACTTCCTGCGTATCGAGCCATCAGTCTCGCCTGCGCCGCGATCGCGATCCTGCTCGTTTGCGGTTTGATTAGACGGCTGGGCGATCGACCGGCCGTCGGGGCAGCGCTGCTCGTGATGAGCGCCGTTCCTTTCTGGGCCACCGCCACCAGCGGCCGCTTCTACGCGCCCTTCCTTGCGCTGTACCTGGCGACGCTGTTTGCGATGCGCTCGAACGTCTTCGTCATTGCCATCCTGCGCGTTCTGCTGTCGTCTGACACACGAGCTCGCCTTCACGCTCGCAGTCGTTCCCGTCATTGGCTGGATGATCGAGAAGGAGGCACGCAAACACTGGTTGTGGGTCGCCTTGGCGATCGGCGGCGGTCTCGTCGCCGGTCAGCTCGTACTGTTCTCGCTCCACGCGCTCGCGCCTTCCAGCGGCGAGACGATGGTCCGCCGGTTCTTCCTCTGGCAGGTCGTGAACCTCTTCGAGCGGCCAGGCGATCGCCAGTTCATGATTCCACTCGTCGTGATGGTGATCGGCTGGATCGCCGCGCCGAGGCGGGCGTGGACCGTCACGGTCGTGTCGTTGTCGGTTGCGGCGATGATCGTCGCCTATTCGATCGCGCGCGCTACGAATGCCGCGCCGCTGTCGCTCGAGCTGGTGCGGTCCGTCCTGGCCGACGGATCGCGATATCCGATGGACATGTTCTGGCACATCGCGACGGACGACGCCGTTGACGCTGCTGCTGGCGCTCGCGGGACTGGTCCTGCGCGTGACCGGCGCCGGCCACCTTCGCCAAGGTTCCGGTGCCCAAGGCGGCGAGTGGCGATTCGGCGAGCGCGCGGCGCACGCCCTCTGGATCGGCTGGGTATTGTGGTTTGGTGTCATCGAGTCCGGGATCACGACCAACTACCTGTTGCTGCCGACGGTGTTCCTGATGATGGCGATCGCGGTTGATGCGTCTGTAGTGTTCCGAAAGGCGCGCTTCCCGGCGCTTGCCGTCGTCCTGCTGATCGTGGCGTTCGATCAGTGGGGAGTTGCGCCGTTCGAACGGCTCGATGCCGCCCGTCCCACCATTCGCGTCGACGGCATCGACGAGATTCGCGCCGGGCTGCAACCGGGCGATCGAATCGCCTGTACCGACGAGCTCGGCTGCCTGATGCTGGTGGGGCGCATCGATCGCTGGCTGGCGCTCGATGACTACGTTCGCGAGCGATTCATCGTCCAGCGCGGCGATGGCGCGCCGAGCAGTGTCTACACCGGCGTGCCTGCCGCCTTTCGTCCCGGCGATCTGTTTGGCGCCAATGCCGATGGCACCTTGCCCGATCGCGTCGTGATCGTGGACATTTTCAAGGATTACCCCATCGGCAACTCGCGGTCGTGGTTGCCGAAGGCCATCGAGGAAGACGGATTACGCGTCACGCCGCTCCTCGAAACGCCGCAAATGCGCGTCTTGCAGGTTTCGCCCCAGGAACAGGTCGCCCGCCTCTCGCTGAAGCGCTACGGCGCGGCAGGCTCTCCAACCTTTCGCCCTCGGCCGGCCATCAAAGTAGCGATGTTCCTCCAAGACCTTCGCTACGCGCTTCGTGGTTTGGCCCGCCGGCCCGGCTTTACGGCCATCGCCGTCATCACGTTGTCGCTCGGCATCGGCGCCACCACGGCGATATTCAGCGTCGTTCAGGCCGTGCTTGCTGAGGCCTCTCGAGTATCCGGACGCTGATCGGCTCCTCAAGATCCGCGGCTTCGACAAGGAGGACGGAGCCATCGGCAATCTCTCGCCGGCCGACTTCCTGGATTTCCAGCGCGACGCGAAGAACGATCGAACGGGCGGGCGCGAACGGATTTGTCGGCCTCTTCACGATCGGCGGCGGGCAAGGCGAGCCCGAGCGCGTCGGCGGCGTGAACGTGACGTCGGGATTCTTTCCGACGCTCGGCGTTCAGCCCGCCCTCGGCCGCGTCTTCAGCCCCGAGGACGACACGCCCGATGCCGAGATGACAATCATCCTGAGCGATGGCTTCTGGCGCCGCCGCTTCGGCGCCGATCCGGCGATCGTCGGCAGATCGATCACGTTGAACGCGCGGCCCGCAACTGTCATCGGCGTGCTGCCGGCGAGCTATCGTCACATCGAGATCAATCCCGAGCGCAGCGCCGACATCTTCACGCCCTACGGCTTCAGTCCCGCGCAAGCCAATCGCGGCGGCCATTTTATTCGCGGCGTCGCCCGGCTGCAGGACGGCGTGACGGTCGAGCAGGCGCGCGCCGAATTCGACGCCATCGCCGCTCGCCTCGAGCGCGACTTCCCGGTCAGCAATACCGATCAGGGCGTCCTCGTCACACCTCTGCTCGACTCGATGGTCAGTGAGGCAAGGCCGGTGCTTGCGCTGTTGTCCGCTGCGGTCGGACTGGTGCTGCTCGTGGCATGCGCCAACGTGGCCAACCTGCTGCTCGCGAGAGGCACTGGACGCTTGCGCGAGCTGGCGCTGCGCGCGGCGATCGGCGCCGATCGCGGCAGACTGGTGCGCCAGATGCTGACCGAAAGCCTGGCGCTCGCCCTCGTCGGCGCGGTCGGCGGATTGCTGCTGGCATTCTGGGCGACGCGCGCGCTCACCGCGCTGGCCGCGACCGGTATGCCGCGCGCGGATCAGATCCGCCTCGATTCGCCTGCGTTGATCTTTGCGCTGCTCGCATCGCTTGCCACCAGCGTGATCTTCGGCTTGCTGCCGGCGCTCCAACTGTCGAGACAGGACCTGAACGATGCGCTCAAGGACGGCGGACGGCAGAACGCCGCCGGCGCGGCCCGCGGCGCCCGCGAGCTGTTGATCGTCGCCGAGGTGGCGGTGTCGATCGTGCTTCTGGTCGGAGCCGGCTTGCTGATTCGGAGTCTGTGGCACCTGCAGCAGGTCGATCCCGGCTTCGCCGCGGACAAAGTGCTCGCGATGGAAGTGTCGCTGCCGACGGCGCGATACAAGGAAGGCGAGCAGATGCCGTTCTACCAGGGTCTCGAGGAACGTGTGCGCGCATTGCCGGGTGTCGCCGCCGCGGGCGCCGTGAACATCCTGCCGCTCAGCAGCAATTACGACAGCAGAGGCGTTCAGGTCGAAGATCATCCGCGGCCAGACGGACAGGGATTCGCGCCGCAAGGACGATCGGCGACGCCTGGATACTTTGAGGCCATGGGCATCCCGTTGTTGATGGGCCGCAATTTCGACGCGCACGACGTCGACAGCGGCCAGCTCGTCGTGATCGTCAGCGAAGCGATGGCGCGCAACTACTGGCCCACCTCCGCTAAAGCTACGGTGGGCAGGCCCGATGTGTCCCACGTGATCGGCAAGCGAATCACGTTCAACAGCGGCATTCCGCAGGAACGCCAGCAGGTTGTCGGCGGACCAGGATCCCGTCTCGTCATCGGTGTCGTCGGCAACGTGAAACATCTCGGGCTGGACGAAGACGAGGTGCCGATGTTCTACACCCCGCACACGCAGCAGCCGTCGTACCACACGATGCGCGTGGTGGTACGCGCCGACGCAGAGCCGGGCGCGTTGACACGCCAGGTGCGCGAGCAGCTGTCGCAAATGGATTCCGAAGTGCCTTTGTCGCAGGTGACGACGCTGTCGCGCGCGCTCGATTCGACGGTGGCCGCTCCACGGATGCGCGCGACCCTGCTTGGGCTGTTCGCCGGCGCTGGCGATGATCCTTGCCGCGATCGGCGTCTACGGTGTTGTCGCCTACATGGTCGGGCAGCGCACCCAGGAGATCGGCGTCCGGCGCGCCCTCGGCGCGAAGGCCGCAGATGTGGTGATGATGCTGCTCCGCGAGGCGATGCGTCCGGTTGCGCTCGGCATGGTCATCGGAATCGCCGGTGCTGTCGCGATGACGCGCCTGCTATCGGCGATGCTGTTCGAAGTCTCGGCCACCGATGTGACGACCTACGTCGTCGCCTGTTCTGTCCTGGCGGTGGCGGCGCTGCTCGCGTCGATCGTTCCCGCGCGACGGGCGCTCGGCGTCGATCCGATCACGGCCGTGCGCGGCCAGTAACGATCCACAGATTAGACACCGATTGTCTGGGCGAACCCGCGACGCCGGGCTTCGCCCGGCGTCAGTCGCGAGGCCGAGAGGCCGAGATCAAGAGAGCACAAGCGCGTTCCAGGAGCTCTCTTGATCTCGACCTCTCGATCTCGCAACGGCCCGAAGGGCCGGCGCGGGTTCGCTCCAGCGGTCGCGATTCGCATCAGTGTCGTAATCCGCGACTAATCCGTGGATCGTCACTTGACAGGCGCAGTCTGCCTGCCGTCGATGTAGTCGCGCAGCGCCTCGCGCGTGCTGCGGAACGCGAGATCGTCCCACGGAATCTCATCGAGATCGAACTCGCGGATCTCGAGGCCCTCGTCGTCGATGGCGAGCTCGCCGGAAATCATCGTCGCCGCATAGACGATGATCACCGGCGCGCGGCCGGCGTACGAATAGATGTTGACGAGGTGATCGAGGCGCACGTCGAGGCCGGCCTCCTCGCGCGCCTCGCGCAGCGCCGCCAGCGTGATCTCCTCGCCGCGATCGACGTAGCCGCCGGGAAACACCCACTTGCCGTAGCCCGGCTCGATCGCGCGCTTCACGAGGACGATCCGTCCCTGATCGCCGACGCGGATGATCGTGCCGACCGCGATCTTCGGATCGAGATAGAAGACGAAACCGCACGCCGCGTTGGTGCAGACAAGCCGCTTCGGCTCGGTGATCTTCAGGACCCGAGGCTCGAGCGCGCTGCCGCAGACCGGGCAGAACTTATACGGCGGCGTCTCGTCGTGTGAATGCATGAGGGTGATTTGCGACCCGACACTGGAGCTCTAGCCCCTAAGCCCTGAAGCCCCTAACCCCTAAGCCCCTAAGCCCTGAGTATAGAATTCATCCATGTCGATCCTGAAAGTTGCCCGGATGGGCCATCCCGTCCTTCGCGCCAAGGCGCGGACCGTGGACAAGAGCGAGCTCAAGAGCGCCACCGTGCAGCAGTTCATCGACAGCATGATCGACACGATGTACGAGTATTCGGGCGTCGGGCTGGCCGCGCCGCAGGTGCACGAGGGCCTGCGCGATTTTCGTGGCGATGCTCGATGCCGACGGCCGCGGCGAAGGCGATGCGATCACCTTCGTCAATCCCGAGATCACCGTCGTCGGCGATCAAACCGTCGAGGGTTGGGAAGGCTGCCTGAGCATCCCGGAAGTGCGCGGCCGCGTGCCGCGCGCGCAGCACATCAAGGTGCTCGGCGCTCGATCGCACCGGCAAGCGCTTCGAGCTGGAGCTGAAGGATTTCCCCGCGCGAGTCGTCCAGCACGAGACCGATCATCTGGACGGCGTGCTGTTCCTCGATCGCATGCGCGGCTTCGAGTCGCTGACCTATCTCGAAGAGTACTCGCGCTACCACACGCGGCAGGGCGACGACGCGGACGATGAGTAGGACGGCGTCTAAATCTCGGTGCGTAGGTGCGTGCTACGGTGCGTACGGTGCGTACGTGCGTACGGTGCGTGATGTGCCTACGGTCGGCCGGGTCCCCGTTTCAAGATCGCCGCGCTGACGTCGAAGGCGATCCGTTGCGCGATGCCGCGCACATCGTCGCGCGAGCCGCGATAGTCCGCCACCCACATCTTGCGATCCGTTTCCGCGTTAACGATTCGCGCGACCACCAGGAGCTGGCCGGCGTCGTCGTCGACCGACGCCTCGACGATGTAGTCGGCGTCTGAGGGCGGCGGCGATCTCGCTGCAGTCGGCCGGCGTTGACCGGCGAACTGCATGGCGCTCGTGTGAGACGCGACGCCGACGGTGCCAAGCCGCGCGAGCTCGGTCGTGACGGCTTCGGTCATGCGCGCGCGAGTCGTCGCGTTGTCGTCGCCGGACATGTTGGCTTCGAACGCGAGCACCGCGACGGTCGGACGCTGATCGTTCGGCTGGCGGATTCCAGCTCCAACCGCCGAGCCAGACGACCATCGCCGCGATCGCGCACAGCAAACCGGCCGCGAGTGGAATCGCCGCTCGCGATCGTCGCGGTTGCCTGGCCGCGGCGACCGCGTCGGCGGTCACGCCTGCTGGCGGCGCCTCGGCTCGAGTGAACTGCGCGGCGTATCCGCCCTTCGGCAGGCTGATGCGAATCGGCGCGCCGACGCACCGTCGCCGTTGTAGTACTCGTCGAGCCGGGTTCGCAGCCGGCCGGCCTCGACGCGCACGATCGAATCGAGCCGCGGATCGTACTTCTCGTCGCGCTCGAAGACCTCGATGCCGACGGCATACTCCTTCAGCTGATCGGTCTCGCCCGCGAGCGTCTTGTTCGACGACGTAGCGCAGCAGTTTGCTGAGGCGGCCGGCGGTCGCGAAACCCTTCGAGGCGAGGATGCGCTCGAGCTCGGCGCGAACGTCGGGCTCGGGAATCTGGCGTCACGTCGGTCAGTATGGGCCACAGTCGGGCGCTGAAGCGCACCGAGCCGGCGGCAATGTAACGGTTACAGCAACGGTAACTTACTTCAAATCAACGGGTTAGCGCGCTAACACTGGCCGCGTGGGTTCCGTCTCATGACCCAGGAGGCATTTGCTCATGACCACGTTTACTCGCTCGCTCGTCGCCATTGCCGCCGTCGTCGTTCTTCGCCACGCCCGCGCTCGCCGGCCCGCCGCTCATCTGCCATCCCGTTCGAAGTCGAGGGCGGCAAGCTGATCGCGTGGGGCACCGGATCCGGCTGGAACACGCCCGATCGTTCGTACGACATCAAGAAGCTCGTGGCCGACACCAACGCGGTGCTCACGCGCCGATTCGCCGATCCTGACGCGGATGGAGAACATGCGCCGCGCCACGATCTACGCGATGCGCGATCCGGTGATCGCGCACGAGCTGCTCAAGACCGTGACTGCCGCGCGCGCTCGCCACGACCACCGACGGCCGCGCCTGGTTCGACGCCGGGTACCTGATCGAGTCCTACAAGCAGGCGGTGCATCTGCGCGAAAACCGCAAGCCCGAGCTGCGCGCGTGGGCCGCGGTCGACGAAACCATTCGCGTCGACGGCTACAACTGGGTGAAGAAGGCGATGGCGATGAGCGCGCCGAGCGCGGAGATGGAATTCGCGGCGTCGCTGATGACGCGAGGCTCGATCGCGTCCGCGCACCGCGCCAAGGCGATCGCCGGCTGCGCCGAAGGGCTCGTCCTGGCGCGCAACCTCGCCTCGTCGGCGTTCTCGTTTTAAACAGGTGAAGCAAAAAGAGCAGGCGCGCCGTGACGCGCGCCTGCCCTTGATCTGAATCTGAGATCCGAGATCTGAAATCGTCTTACTTCTTCGTGCCTGTTCCGCTCATCGTGAACTGGCCGCCGTTGATGTCGAACGTCGACCTTGCACTTGTCGGTGCCGTCGGGCGTCAGCGTGATCGCCGCGTCGAACGGATTGCCCTGGAAGTTGCCGGCGAACTTCAGGACCAGGTCGTCGCCCTTCTTGGTGACGTCGGTCACCTTCTGCACATCGGGCTGCATCTGGTTCGAGATCTCGGCGACGACCTTGCCGCCCTCGTCCTTGAGCACCATGGTCTGCTCGAAGGCGCCCTGCGGCGAATCGAGCATCAGCGTCCACGTACCCATGAATGCGCCGGCGTCCGCCGGCGCGAGCTGCGCGGCGCCAAGGCCGGTGGAAAGCGCGATCGCGAGCGCGATGGTTCCGAGAAGACGTGCCATTTAGTTGTTCCCTTGTTTCGCGCCGGGTATATCCGGCGCGGTCTTGAATCTTACACCAAGCTCGGCCGGGTGAAACATCAGTGAGCGCGTATAATTGCGTGCATCCGCCTTCGCGCAGACGCTACGGCGGACAAGCCTCATGACCGCTCTCGCGCTCGCCACGGCTCCACCGAAAATCACGTTGCGTTCCTCGCCGGCCGTGCCGTACGACGGCGCCATTGCGGCGGCGCGCACCTGCTATTCGCCGCGGGTCATCGAGCGCAGCGAAGATCACCGACAAACAGCGGGATTCGATCGGCCCGCTGACGTTCGACGGCGGGCATCACACGGTTTTTCAGCACGCGCATTTCGAGTTCGGCCTCGAAAACATCTCGCGCCAGCTGGTGTGGAGCGTGCTGCACTCGTATCCGTTCTACAACTCCGAACAGTCGAGCCAGCGCTACGTCAAGCTCAACGAGCCGCGCGCGTTCGTGCCGCCGATCACCGGCGAAGCGCTCGACGTCTACGAGCAGGCCGTGCTGCGCGCGTGGGACGCGTACGCGCAGCTCTCGCGCTGCTGAAGGACGATGCGTGGGCGATCCTGAAAGAGCTGCGCTACGTGCGCGACACCAATACGCCGGCGCGCCTCAAAACCGTCGAGCGCGAAGCCGAGAAGAAAGCGATCGAAACCGCGCGCTACGTGATCCCGATCGGCGCATTCACGTCGATGGTGCACACCGTCTCGGGAATCGTCCTGCATCGCCTCAATCGCATGCTGAACGCCGGCGACGTGCCGTACGAAGCGGCGATGGTGATCGGCGCGATGGTCGACCTCGTGAAGGAAGTCGACCCGATGTTCTTCGAGAAGATCGGCTTCAGCACGTTCGAGCGCGACACGCTTCCCGAGATGCGGTTTCCGACGCCCGCTCGTCCGGCGATGCGTTTGCCGCCGAGTTCGATCGCCGCCTCTGCGACCGCGTGTCGCGCCTACGCGACTGGTCGGCCGGCGCCGAGCGCGTCGTCGCCGACGCCGTCCGCACGACGTTCGGGCTCACCACGGCCGAGATGTCCGACGAAGAAGCGATCGATCGGGTGATGAACCCCGCGAAGAACCCGTATCGCGTCGACATGCTCGACGTCGCGTATCACTCGCCGATGATGCGCGCGCTCAATCACGCGAGCTACGTGTTCGAGAAACGGCTGAGCCACACCGCCGATTCACAGGACCAGCGGCATCGCATGGTGCCGGCGTCGAGGCCGATGATGACGCTCGCCGACACTACGTCGCCCGACTACGTGACGCCGCGGCTGATCCGGCAGAACGCCGCGGCGCAGGCGGTCTACCAGCAGGCGATGATCGATGCGTGGGCGGCCAAGAACCGGCTGCTGGCACTCGGCGTTCCGCTCGAGCACGCGCTCTACATCCTGCCGAACGCGCAAGGCGCTGCGCCTGGTCGAGTCGGGATCGTTCATCGCGCTGCAGCACAAGTGGACGCTGCGCACCTGCTTCAACGCGCAGGAGGAAATCTACCTGGCGTCGATG
Source organism: uncultured cyanobacterium (assembly GCA_963833135.1). Taxonomy (GTDB): domain Bacteria; phylum Acidobacteriota; class Vicinamibacteria; order Vicinamibacterales; family UBA2999; genus 12-FULL-67-14b. The sequence goes on along the minus strand of CAWHWW010000019.1, from coordinate 34,321 downwards.
GACGAGATCGGCCAGTGAAGAGATCATCCCGCAGCTCACGCCATCTCGGCCGCCCCTGCGTGTTGCGAGATCGTGTCGCCGCGCTGCACCATCGTCAACGACGGCATCGAGAAGGTCACGACGAGCCGCCTCGCCGACGCCACGATCGCCGGCGCGTGGGAGAACCTCGAGTTCACGCTCGACCCCATCGCCTCGTCGTTGCAGACGTCCGCCGACCACGCCATCGCCGCTGGCCTCCTCGACCCCGTGGACCTGACGTCGCCCGGCATCTACGACCTGACCCTGCTCAACGAGATCCTCGCCGAGCGCGGCGAGGCCGAGGTGAGCGGGCTGTGAGCGAGCGAGTCTTCGAGCGAGTGAACCATTGGACACAGTCTTCGGCTCACTGTGCATCGCCGACACGTTCGGCCCGTCGCACGGCGTCAGGGCGTACATCCCAATGAGCCAGCCATGACCGCCGTCTCGCTCCGCGGCGTCGGCAAGTCGTTCGGCACCGGTCAGCGCGCCGTGACCGCGCTGACCGGCGTCGATCTCGACGTCGACGCCGGCGAGTTCGTCTGCCTCATCGGGGCCTCCGGCTGCGGCAAGTCGACGATCCTCAACCTCGTCGCCGGCCTCGACGAGCCGACCACCGGCAGCGTCCACGTCGACGGCACGACGGCGCTCATGTTCCAGGAGTCGGCGCTGTTCCCGTGGCTCACGGTGCAGGCCAACATCGAGCTGCCGATGCGCCTCGCCGGCGTGCCGAAGGAGGAGCGCCGGCGGCGTGCCAGCGAGCTCATCGAGACCGTCCACCTCGGCGGGTTCGCCAAGAAGCGGCCGCATCAGCTGTCCGGCGGCATGCGCCAGCGCGGCGCCCTGGCCCGAGCCCTCGCCCAGGACGCCGACATCCTGCTGATGGACGAGCCGTTCGGCGCCCTCGACGCGATGACCCGCGACACGCTGCACGAGGAGCTCGAGCAGCTCGTGCGACACGCGCCGCACCACCGTGCTTGTTCGTCACCCACAACGTCCGCGAGGCCGCCCGCCTCGGCGACCGGATCGTGGTCATGTCGCCGCGACCGGGACGGGTGACCGCCAGCATCGACGTGCCGATCGAGCGCCCCCGGCGCATCGACTCGCCCGAGGTCAGCTCGCTGGCCGCCGCCGTGACCGACCAGCTCCGAGACGAGGTGCTCGCCCATGCTCGCCGTTGATCACGAACCGGTGGTGCTCGACGACAGCGCCACCGTCATCGACGCCGCCCCTCGTCGCGCCCGGCGCCCCGACCTCGGGCGGCGGATCTGGCTGGCCACGTGGCCCAAGCTCGCCGCCATCGCGTTGGCGCTGTTCCTGTGGCAGGCCGTCGTGTGGTCCGGCTGGCGGCGAGGAGTACATCCTGCCGTCGCCGTTCACCGTCCTCGACCGGCTCGGCGAGCTGATCGCCGACGGCACCGTCGCCGACGCCGTCGGCACGACGATGACCCGGGCCGCCATCGGCTACTCCCTGGCGCTCGTCATCGGCCTGGTCATCGGGGCGATCGTCGTGTCCTCGCGCATCGCCCGCTCCGCCGTCGGCTCGCTCATCACCGGCCTGCAGACGATGCCGTCGATCGCCTGGTTCCCGCTCGCCATCGTGCTGTTCCAGCTGTCGGAGGGCGCGATCACGTTCGTCGTCGTGCTCGGCGCGGCGCCGTCGATCGCCAACGGGCTGATCAGCGGCGTCGACCACGTGCCGCCCATCCTCCAGCGCGCCGGCCGGGCGATGGGCGCCGGGCGCTGGGCGACGCTGCGCCACGTCGTGCTGCCGGCGTCGATGCCGTCGTTCGTGGCCGGCCTCAAGCAGGGCTGGTCGTTCGCCTGGCGCAGCCTGATGGCCGGCGAGCTGCTCGTGACGATGGGCGTGTTCTCCGTCGGCTTCCTGCTCACGCAGTACCGCCAGGTCGCCGACTACCCGGCGATGATCGCCATGATGATCGTCGTGCTCGTCATCGGCATCATCGTCGACGCGGTGCTGTTCGCCACGCTCGACAAGTGGGTCCGCCGGCGCCACGGCCTGACCGGCTCCTGACGCACGCGGCCGCGCCGGTCGGCCGACGTCCGCAGCGGCGACGCCGGTCAGGGGTATTCGTACTTCGACGCCGAGACGCCGCCCAGGAGCGCCGACACGAGGATGCCGAGCGGGAGCGTGCCCCAGTACCCGACGAGCGTGCCGACGTTGCCCAGGAACAGCATCAGCAGCCACGTCGCCGGGAACGTGGCGACGAGGAAGATGACGACGAAGGCGATGGCCATGCGGATCACGGTCCTCATCATCGCCGCGCCCACCTCGGCGGACGTGGATACCCCTTCGGTGTCAGCTGGCGTCGGCGGGGCGGGCAGGGCGGCGACGATGGCGGGATCGCCGCACGCCGCGGCGAACGCCCGGATGCGTCGCTCGATGTCCCGGCCGAGGAGCCAGCTGCCGATGCGGTGGGAGATCGGCTGCAGCCACCCGGGCCGGCACGTGAACGAGTAGCGCCAGGTCGCCAGCGTGCGCGTCGGGCTCAGCTCGCTGAACGACCAACCGCCGGACATGCGCTCGAAGAACCACGGGCCCTCGACCATGCGCATGCCGACCTGCGTCGGTGGCTTGAACGAGACGTACTCCGACACCATGTGCAGGCGGTGGCGCGAGGTCGTGGACGTCCGGACGCCGCGTGCCCGCGGCCGTCGCCCCGTCGAGCAGGTGCTGTTCACGGACGAACGGGTCCCAGCGGTAGCGCAGCTCGCCGTAGGTCTGGGAGAGGGCGAAGGCGACGGCGATCGGCGCCTCGACCTCGACGGTGGACTCCACGCGCGGCATCGGCCCACGATGCCACGGCCCGCCCCGTCGGTCAGGTGTGGCTCGGCCCGTCGGGGACGTCGAGGAAGAAGCTGAGCTGGTCGGCGTAGCACCAGAACCACTCCTCGCCCGGCTCGAAGCTGCGGATGATCGGGTGGCCGGTCTCGTGGTGGTGGGCGGTGGCGTGCTTGTTCGGCGAGCTGTCGCAGCAGCCGACGTGACCGCACTGCTGGCACATCCGCAGGTGCACCCAGCGGTCACCGGTCTGCAGGCACTCGTGGCAGCCGTCGTCGCTCGGCGTGAGCGTCGACAGGTCGTCGGGAAGCGTGTCGAGGTGGGTGCACGTCGCCATCGCCCCATCATGGCGGCGCACGGTCGCCGTACGATCCGGCGATGGCCACCCGAGGTTTCCTGGGCCGCCGCCGAGCCGACCGCGATCCGCGCCTGCCGCCCGGCCAGTACGACGCCGGCGACCAGTGGCCGGTGCTCAACGCCGAGGTCACGCCGCACCTGTCGACCGACGACTGGACGTTCCGCGTCGAGGGCCTCGTCGAGCAGCCGGTGACGTGGACGTGGGACGAGATCCACGCCCTCCCGCCGTCGCGCTACGAGGGCGCCATCCACTGCGTCACGACGTGGTCGAAGTTCGACATGACGTTCGACGGCGTCTCCGTCGACACGCTGCTGGCCGCGGCCCGGCCGCTCCCGGACGCCGCGTTCGTGATGGCGTTCAGCCACACCGGCTACACGACGAACCTGCCCGCTGGCCGACGTCACCGGCGGCAAGGCGTGGATCACGTGGGCGGTCGACGGCGGGCCGCTGCCGGTCGACCACGGCGGCCCGGCCCGGCATGATCGTGCCGCACCTGTACTTCTGGAAGAGCACCAAGTGGGTCGCCGGGCTGCGCCTCATGCAGCACGACGAGCCCGGCTTCTGGGAGCGCAACGGCTACCACGACCGCGGCGATCCGTGGCTCGAGCAGCGCTACCAGGGCGACTGAGCGCCGGCGATGGCCGCCGGCCCGTGGTACACGGCGACCGTCGTCGCGATCCGTGACGAGACGCCGCGCGCCAAGACGTTCCGCCTGCGACTGCCCGCACCGCAGCGACCACCTCGCCGGCCAGCACGTCGTCGTGCGCCTCACCGCGCCGGACGGCTACACCGCGCAGCGCTCGTACTCCGTCGCCTCGGCGCCCGACGGCAGCGACGAGCTCGAGCTGACCGTCGAGCTGCTGCCGGACGGCGAGGTCTCGTCGTTCCTCCACGACGTCGTCGAGGTCGGCGACGAGCTCGAGCTGCGCGGCCCGCTCGGCGGGTTCTTCGTGTGGGACGGCGCCGACGCCGGCGCTGCTCGTCGGCGGCGGCTCGGGCGTCGTGCCGCTGATGGCGATGCTGCGCCTGGCCCGGCGCACCGGACGCCGTCGACCTCGTGCGCATGGTCGTGTCGGTGCGCGCGCCCGACGACCTGCTCTACGCGTCCGAGCTGGCCGGGCCCGAGACGACGATCGTCTACACCCGCACGACGCCGGCCGGCTTCCCGCGCGCGGCCGGCCGGCTGCGTCGGCCCGACGACATCCCGCCGCTCGCCGAGCCGGGCGACGTCACGGCGTACGTGTGCGGTTCGGCCGGCTTCTGCAACGCCGCCGGCGACCTCCTCGTCGCGCTCGGCCAGCCCGTCGACCGCATCCGCACCGAACGCTTCGGCCCGACCGGCTGACGCGGCGACCGGCGTGCTCGCGCTCCTAGGCTCGGCCGCATGGGCCGCCTCGACGCGCTCGACCTCTCGCCGCGGCTGGGACGCAAGGAGTACGAGCGAGCGCCTGGTCGCCGCGCAGCGCCGCTGGTTGCAGCTGCGCCTGCACCTCGGCGGCGAGATGGGCACCGGTGAGCTCGGGCCCGGGCTGCTGGTCGTGTTCGAGGGCAGCGACGCGGCCGGCAAGGGCGGGGCGATCAAGCGCCTCGTCGAGCCGCTCGACCCGCGGCACTACCGGGTCACGTCGTTCGCCAAGCCGACGTTCGACGAGAAGCGCCACAACTTCCTGTGGCGCTTCTTCCCGTACGTGCCGGGCCTCGGCGGCATGTCCGTCTTCGACCGCAGCTGGTACGGGCGCGTGCTCGTCGAGCGCATCGAGGGCTTCGCCACGACCGACGAGTGGAGCCGGGCCTACGAGGCGATCGTCGGGTTCGAGCGGATGATCGCCACCGAGGGCGTGATCCTCGTCAAGTTCTGGCTGCAGATCAGCGCCGACGAGCAGCTGCGCCGGTTCGAGGACCGCGAGAACGACCCGCTGCGGCGTGGAAGATCACCGACGAGGACTGGCGCAACCGCAAGAAGGCCGACCAGTACGCCGTCGCCGCCGAGGAGATGTTCGAGCGCACCGACCACCACCTCGCGCCGTGGGACCTCGTGTCGGGCGAGCAGAAGCGCCACGCCCGGGTGACCGTGCTGGAGACGCTCATCAAGCGGGTCGAGCAGGGCTTCGAGCGCTGGGGCTGGGACGTGCCCGAGCCGCTCGACCCGCCCGGTAGCCGAGTTCGCCGCCGCACGCCGGTCGCAGGCGGTTGACTGCGACGATGCGCGCCGCCATCCTGCACTCCTACGGTCCGCCGGAGAACCTCGTCGTCGAGGACGTCCCGGACCCGACGCCGAAGCCGCACCAGCTCCTCGTCGACGTGCACGCCTGCGGCGTCAACTTCCCCGACGTGCTGATGGTGCAGGACCTCTACCAGTTCAAGCCGGCGCTGCCGTTCGCGCCCGGTGGCGAGATCTCCGGCACCGTGTCGGCGCGTCGGGTCCGACGTCACCGACTGGGCGGTCGGCGACCTCGTCGCCGCCGGCACCGGGACGGGCGGCTTCGCCGAGAAGGTCGTCGTCGACGCGGCGAAGGCGTACCGCATCCCGGCCGGCGTCGACCTCACGGCGGCGGCCGGGTTCCTGACGACGTACGGCACGTCGTACCACGCCCTCAAGGACCGGGCGAACCTGCAGCCCGGCGAGACGCTGCTCGTGCTCGGCGCGGCCGGCGGCGTCGGCCTGTCGGCGGTCGAGCTCGGGGCGTCGATGGGCGCCAAGGTGATCGCCGCCGCGTCGACCGACGAGAAGCTCGCCGTGTGCCGCCGCGTTCGGCGCCAGCGAGACCGTCAACTACACCGACGTCGACCTCAAGGCGTGGCTCAAGGAGCACACCGGCGGCAAGGGCGTCGACGTCGTCTACGACCCGGTCGGCGGCGACCTCGCCGAGCCGGCGCTGCGCAGCACGGCGCTGGAAGGGCCGCTACCTCGTCATCGGCTTCGCCGGCGGCGCCGATCCCGCAGCGTCCCGCTGAACCTGCCGCTGCTCAAGGGCTGCTCGATCGTCGGCGTGTTCTACGGCGAGCACGGCACGCGCAGCCCGCTCGAGCAGCGGGCGCTCGTCGACGAGCTGATCGAGATGCTCGCCGTCCGGCCGCATCAAGCCCGAGGTGACGGCGCGGTTCCCGCTCGACGACGCCGCCGGCGCGCTGCGCGAGCTGATGGACCGCCGCGTCATCGGCAAGGCGGTCGTCACCCCGTAGGCCGCAGCGGTAGCGTCGGGTCGATCACCACATCACTCGGGGGTACCGATGACGATCCAGGACGACGATCGCGCCGCGTTCCACGCGATGACGGAGGGCACGGCGCTCGACTGGGGCATCATCGCCCGCCACAACCTGGAGTTCGCCGCCGGGCTCCCCGACCGCATGCTCGCCCACCTGCGGATGCTCGAGGGTGACGCCGGCGGCTTCGCCGTCGATCGCCTCGAGCACTCGCTGCAGACGGCGACGCGCGCCTACCGCGGCGGCGAGGACGACGAGTACGTCGTGTGCGCCCTGCTCCACGACATCGGCGACATCCTCGGCCCGTACAACCACGCCGACATCGCCGCGTCGGTGCTCAAGCCGTTCGTGTCCGACGCCAACCACTGGATGGTCGAGAAGCACGGCATCTTCCAGGGCTACTACTTCTTCCACCACCTCGGCCTCGACCGCAACCAGCGCGACCAGTACGCCGGCCACGAGTTCTACGACCACTGCGCGACGTTCTGCCTGGAGTACGACCAGGCCGCCTTCGACCCGTCGTACGACACGCTGCCGCTGGAGTTCTTCGAGCCGGCCGTCCGCGAGGTGCTCAGCGCGCCGCGCCGCAGCATCTACATGCGCGACGACGGCGCCGTCATGGAGGCCGCCGACCGCTGAGCCGGGCGGCGGCCGTCAGTCGCGAGGCGGGCAGCGGCTTGGCGTCCTTGAGCGGGATCGCCGTGCCGTCGAGCGCCAGCGTGCCGGCGCCGCCCTTCGTCGCCAGCAGCTCGATGCCCGACGCCTCGTCGTGGAACCGCTTGCCGATGGCGGTCGGCTCGGCGAACGCCGGGTCGGTCGTCAGGCCGGCGGGGACCTCACTGCCGACGGGCACCATCGGGTGGCCACCGCACTGCAGCACCACCGCCGAGCTGGGCGCCTTGACGACGATCACCTGCGTGTCGTCGACGACGCTCTGCCACCGGGAACCGGCCTTGAGTTCTTGATCAGCCATAGCGACCCAATCCTGGCACGGTCGTACCGTCCGATCCATGGTCGGGGCTGAGGAGGCGGCGCGGCTGGCCGCCGACCTGGTCGGCCCGGGCGCCGTCGTCACCCGCGAGGGGTCGGGCTGGGACCACGTGGCGTGGCGCGTCGTCGGCGCCGACGGGCGGCCGTGGATCGTGCGCTGGGGCATCGAGGGCGACCGCGACGAGCTGGCGACCGAGGTGCGCCGCGAGGTCGCCGTCATGCAGGCCGTCCGCGGCGTGCTCGGCGATCTCGTCGCGCGACGCGGTCGTGCTCGACGAGGACGTCGGCTGCCTGGCGCACCCGCGGCGTGCCGGGCACGCCGCTGCAGGAGCTGCTCGCCGCCGGCCGCGTGCCGGCGCCGGCGCTCGACCGCCTCGCCGGCGAGATCGGCGCGATCATCGCGACCATCGGGCGTGTCGCCGCGCCGGCGCGGCGTCGACGTGGAGCCGACGGGCTGCCGGCGTGGATCGCCGGGCTGCCGGAGTTCGTCGCCGGTGATCGAGCACCTGCTGTCCGCCGGCGAGCGCGGCGCCGTCGACCGCTTCCTCGCCACGCCGCCGCCCGCCGACCCGGCGCCGGACGACCTCCTGCTCGCCCACAACGACCTCGGCGCCGAGCACGTGCTCGTCGACCCGGACACGCTGGTCGATCACCGGGATCATCGACTGGTCCGACGCGGCACGCGCCGACCAGGCCGCCGAGCTCGGCCGGCTCCTGCGCGACCTCGGCCCCGAGCGCCTCGACGCCGTGCTCGACGGGATGGGCGCGCCGGCCGGCCGAGCGCGCCGGCCTCGTCGCCCGCGGCTGGTGCTACGCCCGCTGCCTCGTGCTCGAGGACCTCGCCTACGCCGTGCGCCGCCGCCCCGACCTCGTGGCCATCGAGCGGGCCAGCCTCGCCGCCCTCTTCGCCGACGTCTGACCCGTCCGAGTGTTCTGCATCGGAGTGTTCCTGCGGGGGCCACCCGCGGAAGCACTCGATGCGGAAACACTCGGATGTCAGCGCATGGCGGTCGCCGCGGAGGTCCAGAAGTCCTGCATCACGGCCGGCGGGGTGGGCGAGCTCCACGCCCGGTTCGTCAGCAGCACGCCGGCGAGGCGGTTGGCCGGGATCGTTCGCCCACGACGTGCCGAGGCCGCCGTCCCAGCCGTAGGAGCCGGGAGCCAGGGCGATGCCCGGCTGCCGGCGGTGGACGGCGAGCCCGAGGCCCCAGCCGAGCGCCCCGTCGGGATCGGGGCCGCGCTCGACGTGGGCGGTCACCATCGCCGCGACGGTGGCCGGCGAGAGGATCCGCTGCCCGTTCGCCGGTGCCGCCGGCGAGGAGCATGCGGGCGAACGCGAGGTAGTCGTCGACGGTCGACACGAGGCCGGCGCCGCCGCCGGCGAACGCGGGCGGCGTGCTCCACTGCCCGTCGGCCGGGTCGTAGATGCCGAGCGCGCCGGTCGCGGGGTCGGCGGTGCCGACCGGCCCGAAGCGGTCGAGCTTGGCTCGGCCGGCACGTGGAAGTCCGTGTCGACCATCCCGAGCGGCTCGAAGATCCGCTCGCGCAGCACGTCGGCGAACGGCCGGCCGGCGGCCCGCTCGACGAGCACGCCGGCGACGTCGGCGCCGACGTGGTACAGCCAGCGCTCGCCCGGCTGGTACGAGAGCGGCAGCTGCCCGAGCCGGCGCATCCACTCGTCGGTCGGCGGCGCCTGCTGCGGTGCCGGCGGGCCGGCGCCGAGGCCGAGCTCGGCCATCCGCTCGAGCACGGGCTGCGGGCGGTCCCAGTGCTCCATGTCCATGCCCGAGCCCGAGGCGGAACGTCAGCACGTCGCGGACGCTGATCGGCCGGATCGCCGGCACGGTGTCGTCGAGCGGCCCGGCCGGATCGCGCAGGACGCGCCGGTCGGCGAGCTCGGGCAGGAACGCGTCGACCGGGTCGTCGAGGCGCAGCACGCAGTCCTCGACGAGCGTCAGCACGGCGACCGCCGTGATCGGCTTCGTCATCGAGGAGATGCGGAAGATGCGTGTCGCGGGCGATCGGCGTGCCGGCGCCGCCCTCCTCGCGTCGTGCCGCCCCAGCCGACGTGCACCTCGTTGTCGCGGGCAACCGCCCACACGAGCCCGGCCGCGCTGCCCGCGTGCGATGTGACGGTGCATCGTGGCGTCGAGGCGCGCCAGCCCCGCCGCGTCGAACCCGGTGGTCATGGCGAGTCACGACGAGGTACCGGGGCGGAACTCATCGCCGTTTCGGTCTCGCGACCGGGCGGGTAACCGAGACGATGGCCGTCGACGCTGACCGCCGTCACCTCGGAGTTGTCCCCTCATGACCTTCTTGCTCTGGATCCTCGCCGTGATCCTCGTCATCGCCGGCATCGTCGCGCTCACCCGGCAAGCAGTACCTCTGGGGCATCGTCCTCATCATCGTCGGCTTCCTCGTCGGGCCGGGCGGTGCCTCCGTCTTCACGTACGCGGGCGGTACGGTCGCCGGCGTGCACGACGCCGTGCGGACCGCGACCGCGGACGACCTCGACGTCGTCGTCGCCGTGCTGACCGCGGCGTTCCACGACGATCCGTTGATGTCCTGGGCGTTCCCGGACCCGGCGCTGCGGCCGCGCCGCCTCGCGGCGCTGTGGGGCTTCATGGGCCGCGAGGGCTACCTCCCGTACGGCGTCTCCACGCATCGTGCCCGGCGGCGACGGTGCCGACGCCGCGGCGCTGTGGCTGGCGCCGGGCCAGGAGCTCGACGACGCGTTCTGGGAGACCACGCGGCCACGCGTTCGCCGTCGCCCTCGAGTACGACCTCGACCGCCTCTCGTCGCTGGCGGAGCGCCATGGCGGCCCACCACCCCGCCGAGCCGCACTGGTACCTGCTGGCGATCGGCGTGTCACCGCAGCGCCAGGGCGGTCGGCTCGGCAGCGCCCTCCTCGCCCACACGCTCGCCACCGCCGACGAGTCGCGGCGCGCCCGCCTACCTCGAAGCCACGAGCACCCGCTCGCGCGTCCTCTACGAGCGTGTCGGGTTCGTCGTCACCGGCGAGTTCGCGGCCCCCGGCGGTCCGCCGATCTGGGCGATGTGGCGCGAGCCCGGCCTGACGCGGCGAGCGCCGCGCCGTAGACGATCGCCCCGATCGTGACGGCGAAGCCGACCAGCTGCACCGGCGACAGCGACTGGCCGAGGACGATCCACCCGAGCAGCGGCCCCGGTCACCGGTGCCGCGAGGCCCAGCAACGGCGGGGCGGCGACCGGCAGCCGGGCGATGCCGGCGAACCACACGACGAACGCGGCGCCCGTCGCGACGAGGCCGAGGTAGGCGAAGCCGAGCAGGTTCCGGCCGGTCGGCGTCGGGCGGCATCCCCTCGACGACGAAGCGTCAGCGGCACGAGCAGCAGGCCGCTCAGCAGCAGCTGCCACCCGGTCGCGGCGAGCCGGTGCGGCGGCGCCGGGAACCGCTTCGTCAGCACGACGCCGGCGGCGAAGGACACGTTGGCGGCGACCGCCGCGGCGACACCGACGGGGTCGATGTCGGCGCCGGGTCGGACGACCACCAGACCGACGCCGACCGTGGCGACGACGCCGATGACCAGCTCGCGCCCGGCGGGCCGCCGGCGGACCAGCACCCACGACAGCCCGGCGACGAGCAGCGGCTGCAGCCCGCCCGCCGCCGCGGCGACCCCGCCGGGGAGGCGGTAGACGGCGACGATGAGCAGCGGGAAGAACAACCCGAAGTTGCACAGCGCGAGCAGCGCCGTGCGAGCCCACTCCTGGCCTCGCGGCCGCCAGCGTGACGACACCGCCCGACGGCCACGAGCGCCAGCCCGGCCGGCACGACGCGGGCGGCGGCGACGAGCAGCGGCCGCCCGGCCGGGCAGCAGCTCGGTCACGGTGACGTACGTGGTGCCCCACGCCACGGGCGCCAGCGCCGTGCCGGCGGCGACTCGTCCGCCTCGATTCGTCTTCACGTTCATCATCTTAATATTAAGAAGCAATCTGGGTTAATTTTTTTAAAAACACGTTTTTTTTTTTTTTTTTTTTTTTTTTTTTTTTTTTTTTAATTGTTCTTGTTCTCTTCGTCTACTCATCAGTCACATCTAGAAGGCGATCATGGACGCCATCCAGCTCAAGGTGGCGGAGGCCATGCCGGTCATCCCGGTCTACAACAGCCCGTCGTTCTACCAGTACAGCACCAAGCGCTTCACCGGCTGGGCCAACGCCGACAATCCGATCACGTCGCCGGTCGTCTCCAATGCGAATCCGGGCCGCCTGATCCAGTTGCTGGCGCTGCGGCCGGTCGCGCAATAGCGTTGCAACGGGCGAGGGCGCCGCTGCGCCCTCGCTCCCCCAAGCGGAAACACGCATCCAATGGCCTTTCTGCTCCGCCGACTGGTGTTCTATCTGGCGGCCTTCATCGCCGCGGCAACGATCAACTTCTTCCTGCCGCGCCTGATGCCGGGCGATCCGATCCAGATGATGTTTGCCGGGCGCCGGCTCCGACCTGTCGCTCGAAAACCTCAACGCCCTCAAGCTCACCTTCGGCTTCATCGATGCGCCGATCGGCGAGCAGTATCTCGCGTACCTCAAGAGCGTCTTCACCGGCGACCTCGGCCGCTCGATCAAGTTCTTCCCGCTGCCGGTGACCGACCTTCTCGGCCGCGCCCTGATCTGGACCGTCGGCCTCGTCGGCACGGCCACGCTCGTCAGCTTCACCGTCGGAACGTTCCTCGGCGTCATGGCCGCATGGCGTCGCGGGACGCGGTTCGACACCATCGTCTCGCTGGCCGCGATCTTTTCGAGCTCGGTCCCGGCCGTCGTCGTCTCGCTGATCACGCTCTTCGCCTTCGGCTACACGCTGGGCTGGTTCCCGAACGGATACGCCGCCGATCCGATGCTCGATCCGTCCTGGAGCTGGGACTACATCTCGAGCGTCCTCTACCACGGCACCCTGCCGATGCTGACGCTGGTCATCGTGCTGACCGGCGGCTTCGCGGTGACCATGCGCAACAACATGATCAACCTGCTCGGCGAGGACTACATCGTCATGGGCCGCGCCAAGGGGCTGTCCGGACCGCGGCGTCATGCTCTGGTATGCGGCGCGCAACGCGCTGCTGCCCACGGTGTCGGCCCTCGCCATCTCGCTGGGCGCGGTGCTGGGCGGCTCGCTGGTCACCGAGGTGGTGTTCAACTATCCGGGCCTGGGCAACACGCTCTACCAGGCCATCCTCGCGCGCGACTATCCGGTGATCCAGGGCGCAGCTGCTGATCATGACGGCGGCCATGCTCGTCGGCGAACTTCCTCGTCGACCTGAGCTATGTGCTGCTCGATCCGCGACTGAAGAGGGCCTGACCGATGGGACCTTCTCACCCAGCTGCTGCGCAACAAGAAGGCCCTCGTCGGCGTGACGATCCTCGCCATCGTCATCCTCGTTGCGATCTTCGCGCCGCTGCTCACCGAGTACAGCCCCACCCAGCGCGTCGGCCGGCCGCACCAGCCGCCGTCCGCCGAGCACTGGCTCGGCACGACCCGCCTCGGCTACGACGTCTTCACCCGGCTGCTCTACGGCGCCCGCGTCTCGCTCGCCGTCGGTTTCGGGGCCGGGCTGCTGATCACGGTGATCGGCACCGTGCTCGGCATCATCGCCGGCTACAAGGGCGGCGTGGTCGACGAGGTCATCACCTTCTTCACCAACATGATCCTCGTCATCCCCAACCTGCCGCTGCTGCTGGTGCTCGCGGCCTTCATCGGCCAGGCGAGCCCCCTGGTCATCGCCATCATCCTGGGCTTCACGTCATGGGCCTGGGGCGTGCGCGTCACGCGCTCGGAGACGCTGTCGATCCGGCAGCGCGACTTCGTGAAATCCGCCGAGATGCTGGGCGAGCCCGGCTGGCGCATCATGGCCTTCGAGATCTTCCCCAACCTCATCTCGATCGTCGGCATCAACTTCATCGGCAGCGTCATCTTCGCCGTCATCACCGAGGCGACGCTCGAGTTCCTCGGCCTCGGCGACCCGAACACCGTCTCCTGGGGCATCATGCTCTACAACGCGCAGAACGCCTCGGCGCTCTCGGTCGGCGCCTGGTGGGACCTGCTCTCGCCCTGCGTCGCGCTCGCGGTGCTCGGCCTCGGTCTCTCGCTCATCAACTTCGCCATCGACGAAATCGCCAACCCGCGCCTCCGCACCGGAGGCATGCTCGCCCGCTGGACCGGCCTCGTGCGCGGGACCGGCGAGCTGTGAGCGACCCCGTTCTTTCGATCCGCAACCTGTCGATCGACTACTAGGCACAACGATTCGTTTTTTTTTTTTTTTTTGCCTGTTGGATCCCGGTCTCGTCTTTGCTAGGTCGGTCGACGCGCTGAAACACACGCTGCTACAGGCGAAATCCATTGCGTATTCAGCCAGTGTCAGCGGGCTCTATATTTCCACTGAGCTGTTTCAACGCCTCGGAATCGCCAATCAAGTGTTGAGTAAGAGTCGGAGAGTCGAAGGGGAGCGGGTTGGTGCTGTGGTCGCTCGGGGAGAGGCCGAGGATCGGGTTTCAGCGAATCAGCGAGCTCCTGCCGATTCCCGGCACCATCGACTACGTTGGACCACTGCCGCCGGAAGTCCAAAGAACGACGACTTTCTCTGCCGGTGTCGTCGCGGGTTCCAAGAGCCCAGATGCCGCTCGTACCATGCATCAGATGCCTCGCCTCGCCCGGAAGCGGCAGGAACGATTACGAAGAGCGGAATGGAACCGATGGCGCCCAAATAACGTCAGGAGGCTCGGAGCGACGGGATGAAGTTCGTTCGTGTCATTTTGCTCGTCTTCTTGGGCCTGACCGCGCTGGTTCAGTTCGGCGAGGGCGTCGCCTCAATCGCCAATCCGGCCGGGATGATGGCGGGGCTCGGCCTGACCATGACGCCGGGCGTCGAAGTGCCGATCACGTTTCTTGGACTTGCCATGATCGCCCGCGGCGCGGTCACCGTCATCGCCCTGCTGTGGGTGACGCGCGGCAAGCCCGAGGGCCTGATCCTGGCGCGCTTCACCGCGCTGACCATTCTGCTGAGCGCGCCGGTGGTGTACTTCCGGTTGTCGCGGCCGGACTTTGCGATTGGCGACCTTGTAATGGGGACGCTCTTGCTTGTGCCTGCGCTGATGGTGAAGGCGCAGCCATCTCAGGGCTAGAGTGTCGGCCGTGTCGAACCCTCGACCCTTGTTTGCCGTTCGCGAGGCGGACGCGACCGACATTCCGTTCCTCGCGCGCCACCGCGTTGGGATGTTTCGGGACATGGGGCAGCTCGCCGCTCACCACGAGGAGACGTTGGAGCGAGCCACTGCCGCGTATCTGCGCGAGGCGCTGCCGCGCGGCGAGGACCTGGGCTGGATCGCCGAGGACAACGCGACACCGCCGGCAGTCATCGGTGGGGCCGGGGTGCAGCTCCGGCCGATCCTCCCGCGCCCGCGCCCCGGCGCTCACGACCTCGAGCTGGGGCCCGAGGCGATCGTCCTCAACGTCTACGTAGAGCGCGCCTGGCGGAGGCGCGGCATCGCCGAATCTCTGATGCGTGCGCTTCTCGATGCCCTGGCGTCACGCGGCATCCGTCGCATCGTCCTGCACGCCTCAGACGATGGCCGGCGTCTTTATGAACGGCTCGGGTTTGTGCCGACGAATGAGATGCGGCTGAGCAATCGCTGAGTTACACAGCTTGTCGGGTCATGGGCGGTGCCGGTGCTATCTTGTGGATCCACTCCTATGAAGGTATTGACCGACGCCCTCGCCGTGATTCGCTTCGTCGCGGTCCTTCTGTGCGTGTTCGCGCCCGGTCGTGCGCTGGCTCAAACCGCGATCCCTGGAGAGGCGGATCGGCAAGCCATCCTCGCGGTCGTCCAGGCATTCTTCGACACCATGGCAGCCAAGGACGCGACGACTGCTCGCCAGCAGATTCTGCTCCCGGAGGGCCGCTTCCACGCCGTCGGCGACCAGTCCGGCAAGGCCGGCAAGGCGAGAATACGAACGTTCACCGCCGAGGAATACCTGTTCGACCTTCCAGCGATGAAGCCTCGCGTGCGCGAGCGGATGTGGAACCCCGACGTTCGCATCCGCGGCTCCATCGCGAACGTTTGGACGCCGTACAATTTTCTGGACGGACGGAAGATTGAGCCACTGCGGAATCGACTCGTTCGATTTGATCAAGACCGACCAGGGATGGCGAATTTCCGGCGGCACCTACAGCATCGAAGCCAAGTGTGAGCCGAGCCCGCTCGGCCCTTTGAAGCAATGAGTCTGTGCCGACTGGGTTCTTGCCTGAGCTCGACCAACAGATGGTCTTCACCAAACGCCTGCGCGACGGAATCCGGCGGGGAAGAATCAGATGCAGTGTTCGCGTCTGGATGCGTCCCCACGTGAAAGTGGGCGGTCGCTACCAAATGGACGACGGTCACATTGTTGTGGACTCAATCTCGCCCATTACCGTCGCTGACATCACCTACGATCTGGCCCGTGAGTCGGGCTTCGAGAGCGTGGAGGACTTGCTGCAGGTGGCCAAACACGGCAAGGGGGACCGTGTGTACCTGATTCGGTTCCACTACCTGCCTCCGGGCGCGTGGGACACGCCAAGATGGAAACGCGCGTAGCGTAGCGTGTCGCGTGCGTCATCCGAAGCAATGAACCGGCTGCTGCCGCGGGCGATCCTTGCGTTCCTGGCGCTGCCCGGCATGGTGGCGTTCGTCGTCCCCCTCTGGCTGATTGCGCCTGGAGGGTGGAGCTCGTTTGTCGATGCCTGGGGCCTCGTTCCACTCGGCCTCGGCATCGTTCTGTTGCTCTGGTGCGTGAGAGAGTTCTACGTTGCTGGTCGCGGAACGCTGGCCCCCTGGTCCCCGCCGAAGAATCTCGTGGTGACGGGCCTCTATCGCTTCTCCCGCAATCCGATGTACATCGCGGTGCTCCTTGTGCTGGTGGGGTGGGCGCTCGGGTTTCGCTCGCGGCCGCTGGCCATCTACGCGGCCGCGGTCGCGTTCGCCTTTCACCTTCGGGTCGTGTTGTATGAGGAACCGTTTCTTGCCCGCACGCATGGTGACCGGTGGACCAGGTACCAGAGCCACCGTACCGCGTTGGCTTGGGCTGAGGACAAACGCGGCCGAAGCGCGATAGGCTGGGCCAGCGTCAACAGGAGGCTCGTATGCGGGCAAGGGACCTGATGTCTTGCGTCCTCGCGTTGTGGTTCACGGCGGCCGTCTTCGCACAGGCAGATCCGACCGACGCCTTCATCCGGGCCGAGATGCGAAAACAGAACATCCCTGGCCTGTCGTTGGTCGTGCTCAAACGCGGCGAGGTCGATCAAAGCCGAGGGGTATGGCGTCGCCAACATCACGCTGAAGACCCCGGCGACGACGAACACCGTCTACAAGATCGCCTCGGTCAGCAAGCAGTTTGTCGCCTCCGGAATCATGAGGCTTGTGCAGGAGGGGCGGCTTGGCCTCGGCGATCCGATCGGCAAGCATCTCGAAGGTGCGCCCGCCGCATGGGACGGCATCACAATCCGGCATCTGCTGACGCACACGGCCGGGCTCATGCGTGAGGCGCCTGGCTTCGATCCGTTGAAGGCGCAAAGCGACGCCGACGTGATCAAGTCGGCGTATTCACAGCCGCTGCGCTTCGCACCAGGAGAGAAGTGGGAGTACTGGAACCTCGGATACTTCGCTCTGGCCGAGATTATCCGTAAGGTCGCGGCGCGGCCGTGGACCGACTACCTTGCCGAGACGATCTTCAAGCCGAGCGGCATGCACTCGACCTACCCGACGAACACGAAGGAGCGGATTCCGACCCTGAGTCTCGGCTACGTCGACAACGACGCCCCACGGGACGCCCGCGATGGCAAGCCCTGCGTCCGAGCGGCGCGTTTCTGTCAACGGTGCTGGACCTGGCGAAGTGGGACGCCATGCTCTACACCGAGAGCGTGCTCAGCGAATCGACTCGACGGCAGATGTGGACGCCGGTCACGCTGAACGACGGGAAGTCCTATCCCTACGGATTCGGCTGGATGATCGGCAACGTCGGTGGCTATCGCCTCGTGCATCACTCCGGAGGGATGCCCGGAGCCCGATCGAGCTTCGCGCGATTCGTGGATGAGGGATTGACGTTCATCCTTCTGATGAACCTGGATGACGTTGACATCGATTCGATCGTCGGCGGCCTCGCGAAGCTGTATCTGCCGTCGCGTGCGCTAGTCGAAAGGGACCTACTGGCATGTACTTGTGATTTCTATCGCGGCCGTTCCGTAGGAACGGCCGGTAACATTGGATGAGCAGCGATGCTCATACTGTGGATATCGTTGATACGCTCCACTAGTATGCAAATGACCCCGTATCTCAGCTTCAACGGCGACTGCGAGGTTGCGTTCAAGTTCTACGAGGAAAGTCTCGGCGGCCAACTCGGCGCGATCTTCCGCTATGGCGGGTCGCCGTTGGCGAATCAGGTCCCGGAGGATTGGTCGGACAAGGTCATGCACGGCAGCGTGACGATTGGCGGCCAGGTGTTGATGGGTGGTGACGTTGCGGATAGCTACGAGGAACCCAAGGGCTTCTCGCTCTCGCTTCAGATTGCGGACATCGCCGACGCCGAGCGTGTGTTTCGCGAACTGGCAGCGGGCGGCAAAGTGGTCATGCCGCTCGAGAAGACATTCTGGGCCGAGCGCTTTGGCATGGTCGTGGATCGCTTCGGGATACCGTGGTTGATCAACTGCGAGGCTGTTGGTCATCCCTGAGCGCCTCGTCGACGCCTGCAGGGGTTCGGGACATCGCACCAGATGGCTCGAGCGGCTGCCCGAGACCGTCAGGACCCTTCAGGATCGATGGGGGTTTTCACCCGAGCATCCTTTTGACGGTAGCGAGGGGAGCTGCGCGTGGGTGGCCCCGGTGGTGCGCGCAACCGGCGAGCGCGCCGTGCTCAAGCTCGGCATGCCGCACATGGAGGCGGCGCACGAGCTGCACGGGCTGCGCTTCTGGGATGGCGATCCGACGGTCCGCCTGCTCGAGGCCGACGTGGACCTCAACGCCATGCTCCTCGAGGCCTGCGATAGCGGCGTCACGCTCCGCTCGCTTCCAGCGCCGGAGCAGGACCTCCTCATCGCGCGGCTGCTGCGCCGGTTATGGCGCCGCCCAACGCCGCCGCATCCCTTCCGCCCCTCGCCGCGATGGCTGCTCATTGGGCAGCGGAGACGAGTGGAGCCGCTACCCGGTGGCCCGATGCGGCACTCGTGCGAGACGGGCTGAAGCTGTTCGACGAGCTTGTCTCGCCCTTCGCCGGACGATGTGTTGCTGGCCACCGATCTGCACGCAGGGAACGTGCTGGGCGCCGAACGAGAACCGTGGCTGGTGATCGACCCGAAGCCTTTCGTCGGAGATCGCACGTACGATGTGACGCAGCATCTTCTCAATTGCCGCGACCGCGTGCTCAGCGATCCTGGAACCGTGATCCGACGGTTTGCCGATCTGCTGGACATTGACGCCGAACGCCTGCGCTTGTGGATGTTCGCGCGTGCGGCAGCCGAGCCGCGAGATATCTGGAGCGACGATTCGTTGACGCTCGCTCGCGCACTGCTCAAGAGCCCGTAACAACAGGATGTTATCCCGTCCGGAGCGCGGTGAGCGGATCCACCTTCGCCGCGCGGCGCGCCGGGACGAGGCACGCGATGGCGGCGATTGCGACGATCACGATCGGCACGGCGACGAACGTCAGTGCGTCGTGCGGGCTGATGCCGTACAGAAACGCCGACAGCAGTCGTACGCCGGCCAGCGCCGCCGCCCAATCCGACAGCACGCCGACGCCGACAATCCAGAGCGCCTGACGGAGGACGAGCGCGACGATGTCGTGCGCCTGTGCGCCGAGGGCGGAGCGCACGCCGATTTCGCGCGTGCGCTGCGCGACGCTGAACGACAAGACGCCGAACAGCCCGACGCCGGCGACGAGCAGCGCGAACATGCCGAACCAGGCGAGCACCACCGCATACAAGCGCGGCTTCTCCAGGCTCGTCATCACGCGATCTTCCATCGTCATCACGGAGTCGAGCGCGAGCGTCGGCGCCTGCTCGTGCACCAGGCTGCGTAACGTCGACACGTACGTCGTTGGATCAGCGGTTGTCCGGACCACGAGAATGGGATCGAAATTGCGGATGCTCGAGGCAGAATCTGCTTGAGCGACGCGAAGATCTCCGGCTGCAGCGGCGCATCGACGCTGTCCTGGCGCATGTCGTCGACGACGCCGACGATTTCCGCATCGGCATGCTCGTCGGTGAAACGCATGCCTCCCGCGCGCGGCCCGCGCTGGGGAATGCGGACGCCGATGGGGTGGTCGCCAAGGTACTGGCGCGCGAACGTGCGATTGACCACGATCGCGGGCGGCGTGGCCGCCGTGTCCGCATCGGACAGCGTGCGCCCCTCGACGAGCCGCAGACGCATGGCCGCGAAATAGTCCGGGCTGACGAGGCGCTGCGTCGCCTGCACCTCGATCTCGACGTCCGGATTGCGAGGCGATCGCATGTTGAAGGCCGAGAAGCCGCCGGTCGAGACAAACGGCAGCCCGGTGCTGTACGCCGCGTGCGTCACGCCAGGCACCGCGCGCAGACGTTCGACGAGTGTCTCCAGCAACTGGCCGCGCCGCTCGGCCGGATAGCCCGGCGGGAGGGGCAATCGCGCCGTGAGCACGTTGACCGGGTCGTAGCCGCGATCCGCGCGGACCATGGCGACGAAACTGCGCGTGAGCAGCGTCGCGCCGACCAGCAGCAGGCAGGCGATCGCCACTTGGCCGACCATGATCAGCGCGCGCGTGCGCGCCGCCGGCGATCGCATGGCGCCGCTGATCGACGCGACACCGTCCTCCGACAGCGTTTCGACCAGATTGACGCGGCGCGTATGCCACGCAGGCAAGAGCCCGCACGCGACGCTCGCGAGAACCGACACCGCCAGCGCAAACGACAGCGCCCGCATGTCGAGCGCCACGGCATCCAGTCGCGGAAATCCGTCGGGCAGCAGCCACGGCAGCGACGCGTTGAAGGCCAGCGGCGAGCGCCAGTCCGCCGGCTCCTCCGCACAGTCCGACAATCGCGCTCTCGATCAGCAACTGTCTGACGATGCGGCGCTGTCCTGCGCCGATGGCGGCGCGCACCGCCATCTCGCGCCGCCGCACCGTCGCGCGCGCGAGCTGGAGGCTGGCGACGTTGGCCGTCGCCGTGATCAGCAGGAGGGCGACGGCTGCGAGCAGCACCAGGATCGCCGGCTTGACGTCAGCCGTGATCGCCTGCAGCTCCGGCACCACGGACACGTCGATCGGTCCCGCCGCGCCGAACAGTGCCCTCGCCGCGACGTCCCATGTCTGGTGCGCTGCGCGCCCGCGATGTTGCTTCGGCGGCACGCCTGTTCCGGCGTGGCGCCGACGCGTAAACGCGCGATCGCCCGGAAGATCACGCCGACCAGCGCGCCGTTGTTCGCCACCACCGGCGGCACGCTCCACGCCGTCCACGCGCGGGTCTCGCGATCAGGAAACGCGAAGTCGCGCGGCATCACGCCGACGATGGTGTAGGGCCTGTCGTTCAACTGAAGGACATGACCCACGATATCCGAGCGTCCGCCGAACCGCTCCTGCCAGAGGCCATACGAGAGGATCACCGCTCCGGGCTGATTGCGCGCGCCTTCGTCCTCATTGAAGAGACGTCCGATCAGCGGATGGACTCTCAGAATCCGAAAGAGGCTCGGCGTCGTGGGGATGATCGGCACGCGCACCGGATCGCCGGCGCCGGTCAACGTCGCCGTCTGAGTCAGCCAGCCGCCGAGGTCCTCGATCGTCGACGGATGATCGCGCCACGCGAGGAACGTGCCGTTCGACACCGTCCCAACGACGCGACCCGTGCGGCCCTGCGCGCGTTTCCGTGACGCGCACCAGTTGGTCCGCGTCGGACCACGGCAGCGGCTTCAGCAGCACGCCGTACGCCACGCTGAACAGCATCGTCGTCGCCCCGATGCCGAGCGCCATCGTGAGAATCGCGACGGCAGCGAAGCCCGGCTGACGGCGGAGCAGTCGAACGCCGTAGCGCAGGTCCTGCATCACGCCGGCGAGCGGGGCGCCACCGGCGGCCGGCGGTGGAATCGCAGGTGAGCGCTTCGGGCGCTCGGTGGAGATCCGCGCCTCCCGCACCCAGATGTCGATGAGATCGTCGACGCGTCGCTCGGCCTCGCTGGGGTCGCCGCCCTCGGCGCGCAGTGCGTCGTACGCGGTCGCGGCATGCGTGCTCAGCTCTTCGAGCACGTCGGCATCGCAGGTGTGGCCGTTCGCGTCGAACGCGCGCTGCAGCCGCTGCTTCCAGTCAGGCATGACGAATTCCAGCGACGCGGTCCAGCGCCACGAAGAACGTATCCCACGTCGAGCGCTGTTTCGCGAGCGCGCTTCGGCCCGCGCGCGTCAGGCGGTAATAGCGGCGCCGCCGCTGCCCTGCGCGCTCGACCCAGCGGCCTTCGATCAAGCCCTTGTCTTCGAGGCGATAGAGCGTCGGATACAGCGAGGCGGTGTGAAACGTGATGGTGCCGTTCGACCGCTCTTCAATCAGCTGGCTGATCTCGTAGCCGTGGCGCTGGCGTTCGTCGAGCAGCGCCAGGATGAGCACTTCGGTGCTGCCCCGCTTCAACTCGCGCTCGAGCAGAGACGTCGCCATATGTGGCGTGATTATATATGCGGGACGGGCCAGGGTCGGAGAGCGCCGTCAGACACTCTGTGCCGGAGACATTACTGCTCACGTCCACAGCCCGTGAGACAGAATGTGGCCCATGACGGCACGAGGAGTGGCGCGGTCACCGGTCGCGCGAATCCTGCGCGCAGCCGGGACGACTCTGCAGGACCTGCGCGCGGCCGGCCGCAGCCTTCGGACGCGGCCCGTTCCGCGCCTGCTGGCCATCGCGATGCTGAGCCTCGGCATCGGACTGAACGGCGCGGTGTTCACGCTGGTCAACGCGGCGCTCTTCAAGGGCTATCCGCTCGTCCGCGACAACCACCGCATCGCGCGGCTGTCCACGTCGCGAGGAGCCATCTTCTACCCGGACTTCCTCGAGTGGCGGGCGCGGTCGCGGCAGTTCGCAGACATCGCGTTGACGCGGGGCTCCTTTCATACAGTCGCGATGCTGGACCGCGAGGTCGAGACGGTGTTTGCCGCCGAATTGACGCCCAACATGTTCGGCCTCCTCGGTGTGGCTCCGTTTCTGGGACGCGGCTTCACACCGGCCGACGCTGAGCCCGGCGCCGCGGCCGTCGTCGTGCTCGGCTACGACGTCTGGCGGGCGCGGTTCGACGGCGATCGCGGCGTCGTGGGTACTGCGATTCGCCTCGATGGGATGCCGGCCACAGTCGTCGGTGTGATGCCACAGGGGTTCTCGTTCCCCTCCACACAGACGCTGTGGACGCCGCTCATCCCGACGCCGGCAGCCATGCGACGCGAGACGCCCTACGCGCAGTACGCGTACGGACGCCTGGCATCAGACGCCACCGTCGACGGCGCCCGGGCGGAACTCGAGATCATCGGACGCCGTCTCGAGCAAGCCTTTCCGGCCACCAATGCCCGGCTCGTGCCCACCGTCCGGCCCTTCGACGAGTGGTTCATTGGAGCAGACGCGCGGCGGTGGGTGCAGGCATTGTGGTGGGCCGTCGGCTGCGTGCTGCTCATCGCGTGCGTGAACGTGGCCAACCTGTTCATCCTTCAGGCGGTCGGACGCTCGCACGAGATGTCGGTACGGCTCGCCCTCGGCGCCGGGCGCTGGCGGCTGGTGCGCGTCTTCGTCTTCGAGAGCCTGCTGCTGTCCTCGCTGGGCGGCCTCGTCGGCCTGTGGGTCGCGTCGCAGACGATGCGGCTCTCCCAGCACCTCACCACCGACTTCGACGTCCTCGCCCTCGAACTCGACCGCCCGGTCGTGGTGTACCTCTCCGCCATCTCCGTGGCCGTCGGCCTGATCGCCGGCCTCGCAACGGCCACGCACCTCCTGCGACTCGCGGATGGCGGGCTCACCGGCGCGAGCGCCCGCACGGTCGCAGGCAACCGCAGGGAAGGCCGGATGTTCACGGGATTCGTCTGCGTGCAGATGGCCGTGGCGGTCGCGCTCCTCGCCAGCGCGACCGTCACACTGAGAAGTCTCGCCGGCGTGCTGGGCGCAGACCTCGGCGTCAATCCAGCTGAGGTCGTGACCGCCTCCCTGTACCTGCCCCCGGAACGCTACGACACCCCGGAGGCGCGCACAGAGTTCTACCGGCTGCTTGGCGGCCGCCTTGCGGCCGTCGCTGGCATGGATGCGGTTGCCTTCGGGGCCGTTGCACCCACCGAGCGCACGTCGCGCGTGGGTGTGGAAGTTTCCGGCGACGCCCGCGGCGACGGCGCGGACTATCCATCCGCCGGGTCGATCGTGATCGGGCCGGGATATTTCCGTGCGCTTGGCGCGTCGATTCTCGCCGGACGCGAGGTGCAAGCCGCGGACGACGCGGCGCGCGCGCCCGTCGCCGTCGTGAACCGCCGGTTCGCCGACGTCCACTGGCCGGGCCGATCGCCGCTTGGCGAGCGGTTCCGCCTGCGCGCCGAACCACCGGGCGCACCGCCCGGTCCCTGGCACACCGTCGTCGGCGTGGCGTCGAACGTTGTGCAGGACGACCGGACGCGGCAGGCAACGGAGCCGATCACGTACCTGGCCCACGCGCAGCATCCACAGCCGAACATGTTCGTCTTCGCGCGGGGCAAGTCAGCGACCACACTGGCCGCGGCCCTCCGCCGTGAGATCGCCGCGATGGATCCGGCGCTTCCCGTGCCGGCGTTGTGGCCGCTCGAACTGCGCTTGGCGCGTGGCTACGCGCTCGAGCGGAACACGACCGCGCTGCTCGCCATCTTCGCGTTCGTCGCCGTGACGCTGGCATCCGCGGGACTCTACGCCGCAATCGCGCATGGCGTGAGGCGTCGAGCGCGCGAGATCGGCACGCGTCGCGCCCTGGGCGCGACGAACCGCCACATCCTGGGCCTCGTGTGCGCCAGAGGCCTCGGCGCCACCGCCATCGGGCTCTGCGCCGGGCTAGGGCTGGCGCTGTCGGGCAACCGTCTCCTGGCGGCGCAGCTCGTAGGCGTGTCGGCCACGGACCCGACGGCCCTCGCGGCGGCCTGCTCACTGCTGGTCGTGGCGGCCATCGCCGGATGCTGGCTGCCGGCCCGCCGGGCGATGCGCGTCGACCCGGCCGTGGTGCTCAAGGCGGACTAGTTGAAGTTTCCGGGCCGGAACCTTCAGCCGTCAATCCCTGATACACCGCACGGAAATAGCCATCTGCTTCTCGCCCTGAGGCTGACGATGGAGAGCTCCCCCGTTCTGGCCGAAGTTGTAGAACGGGGCGGTGGCCGAGTCGTTGTCTGATGCCGTCCAGTAGAACCCGTGCGCCTCTAACCGTGCGTACTGTCCATCAGAGCGGTTGCCACCCAACACTGCGTTGAAGCCGGACCTGCCCCCGCTTCGCAGGGCCGTGAACGCCGCCCTGCCTTTGTCAGCCGAATCGCTGCTGACTCCGCCATAGCGCTTCGCCATCTGCCGCCATTCGTCATCGCTCGGTAAGCGCCAGCCGCCGCTGAGCGACTGGCACGCGCGCTGAGCCGACTCCCACGAATACAAGCGACCGTATCGACGGCAATTCGGTTCGGCATCGTCGTAACAATACGATGGCGACGCGTCGACATTGAGATTGGCAGTCGTCCACTCCTTACCGTCCGCCATCCGCTTGGAAGAAGAGGTCGTGCCGGACGCGTTCTGGTCTTTCGCTGAACGCTCGGTCGAGCCGGCGCCGCCAACAGATCCGAACGCAATACTCAGCGCGATTGCTGCGACACGAATTCGAATCGGCGTCATGGTGTCCAGTCTGGCAGACAGCTGCGCCTCAGCCGAGCGGGATGCGTGATGCATTCGCGCTCAGCCAGACGGTCGAACGACTGGAGCGCAGGATTCAGCGCGCGCGCGACCTCGGGGGAGCGGTGGCGGCGGAACTCCTCGCCGAGGATGGCGTGGTGCTCGTACATGTTTCCCATGTCGTCCGCGCCCGGAAAGCCGAGCGCCCGGTAGTCGTCGAATGGCATGTCGTAGAACGAGACCGGCACGCCCAGGTGGCGCGAGAAGGCGGCCGCGTACTCGGGACCGGAGAGCACCTCGCCGGCGACGCCGAACCGCTGGCCGGCGACCTCCGGCCCGCGCCGGAAGATGCCGTACGCGCACCTGCCGATGTCCTCGGCCGCGATCCCCGGCAGCTTGCCGCCGCCGAGCGGTAGCGCAAGCACGACGTTGCCGTCGGCACCCTTTCGCGGACCCTGACCGAAGTAGATGAAGTTCTCCCAGTAAAAGGCGGCCATCAGGTAGCTGGTCGGCGCCGCCTCGGCGGCGAAGATCGCGTCCGCCTCGCCCTTGGCATCGAAGTGCGGGACCTTGTACTTCCCCTGCAGGGTCTTGAGGCGCGGGTCGTCGAGCGGGAACGAGAGGCGCGTGTCTTCGAGCGTCGACCAGACCGCGTGCGCCACGCCCGCGGCCTTCGTCGCGCGCGCCATCGCCGCCGCCTGTTTCAACTCGCGCTCGGCCGAGAAGTGCTCCCAGAAGTTCGTGACCAGGAAGGCGCCGTGGGCGCCCGCGAAGGCGCGCTCGAGGCTCGCCGGGTCGTCGGCGTCGCCGGCCACGACCTCCGCGCCCGCCGCGGCCAGAGCACGCGCCTTGTCGGAATCGGTCTTGCGCGTGATCGCACGCACGGCGAACCGCCGTTCGGGGTCGGCGAGGATGGCGCGCACGAGGCCCCCGCCCTGCGCTCCGGTGGCGCCGATGACGGCGATGGTCTTCTTGTCGGACATGTGTCGATCTCCCTCTCTGGTGGTCTGTGGCCCGTCCCGCTACCCGCTGGGGATGGCCAATCATAAACGCCGTAGTATTGATAATCGGAGTCAGCCGCTGCCGAGATTGGCGAACGAGCAGCAATCGGACGAAAGTATGGAAAAGCGCCTTTCGGCGCTCAGTCATGTGACGAAGCCAGAGAGTGGGAGGCGACGGTGACGGGAACGATTCGAACGCTGCGCGTCGAGAAGGGGTTTGGGTTCATCAAGGATGACGCTGGGAAGGAGTATTTTTTTCACCAGAGTGCGGTGTACGGCGAAGGGATCGACAATTTACGTGAGGGTGACAGTGTCGAGTTCGAGGTCGGACAGGGACCCAAAGGCCCCCGCGCCGAGAACGTGCGGCGCACGTCGACGTAACCGGCATCCCAACGATGGACGGACGGTTTTGACCGACGGATGGTCTTGCCCATGGGCGATCCGCTGTGGTAGCTTTCGCTTCGCAGCTGCAGGCTGTACCCCCGTCCGCGGAAAGGGACTATCCCACCTGCCATGTTTTCAGTGAACTGAGCATCGACCCTTTCATGCCCGCAAGCGGACGACGGGCGACGAAGGGTGAACGATGTCTCAGCGCCTGCCTCCCCTGCCCGAATCTTGGCCACTTGAAGAAACAGGCGAAAGACGTTCTGCGCGTCTTTCGGCACCGGAACCCAGATGGCGTCTCGTTGACGCTCAGCATGCGCTTGCTCGCGGCTACGGATTCCCGAGCTGGCCAGATCTGAAACTCCACGTCGAATCAGTGAGGCAGCAGCCCCCTTCAGCTGTTTTGCCTACGTCTCGCTTACAGCCGGCTGACACTGCCGGTGAATCGCCGCAACCTGCGGAGCAAGAGCTCGGCCCGTCGCGTCATTCCATCCTTGGCACGTGGGTCGCACGTCCGGTAACGGGCTCCGAAGACCACCACCAATATCTCGTCGGAGACGCTGTGGTGGAGTTCGAGTTGACGGACGGCACCCTCACACTGACTCAGATCGCTGCCGGAGCAGCCGGACGCGAGATAGCGATGAAGATGGTCATTCACGCCGATGGGCAGGACCGTCCGATTCAGTTCGGGAGTGAACTCCTGCTGCAAGCCCGATGGACAAGTGTTCGGACGCTTGAAGCTATTACCAAACATGGCGAGCGTACCGTCAGCAGGGGGACGTGGGAAGTGTCGCCGGACGGCGAGTCCCTCGTCCTGTCAACGGCAGGCCAACGTGTTGTCTTCGCACGGGTGTAGTTCATGGAAACCCAATCAAATCTTGAAGCTGACCTGCGCGCGATAGAGGCATTGAACCAGCATGACGTAAGGGCCGCGTTGGCGAGCGACACGGAGGCAATCGTGTCCCAGTGGACCGACGACTTCGTCGTGCTACCGCCTGTCGGCGCGATTGTACGGGGACGGTCGGCAAACGCCGCCGCAGTTGAGCAGGGTAAGGAGCAACTGCAGGCGTTCATGCCTATCGACTACGTAGTCGATTTCGAGGAGATCAAAGTCACGGGTGAGTACGCCTTCGAGTGGGGCACTTATCGTGGTACCACGCGGCCGCGCGCCGGAGGCAGCGACCTCACCTACAGTGGCAAGCTGATGCGCATTCTTCAACGACAACGCGATGGCACCTGGAAGATGCATCGGACGATCATGACGAGCGATCCGCCGACGCGCTAGCGTTGTTGGGAACGACTCGGCCGTCAACTGCGGCCAAGCCGGGAGTGCAATACCGAACAGAAAACAGTCAACCTCCCCAGTATTCTTGGGAGGCAATGACCACTGCTGCTTCGCCGCCATCATCCGTATGGGAATACCGGTCGCTGTACCGGTATCTGGACGACCGCTTTGCTGACACGGTCGTCCTGACCTTTGCTCAAATTGAATCCCTCCTCGGTTTCACGCTTCCGGACCTCGCGCGTCTTCGCCCTGACTGGTGGGCCACTCCCGAGGTCCCGTCCTCGCAATCGCGTTCATGGGTCGACGCGAGCAGAACCGCGACGGCGAATCTCAGCGCGCAAAGCGTCATCTTCGAGCGCATCTCGAACTGAGCTATTGCGCCCCGCTCACGCTGCCTTGGCGACGAGGGCTAGGCTGCGGAGGTTTGCACGGCTCTAAGTGATCGCCACGGTCAGCGTGCCGAAGCAGAATACGAGCTGTGGAGCCTCTCACCCCGACCTATACCGAAGCGCTCTTTCCGACACTGCACGCCGAACTCATCCGGCTGCTCCGACGCCTCGAGGGGGGCGACTGGGAGCGATCGACGCTGGCGCCCCGCTGGCGGGTCAGGGACATCGTCGCGCATCTCCTCGACGGCGACTTGCGAAAGCTCTCCGTCGGACGCGACGGCCACGTTTTGTCGGCCCGGACGCTTTCTTCCTTCGCGGACATCGTCGATCTCATCAACGATTTGAATGGCAGCGGCGTCGAGTACGCCTCGCGGCTCAGCCCGCGCGTGATGACCGACCTGCTCGAGCTGACCGGCGCGTGGGTGTCGAGCTACGTGGCCTCGCTTCCGCCACATGGCAAAGCTCGTCTCGCGGTCGCGTGGGCTCACGAAGATCAATCCGAGAACTGGATGGACACGGGGCGCGAATACACGGAACGCTGGCACCACCAGATGCAGATTCGGAATGCCGTAGGGACGGAGGGCCTACTCGAGCGGCGCTGGCTGCATCCGGTGCTCGAATTGTCCGTGCGTGCGTTCCGCCGGACCTACGACGGCGTTCCTGCGGCCGAGGGCACCGCGGTGGTCTTCGAAGTTGTCGGAGATGAGGATTACGTCTGGTCCGTGATTCGCGACGCCGGCGGTTGGACGGTCATGCGCGGGCGATCTCCACACGCCGCGGCGTCTCTGCGGGCTGATCCCGACACGGCCTGGAAGCTGCTCTACAATGCGCTTTCACCCGATGCGGCGCGTGAGCGCGTCGTCATCTCCGGCGATCGCTCGCTGGCGGAACCGTTGCTCGGCGCTCGGTCGGTGATGGTGTAGCAGGCCCGAGCAGCCCGTATTTGCGAGACTCACCAGTTCAGGAACCGGAGGGGAAATGAAGGCAGGCGCTGCTCGCCGTGACGTCTTCTCGCCTGCACCGTCGCGGCGCAGAATCGGAACCCTCTCGAACTGGCCAACGCGACAGTCCCATCGGGGGCTCACCGCATTGCCTATGGATCAGCGCCGCTGCAGTTTGGCGAACTTCGGCTACCGTCCACAGCACGGACCTCACCCGCTCGCCATCGTCGTTCACGGAGGGTGCTGGCTCGCAAAGATTGGGGGACATGGACGAGCGCGCGGTTGCGATGGACAACATGCGGCCGCTGGCGGCGGCGTTGACCGAGGCCGGCATCGCGACCTGGAACATCGAGTACCGACGCATCGGAAACGAAGGCGGCGGATGGCCGGGCACCTTTCGCGACGTCGCGAACGGCGCTGATTACATTCGAACGCTGGCCCGCGACTACCCATTGGATCTGAAGCGGGTGATTTCGATCGGTCACTCGGCGGGCGCGCATCTGGCGCTGTGGCTCGCCGCACGTCCGAAGTTGCCGCAGACGAGCGATCTCTACACGAGCGATCCCGTGCGACTGGTAGGAGTCGTGAGCCTCGATGGGCCGGCAGATCTGAAGGCGACGATTCCGCTCCAGCAGCCCGTTTGTGGGTCGCCAGTGATCACCAACCTCATTGGCGGCTCGCCTGAGGAGCGATCCGAGCGCTACCGGGATGCCTCGCCAATCGAGCTCCTGCCACTCGGTGTGCCGCAGGCCTTCTATACGGGTCGCATGTTTGCGGCACATGCGGCGCCGTACGAGACCGCCGTGAAGCGGACGGGAGACACTGTCGAAACCGTGGCGCTTGCCAGTGCTGGCCACTTCGTGTTCATCGACCCGCAGTCGGAAGTGTGGCCACAGGTGATGAAGAGCGTTCGCCGGCTCCTGCCGGCGGCTCAATAGCCATGCGCCGACGGCTGACGCTCATTGTCGTGCCCGTGTTGAGTATGGCCTTTCTGCCGGGCGTTGGGCGGGCGCCGCATCATGCCTCGACCGGTACTCGAACAGGACAAGCAAGGCGCCAGCCTCGCTCCGGGAGTTGTCGACAGCGAGTTCGTGTTCGAGTCGGTTCCGTTTGCGAGCGCCCACGCCTCGACGATTGTCGAAACGCGCGAGGGGCTCGTCGCCGCGTGGTTTGCCGGAACGCGCGAGGGCGCCCCCGATGTCGGCATCTGGCTGTCGCGACGCGTGGCCGGCCAGTGGACGCCCCCGATGGAGGTGGCCACGGGCATCGATTCGGATGGTGCACGACACCCCTGCTGGAATCCTGTGCTGTTCGAGATGCGCGACAAAACCCTCACGCTGTTCTACAAGGTTGGGCCCAGCCCGCAGAGCTGGTGGGGCATGCTGCGGACGTCTCGCGACGGCGGACGCACATGGACTGACGCGAGACGTCTGCCGGACGGCATCCTGGGCCCAATCAAGAACAAGCCTGTGCTGTTGGCCGATGGGACTCTGGTGTCTCCCAGCAGCACCGAGTCGAATGAGCGCCCGAGTACGTGGCGAATACACTTCGAGCGCAGCGCCGATGCCGGCGTCACCTGGACGAAGGCGTTTCCCTCCGCTTCAGCGGGCGAGGCGGCGATCGACGCCATCCAGCCGAGCATCCTCGTTCATGGCGGCGGCAGGCTTCAGGCCCTCGGGCGCTCGCGCTCACAGCGTGTCTTCGAAACCTGGTCCGAAGACGGCGGACGAACGTGGAGCCCGCTGTCGCTGACGGGGCTGCCGAATCCAAACTCCGGCATCGATGCCGTGACGCTCAGCAGCGGCCGCCATCTCATCGTCTACAACCACACGACGCGAGGTCGATCGCCGCTGAACATTGCGGTCTCTCGTGACGGCAAACTGTGGGACGCGGCCATCACGCTCGAGAGTGAGCCGGGCGAGTATTCGTATCCTGCGGTGATTCAGAGCACGGACGGTCGGTACACATTACGTACACCTGGAAACGGCAGCGCGTGAAGCACGTGGTAGTTGATCCCACGCGGTTGAAGCCGGTCCCTCTGCCTGACGGAAGCTGGCCTCAATTGTGATTTAAAGGTGCACAGATGTCCTCGCGCCGCTGGGCAACATCGTCGCGTTGGTGGACAGCGACGGGCGCAACACTCGCCACGGCCCTGCTAGGCGTGGTCGTCGCGCGTTCCCTTCAGACGCCAGCCGTGCGCCCGATGGAAGCGAAAGCGCTGCGTGAATACGCGGGGGTCTACCAGTGGGGGCCGGAGTCGTTCGTCTACCTCCAGTTGTGGGATGAGTTCAGCGGCAAGGATCAGCTCGGAGCGTTCGATGAATCAGGAGAGGTTCGGGCGCTGTACCCGACGGAGCGTGACAGCTTTTTTTCGGGTCCGGGCCTGGCCATCTCGACATCCGTCGAGTCACGCATCGAGTTTCAACGCGACGCCAGCGGCAAGATCGTCGGGCTGACATGGCAGCGCGAGGGCGTGCCGCCCCGTTCCGCGCGACGAGTCGAAGTCGAACGACACGAGGATGTTCGGTTTCCAAGCGGCGCCATTCAGCTTGCCGGGACGCTGATCCGTCCAATCGCCAGCAAGCCACTTCCGGCGATCATCCTGGTGCACGCTTCCGGGCCGCAGAATCGCGAGTCCATTCTTCCGTTTGCGCGATTTCTGGTGCGACACGGGCTGACCGTGCTGGGCTACGACAAGCGCGGTGTCGGCGGCTCGACGGGCGACTGGAAGACGGCATCGTTCCAAGACCTCTCCGCGGACGTGGTCGCGGCGTTCGAGTATTTGAAGACGCGGAGCGATGTCGATGGTTCGCGGATCGGACTGCTCGGATGGAGTCAGGCGGGTTGGATCATGCCGCTGGCCGCCGTTCGCGCGAAGGGCATGGCGTTCCTGGTCAGCATCTCCGGCGCTGGCGTGCCAGTCGCCGAGACGACGATCGATCAAGCGCAGAACGAGATGACGGCGCGCGGGATGAAGCCGCAAACGGTGGAGCAGATCGTCGAGCTGATGAAACAGCAGTACCAGTATGCGAGGACCGGTCGGGGCTGGGACGACTACCTGGCCAGCCGTGAGAGAATCGCGGCCCGCATCGGAACACCGCCGGACACGTTTCCCGGAACGCCAGATCATCCCCAGTGGCAGCAGATTCGACTTCTGTACTTCTTCGACCCTGCGCCGACGCTTCGTCAGCTCCAGGTTCCGACGCTCGCGCTTTTCGGGGAGTTGGACAACAACATCGTGGCGGTCAAGAACGCCGCCGCTTGGCAGGCGGCGTTGCAAGCCGGAGCCCACCCCGACTACACGCTCCGAATTCTCCCGAAGGCGAACCACGGACAGCTCGAAGCGGAGGCTGGAAGCAACGCCGAAACGCCTTCCTTGAAGCGATTCGTCCCGGCCTACTACAAGACCGTCCACGAGTGGCTCGTGAAACGCATCCGGATTTCCGCGCCGGGCAACATGATCCGTTGAGAACACCGTCCCGTCTGAGCGAACATTCCCACTCATCGTGAACCCGCCCGCGCCAACGTGTTCTGAATGCGGAGCTACGCTGCCTGGTGGCAGCCGCTTCTGTGCGTCCTGCGGCCGCGCTGTCGCGCCCCAACCAGCCGCGGCAGACGCCGACGCGACGCGCCTTCAGGGGCAGCCGGGGAGTGCACCCACACCACGGGCGCCGGCATCGTCTCGCTCAGTGCCGCGGAGTGGATCCGGCGGGACGTCGCTGGGAGCGCTGGATCATGGGCGCTTCGAGCCCGGCCAGCTGCTCGGCAGCCGGTACCGCGTCGTCAAACGCCTCGGCCGCGGCGGGATGGGTGAGGTGTACCTCGCAGACGATCTGACGCTGGGGCAGAGCGTGGCGCTCAAGTTCCTGCCTGAATCGGTTCGAACGCGATCCCGCGCGCCTCGAGCAATTGCAGAGCGAAGTCCGCCTGGCACGGCAGATCTCGCATCCCAACATCTGCCGCGTCTACGACATCGCCGAAGCCGACGCCGTCCACTTTCTGACGATGGAGTACGTGGATGGGGAGGATTTGGCGTCGCTCATCAAGCGCATCGGACGGCTGCCGGAGGACCGCGCGACGGAACTGGCGCGGCAGCTGGCGGCGGGCGTCTCCGCGGCGCATGCGCGCGGCGTGCTGCATCGCGATCTGAAGCCGGCCAACGTGATGATCGACGGCGACGGCACGGCTGCGAGTCACCGACTTCGGCCTCGCCATCGCCGGTGACGACCGGCGAAGCGAGCCTCGCCGGCACGCCAGCGTACATGGCGCCCGAGCAGCTGGCCGGCGGCGCTCGCCCGTCGCGAGCGATGTCTTCGCTCTGGGGCTGGTGCTGTACGAGCTCTTCACCGGCCGTCGAGCGTTCGCCGGTCGCACGCTCGACGAGCTGAGAGAGCAACATGCGACGCGTGCGCTGACGCCGCCGACCGAGATCGTCTCGTCGCTCAATCCCGCAATCGAGCGAGTCATCCTGCAGTGCCTCGATCCCGATCCGCACCATCGGCCGGGCTCCGCGCTGGCCGTCGCGGCCGCGCTTCCGGGCGCCGATCCGCTTGCCGCGGCGCTGGCCGCTGGCGAGACGCCATCACCCGAAATGGTGGCGGCCTCCGGCGGCGATCGATCGACGCTCACCGTCACGGCCGGTCTGCTCTGGGTCGGCTGCTACGCTCGTGATGCTCTGGCGTGCCTGGTGCTTGCCGACCGCTTCCTCCTGATCGCGCGCGTCCCTCTGCCGCTTTCGGGCGAGGTGCTCGCCGACCGGGCGCGGACGTTCGAATCGAGCGTTGGCTTCGACAACGCTGCGGCGGCTCGCGCGACCGGATTTCTGCCCGCGCCCGACGCGGTCGAATGGATTCAGAGCCAGCCGGTTTCAGAGCAGGCGGCTCGGTATGCGTCTGCGCGCCCACCCGTGCTGATCTTCTGGTCGCGGACGAGTCCGCGCCATCTGATTCCCCGCGACAACGACACGCCGCGCGCCGGACCCAACGATCCGCCCTTCAACGACACCGGCATGACGCTCGTTGCGCTCGACACGACGGGCCGGTTGCTCGAGTTTGCCAGCGTTCCCGTACAGCGCGAGGACGTTGA
>CAWHWW010000018.1:720000-723648 GCA_963833135.1 uncultured cyanobacterium | reverse complement strand
ACGGAAACAGAAATGCACGAGGCACCGCCGCTGAACTTCACCGACGGCCGCCGCGCACAAGGTCGGGCAGCTAATCGAGCAGGAAGGTAATTCGGCGCTGAAGCTGCGCGTCTACGTGCAGGGCGGCGGCTGCTCCGGCTTTCAGTACGGCTTTACGTTCGATGAAGAAGTTCAAGACGGCGACACGGCGATCGAGAACGACGGCGTGACGCTGCTCGTCGACCCGATGAGCGTCCAGTACCTCATGGGCGCCGAGATCGACTACCGCGAGGACCTTTCCGGCGCGCAGTTCATCATTCGCAACCCGAACGCCACCACTACGTGCGGCTGCGGATCGTCGTTCTCGGTCTAACGCGCACCCGCACGGGCTCCGGTGATGCCCGATCCGAAGGCACTGGCCCCGGGCAGCAACGCCGCGGAAATCATGGCCGCGGTCGATCTCGGCTCGAACAGCTTCCACATGGTCGTCGCGCGCGTCAGCACGGCGAGCCGTCGATCGTCGATCGGCTGCGCGAGATGGTGCGCCTGGCCTCCGGGCTGGACCAGGAGGGTTCGCTCGACGAAGACGAGCCAGCAGCGTGCGCTCGCGTGCCTCCGCCGCTTCGGTCAACGCTTGCGCGACATGCAGGCGCACCAGGTGCGAGTCGTCGGCACGAACACGCTGCGGCGCGCACGCAACGCGGACGCCTTCCTCGCCAAGGCCGAGGAAGCGCTCGGTCACCCGTCGAGGTCATCTCCGGCATCGAGGAAGCGCGCCTGATCTATCTCGGCGTGTCGCACCACACCGACTCTGCCGACGGCAGCAAACCTCGTCGTCGACATCGGCGGCGGCAGCACCGAGCTGATCATCGGCGAAGGCTACGAGCCGCAGTATCTCGAAAGTCTGTACGTCGGTTGCGTCGGCATGAGCCGCGTACATTTCGACGACGGCAAGCTGAGCGCGAAGCGCTTCGAACGCGCGCGGCTCGCCGGCGGACTCGAGCTGCGCCCGGTCGCGGCCGCGTTTCGGCGTCGCGGTTGGAAGCGAGCGATCGGCTCGTCGGGCACCGTGCGCGCCGCGAGCGACGTGGCGCGGGCGCTGCGACTTGACGGAGAGCGGCGTCACTCTCGCGGCGGTCGAGGCGCATCATCGGGGAGATGATCAATGCGAGGCGCATCGAGGATCTCTCGCTCCCGGGCCTCGGTGCGGACCGTGCGCCGGTTTTCGCGGGCGGCATCGCGATACTGGCCGAGGTCATGAGTACGCTGCGCATCGAGCGCATGGAAGTCAGCAGCGGCGCGCTGCGCGAAGGCTTGCTGTACGACATGCTCGGCCGCCTGCATGACGAGGATGCGCGAGAGCGGTCGATTCGTGCGATGCAGCGGCGCTATCACGTCGATCTCGAGCAAGCATTGCGCGTCGAGACGACGGCAGCGGCGTTGTTCGATCAGGTCGCCGGCGGGCTGGCAGCTCTCGAACGGCGGTATCGAACAGCTGCTCGTCTGGGCGGCGCGTCTGCACGAAGTAGGGCTCGATATTGCGCACGCCCGCTACCACCATCACGGCGGCTATCTGGTCGCGAACTCGGATCTGCCGGGCTTCGTGCGCTCGGAGCAACAGCTGCTCGCGAGCCTCGTGACGCTTCATCGGCGCAAGCTCGACGACCCGTTCCTCGACGAGCTGCCGAGCTGCTGGGCGGGCGCCGACGTTCAAGCTCGTCGTGTTGCTTGCGGCTCGCGGACGCTGTTGAACCGCAGCCGCAGCCCTTCGCAGCTTGCCCGAGATCGCGCTCGCGTCGGGCCAGGATTCGTCTGGAGGTGAATTCCCGCCGGAGTTGGCTCGACGACAATCCGCTGACCGAGGCCGATCTCGAGCAGGAAAGACAGTGGCTGCGTGCGCGCGGCTTCGAGCTCGAACGAAGCGCACGCGAACGCGGTTAGGACGCCTCGGCGAGCTGACGCAGCAGCTTGGATTGCGCCGGAGTACGCGTCCCGATCCGCTCGTGCGGCCGTAGCCGCTCGTAGCGGCCGTCGTTGCGGAGCTCCCACGCCTGGTCGTTGTCGGCCAGGTAGATGTCGAGATCGGCCATGACACGCGACTTCAGGCCGGGCTCGACTAATCGGAAACATGATCTCGATGCGCCGGAAGAAATTGCGCTCCATCCAGTCGGCGCTCGCGCAGAACAGCTGCTTCGTCGCCGCCGTTGTGAAAGTAGTACACGCGGCTGTGCTCGAGAAAGCGACCGACGATCGAGCGCACGCGGATGTTGTCCGAGACGCCCGGAATGCCGGGCCGCAGGCAGCAAATCCCGCGAACGATCGAGGTCCACGTAGACGCCGGCGTTCGAGGCTTCGTAGAGCGCGCGAATCACCTCGGGCTCGACCAGCGCGTTGAGCTTCGCGATGATGTGACCCGTTCCGCCGTTCGCTCGCGTTGCGCGTCTCGCGACGAATGTAACCCGAGCAGCCGTTCGTGCAGATTGAACGGCGACTGCGACAGAAGATTCAGGTCCGGCGTGCGCATCAGGCTCGTGAGCTGCATGAACACCTGGTGGACGTCCTCGCCGAGAGCCTCGTTGGCCGAAAGCAGTCCGTAGTCGGTGTAGGCGCGCGCGGTTCGCGGATGATAGTTGCCCGTCCCCAAGTGCACGTAGCGCTTGAGCTTGGCTGCCCTCGCGACGCACGACCAGCGTCATCTTGCAGTGGGTCTTGAAACCGACGACGCCGTAAACGACGTGGGCGCCGGCCTCCTGAAGCTTGCTCGCGAGCTCGATGTTCGCTGCTTCGTCGAACCGCGCGCGCAGCTCGATCAGCACCGTGACTTCCTTGCCTGCCTTTGCGGCTGAGACGAGGCTCTCGACCAGCGGCGAGTCCGGCGTCGTTCGGTAAAGCGTTTGCTTGATCGCCAGCACGTCGGGATCGGTCGCGGCGCGATACACGAAATCGATGACCGGCGCGAACGACTCGAACGGGTGGTGCAGCAGAATGTCTTGCTTCGAGATCGCCTCGAAGATGTTCGCTTTCACCAGCAGCTTCGGCACGCCGGGCGTGAACGGCGCGTACTTCAGCTCTGGTCGATCCACGAGGTCGTAAACGGCCAAGCAGCCGGTTCAGATTCACGGGCCCCGGGACCTGATAGAGGTCCGACCGCGTCAGTCTGAAATGTTCGAGCAAGTAGGCGGCGAGCTCTTCCGGGCAATCGTGTGCGGTCTCGAGACGAGTCGCCGCGCCGTAGCGGCTTTCGAGCAGCTCGCCCTCGAGCGCCGTCATGAGGTCGTCGACGTCCTCGTCGTCGATCAACAGATCGCTGTTCCGCGTGACGCGGAATTGGTAGCAACCGCCGATCTCCATGCCTGCGAACAGCTGGTCGACGAACGCGTGGATCACCGACGACAGGAAAACGAAGTCCGTCTTTCCAGTGCCTTCGAGCGTCGTGCGGCAGCAAGATCAGCCGCGGCAACGAACGCGGAGCCTGCACGATTGCGCGATGGCAAGGGCGACCAAACGCATCGCGGCCCTCGAGACTGACGATGAAATTCAGGCTCTTGTTCAAGATTCGCGGAAACGGCCGTGTGGGGTCGAGCGTGGTCGGGCTCAGTAGCGGCACGATCTCAGTGCGGAAGTACTGCTGCAGCCAGAGTCGTTGCGGTGGGCGACCAATCGTCGCGT
>CAWHWW010000018.1:0-715000 GCA_963833135.1 uncultured cyanobacterium | reverse complement strand
TAGTGGCGAGCGAACGGGGACCAGCCCAGTCATGATCAGTCAGTGAATCCTAGAGGAACAGTCTGGAAAGTCAGGCCATAGACGGTGATAGCCCGGTACTCGAAAGGTGAAGCTGATGAATGACGAAGAGTAGGACGAGGCACGAGAAACCTTGTCTGAACATGGGGGGACCATCCTCCAAGGCTAAATACTCCTTACCGACCGATAGTGAACCAGTACCGTGAGGGAAAGGCGAAAAGAACCCCGGAGAGGGGAGTGAAATAGAACCTGAAACCGTATGCGTACAAGCAGTAGGAGCCCACGCAAGTGGGTGACTGCGTACCTTTTGTATAATGGGTCAGCGAGTTATTTCTCAGTGGCGAGCTTAACCGTCTAGGGGAAGCGTAGGGAAACCGAGTCTTAAATGGGCGCCATAGTCGCTGGGAATAGACCCGAAACCGGGCGATCTATCCATGTCCAGGGTGAAGGCAGGGTAATACCTGCTGGAGGCCCGAACCGGGAACTGTTGCAAAAGTTTCGGATGAGGTGTGGATAGGAGTGAAAGGCTAATCAAGCTCGGAGATAGCTGGTTCTCCTCGAAAGCTATTTAGGTAGCGCCTCGTGTATCACTCTCGGGGGTAGAGCACTGTTTCGGCTAGGGGGACATCCCGTCTTACCAAACCGATGCAAACTCCGAATACCGAGAAGTGCAATCACGGGAGGCACACGGCGGGTGCTAACGTCCGTCGTGAAGAGGGAAACAACCCAGACCGCCAGCTAAGGTCCCAAAGTCATAGCTAAGTGGGAAACGATGTGGGAAGTCATAGACAGCCAGGAGGTTGGCTTAGAAGCAGCCATCCTTTAAAGAAAGCGTAACAGCTCACTGGTCAAGTCGGCCCGCGCGGAAGATTTAACGGGGCTCAAGCTATGCACCGAAGCTGCGGATGTGCACTTTCTTCGGATTGTGCACGTGGTAGAGGAGCGTTCTGTACGCCTGCGAAGGTGTGCTGTGAGGCGTGCTGGAGGTATCAGAAGCGCGAATGCTGACATGAGTAACGATAATGCGGGTGAAAAACCCGCACGCCGTAAACCCAAGGTTTCCTGCGCTACGTTAATCGGCG
The DNA here is from genome assembly GCA_963833135.1 of uncultured cyanobacterium. Classification (GTDB taxonomy): domain Bacteria; phylum Acidobacteriota; class Vicinamibacteria; order Vicinamibacterales; family UBA2999; genus 12-FULL-67-14b. The sequence continues at coordinate 713,900 of CAWHWW010000018.1, read as the reverse complement.
CAGGGTTAGTCGGCCCCTAAGGCGAGACCGAGAGGTGTAGTCGATGGGAAGCAGGTCAATATTCCTGCACCGCTTGTTACTGCGATGAGGGGACGGAGGAGGCTAGGCTGGCCGGGCGTTGGTTGTCCCGGTTTAAGCGTGTAGGAAGTGTTCTTAGGCAAATCCGGGAGCACAATTCCGAGACGTGATGACGAGTCCCTTTTTAGGGGCGAAGTAGCTGATGCCAAGCTCCCAGGAAAAACCTCTAAGCTTCAGGTAACAAGGACCGTACTGTAAACCGACTCTGGTGGGTGAGGAGAAAATCCTAAGGCGCTTGAGAGAACTCGGATGAAGGAACTCTGCAAAATTGTGCCGTAACTTCGGGAGAAGGCACGCCCTTAACGGTGAAGGACTTCGCGTCTGGAGCTGATGAGGGTCTCAGAAAACTGGTGGCTGCGACTGTTTACTAAAAACACAGCACTCTGCGAACACGTAAGTGGAAGTATAGGGTGTGACGCCTGCCCGGTGCCGGAAGGTTAATTGATGGGGTTAGCAGCAATGCGAAGCTCTTGATCGAAGCCCCGGTAAACGGCGGCCGTAACTATAACGGTCCTAAGGTAGCGAAATTCCTTGTCGGGTAAGTTCCGACCTGCACGAATGGCGTAACGATGGCCACACTGTCTCCATCCGAGACTCAGTGAAGTTGAAATCGCTGTGAAGATGCAGTGTACCCGCGGCAAGACGGAAAGACCCCGTGAACCTTTACTATAACTTTGCACTGAATTTTGAATTTGTCTGTGTAGGATAGGTGGGAGGCTTTGAAGTGGCGACGCCAGTCGTCATGGAGCCACCGTTGAAATACCACCCTGATAAATTCGGAGTTCTAACCTTGGCCCGTTATCCGGGTTGGGGACAGTGCATGGCGGGTAGTTTGACTGGGGCGGTCTCCTCCTAAAGAGTAACGGAGGAGCACAAAGGTACCCTCAGCGCGGTCGGACATCGCGCAGTGAGTGCATACGCACAAGGGTGCTTGACTGCGAGACAGACAAGTCGAGCAGGTACGAAAGTAGGTGTAAGTGATCCGGTGGTTCTGTATGGAAGGGCCATCGCTCAACGGATAAAAGGTACTCCGGGGATAACAGGCTTATTCCTCCCAAGAGTCCACATCGACGGAGGAGTTTGGCACCTCGATGTCGGCTCATCACATCCTGGGGCTGTAGCAGGTCCCAAGGGTTCGGCTGTTCGCCGATTAAAGTGGTACGCGAGCTGGGTTTAGAACGTCGTGAGACAGTTCGGTCCCTATCTGCCGTGGGCGTTGGAAATTTGAGGGGAGCTGCTCCTAGTACGAGAGGACCGGAGTGGACGTACCTCTGGTGTTCCGGTTGTCACGCCAGTGGCACCGCCGGGTAGCTATGTACGGAAGGGATAACCGCTGAAAGCATCTAAGCGGGAAGCCCACCCCAAGATTAGATTTCCCTGAGGACTCGATCCCCCTAAAGGGCCCTCGTAGACTACGAGGTTGATAGGCTGGGTGTGGAAGTCGAGTAATCGATGAAGCTAACCAGTACTAATTGCCCGTGAGGCTTGACCATATAACACCCAAACGGTTTGGGTGATCGATGCGACAGAGCGACGGGACGGATCATCCCAAATTGCGCGTTCGGCGCTGCGCAGAGCAGCGACGAGCGCATAACGGTTTGCCTGGCGGCAATAGCGGGCGGGAACCACCCGATCCCATTCCGAACTCGGAAGTGAAAACGTCCAGCGCCGATGGTAGTGTGGGGCTATCCCACGCGAGAGTAGGTCATCGCCAGGCTCTTAAAGCAAAACCCCCGGTCGTAAGGCCGGGGGTTTTTCTTTTCTGGCGATCGCGAGCGTCGCCGCTACGGTCGACCGCTTCTTGCGCTGGCTCGGCGCCGGTCTCGTGATCGTACGGATTGAAGCGTGCGCGACGGGCTCGGCTTCTTCGCCGTCGTCCTCGAGCGCGAGATCGGGGGGGTCCAACCGGTTCAGGAAGTCGTAGGTCCGAGCGCAGGGGTCGGATTCCATGCGCTTGGCGCGCATCGGGATCGAGCTTCCACTCGAGCACCGAGCGACCGACGTCGTCCTTGGTGATGACCCAGTCCTTTCCTGGGTGTCTTGCGCCGTTCCATGGTCGCTGAAGATAATGCCTTCTTGTTGTCGCAATGCTCGCACAACGCGAGCGCCGACTACCGTACCAAAGTCGCAGATCGGCCGACCTGCGTTATGTCGCGTCCCGAGCAAGTCTAGTAGCCGGCCAGCTCGAGATAGCCTTGCGCCGTCAGCGCGGCCGCCGGGGCCCTCGCCCTGCGGCGTGAACGGCGCCCTCCCAGTAGCGCACCGACAGATCGAGCTCCTGATTCTCGAGGTACGGCCGGACGTCGAGGGTGATGCCGACGCTCGGCGCCGCGAGGCGCCAAGCGATCGGGATAGCGGACGCCGGTCGTCGCGCTCGTCCAGTGATCGAGCGCCGTCAGAGCCACGTCGCTCGCCGCCAGCGCGTCCGCGCGCCGTCGGCGCGGACGAGGCTGCCGCTGCTGTACGGGCTCGCTTCACCGCTCTGCGTGCGCAACCGATAGAACATCAAGCTGCTGCCGTCGGACAGATGCAGCGCGAACCAGTCCCAGCCCTGCCGTGCCGGGATCGAGCGAGCTCGTGCTCCATTCGCGATCGAGCCAGGCGAGACCCGTCGACCGCGAACGTCTCGCCTTCGACCGTGAGCTGGCCGTCCGCGGCGAGCCGAGGCACCGAGTAGTAGTGCGAGGCATTGCCGACGCCGGCGCCTTTGGCGTCGAGCCCGCGATCGCCGTGCGCGACGTGCGGCACCGTCGACGTCGAGGTGCGAGCTCGAGCGCGATCGCGTCGTCGCGCGCCTCGAGTCGCAGCGTCAGCTCGTCGTCCGCGCCGCTCGCCCGTCGCGACCAATCCTTGACCCAAACCCGCAGCGGCTCGGCGTCGGCGCCGGCGAGCCCGAGCGCCTCGCGCGTCAGCCGCTCGCGCGCGATGAACCGCCCGCCTCGCCGTAGTCCGTGATCGCGAAGTGCGCCATCCACATCTGCTCGGCTCGCCAGGCCGATGCGCCCTCGCGCCGCGCCGATCGCGCGGCGCGAGCGCGTAGCGGAAGAACGTCAGCTCGAAGCCGAAGTGACGGCCGCTCGTCGTCGCCAGATTGCCCGTGAAATACCACCACTCCGTGCGATACTCGGGATGAGCTGCCGTGATCGGCCGGAAACACGAAATCGCGCGGCTCCGTTGCGCGCGCGAAGCCGTCGCCGGTCTCGCCGCCGAGCAACCGCAGGCCCGTGCTGCTGCTGCGCGACGGCGTTCCTCGCGGCGCACGTCGCTGCAGGCCGCGAGCAGCGCGAGCAACGCGATGAGCCGCAGAGCGCGCCGCATCAATCCTCCCGCAGCGCCGCGCCGAGCTCGATGCGGCTCGCGCGCCAGGCCGGATAGATCCCGGCGAGCAACGCCGCGACGACGGCCAGCGACACGCCCGACAGCCAACGCTTGCGGCGTCAGCACGAAGTCCATCGTCCAGCCGAACGAGCGCCGATTGATCACGTGCACGAGCAGCAGCGCGAGCGCCGTGCCGATCGGCATCGCCGCGAGCCCGGCCGCGAGCCCGAGCAGGCCCGTTTGTGTGAGCAACGTCGCGCCGAGCCCGCCCGGCGTGAAGCCGAGCGTGCGCAGCACGCTGAGCTCGCGCGCGCGCTCGAGCTCGATCGCGAGCAGCGCGCTCAGGATGCCGAGAAACGCGACGATGCCCGCGAGCACGCGCAGCACCTCGGTGACCTTGAAGGTCCGGTCGAACACGGCGAGCGACAGCTCTTCGAGCCGCGCGCTCGAGCGCACGCGCGCCGTCGCGCCGACGAGCGCGCGCACGGCCGCCTCGACGACCGCGACGTCCGCGTCAGGGTCGAGGTCGAGGCCGACGCCGGTGAGCTCGTCGTCGCGCCAGTCGCGGCGATACCGATCGAGCGCCATCACGACCGCCGGCACGCCGGTGTTGAAGTCGCGGAACGCGGCCGACGATCGGCAGCCGTTGCAGCGCCGGCCGGTGCCGGCAGCTCGAGCTCGTCGCCGACGCGAAGGCTCGCTGGCGAACAAGAGCCGCTCCGACGCGACGACGCCCGTGCCGCTCGGCCAACGCGTCGAGCGCCGCCGCCGTCGTCGCCGGCGACCAGCTCCAGGCCCCAGCCGCGCGCGCCGGGCTCGCACGGCGCGAATCGCGACCTCGCCGTGCGCCGTCGGCACGATGCGCGTGCGCGTCAGCGTGAGCCCTTCGACGCCGGGAAGCGCGGCCAGCGCGCCCGAGGCCACGAGCTCGGCCAGCGGCGTGCCGTCGCTCGGAGGCGCTCACGTAGACGTCGGCCGTCAACGTCGTCTGCAGCCAGTCGTCGAGGCTCGCGCGAAAGCTCGCGATCATGAGCCCGACGCCGTTGACGGTCGCGACGGCGACGGCCAGAGCCGCGGTCGCGACGCCGGTGCGGCTCAGCGACGCGCTGACGCCGCGGACCGCGAGCGTGACGGGAATTCCCGCGCGCCGGCCGAGCACCCGATCGAGCGCGCTCATCAGCGCGACCGTCGCGAGCGGCGTCAACAGCGCGCCCGCGGCGAGAACTCCGAACAACGCCGCGAATGCGGCATAGAGCTCGCTCGGCCCGAACGCGAGCATCGAGCCCGCTCGCCGCGAGCAGCGGCAACGCCGACGTAGGCCGCGCGCCGGGCTGCCGCGTGCGCGCGCCGCTCGAGCACGGCGCGGCGCAGCGCGGCGGCCGGCGTGATGCGCGCGGCGTCGAGCGCCGGCTTGGCCGCGGCGAGCAGCGTCGCGGCGAGGCCGAGCGCCGCGCCTTGCACGTAGATCCACGGCGACGGCTCGACGGCGCCGACGGCCGCGTCGAACGACAGATCGCCGATCGTTCGCAGCACGAGCTCGACGAGGCCGATCGCAAGCACGTGGCCGAGCACGAGCCCGAGCGCCGTCGCGACGACGGCGATACCGGCCGTCTCCCAGAGAATCGTTTGCAGGATCTCGCGCGCGAGACACGCCGAGCGTGCGCAGGATGCCGAGCGTCTGCGTTCGCTGCAGGATCGCGAACGCCATCGTGCCGTAGATCAAGAACATGCCGACGACGAGCGCCAGCAGGCCGAGCGCCGTCAGGTTCGTGCGAAACGCCGCGGTCAGCTCGCGGAAGGCGGCGTCCTCGGTCTCCGCCGGGATGAGCACGGCGCCGGCGGGCGGCGTCGCGCGAGAGCGCGCGCTTGCGCCTCCGTCAGCGCAGAGGTCGATGCGGTTGATGCGGCCGAGCGTCGCCGAGCAGCTCTTGCGCCGTCGCGATGTCGGCCACGATCGGCGGCTCGGCTTGCAACGTCGGCGCCCTGCGGGCACGACGCCGAGCACGCGCACGACGACGTCGCGCCGGCCGATCGTCAACGTCATCGAGTCGCCGCGCGCGACGCCGAGCTCGCCCGCGAGCGCTTCCGGCAGCAGCACGGTGCCGGGCTCGACGACGAGCGCGCAATGTCGCGTGCCGCCGGCGGGCGCGACTTGCGCCATGCGCAGCGCGCGCTCGCCGAGAGCGGGTCGATGCCGAGCAGCGGCACGCGCAACCCGGACGGCCTGCGATCGCCGACCTCGCCTTCGACGACGGGCGCGGCTCGCAGCGCGCCGTCGCGGAGACGAGCTCGCGATAGATGCGCTCGTCGAGCGCGCCGTCGAGCGGCAGCAGCCGATGCGTGATCGAGCCGCGCACGTCGGCCGCCGCCACGTCGAAGGCGCGCGCGGCGCTGTCGTTCGCGAGGCTCACGCCGACGTAGACGCCGACGCCGAGGCTGATTCCGGCGATCGCGAGCCCGAGCTGCCACGGATGGCGCAGGTAGAAACGCAGCGACGCGCGGCGCAGCAAACCCGTCACGGTGCGAAGTCCTCGATGCGGCCCGCGCGAATCGTCACGACGCGCGCGGCTCGCGCGGCGATCTCCGCGCTGTGCGTCGCGACGATCAGCGTCGCGTTGCGCTCGCCGCACGTGCGCCGCAGGAGCTCGAGCACGTGATGCGCCGTCTCCGCGTCGAGGTTGCCCGTCGGCTCGTCGGCCAGCACGAGCTTCGGCTCGTGAATGACGGCGCGCGCGATCGCGACGCGCTGTTGCTCGCCGCCGGAAATGTCCTCGGGAAATCGGTCGGCGCAGCGCGCGAGCCCGAGCTCGTCGAGCAGCTCGCGGCTGCGCCGCCGCATCTCGGCCGGCGCGACGTCGTTCAACGCGAGCGGCAGCTCGACGTTCTCGGCGACGGTCAGGGTTGGAATCAGGTTGAAGGACTGGAACACGAAGCCGAGGCCTTGCCGGCGCCGCTGCGCGCGCTCGGTCTCCGTCAAGCGGGTGAGATCGGTGCCGTCGACGCGGACGACACCCGCGTCGGCGGCTTCGAGCCCGCCGATCAGCCGCAGCAGCGTCGACTTGCCGGAGCCGCTGCGGCCCATGACCGCGACGAACTGGCCGCGCTCGACGTCGAGGCTCGCCGCCGTCGAGAACGGGCTGCTGCCGCGTAGCGCTTGCTGACGTTCCGGAGCTCGATCCAGGCCGATGTGACGGCGTTCATACGACGATCCTACGACGACGCCTGCGTGGCGTGTGGCTCGGCGAGCCGCTTTCAGCGCGCTCGGCCGACGTTATGTCAACCGTCTTAAGTTCCGCCGCGGCCAGCCGACTAGTCCAGAGGAGAGCCGAGCGGCCGGATGCCCATCGGCTGATCGTGGATTGGTCGTGCGACCAAGAGAGGTCGGCTTTGATTACGCCAGAACTCAGAAAGAAGATCGAAAGCTGCCACAATTTGCCGAGCCCGCCCGGAGTCGCGACGAAGATCATCGAGCTCGCGAACGATCCCGAGGTCGGACATCGCCCGGATCGCCGACGTGCTGGCGCTCGATCCGGCCATCACGGCGAAGATTCTGCGAATCGCGAACTCGCCGATGTATGCGCGCCAGCGCAAGACCGAGAACCTGCGGCAAGCGCTGATGGTCATCGGCCTGAACGCCACGATCTCGCTGGCCCTGTCGTTCTCGTTGCTGAAGTCCTGGCAAGCCTCGGACCAAGCCGGCGGGCTCGACTACCCGCTCTATTGGCGCCGGGCGCTGTTCGGCTGCGACGGCGAGCCACGTGCTCGCGCGCGTCATCGGCGTCAAGGACGGCGAAGAGCTGTTTCTCGCGTGCCTGATCCAAGACATCGGCGTCATGGCGCTCGATCACGCCGTGCCCGAGCTGTACGCGGGGCTCGGTCCGCAGCAAGGGCGCCAGGCGGCGCTGATCCAGCGCGAGCAAGAGCGTCTCGGCGTCGACCATGCGGCCGTCAGCGGCTGGCTGCTCGAGAAGTGGCAGTTCCCCGAACGTACTCAGCAGGTCGTCGCCGCGAGCCACGACCCCGAGCGGCTCGAGAAGCAGAGCGCGCAACGCCGTGTTCGCGCGTTGCGTGGACCTCGCGAGCATGATCGCCGAGCTGTTCCTCGACACGAGCGGCGCTCGCGGCTTCGCCGAGCTCGCGCAGCGCGCGCAGTCGTATTTCGAGATCGACAAGGAAGGGCCTCGGCGAGCTGCTCGCCGAGATCGGCCGAATGATCCCCGACGCGGAGACGATCTTCGACACCGAGATCCTGTCCGTGGCGCGCTCGGACACGATTCTCGCCGAAGCGCGCGAGGCGCTTGATGCTGCGCAACCTGCAGGCCTTGCGCGACGTCGACCTATTGAAAACGAGCGCCGAATCGCTCGAAGAGCGCACCAAGCGCCTCGAGGAGTCGAACAAGCGCGATCCGTTGACGAACCTGTTCAACCGCGCGTACCTCGACCATTACCTGAAAGACGCTTTCCTGATCAGCAACAAGTCCGACACGCCGCTCAGCATCGCGTTCGCCGATCTCGACAAGTTCAAGTCGGTCAACGACACCTACGGTCATGCGATGGGCGACCAGATCCTCGTTACGACGGCGAACATTCTCAAAGCGAACGTGCGCGGCGCCGATGTCGTGGCGCGCTACGGCGGCGAAGAGTTCATCCTCGTCTTCCCGCACACCGAATATCCGCTCTTGAAGACGATCTGCGAGCGCATCGTGCGCGCGTTCCGTGAGACCCGGCACGACGTCGGCACGAAACGCGACCTCGAACGTGACGATCTCGATCGGCATGGCCACGCACAACGACGGCCGGCAGTTCAAGAGCGTCGAGGAGCTGCTGAAGGCCGCCGACAAGGCGCTCTATACCGCGAAGCTACAAGGGCGCAATCGCAGCGTGCCGTTCGACCTCGTCGCGAACAGCCAACTCGCCTACATGTAGCCGCGCCGCTGCTACTGCGGCAGAGCGTCGCCGGAGCGAATGATGAGCCAGCGATTGCCGCGCGCCGTCTCGAGCAGCGGCCGATCCGGCTGCACGGCCACGGGCGCGCCGACGGCCTGCAGAAGCTCGAGATCGTGCTGCGAGTCGCCGTACGCGCTCGCTTCCTCGACGTCGCGCCGATCTCGGCTGCGAACTGCGCCGCGATCTCGAGCTTGGTGGCGCCGAACGGATGCGCCTCGGGCGGTCCGGCGAGGTAGCGGCCGTTGCGCTCGCGGCAGATCGTGGCGCGCACGTGCTCGACCGAAAGCGCGTGCGCGAGCGCCCGCGCGATCGGCTCCAGCGTTCCGGACAACAGCACGACGGTGTCGCCGCGCCGCAAGTGGCCTGTAACCGCTGCACGACGGGGGTATAGAGCCGCGGCAGAATCTCCTCGGCGACGAAGCTCTCGGCGAGCGCGCTGCATGCGTGCCGTGTCGAGCTGGCAGAGTACGCCTTGTTCTTCTTCGCCGTGAGCCGGCCGAAGACCGGCAGGTAGCGCAGCCAGAACCACAGATACGCGACGACCTGGCGCGGTCCCTGATGGCCGCGTTTCAGCAGGTAGCGCCAGAACCGTCGTTCCGTGCTGCCCTCGACGAGCGTTCCGTCGATGTCGAAGATGGCGAGCGTCATTGTCGTTTTCCGGGTCGTCTTAAGATATCGTTCTTTTGGGCGTAGACAAACTCGGCGATGACGGGCAGGCCGCGGGCGATGCAGAGCAGCACGGAGAGATAGACGAAGAAATACGTCAAGCCCGTCAGCAGCCAGCCGACGTGGCTCCAGAGCTCGGGGAGGAGCGCCGGGAACGGCGCTTGCAGCGCGAGGCCGGCGAAGGCCGCGGCCTTGGCGACGGCGTACAGAGTCCGCATGAACTTGCCGGCGACGATGAACTTGCCGAGCGGCGAGCGCATCAGCGCGAACGGCGCCACGCCTTTCGCGACGGCGTTGCTCGAGCGAATCGTGTCGACGATGACGCCGCGGATGATGAAGACGAGCGGCACCCAGATCGGCACGAGGTCGATGTCCGCCGCGACGATCCACAGCGTGAGCTCGACGATGCGGTCGCCGGCGATGTCGAACAGCGCGCCGAACAAGCTCGTCTCGTTGCGCTTGCGCGCGATGTAGCCGTCGAGCCCGTCCGAGACGAAGATGAAGATGATCAGAAAGAAGCTCGCGAACGACCACCGCGATAGCGGCTGATAGAACAGCCACACGACGACGAGCAACAACAGCAGCCGGCTCAGAGTCACGAGGTTTGCCATGGGCTGATTATACGAAGGGTGCCGCTCGGCTCGCCGAAGGTAGACTAGGGATTCGGTCGGGCAGGGGGGGTCAAATGCGGTTCTACGACTATTCGCTGGCGCCAAGCCCGCGCAAGGTGCGGCTGTTCATCGCCGAGAAAGGCCTCGAAATACCGACGGTCGAGGTCGATCTTCGCTCCCGAGCCCAGCTCGAGCCCGAGTTTCTCGCGAAGAATCCCGGGCGCCACGGTGCCCGTGCTCGAGCTCGACGACGGAACTTGCCTCACCGAAAGCCTCGCGATCTGCCATTACCTGGAGCGCGTCCATCCCGAGCCGAACCTCTTCGGCTACGACGCGAAGGAGCAGGCGCTCGTCTTGATGTGGACCGACATCCAGACGTTCGAGGGCTACCTGGGTCTGGCGGAGGCCTTGCGTAACGGCCACCCGGCGTTCAAGAGCCGCGCGTTGGGCGGCCCCGTCGCGTACGAGCAGATTCCCGCGCTCGCCGAGCGCGGTAAGCGGCGCGCGGAGATCTACTTCAACAAGCTCGAAACGCGGCTCGGCGAGAGCGCGTTCATCGCCGGCGATCGGTACACGTATGCCGACATCGTCGGTTACGTCTATCTCGGTTTCGCGGCGCGCGCGCTCGGCGGCGCGACGCCTCTCGAAGGCCGGCCCGCGCTGCAACAGTGGCACGACCGGATCGCTGCGCGGCCCGCGATTCGACGCTCGGCCTAGTCGCCGCGGAGCTCCCTGAGCGCGCGCCACGGCACGATCAGCGGCTCGCCGTCGTGGCGGGCAATGAACGGCTCGACGCGGTAGTGCGTGCGGATCGCCGGCGAGCCGAGAGTCGCTTCCGGCGGCCCGTTCGCCGACGACGGTGCCCTCGTCCATGAGCAGCACGCGGTCGCAGAAGCGTGCCGCGAGGCCGAGATCGTGCAGCACCGCGACGACCAAGCGCGGCTCCGCGCCGTGCTGCCGCCGGCGGCATAGGCGCGCAGCGTGCTCATGACGTCGAGCTGATGGTACGGATCGAGCATCGCGATCGGCTCGTCGGCGAGCAAGACGGGTGCTTCGACGGCCAGCGCGCGCGCCAGCAGCACGCGCGCGCGTTCGCCGACGGAGAGCCGGCTCACGCTGCGCGCCGCGAACTCGAGCGTGTCCGTCTGCCGCATCGCCGCCGTGACGGCCGCGTCGTCCGCGTCACTCTCGCCGGCCCCGTACGCGCGGTGCGGCAAGCGGCCGAGCGCGACGAGCTCGCGCGCGGCGAGCGGCCAGTGAACGGGCGGGCTCTGCGGCAGGTACGCGACCGTGCGCGCGCGCGTCCTGCCGTCGAGGCGCGCGAGCGGCGTGCCGCGCCACGTCACCGTGCCGGAGTACGCGAACGAGACCCGCGAGCGCGCGCAGCAGCGTGCTCTTGCCGGCGCCGTTCGGGCCGACGAGCGCGACGAGCTGGCCGGGCGTCAAGCTCGAGCGTCGTCGGCCGTACGGCCACGCGCGCTTCGTAGCGAACCTCGACGTTGAGTGCGGCGATCGTCATGCGTCGCGCGCCGAGCTGCGCATCACGAGATGCAGAAAGAACGGCGCGCCGAGCAGCGCCGTCACGACGCCGAGCTTGAGCTCCGGGCCCGGCGGCAGCAGACGGATCGCGACGTCGGCGAGCGTCGCGAGCAGCGCGCCGCCGAAGAAGCTCGGCAGCAGCAAGCGGCTCGGGTGCTGGCCGACGGCGCGGCGCAGCAGATGCGGCACGACGAGGCCGACGAAGCCGACGACGCCCGTGACGGCGACGGCGCCGCCGACGGCGAGCGCCGTGCCGCCGATGACGAGCGATTGCGTTCGCTTCGGGTCGAAGCCGAGGCTCGACGCCGTGTCCTCGCCGAGCGTCAGCGCATCGAGCCCGCGCGCCGCGGCAACGACGAGCAGCCAGCCCGGCACCATCAGCGGCAGCGCGAGATACACGTGCGCGAGGCTGCGGTCGGCGAGCGAGCCGAGCATCCAGAACAGGATCTCGAGCGCGGCGTACGGGCTCGGCGCGAAGTTCAGCGCGAGCGAGGTCAACGCCGCGGCCAGCGCGTTGATCGCGATGCCGGCGAGCACGATCGTCAGGAAGTCGCCGCGCCGGCCCGCGAGCCCGTAGCAGCGCCGCGAGCGCGAGCAGCGAGCCGCCGACGGCGCCGAGCGGCAGCAGCAGCGACGAGGCGCCCGCGATGCCGAAGTAGAAGACGAGCACGGCGCCGAACGCCGCGCCGCTCGACGCGCCGAGCAGGCCGGGCTCGGCGAGCGGGTTGCGCAGCAAGCCCTGCAGCGCAGCGCCGCACAGTCCGAGCGTTCCGCCGACGAGCAGGGCGAGCAGCGTGCGCGGCAGGCGAATCTCCCGCAGCGATCGTCTCCGCGAGCTCGGGGCCGCCGAAGCCGAACGTCGGCCCGCCGCCGTCGCGCCCGATGACGCAGCGATGCGGCCGCGGCCAACAGCGTCAGCACGCCGAGGCCGCGGCGAGCGCCCACGTCGAGCCGCGTGCGGCGCGGCTCGCGCTCATCGGCCGGCGGCTCGTTGCAGCAGCGCCGCGGCCTCGATGCTGCGCCGGCAAGCCGCACGCCCACAGAGCCGTGGGCACGGTGACGGTCCGGTGCGCCGCGCCGAGGCTGCCGAGCGCCGGATGCTCGAGCACGGCGTTCGCGAGCGACGGCTGGGAGCTGCGGTAGCCCGTCAGCACGATCAGCTCGGGCGCGCTGCGCAGCAACGCCTCCATCGACAAGCTGCCCCAGCGGTCGAGCCCGTGCTCGGCGGCGACGTTGCGAAAGGCCGGCGAGCGTGAGCAGCTCGTTCGCGAGCGAGTCCGCGCCGACCGTGAAGCCGCCGGGTCGAACGATGACGGTCGGCGAGCTTGCGCGCGGGGCGGTTCGCTTCGATCGCGTGCACGTCGGCGCGCAGCGTCGCGACGAGCTGCTCGCCGCGTTCGACTTGGCCGACGACCTCCGCGACGAGCCGCACGTTGCGCTCGATGTCGGCGACGGACGCTTCCGGCTCGAGCTCGACGACGCGGTAGCCCAAGCGCCGCAGCATCGTGCGCGTGAAGGGGCTCGTGTACGTGCCGGCCAGCACGACGTCGGGCGCGAACTTCAGGAGCTCCTCGGCCGTGCCGTAGTTCAACGTGTGGCGCTGCGCTTCGCTCGCGAACAGCGATTCCTCGGGATCCGCCGCGAGCCAGCTCACGGTGAGAATCTGCTCCGGGTCGGCGAGCGCCAGGAGGTGCTGGTCGGCGCACAAGTTGATCGAAGCGACTCGTCGGCAACGGCTCGGCGCCGTTGCCGCGGCGCGCCGCGCAACGCCGCGGCCAACGCGCGCGACGACGAGCGGCGCGCGGGCGCGCGACAGAAGGCCGAATCGATCGCTGCACAGCGTCAGCTCCGTGTTCGCCCGGAGCCGTGCCGTCCGACGAGCGATGCGACGCGGCGCCAAGTAGTGCTCAACACACGTCGCCACGACGGAATTCCGTGCCGCGCGCTTTCCCGGCACGCGAAAGGACGACAACGGCGGCAGGTTTCCTGGCTCGCCGGCTCGAACGGTCTCGCTGGCCTTCCCGAGGTTTCGACCTCAGTGGCCGTAGCGCGAGACCTCGCCGGCTACAGTTGCGGGAACAGCCGCAGTGGTCTGCGTTCCCTCTTAGCCCTTTCGGGCACCGCCTGCGGCCAACCTTAGCACAGCGCGGCTATGCGACAATGCGGCCCACTTTCGGCCAGCGCCTCTCGTGCAAAGGACCCGAGCTCTGATTCGCTATCGCGTTCGTCTCGCCGACCTCGATCGGCACTGGTTCGAGATCGAATGCCGCATCGAGGGCGCGGCCGACGAGCAACGGTTCTCGTTGCCGGCGTGGATCCCCGGGCAGCTACTTGCTGCGCGACTTCGCGCGGCACGTCGTGCGCGTCGAGGCCAAGAGCGGCCGCGAGACGCTCGCCGTCGTCAAGACCGGCGCGGCCGAGTGGTGCGTGCGCGGCGCCGGCCGCACGCTCGATCTTCACGATCACGGTCTACGCGCTCGACCAATCCGTGCGCGGCGCCTATCTCGACCGGCAGCGCGGCTACTTCAACGGGCCGTGCGTGTTCGTGCTGCCGCGAAGGGCGCGACGCCGAGCCGATCGAGGTCACGCTCGAGCCGCCGCCGCACTCGGCGTGCGAAGACTGGCGCGTCGCGACGGCGCTCGCGCCCGGGCGAGGTCGACGAGCGCGGCTTCGGCACGTATCGCGCCGGCGACTACGACGAGCTGCTCGACCATCCCGTCGAGATCAGCGACTTCGAGAGCGTCGAGTTCGAGGCGGCCGGCGTGCCGCATCGCCTCGTCATCGCGGGCCGCTTCGAATCCGATCTCGACCGGATCGCGACGGATCTTGCGCAGATCTGCACGACGCAGATCGAGTTCTTCGGCAGGCCCGCGCCGTTCGACCGTTATTGGTTCCTCGGCCTGGCCGTCGGCGACGGCTACGGCGGCCTCGAGCATCGCGCCTCGACGAGCCTGATCTTCGGCCGCGACGACCTGCCGAAGATCGGCGAGGCGGGGCCGTCGCGCGACTATCAGCGCTTCCTTGCGCTCGCGAGCCACGAGTACTTTCACACCTGGCACGTGAAGCGCACGAAGCCGGCGGCGTTCATGCCGTATCGGCTCGATCGGCGCAATCACACGCGGCTGCTCGTGGGTCTTCGAAGGAATCACGAGCTACTACCAGGAGCTCATGCTGCTGCGCAGCGGCGTCGTCGGCGTCAGCGCGTTCCTGCAGCGCATGGGCGAGCTGCTTGACGCGCGTCTACCGGATGCCGGGCCGGTTCAAGCAGAGCCTCGCGGAGTCGAGCTTCGACGCGTGGGACGTGCTGTATCGGCCCGAGCCGCATCATCCCGAACACGTCGATCAGCTACTACACGAAGGGCGCGACTGGTCGCGCTCGCGCTCGATCTCAAGCTGCGGCTCGACACGGCGGGCCGCACGTCGCTCGACGACGTCATGCGCGAGCTGTGGCGCCGCTACGGCGCGCGCGGCGTCGGCGTTCCCGAGGACGGTTTCGAGCAGCTCGCCGCCGAGGTCAGCGGCCTCGACCTCGCGCCGTTCTTCGACGAGCGCCGTGCGCGGCACCGAGGATCCGCCGCTGAAAGACCTGCTCGCGCAGTTCGGCGTCGCCCTCGAGATGCGCGCGGCGGCGGGCGCCGACGACCGCGGCGGAGCGCCGCGCGCCGGCAACGGCGAGCTGCTGACGCTCGGCGTCGCCGTGCGCGAGCGCGAGCACGGGCTCGAGCTCACGAGCGTGCTCGACGGCGGCGCCGCCGAGCGCGCGGGCTTGAACCCCGGCGACGTGCTCGTCGCGATCGATCGCTTGCGCGTGACGGGCCGCAATCTCGCGCGCCGTCTGGCGCGCTTCGAGAGCGGCGAGCGCGTCACGGCGAGCGTGTTTCGCGGCGACGAGCTGCTCGAGGTCGGCATCGTGCTCAAGCCGGCGCCGCTCGATACCTGCTACCTCGACCGTGCGCGACCAAGCCGAGCCGCCGGCCGTCGAGCGGCGTCGGGCGTGGCTCGGCGAGTGACGGCGCCGTACCATTGCGGCAGCTGCAGCTGATTCGCCGGGAAGGCAGCGCATGATCGAGCTCGGCCTCAAGGTCACGTTGGCGTATCTCGTCGGCGCCGTGCTCGGCAGCCTGCTCGTCGGCTTCTTCTACGGCGGCGTCGACATACGCAAGGCCGGCAGCGGCAACGCCGGCGGCACGAACGCGCTGCGCACGCAGGGCAAGGTCTTCGCGCTCTGGGTCATGATCATCGACATCGGCAAGGGGATCCTCGCGGCCGCCGTGATTCCGCCGCTCGTGATTCCCGGCGTCGGCATCGATCCGTCCGTCGACCGCTCGCTCGTGCTCTACGCGCGTCGCGTTCGCCGCGATCCTGGGCCACGTGTTTCCCGTGTGGTTCGGGTTCCGCGGCGGCAAGGGCGGCGCGACGGCCGCGGGGCTCGTCTGCTATCTCGCGCCCGCCGCGGCGCTGCCCGTGCTCGGCTCCTGGCTGCTGATCGTGTTCACGACGGGCTTCGTCGGGCTCGCGACGATCAGCGCGGCGCTGATCGCGGTGATCTTCCTCGGGTTCACGGTCTTGCCGGAGCAGAGCGGCCTGTTCTTGTTCGCGTGCGGCACGGCGGGGCTCCTCATCTATGCGCATCGCGGCAACATCCGCCGCATGCTCGACGGCACCGAGTCGCGGTTTCGCGAGCCCGGCGGCGCGCTGGCTGCGCCGCGGCCAGTAGACGCGCGTGACCGTCGAACGCTTGTTGCACGCCTTGGCCGACGGCCGAACGCATTCCGGCGAGGAGCTCGCGCGCGCGTTCGGCGTCACGCGCGCCGCGATCTGGAAGCAGGTCGGCAAGCTCGCCGACTGGGGGCTCGACGTCGAAGCGGCGCCCGGCGCCGGTTACCGGCTTGCCGCGCGGTCTCGATCTGCTCGACGCGGACGCCCTGCGCGCGGCGCTCGAGCCCGACGTGGCCGCGCGGCTCGCGAAGCTCGAGGTGTTCACGGAGCTCGATTCGACGAACCGGCGCTTGCTCGCCGCGCCGCCGCCCGTCGGCAAGCTCGACGTCTGCATCGCGGAGTTCCAGACGGCGGGCCGCGGGCGGCGCGGCCGGCGCTGGAACGCGCCGCTCGGCAGCGGCATCTGCTTGTCGGTCGGCTGGCAATTCGCCGGCATGCCGGCGGAGCCGGCCGCGCTGACGCTCGCCGTCGGCGTCGCCGTGCGCCGCGTTCTCGAGCGCGTGGCCGGCCTCACGATCGCGCTCAAGTGGCCGAACGATCTCGTCTTCGACGAGCGCAAGCTCGGCGGCATCCTGCTCGAGCTCAAGGCCGAGGCGCACGGCGGCGCGCACGTCGTCGCCGGCGTCGGGCTCAACGTCGCGTTGCCTGCGGCGCTGCTTGCCGTCGCTCAGCGATTGGCCGCGCGGCGCCGTCGATCTCACGACGGCGCTCGGCAGGAGCCGCCGCCGCGCGCCGTGCTCGCGGGCGCGCTCGTCAACGAGCTCGCCGCGCTGCTCGCCGACTATCCCACGCAGGGTTTCGCCGCGTATCGCACCGAGTGGCGGTCCGCCGATTTCTTGCGCGGCCGTGCCGTGCGCCTCGACGAGCCGGCGGGGCGCGTCTTCGGCACGGCGCTCGGCATCGATAGCGACGGCGCGCTGCTCGTCGAGACCGAGGCCGGCGAGCGGCGGCGCGTCGTCGCCGGCGACGTCAGCGTGCGGAGCGGCCGATGACCGTGCTCGTCGACATCGGCAACACGCGCATCAAGTGGGCGACGCTCGCGAACGGCCGGCTCGTCCGCCGCGGCAGCGCCGTGCATCGCGACTCGCTCGACGCGAGCGTCGCGGCGTTCGCGGCCGAGCTGCCGGCGCGGCCGCGCATCATCGCCGCGAACGTCGCCGGCGAGCGCGTCGCCGAGCGTCTCGCGGCGCTCGTCGCGGCGCGTCCCGGCGCGTCGCTCGAGCTCGTCGCGACCTCCGCCGAGCGGTTCGGCGTTCGCTGCGCGTACGCGGACCCGAGCAGGCTCGGCGTCGACCGCTGGGTCGCCGTGCTCGCGGCGTACCACGCCGCGCGCGGCGCCGCGTGCGCCATCGATGCCGGCACGGCCGTCACGTTCGACGCCGTCGACGGCACGGGCGCGCATCTCGGCGGCCTGATCTTTCCGGGCGCGCGGCTTGCTCGCGTCGGCGCTCGACCGCAACACGAGCGACATCGGCCGCACGGCGCGCCGCGCCTGCCGTGGCTCGCGGGCTCGACCTGCTCGGCCGCAACACCGACGCCGCCGTCGGGCACGCCGCGTGGCTCGCGCTGTCCGCAGCGCTCGATCGCGCCGTCGCCACGGTCGAGCGCGCGCTCGGCACGCGGCCCGTCGTGTACTTGACGGGCGGCGACGCAGAGGCGCTGCGCGGTTGGCTGGAAACCCGAGTCGAACTGCGGGCAGACTTGGTGCTCGAAGGCCTCGCGTTGTTCGCCGCGTCGCGCGAAGAGAGCTGATGCGCAATCTCTTTCTCGTGCTCGTGCTCGTGAATCTCGCGTTCGCCGCTTGGAGCGCGTGGTTCGCGCCGGCCGTCAACGTCGGGCGGCCGTGCCGACGACGGGTTGCCGGCGCTCACGCTCGTCAGCGAAGTGCCGGCCGATCTGCGCAGCAGCGGTGTCGTCGTCGGAGCAGGCGAGGCGCGGCGGCAAGACGCTGCCGCGCTGCCGGCCCCAGTCGTCGCGCCGCCCGTGGTCTCGAACGCCGAGCCCGATGCCGACGGCGAGCCGCCGGCGACGAGCCGCCGGCGGCACGCCGAGCCGAGCGCCGCGCAGGCCGCCGCGCGCTGCACGAGCGTCGGCCCGTTTCGCGAGCTCTCGCAAGCCGCGACGGCCGCGGCCGCTCTGCGCAACGCGGGCTATCAGCCGCTGCAGCGCGTCGTCGAGGGCGACGTCTGGATCGGCTACTGGGTCTACATTCCGGCGATTCCGACCGAGCAGCGAAGCCAACGAGATCCTCGCCAAGGTCCGCGAGGGCGTCGCGAAGCGCGTATCGCGGACTCTATGTCATTCCGCAACAGCGACAGCGGCAATCTCGTGTCGCTCGGAGTGTTCAGCGAGATCAGCGGCGTCAGCCGGCGGCGCGACGAGGTGCGCGCGCTCGGCTTCGAGCCGCAAGTCGTCGATCGCACGCGCCGCGCGACCGTGTACTGGATCGACGTCGCGCTCGCGCCGGACCAGACGCTCGATTTCGACGCGCTGCAGCCGCCGGGCCGCATCATCCGGCTCGAGCAGCGCGCCTGCGAGGCGCCGGGCTAGCGGCCGCCGCCGATAGAGGATTCTTCAGCGAGCGCGCATGGCGTACGATGTGGCCGCTTCGGTTATCGTCTTCGTTCCCGCCGACCTCTCGAGGAGCAAGACATGAGACTCATGAAACCGACGATCTGGACGTTGGCCTTGTGCGTGCTCGGCAGCCCGCTCGCCCCCGTCGCGCAGGCACAGAACGAGCAAGTGGCGCGCATGGAGACGGCGCTCTTGTCGCCGGGCCGGCCCGTCGAGGACAAGGAGCGCGATGCCGCCCGCAAGCCGATCCAGACCGTGCAGTTCCTCGGCATCGAGACCGGCGACACCGTCATCGACGTGATTGCGGCCGGCGGCTGGTTCACCGAGGTGCTGTCGGCGGCCGTCGGGCCGAGCGGCAAGGTGCTCGCGCAGAATCCCGACTTCTTCGTCTCGCAGCCGAACTTCGCGGCGACCGAGAAGGCACGCCACGACCGGCTCGGCAACGTGCAGGCTGTGCACGGCGAGCTCGCGGCCGCCGGCATCGTCGCGCAAGCGGACGCCGCGGTCACGGCGCTGAACCTGCACGACGTCTACGGCCAGGGCGGCGAGGCGGCGGCCGTCGCGTTCGCGAAGGGCGTCTACGACGCGCTGAAGCCGGGCGCCGTGTTCGGCGTCATCGATCACGTCGGCATCGAAGGCCAGAACAACGCGCAGTTCCACCGCATGCAAATCGCGCAGGCGCGCGACGTCCTGACGAAAGCCGGGTTCAGGATCGAAGCCGAGTCGGACATCCTCGAGAACCCCGGCGACGACCACACGAAGCCCGTTTTTGCAAATGGCGCGGCGCACCGATCAGTTTCTGATCCGCGCTCGCAAGCCGTAGCGCTTCTCGAGCGGCGCGCGGAGTAGGCTGCTCGCGATGAACACACGATTGCTTTGCAGCGTAGCCGCCCTGGCGACCGGCCTCGCGGTCGCGCTTGGCGCATGGGCCCAGGCTTCTAACCCCATCAACGAGAGCGAAGTGCCCCAGCGCAAGAAAGCGGCGCCGTTGCCGCCGCGCGGCACGTACAAGGCGCCGCGGACGTCGTGGGGTGACCCTGCCATTGCCGGCGCCTACAACAACAGCGACGAGACCGGCATTCCGTTCGAGCGGCCCGCCGAGTTTGCCGACCGCACGCTCGAGAGCTTCACGCCCGAGGAGCTCGCCGCGATCCAGGAGCAGCGCCAGCGCCAAACCATCGAGCGCAATCCGACGCTCAGCGAATTCCCCGGCGCCACGAGCCCGATGCATTGGTTCGAGAACTACTTCGCCGCGAACAGCCGCCCGTGGCTCGTCTCGGACCCGCCGGACGGCAAAGTGCCGGCGCAGACGGAAGAAGCCCGCGCGCGCTCAGCCGCTGCGCGAGCCGCGCGAGCTGGCCGCGGACCTGCCGACTCCTACACCGATCGCAGCTTGTACGACCGCTGCATCACGCGCGGCGTGCCGGGCTCTCCCATTGGTCGGTAACGCTCACCAGAGCCCAGCGGCCGGCCCGGTCGACGTGGAGCATGCCCAGCGTGCCTGATCGACCGCTTCCAGCATCTCTCCGGTTAGAATCATCAACTTACAGCATCGTTTGAAGGACGATTGCGGCGATTGTGATACGTCCTCCAATGTGCCGCGATCACTTACGGGCTTTTTCAGAATAGCCCCCGTGATGAGAGTCCTGCCTGACTACACCCCGAAAAGACATCAATCATGGCGGCGGAAGGCGGGCAGAGTGAAGTCGATAGCGCAAAAGGCGGAAGCGTTACGAACGATTCAGCGAGGTGTGAACACCGCGAAAAACTGGTAGTCGAGAAAGGTCAGCGTGTCCACGTGGTTCCACCCGTGCAATTCGACCTCTTCGATCACGCCGTCGACGTCGAGCCTCAGATGCTGCATCGCGTCGATCCGCCACTTGTCAAACACCCCGTTCTGTCGCCGGTACCAATCCACGATCACCAGTCGTCCGCGCGCCTTCGTGTCGCGCTTCATCGCGGCGAGCATGGACTTCGGCCACTCGAAGTGATGGTACGTGTCCAGAACAAAGGTCACATCGCAGAGTCCGTCGGGCAGGTTGGTGTCTGTATAGGTACCGAGCACGATCTCGACGTTGCGCAGGCCGTGCTTCTCCTTCTTCTGCCTGAGTACGTCGAGAAACTCCGGCTGGGGATCCTCAGCGTACACTTTTCCGGTGCTGCCCACGACCTTTGAGAGAAACGGCGTGAAGTATCCGGATCCGGCGCCGACTTCGCAGACAACGTCTCCTTCCTTCAGTTTCATGTTCTCGATGACCTTGTCAGGTTTCTGGTACCCGTCGCGACCGTCGCCTTCGAGCATTTGGAGTGTCGCCGCGCGTCCTTCCTCGGTGGCATAGCGATCGTTGGCGCCCGGTGCAGCGCTGGGTTCCGACTTTTTCGCGGTACTCTGTGATGCACAGGCGGAGAGCACGAGAAGCCAGAGTGACAGGAGCAGGATCTGTCCGACCATCGAAATTACTCCTCGACTCTGACGATGAAGCCCTGTTCCGTGTTCTGTTCGGGATCGAACTGCGACCGCTCTGTGTGGTTCACATGCTTGCCGTACACGTGCAATGAAATCGTGACGGATGTCGTGTCGTTGATCACGCTGTGGATTGAATCCGGTTGCAACGTCAGGACATCGCCGGGACCGAGCACCCGTTCTTCCTGCCTGCGGACTTCGGCATAGCCGGCGCGCGAGCCGTCATCCATGCGTGTCCAGAGCGTGTTTCTTTCAGCACCGATCACGCCCGCCACCACCGCCCACGTTCCGTGGTTGTGTGGAGGCGCGCCCCGTCCCGGGAGCCACGCTCCCGCGAAGATCGCCAGCGTGTGGTCCGGCTCTTCGTGCAGCAGGTGAGCGCCAAACCCCTGGCGTGGGTCACAGTCATAGTGCTTCGCCTCGAGCCACGTTTTCGACAGGGCGACATCCCGGACGAACGGGCTGACACGTGCCACGATGACCCGGGGGTCTCCCGTGTGAGCGGTGATCGCCTTGAGATCGCTCACCAGCTGCCTGATCCCGGCCGAGGAACCGGTCATGTCGTCCTCCGCTTCAGTTCCGAGCCTGGAACGCGCCACGCATCGCCTGCATCGCGAGAGCTGTTTACGACGGTCAACGGTTACTGCTGCCGTTTGCGTCGGACTCCTCGTGGTCGTCTTCACGTGAATGGCAGCGCTGCAGAGGGCGAAGCGCGTGTTGGAACGCGAAGCGCCCGATCCGACGTCCCAGGCGATCGCCTGCCTGAATCGCGGTGCGGAAGTGGATGCCCGCATACACCCGCGAGCTCGTGTTCTCGTCCTGCGCCTGCGAGAAGGTCTCGAAGCAGCGCGTTGATCCAGACGGCGTCGCCGTGAGCGTCGTCATGCAGAATCGGTGACGGTCCGATCCCACGAACCTGCGGATGACTTCAGCAGCGGCGCCTCCGGTGACGCTGTGGGTCGACGGATGATCGGGATGCGACGGTGTGGCGCGCAGCGGCTGCCACGCGGGATCCGCGCCGGTGGCGGGATTGCCGTCGAGATCCGCTTCCCGAATGGCCGTGATCGGCCGCCAGAACGCGTACTGTCTCTTCCAGTACCACCCGGACACGAGGCCGTCGGCCACCACCATGTTCACCAGCGCGTAGAGCCGGGCGGTCTGGTGCAGGTCGTATCCCTTGTCGGATTGCAGGATGCCCGCGATGCGGCTCCAGGAGTCGTAAGGGGGCTCGAACCAGAAATGCGCGATGTGCGTCTGATCGGCCGTCCGCGTCGCGCTCGTGTCCTGCCCGATGGATTTCACTTCTTCGAAGACGCGCTGATAGTCGCGCGCGGTGAGCGCTGGAGGCGGAGCGAGCCAGAACTGCGCCCGGCTCTCGAGAGTGAAAGGCGTCACGTTCTGAAATTGCGGCTCGGACATCGGGAGGAAAGCCGGCGGAGTCGGTTTCCAGATACCAGGCTCGGGCTCGGGATTGAAGGGGTCCACGGTGTTCCATCCATCGTCTGCGCGTACGTTGAGGATCACCTGACCGACGGCCGCGCCGAGCTTCACCCCGAACGCCTCGGTCCGGCCATCGGGAATCGCCGATAACGACTCTACCAGCGCCGCATCCCACGAGGCCTGGAGCGCCGGGAACAGACCCGAGAGCACGCGATGGGCTGCGCCAGCGGCGGCGGCTTCGGGATGGGCGCGCGAATCGATGAGGTCGGACGCGTACGTCTCGTATCGCGGCTCGGCCCCGTTCACCGCGTCGTGCATGGCGGCGAGCACCATCGCCAGCACCCGTGAGAGTTGGACGGGCGTCGCGGGCGCGGTGCGCGCCGTGGCGTACCACGCCGGGATGACGTGGGCTGACGTGACGATCCCGCGACGACGCGAACTGACCCGACGCTGGAGCGCCGTGTGCCCACACGACCGCTCCCAGAGATACTGCCGCTGCCAGAAATCGAAGCGTCATGGTGTGCCTCCAGCCCTATGGCAACGCGAATCGACCCATGCCGTCAAAGACTAAGAAGGTCTATGATTCATGCCTGTGAGGTATTGATTGCCGTATGGAGCTTCGACATCTTCGATACTTCGTGAGCGTGGCCGAAGCAGCAAGCGTGTCGAAGGCCGCGCAGCGCGTGAACATCTCTCAGCCCGCGCTCTCGCGGCAGATTCGCGACCTCGAGGCTGACCTCGGCGTGCGTCTGTTTGACCGCGTCGGCCGCCGAATCCAGCTCACGGCCGAGGGCGGGGACCTGCTCAGAGAGAGCCGCGATGTGCTTGCACACGCCGAATCACTTGTCGAACGCGCGCGAACCCTGGTCGGCGGGACCGCCGGCGTCCTGCGGGTGGGAGCCACACCCCAGGCCATGCAAAGCGTACTCGCCGGCTTCCTGCCGAAATTCCGGCGCCTGCGCCCCGGTGTCGACGTGCGGTTGATCGAAGAAGGCGGCGTGCGGCTGTACGAGCTGGTGGAGCAGGGTGAGCTGCACCTGGCCCTTGGCGGCATCTTGACCGACAGTCCGCTCGAGAGCCGCTCGCTGTTTCCGATTCGCGTGCTGGCGGTCACGGTGCGCAGTCCCCGATGGAAGCGGCGGCACACGATCGAGGTCAGGGAGTTGGCGAGCGAGCCGCTACTGGTCTTGCACCGGGACTTCGGATCACGTCAGCTGTTCGACGCGGCGTGCCGAATCGCCCAGTTTCAACCTCGTATCGTTCTCGAGAGTCGTGAGCCGCATTCCTTGATAGCGCTCGCGGAAGCTGGCCAGGGCATCGCGGTCGTGCCGTCCACCGTCCGGTTCACGTCGAAGAGGATTCAGATCCTGCCGCTGCTGCAGGAGGGGAAGTCACTCGGCGTCTGGGGCGGCCTGGCGTGGGATCCGCGGCGTTCGCTGCCGATTTACGCGACGACCTTCATGGAGGAGTTGACGGCCCACATCTCTCGCACATTGCCTGGAAAGCGTTTCGACAGGATCGCTCCGCCTCTGCCTCCGCAAACCAGTAGTGCGGTTTGATTCAGAGTGCAGGGCATCGACGATACCCGAGGCGAGAACAGTCGCTGTCTCACGGTTCGAAGGTTGTCCAGACTGGTGAGCGATCCCATGGTGCCTAGGAGCGTTGCAGAGAGCTACGTGTAGGGGGTCGAAAGTCAGTGTCTCTAAGTAGAAACGGCGATTGTGATCGGACTGTGATACGTCTGGTTCGAAACCCCGAAGAACATCGAGATTAGGACGCACATCGCGTGATAGTTCGGAGGGCTTAATTCACTGATCGCATGTGCGTTGATGTCGCGAGAGTGACGAACACCCTGACTTTCCGATTGGCTCTGAGCTTGGCATAGTAGTCTATCTACCATCTATAGTAGGCTATCTACCATGGCGGAACGCAAGCTGGTCCCAGGGACGTTGGACCTCCTGATTCTGCGGACGCTCCTCCTGGGTCCGCTCCACGGGCACGGCATCACCAAGCACATCCAGCGCACCTCCGAAGGCGTCTTACAGGTAGACCACGGCTCGCTGTATCCGGCGCTGCACCGGCTCGAGAAGAACGGCTGGATCGCCTCAAAGTGGGAACAGACACCACGCGGTCGCGAGATGCGGAATTATCGGATCACGGCAAACGGGCGCCGACAGCTCAAGGCGGAAGAAACGAACTGGGACCAGCTCGTTCGTGCGATGGCCCGGGTCATGTAGTCAGTCTAAAACACGTCATCATGGGCCGTGATAAAGACGCTGAGTTGAAACGCGAGATCGAGACGCATCTCGATCTGGAGGCCGAGGAACGTGTCGCCGCAGGTGCGTCGGAGGAGGAGGCGTATTACGCCGCACGCCGCGCATTTGGCAACGTGACGCGCACCCTGGAAGAGGTGCGATCCGTCTGGACACGGCCCTGGCTCGACGCGATCGTCAAGGACCTCGGCTACGCCGTCCGGACACTCCGCAGGAGCCCCGGTTTCGCCGCGACGGCTGTCGTCTCCCTGGCAGTGGGGATAGCCGCCGCTACAGGGCTGTTCAGCATCGTGAATGCGGCATTGCTGAATCCCTTCCCATTCGCCGATATCAATCGGATCATCAGACTTGACATGACCGACAAAGGCAAGCCGCGCGGTCTGTCTGTCACGGCGCGACAGCTCGTCGCCCTTCAACACAGCGACGTCTTCGACGGCGCCTTCGCCTCGAACATCTGGGAGATGACGCTGACCGGCCAGGGCCTCCCGGAAGCGGTGCGCACCCAGTATTTTTCAGCAACCGGTTTGAACGTACTTGGAGTTCCGCCCCTCCTCGGTCGAGTCTTCAACGACGCGGACGGGCCGGCGGGCGAACAGCCCCAACGGGTCGTCGTGCTCACCTATCGGTTCTGGCAGCGACACTTCGGCGGGCGGCCCGAGGCAGTGGGGCAGACCCTCTATTTGAACCGCGAACCCTACACCGTGGTTGGCGTGCTGCCACGTCAATACTTTTACGCTGGTCCCGAGATTCTCGTTCCCCTCCATCTAACGTTCGATCCGAACTTCGCATGGGGCGTCCAGGCCCGTCTCAAGCGAGGCGTCAATCCACGCATGGCCGAAGAGCGACTTCAGCCGCTTTTCGACCAATTCGCCAGGGAGGCCCCGCAACGCTTTCCGAAGGAGGTGCGTCCGCTCGTGCGAAGTCTGGTGGAGACGCAAAGGGCGGCCGACTTTGTGCCGACCCTCCTGTTGATCTTCGCGGCGTCGATGTTGCTGCTCCTGCTCGCATGCGCGAACGTGTCCATCCTGCTGTTGGCGCGTGGGACGTCGCGGGCGCATGAGTTCGCCGTGCGCGCCGCCATAGGGGCAAGTCGTGGACGGTTGATGAGCCAGCTCCTCGTGGAATCGCTGCTCCTGGCAGTCAACGGCGCCGCACTGGGCGTTGCGGCGGGCTACTGGGGCCTGCCGGCGATGCTCAGGCTCTTGCCCCCGAATTCGGTTCCGGTCGGGAACCTCATGGCAGTGCCCGTCAATGTACCGGTCTTGCTCTTCAGTGCGGGCCTTGCGATGGCGTCGGCCCTGATTTGTGGACTGTCACCGGCCTTGTTGTTTTCACGCCCACGCCTGACGGCGACTGCCCGGACGACCGGCGTCGAAAGCCGGCGAGCGCATCACCTCCTGCTCGCGGCTCAAATTGCGCTGACGGTGCTGTTGCTCGCGGGCACCGGCGCGACCGTCCGGGGGCTCATTGGTCTGTACCGGACATCGCTTGGCTACGATCCGCACAATGTGATCATCGCGTCGATCAACCTTCCCGATCGAGCAAGCCCAGGTCAGAACAGTTACACGGAATGGGCCGATCGCGCCACGTTCTATGAGCGCCTCCGGAATCGCATGGCAGACGTGCCCCAAGTCGAATCGGTCGCGCTCGCCACCTACAGCGGGATACCACCTCGGTCGGGCCAACGGACGGTGGTCGACGTTCCCGGACGGGACATGACAGGAGACGAGGTACCGATTCTCCAACGGATCAGCGCCCACTACTTTGCGACGATGAAAATCCCGCTCATTCGCGGCCGCGTGTGGTCAGATTCAGAGAGCGCCGGAACGCCCCACGTCGCCGTCGTCAACCAAGCGATGGCTCGGGAGCTGTGGCCTGACGAATCCGCGATTGGACGGCGAGTTCGGATTCCCGAGTACATCAAATCAACCACCTATTTCAGGCTGGCGGCGCCCGGCAGCGACGGCTGGTTCGAGATCATCGGTGTGGTCGGTGACACACCCAATGTCGGTCTCCATGAGCCGCCGGCGCCGTCGATCTACGTGCCGTACACGCTCATGTTGAGCGATTCCCTGAATATGATCCTGCGGACGAGTCACGATCCGCTTTCGATGACCCGATCGATTCGGGAGGCGGTGCGGACCGTCGATCCCAATCAACCAGTGAACGTGGTACGCACAGCGGAAGACGAGCTGGCAAGCGCGGGTTGGGCCCGTGAGCGGTTCGTGGCGTTGCTGTTGCTCGGCTTCGCCGTGTTTGCGCTGATGCTCGCAGTAGTCGGGCTCTACAGTGTCGTGTCGTACTCGGTGTCGTGCCGATTCAAAGAATTTGGCATCCGTATGGCGCTCGGTGCCGGTCGCGGGCGCATCGTAAACGCTGCAGCGCAGCCGGCGGTGTTGGCCGTCGTCGCGGGCCTCTTCGCTGGTCTCATATTGAGCGTCGGGCTCAACAAGGTTGTAGCTCAGTGGGCGATCGGCAATCTGACCGATCCCGTCGTGCTCGTCGCCGTCAGCTTGGTGCTGTTTGTCGCTGCGATGATGGCCGCCGCGATTCCGGCGAACCGAGCTGCCTCTATTCAGCCGGTAGACGCGCTGCGGATCGACTGAACAAAAGGCCTTCTCGAAGTCGACAGCGGCTGCATGGTCTCGAAGACCATTTGCTACTTCCCGACAAACTTCCTAACAGGACGTACTCGCGCGCCCATATCTCGACCTCTCTTCCCTGGTTGACATGTCATGAACTGTCGACTTGGGGAGACACACAGGGAGACGAGAGGTTGTGGGACTATTGTCTCCCCTCGTCGTAAGCAGCGCCGTAGGACGGGCATCACTCGACCTGGCACCAGGCGCAGCGTGAGAGCAGACAGAAGGCACATAGCCTCAGTGGTTTGGAGGTCGCTCGAGGCAGGGCACATCATCGAAATGGGGCGGCGTTTTGTGCCGCCCCCAGCGCCACGAAAGACCCCAAATGAGGGAGTTGGGGCGTGAGCGACCCCCCTCGCCAACGCGCGAGACGGGTTTCCGCGCTATTGCGGAGGGTCGCTCACGCCCGGTTCCGATGTCAGGCTGTCCAGCCGTCTCTGGCTCAGCAAACGGCCGGCTCAATGCCCACTCGATGCCGCAATTGTGTCGCCGTTGATGGCGCGCGGCCGGTGGCCTCACCACGCATCGTGTTCTCAGAAGGATCGCTACATGTTGCTAATCAAGCCTCGCACTCGCGGAAAGCAACTCGTCAGACATCGCAGACGTCTCGATCGGGAAACCAACGAGACCCTCTACGCGTATGCGCACTTCATCGGCGAGCCCACCGAGTACGTGCTCAATCAGGTGATCGACACCGTGCTCGCGAAGGACAAGGACTTTCCGCAGTGGCGTGCGACCCATGCCGACTCGTTCGTGCCTCGCGATGCGCCCCAGAGCCGTCACGGACCACACACCAACGCCGACGCTCGGCCAACGCCGGTTGCGGCCAGAACGACCTGAGCACTAGACGAAGTCTCAGAAACAACACCGGAGGAGGCATGGTGATGCTGATGCGAACGCTGCTCGAAGGACGCTTGCTCTTGGCCGCAACATTCGCGGCGGCCGTCGGTGTCTACCGGCTCCGCAAGTACCCGGTCGAGCGGGAGCAAGTGTTCCTCGCGGTCATCGACGCACGTCGGCCAGAGATCCTGTATGGCTTGGCCCAAGGCGTATGCGCCTTTTATGGTTCGCGGCGCGGTTCTGCATCGCGTCGCTGCCATGTCGCTCTTCGATGGTGGTCTCGCGCCGCGCACCGACCGCCCGGTTCCGTCCGCCACCGCCAATCCCGGACCTGAATCGAGGTTCACCCTCGTTGGTGCTTAGGAAGCACACTACGCGACTCGGACGGGACGCGATCGAGAACCGTGGTGGGTTGACGAGTCCGCAGCGAGGCCTCTACACAGGCGTGATGATCCTCGGCGTGTCGAGGGAGGAGTACATGCTGTTGAACGCGCAGCGCAGGTGGACCCACTGGTTGGAGGAAGACGCGCAGCACATGGCGCACCCCTTTGACAGCGAGCTCGAGACCTACCTCGATGCGCAGGGCGTGCGGTACCGGGTTCGGCGCGCGCAGGGCTCGGACTGGGCGACGCGGAAGCACTAGCTCGAGGCCCTTGACGTTGGTATGCCCACGGTTAGAGCCGGCTTTACCCGACGCCTGCGCTCGTCCATCACCCCAGGGCGTCGTCGTGTTCCTCTCGCTGTTCGACGACAACCCGGCCGCCCGCCCGCGGGTCCTGCCCACCGAGAAGCGCCTACATGGGCACGCTCGCACCAGGCGACCCGCGTCCGCTCGAGCCCATCGACAGCTTGCTCGATGCGGATCGTGTGCTGGCGCTGAACTTCCCGGTCGCGATGAATCCGGGATTGGCCCGATCCTCGGCATCATACTCAAGCTCGCCTTCCAGCGAGCCGTGCTCCAGCGCATCCCGCAGATGAGCGCGCAAACTGATCGCGCCTACAGAGACCTGCTCTGCGTCTGCGACGAGTGCCACGCGTCCGCGACGTTGGGTGAGACGGACCCGACCGGCGACGAACGCACGTTCGCGCTTTCTCGCCAGGCACGGCTGATCCCGATCGTGACCACGCAGAGCATCAGTTCACTGCGGTCGGTGCTGCCCGGATGAGAGCTTGCGCACGCTGCTCCAGGGCTTCAGGAACAAGGTCGTTCCTCGCGACCAGCGATGAATTCTTTGCGGAAATGCGGCGGAGCTCTATGGACGGAAGTAGAGGCTCACGCTGTCGCCATTTGCACAGCCGCCGAACGTCTAGAAATCATCGTTCATGACCATCTGGAAGTGAGTGTAACGTCTCTGCCAGCGAACAAGCTTGGCTGACCGGAGGGTGTCGCCGTAAGTTTTCTCGGCAATTACGCGTTCTTCCTGTTGTGCAAGATGACTCCATTCAGGGTGGGGCCGCGATCTGCCGCAGAAGAGAGCCTCACTGGACTACTTCTTCGCGGAACAACACGAGCGAATTCCGGTCGACCTGGAGTTACGTGCAGGGCCTGACACGACTCAGTCAGCGCACGCCCTGCCTGGACGGACAGTTCGTCCTCGACCAGATCGCCAGTCGCTCTTGACCTCGGTTCACTGACCCAGGTACTGCCGTGCGGGCCCAGTGCCCGCAGGCACTCTTTCTAGTCCGGCCTTTGACGGGTCGCCCCAGGGCCCCCGTCGCATACGAGTCAATCTTCGTCATCCGTCGTCGGAGGGTCCATCGGCGTTGGCCACCTACCGTCAGGCGAGGCCTGCGCAATCGGCCGTGAGTCGGGCATCACGTGTTGGATTGTCGGGCTCGCCTCGCCGTCGTCAAGGCTCTTCGCTTCGCTTCGACCCCGCCTTCGCGGGGCTGGCGGCCTTGACGAGCGGCTCGGGCGAGCCACCGGCGGGCAATTACGTGATGCCCGGCGGATCCTGCCCGGCTGCGATCGCAGGAGCTTTTGCTGCCCGTTGGGCGCAAAGCGGACGCGTTGGAAAGCCTATCGAAGCCAAACGGAGAAATTGCAGGACTGCCCTGTTCACATTCGCATCACGGGCCGATTCTGGAGGAGCCATGAGGAAATCATCGTCTATCGAGTCGAACAGTACTAATTGCCCATCGAGAAACACCCTCGCTTCTGGTCTCAGTGAACAGGCGACGATAACAAGACCGCAGCAAGACGTGGAGAGGTCAATCTCGGCCACCCACGAACGCTGGTGGACGAGACGTGACGCGGCGGAGTACGTGGGCCTCTCCGAAGCCACGATTGGACGGGAAGTCCGGCGTGGACGCCTGCGGCATACGCGCGTTGGCGGACGACGCGCACTGCGTTTCAGGCGTGAGTGGCTGGACGACTGGCTGGTGGCAGGCCAACCTGTCGATGAACCCGTGCTAGCGGAGGAAACGCACGGTGTCCCGACAAAGATCGTTCCGCGCTACATCCAGTCGATTCGCAGGTCGAGCGCGTCCTTGACTTGACGCATGACTGCACTCATCCTTGATTCTCGGGACCACGGAGGTCGGTGTGGCAAGGCGCAACGATGGTTTGTTGAAGAGATGTCGATGTGCGCGGAAGCACTGGGCAAAATGCGCGCATCCGTGGCATTTTGATTTCACCCGCGGCCGTGCGTCGAACGGAAGGAAGGCCCGCTACCGATTCAGCCTTCATCGATTCGGCAACAAGCCGGCAAGCTACGTCATGTCGGTCAGCGAGGCGGAAGCCCTAGCTGACCGCATTCGAACGGGCATTCGGTCGGGCGATATTCAACTCGAGGAGCCCGTGCCGGCTGCGTCGCCTGCGAATGGTTCGACCGAGCTGACGCTGGACGATGTATCGACTCGATACCTCGATCAGTACGCCAGAACCGAGACGAGACGGCCACACGCCATCCGTCAGTTTGAGATCTACATCGATCTGCTGCGCACGGCTCAGGTCCCTGGCCCCGGCGGCACGTTCGTGATCCTTGGTACAAAGCCACTCGTGTCCATACTGCGCCCGGATATCGACGCAGTGTTTGCGACGCGACTGGCCGCGATCGAGACCGCTCGGCGGGCGGCCGACCAAGTGGCGGAACTCCGGACTGCGGGGAAAGCCGTACCCGATGAGTTGCGCCGTGCTGCCGGCCTGGCCGGCAGGAGCAGCAAAGGCGGACACGTGGGCTTGAATCGATTCAAGGCGCGGGTCCGCCATTTTTTCAACTGGGCCATCGCGCAAGGCTACCGCGACGACACACCATTCAAGCGCCACGGCGTCAACGTCCTTCGTCTCAATACGGCTGCAGAGACAGTCCGTGCTCGTCGATTGCGGCCCGGAGAGGAAGAGCAGTTGATCGCTGCGGCAACGCCGCACCTCCGCGCACTGATCACCGGCGCCCTGTCGACCGGGTGCCGTGTGGGCGAGCTGCTGACGTTGCAGTGGCAGGACGTTCAGATCGATGCCGGCGGGCGTTACCGCGCGCTGATTCTCCGCGCCGGCAAAACCAAGACCGGAACGCTGCGCGTCGTTCCAGTTGGACAGCGGCTGGCGGCCGTCCTCGAGATGCTGCGGACCGATCCTGAGGGTGAAGACCTTCCGGCGGATACCTTCGTGTTCGGCGACGAAATCGGACAGAAGATCGGCTCGGTGAAGACCGCATGGCGAACTGCCTGCGCGCAGGCAGGCATTGTCGATCTGCATTTCCACGACTTGCGCCGCGAGTTCGCGTGCCGCCTGCTTGAATCGCGAGCCGAGCTCCACGACGTGCGCGATTTCCTCGGACACGCCAACATCACGACGACGTCGCGATACCTGCGATCAACGACGCTACGGCTCGAGCGTGCTCTGACACTCCTTGAAGAGCATGAACAACGGCAAGCGGGCACGAAACGCGCGCGTCGAGGCAAGAAGGATTCCGGAAAAAGTGCCACATTGGTGCCACACAGACAGAAAGAGCCGGTCGGCACCGATGATGTCATCGACGCGGAAACTGTTGAAATGATTGAAGATGTATTGGTGAGCCCGGTAGGAATCGAACCTACAACCAACAGATTAAGAGTCTGCTGCTCTGCCAGTTGAGCTACGGGCCCATTACGGCGTGGGTCACTGCAGCAATGCTTCTCGCAGTGACTGGCAAACGTTAACTATAGCAACACCACGACCGGCGTGACAACCATCGAGCGCCGGCGCATGATCTCACCTTACCGTCACGCTCACCGCGTAGTTGCTAGTCGAGAGCAGAATGTCAAAGCCGCCCGATCGCCGCAGCGCCAGGTCCGCCTTGCCGTCGTGGTCGTAATCAAACGGCATTGGACTGTCGTCCTGACGACCCCACGCCACGTCGAGTCGTGATGGGGTGCCGCGATTCGACATGACAATCAACCACGTTCCCGTCGACGGCCGGAAGACGGCGAGGTCGGTACGGCCGTCGCCGTCGTAGTCGGCCGGTACCGGCACATCGTCCTGCGCACCCCAGATCATCGGCGCCGCAGGTGCGTAACGGACTGATGAGAGCCAGAGCCGCCATTCGCCGATCGATGGCGTGAAGGCGCCGGGATCATCGAGTCCGTCGCCATCAAAGTCTCCGTTCACAGCAATATCAGGAGTCGATCGAGAGACCGGCGCGGTTGCGGCGGCGGACCCCTGACTGGCTGCGGAGACTTCCGACCCCACAGGCCCGGTCGAGAGGCTGCTCCGACCCTGAACCAGGTCAGGTGATGCGGAGCTGAGAACGAGTTCGTCGGACTTCGGACTGATATCTGCGGCGTTGTACGCCTGAACGACGACGTAATACGTCTGTCCTGCGGGTGGAGTCAGGCTGAACACGACCACCTTGCCGACGTCCACTTGCGTCGTGTGCACGCCAGGTTGCGTGCCATACGACACCATGTAGCCAAGGACATCCGGCTCGGGGTTCGGGTCCCACGTCAGCGTCGCCCCTTCGAGCGGAAGGGACGCCAGCAGCCAGAAACTCGTAATCGTTATTGCACGGACAACCCTCATGATCCCCAGCCTGCCTGCCCTACCATCGCATGCCTGTTGCCAATTGTCACCAACAGCTTTCGCGCGGTGCCGGAACATGCAATAGACGTTCTATGTCAATAGCCGTAGAATGCCTGCCTCGCTCTATCCGGCGCTGCATCAGCTGGTGAAGCGCGGCTGGCTGAAATCGGAGTGGGGCGTGAGCGGCGCTATCGCAGGGGGTAGCGCGACTGCTCCATCAACTGGCGCAGGTCACCCTGCATCCGCAGCAGCGTGTCACGGGCATCCACGCGATCAACAAGGTTCGTCTCTTCGTACGGATCCTTCTCGAGATCGTAGAGCTCGTCCATCCCCTTGAGCTCGCGATAATTGATGTACTTGTAGCGGCCCGATCGCACCGCCACGTATCCCATGTTGCGGATGCGGGGAAAGACGGTGTCGGTGAAGTACTCGATCAGAAACGACGACCGCCACTCGCGCGCCTCCTGCTTCAGCACCGGTACGAGCGAGCGGCCCTGAATCCCGGCGTCCGGCACCAGCCCCGCCACCGCGAGCAGTGTCGGCGCGAGGTCGATGTTCAAAGTCGTCTCCGTAAGTACTGAACCCGCCTTTGCGAGCGGCGGGAAACGTATGACCAGCGGAATGCGAATCGCCTCCTCATAGGCCAGCCGCCGCTCCTCGTTCAGCCCATGCTCGCCGTAGAAGTAACCGTGGTCGCTGGTAAACACCACGACGGTGTCGTTGAGGACACCCTTGCGCTCCAGCACGGACACGATTCGGCCGAGGCTGTCGTCGACCGCGAGCAACATCTCGATACGCCCACGGATCTCCTCATCCGACGTGGCGGTCTTCGGGCCAAGCGGAGGAAGTTGATCAATCTTCCGCAACAGCGCGGGTTTGCCAACCGGCGGCTTGAACGCGTTCGCCCGCCGCGGCATGGTGCGGCCGGCGTAGCGGCCACGATGGCGATCCGCGGCCACAAAACCTCCCGGCTGTCCCGGAATCGGCTTCAAGCTTCCGTCGTCCTGCTGGATCACATTGGGGTGGATCGCCTTGTGAGCCAGGTAAACGAGAAACGGATCGCCGGACGGACGGTCGATGAACTTTTCAACGTAGTCGGTGAGCAGGTCGGTCGTGTAGCCCTTGGCGTTGACGCGTTCGCCATCCACGTTAAGCGCGGGATCGATCGCCTCCCCTTGCCCCGGCATCGCGACCCAGTGATTGAATCCCGGGCGAGGACTGTCGTCATTGCCCATGTGCCACTTGCCGAAGAAGCCGGTGCGATAGCCGGCTCGCTGAAGCGCCAACGGAAACACGCGCAAGTCATGGCTTGGCCGGGCGGTGTTGTCGATGATGCCGTTGGTATGCGGATACTGGCCGGTGAGAAAGCCCGCGCGGCTGGGAGAACAGAGCGGCGTGGTGGCGAAGGCATTGGTGAAGCGCGCACCTTCGCGGGCGAGCCGATCCATGTTCGGCGTCTCGATGAAGGGATGCCCTGCGACGCGCATCTCATCCCATCGCATGTCGTCAACCAGCACCACGACGATATTGGGCCGGCGCGGCGGCGAGGGTGGCGGTGCGCTGCCCTGAGGCTGGCCAGGCCCGGCGCAGGTGACGCAAAGAACCGCGACGACGAGAGCAGCGACGAGCGGTTGCCCGGCCGGCGGCCTCGGCAAGCTACTGTCCTCCCGCGGCAAGCTTGCGGCGCTCGTCGAGCAGGTACGCGCGCAGCTCCGCGATCGCGGGCTTATCGAGCTCCCCAAAGCGCGGCATGCCGCGCTCGACGAGCGCGCCGTCGAGAATCTTCTCGAGTCCCGCGAGCACTGCCGGCGTCGATCGGCGCAGATCCGGCAGGATGGTCGCGCCGCCGTGGCAGCGCACGCAGTAGGTCGCATACAGACTTCGCGCCGGCAGCGATCTGCTGCGGCGTGCGCGTTGTTCGCGATCGCCGTCACGGTGCGCGGCCGCGGCCGCGACGGCAGCGATGCGGTCCCGCCGATCGCAAACGTCAGCAGGCGGCCGTAGCTCGCGTGCTTCTTCGAAAACGCGCCGCCCCATCCCGCCATCACCGACACATACTGCTTGCCGTCGATCGAGTAGGTGATCGGCGGCGCGACGATGCCCGTCGTCGCCCACGACGACCACAGCTTCTCGCCGGTCGCCGCGTTGTAGGCGATGAAGTCGCCGGCGGCGGTGCCCTGGAACACGAGATTGCCCGCGGTCGCGAGCGTGCCGCCGTTCCAGTACGCGCCGTACTCGACCGTCCATCGCGGTTTGCGCGCGACCGGATCCCACGCGAGCAGTCGGCCCTTGTACGGAACCTCGTAGCGCTTCGGCGTTGCGATCGATCGAGCCGACGCCAAGGTTGTATGGCAGCGGAGCCTTCACCGGATCGCCCTGCATCTGCTTGAACTCAGCCATCGTCTTCGGTTGCTCGTAGTAGCGGCCGTTGTCCTGCGCCGGAAGATAGACGAGTCCGGTCTTCGGGCTGAACGACATCGCCTGCCAGTTGTGGCCGCCGAGCGGGCCCGGGCGAATGTAGGTGCCCTTGTCCTTGTAATCGGCGCCGGGGATCTCGACGGGACGTCCGGTCTTCATGTCGACGTGTGACGCCCAGTTCACTTCGACGTACTTGTCGGCCGACGAGCAGCTCGCCGGTCGCGCGATCGAGCACGTAGAAGAAGCCGTTCTTCGGCGCCTGCATGATCACCTTGCGCTGGCGGCCGCCGATCTGCAGATCCGCGAGCATCATCGGCTGCACCGGCGGTGTAGTCCCACGTGTCGCCGGGCGTCGTCTGGTAGTGCCACACCAGCTCGCCGTTGTCCGGATTGATCGCGAGGATCGAGCGCGAGATAGAGATTGTCGCCGCCGCCGGGGCTGCGCACGTCGCGGTTCCACGTCGAGCCGTTGCC
The DNA here is from genome assembly GCA_963833135.1 of uncultured cyanobacterium. Classification (GTDB taxonomy): domain Bacteria; phylum Acidobacteriota; class Vicinamibacteria; order Vicinamibacterales; family UBA2999; genus 12-FULL-67-14b. The sequence goes on along the minus strand of CAWHWW010000018.1, from coordinate 677,897 downwards.
GGTGCCGACGTAGAGCAGGTTCAGCTCGGGGTCGTAGACGATCGAATCCCACACCGTGCCGCCGCCGCCGTACTTCCACCAGTCGTTGCCCTTCCACGTCGGCAACGCGTGCTCGAGCGCCTTGTTCTCCTGCGGCTTCGACGGATCGCCGGGCACGGTGTAGAAGCGCCACGCGAGCTTGCCGGTCTCGGCGTCGTACGCGGACACGTAACCGCGCACGCCGTACTCCGCGCCGCCGTTGCCGATGATGATCTTGCCCTTCGCGATGCGCGGCGCGCCGGTGATCGTGTACGGCTGGTTCTGATCGACCGTCGTCGTCTGCCACGCCACCTTGCCGCTCGTCGGCGTCGATCGCGACGAGCCGGCCGTCGAGCACGCCGACGTAGACCTTGCCCTTGTAGAACGCGGCGCCGCGATTGACGACGTCGCAGCACGCGATGTTGTCGTACTTGCGATGCACTTCCGGGTCGTACTTCCACAGCTGCTTGCCGGTGCGCGCGTCGATCGCGTAGGTGACGCTCCACGAGCCGGTCGTGTACATCACGCCGTCGACCACCAGCGGCGTGGCTTCGAGGCCGCGGTCGGTCGCGGTCTCGAACTGCCACGCGAGCCCGAGCTTGCCGACGTTGCTCGTCGTTGATCTGATCGAGCGGGCTGAATCGCTGCTCGTAATAGTCGCGGCCGTACGACAGCCAGTCCTGGTTGCGCGCCTCGGGCGATCGCAGCGCCGCATCGTCCACCGGCGCCTTCTGCTGGGCGGAACCCCAGCGCGATGCAGGCAACGACGACGACGGCGACACTTCCGGCAAACGGGCGGATCATGGGATGCTCCTTGGGAGGATTCTACGGCAACTTTCGGATGGTCCGACTCGTCTCACGAACGAATGGCCCGGACCGCGTGCGCTGCCGTCGCCCTGCTTGTCGCCTTGCGCGCCGTGTGTACGCGGCCCAGTCGAGCGGTCTCGATCTCGTCGGCATGCTCAATGCCTATGAACAGGGACGCTATGACGAGGCCGTCGCGAAGCGGCCGCCCTGCCAGACCTCGGCTCCGTTCCGCCTGCGTTTCGTGCAGGATTCGCCGGTGTGGGTGAACGCGGATCCTGCTCGCAGCGATCGCCGCAGCGGCGTCGCCGCGGCGTTCCTGCTGGAGGTCGCCGCCGCGCGCCTCGAATCGGACTGGGGCCGCTTCTCGGATCTGATCGAGTGGACGTGCGTGCAGCTGCGCGCGACGGCGCACGCCGACGGAGTTCGAGCGCGCGTGGCATGCCGCGTCGCACGCGCTGGCCGGGCGTGCGCGCGCGCGCGTCTGGCTGCTCGGCCTCTATCCGCGCCTGCCGCATCAGAAGCCGGTCGACGGACGTCCGATGAAGGCGAACGAGCGGCCGCCGGCGACGCACTTGATGCACGCGCTCGAGCGTTTCCCGACGATCCGCAGTTTCAACTGTCGCGCGTGGTCGCGTGGACGTGGGGACGCGACGGCGAGCCGATCCGCAACGTGCGCGCGTGATGACGATGATCGGCGGCGTCGGTCGCGCGGCGCCGCAACTCGAGGCGCTCGTGACGCTCGAGCCGCTGACGTCGATGCCGACGTCGGCGCGCCGAAGCCTGGATTCGCATCGGCCTCGTGCACTTCAGCGTCGGCGACTTACGCGTCGGCGCTGCGCGCGTTCGAATCCGCGCAGCCGATCGCCGACCGAGCACGTCGATGAAGTATCTCGCCGCACTTCAACGCCGGCCGCGCGCTCGAAGGGTTGCAGCGCATCGACGACGCGATGCGCGCGTATCAGCGGGCGCTCGACGATCGTCCCGGATGCCGAGTCGGCGACCGTCGCGCTCACCAGCCTGCAGTTCATGCACGACGATCGCGATGCGGCGGTGTCGGCGATCGATCGCGTGTTCAATCGCAAACCCGGTCGCCGCCGATCCGGGCCGGCTGATCGGCTACGGCAGCTTCCTCCGCTGGGACGCGCTAAAAGCTGCCATGCGGGCTGCCCTGAAATGAAACAAGTGGTGCAAAGGGCCGGGGATCTTTTTCGTCGTGGCGGCGCTTGCGATTCTTGGCCTGTTCCTGCTCGAGCATGCTGCTCGACGCGCAGGCGGTATTCCGGGCCCGCACGGAGTCGGTTGCCATCAGCGCGTCCGTGAAACGCGGCAACGCTCCGGTCGCGAATCTCGCCGCGAACGACTTCAAGCTCACCGACAACGGCGTGGCGCAATCGATCGAGGCGGTGACGATCGAGTCGGTGCCGCTCGACGTCACGCTGTTCATGGACACCAGCGGCAGCACCGCGGGCGCGCTCGATCGCATGAAGTCGAACGTCATCGCGATCGCGAAGATGCTGCGGCCCGATGATCAATTCCGGCTGCTGACGATCGGCCTGTCGGTGGACACGCCGGTGCCGTGGCAGCGCGCCGGCAATCCGATCGCGCTCGACATGAAGGCGGTTCCCGGCATCTCGCTCGTCTACGACGCGCTGTTCGTGGCACTCACGCACACGCCGGCGGCGGGACGCCGCCACCTGATTGTCGCGATGACCGATGGCGAGGACTGCGGGAGCCTCCTCGATGGCGCGCGGGTCCTCGATGCCAGCGGCCGATCCGAAGCGGTGCTCCACTGGATCTACGTCAGCAGCCAGGGCGATTTCGATCCGTATGCAGCATCAGCGCGTGGTGCACGCCGAGCGATGCGCGCGAGGTGGACTTCGTCGAGCAGAGCGCCGCTCGAACCGGCGGCGACTCGCATCGCTCGCGCTTCGGCGACCCCGCGGTCCGCACGTTCGCGCAGATCCTCGACGAGTTCCGTCAGAGCTACGTGCTTCGCTACTCGCCGAAGGCGTGACCGGCAACGGCTGGCATGCGGTCGCCGTGCAAGTGCCTGCGCAACCAGCACTTACCATCAAGGCGCGATCGGGATACTTCGCCAGGTAGAAAAAGAACCCCGGCCCCTTATTCTTGCTGGCGTGAATCGCAACACGACGAGCCGCACCACGCGGACGCGGACCGCGTCGATTCGGTCCGAACGCGCGCCCCTGCTCCACCGCGGCGACGAGATCGCCAGCGCGGAATCACGGCTGCGCTACCGGATCGATCGGCTGATCGGTCAGGGCGGATACGGGCAGGTCTACACCGCGCGGCGGCAGGGCGATCGCGCACGGTGCCCGGTGTCCTTTGCATCAAGGTCAGCGAGCGGATCGATGCGTGGATCCGCGAAGCGTACTTCGGCCAGCTGCTCGACGGCCACCCGCGGGCGATCGCCATCTACGACGCGTTCGTCGTCACGAGCGAGTGGCGGCTCGCCCCTCTACTGCCTGGCCCTCGAGTACGCGCGGCAAGGCGATCTCAGCGCCTATCTGCAGCGCACCGGCCGCCGGTGGAAGGAGACGATCGCCCGCCGGGAGATCGCCGGCATCCTGCAGGTCCTCGGCAAGCTGCATCGCGGCCAGCTGCTCCATCGCGACCTGACGCCGCTCAACGTGTTCGTCTGCGACGACGCCCGCCTCAAGCTCGGTGACTTCGGCATCGTCCGCCAGCAGCACGACAAGCGCGGCATCACGGCGCGCACGCTGAACCCGCTGATGGCGCCGAGCGACATCTTCGCCGGCGCCGCGCCGAAGTGGCAGGCGCGCGACGATGTGTATCAGGTCGGGCAGCTGCTGGGGATGCTGATCAAGGGCGATGCGAGCGCGCGCGTCCGCGCACCGGAAGTCCGCAAGCTGCCCTGCTCGGATCACCTGAAGGAGATCATCTATCGCTGCATCGGCGAGCGCCGCAAACGCTACGAGAGCGCGGACGAATTGATCGACGCGCTGTCGCATCCGCCCGCGCCGTTGAAGTCGGGCGCGCTGCGGAGCCTGAAGGGCGTGCACCTGGCGTTCACCGGCATCTTCTCGAAGCTGCGTCGCGAGCTCGCCAAGGCGGCGCGCAAGGCCGGGCGCGACGATCCACGGCATGCCGTCGATCAAGACCACCGTCGTCGTCCGCGGCAGGCCGAACGCGCTCCAGGCGGCGGGCCGGGACGCGGGCCGCAAGCTCATGGAGATCAAGCGGCTGCGCGAAAAGGGCCACCGCATCGTGATCATCAGCGAGCCGCAGTTCTGGCGGCTCGCCGGACAATAGCCCGGCACGAACCTTTTCTTGACTCTCCGCCGTCTAATCGCCTCAATATGTCGAATATCGACATGTCGAAACCTAAAACGGAACTGCCCTACGGCACCCTGGACCTGCTGATCCTGAAGACGCTCGACACCATGGGCGCGCTGCACGGCTACAGCATCGCGCGCCGCATCGAACAGATGTCCGAGCGGAGCGAGGAAAGGCGAAATAGCGGCACGCTGCGCCTCAGCCAGGGCTCGATCTATCCGGCGCTGATGCGCCTCGAGCAACAGGGCTGGATCAGCACCAAGTGGGGCGTCTCGGAAACGAACCGCAAGGTGAAGTTCTATTCGCTGACCAGAGCCGGCGCGAAACAGCTGCACGTCGAAGTCGCGAACTGGGAGCAGGCGGCCGCGCTCGTCGCGCGCATCCTCGACGCCAAGGCATGACGATGCGAAGGCTGCTCGCCCGCGTGATCGCCCTCTTCGGCGCCAACCGCCTCGAGCGCGAGCTCGAAGACGAAGTTCGCGCGCATCTCGAGCTCGCCGAGCACGATGCGCGGGCGCGCGGGCTCGATCCGGCCGAGGCGCGCCGCGAAGCACTGCGCCAGTTCGGCGGCATCGATCAGATGAAGGAGGTCCATCGCGACGATCGCAGCGTCGCGCTGGATCGAAAACGCGATCAAGGACGCCCGCTACGGCCTGGCGTCGCTGCGGCGCGAGCCCGGTCTTCGCGGTCGTCGCGATCGGCGTGCTCGCGCTCGGCATCGGCGCCAACACCGCGATGTTCAGCATCGTCGACGGCGTGCTGCTTCAAGCCGCTGCCCTTTCCCGATCCCGAGCGCATCGTCCGCATCTGGGAAACGCCGACGCCGACAACAGCCAACTCCACGACGACGCGGCACGTTTCTCGAGTTGAAGAGCCAGGCGCAATCGTTCGAGGCGCTGTCGGCCGAGTCGCTGTCGACCGCCACGGTCCCGGTCAACGGCGAGCCGATCCGGCTCAACGGCCGCTACGTGTCGTGGCGATCACTTCGCCGTCTTCGGCGTGCAGCCGATGATCGGCGGACGTTCCGGCCGGAAGAGGATCAGCCCGGCGCCGATCGCGTCGTGATCCTGAGCCACGCCGCGTGGCAGCAGCATTTCGGCGGCGATCACCGCATCCTCGATCGTGACCTGCTGCTCGACAACGAGCCGCACCGCGTCATCGGCGTGCTGCCGCCGGGCGCATTCGATCGCCACCGGGCACGGCCGCTCGACGAGCCGGCCAGCTTCTGGCGGCTCAATGCGTTCACGCCCGAAGAGATCGCGGCCAGTTCGCACTGGCTGAATCCGGTCGGACGGCTGAAGCCGGGCGTCACGCTCGAGCAGGCGCAGGGTGACGTGCTCGGCGTCCGCGCGCGCATCGCGGACCTGATTCCAGCATGGAAGAAAGACTGGAGCGTGAAGGTCGAGCCGTTCGATCGGCTGCTGGTCGGCGACACGCCTGCGCCAGTCGATCTACGTCGCGCTCGGTGCCGTCGTCCTGGTGCTGCTGATTGCCTGCGCGAACATCACCAACCTGCTGCTGGCGAGGAGCGCCGCGCGCGCCAAGGAGATCGTCGTTGCGCGCGGCGCTCGGCGCGACTCGCGGACGCATTGCGGCGCAGCTGCTGGTCGAAAGCCTGGTGCTCGGGACGCTCGGCGGCGTGGCCGGCGTCGGCCTCGCGGCGGCATCGATCGCGGTCGCGGTGCCGCTGGTGCCGCGGACTGCCGTTCACGGCCGAGATCACGCTGAACCTCGCGCGTCCTCGCGTTTGCCACGGCGGCGGCGCTCGCCGTCTCGATCCTGGTCGGAGTGCTGCCGGCGCATCAGGATGTCCGCCGGGTCGGCGGCGACGGCGCTCAACAACGCGTCGCGCGGATCGTCGGGCGCGAACGACCGCGTGCGCCGCGCCATCGTCGGCGGCCGAAGTCGCGGTGTCGGTCGTGCTGATCTGCGGCGCTGCGCTGCTCTTCAAGAGCCTGGTGCGCATGCAGCAGGTCGACATCGGCGCGCGCATCGATCGCGTCATCACCATGGCGATCGACCTGCCGTACGCCGCGTTATCCGAGCGGCCATCACCTCGCGGCGTTCTATCCCATCCTGATCGAGCGGCTTCGCGCCATTCCCGGCGTATCCGACGCGAGCATCTCCGGCGACGTGCCGCTCGAGGGCACCGGCGGCGAGAATCTCCGGATGCCGGGCCGCGACGAGCGGCTGCTGGTGCGCTTCAAGCGCGCCGACGCCGGTTACTTCGCGACCATGGGCATCGGCGTCGTCGCCGGGACGCGGCTTCACGCCCGAGGATCGCGTCGGCGCGCCCTATGTCGCGGTCATCAACGAAGCACTCGCCGCGCGGCTGCGCGATCGTTTCGGCGTCGTCGAATCCGGTCGGCCAGGCGGTCGATCTGCCGGCGCTCGGGATTCGGCCGCGATCGCCGGGCCACCGATGACGATCGTCGGCGTGATTCGCAACGAGCGCGTGCAGCGCGACCTGCGCGCGCCGATGGACGAGATCGCCTACGTGCCGATCGCGCAGGCGCCGCGCATGCAGGTCAAGCTGTCGGTGCACACGCGTCGGCGATCCGACAGCGGCGGTCTGCCGGCGATTCGTGAAGCAGTTCGCCAGATCGATCCGTTGCTGGCGCTGGCCGACATCCGGACGCTGGAAGACATCTGGGAACAGAAGCCTGTCGGGACTGACGGAGCCCGTCTGGCTGATCGGCATCTTCGCCGCCGTCGCCGCGCTGCTCGCCGCGCTCGGGCTCTACGGCGTCGTCGTCGCACTCCGTCAGCGCAGCAACGCCGCGAGATCGGCATCCGCATGGCGCTCGGCGCGCGGTCGAATGATGTCCTGTCGATGGTCGTGCGTCACGTCGTGCTGACCGATCTGGCATCGGACTGGCGATCGGCCTGGCGCGGCGCGTTGCTGCTGACGCGCGTCACCGAGAGCCTGCTCTTCGAGGTCTCCGCGCTCGATCCGGTGGCGTTTGCGATCGCGGCCGTCGCCATGGCCGCGATCGGCCTCGTCGCCGCGGCCGTTCCCGCGCAGCCGCGCGACGCGCGTCGACCCCACCACCGCCCTGCGAGCGGACTGACCTGTAGACGCTTGAAGACAACTCGTACGGCGCCTGGCGTGATATTTTCCCGCGCATGAACAACCTCCGCACGAAACTCCTGTCCGCTGCCCTGCGCTCGCAGCGATCGTTCTTCTGGCCGCGCCGTCCGGCAGCCGAACAGGCGAAGCCCGTCGCCAACGCGCCGACCTTCAAGGTCGATCCGGCCTGGCCGCAGGAAATGCCCAATCACTGGATCATGGGCGCGGTCACCGGCGTCTTCGTCGACGCGAAGCAGCACGTCTGGGTGGCGCACCTTCCCGAGACGCTCACCGAAGAAGAGCTCTACGAGGAACCGTGGAACGTGGCGCGGCGTCGACCCTGCCAAACCAAAGCCGGTGCAGCTCGGCACCTGCTGCAAGGCGGCGCCGCCCATCCTGGAATTCGATCCGCAGGGCAAGCTCGTCCAGGGCTGGGGCCAGGGCTCGATGACCGACTTCTCCGACTGGCCGCGCGAGCCGCACGGCATCTTCGTCGATCACCAGGACAACGTCTGGGTCGGCAGCCACAGCCGTCATCGCGTGATGAAGTTCACGCGCCAGGGCAAGCTGCTGCTGCAGATCGGCGAGTACGAAAAGGTCGGCGGCAGCGCCGACACCAAGCTGCTCGGCGGGCCGTCGGGCATCTGGGTCGATCCGAAGACGAACGAGGCCTTCATCTCCGACGGCTATCGCAACCGCCGCATCATCGTCGTCGACGGCGCCACCGGCGCATACCTGCGCCACTGGGGCGCGTACGGCAAGGTGCCGGACGACACCGAGAAGTTCGATCCGAAGACGATGATGAGCGGCGCGCTGCCGAACCAGTTCTCGACGCCGCACGGCATCACCGGATCGAAGGACGGCAAGATCTACGTCACCGATCGCCGCGGCAACCGCGTCCAGGTGTTCGATCAGCAGGGCAAGTTCATCGCCGAGAAGGTGATCGCGCCGGCGACGTTGTCGTCGGGCTCGGCGTTCGTGCCGGTGTTGTCGCCTGATCCGCAGCAGCAGTGGCTCTACGTGGCCGACGGCACCAATCACAAGGTCTGGATCCTGCGCCGATCGGATCTCGAGATCGTCGGCGAGTTCGGCCGCGGCGGCCGCCAGCTCGGCCAGATCCTGCGCCCGCACGGCATGAGCGCCGACTCGCAGGGCAACCTGTATGTCGGCGAGGCGTCAACGGGCCGCCGAGTCCAGCGGTTCCTGCTGCAGAAGCGATAAGACCGACGAATCAGACGATCGACAACGGATGCGAATGAAACGTCTCATTCTCCTGCTCGCGCTCGTGCTCGGCGCCGCGGCGCCGGCGTTTGCCACGTGGTCGGTGATCGCGATCGATGCGAAGACCGGCCAGGTGATCATCGCGTCGGCGACCTGCGTGCGGCAGGAGGGCTTTCCCGCAGCGCAAGCCGAACGGCGCGCGCGACCTGATGGACGTGCAGGCGGTGATCGTGCCCGGCATCGGCGTCGCCGCCTGCCAGGCCGGCGTCGACAACACGCGCGAAAACCAGATGCTCGTCTACAACGAGATCAAGAAAGGCACGCCGCCGGCGGACATCATCGAGATGCTGAAGAAGGATCCGAACGTCGAGCGCCGGCAGTTCGGCATCGTCTCGATCCCGAACGGCAAGACGATCACGCGCGCAGAACAATCGCGCCGGATTCAACGGCAGCGGCAACTCGCGATCGTCGCTGTATTTCGGCGGTCAGGTCGGCGACTACTACTACCAGGTGCAGGGCAACACGCTGCTCGGCGACCAGGTCGTGTATCAGGCCGCGCTCGCCTTCACGCGCGCGACAGGGCACGCTCGCCGATCACGTGATGGCGGCGATGGAAGCCGCCGACGCCAACGGCGGCGATCATCGCTGCAACTGCGGCAACAACCCGCTCGACTTCGTCCCGTGCGACAACAAGACGCGCACGTCGCCTACATCGCGATCGCCAACAAGGACGATCAGGTCGGCGTGACGCACAACGACGGCAAGTACTTCGCCTACATCGCCGTCGGCGACAACGACCTCAAGAAGGGTGAAAGCGCGAATCCGGTGAAGACGCTGCGGATGCGCTACAACGCGTGGGTGAAGGCAGGCGCCAAGCGGACGGATCCGCCGGGGCCGACGCCTTACACACCGAGAGTAGCCAGTAGCCAGTATGCCAGTAGCCAGAAAGCTCTAGTTTTTCTGGCTACCGGCTACTGGCTACTGGCTACTGCCCGCGCCGCTGCGGCGGGATTCTTCAACAGCCGGTACTGATTGAGGGCCGCGTTGATCTTGAACTCGATGCCCATGCGGCCGATCTCGGCGGTCGCCTTCATCGGATCGCCCGACACGCCCGAATCCTTCGGCCCGCCCCACGGCTTGATCTGATCCTTCCGCACGCCGGTCGGCCTGCACGTGCAGCATCTGCGACGTGTCGCTGATGCCGGCGTGGCTGCCGACGATGTCGTCGGTGTAGCCGAACGCCGCTTCCATCCACGCGCGATAGTGCTCGCGGCCGCCTTCGTAGTAATCGGTCAGCGCGAAGACCTTCGGGCCGCCGGTCCTTCCACTCCTCGTTCAGCTTCGCGGCGACATCGCGCATGCCCTGCTGGTTGCCGCCGCTGTCGCCGATGAAGAGGATCTCGGTCGCGCCGTGCGCCTTCAGGCTGCGCGCGGCCGCATCGAGCAGCATGTCGTAGGCCGGCGACGGCAGCGAGATCGCGCCGGGGTTCTGGCGATCGGGATCGCCCTCGGGCACGTACTGAATCACCGGCGCGACGAGCGCGTTCTTCAGCCGCCGCGCCATCAGGTTGGCGGAGTGCGCGACGATGAAGTTATGTTTGCCCATCACCATGTGGTAACCGTTCTTCTCGGTGCCGCCGGTCGGGCACGATGAACACGGTCTTGCCCGCCTTCATCGCATCGCGATTCTCTTCCCATGTCAGCTCGTCGATGAACACCGTGTCGGGCGCCTTCGTCGGCGTCATCGATGCCGGCGCGGTGTTCATCGTCGGCTCGAGTGACGCGGTCTGCGCGGCCGCTGGCCGCCGCCCTGGCCGCCGCGGCCGCCGCCACCCTGCGGCGCCTGCGCCGCGGCCACCGGCGGCTCGGCGCCGTCGTTCATGCGCTTGATCTGCGCGAGCGCGAGATCCATCTTGATCTGCAGCAGCGCCTTGCCGACCTCGGGCGTCGACTTCGCCTGGTTGTTGCCGCTGACGCCGTTGTTCGGATAGTCGTTGCCGGTCAGTCGATCGCGGCGAATGTGCTTCGGCGCGACGAACATCAGTTCCGAGGTGTCGAGGATGTTGGCGTGGTTGCCGACCTCGATCATCGCCGACCTTGAGGAACTTCGCGGCCCAGGTGTTCTGCTCGGCGTGCGCCTTGGTGTAGTAGTCATCGACCCAGTACGCGGTCGCGGCGCCGTTCCACAGCGCGTTCAGCTTCTCGGCCGCCGTGCGCATGCCGGTGCGATTGCCGCCGGATTCGCCGAGGAACCAGATCTTCTTGAAGCCGCCGGCCTTGAGGCTCCGGCCGGCGGTGACGAGCAGCTCGACGAAGCGATCTTCGGGCAGCGTGATCGTGCCCGGCTTGGCCATGTGGCCGCCGATATTTTCCCAGCTGCCCTCGGGCACGTAGGTCACGACCGGCGCGACCAGCGTCTTGCCCATCCCGCGCGCGATCTTGTCGGCGGTCCACTCCATGACGAACTTGTGCTCGCCGTCGACCATGTGCGGGCCCTTCTGTTCGGTGCCCGCGGTGCCGACGATCACGTTGGTCGTGCCGGACGCGATCAGATCGCGGACTTCCGCCCACGTCAGGTCTTCGATGAACACCGAGTCGGGTGCCTTGCCCGACGGCGCCGTCGCCGGCGCGTCGGCAGGACGCTGCGCGGAAAGCGCCACCGCGATGGTCGCGCAGAGACAAATCGTTGCAAACAGTACGCGCTTCTTCATGCGCGGCATGATACTCGGTTCGCGGTGCCTGACACCAACTGCCATTCCGACCGTGCTGACGTAGTCGGTGCCTGGCACCAACCGATCCGACCTCGGTAGAATGGCCGGGGTGAACTCCTGCTCCGCATGGCCCTGCTGGCCGCGGCCTTCTGTCATCTAGCGGCTGCGCTTCGTCGGACCGCCGAAGCCGGCACCGCGCCGACGCCGGCGCCGAGATCGCGCGGCCCGGCCGCATCGTCTCAACGCCAGCAGTGGCTCGACATGTTCGCGCGCGGGTACTTTCCCGGGCGCAGCGGACAGGTGTTCGTCGTGCCGAAGCAGGGCTGGTTCGTCACCTCGCGCGATCCGCTCTACCCCTTCATGCACGGATCGCCGTGGGATTACGACGTGCGCATCCCGATGCTGTTCTACGGCGCCCCGTTCGTGAACGAGCGGATCGTTCACCGCGCCCGCGAAGCAGCAGGACGTTGCGCCAACCGTCGGCGCGCTGATCGGCGCCTCGCCGCTCCCGACCTACACCGGGCGCGTGCTGACGCGAAGCGATCGCGCCAGGCAACGCGCGGCCACGCATCGTCACGGTGTTCGTGCTCGACGCGATGCGCGCCGATTACTTCGACAAGCACGCGTCGATCATGCCGACGCTGACGCGGATGAGGAAGGAAGGCGCGTGGTTTTCGCGAGGCGCGGACGGGGTGTTGCCGACCGTCACCGGCGTCGGCCACGCCAACATCGGCACCGGCAGCGATCCGCGCTTCCACGGCATCGTCGTCAACACCCTCTTCAACCGCGCCACCGGCAAGTCGCAGGAGGCCTACGACCAGCTCGATACGAAAGAGCTGATGGCGCTGACGCTTGCCGACAACTGGAACCTGACGACGGACGGCAAGGCGATCATCATCGGCCAGGGCGGCGCGATTCGCGCCGACTGCAGGACTTGTCGGCCGCGGCGTCATGCCTGATCAGCGGCAAGAAGATCCTCGCGGCCAGCTACGGCGGCGCCGACGGCGGATGGGAAACCAATCCCGCCTGCTACACGATGCCTGAGGCACTGAAGCGATTCGTCGGCCGCAAGGTGTGGGAAGAGGCCGGCGGCACGTGGATGGGCCACGACATCGCCAGCGCGCAGAAATTCCGCGCCTCGGCGCTGTTTCAGAAGTACGAGTCCGAAGCGCTGCGAGCGGTCGTCGACGAATCAGCGGTCGGCGCCGACGAGGTGACCGACCTCATCTTCGTGAACATGAAAGGCCCCGACTACACCTCGCACGCGCATGGCCCGGACTCGAACGAACAGGCCGCCACGCTCGCGGAGCTCGACAAGCAAATGGCCGCATACCTGGCCTTGATGGACAAGAAGGCCGGGCCTGGACGCAGCGTCATCGTCATCACCGCCGATCACGGACAGCCGGTCGAACCGCCGCCGGGCGGCCGTGTCTACCTCGATGATGTGATCGCGCAGTTGAAGAAGCAAATTCGATGCCGAAGGCAAGTTCATCAACTACTACAACGATGCGGCGAACAACCAGCTGCATCTCGACACCGCGAGACTGCAGCAGCTCGGCTTCTCGTTGAAGGACGTTGCGGCGTTCCTCGAAGGACTCGAGGTGTTCGAGGCGGCCTTCACCGAGGATGAAGTAAGGGCAGCACAAGCTCGACTGACAGCTGACCAAGACAGCACTTGACGGCGCGCGCTGCAAAGGCCGAGCATCTCTCCAGCTTGGAGGTTGGTCATGCGCAGGCTGCTGTTCACCCTTGTTTTCGCGGCTCTCGTCCCTGCATCCACGGCCCTGGCGCAGTCCACGGCCGCCACCGTCTCGGGCTCAGTCCTCGACGAACAGAAAGCGGCGTTGCCCGGCGCGACGGTGACGATTCGCAATCTCGACAGCGGCCAGTCGCGATCCGCGACTTCCGATGCGCGCGGCGCATTTCAGTTCGCCGGCGTGCCGCCGGGCAAATATGAGGTGTCGGCCGAGCTCGCCGGATTCGGGAAGCTGGTGCGCTCCGATCTGTCGTTGACCGTGGCGCAGGAGGTCACGCTGGCGCTCACGCTGCGCGTGGCGGCGCTGGAGGAAGCGGTGACGGTCACCGCGGAGCTGCCGCTCGTCGAGACCACCCGCTCGGCGCTCGGCACGACGATCACCACCAACGAGATCGAGGAACTGCCGATCGCGGGGCGCAATTTCGCGACGCTCGCTCAACTCACGCCCGGCGTGACCAGCACCGCCGGCAGCGGCATTTCGTCCGCGGGCCAGCTGACGCGCAACAGCACGTTCCTGATCGACGGCCTGAGCAACGACGACGACTCGGTGGCCGGACAGCGCGGCGGATTCTCGGTCGACGCGATCAAGGAATTCATCGTCGTCTCGAACAGTTTCAGCGCCGAGTACGGCCAGTCGTCCGGCGCCATCGTCAGCGTCGTGACGCGTTCGGGCACCAACGACGTCAACGGCCGCGCGCTTTTACTATCACCGCGACGATTCGTGGGACGCCTCGACGGCGGCATCGAAGCTGGTGACGCCGGCGCCGCCCAAGTCGAAGCTCGAGCAGAAGGTCGTCGGCGGGTTCTTCGGCGGCCCGATCCGGCAGAACAAGGCGTTCTATTTCGTGTCGGTCGAGTACACGAAGCGGTTGACCGAGAGTCTCGTCACGGCGCCGACGGCGCCGACGTTCCTGCCGAACGATCCCATCGTCTTCGAGCAGCCGCTCACCAATCCGCAGGTGCTCGGCAAGATCGACACGAACCTCTCGTCCACAAACACGTTGGCGGTGAAATATCGCCGGGACAGCGATCGCTTGATCGGCACCGGTATCGGCGGCAACGACACCCGCGAGCGCGGCCAGGATCGCGATCGGACCGATCAGGATGTTGCCGTCAACGACAGCTGGATCGTCGGCAGCCACGGCGTGAACGAGTTCCGGATGCAGATTGCGCGGCGCTACTTCAACTGGGACGTCAGCAATTACTGCCCGAATTGCCCGACCGTCAACCGCCCGGGCCTGAACCTCGGCAAGGCCGCCAACATGCCGCAGGGCCGCACCGAGGACCGCATCCAGCTCGCGAACACGTTCAACTGGCTCGTACCGGACAAAGCGGGCAGCCATTCGATCAAGGCGGGTGTCGACGCCAGCTTCATCGATCTGTTCTCCGAGTTTCACAACAACCTCGACGGCACGTTTACCTTCACCACCTCGACGCCGTTCGATCCCGCGGTCGCGTCAACGTATCCGACGCAGTACACGGGGAACACCGGCGATCCGATCGTGAACCTGAATAACAACATCTACGCCGCGTTCATCCAGGATCAGTGGCGGCCGGCCGATCGGCTGACGATCAACCTGGGCGTGCGATGGGACTACGAAGACGTCGTCGGCATCGATCACGACAAGAACAACTTCGCGCCGCGGTTCGGCGTGGTGTATGACCTCAACGGTTCCGGGCGGACGGTGCTGCGCGCCAACGCCGGCATCTACTACGACCAGATCTTCCTGAACATCCCGCTCAACGCCGAGAACGCGAAGAAGTTCGTGCAGACGCTGATCTCGAACCCGGGTTATCCCGATCCGAACGGGCCGAATCCCAACCGCACCGGCGGACCGATCACGCCGATCCCGAGCTCGACGCAGTTTGCAGCCGGGAACCGGACGCCCTATACCGAGCAGATCACGGCCGGCGTGCAGCGTCAGTTTGGCCGCACGTTCTCTGTTTCAGCCGACCTGGTCCGCGCCCGCGGCTTCGGCCTGCTCCGATCGAGCGACGCCAATTACCCCAACCTGGACGACCCGGCACGCGCGCGCCCGAATCCGTCGTTCCAGCGCATCACGATTGTCGAGACGAAGGGGAACTCCTGGTACACGGGACTGCAGGTCGGCATCGAGAAGCGGCTGTCGCAGCACCACACCTACACCGTGGCGTACACGTTGTCGGAGACCGAGCGCAACACCGAGGACTTCAACTTCTTCCCGGTGGACAATCGCTTCTACGAGCTGGAACGCGGCCCGGCGTCGAACGATTCGCGTCACCGGGTCTCGGCGGCGTTCTCAGTGCAACTGCCGTGGCAGATCCAGGCCGGCACGCTGATCGCGGCCAGGTCGACGCTGCCCTACAACATCACGACCGGCGCCGACGACAACCGCGACACGCAAACCAACGATCGGCCCGCCGACGTCGGCCGCAACTCAGCCCGCGGCGCCACCCTGTTCCAGGCCGATCTTCGCGTCGACCAAGACGGTGCAGATGCGCGGCGGCGTCGGATTGGAGCTGATCGGCGAAGCGTTCAACCTGACCAATCAGAAAAACTGGACGAACTTCACAGGCAACCAGCGCGCGGCGACGTTCGGGAAGCCGTCGGGTGGTGAGATCACCCGGCAGGTGCAGCTGGGCGTACGCGTCGACTTCTGACGAGCCGAGGGCCGGGAGGGACAGCTCCCGGCTCACCGCACCAAGGGTCAGTTGCGCAGGCCGGCCTCGATGATCAGTCCCGTGCCGAGCTGTCGTGATGTCAGCGACAGCTCGCGGTAACCGAACGCTTCCATCAAATCGACCGCGACGACCAGCCGCGGCAGCGCGCGATCGATGTCCTTGGTGCGCTTCAGCTCCGCGAAGGCTGCCGGTGCCGAGGCAATCGCGTCGAGGCGCGCCCGCAGCTCGGCCAGCGTGAAGACGTGACCGTCCGGCACCTTCGTAAACAGCACCTCCGCCATCTCCATGAATTCGACGCCGACCAGGCGTCTGCTGCCCCTTCATGAACGGCGCCGCCGAGGCTTCAGGTTGCAGCCGCTCGCGAAACGCCTCGATCGCGCAGCCGGGTCCACGGCGTTGGCGAAGAATTGTTCGTAGGCAACGCGGTAGCCAAGATTGAAGACGCGGTGCTGCAACAGCGCCGCCGGGCTTCGCGACCAGCTCGATGCTGCGGCTGCCGTTGTCGATCACCGCGTACCCGTCGCGGCCGAGCGAGCCGACCAGATACGCCAGTTCCGACTCACGCTGTTCGCTCGCGATCTCCATTCGAACGCCGGCCAGCGCGGCGCGGCCCACTGCGTCGGTGCCGTTCGGCGCGTCCCTGAAAGCGGCGGTGCCGACAGCGACCGGACTCGGCGCGCCGTCCTCCTCGCACGCTGCGGCGAACGCCGACAACTGTTCGCTGATCTCGGCGAGCTTGGCCTCGCTGATCCGGCGATGCTGCTCGACGTCGTCGCCGACACCCATCGTCTCGGAGTCGATGCGGAATTCGGTGTACCTGCCACCGGCGAACGTGCCGACGATGCGGCGGAAGCTGTTGCTGCCCATGTCGATCGCGCACACCCGCGCCGGCGCCGCCGGGCGGCAGCCGGCACCGGCCGCGGTGACGAGGGTCAACAAGATGAACGCGCGCCTCATGCCGATACGAGCCCGGACGATCGCTAGCGCGCGCCCGGCGCCAGGTTCGTATAGAAGTAGCGCGCGATCAGCTTGTAGACGTGCGGCGTCGTCCCCGTGGCCTTCCGAGATGCTGTGCGAGTCCGGTTCGGATAGATCATCGAATCGAACGGCTTGCCCAGCTCGATCAGCCGGTTGATCAACTTCTCCGTGCCCTGCGCGTGCACGTTGTCGTCTCCCGATCCGTGCACGATCAGCAGCTTGCCCTGCAGTCCTTCCGCGAAGTTGATCGCCGAGCCGACCTTGTAGCCGGCCTCGTTCTCCTGCGGCACGCCCATGTAGCGCTCCTGGTAGATCGTGTCGTAGAGCTTCTGATCCGGCACCGGCGCCACCGACACGCCGACCTTGTAGACGTCGGGGAACCGGAACATCGCGTTCAGCGTGTTCGTGCCGCCGCCGCTCCATCCCCACACGCCGACGCGATCCTTGTCCAGGAACGGATGCTTCGCGATGAGCGCCCTGCACCGCCGCGGCCTGTTCCTTCGACGACAGATCGCCGACGGTGCCGTAGATGATCTTTCGCCACGCCGTGCCTCGCGGCGCCGGCGTGCCGCGATTGTCGATGCTGATGATGATGTAGCCGGCTTCGGCCAGCGCGCGATGGAACAGCAGCTGCGAGCCGCCCCACGAATCGTTGACCGTCTGCCCCGCCGGCTCGCCGTAGACGTGCGTGATGAACGGATACTTCTTCGTCGCGTCGAACGTCGACGGCTTCAGCATGTAGCCATCGAGCTGCACGCCCTCGCCGATGTCGATGCGGAAGAACTCCGCCGGCGGATTGAGCAGCGGCTTCACCTTGGCGATCACCGCGGACGGATCGGTCAGCGCGCGCACCGCCTTGTGGCTCGGCAGCTCGATCACCTCCGTCAGCGACGGCTTCTCGAATTGCGAGTAGGTGTGGAACGCCAGCTTGCCGTTCGGCGACACGTCGTAGCGATGCGTGCCCGGCTGATCGGCCGGCGTGACGCGCTCGGGCGCGCCGCTGCCGTCGAGCTTCGATCGATACAGATAGCGCTGGCCGGCATTGTCCGGCGAGGCGCGGAAATACATGTAGCCGGCCTTCTCGTCGAAGCCGGCGATGTCCGTCACATCGGCGTCGAACTTCGTGATCAACTGGCCGGTGCCGCCCTCGCGCGGCACGCGATAGACGTGCTGGAAGCCGTCACGCTCGCTCAGCCACAGGAAGGTGCGGCCGCCATCGACCCACGGCACTTCCTCGACGACTTCGACCCACGACGTCGATTCATCGCGGAACACGCGCTTCACCGCGCCGCTCTTGATGTCGGCGGTCAGGAAATCGTTGCGATTCTGCTGGCGATTGAGCTGCTGGATCGAGACCGTGTTCGAATCGATCCAGCCGATGCGCGCCAGATAGGTGTTGCGCGGATCGCCCTCCGTCTTGATCCAGGTCGTCGCGCCGCCGTCGGCGCTGACCACGCCGACGCGCGCCGCTGAATTGGTCGTGCCTGCCTTCGGATACGGAATCTTCGTGATCACCGGATAGAGCGAATCGGTGTTGTTGATCAGCGAGAAGATGCCGACGCCGGAGCTGTCGAACTGCCAGTACGACGACCGACTTGCCGTCAGGGCTGAAGCGGAAGCCGTCGCGAAGCGCCGAACTCCTCCTCGTAGACCCAATCGGACGTGCCGTTGATGATGGTTTCCGATCCGTCGCTCGGTGAGCTGCGTCACCTTGCCGTCGTCGAGACGCTCGACGTAGACGTTGTTGCCGCGCACGTAGCCGACGCGCGTCGCATCCGGCGAGAACTTCGCGAACATCAATGAAGACGGCGGATGCGAAGTGCCGACCTGCTTCAGGCCGCCGCCCTTGAGCGTTCAGCACCCAATAATCGCCGCGCGTGTTCTGCCGCCACACCTTCTGCGTGTTCGTGAAGATCAGCAGCTTCGATCCATCGTCCGACCAGACGTAATCGGCGATGGCGAGTGCGCGCTCGGATCCCGCGGGAATCAGCTGGGTGTTGGCGATCAGGATGCTGCGCGCGCCGGTGGCGGCGTCGTAGCGGACGATGTCGCTGCCGCCGGCCTGGCCGGTTCCGCGCTCGACCGTCGTGTACGCCGTGCCGTCGTCGAGCCATCGCGCCGGTCCGAACCGCGGCAGCGAATACTCGTTCTGCGCGTAGATGCGATCGATCTGCGCTTCGAGCGCCTTCCAGCGTTCGTCCTGCTGCGCGGGAACGGCAACGGTGGTGAGGGCGACGATCGCCAGGGCGATCGTCGCACGGCGTCGGAGTGCGAATGTCATCCTGCCATTCTAGAACCGATACCCCATCACGAAGCGAATCGCGCCGAAGTCGAACGAGTCGGCCCTGCGCAGGTTCGCTGCCGGCGCAGCCACCACGACAGCGACGCCTGAAACGCGATAGAGTTTCCCGGCGATGTCATTGGAGACGGGTGCAACCGTCGGCCGGTATCAGATCCAGAACCTGCTCGGCAGCGGCGGCATGGGCGAGGTCTACAAGGCCGTCGATCCGACGCTGGGCCGGTCGGTCGCGCTGAAAGTGCTGCGTGCCGAGCTCGTCCGGCGATCCGGAGCGGCTGAGCCGCTTCCTGCACGAGGCGCGCGCCGCTTCGGCCCTCAATCATCCGAACATCCTCACCATCCACGAAGTCGGCGATCACGACGGCTCGCGATTCCTCGTCTCGGAGCTCGTCGAGGGCGAGACGCTGCGCGAGCGCCTCGCGCGCGGACCGCTGACGCTGCGCGAAATCCTCGACATCACGATCCAGACGGCGTCGGCGCTCTCGGCCGCGCATGCCGCGTCGATCGTGCATCGCGACATCAAGCCCGACAACCTGATGCTGCGGCCCGACGGCTACGTGAAGGTGCTCGACTTCGGTGTCGCCACCTTCGCGCGCGTCGCCGGGCTCGTCCGCCGATGCTGACGCGACGATCGCGCCGACGATCGAGACGAGCGCCGGCATGATCGTCGGCACCATCGCCTACATGTCGCCCGAACAGGCGCGCGGGCTTCCGGTCGACGGGCGATCGGATTGCTACAGCCTCGGCGTCGTGCTCTACGAGCTGGTCACCGGCCGCGCGCCGTTCGCGCGCGCCGACGACGACGGATCTGCTGGTCGCGATCCTCGAGCGCGAAGCCGCCGCCGATCCGATCGGTGGCGCGCGGACTGCCATTGCAGCTCGAATGGATCATCGAAAAGGCGCTCGAGAAGGATCCGAACCTCCGCTATCAGACGATCGCCGACCTGCGCGTCGATCTGCAGCGCCTCAAGACCGCGCTCGAGTCGGGACGCCTGACGACGGCGGCGAGCGATGCCGGGCCGGATGCCGACGCTCGTCATCGAACGCGAGCTCACCGACGACAGCCCCGAAGTCGTCGGCGATGAGCGGCGTATCGTGGCTGACGCTGGGAATCGGTGTCGCTGC
This sequence comes from uncultured cyanobacterium, assembly GCA_963833135.1. Classification (GTDB taxonomy): domain Bacteria; phylum Acidobacteriota; class Vicinamibacteria; order Vicinamibacterales; family UBA2999; genus 12-FULL-67-14b. The sequence continues at coordinate 657,936 of CAWHWW010000018.1, read as the reverse complement.
CGCGATCGTGCTCGGCGTCGCGATGGCCTACTACCACCTCGCGCGGCCGGGCGCCGATCTGCCGCTGCTGCTGCCCAAAGGCGCGGTGCTCACCAAGGCGCGCGACACCGTCGAGAGCTTCGGCTATTCGGGACTGGGCTCGCGCACGAACGTCGACGTTCATCGACGCCGTCGAGCATCGACAACATCACGGCGATGGCCGGCCTGCCCGCGGCCCGCGATGCGATTCGCGAGGGCACGCCGGTCGCGTACTGGCGCGCCGGCATCACGCACACCGCGAATCCCTCGGGCGGCCTCGAGCCCGCCGCCGGCGACTATTCCGTTCGCCTCGATCCGAAGGGCGAGCTCGTCGCGTTTGCGACCGGCTATGCGACCGACGGCAACATCGACGCATGCCGATCGCGCGACAGGCCACGTCGATCGGCCTCGAGGCGATCAAGAAAGCATTCGGCATCGACGCGTCCGGCTACGAGCTCGAAGTCGTCGAGCGCTCCTTTCCCGCCGGCAAGACCGAGATGACGTGGCGAAGCCCGGCGACGAAGTACGGGCATGTCGAGCAGCTGCGAGTCAACCTGCAGGGCGAGCAGCTGATCCTGATCGAGCGATCGTTGGAGCGGCCTCGCGACTACAAGGCGCCGGAGACGCCGATGCGCGATGCGTATCGTCCAGTTCGCGGGCCCTGTGATCCTCGCCGCGGTGGTGGTGATCGGCTGGGGGTTCGGCCTCTATTACCTCTTCAAGATGAAGAACTGGGACGCGCTGACGCGGCCGCTGCCGCTCGCGTTGTGCGCGCTGGTGGTGCTGCAGGTCGGGCTCAGCACGATCGGCAGTTCCGGCGTCTTCCAAAGCCTGCTCGGCATCGTCGCGGTGTCCGTCCTGCTGATCGGCACGGTGCTGCCGGCGCTGAGCGGCGTGCTGTCGTGGATCCGCCGCCACAGCCCGGAGCGGATGTGGGCGGCGGAGCAACTGACGCGAGGCCGCGTGTTCGTGCAGGCCGTCTCCGCGTCGCTCGTCGACGGCGTCAGCGGCGGCGCGGCCATGGCCGCTGTCGCGCGTGTTCGCCGACTGGGCAGCGCTGCAGATCGGCGGCTTCGAGCCGTCGATCTCGCGCGAGCTCGACGTCGTCGATGCGAGCTTCGGATCGATGATCGGCGAAACGCTCAGCGCGTCGGCCTTCATCGTCCTCGGCGTGGCCTTCGTCGTCGAAGTGTTGCGATCGATTCCGCGTCAATCCGATCGTCTCGACCATCGTCGTGGCGATCGCCGCGGGCATGATTGCCGGCAACGGATCAGGAATTCATCCTGCCGGCGCTCGTGCTCATCGCCGGCATGGCGCTGGCCGCGGCGATCGTCGTGATGCTGTACCGCCGCCGCGGATTCCTGGCGAGCTGGATCGCCGGCATGGCGTCGGGATGGCTGACGACGGCGATGGCGCTGCGATCGCTGGAGGATCAGGATCTGGCGCGCGCGGCCAACGTGCTCGTGGCGCTGGTGGTGGGAATTGCTGCGACCGGCGTGTGGGGCGCCGGCCGCAAGCTGTTGCAGAAACCGCCGGCGCTACATCCGGGCGCGGAGCTCGGTGTCGATCGCGGTTAGACAGAGACCCGCCCTCGCCAACCAGGTACAGTCCTCCGCCAATCGACAACGGCTGGCTCCACGACGCGTGACCGCGCTCAGCGTCGTAGAAACGCCAGCACGTCAGCGATCACGCGCTCCTTGTGCGAGGCCAGCAGGCCGTGCGGCCCGCCCTCGTATTCAATCAGCTTGCTGTTCTCGATTCCCTTCGCGGCGAGGCGAGCGGTCGCCTCGATCGGCACCGTCTTGTCGGCAGTGCCGTGGATGATCAGAGTCGGCACCTTGAACGCAGGCAGATCGGGCCGGAAGTCCGTGGTGGCAAATGCCGTGGCGCAATCGAGCGTGGCTTTGGTGCTGGCGTGCATCGAGAGCGCGCGTGACCACTCGATCACTTCGTCGCTCACCGACCCGCCGTAAAAATCCTTAAAGAAGCCGGTCCAGAACTTCGCGCGATCTGCTGTCATGGCCGTCGCCATTTGATCGAACACGCTCTGGTCGACGCCGTTCGGATGGTCCGGCGTCTTCAACATGTACGGCACGACCGACGCGATGAGCACCGCTTGACTGACACCCCGCCCGCGATGCCGGGACATGTAGCGCGCCACTTCACCGCCGCCCATCGAAAAGCCGACGATTGCGACGTCGTCCGCGGCCGCGTAATCGATCACGTCCGCGAGGTCATCCGCGAGGCGGTCGTAGGTGTAGCCGTCCCACGGTTGCGCCGAGCGTCCGAAACCGCGCCGGTCGTAGGCAATCGCGCGCATGCCGGCATCGGCAAGCGCGATCGCCATGTCGTCGAAGGTGTCGGCTGACAGCGGCCAGCCGTGCATGAGGATCACCGGGCGGCCGGTGCCCCAATCTTTCAGGTTGAGATTAACGTGATCGGAGGTGGTGAGGTGAGCCATGTGGGTAGCGATGCAAGAACATCGCCACCCACCCAGCACGAGCCGTTACATTTGCTTCTTGAGCTCGCTGTCGATCGCCGTGAGGAACTCATCCGTCGTCAGGTAGGGATGATCGGGACGGATCAGGATCGCGAGGTCCTTCGTCATGCGTCCTGACTCGACCACGTCCACGCAGACCTTTTCGAGCTTCTCCGCAAACGCGATCACGTCGGGGGTGCCGTCGAACCGGCCGCGATACTGCAGGCCGCGCGTCCAGGCGTAGATCGATGCGATCGGGTTGGTCGAGGTCGGCTTGCCCTGCTGATGCAGGCGGTAGTGACGCGTCACCGTGCCGTGCGCCGCTTCCGCCTCGATCGACTTGCCGTCGGGCGACATCAGCACCGACGTCATCAGGCCGAGCGACCCGTAGCCCTGCGCGACGGTGTCCGACTGGACGTCGCCGTCGTAGTTCTTGCACGCCCACAGGTAGCCGCCGCTCCATTTCAGGTTCGACGCGACCATGTCATCGATCAGGCGATGCTCGTAGGTCAGGCCCTTCGCCTCGAACTGCGGCTTGAATTCCTTGTCGTAGACGCGCTCGAAAGGTGTTCTTGAACGTGCCGTCGTAGACCTTGAGAATCGTGTTCTTCGACGACAGGTAGACCGGGTAGTTCCTGCCGAGCGCGTAGGTGAAGCACGCGCGGGCGAAACCCTCGATCGATGAGTCGAGGTTGAACATGCCCATCGCGATGCCGCTGCCCTTGGTCTTGATCACTTCCCTGCGAGATCGGCTCACCAGCGCCGTCCGGCGTCCAGCTGATGGTGATGGTGCCGGCGCCGGGGAACGTGAAATCCTGCGCGCGGTACTGATCGCCGAAACCATGGCGAGCGACGACAACGGGCTTGTCCCAGTGCGGCACGAGGCGCGGCACGTTCTTGCAGATGATCGGCTCGCGGAAGATCGTGCCGTCGAGAATGTTGCGGATGGTCCCGTTGGGGGACTTCCACATCTGCTTCAGGCTGAATTCCTTGACGCGCGCTTCGTCGGGCGTGATGGTCGCGCACTTGACGGCGACGCCGTACTGCCGGGTCGCGTTCGCCGAATCGATCGTGATCTGATCGTTGGTCTTGTCGCGCGATTCGACGCCCAGGTCGAAGTACTTCAGGTCGATGTCGAGATACGGAAGGATAAGTTGCTCGCGGATGCGATGCCAGATGATGCGCGTCATCTCGTCGCCGTCCATCTCGACGACGGGATTCTTGACCTTGATCTTCGCCACTAGACTGACTCCTGATAGCTATCGGTATCGATGTGATTGCAACATCACATGATATCTCAGCGGGGCTTTGCGGGCTTGCGGGCTGCGGGCTTGCGGGCTGCGGGCTTGCAGTGGATTGTTTCTTCAATCTCGTGGCTTCCAGTCGCGGCAGGCGATTGTCCGACAGCAGTCGGGATAGTAATGCCACCGCGCCGTCAGCGAGCCGTCTTTCTCCGCGGCTTGGCCGCCGGCGTTGCCAGCGGGATGTGCTTTTCGGCCCACCGCGCGAGGGAGTCGACCGCATCAGCGAGAGCCTTGCCCTTCTTCGTCAGCGAGTATTCCACGCGCACCGGCGTTTCCGGCACGACCGTTCGGTCGACGATACCTTCCTCTTCGAGCTCCTGGAGGCGCTCGCTCAGCATGCGATCGGTGATACCGGGAATGCCGTCTCGCAGAACTGCGAAACGGCAGGTCTGCTTCAGGAGCATGAAGATGATGGCGCCGTTCCAGCGGCGACCGATGAGCTCGCTGGCGTAATGGAACCGAGTGCACAGTTCGGGCACGTTCCTGGCTATGTCCTTCATGGGGTGACACCTTCAGGATAGCACGGCATCTCAGTTACTAATTGACTTATAGTCACTATATTATGTATAGTGAATAAGTAATAAGAAGGAGACAGAAATCGTCATGGATACCGGATTGTTGCTCGCTCGGATGGTGTTGGGACTCTTGATGGCCGCGCACGGCACGCAGAAGTTGTTCGGCTGGTTCGGCGGCTACGGGCTGGCCGGGACCGGCGGCTTCTTCGAATCGCTGGGCTTCCGCCCCGGCCGTTTCTTCGCAGCGGCGGCGGGGTTCACGGAGCTCGCCGGCGGGCTGCTGCTGGCGCTCGGCCTGCTGGGACCGCTCGGACCGGCGATGATCATCGCCGTGATGATTGTCGCGATGGCAACGGTGCACTGGCAGCACGGCCTGTTCTCGCAGAACAACGGCATTGAGTTGCCGCTGGTCTACAGCGTCTCCGCGGCGGCGATTGCGCTCGTCGGCAACGGCGTCTACTCACTCGACGCCGTGCTGGGCCTCACCTGGCCGACCCAGCGTGGTAGTGGACGGCGCTCGCGCTCGGGGTGGTTGGAGGGTTTGCCAATCTGGCAGTCCGGCGCTCGCCCCGGCGCGGCCCACGCCTGAGCCTCTTGAACCGTGTCGGTTCAAGGGTTCAAGAAGTTCAAGGTGTTCAATGGTTCACTTGGTTCAGGTTCCGCTTCAACGTTCGTGAACCAAAGTGAACTGTTTGAACTACTTGAACTGATTGAACCTTTGAACCGACGATAGACACGTGACCCGCATCCTTCCAGCTCTGCTAATGGCCGGCGGCCTGGTTCAGGCGCCGGCGCTGCCGAAAGCTGTCACCCCGATTCCCATCTGGTCTTAGCGGGACACTGGTTTTCCAGTCCGATCTGCGCGCCGCCGACAATCCTGACGGCCGCAATCACATCTTCACGATCGATCTCGCGTCCGGTTCGGTGCGTCAGCTGAGCTCTGGACGCCAGCATCACGATTCCAGATCCGCGATGGTCGCCCGACGGCACCCGCATCGCGTTCAAGTCATCCCGCGGTGGCAACTGGGACGCCTACGTGATGGACGCGAACGGCGGCAACGTCACGCGCCTGACCGACAGCGCCGCCAACGATCATGACCCGGTCTGGATGCCGGACGGCAAGAGCGTGATCATCAGCTCCGATCGCGAAAGCCGCGAAGATCTTTACCGCGTGTGGATCGCCGACAAGCGGGTGGAGCGCCTGACGCGGCACACGGTCGGGCGCGCGATCATGCCGAGCGTTTCGTCCGACGGCCGCTTCGTCACTTACGCCGCACAAACGCTGCAGCGGCTGCAATTCTGGGAGTTTCAGATCCACGTGCTCGAGCTCGCCACCGGCAAGACGCGCGCGCTGGATCAAAGCGGCGGCACCTGCTGGCCGGCGTTCTCGCCCGACGGCCGATCGATCGCGAATGTCTCGCTCGTCAGTGAGCCGTCCACGATCCAGGTCCGCAACGCCGACGGGAGCGGCTCGCGCGAGATCGCATTCGGGCCGCAGACGTGGGCCTACTACCCCGACTGGTCGAACGACGGGAAGTTGATCGCGCTCTCGGTCAGCCCGCAGCACCACGAAGGCGAAGACTGGGACCTCGCGATCGTTCCCGCCGACGGCTCGAGCCCGCTGCGCAAGCTGACGACGGGCCCGGGAAACGACCGCTTGCCGGACTGGAAACCGTGAGCAGGGGCCTGGCACCGACCAACACCGTGCACGGTTGGTGCCTGGCACCAACCACACTCGTTTCGATACAATCCCTGCGATGTAGAGCCGGGCGCTCGTCGCAGTTCTTGCCATCCTCGCCGTCAGCTGGCTGCAATCAATCGCAGGCCGTTCCAGCGATCGACAAGCTGCAAGCCGTGCACGGGCTACGACACGCCCGTGGATGCCTACTGCGGCACGCTCAAGGTCTACGAGAATCGCGCGACGAAACAGGGACGGCAAATCGACCTGAACATCGTCGTGCTGCCGGCGCTGCGCTCCGATGCGCAGCCGGATCCGCTGTTCTTCCTGGCCGGCGGCCCCGGCCAGGGCGCCGCGAAGCTCGCCAAGGTTGTTCGCACGATCTTCCAGCGCGTGCAGAGCGATCGCGACATCGTCCTCGTCGATCAGCGCGGCACCGGCAAGTCGAACCCGCTCGACTGCAACAGTGACGACGATTCGTTGCAGGCCCTCACGCTGACCAACGAGCAGATGCTCGAGCGCCTCAAGGCGTGCCTGGCGAAATACGACGCCGACCTGACGCTCTACACGACGCCGATCGCGATGGACGATCTGGACGATGTCCGCGCCTTCCTCGGCTACGACACGATCAACGTCTACGGTGGCTCCTACGGCACGCGCGCCGCGCTCGTCTACATGCGGCAGCACGGCGATCGCGTGAGGTCGGCGATCCTCGACGGTGTCGCGCCTCCAGACATGCGGCTGCCGCTCTACTTCCCCCGCGACACCGCAGCGCGCGTTCGAGCTGCTCGCGAAGGACTGCGCGAGCGACGAGGGCTGCAACAAGGCGTATCCGAACCTGCTCGAGCGCATGCGCGCGCTGATCGATCGGCTCGACAAGAACCCGCCTACCGTCAAGGTCACGCATCCGCGCACCGGCGAGACGGGTGACGTCACGATCGACGCCCGCCTGCTCGCCAACGTGATCGTCCAGGCGCTCTACTCGCCGATCATGACGACCCTCGTCCCGGCCATCGTCGTCGCGGCGGAGAAGAACGACTTTCAGAGCATGCTGGCGCTCGCGGGCATGGGCGGCGGCGACGAGCCGAACATGAGCATCGGCATGCAGCTATCCGTGATTTGCGCGGAGGACGCTCCGAAGAACACGCCGGACGAGTTGCAGAAGGGATCGGAATCGACGCTGTTCGGCAAGTACGTGATGACGATCCAGCAGCAGGCATGCGCATTCTGGCCGCGCGGCAAAGTCGATGAGTCTTTTTACGAGCCCGTGAAGTCAGCGATTCCGACGCTGGTGCTGTCCGGCGAAGACGATCCGGTCACGCCACCGAGCTGGGGCGAGCAAGTCACGGCCTCCCTCACGAATGCGAAGCACATCGTCATCGGCGGCACGGGCCACACCGCCGGCGGCACGGGCTGCGGTCAACGGATCATGCGCGAGTTCATCGAAGAAGGATCGGCAGCCGGCCTGGATACGTCCTGCGTCGACAAGGTGAAACGCCCGGCGTTCTTCCTCTCTCCGGCCGGACCCGATCCGAATCGAACTGGGGGAGTCCGCCTTCGCCTTCGGCTTCCGACTCCGCCAAGGCTACGTCGGACAAGTCGGCGAGACCGGCTCCCAAATGATTCGCATCGAAAACCTGCACAAGCGCTTCGGTGACGTCCGTGCCGTTGATGGGGTTTCTTTCACCGCCGCCGACGGGCAGGTCACGGCTCTGCTCGGCCCCAACGGCGCGGGCAAGACGACGACGCTGCGGATGCTCTACACGTTGATGCGGCCGGACGAGGGGCAGAATCCTCGTCGACGGGATCGATGCCGTCGCCGATCCGCAGGGTGCGCGTTTCGCGCTTGGCGTGCTGCCCGATCAGTCGGGCCTGTATCCACGCCTCACCGCGCGTGAGCACATCGAATACTTCGGCGAGCTGCAAGGCGTGACCGGCGCGGACCTGCGCAGGCGCACCGATCACCTGTTGAAGATGCTGGACATGACCGCGATCGCGGATCGCCGCGTCGCCGGCTTCTCGCATGGCGAGCGCACCAAGACCGCGCTGGCCCGCGCCATCGTCCACAACCCGAAGAACGTGCTGCTCGACGAGCCAACCAACGGGCTCGACGTGATGAGCACGCGCGCGGTGCGCGAGATCATCCGCCGCCTCAAAGAGGAAGGCCACACGGTGCTCTTCTCGAGTCACGTCATGCAGGAAGTCTCCGCGCTCTGCGACACGATCGTCGTCATCGCGCGCGGCCGGATCGTCGGCTCTGGGATCGCCTGACGACCTGCGAAGACAAACCGGTCACGAGAATCTCGAGGATGCGTTCGTCGCGCTCAGCGGCCTCGAGCCGGACCAGTCCGCCGTAGCGCAAGGCGTGAAGGCGGAGGCGTCGCCTGCATGAAGTCGACCCCGACATCCCAGGCGATCGTCGTCATTCGCAAGGAACTGCGCGACTGGTCGCGCGATCGGCGCTCGATCATCACGGTGCTCGCCAGCTCGCTGCTGGCGCCCGCTCTCATCTTCTTCCTGTTCAACAACATGGCGAGCCGCCAGCGCCAGGTCGAGGACGTCACCATTCCGATCGTCGGCGCCGCCAACGCGCCGGCGCTTCGTCGACTGGCTGCGGCAGCAAGCCGGCGTCACGATCTCAGACGGCCCGGCCGACGCTGAAGAAGCGGTCCGCACGCGGCGCGAAGAGGTCGTCGTCGTCATTCCTGAGAACTTCGCGAAGAACTTCAGCGCGTCGAAGCCGGCGCAGATCCGCATGGTCGCCGACAGCTCCAGCCAGAACTCGAGGCCGAAAGTGCAGCGGGTTCGCGGATTGTTGGAGCGCTACAACGGGGAAATCGGCAGCCTGCGCCTGGTCGCGCGCGGCATCAGTCCCGCTGTCGCAACGGCGGTACAGATCGAAGACGTCGAGGTCTCGAGCTCGCAACAGCGGGCGGCGCGGATCCTCAGCTTCATTCCGTTGTTCGTGATGATCGCGGCGTTCACGGGCGCCATGGCCATTTCGACCGACTCGACCGCCGGCGAGCGCGAACGCGGCTCGTTCGAAGCCTTGCTCGTCAACCCGGCGCCGCGCATCGCGATCGCGGCGGGCAAATGGCTCGCCGGCACGATCACCGCAATGCTCACCGTGCTGATCACCGCCGGGCTGCTGTTCGCGATGTTCCAACAGCTGCCGCTGCAGGACCTCGGCATCCGCTTTCGCCTCGGCACGCCGGAGCTGATTCGGCACGCTGGCAGTCGTGCTGCCGCTCTGCCCCCTGATCGTCGCGATCCAGATGTACGTCGCGACCTTCGCCAAGTCCTTCAAGGAAGCGCAGAGCTACCTGAGCTTCCTGATGATGGTGCAGATGGTGCCCGGCATGATGGCAACGATGAACACGATGTCCACGAAGGCGTGGATGTATTACGTGCCGTGGATCGGGCAGCAGACACTGCTCACCGACGTGCTCGGCAACAAGCCCATCGGCCCGATGGTATTCGTGATTGTCGGTGTGATCAACGTGACGCTCGCCGTCGCAGTGCTGCAGGCGACGTCGGGGTTACTGCATCGGGAGAAAATCATCTTCGGGCGCTGACGGTAGACGATTTCGGATGTCGGATCGAGTGGATCTCGGATCAATTTACGATGTCGATCACGATTGATCCGAAATCCGCTCGATCCGAAATCCGAGATCGTCTGGTTACTTGACGTTCACGACGATGTGAGCCGACGTCCAGCAGCACTGATCGCCGCCGCCGCCGTTGCCTGAGCTGTCGTTCACCTGCGCGCGGAGCCAGTAGGTTCCAGGCGCGCTGAACGTCGCCGTCGTCTTCGCCTCGACGAACTTCTTGGCATCGCCGCCGTTCTCGAGGGCGATCGTTTCCTCGCCGATCTTCACGTCACCAGGACCACGAAACTTCTTCCAGATCACCTGGATGTCGCCGCGCGGCCGGCGGCCTTCGGCCGCAGCGCCGCCACCCGGAGCCGTCGGCGTGACCGGGACGACACGACCGCCGATGAATGCCGGCGGCGGTTCGTTGGCGGGATTACGCGGCGGGCGCGCCGCGCCTGCCGCGGGCGCGGCAGGCGGCTCCGCGCCGGATTCGAACGTAGTCGTCGGCGGTTGATCCGCTGCCCACGCGGTCAGGTCGAGCGGCTGCCCGACGGTCGCATTCAACGTCGCGACGGTCTTTTCCTTCGGCGGCCCGATGTACTCGGTGCCGTTCATCGCGAACTTGATGCGCGGCGGCTCGTTGCCGTTCGCGCCGTTCTTGAAGTAGTCGATCCAGTACTGCGGGTTCAGCCAGAACTGCACCGACGTCTTGTGGCCGTTAGCGACGATGGTCCACGTCAGCTTCTTGTTGCCGAAGTCCTTCGGCACCGTGATCGCGAACATGCCGTACTGACGGCCGGTCAGGAAATGCGTCGGCTGACCGAAGTCGGGTCCACCGGGCTCGATGCTGTTCTCGGGACCGACCGGAATGTCGACCGTCTGTGACCGGTTGCGATTGAAGTAACCGAGCAGCAGCGCGTTGGTGCCATCCTTCAACGGCCCCCAACCTTCGAATGTGGCGTAGATCGGCCCGCCCGAGTTCGTGACCGGTTCGGCGAGTACGCCCCCGGGTGGCGGTTTGACTCCCTGCCCTTCGCCAATGAGTACGAGACAGGCCGTCACCATGGCGGTTGCCATGGTGACGGTCGCGAAACGTTGTGCGCGCATTGTGCGGTGTTACTGCTGCTGTTGCGCAGCGGTGGTCGTGCTGCCGACGGCCTTGCGGCGCTCTTCGATCGCGGCACGGTAGTCGGTGTCGTTCATGTAGGTGACGTTGACCCACGCGTGCGCCATTTCGTCCACTGTGCGGTCGCCGTAGCCGACCCACACGTTCGGATCGGGGTTGGCCTTATTGGCGGTGGTGTTGTCGTGCCACGCGGTGACCTTGATGATCGTGCCCTTCGGCAGGAGCGGCGCCGAGGTCTCTTTGTAGACGTAGGTGTTGTGCCAGTTGAAGTTGAAGTCGGCGACGTGGCTGATCACCTGCGTCTGTCCATTCGGCAGGATCGCTTCCATCGTCATCGCCTTGCCGCGAAGGTGCATGTGCGGCTGGTAGCTCTCGACGCGGCCGTTCTCGCGCAGCAGGAAGTAGCCCTCGGTCGCCTTCACGGTGTTCGGCGGAAGATCGAGGCCGCTGCCGAGCGCGCCGACGCCGGTACCGCTCGTGCCGCCCATCAGGTGCAACACCTGGCGGAACTTCGGCTCCTGGCCCTTCGGATAGAAGTAGACGCCGAGCTCGACGGTGTCGGTGATGTCTTCACCGCCGTTCGAGTAGTGGATGTCCCACACGATCTTCGAACCGGGCAGCATCAGCTTGCCGCTGTTCGGGCGCATCATCTCGCCCTGCTTGCCGACGGCCCATTCCATGAACGTGCCGGGCTGCGGGTTGCCGTTGGCGTCGTCGGGATTCGCCGCGAGCGGATCGGTTTCGCGCTGCTGCAAGCGGGCGATCGCGTGATGCGTGATCTTGCGGCCCTTGACCGTGCTCGGGCGGATCTCGAGGGCGCGGACCCAGCGCGGTTCGGTGAGGTGCGTTTCGACAACCGGCTTCCACCAGGCGTCGTTGGCACCGGCCTTCTGCGTCCAGGGCAGCGACTTGATCACCATGTCGGGCTCTTTCTGCCCGTAGATCTTGGCGTAGTTCCAGCCCTGCTCGTTCGGCCACACCTTGGCGGCCGGCATGTCCTTGGCCTCGCCCTTCGGCGAGCCGGCATCGACCCACTTCACGATGGTCTCAATCTCCTTGGCCGAGAGCGATCGATCGTTCTCGAACTCGGTGATGCCCACCGTGGGGTCGATGTGCCAGGGCGGCATCTGCCGCGATGCCACGCGGTTCTTGATCGACCGCGCCCAGGGCCGCGATTCCTCGAACGAGACGAGTGACATCGGCGCGATCGAATCGGGCCGGTGACAGGCTTCGCACTTGTTCTGGAAAATCGGCGCGATGTCTTTGGTAAAGGTCGGCGACTGCGCGGCGGCTGCGGTAGGCAGCGCAACGACAGCCAAGAGTCCGAGCGAGGTAACGATCCGGCGCATCTCCTGCTCTCCTTCCCGAGAGTGGGTTCCCGAATAGATCAACGGATTCTAGCAAATACTGACGGCCACCATAGAAGCCCAACTGCCGGTACACAAAATAGCCCGAACTCTCGTATTCTCGGTCTGTTATGGCCTATTCGCTGACCGTGAACGGCAAGCCGGCGAGCGTCGACGCCCCGGCCGACATGCCCCTTTTGTGGGCACTTCGCGACATTTTGAACCTGAAGGGCACCAAATACGGCTGCGGCATCGGCGCCTGTGGCGCCTGCACGGTTCACCTCGACGGCAAGCCCACCCGGGCCTGCCAGACAAGAATTTCGGCGGCCGCCGGCAAGTCGATCACGACGATCGAGGGCCTTTCGGCTGACGGCACCCATCCGGTTCAGCTCGCCTGGCAGGAGATCGACGTTCCGCAGTGCGGGTATTGCCAGGCCGGCCAGATCATGTCGGCGGTCGCGCTGCTCAACCAGAAGCCGAAACCGACCGACGAAGACATCGACAACGCGATGAACGGCAACATCTGCCGTTGCGCCACTTACATCCGCATCCGGCAGGCGATCCACAAGGCGGCGTCGATGACGACGACGAACACGCCCTTCGACTCGGTCCGCGAAAACGCGGACCTCGCTCAGGACAGGCAAGTGGCGGCAGGCCGCGGCGGGGAGGAATAGTCATGTCGAATCTCCAAGACCGCAAGCCCGCAAGCCCGCAGGACCTCTCCCGCCGCACGTTCTTGCGCGTGACCGCCCTCGCTGGCGGCGGAATGATCATCGCCGCGAATATTGAGGGCATCGACGCGCTGACACAAAGCGGCGTCGATTTCACTCCCAACGCCTTCATCACGCATCACGCCCGATAACATCGTCACGATCATCGCCAAGAATCCGGAAGTCGGGCAGGGCGTGAAGACGTCGATGCCGATGCTCGTCGCCGAGGAGCTTGGCGTCGAGTGGAAGAACGTCCGCCTGCAGCAGGCCGATCTCGATCCGGCGAAGTACGGGCCGCAGAACGCCGGTGGCAGCACGGGCACGCCGACCAACTGGGAGCCGCTACGCCGCGCGGGCGCGGCGGGGCGCCAGATGCTCGTCGCCGCAGCAGCGGCGACGTGGAACGTTCCCGCGTCGGAGCTGACCGCATCGGCGGGCCGCGTGACGCACGCCGCGTCGAATCGATCGCTCACCTACGGCGAGCTGGCCACGAAAGCCGCGACTATTTCGCCTCCCGACCTCCGGTCGGTGCCGCTCAAGGATCCGAAGGACTACACGATCATCGGCAAGCCGACACCGGGCGTGGACGTCAAGGCCATCACGATGGGCAAGCCGATCTTCTCGATCGACTTCACGCTGCCCGGAATGCTCCACGCGGTGTTCGAGAAGTGCCCGGTGTTCGGCGGCACCGTTCTAGGCAACAGGGCCGAGAGCGTGAATCTCGACGTGATCAAGGCGCAACCCGGCGTGAAGCACGCGTTCATCGTCGAAGGCGGATCGGACCTGACGAGCCTGCTTGGCGGCGTCGCGATCGTTGCCGACAGCTGGTGGCAGGCCGAAAGCGCGCGGCGCAAGCTGGTGGTGAAGTGGAACGAAGGACCGACCGCTGCGCAGAGCAGCGTGGGATTTGCGAAGCGCGCCGCTGAACTCTCGAAGGAAAAACCCGGCTTCACGGTTGGACGCGAAGGCGATCCGGAAACCGCGCTCGCAAGCGCCGCGACAGTCGTGGAAGGGGCGTACTCGTATCCGTTCATCTCGCACGCCCCGCTCGAGCCGCAGAACTGTGCCGCGAGATGGAACGGCGGCAAGCTCGAGATCTGGTCGCCGAGCCAGACGCCGCAGCGCGGCCGCGACATGCTGAAGCAGTTGTTCAACCTGCGCGACGAAGACATCACGCATCACATGCTGCAGGCCGGCGGCGGGTTCGGGCGGCGGCTGTCGAACGATTACGCGGTCGAAGCGGCGCACATCTCGAAGGCGATCGGTGGCGCGCCGGTGAAGTTGCTGTGGACGCGCGAAGACGACATGCGCCACGACTTCTATCGGCCAGGCGGCTTCCACTTTCTCAAGGGCGGCGTCGACGCGAGCGGCAGGCTCACGGCCTGGCACGGCCACTTCGTCAGCTATGGCCCGATGAATCCGCCGGCGAATGCGCCGAACACCTTCTCCCAGTCGGCGAACATTCCGGCGACCGAGTTTCCGAGCGGCTTCGTGCCGAACTTCGCGATCGAGGCGACGCTGATGCCGCTCGGCGTGCCAACCGGCGCCCTTCGCGCGCCGAGAAGCAACGCCGTCGCGTGGGTGTATCAGTCGTTCATCGACGAGCTCGCGAATGCGGCCGGAAAAGATCCGCTGCAGTTCCGCCTCGATCTCCTCGCCACGCCGCGCACGAAGCCCGGAGGCGAGGGCTTCAGCGCGGAGCGTATGACCGGGGTGCTGAAGGCAGTGGCGGAGAGATCCGGTTGGACACCGCAGGCCAACGGGCCGAAGAACAGGCGCGGCAACAGGCCAACGGGCCGAAGACGGCGATGGGTATTGCGTGCCACTTCAGTCATCGCGGCTACTTCGCAGAAGTAGCGGAGATCACGCTGACGAAGGACAACGCGCTTCGCGTCAACAAAGTATGGGTGGCGGCTGATGTCGGAAAACAGATCGTGAACCCGAGCGGCGGCATCAACCAGGTGCAGGGCGCGGTCATGGACGGCCTCGCCGAGCTCATGGCGCAGGAGATCACGATCGAAAACGGCCGCACGGTGCAGAGCAACCTCAACCAGTTCCCGTTGATTCGCATGCGCAACACGCCGCCGATCGTCGACGTGCACTTCGTCCTGACCGACAACAACCCGACTGGTCTCGGCGAGCCGGCACTGCCGCCGATCCTGCCGGCGGTCTGCAACGCGATCTTCGCCATCAACGGCCAGCGAATCCGGTCACTTCCACTCAGTAAACACGGCTATAAGTGGGCGTAGCCGATCTCGGATTTCGGATCGAGCGGATTTCGGATTAATCGTCGATCGCCGATCGACCAATTGATCCGAGATCCACCCGATCCGAGATCCGAAATCGTCTGAAACATATTCCTCTTGCCGTCCGTATACTGTGTCGCATACAGTATGTCGCACACAGTATGTGGCGCACAGGATATGGACCCGAACCTCTTTGATTCCCTGCGTCTCGAGCTGCGGCGCGGATGTCTGACGCTGGCGGTGCTGGCGCAGCTCCGCGCCGAGCACTACGGCTACACGCTGCGCAAGGCGCTCGCGGACCTCGGTCTCGACATCGACGAAGGCACGCTCTATCCGCTGCTCCGCCGCCTCGAGACCCAGGAGCTGCTGACCAGCGAGTGGCGGGAGGAAGGCGGGCGAAAAAAACGCTTCTACCGCCTCTCGCCCGACGGCCGGCAGATCTTCAAGCAGCTGCTGGCCGAGTGGAAACAGATGAACGATGCACTGGATCGGATTGTGTAAGGACACGACCATGGACCTGATCGATCGCTATCTCGTCGCCGTCCGCCGCCAATTGCCGCAGCATCTCCAGAACGACATCATCCCGGAGCTCGGCGACAGCCTCCGCTCCGAGGCCGAAGAACACGAGCAACGCGCTGGCCATCCCATGACCGAGGCCGAACAGGCGGCGCTGCTCAAGAAGCGCGGCCATCCGTGGCTGATGGCGAGCAAGCTACCTGCCGCAACAGCAACTGATCGGACCGGCGCTGTTCCCGTATTACCGGCAGGCCTTGAAGATCGTGGTGTTCTGGGTGGTGCTGCCGATCGTGCTCTTCGGCGGCGCGATGCACGCCATCTACTCCGCCGATCCGTCAGCCGTCTGGGGCCGCGTGCTCGGCTCGGCCTGGAACGGCGCCATCTACGCCGTCGGCATCGTCACCATCGTGTTTGCGATCCTCGATCACGAGAAGCTGCGCATCACCGCGCTCGATTCGTGGAAACCCGAGAACCTGCCGGAGCCGCAACCAGGCCGGCCCATTCCGCGCTCCGAGACGATCATGGGCCTGGTGTTCGCGCTGACCTTCCTGATCTGGTGGATCGACCTGGTGCGCGTGCCCGATTTCTGGTTCTATGCAGGCGAGTCGGTGCGCCTCGAACCGGCGTCGATCTGGCGGACGCTCTACTATCCGATCCTCGCCTCGCTCATCGCCAGCGTCGGCGTCTACCTGATCGATCTCGTTCGTCCGTGGCGCACCATCACGGTCTCGGCCGTCGATCTGGTGATCAACCTCGCCAACGTGGCGATCATCACCGTGATTCTCCGCGCCGGCCATTACGTGGACGTCTCGGGATCCGCCGACCAGGCTGCGGGCCTGGCGCGGGCCGACGACTGGCTCAACACCATCATCGGCGTGGTGTTCCTGACCGTCGGCGCGGCCACGATCTTCGAGGTGCTGAATGAGATTTGGAAGATGACGAAAGCGCGCGGCAGCAGCATGGTCGCCTGCTGATCCCGACGGGATCAAATGCGTTTCAAGCGGACACGTAAGTAGGCGACGCCCATCATCAGCACCATCACCATGCCCCCGCCGGTGAGGCCGTTCTCGCAGCGATAGCGGACGGTCTCGCCCGGCGCGGCGTCGAATTCGACCGTGGTCGAGAACAAGGTGTTGTTGGCCTTGACCTTGTGATGGCCCGGCGGGAGCTCGCGCTCGAACGTCTTCCCGTACTTCAGCACGCGATCCCATTTCTCCCCGTCGATCCAGAGATAGACTGGTCGATCCTGAATGTCTTCAGGATGATCTCTTGTGATGGTGAGCCGCGCGAATTCCGACATCAATCCAGCATGTCACGTACGTTGGCCACGGAGACACGGAAACACGGAGAACGCTTAGGAAGTGCCATTGCCGCTCAGCGTATATATTCTTGGAAGAATTGGCTCCGTGCCTTCGTGCCTCCGTGGCTAGCGTACGTGTCGGGCTACTCTTCCTGAGCGCTTTCGCGTCAGCTTGCGCTGAATCGCCTGCGGCCCCGCGAATGGTGGAGAAATCGCGCGCGTCGATGGGCTCGACGCTCACGCTCTCGGCGTGGACGACGGACGAGCGCGATACCGCAGTCGCGTTCGAGCACGTCTTTCGCGAATTCGATCGCCTCGAGGCGCTGCTCAGCGTCTGGAAGGACGGCAGTGACGTCGTGCGCATGAACAAGAACGCCGGCGTCGCGCCCGTGCCCGTCAGCCAGGACACGATCAACGTCCTCGGCGAAGCCGCCGAGGCCAGCGCGCTGACGCGCGGCAAGTTCGACATCACCTTTGGCGCGCTGAGCGACATCTGGCGGTTCGATCACGACCAGGACAACGTCGTGCCCGATCGACAGCTGATCGAAACGCGGCTGACCCGCATCGACTATCGAGCCGTCCAGGTCGACGGCACGGCGCACACGGCCTTCATCACGCGTCCACACATGCGCGTGCACCTTGGCGGCATCGGCAAGGGCTATGCGATCGACCGCGCGATCGCGCTGCTCAAGGATCGCGGCCTCACCGACTTCCTGATCCAGTCGGGCGGCGATCTCTACGCCGCAGGGACCAACGGCGGCAAGCCGTGGAAGCTCGGCATCGCCGATCCGCGAGGCGCGCACGAACCGTTCGCCACGGTGCAGATCGGCGACGGCACGCTCAGCACTTCAGGCGATTACGAGCGGTTCTTCATGAAGGACGGCAAACGCTATCACCACCTGATCGATCCGGATTTCGGTGAACCGGCGAGCGGCTGCCGGAGCGTGACGATCGTCACGAACCGCGCGGTGATCGCGGACGTGCTCTCGACCGGCGTCTTCATCATGGGGCCGAAGGATGGAATGGCGCTGATCGAGAAACTGCCCGACGTCGAAGGCGTGATCGTGACGTCGGACAATGAGGTCCTGATCTCGAGCGGACTGCGCGGCCGCATTCGAACTGACTGCGGCCGCCCACCGACGCGCCATAGCCTGACCTATACTCCGCGCACGTGACTCTCACACTCGATCTGGTTCAGACCGTCGCCTTCGCCGGCATCATCCTCTTTCTCGGCTACGGCAGTGCGCCGCCTGATTCCGGCTCTGTCGCGAGTCAACATTCCCGCGCCGGTCTGCGGCGGGCTGCCGGTCGCCGGCGTGCTCGCGATCCTGCTACTGAATTTCTGACGGCTATCTGCCGCTCAAGTTCGACACGGCGCTGCAGGTGCCGCTGCAGAACACGTTCTTCGCGTCGATCGGATTTGCGGCCAGCCTGACGCTGCTCAAGCGCGGCGGGCCGCTGGTCGTTGTTGTTCTTCATCATTGCACTGGTCGTCGCCGCGCTGCAGAACATCGTCGGCGTCGCGGTCGCGTGGGGCCTTGGCCAGCACCCGCTGATGGGCGTGCTCGCCGGATCGGTGACGCTGACCGGCGGTCCGGCGACCGGCCTGGCGTTCGCGCCGCAATTCGAGGAGGCCGGCGTTCCCGGCGCCGCCACGCTCGCCGTCGCCGCGGCGATGGTCGGCATTGTCGCCGGCGGCGTGATGGGCGGGCCGATCGGCACCTACCTCGTCGAACGGCTCGGGCGCGGGGCGACGCCGGGACGCCGCGCGAGTGGCACGCTCGAGAACCTCGCCGAAGCCCAGGTGGCAGCACCGGTCCAGTCGTCACCCGCGGACGAAGACGTCGAAGCGTACGTGCTGATGAAACACCTGGTGGTCCTGATCGTCACCGTCGGCCTGGGCAACTGGGTCAGCCGCTGGCTGACGGACGCGGGCCTGACACTGCCCGCCTACATCGGCGCCATGCTGGTCGCCGCGGTCTTCCGCAATCTCGACGATCTCACCGGCGTCTTCGGCCTGTCGCAGCGCGTGATCGACGACATCGGCAACGATCGCGCTGTCGCTGTTCCTGGTGATGGCGTTGATGACGCTGCGGCTGTGGGAGCTGGCCGGCCTGGTGACTCCGCTGCTGGTGATCCTGGCGGCCCAGGTCGCGTTGATTGCCGTGGTCTGCCTCTTCGCGGTGCCGCGACTGATGGGCCGCGACTACGACGCGGCCGTGATGTCGGGCGGCTTCTGCGGGTTCATGCTGGGCACGTCCGCGAACGCGATGGCCAACATGGGCGCGCTGGTCGAGAAATACGGGCCGGCGCCCAAGGCCTACCTGGTGGTTCCGCTCGTCGGCGCCTTCTTCATCGATTTCGCGAACGCGCTGCTGATTACGTTCTTCCTGAATCTGTGGCGCTAAATCTGAGATCTGCCCTCTGAGATCTGAGATCCCCTGAACTCGCCTTCCCACTTCGCCACCACGACCGCCGCCAGGCAATTACCGATCACGTTGGTCATAGTCCGGCCCATGTCCATCAGCGCGTCGACGCCGAGCACCAGCGCGACGCCGGCGAGCGGCAGGTTGAAGGACGCAACCGTCGCCGCCAGGATCACCAGCGCGGCGCGCGGCACGCCGGCCACGCCCTTGCTGGTCAGCATCAGCGTCAGCATCATCGTCAACTGCTGCCCCCAGCTCAGCTCGATGCCGCCCGCCTGGGCGATGAAGATCGACGCGAGCGACAGATACAGCGTGGTGCCATCCAGGTTGAAGCTGTAGCCGAGCGGCAGGATGAACGAGACGATGCGGCGCGGCACGCCGAAGGCTTCGACGCATTCCATCGCCCTCGGCAGGGCGGCCTCGCTCGACGTCGTCGAGAACGCGATCAGCGCCGGCTCCTTGATCGCCTTGAAGAACGCGACGATCGGAATGCGGAACATCAGCATCACCGGGATCAGCACCAGCAGATAGAAGGCGGCCAGCGCCACATACAGCGACACGATCATGAAGGCCAGGTTCTGCAGCACCTGCATCCCGCTGACGCCGATGGTGTAGGCAATCGCCGCGCCGACGCCGATCGGCGCATACAGCATCACGATGTTGGTGACCTTGAACATCGCCTCGGTCAGCGATTCGCACCACTCGATCATCGGCCTGGCTTTCTCGCCGACCATGCCGAGCCCGATCGCGAACACGATGCTGAACACCACGATCTGCAGGATGTCGCCGGTGGCCATCGCCTCGATGATCGAGGTCGGCACCAGGTGCAGCAGGATTTGATCCCAGGTCTGCGCCGTCGTCGCGACGCCCGGCGCGGCCGAGTCGGCCGGCAGCACGACACCCACGCCGGGTTTCAAGATGTTGACCGCGGCCAGGCCGATGAAGAGCGCCAGCGTCGTCACCACCTCGAAGTAGATGATCGCGCGGACGCCCATGCGGCCGACGTCCTTGAAGTGGCCCGCTCCGGCAATGCCGGCCACCAGCGTGCCGAACAGCAGCGGCGCGATCAGCATCCGGATCATCCGGATGAAGATCTGGCTGAACGGGCCGGATGATGTTGGCGTAGTAGGCCGCCGTCGCGTCGTCGAACGTGCTGATGTACCAGCCGACGAGCAGACCGACCACCAGGCCGATCATGATCTGCATGGTCGGAGAAATGCGCGGCTTTCGAAGGGGCCAGTGGACATTGGCGTGGAATTCTACTGCACGGGCTGGAGCGGCAGAATTGCGATCTTCCGGTTGTTGTATTCGATGATCCGCCAGTGCGGGCACATCGGCCTCGTCGGCGTAGAGCCGCTCGCAGTCGTCGCAGCGGACGCATTCGGTCATCAGGATCTTCGGGCCCTCGATGGCGCCCCACTGGCACGCCTTCTGGCAGATGCGGCAGGTGTCGCACTCCGACCAGCGCTTGATGCGGAACACCGTCAGGTACGACATCAATCCGAGCGTCGCCCCGACGGGACAGAGGAACCGGCAATACAGATTGCGGACGAAGAGCGTCGCCGTGAGCAGGATCGCCAGCACCGTCCACATCATCGGCGTGCCGAACATGCCGAACATCCAGAACGGCTCGGTGAACCGGTAGATCAGCAGGTTGTGCGTGACGAGGTAATACGCGATCACGCCGCCGAGGATCCCGAACTTGATCCACGCCGCGCGCTTCTCGATCGATCGCGGCACCTCGACGCGCCACTTCGCGGGCAGGATCGCATCGAGCGTCTGCGTCAGCGCGCCGTAGGCGCAGATGCGCCCGCAATACAGGCGCCCCCACAGGATCGTCGAGACCACGGTGAAGCCGAAGAACAGGTACCAGGCCAGGTTGTACTTGACGATCGGCCAGTTCCAGTCGAGCACGCTGAAGATGTTGGTGATCGAAATCAGGTAGCTCTTCGCGAAGCCCATGTAGCCGATCGCGAAGGCGAACGTCACGAACTTGAGCGGCACGCTCTTGCGCTTGAAGCTGACGAGGGCGAGGACGATGAACGCCGCGAGCAACGCCAGGTCGAGGTACTGCGGGCGCGAGGATGTCCGCCCAGGTCTCGACCGGCGCTTCGTCGAAGCCCCAGGGATCCGGTTGTTGCATCACTGCGACTTGATCTGATCGGGCGTGAGGAACGTCTTCGCCATCGTCCGCGTCGAGTCACGCAACACGCGCGCGGCGTGGTTCATCGTGATCGAGGCGCGCGAGACGGCGGCGATGTCGCGCGCCGACCTGGAACGGATCGCGGATGCTCTTGTTCTTGAACTGCTCGACGAACTTCGGCGGGTCGACGGAGAAGTACCCGTACGGCTCCGAGTTGTAGTCCATCACGACGCCCTGGATGATGCCGCGCGTGTCCATGCCGACCAGGAAGTGAATCGGACCGTGATAGCCGTAGTCTTTCGGGAGATGTCAGTGGTCCAGAAGATGAAGCCGATCGGCGGCGCCGACGGATTGGATTTCGGATCGACGCCGTAGACCTTGTAGTGGAGCGGCTCGCCGCCAAACGTCGAAAATCCGCCGGCGTTCGGAAACAGCGTCTTGAAATACGGCTCCGGACGGGGATTCGTGAAGGTGCGCTTGGCCTGCGCCGAAAGAGTGACGAGGCCTGCCGTGGTCAGCAGGAGGAACAGGACGCCGAATCGTTTCAACCGACCCTCCGGCCACCGATCAAGTGCGATCCGCCGATTAAACGGGGCTTGGACAACAGACGGTCAGCATACAATATGCCGCCATGAAGAACGTCTCTCGATATCTCCTGATGCTGGCGGCTGTTGCGCTGTTCATCGGCGCACCGAGCGCCCAGACCCCGACCACCTATCCCTACGACCACATCCACCTCAACGTGCCGGATCCGGCCGTGGCCTCGGCCTGGTACGAGAAGAACATCCCTGGCGGCCGCCGCATCACCGAGGCGCCCGATCGCATCATGTACGGCAGCACGCGTTTGATGTTCTTGAGGAACGCGACCGCGAAACCGAGCGCCGGCAGCGCCATCGATCACATCGGCTTCTCGGTCGCCGATCTCGACGCGAAGATGAAGGAATGGGAAGCCGCCGGCATCAAGATCACCTCGCCGGTGCGCGACGTGCCGAAGCTGTTCAAGCTGGCCTTCCTCGAGGACCCGTGGGGCACGCGCATCGAGGTCGTGCAGGATCCCGAGCTGCTCGGCCTGCATCACGTGCACCTGCGCAATCCCAATCCGGACGAAGGCTACGCGTGGCTGCTCGACAAGTTCGGCGGCAAGCGGCAGCAGCTGAAGGGCATGCTCGACGCGGTGCGCTACGACTACGACGGCTTCAGCAGCGTGTGGATCCTCATCACCAAGGGCGAGGCGGAGCCGAGTCAGGGCCGCGCCATCGATCACATCGGCTGGCGCTCGGTCGGTCCGCTCGCCGACACGATGAACGCGTTGCGCGCGAAGAAGGTGGAAGTGACCTCGGAGCCGAGGCCGCTGACACTGCCTAACGGTCCACCGATTAACTTTTCCTATGTCGCCGGGCCCGCCGGGGCCCGGATTGAACTCGTGGAAAGACCCGGACTGAAGCCGGGTCAGTAGAACGAGAACAAAGGTTCCACGGTTCCATAGGTTCCACGGTTCCAAGGGGTTTCGTTCTATCGGGGTTCCAACGGTTCGCACGGTTGGAACCACGTCAGAACGAAACCGTGGAACCGTGGAACCAATGGAACCGTGGAACCGCGCGAGCGCGTCCGCGCGCGAGCGCATCCCCGCGCGAGCGCTCCCACCGTCGCCGCCGTGACAACCGAAGACATGCCGGAAGGGTCCCTGAAACGAATCGCGGCTCACCGCCGTAGTAAGGACTGGCGCGAGTCCCCTGCCAGGCTCGTGCACGGAAGAGGTTTATGCGCCCGGTTTGTTCGGCCGTCACGTTGGCCGTTGCAAGTTTGATTGCCGTAACCCCACATCCGACCGGCACGATCGTGTCGGCGGCAGCGCCATTGCCGCGTGCGGCGCTGGTGACGGCGCCGCTGATCACGTTGCCCGGCGCCGTCGATTCAAACAGTCCGGTGATGTGGGACCTCGAAGACGGCCAGCGCCGGATGTTCGTGCTGACCTCGCACTCAGGCGTGCCGTCACGATCGCTGGGGACCGAGATCGATCGCCTCGGCGGCACGGCGGAAGTCTCGCTGCTGCCGCATCCCGGATACGGCGTGTGGTTCGAAGCGGTCGTCTCGGATGATGTCGAGACGTGGTACGGCTACTACCACAACGAGTGGCCGGCATCGCGCTGCGGCCGCGAGGATCGCGCGGTGCCGCGCATCGGCGCGGCGAAGTCGACCGACAACGGCCGTACCTGGACCGATCTCGGCCCGGTCATCCAGGCCTACCAGAGCGCCACGTCGTGCGAGTCGCCCAATCGCTATGTGATCGGCGGCGTCGGCGACGTCAGCGTGATGCTCGACCAGTCGAAGACGTATCTCTACTTTTTCTACAGCCAGTACCATCGGGACCCGCTGTCGCAGGGCGTCGCGATCGGGCGATTGCAGTGGGCGGATCGCGATCGACCCGGCGGGCGCGTCGAGTTGTGGCGCGGCGGGATCTGGGAGCCCGAAGCCGGGCGGCGCACGTTCTCGCCGGGATTGCCCGGAGCCGAACGCTGGCGTCTCGAGTGGGTCTATCCCGCAGCGACGCCGCTCGTCGCGCCGACCCTCGCGTGGCACGACGCCGACGACAAGGTCGATGCGTTCTGGGGACCATCGGTCCACTGGAACACCGCGATCGAGCAATACGTGATGCTGCTCAATCGCGCGAAAGACGAGAACTACGCGCAGGAAGGCATCTACGTTTCGTACGCGCCGCGGCTGGATGATCCATCGCTGTGGACGACGCCGCAAAAGCTGTTGAACGGCGGCCGTTGGTACCCGCAAGTCGTCGGTTTGTCCCCTGGCACCGGGACAGACAAGCTCGCGGGCAGCGCGCCGCGATTTTTCATGAGCGGGAGAAGCGAGTGGGTGATTAACTTCACGAAATGAAAGTTGTCGGGACGGCAATCCTGGCCGGGATTGCACTGTTTGCCGGGACCGCACATCTTGCCGGGATAGGTCAGGCCCTCGTCCTCGAGTCGACCTGATCCCATTCGTCAACAAATTGCCGACGGCATTTACCTTTTCCGGACTGCGCCGTACGGCGACGTCGGACTCGATGGCAATTCGATCGTCATCATCGGCAGCGACGGCGTGCTCGTGTTCGACACCAACGGGACACCTTCCGCGGCGGCCGCCGTGCTGGCGCAGGTCAGGACGCTCACCTCGCAGCCGGTCCGCTACGTCGTCAACTCGCACTGGCATTGGGATCATTGGTACGGGACCGAGGTCTACACGAAGGCGTTTCCCGACGCGACGGTGATCGCGCACGAGAAAACGAAGATGCTGATGGCGGGGCCGGCGCTCGACTTCAACAGGCCTGGCCTCGAGCAGCAGCTGCCGGCGTATCTCGCACAGCTCGAGCAGCGCATCGCGAAGGCGGAAGCCGCCACGCCGCCGCCGGCGAACCTGCCGCAGCTGAAACAGGCGCTCGCCGACGGGAAATTCTTTCTCGAACAGAAGAACAGCGTGCACCACACGCTGCCCAACCAGACCTACACCGACAAGCTGACGTTGAAGCTGGGCGATCGCGAGATCCAGGTGCTCCACAGCGATCGCGCCGTCACGCCGGGCGATTCGTTCCTGTATCTGCCGAAGGAGAAGATCGTGATCGCCGGCGACCTGCTCGTCAACCCGGTCTCGTTTGCACTGAGCTCATACCCGACGGGCTGGATCACGACACTCGAGTTCATCGACTCGCTCGATGCCTCGATCATCGTCCCCGGCCACGGCGAGCCGCTGCACGACGAAACGCTCCTCAAGAACACGATCGCGCTGATGAAGGACCTGGTGAAGCGCGGCGCCGACGCGAAGGCGCGCGGCCTGGATCCTGACGCCGCTCGCGCCGAGATCATGCCTCAGATCAAGGAACTGATGATGGCGATCACCGGCGACCAGCCTGCGGTCAATCGGGCGTTCGAGATCCAGCTGGTCGACTGGTTCCTGCATCGCGTCTATGACGAGCTGAACGGCCCGCTCACCGACGCGATCGCGCCGATACCGCCGAAGTAACGTACGGGCCACCGAGGCACGGAGCCACGGAGAACTTTTAGGGTTTTGCTCCGCGCCTCCGAGTCTCCGTGGCTTGTACGTCATCCAGCGAAAAAATCTTCTCCACGCAAAGGTCGAACAACCTGCCCATCTTCAACGCCAGTGGAAGACTGGGGTCGTACTTCTCGGTCTCGATCGCGTTGATCGTCTGTCGGGACACGCCGAGCTTGTCGGCGAGTTCCTGCTGCGACCAGTCGCGCTCGGCGCGCAGCACCTTCAGGCGGTTCTTCACTGGTAGCGCCGCTTGGCGCGCCACAGGCCCGCGAAGTAGAAGATCGGCATGATCGCCCAGAGGTGGCGCAGGCTGAAGTCGGCGGGGTTCAGCGAGATCGCGATATCGAGCAGGCCGATCGTCATGAGAAAGACGACGGCTGCGGGGAACGCGAACCCGAGGGCCTCGAGCTCGATGCGTCGCTCGAGCTCGTCCATCTCCCCCACGCCGCTCATCCAGGTCCAGAGGTAGTAGACGAAAAACGGCGTCGGCAGGAGCGCGATCACGATGCGCGCGGCCTGCGGCAGCGTGTTCAGTTCGAGCAACCCTCGCGACAGCATGTAAACCGAAATCCACAGCAGTCCGCGGACCAGCAGCCGCGTGCCGTAGACGCGCTTCGTTTGCTCGATCGTGCCGCCGGCCTCTTTGATCGCCCGAGCGGCGGCCTCGGCAGCCTTACGTTTCCGGTGCAGTATGGGGATCAACATTTCGCGCGCTCCTTAAGAACCGCTTGCTCAAAGGTTCCAGGGGTTCCAGAAGTTCCAGGGGTTCCAAGGGCATCGTTCTACCGGAGTACCAGGGTTCTCGTAGAACGCTGGAACACCCGTCAGAACGAAACTTCTGGAACCGCTTGGAACCGTGGAACGGTATGGAACCTGTGCGTCGGCTCCAGAGGAAGACTGTAAAGTAGACGCGTCAATATGTCAAGTATACTTTACTAACTCAATCCTTCATATGGGCGAGATAGATCTGTTCGAGATCGCGATGGCCGAGTTCGGCGGTGCCGAGCGTTTCGACCAGCCGGCCGTGCTTCATGATGCCGACGGACGTGCCGGATTCCTTCGCGCGAAACAGATCATGCGTCGCCATCAAGATCGCCACGCCCCGGCCGCTCAGGTCGGCGAGCAATGTGGAGAAATCGTTCGAGGCCTTCGGATCCAGACCCGAGGTCGGCTCGTCGAGCAGCAGCGCCCGTGCGCCCTTCGCGATCGTGATGGCAATGCCGACCTTTTGCCGCATGCCCTTCGAGTACGCGCTGACGCGGCCGCGCGCCTGATCGGCGGTCAGACCGGCCTGGGCGAGGATGGCCAGCAGTTCCTCATCGGAGTCCGCCTGCGCCCCGGCCAGCCGGCTGAAGAAGCGCAGGTTCTCGAGGCCCGTCAGGTTGCGGTAAAGCGTGACCTGCTCGGGAATGTAGGCGAGGCGCTGCTTCGTTTCGACCGGATGCTCGACGACGCTCAGTCCGCCGATCCGTGCGGTTCCAGAGGTCGGCGCCACGAAATTCAGGAACAGGTTGATCGTCGTCGTCTTGCCGGCGCCGTTCGCGCCGAGCAGGCAGAAGACTTCACCCGATTTGATTGTCAGGTTGAGGTGATCGACGGCCAGTGTCGCGCCGAACGTTTTCGTGAGATCGATCGCCTCAATCACAACTCGTATCCTCGATAGCCGCGGAAGCCGAACACGAGCAGAACGATCGCGATCGCCGCCATCGCGATGATCGGCATCGCGATCCGGCGCGCCGGCTGGCGCCGCGGACTCATCGACGTACACGAACGATGGAGCGCCCGCGTATTCAGCCGGCGTCAACGTCGCTGCGTCGAGCACCCGCGGCTCGAAGTAGGCGCGCCATTGCCGCTGAAAGGATGACGCTTCGGCACGGAAGCGATCGAACCTGATTGTGCTGGTGCCCGCGATGTCGAGGAACACACCCTGCGCGACCATCGTCGGCGACAGCACGCTCAGCCACGACGCCAGCCGCCGCTGCTTTTCGAGTTGCGCGTTGAACGTGCCCTCGACGGCTTCGAGCCGCGCGGCCACCTGCCCGTCGCGCTGCGACTGCAGCAATGCGAACTGGCGCATCCCTTCCCTGCCGACGTTCCCGCTGGTCGGATGATCCTGCAGGAACTGTCCGAGCTGCCGGCTGCCCTGCACGGTAGCCTCCTCGGTCGCCGCGCGGGCCTGGACGGCAGCCTCGACGCGCGAGGGCATCGGATACTTCACGGCGATCAGCAGGTTCACGCACGACGGCCCGACGACGGCAAACAGCAGCCAGGTGCCGGCCAGGGTCAGCGCGTTCGCGGGCGCGCCGAGGCCGCGCGCGTTGACGACGAGCGCGATGCCGTGCCAGACGGCGCCGTAGACGATGGTCGCGATCGACCAGAGCGCGGCTCGAATCCAGAAATCGCCATCAACGCGCGAAGTGAGCGCCGCCGCCGCGATCGGAATGAGCAACACCGGAACGAGAAGCGTGAGCGCCCGCACGATCATCTTGCCGGCAATACAATCACGGAGCGTGACCGGCTGCGACAGCACCATGCGCAACGTGCCCTGGTCGCGCTCGGTCGCCGTCAGGTCGAAGCTGACCGCGAAGATCAACAGCGGATAGAGGAACAGGATGACGAATGCGACATCGAACTGGCCGCTCGCCACGGCGAGCGGGTGCTCGATCTGATCGCCGCTGGCGAGCGCGTCGAGCGCCCGGGCCGTGACCTTGATGTAATTCGGATAGACATCACCCTGTCCGATGGCGAGCGCACCGAGCGGCGCCGGCGAAAGCAGCGCGAGCCAGCCCCGCTCGTTCGCGGCCACGTCCGCGCGCAGCGCCACCGGGTTCGCCCGCTCCCGCACCGCCCGCTCCTCGAAGGCCGCGATCGTCATCCGTTCCCGCCCTGCCCGGCTCGTGCCGATCAGGCTCGCGAGGACGAGCGCGATCGCAAATGCCGCCAGGGCGAGACGCACGATGCGGCTCGCCGACAACACCCGCCATTCATGCCGCGCCAGAAACCAGACCATCGTTAGTCGAGCCTCATCGACGAGACCGACCAGGCGGCGGCGACGGACGCCGCGATCAGCCAGGCGGCCAGTGCGCCGGCGCTCCACATCGCGTTCGACAACGCCCACCTCGCCGTTGGCACGTCGTAATCGAACGGCGGCACCTTCTCCCAGAGATCGCGGCCACGCGTGTAGTCGAAGGTGTCGAACCGGCCGGATGACGCGAGCTCGCCGTTCAACGTCGTCAGCATGGCGGTGCGATAGCGGGATGCGGCCGCAGCGAACTGGCGATCGTGGGCCTCGTCGGTGCCGGCGAACGCCATCGACAGCGAGCGCGCCGCGAGTGTCGGCGCAATCGTGCCAATGCGCTCGAAGCTTCGCGCCTGGCGCCGGTAGCGCTCGAACAGTTCGGCGAAGCGGCGATCGTAGAGCGCTGTTTCATCGGCCTCGGATTCGAGCAGCGCCACCACCTCCACGTTCGACGGTGCCAGCGTCGACTCGAATTCGCCGTCGAGGAAACGCTCCATGACCTTGTCGACGCGCTGGTCCCACCCCGGCCACGAGTCCTTCTCGTCCTGGATCGACGCCGCGAACTCGATCGCCGACGGTGACGGATCGATCCACTTCGCGGCGGCCATCGCCATCGGCGGCATGACGAAGGCGTTGGCAAACCACAGCGCGAGCAGGATGACGAGCGCCGCGCCCTGCGTGCGCGATCGCGCGGACACCGCCAGCCCGACGAAGGTCCAGATCACGGTGTGAATGAGGTAGACGGCGCCGATGCCGGCCGCGCGCGCGCCGATCGGCGCCTCCGGATCGGCGGGCGCGTTCCAAAACAGGATCGCCGCGCCGATGATCGTGGCCGGAATGATCACGGCCGCGAGCGGCAGCATCGCGCCAAGCGCTTTGCCGATCAACAACGCCGGACGACCTATGCCCATCGCCAGGAGCGGTCGCAGCGTGCCGTGATCGCGTTCGCCGGCGAAGCTCGAAAACGTCAGCGCGACCACGAGAAGCGGCAGAAGGACGAGCGCGGCCGAGGCCGGCGTCAACTGCCCGAGCCGGCGGGTCGGCGTCGCGTCTTCGATGGGCCGATGCCTCGCCAGCTGTTGCTTGTGCGCTTCGAGAAACACGAACACGCCGACGAACGGATCGAGTCCGGGATCGATCGCCGAAAGCGGCTGCACCGGCTTGAAGACGAAGGCGCCGTAATGCGCGGCGGCATGCGGATTCATGTCGCCCTTGTCGAGCCACACGTCCCGCTCCGCGTGCTGCGCGTCAGCGTGCTGCCGCGCGATCTGTGTTTGGTTGTGAACGCCGCCCGCGACGGCGGCGACGAGCAGAAGGAGCAGCAGGCCGGCCGCCCAGCGGAACCGGCCATCGCGCCAGATCTCGGTGGCGTCCTTGACCGCGATGGCCCGCGCGGGGATCACTACTTGGCAGTGGTCGCCGGCATCGAGTACTGAACTTCCTTGGCCTTGAGCGGTTCGACGCCGTCTCCGACGTTGACGACGACGCGCATGCCGGCCTTGAGGTCGGCCTGGCTGCCCTTCTTGGAGCCGGCCTTGAACGTCGTGGTCGGGACAACCTCGAAGGTCATGTCCTTCCCTTCGGTCGTCTTCATCACGATCTTGTTCTTGTCAATCGAGGAAATCGTGCCCATCAACTTGTGATCGTGACCGGGATGGGCCGTCGAGACGGCTGGAATGAGGAGGCTCAGCGCCAGGACTGCGAAAAGAAGCTGTTTCATGCTTGTAGATTAGCAGCTTTCTCGAGGACCTGCTCCCGGGTCCAGCCCGCCGCTCGGAGGTCGCGAATACCGGTGTCGTGATCGGATTTGCTCAGTTTCTGCGTGGGAGATTTCATGATCAACTTGTGATGCCAGAAGCGCGGCGGCGTGTCGCGTCCGAGCAGCCGCGCGAGTCGGATCTGCCGGCCCGTGGAGGGCAGTAGATCCACGCCGCGAATCACGTCGGAAATGTACTGCAGGTGATCATCGACCGTGACCGCGTACTGATAGGTCCAGTTGCCATTGCGGTCGCGCACCAGCAGATCGCCGCACTGCTCGCTCGGATCCTGTTCCTGCGGACCGAGAATCTCGTCGCCGAAGCGCTCGACGCCGGGCTCGATGATCACGCGCCAGCCGACATCGTCGCTGAGCGGGATACCCTTGCCACGGCAGGTATTCTGGTACCGAATTTCCCCGATCCCTGATCCCTGATCCCCGATCCCTGATCCCTGGTCCCTGCGCGAGCACGTGCAACCGTAAACCAGCCCTCGATCGATCAAGCGCTCCAGCGCCTCCTGGTAGATCGTCGCGCGCTCGCTCTGGCGGACGACTTCCCGGTGGTGCGCGAAGCCAAGCCACGTGAGGTCTTCCAGAATCGCGCGCTCGAATTCGGGGCGCGAGCGCTGCCGATCGTGATCCTCGATGCGGAGCAGCACGTGGCCGCCACGGTCCCGCGCCGCTCCCCAGACATGCAAGGCATTGACGACGTGGCCGAGGTGCAGGTAGCCGGTCGGCGCCGGCGCAAACCGTGTCAGCACGTGCAGTGTCACCTAATGCCGATCAGGATACTTTGGCGGCCATTCGATCGCTCGAATCAACCGTTGGGCCACTTCAAGCCGTCATCCGGCACGACCTTGGCGTATAAACCAACAGGACCGTGGTCGTCGTCAGCCTGATCTTCCTGTTCGTCTACCTGTTCGGCGCCTACGCCTACGGCGCGGCCACCGTATACAGCGTGCGCGCGGCCGGGCCGATTTGGGGCGGGTCGTACGACCAGTACGCGCCGGGCGTCCGGCGGCGCATCGACAAGGCGAGTCTCGCCCTCTTCGTCATCAGCACCGTCTGGTTCGTCCTGCACGTGCTCATCGAGTTTCGGAACTACATCGGCTACACGCGAGAAAGCCTGCTCGACCTCGGGACGCTGATGGTGTTCCTGTTCCCGCCGGTCATCATGCACACGGTCTACCTCGAGTCGCTGTGCGGGGATGATGCGCCACCACCGCCACCGCTCTTCCGTTACCTGCTGACGGCGATGTACGTACTGAGTCCCATCGCGGGCACTGTACATCGTCGCGGCGATCTTCGGCAAGGTTCCGCATCCCGATCCGATCGGTCCGTGGATTGGCGCCACCATCGGCGGCCTGTTTACCTTGACCGGCATGTATGCGACCGCGCTGATGCTGCGGCGGCGGCCGACGGTCCGCACACCCGATCAAGTGCGGCTGCGCAACGTCATGATCGGGCTCTTCGCCGCCCTGAGCCTGACCTTCATCACAATGTTGTTCCTGCGCGAAGAGCAGTTGCTCGGCACGATTCTGGGCCGCCTCGCGCAGAGCTCGCCAATCTACTTCATGATCGCCTCTGTCTATTTCGAGAACCGCTTCGAGTTCTACGACCTGGTCGTGAAGCGGGCGCTGTTGATCCTGCTGAGCGTGATCGTGCTCGGCGTGTTCCTGGCGCTGACCCTGCCGTGGCTGCAGCAGCTGCCCGGCGGCCCGGCGCGCCCCTGGATGTTCGCCGTCGCCCTCGCGCCGGTGGCGATGGTAATGCCCTGGTTGATGTCGCGGACCGAACGCTGGCTGGATCGCATCTGGCTGGGCCGCGAATTTACGCCGGTGGAGGCGGTCAAGCACGTCATCGCCGCGATGCAGCCGGCCACTGACGAACAGACATTGATTGCCGCCGCCGAGGCCCGGCTCAGCGAGATCTTCGGCGCGAAAATCATCGTGAGCGTCGGCGGCCGGCCGATCGAAGCGGCGACGCAGCATGATGTCGTCCTGACGAGTCCGGTGTCGGGCGAGCAGCTGCGCATCGGCGTGCTCCGCGAACCCGGCATGCGTCCCGTGCTGTCCGAAGATCTCGCGATGCTGCGCTCGCTCGGCGGCGTCTTCGGGTTCATGCTCGAGAACATCCGCCTGCAGCGCCGGCGTCAGGAGCAGGACCTGATCGCGCAGGAGCTGCGGCTGCAGTCGAGCAAGTCGGAGCTGAAGGCGCTTCGGGCGCAGATCAATCCGCATTTCCTCTTCAACGCGCTGAATGCGATCGCCTCGCTGATTCATACCGATCCGGCGCGCGCCGACGAGGCGGTCGAGCAGCTCGCGGAGGTGTTCCGATACACGCTGCGCCGATCGGATTCAGAATGGGCGCCGCTCGATCAGGAGCTGGCCTTCGCGCGCGCCTATCTCGACGTCGAGCAGGCGCGCTTCGGCCAGCGGCTGACGTGCACGATCGACTCGGACCACGTGGCGCCGGTGCCGCTGATTCCGTCGATGCTGCTCCAGACGCTGCTCGAAAACGCCGTCAAGCACGGCGTGTCGCAGGCGCGCGGCCCGGGCCGCATCGAGGTGATCGTGCGGACGACCGCGGATCAGGTGACGCTCGAAGTGCGGAACACCGGTCCTTCGACCCATTCGACTCCTGACCGCGTCAAGGCGGCCGCTCGCTCGGGGCAAACTCGTGACGGTGAGGGTTTCGGGCTGCATAGCGTGCGCGAGCGATTGAGGGGGCACTTCGGGGATCGCGCGTCGTTCGGCTTGACGCGCGACGAAACCGCCGGTGTCACCGTGGCGCGGATCGCCATGCCGCACGTCAGGATCGCAGCATGATTCGCGCCGTCCTCGTCGACGACGAGCCGCCGGCCCGCGTGCGAATGCGCCAGCTGCTCGATGCGGCCGGCGATGTATCGGTCGTCGGCGAGGCGGGCAACGCCGACGAGGCGCGCGCCG
Source organism: uncultured cyanobacterium (assembly GCA_963833135.1). GTDB lineage: Bacteria > Acidobacteriota > Vicinamibacteria > Vicinamibacterales > UBA2999 > 12-FULL-67-14b. The sequence continues at coordinate 624,765 of CAWHWW010000018.1, read as the reverse complement.
TGATCCGCGACACACGGCCCGACCTGCTGTTCCTCGACGTCGAGATGCCGGAAGTACGCGGCACGGCGCTCGCCGCATCGCTTCCGGAGCCACGGCCATTCATCGTCTTCGCCACCGCGTTCGACAACTACGCGCTCGATGCGATCGCCGTCGATGCGACCGATTACCTGCTGAAACCGGTGTCGCGGGCAAAGCTCGCGGCCACGCTCGATCGCGTGCGGGCGAGACTTGCGACGCTTACCGTCGAACGCGACATTGTCGCGGCGTCGAAAGTGCAATCGCACCTGTGGCCGGGATCGCTGCCGAAGATCGCCGGCTTCGACTGCGCCGCCGCGTCCCTGCCGGCGCGCGGCGTCGGCGGAGATTTTTACGATCTGTTTCGGATCGCGGGTGAAGCAGGTGAGGCGGGTGAGACGAGTGCATGGGCCTTTCTGCTCGGCGATGCGTCCGGCAAGGGCGTCGCGGCGGGCCTGGTTGCTTCGGCGGTCCAGGCGCGCGTAAACACGGCGGCTCGGTTGTCGCGCCTCGACGCCTGAAGAGTTGATGGCCGCCGTCGATCGCGCTGTCTACGCCACGACCGACGGCGCTCGATATGCGACCGCGATCTACGGCGTCATCGATGCGTCCACATCGCAGTTGACGATCGTGAATGCGGGGCATCCAGCCGTCTTGATCAGGCCACCCCAGCACGGGGGGGCCTCGACGACCGTGGCGCTGGGGGCGACTGGTCCGGCGCTGGGACTGATCGAGGCGGGCACATTTAGCACTCACCAGGTCAGGTTGGCGCCCGGCACCCTGCTGGTGGCGTACACCGATGGTGTCAGCGAAGCTCAAAATGAGGCCGATGAGGAGTTCGGAGAAGATCGACTGGCGCAATTGATCGACCGCATCCGCGATCGCAGTGCCGCCGACATCTGCTCCACCGTTCTTGATTCGGTTCGGCAGTTCCGCGGCGGCAGACAGGATCAGGACGACGTGACCGTGCTGGTGGTGAAGGCCGGGATCGGGGATCAGGGATCAGGGATCAGGGATCAGGGGCAGGCCGAGTGATTCGAACGCTGGTGATCGACGACGAACAGCCGGCGCGCGAGCGGTTGAAGCAGCTGCTCGGCGCGCATGCCGACGTCGAAGTGGTCGGCGAAGCGGATGATGGTGTGCAGGCGGCGGAAATGATTGCCGAGCTGTCACCAGACCTGGTGCTGCTCGACATCCAGATGCCCGGAGCAAGCGGACTCGATGTCGCGGCTTCGCTCGGCAAGCCGCGGCCGGCGGTGATTTTCTGCACCGCATACGATCAGTACGCCGTCGACGCGTTCGAGTTATCGGCACTCGATTATTTGTTGAAACCGGTCAATCGCGCGCGGCTCGCCGCCGCGATCGATCGTGTACGCGCCGCGACCACGCCAAGCAGCCGCGATCGCGCGATCGAACAGCTGACGCAAGCCAGCGGCATGGCCCCGTCGCGATTTCTCGCCAAGCGCGGCAACCGCTTTCGCGTGGTGCCGGCGAACGACGTCGTCGCGTTCACCTTCGTCGATGGCGTCACTCATCTGTTGACCGCGACCGAACAACTCACGATGCAACCGACGCTCGCCTCGCTGGCCCGCCGCCTCGACGCTGACAGCTTCTTCCAGGTGTCGAGGAACGCACTCATCAGGCTCGATGCGGTGAAGGAAGCGAAGCCTTTCACCGACGGCACGGGCGAGATCCTGCTGGCCAATGGCCAGACCATGATCGTGGCGCGCCGCCGCTGGCGCGCGTTGCTGGATCGACTCGAGCAGTAGCCAGCTCGGCGGTATAATGCACGCCACACGTGGCCCTTACCTCCGGTACTCGATTCGGCGCCTACGAAATCGGTCCGGCCCTGGGGGCCGGTGGTATGGGCGAGGTCTACAGCGCCACCGACACGAAGCTGAAACGTCGAGTGGCGATCAAGGTCCTGCCGTCGTCGCTCTCTGGTGATCCCGATCGCCTCGCACGATTTCAGCGGGAAGCCGAGGTGTTAGCGGCGCTCAACCATCCCCACATCGCCGCGATCTACGGCGTCGAGGACACCGGCGGCGTGAAGGGCCTGGTGATGGAGCTCGTCGACGGCCCGACGCTCGCGGATCTGATCGCGGCCTCCTCGATTCCAATTGCCGACGCGCTGCCGATCGCGAAACAGATCGCATCGGCGCTCGAAGCGGCACACGAACAAGGCATCGTCCATCGCGATCTCAAGCCGGCGAACATCAAGGTGAAGCCGGATGGCACCGTGAAGGTCCTGGACTTCGGCCTCGCGAAGAACGTCGACGCGCGGCCCTCGGGATCGCCTGACAACTCGCCGACGATCACCACGCCTGCGATGACGATGATGGGCGTCGTGCTTGGCACGGCGGCATACATGTCGCCGGAACAGGCACGTGGCCGCCCCGTCGACAAACGTACCGACATCTGGGCCTTCGGCGTCGTGCTCTACGAAATGCTGACGCGCAAGCGCGCGTTCGAAGGTGAGGATGTGTCGCTGACGCTGGCGGCGGTGATGAAATCCGATCCGGATCTCAAGGCATTGCCGCCGGATGTGCCGTCGAGCGTACGGCTGTGCCTGGAACGCTGCCTGCAAAAGGAGCCCAAGAAGCGTTTGCGCGATATTGGCGACGTCGCGCTGCTGCTCGACGGCGCGTTCGACGTGCCGGTAGCGTTGCCTTCCGCCGCGCAACAGCGACGGCCGTTGTTGCGTCGAGCGTTGGTGCCCGCCGCGGCCGCAATCGTCGCGACGCTGGTGACGGGGGGCGTGACGTGGAATCGTCGCCCGCAACCCGACCGTTCTCCGACGCGTTTCGAGCTTCCCCTGCCGCAGTATCTCGGAGCTGCTTTACCAGCAGGAGCAGCTCGCTCGGGCGGTCGTCCGATTCTGTCAGCGGCACGCGATGGCCGACGGATCGTGTACCGAACAGCCACCGGATTGTTCGTCCACGAAATGGAAGCGACCGAGGATCGGCCGCTCACGAACAACACGCCCAACATAATGAATCCCCTGATGTCGCCACATGGCGACTTCGTGGCATTCTTCGTCGACGGTCAGTGGAAGCGCATCGCCTTCAATGGCGGAGGGCCATCGATCATCGGCGCGGCCGCGGAACCCATCGGGGCGACCTGGGCCACAGACGGCTACATCTACTTCGGGAGTGGTGCCGGCATTTCCCGTCTGGCCGCCCTGGGCGGCGTGCCCGAACTCCTCATCAAGGCCACGCCGGGAGAACAGCTGACCTCGCCGCAATTGCTGCCGGACGGACGAACCGTCATGTTTACGGTCTACAAGGCCGACAACGCGTTCATCAGCAACACCGGCAACGTGGCTCGGCCATCGGCCGTCGCGGTACAGAAACTGACCGATAGTGAACGCAAAGTGATCGTCGAGCGGGGCGCAAACGCGCGCTACTTCTCCAAGGGGTACCTCCTCTACACCGTCGATAACGCGCTCTTCGGTCAAAAATTTGATCTTGCCAGCCTCAGGGGCACCGGTCCCGGTGTCTCGCTGGTCGAAGAGATCCGGCTCGGCACCAGCAGCGTCGGGGTCGGGCTGGCGAACTACGACCTGTCCGACGACGGCTCGCTGTTCTACGTCCGCAGCGGTAATGCTACGGGCGCCCCGCTCATGTGGGTGGATCGCCGCGGTAAGGCCGACGTCATCGACGCGATCCCGCCTGCGAGCTTCAATTCATTTCATCTCTCGACGGACAATCGCAGGCTGCTGACCATTGCGCAGAACGATCTGCGGATTTACGAGCTCGAAACCGGGCGCGAAACCAGGCTGACGACCGACGGCAGTGTGGGCGCCTACGCATCGTGGGATCGAGACGAGCGGAGCGTCGTGTATTCGTCGACCCGGGCCGGTGAGGGTGGACCGATGAACCTATGGATGCAGCGGCTGGATGCAAGCGCGCCGGCACGACAGGTGACACACCTCAAAGGACTGACGCACCTCGATGCGTGGTCACCTGACGGCTTGTCTCTAATCGCCCATCTACACCCGTCCGACAGCAGCAGCTATTCGCTCTTCAGGCTTCCCGTGTCCGGCGGTCGCATCGGTGAGCCGCAACCCTTTACTTCTCCGCCAGGGAACCAGGAGGCGGGGGTGTTTTCGCCGGATGGCCGATTCGTTGCCTATACGGATACCGTTTCAGCGCAAGCTGAAGTGGTGATTCGGCCATTGCTCGATGCCGGGCCCACGGTGCCGGTGTCGGTCGGCGGCGGACGCGAGCCCTTTTGGGCCAGCAACGGCGAGTTGTTCTATCGACGAGGCGCGGATGACACCATGATGGTGGTGAAAGTGGGCACGGCCCCGTCGCTGCACGTCGGCGCACCGCAGGAACTGTTCGGCGGTGTGGGTACGCCAGCGGGTTCTACGCGGGCGCGGTACGCCGTGACATCGGATGGGCAGCGTTTCATCATGAGGGGAACACGCGTGAAGGGCGTCACCTCTGATAACCGAACCTCCATCAGCGTCGTGCTGAACTGGGCCGAAGAATTGAAACAGCGCCTGCCGGAGTGACGAACGATATAATCTCGGCATGATTTCCCGCCGAGACCTGCTGGTCCAGCTCACAATGGCCGGCGCAGCGCTGAAACTCGCGCCCGCGGATCTGTTCGCACAAACGCAGACCGCCGCGCAGCGCTTCGGCAAGGAAAAGCTGATTGTCCGCTCGATGCGGCCGCCCGACTTCGAGACGCCGGTGGCCCTGCTCGACTCGTTCATCACGCCGAACGAACTTTTCTACGTGCGATCGCACATGCCGGTCCCGCAGGTCGATGCCTCGACGTGGGCCCTCAAGATCGGCGGCGAGGTGAACTCACCGATCTCGCTCACGCTCGACGAAATCAAGAAGCTGCCGGCGGTCACGATCACGGCGACGCTCGAATGCGCCGGCAACGGCCGCGCGTTCTTCGAGCCGGCGCTGGCCGGCATCCAGTGGGAGAAGGGCGCGGTCGGCACCGCGCGTTTCACCGGCGCACGCCTGTCAGACGTGCTGAAGAAGGCTGGCGTGAAGACCTCCGGCCTCAACGTCGAGATGCACGCCGCCGATCGTCCGCCCGGCACCATGCCGGCGTTTGTGCGCCAGGTCCCGATGGCGAAAGCGATGCATCCGGACACCATCATCGCGTGGGACATGAACGGCCAACCGATCCCGCTGCCGCACGGCTCACCACTGCGCGCGATCATTCCAGGATGGGAAGGCGCGTATTCGGTGAAGTGGCTGAACGCGCTCAACGTGCTCGCGAAGGACTCCGACAGCTTCTGGGTCGCGACCGGTTATCGCTATCCGAACAGGCGAATTGCGCCCGGCGCCGCTGTCGATGCGAAGGACATGGAACCGCTCACCGGCCTCGTCGTGAAATCGCTGATCACGACGCCGGCGACCGGCGCATCGCTGCCCGCCGGCAAGATCGCCATCGGAGGATTCGCGTGGGCCGGGGAGAACGACGTCACCAGGGTGGACGTGTCGATCGACAACGGCGCCACCTGGCAGGCCGCGCGCCTCACCGGCGAACAGGCGCGCTTCACCTGGCGGCGGTTCGACTACGCCTTCACCGCTACCAAGCCGCAGTCGTACCTGATCCTTTCGCGCGCCACCGACAGCAAGGGCAACATGCAACCGGCGGTCTCGCAGTGGAATCCGTCGGGTTATCTCTGGAACCAGTACGATTCGATTCGTGTGGAAATCAAAGGTGCGTAAGGTGCGTACAGTGCGAAGAGTGCGTACGGTGCTTTGGTGCCACAGTCCTGCAGTGCTCAGTGCCATGGTGCTCGGTACGACAATCCTTTCCGGACAGACATTGCCTCCCGGGCCGGGCGTCGACGTGCTCAAGAGCCGCTGCGTCATCTGTCACGAGGCCGACCTCATCACGTCGCAGAAGCTCTCGCTGACCGGGTGGACCAACTCCGTCAACAAGATGGTGCGGTGGGGATCGCAGATCACGCCGCCGGAGCGCGAAATCCTGCTGCCCTATCTCGCGGCCCACTTCGCCCCCCTTCGCCAAGGCTACGGGGGACAGGCGCCGGCGCCCGCGGCATCGCATCCGAACACCGACGCGGGTCTGGCCGTCTACAAGCGCGCGTGTCTGGTCTGCCATGACGGCGACATCATCGAACAGCAGAAGCTGAGCAAGACCGGCTGGACGCGATCGGTCGAAAAGATGATGCGCTGGGGCGCGACGATCGCCGACGCCGACAAGGAACCGTTGATCGAGTATCTCGCTTCGCGATTCCCTCCCAGGTAACTTGATACACTCCCACGCCCCGCGGTGGCTCCTGCCGCTGCTGCTCGTCCTCTTCTTCGCCTCCGGCGCGTGCGCGCTGGTCTATCAGGTCATGTGGCTTCGGCTGCTGTCCCTGGTGTTCGGTGTCACTGTGTACGCCGCCAGCACGGTGCTCGCCGGATTCATGGCCGGACTCGGCGTCGGGAGCCTCGTCGGCGGGAGGCTGGCTTCGCGCATCTCGAAGCCGCTCGTTGCCTTCGGCATCGCCGAAGCGCTGGTCGGCATGACCGCCTTCGCCACGCCGTTCCTCCTCGACGCGCTCACCGCGGTATGGATCACGGTGCAGCCCTCGCTGCCTCAGTCCCTCGCGATCGTGACGATGATTCGCTTCGTCATCGCGTTCCTGCTGCTGATCGTGCCGACGTCGATGATGGGCGCGACGCTGCCGCTGGTGATCAAGTCCGCGGTGGCCCGCGAGGATCGCGTCGGCGGCCGCATCGGGCTCCTCTATGCGATCAACACCACCGGCGCGATTGCCGGCGCGCTCGTCGCCGGCTTTTACTTCATCTCGGAGATCGGGGTCGCGCGATCGTTTCAGATCGCCGCGGCGACCAACCTCCTGATTGCGATCGTGGCGATCGTGGCCGGTTACGGGATTGCACCGGCCACCCTGGGCGCGCCTGCGGTCGACGAAGTCGGCCGCGGGCGAGTCGAAGGGCCGCCGGCTACTGAAGGACAACAACGCCTCGTCCTGTGGACGTTCTTCGTATCGGGCCTGATGTCGCTGGCGCTCGAGATCATCTGGTTCCGCACGCTGGTCATCTTCCTGAGGCCTACCGCGTATGCGTTCACGATCATGCTGGCCTCGGTGCTGGCCGGTATCGCGATCGGCAGCGCGATCGCGGCGCCGCTGCTGCAGATCCGGCGGCGCTGGCTGCCGATACTCGCCGCCATCCAGTGCGGCATCGGCGTCGCCGCGGTGCTGTCGTTCAACATGCTGGCGGGGTCGCAACAGGCGATCGCGTCGGCGACGCCGTGGTTCGACCGGCTCGGCATCAACACGTATCTCGCGCCGCTCGTCGTCTCGAGCCTGATTGCCATGCTGCCGACGACGATCCTGCTCGGGCTGGCGTTTCCGATCGGCCTGGCCGTGTGGGCCGGCGATCGTCCGAGCGAGGAAGTCAGCCGCAGGGCCGGCACTTTCTACTCGCTGAACGTGCTCGGCGCGATTCTCGGTTCGGTGCTCGCCGGCTTCATCCTGCTGCCGCAACTGGGCACGCGGACCAGCCTGATCGCCGTCGCGGCGCTGGCGACGCTGTCGAGCATCATCCTCGCCATCTCCGACCGGAAGACCAATCCGAGGATGGCCGTCGCGCTGGGCCTTGTCTCACCGATCCTCTTCGTGATCGGCGCGCGCGCCGCGGTCGATCCGTTCGACGTCGCCTTTGAGCGCTTTCATCGATCCGAATCGCTGATCTGGCGTCAGGAAGGCGCCCAGACCACGGTGGCGGTGCACGATCGCGGCGGCAGCGCGCCGATGCGGGTGATGTACCTCGACGGAAACCACCAGGCCAACGATTCGCCCGGGGGCGCGTTCGTGCACCATCGCATCGGCGCGCTGCCGGCGATGCTGCATCCCAATCCGTCCTCAGCGCTCGTCGTCGGCCTCGGCGGCGGCGCGACACCCGGCGCGGTGGCACGCCACCATCTGCAAGTCGACGTCGTCGAGCTCTCGAAGGCCGTCGTCGAGGGCTCCGCTTACTTCAAGCACATCAACTTCAACCTGCTCGAGCGCCCGAACGTGACGCTGCACGTCGACGATGGGCGCAACTTCCTCTTGATGAACCGCAAGAAGTACGACGTCATCACCGCCGACATCATCCTGCCGAGGCACGCCGGCGCCGGATTGTTGTACTCGCGCGAATATTACGAGCTGGTGCGCAACGCCCTGGCCGATGACGGCCTGGCGATGCAGTGGAACGGCGGCGATTCGGACACCGAATACAAGCTGCTGCTGCGCACGTTCCTGTCCGTGTTTCCATACACCACGCTGTGGGGTGACGGCAGCCTGATGCTGGGCAGCACGAGGCCGTTCACCTTGAGCCAGGTCGCCTATGAGGCGCGCCGCGTGGCGTTCGAACAGTTTCAATGGGACCTGCCGACGTTGAAACGCATCTACGTGGCGGGGCCGGACGAGATTCGCGCCTTCGTCGGTGACGGGCCGGTTCTGACCGACGATAAGCCCGTGATCGAATACTTCCTGTCGCTGCCGAAGAACGACGCGCCGGGAGGCTACCGTGGAAAGACCGGCTCGTTCGAAGCGATCCTCACGCCGTAGCCACTTCTTACTGTGAACGCTTCGAATTCCGCGCCTGTAGTGCCGCCTCCAGCGCCGGCAGGACTGCCAGATCTTTGGGTCGATTCGTGGCGCGCTTGCTGACGATAATCCGGTCGAGAGGCAGCACCTTGAGCTCGATGCCGTCAATCGTTGCGTCGAGGGCGCGTGCGTACTCCTCCGGAAAGCGATCGAGCCCGTGGGCGGTGAGGACGACGTCAAGGCGTTCGAGACCGTCGCCGCCGAAGGCCGGTGGCTGCAGGCCGAAGGGCGCGATCCAGAAACCGCCCGCCGCTGCGGCGGCCCGCCGGACCGATTCGTCGCCCGGATGTTCGATCCACAGGTCGAGGTCCTGAGTGCTGACCGGTGCGCCTTGCAAGACTGCGGCGCCAAGCCCAATCAGGAGGAATCGCGCGTCGTGCTGATTGAGCGCGGACAGCAGCGCGCGCTCAGCGGCCGTGAGGGCGAAGTCGTCCACGGCGAAGGCCCATTGCCAGTCGCTGGCTCGGCGTGAGCTCGAGGCAGCGCAAAGCGTGGTAGACGTCGGAGGGATCGCAGAGGGGATGCTTCGCGGCGATTGCGAAGGCAAGCCGCCAGAGTGTCTCGCTGTGCACGGCCCACCGCGACTGATCTGGGGTCAACTCGGGCCAAGGTGTTTTGGCCTGCGCCGCCTGCGGATGCATTGCTTTGACAGTTTACTCCTTTCGGACCACGCGTTCGATTGGACCTGATTGGCTGTGGGACTAGAATTGCGATATGCCCGTCGCGGTTCCCGAACTCGATAAGGCTCGCGCCACGCTCGATGCGTGGGTGCGGGAGTTGATGCAGTGGCACTTCAGTCCTGACACCGGCTGTCCCTTCTGGCTGCAATGGGCCGAGAAGGCGGGCTGGGATCCCCGCAAGGAAATTCACGGCTACGACGACCTCGACAGGTTCGGCGAGTTCCAGGATGAATGGCTGCGCGGCGGCCCGGTCCGCCGCTGGGTGCCGCGCGCCTACAAGGATCAGCCCGATCTACACGTTCGAGACCGGCGGCAGCACCGGCGTGCCGAAGTCACGCATCAACATCAACGACTTCCGCACCGACTACGAGCTCTATAGCCAGACGCTGCCCGACGACAAATTTCCGAAGGGCGCTGACTGGCTGATGGTCGGCCCAAGCGGCCCGCGCCGGCTGCGGCTCGCCATCGAACATCTCGCCCAGTATCGCGGCGGCATCTGCTTCATGGTCGATCTGGATCCACGCTGGGTGATCAAGCTGATCAAGATGGGCGAAATGGAGATGATGGAGCTCTATAAGCGCCACGTCATCGATCAGGCGCTGACGCTCCTCAAGGCGCACGAGAACATCAAGTGCCTCTTCACCACGCCCAAGCTGCTCGAAGCGTTGTGCGAGCGGATCTCACTGAAGAAAGCCGGCATCACCGGCGTCTTCTGCGGCGGCACCGAAATGACGCCGCAGTTCCATCGCTTCGCCGTCGAGGAGCTGATGGAAGGCGCGTCGTTCAGGCCGACCTACGGCAACACGTTGATGGGCCTCGGGCCAAGCAAGCCGCCGACCAGGGACGACAACTGGGCGATCATCTATTACCCCCCGGCGCCGCGCGCCATGATTGAGGTCGTCGATCCCGACAGCCCGATGACAGTCGTCGATTACGGCAAGACCGGCCGCGTGCGCTTGACGACGCTCACCAAGGAATTCTTCATGCCGCGCTTCCTCGAGCGCGACGAGTGCGAGCGCGAAGCGCCGTGCGAGCAATATCCATGGGATGGGGTCAGGAATGTGCGGCCCTTCTCGCGGTTCCAAAAGAGCGTCGTTGAGGGCGTGTATTAGAGGTTAGAGGTTAGAGGTTAGAGGTTAGCCAGATGCTTCACTTGCCAATATTGCGGTGGGGGCAGCCTTACCGAAGCGTGAATCAAGTGGTCACGCCGCATTTCCGCACGCGTGAGCCGTTCGTCTCGATGAGCCAGGCGAACATCGGCCTGATTCGCCGCGACCTGCTTCGGCAAGCCGACGCCCGCGCGCTGCTGCAGAAGATTCCCGTTGCCGATCTCGTCACCATGGCCGGCAAGGCCGCCGATCACTTCCTGAATGACACGCTGCCGCTCGATCCCGAGAGCGGCACGATGCAGACGCCGCAGCAATACATCGAGCAGGTGTCGGCGACGACCGGCATGCCGTTCAGCAACGTGCGCCGCAACATGGCGAAGGTGCACGGGGTCCTCGACAAAGTCGAGGAGGTCCTCGCCGGGCTCACACGCGGGCTCGATCTGTCGGTGCTCGACGCTGGATACGGATCGGTGCACGGACAGATGCTGAGCTTCTTTCCGCGGACCGAAGCGCTCGGCGTGGTCCTGCCGAGCAACTCGCCCGGCGTGCATTCGCTGTGGGCGCCGTCAACGGTGTTGAAGATGCCGCTCGTGCTCAAGCCCGGCAGCGCCGAGCCGTGGACGCCGCTGCGCATCATCAACGCCTGGGTGAAGGCCGGCGCGCCAGCCGGCGCGTTTGCCTACTACCCCACCGATCATGCCGGCGGCAACGAGATCCTGCGATCGACGGGCCGCGGCATGGTGTTCGGCGATGTCGGGTCGACCAAGCGCTGGAAGGCCGACGGTCGCGTCGAAGTCCATGGACCGGGTTTCAGCAAAATCGTGATCGGACCCGACGTCGCGGACGAGTGGGAGCAATACATCGACGTGATCGCAGAATCGATGTCGAACAACGGCGGCCGTTCCTGTGTGAACGCGTCAGGAGTCTGGGTCACGAAGCATGCGGACGCGGTCGCCGAGGCGCTCGCAAAGAAGCTGGCGACGATCGCGCCGAGAGCCGCCGACGATCCCCAAGCGGTGCTGGCGCCGTTTGCCGATCCGGAAACAGCGAAGCGCATCTCGGCCACGATCGACGGCGATATGACGGGCGAGAGCGGCGACGCGCGCGATGTATCCGCGGCTGTTCGCGGCTCGGATCGTGTGGCGTCGGCGCATGGCGGCAACTATCTGTTGCCGACCGTGGTTCGCTGCGAGGCCAATCATCCGCTGGCGAATCGCGAGTTCCTGTTCCCGTTCGCGAGCGTCGTGCACGTGAAGGCGGAGGATCTGCCGGACTGCCTTGGTCCATCGCTGGTCGTCAGCTGCATCTCAAACGATCCGGCATTCAGGGCGCGTTTCGTCGCGTCACCTCACGTCGATCGCCTGAACTTCGGCCCGCTGTCGACGACGCAGATTGGGTGGGACCAGCCGCACGAAGGCAATTTATTCGAGCACTTGTATGCGCGCCGCGCGATTCAGCGGCTGGCGTAGCTGTCGCCTCCTTGCGTAAGCCATCCGCCTGAAGGCGGATGCTACTCGAGGGCGTAGAAACCCGCGAGCTCCAGGATGGCGACGACGTCTTTCGCGCTGTCGTTCTTGAGATACCAGCCGTGGATGCCATCCCACGGCGCGGTGAACACGCCGCTCTCGGGAGCACCCCCGGTCTTCGAGTAGAACATCAGGTCGCCGACGCCGTCGACCTGTTTGGTGTGGCCGTGGAACTCGACGACCATCAGCTTTGGATCACTGAGGGCGCCGTAGCTGATGTTGTAGACCAGCCCCTCGCCCTTCTTCATCGTCAATTTGTATTCCAGGCCCTTGCCGGCCGGAACCGGCACGAGGACCTTGTCGGTCCTCCATTTTCCGGACTGGATCGAAATCACGCCGTCGCGAAGCGGATACTCCCGCCACCCCTTGACAGCGGCCGGGACCTGTTGCGGGCTGGCTGCCGCGACTACTGATGCCGCGAGCAGGAGTGACAGGCTCGACAGAACTGCGTGGGTGCGTGTCATGATGTGGTCAGTATAGGCCGTCCCTCGATGCGCATCCTGTCCCTCACCGCTGGCGCCGCGTCCATGTATTGCGGCAGCTGCATGCGCGACAACGCGCTGGCGGCGGAGCTCATCCGGCAGGGCCACGACGTCACGCTGCTGCCGTTCTACACGCCGACCCTCACGGACGAAGACAACGTCAGCCGCCAGCAGCAGGTGTTCTTCGGCGGCATCAGCGTCTACCTCGAGCAGCACGTGCCGTGGTACCGCCGCGGCCGGCGCCTGCTCGAAGCGGTCATCGACGCGCCTGAGGTGATCACGGCATTCACCAGCGGATCGATCGCCGTCGACCCGAAGCAGCTTGGCGCGCATGACCGTCTCGACGCTGCGCGGGGTCAACGGCAACCAGCGAAAAGAAATCGACAAGCTGATCGAGTTCGTGACGGCAGATGCGCCGCCGGACGTGATCAACATTCCGTACACGCTGCTGATCAGCCTGGCGGCGCCGCTGAAGCGCGCGCTCGGCCGCCCGGTCGTCGTCACGCTGCAGGGCGAGGACCTGTTTCTCGAAGGCACGCCGGAGCCCTATCGCACTGAAGCCCTCGATCTCGTGCGCGCCCAGGTCGCCGACGTCGACCTGTTCATCGCCGTCAGCGAGTACTACGCGCGCTTCATGCGCGACTACCTGCGCATTCCCGAATCGAAGATGCGAGTCGCGACGTTGGGCGTGAACACCAAGGACCTGTCGATGACGTCGCGGTTCCGCGTTCCGGGTTCCAGGTTCCAGGCGGGTTCCGATCCATTCACGATCGGATTCTTCGCGCGCATCGCACCGGAGAAGGGCCTGCACAATCTCGCCGACGCGTATCGCGTGTTGCGCTCCGAGAAGGGACTACCGCCGTCGCGGCTGCTGGTTGGCGGATATCTGGCGCCCGAGCACAAGCCGTATCTCGAAGGGATCGCCGAAAGCCTGCGCATGGCCGGGCTCGGCGACGAGTTCGTCTATCGCGGCGCCGTCGACCGTGCGAAGAAGGTGCGGTTCTTCCACGACATCGACGTGCTGTCGGTGCCGAGCGGATATCACGAACCGAAAGGTCTGTATCTGCTCGAGGCGATGGCGTGCGGCGTGCCGGTCGTGCAGCCGAATCACGGCGCCTTCCCCGAGATCCTCGCCCGCACCGGCGGTGGCGTGCTCGCACAGTCCGAATCCGGCGCCGACGTCGCCGACGCGATCGCCGAGTTATGGAAGGATCCGGCCCGCGCCGCGGCACTCGGCCGCGCCGGCGCCGAAGGAGTCCGCCGTCATTACACCGTCCAGCACATGGCCGCAGGCGTGCTGAAGGCCTATCAGGATGCTCAACGCGAACCATCTGTCGAAGCGCTATCCCACGCCCGCGGGTGAGCTGACGGTCCTGCGCGACGTGACGCTGTCGCTGAATGCAGGAGAATCTGCGTCGGTGATGGGTCCGTCGGGATCGGGCAAGAGCACGCTGCTCTACGTCCTGGGCGGGCTCGAGCCGCCATCGAGCGGCACCGTGCAACTCGACGGCATCGATCCGTACGCGCTGGCGCCAAATGCGCTGGCGGCGTTTCGCAATCGCGGCGTCGGCTTCGTGCTCCAGGATCACTGCCTGTTGCCGCAGTGCACCGTGCTCGAGAACGTCCTGGTGCCGACGCTCGTCGGCGAGGCCGATGCGGACGCGCCGAATCGCGCCACGGCGCTGCTCGAGCTGGTTGGCCTTGGCGAGCGCCTGCATCATCGACCGGCGGAGCTCTCCGGCGGTGAAAAGCAACGCGCCGCAATTGCGCGCGCGCTCATCCGTCAGCCGCGGCTGATTCTGTGCGACGAGCCCACCGGCAATCTCGACGCGGAAACGGCGGCGACCGTTGCCGACCTGCTGATCTCTCTGCATGCCAGGCTGCAGGCGATCATGGTGCTCGTCACGCACAACGAGGCGCTCGGCTCACGCTTCGAACAGCGTTGGACGATGAATCGCGGGGTGCTGACGACCCAGACCACCGGGGCGGAGCTCCGGTAAACAAACGCTGCCATGCTCACCCGCGCCAGCCTCCGCTATTACGCCGCCACCAACGCGCTGGTCGTGCTCGGCGTCGCGGTGGCGGTGGCGGTTCTCGCCGGGGCGCTGCTCGTCGGCGCATCGGTCCGCGAGAGCCTGAAACAGATCGCGCTCAGCCGCCTTGGCAACACCGACATTGTCGTGTCGTCGCCAACATTTTTCAGAACAGAACTGTCGAACACGATTGCCGGGAACTGGGAACCGGGAAGCGTGAACCGCGTCGCGCCGGTCATCGTTGCGGCCGGCGCGGTGTCGAGCGACGAATCGAAGAGGGTCGCGAGCCAGGTAATGGTCTACGGCATCGACGACACATTCGCGAGCTTCCACGGAATCGGGCTGCCAACCCTGTCCGGCCGCGAATCGTTTGTCAGCGAAGCCCTTGCGAGCGAGCTCGGCGCAACAGCCGGCGACTCGATCACCCTTCGCGTCGCCAGGCCGACCGACATCCCGCTCTCATCGCTGCAGGGGCGTCGCGAAACGACCGGCGAGCGGATTCGCCTGACGATCGCGCGCGTTCTCGATCGCGCGTCGCTGGGAGAGTTCTCGCTCGCCCCGTCGCAGGGGCCGGTGCTTGCGCTCTACGTGCCGATGGCGCGCCTGCAACGCGATCTTGCGATCGGCGATCGCGCCAACACGCTGTTATTGAAATTACCGGACGAGTCCGGCGATCCGGTCTACCAGGTCGTCGCTCCCGCCGCGGAGCTCGACGACTATGGTCTCCGTCTTCGTCGCGCCCCGAATGGCAACACCATTGTCGAGAGCCGCGCCGGACTCCTGACCGACGCGCTGGCCGAGGGCGTGAGGGCCGTCGCCTCCGACGCCGGGCTGAGGAGTGAGCCGGTCCTCACCTACGTGGCCAACACGATTCGCGCGGGCGATCGCGAGATTCCATATTCGGTGGTGTCCGCGATCAATCTGCCGGTCGAAACCGGGGAGACACCTCTACCTCCCGTGTGGTTGAACCAATGGGCCGCCGACGACCTCCAGGCCAAGACCGGCGATGACGTCACGCTCGAGTACTTTCTCTGGTCGGACGCGGACGGTCTGACCACGTCGAGCGCGAAGTTCACGTGCGTGGGCGTATTGCCGATGAACGGGATCGGCGGCGACGCGACGCTCACTCCGGACTACCCGGGCATCAGCGATGCGGCCGATATCACCACGTGGGATCCGCCCTTTCCCGTCGACCTCGATCGCGTCCGCAAACAGGACGAAGACTACTGGGATCAGTATCGCGCCGCGCCGAAAGCGATCATCAGGGTCAACGACGCACAGCGCCTCTGGGGATCGCGCTACGGCCGCGTGTCGTCGTTGCGGCTGTCGGGCGAGCACACCATCGCTGCGCAAGCCATCGATCCCGGCGCCGCCGGCTTCACGGCGCGCCATGTCCGGGCCGACGCCATCAGCGCGGCACAAGGGACGACGGATTTCGGCGAGTACTTCCTCTACTTCAGTTTCTTCCTCGTCGTCTCGGCGCTGCTGCTCGCATATCTTTTCTTCGCTGTCGGCCTCGAGCAACGCACCACCGAAGTCGGCATTCTCGCGTCGATCGGCTTTTCCTCGTCGAGGATCCGTGGCGTGTTCCTCCGCGAAGGCGCGATCCTCGCGCTCGCCGGTGCGGCAATCGGCGCCGCGGCCGCGATTGGCTACAGCGCCCTGATTCTGCACGGCCTTCGCACGTGGTGGGTCGGCGCGGTCGGCACGACCGATCTCACCCTGCACGTCGCGCCGGCATGGCTGGCAACGGGCGTCATCGGCACACTGGCCGTCGGCGTTGCGGCATTGTGGCTCGGCGTGCGCGCGATGAGCCGCCGATCGGCGCGCGCACTGCTCAAGGGCGACCCTGGTGCGCGCTCGTCGCAGTCGTTGGTTGCCACGAAGATCGCGGCCGGATTCCTGTTGGCCGCCGGCGCTGCGCTGCTGGGCGCCGCGATGAGCGGCACGGTCGATCCCACCGCCGGATTCTTCGGCGCCGGTGGCGCGTGGCTCGTCGGCGCGCTGATGGCGGCTTCGATCTATTTGCGGCGGCGGCGGTCGTCGGCTGCGTTGGGTCGCGGCATTTCAGGACTGTTCGCGCTCGGCATCCGTCACACGTCGGTTCGGCCCGCGCGGTCGGTGTTGAGCCTTGCGCTGATTGCGTTCGCAAGCTTCGTCCTGGTCAGCGTCGGCGCATTCAAGAAGGACGTATCCGCCGCGGACAACGACCCGCGATCCGGCACCGGGGGTTTCAGCCTGATGGCCGAGTCGGTTGCGCCGCTGATGCACGATCCGAACACCACGGATGGACGCGGCGGGCTCGGACTCGAATCCTCGGATCCGATCGTGTCGAACACCCCGATCACGCGTTTTCGCCTGCGTCCCGGGGATGAAACGAGCTGCCTGACGCTGTACCGTCCGACCAACCCGCGCATCATCGCGCCCGAGCCGCAGTTCTTTGCGAAGCCGCGATTCTCGTTTGCCTCGTCGATGGCCACGACGCCTGACGAGATTGCCAACCCGTGGCTGCTCTTGAATCGAACGTTCGAGGATGGCGCGATCGCGGCGATTGCCGATCAAACGACGCTGATGTACGTGCTGCATCTCGGCGATCGGCGACGACTTCAGTTTTTCTCCGGACGGGCATCCGCCCGTCAAGCTCCGCATCGTGGGCGCGCTGGCCGACAGCTTTCTGCAATCGGAGTTGATCATCGGCGAGCCCTCTTTCGTACGACTCTTTCCAAAGCACGAGGGGTATCGCGTCTGGATGATGGAAGCGGCGCCGGGCCGGGAAGCCGAGGTGACGACACACCTCGAGGATCGACTTTCCGATTTCGGACTCGATGTGAGTGATACCCATCAACGGTGGGCCGCATATCACCAGGTCGAGAACACTTACCTGGCGACGTTCCAGGCCCTCGGGTCGCTTGGATTGCTGCTCGGCACGGTGGGCGTTGGCGCGGTGCTGGCCCGCAACGTGCTGGAGCGGCGGCGCGAGATCGGATTGCTGCGCGCGGTCGGTTACTCCCCGGCGGACGTGCGCGGCATGGTGTTGTCGGAAGGCATGGCGCTCGTCACAGGCGGGCTGTTGATCGGGACGGGATGCGCGGTGGTCGCGATCCTGCCCGCGTTGCGCGATCGTGCGCAGTCGCTTCCATTGGTCAGCCTTGCGAGGTTGCTCATTGCAGTGCTCATCACGGGGGCTATAGCGTCACTCGTTGCAATTAGACTCACATCAGCCACACCGGTCGTGGAAGCAATCAAGTCAGAATAGAGCCAGGGGTGCGTACGGTGCGTACGGTGCGTACAGTGCGTGGGGTGCCAACGGTTATGCGGATCTTCGTCATTGGAATGTTTCTCGTTAGTCTGCACTCGGTCTTTCGGGCCGATCCTGCCCTGAGCGAGAGTCGGACCGGTCAGCAGGCCGGTCCGGCTCGAGTCGAAGGGTGGCCGCAGTGGCGCGGTCCGGCGCGCGACGGCGTTGCGTCCACTTTCACGGCGCCAACGGCCTGGCCCGCGCAGCTCACGAAGAAATGGCAGGCGACCATCGGCCTGGGTCACGCGTCACCGGTGATCTCCGGCAGTCGCATTGTCGTACACACACGGCAGGGCAATCGCGAAGTCGTCACGGCATTCGATCTCGCGTCGGGCAAGCAGCTGTGGCAGGACGGAGTCGAGGCGCCGTACACGATGAACTCGGCGGCGACCGGCCACGGTCCAGGGCCCAAGTCGACGCCCCTCATCGCTGATGGCCGCGTCTTCACGCTCGGCATCAGCGGCATCTTCTCGGCGCATGACGTTGCGACCGGCAAGTTGCTGTGGCGCAAGAACGCGCCGCCAGCGCCGCCCGATTTCGGCACCGCCAGTTCGCCGGTGGCGGATGGAGCGAACGTGATCGCGTTTCTCGGCGGAACCGGTTCCGGCGCGCTGACCGCAATGGACGCCGCCAGCGGCACGGTGAAGTGGCAATGGACTGGCGATGGGCCGGCGTACGCATCGCCGATGCTCGCGACGATCGGCGGCACGCGGCAGATCGTCACGCAGTCGCAGAACAGGCTCGTCGGGGTCTCGGCCGCCGACGGCAAGCTGCTCTGGGAATTGCCGATCAGAACGCCGCACGAACAAAACTCGATCACACCGCTCGTCGTCAACGACCTGGTCATCTACGCCGGACTGGAAAACCCGACCATCGCCGTCTCTATCCGCTCCGTGCCAGGCAAAGGATGGGAAGCCACGCCGCGATGGCGCAACGAAGATGTCTCGATGTATATGAGCTCGCCGGCAGCGGGCGGTTCCGCGATCTTCGGATTGTCGAACAAGAACCGCGGCCAGTTCTTCGCAATCGATGCAGCGTCCGGCAAGACGTTGTGGCTCGGCAAGGGCCGCGAAGCCGAGAATGCATCGATCGTGCGCGCGGGAGACTATCTGTTGCTGGCGACCACCGACAGCGAGCTGATCGTCGCGAAGACCAGCACAGCGGGATTCGAGGAAGTGAAACGCTACACGGTCGCCGAGTCGGCGATGTGGGCGCACCCCGCATTCGCCGGCCGGAGCATCGTCGTCAAGGACGTCGACACGCTGATCGTGTGGAGCGTTCTGAGGGCTTAGGGGCTTAGGGGCTTAGGGGCTTAGGGTTTTCGGGGTCTCCGGTCGCCGATTGCCCACAGGAACGACGACGTGCGCATGAAGAGCTGGCCTTCCGAAATCGCGACGGTGCTCAGGCAGTACGGCGCGCAGTCGTTCAGCAACCGGTTCGATGACAGGATCTCGAACTTCGGACCGGCGCGGAACACCGTCGTCAATCCCTCTTCTTCCGTCGTCACGTAGATCTTGCCGTCCGCCAGGATCGGCGAGGCGCTGTAGGTGCCCGACGGCAGGCGCACCGGACCGTAGACGATCGCGCCGGTGTTGACGTCGAGCGCGTGCACGATGCCGTTGTCGCGCACGACATACAGGAGCTTGCCGTCGCTGACCGGCGTCGGCACGTCGGGGCCTTGCGCGAACGTCCAGACGACGTGCGTCTTCGCCACATCGCCGCTGCCGCCCGGCTTCATCGCCACCATCGGGTTGACGCGCGTCGGCGCGATGATCAGATTGTTGACGATCGTCGGCGATGCGACGATGCGATACGCGCCGTTGCGCTGCGGATTGAGGACGTCGGCGCGCCAGTATTCCTTGCCGGTGGCAGGGTCGTGGCCGGAGACCACGTCGCCGCCGGTGATGATCAATTCCGCGCGGCCGTTCGCTTCGATCCACGCCGGCGTGATGTAGGCGTCCGGCGATTCGTGCACGGCGGGATTCGGGCGCTCGACGCGCCAGATCGTCTTGCCGCTCATCTTGTCGATCTTCAGGAGGTAGGACGGATCGTCCGTCTTCATGCCGTGGAGGACCGGCACGTACAGCGCATCACCCTTCAACAGCGGCGTATTGGCGTAACCCCAGTTCAGGCCGAACCTGCCGTAGTCCGCCTGGATGTCGCGCGTCCAGATTTCCTTGCCGCCGAAGTCGAACGCCTTGAGGATGCCGACGCCGGTCATCACCCACACGTACTTGCCGTCGGTGATCGGCGACGGCGTCGACATGTTCTGCTTGCGCTGCATGTTGTTGCCGCCGGCGAGCGGCCGCTTCCACGTCACCGACTGCTTGTTGCGATCGATCGCCCACAGCTCGAGGTCGCCGGTATTCGTTCCGGTCGCGACGTTGAGGAAGATCGTCTCGCCCCAGATGATCGGCGTCGATCCGCTGTAGGCCGGCAACGGCAACTTCCACGAGATGCCCTTGGTCTGGATGTTGTCGCAGACGGTCGGCACCAGGGGCCGGCCCTCGAAGTTGCTGCCGGCGGGGCGCTGTCCGCCGCGCTGCATCGCGTTCGGCGACGCCAACGAGGCCGCCCACCGTCGCCTTGGCGAAGGTGGACCGCCAACCGCATTGGCATCCGCCATGTCGGCGGACGGAGACGCGCACACCGCGCTCCATTCGACAGGCAGGTTCTTCTCGGCGCTCACGCCGTCGTGCGACGGCCCGCGCCAGTGGGGCCAGTGTTGAGCCAGGCCGGTCGTCGTGCCCGGCAGGGCCAACATGATCGTCAGTCCAAGGAGAATCCGCATGTTGTTCACTCTACGACTGCCCGGCTGCGATCGTTTAACCAGCAGCCTGCCTGTAAACTGTGGATCGTTGCGTTATCGGTGGCTCAACTCTGTGGCCTGAAGTACAACACCATTCCGGCGCCGGCGGCAGTCAACAAAAATCCGAGGTATAGCAGCGGACTAACCGATGATTTCGGCGGATGGATGATCATCGTCGTCAGCACGTTCACGAGCGGCGCGACGCCGAACACGATCGGCATCACGTAGGTCGGCGAGCCGCCGTTCCTGAAGGCGAAGATGATGAAGACCGCGCCGATCGCGCCAAGCGCGCCGGCAAAGGTCGCCGTCGTCGTCCCGGTCGGCATTGAAGTTCCGCATCTCGCCCTGTGACGACAGCACGCCCGCCGGCACCAGGACGCCAATCAGGAAATATGCGACGCCGACGCAGAGCAGCGCGCGCATCGGGTTGCCGAGCGCCAGTTGCCCGCGATGCAATGACGCCCCGTACATCCCCCACGAGAGTGCCGCGCCAAAAGCCAGTGCGATCCAGGACATGAATGTCTCCTTTGCAGGTGTAGTGTAGCTTGGGGAAACGACCGCGCACGGAAGCTGTCTCGTATACTTACGCGCGGTCGGCGTTGACGTGTCGTCGCTCGGCTGACCACTAGACGCATGCCCATGACCTGCCGCCGTCGTCTGACTCCCCTGCAATGGCTGATCTGCGCCATTGCCGCCCTCGGCTTCGCCTTCGACATCTACGAAATCCTGATGGCCCCGCTCGTCGTCGGGCCGGCCATCGGCGAGCTCACCGGCTCCAAGCCGGGCACGCCCGACTTCAACTACTGGGTCGGCATGTTCTTCTGGGTGCCGGCGCTCGTCGGCGGCGCCTTCGGCCTGGTCGGCGGCTACCTCACCGATCGCTTCGGCCGGCGGCGCGTGCTGGTGTGGAGCATCCTGCTCTACGCGTTCTCGGCGATGGCCGCGGGCTTCGCGACCAACATCTACATGCTGCTGGTCCTGCGCTCGACGACCTACATCGGCGTGTTCGTCGAGTTCGTCGCGGCGGTGGCGTGGATCGCGGAGATCTTCCCCGACGCGAAGCAGCGCGAAAAGGCGCTCGGCTACACGCAGGCGTTCTCGTCGATCGGCGGGCTGATGGTCACGGGCGCGTACTACATCGCGGTGACCTACGGTCCGTCGTTCCCGGCGATTGCCGGCAGCCACGCGCCGTGGCGCTACACGCTGATCTCAGGCGTCATTCCGGCGCTGCCGCTGATCCTCATCCGGCCGTTCCTGCCGGAGTCGCCGGCGTGGCAGCAGAAGAAGGCCTCCGGCACGTTGCGGCGTCCGTCGCTCGCGGAGCTCTTTACGCCGCAGCTTCGCCGCACGACGATCGTCACCACGCTGATGTTCGCGTTCGCCTACGGCGCCGCGTTCGGCGCCATTCAGCAGATGCCGCGCATCGTGCCCGGCATCGAGGAAGTGCGCACGCTGCCGCCGCCGCAGATTCAGCAGACGGCCAGCCAGGTGCAGGCGTACCAGGAATTCGGCGGACTGGCCGGACGCTTCCTGCTCGCCGTGCTCGCGCTCTATATCGTGTCGCGCCGGAAGTTGATTCGCGTGTTCCAGATCCCCGGCCTGATCGTGATGCCGTTCGTCTTTTACTACGCACCGACGCACAGTCTCGAGCTGACGAAGTGGGGCATGTTCCTCGCCGGCATCTTCACGGTCGGCCAACTGAGCTTCTGGGGTAACTACCTGCCGCGCGTGTATCCGACGCACCTGCGCGGCACCGGCGAAGGGTTTGCCGCGAACATCGGCGGACGCATGCTCGGCACCGGCTTCGCCTTCGTGACGACGACGCTGACCAACTACGTGCCGGGCGCCACGCCGCCGCTGCGGCTCGCGGTGGCCGCCGCGATCGTCGGCGACATTCGTGTACGCCGCCGGCTTGATCTGCAGCTTCTTCCTACCTGAGCCGCAAGGGCGACTCACTCCCGGAATAGGGTGCGTACGGTGCGTACAGTGCGTAATGTGCCTACGGTCGTCGTCCTCGCGGTGGTCGTCACCATCGCGCAAGGGGCACTCTCGGCGAGCCAACTTGCCCTGAGCGAGAGTGGCGCCGGCCAACAGACCGGCGCTAGTCGAGTCGAAGGATGGCCGCAGTTCCGTGGTCCTGGGTCAACGGGCGTCGGCGAAGGCACGAATCTTCCCGAGACGTGGAGCACGACCGAGAACGTCAAATGGAAGACGACGATTCCCGGGCAGGGGTGGTCGTCGCCGATCGCGTGGGGCGATCGTGTCTTCGTCACATCGGTGATTCCGTCGGGACAGGTCGAAGCGCCCAAAGCCGGCCTCTACTTCGGCGGCGAACGACCGGCGCCGCAGGTCGAACACCGCTGGATGGTGTACGCGATCGATTTCACCACCGGCAAGATCGCGTGGCAGCACGAAGCGCATCGCGGCATTCCGCCGCAGGCGCGGCACCTGAAGAACACCTACGCGTCCGAGACGCCGGTGACCGACGGACAAGCGCGTCTACGTGTCGTTCGGCAACGTCGGCATCTTCGCCTACGACTTTAGCGGCAAGCTGCTGTGGTCGTCGCCGGTCCAGGTGAAGCCGACGCGCTACGGCTGGGGCACCGCGGCCTCGCCGGTCCTCCACAACGGGCGTCTCTACATCGTCAACGACAACGACGGGGGCTCGTACCTCACCGCCGTCGACGCCGCCACCGGGAAGACCATCTGGCTGGTCGAGCGCAAGGAAGGCACGAACTGGGCGACGCCGTACATCTGGCAGCATCGCGGCGGCACCGAGATCGTCACCGCCGGCACCGGCGCGATTCGTTCCTACAGCCTCGATGGCGAGCTGCTGTGGTCGCTGTCGCCGATGTCGAGCATCGCGATCCCGACGCCGTTTTCGAAATTCGATCTGCTGTACGTCGCCTCCGGCTACGTCGGCGATCAGGTGCGTCCGGTCTATGCGATCAGGCCCGGAGCGAAGGGCGATATCTCGCTGAAGCCCGGAGAAACGTCGAGCGCGTCGATCGCGTGGTCGCTGCCGCAAGGCGGGCCCTACAACCCGTCGCCGATCGTCTACGGCGACTACTACTACACGCTGTTCGATCGCGGCTTCTTCACCTGCCACGACGCGAAGACAGGGAAGGAGATCTACACGAAGGTGCGGCTCGATCCGACTGCCGGTGCGTTCACCGCATCACCGTGGGCCTACAACGGCAAGATCTTCGCGATGAGCGAAGACGGCGTCACCTACGTGATCGAGGCCGGACCGCGAATTCAAGATCGTCGGACGGAACACGCTCGACGAATTCTCGATGGCGTCACCGGCGATCCATCGCGACAGCCTGATCATTCGGACGGCAACGTCGCTCTATCGAATCGGCAACCAGTAGGAGGGCGAAAGTTCGCTCTGGAGGTCAAGATATGTCGCGCTCAATTCTCGGCCGTTGATCCTGATGATCCAGCGTGCTCGGCGTGCTGACCGTGGCCGCTCCCACTCGCACCTGCTGGCGCAAGCACCGCCCCGCGGACGTGGCGCGCGACCCCGACGTGCTCGGCGCACAGCGGCTGTTCACCGCGTGGCTCGAGGGCCAGATGCTCTATCGCCACCTGCCGGGCATCGCCGTCGGCGTCGTCGCCGATCAGGAACTGATCTGGTCGACGGGCTTCGGCTTTGCCGACACCGGCAAGAAGGTGGCGATGACGCCGCAGACCAAGTTCCGCATGGCGTCGCACAGCAAGCTGTTCACCGCCACCGCCATCATGCAGCTGCGCGAGCAGGGCAAGCTGCGGCTCGACGATCCGGTCTCGAAGTACCTGCCGTGGTTCGAGGTCACGACCGGCCGAGTCCGACGATCCGCCGATCACGATCGAAGAGCTGCTGACGCACAGCTCGGGCTTGCCGCGCGAAGCGGGCTCGCACTGGACGACCTTCGAGTTCCCGACCACCGAGCAACTGCGCAGGCTGATGGCCGAACGGCAGGCGCCGTTCTCACCGGAGGTGCGGTGGAAGTATTCGAACCTCGCGTATCTCGATCGCCGGCATGGTGATCGAAGCCGTCAGCGGCCAGACGTGGGCCGACTACGTGCAGCAGCACATCTACCAGCCGCTCGGCATGACCACTTCCAGCGTCGACAAGAACGTCGCGCGGACTCGCGGTCGGCTACAACCGGCTGATGCCGGACGACACGCGCGCGCGTCAATCCGTTCATCGACGCGCGCGGCATGGCGGCGGCGACCGGCATCACCTCCACCGTCGAAGACATGGCGAAGTTCGTGTCGGCGCAATTCCGGAAAGGGCAGATGGGTGGGCGCCAGATCCTGAGCACCGGATCGCTGCGCGAGATGCACCGCGTCCGCATGCTCGAGAACAACTGGACGCAGGGCAACGCCATCGGGTTTGCGGTGCGCCGCGAGCGCGACAAGGTCTACGTGTCGCACGGCGGCAGTTATCCGGGCTATCAAACCAACACGCTGATGCAGCTCGACGGCAAGGTCGGCGTGATCGTGCTGACCAACGCAGACGATGCGAACCCCGGCGCGCATTGCGACGCAGTTGATGAACACCGTGGGCGAGGCGGTGGCGAAGGCCGCCGCGACGCCGCCGGCGACGACGACGACGTGGGATCCGGCGTGGTCGCGATTCGCCGGCCTGTATCGAGGCCGCGGCGGCGAGTCGCAGGTCGTCGAGCTGAACCAGCGGCTCGTGATCATCACGCCGAACGCCGCCAATCTCGACAACCCGATCCGGCTCGAGCCGATCGGCAACGGGCAGTTCCGCTATGTCGCGGCGGCCGGCGGCGGCCCGGTCGGCGAGATCGTCCGCTTCGTCGAAGAGGGCGGCCGCGTGGTCCGCATGTTCACCGGCGACGGCTACGTCGAGCGCGTGCGATAGGCCACAGATGGCACAGATTACACAGACGAGCTCCTGGACGAACAAGTCGGCCGGACGAGCGCCGGTGGTGGTGGCGGCGAACGCCGCTGGAACGCCTGGCTGCCATCGAAGCCATGCGCCGGGTCGTGTATGGACGCGCCGCTACTCACGGACGACTTCAAAGAGTTCTTGAGATTACTCAACGCGAACCGCGTTGACTACCTCCTCGTTGGCGGCTATGCCGTCGGCCTGCACGGCTACCCACGAGCCACGGTCGATCTCGACGTCTGGGTGCGCGCGACGCCGGACAACGCCGAGCGCCTCGTGCAAGCGCTGCGCGCGTTCGGCTTCGACCTGCCGGCGCTCGAACCGCAGCTGTTCGTCGATCCGCGAAGCATCGTCCGGTTTGGCACGCCGCCGTTTCGCATCGAGATCATGACCTCGATCGACGGCGTGGACTACGACTGCTGCCGCCCTCGCCACGGTGTTCGATGTCGAAGGGCTGCCCGTCCCGGTCATCTCGCTGGACGATCTGAAGACCAACAAGCGGGCCGCGGGCCGGCACAAGGACCTGGCCGACCTCGACAATTTGCCGTCAGACGGCCTCGCGCGTCGAGCCCTGTCGCCTCGCGGCCGACAACCTTCCGGAGCTCGGCGAGCGTGCCGACGCGGCCGTGCAGGGGCGCGATCCGGCCACGTCGAGCTTCAGCCGCTCGATGTTGTCGTAGCAGGTTGACCGCGAACGGATTGGGCGCCGCCGGCGGTCGGCGCGTTCGGCGCGGGCGGCGCATAGGCGTCCACCTCGACCAGGATCTTCTCGGCCGGCAGGTAGACCATCGCGAACGCGTCGTTGTGGCCGTTGCCGGCGATGTGCGTGCACCTCGACCATGCGCTTGCCGTCGGTGAGCGACGTGCTTGTCGGTGAAGGTCTCGAACGTGGCCGCCTTCTCGACTTGGCCAGCCGATCCGGATTGAGGGTCCGCGGCGCCGCCCAGGCCTGCTCGTAGTACGGGCTGGTTGAGCTGTGCGTCACGATCGTCGCGCCCTCGTCCACGTAGGTGCGCAGTCCGCCCGAGTGATCGAAGTGCACGTGCGAGTTCACCAGGTAGCGGATCGGCTTGTTCGGGATCGTCTCCTTGACCTTCGCGATGACGGCCAGCGAGCGCTCCTCGATCTGCGGGGCCTCGACCACCACGATGTGATCGGCCTGATCGATGGCGACGCTGTGATGCGAACCGCCGGCGACGCGGAAGACGCCCGGCGCCAGCGTCTCCAGCCGCGACGTTGACCGGCGGCGGCGTGAAGGTGCGCACGGTCTCGGGCACGGTGAGCCTCGACCGTGGGATTGGCGGTGACCGCACGTCACCGTGAGGTCGAGCACCGGATGGCCGCCCTGGCGTGCGCGCGATGCGCCCCGGGAACGTGACGCCGCCGAACTCCCGGTAGTCGGAGAACACGGTGTCGATCGGCGTGTCGCCGAGCACGGTGTTGTCGATCCACGTCTGCACGCGCTCCACCTGGTTCTGCGCGTTGATGGTGCCGACGTAGCGCCGCCCGCCCGCGGTGAAGCGTCACCTCGGAGCCGGCTGCCGGCCGGCTGTCGACGTGGCGTTGTTGGCGACCGCCGCCTTCACGAAGCCGTGCGGCGTCGACCAGATCTCGGCGTGCCGTTCCTCGACCGCCGCCGGCGCCGCCTGGGCCGCGGTGCGGCGTCCGGCGGGGCGCCGGCCGGAGCGGCCATGTTCCACGCGAAGGTCGCCGCTCACGAACTGCTCGGGGCGCTGCTCCACCGGCGCGGGGCGCACGCGTCCCGGTTCGACGGCCTGGCGTGCGCGTCATCCGCACGCGCGCGGCCGGTGCGCTCGAAGTCGATCGCCGCGCTGTAGGCGCGACACGTCGAACGGCGGCCACGGCAGCGTCGGGGCCGGCGCCTGTCCGAACTGGAACCATCGGCCCGTCCCGAGAACTCGATCGAGCTCAGCGAGGCCGCGCCGAGCGCGGCCGCCGCACCCTCGAGCGTCCCGGCCCTCGGCCCGCAGGCGGCCACCGCCACGGTGACGACAACCAACGAGATCGCCCGACGCATGACGTGCCCCATGACTCCTCCACTCGCGAATTCGCAAACCCGGACGCCTCGGTCACTGAACGCCGATGCGCGTCAGATACGTGAAACTTTTCTGCAAGCTCTCGACGGGATCGCCTGGCGTGAAGTCCTGCTCGACAAAGTAATGCTCGACTCCGGCAGCGCGAGCGGCAGTCATGATGCCGGCAAAGTCGAGCGCACCCGAGCCGACCTCGACGAATGTCTGCCGCGGCACGCCGGCTTCGACGAGTGTCCTGGCCGCCTGCGGATCCTTGTCCTTCAGGTGCACGAGCGCGATGCGGCCGGAGTATCGCCGGATCGTCTCGACCGGATCTGCGCCGGTGATTGCCGCCCAGAACACGTCCAGTTCCAGCTTCATCCCTGACGCGGCTGTGCTCTTCATGATGATGTCGAGCCAGCGCGTGCCGTCGCGGTCCTGCCCGAACTCGAACGCATGATTGTGGTAGCACAGCTGCAGGCCGGCGGCGGCGACCTCCTGTGCCATTCGGGAGAGCCGGCTGCTGAACTGCTCGAAGCCGGCACGATCGGTTGGCCGCTCGGCCGGCGGGATATAAGGCACAACCAGATGTCGCAATCCATGCGCCTTCGCCTGCGTGATGAACGCGGCGAGGCCTTCGCCGGTTGCCGTCGGCCGATCGAGATGCGCGGCGACAATCGAGAGGCCCAGCGGCTTGGCGAGGGGCGCGACGATCGGCAACGTCGGCTGAAGAACCTCGAGCTCCGTGTAGCCGATACGAGCCAGTGCCTGCAGCGTCGCGGCCGGGTCCTTGGCGATTTGTTCACGGACGGTGTAGAGCTGAACGCCCCACGATCCCTTGCGCGGCTGGCGTCGAGCGTCGGCCCGCGTCGAACCGAGAAGCATCTGGCCGGCGCCGGCCACGGCCATCGCGACGACTTGACGACGCGTCAAAGATCCCGGGGGCCAGTGCGCCTTCATTGGCTTACTCGTGTGCGGGGTCGGGATGAGTGCAGCCAGGCAGGTCCCGCCATGCGTTCTGACCGGTCCAACCCAGTTCCTTCATGCCGGGCTCGGTCGTGAAATACGCCGTGGCAATCGTGGTCCGGAGGAAGTCGAAATGATCACGGATCGTTGGCGGACCCGAAGGGCGGGTTGACTCGAAGACCATCGGCTGGCCCTTGACCCATGCCGGTTGCGGCGGCCGGCTCTCGGGAGCGGTCGAGGCCTGGCGCAACAGGTCGATGCGAACCGCCTCGTCCAGATCGATCCATCGTTGGCCGTGCTTCGTGCGCGCGTCCTGTTCGAAGTGTCCAATCGCATTCAGCAGCTGTCGCTGTCGCGCCGGCGCATCGACCGACGCGACGCGATCGATGAGGTCCACGACGCCCGCCCCCACCGCGCCGGGCACGAGCAACTCCGCCAGGCTCGTCAAGGTTTGCCGCTGATAGTTGTCGAGAAAACCCGCGGTCGCGGTTGCGCCGGCTGGCTGCTGTTGCATCGTCTCGACGGGTTCCGGCGATTCGGCACCAGCGGCCTCGGCGACGACGGGACCGGCGACGGTTCCGGCCAGTCCGGTTGCCAGGCCTTTCAGCACTGTTCTGCGCGCGATGCGATCAGGGCGTGCGTCGGTTGGTTTCATCGCGGCTCCCGGAAAGTCCGGCCACTCTACCATACGGCGCGTGATACCCTCCGCCCTCTGGGGGCGGGATGTCGCAGAAGACCAGTCCGTCGTACGACGTCATCGTGATCGGCTCGGGCGCGTCCGGCGGCTGGGCGGCGAAACGGCTCGCGGAGGCGGGCGTCAACGTCGCGCTGGTCGAGGCCGGCCGCGCTCATCGACCCGACGACTTTCGCGAGCATCGGCGCCCATTCGAACTGCCGTACGGAAACCTCTCGCGCGACTTGCTCCGCAAGACGCGGCCGCGCCAGACGGATTGTTACGCCTGCACCGAGCACAACGTCGATTGGTTCGCGAACGATCTGGACGAGCCCTACACGACGCCCGCCGACAAGCCCTTTAGCTGGCAGGGCCGGATGCGGTTGGTTGGCGGGAGGACCAACGTCTGGGCACGACAGAGCTATCGCTTCAGTGAACAGGATCTGAAGGGACGATCCTTCGACGGCGAAGGCGATGATTGGCCGCTGTCGTACGCGGATCTGGCGCCGTACTACGACCTGGTCGAGCGTTACGTTGGCGTGAGCGGCCAGGCGGAGCAAGTGGCGGAGCTGCCCGATGGACAGTTCCAGCCGGCCATGCCGATGACGTGTTCCGAGACGCGCCTTCGCGCGCGCGTGAAGAGCGCGCTCGGGCGGACCATCACCATCGGCCGCACCGCCAACCTGACGAGGCCGCTGAACGGCCGCAGCGCCTGTCACTACTGCGGTCCCTGCGAGCGCGGCTGCGCCACGCGCTCGTATTTCAACTCCGCCCTGACTACGGTGCCGGATGCGCTGGCGACGGGCAAGTGCACGATGTTCACCAACGCGATGGTCAGCCAGGTGTTGATGGACGCGGACCACAAGCGGGCCACCGGCATCCGCTACGTCGACCGGATTACGCGCGAAACGCGGGAACTGAGCGCGCGTTCGGTCATCCTCTGCGCGCAGGCGCTCGAATCGGCGCGCCTGCTGCTCAACTCGGCGACCCGCCAGCAGCCGAACGGCCTGGCGAATTCCAGCGGCACACTCGGGCGCTACCTGATGGATCACCTGTGGGTGGCCGGCGGCGCCGAGGGCGAGTTCCCGGATTTCCCCGATCGCGCGACGCTCGATCGCGCGGCGCGGCCAAACGGCATCTACGCGATCCGCTTCCGCAACACGATGACCGGCCCTCGCAGCACGAAGTTCGTCCGCGGCTACGGATTCCAGGGCGGCAATCAGGCCAACCTGAACTACCGTGCACCGGGCTTCGGTGTGGAGTTCAAGAAGGCGGCGCTCGATCCGATAGTTTCGGTGCGACTGAACGGGTTCGGCGAGTGCCTGCCCTACCGCACCAACTACGTGGAGATAGATCCGGCGACTGTTGACGTGTATGGCATCCCGGTGTTGCGCATCAGCATGGCCTGGGGCGCCAACGAGAAGGCGATGATCCCGGACATGGCCGAAACCGCCGCGGAGATGCTGGATGCGGCCGGCGCCCGCAACATCCGCCCCTTCGTCGTCCCCGACCGCGTCCCCGGCTACGGTATCCACGAACTCGGCGTGGCGCGCATGGGGAGTGACCCGCGCACGTCGG
The DNA here is from genome assembly GCA_963833135.1 of uncultured cyanobacterium. Lineage (GTDB taxonomy): Bacteria > Acidobacteriota > Vicinamibacteria > Vicinamibacterales > UBA2999 > 12-FULL-67-14b. The sequence continues at coordinate 594,057 of CAWHWW010000018.1, read as the reverse complement.
TACTCAACCGGTTTCAACAAGCCCACGACGTCGGCAACATGTTCGTAATGGACGGCGCCAGCTTCGTGTCCAGCGCCTGCCAGAATCCCACCCTCACGATCATGGCGCTCGCCGTGCGATCGTGCGATCACCTGCTGGAAGAAATGAAGCGAGGTAACGTCTAGTCCATGCTCCTCCGCAGTCTGTCGTTCGCGCTCTTCGTTACACTGTCCGCCCTCGTCACGCTGACCGCACAACGCCCGACCCTCTCGACCGCGGTGCGCGCCTACGTCTCCGTCGATGCGCCGCTCATCGCGCTGACGCACGCGCGCGTCATCGACGGCACCGGCGCGGCGCCGCGTGAAGATCAGACGCTGATCCTCAACAACGGCATCATCACGACGATCGGCAGCTCGGCGAGCACCGCCGTGCCCGCCGGCGCGCAGACGATCGATCTCACCGGCAAGAGCGTGATCCCCGGCCTCGTGATGGTGCACGAGCACCTCTACTACCCGAACGGTCCCGGCGTCTACGGACAGCTCGGCGAAAGCTTCTCGCGCCTCTATCTCTCCGGCGGCGTGACGACGATGAGGACGGGCGGCAACGTGAACGGGTTCATGGACCTGAACATGATGCGGCTCGTCGAGGCCGGCCAGAAGCCCGGCCCCGCGATCGATGCGACCGCGCCGTACCTGAACGGCCCGAACACGTTCATCCAGATGCGCACGCTGAAGGGGCCCGAGGACGCGCGCCGGCAGGTGCAGTACTGGACGGACGAAGGCGCGACGTCGCTCAAGACCTACATGCAGATCACGCGCGGCGAGCTGGCGGCCGCGATCAACGAAGCGCATCGCCGCGGCATCAAGGTCACCGGCCACCTCTGCTCGGTCACCTATGCGGAAGCCGCGAGCCTCGGCATCGACAATCTCGAGCACGGCTTCTTCGCCGCCACCGATTTCGTCGCCGACAAGAAGCCGGATCAGTGTCCGGGCCAGGGCGTCGGACAGAAGACCATCGCCGCGCTCGACGAGAACGGCGCGCCGTTCAAGACGCTGGTCCAGACGCTGATCAAGGCCAACGTCGCGCTGACGTCGACGCTGACGGTGTTCGAGACCTTCACGCCGGGCCGCCCGAAGCCGCCCGGCATCGAGGTGCTGACGCCGCAGCTGCGCGAGCAGTTCGAGCAGAACTACGCGCGCACGTCGCAGAACAAGGAATCGATCTACACGACGCTGTTCCCGAAGGGCATGGCGCTCGAGCGCGCGTTCGCGAAGGCGGGCGGCCTGCTGATCGCCGGCACCGATCCGACCGGCGGCGGCGGCGTCATTCCGGGCTTCGCGAACCAGCGGCAGGTCGAGCTGCTCGTCGATGCCGGCTTCACGCCGCTCGAAGCGATCTCGATCTCGACGCTGAACGGCGCGAAGTACCTCGGCCGCGACAAGACGCGTCGGCAGCCTCGCGGTCGGCAAGCAGGCCGATCTGGTCGTCATCAACGGCAATCCCGCGGCGACGATCGGCGACATCCGCAAGGTCGAGACGGTGTTCAAGCAGGGCGTCGGCTACGACCCGGCGAAGCTGATCGCGTCGGTGCAGGGCAAAGCCGGGCATCTGGTAGAGCAGTAGAAGGCGCGCAAGCGCAGACGTCTAGAATATCTACGTGCGTGCCGCATTCTGCTGACCTCGGCCTTGCCGTACTCGCGCTGTCGGTCGGCGCCGCGGCGCAGCTGAAGAAGGAAGCGACCGCGATCGACAAGGCCGATCCGAACGCCGTCGCGATCGCGAAGGGCGTCGACTACCTCAAGGTCGAAGTGCCGAAGTGGAAGGCCGAGCATCCCTGCTACTCCTGCCACAACAACGGCGACGCCACGCGCGCGCTGCTGGTCGCGGGCGCGAAGGGCTACGACATCGGCACGTCGCTCGACGACACGCTCGCGTTCCTGAAGCAGCCGGCGAAGTGGGATCAGAACAAGGCGCCGAGCGGCTTCGACGACAAGACGCTCGCGCGCGTGCAGTTCGCCAGCGCGCTCGCCGTCGCCGAGCGTCACGGCAAGGCGGCGTCCACCGATCTCGATGCCGCCGCCAAGCTGCTCGTCGCCGATCAGAAGGCCGACGGATCGTGGACAGCTCGATCAGTCGCAGAGCATCGGCTCGCCGGCGACCTACGGCACGATCATCGCCACGTGGTCGGCGCGCATCGACGCTGATCTCGTCGGGCATGCAGCCCGACAACTTCACGATCGTCCAGGCCGATCGGTGGATTCGCGGCCTGACGCCGGAGAACGTGCTCGATGCGTCCGCGACCGTGCTCGCGCTCGAGCTCGTCGAGCGACGTGATGGCGGAGAACCTGCGCCGCACCTGCCTGAGCATCCTGCGCACCGGCCAGTCGCCGGCCGGCGGATGGGGACCGTACGTCACCGCCGCGCCGCAGGTGTTCGACACCGCGATGGCCGTGCTCGCGCTCAGCTCGCTCGAAGTCGAGCCGCGCCTCGCGCGATCGGCGTATCGCCCTGAAGAATTGAAGGAAGCGATCGCGAACGGCAAGAAGTACCTCGTCTCGCAGCAGCGGCCCGACGGCAGCTGGCCCGAGACGACGAGACCGGCGAATCAGGAAAGCTACGCGCAGCGCATCTCGACGACCGGCTGGGCGATGCTCGCGCTGCTGACGCTAAGGACTTGAGGGCTACGAGGTCGGGAGCTTGGGATCTTGGGGCTTGGGGCTTGAAGCAGCGTTTCTTCGAATCTTCAAGTCCTCACGGCCTCAAGCCGTCAAGACCTCAGCCTGACGACGAACGGAATCAGCGTCTTCTCCGGCTCGCCGCTCTTGTCCGTTCGATCGAACTGATCGACTTCGAACGCGCGGCCGATCCGGTTGCCGGCAAGATCCTCCAGCATCGCGAACGCGACGAGGTTGTGCGGCGCCGGCCTTCCACGGTTCCGCGGGCGTGAACGACCACGTCAGCTCGCTGCTGCCGACGACGACCTCGCCGTCGATCGGCTTGCCGTCCGGCGCGAGCACGCCGAGCGCGCGCAGCAGCAATCCGTGATCGAGCGGCTCGGGAAACGTCGACCGTCAGCGGTGCGCTGCGTGCCGGCGGCCGGCGCGTCGATCTGTCCACGTCTTCGGATCGAGCGGCTTCTCGTCCGGCGGGCCGACCTTGAAGGTGCGGCTGATACGGCTGCTTCAGCGGCAAGCCGTTGCCGTCGCGCCACTCGGCGTCGACGACCAGCGTGTACGACTTGCCCTCCGTCAGCGAGCGCCCCATCTCGGCGATCGGCGCGATGCCGCGCTTCTGGCGGCCCGGATCGAAGAACACCGTGTAGCGCGTGCGATCGTCGTTCCAGAACTCGGCGTCGAGCGGCAGGAACGGATCCTTCACCTCCTTGCCCGCGTCGTCGAGCAGGTGCACGAAATCGAGCCCGCCGCGGCTGCCCATCGGCGCCGAGAAATGGATGTAGAGCCGCAGCTGGTTCTCGGGCACGACCTCCGCCGTCGGAAACACCTGCGCCACCGTCGTCTTCGGCGTCGTGTCCGTCGCGGGCAAGCCCACGGCGCTCGTGATCGGCGCGCGCGCCGGGCGGCGTAAACGTCACGTGATACTGGCGGCCGGGATCGAGCGGGAACATCGGCGTGAAGCGGATGCGGCCGTCTTCGATCCGAGTACTGGCCGACCATCGGCGGCTGATCGGCGCCGACCGACACCTTGAAGACCGCCGTCCACGCGTCGCGCGAATCGAGTGTCGCGAGCTCCGTCATCGCCGCAGCCGGCACGTCGACCACGTCGATCGTCGGCCGCGGCGTGTCGCGTGTTGAGGACGATGCGCGGCTGGCCGGGCGGCGACGGTGCTGCCGCCGTCGCCGCTACACGCCGCAAAGAGAAAGAGCGCGGCCAGGACGACCGCGCTCTTCGAGTTCCGCATCCGCGCAGGTTACGGCAGCGCGACGACGTCCAGGTTCAGGACGCCGGCGTCCGTACGCGCGAGGATGATGGTGTTGTTGGCGTCGAGCAGGTCGAGCTGCTCCACGCCCTTCATCGACGCGACGGTCTCGTAGCCGACGCCGCCCTTCTCCGTCGTCACGCGCGTGGTGATGCTGGCGGCGTCGCCGAAGCCGGCGGTCGGGATCTTCATCACGCCGCGGCTGTTGTTCGACATCAGCAGGAATTCCTGGCCGTCCTTCTGGTACACGATCATGTCGAGCGGCCGGTTGCGGTTGCCGAGCTCGGCGATCGTCGTGCCCATCACCTTCGCGCCCGACTTGAGGCTGTTGACCGGGAACTTCACGAGCGGCGTGCAGAGGTAGCCGGCGATCAGGTTCGTCTCGCCCTTCACCTTGTACGGCACGAACGTGTAGACCGGCGAGCGCGTCTCGAACTGGCCGTGGTTGCCGTGATAGATCTCGACGCTGGTGCCGTTGTCGACGGTGTTGAACGGATAGCTCACCGAGCGCAGCTTCGACGAGAACTCCTCGTTCGAGAGGCCGGCGACATAGAGGCGGCCGTCGACGAACGCCATGTCGGTGATCGACGAGGTGCGCGGGTTGCGCTGATCGCCCGGGTTCGCGGCGGGCGCGTTGGGCAGCTCGACGCGGCTGAACTTGACGTCGCCGAACGCGACGACCTCGATCTTGCCGGCGCCGTCGATGCGCAGCAGCGCGGGCTGGGCGTTCGTGCCCTGGCCGCGCATCACCGACGCGAACGCGTTGCGCGTCTTCGGATGCACGGCGAGGTCGGTCACCGTGATCTCGCGGACGTCGGTGCCGAGCAGCGCCGCCACCTTCTGATCGAACGCGGGAATCGCCTTGGCGCCGGGCGCGCCGCCGGTCGCGGCCTTGCCGAGATCGAGCGCGAAGATCGCCGCCGCCTGCGTGTCGCCGGCGAACAGCACGCCGTCAGGGCTGAACGTGAGCGGGCCGATCGTCTTGAACGTGGGGTTCGTGCCGTTTGCCGCGTCGGTCCGCTCCGCCGCGGGAACGCCCGACCAGGACAGCACGACCGTGAGGATCAACGCCGATTTCAGGAACAGGGATCGCATCAAGAGACTCCTTTGGCCGCCTACGCGGCTTCGCCGCTCAGCGGCCACTCAACGGCCGGCGAATAGTATCCTTGATATACGGGCGCCGATCGAGGGCGTTTACATGAAGCTCAGCTTTCTTCCCCTCCTGCAGATCCAGCGGGACTTGTACGCCATGCCGCGCGGCATGGAGCGGTTCCGCGAATACATCAAGACGATGACCGACCCGGAAACGGGCGACCTGGCGCTGCCGCTCGTGGCGATGAACCCGATGGGCAAGGATCACGTTCCGGCGTTGATTGACGAATACATCGCGCTCGGCGCCGAGACGCATTGCCCAGGACGCTGATCGATGAGAGCGACGGCGAATGCCGTCGCTCTCCAGACGAACACGAATACAAGGTCGGGCTCGTCGTCTCCGACGATCTCAAGGGCGGGTGGACGAATCGCTGGGCCAGCGAATTCAGCCATCGCTTCGAGAGCGAGGCCTTCCACAAGCGCGGGTTCCTCACCGGCGATTCTGCTGGACCAGCGAGCCGGCGTCGGCATCACACGTTCGCGACGCCGTGTTGACGTCGATCTATCGGGCCGAATACCTGCAGACGGCATCCGATCGCCGAAGGCGTTGCACGGCATGCTCGAACAGGAAGGCTACGCGATGGCGCGCGCCGGATGCACGACGCCGGCGCTCGACGCTGATGATCTCGCCTACACGCGAACCGTGATCGCAGCCGCACCTCGACGCGCACGATCGCGCGACCGTGATTGCCTGCCTGTTCGGCGATGCCGCGGCGAACGCGCTCGGGTATCCGCCGCAGGGGCTCAGCGACCGCGCCGGGCTGGCGCTCGCGCTGAGCGACGCACGCGCTTTGGCGCGCTGAGTCGAGGGGTTGGCTTTGCGCGACGCGCGGGCTTTTTCCCTGCCGGCTTCTTCGTAGCGGTTTTCTTCGCGGCGGCTTTTCCGGCTGGCTTTCTCTTTGCCGCCGCCTTGGGCTTCCCTAACTTCTCTTTCACGATCTCGTAGGCGCGGACGATCAGCTTTTCCAATTCGGCGGCACCAAGGGTATCGAACTGCTCCGGCGCGACCCACTTGTGCTGCGCCATGTATGGCGCGGGGATGACGCCGCTACGTTCCACCAGCTCCGCAAACGTCTCGTCATCACACTTGAACGACAACGCTACCTTGGGCGGCGCCACGGGCTCCGTGCAGGCGACGCAGAACATCTTGCCGCGGACCTTGAAAACCAGGTCCTTACCCCACTGGATCTGCTCGGTGGCGTCCGGCAGCGACAGGCACAGCTTGCGGATGGATGCGAGAGTCATGTCCCAGATCATCCACAGAAAAGGGATTTTTGTCTTCTGATCCTGCGCCCTTGTGTTTAGACTTCGCGCATGCCGATCACGTTGACCGTCAACGGCCAGAGCCGCACGCTCGACATCGATCCGGACACCCCGCTGCTGTGGGCGATCCGCGAGACGCTCGGCCTGACCGGCACGAAGTTCGGCTGCGGCATCGCCGCAGTGCGGGGCGTGCACCGTGCACGTCAACGGCAAGGCCGAGCGGTCGTGCACCATGCCGGTGTCGTCGGTTGACGGCGCGGCCATCACGACGATCGAGGGCCTCGCCAACGGCGGCGTCGCTCACGCCGGTCCAACAGGCCTGGCTCGACTCCAGGTGCCGCAATGCGGCTACTGCCAGTCGGGGATGATCATGGCGGTGTCGGCGCTCCTCGCCGAGAAGCCGCACGCCACCGACGCCGAGGTCGACGCGTCGATCACCAACATCTGCCGCTGCGGCACGTTCGCGCGCATCCGGCGAGCGGTCCAAGCACTCGCCGCCGCCGGCGAAGGAGGCGCGTAATGGGTAAATGGACCCGGCGCGCCTTCATCGGTGCCGGCGCGCTTGCCGGCGGTGGCTTCGTGCTCGGCGTGACCGGCGCGATCGTCGCGCCGAGCCGCCACAGCGTCCGCTCGGACGATGCGGAGGCCGCCGGCGAGCTGAACACGTGGATCCTCGTGACGCCCGGACAACATCGTCACGGTCCTCGTCCCGCACTGCGAGATGGGCCAGGGGGCGCAGACCGCGCTGGCGATGATGGCGGCGGAAGAAATGGATGCGGACTGGAATCTCGTTCGCATCAAGGAGGCGCCGGCGCTCGATGCCTACGCCAACGCCTACGTCGGCCGCGCCTTCATCGACGTGCCGGGACCGCTCCAGCGCGGTTTCGACTACGGCACCTATCGTCTCGCGCGCCTCGGCGGCGTGCAGTTCACCGGCGGATCGCTTGTCGGTGCGCAGCACCGGCCACTACGGCATGCGGGTGGCCGGAGCGGCGGCGCGCGAAATGCTGGTTGCCGCTGCCGCAAAGCAGTTCGGCGTGAGCGCATCGGAGTGCACCGTCGCCAACTCGCGCGTGACGCACGCCGCGTCCGGAAAATCTGCGACGTTCGGCGAGCTCGCGACAGCCGCGGTGAAGGAATCGGTCCCGTCGCATCCGGCGCTGAAGGATCCGAACGCCTACACGCTGCGGCGCACCGCGCGGCAGCGACTGGATCTGCGATCGAAAGTCGACGGCAGCGCCATCTACGGCATCGACTTCACGATCGCCGGCATGCTGCACGCCGCGGTCGAGATCGCGCCGGTCTTCGGCGGCAAGCTGGTGGCGGTGGACACCGCAGCCGCGGAGAAGATGCCGGGCGTCAAGCGTGTCGTCAAGCTCGAAGAGGCCGTCGCAGTCGTCGCCGACACCTACTGGCAGGCGCGCAAGGCGCTGGCGACGCTCAAGCCGCAGTTCGATGATGCCGGGCACGGCGCCGTGTCGAGCGCGACGATCTTCGATGCGTTCGACACAGGCGCTCGGCGCCGCTCCCGACATGCCGGCCGGCGCCACGGTGGTGAACGCCGACTACCGGGTCCCGTTCCTGCCGCACGCGACGATGGAGCCGATGGCGTGCACGGTGCGGGTGCACCGGCGATCGCGCCGAGGTGTGGGCCGGCACGCAGGATCCGCTCAACGCGCGCGGCACCGCCGCGAAGGCGCTGGATCTCAGCGCCGCCGACGTCGCAGTACACGAACCTCGCGCTCGGCGGCGGCTTCGGCCGCAAGCTCCCCGGGTATCACGACTTCGTCGGCATGACCGCGCGCATCGCCAAGGTGATGTCGCCGGCGCCGGTGAAGATGATCTGGAGCCGCGAGACCGACATGCAGCACGGCTTCTACCGGCCGGCGGCGATGGCGCGCTTTGCCGGCGCGCTCGATGCCGCCTGGCGCGCCGCTCGCGGCGTCGTGCTTCTACGCCGGCGGCGGCGACGGCGAATCGACGTTCATGCCGTATGCCATTGCCGAGAAAACGGCGAAGGCGCGCGACGCGAAGCACCACGTGCGCACCGGTCCGTGGCGATCGGTGCTCAACTCGCAGCACGGCTTCTTCAAGGAAGCGTTCATCGACGAGATCGGCGCACGCCGCGAAGAAGGATCCGTTCGAGTTCCGCCGCGACCTGATGACCGAGCATCCGCGCTTCAAGGCAGTGCTCGAAAAAGTCGCGGCGATGGCCGAGCTGGGGCTCGCCGCTGCCGGGCGGTGAAGGACGCGGCATCGCGATCACCGAAAGCTTCGGCTCGATCGTCGGCGAGGTCGCGCACGTCGCGGTGTCGCCCGACGGCGCGTCTGAAGGTGAAGACGATCTACGCCGCCGTGGACTGCGGCGACGTGGTCAACACCGATACGGCGACGGCCCAGGTCGAAGGCGGCATCATGTTCGGCCTGGCCGCTGCGTGGCTCGGCGAGATCACGATTGCCGAAGGCAAGGTCGTGCGAGAGCAACTTCCACGACTTACAAGACGCTGATCCTTTCCGGACGCGCCGCCGATCGCAGGTCCAGTTCATCCGTTCCGATGCGCACATCGGCGGCCTGGGCGAGCCGGCGGTGCCGCCGGTCGCCGCGGCGGTCACCAACGCGATCTTCGCGGCGACCGGGGTTCGGGTCCGTGACCTGCCCATCAAGAACGCATCGTTGAAGCCCGCGTAGTACGCATCGTGACATGGTCGCTCTCCTACTGTTGACCTTGCTGCAGGCACCGGCGCCGCCGGCGCCGAAGCCGCCGGCCGCCACCGCTCAGCCACTCGCCGCGCCTGGCGCCCGCGACGCAGGCGCCGCGGCCGCGCCCGTCGGGATCGCCGACGACCACGGCGCTGCTGTTCATCACCGACGGCAGCGGCCGTCCGATCGAGGACGTCACCGTGCACGTGATGGGCCCGGTCGATCGCGAAGTGAAGAGCCCGGCGAGCGGCCCGACGCGCGTCGAAGGACTGCGCGCCGGCACGTATCGCGTGCGTTTCACGCACGAGAAGTTCATCACCTTCGAAAAAGAAATCGTGCTGGCGCGCCGGCACGGCGCAGCCCGAGATGTCGATCACGCTGAACGCCGCGCCCGCGGCCGCGCCGCCGCCGCCGCCGGCGCCCGCGCCGGTCGCGGCACGCCGCGCCGCCGACGCCGAAGCTGCCGCCGCCGGGCGCGCCGAAAACGATGTCGCTGCCCGACTTCATCGAGAAGAACTTCATCACCAACCGCGAGCCGCAGAAGGAAAACCTGATCGGCTGCAGCGGCGTCGGCCAGGCGATGCTGTGGCAGATCCGCGACCCGTGGAACGGCCGCCAGCACGAATCCGCCGACGGCATGCTCTACGTCGTCGGCGGCGAGGGCCGCCTCAAGCTCGGCGAGCGCGAGTTCACCGTCGCGGCCGGCGCCTTCGCCGTCGTGCCGCGCGGCACGACCTACAGCCTGTCGCGCAGCGGCCGCAATCCGCTGATCGTCCTCGCCGTTCTCGCCGGAGCGCCCTGCGCCGCGGAGTAACGACGAACACGGAAGCACGGAAGCACTGAAGCACGGACGATCTTTTGAAAGACCGTGAGTGCTCCGTGTTTCTGTGTTTCCGTGGACGCATTTGATAATCTGATCAGCTGAAACGCATGTCAGACGTGAATACCGCTGCGCCCGCGGCAGCTCGCCGACAGGACTTCATTCGCGAAATCGTCGCCGCCGACGTCGCCGCCGGAAAAAACGGCGGCCGGGTCGTCACGCGCTTTCCGCCGGAGCCGAACGGCTACCTGCACATCGGCCACGCCAAGGCGATCTGCCTCGACTTCGGCGTCGCCAGCGAGTTCGGCGGCTACTGCAACCTGCGCTTCGACGACACCAACCCGGTCAAGGAAGACGTCGAGTACGTCGATTCGATCAAGGACGACGTGCGAGTGGCTCGGGTTTCGACTGGCACGAGCGCGAGTACTACGCGTCGGATTACTACGAGCAGCTCTATCAGTTCGCCGAGGACCTGATCCGCAAGGGCGTCGCCTACGTCGACTCGCTGTCGGCCGACGAGATCCGCGAGCATCGCGGCACGCTGACCGAGCCGGGCAAGGACTCGCCGTATCGCACGCGCGGCGTCGACGAGAACCTCGATCTGTTCCGCCGCATGCGCGCCGGCGAGTTTCCCGACGGCGCCCACGTGCTGCGCGCCAAGATCGACATGCGCTCGCCGAACATCACGATGCGCGATCCGGTGCTCTATCGCATCCGCCACGCCGATCACCATCGCACCGGCAACGCGTGGTGCATCTATCCGATGTACGACTTCGCGCATCCGCTGTCGGATGCGATCGAAGGCGTCACGCATTCGCTCTGCACGCTCGAATACGTCGACCATCGCCCGCTCTACGACTGGGTCGATCGAGCACGCCGGCACCGGCCGGCGCGGCCGCGCCAGTACGAGTTCGCGCGCCTCAACCTGAATTACACGGTGATGAGCAAGCGCAAGCTGCTGCAGCTGGTCGAGCAGAAGCACGTCACCGGCTGGGACGATCCGCGGATGCCGACCGTGTCGGGACTGCGCCGCCGCGGCTACACGCCGGAATCGATCCGCGACTTCTGCGCGCGCGTCGGCGTGGCGAAGAAGGAAAACGTCATCGACGTCGGCCTGCTCGAGCACTGCGTGCGCGAGGATCTCAACCGCCGCGCGCCGCGCGCGATGGCGGTGCTGCGGCCGCTGAAGCTGGTGCTGACGAACTATCCGGAAGGCCAGTCGGAGGAGATGGAGGTCGCCAACCATCCGGACGACGCCGTCGCTCGGCACGCGGCAGCGTGCCGTTCTCGCGCGAGATCTTCATCGAGCGCGACGACTTCATGGAGGATCCGCCGAAGAAGTTCTTCCGCCTGGCGCCGGGCCGCGAAGTGCGGCTGCGCAACGCCTATCTCGTCACCTGCACCGAGGTGATCAAGAACGCCGCCGGCGAGATCGTCGAGCTGCGCGGCACCTACGATCCGGCGACGCGCGGCGGCGACGCGCCCGACGGCCGCAAGGTCAAGGCGACGCTGCACTGGGTCTCGGCCGCGCATGCGGTCGACGCGGAAGTCCGGCTCTACGATCGGCTGTTCACGTCGGAAGATCCGGAGGGCGCGGCGGCGAAGACGGCGCCGACTTCACGTCGCTGATCAATCCGGCATTCGCTCGAAGTGCTGAAGGGCTGCAAGGTCGAGCCGTCGCTCGGCGGCGCCGCGTCCGGCGCGCGGTATCAGTTCGAGCGGCAGGGCTACTTCTGCGTCGATCCCGATTCGCGCGCCGGCGCGCCGGTGTTCAATCGCACCGTGTCGCTGAAGGACAGCTGGGCGAAAGACGCCAGCGCCTAGAAGAAGGTCTGCGCCTTCCGTAGCTTTCTCGGCCGCCGCTCGACCCGACGAAGCGATCGTCTTCATCCGCAAACAGCACGTTGAAGCTGGTCAGCGAGCCGTAGCAACCGGTGATGTACCCCTGCATCTTCAGCTTCTGATCGTCGGGCAGCTCCGACGCGTTGACCTGCTGCTCGAGCGTGCGCAGGCGATTCCGCAGCATCACGACCTTGTTGAAGAAGGAATCGATCGGCCAGCTCTTCTCCTGCACGCCGGGCTTGCCGGGCCGCAGCACCAGCTGACCGCCGCGCCACTTCTCGGCGGGCGCGACCGGTGTCAGTCCGGTTTCCTCGCGAATGATGCGGCGAATCGTCGCTTCGAGATCGCTGTCTGCTGGTGGCTGGCGTCATGGCGGGTGCGCTTTGTGATGAATACGGGGTGACTGGCCGGTGCGGCGCCTGACTTGAGGCTGGCCGACCGTTTGAAGTCCGAGCTGTTCTGCGGTCCTGGGGCAGTCCGCGGCCCGCCGCGATAGTTGTGCTCGCTGCGGCAGAAATCGCACGTCACGCGCAGCGGCTGCGCGTGCGCGTCGACGACGATCACCGTGTGAATGCGATCTTCGTGACACTGCCGGCAGTAATCCTCGACGGATTGGCCGGCGCGATACTGGCGGCTCATCGAACCGGTCGATCTTAACGCTTCCCCGAAGAACCACGGTGCCAGATGTTCCAGAAGTTCCAGGGAACCGTGGAACCAATTGGAACCTTTGAATTTTGTAAGGTTCTGCCCGCTCGGCGGACTGTCAGGGTATGCGCCTGCCGATCCTGTTGTTGCTGGCCGCCCTGGCGATCTCGTGCGACGGCGTCTCGATTGCGCCGTTCGCGCTCGAACCGTGTCATATCGATGGCCTCGGCGAAGAGATCCGCTGCGGCGTTCGCGAGGTCTTCGAGGATCGCGACAGCCAGGCGGGCCGCCGCATCTCGATTCACGTTGCGGTGCTGCCGGCGCTGCGGCGGATCGTCGAGCGCGATCCGCTGTTCCTGCTGGCGGGCGGACCCGGCCAGGGCGCGCGCGAGCTGGCACAGGTGGTGGCGCGGTACTTCCGCGCGGTGCGGCGCCATCGCGACATCGTGCTCGTGGACTTTCGCGGGACCGGCGCGTCGAACCCGCTGAAGTGCGACTTGCCCGACGACGAGCTCCGCGTGCTCGAGGCCGATGACTTTGCGGGAGCAGGCGCAGCGCTGCGCCGCCGCGCTCCCGGCGGATCCGCGCTTCTACACCCATCACCAGTCGCTTGCCGATCTCGACGACATCCGCCGCGACCTCGGTTACGACCGCATCAACGTCTGGGGCGGCTCGTGGGGCACGCGCGCGGCCTTGCTGTATGCGCTGCGCTATCCCGGCTCGACGCGCACGGTCATCCTCGACGGCGCGGCCCCGCTGACGATGGCGTTTCCATCGACGGTATCGGCTGACGCCCAGGCCGCGCTCGACTCGCTGATCGAGAGCTGCCGCGAAGATGCGGCGTGCCGCGTCGGCCTTTCCCGATCCGCGCGCGGAGATCGCTGCGCTCGATCGGCGCTTCGTCGACGGCGCCGTCACGCGTCTCGATCCGTCATCCGCGAACGCACCAGCCAGCGGAGGTGACGCTCGCCCGCGGGATTGTCGTCGACATGATCCGCGGCGCGCTTTACGTGCCGCGCGATGCCGCGACCGTGCTGGCACTGGTTCGCGCAGGCCGCCGACGGCGATTTCGCGCCGCTCGTCGCGCAACATCTGCGCACCGCGTCGGTGACGACCGACGACATGACGCTCGGCGCCACCTTCGCGGTGCTGTGCTCGGAGGACCTGCCGGCAGTCAGCGGCGTCGACTTCGCAGCGGATGCCGGGACTCGCTCTTCGGCACCGCCTACGCGGACGATCTGGCGGAGCCGTGTCGCAGTCTGGCCGAAGGGCCGGCCCCTCGCCGAATCCGCGGACGCCGTCAGCCAGGCGCCGGCGTTGATTCTGTCGGGCAGCGCACGATCCCGTGACGCCACCGCGCACCGGCGAGATGATGTCGCGCCACTTCGCGCGGTTCCGGCATGTCGTGGTGCCCGCCGCCGCGCACAACGCGTCGTTCACCGGCTGCGTGCCCGAGCTGATCGCCGGCTTTCATCGCGCAGGGCGACGGCGACGACGCTCGACGCAGCTGTGCGCTCGAGCAGCTGGCGTGGCCGCCGTTCGTGATCGACATCGCGGGGACCCGTCCATGATTCGCGTCCAGCGAGATTCGCAAGCGTTACGGCAAGACCGCCGCGATCGACGGCGTGTCGTTCGAGGTGCCGAACGGCATCGTGACGGGACTGCTCGGTCCGAACGGCGCCGGCAAGACGACGACGATCCGCGCGATCACCGGGCTGGTGACGACCCGATAGCGGGCGCGTCGAGGTTGACGGCATCGACGTCGCGCGCGGCCGATCGAGGCGCGCGCCAGGCTCGGCGTCGTGCCCGAGACGATCGGCGTCTACGACCACCTGACCGTTCGCGAACACGTCGAGTACAGCGCCGAACTTCAGGGCGTGGCGCCGGCCGCGATCGCGTCCGAACACGACAGAAGCTGCTGGCGCAACTCGGTCTCGCGGCACTGGCCGGCCGCCGCGCCGCCGGGTTGTCGATGGGCGAACGACGGCGCCTGGCGCTGGCGCGCGCGATGGTGCATCGAACCGCGCCAACCTGGTGTTCGACGAACCGACCAACGGCCTCGACGTGATGAGCGCGCGCGACGGTGCGCAGCGACATCCGCGGCTCGCCGAGCTCGGCCGCGCCGTCCTCGTCTCCAGCCACGTCATGCCGGAGGTCGCCGCGCTCTGCGATCGCGTCATCGTCATGGTCCGGCGGCGCGATGGTCGCGGCCGGCACGCCCGCGCGAGCTGCTGCAGCAGACCGGATGCGCGACGCTCGAAGACGCGTTCGTTCGAATCATCGGATCGGAAGAGGGGCTGAACTGATGCGCGCGTGGCGAGTGGCACGAAAGGAACTGCGAGAAGGGCTGTCCGCGATCGCCGATCGCTGATGTCGGGACTGTTCTACGGCATCTGGGGGCCGCTGGTGATGGGCATCGGCGCTCGTCGCGCATGGCCGCGCCAGCATGCCGACATCGGCACGATGACCGTTCCGACGGCCAGGGCGCGGCGCAGGCGCCGTCGCTCGTGGCGTATCCTCGCGTCACGCGAACGTCACGGTCGCCGATGGCGCCGGCGATCCGGAGGCGGCCATTCGCGATCGCCGCATCCCGGTGGCGCTGATCGTCGATGCCGACTATGCCGAGCGAGTTCGCGCAGAGCCGGCCGGCGCAGGTGGCGCTGCTGCACGATTCCACGTGGACGGAGTCGGCGCGGCATCGCCAGCGCACGTCTGCAGCGGCTGCTGGCCGACTACGCGCGGTCCGTCGGCGACACGCGGCTGGTGCTGCGCGGCGTCGCGCCGTCGGCCGATCGCGCCCCTGCGCGTCCTCGATCGCGACTTCGCCACCGCCGCGGATCGCGCCGGCCGCACGCTGGCGACGATGCCGATCTTCGTGCTGCTCGCGGCGTTCATCGGCGGCATGAGCGTCGCGGCCGACGTGACGGCCGGCGAACGCGAGCGCGGCTCGCTCGAATCGCTGCTGCTGCATCCGGTGAGCCGCCTCGCGATCGTCGGCGGCAAATGGCTCGCCGTGTCGGCGGTCGTCGGTCGCCACGGTGACGCTGGCGATGCGCACGTCTCGTGCGCCGTGATGCAGCACCCGCGCCTGCAGAACCTCGACCTGCCCGATCGGCTTGTCGCCGGTCGACGCGCTGGCGCATGTTCGCGTCCTGGCGCCGCTGGCGCTGCCGCCGCGGCCGTGCAGCTGCTGATCGCCTTTCAGGCGCAGCACCTTACAAGGAAGCGCAGACCAAGCTGTCGATGCTGATCTTCCTGCCGATGATCCCGGGATTCCTGTTCGCGTTCGGACTCGATCGCAACCGGCGCCCTGGATGGCGTTCGCTCCTATGATCGGCCAGCACATGCTGCTCACCGCGCTGGTCCGCGGCGAGGCGCCCGCCGTCGATCCGAGTCTGGGCGTGCTGTCGGCGATCACCCTCGCCGCGGGCGCCGCGGCATGGCTGGCCGCGGCGCGCCAGCTGGGGCGCGAGTCCGTGCTGCGGAGAGCCGACGGCGTGAGCACGGCGGCTCGCGGGCCGAGAGCCGCGACGACCGCTGCGTCCGGCTGCTGCAGCGAGCACGATCGCGCGCTGCGGCGGCTGGTCGCCAGCTACGAGCGCGATCCGTCGCGGCGGCAGGATCTCGTCCAGGACATCTGGCTCGCCGTGTGGCAGGCGCTGCCGCGATTTCGCGACGAGTGCTCGGAGCGCACGTTCGTGTTCCGCATCGCCCACAACCGCGCGGTCAGCCACATCGATCACTGGCAACGGCGCCGCACCGATCCGCTCGACGATGACGCGCCGGTCGCGGCGCCGGAACCGGACCCGGAGCACTCGCTGTCGCAACAACAACGGCGCGAGCGCCTGCAGGCCGCGGTGCAGGCGCTGCCGACTCGGCCTGCGCCAGGTCGTGGTGCTGACGCTCGAAGGCCTGAGCCAACGCCGAAGTCGCCGACATTGTCGGCATCAGCGAAAACAACGTGGCCGTGCGCCTGACCCGCGCGCGCGCCGCGCTGTCGCGCCTGCTGGGCGCACGCGGAGGAACGACCGTATGAACGCAACGACGATCGCGAACTTCCAGCAGTGGGCCGCGGACTGGCAGGCCGGCGAGCCGACGCGAGTCACGCCGAAGCAGATCCGGCACTACGTCGCAGCGGCGCAGCGGCCTGGTCTGGTCGTGGATGGTCGGCCGAATTCGTCGATCGGCGGCATCGCGCTGCCGATCCTGGTCTACCTCGGCTGGACGGCGGACGCGACGTCGAGCGGATGGGCATGATCGCGCTCGCCTCGATCACCGATCGCCGCCGTGGGCTTCGGGTGGTGGAACTGGCGCGGCGTGCTGCGATCGTCGGCGACCAGCGTCGCGGAATATGTGGCGATCTCAGCGGAGCGCCTGCGACGGATGCGCCATGGCGTGGCGCATCGGCTGGATCGTGCTCGTCGCGCAAGTCGTCGTGTTCACGATCTGGATCTGGGACCACCTCTACTCCGGCGCGCGCCCGCACAACGCGGACGCGGAACGCTTTGCGTGGACGTGGCTGGTCGGGATGACGACTCGCCGCAGTCGGAGGGCTGCTGTGGTTTGGCCGCTGGATCCGCCGCGATACCGAACGGTTCGAGGCCCTCCGACGGGAGCTCGAGTAGCGACCCGGACCGACCGGCGTGGCACAATCGCCATCGGCGATGTCCGCGACACCGGCGATCCATTCCCTGCGAGAGCTGAAGGTTGCATTCGGCGAACACGAATACCGCTACGAAGAGCGCGGCGGGACCGCGGTGTCGTCGCGCGAGCTCGGCGTCGACGAGCACTCGGTGATCAAGACGCTCGTCATGGAAGACGAGAACAAGAAGCCGCTGATCGTCCTGATGCACGGCGATCGAGAAGTGTCGACGAAGAATCTCGCGCGGCAGATCGGCGCCAAGACCGTCTCCCCATGCGCGCCGGATGTGGCACAGCGGCATACCGGCTATATGGTCGGCGGCACTTCCCCCTTCGGCACGCGCAAGCCGCTGCCGGTGTTCATGGAGAAGACGATCGCGGACCTCGAACGCATCTACATCAATGGCGGACGCCGCGGGTTCCTGGTGTCGATGGCACCTGCGGACTTGATGCGGGTCCTGTCGCCGATTCTCGTTGAGGCGGGGACTACCGCGTAAGCGGTCACGTACGGGCCACGGAGGCACGGAATCACGGAGGCATCATTCGATGACGCCTTAACGATACCGGATCCAATTCGCGAACTCGAAGCGCCGCCGCGAGCAACGTCGCATCCGTGTAATCCGCGTAATCCGTGGACAACCTGTCTTACTCCGTTCTCAACGCGATCAGTGGACTGACGCGCGTCGCGCGGAAGGCCGGCACCGCGCTCGCCAGCAGCGCCACGCCAACCAGCGCGAGTGACACCGTCGACGAACGTCCACGGATCGCTCGGACGGACCTGGTACAGCAAGCTCTGCATCAACCGCGTCAGCAGCGAACGCCGCGATGATCCCGACGACGATGCCGCCGCCGGCCAGCGTCAGGCCCTGCTTCAGGACCAGCGTCAGCACCTGCATGCGATCGGCGCCGACCGCGAGGCGGATGCCGATCTCGTGCGTGCGGCGCGCGACCAGATACGACAGCACGCCGTAAATGCCGACGGCCGCCAGCGTCAGCGCGATCGCCGCGAACGTGCCCATCAGGAATCCGGTCAGCCGCGGCGTGGCCAGCGACGTCGACACCACTTCGGTCATCGGACGGATGTTCGCGACCGGAATGATTCGGATCGATCGCGCGAATCTGCGTCGCGCACCGGTGCCGGCCACCGCCATCGGATCGCCGGTGGTGCGAACGACGAGGAAGCCGCCGCGAATCAGGCTGCCGGAGGTGGCGATGTGCCACTGACTGTGCGGCACGTAGAACTTCTCCTTGACGACGCCGGTGACGCCGTTGTGCCGCTCGTCGGCCACCATGCCGACCACCGTCAGCCCACGGGCGATTCATGCCGCCCCGACGCGAATCTGCCCGCCGATCGCGTCCTCCGGATTCTTCCAGTAGGTGCGCGCCATCGTCTCGTTGATCACCGCGACCGCCTGCGACTGCTCGGTGTCGGCCGGCGGTGAACCAGCGGCCGCGCATCAGGCGCGTGCCCATCGCCTCGAACGATCCGTCGGTGGCGATCTGCCAGTCGCCCTTCGCATTCACGCCGGGCGATTCCTCGAAGCCCTCGACGTCGAGACCGTAGTCGCCAATCGTCGTCGCGAGCGGCAGCACGCGCACGAAGCCCGCCGACTGCACGCCGGGCAGCGCGCGCACCTGCTCGTTCAACTGCCGATAGAAGTCGACGACCTTCTCCGGCGTGTCGTAGCGCGTCGTCGGCACCGACACGCGCATCGTCAGCACGCTGCTCCGGCTTGAAGCCGAGATCGATCCGGCCGAGCGCCGACAGGCTGCTGCACCATCAGGCCCGCGCCGATCACGAGCACGACCGCGAGCGACACTTCGGCGACGACCAGCAGGCTGCGCAGCCGCTGGCGATGGCCGCCGACCGTCGCTGGCCGCCTTCGCGCAGCGACTCGACGAGGTTGACGCGCAGCGTCCTGCAGCGCCGGCGCCAGGCCGAACACGATCGTCGTCACCACGCCGAGCACGAGCGTGAACGCGACGACGGTCCAGTCGAGGCGCACCGGCGCGAGCGGCGGCAGGCTGGTCGGATCGACCGTCATCAGGACGCGCAGTCCGACCGATGCGAGCACCAGTCCGAGGATGCGCGCCGAGCACGCGAGCACGACGCTCTCGGTCAGCAACTGGCGCACCAGGCGATCGGGCGCGGCGCCGATCGCCGTGCGCACGGCCATCTCGCGCAAGCGCGCATCGCCGCGCACCAGCAGCAGGTTCGCGACGTTCGCGCAGGCGATCAACAGCAGGAACCCGACCGCGCCCATCAGCAGCCACATCGCCGGCCGATGCCGCCGCGGATCTCGTCGTCGAGCGGCACGGCGAACGCCGAGAACTGCATCTGCGACCGGATAGGCGCCCTGCTCGGTCAGCCGCGTGGCAGATCGCGCGCAGCTCCTCGGTGGCCGATGGCCGCGGTTTGCCCGGGCGCCAGCGTCGCGACGGCGTAGTAGCCGTGGTTGCGACTGAGCTGCGTCAGGTCCCACGCCATCGGCCGCCACAACTGCGTCGGCTCCGCCGCATCGTCGTTGAAGTCGGTCGGCAGGCGGAAGCCTTCCGGCATCACGCCGATCACCTCGACGGGCACGTCGTTGATCATCAGCGTCGTGCCGATCACGCCGGGATCGCCGCCGTAGCGCGACTGCCACAGCGGATAGCCGAGCACCGCGACCTGCGCGCCGTTCGGCACGTCTTCCTCCGCCGTCATGACGCGGCCGAGCAGCGGCCGCGCGCCGAGCACGTCGAACAGGTTCGCGGTGACGAAGCCGACGCCGATGCGGACCGGCTCGCCGTCGCCGGTCAGGTTCTGCTGCCCGGAGCTCCACGCCGCGATCGCGGTCATGGTCTTCGACATGTTGCGGAAGTCGATGACCTCCTGATCGGCGATCCAGGTCTTCTCGAACGCCGTCCAGCGCGTGAAGATCTGCACCGTCCGTTCCGGCTGCGGCATACGGCAGCGGCGTGATCAGCACGGCCTTGACGACGCTGAAGATGGCTGAGGTGGCGCCGATGCCGAGCGCCAGCGTGATGAGCGAGGCGGCGGCAAAGCCCGGGCTCTTGATCAGCCCGCGAATGCGCGCCGGTGATGTCCTGTCGAAGGTTGTCAAACATGGACGGACCTCTGGCTGCGGAGGTTGGACGGCAACGGACGCGCACGCAGGGTTGGTTCTGCCGCTACGAAGCCTCGGCGAACGACGTAAGTATGACTTCGTCGATCCATGAAAACCGTGACCGGCCCCGCGCTTTCCGTCGCTCGTCCGCGAGCAGATCAACCGCCCCTCGCCGATCCGCCAGATCATGAAGATGGCGGAGCGGCAGAACATCCTCGCGATGGGGCTCGACCCGGCGCAGGTGATCTCGTTCGGCGGCGGCTGGGTGAATCACGCGGCGCCGGACGAGTTCCGGCAGGCCTACGAATCGATCGTCTCGGACGCGGAGCTGTTCCACAAGAGCGGCGGCTACACCGCGACGCTCGGCGACATGGAATGCCGCGAGCAGATCGCGCGATTCGAAGAGCATCTGTTCGGCGTGCCGCGCCTCGGCGCGGAGCACATCGCGATCGGCCTGGGCAGCACGCAGCTCACGCACGATCTGTTCCGCACGCTGCTCGATCCCGGCGACACCGTGATGCTGCTCGATCCGACCTACGCGAACTACGAAGGCCAGCTCGCCTTCGCGGTGCCGGGCGTGAAGATCGTGCGGCTGCGCGTGCTCGATCCGCAGACGTGGTCGTACCTGCCGCGAAACGCGATCCGGCCGGCATCGCGCGCGAGTTCTCGCGCCTGTTCGACGCGCATCGGCCGCGCCTGGTGTTGTTCGGCGCGCCGGACAATCCGACGAGCCAGGTGCTGCCGCAGGCGCTGGCCGACGTGATGCTCGCGAAAACGTCGGAAGCCGGCGCGTGGCTGGCGATCGACTTCGCCTACAAGTGCCAGTACTTCCAGACGCCGCCCGCGTATTACGCGTGGTCACCGGCCGATCATCCGAACGTCGTCGGCATCCACTCGAACTCGAAGTGGGCGCGCGGCCTCGGCCGGCGGCTCGGCTGGATCGAAGCGCATCCGTCCGTCGTCGAAGCGATCGAGCGCGTGCAGCAGTGCAGCATCCTCTGCCCCGACACGCTGTCGCAGATGACGATGGCGAGATATCTGAAGGCGGCGATCGCGGATGGATCGCTGAAGAAGTACGTGGAGGACGCGAATGCGCTCTACAAGAACGCCGCGGACGTGACGCTGAAGGCGGTCGATACGCACCTGCAGCGGCCGCGGCTCACGCCGTTCGGCGGGCTCTACACCGTGCGTCGACATCGGCACCAACGCCGACGAGTTCGTGCCGCAGGGCGCTCAAGGCCACCGGCGTGCTCGTCGTGCCCGGCGGCGGCTTCGGCGAGTCGCTCACGAACGGCGTGCGCATCTCGTTCGGCCCGCTCGTGCGCGACACGGCAAAGATCGACGAAGGCCTGGCTCGCCTCGGCGCCTGGATGCGGGCACCGCCTAGGCACCTTACGCACCGTACGCACCTAGGCACCGTTTAGCGATCGTACGGCGTGCCGACGTAATCTCGATCGTTCTCCCAGCGCAGGATCAGCTGCGTGAACATGAACTGAATCGCCATCCGCTGATCGGCGATGCGCGTGATCTGGATCTGCTGCTGGTGCCGGACGTGCCAGTCGTAGACGTCGTAGAACACGCTCGAGGCCGATGTCGCATGAAATCGGGGAACTTGCCGCTGACCTTGCGCGTACTGCTGGATCGTCGGTCTTGACCTGCGCCGACGTTGCCGTAGTTCATCGAGTTGCCGCGCAGGCCCTGGTCGACCGACGTCTTCAACTCGTTCAACTGCTGTCGTCGAGCTCGACTGCACGCTCGCGCGACGACTGCACCTCCGGCTTGTGCTCTGCGGCTCGGCGTCCGCCGCGCCGGTCGCCAGCGTGCCGAGCACTCCTGCGGTCACCACTTCACGTCGGCTGATCATCGATCCTCCCAGCCTTGGCCGTTCGGCCTGTTGGCCGTCGGCCTGCACGTAGAATGGCGCCATTATGCGTGTTTTACCTGGCCTGGGCTTCGGCCTGGCCGTCGTGGCCGCATCGCCGCATCCGCGCAAACCATGACGCCCGACGCCGGCGTGCCGCTCGACGTCGCCACCCGGCGCGCCGCCATCGTCAGCGACCTGCGCTACGAGCTGTCGCTGTCGATTCCCGAGGCGATCGCCTCTCCGCTGACCGGCACGACGACGATCCGGTTTGACTTGAAGGATGCGTCGGCGCCGCTGGTGCTCGACTTCGAGACCAGCCGCGACCACGTCAAGTCGGTTGACGCGAACGGCAAGCCCGCGGCCGTTCACCTACGTCAACGGACACATCGTGATTCCGGCGGCGTCGCTGGCGGCCGGCGCCAACACCATCCGCATCGCGTTCAACGCCGGCGATGCGTCGCTCAATCGCAACAACGATTTTCTCTACACGCTGTTCGTGCCGGCGCGCGCGCGGCTGGCGTTTCCGGTGTTCGATCAACCCGACCTGAAGGGCCGCTGGACGGTGACGCTCGAGCATCCGGCGAAGTGGCAGTCGGCGGCGAACGGCGCCGAGCTGTCGCGCACCGACCGCGCGGCGATCGCGTCACGGTGACGTTCGCGGAAACGCAGCCGCTGCCGACCTATCTCGTGGCGTTCATCGCCGGCGACTTCAAGATCGAGACCGCCGAGCGCAACGGCCGCACGTTCCGGATGTTCCATCGCGAAACCGACGCCGCCAAGGTGGCGCGCAATCGCGAGGCGATCTTCGATCTGCACGCGCGCGCGCTCGAGTTTCTCGAGCGCTACACCGCGATTCCGTACGCGTTCGGCAAGTTCGACTTCGTCGCGATCCCGGCGTTCCAGTTCGGCGGCATGGAGCACGCCGGCAAGATTCTCTACAACGCGTCGGGGCTGATGCTCGACGAATCGGCGACGCAGAACCAGCTGCTCGGCCGCGCCTCGGTGATCGCGCACGAGACCGCGCACATGTGGTTCGGCGATCTCGTCACGATGCGCTGGTTCAACGACGTGTGGATGAAGGAAGTGTTCGCCAACTTCATGGCGGCGAAGATCGTCAACCCGTCGTTCCCGACCGTGAATCACGACCTGCGATTCCTGCTCTCGCAACTACCCGGCCGCCTACGAAGTCGATCGCACGCCGGGCGCCAACCCGATTCGCCAGGTGCTCGACAACCTGAACGAAGCCGGCAGCATGTACGGCGCGATCATTTATCAGAAGGCGCCGGTCGTGATGCGCCACCTCGAAGCGCTGCTCGGCGAGGACAACTTTCGCGACGGCCTGCGCGAGTACCTGAAGGCGCACGCCTTCGCGAACGCGACCTGGTCGGACCTGATCGACGGTGCTCGACGCGCGCACGCCGATCGATCTGCAGGAGTGGAGCCGCGTCTGGGTCGATCAGCCGGGACGGCCGACGATCGAAACGCATGCTCGAGGTGAAGAACGGCATCGATCACGCGGCTGGCGTTTCGCCAGAGCGATCCCGTGGAACCGCAACCTGGTGTGGCCGCAGCAACTGCGCGTCGCCATCGGCGCGCCATGCCGGCCGCAGCGAGACGCCATCAACGTCGAGATGATCGGGCGCGAGGTCGAGGTGCCGCAGGCCGTCGGGCAGCCGGCGCCGCGCTATCGTGCTGCCGAACGGCGCCGGCTGGGCCTACGGCGACTTCACGCTCGACAAGATGACGCTCGACTACCTGACTGGCGAACCTGCCGGACATCGACGATCCGCTGACGCGCGGCAGCGCGTGGGTGACGCTGTGGGACGCGCTGCTCGACGGCCAGGTGCGCGCCGGACGCGTTCCTCGATCTCGCGATGCGCTCGCTGCCGCGCGAAACCGACGAGCAGATGACGTCGCGCGTGCTCGGCTATGCCTCGAACACGTGGTGGCGCTTCCTCGATCAGCCGCGAGCGCACGACGCGCGCGGCGCGGTTCGAATCGCTGCTGCGCGAAGGCCTGGCGCAGGCCGGCACGCCAGCCAGAAGGCCTCGTGGTTCGGCACGCTGCGCAACGTCGCGGTCACGCCGGGCACCGTCAACTGGCTGCGGCAGGTGTGGGAGAAGAAGGAGACGGTCACCGGGCTGCCGCTCGCCGAAGCCGACTACACCGCGCTCGCCCTCGAGCTCGCCGTGCGGCAGGTCGATGGCTGGAGCGAGCATCCTGAAGACGCAGCTGGCGCGCATCGAGAATCCCGATCGCAAGGCCGCTTTCAGTTCGTGATGCCGGCGCTGTCGGCCGATCCGGCCGAGCGCGAGAAGTGGTTCCTGTCGCTGCGCGATGTCAACAACCGCCGGCGCGAGCCGTGGGTGCTCGAAGGCCTCAGCTACCTGCATCACCCGCTGCGCGCCGAGGCGTCGAAGAAATACGTGCAGCCGAGCCTCGAGATGCTGTGGGAGATCCAGAAGACCGGCGATATCTTCTTCCCGAAGCGCTGGCTCGACGCCACGCTCGGCGGCCACCAGACGCAAGGACGTGGCCGACACGGTGCGCGCGTTCCTGAAGAACCTGCCGGCGAACTATCCGGAGCGCTTGCGGAACATCACGCTGCAGTCGGCGGACGAGCTGTATCGGGCCGCGGAGATCGTGAAGAAGTAGGGATCAGGGATCAGAGGATCAGAGGTCAGACATGGCGAATCAGCGTCATGCGAGCTCTCGTTGCTCGCGCTCTGCCGTCGATCGCGTCGTCGTCGGCGCGCAACCGAATCCCGGCATGACGATCCGCGCCGGCGCGTGATCGACGGCCGCGGCGGCAACGTCAGCAACGCGCACGTGGCGATCAAGGACGGCAAGATCGTCAGCGTCGGCACGCCGAGCGGCGCGCCGACGATCGACCTCGGCAACCTGACGCTGCTGCCCGGCTTCATCGACACGCACGTGCACATCGGCTGGCACTTCGACGACAAGGGCCGCTATCACTCGCGGGCCGGAGCCGCCGAACAGGCCGCGCTCTACGGCGCCGAGAACGCCTACGTCACGCTGATGGCCGGCTTCACCACCGTGCAGAGCGTCGGCGCGGCGTCCGACAAGCCGCTGCGCGACGCGATCAACCGCGGCGTGCTGCCGGGCCCGCGCATCCTGTCGTCGCTCGGCCAGATCTCGAATGCGAAGTGGACGCCCGATCAGATTCGCGAGGAGATCCGCAAGAAGAAGGCCGACGGCGCCGACCTGATCAAGATCTTCGCGTCGGCGAGCATCCGCGACGGCGGCGTGCCGACGCTGTCGCAGGAACAGGTCGATGCCGCGTGCGGCGAAGCGCGCGCGCAGGGACTGCGCAGCATGGTGCACGCGCACAGCCCGGAATCGATGCTGCGCGCCGCACGCGCGCAAGTGCACCGTCGTCGAGCACGGCGGCCTCGCCAACGCCGAGGCGCTGAAGGCGCTCGCCGACGCCGGCGTCTACTTCGATCCGAACATCGGCCTGGTGACGCAGAACTATCTCGAGAACAAGGCGCGCTTCCTCGGCATCGGCAACTACACCGAGGAGGGCTTCGCCGCGATGGAGAAGGCGCTCGGCCTGCGCGGCCCGATGTTCTCGACGGCGCTCAAGACGCCGGGCCTGAAGATCGTGATGGGCACCGACGCGGTGGCCGGCGCGCACGGCCAGAACGCGCGCGAGCCGATCGAGCGCGTCAAGGCCGGACAGAAGCCGATGGACGCGATCGTCGGCATGACCTCGCTCGCGGCCGAGTCGATGGGCCTCGAGAAGGAGCTCGGCGCGATCGCGGCCGGCCTCAACGCCGATCTCGTCGCGATCGAAGGCGATCCGCGGCAGGACATCACCGCGCTGCAGCGCGTGCGGTTCGTGATGCGAAATGGAAAGGTTTACAAGCGATGAAGATTCAGATCTCGATCTCGATTGCTGATCAATTGCAGTCGATTGCGATTGGAGTCGATGGCGCGTCGCGCTCGTCACGCTCGTCGCCTTCGCGCCGCAACCGACCGTCACCGTCTTCGAAGGCGGCCGCGTCATCGTCGGCGACGGCAGCGTCATCGACAACGCGAGCATCGTCGTGCAGGGCGATCGCATCACGCAGGTCGGCCCGGCGCGATCATCAAGGCGCCGGCCGGCGCCACGCGCGTCAGCCTCGCCGGCAAGACGGTGATGCCGGCGATCGTCGACACGCACGTGCACACCAGCACGACCGCGCCGGAGCTCGAGACCGATCTGCGCCGGCGCGCGCACTTCGGCGTCAGCGCGGCGCTGAGCATGGGCCTCGACGGCACCGACGCGGCGTTCGCCCAGCGCGCCAAGACCGTGCCGGCCTGGCGCGCATCTTCACGGCGGGCCGCGGCATCACCGCGCCGGAGAAGGGCCGCACCGAAGTGCCCTACTGGATCACGACGCCCGAGGAAGGCCGCAAGGCCGTCCAGGAGAATGCGGCGAAGAAGGTCGACATCATCAAGATCTGGGTCGACGATCGCGACGGCAAGTTTCCGAAGCTGACGCCGCCGCTCTACGGCGCGGTGATCGATGAAGCGCACAAGAAGAAGCTGCGCGTCACCGCGCACATCTTCTCGCTCGAGGACGCCAAGGGGCTGCTGAAGGCGGGCATCGACAGCTTCGCGCACGGCATTCGCGATCGCGACATCGACGACGAGGCGGTCGCGCTGCTCAAGGCGCGTCCGAACTTCGTGCTGATCCCGAACATGCCGGATCGCGGCGTGGCCGCGGACTACAGCTGGCTGCGGGGCAGCATTCCCGACGGCGAGCTGCAGAAGATCCAGGCCGGCGGCACCGATCGGCCGCAGGTCGCCGCGACCTGGGCGATCCAGGGCCGCAACCTCAAGAAGATGTCGGACGCCGGCGTGAAGATCACCGTCGGCACCGACGGCAACACGCCGTGGGCGCCGCACGTCGAGATGGCGGACATGGTGGCGTCCGGCATGACGCCGGCGCAGGTGATCGTCGCCGCCACGAAGAACGGCGCCGAGTTCCTGCGCATCGCGAACACCGGCACGATCGAGAGCGGCAAGATCGCCGACTTCCTCGTGCTCGATGCCAACCCGCTCGACGACATCACCAACACGCGGAAGATCTCGAGCGTCTACCTGCGCGGCGCCGCGGTCCAGCGCTAGCATGTAACGGGGTCTGACATCGCAAGAGCGATTTCGATGCAGCTTCTGCACGTACGCAGAAACCGAAGCGTTTGGTGGTTGCGATGTCAGTCGCCGTTACAAGGCCGACTTCGGCCACGCCTTTCTGATCACGGCGGCCACGGCGTCGAGGGGCCGCTTCATCGCCGACCCTTTGCGCCAGGCCAGCACCAGCCGCCGCGCCGGCGCCGGCGATCGTGAACGCGCGCACCGCGAGCTGGCCGCGCCGATTCTCGACCGCCACCGCCAGGCGCGGCAGCAGCGTCACGCCGTCGCCGCCCCCGACCATCTGCACCAGCGTCGACAGGCCGGTCGCCTTCAGATCGGCTTCGTGCGCACCCGTCGCGCCGCAGAAGGCCAGCGCCTGGTCGCGAAAGCAGTGACCGTCCTCGAGCAGGAACACGGTCGCGCCGTCGAGGACGTCGGGCGACGCCGGCCCGTGACGCTTCGTCAGCGCGATGCCCCGGCGCGGCGGCCAGCACGAACGGATCGTCGCCGATCGCCGCGTGATCGAAGCTGCGCGACGCGATCGTCGAGCGCGACGATCGCGCCGTCGAGCGCGGCGCGCTCGATCTGCTCGACGAGCGCCTGCGTCTTGTCCTCGCTCCAGATGACGTGCAGCTTCGGGCAGCGCGCCGGCGCAGCGACGGCGCCACTTCGGCAGCAGGTACGGACACACCGTCGGGATGACGCCGATCCGCAGCGTGCCGCTGCAGCGGATCGCCGTGCTGCCGCGCGGTGTCGCCGAGATCGCGCGCGGCCAGCAGCACCGCGCCGCGCGCGGTCGATCACGGCGGCGCCCGCGCGCGGTGACCCGCACGCCGCGCGCGCCGCGCTCGAAGATCTGCACGCCGAGCGCCTGCTCCACCTGCGCGATCTGCGCGCTCATCGACGGCTGCGCCACGCCGCACGCGTCGGCCGCCCTGCGGAACCCGCCGAGGTCGGCGACGGCGACGAGGTACTGCAGCTGCCGCAGTGAATACGGGACGGTGTCCCAGAGAGCCATAGCTCAAGACTATCACTTCGAGACAGACGATATCTTGGATGCGCTCGGCGGCCGGTTCCTATACTGCGGATTCAGGAGACATCCGCATGTCTACCGAAGCAAAGTGCCCTTTCAATCACGCCGGCGGCGGCGGCCGCTCCAACCGCGACTGGTGGCCGAACCAGCTGCGCATCGACCTGCTCCATCAACATTCCGCGAAGTCCGATCCGATGGATCCGGACTTCAACTACGCCAAAGAGTTCAACAGCCTCGACCTGAAGGCGCGTGAAGAAGGACCTCGCCGCGGTGATGACCGACTCGAAGGCGTGGTGGCCCGCGGACTTCGGTCACTACGGTCCGCTGTTCATCCGCATGGCGTGGCACGCGGCCGGCACCTACCGCATCGGCGACGGCCGCGGCGGCGGCGGCAGGGGTCAGCAGCGCTACGCGCCGCTCAACAGCTGGCCCGACAACGGCAACCTCGACAAGGCGCGCCGGCTGCTGTGGCCGGTCAAGCAGAAGTACGGCAAGAAGATCTCGTGGGCCGATCTGCTGATCCTCACCGGCAACGTCGCGCTCGAGTCGATGGGCTTCAAGACCTTCGGCTTCGGCGGCGGCCGCGCCGATGTGTGGGAGCCGGACCAGGACGTCTACTGGGGCGAGGAAACGGCGTGGCTCGGTGGCGACAAGCGCTACTCCGGCGATCGCGAGCTCGCCAATCCGCTCGCGGCCGTGCAGATGGGCCTGATCTACGTCAATCCCGAAGGCCCGGACGGCAAGCCCGATCCGGTCGCCGCGGCGAAGGACATTCGCGAAACCTTCAAGCGCATGGGCATGAACGACGAAGAGACCGTCGCGCTGATCGCCGGCGGCCACACCTTCGGCAAGACCCACGGCGCCGGCGTGCCCGATCATGTCGGCCCCGATCCCGAAAGCGCCGGCATCGAGGCGATGGGCATGGGCTGGACCAGCACGTTCGGCTCCGGTCTCGCCGGCGACGCCATCACCAGCGGCCTCGAAGTCACCTGGACGACGACGCCGACCAAGTGGAGCAACGACTTCTTCACGCACCTGTTCGAGTGTCGAATGGGAGCTGACCAAGAGCCCGGCCGGCGCGCATCAGTGGCAGCCGAAGAACGGCGCCGGCGAAGGCACGGTGCCGCACGCGCACGACCCGTCGAAGAAGATCGCGCCGAACATGCTGACCACCGACCTCGTCGCTGCGAGTCGATCCGGCCTACGAAAAGATCTCGCGGCGCTTCCTCGAGCATCCCGATCAGTTCGCGGACGCGTTTGCGCGCGCCTGGTTCAAGCTGATGCACCGCGACATGGGTCCGAAGTCGCGCTATCTCGGCCCCGAAGTGCCGAAGGAAGATCTGATCTGGCAGGATCCGATTCCCGCCGTCGATCATCAGCTGATCGATGCCGACGGACATCGCCGCGCTGAAGAGCACGATCCTCGCGTCCGGGCTGACCGTGTCGGAGCTGGTGTCGACGGCGTGGGCGTCGGCATCCACCTTCCGCGGCTCGGACAAGCGCGGCGGCGCCAACGGCGCGCGCATCCGGCTGGCGCCGCAGAAGGACTGGGCCGTCAACAAGCCGGCGCAGCTGGCGAAGGTGCTGAAGACGCTCGAGGGCATCCAGGCCGTCGTTCAACAGCGCGCAAAGGGCGGCAAGAAGGTCTCGCTCGCCGACCTGATCGTGCTCGGCCGGCTGCGCGGGCGTCGAGCAGGCCGCGAAGAACGGCGGTCACACCGTGACGGTGCCGTTCACGCCGGGACGCACGGACGCGTCGCAGGAGCAGACCGATGTCGAGTCGTTCGCCGTGCTCGAACCGGTGGCCGACGGCTTCCGCAACTTCCAGAAGGCGCGCTACCAGGTGTCGGCCGGAAGCGCTGCTGATCGATCGCGCGCAGCTGCTGACGCTGACCGCGCCGGAGATGACGGTGCTGGTCGGCGGCATGCGCGTGCTCAACACCAACGTCGACGGCTCGAAGCACGGCGTCTTCACGCAGAACGGCCGGAGGCGCTGACCAACGACTTCTTCGTCAACCTGCTCGACATGCGCACCGCGTGGAAGGCGACGTCGGAGGCCAACGAGCTGTTCGAAGCGCGCGATGCCGGCACCGATGCGCTCGAATGGACCGGCACGCGCGTCGACCTGCTGTTCGGATCGAACGCGCAGCTGCGCGCCGTCGCCGAGGTCTACGGCAGCTCCGACGCGAAGGAGAAGTTCGTGAACGACTTCGTCGCCGCCTGGACCAAGGTGATGAACCTCGACCGCTTCGACCTGGCCTAGCTCAACTTCTCGCAGAGAGCGCTGACCGGATCGACGCCGGCAGCGCGCGCGGGACGGTCGCGTACTCGGAGAGCGTGACCGTGCGCATCAGGTCCGGAAAGTTCGGGTCATGCTTCGATCCTTAGCGACAGCGACGTAAGTTGAAGTCTGGGCCTGACTTGGCGATGACGCTTGGATTCGAAGCCTGATCTCGCCTTTGCGGAGCGCCGGTAAGATCAACGGACCCGCATGAAACAGACAGCAGATGTTGTCATTGCCGGCGGCGGCTGCATGGGATGCAGCGTCGCCTGGCACCTCGCCCAGCGCGGCATCACCAACGTCGTCCTGCTCGAGCGCGAGCCGCAGCTCGGGACCGGATCGACCGGCAAGAACGCCGGCGGCTTCCGGCACCAGTTCTCGAACTCCGCGAACATCGAGCTGTCGATCGAATCGATCGCGCTGATGGCGCGGCTTCGAGGAGATCGTCGGCACGCCGATCGACTTCCACCAGGACGGCTACCTGTTCCTGCTGTCGAAGTCCGCGGACGTCGAGACGTTCAAGAAGAACGTCGCGCTGCAGCAGAAGCACGGCGTCGATGTGCGATGGGTGTCCGCCGACGAGGCGCGCGAGCTGTCGCCCGGCCTCGACCTCACCGGCGTCAAGGGCGCGACCTATTGCCCGTCGGACGGCGTCGCCGATCCGAACGGCGTGACGATGGGATTCGCGAAGGGCGCGCAGGCGATGGGCGTCGAGATCGTCCGCGACTGCGAAGTCACCGGCGCGCGAGCTGACCGGACATCGCGTCACCGAAGTGCGCACGTCGAAGGGCGACATCTCCACGCCGATCTTCGATCAACGCCGCCGGACCGTGGGCGAAGTCGATCGGCCGCTTGCTCGGCGTCGACGTGCCGGTCGAGCCCGAGCGTCGCCACATCTTCATCGCCTCCGCCGCCGGGCGGCGGATCGTGGGACGAGCCGCGCAACGCCGGCCGCGTGCCCGACGTCGAAGATCCTCGTGATCGATTTCGACAGCACGTTCTACTTCCACCGCGAGGGCGGCGGATTGCTGTTCGGCATGGGCGATCCGGACGAGCGCCCGGGATTCGACATCACCGTGCGATGGGATTTCCTGCCGAAGGTGATCGAGGTCGCGATGCAGCGGCTGCCCGCGCTGGCCGACGCCGCCGTGTCGCACGCGTGGGCCGGGCTCTACGAGATGACGCCCGATCACAATCCGATCATCGGGCCGTCGAGCGACGTCGAGGGCTTCTACACGATCGCCGGCTTCAGCGGCCACGGCTTCCAGCACTCGCCGGCGGCCGGCCGCATCCTCGCCGACGTGATCGCCGGACGCGATCCGAAGTTCGACCTGTCGCCGTTCGAGCTCGATCGCTTCGCCCGCAAGTCGACGGTCGGCGAAGCGAACGTCGTCTAAGTGACACGACTGCGGGATTTCACGGATTGACAGGCGTCCGCCGAAGCGAGAGCTGGTCGGTCGCCAGCGACGCTCACATCGTGTATGTGGATCTGTGGATGACTATTGGCTGGGCGGCCGGACGCCCTGCAGCGGGCGCCACTCGTTGCCCTGCCGCGTCGCCTTGCGCGTCTTCATGTCGAAGCGATCGCCCGCGCCCATGAAATAGAAGCGGCCGCTCGCGCCCGGCGACGGGCTTGTTGCTGTAGATCACCGCGTAGCTCCTGCCAATCACGTCGAACTGATCGCCCTCGACCACGATCGCGGTGTCTTCGTCGAGGCCGATGCCGAGCAGCTCCGGATGCTTGTCGATCACCTCGAGCATGTCGAACTGGCGGTTGCGGCGCAGCAGGTGCTGATCGACGGCGGCGTTCTTCAGGAAGCCGAGACCGACGGTGTGATCGCCGATCATCTTCTCGTTGCTCTTCGTGTCGCCGCGCACCATGAACGACGTCAGGATCGACGCGCCGGCGGACGATCCGCCGATCACGCCGCCGCGATTGAGGAGCGCGGTCAGTTCCTTGTGCGTCAGCGTGTTGAGATACGAATCGGCCAGCCGCCACTGGCGGCCGCCGCCGAAGAACACGCCACGAGCGGCGCGGATCGGCTTCACGAACGCCTCGGAGTCGGCGACCTTGCGATCGCGCGTGTGGATCACCGTCAGGTTCTTCGCGCCGTTCTCGCGCCACTGCTTCAGCCCCGACCAGTAGTTGTCGTAGTCGTCGTCCGCCTCACCGGCGGTCGGAATGATCACGATCGGCGCGTCGGGGCCGCCCGCGAGATCGATGAAGCGCTTGACGATCGCCGGATCCTGCATGTTGCCGCCGACGATCACGAGCGTGCCCTTGTCGGGGCCGTGCACGGCCGCCGACAGCGACACGTCAGTGTGAGTCGAAGGAGAGCAACCAGTGTTCTCATGATCGTGATTCCCGACAAGCGTCACTTCCCGTCAGCTTCCTTGAAAATCTTCCCGCCCTTCATCACGAACTTCACCTGCCGCAAGCGCCTTGAGGCTCGCGGACGGATCGCCCTCGACCGCGATCAGATCGGCGAACAGTCCCGCCTTGACGCGTCCGATGCGCTCGCCCTGCCGGAAATACGACGCGTTGCCGGACGTCGCCGCGACCAGCGCCGCGGCCGGCGTCATGCCGTAGTCGACCATCAGCTCGAGCTCGCGCACGTTGTCGCCGTGCGCGTAGACGCCGACGTCGCCGCCGAAACACATCTTCACGCCGGCATCGAGCGCGGCCTTGAAGGTCTCGCGCTTGCGCGCGATGCGCGCGGGCTCGGGATCGACGCCCTTCTTCCATCCCGCGTACTGCGACGTCGCATCGCCGGCGGCAATCGTCGGGCAGAAGGCGACGTTCTTCTCCACCATCAGCTTCCAGATCTCCGGCGTGCCCTCGTCGCCATGCTCGATGGTCTCGACGCCGCCCATGATCGCGCGGCGCATGCCCTCGGCGACGAGGCGTGCGCCACGACCGGACGGCCGCTGCTGTTGGCGGCCTCGACGATGCGCTTGATCTCGTCGAGCGTGAATCCCGGACGCGTTTCGCCGTTCGGGCCCCAGCGATAGTCCGCGTAGATCTTGATGAAGTCCACGCCGCGCGCGATCTGGCCGCGCGCCACGCGCACCACGCCGTCGAGGCCGTCGGCTTCTTCCGCGCCCTGCGGCACGGTCACCTCCGGCGCGAAGCCCTTTCGGCGCGTAGCTGCCGGTGACGACCATCGCCGGTCCGGCCACGAGCATGCGCGGGCCGGGAACGATGCCTTCGTTGATCGCCTGGCGCAGTCCGACGTCGGCATAGGCGGCGCCTTCGGTGCCGAGATCGCGAACGGTCGTGATGCCGGCCATCAAGGTCGCGCGCGCGTGATTGACGGCGCGCGCGACGCGCAGCGCCAGCGGCTCGCGCAGCACCTGATCGTTCCACGTCGGTCTCGTTGTAGGGATGCAGCAGCAGGTGCGAATGCCCCTCGATCATCCCGGGCATCAGCGTCGTGCCCGTGCAGCGCGATCGTTCGCGCGCCTGCCGGCACCGTCGTCGATGCCGCGGGGCCCGCGGCCTCGATGCGCTCGCCGCGCACGACGACGACCCAGCCGGCGTGCGCATCGACTCGCCGTCGAAGACGCGATCGGGCTGCAGGACGACACGATTGCGGAGCGACCGCGGGCGGCTGTGCAGACACGGCACCGGCAGGCTGAGCACTGCCGAGCGAGGACGGCGAATCGAGCATGAGCTGTCGCATGCG
The DNA here is from genome assembly GCA_963833135.1 of uncultured cyanobacterium. Taxonomy (GTDB): domain Bacteria; phylum Acidobacteriota; class Vicinamibacteria; order Vicinamibacterales; family UBA2999; genus 12-FULL-67-14b. The sequence goes on along the minus strand of CAWHWW010000018.1, from coordinate 559,964 downwards.
CCCTTCCTGAGGTGCCTGAGTATACAAGCGGCATAGTAGAATGCCGCCGTGGACGCTGCCGATCTCTCGCCTGTTCCGGAGGCGCACCGCACCCAGTCCGCCTTCGATCTCTTCCTGATCTTCGCCGCCGCCAACGTCGTCGCCACGACGATGCAGACGGGCGCGGCGCTGGGCTCGCGCTACGGCGGCGACGCCAGGCGATCGGCATCGCCGCTGGCGGGCGCCGTGTTCGGCGCGCTGCTGGTCGCGGTGCTGGCGCCGGTCGGATCGCGCACCGGCGTGCCGTCGATGATCGCCGCGCGGGCGCCGCTCGGCTATCGCGGCGCGCAGATCGTGTCGGGCCTGCTCTACCTCACCAACTTCGCGTGGATCGCCGTCAACAACCAGATCGCGGCGTCGGCGTGCGCGCAGGTGCTCGGCGGTCCGGACAGCGCGCGCATCTGGGCGGCAGTGCTCGGCGTCGCCGCCACCGTCGTCGTCGCTCGCGGCCCGCGCGCGGTCGGATCATGCGGATCGCATCGCGGTGCCGATGATGGCGATCGCCGGCGGCGTCCTGACCTACGCGGCGTTCACGCACGCGGCACCTGGCACCTCAGGCACCTCAGGCACCTCAGGCACCCAGCACTTCGTTCTGTGGGGCCTCGACGTCGTCATCGGCTACCAGGTGTCGTGGCTGCTGATGTTCGCCGACTACTCGCGCTACACGCGATCGGGCCGCGCCGCCGGCAACCGCGGTCTTCGCCGGCCTCGCGCTTCCGGCGCTGTGGCTGATGCCGGTCGGCTGGACGCCTGGCGCGCATCGCCGGCAGCGACGATCCGGGCACGATGCTCGCCGCGGCCGGCGTGGGCTGGTGGACCGCGGCGCTGATCACGCTGGCGTCGGTGACGACGAACTTCGTCAACATCTACCTGTCGTCGCTCGCGTGGCGCACGCTGGCGCCGCGATCGACCGGCGCCGGATCGGTGTGGACGATCGGCTTGATCGGCACGGCGCTCGGCTTGATCTCCTCGGGGTGGCTGACGCAGTTCGCCGAGCTGATGGTGCTGCTCGGATCGGTGCTCGTCCCGGTCGGCGGCGTGTTCCTCGCGCACTTCGTCGTGCTGAAGAAGCCGATCGATGTCGCGCGATCTACGACCACGCATCGCTCCCGGCGTTCAACGTCGCCGGCATCGCCGCCTGGGTCGCCGGCTTCATTGTTTACAAGCTGGCGGCCCCGATTGGCGCTACGCTACCGGCGCTCGCCACCTCGATGGTGGTCTACGCGCTGCTGGCGCGAATCGCCGAAGCGAGATGCGGTTGTTACACAGAATTCACATTGACGTAACATACGTAAAATCCACGCAACGTACGCTCGCCAGCATGACATCGGTTCGCGCGATGCGCGCTCGCGGCAGCGGTCATCCTCTTGCTCTGCGATCGGCGCTTCGGCGCAAGGCGATCAGAAGCCGGCCCCCAAGCCGCCATCCACCTACGACAAGATCTGGACGAAATTCACCGACTGGTACAACGACAAGGAAAACCCGGTCGTCCAGCGCGTCCTGTTCACGGGCCGCTTCCAGGTGCGACTACGCCGCCGTCGAGGCCGACGAGGGCGAGCCACAGGAATGGAACGTGCGCCGGGTGCGCCTTGGTCCGCGCATCACGATGTTTCGCGATTACCTGGTGCACACCGAGATCGAGCTGAATCCGCAGGAGCACGATCCGTTCTACGTGCGCATCACCGACGCCTACGTCGCCTGGCAGAAGCACCCGAAGGCCGTCATCACGGTCGGCAAGCAAAGCGTGCCGTTCACGCAGGAAGGCGCGACGTCGTCGCGAGAGCTGCTGACGATCGATCGCAGCAACCTGGCGAACAACATCTGGTTCACGCAGGAATACATGCCCGGCGTCAGCGTGTCGGGCCGCGCGGCGCCGTGGATCTATCGCGCCGGCGTCTATTCGTCGGGCGCCATGAATCGCGAGTTCGGCACGTTCAACGGCGACGTCTTCACGCTGGCCATCCTCGGCTACGACTTCGCGAAGAAGCTCGAGCGTGAGAGAAGCGACGCTGACGGGAAACTACCTGTATCAGCATCCCGACGTGAACAACACCTTCACCAAGCGGTTCGAGCACATCATGTCGGTCCACTTCAGGCTCGACGCAGCCGCGCTGGGGCTTGCGATCGGACGTGTCGAAGACCGCGGGCTATCTCGGGCAGCGAAACCTTCTCGGCGTCATGGCGATGCCGATCTTCAACGCGACCGACAAGCTGCAGTTCGTGGCGCGCTACACGTTTCTCGACAGCGACGGCATCAACGGCCTCTCGCTCGCGACCTACGAGAACAAGGTCGTCAGCGGCAGCGGCGATCGCTACAACGAGGGCTACGTCGGGGTGAACTACTACTTCTACGGGCACCGGCTGAAACTGCAGAGCGGCGTCCAGTTCGCGGATATGCACGATCGTGCAAACGACGGCGGCGCCTATTCGGGCACGTCGTGGACGACGGGGCTGCGGATCGGCTGGTGAGACAGGCCGACGGGCCAGCAGGCTAGCAGGCCAACAGGCTAAGCGGGCTAGCGGGCTGTCCCTGCAGCTGCTAGCCTGCTAGCCTGCCGGCCTGCTAGCCTGTAGAGCCATGGCGCATTTCACTGAGCCACCCCGCCGCCTGATCGTCGCCATGACCGGCGCGAGCGGGATCGATCTTCGGCGTCCGCCTGCTGCAGAAGCTGCGCGGCACCGGCATCGAGACGCACCTCGTCATGAGCCGCTGGGCGGCGCGCACGCTGGTCCACGAAACCCCGTACACGCCCGAACAGGTCCAGAAGCTGGCGGACGTCGTGCACCCGCTGACCGATCAGGGCGCGTCGATCTCGAGCGGATCGTTCCTGACGATGGGCATGGTGGTGGTGCCGTGCAGCGCGCGCACGCTCGCCGCGATCGCGCATGGCATCGGCGACAACCTGATTCACCGCGCCGCCGACGTCGTCCTCAAGGAGCGCCGCAAGCTCGTGCTCGCGGTCCGCGAATCGCCGCTCAGCGAGATTCACCTCGAGAACATGCTGAAGCTGTCGCGGATGGGCGTCGTCATCAGCCCGCCGCTGCCGGCGTTCTACACGCGGCCCGCGTCGATCGACGAGATGGTCGATCATTCGGTGACCCGCATCCTCGATCAGCTCGGCATTCACCTCGATGTGAATCGCTGGTCGGGTGAGATGGAAGCGGCCGTTCGCGAAAGTGACTGAAGGACAGACCGTGGACCTCGACGCCACCTTCCGGCCAATCGTCGTGGTGGCGTTCTTCACCATCATCGCGATCGCCGTGCCGTTTCGCATCCGATCGCAGTCCACGGGCGAGCGTCTCGATCGCACGCAGGAAGGCCTCGTGACGATGGTTGGATTGCGGCTCGCGGGCTTTCTGCTGTGGGGCGGCGTGATCGCCTTCATGATCAGCCCGGCCTCGATGGCGTGGTCGTCGCTGCCGCTGACCGCCACGCCGCGATGGTCGGGCGTCGTCATCGTCGCGCTCACCGCGATTCTCCTTCTCTGGACGCTGCGCAGCCTCGGCCCGAATCTGACCGACACCGTCGTGACGCGCCGCGCGCACACGCTGGTGACGCGCGGGCCGTATCGGTGGGTTCGACATCCGTTTTACGGCTGCATGGCGCTGTTCCTGATGGCGATCGTGCTGATGACGGCGAACTGGTTCCTGCTGGCGACCGGCGTTGCGTGCTTTGCGATCCTGGCGGCACGCTCACGGACGGAAGAGGAGAAGCTGCTCGAGCGATTCGGCGAGCCGTATCGCGCTTACCAGGCATCAACCGGACGATTCATTCCGGGCCTCGGGAGAGGCCGCTAGTCGATCCGAACTGTCAGGGCCGGCAGATCAATGCCTTCGACGACGGCGGTGTAGGTTTCACCTGGCGCGAGGAATTGCGCCTCGGTCAGCGTCCCCGAGCTGACGTACTCACCGGCCGCAAGTGGCTCCTGGCCCTGTTTCGCGATCGCCGATCCAAGCTCACCAAGGCACAGCGCAGGACTCTTCAGCGAGTTCTTTCCCGATCCTTGCGCGACCGTCTCGCCGTTCCTCTGCAGCGTGACGGTGAACGACGCGAGCTCGTCGACGAGAGCGAGGATGTTGCCGGCGTTGACCGCCATCGGCGCTGCCGACGATCAATCCGGCGTGCAGACCGTAGGAGGCGACGAAATCGACCGGCGTGAATTTCCAGTCCGGATAGACGCAATCGATGATCTCGAAGCCGAGCGCGATCGACTCGACGGCATCGAGTACGGCGCCGGCTTCCGTCGCACCGTCGAGCGGCTTCTTCAGCCTGAAACACGATCTCCGGCTCGATCTTCGGCGCGAACATGCTGCCGATTGAGAGCGTGGCCTGGTTGCCAGTGGCGTGGCGCACGGTGTCGTCGTACATGTGCGCCCAGACGAGCGTGTCGAGCTTGAGCACGCGCCACATCGCCTTGTTGGCGAAGCCGACCTTGCGTCCGACCGTGCGCGCTGCCTTCAGCCTGTCGCATGCGTGAACGAGCTCGCGCTCAACCGCATAGCGCCGTCGGCGAGATCGAGGCCGCCCTCCGCGTCGGTCGGCGCTTGAATCACGCTGCTTGTTCGCATACGCGGCGGCAATCTCCGCGGCGAGCGCGCGCGCATCGGCCATGTTTCGATCAGCGGCCGGCGGCCGCGAGCTGCGGCGCCACGACGAGGTCCCTTTGCCGCGACACCTTCAAGCCGAACGCGATGCCGGCAGCCACGAGCGCCATGATGGCGCTGCCGTAGAAGCCCGTCGACCAGCTGCCCGACTGCTCGTACAGCATCGCGGCGACCCAGCCGCCCATGATCGATGCGACGCCCTTCGCGGTGTAGAGCACCGCGTAGTTCGAGGTCGCGTGCTTGGAGCCGAAGTAGTCGCCCGACATCGCCGGGAAGAGCGAGTAGATCTCGCCCCAGGTGAAGTAGACGAACACGAGCGTCGCCGAGAACCACGCGCTCGACCGTGAGCCGACCGCGACGACCATGAAGAGCGCGATCGCCTGGAGGACGAACGCGAGGATCATCGTCTGCTCGCGGCCGAGCCGATCGGACGCCCAGCCCCAGAAAATGCGGCTCGCGCCGTTCGCGAGCGGGCTCAATGTCGCAGCGAGCGTCAGCGCCGACGCGGCGAGGCCCCACGATCTGCGCCATCGGCCCGGCGTTGGCCGTCACCAGCAATCCGCCAGTGGCCATCAGCACGAACGCGACGTACATCGCGTAGAACTGCGGCGTGCGCAGCACTTCGAGCGTCGTGAACTGGCGCTTGCCGAGCTGCGATCCGGCCGACGCCGCCGGCTTCGGCGCCGCAGGCGGCCTCCTGCGGGGGATGACGCAGGAACTGCGCGACCAGCAGGATCACGAACCCCTGCAGCAGTCCGGTGGCGATGAAGGCCTGTTGATAACCGCCGTCTGGCGATGATCGATGAAATGATCGGAATGAACAGCGCGGTGCCGCCGCCGAACCCGGCGGCCATGATGCCGGACGCGAGGCCGCGCTTGTCCTTGAACCACTTGAGCGCCTGATCCGATCGATCCGCTGTAGACGAACGCAGCGCCGGTGCCGGCGACGCAGTACAGGACGTAGAGCTGCGGCAGCGTCGTCGCGTAGCCCAGGCCCGCCCAGCCGAGGCCGCACAGCACGCCGGCCGCGCTGATGAAGCCGCGCGGACCGAGACGATCGATCAGCCACCCGTCGAGCGGCTGCACCCAGGTCTGGAACAGGATGAACAGCGTGAACGCCAACTGGATGTCGGAGAGCTTCCAGCCCGTGCTGGCCTGCATCGGCTGCACGAACAGCGTCCACGCGTACTGCAGGTTCGCGATCATGATCATCGCGATCAGCGACGCGACCGAGCTGAAACCAGCGGTTGTTCACGTTCACGCGTGATCTCCTTTTCTTCTCGTCCAGCATCTTCACGCACGCATAGACGGCGCGCGTCGACGGCATCGGCACGCCGAGGCGATCGCCGAGCTCGACGACGGCGCCGACCACCGCCTCGATCTCCATCGGCCGTCCGGCTTCCAGATCCTGCAGCATCGACGTCTTGTGCGCACCGACTTTTTCGGCGCCGGCCATGCGCTGATCGATCGAGATCGGCAGCTCGATGCCGAGCTTCCCGGCCACGGCTTCGGTCTCGGTCATGATCTCGCGAACGACCCGGTTGGTGTCGGGATGGCGCACCAGCTCCTCGAGCGTGCCCGCCGGTCAGCGCGCTGATCGGATTGAACGCGACGTTGCCGAGCAGCTTCACCCAGATCTCGTGGCGGAATCTCGTGGTCACCGGGCAGCGGAAGCCCGCGCGCGATCAGGACCTCGGCAAGCTTCTTGCGTGCGCTCCGACTTGCGTGCCGTCGGGCTCGCCGAAGCTGAGTCGATTGCCTTCGATGTGACGGATGACGCCGGGCTCGACGATGTCGGTCGCGAAATACGCGAGCGAGCCGACCACGCGCCGCGGCTCGATCGCGCTGCGCGATGACGCCGCCGGGATCGACGCGTTCGAGCCGGAGGCCGTCGAGCTCGCCGCCGAAGTTCTGGAAATACCACCACGGGATGCCGTTCTGCGTGCTGACGACGATCGTGTCCGGGCCGAACAGCGGCGGCAGCGACGGCGCCAGACCGGTCAGCGCGTGCGCCTTGACGCCGAGAAAGACGACGTCGGCCTTGCCGATGCTCGCGAGATCGCCGGTGACCTGGCCCGCCTTCGCTTCGCGCCGGCGAGGCAAGCTTGACCTCGAAGTCGCCGTCTTCGGCGCTGATCACGCGCAGGCCGCGCTCCTGCATCGCCTTGAGATGCGGGCCGCGCGCGAACAGCACGACATCGGCGCCGGCCTTCGCCAGCCGCGCGCCGATGTAGCCGCCGATCGCGCCGGCGCCGGCGATGACGATTCGCATCTACGCTTTGGGCGCGAACGCCTGCGCGACGATGCGACGCTGGATCTTGCCCGTGGCCGTGCGCGGAATCGTCTCGGTGATGTGGATCTGCTTCGGGCGCTTGAAGTCCGACAGCTTCTCCTTGCAGATACGCGAGCAGGTCGGCCTCGCTGATCGTGTCCTTCAGCGTGACCGCCGCTTCGACTTCCTCGCCCCACATCTTGTGCGGCACGCCGAAGCACACCGCCTCGCCGACCGCCGGATGCGTCGAGCAGCACTTCGTCGATCTCGCGCGGCGAGATCTTTTCGCCGCCGCGGTTGATCAGCTCCTTCAGCCGGCCGACCAGCGTCAGGTAGCCGTTCTCGTCGAGGAAGCCCTGGTCGCCGGTGCGGAACCAGCCGTCGAAGAACGATGTCGCGTTCGCTTCGGGATTGTTCTCGTAGCCCGTGATCACGTTCGGGCCCTTGATGCAGACCTCGCCGCGCTCGTGCGGCTTGAGGTGGTTGCCCTTGTCGTCGGCGATGGTGATCTGCACGTCGGTGCCGGGCCCGACCGATCCCGGCAGATGCGGTCCCTGCGCCGGCAGCGGATTCGACGACATCTGGTGCGCGGCCTCGGTCATGCCGTAGGCCTCGAGCACCGGCGCGCCGAATGCCGCTTCGAGATCGTGCAGCACTTGCGGCGGCAGCGACGCGCTGCACGAGCGGATGAAGCGCAGCTTCCCGGCGCCGGCGGGCTTCGGCGATCCTTCTTCACGCGCGCCAGCAGCAGCTGGTGAATCGTCGGCACCGCCGAATACCAGGTGGCGCCGTGCGCTTCGGCGGTCTGCCAGAAGTTCATCGGGTTGAACTTGCCCGGCACGACCACGGTGCCGCCGGTCGCCAGCGTCGCGAGCGTCGATGCCACCAGACCGTGCACGTGAAACAGCGGCATCACGCACAACGACACGTCCTTGTCGGTGAGCGCGTAGCTGCGCGCGACGTTGCGCGCCGAAATCGACAGGTTCTTGTGCGCTCAGCGGCACGCGCTTCGGCCGCCCGGTGCTGCCGCTGGTGTGAAGGATCAGCGCCACGTCGTCGATCGACAGGCGGCGGAATCGGCCTGCGTTCGCTGACGCCCTGGATCGTGACCGTGCCGTTGGCGTCGGTGTCGACGATCAGCATGCGAACGCCCTTTGCCTGCGCGGCGCTGCGCGCCTCCGGCAGGCCGTCGGGCGGCAGCAGGATCACCTTCGCGTTGGTGTCGTCGAGATAGAACTGGAACTCCTCGTCCTTGTATCCCGGGATTGAGCGGCGCCGAGGTGCCGGCCATCGACGAGGCGAGAAACGAGACGACGCAGGCGAGGCCGTTCGGCATCGCCATGCCGATGCGATCGCCGCGCTGGACGCCGGCGGCGGCCAGCGATTCGGCGAGCGCGGTGACGTTCTCTCGCAGCGCGGCGTAGCTGATCTTCAGATTCTGTTCGGGAACGATGATCGCGGTGTTCGCTGCCGGCACCGAATCGGTCAGGCCGAGCAAGGTCGTCGGTGAAGCATTTGCGGAAGTCATGGGAGCTACAATTTGCTTCACGGCGCCGGAATCGTCAACCGCTAATGCCACCTGGAGACCTCATGCGTATCTTCGGCCTGCTCGCGGCCTTGTGCATCGGCGCGTCGCAATCGAATGCGCCGAGCAACGATCTGCCGCAGCCGTATCGCACGACGCGCGACTGGGGCGAGCTGCCGGCCGGCGTGAAATGGGCGGCGGTCACCGCGATCGAGCCCGCGCCCGACGGCAGCGATCTACGTCATCCATCGCTGCTTCGCGAACTCCTGCGCCGGCCGGACCGAGGCGCCGATCCTGAAGTACGACGCCAACGGCAAGCTGCTCGCGCGCTGGGGCGCGAGGATGTTCATCTTTCCGCACGGCGGCACCGTCGATCGCGACGGCAACCTGTGGGTCACCGACGCGCGCGGCGAGAGCGGCATGGGTCACCAGGTCTTCAAGTTCAGTCCCGACGGCAAGGTGCTGATGACGCTCGGCAAGGCGGGCGTCAGCGGATCGACGCCGGACCTCTTCGATCAGCCGACCGACGTCGTGGTTGCGCCGAACGGCGACATCTTCGTGACCGACAGCCATCGCAACGGCAAGAACAATCGCGTCGTCAAGTTCACGAAGGACGGCAAGTACGTCAAGGAGTGGGGCAAGAAGGGATCGGGGCGCGGCGAGATGAGCGAGCCGCACACGATCGCGATGGATTCGCGCGGCCGGCTGTTCGTCGGCGATCGCGAGAACAACCGCATCCAGATCTTCGATCAGGACGGCAAGTACCTCGACGAGTGGCGACAGTTCGGGCGCCCGAGCGGGATCTTCATCACGAAAGACGACACGATCTACGTCGCCGACTCGGAGTCGGGCCCCGACACCGGCGCGCACGAGCTGACCGGGATCAAGAAAGGCATCCGCATCGGCAGCGCGCGGACGGCTCGGTGACGGCGTTCATCGAGGACATGGAGTCGACGACGCCGGACCACTCCGGCGCCGAAGGTGTCGGCGTCGACGCGCACGGCAACGTCTACGGCGCCGTGGTGCGGCGGCAGATGCTCGAACGGCACGTCAAGAAATAGATGCTAGGATTCGCGAATGGCCAAATACCTCACCGAGTTCATCGGCACGTTCTTCCTCGTCGCGACGATCGGCTTCACGGTGATTGCGCCCGGCGCGGGCGACATGGCGCCGCTGGCCATCGGCGCCGCGCTGATGGTGATGATCTTCGCGGGCGGCCACGTCTCGGGCGCGCACTACAACCCGGCGGTCACGCTCGCGGTGTTCCTGCGCGGCCGCTGCCCGGCGGCCGACGTCATTCCCTACTGGATCGCGCAGATCGCCGGCGCCGCCGCGGCCGCGATGCTCGTGCTCTTCATGAAGGGCAATCCGGCGGTGTCGCCGATGGAGCCGGACGTGACGCGCGCGCTGGTCGCGGAATTCCTGTACACCTTCGCGCTGTGCTACGTCGTGCTGAACGTCGCGACCGCGAAGGGCACGAGCGGCAATCCCGACCTATGGACTGGCGATCGGCTTCACGGTGCTGGCCGGCGCGTATGCGGTGGGCGGCATTTCCGGCGGCGCGTTCAACCCTGCGGTGGCCGTCGGCATCACGATGCATGGGCCTGCAGCCGATGGCGAATATCTGGATCTTCCTGGTGGCGGATTTCGCCGGCGGCGCCGCCGCGGCGGTGCGTCTTCAAGGTCATGCACCCGCAGGATCGGTGAGGCGACGCCTCGACGAACCGGTGTCGTGGCGATATACTTCTCGGCTACGAGCTCGCCCGTATTTGCCTGAGGATTGCTTCGATGACTCACCCGATCTTGATCCGTGCAGCAGCTGCCGTCGCGTTGGCCGCCTTGATCTTCTCCGTCACCCACCGCCGCGCGTCGCCGCGCAGGGCGACGCCAATCAACTGGTTCCGCCGAACGCCTACAAGGATCTGAAATGGCGCAGCGTCGGCGCCACGCGCGGCGGACGCGTCACCGCCTACTCCGGCGTGCGCCAGCAGCCGCACACGTTCTATTTCGGCGGCGTCGGCGGCGGCGTCTGGAAGACCGACGATGCCGGCATCACGTGGGAGCCGATCAGCGACGGGCAGATCACGACGACCGGATCGATCGGCTCGATCGACGTCGCGCCGTCGAATCCCAATCACGTGTGGGTCGGCACCGGCAGCGCCGCGATCCGCTCGAACGTGATCATCGGCCGCGGCGTCTACAAGTCGACCGACGCGGGCGGCAAGTGGGAGTTCATGGGCCTGAAGGAGTCCGGCCAGATCGGCGGCATCAAGGTCCATCCGTTCAACACCAACACCGTGTGGCTCGCGGCGCTCGGCTCGCCGTTCGGTCCGAACGACGAGCGCGGCATCTTCAAGACCACCGACGGCGGCAAGACGTGGAAGAAGACGCTGTTCGTGAACAACGAGACCGGCGGCCGCGACATCGAAGTCGACTGGGAGAATCCCGACATCCTCTACGCGGCGATGTATCGCGGCTTCCGCAAGGGCTGGGACATCATCAGCGGCGGTCCGGCCAGCGAAGGCGGCATCTACAAGTCGACCGACGGCGGCGAGACGTGGAAGAAGATCAGCGCCGGCCTGCCGGCGAAGTTGATCGGCAAGATCGACATCGACATCGCGCGCAGCAATCCGCAGGGTCCTCTACGCGATGGTCGAGGCGCCGGGCAACGAAGGCGGCCTGTACCGCTCGAACGACGCCGGCGAATCGTGGACGCTCGTCAACAGCAGCCAGCGCCTGCGCGCGCGGCCGTTCTACTTCCACTACGTCACGGTCAACCCGAAGAACGAGAACGAAGTGTGGGTGAACGAGCTCGGGCTGCACAAGTCCACCGACGGCGGCAAGACCTTCACGTCCGTCGAGACGCCGCACGGCGACAACCACGGCATGTGGTTCAACCCCGACAACCCGAACATCATCCTGCAGGTCAACGACGGCGGCGCCAACGTCAGCCTCAACGGCGCCAAGAGCTGGTCGTCGATCCTCAACCAGCCGACCGCCGAGTACTACATGGTCGCGGTCGACGAGCAGTATCCGTACCGCCTCTACATGCCGCAGCAGGACAACAGCACGCTGATCATCCCGAGCATCCCGCCGGTGTCGTGGGGCTTCGAGCATCCCGCGCAGGCGTGGTCGCAGGCCTCGGGATGCGAGACCGGACAGATCTGGCCGAAGAAGAACGGCAAGGTCGTGTGGGGCGCGTGCAAGGGCGAAGTCGGCCGCTACAACATCGACACCGGCCAGGAAAAGCACTACTGGGTCTATCCGCAGAACCGCTACGGCCACGACCCGGACGAGATCAAGTACCGCTTCCCGCGCCAGACCGTCGTCTACGTGTCGCCGCACGACGAGCGCGTGATCTACCAGGCCTCGCACGTGCTGCATCGCTCGATCGACGAGGGCATCTCGTGGGACATCATCAGCCCCGACCTGACCGCCAAGGAACCGCAGTATCAGATCGTCTCGGGCAACCCGATCACGCGCGACGTCACCGGCGAAGAGGTCTACTCGACGATCTACTCGATGATCGAATCGCGCCTCGAGCGCGGCGTGATCTGGGTCGGCGCCAACGACGGTCCCGGTCAGCGTGACGCGCGACAACGGCAAGACCTGGAAGAACGTGACGCCGAAGGACCTGGTCGGCGCGCGCATCCAGACCGTCGAGGACTCGCCGCACATGAAGGGCCGCGCCTACATCGCCGGCTACCGCTTCATGCGCGAGCACGATCTCAAGCCGTACATCTACCGCACCGACAACTACGGCGAGACGTGGACGCTGCTGACCGACGGCAAGAACGGCATCCCGATCGATCATCCCGACGCGCGTCATTCGCGAGGATCCGCGCCAGGCCGGGCCTGCTCTACGCCGGCACGCGAGTTCGGCTTCTTCGTCTCGTTCAACGGCGGCAGGAACTGGCAGTCGCTGCAGCAGAACCTGCCGACGACGCCGATCACCGACATCAAGGTGCATCGCAACGACCTCGTCATTTCGACGATGGGCCGTTCGGCGTGGATCATGGACAACATCACGCCGCTGCAGCAGCTGGCGGCCATCGTCAACGGTCCGTCGACGGCGGCGCGGCGGGCACGATGGCGGTGAGTCTGCAGGGGCCGGCTTCGGGCGGACCGAATTCGAACAGTCGCTCCCGCCGATCGCGCTGTTCCAGCCGCGCGAGACGATCCGCTATCGCAGCAGCACGGCGCCGCTGACGAGGGCCGAACCGGAATACCCCGCTCAGTGCGCGCACTTCGATCTCTACTTCGCCAGCGCGCCGGGCGCCGACACCAAGCTCGAAGTGCTGGATGCGGCGGGCGCCGCGCTCCGTACCTGGAACGTCGCGCCGCCGCAAGAGTGCCGGCGCGCCGCAGCAGGAGATGCGCGGTCCCTTCGGCGGCGCGGCGGCGGCGGCTCCACCAGCATCCGTGCCGAGGCCGGCATGCAGCGCATCTCGTGGGACCTGCGCTACCCGGGACCGTGGACGGCGCAGACGCCAACCGGCGGTCCCGGCGGGCCGATGGTGCCGCCCGGCAAATACAGCGTCCGCCTCACCGCGGGCGGCCAGACCATCACGCGCACGTTCGAGCTGAAGTCGGATCCGCGCGTCGCCACCGACGGCGTCACCGACGCGGCGATCGCCGAGCAGGTGAAATTCCAGCTGCAGGTGCGCGACGCCATCAGCGACGCGCGGAAGCTGCAGCAGTCAATCGAGCAGGCGATGCAGAAGGCCGGCCTGAAGCCGCAGCTCGCCCCCGGCGTGCCCGGCGACTCGCCGAGCAACACCAAGTACGATCACCCGCTGCAGCAGCTCTACGCGCGCGTGGTCGACACGCCTGGCATCTACACGCAGCCGATGCTGATCAGCCAGTTGAACAACATCCAGCGCATGGTGACGCAGGCGGATCAGCGAATCGGCCGCGACGCGCACGAGCGCTACGCCGATCTGATCAAGGAGATGCAGGCGATCGAGGCGCAGCTCAAGAAGCTGGGCTCCTGACGATCTCAGATCTCAGATTTCGGATCAATTGCAGATCTCAGATGTGTGATTTCGGGCCAACGCGGTGACTTCGGGTTTCTCGTCGATGTGCCCGAGATCCGCGCTCTGATCTTCGAAACACGACGGCTGACGGAAGAGATCGACGACACGAAACAGCGTGTCGACGCGCTGCGGCCCGCATTCGAGAAGTTGCTGGCGAGCGATGGGTGGCTGCCAAAGGAATACGGCGAGCCCGATCTCAAGAGCGGCATGGGCGGCGGCATCGGGCAATACGCGCTCTATCGCGCCGAAGACGGGTCGCTCTGCCTGTTCTCGCTGGTGATTCCTGCCGGAGCCGAGACGCCGATTCACGATCACCTCGCGTGGGGGCTGATCGGCGTCTATCGCGGCATCCAGGATGAAACGGTGTATCGCCGCACCGACGATGGCCGCGACGAATCGCAGGCCAGGCTCGAAGTCGCGCGCCGGCAGACGGTGAAGCACGGCGAGTTCTACACGCTGCTGCCGCCGCTCGACGACATTCACTACGTGAAAACGATCGTCGACACGCCCTCGATCTCGATCCATCTCCTCGCCAACGACACCGCCTGCGTGACGCGCCATCGCTTCGACGCGGCGAGCGGCGTTGTCACGCCATTTCGTTCCGGCTACTCCAACGCGCGCTGCCCCGATCGCGTCTAATGGTTCGTCGGATCGATTCGTATAGGGGCCGTTCCGTAGGAACGGCCCGCAAACGTTGGTCGAGGCAATGCGCGTACTTTCCATATCGTTGATACGCTCCATAGTGGCGCAGCAGCCGGTAGATCAACACATCGTCATCGCGCGTGAGCAGGTGGAGTGACGCGACGTTCTCGTACGGATTGAAACGATCGTCCGGCGCGCCGTGATTCATGGCCCGCTGGTGCACCACGACGTGCGTCACGCCGAGTTTCGACAAGGCCAGCAACGATTCATCTGACGGGAACCCGCGCATCGCTTCGTACGATCTCGCGTACGAAGGCGGCCGAAAACCGCTGTAGCCGTTCAGGATCGGCTTCCAGTGCCGCGTCGTGTTCACCATGTACGGCGCGTTGAGGAACCATTGCTGCGGCATCGGGAACGGCGCCTCGGCCACGACCACGGCCGGCTCCTTCGACAGGGCGTCATAGACGTCCGGCACGCCGTCGAACCAGGTGTAGCCAATCGGCGCCCGGAGCGCCTCGCCATTGACCAGGAGCAGCCCGGCAAGGACGGCGACGGGCCAGCTTTGCGCGTGCCTCCATGAGCGCGCGAGCGAAGCCATTCCGAAACCGGCGAGCACCGCGACCATCAGCAACACGACCTGCCCGATGCGATGGAGGGCCCGCACCGCCTGGAAGAGCGGGATTGACTCATGCAGCGTGCCGTAGAACGGCAGCAGCGGCGCAAACGACACCACGGCACACCCGGCCGCGGCGACGGCGCACATCTGGAATCGGGGGTCGGCGGTGTTCCGGCGATCGCTGAAGGCGACGACGATCAGTGCCAGGGCAACGAACCCGGGGAACGTGTTCGACGTCGCGAGCGCGCTGAAATCGCGGCTCCAGCGTTCGTAATGCACGCGCGATCCCGTCGACGCGTAATTGACCCATGAGGCGGCTTCCCCTTCGTCCGCGCTGCGCACGAAGCCCATCGCCTGGCTGACAACCGCGTATTGCGCGAGGTACGGCAACAACAGAATCGCCGCAAGCGCTCCAGCGGCCGCAATCCGTAGCATCGTTGACGCACCGCCCTTCAGCAATTCCCTGGCCCGTGCCAGGCACGCAAACAGCACCAGCCAGACCGAGAAGACCATCAGGTAGATCGACGTGAACGCGTTCAGCACGACGCCGGCAGCCAGGGTCGCGACGTCGCCGAGGCGTCTCGCCACGATCAGCCGATCGAGGCCGAACAAAATCACCGCGATGAACTCGGCGTGAAGAAACTGCAGGTGCGTCAGGTGGACCAGCGTGAACGCGTTGAACGCCGCGAGCGAACCTGCGACATACCCCGCGGACCAGCTGCCCGTCCAGCGCCACACCAACAGGCAGAATGCCCAGCCCGTCAGCACGAAGCCGATGAGCGACGACGCGTTGTAGGCCAGTACGGCGTCGCCATCGAGCGCCATGATCGGCGCGGCGATGGCGCCCTGCACGAGCATCGCCTCCGAAAAGGCCAGCGTGCGTTTTTCAGGATAGAAAATGTTGGCGTCGAACAGGCGCCACGGTGCGTGAACGAGGGTGTGTCCGACCCACCCGCGGCCCAGACGTTCAGCGCGCCGTCGCCCTCGACGCGCGACCAGTGTCGCGGCGCCGACGGCATCGGCCACATGTGCATGGCAGCGAGCAGCACGAACGCTGCCAGCGCGAGCAAAACGGGGCGTGTATGATGGTTTGACACGACGTCCCTGCGCGATGGCCAGACCAATCTACAACAACATCCTCGAAACCATCGGCGACACGCCGATGGTGCGCCTCAACCGCATCCCGAAGGGCATCGTCGCCGCCGACGTCTACGCCAAGATCGAAACGACCAATCCCGGCAACTCGATCAAGGACCGCATGGCGGTGAAGATGATCGAGGACGCCGAGAAGGCCGGCAAGCTGAAGCCCGGCGGCACGATCATCGAAGGCACCTCCGGCAACACCGGCATGGGCCTCGCGATCGCGGCCGTCGTCAAGGGCTACAAGTGCATCTTCACGACGACCGACAAGCAGTCGAAGGAAAAGGTCGATGCGCTGCGCGCGTTCGGCGCCGAGGTGATCGTCTGCCCGACGGACGTCGATCCGGAGGATCCGCGCTCGTATTACTCGGTGTCGTCGCGCCTCGAGCGCGAAACGCCGAATTCGTGGAAGGCGAACCAGTACGACAACCCATCGAACGCGCAGGCGCACTACGAGACAGACCGGGCCGGAGATCTGGGAGCAGACCGGCGGCACGGTCGATCACCTCGTGGTCGGCGTCGGCACCGGCGGCACGATCTGCGGCGTCGCGAAATACCTGAAGGAGACGCAAGCCGTCGGTCAAGGCGTGGGGCATCGACACCTACGGATCGGTCTTCAAGAAATACAAGGAGACCGGCGTCTTCGACAAGAACGAGATCTATCCGTACATCACCGAAGGCATCGGCGAGGACTTCCTGCCGCAGAACGTCGACTTCAGCCTGATCGATCACTTCGAGAAGGTCACCGACCGCGACGCGGCGATCATGACCGGCCGCATCGCGCGCGAGGAAGGCATCTTCGCCGGCAACTCGGCGGGCTCGGCGATGGCCGGACTGATCCAGCTGGCCGATCGCTTCAAGAAGGGCGAGACCGTGGTCGTGATCTTCCACGACCACGGCACGCGCTACCTCGGCAAGATGTACAACCCCGACTGGATGCGCGAGAAGGGCTTCATCGATCGCAAGGGCCTGACCGCGCGCGACCTGGTGGTCGAACCGCGAGAAGGCGCCGCTCGTCACGATCGATCGCAACGACACGGTCGAAAAGGCCGCGCACATCATGACCGAGAACGCCTACTCGCAGATTCCGGTCACCGCCGACGGCCGCCTGGTCGGCACCGTCAACGAGGGCTACCTGTATTCGGAGATCGTGAAGAACCCGGACGTCGTGCACGGGCCGGTCGAGGCGATCATGCAGCCGGCGCTGCCCTTCGCGGACATTTCGACGAGCGTCGATGCGCTCGCGGCGATGCTGACGCCGGATAGTCCGGCGGTGCTGGTGCGCGACTTCAAGCTCGACGCGACCTACATCATCACGCGGTGGGACATCATCAAGGCGCTCTCGTAGGTCTACGGGCTTGCGGGCTACGGGCTTGCGGTACGGCTTGCGGGTCACTCGAGTTGCGCGTCCCTGCGTCTCCGGACCGAGCCAGAGCAGCGTCATGACGAAAATCCGCCGCCGACCACGCACCAGAACATCGCCGTCTGCAGCGCGGTGCCGGCGTCCTGCAGCGACGCCGATCAGGTACGGCGCAAACGCGCCGATGCCGACGCCGACGTGATACGAAAAGCCGGTGCCGACGCCGCGCACTTCGGTCGGGAACCGCTCCGACAGATAGCCGGGCACGATGCCCCACGCGCCGGACGCGCAGAAGCCGATCAGCCAGGCGCCGAGCAGCAGATCCGCTGCTGGTTTCCGAAAACAAGTAGACCGGCGTCGACAGCACGCCGGCGACCATGCCGAGCGTGGCGGCGCCGCGGCGGCCGCCCCACTTCTCGGAGAGCGTGCCGAACGCGATCGAGCCGATCACGCCGCCGGCATTCAACAACAGCAGGAACGCGAGCGGCTGCTGCTTGCAGGTTGGCGAGCAGCGTCGGATACCAGATCGTCGTCGACTGGTACATCCACACGAACGCGCCCATCAGCAGCGACGTGTGGATCGTCACCCACCGCAGATCGGGATCGAACAGCCGCGCGAGCGACAGGCGCCCCGGCTTGCCGGCGCGCTGCCGCTGCTGCTCGAGCCACAGCGGGCTCTCGCTGACGCGCGTCATCAGGAAGAAGACGACGATCGCCGGAAGGACGCCGGCCCACAACATCAACCGCCACGCCCGAGTCGGGGTTGTCGTTGATCAGCGGATAGCCGAGCTGATAGACCAGCGACGACAGCAGGAACCCCGTCGAGTAGCCGCCCTGCAGGATGCCCGAGGCGATGCCGCGATGCTTCGCCGGCCACTGCTCGAGCGCGAGCGGCATGCCCGCCGCCCACATGCCGCCCATGCCGATGCCGAACAGGCCGCGGAACGCGAACAGCATCACGTAGCTCGTCGACAGGCCGCTCAGGAACGCGAAGCCGGTGTACCAGGCGATCGCGAACAGGATCGGGCCCTTGCGGCCGTAGCGATCGGCGTAGGTGCCGGCGCCGATGCCGCCGATCATGCGGAACAGCAGCGTCACCGTCGCGAGCGCCCCGGCCAGCGCGAGGTTGACCTCGAAGCTGCGCCGGATGTCGGTGAGGACGAACGTGATGATGGTGAAGTCGAAGGCGTCGAGCGTCCAGGCCGCGAACGTGGTCAGAAAGGTCTTCCACTGCTGACGGGAAACTTCTCGGTACCAAGGCATTGGCGGTGATTCTAGTCGGGAACCGGAATCGCGCGTTATCGTGATCCAGGCGGCGATGTCGCGAACGACCGCCTCATCGACGTGGCCGGGCCTGGCTGGTATTCGGCGGGCGCCGACGGTCCGGATCCGGCGATGAACAAGTGATTCAGCGCCGGATACGATTTCAGCTGCACGTTGGCGCGCGATCCGAGCGCGCGCTGCCACGCCGCAAGATCCTCCATCGTGACCTGGTAGTCGCGCTCGCCTTGCAGCACGAGCATCGGTTGCTTGAGCAGGGCTCGCCGCGGCCGGCGGATCGTAGCCGCGCAGGTCGAGCCAATAGGACGCCGGCGCGCTGAACGACGGTGGTCACGATCGGCGGATCGCCCGGCTTGAGCGCGCGGACATCCGTCGCGAGCTTCGTAGCGGCATCCAGCGCCGCCTGCTCCTCCGGCGAGATCTTGCCGTCGAGCAGCGCCAGGTAGCGCGTCTGATCGACGATCGCCTGCTCGAGCGGCTTGATCGCGGCCGCCAGCAGGATGAGTCCGGCAATCGACGGATCGGCCGCGGCAATCCGCGGCGCGAGCATGCCGCCGAGGCTGTGCCCGAGCACGAACACGCGGTCGGCGCGGATCCCGGGCGTCTCACGCAGCTTCTTCACGGCCGCGACCGCATCGTCGATCACTTCCTCCTTGACGGTGAAGTCGCGGAGAGGACGCGACCCGGCTGGCATGCGTCCTGGTCCGCTTGTCGTATCGCAGCACCGCGATCCCGCGGCTGGCCAGACCCTCCGCCAGATCGCGAAACGGCTTGTTCGGTCCGATCGATTCGTCGCGATCGTTCGGGCCCGAACCATGGACGAGCACCACGCCGGGAAAGGGTCCATCGCCGATTGGCATCGACAGCGTGCCCGGCAAGCGGCCAGCCTCCGGCATCGAACGTGAACGCCTCGTCTCGAAATGCCGACGCGGTGACGTAGGCCGGCGCCGAGTAAGCAACGGTCGGCTCGGGTGGCCCGACGCCGAGGCCGCCAAGACGATCGATCGGGTCGAATGCGACTCGGATCTCGACGTTCGCGCGCTCGAACGCGCACGACACGAGCACGACGCGCATCACACCCTGCGACTCGAATCGGGCGCCGGTCTGCGACTTGAAGGCGCCAAGCTGGGCGACCAGGCTCGGGATGAGCCGGCGGAGGCCATTCGCATCGATGGCCGCTTTCATCTTGTCGGTGAGCGTCGGCAACAAGGGCTCGACCTCCCCGGATACCAGCCGTTCCACGACCTCTCGTGCTCGCGCCACGAGCGCGGCCTGGTCGGCCTGCTGCGCGGCCGCGGGCGCGGTCGCCAGGATGATCAACGGAAACGCGACCAGCAACCGGACCATAGGGCCGTCATCGTAATGCAGTTCGCCGCTACAATCTCACGGGAGTTCATCACGATGGTTCACAACGCCGGTTCATCACGATGGTTCGTCACGATGGTTCTTTGCGTCGGTGCGACCATTGCTGGTGCGCAGTCGCCGAAGACACATCGGCTCGAAGCGACGCCCTCGACGGTGGCGTACGGGCATTACTGGGCTGAGACGAAGCCGGTACTGACGATCGATTCCGGCGACATCATCGATGTCGACACGCTGCTGACCAACACGCCGGATCGGCTCGAAAAATCCGGTGTGCCCGCAGCCGAGATCCAGGCCTCGCTGCGCGCCATCGTCGATCAGGTGAAGGATCGCGGCCCCGGCGGACACATCCTGACCGGTCCGGTCTACGTCAACGGCGCCGAGCCGGGGGACGCGCTCGAGGTGAAGGTGCTGTCGATCGATCTGCCGATCGCCTACGGCTACAACGGCTGCAGCGGCTACGTGCGCGAGAACTGCGATGCAGGGCAGACCGCAGACGATCATCCGCCTCGATCGCGCGAACATGACGGCGACATTCCTGCCGGGCATCGTCATTCCGCTACGGCCGTTTTTCGGCAGCATGGGCGTGGCCCCTGCCCTCGAGGTCGGCCGCGTCAGCAGCAACCCGCCGAGCACACACGCCGGCAATCTCGACAACAAAGAGCTGGTCGCCGGGACGACATTGTTCATTCCGGTGCAGGTCAAGGGCGCGCTTTTCGAGGTCGGCGACGGTCATGCGGCGCAGGGCGACGGCGAAGTCGATCAGACCGCGATCGAAACTTCGCTGCGCGGTCGGATCCAGCTGACCGTGCGCAAGGGGATGAAGCTGGCCTGGCCGCGTGCTGAAACGAACACGCATTACATCTCGATGGGCACCGATGTCGACCTGCGCATCGCGACGAGAATCGCGATCCAGGAGATGGTCGACTTCCTCGCATCGACGAAGAAGATGGACAAGCATCAGGCCTATCAGCTCACGAGCATCGCGGGCGACGTGGCGATCACGCAGCTCGTCGACGGCACCATGGGCGTCCACGTAAAAATGCCGAAATCAATCTTCAGGCCCTAGCCCTTAAGCCCCTAAGCCCTTAAGCCCTACTATTCATCCATGATGCGTTCGCCCTTGATGCCCTTCGTCCTGGCCCTGGCCTTCACGCTGCTGACAGGTATCGCCGTGGCGATGGAGCCGTATTTCGCCGGCGACGTTGCCGTGGCGCGAGCCGTCCAGTCGATCTCGCCGCCTCCCGAAGCGTGGGCGACCCCGATAAGCCGCCTCGCCCCGGCGCCGGGCAAGTATTACGTGATGGCCGTGGTGCTCACGGCAGCGCTCTTCGTCGGCGGGTGGCGCGGCCTGGCGCTTATTGCCGCCTTCCTGCTGCTGGAGCAATACGGCGCGGAGTCTACAAAGGCGCTCTTCAAGCGGCCGCGGCCGTCACGCGAACTGGTCTCGACCTTCGGCAACTTCAGCGGCTATACGTTCCCGTCGACGACGATCACGTTCTTCAGCGTGACTTTCGGAGCCCTCGGCATTGTCACGATGGTGCGAAGGAATGCGCCGATGCGCCAGCCCGTGATGTGGATCTCCTTCGTCATGGTGTTCCTGGGCTGCCTGGCGCGCGTCGCGCTGGGCGCGCACTGGCCGAGCGACGTCCTGCTGACCTCGCTCATCTGCATGGTTTGGATCTGGGCCGCCGCTCGCGTCGTCTTAGGAAAGGGTTGATGCGGATCCGAACCGTTTGCTGGGCGCTCGCCTTCTCATTAATGGCGGCCGTTGCGGCCGCTCATCCGGCGCCGTTCAGCTACCTGGATCTCCATCTCGACGCAAGTGGAGTAACGGGCACGCTCGTCGTCCACGATCTCGACGCCGCCCACGATCTCGGCGTGGCCAACGCCGATTCGCTGCTCGATCCGGCTACCGCCGCGCGATATCGCGATGCACTGGTGGCCTTGCTTGGCCCGCGCCTCAGCCTGCTCGCTCGACGACGGTCCGGCGACGATCACGTGGGGCGCGATCGAGGTCGTACCCGATCGCCAGAGCCTGCGGCTCGCGTTCACGGTCAGCACGTCCAGGCCCGGGCACGATCGGCATTCATGCCTACCTGTTTCCGTACGATCCGATCCACCAGACCTTCATCAACATCTACGAGGACTCGGCGCTGAAGCTGCAAGCGATCCTCGACGCGTCGCACCAGGACGCGTCGTACTACTCCGGCAGCACGCAGGGGCGATGGGCGGTCGTGAAGACGTTTGTCGTCTCCGGGCATCGAGCACATCCTGATCGGGCCTGATCACATCCTGTTCCTGATCGGCTTGTTGCTCCTTGGCGGGACGCTGTCGCGCCTGGCGTTGATCGTCACCTCGTTCACGGTCGGCCACAGCATCACGCTCACGCTCGCGGCGCTCGACATGCTCTCGCCGCCGGCGCGATTCATCGAGCCCCTGATCGCGCTGACCATCGTCGTCGTCGGCGCGGACAACCTTGCTCGTCTTGAGAACCAGACAAAAAGAGTCTGTGCCTTCTGCGCCTTCTGCGGCTCTGGCTCTGCGGCCGAATCTGCGGCCGACATTCGCGCGTGGCTGGCGGTGGCCTTCGGCCTGATCCACGGCTTCGGTTTTGCCTACGTGCTGAAGGAATTCGGCCTGCCGCAGGCCGCGCTCGGCTGGTCGCTGTTCGCGTTCAACCTCGGCGTCGAGATCGGTCAGCTGTTGATTGTCGGTGTCGTCGCCGGCGCGCTGTTGATGGTGGGGAGAAACAGCGCGGCCCTGGCGCGGCAGCTTGCGGTAGTGGGATCGATCGCGGTGATCGCCGCCGGCGCCTATTGGTTCGTAGAGCGGGTCTTCTTCACGTAGGGGCGCACTTTAGTGCCCAGCACGGGCGGGCCAAAGCCCGCCCCTACGAGCCGTTTACAAACGGCGTCAGGATCGCGGTGATGAACTGGTGGATGGGCGTCGGCACGCCGACTTCCCTGCCGATGCGCACCACGGCGCCGCTCAGCCACGGCAGCTCGAGCCGGCGGCCGCGCTCGAGGTCTTCGAGCATCGACGACTTCGCAGCTGGCCGGGAAAGCTCTTGATCATCGCGAGCGTGCGTGTCCATGAGGTCGGCCGGCAGGTTCACGCCGCGTCGCGCGTGCCGACCGCGATCACTTCCTCGATCGCCGCCATCATCAGCTCGAACGTCTCCGGAGTGTCGCGCACCACGCCCATCGGCGATCGCGTGACCGTGGTCATGCCGCTCCAGGTCGCCAGGCGCACGAACTTCGTCCACAGATCCGCCTCACGTCGGTCGCTGGCCTTGGCCTGGAAGCCGGCGCGAATGCCGGCCTCCTCGAACGCGACCAGGCGATCCGATCGGCGTCCGTCGCGCTCGCCGAACACCAGCTGCTGCGCGGTGGTGTGGCGGATGTGGCCGGGCTTGTCGATCACGGCGACGATGTAGGCGGCGCCGCCGGCGACGTGACGCGTCGCCGACATGCTTCGCGACCATGTCCATCGCGTCGACGCCGTTCTGCAGCGTGATCACGACGGTGTCGGGACCGATCAGCGGCGCGAGCGTGGCCGCCGACGCATCGACGTCGTACAGCTTCACGGTGAACAGCACGACGTCGACCGGACCGATCGCCTGCGGGCGATCGGTGGCCTGCACCTTCGGCAGATGCACGATCGCCGAGCGGGCTGGCGATGTGCAGGCCGTCCTGCTGCAGCGCGGCGAGATGCGCGCCGCGCGCAAGAAACGTGACGTCCTCGCCGGCCGCCGCGAGCCGGCCGCCGAAGTAACCGCCGACGCCGCCCGACCCGAAGATCGCGATCTTCATAGCTTCACCGCATCGAGACTGACGACCGGCTCGTCGCCCATGACCGCGGCGTTGTGCATGGTGCCGCGCGGAATCTCGATCCACTCGCCGGGCCCGAGCACTTTCATGTGGCCGCGCACGACCAGACGGAAGCGGCCGGACAGCACCGCATCGATCTTGTCGACGTCGTGTTTGTGATCGGGAAAGACCGTGCCGGGCTCGTAGACGTACTTCGCGACGCGATAGCCGAGCGATTCGAGCTTGGCGCGAAGGCCCGCTTCGGTCAGCGGGCCGTCGGCGGCGTTCCACGTTGCGGGGTCATTCAGGGCCTGCTCGCCAAGCCTGCCTCGCCGTAGCGCGAAGCGCGAAGGCGGGTCAACTAGTTCGCGGCGTCGGTCGGCGATGCCGGCATGCCGGGGACCGATCCGCCGGCCAGCTCCTGATCGATCATCAGCAGGCCGACGCCGGTGTTGCCGGCGAGGCGGATGCGGCCGAGCACCGCGCGCGCCGCGGCCTCTTCTTCCATCTGCTCGGTGACGAACCACTGCAGCATCACGACGCCGGGACGATCCTTCGCCTTCTCCGCCATCGCGTAGAGCTCGTTGATCGACGCGGTCACGTCCTGCTCGTTCTTGAGCACGTGCGCGCACAGCGCCTCGGCCGACTTCCACGTCAGCGGCGGCGCCGCGATCGCCGGCAGCACGACCTTCTGATCGCGCTCGACGAGGTGATCGATGATGCGCTGCGCGTGCAGCAGCTCGTCGCCGGACTGCTTGCGCATCCAGGTCGCGAAGCCGGGCAGATCGTGCTCCGTCAGCCAGATCGACATCGCCAGGTATTCGTGCGACGCGCGGAACTCGAGCTTCAGGTGCTCGTTGAGGCCTTTCAGTAGATCCTTCGTCATTGGGTCGGGGATCGGCGATCGGGATCAGGGTTACGGAGTGATCGTGAATCTCTGCGGCGCCGACGTCACCAGGACCTCGCTGCCCTTGCGCGCCGACACCGTCCACGTGTGCACTTCGGGCTCGAGCGCGACCGTCGCCGGCAGCTTGGTTTCGGTCGCCGTCATCGGCGCGCTTTCCCACACCACGCGATCGCCGGTGACCGCGCGCGATCGTGATCACGTAGCCGTCGGCGCCGGCGACCGGCGACCAGCGGAACATGTCGATGTGACCGGCCATCGCGCCGTCGATCGGCTCGATCGAGCGTCATGGTCGCGGCCGGCCTTCGGCGCGGCGGGCGCGGCGCGATGGCGCGGCGGCGGCGGGCGCGGCCGATGACGCGGCGTCGGAGGCATTCGCTGCCGCCGCAGCGCGGCGAGCGATCATCCAACAACAGCGAACAACGAGCACGTACCGCGGACAGGTAAATCGATCGAATCATGAGCGGCGACGCGCGAGCTCGAAGCCCACGCCTCCAAGAATGACGAACAGTACGGCGCCGGTCATCGCCAGCGGCAGTTGGCCGGTGCCGCCGAAATACACGCCCGCCGCCATCGACAGCGCGGCCAGCGACAGGACGGCGGTGACCGCGGATGCGGACGGCTTGGTGGTACCCATCCCCTGATTTTAGTCCATAGCGATCGGAAAGCAGGCCAACCGCCAGCGCGTAGGCGTGCGCGCAGTTGTAGCCGAGCAGCGAGTCGTAATTGCGAGTAAACCAGGTAGGACTTCGTGCCGGCGCGCAGCAGCGACGCCGATCGATCGACTTTCGGCAGCGCGTTGCCCGGCGCCGTCCGCACGCCCAGCGACTGCCATTTCGCCAGCGGGATCGGCACGGTCAGCTCGCGCGCGGCGCGGCAGCCGCTCTGGCGGA
Organism: uncultured cyanobacterium; assembly: GCA_963833135.1. GTDB lineage: Bacteria > Acidobacteriota > Vicinamibacteria > Vicinamibacterales > UBA2999 > 12-FULL-67-14b. The sequence continues at coordinate 534,477 of CAWHWW010000018.1, read as the reverse complement.
ATCCGACCGACGGCCGCGAGCTTCGTGGCGCCGCCGGCCGGCACCTTCACCTCGCGGCCCCACAGCTCTGCTCGTCCTTCCAGCCGTAGGCGATCATGTAATTCGCGATCGACGCGAACACGTCGGGCAGCGTCTTCCAGATGTCGCGGCGGCCGTCGCCGTCGTAAGTCCTGCGCGTGCGCGAGGTAGCTCGACGGCATGAACTGCGTCTGCCCCATCGCGCCGGCCCACGATCCCTTCATCTGATCGAGCTCGATGTAGCCCTTGTCGAGGATCTGCAGCGCGTTGATCAACTCGGTCGTGAAGAACGCGCGCCGCCGGCCTTCCCACGCCAGCGTCGCGAGCGCCTGCACGGTCGGCCGCGTGCCGGTGAAGCGGCCGAAGTTCGACTCCATGCCCCAGATCGCGACGAGCAGGCTGCTCGACACGCCGTACTTTTTGGCGATCGCGGACAGGTCGGCGCGATGCTCACGCGTTTCGTTCAGCCGCGGTGCGAACGAACGTCGCGCGTCAGCCGGCGCGACACGTACTGATCGATCGTCAGCACGACTTCGGCCTGCGCTGCGATCGCGCTCGACGACGACCTCGAGCGGTTCGAGATTGGCCAAGCGCGGCGTCGACCGTCGCCGGCGCTCACGCCGGCGGCGAGCGCCTGTTCCTTGAGCGTTGGCGAGGAACTCGGAAAACTCCGGGCGCGGTTCCTCAACCGGCGGCGCGGGCGACGGCGACCTGCGCCGCACGGGCTCATGAGCAGAAGACGCAATGACGAGAACTTTAAACTTCAACTGAAACTTTCAACTGTCAACTCAACTGCTAACTGCCAACTCTCAACTGTCAACTTCAGAGCGCAGTTCCCGCCGCGCCATCCACCGTGATCGCCTGACCGGTGATGTAGCTGCCCGCTTGCGACGCGAGAAACACGACAAGATTCGCCAACTCCTCGGGCCGGCCGAGGCGCCCGAGCGGAATGCTCGCAACCGACGCCTTCCGTACATCTTCGATCGACTTGCCGCTCTTTTGCGCGTTGGCCTGATCCAGCTCGGCGATGCGTTCGGTATCGATCCGGCCCGGCGCGATCACGTTGACGAGAATGCCCTGCGGCGCGAGCTCGCGCGACAGCGTCTTCGCGATGCCCCAGACGCCGGCGCGCAGCGCGTTCGACAGCGCCAGGTTCGGAATCGGCTGCTTGATCGACGACGACGCGATCGTCATCACGCGGCCGTAGCCGGCCTTCTTCATCTCCGGCGCGGCGGCGCCGACGATGCGCGTGAAGCTGAGGAGGTTCTGCTCGAACGCCTTCTGCCACTGCTCTTCGGTCATCTGCAGCGTCTCGCCCGCCGGCGGGCCGCCGGCGTTGTGCACGACGATCTCGAGGCCGCCGTACGCGGAGACGGCCGCATCGACCAGCCGCTTCGCTTCGCTCGCGCTGCTGACGTCGGCGACGAGCGCCGTCACCTCGGCGCCGGTTTCCTTCCTGATCGCCGCGGCCGCGGCTTCGATGCGCGCCTGGTCGCGGCTGCAGACGATCAGCCGGCAGCCTTCGCGCGCGAGTCCGAGCGCCGAGGCGTATCCCAGTCCGCGGCTCGCCGCCATGACGATCGCGCGCTTGCCCTTCAGTCCGAATTCCATTGTCTGATCCCTGATCCCTGATCCCTGATCCCTGATCCCTGAGCAGTGGCGAGCCCGAGGCGGGCGAGGATGTCGTCGAGATCGGCGAGCGTGTCGGCGTCCACCGGCGTGAACGGCGACCGCACGCGCGACGACGCGATCACGCCGCGCAGCTGATAGATGTGCTTGCGCAGCGCCAGGTTGATGCGCGGCTGGTTCTCGAAGCGGATGATCGGCAGGTACTTGTAGAACACCTCGGTGGCGCCGTCGCGATCGCCGGCCGTGAACTTCGTGAAGATCTCGACCAGGATCTCCGGAAACGCAAATCCGGTCATCGTGCCGATCGCGCCGTGACGCAGCTCCTCGAGGAACATCATGCCGCCGAGGCCGCCGAAGATCTTGACGTCCCTCGAGACGGCGCGGATCTGCGTGATCTTCATCGGCGCCGGATCGTCTTCGAGCTTCAGGAACGCCAGCCGCGGCGACGCCGCCGCCGAGCTTCGCGATCAGCTCGACGCTCATCGTGATGCCGCCGACCGCCGGCGGAAAATCCTGCACCACCACCGGGATGTCGACCGCCTCGGCGACCGCCAGGTAGTGCCGCTCGAGCGCCGCGTCGTTGGTGCGCGCCAGCTTCGGCGGCGCCACCATCACCGCCTTCGCGCCCTGCTCCTGCGCGCGCCGGCTGTAGGCGATGCAGCCGTCGGTGCCCGCATGCGTGGTGCCGACGCAAATCGGAAAGTCGTCGCCGGCGGTTTCGATCACGATCTCGGTGACGCGCTCGCGCTCGCGCTCGGTCAGCTTGTCGGCCTCGCCGAGCACGCCGAGGATCGTCATGCCGTTGACGCCCGTGCCGCGCGTGAACTCGGTCAGCTTGCGCAGGCTCGGCTCGTCGAGCGCGCCGTCGGCTTTGAACGGCGTCGGCGTGATGTTGTAAATGCCGGTCAGGTAATCGAACATTCAAGCCTCAAGACCTCAAGACCTCAAGACCTCAAGACCTCAAGCCTCACTTCGCGTCCGGAAACTTGTCGACGCGATTGGTCACGGGCTTGAGCGTCCGCAGTAGGCGTAGATCGCGGACAGGTCCTCGCGCGTCATGCCGGCGTACGCGGTCATCGGCATCGGCGTGTTCTGCGCGCGCTCGTGCTCGGCGAGCGTCGCGTTGGTCGGCTTCTCGAAGCCCTTGAACTTGTCGATGAACTGCTGCTCGGTCCACGAGCCGATGCCGGTGTTGGCGTCCGGCGTGATGTTCGCCGATCGCACGCGGTAGCCGGTCTCGACGATCTCCATGCCGCCGGCGAACTCCATTCCCGGCAGCGGCGTGCCCTGATCGTCGATCGGCGTGTGGCAGTCGGTGCAGAGCGCGGCTTTGGTCATGTACTTGCCGTAGGCCAGCTTGTCGTCCGGCGACGGCCGCTTGCCGAAGGTGTTGGCCGCGGGAATCGTCCGCACGATCAGGTTCAGCGGGAAGTTCAACTGGCGCGGCTTCGGTGTGTTCTCGATCGCCTTGAACGATCGCACGTACGCCAGCACCGCGTGCACGTCCTCCTCGTCCAGGGCGCCGAAGTGCGGATACGGCATCAGCGGAAAGAGCGGCGTGCCGTCCTTCGACACTCCCTGCGTCACGGCCCGCAGCAACTCGCCGTCGGTCCACGAGCCGATCGCCGCGGGCGTGATGTTCTTGGCGTACAAGACGCCGGCCGGGCCCCAGCTTGAACTCGTCGCCGCCGGCGCCGAGCGGTCTCCGGTATCGACCGGGCCGGAGAACTTCGTCCAGTCGCGCTTGCTGTGGCAGGTCGTGCAACCGACGACGTGATCGCTCAGGTACTTGCCGCGCGCGAGCCGCTCGGGCGTCGGGTCGATCTTGAACGCCGTCGGCGGCGGAACCTTCGGATACGCAAACATCAGATAGCCGTAGCCGCACGCGGCGACGACCACCAGCAACACCACCAGCCCGCCGACGATCTTTAACAGTGTTTTCATCGTTTACTGTTGTCCTGCTGAGGTCGCCGGCGCGCTTCGCGCGCTCGACGATGCGCCGCCACCTCGGCGGCAAGTTTCTTCGCGTCGTAGACGATGCCGTCCTTGATCGTGTACTTGATGCCGCCGACGCGTGGCCGGACGGTTCTGATCGTCGAGCTTGACCGCGCCGGTGGCGTAGAGCACCTTGAAGTTCTCGAGCGGGTTCTGATCGACGATGACCATGTCGGCGAGCAGGCCCGGCCGGATGATGCCGAAGTCGATCGGCTTGCCCTTGGGCTCGTGCAGCGTCTGCGCGCCGTTGCAGCGTCGCGGACCGGATGACCTCGAGCGGATGGAAGCCCGCTTCCTGCAGCATCTCGAGCTCGAGGATGTAGCCGAAGCCGTAGGTCTGGTAGATGAAGCCGGAGTCGGACCCGGTCGTGACGCGGCCGCCGGCGTTCTTGAAGTCGTTCAGGAACGACATCCACACCTGGTAGAACTTCTTCCACTGGATCTCGTCTTCCGTCGTCCAGTTGAACCAGTACGAGCCGTGCGCGTTGCGATTGGGCTGGTAGAAGTCCCACAGTGACGGCAGCGTGTACTTGCTCGTGCCAGTCGGCGTTGCGCATGCGCATCACGTCGCGGCCCGCCGAGTAGATCGTCATCGTCGGATCGATCATGAACTTGGCGTCGACCCATTCCTTGATCAGCGCGTTCCACTGCTCGCTGCCGCGCGGGTGAATCTTGTCGTGCAGGCGCGCCACCTGGCCGAAGCGATGCTGCTCGTCGTTGTAGTTCTGGTTCACCGGGAACGGCTGGACGGTGTAGTCCTTCAGCAGCGACTCGAACAGGCCGTAGTAATGCGTCAGCGTGCCGAGGCCGAGGCGCGAGGCATCGCGGGCGTTCATGCGCGCGACGCCCATCTGATCGAGGTGCGCCGTCGAGCCGAGATTGACCTTCTTGGCCTCGTCGAGCAGCGCCGCCATGATCTCCGGATCGTGGGCGCCGAACTTGATGCCGTCGACGCCCTTCTTCGCGGCAAAGCGGACCCACTCGCGAGCGGTCTCCGGCGTCTGGCGGCTTCGCCCGGTCCCAGCCCTCGCCGCTGAACGGGCGGTGATACGAGAAGATCCGCGGCGCGACGATCTGGTTCTTCGCCGACAGCTCGCGCTGGTTGAGGTCCCAGTCCATCGATCCGCACGGCACGCCGCGGACGGTCGTGACGCCGTGCGTCATCCACAGCTTGTAGACGTATTCGGGATCGCGCGCCTGGCCGCCGCCACAGTGCACGTGCGCGTCCACGAAGCCCGGCATCAAATACATGCCGGTGCCGTCGATCTCTCTGCGCGCCCTTCGCCGGGCGGCTCTTTTCGTTGATCGGCACGCCGGGGAATCCGACGCTGGCGACGTCGGTGATGCGGTTGTTCTGCACCACGACGTCCATCGGCCCGCGTGGCGGCGCGCCCGTGCCGTCGATCACGGTGACGCCGCGGATGACCAGGCGATCGAAAGGCCCCTCGCCGTCGCCGGCCTGGCGCGACGGCGTCGGATTCATCTGCTGTGCGGAAAGGGTGACGGCGGCCGTCACGAAAACGGAGCACAGGATCGACAGACGCAACTGACGCGGCATGCTCGCCTCCAAGAGAGGAAGTATACCAACCTAGCGGAGCCGTATCCTGTCGGGAACTGTCTTACGTCCGGAAATTCGGTGGATCCCGCTATTCCGTTCTGAGCGCGGTCATCGGATCGACCCGCATCGCGCGGCGAGCCGGAACGAAATTCGCAAAGCCGGCGGCGGCGATCATCGCGGAAAGGGCCAGCCCCCACGCGATCGGATCGAAGGGGGTGATGCCGTAAAGAACGCCTCGCAGCGCCGACGCCGCGCCGGCCGCGAGCAGGCTCCCGGCCAGCAGTCCGATCGCGACAATCGAAAAGCCCTGCCGCATCACCATCGACAGCACTTCGGACGGATTTGCGCCAATCGCCATGCGCACGCCGATCTCCCGCGTGCGGCGCGCCACCGAAAAGGCGATCACGCCGTAGAGGCCGATCGCGGCGAGCAGCGTGCCGAGACCGCCGAACGCGGTTGCGAGCAGCGCGCCGACGCGCGCCGGCATCAGGCTCGTGCCGAGGTTCTGCTCCATCGTGTTGCTGGTCATGAAGACGAGACCCGGCTCGATCGCAAGCAGCTCCCGGCGCATCGAGGCCAGGAGCGCATCACCGCTGCCGGTGGTCCGCGCCATGATGTATTTGTATTTTGAAACTCGCTGCGCATCTGCGAAATACACCATCGGCGACGGCGCCTCGAGCACCCCGTGGCGATGGTGGTTCGATACGACGCCGACGACGCGGAACGCGCGCGTGCGTGTCGGATTCACCACCTCGACGGTGTGGCCGACCGCGGACTGTTTCGGCCAGAATTTCTCGGCCATCGTCTGGTTGATCACGATAACGTCCGGGCTGCCGGCGACGTCGGTCTCGCTGATGTCGCGGCCGTCAACGAGCCGCACCCCGAGGGTGCGCAGGTAGGTCGGCGACACCGCGGCGTTTTCGAGAACCTCGCCGCGCTGTCCCTCCGGATAGGAGCGGCTGTCGACGCGCATTTCCTGCTGGCTGAAGTTGAACGTGAACGGCAGCGTGGGGCCTACCAGTCCAGTCCCCTGCACACCCGGCAGCGCGCTGATGCGCGACAAGGCCTCGCGCCAGAAGACGTCGCTGCGTTCCTGGCTGTAGCGGACCATGTCGGGATCGAGCGAGACCGCCGCGAGCCCGCGCGGATCGAATCCGACATCGGCGCGCTGCGATGCGCCGAGGCTTCGCAGCAGCAACCCGGCGACGACGAGCAGGACCGCGGTCAGCGCCACCTGGCTGACGACAAGCGCGTCGCGAAGCGCGAAGCGGCGGCGTCCGACCTGGCCGGCCGGCGTGTCACCGCGAAGATCGTTCACGAGGTTCGGGGCCGACGCCTTGAGCGCGGGCAGCAGGCCCGCGAGCACGCCGGTGAGCGCCGCGACGATCAACGAGAACGACAGCACGCGCGCATCGATGCGCAGATCGAACGCGACATCTACGGGCAGCGGCAACTTGATGCCTTGCAGCCCTTGCACGAGCGCCCAGGCGAGGGCGACGGCGGCGATCGCGCCGAGCGTGCCGAGGATCGCGCCCTCGACGAGCAGCTGCTGGATCAGGCGCCCGCGGCTCGCGCCGATGGCCAGCCGAAGGCTAATCTCGCGGCGTCGCGCCGATGCGCGTGCGAGCAGCATTCCGGCCACGTTCGCGCATGCGATCAACAGCACCAAGCCGACGATCGTCATGAGTCCGGCCGCGCCCATGGAGAGTATGCCGCCGGCTTGCGGCACGAGCAGGCGCACGTCTTCGGTCGGCACCGCCGCCATCCTGGCGATCCTTGTTGGTCTGCGCGTTGGCGGCTTCGAGTTGCCGGCCGATCAACGCGACGTTCGCGTTGGCTTGATCCGCGGTGACGCCAGGTTTGAGCCTGCCCTTCATGAACATCCAGCGGAAGCCGCGGCGTTCGAGGCGCGTCTTGCCGACCGGCGACGGCACCGAATCGGTGATGCCGGCGGGCTCAACCTCCTCGACGTGCTGCACCGGCAGAAACAGTTCCGGCGTGAGCAGCGGCACGACGCCGGTGAAGGACTCCGGCGCGACGCCGACGATCGAGTAAGGCCGGCCGCGCAGCGTCAAATCCTTGCCGACGATCGCCGCGTCGCTGCCGAACTCCCGCTGCCACATCCGATGCGACAGCACCACCACGCGCGCCGCGCCCGGCTCGTCATCCGACGGCACGAGCAGTCGTCCCAGCAGCGGCCTGCACGCCGAGCATCTCGAAGTGATTCGACGTGACGACCTGCCCGAGCGCGATACGCGATCGATCGCCGAGGCTGAGCGGCGCCATCATCGGGCTGTAGCCGAGCATGTCGCTGAACACGGTGTTCTGGGACTTGAGATCGAGGAAGTCCTGGATAGGAATTGGTGGCGTACTCGTCGCCATCGCCGCCGGTCGTGAAGACGTCGACGAGCGTGTCCGGCGCGGCCGACCGGGCAGCGGCCGGAACAGCAGCGAATCGACCAGCGAGAACATCGCGGTGTTGACGCCGACGCCAAGGCCCAGCGACAGGATCGCGACGGCCGAAAAACCGGGGCTGCGACGCATCCAGCGCAGCGCGTAGCGAATGTCCTTGAGCAGCGTCTCAGCCATGGCGGGTGATACGGATCGCTCCGGCTGGCGGGTGTTCCCTCACGTCTTGCGATAGCGACGGCCCGCTGAGCCCGATACCCACCGCGACAGACTGCGCGGCAACGCGCCGTTCAGCCACACCAGGAACCGGTAGATGCGGCCGTTCACCACCACCGGAGCGGCCCTTCATCACCGCGTCGTAGCCCTCGCGCGCCACATCATCGGCCTTGAGCCACAACAGGCCGGGCATCTTGTTCATCCTGTCGCGCGTGCCGGTGACGTCGTGAAATTCGCTCCACGTGAATCCCGGGCACACCGCCGTGACGTTCACGCCCTTCGGCCCGTTCTCGGCGGCGAGCGCTTCCGAGAAGCGAATCAGGAACGACTTCGACGCGCCGTACAGAGTGTGGCCGGCCGGCGCCGGCACCATGCCCGCGACCGACGCGATGTTGATGATGCGTCCCCATCCGCGATCGATCATGCCGGGCAGCAGCCGATACGTGAGATCGAGCACCGCCGTCACCATCACCTGCATGAAGCGCTCGTGATCGATCCACGGCACGTTGACGTAGCTGCCGGGCACGCCGTAGCCGGCGTTGTTGACGAGCACGATCGATCGCGATCTGTCGCGACGCGAGCTCGCCGGCGATCTGCTGCGACGCATTCGGCTGCGCCAGATCGGCGACGATCGTGTGCGTGGCGACGCCGTATTTCTGCTTCAGCTCGGCGGCCAGCGCGTCGAGCCGATCGCCGCGCCGCGCCGTCAGCACGACCGCATAGCCCTTTTGCGCCAGCAATTCGGCGAACGCCTTGCCGATGCCCGACGACGCGCCGGTGACGAGGGCCGTCTTTCCGTGATCCTTCTGCCATTTGAAACTGAAACTGTAAGACACGGAAACTCAACTGTCAACTGTGAACTTTCAACTGCCAACTTCAGTATCATGAGCTGTCGCCCTGAATGCAGCTCATCTTCGACTCCTCGGCGTGCTCCTCGCCACGTTCGTCCCTGACCGCGTGCCTGAACAGCACGACGCTCGTCAAGGTGAAACCGGATGGCAGCGGCACCGTCGAACAAACGACGCTCGTCAACATGGCCGCGCTCAAGGGCATGATGGGCGGCGCCAGGGCCAGGTCCGAACGGGCCGATGATGAACAAGGCCGACCTCGAACGCACCGCCGCGCAGATGGGCGAAGGCGTGCGGCTGGTGTCGAGCGAACCGGTCAAGGGCGACGACGGCTTCGAAGGCATGAAGGCGATCTTCGCCTTCGACGACATCAACAAGATTCAGGTGAGCCAGGGCCCGAGCATGAGCGGCGGCACCGGGCCGCGCGCGCGATCCGCGGAGCCGACCTCCGACGATCCGGTGCGCTTCAAGCTGACGCGCAGCGGCGCGACCTCGACGCTGAGCATCAACTTCATCGATCGGCCCCGGCGGCAAGACCGACACCACGCCGAATCCGACGCCGCGGCGACATGCCCGACCTCACCAACCCGATGATCATGAACATGATGAAGACCATGTTCCAGGGCTTCAAGATCAACATCGGCCTCGAAGTCGTGGGATCGATCGTCAAGACCAACGCCGAGTACGTCGCCGGCCCGCGCATCACGCTGCTCGAAATGGACGTCGCGGCGCTGCTCGCCGACGAAGCGAAGCTCAAGGCGCTGCAGGGCAAGCTGGGACCGGACGCGTCGTTCAGCGAAGTGAAGCCGTACTTGAAGGACATCAAGGGCATCAAGATCGACGGGCCGTCGATCACGGTGGAATTCAGGTAGGTCTTGAGGGCTTGGGGTCTTGAGGGCTTGAGGGCTTGGGCTAGGGCTTGAGGGCTTACGCGAAGCAGAGCAATCGGCCTTCGGTCGAGCCGATCACGATTCGACCATTGGCGAGGGCGGGTGACGCGGTGAGCGCCGCGCCCTCGTCGTGCTGCCACACCACTTTCCCGCTCGCCAGATCCAGCGCATAGAAGCGGCCGTCGTTCGATCCGACGTAGACGCGCCCGCCGGCGATCGCCGGCGACGAATCGATGCGCGCGCGCGTCATGTAGGTCCAGCGCGCCTTGCCGGTCTTCGCGTCGAGCGCGTGCACCATGCGATCGCGGCCGCCGAGCACCACCGTGCCGTCGATCACCGACGCCGATCGAGTAGAACGGAAACTTGCGATCGGGATGCTCGTAGCGCCACAGCACCTTGCGCGACGCCAGATCGAGCGCCAGCACCTGGTTGTCGAAGGTGCCGAAGTAGGCGACGTTGTTGACGAGCGCGACCGACGCGCCGGTGTAGGCGGTCGCCGAGGTCGCGAAGCGTTCCTTCCCGGTCTTGACGTCGACGGCGTGAAACACCTCGTCGCAGCCGGCGAAATGCGCGACGCCGTTCACGACGCACGGCGTGCCGTGGACGTAGTTCTCGGTCGTGTACGCCCACAGCTGCTTGCCGGTCGCCGCATCGAGGCCATACAGCTTGCCGTCGTACGATCCCATCAGCACGACGTCGCCGACCACGACCGGCGACGACTTGATCTCGGATTGCGTCTTGAAGGTCCAGATCGGCTTGCCGTCGGCGACGCTGACCGCGTGGACGACGCCGAGCAGATCGCCGATGAAGACGCGGCCGTTGGCGACGGCCGGCGATGATTCACCGATCGCCTCGCCGGCCTTGTAGCGCCAGCGCAGCTTGCCGTCGGCGAGTCCGACCGCGATCAGCTCGCCCGTCGCCGTCCCCACGTAGACCACGTCGTCGACGATCGCCGCCGACGAATCGAACGCCTCGCCGCCCTCCCAGGCCCACGCCAGCTTCGGCGCCGGCGCGATCGTCGTCGAGGAAATGCCGGTGAGCGCGTAGGAGCCGCGAAACTGCGGCCACGCATTCGCGGGTGAGCGAGTGCAGCGCCGCGTGATGCGGGTGAAACAGGCGGCTTCGCTTGAAATGCAAGCGTGCGCGGCGCTGCTGCCAGCGCCGCGCACGTGATAAGGAAGTCCCGGCGATTCATCACGACCTTGGCACTCTAGGCACCTTAGGCACCTTAGGCACCCTATTTTTTGAGCTGCGCGCCTTCTTGCAGCGCATACAGCTGATTGCGGTTCATGATGAACAGCTTGCCGTTGGCCGGCACCGCCGTCGCATACACGGAGCTGCCCATGTTCTGCTCCGACACCAGCTTGAACGTCTTGCCGTGCTCGATCACCGCGACGTCGCCGTCCTCGTCGCCGAGATAGACCTTGTCGTCGATGATCATCGGCGATCCCCAGATCGCCGCGAACATGTCGTGCGTCCAGTACGGCTTGCCGGTCTTCAGATCGAGGCAATGCAGGAAGCCGCTGAAGTCGGCGAGATAGATCAAGCCGTCCTTGATCGCCGCCGTCGAGATCGATCGGCGGATCTTGTCGAAGTGCCAGATCACGCCGCTCTGCGTGATGTCGCCGCGCTTGGTCGCCGTCGATCGCATAGGCGTGGCCGACGCCCTCGCCGTGCTCGGGATCCTGGCCGTTCGAGATGTAGACGACGTTCTCGAAGATGACCGGCGTGCTGATCACTTCGTTGCGCGTCTTCGGCCACACCGAGTCCTTCGGATTGGTGTCGAACTCCCACAGCTTCTTGCCGCTCACGCGCCTCGTAGCCGCGCACCCAGCCGTCGCCCTGCGCGTGCACGACCTGGCGCACGCCGCCGATGTCGCCGACCGCGGGCGTCGACCACTGGCCGTGCAGGATGTTCTCGCCGACCGAGTTGTCTTCCCACGCAGCTTGCCGCTCTCGACCTCGATCGCGATGATCGACGGCGCCTTCGGCGACGGGACGTTGACGTGGCTTTCATCCTGGCCGTTGCCGGTGCTGCAGTAGAGCAGCCCGCCGTCGATCACCGGCGAGCAGTTGGCGAGGTTGTGCGGAAACGCGCCGACCTCCTCCATCATGTCGAAGATCCAGATGATGTCGATGTCGGTCTTGCCGGTGAGCTTCTCGTCCTTGAACGGGCCGTCGTTCTCGTCGTCGTGAAAGCCCTTGATGTCGGCGGCGATGATCTGGCCGCGGTTCGAGGTGAAGTACGCGACGCCGCGGACGATCAGCGGCGAGCTGGCGATGCCCTGGTACGGCCAGTCGTTGGCGCGGCCCGACGACAGCTTTTCGAACGTCGCCTGCCACAGGAACTCGCCGGTCTCTTCGTTGAAAGCCATCAGCACGCCGCGATCGCCGGGCTGCTTCGGATCGCGCATCGCTTCGTTGTTGGTGCCGATCAGCACGACGCCGTCGGCGACCATCGGATTGCCGTACGACTGCGAGCCGAGCTCGGCCACCCACTTCACGTTCTTCCCGGTCTTGACGTCCCACGTCGTCGGCAGGCCGGTCATCGTCGAGACCATGTTGCGGCTCGGCGTGCCGCCCCACATCGGCCAGTCCGCCGACACCGCGGACGACGCCGCGAGAACGACCACCGCACTCAAAATGATTCGACGCATCGACTGACTTCCTGTTCGCCTGTTGGCCTGCTGGCCTGCTGGCCTACTGATTCCTGTAAACCTTCACGTTGTCGAAATAGATTTCGGAAATGCCGTCGGCGTAAATGCCGGGGCTGCCCATCTTGTGCGGGATCTTGTCGACCTTCTCGATCGTCCACGCCGCCGGCTCGGCGATCGGCCGACGGCCACACCTTGCCGCGCACGCGCGCGCTGCCGTCCGGCAGCTGATCGACGCGCAGCTTCATGCGATACCACTTGTCGGCGTCCCACGTGAACGGCACGCGCACGGTCATTTCGTCGGCCGCCTGCCACGGATGCAGCTCGAGCTTCTGGCCGTTGCCGAACAGCACGAGGCCGTAGCGCTCGTTGATCAGGCCGACGTCGCCGCGCTGGCGGCGCTGCTCGCGGCCGCGCACGTCGCGCTTCGACCGTGTAGCCGGTCATGTTCGGCTGGCCCAGGAACACCTTCGCGCGGCGGCCGACGGTATCGTCGCGCGGACGCATCAGCACCTTGCCGGCGCCTTCGACGGTGCGCTGGAACACCTTGCCCGGCGCGCCGGTCCACCACGCCGGCGGCGCTTCCGCCGCGGCGTTCTCGAAATCAAACGTCCACGGCAGCGGTTCGACGACGCGCACGCGCGCCGTGCCGCTCAGGCCGCCGACCGTCGCCTTCACGAATCCGGCGCTCGATCCCTGCGCCGCCGCCGTGTAGACGCCCTTCGCATCCACCGCGCCGCTCAACTGATCGACCGACCACTGCGCCGCCGGCTCGTCGCGAATGAAGTTGCCCTTCGCATCGAACAACCGCGCCTTCAAGCGTCACGGTCTGTCCCGGGCGACGATCGATTCGTACGGGAAGACCTGGACAACTGCCGGTGCACCACTGTGCACCCGGTGCACCGTTGTGCACCGCTGTGCACCTGCGCACCTTGTGCGCGGACGCGTTTGCCGATCGCGTAGGTCGCTTCCATCGACGTCACGTAGACGCGGCCGTCGGCGACGATCGGCGACGCGACGATCGGCTCCGGCGCCTGCGCCGTGCCGAGCAGATCCTCGTCGAGCACTTCGACGCCGGTCGCCGACGGCCGCAGGATGTAGAACTTGCCGTTCTCGGTGCCGACATACAACTTGCCGTCGGCGAGCACCGGCGATCCCTTCTGCAGCGTGCCGAGCGACTTCTCCCACAGCTTCGCGCCGGTCTTCAGATCGAACGCGCCGACGATGGCGCTGTTGTCGACGGTGTAGAGCCGCTCGTCGTCCATCACCGGCGAGGCGAACGTCGGCAGGAAGCCGCGCGTGCGCCACTTGAACGCATCGGCCGCCAGCACGCCGGTCTTGCGTCGCATCGACGGCGGCGATCATGCCCATCTCCGTGGTGTCCATGTTCTCTTCGCCGTGCGTGATGTAGGCGACGTTGTCGCTGAAGCAGCGCGCTGTTGAGAATGGCGCGCTTGCTGACTTCGATCGACCAGATCTTCTCGCCGGTGTTGACCTTGAGCGCGTGATACACGCCGTCGGTGCCGCCGACGATCAGCGCGCGCGTGCCGTCGATGGTGCCGACGATCGGCGTCGAGTAGTTGGTGTCGTAGTGACGCGCCTGCGGCGAGCTGATCCAGACCGTCTGGCCGGTCTTCTTGTCGAACGCGAAGTAGCGGTTGCCGGTGCGATTGAGATCGCCCCACGCCAGGATCAGCGCGTTCAGAATGACCTTGTCGCCCTCGACGATCGGCGACGTCGTGCGGCCGCCGTGCGTCGTCACCGCGCCGTACTCGTCGGGCAGCGATCGATCCCACAGCACCTTGCCGTCCGGCGCACACGCAGACCAGCTGCGCGGCGACGGTGAACATGTAGATGTTGCCGGTTTCCGGATCGACCGCCGGCGACGCCCACGACGCGCGATGCTGCGGCACGTCGCTCAGGTACAGGCTGAAGCGCTTCTCCCACACGACCTTGCCGGTCTCGGCATCGATCGCCACCAGCCGTTCCTGCGTGTTCGCAGGATCGCCGACCGGCGAATTGAGGTAGAGCCGATTGCCGAACGCGACCGGCGACGATCGGCTGCCGATCGGAATGCGCCACGCCAGGTTCTCGCCTTGCGGCGACCACTTCGCGGGCAGGTTCGTTTCCGTGGAACGGCCGTCGCGCGACGGGCCGCGCCACTCCGGCCAGTCGGACGCCGACGGTCACCGCGATCGCGCTGCGCCGCGATCGCAGCGGCCAGCGCCGAGCGGCGCAGAACTCGTTGAATCAGTGCGGGATACATGACTCGGCTTACGTAATCCTTTCCGGAGCCGTTTACGGTAGACGGTCTATGGAATGCTATCCGCTGACGCCGGCAATTCCGCGATTTTTCCGGTAAGCTGACCGGACATGGGCCGAAACTGCGCAATTCTCCCAGTTCGATGCAGAATGTGGGCAAAAAGGTCGTTATTGTCGTATATTGTCATATAGACTACTGACATATACCGAGCGTCCGATAAGATGAAGGGTCACTATATTGTGTGTGGCGGACTCGCCCCCGGACCGAGGATCGGCATGAGTACGCAACAAGATACTTGATCGTGCGTCGCGATGCTCGTCGCTGTCGGTCGCGGGATTGGGCGCGCAGGCACGGGCCACGCTCGTCCGCGCCGCGTCCGGGCGTGACGCTTTGCCGAAGCCTGGCGCCCGGCCAACGCCACGGAGCGACACGAAGATCATCGGACGGTGATCGACATCCGCCAGATGCCGGTCGCGAACGCCAAGGTGCAGCTGCGCAACCTCGCTCACCGGCAAGGTCGCAGCAGGAAAGCGAGTCCGACGACAACGGCGAGTATCAGTTCATCGTCGACGATCCCGGCACCTACGTCGTCGAAATGGTGCTGGTCGACGGCTACGTCGCTCGCGCTGAGCAATGCCGGATCGCTCGCGCGCTACGAGACGCTTGCAGACCGTGGTGCAGCTGCCCGGCCGCTGGGAACGCCGGACTCGCGGCATGGTGATGCCGCAGAACGTCGCCAACTTCCTCGGCATGAGCGCGGCAGACGACGATGACGGCGGCAGACCGTTGCGCATCGCCGCTCGAGCAGAACATCCAGCCGGTTGACTCGGGTGAGCCGGTTTCGCCGTTCAAGCCGTAGCTCGCGCCGATGTCGAACGACCACCCACAACACGCCCGGCGACGCCGGCGCCGCGCCGCCGCGCGCAACGCCGGCGCCGGCGGCGAGCCGCACCTGTTCGATCGCCTGTCGGTGCTCTACAAGTACCGCTGGGCGCGCGATCGCCGTGTTCATGCTCGTCGTCGGCTGGGTGATGGTCGACAGCTACACGCGCATTCCGGTCTATCGCGCGACGGCGCGCGTGCTGATCGAAGATCCGAACGCCGACATCGCCACGCCCGACCGAAATCGCGCGCAGCGTGCCGGTCGGCGATCCCGAGATCTACATGCAGACGCAGCTGCGCATCATGCGCGGCCGCGACCTGGCGCAGCGCGTCGCCGCCAAAGCTCGACATGAACGCGCGTCCCCGAATTCAACGGCCAGGGCCCGAAGCCGACGCAGCTCGCCGTCGGCATCGCGCTGGTCAAGTACTACGCGACCTGGCCGTATCGCCTGATCACGTCGACGCAGGCCGACGCGCCGGCGACCGCGGCCAGCTTCGACGCCGGTCAGCGCGTCGAGCTATCCGCGACGCGCTGCTGGCGCGCCTCGACGTCGCGCAGGTCCGCGGCAGCCAGCTCGTCGACATGACGTTCGACGTCGGCGGATCCGCGAGTTCGCGGCGCGGGCCGTCAACGCGTTCGCCGACGAGTACGTCGCGCACAACCTCGAGCTCAAGGTGCGAGACGCTCGAGAAGAGCGCCGAGTGGCTGACCGGCGAAGTCGAGAAGCAGGGCGAGCTCGTCAGGAGAGCGAGCTCAAGCTCGCGCAGTACAAGGAAACGCAGGACGCCGGCGCGCTCGACAGCAACCAGAACATCGTCGTCGCGCGGCTGACGCAGTCGAACGAAGCGGCCGACCAAGGCGCGCATGGATCGCATCCAGAAGGAAGGCCTCTGGCGGCAGATCCAGGCGGCCGGCGAGGATGTCGAGTCGATCACGTCGGTGCTGAACAACCCGAACATCCAGAACCTGCGCGCGCCGATCAACCAGCTGGCAGCAGGACAAGTCGCGCGTCACCGAGCGCTACGGCGAGAAGCACCCGAATACCAGAAGGTCGTCACCGCGCTCGCCAACGCCGAGGCGCAGCTGCAGGCTGAAATCCGCAAGGCCGTGCAGAACGCCAAGAACGAATACGACAACGCCGTGCAGCAGGAACGCGAGCTGCAGGCGGCAGCTGAACGAGTCCAAGAGGCGGCGCACGGCGCTCGGCCGCAAGGGCGTCGACTACGCGGTGCTGCTGCGCGAGGCCGAATCGAATCGCACGGTCTACAACCAGCTGCTGACGCGCGAGAAGGAACTGCGCGTCGTCGCCAACAGCCGCACCAACAACGTGCGCGTCGTCGATCGCGGCGGAAGTGCCCGGCAGCGCCGTTCTCGCCGAACCATCGCCGCGACTGGGTCTACGCGATCGCGCTCGGCCTGGCGCTCGGCCTCGGCATCGCGTTCGGCATCGACTATCTCGACGACACCGTCAAGACGCCCGACGACATCACCCGCCGGCTGAAGCTGAAGTTCCTCGGCCTGGTGCCGATCGTCTCCGGCGATCGCCATCCGCTGATCTCGGGCCCGGTGCCGCACGACTTCGGCGAAGCGTATCGCTCGATCCGCACCGCGCTCGCGGCGCAGCTGCCCGGCAACGGCCCGCGCGTCGTGGCGGTGGCCAGCTCGCAGCCGCTCGAAGGCAAGACGACGACGGCCGTGAACATCGCGATGGCGCTGGCCGTCGGCGGCGCGCGCGTGCTGCTGATCGACGCCGACATGCGGCGGCCGAGCGTGCACAAGGCGCTGCGCATGACCAACGATCGCGGCCTGTCGCAGCTGCTGGCCGGCCAGGCGCGCATGCGCGAAGTGGTGCAGCGCACGCACGACCCGAACCTGCTGACGATCACCGCCGGCCGCACGCCGGCCAACCCGTCGGAGCTGCTCGCGTCGGATCGCATGCGCGCGCTGCTCGCCGGCCTCGAGACCGGGCCGTTCGACTGGATCATCATCGACACGCCGCCGGTGCTGGCCGTCACCGACGCGGTGATCCTCGCGCCGCTGGTCGGCGCGGTGACGTTCGTGATCGGCGCGGAGATGACGCGCTGGCGCCTGGCCGAGCGCGCCGTGGAAACGCTGCTCGGCAGCAACCCGCGCAACGTGCTCGCGGTGCTCAACAAGGTCAACTTCGGGCGCAACAAGTACTACTACTCGCGCTACTACGGCCACCAGTACAAGAACTACTACGCGGAATCACCCGCGGCCTGATCTGTGCAGCGGGCGCTGCTCCTCCTCCTCGTCGCCGCTTCCTACCTGCTCTTCGCGGGCGGCAGGCCGTGGACCCTGGCGCCGCTGCTGGTCGCTGGCCGCCGCCGCCGCGCTGGCCGCACCCCGCCGAACCTTCGCCTTCCCCGGACCATCGCGCTCGCTCGATCTCGCGCTCGTCGCGATTGCTCGTCGCGATCGCCGTTCAGCTCATGCCGCTGCCCGCCGTCGGTCGTGGCGTGCGCTGTCGCCGCACGCGCGACGAGATCGCGGCCGCGATCCAGTTCGCGCGCGTTCGGCGAACCCGCGCCGGCGTGGACGACGCTGTCGGTCGATCCCGCCGCGACGCTGGTCGCGCTCGGCACGGTGGTGCTCGGCGTCCTGACCTTCTGGATCGCGCGCGCGCTGTTCGGCGCCGGCGGCAGCACGCGCACGTTCTGCCGCGCGCTCGCGTTCCTCGGCGCGCTGGCCGCGGTCGCTGGCGGTGCTCCAGAAGGCGGTCGCGCCGCGCAGCGTGCTCTTCCTGATCGAGCCCGAGGCGCGCAGCGCCAATCCGTTTGGCGCGTTCGTGAATCGCAATCACTTCGCGGCCTGGCTGCTGCTGGTCGCGGCGCCGGTCGTGCGGCTACTGCATTGCCCGGCTGCGCATTCACCCGACGTCGCGCGCGACCGCTGGCGGCAATCGATCGGCCAGATCCTGAGCTCGGGCGTCGTGTTCACGGCGCTGGCGGCGATCGTGCACCGTCGGCGTGCTGCTGCTGACGCTGTCGCGGTCGGCGCTGGCCGGCCTCGGCGTGGCGGCGATCGTCGGCTGGCGGCTCGGACGGCCGCGCATGAGATCGGAGCGCACCAGCGCTGCCGCCGCGGCTCGGCATCGCCGGCGCCGCTGCTGCTGATCGTCGTGCTGTTCGTCGACGTCGATGGCTGGGCGACGCGCGTCGAGCAGAGCTTCGGCACCGACGGCCGGCGCTTCAGCCGCCTGACCATCTGGCGCGAGTCGCTGCCGATCGATGCGGGACTTCTGGCTGACCGGCACCGGCGCCGGCACCTATTCCGACGCGATGACGCTGTACCAGCAATCGCGCGTCTGGGTCGGCTCGATGCAGCGCTGGGCGCACTTCAACAACGCGCACTCGCATTACGTGCAGGTCGCCAGCGAAGGCGGACTGCTGCTCGGCCGTCCCGTCGCTGTGGCGCTCGTGCTGCGCTCGCGACGCTGGGCCTGTCGCGCGGTTCGTGCCGATAAAGGTGAAATGTTCTGGGTGCGCGTCGGCGCCGCGGCCGGCCTCGCCGGGCTGGCGGTGCAAAGCATCTGGGAGGTCTCGCTGATCATGCCGGCCAACGCGGTGCTCGCCGGGCGTGCTCGGCGGCCTGCTGCTCTATCGCCGCGATCCGGCGCGGCCCGAGCTCGGCGCCGGTCGACGCCGGACCATGACGCCGCGGCCGACGCCGCGCGAGATCGCGCTGACCGCATGCTGATCGTCGGTCTCAACGCCTATCACGGAGATGTGGCGGCCGCCGTGCTGCGCGACGGCGCGCTCGTCGCGGCGCTCGAAGAAGAGCGCTTCTGCCGCATCAAGCACGTCGCCGGCTTTCCGGCGCGGGCGATCGCACGCGGCGCTGGCGATGGCCGGCGCGACGCCGGCCGACGTCGACGTCTGGGCGATTGCGCGCGGCCGGCGCGTGCATCTGCTGCAGAAGGCGTGGTTCGCGCTGACGCATCGGCCCGGCGCGCGCGCTGCTCGGTCAGTACCGGCAGCACCGCCGGCAAGAGCGCGCAGCATTCCCGACGTGATCGCGCAGACGTTCGGCTTGCGCCTCAGCGACGTCGAAGCGCGCGCGACTACGTCGAACATCATCCCGCGCACCTGGCCAGCGCGTTTCTACACCAGCGGCATGCAGGAGCCGCGTGTTGCGCGATCGACGGCTTCGGCGATTTCGTCAGCGTGTCGGTGGCGCACGGGCGCGGCGGCCGCATGGACGTCATCGATCGCGTCTACTTCCCGCATTCGCTCGGCCTGCTCTACCTCGCCATCACGCAGTATCTGGGCTTCAAGAAATACGGCGACGAGTACAAGGTGATGGGCCTGGCGCCGTACGGCACGCCGGCGCACGTCGACGCCATTCGACCGCTCGTGCACCTCGAACCCGGCGGCGGCTTCGCGCTCGACCTCGAGTATTTCCGTCACTGGACCGGCGAGATCTCGATGACGCTGGGACTCGGGCGAGCCGAACGTGCCGGACGTCTACACCGACCGGCTGATCGATCTGCTCGGTCCCGCGCGCCGGCCGGACGAGCCGGTCGACAAGCGCCACGAGGACATCGCCGCGTCGGTGCAGCGCGTGTTCGAAGAGGCGGCCTTTCATGTGTTGCGCGGCGTGCACGCGCGCGTGCCGCTCGACACGCTGTGCCTGGCCGGCGGCTGCGCGATGAACAGCGTCGCCAACGGCAAGATCCGGCAGCACACGCCGTTCAAGAACGTGTTCATTCAGCCGGCGGCCGGCGACAACGGCACCGCGCTCGGCGCGGCGCTCGCAGGCGTGGCATGCCGGCGGCGAGCGGCCCGCCGGCGCGCGCATGGAGCATTCCTACTGGGGCACCGAGTACGACGCGGCGGCCGATTGCGGCGGTGATCCGCGACGAGCGGCGTCGTCGAGCAGGGCCGCTGCACGTGGCACGACCATCGACGATGAAGCCGCGCTGTGCCGGGAGACGGCGTCGCGCATCGCCGACGGCCAGGTCGTCGGCTGGTTCCAGGGCCGCATGGAATGGGGCGCGCGCGCGCTCGGCAATCGCAGCATCCTGGCCGATCCGCGCCGCCGCGACATGCGCGACATCATCAACCAGAAGATCAAGTTCCGCGAGCGGTTCCGGCCGTTTGCGCCGTCGATGCTCGCCGAAGTCGATCGACGAATACTTCGTCGGCGCCGTGCACGATCCGTTCATGATCCAGGTGTATCCGGTGCGTCCCGACAAGCGCGACGTCGATTCCCGCGGTGACGCACGTCGACGGCTCGGGCCGGCTGCAATCGGTGAGCCGCGAGAGCAACCCGCGCTACTGGGCGCTGATTCGACGCGTTTCGAGCCAGCGACCGGCGTGCCGGTCCTGCTGAACACGTCGTTCAACGAGAACGAACCGATCGTCGAGCGGCCCGAACAGGCGCTCGACTGCTTCCTGCGGACCGACATGGACGTGCTGGTGATGGGCCCGCACATGCTGAGCAAGCCGCGATGACCGACGGGCGACGGCCGCGCCGCTGCGCGTCTGCTACTTCAATCGATCGTACTGGCCGGACACCGGCGCCACCGGCCAGCTGCTGACCGAGCTCGCCGAGGATCTCGTCGCCGATGCACGGCATCGACGTCACGGTGGTCACCGGCTATCCGCTGGCCAGACGCCGCAGCGCGCTGCCCGCGTCCGAGACGCGCAACGGCGTCCGCATCCTGCGCGCGCGCGGCACCACGTTCTCGCCGCGATCGTTCGCCGGCCGGGCGACCAACTACGTCACCTATTTCCTGTCGGCGCTGTGGATCGGCGCTGCGCCTGCCGCGGCAGGACGTGACGGTGGCGCTGACCGATCCGCCGATCATCGGGCTGGCGGCGCTGGCGGCGCGGCCGCGGCGCGGCATGGTGTTCTTCTGCCAGGACATCTTTCCGGAAGTCGCCGGCCTGCTCGAGGATTTTCACAGTCCGCTGGTCAACGCGCTGCTCGATCGGCGTGAATCGCTTTCTGGTGCGGCGCGCGGTCGCGGATCGTCGCGCTCGGCGACACGATGGCGTCGCGGCTGGTCCACGGCAAGGGCGCCGACGCCGCGAAGATGACCGTGATTCACAACTGGGCCGACACCACGGCGATCGTGCCGTCGCCGAAAGCACAATCCGTTTGCGCGCCGCACACGGCCTCGACGATCGGTTCGTCGTGCTGCACGCCGGCAACATCGGGCTGTCGCAGAATCTCGACGTGGTGATCGACGCCGCGGCGCTGCTGAAGTCGACGCACGCGACATCGTCTTCCTGTTCATCGGCGACGGCAACCGGCGGCGCGGCGCTCGAAGCCGGCGGCCGCGCGCGCGCGGCCTCGACAACGTGCGGTTCCTTCCCTTTCAGCCGCGCGATCAGCTGCGCTGGACCTACGCGTCGAGCGACGTCTGCCTGGTGTCGCTGAAGCCGGGCCTCGCCGGCTACATCGTGCCGAGCAAGCTGTATCCGATCCTGGCCGCCGGGCCGTCCGTACATCGCGGCGGTCGAGCCGTTGAGCGAGGTGGCGGCGCTGACCGAGCGGCATCGCTGCGGCGTGCTCGTCGACGCCGGGCGATGCCGCGGCGCTGGCCGCGGCGATCGTCCGGCTCGCCGATGCAGCCGCACGAGCGCGAGTCGATGGGCGCGCGGGCGCGCGTGGCCGCGGAACTGTTTGGCGCGCGATCGGCAGGTTGCCGCGCATGCGCAGGTCATCGAGGAAGTGGCGGCGCCGGCCGATGAAGCGGTTGTTCGACATCGTCGTGTCGGGCGCCGGGCTGATCGTGTTCGCCCCGGTCGTCGCTGCTGATCGCGCTCGGGATCAAGCTCGAAGACGGCGGGCCGGTGTTCTTTACGCAGGAGCGTGTCGGCCGGGATTGCCGGGTGTTCCCCGCCTACAAGTTCCGGTCGATGATGGTCGATGCCGAGCGGCTGACCGGCGCGGTGCAGGCGACCGTCGAACGATCCGCGCGTGACGCGGGTGGGCCGCATCCTGCGCGCGACCGCGTTCGACGAATTGCCGCAGCTGTGGAACATCCTGCGCGGCGACATGAGCGTGGTCGGCCCGCGGCCGCTGCGTCCGGGCGAAGCGGATACGACCGCTGACGGCGCGATGCTGCCGCTCAGCGCGATTCCCGGATACGAAGCGCGTCACCGCGTGCGGCCGGGCCTGACCGGCATCGCGCAGGTGTATGCGCCGCGCGATCTGCCGCGCACCGGCAAGTTTCGCTACGACCTGCTCTACCAGCGCAGGCCAGCTTCTGTCTCGACCTGCGGTTGATCCTGCAGTCGTTCTGGATCACCGCGCGCGGCCGGTGGGAACGATCGCGGCCGAAAGGTCTGGCGGCGGCAAGCGGCTTGTATAATCGAGCCGCAATGCTCGATGTGGCGATCGTCGGTGGCGGCCCCGGAGGGCTGGCGGCCGCGCGCAGCCTGGCCGCCGCCGGCTGGTCGGTCACCGTCTTCGAAGAGCACGAGCAGATCGGCACGCCGGTGCACTGCACCGGCGTGCTGGCGGAAGACGTCATCGCGTCGCTGGACCTGCCCGCCGAAGCGGTGCTCAATCCGCTGTCGACCGTTCGCTTCGTCGCGCCGGCGGGACATTCCTTCGACTACACCACCGCGACCACCGAAGCCGTGGTCATCGATCGCGCGGCGTTCGATGCGGCGCTGGCGCCGGCGCGCCGAAGCTGGCCGGCGCGATCGATCGTTCGCGGCCGGCGCGTGATCGCGCATCGAGGTCGTCGCCGGACGGCGTGCACGTTGACCTTCGCCGACGGTGAACCGGTGCGCGCGCGCAGCGTGATCCTCGCGTGCGGCGCCAACTACGCGTTCCAGAAGCGGCTCGGGCTCGGCATGCCGTCGACGTTCCTGCAGTCGGCGCAGCTCGAGCTGCCCGCCGAGCGGCTCGGCGACGTCGAGATCCATTTCGGATCCGAGATCGCGCCGAAGGGTTTTGCGTGGGCGGTGCCGGTGCGGCGGTCCTACGGCACCTTCGCGCGCATCGGCGTGATGGCCGACGCCGATGCCGGCGGCGTATTTTTCGCGGATGCTCGCGCGGGTGCGCGAGCGGTGGGGCGTGGCGGTGCCCGATGCGGCGGCGCCGCGGCGGCGCATGCTGCCGCTCGGCAGCGTGAAGCGGACGCTATGCGGATCGCGTGCTGGCGGTCGGCGATGCGGCGGGACTGGTGAAGCCGACGACCGGTGGCGGGATCTACTACAGCGTCGTCAGCGGCGAGATTGCGGCGGAGGTGCTGGGCATCGCGGCTGGCGGTCGACGATCTGTCAGCGCAGCGCGTTGCGGGAGTACGAGCAGCGGTGGCGGACGCGCTTTCAATCGGAGTTCACGGCGCAGCTGGCGTTGCGCTTCGTGGCGCAGCGCATGCGCGACACCGACATCGATGCGCTGTTCACGCTGGCCACGACCGACGGCATCCTGCCGCTGGTGCGGCAGACCGCGCGGTTCAATCGCCATCGCGATTTCATCCTCGCGCTGCTCCGCCATCAGCCGGCCCGCCGGGCCCTGTTCGGCCGGCTGGCCAGCTCGGCATAGCGGCCGGCCGAGCATCGCCGCTCGACGAGAACAACGACAGGATCAGTTCCGACGCCGCGCGCTGCAGCGCGTAGAACAGCCCGGCCCTGCCGTCGAGAATCCCGCCGCGCAAGAAATAGCAGTAGACAAACATCGCCGGCGGCGCGATCACGATCCATCGGCGCAGCTCGATCGGCGAGGCCCAACGATGCCGATCGGCGCGTCCACCGAGCTTGTCGGCCTCGAGCGCCATGTAGCGCGACCTGCGACGCCGAGCCAGTGAGCTGAGCGACTTGCGATCGTCGTGCAGGATGCGCGCGGCAAGCGGCCGCACCTCGCCGTCGACGACGCACGCGCTGGGTATGTCCATCCTGCTCGTAGCGGCCGCGCGCGCGGCGGTACAGCACCGTGACCGGCGGATAGGCGGCGCCGCGCAGCGGCTGCCCGTCGATGCAATAGTCGAACGAGGCCGCGAATACCCGACACGGCCGGCGTCGGGTTGCAGCGCCTGGAGCTCGCGACTCAGCGTCGTCGGTCAGCACGATAGTCGGCATCGAGCGCCAGCACCCATTCGGTCGCGATGCCGGTCTGCTCGAGGCCGAAGTTCCACTGCTCCGCATGCGTCGTGAACGCGCGCTTGAACGACGCGGACGTTCGGAAAGCGCGCCGCGATCGCGCGCGGTGCCATCCGTGCTCATGCTGTCGACGATCACGATGTCGCGCAGCCACGACAACTGGCCGAGCGTGCGCGCAATGTTCGGCGCCTCGTTGAAGGTCAGGATCAGCCGCGTGATGTCGTTCACGCACGCGCCCGGCGCGTGATCACCGATTCGTAGAGCGCTTCCATCTGCGCCGCCACGGCTGGCCATGAGAATCGCTCGGCGACGGCTGCTCTGCCGCGCTGGCCCATCTCGAGCCGCAGGCGCTGGATCGCCCAGGCAGCGTCGCCATCGCGCGGCTCAAGCTGCTCGGGTCCGCCGTCGGCGACGAGTCCGGCGCCGGTCGACGTGACGACCGGCGCAAGGCCGACTTCCGGCGTGACACGACCACCGGCCGGCCGGCGGCCATCGCTTCGAGCACGACGTTGCCGAAGTTCTCCGAATAGGACGGCAACACCAGCAGCTGCGCGCCGGTCAGCAGCGCGGCCTTGTCGGCGCCGTGCACCGGTCCGGTGAACGTGACGCGATTGGCGCAGCGCCGAGCTGCGCGAGCCCTCGCTTCGAGCGCCGGACGGTACTGATCCTCGTCGTTGCCCGCGATCACCAGTCGCGCATCGTCCGGCGCGTGCGAAGCGCGGCGAGCAATCGATCGAGGCCCTTCTTCCAGTTGATGCGGCCGAGAAACAGCACGTACGGCGGGCCGTTGACGATCGCGGCGATCGCGTCGGGGACGCGTCGCCGGTCGGCGCGATCGAGATCGACGCCGTTCGGGATTTCGCGGACCGCAGCGCAGCTGGAATCCGAACGTGGCGGCCTCTTCGGCCTCGCGCGCGCTGGTGACGTGGATCGCCGCGGCGCGCTCGAAGCGTGCGCCGCTCGATGAACGCGATCAGCGCCGCTTTCCAGAGCGCGCTCTTCTGCTCGATCAGGCCCTTCTCCAGCATGCCGCGCGGCGACACGACGTAGGGCACGCCGGCCGCGTGCGCGCTCGCGCGCCGCCGCCCAGAGCGGCCACAGATAGATCGCGTGCGTGTGCACGAGATCGAACTCGCCGACGTGCGATCGCAGCTGCTGCCGCATCGCCGGCGCCCAATACACGCGCCTGAACCGCGGCGACTGAAAATACCAGACCTTGACGCCGTCGATGTCGACCGGGGTCGTCGTGCGGAACCGGCGAATCGGCGTCGCCGTCGACGCTGGTCGTGAAGACGTGCACGTCGTGTCCGCGCGCGGCCAGCGCCCGGCACAGGCCGTGCACCGACACGATCGTGCCGCCGTAGCGGACCGCCGGCAGGTACGACGCCACGACGTGCAGCAGTTTCACCGGGTGGCGATCGCGCGCTCGCGGGTCAGCCGGTTCGCGCGCCCACCAGGCGACCAGCGCGTAACTCATGATGACCAGGTCCTGCATCGAGCGCATGCCGGACGACCAGCACCATCACCGCCAGGCCGTAGACGATCGGATTGGTGCTGGTACTCCTCGCGCTCGCGCAGCGCGTTCACGGTGCGGGCCAGCCGGCCGTGCAGCCAGCCGCCGAAGATGACGGCGAGCCAGCCGAAGCTCAGGTACCACTCGCCGATGATCGACGTCGACAGGCTGACGCCCTTCATGCCGACGATCGCCGGCAGGTCGAAGCCCGGATCGATCGGCTTGCCGGGCCAGAACACGCGCGGCACCGGCCGGACGAGCGTGAACCACAGCTGCTGGAAGCCGCACGTACGGATGCTCGGCCGGCACGATCTCGATGACCTGCGCGAGGCGCAGGAAGTTGTCGTCGACGTGCAGATAGTCGTATTCGCTCTCGCCGCGGAACGCGAACTCCTCGTAGCCGATGGTTGCGGATGTTCAGCATGAACTGCATCGCCGTCAGCAGGCCGACGACCGCGGCCGCGGCAATCGTCAGCCGCCGCACCTTGAGCGTCTCGCTGCGCCTGGATCCACACGAGGATCGCGGCGCCGACGGTCACGCCGATGATGCGGCGGCCGCCGCCCTGCGACAGGAATGCCAGCATGATGCCCGACAGCAGCGATCGACAGCCACGCCTGGAGCGTGAAGCCGCGCCGCGCGATCAGCAGCGCCGTCAGGCTCGGCAGCACGTAGCCGAAGTACTGCATCTGATCGACGAAACGCATCCCACCCGCCGAGCTGGCCGCGGCCCCACGGCGCCGCCCAGCGCGGCTCGCCGAGGTACGAGAACATCCGCGGGATGTCGAAATCCGATGGCGTACGCGAAGTTGAACATGCCGAGCAGGAAGCACACCGGCACCAGCCGCGCGACCGTCCTGCGTGTCCATCGGCCGCGTCGGCGATCTCGGCGAGCCACTTCGGCAGCTGCCACGGCTTGCCGGCCACGCCGATCCACATCGCCGCCGCCGACACGCCGATGCGATGAACGCGTCGCGGATCGCCCAGTCCGGCGCGTCGCGCAAGATCGTAGGCGCCCTGGATCAGATCGAGCAGCAGCCAGAACACGAAGCCGAACGCCACGAGGTTCTCGGCGTTCAGCAGCGACCGGGCGATCGGCGAATGGCGCGCGACGACGGCACGAACAGGATGCCGGCGGCCAGGATCGCGGCCGGGACGGCCAGCGCGCCTCTGCGGGCGTTGGATCGGCCGGGAACACCGCCAGCGCGATCAGCAGGCCGACCGACGTCGCGGCGAAGCCGATGACCGGCTTCGGATTGGCCGCTCGAATGGTGTCAGACATGTTGCGGCGCTCAGCCGCTGCAGCCAGTGCTCGAACGCGAGCACCGACCACTTGCGATACCAGGTGTCCATCGTGGCGATCGCGGCGGCGCGATCGGGCTCGGCGAAGACTGCCGGCCCAGTCGTGCTCGAGCCAGTGCTCGCATCGGAAACATGAACCCGCGCTTCGGCCGGCTGGCGACCCACTCCGGAATTTCCGGCACGGCCTGCACGCAAGCAGCGCCTTGCCGGGCTGCAGCCGCTGGCACGCCGGAATGCGCGACAGCGTGTCGAACAGCATCGAGTCGAGGAACGGCACGCGCAGCTCGACGCCGCGAGGCCATGCTCATCACGTCGCTGTCGCGCAGCAGCTGGTTGCGCATGTAGCGCGTCAGCTCGAGCCGGCTGACCGCGTCCTCGGCGGTCGTCGGATCGATCGGGCCGTCGGCCGGATCGACGTCGATCGACCACGGCGCTGCTCCGCCGACATAGTGCGCGGTCAACGCGCGCGCCTCGTCGCGGGTGTAGATGCCGCGGAACACCTGCGTAGGCGTTCTCGAGGTCCGGCGAGCGGCGTCATCAGATCGCTGAGCCGCCGCAGCCGGACGCCGCCGACCTCGCCGGCGAGCCGCACCGCCGCCGCGCTCGCGGACCGGCCCAGCCGCGCGGCCAGCTGGCCGCATCCGTCGCCAGCCGCGGCACCTCGCGAAACGACGGGTAGCCGCCGAACAGCTCGTCGCCGCCAAGACCCGACAGCACCACCTTCGTGTCGTGCTGCCGCGCGAGGCGGCAGACCGTGAAGGTGTTGAAGCCGTCGATGCTCGGTTGATCGGCGGCCGCCAGAAACTCGTCGAACAGCGCGCCGCGCCGTCGCGCCGTCGATCGCCCACTCGTGATGCGTCGGTCCCGAAGTGCTCGGCGGTGCGGCGCGCATCCGGTCCCTCGTCGAGCGGCGAACCCGGGAAACGTCAGCGAGAACGTGCGCAGCTGCGCCGGCTGCGATCGCTCGCGCCAGCGCGACGATCGCCGTCGAATCGATGCCGCCGCTGAGGAACACGCCGACCGGCACGTCGCTGACGAAATGATGCGCCACCGAATCGAGCAGCGCCTCGCGCGTCGACCGCGACCGGATCGGCCTCGTCCGCTCGCCGTCGGGAAATGTCGATGTCCCAATATCGGCGCGTCGTCGAGCCTGGCCGTCGCGCCAGATCATGTAGTGGCCGGCCTCGAGCGCGCGCACGCCTCTGAATCAGCGTCAACGGCTCGGGCACCGAGCCGGTTCGGAAATAGTCGATAGGCCGCCGTGCGCATCGACGGTGGCGCGGCACGCCCGACGCGACCAGCGCGCGCACTTCGGAGGCGAACGTCAGCACGCCGCCGGCCTCGTGGTAGTAGAGCGGCTTGATGCCGAAGCGATCGCGCGCGAGGAAGCACGTGCGCTCGCGCTCGTCCCAGATCGCGAATGCGAACATGCCGCGCAGCCGCTCGACGAACGCCGGGCCCTCCGCTTCGTACAGGCGCAGGATGACTTCGGTGTCGCTGTTCGATCGGAACGCCATGCCGGCGCTTGATCAGCGAGCGCGCGCAGCTCGGCGAAGTTGTAGATCTCGCCGTTGTAGGTGATCGTGAAGCGGCCGTCGGCGATCGACATCGGCTGATGGCCGGCCGGCGAGGGATCGATGATCGACAGCCGCGTGTGCGCGAAAGCCGCGTGACCGCCCGGCGACTGCCAGGTGCCGCGATCGTCGGGACCGCGATGCGCGATCGCGTCGTGCATGCCGCGTCGAGCCGATCCGCACCGTCGCCGGCGCTGGTGTCCGCGAGGATGCCGGCGATGCCGCACATGGTTAGCTGCAGCTCCCGCGATCGGCGCCATCGCCTGCATCGACGCCCTGAAGCAGGCGCGCCGCGCCGGTCGGCAAGCGAGTGATCGGCGACGCTGGCCCGCGCGCGGTGGCTCATCGCCGCGCCATTCGGTCGTCGCTGAGCGCGCGCCGCCTGCTTCATGGCGCGCGACAACGCGTCCTCGATCGCCGGCGGGCATCAGCCAGCCGTTGCTGCGCGGTCTCGATCAAATCGAGCGCGGCGCCGGTGCGATCGGTGGCGATCGTCGGCAGACCCGACGGCGAGGCCTTCGGGCACCACCAATCCCCACCCGTCGTGGCGCGACGGCACGCACAGAATCTGCGCCGACTGCATACACCGCCGGCAGCTCATCCCAGTCCTTGAAGCCGACCCACTCGACGCGATTGCTCGCAGGCCAGCATCCGCTGCAGCCGCGGCTGCAATCGGTCCCTCGCCCATGATCTTCAGCCGCACCTGAGGGTTGTCCGCGGCCAGCGCGCAGGAACGCCTGCGCGAGCAGGTCGACGCCTTTGCGATGAATCAACGAGCCGGAAAACAGGAACGTGACATCGGGAGAGTATGTCGGTCGTGCAGCGCTGAAATCGATCGAGATTCGAGTAATACGGCAGGTTGAGATAGGCGCGGCGTCATCCGAACTCCTCGCGATAGGCATCGACCGCCCACCGGCCGATGCCCCAGATCGGCGCGTGGCCCGACCGCAGTGTCGCCAGCCGGCCGAAACGCGCGACGCGCGCCAGCCACGGAAAACGGTAGCCCGGCCGCTCGCCCCAGAAACACCACGGTTTGCCGCCGGCTCGCGGCGCGGGTCCGAATGAGCCGGCCGAGACGGAATCGTTGTAGTAGTTGAAGACCACGAAACGGCGCGCGGCTCACGGCATCCCGTGCCGATGCCACCGCCGCGTTGCCGCGATCCAGGTAGGCGTGGTCGTGGGTGATCGGCACGCCGCTCCAGCTTGCGCGACGCCACTCGCTGAAAGAGATAAAGCACGCGCAGCTCGCCGGGCCGCTGCCGCTCGATCTCGTTGAACAACTCGACCTGGTACGGTGACGGAAAGTGCGTCACCACGATCACGCGCGGCTCCGCCATCATCCCTGTTTCGTCGCCTGCACGTAGACGCTGTCGGCGATGCGAATCAGCCAGCGGCAGCCAGCCGGCTGAGCGCGGTCATGCCGCGAGACGCGCGCAAGCACCGCCGGCGCGGCCTCGTCATCATGTGCGCGTCGGTCTGCTGCAGGCCGATGCCGAAATAGCCGTCGACTTCGAGACGGCTTGGACCGACGCGCTCGCTGAACATCCGCGGCAGATCGCCGATGCGCCAGTAGCGCACGTCAAAGCCGTCGCCGTCGGTGAAACCGCGCCTGGCTTGGTGATACAGACAGCGCATACCCTACCGGGTCGGCATCTGCACGCGCGTGACCGCCCTCCGTCAATACGCGGCCGATCTCGGCGATCGCCCGATCGGCGTCCGCGCGCGAGAAGTGCTGCATCACGCTGTACGAAACACGCCGTCGAGCGACGCATCCGCTGAACGGGAGGTGGCGCGCATCGCCAACCACGAATGTCGCCGTTCACGTTCAACTGCCGCGCCACGCGCCTGCGCCGCCATCACCGCGCCGAGCGAGGGATCGATGCCGATGACCGCATACCCGCGCCTGGCGGCGGCAATCGACCAGCGGCCCCAGCTGCAACCGACATCGAGGAGCGTGCGGCCCTCGCCAGGCGGAAGACTGATCTCCGGAATCGGGTACGAGTCGAGCCGGCCGATCAGGTGGCGGTACATCAGCCCATTGGTCGCGGCGACGAGGTAGGCGACCACCGGATCGATCGACGGGCGGCGGGCGGCCAGTTCGATCACGCCTTGCTTTTCCTCGTCGCTGATCTCGATCGACTCGAGATACAGCTCCGGCGCGCGCGGATCGGCCTCGTCATGAACCGCGCGAGCCAGGGACTTGCGCGCGGCGCCGAACGTTTGATCGACGTCATCGATCAGCAGGACCGGAATGCCGTCCACCACGGGATACGCGTGGCCGTTCGCGCAGCACAGGGTGCGGCCATGCCCGTTGAGCGGGCTTCTGTCGCGCGGGCACACCAGGTTGTCGCGCAACCAACCGGTCAGCGACAGGCTCACGGCACGCTCTTCTGCAGCGCTTCCGCAAAGCGATCGGGGCGGTGCTGTTCATCGATGCGGGCGGCGAGACTCATCTCGCGAAGCGCGGCCGGCTCCGCCACCAGCCGCCGGAGAACCGTCGCAATTTCCTCCCCGGTTCCTTCGCGCAGCCGTATGCCGTTGACGCCGTCGCGAACCACCGCGCCACAATTCGCGGTCGTGACGAGGGGCAATCGCCACGCTTGCGCCTCGAGTTGCGCCAGGCCAAAGCCATCCGACAGGGTCGGCAGCAGAAAGACGTCGGCCTGTTGATAGATCGTTGCTGTCCGGCCGCGGGGGACCGGGCCCAGCCAGCGAATCCGGCCATCGTCGGTCGCCCGGCTCGATCGATCGAGCGCGTTGGGACCGGCGACAGTGAACTCGACGGGTTCATTCCGCAGTTCCCTCGCCGCATCGAGCATCGCGAGCGCGCCTTTGCGGAGCGTCACCTGTCCCAGGAACAAGACACGCAATGGACGATCGTGCGAAAAGCGTTCGGGATAAGTACGTTCGAAGGACGCGGCGGCCAGGGGAGGCTCGTAGGCCAGCGGAACGATCACGATCTTCTCTTCGCTTACACCTTCGGTGACTAGCGCATCACGCGACCACGACGAATGGACGATGATGCGATCCGCAAGGTCGATCTCGGCGCGCCACCTTGTCCAGTACCTCAGGCGGCGCGGGACGCCAGTTCGCTTCGAGGCCCGGATGGCGGGCGTGTAGTGACGCGACCAGCCGCTCCTCCGCAAGCCCCGCATCGATTTGGACCATGACCGTCTTCCAGCCGGCGGCTTTTGCGTGTTCGAACAGGCGGCGCGCCGTGTAGCTGTATGAGAACAGCACGGTCGCATCCGGCGCTCGCTTTTTCAGTACTTCCAGCACACGCGACTGAAACCACTCGTTTCGCTTCACGACCCGGGGCCAGCCGCCCGCCCGGGCCAGTGTCTGGCGAGCTTCGAACAGCAGCGCCGGGACGTTGAAGGCGGTGACGCGGCCATTGAGAGCGGGGTGATAGAGGTCGCGCAGACGGGGCACCAACCTTCCGGTCACGCTTCGTGGCGTCACCCACAGATCGGTGATCACATGAGACAGCGCATGGCGCCTGGCCAGACCGATGGGCACCATGAAATGCTCGCGGGCGCGCAACTGGCAGCAGAGCCAGCGATCGGTGTGCCCGCCGGGCGAATGAGGGTTCACAGCTGCGACACCAGCCAGCGGTTGTCGGCATCGCGATATTCGCGGCCAACAATCGGCAGCGGGCGTTGATCGATCAGCGTGAGCGACAGCCCGTGACTCGCAAACGTCCCCATCAACGGCTCGACGTAGGAAGCGTCGTGCACCTCGATCAGGAACAGGTTCGAAGGACGGAGCCACGAGCGCGCGCCGGCGACGACCGCCAGTTCGCCGCCTTCGACGTCGATCTTGATCAGCGTGTTGTCGCGATCGCTGACCGCGAGCGCGTCCAGCGTCGTCGTGCCCGCACCCTCATGGTCGGCCACCATCGCGGCAATCAGCCGGATGTCCGGACGCGGCGCCGGCTGCGCCTCGATGGCGCATCGTAATTCCGCCAGGTGTTCAGCCCGGGGCTCGAAGCAGATGATCTCCGCCGATCGTCCTGCCCGCCTTATCGCGGCGGCTCCGCCGAACGAAAAATACCCATCGTTGGCGCCCACATCGATGAGCCGTCCCACGCGTGGCAACGCCTTTGACAACCACCCATTCAACTCGTGTTCGTAAATGCCGAGGATCTTGCGCAGCGAGGCCCGCGGATTGGCGACGATCCTGGCGCCACGAAACGGTCCGCGCCAGACGGTCATGATCGTCGAGCGATTCGGCAGCAACCGCTTGAGCACGCCGGCGCTCACCGTGACCCTGCAGGAACGGGATGGCGCCGCAGCGCCCAATACGACCGCAGGGCCCGGGTCGAGACGGGACGGCGCTCGCGCTTGTGACGGCCGATCGTTGCCGGGATGCTGCCGAGACCAGCGAGCACGCCGTGACTGCGGCGGGAACGCAGCAGCCATCCGATTCGCCTCAGGCACTGCGCGACCGCAACGCCCCAGAGCCAGCGCGGATATCTCAGGTATGCGAGCAGCGCAATGTTGGTGATACTCGCGGCGGTGACCGCGGGATCGGCGTGCCTCGCGAGATCGGTGTTGTGAAACACGCGCAACCGTCGCGAGCGCAGTACGCGTCCTCCGAGCGCATGGAGACGCAGTCCCACGTCGACCTCCTCCATCCCATAGGCGGCCGCCAAGGCGACGTATCCGCCGGTCTCGAGAAAGCGCACGCGGCGATAGGCGCACCCGCCCCCGGAAAAGTCCGCGACCCATTCCAAGCGATCGGAGTCGGGCTCGATCGCCTGATTCAAGTGGTAGACGCACGAGTCGATGATCGACGCTTCCGGATATTCGGCAAACAGCTGCTCGAGCCTGGCGAAGAAATCCCGATCCAGCGGATAGGAGTCATCGTCGAAACTCGCGACGATGGGATGCCGCGCGGCGCCAATCAACTTGTTGCGGCCTCCGCCCGGACCGACGCGCTCATCGCTGACGATGATGCGGGCGTCCGGGAACGCCGCGCGAATTTTTTCAGCGAAAGCGTGCTCTCCGCCGTCGACGTGGACGAGGATTTCTGCAGGAGACGGGTTGCATTCCTGGAGGATTCGCAGCGTCTTGAGAACTTCTTCCAGTCGCCGGTAGGCGGTGACGATGGCCGACACGTCAGCCGCCAATCGTTCGGTCATGCCGCTCCCTGATTGATCAAGCGCGCGTGAAGGATCTCGGCCAGGCGAACCGTGCCCGCGGGATCTGGATGAAAGCCGTCGCGATAGAACGAACCTCCGTGGTCGGACGCGAACGGTACCCGCCAATCCAGAAAATCCGCGTCGTGCGAGGCCGCCAGCATGCGGAGACGCTCATTCAACGCGATGAATTGCGCGCCGGAGCCAGGGAACGTTCGTTCATCTGGCGGCAGGAGGCCGAGCACGGTAACGGAGGTCGGCAGCGTGTGTAAGGCCCGCACGAGCTCATCGTAGTGCTGCAGGATCTGATTGTGATCGAGCAACGGCTTCGGCGCGCCAATGCGCAGCAACCGCAGTCGCGCCCGCTGTTTCGCTGAATCGATGACCGATTGTTTGAGCTTCCGCACCGGCGTGGTGCTGAAATAGCACCGCGGATCCATCGACGCGAGACCGCGCCACGAACGCGGCACCCAGGGCGGCCACTGCCCGCTGTGCCAGCAGGCTGGACGCAGGACGCTCTCCAGGCTTCCTCGATGGATGAATACACGCTCCGGCCGCAGGTTCTCCAGGAATGGCAGCCATTTCCGATCGGAGTCAATCGTGCGGCCCTCCGAGCCCAGGTTCCAGACCCACAACGCCGGGCAGGCCGGTACGCGCATCCTGGGTGAGGTAGCCGGCAACATTGACGCGGATGAACGGATTGAATTGATCCGGATCGACCTCGCGAAGACGAATGTCGTGCACTGCCCGCGCGGAGGAAGATGCACGCAGGCGCGCGACCAGCTCGGTGACGTACGTGGCGCGCGACGATCCAACGCCTTCGGTGAGGCTGTCGCCGAGAAAAACCCAGTTGGCCGCACGATTCATGTCGTCACGCAACATGCCCGACATGCCATTCCGGGAATTGGTCCGCAGCCGGGTCCCATCCAACGCACGACCATGCGCCTCGCAGGCGCCCCCCGACCGCCGACCAGAAACCAGCCGGCAAGCGACCGCGGCGCAGCTGGCCCAGCTCACTCGCGGTCTGAAAGATCGCCCATACGGTGAGATGCGCCCAGGACAGCGTAGCGTTCATGCCCGCACTGGCGCGGCAGAACGCGTAGCGCGTTCTTACCGATAGAAATTGATAGCGGCCAACCCCTTCCCGTCCCGCTGAAGATTGATGATGAAGGCAGCGCGCGAGGGGAACGTAGAAAATCTGCCACTTGCGACTGATTCGATAGCCAAGATCGATGTCTTCGCCCGGTGAGCTCCCCCGAAAGTACGGGGCGAAGCCGTTGACCGACATATAAGCCGTCTTGCGTAACAGAGTGGTGCCGCCCCCCAGCCACTCGGCGCGAATCGGGTCGGTGTCATCGGCCGGAAAGCCATTGGGAATCATTGCGCCAACCACAGCTCCAGGTGATGTCGCGCGTCGGCCGCTCGCGACGAGACGCCGGTAAACACGCCAGAGTGGCGTCGGCTCGCCTAGGGAGTGATTGACGACCCGGCCCATCGCAGCGCCGATCGAAGCGTCGCGGGATAGCACGGCAAGCAGGCGTTCGATAAAGTCCGCCTCGAACTCCACGTCATCATCGGAGAACAGGATCAGCGGTTGAACCGTTCGCCGGGCCGCGAAATCGCGCTGCAGCGCGGCACTCTTTTGCGGATACGGCTGATAGTGGACCGTCAACCCGCGTGACCGCCAGTCCCGCTCGCATAACGCGCGCGTGTCGCTGTCGACGCCGCTATGCACGACGATGATCTCGGCGGGCCGGTGGCTCTGCATCGCCAAACTATCGAGGCAGCCCTCGAGCGCATCCGCGCGGCCGACGGTCGCGATCACCACCGCCACACCGGAATCGACGGCGCGTGAATCAGGCAACGCGTGACATCCAGAAGCTGGCGGGCCCTTGTGGACCGATCGCGTTGATGATGCCGGCAGGCCAGCTTGCCTCCAGCTCGTGGCGGTAATCCGACCACAGCCAATGCGCCGCACAGGCCGGCGCGAACTCGCGATTGAATTTCAGGAATGCCTCTAAGAAGGTACTGCTCGTTCCAGGCGTGACGAACCTTCATCAGCCAGTCCGCGGGATAGTCGTGCGGAAAGAAGATGTCGTGAACGTGGACCCAGACGCCGGGCTGCAGCCGCGGCAGGATCTCGAGAAACTCGCGGGTTACGTCGCCGCCGAACTTCGCGACATGGCTTGAATCGATCAGCAACACGTCATTGGCCTGCAGCGATTCGAACAGCGCCATCGGCACGCGCTCGACACGCTCGCGAATCAACGTCATCGGCAGCGATGCGTCGGTCAGGCGTGGTTCCGGAAAGGGCTCCACCGAGATCAACTCGACGGACGAGCCCTCCGCCAGGTTTCTCGCCACCGCGCGAGCCGCGATCCGGGTCGAGAAGCCCGCGCCGATCTCGATGATCCGGCGCGGCTTGAGATCGCGGATCAGCGCGTAGTAGATCGCGGCATCGAGGCCGTCAAAGTAGCCGTTGAGAAACGGGAACGCCGCGGGCCCCGACTCGCGCGCGAGGGCCTCCAGTTCGGCGCCAAACCTTCTACCGAGACGCGCTTGCAGAAGACGCTGCGACTCCAAATCGAATTCGATCGCGCTTGGCTCGCGGCGCTCGGTGGCGCGCTCAACGGTAATCTCGCGGAAGTCGGGCAGCGGTTCGCCCCAATGGATCGGCCGAACGTGATATCCCCATGAATCCGCGAGCGAGGGCCTGCTATTCAAGAGGAACATCATGTGCCTGGCCAGCGGCCGGGGTACCGCGCGGGCCGCCGTCATCAACAGCCGATCGCGCCACGACGCGGGTTCGGTGCCCATCGTCAATTGGCGACCTCGGATCGCAGTGCCGACTGGAAAATCGCGTCGGCGGCTGCTGCTGAGAACTCGCGATTCCCGATATCCAGCGCTCTGCGCGCCAGCGCCACACGATGCGCGGCGTCCCCGGCCAGGCGGGCAATGGCCGGTTCGAGATCGATCGCAGCATCCGATGCCACCACCTCGGCGATGCCCGGATGCGTGCGAGCCCAGGTGACTGCGGAGCACTCGGACGGGCCCATGATCAGCAACGGTAGTCCGACCGCGGTGTAGTCGGTGAGCTTGCTGGGAAAGCCCATCCGCATGTTGTCCCGATCCTCGGGTGCAAACGACATCGGCACGAACAGCACGTCAGCTTCGGCGCGCAGCCGCAACAGCAGCTCGTCGGCTTTCAGCAACCCGCCCAACCGGATGTTCGGCAGGTCGAGTCCTGCCGCGGTGGCTGCCTCTCGCGTTAATCGGGCCGAAGATCAGCACCTCGCCGTCGTGCTTCGCAATCCCGGCCGCCAGCGCGCGCAGCAGCCTCGCGTAGCCGGGCGAATTGATCGTTCCGGCGAACGCGAACACCGGCGCGCCATTCGAGCTCTGCAACCGGTCGGCAACGCCGCTGAACACCGGCGCATCGGCAGCGCGATACGGCAACAGCACCGTTCCGGTCGGGCCGTAGCGGCGGGCGTACTCGTCGCACATGAACGGCGACGTGCACAGCCGCGACGCCGCCTGCCGGTAGACGTCGCCAAACGCGCGATCGACCGACGGCCGTAGCGACGGCGCCACGATGCGCGGCCAATCGTCGTGCAGGATCAGGTGCAGTGGCAGCTTCGCATCACCGGCAAAATGCGCCGCCGTCAGCCAGGAATAGCCGTGCCCGACGGTCAACACTGCTTGTGGCGAAAAATCGCCGATCAGTCGGCGGATGATCGCGGCGCGGCTCCGCGCGCCCGCCAGGAGCCAGCGCGAATACAGATCGTGGAACCTGGTGTTGAGCAGGCGGGAACGGCCGACCGGCAGCGTGCGATGCGTCACGCCGGGCAACCGTCGATCGGTGCGCGCCGGGAACAGATTGCCCTCGACGATCCTCAGCCGCTCCGCTGGATGGCGCTGCAGCAGGCGATACAGCAGCGTCGAGCCGTGATAGCTCGATTCGACCGGAACGTCGCCGAGGTAGAGCAGGCGCGGTGGCAACTTACTTCACGCGGTAGACGTCCCTCATCCACTCGATGGTCCGCGCGATGCCTTCTTCGAGCGTCACCGTCGTCTTGTGGCCGAGGTCGCGGCGCGCCTTCGAGCAGTCCACCTGCTTGGTGCGCGTCGTCAGCATTTCATCGTCCGGTCACCTTGACCAGCTTCTTGCGCTGCCTCTGCTTGCCGGTCAGGCGCAGCACCATGTCGGCGCACTCCTCGATGGTGTGAAAGTCCTCGCCGCCGATGTTGTAGACCTCGCCCGGCCTTGAAGTGGTCGGTGATGTTCGACAAGCGTGCGCGCCATGTCGGTGATGAAGGTGCTGGTGCGCTTGTAGCCGCGGTAGACACGTGGATCGGGATGTCGTGCAGGACGCGGTAGCAGAACAGGCAGATCACCGAGCGATACGGGCTGTAGTACTCGCCCGGGCCGTAGGTGTTGAACAGCCGCACGCGCACCGACTTCGGTGCCGAACTGCGGTCGCCGAATTGCAGGATCTGCATTTCGTTGACCCACTTCGTCATCGCATAGTCGTTCATCTGCTTGATCTCGACGCGATCCATGCACGTCTTCCGACATCACGCCGTCATAGTCGCCGTAGACCTCGGACGACGAGAAGTAGATCGGCCTTGAAGCCTTCGCGCTCCTGCATGCGGATGATGTTCTTGGTGCCGACCGCGTTCGTGCGCCAGAGCGTTCTCGTAGAAGTCCTCGCCGTTCCAGCGGCCGAACTCGGCGGCCAGGTGATAGACGACGTCGAACTTGTGCGGCTTCGACAGGCTGCCCTGCTCCCAGCCGCCGCCGGTCCAGAGCCGCTCGACCTGCCGGAATTCGCCGACGTCGCAGCGCGCGTAGTTCGGCTCACGCGTGTGCTTGTGGTCGGCGACGAAGACCTCATGACCGCGCGAGCGCAGCTCCTTGACGAGATATGTGCCGACGGCGCCAACGCCGCCGGTCACGAGAATCTTCTTCTTGTTACGCATCCCGGCTCCTGGGGTGACTAGCGGTTCGGTGAGGCAAGGAACGCGACCACGTGGTCGGCGCGGTAGTTCAGTGCGGGCGCGGAGGTCCAGCGGCGGGCGCGGCCCAGGCCGGGCATCATCCCGAGCGCTCCGGCGATTGGACCGGACGGCGAATCCTTGAACGCGTCATACGCAAATGCCTGCGCGCGCTGGCGGAGGCGTTCGGTGAACGCGACGCGGTAGTGACTGCAGCGCTGCACTTCGTCCAACCGCAGGCCAAGCCGCGCTGACAGCCACGAGAGGTGCCGCTCGCTGAGCATGATCAGGTGTCCCGGCAGGCGGAAGTACCAGAACTCGGCCAGGCGCCGGCGCGGCTCGATCGCGTCGGCGTTGCCGGTGACGAGACCGAGCCATCCACCCGGCGACAGCCGCGACGGCCAGCAGCGTCAGCAGCGGCATCGGTTCGGCAAGGTGCTCGAAGACGTCGGTCAGCAGGATCGCGCTGAACGGCCGATCGTCGGCCGTCAGTTGATCGGCGGCCACGATCTCGATGCCGCGCGCGCGCGCGACCGCGGCGGCAGGTTGGTTGGGTTCGACCCCCACACACACCAGCTCGGTCGTGAGATCTTTCAGGATGCGACCGGTACTGCAGCCGAAGTCCAGCACGCGGCTGCCGCGCGGCATGGCGCGCAGCCGGCGATGCAGCACGCGATCGGTTGGAAAATCGGCATCGACGTCGAACATCGAGCCATCGAGCGCCGCGTAGTACGCATCGAGCCGGCCGGCGGTCAGCGTCATCGACTTGAAGTAGAGGCCGCACGCGGCGCACTCGCACACGGCGTACGGCGGCTGGTAGAAGTGGCGGCCATCCAGTTCGGTGTCGAACCCGCCGGCCGGATCGCCGACCTGCCGCGCGTTGGTGCCGTCACAGGCTGGACACGCCGTCACGGCGAACCCGGACTCACTCATCGTCACTGACGATCGCAAACTCCGGACGTCCCAGGCACGGCATGGCGAAGGCGCCATAACCGTAGTCATTCTTGAAGTCCCATGAGTGGCCGCCGGGATTGGAGGCAATGACTTCGATCGTCGCCGCGTGATCCACGTAGTGATCCCAGCTCGAGTTGACGACCGACGTCGTGACGTCGAGAGAATACTTGCCGCTGGCCAGCCATCCCGGCTGCACCTCGAGGGTCAGCCGGAAACGCCCGGCCTGTTCCGGCAGCGTCAGACCTTCGAACTGGTGCAGCGACGCCATCGCCAGCTTCTGGTTCATCGAATCGAGGAGAAAGACCTCGATCGACAAGCGAGGGGAGCCATCCGTCTCGACGATGATCGACAGCCGCAACGGCGATCCAGGGGCATATTGCACGACTGGCGAGCCCGCGGCGTCAATCACGGCGACATTCAGGATCGCGGTGTGGCCGCCGCGACCCGAGATTCCCTGCGATCGCGCCTGAACAGCGAGCTGCGAGTAACAGCCAATCGCCTCGGCAGTGCGGCCGTCGAAGCACAGCTCTCCCTGATCCAGCAACAGCGTTCGCGTCGTCAACGCGTGGACCGCCGCCATGTTGTGACTGACGAACAACACCGTCCGGCCGCTGCGGCTGACTTCATGCATCTTGCCGAGCGACTTCTGCTGGAATTCGAGGTCGCCGACCGCGAGGACCTCGTCGACGATCAGCACTTCCGGCTCGAGATGCGCCGCGACAGCAAACGCGAGTCGCACATACATGCCTGACGAATAGCGCTTGACCGGCGTCTCGAGGAACTGCTCGACGCCGGCGAAGGCGACGATGGCCTCGAACTGGCGGCGGATCTCAGCGCGCGTCATTCCCAGGACAGCCCCGTTCAAGTAGATGTTTTCGCGGCCGGTCAACTCAGGATGAAATCCCGTGCCGACCTCGAGCAGGCTCGCCACACGCCCATTGAGGATGGCCCGTCCGGCCGTTGGTTCGGTGATACGGCTGAGAATCTTCAACAGCGTGGACTTGCCGGCGCCATTACGGCCGATGATGCCGACAACCTGTCCCTGCCTCACTTCGAACGACACGTCGCGCAGCGCCCAGAATTCCTCGGTCGCCGCCTTCGGGGTACGCGCCGGGTTCAGCCAGCGGACCGACGCCGCCGCGGCGCCGGCCATCGCGTCGCGCAGCGTGACGTAGCGATCGCCCTGCGCGCGGCGCAGGTGATAGCGCTTGCCAAGCTTCTCGACCGCCACCATCGTCGTGCTCATAGAGTCCGATCAGATTGCATCGGCAAATCCGCGTTCAGTGCGCCGGAAGTACCACACGCCGGCGACGAGCGACAGCAGCGTGACGACGATCGAGATCGTGACGATGGAGGGATCAATCGAGACGCGTCCACCAAGCAGCGACCACTTGAACCCGTCGATGATGCCGACCAGCGGATTGAGGGCGTACAAGAGGCGCCAGCGCTCAGGCACCTGCGCGGTTTCAAAAGCGATGGGCGACACAAACAGGCCAAGCTGGATGCCGAACGGGACCACGTATCGGAAGTCACGGTAGGTCACCGTCAGCGACGCCAGCAGCAGTCCCAGCCCGAGCGCCAGCAGTGCGCACTGCGGGATGAAGAATGTCAGCGCGATCAGGCGGGCGTCAGGCCGCACTCCGTAAATTGTCATCACGACGGCCAGCATCACGAACGTGATCGCGAAATCGACGATCGCGGTGGCGACCGCCGACAGCGGAATGATCAGCCGTGGAAAATACACCTTCGAGATGAGCCCGGTGTTGCCGATCAGGCTGGCCGATGCTTCCGCGAGCGCCGACGCAAAAAACTGCCACGGCAGCACCGCCGCGAGCACGAGCACGACATCGGGCGCCGCGCTTTGCCGCAGGCCGGCCATCCGCCGGAACGCGACGAACACCAGCAGCGTCAGCGCCGGACGGAGCACCGCCCACGCGATCGCCAATCGCGGTTTGCTTGTAACGCACCGCGATGTCGCGCCACGCGAGAAAAACCAGCAACTCGCGGTAGCGCCACAGATCGCGCCAGTAATGCGCGGCCGATCGGCCGGGCTCGATGATGAGAGGCAAGGGATGGAATCGGCAGCGGCAGCGCCGCCGATGGAGGACTAGATCAGGCGTTGGCGGACGCGGATGAGATCGTTCGGACGAACCGTGTCCGACATCTTCGCGTCGAGCTCGACTTCGCGGCCCTGGGTGTCCTTGCGGACGATCTTGATGCCGCGCGACGAGCCTCGTTCGCTCAGGCCGCCCGCTTCCGCGATGGCCTGGGCGACCGTCATGCCGGACCGAAGGATGTACGAGCCGGGCGTCTTCACGAATCCGCTGACGTAGACCCGCTCCGCCGGCGGCACGATGATCGTGTCGCTGTCCTGCAGCAGCAGGTTCGCCGACAGGCGGCCCTCGCGCAGGTCTTCGAGGCTGATGCGCAGCACTTCCGCCGAGCGATCGTCGCCGGGCATTGCCGGCGCCGCCACCGTCGCGGCAAGGCCGTCCTTGTAGCGCTGCACGATGATCGTATTGCTCGCCGTGGCAGTCGTCGATCCGGCATTGGCAATGACTTCGAGCAGCGTCATCGGCCCTTCGATGCTGTAGCGCCCGGGATTTCGCACTTCACCCATGACGAAGATCGAGCGGCTGCGATACTGCGCGATCTCGACCGAGACCTGCCCACGCTTCAGCCAATCGGGCACCAGGGCCCTGGTGAGGCCCTCTTCGATCTCGCGAGTCGTCTTGCCGCCGACGTGAAACCGTCCGATCAACGGAAAGGTGATGCT
This sequence comes from uncultured cyanobacterium, assembly GCA_963833135.1. Taxonomy (GTDB): domain Bacteria; phylum Acidobacteriota; class Vicinamibacteria; order Vicinamibacterales; family UBA2999; genus 12-FULL-67-14b. Next base: position 491,776 of record CAWHWW010000018.1, on the reverse strand, counting down.
GCCGTCGGTGTCGACGGTGTACTTGTTGCTCAATTCCTCTTCGCCGAAGACCTTGATGCCGAGCACGTCGTTCGGACCGACCTTGTAGGTCGCGGTGAACTGCATCGGGGCGGGCGGCCTGGTCGTCGTGGGAGTCTGGGCCTGCACGAAGGCTGCGGCCTGACTGGTGATCAGAACGGCGAGCGAGAGAAGTATGTGCAGCATGATCAGAACGCGAACGACCACGAAAGGAAGATCCGGCGCCGATCGTAATTACGCGATGCGATCTCGATCGAACGACGCTCGGAGTATTCGTAATTGACGGCGATGCGAGTTCGATTGGGGAGATTATAGCCGAGGCTCCCGCCGGCCGATGACAGCGTGTCCTCGTGCGACGGACTATCCAGGCGGTTGCTGTAATCGAAGAGCGATTTCGAGCCGCGCACCTGCAGGTCGACACCGGAGAAAAGTCGATGCGTGTAGGCGAGCGAGAGTGTGTTCTCGACGTAGTAGGCTTCGCCGGAGTCGAATGAGTACTCGATCGCGCGGTTGGCGGTGAACGTGATCCGTCCGATGTCAAGAAATGGATAGGCTATCGCCGCGTTGCCGTTGAAGCCTCTGAACGGTTTCGTCAACGGATCCACCGACTCCAGGTCGCGGTAACCCAGTGTCACAATGCCCGTGACGACCGCGTCCGAGGCAAAGCGGAACGTCGCGAAGCCCGCCGTGCTCGTCGAGTTGCGCAGCGGCTCGTATTGGAATGTGTCGTCCATGAAGCTCCCGAACAGCTGCACTGACAGGAGCGGCGTGAGGTCGGTCTTGAAGCCGGCCTGATACTCGTCCCGCTCGCGGTTCAGCGCCTGGCTGAGATCGACACCCGATTCGAACGCGTTCTCGTACTCGGTCTTGCTCCAGACCGAAGACGCGTAGACGAGCGCATGGGGCGAGATGTCGAAGGCAAGCCCTCCGGACAGCTCTTCCTCGAGACGATCGGCGCGCACGTCGACCTCGCCATTGGGGCGCTCCCGTGTTTGCAGCTGCCCCCCGCCGATGAACGGCCGCATGCGGCTCAGCAAGAAATCGAACCGTCCGCGGTAGACGTATCCGACCGATCGCTCGCTGTCGTTCTCATGGAAGTAGGTCAAGTCTGATCCGGCATACGCCGAGATGCGCAGCAGCCTCAGGCGCGTGTATGCGGAAATGTCCGGCGTAACCGACGCCACAAAATCCTCGTCCGGCGAATCTTCCGGAGGCTCGAGGAAGATGTTCGAGTCCCAGCCAAGTTCCCTGACCGTCAGGCCGGGCGCGACACGCAACGGCCCGAGTACCAGCACGCCAGATTGCGGCTCGGTGTCGGCCAGCGCGCCGGTCAGCGGACCGGCGCCAACCGATGACTGCGCGCGCGATTCGGCCGCGACCATCGGGCTCACGACCATCAGGGCGACCGCGGCCGCCACTCGGACTGCTTTACGCGAGATCACCACTACGAAGCTCCCGGCGAATGCGGTGGCACGGTCGGCGCGCCATCGACGCGAACGAACGTGCCGTCACCATCCGGATCTTCCTCGAGGTGACTGAACCTGCCCTTGTCGTCGTAGAACGCGCGGCGATCGGCACGACCGCGCGAGAACGAGGTGTCGAACGCCGCCTCGCGCAACACCGACCCCTCGTAACGCTCCCACTTGTCAATGCGGCCGTCGCTGTTACTGTCGTCTTCGATCCGCACCAGCGCCTGGCCGCGGAAGAATTCGCGGTGGTCGAACACGCGATCGCGCCGCCGTGACGTTGCGATGATCGACTCGCCGTCCTTTGACGGAGTTGGATAGGTCCACGTGTCTTCGACGCCATCTCCGCGGCTCGAGGTGCCGACCCGCATCAGCGTCGAGGCGATATCGAAGTACTCCCAGCGATCGATCCGCCCGTCGCCATCAGTGTCCGACTCGCCGCGTATCGGGCGCGTCCCGTCCAGATAGGTCCACTGATCCGTGCGGCCGTCGCCGTTCTGATCGGCGTTGAGCTGGATCAGCCGGCCTGAGAAATCGTCGTAGCTCGGCACCGCGCGCCGGTGCTGCGGCTCCGCGGCACAGCCTGTGAGTACGGTCAGTCCTATCCAGATGACGAGATCCCTTGGTTGTGGGCCCTGCATAGCTTCGCCCTGTCGATTACATGCAGAATCGTAATCGAGTCGGCAATCAGCGGACTTTATATGACTTTATATGTCATATTAGCATTGTCAGCTGATTGTTTCGGTTGGGAAGCGAACGCCTCCCTCCCGACGCGTCTTATCGGTCGGAGTGTGAATCCGGTTAACTGTGGGCAGGAATGGGAGTTGGGGCTACAGCGGCTCGTTTGGGATGGAGGGCGGCTTGACCGATCCGTGGCTGGTGGGCGTCACGTCGGGCCGGACGACGATGCTGCGGACGATGAAGGCGCCGCCGAGGATGGCGATCGCGCCGCCAACGCCGATGCCGGATTCCGGGCTCTCGCCGGCGACGCTGATAATCGTCACCAGCGCCAGGCCGAGGCCGACCACGATGATGCCGACCGACAGCGATCGGGAAGATGGCCCCACATTGGCGACCCGGCGGACGTGCAGGACCTCGGGATCCGCGAGCGGAATCTGGCCGCGCTCGATCATCGCCATGCGCTCGCGGTGATGCATTTCGAGCTGCTGCGAGCGCTGCCGGAGTCCCAGGAAGATGATGAATACCCCGGCAAACATGCCGAAGATGAAGACAATCGCGAAGAGTTCTTCGAACTCCATTCAGTGCTCCAATTCTGCTGACTGGGGAGATTAGACTAGCCGCCTGGCCGGATTGTTTCAGCCGCCTGCCGGATTGTTTCAGCCCGCATCGAAACAAAACCCGTGGCACCCCGCTCTAATCTCCCTGACGGCGAATGAGGGCCACCGAGCACCCCGGGGCCCCCGCCACGCGGACTTTGCGTGGTGGGGCGGACGAGCTGGTCGAGCGGTGCCGGCAGGGCGATGAAACCGCGTTTCGAGAGCTGGTCGATCAGTACAAAGGCCTCGTCTTTGCGCTGATCGCGCGGAGCATCGCCAATCGGGCCCGCGCCGAAGAGCTGGCGCAGGACGTGTTCCTGAAGGTGCACAAGGGCCTGCCCTACTTCCGCGGCGAAGCGAAGCTGTCGACGTGGATCTATCGCATCGTGATCAACGTGCTGTCGCAGGAGCGCCCCGACCTGGCGACCGCGTCGCTCGATGATCGCGACGAAGACGACCGCCCGCGCGTCCAGCCGGCCGCGGACGATCGCGCGTTTGGCGACCTGGTGATGAAGGATCGGCTGCAGAAGGCGATCGAGCAGCTGCCGGTGCCATACCAGGTCCTGATCAACGGGCACTACTTGAAGGGCATGCGTTACGAGGATCTCGCCGAGGCGCTGAACATGCCGATGGGCACGGTGAAGACGCACCTCCATCGCGCGAAGCGGCGCCTGCGCCACCTGCTCGAAACGGAGTATCGCTGACGTGCGTTGCGACGACCTGGAACCGCTGATCGAAGCGATCGCCGACGGACTCGCTGCAGCTGTCCGCGGAGGACGCGGCCCACGTCGCGTCGTGCGCGATCTGCGCAGCGCACGGATCGAGCGCGCCCGATCGATCGAGAGCCTGCTGTCGATGCGCGAGGTCGCCGCAGCCGCCGGCGGCGTTCACGCAGGCGCGTGATGGCGCGCGTCGTCCAGGAGCGCTGGAAGGCGGAGCGCGCGATCGATCTCGGATTCAATCTCGCGATCGCCGCCGGCATCCTGGTGATCGTCGCCGCCGGCGCGGGCCTGGCCTGGTCGCTCGGCCTCCTCAGCGTCACGATCGATCTCGACGCGATCGTCCGAGGCGCTCGACGCCGAGCGCCGCGGGCCGCGTGCTCTCGCAAGTCCAGACCGTCGCGATGTCGGCGGTGCTGCTCACCATGGCGCTCGTCCTGTGGTGGTGGGCCGAAGCGGCCAGCGATTGAGGACGATCCACAGATTAAGATACAATGTCAGCTGTTCTGTGTTTAATCTGTGGATCCGAGTTTAATCTGTGGCCGTGAGGCTGCGGCCATTTCTGAAATGGGTCGGCGGCAAGCGCCAGTTGTTGCCGGTGCTGCGCCGTTTCTATCCCGACCCGATGGGCCGCTACTTCGAACCCTTCGTCGGCAGCGGCGCCGTCTTCTTCGATCTCGTGTCGAACGGACACCTGAACGGCCACGGCGCGGTCCTGAGCGACGACAACGCCGATCTGATCGCGTGCTACCGGCGCGTGCGGCGCTCGCTCGACGAAGTGGCGGCGGCGCTCGAGCGGCTCGCCGCGGATCACGCGGCGCGCGGCCGCGACTGCTACATGCAGGTGCGCGACGGGCAATTCAATCCGCTGCGCGCGGCCTGGCGCGAGCGCGGCGCGGACGCTCGATGACTACCCGGCCGAGCTCGCCGCGATGCTGATCTACCTGAATCGCACCGGCTACAACGGACTGTTCCGGCTGAACGCCTCGGGCGAGTTCAACGTGCCGCCGGGACGCTACGACTCGCCGAACAGTGATCGATCGGCCGCTGCTGGCGCGCGTGTCCGAGGTGCTCGCCTCGCCGGGCATCCGCATCGAGCACGCGGCGTTCGATCGCGTCGCTGCAGGAAGCGAGCGCCGGCGACTTCGTCTATTTCGATCCGCCGTACGCGCCGCTCAGCGCAACGGCGAACTTCCGCGGCTACACCGGGCCGCGGGTTTTCGGATGCCGATCAGGAGCGCCTGCAACAGGTCGCTCATCGCGCTGGCGGGGCGCGGCGTGCAGGTACTGCTCAGCAATTCCGTGGCGCCGTCGATCGAGCCGCCTGTACGAGGACAATAACGATGTCGCCGCGGCGGGGCTGCACAGCTGGCGATTTCCGGCCCGCCGCGCCATCAATTCCCGGCCCGATCGGCGCGGCGCGGTCGAGGAACTGGTGGTCTCGAACGTCAGCCCGCGTCCGGCGAGCCAGCTGAGCGGCGGCGCTGTGCTACCCTTGATCGGTTAGTCCGCGCGCGAGAGTGGCGGAACTGGCAGACGCGCCGGTCTTAGGAGCCGGTAGCCGAAAGGCTGTAGGGGTTCGAGTCCCCTCTTTCGCATACCCCAGCCTCCGGTGGGGATCGGGTAAAGCTTCCAGAACAATGAAATCAGAAATTGTTGACGTGAACGAAACGCGCCGCGATCTGACGATCGAGGTGCCGAGCACGTCGTTGACGAAGCCATCGGCCACGCCGCCGCGAAGCTCGGCCGCTCCGCGAAGATCCCCGGCTTCCGCCCCGGCAAGGTCCCGGCCAACGTGATCCGCCAGCGCTTCAAGCCGCAGATCATGCAGGACGTCGCCGAGCACCTGGTCTCGAAGGCCGTCGGCGACGCGCTCGTCGAAAAGGGCGTCGAGCCGATCGAGACGCCCGACATCAAGGACCTCGTCCTCGAAGAAGGCAAGCCGCTGACCTTCAAGGCGACGTTCGACGTCGTGCCCGGCTTCGATCCCGGGCGACCTCTCGACGATCGAGGCGACCGAGCCGTCGCGCGCCATCGAAGACGAGGCCGTCAATCAATCGCTCGAGCGCCTGCGCGAACGCAACGCGCGCTTCGAAGCGGTCGAAGGCGGCGCCGTCGAAGCCGGCCACACCGTCGTCGTCGGCCTCGAGCGCCGCGGCACCGACAAGGAAGGCAAGCCGGGCGACGTCGACAAGCACGAGCAGGTCAACATCGAGCTCGGCGCGCCGTCGAATCCGCCGGGCTTCGATGCCGAGGTGATCGGCATGACGCCGGGATCGAGCAAGAGCTTCACGATCACCTATCCCGAGGACTACACGATCCCCGAGCTCGCCGGCGGCAAGGTCGATTACACGGTGAACCTCAAGGAGATCAAGAAGCGCGTCGTCCCGGCGCTGGACGACGAGCTCGCGAAGGACCTCGGCGACTTCTCATCGCTCGAGGAGCTGCGCGACGCGCGTGCGCGAGGATCTCGAGCACGAGGCCATGCACGCGGCGGAGCGCCAGCTGCGCCAGGACGTGCTGAAGCAGCTCGCGTCGCGCGTGCCGTTCCCCGTGCCCGCCTCGCTCGTCGAACGCGAGATCGATCGCCGCCTCGAGGATTTCGCGCGGCGCCTGATGGATCAGCGAATCGATCCGCGGCAGGCGAACATCGACTGGAACGCGTTCCGCGAAGGCCAGCGCGCGCCGGCGACCGAAGCGGTCGGCTCGGCGATCGTGCTCGACGAGATCGCGAAGCGCGAACAGATCGACCGTGACCGACGAGGATCTCGACGCCGAACTGCGAGCGCTACGCGGAGCAGACCGGCCACAGCGTGGCGAGCATCCGGGCCCGGCTGCAGAAGGACGGCGAGCTCGGCCGCCTGGCGGCGGGCTTGACGGCGCGAAAAGGCGTTGCGCACGTGCTGTCGAAGGCGTCGATCAAGAAGGGCTGATTTTTCAACGAGTTAGCCCGGTCGCCTGCCTGCCCATTCAGGCTATTGCGCGACTCACCGATAAGTAGGAAGGATAATAAACAGACAATGAGCGTCTATCCCCAGAACCAACTGGTTCCGATGGTGGTCGAACAGACCAACCGCGGTGAACGCGCGTACGACATTTTTTCGCGCCTCCTCAAAGACAACATCATCTTCATCGGCACGCCGATCGACGACGACGGTCGCCAATCTTGCGATCGCGCAGATGCTGTTCCTGGAAGCCGAGGATCCGGACAAGGACATCCAGCTGTATCTCAACAGCCCGGGCGGATCGATTACGGCCGGGTTTGCGATCTACGACACGATGCAGTTCATCCGTCCCGACGTGCAGACGATCTGCATCGGCCAGGCGGCGTCGATTGCGGCGGTTTTGCTGGCGGCCGGCGCAAAGGGCAAGCGGTTTTCGCTGCCGAATTCGCGCATCCTCATCCATCAGCCGTGGATGTCGGGTCTGGGCGGTCAGGCGACGGATATCGATCTGGCGGCGAAGGAAATCCTGCGCATGCGCGAGCGGATCAACGAGATTTTCGTGAAGCACACCGGGCAGGACATCAAGCGGATCCAGCACGGACACGGAACGCGACTACATCATGTCGCCGGAGCAGGGACAGCGAGTACGGAATTATTGACGACGTCATTCGGAAACGGGTGTAACCTAGGAATACGGCCACATGGTGAAGAAGAGCGGGGACGGCGGCGAGATTCTTCGCTGCTCGTTCTGCAACAAAGATCAGAACGACGTCCGCAAACTGATTGCGGGCCCGACGGTCTTCATCTGCGATGAGTGTGTCGAGGTCTGCAACGACATCATCGCGGACGACAACCGCTTCGACAGCCGCGGCACGCGCACGTCGCTGCCCTCGCCGCCCGAGATCAAGAAGTTCCTCGACGAGTACGTCATCGGCCAGGAGCTGACCAAGAAGAAGCTCGCGGTCGCGGTCTACAACCACTACAAGCGGCTCGAGATTCAGAAGCAGCCGCGCAGCCGCCACGACGTCGAGCTCACCAAGTCCAACATCCTGCTGATCGGCCCGACCGGCACCGGCAAGACGCTGCTCGCGCAGACGCTCGCCAAGCTGCTGTCGGTGCCCTTCACGATCGTCGACGCGACGACGCTCACCGAAGCGGGCTACGTCGGCGAGGACGTCGAGAACATCATCCTCAAGCTGCTGCAGGCCGCCGGCGGCGACATCGAGAAGTGCCAGCAGGGCATCGTCTACATCGACGAGATCGACAAGATCGGCCGCAAGGACGAGAACCCGTCGATCACGCGCGACGTCTCGGGCGAGGGCGTGCAGCAGGCGCTGCTCAAGATCCTCGAAGGCACGGTGGCCAACGTGCCGCCGCAGGGCGGGCGCAAGCATCCGCACCAGGAATTCTTCCAGATCGACACGACCAACATCCTCTTCATCTGCGGCGGCGCGTTCGTCGGCCTGGACAAGGTGGTCGAGCGCCGCATCGGCAAGAAGACGCTCGGCTTCAAGGCCGACATCAAGTCGCAGAAGGGCCGCGACGTCGGCATCATCCTCGAGCAGGTCGAGCCGCAGGACCTGATCAAGTTCGGGCTGATTCCGGAGTTCGTCGGCCGCCTGCCGGTGATGGGCACGCTGCACGAGCTCGACCGGCCGGCGCTGGTGCAGATCCTGACGCAGCCGCGCAACGCCATTACCCGCCAGTACCAGAAGCTCTTCGAGTACGAGAACGTGAAGCTGCGCTTCACGGATGACTCGCTCGACGCGATCGCCGAGATGGCGCTCGACCGCAAGATCGGCGCGCGCGGCCTGCGGATGATCATCGAAGACCTGATGCTTGACCTGATGTACCAGATGCCCGGACAGAAGAAGGCGCGCGAGTGCGTCATCACGCGCGAGATGGTGGTCAGCAAGTCGGCCGGCCTGGAAGTGATCGAAAAGGCGGTAACGCCGGTTCAGCCGTCGCGTCGTCAGTCACCTCGAATCAACAATATGGTCGAAGTTTACGAGACCCTCCCTATCGTTCCGCTGCGGGACGTCGTCGTTTTCCCGCACATGATGATGCCGTTCGTGATTGGACGGCCGTCGTCCATCCGCGCGCTCGAGCATGCGCTCGGCAAGGACAAGCGGATCTTCCTCGCGGCGCAGCACGACGCGTCGACCGACGATCCGAAGGCGGAAGACATCTTCACGATGGGCTGCGTGGCCAACGTCGTGCAGAGCCTGAAGCTGCCCGACAGCAACATCAAGGTGCTGGTCGAAGGCGTCGATCGCGCGCGCGTCATCGAGTGGAAGGAAGACAAGGGCTTCTACCGCGTCGTCGTCAAGGTGCTGCAGCGGCAGAAGGACGCCGCCGGCGACGTCGAGCAGACGATGAGCCGCGTCGTGACGCTGTTCGAGCAGTACGTCAAGCTCTCGAACAACCTGCATTACGACGCGATGATCGCCGCGGTCCGCGTCGACGACCCGGGCAAGCTCGCCGACACGATCTCGGCGCACCTGCTGGTCGGCATCGACGAAAAGCAGAACCTCCTCGAAATCGTCTCGCCGCTCGAACGCCTCAACCGCATCGCCGGCATCCTCGAAGCCGAAGTCGACAAGCTCCAGGTCGATCGCCGCATCCAGTCTCGCGTGAAGAAGCAGATGGAGAAGGCGCAGAAGGAGTACTACCTCAACGAGAAGATGAAGGCGATCCAGAAGGAACTGGGCCGCAAGGACGACAAGGGCAACGAAGCCGAGGAGCTGAAGAAGAAGATCGAACAGTCGCGGATGCCGAAGGACGTCGAGGAAAAGGCCGATCCAGGAGCTGAAGCGCCTCGAGGCGATGCCGCCGATGTCGGCGGAAGCGACCGTGTCGCGCAACTACCTCGACTGGCTGATCGCGGTGCCGTGGCACAAGAAGACCAAGGAGAACCGCGACCTCAAGAACGCCGAAGTGATCCTCAACGAAGATCACTACGGCCTCGAGAAGATCAAGGACCGCATCCTCGAGTTCCTCGCGGTGCGCGCCCTCGTCAAGAAGCCGAAGGCGACGATCCTCACCTTCGTCGGCCCTCCGGGCGTCGGCAAGACCTCGCTCGCCAAGTCGATCGCGCGCGCCATGAACCGCAAGTTCGTGCGCCTGTCGCTCGGCGGCGTGCGCGACGAAGCCGAGATCCGCGGCCATCGCCGCACCTACATCGGCGCGTTCCCCGGCCAGATCATCCAGATGATGAAGAAGGCCACGTCGCTCAACCCGGTGTTCCTGCTCGACGAAATCGACAAGATGTCGATGGACTTCCGCGGCGACCCGTCGGCGGCGCTGCTCGAAGTGCTCGACCCCGAGCAGAACAACACCTTCCTCGATCACTACCTCGACGTCGAGTACGACCTGTCGAACGTGATGTTCATCTGCACGGCCAACGTGCTGCACACCATTCCGCAGGCGCTGCGCGACCGCATGGAAGTGCTGCAGCTGGCCGGCTACACCGAGCAGGAGAAGATCGAGATCGCCAAGCGCTTCCTGGTCGCCAAGGCGGTCGAGGGCACCGGGCCTCACCGACAAGAACATCACCTTCGCCGACGAAGCGATGCAGGCGGTCATCCAGCGCTACACGCGCGAAGCCGGCGTCCGCAACCTCGAGCGCGAGATCAACTCGATCTGCCGCAAGGTCGCGCGCAAGGTCGTCGTCGACGGCGCCGCAGACCTCCGAGGACGATCACCGCCGAGAAGGTCACCGAGTTCCTCGGCGTGCCGCGCTATCGCCCGAGCGTCGCCGAAGAGCAGAACGAAATCGGCGTGGCCACCGGCCTGGCGTGGACCGAAGTCGGCGGCGAGATTCTCGTCACCGAATGCACGCTGATGCCGGGCCGCGGCCGCCTGATGCTCACCGGCAAGCTCGGCGACGTCATGCAGGAATCGGCGCAGGCGGCGATGAGCTTCGTGCGCACGCGCGCCGAGGAGTTCGGCATCCCGAAGGACTTCAACCGCAAGCTCGACGTGCACGTGCACATCCCCGAGGGCGCGATTCCGAAGGACGGCCCGTCGGCCGGCATCACGCTGGCGACGGCGCTGATCTCGGCGCTGGCGCGCATCCCGGCCCGCCGCGACGTCGCGATGACCGGCGAGATCACGCTGCGCGGCAAGGTGCTGCCGATCGGCGGCGTGAAGGAAAAGCTGCTCGCCGCGCATCGCGCCGGCGTCAAGACGATCATCCTGCCGAAGGACAACGAGAAGGATCTCGCGGACATCCCGAAGAACGTGCTCGACGTGCTGAACATCCACCTGGTCAGCCACATGGATGAAGTGCTGAAGATCGCGCTCGACGGGCCGCTGACGCCGATTCCGCCGACGCCGGACGCGGACGTCGTCGACGAAGCGCCGGATGCGACGACGCATTAGAGGGGCTTGCGGGCTTACGGGCTTGACGGGCTTACGGGCTACTGGCTTAGGCCGCAAGACCGCAAGACCGCAAGCCCGAAGGACCTGCAGGTTTTTTGAAGGTAGTCGCCGAGTTTGTCACGAGCGCCGCCGGAGCCGAAGGGCTTCCCAAGGACGGCCTGCCAGAGCTCGCGATGGTGGGTCGATCCAACGTCGGCAAGTCGTCCCTGATTAACGCGCTCGTCCGGAAGAAACTGGCCCGCACGAGCGCCGCGCCCGGCAAGACGCGCCTGGCCAATTTCTATCGGGTCGCCGTGGAGCCGCGGCCGCCGTTCTACCTGGTGGACCTGCCCGGTTTCGGCTACGCGCGCGGCGGCGACGAGGCGCGCGAGGAATTCGACGCGCTGGCCGCCGAGTATTTCGGCGCGCGCGTTCAACGATCCGCGATTTCGCGGCGTGTTCGTGCTCGTCGACAGCCGGCATCCCGGCCTCGACAGCGATCGCAGCACGTGGAACTGGCTCGACCGCCTCGGCGTAGCGCGACACGTCGTGGCGACGAAGGTGGACAAACTGACGCGGGCCGAGCGGCAGCGTCATCTCGGGGAACTCGAACGGCTTTACTCAGGTCCGGTCACGGCCGTCTCGGCGGAGACCGGTGAAGGATTGGATGAACTGTGGAAGAAGATCGCAAGTCTGACAAGAACAACGCGGCAGTAGCCGCACCCGACGCGCCAAACGCACCTGCCCCGGCTGCACCCGCCGGCCCCCGCCGAGACCCAGACCCTCGACCTCTCGACGCTCAAGGAGATGTGCGACGACCGCGCTGACCAAGATCGCGCGCGACCTCGAGATTCCGGGCGCGACCGGCATGCGCAAGCAGGAGCTGATCTTCGAGATCCTCCGCGCCCGCGCCGAGAAGGCCGGGCTGATCTTCTCCGAAGGCGTGCTCGAGGTGCTGCCGGATGGCTTCGGGTTCCTCCGCGCGCCCGACTACAACTACCTCGCCGGCCCCGACGACATCTACGTCTCCCCCTCGCAGATCCGCAAGTTCGACCTGCACACCGGCGACACCATCTCCGGCCAGATCCGGTCGCCGAAGGAAGGCGAGCGCTACTTCGCGCTGATCAAGGTCGAGGCGATCAACTTCGAGCCGCCGGCCCGCGGCAAGGAGCGCGTCTTCTTCGAGAACCTGACGCCGCTCTATCCCGCAGGAGCACATCCGCCTCGAAGCCGACCCGGAGAACCTGTCGACGCGCGTGATGGACCTGATGACGCCGCTCGGCAAGGGCCAGCGCGGCCTGATCGTCGCGCCGCCGCGCACCGGCAAGACGATGCTGCTGCAGTCGATCGCCAACGCGATCACGACCAATCACCCCGAGGTCTACCTGATCGTGCTGCTCATCGACGAGCGGCCGGAAGAAGTCACCGACATGCAGCGCTCGGTCAAGGGCGAAGTCGTGTCGTCGACCTTCGACGAGCCGGCGCAGCGCCACGTGCAGGTCGCCGAGATGGTGATCGAAAAGGCCAAGCGCCTGGTCGAGCACAAGAAGGACGTCGTCATCCTGCTCGACTCGATCACGCGCCTCGCCCGCGCCTACAACACCATCGTGCCGACGTCGGGCAAGGTGCTGTCGGGCGGCGTCGACAGCAACGCCCTGCAGCGCCCGAAGCGCTTCTTCGGCGCCGCGCGCAACATCGAGCAGGGCGGCTCGCTGACCATCGTCGCCACCGCGCTGATCGACACCGGCTCGCGCATGGACGAAGTGATCTTCGAGGAGTTCAAGGGCACCGGCAACATGGAAGTGCACCTCGATCGCAAGCTCGCCGATCGCCGCGTCTTCCCGACCATCGACATCCAGAAGAGCGGCACCCGCAAGGAAGAGCTGCTGCTCGCCGAAGGAAGACCTCAACCGCGTCTACGTGCTGCGCCGCGTGCTGACGCCGCTGTCGGCGGTCGAGGCGATGGAGCTGCTGCTCTCGAAGATGAGCAAGACCAAGACGAACAACGAGTTCCTGTCGGCGATGCAACAAGGGAAATAACGAATATTCTGTGTTTGCCATGAAGTCGACGGTCGTCAAGGTAGGTCTTTCGCAGATGACGTGCGGCGAGGATCCGAAACGGAACCTCGCCAATCAACTCGCGCTCGCGGAACAGGCGCTCAAGAAGGGCGCGAAGATCTTCTGCACGCAGGAGCTGTTCCGCTCGCAGTATTTCTGCCAGGTCGAAGACCATCGCTTCTTCGCGCTCGCGGAGACGATCCCGGGGCCGTCGACCGACGCGTTCTGCAAGCTCGCGAAGAAGTACAAGGCCGTCATCATCGCGTCGCTGTTCGAGAAGCGCGCCGCCGGCGTGTATCACAACACGGCGGCGGTCATCGACGCCGACGGGTCGCTGTTGGGCGTCTATCGCAAGATGCACATCCCGGACGATCCGCTGTTCTACGAGAAGTTCTACTTCACGCCCGGCGACACCGGCTTCATCGCGTGGAAGACCAAGGTCGACGACGATCGGCACGCTGGTGTGCTGGGATCAGTGGTTTCCCGAGGGCGCGCGCCTGACCGCGATGCAGGGCGCCGAGATCCTCTTCTACCCGACCGCGATCGGCTGGCATCCGTCCGAGCGCAAGCAGTACGGCGACGCGCAGCACGATGCGTGGGAGATGATCCAGCGCAGCCACGCGATCGCCAACGGCTGCTACGTCTGCGTGCCCAACCGCATCGGCCACGAGATCATCAAGGACACCAGGGGCAAGCCGGTCGACAAGGACGGCATCGTGTTCTGGGGCCAGTCGTTCGTCGCCTCGCCTGACGGACAGGTCGTGAAGCGCGCGCCGATCAACAAGGAAACGGTGATGGTCGTCGACTGCGATCTCGCGAAGGTCGAATTCAGCCGCACGCACTGGCCGTTCCTGCGCGATCGCCGGATTGATGCGTACGGTGCGCTTACGAAGCGATTCAGCGACTAGCTTTGGCACCTCACGCACGGTACGCACCGTACGCACGTCGCGTTTTGCGCGGTACACCCGCACAGCATGGCTTTTCGTTCCCCCCAGAGTGGTACCCGCATCGAGGCACCTGGATCTCGCTGGCCGCGTCCGGAGGGCATCTCCTTCCCCGGCAAGTATCACGAAGCCATCGAAGACATCGCGGGCCTGATCCGCGTCCTCGTCACGCGCGAGGAAGTCCACCTCAACGTCCCCAACGACAACTACGAGCGCATCGTCCGCGAACTTCCTGAAGGCTCGCCGCATTTCGCTGCGTCGCGTCTTCTTTCATTACATTCCCGACCAACGAAGCCTGGGCGCGCGATCACGGTCCGGCATTCGTGCTGCGGAAGCGTCGAGGGAAGACCGAAGCCGCGATCGTCGACTGGGGCTTCAATGCCTGGGGCGGCAAGTATCCGCCCTGGGATTCCGACGACAACGTTCCGACGCGCATCGCCGAGGAATTGAAGCTGCCGGTGTTCTATCCGGGCATCGTCATGGAAGGAGGCGCGGTCGATTTCAACGGCGCCGGCACCGTCATGACGACGACGTCGTGCCTGTTGAACAAGAATCGCAACCCCACCTTCGCCAAGGCCACGTGGGCAGGCTCTGCAAAGAAGCGCATCGAGAAATACCTGCGCGACTATTACGGGCAGCGGCACGTGATCTGGCTCGGCGAAGGCATCGAGGGTGACGACACCGACGGCCACATCGACGATCTCGCGCGGTTCATCGACGAGCGCACGATCGCGATTGGCATCGAGACCAACAAGCGCGATCCCAATTACGCGATCCTGCAGAAGGCCCGCCGCACGCTCGAGAAGGCTCGTGATCAGGACGGCAATCCGTTCGGCATTGTCGAGCTGCCGATGCCGAAGCCGCTCTCATACGAAGGCCAGCGCGTGCCCGCCACCTATGTGAATTTCTACTTCGCAAACGGCGCGCTGCTGGTGCCGACATTCGGTCATCGCGATCGTGAGCAAGAAGCGATTCGCATTCTGCAGAAGCACTTGCCGAATCGCGAAGTAGTCGGCGTCGACTGCCGAAAATTGATCTGGGGCCTCGGCGCGATTCACTGTTTCACCCAGCAACAGCCGCTGTACTGATCGGCGACGATTTCAGATCTCAGATCTCTGATTGCTGATTAATTGACGATCGCTGATTGATGGATTGAGTTACGCAACCGGACTGTCACCGCCAAAACGAACTTCCACCTCCACCAGCAGTTGCCACCCACCGGGGCCGCCATGGCCCTGCTGAAAGGGCGGAACGAGCGCCACGGCCAGCGGCAAGCTGCTGAGCGGGTTGAAGATAAGGCCACCCTGCCAAATCGAGTCGCTGGAGGCCCACGTGATATGATCGGTGTTTCGCTTGATTGCCGGTAAGAGGCCCTACAGACGTTCCTCTGTGTTGAATCTGTGGAATCTGTGGCCCGGTCCCGGCGGAAGGACACCGATCGTGAAGCCCAATATCCACCCGGAATACCAGGAAGTCACCGTCCACTGCGCGTGCGGCGCAACGTGGCAGACCCGCAGCACCAGCAAGGACCTGCACCTCGACATCTGCTCCAACTGCCACCCGTTCTTCACGGGCCGCCAGAAGCTGATCGACACCGAAGGCCGCGTCGATCGTTTCACCAAGAAGTTCGGCGCGCAGACGGTCGAGCAGCGGAAGACCGCCGCGAAGGCCGTAAAGGACACCAAGGCCAAGGCCGCGAAGAAGAAAGCCAGCTAAAGCTGGCTTCTACAGCGGGTACGACAGGGTCGCGCCGAGCAGCGTGACCAGCAGGATCACCACGGGCGCGAGCGCCAGGAAGACGATGAAGGTGTAGCCCATCACGTCGCGCGCTCGCAGCCCGAAAATCCCCAGCGTCGGCAGCATCCAGAACGGTTGCAGCAGGTTCGCAAGAGCCTCGCCGAGATCGTACGACGCGACGACCCAGCCGAGATGCACCTTCAGCTCGTGCGCCGCCTGCATCACATACGGCGCCTCGATCACCCACTTCGATCCGCCCGACGGCACGAACACGCCCAGCACTGCTGAATAGATCGCGACGACCGCGGGAAAACTTGCCGGCGATGAAATGCTGACGAACGCGTTCGCCAGCCGCTCGTTGAGATGCGTCGTCGTGATGATCGCCGCGATGCCCGCGTAGAACGGAAACTGCAGGATCACGCCCCACACGGCCGGCGTCGCCGCCTGCACCGCATGCATCAGTCGCGCCGGCGTGCGATGCAGCAACACGCCGACGATCAGGAACGTCAGAGTTGAGGATGTTGATCGTGATCGCGTTGAGCGGTTCCGGCGCGCGATTGAAGTAGCGCACGATGAAGATCGCGCCGATCGCGACGACCAGCCAGGTTGAGCAGCGGCGAATGCTCCAGCCAGGCTCCCGGGGGAATGGGGCCCTCGGGTGTCGGCGGCGCCTGTATTTCGCTCTTGCCGAGATCGATGCCGAGCATCGCCGCGGTCTTCGCCTTCGCGGCCGGCGGCGTCGCGAGCCACATCACGAACACGACGACGACGATCTCGACCAGCACCGACACGACGCTCTGCCAGAGGAAGATCGTGTGGCGGAACGGAATCATGCCGCCGGGCACGATGCCGCCGGCGGCGACGATGTCGCGGATCTGCGGCTGCAGCGCGCCCGGCGTCGCCATCTGCAGCGCCGCGGATCCGCTGAGGCCCTGCGCCCAGATGCTGCCGATGCCGAGCAGGCTCGCCGCCGCGAGCGCGCGATAGTCGACGCCGGCAACGCGCCGCGCCACTTCGCGCGCCAGCACCGCGCTGAAGACGAGGCTGAAGCCCCAGTTGAACCACGACGTCGCCAGCGCGAAGAACGTGACGAGCGCGACGGCGCCGCGCGGCGTCGCGCCCAGCCGGCGATCGCGCGAATCGCCCTTCCCATCGGCGCGGATGTCGCCAGCACGTGGCCGGTGATGATGATCAGCGACATCTGCAGCGTGAACGGGATCAGGTCCCAGAAGCCGTTGCCCCAGGCATCGACGACCTGAAATGGTGAGGACGGCGTCCAGATCAGCGCCGCGACGAAAACGAGGACGGTCGCGAGCAGCGCGAAGATGAAGGCGTCGGGAATCCATCGCTCGGTCCACGCGGTCAGGCGAGCGCGGCCCGAGCGACGAGCCCAGGTTGTCTCATCCATCGGGCGGAATTCTATCGGGTGTTAACTCTGAGCGGAAGCATGGCCTCGGTGAAGCGGGCCAGCTTTCGTTCGAGACGATCGAGGCGGTGCTGCACGCGGGCGGGATTGGCGGCGCCATCCCTCAGCAAATCGAGCGCGTGCTGGCGTGCCACCTGTAGATCCTTGAGGCGATGCTCGTGATGAATCGCGAGCGCTTCCTTGGCCTCGCGCCGGAGCGCAGCCGCGCATCGCGGCAGTACCGCCAGCTCGTTCCAGGCCTCCGCGGCTTCATGAGGACGGCGATCGCGCCGGCGGATCCACGCGAGCCGGCGCAGCGCCTCGGCGTGCACCTCCGGCTCACCGCCGACGCGCTTCGCGAACTCGATCGTCCTCAGCAGCGACGCTTCGGCATTCTCGTAGGCGCCGCCGCGCTCGTAAACGCGCGCGAGCCCGTAGGCCTCCTGTGCCGTCATCGCCGCCGACGGCCCCCGCGTGACGAGCACGATCGCGCGGGCGAGCACCGCGGCGAGCGAGACAGGTCGAGGCGGTTGTGCTCCATCACCGCCTCGAGCGGACCGGCATCGCCGGTGCGCACGAACTTGAAGAAGCGCGACGGGATCTCGTAGCCGGGCACATCGCCGACGCGATGCAGGCCGGCGATCTGCTTCTCGAGCACCGCGAGCGAGCAGCTCGAATCATCGGGATCGGGCGTGCCCATCGTCAGCGGACGCTGCCGCCACATGCCGCCGCGCCGGATGCAGCATGTCGAGGTGCGGCACGCCGTCGAGCGGCGCACGGCACTCGATGAAACATGAATCGGGTCTCGATGAGCGGCACATCGAAGGTCCGCCCGTTGTAGGTGCAGATGGCGCCATGGTCCCTGGCCCATGCCTGCAGTTCGCTCAACAGCGCGCGCTCGTGCTCGAATCCCGGCAGCAGGAACTGCCGGACGCGAATCGAGGTGCCGTCGATCGCGGCGCAGCCGATCAGGAATGCCTGCGTGCCGGCGCCGCCGAAGAGGCCGGTCGTCTCGAGATCGAGGAACAGCAGGCGTCGCCGACCCGCCGCTCGATGCCCTGCGCCGACGGGCCACGCCTTGGCCATCAGCTGCATCGCATCGTCTCCGTCGGTAATCGTCGAGACGATCTCGCCGATCGGCGTGCGGCCGTGCAGCATGTCGGCGCGGTACTCGCGATCGACGACGATCACCGCGCCGTCGGAGTGTTCGACGACGGCGCCGCCGAGCTCGAGCGCGGCGCGGGCGTGATCAGGCGGCTCTAACCGACTCGGCTCTGGCGAGGGCTGAAGCCGTCGCCCTCCAGCACGACGCTGACGGATCGACACGACCGGAACGGACGATCGCGTGTTCCTGACGATCTCGCGGAGTCGATCGAGCGTCGCCATTGTTAGAACGGAACTTCCTGTTCCGGCGTTTGGAGAGCGACGGCTTCAGCCGTCGCTGAACCGTCCTCGAGCGACGATGCGAGCAAGTGTTGAAGGATCCGCAAGCGCCACGGTCTTGGCCAGCGGGCCGGTCTCGCCGATCGGACCGACGCACATCGGGCAGCCGTTGTCGCAATCGCAGCTCGCAATCAGCGCGCTCGTCTTCGACAGCAGCTCCGCCTGCATTCCCCACAGCGGCGCGCTGAAGCCGATGCCGCCGGGGTATGCGTCGTACAGGAAGATGCGGGACCAGCCCTCTGATGCGGCGGGCTGGTCATGCTCGCCGGTGTTGACCGACAGACCGATATCGCGCGCGTCGCACATCAGCAGCAGCTGCGCGACCTGCTTCATCGCGAACGCCAGGCCGATCGACGCCGTCGCGGCGATCGTCCGTGGCATACGGCAGCGCGTTGATGATCGAGAGCGGGATCTCGAGCCAGTACGCCGTCGTGTGCATCTGCTGCTCGGGCAGATCGAGCTCGCCCGAACCGACGTTCTCGTTGGTCTGGAAACGGATCTTCTTGAAGCCGACGACGCGCGACACGACGTGGACTTCGCCGTGCAGCGCGACCTTCGGCGCGTCCTCCGCGAAACGATCGAGGATCGTCACCTTCGTGTAGGTGATCGCGGTCGTGTAGTAATCGCAATCCACCTCGCGGACGTGCGCCTTGCGGCCGACGAAGTCGAGCTCCTCGACCTGGTAGATCTTCCCCTCGACCATGTAGATGGCCTTGGGATGCAGCGTCGAGAGCGCGCTCGTGAAATCGGTTTCGCCGATCACCTTCGGGCCGTCGGTGTGATCGGTGATGACGAAGTTGTCCGACGAAACCGATCGCAGGCTGACCGCGTTGGCCGGATACGACTCGCTCGTCCAGTGCCACTGCCCTGCCGCATCCTCGCCGCCCGAGCGATGCACGAGGCCGGACTCCTGCAGCACGCCAGCACGTCCTGCACGTTCACCTGGCCGTAGCTTTCCTCGGTCGTGAACGGCAGCTCGAACGCCGCGCACTTCACGTGATCGACGAGGATGTGCAGGTTGTCGGGATTGACGAGCGCGTGCTCGGGCGAGGCGTCGAAGAAGAACGACGGATGCCGCGCCACGAACTGATCGATCGGCGAGCTCGACGCCACCATCACCGCCGCCGATTGTCCCGTCCGTCGGCCGGCGCGGCCGGCGCGCTGCCACGTCGACGCGATCGTGCCGGGATAGCCGGCCATCACGCACACATCGAGCGCGCCGATGTCGATGCCGAGCTCGAGCGCGTTGGTCGAGACCACGCCGCGCACCTGGCCGGCGCGCAGTCCCTTCTCGATCTCGCGGCGCCGCAGCGGCAGGTATCCGCCGCGATAGCCGCGGATGCGCTCGGGCATGCCGGGCACATCCTCGAAGTCTTCCTTGAGATAGGTCGTCAGGATCTCGGTGGAGAGCCGGCTCTGCGCGAAGACGATCACCTGCAGGTTGCGGCGCAGGAACTCTCCGGCGACCCGTCGTGATTCGGCGATGTACGAGCGTCGGATGCCGAGCTCGCGATTGACGACCGGCGGATTCACGAACACGAAAAACTTCTCGCCCCTCGGCGCGCCGCTCTTCTCGACGAGCGCGAACGGTTTTTCCGCAAGGCGTTCGGCCGAGCTCCGCGGGATTGGCAATCGTCGCCGACGAGCAGATGAACTGCGGATTCGATCCGTAGTGCCGGCAGATGCGCTGCAACCGCCGCAGCACGTTGGTCAGGTGGCTGCCGAACACGCCGCGATACGCGTGCAGCTCGTCGATGACGATGAAGTCGAGGTTCTCGAACAGCTTCGCCCACCGCGGATGGTGCGGCAGGATGCCCGAGTGCACCATGTCGGGATTGCTCAAGACGATGTGCGCGCGCGTGCGAATGGTGCGGCGCGCATCCTGCGGCGTGTCGCCGTCGTAGGTGTGGACGCCGATCGCCTCGCCGCCGACCTCGCCGATTGATTTGGCGAGCTCGTGCAGCTCCGCCATCTGATCCTGCGCGAGCGCCTTGGTCGGAAACAGATACAGCGCGCGCGCCGACGGCTTCTTCAGGATGCGATCGAGCACCGGCAGGTTGTAGCAGAGCGTCTTGCCCGACGCGGTCGGCGTCGTCACGACGACCTGCCGGCCGTTCGGCGACGTGCTCGAACGCTTCCGCCTGGTGCGTGTAGAGCTGCGTGATGCCGCGCGATTCGAACGCCGCCTTGCAGCCGCGGATCGATGCCTGCCGGGAACGGCGCGTAGGCGGCTTCGATGGCCGGCAGCCGGCGGACCGCGGTGACGACGTCGTCCGGAGTGTCCGGTCGGTCGAGCGCCGCGCCGGAGTTGAGGACCGTCAGCGCCGACTGCAGCGCGACCTGCTTGGCCGCAGAAGGCGCAGACAGCGCAGAGGACCGGATGCGTCGTGCGGGCAGCGCCATGGGTAATCGTGTGAAATGCTACACGATCATCGGCCGAAAGCGAAAATATACCAAAAGCCGGAGGTCAGTGCTAAAGCCGGATACCACAGGCAGTTATAGGAATCCTCCCATGGCCGGGCTTGAGCCGCGATAGGATTCAGGGCACATGGCGGCGACACTCGTCCGCAGGCTCGGCCTGTGGAGCTCGATCGGCCTCGTCATCGGCATCACCATCGGCGGCGGCATCTTCCGCACGCCCGCCAGCATCGCGACGCGCGTGCCCGACCCGGTGTGGATGCTCGGCGTGTGGGTGCTCGGCGGATTGATCGTCCTCTGCGGCGCGCTGGCGTTCGCCGAGCTCTCGGCGTCGATGCCCGAGACCGGCGGCATGTACGTCTACCTGCGCGAGGGATGGGGCCGGCCCGGCGGGCTTTCTCTACGGATGGGCGCAGCTCGTCCTGATTCGCGCCGCCGCGCTCGGCGGCATCTCCTCGGTCTTCGGCGAGTACTTCCTGCGCGTGATCGGCATCGATCCCGCCGCGCATCCCGACTGGGCCGACTATCTCGCTGCCGGCGCCATCCTCTTCGCCGGCGCCACCAACATCGTCGGCGTGCACCTGGGCGCGCTCTTCGCCGGCATCTCGACGATCGCGAAGTTCGGCGCGCTGGCGCTGCTCGTGCTCGCGTCGTTTGCGATGGGCGGCAGCGTCGGCGGATCGTTCGAGAACTTCGCGTCGACCGGCGCGGCCGATCGATGCGGGCGCTGTTCGGCCTGGCGCTGATCTCGGTGATGTGGGCGTACGACGGCTTCGCCGATCTCACGTTCGCCAGCGGCGAAGTCAAGGATCCGCAACGCAACCTGCCGCGCGCGATCATCGTCGGCACGCTGCTGATCATCCTGATCTACCTGACGGCCAACGCCGCGTATCTCTACATCAACCCGATCGGCGTCATGGCCAAGTCGCGGCTGATCTCCGCCGACACGATGGGCGCGCTGTTCGGGCAGGTCGGCGTGTCGTTCGTCTCGGTGATCGTGATGATCTCGACGTTCGGATCGCTGATGGGCAGCATGCTGGCCTCACCGCGCATCTTCTTCGCGATGGCGGACGACAAGCTGCTGTTCGAGCCGATCGCGCGCGTCCATCCGAAATGGAAGACGCCGCACATCGCCATCAGCCTGGCGTGCGTCCTCGGCGTCGCCATGGTGATGACGCAGACGTTCGAACAGCTCACCGATACGTTCGTGCTGGCGATGTGGCCGTTCTACGCGCTCAGCGTCGGCGCGATCTACACGCTGCGCAAGTCGCAGCCGAACCTGAGCCGGCCCTACAAGGTCATGGGTTATCCGGTCGTGCCGGCGGTCTTCATTGCGGCGGCGATCTACCTGGTGGTGAATGCGCTGATCACCGATCCGAAGTGGACGTCGATCACGTTCGGAGTGGTCCTGCTGGGGCTGCCGGTCTATTACATGTTCTTCGTAGAACGCCTAGAACATCCGCGACTGGCAGCCGTCCACGACCACTGTAGTGCCGCTGATCCAACTCGCTTTCGGTGACGCGAGAAACGCGATCGCGGCGCCGACTTCTTCGGGCTTGCCGAATCGCCCGAACGGCAGCTCCTGCTTGACGAACTTGCGCGATGCCTTCCGGATCGCTCTGCTGCCGCTTCCACCACGACCCGCCTTCGAACATGATCGATCCAGGCGCCACCGACACGACGCGGATCTGATCCTTCGCCAGTTGCTGCGCCAGCGATTTCGTCAGGCTGATCTCCGCGGCCTTGACGGCGTTGTAGGTCATGCGGCCGCCCGATTCGCGGCCGAAGATCGACGAGACGATCACGATCGCGCCGCCGCCGCGCTTGCGGATGTGCGGCACCGCGAGCCGCGACATGCGAATCGCGGGAAACAGCGTCTGATCGAACGCCTCCTGCCAGTCCGCATCCGTCGTCGCTTCGATGCTCGGCGCCTTTCGCGAGGCCGACGTTGTTGACGACCACGTCGATGCCGCCGAACTCGCTGCAACGCCGTTTCGACGACGGACGTGACGCCCGCTTCGGTCGACACGTCGGCCACCACCATCGCCGCTCGCGCGCCTGCGGCAGCAGTCGTCCGCAATGAGTCTGTCGCCTGCGTGAGCGCGTCCGCACCACGCGCGCAGACGACGACGTTCGCGCCCTCGGC
Organism: uncultured cyanobacterium; assembly: GCA_963833135.1. Taxonomy (GTDB): domain Bacteria; phylum Acidobacteriota; class Vicinamibacteria; order Vicinamibacterales; family UBA2999; genus 12-FULL-67-14b. Next base: position 468,838 of record CAWHWW010000018.1, on the reverse strand, counting down.
AATCAACGCATGCGCCGCCGCCAGGCCCAACCCGCGACTGCCGCCCGTGACGATTGCGACTTTTCCAGCGAATCCGAGATCCATCTAACCTTTGAACCGTTGAACAGTCTTGAACGATTGAACCGACTAGCGTCCCGTCAGGTCGTTCAGCTTCCAGTCGAAATCGTGGAAGACCATGCGAAAGGTGTTCTTGCGGAGGAACTCCGACTCGTTCGGCACGAGCAGCGGATCGATCAGCGCGAGCACGCTGCGCTCGAGCGGGCTGCGCGTCGCGTAGACCGGGGCGCGCGCGCTCGGCGAGCGACTTCGTGAAGATCGGCTTCACGCCAGGAGAACAGCGGGTTGACCGAGAGCCGGCCGTTCGGCGACATCCACCCAGACCAGATCGCGCCTCGTCACGAGCTCGCTCGCCATCGTCTGCAGCTGCGAATCGAGCCGCGCGGCGCGTGAAGGCTTCGCTCTTGAGGCGCGGGCCGCCGACGGCGCCGCGGCCGAGCGCGAGCAGCGCGCGCGCATCGTTGAACTCGCCAATCACGTCCTTCTCGATCGCGTCGAGCGTCAGCATCCGCCCGCCGGCGCGGAACTGGCGCCGCTCGAACGCGCCGGGAATCTGCCTGATGCTGTTCGGCGGGTAGTCCGGCAACCTTGCCGCGAATCGGATAACCGTCGATCACCGTGCGCAGCACGAACGCGTTGTAGGCGTTGATCCAGTAGGCCAGCTGCCGATCGGGCGCCCAGCTCTTGAGCGTGTCCGCGGCGACCTCGCCGAGCGCCTGCACGTAGCGATCGAACTTGCCGCGCTCCTGCTTGAGCGCGAAGTAATAGACGAGCCCGTCGCGCACGTAGACATCGAGAATCTCCTCGAACGGACGATGCAGGGCATCGACATCGGCGGGCGTGGGCGATTGGGCCGCGGCGGCGGACGCGCCGCAGCAGGCACAGAAAGCACGGACACGTATCGCCAGCGCAATCAGCAAGCACTGGCCAATTCTTTTCATCGTTCAGAGTGCTGTCAGAAATCCGTTCAAGCGCGGCGTTGAATGCGTCGGGCTGCTCGAGATTGGCGAGATGCCCGGCGCCGGGAACGACCACCAGCTTGGCGCCGCGAATGGCGCTCGGCCATGCGGCGCGATTCCTCCACTGGAATCATCTCATCTTCGGCGCCGGTAATCACCAGCGTCGGCACCGACACGTGAGCTAGCAGCGGCGTCGAGTCGGGGCGATGCATCATGCGATGGATGGCGCTTCGAATCGCGACCGGCGACTGCTGCTTGATGAGCCGGCGGATGAATGACTCCGCGTCGGAGTTCGATCTCGTTCGTGGTCTTGCCGAGCAGCTTCGGCATCATCTCGCGCGCGACGCCGGATGGCCCTTCGCGATCGACCAGCGCCAGCATGTTGCGCCGGTTGGCGCGCGATTCCGGCGAATCCGCGCCGGCGCGGGTGTTGGCCAGCACCAGGCCGTCGAAGAGCTCGGGCGTGGACTGATAGAGCGCCAGCGCCGCATAGCCGCCCATCGAACAGCCGCCGATGACCGCGCGCTTCACGCCGAGCTCCTCGAGCAGGTCGACGACATCGTCGGCGTAATCGGCGATCGACAGCGCGCTCGACCGAATCGAGCTCGGTGCTGCCGCCGAAGCCGCGCAGGTCAGGGGTGATCAGCCGCCACCCCTGGGGAATGCTCCGCATCTGCGGCTCCCAGAGGTTGGCGCCGATCGGGAACGCGTGCAGCAGCACCAGCGCCCGCAGGCCGCTCTCACCCGGCGCCGAGTCGAGATACGCGATGGTCCGGGAACCGATGTGACAGTACTGGCGTGTCATGGGAATTGGCGGCAGCCGCATTGTACTGCCTGCCGCCTCCGGCGATCGTCAGATCTCGATCGCGCCGCCGAACGATCTTCAGATGATCGCGGAAGGTGAAATTCGAATCCGCATTGCGCTTGGCCACGTAGCCGTCGAGATCGAGCTGTGTCCTGCAGCAACTCGCCCTTGAGCAGCCGTGCGGCCTGCGCGCCTTCCCGCGACGCAATGTCCTTCGCGGTCTCGAACGATACGATTCAGGTCCGCCGTCGCGACGACGACCACGCCATCGTCATCGGCGAAGACGTAATCCTCCAGAGTCACGGTGACCGAGCCGATATTCGCCGCCGTCAAGTGCGGTGGCGTGGCGGCGTCGCAATTCGAGCGGTCCGTTCGGACACGTGCCGAGACTCCACACGCGCGCGCCCATCGCCAGGATCGCCGCGGTATCCCGATGCGTGCCCCAGCACACCGTGCCGGCGACGCCGCTCATGAACGCCTCGCCGACAACGAGGTCGCCGATGCAGCCTTCGTCGTGGCGGCCGCCGTTGTCGATCACGAGCACATCGCCCTTGCGCGCGGCGGCGATCGCCTCGAGGAACACGTCGGTGCTGCCCGCGTGCCGCGCCGGCCTGGCCGGACCCGCGGCCCTGGCGCCCGCGATGATCGGCTTCAGGCCGTAGGGCCCGACGCGGACGGGCAGCGAGAGCTGCACGCACGCATCGGCGATGAACGGCGTGGTCCAGTCGAAACCGGCAAGGAGGTCGGTCATCCGTCAATCATGACGAAGCGCCGTGAGCGGATCAATGCGCGACGCGCGCCGCGCCGGAATCCAGCCCGCGACGCAGCGCGACGATCAACAGGCCGGCGCCGACCATCACGTAGGTCACGGTGTCAGTCGGCGCGATCTGGAACAGCTGCGATCGCAGCGCGCGGCTGGCGACCGCCGCCGCGCCGAGCCCGATCGCCACGCCGGCGACGGCGAGGCGCCCCGCCTGCGTCATCACCATGCGCAACACCTCGCCGCGCCTCGCACCGAGCGCGAGCCGGATGCCGATCTCCCGCGTGCGCTGGCCCACGGCGTACGCCAGCACGCCGTAGAGACCGATCGCCGCGAGCAGCATCGCGGTGCCCGCGAACGATCGCGATCAGGACCAGATACAGGCGCGGCTGCGCGACCGCGGCCGACGACAGCTGATCCATCGATCGCATCGACGACATCGGCACATCGGGATCGAGGTCCTGCAGCGATCGCGCGCAGCGGCTGCGACCAGCGACGACGGTTCGCCGTTGCGGGCCCTGGCGACGATCGTGACCGAGCCGTCGGGCCACTGCCCGTGCGACAGGTACAGCGTCGGCGCGACAGGCGAGGCCGGCCCGGAGTCGCGCACGTCGCCGGCAATCCCGATCACGGTGCCGCCGGCGCGATTCCCGCCCATGCCGAACCTGGTGCCGATCTCGAGGTGATGCCCGATCGCATCCTGATCGGGCCAGACCCGCGCCGCGGCGGTCTCGTTCAGCATCGCCACCGGCTGCGATCCCATGCGATCGGCCGGGGTGAAGCCGCGCCCCCTCACGACCGGAATCCCCATCGTCCTGAAATAGTCCGGCGTGACCAGGCGCACCTGCAGCGTCAAGCCATCCTGCTCGTCGTCCGACGAGCGTCACGCCGTCGCGAGTCGACGTGGAAATGCCGAAGCGAAAGTTCGAGAGCGGCAAGCCGAAGATGGCGCCGGCGGATTCGACGTTCGGGATGCGCTGCCGCGCGCGCGGTCAGGGTTTCGACGAACGCCTGCCGCTGCAGCCGGCTGATGCGTATCGCGCCTCCGGCAGCGAGATGCTGAAGGTCTGCACGGCGTCTGCGGAGAAGCCGAGGTCGACCGACAGCAGCCGCTCGAAACTGCGCGCCAGCAGGCCGGCGCCGACGAGCAGCACGACGGCCAGCGTCGTCTCGGCCACGATCAGCAGGCTGCGCATCCGCTGGCGCTTCGGATCGCTGGTGGTGCTGCCGCCTTCCTCGCGAATGCGGGTCAGCACGTCGCCGATGCGAGCTCGCCTGCCACGCCGGCATGGTGCCGAAGACGACCGACGCCAGCGACGCGCCACGCCGAATGCGAAACCAATCACGACGAAGTCGAGGCGCGTCTGATTGAGCAGCGGCACGCCGATCGAGGGATCGAGCGACGCGAATCGCGGCCGTCGCCCAGTAGGCCAGCACCAGGCCGGCAGCGCCGCCGGCGAGGCCGAGCACGAGGCTTTCGACGAGCAGCGAGCGGACCAGCGTCGTGCGCCCGGCGCCCATCGCGACGCGCACGGCCAGCTCACGGCCGCGGCCGAGCGCCCGGATCAGGACCAGGCCCGCGATGTTGACGCAGACGATCAGCAGCACGAGTCCGACGGCGCCGAGCAGCACGAACATCGACTGGCGCACGTTGCTGACCATCGATTCGCGCAGCGGATGCACCGACGCCGTGTAGTCGCGGTTGGTGCGCGGAAAGTCGCGGCCAGCCTGCGCGCCAATCGCGCGCATGTCGTCGCGCGCCCGCGTCGAGCGACACACCGGGCTTCAGCCGGCCGATCACGTCGATGTAGTGCGCGCCGCGCTGCGTCTCGAGATCCCTGGCGGAAAATCGCAGCGGCATCCAGAGTTCGGATCGCAGCGGATACTGGAACCCCGGCGGCATCACGCCAATCACTTCGCGCGACACGCCGTCGAGCATCAGCTGCTGCCCGACGATCGAGGGGTTCGACCCGAAGCGCCGGACCCAGATGGCGTGGCTCAACACCACCACGTCGCGCCCGCCCATCGGATCGTCGGCGGTGGTGATGGCGCGTCCGAGCGAGCGGCGCGCGTGCCCATCACCGTGAAGAATCCGCCGGTCACCTCGCCGGTTGGAATCTGCTCGGCGGCGCCGAGCCCGGTCAGCGCGTACGAATCGTTGTCGAACGCAGCCAGCTCGCGAACGACGCGTTGTCGCGGCGCCAGTCGGTGAAGTCGGGCGGCGAGACCGACGCCGCCGATGCGTGTCGGGTTGTTTCAGCGGTGACTTGTAGACGCGCACCAGCTGATCGGGCTCGCGGATACGGCAGCGGCCGCAGCAGCACGGCGTTCACCGCGCCGAAGATCGCGGTCGTCCCGCCGATGCCGATCGCCAGCGTCAGCACGACCACCGTGGTGAAGCTTGGCTTGCGTCTGCAGCGATGCGAAGCGCGTGCTTGACGTCCTGCGAGATCATCTCGATCCTCCAGCGATCCCAGCGCAGCCACGCGGCGTGCACGATTGCGCCAGCGGCGCGCGGCAGCGATGCGACCGGCATCGGCTTGTCGAGCCGCGCGGCCGCGCGCGTGCGGCATAGGCAAATTCGGCGCGCCACTCGCGCAGCCAGTCGCGGCGAATGTCGGACGGCACCAGCGGCGCCGCGGCCCGAAGCACGAGCTCGCACCAGCGCAGCACGATCAGCCTCGCACCGCCCGCGGCTTGCCGCCGGGCAGCAGCGATCGGTAAAACGCCGCCGCCTCGGCGAGCGCCCTCACGCCGGCGCCGTCAGCTTGTAGTAGCGGCGCGCCGGACGTCCGTCGGCGTGCGCGTCGTGCTTCGTTTTCCCATGCCGACTTCACGAACCCGTCGCGCTCGAGCCGGCCGAGCGCGGGATAGACCGTGCCGCTCGGCAGGCCGGTCTGGTCGATGATGTCGAAGCCGTACTGGAAGCCGTCGGCGATGGCCTGCAGCACGCATACCGCGGTAATAGACAGTCGTCTCATCGCCCTATGACGCAATACTACATAGCCTTAGACGGGAAGTCGCAACGAAAAGGTTGGCTTAGACGCTGGACTGCTGGCGGTTGACGACCGCCAGCACCAAATCCCCGAGATCCTCTGCCTTGCGATCGCCCACGCCATAGACGTGCCGGAGCTCCTCCTTCGTCTTCGGCTTCGACCGCGCGATCTCGCGCAGCGTCGTGTCGTGGAAGATGACGTACGGCGGCACGCGGCGGCGGCGCGCGATCTCCAGGCGCAGCACGCGCAGCTCTTCGAAGAGATCGCGGTCGACGCCTTCCCATCCTTCGGTCTCGACGCGGGCGCGCTTCGGCAGCCGGCGATCGGGCCGCTTCTGGCGCGCCAGCGACAGATCCGGCGCGGCGCCGGCGTCCTTCAGTAACGCCAGGCCTTCGGCGGTGATCTGCAGGATCGGATACTCGTCGCCGCCCTGCTGCAGCAACCCGTGCGCGAGCAGCTGATCGATGTAGCCGCGCAGCTCGTCGATCGTCGCGTCCTTCATCAGGCCGAACACCGACAGCTGCATGATGGCCGCGCGAGCGCACCTGCTCGCTGTCGCTGCCGCGCAGCACGTTGGTGACGTGGGCCGCGCCGAAGCGCTGGCCGACCCGCGCCACGCACGACAGGATCTTCCGCGCGACCGTCACCGGCTCGGCGACGCGTCTCCAGCTCGCCGAGGCAGTAGTCGCACGCGCCGCAATCGTCCTTGGTGAACGTCTCGCCGAAATAGCTGACCAGGCGCTTGTGGCGGCAGCCGACGCTGGCGGCGTAGCGCTCGATGTCGCGAAGCAGGCCGCGGCGCGCGTCCGACAGCTCGCCGTTCTTCTCGAGCATCACGCGCCACTTGAGGAAGTCCGCGCCCGACGCAATCAGCACGCACTCGGCCTCGAGCCCGTCACGGCCGGCGCGGCCCGGATTCCTGCTGGTAATGCTCGAGCGACTGCGGCGCGCCGGCGTGAATCACGAAGCGCACGTCCGATCGATCGATGCCCATCCCGAACGCCACCGTCGCCACGACGAGGTCGATCTCTTCGTTCAGGAACGCGTCCTGGTTGCGATGCCGCTCGTCGTCGGCCATGCCGGCGTGATACGGCCGCGCGCGCCAGCCGGTGTCCTGCAGCCACTGCGCGATGCGCATCCACTTCCTTGCGCGACGAGCAATAGATGATGCCGGCCTGGCCGCGATGCCGCTCGAGCACCTCGAGGATCTGCGTCTTGAGCGCCGAGCGCGCGAGCACGCGGTAGACGAGGTTGGGCCGATCGAACGAGCCGACCAGCTCGGTCGGCGTTGCGCAGGCCGAGCTGCGCGACGATGTCGCGGCGGACGCGGGCGGTCGCCGTCGCGGTGTAGGCGTGCAGGCCGATCTCCGGCCAGCGATCGCGCAGCCGCGCCAGCTGGCGATACTCCGGACGGAAGTCATGCCCCCACTGGCTGATGCAGTGCGCTTCGTCGACGGCGATGAAACTGATCGGCCGCGCCGACAGCATGTTGAGGAACCCATCGCCGCCGTCGCCGACCAGGCGCTCGGGCGCGACGTAGAGCAGGCGATAGCGGCCGTCGCGCACGCCGCGCGCCACCTCGCTCTTCTGTTCGGACGGCAGCGAGCTGTTGTAGCAGGCCGCCGGCACGCCGTTGCCGACCAGCGTGTCGACCTGATCCTTCATCAGCGAAATCAGCGGCGAGACGACAATGGCGAGACCGTCGCTGGCGATCGCCGGCGCCTGGAAGCACAGCGACTTGCCGCCGCCGGTCGGCAGCACGAGCAGCGAATCGCGGCCGGACAGCACCGCCTCCATCGCTTCGCGCTGCAGCGGACGGAACGAGTGGTAGCCCCAGTACTGTTCGAGGATGCGGGAGAGGTCGGACACAGACGATTTCAGATTTCGGATCTCGGATTGCGGATCAATTGCCGATTGTTGATTTTACGATTGAATGCGGATCTCAATCCGAAATCGTCGATTGATCCGAAATCCGCTCGATCCGAAATCCGAGATCGACGTTAGTGGCAGACGTTCAGGCCGCGATCGATCACGTTGCCGTTCATGTCCATGAACTGCCACTCGTAGAGCGCGGGGTCGAGCTTCAAGCGCAGCATGCCCCAGGTCGCGCGAAGTACTCGGAGTTGAGCGCGTGGCGGACCCTGTTGTAGAGCGGCGCGCCGCCGGTGCCGACGGTGAACTGGCGGATGCCCTTCGCATCGTCGCGGCGCTGATCGGTATTCACCGGCGCGTGACGCTCGTACAAGTGATCGTGACCGGCGATGACCACGTCGCCGCCGAGGTTGTACATCAGCTCCCACATGTCGCGCAGCGCCGGCGTCGGCCCGTTGATGCCGGAGCTGTCGAACGGATGATGCAGCACCGCCATCGTGCAGCGCGTCGGCGTCTGCTGCATCGTCTGGCGCACGAACGCATACTGCGCCGAGGTCTTGCCGATCGGGCACGTTCGAGTTCAGCATCATCACCGTCCACTCGGCGGCGCGGAAGCTGTAATACCCGAGGCGATTGGGCCCGCTGCGATCGCCGAAGTAGTTGAAGTACGAATCGGCGCTGACCGACGCGACGTAATCGTGATTGCCGGGCGTCGCGCGCATGCGCGACTTGAACCGCCCGAAGCTCGGCTCGAAGCAGTTGCTTGAATTCCTCCATGGTGCCGCTCGGATAGGCCAGGTCGCCGGCCAGCAGGATGTCGCCGTCGAAGCGCTCGAACAGCCGCGCGAGGGGGCCGAGCGCGGGCGACCCGCACCATCCGGTATCGCCCAGCACGTTCACGAACGTCGAAGAGCTGCCAGGTGGCGGGATCACCGGCGGAGTGGTCGGGACGACCGGCTCCGGTTCGGGGTGTCGACGGGATCGGAGGATTGCCGGGGACCGGCTGATTGGGGTCCACCGTCACCACCGGGGCGGGCGCCGTAGGCGAGCCTCCACCGCCGCACTCAATCAATGCGATCGCGCTCGCCAGCAGGAGGGCAAGCCGTAACGCCGGCGGGAGGCGAAGTGACATTTGAGTAAGTTATCGGTCCTACCAGACGGGGGCTTGACGTCCGATAAGACCCTAGAGTCATCATTGTCCCATCGTGGCAAGCTCAAGTGCAACACGGCTGTTACAGGCCGTCCTCGCGTGTCTGCTCGTCTTTGCGCCGGCCAGCGCTGTCGGCGCAGACGACGGACGACCTGTTCAACAGCACGACGCTGCAGCGCCTCGACCTGGAGCTGCACAGCGCTGACTGGGCGAAGCTCAAGGAAAACTTCCAGACCAATACCTACTACCCCGCCGACCTGCGTGTGGAACGGCCAGACCGTCCGCAACGTCGGCATCCGCTCGCGCGGCCGCGGCTCGCGCAACGCCCACAAGCCGGGCCTCAAGATCGACTTCGACCAGTACCGACCAACCAGAAATTCCTCGGCCTGAAGTCGCTCGTCCTCGACAACCTGACCCAGGATCCGTCCGGGATACACGAGACGGTGTCGATGAGCTTCTACACGCGGCTGGGCATTCCTGCGCCGCGCGAAACGCACGTCAGGTTGTACGTGCGAGGCGAGTACATCGGCCTCTACGCACTCGTCGAGTCCGTCGACAAGGAATTCCTGGCGCGCATCTACGGAACGATCGGCGAAGACACGCAGAACGACGGCTGGCTGTACGAATTCGTGTGGCAGGAGGACTGGCGCTTCACCGATCTCGGCACCGATCTCGCGCCAATCAAGCTGCGCTTCGACGCGACCACGCACGAATCGAAATCCGACGAGGAAAAGTACCGGCCGATCCAGGAGCTGATCACGCTCGCGAATCAGACGCCGGAAGATCGCTTCGTCGAGGTGATCGGCCCGCGCTTCGATCTCCCCGGGTTCATTCGCTTCGTCGCGGCGCAGGCGTTTCTCGGCGACACCGACGGGTTCCTCGGCGCCTTCGGCATCAACAACTTCTACCTGTATCGCCTCGAGAACCAGGATCCAGCACGTGCTGATCGCGTGGGACACCGACAACACGTTCTGGGGCCCGACGTTCCCGATCCGGCCCGACGACACCAACGTCCTGATGCAGAAGCTGATGCGCATCCCCGAATACAACGCGCTGTGGTACGCCGAGATCGTGCGCGCCACGCAGATGGCGGAAGCCGACAACTGGCTCGACGCCGAGATCATCCGCAACGTGCAGCTGATCGACGCGGCGATGAAGGAAGACGTCTACAAGCCGTACTCGAACAACAGCTTTGAAGGTGAAGCCGGCGAGATGCTGTCGTTCGCGCGCGAGCGCATCGCCTACGTGAAGTGCGCGCTCGCAAACGGGCGATCGCGCCTGCGGCGGGTAGCGTTCGACGATCGTTCGACGACTGTTCTACGATCGTTCTACGTACGTAGACGACCGTAGAACGTCGTAGACGTCCGTAGGACCCACGAGTGCGCTCGTCCCAATCGATTGACCCGCCGCGTCATCGGTCAAGGTGCACGCATGAAAACTTCTTCTGCGTCAGCGCGATCGCTCGCGGTGCTCGTTCGGCGTTGGCAGGTCCGATGACAGCCGGCGATCGGCAGCGGCTCGTCGCGCATCTCGAGATGACCGAGGCGTGGCTCGAGAGCGAAGTCAACGGCCTCTCGGACGCGCAGCTGAAGTTCAAGATGACGCCGGAGAGCTGGAGCGTCGAGGAGGTGGTCATGCACCTCGCGATCGCCGAGCCGCAGTACTGGGATCAGTTCAAGGAGTCACTGGCCAAGCCGGTGAAGCCCGACTTCAAGCCGCAGGTGACCGACGCGCAGATGCTGTGGTACGGCATCGATCGGACGAGCGCACGACGACCGGTGAGGCGCGCGTGCCGCGCGATCAGTTCCCGAACGTGAAGGCGTCACTCGCCTCGTTCAAGAAGCTTCGCGCCGAGATGATGAAGACCGCGAAGGAATCGCAGGAGGACCTGCGCGGCCGTCAGTTCCTGACCGCGAGCCAGGACCTGTATCAGTGGTTCCTGATGATCTCGACGCACTCGCAGCGGCACATCATGCAGATCCGCGAGGTCAAGGCGCACCAGAACTTTCCGAAGAAATAACGCGAAGACAAAGGCCGGATTGCCCCGGCCTTCCTAGTCAGCTCTTACGTTCTTTGCTGTTCCTCAGGCGCAGCCTGTGGTTGTTCCGCAGTTGCTGCACTTGTAGCAGGCGCCGCTCCTCACCATGATCGAGCCGCAGGTCGAGCACGGCGGCGCGTCTTCCTGGTTCTTGATCGCGGCGAACTGATTCGGCGACGGCACGATCACGCCGGTCGCGCTGAGCGTGGCGGTCGTCGCCGGCGCGGCCTTCGGCGCCGGCACCGGCGGCGCGGCGGATCGAGCGCCTCGTCGCGATTGTTGACGCCGGCGTGGAACTGCGCTTCCGGCGAGAGGAACTTCGACGCCATCCAGCGGAAGATGTAGTCGACGATCGACTTCGCGAAGCGCACGTCGGCGTTCTTGGTCATGCCCGACGGCTCGAAGCGCACGTGGCTGAACTTGTCGACCAGCGCCTGCAGCGGCACGCCGTACTGGAGCGCGTAGCTGATCGCCTGCGCGAAGGCGTCGGCGAAGCCCGAGATGGTCGAGCCTTCCTTCGCCATCACCAGGAAGATCTCGCCCGGCATCCCGTCCTCGAAGAGGCCGACGGTGATGTAGCCCTCGTGACCCGAGATGTCGAACTTGTGGGTGATCGCCTGCCGCTCATCCGGGAGCTTGCGGCGCATCGGCGTGCGCGCGGCCAGCGCCGCGGCCACCGCGGCCTTCACCGCGTCCGCGGTGTCCTGCGCGCCGACGACGCCCTTGGCTTCGATCGCCGCCTTCGACGTGTTGAGCGGCTGCGTGCGCTTCGAGCCGTCGCGGTAGATCGAGACGGCCTTGGCGCCGAGGCGCCACGATTCGAGGTAGGCCTGTTCGATGTCCTCGACGCTGGCGTCCTTCGGCACGTTCACGGTCTTGCTGATCGCGCCCGAAATGAACGGCTGCGTCGCGCCCATCATCTTGATGTGGCCCATGTAGTGGATCGAGCGCTCGCCCTTCTGCGCCTTGAAGGCGCAGTCGAACACCGCCAGGTCGCGCTCCAGCAGGTGCGGCGCGCCTTCGATGGTCTCCTGTTCGTCGATGTACTTGACGATGTCGTCGATCTGCGCCGGCGGTGTAGCCCAGCTTGCTGAGCGCCATCGGGACCGTCTGGTTGACGATCTTCATCATGCCGCCGCCGACGAGCTTCTTGTACTTCACCAGCGCGATGTCGGGTTCGACGCCGGTCGTGTCGCAATCCATCATGAAGCCGATGGTGCCGGTCGGCGCCAGCACGGTGGCCTGCGCGTTGCGGTAACCGAAGTCTTCACCGAGCTCGACGGCATCGTCCCACGCCTGCTTCGCGCCGGCGTAGAGGTCGTCCGGCACGTGCCTGGCGTTGATGTCCTTGATCGCGTCGCGATGCTTGCGCATCACGCGCAGGAACGGCTCGCGGTTGATGTCGTAGCCGGCAAACGGGCCGCCGTGATCGCGCGCGATGCGCGCCGACTGGGCGTAGGCCTCGCCGGTCATCACCGCGGTGATCGCGCCGGCGAAGTCGCGGCCGGCGTCGCTGTCGTAGGGCAGGCCGCGCGACATCAGCAGCGCGCCGAGGTTGGCGTAGCCGAGCCCGAGCGGACGGAACGCGTGGCTGTTCTTCGCGATCGCCGGGCGTCGGATAGCTCGAGTTGTCGACGAGGATTTCCTGCGCCGTGATCATCACGCGGCACGCCGCGCGATAGGCATCGACGTCGAACTCGCCGTCCGTCGTTGACGAAGGTCATCAGGTTCAGCGACGACAGGTTGCAGGCCGAGTCGTCGAGGAACATGTATTCCGAGCACGGGTTGCTGGCGTTGATGCGGGCCGTGTTCGGGCTGGTGTGCCACTCGTTGACGGTGGTGTCGAACTGCATGCCGGGATCGCCGCACACCCAGGTGCCCTCGGCGATCGCGCGCATCAGGTCGCGGGCGCGATAGGTGTCGACGACTTCGCTGTTGGTGACCGCCTTGGTCTGCCACAGCCCGTCGTCGAGGACGGCGCGCATGAACTCGTCGGTGACGCGGACCGAGTTGTTCGAGTTCTGGAAGAACACCGAACCGTAGGCCGTGCCGGTGAACGAGCCGTCGTAGCCGGCGTCGATCAGCGCCCACGCCTTCTTCTCTTCCTCGACCTTGCAGTTGATGAACTCGAGGATGTCCGGGTGCTCGGCGTTGAGGATGACCATCTTCGCGGCGCGGCGGGTCTTGCCGCCCGACTTGATCACGCCCGCGAACGCATCGAAGCCCTTCATGAACGAGACGGGGCCCGAGGCGGTGCCGCCGCCGGCGAGCAGCTCCTTCGACGAGCGAATCGCCGAGAGGTTGCTGCCGGTGCCGGAGCCGAACTTGAACAGCATGCCCTCGGTCTTGGCGAGGCCGAGGATCGATTCCATCGTGTCGTCGACGGAATTGATGAAGCAGGCCGAGCACTGCGGCGCCTTCTCGAAGCCGCAGTTGAACCACACGGGGCTGTTGAAGGCGGCCTTCTGGTACGACCAGCAGGTACTTCAGATCGTCGCTGAACGCCGACAGCGCGTCTTCGGACGCGAAGTACTTCTGCTTGCGCGCCCACTCGGTGATGGTGTTGACGACGCGGCCGATGAGCTGCTTGACCGAGCGTTCGCGCTCGGGCGATCCGACGTGGCCCCGAAAATATTTTGAGACAACGATGTTGGTCGCCTGCTGCGACCAGGACTTCGGGATTTCCACCCCGCGTTGTTCGAAAACAACGGTGCCCTTTTCGTTGCCGATGATCGCATCGCGCCAGTCCCACTCGACTTGATCGAATGGATCGACGCCTGCGGTCGAAAAGAATCGTGGAAACTCGAGGCCGGGGGAGGCCTGAGCCTTACGGCTGCGTGTCGTCTCCGCGGATTCGTTGTTGCCCGTTGATGAAGTCACCGTCTGCCCGGCCGGCGCGGCCGACAGACCTTTCTCAGAAGCGCCGTCACGCATGCTTCTTCCTCCGCACAGCGACACCCCTCCCCATGGGGCAATCGCCCTATCAATTCACTCTTCGAACTTGGTTGGTTTGTTACGCGCGGTCTGACTGTCTTCTAAACGACTCTCGTTCGTGCTGTTGTGCTCTTTGTTACCCGCTTCGAATCGGCTCAATCGTCCTGCGCCGGGAGGTGCTTGGCGACTGAAAGTCATCTTCGCGCGCGACGCCCAATATGCGCTTGTAACTATTTGTTGTCAAGCACTTAGAACACAACATGTTGCGTTTTTCTTTTAGGTCATCCGCTATATGTCCGGCTTTCCGGCCCAAAACCAACCATTCGTCCTATTTTCGCTTAACGAAATTTTTTCGGCAATGTAAACAACTGCCCGGGTGCAAGTGTGTGCAGTTGCAGTCACGCCCAACGTATCCGACGTCTTAGCCGCTGTTTGTTGGATGCCGCAGGGGTCGGACCCCTCGAATCAGCGAACGAGAACGGCGGCCATCGTCGCTGCCTTGTCGGCGAGCTTGCCCGCATAAACGATGTTGCGGGCCTTCAGCGCCTCATCGGCCTGCTGGATGAATCGCCGCGCCGTGTCGAACTGCGAGCGGCCGTCGTTATTGAGCGAGGCGGAGTTGACGCGCGAGAGATCGCGCGTCGCGCGGCCCAGGAGGTCGCGGATCGCGGCAACGGTCTGCGACTCGGAACCCGGCGTCGGCGTGAGCGTGAGTGACGGCGCCGGGACCGGACGGGCCGCGGATTCGACGGGCTCCGGCGAGTTGGCCGGCGGTTCAGGCTTCTGTTCCGGCCGCGCGGGCCGCGACGGTGGCCGCACCGGTGGCGCGGGCTCAACCGCAGGCGTCAGCGGAATCGGTTCGGGCTCTGGCGTATAAATCGCGACGACACGCGGCGGCGGCGGCGGCGGATCGAGCGACGGCAGGGGCACCTCCGTCCGCACCTGCGCCTTCGCGGCGCAGGCGCCGAGTGACGCCGCCAGCAGCACGATCGCGACCAGGCGCATCGGCATCATTCTAGGCTGCCGCCGCAGGTAATACGATGATAAACGTCGTCCCCACTCCGAGCGTCGATTCAACGTCGATCTCGCCGTTGTGGACCTGGACCGTCCGATACACCATCGACAAGCCAACCCCGGTGCCCGCGTTCCTTGGTGGTGTAATACAACTCGAAAATCTTCGTCAGGTTCTCGGGCGCGATGCCCACCCCTGTATCTTCGACGCGGACGCGGACGCGCCGGTTTGGAAGCGCGGCGCAGCTGATGCCCAGCCGCCCGCCCTTCGGCATCGCCTGGATCGCGTTCTGCGCGAGGTTGAGAAAGGCCTCGCGCAGCTGCGCCGCATCGCCTTCGACAGACAACCCGTCGTCGGCGCAGCCGCGGGTGATCGACACGCCGGCGCGTTGCGCCTCGGGATGGACCGCGTCGAGCACGCTCGAGAGGAGCGGCGCGATGGCCACCGGAGCGAACTTCGCCTCATCGGGCCGCACGAACTTGAGGAAGCCCTGGATGCGCTCATCGAGGCGGCGAATCTCCTGCCCGATGACCTCGACATGCTGCGACGCCGACTTTCCCGCCGCGAGTTTCTGCTTCAGCAGCTCGAGGTGAATCGTCATCGCATTGAGCGGGTTCTTCATCTCGTGGGCGACGCCGGCGGTGAGCCGGCCGACCATCGCAATGCGGCGGGACAGCTCCGCGAGCTGCGCCGGCTTGATCCCGGCCGGCGATGCCGCCCGCAGCTGCGCGCTGACCTGATCGAAGACATCGCCCAGGTCGCGAAACTCCGCGTCGTCGCGCAGATCGAGCGTGGCGCCGAGGTCGCCCCGGCCGAGACGCGACAGGCTGCTGCGGATCACGTGCATCGGGCGGAGCACGAGCTGCGCGAGCAGCATCGACGTCAGCACGGCAATCAGGAGCGCGGAGCCGGCGGCAAGCGCCGAAGGTCCGAGCGAATCGTTCAGGTCCCGCCGCACCAGCGCCATCGTCAGGCCGATGCGAATCTCGCCGAAGGGCGTCTCGCCGAGCGCCATCGGCTGGGTCCACTCGAGGTTGTTCTCGGTCGAGTAGATGGCCCGTAATTTCGCGACCGGGCTGAGCGCGATCAACTCGTTCAATTGCGGACGGCGGGGCACCGTCTGACCGATCTGGCCGGGGTCGCTCGACGCGATGACGACGCCGGTCGGATCGACGATCAATGCGTCGATGGTGTCCTCGGAGTAGAGCGCCGATTGGAGCGCCGACTGGACGTACTTGCTGGTGCGAACGTCGTTGTAGGCCGTTTCCGGCGCCGCGATTGCGACAGCCGCCTGCGAATACACCGAGCTCCCGAAGAGCTCGAAACGATCCTTGCTCTCACCCAGCAACACGTCGGCGGTGTTGCTCAAGTGCAGGAGGCTGAGCGCGATCACGATCAACGCGACCATGAGCGTCACGCCGATGACCTGCTTCTGCTTTAAAGAGAGTCGCATCTCTCAGGTTGTGAGTGGTGAATCCCCGCTCTTGAAACGATTCAGCTTGTTGTGAAGCGTCTTCAGGCTGATTCCGAGCATCTCGGCGGCGCGGGTCTTGTTGCCGCCGGCGGACTCGAGCGTGACCATGATGAGTTTCTGCTCGGCCTCGTCGACGGTCATGCCGGGCGCGATGGTCACGCCGTTGGCGGGACCCGGTGGCTGCGCGGCAGTGGGCGCGGGCCCGAAGACCGGCAGGTGCGCGGGCTCGATCAGATCGCCGCGCGCCAGGATCGTCGCGCGCTCGATGACGTTCCTCAGCTCGCGCACGTTGCCGGGCCACTCGTAGTGTTCGAGCTGGCGCATCGCCTGCGGCGAGACGCCCTTGACGGTGCGGTTATCGCGGGTGTTGAATTCCTCGATGAACGCCTGGATGAGCAGCGCCAGATCGTCCCTGCGCTCGCGGAGCGGCGGCAGCGCAATCGAAAAGACGTTGAGGCGATAGTAGAGGTCCTCGCGGAGCTTGCCGTCGCGGATCGCAGCCACCGGATCGATGTTGGTCGCGGCGAGCACGCGCACGTCCACTTCCTGCTCGGTCCGGCCGCCGAGCCGGCGGAACTTCCGCTCCTGCAGCACGCGCAGCAGCTTGACCTGCGTTGCCGGCGTCATCTCGGCGATCTCGTCGAGGAACAGCGTGCCGCGGTCGGCGAGCTCGAAGCAGCCGGCGCGCCGATCGGTGGCACCGGTAAACGCGCCCTTCTCGTGGCCGAAGATCTCGCTCTCGAGCAGCGTGTCTGGAATCGCCGCGCAGTTGATCGCGACAAACGGCGCCGCGGCGCGCGGGCTCAGCTGGTGGATGGTCTGCGCGACGAGCTCCTTGCCGGTGCCGGACTCGCCGAGGATCAACATCGACGCCGGCGTCGGCGCCGCCTGTTCGAGCACCTGGTAGAGCGCGCGCATCGCGGGGCTGTTCCCGATGATGCGGCCGAACCGCCCGCGGTCGTTCAGCTGCCGGCGCAGCGCCTGGTTCTCGCGCTTCTGTTGGTTGATCTCGGCGAGGCGCTCGAGCAGCCGCTGCAGCTTGTTCGGATCGAGCGGCTTGGTGAGGTAGTCCTCCGCGCCGGCCTTCACCGCCTCCACGGCAGTATCGACGGAGCCTTGCGCGGTCAGCAGAATCACCTTGATGTTCTCGATCTCCGGCTGCAGCGCCTTGAGCAGCTCGATGCCGCTCATGCTCGGCATCACCAGATCCGTGACGACGATCGAGGGCCGGAAGGCGGTGACCTTCTCGAGGGCCTCGGCCCCGTCGGCCGCGGCCTCGGCGGTAAATCCCCACGTCCGCACGAGCTCGGTCAGACCGCTCCGCGTCGCGGGATCGTCCTCGACGATCAGAACCCTTTCGGCGGCGTGCGACGCTTCGGCCACTTTTTTTAATCTATCATCGCTAATCGACCCCTCCACGACCATTCCACCCGTTACAGAGGCTCTCTCTCCCCCGCGGCGGCCGACCTGGCCTGTCTGGGTCGAAATACTGCTGTGCTCGGGTTATCCCACCCAGATTCTGGTCGGCCAGCTGCTCGTCGCCATCGGTATCCAGCCGCTCCTGCCGAACGGCTCGCTGTCGTCGACGTTCGTGTTTCTCCTCTCGATGGCCGACACGCTGCTGCTCGTCGGCATGATCCTCGCCTTCCTGCTGCGGCGCGGCGAGCGCCCCGTCGACGTGTTTTTCGGCGGGCGGCGGGCGCTCGGTGAGATTCGCGCCGGCATCCTCTCGGTCCCATTCGTGATCGGCTTGATGATCGCGTTGATGCTGGCAGTTCGCCATTTCGCGCCGTCCCTGCACAACGTGCCCGACAATCCGCTCGAAGGCATGATCGGCACCGGCATCAGCCTGTGGATGTTCCTCGCGGTGGTGATCGTCGCCGGCGGCGTGCGCGAGGAACTGCAGCGGGCGTTCCTGCTGCATCGTTTCCGCGGCGATCTCGGACGGCCGTGGATGGGACTCTTCATCACCAGCCTCGCGTTCGGCATGGGCCACACGCTGCAGGGTTTCGACGCGGCGATCGTCACCGGGACGCTCGGCGCGATCTGGGGCGCCATGTATCTCACGCGCGGCAGCGCGCTCGCAGCGATGGTGAGCCACGCGCTCTTCAACAGCTCCGAAGTGTTGCGCGTGTTTCTGAAGTGATTCGCTACCGGGGATCCTGCAGCAGCACAATTTCTGTGCGGCGCTCGAGGTCCGACACCCAGTCGACGATCAGTTGCCGGCGTCGCGATTCGATCAGCATCTGCCGGATGGCGGGCGCGGCCTCCTCGAGAGTCGCGAACTTCCGGTCGTAAGCGGCCTTTGACTGCGTGTACTCGCGCGCGATCTCGGCGTCGGCCGGCGTGGTGGCCGACGCAAACCGTTGCGCCAGGTACGCCTCGGTGCGCAGATCGTCGCGCACCCAGGCGCGAAGCCGCGCGTCCGTGAACCCGTTGGCATCGAGCACACGGCGCATCGCCGGCGCAGCCGGGAATCGCCCGCGAATCTTCTCGAGGCGCTCATCGATCGCGGAATCGGACGGCGGCTGCCGGCGCATAGCGCTGGACCTCGCGGAGGATCAACTCGCGTTGGATCAACCGGGCGACGCCGTCGCCCGTCGGCGCCGTGGAACCTGGAGCGATGTCGATGAGACCAAGCGCGAGCGCGGCCCTGGCGTCGCTCAGCGTGATCGGCTGTCCGCCGACGAGGGCAAGGGTGCGATCAAGAGGTTCCTGGTCACGCGTGCCGGTTCCAGGTTTGGTTCTGTTCGGGCGGCAAGAACAAAAACCTGGAAGCTGGAAGCTGGAACCAGTAACCAGAGGACAAGCATGAGCCTCATCAGAATGCTTGTCCCAGTGAAATGTGCAGCACGTTCGATCGCTCGCGGCCGCCGGTCAGTTCGATGCGCGTGCTGAGCTTCCAGCCCCAGTCGACGCGCAGCGGCCCGATCGGCGATCGATACCTGACCCCGAGGCCGCTCGTCATGCGCATCTCGTCGAGACGAATGTCACCCGCGAACTTGAAGACGTTGCCGGCGTCGACGAACCAGACGAACTGCAGGTTCTTCCAGTACGGCGCGCGCGTCTCGAGATTGAAGATCGCCATGCCGTTGCCGCCCTGCGGGAAGCCCTGCGGATCGAGCGTTTCTTCCGTGCCGAGGCGATCGAGCGCGAAGCCGCGCACCGTGGTGTCGCCGCCGGCGAAGAAACGTTCGCTCGCCGGCAGATCCTTGATCGCCGTCGGAAATGGCGGCAGCGGTTCGGGATCGGCGGCGAGCTCCGGGCCGGGCCGCACCGAGGCGATCTCGAGCGGGAGCGGCACGTCCTGGGAAAACCCGACCGCCAGGCCAAGGCGGGCGCCGGCCGCAACCACCACGCGACGGCCCGGCAGGCGCCGATACACGAAGCCTTGCGCGAACGTCTTGACGAAGCCGACTTCCGATCCGAGGACCCGCGCCGCCACCGAGCCGTCGACGCCGATGACCGCGCCACGCTGCGGATCGAGGACATCGTCGCGCGAGTCGCGCAGGATGCCGCCAAAGATTTTCGACAGCTTGACCTGGGGGAAGAGGCGATCGATCAGCAGCTGATCTTCGGGCGCGATCTGCTCGTCGAAAAGCTTGGTGTAATCGAAGGTGTAGCGGCCCGTGACGGTAAAGTTGCCGAGGCGCCGCGCGTAATCCGTGGTCACGCCGCGGCGGTTGAAGCTGAAGCTCGATCGGCGGCCCTGCTCGATGAAGGCGGTGACCTGCCCATCCCCGGTGAGGCCGAACACCCGCGGCTCGCGGAACGTGAACAGGCCGCGATAGTCGTTGAACCCGTAGGCGCCCGTCAGCTCGGGATCATTCGGATCGTCAGCCTCGCGCCGCAGGGTGACGCGTCCGAACAGCGTCACCGATCGGTTCTTGCCCCACAGGTTCCTGCGGCTGATCGCGAAGAATCCGCGCGGGCCGATGTCGAGCTGATCGATCGCGCCGCTGCCGTCGTCGGCCGACTCGGCGATGCGGCCGACTTCGACGCCGCCGCCGTAATCGATGGTCGTCGTCGCGGCCTCCTCGATCTCGACGAGCACGTCGCGCGCCAGCGACCCGGTGCGCGGCAGCTCGCTGATGCGGACCCGCCGGAACAGGCCGAGTGCTGCCAGGTTGCGCTGGCTCTCGAGCATCGCCTCGTCGCTCATCGGATCGCCGGGCCGGAACGTCAACTCACGGCGGACGAGGTCGGTCGAGATGCGCGAGTTGCCGGTAATGAGCACGTGATCGATCCTGACCTGATCGCCCTCACGAATCGCCCAGGCCAGCCCGACCAGCTGCTGATCGTTGGCGAAGGTCAGCTGCGAGATGACCGAGACGTTCTGGAACCCCTGGTTCCGGTAGGCGCGTTCGATCGCGTCGCGATCGACGGACAGCTGCGGCCGATAGAACGGCTTGCCGGCCTGCAACGCCATCTGCGCCTGCAGCGCGGGCCCGGCAATCGTGGTGTTGCCCTCGAACGTCACCCCGCTGACGATGGATTGCGGGCCTTCGACGATCTCGAATCGAATCGACACCGGCCGATACGTCGCGCCGTCGCCCTGTGCCTCCGGCAACACCTGGATGGCGGGTTTCACCGCCGCTTGCGCAAAGCCGCGCACGCGATAGAGTTCGGCCATCGCCGCGGCAATGAGACCGGCGCGCACCTCGACAAACGGGTCGCCGGCCTTGACCTGGAGCAGCGGCGCCAGGTCGGCGGCCGCGATCCTGGCGTTCCCGCCGGTCTGCACCGATCCAATCCGGTGCAACGGCCCTCGCGCGATGGTGAAGGTCAGGACCAGTTCGCCGCCCTTTTCTTCGCGCGTGTACGACGCGCGCGCACCCCGATAGCCCTGCTCGCGCAGTGCGTTCTCGATCCTGAGGCTGGCATCCTCGAGCAGATCCTGGTCGACGGAACGCTCGGCGCGGATTGGCACAAACGTGTTGCGATTGCCTTCGGGCAACGGATCGCCGGCAAACACCAGGCTGACGCGCGGGCCGGGCGCGGCCTCGATGGTGATGTTCACCGACCTGCCGTCGGCGTTCGGCACGTGCGATTCGCGGACGCGGCCCTGGTAGTAGCCGCGCTCGCGAAGCGATTCTTCGTACTCGGCAATGCGCTCGTCGAGCGCGACTTGATCGAAGGCGTGTCCCGGCTGCAAGCCGAGCAGGCGGACGACTTCGGCTTCGGCGTCGAGCGGTTTCCCCGTGATCCTGACGGCGCCGACGACAAGACGCGGACCCGCCTCGATCGTCAGCACCAGCTCGGCCTCCTCCGGAGCCGGATCATCCTCCTGCACGCGCGGCAGCACTTCGGCCTGCTCGTAGCCGCGGCCGCGGTAATACTCGGCGACCCGGACGGCCATCTCGTCGATCCGGTTCGTCGACGGCGTCGTGCCGAATCGATCGGTGACGACGCGGCGGATCTCCTGCTCCGGGAGCGCATGGTTCCCGGCGACACTGATCCTGGTGATTCTCCTGACGGGAACGAGCTGCCACCTGAGCGCCACGCCCTGTGCGGTGCCGGACGCGAACACCCGGACGTCCTCGAAGCGCCCGACGCCGACGAGATGCTCGATCGTGCCGCGCACGTCCTGCATCGCGAGCGGCTCGCCGATGCGCGTTTCGACGAGCTCGAGCACGCCGCTGTCGGCCACCACGACGCCGGCGATCTCGACGCGGACATCGGTGATGGTCTTGCCGAGAAAATCCTGCGGCTCCGCTCCGGTCATTGCCAGCAGCAGCGCCGCGACGATGACGAGCATCAGAAGACGTGCCTCTTCCTGACCTCGAGGGCGTAGGTGCGGTCCTCGTTCTGCGACAGGACCCACGACAACGTTTCGCTCTCATCGAACTCGAGCAGGATGATCTGATCGCGGGTCGTCGACGACAGGCTGCGCGCGTAGGTCAGGTAAATGCGGTTCGAGATGCGCTTGCCGATCGTCACTCGCGCGGTCGGATTCAGGCTCAGGCTCGACGACTGTTGATACGGATCGCTGGCCCCCAGGAGCGGCGTGATCTGGAACGTATCGACGCCGAAGGTCTGCTCGACGACACGGCCGACCTCATCCGACAGCGTGCCGGTGAGCACGCGCGTCGCGCGGGCCTCGATCAGCCGTTGCTGGCGTTCTTCGGGACGCCGCAGCCCGGCGAGCTCGATGTCGCCGCTCGGCGCCTGGTCGCTGAAGAGCAGCGTCAGGATGTCGAGCGTCTCCAGCGGCGGATCCGATGTGAACTGCGGCTGCATCCGTTCCGTCGTTCCGGCCATCCGCATCGTCACCAGGTAGGTCTGGCCCGGCACGCGCACGCGGGTCTCGGCTTCGATGTCGAAAAACGGCTGGATGCGCGCCGCATTGGCGAAATCCAGGCTGCCGCGGGTGACGAGATAGCGGCGCCCTTCGAACTCGACCTCGCCGCGATCGATCTCGGCATGGCCAAAGACGCATCGGGCGATCGAGCGTGCCGCGCAGGTTCAGATCGGCGCTGGCGACAACCCGGGCGATGTCGTTGTCGACGCGCAGCGTGCCCGGCGCAGTCAGGCGAACGTCGAAGCGAACGTTCGACGCCGGCGCCACCTGTCCCTCGACCGAGGGCAGCGGCGCGTCGCCGCCGGCGAGACCGCTGAAGAGGTTTCCCGTCGCGCCGAAGCCGCGCGCCCAGCTCGCGCTCTTCACGTTCACGGTGCCGCTGACGATCGGCGCGGTCGCCGGTCCCTGCAGCGCGAGCGTCGGCGTCAACCGTCGATCGCATGCCTTCGGGATATCTCAGGATCATGTCCTGCCCCGTGGCGGTCACGTCGAACTCGCTCAATTGATACGCGGACAGGCCGATGCGGCCGCCGAAGCGGACGGCGCCGCCGCCAAGCCGGGCCGTGATGCCGTCGAGCCGAAGGCCGCCCGCATCGAAGGTCGCGATGCCGTTCAGGTCTTCGAGCGCGTGCGGGAACGAGAGCTGGCGCAGGCGGCCGTTGGTGAGGAGGGCATTGCCGGCGACCACCGGAGCCGCGGCGGTGCCGCTGATTCGCGCGGTGACCTCGGCGCGCCCCGAGCTGCGAACGTCGGGGAGGAATCCCTGCAGCACCGCGAGGTTCGCCGCGCCATTCGCCTGCAGCGTCAGCGACTGATCGACCAGGTTGACGGAGCCGCTGAGCTCGAGCTCGGTATCCTCGCCCACCATCTTCAGCGCATCGACCTGCAGCACCTGGTGCTCGACGCTCAATCGAATCGGCGATTGGTTGCGCAGCCGGTAGTCGATCAGGCGCAGGTTCACTTCCTCGATGTTGGTGTCGATGCGCAGCGCGTCGGGATTGTAGAGCTCGCCGACGACACGGATCGTGCCGCTGGTGATCGCCGACGTATACGGCGAGAACGTGGGCTGGAGCACGCGCAGGTACGGATCCAGCGAGGTATCGGTCACCCGGAACGACAACTCCCCATCCATCTCGTCGTTGAGCTCGATGCGGCCCGTGCCTGAGACCGCAAGGCGCGGCGACGCCGCTTCCAGCTCGTAGGTCATCAGCAATCCGCGCATCGACAGCCGGCCGGTCATTTCGCCGATGCCCTCATCGCCGAAGAAGAGATCGCGGACGCCCCACTTGACGTCGTAGCGCGGCTCGGCGAAGGTGCCGGCGCCGGTCGCCGTGAAGTCGAGCGAACCATAGAGCGCCGGGTACCCGGGGAAGGCCGTCAGCGTGAGCGTGTCGACGGCGACGCCGTGACCCGCAACGTTGAATGAATAGGTGCCGGCCCACGCCACATACGCGGCGCCGTTCACCGAGCCGCCGCCCTTTTTCATGTCGATGCCGTTGAGCCGGACGCCGTCGCCCTCGAACTGCAGCGACGCCGTCGCTTCCGAGAACGGCTCGTCGTAGGCGATGCCGCGGGCGATCGACATGCTGCCGAAGCCATGCGGGCGCTCGTACTCGCCGTAGACATGGAAATCGCCGGACAGCATGCCGTCGACGTCGTAGTCCTGGAGATCGAACGCCTCGCGAAGATCCACGAGCGGCCGTTCGCTGATGCGGACGCGGGCGTCGATCTGCTCGCCGCCGTCGGCGCGCGGGTAGCCCAGGGAGAACTGCCCCGTCACATCCATGCGCGACAGGGCCTTGCGGATCACCGCGCGGCTGATGTTGGCGTAGGAGTCTTCGACGACGAAGTCGCCGTCGACGTCGCCCCAGTTCACGTCCCACGCGCGCATTTCGGATCCGGTAAAGCGGCCCTCGATGCGCGGGCGACGGAAGGCGCCGAGCATCACGCCGTCGAACTTGCCGACGCCATCGATCGGTATCGCCTTGGTCGCCGCGCCAAACGCCGTCATGATCCCGGCGAGGAAGCGATCGCTCTCCTGCCAGTTGCGGCTCGTCACCCGGAACGGCATCTTCGATCGCTCGCCGTACGCCGTCGCGCCTTCGAACGCGATGTAGGTGTCTTCGGTGAAGACCCGGCTCGGCTCGAAGCGAATCGCGTCAGGGTCGAAGGCGTAGGTGACGTCGCCGGCAACCGCCACCGGCGTCGAGCGGCGTGTGCGTGCTGAAGGGGCCGGCGATCAAATACCGGTCGCGCGCGTCGGCGGCCGCCTCCGGGAGCAGTTGCGGGCCCTGCAGGCCGCCGATCGATTCGAACGTGGCGCTGCCGGATCCGGTTCGCTCGGCAAAACGGCCGAGCGGCCATGACATCTCGTTGTGCCCGCCGGCCCGGCCGGCGAGCTGGAGGCCGCGCATCTCGTAGAACTCCGTCAGCGCGTTGAGATCGACGTCACGATAATTGACGTCGAACACCGCGCGCGCCGGCTCGTTCTTCTTGCCGAGCGGCGCCATCAGGTACCTGAACTCCGCCTTGCCTCCGGAAAAGTCCGCCGAGGCGCGCGTCACTTCCATTCGATCCCGCACCCAGACGAGCGAGCCTTCGAGATTGGGAAAACGATAGTCGTTGACGCCGGCCATCGCGCTCGTGAAGTTGCCCTTGAGCTCGCGCCCGCCCTTGAACATGTGGAAGGTGCCGGTGAAGTCGCCTTCACCCGACAGCGTGAACTTGTCACGCGCGAAGAAGATCTCGCGCTGCTTCGGAAACTGCACCTTCGACTTGATCTGATAGGTCTGCTCGGGCCAGTTGCGAAGATCGACGACACCCGTCATCCGCGACACGGCGCCGTCGGTCACCAGGTCGATGCGATCGAGCACGATCGTGTTGTCGACGACCTTGAAGCCGGCCGTCATGTCCGCGGTCATCGGCTCGTACTTCTGAATCACGATGGTGCCGTTGGTGAAGCGCGCCTGGCCGCCGTACTGGGCCGCCCTTCGTCACGGTGACGTCGAGATTGCGCGCCACCGCGCGCCAGTCCGATCCGTAGTCGTTGAAGACGAGCTCGCCGCGGTGGGCGCGGACGTACTGCATCGTGGTGACGACGAGCGGCGGGCCGGTGCGCGGCGCGCGGGGCGGGCCGGTCAGGCGCGGAAATGTCTGGCGGCCGTCCGGAAACGACTCGACGGTCATCCTCCAGTCGGTCATCTCGATCGAATCGAGCAGCACCTCGCGGTGCAGCAGCGCGCTCCACTTCAACCCGACATCGAGCCGCTTGACCTCGAGCCAGGGCGGCTCGTTGGGTAACATGCCGTCAATGCGCAAGTCCTCGACGACGAAGCGGCCGCTCCCGATGTGAACGCCGAGCCGGCCGATCGTCATCTTGCGCTCGAGCCACTTGCCGCCCTCGACCTCCGCGCGCGCCCTCAGCGCCGGACCGAGATCGATCGTCAGCGTCGACACCACGATGACGGCGACGATCACGCCTATCGTGACGGCAAACCTCCGGCCGTAGCGATAGGCTCTCCGACCCGCCGCACCTGCGGCGGTCCAGAGGCGCCTCACTCGGCTCGTTTCTGGAGGAATGACTTCCGTCATCGTTCGATCGCGCTACTCCACGACCAGCAGCACGGACCCGGCATCGACCGACTGCCCTTCGGCGACGGCGACGTCGCGGACACGGCCGTCGCGAGCCGCGCGCAGTTCGTTTTCCATTTTCATCGCTTCGACGACGACCAGTCCCTGGCGGGCCTTCACCTCGTCGCCCGGCTTCACCAGCACGCGCACGACCTTGCCCGGCATCGGGGCGACGACGCGCTGCGGGCCGCTCGTCGGGGCGCCGGCCTCCGCCTTGTTCTGGCGCCCGAACGAGCCGGCCGGGCGGATCTGCACCGGGATGGTCCGCCCATCGAGATGCACGTCGAAGTCGCCCCCGCCATCGCCAAGGCTGCGGCGGGCAGGCTGCGGCGGCGAGGCGAATGCCGCATCGATCGATCGTGATGGCACGGCGCGCATCGCCGAGCTGGACGAGCATCGAGACGACCGCGTCGCTGATGCGCCGCGCGTCGACGATGTGCGTGCGGCCGTCGAGATCGACGTGCAGCATGCCGCCTTTGCGAACGATGCCGACGGTGCGCAGCTTGTCGCCGATCGCGATCTCGAAAATCATCGCAGCGCTTCCGTGCGGCCGGCGTCGCGCCAGCGGCTCGCGGCCGGCGCGGCCACGCCGTTGGCCGCAGGTTTGGTGAAGAGATGCACCGCCGCGGCGATCGCCGCGAGATCCTCGTGCGCTGCGTCGATCGGCCGCAGCGGGCCCCTTGCCGAGCTTGCGGTCGATGAAGCCGGTGTCGAACCTGGCCGCCTTGAAGTCCTCGTCGTCGAGGATCCATTGGAAGAACGGAATCGTCGTGCGAATGCCGCGCACCTGGTATTCGGCGAGCGCGCGGCGCATGCGTTGAATCGCGTGCTCGCGCGTGTCGCCCCAGGTGATCAACTTCGAGATCAGCGGATCGTAGAAGATCGGGACCTCGCAGCCCTCGTAGGCGCCGCTGTCGTCGCGCACACCGGGTCCTTGCGGAACGCGCAGTCCCTGGATCCGCCCCGGCGACGGCAGGAAGCCGTTGTCGGGGTCTTCCGCGTAGATGCGGCATTCGATGGCGTGCGCCTTCGGGTTGAGCAGCGCGTCAGGATCCAGGTCGAGCCGCTCGCCTCTCGCGATGCGAATCTGCCACTGCACCAGGTCGACGCCCGTCACCATCTCGGTGATCGGGTGCTCGACCTGCAGGCGCGTGTTCATCTCCAGGAAGTAGAACGATCCGTCCTCGTCGAGCAGGAATTCGATCGTGCCGGCGTTGGTGTAACCCACCGCTTTCGCAACCGACGCCGCGGCCGTCGTCATGCGCCGCCTGAGCTCCGGCGAGACCGCCAGCGACGGGCTCTCTTCGACGACCTTCTGGTGACGCCTCTGGATCGAGCACTCGCGCTCGACGAACGGCAGCACGGTGCCGTGATGATCGCCGAGCAGCTGCACTTCGATGTGGCGCGGCGACATGATCCGGCGCTCGAGATACACCGCACCGTCACCGAATGCCGATTGCGCCTCAGATCGGGCGGCGCGTAGCGCGCCAGGCAGATCGGCGGGCGACGCGACCATCCGCATGCCCTTGCCGCCGCCGCCGGCGACCGCCTTCAACATCAACGGATAGCCGATGCGCTCGGCGACCGTCCGGACCTCGTCATCGGTCGCATGATCGCTCAGCGGTTCGTCGGTGCCGGGCACGACCGGCACGCCGGCTTTGATGGCGGCCTGCCTCGCGGCGGTCTTGCTGCCCATCACGTGATGGCCTCCGGCGACGGTCCGATGAACGTCAGGCCGGCGTCGCGGCACGCAGCGGCGAAATCTTCGTTCTCAGCAAGGAAACCGTAGCCCGGATGCACGGCGTCGGCGCCGGCCTTCTTCGCGGCATCGATGATCGCGTCGATGCGCAGGTAGCTTTCGCGTGGAGCGCTCGGACCGACGGGCCACGCCTCGTCGGCGAGCCGCACATGCAGGGCGGTGCGATCGCACTCCGAATACACGGCAGCGCGTCGCGATGCCCATGTCGCGGCACGCACGAATGACACGCACACTAATCTCGCCGCGATTGGCGATGAGGATCTTGTTCATCAGGCCGAACCGCTTATTATTCTATCAATTACGGGGAAATCGCGGTCGATTCGCGGACGGCGTGAGGCGAGGAGAAAACGCGGCGAAGAGGGCTGTGGCAACAGCCCCCTTCTATCGAGTCAAGCGTCACGAGTTCTTACGGCATGCGCTGCGTATCGTCGAACGTCAACACGACCGCGGCCTTGTCGCCGGGAGTGACGCTGCCCGGCGCGCCATCCTTACCCATCAGGATACCGATCGGCGATCCGGTCGGCGGCGGGCCATCTCCCGTCATCGCGCCCGACTCGTCGAACGCCACTGCGATATAGACCTTGTCGCCGGCTACGCTGTCGAACACGGCTTCGGTGCTGTTCTTGTCGAGTGACAGCTGTGCGATCGGCATCGAGCCGGCGCCGATGTTCGGCGTATCGAACAGCCACACCCACAACTTGTGCGACGTGTCGACTGTCCCTTTGCCTTTGTAGGTCACGGTTACCTTCACGATGCCGGCGGTCACGTGCGTTGCCGTCGGAGCGGCTTTCAGCGCGCCACCGGGCTGCATGACGGCGGCCGTCAACAGTGTTGCGAAAGCGACGGTCAGAGCTCTCTTCATGGGTCGGTCTCCTTCTTTGCCCGAAACTGTCTGGGTGAGACGCAGTTGCCGCGCAATTCGTTCACGGCTGGGCCCCGACCGGCTCGAGAAATGCTTCGAACGGCGGAATCCGGGCGCCAGATGACTATCGAAGGTAGTCTTCGAAATCGCTGCAGATTAGCGTCGGAGGAGCATGCAGCGCCTCGAAATGTGATGCCTGAAAGCTGGTCGTCAGCGCAACCACCGGCATGCCCGCGGCCTGGGCAGCCTCGATGCCCATCGGGGCATCCTCGAAAACCAGGCAATCGGCGGCGGCGACGCCGAGGCGGCGCGCCGCTTCGATAAACACATCCGGCGCAGGCTTGCCGCGCGCCACTTCATCGCCGCGAACAATGACCGGGAATGCATCGGCCAGATCGAGCTCCGCCAGCGTGTGCTCCACGTTCAACCTGGGCGCCGACGTCGCCAGCGCCACGGGGACACCGTCTTCCTTCAGGCGATCGATCAGCTGATGCAGGCCCTTCATGGGCGCGAGCCGCCCGCGTGACAGCTCGCGATAGAGACCTTCCTTCTCCCGCTCATACGCGGTCCATTCATCGCGCGGCACCTCGCGCTTGAACAGGATCGGAAAGATCTCGCTGTTGCGGCGGCCGTCGAGCCGCGCCCGATCATCCTGGGTGAGCGGCGGCAGGCCGTGGCGCTCCGCAAAGATCGCGAAGGCGTCGGCGTGCAGGTGCATGTTGTCGACGATGGTGCCGTCGATGTCGAAGATGACGGCGCGCGGAGCGAACACGTAGTGGCACCTCTAGTCCATCACGACAAACGCCGCCCGGCCCGAATCGGCGATGACCCTGCCGCCCTTGATGCCGACGATCCGCCAGTAGTAGGTGCCGGAATCGATGCGCACCTCTTTCGGCCACGGCACCGACGTCGTCTTGATGCCGTCCTGGTCGAACACGGGAATCTCGATCTCGTTCTCGACTTTGATCGCGTAGCTGTCGACGCCGTCGACGGCAGTCCATTCGAGCTTCGTCGG
The DNA here is from genome assembly GCA_963833135.1 of uncultured cyanobacterium. Taxonomy (GTDB): domain Bacteria; phylum Acidobacteriota; class Vicinamibacteria; order Vicinamibacterales; family UBA2999; genus 12-FULL-67-14b. The sequence continues at coordinate 439,214 of CAWHWW010000018.1, read as the reverse complement.
GAGCGGCCCAACGAAGTCGCGGCGCGGTGTGACGTGTTCGATCTTGATGTTCTGGATCGCCGCGACTTCCACGCGTTGCGGGCGGCTCCGGCGCGCTCTCGCGCGGCACGCAGGCCAGGCTCAGGAGCACGAAGGCGATCGTCGGGTTAAAGCGGAATGTTGCCATGTTTCTTCGGTGGGTTCTTGTCGCGTTTGTGATCGAGCGTGGCCAGCGCCTGCACCAGCTTGGCGCGCGTCATGCGCGGGAGGATCACTTCGTCGACGTAGCCGCGCTCGGCGGCGACGTACGGGCTGGCAAACCGCTCGCGGAACTCCGCGATCTTTTCAGCGCGCATCGCCGCCGGATCGGCGGCCTTCTCGATGTCGCGCTTGTAGAGGATGTTGACGGCGCCCTCCGCGCCCATCACCGCGATCTCGGCGCTCGGCCACGCGTAGTTGAAGTCGGTGCGGATGTGCTTGCTCGCCATGACGCAGTAGGCGCCGCCGTAGGCCTTGCGCGTGATCACGGTGATCTTCGGCACCGTCGCCTCCGCAAACGCATAGAGCAGCTTGGCGCCGTGACGGATGATGCCGCCGTACTCCTGCACCGTCCCCGGCAGGAATCCCGGGACGTCCTCGAATGTGATCAGCGGAATGTTGAACGCGTCGCAAAACCGCACGAAGCGCGCGCCCTTGACCGACGCGTTGATGTCGAGCGTGCCGGCCAGGTAGGCCGGTTGATTGGCGACGATGCCGACCGGGCGGCCGCCGAGCCGCGCGAAGCCGACGATGATGTTGCGCGCGTAATGCTGGTGCACCTCGAGAAAATATCCATCGTCGGCGATGGTGTGGATCAGGTCCAGCATGTCGTACGGCTGGTTCGGTGACGCCGGCACCAGCCGGTCGAGGCTGTCGTCTTCGCGATCGAGCGGATCGCCGGTCGGCTTGCGCGGCGGATCGTCGAGGTTGTTGCCGGGCATGAACGACAGCAGCTCGCGGATGAGCGCGATGCATTCGGCGTCGTTCTCGACGGCGAAGTGCGCGACGCCGCTCTTCTCGTTGTGCGTCATCGCGCCGCCGAGATCTTCCTTGGTGACGTCTTCGTGCGTCACCGTCTTGATCACGTCGGGGCCGGTCACGAACATGTAGCTCGACTGCTTGACCATCACGATGAAGTCGGTGATCGCCGGCGAGTAGACGGCGCCGCCGGCGCACGGGCCCATGATCGCGGAGATCTGCGGCACGACGCCCGAGGCGAGGGTGTTGCGCAGGAAGATGTCGGAGTAGCCGCCGAGCGAGACGACGCCTTCCTGGATGCGCGCGCCGCCCGAGTCGTTCAGGCCGACGATCGGCGCGCCGTTGCGCATCGCCATGTCCATGACCTTGCAGATCTTCGCGGCGTTGGTTTCGGACAGCGAGCCGCCGAACACCGTGAAGTCCTGCGCGAACGCGTAGACCACGCGGCCGTCGATGCGGCCGTGGCCGCTGACGACGCCGTCGCCGGGGATGATCTGCTGCTCCATCCCGAAGTCCTGGCAGCGGTGGGTGACGAGCTTGTCGACTTCCTCGAACGTGCCGGGATCGAAGAGGCGCGTCATCCGCTCGCGCGCGGTCAGCTTGCCCTGCGCGTGCTGTTTCTTGAGGCGCTCTTCGCCGCCGCCGAGCTCGGCGAGGCGTTCGCGCTCCTTCAGTCGTTCGATCGGATCCATCAGGCGGCTACACAGGGGTTCGACAGGGTCCCGACCCCTGCCACCTTCACCATCATGCGATCGCCCGGCGTCAGCGGCCCGACGCCGGACGGCGTCCCGGTCGTGATCACGTCGCCGGGATTGAGCGTCATGAAACGCGTGACGTGCTCGACCAGATACGGCACCGGGAAGATCAGCTCGCGCGTGTTGGAGTGGTGGCGGCGTTCCTCGTTGACCCAGCCTTCGACGGCCAGCTCGGACGGATCGAGACCGACGGCAATGCACGGACCGATCGGGCAGAACGTGTCGAAGCCCTTGGCGCGCGAATACTGCACGTCCTTCACCTGCAGCTCGCGCGCCGTCACGTCGTTGAGGCACGTGATGCCGAGCACATACGACATCGCGTCGGCGGCCGTCACGTTCGAGGCGCGCTTTCCGATCACGACGGCCATCTCGGCTTCATGTTCGATGCGTCCGGCCCACGACGGAATCCTGATTTCGTCCTCGGGCCCGATCACCGAGCTTTGCGGCTTGAGGAACACCAGCGGCTCGGCGGGCAGCTTCTTGTTCATCTCCGCCGCGTGATCCTTGTAGTTCAAGCCGATGCAGACGACGATCGACGGCGTCACCGGCGCGAGGAATCGATGCGACCCCGCCGGAACCGCCTCGCCGATGTCGTAGGCGCCGAAGACATCGCCCTTCAAGCCAATGCAACTGCCCGTCGCGCTCGACCGCGTATCGGCCGTCGCTGCCCTGCTTGATTCGATAAATGCGATCCATCTGCTCCCTGATCCCTGATCCCTGATCCCTGTCCCTGATCACTGCCGAGCCGTCTCCTCGGCGCGATTGGATTGTGGACTGATTGTTCGCCGGCACGATCGACCGCGACGACGGCATAGACGTAGCGCGTTCCGGGACGAACGCTCTCGTCACGATACGAGGTCACGGTCACCGGCTCCGGCGTAATCGGCTGCAGTGTGTCACCTGGCGCTTCGCCGCGCAACACGATGTAGCCGGCCAGATCGCGTTCGGCGTTCGCATCCCAGATCAGGTTGATCACGCCGGCCCCGGCGATCGCGGCCAGCGACCTCGGCGCCGCTGGCGCGTAGGTGTCCTTCGGCGTGAAGCACGTTCGCGGTGACGCCGGCCCGATGACCGTCGCCCCGAACACCTGATCGACGGGCCGCACTTCGAAGCATCGCTCGGCGCCGAACGCGACGCCCTTGATCACGAACTCGGTGCCGGGAATCGGGGCCGGCGTAATCGGCGGCGGCGGTCTGGATCGCATAGGGATCGGGCTCGACCGGCGTCGCGGCTGGCGTCACGTCGTAGACGTGATACGTCGTCGACTGGCTGTTGAAGCCGAGCGACTTCGCGGCAAGCACCGGCGGGACCCGCGGCGTGGTGTTCGACGGCGTCGCGTTCGCGCCGGTCGTCGGCTTGACGCGTCGGAGGCAACAGAAACGTCGACGTCCGCGCATCGGGTGACGGCGGCCACGTGATCGTCATCTCGCTCGCAGTGTTGCGTGACGACGGGAGCGCCGGGCGCGGAGCTTCCCGCTTCGAGCGGGAGTGACACCGGCGTCGACGGCACGCTCTCGCGCCCGCGCGGGCTCTTCGCAATCACGAAGTAATGGCGCCGCGGCAACTGCGGTTGGCGCCGGCGCAACCAGCGGACCGATCGGGCGCCTCCGCTTCAACGGCCGGTTCGACCGGCTCGTGCGAGCAGGCGATCAACCGGCAGTTCCACCGCGACGCGCGCTTCCGGCGTCAGCGTTTCCTTGACGGCGACCGCCGCGCCGCGATCGACGCCCGGCGGCAACGGGATCGGCGGGCGGCGGCGGTCCGTCGGCGGGCGCTGGCGGCACCGGAAGAATTGGCCGGACCGGCAGCGTGGCGATGAGCGTCGCGACTTCGCGCTGATTCTCGGTTGCGGGAGCCTTCGCTGACGTGACCGCGTAGACGTCCAGCTCGCCGATGTCCGCGGGCTTCTGGCCGTCGGCGTTCGTGTCGGGCACCGTGAACGACAGGTAGACATCGTCGCCAATCCGCTGCGGCGTCACCGCGGTAATCAAGGACGGCACGCGCGAAAACGGCACGAGCGGCGGTCCCTTCTTACCGCAGCCGGCCGTCACGACCAGCGGCACGAACACGAGGCCGGCTGCCCTGAGCGAGCGGCGTCGTGGCGCAGCCACGGCGGCGCGAGTCGAATGGGTCACAATATGTAACGGGACAGGTCTTCGTTCTTGACGATGTCCGCCAGCATGCGGCGCACGTAAGGCGCGTCGATCGTGATCGACTTCTCCTGGAGGGTCGGCGCCTCGAACGACACCTCGTCGAGCAGCCGCTCCATCACCGTGTGCAGCCGCCGCGCGCCGATGTTCTCGGTGCGCTCGTTGACGATCGTCGCAAACTCCGCAATCGTCGCCACCCCGTCGTCCGAAAATCGCAGGTCGACGCCTTCGGTCGCCATCAAGGCGGTGTACTGCTTGATCGAGCGCGCTGCGCGGCTCGGTCAGGATGCGCACGAATTCCGCCTGGCCGAGCGGCTCGAGCTCGACGCGGATCGGGAAGCGGCCCTGCAGCTCCGGAATCAGGTCCGACGGCTTCGAGACGTGGAACGCGCCGGCGGCGATGAACAGGATGTGATCGGTCCGCACCATGCCGTGCTTGGTGTTGACCGTGGTGCCCTCGACGATCGGCAGGATGTCGCGCTGCACGCCTTCGCGGCTCACTTCCGGGCCGTGGCTGCCTTCGCGCCCGGCGATCTTGTCGATCTCGTCGACGAAGATGATGCCGGCCTGCTCGACGCGCTCGACCGCGGCGCCGGCGACCGCGTCCATGTCGATCAGCTTCTGCTCTTCTTCCGACAGCAGCCGCTCGCGCGCTTCGGCGACGGTGACGCGGCGGCGCTTCGATCGTCCCTGGAAAAGACCCGGCATCATGTCGCGGAGGTTGACGCCGACTTCTTCCATCGACGAACCGGTGATGAGCTCGATCGACGGAAACGATTTTTCCTGGACGTCGACCTCGACCATGCGATCGTCGAGCTTGCCGTCGCGCAGCTGCTCGCGCATCCGCTGGCGCGTGCCGCCCATCTCGTCGCGCACGCGGCCGGGATCTTCATCCGGCGCCGTCGGCCGCGGCGGCAACAGCAGGTCGAGCAGCCGCTCCTCGGTGTTGAGCTCGGCCTTCGCGCTTCACGTCCTCGATGCGCTCTTCGCGGACCATGTTCACCGCGAGCTCGACGAGGTCGCGCACCATCGACTCGACGTCGCGGCCGACGTAGCCGACCTCGGTGAACTTCGACGCTTCGACCTTGATGAACGGCGAATGCGCCAGCTTGGCCAGGCGCCGCGCGATCTCGGTCTTGCCGACGCCGGTCGGTCCGATCATCAGGATGTTCTTCGGCGCGACGTCTTCGGCGAGATCGGCCGGCAGCTTCTGGCGGCGCATGCGATTGCGCAGCGCGATCGCGACCGCCCGCTTCGCCTTGGCCTGGCCGACGACGTACTTGTCGAGCTCGGCGACGATCTCGCGCGGCGTCAGCGAATCGATCCCGGTGTTGGTGCGCTCGGGCAAGGAAATGGGAGCCATTACAGTTCTTCGATGGTCAGGTTGGCGTTGGTGTAGATGCAGATCTCGGAAGCGATCGTCATCGCGTGCTGCGCGATCTCGCGCGCCGAAAGCGCGGTGTGGCGCGCCAGCGCCTTGGCCGCGGCCTGCGCGAAGGCGCCGCCGGAACCGATGCCGATGATGCCTTCGTCCGGCTCGATCAGGTCGCCGGTGCCGGACAGCAGAAACATCGATCGCTTGTCGAGCACGATCAGCATCGCTTCGAGACGGCGCAACGCGCGATCGGTGCGCCAGTCCTTGGCGAGCTCGACGGCCGAGCGCTCGAGGTTGCCGCGATACTGCTCGAGTTTCGATTCGAAGCGCGCGAAGAGCGCAAACGAATCGGCGGCGGAGCCGGCGAAGCCGGCAAGGATGTTGTCGTTATAGAGCCGGCGGATCTTGCGGGCGCCCTGCTTCACGACCGTATTGCCGAGCGTCACCTGCCCATCGCCCGCCAGGACGGCGTGTTCCTCCCGGCGCACGGCCAGGATGGTGGTCGCGTGGAAGGTCGACTCCATCCCAATAGTGTCTCACGGCGACTTCAAATGGTTCCACGGTTCCACGGTTCCATGGTTTGGTTCTGACGGGGTTCCGGTTCTCAGGCTCGTTTACCCTTGCGAAGAAGTAATAGACTCGGCAGGCCAAGGCCGATGACGAGGAAGCCCCACGCCGAGGGCCCGACCGGTGTGCCGGCGATCATCGGCTTCACCAGATCCGTATAGAGCGCGTTCGCGAGAATCACGAAGCAGGCGATCGTGAAGATCGCCGGAGCGATCGGGTAGCCGAGCGCCTTGAACGGGCGGACGGCGTTCGGTTCGCGCCAGCGCAGGACGAACAGCGCGAACACGGCGATCGCCGAGGAACAACGTGATCGAGAACCCGGTGTAGGTGATCAGCGCATTGCCGCTGCCGGTCAGGATCAGCAGCGATGCCCACACCGTCTGCGCGACGATCGCGAAGGCCGGCGTCCTGTAGGAAGGATGCACCTTCGCTGCGGCATTGAAGAACACCCCGTCGCGCGCCATCGCAAAGTAGACGCGCGGACCCGCGAACGTCATCGCGCTGTTGCCGGCCATCAGGCTGACAATCGAGACGAGGCCCATCACGTGGCCGGCGCCGGAGCCGAGCAGGCGATCGGCAACCACGTCGAGCACGCTTCCCTTCAACGCGGCCAGCTCACCGACTGAAAAGACATAGAGATAGAGCAGGTTGATGCCCAGGTAGACGGCAATCACGGCCAGGGTGCCAATGGCCAGCGAACGCGGCAGATTGCGGCCGGGATCGCGAATCTCTTCGGCCACGTAGGCCGAGGCGTTCCAGCCCGAGTACGCGAGCATGACGGGGATGAAGGCAAACAGCCAGTTCGTCGTCGAAACCGAACCGCCCGACGCCGAGACGTTGCGTGAACGCACCGGTGCCAAAGGCGAAGCCGGCGAGCACGAACAGGAGAAACGCGGTCACCTTGAGCGCGGCCAGCACGTTCATCATCAGGCGTCCAGGGCCGACACCGCGGATGTGAATCAGTGCCAGCAGCCACACCGACGCCAGCGCGACGAGCGTGTGCGTGGAAAGCGTCAACGGCAGCCACGGCAGCGGGATCGTGAGGATGGGCGTCTGGTTGTCGACGCCGGGAATGAACCTCGCCAGGTAGATCGGGATGAAGAACGCGTTGGCGGCAATGGCGCCGGCAAAGCCCGCGACAAACGACGTCCACCCGGTGAGGAACGCGGCAACCCGCCCGTACGCGGCATCGAGATAGACGTACTCGCCGCCGGCTTTCGGACGCAGCGCCGCCAGTTCCGCATAGGCCATCGCGCCCGCAAAGGCGAGCGCGCCGCCGGCCACCCACAGCCCGAGGTACAGCCAGGGATTCGGCACGAGGCCGGCCATGAACGGCGGTGCAAACAGGATCGTGCCGCCAATGACGTTGGAAACGATGATCGCCGCGCCATCAAGCGGACCGAGGCGGCGTTCGAGAGTGGACTGTGCCATCGCGGGGAATTATCCCCCGCGAATCTATCGAGTCAACAACTGTCTTTGGATTGGATACTCGGCGAGCTTCGCCAGGACCTTCGATCCCTGCTTCAGATAGATCTCGACCTTGGCGTCGACGAATTCCTTGTTCTGCAGCATCTGCATGCGCGGCTGCTCGCCGGTGTAGCCGAGCGTCGATCGCATCACCAGCGGCTCGGTCTCGGCCCCGGGCGCAAGCGGCGACTGGCGCGTGATCGCCCAGCCAAAATACTCGCCCCACATTTCCTGCTCGCCGACGCGGCGGAAGATCGCGTTGATCTGGATCGACCTCAGTTCGTTGCCGCTCTTGTTGCGCAGCTTCATCGAGACGCTGGGCACGAGCTTGTTCTTGCCGCCTTCGATGATCCCGTCATCGTACCAGCCGGTGATGACGTCGACCGGTTCGAGCGCGGCGACGGCATCCACCGATGCGCCGCAATCGGTCGAGAGGACGGCCGCAAGGGCTATTGCGCACAAGGCGGCCGCATGCGAGCGGGTCGGAGCCATATGCCTATTCTAAGACACCGAAATCCAGATTTTGGATTTCGGATCTCAGATCTCGGATTTGCTAAAACTGCGTCATCTGGACGCGCTTGCGGACCTCGTCCCGATCGATCTTGCCGGCGCGATAGAGCTGCAGGTCGCTGCCCTTGATCCGGTAGATCATCGTCACCACTTCCTCGAGCGGATCCTGCGGCGCGAGCGAGTCGCGTCCCTCGTCGTCGCGCGCCGCCACCGTCAGCCACTGCTCGGCGGGGATGTTCATCGGCGTGCTGTAGTCGATCATCGCGTCGACGAGCGCGCGCGTGACGGCTTCCGTGTAGGCGCGATTCGGATCCTTCGCCCAGACGCTGTCAGGCGCCATCGGCGCCGGGCGGGGGCCGGCGATGCCGGTCGCCGTCGCGGCGCCGACCGCGGGTGACGACGGCTCCGAGACGATCACTCCGGGAGCCACCTGCGGATTTCTCCCGACGGTCGCGGGCACCTGCCGTTCGAGCTGGCGCACGGCTTTCTCCATCGAGGCGCGGGTATTCGGATCGGTCACGCCCTGCATCGACCTGCGCAGCTCGTTGATCGCCGCCTGGTTCGCGGCGTCGCCCTGATCGAGCATCATACGCAGGCTCCACATCATGCTCTGGCGCATCATCGGCACGCGCACGTCGAAGAACACGCCGTAGCCGTCGAGATGCACGCCGCGGGCGCGCGCTTCGCCTTCCAGCATGAACACGCCGGGCATCACCGCGAGGATCTCGCGATTGAGCTGCTTGGCGCCGTAATCGACCGCGCGCGCGAGCGCGCCCTCCATCACGTAGATGTGATGGCGGATGTCGTTCATGTTCATCGGCGGGACGGGCTTGACCGGCGCCGCGGGTGCGGCGACCTGCGGCTCCTGCGCCGGCACCACCGGCGGATCCTGCGCCGCCACCGGCGCCGCGCAGGCGAGCGCGGTGAGAACGATCGACGTGGTGATGTGCTTCTTCATGATCTCTTTTGTTATTCGTTATTCGTTACTTGTTATTTGTCTACTGCTGTGGCGTCGCGGAAACGCGAATGACGTTGTTGATCATCTGGCGCTGGCGCATCAGCTCGCCGTCGTACGATCCGACGACGCGGCCGATGTTCTGCATGTCGGCGCGGCGCTGCATGTTCATGTCGCGCGTGAACTCGACAAAGCGCATGGCGAGCGCGCGCTCGTGCCGCTGCTCGCTTTCGGCGATCAACTGCCGCACGCGACTGATCGTGGCTTCGTCGACCGGTGCCGCGAGCGACGCGCGACTCCTGCGGCGCGGGTCGGTCCTGATCTCGTTGCGCAACTGCTGCTCGAGGGCGACCAGCGCCCGTTCGACTCGCTGTTCAACGGCTGCGCCGTCGAACGGCTCGCTCAGGGCTGGCGCGGCCGGCGGCATCCAGCCGGTCGTCACCGATGAAACCATCGGGACCTGACTTCACCTGCACGTTCGCGATCGCGGCGCCGGCGGCAAGCACGAGGATCGCCGCGGCGGCTTGCGCCCAGCCGGGCACGGTGCTCCACCAGCGCGCCGGACGGAGCACGGTCGGCCGATGGCAGCTCCGACTTCTTGACGATCGTGAAGTCGAGCTCCACCTCCGGCGGCACCCACAGCCCCAGTTCGGATCGCGCGTCGCCGAGCGCCATGACTTCCGACGCGCACGCCGCGCACGTGCGCGAGGTGCGCGTCGACCACCTGGCGCGTCGCGTGATCGATCTCGCCATAGAGATACGCAGACCAGGGTTTGCTTGTCGTCACACGTGAACGTGATGCTCATGATTCCTTGTCACTCTTGAAACTCGTCATGCCGCGGCTTTCCAGGTGACGCCGCAACACCGTGAGGCCCTGATAGAGGCGGGTCTTCACGGTGCTCAACGGGCAGCCCTGCAGGTCGGCAATTTCCTGAAACGTCAGGCCGTGGTACTCCTTCAACACGATCGCGGTGCGTTGTTCGTCCGGCAGCAGCTTCATGCCCTCCGCGACGATGCGGCTCATCTCCTGGCGCGCGACCAGGTCCTCGATCGATTCAACCGGTCCCTGCTCGGCGGCGAGCTCGGCGACGTCGACGCCCTCGGGCATGTCGACGACGGGCGTGCGCTTCTTCCGCCGGATCCAGTCACGGCAGAGATTCAGCGCAATTCTGTACAGCCACGACGAGAACTTCGCCTGCCCCTTGAATCCAGGGAGTGCCCGAAAGGCCCGGAGGAAGGTTTCCTGGGCAACGTCCCGCGCGTCCTCGTCACGGCCGATGACCCGGTACGCCAGGGCATAGATCGGCCGTTCCCAGCGCAAAACGAGCTGGTTGAAGCTGTCTACGTCGCCAGCCATGGACCTGGCGACGAGCTCCTCGTCGGTCGCTACCATGCGATCAGTTTCGCGAAACGTTCACGCTATTGTCTAAGACTCCGGCCCCGCCCCGAAAGTCGGCCCGCGTTCGCCGTCCGGCTTCTGCGCGGCAGGCCGTGTTTCCTCATTGGGTAAGATACCGATTTCAGAGATACTTAGTGGGCGTGAACTTTCCAAACGACGAGATCTTCCTTACGACTGAAGAGGTCCTGGAGTATCTCCAGGTCAACCTTCGCACCGTCTACCGTCTGATCAAGGCCGGAAAGATTCCCGCGGTCCGCGTCGGGCGCCAGTGGCGCTTCCGCAAGCGTGACATCGACGCCTGGCTGGATACGCAGCGTCCGCGCGGCGACCGCGGGCCCGCCGTCGTCGCGGCAGACCGGCCGCAGACACGCGACGGCCGCAGCCGCGTCCTGGTCGTTGACGACGAATCCAGCATCCGCGAGCTGCTGCAAAAGACGCTGGCCCTTGCAGAATATGAGGTCGATACCGCGCCAGACGGCCGGGCCGCGCTCGAGCGTCTGCGCCTCGGAAACTACGACCTGCTGATCGCCGACCTGAAGATGCCGGGCATGGACGGCCTGACGCTGATCCGCGAGGCGAAGCGGCTGAAGGCGGATCTGCCGGTCATCATCATCACGGGCTTCTCCACCGAGTCGAGCGCGATCGAAGCGGTGAATCTCGGCGTCGCGGGTTACCTGACCAAGCCGTTTCGCGTGCCTCAGGTCCTTGCCGCGGCGGCGCGGGCGCTCGGAGAATAAGGGCTTACGGGCTTACGGGCTGCGGGCTACGGGCTTACCGGGCTAGCAAGTTAATGAAGGCACCCACCGCAAGCCCGTAGACCGCAAGCCCGTAAGACCCACTCGTTCGCAAGCCCTGCGCATGCTTCAGCTTCAAGACGTCACCAAAGCCTTCGGTGAAAAGACCCTTCTCGAGCACGTCACCTGGCAGGTTGGCGATCGCGATCGCGTCGGCCTGTGCGGGCCGAACGGCGCCGGCAAGACCACGCTGCTCAAGATGCTGGCGGGACTCGATGAGCCCGACACCGGCATCATCCAGAAACCCAACGCGCTAACGCTCGGCTACCTCCCGCAGGACGGCCTGGCGCATTCCGGCCGATCGGTCGTCGCCGAGGCCAGCCTCGCGCTCAAGCCGCTGCTCGATCTCAAGGCGGAGATGCACGACCTCGAGGCGCGGCTCGGCGATTCCACCGCGAGCGAGGCCGAACACGACGCGATGCTGGCGCGCTACAGCGAGGTCCAGGATCGCTTCCGGCTGTCGGACGGCTACCAGATCGAGCTCAAGGTCGCGACCGTGCTGCGCGGCCTCGGCTTCGAGCCGGAGGCGCAACAGCAGCTGACCGATCACTTGTCCGGCGGATGGCAGATGCGGCTCGCGCTCGCCAAGCTGCTGCTCTGCCGCGCCGGACCTGCTGCTGCTCGACGAGCCGACCAACCATCTCGATCTCGACGCGCGCAACTGGCTCGAGGAATATCTCGTCGCCTATCCGCATTCGGTGATCCTCGTCTCGCACGATCGCTACTTTCTCGATGCGGTCGTCACGCACATCGCCGACCTGACGCTGCGCAAGATCACCGAGTACCACACCAACTACACCAGTATCTCGAGCAGCGCGACGCCGCGCTCGAACGGCTGCGCGAAGCCAAGCGGCGGCAGGACGAGGAGATCCAGCGCGTCGAAGAGTTCATCAACCGGTTCCGCTACCAGGCGACGAAGGCGGCGCAGGTGCAGAGCCGGATCAAGATGCTCGAGAAGGTCGAGCGCCTCGAGGTGCCGCCGGAGCGCAAGCGGATTCACTTCCAGTTCCCCGCCGCCCCCAAGAGCGGGCGCATGGTGCTGGAGCTGAAGAACGCGCGCAAGGCCTACCGCAGCTGCCGCGCGAGCCTGGCCAAGAAAAGGTCGTGCTCGATCGACGTCAACCTGCACATCGAGCGCGGCGATCGCATCGCGCTCGTCGGCCATAACGGCGCCGGCAAGTCGACGCTGATGCGCATGCTGTCCGGCGAAGAACGACCCGACCTGGGCTCGCGCACCGAAGGCCACCAGGTCGTCATGCAGTACTTCGCGCAGGACGAAGCCACGCGCCTCGATCCGGCGCTGACCGTGCACGACACGCTGTCGAGCGGGTCGCCGCACCACATGGTCCCGGCCATCCGGAACATCCTCGGCGGCTTCCTGTTCTCGGGCGACGACGTCTACAAGAAGGCCGGCGTGCTGTCGGGCGGCGAGCGCACGCGCCTCGCGGTCGCGCGCATGCTGCTGCGGCCGTCGAACACGCTGCTGCTCGACGAGCCGACCAATCATCTCGACATCGACTCGAAGGAAGTCCTGCTCGACGCGCTGGCCGATTACGGCGGCACGCTGATCTTCGTCTCGCACGATCGCTACTTCGTCGAGAAGCTCGCGACGAAGATCGTCGAGGTCGGGGACGGACGCGCCTCGCTCTACCCGGCGACTACAAGTCGTTCCTGTGGAGCAAGAGTCAGGCGCCTCGGCCCGATGGTTCCACTGGTTCCAAGCCTTCCAATGCTTCCAAAGGTCAGGTTCCGAAGCCCAGTGCCGATGACGTCCGGCGAACGCCGAAAGCCCGAACAGAGCTACGAAGAGCGAAAGCGCGAGTCAGGCAGAGAAGAAGAAACGCGAGCGCGCCTTCAAGGCGCTGAAGGATCGCGTCGCCGAGCTCGAGGCGCGCATTGCCGACCGCGAGAAAGCCATCAAGGACGTCGAGCAGGCGATGGCGGCGCCGGACTTCTATGCCGACCACGAAAAATCGAAGCCGGTCCTCGCCCAACATCAGGCCCTGATGTGGGAGGTCGGCGAGCTTCTCGGCCAATGGGAAATGCTGCAGAACGAAGCCGAGGAGTATTCCGACTTACGAAATTCGTGACTTGATTACAATTCTGTCATTACGCTCTGCTCTAGAGGCATAATCCAAATTATGTAATCGCAACGACTTAGAGCGTTAAGTCGTTGAAGCCGAAGGGGCATGGGCTTTGCTCAACCCGGCTCGGCAACAATGCTGATGGCGAAGCCTGTCGGACAAACGACCGGGAATCTCGACGTGTTTTTCCGCCACATGGTGGGGAACATGCGCAATGGCGTGCTCGCCATCGACCGCGACGGCGGCACTGGTGCTGCTGAACGACGAAGCGCGCCGGCTCTTCCGCCTGGAGCCCGGCGTGGTCGAAGGCCGCGCTTATGCCGACGTGCTCCACGAGCATCCCGACATCGTCCGCGTGCTCGGCGGCGCCTTCGAGCTGAAGGCGCTGCCCAACCGCGCCGAACTGCGCCTCAAGTCCACCGACACCGTGATCGGCTACACGCTGTCGCTGGTCCGCGACGACGACGGCGAGACGGTCGGCGCGGCGCTGTTCTTCAAGGACCTGACGCACGTCGAGCAGATCGAGGAGCGCGAGCGCCTGCGCGATCGGCTCGCCGCGGTCGGCGAGATGGCGGCGGTGATGGCGCACGAGATCAAGAACCCGCTCGCCGGCATCGAAGTGCTGGCGGGACTGCTCCGCCGCAAGGTGCCCGACAACGCCGACGCGCAGGCGCTCGTCAAGGACATCATCAGCGAAGCCAAGATGGCCAACGCGATCGTGCAGGAGGTGCTGGCGTTCGTGCGGCCGGTCGCGGCTGCAGGTCGATCGCACGTCGCTGCAGCACGCGATCAACGCCGCGGTGGTGATGGCCGACGGCAAGGCGACGCGCGGCAACATCCTGGTCGACGCGGCGCTGCCGCGCGAGCTGCCGCCGCTCGGCGCCGATCAGCACCAGCTCACGCAGGTCTTCTGCAACCTGCTGATCAATGCCTACGAAGCGCTCGAGGGCCGCGGCCGGATCGACATCGCCGCGCGCGTCGCGCATACCGCCGGCGGACGGCGCGCTGCTCCCCGACGGACATCAGGCCGGTCGCCGACCGTGGTCGTCGACGTGTCGGACGACGGGCCGGGCATGCCGCCCGAGATCGCCGAAAAGATCTTCAATCCGTTTTTCACGACGAAGGCGCAGGGCTCCGGGCTCGGCCTTGCGATCGTCCGCAAGATCGTGGACGCGCACGAGGGCCGCATCGACATGACGACCGCAGGACGGGCGGGGCACGACGTTCCGGGTCACGCTGCCGGTCGACCCGGCATAAGCAGAAATAGGACACGGACATGGCTCGCATACTTGTAGCGGACGATCACGATGCGCTCCGGCGGGGGTTGGCGCTGTCGCTGACCACCGCCGGGCACGAGGTCGACGAAGCCGGCAACGGCAACGCGGCGCTCGAGCGCCTGCACGAGGGCTACTTCGACGTCGTCGTGAGCGACCTCAAGATGGGCGGCTCCGACGGCCTCGACGTGCTGCGCACGACCAAGACCCTGCACCCGTCCGCGTCGGTGATCCTGATGACCGCGTTCGGTTCGGTGACGACGGCGGTCGAGGCGATGAAGCACGGCGCGTTCGACTACGTGCAGAAGCCGTTCGAGCTCGAGGAGATGGAAGTCAAGGTCGAGAAGGCGCTCGAGCTCAAGCGCCTCCGCAACGAGCTCGACTACCTCCGCAACGAGCGCCAGGAAAACTACGACTTCGATCGCATCGTCGGCAGCAGCGAATCGCTGCAGCGCGTGCTCGGCGTGGTGCGCAAGGTCGCCAAGAGCAATTCGACGGTGCTGATCCGCGGCGAAACCGGCACCGGCAAGGAACTGATCGCCGGCGCGATCCATCACAACTCGCTGCGCGCGTCGCGCAACTTCGTCAAGGTGAACTGCGCCGCGCTGCAGGAGAACCTGCTCGAGTCGGAACTGTTCGGCCACGAGAAGGGCGCGTTCACCGGCGCCGATCGCCAGCGCATCGGCCGCTTCGAGCAGGCCGACGGCGGCACGCTGTTCCTCGACGAGATCGGCGACATGAGCGCGAGCACGCAGGCCAAGATCCTGCGCGTGCTGCAGGAGCACGAGTTCGAGCGGCTCGGCGGCACGCGCACGATTCGCGTCGACGTGCGATTGATCGCGGCGACCAACCGCGACCTGTCGGCGATGGTCGCGGCCGGGCAGTTCCGCGAAGACCTCTACTACCGCCTCAACGTGGTGTCGGTGGAGACGCCGCCGCTGCGCGAGCGCAAGGAAGACATCCTGCCGCTGGCGATGCACTTCATCCGCCGCTTCGGCAGCGAGCTGAAGAAGCGCCTCGACGGCCTCGACAACGACGCGCAGAAGCTGCTGGTCCGCTACAACTGGCCCGGCAACATCCGCGAGCTCGAGAACGCGATCGAGCGCGCGGCGCTGCTCGCCGAAGCGTCGATGATCACCTCGAGCGACCTGCGCCTCGGCGACTTCGCGCCGGCCGGCCCGGGTCGAAGGACTCGCAGAGCGTCGTCAAGATTCCGCCGACCGGCATCGCCCTCGAAGACATCGAGCGCCAGGCGATCACCGAAGCGCTGAAGATGGCGAACTGGGTGCAGAAGGACGCGGCGGAGCTGCTGCAGATCAGCCCGCGCGTCATGAACTACAAGATCAAGACGCTCAACATCGAAATGCCGCGGCGCCGCGTGCTCCAGACGGCCTAGTCGGGCGCTATACTCGCCCGCCTATGCCCCCGCATTGGCGCTCGACGGCGGTCGCTGCGAGCGCGCTACTCCTCCTGATTTCGGTTTCACTCTCGGCGCAACGGACCGTGACGCGGTCGGTGTGGGTGAGCGCGCTCGACACCGGCGGCGCGCCGGTGCTGAATCTCACCCGCGAGGACTTCCAGGTCAACGAAAACGGCGCGAAGCGTGACGTCGTTCGCGTCACGCTGGGCAACGAGCCGATGCGAATCGTGCTGATGGTCGATTCCAGCACGGCGGTCGGCCCGATGATGAACAACTTCCGCATCGCCTTGAACGCCTTCATCGATGAATTGCCGGAGATCGGAGGAGGTCGCCTTCATTTCCTCCGGCGGCCAGATTCGCGTCCGGACGCCGCCAGGCACCGATCGTGCCAGGCTGCGCGCCGAAGTGGCGCGGTTCGCGTCCGAGGGCGGCGCCAACGCGTTTCTCGACACCATGCTCGAGGCCGACAAGCGCTTCCTGAAACCGGCGCCGGGTCAATGGCCCGCCTTCGTCATCGTCACGACCGACAACGGCGAGGGCAGGCGCGAGCCGAACATCGACGACTACAACAAGTTCATGAACGATTTCCTGTCGCGCGGCGGGACTGCCCACGCGGTGATCGTGCAGGGCAAGCAGTCCGGAACGGTCACCGACATCGTCGCGAACCTGGTCGACAACGTCGGCGGCATCCGCCACACCATCGTTGCC
Organism: uncultured cyanobacterium; assembly: GCA_963833135.1. Lineage (GTDB taxonomy): Bacteria > Acidobacteriota > Vicinamibacteria > Vicinamibacterales > UBA2999 > 12-FULL-67-14b. Next base: position 422,760 of record CAWHWW010000018.1, on the reverse strand, counting down.
GACAGCAACCTCCCGGCGCGGCTGAGGGAGATCGCCAACCGGCTCGCCGACGATCACCAGAGCATGATGCGGCGCTACGAAGTCAGCTACGCCGGCGATCCGAAACAGGTCCTGCCGGTCGTCAAGGTAAACGTCAGCCGTGACGACGTGCAATTACAGATGTCTGTACGAAGACCCTTTTAAGGTGCGTACGGTGCGTGGACAGTGCGTAGGGTGCGTACGGTGCGGGTGCATGAAGTGCACTGGTACGCGCACCTAGGCACAGTACGCACTGTGCACCGTACGCACCTCACGCACCGTACGCACCGTACGCACATTAGTACGCGATCGCGTAGCAATCGCGACGCGGATCGGCGCCGGCGAAGCGATTGCCGGTCGCCGGATCGATCATCACCGCCGTCGCGCAGCCCGACATGCCGAACGGACGCAGGCGGCTCACATCGTGGCCGCGCGCCTTCAGCTCGTTGTAGACCGCATCGGGAATCGTCGCTTCCACGTTCAGCTGATTGAAGCCGGCGGTGTGCGGCCAGAACGATCCGTAGAAGTGCATCGTCTGCACGCGCGGCCGCTCGAGCGCGCCGTGCAGGTTCGGATACCACTCGTTCCAGAAGTCGACGATGCTGAGGAACGCCTGCAGGATGGTTTGATCCTGGTTGTCGCCGCCGGGTGTGCCGAGGCCCATCATCGGCACGTCGCCCTTGAACACCAGGCTCGGCGTCAGCGTGTAGCGCGGCCGCGCGCGCGGGCGGATCTGGTTGGCGCGCGTCTTGTCGAGCCAGAACTGCTCGCCGCGCACGCTCATGCCGATGCCGGTGTCGCCGAGGATCACCGCGCCCGGCACCCACCCGCCGCTCGGCGTGACGTCGAAGATGTTGCCGTCCTTGTCGATCACCGCCATGTGCGTCGTGTCCTTGACGATCTCGGCGGTGTTCTCGTCGTCGCCGCTTCGCGTCCGCGGCGTGACGCCGTCGGCCACGTTCGCCTTCCAGAACGTCCACTGCTTGACCTTCGAGTCGTACTTCGTCGGATCGCCGGCGATGAACGACGTCGACGCCTTCTTCGGATCGATCAGCGCCGCGCGTTCCTTCGCGTACGCCTTCGACAGCAGCCCCTCGCCGGGCACCTGCACGAACGCCGGATCCGCGTAATACGAATCGCGATCCGCATACGCGAGCTTCAAGGCTTCGGTGACGGTGTGCAGGTAGTCCGCGCTGGCGTAACCCATCGCGTGGAGATCGAAGTTCTCGAGAATGTTGAGCGCCTGGAGCAGCACCGGCCCCTGGCTGCCGAAGCCGTGCTTGTAGACGGTGTAGCCGCGATAGGTGGTCTTCGCGGGCTCCTCGATGCGCGCGTAGTACTCGGCGAAGTCGCTCGCGTCGAACGGCGCGCCGTGCTTCTGCAGGAACGCCACCATCTCGGCGGCGATGTCGCCCTTGTAGAAACGATCGCGGGCCGCGATGATGCCGGCGCCGCGGCCCTTCGACTTCGCGGCGCGCTCGGCGTCGACCATGCGATGGAGCGTCTGCGCCAGCGCGGGCAGCTTGATCGTTTCGCCGGGCTTGTACTGCGAGCCGTCGGGCTTCAGCCAGAACTTCTTGTTGTCGGGCCAGGCTTCGAAGAATTTCAGCTGCCGCTGGATCGCCTGCGCGGTGCTGTTGCGCATCGGGAAGCCGTTCTCGGCATAGCGCGATTCCCGGCGCGGCGACCTCTTCGAAGCTCATCGTGCCCCACTTCTCGAGCACGGTCAGCGCCGCATGCAGCGCGCCCGGCACGACGGCGGGATCGAGTCCCGCGCCGTCGAGCGTCTTCTTGCGCGACAGGTACCAATCGACGTCGACCGCCTTCGGCGCCCAGCCCTGGCCGACGATCGACGTCACCTTGTTTTCTTTCTTGGGATAGACGAGCACGAGCGCCTCCCCGCCGAGGCTGTAGAGATCCTGCTCGAGGACGCCGCCGGCGATGAGCGACGCGACGCCGGCGTCAAAGGCGTTGCCGCCCTTCAGCAGGATGCCGAAGGCGGCGGCGGTTGTGAGCGGATGACCGGTGGACACGCCACCGGTCGGTCCCATCACCGCGGGACGAAGCGCCGATCCCGCGGGCTGCCGATCCTGGATCGGCACCTGCCCGTTGAGAGGAACCGTGAGTACGAGCAACGCAACGAGAATAGAAACTCTCACGGTCCCCTCCATAGCCTGTCTCGCCGAAGCCTTGGCGAAGGCGGAACTACTTCTCGATCGTGGCCTTCTTGATGACGGTGAGCTTCGGATAATCGCGCTGCAGATAGGCATTGCCTTCAGAGGTGATCATGCCCTGATCCGGAACATTGTTTCGTCCGTAGTTCCCGAACTTGTCGACCGTCTCCATCCCCGAGATCACCTGGCCGAACGGCGCAAAGCCCTGCGAGTCGAGGCTCGAGTTGTCGCCGTAGTTGATGAAGATCTGCGTCGATCGCGAATTCGGCGCCGCGGTCTTGGCGAACGTCACGAAGCCGCGCTTGTTGCTCTGCTTCACCGGATCGTCGTTGATGTTGTTGCGCCCCCAGATTTCTCTGGATCGCCGGGATCGCCGCTCATGCCGCCTTGCGCCATGAAGCCGGGGATGACCCGGAAGAAGCGCACGTCGTCGTAGAAGCCGTTCTTCACGAGGTTGTAGAACCGATCGGCGCCAAGCGGCGCCCAGTCGCGGTGCACCTCGATCACGACCGGGCCGGCGCTCGTGTCGAGCCTCACCTTATAGGTCGCGGGCGCCTGTCTCGTTGAGGGATGCGGGATTCTTCAGGGACGGCGCCTGGGCGGCCGCCGCCACCGGCGACAACAGACCGGCGGTCAATGCAAGAGCTGTCAGCACACGGGTCATCGAATGTCCTCCACTGGAACGAGACATTATCCCTGCGAAACGGGCGTCGAGGAAAGCGGGACTTACGGCGTGCGGACCGTGACGGTGACGCCCAGGCGATCCAGCTCGCGACCGGTAAACGCCGTCGGACCCGACACCGGCCAACTGGCGCTCGCCCACGGGAACGGATTCGAGACGTCCACCCAGAAGAAATTGACGTTGACGAGGCGGTTGACGTCGATGAAGCCGCGCGCGATCAGGTTGCGGTCCTTCTTGCCCATCGAGACGCCGTACAGGTTGTTCAGAGACAGATACTGCACCAGGCTGTCGTCGCGCGTCAGCTCCTCGCGCGTGATGCTGCCGCCGACATGGACGCTTGCCGGTGACCGGCACATCGAGCTGGGCGCCCATGTAATAACCGGGCTTCTCGATTGGACCGACGGTCGGGACGCCGACCAGCTCGCCCGAGGTGATCGTCGGTCCCCATTTGTATTTCGCGTACTCGGCAAACACCGACGCCCATTTCACCGGCGACACCTTCACGCTCACCACGAGCGCATCGTCATTGCGCTTGGAGGCCCAGTAGCTGGGCAGGCGCTCGACCTTGGAGCCGGTGTAGCCGTGCTTGTAGGCGACACGAAGATCGATCTGCTCGATCGGCTGGACGCGCGCCGAGGCGGCGACGGTCACGGCGCTGTTGGTGTCGAGGGTGCGGTTGACGAAATAGAACCAGTCGTAATCCTTTTCGCGATTGCCGTCGCCGAGGATGACCATGACGCCCGCATCGAAGACCGATCGGGTCGCCTTCCGGGCCGAGGCCGCGAACATCACGCCGAAGTTGGCTTCGGCATTGAGGCGCGTGATGCGCGTCATGTCCTTCGCGGAGGTCGCGCCGACGTCGCGCGGCGCGAGCCCGATCGGCAGGATGAAGCGGCCGCCGCGCAGCGAAAACGTGTCGGACATGCCCCAGTCGACATAGCCCTCGCGCAGGATGCCCTGCTGGGTGATGTAGTCGAGCGAGAAGGTGTTGTAGGTATCGACGCGCTTCAGCCCGTCTTCCTCGTCACACTTGACGATCGGACCCTGCGCGGCATACAGATTCGGATCGTTCGGAAAGAAATAGTCCTTCTCTCCGCAGGCCGGCCGCGACGTGGTCTCGCTGACGGGATTGACGGAGACGTAATACCGGACGTGATCCGACACGCGTCCGCTCACGCTCAGGATGGCCCAGCCAATGCGGCCCTGCTTTTCGAATCCCAGCGTGGCTTGCGCGCCGTCGTGCGACCAGCCGGCCATCAGCTCGCCGCCGATCTTGTAGCGCTCGGCTCTGTTCGAAGCTGAAGCCGAACAGGTCGACGGATCCGGGATCGTCTTCTGGGGGCGGCGCGGTCTGCTGCGCGAGAGCCGGTGCGGCGGAGAGGAGAAGGAGAAGGAACGCGACGAGTCTGTGGACGGGCACCTGCCGAACGATTCTACCCGCGTTCGTTGCTTGACCGATCCCTAATCGGTGGATCGAAACTTGATCGGCGGATCGGAACTTATTCGGTGGCCGCGGGGATGCGATTTGCGGTAGACGTCGATCAACTGCGCGGCATTGACGTGCGTGTAGCGCTGCGTCGTGCTGAGCCGCGCGTGGCCGAGCAGCTCCTGGATCGCGCGCAAGTCGGCGCCGCGCTGCAACAGATGCGTCGCGAACGAGTGGCGCAGCGCGTGCGGGCTGACGCCCATGCGCGTGCTGCACTGCGCGACGTAGCGCCGCAACAGCCGATCGACGCTGCGCCCGGTCAGTCGCGTGCCCCGGTAGTTGATGAACAGAGGATCTGAGGTCTCGAGGTTCTGAGGTCTTGGGGTCTTGGCGGACCTCGTCTTCGGTCGCGGCGGTCGCGCTGCCACAATTGCGGCGCGATCTTTCATCCAGGCCTTCAAGGCGGCGACGGTACTTTGATTGAACGGCAGGATGCGCTCCTTGCCGCCCTTCCCCATCACGCGAACCATCCGGTCGCTGAGGTTGAGATCCTCGAGGTCGATCGCGACCAGCTCGCTCAAGCGCAACCCTGACGCGTAAAACAGCTCGAGGATCGCGCGATCGCGGCGGCCAAGGGCATCGCCGGTGTTCGGCGTCTCGATCAGCCGCGCAATCTCCGGCTCGGACAGATGCGTCGGAATGGTCTGATCGCGTTTCGGCGCGACCGCCATCGCTGTCGGATCGTGCTCGATGATCTCTTCGCGCCTCAGGTACTTGATGAAGGTGCGAAGGCCCGAGAGCTTGCGCGCCACGGTCGATCTTGCCTTGTCCGGCCTTGTTCTGGCTCGGCGATGTGGAGACGGACAGAATCCATGTCGAGATCGGCCGCGCCGAGCTCAGACATCTTCTTGCCGGTTTCGGCGGCGACGAATGCGAGGTATTGAGAGACGTCGCTCTCATACGCGCGGACCGTATGCGGAGAGACGTGCCGATTGAGTTTGAGATACGCGAGAAAAGCCTTGAGATGTTCGCGCATGCCTCGATCACGGAGCGGGCAAGCGAGCGATCCATTCCGCCAGCGCCGCCGCCACCTCCTGCGGACGCTCTGGAAAGAGCGCGTGGCTGGCGTTCTTGATCACGACGACCGTCACGCGATCGCCGAACTCGTTCTTCATCTCCTGGCGGGTGCTCTCGGTCCTGAAAGGGTCCTGGTCGGCCTGCAGATCCAGGAGCGGCGCGATCCCGCCCGGCCACCATTGCTGCTGCGGGACGGCGGCAGCCGCGGCGCGCTGCGTCTCGCGAAGGTGTGGATGCCAGCCGGACAACCAGCTCCTGGGGTCGCTGGCCGGAGCGAAGAAGGCCTTCCGAAGCGCCGCCAGCCGCACCGTTTCAGGAAGCGTCGGATCACCGGCCTTGTCGATCTCCGCGCGCAGGGCTCGGGTCGTATTCCCTGGACGCCGCCGCCGCGATCACGACGCCGCGGACGAGACGCCGGGTGATCGACTGCCGTCATGCGCGCGACCCAGTTTCCGTAGGCGTGACCGACGACGACGGCGCGGCCGTCGCCGAGCTGCCGAATCACTTCTGCGACGTCGCGCGCGAAGTCGTGAAGCGTGATGTTACTGAGTGGTCCGGTGCTCTTGCCGATCCCTCGAGGCTGAGGCCGAGGACGCGCAGCCCACGGCGGACGAGACCGTCGGCGACCGCGTCATAGTCATCGGAATCCCGGGCCAGCGACGGCAACAGCACCACCGCCGGTCCCTTGCCATCGACGATGGTCTCGATGGTGACATCGGCGTAGCGCACGAGCACGCGGGTCCGCTCGGCATCGGCCGCGCCGGGCACGAACGATGCCGCAATCGCGAGCGCGGCAATCAATCGCATGGCACCAGCGGCGCCACGTGGCACCATCGATCCAGGTCCGCCAAAGCACGCTCGGCGATCATCAGCTTCTTCTTCATCTTGTCGCGCGGCGGCTGTTCGAGCGGCGGCATGATGCCGTGCGTGATGTTGGTCGGCTGGTAGGTCTTCGGATCCGCGTGCGACACGTAGTAGGCGAGCGATCCAATCGCGGTCGTGCGCGGCGGCGCCTGCGGCGTTTCGCCTTTCGCGATCGCTGCGGCATTGCGGCCGGCGATGAGACCGGAGGCGGCCGACTCGACATAGCCTTCCACGCCCGACACCTGGCCGGCAAACAACAGGTCCGCGCGATGCCTGGTTTGCCAGGTCGGCAGCAACACCTTCGGCCCGCAGATATACGTGTTGCGATGCACCATGCCGTAACGGACGAACTCGGCGTGCTCGAGGCCCGGAATCATTCGCAGGACGCGCGCCTGGTCGCCCCATTTGATCTGCGTCTGAAAGCCGACCAGGCTGTAGTGATCGCCGGCGAGCGTGTCCTGCCGCAGCTGCACGACCGCGTATGGCAGCCTTCCGGTGCGCGGATCCTTGAGGCCGACGGGCTTCATCGGCCCGAAGCGCAGCGTCCCTTCACCGCGATGCGCCATCACTTCGATCGGCAGGCACCCTTCGAAAAACTTCGTGTTGTCGAAATCGTGGACGGTCGCCGATTCGGCTGCGACGAGCGCGCTGTAAAACGCGTCGTATTCATCCTTCGACATCGGGCAATTCAGATAATCGCCCTCTTCATCCGCACTCAAGGCACCAAGGCGCCATCGGCGTCTTTGGCACTCCAGACATTGCGTCCCCAACGTGAAGCGCGGAACACCTTCGACATGTCGATCGATTCGGCCAGCACGATCGGGCTGATCGCATCGTAGAAGGCGAGATGCTGCTCGCCGACCATCTGCTGAATGCTTTGCGACAACGCATCTGATGTCAGCGGTCCGGTGGCAATGATGACGGGCGACCATTCCGTCCCCGGAACACGCTCGTCACTTCTTCGCGCGAAATGCGGATGCGCGGATGCGACTGCACGGCCTTCGGTCACGGTCTGCGAGAAGACGTGGCGATCGACCGCCAGCGCGGCGCCGGCGGGGACACGCGCGGTGTCGGCCGCCCGCATCACGATCGATCCGAGCCGCCGCATCTCTTCCTTGATCAGACCAACGGCGTTGTCGATCTTGTCGGCGCGAAAGGAATTGCTGCAGACGAGCTCAGCGAGGCCATCGGTCTGGTGCACGGCCGTCGGGCGCACCGGCCGCATCTCGTGGATGGTGACGTCCACGCCCAGCTCGGCGGCCTGCCACGCCGCCTCGCTCCCGGCCAACCCGCCGCCGATGATGTGAATCATTAACGTCAGTCTACTCGTGTCTTCCACCAGCCTCGTCTAAAGATAACCGCCGCTGACGACGGCGAGCGTCGAAAACGCAACCGTCATCGCGATGAACACGCCCTGCGGGCCCATCCCGAAGTAAATCGCCAGCAGCCACGCCAGCGGGATCTGGAAGAGCCAGAAGCAGCCGAGATTGATCCACGTCGGCGTCCACGTATCGCCGGCGCCGTTGAACGACTGCGTGAACACCAGCCCGTAGGCGAAGAACACGAATCCCGTGCTGACGATCCGCAGGCAACTCGTCGCATACGGCGCCACTCCGGGATCGCTCGTGTAGATCGACACGATCCACGGCGCGAACACGACGAAGAACACGCTCACCACGCCGAGCACGATCGCGTTGTACTTGCCCGCGGTCCACACCGACTCCTCCGCGCGATCGGGCTTGCTTCGCGCCAAGCGCCTGCCCGACCATCGTCGCCGCGGCGTTGCTCAGGCCCCACGCCGGCAGGATCGCGAAGATCACCGTGCGAATGCCGATCGTGTAGCCGGCGAGCGCGTCGCTGCCGAACGTCGAGATCACGCGGACCAGCCCGATGTAGCTCGAGGTGTCGATCAGGATCTGGATGAACCCCGATCCGCTCAAGCGACAAACGTTCCACATCACCGACGGCACGAGCCGGATGTGCCGCCGGCCCAGGTGGACGCGAGCCCGCCCGGAGAAGAACATCCACAGCTGCATCACGACCGCCGTGCCGCGCCCGATGTTCGTGCCGATCGCCGCTCCGGTCACGCCGAGCTCCGGGAACGGACCGATGCCGAAGATCAGGAACGGGCACACGATGATGTTGATGACGTTGCCGAGCCACAGCATCCGCATCGCGATCGCCGGATCGCCGGCGCCGCGGAAGATCGCGTTGTTGAGGAACAGCAGCGTCACCGTCGCGTTGCCGGCGAACATCACCTTCGTATAGCCAAGCGACGACTCGATCATCGACGGCGTCGCGCCCATCAGGCGCAGCAACCGCTCCGCGTTGAAGAAGCCGAACGCGCCGACTGCCAGCCGCGACGATGAGGCCGAGCGCGATCGACTGGGCCGCCGCCTGCGCCGCGCCTTCTTCATCCTTCTCGCCGATGCGGCGCGACACCACCGCCATCGCGCCGATGCCGAGACCGAGCGCGACCGTGTAGACGATCGTCAGCATCGATTCGGTGACGCCGACCGTCGCCACCGCGTCGGCGCTGACGCGCGACACGTAGAACACGTCGACGACGGCGAAGAGCGATTCCATGGCCATCTCGAGGACCATGGGCACCGACAACATCACCAGGGCTGGACCGACCGGCCCGATCGTGTAATCGCGATCGGATCCGCGAACGGCTTCGAGAAACAGCGACCACCAGCGTCTCATGACGAACACACCTGCACCACGAGCCTGAAACGGGAGCGCCGGCTCGTGCCGGGCCCGTGCGGCGGAGAGCGGCGAAAGTTAGTTGGAGATCGCGATCGAGACACGGCCGCAATGGCCAGGTCAAACGGCGACGAGGTGGGAATGTGCCGCTTCATGAATCGCTCGCGGACTATCTTACCCGATCTTTACGCCGTCTTCTTCTTCGGCGCTGGTTTCTTCTTTGGCGCGGCCTTGGCAGCTTTTGCCTTTGGCCTTCTGCCTTTAGCCTTCTTGCCCCCGCCCATGCCGGCGCGCGCGTTGAGCAGCTCGATCGCCGCGGCCATCGTCACGGCCTCGACCTGCGTGCCCTTCGGCACCGACGCGTTGGTGGTGCCGTCGGTGACGTACGGGCCATAGCGGCCGTCGAGAATGCGCACCGCCTCGCCGCTGTCGGGATGCTTGCCGAGCGCCTTCAATTCCTTCGGCGCCTGGCGGGCGCGGCGCATCGACTTCTTCGGCTGCGCGAGCAGCTCCTTCGCGCGCTCGAAGGAGATCGTGTAGACGTCGTCGGCGTCCTCGAGCGAACGGAACTCCGATCCGTGCTTCACGTACGGACCGAAGCGTCCGAGGTTCGCGAGGATCGCCTCGCCGTCATCCGCCGTTGCCGAGCTCGCGCGGCAGCGACAGCAGCTTGAGCGCGATGTCGAGCGTGATCGTGTCTTCGGTGTTGTCGCGGCCGAGCGACGCGCGGCGCGGCTTCTCGTCGCGATCCTCCGGCGTCTCGCCGAGCTGCGCGTAGGCGCCGAAGCGGCCGTGCATCACGTAGACATGGAGGCCGGTGGCCGGGTCGACGCCAAGCGACTTCGGTCCTTGCGCCTTGGCCTTGAGCAGCGTCACCGCCTTGTCGAGCGTGAGATCGGCCGGCGCCAGATCCTCGGGCAGCGACGCGCGCGGGCCGCCGTCGTTCTGGTCGCCGAGCTGCAGGAACGGGCCGTAGCGGCCGATGCGAACACGCACCGGCAGGTTGCTCTCCGGATCGCGGCCCAGCTCGATGATCGGGTACTCGATCGCCTGGCCCTTGTCCTCGACGAGGTGCTCGAGGCCGCGATGCTTCGTGTCGCCGCGATAGAACTCGGCGAGGAACTGCAGCCAGTCCTTCTCGCCGTTCGAGATCTTGTCGAGGATCTCTTCCATTTCCGCGGTGAAGCCGATGTCGACGTAATCGCCGAAGTGATTGCGCAGCAGGCGCGTCACGGCGAATGCGGTGAAGCTCGGCACGAGCGCCTTGCCCTGGCGCGAGATGTAGCCGCGGCGCTGAATGGTCGCGACCGTCGGCGCGTAGGTCGACGGACGGCCGATGCCTTCCTCTTCGAGCCGCTTGACGAGCGACGCCTCGGTGTAGCGCGCCGGCGGCGAGGTCTCGTGGCCCTTCGCATCGAGCCCGAGCAGGATCAGATCCTGGTCGAGCTTGTCGGGCGACCACACCTGGTCGCCGACCGCGAGCTTCGGCAGCACGCGTGTCCTGGTCGGCGAGCTCGGCATTCGGATCGTCGGAGCCTTCGACATACGCGCGCAGGTAGCCGGGAAACTCAATCGCCTTGCCGCTCGCGTTGAACGTCGCGGGCGCGCCATCGTTGGTCTCGCCGGTGATTTCGACCGAGGTGCGCAGCATCTTCGCGTCGGCCATCTGCGAGGCGACCGCGCGCTTCCAGATCAATTCGTAGATCTTGAGCTCGTCGCTCTCGAGAATCTTTTCGAGCGACGCGGGCGTGCGATGGAAGTGCGTGGGGCGAATCGCTTCGTGCGCTTCCTGCGCATTGCGGACCTTGGTCTGGTACTGGCGCTGCTGGTGATACTCGGGGCCGTACAGTTCCTTGACCGCCGCGGCCGCCTCCGCCCAGCGCCTTCTGGCTCAGCGTCGTCGAATCGGTTCGGTGATACGAGATCACGCCTTCGAGATCGCCGCCGCCGAGATCCATGCCCTGGAACAGGCGCTGCGCGATCTGCATCGTCCGTTCCGAGGAAAACCCGAGCTTGCGATTCGCTTCCTGCTGCAGCGTCGACGTCGTAAACGGCGGCGACGGACGCTGCGTGAAGGGCTTCTCTTCGACGCTCGTCACCGTCCACGGCAGCCGGCGCATCAGCGTTTCGCGCAACGACTGCGCGTCCTTCTCGCCGAGCAGCTTCACCGTGTTCGATTCGAGGATGCCCTTGCTGTCGAAGTCCTTGCCGGTGGCGACACGCTGCCCGCCGACCTTCGCGAGCGTCGCGACGAACTCGCTCGACGCCGCCGCGCAGCTTCGCTTCGAGATCCCAGTAGCTCGCGGTCCGGAACGCGAGCCGTTCTTCTTCGCGCTCGACGATCACGCGCACGGCGACGCTCTGCACGCGTCCCGCGCTCAGTCCGGTCTGGACTTTCTTCCAGAGCACGGGCGACAGCGTGTAGCCGTAGAGGCGATCGAGAATGCGCCGGCTCTCCTGCGCGCGAACGAGGTTCTCGTCGACGTCGTGCGCTTCGGCCAGCGCCGCCTTGACCGCTTCTTCGGTGATCTCGTGAAAGACGATGCGGCGAACCTTGACCTTCGGCTTCAGCAGTTCCTTGAGGTGCCAGCTGATCGACTCGCCTTCGCGATCCGGGTCGGTGGCGAGAATCAGCTCCGACGCATCCTTCATCGCCGCCTTGAGCGCGGTGACGTTCTTCTTCTTGTCCGCGGGCACCACGTAGTACGGCGTGAAGTCGCCGTCGGTATCGACGCCGAGCCGTCCCCACGACTTGCCCTTGATCTCCGCCGGCACTTCGGCGGCCGACTCGGGCAGATCGCGAATGTGGCCGTAGCTCGCCTCGACTCGGTACTTGCTACCGAGGAAGCGGGCCAGTGTTCTGGCCTTGGCGGGCGACTCGACTATGACTAACGGAACTCCCGATTTCGCCATCGAATTTCTTTACACCTTACTCCGGGAACGGATGAACCTCCCCGATCCAATCCGTTGAACTTCGCCGGTCAGCTCCCATTCCAAGCAGGCGCGCCAGCGCCTCGCCGGCGGGAATCTTCAGCTGCTCGGCGATCTCATCTACCGTGAATTCAACAACTTGTGGTCCGCCTCCGCTCTCCGGGCTTCCGGCGCGACAGGCTCGTGTCGAGTCCAAGCTCTTGCAGGATATCGACCGCAGACTCCACGAGCTTTGCCCCATCCCTCAACAAGGCGTTCGCGCCGCGGTTGCGTCCGCCGACGATGGTGCCGGGCACGGCCATCACGTCACGGCCCTGATCGGCCGCTAAACGCGCCGTAATCAGCGATCCGCTCTTCTCCCTTGCCTCAACGATGACCACCGCTTTCGAGAGGCCGCTGATGATGCGATTGCGCCTCGGAAAGTGCCAGTCCTCCGGAGCAGCCCCCGGAGGGAACTCGGTCACGAGCAATCCGCTCGCCGCGATGCGGTCGCGACAGCTCCGCGTTCTCCGGCGGGATAAACCTTGTCGATGCCGGTGCCGAGGACGGCGATCGTCCGGCCCCCGCCGTCGAGCGCGCCGCGATGCGCGGCCGAATCAACGCCGCGCGCGAGGCCGCTAATCACCACGACGCCGGCGCGCGCCAGATCGAATGCAATTTCGTAGGCGGCGACGAGACCTTCCTGGGACGCCGCACGCGCGCCGATCACCGCGACACCGATGTGGGTGAGCGCCGCGCGATCGCCGCGGATCCAGAGACATGCGGGCGGGTCGGAGATTTCCGCCAGAAGCCGCGGGTAGTCGAGAATCGCCGAGATGGATGCAATCCATGCCGCAAATACCGGCCGATTGCTCCCTGACCGACGACGACGATACATCAAAACAGGGATCAGGGATCAGGGATCAGGGGCCGAAACATCATCGAATGTTCACTTGCCCCCTCAGGGGCAGGTGGCTATAGTGGCCTTAGGAAAGTCCATGTCTTCCCGCCATCTGGTGCTCGCGTTGTTCTTGGCCGTGGCGTCGGCGCCCGCAGCGTGGGCCGACGCGCGAGGTCAGGCCAAGGAACAAGTCGAGTTCGGCATCCAGGTCGCGCAGCGTGGTCTGTGGAAAGAGGCGATCTATCGCTGGGAACGCGCCGCCCAGCTCGATCCCACTTACGCCGCAGCGTTCAACAACCTCGCAGTCGCCTACGAGCACGAAGGTCAGTTGGCGAAAGCGCGGGAAGCGTACGAAAAAGCGCTCGCGCTCGAACCCAACAATGCGCTCGTCCGGCAGAACTACGACCTGTTCAAGGAAATCAATGACCGCGCGGCTCAGAAAGACGGGCGCTAGTCTCAGCTTGGCGCTGCTGGCCGCCGTCGCGGCGTGCACCAGCTACACCGAGATTCCGATCGAAACACCGATCCAGCCCAAGCTGGACGTCTCCGCGTTCCAGCGCATCTTCATTGCCGGCTTCATCGCCGGGGCGAATGAAGACGTCGACGCCAACATGGAGACGGTGCGCCTGCTGCGCAGCCAGCTGCGCAACAAGGGCATCATGCGCGTGATCGACGCCGACACGCTGCCGCTCATGGAGCTCGCGAAACAGAACGGCGGCGACGCAAACGCGCCGCCGGTGCCCGATCAGCAGGCCGTCGGCGCCGCCGCAGGAGCCGGACAAGGCGCCGGTCATCAACGACGAAAAGGATCTCGAGCAGTACCAGCACATCTTCGCGAACGTCGCGTACTGGAAACGGATCGGCGAGGAATATCAGCAGCCGCTGATCGTGACCGGCGCGGTGCTGTTCGCGCCGCAACAGCGATCCGGCTTCGTGCAGCGTGAGCAGGAAACCTACGACCCGTTCGGCCGGCGCGTCGTCGTGCCGGTCCGGACCTACATGGAGCGCAAGGGGTTCGTGCTGCGCCCGACGTTCATCTTCATCGACGGCCGCACCGGCGAGACCCTGCACACCGAGACGTTCCGGGAAGAGATCCTCTACAACGCCAGCCAGCAGACCCCGGCCCTGTCCTCGTACTTCGAGCTCATGGATCGGCTGCTCCCGGCCTTCCTTAACACGTTGAGCGCACAGAAGATAAAGGGAACGCGGACCCTCCTGAAGTAGTTGGCAGTTCGCCGGTTATCCAGTTGGCCCGTCAGCCGGATGGCATCCGGCGGCCTGTCCCGTGCTATCCTTTGAAGTTCACTTAACTCGGGAGATTTCCACGTGTTTGCAATCATTCAGACCTCAGGCCGCCAGTTCCGTGTCGAGCCAGGCGCCGTCATCGCGATTGACGGCCACAATGCCGGCGACGCGGGCGGCGAGGTGTCCTTCGACCAGGTCCTGCTCGTCAGCAACGACAACGGCGACGTCACGGCGGGCACGCCGTTCGTGGCCGGCGCCAAGGTGCTCGGCGTCGTCGGCGAGCTCGACAAGGGCAAGAAGGTTCGCGTCTTCAAGAAGAAGCGGCGCAAGCAGTACCGTCGGACCAAGGGTCATCGATCCTTGCTGACGCGCGTCCGCATCACCGACATTCAGGTGTAAGTGCGAATGGCAACAAAAAAAGGACAGGGATCGTCTCGTAACGGCCGCGACAGCAATTCGCAGCGGCTGGGCGTCAAGCGCTTCGAAGGCAACCTCGTGACCGGCGGCTCGATTCTCGTGCGCCAGCGCGGACGCAAGTACCGCCCGGGCTCAACGTCGGCCTCGGCAAGGACGACACGTTGTTCGCGAAGGTCACCGGCAAGGTGAAGTTCGAGGATCACGGTCAGCGCGGACGCTTCATTTCGGTTCATCCTGTTGAGTAGCCAGTAGCCAGTAGCCGGTAGCCAGAAAGGCACTGGCCTTTCTTCTGGATACTGGCTACTGGATACTGGCTACTACCCCATGCAATTCGTCGACGAAGTCGACATCCACGTTCAATCCGGTCACGGCGGCAGCGGGTCGCTCAGTTTCCGCCGTGAGAAGTTCGTCCCGCGCGGCGGGCCCGACGGCGGCAACGGCGGCGTCGGCGGCTCCGTGTACGCGGTGGCCGATCCGCATCGCAACACGCTCGTTCACTTCCAGTTCAATCCTGACTACAAGGCGCAGCGCGGCGGCAACGGCGCGGGCGCGCTGCGCAGCGGACGCGGCGGGAAAGATCTCGAGATCCCGGTTCCCGTCGGCACGCTGATCTACTCGAAGGATCCGGAGACCGGCGAGCTCGAACAGGTCGCCGATCTGACGAAGGTCGGCCAGCGCGTGCTGCTCGCGAAGGGCGGACGCGGCGGACTCGGCAACGCGCACTTCGCCACCTCGACGAATCGCGCGCCGCGCAAGGTGCAGCCCGGCGAGGATGGTGAGGAATTCGATCTTCACCTCACGCTGAAGCTGCTCGCCGATGTCGGCCTGGTCGGCTTTCCGAACGCCGGCAAGTCGACGTTGATCTCGGTGATCTCAGCGGCGAAGCCGAAGATCGCCGACTACCCGTTCACGACGCTGACGCCGAACCTCGGCGTGGTCGCGCTCAGCGGCGATCGCAGCTTCGTCGTCGCCGACGTGCCCGGGCTGATCGAGGGCGCGCACGAAGGACACGGCCTCGGCCACCAGTTCCTGCGCCACATCGAACGCACCAAGGTGCTGATTCACCTCGTCGATGTCTCGAGCGCATCGGGACGCGATCCGGTTGAGGACTTCGACACCATCCGCCGCGAGCTCGAGTTGTACAACCCGGAGATGCTCGCGAAGCCGCAGCTCGTCGCCGCCAACAAGATCGACGCGCTCGACGATCCGAAGCGCGTCACCGCGCTCGAGAAGCGCGCGAAGAAACTGAAGCTGAAGTTCTTCGAGATTTCCGCCGTGACCGGCGAAGGCGTGAAGGACCTGATCGAAGCGGCCTGGCCGATCATCGCGAAGGGACGCGAGGTCGGACGCCAAGGCGATCGAACTTGCCGAAGACGAGGAGGACGCCTCGAAGCGCGAAGCGCGAAGGCGGACTACAACCCGGCGCTCGTGCCGCCGCTCAGCCGCGGGCCGCGCAAGGGCGGCCAGGACGCTCAGAAGTCTCAGCCACTGAAGCCGCGCAAAGTGGGGCCACAGAAGGCACAGAAGGCCAAAACGGCGTCGATGAAGCTGGGTGTGCTCGGCGGCACTTTCGATCCGATCCACAACGGCCACGTCGCGGCCGCGGCGGCCGCCGCAGCAGGCGCTCGGCCTCGACGCGATCACGCTGATTCCGTCCCACATTCCGCCCCACCGCCACGATCCGGTCGGCGCGACCAGCGAGCAGCGCTACGAGATGGCGCAGCTCGCGGCAGCGGGCCATCCCGGGTGGTCGGCGTCACGCATCGAGCTCGACCGCGAAGGGCCGTCCTACACGTTCGACACCTTGACCGCCATGGGCGAAGCCCTGAGCGAGCGCAGCGCGTATCGAAGTGACGCGGTGCGCGAGTCGAAGGGTACGCAGATCTTCTTCATTACCGGCGCCGATGCGTTCGCAGAAATTGCGACATGGTCGCGCTACCCGGCCGTGCTGGACCTGGCGAATTTCGTGGTCGTCTCGCGGCCCGGAATCACGTTAGACTCATTACGTGCTCGCGTCCCGTCGGCATTTCGCGATCGGCCATCAGCCTCGACACGCGTGATTTTGGTCGAAGCGCACACTCCCGACATTTCGTCGACCGACATTCGGCGGCGCGTCCGCGCCGGCCACAGCCTCTCCGGTTTCGTGCCGGATCCCGTCGCCCGCTACATCGCGGAGCATCGTCTTTACTCTGGACACTAGATTGCATGGCAAAGACCACTAGTCAGCGGAAACCCCGGCCCCGCCTTCGCCAAGGCTCCGGCGAGGCAAGCTCGAAGGCGGCGGCGACGCCGCGCCTGCCGAAAGCCATCAGCGCCGCCGTCGAAGCGGCGCAGGACAAGAAGGCGAACGGCGTCGTGGTGCTCGACCTGAAGAAGGCGGGCGCGTTCACGGACTACTTCGTGATCTGCTCGGCGATCGAATCCGCGGCAGGTGCAGGCGATTGCCGATGCGGTGGAAGAGGCTCTCAAGGCTCAGAAGCAGCGCCCGTCGCTGGTGGAAGGCTACGCGCGCGCCGAGTGGATCCTGCTCGACTACTTCGACTTCGTCATCCACGTCTTCTCGAAGCACGCCCGCGACTTTTACGGCCTCGATCGTCTCTGGGGCAGCGCCACCCGCATCGAATTCCCCGACGTCGCGTAACGCCTGGGCCTGTGCCGCCGAGCCTCGGCGAAGGCGTGGGTCTGCGTCCTGGGCAAAGGCCTCAGCAAATCAACTCCTCTCGACGCTCTTCGAGCCGCCGTGCGCGGCGTGCCGGAAGCCGCTCCCGCATCCGCTGAACGGCGCGGTCTGCGAAGACTGCTGGGCCGAGCTTCGTCTCGCGCCGCCGCTCCTCGATCGCCTGCGATGCCGACGACGGCGTCGACTGGTCGTGCGCGGTCGATCGTTATGAAGGGCGCATGAAGGAAATCATCCATGCGCTGAAGTACGAGCGGCGCCGATCGATCGCGCCGCCGCTTGGCGAGTTGATGCGGGTGACCGGCGCGAGGCTACTGAAGGACGCGGACGTCGTCGTGCCGGTTCCACTGCATCCGCGGCGCGAGTACCAGCGCGGATTCAATCAGGCAGAGGATCTGGCGAGGCAACTCGGCGCTGCCGGTCGCCCGCTGCTCGCGCGCGTCGTGTCACACGCGCTCGCAGATCGAGCTGCCGAAGGATCAGCGGCAGGAGAATGTGAAGGACGCGTTCGCGTTTACCCCTGATCCCCGATCCCTGATCCCTGATCCCTGCATCGTCGTCCTCGTCGACGACGTCGCCACAACCGGAGCCACGCTGGAGGCCTGCGCGATCGGTGTTGAAACGAAGCGGGGTGAAAGAAGTGCGCGCGCTTACAGCAGCCCGAGTCGTGACCGAACCGCGCTGATCACGTCGGCGGATACGGCGTCCTTGTCGCGCTCGCCGTCGAGACGAATCCAGTCGGGCCGCTTCGCCTGCCGCTCGTAACTGTCGCGCACGCGGCCAAGCAGCGGCATGTCGCGCTCGAACTTGTCGCGATCGGCTTTCTTGCGTGTCAGCGACACCGCCGGCGGCATGTCGAGGAAGATCGTCAACGACGGCTGCGGCAGGAACCGCTGGATCTCCGACAGCCACGCCGGCGTCGACGCCCTGCGCCTCGCCGTAGGCGATGCTCGAAGCCAGGTATCGATCGCAGATCACCATCGTCCCCGACTCGAGCCACGACGCGATTCGGGGCCGGAACTCGAAGCGATTGGCGATGTAGAGCAGCTGCAGCGTGTCGGGCTGGTAGTCGCGCTCGCCCTGGAGGCGCGACCGATCTCGCGCGCCGATCGCGGTGGTGTATTCCGGGAACGTCAGGAATTCGGCGCCGTGCCCGGCCGAACGAAACGCCGCGAGCAACCGTTCCGCCTGCGTCTGCTTGCCGCTCTGATCGAGACCCTCGAAGGCGATCAAGTGCCCAGAGGGCTTGCGGGCTTGCGGGCTTGCGGGCTTGGTCAGTCATTCAGTTTCGAGAGCCAGCAGTTCGTCGAGCGTTTGGCGGCGGCGGATCACGCGCCAGCCGTCGCCATCGATCATGACTTCTGGCGGCAGCGGGCGGCGGAGGTAGGTGTGGCCCATGACGGCGCCGTAGGCGCCGGCGTCGCGCACCACGACGATGTCGCCGACTTCGACCGGCGGAAAATTGCGATCGCGCGCGTAGGCATCGGTGCTCTCGCAGATCGGGCCGACGATATCGACGGGCGCTTCGTCGCCGCCGCGGCGAATCAGCGGTTCGATGCGATGGTAGGCGTTGTAGAGCGCGGGCCGCATCAGCTCGGTCATGCCGGCATCGAGCACGACGAATCGCTTCGCGCCCGGGAACTGCTTGACGTCGACGACCGTCGCGAGCAGCACGCCCGCCGGACCGACGAGCACGCGGCCCGGCTCGATCGCCACCTTCAATCCGCTGCCGCGCGTGGCCGTCACGAGCGCCCTGACGTAATCGGCCGGATCGACGACAGGACTGCCATCGTAGGAAATGCCGAGGCCGCCGCCCATGTCGAGGTGCTGCAGCTCGATGCCGTCGCTCGCGCAGATCGCGCGCCAGCGCAACCACCGCCTCCGCCGCCTTGCTCAGCGGATCGAGCGTGGTGATCTGCGAGCCGATGTGCACGTGCGCGCCGATCGGCAGCAGACCCCGCCGGGACGACATCTCGCGAAACAGCGCCGGCGCTTCGTCGATCGGCACGCCGAACTTGTTCGACTTGAGTCCGGTCGAAATGTGCGGGTGGCTCTTCGCGTCGATGTCAGGATTGACGCGCAGCGCGACGCGCGCCCGGGCGCCCTGCGCGATGGCGCGCTGGTCGATGCGATCGAGCTCGCCCGGAGACTCGACGTTGATCGCCAGCAGGCCCAGCGAGACGGCGCGATCGATCTCCGCCGCGCTCTTCCCGACTCCCGTGAACACGATCTGATCGGGACGGAACCCGCAACGCATCGCGACGTCCACCTCGCCGAGCGAGTTGGCGTCGGCGTGGCTGCCGAGCGACTGCAGCAGGCGGACGACCGCGAGCGCCGAATTGGCCTTGAGCGCGTAATGGATGGCGTGCGGGTAGCCGTCGAAGGCGCCGTCGAGCGTGGCGTACGCGGCGCGAATCGCGCCGGCGTCGTAGACGTAGCACGGCGTGCCGGCCGACGCGGCAATGTCGCTCAACTGCGACGACGCGGGCCTGTGGAGCTGTCGAGGGAGTGGTTGAAGCCACTGCCTCAATTCTAAGTGAATTGGGCGCGGGACCCGCGTTTTGCCGCCAACCGCTGGCCGGAACGGGCGAGGCCGGGATGGTATGATTTCGGGTCGGGAACGCACCGCTCCCGCTTCACCAGGACATGCCTGACCCTTCGTCGGTTTCCACTGATGCGATTGATGCGCTGATCCAGCGTTGCCTGGGCGGCGATCAGACCGCGTGGGAAGACATCGTCCGCCAGCACCGCCGCAAGGTGTTCAACATCGCCTACAAGTTCACCGGCCGGCACGACGAAGCGGAGGACCTGACGCAGGACATCTTCCTGAAGATCTTCAAGTCGCTGCACACCTTCGATCGCCGCGCCAATTTCCAGACCTGGCTGGTCAGCGTCAGCCGCAACCTCTGCATCGATCACTATCGCAGCGTGCGCAAGGAGCGCGAGACGATCGATCGCGACGTCGACGCCGGCGAGCTGACGCCGGCTGCGCCCGGCCAGACCGCGTATCAGGCGCTCGAGCAGCGCGATCGCGTCGACCTGCTGAGGAAGGCGATGGCGGAGCTGCCGCCGACCTTGCGCGAGGCGGTCGTCAAGCGGGACATCCAGGAGCTGTCGTACCAGGAGATCGCCGATCTCCTGAACCTGCCGGAAGGCACGGTGAAATCACGCATCAACCGCGGCCGCACGGAGCTGGCGCGCCAGGTGCAACGCATTCGAGCTGAAGAAGGGACCGAGTGATGAATCTGACGACTGATCGCGCGCAAGGCGTCGCCATTGTCCGCGTCGGCGAGACGCGGCTGATGTATCCGCTGCTCGCCGATTTTTCCGGCGCGGTGATGGCGCTGCTGACCGGCGGCGACAAGAAAGTGATGATCGACCTGTCGAAAGTCACCTACGTCGACTCGGCGACGATCGGCTGCCTGATGGATCTCTACCGGCAGACGACCGCGGCCGGCGGCGAGCTGCGGCTGTCCGGCGTCAACAAGCGCGTCGAGACGATGCTGACGATGACCGGCGCGCACAACTTCCTCAAGATGTTTCCGGACGAGGCTGGAGCACTCCTGAGCTTCGGGAGCTAGGCCACAGATGACGCAGATGGAGATCCGGTCATGAGGAGCATCAAGACGACATCCGGAGCCGAGATCGTGCTCGACGGCGACTTGCTCGCCGTGCTCGAGACGCTCTATCACGAGGTCACGGCGAAGAAAGAGCTGGAGCGATCGTTCGAGGACATGAATCGCGAGATCAACTTCCTGATCGATCAGCTGACCGATGACGAGCGCCGCGCCTATCTGGTGGAGAGCATCTTCCTGAACCAGGTCAAGTACGAGAACGACAAGCTCGAAGCGTACTTGCGAAAACTTGGCAAGACCGAGACCGAAGGCTAGGCACTTTACGCACGTGACGCACTCTACGCACCATGTCTCTTAATTACCTCGCGACACGGTATCGATGTTCGTGGCCGTGGGAGATCGGCGTGCTGCTCTGCGACGGCCGCATGGTGTGCGGCTGCGCCGATCCCTACGCCAAGCGCGTGCTTGGCGATGCGCGCACCACGTCGATCGCCGGCATCTGGACCGGTCCGGTTGCGTCGCAGCTGCGTGCGGATCTCAACCAGGGCGGGTCGAGCTTCTGTGGTGATTGCCCGCTCAAGCTGCCGCTTGGCGCCGACGATCCGATTCCACAGCGCGACCTGTCGGTCGCCGCGATCCCGAAGCGCCTGTATGTCGAGTGCACGGCGGCCTGCAACATTTCCTGCAACCAGGCGGTGTGCGCGCCGGAGACCGGGATCACGCGCACGCGCCAGGCCGGCATGCTCGACTTCGACCTGTTCACGAAGGTGATCGACGAAGCGGGGCCGTCGCTCGGCCGCATCGACTTCTTCAACTACGGCGAGGCGTTTCTCCACAAGCGCGCCGTCGAAATGTGCGAATACATCAAGACGAAGTTCCCGCACATCTATCTCTACACCAGCACCAACGGCCTCGCATTCACCGAAGAGAAAGTCCGGCAGCTGGCGCGATCGGGCATCGATGAAGTGACCTTCTCCCTCGATGGCGCGTCGCAAGACACGTACGTGCAGTACCGCCAGCGCGGCAACTTCGAGAAGGCGATCGCCAACCTGCGCGCGCTCATCGACGAGCGGGCCAAGAGTGGCCGCGCCGCGCCATTCGTGAACTGGCGCTACATCCTCTTCAAGTGGAACGATTCCGACGAAGAGATGAACAAGGCGCGCGTGATGGCCGCCGACATCGGCATCGATCGGCTGTGCTGGGAGATCACCGATCACCCGGAGGATTCGTTCTCGCGCCGCTTCGCGCCGGGCACGGCCGACTACGAGCGAATCCGCCACGAGATCTGGGACAACAGCGGCCTCGGCAACGCGATTGCCGGCGCCACGCCGCGCGCCGAGATCTACGTCCACACCGTGCTGCCGGACCTGCCGTTCATGACGCGGCCCTCGGCGCCGGTATCGCTGACCGCGCACGTCAGGAACCTGTCGAACCGCCCGTTCCGCGCGCAGTCGGATCAGGGCGATGGACGCCGCGTGATTCGGCTGGGCGCGCAGCTCACCGACGCCAACGGCGTCGTCATCAATCGCGACCACGCGCGGGCGTGGCTGCCGGTCGATCTCGGGCCAGGACGATCGGCCGAAGTGCGCATCGAAGTCACCGCGCCGGAGACGCCCGGACGATATGGACTGAAGTTCGACCTGGTCAGCGAAGGCATCGACTGGTTCGAATCGTGCGGATCGCCAACCATCACTCGCGGTCTTTGGGTTAGCTAAGAGTGCCAAGAGTGCTACGGTGCCTGGTGCTCAGGAACGCATGAAAAACAGATTGCGCTGTGCGCGCTCTCGATCAGCGACCGGCATTGGCGCAGCAGCGCGCCGCCGACGGCGTCACGATCAACGACGATGGCCATCCCCAATACTCGACCTTCTCGCTGTGCGCGATCGATCCGGCCACCGGCCAGTCGGGCGCCAGCGTGACGACGCGGGTGCCGTTTGTCGGCCGCGCGGTGCCGCACGTGCGCGCCGGCGTCGGCGCTGTCTGCACGCAGGCATCGACGATGGTCGAGTACGGACCGCGGGGCCTCGACCTGATGGCGAAAGGCGTCGAGCCTTCCGCGGCAATCGCCCAACTCCTGTCGGACGATCAGCAGCGCGAGTCGCGGCAGCTCGGCATGATCGACATGAAGGGCCGCTCGGCCGCACACACCGGCAAGAGCAATAACTTCTGGGCCGGCAGCAAGCAGGGCAAGACCTACACCGTCCAGGCAAACATCATGGTCGGCCCCGAAGTGGTCGAGGCCGTGGCCGCGACCTTCGAAGCCACCGAAGGCACCGGCATGGCGCTCGCCGAACGAATGATCCTCGCGATGGAAGCCGGCCAGGCCAAGGGCGGCGATAGCCGCTGGGGCAACCTGCAGTCGGCCGCCATCAAGATCGCCGATCCGAATGATCCGGGACGCGGCGGCGATCACATCGCGCTCGCGATCGAAGTCGGTGAACACCCTGAGCCGGTCGCCGAGATGAAGCGCATCTACTACACGACCGGACGCCGCCTTGGCTATCGCGCGTTCTCGCGCGTCGAAGGCGCGGACGTGATCGAGCTGAAGCGCATGCTGCACGCGCTCGGCTACTGGCGCCCGGCGCTGGCGTCGTTCCCCGACGCGCCGCCAGGCGCGAATTCACCGAAGATGCAGGAGCTGCGCAAGCAGGATCCGGCCGCGTACGACAAGGCGATCGCCGAGGCGCGCCAGGCGTCGGCCGCCTACACGCGTGACTACGCGGTCTATGACGATGAGGCGATTGCCGCGGTCGACAAGTTTCGCGCCGACAAGAAACTCAATCACCAGGGCAATCCGCCGGGACTGGTCGACAACGTCTTGTCGACGCGCTGAAGGCCGCCTACCTCGAGAAGCGCAAGGCCGGCCGGTGATCCACAGATTAGACACAGATAATCTTTGGCTGTCGTCCTGAATCGTCGCGATATCACGTTGGCGACGCTCGTCGCCGTCGTGACGCTCACGTTCTTTGTCATCACGCTGCGGCCCGACGTCGGCGGCACCGAGGATTCGCCGAAGTTCCAGTTCGTCGGCCAGGCGCTTGGCACCGCGCACTCGCCGGGCTACCCGTTCTACGTGATGGCGACCTATGCGTTCGGCCGCCTGCCGATCGGCACGCTCGCCTATCGCATCAACCTGTTCTCGGCGGTGTGCGGCGCGCTCACCTGCGTGTGCATCTTCCTCACCGGCCGCAGGCTTGGTGTGACGCGTCTCTTGTCGGTTGCCGCCGCGCTGACAGCGGCGACGAGCTACCCGGTGTGGAGCAACAGCGTGACCGCGGAGGTCTACACCCTCGCCGCGGTTCTATCCGGCTTCGCCGTCTACTGGCTGATCGCGTTCGCGCAGACCGGCGCGGTCTGGCGGCTCTACGCCGCATGCGCGATGTGGGCGTGCGGGTTCGGCAATCACCTGACGATCGTCGGCATCCTGCCGGCGGCCGTCATCTACGGCGTCGTCAAGGATCGATCCGTGCTGCGCCCGCGCGTCGCGCTCACCGCCGCCTTGATCGGCATTCTCGGCGTGCTGCAGTACGGCTTCATCGCGCTCAGGACGATACAGGGCGCGCCCTACCTCGAGGCGAGAGCGACGACGATTCAGGGCGTGTTCGACGTCATCATCGCGCGCGATGTCTCGTGGGCGCGGTTCTACCAGGCGCAGAGCGCGGTTGCCGCGATCGAAGTGCCGATGCTGCTGAACGGCCTGCGCGTTCACATGGGCATGATCGCGATCGCGCTCGTCACGTTCGCAATCGTCATGGGCGTCAAGCGGCGGCACGCGGAGGTGCTGCTGATCTTCGGCGCAGCGGCCGGCACATTGGGCATGATCGCCAACCTCTGGGGCGACGTCGTCGGCTTCATCACGCCGGTGTGCGCGCAGCTATGGCCGCTGGCCGCGCTCGGCGTGCAGTGGCTGGTCACGGCAGCCCAACGGGCCAACCCACCTTCGCCATGGCTACGGTGGGCAGGCAGGCCGACGGGCCAACAGGACCACAGGGCGCTGGCCGGGGCCGGGGCGATCGCGCTGCTGCTGCCGGGCGTGAACTTCGTCAACAATGGCGCTGCCATCGAAGCGCTCCGCACGCCCGGTGAAGGCCCCGGTGTCCGCGCGCTCTACGAGAAGCTGCCCGCCCGATCGGCGATCGTCGCGGAGAATTACTGGCTCGCGCGGCTGATCAACTACATGCATTTCTCGGGCGAAGTCGCGCCCGATCCCAATCCGCGCGTGCTCGACAACGACGCCAACGACGTCAGGGCAGCCGTCGCCGATGGCCTCGACGTCTACGCGTTCGAAGGCGCCACGCACTGGCTCAACGCCCAGGGGCTGCGCTTCGAGAAGACCGATATCGCGAGGCAGCCGTTCGAATCGTGGATCGCGGCGCAGCCGAGAGGCACGCTGATCGTGGCGGCGAGCGCGGGGCGGCCGCTCCCGCTCGAGTGGCTGCCCGCCGCGAGCCGCGCGCAAAGCGGACGGCGGGCGAACTTCGGCGCCTTCGCGTGGACCGTCGCTGGCGAAGCGATCATCGACCAACAGGATTCGGCAGCCAGGGTCGAAGCGATCGCCGGCGCCCCGCTTGCGATCACCTCGACTGATGAGGGCCCGGTCATCATGTGGGGCGACGACGTCCTGGTCGCGATCGATCGCGGTCTCGCGGTCGCGGCGTTCACTCCGGCGCGACAGCTGATCGGCCGGTGGGCCTTCTCGCTCGACGAAAAGCCGGGTGTTCAACTGCCGCCGACGCCATACGTGCTGCGAGGCGAATCGCCGTGCGCCGTCCTCAGGCCTGGTGAGCGCACCGCGGTCGGAGATGTCCTCGCCGATGGCGGGTGGTGGGCCACCGTCGAAGGCCAGGGGCGGGCCACGATCGCGCTTGCCACCGACCGGTCGCCGGCAATGTGGCGGCATCGCCTCGCCGGCGGCCGCGGCGAGGCATCCGTCGACGCGCAGGGCTCGCGGCTGATTCTCGAGGCGGTGCCGGGAACGCGATCGATCTTCAGGCTGTCGATGCCGCCGACAGCGGCGATGCCGGCAGCAACGCTGGAGCCGAGCGACGTCAGCGCCGTGCGCGTGTGCCGCGCCTCGATTCCATCGCTGCCGGCAACCGGCGCACTTGAAGTCGACGCCGCACATGACGACTGGTTCGGGCCAGGCTGGCATCTCGGCGAGCGCGGCGGAACGCAGCACTTCCGCTGGTCAGAGCGATCCTCGTCGCTGTTGTGGCGGATGGAGAAGCCGGCGGCAGTGAGACTGATTCTTCGAATGCGCGCGGCGAACACACACGGCGCGACCATCCAGGCGTCGATCAACGGCGTTGCGCTTCCCTCCTGCGCGCTGCCGGCAGGCGCATGGACCGACTGCAAGCTGGCATTGCCGGAAACCTCGACGCGATCAGGGATCAACGAGCTGTCGCTGCATGCGGACTCGATGTCGCCCTCAGCCGATCGGCCGGGGGACGCTCGCGAGCTCGCGTTCGTGATGCAGGCCAGCCGCGTCAGGCTTGGCCGGTAGAGTCCGGCTTCAGCCGGACTTCTCAGCTACGGTTCTCGCGAAGACGTGTAGGCCGCGATCGCAATCATGTCGTCGATCGTCAGCTTCTCGACCGCGGACTTCATGAGCGCCGACCAGGGCCCCTTACGCGCGCCCTGCTGCAGATCGAACAACTGCCGGACCGTGTAACTCGGCGAACGGCCCGCGAGCGGCGGCACCGGACCCAGCCCCTTGAGATCGCTGCCGTGACACGTGCCGCACGCCACGCTCTTGCCGCCGCCCGTCTTCACGATCGACTCGCCTTTCGCGATGCTGCCCGGCGGCACGTACGCGACAAACCCTGACGCAGCGTCTCGTAACTCCGTGCGCTCGAGATTTTCTGGCATCTCGATAATTCTCCGGCCCAGCGGCTCCGTGCCCTCCGTGGTTGGCACGTGCATCGATCCGGCAATGCGCGTTTTCGGCACGTCCTTCGCTTCGACGACGCGGATCCATTTCTTGAACGGGAACGAGCTGAAGTAGTCTGCGGCGGCTCTGAACCTCTTCGTCGGATGCCGCCTTGGCGTCCTGGATCATCGCATTCGGCGGGCCCATCTTCGGCTCCGCGCTCCTGCGATCGCCGTTCTTGAAGTCCGCCATCTGCTGAATGATGTACGCCGCGGGCAGACCGGAGAGCGATGCGTTCTCGGGTCGCCCCTGTCCGTTGACGAGATGACAGAATCCGCAGGCGCGCATCGCCGGCCGCCGGCCGTGCGCCACTGCTTCGGGCATCGCGGGATGTCCGTAAGGATGCCAGTCTGGCGGATTGAACGCGTCGCGCGTCTGCGCAATCGTGAACGTGACCGTCGTGCCGGGCACCTGCTTCGGTGCGGGATCCACTGGCGGCGGTGTTGCGCCCTGGTGACGGCGGCGGATTCACGGTGTAGGCCCAGGGCGGCGGCGGTTGCCTGTCCTGAGCGGAGTCGAAGGACGCGCGCATCCCGATCACCGTCAGCAACACCAGCCCTGTCGTGCTGAAAGCTTTCTTCATTGTGCGGAGCAGTGTAGGAGTTATCTCGTCAACACGGCAACAGGCGGGATCCGCCAAAGGAAGATCCGATGCTCGTCGATGCGGCGAACCTCCGCCGGCGTCCAACTACCCATGTCCCAGACGTAGGAAACCACTCGCGAACCTGGTTGCAGGTCTGAACGCAGCTTCTCCCGCAGCTTCAGGTTCGGTCCCGGGTGCAGGAAGAGGGTCACGACGGTGGCGGGCCGGACGTCGGCTGCATACATGTCGCCGAGCCTGAACTCCACTTTGTCCTCGACACCTGCCTCTCGCGCTCTGGCTTGTGCCCGGGCCACCAGCGCAGGATCGATTTCGATCCCCACGCCGCGCGCGCCGAACTCGGTTGCCGCGGCGATCGGGATGCGCCCGTCACCAGACCCGAGATCGTAGACGACATCCTGCGGGCCCACGTCAGCCAGCTCCAGCAGTGCGCGCACGACGGGCATCGGAGTCGGCTCGAAGCGAACATCTTGCCCGGGAATCCCACACCCGCACGACACCAGCCATCCCAGGACGAGCGGCAGCATGGTCGGCTTCATCCACTTCGCACTCCCCACTTCCACTATGCGCTGCCCTCGCCGAAGCTGTTCCGTATCTGCCTGCGGCGACGCTCCGAGTACCTATCGCCCTTCGGATGTGCAGCCTATTCATGAGGCGGCCGAACGCGGGCGCGCTGGCAGTCCGATTGCATTGAATCCAGCCGGGAGTGACCGCGATGCAAAACGATGTTCAGTTATCCATCACCTCTGAACTTTCTTACCTTGATGCATCCAAAGTCACCAGCCCGGCCGGGGTCCTCTCCGAACTGGATGTCTTGAGCACTGAGGGGCAGCGGATCGGCAGCATTGAGGGCGTCGTCATCGATGCCGCCGCACGCCACGTGCACTACCTCTCCGTCCGGTTATCCGGCTTGTTCGGTCGCCGGCGATACCTCGTGCAAGCCGATCAGCTGGGTCAGATCGAGGGCGAGCGAAAGACGCTTCGGCTCCTCGTGGACCTCAAGAACGCAGCTGTGCACGGGCTCGACGCTAGCGGCGCTGCGCAAGTTTTCTGATGACGATCTGCTGGCCGCCATCTTCGCTCCGCGCCCGGCATGAACCGCCAGTAAGTTCCGCGGCACAGGCTCCGACGCCGTGAGCCGATGCATGCCATCGACAACAGGGCTCCTCATCCGATCAGACCTCGATTTCGACGGGGCCGCTGAGAGATTTCCCGCCAGTATCGAACCGCTCGATGTCCACCGGCGTGCCGGCGGGATCGTCCAGCGCCGCGATTGCGCGCACCATCATGCGGCGCCCCTCGATTCGCGCAAACAGGAAGTGGCAGTCTGTGGCCCAGGAGGCCGTGTGCGCTTCGTCGAAACCATCCGGCCGCGATTGACGCACCTTGCCGGCCGCGCCGGTGACGAAGTGATCGAAACCGGCCATCCGGGAATGCTGAAAATTGTGCTCGTGGCCGGTGAACATGACATGCACGTTCGATCGCTCGAACAGCGGCAGCAGTTTCTGCATCGAGCGTGTGTTGCGATGCCGCGGGCCGGCGCTGTAGACGGGATGATGCGCGAAGGGAATCCGCCAGGTCGGGTGCGGCCCCGCTGAGGGAAACGACTGCTCGATGAACTCCCAGTGTTTCGGAAATTCGAACAGCCGGGCGCCGCTGAAGAACGCCTCCTTCGATGTATCGATGCAGACGAATTCGATGTCCGAGCCATAGCGGAATCGATAGAACAGCCCCGGGCCGAACGACGCGCGTCCAGCCGCCTCTTCGGACTTGATCCGCTCGTGGATGTAGAAGTTGTCCTCGACTTGCGCCCGATCGTCGCGCTCTTCCGTTTCAGCCGCGTCGTGATTGCCAATCGACGGATACACGGGAATCCGGTTGATGACGTAACGATACGGCTGAAAGTACGTGAAGAACCAGTCGTCGTCTTCGTCGCCAGTGCCGCCGACCGCGACGCCCAGGACGCGCACGCGCGCGTAGATGTTGTCGCCGGTCGTGAGAACGAACCTCACGCTCTCGTTGTCCACCATCCGGCGCAACGCATTGGCGACCTGCAGCTGTCGGCGCGTCGGCGTGTCCTTGCGCACGCCGACCCCGAAATCACCGATCACCGCAAAGGCAAGGCTCGAGGCCGGCCGTGTCGCATCAGGATTGGTGCGAAAACGGTTGTCGTAGGTCCCGCCTGACTGGACGAGCGCGCTTTCCTTCGCGGACCAATCCCACCTCTCGCCGCTGGCCCACTCCTGTCCTTTCACGAACACCTTGTAGGTGTATTCGGTATCGGGCTCCAGACCGGTGAGCCAGCAGTGATTCGCGACTTCGGTGGTCGCCGATGACACGACCTTGCCGGACGCGTCGGAGACCTCGACGCGCGCCGGACCATACGGCGCCGACTGCGCACCGATCGAGTCCTTGCGCGGCGGGTGCACGTACTTCAGATCGTCATCGTCGACGATCTTCCACTTCCCCCGCGAGTTGGTACGGAAATAGAAGGCACCCCATGCGATGAGCGCGGACTTGTGACTGAGAGCGGGCAGGTAAATGTAGGGTTCGGCGTGAAACTCAGGCATTGAGGCGATGTCCCTGATTGACTCCCTGCAATTCCTGTTCTGGCTGGCAGTCTCGCTGACGCTCGGCTTCTGGTTCGTTCACGGGTACTGGCGCGTGCGTTCGGAGATCACACGACGGGCCGAAGGTGACGCGCCTTTACGGTCGAGTCGGAAGGTCTTGTGGCGCGATCCGGGATCGATTTCTGCGGAGGAACTGGAAGCTGGACCGTGCGGATCGAAGGGCGGCCCGGCACCGCCATTCCACTTTCTCGTAGAGCACGACACAGGTTCGCAGCCCTGCGTGTCGGTTCGCGACGCCGCGGGGCACGAATGGCGCGTGAAATGGGGCCACGAGGTGCACACCGAGGTCCTGGGCACAAGGCTGGCCTGGGCGCTGGGATACTTCGCGGAGCCGACGTATTTCGTACGCTCAGGAACGATCGATGGCGCGCGCGATCTGCGCCGCGCGAAGGCCTGCCTCGATGAGCAACACCGCTTCGCCGACGCGCGCTTCGAGCTGAGCGAACCCGGCGTCGACAGGCATTTCGACGCGCACGGCTGGGCGTGGTCCGACAACCCGTTTGTCGGCACTCACGAGCTGAACGGCTTGAAGATCCTGATGATGCTGGTGGCGAACTGGGACAACAAGGACGTCCGCGACACGGCGCGAGGATCCAACACGGCCATCTTCGAATATCCCCTAAAGCCTGTGGGGTCTGCCTTCAGGCGGACCGGAAGCGAAGCCCGCTATCTGATCATCGACTGGGGCGCGGCGCTCGGCGCCTGGGGCAACAACGTCATCCAACGCGGGCGATGGGATCCCGAGGCCTTCGCCAGCCAGAACACGCAGTTCGTCACCGGCATTGACGGCGACCTCGTGCAGTTCGGCTATCAAGGGCAGCGCACCGCGGACGCCTCCGCGAACATCACGCGTGGCGACGTCGCCTGGTTCGTGCGCATCGCGGATCGCCTGACCGACGATCACCTGCGAGCCGCCTTGCGCGCCAGCGGCGCGAATCATGAAGAGACGGATCTCTTCACGGCCTCGCTGCGAGCGCGGTTGGATCAACTTCGACAGGCTGCCGCTACGGCTCCTTAGTGTTCGTCGGCGTCGACGTCACTCATTTCTTCGTTGACGACAGCGGCGGCGTGCGCTTTCCGCGCCGCCCATTTACCAGGTCGCCCGGGCTCTCGAGAATCTCGACGGGCACCTCGTAGTAGCCGCGGGACTGCCGCGCTTGCCGCCGAAGGGCGTGAACGGTTTCATCTTCCGCGTCGTGTACTCGTCGATGGTCTCCGGCCGAGACCCTGAAATACAGCTGCTCCTCGTAAAGAATCCCGAAGAACTTGCCGTCCAGGTAGAAGCCGGCGCCGCCAAACATCGGCCTGGCCTCGACACCGCTGAGGCCGCTCAGTTGATCGAGAACGAATGCGCCGAAGCTGCCTTCAGAAAGAACGCTGGGACGAGCGGCGCGTTTGGCCATGTGTTGGTCCCCTGCGCGTGCTACTTCAGGCGCAGCCCACCGAGGTCGGTCGGCACCGGGAAGGTATGCGAGGAATGAGCGCTCGACGGGTGCCGGACCTTCGAGGGCCGTCCGTCCCGCTGCAGACGCTGATGCGCTTCCTGCCACGAAGGCAGTGCGTCTCCCTCCTGCGTCCAGTGCACGAGCGCCGCTTCGTCACACCAATCAAGGAGCTTGCGCATCGTCGGACCGTGCGGCGGCGCCAGCATGAAAGCCTTCATCGCCGCTTCGGTTGACCACGTCGTGCACGTCCAGAAAGTGTTCCGGCTGTTGCGCATCAACGTGACGGCCAGGCTCCCCTCAGCCCTGGCCGCCTGGCGAGCTATCCGCCACGTCTGGATAAAGAATGCTGGAAGATATCGCCACGATCGAACCCGCAGGCGCGTGATCGAGACGATGGGCATCGCGTCGCTACTGAAGCTTCACCGCGGCTTGCCACGCCTGGTTCGCGCGCAACCAATTGCCTTCGACGCGACGATGAATGGATCGTACATTCAGACTGTAGTGTTCATCCGCCCGGCCGGGAAGGTAGACGTAACCCTGGCGGGTCGACGGATCGCTCTCGTAGAGAACGACGTAGGCCAGCTCTTCTCCAGAAGCATTCCTCCGCGCAACGTAGAAGCGGACTTCATAGCGGCGCAGCTCGGTCGGACGTTGTTCAACGATGCCGGCCTGCCAGTCGACGATGAATCCCTCGGTCCCCTCGACCGATCCGGAGTACGTCCCTTTACCTGACCAGACCTGGAATTGATCGAGAACGGAGCGGTCGGTGATCTCAACCACGCCACCGCGCTCGAGGTCTTTGATCACGATTCTCGTCGTCGGGCCTTTAGCGCCGAGCGGGGCAACCAGCAGCGCTACCGAAATGCAGATGGCGGCAGTCCGTCTCATTGCGACCTCCTTAACCCTGCTCCATGCTGCCCGAGCCGTTGGACATTTCTGAGGCTTTGCAGCCATCGACCCTACGATCGTCAGAACGTGCGCGCGAAGTGGTTGACACCACGCACGACGTCGTTGCCGACAATCACGCGCCCGGCCGTGCCGGAGGCAGTGCCCTGCCCGGTTGACAGCTCGACGCGAATCTCGGGGCCATCGCCCTGCCGCTCGAAAACACCGAGCGCGACACCGCCACGGCCGCGGACTTCGAACGGGGTCTGTCCTTCGACGATCTGGAGACCGCCTTCCTGGAACATCACCGCTCCGCGGAAGCGAATCGCGCGCTCGCCCGCCGACGTCACCCTGACGGTGATCTGATCGGTCTGGCCGGACAGCTGCGCCTGGTACACCGACGGCACCTGCAATCGTGAGAGCGAGAGCGGCGAGGAAAAGGCGATGAGCGATCATGGGACCTCCTTCTTTTCGACGAAGCGATAGCTTCCGTGGCTGTCGTAGTCGATGCCGTGCTTGATCTTCAACTGCGCAATGTGACGCAGATCAGCTTTCGTATGCGGGCCGACGCCATCGAGCGTGTGCAGCAGCGTTTCCTCGAGGCAGCTGCCGACGGTCATCCGCTTGTGCGCCGCGAGATCCTGGAGTAGCGCCGCGAGCCGCTTTTCGATCCTTACGGGCACGTCGACGCGCTCGATCTCGAGCGGCGGACCCTGGTTGTAGAGATAATGACCGAATGACAGCTCGTAGCCGTGCAGGTCGCGGACGCGATAGTCGCGCAGTCCCCACGGCCGGTCGCTCGGGTCCTGGACGATCTCGACGCCGTTATCGCGCTGGTATTCGAACAGCTCGTCGGCGTTGCCGACGACGAAGTACAGGGAACAGCCTTCGGGAGCGGGTCGTCCGCGTTCGAGAAAGATCTGCACGTCGCCCAGATTGAGGCCCGCCATCTCAGCCGGTTCTCCCCAAGTGAAACCGAGGCGGAAGCCAAGCTTCTTCGTGTAGAACTCGACGGCGGGGGCGATGTCGGGAACGCGAAGCGCAGGATGCTGCTTTTCGCATTCAACTTCTGGTGCCACGGTCCCTGCTTTACTTCTTCGGCAGCTCGAACACGTAGAGCATGTTGCCGCTCGACGGCGGCTTGATCTCCGGCGTGATCGTGCTCGGCACGACTCGCGGG
Source organism: uncultured cyanobacterium (assembly GCA_963833135.1). Taxonomy (GTDB): domain Bacteria; phylum Acidobacteriota; class Vicinamibacteria; order Vicinamibacterales; family UBA2999; genus 12-FULL-67-14b. The sequence continues at coordinate 389,418 of CAWHWW010000018.1, read as the reverse complement.
CTGCCGCCGCCGTTGCCGGCGGTGACCGCGACGTACTGCCGGCCGTTGGCGGTGAACGTGACCGGGAAGCCCTGCACCGCGGTGTTGAGGCGCGCCGACCACAGCACGTCGCCCGTCTTGACGTCAAGTGCGCGGAACTGGCGATCGAGATCGCCGATGAAGACGACGCCGCCGGCGGTGCTGAGCGCCGCGGTGAGATAGGCGGCGCGCTGCTCGCGGCTCCACATCTCCTTCATGTTCGTCACGTCGATCGCGAGGAGCTTGCCGACGTTCCCGTCGCTGCCCGGCATCTCGAAGAAGCGGCGGCCCGCGGCGGTGCCGCCCGATCCTTCCTCGAACGCGACCTTGCGCGGGACGATCTCCATGCACGACTGGCTGAGCGGGATGATCAGCTGCCTGGTCGGCGGGTGATACGACATCGCCTGCCAGTTGTGGCCGCCCTCGGTGCTCGGGCACACCGTCAGCCACTCGTCGATCTTCTGGTTGACGATGTCCGCGCGATACGTCGGGATACCACGTTCGGGATCGATCTTCTCGAACACGTTCTGGAAGACCGTGTGCTTGTAGCCGAGGAACTTCCCGGTCTTGCGATCGATCTTCCACAGCACGCCGGCCTTGCCGATCGTGAAAAGGTCCTGCTCGGGACCGATGTCGACGAGGACCTTCTCGAACACCTCGTCGAGATCGAGCGACTCGCCGGGCATGTGCTGCACGTGCCAGGCGAGCGTGCCGTCCTCAACGCGCAGCGCCACCGTCGACGCAGTGTAGAGCGCTGAGTCCGAGGTCTTGTTGCCGCGGCTCGCCGGCATCCACGGCTTGGCCTGCGCGATGCCCCAGTAGGTGAGATCGAGATCGGGATCGTAACTGCCGGCGATCCAGGTGTCGCCGCCGGCGCGGGCGACGTCCGGGACGTTGCCCCATGTATCGCCGCCGGTTTCGCCGGTGCGCGCGATCGTGTTGAACTTCCACAACTGCTTGCCGGTCTCGGCGTCGTAGGCGCTGATGTAGCACCGCTCGTTCTGGCGGAAGCGATCGCAGCCGTGCAGCCCCTGGATCACCTTGCCGCGCGCGACGATCGGCCCGCTCGAATTGGTGAAACCGCTGCCCGGGTTCGCGACCGGCACGTCCCACGCCACCTTGCCGGTGCGCGCATCGAAGGCCACGAGGCGGCCGTCGTTGGTCGCCATGTAGACCTTGTCACGATAGATCGCGATGTTGCGCACGGCGCCGAAGCCGCGAATCGTATTCGGCCCAACCTGGTTTTCCCACACCAGGTCGCCGGTCGCAGCATCGAATGCCTGCATCATGTTGCCGGTGTTGCCGAGGTACATGATGCCGTTGTGAATGAGCGGCATCGCCTGGTTCGCGCCGGCGTCGTTCATCGACCAGGTCCACGCGAGTTTCAGCTCCTTGACGTTGCCGCGGTTGATCTCGTCGAGCGGGCTGTAGCTCCACGCCTGGTAGTTGCGGCGCGCCATCAGCCAGTCGCCGGGCGGCGGATTCTTCAGCATCGCGTCGGTCACCGGCACGTAGTTCCTGATGTCGCCGACGAGCGAGTGACCGCGTGGCGCAGCCGGGCCGGCCGGCCGCGCGGGCCCGCCGTCACCACCACCACCAGCGGCGGTGCGCACTGGCGGCGCTGCGCGCTGTCCTGTCGCGATCGTCGCGATCGGCGCGGCTGTTGTCGCCGCCAATGCCTGAGTGCCCGCGGTGGCGCCGTTGTACTGCAGGATGAACGCCGAGATGTTCACGTAATCCGCCTCCGCGAGGCTCGGCTTGCCCGGCGGCATCGTCGCCGCCATGTATTCGATCAGATCCTTCGTCGTCCGCTTGCCCCACGTCGTCATGAAATTCGTGCCGGCAAGCGGCGGCGCTTCGTTCTGTCCGACGAGCGTCGGCTGATGACAGCTCGCGCAGTTCGCCGCGTAGGCGGCCTGGCCGGCGGTCGCTTGCGCGGCGGTGTAGACGGCCGGCTGAGCCTGCCTCGCCGTAGCCGAGGCGGAGGCGGGCGGAACCTGGCCCGCCGAGAGCGAAAACGACAGGCCCGCGACGAGCGTGAGTGCAACGAATGCGCGTTTGAAGATCATGTGTCTTTACCTTCTGTGCCTTCCGTGCCTTCTGCGGCCCTGGTGTTTATTTCTTTTCTGCGGCCAGCAGCCAGCCCCACAGATTCCCGTCGGGCGCTTTCTGGCTATGCAACTGGATATACAGCCGTCCCGCGGCCAGATCGTCGATCTGCTCTTTCGTCAGCTCGATCGATCCGCTGATCGTGCCGCTGGTCTCGGCGGTGACGGTGAGATCGCCGATCGGAGCGCCGCGCATGGCCGTCCGTGGACTCCGATGCAACCGGGCAACCGTCGCCGGCGGTCTTCAATCCACTGAACGTGCCGTTAATCGTCAGCGTGGTGCCCTTCAGGATCGCGGTGACCGATCCCGATCCGGCGATGGTGCTCTGCATCGCGATGTCGATCGGCACGATCGACAGACGGGCGCGATACTGGGGCGCTTGCGCGTGCACGGAGGAAGCGAGAGCGGCGGCGAACACGAGCGCCGCCAGACGAGGACGAGTCATGGCCGGAAATGATACCGCGAGACCCTGATCCGCCGCCGCACTTCGCGCCATGGCGGGCCTGGGTGTTAGGATGCGCCGATCGTGAAGCTCCTGGTGCTCGGCGGTACCGGTGGAACGGGTCGTCAGGTCGTGGCCCAGGCGCTCGAAGCGGGCCACGACGTTACGATCCTCGCGCGCGATCCCTCCAAGGCCGGCGTTCAACACCAGCGCAGTCGCATTGTCGAAGGGGACGTCATGGCCTCTGCGGCACTCGGCGAAGCCATGCGCGGGCAGGATGCCGTAATCAGCGCAATCGGACGCGGCAAGTCCTTCACATCCGAGAACCTCATCGCGCAGAGCGTGCCGGGGATCATCGCGGCGATGCGGGCAAATGGCGTCAAGCGGCTGGTCTTTACGTCGGCCATCGGCGTCGGCGACACGTATCGCGATTCGCCCTGCTGCCGAAGATCTTCTTCCGTACGCTTCTTCGGGGTATCTACGCCGACAAGCTGATCGGCGATCAGATGATCCGCAACAGCGGGCTTGATTGGACCATCGTGCAGCCGGTGGTACTCACCGACGGGCCATTGACGAGGAACTACCGCGTCGGAGAACAGCTGCGGCTGTCCGGCATCAACAAGGTGTCGCGCGCCGACACCGCGCACTTCATCATCGAATGCATCAACGATCGGTCGACGTTCGGCAAGACGCTGATCCTGGCGAACTGATCCGCGGTCAGTGGCGATGCTCGCTCGGCATGCCAAGGCGCGCGACGGTGTCGCCTTCGAAGTCGAACTCGATCAGGATCACCGGCTCCCTGCCGACGACCCAGCCGTCGTGTCCAGGATCGATGGCCACGACCTGCGGCGCCTTGAACTCGACCACGCAGCCGTCGGCGTATTCGATGTGAATCTCCCCGCGCGCCAGGAAGCCGACATGCGCGTGCATGCAACGCTCGGTGCCGACAATCGGCTTCATCGCTTTCGACCAGCGGAAACCGGGCGGATAGATCATGCGCTTGACGCGCGCCGCTCCGGCGGACGCGACGTCGAGCTTCACCCCGCCGATCTCGCGCGCGGTCGCGCCCTTGATCGGCGCCAGCAGTGCGTCCGGCAGCGCTCCGTTTCGCCGTCTTTCGCGCGGCCGGTCTGCGAGCCGGCCTTCCGCGTCGTTTTCCGCGCCTTCGCCTTCTTCGCCTTCTTCGCTTTCTTCGCCATGCGCGAACTTGTAGCACGGATCACCGACTAGGCGGCGATGAGGCTCCAGATCGCCGCACCGGTCGCCGCGGCCGCGATCAGCTGAATCCACAGCTCCGCGCGATCGCGGAGGAAGACGCTGCCGAGCGCGGCGAACGCGAGTCCTGCTGCGAGAAATCGCCAATACAGCTCCTCGACCGTCCCTTCTTCCGTGGTCGTCGGCGCCTGCCGGCGGCCCGCGTCGATGATCGTGTTGGCGATGTCGCGATCCGGATCGCGATCGAGCTCGAAATACTGGCCGCCACCCGCTGCGGCGATGCGCTGCAACGACGCGCGATCGAGGCGCGACTTTCCCGGCGACGGCTCCTCGACGCCATCGATCACCGTCGCCGGCAGGTCGCCGCCCGCGAGCGTGCCGACACCGATCACATGCAGCGGAACGTGCTCGCGCACGGCTCGGTCGATGGCGCGCGCGACCTCGCCGCTCCACGACTCACCGTCCGACAGCATCACGAACACCTTCCCGTTGAGCGACGCACCGTGCAGCTCTTTGTCCTTCTCGATCAGGCGCAGGCCCCACGCAATCCCCTGCTCGAGATTGGTGTCCCAGGTGGTGTCGTCTTCGAGCCGGAAGGGAGGGCGATCGTGAAGATGATCGAGGAAGAAAAAGACGGTGTTGGGATCGTTGGTGAGCCTGATCTGCGGCGTCGCGATGTGCGCGAACACGGTGAGCGCCATGCGATCGTCGTTCCAGCTGAGCGAGTCGCCGAGCAGACGGAGAAAGTCCATTGATCGCTGCCAACGCGTCGCCGCGGGCCGCGCGCTGTCTCGCCGCAGCTCGCCTGAGTTGGTGCGAGCGAAGGCGGACACATCCTCGACATGCATCGATGCCGATCCGTCCTGCAAGACGACGAGATCGAGGCCGGCGCGATTGACGACGGTCGTGACACCGCGCGGGCGGGCGAGCGCGACGGCGAACGAGGCGCAGGCAAGGATCAGGAAGAACCAGAACCAGAGATCGCCGCCGATCGCGTAGCGCTCGCGAATCGGCACCGATCGGCGATCCTTCAGCCGGCGGAGGTCGGCGATGCGCCGCGAGAAGCGCCACAGCCACGCCAGCAGGAACAGCCCGGGCGCGGCGAGCAGCCACAGGAACTGCGGCGCCGCGAAATTGATTCCGTCGATCACAAGCTCACCACATCACAAGATCGCGCGATGGATTACCCCTTGCGCTCGCGCTTGGCGCCGGGCGTCGCTTCCGGTTGCGCCTCGCGATCGCCGTACTCCATTGGCGCGATGGTCTGGATCTCCTCCATCTTCGCGTCGGGCGGCGGCGCGCCGGGGCCGCCATGGATCGTGGCGCCCGCAGGAAGATCGCCACCCATCACCGGACCGGCAGCGGCAGGACCCTTCGCGATGCGCCCCTGCGGCGATCGTGCCACTCGATCGCGAATCCGCGCGACGTATTCGTAGTTGTAGGCCGCCTCTCGCGTTCCTGGGCGACGCTTTCAGTGCCGATGCGTAGGCCTGCAGGACGCCGTCAAGGCGCTGCACCGCGGCGGGACCAACCGCGGGATCGCGCTCGGCCTCGCGAAACGCGGCATTCGCGGCGGCGAGCAGAATCTCCGCGTCCGATTCACTGTCGCCGGTATCCGCGGCGACCGAGCCGTAACGACCGAGCCAATAGGCCTTCGTCGCCTTCGCCACGCGGATCTCGTCGGACAGGCGGCGGTGACTCCCGGGCAGGTAATCCGACAACGCGCGCTCGGGCGTGAGCGCATCGAGGTTGTCGGGAGCGAGCGTCAGCGATGTCCTGCCTCGCATCGGCGACGCGCACCGCGAGTTTCGATTCGGACCAGCTGAGCCACGCGGCGATGGCGAGCACGACCGCGATCAACATTCGGGTGATGACAGTACTCATGGCAACCGTCCAAACCAGGGAGTGCCGACCTTCAGACCGGCCGCGCCGGTCCACAACACAAATGCCGCCAGCGCAAACAGCGTGAAGCGAGGCAGCTGGCTCGTGTACTGCCGGGCCGAGATCGCGCCGGCGGCTTCGCGATCGATATCCGAAACCGCGGCCAGCAGGCTCGCTTCGTTCTTCGCAACGTAATAGCGGCCGCCGGTCTTTTCGACCGCTGCCTGCCACTTCGCATCCGGAATGCCCTCCCCAAACTCCTTGTCGTAGTTCGTGCGCACGAAGTAGAGGGGGATCTTGTTGTCCACGGCGCTCTTCAGGATGTCGTCGAGGCTGCGGCCGTGCACGATCGACGTGGTGTCTTCGCCGTCGGTGAAGATCACCATCAGGTTGCCCGACGCCTCGAGAAAATCGAACGCCTTGAAAATCTCGATGCTCTCCTCGAGCGCGCTGGCGATGACCGTGCCCGATTCGGGGAAGGTCGAGAACTCGACCGGATCGCCGATGAGCGCCATGCTCAGCAGCAGGTTGTCGTAGTCGCTCGTAAACGGCGTAATCACGTAGGCGCGGCTGCCGAATTCGACGAGCGCCATCAGGTCGCGATATTTTCCCTTGCGGCGCAGTTCGACGAACCGCTGCGCCGCCGCCACCGTCGTGAAGAAGGCGGGCTGCACTTCATTCCGGGTGTTGAGGGTCGCCGCCTTGAACGAAGTCTGCATGCTGTCCGACGCGTCGATCATCAGGCTGATGCGGCGGCCCGGATAGGTCACGTTCTCGGCGACGAGCGACGAGTACGGATCGGCAACGGCAAGCACCGCCAGCGGCAATCCCGCCACGAACAGCACGAGAGGAACGTGGCGAACCCAGGCAAAACGCGATTCAGGCCATTGCCTCAGCATCGCGGGCACGACGATGTGATGCCGGCCGGGTTTGCGGGCGATGGCTCTCCGCATCAGCAGCATCAGCACGGCAATCGCGACCAGTGCAATCAACGCGAGCCCGGCGACGTCGCGCCGCCAGTATTGAAGGCTCGCGACGTCGATCGCGCTCCATTCGCTGACGATCGACGAGCCGAGCGCGCTCAGCGTCGGGCCCATCGCCTGCCCTGGGCACCGTAGCCTCGGCGAAGGTGGCTCCACCGGCTTCGCTCCTTGGACACATCGGTCGCGACGGCAATGGCGTGGCGAACCGCTTCGTCGAGGGCGGATGGATCGCGGACCGGCTCCTGCCGATACAACGCCGTCGTCAGTGCCAGCAGGCCCGATCGCAGACCCTCGAGCTGTTGTTGCCTCGTCGTCGAAGAGCCATCCGTCGATTGGGCCCGGGCCATGTCGTCCGCGGTGGCAGCGCTCGAGACGGTTGCCAGGGTCTTGCGCAGGAATCCGTGCCGCACGAGCAGCCGCCCGTCAGGCACGACGCCATCAGACCGGAGAGGCTTCTGGCTGATCGCCTGGTCGATTGCGGCCGCGGCAATCAGGCGCATGGAAGCCAGGACGCGGGCCACCGTCTCGTCGTTCCACCCTTCGGCGGCGGTGCGCGACTGCAGCGAGCGCAGCTCCCCGGCAGCGCCGTCAACGATCGTCCGATCGGGAATGCGGCCCCGCTCGTCGCCGCCGCTCGCGGCGCGCGAACGCGACAGCGGCACCAACGCCAGTACGGCCATCGCCGTGGCGAGCGCGGCGAACGCCAGCGTGAGGACCCGGAAGAGGCTCGCCCGAAAGCGCAGCGAGTCGACGGCGCCAAGGCTCGCCTCCGAGGCGTCACGGATGTCCGCGGCATCAGCCGGCACGAGCGACAACACCTTGATGGGCATCATCGGCATCACGTACGAGAGGTCGCGCCCTTCGAGCGTCGCCGCGGCGCCGACGCGGCTGTGGATGCGATACGAGATTGGCAGCGGCGGGATGTTGACGTCGTGGCCGATCGCGTCGCGGCTGATGATCCGCAGCTGATACTCGTACTGAAAAAACCGCCGCGAGCCTCGCCGCACATCGGGCGGATGCGAGCCTCCCAGGATCTCGAACGGCGCCAGCTGGATCGACGCCACGCCCAATCGAGATTCATCGGGGATGACCTGGGCGTTGTCCCCTTCGTAGACCGCGCACGTCAGGACGACCGTGAAGGTTTCGCCGATCGCGATCGCACCGGCGCTCGACTGGCGCCAGCAGCGAATCGGCTCCCACCCGAGTACCTTCGCCGGCTGCGGCGCGGGCTCAGTCTTCGCCGCCGGCCGGGCCGGCGCCGGCTGATGCCCTTCGTGCTGCGCACTGAGAGTGACCGTCGCACTCAGCACCCAGGCACAGAGCACCCAGGCACCCATGCGCCCTTGCACCCATGCACCCTTCATGGAATAGGCACCTGTTCAATCACGTCCCGGATGACTTGCTCCGAGGTCAGCCCGTGCGCGGCCGCATGCGGGCCGAGCCAGATGCGGTGACCGAGCACGAACGGCGCAAGATCCTGAATGTCTTCCGGAAACACTTCGGCCCGGCCGCGTTGCAGGAGCGCCCACACCTTGGCGAGCCGACTCCAGCAAATGATCGCCCGTGGCGACGCGCCAAGATCGACGCCGCGCTCGACCAGGTCCGACGGCGAATGGTGCCGCCATTCGGTATCGGGGTTGTAGGGACGTGTCGCCGCGACGAGCCGCTGGATGTATTTGCCCAGGCGATCGTGCAGGAACACCTGTTGATTGATCAGCGCGCGCAACTCGATGATCCGCTGCTTCGACAACAGGGGGTTCAGCCGCACCCGCTTGAAGTCGAAGTTCACGAGCTTTTCTTCTTCCTCCGGCGGCAGGTAGCCGATGTTCACGATCACCGCGAATCGATCGGTGGCCGCTTCCGACAACGGGAATGTCCCCTGCCCGAGCTCCACCGGGTTCATCGTCGCGATGGCGAAGCTGAACGACGGGAGATCGTAGGTGTCCTTGCCGACGGTGATGGTGCGATCCTGAAGCGCTTCGAGAAACGCGCTCTGCGATTTCAGAGGAATGCGATTGATCTCATCGAGCAGGATCACTTCCGCCGACGCCATCGGCCCGAACTCGGTCACGAGCTGCCCGGTCGACGGATTGATCATCTGAAAGCCGACGACCTCGGTCGGCTGCAGATCGGCGCGGCCCTGGATGCGCGCGAACCTGGCGTCGCTGATCGCCGACAGGATGACGCCGAAGAACGTCTTGCCGACGCCGGGCACGCCGCGCAGCAGCAGGTTGCCGGCATTGACCTGGCGGTCGCTCCGCTTGTCGTAGGTGGTCGGGATCTCCGACAGCAACACGACGTTGGCCACCGCCTTCGCGGTGTCGTAGCCAACCAGCGCCTTCGAACCTTCGGCGAGGACCGCGCGGTGAAAGTCGATCGCTTCCTGTAATTCCGCCGTTAGTTGCAAGATCATCGGCCTGGCACACCAGGCACCCTGGGCACCGTACGCACCCTATTTTTGTCCCGCTTGGATCTGCCTGGCGACCTTCTCGACTTCCGCCATGACGCGCAGCAGGTTGCCGCTCCACAGCTTGCCGATCTGTTCCTCGGTATAGCCCCGCCGCACGAGCTCGAGCGTCACGTTGAAGGTCTCTTCGGCGCCGTTCCATCCCGTCACGCCGCCGCCGCCGTCGAAGTCGGACGAGATGCCGACGTGATCGAGGCCGATCTTCTTCACGAGGTAATCGATGTGATTGACGAAGTCGGCGACGGTTGCGCGCGGATCGCCGGGCGTTTTCTTGTCGATCTCCGCCATGCGGGCGTCGTACTTGGCGCGCTGTTCGGGCGAGAGCGCGTTCAGGCCGCCGCGTCCGCCGCCACCGCCGCCGCCCGCGCCGCCACCGCCACCGGGCGCCGGCAATCCGAACTCCTTGCGCAACGCCGCGATCGCCGCCGCCCTTTCCGGCGAATCCGGCTTCGCGACTTTTACATACGACGCGAACGCCACGGTCTGGATCACGCCGCCGTTCTTCCTCAGCGCGTCGAGCTGCTCGTCGTCCATGTTGCGGCTGACGTCGGCCAGCGCCCGCGCTGCCGAATGCGATGCGATCACCGGCGCCTTCGACAGCGCCAGCGCCTGCATGTTGGCGGCCTTCGAGGGATGCGAGAGATCGACCATGATCCCCCACTTGTTCATCTCGGCAATGACCTGCCTGCCCATCTCGCTCAGGCCGTTGTACAGCCACTTGCCGTCGCGCTCGCCGGTGTTCGAGTCGGCGAACTGGCTGTGTCCGTTGTGCGCGAGCGACATGTAGCGGCCGCCGCGATCGTAAAACTCCTTGACGCGCTTGAGGTCGGTGCCGAGCGAATACGCGTTCTCGATGCCAATCAGCGCGACCTTCTTTCCGGTCTTCGCGATGCGCGTGACGTCGGCGGCGGTGAGCGCCAGCTCGATCTGCTCCGGCGCGATCTCCTTCGTCAGGTGATGGACCGCTTCGAACTTTGCGACCGCCTGCTTGTAGGCGTTGTCGTAACCCTCCGGTGTCAGCGGCCCCTGGCCGACGTAGACGATGAAGAACGAGGCGTCGAGGCCGCCCTCCTTCATCTTCGGGATGTTGACCTGCGTCTCGAGGCGCTGCGTGTAATTTTTCTGCCGCGTGAAGTTCGCCGGATCGATGTCGTCGTGGGTGTCGAGCGCGATGACGCGGTCGTGAATGGCGCGCGCCTTCTGGATGAGCGCGGCATCCGCGGTGGCTTGCGCGGGGGCCGGCCGAGGCCCCAGGGTGACCGCCAGAAGAACCAGGGCCGAAACGGGCAAGAAACGGGTCATCGCAACTCCTGCAAGCCGAAATCCTATCACTCCCACCTTCGCCAGAGGCTTCGGTGGGCCGGCTGGACCACAATGAGGTGAATGGACCGCGACAGGCTCGAGCGTCTGCGCGACAAGGCGCAGGCGGATCGCTGGAAGGTGCCGTCGGAGGTGTTTTCAGACGCGCTCCAACGAAGCGCCGAGAAGGCCTTCGCCGGCGGCACGCCTTCCGAAGCCGAGCTCGATCGTTATTACGCCTCACTGCACCTCTCCGATCTTGCGCTCGCGTGCGCGTGCGAGATGGGTCACGAAGAGGCGTGGGATCACTTCGTGCGCGAGCTCCGGCCCGCGATGTTTCGTGCCGCGGACGCCATCGATGCCGGCGGCGGCGCGCGTGATATCGCGCAGGCGCTGTTCGCCGAGCTCTTCGGGCTGAAGGAGAAGGACGGCGTTCGCCAGTCCGTCCTCCGCTACTTCCACGGCCGCAGCAGCCTCGCGACGTGGCTGCGATCGCTCATCGCACAGCGTTTCGTCGATCGGCACCGCGAAACCCGCAAGCTCGAGCCGCTGCCCGTCGAGGGATCGACCGTGCCGCTGCAAGCCAGGACTGGCGACCTCGATCCTGATCGCGCGCGCTTCGTCGCGGCGATGCGCGCCGTGCTGGCAGCCGCGATTGCGGCGCTGGCGCCTCGCGATCGTCTCCGCCTCGCCTGTTACTATGCGCAGGAGATGACGCTCGCGGAGATCGGCACGATCACCCGCGAGCACGAGGCAACCGTCTCGCGCGCGCTGGCACGGACGCGCAAGGTCATCCGCGAACGATGTCGAGCGCCGGTTACGCGACGATTGCGGTTTCGCGAAGACCGAAATCGACGAATGCTTTCAGTCGATCGCCGACGATGCCGGCAACCTCGACCTCGGTGAGTGGCTCGATACGGGACGCTCGCGAACTGAAGCTCCAGCTGAGGCCCGCAAGAAATCCGTGGCGAATCGTTCTATGAGTGAGGCCGCAGAAGGCACGGAAAGCGCAGACAGAGGCCAGTCATGAGCCGCGATCGAGACCGCATCCTGGAACAGGCGCTGAAGCATGAGCTTCGCGCCGCCGGCACGCCGCCGGCCGGAGCCTGTCTCGACGCCGAGACGCTTGGCGCGTGGACGGACGGCGGTCTCGAACCGGCGGCAATGGCGACCGTAGAGGCGCACGTCTCGACCTGCGCACGATGCCAGGCGCTCGTCGGCACGATGGCGAGCGCAGCACCTTAGGCACCCCACGCACCGTAGCGCACCCTTGGCACCTTATCTTCGTGGTGGTGGCTGGCACCGATTGCGGCAGGGGCCGCGGCCATGACGTTGTGGATGGTTGTTCCGGAGCAACAGCAGGCTTGCGACTGCGCCACCGCGGAAACGCCGAAGCGCAGCGACCAGCCGCCGCGAACTCGTTCCGCCGCCGCGGCAGGCGCTCCGCGAGCGACATCCGCCGAGGCGACGCAGCCATCGAGACAGCCCACCGATCGCTGTGGATCGCAGCGGAGGAACAAGGTCGCCGAGCCGCACGTGAAGATCGGCAAGCCCGCCTGCGCTGAGGCTACGGTGGACAGGCAGGAGAGGCCGCGCGCGGAACGCGAGGCAGCCAGTGGCTGCCCGCCGCGCCACCGCCGCCGCGGCCGCCCCGCTGCGGGCGCCGGCGGAATTCGGCGCGCTTCAAAAGAGCGCGCGGCAAGATCGTCGCGCCGCCCGGCATCGAGGTCACCCAGCAATCCGCGCCGTCGGATTCGGTGTGCTGGTTTGTGGGGCGCGCGGGACTTGTCCTGCTGACCACTGACGCCGGAGCGACCTTCACGCGCGTGGACCTCGCCGAGTCGCTCGACATCGCCAGTGTGTCGGCCACCGACGCGCGCATCGCGACCATCACCACCGTCAGCGGACGCCGCTTCCGTACCGAAGACGGCGGCCGGACCTGGCGGCCGTTTTAGGGCCCCAGAAGGCGCAGGGCCAGGGCCACAGACCTGTCCGCCGTAGCGCGTGGCGCGAAGGTGGAAGGCGCAGAAAGCACAGACAAACAGGCCGCAAATACAGAAGCTGCAAGGAATCACCGCCACTACCGTTCTAAAGGAAAGGGCCGATGACCGGCCCGCTTTCAAGGAGCGGTTTCAGATGTCTGCACGCACTTTGCTCGCCATCGCACTCGTGGCCGGCGTCGTCGTGCTGGCGCGTCCCGACGCGCACCTTCGTTGTTGGCCGGCGCCGAACCGGAGACCACGCCGCCGGCAAACGAATCGTCGTCCGGTCAGGACCTGACGACGACGCTCGAGCGATCAGCCGGAGCTGTCGCTCACCGTCTACAACTCGGACATCGCGCTGGTGCGCGATGTCCGCAACCTGCAGCTGTCGCGCGGCATCGGCAACCTGCGCTTCATGGACATCGCCGCAACCGTCAATCCGGCGACCGTGCATTTCCGATCGCTCACCGAACCGTCGCAGGTGAGCGTGCTCGAGCAGAACTACGAATACGATCTGCTCGATCCCGACAAGCTGCTCCGCAAGTACGTCGGCCGCGAAGTGACGCTGATGCGCAATCGCCAGGAAGGCGGCTCGACGCGCCAGGAAGAAGTGAAGGCGACTGCTCCTCAGCTACAACACCAGCCCGGTGTGGAAGATCGGCAACGAGATCGTCACCGGACTCGGCGCCGATCACATCCGCTTCCCGGAGCTGCCCGACTCGCTCTACTCACGGCCGACGCTGATCTGGACGGTGCAGAACGACGGCGCGGCGCGGCACCGCGTCGAAGCGTCGTATCTGGCGCGCAGCCTCGCGTGGAACGCCGACTACGTGCTGACGGTCGCGCGCGACGACAAGGCCGCGGATCTCAACGGCTGGGTCACGCTCACCAACAACAGCGGCACCGCGTTCAAGAACACGAAGCTCCAACTGGTGGCCGGCGATCTCAATCGCGTGCGCCAGCAACTGAACAAGGCGATGGACATGGCCGCGCCGGCCGCGGCCCGCGCCGAGGAGCGCATGGCGCAGGAAGTCATTCTCCGACTATCACCTCTACACGATGGGCCGGAAGACGACGATCAACAACGCGCAGACCAAGCAGGTCAGCCTGCTCGAAGGCACCGACGTGCCGGTCGTCAAGCGCTACGTCGTGGAAGGACAGAATTACTACTACCGCAACGTCATGCACCCCGGCTCGCCGATCAAGGACTCGGTCCAGGTCTACTACCAGTTCAGGAACGAGGAGAAAGCCGGACTCGGCCTGCCGATGCCGGCCGGCGTGCTGCGCGTCTATCAGCAGGACTCGAAGGGCGGCGTGCAGTTCGTCGGCGAAGACCGCATCATGCACACGCCGAAGGACGAAACGCTGAACGTCAAGATCGGCAACGCCTTCGACGTGATCTGCGAGCGCAAGCAGACCGACTTCACGAAGATCGCGACCAACGTCTACGAGTTCGAATACGAGATCACGCTGCGCAATCACAAGGCGAGCGCGATCAACGTCGAGGTCAACGAACCCGTCGGCGGCACGTGGCGGATGATCAACTCATCGCACCAGTGGACGAAGACCTCGGCGTGGGCGGCGCAGTTCAAGGTGCCGGTCGTCGCCGATGGCACCGCGATCGTTGAAGTACCGCGTCCGCGTCACCTACTAGGATCCAGGTGCAGGGCTTACGGGCTACGGGCTTGCGGGCTACGGGCTTGCAGGCTGGCGTCGATAAAAGGGAAACGCCCGAGCCGGAATTGGCTTCGGGCGTTTCAGTGCGCTTCATGCGCGTCCCGGGTAAACCGGGACTAACTTTCGTTATCTGACACTTGCTGCTTACTTGAATTCTTCTCGGCCAATCTGGCGCGTGGCCCGGGCCTAGGTTCCTCGGTCACGCGCGGGAATGGTCCGGTGGATCGTGCATTTCCACCTCCCGTACCCCACTTACTACGCCCCTCTGAATCGAGTGTCAAGCGGAAGAAATGACAGGTGCCGTTTCGGTCGTACGCCCTCGTGCGGCACTGAATCAGCATTAACGCAATGGTCGCAATCAGATAGCGCGAATACACGACGTTTTCCAGCCAGTCCGGCGCGCGATCGATCGGCAGGTGCCGACCAGCTGGAATCATGAACGTCGCTACGGACAGGAAGATCCCGGCGGCCGCGAGCGATGGGGCGTCCTTCAGCAGGATCAGCTGATAGCACGATGAGCGGCAAGACCATCACATAGGTGTGGCCCCATCCGAGCGGCGCGATCACTGCGACCAGCGCGATCACGCAAGCGGCATTGAACGCGCCTGGACGCGGACGCCTCCACATGAGTGCGACGGCAAGTACGGCAAAGCCCGCGTTGAAGATGCGCAACGACCCACGAAACCGTCACCGCCTCATGGCCCGTCCAATTCAGAAACAACGCCGGCGCGTGACGGAACCGCTCGAGAAACGCGACCAGCGATTGATTGACGACATGTATCGCCGTCTTGTCGGCGCGCGCCGGCAGCACCTCGAGGAAGAACGATTCAAATTCCCGATAGGGCACGATCGCCATCGTCAGCAGGCCGATCGCGGCCAGGGCAGCTGCGGTCCAGGCCAGCGCACGCCACGTCCTGCGATCCCAGAGCGCGATCGCCGCCGAGCACGATCGGATAGATCTTCAACCAGATTCCCAGCGCCAGCAGCACGCGCGGCCTCGAAGACCCTTGTCGGAGCCAGACACACAAACGCCACGGCGGTTGCGAGCACGAAGGCGTTGACCTGTCCGAAGACAGCGTTCATGTAAGTGGGACCCAACCCCAGAGCGATGAGCATGATCGCAATGGTGCTGCTGCGATCGACCGTCATCCCGCTTCGTTTGAGATAGGCGATCCACTGCTGCAGTGACGCAAACAGGACCAGGTATGACGTGATGGTGAACGCAAGCAGCGCCGTGCCGAGCGGCCACTTGGACAGCCAGAGGAACGGAACGATCGCCGGCGGTGGATACGCGAAGCCCGCGATCACATCGTCGGTCATCGAGTACAGCGGACCGCGATGTCCGGAGAAACGTTGGGCGGCCTCGTAGTAGTAATGAAAGTCGGTCTGCAGGGCCTGCGGGTTGGCGATGAGCGGCCGCAGCACTGATCCGACGAGCGTCGTCGCTTCATAGGCCAGCGAAACGGCCGACGCGCTTGCGAGAATCCATAGCAACGCCGTTCCCATGGGCCAACCGTTATTATACGGATGCCGATGCAGAAGCCGAAGGTCGTGGTCGTGATGCCCGCCTATAACGCCCAGCACACGATCGAGAAGACATGGCGTGAGGTCGTCGCCCACGACGTCGTCGACCTGGTGATCGTCGTTGACGATGCGAGCCAGGACGACACGATGAAGCTGGCCCGGGGGCTCGACAAGGTGATTGCGCACCGGCACCCGAAGAACCTGGGCTACGGCGGCAATCAGAAGACCTGTTATCAGCTCGCGCTCGACAACGGCGCCGACATCGTCGTCATGGTGCATCCCGACTATCAATACACGCCGAAGCTGATCCCGGCGATGGTCGGGATGATCGCCAGCGGCCTGTATTCCTGCGTGCTGGCCTCGCGCATCCTTGGCGGCGGCGCGCTCGAAGGCGGCATGCCGATGTGGCGCTACGTGCCGAATCGCTTCCTGACCCTCGTCGGCAACATCCTGCTCGGCACGAAGGTCTCGGAGTT
Source organism: uncultured cyanobacterium (assembly GCA_963833135.1). Lineage (GTDB taxonomy): Bacteria > Acidobacteriota > Vicinamibacteria > Vicinamibacterales > UBA2999 > 12-FULL-67-14b. The sequence goes on along the minus strand of CAWHWW010000018.1, from coordinate 373,345 downwards.
CCACACCGGCTATCGCGCGTTCTCACGGCAACTGCTCGAGGCGCTGCCGCTCTCGGCGAACTCGAACGATTTCGTGTTCGACAACCAGATCCTGGCCGAGACCGTGTGGCTGGGATTTCAGATCGGCGAGGTGTCGTGCCCGACGAGCTATGCGCCTGACGCCTCGTCGATCACCTTCTGGCGCAGCGTCAGGTACGGCGTCGGCTGCCTGAGCACGGCGGCGCAGTTTCGGCTGGCGAAGTGGGGCGTTGTCAAGTCGGAGCACTTCCCTGCCGACAAGCATCTCGTCTACAGCACCTGGCGCCAGCGAGCGAACTGAGCGAAGAACAGCAGCAGGAACGGCATGCTCGCAACGCACACCGTCACGAACAGCGTCGTGGCTCCGCAACAGCATCGCCAGCGAGACGAAGACCGGAAACAACACCGCTGTAAACCGGCCGACGCCGTCGAAGCCGTTCGGCAACGACAGCGCGATCGAGATGAGCGCCCACGCCGTCGAGTGCCACGCCGAGCGTGCGCGCCGCCATGATGGTCAGCACGATCGACGCCGGGAGCAGCGCGAGGTACGATGGCACCCAACAACGTGCGCGTCGGCGCAAACTCCTTGACGCACTCGGCGAGCCCGCTGCAGGGAAAGATCGGCGCCTCGAAAAAGTAATTCCAGTCGCGCACGTAGCCGGCGATTCCAGACGCGCGGTTCCACCCGACCTGCCGCGCGTGCAGAAATTCGAGCGGATTGCCGTAACGCCATTCGTAGTACGACGCGATCACGGCGGGCGCGATCAACAGGATGGCGATGCAGGCCGTTGCTCTTCCGTGCCGGACCGATGCGCCAGTCGTTCTGTCGCAGGTATTCGAGTCCGAGAGCCGGAAAGAGGGCCAGGCCGGGAATGCGGGTCATGGCCGCCATGGCCGCCAGCGCACACGCCGGATACCAGCGCCGCTCATACGCAAGCGTCAGCGACCAGGCGCAGAGGCAGAAGTACAGCGCGTCGGCATACACCGCGGTGAAGAAGAACGAAAACGGAAACACCGCGATCAGCCAGATCGTCCTGACCGCCACGTCGCGCCCGGCCAGCGCCGTCGTCAACCGATCGACAGCCTTCAATCCCAGCACGAACGACACCGACGATACGATCAACGCGCCGATGAAGAACGCGTGCTCCAGATCGAGGAACGCACGAAACGGCAGCGACACGATCCACGACACCCACGAATAGAACGGAAAGAAGTTCGCGTTCGAAAGGTACGCCGGGCACGAACCGCGGATGCGGATCGACGATCGACTCGTACCAGAACGAGTCCCACCGTACCCAGCCGTCGATCCAGTTGTTCGCCGGGAAACGACAGCCCCATCCACGATTCGACCGGATGCGCGGGAAACCACGTCAGCGCGAGATAACCGGTGACGATCAGCGCCAGGCGGCTCGATGCGAACGCGATCAATGCCTGCTGCATGGCGCGCGGCCATTATAGAATCCCAGCACCTCAGTCATGAGCCTTCCGCCCGGCACGTCGATCGGGCCGTACCAGATCCGGGCCGCGCTCGGCTCCGGCGGGATGGGCGACGTCTATCTGGCGCACGACTCGCGTCTCGGTCGCGACGTCGCGATCAAAGTCCTGCCGTCGGCGTACGCAACCGACCATGACCGCTTGCGTCGGTTCGAACAGGAAGCACGGGCCGCGTCCGCGCTCAACCATCCCGCGATCGTGACCGTGCACGACATCGGCAGCGCGAACACCTACTCCGTACTTGTGCATGGAGCTGGTCATCGGCGAGACCCTGCGGCAGCTCATTGCCGAAGGGCCGCTGCCGATCCGTCGCGTGCTGTCGATCGCCGCGCAGGTCGCCGATGGCCTCGCCAAGGCCCACGAAGCGGGCATCATCCATCGCGACCTGAAGCCGGAGAACGTGATGGTCACGACGGATGGACATCTGGCTGCTCGACATGAGCGGCGCGCCCGGACCGGGCGGCTACCCGCGCAAGCCGTTGCTTGCGTCGCGTTTCGACGAGCGCTATCCGAGAATTTCTCCGAATGGCCGATGGCTCGCCTACAGCTCGGACGAGTCCGGCGTCATGAACGTCTACGTGGCGCCGTTCGCGCAGCCCGGGCTGAAGCGGTCGGTCTCGACCGGTGGCGGACGTTTTCCGGTCTGGTCCCGCGACGGCCGCGAGCTCTATTACGTCTCGAAGGCCAGATCATCGCGGTACCTGTCTCGGACGGCGACTCGCTTCAGTTGGGGGCTCCCACCCCACTCTTCGAAGCAAGAATGACGGGGGGAGGTCTCGGGTTCGTCACGCCGTACGATGTGGCGCCCGACGGACGATTCATGGTCAACCGGTTCGTCGAGCGCACCGCGCCCCCGGCGACCGTGATCCTCAATTGGCCGCCTTCGACGCCGCAGATAGACGCGCGCCGCGCGCGCTCACCTTGACCGGACCATTTCGCGGGCGTAAGCTCCGCGAATGACCCTGCGCAACTTCATCACGATACTGGCGCTGCTCTTCGTGCGCCTCGACGGATCTCGCTGTCCCCTCGGCACGGGCGCAGACGCCGGGCCCGCGGCCGATGACCTTCCTCGACATGCAGCAGATGCGTCAAGTCGCCGCCGAGACGCCCAGTCCCGACGGCAAGTGGATGCTCTATACGCTGTCCACGCCGGACTGGAAGGAGGCGAAGCGGCAGACCGACATCTACCTCGTGTCGCTCCAGCAGGGCGTGGCGTCGACGAAGCAGATGACGTTCACCAAGGAGAAGAACGAGACGTCGCCGCGCTGGGCGCACGACGGAAGCTTCTTCGTCTTCCTCTCGAACCGCGAAGCGCCGGAGAGCGCCTCGTCGCGCAATCAGCTCTACATGATGCGTCCCGACGGCGGCGAGGCCCGCCGGGTCTCGGATGCGAAAGAGGGCGTGTCGGATTTCGCGTTCAGTGACGACGGGCGCTGGCTCGCGTTCCGCTCCGGCAAGAGCGGCGAAGAACAGCTCTACTCGCTGCCTGGGAACCTTCCCGACGGCGCGGTCGCGGAGCAGGTCACCAAGCACGCGACCGGCGTGCGCTCGTGGCAGTGGGCGCCCGACGGCAAGCGGATCTATTTCGTGACGCCGGACACGATCGACGAGGACGAGAAAACCCGGCGCGACAAGAAGTTCACCGTCAACATCCGCAACCCTGAGACACCGGTCTCGAGCCTGTGGGCGCTCGACGTCGCGGCGCGGAGCACGAAACGCCTCACCGAAGGCGGCGCCTACTCCGCGGACGACTTCACGATTTCGAAGGACAGCAAGTGGGTCGGCTTCCGCGGGCTGTCGCCGAACCGCTACCAGCGCGGCATCACGTCGGAGAATATCTACTCCGATCTGTATCTGCTCGAGGCGGCCACCGGTTCGATCGAGCGCCTGACCAACAACGCCGAAATCGGCGAAAGCGGCCTGAGCTTCTCCCCCGACAGCACGCAGATCGCGTTCTCGGGACCGGACGATCTCGCGACCTACGGAATGAGCAACAACCGCGTCTACCTCCGCGCCATCGCGGACAAGGGCAAACCCTTCCGCAAGCTGGGCGAGTCGTTCGACGGCGACGTGTCGATCGGCTTCTGGTCCAAGGACGGCTCGACGATCTACTTCAACGAGGGCATCAAGGCCACCAACCAGATCGTCTCGCTCGACGTGCGTTACAACACGGTGCGGCCGCTCACCGAAGAAAAGGCCAGCGTGTCGATTGAAGAGGACGCCAACACCGGCGTGCTCCTGATCAACTACTCTGACGGCACCACGCCGACGACCGTCTTCACGGTCGATACGGTCGCCAATGCCAGCACCCGTAAGTCGTGGCGCCAGCTGACCGATCCGAACCCGCAGGTGCGCGGCTTCGCGCTCGGGCAACAGGAAGAGATCACCTGGAAGTCGAAGGACGGCACCCTGGTTGGCGGCGTGCTGGTGAAACCGGTCGGCTATCGCGCCGGCCAGCGCTACCCGCTGATCGTCGCCATCCACGGGGGGCCCGCCTCGGCGGACGTTCTCTCGTTCAACGGCGGATACGGCTCGCAGGTCTACGCGGGCGCCGGCTACGTGGTGCTGCGGCCCAACTACCGCGGATCCACGAACTACGGCTTCAAGCTCAAGACCGACATCGTCGGCAACTACATGGCGCCCGGCTACGACGACATCATCGCCGGTGTCGATTACCTGATCGCCCAGGGCATTGCCGATCCGGATCGCATGGGCGCGCTCGGCTGGAGCGCGGGCGGACACTGGTCCAACTGGATCCTGACGCACACCGATCGCTTCAAGGCGATCAGCACGGGCGCCGGGACGATGAACTGGATCTCGATGTACGCCCAGAGCGACGTCCAGCGAAACCGGCAGTTCTATCTTGGCAACAAGCTTCCCTACGACGATTTCGACGCCTACTGGAACCAGTCGCCGCTGAAATACATCAAGAACGCGAAAACGCCGACGATGATCCACGTCGTCGAAGGCGATCCCCGCGTCCCCAGCCCGCAGTCCATCGAACTGCACATGGCGCTCAAGCAGCTGGGCGTGCCGACCGAGCTCTACATGTATCCGGGCAACACGCACGGCATTCCAGACCCCCGCAACCAGTTCGTCAAATCGATCAGCGAAATGGCGTGGATGGACTATTACGTGCGGGGCATGGGCAAGAAGTTCGCGTGGCGCGACGTGCTCAAGTCGCTCGAAGACGACGCCACTCGCCCGAAGGTCTCGACCGACTCCGAGCCGAAACGCTGAACGAACGACCGGCGCAAAAAATTAGGCCGCGGGGTTGAGCCGCGGCCTACACGTTCACGGTTGGAGGTTGGGCGAGGGAACTAGTGGGCGCGCGCGGTGCCGGGGACGCCAACGGCGTCGAATGCCCCTTCGGGCACCGCCGCCGGCGCATCGACGAGGCACCACGCCTCCTGATCAGCCAGAATCCCGGACGCCAGCTGCGTGTGCAGCGCATGGCCGGCGCGATGCGCGACGACGTGACCGACGATGGGATATCCGACCAACGCCAGGTCACCGACGACATCGAGAATCTTGTGGCGGACGAACTCGTCTTCGAAGCGCAGCGCGTTCAGCACGCCGGTGTCGCCGATCACGATCGCGTTTTCGAGCGAGCCGCCGAGCGCGAGGCCGTTCTGGCGCAGCCACTCCACTTCCTTCAGGAAGCCGAAGGTGCGCGCCGCGGCGATGTGATCCGCAAAGGACTTTTCGGTGATGCGCTCGGTGCGCGACTGGTGCCGCAGCAGCGGATGATCGAAGCTGATGGTGTAGCTGACCTTGAAGTGATCCGACGGATAGATCGCGATGCGCTTGTCGCCGTCGCAATCTGCACCGGCTTGAGGATCTTCAGGTACTTGCGCGCGGCGGCGAGCTTCTTGACGCCCGCTTCCTGCAGCAGATACAGGAACGGCGCGCTGCTGCCGTCCATGATCGGCACTTCGCGGTGATTGAGCTCGACGATGACGTTGTCGATGCCGACGGAGACGAGCGCGGCGAGCAGGTGCTCGACGGTTTCGACCGTCGCGCCGTCCTTGCCGAGCACCGTCGCATACTGGACGCTGGACACTTCGCTGACCGAGGCGGGAATCTCGACGCCCAGGTCGGTGCGGCGGAAGCGAATGCCGGTGTCCGCAGCCGCGGGCTTGAGGGTGAGCGTCACCTTCTGGCCGGAATGCAGTCCGATCCCTGCGCACGAAATCTGACGTTTGAGAGTCCGTTGTGCGTCCATCGACTTAACTTGTGCCCTTCCCCAAAGCAAAGTCGATGCCCGTCCTACGGAATCGTCTTAAATCTGATAAAGCTTTTTGCTGCAACACTTACGAGAACCTTCAACGATGGGCCGTCCTCTGAGCTGTGTTTGACCAACCACAGAGGCAAAAGCCCGAACCGTGTCAAAACCGCCTCACTAAGGGCATCTGACCCCGGAAGCCAATCAAATTGCGTTTAAGGGTCAGGCCCCTCTCAAAATCGCCGACAGGAACTGGCCGGTCGCCGACCCCTTTGCCCTGGCCACCTGCTCCGGCGTGCCCTGCGCGACCACCCGTCCGCCGCCCTCGCCGCCTTCGGGACCCAGATCGATCAGCCAGTCCGCCGACTTGATGACGTCGAGGTTGTGCTCGATCACGACGATCGTGTTGCCCTGCTCGACGAGCCGCATCAGCACGTCGAGCAGCTTCCGCACGTCCTCGAAATGCAGGCCGGTCGTCGGCTCGTCGAGGATGTAGAGCGTGCGGCCGGTGCCGCGCTTCGACAGCTCGCGCGACAGCTTGACGCGCTGCGCCTCGCCGCCGCTCAGCGTCGTCGCCGACTGGCCGAGCGTGATGTAGCCGAGCCCGACGCTCTGCAGCGTCCGCAGCTTGATCGCGATCGGCGGGAAGTTCTCGAGCAGCGGCAGCGCCTGGTCGACGGTGAGATCGAGCACGTCGGCGATCGACTTGCCGCGGTACTTGATCTCGAGCGTTTCGCGGTTGTAGCGGCGGCCCTTGCACTGCTCGCACGTCACGTAGACGTTGGGCAGGAAGTGCATCTCGATGGCGATGACGCCGTCGCCCTGGCACGCCTCGCAGCGCCCGCCCTTGACGTTGAACGAGAAGCGCCCCGGCTTGAAGCCGCGCGTGCGCGCTTCGGGCACCATCGCGAACAGCTCGCGGATGAACGTGAACAGGCCGGTGTAGGTCGCCGGATTCGATCGCGGCGTGCGGCCGATCGGCGACTGATCGATCTCGATGACCTTGTCGATCAGGTTGATGCCTTCGATCTTGTCGTGCGCGCCGGGCTCGTCGGCGGCGCGATAGAACTCGCGCGCCAGCGACTTGTAGAGGATGTCGTTGACCAGCGTGCTCTTGCCCGAGCCGCTGACGCCGGTGACGGCGACGAGCCGGCCGAGCGGGATCTTCACGTCGAAGTCCTTCAGGTTGTTGGCGCGCGCGCCGCGGATGACGATCTCGCCCTTCGACTCCTTGCGGCGCGTCTTCGGCGTCTCGATCGCGGACTGCCCGCCCAGATAGGCGCCGGTCAGCGAGCCGTGGCCGTTGCCGATCAGCTCCGCGGGCGACCCCTGGAAGATCACCTGGCCGCCGAGCTCGCCGGCGCCGGGGCCGAGGTCGATCGACGTAATCCGCGGTCCGGATCGTTTCCTCGTCGTGCTCGACGACGATCACGGTGTTGCCGAGATCGCGCAGGCGCGCCAGCGTCGTCAAGCAGCTTGCGATTGTCGCGCTGGTGCAGGCCGATCGACGGCTCGTCGAGCACGTACAGCACGCCGGTCAGGTTCGAGCCGATCTGCGTCGCGAGACGGATGCGCTGCCCTTCGCCGCCGGAGAGCGTCGCCGCCGAGCGCGCGAGCGTGAGATAGCCGACGCCGACGTCGTTCAGGAACCGCAGCCGATCGTGGATCTCCTTGAGGATGCGCGTCGCGATGATCGCCTCGCGATCGTTGAGCTCGAGCGCGTCGAACAGCGCGAGCGCCTCCGAGATCGGCAGGTTGACGTAGTCGGCGATCGTCTTGCCCTTGACCGTCACGGACAGGCTCTCCGGGCGCAGCCGATTGCCGCTGCAGACGGGGCATTCGCGAAGCGCGCGGTACGGGTCGAGCTCCTCCTGCACGGCCCACGAGCCTTCTTCGAAGCGCCGGCGCAGGTTCGGGATGACGCCTTCGAAGTCGCGCCCGAACGGATCGGGCGCCGCGGCTTTCTTCGTTCTGCCTTTGGCCTTCGGCTTCTTGCCTTCGACGTGGGCCTCGTCGTTCCTGGCGGGCCCGAGCAGGATCAGATCGCGCTGCTTCTTTGACAGCTTCCCGAACGGCGTCTTCGGATCGATGCCGTAGTACGAGGCGATGGCGGCGACGGCTTCCTGCTTGGCTTCGCCCTTGCCCCACGGCGCGATCGCGCCGCCGGCGAGCGACAGCGAATCGTCGGGGACGATGCGCAGCGGATCGAAGTCCCAGGTCGCGCCAAGGCCCTGGCACGACGGGCACGCGCCGTGCGGCGAGTTGAACGAGAACGCGCGCGGCGACATCTCGGGAACGCTGATGCCGCACACGACGCACGCGAGCTTGCGCGAGAACAGGCGATCGCCGCCGTCGAGCGAGTTGATCACCACCACGTCGTCGGCGAGCTGCAGCGCCACCTCGACCGACTCGGCGAGCCGTCGCTCGATGCCGCTGCGGACGATCAGCCGGTCGATCGACGATCTCGATGTTGTGGTTGCGGCGGCGATCGAGCGCGATGTCTTCCTCGAGCGAGCGCAGCTGGCCGTCGATGCGCGCCTTGGTGAAGCCGCGCGTGCGCAGCGCCTGCAGCTCCTTCTTGAACTCGCCCTTGCGGCCGCGGACGATCGGCGCCATCACGTTGATGCGCGTGTCCTGCGGGTAGGTCATCACCAGGTCGACGATGCGCTCGAGCGACTGCGACGCGATCTCGCGGCCGCAGTTCGGGCAGTGCGGCACGCCGATGTTGGCGAAGAGCAGCCGCAGATAGTCGTAGATCTCGGTGACGGTGCCGACGGTCGAGCGCGGGTTCGAACCGGTGGTCTTCTGCTCGATCGAAATCGCCGGAGACAAACCCTCGATCAGGTCGACGTCCGGCTTCTCCATCTGCTCGAGGAACTGCCGCGCGTAGGCCGACAGCGACTCGACGTAGCGGCGCTGGCCCTCGGCGTACAGCGTGTCGAACGCCAGCGACGACTTGCCCGAGCCCGACAGCCCGGTGATGACGACGAGCTTGTCGCGCGGGATGTCGACGTCGATGTCCTTGAGGTTGTGGACACGCGCGCCGCGAACGGAAATCCAGTCGTGCGGCATGAGGGGCACTGCGAGGTTTCCAGGGGAAACCCCAATCCGCCATTGTAACGGGCGAACGGGCGAACGGGCCGTCAGGCTTTTCGCAGTTTGCTGTGTTTGTAGCCGTAGACGGCGTAGAGGGTGATCCCGATCAAGAGCCAGAGTCCGAAGCGTTCCCACGCCTGTTTCGGCAGTCCGACCATGATGAACAGGCACGCGGCGACGCCGAGCGGGGCAATAACCCAGACGAATGGCACCTTGAAAGGCCGTTCGCGGTTGGGCTCCTTGACTCGCAGCACCAGCACGCCGGCGCAGACCAGCGCGAACGCGAACAGCGTCCCGATGTTGGTCAGGTCGTAGGTCTCCGCGGCGTCGCCAATCATCGACGCGAGCGCCACGAGGATTCCGGTGATCAGCGTCGTGGTGTACGGAATGCGCGTCTTCGGATCGATGCGCGCCACCCACTCGGGGAGCAGCCCGTCGCGGGCCATCGAGAAGAAGATGCGCGGCTGGCCGTACTGAAAGACCAGCAGCACCGCCGACATCGAAATCACCGCGCCGAACGCGACGATCGCGCCGACGCCGCGAGTAGCCGGTCAGCTCGAGCGCGCGCGCCAGCGGATCGGCGACGCCAAGCTCGGTATAGGGCACCATGCCGGTGATCACGAGCGCCGACGACCACGTAGATGACCGTGCAGATCGCGAGGCCGCCGAGAATGCCGATCGGCAGGTTGCGCTGCGGGTTCCGCGTTTCCTCGGCCGCCGTCGAGATCGCGTCGAAGCCGATGTAGGCGAAGAACACGATCGCCGCGCCCTGGTGGATGCCGGTGAAGCCGTTCGGCGCAAACGGCGTGTAGTTGGCCGGATTGATGTTCATCATGCCGACGCCGATGAAGAGCGCCAGCACCACCAGCTTGATGACGACCATGATCGTGTTGGCGGTCGCGCTCTCGCGCGCGCCGCGCAACAGCAGCCACGTGATCAGCATGACGATGCCGAACGCCGGCAGATTGACGAGGATCGGGATGCCGAGCAACATGCGGCGCGGTGTTGAGCAGGTCGTGGACGTCGGGATTCGAGCTCAGGAGCGCCGTGCGATAGCCGGTCGTCAGATAGACGGGCAGATCGATGCCGACGCTCCGCATCAGCGAATTGAAGTAGTCGCCCCACGAGATCGCCACGGCGACGTTGCCGACGGCGTACTCGAGCATCAGGTCCCAGCCGATGATCCAGGCGACCAGCTCGCCGAGCGTCGCGTACGAATAGGCGTAGGCGCTCCCCGCCTGCGGAATCATCGCCGCAAGCTCCGCGTAGCAGAGCGCCGCCAGCGCGCACGCGCCGCCGAGCAGGATGAACGACAAAATCAGCGCCGGGCCGGCCGCGTAGCGGATGACTTCGCCGTTCGGTCCGACCTGCCCCGCCGCCGCGGTGCCGATCGCGCCGAAGATGCCCGCGCCGATCACGGCGCCGATCGCCAGCATGATCAGATCGCCGGCGCCGAGCACCCGCTTCAACGATCGCGACGAGTCCGCTTCGTCGACGAGCAGATCGGCGATCGGTTTGCGCTGAAAGAGTTGGCTCATACGCGCGGTGATTCTACCCTGCGCGAGCTCAGGGCAACTTGAATGCGACGAGCTCACCCGGATAGCCGGCGCCGCTCGTCGCCACGACAATGAACTGCTTGCCGTTCAGCATGTAGGTCATCGGCGAGCCGCTTTGCGGCGCGGACAGGTAGACCGCCCCGACTTCGCGGCCGGTGGCCTTGTCGAACGCGCGCAGCATGGCGCCGCGTGCGCCCGACGGGGTCGGGCCAAAGTTGCTCTCGCCCGCGACGAGAATCGCCCTGGTGACCAGCGTGCCGGAATTGTTGCCCGGGCGGCCCAGGGGCGGCAGGTTCAGACCCTTGAGCGCAGGGTGATTGCGAATGTTGTTGGGCGTGGCGCCGAACGGCACCTGCCACCGGAACTCGCCCGCGTCGAGATCGATCGCCGTAATTCGGCTATACGGCGGCTTGACGAGCGGCAGTCCCTGAACTGTCAGGCCGGCGCTTTGTTGCTCTGACGCCGACGGCGCGGCAGTCGCATTGACGTCCGAGCCTGCACCGCCGGTGAGTCGGGCTCCAGACAGAACCGTGCCTTGAAAGTACGGCAAGTCTGAGCGGCCAGGCGGCGCCGGCATCAGGCCGAGCGTGGCAACCGCCGTCTGCGATGCGACAAAAACGGTATGCGTCTCCGGATCGTAGGAGGCGCCCGGCCAGTTCGTCGCGGCTGCCTGCGCGCCCATGGTCAATGTCGCGATTGGACCTTCCGCGCGGCTGACGGCAGGTGGGGTGAAAATCGGCCCCAGCCGGTATCGCGAGACCAGCTTCACCGCTTCGGCACGGAGCTCCGGCGTGAAATCGATCAGATCATCGATCGCGAGACCCTGACCGTCATAGGCAGGCGGCCTGGTCGGGAAGGGCTGCGTCGGCGAATACCACTCGCGCGGCGTGTCGCCCTTCGGGACGGGCCGCTCTTCGATCGGCCACACCGGCTCGCCGGTTGCGCGGTCGAGCACATACAGGAACGCCTGCTTCGTCGGCTGCGCCAGCGCCTTGATGGCGCGGCCGTTGACGGTGATGTCGGCGAGGATCGGTGGCGCTGGAATGTCCATGTCCCAGATGCCGTGGTGCACCAGCTGGTAATGCCACTTTCGCTGCCCGGTTCGCAGATCGACGGCGACGATGCTTTCGCTGAACAGGTTGTTGCCGGGGCGGAAACCACCGTAGTAATCGTGCGTCGGCAATTCCGTCGGCAGGTACGCGAGTCCGAGCTCCGGGTCCGCGGACATCTGCGCCCACACGCCGGTGTTGCCGGTGTACGACGCCGAGTCTTCGAGCCACGTGTCGTAACCAAACTCACCGCGGCGGGGAACCGTGTGGAAGATCCACAAGCGCTTGCCGGTCCGCGCATCGTAGCCGCGGATGTAGCCCTTCACGTTCGTCTTGCTCGACGGATTCGCGCCGGTGTCAAAGGCGGCGCCGATGATGACGACGTCGTTGGCCACGAGCGGGGTCGCGTGAAGACCGACGGGCGCCGTGGTCGAGATCGATCTGCTGGTCGAAATCCGTCTTCAGATCGACGATGCCGTTCGATCCGAATCCGCTGACCGGCTGACCGGTGCGGGCATCGAGCGCGACCAGGCGATAGCCGGGTGTCACATAGAGAATCCGCTCCTGGTTGCCGTCGCTCCAGTACGCCAGCCCGCGGCCCGACAGCTGTCGAGGCGCGGCTTGCGCGCGCGCGCCCTCGTGCTCGCTGTGCATCCAGAGCAGCTCGCCGGTGGCGGCATCAAGGGCGACGACGGCGCGGCGCGTCCCCGCGGTCGAAAACAACCGGCCGTTGACCATCAGCGGCGTCGACTCGAACTTGTATTCCGGCCGCGGCCCGAGGTTGTCGGTCTTGAATCTCCAGGCGACTTCCATCTTGCTGAAGTTGCCGGCATCGATCTGGCTGAGCGGCGAGTAGCGCGTGTTGGCGAGATCGCCGCCGTAGGTGGGCCACTCCCGGGTGGCATCGTTCGATTGGCTGCTCCCCGCGACTGACACCGACACCAGCGCCGCCGCGATCAGCATCCTCTTCGACATGACGCGTGCATTCTACTGTGGCACGCGCGCTTTCAGCTTCGAAGGCGGCGGCGATGCGGCCGCCGGGCGAAGGCCCGGCGGCCGAGAAGGCGAGGTTTAGAAGCTGTAGCGAAGCTGCAGCCGCATCTGCCGTCGATCCTGCCACTGGTCGGCGAGCAGGTATCTCGGGTCCGGACGATAGGTATTCGGCGACGCCGCCTGCAACGCCACCGGATCGAACGTGCCGCTGAAGAACGCCTGATCGGTGACGTTGAAGGTGTCGCGGTACGCCGTGGCGAAATTCCGGGTCACGGTGTCGTGATCGAACAGGTTCTCGATGTTCAAGCCGATGCTGAGGCGATGAGGACCGCCAAGCCGCAGCTCGTGCTGGAACAGCAGGTCGGTGCGGTAGAGCGTCGGCGTGCGTCCCAGGTTGTTGCGGCCGAAGGGATAGAACGGAATGCCCTTCTCGCTCATCTGCGTCTGCTGCGGCGTGCCGCTCTCGAGGAACTGATAGAGACCGATGCCCGTGCCCCAGGGCGTGTCGTAAAAGCCTTCGACCTTGAAGACGTGCGGGCGATCGGTCTGCAGCGGCCCGAACACCGGCTGTCCGAGCCGATCGAACGAGTTGTACTGGCCGTCGAAGAACCGGTTCACGCTCGGTGAGTTGCGGTTGTTCTCGTCGGAGCTCGTCAGGCCGGAGTAATTGCCGTAGAGACGGCTGTAGAGATACGTCGTCGTCATCTGCCAGCGGTTGCTGAAACGCTTCTGGAAACGAAGCTCGATGCCGTCGTAGTCGCGGGTTGGCTTGGGCTGGTTCGGGCACGTCGTGCAGGCCGCGAAATCGCGCAACACGTTCTCGCCGATGCTCTCGCCGGGATTGGTGATGCGGAAGACCTCGCCGACGCCGGGGACCAGCACGCCGGTGTCTTCGATAGTGCGGTCGAAGCGCTTGTGCGAATAGCGCACGCCGACCGCGATCCGCGGGGTCAGCTCATGGTCGACGCCGAAGGTCAGCTCGCCTGTCTGGATCGGCTTGAGGTTCGGATCGACCAGATTGTTGCCTTCCTCGTTCGCGGCATGGCGGAAGTCGACTTGTTCGATGAACGTTCCCGGGCAGCCCGAGCCGGGCGCCGGCGGATGACCGCACTGAATCGACGGCCAGTCGAAGGTGTCGAGGGTCATGTAATACGTGATCGAGTGTTCCGACCCGAAGGAGCCGCGCGGCATCTCGAGCTTCGACGTGTCGTAGAAGATCCCGAAGCTGCCGTAGGCCTTCCACTTACCGTCGGAGAAGATGTCCCACGCAAATCCGGCGCGCGGCGAGAACTTGTCCGTGAAGCCGAACTTGATGCCGCTATTGCCCTCCGTGTACGACGGGATCTCTTCCTTGTCCGTGCGCATGCCGAGGTTGAGCGTGAGATTGGGCCGGATGGTCCACGCGTCCTGCAGGAACACGCCGACGCCGTTGGTGTGAATGTCGCCGGAGTTGTAGACGCGCGTGACCGTGTAGTGCCCGTAGGTGCCACGGACGCTGCGGCCATCGAGGGTGTTGCGCGGCGAGCCCCACTGCAGGTTGATCGACGGGAACTGCGCGCCGCCGAGCCGCGAATTGGCGATGCGCTCGTACTGGAAGCCGGTCTTGATCGAATGCTGGCCCCACTTGTTGGCGAAGTACGACAGGTCGGCATTCACGGCGTGACGCTTGAAGTCGTCGTACTTGGTGACGCTGCTCGACGGCAGGTCGGCATAGCCGCTGACGAACCGCAGTGAATCCGGGATCTCGGGAAAGTTGAAGCTCGAGCTCTGAATGTTCGACGTGCCGAAGGTGTGGCGGAGCGCTTCACCCGCGCCGCCGCCGTGCGTGCCGTAGTCGTAGGTGCCGAGGGTGACGTTGGCGAACAGCTTCGGCGTCACCACCCAGTCCAACGCGCCGACGTAGAAGTTGTCGAACGTGTCGAGGTAGATCGGGCTAGGGAAGAGAGTCGGATTCGAGGTGCTGGTGCCGTCCGGCTCGATCGTCGGGAATGCGCCGGCATTGCCCGTGGGCCCCGGCAGGTCCTTCATCGACTGGAGGTTGACCGTTCCCTTGAGCCGCATCTTTGAATTGAGCTGTGCCGTGACCGTGCCAATCGTGTTGTAGTCGTTCTCGTTCTGGTCGAAGGTCGAGGTCGTGCCGCCGGTGCGGAAGGTTACGGTGCGCGAGGTGCGAACGATTTCCGGAGCGGTGCCGATATAGAACCAGGCGCGGTTCGTGAGGATCGGCCCGCCAAGATCGAACGTCGGCTCGTGACGGGAGTAGGTGTCCTGCGGACGGGTGATGTACTCGGCCTGCGACGCATCGGTCGGCAGCTGCCGCAGCTCGCGGCGATCCGGCTGGTTGTCGGCACGGAAGTAATAGCCGACGCCGCCACGCCACACGTTGCTGCCAGTCTTGGTCACGGCGCTGATCACGCCGCCGGTGGTGGCGCGGAACTCGGCGTTGTAGCCCGATGACTTGACCTGCACCGCCTCGATGAAATCCACCGGCATTTCCTGACCGGATACGCCAGTGCGAATGCCGGTGGTGTCCAGGCCGTCGATCACGTAGCGATGCTCGGAGCCGCCGGCGCCGTCGATCTGGATGCCGGACTTCCGCTCCTGCTGCGTGCCGGGCGCGGTCTTCACCATGTCGGTGAAGTCACGCGCCTTGGGCAGCCGCTCGATCTCTTCCGAGGTGATCGAGGCGACGGCTGCGTTCTGCTTGACGTCGATGACCGGCGACTCTGCCGTCACCGTGACGCTTTCGGTCAGCGTCGCGACCGCGAGCGCGAGATCGATCTTCAACAGCTGACCAATCCCCAGGCGCACATCCGTGACCTTCGCCACCGTGAACCCCTGCAGCGTGGCGGTGATCTCGTAGACGCCGGGCGTCAGCGCCGGGAAACGGTACGCACCCAGGTGATCGGCCACCGCGGTCTGCGCACCGACGAGCGACGGGCTCGTGGCCTGGACCGTTGCGCCCGGCAGGATGGCGCCCGATGAGTCCTTCACCGTGCCGGCAATGCCGCCGGTTCTTTCTTGCCCGAACGCAGCCGCGGCAACAGCGAGCAAGCCGCAGATCCCGAACGCAAGGCATCGCAGTCTCATGGGTCCTCCTGATCCTCGATCGATCAAACAGGGCCAAAGCCTAGCTGGATGTGACGAATGGCGCAATATCGGTGACAGTAAGCCTGAATTACGAGACGAGCGGTTCGGCGACGGTCGAGGCAACCAAGCGTCCGTCGAACTCCCCTTCCCGCGATCGCAGAACGGTCAGGGGCGCCATCAGCTCGTTCAATTCGCCGTCTCGAAGCAGGAACGCCGGATTGGTCGGATGTCCCCGCTCCGCCTGGCCGGTGGTGAAGGTCTCGTAGAAGATGCGCCCGCCTGGCTTCAGCGCGGCTCGTAACGCGGGCACCAGTGGGCGATGCAGGTAGTTGAAGACGACAATCGCATCGAATTCAGTCGCGATGGCAGGAGGCGGCTCGGTTTCGAGGTCGACAACTTCCGCGTTGATGGGCCACCCGAGCTTCGCCGCGGTATCGCGCACGAACGCGATCGCATCCGGATTGCGGTCGATGGCGCGCACATCGAAGCCCGCGCTCGCCAGCAACAGCGCGTGCCGGCCGCGGCCGCACGCGACATCCAGCACTCGCCCGCCACGCGGCAACAGATCAGCGTTCTCGATCAGCCATGGCGAGGGACCGCGCAGCACGCCGGTTCCGAATTCGCGCGGACCGCGCCAGCCGGCGAGGCCGCCGGCAAGGTTCAGCACGCGATCGATGCCCGCCGCCGCGAGCAGCTCCGACGCGGCGCGGCTGCGCACGCCGTGCTCGCAATAGACGAGCACATCTGCGCGATCGTCCGGCAGAATCGCCGGCGCCGACGCCATGAGGTCGACCGGCAACAGCCACGCGCCGGGAATGTGGCCAAGCTGCGCGTACTCTCCCGGAGTGCGCACGTCGATCACGATCGCCGTGCCCGCCTCGAGCAGCCGTTGCGCTTCGATGTGATCGATCGTGCGGTACGGCGTCATGGTCCTACCGCTGGCGGCGGAACCACCACTTCGCGAGGTCGTACACGCCGACCGGGGCGAGCGACACCAGCAGACCGAGGCCCAGGTCGCGGACGTGATACCGATTGCAGATCTGAAGCGTGGCGACAACGAGAATCGTCCCGATGATGCCCGATGCGGCCAGGCGAACGAAGCGGGTGCACGCGCGGAATCAGCAGGGACGTGGTCCGAAGGCCGAGCGACACCGCGGCCAGTGCGAGCAGGACGCCGGCAACGACCAGCGTCATGCGGCCTGAAACGAGAACACCGAATCGTTCGACGCGACCACCATCTCGCCGGCCGGGCCGAACGCCAGGCCGACCAGTCCGGCGCCGGCGAGAACCAATTCGGGATCGCGATCGGACCTGATCGCATAGACGCCGCTCGAACCGGCCAGCGCCTCGACGACGTGAAGGACGCCGCCGGCATCGAAGGCCAGCCCCTGCGGACGGCCGAAGGGCACGTTCAGCGCGTGCACGGTGCCCTGCGGATCGATCCGCCTCACCGAATCGTACGAGGCGAGCGTCGGCGCCGCGACATAGAGATCGCCGTCGGGCGCCATCGCGAGATGAAACGCGGCAATGCTGGAAGGAATGAGCGCGAAGATCTCCGTGCGCCCCTGCGAATCGATGCGCATGACGCTGCCGGCGCGATCGCCGACATACAGCACGCCATCCGCCCCGAACGCCAGGCCGCACGCCACGCCGAGATCCGACGCCATCACTTCGTAGCGGCCGTCGTCGAACACCCGATAGACGCGGCCCTCGAATCGTGACGACACATACAGGAGACCGTCGGGGCCGATCACCATCGAGGTGGGATTGACGAGGCCGTGCACGAACGGCTCGCGCGCGCCGCTCTTCGTGATGCGGAAGATCGACACCGTCGCCTCCTGGCCGCGCGTGCCGCTGTAGGTGACGTAGAGATTGCCGTCGGCGCCGAAGACGGGATTGTCGACTTGATGCAGGCCGGTTGCCGAGCAGCGTGCCGACGCGCGCATACAGGGTGGCGCCGGGCAACCAGGCAACCTTGACCGGCGTCTCGCCGCCGTCAAGACCCGGCGGCACGACGACCGCCATGCGATCCGGCG
Organism: uncultured cyanobacterium; assembly: GCA_963833135.1. GTDB lineage: Bacteria > Acidobacteriota > Vicinamibacteria > Vicinamibacterales > UBA2999 > 12-FULL-67-14b. The sequence continues at coordinate 355,788 of CAWHWW010000018.1, read as the reverse complement.
CGGCAAACGCCATTCGCGCCGACACGCCGCCGATCGTCACGAGGTCCGCCGTGGATTCAGGTTGGGGAAAGCCGTCGCCGCGCAGCCATAGCCGTCCGCCCTCGACCACGCGAACCGGCTCCAGGCTCGTCAATACCGGCAAGGATTAGCCGTCGTCCTTATCGAGCTCGAGGTTCCAGTACAAGTAGTCGCGCCAGCTTTCGGGCGCGCTGCGCATCCGGATCGTGATCCGGATCGCCGGCGCCGCCATCGGCCGCCGCGGCGGGCGCACCAGTCGCATGCGCGCCTCTTCGGGCGTGCGTCCGCCCTTGCGCCGGTTGCACGACACGCAGCAGGTGACGATGTTCTCCCAGTCCTTGCGTCCGCCCTGCGACACCGGTATCACGTGATCAAACGTGAGCTCTGGGGTGGGGAAGACGTCGGCGCAGTACTGGCAGGTGAACTCGTCTCTCGCGTAGATATTGGCTCGCGAGAAGGGCACATAATCGAAGCGTTTTTTTATCCGGACGTAGCGTAACAACCGGATGACGGACGGCAGCTTGAAGGAAAATTTGACCGCACGAACCTCACGGTCGTGATGCGCAATGATCTCGACCTTGCCCTGGCACCACAACGTCACCGCCTTCTGCCAATCAACGACTTTCAGCGGCTCGTAGGTTGCGTTGAGGAGGAGCGTCTGCTCCATTCAGGCGCCATTGTGCCATGAATCGCGCAGGACTACACAATTCGGCAAGGAGAGCCGATACTGCATGTCGATGGCTCGACTTCTCGTCATCGTGATCGTCGCAGGATCGTTCGCGGCCTGCGCGAGCACCGGCGCCGTCTATACGCCGAGGCCCTTCCCGATCCCGGGGGGCGGCGGATCGACGGCGATCCCCGCGCCGGTCGATCCATCGGCGCCGCCGGTCGCGGCCAACCCGCCGGCGCCTGCGGCCGTGCCGCCACCCTCACCGCCGGGCCGATCGAATCCCGTCATCCCCGGCAGCGGCACCGCGAATGGCTACGCTCTCTCGGGCACCGCGCTCTCGCTGCGAGGCGCGCCGTATCGAGACGGCGGCGGCGATCCATCCGGCTTCGATTGCAGCGGGTTTGTCCGCTACGTCTACGAGCAGCACGGTGTCGCGATGCCGCGGCAGGTTCGCGATCAGTTCCGCGTCGGCAAGAACGTCGACCGCGATCGGCTGGAGCCGGGCGACCTGGTGTTCTTTTCGACGACCGCGCCGGGCGCATCGCACGTCGGCATCGTGATCGGCGGCGATCAGTTCATCCACGCGCCAAGCGAACGCGGCGTGGTCCGCGTCGAAAGTCTCACCCAGCAGTACTGGGCCAGCCGCTTCATTGGCGCCAAGCGCGTCAGCTGAAGAGCCTGCCCGCCGAAGCCCGGAGGCGATTTCGCGGGCGAGCGGATTCGCCGACTCGTGTTCGACGGCGGTGGCGGAATCGGGAACGGCAGCGGCACCGGAATCGACGGCGTGTCTCGACCGGCGTCTTCGTTGCACCGGGGCTTGCGCTGGTGCCGGCGCGGGCGCGGGTGGCTTGAACTGCATCCTTCGCAGGATGATCTGCTGCCGCCGCAACAATCGCCTGGTCGGCCGCGCCGGACTGTGCTCGCGCGGATTGATGATCGCGCCGGCCATCAACGCCGCTTCCTGGATGTCGAGATTCGCGCAGGACTTTCCGAAATAGGCGCGCGCCGCCGCTTCGCAGCCGAAGATCCCGTCGCCCCATTCGATCATGTTGAGGTAAATCTCGAAGATGCGCTGCTTGGTGAGCGCGGCCTCGAGCCGGCGTGTGATCAGCAGCTCCGTCACCTTGCGCATCGGATTTCGTGACGGCGAGAGGTAAAGATTCTTGGCCAGCTGCTGCGTGATGGTGCTGGCGCCGCGCAGGAACTGCCCTTCCTCCCAGTTCTTCTCGAGCGACGCCCTGATCTCCGCGAGATCGACGCCGTCGTGATCGAAGAAGGCCGCGTCTTCGGTGACGATCACCGCGCGCTTCAGCAGCGGCGAGATCCGCGAGTACGGCACCCATTGATGACGGATGGAAAACTTGCGGCCTGCGGCGCGCGCTTCGTCGAGGCGCAGCTGCATGAACGCCGTGGTCGTGGGATTCACCTTCGCAAGCGCCCGGACGTCGGGCAGCGTCAGGTAGATGTAGGCGACGTAGCTGAAAAGCCGAGCAGGCCGGCAAGCACGACGCCCTTTGCGATCGTTCTCCAGATCGATCGCGATCGCGCGCCTGGCGGTCACCCGCCGATTCTACCCCTCGACGACGATCTTGACGCGATCGCCGGGCTGCGGCTGCGCGCTGACCTCGCGGTCGTTCATGATCGCGAGCGTCGCGGCGTTGACGAACCCCTTGCTCTGCCGTGCCGCGATCGACTGCCACGAGTCGCCCTGGCGGACGACGTAGAACTCGACGCGGTTCGGGCGGACGTTCGACGCTTCCTGCGGCGAGAGCTGGCGGAACGTCTGCAGGGCCGGTTGAATGTCGCGATCGACGAGGCTGAACTCGGCTTCGGGCGCGAAGCCGGCCACGACGTACAGCTGCCGGCCGACGGCGATGTGGGCGGCGCGCATCATCACCTTGCCGGCGCCCTTCGCGTTGCCGCGATAGAGGCCGACATACGCGTCGTTGCCGTTGATCCGCTGCATCGTGCCGTCGACCGAGGCATAGCCGGCTTTTCGCATCGCCTCGATCGCGATGTCCCCGATCGATCGCGCAGCCTGGCCCCCGAGCCTTGGCGAAGGGTGGCGCTCCACTTCCTGCAGGACCATGAAGTGTTGCGTGCCCGGCTCCTGCGCCATCACCGCCTCGGGCGTGTTGGTCAGCTCCCAGCCCTCGGGAAACTTCACGCCGATCCGCAACAGCGGATGCAGGAACTCATTGCCGCGGACGATGCCGTCCTTCGGGTTGTCGCCGAAGACGAGGCCCTGGATCCGCTCGAGATACGGATCGTGATTGACCTTCTTCGCATCCGGCGAGCCGAACTTGCCCGCGACCGGCTCCGCCTTCGTGACGCGCAATCCCGGGTCGGGATGCGTCGACAACCAGTTCGGCATGCCGCGTTCGCTGAGCGCGCTGACGCGAGCCAGCGTCGCCAGGAAACGCGGCACTCCGGTCGGATCGTAGCCGGCGCCGGCGCCGTACTCGACGCCGAGGCGATCGGCCTCGAGCTCCGCCTCGCGCCCGTGCTCGCAGGAACAGCACGCCAAGACCGGTGGCGCCGAGATCGGTGAACGGCTGCGTGCTCGGAACGAAGATGCTGAGGACCATCAGTCCAAGACTCGCCTGCGCCTGGCGCGTGTAGGCCTGCGCCGCGTGGCGCGCGGTGACGTGACCGATTTCGTGACCGAGCACGCCGGCAAGCTCGGATTCGTCATCGAGGTAGGCCAGGATGCCGCGCGTCACGTAGACGTAGCCGCCGGGCAGCGCGAACGCGTTGATCGCGGGGCTGTCGACGATCGTGAACGACCACGGCAGGTTCGGGCGATGCGAGTGGCGCGCCAGCTCCTGCCCGATGTCGCTGACATACCGCTGCAGCTCGGGGTCGTCGTAGACGCCCATCTCCCTGCGGATTTCGACGTCCTGCTGCTGACCGATGGCGAGCTCCTCGGCCTCGCTGAGGAGCGACATCTGCTTCTTGCCGGTGACCGGATTGGTCGCGCAGGCGGCGCTGAGCGACGACGACCGCCGCAAAAAGGAAGCAGGTTCCTTTCATGCCCCTGGCTGGTGCAACCCCTGTACCAGCGAATTCATGGCCGTTTCGAGCGCTCCCGCCAGCAGATCGACCAGTTCTTGAGACGAGCTCGTCCCCATCAGGCCGATGCGGAACACCTTGCCGGCCAGCGGTCCGAGGCCCGCGCCGATCTCGATGTTGTAGTTGTGCAGGAGGTACTTCCGCACCGCCGCCTCGTCGACACCATGCGGAACGTTCACCGCGTTCAGCGTCCACAGGCGCTCGGTTGGCGATGGCAGGAAGCGACAAGCCCAGACGATCGAGCGCCTTCGCAAACGCGAGATGGTTACGCTCGTGCCGCCCCCATCGGGCCTGCAGACCCTCTTCTTCAACGCTGACCAGCGCTTCGCGAAGCGCGTAAATCAACGACGCCGACATCGTGTGGTGATACTTGCGACGCACCCAGTAATCCTCGAGCAGCGTGACGTCGAAGTAGAAGCTGCGGCACGCCACTTTCCGTTCGAGCGCGCGCGGCGAGAAGACGATCGGCGACATGCCCGACGGCGCGCCGAGACACTTCTGGCTGCAGCTGTAGACGGCGTCGAGGCCCCACCCGCCGACATCGAGCGGCATGCCGCCAAGCGAGGTGACGGCATCGACGATCACCAGCGCGCCATGCTCGCGCGCGATCGCCGCGACGTCCTGCACGGGATTGAGCACGCCCGTCGAGGTTTCGGCGTGCACGATGGTCACGACATCGGCGCCGGATGCCTGGAGCGCCTGGCGGACCTGATCGGGATCGATCGCGCGGCCCCACTCCACTTCGATGCGCGTCACTTCGCCGCCGTACCGCGCCGCCATCTGCGCCAGTCGATCGGCAAAGTATCCGGTCACGACCGACAGCACGCGCGTGCCCGGCGCGACGAGATTCGCGATCGCGGTTTCCATGGCCGACGTGCCCGTTCCCGAGACCGCGAAGGCGAACGATCGGTCCTCGGCGCGGAACACGCGCGCCAATCGCGCGCGCACGTCGTCCATGATCTCGACGAACTGCGGATCGAGGTGACTCAGCATCGGCGCGCCGAGCGCTTTCATCACGCTCGGCGACATCAGGCTCGGGCCTGGACCGAGAAGGATTCGTTCGCTCAGCTGGCAACATCACTCGTCTCCGGGTCTGCGGCGTGGCTGGGCAAGATTGAGCTCCGCAAGCGCGGCGCGAATGGCGTCGACGGCAGCGGCCGGCGCAGGCTGCAGCGGCGGACGCGGATGGCCGCCTTCAAAACCGCACAGCGTGAGCGCCGCCTTCAATCCGGGCACGCCGTACTGCGCGCCGACGAGCTTCGACAACGGCGCCAGCCGCCGATGCATCGCCCTGGCCTCGTCAAGGCGGCCGTCGCGGACGGCGTCGAAGATGTCCGTGCACAACGTCGGCGCCACGCCGCCCACGGCGAGAATCGCCCCGTGGGCGCCAAGCGCGAGCGCGGAGTAATAGGTCGCCCCCGATCCGGCGAGCACGGTGAAGCCTTCTTCCGCCCTGGCCAGATACTCGCCGAACTGCACCATGTCGCTGTTCGTTTCCTTGATGCCGACGATGTTCGGGTGGCGGCTGAGGATGCCGACGGCGTCGGGAAGCAGGTTGACGCCGGTGTACATCGTCACGTTGTAAAGCAGCACGGGCACCGGCGATCGATCGGCAACGGCCGTGTAATGACGAACGAACGCGTCGGTCGTCATCTGGCCCTTGTAGAACGACGGCGTGCGAACGAGCACCGCGTCGACACCGAGATCGGCGGCGCGTTTCGTCGCGGCAATGGTCGCCGCCGTTGATTCGCGGCCGGTGCCGGCGAGAAGCGGCCGATTCTTCGGCATGGCGTCGCGGACCGTCCTGATCGCCAGATCGGCCTCGTCCTCATCGAGCTGCGGCGCTTCGCCGTTCGAGCCGAGCACGACGAGCCCGGTCAGCGGCGACGTCAGGTACTTGTCGACGTTACGCGCGAGCGCGCGAGTGTCGAGACTGCCATCCGCGGCAAACGGCGTCGCGAGCGGCGTGTAAATTCCGGCGAACCTGTGCATCCGCCGGATTTTACCAGCGATTGCGCGCGCTTATGGCTTCAACATGTACGACAGCAGCACCGCGACAACGGCGACCTGGCCGACCCAAAACGCAAACGACCAGCGCAGGATCTCGACTTTCATGTCCGCCATCTGGTTGACGACGCGCGAAAAGCCGTCGGTCATTTCGTTCCGCTTCGCGCACTCGTTCATCCGGAAATCAAGACGCTCCGTAATCTGATTCACCACGTCGGTCCTCCGGTTTTCTTCGTGCTGTTCAATGTACGTTTCCAGGTCTCGCACGCCATTCTCACCGAGACGATCACGTAGTGCCAATCCCACCGGCACTCTCGCCATACGACATTCCTTTCGTGACGACGATGCCATCGTCGTCCGAGAGGATCAACCTTGATCTTGCCTTGGCTGTGAGGCGAGAAGGTTCGTCAGGAGCACGATCGCAAAAATTGCGACGGCTGGTGCGAGCGTCCAGGGAAATCTTGCCACTGCGTTGTAATTCCCGGCGCCGGCGAGCATCGTGCCCCAGCTCGCGACAGGATCCGGGAAGCCGAGACCGATGTACGACAGCGTGGCTTCGGCGAGGATGAACGCCGGCAGGAGCAACGTCGCCTGCACGAGCAAGTGGCCGGTGCACGCCGGGATCAAGTGCGTGGTGAGAATTCGAAGCGGACCGGCGCCGAGCGATTGCGCCGCCTGCACGTACTCGCGGTGTCGTTCGACCGCGACGATCGCGCGCACGCCTTTGGCCACGAACGGCCAGCCGACGGCGACGAAGATCCACGACGACGAGGATGAACACCGTCGACGGCGGCAACACCAGCGGCAGGACCGCGCGCAGGACGAGCACGACGTAGATCACCGGCAGCACGAGCACGAAGTCCGCCACGCGCATGATCGCGTCGTCGACCCATCCGCCGCGATAGCCTGCCCAGGCGCCGGCGAGCGCGCCGATCAGGACGGCGCCGAGCGTGGCCACGAGCGCGAGGCCGATCGACGTGCGCGCGCCGTACAGCAATCGCGACAGCACGTCGCGCCCGAAATCGTCGGCGCCGAGGAGGAACACCGGCGCGTCATCCTCGCGCTGCGATCCACGGCAGCCTGACCGTGCGCGAGCGATCCGGCTCGAAGCGCTGCTCGAGCCGATCGGCGAGCACGAGCGGATGCACGACCGGCGACAGGCCGTCGAGGTGCGGCCGCATCGGCGGTGCGTGCAGGAATCCGCGAAACGCGTCGCCGGCGTCATATGGCGCCAGCCACGGCGCGACCAGCGCGAAGAGCGTCAGCGCGGCGAGAAACATGCCGGCGCGCCGAATCACGCGCGCTCTCCCGTCGTGACGCGCGGATCGGTATACGCCAGCAGCAGGTCTGCCAGCAGCGTGCCCGCGGCAAGGAAGAACGCGCCGGTCGCGGCGCAGCCGGCGACGAGGAACAGATCGCGCGCCTTCAGCGCATCGAACATCAGGCGGCCCAGGCCGGGCCACGACGTCACGACTTCGACGACGAACGAGCCGCTGAAGAGGCTGCCGATCATCACGCCGTAGACGCCGAGGACCGGACGAAGCGAGACCGGCCAGGCGTGGCGGAGGATCGATCGCGCGCGATCGACGCCGCGCGCGCGGCTGGCGGCGACGAAGCGCTCGCGCGACGCGGATTCAATCGCTTCCGACTGCAGGCGCTCGAGCGTCGCGGCCATCGGCAGCGCCAGCGCCAGCGCCGGCAGCGGCACGTGGCGCGCGAGATCGGCGAGCCACGCCGCCCACGTCAGGTCGATGCCGCCGGAGGAGGTCATGCCGCCGACCGGAAACCATCCGGTCCGCGCCGCGAGGAAGACGAGCGCGAGCGATCCGACGAGCGGCGGGACCGAGAGGCCGACGAGCGACAGCGTCCGGACCGATCGATCGCAGCAGGCCCGTGCGCGTGCCGGTGTAAATCCCGAGCGGAATGCCGACCAGCGTCGCCGTCAGCGAGCGCGATCGTCGCGAGGACGGCGGTGTTCAGCGCGCGCTCGCCGACGAGGACGCTGACCGGGCGCGAATACAGCAGCGAGTGGCCGAAGTCGAAGTGCACGGCGCCGCCGAGCCACGACGAGATACTGCGAGGCGAGCGACCGATCGAGGCCAAGGCTGGCGCGCAGCTGCGCGCGCTGTTCGGCCGTGAGGTCGAGGCCCTGAATGGTCGCGAAATCGCCCGGCGCGATGCGCGTCAGCAGCAGCGCCGCCGAGGACACGACGAAGACGAGAACGACCGCGAAGCCGAGACGCCTGAGGAGGTAGCGTCCCATCAGGCGGTCTAACGGTTTCCTGTTCACCGTCATCTGATCGACGTTCCACAACAGCTGCGGCCGCAGGATCGACGGCGACAGCCCGCCGACGCGCGTGCTGACGGCCATGTACAGGCGCGGCGCGACGAAGTACAGCACCGGCAGATTCTCGGCGAAGATCATCTGCGCCTGGTCGAAGGCGCGCTTGCGCTCCGCGGATCGACGCTGGTCATCACCGTCGCCATCAGGTCGTCGATCTCCTTTTCCCAGTCGGTCGCCGGCTTCGGCTGGCCGATGTTCCAGACGTGCGCCGAGCCGGAGCTCAACCAGAAATCCGGATTCATCGCCGGATCGAGGTTGGTCGCGTTGAACACGAACAGGATCGACTCGAAGTCGCCCTTGAACATGCGCTGCAACAGCGCGCCCTGTTCGAGCAGCACGACGTCGACGCGGATGCCGATCTTCCCGAGCTCGTCGCGCAGGATCGCCGAGCCGCGCTCGACCGACGAGTTGCCGCGATAGGCCAGCACGCTGAAATGGGCCTCGGTGCCCGTCGCGTCCTCGAGCCACTCGTCGGCGTCGCGATTGGTCAGGCCGAGGCCGGCCAGGATCTCTCGTCGCGCGCTCGAGCGAGTAGCCGTAGCGCGGCACGTTGGGTGAGAACCATCTGCTGGTTGCCGGGCGTGACCGGGCCCCAGATCGGGACGCCGGCGCCGAGGAACACGGTGTTCGCGAAGGCCTCGCGATCGATCGCGTGCGAGATCGCGTGGCGGAATTCCTTGCGCGTGATCCAGTCGCGGCGCGGATCCTTGGCCCAGTACGGCGATCGCAGGTTGAAGAAGAACGAGTCGGCATCGGCGCTGACGCCGAGCTCGATCAGCTGCACCTTGCCCTGCTGCTCGAGCGGCCGCAGCGTCGCGATGTCCTCGGGGCGCACCTGCTGCTGCAGGATGTCGAACTGACCCGATTGCAGCCGCACCAGCTCCGCGTTCTGGTCGGGCACGATCTCGAGGATCACCTGATCGAGATACGGCAGCTGGCGTTCCGGCCGCGTCCTTCTTCCAGTAGCGCGGATTGCGGTCGAAGACGAGGCGCTGCCCCGGCGAGTACGACGTCAACTTGAACGGGCCGATCGAGACGAGGTCGGCGGGCGGCGTGGCGACGCCGATCTCCTGCGCGAACGTGCCGGCCTTGAGCGCGGCTTCGTGCTTGTGCTTGGGAACGATGGTGGACGTTGTCGAGCAGCGCAACGCCGGGACCAAAGGTGCCCGGCAGCTCGATCACCACCGTCCGCGCGTCGGGCGCGGTCACCGCGAACGGCTTGCCGCCGATGCGGAGGACGCTGTCGAGCGGGCTGGCGACCCTGCGGGTCGTAGATCGCCTGGAAGCTGAACAGCACGTCCTCGGACGTGAAGGCGACCCGTCCGACCACGTGACGCCGTCGCGAAGCGTCAGCGTGTAGGTCCGGTTGTCGGGCGAGATCGTCCACGATTCGGCGAGCGCCGGCTCGACCTCCTGCGTGGCGCGATTGACCCGCACCAGCTTGCTGCCGGTCAGGATCGAGTAGAGATCGACGGGGACGCCGGTCGCGGCGATGCGGTTGAAGGTCCGCGGCTCGCTCCGTAGCGACGACACCAGCGTCCCGCCGCGCGTCGCCACTTCGCTGAAGACGATTTCGGCGCCGTCGTCCTGGTCGGGACGCGCGCTGCTCCACGCAGCGCCAGCCGAAAAAGGCGACGACGCCGATCAGCAGAACGCTCAGCAATGCCGCGTGGTTGTCGGTTCACTTCTTGTCCAGTCGGCCAATCCATTGGCCGTTATTTTTCTGTGCACACAACATCGCAATTTCTGCGATCTGCTGTGCAAAACTCCGCCCAGCGCCCCGCTGGAAGCCGGGCCGGGACAACGCCTTGGCTTGATGGTTGGCGACTGGGGGACACCAGCTGGCGGCATCGTAGACCAACAAACCCTGTTTACGCAATCACTTAGGGAACTTACCAGCCCGAGATGGCACTACCCCTGCCAGTAGTCATGGACGTTTCATGGCCGTTCAGCTTTGAGCGACGAGGATTTCCAACCGCAGGTCGGCCGCAGCGTGAGCATCGAGCAGGCCGCCCAGCTGCTGGGAGTCTCGCGGCGCACCGTCTACTACCGGATTCGCGACGGGCGTCTGCGCACCATCCGGACGCTCGGCGGATCGCAGCGGGTGTTGTTGGATTCCGTCGAAGAAATGCGCGCGTCGCACTAGCCAAACGTCTCTGAGCCTTCGGAGGAGACTCTGATGTCGCAGAACTCGCAGCCGATCGCATATTCGGACCGTTCACTCCGGGGTTGGCGCGTGATCTGGCACGTCGCCGCGCTGGTCGCGGCGGCGCTCGTGTGGCAGCTTCCGCTGGCGGCCTCCGCCGAGGCGGGGCCGCGGCGGGCGCGCCTGTCGTCGGATTTGACCGCTCGCCTCGACTCCGGATCGACCGGCAGCGTCGAGGTGATCGTCAGCGGCTCGGTCGAGAAGATCGCGCGCATCGCGTCGCGTCACGGCCTGCCGATCACGAAGCCGCTGTCGTCGGGCGCGGTCTTCACGGTGTCGCGCGACGCGCTCGAGGCGCTGTCCCAGGACCTCGAAGTCGACGCGGTGTCGGGCAACTCGCTGGTGCGCTCGCACACGGCGGTGACGACCGAGGTGACCGGCGCCGACGCGGCCTGGTCGGGCGCGATCGAGTCGCTCGGCGCGGTCAACGGCAGCGGCATCGGCGTGGCGGTGATCGACAGCGGCATCGCCGCCGATCACCCGGCGCTGGCCAATCGCGTGATCGCTGAGCGTCGACTTCACCGATCCCAACGGCAAGGGCTACGACTTCTACGGTCACGGCACGCACGTCGCCGGCATCATCGCGGCGCGCGCCTTCAACAACACCAAGATCGACGGCACCGACTCCGGCATGGCGCCGGCGGCTCACCTCATCAACCTGAAGGTCCTCGATTCGAACGGCCTGGGCAAGGCCGCCGACGTGATCGAGGCGATCGACTTCGCGATCGCGTTCCGCAACGAGCTCGGCATCCGCGTCCTCAACCTCTCGCTCGGCGCGGCGCCGACGCAGAGCTACAAGGACGATCCGATGTGCCTGGCCGTCGAGCGCGCCGTCAAGGCCGGCCTCGTCGTCGTCGCGTCGGCCGGCAACTACGGCCTGACGCCTGGAGGCCAGCAGGTCTACGGCAGCGTGACGTCGCCGGGCATTTCGCCGTATGCGATCACCGTCGGCGCGCTGCGCACGCAGGGCACCGCGGACCCGGGCGACGACGAAGTGGCGCCGTGGAGCTCGAAGGGTCCGACGATGGTCGATCACATCGTCAAGCCGGACCTGGTGGCGCCGGGGTCGAAGATCGTGTCGGCGGCGGTGAAGAGTTCGACGCTCGCGACCGAGTATCCCGATCGATTCCTCGACGGTCCCTTCCATAATTGATCGGTACGGGCGAAGCGACGAACGCCGAAGGGATCATTGGGGTGAATCTTGTCGCGGCGCAATCATCCGGGGCGAGAGCAACCTGCCGACATCATCATACTGGGCGAATTTGCTCAAGACGTGATCATCTGGGACGAATCTGCGGTCATCAGCATCTGGGGCGAGTCAAAGCGGCACATCGATCGAAGACGCCAGACGACGCAATTCCAATCGGTTGGCCAAGCTCCCGAACTTTTCTGGCATCGCTCTCTAATATGTCGCCGAAAATCAGAACTCGGTACGCTGACGTGCCACTATCGATTTCTAGTGGACGCACTGGAAATCCAACTCGGAGAACCCTCAGAGTGAGGCGCCGCACACCAGACTCCAGTTGAACTCTTATGCAACCCCTTGACCTGCCAGCAGAGCTTGCTGCAGTCGGCCGGTATCGGTAGGTTCGAGCGTCTCTTTACTTGACGATGACATTTTGGTCGGCAGAGTGACACTCTATTCGCTTGCGGGCATCCAGATTGGGCTTGAACAGCGGCTACAGGCGATTGCGCCGATGCTCGGCAATTCTCTGGCGTCATCCATCGCCCACAATGCAATCGTGGTGATCGACGACACCAAGCAGCGCGATTGCGAGGTCCTTTTCTCAATTATGGGTACAATGATCTGGCGCAGCGCCAACCGGCCGGATCGGTGATCATCCTGATCGATTGGCGATTGTCCGCATTAGTTGGCGCGTCGCCTACTGTGACAGCACAATACGTATCGATGAATACGACGCCAAAGCGCTCAATCGCGGCTGTCACAAGTGGCACCAGTCAAGTGATTCGACTTGCCGCGAACGACACCTTAGTTGTCGTGTCGCAAGAGCATTTGCTTGCGGCGGGATTGGCGCCGACAGCCCATGCCCGAAAGCCACATGTAATCGACATAGATGTCGTCGAGCCTGCTGGTTCCTTGCAACTGCGGGAAGCCTTGATCCTAACCGCTGTCAGTGAATCAGCACAACTGTCTGGACAGCCTCTGGTTCACTAAAAAGCAGACGACCAATGGCGATTGCTGTTTCGGCTTTCGAGCTCGTGGCCAAGGGCATATTCAAGGATGCCGCAGCGCAAGTCGAGCGCCTTGGAGAAGTACCTGTAAACCTTCGAGTGCTTCGAGCACAACTGGAGGTGCATGTCGGTACACCGACAAAAGCCCGTCAGTTGGCTGAAGCACTACTCAACGAACGCTTAACGGGCTCAGAGAAGTCCATTTGCTGGGAGTTGGTGGGACGCGCTTGTCTGAGCGTCGGCCAGATTCAAGGCGGATTGCGTGCGATGGGACGGGCTTTTGCGGCTGCGAAGGCCACAGAAGACACCAAGCTCGAAGCGATTCTGAGCGCGCAATACACGCAGGCACTCCTTAATTGGGTTGGTGTTGAGGCCGCCGCACTTGAAATACCGAGACTTCGCCAACTAGCGGTTCGCTCCGGTGAACCGCACGCAACGATCGCACTGCACTTACTGGTTGCTGAAATAAACGCGCGAAAGGGGCTGGTAACGAGCACGACTACGCATCTCGAAATTGCACGCGGACTACTAAAGCAGTACGAAAACTTCTGGCACCAGGGCAGACTCGCGATCATCTGCTCTGCGGTTGCAGTTCTTCAATCGGACTACGATGCCGCCCTACGACACAACGAAGACGCAGTCGCTTGCGCTAATCGCTCGGGCTCACGAGAGATCCGAATTCCAGCGCTGGCTAACCTCGTTGCTATTCAGCTTGCACAAAGCCGGTTGGCTGAAGCCAAAGGAACCCTGACCGCCCTCCTGACCGAGGTAGGCAAGAACAGCCCATCAATTGTCGAGGTCGGTATCCGCGATCTCGAGATGTCGCTGGCAATCGCGGAAGGTGACTTTGATCACGCCGCTGAAATCGAGTCCTCAATTACAAGGTTGCTAGGTACCGTGGAAGTGAGCGACTCATATTACGAGTTGTGGCACCAACTGACGCGCGTCCGGTGGCTCTACCTTCAAAAGGAGCCACATAAGGGCCTGGCCATTGCCGCGGATACTGTTCCTCGAATAGGACGTACCTCCGACCGGAATTTGTTCTTGCGAATGCGGCTACTCGAGGCTGAAGGACTCGGGCGTCTCGATCAGAATTCGCGGGCGGTATCGCTGGTCGCGAGTGCTGTCGACGTTTACCCGGACTGGTCCTTGGAGTTAATGGCGGAGACCTACCGCGTTATTGGCCGGCTCATTGCAACAGAAGACCGTGTTGCTTCAGTCGGCCATCTCGAGCGAGCGATTCACATTCTTCAAAACATCGGCAACCTCACTGCTGCGGCCGAGGTTGAGCGAGACAAGCAAGAGGTAATCACCAACGACAGCAGTACGCACAGCCAATCAGATCGACAAATGCCGATTGCAGGTCTCGTAGAACGTGTGGCGGCGGTGGTCCAAATGGGAGCACACCCCCCGCTCCTTGCAAGGGAAGCCGCCTCCTTGCTGGTCGACACAAACGCGGCTGTGCGCGCTGTCATTGTTAAGACCGATCACGACCTGGGGCAAGCGCCAGGTGAATCAGCTTCATCGCTAGACCTTCCGGCTTCTTCCGGATCAAGCGAGTTACGAATAGCCGTCGGACCATTTCGTAACCACCGCTATCACCTTTCCGTAATTCCGCACGACACGGCCTCCGCACGTTCAACGGTTCTGTCGATCGGCCGGCTGATTAATGCGGCTGTGTGCCTCGCTTCTGCCCGACAACACGAGAAGGAACAGTCAGCATTGTGGCCGGTAGTAACACTGGAACAGGAACTCGGCTTAATCTGCGCATCGGACCATACCAGAGAACTAGTTAAGACCATCAGGCGCGTTGCTAGTTCCAATGTCACCGTGCTTCTCACAGGCGAAACTGGCGTCGGTAAAGAGATATTCGCAAGAGCTGTCCATCAATCGTCGTCTCGCAGTGATCGCGTGTTTCTGCCCTTCAATTGCGGCACGGTTTCGCGCGACATGCTCGATAGCCAGCTGTTCGGCCACAAGCGCGGGTCCTTCACCGGCGCTCAAAGTGACGCGCCAGGGATGATCCGCTCGGCGAATGGAGGAACGCTGTTCCTCGATGAGATAGGCGAAATGGCTATCGAGACGCAGCCGAAACTGTTGCGCTTTCTCGAGTCGGGCGAGATCCTCCCGCTCGGCGAATCGAAGCCAATTCTCGTCGATGTCAGGATCGTGGCTGCCACCAATGCCAACTTGGATCAGCTCCTGTCGGATGGCCGATTCCGGGAAGATCTCTACTACCGGCTCAACGTCATCCGTATCGACATCCCGCCACTGCGCGAACGGCGCGAAGAGATACCAGCGCTGGCCCAGCACTTCCTCGAAAAGTCCGCGCGCGAGCAGCAAAAGCCGATGCTGCGCATCGCCGACGAGACGCTCGAATACCTGGTGCTCTATCGATGGCCGGGGAACGTGCGACAGCTCGCCAACGAGATCCGCCGCCTGGTCGCGATGGCCGAACCGGGTGCCGTGCTGATGCCCGCGCACCTGTCGGACGACATCGCCGCCAGCCGCCGCACCGTGCCCGCCAACACCTCGCCGCGCCTCGTCAACGAGGTGATCGCGCGCATCGACCAGCCGCTCTCGGCCGTCGTCGAGCACGTCGAGCGCGCGGCGATCCAGCGGGCGCTGTCGATGACCGACGGCCGCCTCGACGAAGCCGCGAAGATGCTCGGGCTGTCGCGGAAGGGCCTCTACCTCAAACGCCAGCGGCTGAAGCTCGGCTGATCGACGCCGTCATCACTTGGCCGGCGGCGTGACGTTGATCTTCCGCTCCAGCGTGGTGAGGACGTCCACGAGAACCAACGCAGGTTTGCTATCTTGTTGGCCCATTACAGCAGCGATTGTTGACAACGCTAAGCCGAATAATATCGCTCCGGTATGCGGCGCGACGCGCGGGCCACTAAGGCATCCTGATCAGAGAGGCCAACCGAATCACACCTGCGAGACCGACCGAGGAGCACAGGACTCCGATTGCAATGGGTCCGAAGATGACGCCAAGAATCAAGGGAAAAACCGGTGCCAACAAGGTAGCCATAATCGAAGGTGTACTGGTTAAGGTATTCGACTCATGCCTTGGCCAAGACCTCGCAATCCGGTTGAACCAACGAATGCCCCAAATCGTCAGGTTCCATCCCAGCAGCAGGAATACCGCATTAAGCAGGTCCAAGGAGCTTGTCTGGCTCGATCACGTTCAAGACTCTGGCTGGGGCGATCACGATCAGTATCGCAAGGGACAAGACGAAGATGGCGTACAGCCAGAAGAGATTTGACGTTGGCGAGCGCCGACTGTTCACTCTGTGGGACCATAGCCAGACGAGCAGGCATTCAGGGCGCAGAAATCGTGGCGCCGTCTGTCACCTTGATCGCGAACGGAGCGAAGATGGCCGCGGATGATGGCTTGATGGTGTAGCTGCCCGCCTGCAGCGCCTGTTTGGCCGAGCCGCAGCCGTACGTCACCTTCTCCTCCCCACGGTAAATATCCCAGCAGTCACCGCCCGGCCACTTGAAGTGGAAGACGCCGCCCTTCGCCACCGTCGTCGTTGACCCGGTCTTGACGGCCACCTCGAACGGCAGGAAGACGCTGTTGGCCGTCTTAATCGTGTAGGCGCCTGCCTGCAACGCCTGTTTGCCCGTGCCGCAGCCATAGGTCACTTTCTGATCGCCACGGTAGATGTCCCAACAGTCACCGCCAGGCCATTTGAATTCGAACACGCCGCCCTTGGCGGCCGTGGTGATCACCCCCGGCTTGATGTCCACGGTGAATGGCAGGAACACGGAGTATCCGTTCTTGATCGTGTATCGCCCGGGCTGCAGGGCCTGTTTCCCCATGCCACAGCCGTAGGTCACCTTGTCGTCGCCGCGATAGATGTCCCAGCAGTCGCCCCCCGGCCACTTGAACTCGAAGACGCCGCCCATCACGACGCGTGCCGCGAAGCCGGGACGCACGGCGACCTCGAAGGGAAGAAAGACGGCGGCGCTGTTGCTGATCGTGTAGGTGCCCGCCGCCAGCGCCTGCTTGCCGGCACCGCAGCCGTAGGTCACCTTTTCCTTCCCCCGGTAGATGTCCCAGCAGTCGCCGCCCGCCCAGGCAAATTCGAACACGCCGGCCCCGCCGTATTCGCCGGCGACATACGTGACCGATCGAGCAGCCGTCTCGGAAGTCCCCGACGGCGCCGCAGCCGGCGCCGGCTCGTTCGGACGCAGCGGGCTGTCGACGATGTCGGGTCCGCCGCCCGCTCCGCTGGTCGTGCTCGCGGCCCCGCCGCCGGTCGTGCTCGCTGCCCCGCCGCTGATTGTGCCCGCCGCCCCGGGAGTGCTGGTGTTCGCTGCCACGCCGGTGGGCGCGCTCGCCGCCTCGCTCGTGACGGCCGCTGGAGCGCTCACCTCCGGCGGTGTTCTGCCGTACCACTGCCAGATCCCATATCCGCCAAGGGCCAGAACGATCGTCGCGGCGGCGGCCTTAAGGAGGTCGCGGCGCCGGACCTTCGGGCCGCGGTGCACCAGCGGCGCGAGGGCGGCAATCAGCTTGTTGGCATCGGCCGCCCACCGGCTGTCCGACAGCTCGTAGGCCTGCCGGCGCGCCAGCGCGCGGATGTCCTCTGGAAGCTCGTCGTCCGCGGGCATTCGTCCCCCGCCCACCAGAGCCGGGATGACCCGGATGTCGCGCTGGAGGCAGGTGGCGATCTCGAGCCTGATGAAGTCGTCGGGATCGTCGAGCCGGCGGACGCCGTGCGCGTCCTTGACGGTGAGCCACTGCGGGCCGATCATCGCGATCAGCACGTCGCAGGATCCGACGGCCTGGGCGATGTACTCGTCGAATTTCACCCCCGGCGGGATCGCGTCGATATCGCGGAAGATATTGACGTCGTCGAGAGCCTCCTGCAGATCGGAGTGCAGCCGGCCGGTCCAACCGGCCGTGTCCTCACGGCGATAGCAGATGAAGATTCCGCCCATCCTAGCCTCCGGCCGCGACGCGATCACTTAGCCTGCGGCTTGACGTTGATCTTCCCTTCCAGCTTGGTGAGCACGTCGGCGGGGATCGCTTCCTTGAGCTTGGGATCCTCGAGGTTGCTGAACGGCCGCGCGGCCACGACCTTCTTCGTCGTCTCCTCGTCCAGCCCGGCCTTCTTCAGCTGCTCTTCCGTCGCCGTATTCAGGTCGAGGGCGTCGGGCGCCATCGCCTTCTTGGCGGCCTTCTTCGTGGCGTCCCCGGCCGCATCCTTCACGGCGCTCTCGGTCGCTTCCTTGGCCGCGCGCTTGGTCGCCCGCTTCGCGACCTCCTGGGACGACCCGAAAGCCGGCGACGCTGAAGCCGGAACCGGCAGGGCGAGACCGACGACGATAAGCGCCAGCAGACCAAGCTTGACAGACATAGGGACCCTCCGTCCTACCTCTGTATACACCCGTTCCGGGCTGACTTACACCGCCCGCAAAAATGTGCAGGTTCCTGTTTCAGTGACAGGTCACTTCACTTCGCACTTCGCCGCGGACTCCGTGCTGAGGCGGGCGCATGCGGCGATCCGCTCGTCGGCGGCGTCGTGCACGTCCACCGATACGTTCTTGCTCTTCGCATCCGACGCCATGCGATCGGTGTTGGTGCGGAACTCCCCGATCAGCCCGGCGCTCTGCATCTGCCACGCCTCGGCGCCGCTCTGCGAAAACTGCAGCACCGTAATCACGTCGTCGTCCTTGGTGGAGATCGTCACGCGCGAGAACAAGCCGATCGCGCACCACTGGGCGGCGGCCGCCCGTAGCTCGTCCGGCGACTCGACCTTGCAGGCCTGGCGCGACTCGGCGCTGTTCGCCGCCTGTTGCGACGGGGCCACGCGCAGCCCGATCACCACCAGCGCGGCAATCCCCGCCGGAACCGCCACCGCCGACGCCCAGGAAGTGGCTCGACTCATACGGGCAGCATCTCACGTCCGCGGTCCCGCCGCCCAGCCGGAGAAGGTCCTCGCCTATTCCGATCGCAGCGTGACGATCGGATCGACGCGGGTGGCGCGATACGCCGGCACCAGCGTGGCGACGATCCCGACGGCCAGCATCAGCAGCGCGACCGCCGAGAAGGTGCCCGGATCGTAGCGGCTGACGCCGAACAGCAGCGTCTCCATCACGCGCACCAGCGCGGCGGCCATCAGCAGGCCCAGGCCGACGCCAATCAGTGTCGGCTTCAGGCCTTCGACGACGATCATCCCGAGCAGGCCCTCGACCGGCGCGCCGAGCGCCATGCGGATGCCGATCTCCCGCACGCGCTGCCGCACGGTGTAGGCCAGCACGCTGTAGATGCCGACGGTCGCGAGCAGCAGCGCGAGCGCCGCGAATGCCGACAACAGCAGCATCGCCAGCGGACGTTGCCCCAGCGACTCCTCCACCACGGCCTCCATCGTCGTGATGTCGAGCACCGGCTGCTCCGCGTCGACGGCGCGCACCGCGCTGACGAGCGCGCGCGCCAGGTTCTCGGGCGGGACGGTGGTCCGCGCGACGATCGACGAGCCGTTGTAGCCGAACTGCGCCGCCGGCGCGTAGACGACGGTCTCCGAATCCGCCTCGCTCTCGTCGAGCGACCCGATCTTGACCTCGCGGACGACGCCGACGATCTCGGCCGGCTCCTTGGTCATCATCGTCAGGGTGATGTGCCGGCCAATCGGATCCTGGCCCGGGAAGAATCGCTTCGCGGTGTTCTCGCTGACGATGATCACGCGCGGCCTGCCGAAGCCGTCAGCGTCGCTGAAATCACGCCCGGCCACGAACGGGATGCGCGCCGTCTTGAAGTAACCTGGCGACGGCAGGCGCACCGCGACCACCGGCATCTCCGATTCCTTCATCGGCGGCTGCCCTTCCGCGGCGACATACTGCGTCGAGCCGCCCTGGAGCGGCAACGAGTCAATCCACGCCGCCGATTCGACGCCGGGCAGCGCGCGGACGTTCGCCAGCGCGCGATCGAAGAACTGGTTGCGCGACTGCTCCGTCGGATACTTCGCTTCGGGTATGTCGATGGTGCCGGTGAGCAGGTGGCTCGCATCGAATCCGGGGTCCACCGATCGCAGGCCGCTGAGGCTGCGCATCAGCAGGCCGGCGCCGACGAGCAGCATCAGCGCGAGCGCGACTTCGGAGACGACGAGCAGGTTCCGGATGCGGCCGTCGCCCGCCGAGGAGTTGCCGCGGCCCGGCCCGGTCTTGAGCGCCTCGTTCGCGTCGCGGCCGGTCAGCTGCCACGCCGGCACGAATGCGGCGAAGAGCCCCGCCGCCAGCGAGATCGCGGTGGTGAAGACCAGCACGCGCGCATCGACGGCGATGTCGCCGGTGCTCGGCAACGCGTCACCGAACGAGGCCTCGAGGATGTCGACGCCGTAGTACGCCGCTGCAAATCCGACCAGCCCGCCGCCGATGCCGAGCACGAGCCCCTCGGTCAGCAGCTGCTGCACCACGCGCAGCCGGCTGGCGCCGAGCGCGTTCCTGACGGCGATCTCCTTGGCGCGTCCGTGCGTGCGCACCAGCATCAGGTTGGCGAGGTTGGCGCACGCGATCAGCAGCACCAGCGCGACGGCGCCGAGCAGCACGAGCAAGGAGGTGCGGACCTCGCCGATCATGTCCTCCTGCAGCGGGCGCACCAGCGCGCCCCAGCCCTTGTTGTCGTCGGGATACTGCAGCGCCAGCCGCTCCGAGATCGCGTCGAGATCGGCCTGCGCCTGCCTCACCTCGACGCCCGTCTTCAGCTTCGCGACGCCGCGGTAGTTGTGATTGCTCCTCACGGCGCGCGTCGCCGCCGTCCATTGCAGCGGCAGCCACGCCTGCGTGTCCGCGGCGATCGAAGGCGGATGGACGACGCCAATCACGACGTGCGGCACGCGATCGAGGATCAGCGTCTTGCCGAGAACCGCGGGATCGGATCCGAAGCGCGTTCGCCAGAAGTGATCGCTGAGGATGACCGGGCGCGGGCCGCCCTCGCTGTCTTCCGCGCTGGTGAAGCCGCGGCCGATGATCGGCGACACGCCGAAGATCGACAGGAAGCTTGCCGATCCCGTCATGACGCGAATCGCATCCGGCTCGCCCTGCCCCGTCAGCGTGCGGCGCCCGCCGCGATAGATCGCCATCGACTCGAAGGACGTCGCTCTGCGCTTCCCAGTCGATGAAGTTCGCCGGCGACAGCGCGAAGATCGGCGTCGTGAACACGTCCTGCGGCGGCGTGTGCCAGATGCGCATGATGCGATCGGCGTCGGCGAACGGCAGCGGCCTGAGGACCACCGCGTTGACGACGGTGAAGATCGCGGTATTGACGCCGATGCCGAGACCGAGAATGACGATGCCGGCGATGGCGAAGCCCGGGCTCTTGACGAGCGTCCGGATGCCGTAACGGACGTCGCGCACCAGCGATTCGATCGCCGGCAGCCCGCGGCGATCGCGATAGGCCTCCTTCGTCCCCTCGACGCTGCCGAGGGCAATCACCGCGCGCCGCCTGGCCTCGACCGGCGTCATGCCGGCGCGGATGTTGTCGTCGACGTGCATCTGCAAATGGCTTTCGATCTCGGCGGACAATTCACGCTCGGACCTGGTCGATCCGAACACCGCGAACAGTCGCATCAACCAGGCTCGCATCGTCTTCATGGGTGCTTACTCTTCGTTGCCGGCGAGGAAGCGCGTCATGATCGCCGACGTCTCTTCCCACTGCCTGGTGTCGCGCTCGATCTGTTTCCGCCCGGCCCTGGTGAGCTTGTAGAACTTGGCCTTGCGGTTGTTGTCGGACACGCCCCACTCGGAGCTGATCAGCCCTTCCTGCTCGAGCTTGAGGAGCGCGGGATAGAGCGCTGGAGCTCGTATGGGTTTGCAATAGGAATAGACGGGTGTGCGCGAGCAATGGTTGCTGGCCGGAGCGACGTGCCGGGCGTTATCGCCCCGCCTGCGTAATCGTGGCCGTCTGTCCGGCGATGGTGACGAGCGTGGACCTCTGTTCGCCAGTATTGGCCGGCATGAAGAGCTCGACCTGACTGCGGCCGGTGCCGCTCGCCGGCGACAGTTGGACCGCCGCCGTGTTCGCCGAAACGGCCGTCCAGGTTGTCAGGCATCCGGCCGGCGCGGCATTGATATCGACGACATAGACTGAGGGCTGGGCGAGCAGGACGGTTGCCTGGAAATACGACGTCCACACCATGCCCTGACCCGGCGACGCCGGCGCGCCATTTGAAAAGATGCCGATGGTGATGGCGGTACTGCACCCGACTGGTGACGTCGGGCTTGTTGGGTCCGCGGAACCGCCGCAGCCTGATAGCATCGCCGCGAATCCGACGCACACCGGAATTCGAATCAACATTCGCAACCCGCCTTTGTTGGAGGATGACTCAGCCGAGTGGCCTGCGCCCACTCTTCAGGTCGCCGTCTTGGTGTGCAATTCTAGACAGACACCCAGGTGCGGCGCTGGCACCATCCGCCAGGCGCGGCGGCATCGCTTTCGCAGTCATGCGATTCCACCGGACTTTCTCGTTATCTACTTTTTAGCTGAACCGCGTTGGTAATTCGGTTCCGCTCGGGAGGAGTTTATGAAAATCGGGAGTCTTGCTCAACGTGAAGTACGGTGTTGTGGGATGTTTGTGTGCGGCGAGCCTCGTCGCAGTCGGATGCGCGGACGGCCCTGGCGTTCCAACAGGCCCGAGCGCGAGTGGATTGGTGTCGGGTGTCGCGGCGATTGCGACGGGGGGCCAGCTATCGTCGGCGTCCTCACCGATCGGTCGCCTCTTCTTGACCAAGACATGCGACGCAGCTTTTCCCACGACCCCGATTTGTACCGTGCAGGTGTCGAAAGCCGGCCCGTTTCCCTTCGGAACGGAGGCCCATTACACATTTGCCGTCCTTGACTTCGACAAGCTCCTCTCCGCCGGCGTTGTCCTGACAACGCCTGGAGGCGACACCGCGACTGGCCACTGCACCCTCCGGTTCAAGACTGGGCTCGGGAGGTGTACGTTTGCGCGGGGGACTGGGACACTGACGGGAGTCCATGCCAACGTTGAGGTGTCGTTCGATCCGAGTTCCGGAGTGACTATCTGGGATGGCACCTATCACTTCGCCGGCCGAGACTGAACGTTGAGATACACGCTCGCGCGAGTGAAAGGGTGATCGCCACATCGCCTGGTCCCTCAGCTCGCGCGGGCTCGACGGCGTCGTCGCCTCGAGTCGGCTCTCGGCTTCCCCAGCACAGTAACGAAAAGTCGCCCGGTGTTTCCAATATTGGACCTGGCCGTCAGGAGCCACTGCGGCGTTTATCGCGGGTAGCACCAAGCTTCTGCCGGGGCCGCAGCAGCGCGCTAAGAACACCCACAAACGAACTATGCCCTGCCGTCTGCTGCAGTGCAGAGGCGCCTAAACTCCAACGCTGTCTGGATGTGCTGTCCGAAAAGCTGGACGATTTACGACTGCTGGCTTTGCCGGGATCTGCACTGGAAAGTGAGCTGTGTTCGTCATGCTGAAAGCGATTGCGCTGTTGGTCATCACCATGTCATCGCTCGCAGCGTGCGACCGCCCGAACTCTAATTCCGGACAACCGATGTCACCCTCCACTCCCGCCCCATCGGCCGGTCCGACGTCACCCTCCGCGCCCACGCCCGCGGGCTTCCGTTTGTCTGGGGTTGTGTTCGAGGGCACCCCGTCCGGGCTGCGCCCGGTTCCGGGCGGCGGGGTCTTCTTCTGGTTTGAAAGTAGCCTGGGAGGTCGCGTGGAGGTCGATACCAGCGGTCGTTACACCATCTCCGGCCTGCCGGCCGGACGTTTTGTACGGGTCACGTGGACTCCCTCCGCGGAGGATATTGGACTGCACCAGCCATGCCCATCGAATGCCACGATAGCGGGAGACACCGAGCAGGACATTGAGGTTTCTAGATTGGGTTCTCGCGAGTTCACCTATGGTTCGCCCGTCTTGTCTGGCGTCGTCTTTGAAGAGACCCCTTCAGGTCGGCGGCCACTCATGGGCGCACGGGTTTTGTACTACATCAATAGGACTGCGCCTGGGTACGACGCGCACACGCAAACCGACGCCAACGGGCGTTACCAGTTCTGTGAGATCCCACGCGGGGCGGGGAGGGTTGGGGCCGGCGACTGCAACGACGCGGTCATGGCATTATTGCCGGTTGAAGTGAATGGCGACACAGTGGTCGACATCGATCTCCCAGCGTTCAGCACGTGCCCCGGCGTTAGGGTTCCGGGGTCCGGCGTCCCGGTTCCCTGATTCGCAGCCCATTTCAGGACCGCATCCGCTCACACGGAGTATCTATCGACCCACCGCCTCAATCAATCGATCTGGTGACATCGAGCCAGCCAATCGAGGGACGAACCGGCCATCGGGATCTGCAGCGAACGCATTCCGGCTGCGCCTTGGACGCCGGAAGACCAGTACGGGCGGGTCGAGCGCGCGAGATGTGGCCCCCGCGCTTGACGAAATAGCGGCGTAGACGGAGGGAAGACATGCAGTGCCGTTCGAATCGCTTTACAACATCGCGGCGAGCGCGTCCGCTGTTTGGGCTGATCTTTGGCATTGTTGCGACCGCCACGATTGTCACAGCCCAATCCTCCGGCACGTTCGCCTCGGCGAGCAACATGACCACAGCTCGGTCACTCCACTCCGCGACGTTGCTGCCCAACGGGCAAGTGCTCATCGCAGGCGGTGCGTCAACCTCCTCCGGCATCTTGGCCAGTGCCGAAATCTACGATCCAGACGCGGTTACATTTCGGTCCGTTGGGACGATGACGGCCGCGCGGCGAATGCACACTGCCACCTTGCTCCCCGACGACACGGTCCTGATTGTCGGCGGCTATGGTGAAGGTGGCGCGCTGGCGAGCGCCGAGCTCTTCGACCCGGTCACCGCCACCTTTAGAGCGACGGACAACTTGAGCACGGCGAGGGGTGGACATAGCGCGATCCTGCTCCCGACGGGCAAGCTTCTCGTCATCGGCGGATACGGAGTCGGTACCTATCCCGATGTGGCGCCGGCTGAACTCTACGATCCCCCATCGAGAACATTCACCGCGGCGGGCGCCTATATGGGCCGCGGCGGGTGCGACTTTTGCGCCCCCTCCATTCTGCTTGGCGATGGCACCGTTTTGTTTCCTGGTCAGTACCCCGCCCAGCTTTATGACCCGAAGAGCGACTCCTTCAGTCCCAGCGGAATGTCAATCAGCAATCTCTCTGAGGCGGTCGCGCTTACGAACGGCAAGGTATTGTTTGCGGGAGGTGAGGATCTCGGCCGGTCGTCGAGCGCCGAATTGTACGATACCCGAACGCATACGTTTGCGCCGATAGGAAATATGGCGTGGCGGCGAGTCTGGCACACGCTCAACTGGCTCCCGAACGGCATGGTTCTGGCCGCAGGTGGCGAAACGGATAGCTGCTCGGGCAATTCATGTTTCTTTGCTGGCACCACCGCGAGCGCGGAACTGTACGATCCGCTGACCGGAACGTTCGTGTTGACCGGCAGCATGGCGGCAACGCGCTCGACGCACACCGCGACGCTTCTCAGAGACGGCCGCGTGTTAGTGGCTGGAGGTGTCTCGTATGGAGGCATCGGCATTTTTCACGGCAGTCTCGCGAGCGCGGAGCTCTACACCCCAGACGTGTTGGTGTCGGGACCTGCGCTTGTTTCTGTATCTGGCGATGGTCGCGGGCAAGGCGCGATCTTCCATGCTGGCACCACTCACCTCGCGGCACCCGAGGATCCCGCGGCGGCCGGCGAGAACCTCGATATCTACTGCAGCGGCCTTGGTATTGACAGCGCGAGCCGTCCGCAGGTTGTCATCGGTGGTCGTATCGCCGCAGTCCAGATGGTGAGCGAGGCGCCCGGTGTTCCCGGTGTGAACCAAGTGCGCGTTCGAGTCCCGCCTGGCGTTGAACCGGGCCCTGCGGTGGGCGTGCGTCTGACCTATGTTGATCGGCCGAGCAACCAGGTCACTATCGCGGTGCGCTGAGGTTCCCCATTACAGTTCGGGCTGCTCGGTAGCGAAGCGTTGTGCGTAAATATACGCGCCGCGCTCACTAGCCCATATGACCTCAACCTTAATCGTCGACGGTTCCCACGAGGTCGGCCCTGCGGACATCCGTAAGTCGCTGGGCTATCCCTCGCATTTCCAATAGACGCCCTTTTGATAACGATTAAGTCGCCTGGTGTTTCCAAAATTGGACCTGGCCGTCAGGAGCCACTGCGGCGTCACACAGGACAAATTGCATCCGAGCGTGACCGCCCGCCGGTATAATCGCGCAACTTGTGGACCCGGTTCCGGCACTCGCTCTTAGCGCCGATGAAGTCGACGCCCAGGTCGGCGAAAGGCCGGATCGGTCAGGTTCTATCGGTCGCGACATGAAAGCTACCCGCGATGTGGCGCGTTAAGTCCTGCGGAACTCGTTTCGCGAGCGAAATCGAATAGGCTCGCAGGCCCAACCGGGAGACCTGTATGCGCACTGTGTTCTTGAGCTATCGAAGAGGAGACTCTGAGGGCCAGGCAAGAGCGTTGAATTTCGAACTGGTGAAACTGCTTGGCAGGGAATCAGTATTCATGGACGTGGACAGTATTGGCTTGGGACAGGACTTCCGCCACATTCTGCACGAGCGGCTGGAGTCCTGCGATCTTTTCCTGGCGCTTATCGGCCCTGGATGGCTTGACGCAGAGGACAGCGCAGGAAATCGTCGCCTGGACAATGCCACGGATTTTGTGCGCCAGGAAATTGCTGCTGCCCTCAAGCGAAATATCCCGGTGACCCCGGTGCTCTTGCAAGGGGCAGAAATGCCTCCGGCCGAGCGACTGCCTGAAGACATGAGAGAGCTGGTCTACCGCAATGGAATTGAGCTCGGCCACAGCACGTGGGAATCCGACGTACGCGAGATGGCCAGGAGGCTTGGCCTGAGCCAGGATTTGGCCGCTCCAGCAGCCGTAACGCACGCGGCCGGAGTGAATGCCGCGAAGGGGTCGGCTCCTGCCTCGTTCAAGACCGTCTGGCTGGTTTCGACGTTCGCGGTGATCGCTGCCATTGCGGTGGGGGTTTTCTATTGGACGGCTGACCGCCCAGACTCAGGCAGTGGGATCTCTCCGCCGCTTCAGCAATCGGGAGCGTCTTCGCCTCAGCAACCGGGAGCGTCTTCGCCTCAGCAACCGGGAGCGTCTTCGCCTCAGCAATCGGGAGCGTCTTCGCCTCAGCCACCGGCAGGGCTCTCATCTGGGCAATCCGCAGGCGCTGCAGGATTCGGTGTGATCTCGATCGCCAACTTGAAAATACGCACGGCACAGGTATTTGAGCAGAGTTCGAGCGGGCAGAGTCCATTCGTTGCGGGGTACGCGGGGACGATCTCTCCTACGGACCGAACGCTGCAGGTTCCTGCCGGTACTTACAAACTCAAGTTTGACAATCTATTTGTCGAAAGTGTTGCTGTTACGGCTGCCGGTTCGGCGGAAATCCTGCTGGGGACGATCAGTCTTCCCAACCTCGCACGCAAGGCGCAGGTATTTGAGCAGGGTTCGAGCGGGCAGAGTCCATTCGTCGCGGGGTACGCGGGGACGCTCTCTCCTACGGAGCGAACGCTGCAGGTTCCTGCCGGCACCTACAAACTTAAGTTTGACAATCTATTTGTCGAACGTGTTGCTGTTACGGCTGCCGGTTCCGCGGAAATCCTGCTTGGGACGATTAGTCTTCCCAACCTCGCACGAAAGGCGCAGGTATTTGAGCAGGGTTCGAGCGGGCAGAGTCCATTCGTTGCGGGGTACGCGGGGACGCTCTCTCCTACGGAGCGAACGCTGCAGGTTCCTGCCGGTACCTACAAACTCAAGTTTGACAATCTGTTCGCACAATCGATCCGTGTTGAGTCCGGCAAGACCGTCATAGCGAAATAGGCCGCCTTGTAGAGTCGAAAGATACTGACTTCCTCGCCATGGCTCCTCGGCAGATCGGCGTTGATGAGAGTAATCCGCTCCATCCCGCGCTTCGTTCAAATAATCCAACGACAATGGCGGCGCGACACGGGAGCAATCCCATTTGGGCTGCCGCACACGGCCTGTATATTGAACACCAAAGCGTTTTGCACAACGCTGAAGCAGCAAAGCGTTGTAATAACCGTCGCCGGTTCCACATTCCTGTTCCATGTTCCCCGCTCGCGGTGGCGCCAGGATCGGGATGCCCGCCTTTTTCCAAAGAGAAGTGGCGTGCTGAATTGGTCGCCACCTTGAAGCGCTCATCAACATAAGTGACCAGTGACGTCTGTGAGCCGTCAGCTCCATGTCCTCCATGGGCATCCATACCAAGTTGGCGGTTGGGTATAGGTTTGGGTGTGTGTGGCGAGCGAGGGATCGGTCCGGCCACAATCCAGTGAAAAGGCTCTTTCGTCCTTGGCGTTGATCTGGAGCGCCAAGGGGCGTCAAGTGTGCGAGAGCAGGCGCGAAGTGCTCTCTCGACAGGCTATCCTCCTGCCTACACTTGAGCGCCGCACTCAGACTGTCGGATACGGGCGCATCAACCAGAGGGGACTATGACGTTCAGTCGGAATCGAGTTAGATCCTGCGCGAGCATCATCGCCGATGACACCTACCGGGCGGCGCCGCACTGCTTGCGCGCGGTCTCCAGCTTGCCGCCGATCTCGCGAGCCTCGGGTTCCTTCAGCGACCGGCTGAGTGGATTGGCCATCACCGAACAGTCGGCCTTCATGTCGAAGAGTACCGCCGCGATGTACGAATGTGGCGCGAACGGCACGAAACGGGTCCCGGACAGTCGAACCTCCTTGATTGCCGATTTATCTCTCGATTGCCGGTCGATCGCTTCCTGCAGGAACCGTAACGACGGGAGGTACTGCCGCAAATCGTAGTTGCGCACACCGCTTTCGAACGACGCGGCTGCCGAGCCGGGATCGAGCCTGGGCTCGGTGACGGGAGTGGAGCCGCCGCTCTCGCTGAGGCGCGACTTGAGGTCCGCGTTCTCGGCCTGGAGCTTCTTGACCGCGGCGATATTGTCGTCACGCTCTCGTGTCAGCGCCGCGATCCTGTCGTCGTTGGGGTTCGCTGGCTGCGGCGCTTTCCCGAGCGCATCCAGCTTGGTCTGCAGACCGTCGCGCTGGGTGTTGGCGGCGGCGAGCTGGTCGCGGGCGGTCTGGAGCTGCCCCCGCAACGTCTTCACTTCGGCCATCAGGTCGGCGACCGTCTTCTTGAGGGTGTCGATCTCGCGCAGCTCGGTAGGTGTGAAGACATTCTGCTGCGTCGCCTGTTGCGCCGCGTTCTCGGACTGCAGGCGCAGCTTGTCGGCGAGCTCGGCGTTGCCCGCCCGCGCGGCGTTGACCGAAGCCTGCAAGAATTCGAGTGCCTGCTTGTTCCTTTCGGATTCGACACGCGCGCCATCCCTCGCGGCCCGCGCATCTTCTTCGGCCACCGCGGCGCGACGCCACAGGAGCGTCATCATGATCGCGACGATGACGGTGGCCAGCGCGCCCGCGGCCATGGCCGTCACGACCATGCGGCGCCGCCGCCGGCTCTTGGTGAGGAAGCGCGTGACCGCCGGCAGCCGATCGTCGTAGCGCGCCGCCCAGGCCGGCGATGGCGACGTGCGCTTCCACCACCGATCGGCTTCGGTCAGCTCGGGGCCGCGATAGAGCGACGCCTCACCCTGTTCCCACTGCGACGCGGTTTCCGCGAGCCGCATGTAGAGGCGTCGCGACCGGGCTTCATCCTTGACCCATTCGCTCAGCCGGTGCCACTTGCGGATGAAGCTCTCGTGCGCGATGTCGACCTGCTGCTGCGCGTTGACGATGACGAACGCGCGGCCCGGCCCGCCGAAGTCGTCGAGCACCTTGCGGACGGCCGGTTCGGCGTCGCCGTGGCGATCCTCCGGCGTCGCGCCGTTTACCACGGCGATCAGCTGGTCGATATGGGTGGGCCGCCGCACTTCGCGGTTCAAGGCGTCGCGGTCCGTCAGCTGCTGAAACACGAGCCGCGCGACCTCGCGGTGGTAGTCGGTTGGCAGCTCGTCGTAAATCTCCTCGGCATGCAGGTCGAGCGCGTGATGGATGGTCTTGACCGGCGGTTTTTCGTAGTGATCGAGATCGATGCGCGCGTCCTGGGCGCGCGCCGCGGCCGACAGCTCCCAGACCCGCATCAGCGCGTGCTGCACCACGGGCAGTTGATCGTGGTCGTACTCGTCGCTGGTCGACGCGTCCGCGTGGGTGATGCGCCCGGCAATGGCGTCCACATCGAAGAGCACGCGCTGCACCAGTGCCGGCGCGATGCGGGCGCCGCCGACCGCCACGGGTCCTTCAATGGCCTCGCGCAGCTGATCGCGGGACATGCGCGGGACGAGAAACTGGCTGTCGTTCAGCGCTTCGGGCAGACCCGCGAAGCGAGCGCAATCGCCCAGGTAGTCCGACCGCATGGTCAGCACCACGTACACCGGCACGTCGTCTTGCGCTGCGGCTGCGAGCAGCAGGTTGATGCACTCGACGCCCTGTTCGCCCGAACCGGCCTGGGTGCCGAGGCTCCGATAGCGGAAGATCTCTTCGAATTGATCGGCGAGCACGAGCAGGCTGCGCTTCGATTCCCCCAACAGGCGAGTGGCGGCCTGAACCAGGCCGCGGCTGGTCGCCGACAGGGTGTCGGTGAGCTCCTCGCGCGTCATCGGCGCCGGCCCGTAGCCTGGTTCGATGCTCGCAGCGAGACCGGCAACGAGATTGGCGATCGGGCTGCCCCCAGGGCGGAAGGTCGCGATCTGCCACGCCGATCCAGCGGACGCGAGATAGCCGCGCCGGAGCGCCGGCAACAAGCCCGCGCGCACGAGCGACGACTTGCCGCTGCCCGAAGCGCCGACGACGGCGACCAGGCGGCGGCGCGAGAGCCGGCCGAGCAGGTCGTCGGCCTGCTCGTCGCGGCCGAAGAACAGCTCCGATTCGTCCGCCTCGAATGGGCGCAGCCCGGGAAACGGGTTGTCGCGGACTGCGATGGTGAAGCTGGACGGGGGCGACAGATCAGCCGGCATGTTCGCGCTGTTCGAGGCGGGCGATGAACCTCGCGAGGCGCTCGTCGCCGGGATCCAGAGCGGCGAACTGCTTGATCAGCTCCTGGACCTCGCGCGTCTCGAAGTGCTCCTTGACCGGCGTCGGCGGCCCCGCGACGTACGCGCCCTTGGAGGCGAACGCCTTCCGATCGCCTCGCCAGCCCTCAGCCTTGCGCAGCTCGCGCAGCCGCTCTTCGAACCATCCTTGCTGCGAGCCGCCCCAGTACAACATCACCCCGTCGCACGATTTCAGCTTGCTGCGATTGTCCTTGCTGAACGTGGCATCGTCGCCTTCGGCCAACGGGACTTTGACCTCGAAGCCGCGGCTCCGCAGGTGGTCGCGCAGATGGCGGGCAGGATTGGCCGCCAGGAAGGGATGATCCTGGCGCTCGCAGATCAGATAGACCTCGACCAGTTCATTCCCGGCGCCCGGCTCCTGACGCCGCAGCGTCTGCAGCACGGTTTCGTTGAGCGCATGCGTTGGCGGATCGACCAGCACTTCCACGTTCTTCGAGGGCTGTTCGGGGGACAGGTCCCAGCTGCCACGGTTCCTCGCATCGGGGTCGTGCACCACCACCACCTGGCGCATGCCGGTCGCATGACCGGTGGCGCGCTCAGCCGCGGCAACGCCCGTCGGCTGGTCGCCCTGCCGGTCCACGAAGCGAATCGACAGCGAGGAATCGCGCATCGCGCGCTGAATGACGTCAACGGCATCGGCGGCGTCTTCGTGCGGCGCCCTCAGCACCTTGAACCGCTGCGCCTCGAGCTCCTGGCCAACTTTGTGGCGCTGCTTGACCATTCCCGGCGGCGCCACGCCCAGGTAGACGGTCCGCGAGCGACGAAGCCGCTTCAGGACGCCGGCGATGTCCTGGGTGAGGTTGGTGAGACGGCGCTTGAACTCCGGCGAGTCGAGCTCGAGCTCGTAGACGCGATCGGCAGCCTTGTCGGTCTCGAACAATTCGAGCCCGGTGCTTTCGCGCGGCGCCAGGTCGCGATGCGCCTCGTTGTCGCCCGGTAACTTGACGACCTTGACCGCACGGTATCGGTTATCGATCAGGAGATCGCCCGTGCGCTGGTCGCCGCCGACGAAGCCGCTCAACTCCCATTCGCACCAGCGCGAGTTGAGGTAGCCGGGTGAAACCACGGCCAGGAGCACCGCCGTCCCGCGCAACTGCTTGCTCAGTTCGGACGGAAAGTTGACGACGCTGTCGAGCCGCTCGTCGCGCCAGATGTCGACGTCGGCGCCCAGCAACTGATCGAGTGCGACCTGCAGGCGGCTATGAAAGGCGCTGACCCAGCCGTTTCGGCCGACCTGGTTGTTCTTGTCGACACTCTGGTTATCGAGATGGCTGTAGCTGATGAAGACGTCGTGTTCGAAACCTGGTACGAAAGCCATCAATCAACCGTTGAAATGAGGGGCCGACGGCGTCACTCTACCATGCCCTCCAGAGCGGCCGGTGCAGCGTATGGCCGTCCAAGTCATGCTAGACTCCGGCCGTTCCACCTCGTCTAATACGGCAACGGGCCACGGAAACCCGGAATCAACAGGAGGCCGCCATGAGCGCTTTGCACGGCCCGGCCATCGGGCTTTGGGTCTACGCGTTCGCCGCCTTTTGCTGGTCGGTTCCGGTTGCAGCCTCGGCCCAGTTCGCCCCGCCGGGCCTGACCTCGGTGAACCCGGGTGCGCGGAGTACCGCGATGGGCGGCGCGTTCGTTGCCTTGGCCGACGATGCCACCGCGGCGCTCGCCAATCCGGCGGGCCTCCTCGAGCTCTCGATTCCGGAGGTATCGTTCGAGTTCCGATCCCGGCATCTCAATCAGTTCGTCGAAGGCGAAGGCACGTGGGCCTCGGCCACGACCAACGGCCTCTCATTTCTGTCGTTCGTGTACCCCAAGGAAAAGTGGGCGCTCGCGTTCTACCTGCACCAAAGCGGCCGGTGGGCCGACGAGCGATCCGAGGACACCGAACATTCCGTCGAAGACGTCGCCATCGATACCTACGCCGCTTCCGCGGCCTTTCAGGCGGGGTCACGCGTGCGCGTCGGGGGCGGCATTACCGTGACCCACGGCAAGTACGATGCGTTGCTCGAATTCTTGCCGCCGAACACCTATCGCGAGGAAAAGTCCCTGTCGGGAACGAAGTTAGGCGGCAACGTGGGCGTGCTCGTGTCGGCATTGGAACGCTCCGGAGCACCGGTCAGCCGCGTTCAACTGGGCGCGATGTATCGCTGGCAGCAGCGGTATGACGCGGTCGAGTTCCGCGATTTGGACGGCAACCCGCCCTACAACCCGCTTTCGCCGCAAGACGTGTTCACGGCCGGCGCCTCGGTTGGATTTGGAACGCGGATGCTGTCGTCGTTCGAGTTCATGGTGCTGCATGATACCGAGCCTTGGACCACCGGCACGGTGGCCGACGACGACTCGTACGAGTTTGTGCCGCGCGTCGGCTTCGAATACATCAGCGGCAAGAAATGGCGGCCGGCAGCACGGGCCGGGTACTGGCGGGAGGGCGCCTTCAATGACGCGCGCACCTACCGGATGCGCGTCAGAGAGTTCGTCTACTACCCCAACCATTTCACATTCGGCGGCGGTCTGACCCCGCACCGACGATTCGAGATCAACGCCGGCGTCGACTATGCGCCGAGGGCCACCATGCCGTCCATCGACGATGCGTTCGATAAGACATTTTTCGCCGTGGTCGTGTCGACAGTGATTCGGTTCGTGAGGTGACGGGACATTCACTGTCCGGAATGCACCGGGCAGCAGCCGTTGCCGCCGACGCCGAAGAACGGTGCGCGCTCAGGCGTCGAGGCGGCCGCAGGTCCGGGGCGGTTAGAGCCTTGACCTGAAAGACGGGCGGATCTGGAGATTGACCGCCGACGGCCCTTCCCGCACGCCGGCCTCCTGGACGCGAAGCACGTAGGCGCCGGGAGTGAGCGACTGAATACCCACCTTCACGGACTCGGTCAGTTCGCTTTTTGCGCTCAGATGCGTGGAGAGGACTTCGCCTTGGCCGTTCAGCACCTCGACCTGAATTTGCTGTCCCTCGACCGACGCCAGGCCAATGCTGGGCCGCGTGGTCAGCTCAGGTCCCACCTGAAAGAACAGGTGGCTCTTGCCTTCTTTGTCGAGTTGGAATGGCGGGTAGCCGAGATCGGGAAGCGGGATGACCTCTTGCTCCTGCAACGGGCCTGGAAGATGGGCTGGGTCGATCTCGAGCCGAAGCGAGAGGCGGTAACGCGTTGGCTGGGCGCCCGAGATTCCAACAAAGCACACGCCCGCACGCGGCAGGTTGAGCTTGGCGGACCTGACGCCGACCCGCCGCTCGATCATGTTGCGGCCTGCGTCGAAAATAGCTATGTCAACCGGCGCGTCAGAGAGGCTGAGCGTTGCGACCGGCACGCTGAGCGGATTCGTAATCACAGACTCGATGCGGAAGAAATCCCGATCGTCCGGCTTGTGCAGCGTCAGGTCGTGAGAGCCCGCGGGATGGGCCACAGAAAAAATGGACGCGGGTGCGTTGGGTTCGCGCAAGACGAATACCGTGGCTGTCTCAAACGTGTCATTGACTTCGAATTCGTCCTGGGGCAGAGAAGTCGGAGTCAACAGCACCGAGAGTTCATAAAGGTTCAGCGGCCCTTTGATGCCCAGCTTGTAAATGCCGGGAGCGAGGATGCCCGTAATCCGCTGAAAACCGGATGAGAAGCTCGTCGCCACCTCGGGGAGCGCGCGGCTGTCAGCGTCCTCCGGCTCGAGGAACGCGGCCACGCCTCCGACCAGAGGGTAGAAGAGCAACTGCATGTCGACTTTCGAGAACGTCAGGACAGTGAAGCGGTACCAGTTTTCGCGCCGCACTGACGAGAGAGCGGCCAGCCTCGGATCCGAGCGCAGGACGAAGGGCATGAGTGCGCCGCCGGGTCCCGGTTTGAGCGTTCGAGCGGTTTCGGGTGTGGCATGCGACTCGGCTTGCTCATCGGGCAGGCGTCCGCCCATAGCCGCCAGCACGGCCGCGAACGCGTCAACACCTCTCGTGACCCGCCCCGATCCCTGCCAGCCCGTTCCGATGAGCAGCTGCTTGGCTTTCTCCGCATCGAGTGTGCCGATAGGAGCAACCGCGCGCATCATTCCCATGATCCCGCTGACGACCGGAGCCGAGGCGGACGTTCCGCCGAAGCTGGTGCCGTAAAGCGAGTTCGGATTCGGAATGACGGGTATATCGGTGGGGGCCCACACATCGACTGATGAACCGAAGTTGGAGTAATCCTGCGCCTGGTTGTTACCATCGAGCGCGCCGACCGTGATTGTGCCTGGTGTCCGAGTGGCCGGCCGTACGTAGGAGTCCTCTGGCAGACGGGTGCCGCTATTGCCCGCTGATGCCACCACGATCAAGCCTTTCTTGGAAGCGAATTCAAAGGCGCGGTTCCAGGCGGAGGTTGGGAAAAAAAATTCGCCCGCTCCGTTGTCGACGTCGTAGGTCAGCGACACATTCAGAATGTCGAGGCCCCAGCTCACGCAAACATCGAGGCAGCGAAAGAAGTACGCCAGCGAGCCGTCGGTCTTGAATAAGACAGGCGCAGCGACGGTGCCGCCGACACCGGCGGCGCCGATTGCATTGCCGACCTTCGCCGTGGCGACACTCGCCGAACCATTTCCGTGCCAGGGTTTTTCCGCTCCGTCGATTCCGCTCGCGCCACCAGCTCCCACCTTTTCGTCAAGGAGGTTGAGCTGGAACACTGACGAGCCCAGATCCGAGGCAAGCTGGCCCGGAGCGACAAAGGGAGTGAAACCGTTCAGCCAGAATCCGGCATCCAGAATTCCGATCGTGACCGGCTTGGTCGACCGGAACTGCCGGAAGGTCTCAACCAGTTGCCAGGCGGCGGCGATGCGAGCCTTACCGGTAAACGCCCCCGACGTCAGCGGGTCCGGCGGGTAGGATTCGACGGGAGCCGACAACGACAAAGTCGCCTGGCTCGCGAGCAGATTCAAACCCACTTGCTTGCCGGAGCTGATGAATCCGGCGGCCAACGAGAGCAGGCGGGCCGCGGAGTCCGCAGTGACGGAAAAGTCCCGGCCAAAGGCGGCGCGCATGATCTCCGTGCTGTGACGGGAGGGCTCTGGCGCGTGAGGCACGAACAGCACGACCGGAAGCGGAATGCCGGAAGGTCCTGTCTCCGCGGAAACAAGACCATACGGGGGAGACGGCACCGGCAGTGAGGGAACGATCTGGGCTCCGTGCCGCTCAATCAGCTCGGAGAGCACATCCTCGTCCGAGGGATCGATCAACAGTTGGTCGGCAACGAAGACCGACTTCGGCTGACCATCAACTTCGAGAGCGTGAACGGGCGTGTCGCGGGTTTTTGAGCGGCCACGAACCCAATGGCCGACTTCGGTGTCGCCGTCCACCGGAATGGCGGCGGAGCCTGACCCACAGAATCTCATGAAAGCGTCCTTTCAGCTTCGAGGTCAGCCCGTATGGCCGGCGTAGTCGTGCGCGGACTATAGCATGGGGAGTAATCCACGCCGGAGGATGCGAGCCAGCGGACCTTTGGCGTATATGAGAGGCGTATCGAGATTTCTCGGGCCGCTCGGGTGCGAGGGCCGGTCAACATTATAGAGGTTGCGAACAGCCCACCGCCGGTGAGCGGGCGACGAAGCGCTGGTCGACACAACGGCATTTATCGAGAGCAACAGCGACGCATATTACGATCGCCTGAGGTCCGCGATCAGGCGGTCGCGACGTTCTCTAAAAGCAAGCCGCTGGCGGTTTGGACGCTACGCGCCTCGAGGGGTCGGCGCCCAGCATCGGCGATCTACTTTGCGTCCTTTAGCGTGACGATCGCGCGATCCAGCTCCTGCTGATGACGCGAATCGGTCGCCGTCGTTCGCAGTTTCTGGAGCGCGTCGAGATGGGCGGCCTTCAAGGCGTCAGCTGACGCAACCTTGATGTCTGGCTCGATGCCGGTCCCTTCCCAGTTCGTTTTCGTGATTGGGTTGATCGCGCGGCCGTTCGGTACCCAGATTCCGAAGTGATCGGTAATCCGGCGCACTCCACCGGGATGCGCACCGCCGCCAGTCGTTTCACCAACAACGATGGCGCGCTTCAGGTTCTTCAGGTTGTAGGTGAATTCTTCGGCCGCTGAGAACGTGCGACTTGACGTGAGGATATACACCGGCTTGGTGCTGCCGTAGCGTTGACCCTGGACGTGCGGCGAGGTCCAGAACTGCCGGTGCTCATCGCGTTCGCGGATGTAGAAGTCGTTCAGGTGCACGACATCGTCGAACAGGTAGCTCGAAAGCAGCCCGATCATTGCCGGCGAGCCACCACCGTTGGCGCGGAGGTCAAACATCAGCGCGTCGGTTCCGGCAACGAAGTTCATTGCCGCGACGGCGGTCGGTCCAGCATCCGGGGAGCCGCTGAAGCCGCGTAGCTCGATGTAGCCAACGTTGCCGTCCAGACGTTCGACACGCTGGAAGCCATAGTTGCCGCGGCGCTCCGCTGCGCGCATTCGATCGCGCTCCTCGGTGGTTGGCGTGCGACGCTCGGGAAACCCCTCCGCATTGAACAAGACTCGGAGATGTTTGTCGTTGCTCACCCCCTGCAAATGCGTCGTTAGTGCGTCGGCAAAGGCGCGCGAGCCCGTGATCGCGTCGTACTCGTTCCGTGCGGCCCGCTCACGGATCGCGGCAGCCATCTTCTCAGCGACGTCGGCGAGGATGTACGCGTTCTTGAGATGCTCGATGGCGCCGTCGATAACACGCTGCTTCGTCGCGGCGTCGACCGCCGGATCTGGAGAGCCGGCGGCGGATTGCGCCGCGCGGATGCCAGGTTGTAACGGCAGCAACAGCGTTGCCACTGCGGCCACTCGAATGAACGTCCGCATGAAGATTCTCCTCGTCCAGGCATTTTGGGTCTTCTTGGTGGCGGCCGCAACCACCACTCCGACCCGATAGGCAAGTTGCTGTACATCAGTGCTCGCTCGGCCATCACCATGCCGAGAAGGATTGCTCCTGGATAGTCGCCAAGCATTTTCCGAAATCCGCCCGGCTAGGTCGGAAAACCCTTCGGCGTCACTCAGGACCTATTTGGTGGACCAGAACAGCGCCAGTTGGAACCGGATCGCGTCGTGGTTGCGGCAGATCGAGGCACTGCCACAGCCCGGCTGACCCCGTCGGGCGGTCGGGCGTCGGTTGCCTGCGATCAGCCGGGGGCCGGAATGCTCGCGGGCGGAAGCCATGCGAACATCCTGGCCAATCGATCTCAATCGTTTCTGGAAAATGCGCCATTCCATTGCCAGATCGTACCGTCCACCGTGGTGACGGTCACGTCGGCTTGGAACCCCCTTAGTGAACCGCTACCCCCAGTGAACTGGCAGGCTCCAAGCACGTCCGGCACTCCTCTGACCAGGCAATGGCCAAACGCCGTGCCGCCACCGCCTTGTTCGCTCTCGATGACGACCCAACTATCGAGAAATGGATGGTCTGCGGTGAAAAACCCGGGCCCGAAATAGCGAATCTTTGCGCCTCTGAGCGGACGGAAATTCGATTCGGTGACAGTGCAGTAGTCCAGCTCGCCTGGATGGAGCGTCGCGGTGCCGCATTCTTTCGTGACGGTCAGGGTCTTTGACTCTTTGTTCCCCCCGTCGGGGCCGCCGGCAACGAGGCCGGGCGACATCTGGAGCGCGACCACGCAGGCGAACGCAAGAAGGACGAAGCGACTCTGAGAACAACTGGGTTTCATAGGGCCGCCGGACGGCCGGTTTATCGGCGTGATTGACGCGACCGAGCAGAACGATTCACGAGGCGGCACGGAGACTGACGTTCGCGTCGTGTTCAACTGGTTCGAAGAGCTGAAACGGCTCGTGCCGACGAAGTGATCGACCGCCAGTGCGCGCGCAGAAACGTTTGCCACGATGTGGTGCGCGCCCCGCACGGAGGAATGCCGCTCCTTGAGAATCGCGGCCACCGTGGAACGCGAATTAGCCGTTGGCATCCACTTCGGCGTCACTCAGGAGTAGTCCAGTCCGCGCCGACGACAACGCGATGAGCGTGCTGTGGCTCCGCACGTATCGGGCGCGTTTCCTTTCTGGATGTCGACGAGTAGATCGTTGGCTTGCTTCCGCAGGT
The DNA here is from genome assembly GCA_963833135.1 of uncultured cyanobacterium. Lineage (GTDB taxonomy): Bacteria > Acidobacteriota > Vicinamibacteria > Vicinamibacterales > UBA2999 > 12-FULL-67-14b. The sequence goes on along the minus strand of CAWHWW010000018.1, from coordinate 317,159 downwards.
GATCGACTGCTCTCGTGACGAAGCGCAGGCTACGGTTCGGATACGTGAAATGTACGCTCGCCTGCTTGGGGAGATCCTGCGCTAGTCGGTCCTCAACGCGTCGGTTGGGTCGACACTCGCCGCTCGTCGCGCGGGTATGTACGTCGCCAGTACCGCCGCCACGGTCAATGCGCACGCGACACCCGCGAAGGTCGCCGGGTCGGCGGGTGTGACTCCGAACAGCAGCGAATGAATCCATCGGTCCGCGGCCAGGGCGCCAGCCAGACCCGCGGTCAGGCCAACCGTGGTCAGGAGCATGCCCTCGCGGACGACGAGCCAGATCACTCCTGACGGCGATGCGCCGATCGCAAGCCGCAAGCCGATCTCCTTCGTTCGCTGGCTGACCAGGTACGCGAGCACACTGTAGACGCCAATCACAGCAAGCGTGGCGGCAACGACGGCAAACGCGAGAAACACGACCATCGTGAACCGGCGTCCGGCGATCGATGCGTCGACGAGTGAAGCCAGCGACTTGACGTTGGCCAGCGGCAGTAACGGATCGAGTGCCGCGACCTCGCGCCGCAGGGAAGGAACCATGCCAAGCGGATCTGCCGTTGTGCGCACGGCCACCGTGAACGCATCAACCTGATGCTGGTCGTACGGCAAGTAGATTTCAGCGGGCGTCTCCTCGTCGAGGCCGCCGTATTTGACGTTGCCGACAATGCCGACGATGGTCTTGGGCCCGTTGCGCGCCTGTCGCGCGAGCTCCGCGCTCACCAGTACTTGTTGACCGATGGGATTCGTGTCCGCGAAATACCTCTGTGCCGTTCGCTCATTGATCAGGACGACTTCCTGCGCCGTCGCCGTGTCACGTCTGTCGAACAGGCGTCCCGAGCGGATCGGAATCCTCATCGTCTTGAAGTAGTCCGCGCTGACGATCCGCAGCGACGCCGAAGGCATCGACGCCGAGTCGGGCTCGGGCCGGTCGGCGCGACGGAACCCGGTGATGGCGTTGAGATTCCCCGTGAATGGCAGCCCGTAGGCGATGGCGGCTGATGCCACTCCATGTTCCGTCTGCAATCGCGCGAGGAGCGTGGAAACGAATGCGTCGAGATTCGCGGGTGCCGGATACTTGCCGGAAGGAAGTGACAAGCCGAACGTCGCGACGCCGTCAGGATCGAATCCAGGCTCAACACGCTGCAGCTGAAGATAGCTGCGAACGAGCAAGCCAGAGCTGACCAACAGCATGGCGGCTAACGCGAGCTCCGTGACGACCAGCAATCGTCGCGCTCCCGTCGTGCTCTTGCCCACCGCACCGCGGCTGCCAAGCGCGAGCGAGCCGTGGGTGAATCGTCCGGACACCATCACCGCGGGCGCCAGGCCGAACACGACGCTGGTCACGACGGCCGCACCGATCGCAAAGGCGAGCACGTTTAAGTCGACCGTCAGACCCGCCAGACGCGGAACCGATGCCGGTCCGAGCCGCACGAGCGCGCGGACCAGCACCATGGCCAGACCGACACCGGCGACGGCTCCAAGCATCCCCAGCGCGAGGCTTTCAGTGAGCAACTGCGCGATCATCTGGCGGCGAGTCGCGCCGAGCGCCATGCGGACCGCGACTTCGCGGCCGCGCGCCTGCCCGCGCGCCAGCAAGAGACTCGCCACGTTGGCACAAGCAATCAGTAGAACAAGAGTCACGGCGCCGAGCAGCGCGAGCAGCGTTGGCCGGATGTCTCCCACCATTCGTTCGTGCAGGGGCACGGCGAGCGCAGTGACATCCTTTTCGGTGTCAGGGAAGTCTTGCGCGAGGCGGCGTCCGACGGTGTCGAGCGCGGTCGACGCCTGTTGAGGCGATACCGCGGTGTTCAGCCGCGCCAGTACCCGCACCCACTGTGCGCCCCGCGACTCGGGCGACAGGTCGCGCGCGGCGAAGATCAATGGCTGCCAGAACTCGGCGTTCGGTGGGAAGTCCAGATCCGCCGAGGCGACACCGACAATGGTCACGGCGCGGCCGTCGAGCGTCGTGGTCGAGTTGATGATGTCCGCGCGCCCACCGAATCGACGGCGCCAGAGGCCATGGCTCAGCACGATCTGATTGCCGTCGCCTCGCGTGTCGGCGTCCACGAATCCGCGCCCATGTGAGATCCCGGCACCGAGCAAGTCGAAGTAGTTCCACGAGACCCGCGCGCCCTGCAGACGCTCGGGCTCCCCGAGGCCGGTCATGTTGGCGGTGACGGGGGTATACGCTGCCGTGCCCGAAAAGGCGTCGTTCCGGGTCGCGTAGTCGCGATAGTTGAGCGGCGAGTACCACGGCGAGGTTGTGCCCTGGTGGCCGTACAGGAGCATGACCAGACGGCCAGGATCGCGATATGGCAGCGGCCGCAGCAGCACTCCATGGACCACGGTGAAGACGGCCGTCGTCGCCCCGATGCCGAGGGCCAGGGTGAGAAGCGCGACGCTGCTGAATGCCGGCTGGAACCGCAACGCGCGACCGGCGTGGCGCAGATTCTGAAGCAATAGGCTCACGACATCCTCCGCATCGTGTTCACGTCACGCGCCCGGCTCTGAGTGCTGTGCATCCTCAACTAGACGTCCACAGTGCGCCGAAAGGTTGTCAGACTGTCGAGGACCTATCGAGGTACGCGGTCGTTTGCGGTGACAGGTCGATAACAGTCCGTATCGCCCTTATGGCTGCGGAACGCGCTTTTTGCCGCTCAGTTCTGCTTCCATGTCACGGATGTTTGGTTCGGCCAAAAACGCGAAGAAGTCCCACTGTCCATAGTTCGTCTTCAGTGTGGGCAGCACCGCCTCGACGAGCGCAGCGCCGGACTTGCCTTGTCGTTGCACGTCGCCCACCAACGTGCGCACCGCGCCGAGGTAGTCGCGGAATGCGAGGACATCCCGTGCATTCGCCACATCGCCGTGGCCTGGGATGAACGTGTACTGCGCGTTGGTCTTCGCCAGCGTGTCCAGCGTGGCGATCCATGCTGGGGTCGTGCCGTCGACGATGTTCGGCACCGTATTGCGCCAGAGGAGATCCCCTGCGAACGCGACGCCGGCGTCGGGTACGAACACAACGGAATCGCCACCCGTATGGCCTGGAAAAAAGCGAACCTGAATTTCCCTTTCGCCGAGATACAGAGGTGTTGATGACGAACTTGATGGGTAGTTTCGTGCGTTGGCGAATCTCGGTCAGCAACTCCTTGGCTGCATTGGCCGATGCGAAGCTATCGATCACCGCGACACCGTCGTCGCCAATGACAAAGCCGCCGTTTGCCGCGGCCACACCCTTCGCCGCGGGATTGTCGATCGCGGCCCACACATTCGCGCCGACCTGTTTCAGCGTGAAAGAGGGAACGGGTGTGCTCTGCGCCTGTCCGACGGCAGGCATCAAGAGCAGAGCGCACGATGTCACAACGGCGACGAGAGCGCGTATGGTGGTTCGCATGCTCATTTGGACACCGTCGGCGGGGTTTGGTCCTGATTTCCGCAGCTCAACCCGCCGGAACGCCGATGCGGGCTCGACGCTGGTCGCCCTTGGCGTTCGGCGTTTATTTCGACTCAAGGTCTATCTCGGCAATCTGCTGCCAGGCTACCCCCATCTGGACGATGGCCAGCGCTGAGAGCGTGCTCGGCATCTTCTGGGATCGTCGTGTGGCGTGACCGTAGTGACGGAAGGATCTCCAGGACCGAAGACGGGTCGCCGATGATGACCGCTGCGGTGCCTGCGTGCCGTCGGATTGGTGATAGCGTGTAGCCGCCGTGCCCACGCGAGTCGACCCAGTCCGCTGCCGGCGCCCTACGCCAGGACCTGGAGGAGGCATCGCATGACGCTTCGAAACTCACTGCTCGCAGTCGTGGTGTTGGCGCTGTGCGCGGCACCTTCCTCGGCCGGGCCGCAGCCGCCGGCCGGCTGGACCGACGGCTACGTCGTCGCGAACGGCATCCGCATCCACTACTGGCGCACCGGCGGCAACAAGCCGCCGCTCGTGATGGCACACGGATCCTCGGACGACGGCCTGTGCTGGACGAACCTCGCCCGGGAGTTCCAGGACCAGTACGACATCATCATGTTCGACGCGAGGGGCCACGGCCTCTCCGATCCGCCGTCACCGTCCGATCCGCCCGACGTGCAAGTCGAGGACCTCGCGGGCCTGATCACTGAGCTGAAGCTCGGTCGTCCGATTCTGATGGGACATTCGATGGGCAGCGCGTCGGTGGCGCGTTTCGCCGCGAAGTATCCGGACGCGGCGCGGGCCGTCATTCTGGAAGATCCCCGGCTGGCTCCGCCGGCCACGCCGGCGGCGGGCGCGGCGACGCAAACGCCGGGGGAGCTGCGCTTGACGATCCTCACGCGCAACAACACGACCGAACAGGAGTTGGTGGCCGGCTGCATGAAGAACTCCCCGAAATGGGGACGCTCCGAGTGCGAGTTCTGGGCGCCTTCCAAACGGCGGCACCATCCCGGCACCGTCCCGAACGTTCCCTCCGCCTTGCCGCCGGTCGGCGACCTGTTCCCGAAGATCACGGCGCCGACGTTGATTCTCAAGGCCGATGCGCAGGGAGATCTCAGGAAGCAGAACCAGGACATCGCCAGCCGGCTGCCGCGCGGAAAGATCGTGCATATCGACGGGGCTGGGCACAACGTCCGGCGCGAGAACAAAGCGCAGACCATCGAGGCGATGAAAGCGTTCCTCAGGGGAACGTAGCCTGAGCGGGGCTCTCGCAGATCCGCGTCACCGATGGCACTGGTGAGCCCAATGTTTGCCAGTTGGAACCAGCTCGACCAGTGGCTGCGGCAGGTTGAGGAATTGCGCCGCGTGGCGTGCACCACGCCGAGTGATGAAAGGCATCGAATGGCATGGCTATGCCGCCGCTTTCGATGCAGAACGTCGCGACAATTACATCCTTTTAGCGGTGGGTCTGCTCTCGTCCGCCGACGCTCATCTCTGGTTGGCCTCGACCACCGACGGACGTTGGCTCGCCGAGCCTAGTCGGGTTATGTAATCCCGAAAACTCACTATGCTTCGGCAATTTCCACTATTTCCTAGCGTAACGAGAACGTCTCCGTCCTATGGGACGGCCCGCTAGCGTGCCATTCGTCTTGATGTGTCGCGCTCGCGAAACGGCGAGCGCCATGGTAGATTGCCCCCTCCGCGACCCTTGATCATCGCTGTCTCGAGACATCATGGGATACGTACCCGGCTTCATCAACGACATCTTCATCAGTTACAGCCACTTCGACGACCAGGCCGTAGAGGGCCCTGGTTGGGTCACCGAGTTTCACCGGAATCTGGTCGTCGAAGTCGAAGAAGAGCTTGGCGAGAAAGTGCAGGTCTGGCGCGACACGCGGATCACCGAAGCCACGGAGGATCTCCGTCTGCGGGCCTGACCCTCTACAGGCGCGCGGAGGTTAGAACCCTTGGGCGCGGCGGTCTATTTCTGTTCGGCGAACGTGTCAGCCACTTTTAGCGCGAGAGCGGCCGTGTTGGCGTGCGCGATGTTCGACGCCACGGCAACGACGATCCCGTTGTCGCGGCGCGTCATCAGCGACATCACGCTTCCGCCTGCGAGCTCGCCGTTGACGCTGTCTGCATTCGTCGCCAGGGCAAAGCGGACGAGATCGGACGGCGTGGAATAGAACGCCATTTTCCCCGCACAGCACGCCAGGTCGCGCATGTACATCAGTCGTCGTCCACTGCGGGGATCTGTGGTGAAGCCCCGCCAGAATGTTGCCGGCACGTAGAACGTCGCGCGATCGCCCGGCAATGGCTGTCGGGGGGCGCTGATACCAATCGGCCTGAGGATGAGGTCGTGGACGGCCGTGAAGCCTGGGAAGTCCTCTTCCGGCTCCCCGACATGATCCGGGCTCCACTCGGCCGCCGAATCCGTACCGGTGTTGGTCAGGCCGAGGGACGCGACCGCGGCGGGGGTGACCACCTGTGCCGCAGTGCCGATGTTGAATCGAGTATCGGGTGTAACGGGCGTCTGCGTGACGACGTCCCTCCATCCGAACCCTTCGGCCCAGACAATATTCCCGGGGCCGCCGCCGATGCCGACCGCGATCGAGACTCCTGGCAGGTTCTGCTCCACGATGGCCGCGCGCACCATCGGCCGCGCGCGATCGACGGCTGCCGCCAATTGTGGCGAGAGTGCCGACGCGCTGACCGACGGCACGCCCGGAGCTTGCGCGAAGAGAGGCGCCTCTACCTTGATCGAATGGATGAGAAATGCCGCGAACGCGGCAATGAGAGCGCCGACCGCCACTGCGGTGCGCCCGGCCCAGGTCGGCAGCCGGCTCCGCGCGGTCCTCACGCCGAAGAGGACCGCGGCAAGCATGAGCAGGAATCCGACGACGGCCCCGCCCGGCGGGTCTGAGCTCGCGACGTAAATGCCCATCGCCGCAATGGCCAGGGCCAGAGCGATGCGGGCGAATGCCTTCCCGGGGTTCGTCACAGACGATGTCATGTGCTACCACTCCCCAAACCGGCGTGAAAACGCGGAAGCCGCTGCCTGGCACCGAGGCCGCGTATTACTTTATAACAAAAAGTTCTCTGTGTATAGGAGCAATCGACGGCTCGCGGCAGCGTATTCTCGATAGGTCCCTTCTAGTCGCCAAGAGTTTTTCAAAGCGTTAGTCGTACTATCGGAAGCCACTGCGGCGTGTACGAGGACTCATCCGGTTCGCAGCCCTCTCGCCCTTATAATCCAACGCCTTGACCCTGATTCCCGGCACTCGTCTCGGTGCGTACGAAGTCGTCGCGCAACTCGGCGTCGGCGGGATGGGCGAGGTCTACCGCGCGACCGATACGACGCTCAAACGGCAGGTCGCACTGAAAGTACTTCCTGCGTCGGTCGCGTCGGATGCCGATCGGCTCGCGCGTTTTCAGCGCGAAGCGGAAGTGCTCGCGGCGCTGAATCATCCCAACATCGCCGCCATCTACGGCATTGAACGCTCGGGCGACATGACCGCGCTGGTGATGGAACTCGTCGAAGGCGAGGATCTGTCGCAGCGCATCGCGCGCGGCGCCATTCCTCTCGATGAAGCGCTGCCCATCGCCAAGCAGATTGCGGAGGCGCTCGAAGCGGCGCACGAGCAGGGCATCATTCATCGCGATCTGAAGCCAGCGAACATCAAAGTCCGCGCGGACGGCACCGTGAAGGTGCTCGACTTCGGGCTGGCGAAAACCACAGAGCCTTCCGCCGCCGGGCTTCAGGCTCCGGTAGTCAGTCAATCGCCGACGCTCACGGCGCTGGCGATGACGCAGGCTGGGCTGATCCTCGGCACAGCGGCGTACATGAGCCCGGAGCAGGCCGCCGGGACTCGGGTCGATCGCCGCGCCGATATCTGGGCCTACGGCGTCGTCCTGTGGGAAATGCTCAGCGGCCAGCGTCTGTTCGGCGGCGATACGGTGGTGGATACGCTGGCCGAGGTGTTGCGACGGTCGATCGAGTTCGACAAGTTGAATGTACCGGCGCCGATCAAGACGCTGCTGCGCCGATGCCTCGATCGGGATGCGAAGACACGCCTGCGCGATATCGGCGAGGCGCGGGTTGCCACTGCGAAGTATCTGGCCGACCCGGCGAGCGAAACTGAACTTCCCCGACGGGCGACGAGGCCCGTCCATCGATGGGTTGCTTGGGCGGCGGCGGCGGTTCTTGCCATGATCGCTGTGGTCGGGTGGTTGCGGCCGCGGCCGTCGGCGACCGGCGCAACGGCCGCGGATTTGGCGCTGACGATCGCGTCAACGGCAGGAAGTCTTACTCCCGTAGGCGACCTGCATGCAACCCCCCAGATCTCGCCCGACGGCTCTGCAGTGATCTTTTATGAAAACATCGCATCGCCCAGCAGTGGCGGGGGCGTGCAGCTACGGCACTTGAACGCCCTCGCGCCAGAACCCGTGCGCACAGGCGGTTTCAGAAACCCCGGATTCTGGTCTCCGGACTCGCGATCGTTCGTGTTCAGCGACGGCACCAACCTGAAGAAGATGCGTGTGCCGGACGGCGCGCCGGAAATTATCGCAAACGATGTGGCCACGATGGTGGGTGGGAGTTGGAGCGACAACAATACCCTGCTCATTGCAGGCGTGGGCGCCGGCGGTCCGGGTCTGTACATCGTGCCGGCAGGCGGCGGAGTCGCCAAACGAGTCGAAGTCTCCTTTCCGACAGATACGTTTTTTTTCTTTTGGCCGGAGTTCCTACCGGGCAGCGAAGATTTTCTGGTCGTGGCACCAGCGGCAAAAGTCGAGGAGTCGGAAATCTACCTCGCCACGCTGCGCGACGGCCGTGCGGCCGATCCTGTTCTGCTGATGAAGAACGCCACTGCGGTCCGCTATACGCCCGCGGGAGGAGGGCGCATCCTGTTTGTTCGCAATGACAGCCTCTACGCGCAAACGTTGAACCGCACGACCAGAACACTCGAGGGCGGACCGGAGTTAATTCAGCAACGAGTCGCGTCCTCTCCGTCGTTCTCTGCCGCACACTTTTCCGTTTCGCGTACGGGCGTCGTGGCTTGGCGTCCCGGTACCGCAGGCCTGTCGCAGGTGACGATTTTCGACCGTGAGGGTAAGGAGATCGGCCTGGCGGGCTCTCCTACTGTCGTCCAGACACTTAGGCTTGCGCCTGACGAGACACGCCTGCTGGTAGGGTTCAATGACTCGGCCTGGCTGTTGGAACCCGGCCGGCCTGGGCGCCAACCGCTGGAGCAGGGGAACACTAATCTTGTTTGGTCGCCGGACGGATCGAAGTTTGTCGGGGGGATCTTGGGCTTCGCACAGGGTCTCCGCGTTGTGGAACGTTCTGCGACCGGGCAAGGGACTGTTCGCGAACTGATGACGGTACCCGGAATGGGAAAGCTGGAAGACGTTTCTCCAGACGGGAAGACGCTGCTCGTCGGCCGCGGCCCTCTGGAGACGACGGTGTTCTCGGTTCGACTGGACGAGGGGCAGCAAGAGCCCAAGGCTCTGGTGCAGACGGGGGACACGATTTCCCACGCCCGCTTTTCGCCAGACGGGCGCTGGATCATGTACACGGCCTCGGCGGCGGGGAGTGAACGCGGAGGGATCTACACCGGCGGAGGCACCTACGTTCAGCCGTTCCCGGGACCGGGATTACGGAAGCAGGTGACCAGCCGCGGGAATTATCCGGTGTGGCGCAAGGATGGAAAAGAAATCGTGTACCTCGATGAATACCAGGGTCGAAACTACATCTGGTCGGTTCCCCTGGCCGCTCGGGGCAATGAGGTCCAGGCAGGTACGCCATCGCCGCTGTTCCCGGCTCGTCTTCCCGCGACCACGTTCGGGGATCTGAACTTCCTGGCCGTGTCGCGCGACGGCTCACGCTTTTATATCCCGCAAGCGGTGGAGCAGCCGGAGTCTGACGTAATCCACGTCCGCATGGGTTGGGCCAAGTGACGCTTGACGGGTCGCGGCGACGAGAACAAGCGCGCCGGCAAGCTCCATAAACACAGCGGCGTTTATCGCGGCTAACACGCTCGGCGGCGATGCCTTCTGTTGGCTCTCAGACGATGAGGACGCTGCTCGGAGATGGGAGGCCAGTGGCTCGCCGCGACCAGGTACGGCCGGTGTCAGCCGATACGTGGAGGTTGCCCTTCCGATCGGCGAGCGCGACTGCCGAGCCGCGCGTGGCGATGCAACCGGTGTCGACGATGCCATCGGTCCATGCGGGCAGGCCGCCGCCGACGGCGACCAGCGAATCGCATCCATCCGCCGGTCGTCGGTAGATTGCGCCCTGCGCTGCGAAGTGGTCTACCGATGCGGACACAAGGACGTCGTCGCCCGCAAATGCGACCGCGGAGCAATACGAGGCATGCAGGCCCTCCTGTTCGACGTCCCATGTCAGCCCACCGTCTCGGCTGGCACAGAGCCCGATCGCGGCGGCGGCCATCACGACGCCGGGACGGTTCGGGTGCGCGCGAACCTCGTGGACGTCGCTATCGACGTCGATGGTGGGCTGCCACGTGACGCCGCCGTCGGTCGAGCGCGGGATACCGCCGACGTGGACGTTGGCGAGGAGGACCGCGCCGTCCGGCGTTGCGGTGATCGAGCGGATCCCGAGCGGCGGTCCCATGCGCTGACCGTTGATGACGGCCGAGCCCGCATACCATGTCTCACGCCCTGCGACCGCGTCGAAGCCGCGGAGCGGCTCGAGTGCTCCGTCCGCGCCGACGCGCAGAACGCGGGCATCGTCGGTTCCGACGTAGATCACGTCGCCGACCACCACGCAACACGCGAGATCCATCTCCGTGGTCGCGAGGGTGCTCCATACGCCAGCCGGCGCACGCCGGCGAAGGGAGCGGCCGTTGACAATCGCGAGAGCGCCGCCCGTCCGGTCAGGCGCGAGCGCTCTGACCGACTGAGTGCCCAGCTCTTGGTCGCGGTTCTCGCCAGAGACGACGAACAGCCCGTCGCGCCATGTGGCCACAAGCACCACTCGCGTCGTCACGATGGCTTCGTCCACCATGCTTCTACCCTGTTCTCCAACTTGTGACCAATTTGCGCGATGAAGGAAATTACTCCTTAAGTCACCTTCTGGCGAGTGACCGCGCGCTCATCGTCAGTCGCCAGAGCGGCGTTTATGGGGATAACGAGGCAAAATGCCCGCGCGTCATTTGCCGCTCCTCACGCAGTCCGTTTGTGCAGGCGCAGGCGAGAGGCCACGTGCTGCATCCGACCGTCGGCGCTTGGATTGAGGAACGTGACGAAGCGCTGTCCACTCCAGAAATGGCCCTCTCCAATCAGGCGCAGCGGATCTGGCTGGGATTCATCTAGCGTGTCGGTCTCGTACAAGCGCATCTTAGGCCGCACGCGGAGCGCGATCCCGTCACCATATGGGATGACCCGAAGCACCAACGTGACATTCTCATATTCGCCTACGTAGGGGGCCGAGTTGACCCGGGTCTCTGTGGCACGCTGAATGAGGTCAGGCGCATCGGCCTGGAACGGTTTTGCGCCCGCGGCCCGGTACAAGGGCGCAGTGATATCACCCACGACAGCCCCGCCGTGCGCCGCGTTCGTGAGTACAGCAGCGACCGTCTTCGCTGCTGCATCGACATAGATCCATGACGCGATGCCAGGCCCGCCACCGTCATGGACAACAACGCTTTTGTCGATCGTCATCCATCCAAGTCCGAAGCCTGCACCGCCGACACCCCGCCAAGCCGTCGTCTGCTGCCGCATTCGCCGAGCGCTAGCTGCCGACAGTAGACGATGCCCGTTGATGCCCACGCCGTCGTTTACGTGAGCCAGCGCGAAGGTCGCGAGATCTTTCGCCGCGAGCATGGCGGTCGTGCCGGCTGGCGCGAAGCTCGGATTCAGAAACGCGAACGACGTTCGGGTGTTCGTGCCGTCCTGGTTGAGAAAATGACCCACCGCGGCGCGGTGGAGCAACGCGTCCGCCGGCTGCACCACTGAATGCCGCAGCTCGAGCGGCTTGAAGATCCGTTCCTGAATAAGGGTGTACCAGCTCTTTCCGAGGAGCCGCTGAGCGAGATACCCCGCCAGCACCGCCCCAGAGTTGCAGTACGACAGTTCGGCGCCGGGCCGGTGTATCTGGCCTTGTCGTGCAATCAGACGGACGGCATCCTCGATCCGTTGTGCATCCGGTCCGGCATCGGCAAAGAACTCCCCATCAATGCCGCTGGTGTGGTTCAGGAGCATCTCGACCGTGATTCGTTCGCTGGCATCGCGATCGGCGACCTGAAAGTCAGGGAGGTACCGTTTGAGCGGCACCGCCAGCTCAACCCGGCCTTCATCAACCAACTGCATTAGCAAGGTCGCGTTCAGCACCTTCGTGATCGACCCAATGTGCATCACGGTCTCGGCAGTGACGTTCACCCCGGTGGTGACATTGGTCACGCCGGCGGCCGCGATTTCCCACTGGCCGTCGCGGCATACTGCGGCGCTCGCCCCCGGCACCTTGTGCTTCTGGATCGACGCTGCGAGCTGGCTCGCCAGATCGTCAGTGATCGAGCCGCCTGACCCTCTGCGGAACGACTGCCCACCCGCAGCCGCCGGGTCCGCCAGACCTCCCACCGCAGTCGCCGCGGCGACCGCCCCGAAGGTGCGCAAGAGGTCGCGTCTCTTCATCATCAAGTCCTTCCCGACCCTTGCGGGCGGCAGATGCTCAGACACTCCAGGCGCCCGCACGAATACCGAGCAGATGTCCGGGTAATCCAAGCATGCTACTCCGATCCGCCCACATCGCGGGTCAGATTGCTTCCGAGTAGTCGCCCAGTGTTTCCAAAACTAGACCTGGCCGTCCGGAGCCACTGCGGCGTCACTGAGGAGTGATCCGCTCCGTACTCCGGTCCCGCCCGTATAATCACGCAAACCTTGGCCTTAACTCCTGGCACGCGCCTCGGTCCATATGAAGTCGTCGCCCAGATCGGCGTGGGCGGTATGGGTGAGGTCTACAGAGCGATTGACACCAACCTGAAACGGGCGATCGCCATCAAGGTGCTGCCGACCTCGGTGGCCGCTGATGCGGAGAGGCTAGCCCGCTTCCAACGCGAGGCGGAAGTCCTGGCCTCCCTGAATCATCCCCACATCGCGGCGATCTACGGGCTTGAGGACGCCGACGGCGTCAAGGCACTCGTGCTGGAGCTGGTAGAGGGACCCACGCTTGCGGATCGCATCGCTCAAGGGCCGATCCCACTCGACGAAGCGATACCGATCGCCCGCCAAATTGCCGCGGCGGTGGAAGCCGCACACGAGCAGGGCATCATTCATCGCGATTTGAAGCCCGCGAATATCAAACTGAGGTCGGATGGCACCGTCAAGGTGCTGGACTTTGGGTTAGCGAAGGCGCTTGATCCATTGCCCACTTCGATCGATGCGTCGCAATCCGCGGCGATTACCAGTCCGGCGATGACGGGCATGGGCGTGATCATGGGCACGGCTGCGTACATGAGCGCGGAACAAGCGCGCGGCAAGGCGGTGGACAAACGGAGCGACATCTGGGCGTTCGGCTGCGTCCTCTATGAAATGCTCACCGGCAGGCGTGCGTTCGAGGGTGAGGACATCTCGGACACGCTCGCCAACGTGCTGAAGATCGATCCCAACTGGCAGGCGCTGCCCGCGGAGGTACCGGCGGCGATTCGGGCGCTGCTCCGGCGCTGCCTGGACAAGGACCGGCGGACGCGTGTTGCCGACATCTCGACCGCGCTCTTCGTGCTCGACGAAGCGGCAGGTCTCCGGGGGGCGGTCGAAGGTCCGGCTGAAGTCGGACCCTACGTACGCGGGGAGGTGTCGCGTTGGCGCCGCGTGGTTCCAGCGGCGGGCGCGCTGATCGTCGGCGGTGCCATCGTCGGCGGAGCGGTGTGGTGGAGCATGAGGACCGCGCCGCCGGCCGTCGTCCGTACGACGATCGCAACGACGGAGTCGACCGCACTGGTAACGGCGGGCGGCGAGCGTGATGTCGCTATCACGCCTGACGGCTCCCGCATCGTCTATCGCGGCACCAACCAACTGCTCGTACGGGTACTCAATCAGATCGAGCCCGACGTGCTCGGCGGTCTCGGCGCGGCCAGAAATCCGTTCATCTCCCCCAACGGACAGTGGATCGGGTTTGCCGACGGACAGACGCTCAAGAAAGTGGCGATCACGGGCGGGCCAGCCGGCACGATTGCTCCCGCGGACGACCAACTGCGCGGCGCCACGTGGGGACCGGACGGGACCATTGTCTTCGCGACCTTCGCGCTGGCGACAGGCCTGCAGCGCGTATCCTCGGCCGGAGGCGAGCCCATGGTGCTCACGAAGCCCGATCGTGAGCGCGGCGAAAACGATCACCTCTGGCCCGAGTTCCTGCCTGGAGGCGGGGCGGTCCTCTTCACGATCTATCCATCGACCGGGGGCCCCGACAACGCGCAGATCGCGGTGCTGGATCTGAAGACTGGCGCGTCGAAGGTGCTGGTTCGTGGCGGGAGTCACGCTCACTACGTGCCGACGGGACATCTGGTCTACGGCGTCGCCGGGACCCTGCGCGCCGTGCCGTTCGACCTCGAACGGCTGGAGCCGATCGGCACGCCTGTGCCGGTGCTCGAGGGTGTTTGGACGACGCCATTGGGCGTCGCCAACTTCGCGGTGGCCGCCAACGGCTCACTCGTCTATGTCGCGGGCCTGGCACGTCCGGCCTTCCGGAACACCATCGCCTCAGTGGATCGTCAGGGACGTGTCTCGCTGTTACCCGGCGTCCCGCCGGACCTATACCGCGACGTCCAGGTGTCGCCCGATGGCGCGCGGCTCGCCCTAGCCACGCGTACGGACGTGTCGACCTATGATTTCGCGCGCGCCTCGCTAAGCCGGCTAACCACCGACCCAGCCGAGGACCGCAGTCCGCTCTGGACGCCAAACGGGCAACGCATCATCTTTACGTCCAGGCGAGCCGGCTACATGGAGCTGTTTTGGCGGACGGCGGACGGCACCGGCACCGACGAGCGACTGCTCTCGCGCGCCAAGAGTATCGTTGATTTCCATGCCGATGGCTGGTCGCCCGCCGGCAGTCATGTTCTGTTTACGGAAGTATCGCCAGCTTCGCCAACCAATCAATGCGCCATCGGGCAGATTCCCATGGAGCGCTCGTCGGACGCAACAGTGCTGGTGAAAAACGATTCCTGCAACCAGTTCTCAGCTCTTTCTCCAAACAGACTCTGGATGGCCTACCAGTCGCGCGTGTCTGGCCGGGAAGAAATCTATGTCGAGCGGTATCCGGAGCTGGGAAGTCGGCAGAAAATTTCTACGGATGGTGGTGTGCTGCCGCTCTGGTCGCGTAACGGTCGGGAACTCTTCTTCGGCGGCCTGGACGGTCGTCAGATGTTTGTGGTCCCGATACAGTCCGGGACGACGCTGGTCGCCGGGCGTCCGGAGGTGTTGTTCGATACTGCCATGATGGTTGGGTCTCGGATGTACAATCTTGCCCCGGATGGACGGTTCATCGTCATTCGCCGCGCCGAGGAAGAAACCGGGAGCGGCACGGCGCCAAGCCTCATCCTGGTGCAAAACTGGTTTGAAGAGCTGAAGCGTCTCGTGCCGACGAGGTGACCTCTCGACTCGAAAGACAAATCGAGGTCCCGATTACCCGCGAGAAGTCGCCCAGTGTTTCCGAACCTGAACCGCCGTCGGAAGACGCTGCGGCGTTTTATCGAGAGTAAATCCGACTTGGGTTTGGGAAGCTCCCATGTGTTTGAGGTAGGCTTCGGCCGACGGAGAGAGGCCGATGACCATTCGGTACGATCTCAACACGCTATTCCTGCTCGCGCTGCTCGGCGCCGCAACGGTTGGGGAAGCGCAGGTACGACCAGAGCTCGCCAAGCGTTATTTCGAGGAGGCCGCAAAGCTCTGCGAGCGAGACGCGGGCCGGCTGTGGGGTGTGTCCACGCTGGTCGGCGCCGAGGCGCGCCTGCGCGCCGTCTGGTCGCCGCTGAGGATCACCTCGCGGCGCAGATCGCAAGAATCGTCAAGACACAGCGGTACGCTGTGCATATAGTGAGTGCATGAAGATAAATTGGGGACGCGCCTGCGCCGGAGCCTTGATCGCCGAAATCACGCAAATCGCGGCAGCCTTTGGATGGGTCGCTATCTATAGCTACCTCATCAACCCCGGGCAGCCGATGGCGACGTACCAAGCACATGCTCAGGCGTCGGGCCCGTGGGTTTCCATTCTCGCCGGCGCGCCCATCTTCTACGCCGCCAGCCGCTGGATCGCGAGATCGCGGCCCACCGCCCTCGCACTGTTCGGCATTTTTTTCGTGATCGACGGCGCGCTGCTGGTGGGCATGATGGAAAGCTGGACCGGCGCTCCCTTTGTCCTGATCGGACTCAGTTATCTCACCAAACTCTGCGCCTGCGCACTCGGCGGACGCCACGGATGAGTCCTGCGCTCCTCGTCCACATTCAGGCGCATCTCGACGAGGATCTGAGCCTTGACGTGCTGAGCGCGAAGGCATCGCTGTCGCCTGCGCACTTCCAACGCACCTTCCAGGCGCTGGTCGGCGAGACACCCAAGAACTACGTGGCGCGGCTCCGGCTGGAACGCGCCGCGTTCCGGCTGTTGATCCATGACGTGACGCTGCTCGACATCGCCCTCGATTGCGGATTCCAGAATCATGAAACGTTCACTCGCGCCTTTCGTCGCCGCTTCGGCATGCCGCCCAGCAGCTACCGCGCCTGGGTGCGCACGCAGGCGCAGCAGCGCCCGGAAACCGCGGCCGAACAGCCGGATGAGGCGTACTCCATTTCCGAAACGAAGATCCGGCGTCTGCATCGCGCGCATCTGGCGTTCGTTCGCCATGTCGGTCCATATGAAGCGGTGCCCGACACCTTGTTCGACACGCTCGAAGACTGGGCCACCAACCAAGGTCTTGCTGGACCGCGCATCTGGATGGGCATCGGCCACGATGCCCCAGGTACGACCCGCCCGGAGCACCTGCGATTCGACGCGGCGCTAGTCGTTCCGTCAGCCTTCACTCCAAGAGGCCCTATCGGGCACCAGGTGTTCGAAGGCGGGGAATTTGCCGTGACGACGCATGCCGGGCCGTTCGTCACGCTGCCCGCAGCTTACGCGGCGATCTTCCCGCGCGTGACTCAATTGCCGAAGCACCAACTGATCGGCTTGCCAGCAGTGGAAATCTATCAGACGGCGCGCGTGAATGCCCGCCTGCAGTTGAATGTGACCGACATCTGTCTGCCCGTGGTCGGCATTTCGACGTCTCTGCGGTGATCTCGGCCTGTGCGAAACGTTAGCCCGGCGTATGCTGTAATTCACCGGGCGCATCGAAATGCTTCATTCTGTGACGAGGGCCATCGAAACGGAGGTTGTAGACGGAACGCCTGCGGTTAGAGCGGACGAGCGGCGCGTGCAGCACCACCCACGCTGGATGAACCTGTGGGTGACCGTCAAGATTTGGCTGACCACCTTGGACGCTGGTCATCGCGTCACCGCACTGGACATCGAGTTTGCCCGATTTCTCGATCGGGAATATGAAAAGGCCAAGCACGCCTCCTAGTTTCCGAGAGCCACCCTCACAGCCACCGAAACCCAGCTAGTAGGCGACCGGGACCGTCAACACCCCCTCGATTCGCCGCATCCTCATATAATCACGGCGGTTCAGCCCGAACAGCATGTCGCTCACGCCAGGGACTCGCATTGGTCCGTACGAAGTTTCCGCCCTCATTGGCGAGGGCGGCATGGGTCAGGTGTATCGAGCGACGGACACCAATCTGAAGCGGACTGTCGCGATCAAGCTGCTGCCCGCGACGGTGGCGAGCGATGCCGTGCGCGTGGCGCGCTTCCAACGCGAAGCGGAAGTGCTCGCGCAGCTGAATCATCCGAACATTGCGCAGGTTCACGGCCTCGAGAAGAGCGACGGCATGACGGCTCTGGTGATGGAACTCGTCGACGGGCCGACGCTCGCTGATCGGATCGCGCAGGGACCGATGCCAGTCGATGACGCGCTGGCTGCTGCCAGGCAAATCGCCGACGCACTGGAAGCCGCGCACGAGCGCGGCATCATTCACCGCGATCTGAAGCCCGCGAACATCGCGCTGGCCGCGAACGATCAGGTCAAGGTGCTCGACTTCGGCCTCGCCAAGCTGGCGCAGCCTGAGGATCTGACATCCAGCGGACCGACGGCATCACCGACGATCACGTCGCCCGCGATGATGACGGCCGCCGGGATGATCCTCGGGACCGCAGCCTACATGAGCCCGGAGCAGGCGAAGGGGCGCGTCGTCGACAAGCGCAGCGATGTATGGGCGTTCGGATGCGTGCTGTACGAGATGGTCACCGGCCGGCGGGCGTTCCCGGCGGATGACGTGGCCGAGACGCTCGCTTTGGTGCTCAAGGCAGACCCCGACTGGACCACGATTCCCTCGGATGTGCCGCGCGCGGTGTGCGAGCTGATTCAGGGCTGCCTGCGCAAGAATCAGAAGGAGCGCATCAGCAGCCTCTCCACTGCCCTGTTCGTGCTGAGCCGGCCGCCGGTGGTCGCAGGAGCGATCTCGGTCAGTCCGTCGTCAGCCTGGCGACGCGCGACGATCGTGATGGCTGCTGTTCTAATCGCGGCAACGCTGGTCGCCGCCCTGGTTTGGCAGCTCAGACCGGTGCCAGTCGTCCCGGTGACTCGCCTTGCGTTCACACTGTCCGAGGGGCAGCAGCTGAACGTAAACCGACAGACCGTCGCCCTATCGCCGGACGGTACGCGCATCGTCTACGCGGCGAACGCCCGACTCTATCTTCGGCTGATGTCAGACTTCGAGGCGACCGAGATAGCCGGAACGGCTCCGGCGATCAATCCGGTCTTTTCGCCGGACGGCCAGTCGCTGGTGTTCTTGGCAGAGTCGGTGGCTCAGACGCATCGCCATCTCCGGCGGTACGGCCACCCCGATTTGCCAGGTCGGTACAGCGCCGTTTGGCATCTCCTGGGACAGCAGCGGCATCCTGTTCTCAGAGTCCGGGACCGCAATCATGCGAGTCTCGCCGGACGGGGGCCAACCAGAGCTCCTCGTCGACTTGAACAACACGGAAGATTTGGCATACGGTCCGCAACTGCTGCCCGACGGCGACACGCTGCTCTTCACCCTCGTCAAGCGAACCGATGCGTCCATCGATCGATGGAACGAAGCGCAAGTCGTCGTGCAGTCGCTCGAGACGGGCGTGCGCAAGCCACTGGTGGAGGGTGGATCGGATGCGCGGTACGTGTCGACCGGCCATATCGTGTATGCATCGGGGGGAACGCTCTTCGCGGTGCCGTTTGACCTCTCCGGGCTGGCTGTCACGGGCGGAGCGGTGTCCGTTGTGGAGGGGGTACGCCGCGAGGTCGGATCGGGTGGCATGTCGTTCGTGTTCTCCCAGTCCGGCTCGCTCGTCTACGTACCCGGCCCCGTGGGGTCAGGGCAGCAGGATCTCGTAGTGTTCGATCGCACCGGCGGAGTGGAGGCACTCAACCTTCCCCGGGGAAGGTACGACTTTCCGCGGGTATCTCCCGACGGCAAGCAGATCGTGTTTGAAACGAGCGATGGAAAGGAGGCGGTCGTTTCCATTTACGAGCTGTCCCGAGCCAGTTCGGTCCGGCGGCTCACCTTCGGCGGGAACAATCGCTTCCCGATCTGGTCGGCCGACGGCAGCCGCGTGACGTTTCAGTCGGATCGGGCGGGCGATCCCGCGGTCTTCTGGCAGCCCGCCGACGGCGGCACCGCGGAGCAACTCACGACGCCCGAACCGGGCGTGTCGCACACGCCGGAGTCGTGGTCTCCCGACGGCGAGGTACTGCTGTTCAGCGAGACGAAGGACTTCGTCTCATCGCTGTGGACGTTCTCGCTCAAGGATCGGAAAGCCACGCTGTTTGGCGATGTGAAAGGTTCGGTGCTTGCGACCGACGCGATGTTCAGGCCCGATGGCCGTTGGATTGCCTACCAGACCGGAGAAGTCGGGATGGGCGAAGGTCACACGTACGTGGAGCCATTTCCACCAACCGGTACGAAATACAAGATAGCGCAAGGCGGACGGCCACTCTGGTCGCGCGACGGCAAGGAGCTGTTTTTCGTGCCGGCGCCGGGCCAGTTCATGGCCGTGACCATCACCACGTCACCAACCTTTACGTTCACGAATCCGGTGTCGGTGCCTCGGCGCTTCGGCGTTGCCATTCCAGCGAGCCCGCGCACATTCGACATGATGGCCGACGGGCGTTTCGTCGGGGTTGCGCCCCCGCAGGGCCAGTTGGGATCCGGCCCGACCCAGATTCGCGTCGTGCTGAATTGGACAGAGGAGCTGAAGCGCCTCGTGCCAACCAGGTGAAAGCCCGCGCAGGTGATCAGCGCCCGCGACGGATTCCTCGTCGGCGCCGCGCAACGCAAAACGCGGCCGGAATTCCAGAGACATAATGCTCAGAAACTCCGGCGAAATAATGCTGATCTCGGTGCCCGCCCAGTTCACGCGCGCCGCAGCGCCCTCACCCCTTCACGACGATCGGCTCCCCGCAGATCGTGTCGCGATCCAGCACGCAGCAAAAGAAGCAGGCGTCCCCGACGCAGATCGTGATGCAGCCGCCGCCGATGTCGATGTCGATGAACCGGCGCCGGGCCTGGGCGATGAACGCGGCGACGGGCATCGGCCGGAACGCGCCGCCGCCTCCCAGCCGGGCCGCCTTGAGCCCCTTCGCGGCCGCGGCGGCAAGCGAGCGGGACGGGCTTTTCATGTCCTTGCACTTCCCGAACTCGACCCGTGTCACCATGCCGCGCTCGACGACGCCATAGACCTTGGTCGCGCAGCAGCCGCCGATGAACTCGCCGACCTCGATCTTCTTTCGCGACGCGGCCTTGCCCGCATCGATCAGCTCGAGATTGGCGCTGGGTTCGAACTTCGCGGGCGTAACCGTGAATTCCAGATCGGCGTTTACGACGATCTTCTTGGACGCAACGCTGCTCATACTCTCGCTCCTTTCGGTTTTCTCGTGGCTTGATCCACGCACCACGCGACTAGCACGGCAGTCGCCGGGTCACGCGTGACGCATGGAGCCTACTACTGTGTACTAATTATGGCCCTCCATGACCGCGTTCTACGGGCATGCTACGGACGTGCTACGGTCGATTGAAGGATTTCCGGATTGCAGAACGAATCTCCGGCGTGAGGTGGGCGTATTTCGGATCGCTCGTCTCGCCCGACAGCACGCGCTCGATCTTCCCCATCACGAGATTCTTCGGCGCGGCCGGCATGCCCTGGAACGCCGGCGAATAGATCATGTAGCTGAGCGGATATTTCTGGAGCCGCGTCTTCAGATCGAGCTCGCGCAGCGATCGCCCCTTCGAATCCTTCGGGCCCTGCGCGGTGAACTTTTCGGCGTAAGCCGGCTGATCCCTCGATGCCGCCGCCGGGAATCTTCGCCTCGTCGACGAACAGCATGTAATCAGCCAGCGCGTCGGCCGCTTCGGCGATGCGCATGCGTCTCACCAAGCTTCGTCTCCCAGGTCGCGCGGGTCACGAGGTTCGCGAAGTGCGCCTGGTGCTCGAGCACCATCAAGCGCGACGATGTCGCTGTAGGGCGTCAGGTAGCCGTCGAGATCGAACTGGCCCTCGAGCGACACGCCGATCTGCCTGCTCGTCCGCCGCGGCGGCGGCGCGATCGGCTTCGGCATGATGAGCGGAAGATTACCCATGTGACGCGGCGGCACTTTCTTGCCGGTCACATACCAGCCGCCCCAGCGCTCTTCGATCGGCTTGTAGTGATCGACGAAGCCGCCGTTGGCGTAATCCATCTCGCTCTTGCGCGGGAACGTGGTCAGCACGCTCCATCCGGGCACGCCGAGCGTGTCCCACGACAGGTGGCAGCGGAGGCACTGCTGATCGCGGCCGAAGGTCGCCTGCTGCGGCGGGCGCCTGGTGGATGACGTAGAAGATCGATCCCATCTTCGCGTCCTGCGCCATGACTTCGATCAAGCCGGCGCCGCGGATGTAGCCCACCGACACGCTGTCGTTGAAATAGACCGCGCGCGGGTTGTTCATCCTGATGTGCTGCGCCTGCAGGCTGGTCTGCGTGTAGACCATCACCTGCGACTCGACGGGAACCTGCAGCAGATCGAGGACGGACTTGAGATACCCGGTCTTCTCGTCGAACACGAGCTTGGCGGATCCGTCGTGGAGCTTCTGATTCAGCCGATCGACCACGGTGTCGGTCTCGGCGGTCAGGTACTTGATCGCGGGATGGTTGATCGACTGATCGAAGGCGCCGGAGCGGCGCTGCTGGGAAATACCCAGCCCGGCCGTGACGCAAAGCAACAGAGTCACGGCCAGCAATACACGTGCGCCAGCCTTCGCGCTTCGCGCTTCGGCCAGGCAGGCTCTTCCAGACGTTCACGAGAATTATTAGCCGCCGAACCAGCTGGGAATCGGCATGTCGGCCATGGTGCGCAGGCCGGGCGTCACGCGCAGGATCTTCGGGATGCTGTTGACGGTGATCGACGCGGTGGCGATGTCGCCGTGCAGGCCGCCGGTGATCTTCTGCGTGATGCGCGGGTTGCCTTCCACGGTCACCGCGTCGTACGACTCGGGCGCGCCGAGGTAGGCCTCCATGTGGAGCGTGATCACCGGCTTGCCCTTCGCGTAGCCGATGCCGTCCTGGATGATGCCGCAGACGTAGCCGGGATCGACGGCGATGAGCTCGCTCTCGACGGCCTTGTCGGCGATCTTCGGATGGATCTCGTCGGTGACCTTGTCGAGCTTCCAGCCCATCGCGTCGGCGATCATCGTCACGCTCTCGGCCAGGCCGACGTGACGGACGCTGCCGTCCTTGACCTTCTGCGCGAACTGCTCGGTGTTGAGGCCGGAGCCGATCTTCTGCTGGAACGGCAGGCGGCGCGAGCGCGCGTCCTGGATGCGATCGACGCGGATGCTGTCGACGCGCTCGCAGATGCCGGTCAGCGTGATCGGCAGCGCGTCCATCGCGAAGCCCGGATTGACGCCGGTGCCGACGACGGCGACCCTGGCTTTCTTGGCGAGCGCATCGATCTTCTTCGCCAGCGCGCGATTCTTGCCGACCGGATACGACAGCTCCTCGGTCGTCGAGACGATCGCGACCTTTCTCTTCAACACCGCCTTCGATCTGGGGCATGACCTGCTTCAGCGACGAGCTGGTGCAGAGCACCGCGACATCGGGCTTGCCGCTCTTGATCGCGCCGGCCGCGTCGTTGGTGACGCGGACCTTCAGCTTCTTTGTCGAGGCCGATCACGTCGCCCAGGTCGAGGCCGATCTTGGCGCGATCGATATCGACGGCGCCGACGATCTGAAACCCCTTGCGAGAGACGATCTGACGCGCCACCGCCGCGCCGATCGGACCCAACCCGTACATCAAGACTCGAATCGCCATAGGAATCTAGGATTATATCGCGCGCCAGCGGCGCGCAGTTGCTTTGCCCCGCTCCGGCGGGGCGATACGATGAAACCTCGTGGCAGACAGGAAACGACTCCGCCGACACGTCCTTCGGGGAGCGGCCGCGCTCGCGGCGCTACTTGCCGCCGTCCTGCACATCACCTCTCCCGCTATCGGCTCGCGGAGAATCGCAGGCCCCGTCAACGCCCTCGCAGACGCTCACTCCAGCCTCCCGCCGCGCCGCCGCTCAGCGGACCCGCGCTGCAGAGCGGCGTGTCGCCGCGGACCGCCAACTACGACATCGACGTCACGCTCGATCCGTCGACGCGCACGCTGACCGGCAGCGAGCTCATCACCTGGCACAACCAGGGCGCCATCCCGGCGTATTCGATCCGGCTGCATCTCTATTGGAACGCCTTCCGCAACACCAACTCGACGTGGCTGAAGCAGCGCCGCATGGCCGGCGACGATCCATTTGCCCGCGCCGACGCCGACGACTTCGGTTACACCGACGTCACCAAGATCACCATCGTCAACGCCGACGGCAGCGACGGCGTCGATCTGACGAAGGACCTTCGCTTCATCTCGCCCGACGATCAGAACGCCGACGATCGCTCGCTGGCGGCGGCGACGCTGGTCAACGCGATCGAGCCGGGCCAGACGCTGCGGCTGCGCGTCAACTGGAAGGGGCGCTTCCCGAAGAACTTCGATCGCACCGGCGTGATCGGCAATTACTTCTTCGTCTCGCAGTGGTTTCCCAAGCTCGGCGTGTTCGACGCCGGCTGGACCGCGCACCAGTTCTTCGCCAACTCGGAGTTCTTCGCCGACTTCGGCAGCTACGACGTCCGGATGACCGTGCCGAAAGGCTGGACGGTCGGCGCCACCGGCGTCGAACAATCGCGCAGCGGATAGTGGTGCTCAGACGACGCATCGCTACACGCAGGACGACGTGCACGACTTCGCGTGGACGACGAGCCCGGACTTCATCGAGAAGCGCCAGCAGTTCGAGCATGCCGGGACGCGCGCCGGTGCAGATGCGGCTGCTGATCCAGCCGGAACACGAATACCTGGCCGATCGCCATTTCGCCGGCGCCGCCGCGGCGCTTGAAGTACTACGGCGAGTGGTACGGCGCGTATCCCTATCCGACGCTGACCATCGTCGATCCGCGCCTGGCAGAGCGACTCGGGCGGCATGGAGTACCCGACGATCTTCACGGCGGGCACGCGGTGGCTGTCGCCGCGCTACAGCAACGATCCCGAGTACGTCGTCCTGCACGAAGCCGGCCACCAGTTCTGGTACGGCATCGTCGCCAACAACGAAGTCGAGTTCGCGTGGCTCGACGAGGGCATCACCGAGTACAGCGATTCGCGCGTGCAGTGGGAGGCGTTCCAGCCGAACTACCTGCGTGCAGCGGTTCTTCGGCGATTTCATCCCGTGGCAGTACCGCGACATCAGGCTGCAGCGCGCCACCGACACGAACTGGATGAACACGTACCGGCGCGCGCCCGATCGCGATTCGATCTCGACGCCGACCGCGGCGCTGTGGCCGGCGACGCACCAGAACATGTCGTACCACAAGGCGGCGCTGATGCTGCACACGCTCGAGCGCATGCTACACCTGGGAAGTGATGCAGAAGGTGCTGTCGATCTACTTCACGCGCTGGAAGTTCAAGCATCCGCAGCCGAGCGATTTCTTCGACGGTGCTCGACGAGGTCACCGGCAAGGACCACAAGTGGTTCATCGACCAGGTGTACACGAGCTCGAACACGTTCGACTACGCGATCGATGGCCTCACCAGCGAGCCGATCGGCGCGCGCGGCCTGTTGGAATCGCCGGAAGGCTTGAAATTCCAGGAGACCAAGGTCGAGGGCCAGTTCCGGACGACGGTCGTGGCGCGGCGGCTCGAGGCCGGCCAGTTCCCCGTTGACGTGCTCGTCACCTTCAGCAACGGCGAACAGGCCCGCGAGGCGTGGGACGGACGCGGGCGCTGGCAGGTCTTCACGTTCGATCGGCCGGTCAAGGCGGTGTCGGCGCAGATCGATCCCGAGCGCCGGCTGCTGCTCGACACCAATTACACCAACAACAGCAGGACGATGGAGCCGGCGACGGAGCGCGCGGCCACGAAGTGGTCGCTCCGGTGGATGGTGTGGCTGCAGGATCTGTTCATGACCTGGGCATTCCTTGTATGAGTGCCCGTAAGCCCGTAGCCCGTAAGCCCGTAAGCCCATGTTGAGCGCATTCATCGACGGCTTGAACCGCGTCAAGCGCGCGCCGTGGCTGGTGATCGGCGTGTGGCTGTCGACGCTGCTGCTCGCGCTGCCGCTGACGCTCGTCCTCCACGAACAGATCGCCGCGCACCTCGGCTCGAGCATGGCGGCGCAGGCCGCCGCCGACGGCGTGAATTACGACTGGTGGAACGAGTTTCTCGCGCAGACATCAGGCGTCGGCGCGAGCTTCGTGCCGGCCATCCTCGGCTTCGCGGCGGTGATGAAGAACCTGAGCACGGTTGCCGACACATCGGCCATGCCGACGATCATCGCCGCGACGGTCGTGATCTACCTGCTCGTCTCGATGTTTCTCGCCGGCGGCGTGATCGATCGGCTGGCCCGGGATCACGATCTCGGCGCGGGCGCGTTCTTCTCGGCGTGCGGCGTGTACTTCGTGCGTTTCATCCGCCTGGGCGTCATCACGGCAATGGTCTACTGGGTCCTGTTCGGGCCGTACCACGCGTGGCTGTTCGGCGCGGGTGTATCCGGCGCTGACGGCGAACATCACGGTGGAGCGCACCGCGTTCTTCATCCATCTGGCCCTCTACGCCGCGTTCGCGGTGCCGCTCTTCGCGTTCAACATCCTCTTCGACTACGCAAAGATTCGCGCGGTCGTCGAGGATCGCCGCAGCATGATCGGCGCGATCGCGGCCGGCTGGCGGTTCATTCGCCGGCATCCGATCGCGGCGGTGGGCGCTCTACAAGATCAACGCGCTCGTGTTCCTGCTGGTGATTGGCCTGTATTACCTGATCGCGCCCGGCGCATCGGCCGACACGCTCGCGTTCGCGGTCGGCCAGCTGTACATCGTGCTGAGAGTGATCGTGCGGCTGCAGTTCGCGGCGTCGCAGACGGCGCTCTTCCAGGGCCGCCTGGCGCATGCCGGCTACGTGGCGCGGCCGATCCCGAAGTGGCCCGACTCCCCCGCGGCCGAGGCCATCGGGCCGCGCTGATCAGGCATCGAGATCAGGCATCGAGATCAGGCTCAGATCCGATCCCTGATCACAGCGCGTCGACGCCTGCGGCGGCGGCGGCGGCGTGCCGCAGTTTCTCCCTCGCATCGATCGCGGTCGCGCGCAGCAGCGGATCGCCGTCGTCCGCCCATTGATCGAGCGTCTGCGCAAACCGGGTCAGGCGCATCTCACCCATCGCGTATGCCGCGCAGGCGCGCAGCCACGGGTCTTCGCTGAGCGCCATCACCTCGATCGCCTCTTCGCGATCGCCGAGCGCCGAGCCGAGCATGCGGTTGGCCGTCACGATGCGCGCCTCGACGGACACGTCGCGATCGAACAGCGGAATGACGAGCTGGCGCACTTCCGGCGGCAGCACCGAGTCCATGAACTCGACGGCGTTGTCGTGCACGACGGGATCGGCGGACTGCAGGCCGACGTAGGCGCTGTGCATGTCGTACTGCGGATAGAGAATCTTGAGGAGCCGGAAGATGCGCTCGGTCTCCTTTTCCATCGACTCGCGCAATCCGTGCTCGATCGGATTCGCCGGGTCGCTGAGCACGCCACCGAGCGTGCCGAGGACCTGATAGGAGCGGTAATGGCCCATGATCTCGGCGGCCAGCACCGATCTCGATCAGCTTGCGATCGGTCGGTCGATCCGGATGCGCCTGGCCGAGGCGGTTGAGCGCGGCGATGGTGTGATAGCGCAGCACGACATCGCGATCGAGCACGCTCTCGATCAGCACCGCCTGCGCCGGCGGCGAGCCGATCTCCTCGAGCACCTTCGGAATCTCGCGCCGCACCTCGGCGCGCATCGACTCGTCGGTCAGGTAGTCGCGCAGCGTGCCGACGATGCGATCGCCAAATGACGCGAGCGCGGCGATCACGGCCTCGATTCAGCGCCGGTTCGGCGAGCCGATCGATCAGGTCGCCGATGAGCGAGCGCTTCTTCAGCGCGCCGACCGCGGCGATCGCCGCCTTCGCCACGTCGCAATCCTCGTCATCGACGAGCGCGCGCAGCTCGCGATCGAAGGCGTCGGGCAGGATCGACAGCAGCCGCGCGGCTTCGAGACGCGCCCGCCGGCCGGCGTCGCCCTTCTCTTCGACCATCTTCGACAGCAGCAGCTTCGCGGCGTCGATGTTCTGCGCCCGGCCCGGGCCGCGCCAGGAACGCGACGACCGCGGCCTGGATCGAGAAGTCCTCGAAGTCACCGAGCGCCTCGATCCGCTGGAGCGGGTCCATCGAATCGAATTCGGTGAGGTACAGCAACGCCTCGGTTCGGACGCCAAGATCCGGATCCTTCACCAGTGCCTCGACCTGATCCTTGACCGTCGCATCGCCGGCGCGCGCCAGCAGCCGCATCGCCTGCTGGCGGATCGCGGCATCCTCGTGACGCAGGAGGCCGCGGACGGCCGGATGCACCTTGCGATCGTGCGCCAGCTCGAACAGGCTGAGCGCGTAGGCGATCTCCTTCGGCGTGCCCTTCAGCCGCGAGCGAGATGATTGACGCCGTGTCGCGATCCATCACCGGCATCGAGGCGCGCTCGGAGTCGACGCGATGCTGATGAATGCTTTCGCGCAGGTTCTCGACGTACTGCCGGCGCGCGACGTAGGCCGCCATCATCCAGAAGCCGACGAAGACGACGCCGATCGATCGACATGCGGACCGGCGACCAGCCGAGGCCGGCGGCGAAGAGCAGCACGACGAGGCCGCCCGACGCATCGCCCAGCCGGTAGACGACGGTGTCGATGAACGACTTGACCCGGAAGGTGTGGGCCGCGGGCACGGGCAGATACAGCAGCTCCACCGTCGCCTTGTCGATCGAATAGCGGAGGACCTGATCGCTGGCCTTCAACGCGGCGGCCGCGACGAGCGTGCCGAGCATCAGCACGCCGGTCGATCCCATCAGCATCGCCGTCGGCACGATGAAGAGCGCCGGGCCGACGCCGACGGTGCGCAGCACGCGGCCGGTCAGCAGCAGCTGCAGCGCCAGCGACATCACGCCCGCGATCATGTTGAAGGTGCCGAAGAACATCGCCAGCTCGTCGGTGTCGGGCACCGCCTGCCTTGGCGATCGCCTTGAACTGCCATCCCGCGATCGTCGTCGTCAACGCCGCGATCAGGATCAGCGCGGCGATCGCCCTCAAATAGGCCGACTCGCGAATCAGCCGCAGGGCGCCCCACAACGGAAAGCGATCCTTGACGCTGCCCGAGGCCGGCGTCTCGTTGCCGACATACTCGGGGCGGTCGCGCCAGATCACCACGACGAGGCCGGCGCAGAGCAGGAGCGCGATCGCGACGAAGCCGAGCATGCTCTCGGTGCCGAACTGCGATACGGCCGTCCGCGTCGCGAACCCGCCGACGATCCAGCCGAGAATGGCGCCGCTGCCAATGAAGCCAAACGATCGCTTCGCCTCGCGCGTCGTCAGCACGTAGTTGGCGAGGGTCCACACCTGCGACGGCGCGAGCACCGAAAAGACGCCGACCCAGATGTAGATGACGATGAAGAGCGCGCCGGATTCGTAGGCGGCGACGGCGGCCCAGAGCCAGAAGCCGAGCGCGGTGACCGCGAAGAACGTCAGGCTGCCGACCTGCAGGTTGCGCAGGTTGGTGCGGTAGCCGAACCAGATGTAGACGCTGGCGGCGATGCCGACGAGGACGGCGATCGCGATGTCGACGTACGGCAGGTCGATGGCGCGGTAGCGATCGAGGAACAGGGCGTCGCGGGTGGCCTTGCTGGCCACGCTCGACGCCATGGTCAGGAACAAATACGCGAAGATCGGAAGGGCCCGGCGAAGTTCCTTGCCGTTCAGGCCAAGTGCCCGTTCCGCGAAGCTCAACATCGGGATAAGATTCTCACACTCCGAGATGTCCGAGCGCCCCTCATTGCTGGCCCGCCTGCTGCGGCCGATCGTGCAGTTCCGCGACGGCGAAGCGGCGACGGGGCTGTTGATGTTCCTGTACTCGTTCCTGGCGATGACGAGCTACAACATCATCAAGCCGATCTCGAAGTCCGAGTTCATCGGCAGCCTCGGCGCCGACGACCTGCCGTGGGTGACGTTTGCGATGGGCGTGATGATCGGCGTCATCATGCAGGGCTACACCAGGGTGATCGCGCTGGTGCCGCGCCGCTCGATGATTCCGGTGACGCAGGTCGGCATCGCCGCCATGCTGCTCCTGTTCTGGGTCCTGTTCACGTTCATCGGCGCCGACTGGGTCGCGGTCGCGTTCTACATCGTCGTGCAGATCCTCGCGATCCTGCTGATCAGCCAGTTCTGGACGCTCGCCAACGACGTCTACGATCCGCGCCAGGCCAAGCGCATCTTCGGGTTCATCGGCGGCGGCGCCAGCCTCGGCGGCGCGACGGGCGCAGGGTTGACCGCGTTCCTGGTCCGAGTCGGTCGGCTCGCGCACCATGATCCTGATGGGCGCCGGCGTCATGCTCGTCTGCCTGGCGATCGTCGTGACGATCGTCCGCCGCGAGAAATCGGCGGGCACCTCCGACGCGTCGAAGACCGGCGAGGAAGGCAGGCGTCAGCGGCGGCGAAGCGCTTCGCCTGCTGCGGTCGTCGCGGCACCTGCAGATCATCTCGCTGGTCATCGCCTTCGGGGCGATGGCGTCGAACATCGTCGATCAGCAGGTCAGCATGGCGGTCGCCGAGTTCAAGGGCGCGGAAGGCAAGGATGCGATCGCCGAGTTCCTCGGCCAGCTGATCGTCTACCTCTCGCTGATCGGCTTCGTCATCCAGGTGGTGCTGACCAGCCGCATCCACCGGCGTGCTCGGCATCGGCTTCGCGCTGCTGATGCTGCCGGTGAGCATGGGTGGCGCGGCGGCCATGATCCTGCTCTACCGCGCGCTGTGGGCGCCGAGCGTCGGCCGCATCATCGACACCTCGCTGCGCTACACCATCGACAAGACCTCACGCGAAGTGCTGTTCCTGCCGCTGCCGACCGAGCTGAAGTATCGAGCCAAGCCGTTCATCGACGTGACGATGGACCGCTTCGCGAAGGGCGTGGGCGCGGTGGTGATGCTGCTGTGCATCAAGGACTGGGGCCTCGGCCTCGACTGGCAGCAGCTCAGTTACGTGAGCGGCGTCCTGGTCGGTGCTGTGGGTCTTCACGGCGATCGCGGCGCGCCGCGAGTACCTCCGCTCGTTCCGGCGGAGCATCGAGCAACAGATCGTCGAGCCGTCGAGCGTGCGGCTGAACGATCCCGATCCGTCGTCGGTCGAGACGCTGGTCAGCGAGCTGGCGCATCCAGAGCCGCGACACGTGCTCTACGCGATCGATCTGCTCGACGCGATGGACAAGCGCCGACTCGTCACACCGCTGCTGCTGTCGCACGACAACGCGGAGGTTCGCGCCCGGGCGCTGCGAGTCGCCGAGTCGGCCGGCCCGGCGCTGGCCGATCGCTGGCTGCCGGGAGTCGAGCGCGCGCTTGAAGGATCCGGACAGCGCCGTGCGCATCGCGGCGGTGTCGGCGCTGGCCGTGCTGCGCGGCCAGGCGGCCATCGACGTGATGCGGCCGTTCCTGACCAGCAACGATCCCGCGCTGGCGATCGTGGCAGCCGCCGCGCTCGCGGGCTCCACCAACCCGGCCGACGTCGGCGCCGCGGAAGAGACGTTGCGGAAATTCTCGAGCGACACGCGCGAACCAGGCGCCGAATGGCGGCTGCAGGTGGCGCGGGCGCTCGGCGACGTGAAGAACCCGGCATTCAGGTCGATGCTCGTGCCGCTGATGTACGACGCGAACCTCGACGTCGCGAAGGCGGCGATCGACAGCGCCGGCACGCTCGGCGCCGGCGATTTCCTGTTCGTGCCGCCGCTCGTCTCGCTGCTGAGAAACCGGCGCCTGAAATCCGCGGCGCGTACGCGTGCTGGTCGGGTACGGCGAAGCGGTGATCGCGCCGCTCGCCTACTTCATGCGCGATCGCGAGGAAGACATCTGGATTCGCCGCCACGTCCCGTCGACGCTGGCGCTGCTGCCGTTCCCGGCGTCGATCGATGCGCTGACCGGCGCGCTCGACGATCCGGACGGCTTCCTGCGCTTCAAGGCGACGATGGCGCTCGATCAGCTGCGTCGCGCCCATCCGGCGCTCGTGATCGATCCGAAGATCGTCTCGCGGCACATCAACACCGAAGCGGCCAGGGCGTTCAACGCGCTGACCCTGCACTACAACCTGTTCGTCGCCGGCGGCCTCGACCAGCAGTGCCTGCTGGCGCGGGTCCTGACGGAAAAACACGCGCGCGCCCTGAACCGCGTCTTCAACCTGCTCGGCCTGATCCAGCCGCAGAGCGATGTCGCCGCGGTAAGGAATGCGCTCGACGACCCCGACGTGCGGCGTGCGATCGCGCGGCATCGAGTACCTCGACAACCTGCTCGAGGGCGAGGTCAGGAAGCGGGTCATGCTGCTCGTCGATGAAATGCCGGCCGAGGAACGCGTCCGCAAGGGCAACGTGATCTACCGGACGCGCACGCGCGACGTCGAAGACACGGTCGCGCAGCTGCTGCACGACGACGATCAGTCGATCGCCTCGGCAGCGGTGCTGCTCGTCGAGGAGCGGGGGTTGTGGTCGCTCGCCGACGACCTGGAGCACGTCCTGGCGCATCGCGACGTGCGCGATCAGCACGTGTTCGAAGCGGCGTCGTGGGCGCTGGCCGCCAATCGCGTCCAGGTCGAGCGGCGCAGGCAGCTCTGGCAGGAGCCGCTGCCGGCGGTCGAGCTCGCCGATCGCCTGCGCAAGGTGCCGCTCTTCGACTTCACCCACGTCGACGAGCTGTTCCGGCTGGCGCGGCTCGGCCGCCAGGTCCGCTACGAGCAGGGACGCACGGTCTGCGAGCGCGGCGAGCTGGCCTCGACGATCCAGTTCCTGCTCGACGGCCGCGTCACCGTCGCGCAGGCCCTCGGGACGATCGAAGTGGCGGCGCCGGCGGCGCTCGGATTCGAAGAACTGCTGGAAGGATCGCCGATGGCGTCGACGATCACCGCCGCGGAACGATCGATCACGCTGTCGCTGACTGCCGACGAGTTCCTCGCCCTCCTGTCGGAGAACGTCGAGCTCGCCGAAGGCATCTTCCGGATGCTGATCGCCACGCACGACCTGGCGACGGGCCACACGCTGCTTCACGGCAACCTTGCCCCGCCGCGCGAGCGCTTTGAAGGACACGGCGCACGCCCCCGTCCGATTTGCGGCCGGTCGATCGCCTGTTGCTGCTGCAATCGAGCCCGCTGCTCGCGCACGCGACCGCTGCGCAATTGTGGCGCCTCTCGGAAATTGCCCGCGAAGCCACCGTCCTGCCCAACACCGAGGCGCTGCCCAAGGGCAGCGAGGCGGCGATCCTGGTCGTGCTGTCGGGCTCGTTGAAGGTCGAAGGCGCCGAGGCGGCCGGCACCGCGACAGCGGGCGATGTGATCGGCCTCTACGAAACGCTCGCGGGATCCGCGCTCGGCGCGTCGGTCACCGCCAACACCGAAGCCAGGCTGTTGCGCATCGATCGCGGCGGCCTGTTCGAGCTGCTCGCCGATCACACCGATCTGCTTCAGGGCATATTCTCGATGCTGTTGCGCTCCACCTTCGCCAAGGCTCCCACCTCCGCCAAGGCTACGGTGGGCTAGTCGGCGGACAGGCGCTCGGGCAGGGCGATCTCGAACACCGTTTCGACGCCCTGACGGCTGCGCACGGCGACGCGTGCCGCCGTGCCGCTCGACGATCGCCTTCACGATCGACAGCCCCAGTCCCGATCCGCCGGCCTGCGACCGGGATTGATCCGCCTTGTAGAAGCGGTCGAAGACGTGCGGCAGGTGTTCGGAGGGAATGCCGACGCCGTTGTCGGTGACGGTCAGCGTGACGTGGCCGCCATGGCGGGCGGCGCCGAGGCGCACCGTGCCGCCGGGCGCGGTGTGACGAAGGGCGTTGGCCGCGAGGTTCTGCACGGCCTGTTCGAGACGCATCGGATCGCCCACCATCCGAATGTCATCGTCATGCGGTTCGATCACGATCGTCACGCCCTTGTCCTGGGCGGCCTGGGCGTGGCGCTCGGAGACGCGCTCGAAGATCTCGTCGACGTCGACGTTCTCCTGCTCGAGGGACAGGCCGCCGGCCTCGAATCGAGCGAGATCGAGCAGGTCCTTGACGAGCCGCTCGATGCGCTCGCCCTCCTCCTGGATCACCTTGACGGCGCGCTGCCCTTCCTTGTGTCGCCGGCATGAATTGCGGCAGCGCCAGCGTTTCGGCGTAGCCGCGGATCGCCGTCAGCGGCGTCATCAATTCGTGCGAGACGTCGGCGAGCAGCTGACGCCGCGCGCGATCGGCTTCGACCAATTGCGCCTGGCGCGCCGCGAGATCGCCGGCCATGCGATTGAAGGCATCGCGCGACGGCCGCCACTTCATCTCCGCCGATCGCCGGGGCGCGTGCCGTGAGATCGCCTTCGCCAAACCGGTTGGCCGCGTCCTCGAGGCGCGCGAAGCCGCGCCTGCGCGGGCCTGAAGATCACGAGCGCGGCGACCGCGGTTCCGGCAACGAGCAGCAGGATCACGCCGAACGCCAGCGGCGCGCCGACCGTCTCCGCGAAACGGCGGACTCCGGTGAGCGGCGGCACCCACACCACGGCAACGACCGTGTCGTTATGCTCAATCGGCGCCATGACCGGTCCGCGACGAGGCGGACCGAACATGCGCGGCGTGCCGCCATCCGGCGGCGGACCGCCGCGCCCTTCGAATGGCGGGGGGCCACGACGGTCGCCAGGCCCGTCGGGGCCATCGGGCCGGCCATCAGGACCTCCCGGGCCGCCACCTCGACGCCGGAACGGCCCGGGAAAGCGCATGCCTCTCGGTATCTGGGTCCCTTCCGGCGCGATCGCGGATCCGTCCGGAAAGATGATCGCAGCCGGACGATGCAATTCCTTCACGCGCCGCTCCGCATACGCGCGCAGATCGAGTTGCGGATCGCGCGCGAGCGCAGCCTCGAACTCGGAAGCGACGAGCTCGGCGAAGTCGCGGCCCATGCGTTCGGGCATGCCGCCTTCGGTTTCACCCGCGACCCAGAAGAACAGGCCGACCTGCAGGATCAGCGTGACCGCAAGGAACAGGATGAAGCCAAAACCGATGCGCCAATAGAGGCTGCGTGAAAACGAGCGGTTCCCGGTGCCCCGTTCCCGGTTGCCGAGTTGCTCAGACATCCGCACACTTGTACCCGCTGCCCCAGACCGTCAGGATGATCTCGGGGTTCGCGGGATCCTTCTCGATGCGGCGCCGCAGCCGCTTCACGAGCGAATCGACGCTGCGCTCGGTGACGTAGGTGTGATCGGGCCACACGCGCGTGAGCAGCGCTTCGCGGCTGAAGACAATGCCCGGATGCGACGCGAGGACCTGCAGCAGGCGGAATTCCTGCGCGGTGAGATCGACGTCGCTCGCCTTTCACCGTGACGCGCCGGCGCGCCGGATCGATATGCAGCCCGTGGATCTCGATCGGCCGTTCACCTGACGACTGCCGCCTCGGCCTGCAGCTGCGATCGGCGCGGCCGCCGCAGCAGCGCGCGCGCCCTCGCGACGAGCTCGCGAATGCCGAACGGCTTGGCGAGGTAATCATCGGCGCCGCTCTCGAGGCCAAGCACCTTGTCGCTCTCCTCGCGACGGGCGGTCAGCATCAGGATCGGCACGTCCTGATTGGGTCCGTCGCGCCGCACCGCGCGGCAGATCGAGATGCCGTCAACACCCGGCAGCATGAGATCGAGAATGACCAGATCGAACGGCTCGGAGTTGGCGCGCACGAGCGCGTCCTGGCCGTCGGCGACGGCTTCGATCTCGAGGCCCTCGAGGCCAAGGTGCAGCTGGATCAGCTCGCGAATGTGCGCTTCGTCTTCGACGACGAGGACTCGTGACACATGTAAAGTGTTCCACAGTTTTCCGTGCCTGAACCCTCCTGGCCGGGGTGCCACGGTTTTTTCACACCGCCGCCACAGCGCTGCCACGATAATCCCGTCTCATGAGGCAGGGTCCACGGATTTCACGGATTGCACGGACGCGCGTTGGACCTGGAGGAAGAACTTCATGACGACACGATTCAAGATTTCCCTCGCAGCAGTGCTTGCGGTGGTCACGCTGGCGACGGCGGCGCCGATGTTGATTGCCGCCTCCTCCGCCAAGGCTACGGAGCCCGGCGCAGGATCAACCGCAGCGCCGCATGGGGGCCGCCTCCCGGTGGACCGGGCATGCCGGGCATGCGCCGCGGCGGGCCGATGGGTTTCGGACCGGAATTCCGCGAGCTCGATCTGACCGACGATCAGAGGGCGCAGCTCAGGTCGATCGCCGAATCGCATCGCGACGAGTTCCGCGCCGCCGGCGAAAAGGCGCGCACCGCGCATGACGGGATGCAGGCGCTCGTCGAGGCCGACTCGATTGACGAATCCGCGATCCGCGCCAAGAGCGCCGAGATTGCCGCGGCCGAAGCCGAGGTCATGATCCTGAACGCGAAGGTGCGGCAGGAATCAATGCAGGTGCTGACGTCGGAACAGCAGCAGAAGCTGAAGGAGCTGCGGGCGGCGCGTCAAGGCCAGATGAAGCAGCGACGGCCCGGGCGGACAGTAGGGCTTAAGGGCTTGGGGGCTTAGGGGCGTAAGGCTGGCGGGACTCCACCGCCACTCTTCGCCGCCGGCCTTGCCGTTCATCGTGCCCTCGATGCGCGCGCGCAGATCGTTGCCGTCCTTCCAATAGATGATGCGCTGCGGGAAATCGTGCGTGGGATTCTCGAACACCACGCGGGTGCCCGACACTTCCTTCAACGGAAACGACGTCGCCGGCGAGCGGCCGTTCGGCATCGACAGATAGACGATCTGATCGCCCTGCTGCTCGATGCGCAGGAACTCGAACGAGGCCGTGCGTCCCTTCGCGACGTCACGATGCATGCCGATCATCGAGTTGCCTTTCGGCGCCGTCCAGTGCTCTTCCATCTCGATTCCGCGGGCGATGCCGCTCCACGATCCGGCCATCCACGACAGTTCCGTCAACGTCGGTTTTGCCGTTTGGCCTCCGGCGGATGACAACGATACCGCCGCCGCGGCGCAAGCGATTAGAAGTTTCATGGCGATAAGGATACAGGGATCGGGGATCGGGGATCAGGGATCAGGGATCAGGGATCAGGGATCAGGGATCAGGGGCAGTTCGCAGTTCTTGCCTTGGCGATACGGTTGACACGTAGCAATTTCGGCTACATCGACCGGATTGTTCTGCGAATTCACGAAGAAAGCTGGTCGGCGTACCGTCTGCACTAACGGACCATGTGAGCATTGAATCACATGAGGATCTGATCGTCTGGCAGCTCGCGATGCGACTCGCGACTCAGGTGAACCAACTAGCCGCCCGATTGCCGTCGAGCGAGAAATATGAGTTGTCGTCCCAGCTCCGTCGGGCCAGCGCGTCGATTCCGGCGAACATCGCTGAAGGCTGGGCGCGGCCTACTCGCGTCTATATCAACCACCTCGGCATGGCGCTGGGCTCAGAGGCAGAACTCAAGACGCAATTGAAACTCGTGGTGAGGATGAAATACCTGACCGAAGCCGAGATCGCACCACCTGCTCTCGCTGGCAAGCGAAGTGGGTCGAATGCTTCGCGGGTTAATCAAGAGCCTGAGGCAGCACCTGTAACTACGCGGACACCGCTGATCCCTGATCCCTGATCCCCGATCCCTGATCCCTGAGCCGCAACAGCCTGCAGCCCGTTCAGCGTGACGACGACCGTCGCGCCGGTGTCGGCCATCACCGCGAGCCACAACGGCGCGGCGCCGAACACCGCAAACACCAGGAACGCGAACTTCGTCGCCAGCGCGATCGTCACGTTCTGCCTGATCACACGCAGGGCACGTTTGGAGTGGCTGACGAGGAACGCGATGTCCTCGTCGTGATCGCACGTCAGCACCACATCTATGCGTTCGAGTGCCGGCTGCCCGGCCTGGCTCGGGTCCGGCACTGCACGCCGACTCCCGCCTCGCGCACGGCCTCCATCGTCGGCGACTTCGCCGTGGCGACGCGCTCGAGCGGCGCGCCGCCCTTGAAGAGGACACCGCGACGAGCCGCTGACGTCAGCGCGGCGACGACGGTGACGGGCGTGGAGATCACGAGCGCGCACGGGCAGGCAAGCACCAGGAAGATCAACCCGCGATAGAACCACACGCCCCACTGACCGTCGACGAGCGGCGGCAGCAGGACGACGGCAAGAGCAGCGAAGGTGACGACGGGCGTGTAAACGGCCGCGAACCTTTCGATCCAGCGCTCGACCGGCGCCGGCTGGTGGCCGATGTCGTCACCCCAGCCGGGCTCGTGGCCAACGAGCGCCGAGACCGCGTGGCGGGCGCGCTCGATGCTCCAGGCCTCCATCAAGTGCGCGATTGCAAACAGGAACGCGACCGTGGCGGCCTCCGCCCACTGCCCGATCGCCGCGGCGCCGACCGCGGAAAGACAGACCAGCACGTGCATGTCGAGCCGCGCGAACCGCAGCGACGTCAGGGCGCGCGGAATCATCGGCCAGAGACCGGCGAAGGTGGCGATCCCGTATGCGGCGGCCGCGTAGGGATGATGCGCGTGGCCGGCGTGCTCGCCGTGACGGCCGAAAATTGCCTCGCTCCAGCTGTCGGCGTAGGTGCCGTCGACGATCCAGCCGATCGACAGCACGACGCCGCTCAGGATCGCCCAGTATTTCGCGACGCCGTGATGGTGATCGTGCGGGTGATGATCGTCGCCGACCAGGTCGCCGGCCTTGTGCGTGTGGGCGTCGAGGCCGGTGGACGCCACCGCGTGGAGGATTGCCGCGGCGCTGATGCGCTCGGGATTGAAGGTCACGTCGACGCGGCGGCCGACAAGATCGAAATTCAGGGACTTGACGCCGGGCCTGGCCAGCGCGTGGCGAATCAGCGCCGCTTCGTCGGCGCAGTCCATGCCCGCGACATGCAGTCGAATTTCAGAGCTGGCCGCAGCAGGCGCAGATGGCTCAGAGCTAGAGGTCTTGGACTGCGGCAAGTACGTCCTCGGCGTGGCCGTCGACCTTCACGCCGTCCCAGCGCTTCACGACCTTGCCGTCGGGACCAATCAGGTATGTCGTGCGCGCGACGCCCATGTACTTCTTGCCGTACATCGACTTCTCCTGCCACACGCCGAACTTCTCCATCACCGCGTGATCCTCGTCCGCGAGGAGCGGGAACTTCAATCCGTACTTGTCGGCGAACCTGGCCTTGCTGGCGGAGTTGAGGATGCTGACGCCGAGCACAGCCGCCTGGCTTTTCTTGAACCCGGGCAGGTTCTCCTGGAACGCGCAGGACTCCCTGGTGCAGCCGGGCGTATCGTCCTTCGGATAGAAGTAGAGAATGACGGGCTTGCCGGCGTAGTCCGCCAGCGAGTGCTTCTTGCCTTCTTGATCGGGCAACGAGAATGCGGGAGCTTTCTTTCCAGGGTCGATGAGGCTCATGGCTGTGACGTCGTGGATGAACTTCGGTTGAACGGAACGGCAGTGTGCGAGCGCCTGGGTTCCGCGCCGCCTTCGACCTTGCGTGCGGCAACGTCGAGCGTGATCGCGGCGGCGTAACCGTAGCGGACTTCGCCCTTGCGGCCGATCTTCTGGAACTTGTGGCCGCGGTCGATCAAATTGGTGAGGAGCCCGCGCGGGAAACGATCCTCAATCTCGATGCGCCCGCCGTTGTCGAGCGGATCGGCGGGATCGCGGCCGGGAAGGAATCGCGGCGCTTCGATCGCCGCCTGCGCGCCGAGCTTGCCGTCGATCACGCCGGTGATGACGTTGTAGACCGACAACGGAATCCACGCGTTGCCGGCGCAGCCCACCGCCAGCTTCGGCACTTCCTCGCCCGATGCCTTCTTCTCGAACACCAGCGTCGGAACCGCGGACGTCGACGATCGCATCAGCGGAACGAGGCTGCCGTACGCGCCCGCTGTCATTCGACTCGACCGCAGGTGATTGTTGTAGAGGAAGCCGAGCCCCTTCGATACGTAGAACGTCCCACCCCACGTGCTCAAGGTCTGCGTGACGGCGATCATGTTGCCGTCGGCATCGGCCACGGCGAACGACGTCGTCCCGGTGCTGATCCTCGGCGCCGGCGCGGCCGGCGTGACCGGCGCGTCGTCGGGCGGCGTGCGCTCGTAGCGCGACGCTTTCTTCGGATCGATCTTCGCAAACAACTTCCTGGCGTGCTCGTCGGTGAGGTGCTCCTCGAACTCGACGGGCCAGCGCTCGGGGTCGGCGACACGGCGGAGCGGATCGCGCACCTTCCACGCTTCGACCAGATAGTGGAGATAGTCGGGATCCGTGGAACCGCGGGCGCCGGCCTTCGGCTGGTAGTTCTCGAGCACGTGGAGCGACTCGAACAACTGGATGCCGGTCGAGAGCGGCGGTCCGCCGGCGTAGAGGGTGTGACCGCGATAGTGTCCGGCGATCGGCGCGCGCTCCATCGCCCGATACTGCGCGAGATCGGCGTAGCTGAGGATGCCGCCATTCTCCTGCATGTCGGCGGCGATCTTCTTCGCGATCTCGCCCTTGTAAAATGCGTCGGCGCCGCCCTTCTGAATGGCGCGCAACGTATTCGCGTAATCCTTGTTGAAGAATCGATCGCCGGGGCGCGGCACCTTGCCGTCCGGGAGATAGATTTTCTTCGCCTCGGGCCACTTGTCGAGGAAGCGGCGGCCTTCGGCAATGCTCGACGGCAGTCCTTCGTCGAGAATGAAGCCGTCATCGGCGAGCGTGATGGCGGGCGCGACGAGATCCTCCCACTTCACTTTGCCGCTGCCGTACTTGCGATAGAGATAGTCGAGACCGGCGACCACGCCGGGAATGTTCGCCGCCGCGGGACCGTCGGCGACGATGCGGCCGTCCTGGACCATGATCGGATTGTCCGGCGTCGCCTTGATCGGCGTCATGTCCTTGTAGTCGATCGTCGTCGGCTTCTTCATGCCCTTCAGGAAGAGCACCGCCGATCCATCGCCGCCGATACCCGAGGCTTCCGGCTCGACGACTCCGAGCGCGAAGGAGACGGCAATCATCGCATCGACGACGTTGCCGCCCTTTTCGAAGGCGAGACGGCCGGCTTCCGACGCCAGTGGATGGCCGGAGACGACGACCGCGCCGTTCGAGGTAATCACCGGCTTGATCAGCGGCTGCGCGGCGACCATCTCGTCGATGACCGTTTCGAGATCGGCCTCGTTCTTCGCCGCCGCGGCGCGCGGACGGAACTTGTCGCGCGCGCTCCCCCACTGATCCGAGGCCGGACCGGCCGAGTAGTAGAGCGACTGCAACGTTCCCCAGACGCGATCGAAAACCGCACCGAACAATGCCGGCGATGGCGCGATCTCGGCGGGCACGGCGCCTCCGTCTTCGTGCACGGGCAGCGGCGCGGGAACACGCCACAACTGGAACGCCGAGTTCAACGCGAACAGCGGTGGCGCTTCCGACTTCGTTGCGAAGCGGATTCCCGTTGTAGACCGGTTCAGGATCGGGAAGGCCGGTGACGAGCAGCGTCTTACCGTCCGGCGACCACGCCGGCGCCCCGCCACGCCGCGAGACCAGCTGCGGCTGTGCGGCCGGTTTCGCGCGAGCAATCGGATCTTCAGTCGGCTCCGGGCGCGGCGGCTCCGCGGTTGCGACCCACACCGATCCGATGCCCTCGCGAACCGCATAGAACGCGAGACGCGCATTGTCGGGCGCCCACGATGGATACGCCTCGTGACCGCGCACGCGCGTGATGCGATTGGCGCGCAACGGTTTGCCATCGGTGCCGACGGACTGCACCGACGATGCGACCGGCTTTGGCGGACGGGCGCCCAGCGGAATGGGCTTGCCGATCGCCGCCGATGGCACCGGCATCCACCACAGGTCGAGATCGTCCTCCGAATCGCGCTCGGACACGAACGCGACCTTGTTGCCGTCGGGCGACACGCGCGGATAGGTTTCGCTGTCCGCGGTGTCCGTCAGCGGCTGCGGCGCCTGCCAGGCGTCCGATCCGGACACCGGCGTCGAGAGATAGATGTCGTACTGAAGGCTCGGATCGCCGTTGCGGCCTGCGGGACGCGCGTCGCGATGCGCGAACACCAATCGGCCGTCAGCCGTCCATGACGGCCACCGCTCGTCACCGGGCATCGTCGTCACGGCGATCGGCGATGCGGCGGCGACGCCGTTCTTGATCGGCACGACGAAGATGTCGAAGCCTTCGCCACGATCGGCGGCGTAGGCGATCCGGGCGCTGTCGGGTGACCAGGCCGGCTCGCGCTCAACTACGGATTCATTGCGGTCTTGAGGTTCTGCTTGCCCGCCGGAGCCTTGGCGAAGGTGGGCGGTCTTGAGGTCTTGAGTGATCGCCCGTGCCTGCTTGCCGTCAGGCGTCATCGACCAGAGGCGATCGAGATACGAGACGGCGATGCGCTTGCCATCGGGCGACCACGCCGGCTCCTGCACGCCAATCGGCGACTGCGCATGTGCGCCACCGGCTGAGTCCGACTACGCTCGCGAGCACCACGAGCGAGCTTCGTCGAGACAAGCTGGAAATGACGGCGAATCTTTGATGCACGTGGATCCTTCGCGCTAGGGTTTCTCGAGCAAGGCGTCCAGCAAGTGCTTCTCGCTGATGCCGAAGTGTTCCCAGACCTCGACGAACGCTTCTGACGGAGCGATGGCGGGATCGACGATCCCGAAGTGATGGAGCGCGACCCCGGCGCTCGCGAGCGTAGAGGCGGCCAGCCCGGCGAAACCCTGGAGTCCCGCCGCCGGCGTCCCGATCAACCCGTCCTCGATCGTGAGGACGCGCGTGTAGCGCGCAGCGAGTCCGGCGAGGAAGTTTTCGTCGAGCGGGAAGCCATTGACGACATAGACGTCGGTCGGCACGCCGGCAGCGGTCGCCTTTTCGCTTGCCGATGCGGCGAGGTAGGCGGGCGCGCCGAGCGCGAGCACGGCGGTCCTGGCATTGGGCTGCCTGCGCATCTCGGTGACCGCGGTCCAGGGATCATCGGCCTGCCACAGCGGGTCGCTGCTGCCCTGTCGCGTCAGGACCGGCAGCGTGTCGCGCGGAATGGCGACGATGTGCCCGCCGAAATGCGCGGCGGCGTCACGCACCGCGATGAACGCCGAGCGCGCGTCAGCCGGCGCGTAGAAACGATGCAGGAACGGGAGATACCCGAGGGCCAGGTTGACCCAGTCGAGGCTCCATCCCGAAAAGTGATCGCGGCCGGTGCAGGCGCCGACGTGCGAGAAATGCATGACGACGTTGAGGCCTTCGTTCGAGCCGTTGAGGTTGCGCTGGTAGCGCCAGAACTCGAAGCCCTCGCGCGCGATGCCTTCCATGAATGCCGCAAAGG
The DNA here is from genome assembly GCA_963833135.1 of uncultured cyanobacterium. Lineage (GTDB taxonomy): Bacteria > Acidobacteriota > Vicinamibacteria > Vicinamibacterales > UBA2999 > 12-FULL-67-14b. Next base: position 274,737 of record CAWHWW010000018.1, on the reverse strand, counting down.
TCGCAAAGACGTTGAGCTGCGGGCGGTCGGCGGCCAGGGACAAGCCGTTGGTCATCAGCGCCGCGGCCTGTTCCTCGATGCTCATCTCGATGGCGTGACCGGGCGGCACGAGCGCGGCAGCCTTGCCGAGGCGTGTCGAGGGATTCAGATCGCACGACACGAAGAAACACTGCGCGGGATATTTCTTTGCGACGGCCGCGTACGCAGCCTCAGAGCCTGCTCGCGCCGTCACAGGTTTATCGGTGCCCGGCAAGGCGATCGTCGGCGACGTCGGCCGGCGACAGGACGAGGTTGGGCGATCCGGGTCTGGGCCGCGCCGTTGCCACGACCGTCCGCTTCGGCTGCTGCCGCAGGCGATCGAGCGCCGCCTGTTCGTCTGCGCCCACCTGCAGCATCGGATTGGCGAGCGCCGCGGCGTGATCGCGTCCCTTCATGCCGCCGTCGTGATGCGCTTCGCCGCCGGGCAGCTCGTTGACGTAGAAGAGGCACTCGAGCATCGCGTGCGGATCGCGGTAGCTCATGAGCGATCCCGGAATCCGCACCGGCGTGTCGATCGCGACCTTGTGCTTCTCGCAGAAGTGCTCGGCCTCGTCGACAATGCCGTAGCGGTCCGCGAAGTCGCGGACCGTGGCCTTGTCGTATCCGACCGGATAGATGAGCGACGGCTTGCCTGAACGGGCGAGCGAATACGCGTGCGCGTAAGCCTTGAACAGCTCGCGACGCTCATGGAGCGAGGCGAGCTCGATCACTTCGAGGCCGAGGCTCTTGACGATCGGCCGCGGATCCTTGTCCATGATGCGCGCGGTCGTGCCCGACAACTGGATGCCGTTCCGGTGCATGACGAGCGCCATCGGCGCGCGGTGCAGGCTGGCGCCGATGAATCCGTTCAGCGCCTGGCCGGAAATCCAGCCGGCATCGCCACAGTGGCAGATGACAAACGCATCGTCGCCATGGCCGGCGCGGAGCCCGAGCGACCAGCCCGCGGTGACCGGCACGGTGATGCCGAGGCGGCCCGAGCCGATCGGCGTGCCGCCGGGCACCCAGAGCACGTGCCCGGCAATGTCGAGGCTGCGGCGGAACTGTTCGATGACGCGCTCGCGCGGCAGGAAGCCGAGTGCCGAGAGCGCCGAGTAATAGCCGATGCTGGTGTGGCCGTGCTCGATCGAGAACTGCGTGCCGCGGTAATCGACCGCGCCGAGCGTCATCAGCAGCGGGCCGATCAACTCGAGGCCGCCGCCGAGATGATCGATGTCGTTGACCTTCGCGAGCGAGATCAGCGACTCGATCGCGATCCGCGCGGCCGTCTTCTCGAGCGCCGCGAGCGTGCGCTCGGCATCGTCAGGAAGCGCCGATGCCTTGAGGTCGACCGCAAACGGCAGCACCTCCGATCGAATCTCGCTGCCGAGCGTCGGCGTCTGCTTCAGAAGTTGGTGATTGCGAGCAGCCTGCTGCTCGAACAGACGCTGGAGCGCGGCCGATGGGGCCGCCGCACGAATCTCGGTCACTGGTTCGGTCTCTCCAACAAGGTTGGTGCCGTAAAAGACAAAAGTTTATCAGTAAAATGGAGGGATGGTCTTTCTGCGCTACCTCTACGTCGTGGCGCTGGCGCTGTGGGTCGGCGGCCTCGTCGTGGCCGGCGCACTCGTGGCGCCGTCGGTTTTCGGCGTGTTGCAGGCCTGGAACGAAGCAGAGGGCCGCGTGCTCGCGGGCCAGGTGTTCGGCGAGGTCCTCCTGCGGCTGACATGGCTGTCTTACGCGATGGCAGCGGTGATGTTCGTCACCTTGACGCTGCATCGACTGCTCGGCGCGCGGCCGCTCAGGTACGGCGTGCGCGTCGGGATCATGGGCGCGATGCTGGTGATGATGCTGGCGACCGGCTTCTACATCATCCCGGAGGTCAACGCGATCCAGTCGTCGGTCAGCGGTCCGGTCAGCACGCTGCCAGATACCGATGCGCGACGCCTGGCTTTCAATCGCCTGCACGGCATTTCAAACATCCTCTTCTCGATCACCGCGATCGGCGGTCTCGCGCTGTGCTGGTGGGAAGCTCGCGAATGACGAGATCTCAGATTTCAGATCTCAGATTTCAGACTATGTCTCGATTTGCCGATTGCTGAGTGATGGCTGACCGGACAATTACGCTCATTCCCGGTGACGGCATCGGACCGGAAGTGACGCGCGCGGTCGTGCGCATTCTCGAAGCTGCGGGATTCACGCCGGAGTGGGAGTCGTTTTCCGCCGGCGCGGAAGCGGTGAAGGAACACGGCACCACGCTGCCGCAGCCGCTGCTCGATTCGATCGCGAAGAACAAGATCGCATTGAAGGGCCCGATCACGACGCCGATCGGCACGGGCTTTACCAGCGTGAACGTCGGCCTTCGCAAGGCGCTCGACCTCTACGCGAACCTGCGACCGGTGTGGAACCTGCCGTCGGTGCCGTCGCGATACAGCGGCGTCGACCTGGTGATCGTGCGGGAGAACACGGAGGACCTGTACGCCGGCCTGGAGCACACGGTGGTTCCCGGCGTCGTCGAAAGCCTGAAGATCATCACCGACAAGGCGTCGACGCGGATCGCCGAGTTTGCCTTCGAGCAGGCGCGCCGCCGCGGCCGCAAGAAGGTCACCGCCGTGCACAAGGCCAACATCATGAAGCTCAGTGACGGCCTGTTCCTCGAATGCGCGCGGAAGGTCGCGGCGAAGTATCCCGACATCCAGTTCGACGATCGCATCGTCGACGCGGCATGCATGCACCTGGTGATGCATCCTGAACGGCTCGACGTGCTGCTGCTGCCGAATCTTTACGGCGACATCGTGTCGGATCTCTGCGCCGGCCTCGTCGGCGGCCTCGGCGTCGTGCCGGCGGCGAATCTGGGCGAAAACGGCGTCGGCGTGTTCGAAGCGGTGCACGGCACCGCGCCCGACATCGCCGGCCGCGACATCGCCAATCCGACCGCGTTATTGCTGTCCGCGGTGCTGATGCTGCAGCACTTGCAAGAAGATGCGAAGGCCGATGCCATCGTCGCCGCCCTGAAGAAGGTGCTGGCATCCGGGCACGTCACGCCCGATCTTGGCGGCACCGCGTCGACGACTTCCTTTGCGGATGCGATCTGTCGCGAGTTATCATCTCGGTGACAGTCCGGCTAAAGCCGGACGCTCCTAGATGCGACCCGACACCATCGCCGAAGCCGTGCTCGCCAGGGAAGACGTGGCCCGTTTTCTCGAGGGCAGCCATGGCCTGTCGAGCGATGCGGCGAGGACCAAGGTGCTCGCCTATCTCGATGAACTGCAGACGACGCAGCGCTACGAGCTGTATCGCGCGCTCGAATACCCGCTCTATCCGATCCTGAGAAAGATCGAGCGCGTCGGCGAGCACCAGCAGCTGGCGGTCGACGCGGTCAAGAAGGGGCGCGTCGTCTACGCCTCGAATCATCGCAGCCACATCGACTATCTCGTCGAACCGCTGGTCCTGGACGATGCCGGGATCCGGCCGCCGATCATCGCGGCCGGCATCAACCTGTTCGGCGGGCCGCTGGGCCTGATTCACAAGCACGTCACCGGCGCGCTGCCGATTCGCCGCAACACCAAGGACCCGGCCTACCTGATCACGCTCAAGGCCTACGTCAGCGAGCTGCTGCACAAGCACGACCTGTTCTTCTATCCGGAAGGCGGCCGGAGTTACAGCGGCGAGCTGAAGCCGATGAAGGCGGGCCTGATCAACGCCTGTCTCGATGCCGGCATCAAGGGCCTGACGCTGGTGCCGGTCGCAGTGTCGTACGATCTCGTCCTCGAAGATCACGTGATCGCCCGGCAGAGGGTGAAACGACAGCCAGAAGGCGTTCAGCCGCGAAATCGCCGAGCTGGTGCGCTACGCCGTCGGGTATCGCAGCCGCGCCGTCGTGACGTTCGGCAAGCCGATCGCGATCGACGGCATCGATCCGGAAAACAAGAAGGCGGTGATGGACCTGACGCGCCACGTGCGGAGCGTGATCGGCAAGCAGTACAAAGTGCTGCCGACGGCCGTGCTGGCTGCGGCGATGAAGCGGTCGGCGACGCGCGCTGAAATGAAGGGGCAGCATCGATGGCGTGCTCGACACGTTGCGATCGGTCAACGCCAACCTGAGCGTGAACACGGCGGACGAAGTGCTCGAGCAGGCGACCGAGCCGCTCGCCACCCGCAACATCATCGTCGTGGAGCAGGGACGTTACCGCGTGCGCGAGCGCAACGTGCTCCGCTACTACGCGCGGTCGCTCGCCCACCTGCTCTCGCCGCCAGGTTCAACACATTAACGGGCGTATCAAGCGCCTGGATCACAGTCCCCTACCTGTAAACCATTAGATGCTCGACGCGACCTCGAAGGCCCTTTTTCACGGACTCGCACAAATCCCCACGCTGCAACGGCTGGCTTCGAAGTACGGGATGGCGCCCGGCTCGGGCTTCGCCCGCCGCTTCATTGCCGGCGAGTCGGTCGAGGAAGCGGTCGACGTGCGTGAAGGATCTGCCCGGCAAGGGCCTGCTCCTGACGCTCGACTATCTCGGTGAAAGCGTCTCGAGCGCGGCGGCGGCGTCGGCGGCGGCGGACGACTACGTGCAGATCATCGACGCGATCGTCGAAGTCCGGCGTCGAGCGCAACGTCTCGCTGAAGCTGACGCAGCTTGGCCTTGATGTCGACAGGGCGACGGCGGTGGACAACATGCGCCGCATCCTCGAGCCGGCCGATGCGAACGGATTTTTCGTGCGCATCGACATGGAGAACTCGCCGTACACCGACGCGACGCTCGACATCCTCGACACGCTGTGGCGGCAGGGCCATACGCAGCGTCGGCACGGTGATCCAGTCGTACTTGAAGCGATCGGCCGACGACATCCGGCGTCTCAACGCGCTCGGCGCGCGCGTCCGCCTGGTCAAGGGCGCCTACAAGGAGCCGAAGAACGTCGCGTATCAGATGAAGAGCGAGGTCGACGCCGCGTTCATCGAGCTGATGCGGTTGCTGCTCGACGAGGGCACGTATCCGGCGATCGCGACGCACGACACCGAACATGATCGACGCGACGAAGGCCTACGCGAAGAGCAAGGGCTACGCGAACGATCGCTTCGAGTTCCAGATGCTCTACGGCATCCGCCGCGATCTGCAGACCGCGCTCGTGAAGGAAGGCTATCGCGTGCGCGTCTACGTGCCGTTCGGCAAGCAGTGGTATCCGTATTTCATGCGCCGGCTCGGCGAGCGGCCGGCGAATGTCGCGTTCGTGGTCAAGGGAATTTTCAGCGACAGAGGTTAGTTCGCGTACGCTGCCAGCGGAACGGCGATCGCGGGAATGCCTCAGCACCTCGCGATCGTTGCTGACCAGCGACACGCCGAGTGCGCGCGCCAGGGCCACGAATTCGCAGTCGTAGGCCGAGCAACCCGACTCATGTGCCAACCGCAAGACCTCGCCGGTCTCGACCGCGAATTCGCGTCCGGTGAGCTGCTCCTCGGCCGCATGCGCAATGGCCATGGCCCGTTCCAGACCGCACACCTTCCGCTTCACTGCCCCCGCGAGCACCCTCCGGAACTCGGAACGCCACAGCAACGGAACCGCCCAGTCTGCATCTTCCGAGCAGCCGCTCCGCGGCTGTCGTCAACTCGCCGGGCAGCCACAGATAGGCGGTGACGTTGGTGTCGACGACGATCACGAACGGCCTTCGCGCAGCCACGTGTTGAGGTCCTTTTGCCGGATCGGCTTTACCTGGGCGAGCGGCGCGCGGCTGACTAGCGGCACCAGTCGCGCGCCAGCGCGACAAGCGCGTCGCGGCACGTGACCACCGACTTCGCATCGACCCACTCTTCGACGCTGTGCAGTCCGGCGCCGGTCGGTCCGTAGAGGATCGACGGGATTCCCGCATCGCCCAGGATCGCCGCGTCGGTCCAGAAGGACATGCCGATCGGACCAGGTGCCGTAGGCTGCCGTAGGTGCCGAAGGCGAGTGCCCAGCATCGCCTGCGGCAGTTCGTGATTCGCCGGCGATCTCGTACGGCGAGCGCGCGAACATTGCCTTGCTGGCAGCCTTGAAGTCGGGATCCTCCGCGCGCAGCCGGGCCAGCAGCTCTTCGACCTCCCTGCGCCGCAACACCGGGCGCTTCGCCGGGAATCGTGCGGCGCTCCATCTGCAAGTGGCAGCGATCGGGATAACTGCTCAACTCGCGGCCGCCTTCGATCAGCGACGCATGCAGTGACGCCGTGCCGAGCAGCGCGTGCGGCGGCTTCGACTGCAGCCGCTTGTCGAGCGCGTCGAGGCCGTTCAGCACGCGCGCCATCAGCCTGATCGCATCGCGGCCTTCACGCGGACGGCTGCCGTGCGCGGCGCGGCCTTCGGTCTCGATCTCGACCCACTCGAATCCCTTGTGCGCGATGGCGACCTGCAGATCGGTTGGCTCGGTGACGACGGCGGCGTCGGCGCGCCAGCGGGTGACGAGCGCATCGGCGCCGATGCTGGCGTGCTCCTCGTCGACGACGCACGCAATCACCAGCTTGCCGGCCGCGAGGCCGCCGGACTCGGCGATGACGCGGGCCGCATCGATCATCGCCGCGACGCCGCTCTTCATGTCCTGCGAGCCGCGGCCGTAGATGCGGCCGTCGCGCTCGACGGGATCGAACGGCGCCTTCATGCCGGCAACGCCGACCGTATCGATGTGTCCGCAGAACATCAGCGAGCGTCCCGGCGCCGCGGCCCTCGAGCGTGCCGACGACGTTGGGGCGGCCGGGCGCGGCGTCCTGCGTCTCGACGGTCAGGCCCATGCCGCGCATCGCCTCGGCGATCGTGCGGGCGACCGCGCGCTTCACCGGCCGCGCCGGGCACCAGTGACGGATTGACCGAGTCGACCGCGATCAGATCCTTGAGAAGCTTGTAGCGCGCGATCCACGAATCCCTGATCCCGACCTTGATCCCTGATCCTGCTGATCCTGTCTACTTCCTGTTGTATTCCTCGTCCGTCGTCTTCGTGAGCCACTTCGTGGTGCCGCCGAACTGGATGTTGACCTGCACGAGCGGCTCCTTCGGCGTCGCGCCATGCCAGTGCTCGACGTTGGGCGGCGTGTACTCGCTGCCGCCGGCGTCGTATTCCTTGAAGGCCTGGCCGCGCCTGCCGGTCCGCATGCGTCCCGACTCGGCGTAAATCAGCTGGCCCTTGTCGTGGCTGTGCCACGCCGTTCGCGCGCCGGCTTCGAACTTCCGGCGGCCCGCCGGTGATGTCCTTGGCGTCCATCGCCGTGACGACGCCGGTGAAGTTCGGATCGCTGCCGGGCGCAGCCGGCTGCTGCGCCTCAGCGATCGACATCGTCAACAGACCGGCACCAATAATCACAGTCGCGATGATGATGCGCATGATTCTGCTCCCTGATCCCGTCCTGATCCCTGATCCCTGATCCCTGATCCCTGATCCCTGATCCCTACTTGATCGGCGAGTAATCCGTCGCGTCCATGAAGACCGACACGACGCCGCTGACGATCCGGCCGTCGACCTGCGATTCGGCCGACACCTTCTTCCATTCCGGATCCGCCTGGAAGTCGGCCCAGTTCTTCTTCGCCGCCTCGCGGCTGTCGTGCGAAATGATGTAGATGAGCGTGTTGTCCTTGGTGGGCGCATCCTGCGGCACCCAGTAGCCGACGCTCTTCATGCCGTGCTTGTTGAAGATGCGAATCGTGTGATCGCGGAAGCGCGCCTGCAGGTTCGGCAGCTTGCCGTCGGGCGCGGTGTAGGTGCGCATCTCGAAGACCTTGCCGCGCTCTGCGCATGGGCGACGCTGGACGGCGTTCCACGATCCGGCGGCAAAGCCAATGGCGAGCAACGCGACGGCCGAGACGATTCGGGACGGGGTGAAGACAGTCATGGGCATCCTCTCGCGGCGTCATCATATGCTGTTCGCGTGGATCCGGAACAACAGGCGCGGCGAGTTGCGACGGCGGTTCGCGACGCGGGCGGACGCGCGCTGTGCGTCGGCGGATTCGTCCGCGATCGGCTGTTCGCGCGGCTTCGCTCCGCGAGTGCGAGCGGCGACGCGACAAGTCGCTCGCCATCGAAAGATCTCGACATCGAGGTGTTCGGCATTCCGCAGGACGCAGCTGCTGCCGCTGCTGCAATCGCTCGGCCGCGTCGAGCCGGTCGGCCAGGCCTTTCCGGTCTACAAGCTCGGCGATATCGACGTCGCGCTGCCGCGGCGTGAATCGAAGACCGGACGCGGACACAAGGGATTCACCGTCGAAGGCGATCCGTCGATGACCGTTCGAAGACGCGGCGCGGCGGCGCGACTTCACGATCAACGCGATCGGGTGGGATCCGCTCACCGACGAATACCTCGATCCGTTCCACGGTCGGACGAGACCTCGAGCTCCGTGTCCTCCGTGTCGTCGATCCGCGCACGTTCGCAGACGACTCCCTCCGTGTCCTCCGTGCCCTGCAGTTTGCAGCGCGCTTCGAGCTGACCATCGATCCGGAGACTGCCGCGCATCTGCTCGACGATCGCGCTCGACGATCTGCCGGCCGAGCGCATCTGGGGTGAATTCGAGAAGCTGCTGCTCCAGGCGGAGCGGCCGTCGATCGGCTTCGCGCTGGCGCGCGAGCTCGGCGTCATTCATCAGCTGCTTCCGGAAATGGAGGCGCTCTATGACTGCCCGCAGGATCCGGAGTGGCACCCCGAAGGCAACGTCTGGATCCACACGCTGATGGTGATCGACAAGGCCCGCGAGCTGAACGGCGATCTCGATCGTCCGCGGCTCGCCGCGATCATGCTCGGCGCGGTCTGCCACGACCTCGGCAAGCCGGTGACGACCGCGGTGATCGACGGGCGCATCAAGTCACCGAATCACGAGGCGATGGGCGTGGCGCCGGCGACGACGATCCTCGATCGCCTGAACATCAACACGATGGACGGCTTCGACGTGCGCGCGCAGGTGATCGGTCTCGTCGCCGAACACCTGCGGCCGATGGCGTTCTTCAAGGCGAGGGAGACGGTCACCGACGGCGCGTTCCGGCGGCTGGCGCAGAAGGTCGATCTCGAGCTGCTGGTCCGCTTCGCGCGCGCGGACTGCCACGGCCGGACCGGCGTCTTCGATTGTTCAGGGATCGAGTGGTTCTTCGATCGCGCGCGATCGCTCGGCGTCGAGCACAAGCCGCCGGCGCCGATCCTGCTCGGGCGGCACTTGATCGAAATGGGTGTCGCGCCAGGGCCGCGCATGGGGGAGATCCTTCGCGCGGTCTACGAGCTGCAACTCGACGGTGCCGTGGGCTCGCTCGACGGCGCCATCGCCGCCGCTCGCCCATACATCGCCAAATTGGAGATCGACTGATCGACTGACTGTTGCCGAACTTGCGATCGTCAATTGCCCGATTCGAATCGACGATCGGACGATTTCAGATCGCCAAACAGTCAGTCGATCGTCAATCAGTCAATTGGCAATGTATTTGGCGAATGCCTCCGGCGCGACATTGCCGCCGCTGACGACGGCAACGACCGATCCCTTACTCGTGTCGATATCGCCGAGGCCAAGTGCAACGGCCGCGGTGGTCACCGCGCCGCTCGGCTCGACGACCAATCGCGAATTGACGGAACAGCCAGGCGACGTTCGTCGCAATGGCGCCTTCACTGACCGTCACGACTTCGTCGACAAACGCGCGAATGTGCGCGAAGGTGATGTCGCCGGGACGCAGGTTCATCAGCCCGTCGGCGATGCTCTTCGAGAACGGCAAGCGTGATCGGATGGCCGGCCTCGAGCGACTTCGACATCTTCGGCGCGCCTTCAGGCTCCACCGCGACGATGCGCACGGAAGGCTTCGACAGCTTGATCGCTGCGGCGACGCCCGACGCCATGCCGCCGCCGCCGACCGGGACGAAGACGGTGCCGAGGTCGGGGCACTGCTCGAGTATCTCGAGGCCCATCGTCGCCCTGGCCGATGATGATCTGCCGGTGATCGAACGGCGGCACGATCGTGAGTCCGCGCTCGCCCGCCTCCTTCTCGGCGCGCCTCTGCCGATCGAGCGACGTCGTCCCCTCCATGATCACTTCGGCGCCGTATGACTTGCAGCCGTCGATCTTCACCTGCGGCGCGGTCGTCGGCATGACGATCACCGCCGGCGCGCCGACCTCTTTGCGCAGCCATCGCCACTGCCTGCCCGTGGTTGCCTGACGAATAGGTGATGACGCCGCGCTCCAGGTTCTCCTTTGGCAGTTGCGCGATCATGTTGAAGGCGCCGCGAATCTTGAACGCGCCCATCGGCTGAAGGTTTTCGCACTTCAGATACAGGGGGCTTGCGGGCTTGCGGGCTTGCGGGCTTGCGGCCGGCCAGGGCACCTCCAGCAACGGCGTGTAGCGAGCGGCCGACTTGATGCGCTCACGCGCTGCCTTGATCTCGTCGAGTGTGACTAACGGTTCCAATCTGGCTCTTTTCTTCGTTATTCGATATTCGTTATTTGTTATTTGTTATTTCTTTCTGACTTCGGCGAACTGATCGCCGTCGTTGTATTTCGGCGTCTCCGGCTGCTGCGCGATGCGCCAGCCAAGCTGCGCGAGCACCCTCATGTCGTTCACGCCGCCGGTGAAATCCCACGATGGATCGTACTCGTCGCTGGGCTGGTGATAGTCGGTGCCGTTGTAGGCTTCCTGCTTCTTCAGCAGGTCCGCGGCGTTCGGGCCCGTGAACTCCTTCGGCTCGCTCAGCGAGATCGCGGGGACACCGAGCTTCGCGAACGAAAAGTGATCCGAGCGGAAGAAATATCCGCGCTCGGGATGCGTGTCGCCGGTCAGCGTGCGGCCGCGCTCCTTCAGGATCGCTTCGATCATCGGGCCAATCGACGAGCGCTCCGATCCGAGCTGCACCATGTCCTTCGTCGGGCCAAGGTAGTTCACGCCGTCGATGTTGATGTTGGCGACGACCTTGTCGATCGGCAGCGGCGGATTGGCCGCCAGGAATGCAGAGCCCAGCAGGCCGGACTCCTCTCCCGTCACAAACGCGAAGTAGATCGAGCGCGCGGGTTTCTGCGGCGCCTTTGCGAAGGCTTTCGCAATGTCGAGGACGCCGGCGCACCCCGTCGCGTTGTCATAGGCGCCGTTGAAGATTCGATCGGTATCGGGTTTGTCGCCCGGTTGCGGATCGCGCATGCCGAAATGGTCCCAATGCGCCGAGTAGATCACCGCCTCGGACGCGTTGGTGCCCTTGACGACGCCGATGACGTTGGCCGAAGTCTTTCTCGACGACCGCTGCAGCAGCGTCGCGGCGGCGCGAATGTTGAGCGGCACGGCCTTGAAGCCGCGCTTGCTGGCGGCGGCGCGCAGGGTATCGAGATCGCGCCCGCCGCGGCGCGCGAGATCCGTTCGCCGCGGCGTTGGCTGATCCACGCCTTGATGCCGAGCGCGGGCTCGCCGGGCTGCGGCGGCAGCGAGTACTGCGTGCCGGTCCACGACGATTGCACCACCTGCCACGGATACGTGGCGGATTCGTCGGTGTGAATCAGCAACGCGCCGGCCGCCCCCTGCCGCGCGGCTTCTTCGAACTTGTAGGTCCAGCGTCCGTAATACGTGAGCGCAGGTCCGCCGAATAGCGTCGGCTCGTCGGCAGGCGCGGGCGGATCGTTGACCATGATCATCACCCACTTGCCGCGCACGTTCGCGCCCGCGTAGTCGTTCCACTTCAACTCCGGCGCGTTGATGCCGTAACCGACGAACACCACGTCGCCCTGCACCTGCACGCGCGGTCTTTCGACGCCTGAGAACGCGACGACGTCGGTGAAGTATTTGTAGGTGTTGCCCGGCACGCTCAGCACGAAGTTGCGCTCGACGGCGGACTCGACGATCGGCACCTGCTGGAAATAGGTGCCGTCGGGCGCACCGGGTTCGATGCCGAGCGCACTCAATTGCTTGGCGAGATAGTCCTGGGTCTTCTGGCCTCCGGGCGTCGCCGGTGCGCGGCCTTCGAAGTCGTCCGAACCGAGCACCTTGACGTGACCGGTCACCGATTCAGTCGTGATCAGATCTTCAGCGGGCCCGGCCGGCGGCGGAGGAGGCGGAGGGGGCTGGCTGCAGCCGATGGCAAGCACAAGGAGGGCAGCAGACGCGACTTTGCGCATGACGATCAGTATATTGAAGTCCGAGTAACGGAATATTGAACTCCGGTGTATCGGAGTCGCCTCCTGCAATACGTATGTGCGCGCAGCTCGAAACGCCGCACTTCCCTCGCATTCCGCGCGAAGAATCACGTGGCCGGGGTTTTGCTCCCGCCAGCAGGCGCATGACTCGTCTACACGTTGCTGCTTTCTTGTTAGTGATGCTTTGCCTGCCGATCGCCGCCGCCGCCCAGACCACTACTGCACCCCCGCCTGCGTCTCAGCCCGCGCCTCAGCCTGCGCCAAACGAGCCTTATGTAGGGATCGAGGACTGGGGTGACTTTTCTCCGGGGAACGGATTCCTGGTCGGGCGATCGAGCGCCGGCGAGCTCGCCATCAGTGCCTATGCGCTGGTCCGCTACTTGAACCAGATGCCGAGCAGCGACACCTTCGTCGATCATCTCGGCAACGAACGCACCGTCGACGGCCGCAACGACATCTTTCCGCATCGCGTGATCATCTGGTTCAAGGGTTGGCTGGGCCGGAAGGAGCTGGTCTACAACATCGCGGTCTGGACGGTGAACACCACGAATCAGGTTGCCGCTGTTCGGCATCCTCGGCTACCAGTTCAGTCGCAAATTCATCGTGTATGGCGGCATCAACGGCAATCCCGGCACGCGCTCGCTCCAAGGATCACATCCGTACTGGCTCGGCCACGATCGCGTGATGGCCGATGAATTCTTCCGCCCATATTTCGGATCGGGCGTCTGGGTGCAGGGCGAGCCGATTGGCGGACTCTGGTACAACGTGATGCTCGGCAACAGCAACAGCGCGCTCGACATCAAGGCGACGCAGCTCGATCGCAAGTTCACACCAAGCGCATCGGCATGGTGGATGCCGACGACCAAGGAGTTCGGCCCGAAGGGCGGATACGGGGATTGGGAACACCACGACAAGGTCGCGACGCGTTTCGGCTTCTCGTACTCCTTCAGCCCTGAGCAGCGCTACACGAACGCCGATAACGGAGCCTCGCGGCAACACCACGCTGCGGCTCGCCGACAGCATCAACGTGTTCGACGCCGGCGCCCTTGCCGTCGGCACCACCGTCGATCGGACCGATTTCACGATTCTGTCCTTCGACGCGGGGATGAAATACAAGGGCATCTTCCTGCAGACCGAGATCTACAACCGCTGGCTCGACAACTTCGTTGCGGACGGCCCACTGCCGGTGGCCTCGGTGCACGACACGGGCTACATGGTGCAGGCGGCATTCTTCCCAGTGCCCAAGAAACTCGAGCTCTACGGAGTCACGTCGCAGATTTTCGGCGACAAGGATGCCGGGCTTCGACAAGAGCTCCGAGTACGGCGCCGGACTGAACTTCTATCCCGCCAACAGCCGCAACCATCGGCTCAATTTGCAGTACCTCGACGTCAACGGATCCCCGGTCAGCAGCACGTTCGGTTACTACGTCGGCGGGCATGACTGGGAACACGTTCTCGGCGGCGTTCTCGGTGTTTTTCTGATCGTCATATACCCACACCCACAAGGAGACAAGTAGTCATGAGCATCATCCAAGCCACCAAGCCGCGCGGGCGCACGAGCATGATCGCCGTGTTCGCGCTGGTGATTGCCGCGGCGAGCGCGTCGGCCCAGACGCCGGCGCCGGCGGCGGAGCCGAAACCGTCGCTCGAAATCTATGGATTCGCGATGCTCGACTTCGGGCAGAACTTCAACCAGATCCATCCGAACTGGTTCGACACCATGCGCCTCACCAGGCTGCCCAAGGTCGAGGACGAGTACGGCAAGGACGGCAGCACCTTCGCCGGCGTTCGCCAGTCGCGACTTGGCGTGCGCTCGTCGACGCCCACCGCTCTCGGCGACCTGACGACGATTTTCGAATTCGAGCTGTTCGGCGTCGGCGTGGACGAGGGCCAGACCACGTTCCGCTTGCGCCACGCCTACGGCGAGCTCGGCGCGTTCGGCGCCGGCCAGTACTGGAGCCCGTTCATGGACATCGACGTGTTCCCGAACTCGCTCGAGTACTGGGGACCGACCGGCATGCCGCTCTTCCGGAATATCCAGGTGCGCTGGATGCCGATCAAGGGTGATACGCGGCTGACGCTCGCGCTCGAGCGTCCCGGTGCGAGCGGCGACGCCGGCGTGCTCGCCGACCGCATCGAGCTCCAGAACGTCAAGGGACGCTTCCCGGCTCCCGATTTTTCCGGCGAATACCGCATGGGCGGATCGAAAGGCTACGTCGAGGTCGCGGGCATCCTTCGCTACATGAAGTGGGATGACGTGCTCGACGACCAGTTCGAGCTGTCGGACAGCGCGATCGGCTGGGGCATCAACCTGACGTCGAACATCAAGTTCGGGTCCGACACGCTGCACCTGCTGGGGGTGTTTGGCGAGGGTATCCAGAACTACATGAACGACTCACCCGTCGACGTCGGCGTGGTCCGCAATCCCGGCAACACGCGCACGCCGTTCAGGGGCGAACCGGTGCCGATTACCGGCTTCCTGGCCTTCTACGATCACAGCTGGGACTCGGAGTGGACCACGTCGGTCGGCTACTCCGCCCAGTTCAACGACAACACCGATGGTCAGACGCCCGAGGCGTTCAGGAACGGTTTCTACGCGCTCGGCAATCTCCTCTACTCGCCGGTGCCGAATACCATGTTCGGCGTGGAGTTCCAGTGGGGCAAGCGCGAAAACTTCAGCGACGGCTTCACGAGCGACGCCACGAAGATCCAGTTCTCGTTCAAGTACAACTTCTCCGCCAAGATCGGCGGATAGCGACGGCTAGCAGACTTCGGATTCTTCGGGCGCGTCGGAAGGACTCTCGAAGTAGATGTCGTAGCCGTCGGGATCCTTGAAGTGCACGACCCACAAGTTGTTCCCGACGAACGGCGTCTTCTCGGTGTGAAGACCCTTCGCCTTTGTCTCTCGATAGATCGCGAGGGCGTCTTCACACATGAAGCAGACGGAGAACCCGACGCCGAGCTTCGCGTCTGGCCGAAGTCCCGCGCGATATTCCTGCAGCATGATCGCGGCGCCGCCGTGCTCGAGCCAGCACCATTCGACGCGGCCGTGCGGCGTCCAGTCCATCGTCTTCCTGAAGCCGAGACCGTCGACATAGAAGCGCAGCGACGCCTCCATGTCGGTGACCATGAAGAACGGAACGGACTGTTTAACGTTCCCGCTGGGCGTTTCGGAATTCTTCGACAAGGCGCGGCACGCTGTTGATGACGCCGGTTTGCGTCGGCGCCCATCCTAACGCACGGGCCTTCGGACTGCGAACTTTCTGATCGAGTGCCAGCGCGTCGGCGTAGGTGCCGGACTTCTTGCGGGCTTCGGTGAGCGGGACAATCCGGATGTCCGGCTTCTGCGGCACGTGGGCGGCGATCGCTTCCGCGATATCGATCACGCGCTCGTCGGCCTCGTCGGTGGCGTGAATGACGCCGGCGGCGGCCGGCGATTCCAGGATCTTCACGTAGAGCTCGGCGAGATCGTGGTCGTAGATGCACGGCCAGCGATTCTTGCCGGGCCCAACGACCCGGATCAGGCCATTCAGCGCGTCCTTGATCAGATCGGCGACGATGCCGCGGCCGCCGCCATAGACGATTCCGGGGCGGACGACGACGGTGCGGAGCGATTCGGAAGACGCCGACAACACCTTCTCTTCGTGAGCGGGCCGCCACTCGACGTATGCCGGCGGATCGAGCGGCGCATCCTCTTCCGCTGACTTGACGCTGCGGCCGAGCACCCAGATGCCGGACGTATAGATGAACACGCGCGGCTTGCCGTCCGCCTGGCTTGCCTCGCCGAGCGCGCCGAGCATGGTATCGAGCCCGAGCTTCTCCTTCTCGACGCGCCGGGGCGACGACTCCAGGGCCGTGTGCACAACCGCATCGGCGGCCTTCACGGCGTTGATGTAGGTTTTCGGGAGTGCGAGCTCGCCGATGATCGTCGCGGCGCCCGCGGCTTGCAGTCGCTCGGCCTTTTCCGGATCGCGCGCCAGCGCCGTGACCCGGTGGCCACCCTTGATCATCGCGTCGAGTACGGCCGACCCGATGTACCCGGTGGCGCCCGTCAGAAACACTTGCATTGCGTTCGCTACCTATTCTACTCGCCTACTCAGGTAATACTAACGAGGCTTCGCCTGGTAACGCGCGAACCACGAACATGAATTCTGACCTTCAAGACGTCTATTTCCCGTGACGACGCTCATCGATCTTTTCCGGACCCTGGAAAAGCGCCGCGGTGAATTCCTTGTCTACGACGACGGTTATCGGGTGCGGCGATACACCGTACGCGGATGTCACACGCGCAGCGCGAGGCTTTGCGGCGAAGCTCATCGCCGATGGTGTATCGAAAGGCGACAAGGTCGTCTTATGGGGCGAGAACCGTCCCGAATGGATCGCATGTTACTGGGGTATCCAGCTCGCCGGCGCGATCGCGGTGCCGATCGACTACCGATCGTCGCGTGAATTTGCCGATCGTATTCGCGGGATTGTCGGCGCGCGGGTCGTGCTCGCCGGCGACGACACGAAATCGCGGACACCAGGCCGCAGACGCTCGACACCAGGGCCGCAGACGGCTCAGATCAGATCTGGCGAATGGCCGATCTCGACTGGTCGGCGGACGGGCCGGTGCCGGCGATCACGATTGGCCGTGACGACATTGCACAAATTGTGTTCACGTCCGGCGCGACCGCCGATCCCAAAGGCGTCGTCATCCGCCATCGCAACATCCTCGCGAACACGGTGCCGGTCGCAAAGGAAATCGACAAGTACAAGAAATACGCGCGGCCGTTCTCGCCGATCCGCTTCCTGAACCTGCTGCCGCTCAGCCACATGTTCGGGCAGTCGATGGCGACGAACATCCCTCCGCTCATCGACGGCACCGTGGTCTTCATGCGCAGCTTCAACCCGCACGACATCGTGCGCCGCGTCCGCGAGTGGCGCATCTCGGTGATCGTCTGCGTGCCGAAGATCCTCGACGTGCTCAAGGAGCACGCGCTTCGCGTCGATCCGACGGCCGTCGATCCGCCCAAAGGCCTGTCGATCCCGGCGCGGTGGTGGCGCTACCGGAAGATCCACCGGATGTTCGGCATGAAGTTCTGGGCCTTCATCGTCGGCGCCGCGCCGCTTGGGCCGGCGCTCGAGGATTACTGGAAGCGGCTCGGGTTCGTCGTCATCCAGGGCTATGGGCTCACGGAAACCGCGCCGATCGTCACGATGAATCACCCGTTCAAGACGAACACGGGATCGGTCGGGAAGCCGATTGCCGGAGTCGAGGTGAAGATCGCGGACGACGGCGAGATTCTCGTCCGCGGCGAAAACGTCACCAGCGGCTATTACGAGCAGGGATCAGGGATCGGGGATCAGGGATCAGGGGGTCCAGGCCGAACGCGCGACGACGAGGGTTGGCTGCATACCGGTGACATTGGAGAAAAGGACGCGGAAGGACGCCTCTTCATTCGCGGCCGCAAGAAGGAAATGATCGTCACGCCGGAAGGGCTGAATGTCTTTCCGGATGATGTCGAGCGGCCGCTGAATGCGCAGAAGGGCGTCATCGAATCAGCCGTCGTGGGTACCAGGGCCACAGAAGGCACAGAAAGCTCCGAGGAAAGAGTGCACGCGGTGTTGCGACTTGATCCCGGAGTCGAGGCAGAAACCATCGTCCGAACAGCCAACGCTGATCTTGCCGATCATCAACGCATTCGCGGTTTCTCCATTTGGAGCGACGGTCCTCTTCCCCGAACGGAGGGCACCAAGAAACTCAAGCGCGCCGCGATCAAGGCATGGGTGGAAGCCGGCGCGACGCCCGCCGCCGCATCACACGACGATCCGTTGCAAGGCCTGCTCGCGAAGTTTGCGGGCTCGCGTCAGCTCGACGGCGGCACGTCGATCGAGGGGCTGGGCCTGAGCTCGCTCGAGCGCGTCGAGCTGATGGTCGCGCTCGAAGATCAGTTTCAGACGCGCATCGACGAGACGAAGTTCGCGGGCGCGAAGACGCTCGACGATCTGCGGGCGGTGATCGCATCGGCGCCGCAGGAAGCCCAGGTCGCCGAGCCGGTGGACTTCCCGTCGTGGAATCGCGCGTGGCCGGTGCGGATGATTCGGCGCATCAGCCAGGCGACGTGGATCCTGCCGCTGGCGCGCATCTTCGCGTGGGTGCGCGTCAGCGGCCTCGAACACCTCGAACGGATCAAGGGGCCGGTCGTGTTCGCGTCCAACCATCAGAGCCATTTCGACGTGCCGGTGATCCTGATCGCGCTGCCGGGAACGATCCGCGCGACGATCGCGCCGGCGATGGCGAAGGAATTCTTCAAGGCGCATTTCTTCCCCGCGGAGTATCTCGACGTGGCAGGTGTTCACGAACCGCCTGAACTATTACCTGTCGGCGTTCTTCTTCAACACCTTCCCCCTGCCGCAACGCGAAGCGGGCGCGCGGCAGACACTGCGTTACATCGGCGAAGTGACCGGGGACGGATTCTCGGTGCTGATCTTCCCGGAGGGCGTCCGTTCGGACAGCGGCGACATCAAGCCGTTCCGCGGCGGCATCGGCATGATCGGGTCGCGGCTGGGGCTGCCAATCGTTCCGGTGCGGATTGACGGGGTCGATCGGGTGCTGCACACGAGCTGGAAAATGGCCAAGCCGGGGCCGGTCTCGGTGACCTTCGGAGCGCCAATACGTTTGTCTGGCGATAATTACGCGGATCTGGCGCGGCAAGTCGAGCAAGCGGTACGTGATTTGCCTACCGCGCCCGCAAAGTGACACAATCGACAGGTTGTCGTGGTAGTCAGGTAGGTCAGGTGGTCAGGGCTTGAGTCAGGAATCTCACCGTGGACCCAGGTTCCCTGATCCCATGTCAACCTGACGACCTGACGACTGAATGAGCAAAGACGATCTGATTGATATGCAAGGCACCGTCGTCGCGGTGCACAGCGGTGGTCTCTACCGCGTGCAGGTTGACGCCGGACACGAAGTTCTCGCGCAGTTGAGCGGACGCATGCGGCGGTTCCGCATCAAGGTGGTGCCGGGCGACCGGGTCACCGTCGGCATTTCGCCCTACGATCCGCAACGCGGCATCATCACCTTCCGCGCCCGCTAGGCCACAGATTAGACACAGATTAGACACAGATGTTTAATCTGACAAAGGCACCTTGAACGGACATTCGACATCACAACGCCGGCCCGGCCGGCGCGGGCCCGGCGGCGGCGGCGGCGACGCCGCGGGCCGGCCAAGCCGTTTTCGGCTCGGCCATCAACGCCGCCCCCGGATTTGCCGTGGGAGCTGACCGATCAGGACGCGGCGCCGATTGCATTCGATTCGATGGGGTTCGATTCGCGGCTCGAGGCGGGTTTTCATTCGCTCGGCTTTGAAGGCACGCGACCGGTGCAGGGCGCGGTGATCCCGCTCGCGCTCGAAGGGCACGACGTCGTGGCGTGTGCCGAGACCGGCACCGGCAAGACGCTGGCGTTTGCGGCGCCGATCATCGAGCGGCTGCTCAGCGAAGCGCCGGGCTACGGCGATCCGGCGCGCGAGCATTACACGCGCGCGCTGATCCTCGCGCCGACGCGCGAGCTGGCGGTGCAGATCGAGGATTCGCTGGTCGGGCTGACGTATCACACGCCGGTGACCTCGGCGGCGGTGTTCGGCGGCGTCGAGATGGGTCCGCAGGAGCGCGCGCTGCAGGCGGGCGTCGACATCGTCGTGGCCACGCCGGGCCGGCTGATGGATCACATGCGGCACAGCAACACCGACTTCGTGCGCGTGCAGGTGCTCGTGCTCGACGAAGCGGATCGCATGATGGACATGGGCTTCTGGCCGGACGTGCAGAAGATCATGACGGCGCTGCCGCCGGATCGACAGACGCTGCTCTTCTCGGCGACGCTGCCGGGCGAGATCCAGCGGATGGCGAAGGAGATGCTGCGGTCGCCGCGTTACGTGCAGGTCGGCACCCGCGGCGGCGCGGCGCGGACGATCGATCACCAGATGGTGAAGGTCGAAAGCGGCGAGAAGATCGACTGGCTGGCGACGTTTGCCAAGCGCGAGTCCGACGGGCCGGTGCTGGTGTTCGTGCGGCGGAAGATCGACGCGGATCGCGTGACACGGCACCTGGTCGCGAAGAGCATCCGCGCGGCGGCGCTGCACGCCGATCGTTCGCAGCAGGAACGGTTATCGGCGGTCGAAGGGTTCCGCTCCGGGCAAGCATCCCGTGCTGGTGGCCACCGACATCGCCGCGCGCGGGCTCGACATCGAGGGCATCGCGCACGTGATCAATTTCGAAGTGCCGGATTCGCCGGACACCTACGTGCACCGCGTCGGTCGCACGGGACGGTCCGGCGCGTCGGGACACGCGGTGACCCTGGTGTCGCCGCATGAGCAGCGGGCGTGGTCCGCTGTGGAGGCTGCAATTGGAATCCGGGCCCGATAACAATTCACCGTCGGTCGTGCGTTTTCTGTCATGCCGCTGGCGCAAGGCCGCCGAGGACGGCGTGCCCGATCACTGCACGCATCGCGACGTGCTGCCGATGGCCGGCAAGGAAGGCTTCAGCGCCGATTCGTGGTGCTCGGACTGCGCGCTCTACAAGGCGAAGCGCATGCCGAGGAAGCGTGAAGAGCCGCAGCCGGATCAGCCGAACGACGACTGGCGTTACAGATACTAAGGTGCGTAGG
This sequence comes from uncultured cyanobacterium, assembly GCA_963833135.1. Lineage (GTDB taxonomy): Bacteria > Acidobacteriota > Vicinamibacteria > Vicinamibacterales > UBA2999 > 12-FULL-67-14b. The sequence continues at coordinate 253,974 of CAWHWW010000018.1, read as the reverse complement.
GTGCGTACGGTGCGTAGGGTGCGTAGGGTGCGTACCGTGCCTACGGACGCTCAGTGCAGTACTTGCTGCCCTTGCAGTGCGTGGGCACGAACAGTTCAGCCTGGATCAACCACCGGCCGTCGATCTTTCGCCACTGCGCTTGATAGGTCCCGCCGATCTCGAGCGCCCCGTCCGGTTCTGACCACTTGCCAACCCACTCGCCACGCTCCGAAGCGACGTTCCACGCCGCATAGACCTCGATTGTGAACGGCGTGCGGACGTAGATCGTGTCGGGGCGGTTCTTGAACTGCGCCGCCATTCGCTCGCGGTTCGAATTCTTCCCTGCCGTCTGCGCGCTGGTCGACGAGACGACATGCACATCTTCCATCCACACGGCTGCAATACCGCCCAGATCGTGCCTGGCAATCGCGGCATTGGATTGATCGCGGGCCGCGCGGATCAGTCGATCGTCGGCCGGCGCCTGCAACACAACGAACAAGCCGAGAGCAAACGCGGCCCGGAGCACGGGTCACATAGTGCGCTATTGTGACGGCTGTTGCCAACCACAGCACCGGTTACAATTCGAGCCTCGATGTTGCCCCAGGCTGGAGCAGGCCGAATCCGGCCGCTCGCGCTCACGTGCATTCTCCTCACCGCGGCGCTCCTCCCCGCGCTCGATTACGGATTCGGGCCGGGTGTCGAGTCGATGACGGCCCGGCGGGAGATTCATCGTGCCATCCTCGAGGGCACCGCACGCGATCCGGATCGCTATCGATGGCTGGCGGCGGCCATCACCGAACCGCCGACCCGACTGCTGGCGCCGCTGATGTCCTACGACGTCGCGTTCGACCGCGTCTCCACCGTCTTCTATCTCGCCGCTATCACGGCAATGCTCTGGTCGCTGTTCGCACTGCTCCGTTCGTGGTTTACCGATGAAGCGGCGCTCATCGCGGCTCTCGTCGCGGCGTGCACGATTCGCATCACGATGCGGCAGCATGACTACGCGCCGTATTCGTTCCTCGAGCCCACCTTCGTCGCGCTGGCACTTCTGGCGAGCTTGCATCGGCGACATGCCTTGCTTGGCGTCCTCATCGCCGTTGCATCGTTCAATCGCGAAACCGCGGTGTTCCTGGTGCTGCTCCACCTCGTCACGAGCGACGGGTCACGCCAGGCGTGGGCGAGGACGATCGCCTATGGGTCGATCTGGGTGGCGATTTTTCTGGGCATTCGAGCGGTCACCGGAGAAGGCGAACGCTACTGGTCGATCGAACGAATCTTCAGGACCAACATGACGCAGCCCGGGCTCGCGGTGGCGAACCTGGCGATGTTTTTCGGCGCCTGCTGGTTGTTTGCCGCGCTCGGCTGGAGCCGGGCGCCATCTTTCATTCGCCGGGCAGCGATCGTCATTCCGTTCTACCTCATCACGATCGCCGTGTGGGGCATCTGGTGGGAAGTGCGATTGGTGATGCCGCTCTATCCCATCCTGTTTGCGCTGGCGTTGTCGTACTTGTATGACGCGCGCGAGCCGGCGCTCGCCGGATGACCGGGCGCCAGACCGAGTGGCCCGCGTGGATCCTGATCGGGCTCTTCGCGACCGCCATTGCCGCCAACGCCTTCGAGTACAGCGTGCTCGTGCCGCAACAGCAACTGCGTTACGAGATGCATCGCGCGATCGTCGACGGCACGGCGCCATCACCGCAGCGATTCCGCGTCCTGGTGCCGTGGCTGCTGGATCCGCTGATCCGTGCCGCAACCACGTTGACCGACCCCGGCCAGGCGTTCCGGCGGGTCTACTTCGCGTTTCACGTCGCGGCCTTGACCCTGCTGCTCGCGGGCGTCTACGCATATGCGCGCCTGTGGTTTTCCCGGGATCAGGCAGTCATCGGCTCGCTTATCGTCGGGACGACGGTGCACATCGTCTTGCGGATGGGCGAGTATTGGGACTCTGCGCCAATTCCCCCGCAAGCCTGGTTCGCACCGTGGTCGCTCGTCGAACCGGTGTTCGTCGCGGCCGGCTTGGTACTGCTGTTCCATCGCCGGATCGTCGCGTTCGCCGCCTTGACCGTCGTTGCCGCCCTCAACAGCGAGGCCTCGGTCGTGCTGGCAATGTTGGGATTGGTGACCTGGAAACGGGAGAATCGCGCCGCTGTCGTGCTGATGCTGTGGATCACCGTGACCCTGCTCGTCAGGCTGGGCATCGGCGGTTTTGCGTGGCCGGCGCCGGCAACGCTCGAAAACCTTGCTCATCTGCCCACAGCCGCAATAAACATCGGCCTGTTCCTCGGTCCTGCCTTGCTGCTGACGTTGACTGGCTTGCGGCACACGCCGTCCTTCGCTCGTCGATCGCTCGTCGCCGCCGTTCCGCTGATCCTTGCGATAACCGTCTTCGGTTCGTGGTGGGACGTCAGGTTGCTGACGTCGCTGTATCCGCTGACGATGCCGCTCATCCTGTCCGCGTTATTCGAGCCAGCCGCTCGCGGCTGCTAAAGGGTGGGGCGTTTGCCGGCTCTGGACGAAGGTCAGTCGGAGAATTCGCGGGCGAGCTCGACCCACTCGCCGTTCGGCGCGAGGCGCTCGTAGGCCTTCCAGTGAGCTCGGGCGTCAATCGAGCGGCCCATTTTCTCGAGCGTCACGGCGAGATAGAAGTGCGCGTCGGCGTAGTTGTGGTTGAGCGCCAGCGCGTTCCCGTACGACTCTTCGGCTTCGGCGTAGCGCCCATGGTCGTGATGGATGTTGCCCAGGTTGAAGTGCGCTTCGAAGTACGAATCGTCGAGTGAGATGGCGCGCTCGTAAAGCGCCTGGGCTTCGGCCAGCTCGTCCCGTGAGTAACGGATGTTGGCGAGATTGATCAACGCCGCGACGAGGTCAGGATCCTCTTCCAGGGCGCGGCGATAGGACTTGACCGCCTCCTCCACTCGCTCCGGTGTCCCATCGTCGAGCACAGAGCCCATCAGGAAATACTCTTCGGCGGAACTGATGGCTCCAAAGGCACCAGTGCCTATGGTGCCTGGGGTGCCTAAGGTGCCTAAGGGAATGGTGCCCTGGGTGCCTGGTTCAGCCGTGCTCAATGGCTGGGGGCTTCGCGGCTTGAGCTCGATGATGCGCGCCGGATGAGCGTCGAGCCGGAAGTCAAATGTCAGCTGGCCAGTCCGCGACGACTGCAGTGTCCTCACGACGGCACGGAACGGACTGCCTTGTTGCAGCTCGCCGGCAATTTGCCGCAGCACGGTGAGGTCGGCAAAACCGTAGAGGCGCTCGTTGCCGGCATTGAGCGGCTTCACGAGTCCGCACTTCTCCAGATAGCGGAGGTGGTCGATCCGGAGCGACGGATACATCGCGAGGATGTCGCGATGGGCATAGCGCTGCGTCGCGCGTTCGTGCTCGGACGCCGCGACGGCCGCCGGGTCGCGGCGTGGCGCATCCTTCGGCGGATCGAATGGCAAGTCAGGCATTCAGATCGCTTTGAAGATACAACAACTTGCGCTCACGATTGCAAGTATCTGGCCGCGCGATCAACGCAGGATCCGTTCGAGGTACGCCTTCCACATCGCGCGACCGAGGTAAGACGAGCCCTTCGGCGTCAGGTGGCCGAAGTCGAGCGACATCAAATCGAGGTCGCCCTCACCGGGAACGCGCGCGAGACAGGCGCGACCCGCCTTCGCGCCTTCAGCGCCTCCTCCGGACGAGTCGTGACACAGTCGATCGAGCAACGACACGAACGTGACATTGGGAAGGGCGGCCACCTGGGCCGATGCCAGACGATCGTTTTCGAAGATGCCGACGGCGATCCCGGTGGCGACGTACTCGGCGTGATCCTGCATGTGATGTTCGGCGTAGACCCTGGGCAGGCTCGGCTGCCACGCCGGAAATCGGTCCAACGACGATGACGCTGCCGGCGCCCAGTGCGAGGACGCGGGCGGTGACGGCGGGCCAGTCCGTCGATGCGTGTCCCCCGCTCTGGGCGATGATGACGGTGTGCGGACGCAGCCGCTCGATGCTCTCCATCGCGAACAGATTCGCCTTCTCGCAGCGCCGTTCCCTGACCGAGAGATCGAAATTGTCGATGGCCGGGGCGCAGTTCGACGTCGTGATCTGCGCGAGGGACGCCCCCGAAGGGAGGCTTTCGCGGATGCCGAGTGACAGCGACTGCGCGAACGAATCACCCCACAACAGGACCGTGCGATCCCGGCCCGGCAGGACGCACGACGGATCGATCGCGTCGCGTGTGTGCTCCGTTGCCCAGTCCATGAAGTCGCACTCACGGCGATAGGCGGCCTCGATGCCGGTCTTGCGCATGCGGTCGTAATAGTCGACGAGGCAGGGCCGCGTCCCGCCGGTTGATCGGCCGATCAATCGCGCCGCCCGACGCATACACCGCGACGCCGGCGGCGCACACCGCCGACATCACGACAGCGAGGGCCGGCACGGCGGCGCGCCGCCGCGGACCGAAGCGCACCGGCCATTCGACGAGGCGATACGTCGCCCACGCGAGCACGACGCTGACGCCGAGCAGCGCCAGTCGGACCCACGGCCGGTAGCGGCTCCGCTGCGACAATGCGCGCGAACGACAGCAGCGGCCAATGCCACAGGTACAGCGGGTAGCTGACGAGCCCGAGCCAGACGATCGGCGATAGCGACAGCGCCGCGCGATTGATCCACGCGCCCGCACCGGCGACGACCAGCAGGGCGGTGCCGGCCACCGGCAGCAATACCCAGAGGCCCGGAAACACGCTTGCTGAATCGATCAGCGCCGACGCCGGCGCCAATCGCGGCAAGCCCGGCGACCGAGACACTGTCCGCGAGCCGCGATCTCGACAGTCAGCTTCCGTCGCCAGGCATCAAGCACGGCATCAGCCTCGATGCACGCCAGCGTTGCGCCTGCGAGCAGCTCCCAGAATCGATTCCACGGCGCGTAGAACGCCGGGGTGCGATCGATTCTGACCGTCCAGATCGCCACGACAAACGACGCCGTCCCGATTGCGAGCGTCGCCACCAGCGGGCCACGTCGCCATCGCGACGCGATGACGAGCAGCACCGGCCACACCAGGTAGAACTGTTCCTCGACGCCGAGCGACCACAAGTGCAGCAGCGGTTTGAGGTCGGCGGCGATATCGAAGTAGCTCGACTCCCGCCAGAACGCGACGTTCGAAACGAAGCCCGCGCCGGCCGCGGCGTGATAGCCAAGCCGAGCATAGTCGTCGGCATACAGAAGAAACCAGCCGGCCACGATCACCGACAGTGAGTACCACCCCGAGCGCCGGGAAAATCCTCCGGATGCGACGGGCGTAGAAGCTCGCAAAACTGAAGCGTCCCGCCGCTCTCGCCTTGAGAATGATGCCGGAGATCAGATAGCCGGAGATGACGAAAAAGATGTCGACGCCGATGAAACCGCCGGGCAGCAGCGCGGGAAAGGCATGGAAAAGAAGAACGAGGACGACGGCGAGGGCGCGCAGACCGTCGACGTCGGGCCGGTAGCTCCGATCGGTCTGGCTCATGCGAGCGCGCACGCGAAGGCGTCAAGCGCGCCTAGTGACAGCACGGGAAGAAGCTTATACGTGAACGAGCCCGGATTCAGCCTCAACCGCGCCGATGCCGTAGGCGACTGATCGGCGTGTTACCTTTGTGGAGGGTGGCAGACGCACGGGAACGTTCACCGCTCTCGCCGCGAGCGGTCCTGTTTGCGGGCGTCGTGATCCTGCTCGGGCCGCTGCTCTATCCGGTCGCCACCGGCCGGCTGCTCACCTACGACGACCTGGCAGCGCTCCATCTGCCCTTCCGTTATCTGTATCAAGCGTCGCTGCAGAACGGCGAGTTCCTGCTCTGGACGCCCGCGTATCATGCCGGCTTCTTCCTCCACGGCGCCGGCGAAGCCGGGATGGCGCATCCGCTGCACCTCGCCCTGTACGCGTTGCTACCGCTCGGCGTCGCCTTCAACCTCGAGATCATCGCGTCGTATCTGTTTCTGCTCGCGGGAATGTACTGGTTGTGGCGCACCGTCGGGCTGTCGAGAGAGGCCGCCATCGTCGGCGCGATGCTCTCGGCGTTCAGCAGTTTCACGATCTACAACGTGATGCACGTCAACCACATTGCCACGCTTGCTCACGCGCCATGGCTGCTCGTGGCGTGCCACGGCGTCATCACCGGCACGCAGCCGGCCAGATCGTTCGCGCTGGCGGCGCTGGTCACCGGATCGCAGCTGCTGACGGGAAATCCACAGTACATGTGGATGACTCTGGTCGCCGCTGCGTGCTGGTGCGCGTGGCATTGGTCGAGCTATCGGCGCATCTCGTCGATCGCGGCGCTCGGCCTGGCCGCGGTCCTCGGCATGTCGATCGGCGCGATCCAGCTGTTGCCGTCGATCGAGTTCTTCAACGAGTCGGTGCGGGCAGTCTGGTCGCGCGAACAGGCTTTGTCGTTCTCGCTGTCGCCGGTGAACCTGATCCAGCTGTGGGCGCCGTTCGCGTTTCGGTTCCGCGTGTTCGCGCCGTTCGAGGATCAGCAGCCGCACGAATTCATCGTCTACAACGGCGCCTTGTGCACGATGGCGCTGGCGTGGATCGCGATCCGCTGGCGCGCGCTCCCCCATCGCCGGCTGGCCGTCGCTCTGCTGGTATTCGCCGGGCTCGGGCTGTGGCTGGCGTTCGGCCGCTACGGCGGCCTCTACCCCCTCATCGCGCGCCTGCCGGTCATCAGCGGGCTGCGTGCCTCGTCGCGCCACGTCGTGCTATTCCAGTTCGCGCTGGCGGGCATCGCCGCGATCGCCGCCGAGGACCTGTTGGGTCTGCTGCGGCGTCGCGAGCGGGTCGGGACACGACAGCTCTGGCCGCTGGCCGTGCCTGTCGGGCTGGCGATCACTACCGTGGTAGTCGCCGCAGCGCTCGAAGGTTCGGCGTGGGCCGCAGACCACCACGCGCGGTTTTCGACGTTCGGACGCGCGGCTGCCGGATCGACCGCGGTCGTCCTCGCCGCGATCCTGCTCGCGTTCTCGGCTCGCGGACGTGTGTGGGCGATGGCGGCGCTGGCGATCCTCGGGGCCGTTGATCTTTCGGCATGGGGCTACTCGTACGTGTATCGGTGGGGACCGCCGCGCTCGGTGACGCAATTGACAGAGTCCGCGGACGTCCCCCGCGACGCCCGCCCCGGCGACGTCATCCCAGCCATCCCAGGCGGCACGGACCATCTTGCCATCCTTCACGGGCTGTGGCTGAGCGAAGGCAACACCGGCCTCTATCCGCAGTCGCAGCTTGATCTCGGGGGCAAGACGACAGCGCTGCTCGAAGGGATGCGATGGCGCCGTAATGGAGACGGCTGGGAGTCTGTGGCTGAGGCGCTGCCCCGTGTCCGGCTGCTCGCAAAAGGCCGCGTCATTTCCAACCTCGCCCTCGATTTGCCGTCGATCGACCTGACCAGCGAATCGCTGACCGGCCATGAACTGAATATCGGCGGCACGCCTGGTGTGGCCCGCGTGCTCGTCGATCGTCCTGGTCGATTCGAGATTGCAACGTCCAGCGACGGCCGCCAGCTGCTGGTGTTGACCTCGCGCTATCACTCGGGCTGGCGTGCCGTGGTCGACGGCGCGAGCGCGAAGCCAATCGCGGTGTATGGGGACTTTCTGGGCCTGGTCGTCGAGCCCGGCACGCATCACGTCACGCTGGAATTTGCGCCGGCCAGCGTAAGGGCCGGTGCCGAACTCACCGCCCTCGGCTTGCTCCTCACCATCGCGGTCGCGGCAGGCATCCGCAAAATGGGCCTGCTGCGGGCCTAGCAGACGTTCGCCGCGCTCACACGTGAACGAGCTCGGACTCAGCCTGATCCAGCAGATGCTCGAACCAGAGGTTCGACAACTTCTCCTGGACGCTGTTCTGGCGCAGACGGGCCTGGAGGTTGTCGAAGTCGACCCGGTCGAGCTCCTGATCCTGGTTGTAGCAGGAGAAGATGAACTCTTCCTTGCCGGTCTCGGGATCGACGTGGCGCTGCAGGCACTGCGCGCACACTTCCTTCATCATGCACTGCATCGGCGAGTTGATGCTGCCGATGCCGACGTGCTTCGGATCGAGGTACGGCTGCAGCGCGCCGTGGCGCGCCAGTCGCACGGCGTTCATCATGCGATCGGAGCCGATCGCGATGATGCGCGACACCTCCTTCAGCGCCACCTTCTGCTCGCCCAGCCGGCCTTCGGCATACGCGATCATCGCCTGGACGATGTTGCCGCGGAAGTGATGATCCTGCGGGCGATGCGGCTCGATCTCGTCGCCCATGTCGGTCGCCCAGATCACCTGGTCGGTGCCCGACTCGATGTCTTCGCGCTTGAAGAGATCGGCGCCGTTCCTGTAACCGGCGAAGTACAGCACGCGATTACCCTGCGCCTTGAGCGCCCTCGCGATCGAGAACAGCACGGCGTTGCCGAGCCCGCCGCCCGCGAGCAGCACCGCCGTCTTCTCGGGGATCTCGGTCGGCGTTCCGGTCGGTCCCATCACGACCACGGGCTCGCCGGGCTTGAGGTATGCGCAGAGGCGGCTCGAGACGCCCATCTCGAGAGTGATGAGCGACAGCAGGCCCTTCTCCGCATCGACCCACGCGCCGGTGAGCGCGATGCCTTCCATCAGCATCGACGCGATGTGATCGTCGACGCGCACGTGCGGGCTGAGGCGCTCGAAGTTCTGCAGCCGGTAGAACTGGCCGGGGTGGAAATGCCGCGCCGCCGCCGGCGCGCGCACGATCACCTCGACGATCGTCGGCGTGAGGCGCACCACCTTCTCGACTCGCGCCAGCAGTTGATCGTCGAGCTTCGTGACCAGCGACTGCCAGGCCTGCTCGCGCTGCGGCTGCGCCTGCGGATCGAGCGCCGCGATGTGATCCGCGAACAGCGCGACGACGTGCGGATAGCCGTGCTTGGCCGAGGCCATCGCCTTGACGACGTTGCCGTTGTAGCGCGGATGGTTGTCGCCGTAGTAGGTGACGAACTTTCCGTCGGTATCGTGCGACGTGAAGAAGCCGTTCGGGTCCGGTTCGAGCCTGAACGCGCCGCGGCGAACTGGAGTTCGCCGTCGCGTTCCACGCGAACGGCCTTGAAACCCTGGAAGAACTTCTGCCTGCTGTCGAGCGAGAACGATCCGGGATGTTCCTTCTCGTAGGTGACGTTCGGAACCGTGCCCGCCGCGACCAGAACCGTCCGCGCCGGCAACTCGATGCGCGAGCCGTCGGCGCGTGTGAACGCCATCGCCGTGACGTGGCCGAATTCGTCCGGGATCGCCTCGACCGGATTCATGTTCTCGGTGACCGAGATGCCTTCCTGCAGCGCGAGCGCCACCTCTTCGTGATTGAGGCGGTAGGCCGGCGCATCCTGCAGGCGCTTGCGGTACGCGAGCGTGACGCCGCCCCAGCCGCGGATCATGTCGATGAAGTTCGGCGCTTCCCCGGCCGCCGTCGCGCGCGCGCGCTCGGCCTTCACCGCCTGGCCGTGCCCGCGGAACTCGTCGAGGATGCCGAGCTCCTCCGCGTCCATCATGCCGCGCACGCGCGCTTCGCCCAGGTCGCGCACGAGCGCGTCGTAGCGATCGAGGATCTTCTCGACCTGGATCGGGTAGTAGGCCATCAGCTCGGTCGCCGTATCGACGCCAGTCAGTCCGCCGCCGATCACGACCGCGGGCAGCCGCGCCTGGAGGTTCGACAGCGCGTCCTTCTTGAAGGCGCCGGTCAGCTGCAGCGCCATCAGGAAGTCGCTGGCCTTGCGGATGCCGCGAATCAGGTTGTTCTTGATGTCGATGATCGTCGGCCGTCCCGCGCCGGCGGCAATGGCGACGTGATCGATCCCCATCCCCCACGCTTCGTCGAGCGGCAGCGCGCCGCCGAAGCGCACGCCGCCGTAGATCTTCAGCTTGTCGCGGCGCGCCAGCGTCAGGTGGATCAGCGTCAGGAAGTTCTTGTCCCAGCGAACGGTGATGCCGTACTCGGACACGCCGCCGAAGCCTTCGAGCACGCGCTCGTCGAGCGGACGATAGATCTCGCTCCAGTCGCGAATCGGGCGGGGAGCGTCCGCCTTCGCGCCGCCGCTCGGCGAGACAGGCTGCCGACGATGTCATCGGGCAGCGGCTCGATCTTGAGGCCGTCGATCGCGACGACGCCGAAGCCTTCGTTCAGCAGGTAATGCGACAGCGTGTAGCCGGCCGGGCCGAGGCCGACGACGAGCACGTTCTTGCCGTTGTATTCGAGCGCGTACGGGCGCTGGATGTTGAGCGGATTCCAGCGCGTGAGCAGCCCGTAGATCTCCACGCCCCACGGCATGTTGAGCACGTCGGTCAGCACGCCGGTTTCGATCTGCGGAATGTTGACCGGCTCCTGCTTCTGGTAGATGCAGGCCTTCATGCAGTCGTTGCAGATGCGATGTCCGGTGCCCGGGCACATCGGGTTGTCGACGGTGACGATGGCGAGCGCGCCGATCGCGTCGCCGCGCTTCCGCACCGTGTGCATCTCCGAGATTTTTTCGTCGAGCGGACAGCCCGCCAGCGGAATGCCGAGCGGGTTGGTCGTGACCGTGCCTTCCTTGTCGCGAATGCCCTTCGAGCAGGTGTCCTTGTCGCGCTCGTGGCAGAGCACGCAGTAGTGAATCTCGCTCAGGTTCTCGCGGCGGGTATAGCGGTTGTCGGTCAGCTGGAAGCCCTGCCGGCGGCGTAGCTTCTCGTCGGGCCCGAACATCTCCTCGGGCAGCTTCGGATCCGGCCGCTGCACCTGGACCAGATGGTCGTAGTCGAGGTTCTCGGGGAAGCGGAACACCACCCAGCCGCGGTAGCGCGGATCGTGAACGTGCGCGGCGCACCAGCGCTTCAGCGATTCGATCTCGCCGGCGACGGCCGCCTTCGCCCAGGCTTCGGCGCCCAAGGCGGCCTTGTCGGTGGCTTCGCGATCGAGCAGCGAGCAGCCGTACGCCGCGAGGCGCATTTCCGCGTCATGACTCGCTTCCGAGCTCAGGGACCCTTCGAAGCTGTCGCGCTCCAAACGTGATCGACTCGACCAGCGCGTGATCTTCGGCGGTCGCTTCGACGTGCGCGCCGGCCTTGAGCAGCGGCAGGGCGCGGCGGCGGACGAAGTCGATCTTGAAGCGGAACAGCACGTCGTAGGCGCGCGTCGCCGCCGCCAGCGCCTCGGCATCGGCGCCGACGCTGAAGAGCGCGCTGATGAAGCGGCTGACGTGCGGCGCCATGGCGACGACGATGTTGCCGCGCGCCACCGCGCTCAGCGATTCCGGCACTTCGCGATACCGCGCCCACTCGCGCCCAGAGCTCGGGCTCGGTCGACTTCACCTGCTCGACGAAGCGGTTGTAGAGCTCCCGCGAGACGCGCCGGCTGATGCAGATCGGCGAACGTAAAGCCGCTCACGCCGAGAAGCGTTTCTGCAGTTATTCCTGACGACATGAAACTCTCAATTATACCGCGCTGTGGTACGATTTCGCGACCTACGACAGGATGACCGACAGATCGCGACGCCCGGCGCTCGACCTGTCGTTATCGATTGGCGTCACCGTCTTTGCGGTGACATTCCTCAGCGAACACTTCGGAAACCTGTACGACATTGTTCGCATGCCGGTCGTGCACGCGCGCATGCTTGCCGACCATCCGGCGGCGTGGGGGCCTGCTCTAGGCGCGGCGGCCTGCCTGCTTGCCGCGCTTGCCGTCGATCGCCGTCCGCAGCCGTCGCGCCGCCTGGTTGCTGCGGTCGAAGCCGGTCTCCTGGTCTATGCCATTGCCGTGCTGCAGTGGTTCCTCCGCCTCGGATGGCGCGGATGGGGCGCAGGCGGCGATTGGCAGAAGGACTGGCTCTATTACACGGCGATCGCCGAGGCAGTGCGTAATCGTGACGTTCCTTATTACATTGCCACGTCGCAGCAGGGAACCGAGCGCTTCTTCGCCAACCTGGAAGCACCCCTGGCGCCACATACGGTGCTCCTCGATCTTCTGCAGCCCGGCGGTTTCTACGTCCTGCATCTCACGGCGTGCCTGATCGCCGGCTACGTTGCGGCGCGCGCCCTGCGGGATCACCTGCAGACATCGCTGACGTGGTGGACGATGTGGGTGCTGCTGGCGGTGATGAACGGCAACATCCTCAGCCATCTCGGCGCCGGACACACGCAATGGGCAGGTTTCTTCCTGCTGCCGTGGGTGCTCCTCCAACTGTTGAGGGTCCAGCGTGGCGCCGGGACTCGCGATCTGCTGACGCTTGCGCTGACCTGGAGCGTCATGATCGTCATTGGCAGCTGGCACGTCTTCGTCTGGTCGTACATCTTGTGGCTGGCCTTCGTGATGACGCGGCCGTCGATCGCGCTGTTCACGCTGAAGGCGTCGCTGCTGGCTGCCGCGCTCTCGGCCTACCGGCTGCTGCCGGCAGTCCTGACGTTCGGCACCGGCCGCAACGCATTCATCGGCGGGTACGAGTCACTCGGGCAATTGGTCGCGAGCCTGGTCGGTGTCCCGGAGCCGATGCCGCCGCTGCAGCTTCATGAATACGATGCGTTCATCGGCTGGGCCGGGTTCGCCGTTTTGTGCCTGGCGCTCGTGCCGCGAAGAACAGACGACGGCTACGGAACGAGGCGGCTATGGGCGGCAAGCGTCATCCTGATCGTGCTGTCGATGCACCCGTTGTACGAACTGACACTCTTCAAGTTGCCAGGTTTTGTGTCCCAGCGCGTCGCGACCCGCATGGCGATGGTCGGCGTCCTGGGCCTGCTTCTGATCGGTTGTCGGCGGCTGACCGACCTCGTGCCAGGAGCCGCGTTGCGGTCGCCTGTGGTGTTCGCTTCGGCCGCGCTCGTGTGTGGATGGTTCGCGACCGAGCTGGCACTCCACGCCGAAGCGCTGCGGCCGGCAGTCATGGTGCCGGGCGCCGTGACGGGAGCACTCAAGGCCGCCGCCGTGGAGCCGGCGTACTTCTGGAGCGTGTGGATCGGTGTCGCAGTGTCGCTGATCGCGCTGACGGGTGTGGTACGATCATCGTCCTGGCGACGATGACCATCAAACTCAACGGCGATCTGCACGAAATGCCGGGACCGCTCAGCGTCAGCGCGTTGCTCGAGCAGTTGGACATCGACGCCCGACGCGTCGCCGTCGAGCTGAATCTCGACGTCGTCAAGAAGGCGGCCTACGATTCCTCGGTGATTAAAGAAGGCGACGAAGTCGAGATCGTCAACTTCGTCGGGGGCGGCTGACGATTTCAGATCTCAGATTTTCGGATCAATTGAAGATTGCAGATGGACGATTTTCTTCAAATCGCAGGCAGGACATTCAAATCGCGATTGATCGTTGGGACCGGAAAATATCCGTCTCACTCGATCATGAAGGCGGCGCACGAGGCGTCGGAAACCGACATGGTGACCGTCGCGGTGAGGCGCGTCGACATCACGCGCAAGACCGAGTCGCTCCTGGATTACATTGACACTGCGAAGATTTTCCTGCTTCCCAACACGGCGGCCTGTTACACGGCGGACGACGCGATTCGGACGGCGCGGCTCGGCCGCGAAGCGGGCATGTCCAACTGGGTCAAGCTCGAGGTGATCGGCGATGAGAAGACGCTGTTCCCCGACAACGAAGGACTGCTCGAAGCAACTCGCGTGCTGGTGAAGGAGGGCTTCATCGTCCTCCCCTACACGAACGACGATCCCGTTATGTGCCGCAAGCTGGCGGACGCCGGCGCCGCGGCGGTGATGCCGCTGGGTGCGCCGATCGGATCGGGCCTCGGCATCCAGAATCCCAACAACATCCGGATCATCAAGGAACAGGCGACGGTGCCGGTGATCGTCGACGCCGGCGTCGGCACGGCGTCGGACGCGGCCGTCGCGATGGAGCTTGGCGCCGACGGGGTGTTGATGAACACGGCGATCGCGGGGGCGCAGGACCCCGTCGCGATGGCCCGCGCAATGAGGCTGGCAGTCGAGGCGGGACGCCTTGCTTTCCTCGCCGGCCGCATCGCGAAGAAATCCTACGCCAGCGCCAGCAGCCCGCTCCAGGGCGTGGTCGGCTCCTAACCACTGCGAATGCCGCGCCGCTTCGCGTCAGCGGCACTAGTTCTCGCGCTCACGTCGGTGGCCGTGCTCTACACGTCCGGGCTCGATCGCGCGCCGATTTACATGGGCGGCGACGAGGCGCACTTCGTCGCCCACGCCCACGCCATCGCCCGCACGGGCCACGATCTGAACGGCACGCCCCTGCCCCTTTTCGTCAAGATCACGGATCTGCTGGTCCCCAACAACAGCAGCCGGATCTGGTACCAGCCATTTCTCTTCTATCTCCTGGCCGCAGACTTCCTGATCTTCCCTGTAAGCGAATGGTCGGCGCGGTTGCCGACCACGCTGATCGCGGTGCTCGACGTGTGGCTCGTCTACCTGATTGCCCGACGTTTGTTCGGCGATCGTCGTTACGGGCTCCTGGCCGCGGCGCTCATGGCGCTCACGCCCGCGCACTTCATCATGAGCCGGCAAGCGCTCGACTACGTCTGCCCGCTGCCCTTCGTCCTCGGGTGGCTGCTCTGTTTGCTGACCTATTTCGACACCGGCCGGAAGGCGGCGTTGATCGTGGGCGGATTTCTGCTCGGTGTCGGCACCTATACCTACATCTCCTCGTGGATCGTGATGCCATTCCTGGCCGCGCTGACGCTGCTCTTCGCGCGACCGTCGCGGCGCGCCACCGCCGCAATGCTGGGCGCATTTGCCGCGCCGCTGCTGATGCTCGTGTGGTGGCTGTGGCGTGAGCCGCAGATGCTGCTCGACACGCTTGCACGCTACCGTCTGTCTGCGGACGCCGGGCCGGTTGCCGGCGGCACCGGATTCAATCTGTCCGAACGCTTGACGGTGTTGTGGGATTACTTCAACCCTTCGTTTCTGTTCTTTGCCGGCGGCTCGAACCCCACCATGGCGACGCGGCAGGTCGGCGTGTTCCTGCTGCCGATCGCCGTCTTCCTGCTGATCGGGATCTACGCGCTCATCAAGGAACGCTCCAAGGCGGGCATGGTGGTGCTGGCGGTGTTCGCGGCAGCTCCAGCGCCAATCGTGCTGACGATGCCCGATGGGCCCTCCTATTCGATCGCGCGCGCCTTCACGCTGGTGCCGTTTGGCGTCCTGATCGCCGCCGCCGGCTGCGTCTATGTCTTTCGCCACGGCACCCGGCCGATGAAGCTGGCCGCCGCGGCGTTGCTGCTGACGGCGCCGATTCAGTTTCAACTTTTCCTGGGCGATTACTTCACCGACTACCAGGCGCGCTCGGCGCCGCGCATCGATCCTGTCGCGACGCGCGAGGTGATGCCGCAGATCATCGAGCTCGATCGAACGAGCCACGCTCCGCAGATCCTGTTCAGCGACGATCTCGACGACAAGTCCGTGCGGTGGAGGTTCTACTCGCTCAAGCTGCAGCGGGAGGATCTCTGGGAACGGGCGCGATATTTCAACGCCGATCGCCTCGACCCGGCCACAGTGCCGCCACATAGCCTGCTGGTCCTCTATGCCACCGATCCGCGGATTGCGCGGCTGATCGCCACCGGCCAATGCATTGCGGTGGCCGAGGTGAAAAGCATCAGCGGCGACCCGGCCGCGACGATCCTCAGGCGCGTCGGTTGAACGGCCGCATCGCGATCATCGCAGCGGCGGGCGCAATGAGCAGCAAACGGCCGGCCACCGGCGGCTGGGCGAGCAGAGCCGCTACCGCCGGAGCGGCGACAAACGACGCCAGGATGATCCAGTCGGCGGCGCGATTCGGGCCCTCCGCGTACGCCCGGAACCCCAGCACCAGCGGAACGATGAGCGGCAACCAGAAGACCTGCGGCCGCAACACGCTCTCGGCGAGCCCACCGGGACCCAGGAAGAGGAACGCGGGGTTGAAACAATCCCAATAGACCTCGGAGCGGACGGTCAGGCCAAGCCAGCTGGTCATCTCCCGTCCGCCTTGCAGCAGGTTGAAACGATCCGCATCGTACAAACCATGTGCCTTGATCGCCGCGACGAACGGCGACGAATCGCGCAGCGTCGACAGCAGCCACGGCGCCGCGGCGACCAGGCAGCCGGCCGCGAAGAGTGTCTGGGTCGCGACGCTATGCCGGTAGCCGACGAGCGTCGCGAACGTGATCGCCGCGTAGAGCGGCGCCATGACCGCGCCGGCGGCATGCACGTAGAGCATCGCGGCGAGGGCGACTGCGGCCGCGACGATCCATGCACGGGCTCGGGTCGCCAGGTATTCCGTGGCGGCGAGCAGCCACGCGACGGCCAACGGCAGGAGGGCGAGGTAAGGAGAGGCGTCGCGAACCGCCGACCACACCACCGGCATTGTGGCGAACAGCAGGGTGCAGATCAGCGCGGCACGGACGCTCCCAAAGTGCCGCAACGCCAGGGTCGCAAGCAGGAGCGCAGATAGCCCGGCCGCGATCCACGTCATTGCCGCGGCGGACTGCTCACGTTAACGGCCACTGACGGTCTTTATCTGAAATCACGGCCGGCTCGAACGGCCATTCGATGCCGAACTTCGGATCGTCCCAGCGGACGCCCGACTCGGCGCCGGGCTCCCATGGCGCCGAGGCGTGATAGTAAGCCTCGGTGTTGTCTTCGAGCGTCAGGTAGCCGTGCGCGATGCCTTCGGGCATGTAACAGCATCCGGTGATTATCGGCGCTCAGTTCGACCGCGTCCCACTGCCTGAATGTCGGCGAATCCTCGCGCAGATCGACGATCACGTCGACCAGCGAGCCGCGGGTCGCCCGGATGACCTTGGCCTGGGCGTGCGGCGCCTTCTGGAAATGCATGCCGCGCAGCGTGCCACGCTTCGTGTTGAAGGCGAGATTGCACTGGGCGAGCGCCGGATTCATGCCGCGCTCGGCCATCTCGTTCGGCAGCCACGTCATCGCGAAGAAGCCCCGCGCGTCGGTGATCTTCGTCAAGTCGATCACCCAGGCGCCCGAGATACGAGACGGCGTGTAAATCACAGGCGGAAGACGCTGTCCTGGCGTCACGCCCTTCAAGGCGTTACGCGTATCGACCAGCAGCTTGAACTTGCTGACCATCGCCGGATAATCGAACACCTTGTGATCGGTGATGATCACGCCGCAGTCGACACCCTCGTGCATGACATTCTCGCCGACGCTCTTCAGGTCGAGGCTGGCGTGCTTGAACTCGGGGACGTACGGATCGGTGTAGCTCACGGTGGCGCCGCGATGCGCGAGTAGTTCCAGCACCTCGAGCGCCGGTGATTCACGGAGGTCATTGACATCGCGCTTGTAGGCGACGCCGATGATGTGGACGCGCGACCCGTTGAGCGACTTCTTCTGGGAATTGAGCGCGTCGATCACCCGTTGAACGACGAATTCGGGCATCGAGCCGTTGACGACACCGGCCAGCTCGATGAAGCGGGCCTCGAAGTTATACTGACGCGCCTTCCACGACAGGTAGAACGGATCGATCGGGATGCAGTGGCCGCCCAGGCCGGGGCCCGGATAGAACGGCATGAAGCCGAAGGGCTTGGTCTTCGCCGCATCGATCACTTCCCACACATCGAGGTCCATGCGGTGGCACATCAACGCGAGTTCGTTGACCAGGCCGATGTTGACGGCGCGGAACGTGTTCTCGAGGAGCTTCACCATCTCGGCGACGCTCGGCGAGCTCACCGGGATGACGCTGTCCATCACCTGTGAGTAGAACGCGACCGCCGCCCTGGTGCTGTCGTCGTTGATGCCGCCAACGACCTTCGGGATGTTCTTGGTCTGGTACTGCGGGTTGCCCGGATCGACGCGCTCGGGCGAGAACGCCAGATAGAAGTCCGTGCCAGGCGTAAAGCCCTTCGCGGCCAGCGTCGGCTGCACCACTTCGACCGTCGTCCCCGGATACGTGGTCGACTCGAGGATGATCAGCTGACCCTTGCGCAACACCGCGGCGACGGCCTCCACGGCCTGGACGACGTAGGTCATGTCCGGGTCCTTGGTCTTGCGCAGCGGCGTCGGCACGCAGATGTCGATGATGTCGACGTCGTGCAGGCCCCGAGGGTCGGTGGTCGCCACGAACTTGCCGTTCTTCACCACCTCGGCGAGATGCTCTGACGGCACGTCGGGGATGTAACTGCGTCCCGCCATCAGCTCGCCGACCTTGCGCTCGTCGACGTCGTACCCGACCACGCCGAAGCCGGCGCGCGCGAACTCCACCGCCAGCGGCAGGCCGACGTAACCGAGTCCGATCACGCCCAACCTCGCCTGCTTCGCTTCGATCTTCTTCAACAATTCCATTCGTGTGTTATCCGCGGTAGAAAGTCCGAATTGCGTTGACGACGGTGGCCTGCTGCGCCTCCGTTAGTTCAGGGTAGATCGGCAGCGCGACCGAGTCACTGGCTGCGGCTTCCGCTTCGGGAAACGCGCCGCGTTTGTAGCCCAGGCCGGCGAAGCACTCCTGCAGATGGAACGGCACGGGGTAGTACACCTCGGTGCCGATGCCGGCTGCGTCGAGCTCGGCGCGCAGCTCGTCGCGTTGCGGGACGCGAATCACGAACTGGTTGTAGATGTGCGTGCGCTCCGGCGCCGCGACCGGCAACCGGACTTCGCTCAAGCCGGCATCGGCGAAAAGCGCGCGATAGCGGGCGGCGTTGTTCTGGCGTGCCGCGCTCCAGGCGGAAAGCTTCGGTAACTTCACGCGCAGCACCGCGGCTTGAATCGCGTCGATGCGGAAGTTCGCGCCGATCAGATGGTGGTAATACTTCGGCTCCATGCCGTGCGTCCGAATCAACCGCAGCTTCTTCGCGATTGCGGCGTCGGTCGCCGTGACAAAGCCGGCATCGCCGAACGCGCCGAGGTTCTTGCTCGGAAAAAACGAGAAGCAGCCGATCGAGCCGATGGTGCCGACCGGCTGGCCGTGATACTCGCAGCCGATGGCCTGCGCGGCGTCTTCGATGACCGCGATGCCGCGCTTTCTTGCCTCGTCCACAATCGGCGCCAGCTCGGCGGCCTGGCCGAACAGGTGCACGGGGATGATCGCTTTCGTGCGCGGCGTGATCGCGGCAATCGCCGCCTTCGCGTCGATGTTGAAGGTGTCTGAGTCGCTATCGACGAGCACCGGCCGGGCACCGACGCGCGCGACGCAGCCGGCCGTGGCAAAGAACGAATACGTCGGTGTGATGACTTCGTCGCCGGGGCCGATGTCGAGCGCCATCAGCGCCGCAAGAACCGCGTCGGTGCCAGAGGACAGGCCGATGGCGTGCGGATAACCGAGGGTGTCGCAGAGCTCTCGCTCGAGGCCGTCGACTTCGGGACCGCCGATGAAGCGCTGGCTATCGCAAACGCGGGTGACGGCATCGAGCAAGTCCTGGCGAAGCGGCCTGTACTGTGCGTGGAGATCGAGCAAGGGGACGGTCACAAACAACCCATGGTACATGGCCGCACGCCGCCGGTGCAACCAACCTGTCGTCAGGCAGGCACTGGTTCCGGACGGGAGGCGAGGCGCTGCCAGGCGCGTGTCAGCAGCAACAAGCCAAGCAACGGGAAGCCGTAATACTGATACGCCTCGGCGCGCGCGAGGTGCTCGTACCCCGACCACCGCATCAAGTGGTCGATCTGGAGCAACTGGCTGAACACGCCGCGCGGAAAAACGTTGCCAACCAACAGCACCGCGATCAGAAAGTTCCCCCAGGTAAACCTGTCCCCCTCGAACAGGCAGCCCGCCAGCACGAAGCTGAAGGCCACCAGCGCCAGGATCATGTAGTCCTGGGAGATCTGCGGCGCCAGCACGAGCATCATGATGCCGACCAGCGACCAGTCCCAGTAGGTGCGCGAGGGGTCCTGGTGGCGCCGCCGGCGCCACAGCGTCCACGCGACCCACAGCGCACCGAGCGCCTGCACCGTGGTCCCGAGCGCCCGGGCGTATGGCAGCCGATCGGAAGGAATCACGACGTGATAGCCCTCGGTGTAGCCCTCGGGGCGGGTCTTCGTGCCGGGTTTTTCGAGGTAGCCGAACGACTTGGTCACCAGGCCGCGGAGCGAAACATTCTCGTGCCAGATCATGCCGCGAGGGTTGCCGAACCCCTCGCCGCCGCCAGCGGCCTTCACCAGCGAGCCGAAGTATCCGAAACCCATCTGCGTGCCGTAGAGCGCCTGCGACATCGCCAGAATCAGCGCCATCGCGGCAAGGGTGCAGAAGAACGCGCGCCGGCTCCGCAGCCAGAGATATGGCAGGAACACCAACGGCAGCATTTTGATGAGCGCACCGGCCGCGACGGCAAAGCCCACAATCCACGGACGGTCGCGCAACAGCGCAGCGCCGGCGACGGCGATGCACGCAAGCTCCCACAGCTCGACGTTCTTGATGGCGAGGACGCCGTAAAGCGGACTGAAGTTGGCCCAGAGCATGAACAGGCAGAGCACGGTGACCCACGTGACCTGATGGCCGCGGGCGGTCGCCCACTGTCGAATCGCCGTCACGGTGGCGACGAACCCGATGATGATGGCGGCAATCTCGATCGCATACGCGTACCAGGAAAGCATGGTCGGATCGTTGAGATCGCGCTGGTACACGGCATGGAACACCATCAGGAAGACGGGGCCGTACTGGCGCGCATGATCGACGGACGCAACCCCCATCGTGAACAGCCGCAGCAGCGGCTGCAACTCTTCGACAATCTGGCCGACGTTTGGTGAGCTCAGGGGAAAAAGGATCCCTGATACCAGGATGTGGACCAGGCTGTACAGCAGACCACCGGCCAGCAGGATCTTCGTGAGCAGCTTCATGCGAACCGTCATCATACGTGACGGCGCCGCAGCGGCGGCTACAATGGGCATCATCCGACTGCTGCTCTGGATTCTCTATTTCCTGCTGCCGTCCGACAGCGGCCTCGTGCACGGCATTCCGGCGGGCCGTGTCGAGACCGTTGGACTGCTGCTGGTGTTATGGATTGCCGCGCATCGAGTGCGACTGACCGGCGCCTGGATGGCGGCCGGTGTCGCGGTCACGGCAGCCGTCGCGAGCGCCACGGTGCCGGGGGATCGCGGCCTGAACACGCGCTACTACGCGACCGCCGCGGCCGGCGGCACGCACGAGCGCAGCACCGAGAATCGCGATCGCGCATTCACGCGCGTCGATCGGCGCCTGGCCTTCGCGCGCGGGACGCGGGATTTCCCGCTCGCATTCTTCAACGACCACACGCGATTCAACTTCATCAGCATGGGCGATCCGGATCGCCGCTTTCTCGAGTTCGCCGTCGCGTGGACGGGATGGTGGCACGTCAACGGCGGCTCCCACACGGTCTTCCTGCACGCGCCCAAGGCGTCGGCACAGCTGTCGATCGATGCCGGGCCGGTCCTCGCGAGTGATCAGGCCTCCTCCGATCAGTCAACCGCCATCACGCTTGCCGAGGGTTGGCACCGCCTTCACATCACCTTCTCGTCCCCGTATGGCGCGCCACGCGAGTTCGCGATCGGCGAAATTCGCGACGGCCGGCAGGTGCCCTTCGGGGCCGACACCGTTCGCACCGAACGCGTCGACAGACCGCAAATGATGGTCGTGCGCGCGCTCGACGTCATGAAGTTCGCCGCCGATCTGATCGCCTTCGCCTGGCTGATTGGCGTCTCGACCCTGCTGCTGCTTCGCCGTCTCGGCGAAATGTGGCAGCGGCGCATTCCCGTGCACGATGCCGCGATCGCGCTCGTCGTTGCCGCCGGCGCGATCGAGTCATTGCGGTTTGCGTGGCCGTGGGTCCACCGGCTGCGGATCATGGTCGCCGGCGACGACACCATGGTCTACGAAGGTTACGCGCGCGACATCCTGCTCAACGGCATCCTGATGAACGGCGGCGCGCCGCCCGGCCAGGGTGAACCGTTCTATTACCAGGCGTTCTATCCGTACTTCCTGGCCGCCACCCACGCCGTCTTCGGAGAGGGCTTCTTCGGCGCGATCTTCCTGCAGCGTTTTCTCGTCGTCGGGAGCGCGGTGATGCTGACGCGCATCGCGATGCGGCTGCGAGGTGATTCGGTCTGGCCGTTTGCCCTGATCGTGTCGGCGTTGTTCGGATGGTGGAAGATCGCGCCGATCTCGGCGGACATGCTCAACGAGTCGCTCTACGTTCCGCTGCTCTGCGCCTGGACGCTATCGTTGATGGAGGCGTGCCGCGTGCCGGCGCCGGGCCGCGCGGCGCGCGCCGGCCTCCTCGGCGGCCTCGCCGCGATCACCCGATCCACGGCGATGCTGTCGTGGGTGCCGGTGTGGCCGGTGTTCTTCAAGGCGATCACGGGTGCGCGCCGTCGCACCGCCGTCATGACGATGTTGATCGCCTGTTCGCTGGCCGTGTTCTCGCTGGTCACGATTCGGAACTGGATCGTCAGCCATACGTTTGCGCCAACGTCGACAGAATTCGGCGTCACGCTGCTCGGCGGCAATCCGCCGCCGCCCGGGCTGGTCATCGACTCGACGCCGCGGAAGGCGGTCTATGAGCAGCTGGGGGTTGGCGGGCACACGCAGGAGGTGATCGAATACGCGCTCGCCGCGCCAGGTGCATTCATGGCGCACACGTTGCGCAAAGCGGTGTTCGCGCTCGGATTCTACGAGCCGTACGCGCCGGGTTGGGGCTACTCGCCGGTCTACATTGCGACATGGATCGGCGGCGCCGCCGGGATCGTGTTGCTCTGGCGCCAGGGTGGCGAGCGCTGGGCGATGCTGCTGCCGCTGCTCATTGCCGCAACGCAGTACGCCGCGGTGGTCGCGGTCTACCCCAAAGGCGAACGGCTCATCCTGCCGATTCACACCATGTTGGTTCCCTACGCGTCAGTGGCGGTCCATGAATTGTGGGCCCGCGCCGGCCGCTCCCGGTAAGCCAGGACCAGCAGAACGGCGGCGGTCGCGACGGAAATGAACACGCCGGCCAGCACGACATTCACGTAAGCAGGATCGGGGCGCTCGATGACGGCGGAGGCCGCCGCATCGAACTGGGTGCGGCCGAACATTCCTGAGGAGATCGCCACTCGCCATAGCCTCAGGCTCCCTCCGATGTCGATGGCCACGTACAGCAAAGCCAGCAGCGCCAGCCCCCGATGCCAGGCCGACATCGCCGCCTCTTTCATCCAGCGATCGAGCGCGGTGGCAGCCATCACGATTAACAGGACCAGCGGCAGGCTGAAGAGCCGCGAGGTATACCGCTCGCTCTCGAGCAGCGGGATCGTCGTGGCCCGAACAATCCGATAGGCGCTGCCGATCGAAAGCGCCGTCATCAGAAACACCGGCACGATCAGTTGCGCGTAGTGCGGCGTTGCGGCGCGCAGCCATCGATACACGCCCGTGGCGACGACCGCGAAGCCGACGACGCCGATGTAGGCGTTGAACTCGTAGAAGCCGCTGTCGAAAAACCAGATGTTGCCGGGCAGCGCTTCATTGTAGGCGGGGGTCTCACGCCTCAAGAACACCAGCGATGCCACCAGGTGCGACACCGACGGGTAGCCAATCACGTCGGCGACCAGCCCGGCGCCGCGGAACGACTGCAGCTCGAGCGCGGGTGGCAGCAGCCGGACGGCGCCCAGCAGTCCCGAGGCCACCGCCACGGCGGCAAGCCACCACGCGCGCTGCCAGCAGAATGGGATGAGCAGCGCCAGCAGCAACAGGACCCAGGTGAAGTGATGTTGACCGCCGGCCAGGACCATGTAGAACAGCACCGCGGCAAACCACGCGATCGATCGCCGGCTCATGTCGCCGTCGAGAAACCGCAGCACGAACAGTGCGACGAACGGAAACAGGAAGTACGGCCCCCACGTGAAGTGACCAACGCCGTAGTGCGCCACGATGTGCCCGTTGAACAGGAACAGCAGGAACACGATCGCGAACGTGTAGAGCGACCAGCCGAAGTGCCGTCGCAGCAGCACGAGTCCTGCGAAGCCGACGGCGTAATGAAGGAGCACGTCGACCACTACGAACCTGGTCACCGGCATGAACAGCAGCAAGACGGTCTGCGGCGACGTGATGACGTCGGGCAGCGTCAGGAAGCGATCGGTGACGCCATGCAACGAGGCTGTCCCCGCCATGTGCAGCGGCCATTCGCCGGCGCGCATGGCGTTTTGCAGGAACAGTAATCGAGGGAGGTTGATGCCGGTCCAGTCATGAAAGTCGAGGGGCGCGGCGCCCCAGCCCATCACGTACGCCCAGCCCACGAGACCCGCCACGAAGAGGGCGGACATCCAGGCGCGCGCGACCCACGGATCGTTCTTCTCGCGCTGGCTCGCGAAGAGCGTTTCAATTCGACCAATCATGCGCAGCGACAATCAGTTGGTCAGCATATCCGGAACTCGACCGCCCGTGCCGACCGTCACGATGGCAACCGCCCGATGTATCATTGACGCGCTCGTGGCCGCTTCAAGTACACGTGTCGCCACCGGCTTCCATACCAACGACGACATCCTTTTCGTGCGCGCTTACCGGAACCATTACCTGCGGGCCTGCGATCGCTTGCAACCCTGATGCGAACCGATACCGTTCGCTTCCTCGACTACTGGCTTGGCGTGCCGGCGTGCGCGCTGCTCACCGCGGTGCGCAGGCTGCGGCCGTCGCCGCGGCGGACGCCCGAACGAATCCTCTTCCTGAAGTTCATCGAGCAGGGAGCCACGGTGCTGGCGCAGGACGCAATCGCGCGCGCTGCAGCCCGTGTCGGCCGCGACAACCTCTTCTTCTGCGTATTCGAGAGCAATCGCGCCATCCTCGACCTCCTGGACGTGGTGCCCGTTGGAAACATCCTGTGCATCCGCGACAAGCACCTGCACACGTTCGCGATCGACTTCCTGCGCGCGTTGCGCGTGATGCGTTCGCGCGATGTCGACACCGTGATCGACATGGAGTTCTTCTCGCGGGCGTCGGCGATTTTTGCGGCGCTGTCGGGCGCGACGACGAGGGTCGGCCTGCACCGCTTCACCGGCGAGCTCCCCTATCGCGGCAACCTGATGACGCATCGGGTGCAGTACCTGGCGCACGTGCATATCGCCCAGCAATACGCGTTATTGGTCGAAGCGGCATTCCTGGAACCCATCGACGAACCGTTGTTGAAGTTTCCGTTGCTGCAGGTTCAGCGATCAGCCGGCAGCGGCCACCACTTTACGCCGACGGCTGACGAGCTGTCCCGCGTGCGGGCGCGACTGGGAATCTCCGGCGAAATGTCGCCCCGCCCGATCGTCCTCGTCAATCCCAACGCCAGCGATCTGCTGCCGCTGCGGAAATGGGATGGCGCGCGCTTCATCGAGTTGTCCAGACGCGTACTCTCGACCTATCCGGATGCGCGAATCGCGGTGACCGGTGCGCCGGCCGAACGGGAGTCAGCCGATCGGCTGTGCCAGGCGATCGGCGCGGAACGGGCGATCTCGTTCGCGGGCCAGACCACGCTGCGCGAGCTGCTGACGCTTTATACGATCGCTGACGTGCTGGTGACCAACGACAGTGGACCCGCGCACTTCGCGTCGCTGACACCGGTGCACACGGTGGTGCTGTTCGGCCCCGAGACGCCGCGCCTGTTCGGCTCGCTGGCGCCGGCCACCACCGTCATCTGGAAGGAACTCGCCTGCAGCCCATGCGTCAGCGTGTTCAATCACCGCCTGTCGCCGTGCCGCAACAACGTGTGCATGCAGTCGATCACCGTGGATGAGGTATGGGAGGCGGTTGCAGCCGCAGTCGCAACTCGTCTCCCCCGCGACATCACGAACAACGTCGGCGGAGCGCCGTAGAATTCGCAGACTGGATTCGAACCCGCCTCCGCCGAGGCTACGGCGGCCAGGCCAGCGACCCCCTGCGCCCAAGGCAGGTGTCGATCATGGCCATGCGCGAACGCAAGTCCGACCAGCTCACAACTGCTTCGGCCATTTCTGCCTCGCGTGGAAAACGGCGACGACGTCGAGGCGGTCGCCTCGCAGCCTGTAGGGAATGATGTACGGTGTTCCGGGGACGACCAGTTCTCGCGTGCCGGTGACGCGGCCAGGACGGCCAAGATTGGGCAGTCGAGCGAGGCGCTCGACAGCTTCGAGCAGTGTGCCAGCGATTCGGTTGGCGGCGTTCGGATTGTCGCGCGCGATGTACTTGCGGAGATGAGCCAAATGCTCGATGGCTCGCGGCGACCAGACGATGGTCACACGCGAGGCGCCTTTCTTTCACGCTTGCGACCCCACGAACGGAGCCAGTTCGCGACGTCCTTGTGTGCGACACCCCGGCCCTCGTCGAGTTCCTTGAGGCCGTTTTGGATTTCATCGAGCTGCCAGCTTTCCGCCTCAACGAAGGCGGTGATCGCCTCAGCTGCAAGAAAGGACTTCGACCGCCGAGCACGCTTGGCCAGTGTTTCGAGGCGTTTCTTCGTGTCGCTATCGAGGCGAACCGAGAGGGTTGTGCTCATCTGTAATCGTCAGTGTCAATTTGTGTACATCCTAACACACGACGCTCTCGCCATCGGGTTCTTAGCCTGAGTCAGCCAACGCCGCTCGTCACCGCCCCTGTAGCACCTCGACGCCGACGGCGACGGATCTCAGTGGTCTGAACGGCGAGAGCTCCAGCGAAACGCTCAGCGCCCGGTTCCGGGCAGAATCCCGGCGGTCAGCATCTCGAGCAGCGAATCGGCCTTCACGCGGTTCGCGTTGCCGATGGAATGCCCGCTGGCGCCCGGCATCTGCGACGGTCGATACGGCAGAAAAGCCCGCACGCTGCTTCCAACCGGCGTGCCCTGCCCGAGGATCGCCCGGACTGCCGCCTCATCCTCGAAAGCGCCGGCATCGACGAAGCGATCCTCGCCGGGACATACATTCGGCGCCATGTTGATGAAGAACACAATCCGGTAGGCGCCCTCGCGATGCAGGCGCTGCAGTTCCGCAACGGATCGCCTCCACGCCGCCATCGACGGCGTCGACTCCGTCAGGCGGACGGCGAGGCGATCGCCGCCGCGATTCGGGTTCTTCTCGAGCTCGGCGCACCGGAATGTCTCGGCGTCGGGGAAGCGCTCGGCCGCGGTCAGCTGCTGCGCCCGATCTTCGCGTCGATCGCCCGGAGAAGCGGTCAGCGCCTCCTCTCCGGCGAGCGCTTCGATGCGCCGCCGATCGGGCAGGCTCGTGAACCACTGCCAGCGGGCTGTCAACACGATTCGCTTGTAGAGCTCGTACGAATACAGCCACCGCTGCATTGAGCCCTGCACGCCGCTGGAGAGCCGGCGCGCCACGGTCGGCTCGGTCGAGACGTCGTTGTCCGCCAGATCGTTCTCGAAGAATCCGATGACCA
This sequence comes from uncultured cyanobacterium, assembly GCA_963833135.1. Lineage (GTDB taxonomy): Bacteria > Acidobacteriota > Vicinamibacteria > Vicinamibacterales > UBA2999 > 12-FULL-67-14b. Next base: position 226,776 of record CAWHWW010000018.1, on the reverse strand, counting down.
CGAGATCCGGCTGATAGGAGGGCCCAACCCGCTCGAGGTACTTCAATTCCTGCGTGGTGTTGTATCCAGGCACGCCGAGGTTCCACACTTCCCAGTTGACGCCGGGCCGCCACTGCTTTAATCGCTCCTCGAGCAGGTAGGGATAGGTGGAATCCGACAGCGCGCCGTGGCCGAAGGTTACCGAGTCGCCGAAGACCAGAATGCGGAATGTGCCCGGCTTCTTGGCCGGCACGTAATCCCTGGTGTCGCGGAACCCCAGCGAATTGATGCGGACCGGCACGCCGGCAAACCAGCCGTCGTACCCGGGAGCGAGACGTTGCCCCAGTTCCGGATCGCTGATGTAGAAGCCTGGCGTGCCCCGGCGATCGTCCCAGCGCGCTCGCACCCACACTTCGACCGCCGCCATCGCAAGGGCGGCAGCGAATAAGCCTGCGGGAATGGTGACGATGATGAACTTGCGGAAGGCGCGCATCAGCGCTGGCACGAGAGGGCGGCAGAAGCACCGCTACATGTATAGTACATCAGCGTTTGCGAGCGATCGTCAGGATCCTGGACTCACCGTACGTCGTGCGCGCGGCGATGGCCGTGACGCTGGCGCTCGGCTACTTCTTCATCTTCGTGTGGGCGCCGCACCCATGGTCGTGGCAGGGCATCGATTCGTACCACGAGCTCGCCAAGGTGCTGGCGCGAGGCGAATCGTTCCCAACCACCGATGTGCCGTGGGGCTACGCCAACTACGCGGCTTTTTTCTATCGCGTCGTCGGCGATCGCATCTGGGTGCCGCTGGTCGTTCAGGCAACTGCGAACGCGCTGGTCCCGTTGCTGCTGTATCGCCTGGTCGCGCCGTTGGCCGGCTCGCGTGTCGCGGCGATGTCGGCGGTGATCGTCGGCATCTTTTCCTTCAACACCATCTACGCCTCCACGCAGGCATCCGACGCGCTTTGCACCGTGCTGTTTCTGTTGGGTCTGCTGTGCCTGGCGCGAGGCCTGGACGAGCAGCGCCTCGGTGCATTTGTGCTGGCGGGCGCATGTTTCGGGCTCGTGCCGCAGTTCCGGCCCAATCTTGTGATCCTGCCCGGCGTCATCGTCGTGGTGCTGGCTGCGCTGCCGCCACGCGGCATCAGGAAGCTCGGGCAGCTGGCGCTGTTTGCCGTGATCGTGGCGGCGCTGCAGCTGCCGTGGGTGATTCGCAATTACCAGCTCACGGGACTCTTGCTGCCCACGAGCACGCATGGCGGCGTTCAGCTCTGGTACGGCACGCTGCAGGTGGGACCGTATCTCGAAAGCCGGGCGCACAATCCACGCTTCCATTTCGCGTCGGCGCCCTTTACATACACGAGCATGTGGCGAAGGCCGCTGGATATCCGGACGTCGTACCGCAACTGCTCGAGCGGGCCACCCGGACCAACACACCTGATCTTCTGGACCGATCGGGATTCGGGTCATCGATCGGTCGCGCCGCTGTCCGTGAATGAGGGGGGCGGAGCGCGATACGAGCTCCCGCCCCAACCCAACGGCACGACCCTCTATTACTACTTCGAGCAAACAAGCCAGTCCGGTACATTCTCGACGCCGTTTGGCGGCGCGGCCAATCCGTACGTCGCGTTCATCTCCGACGATCACCTCGGCGATCTCGATCGCCACGGCGACATGCTCGATCTGTTCGACGTCGTGCGGGTGCTGCGGTACCTGGCGTGGCGGGAACCGCTGCCCTGGGCCGACAGGCTGGATCTGGACCACAACGGCGCGGTTGACGAAGCGGACGTCACGTTGATGATTCAGGCCACGGCGGGGAACCTCATGGCGCGGGCGCCGCAGCGGGCTCTGCGGATTGAGTTCTCCGACGGCGCCGTGACCTTACGGTTCCCGGACGATTCGTGGCTGAAGGTGCCCCGCAACTTCAACGGCACGCAAACCGGGATCGAACTGTCGCTCGATGGCGAAATCGCGCCGACCGTGGCGTCGCAGAGCCGCCCTTTCACGTCGTTCGCCTTTCAGCCAGAACCGGGAGCATGCGTCCTGGCCGGCGAGGTGGTCTTCAACGGGCCGTTCTATCTCGCCGAAACACACATGATGCAGCGCTACCTCGCGCTGGCTGCCGACAACATCCGCCGCGACCAAGGCGCGTTCGTTTTGGCATCGCTGTACCGCGCGGTTCGCCTGTTCGTGGTGAGGGGAACCGACGACGTGAATACGTCGCAACAGTTCCGGGCGAGCGGACTGATCTATGACGTCGCAACGGCGTTATCGATCGCTTACCTCGCGGTGTTCATCGCCGGCGCCGTGATCGCGTACCGACGGCACCGGAAGCTGCTGCTGTTCCTCGTGCCGATCGTGTATGTACCGCTGTCGATTTGTTTCGTCCTGACCAACATGCGGTATACGGTCACCGTGCAGCCGCTGATGTTCGCGTTTGTCGCCGTGGCTATCCTCGCGGCGCTCGGCCTGGATGATGAGCGGCAGCAATGAGTCGCGGCGCCACCCGGCGACCACGCTGATCGTCGCGCTGGGTGCGGCGATCCTGGCGCGGACGATCCTGATCGGCCGCTGGCCCGGCATCAACGGCGATGAAGCCTGGTACGGCGTCAACGTCCAGGAGTGGCTGGCGGGCGGCACGCCGTTCCTGCACACCGGCATCGGCAACCCGCTCAATCCGCTCCATTCAGGACCCTTGCTGGCGTTCTCGCTCGTCTTCGAACCGTCAGCGGCCGTTCTGCGCGCCCCCGAGGTGATGCTCGGCGTGCTCGTGGTAGGACTCGCCTACCCCTTGCTGCGTCGCCCGCTTGGCGAAGGGCCGGCCCTCATCACCACAGGTACTGCTCGCGGTATCGCCAACCGCCGTGTCGTATGCGCGACTGGGCTGGGATCCCAGTGGCGGGCCTCTGATGACGCTGCTGGCGATCGCCTTTGCGTTGCGGAATCGACTGCTGATGGCATCGATCGCCATCGTGCTCGCGTGGTTCGTGCACCCCACCAACATCTTTGTCATCCCGATCGTCGCCGCCGCATGGGCGCCGCACGGGCTCGATCTCTGGCGCGCGTCCACTCCGGCGGCGAGAGCGCGCCTGCTGCGGCTGGCGATCGCAGCAGCCGTCGTCGCGGTTCCCGCCGGCGTGTGGATGGCGATTCAGGCCGCCCGCAACCCGCAGACGTCCCTGCCGTCGATCAGCATGGTGATCGATCGGGTCACGTCGCCCGATCTGTGGGCCGCTCGCGCGTGGGGCCTCATCAACCTGGTCAGTGGCGTCTCTCCCGTGTTGCACATTGCCGGTCCGCTCCCCACTGGTACCGCGCTCACCGCGAACATCGCGATCGCCGCGATCGCGCTGGCGTCGCTCATCGTCGGATGGCGTCGACTGCGCGCGCATCGACACGCGAGCTGGCTACTGGCCGGTATCGTCATCTCGTTCGCCGGCTTCCACGTCGTGGCGATGGACGCGGCACTGTCGCCGACGTCGGAACGCTATGGCGTATTCATGCTGGTGCCGCTCGTAATCGCGATTGCGGTGGCGCTCGATACTTTGGCGCAGCGCAATTCGGTGGCGGGCCAGGCCGCGGTCTTCGTCGTCGCGGCGGTGATGACGGCCGTGCTCGTCGGCGGCTATTTCGTTCCGCTGTGGGCGCGCGGCGGCGACGCGATGACGACCTATCGTACGGGTGCCACGGAACCAAAGGTCGCCGCGTTTGCGTTCATCGACACCGACAGCCGCGGCGCGGAATCAGTACGCGTGATCGCGGATGGTTGGTGGCTGTACTGGACGATGCGCTACCTCGCAGGCGCCGAGGGCCGCATTGACGTCGACGTGATGCCCGGATCGAACATGCCGGGCGGAACCCATCCTGCCGGTGCCGTGGTGCCGCCATTCCCGGCACCACAAAGGACCTATCTCGTCGCGTTTGACGGAGGCGCGGTGCAATCGCGGGGTGCGCCCTTATTCACCGCGCGGGATCCAGCAGGCCGTCCCATCCTTCATGTCTACGCCGTTGACTCGCACCCGTGAGCGAATAGCGGCGTTGGACGCTACTTCACCGGCGCGCGACCCCTCCCAAACCAGAGCGAGACCGTGCAGACCGTGAGCGCGACCGTGACCGGAATCAAGTGAATCGAGAAGCGGCCCGGATAGGCGCTGCCGCGCGCGACGAATGCGCCGGCGATGCCCGCGACACAGAGAAGCGTCACGTTCATCGGCAGCTGCTTGAAGCGGCCAACGCCGGCGAGCCCGAGTAACGCGGCCACGATCCCAATGACCAGTGGAATCGCGCGCGGCTCCAGCTGTGGTGGATCGCTCATGGTGATCACCATCAGCACACTATTGGCTGCGTTCTCCAATGGCGTTTCGCCGGCGTCCGATTCCTGCCACACGGAGCGGGCGCTGGCCTGCGTCCCGGCAAGCGGGTTCAAGCTGCCCGTGAAGTAATAGGTCCGCATGCCGAAGAGGACGATCGCGCAGGCAAGGGCGGCGATGGTGCCCGCGAGAACGCGGCCCGCGCACCTCGGCCACCACGCCCGCCAGCGCCACCAGTCCGACACCGGCTGCCTCACGGGCAGGCTGAAGGTGGCGACGGCCAATGCGAACGGCAAGTTGTTCAGTCGCGTAAGGAAGCCGACCGCGAGGCAAAGGCCTGCGGCCAGGATCCATCGGGTCGAGTAACGGCCGCGTATCGAAAGCAGCGCCGCCGAATAGATCAAGCCGGCCGATGTAATTTCCGAAAGGCCCCGCCCGAAGAGATACCATCCCGGGCCCACCGTGAACAGTGCCAGCGTGAGGGCCGCAGCCACCACGCCGGCTCGAAAGCCGGCCGCAACGCGGGTGACGTGAAAAGCGAAGAGCGCGCCAGCCAACGCGCAGCCGCCATCCCAGAACAGCTCGCCAACGCTCGCGTCGCCGAACACCATGTGAAGTGCGCCGGCGATCCAGCGATAGAACGGCTGGAACCAGAGGACCGGCTCCCCTCCTTCAAGCCAGAACCCCTGCAGGTAGATCCGGTACGCATAACGTTGGAACATCCACCAGTCGTCACCGATGGTGTACCAGGTGGCGCGCCCGATGTCGTGATAGCCGCGCACGGCGATCAGGATCAAGAACGGCACACCAATCAGCAGCTGCACGCCGAACAGGTTTCGGAGACGCCGATCCAGCTTCAACGCCGCAGCGAATGCCAGCACGGCCGGCAGGGCTCGCATGGCGATGGCGCTCCCGCCAAGAGCGACCGAGGCGATGCCTGCTGCGATTACGGCAGTCAATGCGCGGGCATCGCGAATGCGATGCACCATGAATAGCAGCGCCGTCGCCAGCAGCGCGAGCACCAGCAGTGCCTGCGCCCAGGCACCCCATGGACGCAGCCAGGTGTCGATCCCATGCGCCGGCACCATCGTTGCCACCGCGCCGCGCCAGACGTCCGTGCCATTCCAGGTGGGAACCAGTCGCCAATCCTCGCCGGCCAGGTGCCCTTCCAGCGAGATCTCGTGAGCGCCCGCGCCCAGCGACACGCCCTTTGCCAACTCCGCTGCGGCGATGGTCCGGCCATCGACAAGCGCGGAGAAATTCGCTCCCTCTCCTGTATCGACGCGAAACACGCCGTCAGCGGCCGATCGCAATGACCCCGTGATTCGCACGGCCAGCCGCACGTAAGGCGGCCGCTCGTCTTCTCTCGCGGGAGACTTCCAGTTCGACGGCGGGAGGTTATAGAACCACACTGGGAAACGATCGATCCGTTCGTACGCCCGCGTCATCACCGCGGAGCAGCGCGGCACTTCGCTACGCCAATCGGCGCGCACGTCCCACGCGTGCGGCACCGTGACGTCGCCGACGAACAACGGAACGGGGGACGTGAATCGGACGCACCATCCGTCGGGAACGGCGGCCGCCGCCAGCGACGCCTTCCAGATCAGCAGCGCGATGATGAGGCCTTGAACGGCCGCGCGCTTGAGTATGCGGCGATCGATGGCGAACGCGGCCGGCAGCGCGAGGCCGATGATGAGCGCCTCCAGCCTGCCATCGAGCGGCATGCCATCCAGCGGCCCGGCCAGCCGCGACGGCCACAACAGCGCCGTGGCGGCCAGCGCTCCCCAGAGCGCCGTTCTCAGCGGCTGCTCCGGGAGGGGATCATCGCGGCCGTCCCAAGGCGGTGATATTCGAACAGCAGCAGAGCCACGAGCAGGATTTCACCGTACCAGAACCAACTCTGCCACATGTACAGTTCGAACACGTTGAAGCCGGCGAGGCGGCTCAACAACCCGACGGGAATCACGAACGCGCCGACCAGGAAATAGGATAGACCCCACAGCAACAACCCGCCGCCCCGACCATCGGCCAGGTAGAGCGTCAGCAGGACGTTGAACGGAATCACCAACAGGATCAGGTAGTAATAGTGCGCGAAGAAGAAGCAGGCGCAGATGGTCGCGACGATCGAAACCTCGATGGCGCGGCGCCGCTGTTCTGTGGCGGCGGGAAGGACGGTTCGAGCAAGTCTGCGCTCAATCGTCAGGTACGCCGCGGCCACCGCGGCGCAGATCGTCAGGTAGATCGCAGGCGGATTTACCCACGGCCTCCCGACGGCCATCGAGCACAGGCCGTGGCGAAGGTTGGCAAACGTGGTGTCGTGCTCGAGCCAGCCGCCGCAGAATCCCGTTCCATGCAAGTGACCGGTTCCGTCGAGATTGAACCCGTATCCCCACAACACGAACACTTGCCGGGCATGGCCGGGAACGTTGTTGTTGAAGAACCGCGAGAGCCCGAACAACAACTCGGACGCGACGACGATGGCCAGCGAGGCTGCCGCGAACACGAGGGCGGCGCGCCACCACCGCCGCCAGGCGAGATACCCGCCAAACAGCAGCGGGATGTACTTGAACCAGGCGGCGTACGCGAACAGCGCCGCCGCCCACGACTTGCGATCGTTCAGCACCAACCAGAGCGCCACCGCGACCATCAGGGTCAGCACGACCTCGAATTCGCGCTGCAAATACGCCTGTAACAGCGGGAAGAAAAGGAACGTCGATGCGAATAGCGGAAGAAAGGCGGCGCGATCGGCGCCGAGCCGTTTCGCGATGAGCCACATCACCCAGAAGGTCAGCGCCAGCACGACCGCGTAGAGAGGCAGCAGCACCGCCGCAATTTGTGCGAACGAGTCCAGGAACGAGAGCGGATAGAGCGTGAGGTACTGCGTGGGGCCGTGGAAGTAGGTCGGTCGGTGATAGCCCCAGGCACCAAAAAGATCGGGGCTGTTCCATAGAGTGGGATTGAGCCGCTCGACGTGAGCACCGGGCATCGACGCGTAGAAGTCGCCCAGCGTGCGGCCGGTGGCCGCCCATGTCACGCCGGCCACTCGCGCCAGGACGAGCACGACCAGAAGAATCGCGAGCGGTGTCGGGAGCGCTCTGGTCCTGGTCGCCATCTGGCGGCGCGACTCTACGCGATCAGCTGGCCGGACTCGAGCCTCGCGATATCGGCATCGACCATCATCGTCACGAGGCCCTTGAAGTCGACGCTGGGCTCCCAGCCGAGCTGCTTCCTGGCCTTGGCGGGATCGCCGATCAGGTGATCGACTTCGGCCGGGCGCAGGAAACGTTCATCGATCCCGACGTGCTTCTCCCAATCGAGCCCGGCGTGCGCGAACGCCACTTCGACGAGCTCCTGGACCGAGTGCGCCTCGCCGGTCGCCACCACGTAGTCGTCCGGTTGATCCTGCTGCAGCATCAGCCACATCGCGCGCACGTAGTCGCCCGAGAAACCCCAGTCGCGGGAGGCATCACGGTTGCCGAGCATCAGCTTGTCGGTGAGGCCGAGCTTGATGCGCGCGACGCCGTCGGTCACCTTGCGCGTCACGAACTCGATGCCGCGCCGCGGCGACTCGTGGTTGAACAGGATCCCCGAGCACGCGAACAGATCGTAGCTCTCACGATAGTTGACGGTGATGTAGTGGCCAAAGACCTTCGACACGCCGTACGGGCTACGCGGATAGAACGGCGTCATCTCCGTCTGGGGCACTTCGCGCACCCGCCCGTACATCTCGCTGGACGAGGCCTGGTAGAAACGGATCCTCGGGTTGACGCTGCGCACCGCTTCGAGCGCGCGCGTGACGCCCTGCGCGTTGAACTCACCGGTCAGCATCGGCTGATCCCACGAGGACGGCACGAACGACATCGCGCCGAGGTTGTAGAACTCGTGGGGCTGCGAACGCTCGACCGCCTTGATCAGCGACAACTGATCGAGCAGATCGGCCTGCAGCAGGGTGACGCGCTCGAGCAGGTGCTGGATGCGCCACACGTTCGGCGCGCTCAACCTGCGGACGACTCCGAACACCTCGTAGCCTTTGTCGAGCAGGAGTTCCGCGAGGTAAGAGCCGTCCTGGCCGGTCACACCGGTAATGAGCGCGCGCTTCTTGTCGGTCACAATCCCCAATTATGTCACGGCGCGCTCGTTGACCCGTCGCCAGGTGAGACGACGGCCGGGCGCATCCTGCGGCGCCGGCCAGAGCGCCGCCGCCGCCCATCCGATGATCAGTGTTCCCGCCAGTCCGAACGTCGACGGCCACAGGAAGCCAATGCCGCTGTGGTAGGCCACGTAGTAGCTGACCACAGCGCCGGTCACGCCGGCCGCCAGCACGCCTTCGCTGCGCGAGCCGCGGCTGAACATCGCCAGCAGATAGATGCCGAACAGCGGCCCGGTGAACGCGTTGACGAGGCGATTGTTGATCTCGATCAGGTTGCCGAGGCGCGACACGTTGCAGGCGAGCGCGGTGCCGGCGGCGCCAAACAACAGCGTCGCGATGCGCGAGGCCTGCACCTGGTGCCGCTGGTCGTCGGCCGACGCGCCGCCACGGACATCTCGCCCGAGCCACAGGCGGTTGTAAAGATCCACCACGGCCACCGAGCTGCACGAATTGATGGCGGAGTCGATGCTCGATAGCGACGCCGCCATGATCGCCGCGATCACGAGACCCACGGCGCCTGCCGGAAAGGCCAGCGACATGAAATAGGGCAGGAGCTTGTCGGTCTGGTACTCGCTCGGCAGGGGATGGGTCTGAAAATAGGCAAACAGCGCGAGCCCGACGAACGAGAGGCCGATCATCCAGACCGCATCGCCGGCCGCGTTGACGATGAATGCGCGCCGCGTGTCGGCGAGCGACTTGGTCGTCTGCAGCCGCTGCACGAGGACCTGGTCGCTGGTGTACTGCGCCATGCGGCCGACAACGAGCGCCACGAGCAGCGACACAGCGGTCATCGGCTGCGCGAAGAAACTGGCGATCTGATCGCCGAATGACACGGCCGAGGCGTCCACCAGTGGCGGCCACACGTCGAGTTTCCCCGCCTGCGCCGATACCGACAGAATTTCCGGCAAGCCACCGGGCACGCTCAGGATCACGATTGCCACCGTCGCGGCCAGGCCGCCAAACATGATGCAGAACTGAAAGACGTCGTTCCAGATCACGGCCTGGATGCCGCCCAGCATCGTGTAAACCGTAACCAGTGTGCCGACAATGATCGTGACGGTGTTGAGGTCGACAGTTCCTCCCGAAGCGGCGTTGATGGCGAGGCTCGGCACGTACATCGCCGTCGCCATCCATCCGAGGCGCCACGCGACAAAGATCAGGGCGCCGAGCGCGCGCACGCGCACGTCGAAGCGGGCCTCGAGGTATTCGTAGACAGTGTAGAAGTTGAGCCGCCGGTAGAACGGTCCGGCGACGCGCGCGACCCACGGATACACCGCGAGCCACGACAGGATGCCGAGCGTCAGCACCGCGCCGTATTTGATCGTCGACGAGGGCTGCATCAGGTAGTCCATGCCGCTGTTGAGCGCCGCCATCAGCGACAGGCCCACCGGCAACCAGCCCATTCCGCGATCCGCAAGCATGTACTGATCGAGGTTGCGCTGGCGCCGCGAGAAGTAGATGCCGACGCCGGCCATCAACGTCAGGTACGCAGCGATAATCAGCCAGTCAATCGAGCGGAATGAAGAGGTCATCGATTCGCGATGCTAGAGAAGAACCCCGTAGGACAAGGCTGCGTTCTGCAGCCAGATCGCCCACGCCGCGAAGGACTTGATCGGCGCTGGATGATCGGCGCGCTCGGCGCGCCAGCGCTGATCGAGCAGGTTCTCGTCAACGCGCATCACGTTCCCTGGATCGAGCGTTACGGCGACTGGAGCGTGCCCGGTGTCGATGGTGAAGGAGCGACTCGCCTCGGCGCCGGCCCACCAGATCGTGGCGGGCGGAGCGCCCTCGAACTCGATCTGAACGGCGATCTCGCCGGAGCCGGAACTCGACGCTTCCGAAACGAGCGGCGGCCCATCCCTCGCCACGGTGATGACAGTGCGGTAACACCGTTGGTCGCCACAGTCCGCGGCGACGCTGGCGACAGATGCCAGCCGGTAATTCACGCGAAACGCGGGATCGAGGGCGGCAAAGAACCAGCCGAGCGGGACGCCGAGCGCCGCTTCGAGCACCGAGCCGACGGCGGCGATGTCGCGCGGTGGCGGATCAACGGACGCCAGCACTCGCAGCGACGCGGCCAGCGCAGGCCACCCCACCACTTGCTCGAGCGTCGCCACCGCTGCGGCGGCGTGAGCAACCTCGGGAGACGCGCGTTCGTCCCGCCCGCGAGTCGAGATCATGAGCGACGGTACACCCCACCGGACCAGACCGCCGAACATCGGCAGATCAACGGCGTGATGGCCTGGTTGAAATTGCGTGAGATCGAAGAGCTCCTCGACGACCCGCGTCTGCAGGTGCCAGGCGACGCCCTCGAGAAACGGGTGGGTGCCTTCGGTGTCAGGGATTCGGGCGAATCGCGCGCGTGCGAGCGTGGCTGCGACTTGCGATTCGAGATCCATCGATGCCGGCGACGCCCACAGCCGGCGCGTCAGCCGGACGGCACGCCGGGGGCTGGCGGCCGAAGCACCCAGCCATTCGTCGTAACGCCCGGTCGAGACCTGTACGGCGCGATCGACACGCGCGCGATCGGCGGCGCTGAGCTTCTCGAAATCGTCGAACCGCGTCGTGGATTGCACGCCGCCTTGTTCGATCGTGCCCGCTGCCACGATCACCATCGCGCAGACGATGGCCCGCCCGAGAAACATTGCGGTAGTATACGTGTCGGTTGCAATCGAAGATTCTCCAACATCTACGCTGCCCCGCGTGCGGCCAGCGAGTCTCGAGGCCGGACGACGACCGGCTAGAGTGTCAGGGCTGCGGGCAAACCTATCCGATACGCGACGGCGCACCACGGTTCACGACCGACTCCACCGAGACCGCGAAATACTTCGGGTACATCTGGGGCCTCCAGGCCGCGAAGACCGTGCCGGCGACCAGCACGCACCCGTACCACCTTTCGAAGATGTACGACCGCCTGGGTGGACCGCGCCTTCAAGGCTTCATTCTCGACGGCGGGTGCGGCGACGGCATCGATTTGGCCATGCTGGCTCTCGACCCGAAATGCGAGGTCCTCGGACTGGAGCTCAGTAACGGCGGGGTCACCACGAGCCTGGTGCGCACACGCGGCCTGCCTCGCGCGCACGTCGTTCAGGGCGATCTCCTCCGCTTGCCGCTGGCCTCTGACACCTTTGACGGCGCGTACTCCTACGGCGTCGTCCATCACACTCCGAATCCGGGGCTTGCCGTCAAGGAGATCGCACGAACGCTGAAACCCGGTGCGCATCTGCTGTTGTACGTGTACAAAGACTTCGCAGATCGGCCGTGGTACTGGCGCGCCGCCCTTGCGATCGCCAACGCACCACGCGTCATCACGACGCGAATGCCGCCGCGGATGCTGATGGCGCTGTGCCGCGCGTTATCGCCCATCATTTACGCGCTCTGCACGATTCCCTCGCGCCATTTTTCCTGGGCGGCTCGATTCCCCTATCGACACGCGATCAGCCCGTTTGGCGGCATGGTCGGCGACATCTACGATCGCCTGTCGGCGCCGATCGAAAAGCGGTATTCGAAAGATGGCGCGGCCGCGCTGGCAACGGAGGCCGGGTTGAAAGTGATTACGGTCGCGCAGGAACGCGGCTGGATGGTGCGCGCCGCCAAGACGGGCTGACATGCCGGGAGCGACGGTTGGTCGAGCGGTGCCGCAGATGCATCGGCTGATTCGGGTCGCCGTGATCGCGGTCGTTTCGATCAGGATCGCCTCGACCATCTGGGCCGCGGTCTGGAACACCCACGGCGATTACTACGCGTCCCTGCCCGGGACCTACGTCAAGACCGTCAACCCCGTCCTGTGGGACAGCCCCGACATGCGCGGCGCGATGGGATATCACCTCGACACGTATTACCACGGACCAACGCAGTACTTGACGCTGTATCCCGTGGCGTTCCTGGACTCGTACGAACAGATCGCTTGGGTGCTGCTGCCAATCTATGCCGTCGCCCTTGCGCTCGCGTGGCTCTGCCTGTTCCGCGCCTTGAGTTTACTGGCACCGGGCGAGCGGATCGCGCTGCCGTTGTTTGCGAGCACGTTCCTGTTCTTTCCACTGCTGCAGTCGTACATTCAGCGGGAGTTCGAAGTCGTCACCTTCGTGGTGATGTCGTTCGCGCTCTGGCAACTCGTGCGAAATCGCCGGGCCCTCGCCGCAGCGTGCTTCGGTTACGTCGCCTGGTTCAAGTACATTCCGCTGGTGTTCCTCGGCTATTTTGCATGGCGCGGCTGGATCACAGCCGTCGCTCTGTTCATCGCCGCCTCGATCGCGATCCTTCTACTGACTCATGCCGCATTCGGGTTGCCGGAGTTCTACAACAACAACGTCCCGGGACACGCCGCGCAAGTCTTCCGCGTGTTCGATTACGGGTTTCAGCCAAATCCCGCCGGCGTGCTCCACGGTGTCGGCTTCTGCAACGGCTGGGTTGAAGGGGAAACGACGCTGACCAATATCCGCCATGGGTTGTGCGGCCTTGCTGCGCGCGTACCGGCCTTGCCACCTCACACGATCTACCTGCTGCTTTGTGTCGCGGTCGCTGCGGCTTACCTCGTCTCGCACGCGCGACTGGAACGAGCCAGGGACGTTGGCCCCGTCGTTGAGGGATGGCGGCGCGCGTTCGAAATCTCGATTCTGAATACGATCTGTTCGTGCTTCTTCTTCGCGCATTATTACTACCTGATCGCGCTGGTCATCCCGTATTCGGTTCTGCTGGTGCGTTACATCGCGAATCAACAGCGCGCCCACCTCGCCGCCTGGGCGCTCTCGTATTTCCTCGTCTCAGCGTTCATCGTCCCCATCAGCATCCAGACGCGCCTCGCCGGAACGGACATGTGGGCGCAGTATGTGGGCGGCGGCTGGTTTCTCTATGGCGAGTTGCTGCTGGTCTGGCTGCTGATGGCCGAGTACTGGCGGATCGGCGCGCGGGTCACGCTCGAATCTCGAGCAGCGATATCCTAGCAATATCGTGCGTCATCTCTACAAATTGATCGCGCTCGTCCTGGGAGCGTTCGTGGCGGTCCTGGTCGCCGAGGCCGGCCTGCGCCTTTCCGGCATGGGCTTCGGCAACTCGCCGATGGAGTCCGACCAGTTTCTGAATCACGTGCACCCGAAGAACTACACGTTCGTGCAGCAGCATCCCTCGGGCGAGTTGGGCGGGTTCGAGATCGAATACGACGCCGAGGGGCGCGTCTTCCGCGGCAGCCGCAGTGCGCCGGTGACGCCGCCAGGCCGACCGCGGCCGTGCAAGGTCGCGTTGATGGGCGACTCGTTCACCGAGGGCGGCCAGGTGCCATTCGACAAGTCCTTCGCCGGCCTGCTCGAGTCCGCGGCGCGGGAGCGCTGCGAGGTCAGAAACTACGGCACGCGCTCGTACAGTCCGGCGATCTATTTGGTGCAATGGACGCGCGACGTCGCGCCCTGGAAACCTGATGTGGTGTTCCTGCTGCTGTTTGGCAACGATGTCCGCGAAGACGTCAGGTACCTCCAGACCTCCACACGTGATGAGCGCGGCTTCCCGACGGCGATTCATGGGCCCGCCGACGGCTGGCTCTTTTCACAGTTGCGGACGCTCTATGTCGCGCGGTTCGCGCGCATGGTCGGCTTGCGCGCGCAGTGGGCGTGGGAGCACTACGGCCAGGAGCAATGGACCGTCGGCGGCGTGGTCGAGGAGAATCCCGAATGGGGTGGCGAGACACCGGCACTCGTCAAGGAGATCGATCGGCGCGTCAAGGCGTCGGGGTCGCGACTGATCGTGATGACGGTCCCGTCACGCTACCGCTTGATGGGCGACGGCAAGATCAAGGTGGACGGCGATTTTCACCAGACCATCAAGCAATTCACTGCCGAGAACAGAATCGAGTTCCTCGATCTCTTCGCTCCATTCGAGCGGGCATCGAAAGCGGGATTCGAGCTGTTCTTCCGGCAGGACATTCACTTTGCGGAAGATGGGCATCGTGTCACGGCCGCGGCGATGGCCCGGCAGTATCCTGATTTCTTCAGCCGAGCCGACGAGATCAACGGAGCCGCGGTCCGAGCGGCGTTCGGCGGGTCCGATCCTCAATAATCGTTACAGCGCCGCCCGCGACGAGGTCGCGAAGATCGCAAACGCAACCCAGCCCCACACGACAAACGCGCTGATGGCCGTGAATGCCCATCGATCGGCGGCAGTCAGGGCGGCGCGCGCGCGTGCGCGATCGATCCACAAGGTCGCGGCGCAGATGATCAACAGCGGATCGAAGACGAACGAGTAGCGCGGCTTCGAGATCGCGACGAGACAAAGCAACAGGGCGCCCGCGATGACGCTCGCGAACAGCAGCGCCCAGTCCGGCCGGGTGTGGCGCAGGACGAACAACCCTGCCACACCTCCGAACAGCACGATCGCCCATTGCAGGTTGGTGACGAGCAGCAAGGCCAGCGATCGAGGTGCGAACACGCCAGCCGATATCTGCCCTCCGAGCAACTCGAGCACATCAGTCTTCGGCACGAATACGCGCGCGAGACGGCCGGTCGCGCGTCTCGCGAAGGACAACGGGTGCCGGCGAATCCATTCGAACGCCAATCGCTGCGACTCAGCGGGCGAATTCGTGAATGGCGGCAGCTGTCCGCTGAACTGCTGCCGGCGAAATTCAATCTGGGCAGGCGTCGCACGCGGTTGGAAGAGGTTGAGGTCTTCGGCGTAGAAATCGCGGTTCCCGATGTACAGGTTGTAAGCGCTATTCGTCGAGACGGTCGCCTCGCCTGTGTAAATCCAATTGCGATACGTGTATGCGCCGACGACGACGGCGCCGACGAGGGTGAAGGCCATGGCTCGGGGCCAATTCAGCACCGCTGTGTCCCAGACCGCAGCCATCGGCACAACCACCAGCAACGGCAACAGGCTTGGCCGGGTCAGGCAAAGGAGACCAGCGACTGCTCCCGCAAATGCGTAACGTGCCTGTGACTGGCGCGGCGCCGTGACCAACAGCAGCACCGACAGCGTGCCGAGCAGCGCTGGTATTTCCGAGGTCGCAAACTGGGCATGCGAGATCGCCGGAAGATAGATTGCGTAACCACATGTGGCAACGCGGGCAAGCCGCGCGGCACGAGCGTCGTGCGCCGGCCAGAGCGCACGACCGAGACGCCCGGCGATGACATGAATCGCGGCCGCGCAAGCCCCATCCATCGCGATCCAGGCCACGCGCACCAGCGCGACGGAGTCCGAGCCGGAGACAAATCGAACGACCGCAATCAGCCACCCGGTAACCGGCGGCCAGAAAATGTCCTGGTGGCCTTGCAAGAGCGCAGTTCCGACCTGAAAATAGCTATCCTCATCCGACGCGAACCGCGACGATGGGATGACCAACCAAATCGCGACTCGAATGACGACCGCGAGTGCAATGGGCCAGAAGGAAATGGTGCGATAGTATACCTGCCGGTGTCGATGTCCTCGAGCAGTACGACGCGGTACCCGGCGGGACTGGCGATTGCGGTGGCGGGCATTCTCGCGCTGGCGCTGGTCGCGTCGCCGCTCCTCGTCTGCGCCGTGCTGCTTGCTCCGTTCTGCCTGACACGACTCGCGCGCGGTCTGCCCGACCAGGAACGCCGCTTCCTGATCGGTCTGCTTGTCGTCGCGCTTGTGGTCCGCGCCGGCCTGGTCGCAGCGCAACTCCTGAAGGGCCTGCCGTTGCTGAACGACATGAGCATCGGCGCCCTGGCCGGCGACGAGTCGTACTACCTGTCGCGCGCGCTCCGAGTGCGTGATCTGCTCCTCGGTTATGCGGCAACCAAGTACGACTACTTCGTAACGACAGACGCCTATGGGCAAACGAGCTATCTTTCGCTGCTTACCTGGTTGCAAATCGCGGTGGGGCCCACGCCGTACAGCATGAAGGTCGTCAACGGACTGGCCTACGTCTGCGGCGCCGGATTACTGTTCCGCATGACACGGACGTCGTTCGGAACGTTGCCGGCGTTCGCCGGGCTGACTATCCTGCTCTTCCTGCCGTCGCTCTTGTTCTCGTCGGTGACGTTACTGAAGGAGTCGGGTTATTTCTTCGCCGCAGCGGTATTCGTAACCTGCGCATGGCAGTCGGTCGTCAGGATCCGGCGCGGTGAGTGGGGCGGTTCGATACCGACTGTCGCGGTGGCAGGCGTGAGCCTGTTGGTGCTCGACGGACTGCGCCGTGGTGGCTTCGCTCTCCTGGCCGGAGGATTTCTGCTCGGACTGGTCATCTGGTTCGTCGGCCAATCGCGTCGTCGCGTCGCCGTCGCGGCCGCGGTAATCCTGCTCGTGGCCGGCAGCGTGGCCGTTGTGCCCATTGCGCGATCGCGCTTCGTCACCGCCGTCGAATCGGCGGCGAAGATGCATGCCGGACACGTGTTTACGGTCGGTCACGTCTATGAGCTGATGGATGAGGGCTTCTACATGACGCCAGCGACACCATCGGCATGGGATCTCGAGCTCAGTGATCCGCAGGCCTTCCGATTTCTGGTCCGGGCCGCGAGCAGCTTCGTCGTGACGCCCTGGCCATGGCAAATGCGCTCGAGATCCGAGCTCGCATTCCTGCCCGAGCACGTGTTCTGGTATCTCATGATCGTCGCGTTGCCGTTTGGCGTGGTCGCAGGATGGCGAGTCAATCCACTGCTCACGGCACTGTTGCTGGGGCTTGCAATACCGACCGCGGCGGTAGTGGCGGTCACCAATGGCAATATCGGGACGCTCTTGCGGATGCGCGGACTGGTAATCCCATATGTGGTCTGGCTTAGCGCCATGGGCTTGTGTGTGATCGGCGAACGGATTGCCGGCGGGCAAATGATTCGGCGTGTTTCGCTTTCTGAAAGGCCAGCGCTGTGACCTATGTTGACGAGCGCGGCCGCCTGTTCGGAAGAGTCAATCTCGTCGATGCCACGGTGGGCGCAGTCATCTTGCTGCTCGTCCCATTGGTGTACGGAACCTACTTATTGTTCAAGCCGACCGTACCGCTCATTGGAAGCGTGTCGCCCTCGGGCATCACCAGAGAGGAAGTGCGCATCAGCGCCGGCGGCCAGCTGACCGCAAAGTTCAAGGTCAAAGGCGAGGGTTTTACTCCGCTCCTGCGCGCGCGCATCGACAATGTAGACGCCCTCGCATTCGTGTTCGAAACTCCGAACTCCGCGGATGTTCTGGTCGGGCCGCTGCCGCCGGGCGCCCACGATCTGGTGCTGGTCGACGGCGTGCAGGAAGTGGCGCGGGCCGCCGGCGCGATTACCATTCAGCCGTCCACTTCGATTTCGATCCGTGCCGTCGGCTTGCTGATCCGTCTCGACCAGGAACTCGCGAACGCGATCCGCGTCGGCACAGCCCTGCCAGAAGCCGCGCCTGCCTATCGCGTCGTCGCACTTGGACCGCTGGGTCCGGATCATCGACGCGTCTCGCTCGCCGGTTCGACAATCGAGGTGCCATTGCCCACGCAGGTTCGTTCGGCGGTCATCGACCTCCAGTGTGACGCGTTGCAGGTAGACAGTCCGTGCACCATCGAAGACGGCGGGGCCTCGCCGGTGATCATCTCGTTGCCAGGTCCGAAGCGCTTTATCAATTTCGCCATCGACGAGCTGTTGCCGGCGACGCCTCCGGCCAAGGCGACGATCCGCGTCCGTCTGGCTCCCGGATCGCCGGCTCCGGTTCGGCCAGGCGATCGTGACGACCTGCTCGACGAGCGTGCCGCCATCGTGTCCGCCGTCAACGCCGGGGTCGTCACGCTCGACGCCGGCGTCGATCAAGGCCACGGCGGCTGGCAATATCGCGGACAGCGGCTCGATTCCCGGAGCGCCGTTCGAGTTTTCCACCGATCGTTACCAGGCCAACGGCGTCATCGAGTCTTTTGAGCCCGTAGCCCGCAAGCCCGCAAGCCCTTAGATGAGGACGCCTCAACCATGATCGATCCTCGCTACCCCGGGCTCTCCACGGCGATCGTTAACAGCGTCTTCTGGCGTGGCGGCGCGATGGTGGTTGACGCGTTCGCGCGGGCGTGGCCGGGGTCCCGCACGGCGGGGCGTGTCGCGACAGTCGCCCGCTTGCGTGGCGTCTCTCGTGTGGCATTCATTACCGCCGCCGCCAGCACGGTTGCTCTTGCGATTCAAATGGCCGTGCCGGCCTACGTGCGATCGGGCCTGCCGATCATGTGGCCAATCGCGGGAATCATCCTGCTGACGATCATCGCCGTATGGGCGAAATCCTTCGAACGGGCGTGGGCGCACTCGCGCTTTGCGCGACTGCTGGCGATTTCTCGACTCCTTCGGTGATCACCAGGCGCGAGTTCCTGACCGCGGCATCGGCCGGCCTCTGGCTGGCCCGGCCCGGCGGCGCACAGCCGCTGCCGAGGGAAACGCTCTACAACGGCATCGTGCTTGCCGTCGCCGTGGCCGCCGCGGCGCCACACCTGGCGACACCGCCCCGCAGCGTCCGCCGTATCTCGATCGCCCGCCAGCCGTCATCAACATCGACGTCGGCCGTCAGTTGTTCGTGGACGATTTCCTGATCGAAGAGTCGGCGCTGCACCGCGCCGTTTCACGCGCGCGACGTATCACCCGGCCAATCCGGTGCTGACGCCCGAACGCGACTGGGAGACGCGCGATCCGTACGCCGACGTCACCGGGACGCCGCCGAGCCCGACGGCGATGGTGTTCAGCGACGGCGTGTTCTTCGATCCCGACGACCGAGCTGTTCAAGATGTGGTACATGGCGCGGCTACCAGCAGCACACGGCGCTGGCCGTCTCGCGTGACGGCATCGCGTGGACCCGGCCCGTCGCTCGACGTCGTGCCGGGCACGAACATCGTTTCGCAACAGCCGGCGCGATTCGAGCACGGTGTGGCTCGATCTCGAAGCGACCGGCCGGCGAGCGATTCAAGATGGCCGTCTACGATCTCGAAGCGCGACGGCATTCCGGCTGTACGATCTCGGCCGACGGCATGCGCTGGCGCGAGTCGGACGGAGCGGGACCGTGCGGGCGATCGCAGCACGTTCTTCTGCAATCCGTTTCGCGGCGTGTGGGTCTTCAGCCTGCGCGCCGATCGCCCGGGCTCGCTCACGCGTTACCGCCAGTATCGTGGAGTCGCCAGCGTTCGCGACCACGTCCGTGGAAGGACAACGAGCCGGTCACGTGGGTCGGCGCCGATTCGGGCGACCTACAGCGCGCCGACTTACGGACAGCGCCCCAGCTCTACAACCTCGACGCCGTCGCCTACGAAAGCGTCATGCTCGGCCTGTTCACGATCTACCGCGGCGAGCGACTCGGATCGCGAGAAGCCAAACGACATTTGCGTCGGCTTCAGCCGCGATGGCTTTCACTGGTCGCGCGACGCTCGCGAGCCCTTCATCAGCGTGTCGGAGCAGCCGGGCGACTGGAACTGGGGCAACGTGCAATCCGCCGGAGGCGGATGCGTCGTCGTCGGCGACACCCTGCATTTCTACGTCAGCGGACGCAGCGGCATCGCCGGCACGGCTCTGCCCGGCACGTGCAGCACCGGGCTCGCCACGCTTCGGCGCGACGGCTTCGCGTCGGTCACGGATCAGTTCCCTCCGAGCGCAGCTCGTCCGGTCTCGTCCGCGCGCGGCACGTTGACGACGAGGGTCGTGCAGTTTTCTGGTGCCCACCTGTTCATCAATGCGACCATCCGCGGATCCGTGAAAGCGGAGATCCTCGATCGCAACGGTCGCGTGCTTGCGCCGTTTTCCGCAGATCGCTGCGCGGCAGTGACCGGCGATAGCACACGTCTGGCCTTGAGGTGGAGTGGGGGCTCGCTTCAAGCACTGGCCGGCACGCCGGTGCGGGTGCGCTTCATCCTCGACCGCGCGCAGCTGTTCGCGTTCTGGATCAGCCCGACCGCAGCCGGCGACAGCCGTGGCTATCTCGCAGCCGGCGGTCCCGGCTACCCGCGGCTTACAGATGGCGGATAGCTGGCCGCGGCCAGTCGCACCTGAGAGGCGCCCAGCCCGAGCCGCAGCGCCAACCGGAACGCGATGAACGCCTGCCCGATCGCGACGGCGCGCCATCCGCCGACGCGTGAGCCACCGGCCAGTTCGAGAGCACCATATGCGATCATCGCGATCACAAATACGGAAGCGAAAATCACGTACAGCGAGGTCACCGAGGTAAGGTGCGTTCGAACGAACAACCAGGCATGTGTGAGCGCACGCACGATGTTGGTCTCGCCATGCGCGACGATGGCGATCCGGGCGAAAGAGAAAACGGCATTGAGCAGCGCGAGCACTGCGGCGAAGACCGCATACAGCGCGACCCTGGCGAGGAAGGCATCGCGCTCCGTCGACACACTGGCCGCGATCGCGTCATAGAGCGTGCCGAGCAGCACGGCGTGGACCGACAGATAGATCAGCAGGTTCGCGGCGGCGGCGATCATCGTAATGGCGATCAACCGTCCGAAGCACCGCGTTGCCGCGGACAGAAATCCGCGCGCGGAACTGTCGCCCGTCGCAAATCGATGAAGCACGCCACCCCAGAGAAATGCCCAGACGACGGCAGACAGCAGGACCGGCCAGGCAAGCGCAGCGGGCCGTGGCGTTCCATCCAGCAATGCGCTGAGGTTGTCGAGGGGTGCGGCGAAGCCGAGAATGGCGGGCGTGAATGTGGCGGCGAGGCCGGTCGCCTGTCGCCGGAATTCGATCCACCATTCGGGATCGATCTCGGAGCTGCCGGCCGCCGCAGGCGGCTGCAGCGCGAGCGACTCCATCAGCGCGGGCTCGATGGCGAAGGCAAACGGGATCGCGCTCGTCATCGTCACCAGCAGGATGGCCAGCAGCAAGCCCGGCGCACGGATTGTCAGAAACAGCCCGTCCCTGGTGGCGCGCCAGGCGCTGGTGGGCGGCGCAATCATGCGATCGCCGTGTAGGTGAGCATCGCGTGCTGCAACCAGATCACCCAGTTCATGACCAGCCGCAAACCCGTCCGATCTGTTCTCGGAGCGTCCAACAACCGCCCATTGTTCGCCGGGTCGGCATCGATTAGCACCCACTCGTCCGGATCGAGCGACGCCGAGACGGCGCGGGAGTGACTGTCGAACACCAGTTCGGTGCGCTCATCGCGCCCATCCACGAAAGCGCGACCTTCCGACAAGTCGGCGAACCGCGCCAGCACCTGGAACGAACGCGCCGGTCCTTCGGACCGCGCGTGGTCCGTGCCGGCGAAGACCCCGGTCCCGCGGCGCTCGACCGTGATCGCGGTCCTGAACTTCCCCTCGGATTCCACGCTGTGAAACTCGCCCACAGCGTAGTCGATCGGGTTGCCGCTGCGTACCAAATCGCGAGCGAACCACTCCATTGACACGCCACGTTGCCCGGCGAGCACTGCGACGAAGCTTTCTGGAGTGAGAGGCCGCCCGGTGGCTCGGAGCGCGGCAAGCGCTTGTTGCATCGCGGGCCAGCCGACGATTCGCTCGAGCGTCCGTAGTGCGGCGACCGTGCGGCGCGCGGGTGTGCCGTCACCCGCCGGCGCGAACCGCCACGGCGCGTCCGGGGGATTCAAGACTTCGTCGAACTCACCCAGTAACGGCCGAGGGCCGCCAAGGCTTGGCGACAAGACGAGTGAGCGGATCGGTGCCGGCGCAAAGCCGCCGAGAAACCGCGGCGCCGCGATGTTGCGACCCTCGAGCACGGTGTGGATTCCACGGAGCGCGATGTAAAGGACCAGACCTTCGCGAAAGGATGGATCGCCGTCGTCGCCGGTCAACCAGAATTGGCGGGTCAGCGCGGCGATGAGCGATCGTTCGGCGGTGAGATCGCGCGCCGGGGCCAGCAACCGCATTCTGGTCTCGACCACGTTCGCATACGAAGCGCCTGGTGTGCCGACACCCCATGGCAGATCGACGACGGTTAGATCCGTAAGCCCGTCGCCCGCCAGGCCCGCAGCCCGCAAACGTTGAAGGGGGCCAAGCCACTCCACGAGCACGCGAAGGGTCCGCCGCGCGGTGTCGTTCAGACGTGCAACGGCCCTGCTGCTGCCGTCCGAGAGAATCGTCAGCTCGATGGGCGGGACACCATCGAGTGCCACGACTTCCCGGTGCGAGGGAAGCGCCAGTTGTTCGATCGATTGCGGCGTGAGGACGGCGGGCTGACGGCCCGACACGACGGCGACGTGCCGCAAACAGCAACGGCGCTAGCGCGTTCTGAATTCGATGCGGCACCGCCCGTTATAGGTACATTGACCCCTTGCTCTCTCGACGCACCTTCATTCGCCGCGGCGTTTCGTGTGCGATGGTCGCGCCGTTATTCGCGCGATCGCGATTGACCGGCCGGGCGCCGGAAATCCTCTACAACGGTATTACGCTCGGTACACCATGGCCGCCACGCCTGCGCTACCCCGACGAGCATCCAGTGACACCGCCGTACCTGCTCAATCCGCCTGCGGTCATTCCCGATCGATGTCGGCCGCCAGTTGTTCGTCGACGACTTCCTGATCGAGGAGACGTCGCTGCTGCGGACCTGGCATCGTGCCGAATACTACGCGGGTAACCCGGTGCTGCGCCCGGAGACCGCGTGGGAGCTGACGCGACGACGTCGCCGAACGCAACAACCGGCAAATCAATCCGGCGGCGATGGTCGTTCAGCGACGGCGTCTTCTTCGACCCGCGCGATCGGCTGTTCAAGATGTGGTACATGGCCGGCTACGGCACCGCAACCTGCCTGGCGACCTCGACCGACGGCATCGCGTGGCACGCGGCCGTCGTTCGACGTGGTGCAGGGCACCAACATCCGAGCGCTTCGCGCACAGGCTCGAAGAGCGACCCGCGCGATTCGAGCACGGTGTGGCTCGATCCTGCGCGATCCGGATCCGCGGCGCGCGCTACAAGATGTCGATCTGGTACGACGACGCGCTCGTGCTGTCCGTGTCGCCGGACGGCATCCACTGGACCGAGCTCGGCACGACCGGCCACGCCGGCGATCGATCGACGTTCTTCTACAACCCGTTCCGCAGGGTGTGGGTCTTCAGCCTGCGCGGCAACCAGTATCCAGGCGGCGGCCATCAGCAGCCGGTACGCGGCGCTACTGGGAATCGTCCGAGTTTGGCGCCACCGGGACGTGGGATGGATACGAGCCGGTGTCGTGGGTGAAGCGCCGACGCCGCGACTCCTGCGCGCCGAGGGCGTGACCATGCCGTCGGAGCTCTACAACCTCGATTGCGTCGGCTACGAAAGCCTGATGCTCGGCCTGTTCTCGATCTGGCGCGGCGAGTACGACGCTGCGCGAGAAGATCAACGAGATTACCGTCGGCTTCAGCCGCGACGGATTTCACTGGATCGCGCGACGATCGCACGCCGTTCGTGCCGGTGTCGGAGACGCCGGGCAGCTGGAACTGGGCCAACGTCCAGTCCGCCGGCGGCGGCTGCCTGATCGTCGGCGACCAGCTCCACTTCTACGTCAGCGGCCGCCAGGGCGAGCCCGGCACCAACCAGCCGGGCGTGTGCTCGACGGGCCTGGCGACGCTGCGCCGCGACGGCTTTGCGTCGATGGACTGGCGCAACGAGGATCGCCGTCCGCGTTTCGTCCCACCGGGCGGACGGCAAGGCGGATATCTGACGACGCGCCGAATCACGTTTGGCGGCGGCCACCTTTTCGTGAACGCCGATGTTGCCGGCGAGCTGCGCGTCGAGGTGCTGGATGCCGGCGGCCGGCCGATCGCGCCGTTCACGCGCGCGAATTGCCGGCCCCTGCGCGGCGATGCCACGCGATCCACGGTGTCGTGGAGCGGCGGATCGCTCGAACAGCTCGCCGGCCGCCAGGTGAAGCTCCGGTTCTGGCTCGAACAGGGACGTCTCTACGCGTTCTGGATTAGCCGATGGGCGACCGGCGAAAGCGGCGGCGCGACGGCCGGCGGCGGGCCGGAGTTCGCGGGCACCTTCGACGAGCGCGCCTAAACGGCGCTCTGCCCTCCTGGACTTCAAGCCCGCAAGCCCGTAGCCCGCAAGCCCTTAACGCGCACGCTTACTTATTGACGGACTGTCGAGGCAGGTCAGTCGAAGTAGGATTCGACGACGCTCACGATCGAACGCGCGACGATCATAAGCGCGCCGAGAACTGAGGCATAGATCAGGAAGACGCTGATCGAGTAGCTGTAATACCCGTACACCACCAGCACCGCAAGCTGCGACACCGCCACACCGAGCGCCACGCCCTTCAAGAACGTCACTCGATCCTTACGCTTGAAGTGATCCCAGGTGCCGCGATACACCCCGACGACGAAGAACGCGATGAGCTGCGCGGTGAGGACAATCGGCAGCGACCGATAGAAATTCTCAGCGTTCGCCGCGTACGCTTCCACGTCGAACCGCAATCGATTCGCGGCGTAGTACGCCGCGCCAGCCAGCGAGGCATCGATCAGGACCTCGATGACGCGGCGTTTGTAGGCCAGATCGCTGGTAATCAGCGTGAACGCGCCGCTGGCGGCAGGCGCATGCGCCTCATCGTACACGCGCACGCGGGCGAGCAGGAACGCCAGCGCGCACATCAACAGCACGAAGAGCGCACCGGCGACGAGCGACACACCATCGGTCGTGCTGCGAAGGACCAGCCCGATGCCGCCGCCGATCGCCGCGAGCAGCCAGAGCACCACCACGGCCGAGCGCTCGGACAACCCGATCGCCACCAGCCGGTGCGACGAATGATCGCGCCCGCCGCATCGCCGGCGAGCGTCCCGACGAGCAACCGCGAGCACGGTCACGAGCGTGGTGTCGAAGATCGGAATCAGCAGCACGAACACCGGCGCCGGCGATCACCGAGACGCACGTCGGAGCGGCTGCCGCGGACGCCTTCGTGGCCCAGCGTCAGCGTCGCGAGGCTGAAGCCGAGCAGCAACGCGCCGCTGTCGCCCATGAAGATCGACGCCGGCGGAAAGTTGTAGACGAGAAACCCGGCGACGCCGCCCCGGCCAGGACGGCGAGAAACGTCATCTCGGCGCCGGCGAGTCGCGCGATGCGCCGGTCTCGAGGCCGACCATCAGCATCACCGCCACGACCAGCGCGATGCCGGCGCACAGGCCGTCCATGTTGTCGAGCAGGTTGAAGGCGTTGGTCAGCCCGACGAGCCAGACCATGGTCAGCACGCTGTCGAGCAGGCGCGAATCGAGCCAGTTCAGCCGGTAGCCGAAGTACACCACCGCCGCGGCCATCGCGATCTGCGCGATCAGCTTGGTGGACGGCTTCAGCGCCAGGACGTCGTCGACCAGCCCGATCACGAAGATCGCCATGCACGCCGACGAGCGGCACGACCGTGTCGTCGGCGATGCCGGAGAAGATCGCGCCGAGCAGGATCGCGACGGCCGATGGCCGACGCCGCCGAGCAGCGGCACGACCGTGCGATGCCAGCGATCGTTGCGCGGGTGCGCGACGACTGCCCGTGCGGATGGCGATCACGCGGCCACCGGCACCAGTCGCCAGCGCACAGCGCCAAGTCCGGATCGCATACGGCGAATGCGCGATCGCTCATGGCGGCCGCGCGCCACTGCGGCAGGAGTGCGAGCCATCGTTCGAACGTCAGCAGCGTCCAGAGCCGGTGGCCGTGGTTGGCGCGACCGGCGAGATGGTCGGCGACCAGCGTCCGGACGTACGGCCGCGACACGTACGCCGCGGAACGGGCTGACGGCGCGAGCAACGTGTCGCGAACGTAGTCGCCGCAGCTCGGCCCGGAACCACGTATCGAGCGGCACGCCGAAGCCTCTCTTGGGCGCCTGCTGCACGGCGTCGGGATCAGGTCGGCGAAGGCCTCGCGCAAGATCGCCTTGGTCGTCCGCCCTTGAAGTTTATAGTCATCGGGCAGGCGATGCGGCGTACTCGATCACGGCGCGATCGAGAAACGGCGCCCGCGCCTCGAGCGAATTCGCCATCGTCATCCGATCGGCCTTGACCAGCAGATCGTCGTGCAGGTAGCTGTGAAAGTTGGCCGCCAGCAATTGGTTGAGCGGCGAGGCGCCGTCGATGCCGCCAAGGCCCCGGAGGTGACGGCGCCGATCGATGCCGGATCCGTCGCGCCGCCGAGCCACCCGCGATCAGCCTGCGCCAGATCGTCGTAGAAGACGCCCGTCCACGCCGTCAGGCGGTCCTGCAGCGGCAGCGGACATGTATCGCGCGAACCGTTTCGCCCGCGCGACCGGATGACGCTCGTTCGACGGCGACGGCAGCCAGCTCGGTCGCAGTCGGCCGCGATCGGTCCGATCCACCGCCGGGAACTTGTCCGCCGCGAGCGCGGCGCCGAACCGCAGGTAGCCGGCAAACACCTCGTCACCGCCATCGCCGGTAAGCGCCACGGTCACGTGCTCGCGCGTCAACTTCGAGACCAGGTAGCGTGGGAATCGCGGATGAATCCGCGAATGGCCCGTCGTGGTGATAGATCAGCGTGTCGAGCAGGTCGATCGCCGACGGCCGCACGCGAAACTCGGTGTGACGGGTGCCGAACCTCGCGGCCGTGGCCCGGCGCGACGATCGGTCTCGTCGAATGCCGGGTCGCCCTCGAAACCGATACTGAAGGTGCGCACCGGTTCGCGCATCAGTCGGCTCATCAGCGCGACGACGATCGTCGAGTCGACGCCGCCGCTGAAGAAACGCGCCGAGCGGGCACGTCGCTGATCAGGCGCCGTTCGACGGCGGCGGTGACGAGCTCGCGAACGCGCGCCGCCGCTTCGTCGAACGACGGCGACGGGCCGCGAGCCGCTCGTCGGGAAACGTCAGCTGCCAGTATCGGCGCTCGACCGCGCGCCATCTCGTCGAGATCGTGATGACGGTCCCGGGCTCGACCTGCGTGATGCCTCGTATAGAAGGTCTGCGGATGCGGAACGTAGCCGTAGAGCAGGTAGTACGGAATGGCGGAGTCGTCGATCTCCGTCTCGACGTCCGGATGCGCAAGCAGCGCCTTGATCTCCGACGCGAAGACGAGCCGATGCCGAATCACGATAGACGATACAACGGCTTCTTGCCGGCGCGATCGCGCGCGAGCGTCAGACTGCTCGGTTCGCGTGTCCCAGATCGCCAACGCGAACATGCCGTCGAGGTCGTCGATGGCGCGATCGCCCTGTTCCTCGAAGAGATGCACGATCACTTCCGAGTCGCCGTTCGCTGCGGAACTGATGCCCGCTCGCGACGAGACCGTCGCGGATCTCGCGGTAGTTGTAGATCTCGCCGTTGAAGACCAGCTGGATCGATCCGTCTTCGTTGGCGATCGGCTGATTGGCAGCCGCACGCAGATCGATGATGCTCAAGCGGCGGAAGCCCAGCCCGGCGCGCAGGCCGCGATCCGCGGTAGGTCGCGCCGTGATCGGGGCCGCGGTGTGCGATCGCTGCCGTCATCGCGTGCCAGCGCGTCGTCATCCACCGGCCGCGCCGTCGAAGCTCAGCTCACCGCAAATGCCGCACATCGGAGTTAGTGGAGCGTATCAACGACATGGAAAGTATGCGCATCGTCTCTCGACCAACGTTTCCGGGCCGTTCCTACGGAACGGCCCCTATACAAATCGATCAGACGAACCACTAGATCCACCCTTTCAACCAGTAGGCGACGATCGCGGCGTACTCGTGGACGATGCCGCGGATTTGGTCGAAGGACGCGCCCCAGGACGAAGCGTAGAACTCGCTTTGCGGGACGGGCGTCGGCGTCACCGCGACGTCTGGCGCCGCGTGTCTCCAGGTCAGTAAGGCGCGACGCATGTGGTACGGCGAGCTCACGAGCAGGATGCGCCGCCAGCCGTGTTCCGAGAGGATGCGATTGGTGAACGCCACGTTTTCAAAGGTGTTGGCCGCATGTTCCTCGAGGAGGATCGCCTCCGCAGGGATGCCGTTGTCGACGGCGACGGCCTTCATCACTTCGGCTTCGCGTAGCGTAAACACGAAGCCCGACGAGAAGATCACTCGCGGAGCATGGCCGCCTTTGTAGAGGGCGACGGCCTGCGAGACCCGTTCTTGAAATCCGCCACCGGCCTTGCCCGACTCGCCGACGCCGCCGGCGAACACGACGATGGCGTCCACGCTCGTTGGGGGCGCAGAGACCCTCAACGGAGACGCGATCCACCACAGCAGCGGCGTATAGAACAGCAGCAGGTAGATTGCGACGACAGCGCCGAGCGCCTGCACTGTCCGCCGGCGCGCGCTGGTATACAGGCGGCGCAGGCGATCTTCCCATCCGCGCACTTGCGCCGGCCCGCGCGCTCACCGCCTCGTCGATCAGGCCCGACATCGCGGCGATGCGCCGGTCCCACCCGTTCGACCTGGCCACGGCGACCCGGCGTGCGATCACGTCGGCGGCGGCGGGCGGCGCCGCGTCGCGGATGGCCGCGACCAGAGTATCCGGATCCCGCACCACGCTGACGACGTCGCCGTGTTCGCGATTGAAGCGCCGCACTTCCGCGAGGTCGGTGGTAATCACCGGCTTCCCCATCGCGAGGTACTCGTTCATCTTCGCGGGGTAGACGTTCTCGGTGTAATCGGCGATGCGATACGGCACCAGCGTCACGTCGAACGTGGCAATGTATTTCGCCAGCTCCGCGTGCTGCCGCCGGCCGAGGATGTGAATGTTGCTGCGCTTCCGCAGTAAGGAGACATCCACTTGTTCCGGACCAATCAACACAAAGCTCGCGTCCGGCATACCGGCGGCGGCGGCCTCGACGAGCGGCTGATCGACCCATTGATGGAGGCCCCCGACGTAGCCGACGATCGGGCGCGGAAGCGTTCTCATCTCGGCAGGCATGTCGGCTATGTCCGCCAGTTCGAAGGCCTCGATGCTGACCCCCGACGGAAACAAGTGAACGTGCTCGCTATATCGCGCCGCGCGCTCGCGCAGCTTTTCGGACGTGACAAAAACCAAATCGGCAGAGCGGAACAGGTCTTCTTCGCTGGCCACGATGCGCTTCGCGTCGGCGGAGCTCGACGAAAATTCATCGACACAGTGATAGATCGTGGCCACCGGTCCGAGCTGGCGGATCAGGTCGAGCACGAGCGGCGTCGGCAGGAATGTCCAGACGATCGGGCGCGAAAAGCTGGTCGCCCTGATCCAGCGCGTCAGGCTGCGCGCCATCAGCTGCCGATTGATCCACCGCGCGACCCGCGAGTACGGCAATGGCAGGACGAGCGGCGAATACACGAACAAATTGGGCCGCTCCTCGCGGAATCCCTTCGTGCCGCGCCACCAGTTGCGCAGGCGGTCGCGTACCCGGCCGATGTCGCCCACGCGCAACTGGCGCACGCCGGTGTTCTCGATGAACAGGACCCTGTGCCCATCCTTGGCGAGGCGCGACATGATCTCCTGGTGACCTTGCCAGATGAAGTCCCAGTCGATCGACGAGATGCAGATGATGTCGTGGCGATGGGTCATCGCGCACCGCCCTGGCGGCTGCGTAACAGCGCGTCGTAGGCCGACAGCCAATGTTCGGCGACCTGCTCGATGCGGTAGCGCTCTTCCACGGTGCGCCGAGCGGCGGCGCCGATCTGTTCCGCGCGCGCCCGATCGCGCAGGACCTCGCCAATCGCGTCGGCAAACCCAGCGATGTCACCGGGTTCCACGAGCCGTCCGTCGACGCCGTCGGTGATGACCGTGTCGGTGGATCCGGGAAGTCGCGACGCAACCACGGGCAGTCCGCACGCCATCGCTTCCAGCATGACGAGGGGCAGGCCCTCGCGAAGGGATGGCATGACCACGAGATCCGCGGCGCGATAGTAGTTTTCGATCTCGCGCGTGGGACCCGCGAAACGGACGCGGTCGCCGCCTTCGATCTGCGCCAGCCTCTCCTGTAGCTGTTCGGCGAGCCGTCCTCCGAGCTCGAACAGACGCGGATCGGTGGCACCGACGAACATCAGCGTCGAACCCAGCCGCTCCTGACTTTCGAAGCGTGCCCAGGCATCCAGGAGGACATGCGGTTGCTTGTCGGGGGACATCACCCCCACGAACAGTATCAACGGGCGGTCGACCGGGAAACCGAGCCTGTGCCGAAGCTCGCGCCGTTCGGCGTCGGCCGCAGGGAAAAATCTCGTGACGTCGACGCCGTTGGGAATCTCGCGAAGCCGGTCGGCCGGCAATCCGGCATCGAGATAGCGCTCGGCCAGGTTCCTGCTGACGGCAAGGTAACGGTCTGCCGAGGTGAACGCCCACCAGGCCAGCCGTCCCTGCGCCTGTATCGTCTTCGGCTCATCGTGTCTTGCGGTGTGCAAATGCAGAATCAGCGGCCGCGCCAAGACACGCGCCAGCACCGTCAGCAGAACATTCTTTTTTGAAAAGCCGTGCACGTGCACGACGTCGACGCGGGCCAACAGTCGCGTCAATGCCGCGGTCATTGCGAACGAAGTCGACAGTGCCGATGATCGGCCGAGATCGACATATATCCTTGTCACCGGCACACCGCCAACCTCGTCACGATGTGGCAAGTCCGGCGTCGTCGATGTCGTGAGGACCTGCACCGAAGCACGACTGCCGATGACGCGCGCCACCGCCTGGCACTGCAGGCCGCCGGCGCTGAATTCCGGCGCGTACGCGCCGGTTACCCACAACACGCGTGGCAGACTGCGCATCCGATTGTGGTGATCCTGTCGGTCGCCGGACACACTCGCGCGGCGCGTCGAATCCAAGAAGCCGTCGTACTCGTCAACTGCCCACTACGTTATCGCAGAAGCACAACGACCCCGTGGGGTCCAGCTTATAGAGGCGCTAAGGAACGGGAATGTCCGAAACATCGCCCCACTGCTTGACGATGACCGCGCCGTCCGAGCTCCGGAGCACAAACCAGTGTCCGCTACTGGACCGCCAGACCGCGATGTCAGTCTTGGAATCGCCGTCATAGTCGCCAGGCACCGGAATGTCGTGATAAGGCGCGTAGCCCCCGCCCCACTGCGTGACGATCACCGCGCCGTCCGAGCTCCGGAGCACAAACCAGTGTCCGGTACTGGACCGCCAGACCGCGATGTCAGTTTTGGCATCGCCGTCGTAGTCGCCAGGCACCGGAATGTCGTGATAAGGCGCGTAGCCCCCGCCCCACTGCGTGACGATCATCGCGCCGTCCGAGCTCCGGAGCACAAACCAGTGTCCGGTACTCGCCCGCCAGACCGCGATGTCAGTCTTGGAATCGCCGTCGTAGTCGCCAGGCACCGGAATGTCGTGATAAGGCGCGTAGCCCGCGCCCCATTGCCTGGTGACGACCGCGCCGTCCGAGCTCCGGATCACATACCAGTCGCCGGTGCTGGACCGCCAGATCGCGAAGTCAGTCTTGGAATCGCCGTCGTAGTCGCCAGGCACCGGAATGTCGTGATGAGGCGCGTAGCCCGCGCCCCATTGCCTGGTGACGACCGCGCCGTCCGAGCTCCGGATCACATACCAGTCGCCGGTGTGACCGCCAGATCGCGAAGTCAGTCTTGGAATCGCCGTCGTAGTCGCCAGGCACCGGAACGTCGTGATGAGGCGCGTAGCCCGCGCCCCATTGCCTGGTGACGACCGCGCCGTCCGAGCTGTTGACAACCCACCAGACACCTGTCGACGGACGCCACACGACGATGTCTGACTGGTTGTCGCCATCGAAATCGGACGATCCGCTCACGTGCAACGGTTGCGCGTCCACGACTCTGAAAATCGTGCCGGACGAATAGCTGACGACGTAGAGCTCGCCGGCGGCATCGATACCAAACGCGCTCACGTTGCCAATCGCCCCGGAGCCTCCGAGTTCGACGGTGTGCTCGATCGGTGGCGTTGCCACGGCTTCGCCGCCACCTGTTGGAACCAACGACGTGGAGAAGATGCGTCCAGTGACGAAGTCCGCGAAGAAATACCGGGCACGATACCTTCCGCCCATGGCCACACCGCGATAGACGAACCCGCCGGTGATTGAACGGCCCACGCTGTGGTCGTACTCCGTGATCGGATCGACGAGCGGCGTGTAGGCCGGCCCGGGCGACGCGATATGCTCGTGTGCTCCCTCGCGGACGCGCCAGCCGTAGTTGCGGCCGCCCACGCCTGGCGGCTGATAGTCCACCTCTTCGTATGACCCCTGACCCACGTCGCCGATAAACATGGCGCCGCTTCCGCCGTACGACGGATCGTCGAAAGAGAACTTCCACGGGTTCCGCACGCCAAAAGCCCAGATCTCCTGAAGCGCCGCGACCGGGAGGCCGTCAGTGAACGGATTGTCAATCGGAACCTGGTAGCCGTTGGGATCGCTGTCGTTGACGCTGACGTCGATTCGCAGGATCTTGCCGAGCAGCGTCGCGGGATTCTGCGCGTTGTTCGGGGGATCGTTTCCGGCGCCGCCGTCGCCGACTCCGATGTACAGATAGCCATCCGGCCCAAACGCCATGTGGCCGCCGTTGTGGTTCGCGTTCGCCGTGTGGTCGATGAATGGCGTCGTGCCGCCCCAGCGCAGATCGAACCGGGTGGCCGGGTCGGCGACCCTCGGATTGACCGCCGATCGCTCGAACCGTGCGACGACGAGATTCCCGCTTGGATTGGTGAAAAAGACAAAAAATCGGCCGGAGGCAGCATAATCCGGCGGAAACGCCAGACCGAGCAGGCCGCGTTCGCCACCCTGCGAAATGACCGTCGAGACGTCGAGGAACGGTGTCGATAGCAGCACGCCGCTTTCCACGACGCGGATGATTCCATTCTGCTGGACCACGTACTGAACGGCTGCCGACGAAGGATCCTGCACGAACTCGATTGGCACGCTCAGTCCCGATACGAACGGGACCAGTCGAAGTTGGGCCGAGGCGGTTGCCGCGAGCCCGACCACCAGAACCACGGAGATCCAGCAACGATGTAACACTCGTGACCCGTACGCGCGTGACCTTGTCGTCACGCAGGCACCCTACGTTTCTCCATGTGTATCACGCCGACATGACATCCGAGCTCACGAAACCCACAGCTGCGGTAGATCGCCAATGCCGGTAAGTTTTCCGGCAGCACTTCCAGGTAGACCTCGTTGATTGCCCACGCGGTCAAGGCCTCATCCACGATCGTGCTGGTGGCCAATCGCGCCAAACCCTGGCCCTGGGCGGCGGCTTCGCCGATCATCAACCTGCCGAATTCCGCCCGGCCGGCCGCCCAGTCGATGTTGTAGAGGGCCACCTGCCCTATCGGACGCTTCAGCGTGTCGGTTTCCTCGATGACGAAGACGAAATCATCGTCGCGCTCATGATACCGCCGCCACCAGGCGTGGTGTTGTTCCGGCGTGATGATGTCGGAATTGAAGAACCACCTGCGGATGTGATCCTGGTTGCGCCAGGCCCGGGTCATCGGCAGGTCGGCCTCTTCGAGGAGCCGCAGCCGCACGCGGCCGCTCACGAGTGAAGGGACATGTCGCTTGGGCATTCAAGGAGGGCTTACGGGCTTGCCGGCTTCGGGCTTGCTGTCGCTGGTCAGCTGGCGCAGCGTTTCGCATACGCGCGTCACGTCGGCACGATCCAGCTGCAGATGCATCGGAAGAGAAATGACCCGCTCGCTGGCGCGCCTGGCACGTGGGCACGCGGGCTGGTCGGCGTACATCGCGTACGCCGTGTTGTCGCGATAGTGAACGCCGGGATAAATCAGGGCGGCGTTGAGGCCGACCATCACCTCGTCGCGACGATCGACCATCACCTGGTAAAGATGGCGTGCCGACTCGCACTCCGGCGCCACCGGCACGCGATCGATACCGGCGGCGCCCGCCAAACCCTCGTCGTACCATGCGGCCAGCTGCCGGCGGAACGCATTGTCGGCGTCGAGGTATTGCAGCGAGACCATGCCGATGCCGGCCATGATCGAGTTGCCGTGGTACTTGAAGCCGACGTGCTCGACCTGGTAGTGCCACTTGTACGTGCTGTCGCTCTGTGTGCGGGCAAACGTGTCCTTGTCGATCCCGAGCCAGGTCCAGCGCCGCGCCGCCGCGTCGGATTCAGCATCGGGGAAACAAATCATCCCGGAATCGGCCGTCGGGAGGTTTTTCACGGCATGGAAGCTGAAGACGCTGACGTCGCCCTCGGCACCGACATGACGGCCCCGAAGCCGCGTGCCCGACATGTGGGCGGCGTCGAGAATCAGCGTGAGACCACGCTCGCGGCACAGCCGCACCACGGCGTCGAGCTGACCGGTGTTGCCGCCGAGCCCGACGAAGATCACCGCTCGCGTCCGTGGAGTGATGCGTTCAGCGATCGATTCGGGATCGAGACACAGGTATTGGTCGACATCGGCAAACACCGGACGCAGGCGTTCGTACAGAATCGCGTGATTGCTCGAGACGAACGTCAGCGGGGTGCTGATGATCTCGTCGCCATCGCTCCACCCGTGCCGCTCCTTGAGAAGGCGGACGGCGAGGTGCAATCCCGATGTGGCCGAGTTGAGGAAGTGCGCGTGCGGCAATCCGGTATGCGCCGCCCACGCACGTTCAAACTCGTTGGTCTTGTAGCCGAGGCCGGTCCACCCTTTTTCCAGGCACTCGCGCACCTGGGCCAGGCACTCGTCGACTCGAAAGGTTGGCACAAACAGCTGAATGGGTTTCATGAGCTCTTTCCTGCGAGCCGGCGCAGCTCAGCGCTTGAAGATCCTCGCGCAAGACGAGCCGGCCGAGCGCGCCCGCCGCCACACAAGGTCGACGCCCAGGCAAATCACCGCAATCATGTGCCTCGCCAGCACGAAAGCTGCGGACCGTGTTACCGGATGGCCGACGAGCGATTCGATCACCTGGCGATTCACGCTCCCGTCGAAATGCGACGCGCAAAACGACCCGAGACGGTCGCTGACGGCGCGGTGCTCGACGGGGTCCAACGCCCGCTTCAGCGCCAGATACCAGGAGTCGATCGTGTCCTCGCACCGCAACACGATGCCCGACGCAGGTAAGTCATCGTATGGCGGACGCGCTGATACAACCGGCACGGCGCCGATCGCGAGCGCGCTGATCAAGGCGTGCGGGTTCTTGTAGGCATTGTTCGCGTGGCCGGGAAGGGACGGGTGCACCAGGACATCCACGCCGGCAGCGGCCAGCGTGCGCAACCCGCGCGAGTACGACAGGTCGTATGTCTGATGGACGACCGTCAAGCCGGGCGAAGTTGCGATGGGCTCGCTGACGCCGGCCACCACGAATCGCAGCGGTTGCACGGCGGCCACCCGTCGAATGGCAGGCAGCACGTAATCCTCCAGGACACCGTGGAGATGCGACCCGCCGAAGAAACCGATGGATGCGGCTGCGCCCATGCTCGACGGGCGCGGCAGCGTCGACGACCAGCCGATCGGCGGAAACAACGTCAAGGGGGTGTGCAGGCGATGCTCCTCGAAATATTTCAGCAGTGACGGCGACGACACCAGCACGCCAGAGAATGCGCGAAGGCGTTCTCTCACGTTACGGGCGGAGTAAGGTTCGACATACGCCGACCAGACTCCCGGCTGCTCGCGCAACAGCATGAAGTTGTCGTCGACAAAGTAGTAGAGCGGCACGCCGGCGAGCCGCGCGAACCAGATGACCGGATCCAGCTCGAACAGGGCGCGCACCAGGATGATCGCGGAAGCGCCGGACAGCTGCTCGGCCAGGTCCGGCTGCCGGTAGTGCGCCACCCGCACGGTCGCGCGCATGCCACCGGCAAGATGCCCAAAAAACAGCGTCGTCGAAGCGTCCTCCGGTCGGACCGACACGGCAAGCGCGTAGGGCTGGTCGCCGGGCCGCGGACTCATCCTGCGGTCGACCCGGACTCTGCGTACAGGCGCACCACGTCCGACGTCGGCCCGTCAGCGACAATCCGTCCCTGCTTCAGCAGGATCGTGCGATCACAGAACGTCGGAAGGACGTCGAGACTATGAGTTGCGAACACGACGATGCTCGCGCGCTCCATCAGCTCGTTCATGCGCCGGCGCGCGCTGTCGATGAACGCGGCATCACCAGCGGCCATGACTTCGTCGAGCAGCAAAATCTGCGGGTCGACAGCCGTCGAGGTGGCGAACGCGAGCCGCACGTACATACCGGTGGAATAGTGCCGGACGGGAATATCGAGGAACTCGCCCAGGTTCGAAAAGGCTGCGATGCCGTCGATCTTCTGATCGATTTCGCGAGGCGACATGCCGAGCAGGAGCGCCCGCGTGCGGATGTTCTCCCAACCGGTGGCTTCCATCTCGAAGCCGGTGACGAACTCGAACAGCGGACAGATGTGCCCCTCGGTCACCACCCGCCCTCGCTGCGGAGGATAAATGCCCGCCATGACCTTCAGCAGCGAGCTCTTGCCGGCGCCGTTATGGCCAATCAGGCCGACCCGATCGCCCGCCCGGACCGACAGGTTGACGTCCTGCAGCGCCTTGACGACGCGCGGCACGGTGCGGCGGCGAAACTGGCGCATCGTCGACCTCAGCGTGCCGTGACGCTCTGACGCCACCTGGAAGTTGAGATCGACGCCGGTTATTTCAATGCGGGCCATCGACGAAAACACACCTTCGGTTTCCTCACATACAGGGCGTGGCGAGTGGGGCTGCCGTGTTCACGAACTGAACGGGATTATAGCGTACGCGTTCACAAAGTGAACGTAGTCGAAACGCACAGGGATTTCGCGGTGAAGCGCCGGCATCGCCGTCAGGCGTCGAACGACGGCCGGTCCAGCAACGCAAGCAAGTACCGAGCGTAGTCGCTGTCTCGACTGAAGGCGCCCGCCAGTTGTTCGAGTTGCGAAGCGTTGATGAATCCATGCCTGTAAGCTATCTCTTCAGGACACGCGATCTTCAACCCCTGACGCCTCTCGATAGTCTCGATGAACTGGCTCGCCTCGAGCAACGACGCGTGCGTGCCGGTGTCCAGCCACGCGTAGCCGCGGCCCATCACCTCCACCGCCAGCTCGCCGCGATCCAGGTAATGGCGATTGAGGTCGGTGATCTCCAGCTCGCCACGCGCCGAGGGTGTGAGGGCGGCGGCGAACTCCGGCGCGCGACCGTCATAAAAGTACAGACCCGTGACGGCGAAACTTGATTTCGGATGCGCGGGCTTCTCTTCGATCGAAGTGGCGCGGCCGGAAGCGTCGAAGGCGACCACGCCGTAGCGCTGCGGGTCGACCACGTGATACGCAAACACCGTGGCGCCGGCCGGTCGTCGGTCGGCTGCCTCCAACCGCTCGGGCAGATCGTGCCCGTAGAACAGGTTGTCGCCCAGGATCAAGATCGACGGTGCGCCGGCCAGGAACTTCCCGCCAATGATGAGCGCCTGCGCCAGACCGCCCGGCGTCGGCTGTACCGCGTAGTGCAGCCGCAGCCCCCACTGGCTGCCATCGTCGAGCAGCTGTTGAAAGATCGGCGTGTCGCGCGGCGTCGAGATGATCAGGATGTCGCGCACGCCGGCGAGCATCAGCGTGCTCAACGGGTAGTAGATCATCGGCTTGTCGTAGATCGGCAGCAGCTGCTTCGACACCGCGCGCGTCGCCGGATACAGCCGCGTGCCGGACCCGCCGGCGAGAATGATGCCGCGCCGCGGCATTCCGGTTCCAGACTGACTCATCGTGATTCACGCTCCGTTGAGCCACAGATCATACTGCGCGGACGCCACCTCAGGCCTCCGCCGCGCCGGCAAGATCGGTGCTTCGCGGAGCCTCGCTAGCGTGCACCGTGACCTGGCGCGTGCTCGGCAGGCACACGCCGAACACCATTCGACCGGGAACCGGATCGTGCACGTGGACGATCAGCATGTTCTCGACGTAGTCCATCCAGCGGTGCTCGAGCTGGTTGTATGCGATCGACGGACTGACCGAGTAGTAACCCGGCTTGAGCTCGACGTTGAACTCGAACACGTACGTGAGCACGTCGCCCTTGCGCACCGGACGCTCGGGTACGCGTTCCTGGTGGGTGTTGATGCCGATCACGTGCAGGTTGAGGCGATCCTTGATGTAGAAGCCGACGAGGTGCTGCGGTTGGTCCTCCAGGAATTCGCACGTGACGTGCAGACGGGCGACGCCGTGTATCGGCACCTGCGCCGTCCGCTCGCCGCGCTCGTTACGCACTTCGCACCCGACGATCCGGGCGGTGCCGTCGCCGAAGCGGAACAACTGGAACTCGGGCAACTCGTCGCTCGCTGCCGCCATGGCCGCGTCGGCCTCCGCTTGCGGCACCGACGCCGCCGGCTCCTGCTCCGCCGCAGTCGCGTCGGACAGGCGCACCGGCTCGTCGAACGCGTGCATGCGCGCCATGTCGTAGCCGGTCGACGCGAAGGCAAGGTACCAGCTCACCGTGTGCGCCGGTTGCCCCTGTTGCACCACGTGGCCGTCGTGCAGCACGTAGGCCCGCGAGCAGAGCCGCATCACCGCGTCGGTGTCGTGGCCCACGAACAGCATCGACACCCCATCGTCCTGCATCCGGCGCAACTGGGTCATGCAACGCGCCATGAACCGTGCGTCGCCGACCGCCAGCGCTTCGTCGACGATGAGTACTTGCGGATCGATGTTGATCGCGGTGGCGAACGCGAGGCGCATCAGCATGCCCGACGAGTACGCCTTCACCGGCACCTCGAGGAAGTCGCCGATGTCGGCAAAGGTCAGGATGCGGTCGTAGCGCTCTGCGATCTCGGCGTCGCTCAGGCCGAGGATCCGGGAGTAGAGGAGCACGTTCTCGTGGCCCGTGAACTCCGGGTTGAATCCGGTCCCGAGTTCGAGCAGTGCCGACAGGCGCCCTCGGACGAGCACCTGCCCCTCGGTCGGCGGCAGCGTCCCGGCGACGATCTGCAGCAGCGTCGACTTGCCGGCGCCGTTGCGGCCGAGGAAGCCAACCGTCTCGCCGCGGCGCACCTCGAACGACACGTGGCGCAGGGCCCAGAACTTGCGATGGTAGCTGCGCATGCCGGCGGCCAGGAACTCGCGC
The DNA here is from genome assembly GCA_963833135.1 of uncultured cyanobacterium. Lineage (GTDB taxonomy): Bacteria > Acidobacteriota > Vicinamibacteria > Vicinamibacterales > UBA2999 > 12-FULL-67-14b. Next base: position 187,579 of record CAWHWW010000018.1, on the reverse strand, counting down.
AGCCGGTCGCCCGGATGCTCGTAGATCTGGTAGACCTTGCCGACGTCCTCCGCGACGATGACCAGATCGTCGGCCAATCGCGGGTGGCGGCGCCTCAGAGGACATCCGCGAAACCCTTCCGCAACGCCTGGAACAGCATCCACCCGAGCGCCATCACGGCGAGCCCGGCGCCGAGATATGCCGCGACCGTTCCGACCGATGGCAGCGCTCCCACAAAGAGCAACCGCTGTGCGGTGTCGACCGGCACGGTCACCGGGTTGAGGCGCAGCCAGGACTGCGCCTGCTGCGGAAAACGGTCGACGGGGGTGAAGATCGGGCTGACGAACATGCACACGGTCAGCAGCAGCGACGTGATCTGGCCGAGGTCGCGGACGTAGGTGCCGAGCGCCGCCAGGATCCACGACACGCCGACGAGCAGCGGCACCATGAGCAGCAGGCACGGCACGTACGCCAGGGCGGCGAGGGGCATGCTCCCGGTCGCAATCGCCAGCGCCACCAGCAGGATCAGCGACGAGAGCACGCCGCCGCTCAGTGCCGACAACACCGTAACCGCGCTGAGCACCTCGAGCGGGAACACGACCTTGGTCACGTAGTTGGCGCGCGAGGTCACGAGGGCGGGCGACCGCGAAACGACGTCCGCGAAGATCGTGAACGGCACGAGTCCCGCGAACAGGAACACGCCGAACAGGCCGTGATCATCTGTGGGCGCGGTCGCATACGGCATGCGCGCCTTGAACACCACGCTGAAGGTCAGCGTGTAGACGCCGACCAGGATGGCCGGCCCCAGGCCGAACCACAGGACGCCAAGCAGCGTGCCGCGGAACCGTTCGGCCAGGTCACGACGCGTCAGGGCCAGGATGAGGTGCCGGTGCGTGAACAGCGCCGAGGGCATCCGCAGCGGGCTGACGGCGGCATTCGACTGCCGGGGAGCCCGGACGACCACTGGGGCCACGTGCGCTCTCATCAACCTTTCACCTTAGCAGGACTGGGCGGATCTCCACCAGTTAACCACCTCCACCAACCGCGCGTCGAGCGTCGCCGGTGAGTGCCACCCGACTTCTCGTTGCAGGCGATCCAGGAGCGGCACGAGGACACGCGGGTTGTCGGGCGTCGACCGGCCCTCCTCCACCGTGAGCAGGTCTTCGCGCCCACAAAGCGCAGCGAGTCGTCGGGCGACCTCGCCAAGTTGCACGCTCGTTCCGGATCCGACATTGACGGCGCCGGTCGTCGTCGACAGCGTGATCGCGGCGAGCGCATCGCCGAGATCAACGACGTCGATGAGGTCGCGGACATGCGCCCCGGCGCGGCAGGTGGCGGGCGCGCCGGCCAGCAGCGGTCGAACGATGGACGGCACCAGCCGCGCCTCCGCTTCGCCTGGACCGAACAGGTGAAACACGCGGGCCCAGGCGGCCTCGATGCCGGCCACGCCGGCCGTCGCCTGCATCAGGAACCAGCCTGCCGCCTTCGCCTGCCCGTAAATCGTGGTCGGCGCTATCGGGGTCGCCGACTCACTGCACGTGCCCTCGGCGGCGCCATACTCCGCGCACGTGCCGACGCCGACAACGCGTCGTCCGCCAGCTGCCGCGAACTGCCGGACGAGCGTGCCCGTGCGGGCAGCCCACGCGAAATTCTGCGGGGCCGTCCAGAACCTGCCGTGCTCCACGTACCAGGCGAGATGCAGCAGGTTCGCGGGACGGACGCGATCGAGCACGATGCCGACAGCCGTCTCGTCGAAGAGGTCGGCGACATGCGACTGCGCGCCAGGGACGATGGCCGTCGGGCTCGATGACAATGGCGTGCACCTCGGCGCCGCGTGATACGAGGGCCGCAACCGCCCGGGCGCCGATGAAACCGGTGGCGCCGGTGACCAGGACTCGGGGCGTCATGGCTTGTAGTCCGGATACTCCGCGTCGCGTGCCGAGATCTCCACCGGCGCAAACGGCCAGTCGATTCCGAAGGCGGGGTCGTTCCAGCGTACGCCGCGCGCTGCATCGGGCACGTGCTCAGCGCTGATCTGGTAGAGCACGTGGCAGTCGTCCTCGAGGGTGAGCAGGCCGTGGGCGCAGCCTTCGGGGATATAGAGCGCGAGCTGATTGTCGGCGGAGAGCTCGTAACTCGCCGAGCGGAGGTACGTGGGCGACTCCGGCCTCAGGTCCAGGACCACGTCCTGGATGCAGCCGCGAACGCAGCGCACGAGCTTCACCTCGTGGTGCGGGGCCGCCTGATAGTGCATGCCGCGCAGCGTCCCGCGGCGGCGGCTGATCGAAAGGCTGGTCTGCACGAAGTGGCCGACCAGCCCGCGGCCGGCAAGCGTGCGCTCGCAGGCGAAACGAACGAACGCACCGCGGTGGTCGACGCTCGGCTCCGCCCGGACAAGCCAGGAGCCGTTGACGGCCGTAGGGTCGAACTGCACTTACAACACCTGGACGTGCGGGATCGGCACGATGAAGCGGCCCCCTCGCCGACGGTAGGCGTTCTGCTGTCGCAGCACCTCGCTGGCGAAGTTCCAGACGAGCAGCAGTGTGTAGTCCGGGCGGCGCCTGGCCAGTTCCTGCGCATCGACGATCGGGATGCCGACGCCCGGCATGTAGTGGCCCTGCTTGTGGATGCTCCGATCCGCCACGAAGTCGAGCGTCGTCGCGTCGATGCCGAAGGAGTTGAGCAGCGTCGAGCCCTTGGCGGCCGCGCCGTATGCAGCCAGGGTGGCGCCTCCGGCCTTGAGGTGGCGCAGCAACGTCACGACGGTCTCGCGCAGGGCATCCACCCGCTCGGCAAACGTCGCGTAATACTCGGGTGACACGATCCCGAGCGCCTGCTCCTCGTCGAGCAGCGCCTGCACGCGCGTCGACGGCATGCCGCCATGCGTGATGAACAGCCGCAGCGAGCCGCCGTGGATGTGGAGTCGCTCGACATCGGTGACGGTCAGCCCCTCGGCCGCGCACAGACGGACGAGCGCGGTCAGGGAGAAATAGAAGACGTGCTCGTGGTAGACCGTATCGAACTCGCAACGCTCGACGAGGTCGCGGACGTAGGGTGCCTCGACGACTGCCACGCCGCCCGGCTTGAGCGCGTGCCGCAGACCGGCCACGAAGCCGCGGAGGTCGGGCACGTGCGCCATCACGTTGTTGGCGTGGACGACGTCGGCCGTGCGACCTTCGGCGGCGAGCGCGGCGGCCAGCGACTCGCCGAAGAACTCCGAGATCGTGTCGATGCCACGACCGCGAGCCACCTCGGCAATGTTGGTGGCCGGTTCGATGCCGAGAACCGGTACGCCCGCCGCGACATAGTGCTGCAGCAGGTAGCCGTCGTTGCTGGCGATCTCGAACACGCGCGAGCCGGCGCCGAGTCCGCGTTCCTGCACCAGGCGCGTCACCAGCGTGCGAGCGTGCGCCACCATCTCGTCGGAATTGGACGAGAAGTAGGTGTAGGTGCGGAACAGCCGCTCGGGCGGCACCAGATCGGTCAACTGCACCAGCGAGCAGGCATGGCAGCCGACCACCTTCAGCGGGAAACGTTCCTGCGGTGCGTCGGCGCTGGGGATGATCGAGTTGGCAAGCGGCGTGACGCCGAGATCCAAGACCGGGAAGAAGGTAGTGCCCCCGCAGGCACGACAGCGGTCCAGGCTCACGCGGTCTCTCCCAGCAGTCGTCGGTACCAGTCGATGGTTTCGCCGAGACCGCTCTCGAGCGAATAGAGCGGCGTCCACTGCAGCCGCTCGTGCGCCTTCCGCGCCGAGAGGAACTGCCGGCGAATCTCGTTACTGGCCTGGTTCAGGATGACCGGCTGCAGCGTGCTGTCCATCAACCGGGAGATCATCTGCACGAGTTCGATCACCGAGACCTGCTGCTCGTACGAGAAGTTGAACGCCTCGCCCTTGAGGCTCGGATCCTTCGCGAGCGCCTCGGCCAGCAGCATGTACACCGCCGCGCCGTCGCGCACGTAGAAGTAGTCGCGGATGAACGAGCCATCCGAGCGGATAATCGGGGCCGTGCCGCGCAGGATCGAGCGGACGGTGCCTGGCACGATCCGGTTCCAGTTGAGGTCGCCGCCGCCGAAGAAGTTGCCGCAGCGGGTGATGACCACCGGCAGACCGAAAGCCCGCGCGTACATCCTGGCGATCAGGTCCGCGCACGACTTGCTGACGTCGTACGGGTAAGTGCCTTGCAGCGGCGCATCCTCGTCGTACGGCAGCACCTCGTGCTCGCCATAGGCCTTGTCCGACGAGGCGAACACGATCTCGGAGACGAGCGTCGCGTGCCGGCAGGCCTCGAAGAGCAGATAGGTGCCGCGGATGTTGGCTTCGAGCGTGCCCACCGGCTCACGACTGGCGACACCGACGATGGTCTGCGCCGCCAGATGGAAGACGGTGCGGACCTCGTACTCGGCAACCGCCCGTTGCAGCAACGGTGCATCGCACAGGTCGCCGCGTACGACGCGCACTTTCGAGACCAGGCCACTGCGCATGAACTCGCTGTGCGGCAGGCTGTCGCGCACCAGGCACACGACGTCGGCGCCCGCCTCCACCAACCGACCGACGAGCCACGAACCGACGAGGCCAGTCGCCCCGGTGACGAAGACAGGACGGTCCTGCCAGAAGGTTGAAGACACGGTCACGACTGAAGGACCTTCCGCGGGCGCTGCCACGTAGCCCAGGCGGCCCCGCCCTCGCTCCACAGGGAATTGAGGTACTGGAGGTCACGGAAGGTGTCCATGCACTGCCAGAAGCCCTCGTGCTTGTAGACGCCGAGCTGTCCCTCGGCCGCTAATTGCTCGAGCGGAGTGCGCTCGAGGACGCACTCCTCATCGTCGCTGAGGTAGTCGAGCACGCGGCGATCGAACACGAAGAAGCCGCCGTTGATCAGGCCGTCGTGCACCTGCGGCTTCTCGCTGAAGGCGGTGACCCGTTCGCCGTCGGTGACCAGTTCGCCGAAACGCGACTGCGGCCGCACGCCGGTGACGGTGGCCAGCCGGCCGCTTGCGCGATGGAAGGCGATCAGCGCATCGAGGTCGACGTCGCACACGCCGTCGCCGTAAGTGACCAGGAACGTATCGCCCTCGATGTAGCGCGAGGCGCGCTTGATGCGCGCGCCGGTCATCGTCTTGAGTCCGGTGTTGGCCAGCGTCACGCGCCAGCCGAGCTCGCCGTGATCACCATGCGAACGGACGGTGCGAGTTGGATCTCCGAGTTCGACCGTGAGATCGTGCTGCATTTCGTCGTAACGCAGAAAGTACTCGCGAATGCGCTCACCCTTGTAACCCAGGCAGACGATGAAGTCGGTGTGGCCGTACTCGGCGTACCCCTTCATGATGTGCCAGAGGATCGGGCGATCACCGATTTCGACCATCGGCTTGGGACGATACTCGGTCTCCTCCCGCAAGCGCGTCCCCATGCCGCCACAGAGCAGCACGACCGGAAGTCCTTTACGTTTGGTCACAACTTCTCTCCGAATCCCGATCGGGACTTAGCGAGTCAGCTCAGGGCTGTAGTAAGGGCGCGACCCGGCCTCTGCGCCGACCGGTCGCGGAAGCGGTCATTTCGAGGTTCCCCTCTAGGTTCGGGGACCAGTACCCGATTCGCGGTGGACCAGTTCACCATGTGGAGTGTAACGACCGGCGGCCCCACCAGGCCGGACGCTAGCGGACGGCGTAGAGCTCCTCTACGTAGCCACGACGGAGCCAGTACGGCATGCGGTAGAAGCGATGAAATCCGGCTTCGCCGGTGAGCAGTGTGGAGACGTTCAGGTGCTTCGTTTCGCTCGTCTTCGCATGCTCGACCTCATGGTTGATGCTGAGGAAGTAATTCGTCGTCGTGCGCCGGATCTGTCCGAGGTAGTCCCGCACGATGGTTTCGTCGATCTCGGGGAACGAGTCCTGGTTCAACGCCAGCGTGAACGCCTTGTCGCGCTCACGGTGGCAGCTCTCGCCAGTCTTGATCTTGACTGCATTCGGTTTCGACGGCTCGCCTTCGAGGCACACGGCGTCGTCGCCGAGCGCGCCGATGAGGAAGTAGGCGGAGACGGCATTGACGATCGGCAGATCGTAGAGTGTGTAGTCCTTGCGGCCGAAGCGGTGCAGATAGAGCGGGATGAGCCCGATACCGCCCCCGTATTCGCTGATCGCATCGCCCGGCTCCGTCAGATCGCGCGCCCGGACGGCGGTGTAGAGCGCGTTGATGTGCCGGTAGTGAAGAGCGCCGCCGTCGAAGGCAATCCCGGACACCGGCATGATCCCGATGGGCGGCCGAATGCTGATCCCGAGTTTGTCTTCGATACGCGCGACCACGTCGGCCGGCCGTCGCTGAATGTTCTTGCCCCAGTTTCCGTTGTCGCCCTGCTCCGGGTTTTCGGCTGGCAAGACCGACAGCGCTTCGCCGAGGCTCACGAGCTGATCGAAGTACGAATACGCGATCATCCGCTCGTCGCGGTCCCAGTGGTTGAAGCCGTCGACGCCTGTCGTGATGCCGCCGAACCAGGTGTAGTCGGCGCCGAAGCTCGAGAACATCTTCGCGAGCGTCGCGGTTTCTCCCGCGATCAGGGCGTCGATGAGGCTCGTCAGGTGACCGCCGACGATGCCGGTCCAGAGATCGGGCGCCGATGTGTGCGTGTCCTGGAGCGCAGCCGAGGCCCGATACGCCGAAACGATACGCGCGCACGCTGCCTCGCTGTGCTTCGTGACGACGCCCGGGTGGTGTCCGAGCGTCAACGGCGGCAGCTCCACGACCGGGTGTTGGTTCGACAGGCGATGCGCGGGTGAATGGGCCAAATGAGCTCTCCGAGGGCCGGCCTAAGCGCCGCGGCTAGATTAACCCGGTTCTCGGCCCTCGCCAGCCCTCGTCGCGTTGCGTGTGGGCGCTCGTGCGCTGCTAGACTGAGCCGGGATTTGTAGAGCCCTACAAGGTCGATGACATTACCTCTGACGTCGTAGGACCCTAGAGCATCAGCGCCGGGCACTGAAGTTTGGGACTGGGTCGCGATCGTCACACGTCAGCCCGATGGCACGATGAAGTTGAGCCTTGACGTGGTGGTGGACATGGCCGCGACAGCGCCCTACGGTTCGTGGAGCACGCTTCAGCGAAGCTTGAAGATGCGTTGCCCTCGCCTTGGCGCACACACTAGGAATGGGCGTCAGATGCCAGAAATAGGGCCTACAGGAAATCCCTGTAAGCCCTTCTGAAATTTGGTTGCGGGGCACGCGTGCAGCGGTTTTGGTGCGCGCTAAATCTCGTCGTAGCAGGTTCCCCCAGGCATCGTTGGGCAACTCCGCCCCCGAAATCTGCTTGACTACCCTGAAGCTCAGCAGTATACATCTCTGTCTTAGCTCATCTGAAAAACTGTCTGAACTGCCAGGAAGCGACCCGAAAGGGTCTTTGGGGCCCCCTAATGGTACACGCCAACGGTTCGGTTGCACACGTTCGCGTTCCTCGGATTTCTCTCGTCAGGGCCGCGCTAGTGGCCGCTCTGCTCATCCCCGGGTACGCCTCGAACGCGCTGGCATCGGGAAGCATCAGTGGACAAATCACGAGTTCGGTGACTCATACCGGGATCGCCGGTGCGATGGTGCAATTTTATGACCTGAACGGCGACAGCGATGGCCCCGTTGCCACCGCCACCGCGGACGGCGGAGGGAATTATTCGCAGAATCTCCCTGACGGCAGCTACGGAGTTCTGACGCAAAACGCGCAAGGTTACATCAACAAAGTCTGGAACAACATCTCGTGCTCGGCGACCTGCGACGTCAATAGCCTCACGCCGGTTGTTGTGTCTGGAGGCGCCGTCACCGGCATCAGCTTCGACCTCGATCCAGGCGGCAGGATTGCGGGGACCATCACCAATTCGGCGACGGGAAATCCGATCGCCGGCGCGCTGGTATTCTTTCTCGATTCAGGCACGGACATCGCATTCTCGACGGCGACGACAGACAACCTCGGCCACTACATCAGTGATGGCGGCACGATTACCGGTAGCGTCTTCGTAGTCACCGCCAACGGGCAGGGTTTCCAGGACGAGTCATATAACAACCGCAAGTGCACCGTGGACATCTGCGATACGGCGGACCCCGTTTCCGTCACGCTCGGGGCGACGACGAACGGCATCGACTTCGCGCTCGATCCCGGTGGCCGTATCTCGGGGACGGTCAAAAACATCAATGGCTCACCGCTGGCAACTGTCGAAGTGCGAGTCTACGACCCGACCCAGAATCGGGTTGACGAGGTAGTGACGGACGGTGCGGGCAACTTCATCACCAGCGGGCTGGCGGCGGGCACCTATTACGTCTCCACGAGAAACCCGTACGGCCTCGTCGACTACGCGTGGAACAACCTCGTCTGCGTGAACGACTTCTGCCAGCAAACGCAGGGCACACCGGTTTCGGTGACGGTGCCGGCTACGACGAGCGGCATCGACTTCGTCCTGGGTCCTGGTCAAACGATTTCCGGAACCGTGACCGCCGCGGCGGGTGGTGCACCTATTGAGGACGCATTTGTCGCTCTGACGAATTCCAGCGGCGGGTACATTGGCGGCGCCAACACCGACGCCTCCGGCAACTTCACGACCGGGGCCGTCCCCGCTGGAACCTACTACGCGAATTTTTTCCCCAACGGTACCACCAGCGGTTACGTGCAACAGCTCTACAGCCACTTTTCGTGCTCAGGCTGCCCGGCCACAAATGGCACGCCGTTCGTCGTCTCGAGTCAACCGGTCACCAACATCAACTTTTCGCTGCTTGCCACCGGCACGGGATCGATTTCAGGAACTGTGACCGACGGCTTCGACAACAGCCTTCCCACCGGGTTGCCGGTTCAGCTGGTGAATGGAACCGGCGGAGTCGTGGCTACGGCCATGACCAGCAATGGGTTGTACACGTTCAGCAACGTTGCCACGGGCTCCTATTACGTGCGGACGAATGACCCTGCTGGCGGCATCCCGTACATCAACCAGCTTTACAACGGCGTGGCCTGCCTGAACAACTGCTCGATCTTTAGCACCGTCGGTGGCACTCTGGTGAACGTGAGCAGCGGCAGCATCGCAAGCGGCATCAACTTCACGCTTCAGCGCGGCGGAGTCATCACCGGTATCATCACCGCTGCCGCCAATGGCGCCCTGCTCTCTGGCATCGGCGCACAGGTGTTCAACTCCGCGGGTGTTAGCGTCGGAACGTTCAACAGCAACGGCTCGGGTGTCTTCACCTCGGCTGGTCTGCCTCCGGGCACTTACTACGTTCGCAGCAGCAACTCCCCTGGCTACATCAACCAGTTATGGCAAGGCCAGACGTGTCCGCAGACCGGTTGCGTTGTCACCTCTGGCACGCCCATCGTGGTGAACGGTGCGACAGTAAGCGGGATCAATTTCGCGTTGACTGCCGGCGGACGGATCAGCGGCAAGGTCACTGATGCGTCGAATGCGTCCAACCTGCAAAACGTCGCCGTGCAGATCTTCTCGAATGCCGGAGTCAACCTGGGCTCCGTGAACACCGATTCGTCCGGCAATTACACCACCTCCGGGTTGCCAGCGGGCACGTATTACGTGCGGACATCCTCGGGCATTCTGTTCCTGCCCAATAACACTTCCATCGCGGTTGTGGATCAGCTGTACAACGGCACGGCGTGCGTACCCATGTGCACTAACCCCACCGCGGGGACGCCTGTTGCCGTGACCACCCTCGCAACCACAACCGGTATCAACTTCGCCCTGTCGAGAGGCGGGATTATTGCCGGCGCAGTAATCGACGCCAATACGGGAGTGGGACTGGCGTCGATCGTCGTGCAGATCTACACCTCGACGGGCGCCTTCGCGAAGAGCGCCACGACCAACGCCGGCGGTGGATACACGGTGGCAGGGTTGCCGCCGGGAACCTACTTTGCCCGGACGAGCGTGGGTACCGGGCGTGTTCTATCAGGACGAGCTCTACAACGCCCAGCCGTGCAGCTACGGCTGCACAGTGACGTCGGGCACGCCCATCGCGGTCCTGTCCAACAAGACATCGAACGGCGTCGACTTCACGCTCTCGTCCGGAGCCGGAGGCATTTCCGGGACGGTCACGGACCAACGCACTGGCGCCCCATTGTCGGGCGTCCTGGTGGATATCTACTCGGCTGCCGGCGTGTTCACGAAGTTCGCGAACACCAACTCCGCCGGGGTGTATGCGACCTCCGGTCTGGCGCCAGGCACTTATTACGCTAGGACCCGCCAGATCGTCTCCACAGGGCACCGCGAGCAGCTTTACAGCAACCTCCGGTGTGGCTCGAACTGCATCGTGACGAACGGCGCGCCGATCGTTGTAGTGTCGGCAGCCATGACTGCCGGGATCGATTTTGCACTGGGCACCGGGCAGACCAAGGCTGATTTCGATGCCGACGGGAAGACCGATAACGCGGTCTGGCGTCCGTTGGACGGGACCTGGTATGTGATCAACAGCTCGGATAGCAGCGTGACCACGCAACAGTGGGGCGCCGGCTACGCGCCATACAACGACGTCCCGGTGCCCGGCGATTACGACGGCGACGGGCAGACCGATTTCGCGGTCTGGCGTCCGTTGGACGGGATCTGGTATGTGATCAACAGCTCGGATAGCAGCGTGACCACGCAACAGTGGGGCGCCGGCTACGCGCCGTACAACGACGTCCCGGTGCCCGGCGATTACGACGGCGACGGGCAGACCGATTTCGCGGTCTGGCGTTCGTCGGACGGGACCTGGTATGTGATCAACAGCTCGAATAGCAGCGTGACCACGCAACAGTGGGGCGCCGGTTACGCGCCGTACAACGACGTCCCGGTGCCCGGCGATTATGACGGGGACGGGCAGACCGATTTCGCGATCTGGCGTCCGTTGGACGGCACCTGGTATGTGATCAACAGCTCGAATAGCAGCGTGACCACGCAACAGTGGGGCGCCGGTTACGCGCCCTACAACGACGTCCCGGTGCCCGGCGATTATGACGGGGACGGGCAGACCGATTTCGCGATCTGGCGTCCGTTGGACGGCACCTGGTATGTGATCAACAGCTCGAATAGCAGCGTGACCACGCAACAGTGGGGCGCCGGCTACGCGCCCTACAATGACGTCCCGGTGCCCGGCGATTATGACGGCGACGGGAAGACCGATTTCGCGGTCTGGCGTTCGTTGGACGGGACCTGGTATGTGATCAACAGCTCGAATAGCAGCGTGACCACGCAACAGTGGGGCGCCGGCTACGCGCCGTACAATGACGTCCCGGTTCCGTCATCCCGAATGCGTTAGCGCGGCCGCTACGTTACCCCAACACCAAGCGGACTCAATGGCCCACACATCTGGGCTCTTGAGTCCCTCCGGGAATTCGTGCGCCGAAGTGGACTCACCGCGATTCTGCCAGCAGGCTGTCGCGGACCAGGCACACGACGTCGGCGCCCGCCTCCACCAATCGACCGACGAGCCACGAACCGACGAGGCCAGTCGCCCCGGTGACGAAGACAGGACGATCCTGCCAGAAGGTTGACGACACAGTCACGGCTGAAGGACCTTCCGCGGGCGCTGCCACTTGGCCCAGGCAGCCTCGCCGTCGCTCCACAGGAAATTGAGGTACTGGAGGTCACGGAAGGTGTCCATGCACTGCCAGAAGCCCTCGTGCTCGTAGACGCCAAGCTGTCCCTCGGCTGCCATCTGCTCGAGTGGAGTGCGCTCGAGGACGCACTCCTCGTCGTCGCTGAGATAGTCGAGCACGCGGCGGTCGAACACGAAGAAGCCGCCGTTGATCAGCCCGTCGTGCACCTGCGGCTTCTCGCTGAAGGCGGTGACCCGTTCGCCGTCGGTCACCAGTTCGCCGAAACGCGACTGCGGCCGCACGCCCGTGACAGTGGCCAGCCGGCCGCTTGCGCGATGGAAGGCGATCAGCGCATCGAGGTCGACGTCGCACACGCCGTCGCCGTAAGTGACCAGGAACGTGTCACCCTCGATGTAGCGCGAGGCGCGCTTGATGCGCGCGCCGGTCATCGTCGTGAGTCCGGTGTTGGTCAGCGTCACTCGCCAGCCCAATTCGCCGTGATCACCATGCGAACGAACAGCGCGAGTCGGATCGCCGAGCGCGACCGTGAGGTCATGCTGCATTTCGTCGTACCGCAGGAAATACTCGCGAATGCGCTCGCCCTTGTAGCCCAGGCAGACGATGAAGTCGGTGTGGCCGTACTCGGCGTACCCCTTCATGATGTGCCAAAGGATTGGGCGATCACCGATTTCGACCATCGGCTTGGGGCGGTACTCGGTCTCTTCCCGCAAGCGTGTCCCCATGCCGCCACAGAGCAGCACGACCGGTAATCCTTTACCTTTGGTCACAACTTCTCTCCGAATCCCCAATCGGGACTGTCGCGAGTCAGATTGGGGCTGTAGCAAGGGTCGCGACTGAGCACCTGCGCCCATCGGTCGCGGAAGTTGTCGACCTCGGGCTCGCCTGCGTTTGGGGACCAATGGTACCCGATTCGTGGTGCACCAGTTCGGCATGCGGAGTGTAGACCACTCGCAACCCCAATCAGCGCACCCGCAGGCAGTAGCCGACGTCGTTGAAATCGACGGGAAAGCCTCGTCGAAGCCTCCCACCTGCTCGAAAACCACGTCGTTTTGCCTGCCTCAGGCGCTTCGACGAACGGCCAGCGTGAGCGCGGCTCCCTTCCCGGCGGCGCTTGCGAGCGCTTCGACCGGGAGCGACATCGCGAGCAGCGGCGGCGTCAGCACGAGAGAGCTGACGAAGTGAAAGCAACGAACTCACCGGAGACATTCCCGAAAGGGCACCCCGGTCTTTTACGAGCTCGTACAGATAGTTCTTGTGCGGCAGGATCGCGTTGAGCGAACTCTGAATCCAGCCGCTGCAACCATACTCAGGGAGAAAACGCTTCTCGGTCGCGGGCACGAGGCCCGCTCGTCTGACACACTCCTTCAGCACAGATAGCTCGAAGTGGATCACGTGCCTCGGCGGATCCAGGTGGAACCAGCTGCCTTGAAAGACCGCCCTTTGCAGGCTGCCAAAATTGGGAACAGAGATCACGATCAGGCCCCCGGGCGTGAGATGCGTCGCGAGGCGCTGCAATACCTCGACCGGTCGCCGACAGGTGCTCAAGGACCTGCCAGAGCGTGATGATGTCGAACGATCCCAGCTCGCCCGCAATCTGTTCGAATGGGGCTCGAATGAGCTTGAGCCGGTCGGCCGTCTGCGTCGCACCGAGGCTGAATGGCTCGACGCCGACCGTGTCGAACCCCGACATGCTCATGTGCTGAGCGAACGCGCCATTGCCGCAGCCGAAATCGAGCAAACGCCCCGACGGCTTCAGCCTGCGGATGAATGACTCTCGCTGACGCAGGAAAATCTTCAGCGCAGATCCTGCGCCTTTGGCGAACGCGGTCCCGGACTGATCGAATTGTGGATACAAGCGGTCGGCGGAAGGCGCTGTCCGATCGTCCGTGAACACGAGCGAGCAATTCGTGCAGCGGAGGATGTCGTAGCCGTTTCGCGAACGGAGAATCCCGGCAGCCTGCTCACTTTCACACAGCGGGCAGGACAACGCCCGGCACCTCATTCACAGCCTGTCGCATTCAACCTCCAACACGGCGGTCCCGCTCTGCGCGACGCGCGATCGGCCGAGCCTTCGGCTCGGGGCAGAGACGATTGAGCACGATCGACGATGAAGCGCCTCCGCCTCAAGCCATTCTGATACGTGCGGGCCAGATAGATTGAAAGGAACGCCAGCGCGCCGGCCATGTAGAGGCCATTCACGAACAAGAGGCCGACAACCGTGGCGTCGACGGCAATCAAGCCAAAGGCGAACGAGAGGCCGAGGAGGACGCTCAGCAGACACACGACCGGAAACGTGTAGAAGACGGCGCGGAGCGGGAATGTCGTGGCGGCAAGAATGCCTGCAACAGCGAAGCCCACGTTCCCCAGCAGATTGTAGTGCGTCTTGCCGTAGCGTCGTGCGTCGCGGCGATACGGAACGCCAATCAGGCTGAACCCGGCGTAACCGTACTCCGCTCGCAGGAAGGGCGCGGAATTGTGACTGCCAATCACCACGTCTCGGACGCAGCGCTTGAACATGGCGAACTCGGCCATGTAGGGCACGATACGGTAGTCGCCCAGAGCGCGGAGGGCCAGATAGAACAGTGAACGGCATCGACTCAACAGCCAGGGCTCGTTCCGATTGTTCCGAATGCCATATGCCAAATCGTGCCCGCGCTCAATCGCGTTCAGGAAGTCATGCACCATCTCGGGGGGATCTTCACAGTCGACGTCGCAGATCATGTAGAGGTCGGCGCGCATCGTGGAAAGACCGGCCAGGACCGACAACTGATAACCATGATTGCGGCTCAGGGTGAGATACCCCACCCAGTCATGCACCGCTCGTATTTTATCGATCTGCGCCAACGAGCCGTCGATGCTCCGATTGTTCGTGAACAGCAACTGGTAGGTGTACAGCGAGCGGATCGAGCTGCTCGAGCGCCTTCTTGATCCGCTCGAAGAAGTAAGCTATGTTCTGCTCTTCGTTGTAGATCGGACAGATCACCACCAGTCGAGCAGGTTTGTCATCCACGTGTCTCCTCCCTTTCGTTCCGCGTCGCTCTCCGCTCGAGCGGGAACGTAGACCGCCCGAGCAGTGAGGCGAGACGGTCACTCCCTGCACGGTCCGGACAAACCGGACTGAATCCGTCGCATCGCACGGCGCATTTCAGCCCCGCACGATCGTACTCGATAGGCTCCGAGCGTCAGACTGTCCGCGCTGCGACGCACGACGTAGCACCGACTGTCCGGACCCGAGCTGCGGCGACTCGGAGACGCCGTGTCGAGGCGCCCCGAGAGGCTGTCGACGCGCTGCAGGCGATCACACACCAGCGAAGCTTGACGATATGTCGCATCTGCAACCAACGATTGACCTTCGCCGGCGAGTCCCCGTCATCAGAAATCGAACACCCGATCGGACGCACTCGGGATGGCTCGCCCGGTGGCTGGACCCCGAATGGCTCCTGTTCGAGGCGTTCCTGCTGGTCCCCGCGCTGGTCTGTCTGCTCTGGGGCGATGCGGACCGAGCCGTGTTCTACGCCAGACTCGCGCTGCACGTGGGCTGCTTGAAATGGCTGGGATGGAGCGTTTTCACCCGGGTCTCGGATCGTCAGCCGCTTCGCTTCCTCATGTTTCCGGTAGAGCTGATCGTTGGATTGACCGTTGCGATCCTCTGGTTCTACGTTCGCAACGTCGCAGGCTGGCTCGTTCCCGGCTCGTACAGTCTGCGCGAGCTCGGAATCCTTCCCTGGCTCGTTAGCATCCGGACATCTCTTCGGGACGCTGGTTGTCAATCGCGCGTCCATCTCTTCCCACTTCGTGAACTGGTCGCAGACCGCACGGTCCTTGCTGCCTCGAGCTTCCGTCTACGTTCCGTTCACGCTGACGCTCACTCTCACGCTGTTGTCGGTCGCCAACGACGATCTTCCGCACCATCTCAGCGACGGCTGGTTTCACGCGTTCATCGGGCGGGTGTATTTGAACGACGGGCTCTTCTATCCGCATTTCAACGGCGGCGCAGGCAATCTTCTACACGTCAGGATTCGGCGCCATCAATGCGGTCACGGCCGCCTTCTCCGGGCTCTCCATCGTCAAGGTCCACAACCTGCAGCATGTGTTCTGGGTCGTCGTGGGCTCTCTACATGCTCACGGTAACCGTCGCCGTTGTGGCGAGACGGCCGCTCGCGGCCGTGCAGTTCCTGCCGCTCCTGTTCCTCAACGTCTATCCCGTTCACAATCTCCCGCCGGACCTGCACTGGATGCACGGCGCTCAGCAATTGGCTCCAAGCCTGCTGCTCGCCATTCCTATCCTCTCATTGCTGCCTCCCCCGCGTCGCCGTGCCTTCTATGCGGGGATGGCCATCCAGGCTGCCCTGAGCCTGCTGGTTCTGGCTCTGAGCCCCGTGTGTGCCCCCTTTCTACTCCTGGCTTGCACGGCCGCCCTCGTCATCAACTGCTATCGAGCCCACGTCGTACTCGGCGAGCGCGTACTCAAAGTGGCGTGCGTCCAAGCCGGGCTCACGATGCTGGCCGCGCTGCTCATCCTCGGCTCAGACCGTTACTACAGCAAGTTGATCCTGAGCCCGCGCGAAGCCAGCTATATGACTGGGTCGCACTACGGAGGCAACGCGGCACGAGCGACCCTCTTTTCTCCTTCTCGTCTGTGCAGGGTCTTGCGGCTGTCGCCGCCGTCAATCCCTTCGACCTCATTCACTGGCCGACAGCGGAATCGCACCTTCCAGGAAGGCATCTGGCCTGGCTCGTCCTTGCGCTGACCGCATCTGCGTGTGTATTAGCCGGCCGAGGGCGAACGGCTCCAGTCCCAGCACGCTCGCTCGCAGTCGTTGCAGCAGCCTCTCTCATCGGCTGGCTTGTTGCAAAGTACGGGATGAGCTTCTTCGCCGGTGGCATTACCAAACCGAGCCAGGACGCCATCTTGCTCTACGCCTATCTCTTCTTCCTCGGTCGCCGCGTGGAGTTGTGGCTTCTGTTTCTCGCGGCGGTGACCGCCGGTGTGAGCGTTTATCTCAGTCCTCGCGACGGTCGCGAGCGTGCCATCGCCACAGCAACAATCGCGGGGGCCGTGATCACCATGGCAGTGTGGTGGCTTCCCCACGCGTACACGCATCTGGATCCACGCCGGAATCACTTCATTGCCCGGAACCTCGGCGTCTCCGGAGTAATCACGCCGGACGATATCGATTTGGCATCGTGGATGGAACACAGTTTGACGCCCGACAAGGGGCTCATCGGGCTTACGTCAATACCTTTCAAATTCGGGGCGACCAAGTTGCTCTTCCCGATCGGCGCTTCTCAGGCGCTGCCCCTCTACGGCAAGGGATACAACTTCACTTTCCAGGTCTACGATCCGAGCAGGGCGTACAGCTATGACGAGTACACTCAGCATGTCGTGAACTTCCTCGACGCTCAGCTGGTGCCTGGAGAACAACATCCGGTACTTTCATGTGCCGAAGGGAGATTTGTTTCCCAATCATGGACTGTCGCGGGCACTGGAAATTGGTTTGCTGCATCCGGTCCGCGAGACTTCTTCCTCTGGTGTCTACGAGGTTCGTCCCCTACCTTGGAATCCTCGCCTGTTGTCGATTCCGAGCACCACCGATAGCTCGCATCAGGTACGGTGGCTCGCTGATGGCAGCGGTCTCGTTGAAGGAGCGGACCCTCAACTCGTGTTCACTTTGAAGAACACGGAATTCGTTCATGCGATTCGCTTCAAATACACTCGTAGCAACCAGGCCGGCGTTCCGGCCATCGCGCAGCTCTTTTGGAGACGTGTTGATCAGCCTTTCGTCGAGCATGAGCGGACCGCGCGTTTGAGGCTCGAACCAAATAGCTGAGGAGGAGACCCTGACGATTCTTGTCCACGATACGCTGGACCAGTTTCGATTCGACCCGGACGTTATTCCCGGCAGGTTCAGGATTCGCGAGATGGAGTTGCTCATCAAGCCCGACTGACCAACCGAAAAGGAATCAGGGAACGAACAGCTCTTCCACGTATCCCGAGCGCAACCAATAAGACCCACGATACAGTGACCGCCCACGCAAGGGCGCCAGTTCATGCACGAGCAAGTCGTTCGCCTCATGGTTGATGCTCAGCAGCTTGCCCGCACGATCCATGGCGATCTGCGCGTACCGCGTGGCGGTTTCGAGAGGCATCTCGGTGAGGGAATCGGTATTCAGCATGATGTCGAACCGATCGCCCGTCGCGAAGAGCCAGTTCGGCGTCAAGATGCGAATACCCGAGCGATTCTCGCCCGTCAGGCAGATGGCGTCTTCACCGAGGACAGCACCCAAGAAGGCCGCCTGCGCAACGTTGGCCATTGGAAGATCGACGATCGTGTATTGGCCAAGCCCCCATTGGTGCGCGTACAACGCGCTACGGCCCATTCCCGCGCCGATTTCCAGAATGCTGTAGCCACGCCCGCGGGGGTGCAACATGGACAAACGGGATGCATAGTAAATCGCGTGAATAGCACGGTGCGACACGATGCCGCGCGAAGTAACGATTCCGTACTCGTTGGGGAACGGGGTCGGAAATGTAACCCCGTAGCCGATTTGCTGGTCAATCGCGCAAAGCAGAGATTCCACATCCTGCGATTGACTCTGCTCGTACGTACGGGTACGCGGTGCCGAATTCAGGTTGCCAGATGCGCTTCGCACCCACTGTCTCGGCAAGTTGCCCAATCATGGCCACGAGTTGCGCAGCCCATGCGGGCGCTCCGTCGCCAGAGCGGATTAGAGCCTGGGTGTTGTCGAGGAAGAGATTGTCGAAACCATAGAACAGGTTGTTTGATCCGGGATCACTCAGCAAGTTGGCAAGCCGATCTTCATCGTCATCGATCAAGGCGTCGTGGATGTCACGCGTGCGCGTCGCGATATACGACCACAACTCTGACTGGCGCTCGCGATAGTCGGCAATCGCCGTGCGATATGCGGCACGAATACGGCGCACCAGCGTCAAAGACAGCCGACCCGTGCCGGTAGCCGGCACGCAGTGTGTTTTCGTTTGTGTCATCTCGGAATGTTCGCTGCCTCCCGCATGTTCCACCACTCTATGTCATGCCGCGGCCCCCAAGGCTGTTGGCTAACGTCACTCGACGATGGGCGACCCGAAGGCGTGTGCGTGTGGAATGCAGTGACGAGTGTAATAAGGATCGGGCGCTCCGGCCGTTGGATACTCCGCGGCAATCTTGGCGACGAGCGCGCGATCGGCACCCGCCGGATGCGCAAGCTGTCCGTCGAAGGTGGCCTTCATCCGGGGGGAGTACGCGGTCTTGATGCCGTGACCTGCGGCCCGCAGGCAGAGCTCAATCCCGTAGAGACCGTCCGAGCGGTCGATGCCTTTGAGGCCACCGATCGCGCGGAGCACGTCGCGCTTGACGGCCATGAACGATCCGTACACCGCGGTCACGTTGCGGCGGATGAAGTCCAATTGGCCAGGGACGAGTCCCATGTCCCGACCATAGGCGGGGGTGGCGAAGAAGCCATCGAGACCGGACACGTAGCCGATGTGGTCGATGCGCCCGGCCGAATCGACAATGCAGCCGCCAACAATACCGGTTGATGGATCCAGCTCGAATGTGCCAATGGCTTCCCAGATCCAATCCCGGTTGGTGACGGCCAGCATCGGATTGAGGACGACGTGGACCTCTTCGCTTTCGATGACCTCGCCGGCAAACATAAGCGAAATGAGGTGCGCCTCATCTCGATATGTCACCACCTCCGGCTTTACGCCACCGATCCCACACTCTCCGGCAGCAGCGGAAAGATCGACGCCCGATTCGTCGCGGCCCGGGATGTAGATCCGTGGCGAAACGGCTTCGTAGCAGGTGTGCGCGAGGCTGGACCGAAGCCGTCTCAACGCGTCTTTCGACGCATCCGAAGGAATCACCGCATGCAGCAGGACGCGAGGCCCGTCGTGCTTGCGCCTGACGGCATGGTAATAGCCGAGCACGTCGTTGGCTTTGGCGACCTCGAAGCGATCCGCGCACTGGAGCCGCTCGAGCGCGTGGCCTACGACCGACTTCTGCGATTCTGCCAGGTAGTTCTTGGAGTCCTCGTTGATCGCGGTTGAGCCCGGGTGCATGCGCCAGCCGTACAACACAAAGGGCACCTGCACGATCCGTGAGCCCCTGACCGCGAGCCGGAGTGCTGAGTCCCAGTCGGGGCTGCCCCGCGCGTAGTCCGCGCTGTAGAGCTCCGCCTCGAGCGCCAGCGTACGCTTGAAGACCATCACATGCGACGCTGGACACGTCGACAACGCCGCGAGGTTGGACCATGCCGGCCTCCACAGAATCTCCGACGGCTCCCCGTTCAATGTGATCTTCTGCTCGTCCGAATACAGGAGGTCCGGCTCGTGGTGCTCGGCCACGAAGCTGCTCAGAATCCTCAACGCGTCCGGATAGAGCACGTCGTCGTGATCGACAGGGACGATATAGGTGCCGCGCGCACGTTCGAGAAGAAAGCGACTGCCCCCGATGATGTGCAGGTTGTCCTCGACGCGCCAGAAGCGAACGCGAGGATCGCGGGCCGCGAGATCTCGGCTGACTTGCTGCGTCTCCGGCCGATGCGACCCATTGTCGAGCAGGACCCATTCGAAATCATCGTAGCGCTGGCCCAGGATCGAGTCAGCCAGTGCGACGAGGAACAGGGGATCGACGTCGTGAACCGCCGTCGTAATCGAAAAGAGGGGCTCGCCTTCACGCCGCGGCCTCTCGGAGGCGGGCTTCGCGACTACGAACCGGGCCTGCTCCTCGAGCATCGCCTGGAACCGTCGGGGCCAGCGTTCCTTGGTTTCCCTGATACAGACACCCGAGACGGAGAGGACGCCGCCCGTCGACTTTTTGAGCGCGACGACGTAGTCGCCCTCGGGCAGCGGGACGGTGGGCATGCCGACGAGCACACCGGCTTCGTCCGCCGGATCGAGACGCACGATCGCCACGCGTGCGGCCCGCTCGATCCCCCGTTCAAAGTAGTCGTCGCGTCCGAACAACAGCGCTTCGCCACGTGCGTGGTCGTCCGAGGTGCGGGCCTTGAACTCGGGTCGGGTTCCGACGTGCTGCCAGTCGGTCGGCGCAATCAGGTGGAGCGCTGCCGGGGCGGGATCGCCGTCGTTCGGATCCCTCTGCGCAAGTCGCGAATCCTCGTCAGCGGGGAACCCGTCGTCGACCCGCGACGCGCGGTCGGCAGGGACGCGGATCCTCCTTGCCTCGACGAGCGGCGAATGGATCACACGACGGTTGCGTGCTTTGGCGACGCGCCCCGAGCGTCGCGCCGAATCGCCTCGTGAAACCCTTCACGTGTGACGGACTCGATGGCGGCCTCCAGGAAGCGCGCGCTCGACGACGAGAAAGCCCTCGGCTGGCGCGTCGATCGTCTGCGGCTTCAGCGCAAGAGCAAATGCGCCGGCGTCCGTTCGATGGAGACCCTTGTAGAGCGCCACCGTCTCGCCCGACGGTCACGCGAGAGCCGGCGTCGACGACGAAGTCGCGATCGTCCAGGATGCGGCCGCCCACGATCGCCACGTCCGGCTGGAGCTCGAACCATTTCGTCGCTTCCCATACCCACTCCTGGCTGGTCGGACGACATCCAAGATCGAGCAGCGCGATGCGTTCGACGTTGCGGGGAAGGGCGTCACCGAGCATCCGCCAGTCCGAGAGCGTGTCCAGACGTCGTGGAACCGGCACGACGTGACTGGCGATCGAAAGGCCGGGCACGTGCGGTAAGCGCATCCACGTCGGCCTGGGTCGCGCCCAGGACCATGACGGCAAAGTCAGGATCGCCGATGGGCCGGCGGCGAATCCACCATTCGACAGCGCCTCGAAAGAGAGGGAACTCGGCGATCTCGTAGCGCTCGGCGGTGCTGCGGCGGGCGAGAACCCCCTCGACCACGCGCGCATGGATGCCAGGGAGCCGGGATTCTGAGTGTCGGTATGGCTCTGCGATTCGGCATGCGTGCGCCAGTGGTAGAGCACGTGCGGCACATGCGCGATCCGCAAGCCGGCCTCGCTGAAACGGACGACCGTGTCCCAGTCGTGGCAGTACTCGGCCCCCTCGTCCGAGTAGACGCCGAGCTCGAGCGCCCGCTCGCGGCTGAACGCGCACAGGTGCCAGATGTACGAGGATTCCAGGTTGAGGACCGGATCGAACCCGGGCCTCGAGTACGGCGTGTGCGCGCGCTCGCCGGTGAGGTGATCTTCGTCCGAGAAGACGAAATCGGCCTGCTCGCGGTCGATCGCGGCGGCGAGAACCTCCAGCGCATCGGGCTCGAGCAGATCGTCTGCGTCGAGCGGGATCACGAATCGTCGCGTCGCACGTGCGAGGCATTGGCGCATCGCGCCCTGGATGCCGGCGTTCTCGGCACACGCAAAGCGCTGCACTCGATGATCGGCCGCGATGCGATCGAGCACCCGCGCGACGTCGTCGGGTACCGGGCCGTTCTCGAGCACGATCCATTCGAAGTCGGCATGGCGCTGCTCGAGAAGCGAGCGCGCGGTCAGCTCGAAGAACTGCGCTGGCGTGCGGGAGTAGACGCTCGTCAGGATCGAGAACGACACCGCCGAGGAGGCGCGCGGCAAGACGGCCCGAGCCATCCGGTCGGCCTCGAGCATCTGTGCGTCCGTCAACGCCGGTCCCGGCTCGCCGAACGGCCGCCGGCGCATCTCGATTGATGCCGGCTGGTACGCCGGCGCGCGCAGCGCGACGTGTGGCGAGAGATAGCGCCGATCGGGCATCAAGTCGACGTTCACGCGCTTGAATGCCTCGTGCTCCACGTCGCGGACCTGTGCCGCCAGATCGATGTTCGTCTCGGCCAGCAGGTTGGGGCTGTAGATGACCCGGCGCCCCTGTCGTCTGAACGCTGCGCCCAGCCAGGCGCCGAGGTGGGCGAGCGAAATGTTCGCGCGCGCCAGATCCGACAGCGCATCGAGGGCCAGTTTTGGATCGAGCACACAGTGATCGAGCGACACCGCGCTGACCGAATGCTGCTTCCACGCCTGGACGTGGTACCCCGGATCGCTCGAGCGGGCGGCCGCGGTCGGGCGCATCGCATCCGCGTCCGAACCCGAAGTACGCGCCCGCGTCGACGATGCGGCCGTCCTGATGCAGGCGACCGCCGACCATGGCCGTATCTGGAAACAGCTCGAAGAGACCCATCGCCTCGAGCGCCCAGACGTCATCCGCGATCCGGGTGTCGTGCCACAGAACGTGCAGCAGGCGGCCGCTCTCGGCCGCTCGCGCCGCAAGGCGTGCCAGCCCACCCACGCCGTCGGCCGGATCCAGATGCACCACCTCGTGTGGAATCTCCTTCGGTACCTCGAGGCGAGGTGCACGGTCTGGAGACGAGGCCAGGACCACCGTGGTGATCGCACGCGGGTTCGTCGCGTCTCGCCGCATCCACCAGTCCGGCATACCGCCGAAAAGCGGCGAGAGCTCCACGCGAAATCGTCCGCTCGGCGCCAGCGTCTCGAGCAACTTCGTCAAGACGCGAGCGCTGAGAGTCGTACACGAAGGGCTTTGACTGGACGTTTCCACCTGACGTCGACGCCTCGTGCATGCGCCAGCTGTACAGCACTTCGGGGATGTGCAGCGGTGCATGGCCGGCGGCGAAGAACCGAGTGAACGTGTCCCAGTCGTGGCTGCCCTCGGCCCGCTGGTCGGTGTAGGCGCCGAGCTCCAGCGCCAGCTCGCGGTCGATGGCGCCAAGATGCGCCATGTAGCACGAGTTGGCGAAGAGCACGGGATCGAATGCGGGCTTGAAATAGGGCTGAGCTGAAGTGGCCGCCTTCCAGTTGTCTTCGTCGGTGTAGGCAAGGGCTGGATAGCCGGCCTGCCGCAACGCGTGAGAGAGCACACGCAAGCAGTCGGGCGTCAGCAGATCGTCTGAATCAACCGGCAAGATGTATCGGTGCGTGGCACGCTCGAGACAGAAGCGCATGCCGCCGATGATCCCGAGGTTCTCCTCGACACGAAAGACTCTGACCCTACGCTCTCGTGCCAGGCGCTCGACCGACTTCCGGGTGCCCGGATCCTGAGAGCCATTGTCGAGCAGCACCCACTCGAACGACGAATCTGCATCCTGGCTGAGAACGCTGTCAGCCAAGGCGTCGAAGTAGTTCGGCGGCGTATTCCAGACGGTGGTGAGCAGGCTGAAGAGCCCCGGCTCCTGTCGCAACGGGTATTGTCGGCGGCGTCGCGCGAACGCCTGGAGACGATGCACCTCGTACTCGTCTCGGGGCCAGTTCCGAAAGCCGGGCGCGACGATCGACGTGCCTTCGTCATCGGGGCTTCGCTCGCCTTCCCGCACGGGACTTCCCTGGAGCACCGTCAGTTCGTCGAACAGCTTCGGCACGACCTCAGCCAGGCTGCTGCGCCAGCTCGCCGGCAGGTTGATCACGGCAGCGGCCCGGCGTCCCTCCACATCGTCGAGACGTGCCACGGCGGCTTCGAGCCCTTCCGAGATGCCTTCGAGTGTCGGGGGAACACCGATGATGTTGGCCGAGAGCTCGGCGAGGGCTTCCGGCGTCTTGTTCGCGAACGCCGTCGTCACCGCCAGGCCGCCGCAGGCCGCCATCTCGAGCGGCGGATAGCTGGGGTGCGGAGACAGCATGAGCGACAGGAGGATGTCGCTTTCGCGCATCTGTTGCGCGTAACCCGCGAGGTCGAGCCAGGGCGCGGGCACCAGCGTGGCGCCGCGGCCGAGCGAGACGGCCGGGAACGACTCACCCATGCCGACGAACTCCCAGCGTTCAGGGTCGAGCGTGCCGTCGGTCACCGCCTTCTCGAGCGCGGCCACGCCGAGCTCGAACAGGTTCCGCAGGCCGTGTGGTGGGCCGTGCGTAGAACAACAGGCGCCTGCGTGCCCGAGTGGAGCGATCGAGCGCCGGGAAGAAGAGCGTGCGATCGACGGCCGGCTGGAAGACGAGGCTTCGCTCGACGAACGCCGGGTCAGCGAAGCGCCCGATGCGCTCGCGGACGAGGAACTCGTGGAGCCATTGTGAGTTGACGACCGGAAGATGATCGAGCGAGTAGGTTTCGGCCGCGAGCGCCTGCTGCGTCGAGGCCGGGTGGAACAGCGGCTCGTAGTCCTGGATCAGGTAGACGAAGCGCGAGTGTTGCGTGTGGCGGACCGCATACTTGGCCTGCTGGGCAGTCCACCACGCCGTGGCCATGAACAGATCGCGGGCGCCGATTGCCAGCGGTACGTCGCGGTCGTTCGCCGACACGAGCTGGACGTCCGCCGGCAGCTCGGTGCCGAGGAGGCCGCGCATGTGCGCCCTGAATCGGCGTGAGGTCCTTATCGAACGGGAACTCGGTGCTGATCAAGCGGACGCGGACACCTGACAGGGCCAGCCGTCCCGCGATCTCGAGCGCGGTGTTGGGCCCTCCCGACAAGTGCTGCATCGCCAGGCCAGGTACGAGGACGTTCAGACGAGGCTCGTTGACCAGCTGCGGCTGCACGACCAGGTTGAGCGGGTTGAACCACGGCAAGCGGCCTTGCGGCGGGACGTATCCGATGAGCCTTCCTGATGCGACGGTCCGAGAGGCGAACGCCTCCCTCTGCTCGGCTCTTTCAGCCGTCCCATGAGCATCGACCGGGCCGCTCGCGCCGGCCAGCGCATAGTTGCGGAGTCTGGTGATGCGCTCCCTCACCCGTCGGCGCACGCCTGAGATCAAGGTGCGCTGCTGGAAAGCCCTCTTCAATCGCCGTAGCAGCGCCGTCAACCGCGACGAGTGCGACGTGATGAAGGTGCGGTGCTGGAGAGCCTTTCTGAATCGCCGTAGCGGCGCCGTCAACCGCCACGAATGGGACGTGAGGATGACCTGCAACTCTCGTTCGAGGGCTGCCGTCCGCGGTGTGCTCTCCTCCAGCTGCCGGAGTCTGTCGCGAGCCGCGGCGAGGTCGTCTCGCAACGCCTCGGCTTGCCGCTGCGCCTCTTCCAGCTGTTCGACCTTGACCGTGACGTCAGCTCGTGCCCTCGCCAGGGCTTCGGCCGCCACGTTCGCGTTCGCCTCGAGCTCGAGCAGGCGCTGCATCGAGCTTCTGGATATGAGCGTCGCTTGCCCGCCGTGCAGCGTCGCGTGAACTCGACGAGCGCGTCATCGAGCTTCTCGATGTGCGTATCCTTCTCGGCGACGGCCTCTTTGAAGTGCAAGAGCGCGGCGTCCAACTCACCGACGTGCCGGTGGATCGCTTCGACTTCACGCGTGGAGCGCTCGCGCAGTTCCTGGCGCCAACCGAGGATGCCTGTGACCAGCTCGCGAACGAGACGCTGCGGCTCGATCGGATCCGGGGATCTCGCGGCGTCGATGACGCGGGAGGCCGTCGCGGCGTGCGCCGGCGACGTGAAAGCGCAGAAAAAGCGGCGGTAGTGCGCCGCGCCCGTGCGCGCCAAAGGCGCTCGCGTGTTGATCGCGGCCGCGAAGCGGGCCTTCGCTTCGTCGTCGCCCAAATCGCACGCATAGATGAAATCGATCGTGTTGAAGGCGAGCCATTCGTCCAGCGGGGCGTTGTCGGCAACCAGCACCGACCCCGGCTCGCTGAACCAGGACACGACCTCCGCGGCATCCGGCAGCCCGTTTTCGCGATGCTCCACGAGGAAGTCGACGTCGCGGCCCGACACCGCCTTCGCATAGGCCGAGAACTGACGCTCGGCGTCGACGACCTCCGGCGTGTCTATGGGGCAGCACACGATGGTGGCCTGCCGCGAGACCCGCTGCAGTTCACGAATCAGGCATGGCCGCTCGGCCGGCGGCACGTGCTCCAGCACCTCGATCGCGACGGCAACATCGAAGGCCGCGTCCTCGAATGGCAGCGGCTCGCCCGGCTGCAGCTGGACGATGGAGGGATCGTCGAATTGACCGGCGTCTGCGCGAACGATGTCGAACCGAGGTGAAACGAACGCTTTGGTCAGCGCAACCGGACCGCTTCCGACGTCGAGCAGGGTGAGGGCGCCGCTGCCGTCACCGGCCAGGATGTCGGTCAGCCTCGCGAGAAAGGAGTAGCGCTGATAGATGTCGGGCTGCCAGGTCAGCCGGCGATCGGAAAGCTCGTTCAACGCGACGCTCCGGGCACGGTGCGAGCCGGACGGGACCGGGAGAGCTGCGCACTCATAAAAGACAACATGATAGCGCAGCTATTGGGACGGGCTGCCTGGCCGCATAGACGGCTCAGCCAGGGTGAGGGCTTACCTCACTGGCGAAGCGGCGCGACGGCGGCGACGACGTTGATGCCGCCTCCAGACGGGATACTGCCGACCAGCGCCTCGTCCCCGACCGTGAAGGGTTTGAGCGTCCGTTCGTCGTACAGCGTGTAGCCGTGCTCGGCGAAGAGGCGCGTGAGCGCGGTCGGCGCTTCGCCGCGTTCCTCGAGCAGGTACGGACAGAGCTCAAAGACCACAATCGGATGGTAACGGGCCAGCGTCGCGGACGCCCCCTGAAGGACGGGGATTTCGTTGCCGTCGACGTCAAGCTTGATCAGATCAACGCGTGCGAGCCCCAACTCGTCGATCAAGTCATCGAGCGTCGACCCGATGCCGCTCGAAGCTTGCGGCGCGCCCTGATGGACAGGATGTGCCCCGGGAGCGACAGCGAGCGGCCAGCTCGAGAAGTAGCTGGAGGCTGCGCATTCTCCAGGCGCCACGAGCGCGCGATGAACGATCGTGATGCGAGCGGCAAGAGCCGGATTCAGTTCGCAGTTCTGGCGCAACCGCGCCATGGCGACGTCAGTGGGCTCGACCGCGATGACGCGGCCTTCACCGCCCAGTCGGGTTGCCATTGGAAGGGCCTGTGCCCCGATATTCGCGCCGACGTCGATGACCACCGCCTGTGGACTCACAAGTTGCGCGAGGGATCTGGTCGTCGATCGCTCGTAGACGCCGAGATACAGCGCGAGTTGAAGGCCCTCGTCGAGGTCAAGCAGCCATTCCACGTTGTTTCTCGTGCAGCGAACCCTGCGGACATCACCTCCCCGTAATCTGATCCACGCCCCCACGAAAGCCCGCAGGATGCGAGCCATCGCCAGCTTCGTTCGAGTCGTCAATCGCGGCAACTGCGGCCTCCCGCGCTGTGTTCAGGAACACATCGTAACTGCCCAATCTAGCACGGCGTCCCGAGAGCGGACGGGACCCACCACGGCCCGATGAGAACGGCTCAGGCCAGTCCGTCGCCCTCACACCTACAAATATACCGGCCGAGCTGGCCAAAGCTGAGCTATACTTCCGCCGCCTCAACAGCAGAGCCAGTCGCTCCCCAGAACCATGACGACTGGCCGGTTCCACTGAATCTCGGCGGCGGGTAATTCGAAGCGCGTGGTGCGAGTCGTCGGGCGACGTCGCGCCGCGCATGAGTTTCGTTTTGCGAAAGGAGCAATCGAATGGTGCGTCGATGTGCGGCCTCTGTATTGATAGTTCTTGGCCTTGCCGGCGCCGATGCGTCGGCTCAGGAGACACATTTTCGAGTGCTGGCGGGCGTGTCGCCTGCCGGGACTAACTCATCGACGGACGCGTGACGGGAGGCGAGGCGCGGTTCAACGTTCCGACCGGTATCGCCGTCGATAGTGCGGGAACGGTATACGTGACCGATTCCTGGAACATCACCATCCGCGCGATCACGCCTGCAGGGATGGTGACCACGTTCGCAGGCCGCCCGGGAGAGTTTGGCGGCGCCGACGGCACGGGCAACGCCGCACCATTCGGCGTGCCGCAGGGCGCCGCCGTCGACAGCGCGGGCAACGTGTATGTCGCCGATACCTTCAATCAACACGATCCGGATGATCACGCCCGGCGGCGTGGTGACGACGTTGGCGGGCCTGGCGGGAAACATCGGAAGCGCCGACGGAACGGGCAGCGCCGCGCGATTCAATAGCCCTCGAGGGGTGGCCGTCGACAGCGTCGGCAACGTGTATGTCGGCGATACCAACAATCACACGATCCGGATGATCACGGCCGGCGGCGTCGTGACGACGCTGGCGGGGCTGGCAGGGTCGAGTGGAAGCGCCGACGGCACCGGCAACGTCGCGCGATTCAATCAACCCCGGGGGATTGCCGTGGACGGCGCGGGTGTCCTGTATGTGGCGGATACCAACAATCACACGATCAGGAAAATCACGGCTGGTGGCGTCGTGACGACGCTGGCAGGCCTGGCAGGCACGTCCGGAAACACCGATGGGACGGGCAGCGCCGCACGGTTCAGCGGTCCGCGAGGCGTGGCGGTCGACAGCGCGGGTGCGGTGTATGTCGCCGACACCAACAACAACAGGATTCGCCAGGTGACCGCTGCCGGCGTCGTGACCAGCGCTGGCGGGCTCGAGCTCGCCGGGAGGCTTCGACGGGACCGGCCTGGCGCACGGTTCAATGGTCCCGAAGGTGTGGCGGTGGACAGCGCAGGCGTCGTGTATGTCGCCGATACCGTCAGCGACACGATCCGGAAGATTACGCCAGGCGGTGTGGTGACCACGCTGGCGGGCTTCTACGGGAGTCTTGGCGCGGTCGACGGAATCGGACCGGCGGCGCGCTTTGCGTATCCCACTGGGCGTCGCGATCGATGCGAGCGGCAACATCTACGTCGCGGACCGGGCCAACCACACGATTCGCAAAGTCACGCCGGCGGGCAATGTCACGACGTTCGCGGCCTGGCGGACACCCCCGGAAGCACCGACGGGACCGGCAGCGCCGCGCGATTCAGTTATCCCCAGGGGATAGCAGTGGACAGTGCCGGCACGGTGTATGTCGCCGACCGCGTCGGCAGGATCCGCACAATCACGCCCGCCGGCGTCGTGACCACGCTCGCGGGCCTGGCGGTTCGGAAGCGGCAGCACCGACGGAACCGGCAGTGCCGCGCGATTCAATAGCCCTCGAGGAATTGCAGTCGACAGCGCGGGCAACGTGTATGTGGCGGACAGCAACAATCACACGATCCGGAAAATTGCACCCGGCGGCATCGTGACGACGTTCGCGGGCCTGGCGGGATACATGGAAGCACCAACGGCACCGGCAGCGCCGCGCGATTCAATCATCCTCGAGGCGTGGCGGTCGACGCCGCGGGCACGGTGTATGTCGCCGACTCCAACAACCACACGATCCGGCAGATTACCCCCGCCGGCGTGGTGACGACGCTGGCGGGCCTGGCCGGGTTGTTCGGGTCGACCGATGGCACTGGCAGCGCCGCGCGGTTCGGTGGGCCGCAGGCCATTGCGGTGGACCACATGGGGACGCTGTATGTCGCCGACACCGACAACCACACGATCCGGAAGATTACGGCCGGCGCCGTGGTGACGACGATTGCGGGCTGCCCGGGGTGTATCGGGACCGACAATTGGAACCGCTTCAACATGCCCCAGGGTATCGCGGTGAATGCGAGAGGCGACCTGTACGTCGCCGATACCCGGAACAACACGATTCGAACCTCCGCCCCGATGCCGTCCAGCCTGGTCGTGGATTTCGGCCCGGGGTACGGACTCTGGATTCGTCGTGGGTCGAACGACTGGAGCCAGTTGCACCCGTATTCGGCAGACGGCGTCCTGACAATTCACGATGAAGGCAAGGACGCGCTGATCGTCGACTTTGGACCGGGCGTGGGCCTGTGGTTCTGGACCAAGGAGAGCGACGGCGACGAGTTCTGGTTCCAGCTCACCACGAACAGTCCGACGGCGATGGTCGGCGTTGATTTCGACCTCGACGGCGAGGTCGACAGTGGGGTGTTCACGTTCCCGGGCCAGGGGTTGTGGCTGTTTGACGGGGACAATGAGCAGTGGTCCCAGCTGCACCCCTACGACGCCTCGTATCTGGCCGCGGCCGATGTCGACAACAACGGGGAGGAGGACGTGATTGTTGACTTCCCCGGGTACGGTGTGTGGGTGTGGTATGGCGGCAGTACGTGGGCGCAGCTGAATCCCCGCGATGTGAGCCTGCTTGTGACCGCCGATCTGGATGCCAACGGCAGCAAGGACCTGATCATGAACTTCCCGGGCTTCGGCCTGTGGAGCTATCGCATCGGGGTCGGGTGGTCGCAGGTGAATACCCGTGACGCGACGCGACTGGCTGCCGGCGACCTGGACGGCAACGGCGTGGCGGACCTGGTGATCGATTTCGGCGCCGGGGTCGGCGTGTGGGTCCTGCAGAACGCCACGACCTGGTGGCAATTGAACACCTTGTCGAGCCAGGGCATCACGACCGGTGACGTGGACGGCAACGGGCACGACGAGGCGATCTTCGACTTCGGTGCGGCCGGGGTGTGGTCCTATGAGGACCTGGGCGGCTGGAAGCAGGTCCACACGTTCAACCCCAAAGCGATCATCACGGGCCGTTTTTTCTAAGCGGAGACGTCTCAACGCGTTCGCGTTCAGGCAGTCCAGTGGCTTCCGGCTTACGCCGGAAGCCACTGTCTCTAGTCAGGCTGAAGCTCGGCGTCACCGTCCTCAGGCGATCCACATGTGATTGTTTTACTCGTCACTCAGGAAGGAGTGAATCATTGAAAATGATGAGACGGCTTTTCATTTGTTCCGCCACGCTGATTGGCGGGCTGTTGCCCACGATGGTCATGGCGCAGGTTCCGAACTTTGGTGATCCGGTTCCGGGCCTCATTTTGAATGTCCAACTGGCACCATCCAGCGGTGGCTTTGCCGGCGTAATTCGTACCGGAGCGTTGCAGCCGGGAGTCGAGGGGTTTGTTGATCGGACCAATCAACAGTGGACGGGCATTCCATCTCAACTCATTGGCAGTGACTATGTGCAGATGGCGCAGGACAATGCAGACGTGCATCCGTTCGCGGTTGACGTGACCGTCGTAGAAGGCACAATCCTGCACCTGATCATCCCAGAAAATGACCATTTACAGCCATTCGCCTGGATGAATGAAAGTGTGTTTGGCGCGTCGTGGGTGAACACTGGAGCAGTGATCACGTCGCCATGGTCGAGTGCTGCTCAAATTTGGAGTGCAGGCCCGCTGCGCGCAGGAACCTATCGTTTCGGTGAGCTCCCGCTCGATCCGGTGAGCGGAGAGTATCTCTCCTTTTACAACATTGCCGCGACCCTCGCGAATCTGTCCAGTCTGGCTGTGGATTTCGGCCCATCGAACGGAATCTGGATTCGTCGCGGAGCGACCTGGACCCAGTTACACACGCTGACCGCGGAGGCGATCTTACGATTTGACGAGGGCGACAACGACGGCCTGATCATCGACTTCGGTCCGGGAGTCGGCCTGTGGGGCTGGCTAAGTGACGGCGTTGACGAATTCTGGTTCCCGATCAACACAGCCAGTCCGACGGCGATGGTTGGCGTTGATTTCGATCGCGACGGCGAGGAGGAGGCCGCGGTGCTCAGTTTCCCAGGCGCCGGTTTGTGGTTATATGACGGAGACGATGATGAGTGGGTCAAACTGCACCCATTCAATGCGTCGCACCTGGCCGCCGCCGACCTCAACGGTGACGGCCGCGAGGACGTGATTGTCGACTTCCCCGGGTACGGCCTGTGGGTGCGGTATGGCGGTGGTACGTGGTCGCAGCTGAATCCCCGCGATGTGAGCCTGCTGGTGACCGCCGATCTGGATGCCAACGGCAGCAAGGACCTGATCATGAACTTCCCGGGCTTCGGCCTGTGGAGCTATCGCATCGGGGTCGGGTGGTCGCAGGTGAATACCCGGGACGCGACGCGACTGGCTGCCGGCGACCTGGACGGCAACGGCGTGTCGGACCTGGTGATCGATTTCGGCGCCTCGGTCGGCGTGTGGGTCCGGCAGAACGGCACGACCTGGTGGCAATTGCACACGTTGACGAGCGAAGGCATCACGACCGGCGATTTGAACAACAACGGGCACAACGAGGTGATCCTCGACTTCGGTACGGCCGGGGTGTGGTCGTATGAGGACCTGGCCGGCTGGCGGCAAGTCCACACGTTGAACCCCAAAACGATCGTCACGGGCCGTTTTTTCTGAGCTGCGAGAGGCTCCTCACATTCGCGTTCAGCGCAGTGCAGTGGCTTCCGGCGCAGGGCCGGAAGCCACTGTCGTCCTCTACTCACGGCTGAAGTCGATCGGCCGCTTCACCAGCAACTCGATCTCGCGTGTCCGGAAGGTAACGGCTTGATGTCCGGCGTCGAAGCGAAACTGGTCCAGCGTATCGTGGACGAGAATCGTCAGGGTCTCCTCCTCAGCATTCGGCTCGAGCCGCAAACGCGCCGTTCGCTCATGTTCGACGAAAGGCTGATCAGCACGTTTCCAAAAGAGTTGCGCCGACGCGGGAACACCTGCCGGATTGGTCAGCGTGTATTTGAAGCGAATCGCATGAACGAACTCCGCCTTTTTCAGGGTGAACACGAGTTGAGAGTCGTCTCCTTCGGCGACACCGCTCCCATCAGCGAGCCAGCGCACCTGATACGAGCTATCGGGAGTAGGCGGAATCGACATTGTCCGAGGCGTCCATGGGATTGGCCGAACCTCGTAGACCCCAGAGGACGAAGCAGTCCGCACCGGCTGCAGCAGGCCAATCTCCAGCGCCCGGGACAAACCGTGATTGGGTGACAAGTCCCCCTTCGGCAGATGAAAGTATCGAATATTGTTCTTCAGGCACCAGTCAGCGTCGAGGAAGTTCATGACATGCTGGGTGTACTCGTCGTAGCTGTACGTCCTGCCGGGATCGCAGACCTGGAAACAAAAGTTGTATCCCTTGCCGTACAGGGGCAACGCCTGAGAAGCGCCGATCGGGATGAGCAACTTGGTCTGCTCGAATTTGAAAGGTAGCGAAGTAAGCGCGACGAGCCCCTTTTCGGGCGTCAAATTGTGTTCCATCCACGACGCCAGCTCGATATCGTCAGGCGTGATCGTTCCAGAGACGCCGTGGTTCCTGGCAATGAAGTGATTCCGGCGTGGATCCAGATGCGTGTGTCGCGTGGGGAAGCCACCACGCTGCCAGGATGATCACGGCCCCTGCGATCGTCGCTCTGGCGATGGCACGGCTCGCGACCGTCGCGACGAGCTGAGATAAACGCTCACACCGGCGGTCAGAGCCCCGAGAAACAGAAGCCACAACTCCACGCGGCGACCGAGGAAGAAGAGATAGGCCTGGAGTAAGGACGGCGTCCGGGGTCGGTTTGGTAATGCCACCGGCGAAGAAGGTCATCCCGTACTTTGCGGCGAGCCAGCCGATGAGAGATGCCGCTGCAAGGATTGCGAGAGAGCGTGCCGGGGGCGGTACCGTTCGCCCTCGGCCGGCTAATACACACGCGCATGCGGTCAGCGCGAGGACGAGCCAGGCCAGATGCCTCCCCGGAAGGTGGGACTCCTCCGTCGGCCAATGAATGAGGCCGAACGGATTGACGGCGGCGATGGCCGTAAGGCCCTGCGTGGGCGAAAAAGAGAAAAGAGAGCTCCGCTCCAGCTGCATCGTTGCCTCCGTAGTGCGATCCCGTCATGTAATCGGCTTCGCGTGGGCTCAGGATCAGCCTGCTGTAGTAACGGTCTGAGCCGAGGACCAAGAGCGCGGCTAGCACCGTGAGCCCGGCTTGGACGGACGCCACTTTGAGTGCGCGCTCGCCGAGTACGACGCGAGCTCGATAGCAGTTGATGAGGAGGGCGGCCGTGCAAGCCAGGAGTAGAAAAAGCGCGCACGCGGGGTTCAGAGCCAGAACGAGGAGGCTCAGCACAGCCTGAATCGCCATTCCCGCATAGAAGGTAGGACGACGAGCGGGTAACAGCAATGAGAGGATGGGAATGGCTTATCAGCAGGCGGGGCAGCCACTTGCTGAGGGCCGTGCGTCCAATGCACGTCTGGTGGAAGATTGTGTAAGGGGTAGGCGTTCAGGAACAGGACCGGCAACCACTGCACGGCGGCGAGCGGTCGCCTCGCCACCACGGCGGCGGTTGTCGTGAGCATGTAGAGACCCGCGACGACCCAGAAAATATGCTGCAGGTTGTGAACCTTGACGACGGAGAGCCCGGAGAAGGCGGCGGTGACAGCATTGATGGCGCCGAACCCTGACGCGTAATAGATTGCTTGCCCGCCGTTGAAATGCGGGTAGAAGAGACCGTCGTTCAGATACACCCGCGCGATGAAGGCGTGAAACCAGCCGTCCAGAGAGGGCACGAAGATCTCCTTGCGACCGACCACAGCGTGAGCGAGAGGGTCAGCGTGAACGGACCGTAGACGGAGGCTCGAGGCAGCCAGGAGCGGGCCGTCTGCGACCGGCTCACGAAGTCGGAAGAGATGGCCGTACGATTGACGACGAGAGGCCCCAAGAGATGCCCGGATAACACGACCCATGGGAGGATCCCGAGCTCGCGCAGACTGTACGAGCCGGCCACGAGCCAGCCCGCGACGTTACGGACGTAGAACCAGATCGATCGCAACGGTCAATCCAACGACCAGCTCAACCGGAAACAGGAGAAAGGGAAACTGCTGGCGATCCGAGACACGAGTGAGCACGCTCCATCCCAGCCATTTCAAGCAGCCTACGTGCAGCGCGAGTCTGGCGTAGAACACGGCTCGGTCCGCATCGCCCCAGAGCAGACAGACCAGAGCGGGAACTAGCAGGAACGCCTCGAACAGGAGCCATTCGGGGTCCAGCCACCGGGCGAGCCATCCCGAATGCGCAAGTAATGGCGCGAGTTTACGGTTGCTATCCTTGTGCCTGGGCGACGGGGTCGGGGAGGACATACGGCGAATCTTAGCTGAACTCCCGGAGGGCTATCGAGGATCGCCGACGGGCAAATCGCGCGTTCGGACTAGCGACGAACCAGCTCGATCGTCATCATCGAGGCGAGCGCACGCGAGGCTGGCGTCAGCAGGCGCTCGGCTGCCCACAGCGGACCGAAGAGCCATCCTGGCAGGAGCGAGCGCATCGACACTCCGCCCGACAGCAGATAAACGCCGATCGTGTGGAGATGGACGCGATCGATCGGCAGGTCGGCACATTCCGCATCGTAGCGGGTTCGATCGCGATGGAAGATGATCCACGGCATGGCCATGTTCGCGGCGGTCATCGGTCCCGAATCGGGAAGCGCCCAGCCCGCGGTTTCGTCCCAGGGCTCATGATGCAGGGGCTTGACCAGTCGACGGCTCGCGACGCTGACGTACGGCTCGATCAGGCACACGCGGCCGCCGGGCTTCAGAATCCGCGTGCACTCGCGGAAGAACGCCATGGGATCCGGCAAGTGATGCAGCACGTTCAGCAACAGAACGGCTGATGCCGACGCGGCCGGGAATGGCATCGCCAACGCCGAGGCGACGACATCGACGTCGGCTCCTGGTCGCATGTCCAGCGAGATCACATCCCGTCGGATCGCCGGATAGAATCCGCCACCCGATCCGACTTCGATGATGAGGCCGCCCGGCGTGGCGCGGCGGATCGCGGCATCGTAGGCCGCATAGTACTGGCCGTACAAACGGCGCAGGAATGGCTTCTCCCGGATTAGCTGGGCATGGACGCGCGTGGCTTCGGCCGACTCCAGATCCAGGCCACTCGCCAGCGGATGAGCGAGCTTGTCCCGAAGCCAGCCCGCCACGCCCGGTCCTTTCGACACGCAATCAGGCTCCTGCGCCGGCTGACGCCGCACGGGCGGTTCACCGAATCGCCATGAGGTTGATCCACTTGGTCCCCTTCAGCGAGCCCTCCAGGTAATCATCGTCCGAGAGCGGCGTGAGCGTGTGGTTTTCGGTGCGGTACAAACGGAACCCATGCTGCCCCAGAAAGGCAAGGAGCTCGGCCGGGTCGCTGCCGGCGGGACGGAGACCCGCGGGCCAGAACTCGAAATAGATCCGCAGCGGCCGCGAGCCTGCCAGCTGGCCGCGCATGCCCTTGAACACTTCGAGCTCCCAGCCTTGCACATCGATCTTGACGAAGTCGAGCGGCCGCCCCTCTAACAGCGCGTCGAGCGGGCGAACGGGAACGGAGACGCCGCCGCTCGCCGGCGAGGCCTCGCGACGCGAGAGGCGACTATCGCCCGAGTTGAAGCGCGCCCGCGTCAGCGTCAGCGTATCGTCCTGGGCGCCCAGCGCGACATTGTGGAGCCGCACGTTGGCGACGCCGTTGGTCCGGCAGTTCGTCTCGAGCGACGCGAACAGATCCGGATTCGGTTCGAACGCGTAGACGAGGCCGCGCTCCCCGACACATCTCGCGAGCAGATAGGTGTACAGACCGACGTTGGCGCCGATGTCGGCGACCACCATGCCGGGCTGCACCTGCGCTTCGAGCAGGGCCCGGTCCGCGCCCATGATCCCGAGCTTGTGCAGCCAGAGGTAGGCGAGCCGATCGGCGCTGGGCGGTTGAAACCGTCCTCCCCATGTGGCGACCGGAGTCCTCCACCAGGGCGCTCGGTTCAGCGCTTCCAGGGACCGCAGGATCATGAAACGGCTGCCGAACCCGACTGCGCGCCGGGAGGCGCTACACGAACTTGATCCGCCCTGCCGCGAAGACGCACATCTTGAGGAGCAGTCTGCCATCACGCCAGCGCTGGATATTGGTTGTGCCATAGGTACGTTCACGGTAGCGGATCGGCAGCTCTGTCAACTCGAGCCCGAGCTTGGCGGCGCCGAACAACAGGTCGAAATCGCCGAACGGATCGAAGTCGCCGAAGTAGGAGCGATTCGACGCAATCGCCAGGTACGCGTCGCGGCGAAGCACTTTCGTGCCACACAGCGTGTCTTTGATCGGCTGTCCCAGAAGCCAGCTGAATGCCAGGCTGAAAAACTTGTTGCCCAGCAGGTTGAAGAAGCGCATGGCCTTGTCCTCCATCGGGTAGGTCAGGCGCACGCCGTTGACGAACTCTCCTTTGTCCGACTGTAAGACCTCGAAGAAGCGTGGCAGGTCCTCCGGAGGCATCGTGAGATCGGCGTCGAGAATCATCAGCACGTCGCCACGCGCCACGCTGAACCCCAGCCTCACGGCATCGCCTTTACCACGGCCGGTCTGACGGAGGAGCCTGGCCGGACGCTGCGGATTCGCTGCGATCGCGCGTTCGATCGCGCCGTATGTGTCATCCGACGAGTGTCCCTCGACGAATATCAGCTCCGTTTCAACGCCCATCTGCGGTGTGCGCGCGAACACCGCAGGGATGTTGCCCGCTTCGTTGCGGGCCGGAACGATCACCGACACGCTCAACGGGCGATCGTCACCGCGCTGACGTCGGAGCGGGCGTGCGATCATGAAATTCGCCAGTGCCAGGTTGCGAATCCCCCACAGGCGTACGAGGACGCGGTTCGCAAGAGGGCCGAGAACGGGAATCGGCAACGGACACAGGACTTCCTGCCACGTCCGGATCACACGGAAGTCTGAGAGCTTGAACAGGTTGTTGATATCGGCGACCGTCAGCCAGTTCTGTTTGAGCACGGGCCGCGCCAGCTTCAGCCGTGTCGCGATCCTCAGCGGGATCTCCCACAGCCGGCTGAAGAAGTTGATGACGATGCGCGTGCCTGGATGACACAGTCGATGAAGGCCGTCGAGGAGCTCCTGCACATCCCAGACGTCGTCCAGCAGATCCGAGAGCACGATGACGTCGAACGTGCCGTCGAGCGCCGAAAGGTCGTGCGCGTCGGCCTCGACGAACTGCAGGTTCGGATATCGCCGCCGTGCCTCGGCCAGCATCGCCGGTGAAAAGTCCACCCCGACGCCTCGTTCCGGCGCCAGCGCGGCCAACAGGTCTCCGGTCCCGCAGCCGACCTCGAGCACCCGCGACCCGGCCGGAACGACGAACCGGTAGACGCGCTCGAGCCGACGATGGTACGAGCGCGCGACGTGAGGGCGGTCTTTGTACGCAGCGGCGACGCGATCCCAGTGCGCAATCCGCTTCGCAGTGTAGGTCTCGCCGCCTGCAGCGCGCGGTCGATCTAGCGATGACGTGGAGAGCATGCCAACAGGAACGGGACGCGGCGCACTGCGCCGAGTCTACCATACGCTGAATAACGCGATTGACACTCTGGCATACTATGTCGCACATGAATTGCGCAGCTAACGAGTGCCGCTCGGCATACCTTTCGCGGATTCAGCAATGGCGGATTCGGCAATGAAGGACTCGCTCATCGACAGGAGCCCGGACTACTGGCGCGACAAGCGTGTCGTAGTGACCGGTGGCGCAGGATTCCTGGGGTCGTTCGTCGTCGAGCGACTGAATCGCCTCGGTTGCGAACACGTCGGGGTACCTCGGAAGCGCGAGTTCAATCTGCTGCACGAGTCCGAGATCGTGAAGCTTCTGGGAGTCGCCAAGCCGGACCTCATCATTCACCTTGCGGCTGTGGTCGGCGGCATCGGCGCCAACCGCGAGAACCCCGGGCGGTTCCTGTACGAAAACCTCATGATGGGCGTGCAGCTGATGGAACAGGCGCGCCTCGCCGGTGTTCCCAAGTTCGTCAGCATCGGCACGATCTGCTCGTATCCGAAGTTCACGCCGGTTCCGTTCCACGAAGACAACCTCTGGGACGGCTACCCGGAGGAAACCAACGCACCGTATGGACTCGCCAAGAAGATGCTCCTCGTCCAGGGGCAGTCCTACCGGCAGCAGTATGGCTTCAATGCCGTGCACCTTCTGCCGGTCAACTTATACGGGCCTCGCGACAACTTCGATCCAGCCTCGTCTCACGTTATTCCTGCGCTGATCAAGAAGTGCGTCGAAGCCAGGGATGCCGGTCAGGACAAGATCACAGTCTGGGGAACAGGAGCCGCCACACGAGAGTTCCTCTACGTGGAAGATGCGGCCGACGGCATCCTCCTGGCCGCCGAGCGCTACGAGGAACCCGAACCGGTCAACCTGGGTGCCGGATTCGAGATTTCCATCAAGGAGCTCGTCCACCTGATTGCGAAGGTGACCGAATTCGAGGGCGCCATCGAGTGGGACACGTCCAAACCCGACGGTCAACCCCGACGCTGTCTCGACACGTCGAGGGCGCAGCGCGCCTTCGGCTTCAAGGCGCACACGCTGTTCGAGGACGGACTCCGCAAGACGGTCGCCTGGTATCGCGAACACCGGCACTCAGCTTCGCAGCCGGGCCTTCACGTGTGATCGACCCGGTCGGCCAGGATCCGTAGTGCGTGTGTCGCATCATCGTGACGCGACACACTCAGACTACTAAACCTCGGGCGCGGAGGCGTTCGCCTTGCGGCGGCGAATGGCGCCGATGATGGCGAGCAGGCCGCTGCCCATCAACATGAGCGTGGAAGGCTGGTCCGGAACCGTCGTCGAGCTTTCCACACGGATGCCGGCCAGCGAGTAATCCTCGAGACGGAAATCCTCGTCTGCAATCGTACCCGAGCGGCCCGGTGCGCGGAACAAGATGGACGACACGTTGAGCGCGTTTACGTCTACGTCCTGCACACCGTTGCTGTTGGTGCGAAACTGGCCAAACGCGGCGAAGAAAGGCACCCAGTTCATGCCGCCGTTAATGCTGTATGACCCGCCCTCCACGTAGCAGGTTGAATTGTTGGGGTCGGCAGTATTGCAGTCCGCGAGAGGTGCGCCAAAGTCGCCGCCTTCGCGCTCCTCGAAAAAGTCGGTCACATTGAAGCCCAGAAGGTTGAGCGGATTCGAAAACGAGAGTCGAAGAATCTCGTCGCCTTCGATCTCGTCCTGCGAATATGAATCATTGGATGGCAGAGGATTCGTCGCCAAGTCACGCGCAATGCCGAAACCATCGGCGTACCCGAGGCCGTTGCCGTCGTCCGCATCCCAGTACAGGAAGCGTGATAGCGTCAACCCGCCGCTGAGGCTGAGGGCGTCAAACGTCAGGTCCACGGTGGCGCCGCCGCCGAGACTCACGCCGCTCTTGGTAAAAGTCTGCACCGTTCCGGGGACGGGGCCGGCAAAGCCCCCTGTGTTGAAATCAATCTGAATCAGCGCGGCCTGCGCCTTCGACACTACAACGAAGGCCAACAGCAAAGAAAGAGCGACAGTCCTCTGAAATCTCACGATATCCCCCTGAATTCGGCGTTTTGGCGAACCCTGTTACGGCCCTACGGAGCGCAGGGTGGTGTCGCTGCCCGAAGTATCGGCAAACAGCGCTCCAACATAATCACCCGTACGTCGGTAATCGTGATGGTGGCGGCTTTCGTTGCGCGCCGATTGCGCGACGATCATCGCGAAATCCGAATGCCGTAATCAGGCATGCGTTTCTGCCCGTCATAGGCCAGCAAGATATGCCAGGAATGAAACTGCGTTTTCCCGGTTCTGCTCAGGATCCGACGCGTTGCAGAAAAAAATTGGTGCCCGTCGCAACGCCCTCGTCGTGTTATTCACATCACTGCACGCTTCGCGGACTCTCACGAAAATCCTAGTGCCGCTGCCCACACACGCGGTTCAGTCCATGGTAACCATCGACTCTGTAATGACGTGCGCGTGCCGAGAGTCTTCGACGGCCCGATCGACAATTCGGCACTGTTCGCATCCGAAACGCTCGTGCCAATTGCCTAAGCCCGAGCTAACACGACCAACCGCTGTCTTATGATGGCGTTTGCTTCGCGTGGACCAGTCCACAGCGAACGAGTAGTATACCATGCCCACCCCGGCCATATCCAGCTCGGCCATATCCACTCCCAGCCAGAGACGGTGGCGTCGCGGACCCCAACGTAATACTGTTTGGGAGTCATCGGCATTGCGCCCCGGTTACTGCTCGGCCGAATGGAGTCCCTTGTACGCATCTGTCACTGATTACGCCGCCGTGTACGATGACGTCTACCGCGACCGTCGCGGAGCGCGCACCAGTTTCAACCTGGACCTTCTCCCGACGCTCCTCGCCAGTTTTTGCCGTTCGGCCGGTGTGACCAGCCTGCTCGACGTGAGCGGTGGCCAAGGGCGACTCATTGAATCTCTGGGCAGGCTTGGGATCCGAGGACTCACCACAGACATCTGCCCTTCACCCGGACAGCCCATCATCGCCTTTGATCTGTCTCGCTACTCCGAGACCGACATCGCCCGCATCCGTCAGGAGATGGAGCGGATTGGCGATGGCGTGCCGCATCTTACCTGTTGCCTCGATGTCCTCGAACACATCGATCGCGAGCATGTCTTCGCGGCGATGCGGAACCTCGCCAATCTCAGTGTGCGCCTGCTCGTCGTCTCCATTTCGGCGCGGCCGAGCTCAGCGTGACAATCTGTTCCACGCCTCGATTTTCCCGGTTTCGACCTGGGTTCGCGTGTTCCGGGCCGCGGGCTTTCGAGTGCTACCTACGTCGCACTTCGACTCGGCTACACACCATCCCACGTCGGACCGGAGTGCGACTGACCCGCTCGTTGATCGCTGGCGGACTCTAAATCCATTTGGCGATCTCGACGAGGGTGAACCCCGTTACCTGGTCCTCGAGAAGACAACGGATGCGCCGGACTGGACGCTGGTCGAGGCCGAGATAAACGAGCTGCTTGACGTGGCCTACAGGAAGGAGAAGCGGCGACAGTTCCAGGTGCAAGGAGACGTCCGTTTCCTCATCAGCTTGCACCACGTGCAAGAATTCGCCCTTCTCCGACCCTTGCTCGACGTGTTACCGAGGGACGACCTGAGGGTGATCCTGCGTCCACTCTTCATCGAGGAACGCAATTGCCGCGCCATCATTGCATTTCTGGCTCGGTCAGGCGTACGGACCCACGTCTACGAGCGGGCCGACGAACTACCCTGGGCTGAACTCGCGGGCCGCGTCTTGATAACGGCAGCTGAGTCCGGATGCGCCGTCAACCATGTTCACGGCCTTCAGATCTCGGCTCTTGGACGACTCCATGGATGTCGGACCTATCTACTTCAGCATGGCATATGGCCGAGCGCGTACGACGGACGGATCATCACCTTCGCCTCCGAGACCGTGCTCAATTGGGGGGCTTCGGAGGAACGCATCCTCCAGCAGCGCACGCACCGGGTCGGCGCTGCGGAGGTCCCATGGGGAATGTTCAGTCCCGGCCAAGTGCGCCGCATCGGTTCGCCTCGTTACACCGATCAGTTGTTGCCGTTGCACGCGGATGGCCTCGACCTCCGGCTCGGCATCGAGCGAGCTCGATTCGCTTCGGTCGTTCTGCTGGCAATCAAGAAGTTCGGTAGTCGCTGGGGTTCACCCGGTGTCGATGAAACCCTCCAGGCTGGTCTGCTTCGCGTGATCGAGACGCACCCTGAGACGCTGTTTCTCGTCAGACCGCACCCTGCGCACGATCCCCAGCTACAGTCGAACAACAAGAACGTCCGTTTCCTCGACGAGACCTGCTGCATCGCTGCCGATCTGCCTCTTAGCCGCATCGTCCCGCTGGTGGATCTGGTCATCACGCCAATCTCGACGATCGCGCTGGACGGAGCTATCTCGAACAAGCCCGTGATCATCTGCGAGTCGGGGCAACCACGAATGTACGACCATCTGGAGGCGTTGCCGGTCGAACGGTTGCCCGAAGTACTTCGCAGTTCCGACTTCCTGGCTCAAGCAGCAGATCGTGCGCGTCTTTTTCAGCAAACCTATGCCGAGGCGGTGGATGCCCGGTTCTACGAGCGCTTCGCGTCGCTGCTCGCCGAACCGGCACGCGCGGGTAGTCCCCCTGATACCGCACTCGCGACAGCCGTCTCGCTCGCAGCTGAGGCCGAGCAACAATTTTCCGAGTTGCGGCGCATCCGAGCTGAGTCACAGGAACGCATCGCAAGACTCGAGGCTGAAGCCGCAATGCGCGCCGAGACTGCCACTGCGTCCGCCAAGGACAGATTGCTGTGAACCTGACCGGGTTTGTAGGGTGGGATCCGCGCGAGAAGAAAGCCTATCAGGTATGCGAGCACTCGCTGCGCTCTCGCGCGACTATACCAGTGGATGTAAGCCCGATAGTTCTCGACGAACTGCGCCGTGCGGGACTCTATACGCGCCCAACGGAGTGCCGTGAGCAACGGCTATGGGATGTAATCTCTGAAGCGCCCATGAGCACGGAGTTCGCGATCGCGCGGTTTTTCGTGCCGCTCTTAGCGGCGAAGGCCGGGCGACGTGAAGGGTGGGCTGTCTTCTGCGATTGCGACTTCCTGTGGCTTGCCGACATTGCCGAGTTGTTGGACTCGGCCGATGCAACAAAAGCACTCTGTTGCGTTCAGCATCGACACGAACCGCTTGAAGCGCTCAAGATGGACGGTCAAGCACAGACACGATATGCGCGCAAGAACTGGTCCAGCCTAATGCTCTTCAATCTGGCTCACCCTGCCCACGAACGTTTAACACTCGAGACATTGAACGGAGTACCCGGCCGAGA
Organism: uncultured cyanobacterium; assembly: GCA_963833135.1. Classification (GTDB taxonomy): domain Bacteria; phylum Acidobacteriota; class Vicinamibacteria; order Vicinamibacterales; family UBA2999; genus 12-FULL-67-14b. The sequence goes on along the minus strand of CAWHWW010000018.1, from coordinate 143,880 downwards.
TCTCCATCGATTCTGCTGGTTGTCCGACGATGAGATCGGCGCATTGCCGACGGATTGGAACTGGCTCGAAGGTTCATCACCCCTTGGAGTTGCGGGTGAACTACCGAAGGCGGTGCACTTCACTCGCGGTGGCCCGTGGATGGCTGGCTGGGAAAACGTGCAGTTTGCTGACTTGTGGCGTACGGAATACGGCAAGTTGCAGGCAGCGGACCTTAGTCCCATCCTGTTTTCTGAACCGCGATGACGTCGTGATGACCATCCCACGCCCGCTCGCTGAGACACGTCAGTCTCATTTCAGGACGGCTTTCGATGCGATCGATCCACCAGGTCGACTTCGATAGCGAGACTCCATATCCGTACTGCAGATGATAATCCGCATAGCCAAACCCGGTGCTCTCATAGCCCTTCACTAACTCCGCCCATCCTTCTCCAAGTCCATAAATGTTATCGCCGGTGCTCGCCCGGTGAAGCACAAAGCGGCCATGGACGCTGAAGATCAAGACACCTTGCGGATTCAACCAATTCATTAACTTGTCGAACAGGGCCGTTGAAATATCGGCAGACAAGTGCGTAAATACCGACCCCACCCAAATGACATCGTAGGAGCTCAATGGCGTCAGCGCAGCAACGTCGGTTCCGGACACCCACGTGCCGGCATTGCAGCTTTGTCTGACGAACTCGAGATCCCGCTCCCGGATATCGCAGGCGTGAATGACCGCATCGGGATACGCCGCGCGCAGCCAGCGAGTCACGCGGCCGGCACCGCTGCCAAAATCGAGGATTTGGCCAGGTTTCGAAATTCCGGACAGTCCGAGACTGTGGACGATGCAGATCAACGCGGACGCTCCGCATGAAAAATAATGATGACGATTGCCGTGGTACATTCCGTCATCCGGCGAGATGTCGATGTTAAGAGACGCTGCGTATGGTTGCACCGATGCAGGAAGTTTCAAATCTTGAATGATGGTATTGAGTGACATGTCGTAATTGTCCGTTTACGCGCTAGCTGCAGGGTCGACCGGATTGAGGGAAATCGGAATCATGAAAGCTTCAACCAACAACGTCGCGGGCCACCGGGCAAAGTACGAAACGCTAAGCGCTACTCTCCCCAAGGAGGAAATTGGTCCCGTGTTCGTCGGAGGCGGCGATGCCGACGTCACCGGATTTAACGAACTCGAATTGATCCGGAAATACAAGCTCCTCGAAGGTGCATCCGTCATTGACATCGGCTGTGGAATTGGCCGCCTCACCAGGTATTTGCTTGAAGAGAGGCTGTCAGCCTATCTCGGTCTCGACATCATCCCGGAAATTCTGAAAGAGGCCGTCAAGTCCGCCGAAGGCCATCTTCAGTTCGAGTTCGCCATTGTCGATAATTGCAAACTACAGGCACCCGATCAGTCCGTCGATGTCGTCTGTGGGTTCTCGCTTATTACCCACCTTCTCGACGAAGAGATGTTCGAATATTTCATCGAGGCTCGCCGCGTTCTCCGAACTGGAGGACTCGCGCTGTTTTCATTTGTTGACTTCGAGAACCCAACACACCTCTCATCATTCATTACCCATGCAAAGCGGCATCGGTCCGGGCATGGCGACCTTTTGAAGTACACGACGAAATCAATCCTTCGGTTGCTCGCCAAGAACGCCGGCTTCACGTCCACGACCTTCATTGATGAAGGCCGGACCGTCGTTGGCTTGGGGGCCCGAACCCGATTGCTCGACGGACGGGAAGCCCCGAAGGGTACAAACTTAGGTCAATCCGTTTGCGCCATGATCGCGTAGGGGGCACAATGCAATTCGCGCGCAAACGTTCGTGTCGTGGAACAGCACGGGCTGATGAAACGAGACGGCCTTCCGGTCACTCGTCACCGGTGAATAGTCAGACTGCTACTCGGGGCTGCAGGTGAACGAGGGCTTGATGTTTTCCCAGACCCTGATTTCATTGCCGCTACCCGAAATTCTCGCTCTCACCGTGTGAGGTTTTCCGTCCTTCAGACCCGGAGGGATCTGGTAGCCAAAGCCGAAATTGGGTATTCCTGCAATCTTATGCAAATCGGGCCGCGGACTGATTGCCGGAGTCGTCCCAACAATTTTGTCGTCCACAAGAACGTCCACCATGATTTTTTCAGCGAGGTTTGCGCCATTAAAGGCCCAGCCGCTAATGGAAGAGCAGTTGATCGTATCGACGGCGCCGCCATAATTGGCAGCGCCCCCCCGACTTGCCGGTTCACCAGCGAAAGCGGCCACACCCGCCTTATCGAGCGGCAGCAGCAAGCGGTGCTGATCCCAGTCCCGTGGGCCACGGTCGACGATCTCTACTTCCTTGTCCGGGCTTGTACAGTGCAATTGCTACCTTTAGGGCTCCGGTCAGTTTCTCTCGTGGTACAAAGACGTGATCCACCCATTCGGCGCCAGCCATGACCGGTGCCCGCCCGACATCTTGAGGGAAGTCGGCCTGCGCCAGAACCTTCCCGGAGTCATCGACGAAATGCAACGCGACACTGCGGTCCAGAACCGCCGCACTCACGCATCGCCACGCGAGCTTCAGTTCCATACCTTCGGTCGCCGGTGTCATCACCGCACCAAGTAATTCGAAGTGGCGGCCAAACAGCACTCCGCGTGCGACCGGCAGGCTCGCTTCCGCGACCGCCAGTGCGTCCGCCACGGCCGATGCTTCCGCGTGACTGAACTGTTTCCCCGGCCTCCCTTGCCGGAAAATCATCACGCCTGGATCTTCGAGCAACGCCGGTTCAGGCGTGAACGAGCCGCTCGTTTCAACCTTATTGAGCAAGGGAAGATTGAGCCGATCGATCGCCTGACTGATCTTGTCATCCGGAATAGGGTAGATGTCCGGATCGGTCGCGATATAGTAATGCGGGTTGAGAGCGAGCACTCGACTCCAGCCGGCGTTCACATCTGCGTCAAAGTATCCGGCAATGCCTGTATAAGCGCAGCGCACGCGGTCTGCAACGGCGAACTTCTTCGCCGCAACATAGCCCAGGGTATTTTCGTTAAACCACGGTCGGGAGTCGCCGACGACATTCCAGTAGCGGTCGACATGACCCTCACCTCGAGCGCCAGGGTCCGCGCAGGTCTTGGAAACGATCGAATCCACTGTACGGGCCTCCTTATCATTCCGGTTGAGTGGGAGGACATAAGGAAAAGGTCGGTTTCCTGACGTGAAGCGAAAGGATGCGCCGTGCACTGCGGTAAATTGCACGAGGCACATCGCGATGACGGCGATCGTGGCTGGACGTAGATCGAGTCGCGTTGCACCCCAGGACACTACGAGGGAGGCGTAAGGTAGCAAGGGCAACAGGAACCTGACGTCTCGATTTGCGTTCAGGGAGAATACTGCGAGCACGAACGAGATTTGCACGACCGCCGTGACGCAACAAATTGAGAAGTGATCGGCCTTGACGCGGGGGGTGACGAAATGACGCACAGTGCCACACGCACAGATCAGGGCGACGACCAGTAAGACTGACGGCAGGAAAAAGGAACTCTGTGTGGCTCGCAGCCAGAAGAGCAGCGCATTGCCGAACGAGTCCGTTTGGCCATAGAGCTCGGCTACGGCTCCTGACGAGGCCACCGACACGTGTTGAAGGACAAAACTCAGGTTCTTCGAGTACCAAGCGAGAGCCGCGATATTCAGGAGGGCTCCGGCGACAAGAGAGATGACAACTGACGCGTCGAGCCAGTCTCGCCTGGCAAACAACGAGCGGCCCCCCCTGACGACGTGCCAGAGCGCAACGACGCCTGGTACGACGCAGTACAACGGAGAGCTGGCTTTAGCCAGCAGCGCGAGAGGAACAGCGGCCAGGATCTGGCTGACAGTAAATGCGCGTGTCCAGTACGGCGCGCTACACATGATGAAGACGAACCAGGCGACCGCCAGAAGCTGTAAAGGCTCGGCGAAGAACTGGTGCGACAGGCCCACGAATAATGGAGCCGACGCCGTGACAAGACAGCCCGTGATGCTAACCAGTCGGTTGCAACGGGAAAGTCGCCAAAGTGATTTGTAGATCAGTACAAGCGTGAGCCCTTGAGTGAGCCATATCGATGCCAACAACCCTCGGTCAATCGAGCCGATGAGGTATCCGAGAGGCACAAACCATTGACCGAACCATGAGACGCCCGGGGCCGTCGAGGGCAGAACCGCCAACATGCCGGAGATCCAGTGACTGGGCGAATGGATCAAGTCCGCGAATAACTCGATCGCAGCCCTACCATAATTAGCGGGATCCCAGCTCCAAACCGACTTATCGAAAGCGATCCACATCAAGCTGGGCGATATCAGTGCGAGGGGCACCAAATACGCCAGCACCGATCGACGTTCGCTATTGGGCTCTGTATTCATGCTTCGGCGTTCATCGGTCAATCGAGGCCGCATCAATCAGGGAAAGACCCGGCATGTGATTAGCGGAACTTCAATCGCCTTGCCGCGAACACGACCATCTTCAGGAGGAGCCGCGGTGCCTCCAGCGCTGGATACTCATCGACTGAATCATCTCCTGCGAGTACTCACCAGGTCGTGCCGGGCACACGCACGCCGGCGACGCTCAGCCCGGCGACTTGCGCGGCGTAGGGCGACAGGCGCTCGAGCGCGTGCATCAGGGTGCCGTCGTTGGCAACTGGCTCGGCCGGATAGTCGTCCCACGACAAGTCCAGAGCCAGCAACGGCGCCAGTGCGTTTGGCCGGGCCCAGAACATGTTGCCCAGAGGAAAATCGAAGAAATCGTCGAGTGGAAGATCCACGCCCATGCGCACGGCAAGTGTCTCGGCGATCGCACGGTTCTGGTCCCAGCCGACCAGGTGCGGGTCCTCCGCCATCAGCAGACCCAAGTCCTGTTCCGCGGCGAACGCCGCCGCTGCAACGTCAAGCATCGGGTACTCGCCCCCGATCAGGTTCTCCCACAGGAACTGCCGCCACAAATCGCCCATGGCCGCATCGAGGCCCATGCTGTGTTTGGCATGCACGTGGCCAAACACATCGTAGCCCCCGCTGACGATCTCATGCGCAAAGCCCGTGAGGAAAGGGCCAATGTCGCGGCCGCGGTTCGGCATCACCCGGATGTCAACCGTGCCCTCATGGTGCGCGAAAGCCCTTTGCAACTGTGCCGCCTTGCTGTTCGTGTCAGTTGACAGAAACAAATCGCAGCGCGTGACATTTCGGGCGAGGCGCTCGGCGAGCTCGCCCGCGTGGAGCACGTAGTAGAAGTGCGCATGCAGAGCGAGGCGCACCGACGCGGATTCGCGCGGCGCATCGAGCGCTGTGAACACCCGCCGCGACCACCGTCCGTTCGGCCTCCCGGCACGCAGCCAGTGCGCCAACGGGTTCTCGCCTCCATCTCGACACGCGTCGTGGTGGGCCTGGGCATATACCTGCGGATGGAACCCGGCGCACGGACGCCGAAATTGAGGGTTGGCCACCTGCTCAGGGCTGGTCCCGACAACCGTCCACTGGTGTAACACGTGCCGCTCTATTCCAAATGCTCCCGGAGCCAGTGCCCCGTACGGCAGGGCGAGCTCCGCGTCCACAACGCGAGCGTCGGCTAAGGTCCGCAAGTCCTCCACGCGCAGCGCCGCCGCCGCTGCCCGTCCCCAATCATCAACCTGGCTGATGTAGGCTCCCATGTCATACGCGGCGTTCCCGACCCGCGCCGTCGCTCGCTTCATTGCCGCAAACGCCGCAGGGTCGTTCGCAAGACGGCAGATCAGTTCGGCCGCGGCGTGGGCATCCAGGTGTGGAACCACCAGGGCCTGCGTCTCGGGGTCAGCAGACAGGATTTCTGCCGTGCCTGTCGCGCGCCTCAAAGCACACCGTCGGCATGCCGCGCGTCATCGCGATCACCCCGACATTTGGCTGCGGATCCAGACGCGACGACATGAAAAGCACGTCCGCAGCGTCGTATACGGGATCGAGATCTTCGACCGCGTCGAGTATCGCCACAGTCTGGGTGAGGTCCGACCGGACGAGCTGTGAGGCAAGATATGCCGAATACGCGCTGTCGCGGACCGGGTCGTAGCCATCGCCGATCCAAACGAAGCGGAAACGCACATGGGGCGCGATTCGTCGCGCACGGGCCGCAGTCGACAGGAACAGATCGACGCCCTTACGGATCTGCACGGCACCCAGGCCAAGCACGACAAAGGCGTCGGTTGCATCGTCAGGTCGCACCAGTCTGCCCACGCCATCGCGGCGGTCAACGTTTGGTTCGGCTGGCCTCGCGTTGTCCGGACGCTCGACACACCCCTGCGAAAGCACGTGGACGCGTCCACGCCGAGCAGAAGCCGGAAAGGCGGTGTACGTCGACTGCGCGACAACGTGGGCCGGGAACACGACATGCGTCGCCCAATCCAGCACGTTACGCATCTTCTCCACGGGCCTGACGTAATCAGCGAATTCATGCACCAGCGCCACTGATGGGACACCGAACTTGGCCAGCGCCGGCACCAGCCCAGACGTTTCGATGCTGTTGGCAATGGCGTAGAGCGGCTTGTATTCGTTGACCAGGCGCTCCGCGACGCGCTTCATATCCGCCGGGTGCCATTCTTCCCACACCATCGGTCCTACGACTGCCGCGGAGACATCAGCGAATGCCTTCTCCAAGGCTCCGCCGCCCATCAATACGGAGACCACGTTGTATGAGCGGGCCAGTCGTCGCGTGATATTCCAGCCGAGCACTGGCGCGCCAGTGCGCGAGGCCTCATGTGACAGGACCACTATCGTTGGACGCCCGCCTTCCGGCAGGGGCGGAAACACCAACCTGCTGGTGACGGGGACCGCGCGGCGGCCCTCGCTCTGGCCAGACTGGATGTAGTGGCAGAGCGGAGACATAGCATGGTCAGCCACGTCCGGGTACAGCTCGAGATAGAAGGCGGGGTCGAACTTTTGCGACGGACTCCGACCCAGCAGCTCGCCGATGACCGCATAGTGCGTCGCCGGATCGAGCCCGCCGGGCAGGCCGTGCGCATACGTCTCGGCATCGAAGAACGGACTCGTGCGGACCCGGTCTGCCAGCCACTCGGCGTCCGCGCGGCGCATTGGAGCGCGCCGGCCGGGCATGATCGACAACTCCAGCCACGTGAGAGCCGGCGCACCAGTTCGATCGCACGACTCGTAGTACGGTCGCAGGAACTCGCCCTCAAATCCCTCGCGTGGCTCCAACCCTTGCAGCCATCCCCGCTCCAGGTAGTGCGCGGCGGCGTCGGCGGCGTCGGACAAATTGGCACGTACGCGATACCAATCCTCGTCCAGTAGACCCGAGGCGACCAGCAATGCTCGATCGTCCGCGGGGGCTACAGACTCGGAGGGCGTGGCGCCCTGAAGAAGGGTCAAAAGGGGCCTCCCTCCTGTCACTGACGGAACCGCTTCTGAAGGAAACGGATCCGTCGAGGCGTTGCTCACGGAGTGAGCACCCAGTAAATTGCCCTCAGGCCGCCTCGTGCGGCTCGCTTGAGAGCCGACGGGAGCCAGCTGGCGGCCATTCGTAGCGGTGCCGATGCGCGCCAGATGGTCGAGTCGAAGATCGCTTGGATTTCACGTCGTAGCGAGGCGATCTCCGATTCGTAACGGGTTCGTTCGACCTGCAACTGCTGGGTGGCGGACAACATCCTCGCCGTCGCCTCCGTGCGCGCCGCGTCCGCACGGTCCCCTGCCTCCGCCATGCGGCCGCGCCAATGACCCTCTGCGGCAGCAGCTGCCCGGCGTGCAGCCATGCGCGCGATGTCACGCTGCGAGCACGCCGCTGCAGCCTCGGCGCGCGCCGCCGCGATTTCGGCGCGGGCCGTTTCTGCAGCTTCGACAGCCTTCGTGCGCATTTCGGTCTCGGCCTTCTCCGCACGTGCACGCGCTTCGGCCGCAGCCATGCGCGCGATGTCGCGCTGCGAGCACGCGGCTGCAGCCTCGGCGCGCGCCGCCGCGATTTCGGCGCGGGCCGCCTCTGCATCTTCGACCGCCTTCGTGCGCAGTTCGGCCTCGGCCTTCTCCACAACCGCGCGCGCTTCGGCTGCTCGGCGTGCAGCCATGCACGCGATGTCACGCTGCGAGCACGCGGCTACAGCCTCGGCGCGCGCCGCCGCGATTTCGGCGCGGGCCGCCTCTGCATCTTCGACCGCCTTCGTGCGCAGTTCGGCTTCGGCTTTCTCCGCACGTGCACGCGCTTCGGCCTCGGCCTTCTCCGCACGTGCGCGCGCTTCGGCCGCCGCAGTCGCGGCGTCAGCGGCATTCGCCGCGGCCATAACCGCCCCGATCTCCGCCGTCTCAATGTAAAGCGAGTCCGGCACGTCGGCGACTGGCTGATCGGAGGCGACGGCGACGAGATACACGGGTCGCGGCAACCCGTCCGCGGCTTCGAAATGACCGGGGCCTCGTTTCTCGAACGTCAGCGATTGACGTGCCCCGTTTCCTTCGCACAAAAGCACAGAACCAAGCATCGGCCGCTGACCCAGAAGACGCACATGAGCAAAGGAGTCGCGCAGCAACGCGCTGAACTCCGCCGTGGTCAGCTCGCGTACGTGATAAGGATTTGCGCTGCTGCCAGAGGGCGAGTAAATGTCCCGTTCGGGTGACGAAATGATGAAGCGCCCGCCGGGGCGAAGCACTCGGCGAACCTCAGCCAGGAACTGATCGTGCTCGTAGAGATGCTCGATCGTTTCGAACGACACCACCGCATCCACGGATGCATCGTCGAGTGGCAGGTGGCGCGCATCGCCCTCGAGGAACCGGAGATTGGGCTGGCGGTAAGCCTCGGCGGCGTGCGCGACCGCCTCGGGCGAGACTTCGACACCGATGACAGAAAGAGCCGTTTGCGCCAGCAGCGCAGTGCCGTATCCCTCTCCCGACGCGACGTCAAGGACGTCCCGGCCACGACAGAGCGCGCGGGCCAGAAAATAGCGATGCAGATGCTCGATCTCGACCTGGCCGGCTGTGGCAGTGGTCAGACGCTCCCCGGTCCATTCCAGCGGTGTGTCTGGAACGACCCGCTTAAAGATCTCACCCAAAATTATTGAGTTCCTCCACGCGGAGCCACGAAACCGCCGCCGAGTCGGCGACCGATCTTACCCCACTCGGCCGTTTCGGTCGCTCGCTCAGTCGAGCACGTGCGTGGTCTCCGCCGTGTTCGGAACGCTGCGAGCCACACCATGTTAAGCGAACGGATCTGAGCGGGCACGGTCAGGCGTGAACGAGCGCCGGAGCAACTTGGATCCCGTTGAGGAGCCCACTTCGAACGCACAACTTGGCAGGTTCGCCAAATCGGCGGCAGCCGCTGTCGCGTCCCGGTAGTCGAGACGGTAACAGGCTGTGCGCTGCGCTAGCCGGAACACGCCGGCAACGAGCGCACGTGTGTCCGAGGTTGGATGGGAGAACGCACTGACCAGCGTCTCGGCGGCCGATACGACAGAAATCGGGACGAGCGACGGTCGAGCGTCTCGATCGCGATCGTACGCCGGAAAGACAATTGCGCCGATTGGGCCTGGGTCCCGTGCCACGCGATGTGCCGGTATCGCCACGAGTTGCTTCGGCTGTTCGACGAACGCTCGCTGGTCGTAGAGATCTGCCGATGGTGTCGTCCGAATATCCGGTGTGAACGGGAGAGGCAGGGCAGCCTGTCGATCGACATCAACCGGCACGACATCGTCGCCGAACAGGCGCCACCCTCGCTCGAGCAGCCGCACCACCAGCGTGCTCTTGCCGGCTCCCGTCGGACCCGCCAGCAGCACCACGGCTCCATCTTTGGCCGCGGCGCCTGCGTGCAGCCAGAGGAGGTGTGGATGTGCGGCGGCGAAATCAGCGGTCGTCCACTTTCGAACGAAATACAGAACGTGTTCGAGAGAGCCTGCCACGTATCGGCCGGTTGAATCGCGAAGCTCTACGTATGATGCGGCTGGCTCGCTCAGTGTCAGGCGGAGGGCGGCCGACGCGCCGGGGTCTGCAGCAGCCAACAGGTGATTCAACCGCAATCGAATCTCCAAGGCGAGCCGGTCCGAGCCGCAGTCAATCTCCACCTGCCGGCCATTGAAGCCCGCGACGAGCCGGTACGGATGGTCGGCCATGTCAGGACTACGGTGGGCCGGGCAGAAACTCGATCAGGCCCCGCGCACGAAGGGCGGCAAGCGCTCGCGCCACCTCTTCGAGCAGCATCGTGTCGGTCACGCCGTAGCGCTCGCCGAGTACCCCTGCGATTTCGCTCAACGTCAGCCGGCCCTCGCACAGCGACCAGACTTCGGTCGCCGTGCGGTTCAGCGCGCTGGCCTCGTTGCGCGACGGATTGTAGAGAAGGCACTCCCCTTCCTGGACGAACTCTTCGACAGCGATCCGGCGCGGCAGGGATCTGTCGTCGGCCACCACGTCCCCTTTTCCCACACTGGCGTCTTCAGCGCTCGTCATTACTGTGTCGAATCTCCGTGGGCATCGGCATGGCTGGCTGTGCCCACCGTTGCCCTTCCCGAGTCGCCATGGAAGTCGGTATGACTGGCGTCGAAGTGGAACTGGTCCGTATGCAACGACAGGTCGGTATGCGCGACCGCGCGAGCCTGATCCGCGTGCTCGTCGCCATGCGCGTCCACATGCCCGCCGCTGTCACCGTGCGTGTCGACGTGCACTGAGTCGGCGTGGTCGTTGTGAACGGGCCCATCCGATGTGCGGGGTATCAGTGTGATCCTGATACCCCGTATCCGTGTGATCGCGATGATTGTTGTCGAAATGATCCCCATACGGGACATCCAGGTGGTCGTGGTGCGGAAAGGGGTCGTTCTTGTCGTTGTGATCGCGATGGCGCACGTCCCAGTGGTCCTCGTGCGGTGGGTGCTGAGCGGGGCTATCGAGATGGCCCGGGCCGCTGAGGTCGGAATGATCCTGGTGGGCGGCGGTGTCGGCATGATCCGTATGGAAGGCATCATCGACATGATCGGAATGCCCGGCGTCGGTGTGGTCATTGAAAGCGAAATCGCCATGCGCGTCGGTGTGATCGCCATGATCGCCGTGATTGTCTGCATGACTGTCGAGGTGCGTCGCCGCATCTGAATGGTCTTGGTGTGACGGCGTGTCCGAGTGTGGGACGTCGGTGTGCGCCGGCGTGTCGGTGTGCGGTGTGTCGGTGTGCGCCGGCGTGTCGGTGTGCGGCACGTCGGTGTGCGCCGGCGTATCGGTGTGCGGCACATCGGTGTGCGGCGGCGTGTCCGAGTGCGGCACGTCGGTGTGCGGCGGCGTGTCCGAGTGCGGCACGTCGGTGTGCGGGTCTGGCGTGTCGGAGTGCGGCGCGTCGGTGTGTGGGGTGTCAGTGTGCGGCGCGTCGGTGTGCGGCGGCGTGTCCGAGTGCGGCACGTCGGTGTGCGGTGCGTCGGTGTGCGGTGTGTCGGTGTGCGGCGCGTCGGTGTGTGGCACGTCGGTGTGCGGCAGGTCGGTGTGCGGGAGGTCGATGTGGTCGCTGTGGTCCAGGTGCGGCGGGCCAGGCGTATCCAGGTGGAGGTCCAGGTGTTCAATGATGTTGTCCCGATGCTGTTCATCAGCGTGGAGATCGTTGTGGGGCGTCGGGCTCTGCGCGGCGGCTCCGGGGATATTGATCACCGTCACCATCGGCACGACCCAGCCCGCCCGCAGCAGCGCCCGCCGGGTGAAGTCTTTCTGCCTCTCGGACGTATCCGACGTCTCCGCCTTCACCTCGGGAACTTCATCATCTCGAGAGTCCACCATGTTGAGCCTCAGCAATCCCTAGTCTGCGATTCGCGCGAGCCCCGCCGCTCCGCCCGCGTGCTGCGTCACCAGTGTCAGTCCTGCCTTGGCCGCCAGGCCTGCGAGCCCGTCGTGCCGCGTCAGCCATTCGCCGTACCCATAGACCAGCAGATGTTGAAAGTGTCCTTGCAACCACGATCTCAGCTGAGCCGCCCAAGCCTCGTCCACCTCGAGCAGCCGGCCGGGCATCAGCAGGACCAGGCTATAAACCGTGTCGCCGTCGAGCGGAATGCCGTCGAACATACTGCCGGCGACGAAGTTTGCCGCAAAGGCCGGCTGGAGCGACCGGGCATGTTCCAGCTTCGTCTCCTCGAGGTCCATGCCGAACGGGATGAGATTCGGTCGAGGCTGGCAGATCTTCTTGAGCAGCGCACCGTTCCCGCATCCGAGGTCGAGCACCGTCCCGGTCTCACCAATGGTCGCGTGGGCGAGCTCGACGATTGGCCGATGCGCCTCATCCATCGCCATCGCCGAATTGAAGCCGTTGTCCGACGCATACCAGCTCGGGGGCGCGGCGTAGGGCGCAATCGGGGCTTCGAGCCCTCGCACGAAGGCCATCGAATGCGTCAGGCCCGGTCGTTCGGGTGCTCGGAACGGAAAAACGAGGCCGGCGGCAGCCTCTTCCGGTATCCGTCGGCCGGGCCGGCGCACGACGAACTCGTGCGCCGTCGCGTCGGTGCGGGTCGACACCTTCAACACGGGCGTCTTCACCTGGGCGATGCCATGCAGCGCAGACCAGGACGCCGGCCAGTTGAGAATCTCCTCGATCCACTCCATCTCTGCCGCGAAGCCGAGGTCACGGCCAAGACCCATCAAGAGGTTGGCGAAGTCGATGGTGTGAGGGCAGGAAAACGAGCAGGGCAGATGGGGCACGGCGCGCACCCCCATCCATCGCCCCAGGATGTTCGCCTGGAACGGCGCGCTCGACTCCAATTCGATCAGCCGGCTGTCTTCGCTCGGCCGGCCGCTGTTCGCCGCCATCGCCCACGTCGTGTCCACGCACCCGTTGTTCACCCAGACGCGGCGGAAGAACGCGATGCAACAGCTGGGAAAACCGAGCAGATGGCCCATTAAGCCGTCGTCACCGGAGTCGATGGCCTGCTTCAACGCGGAGACATCGGCAAGCCCGCCGACTGCAACCCGGTACTCGAACGGCTCGCCCGCTCGCGGCGCGACCGAGGTGCTCGCATACCCCGGCGACGTGCCAGACATCGCCACGGGCATGGTGCTCAGGCCGCCGGCGGCCCACTCCCCTGTTCGGGCAATCAGACGATCCGCGGACACCGATGTCAGGGCGCATCGACGGCTGCCGGAGACGACGGAGCGCCACTCGATCTCGCTCCAGGCGTTGCCAATCCGCTGGATTCGCGGTTCCCACGCGGCTCTGGCCTTGTCGCTGACCCAACTGATGCGTGTGAAATCGGGAAGGACGTACGACAGCCTGTCGCGCTGGAAAGCGTCAATCGCCGGAGACGCGACCGGCGTTGGTTCGGCGTTCATTGGGCAACGCTCCCCGCGGCTTCGAGACGAGGCAGTTCCTCGTGGAGATAGGCGTTCCGTCCCGCCGTCCACTGGCGAAGGGCGAAGGCTTCCAACGCCCCACGGTGCCGGCTGATCGACACCGGGGTGCGGCCTTCGGCGATGAGCTCGGCCTCGAAGTGTGAGAAGAGCGCCATCCAGAGATCGCACTTGCTCGATCGGTTCCGCCAGTCTCCGTTGATGGACCCGCCCGGACACTGCCCTTTGCACATCAGGAAGAAGCGGCAATCGTGACAGCCACCGACTTCTTGTGGCGCGTGGTAGAGCGCGAGGTAGCGTTCGAATCCTTCGCGGTCGGCTTTCACGAAATCGATACCGTCCTTGTTGGTCCGGCCGCAGTTGCTGCGCTGTCCGTGCCCCTCGACGCCCTGGACCGCCCGCGTAGTGAACGGGTCGCAGGCATTCCAGACACACGTGGTGTGGTCGTCCTGACCGAGCAGCATCTGGCGAATGTCCGAGAAGACATCGAATCGCAGCGCGCGAAGCTGTCGCTCGAGCGCGGCGAACTCCAGGAACGCCCTCATCTGCTCGTCCGGCGTGAGCCCGTACTTCGCGCCGATCGCGGGACCCTCGATCTCCAGATCGTGAAGCCGCGCGCTCGTGATGCCGAGCGTATCGAGGTAGCGGAACCAGTCGCACATCCTGGGCAGCTTGTCGGCCGTGGCGTTGTTGCGGTGAAGGGTGACAATCAGGCTCGGCGTGAGGCCCTCTCGCACCAGCCGTTCGATCGCGGCATGCGTTTTCGCCGTGGCCTCCCGTGTGAGCGTGACGGAGCCGGCCCAGCGCACGTCGTTGAGATCGGCGGGGCCGTCCACCGAGATGCCGACGGATACCTTGTATTTCTTGAAGAACGCGATGTGCCGATCGTTGATGAGCGTGCCGTTGGTCTGGATGCCGTTGGTGCCGAATCGTTCCAGGCCGAATGCCCAGAGCTCCTCCAGCACATGCTCAGGCACGAGCAGCGGCTCGCCGCCGAAGATCGTGAAATGCGAGCCGGCCCGTTCGAGGGCCGCCTTCATCCTGGGCACGTCGTAGGTATTCGGGATGTTGCCGGCATCCCGCTGCGGATTCTGGTAGCAGTACCTGACACTGGATGTTGCACTTGACCCCGAGCGGCCTGACCTCGATGCTCATGATGATTTTTTCCCGCTGTTCAGCGTGCGGCTGCGACTCGATATACCACAGGACCATCCGTGTTCAAACATGTGATGAGAAGCAGCCGCCGGCTTCTGTGACGCTTTCGCTGTTGCTGGCTGGCGCGTGCACGAGCCCAAGCTCGTGCATCCAGCGAGACCACAAGCGGTTCCGGGAATTCCCGCCCACACTAGCGGCTGTTGCCGATAGTTCCCCGCCGCCTGGCGTAGGCGCGAGACCACGAGTTGATCTGATCGAGTGGGACGCCGAGCGCACAGCGCACGCGATCGCGAAGACGCTCTCTCAACTTCAGTTGCAGAACCAGGTCCCCGACGCGATCGCGCCGGCTGCGAAGCGGGCGGTGGGGGATGAACATTTGTCGGCCGATTGCGTCGGCCAATCGGGCGGCGACGACGTCAGCGAGGAGTCGCTCGGCGGCCGGCGGCAGTTTTGCATTCATGAACTGGCGCGCCAGTATCAGGCCGACACTGAGCAGTCGCCTGGTGCCAGTCTGGCACGCCAACGCCTCTACTCGCGCCCAATCCAGGTCAGACCGGGTGCGAACCAGCGCGGCGATGTCGGCAATCCATTGCAACCGTGACCATGAATGCTTGCCCCCGTGTGCGCAGAGCAGCACCAGCAGATCCGCCGGCAACGGATGCGCCACCGGTCGGCCACCAATCGACAGCACCTCACACTGCAGATCGTCAGTGCGCAGATCCGCGGCAAGACACCACGGCATCGGCGCCCAGTGCAGCTCGACGACGAGGTTGTCAGCACGGTCGAATGGCTGCACGCGGAGATCGGCAAAAACGACGTCGGCACGAAGACCGCAGCCTCGCAGCCTGGATGCGGCGGTCTCGAAATGGCTCGGACTGACCAGAAGATCCAGGTCCGAGAACATTCGCAAACCGAGATGACCGTACGCCGCCAGCGCCGATGCCGGACCTTTCCACGCTATGGTTGGAACGCCGTCCGCCTGCAGGGCGCCGACCAGTCGAGTCAACTCGCTCGCCAGCCGCATGCTCCATACCGCGTTGGTCCGAAAGGCGCCGGCGAGGGTGTTCATGACCGGCAGCGGCACACGAGGCCGATCGAGCCCGGACAAGGTCCAGTAGACCAGCGGCAGGATGCAATGCTGCTCGGCGAGATCGAGGACGACGTCCCAGTTCACCTCAGCGCGAAGAAGGGAGCGAAGGCGCGGTTCGGATTCCGGCTGCGGCCAGGCGCTGGCGCAACGGAGCAGGAGATCGTGCTCCAAGCCGCGCAAGGTCAGCCGCCTTCCGATTCGTAGGGTTGTGCCATGCCGAGCCCCAGTGTCGCGCCGCTGCCCTCGTGCCGCACTCAGTTGGGGTCCGGCCCCAGGAGTCCGTAGCCGCGAAGCTGTTCCACGGTCTGCCTGACATCTGGCAGCAGCGCGTGCTTAGGAATGCCGAGACGCCGACTCAAGGCGTCGGCGATGCTTGTCACCGTCGCGTTCTCCACGCAGAGATCCCACACGGCGCGCGCCGACGTGTTCAGCGCGACCGCCGCACTCGTGTCGGGCACATACACGAGCAGCTCTCCGCGAACGTCGCATTCCAGCGTGTCGGCGATGCGACAGAGCCGATCGTCATCCGATCGCAGGCCGGTGAAGTGTGGCAATTCAGAGCGCAAAGACAATCCGGCGCTGGAAGGCGCCGATGACCGCCGCCGAAGCCGCGAACAGAATAATGAGGACGACGCCGACCGCCGCATAACTCTGCCACGCGGCCGGCGCCGCGTGGAGCAAGGGCTGCCGCACGACTTCCAGCAGGTGATAGAGCGGATTGAGCTCGATGACGAGCGCCAGCTCGCGGCGCTGCTGCAGCATCGACGCCGGGAAGATCACCGGCGTGACGTAGAACAGCACCTGCATGCCGACGGCGACCATGTGCGCGACGTCGCGGAAGCGCGCGTTGAGATGCGCGAAGATCATGATCAGCAGCAGCGCGGTCGTCATCAGCATCAGCAATCCTGGAACCGCCAGCAGCGTCGCCGGCCCCACCGGCAGCCGATAGACGACGGCGACGATCCCGAAGGCGAGCATCGTAATCAGCATCGTCAGGCTGACGCTGACGAACGAGCGGAAGATGTAGACGTAGATCGGCAGGCTGATCTGCTTGATGTAGCCCTCGGAGTGGATGAAGGCGTTGCCGCCGTCGACGATCGAACTGGTCAGGTAGCCCCAGAGGATCAGGCCGATCGTGAGGTATGGGATGAACTCGCGCGGGTCCTGGCCGAGCAGCTTCGAGTAGATGAAACCGATCGAGAGCACCATCACCGCAAGGTTGACGAAGATCCAGGCGGCGCCGATCGACGAGCGCCGGAACTTGAGCCGCACGTCCTGCATCCCGAGGCGCGTCCAGATGTGCCAGAGCGCCGCCGACTGCGCCACGTCACGCATCGTCGATCGGGCTGCGGTGGTGCTCACGGCCGCTCCCGTTGCGCGCTCGTCCGTTGCTGGAGCCGCCACCGATGAACCTCCCACGACAAGAGCTGCCCAATACCGATCGTGTGGCGCCAGGTGCGCTTCAGTACGGTGCTCAGCCCGTGCTCGCGAAGCACCGGCCCGATCTTCGTGCCGAGCCGGCCGACGAAGCGCGCGAGGCCGACGACTTTCTCCGCCGACGCGTTGCCACCTGCCGCTACAGGCACCGGCCGCGCCTGCGCTCCCGCGGTTGAAATCGCATCCATCCACTCGGTATCGGTCGTCGTTTCGTTGAAATGCGCGCGCGCATACGCGCGCGCCCGCTCCGCGATGCCCTCGCGGAGTCTTGCATCGACGATCAAACGCTCGATCGCCGCCTCCCAGGCTCCATCCTCGTTCGGCACGAGCAAACCCGTGCTCTCGTGCTCTACCGACGTGTTGTACACACTCATGTCCGAATACACACCGGCCAGGCCGCAGGAGGCGTACTCCCTGAACTTGTTGTTGCTCTTGCCGCGATGGAATTCATCGTCCGGCAGCGGCGCCAGGCCGATGTCGAATTGCCCGGCCGAGAACCTGGCGAAGAAGGTGTCGTAGTCGCGAATCAGCGGCAGCGTGCGGACCTGCGGATGAGCCGCGAGCGCCGCGTGGCGCGGTCCCCAGATCGTCAACTCGGCCTGCGGATGACGATCGAGGACCCGCTTCAGCGGCGCGATCAGCATCTGCCCGACCGAATCCTCGCGGCGGCTCGTCGCGTAGACCAGCTTGACTGGCGCGCCGGCCCGGCGCGGCGCCGGCGGCGTCATCAGGGTCCAATCAAGCGGTCCGGCGACCAGCCTCACCTTCGCATTGAAGGCGGACAACTTCTTCTGAAGCGCCGGCGAATAGACCCGCACGACGTCGGCCTGCCTGATGCAATCGATCAGCAGCTGACGGCGGGCCGGCTCCTGCATATACGCAAGCCCGGGAATATGATCCGGAATGGCCAGCAAGTCGTCGTCGATCTCGTAGACGAGCGGGCGTCCGAGCTCCCGCGCCCAGTCGAGAATGTGGCCGTACTGCGGATCGATCGTGTGGCACATCACGACGACGTCGGCGCGTTCGACCGATCGCCGCGACACCAGGTACTGCAGCGTCAGATCGAGAGTGATGCGTCGATCCTGGTGCAGCCGCAACATCGGCTTGGCGACGCCGATCACCGTCGACGGAAACAGTGCCGGCAGGATCGCCAGCACGCGCGGCACGCGGAGCGTGTCAGTCAATCTTGGCAAGCCCGCCGTCGCGCGTCGCGTAGCGCTTGTGGCACGCGCTGCAGGCCGCGTCCTTCGGCGGTGTCGATCCCGAAACGAGCTTCACGCCGCATTCGCACATCCAGCCCGAGATCCGGCCGGGGTTGCCGACGACCAGGGCGTAGTCGGGGATGTCCTTCGTCACCACCGCGCCGGCGCCGATGAAGGCGAACGCGCCGACGGTATGACCGCAGATGATCGTGCTGTTGGCGCCCAGGCTGGCGCCCCGCTTCACCAGCGTGCTGCGGTACTCATCCTTGCGCGAGACCGCGCTGCGCGGATTCATCACGTTGGTGAACACCATGGACGGCCCGCAAAACACGTCATCTTCGAGGGTGACGCCCGTGTAGATCGACACGTTGTTCTGGATTTTGACGTTGTCGCCGATGACCACGCCCGGCGAGACCACGACGTTCTGTCCGATGTTGCAGCGCTTGCCGATCCGCGCGCCGGCCATCACGTGGGAGAAATGCCAGATCTTCGTGCCCTCGCCGATGCTGCAGCCCTCGTCGACGTAAGACGATTCGTGCACGAACACGTCAGACACTGCCGACCAGCCTCGGGTGCGCGCCCATTCGCGGTGCGACGACGCGATCGCCGCGGATACTCGCGGTCAGCTCCACCGAGGGCCGCGCCACGTCGATGCCGAAGCCGCGGCCGGCCAGCACCTCCTCGTAGACCCGGGTGTGCAGATCGGCAAAGCCCTCGCTGAACTCGATTTCCTCGCCGTCAACGGTGATCGACCGATAGGTCGTCTTCGTGCCCGGCTGCGGCGCGAACGGCAGGTCGCGGTTGTCGGTCGACAGGAACCACCTCACATCCGCGCGCTCGAGCTCGAGCGCGCCGCCGGCGCGAGCCGGCTCGCGCAGGTGCACTTCACTCCTGCTGACCGGCCCAAACAACCAACTCAACAGGTCGAAGAAATGGATGCCGATGTTGGTGACGATCCCGCCGGATCGCTCGTCGTGACCCTTCCACGAAATGTGGTACCAGGGCCCGCGCGACGTAATGTACGTCAGCTGCACCTGGTGACGCCGCGTCGCCTGCCGCAGGCGCGACTGCAGCTCGATCAACTGCGGATGCACCCGCAGCTGCAGCACCGTCGACACGCGGCGCCCGGTCTCGCGCTCGAGCTCCTGCAGGCCGTCGAGATTCCACGGGTTGATGACCAGCGGCTTCTCGCAGATCACGTCGGCGCCGACACGCAGTGCCAGGCGCATGTGCGAGTCGTGCAGATAATTGGGCGAGCAGATGCTGACGTAATCGACGCGCGACTCGGCGGGACCGCGGCGCAGCTTCTCGAGATGGCGGTCGAAGCGCTCGTATTCGGTGAAGAATCTCACGTCGAACGAAAACCGATCGAGGATGCCGACGGCGTCGTGCGGATCGGCCGCCACGACGACGCGATTGCCGGTGTCGAGGATCGCCTTGAGGTGCCGCGGCGCAATGTAGCCGGCGACGCCGATGATGGCGAAGTTGCGTGGCGCAGCAGCACTCATGCAGGGGTCTCCGCGGCGGCGCGCAGCACCCGGGCCAGCTGCGGCGCCGCCACCTCTAGAGAGTAGCGTTGTTCGATGGTGCGCCGGCCGGCAACCGCCATGCTGGCGCGAAGCCCGGTGTCACGGATCAGGCGACCCAGCTTTTCGATCCATTCCTCGCGAGTCGACGCCAGGAAGCTGTCGACGCCGTCCGTGATGATCTCGCGATTGACGCCGACCGCGGACGCCACGACCGGCACGCCGCACGCCATGCACTGAATGGCCTTGAACCCGCACTTGCCGCGCGCCCAGTCATCGTCGGTCAGCGGGTAGACGCCGATGTCGAGGCCATTGAACAGCCGCACTTCGTCCGCCATTGACCACGGCGCCTCGTCGACGCGCACGCCGGGGATCTCGACGGGACGTCCGGCTCCGCTGACGCGGAGCACGAACTCGTGCCGGCTGGCCACTTCACGCAGGATGTCGGCGATGCCCAGGAGATAGCGGTAGGTCGTCGGGCTGCCGATCCACCCGACCACGGGTACGGCGCGCGGGGCCCCGGCGGGCCTCGGGACGAAACGGTTGGTGTCGACGACGGTGGGGATCAGCGTGACCGCCGTCGTGTGACGGCGCGCATACTGCGCGAGGAACTCATTGCCGAGCGTGGCGTGACGACTGAGCTTCAGGACCGTCGCCACGCGCCCGGGACTTTTCAGAAACGCGAGCGTCCGATTGGCGTCGCTCACATCTGCCATGAAAATCGCATCGTCAAAATCGTGGACGATTGGAACGCCGAGGCCGTGAATGAGCCGTTCGATGATCGGCGGGCCGATCGGAATCGCCTCGCGATAGAGGAACACGAGATCGTAGCGTCGGATGGTCAAGAGCTCGAGGACTCGCCGCCAGACGAGGCCGACGAACATCACCATCTTCCGCAGCATGTGGCCGGGCTGGTAGACCAGCTTGAAGAACTCCGGTGAATAGAACGAGCTGATCGTGACGTCGATGCCCTCGCGCCGCAGCGTCGGAATGAATTGCGCGACGCGAAATCGGCAGCCGGCGCCTTCTTCCGGGATTGGCGACAGCGCCAGCACCTTGATCGTCTTCGAACCGCTCACTCAGTCGCCAGTCGCCGCTCGCGACGTCAACGCCGCCATCAACGCCGCCGACAAGGCGGCAGCCGGCGCCACCAGCCACAACCATCCGGCCGGCATCTCGCTCGTCACGCCGAGGACCACGTGCGTCGCGGCGGCGACAACGAGGAGCACGCTCGTCGCCAATCGCCGCTCGCGAACCGGCGAGCCGCGCCATGCGGCGAGCGCGCGGTCGCAGGCAGCAGCCGTGCGCGACTGTGCCGCGGCGTTCCATACGACAGCCATGGCACGCGATGCCGCGCCGAGGAGCACGCCCGACTCCAGCGCCGCGACGACTTGCGGCTCGTCGATAGCAACGTCTGTTAGCCCGTTGGCCCGTTGGCCTGTTGGCGCGTTCATTTCACCGGGTCTGCCGAGATCGCCACCACGCTACCCTGTGCTTCATATTTCTGGCTGCGCATTGTGAATGCGCTGCCCAACCGCAACGGCACATTGTTGTAGAGCCAGGTATCCGCGCCGCGCTGCGCCTGGACCGTGAGCCTGGCCTCGCGCGACGTGCCGGCCACCGAATCGACACTCTCGATCGTGGCGGTTGCCGACAGCTCGTTCCTGACGTCACCGAAGTCGCGGTCACCGGCCCCGAGTATCGCAAGCATGCGCGGATCGCCGTTGAAGCGTACCGTTACCCGCACCGGCTCGAGCGGATAGAGGCTGCGCACCTGGTCGATCTGGAACGGCACCGTGCCGAACGGCATGTCGAAGAACAGCAGCGTCGTGGGCTGCACCGAGAAGCCGCCGCCGACACACTCCGGCTGGCCCTGATTCGAGCGGATGAAGCACGACATTCGCAGGACGGCGGAGATCATCTGCGCGTCAGGCACAGGGATCTCGACGCTGCCAGGCCTGACGAACACGCGCTGCAGCTGGGGCTTGATGGCGCCGACCTGTTCGACAACGCCGATGCCCTGGACTACGGTGCCGGCCTTGATCGACGCAGCTTGAGCCGGGGTGACATTGCCGAACGTGCCCACGGCAATCAGCTTCGCCTCCGGCAATACCGACGGCGCGATGGTCAGGCCGTTGGGAATGCGGTCACGCTCCTGTGCGTTGTCATAGAGGATGACGTCGTAAACCCCCGGCGGCACATCGGGCAAATCCACGTCGGCGTCGGTCCGGTCGTTGAACTTGAACGTCATGCCCTGGTACTTGCCGATCGAGACGCGCGAGAAGGGCGCAAAGTAGGTGCCCCGCACGCGGATCTTCATGTTGTTGCCGTAGACGAGGGTCGACGGCTCGACGCCCGTCAGCGTCGCCAGCGGCGAGCGCAGCAGCAAGTAGCCGCCGTAGGCGATTGGAATGAGCCACAGCGCCAGCACCGCGACAATAGCGTCGAACAGGTTGAATCGGCCGAACAGCCGGCCGCGCTCGTCAACTATGGCCATGGGCGTGAAGGTCTCCGATCACGGGAACGGCTGGGGTCTTGAGAACGATTCGCACGAGCTCATACAAGCCAAAACCCGCGAGCCAGGCGAGGTATGGCATCACCAGGCCGCGATGTCGAATCAAGGTGCCGATGTTGCCGCTGGTCATCGCGACCACCGTCGCCGCGCCGAACGCGTGCGCGACCAGCAGCATCGTGAACATCGCATCGCGACGCGCGCCGGCGGCAATTCCGAACGGCGCCAGCGCCAGCAACGACGCACCAGAACATCTGCTCGGGCACGTAGGCAAGGGTAGTGCGCGATTCGATCCGCCACGGCACCGGCTCGGTGACGTAGCTCACATATGAGCGCAGCACGTATGCGACCGCCTCGTCTCCCGGCATGCCGTAGATGCGCCGGCTGTCGATGTAATAGCGGCCGTCGAGGATGCGGTACGAGTAACCGGGTGAGCCGACGTGACCGGCATGATAGATCGCCCAGCTACGGACCGCGTTCAGCGCGCGCTCCTGGATCGGCGGCACTCGCAGCAGGCCAATCGCGATTGCGGGCAGCAACACCACCGCTGCGAGCAGGACCTTCGGCCGCGGCAACGCATAGCCCAAGGACAGGCCGCCGACGATGCCCGCGAGCGCGACCATACTGCCGCCACGGCGGAGGCTTTCGAGCGCCACCACACCGGCAGTCACGCCGAGCAGCCAGAACAGCTTGTTGCGAAGACTGGGCGAGCGCGCCATCTGCACGGCACACGCGAGCTCGATCGCGGCGGCGAGCACGTACGAGGGTTCCTTCAGCGCCGAGATCGACCACATGAACAGGCTTGGCGTAAACAGCATGACCGCGAGACCGGCAAGCGCCGCCACGCCGCCGAACGCCGGCCGCACGAAGCGGAACAGCACCAGCGCGCCGGCGAGATAGCACGCGCTGTTGATCACGTGGATTCCGTACGGCATCTTTCCGAGCAGCGCCTGCACGATTGCCAGGGCGAAGAGATAACTGGACATGCCGACCTCTTCGTATGCGTAGATCTCGTCGGCCGGCGACATCGAAAGTCCCAGACCAACGTTGCGTATCCACAACGACTTGTTCTTGAAGAGTAATTCGTCGCCGAAAAACGTTTCAAACGGCATCCGGCCGTCCGACGACAGGAACAAGCCAGCAACCAGCAGCAGCCTGGCGGCGATCGCCACCGCGATCATCGAGACGAACACGCGCCGCTCGCCGGACGTGAGGTCCTTCGCTGCCCAGACGCTGACCGCGACCACGATTGCGAGGCTGATCAACGTCGCCGGCGAGAGCGAGTAGGCGACGCCCAACGCCGCACCGGCGCCGATCGCGATCGTCATCAACCGATGCCGGCTCATGCCGAGGCCACCGCTTGAAAGAGTCTCTCGTACCGTTCGGCGACCACGGGCGTCGCGTACTGCGTCACGCTCTCGCGCGCCGCCGCGATCAACCGCGCGCGCAGGCCGCCGTCATCGAGCACGCGTCGAATCGCCGCCGCCAGCTCGGATGGTGTCGGGTCGACGAGCAGCCCGTTGCGCTCGTGCTCGATGATCTCGACGGTGCCCGGCGACCGCGTCGCGACGACCGGCGTCCCGCTGGCCATCGCCTCGACGATGACATTGCCAAAACCCTCGTAGGTCGATGTCAGCACGAAGACGTCCGCGCGCGCGATGAACTGCCACGGGTTGGCTTGAAATCCCCAGAAGCGGACGCGCGAGGCCACGCCAAGACTGGCGGCCAGCCGCTCGAGGGCGCCGCGATCGGGACCGTCACCGAGAATCCAGGCCTCGGCCTCGGCCAGCTGCGCCAGCGTTTCGAGCAGCAACGGATAGTTCTTCACGCCGGCCAGCCGGCCGGCCGCCGCCAGCAGCGGTCCGTCGGCCGGCGCATCGACGACGGATGAGGCGGCCCGGCCAATCGCATCGACATCAACCGGATTGTGCACGACGATCAGCTTGTCGCGAGGCACGCCGTAACGCACGGCGAGATCGTCGGCGACGCCCTGCGAGGTCACCACCACGGCGGTCGCTCGTCGATAGAACCAGCGAGTCATCGCCGCAAACACGCGGCGTCGGAGCGGACGGCGCCAGCTGAAATCCGGATCATCCAGGAACCCGCTGGTCGGCGTGCCCTGGTTGAAGATCACGCGCGCGTGTCCACCGGCCAGCGAGGCGGCAGTCGCGGTGATGAAATAGCTCAGGAACGGCATCACGATCTCAGGTCGAGTTTGCCGGAGGAAGCGCGTCAGCTCGAGGAGCCGCGCCGGCCATGACCGCTGGCGCGCCACCACGACCTGCACGCGCGGATCCAGCCGCTCGAAGTAGACCGCATCCGCGGCGCTGAACAGGTACAAGGTGCGCTGGTGGCGAGTGCCGTCGAGCGCACTGAGCACCGTCACCGCGACGCGCTCGGCGCCGCCGCTGGTCAGCGTCGGGATCACGAAGCAAATCTTCATGCTTTCCCGCCGCAGCCCCGGCGAAGCGGCGCCGCGCCATTCGGTGCAATCGGCACTCCGAGCTCGCCGGCGACAACGTGCATCATCACCGACGCCTGCCGCTCGAGCGTGTGGTTGCGCGCCGTCAGGTATCCCCCCTGGATCAGCCGGCGCCGAAGCTCGCCGTCGCGCACCAGACGGCGAACGGCGCCCGCGACCGCTTCCGCGGTCGCATCCGCGATGAGCAGGCCATTGATGCCATCGGTGATCAGGCTGGTAATGCCGGAGACCTCGGTGGTGACGATGGGCAGCCCATTCGCCATGGCTTCGAGCAACACGCGCGGAATGCCCTCACCCGGTTGCGTCGGCAGAATGAAGATGTCGTAGTCGCGGTAGAGCGACATCAGCCGATCGAGCGGCACCGGTCCGGGTAGTTGCACCCGATCGGACACGCCACGCGCCGCCGCATCGTGTCGAATGGCGTCGCGCTCGTCATCGCCAATCAGGCCGATGGTCGGGCCGATGATGTCCAGCGACACGTCAATCCCCTCGGCGGACAGCTGCGCGATCGCCGCCGGCAACGCCCGCAATCCCTTGCGCGGATCGATGCGGCTCACCGTCAGCGCGCGGACGCGGCCGGATTGCGCGACGTCGGATCGCGTGTTGATGTCGTGCTGGCTGAGCGTGGTGGTCTTGGTTTCGACGACACGTCCGCCATCGTGTTCGTGCTTGCGGCGGAGCGCCGCGCCGTTGGCAAAGGTCAACACGCGGGACGTCATGTGCCTGAGGGCCCGCTCCTCGAACGACACGTATCCGCGAAACAGCGCTTTCTTGATGCCACGATACGGCAGGTGCGGCAGCAGCGCTTCGTAGTCGCCGACGACGAGGAGGAAGATCGGCTTGCGCATCGCGCGGGCGGCACGAAACGCGAAGATCGCCGCCGGCGTCGGCACGCGGAGGTGAATGACGTCGCACTCGTCCACCCACGACTTCAATCGACCGTAGAGCCGCGGCAACATCGGATAGAACTGCTTCGGCCCGGGGAAATATGGCAGCGGCGCCAGCCTGACGTTGGAGGCTCGCACTCGCGAGCCGGCAGCTTGCGGCTGCTCGAAGACCGGCACCGACAGGACGATCTCGTCGAAGTACGGCGCCAGCGAATCAACGTAGCGCGCGAACGATCCTTCGGACTCCCAGAGGCTGCCGTCCACCGCCTGCCAGAACGGCATGTGATACAGGATGCCGAGCGTCACGATGACTGAAGCCCCTCGAGCAGCCGGTCGTAAAGGGCGGTCATCTGCGCGACATACCCGTCGACGCCAAAGCGCGGCGTCACCAACGCGTGCGCTTCGGCGCCGAGCCGGGCGCGGAGCTCCCCGTTCTCGACCAGCCTGACCATGGCCGCGGCCAGCTGCGTCGCATCGCCAGGATCGACGAGCAAGCCGCTCACGTTGTCCTTGACCACTTCCGGAATGCCCGCGACTCGCGAGGCGACGACCGGCAACTTCGCGCCCATCGCCAGCACCAGCGACAGCGGCAGGCCCTCCCATAGCGACGGCATCAGGAACATGTCGACCGCGTTGAGGACGTTACCGAGGTCACGGCGCGCGCCGGCAAAGTGCACCCGTGCCGTCAAACCGAGCTGCTCGACACGCCGCTCGAGCTCGGCACGCAGCTCGCCGGCACCGACGACGATGACATGAAGAGAGGCGAGCTCCGAACGCGACGCCATCGCGTCGAACAGCACGCGGTGCGCCTTTTGCTCCGTCAGGCGGGCGATGATCGCCGCCGCCGGGACGTCGGCGGGCACCCCGAGCTCGGCGCGCCACGTCTGGCCGGTTCATCGTGGTCGAGAGCTGCGACCAGTCGACCGCGTTGTAGATGACGACCACCTCGGTCAGGATCGGCGCCGATCTGATCGATGTAGAAATCGCGCACCGATTCAGCCGAGGCAATCACGGCGGCGGTCTGCCGCATCAGCCAGCCTTCCGCCGCGCGATGCAGCCGCTGCTTGCGCTCGTAGATGTTGACCTCGGTGCCAATCACGATCGGGACCCGTGCCAGCATGGCGGCAAACCGTCCGTAGAGGCTCGCCGTCAGCAGGAAGGTATGCACGATCGTCGCGTCTTTCTCATGAATCGCCTGCTGCAACCGCAACAGATCGATTGGCCGCCGCAGGCCCGGCTGCAGGCCCAGCGCGCTGAACGGCACACCGGTCTTCTTCACTTCCTCGCCAATGGGGCCGGGGCGATCGATGCACATCACCGCCGGCTCGAATCGGGACGGCAAATGCCGCACGAGATTGAGCATCATTTCTTCCGCTCCGCCGACGGCGAGCGTGTGCGCCAGATACAGCACGCGCGGCCGCGATGCGCTCACGAAGCGATGGCCCGGTAGTGCGCAATCGTCTCCTCGAGGCCCTGCCGCAGCGCACGCTTCGGCGCCCAGCCGAGCTCCGCCTTCGCGCGCGAGACGTCCGCGACAAAATCGCCGGTCTCGATCTGTTCGGCCAGGGCCGGCCAGGACACGTGCTCGACGTAGCCGCGGCCGGCAAGCGCCACGATCTGGTTCGCGAGATCGATCAGCCGCGTGCCCACGCCGCTGGCAACGTTGTAGGCGCGTCCGTTCGCCTTCTCGCAAGCGGCCATCGCGAGCAGCGCATCAACAACGTCGACGACGTGCACGTAGTCGCGCTGCTGCAGGCCGTCGCCGTAAATCGTCAGCGGCTCGTTGGCCAGCGCCAGGTGAATCAGTCGGTTGATCACGCCGTAGGCGGTGCGGCCCTTCGGCTGACCGGGGCCATAGGGATTGGTGATGCGCGCCACCGTGTAATTGATTCCGAACAGGTGCGCATAGAGCTTGAAGTAGTCCTCGACCGTGCGCTTGTGCACCGCATGCACGCACAGCGGATCCGACAGATCCTCTTCCCCCACCGGCAGACGCTCGGGCTTGCCGTATTGCAGGCGCGATCCGGCGAACACCACCTTTGCCGGCGAGTGCGTGACCCGCAAGGACTCGAGCAAGACCAGGTTGCCGCGCAGGTTGACGTCGAGATCCGTCCAGGGATCCTCCATGCTGCGTACCGCGCCAGACTGCCCTGACAGGTTGAAGATGACGTCCTGGCCCTCGATGACCGTGCGGCAGGAATTCGCGATCGCGGAGGTCCCCTTCGATGATGCGGGCGCCGCGGCGCTCGAACATGTCGGCCTGATCGGCATGGCGCTCGCGCAGCGGCGTCAACGATCGTGACGCTGGCGCCATCGGCAATCAGGCGATCGACCAGATTGCCGCCGATGAAACCCATGCCGCCGATCACGCAGATCCGGCGCCGCTCGAATGTCGTCATGGTTTCAGCGCCACACAGCGGCCGTGCAGGTGCACGTCGGATCGGAATCGCTCGAGCGATTCGATCGCGAAGCGGCCGCGGAGCACGTCGGTAATCCAGCGTTCGTCGCCATACATGCCGCCGCTGACCAGGCGATCGTGCAGCGCGCCTGTCAACGACCGAGGCAGCATCTCAACCACCGCGGCCGCCGCTCGACGCTGAAGCGTGCGCGGCCACCGACGGAGAGGCGGGATGCACGGTCGTAAAAGCAAACCGACCGCCCGGCTTCAGCCAGCGGTGCACACGATCGATCACGCCCCGATCGAGCGGCACGTGCTCGGCGAGGACGCCGACCGAGTAAACGAGATCGAAGCTCGCCGCAGCGAACTCATGCGCCATGACGTCGCCCTTCACGAGCGTGATCGGAACGCCGGCCAGCCGTTCGGCGTGGAGCGGATGGCGCGCCTCGTCGAGCATCGCCGCGGATGCATCGAGCCCGGTCAGCGTCGCGACCCGGCGCAGGCCCCAGAAGTACCGTCCGGTCCCGCACCCGAGATCGAGCACGTCGATCGAACGCTCGAATCGATCGCAGATGCCGCCCAGCCACTCGATGAGCGCCTGGTTCGAGCTGACCGCTTCGAGCTGATCGTCGCGATCGCGATAACGGCGCGCGTAACTCTCGTCATACAGCGACGCCGCCCGCTCCGCCCAACGCCCTGTGGGTTCGTTGGCTGCCATCCTATTAGCCCGTAATCTCTGAAGCACTACCGGGTCGTTCCGTAGGAATGACCCCACGGTCCTCGCAGAGCACTTGTTGGACAGTACTGATTCTGTCGATACGCTCCACTAGTTGTCATCGAACAGCCGCTCGGCGGCGACGAACGACACGCCCGGCGTGCGGCCGGCGTGATCGAGAAATCGCAGCAACACGCCTTTCAGCGTCTCGTCGACTTCCCAGTAGTGGGTGGCGATGCAGAAGTCGCCACCGGCGCGACGCGCCTCCTCGAATCCTGCCACCAGTTCTTCGAGTGTGGTGCCGGGGATCAGGCTATGGCACCCGAACTCCGCGTGACGCCGGTAGCGCAGCACGTGCGGATAGATCATGCGATCGCTCTTCACGCGCGCCGTCGACGATCGGTAGGCGCGCACGCGCCACCAGTTGCCGAGCGTGCTCGGCTCCCATGGCCGCATCGACGGGCGGAACGACAGGAACGATCCGAGAAGATTGAGGCCCGCTGAGCTGACCGCTTGCAGTCCGCGTTTCGACAATGCGTTGTGCGGTGGCACGAAGATACGAATCTTCGTGCCGAGCAGATGCTCGAGATACGACTGGCCGCGGACGAGGCGCGATTCGATGTCGGGCGCGGCCTGGAACTCGTGGCCGTCGGGAAAGTCCTCGTGCGTGAATCCGTGTTGCGCGATCGTGACGCGGCCCGCCGACGACAGCTCCCTGAGCGCCGCGACGACCTGCGGATTCTCTTCGAGCGGATATGAACGGTTGGCCTGCCAGTACTTCTCGGGAATCGCCTTGTCGGCAAACCCCATTGCGTGCGGCACCACCGCGAGGCATACCGGAAGCCGATCCCACACGTCGTGATAGACGCGCTCGAGCCGCCCGGGATCGGTGAAGAAGGACGTGTCGTCGTCTCGCAGCGCGATCTTCACGCGTGCCCGCCGTAGCTCTGGCGAAGCCGGGCGGCGGCGCCACGGGCAGGAGCGCTGAGCACGCTCGCGTACTCGGCTTCCAGCCGCGCGGCAATGACGTCCCACGAAAAGTTCGCCATTGCCCAGTCGCGCGCCGCGGTGCCCATGGTCTTGCGCCGATCCGCATTGGCGAGCAGTTCGACGACCAGCTCGCCCAGTTGTTCGACGTTGTGGTTGGCGAACACGAAACCGCTTCGTCCGGGCGACACCGTTTCCGGGAGCCCGCCGGCGTCGGAGACCACGACGGGAACCGCGGACGCCTGCGCTTCAAGCGATGTGAGCCCCAGCGCTTCCGGAAACGTCGACGGCACAACGGCGACGGCCGCGCTGCTATAGATCGCCGCGAGCTCCTCATCGTCGTAAGTGGGACCACCGAGCTCGATGCGCGGGTTCGCTTCGCATCGCTTCGACAGCGTGTCGTAATAACCGTTGTCGCCGCGCTTCCAATATGACGCTGGGCCGACGATCTTCAGCGTTGCCGCCGGCACGCGCGGGCTGATCACGCGCTCGAACGCATCGACGATGACGTGAACGCCTTTGCGCTCCTCGACCCGGCCGACGTAGAGCACGGTCAACTTGCCGCTCGTTTCATCGACCGCCCACGGTGCGAAGGTATTTCCGTCGACGCCGTTGTACACGGTGAGCGTCTTCGCGGCGATCGACGGGTAGCGCCCGATGGTGTGGCGCCTGATGAAATCCGACACGCACAGCACGCGGCTCGCCGCCCGTAATCCACGGGTGAACAGCGGCCGATCCCAGCCGCGATAGCCGAAGCCCCACCCGTAGTCCATGCTGTGCAGCGAGATCACCGAGCGGGTCTTGCCGCTGCTGATCCAGAGACCGGCCGGCCGGCTGTGATGGTGAACGACGTCGGGTCCCACCTCCGCAACGAGCGTGCGCACGCGCGAGTAGTACCACAGGCCGCGCGCGACCGCGGCGGACAGGCCGGCATCAAGCCGCGATGGAATTGGCACGAAGTGATAGTGCACGCCGCCCTCGCTCATCGAAGTCGCGCCCTCGCCATGATCGCGCGAGATGACGTGCAGCTCGTGGCCGCGCCGCGCCAGGCGGCCGGCTGCGTCACGAATCCAACGCTCGATCGCCCCGCCCTTCGTCGGCGGCACCGGCAGCAGCTCGGGCGCAACATGGCAGATCTTCATGCGGCCGCGCGGGATCCTGCGGCACCGATCTCATCGAGCACGCACTGAATCACGCGCTCGGCCGATCGTCCGTCGGTGAACTGGCACTGGTCGAGCACGACCTGCGTGCGCCCGGCCGCATCGAGCGACGGCTCCGCCAGGTAGCGCGCCACCATCGACACCATCTCGTCCGGCGACCGCGCCACACGAACGGCGCCACGGGACGTGATGTTCACGTAGTGCGTGAACGAGTAGTACCGCCGCGCCGACTTCACGTAGGGTGATTCGTCAGGACCATCGAAGCAGATGTTGACGACAGGCGTATCGAAGATGCACGCCTCGATGCTGATTGTCGAGGCGACGTTGACGACGACGTCGGCGTGGCGCAGCGTGTCGCCAAGGTGGCGCTGATGTTCGGGCATCACGTCGATGGCCAGGCCGTCGGCCACCTTCACGGTGTCACGGAACGGTTTTTCGAGAATCACATCCGGCTGCGCCTTCGAACTCGCCGTAGGCTGACATCTCGTCGCGCGGATGCAGCCGCACCAGGATCTGCGCGCCCGCCAGCGCGCCGCCGCGAAGCGAGGCCATGAGCGCGCGCAGCACGTGGTCGTGATGGCTGTACAGCGATCGCGGCGTCGTCGTCAACGCGATCAGCTTGCGCGCCGGATCGGCGCCGATGCGGCGGAAGAACTCGTCGCGCGGCGTGCGCGCGCGGAAATGCGGATCGAACTGCGGCGCACCGGCGACGCGAATCGCATCGGCACGGTAGCCGTGCAATTCCATCGCCTGCGCCTTCATGATGTCGTTCCACACCACGAGGCGATCGACCTGCCGCACCGGGATCAGCTTGTTGGTGAAGTTGTCCCAGCTCGGATCGATGGCCATGCTGAAGACGCCGCGTCGCCGCGCGGTTCGCAGCAACGGCACTTCGGAGAACACCAGCCCCGGGTTGGCCGCGATCACCAGCCTGGGCCGGTGCTCGTCGAAGAGCCTCTCCATCTGCGGATGCGAGACCAGGCGATCCGACAGCGCATAGCGGGAACCGTTATGCGTGAACGGCTCGACCAGCACCTTGCCGATCGCGGCCTTGATCGGCAGGGCGCGGATGATGCCGTTGGCGCGCGCCTCGGCCAGGCGGATGCGAACCGATTCGGTCTGGCCCCGGCTCGAGGTAGCTCGCCTGGACGATGGCGAGCAGCCGCGCTTCGAGCCCCAGCGGCGTATGCGCCGGCTGATCGACGAACTGGACGCGGTCGCGGCTGAACTCGCGCACGAACGCCGCATCGCGCGACATCGGCGACAACAGCATCACGCGGAGCGATCGATCCGCGTCGAGCAGCGCGATCGAGCAGCCCGCCCGAACGCAGCATGTTGCCGGCGCTGGTGCCGTGCGGAACGGAAATGAAGATCGAGCCGTTCATCAGTGGCTCGTGATCTCAATCGACGGTCGATGATCGACCTCGAACGGCACGGTGACGAGGCCGTCCTGTTCGTCGGCAAGGCTGTCGACGCCGGCGCCCTGGCCGGTGACCGCAAACCGCGGCCCTGCCGTGACCATGTCGTACGACGCCAGCTGGTCGCCATCCGTGATCGACAGGCGCAGCACATACTGGCGCGGCCGCAGCGGCAGGTGGTTGAAGCGGATGTCGATCTCGCCCTGGCCCTCGACGCGCGTGATCGCGTCCCGGCCCGCCGAGCTCGCCGTCGTCACCACGACGCCGGTGTCGACGTCGACGATGGCGATCTGGAAGATCGGCCGCTCGACCGCCCTGGTCGGCGCGATACGATGCGCGCACCACCAACGCGTCGTCCTGCGCGAACAGCGCCGCCGGCTGGCCCGAGGCGCCAAGCGTCTCGACCGCCTCATAGCGGATCTCGCCGGTGCCGCCGCGATGGCTCTGCAAGCGCGGTGCCCTGGTTGGCCAGCGCCTGCAGGTTCACTTCGTTCATGTAGCGCTCGGCGATCTCGCCGGCGTCGCCGTAGGCCCGCACCTGTCCGTCTTCCATCCACAGGATGCGGCTGCACAGCCGGCGCACGTTCCACATGTCGTGCGAAATGAAGAGCACGGTCTTTCCCGACGCGATCAGCCCGCGCAACGCTTCGAGCGCGCGCCGCCGGAACGACGCATCGCCGACCGACAGCACTTCGTCGACGAGCACGATGTCGGGGTTGCTGTGGATCGCGACGCTGAAACCCAGGCGTGCGTAGAGTCCCGATGAGTAGCGCTTCATCGGCGTATCGATCAGCCGCTCGACATCGGCGAACTGCACGATCGCGTCGAACTGCCGATCGATCTCCTTGCGGGTCAGGCCGAACAAGCCGGCGCCGAGGTAGACATTCTCGCGGCCGGTGAGCTCCGGGTGAAAACCGGCGCCGAGCTCGATCAGCGACACGACGTGGCCGGCGACGCGCACCTTGCCGGTGGTCGGCCAGGTCACGCGCGAGATCATCTTCAGGAGCGTCGTCTTGCCTGCCCCGTTGCGTCCGATGATGCCGAGGCCGGCGCCCTCCGGGACATCGAACGACACGTCGCGCAAGGCATGGATGGTCGAACTGACGGTGCCGCGCGTGGCGCTGTAGACGTCCTGCTCGCGGCCCCTCAGCGAATCGATCGTGCTGGCGACCAGGTCGACGACGGTTCGCGAGCGGCCGGTGCGATACCGCTTGGAAACGTTCTCGAGTTGAATGGCGATCGACACCTAAATCACGTCCGCGAAGTACTTGTCGGTCTTCTTGAACAGGAGCAGCGCGCCGACGAACACCGTCACAATCAATGCCGCCGAAATCATCACGACGTCCCACTCGGGAGGGAGGCCGAACACCAGGACGGCCCGCAACCCTTCAACGACGCCGGTCAGCGGGTTGAGCAGAAACAGCGGACGGTATTCCTCCGGCACCGCCGACAGCGGATAGGCCACCGGCGTGAGATACAGCCACAGCTGAAGGCCAATCTGCACCACGGGACTCACGTCGCGATAGAACACGTTGATCGCGGACGTCGCGAGCGTGGTGCCGAGGGTGAACAGCACGAGCAGGCCCACGAACAGCGGCGTCAGCGCGCTCCACACCGTGAACTGCACGTTGTAGTAGATCAGCAGAATCAGCAAACAGCCCCGCCGCCGCCGACAGATCGACCAGCCGCGACCCGACCTGCGCGATCGGCACGATTTCTCTCGGGAAATAGGTCTTGGTCACGATGTTGCGATACGTGACCAGGCTCATCGTCCCCGAGTTGACGGAGTTAGAGAAGAAGAACCACGGCACCAGCGCCGCAAACGCAAACAGCGGATACGGCGCGCCGCCCGACGGCATCTGCCCGAGACGCGAGAACACCAGCGTGAACACGGCCATCATCGCGAGCGGTTGCGCGATCGCCCAGCCGGCGCCGAACAGCGACTGTGAATAGCGGCCCTTCACTTCGCGCCGCGTCAGGTTCATCAGCAGCTCGACGTACGCCGAGAACGACATTCGCGGCGGGCTTGTCGCTTAATTGCCTAGTCGAGGACAAATTCGGTTTTCCACTTTTCATCGTCGGCGCGTTTCGGTTGATCCGCCTTCTCGAGGACGAAGTTCTCGATCACCAGCACGTCCATGTCGCTGCGCATGAAGCAGCGATAGGCGTCCTCGGGCGAGCAGACCATCGGCTCGCCGCGGACATTGAACGAGGTATTGATGATGACCGGGCAGCCGGTGATGCGATTGAACGCGGCAATGATGTCGTAGTACAGCGGGCTGGTGTCGCGGCGCACGGTCTGGATGCGCGCCGAATAGTCCACGTGCGTGATTGCCGGCACCGTCGACCGCGGAACATTCAGTTTCTCGATGCCCCACAACTTGTCGACGCCTTCCGCTTCGGGAAGGCGCTGTTCCTTCCTGACGTCGGCCACGAGCAGCATGTACGGGCTGTCGCCCTCGAGCTCGAACCATTCGGCGACGTGCTCGCGGGTCACCGCCGGCGCGAACGGCCGAAACGATTCGCGGAACTTGATCTTGACGTTCATCACGGACTGCATCTTCGGCGAGCGGGCATCGCCGATGATCGAACGGCCGCCAAGCGCGCGCGGTCCGAATTCCATCCGGCCCTGCAACAAGCCGACGACCCTTTCGGATGCCAGATGCCCGGCGACCACTTCCGCCAGCGCCCCGCGATCGACGCGCGTCGCGACCCAGCCGCCGGCGTCGACCGCCTTGCGGATCTCCGCCTCGGAGTACTGCGGGCCCAGATACGAGCCGCTCATGCCATCCGCGTATTTCGGCACCGCCGGCGCCGCCACCGTCGACGGCCGCTGCCAGGTGCCCAGCGATTCGGGACTCTGCCGCGGCTTGCCGAGATGCTTGTGCCAGATGCTCATGGCGACGCCGAGCGCGCCGCCGGCGTCACCTGCGGCGGGTTGAATCCAGATCTCATCGAACGGCCCTTCGCGCAGCACGCGGCCGTTGCCGACACAGTTGAGCGCCACGCCGCCGGCCAGACACAGGTCGCGCATGCCGGTTTCGCGATGCGCGAACGCCGTCATCTTCAGCATGACCTCTTCGGTGATCTCCTGGATCGATCGCGCGAGGTCCATTTCGCGCTGCGTCAGCTTTGACTCGGGCTTGCGGGCCGGTCCGCCGAGGAGCTCCTCCATCCGCGAGCCGGTCATCGTCAGTCCGTGCGGATAGGTGAAGTACGCCTGGTTCATCCACAGGCTGCCGTCATCCTTGATCTCGATGAGGTGGTCCTTGATGGTCTTGACGAACCTGGGCTCGCCGTACGGCGCCAGGCCCATCACCTTGTATTCGCCGGAGTTCACCCGGAAACCAGCGAAGTACGTGAACGCCGAATACAACAGGCCGAGGGAGTGCGGGAAGCGAAGCTCGTGGAGGATTTCCAGCGAATTGCCCTTGCCGACGCCGATCGACGAGGTCGCCCACTCGCCCACTCCGTCCATGGTCACGATCGCCGCCTGCTCGAACGGCGACGGATAGAACGCCGAGGCCGCGTGCGATTCGTGGTGCTCGCCGAACAGGATTTCGCCTTCGTAGCCTTCGAGCTCGCTGCTGATGCCGTCGGCCATCCAGAGTTTCTCGCCGAGCCACAGCGGCATGGCCATCAGGTATGAGCGCCAGCCTTGCGGCGCGCAGGCGACGTAGGTCTCGAGCAGGCGCGAGAACTTGACGAGCGGCTTCTCATAGAAGCCCGACATGATCGATCTCGGACGGACCGATGCCCGCTTCACGCAGGCAGTACTCGATCGCCTTGGTCGGGAACCCCGCGTCATGTTTCTTGCGCGTGAAGCGTTCCTCCTGCGCCGCGGCAACAACGCGGCCGTCCTCGACCAGGCACGCAGCCGAGTCGTGGTAATACGCTGAGATGCCGAGGACGCGGACAGGCAAGTTAGAACAGCGTGTAGATGAACGGCGCAACCGCGCTCGACTGCGAAAACACGATCAGCAGGCCGAACAGGACGAAGACGATCACGATCGGCATCAGCCAGTACTTCTTCTCCTGCTTCAGGAACTGCCAGAACTCTCCGAGAACGCGACTCTTGGCCATGTGTTACCTCAGTACATTCGATTGAAATGGTCGGGATCTCTAAAGCGCGGCGGGGACGGCGACCACCCGTCCCAGTTCTTGCGCTGACGTGCCAGCGGATCCTTGCCGAGCAGCCGCCACAGGAGGCCGATCGGCGTCAACACGATCACAAAAGCGATGGTCAGGATGACGCGGGCGTTGACGTAGCCAAGCGCCAGGGCCATCTTCCACCACAGCATCGACGGCCACTTGAGCAACGACGGCTTCGTCAGGCCGAGGATCAACAGCACCGCGCCGATCGGACCGACGATCTCCGCGGCGGTGATCCGGCCGCGCCACACCAGAAAGGCGGTGATTAACAGCAGCACGGCGCCAACCGAGATACCGAACGATCGTTCCGGGTTCGCCGGCCCCTTCTTGCTCATGCGAGCGTGCCCTTCCTGATCGACGGTGAGCGCACCAACTTCCTGCGGTTGATCGCCTTCAAGCGGCTGATAGCTCCAGGCGTCGCGCCGAGGCGACAAGTTCCACCACGGCGATCGATGCCAGCAGGATCAAGAACGGCTCAATCGGCACGCGGTGCCGGTAATTCGATTCCAGGATCACGTGCGGCACCGTCCGTGACGCAATCAATCCCAGCACGAGCGCAAGGCCGGCGGCGTGGGCGTCGGCGCCGAGCCTCCACACCGCGATGACGGTTCCGCCAATCGCCAGTGCATACGCGTAAAACCACAGCGCGTGGTAGTAGGGCGTGCTCTTGCGGAGAAACACCAGATCGAAGCCGCCGTAGGGCTGGGAGAAAAACTGCATTCCGAAATTGGCGACCCATGCCCGGCCGAGCGTTCCCAGGACCAGCCCGGGTGAGTCACGCAGCTGCGCCAATGCTGCACCGGGGTTCTCGAGCGGCGGCACGATGTCGTCGCGCATCCGCACGGGATCCATTTCGCCGCGATAGAGGAGGTCGAAATGGTGCCGCAGCTTGGCGCGTTGCTCGGCCGACTCGATCTTCGGCAGTATCAGCGGCGCAATCGTGACAAACGCCGCGCCGGCAACCGTGGCCGCGGCACCCAGCGCGCGCCACGACCACCGTCGCGGATGGACGGCCAGGATCCACAGCACCACGAACGCGAGGAAGAAGATGACGGTTTCGCGAACACCGATGGCAATCCCGAATAGCACGCCAATGCCGGCCAATCGCCACCACGGCCAGGTCCCGGGCCGTCCGCCTTTCACCAACAACCACACGATGACCATCGTCAGGAACACGTCGATCGCCTGGTGGCCAATGGCGGCGGCGGCGAACAGTAACGGAAAGCTGATGGTGGCAAACCACGTGGCCGTGCGCGCGACGGTCACGCCGCACAGCTCCTTGGCGACGCTATAGAGCAGCACGCACGTCGCCGATCCGGCCACTGCCTGGATGAAGCCGACCGCAAGATAGCTGTGACCCGCGATCGTGTAGATGGCGCTCAGGAGCCACACGTAGCCAAGCAGGAGGAGCGGAAACCGATCCGTGAACGACTCACGGATGCCGTGGCCCTGCGCAATCGACCACGCCAGCTCGTCGTAGACCGGGCCGTCGGCGCCGGTTTCAAGGTAGCCGGGATCGCTCATGACGCGCTGCAGATACAAGAGGCGAAGGGCCAGCGCGACCAGGAAGATCGCGGCAGCAAAAACGCGATCGTCTGCGACGAGCGCCCGCAGGCCCGACAGCACGCCGATCGCGCGATCGCGAATTGCAGCGGAGCCGGACCCTATCGCAACGACCAGTCCGGCGGCCAGCGCAAGCATGGCCAGCATTGGTTCCGTGCGGAGCAGCAACAGCGCCAGCGTGCCTGCGCCAATCACCACCGGCATCGCCATCGCCGCCTCCGGCCGCCACCACGCCTGCCTCACGACGTGGATTGACCAGGCGGTGCCCGACGCCAGCGCCGCGGCGCAAAACAAACGGGCATACCACTGGTAGGCCGAGCTGCTGAAGGTAGCGGTGTCCGGCAGGATTGCGGCAAAGGCCGCGAGCAACACCAGGACATGCGCCGCCGAGGCGATCAGGATCGCACGCGGTGCAAGGGCAAGAACGCGCGCGTGCGTCGGGCCGGTCAGCGTTGCGATCCATGCGGCCGTCGCCAGACCGTAGCCGATCGGCAGACGCAGTTCGTTCGCACCGGTCGACTGCACATAGATAATCAACTGCCAGCGATCCGGCATCCAGAACACGCACGCGACCGCGACGAACCCCAACGCCGCGCCTGTGACAACTGCGATCGACGAGCGCAGCGGGGACATGGGCATCAGCGAGCAGCGAGCATCGAGCGCAAGGGCGCCGCAAGGGCTCGGGCAATCAGCGCATTTCCGTCCTGGTCGAGGTGCATGCCATCGAACGACAGATGACGATTCGCGAGATCGACTGCGTGAGACAGGTCGATCGATCGCACGCGTGAGTCACTCGAGAACTTCTGCGACACCATCGCGGCGGCCGCGGCCTGCTGCTCCTCGTAGCCGTTGCGGTTGTCGCCCGTCAGCGACGGCGGCCAGGCCACCACGACATCCAGGCCTTCGCCGCGCGCATGGGAGATGGCCCGGAACAGCGACGCGCAATACGACACCCACGGGAACGAGCAGTCTGTGCTCGACATCGCGCCCGTCGCAGAGGGGCGGCGGCCGATCCGATTGAGCTGCACGCTCATCGTGTCGCTCAACTTCGCCATCGCTTCCAGGGCACCGGCCGACGTGCGCTCGGCGAGGCTCGCTCGGAACACCGGTTTCGCAGTGTCTTGCACCACCGCGTTGTCGAAGGCCGCGAGCTGGCCGCCCGTTCTGAGCGCCACCGCCTTCTCCTGCAGCACGAGCGGCAGTATCGGGTAATAGCCGAAGGCCCGGAACACGGGGGACTCGTGGCGATACACGGCCGTGTTCGGACGGAGGTCGCCGGGCCCTTCGTTGTAACCAACGTAGAAGATCGCGACGTCCGGCTCGAGATACGCGAAGTCGCGCAGCGTCGGCTCCAGCGCAAACGCCCCTTCGTTGTTGAATCCAAGGTTGACGACGCTCACCGGATGCGAGGGTTCCGCCCGGCGCAGCTCGCGTTCCAGCACCGCCGGGATCGTCTGGCCGCTGAAGACCCCGTAGCCGAACACCGTGCTGCCCCCGAGCATGACGAGGCGCGTCTCGCCGGGACGCTTGGCGTCGACCAGCGGGCCGCGGTAACCGTGGCGGTTCAGCCCGGCCGACCGTTCAGCGCGATGATGCAGATACAGGTCGGCGCCGAGCAGCACGGAACCGGCGCCACCAAGCGATAGCAGCATCGCGAGGGCCACGAACATCCATCGCCGCCGCCGGGTCATCGCGCCGTCACCGTCAAGTAAGATAACGGCCGGCTCACGTCTCGATGTCCTCGAATCCACCACCCGCGCGCGTGGCGCGCGTGATCACGCGATTGAATATCGGCGGGCCGTCGATCCAGGCCACGCGCCTGACGACCGCGCTCGCCGCGCACGGATTCGAGAGCACGCTGTTCCACGGCCGGCTCGGCGCCGGCGAAGGCGACATGAGTTACCTGCTGCCGGCGGGCGCCGACGCGCGCTTCGTCGACACGTTGTGCCGGCCGCTGTCGCCGCTCGACGATCTGCGCACGCTGGTCCGCCTGTATCGCGACTTCCGCGCGCTGAAGCCGGCGATCGTGCACACGCACATGGCAAAGGCGGGCATGCTCGGCCGTGTCGCCGCCGCTGCCTACAACCTGACGCGCGGCCGTCGGCGCCGCGCGCCAGGGTCGTGCACACCTACCACGGCCACGTGCTCGATGGTTACTTCAGCAGGTTCGCGACGGCGGTGTTCATCGGCATCGAGCGCGTGCTGGCGTCGGCGAGCGACCGCATCGTCGCGATCTCGCCCGCGATTCGCGGCGAATTGCTCTCCATCTATCGCATCGGACGCGACGAGCAGTATCGCGTCGTTCCGCTTGGCTTCGATCTGGCGCCGTTTGCGGGCATCGATGACAAGGCGCGAATCGAGGCGCGTCGATCGCTCGGGCTTCCGGACGAGGCGATGGTCGTGAGCACCGTTGGCCGGTTGACGGCGATCAAGCAGCACCGCCTGTTTCTCGACACCGTCAAGCAGGTGATCGCCGTGCATCCGCAGACGATTGCGTTGATCGCGGGCGACGGCGAGCTCAGGGCCGATCTGGCCGGTTACGCAGCTTCGCTCGGCATCGCCGACCGCGTGCGCATGCTGGGATGGCGGCGCGACCTGCCGGTCATCTATGCCGCGACCGATGTGTTCCTGCTCACCTCGCGCAACGAGGGAACGCCGGTCGCGCTGATCGAGGCGATGGCCTCGGCCGTGCCCGGCGTCAGCACCGATGTCGGCGGCGTCCGTGACGTGATTGGCGGCGACGACACCGGACGGACCGCGCCATTCGGCGATGCCCACGGCCTGGCACGGTCGATCGTCGAGCTGCTCCGGTCGCCGGCCCGCCGCGCCGAGATGGGCGCGCGCGCCCGCAGCCGCGTCCTCGCGCACTACGACATCAACCGGCTGGTCGGCGACATCGCCGCGCTCTATCGCGAGCTTCTGGCCGAACGGTAGGATACCCACCTGATGCTTCGCCGCGCGTCCCTCGTCATCGGGCTGGTCGCACTGGCCCACGCCGCGCTCTACATCGTCTATCAACACGGTGAATGGCAGTCGCCCTCGGCCTGGACCGATCAACGCGGTTATCAGCGCCTCGGCGCCGCGCTCGCCACCACCGGCCAGTTCACGCGCTACGGCGACGCCGACACGTTCGTCCCGGAAGTGATCCGCACGCCCGGCTACCCGGCGTTCGTCGCCGCGATCTACAAGGGGTTCGGCGTTGGCAACGACATGGCCGTCGCGATCGCGCAGGCGTTCGTGTTCGCGGCGATCTGCGCGATGGTGTTCTTCATGGCGCGCCGCGCCGCCGGCGATCACAGCGCGAATCGTGGCCGCGGCGATGACCGCGCTCTACTCGCCGCTGCCGTATTTCGGGTCGCTGATCCTGACCGAGCTGTGGACCGCGTTCATGGCGACCGCCGCCATTCTCGTCTGCCTGCGTGCCGTGCAGCGAGGGCAGTTGCGCGACTACGTGCTCGCCGGCGCGCTGTTCAGCGCCACCACCCTGGTCCGGCCGGCCTTCGTGCTGATGCCCTTCTTCTTCGCCATTGCGGTGCCGATTCTGGTGCGGCAGCAACGTTCGCTGCCCGCGCTCAAACGCTGGGCCGCGCTCGCGATCGCGGCCGCGATCGTGATGATGCCGTGGTTCGCCTACAACTACGTCAACCTCGGACAGCTCACGCTCTCGCCCGCAGGAGGCATTGGCCGCGGCCTGTGGGAAGGCAGCTGGCAGGGACGCTGGAGCGGACGGTTGCAGGCGGAGCTGATCAGACTCGCCGACAAGACCAGCGATCGTGCCGAATTGACACGCCTCGTCACCGACAAGGCCCGCGCCAGTGGATTGCCGTCCGAGCTGATGCTGCAATACGTCAACGAGTGGCGCGACATCCGCGCCATCTGGGACACGCCCACCGATCCGATGGAACGTGCCCGCGCACGCGTCGACGCCGATCGTGAGTACCTCGCTCACGCGATGGCCAACATCAGCGCCGATCCGATCGGCCACGCGACGCGGCGGCTGACCACGGGCGCGTTCGTGCTGTGGGCGGGCGACGTGCCGGTCCGCTATGGCGATATCGATCGGTTGCCGACCATCGCGATTCGCGTAATGTGGATTGCGCAAGTGCTGGTGTTGCTGCTGGCGCTCCTCGGCGCCGTCATGCTGGCAAGAAGCGGGCGCTGGCTCGAGGCCGTGATGCTGTCGCTGCCGATCGTGTATGTGACGGGCGTTCACGTGCCGTTGTTGTGCGAGGCGCGTCAATCGCTGCCGGTCAAACCTGTCGTGCTCGCGCTCGCCGCGATCGCGCTGACGCCAAGATCGTTCCGTCAGTAGGCACCGTACGCACCCTACGCACAGTACGCACCCTGCTATTTTCCGGCGAAGCGAAGCTTCATGAACTCGAGCATCTCCGACACCCACACGCGGCCGTCGGCGCCCTTCTGATCGATGTGATCGGCAATCTGAAAGCCGAGACCGACGTTGTCGTCCATGCTGTTGTTGAGGAACAGCCCGTGGCGGCCGAGCGTCATGACGTTGCGCATCTCGTGCACGCCTTCGAGCACCGGAATGAGGTGATCTTCGAAGTTCAAC
Organism: uncultured cyanobacterium; assembly: GCA_963833135.1. Classification (GTDB taxonomy): domain Bacteria; phylum Acidobacteriota; class Vicinamibacteria; order Vicinamibacterales; family UBA2999; genus 12-FULL-67-14b. The sequence goes on along the minus strand of CAWHWW010000018.1, from coordinate 101,374 downwards.
TCGTAGACCGGATAGGCCGTTGGGATGTCGGTCACGTAATAGGCGTCGACCTCTGATTCGGTGACGCCGTAACCCATCTTCATCAGGTCGCCCAGTGCGAGCCTGTAAATCTCCTCATCGCTTGCCTTCCAGAGAGGCTCGTCTCTCCAGAGCGACAGTTCGATGCAGAGGATGGTGCGATCCTTCGGCACCATTTCGGGGCTGACGTTCTTCTGCTCCGACATCCGGTTGACGCGGAACTGCTCGTCGAGCAGATACACCCAGTGATAGTCGGTGAGCTGCGGGCGTTTCAGCGCGATGTAGATCAGCTTCAGGCTGCGGTAGCGCAGCCGCGCGGCGTGATCGATGATCGCCTGGGGCAGCGGCGGCGACACCATGTTCACCAGCGCCGGAAGCGGCAGCGTCGACAGCAGGATGTCGCAATCGATGCACTGCTCACCCGCGGCCGTCGTGTAGCGGACGCGGCGCACGCGATCGTTCTCGCGCTCGACGCGGATCGCCGGTGAATCGAGCAGCACCTGGTTGCCGGCGGCCCGCACCTCCGCCGCCATCCCTTCGTACAACTGGCTGATGCCGGCGCGCGGATAAAAGTATTTCGTGAAATACGTCGTCGGATCCGCCTTGATGCCGAGCGTGCGCAGGATGATGTTTTTCAGGTTCAGCTTGGCAACGCGCTGCGCCTGCTTCGACGAAATCTGGCCGGTGGGCAATCCCCACACGCGTGCGGAGTAGATCCCGAAGCAGAGATCGTAGAGCGTGCGGCCCAGGTTCCTGACGCCCCACTCCTCGAACGAGTCCTCTTTCTTCGACGGCGCGAACAACGACTTGATGGTGGCGACCGAATAGTCGATCAGGATCCGCGCCGACAACAGCGGGCTCACTCCAAAGAGCACCTGCAGCATCTCGAGCGGGTAGACGTACTCCTTGCCGCGCAGCAGCACCCGCGTGCCGCGGACGAGCGTGAGCGGGCTCTCGCCAAAGAACGGCGTGATCGTCTTCAGGATCTCCTTGCTCTCCGGCGTTTCACGGATATGAAACGTGTGCGGCCCGAAGTCGACGGCGTAATCACCGAGCTTGACCGTGCGGCCCATCCCGCCCACGGCGCCGTCCCGTTCGAGCACGGTGACCGGGTAGCCGAGCTTGGTCAGGCGCCACGCCGCCGAGATGCCGGCCGGGCCCGCGCCGAGCACCACGACCCGCTGCTTTCCGCTCATTCCTCTGTTTCCCTGCGCTGTCCGACCGCGAGAAATGCGCGCAGCCTCTCGAGTCCTGCATCGAACGCGATCGACGGCGTCACGCCGAATCGATCGCGCATCGTGGTATCCGCTGAGCGGAACTGGATGTACTCGGGCACCGTGCCTTCGTGGCGAACCGAGACCTCGACGCCAAGCGTCGATGCCATCGTCGACACGATGTCGTTGATGCTGACGGGCGCGCCCGACGCAAAATCCACGGTCAGCTTCGCGCCCCTGGCCTTGACGAGCTCGAGGAATCCATCGACCGCATCGTCGACGTACATGAAGTCGATCAGGTTGCGGCCGTCGCCCTTGATCGCGAACTCCCGCTCGCCGCGCGCCAGCGCCTGCAGCCACTTCGTCGTGATCTTGCGGGGCGCCTCATACGGGCCATAGGCGCCGAAGAATCGGACGTTGACGTAGCTCGACACGGTGCCGCGGTGCTCGCAGAAAAACTGCAGGTACTGCTCCGAAGCCAGCTTCGAGATCGCGTAGGGCAGCCTGGGAGCGACCGGCGTTCCAGGTTTCACGTCGCCGGCCAGCCCGTCGTAGACGGCGCCAGACGACACATAGACGACGTGATCGGCCGGACACTGTTCGAGCGTATTGACGAACGCAACCGTGTTGGATTCGAGATCCCAGCGCGGACGCTTTGACGACGCCGCCGGATCGCCGTTGGCCGCGAGATACAGCATCGCGTCGGGCTTCCTGCCGATCAGCCGAGACAGCGCATTGACGTCGGTGGCGCTCATGAGATCGCACTTCACCGGCTGGACGTTGGTGAGCGCGTGTTGCTTTACAAAGGCGTCGAGTCCCTGCGTCGAGCGATAAACGGCAAAGATGTTCCAGTCCCGCGGCGCCCGCAGCAGGACGTTGTGACCGATAAAACCCGACGCGCCAGTTAACACGACACGCATGCAGCTCGACCCGTTAGCCTGTTAGCCCGTTCGCCCGTTGGCCTACTTTTTTCCGGCCACCGCATCGTAGTTTTCGCGATACCAGGCGATCGCTTGTGAGACGCCACTTTCGAGCGACACCGTCGGGCGATACCCGAGGAGCGTCATCGCCTTCTCGATCGCCGGCACGCGCAGCTCCACTTCCGGACCGGGGTGCGGCTTGAACACGATCTCCGACTTCGAGTTGGTGAGGCGGAGGATCAGGTTCGCGAGCTCGAAGTTCGTCGCGGTGCCCTGCGGGTTGCCGATGTTGAAGGCGTTGCCGATCGCGGCCGGGTTCTCGCAGCAGCGCAGCACGCCGTCGACGAAGTCCGAGACGAAGCACCACGCGCGGATCTGCGTCCCGTCGTTGTAGAGCGTGATCGGCAGGTTCTTGAGCGCCTGGAGCGTCATGCCGCGAATCGCGCCATCGCCGACCTGCCGCGGCCCGTAGACGTTGAACGGGCGCACGATGGCCAGCGGCAGGTTGTCTTCGCGGTAATGCGCATACGACAGGTGCTCCGACGCGAGCTTGCTCGCGGCATACACCCAACGGCTCTCGCCGATCGGACCGATCGGCGTGAATTCGTCCTCCTTGCCCTTGTGGATGAAGGCGCCGTAGACCTCGCTCGTCGAGAACTCGACGAAGCGCTCGACGCCGGCCTCGATCGACGCCTTGACGACCTGGTGCGTGCCGAGAAGGTTGACCTCCATCGTCCGCACGGCGCTGCGATCGACGGTGTAGACACCGGCGATGGCGGCGCAGTGGATGACGACGCTGCAGCCGTCGATCGCCTTCCTGACCGCGTCGAAGTCGAGCACATCTCCTTTGATGAAGGTCAAATTCCTGTGTCCTTCAAGATGGGCGAACTGCAGCGCGTTGCGGTGCAGGTTGTCGAACACCACCAGGTCGTTGTGCTCGACGAGTTCGGACACGAGGTGCGAGCCAATGAAGCCGGCGCCGCCGGTCACGAAGATGCGCTTGTTGGTCAGAGCCATGAATCTGAGGGCCTCATACGCCCCGCCGGTTTGCCCACCGTAGCCCTGCGGGCGAAGGTGGAGGCGGGAAAACGCTTAGTGCTTCCCGTTGGTCGAGCGTGAACGAACTGTTGTGGAGCGCGCCCGCCGTGGCGCGGACTCCGGTGCCTTGCGAAGCGGGAACTGTTTCTCGCGCGGCACGCCGACCGCCTGCAGGTCGGCCGCCTGCTGCCCCGAACGATCGAGGGTCGCGACGATCATCAAGTCGTACTCGACCGCTATGTGCCCGGCGATCGGGAGCACCGGCATGCCCAGGAACTCGCGACCGCCATCGTGATCGAAGATCGCGACCGGCTCCATGCCGGATTCCTTGAGCGAGAGATAGGCGAGCTCGGCCGCCTCGCCGCTGCCGTAAATGGCGACACGCTTGCCCGCCGCCGCGCAGTCCTGCATCGCCTCGCGAAGGTGCTGCCGCACTTCGCCGTAGAGGTGCAGCGAATAGTCCATGAACTCGTAGGTGAGGCGCGCCTTCTCGGCAATGCCGCGCGGCGTGATCAAGTACGAGATCCGGTTGGGCTGCACGTTCACGCACTTGATGTAACCCTTGTGGATCATCCGCTTGAGATAAATGTTGGCGAGCCCGAGGGCGATGCCCAGCTTCTTGGCCATTCCGCGCTGCGTGACGCGCGAATCCTCGTGCACGGCCTCCAACAGTCGCAGGTCGCGATGTGATTCAACGTCCATGGCTTTCGCGTTCTCTTTCACGTTGTCTTTCACGGTCTGCCGGCGGCCCTGAGCGAGCCGCCGGTTGCGCGCAACCGGCGGCCAGTCGAAGGGTTATTCATGGTGATGGTGGTGATGGTCGTGCGGCTGCCGTTCGAGGGCTCGTTCCGCCTCGGCCCAGTCTTCAGGTGTGTCGATCGAGATCGATCGCTCCGCCGGCATCGGATAGGCGACGACGCGGTCGCCATACAAGCTCGGTTCGGCGGCGAACAACACGTCCGTGCGGCAGGCGTAAACGGCGCCGTTCATCACCCACGCCGTGGGCAGGTCCTGCCGCCGGTTGATGCGCGTGCGCACCGGCTGGCCGGTGGCGAAGAGGACCGCATGGCCGCTGTCGTCGACGCGCAGCATGCGCATCGGGTGGGCGTGGGCCGGCACCTCGGAGACGCTGACGACGGAGTCGGCGCCCGACAGTTCGAGCATACGGAGCGCCGCGGCGATGTCGGCGGCGGATCGGAGTGGTGAGGTCGGCTGCAGCGTGAGCACGATGTCCGGCTTGTAGCCGTCGTGCTCGAGCATCCACTTCGTGGCGTGCTGGATCACGGGCAGGTGCGGGGTTTGGTCGCGCGCCAGCTCCGCCGGGCGCATGAATGGCACTTCGCAACCGAGCGATCGCGCCAGGTCGGCAATCTTCTGGTCCTCGGTCGACAGGATCAGCCGATCGAGCGGGGTGTCATTCGCAGCGTCGATCGTGTAATCGAGCAACGGTCGGCCACCGAGCAACTTGAGGTTCTTGCCGGGAATACCCTTCGATCCGCCGCGGGCGGTGATGATGCCGAGAACTCTCATGGGGACTAGAGGTTAGAGGTTAGAGGTTAGAGGTTAGAGGTTGGAGTTAGAAGAGAGTTCGGTCTAACCTCAAACCTCTAACCTCTAACCTCTCTCGAAGAAACGCTTCTGCGTGTACAGCGTCGTCGTCGCCAGCAACTGCGCGATCGTCTTGCTGGCGTTGTCCTTGTAATAGATGTGCGACGGCTCGTAGCGGCCGTGCGCGAGTTGGGTCGCGATCGCGGCGCCGATCTCGGTGGCGTCGTAGCCGACGTGCGCCGCGTGCGCACCGGCGAGGCGGCCCTGCTGGCGCGCGCCGATGTTCACGACCGGCGTGCCGAGAAACGAGCACTCCTTGATTCCGGCCGAGGAGTTGCCGACCAGGCAGGAGGCATGCGCCAGCAGCGCCACAAAATCATTCGCCGGCACGTTGGTGATGAACCGCATGTGCGCCGTCAGCTCCGGATGTTCTTCGCGCATGTGGCGAAGGCTGTCGGCCATCTCGCCGGTGCCCGCGTCCGGATTCGGCCAGAACCAGATCGTCGGCAGCCCGAAGGACGCCACCACTTTCAGCGTCGTCTCCAGGTGAGCGCGGTTGTCCGTTTCGGTCGTCACCGGATGCTGCACGACCATCAGGAACGGCTGCTCGATGTCGACGTCGTGGCCGACACCGAGCGCGTTGACGTGCTCGCTGGTGATCGTCGTGCTGACGTGCGCGGCAAGCTCGACGTCGAGCGAGCCGGTATTGAAGACGTATGCCGGATCCTCGCCCATCGCCAGCACCCGGCGATGCGCATCCTCGTTGGTGACGAGGTGAATATGCGCGAGCTTGGTGATGGCGTGACGCACGCTCTCGTCGATGCTGCCGGTGACGTCACCGCCCTCGATGTGCGCGATCGTGATGTTGAGATAGGCCGCCGACATCGCAATCGCCAGCTGCTCGAACCGATCGCCGCAGATCACGACCAGATCCGGCGATGCGGTGTAGAGGGCGTTGGTGAACTCGAGCGCGGTGAGGCACGCGGTCTTCGCCATCGCGACGTGATTGCCGCCTTCGATGACGTTGAAGAGCGACGCTTCGATCTCGAAACCGCCGGCCGCAATGTCGTCGGCGATGTGCCGGCTGTACTTGTCGAGCAGGATTGAGCCGCCGAGCATCAATTTGAGGTCGATGTCGGGATGCGTATGCAGCCTCCTGATCAGCAGCTGGCTGCGGCCGTAGTAAGCGCGGCTGGTGATCGGAAAGCAGATTTTTCGTTTGGCCAATGGCGTTTGCAGCGCGACGGCTTCCGTCGCTACAGTCGCTGCGGATTGTGGTTGATGACGATGGTCTTGAGTTCGGTATAGACGTCCAGCGCTTCGGTCCCAGGCTCGCGGAACCCGTTACCGGAATTCTTCACGCCGCCGAACGGCATGTGCGGGCCGGCGCCAAACGTTGCGCCGTTCACCGACACCAGGCCGCCTTGGTACCGCGTGATGAACTCCTGGGCGCGGTGCAGGCTGGTGGTATGAATCGCGCCGGTCAGCCCGTAGTGCGTGCCATTGGCGAGTCGGATCGCCTCATCGAATCCGTTCACGCGGTACAGGCACGTGACCGGACCGAACAACTCGTTCTGCGACACTTCATCATTCGGCGAGACGTTCTCGAGCACGGTGGGCTGCAGGTAATAGCCTGATGCCGGCGCGGGCCCGCCACCGGTTACGAGCGTGGCACCGCGCGACACCGCGCCTTTCACCTGGGCGATCAGGCGATCGAGATTCGCCCGTGAAATCACCGGCCCGCAGTCGTCATCAGGCCCGGAACCCACCTTCACGTTCGCAACGCGCGCGAGGAACGCGGCTCGAAACGCGTCGTAGATCGTGTCGAACACGACAATCCGGCTGCCCGATGCGCAGCGCTGGCCCGCATCGATGAAGGCGGATGCGACGGCGAGATCGGCGGCGAGCTCCAGATCCGCATCGTCACACACCACAAACGGATTCTTGCCGCCGAGCTCGAGGCACACTTTCGCGAGGACGTCGCGGCCGCTGACCATCTTCTGAATCAGCTTGCCGGTCGCCGAGGATCCGGTGAAGCTGACGACGCCAACGCGGTGATCCTGCACGAGCGGCGCGCCGGTATCCGGACCGAAACCCTGCACGGCGCCGTAGACGCCAACGGGAAGTCCGGCGTCCTTCAGCAGCTTGCCGAACATGACGGCGGTGTAAGGCGTCAGCTCGTGTGACTTCACGACGACGGCGTTGCCGCAGACAAGCGCCGGAAACGCCTTCCAGGCGACCCCCGCGAGCGGGCTGTTGAACGGCATGATCGCCGCGCAAATGCCGATCGGGCTGCGCAGTGTCTGCACCGTGCGATTCGGGATCGGGCTCGGCAGGGTCTTGCCATACAGTCGGCTGCCCTCGCCTTCCATGAAGATCGCCAGTTCGGCCGACGATGCGACTTCCGCAACCGCGTTCTTCCACGGCTTGCCGGTCTCGGCCTGGACGATCTCGCCGAACTCCTTCTCGCGCTCGCGCAGCAGCTCGGCGGCGCGGCCGAGAATGGCGCCGCGTCTCGGCACCGGCGTGCGCGCCCACGCGTCCGCCGCGCCCGCGGCCGACGACAGGGCGTGCGCAACTTCGGCAGCACCGCCGCGCGCCACTTCCGCGATCACCGTGTCCGTCGCGGGATTGCGCTTTTCGAACGTCGTGCTGTCCTTCGGCGCGATCTCGACGTCGGCAATCCAGTGGGGAACGTAGGTGGGATACATCGATCAGTTCGGAGTGCGGACTGCGGAGTGCGGAACCTGCGTATTCCTCCGAACTCCGCCCTCCGCACTGAGCACTGTCCGTGCAATACCGGCGGCATCGAGCCCGTGGTAGGCGAGGACGTCGGCATTCGATCCGCAGGCCGGGATCTCCTTCAATCCGATCTGAGACAACTGCGAACGCGCGCCGGTGCGCGCCAGGGCGGCACCGATCATCACACCCTGCCCGTACTCGAGGTAGTGGTTGTCGAGTGTCACGATGTGGCCGAACGAACCCAGCGTCTTCACCCACTCGTCGTCGATGCGATTGAGCCACGGCAGGTCGATTACGGCCGCGGAGATGCCCTGCGTGGCGAGCGCATCGGCGGCTTGCCATGCATTGGTCAGCAGGATCGTGCCGTAGCTGACGATCGCGACGTCGGTGCCGTTTCTGAGAGTGACCCCTCTGCCGACTTGCAGCGCGTAGTCGGCCGGCATTGAATACGGCAAATCGAGCGGCACGTTCACAAAACGGAGATACGTGCTTTCGGGGTTCTGCTCAACCGCCCAGCGAATCGCCAGCCGCGCTTCCTTCTCGCTGCACGGCTCGAACGCGACGAGGCCGGGGACCGCGCCGATGGCCGAGATGTCCCGCACTGACTGGTGCGAATGCCCAGGACCACCCGGCACCAGGCCCGCGAGCGTCGCCGTGTAGATGATGCGTTTCTTCTCAGTCGCGTTGTTGTAGATGTGCTCGTTGGCGCGCGTCGACAGGAAGCACGCGAACGAATGCACGACCGGGAGCATCCCGCGCAGTGCCAGGCCGCCGGCCGCTGAGACCATGTGCATCTCGGCGATGCCGCATTCGATGAAACGCTCCGGCAACTCGGCCTTGAACGCTTCGATGCCGCAGTCCGACAGGAGATCGGCGTCCATGACGATGATCTCGGGACGATGGCGCGCCATCTCGAGCAGCTCGTCACCATATGCGAGCACGATTTTCTCCGGGCTCTTCGGCGCGATGCGCACAGGCAGCGGCGCGGAGGTGAGCGTCACCGGCGGCCGGCCCAGTGATGCCAGCTTCGCGTTGGTGCGCGCGACGAGCTCACGCGTCGCCGTGACGTAGTTTTCGAGTGACGGCGCGCCGGCGTGGAAGTGATACGTCTGATCGCCGCACGCGATGCCTTCCATGAACGACACGCCCTTGCCCTTGATCGTGTCGGCGATGAACACCTTCGGTTTGTCCTTGACCGTGTCGAAATACGCGAGCGTGTCGCGCAACACCGTGAAGTCGTGACCGTCGCCGCGCCGCACTTCCCAGCCGAAGGCGCGGAACTTCTCCTCGAGCGGGCCGAGATCGCTGACCGCCGCGACCGCCGTGTCGGACTGGAACTTGTTGTGATCGACGATCACCGTGATGTCGGCGAGCTTCTCGTTGGCGACCGGCTGCAGCGACTCCCAGATCTGCCCTTCCTGCAGTTCGCCGTCGCCGGTCATCACGACGATCCGGCCGCTCCGGCCGGTGTAACGGTTGGCGCGGGCCATGCCGTAGGCCTTGGAGATGCCCATGCCGAGCGAGCCGGTGTTGGTCGCGATGAACGGCGTGCTCACGTCGGGGTGGCCCGGCAGGCCGTGCAACTGGCGCAGCTTCGGCAGCAGATCGAATCCGAGCTTCTCGATCGCAATCAAGAGCGAATAGAGCGCCGGGACGTCGTGACCCTTCGACGAGAAATAGACGTCGGCGTCGTCGCTCTCGCCGTTCGGATCGTGCAGCGCCTCGGTCCACAGCCACGTGATGATGTCGGTCGAGCTGAAGCTCGATCCGATGTGGCCCGAGCCGGCCTGCATGATCATGAAGAGCGTGTTGATGCGGCACAGGTCCGACAACAGCTCGGCGCGCGCGATCGGATCCGTGACGCCGCCGCGCACCGCGCGAAACACCTCACGCGACACGAACGACAGCGAGTCGTCTCCAACTAAGGCTCGATCCGAGAAATCTTTTTCACCCATGGAACTATTGAACCTTTGAACTGCTTGAACCCTTGAACCCGAGCGCTAGCGAGCGGTCCAGCCGCCGTCGACCACGAGCGTGGCCCCCGTCATGTAGGCGGATGCGCGCGAGGCAAGAAACAGGACGGCCCCGTTGTAGTCCGAATCATTGGCCATGCGGCCGAGGGGCGTCCGCTTCTCGTATTCCTTGACGAACTCCGGGGCGTGGCCGGCTTCGCGCACGCCGCCCGGCACGAGCGTGTTGGCGCGAATTCCCAGCGGCGCGCCGTATTCCGCCAGCCAGCGCGTGAAATTCAACGTTCCTGACTTCGCGACGCTGTACCCCACCGGCTTGAAGAACGTTGCGCCGCCGGCGCGCTTGTAGTCGTAGATCGATTGATCGGGCGTGACGAGGCCGTAGGTTGACGACACGTTGATGATGCTGCCTGTCACGCCGGAGCCGAGCGCAGGCGGACCGCCGGCCAGCTTCGCGGCCCGGAAGTGGCGGATGAATGCCTGCGTCGCAAACAGCGTCGTCTTGAGATGGGAGTCGATCATCGTGTCCCACGCCGCCTCGGAGTAATCCTCGAACGGGCCGTTCTCGTTGCCGGCCGTCGCCGGCGACGATCCCATTCCGGCGTTGTTGACGAGGATCGACGGCGCGCCGAGCGCGCGAACGATCTCGCCGATCGCGCGATCGGTCTCGTCCTTCTTCGACAAGTCGGCGAGCTCGACGTGAACACCGTCGCAGCGAGCCGAGCACCGACCGATCGCCGGCGATGTCGACGGCCCCGACGCGGGCGCCGGCCGAGGCGAGCGCCCTGACGTACTCGCGGCCGAGCCGGCCGAGCGCACCGGTGACAATCGCCACGCGGCCATCGAGGCCGAACATCTCGCCGAGCGCGCGATCCCGCATCTCTTTGCTACTCAATTATTTATGGCTTTGGAGCACCCAGGCACCCTACGCACCGTACGCACCGTGCGCACATGGTTCTGAGGCCTCCGGCACGCCCAGTCACATGAGGAAGCCAGGAGCCTGCCTCGCCGGAGCGCGCCGCGCGGAGGCGGGCGCCGCCGTTCAAGATCTGAACGGCTATTATACACACCTCGTTCACGAAATGAACGGCGGCCGCGGCATCGGGCCGATCGTGTTCAAACTATGAACACGAGCGGGATCCGGACTACCTGACGACCCGACAACCTGACAACCTGCTAGGTAATGCTTCGGCCCGCTCCGGCGTAGGAGCGCTTCTCGGCGACCACCCGATCGATGATCTCGTCGAGTTTCACCGTCGGCGTATACCCGATGGCCTTGTGGATCTTGCCGAGGTCCGGCACGCGGCGCGGCATGTCTTCGAAACCCGCCTCATACGCCTGGTCGTAAGGAATCGTCACGATCTCCGACGTGCTGCCGGTGCGCTCCTTGATGCGCTCGGCCAGCGCGCGAATCGTCACCTCTTCGGTGTTGCCGACGTTGAACACCTGGCCAATGGCCGACGGCTCCACCATCAGCTTCAGCAGCGCGCCGACGACGTCTCCAACGTACGTAAAACTGCGCTGCTGCGTGCCGTCGCCGAACACGGTGATCGGCTCGTTGTTGAGCGCCTGCCGCACGAACGTCGGCACGACCATGCCGTACTGCCCCGTCTGCCGTGGGCCCACCGTGTTGAAAAACCGCATCACGATCACCGGCTGCCTGGTCTCCTTCCAATACGCCAGCGCCAGGAACTCGTCGAGCGCCTTGCTGCACGCATACGCCCAGCGATGCCGCGTCGTGGCGCCCATCACCAGGTCGGTCTCCTCGTTGAACGGGACCTTGGCGCTCTTGCCGTAGACCTCCGACGTCGAGGCGATGAACACGAGCTTTTTCTTCTTGGCGGCGTGGCGAAGGATGACTTCGGTGCCGTGCACGTTGGTCTCGATCGTGTGGACCGGCCGTTCCACGATCAGTTTGACGCCCACCGCGGCGGCGAGGTGGAAGATCACATCGGCGCGATCGACCATCTCCGCGACCAGCGGATCGTTGAAGACGGTGTCGATCGTGTAGTGAAAATTCTGGCGGGCCTTGAGGTGCGCGATGTTGTCGATCGATCCCGTCGACAGGTCGTCGAGCGCATAAACCGTGTGGCCGTCGTCGAGCAGCGCCTCGGCGAGGTGCGAGCCGATGAAGCCCGCGCCGCCGGTGATCAGAATTCGCATCTTCGTATTCTACCCATTACCTGTTGGCCCGTTAGCCTGTTGGCCTGTTCGCCTGTCAGCACGGCCAGCCGTCTCCAGGTATTCGCGCCGTCTCGAGGCCCTCGATGGCGGCACGTCCCATTGCCAGTTGCGCCTCCGCCGTGCTGCCGCCGATGTGCGGCGTGCCGAGAAAGTTCGTCTGCGAGACGAGGCGCGGACTGGCGTCCGGCTCCATCCCGAACACGTCGCAGGCCGCGCCGGCCAGGTGGCCGCTTTCCAGTGCGTCCGCCAGGGCGTCTTCGTCGATCAGTCCGCCACGCGCCGCGTTGATGAGGAACGACCCTCTCCGCATCGCCGCCAGCTCCGCGGCGCCAATCATTCCCTGCGTCGTCCGATCGAGCGGCACGTGGAGCGAGACGATGTCGGACTCGGCGAGCAGTTGAGCGAGCGGCACGGGCGTCACTCGATGGCGGCGATAGAAATCCGCGTAATCGCGGATGTCGTGCGCCAGCACGCGGCAGTCGAAGGGCGCCAGCAGTTTCACGAGATCCTGGCCGACAAATCCGCAGCCGATGATGCCGAACGTCCGGCCGGTCAGCTGCTGACCGACAAGCTTCAACCACTGGCCGCCTCGAAGCGCCGCGCTCGTTTCCGGCACCCGGTGGAGGATCGCGATCGCAAACGACAACGTCAGCTCCGACACCGAACGCCGGTTGACGCCGCCGGTCCAGGCCAGCTTGATGCCGCGGCGCGCGAATCGCCTCGACGTCAATCGCGTCGAGGCCGACGCCGTACTTGCTGATGATCTTGAGCTCAGGCACCTGCGACAGGATTTCATCGTCGACACGCTCGAGGCCGACGATGGCGCGGTCGTGGCCGCGGAGGAGCGCGACGAGCTCGGCGCCGCCGATCACCTCTGGCGATTCGGTGAACGTCACCTCAGGGTATTTCGCCGACAACTCGGCGCGGAGCGTCGGGTTTCGCGCGAACGATCGCGACGCGACCGCGATCTTCGTCATGATGCGGAGAGATAGCGCCGGACGGCATCCTGCCAGGACGGCATCACGTAGCCGGCGCGGGCAAGCTTGGCGTTATCGAGCGCCGCAAACTGCGGTCTCTGCGCGCGCAGCTTCACGTCGTTGACAGACACCGGCTTGAGCGCGGTCTCGGATTCGCCAAGCCGTTTCGCGATCTCCTGCGCGACCGCCAGCCACGTTGCATGCCCGGAATTCACACAGTGGTAGACGCCGGCCGGCGGCGACACGCCAAGGATGAACGCCGAGGCGTCGGCGACATCGGGGACGAAGCTGGGCGACACGACCCGATCGACGAAGACCGGCGCCGGCTGGCCCGAGCGCACGAGATCGACGATGCGATCGACGCTGCTGCGGCGGTGCGGTCCGCCGAAGAGGCTCTCGACGCGCAGCACGTAATGCTTCGGTGCATCGGCGGCGAGCCACTCGCCAATCAGCTTCGATTGCGCATAGGTGCTGCGCGGCTCCGGCGTGTCGGTTTCGGTATACGGCACCGAGGCCGTGCCCGGAAACACGAAGTCCGTGCTGTAGTGCAACAGCACGGCATCGAGCGCCGCGGCCGCGCGGGCGAGGGTGCCGACGACGATCCCGTTCACCTCGAGAGCGGTAACCTGATCGTCCTCGGCGGCATCGACCTGGTTGTAGCTGGCGCAGTTGACGATCGCGTCCGGCGCAAGCCGGCCGATCGCCTCTCGAACCTCCTGGTGCCGCGTCAGGTCAATGTCCTGCCGGGTCCAACCCGTCACGTCGTGCTCGATGCCGAGACGCGCCACCATCGCCTGGCCCAGCTGGCCGGCCGCGCCGATAACAAGCACCCTCATTCGATCTGTGGCTTCTGTGTCTTCTGTGCCTTCTGTGGCCCTGGAGTCTGCGCTTTCTGTGGCCCTGGAGTCTGCGCCTTCTGTGGCCCTGGCATCTCCGCCTTCTGTGGCCCTCATCGCCTGACGCGCTCCTTGACGGCGGCCCGGGTCTCGCGATCGACTTCGCGACGCCGCAGCGTCTCGCGCTTGTCGCGCACATCCTTGCCGCGCGCCAGGGCGATCGCCACCTTGATCTTGCCGTTCTTGAAGTACATCCGCGTCGGCACGAGGGTCAGGCCCTTCTCCACCGTCTTGCCGATCAGCTTCCTGATCTCGTACTTGTGCAGCAGCAACCGCCGCTTGCGCTTCGGATCGTGATCGACATAACCGCGATGGCTATACGGGCTGATGTGGACGTTGAACAGCCAGACTTCGCCGTTGTCGACGCGCGCGTAGCTGTCGCGCAGGTTGGCCTGGCCTTCGCGAATGCCCTTCACCTCGGTGCCAAGCAACGCAATGCCGGCCTCGAACGTTTCGAGGATGTGGTAGTCGTGGAACGCCTTGCGGTTGTCGGCGATCGGCCGGCTCGACTCCTTCTCGTCCTCGGCCTTGGCTTTCTTCGCGCTCATGGTTCCGCACCGAAAGGCGAAGCATGCGGGCCGGCTTGCCCGCCGATGCGCGACGCGCGAAGGTGGGACGCCATCTCCGCGGCGAGCTTGACGGCGGCAATCATGCTGCCGGGATCGGCGACGCCCTTGCCGGCGATGTCGAACGCGGTGCCGTGGTCGACCGAGGTGCGAATGATCGGCAGCCCGATCGTGACGTTGACCGCGGTGCCGAATGCCAGCAGCTTCACGGGAATCAGTCCCTGGTCGTGATAGCACGCAATCACGCAGTCAAACTCCCCGCGTGACGCGCGCACGAACACAGTGTCACCGGGAATCGGCCCCGCGATGGTCACGCCGCTCTCCTGCGCGCGCCTGACCGCCGGCCTCAGCACGCGATCGTCCTCGTCGCCGAGCACGCCGTTTTCGCCGGCGTGCGGATTGAGTCCGGCGAGCGCGAGGCGCGGCCGCGGTGTTCCGAACAAGTCCATCGCCTCAACGGTGAGCGCGATCGTCTGATCGACGAGCGCCGGCGTCAGCTGCGACGACACGTCTTTCAGGGGCACGTGCACCGTGATCAGCACCACTTTCAGCCGTGGTGAATGAAACATCATCGCCACGCGCGTGGTGCCGCACAGGTGCGCGAGCAGGTCGGTATGTCCCTTCCACTCGAGCCCGGCCTTGGCAAAGGCGAGCTTGTTCACGGGCGCGGTCGCGATCGCGTCGACGTCGCCGCGCGTCGCGGCATCGACGGCGCGGACGATGGTGTCGTAGGCGGCCCGTCCGGCCGCAGCGGACGTCTGACCGGCCCGCACGCTCACGTGCGGTGGTGTGTCGAACACGATCGGCTGGCACACCGCGCGCACCGATGGATCGGCCGCCGCTTTCGCGACGATTTCCGGTCCGATTCCGGCCGGATCTCCAACGGTCAGTGCGATCTTCGGCTTTGTAACGGGGACTGGCACCTTAACATCCCAATTTGCTAACAATTCTGCCAACGCTCGACGAGCGAGTACGCGAGTTTTTCATGAAACCGAGCGGCGCCTGTGGAAATCACATCTGAACGGCGAGCCACTCGGTGACGACCTTCGTACCGGCGTTGCGCTCGAGCGCCGTCAGCGCGCGATCGACGGCGCCGAACGCCGCGCGCGCCCGATCGCCGGCATAGGCGCGAGCCAGCGCTTCGAGATCGCCGGTCAGGAGCGGATTGGCCAGCACCGCGCGGTCGGCGCCGGCATTGATCGCCTCGAGGTCGCGCAGCATCGAGGCCATCAGCCTCAGCACGATCGCCACGTCCTCGCGAATGCGCTCCTTCTTCGAGCCGCCCGAGTGGAGCGCGCTCGCCGCCTGGACACGCGACTGCGAGTCGGCGCGGCCGGCAGCGTGCTGCAACAGTCCCATCGCCAGCCCGCGGAACATCGAGAGATCGTTGTCGACGAGCGCCAGCGCCTGCCCGATGCTGCCGTCGGCGATCGGCGCGGTTTGTTTCGCCTCGGCGTCGCTGTAGTCGTGATCACGCATCAGCGCCGCCGCGATCTCCGCCGTCGTCAGCCGTCCGAAACGGAGCCGCATGCACCGCGATCGCACCGTCGGCAATAGCGCGCCCGGCACTGCCGTTGTCAAAATGAACATCGTTCCCGGCGGCGGTTCTTCGAGTGACTTGAGGAGCGCGTTCTGAGACGCCGGCTCGAGCGTGTCAGCGTCGCGGATCAGGACAACGCGCTTACGGCCTTCGAAAGGCCGAAAGGACGTCTTGCTGAGCACCTCGCGAATGACGTCGATCTTGATCGACGCGCGCTCGTCGGGCTCGACCGCGATCACATCGACATGGACACCGCGCGCAACGCGGTCGCAGGCGCGGCACGTGCCGCAGGCGTCGGTCGCCAGATCCGTCGCGGCCGCTTGCCCACCGGAGCCCTGGCGAAGGCGGGGCTTCACCCGTTCGGGGCAATTCACCGCCTGTGCGGCTGCCCTGGCGACCGCCCACTTTCCCACCCCCGACGGTCCTGCAAACAGCAGCGTCGGCGGCAGCGATTCGCGGTCAATCGCACGCGCGATGAGCGTTGTCAGATGTCGATGGCCGATGATCTCGCGCAGCGTCATTGAACGAACAAATGATAGTCCGCATTGACTCAGGCCGGTTCGGCTGACTACAATTTGATGTTTGCCGGTAAGGGGCGGTTAGCTCAGTTGGTAGAGCACCGGCTTTACACGCCGGCTGTCACAGGTTCGAGCCCTGTATCGCCCACCAACTAAACGGTGGAGATTGATGATTCGCGATCGAGTGGTGACAACTCGATCAAGTTCGACATCAGCAATCTGAAGTCGGCAATTCCCCTTAAGGGGTGGTAGTTCAGTTGGTTAGAACGCTGCCCTGTCACGGCAGAGGCCGCGGGTTCGAGTCCCGTCCACCCCGCCACTCGTTGGCAAGAAGACGCCCGCGCAAGCGGGCGTTTTTTCTTGCTGACTATGTATCTCTTGGCAGCAGCCGGAACCGTCTCCCGCCGGCGGCGCGCAAGGTCCGGAAATGGCGCTCGTCCGTACAGAGGAGATCGACCGTGCGGTGGCGGTCCGCCAGGACCACGACCGACGCGTCCGCCAGGCCGATGGCAAGGTCGGCGTATTTCTCCATGATTCGCCCGCATCGCGCGACATCGTCGGCCGAGAGCGGCTCGAGCTGATACGCGCCACGCTGGATTTCACGGACGAGCGCAAGCTGTGCCGAATGGCCGACCCGCTGTCCGACCAGATAATCGATTTCGGCCAGCACCAGGGGCGAGAGCAGCCGCGGCGGCTTGGCGGCGACGAGCGCCGCCATCGCTGCGATGTGCAGGTGTTCGTTGGCATCGAGGGCCGCGTAGAGTCCGCCGCTGTCGAGGACGATCACGGGCGGCCGAAGTCGGTCAACGCCGAGTCGAGGTCTTCGGCTATCGACGGCCCGCTCGCGCGGAACAGCGGCAGCGTCGGCGACGGGGTCTCGGCTTCGGCGGTGATCCGCGCCACCGCCTCGCGCAGCAGGGCGGCCTCGCTGCAGCCGCGCCGGCGCGCCGTCCGGCCCAGCGCGCGCTTCAGTTCGCGCGGCAGGTAAACCGTCGTTTTTGTCATGCCATATGAATACCATACATCTGCCATCTGATAGGTGGCATGGAGTCTGCCGAGCGCAATGTCGCAGGCGAACGTGACTATCGGCGTGGTCTGAGGGTGCTGATCATGCCGTCCCGGCAAGCATCTTCCCGGCAAGCAACACCAATCCCGACACGAGTCCGGCGATGGTGTGATGCTCGCGGTTGTAGATCGCCCGCTGCCAGCTGAACGATCGCTCCACCTTCGGCGCGCGCTTCTCGGCGTAGGCGTCGTAGGCATCGCCGAACTTCTCGCGCAGGTGCGCTTCCTCGCTTCGCATCGCCGCCGTCAGCGTCAACGCGAGATAGGCGATCACGATCGCCGCGACGATCGCGTTGTTCGCGACGACCGCCATGCCGATGCCGATCAACGACGATCCCAGATACAGCGGATGACGCGTGTAGCGATACGGTCCCGACTGCGTCACCTCTTTGCTCTTCTCGAGATGGCCGGCCGCCCAGAGGCGAATCGACTCGCCGACGATCGCGATCGCGGCGCCGATCACCAGCGACCGCGGCGTCGGCGTCGCCAGCCACAACACGATCGCGGCGAACACGAAGCCGAGCGAGACACGCCAGCGCGCCAACAGCGCCTGCCCACCGTAGCCGTGGCGAAGGTGGGTCATCGCCTGCCAGACTCGCGACAGCTCGAGCCGCCGCTCGGCTGGCGATCACCACTTCTTCGAGCGTGATTTCGTTGATGCAGGGCGCACCGCGCAGGCACTGGCGCTTGTGATGGCACACGCAGACGTTGGCGCGCGAGATCACGACGTCGTTCGGATCCCACGGGCCGTTGCGCTCCGGCCACGTCGGTCCGTACAGACCGACGAGCGGCGTGCCCATCGCGGCGGCGATGTGCAGCGGCCCGGTATCGCCGGAGACGACGAGCGCGGCCTCGCGCATCAGCACGCGCGAGATCTGAAACCGATGTCGCGCGGCGCGGCCGTCGCGGCGCCGTGATGACGCGTGCACGATCGCGTCCGCGAGATCGCGCTCCGATGGTCCCCAGGTGACGAGCGATCGGCAGTCCGGTGCGATCGCGAAGCGCCGCCGCCAGCGCGCCGAAACGATCGGGCGGCCAGCGCTTGTTCGGCCACGCCGCGCCCGGATTGAGGACGATGTAGCGGCGCCGGCCCGCCCGCGGCGTCGATCGCGGCGATGGATCTCGGCGCCAGCCTGCGGCGCCAGCGGCAGCTCGATCGCGTCCGGCGTGATCTGCAAGCGCCGAGAGGATCGATAGATTCTTCTGAATGACGTGATCGCCTGCTGGCCTGTTGGCCTGTTGGCCTGCCGGCCCGTTCAGCGGCGTCACCGTTTCCGAATAGAGAAAGGCAGCCTGCGGCTCGCGCAGGTTGGCGCCGTCGAATCCGATGACGCGGTTCGCGAACGAGATGCGCGCCCACACCGCCGACTTGATCAGGCCCTGCAGATCGAGCGCGACGTCGTAGTCCTGGTTCCACAAATGCGTGGCGCGCGTTCCGGTATCCCAGCAGTCCGCCGAACGACACCGCGTCAGGTGTTTCGAAGCTTCGGCTCGCCCGCACGATCACGCGGCGACGCAGGCCGGACGCGATCGACAGGATCGACGCGTAGTTTTCTTCGACGAGCCAGTCGACCTGCGCGTCGGGCTTCGCCTTCTTGATCGCCGCGAGCACCGGCAGCGCGTGCACGATGTCGCCGAGCGCGCTCAGGCGGACGATCAGGATTTTCACCCTTCGACTCGCTTACGCTCGCTCAGGGCAGGTCTCAAGCGCGACAACAGATCCGTCGTCGAATGATCCTTCGGATCGCCGACGATGGCGATGCGGCCGCCGTAGGCGCGGACGGTCTCGCGCTCGGGCACGGTGTCGACGGTGTAGTCGGTGCCCTTGCAGTGCACGTCGGGCTTCAGAAGTTCGAGCAGCGGCGTCACCGTCGGCTCATCGAAGATGACGACGTAATCGACCGCGCGGAGTGCGGCGACCAGCTCGGCGCGATCGGACTTCGGGAAGGACCGGCCGCGACGGCCCCTTCAGGCCGCGCACCGAAGCATCGCTGTTGATCGCGACGACCAGCCGATCGGCTTCGCGCTTCGCGCCTTCGAGATAGCGGATATGGCCGACGTGCAGGAGATCGAAGCCGCCGTTGGCGAAGGCGATCGTCAGGCCGCGCGCGCGGTCCTGCTGGACGCGCGCGGCCAGCGCGTCGCGATCGAGGATGTCACCCATGCGCGATGGCGCGCCGCAGCTCGGCGGCCGACACGGTGGCGGTGCCGCGCTTCATCACCACCAGGCCGCCGGCGTAGTTGGCGAGCCGCGCCGCCTCCTCGAACGATGCCGCCCGCCGCCAGCGCCAGCGTCATCGTCGCCATCACCGTGTCGCCGGCGCCGGTGACGTCGGCGATCTGATCCGAGCCGAAGATCGGAATGTGCACCGTCGGCTTGCCGGGCTCGAACAGCGCCATGCCGCGGCTGCCGCGCGTGATCAGCACGCTCGACATCCGCGTGCGCTTCAGCAGCGCGCGGCCGGCGCGTTCGAGCACCGTCTTGTTGTCGTCGATCTTGACGCCCAGCACCTGCTCGACTTCGGACTCATTCGGGCGTGCACGCGGTCAGGCCGCGATAGCGCGTCAGCGCGTAGCGCGAGTCGATCAGGATCGGCACGCGCGTCTTGCGGCGCGCGCAGCGTGGCCGCAAGCTCGGCGACGAAGCGCGGCTGGACGAGGCCGGAGCCGTAATCGGAGATCAGCACGGCATCGGCGTTCGTGATCGCGCGCTTCGCGGCGCGCTCCGCGGCGGCGCGATGCGCGTCGCTCACCGGTCTCGCTGGTGTAGCGATCGATGCGCACGACCTGCTGCTTCGCCGAGTGAATGCCGCCGGCGAGGATGCGGGTCTTGACCGGCGTGCGATATCCGCCCGGGCGCGTCAGGCCGGCGCGCTCGACCGCGCGCGGCAGCACCTTGAACAACCGGCGGCCCGGTTCGTCGCGGCCGACCAGCGACACCAGCCGCACGGTGCCGCCGAGGCTGGCGACGTTGTTCGCGGCATTGCCGGCGCCGCCGGGAACGATCTCGGTCGCGTCGTATTCGAGAATCAGCACCGGCGCTTCGCGCGACACGCGGGCGATGCGGCCGTAGACGAACTCGTCGGCGATCAGATCGCCGAACACCACGACGCGCTTGCCGCGGCAGGCCGCGATCAAGCGCAAGCAGTCTGGTTCTGTGCTTTCTGTGGCCCTGGGATTCATGCCTTCTGTGGCGTCAGCCATTATGAAGGATTACCGAGACCGCGTGAATCAGGTTGTCGCAGATCGCGTCGACCTGCTGGCCTGCCGGGCGCCGCTGCTCCTGCTCCGCGCCCCAGCCGGTGCGCACCAGGATCGACTCGCGCGCCGACCGCGTGGCCGAGATCGACGTCGAGCCACTTGTCGCCGATGACCCACGACTGCTTCGGGATCGACGCCGAGATCGCGCACCGCGTCCTCGATCATGCCGGGCATCGGCTTTCGGCAGCGGCAATCGATGCTCAGCTCCGGCACCGAGCCGCGCGGGTGATGCTGGCAGAAATACAACGCATCGAGATCGGCGCCGCCGCCCTGCAGCCGCCGCCGCATCTCGTCATGGCAAATCTGCACGAAGCCGGGATCGATCAACCCGTGCGCGATGCCGGACTGATTGGTGACGACGATCAGCGTGTAGCCGGCGCGCTTCAGCAGCCGCAACGCGTCGGCCGTCCACGGAAACAGCTCGAGATCCTCGAGCCGGTGGAGATAACCGACGTCGACGTTGAGCGTGCCGTCGCGATCGAGAAAGACTGCGCGTCGTTTGCATCAGCCCAAGACCCAAGCCCCAAGCCCCAAGCCCTCTCCTTCATATCGCCGCCAACACATCCCGGGCGGCGATCCGTCTCATGCACCGATGATCGATTGGGCACTCACGAAGCATACAGGGTCGGCAGAACACCTCGTGCGTAATCACGATCGGCGCCGGCGCGTCCGGCCCCGCCGACGAGCGGCGACGTCTGCTTGTCGCGGGTCGGGCCGAAGACCGCGACCACCTTGGTGCCGACCGCGCCGGCCAGGTGCATCGCGCCTGAATCGTTCGAGACCACCGCGTGCGCCTCGCCGAGAATGCCGGCCAGCGTCGCCAGATCGCTCTTGCCGCAGAAATCGATCAGCCGGTTGATGCGCGTGCCGGTCTTCGGCAGCCGGCGCGTGATGTCGTCGCACGCCGATCGATCGACCGTCGCCCCGACCATCAGCACGCTCCAGCCGCGGTCGTTGATGATCAGGCTCGCCAGCTCCGCGTAACGCTCAGGCAGCCACTGCTTCGCGCGGCCGTACGCGGCGCCCGGCGCGAACACGACGAACGGCTCGTCGAGATCGAGGCCGATATCGCGCAACAATTGCCGTGCCTTCGCGCCGTCCGGATGGATCGACGCGTACGGCGGTCCCTCGGCGATCCCGAGCGCCGTCGTCAGCGCCTGGTAATACGCGCGCTGATGCAGCTCGCCATCCGGCTTCGCGATCGCGCGCGTCAGCATCCCGCCTCGCATGTCGGCCGCATAGCCCCATCGCTCCGCGATGCTGGCCTTCGTCGCGATGCGCGCCGCGCCGTACGAATTCGGAAACAGGATC
Organism: uncultured cyanobacterium; assembly: GCA_963833135.1. Lineage (GTDB taxonomy): Bacteria > Acidobacteriota > Vicinamibacteria > Vicinamibacterales > UBA2999 > 12-FULL-67-14b. The sequence continues at coordinate 79,606 of CAWHWW010000018.1, read as the reverse complement.
GCGGTGTCGAACGATCCGCGCCGCAAGCGCGTCAACGTCCTTGCGCCATCCCGTCCAGGCGCGCAAGTCCGCCGCCGCCCGGCAGCGTGATCACGTCGTCGACGCCGCTGACCATCGTGAAGATCGGCGCCACCGACGGCCGCGCCGCCACCGCGATCTGCGCGGACGGAAAATGCCGGCGGATGTCGGCGAACGCCGGCAGCGCCATCACGGCGTCGCCCAGCCAGTTCGGCGCGATCACGACCAGTCGGTCCGTCACTCTTATTCGTCATCCGATTCGTTCTGTCTTCGTCTTCGTCTTCGCCTTGGGGAACATGCCCGGCGCATCCGGCGTCGGCGCGTCGCGCCAGCGCCGGTGCATCCACAGCCACAGTTCGCGGCTTGCGTGCGCACGTGCATCTCGAGCACGTCGGTGCAGCGCTGCGTGAACTCGCGAATCGCGTCCGGTCCGTCGCCCTGCGGCGGCTGCACCGGCGATTCGTAGACGAAGCGATAGCGCCCGCCCGGCAGCGGATGCGCGAACACCGGGATCACCGCGGCGCCGGTGCGCAGCGCGATCGCCGCCAGCGTCGAGGTCGTCGCCGCCGGCCGCCGGAAGAAGTTCACCCAGATCGCGTCGGGGCTGTGCATGTGCTGATCGATCAGCATCGCCACGCCCTCGCCGGCGGCCAGCGTCTTCAACACGCGGCGCACCGCGCCCTGGCGGTAGATCACGTGATTGCCGGTCGACGTCCGGATGCGCTCGAGCAGATCGTTGAGCCGCGGGTTGTCGAGCGACCGCGCCAGCACGCCGATCGGCCGCAGCTTGACCGCGTGCGCGATCGCCTGGCACTCCCAGAAACCGAAGTGGCCGGTGAAGAACAGCACGCCCTTGCCCTTCGCGTAGGCCAGCCGCACGCGCTCGTCGCCTTCGTATTCGGCGCGCTCGAGCATCTGTTCCGGCGTCAGCGCGCTGAAGGTCAGCAGCTTCAGCAGCACCTGGCCGAAGTGCGTGAACGTCGCGCGCGCGATGGCGCGCCGCTCGCCGGCGGGCCGGTTCGGGAAAGCACTGCTCGAGATTGGTCAGCGCCACGCGCCGATGCGCGCGATCGAGCGCGTAGAACATCAGGCCGAGCGCCGATCCCCAGGCGCGCACGACCGCGTCGGGCAGCCGCGTGCGCGATGGCGCGCACGGCGACGACCGCCCAGTACTCGATCGCGTCCCTCACCCGAGCACCGCCTTCACCGACTCGAACAGCGCATCGAGGCGGATCGAACTCAACGATCAGCGGCACGCGATACAGCGGGAACGACGGCGCCAGCGCCTCGAAGCGCACCGCGTCCTTGTCGGTCGTGAACACGGCGCTCGCGCCGACGCTCTGCCATCTTCGACTGCGATGGCGTCGACGTCCTTCGTGCGAATAACGATGATGATCGGCGAACGTCATCGACTCGACGACGTTCCATCCGGCGTCACGCAGCGATTGAACGAACCGATCCGGATGGGCGATGCCGGCAACGGCGAGAACCCCCTGATCCCCGATCCCTGATCCCTGATCCCTGATCGATCCGACCGGGCGCGCCGAGCGTCCGCAGCGAGCCGCACGACTGCGAGATCCCAAGCGTCCAGGCCTCGGCGCTCGCCGCGCCGGCGGTCGCATCGGTCACGACCAGGAAATGCGCGCGCGCCGCCGCATCCATCGGCTCGCGCAGCCGGCCCAGCGGAATCACGCGCCCGTTCGGAATCTCGCCAACGCGTCGTCACGAGAATGTCGAGCTCGCGCGCCAGCTCGAGGTGCTGAAAGCCGTCATCGAGGACGTGAACCGTGCAGCCGAGCTTCTCGGCGAGCATGCCGCCAAGATACCGATCGGGCGAGACGCAGACGGTCGCGCCGCGGCACCTGCCGCGCCAGCATCAACGGCTCGTCGCCGGACTGCTCGACCGTCGGCAGGATCGCGCGTGCCATCGGACACCACGACGACGCCGTCGACCGCATCCGCGCGCCCGTAGCCGCGGCTGAGGATCGACGGACGCTGGCCGGCATCGATCAGCCACTGCGCGATCGCGGCGACGACCGGCGTCTTGCCGGTGCCGCCCATCGACAGATTGCCGACGCTGATGACGGGTTTCGAAAGACGCCGCTGGCGCTGCGGGCGGCGCTCCATGCGCCGGCGCCGCGCGCGCATCACCTGCCCGTACAGGGAATCAAGCAAGGGGTCTGAACGGCCTCACGTTCGCGGGATAGGCGCGCGGTTCCTGCGGCAGCAGCGCCGCCAGCACGGTGACGCTCTTCTCGTTGGCGCCGCGATTGGCTTCGACGAGCGCGCGCGCCGCCGCGCCGAGCCGGGCGCGCCGCACCGGATCGCTCATCAACGACAGGAACGCTTCCTCGAGCTCGTTCCTCGCCGGCCAGCTGCACGCCGGCGCCGTTGCTGACGAACGCCTCGGCGATCTCGAGGAAGTTCTGCATGTGCGGGCCGAACACGATCGGCTTGCCGAACACCGCGGGCTCGAGCACGTTGTGGCCGCCGGTCGCGACGAGGCTGCCGCCGACGAAGACGACCGTCGCGATCTGATAGATCGTCGCCAGCTCGCCGATGGTGTCGAGCACGACGACGTCGACGCGCGGTTCGGCGTCGATCGCCAGGTCGGATCGCCGCGCCACCTTCCAGCCTTCCTGTCGCGCCAGCTGCTCCGCTTCGCCGAATCGCTCCGGATTGCGCGGCGCGAGCACGAGCAGCGTGTTCGGCGCCGTCGATCGCACGCGCCGGAACGCGCGCAGCACGGCGACCTCCTCGCCCTTCATCGTGCTGCCGGCCACGATCACCGGGCGCGACGCGGGCACGCGGAAATAGCGCAGCACGCGATCGCGCGCGCGCGCCTGCAGCGCCGTCGACGACAGCTCGAGCGAATCGAACTTCAGGCTGCCGGTGACGACGACGCGCGCCGGGATCGGCGCCGAGATCGATGAAGCGGCGCGCCGACTCCTCGCTCTGCACCAGGAACCTGTCGATGTGATCGAGCACGCGGCGCATCATCGGGCGGATCATCCGATAGCGCGGGAACGATCGCGCGCGAGAGCCGGCCGTTGACGACCGCCGTCTTGATCGCCGCGGGCGCGGCACTCGCGCAGCAGGTTCGGCCAGATCTCGGTCTCCATCATGATGAAGAGCTTCGGCCGCACCAGGTCGAGCGTGCGGCGCACGACGAAGCCGAAGTCGAACGGGAAATAAAACACCGCGTCGACGTCCGGCACGTTGCGGCGCGCCAGCTGCTGCCCCGCCATCGTCGTCGTCGACAGGAACATGCGCAGGTTCGGGTAGCGCCGCTTCAGGTCGCTGATGAGCGGCCGCGCCGTCAGCACTTCGCCGACCGACACCGCGTGGATCCAGATCGATTCGTCGCCGTCCATGTTGAACGACACGGGCAGGTAGCCCATGCGCTGGCCGAGGCTGCCGACGTATTTCTTGTAGCGGAGCGCCTGGTAGATGAACCACGGCGAGGCGAGCACCGCCACGACGAGCACGAGAACGCTGTAAAGGCTATACATTCAAGGACTTACGAATTGTATCGGCAAACGTTTGGCTTTGTCGATGGCCGCGCGTGAATGTAGAATTTGTCGTTTGTCTCAGCCTGTCGCGCCGCAGCCGTGAAACGGCGAAGGCGGACGGAGGAACGCACTCATATGGCCATTAAGGTCGGCATCAACGGGTTCGGACGGATCGGCCGCAACATCCTGCGCGCGGCGCTGGCGCATCACGACGTCGACATCGTCGCCGTCAACGACATCACCGACACGGCGACGCTCGCGCACCTGCTGAAGTACGACTCGGTGCTCGGCAACCTGACGCGTGCCGGTGAGCGCGTCCGGCGACACGATCAAGGTCGGCAGCGATCAATTCAAGGTGTTCGCGCAGAAGGATCCGGCGCTGCTGCCGTGGAAGGATGTCGGCGTCGACATCGTGTTCGAATCGACCGGCAAGTTCACCAAGCGCGACGATGCCGCGAAGCACCTGGCCGCGGGCGCGCGCAAGGTCATCATCACCGCGCCGGCGACCGAACCCGACGTGACGGTCGTGCTCGGCGTCAACGACGGCGACTACGACGCGTCGAAGCATCACATCATTTCGAACGCGTCGTGCACCACCAACTGCCTCGCGCCGCTCGCGAAGGTGCTGCACGAATCGTTCGGCATCAAGAAGGCGTGGATGACCACCGTTCACGCCTACACCAACGATCAGAACCTGCTCGATCTGCCGCACAAGGATCTGCGGCGCGCCCGCGCCGCGGCGATGTCGATCATTCCGACGACGACCGGCGCGGCGAAGGCGGTCGGCGAAGTGATGCCGGCGCTGAAGGGCAAGATCGACGGCATCTCGATGCGCGTGCCGACGCCGAACGTGTCGGTGGTCGATCTGGTCGCCGCTTCTCGACAAGAAGGCCACCGCCGAAGAGGTCAACGCCGCGCTGAAGAGCGCCTCGGAAGGCGCGCTCAAGGGCATCATGCAGTTCGTGACCGAGCCGCTGGTCTCGATCGATTTCCGCGGCAACCCGCACTCGTCGATCATCGACGCCGCCTACACGAAGGTCATGGACGGCGACTTCGTGAAGGTGATGGCGTGGTACGACAACGAATGGGGTTACTCGAGCCGCTGCGTCGATCTGCTGAAGAAACTGTAGCGGTGCCACCGTTCCAGCGGTTCCGGATACCGACGATGACGAAATACTCGATCAAGGACCTCGATCTCCGCGGCAAGCGCGTCTTCATCCGCGTCGACTTCAACGTGCCGATCAAGAACGGCGCGATCACCGACGACACGCGCATCACCTCGTCGCTGCCGACCATTCACTACGCGCTCGACCAGGGCGCGACGGTCATTCTTGCGTCGCACCTGGGGCGGCCGAAGGGCAAGCCGACGCCGGAGTTCAGCCTGAAGCCGGTCGCCGATCGACTGCGGCAACTGCTGAAGCGCGACGTCGTCTTTGCGTCCGACTGCATCGGCGAGCCGGCGAAATCCGCCGTGGCCGCAGCGCATGGCGGATCCAAGGTCGTCCTGCTCGAGAACCTGCGCTTCCACGCGGAAGAGGAAAAGAACGATCCCGCGTTTGCGAAGTCGCTCGCCGAGCTCGCCGACGTCTACGTCAACGACGCGTTCGGCGCCGCGCATCGCGCGCACGCGTCGGTGGCCGGGATGGTGTCGCATTTCTCAAGCCCCAAGCCCGCAAGCCCGCAAGCCCGCGGGCGGCGCGGGCCTCCTGATGGAGAAAGAGCTGCGCTACCTCGGCATGGCGCTCGGCGATCCCGAGCGGCCGTTCGTCGCGGTGATCGGCGGCGCGAAGGTCTCCGACAAGATCGAGGTGATCGAGAGCATGCTCGGCCGCGTCGATCGCCTGCTCGATCGGCGGCGCGATGGCCTACACGTTCTTCAAGGCGCTCGGCATGCCGGTCGGCAAGTCGCTGGTCGAGGAGGACAAGCAGGACGCGGCGCGTTCGATGATCGAGCACGCGAAGGCGCGCGGCGTCGTCCTGCAGCTGCCCGTCGATCACGTCGTCGCCGACAAGATCGACGCGGCGGCGAAGACCGAAGTGCTCAAGGTCGGCGATGCCGCGATCGGCGATCGCATGGGCCTCGACATCGGCCCGGAGAGCGCGCGGCTCTACGCCGGGCTTGCTCGCCGACGCGAAGACGGTGGTCTGGAACGGCCCGATGGGCGTGTTCGAAGTCGCGCCGTTTGCGAACGGCACGCTCGCGGTGGCCAGCGCCGTTGCCGCGGTGAAGGGCACGACGATCATCGGCGGCGGCGATTCGGTGGCCGCGATCAACGCCGCCGGCGTTGCGGATAAGATGACGCACATCTCGACCGGCGGCGGCGCCTCGCTGGAATTCCTCGGCGGCGCGGAGCTGCCGGCGTTGCGCGCTTCCCGGATCGAGCTGTAAATGCGTCACTCGGAAGCACGGAATCACGAATCACGGAAACGTATGATCTGTGTCCGTGTTTCAGTGTTTCCGTGTAAGCTGTGACGCATGCGCACACCTCTGATCGCCGGCAACTTCAAGATGTTCAAGACCGTCGCCGAGACGGTCTCGTACGTCAACGATCTGCGCGTGCTGATCAAGGACGTCACGCGGCGTCGACATCGCGATCGCGCCGCCGTTCACGTCGCGTCGCCGCCGCGGTGGACGCCGCGAAAGGCAGCGCGATCGACGTCGGCGCGCAGAACCTGCACTGGGAGCGCGAAGGCGCGTTCACCGGCGAGATCAGCGCGGCGATGATCCGCGAGACCGGCGCGCGCTACGTGATCGTCGGCCACTCCGAGCGGCGCACGCTGTTCGGCGACACCAACGAGACCGTCAACAAGAAGACGCACGCCGCGCTGACCGCGGGTCTCGTCCCGATCGTCTGCATCGGCGAAACGCTCGACGCAGCGCGATCGCAACGAGACCATGGCGGTGCTCGATCGGCAGATCAAGGAAAGCCTCGATCGCGTCACCGGCGAGCAATTGTCGGCCATGGTGCTGGCCTACGAGCCGGTGTGGGCGATCGGCACCGGCCGCAACGCGACGCCGGCACAGGCCGGCGAGGCGCATTTCCACATTCGCCAGCGACTGAAGCAGTGGTTCGGCCTCGACGCCTCGGAACGCTGCCGCGTGCTGTACGGCGGCAGCGTCAAGCCCGACAACATCGCGAAGCTGATCGCCGAGCCGGACGTCGACGGCGCGCTGGTCGGCGGCGCGGCGCTGGACGCAAAGGCGTTCGCAACGATCATCACCGCCGCACAAGCGCGATGAGGTTAGGGCTTGAGGGCTCGAGGGCTTGATCTCTAATCCTCTTCTAACCGAGCTTTCCCATTCCCAGCGCACGCTGTAATCGCTGCCGCCATTGGTCGCGGCCGCCCGCTTGCTCGAGCAGGTGGGAGTGCCAGTAGTCACGATGCGACGTGACGCGGAGGGGTTCGAGCGCCAGCAGGCCCGTGCGTCCGATCGATCGGCGTAAGTAGGCCCGTTCCGCCAGCGCCGCATGCAGGTCGTCGTCGACAGGAAGATCCAGGCCGGCTTCGTGCGCAATCAGCCAGGCCTTGGCCTGGACCGCGAGCTCCAGTTCGATCCTGAGCAGGCAGAACATGTCGGCAACCACCGCGCCCTCGAAGTGTGACGGCAGCGTCCGCAGGTAGGTGCCAAAACGCGTCGCCTGGAATCCGTCGGACATCACCAGCTGCAGGAGCGTGAGGTCGAGGTCGAGCCCCGCGCCGACCCATTCACGCGTCGCCCGCTCGCTCCGTTCGAACACGGCGACCACGACGAACGGAAGTCCCAGGAGCGTGATGATGGCGCCGGCGGCCGGAAACGCGAGCAGGTGGTTGTAGATCGAATGAATGATCACTGCGAGCGCCACACCCGGCACGATCGGCAGCCGCAAGCGCGGATGACGATCGACCACCGCCTTGCCGACGATGCCGGCCATCGCGGTGGTGGCGCCGTGCAGGACTCCGGTACCCAGGCCGCGCACCGCCCAGAGCATCAGCGGCGCCTCGCCGAAGTCGCGCAGATACGTGGCGTTCTCGACGAGGGCGAAGCCCGTGCCGATGGCGAACCCCTGCACGGCCGCGTCGACCAGGAAGCCGATCCGCCCTCGGGCGATCAGCAGTCCGATCAAGCCCGCCTTCGCGATCTCCTCGGTGAAAGGCGCGACATAACGAGAGAACGTCGTCGTGTCAAGTCCGGAGGCCGGTATCAGCCAGAGATGCAGCACTTCGCAGCCGAGTGCGGCGACCGCGCCGTACAGCAGCGCCTTCACGATGGACGAAGGCCGCACCAGCCTGAAGCTGTCCATGAACCACAGCGCCGTCGAGGAAGATCAGGGCCGGCGCGAGCGCGATGAGCTGGTGCATCTAGCGCAGTACCTTCAGGGAGATCATTCCTTCATATCTGGGCGGGTGCCCGTCTTCAACGGCGATGGCCGCGCCGAACGACAGCGTGAGATCGAGCGCCGATAGTGCCGAGATGCCAAGGTCAACCTGCGCGCCGCCATTCAAGAGTGCGCGGCGCACGAAGCGAATCGAAGCGAAGCGGCGGCAGGTTCCACTCGACTCATCGACTTGACGAAGTTACGCCCGCCAATCTCGTTGAGCTCCGCGCCGGGCAGGCTGTAGGTTTCGCGGTAGCGCTTCTCGTTGCAGGTTGACATCAACAGGAATGTTCTGGAAATCGGGCAGCCGATCGAGGTTGCCCGAGAAACTACCGTCCACCGCGAGCGTCAGCCGCCGCGGCTCGTCGTAAACCAGGGTCGTCGATCGGCCGACGCCGACGACGTACCCTTTGCGGCCTGTCTTGGTCGGGCCGAACAAGTCGTAGAAATCTGCCTTGTTGAACGATGCGTGACCTCGCCAGTCGTAACGTTCGTATTCGCCTTCGATGTGCAACCGCTCGCTCGCGGGCAGGTCGGTCACCGGCAAGGCCGCGACGCTGGCGGGATCGGTGCCCTTCGAGACCAGGCCGAGCGGGTTGTAGAAGGTCGCGTTGTCGCGCACCATCGCGCGGCACGAGGTAGCCCTCGGTGCCTTCGAAGTAAATAACGCGCAGGCCCGGCGAACGCTCCTCGGTCAACTGCGCGACGGCGGGTCGCACTCCGGTGACGGAGCACGCAAACAGGAAGGCTGCCAAGAGCCCGCACGGGAAACGCATCAGTGCGGGAATCTTAGGCCAAAACCGGGAGGCACCCCGGAGAAGGGGCGTCTCCGGCCGGCTTCTTATGCGTTCTTAGTGACGGGTCTTGAGGCTTGCAGCAAACGCCTGGCTGCGCATTGCGGCTTCGAACCCGTTGTCGCGGAGGGCCTGCTGGAATGCCGCGCCGGCCAGCGCCGCCGCCACGCCGTTTCGCGACAGCAGGTTCCGGAAGTTCTCGCTGCGGAGCGCATCAGCGAACGCTTTGTTCGACAGCAGGGCGCGCATGTTTGCGTCGTCAAACTTCTTGAGCGCGGCCGGATCGCCCAGCGCGCGGTGGAGCGCCGGATCTGAGATCATCTGCCTTAACATCGAGTCGTTGAGCGCCTGTTTGATGCCTTCGTCCTGCAGGGCGCTTCTGCAGCGCGGCGTCCGTCAAATGGCTGCGCATCTCGGCGTCCTGCAACATCGTGCGCACCGTTTCGTCCTTCATGATCGCGTCGAAGGTCGCGGTCTGCAGCACGTCCTGCGAGGTGGTGTCACCAAGCTTCACGTCCGGCGCGGCGATCTGGGGCGCCTGCGCGCGCTGGGCGGCGCCGATGGTCGCTTCCGTCCCCTCGGTGGCTGGCGGGTAGCTGTTGAAGGTGATCGACGGCAAGGACGATTGCCGCCGCGGCCGCGAGGCCGAACAGGATCCGCTTGTTCACGGTCATACCTCTCTCGAAAGTTGACTGACGAACGGCATAGGGGCGATGCGACACTTGCGCGAGCACGTGGTCGACAAGGCCCGGCGGGGGAGTCACCGGGCCCAGCGATTCAATCAGGCCGGCGAGCTGCTCGAATGCGGCGGCGCGATCGCGAGCCTCGCGGCTGCCGCTGAGGATCCGGGCCAGCCGTGCCTGCTCTTCCGGCGTGAGCGTGTTGTCGAGCGCGCCCTGAAGCAACGCGTCGAGGTCGGAGTCGATCATCAGTGTCTTCCCTCGCCGTGTTCTTTCCAGCCGAGCAACAGCTCTCCGAGCCGCTGCCGCGCGCTATACAGACGGGATTTCACGGTTTTTTCTGGAATCGACAGCGCCTCGGCAATTTCGCCGTAGGACTGCCCGGCGAAATGCCGCAGCACGACGACCGCGCGGTATTCCGGTGTGAGCTGCTCCAACGCCATGTTGATTTGCACGACGCGTTCGGCCGCCAGGGCCGTCTCGAAGGGGCTGCCTGCGCCGGCAATGTCAGGGTCGAGCGGCTCCTCGGCGCGGCGGTCACGATTGACGTTGAGGCATTCGTTCACGAGGATTCGATACATCCAGCTGTAGAAGCGGTAGCGCGAGTCGAAGGTCGCGAGATGCTGGTACGCCTTGACGAAGGCGTCTTGCGTCGCGTCTCTCGCGTCTTCCGGATTGCCGAGCATTCGTAGGGCCACGGTGTACATCACCTTTTGATATCTGTTCACGAGGACCCCGAACGCCTCGATCTGGCCCGCTAAGGATTGGCGGACCAGGTCGAGATCATCGGGGTCTTCTGAGAAATACACGCGGCCCATGAAATAGTTGGTGAGAAAATCGCCCCATAGCATATGGCCACAATTCGCACCATGCAGGGCGCCATTTGACATCGGGACGCGCCTCGGGCCGCCGGCTCTGGCGGTTGCACACAAGATCGTCGGTCGAGGACGGGAACCCGGTCCTCTTCGTCGAAGGCCGGCTGGGTCATTCATCTACTGCAGAGCTGGAACTCGCAGCGACGCAACATCTCGCGGGCGCATCGGAGAACGTCGTCATCGATCTGTCCGGTGTCGAGTACGTCAGCGGCGCAGCGTTGAAAGTCTTCGAGGCTATGGCCGATCGACAATCGCGGAAAGGTGGGCGTCTTCGTCTCCGAGCACCGTCGGTCGCGGCTCGGTTAGCGTTGGAGCTCGCTGGGCTTCTGGCCTTGGTCGAGTCGGAGTGACTATACGACCCCTTCCCTGCTGGTTGGCACCGCCATCATCGTGGCGGTCATTCGCGCAAGAAGGCGTGTGCGCGTCGAATCGAAGACTGAACCCTCGCAGACCGTTAGCGTTCGGCCCGCCTGAACAACCTGGCCCACGGCGATTACTCGATCCGCCTTCGCGGGTTTCAGGAAGTGGACCTTGAATTCCACGGTCAGCACCTCCCGGTCTTCGGGCATCACAGACAAAGCGGCGTAGCCGCAGGCGACATCCACGAGACTTGCAAGGGCTCCCCCGTGAAACAGGCCGTGCTGCTGCGTGAGGCCTTCGTTGACGCCGCAGCTGATCGTGACGGTTCCGGGTTCGACTGATTCGAGAACCGCGCCGAGGGTACGCATGAATCCTTGTCGCTCAAAGCTCTCGCGTATGCGTTGCACGATGGAATCAACTCCCTTCGACCTTGAGCGATCGCTTGGCACGCCGAGGTTCGCCTGTCTGAGGTTGCAGCTGCGCAGGTTTGTGGCGGACTTACTGTATAGTCTGAGGCCGTTCTTGACCAAGGAGGGTTTCCGATGAAGCGAAACGTCGTGTTCGCGATCGCAACAGCCATGCTAATCACCGCGATGGCCGTCAACATGCAGGGCAGTGAGACTCAGATTCAGGCAGACTTCAGCGAGGTCACCAAGATTCTGATCGGGTTCAAGATCGCGCCGGTGCGACTGAATCTGAAAGGCAAGAACCTCGCGCTCGTCGGCCTCGGCAGCTACGTCGTCAACGCACAAGGCGACTGCGCCGGCTGCCACAGTAATCCGCAGTACGCGGACGGCGGCGACCCTCACCTGGGACAGCCAGAGCGTACCGATCCTGCGGGGCACCTGCGCGGCGGACTCGAGCTCTTCGGACCATTGCTTTTGCCAAGAAACCTCACGCCGAACGCAGCGGGCCGACCGGGTGGTCTCACCCTCGACCAGTTCCTGGAGGTGTTCAGCATCGGCACGGACTTCGACAATGCCCCACCAGTCGTGCCGGGACCGCACAGCCCCGATCTGCTGCAGGTCATGCCGTGGCCGGTGTTCAGCAAGATGACCGACCGCGAGAAGCGCGCGATGTACCAGTACTTGCGTGCGATTCCCTGTCTGCCGGCGGGTTCGAATCGATGCGGATAATGTGAAGTCTTCGTGGTTGCCGGCGGCTCGAGCCTTCGACGCGAGCCGCTCGTGTTGTCCTGGAACAGTGATCGTGCCGCCGCCCGCGAGTGCTGTCGCGACTCACTGTTCCAGGACGTGAATTAGCGAAAACGCCAGGCGACAGGCAGCATCGACGGATCACCGCACAGACGCAACCGGCGATCAATTTCGCGAACCGCCGCGATGATGTCCGAGAACGAGTGAATGAATTCGTAGGTTCCGGTCGTCGCGACCTCGGGATTCCCGGCCGGCTCACAACGGACGATGTTTACCGAGGACGGGACAAGAAGAACGCCGACGATTGCCGTGAGACCCACGAACCGCCACTTCATGACGCTCCGCCTAATCTAACCCCTCGACCACTGACAAGGTCGTCAGGAAATCGGCGAACGCCTGACGCGTTCGAACCGATGTCTGCCAGTTGCTCGACACGAAGTCGACGATAGCCACGGCGTTGCCGGATGAAACGGCCAGGCGAGCATGCTGAGTGATCTGGCCTGACGTGTCGCGTCCGGCAAACATGATCAGGAGGGCCTCCTGCGCCCCGGCCACCGCCAACACTCTCACGTCCGGTTGACTCGCCAGACCGGCCTCCCGCTTGTCGAATGCGATGCGCTCGGCAAATCGTGTCCTGAGGACGGCACTTCTAAAGTCTCCAACGAACGGTGCGAAGGCGTAGATGCTTAGAATCCCGCCATCACCCGGCGCGACGCTCGCCACCCACACATCTGGATCGCCGCGGCCGCCGCAGCAGAATAGGGGCGGCGTCCCGTAGCGCAACGTGGGGATCCGGGCCATCGCCCTGCCCGATCCGCCAGGCGGAACGCCTCGGTCGTTCGGCAATGGATATGCCCGGGATAGACCAGGAGTTGCGTCGGTCACGACTGCGAGCACGCGAAAGAACTCCTGCACACTCGGCAGCGAGCGGGTCACGTTTGGGGTGCGATCGACCTGGACCGCGAAGTCGACAAGGGCGACGTGGTTTGCGGCAAGAATCGCAACGCGCACATGCTCAATGAGCCGTCCTTGACCATCAAGGGCTCGGAAACTGAGCGACATCGCGGCATCAGCTCCGCGTACCGCCGCGACATTGGCCTCAGGCTGGCTGACGAGTCGCACCTCACGCTGCGCGAACGCAATCCGTTCAGAAAATAGCGTTCGGGTGAACGCATCGCGGAAGTTCCCACGAAACGGCTCAAATGGATAGATCGAGAGTGAGCCGCCGCCGAGATCCGATGCGACCCAGACGTCGGGCACGCCTTTGCCGCCGCAACAGAAGAACGCCGGCGGCGGTACTGAAGTCGCGGCTGCGCGGCACTCGAGCCGACGGCACCAGGAAGCCACATCAATGCGATCGCAAGTAGGACGGTTCGAGCCATCAGCGGTCCTTCTCTTCGAAGATTTGCGCCTCGGTAAGCCGGCGCAGCCTGCCCTGCCGAGCTATCGAGACCGCCTGACTGCTGGTGGCCAACGCCTGATCCAGTTCGCCTGCGGATGACTCGAGGTCGGCGCGCTCGAGGAGAATGTCCGCTCTGATCGTGGTCGTCTCGGTCGCTGAGCCGGCGGCGGCGAGAGCCCGCCCGATGGCGTCGCGCGCCGCCGCACGAGCATTGTCAAACCGCTCGCTCGCCACGCGCAGGCGCGAAGCGGAGTCGCCGGTCGGGGTTTGCGCAGTCGTATCCAGGGAAGCTGCGGCGGTGAGCAGCACGATTGGAATGATGAGCATCCGCCTCGCGATCACGTCCATCCGAGACCTCCGCTTTGCCCGCCGATGGCCTTCGCGGCAAATCGCCGCATCAGTATAACTCCGGCTCAAGACGCTGGATTCTTGACGGTCGTGAAAAAGCGATGCGTCAGCCGCGTGACAGGGTTGAGCGGAAAAAACGCCGTTGGTTCCGTCCGCAGCCAAGGGAGCGCAGCGGTGCTATAACAGCTACCGATGTCGTCTCCCATCATCCGGCTGCTCGCGGTCGCGATCGCCTCCACGATCGCGACGCAGCCGGGCGGTGACGTCCCGCGAAGCGCGATCGCCGATCGCGTATCGCGCCTGACGCGATCAACCGAATGGATTCGCGTCAGCACCATTGCCGTTCAGTTCAGGACGTTTCATCCGCAGGGCATGGTCAAGATTGGCGATCGGTTCTTCGTGTCCTCCGTGGAGGTGCACGATCGCGAGGCGGCCGCCGGCGTCGGCCACTTGTTCCAGTTTGATATGTCCGGCCGACTGCTAGCCGATCTCACCCTGGGCGAGGGCGCGATGTATCACCCGGGCGGCATCGACTACGATGGCCGCCACATCTGGGTGCCAGTGGCCGAGTACCGGCCGGACAGCCGCTCCATCGTGTATCGGGTCGATCCGAAAGCCATGAAGGCCGAGGAAATGCTGCGGTTCAGCGATCATCTCGGCGCGATCGTCCACGACACTGATGACCAGTCGCTGCACGCGGTGAGCTGGGGCTCGCGCACGTTTTACCGCTGGCCGATGGCGGCGGATGGGCGCGTCCGCTCAACCGAGGTTCGGCGCGCCGCCAATCCATCCCACTACGTGGATTACCAGGACTGCAAGTATTCAGGCCGGCGCACCATGGTCTGTACCGGCGTCACGGAGATTCGCCGATCGCGTGACGAGGCGCCGTTCCGCCTTGGTGGCATCGAGCTGATCGATCTGAGCGACCACCGCCCGCTCCACCAGGTGCCGCTACTACAATGGGCGAACGGCATCGATCTCACGCACAACCCGGCGTGGCTCGAGCCGACCGCCGACGGCGTGCGCGGCTACTTCATGCCCGAGGACGATCGATCCACGGTCTACGTGCTCGAAGCGAAGACCACGCGATGATCGATCCTAACTGCCCCCCAGTTCCACCAACCTTCGCGCTTGATCAGGCGAAGGTTGCCCACCGTAGCCTTTGGCGAAGGTGGGCTGTGGCAATCAGTTAGGCGCTTCGGCTGGCAGGCCGCTTTTCGCGCCGATCACGACAACCCCGATCCGCAGTGTATTGCGGTCGCCGCTCTGGGCCGGGAACACCTGGTGTTGGACGGCGAACCGATCGCCCAGCGCGCGGATGATCCCGCCGACTTCTCGCTGGTCCTCGTGGTGGAAGTGGACGGGAGTGCCGCGAATCGTGCCGTTCAGCAGCAGCTCGAGGCCAAGCGGATCGTGGACGCGCTCGACAAGGCTCCCGTGCTGGCTGGAGTACTCGCCGGTGCGGCCGCAGATCGGGCAGATCTCGACGTCGGCGTGATTCGGGTTGGCGTGCCCGACTTCGTAATGGGCGGAGGCGGCGACGCGATAAAAGTCGCGGCTGCCCTGACGCGTCCGGAGCGTGACGCGATCGAGTTTCTGTGCCGCCAGCGCCGAATGGTAGTAGCGCATGTGGAACGCGTGCGCGTGCTGCAGCGCGCGGTGCTCGGGCACTTCCCAGGGCTGCAGATGCTCGATCGTCACCTCGAAGTCCGCTCCCTCGGGGTTGGAAAACGGACCATGCGACTCGCGGACGCGCATCGCCGCGCGCACCTGATCGGCCACGAGCCGCATTGCGGCCGCCTGTGAATCCGCCACCGACGCATCGACGTAGAACCAGACGTTCGGATAGCGAGGCATCGCGCGGTCGAACACTGTCTTCGGCGGCAGCTGGAAGTCGTCGAGCGATGCCGCGTCAACGAGTCCCGGCTGCTGCGAGTGCGCGGCCGCCGACAATGCGGCTGCGACCACAACAGCCGACACGATCCGGCGCGTCCATGCGAGGCTCGTCAATGGCTGCTCCCGTTTAGAAGTAGAACTTCAACCCGAACTGCACGATGCGCGCATTGCCGGAGCCGAGAATCTGGCCGAAGCCGCTCGACTCGCGCTGGATGTTCGGCACGCCCAGGTTCACGCGGTTGAAGGCGTTGAACACTTCGGCGCGGAACTGGAAGCGCCGCCGGTCGCTGAGGCGGAAATCCTTCGCGAACGTGAAGTCGAAGTTGGCGTAGCCCGGGCCGCGCATGATGCCGACGCCGGCGTTGCCGAACGCCTGCGGCGACGGACTGAACGCGGCGAAGGCATCGGTGTTGAACCATCGATCGATCGTGCGCTCCGAGTTCGGCAGCTCCGGGTCGCCGACCAGGTTCGGGCGCGCCCGGCGCTCACCGCCCAGGTTCAGCACCGTCGACCCGCCGAGCGTGGCGGTCAGGGCCAGGCCGCTCTGCAGCACGTGAATGCCGCTCAGTTGCCAGCCGCCAAGCAGGAAGTCGGTCGCGCTGTTCCAGCCGTTGCCGTAGCGGCGGCCGCGGCCGAACGGCAGCTCCCACACGTAGCTGGCGACGAAACGGTGCTCGATGTCGAACTCGGCGGGTCCGCGATCGGCAGCGAGGTTGTAGCTGTCCTGCGGCTCGCGGAACGTTCCGGTGTCGATACCGGCGCCACCGCCGCTCGTCGAAATGTGGTCGGGGGCGTCGGTCAACGCCCGGCCCCACGTATAGCTCACGAGGCCGGTCAGGCCCTTGGACATCCGCTTCTCGAGGCTGACCTGCAGCGAGTCGTAGTCGGACGCAACCCGGTTCTCCATCCACTGGATGTCGCCGAAAGCCGGATACGGCCGCGCGCCGGCCGCCTGCGATCCGTTCGCGTTCTGGATGACCGCGCGCTGGTTCAGATTGCGGAAGCCGGGGAGATTGCGGCCGGCATTGCCGACATACGCGATGTCGATCATCAGGTCAGGTGTCAGCTCGTGCTGAACACCCACGCTGTACTGGTGAATGGTGGCCGTCTTCTGGTTGGGATCCTGGGCACGCCGCGTGATGGTTGGCGGCAGCGTCGTCGCGTCGAGCAGGCCGGCCGGGTATCCCTGGCTGAGTTGAAACGGCGCCGCCGACGCGACCGCCGCCGATCCGGTGACGGACGTCGACAGCAGGTTGTCGACGAGGTACGGCGGGTTGAAGCCGAGCATCCCTTCGCGTCCCTGGCGCACGGTGTGGCTGTAGAACATGCCGTACGCGCCACGCATGATCCAGCGCTCGCTCAGCGCATAGGCGAATCCCGCGCGCGGGGCGAAGTTGTCGCGGTCCGGATGGATCAGCGCGCGATCGTACAGGCTCCCGTCTTTCGCGAACACCATCGTCCCGGTCGCCGGGTCGAAGTTGGCGAGCGCGTTGTCTCTCTCGCGCGGCGGCGTCGCGAACTCGTATCGCACGCCGAGGTTCAGCGTGAGCCGCTCGGTGGCGCGCCAGTCGTCCTGCAGGAAATAGAACTGCATGTCCTGCCCCTGATCCATCACCGTGTAGCTGGTGAGCGCCAGCTGCGACGGGAGGCCGACCAGGAAGTCGCCGACGGCGCGTCCCGTGAAGCGATCCTCGAAGTTCATGCGCCCGATGGTGGCGTTGAGGTCGTTGATCTGCGTCTGGACGTGCAGGAACTCGAACCCGAACTTCAGCGTGTGCGCGCCGCGGCTCATCGTGAAGCTCGCGCGCGGGTTCCACGATCGCGGTGTCTGGAACTGCGGCGTCGAGGTGTGTCGCCCGACGGCGTCGAATCCCTGGATGTTCATCTTCGGCAGGCCGCCGACGATGGCCGGATCGTTGGGGACGTTGGGAATGCCGAACTGGGCGGCGGCGTCGATGCCGGCGTTCGGCGGATTCGTGAAGTAGTTGCCGCGGGCCCAGCCGAAACGGAATTCACCGATGAGCGTGGCCGATGCGATCCAGGTGGCGCCGATGGCGAGCCCCTGCGACCGGTTCAGGTTCGAGCCGAACGCGTCGTTGAACGATCCTTCGGCCAGATCGGGCAGCGGCGACGGGCGGAAGGTATTGGTGTCGACGAAGCTGTAGCGCGCGAACGCGGTGACCGTCGGACGCGAACTGGTGGTCGATGCGCACGTCGAACTGATCCTGGCGCGTCTCGGTGACCGGCGTCGAGGCGTAGATGTTCGTCCCCGCCACGTTCGGGTCGGGAACGAGCGCGATGATCCGTGCGGCAGCCGGGTCCCACCGATCTCGCGGAATCACCCATTGGCCCTGCGCGTTGCGGGCGAACTCGGGGCGGCCCGCCGCAAACGGATCGAACACCGCCGTGCTGAAGAGGCCCGCCTTCTCGGCGGCCGTCGGCACGAGGCGGACGCGCGGGATGCCTTCCTGGTCGCGCAGCCCTTCATAGTCGGCGAACCAGAATGTGCGGTTGCGGACGATCGGGCCGCCGGCCGCGCCGCCGAATTGATCGCGCTTGCGTTCGGGCTTGGGCGCGCCAAGTTTTTCCGAGAAGAAGTTGTTGGCGTCGAGTGCGTCGTTGCGCATGAACTCGTAGGCGCTGCCGCGCAGCGTGTTGGTGCCCGACTTGATCGTCGCGTTGATCACCGCGCCGGAGCTGCGGCCGTACTCCGCCGAATAGGCGTTGGTCTGGATCTTGAACTCCTGCAGCGCCTCGATCGACGGCTGCACGAGCTGCACGTTCTCGCCGCGGAACGAGTTCGAGTACCAGATGTTGTCGACACCGTCGAGCAGGAACACGTTGTTGAAGGTCCGATTGCCGTTGACGTTGAGCACGCCCTTGAAGTTGACGCTGGCCAGCCGCGGCGTGCCAGGCAGGACGCCGGGGCTCAGCAGCGCGAGCTGGTTGTAGTCACGGCCGTTCAGCGGCAGGTCTACGATCTTGCGCTCGTCAATGACCGACCCGCGCGACGAGTTGGCCGTCTGCAGCAGCGGCGTGGCGGCCGACACCTCCACGGCTTCCGTGAGGTTGCCCGTTTGCAGCCTGGCGTCAAGCCGTACGACCTGCGCCACCTGCAGGGTGATGCCGGTGCGGGCGAACCGGCTGAAGCCCTGAAGCTCGATCATCAGCGTGTAGTCGCCGGGCCGCAGGCCGGGCAAGCGTGTAGAGACCGCTGGCGTTGGTGACCGTTGTCAGCGCGATGCCGGTGTCGACGTTGGTCACGGTGACGGTGGCGCCAGGGACAACGGCACCGGACGGGTCGGTGACTTCGCCGGTGACGGTGGCCGCATCCTGCTGCGCCCCGGCGCTCGCGGCTGTGAGAATCACGACAAAGAGAACGAGCGCCAGCTGTCTGAACGCCACGTTACACCCTCCTCGGCCGCGATTCCTGAGGTCGCCGCCAGCACTCTAGTCCGCGGCGTAATCGCAATGTCACATTGGCGTATCGAGCGTGCAATGGTCGACGTGCGCCCGAGATGCGCAATATTGTGCGCCTCTTTGCCGGTTGAGGTAGAAGATCTAACCACGTCGGCGGCAATACTCGAGGTTGCAATCCCCTGACCGCCACCGTCGCTGATGACAAACGCAGATTGCAGATGACCGGAGTGTGACGCTTCTGCGGAGCAGAAGCGAAGTGTCGCGTCGCGCCGATGGGCGTGGCTTTTGCAACGCGCGATGTGGGAGGCACCGCATGAAAATGTCAAGTTGTGTTGCAATGCTCACAACGGTCTTTGCAATGGGAAGCATGCCAGCGCAAGTCGGCGCGACCCGGAGCCAAGAGAAGGTGACCCTGGTCGGCTGCGCGGTGCGAGGAGATGGTGACGGTGACGGATTTCTCCTCGCCAACAGCGAGCAGGGCCCTTCCCGAATGCTCTACTGGCTCGACGATGACGACGATGAAGTCAAGAAGCTGATGGGACAGTTGGTCGAAGTAACAGGTGAAGTGGAAGGTGACGTCAAACGCGGGGAGATCGAGATCGAGCGCGAAAATGGGATGATCGAACTGGAGATCAAGGCCGGTGGACGCAAGGCCACTGTCAAGCTCGCAGACGTGCCATCAGCCGTCGGTGCACCGAACGCCGCGAAAGATCGTGAACAGGAACTTCCCTACCTCGTGCGCAAGCTGGACGTGCAATCAGCGAGGGCGGTTGCGCCGACCTGTCGATAGCGTCTGCGAAGAGACTCGACGGAGTCTCACGCCGCAGTGGTGTAACTCTCGGAAGACTGATTCAGTCGCAGTCGCGACGCATTGAGGCCTGCCCGCGCCGTCACCGAAAGGCCCAGCGAGATTTATCGGGGCGGAGCAGTTGCTTGCTGAGCGCTCGCGAACGCGGGCGTCTGATCGGATGTGAGGTAGTCGTATTCGTAGAAGCCTACGCAGTCGGTGGAGGCAGCGTCAGATGCGCCGCGATGGCCTCGTTGAGTTTCTCCCGAAACTCGCGTTCGAAGGTTTCGTTGTCGGCGCGGGACACGTTGATCAGCATTCGACACGGCTCCCGATGGCATCCGGACATCGTCACCAGGAGTTCCACTCGATTGCCTCCGCCCTCGGTGGTAGCAACCACACTAGCGGCGAGGGATCGTCCAAACCCGCGCGCGACCGCGTTCGCCAGCGTAGACATTGTGCCAACGTCCAAAGCCATACGGTCGTAAGTTTGTCGCGATTGAGTGACAACGGTGTAACGTCTTTTGGCCGGCGAGCGGTCAACGAGGCTGATGGCTGCTCAGAAATCAGCGAACTCGGTTCACTTCGGACGCAAGCAAGTACCACACTTGCCGTCGCGATCTGCGCGCGATCCTCCGGGCTCATGGGTTCACGGTCGGCAGCTTGGCGTACGACTCCGACAACGCTGACGCGTGTGCTCGGTTCCAGTTTCAGGCTCGCTTCCGTCGCCCTGACGTCGCTCGAGGCCGCAACAAGTACAGAGCAACGGGTCGCCCTCCTCACCAGCGATCCAAAACGTCCGCGGCCCGGTGACCTGATTCACGCGCGCATTGACCACGGAAACGTGACGACCGACGACTGACGCGCCACCTTCGCTGATGGCTTCCACACTCATCACGTCATGCCGATTGGCTGCCATTCGCGCGTCGGCAATTGCTGCCTGGACATTCGCGGGTTGGGCGTTCCAGTACCAGAGGCCGATGACAACGATGCCCAAGAGGATGACGAGACTGACGGAGATTTTCTTAACGTTCGCCATATGACCCTCCGCTGATGCCGGTGCACGACTGGTGCCGTCACACTTGCGTCGCTTCGGTGTTACATGGCGCACTGCTGCGGGGAGGTTGGCAGGGGCAGACATCGTCACGTTGTCCTAAAGCCTGCTTCAAATGCAATGTGACGTCATACCACTACGTTCACGACTCCCTTTGGTGCTCGAAACAAGAAACAAAAGAAACAGGTGCGAGTAAGAGACGTAGTCATAGCTCATGTCCGACGCAAAGCTACCTAAGCCACCCGGCTCGATCCATTGCCCGGTCTGCCAGACGCTCCTGAAGATTGTCCACAGTGATCTGGCGCTAGCGTTCAGCGTCTGTCGGGACTGCGACACGACCGCGGAAGGGGGGACTCGACCCTCTAGGCCGAGGGCGAAGCGCAATGGCTGAGTGGCTGAGGCCCGCTTCGAACCCCCACGGTATTGCTACCGCCAGCCCCTCAAGCTGGATTCAGTGAAAGCCAATCGCGGCCGACCCCGGAAAATCGGGGTCGGCCGTCCTGCATGAATGCCGATTGAGGCCGTTTGGAGCCGTCGACATCCGAACGGCTTGCAAATTCTTGCAAAGCCCTCTCCGGCCGTATAAGGCCAGGACGACGTGCGCACGTCCACTTGCTCACCTCCGAGAGAAACGGAGGCTGCCTTCGCGCTCGCCAGATTTCACGAATCCGGTCGATGTTGTGATCAAGGTCCACACGCCGGGCATTGGTTCGATAATCACTGCGTGAGGAGCCGGGTAGGAATCGAACCTACAGCGACAAATTAAGAGACTTCGGAAGAGCCAGATCACGCCGTCGAGGAGGATGATCCTTCTAACGAATCTGCCTCCGGAGGTCGCAGGAGTGGCCGTGTGACTCGGAAAAGTGCACACAGTGCCACACGGCATTGCATCGTTCGGTCAACTGAGGGCAGGCTCGCCCATCCGAGAGCGCGAAGCGTGCACCCCCGACGACGGGATCGAGCTTCTTCGCAATCTGCCGGAATCGCCGCGGGAAACATTCACAACGTGCAGGTTGCCGCCCGGGCCTCGATTGAACATGTGGAGTCGGCTAGAGTTGAAACTGAGATGAGCAAGATTTTCAACTTGCTGATGGCGCGCGACCTCTGATGCTGGTTCGTTACGATGGCGGTGCTTGCCGCCTTTTGTCGGCTCCACTCACGTTCCCTGGATTCCCAATTCGACCCGATTCGTGGAGGCCTGTTCGAGGCGGCCCCTGATCGCAGGCGCGAAGTGAACCGCCCGCCGCCTCCACAACTCGATGAACGGCGGAGGCTGACCGCCCTTCTGCTTCGTCGCGGCACTGCCTCTTGGCCACTGGCCCGATTGTGCTGCAGCTCCCTCGCAAAGCGAACTAAGAAACACCCCACCACACTTGGATCCAGGGCCGATTCGGTGATAATGCCGCTGCCAGCAACGTTCGGCGCCATCGTGAGGCGAAGGACCTGACGAGCAGGCTGAGAAACTGCATACCCTTGGACTCTGAACCGGTCGAAGGCTGATCGCTGCGGGTGACGAGCGGCAACTTGCGTGCGCGAGACCCAATGGCGCGTCGGCGAATCGGCGGGCCGAGGAGACCCCATTGTCGGACGCCTTTATTTCATACGCACGGATCGATATCGCTTTTGTCGAAAAGTTGCGCGACGCGTTAAGCCAGCAGAAATTCGATGTCTGGGTTGATCTCGAAGCCATCGCGCCGACGACCAAATGGCTCGACGAGATTCTTTCGGGCATCGACGCGGCTGACGCGTTCGTCTACGTGCTCAGTCCCGAATCCGCCATCTCGGACATTTGCGCAGTCGAACTGGCCCGCGCGGTTGAGCGGAACAAGCGTCTGGTCCCGCTTCTGTATCGCGCGGTTGCACCGGGATCCGCAAACCCGACGCTCCGCGAAGTTCAGTGGATCGATTGCCGTTCGCCTGAGCAGTTCGAACCAGCCGTTTGCGCGCTGGCGACCGCGCTGAACACCGATCCTGAATCCGCGCACACGCACACACGACTGCCGATGCGCGCGCTCGAATGGGAACGCGACCGCAAGGCCAAGTCGGTACTGCTCCGCGGCGCGTCATTGCAGGCGGCAGAACGATGGCTGACCGACAGAGGTCCCGATGATCTGCCGAAACCCACGTCGTTGCACCGAGACTTTATCGGCGACAGTCGGAGGGCAGCAACGCTCCGCCGCCGCTTGGGCGTCGGCGTGTTGACGGCCACGGTGCTGGTGCTTGCGCTGTTGGCGGTCATCGCCTACTCGCAACGTAACCAGGCAGCCTTGAGTAGCGCCGACGCACGTGGCCAGCGAGCGGTCGCCCAGCAGCAGAGCGACCTGGCACGCGCGCGGCAGCTCGCCGCCGCCGCGATCGCCGAACTGCCCCGGGATCCGGAGTTGTGTGTCCTGCTCGGTCTCGAGGCTGCTAGGCTGGCGCCGTCCGGCGCTGAGATGCTCAATGCGCTCAGGCAGTGCGTTCCCGAGGCACGGGTCATTGTGTCGCTGCAAAACCTGCCAACCGGCGACTTCAGTCGGGCAGTCTTCAGCCCGGACGGGCAGATGGTTCTCGTCCCGGCGGCGGACGGCACGGTCTACGTTCGCCGCGCCTCTGGCGAAGCGCTCCTGCAGCTCTCGGGCCAGATTGATTCATCCAATCACGCCGCTTTCAGCGCCGATGGGGCGCAGATCGTTACCGCGGGAGACCGAAATACCGTTCGTGTGTACGAGACAAAGACCGGGCACCTGATGGTGACGCTGCGTGGCCACACGAAGGAAATCAACGACGTCCGGTTCAGCCCGGATGGAGCGCGGGTCGCCTCGACGGGCTGGGACAACACCACGCGCGTCTGGAATGTCCAGCAGGGTCGCGCCATTGCGCAGTTCCCGTCGTACGCCATTGCCGGCGCCAGCTTCAGCCCCGATGGGTTGTATCTCATCGCGGCGAACGGTCCTACTGCGGGCGTCTGGAATGCCGTCGATGGCCATCATGTCGCAAACCTGCAGGGCCATCAAGGCAACATCACGGCTACGGCATTCAGTCCGGACGGTCGGTTCGTCGTGACAACCAGCGTCGATGATACCGGCCGCATTTGGGAGGTGCCCAGTGGGAAGCTCAGGGCCGTCTTGCGAGGGCACACCGAATTCGTCCGGAACGTCGCCATCAGCGCGGACGCTCGTGTGGTCGCCACCGGAAGCGACGACGGCACCGCACGGTTGTGGGATTCCGGCACCGGCCGGATGCTGGCCAACCTCGCCGGGCACCGAGGTTCGGTGAAGAGCGTCGCATTCAGCCCTGACACGAAGTGGCTGCTTACAGCGAGCGCCGATTCCACAGCCCGCGTGTGGCTGGTCCGGACCGGAGAGATGACGGCCGAATTGCGGGGCCACACGGGCGCGGTCGTCGATGCGGCCTACAGTGCTGATGGCTCCAGGGCAATCACGAGAAGCATTGATCAGACGGCCCGCATCTGGGACGCGTCGCCGCGGGGTCAGATCTCCGCCATTCCAACCCGCAGCAACAATTCGGCTTACCCGGCTGTCGTCAGCCCCGATGGCACCGTAGTCGTGGTCGGCGGTGCCGATGGAGTCGGTCGGATCTTCGATGTCAGTCGCGGACGGCCGGCTGTCACCTTGTCCACGGACGTCTGGCGTCCGACGTTCAGCAAGGACGGCCGGCAGATGGCGTCCATCAGCAGCGATCCGCAATCCTGGCGAAACCCGTCGCACATCGTCGCACGCGTGTGGGAGATACCGACGGGCAAGGAGTTGGCGATTCTTCGTGCCCAAGGAGCTGCAGGGCAGGTCGCGGCGATCAGTCCGGACGGCCGGTGGGTGGTCGTGTGCTCAATTGGCGCGAAGCTGGCCCACGTTTGGGATGCGCGCACTGGCGAACTCGTCGCGGTGCTGAGAGGGGCCCAGTCCGATAATGCCGCGCCATTCAGCCCCGACTCTTCCAAGGTGGTGATGCCGGACGCGACGGGCGCATCGGTGTGGCAGGTCCCAGAAGGGAAGGTTCTTGCCGAGCTTCGAACTCCAGCCGCGAGGATTTTCCGCGCGTGGTTCAGTCCTGATGGCCGGCGAGTTTTCACCACAAGTTCAGACGGCATCGCTAGGATCTGGGATGTCGGCACCAGCAAGGTGGTAGCGGAATTCCAGGGCCATCAAAATATTCTCGACGCGGCCTTCAGCCCGGCGGGGGATCGGATCGCGACCATGAGCGCGGATACGACATCGCGGGTATGGAATGCACAGACGGGAGAGGCGGTTGCCGAACTGATCGGCCACACGTCCGACGTGCTGCGCGGGGCGTTCAGTCCGGACGGCCGATGGATCGTGACCGCGAGCCGTGACAACAGCGCGCGGATCTGGGATGCCGCGACTGGCGCGCCGGTCGCGGTCGTCACGGGACACAAGGGCTCCGTCACCGATGCAGTGTTCACCGCCGATGCGAAGCACGTGGTCTCGGCCAGCGGCGACCGGGCGCAGGTCTTCCTGTGTGGTGCGTGTGTCGGCGATCTCGTCAGTCTGGCCCGCTCGCGAGTGTCACGCAGTTTGACCCGGTCAGAGCGACAGAAGTACCTCGGCGAATCGCTGCAGTGAGCAGACGTCATGACGAATAGCCGTCAGCTCGTTGGGTAGTTCGTGCATGACTTCCGTGCCGGCTATGGGTTGCGTGGCCAGCGGCCCGGCGGTCAAATACAACTGCGGCTCATACTCTCCGTCTTTACCGTACACCAACAGCATTAGATCGCCGGGACGCAGATTCCTTACGTTCGGCTTCAACCGTTCTGTCCCACGCTAGATCGGGCCACCTACGCGGCGGAGCGATGGTAGTAGCTGAGAATCCCGCCGACTCGCTCCGGCGGCGAACGGCGCCAGTCGGTCGTGGTGCATCAGGACGATCGATCAGTTCGTTCGCGAGTCCTTGGCGATTCCGTTCGCAATAGTAGTGCGTGGCGAATTCGTGAAGTGTCTTCCGTAAGTGCCGTTCGCCGATCGGCACGATGCGGTTCAGGCATTCCTCTTTCACCGACCGGACGAACCGCTCGGCGTAGGCGTTGCAGGTCGGCGCGCGAGGCGGCGTCCGAACCACGCGGATGCCGGCTGTTACTCGCCACTGCTCCACCCCGCCGCTCCACTTCGGATCGCGATCGCACAGTAGAATCCGCCCTTCGTAGAGTCCCGTTTCGCTGTCGCCTGTCGCAGGCATTGAATGACGACCGCTTCGTCCGGATACGGCGTGCAACCGATCACCTGTACCCGCCGCGACTGCACTTCGAGCACGAACGCCGAGTAGTACGTCACCAGGACGCGGACGGTCGACACATTTGGTGCCTTGACTCAGCGGCGAGTCAACGTCAGCTGATGGGATGATTCGCAGCGCTGCCGGTTCGCCCGGCCTTGGAAGCAGTCCGGATATCGGCCTGGTGTTGTCGACGTGACGCAGTATTCAATCGCGCCGTGGAATGGCAACTTGATTGTGGACAGGTTCGACGCATCGATGTCCGCCGCGGCCTCTCCGACAAATGCGACGAACGTATTTGGTGCGATCTGCTCCACGAGCGTCTCTAGCCAGAAAGCCACGTAGCCACCGGCGACACCAATCGAGATGGCCTCCCAGTCTTCGAAGAGGTGTCTATCTTGTTGACTCGTCTTGCGTTCTGGTCGGCTCTGCCCTCTTCTCTTACCTGGTGTTCGGGCGCTATTGTTCCCAAATTGTTCCAATTCGTATTCCCACGTCGACGCCGACGCGAAAGGGTGGATTCAGGCACCTGGCTGACCGGGGATGCCAGGGCCACGAGATTTGTTAATGTAGGCACTCGAACCACGCACTCTTCCGTGCTTTCCAAGATGGAGCGCGACGTTAGTTCCAATCGCACAATGCGTCGCCACGGCACCTGGTTCGGCGTTGGCGTCTTCCTCGCTTCGCTATGGGGGCCGGCGTTCGCCGCCATCGAACCAACCGCATCCTCGCAGCCGGCTACGACCGGACGCGTTGTCGCGACCATTACGACGCTCGAGGGGACCGTGCACATGCCGGGCATCCGGATCGAGCTCCGGGACCCGGATGATCGCATCGTCATCGCCAAGACGGAGACCGATGGCGCCGGGCAGGTCACCTTTCCCGATGTACCCATAGGCCGGTACCTCATCACGGCATCCGGACCGGGCTTCGTGGACCGCGATTCCACGGTGTTCGTCGTGCGCGCGAACGAGACGGCGCAGGTGATTCTCGACGCGCAGTTGACGTTTGTTCTGCCGGGCGTCCAGGTGCGCGCCGACACGCCGTCACCCACGGACAGTGTCCAACCGGTGTCGATGAGCGACATGCTGTCGGGATCGCTGTTCGAGACCGCGCCGCTCGAGGGCGACGATTTCCGGAGCCTGTTGCCGCTGTTGCCGGGCGTCGTCCGAGATGGGAACGGTCGGTTGCGCATCAAGGGCGGGCAGCCTACCCAGGGCGCGCTACAGATCAGCAGCGCCAGCCTCATCGATCCGTCAACGGGAGATTTCGATCTCGATTTACCGACCCAATCCGTGGACTCCGTCGAGGTGATGGCGAACCCGTTCGCCGCCGAATATGGACGATTCACCACCAGCATTACGCAGATCCGCACCAGAGGAGGCACCAACGACTGGGACTTCTCGATTGGCAACCTGGTACCGCGGTTCCGCGCATTGCTACGCGGCGTCCGCGGCTTCGAACCACGAGCATCGATCCGCGGCCCGATTCGGAAGGATCGCGTCTTTCTCGCGCAGGATTTCCAGTTCCGCTACGTGAACACACCGGTCAAGAGCCTGCCCGACGAGCCCGAGGTCACGATGCAGAGCTTTGACTCATTTACCCGCCTCGACAACGTGATCTCCGCGAAGCACGTGCTGAGCAGCGTGCTCGTCCTCTTTCCGCGCAAGATCGATCGCGTGACGATGAATACGTTCCGGCCGGCGGGCACGACGCCGGAATGGCGTCAGGAAGGCGCGTCGGCTGGTGCCGTTGACCGGCTGGCGATCTCGCCGGATCTCGTGCTCGAGTCCACGTTCTCACTGCGGCGCTTCGAGATCGAGGTCGACAGCGACAACCATGCGCCGATGGTGTATGCGCCCGAGACGCAGAGCGGCGGCTTCTTCAACGATCAGGAGCGCAACGTGCGCAGCTACCAGTGGGTTGAGGCCTTGAGCCTGACGCGAAATCTTCCTAGCGGCCAACACGTCTTCAAGTTCGGCACCGACCTACAGCGTTCGGAGTACACCGGTTTGAGTGCGAGCCGCCCGGTCGACATTCGTCGCCTTGATGGTTCCCTTGCGGAGCGCACCGAGTTCGGCGCGGCGACGGCGCAGTCTGTCCACGGGACCGAGTTTGCGGTGTTCGCGCAGGACCGCTGGCGAGTGAACTCGCGACTGACGTTCGAGTTTGGGGTGCGCGTCGATCGCGATGGCGTCAGTGAAGGCACGAACTGGTCGCCGCGAGCGGGCGCGGCCATTGCGCTGCTGCCTGGCGGCCGCGCGATCGTGCGAGGCGGGTTTGGCAAGTTCGCTCAGCGCACGCCGCTCAATGTCGGGGCCTTCGAGTCGTTCGAGCCGCGCACGATCGCGCGTTTCAACGTCGATGGCTCGTCAATCGGCCAGCCGATCACGTTCACCAACAGGATCGACGGCCCGCTTCGCACGCCCGAAGCAGAGGTCGGCAACATCGAATGGGACCAGCGGTTTGGCCGTCGGGTACTCTTGAAGGTGGCGTTTCTGGGGCGCTACGGCTCGCACGAGCATGTTGTGTCGCCCGATCCCGCGGTTGCCACCTTGCGTCTCGCCAGCACAGGCTCGTCTCGGTACAGGGAGCTCGAAAGCACGGTGCGGTATCTGGGTGGCGAGCGCCGCGACCTGACGTTGTCGTACGTGTGGGCGCGTGGCACGGCCGATTTGAACAACTACGACGACGTCTACGGCAACTTCCGAAATCCGATCGTCCGGGCCAACGAACACAACCTGATCTCGACCGACGTGCGCCATCGGCTGCTGCTGCGCGGAACGATCGGGCTGCCCGGCACGTGGGACTTCGCGCCTGTGTTGGAATTGCGATCGGGGTTCCCCTGGTCGTCGGTCAACGAGTTTCAGGATTTCGTCGGTCCGCGCTCGCGCGCTGGCCGATTGCCGGCGGTGCGCACGCTCGATTTCTCGATCGCGCGTCCGTGGCGGTTCAAGAAATACCGCTTCCGCGCCGGCATCAAGATGTTCAACCTGTTCGGGGCCTCGGCATATCGCGACATCCAGACCAACACGACGTCGCCGTTTTACGGCACCGCCTACAACCCCGTCGAGCGATCTGTGGGCTTCGTCTTTGGATCGGGCCGATAGTCGATCGCGCTGACAGCTGAAAGCTGAACGGCCTAGGCCTGAGGCATGCGGTTGAGACCAACGATCGTCCAACCACGGTCCGTGCGACGGAAATGGAGCGTCACCGGCGTCGCCCATGCGGGGAACTGCGGGTGCACTGCCGACACCCGCACCTGCAAATACTCGGGCGGCCGAGCGACATACGCGGCCGGAAGTTGCAGGCGACGCTCGCTGACCACAGCCGCCAGCGTGTCGGTCACCACACCGCTGGCGTTGTCAAAACGTCCCCACTCGATACGGTATCGATCGGCGGCCGTAGTCAGATTCTCACGCTCCGCGACGTTGTCGAAGGTCAGCTCGTTGCCGGCGTTGATCTCGAAGTCGATCAGCGGATTGATCTGCGATAACCACACGGCCAGCACCTTCTCTCGCCGCTGCATCAGCGTGTGCGTCAGATATTCGGTGGTGCGGGGATCGCTGTACTGCGCTTTCTCGACCAGCGCGCGAACGATCTCGGCATCGAACTGCGCCACGATTCGCGCCGCCCAGAACGCATCGTCGGGGCGCATGTTGTCGAACGCGACGTTGGGATACTCCGGCTTCCACCCTTCGGGTGTGAAAAAGTTGGCCTCGAATCGCCCTGCGGCGGGGGGCGCCTCCGGATAGGAGACACGAGTCCAGGGTCGAGCGTAGAGCCCGAGCGTCGCGAGCGTCAGCCATCCGGGTTTCCACTCCAGGATGTACTCGTTGCCTGGGCGATGACGTTGCGGATAGACCGTGCCGCTGCCCATGATCGATCCGAAGTCGAACATGTAGTGCTTGATGTAGCGTCGATTCGGTTCGGTGACGAGCATGTCGAGGCTGTTCACGCCGCGCGAGTCATCGTGATTCAGCCAGGCGCCAAACACCTGTGCGCCGCGCAGCTCGCGACGATGCTCGTGCGGCACGACATCGTTGGGGTCGTCCGGGCGGGTGCCGTAATAGCGGAAGTTGCCCAGAGGATCACCGTCGGCAAACCGGCTGACCAGGACGCGGTATTTCCCATTCGGTTGCCTGGCGGCGCGGCGGAGCACCTTGTCGACGTCGCGGCGGGTCAGTCTCCTGCGTTCGCCGAGAAGCGGATCGAATTGGGTCGCCGACGGTGAAATCACGAGTCGATCGGCATCGAGCTCAGCCAGATACACGTCAACGGTGTTGTAGCCAAACGCGTGATAGAAGGCCGTGCCGATGATTTCTGCGCCGGTGGCCAGCTCAGGATTCGACGGCGGATCGAACTCAATCTGATGGAGATGACCCTGCTGATCCGTCATGCGGAATCCGGGCTGCACGCCCGTAGATTTGCCGCTCGACACCACCCACCCATCGAGTGAGACGGACGCAACACGATCGGGTCCGCGCACGAGGTCGGCGGTCGGCAGCCGCATGCGACCGATGCGATTGGTGAACCAGCTGGAGTCCGGCACTTCGTCGAGGGTGTTGACGTTCAACGCACGGACGTTGCGACGCTCGCCTGGCTTGCCGAATGTATTGACGGCGAAATCGTAGCTGTTGGCGTCTTCGACTGCGACGACCCGTGAGGCATCGAGCGATGCATCGTCGTCGGCCCACAGCGGATCGTCGGGATAAAACCGTGGCGTGTTGGCCGTGAACACACCACCTGCGAGCGCGAGGACCGCGGCGAGGCAAACCGCCGTCTTAGAACGTGCCGCCAAAGACAATCCAGAGATGTTTGCCATCACGACTCCCGAACGCCGCATCGACGCGCGCGATGATCCCATTGTCGGTATTGAAGCGGAACCCGAAGCCATAGTCCGATTCCAGATTCCTGAAGTTCAGCTGCGAACGTCGCAGAGTGACTTTACCGGCGTCGTAGAACAGCGCAGCGTCGAGTCCCGACCAGATCTCGAAGCGATATTCGCCCTGCAGAAGCAGGGCGTGCGGCCCGCGAAAACGGTACTCGTGGAAACCGCGCAAGGTGTCCTTGCCGCCCAAGGTCGGCATCACGTAAAACGGCACCTGCTGCTCCGGCTCCACGTTCGAGGTTGATGCCGCAACCCGTCCAACCAGCACGCGCCGCTCGGAGAGAAAACTCACGAACTGACGCACGTCGATATCGAGACGATCGAACGAATACCCCAGGCCCTGGCGATCGTCGTACCGGCTCACTTCGGCGCGATACCAGCCGCCGTTGCGCGCGTTCAGCGGGCGGCGCCAATCGACATCGATGTACACGATCGAGCGCAGATAGTCGGGCTGATGCGTGATCCCCGGCGCTGACTGTTCGTCGAAGATCTCGCCGATCGATGGCAGGCCTGGATCGGCACCATCACTGAGACCCGAATCGATATGTTCGAGGCCGCCACCAATCGCGACAATCGGTGCCGGGCGTACCGCGGCCCGCGCCCCGATGGTGGTCGATTGAATCGCATAGTCGGTGTGATTGCGGCGCAGCGACAGCGGACCGAGACCGAAGTAGTCTTCGCGGGGATAGTCGTTACGTCGCGCATAGGCCTGCGCGTCGATGAAGCCACTTGCGAGTTCCGGAAACCGCAGCCGCCCTTCGGCGGCCCAGTACCTGGTCATCGACGCACCACCCCATACGTCGATCATCGCCGCGCCGTCGAAAAGGCGGTGGGAACGGTAACCTGCGCCGTACGCGAAACCGCTGCCGGTGGTGATGCTGCCGAGCTTCAGATACACTCCGTCACGAGTGATGAGCGGCACGCCGCCTCGCTCGATGCCCTTGAGCACGCGTTCGAGCATGCTGGGTTCGTAAGGCGCAACGGCCTGCTGCTTCTCCTCACGGGCCTGCTTGAGGGTGTCGGCACGGCTCTCTTGCGCGTCCGCGCCGCGCGCGCAGAGGAGGACGATCAGAAGCACGAAGCTGATGCAGGTAGTCATAGTCCTCTAGTTGACTAAAGCCGAGGGCTCGTCGAGGAACGTCAGAGGAGCGGCAAGGTCCGGCAGATTCATTCGCCACCACTCCGCGCCCTTGGCGCTCGACCAGGCGTTGCAGGTCTGACACGTGTCGAGCATCCGGCCTAGCTTCATGGCATCCTGAGGACGCTTGGCCGGGTCCTTCTCGAGACACTGCATGACGATGTCGTCGAGCTCGGGCGGAATAAGAAGCGTGGAACGCCGCGACGGCGGCGTCGGCACTGTGTGCACGTGATCGATGAGCGCCTGCATCGGCGTGTTCCCGTCGAACACTCGCTGACCAGTGAGTATGAAGTACGCGACGCATCCAAGCGCATAGACATCGGCGCGCCGGTCGATTTCGCCGCGAGCCATGATGATCTCAGGCGCCATGTACGCGGGCGTGCCCATCGTCCCGAGAGCGGCGGTCATCATGGTCTGGGTCCGAGCCGCGGACTCGTCGACGTTGAACTTGACGAGACCGAAGTCGAGCACCTTGATGAAGTCGTAATCGAGACCCATCCGGCACAGGTAGATGTTCGCGGGCTTGATGTCGCGATGAATCAGTCCCCGGTCGTGCGCTTCCGCGAGCGAGTGGCAGACCTGTCGCAGCAGGAACATCGCCCGATCGGCGGGGATGGGCCCGAACTCTTTCACGAACGATTCGAGATCGCGGCCGACGAGGAGCTCCATCACGTAGTAGAAGCGCTCGTCGTCGGTGGAGCCGAAGTCGAACAGGCGAATGGTGTGCGCCGAGCTGAGTTGCGCGGTGGCCTGGGCTTCGCGTTCGAAGCGGCGCAGCAGCATGCGCGCCTCTTCGCCGCTACCCGCGCCGAGCATTTCAGGACGCACCAGTTTAATCGCCGCCTCTCGTGCGAGCAGGCGGTGGCGTGCGCGCCAGACTTCGCCCATGCCTCCGGCCCCGAGCTGCTCGACCAATTCGTAACTGCCGAGCTCGCGCGCCTCGCGCAGGCGGCGGCCCATGCGGTGGAACAGGATCGACGGCGTCACGGCCATGAGGCCGCAGGTGTAGTTGGGCAGGTAGATCAGGAGCGTGGTGGCGAGCGAGGGCACCGGCAGACCGCGCAGGTGCGCGATCCACACGCCGAGCGGTCCCATCGATGCCGCCACCATGACCGCCACCGTCATCTTGCGCGGCGTGCTCGGCATGATCATCGCGCTCAGCAGGATGATGATGGTAATCCAGGTTGCCTGACCGGGTCTCAGATCGATCGGACTGCGCGCCCAGGTTTCGAGCAGGGCGACATAGAACGCATTCAAGACCATCAGCCACAAACCGCCGTCGGTCTTGTGTTGCATCGATCGCGGCGAGTAACACACATACGCGTAGATCGCGACGGCGGTCAGCACGGCGGCGATCGTGATGCCGACTGCCGATGGAGATCGAGTGGCACCGAGCAGGCGAGGGAATATCCACGCCTCCATCACCAAGCCGACCATCCACAATCCACCGCTGACGAGGCAAAACAGCCTGAGCCGCTCGACTTGTGCGGCGACAACGTCGGCCGGCAGGGACGAGCTGGGACGGCCGGGTGCCGGTGTTGCCGGTGTTGGCGCGCGCGGGGCGACTAGCTTCATCACTTCTCGCTCAGGGCTACCGCATCTCGATGACGTGAGCGCGGCCGTGCCGCCCAGTATGTAGGTTGAGCACGTCGCTCGCAATCATCCGAACCTATGCGGCCTTCGCGAGCGATTCGGGTTCGAGCGCCAGCGCCAGCACTTCGTGGACCGTGCTCACCGGATGGAAGGTCATGTGCTCGCGCACGTCGGCCGGGACCTCGTCCAGGTCGGGTGCGTTGCGCGCGGGCAGAATCACTTCGGTCAGCCCGGCCGCATGCGCCGCCAGGACCTTCTGTTTCAGGCCGCCAATCGGCAGCACGAGACCCTGCAGCGTGACCTCGCCGGTCATGCCCACCGTGTTCTTCACACTACGTCCGGTCAGGAGCGATGCGAGCGCCGTCACCATCGTGACGCCTGCGCTTGGGCCGTCCTTCGGTACCGCTCCGGCCGGCACATGGAGATGGAACTCCTTGCCGAAGAACGCTTCGTCTTTGATCCCGAGCCGCGCCGCGTTGCCGCGGACGAAGGTCAACGCGATGCGCGCCGACTCCTTCATCACGTCGCCCAACTGGCCGGTGAGCACGAGTCCGGCGGTGCCGGCCATCGTCGCCGCCTCGACGAAGAGGACGTCGCCGCCGACGCCGGTGACGGCGAGCCCCGTCGCGACGCCCGGTGTGGCCGTGCGCGCCGCCACTTCGTGGAAGACCTTCGCGCGGCCCAGTGCCTGTCGCACGAACGCCTCATCGATCACGACCGGCTTGGCCGCAGTCGCTGATGCGACCGATGCCGCCGTCTTGCGCAACAGCGTCCCGATCTCGCGCTCGAGCTGACGGACGCCGGCCTCGCGCGTGTAGTCATTCACCACCACGCGCAGCACCGCATCGGCGATCGTCACGTCGTCGGCCACGAGGCCGTTGCGCTCAACCTGCCGCGGCCAGAGATAGCCGCGGCCGATCGCGACCTTCTCGTCGATGGTGTAGCCGTCGAATGGAATGACTTCCATGCGATCGAGCAGCGGACCGGGGATCTTGTCGGCCACGTTCGCCGTGGCGATGAACAGCACGTGCGACAGATCGAGCTCGATGTCGAGGTAGTGATCGCCGAACGCGTGGTTCTGCGCCGGGTCGAGCACTTCGAGCAGCGCCGACGACGGATCGCCGCGCCAGTCGGCGCCGAGCTTGTCGACTTCGTCGAGCATGATCACCGGGTTCATCGTGCCCGCGTCGCGCAGGGCGCGCACGAGGCGTCCGGGCAGCGCGCCGATGTAGGTGCGCCGATGGCCGCGAATCTCCGCCTCGTCGCGAACGCCGCCGAGCGACATCCGGACGAACTGGCGGCCCGTGGCCCGCGCGATCGATTCGCCGATCGACGTCTTGCCGGTTCCCGGAGGGCCGACGAGCGTGAGGATCGCGCCCGAGCGCTTGTCATCAGACAGGCCGCGGTCGGCGCGGAGCTTGCGCACCGCGAGGTATTCGGTGATGCGCGATTTCACGTCATCGAGGCCGGCATGGTCGGCATCGAGCACCTGCCTGGCATGGACCGGATCGAGCCGCTCCTCCGACCGCTTCGACCACGGCACGGCCAGCAGCCAATCGAGATACGTGCGAATCATCGACGATTCGGCGTTCGAGTCGCCCATGCGCTCGAAGCGCGACAGCTCGCGTTCCGCCTGCTGCTGGACCTTCTCGGGCATCCCCGCCGCGGCGATCTTCTTGCGGTACTCCTCGGCCACCGAGGCTTCGTTCTGGCCGAGCTCCTTGCGGATCGCGTCCATCTGCCGGTTCAGGAAGTACTCGCGCTGTTGTTTCTGCGCGCCGGAATCCACGTCTTCACGGATCCGCTTGCGCAATTGCAGCTCGGTGAGGCGTTCCTTCTGCAGGCGCACGGCCAGCGTCAGCCGCTCGACGACGTCGAGCGTCTCCAGCAGGTCGATCTTCTGCTCGATGCTGATGTCCGGCGAGTAGCCGGCGGTGTCGGCCAGCGCACTCGCGCCGGTGATCGATCGCAGGAACGCGCTGATCCGGCCATCGTCGCCACGCAACTGCAGCAGCTCCTCGACGACGGCGCGGTATTCGCGCTCGAGTTCGTGGGTGAGCGTGGCGGGCGGCGCGATATCGGGCCGCTCGTCCACTTCCACCCGCAGGTGTCCGTCGCGGTCGGTGGCGGCGGCGCCGGGCAGCGCCCGGTGGAGGCCCATCAGCGACACGGCGTAGCCGCGGCCGCCAAGCTTGACGCGCTCGGCGACCTCGGCGACGACGCCGACCTTCGCGTATTCGTCGCCGCGGCGCGGCACCAGCAACACGCGGGTGTCGGCGCCGGGATCGACGGACAGGGTCACCGGCATGCCGGGGAATACCACGGTGTCATCCAGGGGAATCAGTCGATAGGAAGTCATGTTTCGACGTTACGCCTATTACTTGATGATGTCAACTATTGAGATGATGAACTATAATGGCGGCGATGTGCGCGAAGTCCAAGGGTCCGACGTGTGAGGCGTGGCAGCTCCTCGTGCGGTTCTCCTTGACGCAGCGGGCCACCCTGCCGGCCCTGGCGGCCGAGCTCGAGTTGTCGCCGGCGCAATGCCACCTCCTGAACCTGATCGAGCCGGATCGGCCGATGCCGATGGGAGAGCTGGCGAGTGCACTCTCCTGTGACGCCTCAAACGTGACGGGACTGGTCGATCGCCTGGAGTCGCGGGGGCTGCTGCAGCGCAGTCCATCGGCGGAGGACCGGCGGGTGAAGGTCCTCAGCCTCACGCCGCTCGGCGCGAGAATCAGGGCGGCGCTGCTCGAGCGAATGACGTCGTCGCCTCCCACACTGGGGCGACTGTCTGAGGCCGACCAGCGAGCGCTCGCGAGGATCCTGCGGCGCCTGCTCGAGTAACCGTCCGCTGTTTAGCGCCGCTGCGACCAGCCGATTCTGGTCGCGCAGAAACGAGCTCCCAAGGTAGGAGCGGATTTGCCGGTTCAACGCCGTCCAGTCGCCATCCGCACCGTAGAGTTTTTCGAAGTCCGCTTCGCGCCCCTTCTTCACGTCGGACTGCCACATGACCACAATCATCGGAACGGGATCATAGCCGAAAGTTCGCAGGCTTCATGGCGGACGCAAGAATGGCGACCC
Organism: uncultured cyanobacterium; assembly: GCA_963833135.1. Classification (GTDB taxonomy): domain Bacteria; phylum Acidobacteriota; class Vicinamibacteria; order Vicinamibacterales; family UBA2999; genus 12-FULL-67-14b. The sequence continues at coordinate 43,016 of CAWHWW010000018.1, read as the reverse complement.
AATACTTAACGCATTCTGTCGACTCGCGAGCGACGAAACCGCTTGGCGATCCGGTAGAGCCCGACACTTTGGAGGCGGCCGGCTACGTCGATGCGCACAACGAGAACGGCAAGCCGTTTCGGTGGACGAAGACCGCCGATGAGATCCTCGACAAAATGCGGCGCTTCGGCCTCCGCACACAGCAGGTGCATGCACCATGATGGGACTTTTGTTAGGAATCACCGATCCAGGGGACTAGCAGCCCGTGGTGAAAGTCGCTCGTGAACGCGCGTTATACCCGTGGTCGGCACAGGCATACCTGTACGCGGCTCCCAAGGCCGAATGGCGCGCGAGAGAGATCACCAAACCGACTGATTAGCTCGAGGCCAGCGGCCGAAATCAGCAACGGCAGCTCCTGAGGAAAGATGCTCCTGAGGACCATCGGGACGATCCACGCATCTGGCTTATCTGGCGCCGAAATATACCAAGTCCCGCGGTTAACCTGGGTCACCGGATCGTATTCGTGGGTTTCTTCTACACGTAGCGGGCCGAACGTAGCTGTCGTCATCTCCATGACGGGACAGCGCTGGCCGAGAGGCCTGGCCAGCATCCTGACGTCGGGATTGAAGATGTCGAATGCGAAGACGCCGTCTGGAGTTAGATGACGTCTGACCGCGATCAAGGCAGCCAGCAAATCGGTCGTCGACAGCAGGTGCAGGAGCGAGTTGCGGGCCACGAAGATGAGATTGAAGTCGCGACCCAGCGCGAAAGCTCGCATGTCACCCTGAACAAACGTAACCGATGCACTGGCTGCTGATGCTCGCCTTCTCGCGACATTCAGCATTGGGCTTGACTGATCGAGTCCCACGACCGGAAGACCGCGCACCGCAACGGGGACCGTGATCTGCCCAGTGCCACAGGCGAGCTCCAACACAGCGCCGGCCTGCTGCCGTGCAAGGTCGGCATAGAAAGGCAAGTGCGCGTCGACCGGCAACAGCGCGTCATATAGGTCAGGGTGATCGTAGAGATCAGGACCTGCTTCCAGCATGCGGTGCGCCCAGAATGTCACGAAACATACTGCAAGGGATCGACACGATGAATCCCGCGTACTACACTGTCGCCGATGGCGATGGGCAAACGAAAGCAACAGGCGAAGCAGCCGTCGATGAGGGTGGCGACGCAGGACCTGCCGCGAAGCCGATCTGGAGACGCACGAGGCGGTCTTCACGTGGCTGCTGCAGCGGCTGGCGGATGCGGACCTGGTGAAGGGCAAAACCGTCGGCATTGACGCGACTTCGCTGGAGGCAAACGCGGCGCTGCGGAGCATCGTCCGACGCGACACCGGCGAGAACTACCAGGACTTCCTGACGAAGCTGGCGCAGGCGTCGGGCATCGAGACGCCGACCCGCGCCGACTTGGCGCGGATCGATCGGAAGCGCAAGAAGAAGGGCTCGAACGACGACTGGACGCATCCGCACGAACCCGACGCGAAGATCACGAAGATGAAGGACGGTCGGACGCATTTGGCGCACAAGGCGGAGCATGCCGTCGATCTCGAGACCGGAGCGACCGTCGGCGTGACGATGCAGGACGCTGACGACGGCGACACCACGACCAGTCTCGAGACGCTGATTGAAGCGGCCGAGCAGGTCGAGGCCGTGCGGCCCGACGGCGACGGTATTGAAGAAGTCGTCGGCGACAAGGGCTATCACAGCAACCAATCGCTCGTCGATCTCGAAGCCGTGGGCGTCCGCAGCTACATCTCCGAACCCGATCGCGGACGACGGAACTGGAAGAAGAACCCGACGGCGCGCGACGCGGTCTATCGCAATCGTCGACGCATCCGCGGCGCGCGGGGGCTGCGCTTGCTGCGGCTGCGTGGCGAGCGCTTGGAACGACCGTTTGCCCATCTCTATGAGACCGGTGGGATGCGTCGCGTGCACCTCCGCGACCACACCAACACTCGAAAGCGCGTGCTGATTCATGCCGGTGGCTTTAATCTCGGCCTGCTCATGCGACAGCTGATCGGCGTCGGCACGCCGCGAGGGCTGCAGGGCCGGCTCGTCGCCGCCTTGGTCGCCTTTCTGGTGCTGATTCGCTCCCTCTGGGAGCCCATGAAGCGTCCAGCGCGGCTCGTATGCCCGTTTCACCGCGTGAGCGTCGCTCGATCGCGGTTAACTTTGATCGCGCCCGGTGGCATGAGCTAATGGCTTTCACCACGGGCTGCTAGGAGGCCATAATCACCCACGTCTGTCACATTGTCGTTGCATGTTTGTGACCTTGTAGTGGCAGTCTGCGCTGGAACTCAGTGACGCTCGCCGTAACGGACATCAGCCGCCTCGCCATGTCGGTCGCCTCCGAATATCGAGAGGCCCTCACCGTCGTGAACGCGGCAACGACTGATGGTGGCGGCGAGCGCATCGAGATCCTGGTGACCCTCAGCGGCTGTCACGACGGTGAGTGCCGCGTGATGGTCAACGTTTCTCGAGCCGATCGTCACACATTCGAGGCTGAGTTTCGCTCGAAGTTGCGAGAGGCCATTGAGAAGCACGCCTCCGAGCCTAACTGAATCGGTTCGGCTTCGTCTGCCGAGGCGGGACTCAACACACCGAAAAGATCCGAGCGCGCACGAGGTGTGACAAGTAGCTGCTATCCTGATCTGGAGCCGTAGTGACTATTCCCACTGATCCTGTCATCGATCGAGACCGCGATGTTCTCGTCGCGTCGTTCGACGTCACGATCAAATTCGCTCACGGGAGGAGATCACGCGTCGAGCGTGGCGGTCTGTGGAACGTCTTTTTAGGAGTTGAGCTGATCGAGCACTTCGAAGATCGCGACGACGCCATCCAATTGGGTCGGAAAATTTCTGTCAAATCTGGCCGTCCAGCGTGGATTTCTACCAACGGAGTCACGTTCGATAGGATCGATCGCGTCTAGCTCCGCCGCAGCTTCACAGATCGAGCGCATGAGCGTACTAGCGGGCAACAAATGAGGCTGGCCATTGTAGCTCTTACAACCGACATCCCTACCCGTCGCACCGTTGATACTCCGCCCTCCTAGACTGCGCGAATCGTGACGATCCTCAGTACTCTCGCGCGGCAGCGGGCTTTGGTGCTGTTGACGTTCGCGGCAGCGATTGGCGTCGCTGGCGCAATGCAATCAACGGCCCAGGAGTGGCTGCCAGGTGACTCCCACATCCACTCCCACTGGAGCCCCGGCTACGATCGTAAGACCTCACCTCCTACTGCGATTCGCGGTGGCGATGCGCGATATCCCACTCCGATTAACGCGCGGATGGCGGAAAAGTTTGGCCTGGCCTGGATGGTCACCACCGATCATGGCGGACCGCTCCACGCGAAGACCAACCTCGAACAGGCCTATCCGGAACTCGAGCAGTCACGCCGCGAAGTACCGGGCGTCGTGCAGTTCTACGGGATGGAGCTGAACCTGCCGGGCATGGATCATCACACGTTGATCCTTCCGCGCACGCGCGATGAGGCGCAGACCCTCTTCGACATCGAAAGCCGCTTCGATGCCAACGAGGCGTGGCCGGTGGACCCGGAAAGACGAACTGAAGCGCGACGACTGGAAGCGCTTCGCTACATCGCTGCGCTTCCGGCACTGCCGCTGATGTTCGCCAATCATCCATCGCGCTCGGCGAGAGGAATCGGAATGTACGGACAGGACGAGCCTTGGGAGATCCGCCAGAACAACGATGCCGCGCCCGAGGTCTATCGCGGGATGGAAGGCGCGCCAGGACACCAGGCCGGCCCGTTGGCCAGTGACGGTTCACCCAAGCTCGATGAGAACGGCTTGCCTCGCGGTTCTCGAGGTGGGTACGGCGGCGTCGACGCCGGCACCATGGGTGGATTCGACCGCATGACCGCAATCGTCGGCGGCCTCTGGGACGCTTTGCTCGGCGAAGGTCGGCGCTTCTGGATCGTGGCGACGTCGGATTCGCATGTTCACTACACCGAGGCTCGCCGGCCTGGATCGGATTTCTGGCCGGGCGAGTTTCACAAGACCTATGTGTTCGCGCGGAAGAATCACGATGACATCCTCGACGGTCTGCGCTCCGGCCGCGTCTTCGTCGTAGCCGGCGATCTAGTCTCGTCCCTCGACGTCGAAGCGGCCGCTGCCGACGAACGCGCGGTGGTCGGCGAGACCTTGCGGGTGACGAATGGCAGTGACGTCGAGATCACGATCCGCTTTCGTACGCCGGCCGTGCCCAACGCGCGCGGCGATCGGCCTCGGGTTGCGCGCGTGGATCTGATCAGCGGTGATGTCGGCGCGTCGGCGACCCATCCGCAAACGGACCGCAATCCGACAGCGCGGGTCGTCGGACGCTTTGACCCAGGCAGCTGGATCGCACGCGACGATGAGGTCATTGTCAAGACGGCAATCCGGTCGATCGGATCGAATATCTACGTGCGCGTCCGCGGGACGAACACCGACGCCCTAGAGCCGGCGATGGATCCGAAAGGTGAGAACCCGTGGACGGATCTCTGGTTCTACTCGAACCCGATCTTCATCGAAGTGAAATAGTGGCGCGATGACACGCTTTCTGGTTCGCCTGGGGGCTTCGTTTCTGGTGACCGCCGCTGTGACAGCAGCGATGCAACCAACATCGGCGCACCGTCACTTGCTGATCGTCGTCGACGGCTTGCGGCCCGATTACGTAACCCAGGCCGTGATGCCGAATCTCACCGCGCTCGGCCGGCGCGGTGTGGTGTTCAGCCGCCATCATTCCGTGTATCCGACGGTGACGCGCGTGAACGCGTCGTCGTTGTCCACAGGCGCGTATCCAGCTACCCATGGATTGATGGGGAACGGCGTGTTCTTCCCCGCCGTGGACAAGACGAAGTTCCTCGATACTGCGGATCGCGAGCAACTAGTCGCGATCATGAACGCCGAACGTCAGCTGCTGACCGCGCCAACACTCGGCGAGTGGCTGCAAGCGGTCGGACGCAAGATGCTCGTGGTGAGCTCCGGTTCCGCGGGCTCGGCGTTGTTGAATAATCATCTGGTCGCAGGCGGCGCGATCCTTCATCCACAATTCACGCTGCCCGAATCGTTGGCCCCGGTCGTACAGGAAACAGTGCCTGCACTGGCGGCCAGCGCGCCGGCGGCCGCACGCGACGCCAGAGCCGTCGACATGTTTCTGAAGGTCGGGTTGCCGCGCGTCGATCCGTCGGTGACCGTCCTGTGGCTGGGCGGCCTGGACTCAACCGCCCACGACAAAGGGATTGGCGCGCCCGAGACGATCGAGGTGCTGCGCGGCGTCGATTTGCAAATCAAGCGGATGGAGGACGGGCTCCGCAGCGCCGGAGTGATCGACTCGTACAACATCTGGGTCACGTCGGATCACGGCTTCTCAACGCACACCGGCGGCGCCGATGTCGGTGCGGTGCTCAAGCCGTTCCAGGGCATGCTCGCGGATGGCTCACCGCGGCTGGTGTCAAGCGGTGGCGCAGTCTATGTTCGCGACGATGACCCATCGGCGATCGCCGGGATTGTTGCCGCTCTGCAACGAACGTCGGGCGTCGGCGCGATCTTTACGAACAGCGCAGCACCTGGCTCCTTCGATGGCCGTATCGCCGGGACGCTTTCGTTCGATGCGATCCGCTGGGACCATGCACGATCCGCCGATATCCTGTTTTCGCCCGACTGGAGCGACGCGGCGAATGGCTACGGGGTACGCGGGAGCGCGGCCTCCGGCGGGACGGCTGGCCATGGCAGCTCCAGCCCCTGGGACATTCACAACACCGCCATCGCGGCGGGGCCGGATATAAAGCGAGGCGTCACGATTGATGCGCCAAGTGCCAACGTCGACTTCGCACCCACCTTCCTCAAAGCGCTCGGCCTGCCGATTCCAGTGACTGTCCAGGGGCGGCCGCTTGAGGAGGCTCTGGTCAACAGTGGGACCGGGGCTTCCGCGATACGGACGCTCGAACACGTTGCGCGCACTCCCGATGGCAGGTATGCCGTAACTGGCAGCTTCTCAATCGTCACCGTAGGGGGCCGCGAATACCGCTATTTCGATGGGACGCGAGTCGTTCGGAAGTAGGTCAGCTGACTCGATTGACGACGCCCCAGTCGGCGATAGCGGGCGCGCCGATCACGACAACCCCGATCCGCAGTGTATTGCGGTCGCCGCTCTGGGCCGGGAACACCTGGTGTTGGACGCCGAACCGATTGCCCAGCGCGCGGATGATCCCGCCGAGTTCACGCTGGTCCGATCTTCTTCGGCGGTTTCACTTTCAGTAGAGCCTGCCAGCGCCTCAATGAAGTTTCGGTGGTAAACACTGACTGGCGTCGCATCCCCGACGGGATTCGCTCTCAGTTGCGAGCAGCGCGACTCTCATCGCGGACCGACTCCTATCACCGCGATCTCGCGCGTCGCGACGCCGCGCACGCCAGTGGACGAGCGCACGTGGGCGCGCAGCGTGTAGTTCCCGGCGTTGAGGCTCTTGAACATGACTTGATGCAAGCGTTTCTCGTTGGCCCCGTTTAGCTGGATTTCGCTCGCGGTGTACATGCCGTCGCCGTCCGCCTCGATCCACAGCGTCCGGTTCGCATCGTTCGGCTCCACGGTCACGTTCATTCGCAGCGTCGCTGGCTCGGAGAAGTACGCCCCGCTCAGCTTGATGTCGACGACGCTCGCCGCAGTCCCGGGCGTCGTGGCGCCGGCGACGATCACCAACAGCAAACCGAATACCCAGACGATGGCATTGCATCTCATCGCATCCTCCTGCGCGCCTCCAGAGCAACCTTGCTGCCAACGCGATTCCGCCTGTTGATGTGCCGATCGATGTGCGGCGATGCGTGCAAACGCGCATACCGCGCGTGAACGCGCAGTGGCGCGGATGTTGCCTTTGGCGACCAGCTCAGAGGGAGGCAACGGCCATGTCACAAGCCGGCGTTGGAAAAGTTATCGACGAACTGCTCACCGACGAGAACCTGCGCAGCCGATTCGCGCGCGATCGAATCGAAGCGGTCGCCGAGCTGTGTTTGCGAGGGATTGAGCTCACCCGCCACGAGATCGACTTGCTGTGTCTGTCGGATGCGCGTCTGTGGTTCCTGGGAGCGAGATGGAAGGCGGACGGCGGCACAGACACGCCATTCCCTTTTCAGCGGACTGCCGTTTGAAAACGCGCGAACCGTCCGCCAGCACACATTGCGGCGCGCACGATCGCCGCTAATGCGGCGCAATCGAGGCGGCATCACCTTTGCCATTGGGTGAGGCACCTGCAGCGCGCTGAGGCTCTGTCGCCGGAAACGCGCGCACGTTTGCTTTCGACGAAACGCCACGAGCTGGACGCTCGTCGGATTCGAGCGAGCCCCCGCCGGCAATCCGCCGGGAAGCCAAGGCGCCAGGCGCCGGACGAACTGAAGAGGACACGACAATGACAAGAAAGATTGCGTACTGGGCAGCGACAGGGCTCGTGACGATCGCGACCCTGTCGGCCGGCCTTAGCTATCTGATGACGACCCCGCACGCGGTTGCGAACTTCCAGCACGTCGGGTATCCGCAGCAATTGCGCATCGTGCTCGGCATCGGGAAGCTGGCCGGAGCTATCGTGCTGCTCCTGCCGCGCTTGCCGCTGTTGAAGGAGTGGGTCTATGCCAACTTCACCTTTATGTGGATTGCGGCAACCGTAGCCCACTACCTGGCGGATGATGGGGCCCTCACCCTGGCGCCGGTCGCGTTGCTAGGATCGCTGGCGGTTTCGTACGTGACGCGTGCGCCGAATCGGCGCGTCGAGGCAGAACGATTGGCGGCGTAGCGTGCGGCAAGGACCCGAAAGGTCGCTCCCGGCAGACACAGTTGCTGAAGGAGTGCAGCGGCTAGGATGGCTTGCACTGGCCTACGTGATCGCGAGCATCACGGGGCCGTCGGCGAGGCTCGCCCTCGCCGCGTCCGAGGGCGCGGTGGATCGATCGGACTTCGGCATCCCGGACGTGTTCGGACTCGGGGCCGTCATCACAGCGATCGCTGTCTTTGTCGCGGTGCGACAAGGCGACGTGGCGTCGAAGCGCCTGCTCGATGTCGGCCTCGGGTTCCATGTCGTTGGAGCGCTCGGCATCACGGTCCGAGAGTTCTGGCGGGGGCTGCCGATAGTCGCTACGAGTTCCTTCTTCGTTCCAGCGGAATGTGTGTGGCTCGTCGTCTATCCGTTGCTCGTTCCGAACACGCCGAGGAAGATTCTCGTAACCTCGTTGGTGTCCGCGTCGATGGGCCCATTGGGACTCGCGATATCAGCAGCCGCACATGGTACGCACGTCGACCGGCCGTTCGAGGCGGCGGCATACTTCCTCACGTCGAGTTATCCGTGCGCGATCATGGCGTACGTGATTTCGCGCGGCGTCCACCGCTTCAACATGCGGTTGAAAGACGCGATCGAGATCGGCAGCTACCAATTGACCGAATGCATCGGCGCCGGTGGTATGGGCGAAGTCTGGCGGGCGGAGCACCGGCTGTTGGCCCGTCCGGCTGCCATCAAGCTCATTCGCAGCGCGATGCTCGGCGACACCGAGCAGACGCGGGCGACACTGGTGCGGCGGTTCGAGCGTGAAGCACGGCAGACCGCCACACTCGACTCAGTCCACACCATCGACGTGTACGACTTCGGCGTGACGGAAAAAGGCGACTTCTACTATGTGATGCAACTACTCGACGGGCTCAGTGTCCAGCGACTGGTCGAGGAATTCGGACCAGTGAACCCCGCCCGCACGATATCCCTGCTTCGGCAGGTCTGTCACTCGCTTGGCGAGGCGCACGCCCGTGGCCTCGTTCACCGCGATGTGAAGCCCGCGAACATCCTGCTGTGCCGGCTCGGTCCCGACCATGACTTCGTAAAGGTGCTGGACTTCGGCCTCGTCAAAGATACAGCTGCCGAGCAAACGATGACCGTGGTATCGATGGAAGGCATCATCGTCGGAACTCCAAGCTACATGGCGCCGGAGAGCACGCTCGGCCACCGCGAAGTGGACGGGCGGACGGACATCTACTCGTTGGGCTGCGTCGCCTATTACATGTTGACCGGGCAACCCGTCTTCTCCGAAGCGATGCCCATCGCGACTGCCGTCGCACATGTGAGCATCGCGCCGGTTCCTCTAAGGCTCCGTTCTTCGGTCACGATTCCCCTCGCGCTTGATGCGCTCATTATGGAGTGCCTGGCAAAGGATCCCGATGACCGGCCGGCATCCGCTGCGGTAGTAAGCGAGCGGCTTGCGGCAGCGATCCCGGCGGATGCATGGACGGTCGACGCCGCCCGTTCCTGGTGGGAGCGCCACCAGCCCCTCACGCCCGCCCGCGCGACTGAATCATCTGTAGAGGAACCAACCAGCGCCAATGTGGTTCGTCTTCGCCCGCGGCCCGTCTGAACGGAAAACGTGACCGGGCGAAATATCACCTGAATGTCACGGGCCTGTCACGCGTCTAAGGATGGCGCCGTCTACGTGTTCACCGACGGCGCAAAGGCGCGTCTTCTCAAGTTGATTCCCGGGCCGGTGCCGTCGCAGCAGCCCGCGACAACCCAGCCTGCCCGGTCAGCAGCGCCGCAACCGTATTTCGTCGGCAACCGCCTGGGGCTACCGATCAATCCGGCGCCAGACGGGAAGTTCGACGCGATCTCGTCGAACGTGAAGGTGTATGGCGCGATCTACTCGGCCGAGAGCTGCGCCTACGATCCGGTTCGCGGCCTGATCGTGGTGCCGAATCGTGGCGTCGGCCAGAACGTGCAAGCGAATAACGCCTGGATCTCCTTTCTCAATCACGACGGCTCCCGTCCACACAGCGCGCTGGGTCGGTGTTCCGACGCCCGGCAATCAGCGGACCAATAGCAATCCACCCCTGGTGCTGAACTAGCCGTTCGGCAGTGACATCGTCAATGACACGCTGTATCTGGCTGATCGCGATGGCGCCACCGGTCCAGGCGATCCTACGATTAACGTCATTCGTCGATTCAATATGCAGACAGGTGCGCCGGCTGGTGAAACACGTATCGAGAAGTCGATCGGCTTCAACGACATCGCCGTCACCGCCAACGGCACGATCTATGGGACGGTGACCGGCTCGGGCGATGGCGCGCAACTGTGGAAGGTGATGCCCGATGGTACGGCGTCCATCCTCGTGCAGGGCGTACCGCTCGTCCAGCCGAACGGTGTCGCTCTCGATCCTCAAGGGAGCATCGTCGTCGTGAACATCGGCAACCCCCGACGTAATCACCTTTTCGGCGGATGGCAAAGTTGTGCGTACGGATAAGGCCGCGCAGAGCGGCAACGACGGCTTGGTGATCATGCCGGACGGCACGAAGTGCGTGAGCAGCGTCATTCTAGGCGGCGTCTCGCGGATTCGCCCGGGTCAGGCACCCGAGCTCATCGCGCAGAACATCCCCAGCGCCGCGTCGATGTGTTACGACGCCGGAGCCAACCAGTTGGTCATTCCAATGAACGCGAACAACGCCCTGGCAGTAATTCCCCTCAGGTAACAGGGACGGACTGCCAGGCGAGAGACGATGAACCGTTTCGCGTTAAGCGAAACCGTCCATCGTCCTCAATGCAGGTGGGCCTGACCGGCAGGAACGTTGGCGTGCCAACGCCGCGAACGAGTCGGAATGGACCCGCGGTGGGATCGGATTCGTTTCACGGTCACCGTCAACAGCAATCGCGATGCCACCTGACCCTCATCGTGAAACGCGAGCCCGCATGCATTCACACCGAGCGATGACGCGCACAGTGCGTCGTTTGAGACGCTCGCCGGCCGCCGCCGACGCGCTTCGGCTCGAGTTCGAGCCGTGGTTGATGTTCACCGACACGCAGCGCGCGTGGTTTCAAACAGAGGCGCTGACGTTCGCCTCCCGAAACCGGGCGAGATTCGCGAGGGACTGTGGCACCGCCCTTGAAGTCTCCCGTTCGGGAGGCCGTTCAGATGTTGAGTGCGTGTTTGCTGCTTTGGTGCCTCGGTCAGCCGATCGCGCCCGCCGATGGCGCGACCTTCGCCACTGACGTGCGACATACGGATCGCACGGAGCGAATCTACGGCTACCAAATGTCATGGCTGATTGCCGGCGCGGTCGTGCAATCGACAGCGACCGAGGCCGTATTTGCCGGCGCGTTGCCGGTGAACGTTCGACTGTTGGGCGACCGCTTTACCTTCGCCGGCGGCGCAGTGGTCGCGTCCGCCAGGGTGCCGTCTCGGGGCACGCACGCGAACTTCATGGCGCGGCTGGACCTGCAACTGACCGATCGCTTCGCCCTGACCTACTGGCACTGGTCGAATGCTCATCTCGGCCGGCACAACCCCTCGGTCGACAGCCTCGGCGTGACGATGCGCCTGCGCGGCCGGCGACGTTCTGAGTGATGAAGGGATCAATGAGATGAAGAAACACATCACGCTGAAAGACCGCGCCCAGGCGGCGCTGCCACTCGATGAACGATACGAGACGCTGAAACGGATGCTCCTCTCCCGTCAGCGCGAGTTGCGCAACGAACTGATTGGCAAGATTCGTAAGGTTCGCGACGAGGGCGCACAACTGGAACGCGGCCGCCTCAACCCTGGCGACACGTCCGACGTCGAGATTCAGGACGATCTCGAATTCGTGCTCATCGAGATGAAGGCCGAGACGGCAAACAAGATCGGTGAGGCGCTGGGGCGCCTTGAAGAGGGCACCTACGGTCTGTGCTTCGAGTGCGGCGAGCAAATCGCCGAGCCGAGGTTGCGCGCGTTGCCATTCGCGCTGCGCTGCAAGGACTGCGAAGAAACCAGGGAGATGACACAGCAGCGAGATCGTGCGCGGTCGCGCCGCGGCTCATCGGCCCTCGGGTTCGAGATGCGCGGCTGACTAGGCAGCCGCGCATTCGTCCAGACCGTACTTTCGAACACGAAGGAGCAGTTGAGTGCGTGACAAGCCTAGCTGGCGTGCGGCCCGAGTCTTGTTGCCCCGGCACTCCTTCAAGACCTTGGCAATCATGGTGCTTTCGAGCATGCCGAGATCGGTCGAGTCGTTGTGGGGCGACTTGGCGGCTTGCAGTGCCAGATCCGTCACCTCGATCCGCCCGCCTTCGCACAGTATCGCGGCGCGCTCAAGCACGTTGCGCAGCTCTCGCACATTGCCAGGCCACTGATACCGGAGAAGGGCGCTTTGTGCTTCTTTGGTCAGACGGGCCGGGGGCTGACCAAGACTGGTGCTGATCTCCTGCAGAAACCGCTCGCTCAGCGGAACGATATCAGTCCGCCGATCGCGCACAGGCGGAATCAGGATGTCGAAGACGCTCAGACGATAGAACAGATCCTCGCGAAAGGTTCCGCGCTCGACGGCTTTCCGCAGATCGCGGTTGGTGGCGGCGATGACGCGGATATTGGCCTTCACGAGTCTTGTGCCGCCGAGCCGCTGGAACTCGCGTTCCTGCAGTACGCGCAGGAACTTCGCCTGCGCCGGGAGACTCATCTCGCTGACCTCGTCGAGGAAGAGCACGCCCCCAGCCGCCAGCTCGAGTTGCCCGGGCTTGGCCTGTTGCGCGCTCGTGAACGCGCCGCGCTCGTATCCGAACAGCTCCGACTCGAGCAGCTGCTCGGGCAGGGCCGCGCAGTTGAGGGCGACGAACGGACCAGCCTTTCGCGAGGACGCGGCGTGGATGAACCGCGCCACGACTTCTTTGCCGGTTCCCGATTCGCCGGTGACCAGGACGGTCGTATCGGTCGGGGCGACCCGTGCCGCTTTGCGCAACACCTCTTGCCATTCCGCGGATGCGGCGACGACCGTCAAGTGCATCGCCGTTTTGAGGCGCTCGACGCCGCGCTGTACGTTTGCGTCGACCTGCGGCGGTGCTTCCTCGGTGCGGTGGGTGACCGTGCTCAGTTGTCGGCCGCGCTCTTCAAGTCACCAACATTGCGATAGCCCTCCCTGTTCCCAATGATTCTGGGGGCTCACCGCATCGGCCACAACCTCCGTCCGGGCGCAATCATCGACTCGTAAGGCGTGATTTCGACGACTGAGGAGGGTGTGTTGTGGCTACTCGTTAGAAGGCTTCAAGACGACTGAGCCGGGTGGCTGGAGACGACCCGGTAGGGCGGCGTGCGGCCTACCTTTCGGGCGGCGATGTCAGTTGGCGCGGGACTGACTGTTCGGGAGTCGTGCGTCGATGCGCTTCCATCCGAACAGCCTCGCATCGATCGACAACTGCCCTGGGCCGAGCATCGCCAGCGCGCCCGCGATGGTAGCAGCGAGGAGGTGTGCTACGGGGGGTTCGCCGGTCATGAGCATCTCGGACATGCCGACGGCGGCGACGATCACTCCGGCGATCGGCGTCCATAACCCTGCGACGAGAAGGAGTGCGCTGAAGGCCAGTAACGCGTAGCCGGCACTGATGAGGAGCGGCGGATCGCTCCACACGCGAGGACCGACATGCCAGAGAATCACGCCGCCGACGACCAGCCGCATCAGCAGCAGGCCGATCCCCGGCCAGCCTCCGGCGAAGGTTGAATACAGTCGTCGCACCACGGACCCCGATTCGATTATTCGCGGTGGCCGCTCGACCGGGACTACCCCGCGGGGTGGCTGGTTTGACCCTTTCGGGTTCCTACAACTCGATGATCCCGCGCCTCAGGCCGATGATCGCCGCATGCGTCCGGTCGTTGGCGTCCAGTTTCGCAAGAATGCTCTTGACCCGGCCCTTGACGGTATCCTCGGTGATGGCGAGCTGGTCGGCGATCTGCTTGTTCGCGTTGCCTTCCGCGATCAGACGCAACACCACGAGTTCTGCCGGCGTCAGCGTCTGATCGGTCGCATGCTGCGCGACCTGGAACGAGACCTCTGGCGAGAGTCCCCTCCTGCCCGAATGCACCGCTCGGATTGTCTGTAGTAAATCCGAATGAAGCGTGTTCTTGAGCAGGTAGCCCTGAGCACCGGCCTTGAGGGCGCGCAGAATGTGTACGTCGCCCTCATAAGTCGTCAACACGATGACTTTCGCGTCCGGGAACTCCGTTCGAATCGCGATCAGCGCGTCGAGGCCATTCAACTCCGGCATTTGAATGTCCATCAGCGTCACGTCTGGACGGGTCGCCCTGAACTGCTGGATGGCTTCCCGGCCATTGGCGGCCTGTGCGACCAAGGCCATATCTGGCTGAATTCCCACGAGGCCGGCGATGCCCTCGCGGACGACGGGATGGTCGTCCACTGCGAGGATCCTAATTGGTGCGATGCCGCTCATGATTTTCTGCTTCTGAGGCGGGAGAACTGCCAACGCGACCCTGGCTTGATGTAGACGATGCTACCGGGAAGCCGAAGTTCGATCTCCGTTCCTGTACCCGGCTCACTCCACACCGCCAGCTCGCCGCCGATCAGTGCCCCACGTTCCTGCATGCCGCGCAAGCCGTAGTGTCCGTCCAGGCCCTGGTTTGCGAGCACGGCCGCGATCGATCCCCTTGCCGTCGTCGCGCACGCGCAATCGGAATTGATCGTCGTCGTAGCGGATCTCGACCTCGACCCGTCCGGCATGTGCGTGCCGGAAGGCATTGCGGAGGGCTTCAGCCGCGATCTTGTAGATCTCGTCACGGACGATCGGGTGGAGCTCCCGTGTCTCGCCCTCGACGGCACACGTGGAAAGCCGGTCGGAGGCCACCGCCGTCGGTCGCGAGTTCTGCTCCGAGCGCGCTGATCGCCACGGCGAGGTTGTTCGTTTCGACGGTGGAGGACCGTAATCCCTGCACGGCATCGCGCCCTTCCGTGATCGCCTTCGCGGCGTGCTCAATCGCACCATCCAGCTTCGCCTTGGCCTCGGCCGGGCGCTCCGACAGCAAGTGCGACGCGGTCTGGAACTGCAGCAGCAATCCGTGGAAGCTTTGCAGCAGCGTGTCGTGCAGCTCCCGCGCGATGCGTGTCCGCTCGCTGACGCGCGCGTCCAGTGTCCGATTGAATTGCCGCGCCAGTTGCGCGACGCGCAGCTGATACGCCGCCCACAGCAGCACGGCGAAGCCGAACGCCATCGCCGCCTGAAACCAGCGGGTCTGGTAAAACGCCGGCGCAATCGAGAACTCCAGCGTCGCGCCCGCCTCGTTCCACACGCCGCTGTTGTTGCTCGCGCTGACGCGAAAGCGGTACGGGCCCGGCGGGAGATTCGAGTACTGCACCTGTCTGTCGTTGACGACCTCCTTCCAGTCGGCGTCCTGTCCTTCGAGCATGTAACGGAACCGCACTCTTCTCAGGGGCGACCAGGCTGAGCGCCGTGTAATCGATCGCGAGATCGCGGATGCGCGCTGGCAGCCGCAGCCCGTTCGTCGCGTCGTAGAGTCATGCCGTCGGCAGTGACTTGCTCAATGTGCACCGGTGGCGGAAGTTTGTTGAAGGCAAGATGATGCGGATCGAGGACGCTGACGCCGCCAACACGCAAGAACCACAACTTGCCATCCGCGGATTTTGCAACATTCGCGCTATAGCCAATGAACCGATGACTGCTGACTCCATCCGAACTGTCAAACACCGTCGCCCTTACCGTCTGCTTTGGAGAGGAGGCCCAGGCGTTCAACTCAGTCCGGGCGATCCGCACGAGACCACAAGCCGTGTAAAGCCAGACCGAATCAGCGTCATCTTCCATCATCCAGTGAACCGTGTTGCACGGCAGTCCGTTCGGCTGGTAAGTGTGAGCACGCGGCCATCCTTGATGCGGCTCAGTCCGCCCTCAGTTGCGGCCCAGAGAGAACCGCTCCCATCCGCGTAGAAGCTGCGAATCATTCCCTCTCCCAGCCCTTCGGCCCCTGCGAACGAAGCGCGGAGCTGACCGTCCTTGAAATGAGCAACACCGCCGTCACGAAACCCGAGCCATATACCGCCCTGCACAGCTTCCTGGATTACGGTGGCCAGTTCTTTGCGCCCGAGCTGGGCCCAGGGAATGCGTTCGACCACACGCTCTCGGTGCAATCGGAAAAGCCCTTCCTGATGACTCATCCAAAGGTTGCCTGCTCTGTCCCCGTGAAGGAGTAGACGATGTCCGTACGGTACGGATGCTACGGGAACAAACCGGTCGGACTTGAGGAACGCAACGCCGTTTTGCGTCCCGACCCACAGTTGCCCGCGAGCGTCCTCAAAGAGGGACTGCACCTTGTCCGGCAACCCGCTGTCGGTGCGATAAACCGTGATTTGGTCCTTACTCC
Organism: uncultured cyanobacterium; assembly: GCA_963833135.1. GTDB lineage: Bacteria > Acidobacteriota > Vicinamibacteria > Vicinamibacterales > UBA2999 > 12-FULL-67-14b. The sequence continues at coordinate 26,884 of CAWHWW010000018.1, read as the reverse complement.
ATCTGTTCAGCCCCTCAGACGTGCCCAGCCAAAGAGAGCCGTCGCTTGCCGCCAGAATGGACAAGACCCCTCGGCTGGACAAACCTTGCTGGACAGAAACGTGGGGACGGCGAAGTCGCGAAAGCGGTCAAGCCCATTCACCGTCGAAACCCAAATATTGCCTTCCCGATCCTCGAAGAGGGCGTTAACGGATTCGCCCGACAGGCCATCGGCTGCCGTAAACAGTTCCGTCTTTCCGTCGTGGACGTGCAACAACCCCTTGTCCACCAGTGCTCCGATCCATAGGGCGCCATTGCGGTCCCGAAGCAGCCTCAGGGGTTGGAACCGTAATCCGGCCGGAAACGGATACGCCTCGGTCTTCCCGTTCCTGAGCTTAGTGATTCCGCTATTCTTGGCAATCAGTATCGCGCCGTCATCGCTCTCGACCAGCGCGTAAATTCGCTGCGCCGGATCGGGCATGGGATACAGCTTGGGTGGACCCGGCTTCCATTGCCACAGGCCGTTCATCGCTCCCGCCCAGAGGTTGCCTCCGCTATCCTCGTATAGTGGCGTCACTCCAGAGCCAAAACGGCCGTCCTCTCCAAAACACTGGATATTGTTGCCCTGAATCCTACAGAGTCTGCCTCTGGAAGTCGCCCACCCGGCGACCCATATCGTGCCTTCCCGATCCTCCAGTAGCGCTTCAATAATCTGCCCATCTAGTTCCGGGTAGTGAGTCAGCTCGCGATCCTTCAAGCTGGCAAGCCCGCTGAAGGTGCCAATCCAAAGACGTCCGTCGCGCGCCCCCTCCAAGCTTCTGATATCGCTGCTGGGGAGACGCTGCCCCGCCGGTGGCTCCCACGGGACGGCCCTCACGCCATCGAACCGCCGCAAGCCAAATTCGGTACCCAGCCAGAGATACCCATCGGCCGTCTGCGTAATCGACCGAATGATGCCCTCAGAAAAGCCTTCGCTAATTTTCCATGCAGTGTGTGCGTACTGACTCACGTCGAGACTGGAGTTCTGCGCGAAGGCATCAGCCCGGCACACCAGGAGCATGCAGGCGGCCATCACGGTGTTTCGTCTCCGAGCCGCTCGCTTCATGTCTTGCCGCCTGATTTAGGTGGTCGAACTGTGGTCTGTCGAGCTCGCTGAAGAGGCAAACAAGCGCAACAACCGCGAGCTCGCGGATGTCGGGTAGACGATGCTGGCCGGAAGCCGCAATTCGACCTCCGTTCCCGCACCCAGTTCACTCCACACCGCCAGCTTGCCTCCTATCAGTGCCACACGTTCCTGCATGCCCCGCAAGCCGTAGTGTCCGGCGACTCCCCGGCCGGCGAGCACGTCGGGATCGATCCCCTTGCCGTCGTCTCGCACGCGCAACCGGAATTGCTCGTCGTCGTAACGGATTTCGACTTCGACCCGCGCGGCATCTGCATGCCGAAACGCGTTGCGCAGGGCCTCTGCCGCAATCTTGTAGATCTCGTCGCGAATGATTGGGTGCAGATCCCTCGGCTCGCCCTCGACAAGGACGTGAAAGTCGGAAGCCGGCCGGTCATTCGCGTTGCCTGCGCGTTCGTCGCCAAGCGTTCTGATAGCGTTGGCGAGATCGTTCCGTTCGACGGTCGACGCCCGCAGGCCCTGCACCGCGTCGCGGCCTTCGGTGACCGCTCGCGCAGCGTCCGCCACGGCACCGTCCAGTTGCAGCTTCGCCTCTGCCGGACGCTCCGGCAGCAGGTACGAAACCGTCTGGAACCGCAGTAGCAAGCCGTGAAAGCTTTGCAGCAGCGTGTCGTGAAGTTCGCGCGCGATCCTCGTGCGCTCGTTAACGCGTTCGTCGAGGCGTTGCTGGTACTGGTGCGCGACCTGGCGGACGCGCACGCGATACGCGGCGAAGACGAGACCGAGAGCCGAGACGACGACCAGCGCCTCGAACCAACGCGTCTGGTAGTATGCCGGGGCGATCGAGAAATCGAGCGTCGCGCCGGCTTCGTTCCACACGCCACTGTTGTTGCTTGCGATGACGCGGAATCGATAGGTGCGGGGCGCCAGGTCGTTATAGAACGCCTGGCGCCGGGTGCCGACGTCTTGCCACTCGGCATCGCGGCCCTCGAGCATGATGCGGAACGTGTTCTTCTCCGGCGCGACGAGGCTCAGTGCGGTGTAGTCGATCTGCAGGTCGCGGACGAGAGGCGGAAGACGGACATCGGCCCTCGGGTCGTAGGCGCGTCGATCCGCGACCAGCTGTTCGACCTCGACGGGCGGCGGTGCTGAGTTACGCGGTAGATGAGCGGAATCGACGACGGCCACTCCATCCTGGGCGGCGAACCATACTTTCCCGTCAGTACCCATCGCCATATGCGGCGTCATGGTCAAAGACGACGCCACCGCGCGAGGCGCACCGTCCTTGCCATCGAGCACGATGGGTCGAAGGCGCGGCGGGCTGTCGCCAGTGTCGGCGGCATTTGTCCATGAGCTCGTTTCGGCAGCAGGCAAGTGCACTACCCCGCATGGGGTATACAGCCAGAGCCCTCGAGCCGCGCCATCGACCATCGAATCAACGCTGTTGCAGGGCAATCCATTGGCGGTATTGAGCGTGGTAACGCGACCGCCTCGAATGCGACTCAGCCCCCTGTCGGTTGCGACCCATACGGTCCCGTCAGGCGAGACGCGAAGGTCATGAACAGGACCCGGTCCCATGCCCTCCGCCGACCAGTACGTCTTCTCGACTTTACCGTTGCGGAAATATGCGACGCGACCGAGGTGATATGCGAGCCACACGCCGCCCTGGACCGGATCGGCCGCCACGCGCCAGACCCATGTGGCAAAACCACGTCTCAGGCTGGTCCAGCCGAACTGCTCGATGGCGCCCTCGCTGGAAATCCGAAGCAGTCCGGCATCCCGGTTCGTGACCCACACGTTGCCGTCCGTGTCTTCGGTGATTGCATCCACGAATCCCGACGGCGCACCTGCTATCCGGACGAAACGTGTGTCGTCGAAATATCCGAGGCCTGAGGCGGTTCCCAGCCACACGCGACCGCGGCGATCTTGAAACAACGCTCCAGCAGGCGATGCAGGAAGGTTGGGAACAACAATTTCCTGCACCGTCGCGTTTCCGGGTTTCAACGCCTGCGATCGGTAGACATAGGTGCGATGGTCGCGCAGCCGGTAGACACCAAGCGCGGAGCTCGCCCACACGCTTTGATTACGATCGACCAGCACTGACGCAACGCGGCCGGACACGCCCTGCGCAACGGAGAATGTTGATGCGGACAGCGATCGGAACCGATCGAGCCCGCCATTGGTCGCCACCCAGACACTGCCTTCCCGATCCTGGAAAAGACTCGTGACTGTGTTCCCCGAAAGACCATCGATACGCGTGTAGGCGTCCACGCGTCCGTTGAGATGCCGGTGCAGCAATCCGTGTTCTTGGGTGCCCATCCAGATCGCGCCCGTGCGATCTGTCAGCAAAGTTGTGATGGTTGGCACCGCGCCGGTATGCGGAAACTGAATCGGGAAAGGCTCGGCAGACGTGCCGGTGATTCGCCAGATCCGTCCGTCCTTCGCGGCCAGCACCTCGCCACCTGCAGTTTCGGTCCACGCCGACGCCCCTCGCCCTTCGAACACCGGCGACCGATCAGGTCGCCACTGCCATGCACCCTTCGACGCGGATACCCATAGCCGTCCTTTGGTGTCTTCGAAGACAGGCCCGACGCCATCACCGAACTGGCCGTTCTCGCCAACACACTCTGTCGACGAGGCTTGCACCGCACACAACCGTCCCGGAGGCATACCCGTGCTTGCCCAGATTGTGCCCGCGCGATCTTCGGTCAGTTCGGTGATCAGTTGACGGGACGTTTGCTCGTTAGGGGTGAGGCGTTGACCGTCCCAATGCAGGAGCCCCGAGTGCGTGCCAATCCAGATCGTGCCATTGCGCGCGGCGAGGACAGAGTGAATCGGCCCGCGCACGAGCGACTGGTCACCCGGCGGCTGCCAGGGCACTGCGCGCGCGCCATCGAAGCGCACCAGGTCATCAGCAGTCGCGAGCCATAAATAACCGTCAGCACCCTGTGTGATCGCGATGATCGTCCCGTTGACGAACCCCTCCCGAGCCGTCCAAGCAGTGTGACCGTACTGGGTGACGTCGAGCGACTGGGCGACCGCCGCGCTCGGCGCGCAGACCGCGCCCATGAGCAACGCGCAGGTGTAAACGTGTCGTAGTAGCGGCCGCGACACAATGGCCCGATTATTAACACAGTCTCCCGGCATTCCGCCGTCGATTGCACCCGATCGAACGCTACGTACCCCAATGAGTCGTAAGGGAGACTCGTTCGGGCGTCGGGCGTAGCTATTGCGTGTCTTATCCGCGCATGTCCCCGGGAAGAGCCAAGCCAACACGGTGTCGGGTCATCGCGCTTTCGCGATCAAGATTGGCCAGCATCAGGGCCCCGGCGACCGCGTAGGGCACCGTCAGCTGCGGAATCACCGACGTGAAGACCGGCAACAACGACGAACCGGGCAGCACGCCGGCGACGGCCGGCACCTTCACGGGCAGTGTGTCCAGCGAGATGCGCAGGCGATGCAGTCCGATCGCCGCCGCACCGACCAGCGGGCCAGGACACAGCAGCCGCCAGTCCAGATTCGATCGAATCAACCTTTCGAAGTTGGCGCGATGCGGCCAGAAGCTGGATTTCAGGGTCGGCAGATCGACACCACGTCGCCCCGATGCATCGATGTCAAGCAGCGCCGCGCCGGCCAGAAACCAGCAGATCGGCTGCTCGGCGCGCGCGAGCATGCTCACGCCGATGGCCAGCCGGTCGATCAGGCCAACGAACGTTTCACCGTCGGCGACATGGCCGGCGCAGTTGATCAACGCGTCCTGTCCTCTGACGAGTTCGAGCGGCACGAGGGCGCTGAGATCGCCGGTATGCATCGATACTCGGTCACGAAGCTCCGCCGGCAGCTTCGATGGCGTGCGGACCAAGACCGTGACCTCGTGCCCGCCGGCGACGGCCTGGCTAAGCACGTGGCGACCAAGCCGTCCCGTGGCACCGAGAATAAGGAGACGGGACATCACAATCCTCCAGGGTAAGAACGCGCTGCTTCGATCGGCAGGAGCCGATCACTGGTGGCGGCAGACGGCTTCATCTCGAAGTGCCACTTCCAGATTTCGTAAATCGCGGGATAGACGACGAGCTCGAGGACGAACGACGTGAGAATGCCGCCGACCATCGGCGCGGCGATTCGTTTCCAGACGTCAGAGCCCGTGCCGGTCGCCCACATGATCGGCATCAGCCCGATGAACGTCGTCGCCATGGTCATAAACTTCGGCCGCAGCCTCTTGGCGGCGCCCTCGACGATCGTGCCTTGCAGGTCGGCCAGCGTCCGCAGCCGCCCGTCCCGCCTGGCTTTCTCGTAGGCGAGGTCGAGATACAGCAGCATGAAGACACCGGTCTGCGCGTCGACGCCAAGCAGCGCAATCAGCCCGACCCAGACGGCGACGCTCATGTTGTAGTCGAGCAGATACAGGTACCAGATCGCGCCGACGGCCGAGAACGGAACTGCGAGCGCCACGATCGCCGTCTTCACGACCGAGCGCGTGTTCAGATACAGCAGTACGAACACCAGCAGCAGCGTGAATGGAATGATGTAGGCCAGTCGAGCGCGCACGCGGGCCATCGATTCGTACTGGCCGCTCCAGAGCAGCGCATACCCCGGCGGCAGCTTGACCTGCTCGCGCACGACCTGGCTCGCTTCCTCGACGTAGCTGCTGATGTCGCGGTCCGCAATGTCCACGTAGACGTAGCCGGTCAGCAGGCCGTCTTCGTTGCGAATCATCGCGGGTCCGGTCGTGACCTTCACTGCCGCCAATTCGCCGAGCGGGATCTGCCGCTGTCCGTCTGACGCGGGCACCAGCACGCTCTTGAGCGCATCAGTGTCGGATCGGAAGTCGCGCATGTAGCGAACGTTCACCGGGTAGCGCTCGCGTCCCTCGATCGCGGTCGTGACGTTGTCGCCGCCGATCGAGTTCTGCACGACGGTCTGCGCCGCCTCGATGCTCAAGCCGTAGCGCGCCAGCGCATCGCGATTCCATTCGATGTCGAGGAAGAAACCGCTGCTGGTGCGCTCGGCAAACACATTGCGCGTGCCGCTGACGACGGGAAGTGCTGACTCGATCGCTTTGCCGATCCGCTCGATCTCGGCATGATCAGCGCCGGAAATCTTCAAGCCCACCGGTGTGCGGATGCCGGTAGTCAGCATATCGATCCGCCCCTTGATCGGCATCGTCCACGCGTTCGAGACGCCGGGATACGTCACCGCCGCATTCATCTCCTCGATCAGCTGCTCTTCCGAAATGTGATCGGGCGTGACGTGCCGGAGCACGCGCTTGATCGGCTCCGGCGCCCACGCCGGAGTACCACGTGTCGACGCGGCGCCATTCAGAGGTCGGCTTGAGCGTGATTACCGTCTCCAGCATCGAGAGCGGCGCCGGATCGGTGCTCGTGTCCGCGCGCCCCGCCTTGCCGAGCACGCGATCGACCTCAGGAAACTGCTTGATGGCACGGTCGCTCACCTGCATCAGCTTCTGCGCCTCGCCGATCGCGATACCAGGCATCGTCGTCGGCATGTACAAAAGCGATCCCTCGTAGAGCGGCGGCATGAACTCCGACCCGAGTCGCATGAACACCGGAACCGTGATCAGGACCAGCACCGCTGCGCCGCCGATCACCGACCACTTCCACCGCAACGACCAGCGAACGACGGGCTCGTAGATCTTCATGAGCCCACGGCTGATCGGGTGCGACTCCTCGGAACGGATGCGTCCGACGAGCACGGTGTTCACCACGCGACGGAGCCACGCCGGGCGGAACTCGAAGGGCCGGATTCGGGTCATCAGCACCCGCAGCGCCGGGTCGAGCGTGATCACCAGCGCAGCCGCCGCGAGCATCGTCAGCGTCTTGGTGTAGGCCAGCGGCTTGAACAGCCGGCCCTCCTGCGACTCGAGGGCGAGCACGGGAAGGAACGACACCGCGATCACGAGCAACGCGAAGAAGCTCGCCGGCGCGACTTCCCTGACCGCTTCCAGGACGACTTCGTGATGGGCGCGCGTCGATCCTTCGCGCTGTGCTTGCTCGAGCTTCTTGTGCGTTTGTTCAACGACCACGATTGCCGCATCGACCAGCTCGCCCATCGCGATCGCGATGCCGCCGAGCGACATGATATTGGCGGTGATGCCGAGTGCGTAAAACGGGATGAACGCGATCAGCACCGCAACCGGAAGGGTGATCAGCGGGATCAGGGCACTCGGCACGTGCCACAGGAACAGCAGCACGACGAAGGCCACCGTGAGCACCACCTCGACGAGGGTCTCGCTGACGTTGTCGATGGCGCGGCGGATCAGTGCGGAGCGATCGTAAATCGGGACGATTTCCATGCCTGGGGGCAGCCCCGGTTCGATCTCGCGGATGCGGGCCTTGACGCGATCGATCACGTCGACCGCGTTCTCGCCCTGGCGCATCACAACGATGCCCGACACCACTTCGCCGGTGCCGTCCAGATCGGCAAGGCCGCGTCTCAGATCCGGGCCGAGCGTGACATGGCCGATGTCTCGAATCCTGATCGGCGTCCCGCTGTCGCTCGTGGACACAGCGATGCTCTCGAAGTCAGCGACGGACGTCGCGTAGCCGCGGCCGCGTACCATGTATTCGCTGCCGCCGAACTCGATCAGCCTGCCAGCGCTCTCGGCGTTGCCCCCGCGCACGGCGTCGACCACGCGCTGGATCGAAAGGTCGTAGTTACGTAGACGGTTCGGATCGACGTTCACTTGATACTGCCGGCCAAAGCCGCCAAGCGAAGCGACCTCCGACACGCCAGGCACCGCCTTGAGGTAGTAGCGCAGATACCAGTCCTGGTACGAGCGCAAGTCCGCGAGGCTGTGTCGGCCCGAATGGTCGACCAACGCGTACTGGAACACCCAGCCAACCCCGGTCGCGTCCGGTCCAAGCTCGGTCTTCGAATCCTGAGGCAGTCGTGACAACACGCCCGACAGATACTCGAGCGTGCGCGTGCGCGCCCAATAGGTATCGGTGCCGTCTTCGAAGATGACGTAGACGAACGAGTAGCCGAAATCGGAGACGCCGCGGACGGCTTTCACGCGCGGCGCGCCAAGCATCGCCGTGACGATTGGATAGGTGACCTGCGCCTCAATCAGATCCGGACTGCGTTCCCAACGAGAGTAGATGATGACCTGCGTGTCGCCGAGGTCCGGCAGCGCGTCAAGCGGAACGTTGCGCAGGGCGAGCGCGCCGGCAACCGCGGCGGCGCCGACCATGAGCAGCATCACAAACTTGTGCCGCACCGAGATGTCGATGATGCGCTCGATCATGGCGTCGCGATCGAGGGCCGCTTCATGCGGCTTTCAGAATCGATGAAGAACGTGCCGGCCATGACGATGCGCTCGCCAGGCAGCAGCCCTTTGATCACCTCGACCTCATCGCCGCTGCGCCACCCGGTTTCGATCAGCCGCGGCTCGAAATGGCCATTGCCGCTGTCGACGAACACGGTCTTGCGCAGTCCGGAATCGACGATCGCATCCGCGGGCACGACGATCGTCTCCGCCGTCTTCGTGGGAAACTCCACATCCACGAACATCCCCGGCGTGAGCGTTCGTTGCGGGTTCGCCGCCTCGAGCCGCACCTTCAGTGTCTGGGCGGCCGCATCGAAGATCGGCTCGGCCGCACTCACCGTTGCGATCAACGCCGGCCCTCCGCCGGCCGCGGTGATCCGCGCCGACGTGCCGCGGCGGATGAATGGCAGCTGGTGACGCTGCACGTCAGCGACAATCCACACCCGGCCGAGATCCGCGATGCGATAGAACTCGAACCCGCGATCGAAGCGGAGGCCCGGCGAGACGTTGCGCTGCAGCACGACGCCGTCCGCCGGCGACTCGACGCGGATGTCCGCCACCACCTCGCGGCGGGCGGCCATCTCTCGCAGCTGCGAATTGGAGACGCCCATGATTCGCAACTCATCCGCCATGCGATCGATGCCCCCGGCGCCGCCAAAGGCGTGCGGCCGCGATCCTGGCTGGGGCTGCGGCTGTGGCTCGGTCACCGCCAGGCGGTAGAACGCTTCAAGACCGGTGTAGTAGGACTGCTGCGCGTTCCTGAATTCGAGCTCCGGCGCCAGAAATGAGGCGAGGACCTGGTCCTTCGCGACCGTGTCGCCGGTCGCGACGCTTTCGACGTTCCGGATCCAGCCGGCGACGGCGGCGACGATTGGATACGTCCTGTTCTCGTCAGCGGCCACCCGTCCCGTCGTGCGCAGCACACGCGTCGCAGCCATTCGATTGACGACGCCGACGCGAACCCCGATCGCCTGCTGGCGATCCGGATCCACGTGCACCGAGCCACTCGGCACCGCGCTGTTCCCCGCCTCGCCGCGGTCCGTCGCATCCTGGCGTGGTGCCTCGAGCGCCATGCCACAGACCGGGCAGCTTCCGGGATGGTCACTGCGGTATTCCGGGTGCATCGGACAGCTGTAGGTCGATCCGGCGTGCGTACTCGCATGCGCTGCCGCGGATTGGTGCGCTGACCACGCGCTCGCGGCGAACCAGCCCGCAACGAGCGCAGCGGCGAGAGCCGTGACGACGATGATGCGTTTCATTCGCATGGGCTCCCGCCTGACAGGTCAGGCGACCGTTGACGTGTAGAGCTGCCCAATCACCAGGAGCAGCGTGACCGCGGGCAACGCAATGTGCGACAGTGCCTCGCGGTGCTTAATCAGGGTCGCCAGCGCGCCGAGCAACACGACACCCAGGCCCGCGCCACCAAGCAGCTCGAGTCCGGGCAACCAGAACACGATCAGCGCGACGACTTCTGCGACGCCCGCGGCGTACATCTGCTGCCGCGAGAAGCCCCATCGCGCCCAGCTCGGCGCCACCTTACCGGTGAATTTCTGTACGGCGGCGCCGACGAAGACCACGGTGATCAACAGCTTCAGGATCATCGCGGTTTCCCGCCCGGTGCGTTCGGCATGGGGTGCGAACCGCCGAGGGCCTTGTCGTGAAGGGTCTTGTAAACGCGATCCCGCTCCGCCGCTTCCTCAGTGGACAGGGGTCGTGGCTGGGGCGGCAGTTCGTAGGCGTCGTACTCGTAGCCCATCTGCGCGGTACGATCGCTCGCACTGACCGGCAGATCCGCGCGCTTGTTGCTTCTGTCGCCATACGAGAACACCCGGTTGAGATACTTGGGATCGATTGGATTCGTGTTGCCGAGACGGTTCCAGCTTTCCCAGATCCGGTCGACGTTGGCGTGATGGATATAGAACATCGGGTCGCCGCCGACGGTCGAGAATTCCGCCATGTCGCCGCCGAGCGCGAAGTGCGTGAAGAAGTGCGGGTTCTGGTCCATGCGCGGATTGAACCCGAGGTTCCCGGTCGGCGAATCGATGTAGAACTTCTCGTTCAGCGCGCTCAGATTGATCCAATCCTTGTAGATGGTGTCGATCCGATCGCCGCCATTGACCCACGGCCAGCGCGTGCCGTTGTAGAGCGTGGTGCCGGGCACCCGGAACACCGCCGGGACGATGAAATCGTCGGGATTGCCGGTGACCGGGTTCCAGTACGGCAGTGAGAAATCCTCGTCCTGCAGCACTTCGCGAATGACGCCTTCGAACTGGGCCAGCATCAGCCGGTGCCACGGCAGGAAGAACCACTGCTGAAACTGCTCGGGGTTCGACGGGTTGAACGGGTGCGCCTGGCACCCGTTCCACACAGCTTCCGCATCGGCGCGCTTCTCAGGCGGCAGCGTTGCGATCAGTTCGGTCTTGAGCTTCCTGGAGTGATCCCACAGGAACGCCGGGAAGCCCTTGATCCAATGCGTGTTCCACCACCACTTCCACGATCGCTGGTCGTGCTCCGGCAGCTCGCGCATGATCTCCACCGCCTGCGCGTACTTCGCGAGCATCACCTGGCCTTGCGGGCTGTTGACGTTGTAGCGCGTGTAGGCCCTCTTCACACCCTGTGCCGGCGCTGCGGTCTTGGTGACGATCGCGGTCGTTGCTGCCGGCTGCGCTGCCGGTGCCTGCACGGGCGTTGCGGCCGCACTCTTCGTGGCGGTGGGTGGCGGCGGCGCGCCGAACTGCAGTTCCAGGATGTCGTGCATCGCCGTGTGCGTCGACAGCGTCGGATCGAGGAACGTCAGCGCCCCGGCCGACTGCATCATGCCGCTCACCAGGTGAAAGCGATTGCCGATCACACCGCCCGCGATGCCATGACGCGGCATCGGCATTGAGGGCAGCGTCATCCACGAATTCGTCATCGGGTCGTAGGCCTCGACGCTCTTGAACGCACCGACGAGATCCTTGGTCGTCACCTCACCGCCGGCCACGTAGATCCTGCGACCGTCGGTGCCGGACGCGCCGCCGCTGCGCGCGGTGGGCATCCGTTCCTTCGGCACGCTCCACGTGTTCGAGATCGGGTTGTATTCCTCGACGACGTCCGTGTTGGTCGCCGACAGGATGAACCCGTGGCCGGTGCGGCCGCCGATCACGTAGATCTTGCCGTTGACCACGCCGCTGAACGCGTGGTTGCGCGGCACCGACATCGGCGCCCGGCTCTCCCACTTGTTGGTGGCGGGGTCGTAAACCTCGTTCGTGCCGAGGACGCGAGACGGTCCGAAGAAGCTGAAGAACGGGTCCTTCGATCCTTCCATCGTCGTGGCGCCGCCGATCACGTAGATCTTGCCGCCGACTTCCGCGGCGATCGCGGAACCGCGCTTGCCGGGCAGCGGCGGCAGCGACTTCCAGGAGTCCGTTGCGATGTCGTACTCCCAGGCGTTGTCGATGGGCTCCCACGCACCGCCAACCGGGATGGCGGTGTCCTTGGGCGGCACGAACCCGCCGATGACATAGATCTTCCCGTTCACAGTCGCGAGTGCCGCATGGTGGGCCGGCCGCGGCATCGACGTCTTCTTCGTCCACTTGTCGGTGGCCGGGTCGTACTCGTAAGCGGCGCCGCGAGCCTTGCCGCCGTCCCAGCCCCCGAACACGTAGAGTTTGCCGTTGGCGGGAACCCCGTACAGTTCCTCATCGGGTTCCGGGAATGGTGCGCCTTTCTTCCACGGCGACGTCGGCATCTGCGCCAGCGCGCTCGTGGCGAACACCAGGCTGGCCAGCAGTGCGGCGAGCATGGCAGTTCCGCGTTTCAATACATTCGACATGACGATCTCCTCTAAAACGGTGGTTGACGAAGACTGACGGGCCTATCGCGTGTTGACGATCAGTCCGAACTGCAGGTAGCTCATGTCTCGCAGTCCTCGAACGTGGTTGTTGTCCCAGATGTACGAGGGCTGCAAGGCGACGCGCTTCACGAGCGGCACGGTGACGCCGGCAGTCACGCGATCGCGGTTCCAACCGCCATTGCTGCGCTCGTAGAACGCCTCATAGCTGGCGAACGGTTTCCAGATATCGCCCATGACCCTGACCGGATGCGCGATTCCGATCCGGTGGCGATAGCGGTTGATTTCGTCAGTGGGCCGGAACCGTCTGACATACATGCTGCGGCCGGAGATCTCCAATGCGCGCAGGGAGAACCGCAGTGTCCCGTCGATGCGAAACTGGTTCTCTTCGAATGTGTCGGTGAAACGCGCCGCGCCCTCCGCCGCTCTGTTCAATCCACCTGGAGGAACTTCGTAATACAAATAGCTCGGTGTAATGGTCAGGAACTTTGTTGCCCGGATTGGGACGTCGACCTGGGCGGTCGGCGCGTCTACTTCCCCGTAGTAAAAGCCGTAGACGTTGAGCGCGACTCGGTCGTGCACGGGAGTCAGTGCGCTCAGAAACATGCCGGGAACCAATAGCAAGCCGCGTTCACTGCCGGCCGCCGGAACTGTCGGCGTATCGGCTTCTTGCGCAGCACCCGGAGTGGCCAGCGCGATCAAGCCGATCATCAGAACCGCGCGCGCGAGGGTTCGAGTTAGCGTTGTGTGTAAGGTCAGTGTCATCACGCGTCCACCAAAGGCAACGGCGATGCCAGCGCCTAATTGCTCGCGAATCCGAGCGATTGCGGGTTTTTCTTCGCGTTCGCCGCGCCAGCGACTGTCTGGTTTCGCACGATCCGTGTGAGAACACGCGCACGCCGCGACAGCAGCACCCCGTTTTTCCGCGAGATCCAAAACGCATCACGAGGGCATCACCTTTGCCATTGCCTGCAATGGGAGAGGTGAACATGACACGTCAGAAAGTGCTCACGACGCTCGGCTTCGCATTCGCATTCGCATTCGTGGCGAGGGCGGGGCTCGCGCAGACGCCGACGGCAAACACGACGGCATCAGGGGATCAGGGAAAGTCTGCGGCGGCCATGGCCCAAGAGGCGAGCAATCCGTTCGCCAGCAGTTGGGCGCTGCAGTTACAGCAGAATAACAACTGGGCGGAGATGCCCTTCGGCGACGATCACACTCGGGTGCAGAGCAACTATCTGTTTCAGCCGTTGATTAGCTTAAGGCTCACCGAGAAGCAGGGGCTGATCATCCGGCCGATGGTGCCAATCGTAAATTCCGTCCCGCATTTGGATCGGAGCGGTCAGAACGAACGGACTGCGGGTTACGGCGATACCGTTCTTGCGTTTGCCCTGCCGCGTTCGTTTCTAGGCGGCCGGCTCATGGTCGGCGCGGGCCCGACGTTTATCTTTCCTACGGCATTGAACGATCTGCTGACTCAAGACACATGGCAGGTGGGACCCGACGCCGGAGCCGTGTTGCTCGGTAAGCGCTTCATCAGCTACGCCTTCCTGCAGCAATGGTTCAAGATCGGCGGGGACGGTCAGGACACCAACCACATGAGTGGGGTGTTCAACTTCACGTACTTGTTTGCCAACGGGTGGACCGTAGGGACGCAGCCGACGCTCTCGGTGAATTGGGAAGCGCTCGAGGGCGAGCGCGGGACGTTTGGGATCGGGCCGCAGGTGGGCAAGATGTGCAAGTGCGGAGGCGTGCCCACGTTGTTCCAAGTGCAGGTTCAGTACTTCCCGATTCGTCCGAGCGTCGCCGGTCCGACCTGGAACATTCAGCTGCAAGCGACGCCAACGATTCCGGCATTGCTCAAGAGAGCGCTGTTCTGACTCTGTGGTCCGTTTGCACGTTGACGCACACGGCCGCGCGGATCCAGACGGACCCTGGTGGCCGCGAGGGGCGCTCTTGGTGCATTTGCGCCGTTTCTCGCATTTCGCGCGGTGGCAGCGCTGTTGCTCTTCTGATGGGCGTGACGGGGTGCGAACGTGGGATGCGCCCCGGTTTTCGACAGGCAGTGTGAATCATGCAACGAACCGTGCAACTCGTCATCGGGCTAATCCTTACCGACGAGGAACTCCGGAGCGATTTCCTCGAGCGGCCGACCGCAACCCTCAATGCCTTGCGGGAGCGAGGCTTCGAACTGACCAACACCGAACTGGATGCACTCGAAAAGACCGACCGGCGGCTCTGGGCGGTTGCGGCGAAATGGATCGACGAACGGCTGCAGCGCATTCGGCTCGACGGCCGCGGGCCGGTGTGAGAGCCGAGACCGCGCGCGAAGAATTCTCGAGCCACCACCAAGCCGGCCAGGCCGCGCCGCCGGCTTTGGATTCGCCGCAATTAGATAATCTCAGCGGCACACAGCGCCGACCGTGACGGATATGATTGGGCTCCGAAATGCGGCCCGCGGCGCGAGCGCCGGGCGGGCGGAGGCGCACATGGCGTTGATGGTCGATCCGCCTGCGGACGACAGTGACATCGAGAAGCACCGAGTGGCTGAGATCGAAGGGTCGGCCGCACTGCTGCGGACCATCTCCGACGTTCTGGACGTCCGCACCGTGTTTCCGCGCATCTCGGAGATCGCCAAGACGATGCTGCCGCACGACGCGCTGGCCATGGTCTTCACCGATCAGGACCGCCACTTCTCGCACCAGGCCAAGTCGCCCGAGGACTTCCCCGACCCGGTAGCGGTCAGCAGCAAGACACCGATACCTGACGAACACATCATCGGCGACCTCACCGAAGACGCCTTGCCGTCCTTCGATCCGCCGGACGCATTCACGCCCGTGATTAACGCCGGCTATCGCGCGGTCCTGATGGTGAGGGTTCCAGCCCGCAAGCAGCACCTTACATTGGTCTTCTGGTCGAAGCGGCCGCGGGCGTACGAACCGCGCGACCTGCGGGTCGCGCACCGCATTGCGGGTTACGTCGCCCTGTCGGTCTCGCACGAACAACTCGTCGCGGCCGAACGAGAGGCCGCCGAGGCGCTGGCCCGCGCCGATCGGCTCGAAGCGCGGGTGCAGATGCTCTCGGACGAGCTCGATTCGAAAACCCAGATCCGCGTCGTGGGCAAATCCACGGAATGGCTTGGCGTATTGAAGAAGGCGACCCAGGTTTCGGAGACAGACACCACGGTGCTCGTCACGGGTGAGTCCGGAACGGGAAAGGAGGTCGTGGCCCGCTTCATCCATCGCGCCTCCGCACGAAGTCGGGGCCCGTTCGTCGCCTTGAACTGTGCGGCCTTGCCGGAGCAGCTGCTCGAGTCCGAGCTTTTTGGCTACGAGCGCGGTGCGTTCACCAGCGCGCAGCAGGCCAAGCCGGGGCAAATCGAGCTGGCCGCCGGCGGCGTCCTGTTTCTCGACGAAGTCAGCGAGATGAGCCTGGCGGCGCAGGCGAAATTCCTGCGCGTGCTGCAGGAGCGCGAGTTCCAGCGTCTCGGCGCCACCCGCATCCTGAAGGCGAATATCCGCGTGATCGCGGCGACCAACCGGGACCTGCGCAAGGCGGTCGAACGCGGCGACTTCCGCGAGGACTTGTTCTACCGCCTGCAGGTGTTCGACATCGCGATTCCGCCACTCCGTGACCGCACCGCGGACATCGTCCCGCTCAGTAAGGCATTGCTGGACGACATCGGCCGATCCTTCGCACGCCCGCCGGCCGGGCTCACGCGTGCTGCACAGGAAGCGCTGCTTCGCCACCACTGGCCGGGCAACGTCCGCGAACTCCGCAACGCGCTCGAGCGGGCCGCCATTCTGTGCGAAGGCGGGCTGATTGCTCCGGAGCACCTCGCCCTCGAAGCTGCCGGCAAGCCCCGAAGCGCAACGTCGACCGACCTCGGCACGATCGAGCGGGACACCATCGCGAACGTCCTGCGCGAGTGCGGCTGGAACAAGACGCGCGCCGCGAAGCGCCTCGGCCTCTCGCGCACTCAGCTCCATCTGCGCATTCAGAAGTACCAGATCGAAAAAGCGCCAGAGGCTTAGCTCACCCGTATCAAATTCAGGGTTCGACCTGTCCGGCATCCCACGCTCGGATGCGAAGCACTGTGTGCTTAGTCGCGCATCGTGTGCGCCAGCGCACGGCCGATCTCGATAAGTTCCTGCGGCGCCCCGGAATCTCGCTGCGTCAGCACCTTCGAGCCGCTTTGCGGAGTGGCGTCGATGTTGCGATCACGCCGTGCGGTTCTTCGAAGGAGGCGACACATGTCACAAGCGGCCGTTGGAATGGTCATCGAGAAGTTGCTCAGCGATGAAGAGCTGCGCCTGCGGTTCGCGGACGATCGCATCGAGACGATCGCCGAGTTGTGCTCCAGGGGGCTCGATCTCACGGGTGATGAGATCGAGCTCTTTTACCGCACTGAGCCTCGCCTCTGGTTCGTGTTCTACCAGAAAGTCGTGCCGCAGCACTGACGGCGCCGTTCGAAAACGCGCGGACCGTCTGCGATCACACACTGTGCCGCGCAACACTTTACGAAAACCATAGCAACAATCTGCATCGCGCCCGGCATCACCTTTGCCCTTGGTGTGATCGAGCGCCGCTAAGGATGGCGCGAACGGTCACACACTAAGGAGATGGTCATGTTACGCAGGATTGCAGCGCTCGTCGTCGTCGGAATCGCGCTTAGCGTTGGAAGCGCCTCTGCGCAGGAATCAACTAACGCGCCTGGTCTTGTCGAAGTGACATTCATGCCGGCGAGCGCCGCGTATGTCGCCAAGCAGGACGGCAAACCGAGCTTCGGCAACTACGGCTTCGGCACCGCGATCACGATCAACGTCAATCGCTACGTCGGCATCGAGGGCGAGGTCGGGACGATGATCGCGACGACGTCGGACCTCCAGTTCGGCGACCTCAACAGCAACGTCAAGGCGCCGAACATGCTGAGCTACAACGGCAACATCGTGGTAGCGGCGACGAGCGGTCATGCCGTTGTCCCCTACGCGACTATCGGAATCGGCGGGCTGACGATGTTCGAACGCCCGGGTCTGGGGATTCAGAACGACGAGACGTTCCTGAGCGGCAACGTCGGCGGCGGCATCAAGTGGTACGCGCCAAACAATCGCTGGGGACTGCGTGGCGACTATCGCTTCGGAGTGACCCAGTCGAAGGACGATGCGCCTGAGTTCTTTGGCCGCGAAACACGATACATCCACCGCGTTTACGGAGCCGTCGTCATCAACATGCGTTAAGCGACAGTGAACCGACAACAATCGCGGCCGCGTGGCCGCGCTGAGGAAGAGATGCGCAATATTCACACACGTGTTTTCACACCGGCAATCGCGGTCATGATTGTGTCGCTCGCGGCGCCGCTCATGGCGCAAGCGCCCTCAGAGCCGTCGAGCCGTGCAAGCGTGCTCGATCAGGCTCGGAGAGGCTCTGTCGAGCCAATCAGCGCCGCCGCGGCGCTCGATGGTCGAGCGCGGCCTGTATTGGTACGACAATCAGTACGCGCTGACAAAATTCCTTGCCGGCTGGAAGGGCTTCCGCATCGGGGGCGGTGACTTCCCTGGCGGCGCTGGCATGAAATTCGGCGTCGCGTTCGACAAAACCCTGACGGCGGACGATCCCGATCCGTCGGTGCCGAACCGAGTGACGTTTGCCAGCCGAGGCGCAGTACAGCACACGCGGCTACGCGCGCGTCAATGCCGCAATCGATGCCCACAACATCGGTGGCCAGCCGATCGACCTGAATGCATCTGGCGGCTATTACAAGTTCCCGCAAGAGGACTACTTCGGTTTGGGCATGGACAGTTCGGAGTCGGATCGGACGAACTATCTGATCGAGACAGCCGAAACTGGGGGCTCGGTGCGGTGGCGGCCGTTCAACCTCGATTTAGGCGCCGGCGCGTTCTATGTAAGCCCGCGAGTCGGGGCGGGCAGTGATACCGCATACGCGTCGACCGAAGAAGTCTTCAGTGCCGCCACCACGCCGGGCCTTGATACGGAGACAGATTTCATCAAAGTCAAGGCGTTCGCGGCGGTCGATTGGCGTAACAACGCTGCTCATCCGCAATCGGGTGGCAGGTACGAAATGACAGCGACGCGGTTCGATGATCGCGAGCTGCGGCAGTTCGACTTCTACCGCGTCGACGTGAACTTCCAGCATTACATCCCGCTCGCCAGCCGGTATCGGGTATTCGCGGTTCGCGCGGCCGGCGCATTCACCACTGCAGATGAGGGTCAGTCGGTGCCGTTCTACCTGCAGCCGACCCTCGGCGGGCATGCAGACCTGCGTGGCTTTCGCGAGTCGCGCTTCCGCGACAACAACACACTGCTGTTCGGCGCCGAGTACCGATGGGAGGCATGGTGGGCCCTTGACGCGGCGCTCTTCGTCGACGCCGGCACCGTGGCGCCGGCTCGCCGTCAGTTGTCGTTGAGCAACACGGAGGTGACCTACGGCGTCGGGTTGCGTTTCCACAGCAACAAAGCGGTAGTCGCTCGCCTCGACCTGGCGTTCAGCCGGGAAGGTTTCATTCCGATTCTGAGGTTCTCACATGTCTTCTAAGTCCCTAGCCGTGGTTTTACTTGCTACCGCCCTCGGCGCGTCGGTCATGTCGACGCCGTTCGCACAAACGTTGCCAGGTCGCGGGTCTGCGCGGTTCTATCCCGACGATCCCGTGTGGCTCGACGACGACATGCGTTCGATCGCCCAGCCTGCGAAACACGACCTTTCGAAGAGCTACGAATTCGTGGCGAACACGTTCGGCGAAACCGCGCGATCTTTCGGCCCGGCGCTCAACGTCAACACGCTCGGCGAAGTGCCGGATTCGAGCTGGTTTACCAATCGCATCGGGCAGCGCGACATGAGCGTGGAAGACGTCCTGCGCGGTCCCAACACGGTCGATGGTCCAGCGAGAGGCCACTGGCTTGTCACAGGCCGGCCGGACGAGGGCCTGACGCCCAAGTTCACGATTCGCGACCAACGCGGTGACACCTACATGATCAAGCTCGATCCGGCGTCGAATCCCGAGCTGCCGTCGTCAGTGGAGCTGATCTCGACGAAACTGTTCCACGCGATCGGCTACCACGTTCCCCAGGACTTCGTCGTCCACTTCCGTCTCGAGGACCTGGCGGTTGCGCCAGGCGCGCAGATGCGCAACGCCGTCGGTGATCGCGTGCCGATCCGGCAGAGCGACATTCATCGGTGGCTGCGCAACGTGCCCAAGCGGGCAGACGGATCGATACGAGCGCTCGCCAGCCTGTGGGTGCCCGGCAAGGTCGTGGGCCAGTTCATGTTCACGGGCCGTCGCTCCGACGATCCCAACGACGTGTTTCCACACGAGCGGCGGCGGGAGCTGCGCGGCCTGCGTCTGTTTGCGGCGTGGTTGAACCACGATGATGCCCGTGCGATCAACAGCATCGATACATACGTCGAGGACAACGGCCGCCGCTATGTCCGGCATTACCTGCAGGATTTCGGTTCGAATCTCGGCAGCGGCAGCACCTCGGCACAACAGCCGCGCGGTGGCTATCGAGTACTTCATCGAGCCGGGCAAAATCGGCAAAGGCTTGATCGGCCTTGGCCTGTATCAGCGGAACTGGATGTCGATCAAGTGGCGTCACGATCCTTCGGTCGGCAACATTGAAGCGGACCTGTTCGATCCGGCGACGTGGAAGACGGAGTATCCGAACCCCGCGTTCAAGCAGATGGATGCGGCGGATGCGTTCTGGGCCGCCAACATCATGGCGCGCTTCACCAACGGGATGATTCGAGGACTCGTCGAAGAGGCACGATTGACGAGTCTAGAATCGGCGCACCAGCTCGCCGACTTGATCATCAAACGCCGGGACAAATCCGTGCGTTGGGGTATCAGCCGAACCAATCCTGTCGACCAATTCCAGATTAGCAACGAGGCCGCGCCCGAGCTGACGTTCGACAACGCCGCACTGCGGCTGGGGGTCATTCAACAAGAGCCGAGGTATGTCATTCAATGGGCGCCCTTTGACAACAACCCGGGGACCACGGGGCCGATCTGCTGCACCGTTGCTACCGCTGAACCTCGCGCGGCGATACCGCCCGCGACGTGGGGCGCGCCGGATCAAGACGGAGCCCGTTATGCCGTAGCCGCCATTTCGACGATTCAACGGGAATTTCCGAACTGGGATAGGGCTGTGCGGGTGACTATTCGCAATCGCAACGGCCGGCTCGACGTAGTCGGCATCGATCGTCCCGCGGATCTTCCGAAGGCGCGAGTTCAGCCATGATGAACTCCTCGGCAACAGGCCGCCGGCATCATGTCGTCATCGTCGGCGGCGGATTTGGAGGCGTCTCTGCGGCGAAAGTTGCGACACGCCCCCGTCGACGTCACCGTCGTTGACCGCACGAACCACCACCTGATGCAGCCACTGCTGCATCAGGTAGCGACGGGATTCTCTCCGAGGGCGACGTTGCCCGCCCGATTCGCGAAGTGCTCCTCTACCAGCGCAACACACGCGTGGTCCTGGGCGAAGTCGTCGATATCGATCTCGACACCAGGCACGTCACGACCGACACAGTTGGCGAGTGTGACCGCACCAGGTACGACACTTTGATCATGGCCGTAGGCTCGAGACAGTCGTAGTTCGGCCACGCCGAGTTCGAGCGCGAGGCTCCGCGGATGAAGACGATCGCGCCGATGCCATCACGCGCGGAGCGGGACGCTTTGAGGCACACGTAATCGCGCGTCTGTATCTCCACCTCTCTTCCCTGGTTGGCACGTCATGAACTGTCGAGTTGGGGAGACACACGGGGAGACGAGGGGCTGGGGAGCTATTGTCTCCCCTCGTCGTCCGCAGCGCCGTCGGACGGACATCACTCGCCCTGGCACCAGGCGCGGTGTGAGAGACACGACCAGCCGCCGTCTTAGGATGGCGTTGCTTCGGGTAGAACAGTCCAGAGCGAACTCGGAGAGTCTTGCAAATTCTTGCAAAGACCCGCTCGAGAACTCGCCTCAGACGGACGATGCCCTCACATCGTCCATACCTGGTAAGCCACTGGTTTCCTGATAGTTAGGGTTTGGTGCGGAAGGGGGGATTCGATCGGACGACTTGTGGCCTAGGTTGGCCCTGAGTGTGCGTTTGGGAGTTTCTCTTAGCAAATTCCGCCGCTCTCGGTCGTCCAAGGTTGGTCGTGTTTGGCCTAGTTGGGCGGTGTTTGTTCGCCCAGCCGTTAGCCGCGAAGAGCAGGGAATCAGTCGTCAAAATCAGAAGGCGTGACCATATGCAGCCGCGTGGCTCGGAAGATCCAATAGGTCGAGCTGCCCCATTGTCCTTCGGCAGGAAACTCTCCCGTCATTGCAGGTAATTTGCCAACGCGCGATCACCGTCCTTGTCCAGCCCGCGGCGGTCGATGGTGAGCAGCCCGATGTATTGCCTGCGGCCCTGATAAACCGGATGCTTCGTATAGCTGCGATAGTGGTCATGGTGGATGTCTTCAATGGTCGATTGAGTCTGCTTAACCTTATGAACTAGCTCCGGGCTGAATGACAGCCATCGCTGATAGCTTCGCGGTAGCAGAAAGTTCCAATGAAGCTTGCGCGCCCTGTTGCCACTGTTGAGAATTGACACCTCGTATTGAATCGAATCGGCCGTTGCGTTTTTCATTAGCAGGATGAAAGCCATTACGGCTTTTCGATCAAGCTGCTCTTGCATTATCTGATGCTGGGTTTCAGCGATCTCCCCCTGTCTCTTGGTGATTCGCTCAGTTCGTCTTGCGATCTGTTCCTGCCGCAGCATCATCTTCGTTTGTCGAGTCATGATTCGGCGCTGCCGAGACCGCTACCCAAATCGTTACACCAAGAACAACTGCACCAAACAACAGTCCCCAGAGATCGGTGACGCTGCCAGGCTCGAATGCCCACGCGTCGAACGGATTGCGGGAAGCGCCCTTGGGGAGTTGATTGAAGCACTGGCCCGGTGACTATACCAAAGCCCATCCGTGACAACGCTCTGGCCCGCTGTAGACCTGCTGAGGCAACGGTTACTTGTTCGCCACCGCCGTCGGATACAGCCAAACGGAGCGTCAATCTGCCGCGCCCTGTTCCATCGATTTACACCCTGCGCGCCGAGGCGACCCTGGCCGTGGCGAACCTGGTCTACCTGCTCCTGCTCGCCAGGCGGTGCCGTGATCCTCCCCGCCGCGGCGTACGGCAGCTTCGGCGACCTCGCCCGTCTGGCTTCCGTCCGGAGCCCTCGGCGAGGCGATGCGCGACGCCCTGCTGCACGGTGAGGTCGCGTGGCGCGAACTGGCCGTGCTGGGTGGGTGGGCGGCCGTCGGCGCGTACGCCGCGTCCAGGACGTTCTCGTGGGAGTGGACTGGCTGCGCCGACTGGCCTGGGCGACCCTGGCCGCCAACATCGGCATCGTCATCACGGGCGGTGCCGTCCGGCTGACCGGCTCCGGGCTCGGGTGTCCCACCTGGCCGCGGTGCACCGAGGCGTCGTACACCCCGCACGGCGAGCTCGACTACCACTCGGCGATCGAGTTCGGGAACCGGATGCTCACGTTCGTGCTCGTCGCGGTCGCCTTCGCCACCCTCGTCGTCGGCTGGCGCACCGGCCGGCGGGACGTGCGCGCCATGGTCGTGGTCCTCGCCGCGGGCATCCCCGCGCAGGCGGTGATCGGAGGCTTCACGGTCCTCACCGACCTCAACCCGTCGGTCAGTCGTTCCACCTGCTCTGCTCGCTGGCGCTCGTCGGGCTCGCCGTGCGGCTGCTGCTCTCCGTCGACGCCCCGCTGGCCCCAGCACACGACGACAACGTGACGAAGCTGGCGTGGGCGAGACCTTCGCGGCCGCCTGGGTCGTGCTCTACCTCGGCACCGTGGTCACCGGCTCCGGCCCGCACGCCGGCGACGAGGACTCGGTCCGCCAACGGCCTGGACCCTCGGACCGCCAGCCAACTCCATGCCGACCTGGTGTTCCTGTTCGTCGGACTCACCGTGGGACTGCTCTTCGCCCTGCTCGCGGCTGGGCGGCCGGTCCTCGCGGTCGGGGTCCTGCTCGGGGTCGAGCTCGCCCAGGGCACAGTCGGCTTCGTCCAGTACGCCACCGACCTGCCCGTCGCACTCGTGGGGCTCCACCTGCTCGGCGCCGCCCTGGTCTCGGCCTGCGTCACCTGGGCGCTGCTGGAGGTGCGTCACCCGGCCGCTCTGGTGAGCGGTGACCTTCAACCTGAGCGACCCGTTCGAGGTTGATCGGCCACCGCCGCTCGAGGGCCACTTGGCGTCCACAGCCGGCCGAGGATCTCGGTTCTGCACGACCTCGAACATGGTCGGTGAAGGCGTTCCAGACCTCGCCGGGTCTCATCGGGCCCATGCCCGAGACGGAACCGCGGCTGCCAGTCGGTCCCTTCACACGCCAGCAAGCCCGCGAGGCGGGAGTAACCGATCGGATGCTCCAGGGTCGCGGCTACGTACGCGTGTATCCGAGGGTCTGGCGGGTGCGTCGCGCGACCACGAGATGACCGACGAGGACTGGCGGGTCGCGGCGTTGTTGGCCCTGCCGGAGCGCGTCCACCTGACCGGGATCAGCCGCATCCAAGCACTGGGGCTGGACTACGGTCCGAAGCTGCCGGTGCGCTGCGTCGTGCAGGGTCCACTGCACTTGGCCTTCGACAACGTGTTCCTGCACCGCACCAAGCGGCTGCCGCCGGTCGACGAGGTCGGGGTGACACCAGCGGCGGCGTTCGTCTTCTACTGCGCTCGCGCCCGGGTCATCGACGCGATCAAGGTGGGCGACTGGCTGCTGCACGACGACCACATGACCCAACACGAGCTCATCAACCTCGCGACCACGGAGCTCTGGCGCCCCGGGGCTCACGAGGCTCTGTGGATCGTCAACCATCTGGATCAACGTTCCGCCAGCCTTAAGGAGTCCGAGCTGCGCGCCTGCTCGCCTTCGCCGGCCTCCCGGACGCGGAGGTGAAGCCTTGAGCTCGACGTGGGCCCGGGACGGGTCGTGATCGGTGATCTGGTCTATGTGACCTGGGGCGTGGTGGTCGAGTACGAAGGCGAGCACCACCAGCTCGA
This sequence comes from uncultured cyanobacterium, assembly GCA_963833135.1. Classification (GTDB taxonomy): domain Bacteria; phylum Acidobacteriota; class Vicinamibacteria; order Vicinamibacterales; family UBA2999; genus 12-FULL-67-14b. The sequence continues at coordinate 2,612 of CAWHWW010000018.1, read as the reverse complement.
GCGTCCGCAGTACCGCTCCGACATCAGTCGCTATGCGGCGATGCGTCGGCACCGCCACCGCTATGTCCAGATCACCAAGGAAGAGGTCGCCCAACCGCGTCAGTCGGTCCGCAAGGTCCACGAGGAGCTCGTCGAAGCGGGCTACGACGGTCCAGCTCCGCGGTTCGGCGAGCAGTGGAACACCCTGTTCGCCCGACTGAAGACCGTGCTCGACTCGTGCAGCTCGGACCCTCGGCGCATCGCGTAGGTCCGGGGTCCGGTGCCTGGTCGGCCTGTGCGACGGCCTCCATGGTTGACGGGCCACCGCCGCCGTGGCGGGTCGCGCGCAGGACGCTCCAAGGAGGCGGTGCCTCCTCAACCCCTGGACCGCGCGGTCGGGTTGAATGGTCACCGCCCCCCCGACGCGACCAGCCCCTCGTAGATCCCCTCGAGCTGGGCGGCGGGACCAGCGCTCTCGGCGGTAGCGCCGCACCTCCACGGACGCCTGAGCGGCGAGCCGGACGCGGAGCTCCGGCTCGGCTATCACCCGGGTCAGGGCCGCCGCGGTGGCCGAGACGTCTCCGGGCGCGACGACCAGCGCCGACTCGCCGTCGGCCACCATGTCCGCGATGCCGCCCATGTGCGTCGTGACCAGCGGAGCCCCGAGCGCCATCGCCTCCAGGACGGTGGTCGGGCAGGGGTCGGGCCACTGGCTCGGCAGCACGGCGGCCAGCGCGTGGCCGAAGCTCGGACAGCACTCGCTGGTGCCTCCACTTCTCGTGGACGACCGCGCCCTCGGGCAGCGACGAGAGGTCCATGTCGGCGCGGCCGACGAGCACGAGTGCTGGTCGGGTGTCCAGTAGAGGGTGGCGTACGCCGCCAGGACGGTGCCGACGCCCTTCTGCTCGGACAGGTCGCCGGCGTAGAAGAGGTAGCCGTCCTCGGGCAGCGCCGGGTCCCGGGGCAGGTCGCGGGCGGGCGGGAGGAATCCGGCGCGAACTTGGGAACGACCTCCCACGGGACGCCCTGCCCGTCGAGCTGGTTGGCCACCGCGACGAATCGGCTGACGGGCGTGAACAGGTCGACGACCTTGTTGCGCACGGCCGCCCGGACCAGAACCAGCGACCAGATGACCGGACCGCGACCGGCGCGTCCGGCCCGGTCCGAGCATTCCAGGCACTTCCTGGGTGCCGGTCCGGAGCAGGGCTCGTCGTGGTACATGAGCCGCTTCGTCGCGCAGACGTGGCTGTAGTGGTGTGCAGCGAGTAGACGAGCGGCAGCCGCCGGGCCGCGGTCAACGGCAGGTAGGAGTTGATGATCCAGTTGTGCGCGTGCACGACGTCCGGCCGGATCTCGCCGACAGAGACGGGACAGCGCCCCAGGACGCGAGCGGGTCGGGCATCGGCAGGGCGAGTGGCCGGTCGGCCGTCGGGTAGAGGGACGGGACCCTGACACCGACGTTGTCCAGCGAGTGCACGGTCACCCCCGGGTCCGGCTGCGGCGGCTCGCCGACGTCGAGGCACGCGACGTGGACGTCGTGGCCGCGGGCCGCGAGCTCCACGGAGAGGTTGCGCAGGTGCCGCTCCTCGCCGCCGATCACCGAGCAGGTGAGACTGCGCCAGCCTGGAGGATCCTCATGTCGCCGTCATGCTGCAGGGCCGCGACGCTGAGCGCCATCTTGTTCACCCTCGCGCGGTGGCCCAGCCGTCCACAGGCGTACCAGAAGCCGGTCGTGCCGAGGCAGGTGACGATGCCCCCGGCCCCTTTCCACCCGGCTCTGTCGCCCCGGAACCCGCGGCCCAGCTCCCGGCGCAGCCCGGCCGTCAGGACCTTGCTGACGTAGCGGCTCTCCTCGGACGTCGCGTCCTCGGCGCCGCCCGCCTGGTGGGCCATCGCCGCCTTCGAGACGCCCTCCGCGTGCGAGCGGGACCGGAGGTAGGAGAACGCCGTGCGAGCCGGGGTCACCCGGTGGTGGACCACCGCGCCGGGTTCGAAGACCACCCGGCTGCCTGGCCTCCGCTCGGCGATCCGGATGCAGAACTCGGTCTCCTCGGCACCGAGCGGGATCAGGCCGACCCGTCCGGCGTCCTCGTCGAACCCGCCGATCTCCTCGAAGAGGAACCGCCGCACCGACATGTTGCAGCCCCACAGGTTGCGCACGTCGGCGCGCTCGGTCGGCTGGCCCAGGTAGGTGCAGCCGACCAGCCAGTCCACTCCGGGGGCAGGTGGTCGGGTCGCCAGGTCCGGCCACACGGGACGAGCGACGCCGCCCACGGCCATGACGCTGGCGTCGTCGTACGCCGCCATCAGCCGCTCGAGCCAGTCCGGCTCGGGCCGGGCGTCGTCGTCCAGGAAAGCAACGACGTACCGGTGGCCGCCGCGACGCCGGTGTTGCGTGCCCCGAGGCGCCACCGCGGCCGGCGTTCTCGATCACGCGGACGCCGGGGAAAACCTCCCGGGCGCGGGTGAGCAGCGCGGGTCGCGGGTCGATGACCAGGATCGTCTCAAGCGCCGGGAAGGTCTGGACGGCGAGCGCGGCCTGGCCCGCGACGATGTCGTCCCAGCGGTCCGCCGTGTGCGCACACACGACGACGCTGACGGTGCCAGGAGCAGCGGGGTCAGGGGCAGCGGCT
>CAWHWW010000017.1:0-32170 GCA_963833135.1 uncultured cyanobacterium | reverse complement strand
TCCTCGTCCCGGTGCGATTCGCTCGTTGATGGCACAGAGCAGGTCTCATCGCATATGCTCTCGACGTGACTTCGCGGGGCACCTTCGCCCTCGCATCTGATCCCAGGAGATCCTTTATGGCCATTGGTGTCTATTTCGCCCCTGCGCTGAGAGAGACACAATACGACCAGTGCATTGAGAAAAACGAACCAGCCGGAGCCGGCATGCCAGCGGGACGGCAGTATCACGCCTGTTTGGCGACCCGGCCAAGGTGTCGGTCTTCAGCGATGGGATTCGCAGCGACCGACCATTTCGGCGAAACGCTGATGCCGATCCTGCGCGAGATCGGAGCCGACCCGGTCCAGCCGCAGATCATGCCCATTCTCAACATCATCAAGGGCTGACGTCGCGGCTTCGACTTTAGCGACCCCGTAGCGACCCACAAGTGGATTAGCGGCAGTAGGGGACACCAGCAGCACATCGAACTTGCGTCGCTTTGCATGCCGCATCAACGTGTCAAGAGCTGGCCTTGAGTCCTTCGCTCCGCTTGATGCCACGGTCCGAATATTCGACAGCGCTCCAGCCGCGGTTGTCGGTATAGGTGCGAAGCTCGATGAGTTGGTTCTTGTGGACTCTGATCGTGAGTAGAGACCCGAGCATCAATAGCGCAGCGCATTGCGTTTTCTCCCAATGCTGATCGTCGTATCCGGATCTACTCCAAGACAACAGGCGCTCACGTCGCTGCTCCGACTCCGTACAGAGCCCAACTCGGTTGCAAGTTGCAGGCAGTTCGATGCATTGTCATGCGATGGCGAGTTCGTATCAGTCGTTCTGCGAGCAACATGGAATAGCAGTGGAGGACGTGCGGTCTGCGGCCGGCCGCTTTCTGAAAGCGGTGCCATCTTCAGCCATCGAGTTCGACATTCATAGCTATCACGATCATGGTGTCCTGAAGATGAACTTTGTTGCGGAAGACATCGCGATGCTGCCTATGCTTTTTGGCAGCCCCACTAACTTGGTCAAATTGTCAGAATCCATGTGGAAGAGATCGTCTTACACCTGGTCCGACGAGATGAGCGACCTCACCAATCGCGGAACGTTACTTGAAGCGGCGCCTGTTGATTCCTGCAATCCTGCAATCTATCGAGACCTACCACGCTAAGGGTAAGCGCATGCTTGATGCGGGGTGTGGCGAGGGTGTTCTAACACGCGAACCGATCAGCCGCCAATGGGACGTCTATGCGTTTGACGTGGTTGACAGCTTTATCGATCGACTGAAGTCTCAATGGCCCGCACTACGCGATAACTTCTGGACGGCAGACATCCTCAGCAACAATTTTCAGGAACGCTTCGACATTGTGGTTGCAAACGCGCTGTTGCTGGTTCTGGCGGACATTGACTTGGGTCTAAAACGGCTCTTGAGTTTGGTCGCTCCAGGCGGAACATTGATCATCGGTGATGTGTGCTCGAGGTTGCACCGATCGCTGGGTTATTACGCTAAGGGCCAGTTTGTGCGGGTGCATGACGTGAATCGGATACTTCACTTTGAGAAAGACGTAGGTGGAGGGCAGTCAGTCGCAATACACAATCACCACCCTCCAGGTTTTTATCGACGAACCTTGGAAACCTTAGGGGCAACCTGCAACTCTGACGATGAGTTGCTCGCGGTCCGTTCGAGTATTGTGCAAGACTCGCTCCTGAGCCTGTCTGACCGCGAAGCTGTGCTGAAGCGACTAGAGCCAGACTTTGTGAACCCAACCTTTTTAACCACTTGTAATGACAAAAACATCGTAAGGTTAGAATTCAGCTGTGCCGGATACGATTCACTGCAGCTCCAGTCCGAGTGTGCTTCTGTGAACATCAACCTTAACGGGCGCATCGCAATCGTTACGGGCGCTGCGAGCGATATCGGGCGCGCCATTGTTGAAGCGCTTGTGAGTGCTGGCGCGGATCAAGTTGTGACGGCACGCGACTCGAGCCGATTGTCGACCGTCGTTGAATCAGCAGCGGCCGTCGGCCGGACTGCTGTTGCGTTGAGTTGCGACCTCACTGCTCCCGATGACCCGGCGCGCGTGGCGGAGTTCGCGATCAGGCGTTTTGGTCGAATCGACATTCTGGTGAATGCAGCAGGTGGCCGCGGTCCTCTTGAAACCCCGATCGTGGAAATGAGCATTGACGCGTTTCGCGAGACGATGGATGTCAATGCGCTTGGGTGCCTGTTGATGATGCAAGCGACAATCCCACATATGATTAGGCAGCGCTACGGTAAGGTAGTCAATATTGGCGGAACGTTTGGAGTACGCGGTGCAGCAGGCAGAAGCGCATATAGCGCATCAAAGTGGGCTTTGCGCGGCATCACCAAGAGCGCTGCGCTCGAACTCGGTGCTCACAATATCAATGTGAACAATGTGAGTCCAGGGATGGTCGAAGGGGAGCGGTTTCAGGCTGTGTGTGAGGCTCGAGCGCTACAAAGCGGCGTCACGGTCGATGATGCGAAGCGTCAAATTGAGGGAACTTACGCAATGCAGCGAATCTCTCTCCCGCAGGACGTGGCCTATAGTGTTCTTTTCCTCGCTAGCGACTGGTCAAGACAAATCACAGGCCACGACCTCGTCGTTGATGGTGGATCGTTCATTTAGGGCCATAGACGGTGACGTGGTGCTTGGGATAGTGGGTTCTGTTGTCGAGGACTTGGTGGTCCGCCTCGATTGTCTACCTGTTCGCGGCGGCTGCAGTCGCGCTGAGAGTGTCGCGCACTTGATCGGCGGACGCGGAGCACGTCAAGCTATGGCTGCCTCTCGGGCGATCGTCGCGCATCGCCTACGCGCTGATGTGCACCTGCTTAGCCTAGTCGGCGATGACGACCGAAGTCAGAGACTGTTGTATCGATTGAGTGCATCAGGCGTGAATTGCTCGGCTATCCATCAGCGTAAGGATACCCGGACAGGTGTCTGTGTGGTCCTGGTCGAAAAGACAAGTGAGCATACAACCGTCTTCGTTCCTGGAGCCGAACGATTCTTGACCGAATCTGATGTCGTCCGATTCTTCGACTCTCGACCATTCATCTCTCACCTGCTCGTAACACTGGATTCTCCAAGCCATTCCCTTACCGCGGCAATGCAACGTGCAAAGGAGAACGGAGCCAAGGTGATACTTGATCCTGCGCCGCAGGAACTTCTGGTAAGCGAGATTGTTAAGATGGCGGACATACTGACGCCGAACGCGGCGGAGACAGCGGCGCTGCTGGGGCTGCCACCGAGTGACGTCGTTCTCGAGCACGCCAAAGAATTGACAGAACAATTGTGTTCGCTTGGTCCGCACTCGATAGTGCTCAAGTTCGGCAAAAAAGGTGCATGGATATTTCATGATGACGAGCACGAGCACGTGCGATGTGACAGCGTCGGCGGCGTGGCTAATTCCGTGGGTGCCGGCGACGTGCTGAGCGGAACCCTCGCCGCACTCCTGGTAGCGGGCGTGAGCTTTGCCGACGCGGCTAGGCTTGCTGTCGCGTCGGCCACGGATGCTGTCCGTCAAGGGTGCGCTGCACTGTCAACTTCCTTGGAGTAATCGCCTCTCGGATAGCATTTCCTTGTTACGATCTCTTGTGTAACCAAACCGCAGTAAATCGGAGCCCCGAACGATAATGTCAGCCAGACTTGCCTCCAGCGGTGATATCGCTGATCTGCTTCTTCGTATCAATTGCGTTCAGTTCGATTTCGCCAGCGGCTTTCAATACGCGTCAGGCATCGTTAGTCCCATCTACTGCGATTGTAGGCGTGTGGTGTCTCATCCTCATGAACGCGATCTTGTTGTCAACGCTCTTGCCGAACTAGCATGCGACTCGGAGAGCACTGAAAAGCCCCAGGCCGTCGCGGGCGTTGCTTCGGCTGGGATACCGTATGGCTCAATCGTGGCCCATCTGCGCGCACTTCCGTTTGTGTACGCCCGGCCGAAGGCCAAGGCTCACGGAATGCAGCAGACGATTGAAGGCGTATTACATCCAAACGATCGAGTGGTTATCGTCGAGGACACAATATCTACTGGCCGCAGCGCGCTGCAGACAGCACAGGTGATTCGGGCAGCGGGTGCTGTACCGCAGGCGTGTGTTTCCATTATGAACTATTGCTTCTCATCGACCGAGGCTGCGTTCGCGAGGGAGAGTATCCCTGTGCGAAGTTTGACCACGTTCGCGGAACTATTGAAAGCCGGAGTTAGAAACGGCCAAATATCTGAAAACAACCTGAAGAGCCTGTGGGATTGGTGGCACACCACTCAGGCCGCTCAGAGTGCAAATTCCGGTTCGCCACAATGACAGTGGCCAGAAGACGCTCAGGTCCTTGGCTTCCTGCCTCGGAATCGTCTCGAAAGCTTTGACCACAGCGCCGACGGTTCACCAAGACTTGATCGATTCAAAACGGCGTGCGCGCCTTTGGTCTGGTTTACCACCTGGGTTATGCGCAAATTGACTGCGGCGCTCGCGAGACAATAGGCCTCCGACTCCGTCAACTTGCCGTAATCTGTGAGAATACCGATCATCTGCTCCATTGCGGCGGCGGCGGCGTCGTCAAGATTCTGCCCGAACCCCATGGTTATTACTTTGCTCTCTGAGAATGCGATCGGTGTGCGAAGCTTCAAATCGCGTCGCCGTTGGACTCGAATTGTTGCCTCAGCAGAAATCTCAATAGCCGTTCCGTTGACTTCGCCGTCACCCTGTGCGCCATGAGCGTCCCCGACGCTCAGCAGAGCACCTGTCGCAAATACCGGCAAAAGAATGGAGGTCCGTTCGATCAACTCACGGTTGTCAATGTTTCCACCATGGTTGCCAGGTGGGATTGAGCTAATCCGGCCGCTCGACGCTGGGGGAGCTACTGCAACTATTCCTAAGAAGGGACGCAACTTGACCGTCACTTTCTTGAATAGGCTTGCACTCATATTGCGGCGATCGACGGCTATCCACCTACATTCCCTTCGCACGAGGCGACGGCGAAACAATCCCCGTTCTGGAAGAGCGAGGTTATACCCCAGCGATGACTTGAGGCGTATGCGCAAGATATCCACCTGCAGGACGTCTCCCGGGCGGGTGTCTCTGACGGCGATCGGGCCTGTGAGGTAATGAGGGCCGTAGCCATCGTCCGCGACCCCGAGCATGACGTCGCGTTCGGGAGCAGACAATCTATCGATTGGAGCCTCTTTCCGACTAGGAAGCGAGATCGTACACAGACAGAGAGTCGCGCCTGAGTCGACGACTGCGACCGGTCTCAATCGTGCATCGAAGAAACCCTTATGAAGGTTGGCCGGAACGGCTTCAATTCGGCGTGTTGCCTTTTCGATTCTGGGCATTGACTACCCTCGGCTCGCTGGCAGCGCGAGAACCCGTTATCTATGTAGCGCGTGCACGCCGAAACTGCTCGAACAGTTCCGCCACTTCTGAGACGTCAACTCGATGCATTGCTAATGTTCGAGCGTCCCATTCTTTGGCGAAGTCTGGATACAGGTTCTGAAAGCCGTAAGAGGCTTTCTCCCTAGTGAAAGCGAAAACCAAATGGCCATCACGCCGACGGTGTACAGTGCGCCCAGACACATTGGGCAGGGGTGCGCAAGAGTGTATACCGTGCAGTCTGGCAGCGTTCTAGTTCCTAACCGCTCGCACGCTAGCCGAATCGCGACCACTTCACTATGAGCGGTCGGATCCAAACCCTTGTGGACCGTATTCACAGCCGATGCGACCTCCTCTGTTCCACGGACAATAATCGTGGCGAAGGTCACCCGCCGTCCGCTACGTTCGCGACAGCCATTGCCGTCGCCTTCGCAATATATGACGCTCGCCAGTTCGTCGCTGTTGCGGTGTTGCTTCACGGTTTGATGTTTATCGTGATGCCGAGGGATCCTTACGCCGACCTTATAGACATCTCCTTCGTCCATCGCTCGCGGTTTTCCGACTCGAGACAGGGCGTCTACAACTTCAGCCGAGTTCGCCGTCAGGACGGTAACCGGAACATCCAAGGCGAAAGGGAACTCATGCCACGTTCCCTTTAGTAACAGAATGCCATGTCCTCCCTGAATCCGGAATGCCTTCAACGTGCTTACGTCTGGCAAGTTTGATCCAGATTCGTGATTCGGTGCTGCGAGGACAACAACGCACGGCGCTTGGCCGATGGCAAAAAAGATCTGAGTGAGGTGCAGATGGCGTTCAAGCCAATCGACGCGAAATGGACGAGGGGAGATGCGAGCCGTGCGTATGACCGCCCTGCCGCGGTAATCAAACGGAAGATTGTGACCTTCTTCGATCGCACCGTAGAACGGGATACTGAGTCCGGCCTTGTGACAGCGCTGCCGACGTAGATCCCATATGGGGCGACGTTGTCGGTATTCGCATCTGTCACCGTCAGGTCGATGGTAGACATCGCATTTCCTCGTCACGGATTGGCCGAAGTGCTGTGCTGTTATGAAAACGCTCGAACTATCACGCCTGAGAAAACCAGAAACGCAAATGCGGGCAACGCAAACACTATTGGCACAACGATCCAAAGCTTAGTCGCCGACACTCCTCGACGCCCCTGTTCTGCGCGCTTTGTAAAGATCGACATGTTCAATTCTATCGCGTTCCAACCGTGCTGCGTGAGACGAGTGAAGCGCAGCATACATCGCGTGACGCTTGTTTGTGAGAAACCAAGCTGCTGCGAGAAGGAGCAAGAAGATTGCGACGCCGATTTGTACTATCGCTGGTGTCTTCGGAATCTCGTCGAGCTGAGTCAACAATGCGGCATACGCAGTGGCGAACAGTCCGACAAAGAAAGCATTCGTTTGCCAGAACTCTTCCATAATGTGCGACACGATGCCGACAAGAAGCTTGTCACTCTTCAAGTGAATTCGTGACATCCGGCGGTTCGGCTGGAGGAGGTGCTTTTGCCGATGAGCTGGGCGTCGGGCCAAGCCGATTAGGTATGAAGGAAGGTCGGGTCAGTCGGACAGCGCTGGCGTTGGTCGACGTGCCAGATGCAACCGCACGAAGCTCGAGACGAGCCGATTTAGCTCCTGCGACGCGAACTGCTGCAGGCTTGCGGTCACAATTTCCCTGAGAGTCTCCACAACGCCCTCCCGCTGGAGAATAGCACAGCCATAGTGAATCAGCAGAGTCGGCGCCGGTAGCAGGCCAACAGCCTTGCCACATGTGGCTCGCGTCTGTGCATCCAGAGGATATCGCCCGCAGTGAACCCAAGATCGTGGCGCCACTAGAAGGAAAGGGACTGAGCACGTCGCCACAAGGCGAACGCGTTCTGACCCGTCGGGGCCATTGAGGTGCTTCCTGTTGACTGTCACCACCGTCGGCAACCGGAAGTTCACAATCGTCTCGAATCGTCTCCGCGTCGAGCGTCTCGACGAGGCGCTTCTCGGCCTTCAGCGGCTTCATGTGAATGCGAGTGGAGATGTGACCGTTCTCGTGCAGCCAGCGGAAGAAAGCATTCAGCGCGCGCAGCCACGTGTTGCAAGTCACAGGCTTCACGCCGCGGTCGCGCAGGACGTAGATGAACTGTTCGAGGTCCGAGCGTTTTAGTGCGTGCAGATCGGTGAGACAGGAGGTCGCAGAACCCTGGAACGCTTTCCACGCGGTCTCATACCACTCGATAGTCTCTGGGCTGACATTCCGAAGGTATTTTCGTTCTCGAAGCAACTGTTGGAGGAGAGAGTCGAGATTCGTCGCCATGAAGCCAGTAGGTCCCTTCTGGACCTCGCTTCGCGACCTCCTTTCGATAACCTGCTGAGGATCAGCGAGTTACCGAAGAATGGTGCGCCCAGCATGATTCGAACATGCGACCTCCTGGTTCGTAGCCAGACGCTCTATCCAGCTGAGCTATGGGCGCGACAGACTTTCGATCTTAACACAGACAACAGGGGCCACAAACCCGTGATGCGGGCTGTGACCCCTGTTGCGATCTGGAAGTTCCCCGACGCGGCGCATCCGAGTCCTCTCCAGTCGCAGCTTCGTCGCGGCTATCGTCGCTGCAGGCCGACCGTCACGGTGAACTCACCGCGGTTGTCCGGCAGGTGATCGTCGTTCACGCCGAGATACAGGCTCGCCGCTGACGGGCGCCGTGATGCGAGTCTGGTCGCCGATCGCCATCGGCGCATAGCCGCCGATCTTCGCGATCAGCGCGCCGGCGAGCACGCCGCTGATCGGCGCATCAGGCGCCATGCGACGGCTCAGCGACCCGGCCGGCGACGCGACGTCCTGCGCGTTGTCGCTCATCTGGATCTGGCCGCTCGATTGGAACGTGATGATGTCGCCCGCGCGCACCGTGATGCCGGTGTCGGTCCAGCGCTGCTGCGAGTTGACGCGGAACGTCTGCGAGTTCGCCTGGCCGCCGAGCGCGCCGATCGTCGGCGGGCGTGCCGCCGGAGTCTGCAACTCGGCCGCGAAATGATGCCGTCGCGATTGGTGTCGCGCTGCGTGAAGCTGTTGTTCGACCAGTGCCACTCGGCGCGCTCGAGCCGGCCGTTGCGGTTGAAGTCGAGATTGTTGAACTCGTCGTAGGTGCTGAGGCTCGGCTGCGAGCCGACCACTTCGTAACGGGTCAGGATGCCGTCGCTGTTGCGATCGAGCGCAGCGGAACTCGTTGGCGCCGCCATACCATTCGGTGCGCTCGACGCGGCCGTTGTTGTTGCGATCGAGATCGTCGAAGTTGTCGCCGCGAAGGTCGTCGACACCTTCGCCGAGGAACTCGGCGACCGTGAGCGCGTTGTCGCGATTGCGATCGACGCGGAGGAACGTCTCGCGGTCGAAGTGCCACTCGTTGTCGGTCAGCCGGCCGTCGCGATTGTGATCGAGATTGGTGAACGCGCTGCGCGTCCAGCGTCAGGTTGCGCTCCCAGCGGTTCGGATTGTGATCGGCCGTTTCCCAGTTGGTGTTGCGCTGCGCGCCGACGCGGACTTCTTCGCCGGACAGGCGGCCGTCGTTGTTCCAGTCGTGGACTTCGAACGAACGAGCCGATCCGTTCCACTCCTGGCGCGTGATCACGCCGTCGTTGTTGCGATCCATTTCCTCGAAACGGATGCGGTTCACCGGACGGCTCTGCGCCTCGACCGTGGTGACGACGGGCGTCGCCACCTGGCACAGGCCGACGAGCGCCGCCGATGAAAACGTCAGCACCAATGCACGAGAAAACATAACAAATCCTCCACTGGTGGAGGACTGCATAAGGTGTACCGGCTGGTCCACGGCGGAGCTTGTCGTCCTATTTTCTTCTTCGAGCCGATCCGCTTGGCGATGTCGCTGACGACGCGCTCCCAGACTTTCGAGCGCGTTGTCGTAGCGCTCGGCCGCGGGCGTATCGTTCTTCACCTGCGCGTCGAGGCCGAAGTCTTTCGGCTGAGGCATCGGCGGCAAGTGGACGACGACGCGATCGCTCATCGTGCGTCTCCTCGCCGGTGGCGTCGACATCGTCCTCGCGGACGCGCTCGCGATCCTCGGTCTCGAGACCATCGTGACTCTGCCGCGGCATCTGCTCGCCGGTCCGGTCAACGATATCGGCTGAGTCGGTGTCGCCGGGCACTTCCACATTGGGGTCCTGGCGGTCCGGTTTTGGGTCCTGGTTTGCCATGAGCTCAACCTTTCTGGTCGAGGGTGAGCAATCCCCGTACCCATCGCTTTGGTCGGGCTCTCGTCGTCGGCGTCGGTGCCGGCGGTGTCGATGTCCTGATCGCCGGCCGGATTCGTGTCGTCGGGATCAGGCTGATGCAACGGGCCATTCGCGGCGCGCTCGGAGCCTGATCGCGGGTTCGGATCGTGTGTCGCATCTGTTCGGTCGGGTGGGCATAGGTCCTCCGTCGAAAGCTGGAGCAAAGGATGTGCCCGTGATTCGCGCCGGCTATCGGCTGACCGTGCTCACCGGCAGCCCGGTGGCCTCTCGACGACATGAATCGGAGCGAGCGATCCCGGCCGGCCGGGCGCGGCGTTCTCTTCCCAGCCGACGATGACCATGCGATCCGCGGTGCCATTCGGCGCTCGGTCTGCACCGTGCGCTCGGTTTGGACGGTGTCGGCCGCGATCATCTGGAGCGGTCGCGGCGCGACCATCGGCAGCGGGTCGGTGGGCTTCCATCCGACGATGACCGCTTCGATCGGGCCGCCCGGTGAACTCGCCTGGCCGCTGCGTGACCTGCGCCTGCACGGCGGGGAAGGCGGTCATCACGACGCACAGGTACACGAGCGCGCCGGCGATCACGGTGAGGACGATCTTCGTGTAGCGATCAGTCATGTGGAGCTCCTTGTCAGGGATCGGGATCGGGATCCGGGATCAGGGATCAGTCGAAAGCGCGAACGCGACGAGCGCGGTGTCTTCGCCGCGGCCGGTGGCGATGACGACGACCTGCCGGCCGTTCGCATCGAGATATGTCATCGGCGTCGCGGTGGCCTGCCTTGGTAAGACGTGCCGCCACAGCTCGCGGCCGTCGCGCGCGTCGAACGCCGACAGCGCCATGTCGTTGCCGCCGACGAAGATCAGGCCCGACTTCGTGACGATCGCACCCGGCGGTCCGACGGCGCCAAGACGATCGGGCAGCGGCACGCCTTTGAGCGCCGGCAGCGAGCGGATCTCCGGCGCATCGCCGAACGGCACCTTCCACGCGATCTCGCCGCGATTCAGATCGATCGCGACCAGGTGCGCGTACGGCGGCTTCAGAATCGGCACGCCGTCGATGAACGACGATGGGCTGCGCTGCATGTATTCGGCATCGACTTCATCGAGCCGATCCTGCGGCTGCGCCGACTTGTTGAACGGCTCCATCTTGAAGATGCCGGGGCTGCGCGTCGTCTTGACGTAAAGCCGTCCGGTCGCCGGATCGAACGCGCCGCCGCCCCAATTCGCGCCGCCCCACACGCCGGGCAGCACCACGGTGCCTTGCAGCGACGGCGGCGTGTAGAGCGGGCCGAGCCGATACTTCTTCAGCTCCGCGGTCGCCTTTTCTTTCCACTCCGGCGTCGCATCGAACGCATCGTCGAGCGTGACGCCTTGCGATTCGAACGCGGGCGGCTTGGTCGGGAACGGCTGCGTCGGCCACGATGCTTCGCCGGGCACATCGCTGCGCGGCACCTGGCGCTCTTCGATCGGCCACACCGGCTTGCCGGTCACGCGATCGAACACGAACGCGAAGCCCTGCTTCGTCAGCTGCACGACGGCGTCGATGCGCTTGCCGTCGACGGTGATCGTGACGAGGTTCGGCGCCGATGCCGGATCGTAATCCCACAATCCGTGATGGACGATCTGGTAGTGCCACTTGCGCTTGCCGGTGTTGGCGTCGAGGCAGACGATCGATTCGGCGAACAGGTTCTGCGCCGGGCCGGCGGCCGCCGTAGTAATCGTTGCTCGGCGTGCTGACCGGCATGTAGAGCAGGCCGCGTCGCTTCGTCGAGGCTCATCGGCGCCCACACGTTGGTGTGGCCGGTGAACTGCCACGAGCCGCCGTCCCAGGTGTTGTTGCCGAACTCGCCGCGCTGCGGGATGGTGTTGAACTTCCAGACGAGCTTTCCGGTCCGCGCGTTGAACGCGCGCACGTCGCCCGGCGGATCGTTCTTGTAGGTGAGCCGATCGCCGACGCCGTTGCCGACGATGATCAGATCCTTGTAGACGATCGGCGGCGACGTGTTCGTGTAGTGCTTCTTGTTGATCGCCCAGACGAGGCCTTCGCTGAGATCGACGACGCCGTTCTTGCCGAACGTCGAGACCGGCGCGCCGGTCTTCGCATCGAGCTGGATCAGCTTGTAGCGCGCGTTGAGGAAGATGCGAAGTCGCCGTTTGCCCGAGCGAAGTCGAGGTCCTTCCACGCGACGACACCGCGATGCGCGAAGCCCTGGCCGTTGGGCGGCTGGCCGTCTTCGTAGGCCTTCGGATCGTAGCGCCACAGTTCCTTGCCCGTCGTCGGATCGAGCGCGGCGACCTGGTTGTAGGGCGTGCTGAGGTACATCACGCCGTCGATGACGAGCGGCGTGTTCTGGAAAGCCCCCGGGCGCGTGCCGAACTGCGGCAGGACCTTCTCGTTCGGCTTCCACTCCCACGCGATCGCGAGCTCGCTGCACGTTCGCGGCCGTGATCTGATCGAGCGGCGAGTAGTGCGATGCCGCCTGATCGGCCGCGTAGTGCGGCCACTGCTGCGCGCGACGTCGACATGTCAGTCCACAGAGCGCGATCGAAGCGCACGCTTCATGCGCCGAGTCTATCCACGGATTGCACGGATACGCGGATTTCCGAGAGCGCGCTCACTGACCGCCGCGAGCCTCGACGGTGGAAATCTGTGTTATCGTGGATCAGCTCGCGCGAACCTCTGGCAGGAGTAGCATCCGATGCAACGGAGGCCATGTTCGTAGTTCGCGAAACGTTCACCGCCAAGCCCGGCAAGGCGTCGCAGCTCGCGCAACTGTTCAAGCAGGTCATGTCCGAGATGCCGCGCATGAAGCCGCGTGTGTCCACGGATTTCATCGGACAGTTCAACACCGTCGTCCTCGAGACCGAGGCTGAAGATCTTAACGAGTTCGAGAAGACGATGCAGGAATACATGTCGCGGCAGGACCTGCGCGACAAGATGAAGGGCTATACCGAGCTGTATCAGGAAGGAAAGCGCGAGGTCTTCAAGATCGTTTAGGACCCAGGCTCGGGTCTAAGGACCTTGAGCCGGCTTAGGTCCTAGAAACGCGACGACCTGATCCAGGTGTCCGAGCGCGACCAGCTCTTCGCGAGGTCGGCATCGACGGCCGGATCGGTCTTGCCCTGCGCCTTGAGCGCCTGTTGCAATCCGAGCAGCGTCCACCCGTTGTGCGGGTGCTGCTCGAGATCTTCGCGATAGACGCTTCTCGGCATCGGCGAAGCGCTTGGCTTCGATCAGCGCGGCGCCGAGCCAGTGGCGCGCGGGGAAGGGCAGCGGCTCGGGCTCGTCGTAATCCATTTCATCATCGAGCTTCACCGCGGTCTCGAACTTCGCGATCGCGCCGGGGACGTCGCCGGCCATGCGCGTGATCTCGCCGTCGAGGATGTTGGCGAGCACGCCGATCAGGCGCGCCGCGCTGTGGTTGCGGAATTCCACCTTCGAGGTGTCGGCAACCTTCTTCACCTTCGCGAGATACGCCTTCGCGAAATCGCGGTTCGCCGAGCTTCAGCTTCGCGTAGCCCTGCGAGAAGTCGAACGCCGCGGCGGGAATCTCGCGCTCGGGCCGCTTGGTCAGCTCGACGACTTCGTCGAAGCGGCCGAAGCGCACCAGCGTCAGCGCGTGATACATCGTGTCGCTGGTGCGCTTGGCGTAGTCCTTGCCGGCCTGGATCGCGATGCGCGCCCTGGCCGTCCATCGACGCGGCGTAGAGCAGCATGTGCAGGTTGTGATCGGGATAGATCGCGAAGCCTTCGCCGGCATCGGCCTTCAGATCCGAATGCCACGCGTCGGGGTTGGCCTCGACCGAATCGCCCCAGCGCCCGACTTCGTTCCACGTGTGCGACGGCATGTGATTGATGTGGCTGGCGCCGGGAATGGTCTTGCCGAGATACTGCGCGCACGCCTCGGCGAGATCGGGGCGCACCGTGGACTCGGTGGCGTGCACGTAGAGATGGCACGCGCCGGGATGCTTCGGATCGATCTTCAGCGCCGATTCGAGCACGCCGTGCAGCCGCTTGATGTTCGGCGCGTTGACGTCGCGCGTGCCGCGGCGCGGCTCGAGGATGAACAGCGCGTCGGCGTAGAGCGTGATGGCGTCGAGATCGTCGGGATACTGCGCCGCGACCTTGGCCATCGCGTCGGCGTAGGCCTGGTCCTGCTCCTTGCGCTTCGTCGACGTCGAAATCCTTGACGTAGCGGACGCTCGAGCGCATCGATGAACGCGCGCTCGTTCGGCGACGCCTTGTCGCGCAGGCTGATCGCCTTCTGCGTCGCGGCATAGGCGAACGGCGACTGATCGGCGGACATCGGCCCGTTCAGGTACGAGCCCCACGCCCAGCCTTCGCCCCAGTAGCAGATCGCGCAGTCGGGATCGCGCTTCCACGCTTCGCGGAACGAGCGGATCGCATCGATGCGCGCGAAGGCGTACATCATCTGGAAGCCCTGGTCGAAAAAGGCCTGCGCTTCCTTGTTCTTCGATGAAATCGGCCGGTGAAACGGGCCGAGGCCGGTGGTGTAGAGGGGAATCGGATCGCGGACGTACTTGGGAATTTCTCCTGGCGTGTCGAGGTGACTCTCTTGAGCCCAGCTCACCGAGGAGCCGGCTATGAGACAACAAAGACAACAGACGACAACGGGGCGCAGGCGAACGATCATCGATTCCTCCAAGTGATGGACATCATAACAGGGGCTTACGGGCTTGCGGGCTACGGGCTTACGGGTACCGGCGTGGTTCTGGGAGTTGGGTCTTGGGACTCTCCGTCAACTCAATACAATTAGTTAACGTGAATCACGACGACTATCATGCGTCTGGCGCTGGCGCAAGCGGCGAAGGCGCGTGATGCCGGCGAAGTGCCGGTTGGCGCCGTCGTCGTTCTGGATGGGCGTGTCATTGGCGAAGGATTCAATCAGCCGATCGCGTCGCACGATCCGACCGCGCATGCCGAAATCGTCGCGCTGCGTGCGGCGGCGCAGTCCATCGGCAACTATCGCGCTGACCGGCGCGACACTCTATGTGACCGTCGAGCCGTGCTTGATGTGCGTGGGCGCGATGGTTCACGCGCGCATCGGGCTGGTCGTGTTCGGCGCCGTCGAACCGAAGGCCGGTGCCATTCAGTCGATGACCAATGCCCACGAACTGGCGGGCCTCAATCACCGACTGACCAGCATCGGAGGAATCCTGGCTGATGAAAGCCGGGAACTTCTGCAGCAGTTTTTTCAGGCGCGGCGGCTCAGCGCTCGAAGCGGCGATCCGGAATGAACCAGATCATCGCGACCGCGAAGTAGATCGCCAGCGAGATCCACGACGTTCACGAACGACAGTCCCACCGCCAGGATGTAGAGCACGAGTGAGATGTAGCCCTTGATGTCGCCGCCGATGCGCGCCGCGAATTCCGAATCGCGGCCGTGCGTGCGGATCAGCATGCGCACCAGGATCGTGTAGGCGATCGCGTTCATCAACAGCCCGACGCCGTAGACCGCCACCGGCATCGGCGCGAAATGGTTCTCGCCCATCCACGCCGTGGTGAACGGCGTCAGCGACAGCCAGAACAACAAGTGCAGGTTGCGCCCACAGCACCGGCCCGCTGACGTGCTTGACCGCGTGCAGCATGTGATGGTGATTGTTCCAGTAGATGCCGATGTAGGCGAAGCTGAGGATGTAGCTGAGGAACACCGGCCACAGCGGCGCGAGCACCTCGAGGGTGTCGCCGTGCGGCACCTTCAGCTCGAGCACCATGATCGTGATGATGATGGCGATCACGCCATCGCTGAAGGCTTCGACGCGGCCTTTGCCCATGCGGCGCTAGTCTCTCACGAGCTAGCGCTGCACGCGTGAGTAGGTCACGCCGTCTGGGCTCGTCTGGACCTCCACGCGCGCCAGCGTCTCGCCCGTCACGAGATCGAGCACCAGCATCGAGTTGTCGTTCCGAACCGTCACGAAGGCGTGGCGGTTGTCGGGATGCGGAAACACCCCCGCCGTCGACGGCTCGGCGACTTTCGTCAGGCCGAGCTTGATCGACTTGACGATCTCCTGCTTCGCGACATCAGCGACGACGAGCGACGAAGCCTGCGCGTGCGGAATCAGCGCGAACCTGCCGTCCGGGCGTGAACTGCACGCGGTAGGGGAAGCCTTTCGACGGAATGTGCTTCACGACCTCGAGCGTCTTCGTGTCGATCACCGAGATGGTGTCCTCGGCCCGGTTGCCCGCCCACACCCAGCGTCCATCCGGCGTCACGCCGACGCCTTCGCACTCCTTGCCGGTCTTCACGTCCTTGATCTTCCGGCCGGTCTTGAAGTCGAACGCGCTGACGCTGCCGTCGCGCATGTTGGAGCAATAGATGCGCGTCCGATCGGTCGAGAGCGCGAGCATGTGCGACACGGCAAGCTCGGTCTTGAACGTGCGCTCGACCTGGCCGGTCGTGACGTTGACGACGAGCAACGCCTGGCTGCCTTCGGCGGTGGTGACGACACGGGTGTCGTCAATCCAGCGCACGTCGTGTGGCGCGCGGTATTCGCCCAGATCGATCGTCTTGATCGTGTCGCCGCCCGGCAGCGCGATCACGCTCAGCGTCTTCTGCTGCCCGGCGCCCTGCTTGTTGTAGTTGGTGACGACGACGGTGCGCCCGTCCGGTGAGGCCGCCGCTTCGTGCGGTCCAGCGACGACGGCGACGTGCCGGTACGCCTCCATCGTCTTCAGATCGATCAACGTCACCGAGTCGGATTGCTGATTGACGGCGACGACGGTGCCCGTCAGGTTCGGACGCCGCGGTTGGGCGACGACGACGACGGCGGCCAGCGCGACTGCTGCTGTCAGTGCAAGGAAGTGACGCATCGGCTAACGCTACCCTTGAATCTTCACGGCATGCAAGGTTTGGCGTTCACCTTGCAGTCTTGTGATTCGAGTCCCAATGGCGGGACATAGAGGAGTTTTGAAATGTCGAATTTAGGTCGTTCAACGGGCATGTTTGCCCTCACGGTTCTCACTCTCACGGTTGCGCTGGCGATGCCGGCGTACGCGCAGGTCAGCGCCGTCAAGGACGGCTGGCTGGTGATGAAGATTCACTCGGATCTCGTCGACGAAGACGTCCTCAGCGGCAGCAACATCGACGTCGACGTCAAGAACGGTGTCGTCACCCTGCAGGGCACGGTGCCGAGCGAAGCGGCGCCGCGCCCGCGCCATCGCCGAAGCGAAGAAGACCGACGGCGTGAAGAACGTCGTCGATCAGCTGCGCATCGCGCCGGCGCATAGCGGCGGCACGATGGACAAGGCGCAGGACAAGACGCAAGGCGCCGACAAGGCCGAGACAAGATGGACAAGGCCGCGCGACAAGACGGCCAGCGCCGCGAAGAAGACCGGCCGCGCCATTGACGACGGCTGGATCAAGTCGAAGATCTACGCGCAGTACATGACCGACTGGAACACGGTCCTCGACGACAGCGACATCGACGTCGACGTCGCGAACAACGTGGTGACGCTGAACGGCACCGTGAAATCGGCGGCGGCGAAGGCCAAGGCCGTCTCGATCGCGAAGGCCACCGACGGCGTGAAGAGCGTGAAGGACAACCTGCGCGTCGGCACTACCCGATAAGATCGCGCAGCCTGAACCGGCGCGGCTGGCAGGCTCGCGGGTAAGCATCAGTGACTGGGGGCGCCTCGTCGAGGCGCCTCCAGATCTCATAGCCGTCCGTGCTGAACTCGATCGCGTAGCGCGACCGGATGTAACGATCGATCGGCGCGGCATAATCCCTGAAATGTTTCTCGTCGACGTCCCACGTGTAGCCGTAGATCACGTACTTCGGCGGCCGCGCCTCGAGTCGTGACAGCAGGCACGGATAGGCCTCCGGATCCTCGAACAACATCAAGTCGATGCGCGTCGGGTTGGATCGATTCGCGAGGAAATAGAATCCCGACGCCCACGGCACGACGAAGATCGGATCGTCCGGCGCGGTGTGCTCGGCGATGTACTTCGTGACGACGTCGATACGCTGCGCTTCGAGGCCGCCGGTGAAAATCCCGTTCGCGCGATCGGTCCGCAGCGCGATGATGTAGTTCTGGTATTCCCAGTCGGTTCGTTGGTAGCCTTTCCACAACAGCGTCACCGCCGGTGCCAGCGCGATGATCAAGGAGATCGCCGCAACGGCGATGCGCCGGCCCGGAATCACTGTCGATGCGCGCCACGCGCAGGACAGCAAATACGCGAAGAGGATGAACGTCGGTTGCAGTCCGAACAGGATGTGCGGCACGTCGGCGCGCGGCCACGCCTGCAGGAGGGTCAGCGCACCCACTGACGTGATCGCGACGAGCGCGTGCCCTTCGGTCTTCGCGTGACGATCGCCGCGGCGGAATCGCAATGCGAGGACGCCGATCGCGACGAGCGCGAGCGGATAGACGATCACCGGCAGGTAAATCACCAGCTTCGTCCAGAGGTCGAAGGGATCGCCCTCCGCGATCGGAAAAAAATCCGGGAACGGCAGCGCAAAACGCCCGGTGTACTTGACGAGCGGGTAATACACCCAGCTCTCATACAAGTACGATCCGGCGCCCGATGCGGCGAGCCACGACACCGTCGGCCAGGATCGGCAGCGGCGACACCGGCGATGAACTGGCCGCTCATCTTCATGCGGCCGCGCCAATCGGGTCGATCGTCGAACAACCGAGATGCCCAGATCGTGACGAAGAGGCCGGCTGCCGTATACGCGCCGACATTCTGCTTCACCATCGCGGTAGCGCCCGCAGCGATGCCCGCGGCCACCATCCATCGCCACGACGGCGCGCCGTAAACGTAGCAGGCAAGCGCCAGAAGCGACAGCAGCGCCGCTTCGAGCGAATAGAAATTCGGCGTCACCAGGAACCAACCCCAAACCGTCGTCAATAGTCCCGCTGCCGCCGCGAACGGCCAGACCATTACTCGCCGCCCGACCGTCAAAGTAATCAGCAGGACGAAAATGCCTGTGACGAGCGCCGCCCATCGCAGCAGCATCAGGCTCTCGCCGAACAGTCTGAAGAGCCATGCAATCGTGTAGTACGAGCCCGGGGTGACGACGGTGAAGAAGTCGCGGTAGATCAATTCGCCGTTGACGATGCGCATCGCCTGCGCGGCGGTCGATCCTTCATCCAGCAGATTCGTGGAGCGATTGAAATAGAGCAGCCAATACCAGGAAGCCAGCCCAACAAGGAGTCCGGTGCAGATCCATTCGAGACGTCGGCCGCGCATCCAGGCCGAAAGGGTACTCACAATCGGGCAGGATTATAATCAGAAGTAGAAATCATGAGTACATCCACCTTCGCGGCTCCGCCGCTTCGGCGAGGCAGGCTCTTCCGGCCCTGACTCGGCGACGCTTCCTCGAACAACTCGGCGCTGTCGGTGGCTCGTCGCTTGTGTTCAGCGCCATGACCTCGTGGGAACTCATGGCGGGATCGGCGGGGCAGAAGCCGGAATTGTCCGGGCGCCCGGCGAAGTCGAAGGTCCTCGTGCTCGGCGGCGGCCTCTCGGGAATGGTCGTCGGTTACGAGCTCGGCAAGCTCGGCTACGACTACCAGGTGCTCGAGGCGCGCGGTCGCGTCGGCGGGCTGCAGTGGGCGGTGAAGCGCGGCGACGAGCATACCGAGGTTGGCAGCGGCGAACGGCAGGCGTGCACCTTCGACGAAGGGCAATACATCAACGTCGGGCCGTGGCGCATTCCCGTACTCCCACACCGCGGTGTTGAACTACTGCCGCGAGCTGAACGTGCCGCTGCAGGTGTTCCTCAACGAGTCGGACGCCAACTATTTTTATTTCGAAGGCGGCGCCGGCGGCGCGCTTGCGAACAAGAAGATCCGCATGCGCGAGATCAAGGCCGACGTCACCGGTCACATCAACGAGCTGTTCGTGAAGGCGCTCGATCAGAAGAAGCTCGACGCGCCCTTGACCGAGGACGATCAGAAGCGCATCACGCAGTACCTGATCGGCCAGGGATATCTCGACAACAACACGCGCACCTATCGCGCGTTCGAGAACCGCGGCGAAGGCGATCCGTACGCGCTGATGGATTTGCTGAGGGGACCGTTCGCGCAGCGGCTGCGCTCGGTGCCGGCGATCGAGGGCACCACCGCGGCGCCGATGTTCCAGCCGATCGGCGGCATGGATCAGATCTCCAGGGGCTTCCAGCGCGCCATGGATCCGAAGCGCATCACGTTCAACGCCGAGGTGCAGAAGGTGATCCAGGGTGACGCCGGCGTGAAGGTGACCTACCTCGACACGAAGAGCAAGAAGCCGGTCGAGGTCAGCGCCGATTACGTGGTGCTGTGCCTGCCGCTCAACCTGGTGGCGCGTCTCGACATCAACCTGTCGCCGGAGCTGATGGCGGAAGTCAAGAACGTCAACTACAGCAACAGCGCGAAGCTGGGCCTGCAGATGAGGCGGCGCTTCTGGGAGGAGGACGATCACATCTTCGGCGGCCATCTCTACTCGAACCTGCCGCTCGGCGAATTCTCGTACCCGTCATACGATTACTTCACGAAGAAGGGCGTGCTGCTCGGGCTGTATTCGAACGGGCCGGTCGGCAATCTGCTCGATCAGCCGGTGGCCGCGCGCATCGAGCACGTGTTGACGCACGCGAGCAAGGTGCATCCGCAGATTCGTACTGAATTTGACAGCGCGTATGCGGTATGGTGGCGCAAGGTGAAATACAACGAGGGTGGTTACGCGGCCGGCCGAAATGCCGAGCGCCGCGCCAAGCTCTCGAAGGTCGACAATCGCATCGTCGTCGGATCGGCGGCCGTGACCCCGCATTCCGAGCCGGATTGGCAGGAAGGGGCGATCTCGGCGGGCTGGCAGGCGCTCAAGTTCATCCACGAGCGGGCGATGCGAGGCTAGTAAGCGCGACCCCAGCGCAAACGATACGACCGCGGAGGGTCGCGTGCGTCAACGAAATATCCGATCGCCTCTGGTCGTCGCGATCGCCGCGCTTCTTGCTGCGGCCGCGACGGCGTCGTCGCAATCCAAGGCCGGAGCTTCGCTTCCGGCACAGCTCGACGCATACATCACGAAGTACGTTCAGCTGACGCCCGCTGAGCGCGGCCGGATGCTGGGCGGCGCGCCGGTCGTGAAGCTGCTGAAGTCCGATCCCGCGAGCGAGGTCGCGGCATTTGGCGCCGTGTGGATCAACGGATCGCCCGGCGATTACGTCCGGCTCGTGCGCGACATCGAGCAGTTCGAGCGTGGCGGCGCCTTCCTCGTGACCAAGCGCATCAGTGATCCGCCGCAGCTGGCCGACTTCTCGGCGCTGAAGTTTTCGCAACAGGATCTGGAATCGCTTCGCGAGTGCCGCGCCGGCGACTGCGAAATCAAGCTCGGCGAAAGTGCGCTACGGCGCATTCGCGGGACTGTCGACTGGAGCAAGCCCGATGCGGCCGCGGCCGTGGAACGGCTCGCGAAGCAATTGATGTTCGAATACTCCGTTGGCTATGTGGAGGCCGGCAACGACCGCCTGGCCATTTACCGCGACTCCGCCCGCCCGACGTTCGTGGCCTCGGAATTCAAGTCGATGATCGATCGGTTGCCGGAGCTTGGCGAACACCTGCCTGAACTGAAGGCATACCTCCTTGGATTTCCAAAGGTCACAATTCCGAAGGCGACGTCGTTCCTTTACTGGCAGGAAGCGAAGTTCGGCCTCAAGCCGACGATCCGCATCAACCACGTCGTCATCGACGATCGGCCCGGCACGACCGTCATCGCCAGCAAGCTGATTTACGCCTCGCACTACTTCTGGACCGCGCTGGACCTTGCGGTGCTTGTGCCCGACGAGTCGCGCGGCCCGGGCTTCTGGCTCGTCAAGGTCATGCGCAGCCGCTCGGACGGTCTCGACGGCTTTACCGGGAGCGTGATCCGCGGCAGGGTGCAAAACGAGGCGCAGAAAAGCATCGAGGCCACGCTGACGGCGACGAAGGCACAGGTGGAAAAGCGGTGAGTCACCTCGCCTGAACACTTCGTATAATCGCAGCCATGGCTGCGATGAACCTGCTCGTCAACGGCAAGCGGCACACGGTCGAGGTCGAGCCGTCGACGCCGCTGCTGTATGTCCTTCGCAACGATCTCGATCTGGCCGGACCGCGCTTCGGGTGTGGACTGGGCCAGTGCGGCGCCTGCACGGTGCTGATTCGCGGCGAAGCCGTTCGTTCGTGCGTGCGGCCGGTGTCGCAGGTCGCAGAACGTCGAGATCACGACGCTCGAGGGGCTTGCGAAGGACGGACAGCTGCATCCGATCCAGCAGGCGTGGATCGACGAGCAGGTGCCGTCCTGCGGCTTCTGCCAGAACGGGCAGATCCTCACCGCGAAGGCGCTCCTCGACAAGACGCCGAATCCGACGGACGCGCAGATCCGCGACGGCATGAAGAACACGCTCTGCCGCTGCATGACGTATTACCGCGTCAACGCGGCGGTGAAACTGGCCGCGCGGAGGATGGCATGACCCACCTTCGCCAGAGACGGCTACGGTGGGCAAGAGCCGCCGTGATTCCTCCAGCAGTCCGGGCTGCTCGTGGCGTCGGTTGCGGCGATCTCGGTTGAAGGTGTTGAGGCGTTCCTGCAGCGGGCCGCCGACTGCCGGACCGTATCCCGATCTCGATTTCCTGCAGCTCGACTCCTGGATCGTCATTCGTCCTGACAACACGGCGACGTTCTTCGTCGGCAAGACGGATCTCGGACAGGGCACCGGCACGGCGTTTCGCCAGATCATGTCGGACGAGCTCGACATCGCCTTCGAGAACACGACCTGCGTGATGGGCAGCACCGACGTCACCGTCGATCAGGGCGGCTCGGGCGGATCGGATGCGCTGCAGACCGACGGCTATCCGATGCGGCGCGTCGCCGCCGAAGCGCGGCGCGTGCTGCTCGAGATGGCGTCGGCGCATTTCGGCGTGCCGGTCGCGTCGCTCAGGGTCAGCGATGGTGTCGTGACCACCAACATCGGCGACACCGCCGAGCGCGACATCACCTACGGCGAGCTCGATCGGCGGCAAGAAGTTCAACGTCACGCTCAGCGGCCGCAACATCGACGCCACGGCCGGGAAAGCGCCGCTCAAGCCGGTGCAGGCGATGAAGAACGTCGGCAAGTCGCCACGGCGTGACGACATTCCCGCGAAGGTCGATGGCACCCAGCGCTGGGCGGTCGACATGAAAGTGCCCGGCATGCTGCACGCGAGGAACGTCAGGCCGCCGCTCGTCGGCGCGACGCTTGAAGTCGATCGACGAATCGTCGGTCAAGGACATTCCCGGCTTCGTGAAGGTGGTCAGCCGCGGCAACTACGTCGCCGTTGTCTGCGAGCGCGAAGAGAACGCGATTCGCGCGGCGCGGCAGCTAAAAGTCGAATGGACTGCGCCGGCGACGAAGCCGTTCCCGGCATCGGACGATCTCTTCACCTTCATGCGATCGGCGACACCTTCATCGGCGGGCGAGCCGACCGTGGTTGGCGATCCTGCGGCGGCGATGTCGCGGCGCCGCCACCGTCATCGAGGCGAAATATGACGTGCCGTTCCAGGGCCACACTGCGATCGGCCCCGCGCACGCGCTCGCCGATCCATCGAACGGACAACTGACGATCTACTCCAACGACATGAAGTCGTACGGGATGCGCAACGGCATCGCGCAGTTCCTCAAGATCCCGCGCGAGAACATCCGCGTGGTCTGGATGCAGGGACCACAGGCGTACGGGCGCACCGCGGCCGACGACGCCGGCTTCGAGGCAGCCTTCCTGGCCACTGAGCTTGGCCGTCCCGTGCGGATGCAGTGGACGCGGCAGGAGGAGACCGGCGTGGGATACCAAGGGCCCCGCCTACGCCGTCACGATGCGCGGCGGGCTCGACGCGAAAGGACAGCTCGTCGCGCTCGACTACGACGCCCGCGCCGCCGACTTCAATCACGTCGGCTACAACGAACACGACACCGTGCTGATCGCGCAGTTGATGGGCCAGCGAAAGGCACAGCCGGCGCGCGGACGCGCGTCGTTCCCTTCCGACAAGTACGCCATCCCCAATCGCCGCATGGCCGGCAGCGTCGTGCCGATGCCGCTCGCGTGGGAAACGCCGGTGCGCATGGGCAACCTGCGCGATCCGGACGGCCCGCAGGTGACGTTCGCATCGGAAAGCTTCATCGACGAGCTCGCCGCGGCGGCGAAGGCCGATCCGGTGGCGTTCCGTCTATCGCTGCTCGAGCGGGCCACGGATGACGATGCCGGATTCAAGCGGGCGCGATCGATCGCCTGCCTGAAGGCGGCAGCGGAGAAGTTCGGGTGGGAGCCGCGTCCGTCTCCAAGCCGCCGCGGACCGGGCGACATCGCGATCGGGCGCGGCGTCGCATATGCGTATCGCAGCGAAACCGTGGCGGTCGAGATCGTCGAAGTCGAAGTGAACCGGCGAACCGGAAGGGTCTGGGTCAAGCGCATCGCCTGCGCGCACGACTGCGGCCTGGTGATCAATCCGGAAGCGCTGACGCGCACGCTCGAAGGCGGCCTGCTGCATTCCGTGAGCCGCGCGCTGTTCGAAGAGGCGCGGTTCGACGAAGCCAAGATGCTGAGCGTCGACTGGGTGAGCTCGCCGACGCTGACGCACGCCGACGTGCCGGAGCGGATCGACATCGTCCAGGTCAACGGCGATCCGAATCCGAACCGTCCCGATCTCCGGCACTACGGCGCGGGCGAGACGGTGTGCAAGCCGATGCTGGCGGCGGTCGCCAATGCGGTGTTCGATGCGACCGGCGTGCGCATGCGGCGCGTGCCGTTCACGGCGACCAGGGTACTGGCGGCGCTGAAAGCCTGACCGTTGCCCCGCACCCAGCAGTCGCGCGCATCATGAGCGAACGCCCGCCCGCGCTTCGTCTCGCGCTCATCGCCACGGTCGTCGCCGCCGGCTATTACCTTGGCGCGCAGATCGGGCTGGCGTTGACGTTCCCGCCCGCAACCACGTCGGTGTTGTGGCCGCCCAACGCCATCCTGACCGCGGCTCTCCTGATGGTCCCGCCCCGAATGTGGTGGGTCTGCCTGGCGGGAGCGTTGCCGGTTCACATCCTGCTGGAGATCGATGCCGGGTTTTCCGCGCCGCTCGTAGCGCTGCTCTTCGTCACCAATTGCAGCGAGGCATTGCTGGCGGCAATCGCCGTGCGTGTCCTGAGCGACGCGCCCACGCAGTTCGACTCGTTCCGGCGCGTCGCGGCGTTTGTCGGCGGCGCCGGCCTGCTTGCGCCGATCGTCTCGTCGTTTGCGGATGCGGCCGTCGTCGACCTGGTGCGCGGCGAAAGCTTTTGGGACGTCTGGCGCGTGCGCGTGTTCTCCAACGTGCTGACCGAGCTGAGCGTCGCGCCCGCGATCATCCTTGGCTGGAGCGCCGTTCGATCGTTCGTCGAGCGGCGCCGACGCGCACGAGCGCCGGTCGAGCCGAGTTGCGTTTGTCGTCGTGGTGCTCGCGCTCGCCATGCTCGTGTTCGGGCGCCCCGGCGTTCGCGACGCCTTGCCTGGGATCGCCGCCGACGCCGATCGTCCTGCTGCTGCCCGTGTTTGGATGGGCGGCGATGCGCTTCGGCGTTGGCGGCGTGAGCGCGGCGCTGCTCGGCTCCGCCATTGTCGCCAGCTACGAAACCGCCGCCGGCCTGCGGCCGTTCGCCACGCTGACGCCCAGTGACAGTCTGATCGCCGTCCAGATGATCCTGGCCGTCGTCGCGATACCTCTAATGTTGATCGCCGGACTGATCGGCGACCGGCGACAGGTGACGCTGAAGCTCGCCGCCCGCTTGCGATTCGAGGAGCTGTTATCCAGCATTGCCGGCGCGTTCCTTCGCCTCACCGACGATGGGGAGGCTCTCCGAAGCTCGTTGACGCGCGTGTCCGAATTCTTCGAGGCCGACTGCGTCGGCCTCCTGCAATTGGGCGACGGCGCCGTGGAGCTCGAGGCCGAGCATGAATGGTGTGGACTCGGAATCAGGAATCTGAACGCCGAAGAATTCAGGCGGCGGTTCCCGTCGGCGAGTGGAGCGGGCGATGGACGGAGAGACGGTCGTGTGGGCGAGCGCCGACGCGATCCCTGCCACCGCTTCAGAGGACCGTCGGTCGTTCGATGAATTCGGCTTCCGGTCTCTGGCGATCCTGCCGTTTACAGGGAGTCACGTCGTGCGTAGCGCCTTGTTGCTGGCCACGACGCGTGAGCGGCTCGTATCCGAGTCGGACCTCGTCCAACTGCGGCTGATCTCCGACGTCATTGCGACCGCGCGCGCGCGCCGGCGAGCCGAACTGGACGCGCAACGCAGCCGGCAGGAAGTCGCGCAGATGGCCAGGCGTTCGAGCATGGGCGAGCTTGCCTCCGCGCTTGCGCACCAGCTGAATCAGCCCCTGGCGGCCATCATGGCCAACGCGCAGGCAGCGCAGCGCCTCATCGAGTCGAGCACGCCACAGGGGGTCGACCTCCACGAAGGGCTTGACGACATCGTGCAGGACTGCCGTCGGGCCAGCGACGTCGTCCAGCGGGTGCGCGACATGGTGGCGCCGTCGAAAGTACAGATGGCGCCGCTCGACCTGGCGGATGTCGTTCGTGAAGTCGCCATGCTGCTGGCGAGCGACACTTTGATCCGCCGCGTCAGGCTGGCGCTGGAGTTCGGCGGCGACGGGGCGCCGATTCGGGGCGATCGCGTGCTGCTGCAGCAGGCCGTGCTCAACGTCATCGTCAATGCCATCGATGCCGTGGCCGACCTGCGCGACAGCGATCGCGTCGTGACCGTGTGGACCGGATCGGCCGGAGAGAACCACGCGCGGATCCGCGTCCGCGATCAGGGCCCGGGCCTGCCGCCGGGATACGAGGCCCAGGTGTTCGAGCCATTTTTCTCGACCAAGGCGACCGGCCTCGGCATGGGCCTCGCGATCGCGCGCTCCATCGTCGAGAGTCACGGCGGCACGATCCATCTCGAAAGCAATCCCGCAGGTGTCGCCGTCACCATCAACTTGCCTGTTGCGGAGATGGTGGCGTGACCGAGGTGCGTACCGTCTATCGTCATCGACGATGACGCGTCGGTGCGTCGCGGGCTGGGACGCCTGCTCAAGTCGGCCGGCTACGACGTCGTCACCTGCGACACGCCCGAGGCCTACCTCGCGCTCGCGTCATATCGAAAGCCGTCGTGCCTGCTGCTCGACATCAGGATGCCCGGGATGACCGGCCTGGAGCTGCAGCGCGCGCTTCGCGACAACCGCCATCCTCCGATCATCCTGCTGAGCGGACATGTCGACGCCGCCACGGCCGAGCGGGCCCTCTCGGAAGGTGCCGTGGCGGTGTTGTCAAAGCCGGTGGACTTCGACACCCTGGTGAACGCGATCGAGGCTGGCCTCGAGAGGTCGCGTTGACTGGCTCGGGTTACCGGCTTCCCGGTACCGCGCCAGTGCGATCGTGAATCGCCACTATCGTTGCGAGGCACATGGACCAGATGCTGTGATCGCTGGCGGCACACACCAGCATCAACGCCCAACACGTGCCCACGCACGCCGTGCCGATGCGCCACCCAAAACTCAGGCAATCCCAATTCGCGCGCCATCCGCGTGGTGCAAGCGGCATGATCCGGTGGCAGTTGCCCAGCGCGCGGCGTTTCCAGGTTGACACCTGCCAGGTCACGGCGATCAGAATCGCGATGGTCGCAGACGCCCGCGCGTCGACGGCTATCTGATCCAGGACGAAGATGACAAGCGCGCCGACTGCGAGCCAGGTCACGACATAACCGGCGAGAAACCAACCGATCGCGCGGTGTCGCCGGCTCCACAAACTGTGAAACGCGGCCTGTCGGACCTGGGCAATCACGAGCGGGAACATCATCGCGGCCACCATCAGGAGCCACACCGCCAGGTTGGTGGCCGTCGATCGGTGTGACGGCGAATGTCGCGGCATCGAGAGGATCGCGATCCATGCGGCGATGCTGAGCGCGACGCTCCACCACTCGGGATAGCGCCACATCAGACGCCGCGCCGAGGCGGCGCTCAACCGCGCGGAGTCCATGGCGAGTGACGTCATGCGTAGTAGATGCTGATGCGCCCGACCGTGATCGGTTCCGGCGTCGCTTCCGCCGCACCCGCCAGCGCAGCGGCCGGCCGCCGCGGCACGAACGCGATGCGCACGTCGTCGGCATTCCACCTGTTCTCCGATTGCACACGCCGCACGACGTTGCCGATCCGGTAGGCGTACTTCAGTCCGTTGCCGGCGTGCGCCGTGTCCGGCTGGCTGGCTTCGGCGAGGCCGAACAGCGGCATCCGTCCGACGCGCAACTCAGGATGCGCTTCCGGATCCTCACCAGGCGGCACGTTCAAGTACACGTCATACGCGGTGAGCGGGCCCGCACCCGAGCCGGTGATGTTTTCGACGTTCAGGTAGATTTCTCTTGGCTCTGTACTGGCGGCCTCGAGCCCTGCGCCTGGTCCCGCGGGCGGCACGACCGAGAGCCGCGCTTCGGATGGCCCCGCCAGCACCACCGGCCGGTCTGTCGCGCCGACCATTTCGGGAATCGGCATCTCTGCCACCGCCACCTCCACGGTTTCTGGAACACCGCCGAGCGGATCCGTCACGTCATCGTAGTCATAAACGAGCGGCGTGGCGGTCGTGTCAACCACCTTGCTCGACGTGTGCTCGACGACGGTTCCGGCAGCGTCGCGAAATGCGAACTTCACGCCGTCCCGCCACAACGCCTGCGTCGGATTGCGATGCGAGGGATTGCGCCGCAGCCACACCGTCCACAGCCGATCGATGTTGCAGTGGTGCAGCCAGAACAACGGATCGAGCCCCGCGGTGTTGAACGCCCCCATGAATCCGCCCACGGCCACGTGCATCGAGCCGTGCGGCGTCATCTCAATCTTGCCGACGGCGTTGCCGCCGCCATGATTGAAGCCCGTTTGCGGCCCGCCGAATCCGGGATTGCCGCCCGTCCCTTGCGCGACAAACGACGGTTCCGCAAGACAGTCGTTGATGTCGATGTCGAACTCGTCGGCGATGATCTGACCGCTGTTGGCGCCGGGGTTTCGCTCGGCAACGAGCAGGGGATTGGGCTGCTGGTCCGGCGTGAGCGTGGCGCGAAACGCCGGCGGAACGCGACGCGCATCGGGATTGTTGTTGTCGCTGTAGTTCCAGTATGGCAGGGCCCACTCGGGTCCATTCAGCTGCTTGATCGTGGCCGAGACGATCTGCTCGAAATGGAACAGATACATCCGGTGCCAGGAGAGAAAGAACCAGCTGAAATGCTGGCACTGTCCCCAGAATCGCTGCCGCTCCGCCGCCGGCGGCAACACATCGTTGGCCTGCGCGAGCGGATCGCGCTGCCGGACATAGTCGTGAATGGCGGCCTGGTAGCGCCAACTCGTGGGATCGGCGATCGGCCGTTTCTTCATCTCGGTGACGGCGCGCGCGTACCACAGCAGATCGGGATGCCATTGGCCTTGCGCGTCAACCAGGGTGAACACGTTCTTGCGAGTGCGGATCGCCATGCGGACCTCCGGAATATGCTCGTCCTTCGGTAGGGTAGACGGGTCAGGTCAGAAGTTTCTCAAGTTTTTCAATCGATCGCCAAAATCCCGTGCAGTTCCGCCCGTCGTCTCGCCGTAAGAATCGTTGAGGTAATCTGATCGCATGATCGAACCTCGCGCCGACGTGACGCCCGGGGCCGGAACGCCGAGGGCGCGCCGATCGATGTTCGCGGGCGTCGCGGGTTTTCTCGCCGGCTTTGCCGCCGCCGGCGCCGCGGCGATGGTGATTGCGTATCTGCTGTTCTTCGGTGATTCGCCCCGCATCGACCTCAGCCGGCCCACGGTGGTGCAGCACATCCAGCAGCTGCAACGGCTGGAAACCGTCGTTTACAGCATGGAGAAGATCGTCAGCGGCGGCCAGGACAACAAGTACCTGCCGCGGATGCTCGCGGGCGATCGCATCCTGTTGATCGTGCACGGCGAGGTCACCGCGGGTGTCGATCTCGGCGCGCTCGATCCGTCGCAGCTGTCGATCGACGGCAAGGCGGTGGCGATCCGTCTTCCCGAGGCGACGGTGTTTTCGACGCGACTCGACAACGCACGCACCCGCGTCTACACGCGCGAAACCGGGTTGTTCAGCAGCCCTGATCCTGAACTGGAGTCGGATGTCCGGCGCGAGGCGGAGCGGCAGCTGAGCCAAGCCGCGCTCGATGGCGGGATCCTGAAGGCGGCCGCCGTCAATGCGCGAACCACCTTGACGAGCCTGCTGCAGGGGCTTGGTTTCGAGGCGGTTACCTTCCGGTAATCGCGCGTTCAAGGAGCGGCGTTCGAGGGAGTCGCGGTTTCGATGACGCCGGTCCGGTTTCACCCACGCCAGGAAAACCGGTAAGTCACCCTGCGTCGTCCAATCGATCGCGCACGCGCGGCATCGAAGCGCGAGCACAATCGTCGTCGTCGTTTGTGATTCGACGCGGACCGGGACGCCGGTGGCGCCGCAGTGCCGGCATTTCAAGGAGAATTTGGGTTCGATAGTGCTGTACGGACATACCGGACACTGTACGATCGCGATTTCTCAAAGCATCAGTCGAATCGACGACGTCTGTGCAGCTATTTCGTTCGCTTACCGGTGAACTTTCCCGTCGCGCCGGCGACTTCGATGTCGCCGTTCATGCTGTCGCCTTCGACCGTGCCGCTATACGTGAGCGTGTAGCCCTAGACGGTGAACGCAAACCTGAATCCGGCGTCTTTCGCGGCGCCCTCGATTTCGGTGGCCTCCATGCCGTTGACCTGGCACTTGCCGGCGATCTTGGCGTCCGCGGATTGCGCGATGGCGCACGTCAGGCCCACGGGATGGCCCTGCACGTCTCCGTCGATGGTCCAGTTTCCCGAGAGGTCGGCCGCCGTCGTGCCGGCAGGCAAGAGCGAGAGCGTCAGCAACACCAGTCCGGGTAGTTTCATGGCGCAAGCCTAACATCAGTCAGCGGCGTCCAATTCAGCATGACGCGGCTGCTGCTGGTCGTTTTCGCCACCGTGGCCACACTCGCGCCGCGGGTTGCGGCGCACGCCTCGGCGGCGACGGACAACGCGTGGCTGATCCTGGTCGATGATCTGCATGTGTCATTCGTGCACACCGGCCGGCTCAGGGACCTCCTGCGCACGGTTGCCGCCGAGCTGATTCAGGAAGGAGATCGCTACCTGTTTCGCGCCAGCGGCCCGTCAGCCGTGTCCCACACCGTCGGCGAGCTCACCGACGATCGAGATCTGGCCTCTTCCGCAATCAGGGTGATGACCGGCAACGCATTGAAGGACACGGACATTCTCCTCCCCTGGTCAGCAACATCCGTGGTGAACGAAGTGTTGTATCGCGCGAACGTTGCGCTCGATGCGGCGGACGAGGCGGTATTCGCGTTGACGCGCGACGCTGCCCCGCGTCAGGCGATCATCTATGTTAGCAGCGGCTACGACATCGAGACGTTTCCGGCACTCGCAGAGCGGGTCAGGAGGCTTGCCCGCCGCGCGCGCGAGAACAACATCACGATTTTCGCGATCGACGCGCGGGGCTTTGGTGCGAGCCTGACACCGCCGGATCCGCGATCGACGCGGATGGGCTTCTGCGCTACACGACCGCGACGCGGCGCAGCTTGAGCATCATCGTGGAGGAGACGGGCGGCTTCGTGATCGACAACACTCATGAACCGCGCCCCGTTCTGGGGCGGATCAATGCGCAAATGCGGTAGTGAAATGACACCTCAATGAGGCTGGGATATACTTAGAAGTTCCTGCGATCTGCGCGGTCCACTCAGAGCGGGAGAGGTACCGAAGTGGTCGTAACGGGGGCGCCTCGAAAGCGTCTTGTCCGCAAGGGCACGTGGGTTCGAATCCCACCCTCTCCGCCATTCTAAGCAACTGAAATCAAACGAGTTATCGAATCCAATTTCCTGACTGTACCTAACCCTCTCGTTTCGCCGCGCTTTTCGACTTCAAACCACGCAAAATTCCTAATGTTTTCGGCACGTGGGTTCTGACTCCACCCTCTCCGTCGGGAAAGTGTTCGACGCTACTTCCTTCGGGCTCCGGTGAGTTGAAGATGTGCTGTCAATGTGAGGGCCGGAAGATAGGCGGTTGCTAAACGGAAATCTGACTCCGGTAATCATCGAATCTCCTCGCAAAATCTCTCTCTTTTCACTTCATGGATCAAGCGAGTTGCTGCCGTTGGCTCTGAGGGGCGCGGTTTTGGTAGGTCAACAGGGGACAGTCGCGTAGACAGTCCGCCGAGATTCCGTCTAGCATTTTCACAACGTTGCGGAGACGTGAATCCGTGCCGTGGGCTCAGTCAATCGGCAGGAGCCCTTATCCAGCATGCCGATGCGATCCCATTCAGTCCAGTCTCGATGATCTTCCCAGCGACGATGCGGCTGCGCGTGATCCCGGTGAGCGATCTCGGCTCCGTCGCAAGGTTGCTGCCATCCAATCCGTCGGAGGAGTTGCTGGCAGTCCATCTGGAGCAAGACCATGTCTTCGACCGTGCTCACTTCCTCCACACTGACGTAAAGGCCGGGGAAGGCGACGCGATACAATGCGGCGCTGAAACAGCCGC
>CAWHWW010000016.1:0-957310 GCA_963833135.1 uncultured cyanobacterium | reverse complement strand
GGGAGTGGAATAGCGGGCAGCACCTATCCTCAGTCTACGAGTTCAGAGGTTCACGTGAGATTCCGCGATCGCGCATTGACGCTGGTGCTGATGGCGATGTTTCTGCTGTTCTCGCCGCACAGTTCATCACCGGCTTGTACCAGTTGCCAAACGCCACACAACGCGAGCAAGGCGCGCCCCTCGTGACCATGAGCGGCTACTTGGCGACGGGGCAGGCCATCTTTGAGAACTGGGAGAGCGGCTTCCTGCAGATGGCCGTGTTCGTCTTGCTAACGACGTGGCTCGTACAGAAGGGCTCACCGGAATCGCGACGACCGGGCGCGAAGAAACTCGTCGACAGCGAGCCGCGTGAATTCGCCAATGACCCCGAGGCCCCGTGGCCGGTCAGGCGAGGCGGCTGGATCTGCGGCTCTATGAGCATTCGCTGGGGCTCGCATTCATTCTGCTGTTCCTGGTGTCATGGATTGCGGCACGTTTCAGAAGACCCCGCACCGTCTGCATCTCTTGCGCGGCTCGAACGGATGCCTCCCGGTAGCCCATTGCCTGAGGCCCGCAGCGAGTTCGAAGGCAATCTCTTCGACGCCTTGACGGTCATCTTTCTGTGGCCGCCGGCGAGCTAGGACAGCAGTCCGTGCGGCGGTCGGCGATGCGACGTTCCAACTGCTGATCGCATATCTGGCATTCATCCGCACGGCGCACTATTGGACCGAAACTCACCCGCATTTCAAGTACCAGGTCGACGTACCGGCGCTCCTGGGCGGTCACGCTGAACTCGCGGCACTGCTCCTGGACACCTCAAAGGCTGAACTGATCGAAGTCCAGGCACTCGCGGCGCATGGCCGATCAGACGTTCACAGAACGCGTTCGCTTGCGGAACGCGACCCGGCGTCTTCAGCACCACCAGACCCATTGCTTCAAGGGTCCGGTCGACCTGTTCCGAGTAAATCGTGTCGCGATCGTGAATCACGAATCGGTGCCTCTGGTCGCCCGGCGCGACCATCCGAAACTGTTGTGCGGTCCACTCCGCTGTCGGATGCGCCGTCACGTTCCAATGTACCATGCGTCGCGTGCCGACTTCGAGGACCACGAACACGTAGAACCGGCGGAAGGTGGCCGTCACAACAACAAAGAAATCAGTGGCGAGCACCGCGCGTGCGTGGTTCCGACGAAGGCGCTCCATGCCTGCGTGCCCGGCCCGCGCGTGGCGGTCGCGATGGCATTATCGCCGCACCGTCCGCGGAGAGACTCGAATGCCCAGCTTCACCAGGAGCCTCGGCGGCGATCCGCTCCTCACCCCAAGTCCGATTCGCGGCGGCCATGGTCGCGATTAACGCTCGCAGGTCTGCTGGAATGCCTACTAATGTTTCCTATCGTCCAGGTAGTGGGTAACTGATCGGCCTGGTGATAGCGCATCACGGACGGCTCGACTTCGGCGCGGCCGAGCGTGTGCGGAACGCTTGCCGCTGTCGTAGTGATCGCAGCGACGACACCGGCCGCATCTCCCTGCGGATGCCCGATGCGCCGTGCCAGCCATAGTTCGTCGAGACGAGACAGCGGCCGCGCGCAGCTCACCAGAGACCCTTTTGCAGGAATGTGCGATCGATCTCAGTTTCGTATCGCTTGGTTTACGCGATTTAGGGCAAGCTATGTTTCCCACGACTTATGAGGCGGCGTCGGCTTGGCAGGCCCGGGTAGTCGCCTGGAAGGTTTCGTTCTTCGCCCGACCTGGTGGGCCGACGCCCTGTCGGGCAGTTAAACAGGAGTGTTTGAATGAAAAATATAGTCGAAAGAGCCGCGCGTCGGTACGGCGGCGTCTTCATGGCTGCGGCGCTAGCGAGTATCTCAATGTCACCGTCAACTGCGGTCCGGGCGGCATCCTTGGAAGGGCAACCCAGTGTCTGGCAACCCGCCCCTGGCACAAGCTGGCAGTGGCAGCTGACAGGTATGCTCGATCTGTCGTTCGACGTCGCAATGTACGATCTCGATCTGTTTGAGACTTCGAGCGCCGTCGTGGCGATGGTCCACGCGCGCGGCGCCAAGGCGGTGTGCTACATCAGCGCCGGCACCTGGGAAGACTGGCGTCCTGATGCCCAAAAGTTCAGCTCCGCAGTGAAAGGAAGGGCAAACGGGTGGGCTGGCGAGGTCTGGCTGGATATTCGATCGCCGGAACTCAGACCGATTATCGAGGCCCGTATGGATCTGTGTAAGGCCAAAGGATTCGATGGTATCGAACCGGACAACGTCGATGGTTATTCGAATACTACGGGGTTTCCACTCACCTACGCCGACCAGCTTACTTACAATCGATTCCTGGCGGACGCGGCACATACGAGGGGATTGTCGGTGGGTCTCAAGAATGACGTCGAGCAGGCAGCGGACCTGGTGGACTGGTTCGATTGGGCGCTCAATGAGGAGTGTTTCAAATACCGCGAATGCGAGCAACTGTCATCATTCATCAACGCAGGCAGAGCGGTATTTCATGTGGAGTACCGGAGTCGCTTCTGCGAGGTTCTGCCAAGCGACGAAAGCTCTAGGGTTCAGTTCTCTGAAGAAGCGTCGGCGACTGGATGCCTATCGAATCGCATGCTGAGCGAGCGGGTCGCTCAACGTTGGGTTGCGCTGGAATCGATAGATCTTGAGCACTGAGTCTTCGTAGTAGATAGATCGACGGTGCCGGATCGATCTCAACCTTTCGCATATTTGCGAGGCTGCGTATCCAAACTGGCACGGCCGGCCGGGGAACGAT
Organism: uncultured cyanobacterium; assembly: GCA_963833135.1. GTDB lineage: Bacteria > Acidobacteriota > Vicinamibacteria > Vicinamibacterales > UBA2999 > 12-FULL-67-14b. The sequence continues at coordinate 954,564 of CAWHWW010000016.1, read as the reverse complement.
AGTTGAGGTAGGTCGGATCGGCAAGCGTCGAGAATCGGGCCGCGGGTGCCGGGGTCACGACGACGAAGGGCTGTTTCTCAATGAAGACGAATACATCGTCGATCGCGAAATCCAGTTCCGCTCGTTCGTGTCCCGGGGTCTCGGCGTAAAGATTGACGAACGCGGAGAGCTCGAGATACCACCCCAACCCATAGACAACGGGGAGCTGCTCCACGGGCCCAACAACCATCCATTGCCCTCGCGGAAACGAAGCGGCGATTTCTGCCGTCTTCCGTGCGGAAATCTCGTACTCCAGGTATTTGCCGCCAGGTCCGGTTGGAGCGAGCTCTACGCCAGCCACCACAAGCGCCACAAGAGTTGCCAGGCGAAACCGCGCCCGGATCGATGTTGGCGCACAGAGGCTGAGCCCATGACTTGACACACCAAGGCCAAGGGCCAGCCCGACGGCCAAGGTCGCCAATGCAGACTCCGCCCATCCACGGCTTCCGGCACCTATGACGCTTAGGCCAATCCAAGAACTGGCCATGACTGCGGCTGCGAAGGCGGGTCCCACTTTTCGAGCCGCCGCCGTGGCAACGACGACGATGAGAAGCGCAGGAGCCGTAAGCGCCACGAGGACGACCGCGCACCCAGCATTGACGAGATCCGCTCGGTTTGACGCGCGACTTGGCCAAGCCAGGGCCGCACATAACCCGAAGAACGCCCCCAGTTCCCAGTCCCCCGCGTTCCATTGCCGGGTGAATGAGTCGTTCAGCGTGCTGGTGATAACCTCCCACCACGCAACGCCTCCGACGTGCGGTGTGATGAAGGTAAACGTACCGAGCGCGTACATCGCCAGCAACGCGGCGCTGCCGTTGGCCGTCGCGCGATAAACATAGGCGGCTGCGGCAACTGGCAGCAGGAATCCGATCATGGGACCGAGAAACCGCACCGCGTGAATCGGATCGACACCGCTCAAGACCGCGAGCGCTGCTGAAAGAATCACAAATGGTGACGGAAGCATCTCCGCAGGTCCGCCGAGGATCAGGCGTCGTGCGTCCAGCACGAATTGGTAGTTGTCGGGATGGCCGAGCCGCGATTGGCTCAGAGCCGGTCCGAATCGGAGCAGCAGCGCCAGTGTGATCACGGTCGACCCGAGCACGAGCATGGCAAGGACAGCCGGGTCGGACGATGTGGCGCGGATGCGAGCGCCGGCTGAACGTAGCCGTGTCCTGGCTATGATCGCTAGCGTCTGGCGTATTCTGCCGTGCCATGCTCCCTCCTCGAGCCAGCGCAGCACCTGTAGGATCCATTTGCGGGGTAGCCGTGAATCAGCCCCTCGAAAGCGTCGATACTGTAGCAGCAGGAACCAACCGCTTGCACAAAGCAGGAGTGTCGGTCCGTTCAGAGTTCGCAGAAACGCGAGTACCTGCACGGTTATCAGGGCGACGAGCGTGAAACGCGAAGTGTTGCCGGCTATTGCGCCCAGCCCGGTGCCCGAGTGTGCCGAGAATTTTCCTGGTAGCCACAGGAACACACAACCGAATACGACTGCTATCCAGACTGTGCGCAGTGACTCCACGCTGCTAACCGGCGTAGTAGGCGTAATCAGGCTCGCGGATCGCCTTGATCGCGAACTTTCGTGCGCGAAGAACGAATATCAACGAACCGAGCGCGAGACCTACGGTGGCCAGCCGTGGATGGACGGCTCTGGCCAGCAGATAGCTGGTGCTCAGGTGAACGACTAGGGCGGGCCAGAGAGCGCGGAGAACAGCAGCAGGACGACGCAGACTGAACAGCAGCACAGCGTTGAACAGCGCCAGGCTTAGAAGAACGTAGCCAAAATTCCCGATCACAGCCAGACCGATGAGGCCGAGACTGTCGCTGCCGCTTCGCACAAGCACGGAGTAGCTTAGAACACCGACAAGTGAAGACAACGCTATCAGTAGCAGCGGGTCCGCCGTGTGTCGGCGGCGCAGCGCGTTCGTAAACGCGTGAGCGTCGTGGACTACGCGCGAACGGGCGCCCGTGTACCAGAAGTGCATAAACTTATGATTGAGGTACTCGACAAGTCCTGTACTCGCCAGAAACGTCAGCAACGCCGCATCCATCACTCTCTTGTAGTCAGCGGCAATACCGTAGTACAACCCGGAGCCAAAGGGAATCGCGGCTCCAGCGGCGAACCGATCGGCAAACAAAAAGCTAAAGTAGCCGACGCCGTAGATGAAATAGGGGGCCAAAATGAGGAGGAGCACGGATCGCCTGGGTAGCACCATCTCGCCGTCGCCCCGAGCGCTCCCGCGAGCCAACACGCCATGGCGCGTTGCCGCCCAAGCGACGGCGACGCCGGCGCCCGCCGCGACGATCTGCGCGACAGCGGGGCTGGCGGTCATCACAGTTTGCATCAGCGCGTAGGTTACGGCCGGCGTGGCCACTGAGACGAGGATCGACCCGTAGCGCTTCTCGACCGCGAGCAAGGCACAGAGAAGCCAGAGAGGACTGAGCAGGAGATAGTATATGAACGCAACAACGACGTAGCTCGACGGAAACGCACCGGCGTAGAACCCAACGAGCAGGCCCACTGTCGCGCACAAGCAGGTTACGATACATCCCATCCGAACAAACAGGTTGCAAACTAGTCGAGCAAGCGCGAACTCGTGGAGACACATGTAGAATTGACCGCGTCGCACGATCATCTGTACGAATCCGCCGCTGGTAATTAGACTGGCCATCAGCGCCAGCGTGAGGAGACCACCGAGGTCGGCAGGAATGTTGAACAGATCGGACCCCGAATGATCGACAAAGATTGCGGCAACCCACGGCAACGAATACACGAAGTTCGACCCGAACTTTCGGACAAACGTCTGCACTTCCTCGAACCCCCAACGCCACATGGAAAGGTCCCGGTCCGACCTTGTCTGAACGATCGGTCGCGACGTCAGTTCTCGGCACACGTGCTGCGCCAGAGCATGGGCGTGTTCAAACCCGAACTCCCGCCTGATTCGTTCATCCGTGAACCCAAGCGATTCGATGATGGCTGTCGCTTCCCAAGAATCGGTGACTCCGGGCGCCATCCGATCGACCGTGGCGGTCAGAGTGTCGACTGGCGTTCCGTGGTCCATGTTCTTCCTCGTTGGTCCGTGTCGCGCGCTGGCGTGGCGCGTGGTGCCGTGTGCTGAGAGCGTCGCGGTCGAGGCGCGGCACGATCGCCGTTGCCGGAGCCGCCGTTTCAGGAGCCGTTGTGCTGATGTGCGCGAACACCATCGAGACGCGACCCGGCTTGACTGCGCCGATTCTTCCGCAGCCTCGGCCCCCGGTTGTCGATACGCTTCGGGAGCCGAAAGATCTTGCCATCTATTACGGCTATCCCAGCCTTGTCAATGGCGCCGCGGGCGTAGCGAAGACGGCTGCGGCCGTGTTCCAGCGCTACGACGTGGTTGTCTTTGGCGATGGGCTCGAGTTTGGCCCGGGGAGTGAGATTCAACAGAAGCACCCGGCTCACGCCGACCATGAAGAGACCAAAGAGATCATTGCGCTGCTGCGTGAAGCGCCGAACGGTACCCGTTGTGTACGGATATGTCGACCTTGGGCACTCGCAGCGGCTTCCGTTGCCTGAGCTGCAGCGGCGGGTCGCATTGTGGGGAGACATGGGTGTTCACGGTGTGTTTCTCGATGAGGCCGGGTACGACTTCGGAGTGACGCGTGTCAGACAGAACGCGATCGTCGATTACATTCACGGGCGCGGTCTCAGGGCGTTCGTAAACGCCTACAACCCCGACGATGTCTTCAGTGGCGATCGCGTCGTCCTGCCGAACGGCGGCGGCAATCCAGGCGGCGAGTCCGGTCGACTCGGCCCCGGCGATGCGTTTCTGTTGGAATCTTTTCAAGTGAAAAACGGCGCCTATGAAGAGGCTTCCGCCTGGATGGCGCGAACCGCCCGCGCGGTCCGGTATCGCGCCGAAACTGGCGCGGACCTCTTCGCGGTCACTACCACGTCCGACCGTCGCCCGTTTTCCACCGCACAGTTCGAGTACGCTTGGTGGAGTGCGCTGCTCTGGTCACTCGATGGATTCGGTTGGGGCGAAGCGTCCTTTGGCAGCGCGAACAGCCTTCTGCCCTGGCACCCGCGATCGCCACGCTCGTTAGTGCCATTCGGACTTCGTTTCACGACTGACCTCCGTCAGGACGGCGACCGTTACTGGCGCGGCACTGACCGTGGACGCCTGGTGATCGACACCGCCCGACATACAGGTGCATTCGTTGGCGAGCACATATCGTTGCCGCAAGCTCACCGCACATCACCACGGGGCAGCCAGCATCATCTACGCTGACAGGCGTGTCAACATCTTTGCCGCGGCTGCGCGGTGATTAAGCGCCTAGTCCTACATGGCTCTAGGCTTCGACGCCTACTCACAATCGTCGCCGAGTCCCATGCGTCCAAGACCGCGGCCCACTAGAGTGGCGACGTTGCAGCAAACGAGACGACCTTGTAGGCGGGATTCCCCTCGCCGTTACATTAGTCGCCGGAACTGTGGAATGGAAGTCTTGTGTACGAACGATTCTACGGGCTGAGCGAACGTCCTTTTGACATCACCACCAGTCCATCTGTGCTCGTTCTTACCGACACGCACCGCGAGGCGCTGAGCACCCTGCAGTACGGGCTGCAAGTGCAAAAAGGCATCACGCTACTGCTCGGCGAGGCCGGCATGGGAAAGACGATGCTGCTGCAGCACGCGCTGACACTGCGGCCGCCCACAGGGGCACCGCCACCTCTTTTCGTGTGCCTCAATAATCCGACTCTGAATCGACGTGAACTGCTGTCGTTTTTGGCCGGAAGTTGGGGGCTGAGCCAGAAGGCCGCGCGTTGTAAAACGCAGTTTATTCGTGAGTTCGAGAGCAAGCTGCAGGAACAACGCTCGCTCGGAGGGCGTTCGGCGTTGATCATCGACGAAGCACAGAGCATGCCCGATGAACTGATGGAAGAAGTGAGGCTGCTGGCAAACGTAGAAATCGCAGGCGAGCGCTGTCTATCGATTGTGCTAGCCGGTCAGCTGGCGCTGGCGCCACGGCTGAAGCAGCCGTGGCTCCGTCAATTGAAGCAGCGGATCGGACTACGCTGCCTCCTCGCGCCACTCCCGCTGCGCGAATCGGCGGCATACATTCTGGCGCGCATCCGAGCAGCGGGCGGGAATGGCGTCACGCTGTTCAGCGCCGATGCGGTGCGTTTGATTCATGCGCGTTCGGGCGGCATCCCGCGTTCGCTCAACATCATCTGCGATAACGCCCTGCTGACCGGGCTTGCACTGGGTCACCAACGTGTCGACGCCCATGTCATTCGAGAAGTGTGCCGCGAACTAGACATTCCCGAAGATCAACCAGAACAGCAAGAAGCGAACGGGCGGCGGTTCGCGTTCGCATCGTTGTTCAGGCGCGGACCCTTGCTCGGTCCGGCGACCTAAATCTTCGCTTGGCAGCTACCGAAACCTAGATTCGTCAGCCAAGTCACTACCACGACAAGGAGAAATAACGTGCGCATTCTCAGGTCTCAAAGTCAGCGACTACTAGTCCTCCTCGCCGTGGCACTGGTCGCCTTTCAGGCACCCAATGCCGGACAGGTGATTGGCCAACAACTCAACCTGCGGATTCTCGTCATTGCTGCCGACGGAAAGGAAGCGGACTTATCAGCTATCCAAAAGACGCTCGACTACATCGGCACGCCCTACGACCTCTACGAGGCATCGAAGACCCCTGGTGGCTTGACCCCGGGGCGCTTGTCGTCCGGCTTGGTAGGGTTCTACCAGGGCATCATCCTGACGACGGGAGATCTCGGTTACAACAACAACGGCGCCTGGATGAGTGCCCTGACGTCGACCGAATGGGACACCCTGCGACAGTACGAACGCGATTTCGGCGTGCGTCGTTTGGCGTGGTTCGCCTTCCCCACGCCAGAGTACGGGTTTTCCGGGGGGGTGCTGGCGAGCTCCGGCGCCACGACGGCGACCCTGACCATAGCGGGGCAGGCGGTATTCCCGTATGTGACCGCCAGTGGTGGCGTCCCGATCCGGCAAGCCTACACCTACTACGCCTTGCCCTCGTCGGATGGTCAAAGCCAGCCGCTGTTGACGGGTGCGCCCGGCGGTGAACCTGACCCGGACTATGCCCTGGCGTTGCTGCGGACCCACACCGATGGCCGCGTGACGCTCGCGCTCACATTCGACAGCAATCAGTATCTCGTTCACAACCTCACTTTGGGATATGGCCTGGTCAACTGGGTGACCAAAGGGCTGTTCCTAGGCCAGCGGCGCACCTATCTCACGACGCAGATTGACGATTTGTTCATTGATAATGACATCTGGAACCACACCACCCCTTGCGGTACGCCGGTCGATAACACAGGTTTTATCTACCGGCTGAAGGGTCTCGGATCTGAGCGCAGTTATTGCCTGGCAGAATGCGCGTCAGACCAACCCAGTGCTGGCGGGATTTGCCTATGACATGGCGTTCAATGGCTACGGTACAACCGTCACGTACAACAACGAGGCCGGCACCAATCCCGATTCCCTGACGAAGGTTGCGAAGCTTAATCAGGCGAAATTCAAATGGATTAATCACACCTACGACCACGAGAACCTGGATGGGGTGAGCTACCAAAAGGCGCGGCAAGAGATCATAAACAACAACAATGTGGCTTCCAATCTGGGCTTAAGGAGCTATCACAAAAAGAACCTGGTGACGCCTGATGTGTCAGGGTTGCTGAACCAGGCGTTTCTCAGGGCCGCTTTTGATAATGGCGTGCGCAATCTGGTCACCGACACATCGCGCGCCGGCTACGACAATCCGTCCCCCAACACCGGAATCTACAACGTCTACCAACCTTCAATTCTCATGATTCCGCGACGACCGAACAATTTGTTCTTCAACGTGTCCGTGCCGTCGGAGTGGGTCGCGGAATTACAACTGTCTGTACGGCGAGCTTGGTTCAATCCGGCCCCCGGCCGGCTGGGGCGTCGACCTCAGTATTGACGAGATCCTTGACCGCGAAAGCGATGTATTCCTCAGATATCTTCTGCAGGGAGATTTGGACCCGCTGATGTTTCACCAGCCAAACCTCCGAGCCTTCGCATGCGCCGACAGCGGGAGCGGCTGTCCCACAGGAGCGACCGGGCAGTATTCGCTGCTGGGCCTGCTCCTCGACCTGACCTTCGCCAAATATCAAGCCCTGGTCAACCTGCCGATTCTGAGCCCGAAAATGGACGAAATCGGCACGTTGATGGCCGAACGCATGCAATACAACAAAGCTGGCGTGAGGGCCCACATCGTAGGCCAGACCTTGACCGTGACGGTCACGAAAGCAGCCACGGTACCGGTAACCGGCTTGAACGCCACTGGCGCCGAGTCCTACGGCGGTCAGTTCACTTCCCGTATCAAGCTGTCTGCTGGGCAGACGGCGACCTTCACTGTTCAATGATTCCATCGGCGCGCTCGACCATCGAAGGGCGGCACGGCACATGAGTCGAGTGGCTCAGGCGCTTCAACGCGTGCAGGACACCGACCCGGAAGGCCTGCGGACGATTCGCCTCCTGGGGCTGGCCGCGGATCAACAAGGGGATCTCGTCGCCGACGCTACCGGTATCGTTCCGCCCGGGTGGGCAGAGCCGCCACGGCACAGGGCGCTGTCGCGCCGGCAGGGTTCCGAGACATCGGCGGGGGAGTACGCCGGTCTACCGGCGCTGCTGTTAGCGGTCGCGGTGGGGACGGTGATCGCGCTCCTCATGGGCCGCCGGGTCTTCTTTCCGGAAGCCTTTGCCGCCGGCCAAGCGGTGGAGGATCTCGGCGGTACAATTTTTACGGGGACCATTCTTCCTGCGACGCTAGTGACGGTGCCCGCGCCCGCATCCGGCAACGTCCTGAAAGTGCTCGTCCGGGTCGGAGACACCGTCGCCCTTAATGATGGACTTGTCGGTACTCGACAACCCCCAAGCGAGGGCCGCCTTGGAGCAGGCGCTCTACGATCAACGCCTGTCGACGCAGCGACTCCGCGAGCTTCGCGCCACCGCCGCGGCCCTCGATCGGCTGGTGAGTGCCCGCCGGCTCGAGGCCACTGCGGCCTCCGCCACTGTAGGGCAGGCCCAGCGCGACTTCGATCAAGTTCCGGTCCGGCAATGGCGGGACTCGACAGAGCGTGCCGGGGTGCTACTCGAACAGGCGACCCGGGCGCTCGCACGCACGCGGGTGTTGGTCGAGGCAGGTGTTTTGGCGCGCGCGACGCTGGACGACGCCGAAGTTGCCGTGCGGGTGGCCGAGGACGATCTGCAGCGGGCCCAGGCATCGGCCAGCACGGGTCTACGCTTGCAGCAGGCACAGAGCGAAGCGAGTCGCGTGCAGGCGGACCTGGCGCGCGTCGAATCACAGGAGCGACGCCGACAGCTTCAGGATCAGATCGAGCAAGCGCGCCTCGAGCTCGAGGGGGCCGTTGCGCGCGTGACCTCCAATCAGCGTCAGATCGAGGCAGCGGTGGTCAAGGCGGCGCGCGACGGCGTTGTCAGCGACTTGCCCGTCACGCTGGGCGACCATGTGGCCGCAGGAGCCCCGGTTGCCCGGATGACATCGCTAGACCAACTTCTCGTCGAGGTGGAAGTGGCGGCGCGCCTGGTGAACGCACTCAAACCGTTCCAGCCGGTTACTATCGCTCTGCCGACGTCGCCGGTGCAACGGCTTACCGCTGCAATTCAGTCCATCAGTCCGGTGCCGTCGGCCCACATGACCCACCTCGTCCGCATTGATTTCATAAACCCCACAGGGATGTTGTTGAACGGCCAGCCCGCTCAGGTCGTGTTCAGAGCCGAATGATGCCGGGCAGGCCTTCGGTCCTGCTCACGACTGAGGGGACCTACCCATTTCACAAAGGCGGCGTCAGCACGTGGTGCGATGTGCTCACGCGGCAGCTGCCGGAGTACAACTTCACGTTGTGCGCGGTTACGATGCATCCGTATCTCACCAAGCAGTACCAAGCTGGCGCCGCATGTCAACGTTTTGCAGGTGCCGCTGTGGGGAATCGAGCAACCCTGTGAATATGCTCTTCGATTCTCGTTGTCTCACTTTGTGCAGGCACGCTGGGAATCCACTGAGGAGGTCATCACCACGCGGTTCGTGCCGCTTTTCGATCGATTCCTTTCGATTGTCCTCGGCGAATCTTCCGACGGCGATATCGGCATTCTGGGCAACACGTTGCTCGCGATGCACACGTTTTTCGAGCAGTACGACTATCAGGTAACGGTCACTTCTCGCCCTGTTTGGCGATGTTTTCACCAGCGGGTCGCAGAAAACTGGCCGAGCTGGCCCGAGGGCGGCCGGGGGACCATTGACGAGTTGACTGAGGCCCTGCGCCTGCTCTTCCGGTTCTTGCAAGTCCTTCAGTTTCCGGTTCTCCCGACCACTCTGACGCACTCGACCGCCGCCGCATTCTGTGGACTGCCCTGCATCATCGCCAAGTTGAAGTTCGGCACACCCTTTTTGTTGACTGAGCATGGTGTCTACCTGCGTGAGCAATACCTCAACTTGCGCCGCTACGTGCACTCTGCTGTCGTGCGGGGATTCTTGCACCGCCTGTGCGCGGCCGTGGCACGGGCGAATTATCTCTTCGCCGACCAAATTTCACCCGTGTGCGCCCACAACGTGAGATGGGAGCGTTGGTGGGGAGCGGATCTCAACCGCGTGCGCGTCATTTATAACGGCTGCGACCCGGCGGTGTTCCGGCCCGAGGAAAGGCCTAGCCCGCAGCCGCGCGTGGTGGTCTGCATGGGGCTGCTCTTTCCGCTGAAGGGTCAACGCCAACTCATTGAGACCGCGAAGGTTGTCAAAGCCACCCACCCGGATGTGCAATTCCGGCTCTATGGGCAGGTGAGCGATCAAGAGTATTTCGCCGAGTGTGAGTTGGCCGTGCGCACTCTGCATCTCGAGGACACAGTGACGTTTGCGGGCTCGACGTCCGAACCCTGGCATGTTTACAACGATGCGACCGTCGTCGCGTCCGCCTCGCTGTCCGAAGGGCATCCTTACGCCATCATCGAAGCGATGTTATGTGGCCGGCCAATCGTGGCGACCAGCGTGGGCGGCGTGGCTGAGGCGTTAGGAGATTGTGGCGTGCTCGTGCAGGCGAACTGTCCGGACGAAATGGCCGCGGCGATCACGAACCTTCTGGCAGCGCCTGGGGAAAGGGCTCGCCTCGGCCAGGCCGCGCGTGCGCGTGCGCTCCAGCACTTTACGCAAGAGATTTTTGTCGCCGAGTACCGGGAAAGTTACCAACGCCTGGGTCAACTCTCCGGTCACAACATGCCGCGGTTAGTAGCGGGCAATTCCGCGAGGTGAGTGCACGAGACCTGAGGAGTGAGCCACCAAGCCTGGGTTCCCAGAAAATATAGGATCGCCTACTTTAGTTGATTTTGTCGCCGCATCGGCGTGATCCCGGAAACAGAAAAAGCCCCCAACGTCGCACTTTTCGATAAACTGATGATCGGCCGAGAGCTTGAAACCTGTCGACACGATGCGATTGCAGGCCGAACGTGCGCCACCGGCGCGAGATCGTGTCCCTCGACAAACCTGACCACGGCCGCCATGCGGCGCGCGGTCCGCTGCGTGGCATGCGGCAGGGGCCTTCGAGCGCTCGGGTAATCAGCTCCACGACGCGTCATCGGTCACCTTCGGCGCGGAAGAACGAGTGGCCGGCCTTGAGGAGGCGCTTCGAGGCGGGCGCGCAGCCCGCTTCCCCCCGCGTCGACGTTACGCGGCCCGCGTGCGAGTTGCCGAGTCACACCGACTGCCGCTGGCGCCCTTTACGATTCCCGAACTGCAGCGCGAAGTGCTCGCGCGTGGCATCGTGGCGCAGATCAGCGGCGTCGCCTTGTGGCGGCGGTTGAGCGCCGATTCATCGCAACCCTGCCGTCATAGGAGCTGGATCCTCCGCGAGACGCACAGTTCGCCGAGAAAGCCGCGCACGTGCTGGATTCGTATGCGAGAACCTGGGGAACGGGCGTTAAGGTCCCCGGACGTGGTGGAAATTCGGTGAGGCCGTCGGCGTAGACAGCGCCGAGGGCGATCGTGCATCGTCACGTGAGTTCTTTCTGGCGGAAGGACACACACGGAGGACGATGACGAATGACCAAGCCAAGGATGGATCTCCCCGCGTTTTGTTCGCAAGCTCCTCGAGGAGCAGGACGGGGACGTCCTGCGGGAGGGTATCCGGGTGCTGTCCGAGGCGCTGATGGAGACGGAGGTCGCTGGGCTGATCGGCGCGGAGCGCCACGAGCGCAACGACACGCGGTCCGGGTTTCGCAATGGCACCCGGACGCGGACGTGGGACACGCGCGTCGGCACCATCGAGCTCGCGATTCCGAAGGTCAAGCCCGGTACGTACTTCCCGTCATTGCTGCAGCCGCGCCGGCGGGCCGAGCATGCCCTGCTGGCGGTCGTGCAAGAGGCCTACGTCCACGGGGTGTCGACCCGCAAGGTCGACGACCTGATGAAGGCGCTTGGCCTGGACGGGATCTCGAAGTCGGAGGTCTCGCGCATGTGCGGCGAGCTCGACACGGTGGTCGCGGCGTTTCGCACGCGCCCGTTGACCGGCGAGCACCGGGATCTGTGGGTCGACGCGACCTATCTCAAGGTCCGGGTCGACGGGCGGGTGATCAGCCAGGCCACGGTGGTCGCCGTCGGCGTCACCAGCGAGGGGATCGGCAGGTCCTGGGCGTCGCCGTGGGCTCGTCAGAGGACCGCGCCTTCTGGACCGCGTTTCTGCCGAGTCTGGTGAAGCGAGGCTTGAAGGGCGTGCAGCTCGTGATCTCGGACGCGCACGAGGGGCTGAAGCAGGCGATCAGCACCGTGCTGACCGGCACGGCGTGGCAACGCTGTCGCGTCCACTTCATGCGCAATCTGCTCGCGACCGTACCCCAGGGCGCGCGGGAAGCCATCGCGGCGATCGTCCGCACCATCTTTGCCCAACCGGATCATGCTTCGGCGTTGACGCAGCTGCGGAAGGTCGCCGAAGGCCTGCGCAGTCGTTTTCCGCGTGCCGCCGCCCTCCTTGAGGAGGCCGCGGAAGACATCCTGGCCTATCGCCATCCTGCCACTTGAGCATCAACGCCAGCTGCACGGCACGAACCCGCTGGAGCGGCTGAACAAGGAAATCAAGCGCCGCTCGAACGTCGTCGGGATCTTCCCGAATCCGGCCGCGGTGATTCGCCTGGTCGGGGCGATTCTGCTGGAACAGGACGATGTGAGAAACCGAGTCTCCAAGCGCGCCGCCGCAAGCATCCGACGCTGGCGCCCGGCCCGGCTCGTCCGATGCGCGTTGAACACGAGTACTTCCGGACGGGCGCGCTGACGTACCTCGCCGCGTGGGATGTGCATCACGCGAAACTCTTTGGCCGGTGCGAACCCAAAACGACGATTGGCGCGGTCGACCGGCTCGTCGAGCAGGTGATGACCACCGAGCCCTATCGGTCCGCGCGTCGCGTCTTCTGGATCGCCGACAACTGCTCGTCGCACCGAGGCGAGAAAGCCGTCGCGCCGCCTCCGTGCGCAGTGGCCGACGCTGACGCTCGTGCACACACCGGTACATGCGAGCTGGCTGAACCAAGTCGAGATCTACTTCTCGATCGTCCAGCGCAAGGTCGTGACGCCGAACGACTTCACATCGCTGCGCGAACTCGAGGATCGGCTGCTCGCCTTCCAAGGGCGGTACGAGCAGACGGCGAAACCGTTTCAATGGGCGTTCACCCGGGCGGACCTGGCCGACCTGCTGGCCAAACTCAAAGCCAAGGAGCTGGGCCGCGCCGCGTGATCGGAGAAAGACAGCGCTTAGCTAATCACGCGGATACTTCACTAGCCCTTGTCTAAACGCGTACACGGCCAGCTCGAAGCGATCCGCCACCACGAGCTTATCCAGGATGGAGGTCATGTGATTGCGCACTGTCGATACGCTGATGAAAAGTCGACCGGCAACTGCCGCGTTGTTTAGCCCTTCCCCGATGAGCGCAATAATCTCGCGTTCGCGTTTGGTCAGCGAGGCAATCTTGGAGGTTTCGATATCAGAACTACGACATCGTCCGGCGATGCGGCTCAGCACGTGAGCAGTGGTGGCGCGATCGAGCCATATTTCGCCCGCGTGCACCTTCCGGATTGCCTTGATGAGCACCTCTGGAGGCACGGACTTCAACACTGTCCCCATCGCCCCGTGCTCTACCAGCTTTACATGATCAGCGGCGTGAGCACTGTCAGATAAGACGATCACGCGACTGCCAGTACGTCCCGAGACAAGGGCTCGAACGCCCGCCAACGTCTCTGCCCGAGAATCGAGGTCCAGTAGACAGATGTCCGACCGTTGCTGTTGCGAAACGATTACAGCCTCTTCCCACGTCGCGGCTTCACGCACGACTGACATCCCATTTGTCTCGAGAACATGCCGGAGGGCGGCGCGGATTAGGAGGTAATCGCTAATTAAGAGGACACTTATGCGATCGTTCGCCACGCCTCTGATCGCAAAGTGTTCTACGCTGGCATGAGAATTATCGATCGCAGAAATACCTGCCAGAAAGGAGGCAACCGATTCAGGTTTGTTCATGATGTCTACCCGAATCCTATCCTGTAAGTCTACGACCACCCGAATCCTATATTGTCTGTCAAATGCATGTGGAAAGCAATCATTGATATAACCTGTGGTTCGCCAAAACCTTCACAGCGGCGAACGCGACCACTGGGGCGAGCCGGCTATGGTGGATCATGGTTGACCGTGTCATCCAGATTGCTCGGCTCTTGATCATCCTGGCGAGCCTGCATCGAAGTCTCATTTTCGAGAGCACTCACATTGCCAGTAGAGAACAGGAAAGCTCAAGATGGCCTCTGAGTTATCACGGTGAAACGAAAAACGTGACACGACAAACAACAGGCCGCGCATGATCAGACCACGCACGCCTTCCGCAACTACGAAAACGAAATCGCACTAACAGACATATAAGCGGCCTCAGTTGCTGGCAGATCATCAGACTGATGCGCTTGCAATGAATGGGTGAGGTAGATGCCGTAAGGACGGCAGATCAACTCATCAATTCGTGCCTCGTGATTCACGACGCGCAGAACGGCGTCGGCTTCTGGAGCCCGGCGGTGGACTCCGAACTCTACGGCAACCTCATCTACAACAACGGCGTGGAGTGGACCGACCGCGGTCATGGGCATTCCATCTACGCGCAGAACGGTGCCGGCATCAAGCGCATCGCCGACAACATCATGTTCAACGGGTTCAGCTTCGGCATCCACGCCTATACTCAGGGCGGCTCGATCAACAACTTCGTGATCGAAGGTAACGTGTCGTTCAACCACGGTGTATGTTCAGCCACCGGGCTCAAGTCAGACCTCCTCCTTGGGGGTGGGCAGGTGGCGCAGAACGCGGTCATCACGAACAATCACTTCTACAACACACCGGGGTTGGGCGGACGTGGCGCCGACATCGGTTTTGTCACGCCGTGCGCGAACAGCTCGGTCACGAACAACGCGTTCGTGAGCGACTGGGTAGTAAATTTCAGCTGCTCGTCGACGACGTTCAGCGGTAACCAGGTGTATGGAAGCACCAACTTCTCGACGGCAGCCTATCCGTCAAACACGTACTATGGCCCCCGGCCCACTGGAACATGGATCGCCATTCGGCCGAACAAGTACGAAGTCGGCCGCGCCAACATCGTCATCTACAACTGGGCGCGCGCGGCGCAGGTGCCGGTCAACCTCGCCCAGGCCGGGCTCGAGGCAGGCGATCAGTACGAGATTCGCGACGCCCAGAACTTCTTCGGCGCACCGGTCGCCACTGGCGTCTATAGCGGTACCACGGCTAGCGTTCCGATGACCGCGACCGCCGTCGCCTTGCCGGTCAGCAACGTACCGGTGATGCCGGTGCATACGCCGATCGATTTTGGCGTGTTCGTGGTGCTGCGCACGTCCGCCGCATCGCCGACGCCGGCTCCGGCCGCATCGACCGCAACGCTGAGCGCGGCGCCGAACTCGATCGTGTCAGGCCTCACTGCAACCCTCGCCTGGTCGACCTCGAATGCTTCGTCCGTGACCATCGACCAGAATATCGGCGCCGTAGCTGCCAGCGGCACGATCGTCGTGAGCCCGAGTAACACCACACATACCGCCTCATCGCCACTAACAGTGCCGGAGAGAAAACCAGCACGACAACCACGGTGACAGTGTCGTCAGCGCCGCTACCCGCCGCTGACGGCAAGGTGACGTTCGTTGGGACCGATGTGAACACGCAAGGTAGCTGGCGCGGCGTGTACGGATCCGACGGATACACGATGGCCTCCGGTCACACGGCGCTGCCTTCGTACGCGCAAGTGAGCACCGGGGCCCGATCCTGGACATGGGCCGCGTCGACGACCGACCCGCGCGCCCCCGAATCGCCATCGAGTACTCCGGGAACTGCTGCGACTTGGTACGACACACAGTCCTTCGACATCGCGGTCACGACATCCGGCGCCACCGAGCGCCAGATTGCCGTCTGTGTGCTCGATTGGGGACCGCCAACTGCGCCCCTGGATTCACTGACGGGAAATACTGGATCTGGCGCGTCAAGGGCCATGTTCTGTTCCGGATAACGTCGACAGCGGGTCCGAACCCAGTGATCGCGGGGATCTTTTTCGGCGCCGCGGGAACGCCGGCGTCGGAGCCGCCGGCATCGGCAGCGACCTTCCTCGCCGTCGACACGACGACGCAGGGCAACTGGGTTGACGCATATGGTCGTGACGGCTACGCCTTGGCGCCCGACACACAAGCGACGCCGCCGTACGCGACGGTCACGAAGGGAGCGCAGTCATGGACGTGGCAGCCGTCGACCACCGATGTGCGTGCGCTCGTTGCTCCCGCTGGCACCGCGCGAAAAGCTGCGACGTGGTATGGCCCTCAGAGTTTCACTATCGACGTGAATATTCCGATGGGCAGACGCATAGGCTCGCCGTCTACGGCCTCGACTGGGATCCCCAGGGCCGCGCACGGACGCTGGAGTGGTTGGACGCTGGCACAGGCGCGGTCCTGGACCGTAAAGAGAGCGGCGACTACCGCGACGGCAAGTACTGGGTGTGGGCGATCGAAGGGGCACGTCGTGCTGCGGTTGACTCTGACGTCCGGTCGCTATTGCCGGCATCTTCTTCGATCCTCACTAGCGCCACGAAGAATGCGAGAGCCCCAGTATCGGGCGGGGCTCTCGCGGTTATTGACGCTCGCTGACTAAGACTTCGTGGTCGGGTGAGAATTTGGCGCGCCGCTCGAAATCGAGGGCGTCCACGGTGCTGATGCGAAACAGCCGTGGACCCAGACGAATCGCGCGTAGCGTGCCGGCATCGATATGCTTGTAGATCTGACTGCGACTGACCATCCAGTACTCGGCAAGTTCTGCAATCGTCACAAAAGACGCAGCATGATCTTGCAGGCGAAAAATGCGTCTGCTCATGTGGCAGTCCTCAACGCTGATAGTGGTGCAGTCGCTGACAGGAGGGCGCGACTACGACCAAGAGCGTAGCACGTGATTTCACTTCACATCGGTGGATTTAGGTTGTGTGCAAGAAAAAATTGCGAACCGCGGCCATTTCTTGATCTCAAAGAAGTTGTTACATGCGAATCTGATCAGCAGTCCAAACCGTAGTCGGAGGTTCGACGAGCCGTCACAGTCGGGAAATGTCGAGGTCGAACCGCGCGCGGGCACTTCTCATTCGATGTCTTGAGTCGAAGCCTCAATTTGCACGTAACAATTGGCCGGCCACTCACCGTCCGGAGCGCAGAACGCGATTCCAAACGATGGGAAAAGATTTCCCGATGGCGTCGTAGGATTTCAAGTCCAGGCTTGAGGCGAAGCGCCGATTGCGCGTCGAACACGATGAGCGCGCCGCCTGCACGACGACCATCCCACAAAACTAATACAGCCCTGACAGTAGGCCGGCCAACGAATGACAATTCCGGTGAGTCGGGTGTCACGCTGAGTCGTTGCGTCGTCACTTGTGAATGAACCGGAGCACGGTCGCAAACTGGACGCTGATTGCCCCTCCTCTCAGAATCTCGGTGGCCCAGTACACATGGACGAGACAGATTCTGTTACGAAACGTTTACATCAGAATGTGCAGGAATCCTCCTCCCATTCGGAAAGCCTTGTTCGGGCGATCAAAGATGGAGTGTCAGCCACATCCGTCAAGAAGGAACTCTTCGCACTCGAGGCTAGTCCCCTGGATCGGTGATTCCTAACAAAAGTCCGATCATTGTGTGTGTACCTGCTGCGTGCGAAGGCCGAAGCGGCGCATCTTGTCGAGAATCTCATCGGCGGTCTTCGTCCACCGAAATGGCTTGCCGTTCTCGTTATGCGCGTCGACGTAGGCGAGGATCGCCTCCCGCAACTGTGGGATGCTCGTGTGCGAACCGCGCTTGAGCGCTTTCTCAGTGAGCAACCCAAAGAATCGCTCCACCAGATTCAGCCACGACGCGTACGTCGGGGTGAAATGAAACTGGACACGCGGATGCCGGAGCAACCACCGGTGCACCGCCGGCGCGCGATGGGCCGAGAGGTTGTCTAACACGACGTGGATCTCCAGCGCGGGCGCGACGCTCGCCTCGATCTCCCGGAGGAACGCCACGAAATCCTGGGCGCGATGCTGTTGTTTGCACCGCGCCAGGACTTCGCCGGTCGCGACGTTGAGCGCGGCGAACAGATCGAGCGTGCCATTGCGGATGTAGTTGTGGGTTCGACGTTCGGGCTGGCCGATGTCCATGGGCAAGATCGGTTGGGCGCGCTCGAGCGCCTGAATTTGCGACTTCTCGTCGAAGGAGAACACCACCGCGCATTGTGCCGCGCGTCATGCGGACCCAGCACAGGCGTCAGCGCAGTGATGGGGCGTGAGCGACCCCGCCTCTGCATCGCAGACGTCGCCCCGGAACCGTCCAGCGGGGTCGCTCCCCCCACAGGTCAGTGTCGACGACGTGCTGGGGCGCGTGTGCAAAGTGCGGGTCGAATCCCTGGTCAGCGTCGCTTTCGCCTCTTAGTCGCACCCATTCTGCCGGATGCGCAAGCACTGCTCGATGGTGTCAACGCTTCGCCATCCACCGCGATACTGGTACAGGAAATCGTGTGTGCGAAGCAGTCATTCGTTCCTGCACGTAGGACGCTCCGACGGGGAATTCTGCGGGAGCGATGGCGCGTGTCAAGGCTTCCCTCCTTGCGTCGGCGCTTCGCGGCCTTGACCCGCGCCATACGCTCCCCATCGCGAACGCAGAACATTGCCGCCGAAACGGCACCAAGGAATAGGCGCGGATTCGGTGCCTGTGATCGCCATGATGTTGAGCTAACGATTCGCGATTGAGCCACGGCGCGAGACAGCGCCGGCTTTGCCAAGGCGGCTCGCACCTCGTACCGTCGGCTCCAATCGCTGTTGGGCAGCATGCTCAATGACGCGTCCGGTCATAGAAAGGGAATTGAGCAGGGCCGCCGAGTCGGAAAGAGACAACGCGTGGGGATACCTCGTCAAGATTGAGTTCTGAACGCAGGCTCTGTCGCAGTTGAGTGAGCAACGGCGTCAGCGAAGTTCCCCCGCCTTTCGCCCATTCAGAGGCTGTTGCTTGAACAGCGTCAACGAGCTGCGGGCTGCCAAACAGTTGGATATCCGCAAACGTGCGCTCGATTTCAGCCGCTTTCTCAACGGATCTGTCGTCGGACCGGTTGCTGGCATATTCAAGCCGACGATAGGCATCGATCAGAAATTGGACGGTAATGTCGCGTCTCTTCGCAGCTAACGTGCGTTCAAGCTCACGTCGGTGACTGATCTGCCGCCCAACTACGACTACCACAGCCCCGATAATCGCTGCGACAAGTCCGACAAGGGCGCTGACCATCAGTTCTGAGTTCATTACGCCTTCTTTCCTCGCCCCAACGATTTATCGAGTGGACCGGTCACAGGTCTCGCGTCCATACGCGACTGTCTGACTACCGTATTCCGAGCGTATGGTCCTGTGCGCGCGGATGTTAACAGGGGCGCCATCGCACCGATCATGAACGCGGTTGGGCCCCGAATACCGCGTTGGCGGCGCGCGCGGCAACCACGCGACTACGCCCTACAGCAGTCAACCAACCTGCGCATCACGCCCTCACACCTCTGGGAAGCACGCGGGCGTGGTCGGCCGCCGGGTTTCCGGCCAACGGTATGGAACGGACCGCCTCATTCGACAGACAACTGTCTTTGACCAAGTGTCGCCGATCAGCTGCAGCTGATCGACTTCTATGGAGTTAAGCCGGGACTGATTCTAACGAGCTTTGACAGTTGAAACCGCCGCTCTTGACAAACCGCCGCTCGCACTTGACACGAGATCGCAACAGGCGTAATTTCATTTTCATCTCGCGTGGCGATTCGTCGCCACTCCTCCACGTCGGCTTCATGACCTCGTGGACCATGCTTCGAGCTCGTCGCCCTCAGGGCCACAGCGAGAAGCGCCCTCACCGGAACGGTTGGTCAGGGTCGCAGCCGATTGAGAGACAGCCGCAGGCGGCTTGAGGCCACTCGAGGCAACGGCACACCACGCGACTCGCGCTCGACAGCGGTTCGACACATGTCAGCCGCACCGAAACGCACCACCGAGGGACCGGGAAACCAGCACAGAAAGGCCCTACGCGCGACTTCCTCGTCACGAGAGGTCGCAGCCTGGGCATCGGGTCATCGCCGCGCTCGGGACCATCTCCTGCGCGTCGATGCCCCTCGTGAGCCGACCAGTCGCGGACGTGCTCCGCGAGCGACGACCGGGCATAGTCATGGCGATCGCCATCGCGCTCATACCGACCCGCATGCTCGGCTTCAGAGTCAGCATGACCGCCGGTCCTCCGAGCCGGCCGCCGGAGGGTGATCGACCTCAGGGTCCTTCACTCGCGGCGGCGCCCACCGGCTCGCGTCTTCACCTCAACTTCGGCGCCGCCTCAGGCGGCGCCACAGAGTCTCGGAGGACGTCATGAGGAAGAACGCGTACGCTGGATCAGGAGCATACTCGGGAGCAACGGTCCGATGTGCCGCGGGCGACGGCGTCCGCCGTCGGCGGACTGCCGAATCGTCTGTTGACCGCCTTCGAGGTCGCCGAGTTCGTCGGCTGCCACGAGGAAACGGTGCGTCGCGCGTACTTGCGCGGCCTGCTCACGTCGCAGCGATTCGGCGTGCGCGGCCGTCGGTTTCATCCGGCCGACGTGCTCGACTGGATCAAGCGCGGCGCACCAACTCGAGTGTCGTAAACCACAAGGAGCCACCCATGTGAAGGAGGACCGATGACCATCAGACGAAGATGCACGGAACGCAACTGCAAGAACGGAAGGAGGTGCCTCGAACATCTGCGCTTCGACGTGATGTATCGCGGCAAGCGGTACCGAATCCCAGCGAACGAGTTCGCCATCCCTCGAATGGAACCGGGCAAGCAGCGTCCGATCCAGTCGATGGAGGAAGCGCGCGACTGGGAACGCCTGTTCATCGGCGAGATCAAGGCCGGCCGCGATCCCGTGCGACCGCCGAGCCGCACGATTCAGGCCGGCACGGAGCTCGACGACGTCTCCGCGTTCCTGGATGCCTACCTGGAACGGTGCGTCAAGCCGGCGGGGCTGCGCAGCATCGCCGCGGTCCGGAGCCGGGTCGGGGTTCTGAAGGAGCACCTCGGACAGCTGCCGCTGCACGCGCTCGAGGAACCGGACGAGATCAACCGGTTCAAGACCGAATCGGAGTACGCCGAGGACGTGGAGATCGCCACGATGCACCGCGTCCTCGAAACGCTCCGCGCGGCCATGAACTGGGGGATGGCGCAAACACCACCGCTGTTCAACCGATCGCCGTTCCACCGGTTCGGCGTCCGTTTGAACAAGAAAGCCGAGACGGCTCGCGACCGCCGGCTCACCAGGGACGAGGAGAAACGGCTGCTCGACACCGCGCTGCAGAAGATGAACACCGCCGAGCACCAGTTCGTCGGCGCACTCCTGCACGACCGCATCATCGGCGCGCTGGAGCTCTGCTGCCGGCGCGGCGAGATGCTGCTGATTCAGAACAAGCGCGTGAACTGGGACACCTGCCAGATCGGCATCCCAGGCGCGACCACGAAGGACAAGGAGAACCGACGCATTCCCGTTCAATCCGAAGGGACGGGTCGCGGCGATCCTCGAACGGCGAGCGGCGCTCGGCCCCGACGCGTTCGTGTTCGGCAGCGCAATCGGCGCCTACCAGCCGAACATCCAGACCGCCTGGGAAACCCTGCGGCTACTCGCGAACGGCATCGATCCGAAGCCGGGAAGAGAGGGAGCGCAATGGAATCGAGAACAGCTCGAGCGGATCGATCTCCGCTGGCACGACCTGCGGCACGAGGGCGCGTGCCGCTTGCTCGCGGACGGCGTCGACATCCGGATCATTCAGCTGATGCTCGGGCACGCGAGCATTCAGCAGACGCAACGCTACTTGAACGTGACGGACGAAGAACTCAGGAGAGGACTGGAGGTGAGCTGGAACAACAAAGGCCGACCGCTTCGCCTTGCGTCGGGAAGCTGATCGACCTGGTTTCTTCGACCGATTGTCCCCGTTTTGTCCCCGGGAACTTCAAAATGTGGTTGCGGGGGCACGCAACCAGCTGAATTTGGAGTTCTCATGGGCGGCAGCGTAGGTCTCAGGGTTGTAACAACACCCCGATCGGCCCGAAGCGCTGGAGGTTGTCGCCCCAGTCGAATAATGCCGATTCGAGTGTGTCCTCGGCGGATTACTCAATACCGGGCGACTAGTCCAGGGGTATTCAGAACGAATGATGCCGCGCGATGTCTTCCTTGCTGAGACGGAGGAACCGCGCGGCGTTGTTGTAGAAGATGTCGCGCTTCTGCTGTTGCGTCAGGAACGGCGCCTCGTCGATAACGGCGATCGCGCGCTCGATCGTTCCCGGCCAGACCATCTGATCCGATCCGAACATGACGCGGTTGGTGAACCCGGCGTCGACGATCGCCTGCAGGTAGCGATAAAACGCCGGGCGCGGCTGGGTATAGACGATGACCCCGACGTCGACGTAGACCTGCGGGTGAGCGTAGAGGACGGCGAGCAGGTCGTCGATCATCGGATAGCCGGCGTGCATGATGTAGACGCGCAGCTTCGGGTGCTTCACGAGCACCTCCTCGATCGTGAGCGCGCTGTGCATCCGCGCGCGGTAGCCGGTCGCTCCGAGGTAGATGGCGCCCGGCGGTCCGGGGCCGATGTGAATGCCGACCGGCATGTCGAGCTCCTCCGCCAGCGCCCAGTACGGTTCCATGCGCGGATCGTCCGGCAGGATGCCCGCGTACTGGTTCGTCACCTCACCGAGCACGTGGAGTTCCCCTCTGGCGTGCATCGCGCGAAGCGCCGCCGGTGACGGCGTGTCCTTGTCGCCAAGCTGAAAGCTCAAGCCGCGAATGAACCGGCGCGGGTTCACCTTGACCCACGCCGCCACGCGCGCCGCCGGTCCACTCAGCACGCCGATGATGTTGCGGCGTTCCGCAATCGCCAGGGTCTGGTTCATCAGCTCGTCATCGGTGGTTGGCGACCAGATCGGATCGGCGCACGCAGGTTTCTTGAATTGCCTGATGAACAGATCGCCGTACGGCGTCGCGGGATCCCACGCCGGGAATTCGGGAAGGGGCGTGCACATCCCCAACGGCGGCGGCCCCTGCGCGTCCGCCGCGAGCGCGTGCATGTGCACGTCGATAATCGGCTCGCGCTGCTGCGCGGCGAGAGGGATGACCAGGGTGGCACACGCCACAACAGCGGCAACGACTCTCATCGTGGCGCAGTATATGCCAATGGCGTGAAGGCGAGGCACCTCCCTCACGATGTGGCCAACTCACATAAATGCCGTCGTGTAGGCCGACCCCCGGGGGCCCGGCCTCGGAAGCTCCCAGAGCAGCGGCGCGGACGCGAGTACCCCACACGGCGACCTGGCGATGGGCGCCGGAGAACACTGACTGAGCCAGGCAAATTGTGCGCTCCACGACCCCACCGCACCGGGCCATGGACTGGCTCACGCGCGACGACCAGAGGAATTGGTCGGGCGTGACGTGCAGGCGTCGATTGCGCGACTGGCAACAGGCGGGCGTGTGGGACCCGCTCCACTTTGCCTGCTATTTGTCACATCGTGCCTTTGCTGGCCATGTGCCGCACCACACACGGGAGGGACGCGACGTGCGGGCCGTTCAGATGATCCACCATGACCTCGACCGAGCGAAACGGCGCTAAGCTGAGGCCGCGAGCGACTCCAACCTCTTGAGCGTGTCGGGGTATTTCCGCACCAGCCAGATCAAGGCGGCAGCCTGCTCGTTCGGCTTGCTACGTCCCTGTTCCCACCGCTCGAGAGTGCGGGGGTTCACGCCAATCTTGAACGCAAACACGTGGCGCGACATCTTGAGCGCCTCGCGCGTCTCGCGGACGACGTCCGCGTTGATTGGCGGAACCGTGATCGGCTGCACCTCTCGTGTCTTCAAGGTGAGCCGCCCTTCGCGGTGATCCCGCATAGCCTCCACACCCGACATGAGTTCTCGGAAGAGGCTGCGCTTTTTTCGAGCCACGGGTCGCTTCTTCGCTGCCATAGTTCACTTCCTTCGTAGCCGGCGTCGCGCGGCACGCCGCGCAAGTTCGGCCTCGAGAGCCGCCTTCAAAGCCCGTTTCTCAGCGGCGCTCAGGTCGGCCATTTCGTCCTTGTCGTAGAGCGTCATCAGCCAGATCTGAGCATCTGCCGAAAGGTGGTAGTAGATCACCCTGAGGCCACCACGCTTGCCCTTGCCTCGGCGCCGATCGGCCCATCGCAGCTTACGAAAGCCGCCGGTGCCCGGCATGACATCGCCCGCCTCCGGATCCCCGGCCAGGAACAGCTGCAACGCTCGATATTCATCGTCCTCCAGGTAGTCCGCGACAATCGCTGTAAACGTGGGGGCCTCGATGAACTCCACTCGATCTAGTATACGCAACTTGCGTATGAATGTCCCGCACAAGAGGGGGAACACAGACGCGGGAGCAGTGTTCCCCCTCCCTGGCGAGCTGTTCGTTGCCAAGCGCGTGGCCTGGTCAACGTGGTTGCGAGGTGCGTTGATCCCGCGATGTTCTTTGCGGTGTGCGACTTCGCTGCGCTGTACCGGGCGGCGCTCTGTGCCGCCCGTGTCGCAGTCAGCGCGGCTGTCAGCAGCAGTGACGGAGGCATCTGGGGCGTGAGCGACCCCCTCTGCCACCCCCCGATCCCGGTCCCGGCGCCTCGATCCGTGGGGGTCGCTCACGCCCCAGATGCGTGTCGCTGTCGTCCGGCAGAACCGCGCTCGTCCGTGACATCGCCGAGTGCGCCGCCGGTGTCGCGTGCGATGCCGCTGTTGTTTCCGTCGACAGTGAACACGACTGACAGGTTTTGCCGGAAAGCTGCGTTCATATAGGTGAACGCGCACTCGCACCGAATCAACGCCTGAGACGGTCACCGAGCCGTCACCTCCTGCCTGTCTTCCAACCTGCGCGTCTCGTTCGTCGCGTTCGTTCTCGCGCTGAGCGACCTGGTGGCCAACACGATGCGGCCATCACGACGACGGATTGTCCGGCGGTCCTCGGCCCGGTCAAGCCACTCCGCTTCGCTCCGTCCCTGGCGGGCTGCGGGCTTGACCGCGCCTGCGGCTCCGCCGGACGTCCGGCAATTACGTGATGGCCGCAGGTCGATCGCCGACGTGCTCAGCCTGGGACGCAGAGATCGACGACGCGGAGGGAGCTGCGGCGTTATGATCCGGTCTCGAGAGAAGCGCAATCGACGGCCTCGACGCGCAACACGACGAAGCGCGCCGCGCGATCACCGCGACGAACCGTTGCGCGTGCTCGTCCGCGTTCTCGCTCGCCAGGCCGCGCGTGAACGGTTCGAGCGGGAAGTCGCAGCGGAGCGAGAGACGCCACCCGAGGTGACACTGCATTGAAGGTCGCCATCTACGCCCGATACTCGTCGGACAACCAGCGCGACGCCTCGATCGCGGACCAGCTCCGGGTGTGCCGGGAGTTCGCAGCTCGCCAGGGCTGGACGGTCGTTCAGGAGTTCACCGATCACGCGGTCTCCGGCGCCACGCTGCTTCGCTCCGGCTTCCAGGCGTTGATGCGGGATGCGTTGAACGGACGATTCGACGTTGTGCTCGCGGAGGCGCTGGACCGTTTCAGCCGGGACCAGGAGGACACCGCCGGACTCTTCAAGCGTCTCACCTTCGCCGGCGTGAACATCGTCACGCTCGCCGAGGGCGACATCACGCACCTGCACGTCGGGTTGAAGGGCACGATGAACGCGCTCTTCCTGAAAGACCTGGCCGACAAGACACGACGCGGACTGCGCGGTCGCGTGGAGCTCGGGAAGTCCGGAGGCGGTCTCTGCTACGGCTACAAGGTGACGCGCGCGACGCACGATGGCGCAGCGGCGACAGGCGATCGCGAGATCGTTCCGGCCGAAGCGGAAGTGATCCGCCGGATCTTCCGCGACTACGCAGCTGGCATGTCACCAAAGGCCATCGCGAAGCGACTGAACGCGGAGCGCTGTCCGGGACCCGGTGGCGCGCTCTGGAATCCCAGCACGATTCACGGCAATCCCGCCCGCGGCACCGGAATCCTGAACAACGAGCTGTACGTCGGCCGGCTCGTGTGGAATCGCCTGCGATACGTGAAGGATCCGGACACAGGGAAGCGTGTCTCGCGACCAAACCCGCCATCCGAGTGGGTGACGACCGCCGTTCCCGAGCTGCGAATCGTGGACGACGAGCTGTGGAACCAGGTGAAGGCGCGGCAGCTGGAGATGCGCCGCGTGGCGTCGAACGGCGATCCGAAACGGTTCAACCGGGCACGCCGCCCGAAGTATCTCTTCTCCGGTCTGACGAAGTGCGCCGAGTGCGGCGGCGGGTACGTCATGTACTGGCGCGATCGCCTGGCGTGCTTCGGCGCGCGGTCGCGCGGCACGTGCACCAATCGCCTGACCATCAGCCGCCAGGAGGTGGAAGAACGCGTCCTCGTGGCACTGCGCGACAAGCTGATGCGCCGCGACCTGTTCGAGGACTTCTGCCGCGAGTACGTGCGCGAGCTGAATCGGCTGCGGATGGAGCATCGCGCCAGTCTGTCGAACGGTCGCCACGAGCTCGCGGCGGTCGAGCGCGAGATCCGGAAGCTCATTCAGGCCATCAAGGACGGCGTCTCGGCGCTGTCCATCAAGGACGAGCTCCTGTCGCTCGAAGCCAGGAAAGCGGAACTGCAGTCACGTCTCGACGCCCCGGAGATGCCGGAGCTGCTGCACCCGCGCATGGCCGACGTCTATCGCGAGAAGGTCGGCAGCCTCTGTCTGGCGCTGGAGAGCGAGGAGAGCCGCACGGGCGCCGTGGAGGCCATTCGAGCGCTGATCGAGGCGATCCTGCTCGAGCCCGATGGCGACCAGCTGAAAATCACGCTGAAGGGCGACCTGGCGGGAATGCTGAGTGCGGCCAGAGACAGCAAGAGGTCGCCAGATACCGGCGACCTCATGGTCCAAATAAAGTTGGTTGCGGGGGCGGGATTTGAACCCGCGACCTTTGGGTTATGAGCCCAACGAGCTACCGGACTGCTCCACCCCGCGTCACAGAAGAGATTAATCGTAGCACACTCGCGCGCATCGTCAATGCCGCAAATCCGTGTCCTTGGTCTCTCGCGTCGCCAGCAGTCCAACAAGCGACAGCGCGGCCACTCCCGACAGGTAATAGCCGACGTACTGCAGGCCGTAGTTGCTGGGCAAGCCACGTGGCCGCATACGGCGCCAGCGATGCGCCGAAAATTCCCGCGACGTTGAACGCGACTGAACTGCCGGTATAGCGCACCGCCGTCGGAAACAATTCCGAGAGCACCGTGCCAAGCGGACCGTAGACAAGCCCGGTCAGCCCAAAGCCCAGGCACAACATCGTCACCGCGCCCGCGGTGCCGGCGGTCGAACAGCGTCGGCATCACGAAGCCATAGGCGACCGCGGCGATGCGTCATCCAGATCATGGCGCGGCGGCGGCCGCTCTCGGCCAGGATGCCGGCGATCGGAATCGTCGCCGCGAAGAACAGGATCGCGAACAGCTGCATCACCAGGAACTCGTTGCGCGAGTAACCAAGCGCGACTGGTGCCCCACGACAGGCTGAACACCGACATCATGTAGAACAGCGCGTACGCGACGATCGAGATCATCGTGCCGAGCACGCAGCGCGCCCGGGTGGTCGCGGAACACGGCGAGCACCGGCACCTTCGACGCGCGTCATCGTCCTTCTTCAACGCGGCTCGGCGAAGATCGGCGTCTCGGTGATCGTCAGCCGCACGTACAAGCCGACCAGCGACCAGCGATGCGCTGGCGAGAAACGGAACGCGCCAGCCCAATCGAAAGAACTGTTCGTCGGTCAGGAATCGCGACAGCAACAGGAACACGCTGCCCGAAAAGACGAAGCCGATCGGCGCGCCGAGCTGCGGGAACATGCCGTACCAGGCGCGCTTGCCCGGCGGCGCGTTCTCGGTCGCCAGCAGCACCGCGCCGCCCCACTCGCCGCCGAGACCAAGGCCCTGGCCGAAGCGGCACAGCGACAGCAGCAGCGGCGCCGCGATGCCGATCGTCTCGTAGGTCGGCAGCATGCCGATCAGCACCGTCGACACGCCCATCGTCAGCAGCGCCGCGACCAGCGTCGTCTTTCGACCGACGCGATCGCCGAAGTGGCCGAAGACCACCGAGCCGATCGGCCGCGCGACGAACGCGATCGCGAACGTCGCCAGCGACGCGAGCGTCGCGGTATTCGGATCCGACGGCGGAAAGAACAACCGCGGAAAGACCAGCACCGCCGCGGTTGCGTAAATGTAGAAGTCGAAGAATTCGATCGTCGTGCCGATCAGGCTGGCAAACAGGACCTGGCGCGGCGTATTGAGCGGTTTGGCGGACGATGTCACGCCGGGAATCGTAGCTGATATCGCTGGCGCCGCGTCAGCAAGTCGGTCATAATTGTCGAGACGTTCCGGCTTTCCTGAGCCCATCGCCCAATCCGGGCCTTGCCCTCACCAAAGCATTTTCGTGAGGGCACCATGGCCGCATCCAAGAGTTTCATCGATCTGACACCCGGCAATTCCGGACACAAACTCGACACGCCGCCGCCGTGTCCGAAATGCCGATCGACCGAGACGAGCTCCGCCGCAAAGCGGCCGACGTCACAGAGCTATTGGCGCTGCACGGACTGCGGAGAGGTGTGGAATCCGAGCCTGCTCGCCCAGCTCTGGACAAAAGTGGTGGCAGAAGTGACGCGAGAGCAGGCGCCGAAATGAGGACGACGATCGTTCAACTGGTTGAACTGATCGCCGCCATTGATCGCCGATTGCCGCAGGTGCAACGAGCCGGTGAGGCGGCGATCGCGAATGCCGCGATGCGCCTCCGGACCGAAGCCGCCACACGGATCGTGGAGCTCGAAGCCGAAGTGCCGGCCGGGAGTTCACGAACCCCCAGCCCGTCACAACCTGACTACCAGCGCGGCTCGGAACGACGACGGCTGTTGCCGCCGCCGTCGCCACCGACCGCCGCCGCCACCGAAGCCACCCGCGGTCTTCGGACGCGCTTCGTTCACCGTCAACGCGCGGCCACCCAGTTCAACACCGTTGAACTGGTTGATCGCCGCCTGCGCTTCCTCGTCGCTGCCCATCTCGACGAACGCGAAGCCGCGCGCGCGGCCGGTCGCCTGATCGCGCACCACCGACACCGTCTCGACCGTGCCCGCCTGCGCGAACAGCGTCCTGCAAGCTGCGTTTCGTCGGTGCTGGTACGGCAGGTTTCCGACGTAAAGTTTTCGACTCATTGCACTAACTCCTGTGCCGCCAGACGCGGCACCTTCGCCGGATGGCCCGGCATACACGTGCAGCGATTCGTAATTGAATCCGCTGCAGGATTTCGTCTCGTTGCTAGCAGAAGGTCAGGAGAAGCGAGTCAGTGAAGGCTCGATACGCCCAAGGCGGCACAGCTCGTGGCAGAATCCGAGCCCTCACTATAGCACGGTATCAGGCGCCCCCAGAGGGCGGGCGCCTCGCACCCTTCGAACCCTTACTGCTGCGAGCGAGTGGTCGTCGTCGATTCCGCGAGCAAACGCTCAACGGTTGCGGTGATCTCTTCCTTCGCGGTGTCGTGGAACACGCCGCTCGCCGCGCCGGCAAAGCCGGCGTGCACGCCGCGCACCAGCCCATCGCGCCCGAGGAAGATCGTCGTCGGGAACGAGTTCAGGTTGTGGATCTGCGGCACCTTCTCCGCGAGATCGGCCTGCTCGCCGGCGAGCACCACCGGATAGTCGATGCCGTAGCGCTTGTTGAACGCGAGCAGCCGCGGATAGCCCTTCGCCTTCTGCGCTTCCTCTTCGAACGACAGCGCGACGATCTCGAGGCCCTTGCCGCGGTACTTCTTGATAGAGCTCGGCGAGGAACGGCGCCTCGT
The DNA here is from genome assembly GCA_963833135.1 of uncultured cyanobacterium. Classification (GTDB taxonomy): domain Bacteria; phylum Acidobacteriota; class Vicinamibacteria; order Vicinamibacterales; family UBA2999; genus 12-FULL-67-14b. The sequence goes on along the minus strand of CAWHWW010000016.1, from coordinate 925,078 downwards.
CGTGGCAGTTCGGGCACCAGCTGCCGCTGATGCTGACGATCACCACCTTGCCGCGGAAGCGCTCATCGGTGTTCGACAGCACCTTGCCGGTGATGTCGGGGAACGCGAACTTGAACGGCTCGGTCGGATCCTTCACGCTCGAGTGACGCGACGGATCGGTCGGCTCGGGCACGTCCTTCAGCTTCGCCTCGGTGGCGCGCACCGCGATCATCTTCTCCGTGCGATTGCGGAGGATCTCGAGCGAGCCGTCCTTCTGCGGCGTCAGCTCGAGCACCAGCGGCCGCGCGCCGGAGAAGTGGCTGACGATGAACTTGCCGTTGCGAAAGGTGCCGGCCAGCGCGCCGGTGTCGCCGTCGACGCGCAGGATCGCCGCGGTCACTTCCGCGCCCGACTGGCGGACGATGAAGCGCCACGCCGATTCACCCTTGTTGCTGTTGACGCCGCCGATCTGCCAGAGGCCGTCGATCTGCCGGCACCTCGTTCGGAAACGCCGCCGGCGGCGTGAAGCGCTTCGCGTAGAACGGATAGAAGCTGGTGCCGCGGTTGTAGATGCCGGCGAGCCGGCCGTTGACGAGCGAGGCTTCGACCGCCGTCGCGTAGTGATCGAAGTTCAGCGTCAACGATCCGTTCTCGAACTTGCCGCCGGTCGACGTCACCTTCTCGTCGCCGTTGAAGAACGATCCGCTGACTCGCGCGCCGGTGCCGGCGATCTCGAAGCGGAACGGAATCTCCAGGCCGTTGACGACGACGGCCGCGTCCCAGAGTCCCGACAGCGACTGAGTTGGCGCCTGCGCGCGTGTCAGCGCCGGTGCCGCGAGGGCCAGCGCAAAAACCAGGATCAGCAAACGTCGCATTTCATTTCTCCCTTATCGACCTGGACGACGGCAACGCGACAAAAGCAAAAGGCCCGGAAGCGTTGCCGCCTCCGGGCCTTGAATCGTCTGATGAACTTGAAGCCGATCTTCAAATGCGGCCTTACATGGACACAGCGCGACAGGCGTCGGAGGCATCTCCGACGCAACAACACGCGCATGTCCACACGGTCTTCATGTCAGGCTCGTTATACCTCAGATGCCCGCTTCCGCAAAGTGTCGCCAGACCCGGAAGCCCAGCAAACCGCCACGCCGATGCCGTAATACACGGGATACGTGGCATCCAGCTTCACCTTCCAGAAGTAATGCAGCACCGCCGCGAGTGCAGTGATGTAAATCAGCTTGTGCAGCAGGTTCCATTTCTTCCCGCCCAGCCGCCGGATCCAGCCGGTTGTCGAGGTGATCGCCAGCGGAATCATCAGCACGAACGCCGTGAAGCCGGCGGTGATGTACGGCCGCTTGACCAGGTCCGTCGCCGAGGCCCGAGGCGTCGAAGTTCGAAAAGCCTTCGATGAAGAAGGTCGTCACGACGTAGATCGTGAAGTGGATCGACGCCGTAGAAGAACGCGAACAGGCCGATCAGCCGCCGATAGTTGACCAGCTGGTTGATGCCGGTCAGCCAGCGCAGCGGCGTGATCGCGAGCGTCGCGACGATCAACCGCAGCGTCCAGATGCCGGTGGTGTTGGTGACGGTCTCGATCGGATTGGCGCTGAGGTCGAGATACAGGCGTAGATCAAATAGCGCCAGCGGCGCGAGGCAGGCGAGCCAGACGATGGGCTTGAAGACCCATCGTCGTCCATTGCTGGTCGACGATCGATCAATCAGTAGAACTTCCGGAGATCCATCCCGTTATAGAGCGACGCGACCTGATCGCCGTAGCCGTTGAACATCAGCGTCTTGCGGCGGAAGAACTCGCCGAGGCGGCGCTCGCTGCCCTGCGACCAGCGCGGGTGATCGACCTGCGGGTTGACGTTGGCGTAGAAGCCGTACTCCGACGCCTGCTGCTGCTTCCAGGTGTTGAGCGGCTCGTTCTCGACGAACGACACGCGCACGATCGACTTGATGCTCTTGAAGCCGTACTTCCACGGCACCACCAGGCGAATCGGCGCGCCGTTCTGGTTCGGCAGCACCTCGCCGTAGAGGCCGAGGCCGACGCAGCGTCAGCGGATGCATCGCTTCGTCCATGCGCAGGCCTTCGGATGTACGGCCACTGCAGCGCCGGCTCGGTCTGCCCGGGCATCTGCTTCTGGTCGACCAGCGTCTTGAACTCCACGTACTTCGCCTTCGACGTCGGCTCGAAGCGCTTGAGGAACTCGCTCATCGGATAGCCGACCCACGGGCACCACGATCGACCACGCCTCGACGCAGCGCAGCCGGTAGATGCGCTCCTCGAGCGGCGCCCACTTCATGATGTCTTCGATGTTGTAGGTGCCGGGCTTGCCGCACTGCCCTTCGACGACGACGCTCCACGGCCGCGGCTTGAGCGTGTGCGCGTACTTCGCCGGGATCGGCCTTGTCGAGGCCGAACTCGTAGAAGTTGTTGTAGGTCGTGACGTCCTTGTAGGAGTTCAGCTTCTCGTCGGTGCTGAACGGGCTCTTCTTGAGGTTCGTCAGCTTCTGCGCCTTCGGGATTCTGCGCCGAGACCTCGGCGTCGTCGCCGAAGCAGGCCCAGGCCGCCGGTCGCCACGGCGGCCGCGGTCACGCCGGCCGCGGCGATGAACTCCCGGCGGCGCACGTAACAGCTCCTTCGGCGTGACCTCGGACTCACGAATATCAGCGGCTTTTTTGATCAGCATAATCCTTGGAACCCCTGGAACCGTGGAACCCTGGAACCTTCGGTTCATGATACCCCTTGAGACGCCTTTCCGAGGCCGTCCGTTTCAGGGCAAGATTCCGAGCATGCTCCGCCACAACCGCCGCCGCGCTGGCCGTAGCCGCGTGGTGTGCCACGCGCTCGGCACCATTGCGTCCGCGCAGGTCCGGCTGGCCGACGAATCGGACCGCGCCGCCTTCCGCGCGTGGTTCGTGCTGCTCGCCGACGCCCAGTTCGAGCGCCAGACCGATGACGTCACCGATTGCGCCGCGCTGGTGCGCCACGCCGTGCGCGAGGCGCTGCGCGCGCACACGCCGGAATGGGTGCGCCGATCGGGACTGCCCTTCACGCCGCAGTTCGCCGACGTTCGGTCGGCGCCGCGCGCCGGCGCCGACGGCCTGCCGCTGTTTCGCGTCACCTCGGGCGCGACGTCCGACGTACGCGGAGTTCGCCGACGCCAAGACGCTGATCAACCTCAACGCGCAGCCGCTCGGCCGCGACACGCGCGCGCTGCGCGCCGGCGATCTGCTCTATTTCCATCAGCCCGGCCAGCGCGAGCCCGATCACCTGATGGTCTTCGTCGGCCGATCGCATTTCGAACGCGAAGGCGACGACTGGGTCGTGTATCACACCGGGCCGCTCGATGGCGGTCCGGGCGAAGTCCGCAAGGTGCGGCTCTCGACACTGGCGCAGCATCCGGCGCCCCGATGGCGTCCGCTCGCCTCGAATCCCAACTTCGTCGGCGTGTTCCGGCTGGGATGCTATGAAGGCGCGCGCCCTTTCTTTGCTTTTGTTATTCTGTTCTTCGTTATTTGTTATTTCGCCGCGCCCGCGCTGGCGCAGGACGAACGAGGAGCGGCCGGCCTTCTCGCTGTCGACGAGCGAAGTCTTCACGACCCGTGACGCGCCGAATTTCTACCTGACCTTCCGGCGCATCGCGCAGCTCGATTTCCGCGTCTACAAGGTCCGCGATCCGTTCGCGTTCTTCGCAGGACTCGACGATCCGCATTCGCTCGGCACCGGCGAAGCCAACGTCAAGCAGGAGCGCACGCTGGCTCGAGCGGTTCGCCGACTGGAAGCGCGAACAGCGGCAGGGCCTGCGCCGCTTCGCGCGCACGCAGGCCAGTCACGACTATCGCGTCACCCGGCGCGCGGTCGAGCGACAAGGCCGAAGTGGCACAGCGTGTCGTGCTCAACGCCAACACGTTCGCGCAGGTGCCGCTGCTCAATGCCGATCAGGTCGTGACGACGTGGCGCGAGCTGCTGCCGAATAATCGCGACACCGAAGTGCGGCGCGTGCCGGTCGACCTCAAGCAGCCCGGCATCTACGTCGTCGAAGCCGTCAACGATCTGCTGCGCGCCTACACGATCGTGATCGTGTCGGACGTCGGGCTCGTCACGAAGACCTCGCCGGGCCAGATGCTGTTCTTCGCCGCCGATCGATTCAGCGGCGAACCCGCCGCCGATTGCAGCGATCCACGTCGTCTTCAAGAAGAAGACGATCGCCGAAGGCCGCACCAACGCCGACGGGCTGTTTGAAGCCACGCTGCCCGACGAGCGGATGGAAGACGTCGTCGGCGTCGCGCAATGCGGCGACCAGGTCGCGGCCACCGATCCCGGATCGTGGACGCTCGGACAGCCGGCGCGAGAGCTGGCCGCCTACATCTACACCGACAAGCCGATCTACCGGCCCGGACACACCGTTCACGTCAAGGCGATCCTGCGCTGGCGCCAGATGGACGCGCTCGCGACGTTCGATCGGCCCGAGGCCGAGGTCGTTGTCGCCGATGCGAACGACAAGGTCGTGTTCCGCCGGCAGGTGAAGCTCGACGCTTCGGCGCGGTGCAGGCGAGTTTCCCGGTGCCGGCCACCGCGGCGCTCGGCAACTACGCGATCCGCATCCAGAGCGGCGACGCGCAAGGCAGCGGCGGGTTCGAGGTGCAGGAGTATCGCAAGCCCGAATTCGAAGTCATCGTCACGCCGGCATCGCGCTTCGTCGTGCAGGGCCGCGAGGCCGTCGTCGACGTGCAGGCGCGCTACTACTTCGGCCAGCCGGTTGCGAACGCGCAGCTGCGATGGGTCGTCAACCAGCAGCCGTATTTCTCGCCGCTGCGATGGAACGACGATGTCGAAGGCGGCGACAGCGGCTACTGGTACGGCGACAACCAGACCGCCGAAGGCACGGTTCGGCTCGACGAGGACGGCAAGGCGCAGATCCGGATTCCGCTCGGCGTCGACGACAACGGCCGCGACTTCAGCGCGCGCATCGAGGCGCAGGTCACCGATGCCGCCAATCGCGAGGTCTCGGGCCGCACGATCGTTCACGCCACCTACGGCACGTTCTTCCTGTCCGCGGAAGCCGGCAACGCGATTCATCGCGGCGGCGAGCAGGTGCAGATATCGATCCGCGCCCTCGACTACGTCGGGCACCGCGCAGCCGAACGTGCCGGTCACGCTCGCGCTCGAGCATCTGCAGTATCGATCCGGCTACTACGCGCGAGCCCGAGGTCACGTCGATCGCAACGCAGAACGCGACGACGGATGCCGACGGCCGCGCGACTGGTGACGTTCACGCTGCCGAATCGCACCGGCAGCTTCCGCGTTCGCGCGACCGCGCCGAGCGCCGATCGCACGGTGCAGGATGACGTCTTCCTGTGGGTGCCGGGGCCGGGCGACTACGCCGGCGACAGCGGCGATCGCTATCTCGAGCTGCTGTCCGACAAGACGCAACTATCAGCCGGGCGAATCCGCGACGCTGATCGTGCGCGGTGAAACGGTGATCGGTCCGGTGCTGGTCACCAAGGAAGGCCAGCACGTGTCGTGGTTCCGGCTGTTGCGGCCGACGCGCGACCGACTCGATCCAGGTCCCGATCGACGACGGCGACGTCGGCGACGTCTTCGTCAACATCGTCTACCTGCGCGAAGGCCGGTTGTATCGCGCCGAACGGCGGCTCGGAGTGGCGGCCGCATCGCGCACGTTGAACGTGGCGGTGACCGCGCAACAGGCGGTGTCGCGGCCGCGCGATCCGGGCGTCTTCGACGTGACGGTGACCGATCAGGCCGGACAACCGGTGCGCGCGCAGGTCAGCCTCGCCGTCATCGACGAAGCCGTCTACGGCGTGAAGGCCGACGACACGCCCGATCCGATTCGCTTCTTCTATCGCCGCGAATACTCGCGCGTCGGCACGACGTTCTCGAGCTCGTATTACTTCACCGGCTATTCGGGACGCGATCGCCTGCAGCTCGACCGCGCGGAAGCGGCGGCCATTCACGCTCGCCGACTTCAAGGGCGATCAGCCGGTGCAGGCGCAGGTCCGCAAGGAATTCCCCGACGCGATCCACTGGGTCGGCGACCTCGTGACGGATGCGACCGGCAAGCGGCCGCATCGCGGTCACCTATCCCGATGCGCTGACCACCTGGCGGCTGACCGCGCGCGCGATTACCGAAGACACCAGGGCCGGCTCGACGATCGCGCGGACGACGACGACGAAGGATCTGATCGTGCGCGTGATCACGCCGCGCTTCCTCACCGAAGGCGACGAGGTCGTGGTGCCGACGATGGTGCACAACTACAAGACCGAGGACGCGGACGGCGTCGGTCTCGATTGAGGCCGCGGGCCTCGCGCCGGTCGGCACGCACGCGGCAACCAGCGGCGCCGCTCGCCAGCGGCGCGGAACGGCGCGACGACTGGCGCTTCGCCGCCAAGGCGCCCGGCGCGGCGACGGTCACGGCGACGGCCAAGACCGAGAGCGACGTCGATGCCGTCGAACTGCCGATCCCGATCGCTGCCGTTCGGCATCCGCCGCGAGGTCGGCAAGAGCGGATCGGTCGTCGGCGCCGGTGAAGCGACGACGATCGTCGACATGCCCGACGCGTCGAATCCGGCGGCGCGATCGATCTCCGTCTCGCTTGCGCCGTCGCTCGCCGGATCCGTTCTCGGCGCGCTCGACTTCCTGACCGACTATCCGTACGGCTGCACCGAGCAGACGCTGTCGAGTTTCCTGCCCAACCTGCTGGTGACGCGCGCGCTGACGGAACTGAAGCTCGCGCCGACCGAACGCCTGTCGGCGCTCGATCGGCAGGTGTCCGCGGGATTGCAGCGGCTGTATGACTTTCAGCACGAAGACGGCGGCTGGGGATGGTGGAAGGAAGACGGCAATCATCCGTTCATGACCGCGTATGCGCTGTGGGGACTCGACGAATCGCGGCGCGCGGGCGTGAAGGTCGAACTGCAGCGCATCAGCAATGGCGCGCGGCAGCTGGCGCATCTCTATTCGCGCTTATCCGCGCGTCGAACCCGACCTGAAGGCATACGAAGCCTACGTGCTGCAACGGGTCGCGGCCGATGAGGCGCAGATTGGCTGGTATGCCGACGGACAGCAAGGCACCTACAGCCACGCCGCCGCGCGCGACGAATTGTGGGCCCTGCGCAGCGGCATGAGCGCCTACGGTCGCGCGCTGTTGCTGCTGCTGCTCGATGAAACGAAGGATGCGCGCGGCAATGAGCTCGCCACCACGCTGATCGGTGAAGCGCAGACCCGCGGCGACGTGTCGTGGTGGGCGGTGGCGAACGATCCGCTGATCTTCGATTACGCCGAGACGAGCATCGAAGCGACGGCGTTCGCGGTGCAGGCGCTCGTCAAGCGCGATCCGACGAACCCGCTGATCGAGCGCGCGGTGCGATGGATGATGCTGAATCGCACGGCCGGCTACTGGTCCTCGACCAAGCAGACGGCGATGGCCATCTACGGGCTGCTCGGCGTTCATGCAGGCGCGCGGAGAAACGGCGCAGCCGTTCAGCGTCGACGTGTTCGTCAACGGCCAGGCGGCCGGCCGCCACTCGTTCACGGCCGCGCGGATGACCGCGCTCCGATCCGATCGTGATCTCCGCGCCGGCGAATGCGGGCGCCAACCAGGTGCGGCTGGTCAAGCGTGATGGTCCGCCTTCGCCATCGGCTTCGGCGGGACAAGCGGCGCTGTATTGGTCGGCGGCCGCGGTCTATTACGACACCGCCACCGCCGACGCGCGGCAGGGATCGCGTCAGCTCGCGATCACGCGGAAATACGCGCTGCTGTCGCCGGTGACAGTGAAGGACCGGATCGTCTATCGCGAGTCGGCGTTCACCGGAACCGCCAGGCCCGGCGATGTCCTGACGGTTCGGCTCACCGTCGCCGGCTCACCGGAATGGCGATATCTCGCGCTCGAAGATCCGCTTCCCGCCGGCGTCGAAGCGATCCAGGACACCACGGCGTATCCGCTCGAACGCGAGGCGCCGGAGTCGTGGTGGTACGGATCGCGCGTCGAGTATCGCGATTCGCGGACGGTCTTCTTCCAGGAAACGTTCGATCGCGGCCGCTACGAGTTCGCCTATCTCGTCAAGGTGATCGCGCCCGGGCAGTTCCGCGCGGTCCCGGCGCAGATCTCGCCGATGTACGTTCCGGGCGTCCACGCATCGTCGGAGCCGCAGGCATTTCACCATCGCGGTGCCGGCGGCCTTGCCCTCCGTAGCCTCGGCGAAGGAGGGGGGCTCGCGATGAGGCTGGCGCTGGCGACGATCTGGATCCTTGCGGGGAGCGCTCTGACTGCCGGCGTGTACTGGGCATTCCTGATCACGCCGGAGTCCACGATCTGGACGCTGATGATCTCCGCGGTGCTGGCGCTCATCGCGCTCGCGCTCGTCGGTCTCACGGCAAGCGGCGCGATCGCGATGTGGTGGCATGGCGCGTCGGCTGGCTCGTTGCGCAGTGCGGCAAGGTCCGATCCCGGCGTCGTTCCCGCCGCGCTGATCGTCCTGATCGTCTGGTGGCTCGCCAATCGCGTCGAGACCTGGGTCGCGATGCGCAGCGGCCAGATCAACGCGTGGTTCATCGCGCGCTTCGGCTGGGACGACATGTCGTGGCTGTTTACGACCATCGCGTATGTCGCCGACTGGTTCCGATGGGTGATTGCGGCGTTGCTGGCGCTCTCGCTGATGGCGGGCTTTGTCGCGGTCGGCTGGCGGGCGCTCGCGCAAGCCGCGTGGTTCCGCCGCGCGCTGCGCCCGCGCGCGATTGCCGCGGCGACGCTGTGGTTCGGGGGGCTGATCGCGCTGCCGTGGATCTACCTGGTGCCGTGGCGTCCGGCGAACTTGCCGCCGACCTCGATCGAATTCGCCTTCATCGTCGCGAAGCTGTCGATCGCCGCCATCCTGTTCGCGGTCGGCGCGGCGCTGATGCCTATGAAGCGTCGCGCGTCCGCCTGTCGCGCCAATCGATCGGCGTCGCAGCGGATCGCACGCGTTCAGCGAATCTGATCCCACCGCTTGCCTTCGGCGATTGCGCGCGCGAAACACGCTTCCGCGCGCGCGTAGGCCTCGCGCTGCGCGCCGGCGGAAACAGGACGAAGCAGTTCCGCGTCGCTCGGACAGTCGACGCGCGCCGGCTTCGTCGATCGCGGCTGGCCCGAGACGCAAAATAGGCCGCGGCGCCTTCCCGCACCCACATCGGCCGCTTTGCGAGCGTCGCATCGAGCAGCGCATGCGTCACCTCATGGCGGATCGTGCGATCGAGCTGGCCCTGCTGGCGCAGGATGGTGACGGCAGCAGATTCGATCGCCGCGCCGTCGGTGGCGCCCGAGACCCACCACGGCTGGCCGGTGGCGCGGCCGAAGCTCTCGACCGACGGATGCACGGTGACGCGGATGCGCGCCGGGGCCGCGATTCCCGCCGCTGTCGCGATCTCGTCGCGGCTCCGGCGAATGAGCGACAACACCACCTGCCGCTCGTTCTCTTCGGCGCCGGGTAGCGCCAGCGCGACATCCGCGGCGGCGGCCGCATCGACTTTGCGCGGCGGCGCTGCCGCGGCCGCTGTGGTCGGCATCGGCGACGCGCCGGAGCCGATGGTGAGACCCGGAAAATAGAACTTCAGGATCTCCTCCGCGGTCGCTCCCTTCGAGGCGCGGCGGCCGGCGCCGATCACGCACAATCCGACGCCGTGGCCGAAGCCGCGTCCTTTGAAGCGATAACCGCTGCTCGGTGCGATCGACATCGAACGCCGTGCTCTTGATCGATTGCCATCCCGCGATGCGGCCGACGGCCATGCGGAACTCGTGGCCGCTGATCTCGGCGGGCGTGAAACCCTCGACGACGAAGACTGACGACCCGATTCGACGTGTTGCGCGACAGCACGCGCAGGTTGCGCAGGCGCGAGCCGCGCAGCCCCGCCGCCCGCAACGCGCGTTCGATATCTTCGACGCGCACCTCGCTGACCCATTCAGGCTCGTCCTCACAGGCCTCGTCATGCAGGGCGGGCTCATACGAATAGTCGAGGGCACCGGGCCAGACCTGCGATGCGAGCTCGGACTTGCCGCCGCACCACGCGGAGTAGAAGACGAAGGCGGGTTGCCCCTGGTGCAGCAACACCCGGCCGCTGGTCGATTCAGCGGCGCGTCGCGTGATCGCGGTCGCCGGCCTGACGACCTGGCAATGCGTCGTGTCGCAGAGATCGAAGCCTTCGCTGCGATGACGATTGCGATTGGCCAGCGCGAAGGTTCGAGCGGTGATCGCGAGCGCCTGCTGCGCCGCATCGCCGGCCGCGGCTGTCCCTCCCCCGCCAGCACCTGCGCGATGTAGTCGTCGAGATTGAGCGTCTCGACCCTCACTCTCCCGTCCGCCAGCGTGCGTCCCAGCCGGAGCGTCGTCCCCGTCGTCGCTTTCGGTTGCTCTGTCAGCCGTTCGGCCGCGATCGCGGCCGCATCCATTCCCGCGCCGCCTGGGGCGGCGACGACGATGGCGCGGGTGGGGCTTTCAGCGGGCGTGAGCGCGACGACAAGGCCCAGTGCGGTGCCGCTCGGCATCAGGATCGTGCCCGTCTTGGCCAGCGCAGGAATCCCGCCTGCCTTGAACGCCGATGCGGTTCCGTATTCCGCAGCGCCGCGCAGGCCCTCGAGCAACACCGCCTTCGTTTCGGGACGCATCGGCACCGGCTTGTCCTTGCCGGCGCCGACGAGGCGCGCCATCACGTCGATCAGCGCGCGCGGGGTCGTCTTCGGACCGGCAAGGCCGACGATCGCAGGTCGCCAGCGGCGCGTTGCCTGCGATCGGCGGCAGGCCGGCGGCCATGCGCGTCGGCATTGAGCGCCTCGCGCGGCAGCCGCGGCGCCAGCGACACGAAGAAATCGTTGCAGGAATACGCCAGCGCCTCGGCCGGCGACAATGCGCCGCTTCAGATCCGGATGCGAACAGGTGAACGTCTGCCCGTCGGCCTTGACGACGCGGCGGCACATGTGCGACGACTTCGCCGTAATGATGCCGCGCTCGAGCGCGGCCACGAGCGCGATCGTCTTGACGATCGATCCCGGCAGCACCGGCGTGTCGAGAATGTCGGCGCGCGCTTCCCGGCGATCGCGCGGATCGTCGAGGCTTCGCGCAAAAAACGCCACCGCGGCCTGAGGCGGGAGCTCGCCATCCGAAGCGCTTGCGCGAAGGAGGGACGCCGTCAGCACCGAGACCAGCAGCGCGGCCGCGGCGCAGATCCATTTCATAGCTTCGTCTTGCAGCCCGGCCGGCACCGGCAGGGAATCACCTTGTCGCCCTCGGTGTTGTAGTCGTAGGTCAGCTCCTGGCCCTTGCGGAATCGGCTTGGCCGCGCGCACCCAGATCGTCCTGGTCTTGGCGTCGACTTCGATCCAGCAGTTCGGCCGGCACGAGTGATTGATGAAGCGCGCGACATTGCCGCCGACGGCGGCGTCGCGGCTCCAGTTGCGATTGACGCGAAACACCCAGATGCAGCCCTTCGAGAGGTACCTGTCTTCGCGCGATTCGCTTTGCTTGTTGGAGATGAGTTCGCCGGCGTAGTCGATGATCCGCTTGTTCTTGTTGATGGTCTCGAGAGCGAATACGCCGTAGCCGTGCAACTTCGACTTCTTGCGTTCAATCTTCGGGAGTGGAACCGCTGTTAGGCATCTGAAGGAAATGATACATTGTCGCGCGAGAGGTGCACCGTGCGACGCTATTTCACAGCTCTGCTTGTATCAGTCGCGTGTTTGGGGGTAACCGTGCAAGGTCAGCGACAAGTGTTTCCGGGCAGCGGACAACTGCCGTTCAGCGCCGCGACCAAGGCCGATGGCCTGATCTACGTGTCAGGCGCGCTCTCGGCGAAGGGCGACATCAAGGAACAGACCAAGGCCGTGATCGACAGCCTCGGGCAGTCGCTGATCAAGGCGGGCTCGAGCCTGCAAGAATGTCGTCGCCGCTACCGTCTACCTGAAGAACGGCGCCGACGCCGCGGCGATGACCGAAGTGTGGCGCGAGTACTGGCCGAAGGACGCGCCGACGCGCACCACCGTCGTCGCCGAGCTCGTCTCGGCCACCGCGCTCGTCGAGATTGCCGTGATCGCCGTGCCCGACGGCGGCGAGCGCACGATCATCACGCCGGCCGGCTGGTCCACCGGTAATCCGTACAGCTACGCGATCAAGACCGGCGACACGCTGTTCATGTCGGGGCTGGTGTCGCGCGGCGCGAAGGACAACCAGCCGGTCGAAGGCGACGTGACCACGCAGATGAACACGATCTTCGCCAACGCCGACGAGCTGCTGAAGACCGCCGGCTTCACGATGGCCGACGTCGTCGCCAACCGCGTCTACCTCACCGACGGCGCCACGTTCCAGGAAATGAACAAGGCCTACGTGCCGCACTTACCCGAAGAACCCGCCGGCGCGCGCCACGGTGATCGTCGGCCTGCCGGGGCCAGCTTACAAGGTCGAGGTCACGATGACGGCGGTCAAGGGAGCGAAGGAAGCGTTCGCGACGCCGGCGGCCGACGGCACACCAGGCAAGCCGAGTCCGACGCTGAGCAGCGCGATCAAGGTCGGCAAGCGCCTCTATGTCGCGGCATTCTCGGCAACAACGCCGACAACAAGGGCAACGTCGAAGCGCAGACCAAGGAAGCGCTGACGCGCATCGAGCGCACTCTGAAGGCCGCGGGGTTCGAATGGACCGACCTCGTCGACGCAGTGGTCTACATCACCGACGTCAACAACTTCCAGGGGATGAACAACGCCTATCGCCCGATCCTCGCCAAGGACTTCCCGGCCCGCGCGACGGTGCGAACCGGCCTGGTCGGCGCGGACGGCCTCGTCGAGATCATGTTCGTCGCGTCGAAATAAACTCGGGCTTGCGGGCTTACGGGCTACGGGCTTACGGGTACGGGCTTACGAAGGTGTGCAAACTCACCCGTCCCGCCAGCCCGTAGCCCGCAAGCCCGAATCAGAAGTGCACGCTCTTTGTGCTAGCGTCTTGAGATGGAAGGCATTGTCCGCGCGTGGGGCAAGATTCTGTCGGGGTATCGTCCCAACCTCTCTATCGAAATCACCCGTGAATGCCCGCTGCGTTGCCCTGGCTGTTACGCCTACGGCGACGAACACCTTGGCGGCGGCCAGACACTGCGAACGTTGTCCGATCGAAAGGGCCAGCCCCTCGTCGACGGCATCATCGAAGTCGTCGATCGGCTGAAGCCGATGCACGTGTCACTGGTCGGCGGTGAGCCGCTCGTTCGCTATCGCGAGCTCGACGTGCTGCTGCCGCAGTTGTCGCAGCGCGGCCTGTACGTGCAGGTCGTGACGAGCGCCGTGCGTCCGATTCCGATCGCGTGGGCCATCGATCCCGCGGCTGCAGATGTGCGTGTCGATTGACGGGCTGCAGCCGGAACACGACGTGCGCCGGACACCTGCCACCTACGATCGCATCCTCAAGCACATCGAGGGCCAGCAGATCACCGTCCACTGCACCGTGACGCGGCAGCAGACCCTGCGCGACGGCTACATCGAAGAATTCGTGCGCACCTGGTCGGACAATCGCAACGTGAAGTCGATCTGGCTGAGCCTGTATACGCCGCAGGTCGGCGAGGAATCCGACGAGAAACTCCGGCCCGAAGATCGCGCGCGCGTCGTCAACACCTTGCGGCGGTTGCGGCCGTCGTTCCCGAAGCTGCAGATGCCGGCGCCACTGCTCGATGCGTATCTGGAGCCGCCCGCCTCACCTGAGGATTGCGTCTTCGCGCAGACCACCGACTGCGTGTCGGCGGATTTGCAGACCCGCATCACGCCGTGCCAGTTCGGCGGCGCGCCTGACTGCGCCAACTGCGGATGCATGGCGTCGGCGGGGCTGGCGGCGGTCGGCCGTCACCGGCGTGGGCGGTCTCGTGCCGATCGATGCGCTGCTTGCCGGATCGCTTCGCATCGGCCGCACGATCGCCGCCGCGCGATCGAGCGTGGCATTATCCGCGATCACCGATCCCTGAAGGACCAGAACGTCGCGTCGTAACTCCAGACGGTGAAGGCGACGCGAGCGCCGTCGGGCGACAAGGCCGGCTGTGTCTTGTTGGAGGGATCGCTCGTCAGCTGCACGGCGGTGCGTCGCCGTCGATGGCCTTCTTGAAGATCTGATAGAAGCCGTCGGTCGCCGGCGCAGCAAATGCCACCCACTTGCCGTCGGCCGATGCGCCGAGACCTGAAAAGTCGTGCTCGGTCGCGTAGCGGTGCACGATCGTCGCCCTGCCACCCGCGACCGGCAGAGTAAATATCACGTGACGGCCCGGCCCTTCCTTCGCAACACCGACAACGGTCGAGCTGCCACCAAGCCACTCGGCATGCGTGATGTCGCCGTCAATGCCTTCAGCCCTCACTTCGCGCATTTCTGATGTGATGGAGCCCGATTCCTGATCGACGCCGATCGCGTAGATCACCGATCGCCGTCGCTCTTCCTCGCGCCATCGAGCAGCACGAACTTGCCATCCGGCGACCAGCGCGGCCAGCCGACTTCCGCGCCGCGGCCGAGGAACGTGATGCGCTTGTCGGGCTGCGATCCGTCAACCGGCCTCAGCCACACATCGTCCGACATCTCGCGATGCGAATGAAATGCGATCCACTTGCCGTTCGGCGACCACGCCATCGCCTGATCTTCCGAATCGGACTTCGCAATGACCTCGCCTGGCTTCGGCGGCTGGAAGTACCGCGTCGACAGATCGATGATGCCGATCTCCTGCGCGATGTCGGGATACTTCGCATCGTCGACGACGCGCCGCCACGTGCCGTACGTGAATGCGATCAGCGGCCGCGTCGGATGATACGAAGGCGTTTCGGACTGGAAGGTCGTCAGCTGCCGCGTCGGTCCGCCGTCACTCGCGACGTCGGCGAGGTGCGTGCGATACGACTGGACCTTGAAGACGACGGTGCCATCGGCGGCGGACGAAGGCGCATACGCATCGCGCGAAAAATTCGACACGCGATGGGCACGCTTCGTCAGGAGGTCTGCGCTCCACAACGCGACCATACCGTTATCTGCAGGCGAGGCGAAGTAGACGTGATTCGCGGTGAAGGCAATCGGTCCATACACGTCGACGTCGGGATCGAGCGCCTGCTTTGCGCCTCCGCATGGAATGACGAGACGGCGATCAGCCAGGCAGGCCTCTGCTCCGTCAGCCATCCTGGCCGACGCTGCAGGTCGCGGAACAGCGACAACCGTGTCATTCGACGTCCATTCGAGGAAGCGCACCTGCCCATCGCCCGCCGGCAGCGTGACCGGCGCGCCGCCGCCAATCGGCACGATGCGAATGAAGCGGCCTTCCGAATAGGCGAAGCGTTTCCCATCCGGAGAGATGGCGCCGGCGGGATCACGGTAACCGACGACGCCGAGCTGATGCGCGGTGGTGACGTACGAGAGTTGCGGTGATTCGACTGCCGGCGCCGATGCCGGCGCGCGACCACAGAATCGCGACGAGCGCGGCGACGACGAGGGCCAGAAGGACCAGCTGGCGCACGTGCGGCATTCTACCTGCCGCTCGACGGAAAGCTGATCACGCTCGTTCGGCGACGGCCGCGAGTCGGTGAATCCGCCTGGCCGAGCCCGCCGGAATCCAGCGTTCGCCGGCCTGGCAGCGCCTGAATCGACGCGAATTCGCCGAATGGCGGTGAACTGCCGGAAGACGAACGGCATGCCTTCGGCTGCCAGCAGCGAGCTCGCGTCGGCGACATGAAAGTGCAGGTGCGGACCGATCGACGTGCTGCCGGATGATCCGAGCTTCGCAATCACCTCGCCGCGCGAGACGCGCTGCCCCGGTCTTCACGACGACGCTGCCTTGCTGCAGATGCTCGTAAAACGCGAAGCGCCCGCCGCCGAGGTCGAGCGCGACGTAATTGCCGCTGGCGCTCTCGGGCGAGACCGGCTGTGGTGTTCGATCCGACGATGTCATCGACGGCGGCGGCGATCGTGCCATCGGCGACGGCGAGCACGTCGGCTCCAAAACCGTTGCCGTCAGCCGGGCGCGCAGCCGGATCGCGCGGCAGCGCGCCGCATCGGCGGCAGCGTGATGAAGTCGATCGCGAAGCGGCCGGGAATGCGCGCGCGGCCGTCGACGGTGTAGATCGCCGTGCGGTGTCCGCCTTTGAGCAGCGGATCGTAGATCGCGATCCACGGCCCGCCCGTGAGCGGCGGGTCGAGCACGATCGGGTCCGACGGCTGAACCGGCGACGGCGCCGCCCTCGACGGTGGCCTGAACCGGGCCCGTCCGGCCGCTGCACGTCCAGCTCCGACTTCGTGGACGACGGACGGCGCGAACCAGGCGGCGCAGCGTGATCCAGAGGTTGACGACCGCGCGCATGCCGGGCCCGATGATGTGCGGGGTCGCATGATCGTTGCGCAAGCCCGGCCGCGTACCAGGCGCCGCTGCAATTCGGCGTCGCGATACTCGGCGACTCGTGCCGATCGGTGTCGTGACGCGAACCGCGGTCAGCGATCACGTCGACCTGCTGGAAGTTGGTGATGTGCAGCTCGTAGACCAGCTGCGCGGCTGCCGCCCTGGTCGAAGCTGACCGGCGTCACCGGCACCGACAGATCGACGGACTGCACGATTGGCGTGCGTGGCTGCTCCTGAACGACAGGCAGCAGCGACACCGAGACGCACCGGCGAGCGAAGGCGATCGCCGAAGCACCTGGCAAGAGTATAGGGATTAGTGGAAATCGTGTGAATCGATCGCCGCTTCGTCCGGGCATGCCATCCAGCTTCGACATCCGCTCCGCCTTGATCGACGTCACGCCGTCCTGGTTCTGCAGCATGCCTTCGACGAGCAGGAACGACGATTCGACGACGGTCAGGCGATCGGTGGCGTAGAGATCGGGGCGGATGATGATGTTCGAGATGCCGGTCTCGTCTTCGAGCGTGAGGAAGACGAACCCTTTCGCGGTGCCCGGACGCTGGCGCGTGATCACCATGCCGGCGGTGCGGACGCGGCGTCCCGCGCGCTGCGCGCGGCAGCTCGATCGCCGGCATCACGCCGCGCATCGCCAGCTCGTGGCGCCGGAATGTCAGCGGATGCGGGCCGACGGTCAGGCCGGTACCGGTGTAGTCGGCAATCAGCCGTTCGGAAATGTTCATCTCGTCCAGCGGCGATTGCCCTGGTGCCAGGTTCCGGGTTCCACGGTGCCAGAGTCGCGTCGAACAGTTCGCCGGCCGGACGAATCGCGCGCTCGACCTGCCACATCGCCGAGCGGCGATCGTGGCCGAGCGAATTGAGCGCGCCGATCTCGGCGAGCATCGCGATCTCGTCGCGGCGCAGCGCGACGCGGCGCACCAGATCATCGATCGAGCGGAAGCGTTGCTGCGACTCGTGGACGCTACGGTCCACTCGTGCGAGCAGACGTTGCAGAAACAGCTTGCGGCTTGAGGCTTGCGGGCTTGAGGTCTGACGGCCTCGATCATCGACGGATCGTCGCAACCGCATTTCGGACACGCCTTCGCTCGCGATTCATCAGGCGAGCTTCGGCGATGCAAGCTCTGGCCGGTATCAGCGATCCTTTTGCCAACCTCCGCCCGCAGACCGCGCACGTAGCGCAGGCCCAGCCGCACCGCGCCATCGCCTTCCACCGTGCAATCCCAATCCGACACCTGCACGTCGATCGGGTTGAAGCGGACGCCGCGGCGCTGCGCGTCCTTGACCAGCGTGGCCGGATGATAGAACCCCATCGGCTGGTTGTTGAGCAGCGCCGTGTAGAACGCCGCCGGGTAATGCATCTTGAAGTACGCGCTCGCGTAGGCGAGCAGCGCGAAGCTGGCGGCGTGTGATTCGGGAAAGCCATACAACGCAAACGAGGTGATCGACAGCACGATGCGATCGGCGGTGTCGCCGGTGATGCCGTGCTTCGCCATGCCCTCGCGCAGCAGGCCTTCGAGCTGCTTCATGCGCTTCTCGGATCGCTTGAAGCCCATCGCGCGGCGCAGATCCTCGGCCTGGCCGCCGGTGAAGCCGGCGACCGACCATCGCCATGCGCAGCAGCTGTTCCTGGAACAGCGGCACGCCGAGCGTGCGCTTCAGGATCGGCTCGAGCAGCGGATGGTCGTAGACCACCGGCTTCGCGGCCGGCGCGGCGATTGAGATACGGATGCACCATCTGCCCGACGATCGGGCCCGGGCCGGATCGAGCGCGACTTCGACGACGAGGTCGTAGAACTTTTCGGGGCGCAGGCGCGGCAGCGTCGCCATCTGCGCGCGCGATTCGACCTGGAACACGCCGATCGTGTCGGCGGCGCGCAGCATTGCGTAGACCTCGGGATCGTCCGGAGGCAATGATGCCAGCGTCACTTCCTGTTCCCTGATCCCCGATCCCTGATCGCCCGATCGCCTGTATTGATCAGCGTGAGCGTGTCCTGCAGCACCGCCATCATGCCGAGGCCGAGCAGATCGACCTTGATGATGCCCATGTCGGCGCAGTCTTCCTTGTCCCACTGCACGACGACGCGGCCGGGCATGCTGGCGTTTTCGAGCGGCACGACCGACGACAGATCGCCCTGGCACACCACCATGCCGCCGGAATGCTGGCCGAGATGCCGCGGCAGGTCCTGCATCTGCCGCCACAGCTCGGCGAAGTGGCGCACGCGCGGCTCGTCGGCCGGCCATGCCGACCTCGGCCAGCTTGTTCGCGAGCGTCTCGTCGGGATCGATGTATTCGAACTGGTGCATCACCCGCGCGAGGCGATCGATCTGCCCTTCGTCGAGATCGAGCGCCTTGCCGACTTCGCGCGCCGCGCTCTTGCCGCGATAGGTGATCACGTTGGCGGTCATCGCCGCGCCGTGCTGGCCGTATTTCTTGTAGACGTGCTGAATCACGCGCTCGCGGCGATCGCCGCTCGGCAGATCGAGATCGATGTCGGGCCACTCGCCGCGCTCTTCCGACAGGAACCGCTCGAACAGCAGCTCCATGCCGACCGGATCGACGGCGGTGATGCCGAGGCTGTAGCACACGGCGCTGTTGGCCGCCGAGCCGCGGCCCTGCACGAGGATGTCCTGCTGCCGGCAGAAATTGACGATGTCCCAGACGATCAGGAAGTAGCCGGCGAGCTCGAGCTTCTCGATCAGATCGAGCTCGCGCGTCACCTGCGCGCGGGCGCGATCGTGAAACGGACGATAGCGGTTGCGCGCGCCGACCTCGGCGATCTTGCGCAGGAACGAGATCTCGGTCTCGCCGTCGGGGATCGGATATTTCGGAAAGCGATAGCCGAGGTCGCTGCATCGTGAACTGCAGGCGATCGGCGAGCTCGCGCGTCGCGTGCACCGCGTCGGGGCGATCCGCAAACAGCCGCGCCATCTGCGCCGGCGGCTTGAAGTAGCGCTCCGCATTGGCGGCCAGCCGCCGGCCGGCGCGCATCAGCGGGACGTGCTCGCGAATCGAGGTCAGCACGTCGAACAGCGGCCGCTCTTCCGGCGTGGCAAAGCCGACGCCGCCGGTCGCGACGAGCGGCACGCGAAACGCCTCGGCGAGACAGACCAGCGCGTCGTTGTCGTCTTCCTGATCGCGCTGCAGGTGCCGCTGCAGCTCGACGCAGGTATTGCCGCGGCCGAAGATGCCGACGATGCGATCGAGCAGGCCGCCGACGCCGAAGCGCTCGGCGCGCAGCAGCGGGCGGCCGGGCATGGCGATGAGGCCGGTGGTGAAGCCGTCGAGCTCGTCGAGCGTGAGCGCGCCCTCGCCTTTCGGCGCGCGCAGCTTCATCCGCGAGAGCAGGCGGCAGAGATTGCGCCAGCCTTCCTGTGAGGCGCACAAGAACCGGAAGAGAGAACGTGGGCCGTTGGCCGGTTGGCCCGTTGGCCTGTCTGCCCGTCGTGCCTTGGCTGATGCGGCTTCGCCTGCGATCGTCAGCTCCGCGCCGATGAGCGGCCGGATGCCGGCGGCGAGCGCCGCTTTATGAAAGCGCGGCGCGCCCGAGACGCCGTCGCGATCGAGCAGCGCCGACCGCCGGATAGCCGAGCGTGGCCGCGCGATCGATGAGCGTTTCGGGCAGCGACGCGGCGCGCAAGAAACTGAATGCTGAAGAGGTGTGAAGCTCGATATACACGACGGCATGCCGTACGCAGTCACACGGAGACACGGAAGCACGGAAACACTGAAGCGCATTTTGTTTTGACAAAAGCGTTTCAGTGTTTCCGTGTTTCCGTGGCTCCGTGTACGTCGTTAATCAATCACGCCCTCGAGAAACCACTGGCCGACATCGCGTTCGACGACGAGGCGATAGACCGTGCCGTCGGTCATCGCCACATCCCATTCATCGCGATCCCACGCCGACCGTCGGCCGTGCTCGCGTGTCGCCTGTTGTCGCGAGCGGGGCGGTCCACCAGTTGCCCGACGTGCGCCACGGGCCGGCGGCCTGCACGATCGCGCCGCTCGTGAATCCCTGCCGATCGGTCTGGACGCGAACGGGGCGGCCCTCCTGACAACGACACGTGTGGGGATCGGGAAACGGAAGCGGCGCAGGGCGGATTTCAAGATGTGCCGACGATTTCGGATCTCGGATCTCGGATTGCGGATCAATTGGCGATTGGCGATTGGGCGATTGCTTTTCAATCTGGCGATCGGCATTCCGCAATTGATCCGCAATCCGAGATCCGAAATCCGACATCTCGAAGGCGCCCGGCCTCCAGGTGTCCACGAGCGTCGGCGAGCCGACATGCCCTTCCCCCATCAGCGCCGTCAGGCGCGCGATCAGCGTCGGCACCTGTTCGGGCGCCGGCTGGGCGCGCTCGAGGAGCGTCCACTGCAGCACCTTCGCCGGCGTCGGCTCGATGAACACGCGGACGATGTCGATCGGCGCGTCGGGCGGATGCGATTCGAGATCGAGCAGGATCAGCGTGCGCAGCGTTTTCGGATCGCGCATCGGCGCCGGCAGCTGCAGCGTGCGCGTGAACACCGTGCGCGAGGTGAGGCGCAGCGAGGTATAGAGCACCGCCGCGCCGCGATCGGCGCGCTCGAGGCGCTCGGCGAGCGGCTCGAGCAGCCGCGCCAGCACGAACGACAACGGCTCGAGCCCTTCGATCGGCCACTCGAGCTCGAGCGCCGCTTCGAACGGCACCTCGTCGACCCACGGCACCATCGGCCGCGCGATCGACGCCGCGCGCCAGCGATTGCCACGACGCGCCGCGCTCGCCGAGCCGCTCGTGAATTTCGGGGCCGGACAACGCCGGTCAGCGCGCCGAGCGAGCGAATGCCCCACTTGGTCAGAATCTCGAGCAGGCGATTCTCGGGAGCTCGTCTCTTCCCCCGGCTGGCCTGATGCGTGCTTCGCGGATGATGCCAGCCACCTGTGATCTGGTGGGCTTGCGGGCTTGCGGTGCTTGCGGTGCTTGCGAGCTGGTTGCGCGGATTCTGAAAGCTTCTCGAATTGGTCCAGCACGCTGACGCTGAGCGGCGCGAGCGCGATCGCTTCTTTGCCGGGCATCACCACCGTGAGGCCCGGGCTGCCGAGCGCGAGAAGCGTCGCCGCCGTCTGCGTCGACGCAATTGCAACACGCGGACAGCGTAGATCGCCAGGCGAGACTGTTTCGCGAGCGCATCGCGGAGGTGCTCCCCTAATTCCTGCGCGCTGCCGAACAGGCGCGACAGGCCGCTGGCATCGAGCAGGACGACCGAACCGATCTGTTCGAAGCGCGGCGTGAAGGCGCGCGCGACGTCAACGAGCGCCGCCGCCGGCAGCGACGGCGCATAGAGCGCGGCAAACATGATTAGACCGCGTTGATGACGAGCGTCTCGGTGTCGACCGACTGCGCGTGCGACCAGCGCGCGGCACTGATCGCCGCTCGCGTGCGCACGCCGGCGACACGACGCGTGCGATCGTGGTCGCCTTTCCAGATCACGCGGTTGCCCGGTTGCCGGGTTCCCGCTTCCCGGTGGCCGTTCGCGGTTCTCCATCACGATCGAGCGGCCACCAGCGCTGCGCGCGACAGGCATCGCCGCGAGGATCAAGACCGCGGTGTCGCTGCCTTCGATCGCGCGCTCGATGCGGAACCACGTCGAGGCCGGCAGGCGGCGCAGCGCGTGCGGCCGGCACGTCGATCAGATCGATCACGACCAGCGTGCACACGCCGGACTGCACGACGAGATTGAGCGACTTGATCGCGCGATCGATGACGCGCTCGACGAACGTGCCCGGGCCGCTCACGGCGCGCACGCCGGGTAGCCACGCCGGATCGATCGCGCCCGAGGTTTTCGAGACGGCCTGGCCGCGCACCCACAGCAGGCGCGACAGATCGATGCCGCACGCGTGCGCCGTCGGCGGATCGAAGCGATCGAAGGTATCGACGAGCGCTACCGATTCACCGCGGCGCGTGGCGGCAGCGAGCGCGGCCCATGCCACGCTCGTGCGCCCGGACGAAGAGGGTCCCACCACTTCCGAGACCTGGCCTCGAGGCAGGCCACCGGCAGAGCGCGCGATCCAGGGCGTCAGCATCGAAGTGGAGCAACGGCGTCTTCGCCCAGACGTTCGGGCAATGTAGAGGTGAGCGTGCGGTCGAGTTTTCGTTCTCGGAGAAGAGCTTCGACGGCGGCTCTGGCGGCCATATTCACCTCAATTTCGCTAAACTTTCGCCATTATAGTGGCCGCAAAGCGAAAGTAAAGGCGAAAGGAGCCGCTGATGACAGACGGGTCACCAGGGCCTCAGAAGCGTCACACCAGGCCGCAGAAAGCTCAGAAACCCAGAAAATCGGAGAATCCAATCATGACCAACGTGCTCGACGCGCTGCTCGATTCCTGGGATCGCAACAACGTCATCACCACCAACCTGCTCCGCGCTTGTTCCAGACGATGCGCTCGACATCACGCCGGCCGACGGCAGCCCGTCGATCGGCAGTTGTTCGCGCACATCAACTATGTGCGGCTGGTCTTCGTCTTGGAGGATGCGCCGGAGTTCGCGAGGCCGATGCTGAAAGATGAATGGCAGACGAGAACGCGATCGCGATCGCCTCGCGCAGATGTTGAACGACAGCGCGAAGGCGGTGCGCGAGGCGGTCGAGGGCCGCGTGAAATCAGAGCGCGAGATGGATCGTCACTACGACCATCCGATCCTCATGCTGCAGCATTTGATCTGGCATGAGGGCTACCACCACGGTCAGATCAAGCTGACGCTGAAGCTCGCGGGCCGGCCGATCACAGACGATGATGCCGGGCCGGGGACGTGGGACGATCTGGATGGAGAAGACGAAGGGCCACAGAAAGCCAGGGCCACAGAAGGCACAGAAAGCTCAGAACTCGTGAGATGAGTTAAAGGTGGCGTCCCCGAGGGGTACCGCAAAAGGGTGGAGCCCTCGGTTAGCGGGTGTGGCCGCGTGGGTATTACTTCTTCCAAATCACGGCAATAGTTCCCACTATTACGCCGACGCCAGCACCTATGCCGAGCGCGCCGAGCACCGTGCTCGCAGCTTGCTCAGACAGTTGCGTGAATCTGCCAATAAAGACAATTGGCACCATGAGCACCAATAGGGTCCCGGTTAATCGAAAAGACCAGCTCGATAACTTCGTGCCGCCGAACATGGTTTGTTCCATGGCATCACCTCGCATGCTTAGACTCCGCTTCTAGGGTTTCCTCGCCGCCGAAACACAGGTGCGCCGCGATGCCCACGTGGGCACGACGGCGCACTTCACCTACTGCTTCGGCCACCCGAAGATCAGGAAAACGATTGGCACGCTGCCAACTCTCCTACGGTCGTACCCCGGCTTGGGCCCAGCGCGTCGACATCACATCGACAAAGCTCACAAGTTGTCCGTCCCACACGTCCCACGAATGCCCGAACGGCGACAACTCGCGGTATTCGTAGGGAATCTTGCGTGCCGTCAACCGCTCGACGAACCGTCGGTTGTCCGCCACAAAGATGTCCTGATTACCGCAGGCCAGGTAAAGCAATGGAACCGACTCCACAGGAATCGTCGACGCCAGGGTCCCGGGGTCTCGCTCGCGACGCTCGGGCGTCCCGGGCGCACCAAAGCGTTGCTGCGTTCGTGACGTCATGTCCATGTTCGGATCTTGTCTCGAAATACCGAAGGGAGCGCTGAACGCGCCGACCGCTCCAAAGAGTCGAGGGTGCTTCAAGCCGAGCATCATGGCGCCCCAGGCCCCCATCGAAACACCGGCGATTGCCCGACCGTCACCGGATGCAATCGTCCGGTACTGTCGGTCCACATAGTCGATCAGGTCCTTGACGACGAAATCCTCGTACTTCGCACTCGGATCGGCGACGCTGTTCACGTACCAGCTGTCGCCGACCGACGGCGTCACCACGATGATGTCGCGCGAGGCCAGCGCACGAAACCAGCCGCGCGTCGCAAACGCCGTGTGATCCTGACCGCCGCCGTGCAGTAAATACATGACCGGATATCGTTGGCCGGACGTGCTGTAGCTCGTGGGAAGCAGAATCGTCGCGACCTGCTCGCGTCCAAGTGAGGCGCTTGACACACGGACGACGGTGGCCGGAGCAACGTCAGTCGCTGCGGACGGGGCTTGACCAATGACCGGGAGGCCCGACCACAAACTCAGCACCGTCGGCAATGACGACAATTCTCCGCATGCTGCTTGCCTCCGACCCTAATCGGTCAGTGTGACGGGCGATCGCGTCGATGAAGGGCGTCGTGAGCCTTGTCTACATCCTGCGCTCTCACGAGTAGCTCGGCTCCGCTGATCGCGGGGTACATTCCGCCTGCATTGTCAGCCCTAATCATGGAGTCGATTCCCGCCTCATCCAGAAGGCCCTTGGCTATCTGAGCATCGGTGGTGGACCGAAATGTCGAGATGATGATCAAATCTGAGGAGTTCACCGTGGCACCTCCACTGCGGGCATCCTACACCGGTCGCCAGGGCGACCGAGCCAACGGATGCGGTAAATGCCGAAACTCCGCCTATGAAACGCCTGGGGTTGGTCTTCCTGACGGCGATCGGATTGGGGCTGTGGCTGACACCGATCGGCGGCCAGCAGCAGCCCGACCCGATGTCGGGCGCCTTCGTTCCTGGCGAGATCATCGTCAAGTTCACTCGCGGCGTGAGTGAAGCGCAGCGTCGCGGCTTCATGCCGCCAGAGGCGCGGCCATCGTTCGACGTTTCGGCCGGCTCGATCTCGACCACGTGCGACTTGGACCCGGCCGGAACATGAACGCGGCGCTGGCCGAGCTTCGCAGCAATCCTCAAGTCGCGTACGCGCAGCCGAACCGTGTGTATCGGATCGGCGCCGACACTCCGCCCAACGACCCGCTCTGGCTGGGTGGCTCGCTCTGGGGACTGCAGAAGATTGCCGCGCAACCCGCATGGGAGTCGTACGGCGGCGGCAACGGCACGGTGATCGTCGCGCACCTCGACACCGGCGTCCTCTACACACATGAAGACCTGACTGCGAACATGTGGCGCAACCCCGGCGAGACTGCCGGTAACCTCGTCGACGACGACCAGAACGGGTACGTGGACGACGTGTACGGCATCGACACGGTGAACCACGACAGCGATCCGATTGACGACCACGGACACGGCACCCACACGTCCGGCACGATCGCGGCCGTCGGCAACAACGCCACCGGCGTGATCGGCGTGAACTGGAACGCCCGGATCCTCGCCTGCAAGTTTCTAGATGGATCGGGCAACGGCACGGACGCCGGCGCCATCGAGTGTTTCAACTACATCGTCGCGCTCAAAGAAGCGCGGGCAGAACATCCGCGTCAGCAGCAACAGCTGGGGTTCTTTGCGTCGCAGCAGCGTGTCGCAGGCGCTCAATGACGCCATCGACGCGGCGGGAGCAAGCGGGAATCCTGAATGTCTGCGCGGCCGGCAACAACGCGGTGAACACCGATGCAGCGCCGTTCGACCCCGCGAGTTTCGCTTCGTCAAGCATTGTCTCGGTCGCGGCCTCCGATCAGTTCGACAACAAGGCTGCCTTCAGCAATTACGGTGTCACGAGCGTCGATCTCGCCGCACCCGGCGTCGATATCCTCAGCACCGCGAAAGACGGCGGCTACGACTACGGGTCAGGCACGAGCATGGCCGCGCCGCATGTGGCCGGCGCCGCCGCGCTGCTGGCCTCGCTTGATCCGACGTTGAGTGTCGACGCGCTGAAGGTGACGTTGATGCAGAACGTCGATGTCGTGCCCGCGTGGTCGGGAGTCGTCGCATCGGGCGGGCGGCTGAACGTGCACAGAGCCGCGACCGCCGTCGTCCCGACAGTCGGCCTCACGAGCGCCGTCTTCGCCGGCTTTGACACGACGACGCAAGGTGACTGGACGAATGGCTATGGCGGCGCCGGCTATTCCATCGTCAGTGACGTCACCAGTCTGCCGCCGTACGCCTCGGTGACGCCGAGCGGCCACCAGAGCTGGACGTGGGCGGCGTCGACCAGCGACGGGCGCGCCCTCACGCGCGCCGTGGCGCCCGGCCGCGTCGCCGCGACCTGGTACCAGCGGCGCGCCGTTCGACATCACCGTCGGCCTCACCGACGGTCAGCCGCATCTGGTCGCGTTCTACTGCGTCGACTACGACAGCCTCGGTCGCACGTCAGCGCCTGGACGTGTTCGATGCGGCGACCAATGCCCTGCTCGACACGCGGACCCTCAGTAGTTTCTCCGGCGGCACCTACGTCACCTGGACGATCACCGGCAGCGATCCGCGTGCGCGTGACCCGGGTCGGCGGCATGAATGCCGTCGTCAGCGGCGTCTTCATCGGCCCCAGCCTCTCGGGTAATCAACCGCCGACGGTTTCGATCACCAGCCCGTCCGCGGGCGCGATGTTCGCCCTGGGATCCGTGATTCCGCTCGCCGCCACGGCCGGCGACCCGGATGGCACGGTCGCGAGCGTCGCGTTCTACGCGAACGGCCAGCTCCTGCACACCGACACGTCCGCACCGTACGCGTTCGACTGGGCCAACGCGCCGGCCGGCACGCACACGTTGACGGCCGTCGCGACCGACGACGAGTCTCAGCCGGCCACGTCCGCCCCGATCACGATCTCGGTTGCCGCGCCGGGGGGCGCGAGCGCGGTGTTCGCCGGCTTCGACCCGACGACGCAAGGTGACTGGACGAATGGCTATGGTGGCGCCGGCTATTCCATCGTCAGTGACGTCACCAGTCTGCCGCCGTACGCCTCGGTGACGCCGAGCGGCCACGAGAGCTGGACGTGGGCGGCGTCGACCAGCGACGGGCGCGCCCTCACGCGCGCCGCGGCGCCCGGCCGCGTCGCCGCGACGTGGCACAGCGGCGCGCCGTTCGACATCACCGTCGGCCTCACCGACGGTCAGCCGCATCTGGTCGCGTTCTACTGCGTCGACTACGACAGCCTCGGTCGCAGTCAGCGCCTGGACGTGTTCGATGCGGCGACCAACGCCCTGCTCGACACGCGGACCATCAGTAGTTTCTCCGGCGGCACCTACGTCGCCTGGACGATCACCGGCAGCGTCCGCGTGCGCGTGACCCGGGTCGGCGGCATGAATGCCGTCGTCAGCGGCGTCTTCATCGACGACGGTGTCCCGGCCAATCAACCACCGCAGTGACATCATCGACCCGGTCCGTTCTACCGCCTCACGGGCTTTCGCGTCGTGTTCTTTCAGCCTTGCCGGCTCACCATGAAGTTGATCCAGATCGGAGCGAAGGGGGACGTGCAACCCTTCGACACGGGATAGTCCCGATAGATTCCCAACTTCTCGCCAATGGCGATGGCCCGCTTGCGGTGTTTGGGGAAGTGGATTCCGATTGCCGCAAGCGTATTGTTCATCGTCCACTGCACTGCCGGATCGGCGCCGGTCATTTCGGACTCGATGCGATCCAGCAGCGCCGGGAGGGCCAGCCCGTCCGGACTCTTCGCGACCCGCTCCGCGGTGAGGTCCCATGCGGCGCGGGCCGCCCAGCGATCGTCCGTGACCATCCATTCCTGGCGAAGCGTCTCCTTGTCGGGGTGCTGCCTGACGACATAAGCATTGAGCCAGTCCGCCACGCGGACAAAGGCAACGGACCGCACCATCCGATCCATCTCCCTGGCTGACAGGTCCTTTGGCTGGATCAGGAGAGCGGCCAGGAACTGGGCGTCGACGTTCCCGGTCTCCCAGAGCGACAGCGCCAACGAATGGTCCGTCCGGATCTTTTTCGCCAGCACCCGGATGTCGCCGAGACTGGCGCCGAACTGATTGTCGCCCGCGCCGCTCTTGGCGTTCTGCGCCCGCACCTTCGCGGTGCCGAGCGCTTTGAGCTGCTTGAGAGTTTCTTTGAGGGTCATGGCGGGATAACTATAGACCTGCAAGAACTAGCGCGTTAGTACGGAAACCGCGCCTTCAGTCTGAGAATCGGCGCCTCGAACAACCGCCACGACAGCCACGCCAGCGCGAATGCCGGCGCGGTCGCTGCGCCGTAGAACAGCACTTGGGCGATCCACGGCGCAATCCCAAGCGTCTTGGTACTCCTCCGGGTTGAAGACGTACTCGCGGACGGCGCGCATGACCGGCGCGTGAATCAGGTACAAGCTATAGCTGTATTTGCCGAACGCGCGCAGCCAGCCCGCGGAGAGCATCCGCGGCCACAGGCTGTCAGCCGGACGGTTGATGGCACTGACCAACATCGCGCCGGCGGTGACCGCGATCAAGGAGTAGCCGTACTGCTGCATCCAGCCGATTCCACCACCACGTATGGCCGCCCAGGATCGTGACGGCGATGATGCCGGCCACCCCGGCAATCACCACGGCTGGCGCCCAGCGATCGAGCGACGGCAACAGGCCGCGTCGCTGCGCCAGGGCCAGCAGCGCGCCCATCGCCAGCCCATCGAGCCGGAACCAGGTAAGAACGTAAATCGGCAGCGACTCCACCATGGCTGCCCGCGCGAACACGCGGGCGGCCGGCTCGGCCAGGATGATGACCGCACACAGCACCGCCACCAGTCGCGGCGGGCACAACCAAATCACGAGCGGCCAGACCAGGTAGAAGTGTTCTTCGATGGCGAGCGACCAGGCCACGTCCACCCAGCCATGCACCCACCCGCGATCGGCGATCAAGACATTCGTCAGATACAACCAGTACGGCCACTGCGGCGGCAAGTCGTCCTGCCCGACCAGCACCGGGTGCACCGCCGGAAACTTCGGCAGCACGACGAAGGCGAGGAACAGCACCAGGTAGTAGAGCGGGAAGATGCGCAGGATGCGGCGCGCATAGAAGGTGGTGAAATAGCGCTCGCTGTCCCGGGTGTCGAGCAGGATCCCGGTAATCAGAAAACCGGACAGCACGAAGAAGAGATCGACGCCGGTCCAGCCGAAAAACACCACGTTGCCGATCAGTGCGTCGACACCGGCGGTCGGCCGGTAGTACGTGAAATGGTGCAGCAGCACGAGGATGATCGCGATGCCGCGCAGGCCGTCAAGTGCCGGGATGAAGCCTGCGTGGGACCGACGGGTCATGTCGTGAATGCCTCATCTGATTTCGAGGTCGGCGCGAATCGCCGCGAACACCGTCTCCGCGACTCGCCGGTAGCCGAGCGGCGTCAAGTGCAGGCCGTCGATGCTGACGTTGGCGTTCACCTCCGGCAGCAAGGCGCTGAACACGTCGACCAGCACCGCGCCTTCGCTGCGGGCGACCTGACGCAGTCGATCGTTGATGAAATCGAGCGCGGACCGCTGGATCTCGATCCGCCCAGGCCTGCCCGGGGCCAGGGTGCAGATGAAGACGCGCGCGCCGCGCCGGCGGGCCTCGCCGGCCAGTTCGGTGATTCCGGCTACGGCGTTCGCGATACCGGTGACGTCGTTGGCGGTCTGCCTGACGTCGTTGTAGCCCTCCATCAACACGACCACGTCTGGCGCGTCGGCCACGAAGGTGGCGATAAAACGCGACAGCGCCCTCGACGCCTGCTCGCCGGGCTGGCCGCGGTTGAAAACCGTGATGGTTTGATCGGTGTAGCGTGCCGACAGCAATTGCCCCAGCACCGTTGGATACGCGGTTGCAGGTGGGGCGAAGAGATCGTAGGGATCGTTGCTGAGGATCGTCTGGCCCTCGGTCAGGCTGTCGCCGAACGCCATGATCCGCGTGCCGCGCAGGCGCGGCGGCCCTGCGACGGTCACCGAAAAGGTGCACGAGCCGGTTCGGCTCAACGAATCCGTGGCGACACACTCGGCCTCGGTCACGCCGACCGGAAACCTGGTGCCCGAAGGGGGAGTGCAGGCGACCGACACGGTGCCCTGGCCCTTCCGGCTTTCGGGCAGCGCGTAGGTGACATCGGCGCCCACGCTGGTGAGGGCCGAGACCGTGACAGGCGCCGGGCAGGTGACCTCCGGCGGATCCGCGACGGGTGGTGGCACCGGCGCCGGGGTCGGCGCGCTCGGCGTGTCGTTGCATCCCGCGCAGCACATCAGCGCGAGCACCGTCAGGAAAACCCTTATCGTCCCGCTGCCTTGGTTCTTCAGCTCGTTCGTGAGGGTCAACGGGAAGCTGCCCGCATATGGAATAACACCTTCTACGAATCGTACCTACCTAGCGCGTCGTGGTCGCGCGTGGTTTTTCGACCTCTAACGACATCGTCTCGTAGTCGTTCCAACGATCGTTGACGCCGGTGTCTCTCTCTTCGAGATTCCGAAGATGCTCATCATTGCTGATGTTCTCTTCGAACTCCTGAGGGTTTCGAAATCCTCCTCTTACCAACGCACCGCTCAGCGTTTCAAAGTCGTACATGAACTTGTGACCCCAGGAGGACATTTGCAGGTTGAGGATGATCGCTGCAGCATTGGGTTCCTTCGGCCATCTGTGCCACTTCAACTTCCCCTCCATGTAGGCTCTTGCTTCGTCGCTGGGGTTCTTGTCGAAGAGCGCGATGAATTGCATCAGATTCGGAGTGGAGACGCGCATCTTCCCGCCCGGTGTCAGGACGCGATACGCTTCGGCGATCATCGCCTTGCCTTCGTCGTAGGTCAGGTGTTCGATCACGTGTTCGCTGAAGATGTAGTGAACCGATTCGTCCTCGAACGGAAACCGCTTCGTGGCATCGAGGTAGGCTAGACCATCTCCGCCGGGTTCGATGTCGGTGTTCAGCCAGCCCTTTAGGCGGCTACCGCCAGCGCCGAGCTGCACCTTGCGGATCTCGTGTCCCCGAACGTAGTCCGCAATGATCGATTCACTGTTCTTTTGGAACTGCTCAAGAGGGTTGGGCTGCTGCTGTAGTGGTTGCGGCGCAGGAGCCGACTGCGGATGAGTCGCGGTGGCACGTTCACATGCGGCGAATAACGAGCAGACCACCAAGACCCGAAGAACGCGGATGGATCGCATCAGTACCTCGTTAGACGCGACACGACCGGGGTGAGTCTACGCGACCTTGACCTTATGATCTCACTTTAACATGGCGCGGACTGAAATCCGCCCCTACGAGCGACGCTACCCGTCGTGCCTCAGCGCGAATACGCCACCTTCCCGCCGACGATCGTGTAGCTCACCGTCGTCGTCAGAATCTGATCCTCGGACACCGTCATGATGTCCTTCGACAACACCGTGATGTCGGCGAGCTTGCCGACGGCGATCGATCCCTTCAGCGTTTCTTCCTTCGCGGCGAACGCGCCGTTCCACGTGTAGGACTTCAGCGCTTCGGCGCGCGACATCTTCTGATCGCCGAAGAACGCCGAGCCGTCCTTGGTCTTGCGCGTGATCGTCGCGTGGAAATTCGCCATCGGATCGATGCGCTCCACCGGCACGTCGGTGCCGTTCGCGATGATCGCGCCGGTCTTCATCAGCTTCTGCCACACGTACGCGCCTTCCTCAGCACGCTTCGATCCGAGGCGCGCGAGCACGTACGGCGCATCGGATGTCGCGTGGATGGCCTGCATCGCCGGGATCACGCCGAGTTGTCCGAACCGCGGGATGTCGGCGGCGCTGATGTGCTGCGCGTGCTCGATGCGCCAGCGGAGTTCCTTCGGGTTGGGAGCGCCCTGGAACGCGCGCTCGTAGATGTTCAGCACCTCGCGATTGGCGCGGTCGCCGATGCAGTGCACGCACAGCTGCACGCCGGTGTCCCTGGCAATCTTCGCCGTCATCGCAATGCTCTCCAACGAATTGGTCGCGAGACCGACGCTAGCCGGTGAGTCCGAGTACGGCTCCAGCATCAGCGCGCCGCGCGAGCCGAGCGCGCCGTCGGCAGTGACCTTGATGGCGGCAATCGTCAGGTGGTTGTTGTTCAGGCCAACCGCCTTGTACTGCGCCATCTTCGCAGCGAGGTTCTCGTTGCTGTCACGCACCATGACCCACAGGCGAATGCCAAGCAGGCCCTCGGCCGCCGCCTGCTTGTAGATGTCGACGGTCGTGAACGGGACGCCGGCATCATGGAATGAGGTGATGCCTTTTTCGAGGCTGGCCTTGACCGCGAGATCGATCTGCTGAAACGCATCGGCGCGCCGCTCCGCCGGGGTCTTTTTCGATCGCCACGCCTCGAGCGCGCGCCCGGCGATGCCGGATGCGGTTTCGCGGAGCAACCCAATCGGCCGCCCGGTCGTATCCTTCAAAATCTCTCCACCCGCCGGATCCGGCGTCTTCGCGGTCAGGCCTGCTGCCTCCATTGCCTTCGCATTGACGAAGCTCGCATGACCGCTCGCATGCGTGAGCATCACCGGGTTGTTCGGCGACACCTTACTCAACTCATCGTGGAACGGGAAGCCCTCGACGTTCGGCTTCGGCACGCTGCTCCACTTTTCCTGGTGCCAGCCACGGCCGAGAATCCACTCACCCGGCGTCGCCTGCTTCGCCGCTGCTGCGACCATCGAGACGATTTCGCCCCAGTCCTTCACGTCCATGAGATCGAGGGTCAGCTTCGACTGGCCGAAGCCCATGAAATGCCCGTGGCTCTCGATCAGACCCGGAATCGCGAGTTGCCCGCGCAGATCAATCACCTGCGTCGAAGGCCCGATGAACTGCTGAACGCTGTCGTTAGTGCCGACCGCCGCGATCCGATCGCCGCGAATGGCGATCGCCTGAGCTTCGGGCATGGCCGCGTCAACGGTGACGACCTTTCCATTGCGAAGTACAAGCGTTGCCGGCGCCTGCGCAGGCTGGGCAATGACAACCGTAGACAGGATCAAGAAGGTGAAGACGTATTTCATGGCGTCGCGAATGATACTTCGACTCCGCCGCCAATTCGCGCTACCGTATCCGCATGTGGACAGTGCGCAGGATGGCCTGGACCCTCAGCGCCGCGCTCCTGGTCGCGACACTCGGCATCGCGGCCGCCCATGCCCAGCAAATCTGGGCCGGCGGTTACGGGCGGATGCCGCCGCGCTTTGCAACGGCGGCGTCGTTCCAGGGCGGCTTCAATTTCTGCCGCCTGATGTTCACGAGCGATCACCGCGAGAAGCAGGGCTGGGGCACCGACTATCCCGGCGCCGACATCAATTTCAGCATCCGCGTATCGGAGCTCACCAAGATCAACGTCACGATGCGCGACGACTCGAGCGAAGGTCCCGAGCCCGACGCCGTCGTCGTCCGGCCCACTGACGATGCCTTGTTTCAATGCCCGTTCGTGTTGATGCAGGATGCCGGCACCGTGAGGTTCAGCCCCCTCGAAGTCGCGCGTTTGCGGGACTATCTGCTCAAGGGCGGATTCCTCCTGGCCGCCGACTATCACGGCAGCTGGGCGCAGCAGCAATTCGACGAAGAGATCGCGGGCGTGCTGCCGCCGGGCCGCTACCCGATCATCGATCTGACGCCGCCGCTCAGGGGTGATCATCCCCTGTGGCACACGATGTTTACCGTCACGCAGCTGCCGCAGATGGCGTCGATCAACACCTGGCGCCGCACCGGCGATGTCATCGAGCGCTGGAACGAAAACGGCGCGCCGCCGAATGCGAGGGGGATTGCCGACGAGCAGGGGCGCCTCATGGTGCTGATGGTCCACAACACCGATCTGCCGGATCCCTGGGAACGCGAAGGCGAGGACAAGGATTACTTCTACCGGTTCTCACCCGACGCGTATGCCGTGGGCATCAACATCCTGCTGTATGCGATGACGCATTGATCGGGCTACGGGCTTACGGGCTACGGGCTTGCGGACTCCGGGCTTGCGGGCTTGGGGCTGAAACAATCGGTCAGGCCTGCCCGTCTATCTTCAAGATGTGGACCCTCTGGCAGGATCTTCGCTACAGCGCGCGCCTTCTTCTGAAGCATCCCGGCTTCACCTTGACCGCGATCGGCGTGCTGATGCTCGGCATCGGCGTCAACGCCGGGATCTTCGGCATCATCAACGGCCTCGTCCTCCGGCCGCTGGTCGGGACCGAGGCACCGGGTGAGGTCGTCGGCGTCTACAGCAAGGATCGCACGACCGAGCGCGGCTATCGCGCGTTCTCGTATCCAGGATTCATCGACGTGCGCGACGCAAAAGGTCCGTTCGCGAGCCTCGCCGCGCACAACGTCGCTCTCGGCGGGGTCACCGAGAACGGCACGACGCGACAGGCGTTCATCGACATCGTCACGACACGCTACTTCGAGACGCTGGGCGTTCGGCCTGTCTACGGCCGCGACTTCACGCTCGAGGAGGAGCGTCCGGGCACCGCGGCGCGCCCGGTCATCATCAGCTACACGTTGTGGGAGCGTTCCGGTTTCGATCGCGACATCCTGAAGCAGACGGTTCGCCTCAACGGGCAGGACTTCGGTATCGTCGGCGTCGCGCCGGAGCGCTTCACCGGCACCACGTCGATGATCGGCATGGAGTACTTCGTGCCGGCCGGCGTGCACGACGCGATCGAAAACGACTTTGATTCGGACGCGCGCTTCCCGATTTCCGATCGCCGCAGCCGCCCGCTGATCGTGATCGGGCGACTGAAGCCGGAACTGACGCGCGAGCAGGCCGATGCGCAATTGAAGGTGATCGCCGCCGCGCACGAACAGGCGTATCCGGATGACAACAAGAACCAGGATCTGATCGTCAGGCCGCTCGGCCGGCTCGGGATCAGCACCAGTCCGCAGGACGACACCCAGTTGTGGGCGCCGCTCACGATGCTGCAGGGACTGGCGGCGGCGGTGCTGCTGACATCGTGCCTGAACCTCGCCAACATGATGCTGGCGTTCGGATCAGCACGACAG
This sequence comes from uncultured cyanobacterium, assembly GCA_963833135.1. Lineage (GTDB taxonomy): Bacteria > Acidobacteriota > Vicinamibacteria > Vicinamibacterales > UBA2999 > 12-FULL-67-14b. Next base: position 890,038 of record CAWHWW010000016.1, on the reverse strand, counting down.
AAAGAGATCGCGATTCGCCTTGCGGTCGGCGGCGCCAGGTCGCGCATCGTCCGACAGCTGCTCGTGCAGGGCTTGATGTTGTCGCTCGCCGGTGGCGCGCTCGGCTTGATCGTGGCGACGTGGGCGGCGGGATTGCTGGTGTCGTCGATGACCACGGTGCTGCCGATCTCGCTGGCGCTGGATTTGCGGCCGGACATGACGGTGCTGGTCGCGACCCTGATCTTCTGCACGCTCGCGACGCTCGCCTTTGGACTGTGGCCCGCGCTCCGGTTATCGCGACCGGATCTGCTCTCGTCTCTCAAGGATCACGCCGGTGAGATCAGCGGCAAGATCGCGGGACGTGTCACCGTCCGCGGCGCGCTGATGACCGCCCAGCTCGCGTTGTCGCTCGCGCTCCTGGTCTTGAGCGGCCTGTTCGTGCGCGGCGCGGCCGCGGGCGCATCCGCCAATCCTGGGTTCGATCTCGATCCGCTCGTCATCGCGCAGATCGAACCGAAGCTCGGCGGGTACGACTCCGTGCGAGGCCGGGAGGCGCATCGCGCCCTGCTCGAGCGGCTTCGGTCGACACCCGGCATCGAATCCGTTGCAGAGGCGTCGGTGCTTCCGTTCGGCGATTACTCGTTTGGCGCTGCCGTGCAGCGGGAAGGACCGCGGCTGAAGAACGAGGACCCGGAGGCCGCGGGCAAGATTGCGCACGTACAGACTTACACGGTCACGTCGGACTACTTCAAGACGCTGGGTCTGGCGATGGAGAGGGGCCGCGAGTTCACGGTGGCGGAGGAAGCCGGGGTCGGCGGTACGACGTCGGTCGTCATCGATCGAAGCCTCGCCGACCGTCTGTTCGCCAACGAGAATCCGGTCGGCCAGCTGATTCAGTACGGAGCCGACTCCGGAGCGGCCGACTCGAAACCGATGCTGATCGTCGGCGTCGCGCCCGGCGTGAAACACGACCTGTTCGAGAACCGTCCCGAGCCGCACATCTATCTGCCGTCGGGCGCCAGCGACACGAGCCGCATGTTCGTCTACGCGCGAGCAGCCTCTCAGCAGGACGCGGACGCCATGGTCGGACCGGTGCGAGAGCAACTGCGCGCGGTAGACGCGAACCTGCCGGTGATGTTCGTGAAGAGCTTCCGATCGCAGCACGAAGGCAGCGCGCAAGTATGGATCCTGCGCGCCGCGGCGAAGATGTTCCTCACCCTCGGGCTCGCCGCGGCGTTCGTCGCGGTGATCGGCCTCTACGGGGTACGCAGTTACCTGGTGTCGCGTCGCACGCGCGAGTTCGGCGTGCGCATGGCGGTCGGCGCCTCGCCGATCGATGTGCTGCGGCTGGTGCTGCGCGAAGCGCTCGTCACGACGACGGTTGGGCTAGCGATTGGATTGGGACTGGGAGTCATGCTCGGGTGGGGATTGAGCTTCCTCATCTATCAGGTCAGCCCGTTCGACCCGGTCACGCTTGCCGGAGCAACCGGACTTCTTGCGCTGTCGTCGATCGCCGCGTCACTTGTTCCGGCGAGACGCGCGGCGAACGTGTTGCCGATGACCGCTCTGCGCAACGATTGACACGGACGTTAACCACGAAGAACACGGAGGACGCGGAGATTGCTTTTCTGAATTCAAGTGCTGCTTAGCGGCACTGGCGTTTAGAAGAAATGTCTCCGTGTTCTCCGTGTTCTCCGTGGTTAACGTCCGTCTCAGTAAGCTTGTGTCGTGGTCGTCTGATCCAGCTTCGTCGGCTTCCGCAGATGGAAACCGGCCGCATCCTGATAGGCCTTGGCCAGCGCGATGATCTCGAGCTCGCGGTACGGCTGAGCGTAGATCACCGCATTGGTCGGGCTACCGGTATCCGCGAATCCATTCGGCAGGTTGATCGCCGGATAGCCGGCGAGGTTCGCGTATCCGAAGTGACGCTGCGTCGGTGTCTGCGGACGCTCCGGCTGCGTCGGTCGCGGCGCTTCCGGCGCGGCGCCGGCGGCGCGCGGGCCCGGGCCGCCGATGCCCGTGTTGTTCGATCCCACCAGATACACGTCGACGTGCGCGGTCGCCTTCTGCAGCTCCATCATCATCATCATGCGGGCACGCTGCTGCTGAAGGTAGATTGGCGCCGGCAACAGATAGCCGGCCGATTGAGTCCCGCCGCGTGTGCCCTTCATGCGTCCGGCGCGCGCGTGCTCGTCGAAGTACGCCGTGCGCTCGACGCCGAAACTACCGGTGCCGGTCGTGAAGGTCGGCACCGTGATCGGAATGAACTGCGTGATGCCGAGGGACTTGAACGTCGCCAGCATCTTCTCGGCGTTCGCCTTCGCCGACGCGTCTGTGATCTCGTCGAACGACTCCTGGATGATGCCTACCTTGAGCGTCTTGATGTTGAAGCCGGCGTTCCAGTTGAACGGGACATCCGTGACGCTCATGTCGCGGCCGTCGGGTTTGCCGATCGCCTGCATGACGATCGCGGTGTCTTCCGCATAACGGCAAATCGGGCCGAGACGATCCTGCGTCCACGACAGCGCCATCACGCCATAGCGGCTGACGCGGCCGAACGTCGGACGAAGGCCGGCCAGTCCGCAGCGTGCCGCGGGACTGAGAATCGATCCGCTCGTCTCGCTGCCGATGCCGAACGCGATGCATCCGGCCGCGGTTGCCGACGATGGGCCGGCGGATGATCCGCTGGACCCTTGTGTCGGATCCCACGGGCTCTTGGTCTGGCCGCCGAACCAGTTGTCGCCGCCGGCGAGCTCACCGGTCGTGACCTTGGCGATCAACACCGCGCCCGCATCGCGCAGCTGTTCGATCACGCTGGCGTCGTAATCGAGCACTTGCTCCTTGAACGGCGCCGATCCCCACGTCGTCGGGAACCCCTTGAGCGAGATGATGTCCTTCGCGCCCCACGGGATGCCGTGCAGCGGCCCCTTGTACTTGCCAGCCGCAATTTCCTGATCGGCGCGCTTCGCTTCCGCGCGTCCGTGGTCGTCGAGGAACGTGACGACGTTGTTCAGCAGGCCGTTGTAGCGGTGCAGCCGCGCGAGATACATCTCGGTCAGCTCGAGCGAGGCGACCTGGCGCGTCCGTACCAGCTCCGCGAGATGACGCACCGGCCAGAACGCAACGTCCTCGAGATTCGCCGGACGCTTCACCGCCGGCGCCGCGCTCAGCCGGAACGGCTGCTTCGCCTTGTTCACCGTCATGCCCGGGGTCACCGGGCTGAAATGAAATGGCGGCGAGACGTCCGGCGGAATGTGCAGCTTTCTGAGGTCGTCGTAGCCATTCAGGTTGCGATTGGCGCCATCGACGAGGCCGGTCTTCTCTTCCTCGCTAATCTCGACGCCCGAGAGTTTCAAGGCTTCGTTGATCATCGCGAGCGTGACCCTGGGAGCGGCGGCGTCCTGGACGCGCGCCCAGACGATGCCGGGCACCAGGGTCGAGCCCAGGCCTGCGCCCGCAAACGTCGCCATGAAGCGCCGGCGCGTCTGATCGACCTGTCCGCCGGAGCCTCGGCGAAGGTGGATGTTCTTCATGCCGGGCAATATCGCATAAAATCGAATCTCTTTGGGCAATCGAATCAATGAGGCCGCTACGCGGATCGCGGTCGCCCTCACCCACCGCAATTTCCGGCTGCTCTGGTTCGGCGCGCTCACGTCGAGCATCGGCACGTGGATGCAGAAAGTGGCGCAGGCGTGGCTGATCGTCACGCTGACGGGATCCTCGTCCGCGTTCTATCTCGGCCTCGACAGCTTCGCAGGCGAATTGCCGATCCTCCTCTTCACCCTGATCGGCGGCGTCGTCGCCGACCGCCGCGATCGCCGCCACATGATGCTGACGTCGCAGGTCATCCAGATGACGGTGGCGCTCATCCTCGCGGTGCTGGTCATGACCGGCGTGGTCAAGGTCTGGATGGTGGTGACGCTGTCCTTCATCTCCGGCTGCGGCCAGGCGTTTGGCGGGCCGGCGTATCAGTCGTTGATCCCGACGCTGGTCGGCAAGGAGCACCTGCCGAACGCGGTCGCGCTCAACTCGATCCAGTTCAACCTCGCCCGCGTCATCGGACCGATCGTCGCCGGCGTCACGCTCGCGAGCCTTGGCATGGTCGCGTGCTTCGGTCTGAACGGTGTGTCGTTCCTGTTCGTGATCGCCGCGATTCTCGCGCTGCGAGACGTGCATGTCCCGCCGATGGCCACCGAGAGCATGGTCGATCAGATGAAAGGCGGGCTGCGCTACGTGCGCCACTCGTACAACCTGAAGGCCGTCATGCTGCTGGGCTTCACCGGCGCCTTTCTGGGACTGCCGCTGCTCACGTTCCTCCCGGTCATCGTCAAGGACGTGTTTCAGCAGGACGTCGGATTCTATTCGCGGCTGATGACCTTCTCCGGCGCGGGCGCGGTGACGGGCGCCCTGATCGTCGCCTACATCGGGAAGCATCGCCACATCGGCCGGCTGATGCTGATCTTCCTCGGATCGTTTGGCGCGGCGATGGCGCTGTTCTCAGTGTCGCGGATGCCGGCGTTGAGCGCGGCGATTCTCTTCATCGCCGGCGCGCTCCTCGTGATGTGCTTCTCGCTGACGACTTCGCTGGCGCAGTTACTGGCGCCGCCGGAGTTGCGCGGCCGGGTCGTGAGCATCTACATGCTGGCGTTCCGCGGCGGCTCACCGCTCGGCGGACTGGCGAGCGGCTGGCTCGTCACGCAAGTGGGATCAGCTCCCAAAGTGCTTATGGTCAACGGCATCACCTTGGCCATCGTCGCCCTGTTCTTCCTGATCCGCGGCCACGGGCTCAAGGACGTGTGACGTGCAAGACGAAGGACGATTCGCGAGGCTCGGAGCGACTGTTTGGCAATCGTCGATCGACAATCGAATGCTTCGAAGTGGACGAGCGTTTAGCCAAAGAGTCCTCCGTGTCTCCGTGCCTCCGTCATTCGTCATTGGCAAGTCATCACTGCCCTGCAGTCGTCGTCGGCATCGAGCCTTCAATCGTCGACAGGAACAGCGGGTTGAACAGCAGCTTGAAGGTGTTGTGCGGCTGGCCGCGCCAGTGCGGGCGGAAGCCCATCACGACGGCGTGGCCCTCGCCCACTTTCACGTGCGCGGCGGCGACCCGGCCGGCGAGGTAGCGCGCTCCGCCGAGCTCCCAGCCGCTGACCATGAAGTTCTGCCGCGGATACTCGACATAGACGTCGACATCACGCGTCGCGCGTTGCTTGCCTTCGGCGGCGGGCGCGACGACTTGAAACGCCTGGGAGTCGGCGAACATCGCCACCGCGCTCGCCTCCATGCCGGCCGCCAGCGGATGCGCCGGCCTGGTATTGATTCGCAGGAGCGACCCGGGAATGAAGAACTCTTCCGAACGGGTGTCCCTTACCGCATTGCGCAGCGGCAGGTCCAGCGCAAGGATCGCGAAGTCGGAGGCGCGATCCCACGCCACCATCCAGCCGCCGCGCTCGACGAAGCGACGAACGTTGGCGGCGCCCTCCATGCCGATGCCGCCGACAAAATCCGGCGGCATTGTCCCCGCGGCAGCGCCGTTGAGAATGGTGGTGTCGGCTTCGTCCGCAAACAGCAGCACGTCGAACTTCGACAAGTCGCCAGCGCGCAGATCGGCGTTCGTCACGGTCGTATAGGCGAAGCCGTACTGTTCGAGCATCCAGCGCGTCCAGCCTTCGTCCATGTTGGCGCGATGGCTTCGATAGAGCGCGATGCGCGGCGCCCGGATCGGTTTCACTCCGGCCGGCACCGCGTCGAGGCCCGTGAAGAACACGCCGAACTCGACGCCGAGCTTCTCGAGATCTTCACGAGACGCGCCCTCAACGATCAGCCGGTTGTCAGGCGCCCACGAGACTCGCGCGTTGTTCTTCAGCAGCCGGTTGATCGCCCGCACGCCCCAGTTTGCGTTCGGCGACAGCGCAAACGCAGCGCCGTTGCCGGTGACGCCGCCGTCCGGCGAGGCGATCTCGGTCACGATCTTCGACGGCAGCGCGAACGGCTCCTTGACGCGATCGATCTTGATGCCCATCTGGTAACTGAGCTCGTAGCCGGTCATGTCGTAGGGCGGATCCGGCGGGCCGCCGGGGTAGAGTCGGCGCTCGGGGAACTTCTTCTCGTCGATCAAGTCGACAACGTACGGCCGATAGGACGAAGGGCCGAGCACGAACGTCCCGGCTGGATACTCTTTCCCTCCCGCCGTCAAAGGTGCGTCGGCCTGGCGCACTTCGATGTTGGCGATCCGGAAGGTGCGCAGGAAGTCGACCATCCGCGTCTGGTCATGCTGCGCCGCCGGATCGATCACATAGGCAAACGGTCCGCCTTCGCCGCGCTCGCCGCGCCCGATCTGCCGCGTGCCCATGCGCCACGTGTTGTAGAGAAAGTCCTCTTTCGTCTTCGCCGCGAGATCGAGCGTCGCGCGCGACGCCGTCAGCATGTACTCGACCGGTTTTCGGAACGGCCAGCAGCCGCCCAGCCACGGGTTCGTGTAGTTGACGCTCGGAATCTTCGCGGGCAGGTTCTTGTGCCGTTCGCCAAAGGTCTCGGGGATCTCTTCCGGCGCATAGCAGTGCGGCGTCGCCAGGCGATAGAGCGACGTCTCCGTCAGGAAGCCGGCCATGTTGTGATAATCCGGACCGCCGCGCATGCTGCCGTTCCACCAGATGTCGTAGAGCATGTGCGAGCTGTAGCCCGGCTTCTCCTCTTCATCGAAGCGCTTGCGCATGGCTTCGCCGATCGAGTTGATCGTGCTCACGACCAGCGGGTCGAGATTGGGGTTGACCGGATCTTTCATCGGCGGCCCCCAGATGCGGCTCGGGAACGGCCCCGACTGGTGGTGGTTGTAGACGATCTGCGGATACCACACGTGATAGAGCTGGCGCGCCACCGCCTGCGTCTCGACCTGCGTGAACATCGTCCAGTCGCGGTTGTTGTCGTGGCCGACGTAGTGGTGGTAGAGCTCCGGCGGCGAGGTGGTCTCGAAGGGCGTGCCGAGATTCTTGTAGTACCAGTCGCGGACGATGTCGAGGCCGTCGGGATTCATCGACGGCATCAGCACGAGGATCGCGTTGTCGCGGACGCGCTTCGCTTCGTCCGAATCGGACGACACCAGCCACCAGGCAAGCTCGGGCGTGTGCTGCGCGCCGGCCACTTCAGTGGCGTGCAGGCCGCCGTCGATCCAGACGATGGCCCTGCCTTCTTTCGCGAGCGCACGCGCCTCGGGCTCGCTGACGCCGCGCGCCAGCGACAACCGGCGCGCGATGTCCTGATACCGCGCGCGGTTCTTGAGGTTCGCTTCGCTCGAGATGATCGCCACGATCATGTCGCGGCCCTGGGTGCTCTTGCCGATGCGCTCGACGCTGATGCGATCGGACGACGCGTCGAGCTTCGCGAAGTAATCGAGGAGCTGTTCGTGGCTGGCGAGCTTGTAGTCGTCACCGGGAGCGAACCCAAACACGTCCTTGGGCTCGGGCACCGCGCCCGGCGCGCCGCCGGTGCCAAACCTGATCGCCGGCGGCCGTTGCGCGACGCCCGCATCCACCTTCGCGCTTCGCGCTTCGGTGGACAGGTCGCCTGCGGCGATCCAGAGGATCGCCATGACAATCAATGACAGCTGGAGTGATCGACGCATCGCCACACCTCGGCGGCGATGCTATCAGATCACGAACGGGCCACGGAGGCTCGGAGGCACGGAGGACTTCTTTCTAAACGCCCGTCCACTTCGAAGCAGCAGGATCGCATTTAGAAAGAATGCTCCGTGACTCCGTGCCTCCGTGGCCCGTACGTGATCAGAGCGAATCGAGAAACGCCAACAAAGCGCGGCGCATTTGGTCGCTGGCGCGGTTGTACCGTTCGATCACTCCTGTTGCTTCGCCCGCATGGCGGCGGATGGCCTCGGCCGGTGTGGCGGCGCTGCCGTCGTGCAACAGCGGCCGCCGGAAGCGGAGACCCCAGAGCGCGGGCGTGCGGATCTCGTCGGGTTCGGCAGCACCCTGCTCGATACCATCGCCGGTGCCGAGCTCATGCAGCAGCAAGTCCGCGAACAGCGCCAGCGGCTTGCGATGGAGCGCCGCCGACGGATGCGCGCCGGTCGACAACACGGGCACGTGACATGCGGTGCAGCCGACTTCGGCAAACACCTGCTCGCCGACGCGCACCTCGTCGGTGATCGGACCGCGCGGCGGCGGCGCGAGAAATCGCATGAACGCCTCGAAGTTATCGATCGCGCGCTTGCCGGTTCGCGGATCGACTCTGTCCTCCGGATCTTGCACGCGATCGCATTCACGCATCCGCGCTGCGGAGACGCCCCCGTGCGGTTCTTCGGGAAACACGTCGTTGGTGATTCCCATCTCATTCGTATACGCATCGCCTGAGAACGTCAGCAGCGTCGCGATCTGCGCCTTCCAGCCGAACCTGCCGACGCGGCGCAGCCCGGTGGCCTTGTCGACGATCACGGCCGCCCTGCCGCTGATGCCGTCACGATCGCGATCGAACGGATCCTCGAGCGCGAGGAGCGTCTCGTCGGGAACCGCTTCGACGAGGCCCGACCCGAACACCGGAATCGGCGCGCGCCGGGCCACGACGTTGGCCTCCGCGGGAATCACCGCCTGGCACCGGTGATCGGGCAGCGAAAACATCTGGAACAACGTCGTGCCGCCGACCACGTGAAACGCTCCGGACGCGTCACGGAAGCCGCCGCGCAGCTCCGTCATCGGACTGACGCCGCCGATGGCGGGCACGTTATGACAGACGGCGCAGCCGGTCCCGTTGAACAGCGGGCCAAGCCCTTCTTCGGCTTCCTCGATCTCGCGGAAGTCTTCGAGCCCTCGGCGAAACTCCTGAAACTCCGTCGGCGTGATGCCGGGTAGCGGATCGCCCGCCACTGGCTGAGCCTGCGCGGCGATGCGCAGTGTCGTCAGCGCCAGCAGCGACGCCGCGCCGCCGATCGCGAGGTACGCCTTCACTTCACCACCAGGGTCGCGCGCATCGCCGTGTGCCCGGCGCCGCACGGACGCGAGCATTCGATGACGAACGTGCCTTCGGTATCCGCCACGTACTTCACGACCGTTTCACCGCGCCGGCGCTTCGGAATCTCGGCGTTCGACGTCGGTGCCGACGATCCTGAAGCCGTGATCGGTATCGTCGCTCGTCAGGTGAAATTCGATCGTCGTGCCCTTCTCGACGACGATCTCTGATGGCGTGAAGGCGAATCGCTCCGCGGTGACGCGAATGACGCGTCGGCAGTCTTGCGATTGCGCGATTGTGGCGTCGCTTCGCGCGCCGGCGAGTGACGGTGTCAACAGAATCAGACACAGAGCAATATGCGCGCGCATGATTAGAACCACCATCCCACACCGAAGTTGACGCGCCACGGGCCGCGGATGCCTTCACTCTTGTTGCGCTCGCGGGAGACGTCGAACTTGAAGGCCACATCAGGATCCGGGAAATACGTCGCGCCCACCACGATCGCCGAGCGCTGTAACTCTTGCAGCGGCAAGAAGCCCTCGGGCATCTTGTTCTGCGTGTCGAAGAGCTCGTAGCGTGCGAACGCCACGAGCTCATCCGTCCAGGAGTCGGGCGACACCCGGCTCGCCGCTTCGCCGTAGGCGCCGAGCAGGCGGCTTGCAATATTGGGACTGTTCCCCGATTGCAGCTGCAACGCGCGATTGAGATCGCCGGCGCCGCCGATATGCACGACCGACCACTGCCCGCGAAGTTCGTGGCGGCCGCGCCGATAACGCGCGTCGAGCGATCCCACGGTCACCGTGGGGGTCTCGATGTCGAGCCGGATCAGACCGAAGCCGCTGCCCCCAGTCCAGAAACTTCCGCCCGCGGTAAGCCCGCGCTGCCGATATTCCATCCGACCCGCAACCGCGGGATCGCTGGCATCCGCCTGCCCGCCTTGTTGCCTCCCGTCCTTGATGCCTTCTTCCGCGGTGAAGCCTGTCGCATCGAGACCCGGCAGGAGATACGCGCGATACGAAAAGCCTCGTCCGAGATCGCCAAACGCCCCCACGCCCGTGTCGCGCCACGTCGTCGGCACGATGACTGTGTCGACGAACGTGCGCTCGACGCCATGAAAGGTCGGTGGTTCGTGACGCTCGTTGATGATGCCAACCGGAACCAGCACCATGCCGGCGCGAAGGTTGAAACGGCGATGCAGCATCAGATCGACATAGGCCTGCTCGATCGCGACCTCGCCGCTCTCCTCGGCGCCCTCGACGAATGCGTGCTCGACTTCGACCTCCGACCAGAACTTGATGCGATCCGAAAACGAGTGGCCGACCATCAGCACGAAGCGATGCAGATCCGCTGCGGTCGGCAGGTCCTGCTCCTTGTTGAGGTGCACCTCCATGTAGCCGGACAGAGTCGGCACGCCCTCGCGGCCCTGCGCGAACGCTGGGCTCGACACCAGAAGGCAGACGACCGCTTTCCAATACACAAAACTTCTCAATCGAGTCTTCGAAACAAATTTTTTGATAACTCAAAATACTAGCGTGGGACACGGCTGTCAATAGCCGAGTACACAGAAAAGGCATCAATAACGCGGGGGGAGGGGTCAGTCCCCGTTACAAATCACTGGACGACGCGGCCGGCGGTCATGAACCGGCGATAGGACAGATATTGCGTGGAGGTGCGGAGCCGCGGGGTGCCGGCGCCACGGGTAATCTGCAGCGTCGTGGATTCAACCGGCAGCACCAGCGTTTCTTCGGGATTCTGAAACGTTACGCGCTTGAAGCGGATCGACGAATCCCACCGCTCCATCGTCCAGGACGGAACCGAACCGGCGCGGCGCGTCACTTTTCTCGGCAGCGGAATCTCGATCAGGCCGCTGATCGATCGATCGAGCCTCAGGACGTCGTGCGTGCTGGCGTCGATCCAGATGCGGCCCCGCATACCGCCTTCGACATTGAAGCTGATGCAATCTTCGTTGTCTTCGAGGAGCGACACGTCGACGGTCGGCTTCCTGATCTCCCGGTACGCGACCACAATCGCATCGCGGCGGTCGATCGTGTCGCGGCCGCTGTGGGTAAAAGCGTATTTCTCGCGTTGACTCGGGAGCAGCAACGAGAGCGGCTGCTCTTCCGAGTCCTGCTGCTCCGGGGTGGTGCAGTTGTCGTAGTCCTTCTTGCGCGGCGGCGCCCCGTTGACGCGCAGCACCTGCCGCAAGGTTCGCGCTACGGTCGGCGTCGGATTGTCGGGAGACGGCTCCCACGAAAGGCGCAGCTCGGATTCGACCTGCCGCGCGGGGCCGTCAGCGCCGAAAGCCCATCGCCAGCTTCTGCAGCGACACCTTCTCGAGGCACATGATGCTCTGCGCCCGCGCGAAGTACTCGCTCACCTTCTCACCGGCGCGTTGCAGCACGCCGGCGATGTCTGTCGATGCGGCCTGATCGGCAGAAAGCGACGCCGCGAGCGCTACGACCAACGCCGCGACTGCTCCCGCCGTCCCCGCCTTCGCGGGCGCTCTTGCGGCACGCGCTACGGCGAGGCAGGCTTTTCTCATTTCACCGTGAGGTCAAAGCTGATCGGAATCTTGGTCGGCGCGTAGCAGACTTTGTCGTCGCACGCCTGGTATTCCAGGCGCCCGCTCAACTTGAGCGGCGAACCGGCGAGCGCCTTCTTCGCTTCGGGCGTGTTGAGGACCGTCACATCCTGCACCAGCTTGAACGGCTTGCCGTAGGTCTCGACCTTCTCGTCCAGTTCCTTGAAGTGATAGATCTCCGACGGCGGATACGTCGTCGCCGCGACCTTCATCCAGGGCTGCGGGTCGAGCTTGACGGCAATTACCTGGTAATCGTGTTTGCCCGGTGCGTAGACGTGCATGTTGCGCTTCGGCGTGACATCGATCGAGATCGACAGTTTCTGCCCCGGCACGATCTCAGCACCCGAAATCGACGTGTTCACCGTCAGGTGCATGGTGTCGTTGCGAACGGGCGCAGGCGCCTGGGCGGCGGCAGCCGGGCCAAAAGCGGCGAAAAGCAGGGCGACCATCGGAAGGCTTGCGAGTCTCATGGCTCCGGCAAAGATACCTTAGCTGCTAAGATCCTGAAACCCCATGTCAGTCCGGCCGCCCACACGGATCCTCGTTGCCGAAGACGATCCAGACATCGGAAGCCTGCTCGAGCATTACCTCAAGAAGGCCGGATTCCTTCCGACGGTGGTCCTGTCGGGCCGCGAGGTGATGCCGCAGATCAAGCGCGAAACGCCCGACCTGGTGGTGCTGGACCTGATGCTGCCGGGACTCGACGGCCTGCAGTTGTGCCGCGCCATCCGCGCGGACACCACGACGGCGGCCATTCCGATCATCATGCTCACCGCCAAAGCCGAAGAATCCGACCGCATCGTCGGCCTCGAGCTGGGCGCCGACGACTACATCACCAAGCCGTTCAGTCCCAACGAAGTGGTGGCGCGCGTGAGGGCGTTGTTGCGGCGCGCGCATCGAGCCGCGCCGGCCGACAACCGGCTGTCGTACGGCACGCTGACGGTTGACGTCGACCGTCACGTCGTCAAGGTGAATAGCGAAGAAGTGAAACTGACCGCAAAGGAATTCCTGCTGCTGCAGTACCTGATGCAGCATCGCGGTCGCGTGCTGTCGCGCGATCTGCTGCTGTCGGACGTGTGGAGCTACTCGTACACCGGCGGCACCCGCACGGTCGACGTGCACGTCCGCCGGCTGCGCGAAAAAGTGCCGATGCTCGCCGACGCGATTGTGACCGTCAAACAGTTCGGATATAAGCTGCTCGACCCTGCACCAGCCTGATCCCGTGTCGACCGGCGTCCTGATCCTCCTCGCGTTTGCCGCTGGCGCCCTCGTGGCAGCGGCGGTCGCCGCTGCGCGCCGATCGACGGCAGAGGTCGTCAACCGCGGGCGCGTCACGACGATGCTGTCGGCGGCCAAACGCTACAGCCTCGGCGATCTCTCGCGCCCGTCGCCGGATTACGGCGACGACGATCTCGGACAGGTGGCGCGCGCGCTCGACCAGGCGATTCATGAAGCCGGACGCCGCGTCGAAGCGCTGGAGCGCGACCGCGCGCGGATGGAGGCGATCCTGGCCAGCATGATCGAGGGCGTGCTCGTCGTGAACGAAGATGGCCGCCTTCAGCTGGTCAACGACGCGGCGCGACGGATCCTGAAACTCGAGACCGGATCGATCAATCGCTCCTACGTCGAGGCGATTCGTCATCCCGGCATCGTCGACCACATCGGCCGCGCGCTGAAGGGCGAGGAGACCGAAGGCCTCGAGCTGTCGGTGACGCGCGACACGACCCGCACGCTGGTCGCGCGCGTCGCGCCGGTCACCGCCGCCGGTCGCGGCGCCGTGCTGGTGCTGCACGACATCACCGAACTGCGGAAAGCCGATCAAGTGCGCCGCGATTTTGTCGCCAACGTGTCGCATGAACTGCGCACGCCGCTCACCGCGATCAAGGGCTACGCGGAAGCGCTCCTCGACGATCCGGAAGACGCCGACGCGCGCGAGAAATTCCTCGACATCATTCATCGCCACGCCACGCGCATGGAGCGTCTGGTGAAGGATCTGTTACGGCTCGCTCGACTCGATGCCGGCCAGGAGGCCGTCGAGGTCGTGCCCTGCGACATCGAAGGTCTGCTACGCGGGATTGCCAACGACTTCGAGCCGATCGCCGCGCAGAAGCAGCAAACGATCGAGACGAAAGTTTCACCCGAAGCCGCCACGCTGCTGACCGACGCCGCCAAGCTGCACGACATTGCCAGGAACCTGGTCGAGAACGCCGTCAACTACACGCCGGACGGCGGGGCGATCGACGTCAGCGCCGCCGTGAAAGAGGGCCGGTTTCAGCTGATGGTCTCGGATACCGGTCACGGAATCGCACCGGACGATCTGGCGCGCGTCTTCGAGCGCTTCTATCGAGTGGACAAGTCGCGCACGCGGCCTGGCGGCACCGGACTTGGCTTGTCAATCGTCAAGCACCTCGTGCACGTGCTCGACGGGGAAGTCACGGCTTCTAACCAGGCGGGCGGAGGGGCGCTCTTCACGGTCACGCTACCGCTCCGCTAGTTCCACGGGTTCCAGAGGTTCCAGCAGGTTCCAGAGGTTTCGTTCCACGCGTTCTAACATCTGTTCCAAACGGTTGGAACAGTTGGAACAACTGCGGAACGAAACCTCTGGAACCGTGGAACCGTGGAACCCTTGGAACCTGCGAGGAGTCACATTTCTACTTGCACTCCGAGTTCGACGACCCGCTCGGGCGGCAAACGGAAATATGCCGTGGCCCGGACCGCGTTGCGCGACATCAGCACGAACAGTTTTTCGCGCCACAGCGCCATGCCTTCGCGATCGGTGACCAGAATCGTCTGCCGCCCGAGGAAGTAGACGACGTCCTGGAAATCGAACTTCATCCCGCGGGCCCTGGCAGCCGCGAGCAACGCCCGGGGCACGTCCGGATCCTCCATGAACCCGTATTGCAGGCGCACACTGAAGAGGCCGCGGCCGAGATCGTCGACGACAACGCGCTCTTCCGGCGCGCCATACGGGTGTTGCACGGTAACGATGCTGAGGATGACCACCCGCTCGTGCAGCACCTTGTTGTATTGCAGGTTGTGCACGAGCGCCGTCGGCACGCCGGTGGTCTGCGCGGACATATAGACCGCCGTGCCCGGCACGCGCGCCGGCTTCAAGAAGTCGACGCTGCGTGAAAAAGTCGTCGATCGTGACCGCGCGGCTGGCCAGCCGCTCCGCGACGATCTGCCGGCCCGTGCGCCACGTCGTCATCAGCGTGAAGATCACGATCCCGACCACCAGCGGCAGCCAGCCGCCGTCGAGGATCTTGATCGCGTTGGCGCCGAAGAACGCGAGGTCGATGGTGAGGAAGATGCCCATCACGATCGCGGCGACCGGTACCGGCCACTTCCATCGCTCGGTCATCACGATATAGAGCAGGAGCACCGTGATGATCATCGTCAGCGTCACGGCGATGCCATAGGCCGCGGCGATCGCACTTGACGACCCGAAGCCGATCACGATCAGGACAGTCGCAACCATCAGCGCCCAGTTGACGCGCGGCACGTAGACCTGCCCCATCTCCTTCGCCGAGGTGTGCTCGACGTCGAGACGAGGCGCGAGCCCCAGCTGAACCGCTTGACGGGTTATCGAGAACGATCCCGAGATCAGCGCCTGTGAAGCGATGATGGCCGCCGCCGTCGCGATGACGACCAGGGGCAGTAACGCCCACGATGGCGCCAGCTCGAAGAACGGGTGCGCGGCGGCGGGGTTCTCCAGCAGCAGCGCGCCCTGCCCCAGGTAGTTCAGGACCAGCGACGGCAGCACGAGACCGAACCAGGCCAGGCGGATCGGTTTGCGGCCGAAGTGGCCCATGTCGGCATAGAGCGCCTCGCCGCCGGTCACGGCCAGCACCACCGCGCCGAGCACGACGAAGCCATGGGTGCCGTTCAGCCGGAAGAAGCGAACCCCGTACCGGGGATCGAACGCCTGCCACACTTCCGGCGCATGCACGATCCAGGTCACGCCGAGTATCGCGATGGTCACGAACCAGACGATGACGATCGGGCCGAACAGTCCTCCGACCCGATGCGTGCCGTACTTCTGAATCGCAAACAACGCAACCAGGATCGCGACGGTGACGGGCACGACGTACGGACTGAACAACGGCGTCACGACCTCGAGGCCTTCAACGGCGCCGAGCACTGAAATGGCCGGCGTGATCATGCCGTCGCCGTACAGCAATGCAGTGCCGAAAATGCCGAGCGCGATCAGCAGCGGACGGCCGACGGCCAGGCGAGGACGCGCCTTTGCGCGCCGGCGCGCCGAGGTTCGGGCACGAGTGCGGTCAGCGCGAGAATGCCGCCTTCGCCCTGGTTGTCGGCGCGTAACACAATCGCCACGTATTTCGACGGAAACGACCAACAGCAGCGACCAGATAATCAGAGAGAGCACGCCGAGGACGTTGTCGTGCGTGGGCGGTACCGAGTGTGCGCCAAAAAAACACTCGCGCATCGCGTAGAGCACGCTGGTGCCGATGTCGCCGTAGACGACGCCAAGAGCGGTCAGCGTGAGGGGAACAAGGCGACTGCGATGACTGGTCGTGCTGGATGTTGCGGTAGGAACTGACGAGCCTGACGTCTGGGAAACCACGGACACATCGATTATGCGTGTGAATCACCCGTCGTCGTCGTGTCCAAGAGGCCTTTCTTATGACTTTTTTACGACTTTCTCACGGATTGCACTTCGGCGCGGACGCGATTGAGGCGGCGAACGAGGTGCCACCAGTGGATGAGTTCGGCCGTTGCGAGCGCCAGCACCGGCAGCATCAGCAGGGCGGCGACGATTGCCGCCTCTCGCGCAGCGACGCGGTCAAAGAGCGCGCCCAGCAACACGATGATCGTCATTCCTCCGAAGGCTTTCTGATACTGGCGTCGCGAAGTCCGGCGTTTTTCGAACGCGACATAGTCGGCGGCGAGCGATGACGCGTCGGCGGACGACGTCGCCGAGCGCTGAATCTGGACGAGCGTGAGCATGATGCCTCTCATCACAGCGTAGGATTTGGCCGCATAAGAAGGTCATAAAGAATCCGTAAAAGGTCCCGAATTACGTGGTGGCCTCCGCGATGTCAGAATGTGTGAGCAACCTAGTGCCCACGCTACCCACTCGGGATTCCGTCCTCATCGTCGCCGCGCTCGGCGCCGTCGCGGCATCAGTGGCCTTGCTGCGGCTGATTCCGGGCGTCAACCCGACGACAGCCGGGTTCGCGCTCCTGATCCTCGTGCTGCTGGCAGCGACAGTGGCGCCGTTGTGGATTGCCATCACGGTCGCGGTCGCCTCGACTCTCTCGTTCAACTATTTCTTTTTTCCCCCGGTCGGCACGTTCAACATCTCCGAGGCGCACAACTGGGTGTCGTTGTTCGCGTTCCTGGTGACGGCGCTGATCGGCAGCAACCTGTCGGCGGCCGCGCAGGGGCGCGCCCGCATCGCCGTCGAGCGCGCGCAGTTTCTCGAAGAACGGGAAGCCGCCGAGATCGAGCGGCAGCGCGGCGAACTGGCGGCGACGCTGCTGGCGTCGCTCAGCCACGATCTGAAGACGCCGCTGACCGTCCTCAGGATGGCCGTCGATAGTCTTCGAAACGACCTGCCGATCGAAAGCCGGCGAGCGCAGGCGGATGCGGCCGCTGCCGAACTGCGCCGCCTGACGCGGCTGTTCGAAAGCATCCTGGACATGGCGCGCATCGATGCCGCCGCCGTCCAGGTGACCCCGGACTGGGCGACGCCCGCCGCTATCGTCGACGCGGCAATGGCCCATGCACGCCACGCGGTCGACGGGCACGCGCTCAGCGTCGAGGCCGACGCCGATCACGCCGTCAACGTGGACGCTCGATTGGCCGCGGTCGCGTTGTCGCACCTGCTGGAGAATGCGGCCCGCTATTCGCCTGCCGATCGCGACATCGTCGTCGATGCGCGATCGGGCGCCGACGGCGTGACGGTGTCGGTGACCGATCGCGGTCCGGGCCTGGACCCCGGTGAAATCGATCATCTGTTCGAGCGTTTCTACCGCGGGCGCCACGCGCAGCAGACTGCGCCCGGTACCGGGATGGGCCTGGCGATCGCGAGCGGCCTGCTGAAAGCGATCGGCGGCAGGATCTGGGCCGAGAACATGCCGGGCGGCGGCGCGCGGTTTTCGATGGCCGTGCCTGGCGCGCGCCGGCCGGTCGACGCCAGGGTTTGAGCATGCCGCCGCGCATCCTGATCGTTGATGACGAGCCCAACATTCTCGGCACACTTGCACCGATCCTGCGCGACCGTGGCTACGACGTTTTCACGGCGATGAGCGGGCGCTCGGCGCTCGACACGGTCGATCGTGAGCGACTCGACTTGATCATTCTCGATCTCGGCCTGCTCGACATTGACGGCGTCGACCTCTGCCGCACCATCCGCGGCAGCCTCGCGGTGCCGATCGTCGTCCTCTCCGCGCGCGGCGCCGAAGGCGACAAGGTCCGCGCGCTCGACGCCGGCGCCGACGATTACGTCACCAAACCATTCGGCACCGAGGAACTGCTGGCGCGGATTCGCGCGAACCTGCGGCGCTCAGACACGCCATCGCCGCCGTCCGAGCCGCTGGTGCGTGGCGGCCTGGTGATCGATCGGGAGCGGTTCCGCGTGCTGCGCGACGGCGAGGAGGTCCGCCTCACGCCCAAGGAATTCGAGTTGCTGACCTACCTGGCACAGCATGCCGGACGCGTGCTCACCCACCGCACGATCCTCAGGGCGATCTGGGGTCCGAACGCCGTCGATCAGCCGGAGCACCTGCGCGTGCTGATTGGCGCGCTGCGCAAGAAGATCGAAGCCAACCCGGCGTCGCCACGATACGTCCTGACCGAACCGTGGGTCGGATATCGGTTCGCCGATGAAGAGGCGGTCAAGCGCGATGCGTGAAGTGCTGGCTCTCGCCGGCGGACTCGCGGCCGTGGCGGCATCGACGCTCGCGTATACGACCGCTGCTCGAGATCTCGAATCCGGCCACGGTCTCGACGACGTACCTGCTCGTCGTGCTGGTGATCGCGGCCATCTCGACCTTCCGGGTGGCGGTGGCGATCTCAACGGCGGCCGTCCTCGCCTTCAATTTCTTCTTCCTGCCGCCCGTCGGTACGTTCACGATTGCCGACCCGCAGAACTGGACGGCGCTGTTCGCGTTTCTCGCGGTCAGCCTGGTCGCCAGCAACCTCTCGGCAGTCGCCCGCGCGCGCACCGACGAAGCGCGGGCGCGGCGCAATGAACTGGCCCGGTTGTTCGACCTGAGCCGCGACGTCCTGATCACCACCGAGGGGCGCGACGCCATCAACAGCCTCGCGCGCTCGGTGGCGCGTCGCTTCGATCTCGCCTATGCCGCGATCGCGCTGCCGGCGGGCACGACGTGGGAGTTGTTCGAGGCCGGGCCCCTGAGCGTGACGCTCGATCTCAGCCAGTTGTCGCTGGCCTTCGCCGGCGCGCAGAAAGGCCTGGAGTTCGATGCCAACGAACGCACCTACTCCGGGCATCGCACGACGGTGGCTGGCCAGCACACCATCCGCCTGGTGCCGCTCCGCGTCGGCACCAAGCCGGTCGGCCTGCTCGCGGCCACCGGACGCGACGTCGAGCCGGGCACGCTGGATGCGTTGGCAGCGGTGATCGCGATTGCCATCGAGCGCGCCTCCCTGCTCGACGAGCGCAAGGCCGCCGAGATCGCCCGCCGCGGCGAGGATCTGAAGACGGCGCTGCTCGCGTCGCTCGCGCACGACCTGCGCACGCCGCTCACGGCGATCCGCGTCGCGGCGAGCAACCTCCAGTCGCCGCAGCTTGGCGCCGACCAGCTGCGCGAGCAGAGCGCGCTGATCCTCGGCGAAGCGGAACGGCTCAGCCGCGTGTTCGAAAACATCCTGGAGATGGCGCGCATCGATGCCGGCGCGGTCGCGACCGATCTGCGCTGGGCTCACCCGAGCGAGATCGTCGCCGAGGCGCGCGCGCAGGTCGAGCGCACCACGCGCGATCACGTCGCTGCGCGTCCAGCGTCGACCCCGACACCCCGGTGCGTCTCGATCCGCGCCTGACGGCCGCGGCGCTTGCGCACGTGATCGAAAACGCCGCGCAGTACGCGCCGCCCGGCTCGGCGATCGACATCACGGCGCGCGTCAGCAACGACGGCCTCACCCTCGCCGTGCGCGATCGCGGGCCCGGCATCTCGGCGGCCGACCTGCCGAGGCTGTTCGACCGCTTCTATCGCGGCGATGCGACGAAGGGCGGGCCGACCGGCACCGGGATGGGCCTGTCGATCGCGCGCGGCCTGCTGGCCGCCGAGCACGGGCGCATCTGGGGAGAAAACTGCCCCCGACGGCGGCGCCGAGTTCACGATCGTCGTGCCGGCGGAATCGAGAGTGCCCGCATGACCTACTCGCCGCGCATCCTGCTCGTCGACGACGAGATCGCGATCCAGCGATCGCTGGGACCCGCTTCTGCAGACGCACGGCTACGAAGTGGAAATGGCCTCGGCCGGATCGGCGGCGCTGAAGCTGGCCGCCGAACACGCGCCCGATCTCATCGTCCTCGACCTGGGCCTGCCGGATCTCGACGGCACCGAAGTCTGCCGTCGCATCCGCGAAACGTCGAAGGTGCCGATCATCATCCTGTCGGCGCGCGGCGGCGAGGCCGACAAGGTCCGCGCGCTCGACCTGGGCGCGGACGACTTCGTCACCAAGCCGTTCGGTCCGGAGGAGCTGCTGGCGCGCATCCGTGTCGCGCTGCGCCGCGTGATGGTCGACGCGTCGCCGGAACAAGGACAGTTGGAGGCCGGCGACCTCACCATCGATTACGATCGCCGCCGCGTCGTGCGCGGCGACGACGAGATCCGCCTGACGCCGAAGGAATTCGAGCTGCTGTCGCTCCTCGCACGCAACCACGATCGCGTGCTGACGCATCGCACCATCCTCAAGGCCGTGTGGGGTCCGAACGCCGTCGATCAGCCGGAGCACCTGTGGGCGCTCGTCGCGCAGCTGCGCAAGAAGATCGAAATCGACCCGAGCGACCCGAAGTATCTACTCAGCGAACCCTGGGTCGGGTACCGCTTTTCCACGGGAAACTGAGCGCGCACCACCGTTTTTCAGGAACTTTTCAGGAACTTCTAAGTCGACCCACAGGCGGCGGTCCTTACGCTGCCTGTATGACACGTCGCATCTCTCGTCGCCTTCTTGCTGACGCTCGGTCGTCGCAATTCCGGCGGCCGCCCAGGACCCGGCGCCTGCCGACCCGGCGGCATCATCGAATCCGTTCGAACACATCCTGTTCGGTGTCGGGCTCGAAGGCTTCTATCAATACAACTGGAACGAACCGTATGACCGCGTGAACCTGTTGCGCGCCTACGACACGCGCGCCAACGTGTTCGGCATCCAGCAGGCCAACGTCATCGTCGAGAGCGCTCCGAAGGTCGATGCGGGCCGCCGTTTCGGCGCGCGCGATCGATCTGCAATTCGGCCAGGCCACGGAAACCGTCCAGGGCGGCGCGGCGAACGAGCCGCGGCCCGACGTGTATCGCCATGTCTGGCAGGCGTACGGCACCTACGTGTTCCCGGTGGGACGCGGACTGCAAACCGACTTCGGCAAGTTCGCGTCGATGCTCGGCTACGAAACCAACTACGCGAAAGACAACAACAACTTCTCGCGCGCGTATCTGTTCAACTTCCTGCCGTTCTATCACTCCGGCCTGCGCGTCACGCTGCCGGTGAACGACAAGGTCACGGTGATGTACATGCTGACCAACGGCATTCAGCAGACCGAGGACTTCAACAACTTCAAGAGCAATCACTTCACCGCGATCGTCAAGCCGAACGGCAAGCGTGACGTGGACGACGAACTACTACTTCGGCCAGGAGCAGTCCGATGGCGCGCGAGCCGGACGGTCCCGACGGCTTCTTCCGCGTCATCGACAGCTACGTCGCGTATGCGGCGACATCGAAACTCGGCTTCGGGCTCGACGTGAACTACGTCACCAACGAGGTGAACAAGGCCGACGATCCGCTCGCTCTGCAGGGCATCGGCGTGTATGCGCGCTACCAGGTGTCGTCGCCCGCGGCGATCGCGATCCGCTACGAGCGTCTCGACGACGAAGGACTGTTCGGCGGCATCGATCAGGTCCTGCAGCGAAGTCACCGCGACGCTCGAATACAAGTTCGCCGACGGCTTCCTGATGCGCGGCGAGTTCCGCCGCGACTGGTCGAACGAGCGCGTTCTTCACCGGACCGCCGCCCCGGCGACCTGCGCGATCACCAGAACACCGCGCTCGTCGGGCTGGTGTGGTGGTTCGGCAACAAGCAAGGAGCGTGGTAAGCGCCATGGCGGACGTCATCTTCGTCGGCGTGTCGGTGTTGTTCTTCGTCGTCGGCGCCGCGTACGTCGCGGGCTGCCGGCGGCTGCAGTGAGGGAGCGGTCATGACGATCGAATCGATTGCCGGCCTCGTGATTTCGGTGCTCCTGCTCGCGTATCTCGTCTACGCGATGCTGCGCCCGGAGAAGTTCTGACATGACTGCCAATGGCTGGCTGCAAATTGCGCTGTTCCTCGCCGCGGTGGCGGCGGTGACGGTGCCGCTCGGCCGCTTCATGGCGCGCGTATTCGCGCGCGAGCGGACCTGGTTCGATCCGGTGCTGCGTCCGCTCGAGCGGCTGATCTACAAGCTGACCGGCGTCAACGAGACGCACGAGATGCGCTGGACCGAGTACGCGCTTGCCATGCTCGCCTTCAGCGTCGTGTCGATGCTCGTGCTCTACGCGATGCAGCGCCTGCAGGCAGCTGCTGCCGTTCAATCCGCAGGGCCTCGCCGCCGTCGGCACCGACCTCGCCTTCAACACCGCGGCGTCGTTCACGACCAACACCAACTGGCAGTCGTACGTCGGCGAGACGACGATGAGCTATCTCACGCAGATGGCCGGGCTTGCGTACCACAACTTCGTGTCGGCGGCGGTCGGCATCGCGCTGGCGATCGCGTTCATCCGCGGCATCGCCTCGCGCGAGCGCGACACGATCGGCAACTTCTGGGTCGACATGACGCGCGCCACGCTTGTGGGTGCTGCTGCCCTTCTGCATCGCCGGCGCGCTGCTGCTGGTGTCGCAAGGCGTGGTGCAGAACCTCAAGCCGTACGACCGCGTCCAGCTCGTCGATCCGCAGGGCGAGGTCAAGGAACAGGTGATCGCGCAGGGCCCGGTGGCGTCGCAGGAAATCATCAAGGAGTGGGGCACCAACGGCGGCGGCTTCTTCAACGCCAACAGCGCGCACCCGTATCGAGAACCCGACGCCGTTCTCGAACTTCATCGAGATGTTCGCGATCTTCGCGATCTCGTCGGGCCTGACCTACACGCTCGGACTGATGACGAAATCGCCGCGCCACGGCTGGGCGGTGTGGGCGGCGATGGTGTTCCTGTTCCTCGCCGGCGTGACCACGGCGTATTGGGCGGAGGCGGCGGGCAATCCGCTGCTGGCCGGCACCGATCAGACCGCCGGCGCGATGTGCCCGGGCGGCAACATGGAGGGCAAGGAAGCGCGCTTCGGCATCGCCAACTCCGCGCTCTTTGCGACGGTCACCACCGACGCCAGCTGCGGCGCGGTCAACAGCATGCACGATTCGTTCACGCCGCTCGGCGGCATGGTGCCGCTGGTCAACATCATGCTCGGCGAGGTGATCTTCGGCGGCGTCGGCGCCGGCATGTACGGCATCCTGATCTTCGTCGTGCTGTCGGTGTTCATCGCCGGCCTGATGGTCGGACGCACGCCGGAGTATCTCGGCAAGAAGATCGAAGCCTTCGACGTGCAGATGGCGATGCTGGCGATCCTGGTGTTCCCGCTCACCATTCTCGTCTTCACCGGCATCTCGGTCGTGTCGCCCGATTTCGGCACGTCGAGCATCTGGAATCCCGGCCCGCACGGGTTGTCGGAAATGCTCTACGCCTACACGTCGGGCACCGGCAACAACGGCTCGGCGTTTGCGGGCATCTCGGCCAACACCAAGTGGTACAACACGACGATCGGCATCGCGATGCTGCTCGGCCGTTTCATGATCATCGTGCCGATGCTGGCGCTGGCCGGCAATCTCGGCCGCAAGAAGCAGGTGCCGCCCTCGCTGGGCACGTTCCCCGTCACGACGCCGCTGTTCACCGACCTGCTCGTCGGCGTGATCGTGATCGTCGGCGTCCTGACCTTCTTCCCCGTGCTCAGTCTCGGCCCGATCGTCGAGCACTTCCTGATGCGCGCGGGAACAACTTTCTGAGGCGTTCAACCGTGGCAAAGACACAGAAACTGAGCATCTGGGATCCCGCCGCTCATCCGCGCCGGCTTGATCGACGCGGTGCGCAAGCTCGATCCGCGCGTGATGATCAAGAACCCCGTCATGTTCGTCGTCGAGATCGGCGCCGCGCTGACGACGGTGCTGCTGCGTGCGCGACATCGCCAACGGCGGCGGCGGCATCGGCTTCGAGCTGCAAATCACGCTGTGGCTGTGGGCGACGGTCCTGTTCGCGAACCTGGCCGAGGCGATGGCCGAAGGACGCGGCAAGGCGCAGGCCGACACGCTGCGCAAGTCGCGCACCGAAACCGTCGCGAACCTGATCACCGGACCGGCCAGACCGAAATCGGTGCCGGCCGCGTCGCTGCGGAGCGGCGACATCGTGCTGGTGAAGGCCGGCGAATTCATCCCGTCGGACGGCGAAATCGTCGAAGGCGTGGCGTCGGTCGACGAATCGGCGATCACCGGTGAATCGGCGCCGGTCATCCGCGAGGCCGGCGGCGATCGATCGGCGGTCACCGGCGGCACGCGCGTGCTGTCGGACTGGATCAAGGTCAAGGTCACGGCCGACCCGGGCCACACGTTCCTCGATCGCATGATCGCGCTCGTCGAAGGCGCCGAGCGGCAGAAGACGCCGAACGAGATCGCGCTCAACATCCTGCTGGCCGGCCTGACCATCGTGTTCCTGATGGCGGTGGTCACGCTGCAGCCGTTTGCGATCTACTCCGGCGCGCCGCAGTCGGTGTTCGTGCTGGTCTCGTTGCTGGTGTGCCTGATTCCGACGACGATCGGCGGGCTGCTGTCGGCGATCGGCATCGCCGGCATGGATCGGCTGATCCAGCACAACGTGCTGGCGATGTCGGGCCGCGCCGTCGAAGCTGCCGGCGACGTGCACACGCTGCTGCTCGACAAGACCGGCACGATCACGCTCGGCAACCGTCAGGCCAGTGAGTTCATCCCGCTGCCAGGCGTGACGGAGGCGGCCCTGGCCGACGCCGCGCAACTGGCGTCGCTCGCCGACGAAACGCCGGAAGGCCGATCGATCGTCGTGCTGGCCAAGCAGAAGTACAACATCCGCGGCCGCGAGCTTGGCCGCCCACGCCGCGGAGTTCGTGCCGTTCACGGCGCAGACCCGCATGTCGGGCGTCAACTTCGAGGGGCGCGAGATCCGAAAGGGCGCGGCGATTCGATCGCGAAATACGTCGCCGCGAACGGCGGCAGCGCCTCGCCCGGAACTGACCGGCATCGTCGAGCGCATCGCCCGCGCCGGCGGCACGCCGCTGGTGGTCGCCGAGCGCAACCGCGTGCTCGGCGTGATCCACCTCAAGGACATCATCAAGGGCGGCATGCGCGAGCGCTTCGCCGCGCTGCGCGCGATGGGCATCAAGACGGTGATGATCACCGGCGACAATCCGCTGACCGCGGCGGCGATCGCCAGCGAGGCCGGCGTCGACGACTTTCTCGCCGAGGCGACGCCGGAAGACAAGATGGCGCTGATCAAGCAGGAACAGGCGGCCGGCAAGCTGGTGGCGATGACCGGCGACGGCACCAACGACGCGCCGGCGCTGGCGCAGGCCGACGTCGGCGTGGCCATGAACACCGGCACGCAGGCGGCCAAGGAAGCCGGCAACATGGTCGACCTCGATTCGAACCCGACCAAGCTGATCGAGATCGTCGAGATCGGCAAGCAGCTGCTGATGACGCGCGGCACGCTGACGACATTCTCGATCGCCAACGACGTCGCGAAGTACTTCGCGATCATCCCGGCGATGTTCCTCGCCGCGTTCCCGGCGCTCGGCGCGCTGAACGTCATGCGGCTTGCAGACGCCGGAGTCAGCGATTCTGTCGGCGGTGATCTTCAACGCGCTGATCATCGTCGCGCTGGTCCCGCTCGCGCTGCGCGGCGTCCAGTTCACGCCGCTCAGCGCCGCGGCGCTGCTGCGGCGCAACCTGCTGATCTACGGCGTCGGCGGCATCATCGCGCCGTTCATCGGCATCAAGATCATCGACGTGGTGATCACCGCGATTGGATTGGCATAATCATGATCAAACATCTCTGGACCGCCGACGCTGATGACAGTGGTGACCACCGTGCTGCTCGGCATCGCTTACCCGCTGGCGATCACCGGCCTGGCGCAGGTGCTGTTTCCGGACCAGGCCAACGGGCAGCTGATCGAGCGCAACGGCAAGGTGATCGGCTCGCGGATCATCGGCCAGCCGTTCAGCTCGCCGGGCTACTTTTATTCGCGGCCGTCGGCGGCCGGCAACGGCTACGACGCCGGCGCCTCGTCCGGATCCAACCTGGGTCCGACGAACAAGAAGCTGATCGATCGCGTCGCGGCGGATGTGGCGCGACTGCAGAAGGACAATCCGGCGCCGGTTCCGATCGATCTGGTCACGACCTCGGGATCGGGGCTCGATCCGCACATCAGCCCCGCCGCCGCCGAGTTCCAGGTCGCGCGCGTCGCGCGGCGAGCGCGGCCTCGACGAAGACGGCCGTGCGTGAGCTCGTCGCCGCGCACACCGAGGGACGCCAGTTCGGCATCCTCGGCGAACCGGTCGTCAACGTGCTGCTGTTGAACCTCGCGCTCGACGAGCGCAGCCCGATGCGACGGTGATCGATGACCGACGATTCGCGCCCCTCCGCTGACGCCCTGCTCGCCCGAATCAAGGACGAGCAGCGGGCGCGGCTGCGCATCTACATCGGCGCCGCCCCCGGCGTCGGCAAGACCTACGCGATGCTGCGCGAGGCCCATGCGTTGCGTGCCCGAGGCCTCGACGTCGTGATTGGCATCATCGAAACCTACGGCCGGGAGGACACCGAGGCGCAGCTGAAGGATCTCGAAGTGATCCCGCGCCGCCAGATCGAATACCGCGGCGTCACGCTCGAGGAGCTCGACGTCGACGCAGTCGTCGCGCGGCACCCGCAGGTCTGCGTCGTCGACGAGCTCGCGCACACCAACGTGCCGGGAAGCCGCAACGAGAAGCGCTACCAGGACGTGCTCGACATCCTGAACGCCGGCATCCACGTGATGACGGCGGTCAACATCCAGCATCTCGAGACGCTGAACGATGCGGTGGCGAAGGTGACCGGCGTTCGCGTGCGCGAAACGGTGCCGGATACGTTCCTCGAGCGCGCCGACGAGGTGATCAACGTCGACGTGACCGTCGAAGAGCTGCGCAACCGCCTGCGCGAGGGCAAGATCTACCGGCCGGAGAAAGTCGAACAGGCGCTCACGAACTTCTTCCGCAAGGGCAACCTCTCGACGCTGCGCGAGCTGGCCCTGCGCGCGGTCGCCGATGAAGTCGGCGAAAAGGCGGCCAGCTATCGCGCGCGCGAAGGGCTCGAGCCGGCGCAGATTCCCGAGCGCGTCATGGTGTGCATGAGCTCGAACGCGGTGGCGCCGCGCGTGCTTCGAACGGGCGCGCGCATCGCCGGCCGGCTCGGTTCGAAGTGGTACGCGGTCTACGTCGAGACGCCGCGCGAGCAGCCGGGACGCATCCGGCCCGGAGACGCCGAAGCCCTGCAGCAGAACATCCGCCTCGCCGAGAGCCTCGGCGCGACCGTCGTGCGGGTCAAGGCCGATCACCCGTCGGACGGACTGATCGCGTTTGCCCAGCGCGAAGGCATCACGCACGTGATCTTCGGCCAGAGCGCCCGCACCCGCGTCGAGATCCTGTGGCGCGGCTCGACGCTCAACAAGTTCCTGAGCGCTGTTCCCGACGCAGCCGTGCAGGTCGTGCCGCTCGGCGAGGTCCCATCCTCTTGAACACGCGCCTCGCGCAAGGAGCCGGCGTTACGGTTTCGGCATCCACTTCGATTCGCGCTTGATGCGGACGATGTCCCAGGCAGACGGCAG
Source organism: uncultured cyanobacterium (assembly GCA_963833135.1). Taxonomy (GTDB): domain Bacteria; phylum Acidobacteriota; class Vicinamibacteria; order Vicinamibacterales; family UBA2999; genus 12-FULL-67-14b. The sequence goes on along the minus strand of CAWHWW010000016.1, from coordinate 862,415 downwards.
GAATCGTGAGCCCGGAGTGGCAATCGACGCAGACGCTGACCTGCTGGTTGTGGCGGGCGTAGACGACTTCCATGCGGCCATCACAAACCGGGCACGTCCCGATCGCAGGCCTGACGTCCTGCTCTCTCGTCTTTCGTCCGGTTCGCGGTTTAGGCGATTCGAGTGCCATGTTCGGAATGTCGTTACATCAAAGCTGCCGCAATAGGTCCGCGGAACCTGACAGCAACGCGTTTCCAAACTTCTATGCAAACCCTCGACCGACAGCAGCTCGACCGTGGCAAGGCCGACCGTAGAGAAAATCGTTAAGGCAGGCCGACGAAGTGCAGCATGTAGAAGATTCCCATCGCGATCGCTGCGGACATGGGGATGGTCAGGATCCACGCCCACACGATCCGGCCGGCAATGCCCCACCGCACCGCTGACAGCCGCCGCATCGATCCCACGCCGATGATCGCGCCGGTGATGGTGTGCGTCGTGCTGACCGGCACGCCGAGACCAGTCGCCGCGAACAGCGAGATCGCGCCGGCCGTTTCGGCGGCGAACCCGCCCACCGGCTGCAGCCGCGTGATCTTCGAGCCCATCGTGTGGATGATCCGCCAGCCGCCGGCGAGCGTGCCGAGTGCGATCGCCGCGTGCGCCGCAATCACGACCCAGAACGGAATCGTGAACTCCGACAGGAGTCCCCCGGCAAACAGGGCGCCGGCGATGATGCCCATCGTCTTCTGCGCATCGTTGCCGCCGTGGCCCAGGCTGTACGCCGCGGCCGACAGCAACTGCAGCTTGCGAAAGTGACGATCGACCGTCGACGGCGCGAAGTTGCGGAAGATCCACATAGATCGCCATCATGAGCGTGAACGCCAGGATCAGGCCGATCATCGGCGCCAGGACGATGAAGATCAGCGTCTTGGTCCATCCGGACGGGATGAGCGCGACCATGCCGACCTTCGCGACCGCTGCGCCAGCGTAGCCGCCGATTAAGCGCGTGTGACGAGCTGGTCGGCAGCCCGTAGTACCACGTAATCAGGTCCCACACGATCGCGCCGATCAGCCCCGCGAGAATCACGGACGTGGTGACGATGTTGATGTCGACCATCCCCGAGCCGACGGTCTTCGCCACCGCAGTGCCGAACACGAAGGCGGCGACGAAATTGAAGAAGGCCGCCCACACCACGGCCTGTCCTGGCGACAGCACGCGCGTCGACACGACCGTGGCGATCGAATTGGCCGCGTCGTGGAAGCCGTTGATGTAGTCGAAAATCAGCGCAACGACGATGACGAGAATGACGAGGGCAAGTTCCACTGACGACTACCCGTGCTTGACGACGACGCCTTCGAGCACGTTGGCGCAGTCCTCGCAGCGATCGGTGGCTTCTTCGAGCAGGTCGAGCACTTCCTTCCACTTGATCACGGTGATCGCGTCCTTCTCTTCCTCGAACAGGCGCCGCAGCGCCTCGTCGTGGACGTCGTCGGCCGCGTTCTCGAGGCGGTTCACCTCGACGGCGAGCTGATGCACGTCCTTCTTGCGCTCGAGCGCCTCGACGGCGACCTTGACCTGCATCGCCGACTGCCAGGTCAGCGACGCCAGCTCGCGCGCGCCGTAGCGCAACTGCGACATCCGGTAGCGCCGCGTCACCGCCGCCGCCGCATCGATCGCGTCCATCACGTCGTCCAGCGACTTGGCGAGGGCGTGAATGTCCTCGCGATCGATCGGCGTGACGAACGTCGAGTTCAGCCGCTGGATGATGTTGTGGGTCAGCGCGTCGCACTCCGATTCGATCTGCTTGATCTGGAGCGCGGTGTCCCAGGCCGGAGGGTCCGACGCGAGCATTCGCTCGAGCAGGGTCGCGCCGGAAACGATTCGGTCGGCCAGGGTGATGAAGTCGGCAAAGAACTTTTCTTCGCGGGGGATGAGGCGGAATCGCACGAGCGGAAGTATGTCACACGATTGTTACATTGATCGTTACATGCGACCGTAACGCCCTCAGTTTTCATGGAATTAACAGCGCCGTCACAATGGCGAAGGCGGCGCTGGGTACCGTTGCGCTCATGAAAGCTCTCCGAATCCTTTGTGTCTTTGTTGCGTTCACCGCTGTCGCCGGCCCTCGCGCTGGCCCAGCAAACCGAATCCCGTATTACCGGCACGCGTGCTCGACCAGAGCCAGGGCGCGCTGCCGGCGTGACCGTCACCGTCACCAGCAAGTCGACCGGCGCGGTCCGCACCGACGTCACCGACGGCGAGGGCAACTACGCCGTCACCAACCTCGGGCCCGGCACCTATACAGTGCAGATCGAGCTGGCCGGCTTCGCGCCGAAGACGCGCGACGTCGTGCTCGGCGTCGGTCAGTCCGAGAAGGTCGAAGTCGAGCTCGGCGTCGCCGTCGGTGCAGGAACAGGTCACCGTCAGCGCCGCGGCGCCGGTGCTCGACCTGACGCTCCGCGAAGATCGGCGTCAACGTCTCGCCGGAGGAAGTCGAGAACCTCCCGGTGAACGGCCGCAACTTCGCCAACCTGATGACGCTCGCGACCGGCGCGACCAGCGATGGCAACGGCGGATGGGCGTCGGTGCGCTTCAACGGCAAGTCGAATCAGCAGAACTACCTGAACTACGACGGCGTCGACGGCACCTACGTGTGGGACGCGAGCCCCGGCTACCTCAACGCGACCGGCTCGCAGTTCCGCCTGCAGACGTCGATGGAATCGGTCGCCGAGTTCCGCGTCAACTCGGGCCTCGCGCCGGCCGAAAGCGGCCTCGGCGCCGGCGGCAACATCACCGTGGTCAGCAAGAGCGGCAGCAACGCGTATCCGCGGCTCGCTGTTCGACTACATCCGCAACGACGCGCTGGACTCGGCGACGAAGTACGTCGGCGCCGACGGCAACCGCGAAGCCAAGCAGCAGCTCGAGCTGAACCAGTTCGGCGGCTCGGTCGGCGGTCCGCTCAAGACCAACAAGTCGTTCTTCTTCTTCAGCTTCGAAGGCCTGCGCCAGACCACCGGCCTGAGCTTCACCGAAGCCGTGCCGAGCGACGAAACCATCCGCCGCATCCATGGCCGGTGAACCGGTCGGCAGCGGCGCCGGCCAGAGCGCCGTCCCGCACGCAGGCGGTGGCGCCGCTCCTCGCGGGCTTCCCGCGCGCCACGCAGGCCACCGCCAACCCGCTGGTCGGCCTGGCGTCGCTCGCCAGCGAAGCCGAACAGGACGAGAACACGCTGTCGTTCCGCGTCGATCATCGCTTCAGCGATCGCCAGTCGTTCTACGTGCGCTACCTGTTCAGCGACGGCGAGGTCGACACGCCGGATCGCACGGTGACGCGCGCGCCGCGTCCGCGCCAAGCAGCAGCCCGCAGAACCTGGTGTTCAACTACCAGTCGGTGGTCGGCACGCAACTTCGTCAACGAGTTCAAGGTCGGCTACAACGGCCCGCAGACCAGCGCCAGCGCGTTCAGCAACCAGGCCAACTACGATCCGGTCGGCGTCTCGCTGTCGGGCACGTTCACGTCGTCGTCGATCGACGCGCGCGGCAACACCGGCATCGCGCGCAGCGGCCTGTTGATTCGCGCCACGTCGGCGTCGACCACGACCGGCTCGGTCTTCGACCCGCGCTCGCTCTCGATCAACAACGCGACGACCTGGACCCGCGGCCGCACACGCTGAAGGGCGGCTTCGAGTACCGGAAGATCCAGTCGGACTTCCAGTTCCTCGGCAGCACCGAGATCACCTTCAACAGCGTCAACGACTTCATCGACAACCGCCCGGCCGCGGTGGCGGTGGCGCTCGACTCGCCGGTGTTCAAGCCCGCAGCAGTTCTACGCGATCGGCTTCGTGCAGGACTCGTGGCAGCGCCAGCGATCGCCTGACGCTCGATCTCGGCCTGCGCTACGACTACTACTCGGTGGTCAAGGAAGCCGACGGCCTGGCGCGGCCGTTCTTCGTCGAAGACAACGCGTTCGCGGCCGAGGGCTCGCCCTTCTACGACGCCGACAAGAACAACTTCTCGCCGCGCCTGTCGGCGGCCTACGAGATCAACGAGAAGACGGCGCTGCGCGCCGGCTTCGGCCTGTTCTACGGCCCCGGCCAGTTCGAGGATCGCATCCAGCCGATCGAGAACTACATCGAGCGCCGCCGCGTGCAGCAGGCCGACGTGCCGAACAACGGCCTGCAGTATCCGGTGCCGCCGTCACAGCTCGCCAACCTGCTCTCGATTCGCGGCTACACGCACCACTACCCGAACGAATACAACATGCAGTACGGCGTCAGCCTGTCGCGCGAGCTGCCCGGCGAGGTCAACCTCACGGTCGGCTACACCGGCAGCCAGGGCAAGGACATGTTCCTGCGCGGCGTCGGCAACACCCTCAACATCAACACCCGCGCCCGCCTGGTAGCCGTCCTACGGCCAGATTGACTACAAGACCGCCGGCTGCGTCGACGGCCTGACGATTTCCGGCTACCCGGTGTCGGGTTGCGGCTACGCGACGTATGACGCGCTGCAGGTGAGCGCGACGCGCCGCTTCCGCGCCGGCTTCACCGGCGGCTTCCAGTATCAGTACTCGCGCAACAGCGGCACCACGCAGGGTTCGAACGAAGCGGCGACGACGCAGAACACGTTCGACTACGAGAGCGAGTACGGCATCAACCCGCAGGACATCCCGCACACGTTCAACGGCTCGCTCGTCTACCTGATTCCCGGCGAAGGCCTGCTGGACCGGCGGCTGGCGCGTCGGCGGCATCGTCAACGCCCGCAGCGGCGTGCCGATCAACGTCGTGATGTCGCGTCCCGACAACGCCACGGTCAACGGCGCGACGGTCACCAACATCCCCGGCGGCAACAGCCGCGGCACGCAGCGGCCCGACCTGGTTCCCGGCGTCGATCCGTATCTGAAGAACGGCGTGCGCTGGCTGAACCCGGCCGCGTTCGCGACGCCGCAGCCCGGCACGTTCGGCAACCTGCCGCGCAACTTCCTGCGCGGCCCGGGCTTCTGGCAGGCGGACCTGATGTTCAGCAAGGACTTCCGCTTCGCCAGCGACGCAGGGCCTGCAGTTCCGCGCTCGAGATCTTCAACATCGCCAACCGGCTGAACTACGAGAACCCGGCGGCGACGCTGCCCAACGGCACGCCGGGCGTCGCGCGATTACCGACGCGCAGGCCGGCACGTTCGGCTACATGCTCGGCCCGCTGAACCGCACGGTCGGGCTCGGCACCGCGCGACAGACGCAGATGTCGCTGCGCTACACGCTTCTAGCGAGGCTTGCGGGCTTGCGGGCCTGCGGCTTCGCACCGAGCCGTCCTGTCGAGCCCAAGCCCGCAAGTCCCGTAGTCGGCAGCCCTCTGATTTATGATGGTCGTCAGAGGAGCTCAATGACCCGCATCTTTTCCGTTGTCGCACTCGCCTGTCTGGTTGGAACGGCCGCCGTGTCGGCGCAGATGAAGCACGTCGATCTCAAGGACGCCAAGGGTGCCGTCGTCGGCATGGCGATGATCTCGCCGGCCAAGGGCGGCGGCGTCTCGATCGATCTCGACGTCAAGGGCCTGCCTCCGGGCGAGCACGCGCATGCACTTCCATGCGGTGCCGAAGTGCGAGGCGCCGTTCACCAGCGCCGGCGAGCCACTTCAACCCGACGAACAAGAAGCACGGCATGCAGAACCCTGAAGGCCCGCACGCCGGCGACATGATGAACTTCACCGTCGACGCCAAGGGCATCGCCAAGACGACCGTCACCAACAAGAACGTGACGATGGGCGCCCGGCGCCAATTCGATCTACGGCACCGCGCTCGTGATTCACGCCAGGGCCGATGACATGAAAACGGATCCGGCCGGCAACAGCGGCGACCCGATCGTGTGCGGGACGATCACGCAGTGAGCCGAACGCGCCGCATCCTGACGCGGGCGGCGTCCGTGTGCCTCGGCGCGATGCTCGCCGCCGTCGCGTGCGGCGAATCGCAGCCGTCGCCTGCGCCTGCCGCGCAATCCGCCGCTGCGTCTGCGCCGACGGATACTGCCGATGGTCCGGGTACGATCGTCGGCGCGGTCACATTTTCAGGGACGCCACCGAAGCCGCGGCCGCTGCCGATGGATGCGGATCCGCAGTGCGTCCCGGAACCGGGCGCCACGTCCGAGCTGCTCGTGGTGGGTCCTGGCAACGGCCTCAAGAACGTCTTTGTGTATGTGAAGGACGGCCTCGGCTCGCGCCGATATGCCGTGCCCGCCGCGCCCGTGCAGCTGGACCAGAAGGGCTGTCGCTATGTCCCGCACGTCTTCGGCGTGCAGGTCGGCCAGACCGTACTGGTCTCCAACAGCGATCCGCTGATCCACAATGTCCACGCCGTTCCCAAGAACAACCGCGAATTCAACTTCGGACAGCCGGCCAAGACGCCGGCGGTGACAAGGGTCTTCGACCAGGCCGAGATCGGCCTGCCGTTTCGATGCGACGTCCATGGCTGGATGAACGCCTATGTCAACGTCGTGCCGCACCCGTTCTTCGCGGTCACGAAAGACGACGGCAGCTTCGAGATCAAAGGGTTACCGGCCGGCAGTTACACGCTCGAGCTGTGGCACGAGCGGCTCGGCACGCAGACACTGCCGGTGACCGTCGAGGCGGCGGCACCCGCAAAGGTCACCGCTTCATTCAAGCCAGCAAGCTAGCTGCGACGTATAATCCCACAGCTTTGCCTATCACTCGAAAAGGAGCCGCAATGAAGATTGTGAACGCCGTGGCGCTGGGACTGTGCACCGTGATCGCGGCCGCCTGTGGCGGCGCGGAAACGCCGTCCGCGTCAGGAACGAGGGTGTTTTTCGTGACGCCGACCAACGGCGCCACCATCAAGCCGATGTCGACCATCGAGTTCGGTAGCAGCGGCGTGACCGTGGCCGCCGTCCCGCCCGGCGAGCTGAAGCCCGAGCAGGTTCGTCCGAGTACCATTCACTACCACATCGCCGTCGACTCCGATTGCCTGGCGGCCGGCGCCGTGATCCCGAAGGCCGACCCGTGGGTCCACTTTGGCGACGGCAAGAAGGTGATCGAGATGTCGCTGGCACCGGGGGCGCATCGTCTCACCGTGCAGGCGGGCGATGACATGCACCGGACGATTGCGGGCCTCTGCGAGACCATCAACGTCACGGTTCAGTGAGAAGTGGAGCGTTAAGCGTTCACAAGAGGTAACGCCGCGGCATGGCCCTCGATCGAGGCCACGGTCGCGGCGTTCACCCGGCTACGATGGCCACGGCTTAGCGGGATTCATCAGGACTGGACAGTGCTCTTCCGGTTCACGGTGAGCAGCATCGCAGCTACCAGAAGGCCGCCCAAAGCTACAAAAACAACTCCGTATCCGGCAGCGCTGCCGATCGCGGCGGCCGACACCGGGCCCGCCGCGCGCGCGAGCTGCTGGCCCCGCGCAATCACGCCGTTGGCATAGCCAGCGCGTTCGGCGCCGTATTCATGCAGGACGAGGTACGGCCGCGCCAGCGTCGTCAGGCCGGTACCGGCTGCGAACACGATCACGCCGATCCACATCGCGATCGAGCCGTGCACAACGAGGGTCAGCAGTCCCGCAATCTGCAGCGCGAAGCTCACGAGGAGGAGCGGCACCGGTTTCGGCACGATCGCCGCGTTCGACAGCAGTAATCGCCCGGGCAGTTGCATGATTCCGAAACGTGCCGGCCACCGTCGCGGCATACGTCGGCGTCAAGCCTCGATCGATCAGCGATGCAACCAGGTTCGACGACACCGCCGAATTGACGACGATCGAGATGGCGAAGAGCGCGATGAGCCTGCTCATGCCATGCAGGGGCATCCCATCCCTCGAACCGCCGGCGCTGTCCGTGATCGCATCGCGGATCGTCGGCGCCGACCACGCGAGGTCGCGAAACGCCAGCTGACTGACGATCACGGTCGCGACCGCGATCATGATGGCCAGCGCGACGGCGGTGCCTCGCCAACCGAATCGCGTCACGAGCGCCGAGGTGCCGGGCAGGAACGCGCTGCTCGCAAGTCCGCCCATTACGGTCACCGTGGCAATGGCGCGCAGCCGCCCTTCCGGGTCGGCGAAGGCACGGCCGACGATGGCAAAGACCGGTTCGTAGAGGATCGAGGCCATGCACAGGCCCAGCGCGCCCCACACGAGGTAGGTCATCCACAGTGTCGGGACGAGGGCCCAGACGATCAGGAGCCCTGCTGCGAGCAAGCCACCGGCCTGCATCACAGCAGGCCCCTGCCCGCGATCGGCGAGCCGCCCGACGGCGGGCGCCGCGATCGCGGACACCAGCAGGCCGAACGAAAACGCGCCGGCGACCAGCCATCGTGGCGCGCCGAACGACTCCTCGCAGCGGCACGAGCAGCACGCTGTACGCAAAGAACAGGACGCCCCAGTTGACCAGCTGACCGCAGCCGATCGCCCAGATGCGCACGGGGATGCATGCATCTTATGGTCTCTTGAGCGCCAGCTCACGAGTTCACGAGATCGTCGAGACTTCCTGACGTGCCGCATCCGCACCCGCCCTTCCCTTCCGCCTTTGCCACCGCATCGTCCACGCAACATGCGTTCGCTTCTTCAGGGGCGGGACCGCCGCAACACGCGCCGCCGGAGGCGGCGCCGGAATGCGTGCTGCACACTCCCGTCTCGGGCAACACCAGCTCGACTCGTTCAGCGGCTGCCACATCACCCGCCAGCATCGCGACGACCGATCGCGCCTGTTCGTATCCTGTCGCGAGCAGGAACGTCGGCGCCCGGCCGTAGCTCTTCATGCCGACAATGTAGAAATCCTTCTCGGGATGCGCGAGCTCCCGCGCGCCGTGCGGGCGCACCGTGCCGCAGCTGTGCTCGTTCGGATCGATCAGCGGTCCGAGCGCGGTGGCGCATTCGAGCCACGGATCGAGGCCGAGCCGCACCTCGCGCAGCATCTCGAGATCCGGACGGAAGCCGGTGCAGACGATCACCTCGTCGACCTCGACGCTGCGCTGCATCATCCCGAATCGCGCCGGACACCAGCAGGGCGCCAGCGTGACCCGCAATCGCGCGGATGCGAAACGGCGTCAGGACGCGGATCTGTCCTGATTCGACGGCCCGCTTCGCGCGCTGGCCCAATTCGCCGCGCGCTTCGAGCGCGTCGGACGCGCCGCCGCCCCACACCGACTCGAGGTTGTCGCGCCGCATCGCCCAGAAGATCCGCGTCCCCGGCGCCTCGTTCGGCGAGTGCGAGCAGATCGAGAATCACGTTGAACGCCGAATGTCCGCTGCCGACGACGAGAATCCGCTTGCCGGCGTAGCGTTGCCGCGCCTTGCCGGCGACATCGGGAATGCCGTACGCGATGCGGTCGCGGTGCTCGCGCTCGCCGGCCGCGTCGATGCCGCCCGAGCCTGTCGGATTCGGGCGCCGCCAGGTGCCGCTGGCATCGATCACCGCGCGCGCCTCGATCGTCTCGCCGTCGGCGAGCCGAATCTCGAACGGCTGCTCGTCGCGTCCCTTCGTGCGCACCTTGTCGAAGTCCTTGCGGCCGACGGCGTCAACGCGCGCGCCATAGCGCACGTGCGGCCGGATCGCCGGATGATTCGCGAGCGGGTTCACGTACTCGTCGATCAGCTCGTGGCCGGTCGGGAGATGATCGGCGGTCGGGCAACGACCATCCGGTCGATTCGAGGAGTCCCGTGGCCGCACCATCGACCATGTACCGCCACGGCGAGAACGTCCGGACATGCCCCCACTCGCGCACGGCTGCGCCCGGCTCGGCGCCGGCCTCGAGCACGATGAAGGGCTGCTGATACGCGTGAAGATGGGCCGCAGCAGCCAGACCCACCGGGCCGGCGCCAATAACCGCAACTGGTAACGTGCTCATTAACCTTTGAACCTCTTGAACCTCTTGAACGCTGAACCTTTGAACGCGAAGTTATATTCGCCTTAGCGAATATACTGAGTGCATGCTATATTCGCGTTAGCGAATATGTCAAGCTCCTGCTGCACGACTAAACCGGCGCCGAATATCAAGGACCTCGACGCGCTGACCGGCGTCTACGCGGCGCTCGCCGATCCGACGCGCCTGCGCATCCTGTCGCTGCTCAGTGAAGATGAGATCTGCGTGTGCCACATCCACGCCGGTCTGGACGTGCCGCAGCCGACCGCGTCGCGGCATCTCGCCTATCTGCGAAAGTCCGGATTGGTCGAGGCGCGCCGTGACGGCATCTGGATGCACTATCGCCTGGCACCGATCGCCAACCCGGTGATCGCTGCGGTGGTCAAGGCGGCGCTGCACGCGCTGACGCACACCGCCATCACGGTCAAAGACGAGAAACGCCTGCACGTCGCGCTGAAGGCGCCCACCGACGCGCGTCGCGCTACGGCGGGCAAGTCGTGATCACGGTCCTCTTCGCCTGCGTGCACAACGCCGGGCGATCGCAGATCGCGGCTGCCCTCTTCAACAAATACGTCGATCGGTCGAAGGCACGCGCCATCTCCGCCGGCACGCAACCGGCCGCGCGCGTTCATCCGGAAGTCGTCGACGCGATGCGAGCCCGCGGCCTCGACGTGTCCGTCGGCAACGTCCGCAGAAGCTCACGTCCGAGCTCGCCGCAACGGCGAACTGGCTGATCACGATGGGCTGCGGTGACGAGTGCCCGATTGTTCCGGGTGCGCGGCGCGACGACTGGCCGATTCAGGATCCCAAAGAACAATCGCCGGCCGTCGTCGACGCGATCATCGAGGACATCGATCGCCGCGTGCGCCTGTTGATCGAGCGCTTATTCTGATATCGCAGAGGGTCGGTGCCTGGTGAGCGCGTCGTTCAGTTTCGACCTGAATTCGCGCTCGAATTCGCCGCGGTCTGCGCGGGTCACATTGACGGAAAAACGGCACTGTCCGTCATGACAGCCCTCGACCCCGACGAGGATCTCGACGCGGCCGCGGCCGCCGTCACTGAAGGTCACGGCGTCGATCGTCAGGCCGCCCTGTTCGGCCGACACCTGGTTGCTGATTTGGGTTACGGCCTCGAGCGGAACTGTCATATCCCTAGCGTGTCATAACGATGTGACTCTTCTGTTACAGCGCGGCGTCAGACGATTGTCGCGCTGGCGTCATGCGAGGGGAATACAGTCGATCGACATCAGGGGGCGCGCTATGCCGATCGACGTGATGCACCCGTACGGTCAGTTGCTCTCGCGAATGTCGCGGCGCCAGCTGCTCGACATCGCCTGGAAGCTCGGCGCCGTTGCGGCGCTGCCGATGACCACGCGCGCGGCGTGGGCGCAGCCGATCTTCCGCACCTATCCGTTCTCGCTCGGCGTGGCGTCGGGCGATCCATGGCCCACGAGCGTCGTGCTGTGGACGCGCCTGGCGCCCGAGCCGCTTCGAAGGCGGCGGCATGCCGACGGCGAACGTCGAAGTCTCGTGGCAGGTCGCCACCGATCGCGCATTTCGCACCGTCGTTCGAAACGGGACCGCGATTGCGCGTCCGGAGCTTGGTCATAGCGTCCATGTCGAGGCGGATGGCCTGGCACCCGGCCGCGAGTACTTCTATCGCTTCCGCTGCGGCGGCGAGGCCAGCCAGGTGGGGCGGACGAAGACGGCGCCGGCGGCCGGCACGCCGGTCGATCGGCTCCGCTTCGGCGTCTGCGGCTGCGGCCACCTGGAGTCGGGATACTTCTCCGCCTACGGCCGTCTCGCCGATGAAATGTTCGACTTCGTCTTTCACACCGGGGACTACATCTACGAGGGCCGCGGCGACGCCAACCGCAATCCGAACAACGTGCGCGTTCATCAGGGCCAGGAGATCTACACGCTGGTCGACTATCGCAACCGCTACGCGCAGTACAAATCCGATCCGGATCTGATCGCGGCCCACCTCTCGGCGCCGTTCGTGATGGCGTGGGATGATCACGAAGTCGACAACGACTACGCCGGCGATCGCGATGAGCGCGATACGCCTCCTGAAGTATTCCTGCTGCGGCGCGCCGCCGCCTACCAGGCGTATTACGAATCGATGCCGCTGCGCGCGTCGCTGATTCCCAACGGTCCCAACCTGCTGCTGTATCGACATCTGCAGTTCGGCGGCCTGATCGACATGACGGTGCTTGACACGCGGCAATATCGATCGAAACAGGCCGCGTGCGGCGATCCAGTGGCCTGCCCGGAGCTGCTCGACGTCCGGCGCACGATCCTGGGCGAGGCGCAGGAGAAGTGGCTGTTCGACACGCTCGCCGAGTCACGAGCGACATGGACGGTGATCGGACAGCAGGTTCCGACCTTCGCGCGCGACATGGCCAGCGTGAATCCCGCCGCGCGCTACTCGGTTGACAAGTGGGACGGCTATGGCGAATCGCGCAACCGCCTGTTCGCGCACCTCCGCGACACGAAGGCGCCCAACCCGATCGTCCTGTCCGGCGACGTGCACACGCATTGGTGCGCCGATCTCAAGGTCGACTTCACCAAGCCCACATCGCCGACGATCGGGGTGGAGTTCACGAATTCATCGGTCACGTCCGGCGGAGACGGGTCCGATGTGCAGCCCGACCTGGGAAGCCATGCGGAGCGCCAACCCGCACATCACGTATCACTGCAACAAGCGCGGCTACATCGCGTGCACGGCAACTGACTCGACGATGAAGGCCGATTTCCGCATCGTCGATCGCGTCACCGTGCCCAATCAACCGGCCCGTACTGCGCGCACGATGGTGGTCGAGGCCGGACGGCCTGGCAGCATGACGTCGTAGGCCTGGACAGGTCACACCAGGAACACGCGCGCGAGACCGAGGAACAGGAAGAAGCCCATGCCGTCGGTCACGAACGTCAGCAGCACGCTGCCGCCGTGCGCGGGATCGCGGCCCATCCGGTGAAGGCCGAGCGGGATCAGGACGCCCGCAATCGCCGCGACGACGAGATTCAACAGCACCGCGCCGGTCATCACCAGTGCCAGCGTGAACCGCGAGTACATCAGCACCGCGAAGACGCCGACCAGCAGACCCCACGCCAGACCGTTGACGACGCCGATGGTCAGCTCCTTGTTCAACACGCGGCGCGCACGATTGGGCGCGACCTGGTCGGTGGCGAGCGAGCGAATCACGAGCGCCATCGTCTGGTTGCCGGTGTTGCCGCCGATGCTGGCGACGATCGGCATCAACGCGGCGAGCGCGGCCAGCTGCTGAATGATGCCTTCGAACTGGCCGATGATGCGCGAGCTGATGAACGCCGTGACCAGGTTGAGCGCGAGCCACGGCCAGCGATTGCGGGCGCTGTCCCACAACGACGCGAACAGATCTTCATCCTGGTTGAGGCCCGCGGTGCGCAGCGCCTGCAGGCTCGAAGCGTCGCGCATGACGTCCATCACCGCATCGACCGTGAGACGGCCGACCAGCTTGCCGCGATCGTCGACGACCGGCGCCGAGACCAGGTTGTAGCGCTCGAACACGGTCACGGCGCTCCTCGCCTCGTCGTCCGCCTTGAACGACATGAACTCATCGACCGTCAGGCCCGTGACCGGGACCGACGGCGATTGCACGAGCAGCGACGGCAGCGGGATGATGCCGCGCAGCACGTGGCGCGCGTCGACGACGTAGACGTGATCGGTCTGCGGCGGCAGCTCACCGCGCTCGCGCAGACGCGCGAAGATGTCGCCCACCGACTGCCGCTCGTCGACGTCGACCCACTCGCGCGTCATGTAATGGCCGACGGCGGTGTCGTCGTACTGGATCGTCTCCTCGAAGATCGATCGCTCAGAGGACTCGAGCGCCAGTGAGACCTGCGCCTGCAGTTCTTCGGGCAGCGACGAGAACACGAACGCCAGATCTTCGGCATTGAGGCGTTCGAGCAGCGCGACCATCGCCTGTTGATCCGATTCGGCGATGATGAACTTCCGGACCGCCTCCGACGTTTCGACGAACACCTCGGGCGCCTGCTCCGGCGCGACCTCCGACCAGACCGCCATGCGATCGTCGGGCGGCAGCGCCTCCAGCACATAGGCGATGTCCGCGGCATGCATCGCTCGCAGCCGCTTGCCCAGCTCGGCAACGTTCTGGCGGTGCTGCAGCTGCTCCAGCAGGTCTCGTTTGGGACTCTCCTGCTGGTGAGCCATCGCCTCGAGAACGCGATGACGATCGAGCAGCCGGACAATTTCGCCGAGGCTCTGGGCGAGCCGGGTTTCTGAATGGTGCGTCGGCATGGCGTGATCGTAGTCCGACCACACGCCAGTCGCCGGCGATGCCCGAAACGTTTACCGGGGCGTTACACGACGCCTGTCGGTGTTGAGCGCGTGTCATCGCTGTCGCTTTTCGTGGTAGAACGACCGGGTATTGGTTGCGACCCTTCGCATCGTCGCGCTGCCGTTGATCGTCGCCGCGGTCGCGCACAGGCGGCCTGCAGTCGCCGGCGCCGCACCTGCTGGCGCAACCGGCTCTCTGCTGCATGCGCACAACGCCTATCCCGAGGACGGACGTTGGCGCGATCGCATCGATCGCGCCCTGGCGACCGGCCTTCCCGTCGTGATCGAGCAGGACATCGCGTATGCGCCGCGGAATGAATCGCACCTTCGCACCGTGGTCTCGCATGAGGCGGCGCTGAAGGGCTCCGAGCCGACCCTGCGAGGAGTATTTCTTCGATCGCGTTCGCCCGCTGATGGAACGGGAGCTCGCATCGGGACAGAGAGACCGTTGGCCCGTCGTGGTGCTTCATCTCGATTTCAAGACCAACGAGCGCGAGCATCACCGTGCCGTGTGGGACCTGCTTCACCGACACGCATCGTGGTTGACGACGGCGAAGGCCGAGGGAGACTGGACGACGAGCGGGGTCACGCGCGGACCGCTCCTCGTGCTCACCGAGAACGGGGCCAACCAGGAGAAGGACTTCCTGGAATGGTCGGCCGCCGGCGGCTCGCTGCCGTTGTTTGGATCGATCCCGCCGCCCGCGCTCACGCGGTCGGATGATCCCGCCGAGCGCGCGCGCATTCTTCGCCGCGCGGCGCCTCATGAATTGATCCCTACATCAGCGAGCAACTATCGCCGGTGGGTCAACTTTTCCTGGGGTGTGATCGAAGAAGGTGGACCGGCAAATGCCGGCGACTGGACCGACGAGGATCGGCGGCGGCTCGACTCGATCGTCGCGCTACGCGCATCAACAAGGGCTGCTGATCCGCTTCTACACCTTGAACGGCCATACCGCGGCCGACAATCGCGGCTGGACCGCGAGCTACAACTTCGGGAGCCTCGATGCCGTTCGCGCCCGGTGGCGTGCCGCCATTGCCGCGCACGCGAATCTGATCGCCACCGATCAATACGAAGAGCTGGCCGCGCTGTTGAACGCCAGATAGGGAACAGGGCGAGACTCTTCGTTACTGCCGCCGGCCGAGCCTCATCGGCCCAATCGCGCACACCAACGCCACAGCGCGACGATCGACCAGAAGGCCGGTCTTGGCCACACGACAATCGGATACGACTCGGCGGTGCTGACGAAGGGTGCGCCGGTCACCACCTGCTTTGCGATGTTGGCGCGCTGCTCGGGCGGCCAGCGATTGCCGTTCGGTGATGCATAGGTTGGAAGGTCCAGCACAGGCGCGAAGAAGCGCTCGAGGATCAGGTTCTCGTGCCACGCTTCGTCGACCTCGGCGTTGTTCCGGCGCCGGACGTGCCACAACCCTTCATCCAGGTACTGATCTTCACGCGACAGCCGCCTGATGTCGATCGGCGGTTCGGTTTGCCAGCGCACCGCGCGCTGTCCCTGCAACGCGTTCAGCTCGTCTGCGCTGTAATGCGACTTGAAACCGCCGATCGTCCGCGACGTCGACCATGTGCCCGAGATGCACCTGGCTGACGAAGGCCGCGAAGATCAACCAGACGATCGCCAGGGTGACGCCAAGACGCCGCCATGACGCCGGCTGGAGCCGCGCTCGGAAGCTGACCGGCGGCAGAAGTGCCACGGCGAACAACAGCCCGCAGACGAGCGCGGCGAGATTGATGAACACGTCGTGCGCTTCGCCGACGCGGAACGGGATGAACCACTGCAGCCACTCGTCGAACGTGCCCACCGCAAAACCGGCAAGCAGCGGCAGGATCACGATCGACGGGTCGCCCCGCCTCGCCAAGCTCGCCGGCAGGCTCGCTCGATAGAACAGGAACGCGATCAATCCGTACTCGGCAAAGTGAACGCGCTCGACCGCGTTGACTTCGGGCCACGGCGTCGCCGTCCACCACATGTACGCGCTGCCGAACACCAGCGCGACCGAGCAGCAGCGCGAACCGCTGCAGCCGGCGCTCGCGGATGCGGACGAACGCGATCAGGATCGTGCCGCCGACGGCGGCCAGCAGGCAGACGCCAAACAGCAGCACGTAGTTGCGCGTCGAAAGCGACCGCCGCAGGAACGACTGCAGCTGTCCCATGAAGGGTGAGCGCCAGCACGATCAGGCGCCGACGCGATGCACGCGATGAGCGAATGACATTGCATGCAGCCTGCCTCGCCGTAGCTTAAGCGATGTACCTCGCGCTTAAGCGGAGGCGGGGATACAATCGCCCGGCCCATGTCACGCACTCGCGGCCTCGCCGCGCTCGTCGTCCTCTATCTCGTCATCGGC
The DNA here is from genome assembly GCA_963833135.1 of uncultured cyanobacterium. GTDB lineage: Bacteria > Acidobacteriota > Vicinamibacteria > Vicinamibacterales > UBA2999 > 12-FULL-67-14b. Next base: position 845,877 of record CAWHWW010000016.1, on the reverse strand, counting down.
CATCTCATCCCGCCCCCAGCCACGATCACGCCGCAAGGCTGGCGCCAGACCGCGATCTTCATCTGCGTGATCGCCGGCATGGTGACCGATCCCCTCCCGGCATCGGCGCTGGTGTTGATAGGCCTCACCGCGATGGCCGCCAACGGCACGCCGATGCGCGAAGTGCTCGGCGGCTACGCCGAGCCGTCGGTGTGGCTGGTGTTCGTCGCGATGCTGATCGCCAAGGTGATGCTCGACACCGGGCTCGCCCGCCGCATTGCCTTGCTGTTCGTGCGGGCGGTCGGCAAGACCTCGCTCGGCATCGCCTACGCGCTGCAGATGACCGACGTGACGCTCGCATCCGGCGTGCCCTCCATCACCGCGCGCAGCGCCGGAATGGTGCTGCCCATTGGATTGAGCATCGCCAACCTGTTCGAGTCCAGGCCGGACGAGCAGACCAGGCGCCGGCTGGGCACTTACCTGGTCGCCGCGATGTATCAGGGCTCGGCGGTCGCGTGCGCGATGTTCATCACCGGCCAGGCCAGCAACCTGCTCGGCGCCAGCCTGGCGTTGAAACTGACCGGCGTGCAGGTCACCGCGCCCAGCTGGTTCATGGCCGCGATCGTGCCCGGGCTGCTGTCCTGCCTGGTCGTGCCGTGGATCACATTCCGCGTGCTCCGGCCCGGTGTCACGCACACGCCGGAAGCGCCGACCTTTGCCCGCGAAGAGCTGCGGAAGATGGGGCCGCTCAATCGCAGCGAGTGGATCACGTTGATCGTCTTCGCCGGTGTCGGCGTGACGTGGCTCACCACGGTGTGGCACGGCGTGGACGTGACGCTCGTCGCGCTGACCGGACTCACCATACTGCTCGTCACCGGCACCATGTCCTGGCAGGCCGCGTCCAGCGAACGATCGGCGTGGGACGTGTTCGTGTGGTACGGCGGCATGCTGCGAATGGGCGAGCTCCTGAACAACACCGGCTCGACCCGCGTCCTCGCCGAAAACGTGGCGAGCTGGTTCGTCGGTATCCCCTGGATCGTCGTGCTGGTCGCGATCCTGCTGATCTTCTACTACGCGCACTATTTCTTCGCGAGCATCACCGCGCACATGCTGGCGATGTTCCCGCCGTTTGTCGCCGTCTTGATCGGCATCGGCGTGCCCAAGCTGCTCGCCGTCTACAGCTTGATGTGCCTGGCCAACCTGACGGCCGGCCTCACGCACTACGGCACGACCACCGGCCCGATCCTGTTCGGCACGGGTTACGTGACTCGCGCCGAATGGTGGCGTGCCGGTTTCGTCGTGTCGGTCGCCAACGTGCTGATCTGGCTGACCGCCGGCTTCGCCTGGTGGAAGTTTCTCGGATTCTGGTAGATGCTACGACGACGTTCAGAACACGGAGGCACGGAGCGAACATCTCTAAATGCAGTGCCGCTGAGCGGCACTGATTTAGAAAGTTGCTCCGTGTTCTCCGTGTCCTCCGTGGTTAACGTCCGTAATAACTAGAAACTCGCCTTAAACCCGAACTGAATGATCCGCGGATCGTACGTCGTCGTGATCGTGCCGTAGGCGCCGGCGCTGCGGTTGCCGTTCGGGGCGCGGAAGTTCGTGCGGTTCAGCAGATTGAAGAACTCGCCGCGGAACTCGAACGAGCCGTTTCGCCACGGCATGTCGAACCGCTTCGACAGCACCATGTCGATCTGCCAGAGCATCGGCCCGCGCACGCTGTTGCGCGGGGCGTTGCCGAACGGCTGGCTCGGATCGGTCGGCGCCGTCACGGTCGTGCGGCTCAACCAGTTGTTGATGTTGCGCTCCGCTTCCGGCACCAGCGGGTCGCCGCTGACGTTCGGGCGATAGTTGTTCGCGCCGCGGAAGTCCTGCTGGATGCCCGACACCTGCTGCGCGGCGGTCGGCGTGTAGGTCAGCGTCACCATCTCGCCCGGCGCGACGGTGTTGATGCCCGCCAGCATCCAGCCGCCGAGCACCGCCTCGGTAAACGCGTTGGCATCGCTCATGTACTTGCGGCCCTGGCCGAACGGCAGATCGATCACGAAGCTGGTCGTGCTGTTGTACGGCTGGTGATACGCCGAGTAGCCGTAGTCGGCGTCGAGATTGTTGAAGTCCTGCGGCGCCGGGAAATTGCCGTTCGGATTCTCGAGCGAGCCCGCGCCGTTGTCCTTGGTCTGCGACAGCGTCAGCGAGCTCAGGAACGTCATGTTGTGGGCGATGCGCCAGTCGAACTTGGTCTGGAACGAGTGGTAGCGTCGACTTCCCGCCGTTGAACGAGTAGGTGATGTCGGCGTAGTCCGGGATCGGCCGCCGCTGCTGCAGCGTCAGCGTGCCGGCCGGCGTTGTTCGGCGCCGCCTGGTTGTAATTCGCAAACAGCAGCATGCCGTTGGCGCGATTGCCGACGTAGGCGAGGTCGAGCAGCGCGCCCTCCCACATCTCGCGCTGCACCGACGCGAACCAGCTGTGCACGTCGCTCGAACGGTAGTCGCTCGGCATGTAGGTGATGTTGGCCAGCAGCGGATTGAAGCGCGCCGGATCGGTCAGGCCCGCCGGATAGCCCTGCTGCGTCGTCCGGAACGTGCTCTCGGCCGGCGTCTGCACGATGACGGCGTTGATCACCTGCGGGCCGTTGATCGGCAGCACGTTGGCGCCGCCGGCGCGATGGAAGTGCACGTAGCTGATGCCGTAGCCGGCCGCGAATCACCGTGCGATCCATCGGCGTGTAGGCGATGCCGAGGCGCGGCCCGAAGTTGTTGCGATCGGGTGTGAGCGTCGAGCGATCCTCGAGCGAACCGTCCTTCGCCATCACCATCGTCTTCGTCGCGGGATCGAAGTTCGAGAGCACATTGTTCGCCTCGGTCCACGGCGTCGCGTACTCGTAGCGAAGCCCGGCGTTCAGCGTCAGCCTGATCGTTGATGCGCCAGTCGTCCTGCAGATAGCAGGAAGTGCATGTTCTGCTGCAGCTCGGCGACGAGGATGTTGCTGAGCGCATACGTCGAGCGGAGACCGAGCATGAAGTCGGCGAGGTTGTACAGGTTGCTCGCCGCCGGCGCCCGCCGGGCGGCTGAACTGTCCGGCGTAGGAATCGCGGCCGTAGAGCGGGTTGACGTCCTGCACTTCGGTCAGCACGCGCTGGAATTCATAGCCGGTCTTGAGCGAGTGCCGGCCCTGCAGCCGTGTGTAGTTGACCTTCGGATTGAACACCGTCGGGTACTGCCACTGCGGGTTGGTCGCCTGTCGGCCGAGATCCGAGTAGCCGGTGATCAGCTGCGTCGGCAGGCCCGCGGCCACGCGCGGATCGGTCGGCAGGCCGGTGATGCCGTAGACGTCTTCGGCGCGGCCTTCGCCGTTGTAGAGCGCGAACGGATTCTTTCCTGCCTTCGTGGTCGACCAGCCGAAGCGCGCTTCGAACAGCGACGACCCCGACGGCACATACGTCAGTCCGCTCGAGAACTGCTTGTTCGTGACGTAGGTCTCGGCGTTGCCGGCGCCGCCGGACGGTCCCGCGATCGGCGGCTGATCGAGGATGTCGGCGTCGCGCCAGCCGACGCGGCCGAACAGCGACAGGGTCGGGCTGATCTGGACGTCGACCTTGCCGCCGGCCTTCGGCGTGCGGTTGGTGAACTCCTGGAGGATCTGCAGGTTGTTCGCCGTCGCCGAGTTGGTCGGCTGCGGCAGATCGTTCAGCACCTTGCGCGCGAACGAGCTCATCGGGATCGCCGTGCCCGCCGGATAGACCTCACCGGTCAAGCGGATTGCGCACGTCGACGGTCAGCACGCCCGATCGCTGCGCCAGCGTCGGGATCGTCGAGCTCGTCGTCTGGCTGCGCGTCTGATCGAAGACCTCGATGTCGGCGAAGAAGAACGCCTTGTTCTTCTTGATCGGACCGCCGAGCACGCCGCCGCACTGATCGCGATCGAATCCCGGCTTGACGCCGGTCGCCGGACGGAAGAATCCGGTCGCATTGAGCTCGGTGCGGCGCATGAACTCCCAGGCCGAGCCGCGGAACTGGTTGGTGCCGCTCGCATAGGCGACGTTGATCGTCGCGCCGGCCGATCGTCCGTACTCGGCGCTCATGTTGTTGGTGACGACCTTGAACTCGCCGACCGCGTCGGGCGCCGGCTGCATCACCTGGTTCGAGAAGCCCTGGTTGCTGGTGCCGTAGGCGTTGTTGTCGACGCCGTCGATGAGGAAGTTGTTGAAGGTCGATCGCAGACCGTTGACGTTGAAGGATCCTTCGCGCGGCGTGAAGCCGCCGGTATTGAGCGCCGACAGGCGCACGCCGGGCGACAGCAGCGCCAGCGCGGAGTATTCACGGCCATTGAGCGGCAGCGCCCGGGTCTGCTCGCCGGTAATCACCTGGCTGCGATCGCTCGAGTCGGTCTGGAGCAGCACGGTGCTGGCGCTGACCAGCACTTTCTCGCTCAGTTGGCCGACCGACATCGAGAGGTCGACGCGCTGGCGCGCGCCGACCGTGACCTGCACGTTTTCGACGAGCGCGATCGAGAAGCCATCCTTCTCGGCCGTAATCACGTAGGTGCCGGGACGGACCGTGATGAATTCGTAGCTGCCGTTGGCGTCACTGAGTTTCTCGTTCGTGACGCCGGTTTGCGTGTTGGTGAGCGTGACCTTCGCGCCGGGAACGACGGCGCCGGTAGTGTCCTTGATGGTGCCGACGACATTTCCGGTTTCGAACTGCCCGCCTTCGCCATCAAACGGCTTCGGCGTGGCTAGCACCTGCGCGGGCGCAGCCAGAAGAGCTACAACAATCAACAACAGCAGAGCTCGGCTCATTTTGGTGTGTTCCTCGGGCGACGAGCCTAGCACGTAGCGCTTGAAAGCAGAACGACGCGAACGCAACAAGCGCGCAACTACGCCGCGAACTGTGGCACCAGCCGATCCGCACGTTCAGGCCGCGAGATCAGGTCGTAAAGAAGATCGCGGTTGAAGCGCTGCTCGTGCAGGAAATGCACGAACGGCGCGGCCATCAACACCGGCACGATCGGCAGCCCGAGGATGCCGCCAAAGGTGAAGGCGTACCCGCGCCAGTCCCCGGGCTGCCGTGCCGTCGTCGTCACCGCCTCGGTCATGAAATTGCCGGCGAAGCGCCACATGTCCGACATCATCGTGCGCGCACCGCCGTGCGCGCCGCCGGCGATGCCCCGGCCGGCGCGCAAACCCTGCATGAATTCCTCTCGCGTCCGGGCCCCAGGCACTTCCGTCCACGTCAATCCAATGCCGCGGCCGGTGTGCGAATCGCCGCCGCCAAGCGTGTGCTTGCCCGTCGCCTTTGCCAGGCACATCGCGGTACGGTTTTGCAGTGGCAACCGCGTGCCGTTGATGACCTCCAGACCGTCGACCCAAGGCAGCACCGCTGCCAGGTGGGTCGCGGTCAGCGCGCCATTTATCCCGGAGGCCACGTGATTGAGCGACGAGAAGATTCCTTGCGCGCTCAAGTACGGCATCAATTGCCGCACGTCGCCTCGCAGCCGCTGGATCTCCTCGTGCTGCGGTGGCGTGACGTCGAGCACGTTGATATGCACGCAGAGATCGATGTCCGGCCACTCGGCCGTGACCTCACACCCGATGAGAACATCGCCGTGGCCGGAGGACGCAGCCAGCGACGCTGCGCCGCTGATCTGGTCGTGGTCGGTAACCGTAACGAGGTCCATGCCGCGCCGTTTCGCCGTGGCATAGACGCTCTCGGGCGTGTTGTACGACTCGCGCATGAAGTGATTGAACGGAAAGACGGTGGCGCGGCCAGAGTGCACGGTGTGGACGTGGGTGTCGAGCTTCACGGCAGCCTCGCTTTCTTAAGGCAGACTGCCCTAACCACGTAACGCGCCTGTGGCTTACGGTTGTCGATCGAGAAAATTCTTATTGGCGAACGTCCAGGTGGGCTCGATCTCTTGGCCGATGGTGCAACAGTTCGGAAACGAAATTGCGAACGTAGAGCCGGAATACCGCCCCTTTTCCCATCGCCTTGTAGCGCCGCGCCGACGTGTAGAGGAAGCAGTCGTATCGCAGGGCCACGTTCCCGATGCGAGACAGCCGCCGGCCCAGATTCGTGTCTTCGCCGTGAAACTCTATCGTCGTATCGAATCCGCCGATGCTCTCGAGCGCGTCGCGTCGTACCGCGAAGTTGCCGCCGTAGAACACCACGCCGATACGCAGGATGTGCTTGACGAGAATGTGCGTGGCCGGACCCAGCGTAAAGTCGTAAGCGCGCAGCAACGTGCGGCCCCACCAGTCCCAATCGTAGAAGCGATAGTTTCCCGAAAGGGCGACGAGCGATCGATCGCGCGCGAAAGGCTGTTCGATGAGCGCCAGCCAGTCCGATGGAGCTCGACAGTCGGCATCGACGTAGACCAGGATTTCGCCGCGCGATTCACGGCGCCCCCGTTCCCGCGCGACCACCAGGCCCTTTGTCCGCTCATCGATGACGCGCACACCCGGAATCGCCATCGCCACCCGGGCGGTGCGGTCGGTGCTGGCGTTGTTGATCACGAGAATTTCGTCAGGCAGCCGGGTCTGCGCCGCCAGCGAAATCAGGCACGCACCCAGGTATCGCTCCTCGTTATGTGCGCAGACGATGACGCTGATCGTCACGCCGGCGAGGCTACGAAAACCGTGCGACGAGCGGATGGCGGCCGGGTATCGGCGGGGTAACCGTCGATTTCGGGTGAGAACTTGCTTTGGTAACAGAGAATTAACGCCTTCGTCACTTGTCGGAAATCCCCCGCCGGTACCGTGAGTCATGGATCACGCAGCACCCGTGGAGCATCACGGGACCGGCAGGCAGCGAGCGCGCGGCGTCGAGAAGATGCGCGTCCTCGTCGTCGAGGACGAAAGCGATATTGCCGGCCTCGTCAAACACACGCTCGAACGCTCGGGTGACGCCATCGTCGAGGTGGCCGGCAGCGGCGACCAGGCCCTGAAGGCAGCCAGCGAACAGGCGCTCGACCTCATCATTCTCGATCTCAATTTGCCGGTACTGGGCGGCCTCGAAGTCTGTCGATTGCTTCGTACCCGTCCGGCCACCGCCAAAACGCCAATCATCATGTTGACCGCGCGGACGACGGAGAGCGATCGCGTCATCGGTCTCGATGCCGGCGCCGACGACTACATCACCAAGCCGTTCAGCCCGCGTGAGCTCGCGGCGCGCGTGCGCGCCGTGATGCGGCGCGGCCGTCCCGAGGAGCCTGGGCCGCCGCCGGTCTATCGCGGCGAGCACCTCGTCGCCGACTTCGACGCAGTGTCAATCGCCGTCGACGGGGCATCAATCCGGCTGACGAGGCGCGAATTCGAGCTGCTCAAGTACCTCGTCGAAAATCGCAACCGTGTGCTCTCGCGCGATCGCCTGCTCGAACGCGTGTGGGGCTACGACCGGATGATCGAAACGCGATCGGTCGACGTGCACGTAGGGCGGCTGCGCGGCAAGCTCGGCGCCGCCGGTAAGCAAATTGAAACCGTGGTGGGGTTGGGCTACCGCTTTATCGAGACCGACAAACCGAGCGCCTAGTCGTGGATCTAACGAGCGCTTAATCTGTGGATCTAATCTGTGGATCTCGGTGGCTGACTTCCGCCCAGCCCTGTCGTTGCAGGACGTCGAGCTCGATCGAGATGTTTCGTCGCGCGCGCTCGACGCGATGCCAGTCCTGGTAGTGCACTTTCCGCACGACCTCGCTGTCGCGCTCCTCGCGCACCTCCCAGCCGCTGTCAGTGGCGGCTATCGAGTAGCGGCGGGTTTTCTCCAGGTAGCGCAGGCTCTTGTCGAAGGCAAGCATCAGGCCGTATCTTGGCCCACGGGCGTAGAGAGCCGCGGTAAATTCTTGGTAACGTTTTATTGGGCGTACGCGGGAAGTCTCTTTGGAATCAGCGACTTACCTTGACCAACAGGGCGCCTCGACGAGTCGTCAGGTTGATGCGATTCGGCCCCGTCCGCGGTTCTCCGTCGACGTGGAAGTGAATCGGGCGCGTGCACGAGATCTCCATCGCCGCCGCCGATCTCATCAACAAGCCTGCGCGCTCCGTCAACGTGCCGCGAAAGAACGCCGGCACCTGCCGCAAGATGCTCACCGCCGACTGCGGCTCCACCACCACGATCTCCATCATGCCGTCGTCGAGAAGCGCGCGCGGCGCGATCTGCGCGCCACTGCCGTACTGCCGCGAGTTGGCGAGGGCGATGAAGAGAGCCGGCCGGTCGTGGATGTCGGCGACGAGTGACTGCCCTTCGACGTCGTAAACGTCGTGGATCGAATAACGCCCGGGCTCGTATCCGCGGAGCTCGGTCACGGTCGCGAGAATGTAGCCGATCAGTCCGCGTCTGGCCCCGGGCTCAGCGAGACGCGCAGCGATGCGCGCGTCGAAGCCAACCCCGGCGACGTTGAAGAACAGTGAGCCATGCAGATCGCCGGCATCGATGGCGCGCGTCATCCCGGTGGCGGCGACCGTGAATGCGGCGGTCGGATCGAATGGGATCAACAGATCGCGAGCGAGTCCGTTTCCGGACCCTCCGGGAATGATGGCGAACGGAATGCCGGTGCCCGCGACTCCAGAGGCTGCCCCGTTTACGGTTCCGTCGCCGCCCCACGCGACGACGAGGTCGGCGTTCGCCGCGGCGGCTTCGCTTGAAAAGCGATACGCATCCTGCGGGCCGGTCGTGACGCGCACCTCCGCATCGTAATCGTGGACGGAGAGACTGGACCGCGCGAGATCGATGCACGCACCAATCGTGCGCGTGCGTCCCCTACCGGCGATCGGATTGACGACGACGAGCGCTCTCCTCACCTCTCTGCGCTTTCTGTGCCTTCTGCGGCTCGCTTTCTGTGCCTTCTGCGGCTCAGGGCGCGAGCGCGCGCAACGCCTTCGGCGTCAGCATCCAGCGCAGCGTGCCGGGCCCTCCCGGTGTGGCGCCGTCGACTTCGATCAGGCACACGGCGCCCTTCTTGAACTCGATCAGGCCGCGCGCGGCCAGTAACTTCGCGGCAAGCTCCCCGAGATCCGGTTCGTGCCCGACCAGCGCGAGCCGGCGGTGCCGCTTCGCATGCGTCTTGATCGCCTCGACGATGGCCTGATGCCGGCCGCCGGGCGCAAGCGCTTCAACTTCAACCATCGCCGGCTTGGGCTTCAACCCGGCCGCGAGCAGCTGCGCCGTCTCACGGGCGCGCACCAGCGGGCTGGTCAGCACGAAATCGATGACGACGTCCATCTCGGCGAGGCCGGGGACCGACTCTGCGAATCTCTTCGTCCCTGCAGGCGTCAGCGGCCGCAGGCGATCGTCGGGATACTTCGGTCCTCGTTCCGCAGCGATCGCGTGGCGAACGAGGTACAGCTCGATGGTAGCGGCCATGAAATGGTGAATAGGTGACTGAGTGATTGACTGATTAAGCGGCGGTGGACTTCGATTGATCGGTGCTGATGAACGTCTCGCACAACTTCAGCAGCGCCGGACGGCCGCGCATGTAGGCGGCGTGGCCTTCCCGGCATTCATCTTCGAGGATTCTGATCAGCCGGTTCAGCTCGGACATGCCGCGCCGATCCCGTGGTGAGACCTGCCCCTGCACCTCGCGCGCCCGATCGATCAGGATCTCGAGGTCGTGCGTCCGGCCGAGCAGGTCCTGCTGCGCCTTGAGCCGGCTGAGCGCCGCGGTGGAGCGCGACTTGGTCAGCTCGCGCTGAATCTCGAGCGCGTAACGCAGCTTCTTGGCCTGGACGCGCACCCGATGCAGCCGATCGGCGAGGTAGATGCCGCCGGCATGATCGATCGCGGCCTTCAGTCTCCTCGCGCGCTGGGCAGACTGGAGCGCCGCCTCGGCACGCGCGTTCCCGCCGGCTTCGGGCCTTGATTCCGGCGCGGCAACCTGCACCAGCCGTTTGCGCAGCTTGTCGAGGCGCGACGGGGTGATCTCGTCAAGCATGTCGCGACGGCGCTTCTGCCGCTCCTCGATGACCGCCTTGCGCACCCGCGCGATAGCGCGGGCCGGAGCTGCCTGCTTGCCTTCGAGCTCCGCAAGTAACAGCAATGTAACGTCCAGCTCGCGGACCGGGCCGAGCGCCCGCGTAATGCGCCGCACGCGCTTTTGCACGCGGTCGAGCGCGTCTTCATCGGCCCGCGCGCCGAGCACCGGCAGCGCCTCGCGCAGCCGGCGTGACGCGACGCGGGCCTGGTGCACCGACAATTCGTCGCCTTCCTGCGCCGCAGGCATGGCCGTCAGCAGCGATACGAGTCGTTGGCGGAGGAGCGCGACAGAGAGGGCCGAATACTCCATGCTAGGATGACCAGCGATTATATCTTCGACTCGTGAGACTCGCGGCAATCGACATCGGCACCAATTCCGTCCACATGATCGTCGTCCACGTACGCCCGGATTTCTCGTTCGAGGTGGTCGATCGTGAGAAGGAAATGGTCCGGCTGGGCGCCGGCGGCCTCGACGGCAAGAAGCTGACGAAGGAGGCGATGGCCGCGGCGCTTCAGGCGCTCAAGAAGTTCGCGCGGCTCGCCGAATCCCACCAGGTCGACGAGATCCTCGCGGTCGCCACCAGCGCGACGCGCGAAGCGGAAAACGGCGGCGCGTTCCTCCGCGCCATCGAGCGGCGCACCGGCATCCGCGCGCGCATCATTACCGGCACCGAGGAAGCCCGTCTCATCCACCTGGCCGCCGTCTACGGCGTCGACACGCCGAAGCCCGCGGTCGTCATCGACATCGGCGGTGGCAGCGTCGAGATCACGCTCGGCGGCAAGACCGACGTCGAGTTCGCGCGCAGCTTCAAGATCGGCGTGATCCGCCTCACCGAGCGGTTCGTCGACTCGGATCCGATTTCGAGCCGCGACGAGCGCAAGATGACGAAGTTCATTCGCGAGCAGGTCGATCGCTACATCGAGCACATCGTCGAACAGGGCTATCGACCGCGTGATCGGCACCTCCGGAACGATCCTGTCGCTCGGCACGGTGGCCACGGCGGTCGATCGCGGATCGGTGCCGCAGGAAGTCCGCAACCTTCGCGTCCCCGCGAAGAGCATCCGCAGGTTGCGCAGAGACCGTCGTCGAAATCGGACCTCGAGGAGCGCATGCACCTGCCCGGCCTCGATCCGCGCCGCGCCGACCTGATGGTCGCCGGTGCGGTGCTGCTCGACACGTTGCTGAAAGAGCTCGACGCCGAAGAGATCACGCTGTGCGACCTGGCGCTGCGCGAAGGCGTGCTGCTCGACTACATTCACCGGCACCGCAAGGACATCGCGCGCGTCGATCGCTACCCCGACGTTCGCCGCCGATCGGTCGATCGAGCTGGCGGAGCGGTGTGCGTGGGAAGCGGAACACTCACGGCAGGTGGCGGCGCTCGCGTTGACGCTGTTCGACTACACGAAGCGGATTCACGACCTCGGCGACGGAGCGCGAGTGGCTCGAGTATGCCGGCTTCCTGCACGACATCGGCAACCACATCAGCTACGAGAAGCACCATCGCCATTCGTACTACCTGATCAAGCACGGCGACCTCCGCGGCTTCGAGCCGAATGAGATCGACGTGATCGCGCTCGCTCACCCGCTATCACCGCCGCGCGACGCCGAAGCGCGGGCACATCGGGCTTCGACGATCTCGTCACGGAGCGTGCGCCGCGACGGTCCAGATCCTGGCGGCCTTCCTGCGGCTCGCCGAGACGCTCGATCGCAGCCGGCACGGCGTCATCCGCGGCATCGAAGTGCGCGAGCGGCTGGGCGTCATCAGCATCAAGGTCCAGGCGGTCGGCGACGCCGAGCTGGAGGTGTGGGCCGCGCACAAGCAAGCCGGCGCGCTCGAGGAGGCGCTGGGGCGCAAGGTGCGCATCGAGAAGGCGCCCTACCGAAAAGCGTCCGCCCCGACCGCTGGCCCTGGCGAACGGCCGACGTAGCGCGCCGTTAACACGGAATTAACACGCCAGAAACTACCGCGAAACCCCCGCCGCATACGCTAGCGGCATGAAGTTACCCATTCGACTCGCAGCCGTTACACGGCTGCTCGCTCATGGCGCATGGCGCCTTCGAGTCGCCGCTTCCCTGATGCTGTTGATGGTCACACTTGCGGCCTGCGGACAAAGCGCGCAGGATGCCCGCGGCGGCGCGCCGTCCGGTTCCGGCCCGTCGCTGGTCAGCCTCGATGGCTCGAGCACCGTGTTCCCGATCAGCGAAGCGGTCGCCGAAGAATTTCAGAAGGCCGAAAAGGCCATGCGCGTGACCGTCGGCATCTCCGGCACCGGCGGCGGCTTCCAGAAATTCTGCCGCGCCGAAATCGACATCAGCGACGCGTCGCGGCCGATCAGCGCGACCGAAGTCGAGGCCTGCAAGAAGTCCGGCGTCGAATACATCGAGCTGCCGGTCGCGTACGACGGCATCGCCATCGCGGTGAATCCGAAGGCCAACTGGGCCGACAAGATCACCGTCGCGGAGCTCAAGACGCTGTGGGCGCCGGAGGCGCAGGGCAAGGTCACGCAAGTGGAGCCAGGTCCGCAAGGGCTGGCCCGATCGCGAGATACACCTCTTCGGCGCCGGCGTCGACTCGGGCACCTACGACTACTTCACCGAGGCGATCAACGGCAAGGCCAAGGCCAGCCGCGGCGACTTCACGTCGAGCGAAGACGACAACGTGCTGGTGCAGGGCATCGCCAGCGACGAGCTCGCGCTCGGCTTCCTTCCGTTCGCGTACTACGAAGGCAACCAGCGACAAGCTGAAGCTCGTGCCGGTCGACGACGGCAAGGCGGACAACGGCGACGGCGCCAATCTCGCCGAGCCCGGACACGATTCGAACCGGCACCTATCAGCCGCTGTCGCGGCCGGTGTTCATCTACGTCTCGAGGAAGGCGGCGGAGCGGCCGGAAGTGCAGAAGTTCGTCGAGTTCTACCTGAAGAACGCCGAGAAGCTCGTGCGCGAAGTCGACTACGTCGGCCTGGGCGACGCGGCCTACACGATGGTCGCGGATCGCTTCGCGAAGCGGACGCTGGGCTCGGTCTTCGCCGGGCGTTAACACGGTCGGCGTGACGATCGATCAGCTGCTCGCGAAAGAAAGCGGAAAGTAGACCGCCGCTCATGACCACCCGGACGCTCGAATGGATCATCGAGCGGCTGCTGTTCCTGTGCGCAGCGCTCTCGGTGCTGACAACGGCGGGGATCATCGTCGTGCTCGCCTTTGAAACGTACGAGTTCCTCCGCGAAGTGTCGATCCTCGAGTTCCTGACCGGCACCGAGTGGACGCCGCTCTTTGCCAATCAGCACTTCGGCGTGCTGCCGCTCGTCGTCGGGCACGATGCTGGTGTCGGCGATCGCGATGGTGGTGGCGCTGCCGATGGGCCTGCTCGCCGCGATCTACCTGAGCGAATACGCGCCGAGCGGCTTCCGGCGCGTCGTCAAGCCGATCCTCGAGATCCTCGCCGGCGTGCCGACGGTCGTCTACGGCTACTTCGCGCTGACGTTCGTGACGCCGCTGCTGCAGACATGTCTTCCCGACGCTGTCCGGATTCAACGCGCTCAGCCCGGGCCTGGTCATGGGGCTGATGATCCTGCCGCTGGTGTCGTCGCTCTCCGAGGATGCGATGCGCGCGGTGCCGCGCGGGCTGCGCGAAGGGTCCTACGCGCTCGGCGCGACGCGCATGCAGACGGCGCTCAAGGTCGTCGTGCCGGCGGCCTTCTCGGGCATCACCGCCGCGTTCATCCTCGCGGTGTCGCGCGCGATCGGCGAGACGATGATCGTCGCGATCGCCGCCGGCCAGCAGCCGCGGCTGACCGGCAATCCGTTCGTGCCGATCGAAACCATGACCGCCTACATCGTCCAGGTCAGCCTCGGCGACACGCCGCAGGGCACGATCGAGTACCGCACCATCTTCGCCGTCGGCATGCTGCTCTTCCTCATGACCTTCGGCCTGAACCTGATCAGCACGTGGCTGCGCGAGCGCTTCCGCGAGGAGTACGCGTGAGGAAGCACGCCGACCTGCTGTTCCAGATCGTGTCGCTCGGCGACGCTGGTCGTCGCGCTGGCGGCGCTCGGCGCGCTCGTCTTACGACATCTTCTCCGACGGCGCCTCGCGACTGAGCTGGTCGTTCCTCACCAACATCGCGTCGCGCAACGCCGAAGAAGCCGGCGTCTATCACGCGCTGATGGGCAGCATCTGGGTGATCGCGCTGACCGGGCTGCTGGCGCTGCCGATCGGCGTCGCCGCGGCGATCTACCTCGAGGAATACGGCATCGCGCAGCCGCGATCGCGCGGTTCATCGAGCTCAACATCGCCAACCTCGCCGCGGTGCCGTCGATCATCTACGGCCTGCTCGGCCTGGGGCTGTTCGTGCGGCTGATGGGCATGGGCCAGAGCGTGCTGGCCGGCGCCGCGACGCTGGCGCTGCTGGCGCTGCCGGTCGTGATCCTGTCGACGCGCGAGGCGCTGCGCACGGTGCCGAGCTCGATTCGCGAAGGCTCCTACGCGCTCGGCGCCACGAAGTGGCAGACGATCTGGAACCAGGTGCTGCCGATGGCGCTGCCGGGCGTCCTGACCGGGCTGATCCTCGCGCTGTCGCGCGCGATCGGCGAGACCGCGCCGCTCATCACCATCGGCGCGCTCACCTACATTCCGTTCGCGCCGGACAGCGTCTGGTCGAAGTTCACCGTGCTGCCGATCCAGATCTTCAACTGGGTGTCGCGGCCGCAGGCCGACTTCAAGGCCAACGCCGCCGCCGGCATCCTCGTGCTGCTGGCGTTACTATTGACGCATGAACGCGATTGCCATCGTCGTCCGCGATCGCCACCAGCGCCAGGGACGCGCATGACCGGTGTGACGCAAACCGTTCCGGCCAGCCTGGCGGGCATCGCCAGCCGCGCCGGCCAGTCGCCGGCGTCGCTCGACACGCCGGTCAAGATCGCCGTCGACGAGCTCAACTTCTACTACGGGACGAAGCGGGCGCTCGACGGCATCAGCATCCAGATTCGCGCCAACCTCGTGACCGCGTTCATCGGGCCGTCCGGCTGCGGCAAGAGCACCTTCCTGCGCACGCTCAACCGGATGAACGACATCATCCCGGCGACGCGCGTCGAGGGCAAGGTGCTGATCGACGGCCAGTCGATCTACGACTCCGGCGTCGACGTCGTGCAGCTGCGGCGCAAGGTCGGCATGGTGTTCCAGAAGTCGAACCCGTTCCCGAAGTCGATCTTCGAGAACGTCGCCTACGGCCTGCGCATCAACGGCCTGACGAAGTCGAAGGCGGAGCTGGCCGATCGGGTCGAGGAGAGCCTGCGCCAGGCGGCGATCTGGGACGAGGTCAAGGATCGCCTGCACGAGTCGGCGCTGGCGCTGTCGGGCGGCCAGCAGCAGCGCCTGTGCATCGCGCGGGCGCTGGCGATCCGGCCCGGAGATCCTGCTGATGGACGAGCCGGCCTCGGCGCTCGATCCGATCGCGACGCAGCGCATCGAAGAGCTGATCTACGACCTGAAGAAGAGCTACACGATCGTCATCGTCACGCACAACATGCAGCAGGCGGCGCGCGTGTCGGACTTCACCGCGTTCTTCTGGCTCGGGCCGGCTGGTCGAGTTCGATCGGACCGACCGGATGTTCACGGCGCCGGCGGAGAAACTGACTGAAGACTACGTCACGGGCAGGTGCGGCTAATGGAACGCGTGTTTCGGCATTTCCAGGAAGATCTCGATGCGCTCAAGGAGCGGCTGCTCGCGATGGGCGGGCTGGCCGAGGAGCGCGTGCGCGAATCGGTGCGCGGCCTGATGGATCGCGACCATCGCCGCGCTCGACGCGGTGCTGTCGGGCGACGAGCCGATCAACGACCTCCACATGGAAGTGGACGATCGCTGCTTCAAGCTGCTGGCGCTGCACCAGCCGATGGCCGCCGACCTGCGCGTGATCGTCGCCGCCGTGAAGATCAACACCGACCTCGAGCGGGTCGGCGACCTGGCCGTCAACATCGCCGAAGCCGGCAAGCGCTACCTGCAGCACGCGCCGGTCAAGCCGCTGATCGACATTCCGCGGATGGGCGACCTCGCGCAGAAGATGCTGCGCGACGCCCTCGACGCGTTCGTGCGCCGCGACATGGCGCTGGCCGAGGCGGTGCTGGCCGCCGACGACACGCTCGACGCGCTCAAGACCCAGATCTTCCGGGAACTGCTGACCTACATGCTGCAGGCCCCGGAGACCATCGAGCCGGCGCTGGACCTGATCCTGATTTCGCGGCACCTCGAGCGCATCGGCGACCACGCCACCAACGTCGCCGAGGACGTCATCTTCATCCTGTCGGCCAAGGACGTCCGCCACCACCGGCCGGACTTCGACGCGCGGGACCGGTGACAACTCAGCGACAACGGGTCATCGAATCAATCCGGGCCGGTCATCTGGCGAGCGGGCCAATGATGATCTAGAATTAGTTGGATCACCATATGGCCGACACGCTGAGCATTACCGACAACCGCACCGGGAAGACCTACGAGGTCCCGATCGCGGAAGGCGCCATCCGCGCCACCGACCTCAAGAAAATCACCACCGGCGGCGACGACCCGGGGCTGTGCACCTACGACCCGGCGTTCATGAACACCGCCGCCTGCAAGAGCAAGATCACCTACATCGACGGCGACAAGGGCATCCTGATGTATCGCGGATACCCGATCGAGCAGCTGGCCGAGTACAGCACCTATCTCGAGACCGCCTACCTGATCCTGTTCGGCGAGCTGCCCACCAAGACCGCAGCTCGACGAGTGGATCCACTACGATCACCATGCACACGATGGTGCACGAGAACATCAAGAAGTTCATGGAGGGGTTCACCTACGACGCCCACCCGATGGGCGTGTTCATCAGCACCGTCGGCGCGATGTCGACCTTCTATCCGGACGGCAAGCAGATCTTCAACGCCGAGTCGCGGCAGCAAGCAGATCCTCCGGCTGATCGCGAAGACGCCGACCATCGCCGCCTACGCCTATCGCCACAGCATCGGCCGGCCCTACGTCTATCCCGACAACGACCTCAGCTTCACCGGCAACTTCCTGAACATGCTGTTCAAGATGACCGAGGTGAAGTACCAGCCGAACCCGAAGCTCGAGCGCGCGCTCGACGTGCTGTTCATCCTGCACGCCGACCACGAGCAGAACTGCTCGACCAGCGCGATGCGCGCGATCGGCAGCTCGAACGTCGATCCGTTCTCGGCGCTGGCCGGCGCGGCGGCGGCGCTCTACGGCCCGCTGCACGGCGGCGCCAACGAAGCCGTGCTGCGCATGCTCAAGGAGATCGGCAACGTCGAGAACATCCCCGCCTTCATCAAGAAGGTCAAGGCCGGCGAAGGCCGCCTGATGGGCTTCGGCCACCGCGTCTACAAGTCGTACGACCCGCGCGCCAAGATCATCAAGAGGACCGCCTACGAAGTGTTCGAGGTCACGGGCAAGAACCCGCTGCTCGACATCGCGCTCGAGCTCGAACGCATCGCGCTCGAGGACGAATACTTCATCAGCCGCAAGCTCTACCCGAACGTCGACTTCTACTCGGGCCTGATCTACCAGGCGATGGGCTTCCCGGTCGAGATGTTCGCGGTGCTGTTCGCGATCGCCCGCACGGTGGGCTGGGTCGCGCAGTGGGAAGAGATGCTGCTCGATCCCGACACGAAGATCGCGCGCCCGAAGCAGATCTACGAGGGGGCCAAGACGCGTGACTACGTTCCGATCGACAAGCGTTAGGCTGCTGCATCGCAGTGCTGCTTGCTGGTGTCCGGCTTTAGCCGGATTCGCACAGGCACAGAGCCCCACCGCCTTCGACAGCACCAAGGCGTGGGAGCACCTGCGCCAGCAGGTGGCCATCGGTCCGCGCCCGTCGGGCTCGCCGGGCAACGTCAAGAACCGCGACTACATCAAGGCGCAGATGGCGGCGCTCGGCATCAAGACCGCCGAGCAGCCGTTCGACGGCGCCACGCCGCTCGGCCCGATCAAGATGGTCAACCTGATCGCGACCATCCCCGGCAAGAGCCCCGATCGCATCGTCCTCGCCAGCCACTTCGACACCAAGCTGTTTCGCGACGTGCGCTTCGTCGGCGCCAGCGACGGCGCCTCGAGCACCGCGGCGCTGATCGAGCTGGCGCGCGTGCATCAAGGCGCGCGGCCAGCTGCCGTTCACGATCGAGTTGCTGTTCCTCGACGGCGAAGAAGCGGTCGTCGAGTGGCAGGGCACCGACAACACCTACGGCAGCCGCCACTACGTCGACGCGGCGCGCAAGTCGGGCTCGCTGAAATCGCTGCGCGCGCTGATCCTGCTCGACATGATCGGCGATCGCAACCTGACCATCCGCCGCGAGTCGAACTCGACGCGCTGGCTCACCGACATCGTCTGGGGCGCCGCGAAGAAGCTCGGTCACCGCGCAGTTCATGGACGAAGAGACGGCCGTCGAGGACGATCACATGCCGTTCCTGAAGGCCGGCGTGCCGTCGCTCGACATCATCGATCTCGACTACCCGCAGTGGCACACCGCCGCAGGACACGCTCGACGCGGTCGCCGCGCGCAGCCTGCAGATGGTCGGTGATGTGGTGGTGGCGGCGCTGCCGGAGATCGAAGCGCGCCTGCTGAAGAACTAATCAGACAGGCCACGGAGGCACGAAGCACGGAGAATTTTCGAAGCATGTCTTAGCAGCATGCCTTTGAAGATTCTCGTGCTTCGTGCCTCGTGGCCGTCGTTAGCGATAGACTTCGGCGAGAATTTCCGCCTCGGTCAGCACCGTCGTCGAGCTCTTCGCCTTGGCGAAGACCCGATCGACGATCGGATCGCTGCACGGGATGCCGTGCTGCTCCAGCCAGAACACGACGTTCGACTTGCCCGACATCGGGCCGACCTCGATCTCCTGCTCGCGGCCGACCAGGCTGGCCGGGATCGCCGAATAGACCGCGTCCATCAGGTCGCGATCGCCCTTCTTCCACGCCTTGATCACCGCCGCCGCGTGCACGCCGGTGGCGGTGCGGAACGCGTCCTTGCCGACGACCGGATAGTTGTCGGGAATCGGCACGCCGCAGGCCTCGGACACCGTCTCGCAGTAGTCCATCAGCGGCGCCAGGTCGCGATCGATGAACCCCATCACGACCAGGTTCACCAGCAGCAGGTCCATCGGCGTGTTGCCGACGCGCTCGCCGATGCCGAGCGCCGCCGCGTGCACGCGCGTGGCGCCGGCCTCGAGGGCGGCGATGCTGTTGATGATCGCCAGGTCGCGATCGCGGTGGCCGTGCCAGTCGATTTCGACGTCGGCGCCGTGTGTCCTTGATCACCTGCATCGCGAACCGCACCACCGCCGATGGCGCCCCACGGCGTGGCGTGGCCGACGGTGTCGGCGAGGCAGATGCGCTGCGCGCCGGCGCGGATCGCGCATTCGTAGAGCCGGCGCAGCGTCGCCGGATCGGCGCGCGTGGTGTCCTCGGTGACGTACATCACGTCGAGGCCTTCCGTCACCGCGAACTTGATCGCCTCCTCGGTGTTCTTCAGCAGCCACTCGATGCGTCCAGCCTTCGGTGTACTGGCGGATCGGCGACGAGCCGATGAACGTGCCGACTTCGAGCGGCAGGCCGGTGCGCTGGCTGATCTCGGCGATCGGCGTGATGTCGGCGACGGTCGTGCGGGCCGCGCAGTTGGCGCGCACCCTGCAGCTTCGCGCTCGACGATCTCGCGCGCCAGCCGCTCGACGTCGCCGACCACGTGCGGGCCGGCGCCGGGCAGGCCGATGTCGGCGGTGTCGATGCCGAGCCGGTCGATCAGGTGCAGGATCTCGATCTTCTGCGCGATGGTCGGCGTCCGCACCGACGGCGACTGCAGCCCGTCGCGCAGCGTCTCGTCGTCGAGCATCACCCGCGCGGCTTGGCCGGCGCGCCGATCTTGTTCCAGTCGTAAATCAGCGATTCGAGCATTTAACGGACCTGGCGCAGCGGACGCCGGCCGCCAGTGACGCGCGGCGCGCGGTGCCGCCGGCGACGATCGACGACCAGCCACACCGCCGACTGCGGCGCGCGGCCGCGCGCACCATCGGCCGGAAGCCGTCATTGATGGTGACGAGCGGCGGCCCTGGCGCGCTGCCGCGCCATCTGCGACCGCACGAACGCATGGCCCGCCGACGCGCGTCTGCCAGTCGAAGGTCACGCTGAACACGACGATGGCGAGCAGGAGCCACAGCCCCAACGCCCACCGCGCGCAGCGTGGTGAAGACAACACGGTCACCGGCGGTGTCATTTCGGCCCGGTGTACTTCACGACCAGCGCCGTCACGTCGTCGTACTGCTCGGCGCCGTGCGCGAATTCCTTGACCGCGTCGATGATCTGCTCGAGCACGACGTCGGCCGCTGCCGCGGTGTAGCGCTCCATCACCTCGACGAGCCGCGCCTCGCCGAACTCCTCGCCGGCCACGTTCTGCGCCTCGGTGACGCCGTCGCTGTAGAGCATCATCGTGTCGCCGGGCTTCATGCGTGATGCTGTCGCCGGAGTACGGCGCCATCTCGAACATGCCGACCGGCATGCCGCCCGACTCGATGCGGCGCAGGCCGTCCACGCCGTAGACGAGCGGCGGGTTGTGGCCGGCGTTGCAGAAGCGTCAGCTTGCCGTCGGCGGACAGCTGTCCGTAGAACAGCGTCGCGTAGCGCGCATCGATCTGGCGCGCGGGTCAGCACCTTGTTGATGTGATCGACGGTCTGCACCGGCTCGTCGCCGACCGACACGAACGCCGAGAAGATGCCGAGAATCTTCGACGTCAGCAGCGCCGCCGCCGGGCCCTTGCCGGCGACGTCGCCGACCAGGAAGCCGAACTGGCCGTCGGGCATGTCCTGCATGTCGAAGAAGTCGCCGCCGATCGAGCGCGCCTGCACCGACATGCCGGCCGACTCGAAGAACGGCCCGGTGTGGCTGCCCTCGGGCAGCAGCGCGCGCTGGATTTCCGCGGCGATCTTCAGCTCGTGTTCGATGCGCGCCTTCTCGAGCGTCTCGCGATACAGCCGCGCGTTCTCGATCGCCACGCCGGCCTCGGTGGCCAGCGTATCGAGCGCGGTGCGCGTGTGCGGCGCCAGCAGGCTGCCCTTCTCGCGGCTGTCGAGATAGAGCACGCCGATGTTCTTGGTCTCGCTCTGCATGTCGGCGCGATCGAGGTAGCGGACCATGCGCAGCGGAATGCAGGCGACGTGGCGGATGCCGAGCGCACCGTGCCCATGTGCACGTTGGCGAGATCGCCGTCGAGCAGGTCGGCGACGATCTTCAGCTCGCCGGTCGTGAACACCTCTTCGGGAATCTTGCGGCTGGTGCTGAAGCCGCTGCCGGGCAGCGTGATGCGGCCCTTGGCGCGCGCCAGCTTCATGTCGAGCTCGTCGCGTGGTCGCCGGCGACAGCATGATGAAGCCGCGCTCGGCGCCGGCCACGTCGATGGCCGCGTCGAGCACCAGCGCCAGCACATCATCGAGCACGCGGCCGGAGCCGAGCGCGCGCAGGCCTTCGAGCAGCGCCGCCAGCTGCCGCAGATCGTTGACCGCGCTGGCGTGCGATCGATCGGTGTGCGCCGGGCCATCGCCGGTCAGGAACACCACGTCGGCGCCGCTGGCGCGGCCGAACTGCACGCGATCGCCGTGCGTCAGCTTGTGCTCGGTGATCGCCTCGCCGTTGACGTAGGTGCCGTAGCGCGAGCCCTTGTCGCGCAGGATCCAGTCGCCGTTCGGCCTGCACGATCTCGGCGTGCTCGCGCGACACGTCGCTGCCGACCAGCCGCAGGTCGCTCTCCGTGCGGCGGCCGATGCAGAGCAGCGCCTTGTTGATCGGGACGATGCGTTGGCCGAGGCCGTCGTTGACTTCGAGGCGCGCGTTAGGCTCATGGCAGCTGAGGAGGACTAATCATCATAACAGGCTTCCGCAGGCCACTTCCCGAGCGCCGCCGCCGCCAGGAGCCAGGCCGAGCAGGATCAGGCCGGCGATGGCAGCCAGCGGCCTGCGGCGCGGCCGCGCCGCGGGCGGCTGGAATCTTCGGCTCCGATGGTCGCGGTGCCGCACTTGTAGCAAATCAGTGCATTGGCGGCGATTTCGGTCCCGCACGAGCGGCATTTCATATCGGTCTATATGTCGATATTCTAGCGATGAAAGCCTTTCGATGATTCCGCTCCGCGACGTCATCCCCTCGCGCACACACCCGGCGTCACCATCACGCTGATCGTCCTCAACGTGCTCGTCTTCCTGTTCCAGTTGACGCTCACCGAGCGCGCCGAGGAGATGTTCATCTATCGGCTTCGGGCTGATCCCGGTGCACTTCTCGATCGTCACCGTGTTCACGTCGATGTTCGTGCACGGCGGCCTCGCGCACCTGGTCGGCAACATGCTGTTCCTGTGGATCTTCGGCGACAACGTCGAGGATCGCCTCGGCCACGGCCGCTTCGTGCTGTTCTACCTGCTGTGCGGCTTCATCGCGGCGTTCGCGCAGGTGGCGCTCGACCCGGACTCGCTCGTGCCGATGGTCGGCGCCAGCGGCGCCATCGCCGGCGTGATGGGCGCCTACCTGGTGCTCTATCCGCGCTCGCGCGTGCTGATGCTGTTTCCGTTTCCGGTGTTCCTGTTCGAGCTGCCGGCGGTGGTCTTCCTGGTGCATGTGGTTCCTGATGCAGTTCCTGAACGGCGATCGACCAGCTGCCGATCTTCGAGCAGAATCAGATCTCCGGCGGCGTCGCGTTCTGGGCGCACGTGATGGGCTTCGTCGCGGGCCTGGTCCTGGTGGTGATCATGAAACGCCCGGAACGAACACGCGTCGAATGGTGGGATACGGTCGGGAATTCAGAGATCAGAGGTTAGAGATCTAGAGATCTCGCTAGATCTCGTGATGTCTGACTCAATCTCTGACCTCTAGGATTTCTTCCGGATCTCCGCCGACACCTGCGCCAGCTCCAGCATCAGCTTCTCGAACTGCGCATTCCACTCCGCATCAGGCATCACGCCCTTCAGCTGCTTGTGCTCTTCGGCCTGCTGCTTCGAGCGCGCGGCGGCGTCTGATCAAGTTCGGCGAGCTCGGGGTTCGCCGATCTCCGCCACGACTCTCCGAATCCAGGATACGCGATGCGCGCGAGGCCGCCGTCGGGCCCCTCGGCGGCGGCCTCCCGGCCCTTGCCGTCGCCGTTGTCGTCGATCAGCGCGCGTTCGGTGGTCAGCTGGCCGCGCTGTTCGTAGTGCTGCTTCACCGCGGCGCTCGCGGCGGTGAACACCTCGAAGATCGACGTGCGGCCGTTCTTGTCGAGATCGCGTCGACGCTTCCTTCATCGCCTTGACGAAGTACTCGGGGAACACCGTGGCGTATTTCTGCGCCGCCGAATCCGTGGCGGTGATCACGACGCGGCCCTTCGCGGTCAGCGACTCGAGAAACGGAAAGCTCGCCTCGGTGGTGTTGACCAGCGGTGACGCGGCCCTGCACGCCGGCCAGCAGATCGGTCCAGTCCTTCGCGGTCATGTCCGGACCGACGAGATTGAACTTGGCGACGTCGCCGTCGTAGGTGCCGTGGCCCGAGCAGGACGATCAGCACGAAGTCGTCCTTGGCCGACGTCTTCTTGATCTCCGCGAACAGCTTGCGGACGTTGGCCGCCGAGCCCTTGTCGCCGGCGGTCGCCGTTTCGTCGACGAGCAGCTTCACGAACTCGGGCTTGAACTGGTAACGATCGACGAGCGCCGAGCGCAGGTCGGTGCGCCAGCCGGCCATCTGCTCGGCGTACTTCTCGCCGCCCGACGCGCCGGAAATGATCACCGCCCAGCGGTTCTCGGCGACGGCGTTGGTGGCCATCAATGAAACCACGACGAACACAAAGGAGATGAATGACTTTTTCTGCAAGACCTCAGAACCTCAAGACCTCAAGACCTCTGTTCACGCCAGGCCCACCCTGCGCCGTGCGCACCCACTCCGACGCCAGCAGGCCGACGATCGCCAGCAGGCTCCATCCATTGTGCCAGAGGTCGCGCATCTCGGGCGTGCCGGCCTCGGCGCGCGACTCGCGCAGCAGCGACGGGCAGATGCCCGACGCCTGATCGGCGCGCAGGTAACGGCCGTTGGTCTCGGCCGGCAAGCCGGCGCAACACCGCTTCGTTCAACCGCGGCTGCGTCATTTCCAGATCGACGCCGCCGACCAGCACCGGCCGGGACGCGGTGCCGACTGCGCGTGCCGCGCGCGCGTCGCCACCACGTCGATCTTGTAGACGCCGGGTTGATCGAACCGCGTCGACACCGCATAGCGGCCGTCCTGCGGGCTCGACAGCGCCGCGGTCAGCTGCCGCTTCTCGCCGTTCGGCGCCGTCGATCTCGATCGCGACTTCGGCGTTGGCCACCGGGCGGAAGTCCTCGTCGCGCACGAACACGCTGATGCGATCGGTGATGCCCGGCACCGGCGGGCTGATCGCGCCGATCGTCACCGGCCCCTGCGCGCCGGCGGTGACCCAGCGCGCCAGCTGCCGCCAGATCGTCTCGTAGCTCGTGTCGGTGGCCGGCCGCATCATGCGCCAGCGCCACGACGCTTCGCCGGCAAACACCATCGAGCGGCCCTGGCCGTAGCGCTGCGTCGCGATCAGCGGCTGCGGAGTGCCGCCGGCCGTCAGCGCCACCGCCAGCACCTGCGCGCCCGGCCGCGAGCCGCCGACCTGCGCCACCGAGGCGAGCGCCGGCAACGCCGCCCACTTCTGCCGGTTCTCGTCCGGGGTCACCGCCAGCCGCGTGGCCGGATGCATCACGCCATCGACGGTCAAGCGCCGGTGTGTTGGGCTCGCCGGCGATCGACGCTGCCGAGCGGCCAGCGCGATGGTCGCCGCGCCGATCGGTGAGATCGACCGGCAGCGCCTGCTCGAGCGCCGTGCCGGCGAGGCCCTGGCGATCGAACGATCGCGCGCCGAGCACCAGCAGGCCGCCGCCGCGCTCGGCGACGAAATCGCTCGTCAGCTCCAGCTGTTCGCGCGTGAAGAAGTCGGCTTCGATGTTGCCGAAGATCACGCCGTCGTAGGCGAACAGCTCCGACCGCTTGGACGGATAGCCGCTCGACAGCGCCGCCATTCGCGACGGAGTCGGCCTGCACGTAAAACGTATCGCGCCCATCGTCGTTCTGGCCCTTGCGGACCACGGCGTCGACGTCGAGACCGGGGTCGTCCGACAGCGCGCGCTTCAGGAAGGTGTGCTCGTAGCCCGGCGCGCCTTCGACGATCAGGAGCCGCCGCTTGCCGGTCTGCGGCGGCACCAGCACGCTGCGGCTGTTGTTCTCGGCGGCGACTTCGCCCGCGGCCTCCGGAATCTCCACGGTGTAGACCGTCGGCACGTCCGGCTCGCGGCGAGACGGTGAACACCGCGTGGACCGGCGCGCCGTCGGCGGACGGCGTCACGCGGCGCACCTCGACCGGGCGGCCGTTGGCGCTGACGCGCAGCTCGACCGGATCGGTTCCGAAGCCGGTGCTGGTCGCCGACACGCTCAGGTCGATCGATGCGCCCGGCAGCAGCGGCTCGCCGGCGGTGAGGTTGACGACCTCGCGATCGCGCGGCGGGTCGGTGCTGCCGATGCCGACGGTGAGCATCGGCGCGGCGATGGCGCCGCCCTCGCCCGCTTCCTGCGGCGCGGTATCGCCGCCATCCGACAAGACGATGACGCCGGCGACGCCGATCGTGGCGATGGCGCTCGGCGAGATCGGCGATGCGCGCCGCTGAGATCGCTGCGGCGCGCGGTGGCGGCGAGCCGATCGACGTCGGTCGCGGCGGCCAGCGTCTCGCCGAAGGTCAGCAAGCTCGATTCGGTATTCGGTCGCCGAGCTGCGCCTGCAGATCGCGTACGATCGCCTGGGCGCGCTCGAGGCGCGGCGGCCCGCCGTCGTCCGTGCAGCCGCATGCTGCGCGACACGTCGACGAGGATCGGCAGCAGGCTGTTGTTCGCGGCAGCCGGCGGCACCATCACGACCGGCCGCAGCAGGATCACGATCAGCAGGATCAGCGTGAGGGCGCGAAGCGCGCTGAGCGCCGAGGCGGCTTGCCGGTGGTCAGCTTGACCGGCACGCGCGCGTAGGCGAGCCAGCCGAGCACGAGCGCGGCGCCGAATGCCGAGCGCGTATCCCCACCATGGAAGAGCGACAGCGAATCTCATTTACCGGATTCTGGCCGCCGCGGCGCCGCGAGCGACTGGTAGTAGCGATCGACCAGCGCGCGATAGGTGTCGGCGACCGCGTCGTGCCGGCCGGCGTTGAGCCGCTCCCGGTTCTCGCGCGCGCGCAGCTGATCGGACAGCTGCGATTCGGTCTGCTCGAGCGCGACCAGCAGGTTCTTCTTCAGCGACTCCCACTTGGCGAAATCCTGCTTGAACGCCTCGGTGCCCGGCGCCGAGACGCTGCGCTGCCACTGCTCGGGCGTGGTGCCGCCCTTCTCCATGCCCGGGATTCTCGCGCTGCATCTCCTCGGCCAGCTTCTGCGCTTCGCGCATCTGGCTGTCGACCTCGCGCTGCAGCTGCGACAGCCTGCCGTCGCGGCCGCCGGCGGACGACCCTTGCTGGCCGGTCGACCCGTCCTTGCCTTCGCGCACCCGGCTGCGCACCCTGCGCACTCTGCGCACCCTGTGCACCCTGTGCACCCTGTTCCTTGAGCTCCTCCATCGTGCGTCTGGAGGCGGCTCGAGCCGATCGCGCAGCTCCTGCGTGCGCGACAGCTGCTCGGACAGACGGCGATGCCTCGGCGTCGCGCTCGCCGGCCGCGCCGAGTTGATCGGCGACCTTGTCGAGCGCGCGGGCGATCTCGCCGGCCGATGCCGGCGCCTTCTGCTCGCTCTGTTGCGCCCTGCCGCATCGCCTGCGCCGATTCGCGCATGCGGTCGGCGAGATTCTGATGATCGAGCTCCCGTGCCGGCGTCGGTCATCGCCTGCTGCTCGTCGGGCTGTGCGCCGCCATCGGCCAACTGCTTCACCGATTCGCCGAGACGCTGCGTACGATCGGCGAGCCGCTCCTGTTCGCGCGGCGAGCCGGCGACGCGCATCCTCACCGGCGGTGCCGGCAGCCGTGCGCGACGCTTCGTTGCCGAGCCGGCGCTCGGCGTCGGCGAGCTGGCGGGCTTCGAGCTGCAAATCGCCCATCGCGCGGCGGCGTTCGTCCGGCCGCGCGCCCTGCATCCGCTGTTCGAGGCCGCGCAGCTGCTTCGCCGGCCTTCGCGCCGCGCGCGCTGGCCTGCTGCGGATCCTGGCGGCGCAAATCGCCGGCGGCGTTGCGCATCTCCTCGGAGATCTCGCGCAGCTTCTGGCTCTCCGAGCCCTGTGCACCGGACGAGCCTTGCTGGCCCTGGCTCGACCTGCTGGCCTGCTGGCCTGTTGGCCTGCTCGCGCCTGCTGGCCTGCTGCATCTGTCTTCGACGAGCTCCTCGGCCTGCTGGCGCAGTTCTTCCTGATCGCGCGTCAATCGTTCGAGCTGCCGCTTCACTTCCTCGGCGCTCAGCTGCTCCTTGTTCTTGCGCGAGGTCGCGCTGCTGCTTCGACGAGTCCTTCCTGCCGGCGCGCCAGCTCGCGGATCGCCGGCAAGCGGATCCTGCTCTTCTGTTGCTGCTGTCGCTGCAGCGTCCGGCGTCGTGCTCTGCTGCTCGTAGTTGGTCTGCTGCTGCTTGCGCAGTTCCTGATCGAACAGTGTCGACAGATCCGGCTGACTGGCGATTGCCGTTGCCGCCGCCGCCGTTGGCCTGCTGCATCGCAACCTGCCGGCGGCGAATTTCCGTCGCGGCCTTCAGCAATTCGGCGAGCGCCTGCTCTTCATGCGGCAGGGCCGGCGACACCTTGAGGCGCTCGAGCTCAGCGGCGGCGCGGCCCATGGCCTCGATGGCCCTCGGCAGCGGATCATCGCCGGGCCGGGTCAGTGTCCCGGGCGCCGCGACGGCGCCGCTGCGCGGCGATGCTGCGCCGACATCTGCCGCGCCACTTCTGCGGTCTTGTTCTTCAACGAGGTCTGCGCCTGCGCCACGACCTTGATGTCGGGCGACGACTGGACGCCGGTGCCGCCGCGCCGCGCCCGCGCATCGAGCTTCCACGTCGCGGCCATGATGTCTTTCTGCTGAGCGATCAGATCCTCGAGCCCGGTCTCCTGCGCGCCCATGCGCGCCGGCGCTGCTCTCGGCGGCGACGAACTCTTCTTCGTACGGCTTGACCTCGAGGAAGAAGATGTCGCTGCGCGACTCGGTCGGCTTGCCGTCCGCGGCCGACATCCGTCGCGCGCGCGTGATACGTCACCACGTCGCCGGGCTTGACGTTCAGATCTTCGAGAAACACCGTGTGAAGGCCCGGCCGCGACCGAACCGCGGATGCGCGAGCCGCCGATGGGGATGACCTTTTCCCTGCCGGTGTTCGACTTGACACCAGCTCGAGCGATCGCACGCCGTAATCGTCGTCGGCGCGCGCTTCGATTTCGACTTCTTCGAGCGGCGACACCTGCTTGTCGCCCGCCGGTCGGAGGATGCGGACGTCCGGAGGACGGTCGTTCAGCATGCGGATGAAGTATTCGGTGCCGGCGCCGTTCGAGAGTCCGTCCACGTCGTTGAGCGTGACGCGATACGAACCGTCCTTGGACACCACCAGGTCCGCTTTCAACACCTGGCTGTGTCCGTTCAGCGCAATCGCCGGCCCCTCGCTCATCGTCAACTGGCCGCGCGCGACTGGCTTGTCGGTCGTGATCGTGAGCTCAACCTTCGTTCCCGCAGGAGCGTAAATGTCGCCGCCGTCCTCTTCGGTGTGCGACTCGAGTCCGACGTCGGGCGAATATTCGTATCGAAGATCAATCCGCGACACCCGCACCGGCCGGATCACGTCAACCTGGTATTCCTTCGACCGCGCCGACCCCGCGGTCACCATGTACGGGAACGACACCGCGATGTTATTCAGCGTGATCGTGAACTCGTCCGGCCCTCGCGCCGGTGGTCATGCGCGCCGAACGCGCCGCGTCGCCGCTTCCGACGGTAATGGTCGGAACAAGTCCGCCGCTGATGCCGGGAATGCGTGCCGTGATGGTGACGGGCTGGCCCTCCCGCACCTTGACGGACCCGGGCGCGATCTCGATGGTGTAATAGCTCGGGAAGCAGATACGACCCCGCCACGTCGATCGCGCGCTCAGCCGACGGCGCGAAAAAATAGAACGCGATCAGAAATGCGGCGCTGCCGACCGCCGCGCCGGCGAGCGCCCGCGACATCGTGTCGTTGGTGACGATGCGATGCGGATCGACGGTGCGCGCCGCGCGAACGGCATCGCCGACGATCAGATCAACGACCGGCCCCGGCCCGGATTCGAGCTTGTCGACGGCGGTCACGACCACTTCGTCGAGTCCGCCGGCCTGCTCTTCGATGAAACGCGCTATCTGGCGATCGGAAGGGGGTTGCCGAAGCGGCAGAACCGCGAGGGCCAGCGCGCTACCGGCGAAGATGCCGACGATGGCGACGACGAAGACAAGCGGGATGCCTTCCTGCGCGATCAGGAGCACCGCGAGCAGTCCGACCATCAGCATGCCGGCCGCGGCCCACGCGCCGATCGACCATGCGCGCAGGAACGCGCGGCGCGACCATCGCGCCCGCACGTTGGCGAGAATGGCCCGAAGTTCGCCCGCCCGATCGCCCATGTGCGATTCTACCCCTCAGTCCAGGCACCCTACGCACCGTACGCACGGTACGCACTAAGTCGTTCTTCTCCCGAGCAAGGCTTCTGCCGCGAGGGCCACCAACATCAGCACCAGGCCGATTTGCCACCAGCGCTGACGATCTTCGATGTCGCGCGCCGTGTTCCTGGCCTCGAGCAGCCCGGCCCGCGTCGTGCGCTCGATGGCATTCGTAAACTCCTCGGCCGTAGTCGCCGCCGGATTCGATTCGCGAATGTCCACGGTAGCGGCCGCCGGTTGCGGGCGACGCGCCTTCGTCAGGTAACGCGCCGTCTCTACCGCGAACGGCACGAACGCCGGGTTCAACGGAAAGCGGCTCCATTCGTTGTCCAGATCCGACGTGAACACGATCAGCCGTCCCTGTCCCACGGTCTGCTCGGTCAGCGCCGCATCCCCGCCTGAAAATCGCGCCAGCACAGCTCGGTCGTCCTGATCCTTTAGACGCCGATACTGCTCGACTTGGACGTCTCCAAGCGGACCCGATGGACTGAGAAACGGCCGAAAGATGGGATGGCGGCTGTCGGTCGCAATCAGCGTTGCGCCCGGTGTTTGCACCGCTGCCTCGTCGAACGACAATCTGGTGCCCACCACGTCGGTCAGCGTGCCCGGATCCACGTCAGGGCCCATGCGCCAGCAACACCTGGCCGCCGCGATTCAGGTAGTTCCGGATCGCGTCGCGGCCCTGGCGATCGAGCGTGCGCGTGCCGAGCACGAAGATCGCGGCAATCCGCGACTGCTCGGCCTCGTTCCAGTTCGCCACCTCGCGGCCGTCGCGAACATCGACGCTGAATTCGTGGCCGTTGCCGGCAACGGTCAATGCGCGCTCGATGTAGAGTCCGCCGGTTGATCCGGTCGGATCGGCCACGACGACCGCGATGGGAACCGCAGGCGTCGGATCGCGCAGCACCTTCCGCGCATTGTCCGCCTGATACCCGGTCGCGTCATCAACTCGAACTTCAGCATCACCGATGGCCGGCACGGTTCCGAGCAGCTCCGCATCCACCGCGCCCCTCGGGGCCATTGTCACTTCGATCTGCGCGAGCTCCTTGCCGCCGGCGACCAGACGAACCGGCGTTTTCACCTCGAGATTGCCGAAGTTTTGAATCGACGCGACGATGCGGCGGTCGCGCCGCTCCGCGGATGTCACGGCAAGATTCCCCGGCGGCGGCGGCACGCTGATCACCTCGATGCCCACGCCATCCGGCAAGCCCGCCGTCGTCATTCGACTCCCATCCCGACTGCTGCAGGTCGCTGACGATGACGACGTGGCCTTCGCGCGTGCCGATGATCTCGCTCGACTCGCGCCAGCGCGGTGCGGAAGCGCGTGCCCGTGGCGTTCGCGTCCAACCGGGCGATGGCGCTCGTGATCGCCGATCGATCCGTGGTGGGTTCGACCACGACCGTCGCGGCGTCGCCGAATGCCACCAGCGCCAGTGCGTGCGATGCCGGCGCGGCGGCAACGGCCCGCGCCGCAGCGGCGCGCGCGCGATCCATCTGGCCCGGCGCCGACATGCTCATCGACGTATCGACGGCAATCACCGTCAGCGGCACCGAATCCGGCGCGGCCGCGCCGGCGAAGTATGGGCGCGCGAACGACAACGCCAGCAGCAGCGAGCGCGGCGACGCGGAGAGCCAGCAGCACCAATTCGCGCAGGCGGCGCCGGCGATGCTGCTGCACCGGCGCGCGCTTCAACAGGCTGACCGCGGGAAAGTCGATCACCACTTCCGTCTTGCGGTGGAACAGGTGCAGCAGGATCGGCACCGCCGCCGCGAGGGCGCCGATCAGAAACAGCGGCGACAGGAAGGACAACATCGCTCATCAAGACATCTAGAGCACGCGCCTGCGCGTCATCAAGTACGACATCAACCCGAGTTCGAGCGGCTGCGACGTGTCGAGCTGGCAGTAATCGATGCCCGACGAGACCAAGCTCGCGGCGATAGAACGCGATCAGCTCCTCCATCTTACCGATGTAGTCCTCCCGGATCGAATCCGGGACCGCCATGACTTCCTCGGCGGTTTCCATGTCGCGAAAGCGGGCCGCGTGCTCGAACGGAAACTTCAACTCGTAGGGATCGAGGACGTGGAACACGATCACGTCCGTGCCGCGATAACGGAAGTGCTTCAGTCCGTCGAGCACGTTCGCCGGCTCGTCGAGCAGATCCGAGATCAGCACCACCATGCCGCGCTTGCGCACCGCCGCGGCGAGATCGTGGAGCGGCTTGGCAACATTCGTTCGGGCGCCGATCTCGAGCCGCTCGAGCGCCAGCAGCACCATGCGCAGGTGCCCCGACCGTGCGCTCGCCGGCAGCAGCGCCGAAATGCTGTCGTCGAACGCGATCAACCCGAACGAATCGCGCTGCCGGTGCATCAGGTACGCGAGCGCGCCCGTCAGGTACGACGCGTATTGCAGCTTGGTCACTTCGCCCGAGGCGTATCCCATCGAACCGCTGACGTCGAGCAGCAGGTGACAGGTCAGGTTGGTCTCTTCTTCGTATTTCTTGACGAAGTGCTTGTCGGATCGCGCGAAGACCTTCCAATCAAGGGTCGCCAGATCGTCGCCGGGCAGGTACTGGCGATACTCGGCGAACTCGACGCTGAAGCCCTTGTAGGGACTGCGGTGCAGGCCGGTCAGAAAGCCTTCAACGATCGTGCGCGCCTTGAGATCGATCGTGCCGAGCCGCGCGACAATCGCCGGATCGAGAAAACGTGCTGGCCCACCCATCCGTGTAATCCGCGTAATCGGTGGACTATAAGCCGCTGGCGGGAACCGGGACCGCGTCGAGCAACTGGTCGACGATGCGATCCGACGTGATGCCTTCCGCTTCGGCGTAGAAATTCGGGAGCACGCGGTGGCGGAGGATCGGCTTGGCGAGCGCCTGAATATCCTTGACCGACACGTGATGGCGCCCGTGCAGCAGGGCGCGCGCCTTCGCGCCAATGACGAGCGCGTGCGACGCGCGCAGGCCGGCGCCCCACTTCACCCACTTCTCGATGAAATCGAGCCTGGCGCCGCGGCCGGGACGCGAGCTGTCGGTGAGCCGCACGGCGTAACGCACCACTTCTTCAGCGACCAGCACCTGCCGCACGTAGTCCTGGACCATCAGGATGTCGGCGCCGCTCAGGACGCGCGCCGGCTCCGGCTTGCGCAGGCCCGTCGTATCCGTTACCACCTGCACCTCGTCGTCTTCGGACAGATACGTCATGACGACGTTGAACAGGAACCGATCGAGCTGCGCTTCCGGCAGCGGATAGGTCCCCTCGAGCTCGATCGGGTTCTGTGTCGCAAGCACGAAGAACGGGCGTTCCAGCTGGTAGGTGCGGCCGGCGGCGGTGACGTGGTACTCCTGCATCGCCTCGAGCAGCGCCGCCTGGGTCTTCGGCGGCGTGCGGTTGATCTCGTCGGCCAGGATGATCTGGGCGAAGATCGGGCCCTTCACGAAGCGCAACGCGCGCGATCCGTGATCCTCGTCGAGGATCTCGGTGCCGGTGATGTCCGCCGGCATCAGGTCGGGCGTGAACTGGATGCGCTTGAACGACAGATCCAGGATCTGCGACAAGGTCTTCACGAGCAGCGTCTTGGCCAGGCCGGGCACGCCGGTGATCAGGCAATGCCCGCCGCAGAAGAGCGACATCAGCACTTCATCGACGACATCGTCCTGCCCGACGATGACCTTGCGAAGTTCCGAGAGAATTTTCTGGCGGCTGCCGGCGACCTTGTCGGCCAGGCCTTCGACCGCTGACGCCCGTCGTCGTCTGCATGTTTTCGTCCGTGTCCGTCCGTGTAATCCGTGGATGCTAATGCGTGAGGGAGTAAATCACTTCGTTGATCAGCATCTGGTAGGCCTGCGCGGTCCACTTGATGTAGCCCTGGTATTCCTGCGCGTTCGACCACTCGACACCGTCACCCATGTCGGTGTTCCAGTTGATCAGGACCATCGGCCGGCCCTTGTCGTCGAGGATGCCGCGCAGGTGCGCCGTAAAGCCGCCCTTCTCCCACGTGCGGCCGCTCAGGAACGAACCGAGCCCGGGAATCTGCGGATACTTCTCGATGCGGTAGAAGCACGTGTAGATGGGATGCGGCGGCGCGATCTCGACAATCTCGCGATCGGGGAACACGCGCTTCAACTGCTTTTCGGTCAGCTCCCACTCGAAGGGCCCGTGGAAGTCGTCGAAGGTCAGCGTGCCGCCGCGCAGCAGGAACTCCCGAAGGATGGGGACCTCGGTGTCCTTCAACACCAGGTTGCTCGGCTCGACGATGTAGATCCAGGGGTGCTCCCAGAGTTTCGGATCCTCGAGCGTGAGCACGATCGGCTCGCCCACGTTGATCGCGGTCACCGACTTGATCCGGCGCGACAGATTCTGTTCGGCGGCGGGCGCGTCGATTGCCCACGGCTCATCCCAATACGCCAGGCGCGACGCCTGTCCGCCTTCGTTGTCGTAGCTGCTGTACTTGATGCGAACAAAGGTCCATTTGAGACCGGCAAACTTGCTCCCATCCACTACCGGCACTTGCCCCACCTCCGCCAAGGCTGCGGTGGGCAGGGCGCCGACTTCGCCGGCAACCCACACCAGTCCCGCGATGAGCGCGGCGGTGAAGATCCACCTTCGCGCTACGCGCTTCGGCGGACAGGCCCAGCCGGGATCAGGCACTAGCGGCTCCCCTCCTGAAGCTTCAGCAGCAGGTCCTGCGCGCGCGTGAATGTCGGCGCGACGAGGAGCGCCTCGAATACCTGTTTCTTCGCCTCGTCGCGCTGCCCCGCTTTGTAGAGGGCCTCGGCGAGATCGACGTGGGCGCTTGCTTTATCAAGCGGTTTCGCCGCAAGCGCGACGCGGAACAGCCGCACGGCCTCCGCATTATTGTTGGCGGCGAGCGCCAGCCGGCCCAGCTGCGAATGTGCGGCGCCGTCGAACGGATCGACCGACACGATGCGCTTCAACGCCAGCTGCATCCGCGCCGGCTCCTTGTTGACGTCGACGAGCGCCGTCAGCTCACGCGCCGACCGCACGTCGGTGTGGCTGTAGCCGATCAGGGTCTCGAGCGCCTTCGCCGCCAGGACCTTATCGCCCTTCTTCGTTGCGAGCGCCGCGATCGCCGCGTGCGGGCTGTCATCGCCAGGCACGTTGGGGATGATCTCGGCGGCCTTCTCGAAGGCCGCGATCGCCGCATCCGGATTGGCCGGCGCGAGCGCCTCGCCAAGCGCCATCTGCACCTGGAAGTTATCGGGATCCGCAGCAGCGAGCGCCTTGAGTTGATCGACTGACGCGCCCTCCTTCAGACCGGCCGGCGCCTTCAACGCGGCGCGCAGGGTCGCGTAGCGCTTGTCGAGCAGCTGGTCGAATCCCTTTTGCAATTCGTCGATGTCGATGCCGAGCGCCTTCTTGATCGCCGTCTCGGTGTCGCTGCCATCGGCGAACGCGGCGACGAGCGCCCGCAACTTCGGCTGCCCGTACGTATCGTGGATGTGCTCGACGACCAGCGATGCCTGGTAATAGGCGAAGTTGATGGTCTGCGAGCTGCTGAAGCCGGAGTTCAACTCGCGAATCTTGATCACACCGCCGCGATCGATGGCGCGCGCGAACGGGATGTCCATCTCGCGGCCCCAGTCGGCCCGCGCCCGCCGCTCCTCGAACACCGACGTGCCCTCGCTCAACCACCGCGGCAGGCGGTTGCCGGACAACTGCAGGGTGATGACGTGCGCGAGCTCGTGCCACAGCGTCTCGCCCCAGTTGAACGTGCCGGGCTCGCGCGCCGTCGGCGAATCGAGCGTAACGACACGACCGAAGCACGCGCCGAGTGCGCCGATCATGCCCGG
This sequence comes from uncultured cyanobacterium, assembly GCA_963833135.1. GTDB lineage: Bacteria > Acidobacteriota > Vicinamibacteria > Vicinamibacterales > UBA2999 > 12-FULL-67-14b. The sequence goes on along the minus strand of CAWHWW010000016.1, from coordinate 810,449 downwards.
CAGGCCGAGCGTGCGCACCGCGAAGTCATCGTGCCTGGGAAACACTTCGACGAGGATCGGGCCCTTGGGCACGAAATCCCATCGCTTGCTGAGCGCGTCGAGCGATTCACGGGCCAGCATCGGCACGTAGTTCTTGAGCACCGGCGACTCTTCCGGCGCCAGCCGGATGATCATGTCGCCTTCCTTGATCGTGTCGAACGGCTCCAGGTTGTCGAGCAGCTCGAGCAGGTTGTAGGTCTGCACGTCCCAGCGATCAACCCGGAACGCCGCCTCGAGGTTCCGGCGTGCGTTGCGCTCGTCGCCGGTGCGCATCAACTGGGCGCCGAGATCCGCGACGGCGCGGATGTTCTCGCGATCGAGCGCGATCGCCTTGCGCGTGTGCTCGACGGCTTCGTCGAAGCGGTAGTAGTGGGCGGTGATCTCGCCGACGATGCGGTGAATCTCGCCGTAGGTCGGATGAATCTTCAGCGCCTCGGCGACCGCCGCCTGATACTCCTGGTCGCGTCCCTCGACATAGGCCATCGCCGCCTTCATCGACAGGGCTTCGAGGTTCCTGGGATTGAACTCAAGGATGTGATCGAGCGTGGCTTTGACGTCGGCCTTCTTGTCCTGGTACACCGCAACCTGCGCGACCACCAGCTGCGCGCCGGCGTCATTCGGGTTCTGCTTCAGCACGCGCTGCGCCAAAACGACCGCCTGCGGCGGGTTCTCGTCGGCCAGCGCCTTCGCCATGCCGAGCAGCGCGGGGCCATATTCAGGATCGGCCTTCAAGGCCTCCTGGAATGACTTGGCGGCTTCAGCCTTGTTGTACTTCTCGAGAAACAGCTCGCCCCACTCGGTATTCGCGCGCGGATCGGTGGGCGCCGCGGCGATCGCATCCCGGAAGAACGACTGCGCATCCTCGACGCGATTGAGGGCGCGCATCGCCCGCGCGCCGCGAAGCAGCTGGGCCGCGGTCGGATTCGCGCCTTCGGCCATGATCAGCAGCGTCAGCGTGCGGCGGCCTTCGGTGCGCTTGCCCTCATACAGCTGCAGCAGGCCGAGCTCGAGCGCCGCTTCGCCGCCGTTATTCGAGGTGGCGAAGGTTTGGAGGATTGACCCGGCGGCCGCGTAATCGCCGTGCGCCGCGACGCCGAGGGCCCGATAGACCGCGATCTGTTCGTCCTTCGGAAACGCCTGGGCGATGGTGTCGATTTCGGCGTAGCGCCCGGCGCGGAATGACTTCTCGGCGGTGGCGCGCGCCGCGGTGACATTCTGCGCCTGCTCGGCCGTGAGGCGCGGCCCGAGCCCGGCTGTCAAGATTAGGGCTAGCGCGAGGAGTAACAGGCGACGGGCCATCTCGTTTGGAGTATACCTAAGCAAGTTACTGGTTCCGGGTTCCAAGTTCCCGGTTTAGTTCTGTTGAGTTAGACGTTCGAATCACGAACTCGGACGAACCAGACCCGGAACGTGGAACCGGGAACCTCAATACAACGGCCGCCATGTGAAAAACATGACCGCGACGAATCCCTGCAATACGCCAAACACGCAGGTCCACGCCACTCGGTGACGGGCCGGCACGGCCGCGCCCATCCACAGGAATACCGGGAACAGGACCGAGGTGACTCGTCCCATCGAGAGCAGCCCGCCCGCGGACATCGGCGGCAGGATGGTGATCAGGATGAAGATCGCAAACGGCAATCCGAAGCGGCGATAGACCGGCCACACCGCCGCCAGCGCCAGGATGATCGCCAACGAATAAAACAGGTCGAGTGTCTGCGTCGAGGCGTACGAATAGAGCCCGTTGTTCGCGATGAATCCGACGCGATCCGACACGATCGAATCCAGGCTGCGATAAACGCGCCCCCAGGCGGCGTTTTGGGTCGTCCACATGAACGGGTTGCCGGTCAGTCGATAAATGAATGCCGAAAACGCCAGCATCCCAAAGCCCGGCGAGCCCGCCGCCACGAGCCGGCGAATGATCGTGCCCCACCCGGGCGGCGGCGGCAGGATCGGCCGCCACCGCACCGAATCCCACATCGGCGCGACCGCCATCAGCGCCAGGACAATCGACAGCAGCGATCCGTTTGGGCGCGTCAGTCCGCACAGGAGTCCCCAAATCGCCGCGCGCACCAGCTGGTTCCTGTGAAAGTGATACACCGCACCGATCAACGTGAGGAGGAACAGGCCTTCGGTGTAGGCCGCGCTGAAGAACACCGCGAACGGGTAGGCCGCCATCAGCGTCACCGCGGTGACCGCCTTCTCTTCGTCCTTCAAGAGCTCGCGCGACAGGCGCAGGAAATACGTGAGCGCAAAATAGAACGACACGATCGAGATGCCGACGCCGGCCCACAACGGCTGGCGGCCGAGCAGGACCGACAGGTAACGCATCGACATCGGAAACGCCGGGAAGAACGCGATGTTCTGCTGAAAGTCCGGGCCGGCGCTCCGGTAGTACTGATAGCCTTCCGTCGCGATGGAAAGGTACCAGCCGGTGTCCCATCTCGCGGGCAGATCCAGAAAATCATTCGAGTAGATCTTCCAGCGGCTGGCCGCTTCTGGAGGGAACCCGATCATGACGACCGCGAGAAAGCCGACGAAGAGGACGCCGAGGCGCGTTGCCAGATGGATCGGCAGCACGATCTTCGTGTCCGGCGCGCGCCACCATTCGATCACGCCGTGCGCAACGCGCCGCGGGAGCGGCTGCTGGCGTATGAGCGCGTGACGGATCACGATCGCCAGGACGCTCACGAGCGCCGGCCGCCACCAGCTCGTCACCGAGAGGCGGCTGTCGAAGATCCAGATGCGAAAGCCGCCGCCGATCGCGACCGAGATCGCGACGAGGGCCATCACCACCGCAACGACATCGAGCGTCGTCGCCCACCTGGGCAGCTTCATCCTCCGCCTTCGCGCTTCGCGCTTCGGCGAGACCCGGCGCGCGTCACTTGGCGCCTCGGCCCAGGGCCCGGTCTTCGACCTTCATTCGCAAAATCATAAGCCAGCTGAAGCCAATCGCCGCTAGCACGCCGGTGATGGGCGCCCAGACAATCATCGCCACGCTGGCAATCTCACCGACCACCGCGAGGTAATTGGGATGCGGGATATACCGGTACGGGCCGGACGTGATGAGCGGCGCGCCAGGCAGCACCAGCACGCGATAGGTCCAACGCGATCCGAGCGACGAGATCGCCCAGACCTTCAGCGCCTTCGCCACGCCAAAGAGCGTCAGGCCGCCCATCAGGACGTTCGGCGGCGCCGGCCCGGAGAGGGCGCCCTCGATGCCCATCGCGATGAACGCGCCAGGATAGCCCCACCGCATCAGGCCGATCACGTCGCCCTCGGGTTCGATCGCTCCTCGCGCGCGCAGCTGGCGCTCGTTGAACGACGACAACACCGCCTCGCCAGCCATGATCAGCAGGGCGGCGAGCGTGGTGATGGCAGCGATCGCTGCGGCCGGAGACATCACGAACAGTCACCGGCAAAGCGGATCATTCGACTGAAGAGCGATGGCCACACCTTTGCCGTCACCGCGGCCGCGGTGACGCTCGAAGGCGACGACACGAGCGACCGCAACGCGCGATTGAAGCGCCACTTCGATTGAAAGGCCCGACGCCGGCGCGCGGCGAGCTCCAGATGCGCGCGGTCGATCGGCAGCGATCCCTCGAGCACTTCCTTCACGATCGCCGCGGCGAGCTCCGCGCCGGTCAGCGCGAAGCTCAGGCCATCGCCGGTCATCGGATCGATGAAGCCGGCCGCGTCACCCGCCAGCAGCAATCCCGGCTCGCCAGCCGCCGTCGTATCCACGGCCATCGGACCGAGCATTGTCGGCGGCGTCACCGCGCGCGCGTTGGCGAAGCGCGCGGACAATTCCGGATCCGCCTTGAGATATCGATCGAGCGCTTCGGCGGGCAGGGCGAGTGGCCGGTCGCCATGATCGCTGGTCCCGGCGAAGCGTCTTCGCGAAGGCGGATGCGGCACCACGACGCAGGCATTGGTCAGCCCGCCCGGCACGGGCGCAACGCCGATGTAATGGCCGCGCCGAACGTGCATTTCGCCAAACGTCGTGACACCCTCGACGCCGGCGAAATAGGCGCCAATGGCCCAGCGGCGCGGCCGTTGCGGCTGTCGCGACAGGCCGCGGCCGATGGCGATCGTGCTGCGCCGTCCATCGGCGGCGATCACCATCCGCGCCGGATGACTCACCTGACCCATGCGCCCCGTCGTGATCACCCCGGCGACTCGCCCATCGGCGACCGACACGCCGCGGATCGCAGTTTCTTCGTAAAGGCCGGCACCGGCCGCCGCCGCGCGCTCGATGAGCCACTGATCGAGCACCGTTCTGCGTGACCGAGCGTCCGGTCACGCCGTCCCCGTACTGCCCTCGCACGCGAACGCCGTGCGGTCCCGTCAGCAGCATGCCATCGATCGGATCGCTGTGCTCGACGAGCGAGGTGACATCGGCATGACGGCGAATGACCTCGAGCGCGCCGGGGTTCAGCGTGTCGCCGCAGAGTTTATGACGTGGAAAGCGCGCGCGATCGAACACGCTGACGCGCAGGCCGGCCTTCGCGAGAATGGCCGCGGCCAACGCCCCCGCCGGCCCTGCTCCCGCAATGACAACGTCATCCATTTCGAAGTCCCCGACGCGCGGAGTTTGCGCGTTGGGGTGAATCGGCCCGCCCCAGCACCAGCGCGCTGTTCTTCGATCCGAATCCCAGGCAGTTGCAGAGCGCGGCGACCGGCGATGCGGCGCGGCCGCGATTCGGGATGAAATCGAGATCGCAATCCGGATCCGGCTGGGTCTGGTTGATCGTCGGCGGCAGGAAATGCCGCGACAGCGCCAGCGCGGTGGCGACGACGCCCGCCGCTCCGCTGGCGCCCTGGGGGTGGCCAATCATCGACTTGGTCGACGACCCTGGAATGCGCTCGGCGAGCTTGCCGAAAGCCAGGCGCGTGCATCGCGATTCGATGACGTCGTTCAGCTGTGTCGACGTGCCGTGATAGTTGATGTAGCCGATTTCCTCCGGCGACCGCCCCGACTTGGCGACGGCGTCCTGCATGCACTTCACGATCTGCTCGCCATCTGGATCCATCTGGACGCGGTGATACGCGTCGCACGTCGAGGCGTAACCTTCGATCGCCGCGTAGATCGTCGCGCCACGGGCCCGCGCGCGATCCTCGAGCTCGAGCGCCATCATCCACGAGCCCTCGCCGAGCACGAAGCCATCGCGGCACCGATCAAAAGGGCGTGACGCCTCCGCGGGGCAATCGTTGAAGTGCGTCGACACGGCGCGCATGCGCGAGAAGCCGAAGATCATGCCGGGCAGGACGCACCCGTCGGTGCCGCCCGACAACAGCACGTCGCATTCGCCCTGGCGCAGCAGCATCGACGCATAGCCGAGCGCGTCGGTCGAACTGGTGCAGCCGGTCGAGAGCACATGACTGATGCCGCGGAGGCCGAGCGCGATGGAAATCTCGCTCGAGACCATGCCGCAGATCCCGACCGCGATGGCATACGGGCTGACTTGCTGGCCGTTGTTCTGGAAGAAGTCCTGGTATTGCCGCTCGCCGACGTCGATGCCGCCGCCACCGCTGCCGATGATCACGCCGGCATTCGGTTCGGCGAACGACAGACCCGCGTCATTCCACGCCTCGCGCGCCGCGAGGACGCCGAAGAGCGCCGCGCGCGAGTAACGCTTCGGATCGGCGCGCGTCTCGCGCGGGCCAGGCTCGCCCTCGACGGCCATCGCCGACGACATGTCGACGGGCGGCACCGGTGCGGCCACCCTGCAGGGGTAGGTCGAGGCATCGAAATCGGTGATCGCGCGGGTGCCGCTGCGGCCGCAGCGAATCGCGTCCCAGTACGCTTCGCGGCCCGTGCCGAACGCCGAGACGACTCCTATGCCGGTGATTGCGACGCGGGATGGCTTCAAGTTGGTTCCTATAATAGCCAACGTGACACAACTCTTCCGTTGGAGCGGCGCGCTACTGTTCCTATTGTCGCTGCTCTCGTTCGCCGTCGTGTACGGCTGGCGGCTGCGCACGCCCGCGCCGCCGTCTGAAGACGCGATGCGCGACGCCGCCGCCAACGTGATCCTGTTCACCGTGTTCGCACTGCACCACAGCGTCATGGCGCGGACCGGCGCCAAGGCGTGGATCACGCGTGTCGTCCCGCCCCAACTCGAGCGCAGCGTCTATGTGTGGATCGCCAGCCTGTTGTTTTTCGGGGTGTGCTGGATGTGGCAGCCGCTGCCCGGGGTGATCTGGCAGACTCGTGGCCCGGCCGTCATGCTCTACATCGCGCAAGCGGTCGGCGTGGCGCTGACGATTGCCGCAGCGCGCCTCGTCGGCATCCGGGAGTTGGCCGGCGTGACGCAGCCGGACCCGACGAAGCCGATTGAGTTCAGGGTCGAGGGTCCCTTCGCGATCGTGCGACATCCGATCTACCTGGGCTGGGTATTGATGGTGTTCGCGACGCCAACCATGACCACGTCACGCCTGCTCTTTGCAGTGGTCAGCACGCTCTATCTGATCGCGGCGATTCCGCTGGAAGAGCGATTGCTCTTGGAGACCCACAGAGACGCGTACGGCGCTTACCAAAAGCAGATGCGCTGGAGGCTGGTTCCGTTCGTTTGGTGATCGTTCCCACCACTTTCGCTCGATTCTGGTCGGCCGGGCGCCAAGCATCCAGTGCCCGAGGGTTCCGTGCACCCATAGCCGGATTGCCGAGCAGGGGTCATGCCATCCCGAAGTAAGATCCTTGTGTGGCCTTTGACGAGAAAGCGTATTTCCAGGAGAAACCGGAGACCCGGCCGGCAAAATACCCGTGTCCGCGATGCAAGCGCACGAACGAATACAGCATCCGCTGGATGCGCCGGACCAAGCGCAAGGACCGCCAGCCCCAAGGAGGCGAGGACCGTGCGAAGTACGACAAGCTGCGCGATCACCTGCTGCGTCTCGATGACGAAGTGACCTGCAAGACGTGCGGCAAAAAGTTTGAAGTGCCCTCGCACCACTCGCTGCTTTTCACGGATCAACTCGAGGGACTGCCAAAAGACGAAGAGGCTGATGTAATTGAAGAGACTCCGCCTTCGGCGCCAATCGATCGCGCCAAGCTGCCGGCCCGCTTCACGCGCCCCACGAAGGGATGGCGCGGCTGACAGAACGTTCGTCTGAACGATTGGCTGAACGTTCGTCCGAACGATAGTGCGAACCATCGTCTTCTATATTTCCGGCCACGGCTTCGGCCATGCGTCCAGGAGCATCGAAATCATCAATGCCCTGATCGATCGCCGTCCCGGCCTGAAGGTGATCATTCGATCGTCAGTGGCGCCGTGGCTGGTGGAGCGCACGGCGCGCAAGGGCGTCGAATTGTCGCCGGCCGAAGTCGATACGGGCGTGGTGCAGCTCGACAGCCTGACCCTGGACGCCAGGACATCGATCGAGCACGCCGAACGATTCATGGCGACCTTCGAGGAGCGCGTCGCCGCAGAAGCCTCGTTTCTTTGCCAGCACAACGCGGCCATCTCGGTCTCGGATCTGCCGGCCCTCGGCATTGCGGCAGGGCACGTTGCCGGTATTCCCTCGCTTGCGAGCGGCAACTTCACGTGGGATTGGATCTACGAGCATTACGAGGGTGGCCAGCATGTCGCCCGACAGATCGGCGAGGCTTACCAGAACACCAGCTTGGCGCTGCGCATGCCGATGTGGGGCGGGTTCGAGACAATGCCCGACGTTCGCGACATTCCCTTCGTCGCACGGCGATCTCGACGAGATCCCGATGAGGTGCGTGACGCCCTCGGTATTCCGCGCAACGATCGCATCGTCCTGACGTCCTTCGGCGGTTACGGCCTCGCGAGCCTCGATCAGGATGCGTTGCGGACCATGAGAGGCTATCACGTGCTCTTGCCCGGCATGATCGACGAGAACGCGATGTACGAGGGCGGCTATCGCTACGAAGACATCGTGCGTGCTGTCGACGTGGTCGTCACCAAGCCCGGCTACGGAATCATCTCCGAATGCATTGCCAACGACACCGCGCTGCTATACACGTCTCGCGGTGATTTCCGCGAGTACCAGGCTCTGGTCGGCTCGATGCCGAAGTATCTGCGATGCGCCTTCATCGACCACCCGGACCTGTTTGGTGGCCGGTGGCAACCACATCTCGACGCGCTGCTCGCGCAGTCCGCGCCGCCGACCACTCCAGCGGTCAACGGCGCCGACGTCGCTACTGATATCCTTCTGAGCACAATTCGATGACAGTGCCGATCGCAACGCCGGAACCAGGCTGGGAGCCGGCGACTCCGTTTCCGTCACCCGAAGACACATTCCTCGCGGACGGCGATCGTGTCCGGCTCGCATACTTTCGCAAGCCTGACCAGCCGGACCTCTATGCCAAAGCCTGGTTCGGCGCGAAGACGATGGGCCCTCCGGGACATGTCCACGGCGGAGCAATGGCCGCGACACTCGACGAAGCCATGGGCGCCGTGTGCTGGATGAATGGCCACCACGTGGTGGCGGCAACGATCACGCATCTCCTTTCTCGCAATGTTGCCGGTTGAAACCGAGACGATCGTTCAAGCGACGATCGAGCGGATCGATGGGCGCAAGATTCACCTGCGCTCAAAACTAACAGACCCCTCGGGACGAATCGTCGCCGAGGGGTCTGGCCTGTTTATCGTGTTGAAAGAAGAAGCGCTGCGCGCGCTGACCAACCTCTAACCTCTAACCTCTAATCTCTAACCTCTAATCTTTAACCACCGTAATCAACGTCCAGATCTTCGGGACGTTGACCTTTTCGATCGAGACCGGCGTGAAATCCGCCTGCTTGAGGAACTCCGGCAGGTCGAGATCCGCCGTGAAGCCGATGTGGACCGTCATCGGCGAGATGGCCGTCTCGATCTTCGACATGATCGGGTTCGCGCTCTTGAAGTGATTGAGGATGACGACGCGGCCGCCGGGACGGCAAACGCGATACATCTCGCGCGCGACCGCAATCGGGTCGGGCACCACGCTGATGACGTACGGCGCGTAGACGACGTCAAACGAATTGTCGGCGAACTCGAGCTTCGTCGCATCCATCTCGATCACGTCGCAGTGGTCGAGGTTCTTCTCGTCGATGCGCTTCTGCGCCTTCGCGAGCATCCTGCTCGACAGATCGATGCCGGTGACGCGGCTCGCCTTCGGATAGAGCGAAAGGTTGATGCCGGTGCCGACACCCACCTCCAGGACTTGCGTGCCCGGTCGGATCCGCATCTTCTTGATCGCCTCGAGGCGGCCGGGATGCAGCGTCGGACCATACGTGTAGTCGTAGACCTGCGCGATGTTCTGGTAGACCTTCTCCACGAAGTCCGTACCGACCGTCGTCACCGACAGTGCGCGCGTTGCCGCGTCGCCCGAACGTGAGGTCTGCTGGTCAAATATGGCCATATTTTGCTTTCGCTGAGTCGGAACCGGACTATACCACGTCAAGAACGTCAAGGGCCGCGTCCAATCGGCCCGACGGAGTTGAGATTTGCACCCCCGCCGCCATCCCCTTGATGGCGGTCGCGATCTCCCTGGCTACCTGCACACCTTCCGCCGCAGCTGCCTCGGCGCTCGTCGTCGTTCGCATGCGCGCCACGATCGCATCAGGCACGGTCACGCCCGGCACTTCGTTGGCCATGAACTCCGCGTTCAGCGCGCTCTCGAACGGCCAGATGCCGACAATGATCGGCAGCCGCATCGGCTCGACGCGCTTCAGGAAGCGTTCGAAAGCGGCCACATCGAACACCGGCCTCGTCACCGCGAATTCCGCGCCCGCTTCGACCTTGAACTCCAGGCGGCGGAGTTCTTGATCCAGATCGCGTGACGGGTTCACCATCACGCCCGCATGAAACGAGGTCGGGTCGCCAATCGACTGGCCGCCGATGTCGAGGCCGTGATTCAGCCGGTTGATCACGTTCGTCAACCCGATCGAATCCACGTCGAACACCGCCGTCGCATCGGGAATGTCGCCCAGGTTGCGCACATCGCCGGTGATGCCGAGCAGGTTGCGAACGCCCATCGCGTGGGCGCCCAGCAGGTCCGACTGGATGCCCAGCAGGTTGCGATCCCTGCACGAATACTGCAATAACACTTCCACCCGCGCGCGCTCCTGCACGAGCACCGCCATCGACAGCGCGCTCATGCGCGCGCCCGTTCGCGGTCCGTCGGGAATGGTCACGACGTCGACGCCGCGCTTCGCCAGCCGCGCCGCACCCTCGAGCGCGTCCGCCGTCGCATGTCCGCGCGGCGGCAGCAGTTCGATGGCGCGAATGAACTGGCCGTTGACCAGCTTCTTCGCCAGCGTCGATTTCTCCTGCGCGCTCGATTGCCGGCCTGGCGTTCGGCTGGCTCGCCACCGGACCCTTTGCCTCGCCGCCGCCAGCACGCGCCAGCCCGGGCGCCATCGACTTCGCCGCGAGCGCGATCTGCCGGATATGCTCCGGCGTCGTCCCGCAGCACCCGCCCACCAAACGCACACCGGAGGCGATGAAGCGCCGCGCATACGACGCCATGTATTCCGGCGAACAGAGGTAAAGATTGCGGCCCTCGATGTCGCGGGGCTTACCAGCGTTCGGTTGAGCCGAGAGCCATACATCTACGATGCCGGAGATGCGCTCGACAGTTTCAAGCATCGGCGCGGGCCCTACGCTGCAGTTAACGCCGACCACGTTCGCGCCGCGCTTGATGAGCTCCGGTGCGAACTGCTCCGGTGGCGCACCGTCGAGGCTCGCGCCCTCCTCTTCCGTAGTCATCTGCGCCACGATCGGCAAGTCACAGATACTGCGGACCGCGGCGATGGCCGCGCCAATTTCGTTCAGGTCGCGGAACGTTTCAAGAATGAAGAGATCGACCCGGCCGTCGAGGAGCGCCTGGGCCTGATCGCGGAACATGGCCTCCGCCTCATCGACGCCGGTCTTCCCCCACGGCTCGACGCGCACGCCGAGCGGCCCGATTGCGCCGGCGACATACGCCTCGCCCTTCCACTTCTCCACCGCGCGCCGCGCCAGTTGCGCGCCGGCCAGATTGATCGCCCGGACCTGATCTCCGAGGCCGAAGCCGCGCAGCTTCATGCGGTTCGCGCCGAAGGTATTGGTCTCGATGACGTCGGCGCCGGCCTTCAGGTATTCAGCGTGCACGTCGACAACCAGATCGGGCTGCGATTGGTTGAGCGACTCGAAGCAGCGATTGATGAAGACGCCCTTCGCGTACAGCATGGTGCCCATGGCGCCGTCGCCGACGAGCACACGATCATCTAACGCATCAAGGAATGGTTTCACTTCTGGCGATAAGGCTCGTGACGCGTGGTCCGAATAGATAGTTCGAAATCCGTGAGAATCGGCGGATCGTCAGGTGGCTTACCGTGCGGCGGCCGGCGCCTTCTCGTTGGCGGCAGCCGGCACGAGCAACTCCGTCTTGTCCCACACGAAGTCGTCCTTGCTGTAAACGGCGAGCTCGTAATCCTTACCCATGAAGATCGCGGCGACCGGGCAGGCCTCTTCGCAGTAGCCGCAGAAGATGCAGCGCGTCTTGTGAATCTGATAGGTCGACGCGTAACGGGGGCCGGCCATCACGGTCCCGTCGTTCTCGGCGGCTTCGAGATAGATCGCGTCGGCCGGGCACGCCACCGCACACAGTCCGCACGCCACGCACTTCTCGAGGCCGTTTTCGTCGCGCATCAGGACCTGTTTGCCCCGATATCGCGGGAACATCGGGACTTTCTGATCGGGATAGTTCACCGTAATGGGCTTCCGGAACAGGTGCTTGAAGGTGAGCGCAAAGCCTTTCGCGAGCGGACCGAGCATATGTCCTGAAATGATACCATTTCGCTCAGGGATCAGGGCTCGGGACCAGGGATCAGCGTATTTCCTGATCCCCGATCCCTGATCCCCGATCCCTGATCCCTGATCCCTGTGCTCCAAGAGCCCAAATTTCTCTCCGCCGGGCAGTTCCTGCTCATCACGCTGGTCGTCAAGCTGGCCGCGATGGCAGCCCTCGCGACCATGCTGGCGAGGTATCGCCGCTTCCGCCACATCCTGATCTTCGAGCAGCGCAACTGGCCGGACCGCCTCGTCTTCGCCCTCGGCCTGGCCGTGCCGTTCACCGCAGGCGTGGCGTCCCGTGTGCTCCTCAACTACGACGCGGCCGACCTGACGCTTGAAGGCGCGCTGCTCGCGGGACTGATCGCGGGTCCCTACACCGGCGGAATCGTCGGCCTGTCGATGTCTCTGCCGGCGCTCGCCGCGGGCGAGTACGGCGCGCCCTTCTTCGCGGTCGGCTGCGGCTTCGCCGGCGGCGGCTTTCGAGAGGCCTGCCCGAAGGAGGACATCTGGGACTTTTCGCCGTTCGTGATCTTCAGCGTGCCCCGCTACGTGTGGCGGATGCTGCGCGACATGCAGGTCAACTGGCAGGTCATGCTGCTCGTCGCGCCAGTCGGCCTCGAGTTCATCCGCCAGATGGTCGGCGCCCGCTATCCGTCCCGGCTGTTCCATCTGTCGAGCCCCGAGCCCTGGCTCACCCTGTTCGTCTACCTTGCGGCAATCCTCACCGTATCGACGCCGATCAAGATCTGGAACAACGCCCGCATCGAGCACCGGCTCCAGGAGCAGGAAAAACTGCTGCTCGCCGCGAAGGTCGAAGCGCTGAAGAGCCAGATCAACCCGCACTTCCTCTTCAACACGCTGACCTCGGTCTCGTCCCTGATCCGATCGCAGCCCGAAACGGCCCGCGCCGTGATCCACAAGCTCTCGGGCCTGCTTCGCAAGCTGATGCAGAGCCAGGAGCAGTTCGTCACGCTGCGCGAGGAGCTCGACGCGATCGACGAGTACCTCGACATCGAGGTGATTCGCTTCGGCTCGCGTCTGTCGGTCAAGAAGTCGATCGCGCCGGATACACTGGACGTGATCGTGCCGAGCCTCCTCCTGCAGCCGCTCGTCGAGAACTGCATCAAGCACGGCTTCGCGCGCAAGGTCGGCCCAGGCACCATCACGATTCGCAGCCGCCGCGAACGCGACCTGGCGATCATCGAGATCGAAGACGACGGCCTCGGCATTTCCAATGAGCGGGTGCCGCAGGCGCTGTCGAGCGGCATCGGGTTGAGCAACGTCAACGAGCGGCTGCGCGTGCTCTACGGGACCGGGGGGCACTTCGCGCTCGTCGGCTCACCCGGCAAGGGCGCCATCGCGCGCGTCGAAATTCCGCTCGCGCTGGCCGGCGTCGAGCCTGCCGCGCCGGAGCGCGTGCGCGAAGGCGGGCGAATTTCCGCATGACCGCCAACGGGGCCCTGACCGCGGTCGTCGCCGACGATGAGCAGCTGGCACGGGACGAGTTGTGCTTTCTCCTTGGCCAGCTCGAGGGCGTCGAGGTCGTCGGCCAGGCGGCCAACGGCGTCGAAGCGCTCGACGAAATCGCCCGTCACGCGCCCGATGTCGCCTTCCTCGACGTGCAGATGCCCGGACTCACCGGCTTCGAAGTCGCGCGGCGCCTGATGGAGTCGGGAACCGGACCGAGCGTGATTTTCGTCACAGCATTCGACCAGCGCGCCATCGAGGCCTTCGAAGTCAATGCGGTGGATTACGTGTTGAAACCGGTGGATTCGGCCCGGCTCGAGACCGCGGTCACCCGCGCGCGAAAGCGCCTGGGCGACCACGGCCCGCTGCAGGGGCAGCTCGACCGGCTGGTCCGGATGATGTCGGGCCAGAAAGACCGGCGGGATCAGGTAGCCGTCAGAGTAAATGACAGATTTGTCCTCGTGCAGGCGGACGACATCATCCATGCGTCTCTCATCGAGGATTCGATTAATATTGTTACCAATCAGGTTTCGGGGACATCGAACGACCGGACCCTCGAGGAGCTGCATGCGCGGCTCGATCCCGAGGTGTTCTGGAGGGTCCACCGATCGCACCTGGTGAATATCAACAAGGTGAAGGAGATCGTCCCTTGGTTCAGCCGGAATTACATCCTCAGGATGACAGACTCGAAGGCGACGGAAATACCGGTCAGCCGCTCGCAGACCAGACGCCTTCGGGAATACCTGAAGCTGTAGTCTTCGCGGACCCCGGTGACGAAAACCCGACCGCTCTAGACAACATAGGCTTCCAGACCACGACCGATCCCTTCGCGCGGCCCGGCCAGGCGCCGCTGCCGCTGCAGGTCGAACACGATTCGCAGCAGATGATGCGCCGGCTCGAGGTGTGGCGCGACGAGTTCTTCGCGTGGGTGCGGACGCTGGCCTCGGCGGCGGTCTACGCGACGTTGATCGTCACGTTCGGCTTCCAGGTCGCGCGCGTCGAAGGCCAGAGCATGGCGCCGACGCTGGCCGATCAGGATCGCCTGATCGTCAACAAGCTTCGCTATCGCCTCACGGCGCCGCAGCGCGGCGACATCGTGATGCTCTACTACCCGCTCAACCCCGATAAGTCGTTCGTCAAACGTGTGATCGCCGAAGAAGGCGACACCGTGCGCGTCGTCGACGGCCGCGTCTACGTCAACGACGTGCCGATGCGCGACGACTTCGTTCCGGCCGAATACCGCAGCCACGACGACTGGGGCCCGCAGGTCATACCCGAAGGGTATTACTTCGTGATGGGCGATCACCGGAACAACAGCTCCGACAGCCGCCACTGGGGCTTCGTGCCGAAGAAATACATCATCGGCAAGGTGCAGGTCCGGTGGTGGCCGGTGCCGCAGGCGCGCGTTTTCTGAGTGCCGATCGGTGAGTTGTGAGTGACCTCCCCACTCCCCACTCCGCGCTCACAAGCGAACGATCGTAGCCGCGCTGTTACCAGCGTCCTCTACCGCGTACTCTTCCTCAACCTGATCGTCGCCGCCGCGAAGATCGCGCTGGGTCTGACGACCGGCGCGGTTTCCGTGCTGTCCGACGGTTACCACTCCCTCACCGACACGGCCTCGAACGTCGTCGGCATCATCGGCGTCCGCATAGCCGGCGCGCCACCCGACCGCGACCACCCCTACGGCCATCGCAAGTTCGAGACGATGGCGTCGGTCGGCATCCTGATCTTCCTGTTGCTCGTTCTGCGCGAGGTGCTGTCGGCGGCGTGGGAGCGGTTGCAGGAGGGCGGCGAACTCGAGGTCGGCGCCCTCACGTTCCTCGTCATGGGCGGCACGTTCTTCGTCAACCTGGCGGTCGTGTTTTACGAGAAGCGCGCGGGCAAGCGACTGAACAGCGAAGTGCTGATCGCCGACGCCCATCACACGACGAGCGACTTACTGACCTCCCTCACCGTCATCGCCGCCCTGATCGGGGTGCGCTTCGGTTACTCGTGGCTCGATCCGGCCGCCGCGCTGATCGTGGCCGTCTTCATCGGCTACGCCTGCTGGGAGATTTTCAAGCAAACGTCGGGCATCCTTGCTGATCAGATCGTCATTCCCGAAGAAGAGATCCGCGAAGTCGTCAAGAGCGTTCCCGAGGTGATTGGCTCTCATCACATCCGCACCCGGGGCGCCGCCGATTTCGTGTTTCTCGATCTGCACATCTGGATGGATGCGAACATGAGCCTCGACAAGGCCCACTCGCTGTCGCACGTCGTCAAGGATCGGCTGATGACGCGCTTCCCGCAGATCAAGGACGCGATTATTCACATCGAGCCGCCTCCGAGAACTTGAGGGCTTGCGGGCTACGGGCTTGCGGGCTTGCTAATACCCCAGGTCGGGCTCGATGCGGAATTTCAGCGGCTCACCGCGCAGCCAGCGATCAAGGTTGTCGCGCGAAGAGCTCGATCACTTCCTCCCAGTGTCCCTGGCGGAATCCTGACGTGTGCGGCGTCAGGATCACGTTCGGCGCCTTCCACAGCGGATGATCCGGCGGCAGCGGTTCCTGGGGAAACACGTCGAGCGATGCGCCGCCAAGGTGACCGCTGTGAAGCGCGTCGACGAGCGCCTCGGTCTCGATGATCTTGGCGCGGCCGACGTTCACGACGACGGCTCCTCGTGGCAGCTGTGCGAATTGCGGCGCGCCCATCAATGAATGCGTTTCCGGCGTCAGCGGCGCACAAATGACGAGCACGTGGCTCTGCGCGAGGAACTCGCCGAGCTGGTCCCTGCCGTAAACGCGCTCGACGTGGCCGATCGTGCCGGAGGCCGGCCGACGCCGCAGCGCGACGATGCGCATGCCGAATGACCCGGCCCGCTTCGCGATCTCCGAGCCAATCGTGCCGACGCCGATCAACCCAAGGGTCCGTCCCTCCAGGAGCCACGGCAACCGCGTCCCGAGGAACTCGTTCTGCGCCCATCGCGCCACGTGTTGATTCTCGATGACGAATGGAATCTGTTTCGCGAGCGCGAGCGTCACGGCCATGACGTGCTCGGCGATCGGCACGGCCTGCACGCCGCGCGTGTTGCTGACGGCGATGCCGCGCGCGAACAACTCGGGCAGGCACAGTGTCTCCACTGCGACCGCGGACGTATGCACCCAGCGCAGCTTCGCCGCATGCGCCAGCTCGTGGTCTTTCAGGATCCACGTATACATGGCGTCGCAGACGGCGAGCCCCTCCGCGCGCTGCTCGGGCGATGTCGCGTGAATGAATTGAATGTGCGGAAACCGCCCGCGGAGCGCCTCGACGCCTTCGGCGGGAATCTGCCACTGCTTCACCGGCTGCTGGATCGAAATGAGAACGCGCATGGGGTCGGCTCTCGGCGATCGGCTATCGGCGCTTGCGGTAGTGGCCGGAGCGGCCACCTGTTTTCTCCATCAGCTCGATATCACCAATGACCATGGACTTGTCGACAGCCTTCACCATGTCGTAGAGCGTGAGCGCCGCCACGGCGACCGCCGTCAACGCTTCCATTTCGACGCCGGTCTGCCCCGAAATGCGGACGCGCGATTCGATCGCATAGCCGCGTGTCGTCGGCGTCAGATCGACGGAGACGTGCGAGAGGTTCAGTGGATGGCAGAGCGGGATCAGCTCGCTCGTTTTCTTCGCCGCCATGATGCCGGCGAGGCGCGCCGCCTGGATCGGATCGCCCTTCTTGTTGTTGCCGCCCTTGATCAGCTTCCGGGCGGCCGGCGACATCGCGATCGACCCGCGCGCCACCGCCTCGCGGTCGGTGATCGCCTTGTCGCCGACATCGACCATGCGGATCCGGCCCTTCGCATCCACATGCGTCAAGCCCGGCCTCGCCTTGCGAGGCTGTCGCGCCGAAGCGGCCTTTGGCCGCGAAGGCGGATTAGTCTTCGTCATCGATCCCCTGCGCCAGGTAGAACGACAGGCTTTCGAGCGAGACGGTGAGATCGACGCTCTTCATCTTTACGCCAGCGGGCACTTTGAGGGCTCCGGGCGAGAAATTCAAGATCGCCTTGATGCCGGCGGCCACCACCTGATCGAGCACGTGCTGCGCCGACTCGGCCGGCACGGCGATCACCGAGATGTCGATGTGCTCCTTTCGCACGATCTTCTTCAGGTCCTTGAGATCGTGGATGGGCACCCCGCTCTTCGATTCGTCGCCGATCTTCGTGTCGGCGACGTCGAACATCGAGACGATCTCGAAGCCTTCGCGCTTGAATCCGGGGTAATCCGCCAGTGCGAGGCCGAGGTTGCCGGCGCCCATCACCGCGACGCGGAGCTTGCGGTCCAGCCCGAGGATCTGCCGGAGATGACGCTTGAGGTCCTTGACGTAGTAGCCGACGCCGCGAACGCCGAACTCGCCGAAATAGGCGACATCCTTGCGGATCTGCGCCGCGTTGAGGTGGAACTGCTCGGCCAGCGCCTGCGACGAGATCGTTTCGACGCCGGCGGACTCGAGTTGGTTGAGGCAGCGCAGATACACCGACAGCCGATTGGTGGTGAGCTCGGAAACCGGCTCGGCGGCCGTCTTCCGCTTGTTCTGTGAATTCACAAGCAGATTTCAGAATACCGCAATTTCGCGCCGAAGTATCATCCGCCGCATGGCAGACACCTCGAAAGGTTTTCAGCCCTACGTCCCCCCGACAGATTCGATGGCGGAATTCACCGCCAAAGCCATCATCCTCGGCGTCCTGTTTGGCCTGTTATTCGGCGCTTCGACCGTTTACCTGGGGCTGCGCGCCGGCCTCACCGTCAGCGCCTCGATCCCGATCGCCGTGCTCGCGATCTCGGTCTTGAAAAAGCTCGGCGGCTCGACGATTCTCGAGAACAACATCGTCCAGACGATCGGCTCGGCGGGAGAATCGGTCGCCGGCGGCGTCGTCTTCACGATCCCCGCGTTGATCTTCCTGCTCCCCGACGGACCCAAGTATTTCAACTACACGCAGATCACGATGCTGGCGTTTGCCGGCGGCATTCTCGGCGTGCTGATGATGGTGCCGCTCAGGCGCGCGCTCATCGTCAAGGAACACGGCGTGCTCCCCTATCCCGAAGGCACGGCATGTGCCCAGGTGCTCGTCGCGGGCGAGCGCGGCGGCAAGCTGGCGGGGCTCGTCTTCGGCGGCCTCGGCATCGGCGCGCTGTGGAAATCGCTGTCGTGGACCTTCAACCTGTTTCGGCAGGACATCGGCTATTCGATGCCGCGCACCAGCCAGTTTCCGAACGCCACCATCAGCGTCGACATCTCTCCCGAGTATCTGGGCGTCGGCTACGTCATCGGGCCGCGTATCGCGGGGACGATGTTCGCCGGCGGCGTGCTGTCGTGGCTGATGCTGCTGCCCCTCATCTCGCTGATGGGCGCCAACATGACGACGCCGCTCGAGCCGGTCCACCCGACGCTGTCCAACTTCAACGGCACCGGCGTGCCGTACCTGATCTCCCAGATGAGCCCCGGAGAGATCTGGCGCGCCTATATCCGCTACATCGGCGCCGGCGCGGTTCTCGCCGCCGGCTTGATCACGCTGTCGCGCACCCTGCCGACGATCGTCTCGTCGGCGCGCGAAGGCTTGAAGGGCTTCGGCGCGTCGGCCGCCGGAGCCCAGTCGCGCACGGAGCGCGACATGCCGATGGCGATCGTGCTCGGCGGCTCGCTGCTCCTCGCGATCTTCCTCGCCGTGACGCCCGGCCTTCCGACGCAGGGCAACATCCTCGTGTCGGTCCTGATCGTGCTCTTCGGATTCTTTTTCGCCACGGTGTCGTCGCGCATCACGGGCCTGATCGGTTCCTCGTCGAACCCGATCTCCGGCATGACAATCGCCACGCTGATCATCACCTGTGTCATCTTCGTAGCGCTCGGATGGACCGGCGATGCCTACGGCCCGGTGGCGCTCGCGGTCGGTGCGATCGTCTGCATCTGCGCGGCCAACGCCGGCAACACCTCGCAGGACCTGAAGACCGGCTACATCGTCGGCGCGACGCCGATTTATCAGCAGATGGGCCTGGCGATCGGCGTGATTACGTCCGCGTTCATCATCGGCTACACGGTGCTCTGCGCTCCACAACACGTTCGGCATCGGCTCTGAGAAAATCGCCGCCCCGCAGGCGACGCTGATGGCCACGCTGATCAAGGGTCTGCTGTCGCAAAGCCTGCCCTGGGGACTGGTGCTGGTCGGCGTCTTCGTGTCGGTGACCCTCGAGCTGTGCGGCATTCACTCGCTGTCGTTCGCGGTGGGCGCGTATCTGCCGATCGCCACGACCGCGCCGATCTTCGCCGGCGGCGTCGCGCGGTGGCTGGTCGAGCGGAAAACTGGTGAGACGAGCGACTCGGACCTGAGCGCCGGCACGCTCTTCAGCTCGGGCCTGATTGCCGGTGGCTCGCTGGCGGGCATCCTGTTCGCCGCGCTCGTCGGCTACACGTATCCGAACCCGCTGGATCCGACCAGCGACACGTCGCTCTTCGAGCAGTATTTCCTGCCGATCGGAAACGTCATTCCCTGGCTGCACGAGGAAAACACGGCGGCCCATGTCGCGGGCGGCGTGCTGTTCCTCGTCCTTGCCGTCATCCTGTCGCGCTTCGCGAAGCGAAAGATCTAGAGCGGCCGAAGCGCATCGCGCGAAGGTTGATCGCCGTCATCGTCTTCTTCACGCTTCCACTCTCCCTCGCGCTGCACCTGCTGTAAGTGCTTGCGCGAGGGGTCGTAGATGTTGAGGAAGTTGCTGGTGACGCCGAGCCCTCCATAGCTGCCGCGCTTCTTGCGGTAGTAAATCCAGCCCCGGTTCTCGGCGTAAGTCAGGAAGCGGTGCAGCAGCCACAGCGTGATGACCGCGCCGAACAAGACCAGGACACCCCGCATTTGTTAGCATTGACGAAGATGCGCTTCCGGACGTTCACCTCCGCCGCGATGGTGCTGCTGACCGCGGCGGCGCTGACGGCCCAGCCGCAGCCGCGGCGGGCGACCACGATCACCGCGATTCGCACCTACCCGGGCTTCTATCACCAGCAGACCGTGCTCGTCGTCGGGGTGGTCAAGGGCGCCGACGAACGCGTCACGATTGGCACCGAGGAAGGGGCGATCAAGATCGTGGCCCGCGAGGCGCCGCGCGAAGGAAAGATCGAGGCGCGCGGACAGTTGCTCGACATCGGCCGCATGTCGCAGGACGATCCGCGGCTGATACCGTTCAACCTGCTCGATCGCGTTCGCGCCGCCTACCAGGATCGCTGGCCGAAGCCGGGCGAGGAATTGATCCTTCTGCTCGGCGGAACCGGGTCCCCGCCCCCGGCAACTGATGTGACGTCTCCCCCATTGCGCGCGATCGCCATGGAACCGGCGAGATTCGACGGCCAGAAGGTAACCATCACCGGACAGTTTCGCGGCCGCAACCTGTTTGGCGATTTGCCGGAGGCGCCGACGCAGGGGCGATTCGAGTTCGTCCTGCGATCGGGCGACGCGGCGCTCTGGGTCATGGGCCTGCAGCCAAAAGGAAAAACCTTCAATCTCGATCCCGGCAAGCGCATCGACACCGGGCGCTGGCTCAAGGTGCAGGGTACCGTCCACAGTGCCAAGGGGCTCACCTGGCTCGATGGCGCGAGCATCGATCTCGCAGCCGCCCCCGAGGAAACCACCGAGGTCGCCATCGATCTGCCGCCGCCACCTCCGGTGGAAATCCTGTTCTCGGCGCCAGCGGAGGGGGAGGCCGATGTGCGATCGACCGAACGCATCCGGATGCAGCTGTCGCGCGACCTCGATCCGGCCACGCTGAAGGACCGGGTGCGCCTGACCTATTCGGCGGCCGACTCCAAGGAGCGCGGCGAAGCACAGCCGCCGTCGATCGCGTTCACGACGAATTACACGAAGGAAAACCGCGCGCTTGAAATCCGGCCGACAGAGCCGCTGGCTCGCTTCCGGCTCGTGAAGATGGAAATCCTGGACGGCGTGAAGGGAACCGACGGCGGACCGATGAAGCCGTTCACGCTGACGTTTACGACGGGGGGGTCTTAGGGTCTTACGGGCTTGCGGGCTACGGGCTTGCGGGCTTAAACGCTAGTTACGTGACGATTCTGAAACCGTAGGTGACGACCTCGGTCTTGCCGCCCTTCGTCAACGACAACTCGACAACGTATTCGCCCTCGGCGAGCGGCGCCAGCGTGACGTCGGCAATGCCAAACTGTTGCTTGGTTGCCTCGTCGGTGCGCATCGAAAACGCGACGATGAGCGGCGTTGCCTGACCCTCGCGGGTCAGGAGCCGTCCGGTGCCCGTGAACCCCTCGCTGGCAAGCGGCACCTCGAGGCGTAAGCGTTCGGTGCGACGGAATCGGGGATCCGCGGTCGCTACGTATGCGAGGCCGGTGCTCGGGCCGCGCCTCGCGGCGAGACCTCCCGACCCTACCTCCGCAGCCTCCGCGGGCACGGTGGCGAAGGTCGTCACCTGCAGCGGGATGCGGCCATTGCGCGGCGTCAATTCAGCACGGACCGCGTATCGGCCCGCGGCGAGCGGCTGTTCGCTGCCGCTGATCACGATGCTGCGCTGGCCGGGTTCGATCGCCTGGGTCAGCGACTGCGACGGCCCGACCGCGCTCAAGCCGCTGATTCGCTCGGGCTCGAAGGTCAATCGCAACGTGCCACCCGACAACCATTCGGGCCGTTTGGCGGTTGCCGCATCGATCTCCACGATGGCGCGAATCGAGCTGCGTCCGCCGACGGCCTGAACGCGCGCCGGCAGGTTGCCGCGCGCCGGTGCGAGGGCATCGAGCGCGCGAGTCACCGTAGGCGGCAGCGCGGGCTTGGCGCCGGGCCGATCGACCGACACGCCGGCGGCGCGCGCTTCGCTCTCGGTGGGCGCGAGGTAGCCGGGCCTGGCACGAACCTGGACATCGTCGCGCTTCACCTCGACACGGATGCGACGGAAACGTCCATCGAGCTTCGAGTTGCTCGAGTAATAGCCCAGCAGGTAGTACGAGCCGACGTCGGCAAACACTTTCTGCATCGCACCGGACACGTCGTTGGTATTGAGAACGGCCTCGCCGTCGGTCTGCAGCGCCATCGTGCGGAGGCCCTCGTAGCGATGCGTCAGCCACGCGCGATCGACTGCCGGCGGCACGCCGAGCTCGATCGGCGTATCGAACACGACCAGGCCGCGCGCATCGATCGGGTAGAAGCTGACGTTGGCGCGGTTGGCGCGCTGCAGCAACTGGCGGAACTGCGTCTCGTGATCCGAGTAGGCGAGCATCGTCCGCATCCGCTCGCAGGCTTCGTAAGTCATCAGCGTGCCCGCGCGCGAGTCTGGCTCGCCCTGCTTCGCGATGCCGCCGGTCAGCGGGTTGACCCGGACCGGATCCTGTCCGGGCGCCTGATTGCCGACGACGCGCGACAGGCTTTCGTCGGGGCGGAAGAGCGCCCACCCTTCGGTGAACACCATCACGAACTTGCGCTCGGGACGCAGCATCTCGAGATGCGCGACGAGTCCGTCCAGCGCGTTGAGCGTCTCCTGCTCCCGCAGCCGCGCGATCATCTTGACGGCAAGATCTTGCGTGTCCGGCGTCGAGTAGCAAGCGCGAATCGAGTCCTCTCGCGGCGTCGTCTGGAACGTGTTCTTCGCGCCCCAATACCAGGTATCGGTGACGGCGCGCTCGATGCTGCCGGTGCGGCGGCTATACGTGACCGAGCCTGGCGACATTTCCGGCGTCATGATGCCAACGAGATCGTCCGGACCGATCACTTTGTCGAGCGTGTCGATGATCGGCTTGCGCGCGCGATACGAGCCTGACACCTGCACCGACCACTTGTCGAAAAACAGCGTGAACAGGCGCGCCGCGTCCGCAGCCTGCTGCTGCATGTCGCGGACGGTGGTCGGGTCGGTGCGCTCGGTCTGCGGATTGGGACGGCGCGCCTGGATGAGCGAGAAGCTCTCGATCTGCTGAGGCTTGTCGTCTTCGAAGACCGCGAAGTCCTCGGCCTTGAGATCGATGAGCGCGACGTTGTCCTTCGACACGTAGGTGTCGACGCGAACGAGATTCGCGCCGGCGCGGAACCGCGGCATGCTCCGGCTGCTGCGCAAACAGCAACGCGGGCAGGACGAGACCGAACAACATCACGCGGTAACGCATAGTTTCACGTCTCGAGAATCGCAGAGTCGTATCGCTATCTTATCCCGGTGACAAGCCGTGTAAACCTTTGATTCCCTTCGACGTATAGTGAAGTGATACATGTCCGGGGCTGGGGAAGCCGCCGTCGAGCAGACCGACGTCGGCAGCTATTTCGTCGCAAACTATCCGCCGTTTTCCGTCTGGAGCGCGGATCGGCCGTCAGCTGAGAGCGAGCGTCCGGCCCTCGACGACGTCCGCCGACGCCGGCCGGCCCCTTGGTCTCTACCTGCACATCCCCTTCTGCCGAAAGCGCTGCCATTTCTGTTACTTCAGGGTCTATACCGACAAGAATGCGCGCGAGGTCGAGCAGTATCTCGATCTGCTGGCGCGCGAATGGGAGCTCTACGCTCGGAAGCCGGCAGTTGCGGGACGCCAATTCAACTTCGTCTACTTCGGCGGCGGCACGCCGTCGTTCCTGTCGACGAAGCAGCTGCAGGGACTGGTCGGCAGGCTCAATGCGAACGGCGCGTGGAACCACGCCGAAGAGATCACCTTCGAATGCGAGCCCGGCACGATCACGGAAGCCAAGCTCGCGGCGATCCGCGAGCTGGGCGTCACGCGCCTCAGCCTCGGCGTCGAGAACTTCGACGATCGCGTCCTCGAGCTGAACGGCCGCGCGCATCGATCGCCGGAAATCGGCCGCTCCTACGAAGCGGCGCGCGCGCTCAACTTCCCGCAGATCAACATCGACCTGATCGCCGGCATGCTCGGTGAAACCGAAGCCAACTGGCGCGACTGCATCGAGCGCACGCTCGCGCTCGAGCCCGACAGCGTCACGATCTACCAGATGGAGCTGCCCTACAACACGACGATCAGCGGTGACCTGCTGAACGGCGGCGGGCAGTTTCGCGGAATCGGTGGCCGACTGGGCGACGAAGCGCCGCTGGGTGCAGGAAGCGTTCGCCGCCCTCGAACGCGCCGGCTATCACATCGGCAGCGCGTACACCGCGGTCAGGAATCCGTCGAAAACGAAGTTCGTCTACCGCGATCGCCTGTGGGAAGGCGCCGATCTGCTCGGGCTCGGCGTCGCGTCGTTCGGCCACGTCAACGGCGTCCACGTGCAGAACCTCGACAAGTGGCCGACGTATCAGGCGGCAATCGAGAGCGGCGAAATTCCGCTCGGCCGCGCCTATCGTCCGACCGACGAGGAACGTTTGATTCGCGAGTTCGTGCTGCAACTGAAGCGCGGCTCGAATCGCCCGGCCTACTTCGCGCAAAAATACGGCGTCGACGTGCTGTCGCGCTTCGCCGGCGCGATCGACTCCCTGCGGGACGATGGTTTCCTGGCCGAGGCGAGCGCCGACCGCATCGCGCTGACGCGAGACGCGCTGATGCGCGTCGACGTGCTGCTGCCCCGCTTCTTCCTGCCCGAGCACGCGGGCATTCGATACACCTAACGTACCTGACTCAACGCCAACTCAACTGGCCATTGCCACTCACTGCCAACTACATGATCGCTTCTGAGTACGACGTCGTCGTCATCGGCGGCGGACCTGCGGGTTCGACCACCTCGACAATCCTGGCGCAGGGCGGCCTGAAGGTCGGCCTCTTCGAGCGCGAGAAATTTCCGCGCTTCCACATCGGCGAATCGCTGATCCCCGAGACCTATTGGGTGCTGAAGCGGCTCAACATGCTCGAGAAGATGCAGAAGAGCCACTTCGTCAAGAAGTACAGCGTGCAGTTCATCAACGCGAACGGCAAGCTGTCGGCGCCGTTCTATTTCTGGGACAACAAGCCGCACGAATGCTCGCAGACGTGGCAGGTGGTGCGCAGCGAATTCGATCACATGATGCTCGACAACGCCCGCGAGCACGGCGTCGACGCGCACGACGGCGTCCACGTCGTCGAAGTGCTCTTCGAGGGCGATCGCGCAAGCCGGCGTCGCGATCAAGCAGGATGGCCAGCGCAAGGAGATCAAGGCGAAGGTCGTCGTCGATGCGAGCGGCCAGGCCGCGCTGCTGATGAATCGCATGAAGCTGCGCCTGTGGGATCCGGTCCTCAACAAGGGCGCGATCTGGACCTACTGGGAAGGCGCGTATCGCGACACCGGCAAGGACGAGGGCGCGACCATGGTGATCCAGACGCCGGGCAAGGAAGGCTGGTTCTGGAACATCCCGCTGCACGACAACATCGTCTCGCTCGGCGTCGTGGCGCCGTTCGATTACCTGTTCAAGGGCCGCAAGGGCAATCACGAGCAGACCTATCAGGAAGAGATCGAGCACACGCCGGCGATCAAGGAGCGCATCAAGAACGCGAAGCGCGTCACCGGCTACTTCGCGACGCGTGACTATTCGTATCGATCGACCGCGTGCGCCGGCAACGGCTGGGTGCTCGTCGGCGATGCGTTCGGGTTCCTCGATCCGCTCTATTCGTCCGGCGTGCTGCTGGCGCTGAAGTCCGGCGAGCTGGCCGCCGACGCGATCGTCGACGGCCTGAAGAAGGGCGACACCAGCGCCGCGCAGCTCGGCGCCTGGGGCGACAACTTCAACCAGGGCGTCGATCGCATGCGCCGCCTGGTCTGCGAGTACTACGACGGCTTCAGCTTCGGCAACTTCGTCAAGAACTATCCCGACCTGCGCAATACGGTCACCGATCTGCTGATCGGCGATCTGTTCACCGACAAGGTCGACAAGGTCTGGAAGCCGATGGAATCGCTCTACCCCGCCGACAAGAAGCGGCTGCCGACGTGGAAGGAAGGCATCGCGCCCGAGCAGGCGCAGCACAAGGCCAACGAGCTCACGCTGCCCGAGGGGCGCCGGCCCTAGAACCAAGGTGCCTGAGTGCGTAGGTGCGTAGCCGGAGTGCCTGAAGTGCCAGCGCGATCTACAAGCGCCGAGTCGAGTTCGCCGAGACCGATGCCGCCGGCATGGTCCACTTCTCGGTGTTCTTCCGCTACATGGAGGAGGCCGAGCACGCCGTCTGGCGCGCGGCGGGCATCGACATTCTTCGCACACAGCTCGCGAAGCAGCCGACGAGCTGGCCGCGCATTTCAGCCAGCTTCGATTTCAAGGCGCCGCTCAGGTTTCAGGACGAATTCGAGGTGCGGACCGAGATCGCCGCCGTGACGCGCAGCACCATTCAGTGGGCGCACGTGCTGACGCGCGGCGAGACCGTGATCGGCACCGGCACCGTGACCGCGGTCTGCGTGAACAAGAATCCCGACGGCAGCATGAAGTCGGCGCGAATCCCCGACGAGATCATTTCGCGATTGCGAGCGGCTCTCTCCGTCCTGAGCCACTTCCAGATCGATCGCGCGATCCACACGATCAGGATCAGGATCGCGACGCTGACGCCGAGGGCGACCAGCGGAACTTCAGCGTGATGAAGCTCAGGCCGATCACGAACGCGTCTCCCGCCAGGCTCAGGAACCAGTTGCTGAACGGCTCGGGGCTGGTGTTGGCGGCCACGCGCGTGCCCGCCTTCGTGGCGTGACTGCCGGCGGCGACCGTGCCGCCGAGCAGCGCGATCAGGCCGGTGATCGACTGGCGACGCCTCGCCGAGCGACGCCACCGCGATCAAGCGCGCCGCCGACCGGACGGATCAGCGTGTGCACCGAATCCCAGATCGAATCGACCCACGGCACCTTGTCCGCGACGAACTCGATCACGTAGAGCGCGCCGGCCGCGCCGATGATCCACGGGTTGTCGAAGACCTTGAATTGTTCGGGAAGCTGGACCCACTGGTACCGCGATGCCAGCCCGAGAATCGCCACGGTGGCGTACAGATTCACGCCCGCGGCGAGCGAGAACCCCAGGGTCCGACCGAGTGTCGCGAGCAACTCCATGAAGCTATCTTAGGCCCGTTCGCCCGTTCGCCTGTTCAGGCCCGTTAGCCTCAAGACTTTCGAAGTTCTTCGATTCGCGCCCGAACGATCTCGATCAGCTCGTCGCGATCGTCGAGCGAAAGCCCGGCCGTCTCGACCGGCTCGCCGATCCTCACATCGACCATCACCGGGCGCACGAACCAGCTGCCCTTCTGCATCGCGGACCGGCCGCCCGACACGGCCACCGGCACGATCGGCGCCTGCGCCTTGATCGCCATGATGAAGCCGCCCTTCTTGAATGGCAGGAGCTCGGCGGTGCGGCTGCGCGTGCCCTCGGGGAAAATCAGGAACGAATTGCCGGCGCGAATCGACTCGGCGGCGCGATCGATCGACGCCATCGACGCTTCGCGGCGGTCGCGCTCGACCGGCACGAATCCGCCCGCGACCATCACCGCGCCGAGCACCGGAAGCTTGGTCAGCTCGGCCTTGAAGAGGACGTGCAGGCGCTTGTGCAGTGCCTGGAACAACACCGGCGGATCGACGTTGCTCTCGTGATTCGAGCAGAACACCACCGCGCGATTCGTGGGAATGTGCTCGCGGCCGCGGACGCGGTAGCGGATGCCGGCCAGTCCCAGCGCGAGGCCGACGCCGATGTGGCCGGGAACGTAGAGCGCGGTCTTGTTCTTGAGACCCGACGCCGATCGCCAGCGCGATCGGGCCGGCGATCAGGACGTAGAGGGAAACGACGATGTAGGTCAGTACAGAACGAACGGCGGCAATGAGGTTGGTCATGTGCCGCCGTTCAGTCTAAGTGCAGTTCGACGTAGCGCTTCGACGAAAGTTCTACGCACTCGTATCTTACGATGCGCGAGCTTGACGCTGCTTCGCCACCACCGGCGCAACCGTGCGCGGCGCTGCCTTGGCCGGAGCGGCCTTGGCGGTTGGCGGCGCGGGCCACCGCGCGCTGCGCGTTGCGCGCCTTGGTCATGAAGCACTTCTCGAGCGCTTCGTTGACGCGATCCTCGATCGCCTGCGCCGTGGTCTGCATCACTTCGGAAATCTCCGAGATGATCAGCGCCTTGGCGCGATCGAGCATGCGCTTCTCGCGGAACGACAGGCTCTTCGACTTGGCCAGGAACGTCAGGCTCTTGAGCACATCGGCCATGTCGTAAATCGAGCCGGTGCGCATCTTGTCGGAGTTGTCCTTGAAGCGACCCTTCCAGTTCTGGTGGTTGTCGATCTTGCCGTCGCCGAGCAACTGGAACAGACGTTCAACTTCTTCGTCCGTGATGGCGCGGCGAAGGCCGACGTTGTCGACATTGGCGACCGGCACGAGCACGGTCGTCTCATTCGACAGAATTCTGAGGTGGAAAAAACCGCAAGTTGTACCGAGAATGGTCTTTTCTTCGACCTTCTCGACGACCCCGAGTCCATGATTCGGGTATATGACCTTGTCACCGATCTTAAATCCCACGTGCCCCTCGTTTCGATCTGGTGGTAATGGCGGGAGTGAACTGCTCTATCAGGTCCACCCAGTATAGCCGAGGAATGGCCAAAAATCAACGGAAATGGCCGGAAAACAGGCATTTCCGAGCATTTCGGGCGTGCGCCGTCCGTCCACTTCTAAACCCTGATTCCGCGCACGGTTACACGGGATTTTGTATGCTCACGAACATGATCAGACTCGTCGCCGGTTTGTCTCTTTTTGCCTCCGTGCTGAGCTTTGCCCTTGGCACTCACGCACCTACGCACTGTCGGCACCGCAAGGCGCCAAGAAGCGGCCGGATGCCCCGCAACTGGCGCCCTACGTCCCGACGCCGCAAGAAGTCGTCGATCGGATGCTGGCCCTGGCCAACGTCCAAAAGAACGATTTCGTCGTCGATCTTGGGCTGCGGCGACGGGCGGATTCCGGTCACCGCCGCGAAGAAATACGGCGCCCGGGGGCTGGGCGTCGACATCGATCCGGTGCGCATCGACGAAGCCAACGCGAACGCGAAGGCCGCCGGCGTCGACGCATCTGGTCGACGTTCAAGCTGCAGGACGCGCTGAAGACCGACGTGACCAACGCGACCGTGGTGACGACCTACCTGCTGTCGGCGTCGAACCTGAGGCTGCGGCCCGATCCTGACCAAGCAGCTCAAGCCCGGCTCGCGCATCGTCACGCATTCCTTCAGCATGGGCGACTGGGCGCCAGAGAAGTCCGAGACCTTCGACGACGCCGACGGGCGCTCGCGAACGATCTATCTGTACCTGCGCGGATGGAAAGGTGCGTCAGTGACCGACTTCGAAAAGCTTGGCCTGTTCTACCTCGGCCGGGAGGTCGACCCGGAAACCAGGTCCCGCGGTGAGACACCGCTTCTTTACGATTCGTCGGACCTCGTCACGCACGCCGTGATCGCCGGCATGACCGGCAGCGGCAAGACCGGTCTTGGCATCGGCCTGATCGAAGAAGCGGCGATCGACGGCATCCCCGTGATCGCGATCGATCCGAAGGGCGACCTCGGCAACCTGCTGCTCACATTCCCGCGCTTGTCGGCGGCGGATTTCGCGCCGTGGGTCGATGCCGACGAAGCGCGCCGGGCCGGCCAGACGGCGGAGGCGTTTGCCGCCGCCGAGGCAGCGAAATGGTCGACGGGCCTGGCTGAATGGGGTCAGGACGGCGCGCGCATCGAACGGCTCCGCGCCGCCGCCGACTTCGCGCTCTACACACCTGGCAGCTCCGCCGGCCGGCCGCTGTCGATCGTCAAGTCCTTCGCGGCGCCGGATCCGGAGATCGTCAACGACCGCGATCTGCTGCAGGATCGCGTCAGCGACGGCGGCCACCAGCGTGCTGACGCTTGCCGGTGTCGATGCCGAGCCGATGCGCAGCCGCGAGCACACGCTGATCGCGACGCTCTTCAGCGAGAGCTGGCGCGCCGGGCGCGATCTCGATCTGGCGGCGCTCATCACGCAGATTCAGACGCCGCCGATCGCGAAGGTCGGCGTCGTCGATCTCGAATCGTTCTTCCCGTCGAAGGATCGCTTCGCGCTGGCGATGCAGCTCAACCAGCTGCTGGCCGCGCCGGGATTCGGCGCGTGGCTCGAAGGCGAACCGCTCGACGTCGATCGCCTGCTCTACGGCGAGAACGGCCGGCCGCGGGTCAGCGTGATCTCGATCGCGCACCTCGACGACCAGGAGCGCATGTTCTTCGTCTCGCTGCTGCTCAACGAGATCGTCGGCTGGATGCGGAGCCAGCGCGGCACCTCCAGCCTGCGCGCGCTCGTCTACTTCGACGAGATCTTCGGCTTCCTGCCGCCGGTCGCGAATCCGCCCTCGAAGGCGCCGCTGCTCACCATCCTGAAGCAGGCCCGCGCGTTCGGCCTGGGCTTGACCGTCGCGACGCAGAATCCGGTCGATCTCGACTACAAGGCGCTGGCCAACGCCGGCACCTGGATGCTCGGCCGATTGCAAACCGATCGCGACAAGGCGCGCGTCCTTGACGGACTCGAAGGGGCGGCCAGCTCGGAGCGACGACTTGATCGCTCGCGATGGACCGCCTGCTCTCGGCGCTCGGCAAGCGACAGTTCCTGCTCCACAACGTCCACGAGAAAGCAGCCGGTCGTCTTCGAAACACGCTGGACGCTTGTCGTACCTTCGCGGACCGCTCGGGCGCGACGAGATCAAGAAACTCGCGACGGTTCCAGGGGTTCCAGAGGTGCCAGAGGTTCCAAAGGTGTCCAGCGGTGCTAACGGTCCAGCGGTTCCAGCGGTTCCAGCGGCTTCAGGCGTCAACCGGCGGTGCGGCTCCGTTGCTCGATCCGGCCATTCAGCAACTATTTGTTCCCGGCGCGACGGCCTATGTGCCGATGTTGCTCGGCGTCGCGCGGGTGTCGTATTCGGATGCGAAGCTCGGTCTCGACGACACGCAGACGTGTCGCCGTCGTGACGCCGATCACCGATGGCGCTGTCGCGGTCGACTGGGAGCGCGCGGAGATTGCCGACTTCACGGTCGACTACCTGCTGAAGGCGCCGCCGACCGGCGCAACGTTTGCCGAAGTGCCCGGGCCGCCGCGAAGCCGAAGAACTACGCGACCTGGGAGAAGGATTTCGCGCAGTGGCTCGGCGCAATCGCAATCGATCGAGCTGTTCAAGAGCACGCGCGCGAAGGTGGTGTCGGCGCCCGATGAATCCGAGCGCGACTTCCGCATTCGCCTGCAATCCGAAGCGCGTGAAGCCCGCGATGCCGCGCTCGCCAGGGTCCGCGAGAAATACGCGTCGAAGATTGACGCAGATCCAGGATCGCATCCGCAGGGCCGAGCAGGCCGTGCAGGTGCAGAGCGAACAGGCGACCGGCGCGAAGATGGGCGCGGCCGTATCGATCGGCGCCACGATCTTTGGCGCCCTGCTCGGGCGCAAGGCGATCAGCGCCGGCTCGCTCGGTCGGGCGACGACAGCGGCGCGCGGCATGAGCCGGGTCGGCAAGGAATCGCAGGACGTGACGCCGCGCCACCGAAAACGTCACCGCATTGAAGGCACAGGAGAGCGATCTGCAGGCCGCGATGCAGGAGGACTTGCAAGCTGTTACCGACGATTGGGAGCTGTCGAACGAGCCGTTCGAGCGCGTCCTCGTCAAGCCGAAACGTGGCGGCGTCTCGGTGCAGTTGGTCTCGCTCGTCTGGGTGCCGGCCTGAATGGTGCCTGGCCACTGCGTGGTCGAGGCGGTGCGTGGCGACGTCGTTGAATCGATTCATCGCGTCCACGTCGCCGTCGTCCACGCCGAGGAGGGCCTGATTGCCAGTGCCGGCAATCCCGCGCATCACAGCTTCGTCCGCTCGTCGATCAAGATGTTCCAGGCGCTGCCGTTCGTCGAGGCCGGCGGCGTCGAGCGCTTTCACCTGACCGGCGAAGAGCTCGCGCTCTGCACCGCATCGCATGGCGGCGAGCCGTTTCACGTGGCGGCCGCGCGATCGATTCTCGAAAAGGCCAAGGTGACCGACGCGGCGCTGGCGTGCGGTCCGCACCTGCCGCTGCACGAGAAGACGGCCAATCGCGATGCTCTGCGCCGGCGAGGCGCCCGGCGCCATTCACAACAATTGCTCGGGCAAGCATGCCGGCATGCTCGCGCACTGTGTGCAGCAGCAATGGGTCACGAGCGGCTATCACCGGGCGCCGCACCCGATGCAGCAGCGCGTCCTGACGACGCTGACGCACTGGATGCGCATCGATCGCGAGGATGTTTCGCTGGCGATAGACGGCTGCGGTTTGCCGACGTTCGCGATTGCACTCGACGCCGTGGCCGAAGGGTGCGCCCGCTTCTCCGCC
Organism: uncultured cyanobacterium; assembly: GCA_963833135.1. Taxonomy (GTDB): domain Bacteria; phylum Acidobacteriota; class Vicinamibacteria; order Vicinamibacterales; family UBA2999; genus 12-FULL-67-14b. Next base: position 777,939 of record CAWHWW010000016.1, on the reverse strand, counting down.
GCGGTCGCTGCCGGCGATCCCGCACCGGCGACGATCTTCAACGCCATGGTCGCGCATCCGGAATTCGTCGCCGGAACCGACCGCCTCGACACCGACCTGATGCGTGTCGCGGGCACGCGCCTCTTCGCCAAGGTTGGCGCCGAAGGGTTCTACTGCGCCGGGATTCCTTCGATGAAGCTCGGTGTCGCGCTCAAAGTTGAAGACGGCAACAAGCGCGCCGCCGAACCGGCGATCCTCGCCGTGCTGCGGGCGATCGATGCGATCGGTTCCGCCGAGCTCGATCGGCTGAGCAAATACGCCCGGCCGGAACTCCTCAACACCCGGCAGGAAGTCGTCGGCCACGTCCGCACGTCTCTCAACCTTTGAACCTCTTGAACCGTTGAACCCTTGAACCGACCGTTCCACTTGACTATCTACAAGAGTCGGTTTATCGTCTCCTGTAGATAATCATGGGGAAGCCCACCGATCTCGTTCAAGGTACCGTCGACCTGCTGATCCTGAAGACCGATCGCGCTCGAGCCGCTGCACGGCTGGGCGATCGCGCAGCGGATCCGTCAGCTCTCCGACGACATCCTCCAGGTCCAGCAGGGATCGCTCTACCCGGCGCTGCAGCGCCTCGAAAAACAAGGCTGGATCACCGCCGAATGGGGCGCGTCGGAAAACAATCGGCGCGCGCGTTTCTATCGCCTGACCAAGGCGGGGCAGAAGCGGCTGGCCCACGAAGAAGCGGCCTGGGAGCGGCTGTCGAGCGGCATCGGCCTGGTCCTCAAGAAGGCGTGACATCATGCGCTGGCACCATCGGCTTTACGTCTCGCTGCGCGGACTCTTCGGTTCGTCGGCGCTCGACCGCGAGCTGAACGAAGAGCTGCAGTTTCATTTCGATCGGCAGGTCCAGGCCAACATCGAGACGCGGCATGACGCCGGAGCAGGCGCGCCGCGCGGCGTGCCCTCGCCATCGGCAACCCCGATCCCATTCGCGAAGCGTCGCGCGACGGGCGATCCGGCGCGTGGCTGCGGCAGTTCGGTCGCGATCTCTCGTACGGTGTGCGGCTGCTGCTGAAGGCGCCGGGCTTCTCCGCCGCGGCCATCGCGATCGTCGCGCTCGGTGTCGGCGCCGTCACCGCGATCTTCAGCGTCGTCTACGGCGTGCTGTTGCAGCCGCTGCCATTCCCGGAACCCGATCGACTCGTTCAAATCTGGACCCGCAGCCCGCGTTACCAGCGCGATGCGGTGAACGCCGCCGATCGTCGCGACTGGCAGGCGCAGACGACCGCCTTCGAAGACATCGCGCTCGTACAATCCTTACGCGAACTTCAATCTCACGACGGCGCCGGCGATCCGGAACGCCTGCTGGCCGCGCGCATCTCGGCGAATCCGCTGCCGGTGTTGAATGTCTCGCCGACTCTCGGTCGAGGCTTCCTCGACGGCGAAGACGAAATCGGCCGCGAGCGTGTCGTGATCCTTGGCGATGCGTTGTGGCGACGACGATTCGGCGGCGACGCCGGCATTGTCGGTCGGCACATCCGCTTGTCCGGCGATTCCTCATGAAGTCGTCGGTGTGATGGGAGCGGACTTCCCTTTTCCCGAGCGCCCGTTCGACCTGTGGGTGCCGCTGACCGTCAACCCCCGGGAAATGAGCCGAGAGGTGCCCGCCGTTCGGCCTGCGGTGCATTGCGCGACTCAAACCGGGCGTGACGATGAAGGAGGCAGAAGGCCAATTGAATGTCGTCGCCACACGTCTCGCCGGCCTTTATCCGATGAACAAGGACGTCGGCGTTGAAGTCCTGGGGCTTCAGGACAATCTCGTCGGGGATGTCAGTCGGGCGCTTTACCTGATGCTGGCGGCCGTTGGCGCACTCCTCTGCGTCGCAGCATTGAATCTGGCCGCGCTGTTGTCCGCTCGCGCGGCAGCACGCAATCGCGAGATCGCCATCCGGCTCGCGCTCGGCGCATCGAAATGGCGCGTGCTTCTGCAATCGATCGCGGAAATCGTGCCGATCCTGTTCATCGGCGGCGTCCTGGGAATCGTTGCGGCCGTGGCCGCGGTGCGACAGTTCCTGCCGATTGCGCCGGCCGCGTTGCCGCGGCTCGACACTATTGCCGTCGATCGCAGCGTGATGCTGGTTTCGATCGCGGTTTTGTCGATCACCGGTCTTGTCGCGGCGGTCCTTCCGGCCGTGCAGGCATGGCGCACGGATCTCACGGCGGCATCTCGAGAGAGCGGCCGCGGCTGCAGCGCGGGACCGCGACAGGCTCGGACACGTCTCGCGCTCGTCGTTGCACAGATCGCGCTCTCACTGCCGCTGACGACCGGTGCCCTTCTGCTGGCACGAAGCTTTACTGCGGTCGCGGGCATCGATCCCGGATTCAATCCGGATCGCGTCGTCAGCATGCATCTCGCGATTCCACGATCGAAGTATCGCGACGATCCGCAAATCGCGCGCTTCGAGGGACGCATCCTCGAGCGCATCCAGCACGTTCCGGGCGTTGAATCAGCGTCGTTCATCAATCGGCTGCCGTTATTCGGGGTGGCGCAGAATGCGTTTGTCGAGTTCGACGAGTCGCCCAGAGAGGCGATGCTGTACGGCCGGCGCGTGACCACGGCCGATTACTTCACGACCATGGGCATCCCATTGATTGGCGGGCGAACGTTCCAGGCGGGTGACGATGGGAATGCGCCCGGCGTGGCGATTATCGATGAACGCGTGGCGCGGCGCCACTGGCCAGGTCAGACGGCGATTGGCAAGCGCCTTCGCTTCCCCGCGCGTGGCAGCGACGATACGCCGTCGGCCTGGATGGAAATCATCGGCGTCGCCGGTCACGTGAAACACGACGGCCTCGATGCGGATTCGATGGGCCAGATCTATTTCGATTACCGGCAGTCGACACAGGATCGCGCCGTGATCGTCGCGCGGGTCAAGGCGAACCCGACTGCCGTGATGGCGTCGATGATGGCGGCAGTCCGGGAGTTGGACCCCGAGCAGCCCGTCTACGATGCGCGGACGCTCAACGATGTCCTCGCCCGCTCGATCAACTCGCGCTGGTTGTCGATGGCGCTCGTCGGCAGCTTCTCGCTCATCGCACTGTTCCTGTGCTCGATCGGCGTCTATGGCGTGATCGCATTTGGAGTGGCACGACAACGACGCGAGTTCGGCATCCGCCTCGCGCTGGGCGCCAGTCGACGCGGCATCGCCGCCGCTGTCATCAGGCGCGGCCTCGTGCTGTCCGCGATTGGCATTGCTGCAGGACTTGCGTTTGCGATCGTCGTGTCGCGCAGCATGGCGTCTCTCCTGTTCGGAGTGGACGGGACGGACATGATCAGTTACGGATCTGCCACGGCGGCGATCACTATTGTGGCCGTCCTCGCCAGCTATCTCCCGGCCCGGCGTGCCGCCGCTGTAGATCCTGCTGTCGCACTGCGCGCGGAGTAGTCCGACGCCCAAGCTCAGAGGCCTGTCCTGAGCGAGATTCCCGGCGGCTTGCTGCCGGAATCGAGTCGAAGGGCATGATCGTTGCTTCCGTAGATTCTGGAGGGAATCGTGCGTAAGCTTGGAGCCGCCTTGTTGTGTCTGTCGGTCGCGTTGGCGTCGTGCTCGAAGTCGCCCACCACTCCCACGGCCCTAGCCACGCAGCCGACGTGCGTCTATTCGCTCTCGACCACGACCTTCAACTTCTCGGGAGCCGGCGCCAATGCCACGTTTACGGTCACGACCGGCAGCGGGTGTTCATGGACGGTCACGACCAATGGGTCATTCCTCACCGTAACGAGCGCGACCACGCAGGCCGGACCGGGCTCGGTCTCGTTCAGCGTGGCTGAAAATCCCGGCGACACGCGCACCGGCACGCTCGCCGTCGCGGGGCAGACTGTCGTCATCAACCAGGCGCCGAACGATCCGCTGTTCGGCAGCTGGGGCGGGACGATCTCGAAAGGCAGCGGGTGCCCGGCGAACCTGCCGCCGTCGGTCGAATGGACCGGCACCATCCGCCGCACGTCGGGCGCAACGACGGAACTCGTGATCTCGATCCCGTTGGTCGCCGTATTCGATCAGGTCATTCCGATCACCTTCACCGGCAACTCGCTGCAGTTCTTCGTGGTGGTCGACACTCTGTATACGTTCAACGCGACGCTCGCTCCGGATCGACGCTCCATGAACGGAACTTTCTCGGGCGGCACGTGCTCGGGAACTTGGACAGGCATGAGACGCTAGAACAAAGGTTCCACAGTTCCCGTGGAACCTTTTGCTGTTCTTCTGAGTAACTCTCCCACGCCGGGAAATGTGCGCTAGTTGACAGACTTGACACACAAATTGAATAGATTTTCGAAATCTACGACGCCGCCGGGAAGCTCATCTTCTACTCCAATCTTGGCGTGCTGACTGTGACCGTGAATGATCAGTGCGACTCGTCTCAAAGTGTGCACGCCGACGCAGAGTTCTCGCCTGCGATGTGGTCCCGATGAGGAGCGAGGCCGGGGCGAACCGTGGGCTGGTTGAGTAGCCCTCCCCCCAACTAACACCGGGGGGCCGTGGATCCCGTGACCCCGCATGACGAATGCAAGGTAAACTGGTAATTCTGCTGTGGCTCAGTGGCGGAACTGGCAGACGCGCGAGACTCAAAATCTCGTATCCGCAAGGGTGTGTGGGTTCGATTCCCTCCTGAGCCACCAATCATTTTGCGACTGTCACAAGCGGTCACAACCGCAGCGGTCCATAGTCACAACGGTTGTCACTGCTCATCGACTGGAGTCAGTCTCTACGCGGATCTGAAAACCAGTCCAGAATCACGTTGAGTTGATTCGGCACCGACCCCGGATCGCGCCGGATCATCAGGATCCGGTCGCCAGCGGGCGACACACTGTAGCTGTGAAACCTGTCGTCGAGGAAGAAGCTCGACCGGTCCGCGAGCCGCCGAGGAGCACCGAAGGTCCCGTTCGGCTGCATGGCCACCGACACCACGGCGTCACCGGTCACGAAGAAGAGTTCCTTGCCGTCAGGCGACCACATCGGCCGCATCCCGCCTCCTGCCGAAACGGCGGTGCGCTGCTCCCCGCCCGGATACAGCTGCACATAGATCTCGCTGCGCCCGGACTCGTCGGACGCATAGGCGATCCATCGCGATCCGGCTGCCGGCGCCGGCGAGAATTCGGCCACATACTCGTTGAACTGAGTGACACGCAGCGGGGACGGCTTGCCGTCGGGCGACAGTGTCCACAGGTCGCGACCGGTCTTGGGTGCGATCTCGGTATAGAGCAGCGTGCCCTCGGACGAGAACGAGTACGGGAATTGATCCGAGGGCCGCTTCAGCAGCACTTCGGCGGGGCGCGATCCGTCGGCAGGCTGCGAGTAGATGTCCCAGTCGCCGTCGCGATTCGACGCGAACACGACCCGCCGGCCGTCACGGCTCCACACCGGGAGAATGTTATTGTGCTCCCCCGACGTCAGAGGGCTGCTGGTGCTGCGCTGAAAGTCATGAATCCACAGGTGAGTTGCGCGACGGACCACGGCCCTCGTGCCATCCGGCGAAATGCTGACCTCCCGATAGACGTCCTGCTTCCTGCCAGCCGATTCGACCTTGCCGTCGCGGCTGACCCACACCAGCGATGTCTTGCCCGGATTGCCGGCCGCGTAGACGGCCGTCCCGGTATTCGAAACCGCCAGCCAGCCCATGGTCTGCGTTTCGGTCTCGTAGTAGACGCCGTCCAGCACTGCACCCCCCAAGCTGGTGCTGGCGGGGCGCGCTGGATCGAACGGGGCGCCCCGGATGCCGCCGGCCTCTTCAACGACCAGCAGACGGCCCGGTGTCCCTTCTGGCTTGTCGAACGTCGCCGAGGCAAACGTCGTCGACGGCAGGACCAGATCCCACTGGCCCGAAGCCAGCGAGAGCATCGCGCTGCCTTTGTTCCGTCCCCAGACCGTGAACAGCACTCGTCCGACACCGGGGAGGCTTTGCGGAAACACGTGCGCGTAGCCCCGTGCCGCGCCGTCTGGCGTCGTGAGTGCAGTGGGCGGACCCCCGGCATCAGGGATCTGCAGGAGGCCGGAGCCGAGCGAGGCGGCGTAGATGATCGTGTTCTCCTCGGTCCATGTTCCACCGTAGCCGTACGCGGCTTCGGCCAGCCTGATCGGAGTGCCGCCGGCGACCTCGGCTTTCTGCAAATACCCGTTCGCGATGAACCCCACCCATGTGCCATCGGGGGAAAAGAATGGCATGCGGGCGCCGCTCGCTCCGGGAACGGCGCGCACCTCGAACGAATTCAGATCGCGCAGGTACAGCTGCGCATCCTCTGTCCCTAGTTGCGCAACATAGGCGACGGTGCGTCCGTCGCGGGTGATGGCTGGATACGACGTGATCTCGGCGCGCGCCGGAAGCGGGATGGTCAGACGCGCCGCCGGCCCCTGAATCGGAGCGGGTCGGTTCCAGACCGCAAACGCGGCGGCAGCGAGCGACAGCGCCGCAATTGCGATCGACGCCAGCACGAGTGGGTGGCGTGACGGACGATGCGTCAATGACGTCAGCGGCGTCGCGGCGGTGTCGAGCGCGCCCGCCAGCGCGAGGCGCATCGTCGCAATGTCGGGAATGCGTTGCTTCGGATCCTTCTGCAGACACCGCTTGAGATAAACGACCAGCGTCGGTGGCAAGCCCGGCGGCAGCAGCGTCCAGTTCGGCTCCGTCCGGACGACGGCGGCGAGCGTGTCGGTGAGATCCTCGCCGGGAAAGGCCCGCGTGCCGGTCAGCATCTCGAACAACACCGCACCGAAGGCCCACACATCCGCTCGTTTGTCCACGGGCTTGCCGCGCGCCTGCTCGGGGGCCATGTAGGCCGCAGTGCCGAGAATCATCCCCCTCTGGGTGGCGCCAGCGAATGTCGGCGAGTTGGCGGTGTCGCCGGTCTCAGCCGTCCCAGCCGGATCCACCGCTTTCGCCAAGCCGAAGTCGAGCACCTTCACGGTGCCATCGCCGCGGACCTTCACGTTCGCGGGCTTGAGATCGCGATGGATGATGCCTTGCCCATGCGCGGTCTCCAGGGCCTCGGCAATCTGCATCGCGATCGGCACGGCGTCGGCCGGCGCGATCGGGCCGCGCCCGATGCGCGCGGACAGATCCTCGCCCTCGACGAGCTCCATGACGAGTGCCCGCATGCCGGCGAGGCCGGGGCTTGCCGGCGGGCGCTCCTCGAGTCCGTGGATGTGCGCGATGTTCGGGTGATTGAGCGCGGCCAGCGTCTTCGCCTCGCGCTCGAACCGCGCCAGCAGCTCGACGTCCTGCGCAACGGCTTCGGGCAGCACCTTGATCGCGACGTCGCGCCCCAGCTTCGAGTCGCGAGCGCGATAGACCTCACCCATTCCGCCAGCGCCAAGCTGGGAAACGACTTCGTAGGGACCAAGTCTCGTGCCGGGGGGCAGGGTCACGGTGTGATCATGAATTTCGTCGACACAGTCCCTGGGTATTTGATCGCATCGAGGAACCGACTATACACTGACACCTTGGAATCCTCTCGGCCGATCATCGCGCTCTTGCTGCTGCTGTGGGCGTCACCCGCGATGGCCGCGGGGCTGCCCGTCCTCTTCATCCACGGCTTCTGCTCATCCGCCGATACCTGGGACGATACCCTCCCGCAACTCTCGACTCGCCGCTACGGCTACGACGCGCCGCGGCTCTACGAGAACACCAATGGGAAAGCGGCCGCGAGGACCGCTGGTGACCGCGGGTTCCAGTACGTTTCGGATCGATTTTTCCGACCTCAAAGGAGGCTTCGACCTGCTCGCCGTTGCCAACGTTCCCACTGACCGGAAGGCCGGCGAGCTCAAGGTCGTCATCGACGCCATCAAGCAGTTCACCGGCGCGCCGGCCGTCATCCTTGTCGGGCATAGCCTCGGTGGCCTCGCGGCACGGTCGTACATGCAGGGCACCGGCTACGATCGCAACGGCATCCCGATCCGCTACGGCCGTGATGTGGCGACGCTCATCATGATCGACACGCCAAACCAGGGCAGCCGACTGGCGTACGTGTCCGGCTTTCCAGAGCAGGACGAATGCATCCTGGCCGACACCGTCAACCTGCGCGAGCTACAGCCCACGTCCAGCTACTTGAGAGAGCTGAACCGCCGGGCGTGGCCGACCTGGGCGCTCGTCCACTCGATCATCTCGAGCAATGCGGGCACCGACAATGACGATGTGGTCAACACCACGAGCCAGGACCTGGCGGCGCTCGCGCGGTATGCGTCGCTACCGGAGGTGCGGCGCTGGGTTCAGACCTTTGAACGAAGCGGCGTTCTCCACTTGCGCGTCCACAACGAGGCGGCGACCGTCTCGCTGTTCACCGGGATCATCAGCGACATCGACAGGAAATAGCGGGCTGGCGCCAGCTCACTGCGCTTCGGCGTACGCCGCTCGGGCCATGGCGCCGGCGTTCGTCGCATTTCCAAACTCCGGATACTTCGGCGCGATCTCCGCGACCACCGCCGCGACGGCCTCATCGATCGATTTGCCGTCGCGCTTCAGGGCCGCGACCCGCGCCTGCACGGCCTCAATGAACTCGCGATCGCGGGCAATCAGCGCCGTGTCGCCAAGCTTGCCGTGACTCGGGACGACGTGGAGCGGCTTGAGGGCCGTCAATTCATCGAGGACCGACAGCCACGTCTTCAGGCTTGAATTGTTCTGCGCCGCGAGAAATCGCTGGCTCATCACCACGTCGCCGGTAAACAGCACGCGATCCTCTTCGACAAACACCATGGTGTCGCCGCGCGTATGCATCGCCGCCGGTCCCCGCCACATGAGCCGGACGTGCACGCCGCCGAGATCGAGGCGATGCTCGCGATCGAACAGGATGTCCGGCGTTGGGTACGCGACGCCGCTCAGGAGCTCCTTGTTGAGGGCCGATCGGCTGGCGAAGGTGTCTTGAATGGCCTTGCCCACCTCGGTCATCTCCTGCTGCTGCACTCGCGTCATCACCAGCTTCGCCCCGGTGAACGCGCCGGCCCCAAGCGAGTGCTCGGGGTGGTAATGCGTCGTCACGACGTAGACGTCCGCGTTGCGGCTGACCTTCTTCATCTCGCGGACGATGGCCTCACCGTTTCGCGGACCGAGTCCGGTGTCCACGATCAGCGTGGCCTTGCTGCCGACGATGATGCCGACGTTTGGAACCAGGCCGACGTTGAAGTCGGGGATGGCCCACACGTGATCGGTGAGCTTGGTGGTGGCATTCTCGCGGATCAGGGGCGGCGGCGGCGGCGTCCCGCCGCCGGGCGCCTGTCCGGCAAGAGAGGCGACCAAACTGAGCGCGACACAAGCGATGCAGAGTGCCGTTGACGGCGTCGTGCGCATGCGCGATTCTAGCCCGAGTCGTTCATTCGGCGCGCAAGGCAATCACCGGATCGACAAAGGCCGCGCGCAAGGCGGGTGCTGCGCAGGCCATGAACGCAATCACGCCGAGCATGAGGGTCGCAGCTACGAAGGTCGGCACGTCGTGGCTCCCGACGCCGTACAGCAGGCCTGCGAGCAGCCTCGTGGCACCGTAGGCTGACACCAGCCCCACGCCAATTCCGGTGAGCACGCTCATCATCCCCTGCGACACGATCATGCGCACCACTCGCGCGCGCTCGGCGCCGAGGGCGAGGCGGATGCCGATCTCCTGAGTTCGCTCCGCGACCGCATACGCGACAACGCCGTAGACGCCCAGCGCGGCAAGCACCAGTGCGACCAGCGCGAAAATGCCCAGCAGCAGGAGGTTGAAGCGGCGCGGCGCGATCGATTCCGCCAGCGCCTCCTCCATCGTCCGGATCGAATAGAACGACTGCGTGGGATCGATCCTGGAAAGCGCCTGTCTGATCGACGGCGCCGCCGCAAGGGGATCGTCGTCTGTTCGCATCACCAGCATGACCGAAAAGATCGGCGCATCCGCGTGATGGAAAAACAGCTCGGGCGCCACGTCCTTGTCGATGTCGGAATACTTCAAGTCCCGGGCGACGCCGACGATCGTCGCCAGCCGATCGCCACCGAGCCAGGGCATCCTGATTCGGGCGCCGATCGGATCGCTGTCGGCAAAATCGCGTCGGGCCAGGCTTTCGTTGATCACCACCGAGCCGGTTTCGAGCTCGTTCAGCCATCGGCCGCCCGCAAGCGACATTCCGAGCATCGGGCCAAAGCCGGGAGAGATCGAACTGACCGCTGCTTCACGTGTAGCGCGAAGCGCCGGAGGCAGCATGGGCTCGCCCTCCTTGAGCACGATCATTGTTGATTCACGGCCGGTGGTCAGGGCGGCTTCGCGAACGCCAGGCAGCGTCTGTGCCTTCGCGAGCAGGGCCGATGCGAAGTCCTGGCGCGCCTTCAGCTCGCGATAGTGCGGGCCCCGAAGATCGACCTTCATCGTCAGGATCTGATCGGGCGTGAAGCCGCTCGGATGCCGTGTCATCTGCCACACGCTCTTGAACATCAGGCCGGCGCCGGCGAGCAGGACGACCGTCAGCGCGACCTCGGCCGCGGCCATGATGCGACCGGCAATCACGACGCGGCGCGATTGGGACACACTGCGGCCGCCTTCCTTCAGGACCTCATGGACGTTGGTGAAGACCAGCGCGATCGCCGGGCCGACCCCGAACAGGAGCGCGGTGCCGATCGAAATAGCGGCGGCTACGCCCAGGACACTCAGATCCAGCGTGGTTTCGTCGAGCCGCGGCACGGCGGGGCCGATGATCATGACGACCGTGTCGACCAGCCACGATGCAAACAGGACGCCGCCAACGCCGCCCAGGACCGCATAGCCGAGGCTCTCGGCAAGCAACTGGCGAATCACGCGCACCGGCCCGCTCCCGACCGACATGCGAAGCGCGATTTCCTTTCGTCGCTCCGACGATCGTGACAGCAACAGGTTCGCGACGTTCACGCACGCGATGACGAGCACCAGCATCGACGCCGACAGCAGCACGCCGAGGGCCACTCGTGACGGACCGACGATCCTCTCGCGCAGGGGCGTCAAGACCGCGGTGGAGTCGCCGCCGAACGGTGACGGGTGTTCACGTTGCCGCCGTCCATGAATCGCGTCGATCTCCGCGCGCGCCTGCTCGATCGTCACGCCGGCCTTGAGCTCGCCGAACGCCTGGTAGATCCGAACCTGGGTGGTCGGACCGATTACTTGCGGCGGGGGCTGCAGCCCCATGAGGCGATACGCCCCTGTTTCCACCCGGTCGTAAGCGGGCGTGAACGGAAACGCGACGAGCTGCGGCTGGAAGTCTTCGGGCAGGACCGCGGCGATGGTCGCCGGCCTTCCGTCGATCGCAGCCATCTGTCCGATCACGCCGGGGTCGCCGTGAAATTGCTCGCGGAACACCCGATGCGACAGCACGATCGCCGGCGGATCCGGCGACGTGGGCAACGTGCCAAACAGCGGCCGCGCACCGGTGACCGGCCAGAAGCCGTCGGAGGCCTGGACGATTCGAATTCGCGAGGCTTCACCGCCGATGACGACCGTCGAGTCCGTGTAGTCGTACGCCACCATGTGCTCGAGCGACGTCGCCTGTGATTTCCAGACGGCGAAGTCGATCGAGTTCATGATTTCCTCACGGCCCGGTCGATTCTGTTTGCCGGTGGTGGTCAGCCAAACCACGCGATCCGGGTGCGCATATGTGAGCGGCCGCAGTAACACGGCATTTACCACGCTGTAGATCGCCGTCGTCAGGCCGATGCCGAGGGCCAGCGTGACGACAATCGCGAACGAGAAGGCGGGTTTGAGGCGTACATAGCGCACAGCGTCGCGGGCATCCTGCCTGAGGTGATCGAGCCAGCCGGGAATCCACACTCCGCGAACGTCCTCTTTGACCCGCATCACGTTGCCGAACTTGCGCAGGGCCGCGGTGCGCGCCTCGTCCGGCGTCATGCCACGCGCGAGGTTATCCTCGGTTTCGCGCTCGATGTGATCGCGGATCTCTCGATCGAGGTCGTCGAGGTCGGGCCGGCGGCCAATCATGAGGACCTCACCGTGCGGTTGCGAAGGATGCGCGCGATGGCGCCGGCGAGCCTGTCCCACTTGCCCGTTTCCACGGTCAGCTGCTTCCGGCCCTGCGCAGTCAGCCGGTAGAACTTGGCGCGGCGGTTGTTTTCCGAGGTGCCGTCTTCGGCGGCGATCAGGCCGCGCTTGATCAGGCGGTGCAGCGCGGGATACAGGGAGCCTTGCTCGACGGTCAGCACATCTTCCGATGAGCGCTCGATGGTCTTGGCGATCGCGTGCCCATGGGCCGGGCCGGGCAGCAGCGTCCGCAGGATCAGCAGGTCCAGCGTGCCCTGCAGGAGCTCGATGCGATCATCATGAGACGCCGCTTTAGTAGACATTCTAGGCGAACGTTACGCCCGCTCACCTAGAATGTCAAGGTGAAGACCGGTCTCGCCGGAACCGCTTCGCCGCGAAGGCGGAGCCGCCGCGCCGGGCTACGGGCAGGGAGAGGTCTTCAACTGCAGCGCCGGCTGGGATCCCTGTCCCGAGTAGAGCGTCGCCGTGTTGCCGAGGGTATCGGTCACCGTCAGCTTCACGGAAATCGGCACGACCGAGGCGCCGGCGGACGAGGCTGCGCAGGACTCGGTGAGAAGGTATGTCGGCAACGCACCGTTCTGTGTCCGGGACTTTGTCCCACCATACGTGTAATCGACCTGCCAGTCGTAGCTCGCAATGGACGCCGGCAGCCCGGTGGCCACCGCCGTCAACGTGCACACCGAACTGGTGGTCCTGATCAGGCACTCGGTCGTGGGATTCGAGGAGACCGCGGGATCGAAGAACTGGAAGCTCAGGCTGTACGACAGCCCGTTCTGCCTGACTTCAAAGAACACCGCGCCGCCTGGATAATTCACGCGCACGGTTCCCGATCGCGAACCGCCGCTATTGGGCGCCACGAGGAAGGACACCCGCGACCGATCGCCGCCGGTGAGCGGAGGCGTCAACGCGACCCACGGCGCTTCGCTCACCGCCGCCCACTGGCACGTCCCGGACGTCCGGACCAACTCCACGCTGAACGCTCCGCCGCCAGACGGTGTGGACACCGATGCCGGAGAGATGTAATAGGCGCACGTCACGAGGCAGGTCGCAGACGCCGGGGCGCCGTCAACCTGGGCCAGGGTGCTCTGCACGGCGCTGGCGTGATCGCAGCCGCTGGTGCGATAGCGAAGGTACTCGGAGATCCAAATCCCGGCGCCTTCGGCATCAACCGTCGATTGCGCGCTGCGCCCCATCGCCTGGTACTTGGCTCCCAGCTGGCGGCGGAAGTCCACGGAATCTTCGCGTGATGGGTAGATCGCCGTCTCCGGAAAAAATCGAACGGCGCACACCTGCGGCGGCGCGGCGCCATCGACCTGCGCCAGTGCGTTGCGCGTCGCCGTATCGTGATCGCATCCGTTGACACGGTAGCGGTGGTATTCCTGGATCCAGGCGACCTCGCCGTCCATGTCGACGTAGGCCTGAGCGGGTGTGCGCCCCTTGCTCGCATACTTGGACTCGAGCTGCACGCGGAAATCGAGCGTCTCGTTGCGTTGCGGATAATTGACGACAGTGCGATGCGAAACGCCGCCGTCGTCCGGCCCTGGCAGGCTGATCGCCGAAGGGGATGTCGGAATCGCGCTCGTTGATGTGGCCGGGTTCCTGGAACAGCTCGCGGCCACGAGTGCGGCGCCGACAATCAGGAGTTTTCGCAACGTCATGCCAGACCTCGCGAAGATCGTAGTCCCGCGATCGAGGGCAGGGAACTGGAAGAACTAACAGGGGAACTCCGGCCAAACGGAGCCCAGGCCATTTCGCAGCCACGCCACGGAAATGACACAGGCGACGCGGAGGACATTCGCCTCTCGCGCCGCCTGCTCTTTCTGCGCAGACTCTGAAACCGCCCCGCCGGGAGGCGGGGCAAGAAAACGCGCCGGCGAGGAACGCGCTAGCGCTTCCTCGCCTCGTAGATCGTCGCCGCGCCGCCGCCGACGGCTGCGCCGATGAGCGCGCCCTTCTTGCCGCCGATCAGCCCGCCGATGCCCGCGCCCGCACCGGTGCTGCCGCCAATGACCATCGCGGTCTTGCCCCAGGAGCGCTCGGGGTCGCGCTCCTCCGTCACCACTCGCGGGCGGGACGGCTGCGTCACCGTGCTGGTGCGCGTGACCGGGCGCCTCACGATGTCGTCACGGTAAACCGGTTGCTGATAGACCGGCTGCCGGCCCTGAGCGTAGTCGAAGGGCCCGTAGGCCTGCGGCGCATACGCGCTGCGCGTGATGCACGTGACGTCGGTGACTTCGCGCCCGTTGACGACGGCGCGGCGCAGCACCGCCTCTTCGTAAGGCTGGCACTGCAACGAGGCGCCGTTGTTGAACGGGGCCGTATTGGCCACCGTCATCGCATACGCGCCGTTTGCATTCGGATCCAGTCCATACGCCGGAGCCGGAGACGGGCGCATGACCGCGGCCGCGCCGAGCGCCACCGCGCCTGCCACCAATCCACCAATTGCCGATCCCACAACTGTGTTCAACATGTCCGACCCTCCTTAGGATCCCCTGATCCCTTCCTGCATCAAGTCGTGTGCCACGAATTTCTGCGCCAGATCGCACTCATTCGGGGACGATTGCGGATCATTGTGAAGATGGCGCGGGTCGAACGAGGACACCTCGACCGTTACTGCGTGCGCGAAAGGCCCGTGAACTCGTGCTCCGTTCGGATCGTGTAAGGCGCGTTGAAAACCGTGCGATACGGCTCGATCTTCGTAAACGCACCCGACATCGCCGTCACGCCGGCATTCGTAGTGCTCGACCAGTTGAACACGCGCAACTCGTCGCCGCTGGGTTTGTTCGCCGTCGCCTCGAGCACCAACTGTCCGGCAACGCGCACGATGCCGCGGACGGGATACGCCAGATCGTCCGACGCGCGCGGCTCACGCACCGTGCCCGTCACCTGATCGCGGAGCTGCGACAACGTCATCGTAAGCGGGTAGAACGGGCTGGGGGCCGTACCCGTGCCATTGCCTGCGCCTGCCCCGACCATCATTTGCCCGCACTCGCGAAAATCGTAGCCACCGGTGCAGCCCGTGATTCGGAATTGTCCCGACCAGTTGCCCGAGTAATCCGGCAACACGCGAATGGGGTTGATGCCGGTCTTGTCGCCATATTTGGCGCTGACCGTTGCCGTGCCGATCGATACCGGCGAGACGCGGCCATGCTGATCGACCAGCGCAACACCGGCCGGCTCGATCGACCATGTGACGCCGTCGGTCGCCAACGTGTATTCGAACGGTGAATTGCTCGTAATCAGCCGCGCGGTCATCTGCACCGGTGCGGTTGCATTAGTGGGAATCCACATGTCGCCGAGCAATGAAATCCCCACAACGGTGTTCACCGGCGGCAAGGGATTCGTGACGACGGGCGGCGCGGGCGGTGTCGGCGCAGTGGGAGTGGAGCTATTACAACCGGCCAGCGCGCTCGCGCACAACACGACGAGACACGCGAGTCTCATCCTTCGACAGTGAAGGATTCGCGCAGTCAATTCAAGCTGAGCGGTCTTCGGCTACGGCGCGATCGCCCAGAGGTACGTGAAGCCGACCGAAATTCGCCAGTGGGTCAGATTCTCCGGCCGGCCAAGATCGGGATGCTCCCCGCCAGACCAGAAGTAGCGCGCGTCGGCGCGCATGCCGATCACGTCGTTGGCCACCAGGAAAATACCGCCGCCGGCGCTGAGTCCGAGGTCATAGGTCTTCGACGGGTGATTGCACGCCCGGCAGCCGTCGACCTGTGTCACGCCGGCGCCCACGGTCGCGAACGGCCGGAACCAGCTGTACGGATTGATATACGCCATGTTGACCATGTAGGTCGTGATGTCGAGCCGTAGCGCGTCAACCTCGACGTTGGTGGCGCGGCCGAAATCGAATTCCGCGCCCCACCCGGTCGTTTCCTGCACCGACACCGAACCGCCCCCCGACGTCTTCGCACCGGAGACGTCGCCGCCGAGCACCGAGCCGATGTGACCGGTCAGGTAGCCATGGAACGTTCCCATGCTCATCTGCGCGTGCGCATCGACTGCAACCGCTGCCAGCAGCGCGACGGTCCACGCGGCAATCCGCCCTGCCCTGAGCGAGCCGCGCGAGCGGCGAGTCGAAGGGTTCATCAACACATCTCCTGACCGGTGAAGAGCCGCTGCCCGTCGGACAGCAGCCACGCGCGGGCTTCCCGGTGTTGCGGACAGGCCGCGGCGACGTGCTTCCAGAAACGTTTCGAGTGATTGAGCTCGCGGCGGTGCATCAACTCGTGAATCATCACGTACTCGCGCACGAACGGCGGCACGAGAATCAATCGCCAGTTGAGCGTGATCGAGCCGCGCGATGAACAGGCGCCCCAGCGCGAGCGCTGGTTGCGAATCGACACGCGCGTCACGGTGATGCCGTGGACCGCGGCCAAGGCGAGCAGCTGCGGCGGCAGCTCCTTCAGGGCGCGCCGGCGCAGCGCGGGTTCGTCGGGGTGCGCCACGGCCGGCCGCGATTCGTGCTTGACCAGCTGCTTCTCGATCCACGCGCGCGCTCCGCTCCACGAAGGCGAGCGCCTCGCGCTTCGATCCCCACCGCGGCAGCGTCACCCGCAGCGTTCCGTTGTCGAGGACGCGCAAGATGTAGCGGCGCGCCCACCGATGACGCACGAACACCGTCCCGCCGTCGCCAAGGCTTCCGACGCCGCCAAGGCTTCGTCGGACAAGACGGCGGTCAGGCTCCGACGGCGTCCATTCAAAACGCAACTGCATGGGAACGACACTAAAGATACCATTAGCCCCATGAGCTTCGACGCGCTTGCGGACATCGTCCGCGGCGCCACCTTCGACGATTTCCTGCTGCGGCCGCAGTACAGCATCGTCACGCGCCGCGATCCGTCGGTGATCGACCTGTCCTGCCGTTTTTCGACGAACATCACGCTCAAGCGTCCGCTGGTGTCCGCCAACATGGATACGGTCACGCGCGCGCCGATGGCGATCGTCCAGGCGGAGGAAGGCGGCATCGGCATCATCGATCGCGGTTTCAGGAGCGGCGACATCGGGCCGCAGGTGCGGGAAGTCGAGAAGGTCAAGCGGATGCAGCACATCATCATCCGCGATCCGTACGCCGTCGCTCCCGAGACGCCGCTCGCCGACGCGGTCGCCGCCATGAAACGAACGAAGGCGGGCACGCTTGTCGTCGTCGACGGCGGGCGCCGCCTGAAGGGCCTGCTGACCGAACGCGACGTCCGCTTCGTCGACACGCGCGAAGGCACGGTGGCGTCGAGGATGACACCGGTCGAGTCGCTGATCACGGGACAGGGCGAGCTGACGCTGAAGGCGGCCGAAGAAATGATGATTCGGCGCAAGGTCAAGAAGCTCCCGCTGGTCGACGCCGGCGGCACCTTGATCGGCCTCATCACCGCCAAGGACATTCATCGGCAGGAGCGGCTGCCCTTCGCGACCCGCGATGCGCACGGCCGCCTGATGGTCGGTGCCGCCATCGGTGCGACCGGCGACTTCATCGAGCGCGCCGCCGAGCTCGTGAAGGCGCACGTCGACGTGATCGTCATCGACATCGCGCACGGTCATTCGGTGGTGATGGCGAAGGCCATCGACACGTTCAGGAAGTCATTCCCGGCGATCGAGCTCGTCGCAGGCAACGTGGCAACGGCAGACGGCGTGACGTTTCTCGCCGAACGCGGCGTCAACGCCGTCAAGGTCGGCATCGGCCCCGGCGGCGGGTGCACGACGAGGCTGACCACGAGCTTCGGGGTTCCGCAGTTGCAGGCGCTGTATGAATGTGCCGCCGCAGCCGGTCCGGCTGAGGCCGGACACCACGCGGTCCCGCTAATCGCCGACGGCGGCATCAAGCGCCACGGCGCGATCCTCGAGGCGCTGCTCTTCGGCGGCGACACGGTGATGCTCGGCAGCATGTTCGCCGGCACCGAGGAAACGCCCGGCGACACGGTTCAAAAGTCGGTTGTCCTCGCCGACCAGCAACGGTCGGTCAAGGTCCCGTTCAAGGTGCTTCGCGGCATGGCGTCGATCGAGGCGATCCGCGATCGCCTCGACCTCGAAGACGACAGCGAGGTCGATCTGGAATCGATCGGCGCCGAAGGCACCGAGGTCAGCGTGCCGGCGCGCGGATCGGTGCGTCCGATCATCCAGGACATCCTCAAGCACCTCTGCTCGTCGATCAGCTATGGCGGCGCGAGCAGCCTCGCGGAATTGCGCCAGATGTTCCGCGCGGATCCGATGCGTTACCTGATCAAGCTGTCGACCTCGGCGAAGAAGGAAAGCTACGAGAGGTGACAGTCCGGCTAAAGCCGGACGCCACACCGTCTCCGCAGCGGAGCGTTCGCCTTTAGGCGGATTGTCCCGTCAACTTCGGTGAGACCAGCCGGCCAACACCACGTGGCTGTTGACGCCGGGGTTTGAGCCAAGCTGATTGCCGTTCGAGAAATGCTGAAAGCGGTAGGCGACGAGGATCGCGTGCCCGCCGCGCGGCCTGAAGCGGATGCCGCCGCCCCAGTGCGCGCTGAAGTTGGCGCGCCCGGTGTCCTCGGGGATCGGATCGCTCGTCCACAACCCGCCCATTGAAAGCTCCGCGAACGCGGACCAGCGCGGCTGCGGCGGAAAGTTCCAGCGCCAAATCACCGGCGCGAACCCCGCGCCGTAGATCCGTGACGGTTCGAACTGGGCAAACACCGGTGTCACCTCGACGCCCCACGCAAACCGCCCGCGAACCGGTCCCCACGCGAGCTCGCGGGTCAACTCCCTGGCCCAGCCGATCGCCAGGACTCCGTACGATCGGCCTGAGGTCGAGTCATACAAGTCAACGCTGCTTGCCGCGCCGGCGGAAGCATGCCACTCACTCGTCCGTTCTGCGGTCGTTCGACGATCGTTCTCCGGACGTTCTACGATCGAGCACGTGAGCGCGATCGGACCATCCGTGTTCATCGAGTCGACCGCGGGGTCGAGATCGCGCTCAACGTTCACTTCGAGGCCGTGATTCACGAGGAGATCGAGCGACGACGCGCCGTTTGTGATCTGCCACTCAATACGGCGTCCGCCATTCGCCGAAGTAAACGACAGACTGATTCTTGGCTCTGCCACACGTGGCGCCGCGTCGGCGAGCGGCAGTTCGACGCGAGGCTTGTCGAGGGACTTGCTGGAGAAAGCAACGAGCCAACGATCCGGAGCGGCGCGCTCGAGACTCCACACGCGCTCGTCAGGATCGTTTGGAACGCGACAGGTGGCGACGGCCTGTCCGACCGTCGCCTGAAACACTATCGCCGCAAGCAGCAACATGCTTTCGTTATTCTCAATTCGCTATTCGTTATTTCCAAGGCGCTCCGCAAACGTGATGATGTGGCTGTCGGGATCGGTCACCGCGAATTCACGCATGCCGTAGAACTGCGTCTTGAGCGGCATGATCACCTTCGCCTTTGGCGCGACCTGCGCGTGATACGCATCGACGCCTGTAATCACGAAGAACAACGCCGCCGTGCCGCCCGGCGGCAGCTTCGCCGCTTCCGGATAATCGTCGGCGGCCGCAGTGATGTCATTGAGAAACACCGACACGTCGTCGCGTTTCATCCAGACGAACACGAACGGCTCTTGGTCGGGAACCGTCTCCCCCATCGTGAAGCCAAGCACGTCGCGGTAAAAAGCGACGCTCGTTGCCACGTCGCGAACGAGAAGATTAGGTGTGATGGAAGTAAAGCGGGTCATGAGGCACACTCCTAGTGGTGCTCGCGTGACCTCCGCCGGCGACCTGCGAGAGTAGGATCGCCGAGTAGGGGCAGAATCATCGCCAATCGGCGATTGACGATTGTTCCCCCCGCGAGGAACCGGTCCATCTTATCAATCGACGCGCAACGCTTCTAGCAGGCTGCTGAAAAAGGGGTACCCATGACGCCGATCGTCGTACTACACTGCGGGCCGGAGGCCATCGCATGCGCGGAGACGATCAGCAGAGTGGGCACCTGTTTAGTTACCTGTCGCCGGAGCAACGCGTGCCGGCGGACCATCCGCTGCGGGTGATCCGGCAGATGACCGACGAGGCCTTGCGCCAGCTGTCGCCGCAATTCGAGGCGATCTACGCGACGACGGGGCGCCCGTCGGTGCCGCCCGAGCAGTTGCTGCGGGCGTTGCTGCTGCAAGCGCTCTACACGGTGCGCAGTGAGCGGCTGCTGGTCGAGCAGTTGGAGTACAACCTGCTGTTTCGGTGGTTTGTGGGCTTGGCGATGGACGACGTCGTCTGGACGCCGACGACGTTCAGCAAGAATCGCGAGCGGCTGCTCGCGGGCGACATCGCGCGGCAGTTCTTCGACGCGGTGCTCACGCAAGCGGGGGCGCGTCGGGTGTTGTCGGATGAGCACTTCACCGTCGACGGCACCTTGCTGGAGGCGTGGGCCGGGCAGAAGAGTTTCACCCGGCGCGATGGCACCAGCCGTGGTCCCTCGGATGATGACCCGAGCAATCCTACGGTGAATTTTCATGGGGAGCGTCGCTCGAATGTGACGCACGCCTCCACGACCGATCCCGACAGTCGGTTGGCGAAGAAGGGCCCTGGGAAAGAAGCGAAGCTGGCCTATCTCGGCGAGGTGCTGATGGAGAATCGCCACGGGTTGGTCGTCGATGCGTGTGTCGTCACCGCGACCGGCACCGGCGAACGCGACGCCGCGACCGATCTGCTGCAGGCCTTGTCGCCACGGCCCGCCACTGTCGGCGGCGACAAAGCGTATGACACTCGGGCGTGGGTCGAAACGGCGCGAGCCCTCGGCGTCACGCCGCATGTCGCGCAAGCCCCGCGCAGTGCGATCGACGGACGGACGACGCGCCATCCCGGCTACGCCGTCAGTCAGCGCCATCGCAAACGCATCGAAGAGGTGTTTGGCTGGATGAAGACCATCGGCGGGCTGCGCAAACTGCGCCATCGCGGCACCGCGCGAGTCGAATGGCACTTCCTCTTCGTGGCCACCGCCTACAACTTGGTGCGTTTGCGCACCCTGGCCGCGGTGAACGCATGAGCGCCGCGGCGTTCGCGCGTCCCGCACACGACGATGCGGCCGCAGTCGCCGCGACGATCGGAAGCTGAACATGTCGATTAACCCGGATTTTTCATCAGCCTGCTAGAGGATCGATTCGGCTCGCGCGCAGCGCCGGGAACAGGCCGGCGAGAAATGCGACCACGCCCAGCAACAGCGGCAGCGAAATAAAGGTGACGGGGTCGGTGGTGCTGACGCCGTAGACCAGGCCCGACAGCAGGCGCGTCAGCGCCAACGCCGCGACGATGCCGATCGCAAGGCCGGCGACGACCGGCTTGAGCGATCCGTAGAGCACCAGTCCCAGGATCTCGCGGCTCGTCGCGCCGAGCGCGACGCGGATGCCGATCTCCTGCGTCCGCTGCGCCACCGAGTACGCGACCGTGCCGTAGATGCCGGCGATCGCCAGGATCAACGCGATCGTCGCGAACACGATCGAGCAGCGTCATGTTGAAGCGGCGCTGCGTCAGCGACGCGCCCACCACGTCGTCGAGCGTCCGCGGCGGCGACACCGGCAGCGACGGGTCGAGCGACTGCAGGGCCGCGCGCACCGATCCGGCGATGCTCATCGGATCGCCCGTCGTCCGAATCATCAAGTTCTGCGCACGCGACGGCGAGCCGGTATTCGGCGCATACGTGATCGGCACCGGCTCCTGATCGGCCCGATACTGCCGGACGTTGCCGACGACGCCGACGATCTCGACCCACTGCTCGTTGCCCTTGTCGTCGGGGCCGAACGAGAAGCGGTGGCCGATCGGATCCTCGTTCGGGAATTCGCGCCGCGCCATCGCCTCGTTGATGATGATGACGCGCGGATCGAGCGTCGCATCCTGCGTCGTGAACTCGCGGCCGCGCACGATCGGAATGCCCATCGTGCTGAAGTAATTCGGTCCGATGTCGACGAAGTTCGTGAGCGGCTGCTGGTTGAACGGCACGACCGGCTTGTGGTCCGGCTGGAACGACAGCACGCTCATGCCGCCGCCCATCGGCACGGAGCCGGTCAACGCGACCTTCTCCACGCCCGGAATGGCGCTCACCCGCTCGATGCACGCGATCCCAATAAGCCACGAATTGATCCGGGCGACCGATAATTCTCCCCCGTCGGCGCGACGCTCATCGTCAGCATCCGCGACGTCGTGAAGCCCATCGGCATGTCGACGAGCGTCATCAGGCTTCGGAACAGCAATCCCGCGCCGACCAGCAGCACCAGCGAGATCGAGACTTCGGCGAGCACCAGCCCGGCGCGCGCGAGATGGCGCTGGCCGTCGCCCGTCGCGCCGCGCGTGTTGTCCTTGAGCGTGTTCTGCAGCTCGGGACGCGATGCCTGCCAGGCGGGAACGACGCCGAACAGCACGCCGGTGACGACCGACAGGATCAGCGCGAAGCCGAGCGCCCAGCCGTCGACGCTGACCGGAGCGACGCGCGGCACCTCGCCCGGATCGAGCGCGAGAATCAGATCGACGCCCCAGAACGCGAGCAGCACGCCGAGCACGCCGCCAACCAGCGCGATGAGGACGCTCTCCGTGAGCAGCTGCCGCATCAGCGTCGATCGATCGGCGCCGATCGCGGCGCGGATCGCCAGCTCGCGCGCGCGCACGGTGGCGCGAGCCATCAGCAGGTTCGCCACATTCGCGACGACGATCAGCAACACGCAGCCGACCGCGCCGAGCAGGACGAGCAGCGGCGTGCGCGCCGATCCGACGAGCCGATCCTGCAACGGCCTCGCGATCCCGATGAAGTTTGACGACTCTTCCGGATACTGCTTGCCGAGCTGATCGGAGATCGTCGTCAGTTCGGCGTTGGCCTGTGCGACGGACGTGCCTTCCTTGAGACGCGCGACACCGCGCAGGCAATGCAGGCCGCGCTGGTCGCGCGGATCGCGTTCGGACCCGTGCAGCTCGGCGCGTCGTAGGCGGCAGGCACCCAGAAGTTGCTGGTGTCCGGAAAATTCACCGTCGCCGGCATCACGCCGACGATCGTGTAGGGCTGGCCGTTGAGCCGCACCGTTTGATTGACGATGTCGGGCTTACCGGCGAACTGCCGCTGCCAGAAGCCGAAGCTGAGCACGATGCTCTGCCCGCGGCCCGGTTCAGCATCCTCCTTCGTGAATGTGCGGCCGAGGAGCGGCGGACACGCCGAGCACGTCAAAGAACGTCGACGACACCGTCGCCCCGCGCAGCCGCGCCGGCTCGCCCGTCGAGGGGGTCACGTTGTAGGTGCGTGGCGTGAAGACCGCCATCACGTCGTACGACGTGGCCATCTTGCGCCAGTCCAGGAACGTCGCGGGCGCAATCGCGCCACCGCCGCCGATGTCGCGCCGCTCGACTTCGTTGAGATCGACGATTCGATCGGCGTGCTTGAACGGAAGACCCTGCAAGCAGCACGCCGTTGACGATGCTGAACATCGCGGTGTTGGCGCCAATGCCGACGGCCAGCGTAAAGACAACGACCGAGGTGAACACGGGGGTCTTGAGCAGCATCCGAACGGCATGCCGCAGATCGCGAATGAGTCTGTCCATGTCGGCGGTCTGGATAGCAGTATCGCTGCCAACTCTGGCGTTCAGCGTCTAACAGTCTGGAATGTAACGACTTGCACTCGCGAACAGGCGAATCGGTCGTCCGCCCGAATCGTCCGGTATTGGGACGGCCCGCAGTTTCTGCTAAGGTCAGATCATGGCGCGAGGGTTCGAAAGCAAGTCGGTCGAGTCGCAACAGGAAGAGGCGCAGCGCGCGAAGACCATCGAGACCGGCGCTGTCGCGCCGAGGAACAGGCGCGCCAGGCTCGCAAGGACGGGCTCGAACTGGCCCTGGCCCAGACCCAATCCGAGATGTCGGCCGCCTGCCGGCCGGCCCACCGGGAAATGCTTAAGCTCAGGCTTGAGGCCATTCAGGCCCAAATCCGGGACTTGTGAGCATCTTGAAGATTTGCTAAGCTTCGCGCAAAGCGGATACCCACCCTACATTCCATTCGGGAATCAGTTCACCACCCAAGTGCCTTCAGACGTTACTCGTTAGAGTTCACCGTGCCACCAGTCAGATTGTTCGTGGGCAATTTGCCCTATCAGGCGACCGAAGAAGATTTGCGGACGCATTTCGCGCAAGTCGGTGCAGCCAACGCAAATCGTTCGCCCGCTCGATCGCGAAACCGGCCGCGCGCGCGGCTTTGCGTTCGTCGAGTACGCCGAACGCAGCGCCGCCGAAGACGCGATCAAGAAGTTCGACGGCCAGTTATTCATGGGCCGTCCGCTCGCGGTCAGCGAAGCGCGCGCCCGCGAGGATCGCGGCCCAGGCGGTCCGCCGCGTCCAGCCGGCGGCTACGGCGGTCCGCGCCCCGGCGGCGGATTCGGCGGCGGTGGAGGTGGCGGCGGCTACGGCGGTGGCGGCGGCTTCGGCGGCCCGCGTCCCGGCGGTGGATTCGGCGGCGGTGGCTACGGCGGCGGCGGCGGCGGGCGCCCGGACGGCGCGCCAGAAGGACTTCGGTCCTCCCGCGCCACCGAAGGACAAGAAGAAGCCGTTCAAGAAGAACGAAGACAAGCCGCGCGGCCCGATCCCGACCAAGTTCACGGGCCGGATGTACGACCTCGACGGCACCGAGGACGATGACGCGATCGACATCACGCCGGACTTCATGAAGCACGAAGATCCGGAAGTCGAGCGCCGACG
Organism: uncultured cyanobacterium; assembly: GCA_963833135.1. Lineage (GTDB taxonomy): Bacteria > Acidobacteriota > Vicinamibacteria > Vicinamibacterales > UBA2999 > 12-FULL-67-14b. The sequence goes on along the minus strand of CAWHWW010000016.1, from coordinate 753,255 downwards.
CGCCGACGCGACCGGACGCGAGCCGAGGCGACCGAGACGTCGAGACGCCGGATGCCGGCGAAACGCCGGACGGTAGCGAAGACAAAGAGTGATCAGTCGATGCTGAAGCGCGAAGACGTCATCCTGTTCAGCGGCGGTGCGCTCGGCGCGGAAGAGGCGTTCGGCGCCTGCGCCGAGAGCTTCGGCATCGAGGAAGTGAACTTCTCGTTCGACGGCCACAAGCCGGCGCGCACGCGCGGCCTGCGCGTGCTCAATCACGAAGAGCTCGCCGCCGGCGAAGTCAGCCTCGCCTACGTCTCGCGGCTGATGAACCGCCGCTATCCCGGACACGCCGACGTTCCGCAAGATCCTGCAGAGCATCTGGTATCAGATCAACAACGGCCAGGAGATCTACGTCATCGGCGCGATCCAGCCGGATCAGACCGTGCGCGGCGGCACCGGCTGGGGCGCCGAGTTCGCGAAGCTGTGTAACAAGCCGCTGTTCGTCTTCGATCAGGAGCAGGAACGGCTGGTTCCAGTGGGACGGCGAGCGCGTCGACGTGGGCCGCGCAGGAACGGCAGCGACGAACCGGTGATCGAGCACGTGCACTTCACCGGCACCGGCACGCGCATGCTGATGCCCGACGCGCGCGACGCCATCACGGCCCTCTTCAAGCGCTCGTTCTGAGCAGGCCATCAGGCCACGGGCCAGGCCAGGCCACGACAGTCGACGCGGATATGATGCCCGCGCATGTCGCGGGAGATCGTCGCCGGCATCACCACCTTCCTGACGATGTCCTACATCGTCGTCGTGAACCCGGCGATTCTCTCGACGCCGGGCACCGGCATTCCCTTCTCCGGCGCGCTCACGGCGACCGTGCTCGTGTGCTTCACGATGACGCTGCTGATGGGCGTCTACGCGAAGCTGCCGTTCGGCGTCGCGCCGGGCATGGGCCTCAACGCCTTCTTCACCTACACGTGATCATCAGCGGCGGCAGTGCCGTGGCCGGTCGCGCTCGGCATCATCTTCTGGGCCGGCGTCGCGTTCCTGCTGGTCTCGGTGACGCCGCTGCGCGAGCGAATCGCGATGGCGATTCCGATGCACGCTGCGCGCCGCGACCGCGGCGGGCATCGGACTGCTGCTGACGTTCATCGGCCTGCAGAACGCCGGCTTCGTCGCCGCGAACCCGGCGACACATCGTCGGCGTCGGGCCGCTCGATCACCGCGCGCTGCTCGACGCTCGCGGCGCTTGATCGTCAGCGTCTGGCTGGCGCGGCGCGACAATCCGTTCGCCTATCTCGCCGGCATCGCGCTCGTCACCGGCGGTCGCGTGGAGCGCTCGGCTACGTGGCGCCGCCGGCGTCGTGGTTCAGCGCGCCCGACTTCTCGCGCGTGTTCCTGAAGCTCGATGTCTGGGGCGCGCTGCAGCTCGTCGCTGGTGCCGGCGATCATCACGGTGATGCTGACCGATCTGTTCGACTCGCTGTCGACGTTCATCGGCGTCGCGCAGGCGGCGAACCTCGTCGACGAGAACGGCGAGCCGAAGAATCTGCGCCAGGGGCTCGATCGTCGATTCGTTCGCCACGCTCGGCGCCGGCCTGTTCGGCAGCTCGTCGGGCACCGCCTACGTCGAGAGCATTGCCGGCATCCGCATGGGCGGCCGCACCGGGCTCACCGCGGTCGTCACGGCGCTCTGCTTTCTGCCCGTGCCTGTTCATCGCGCCGCTCGCGGCGGCGATCCCGAACTACGCGACCGTCCGCCGTGCTGATCCTCGTCGGCGTCGTCGATGTTCCAGGCCGGTGACGCGCGTGCCGTTCGATCGCCTCGAGATCGCGGTGCCGGCGTTTGCGACGCTGATCCTGATTCCGCTCACCTTTTCCATCACGCAAGGTATTCTGTGGGGATTCATCCTGCACGCGGCGCTGCACGCCGTCGTCGGGCCGGCCGCGGCGACGTCACCGCGGCGGCCTGGGGCCTGGCGGCCGTCGCCGTCGCTCTACTGGTCATCGAACATGGCTACCAATGAGTGACTCGCCCATCCTCGTCGGCGTCGATCGACGAGTTGCAGAAGATCAAGAAGCTCGCCGACAAGTCGATCGAGCAGCTGTCGGACGAGCAGCTGCACGTCACGATCGATCCCGACGCGAACAGCGTCGCGGTGCTGATGCGGCACATGGCCGGCAACATGCGCTCGCGCTGGATCGACTTCCTGACCAGCGACGGCGAAAAGCCCGACCGCATGCGCGATCGCGAGTTCGAGGATCCCGGCCAGACGCGCGCCGAGCTGCATGGCCGAGTGGGAGCACGGCTGGCAATGCGTGTTCGATGCGCTGACGCCGCTGACCGACGCCGACCTGCAGCGCACGGTGATGATTCGCGGCGAGGCGCACTCGGTCTACAAGGCGATCTCGCCGCCAGGTCGCGCACTACGCCGGGCCACGCCTATCAGATCCTGCTGCTCGCCAAGCACCTGCAGGGCCCGAACTGGAAGACGCTGTCGATCCCGCGCGGCCAGTCGGAAGAGTTCAATCGCCGCATGCTGCGCCGAAGCTGAAGGCTGAAGGCTGAGAGCTGAACGGCTCGAACTGTCGACTGATGACTTCCGTTGGGGCATTCTCGGCACGGCGCGGATCAATCGCCGCGTGATTCCGGCGATGCGGCCTCGCCGCGCCGCAGCGAGCTCGTCGCGGTGGCCAGCCGCGACCGCGCGCGCGCCGAAGCCTACGCGCGCGAATGGTCGATCCCGCGCGCGATCGCGGGCTACCAGGCGCTGCTCGACGATCCGACGCATCGACGCCGTCTACATTCCGCTGCCCAACACCGATCACGTGCCGTGGACGCTGGCGGCGATCGCCGCCGGCAAGCACGTGCTGTGCGAAAAGCCGCTCGCGCTCGATCCGGCGCGACGTCGATCGCATCGCCGCCGCGGCCGCGGCGGCCCGCGTCGTCGTCGAAGAAGGCTTCATGTATCGCCACGAGCCGCTGACCGCGCGGGTGATGTCGCTCGTCAACGACGGCGCGATCGGCACGGTTCGCGCGGTCGTGTCCGGGTTCACCTTCGCGCTCGAGACCGGCGCACAACATCCGGCTCGATCCGGCGCTCGGCGGCGGCTCGCTGTGGGACGTCGGCAGCTATCCGGTCACCTACGCGCAGCTCATCGCCGGTCACGAACCGAAGATGGTGTTCGGCACGGCGCACTGGCACGCAGTCGGGCGTCGACGAAGAGTTCATGGGCATGCTGCGATTCGGCGGCGGCATGACCGCGAACATCTACGCCGGGTTCCGCGCCGCGTATCGCACGTGGCTCGAAGTCCTCGGCAGCGACGGCGCGCTGACGGTGCCGAACCCGTTCCGGCCGGGCCCGCTCGAGACGCTCGAGCTCGAGCGACACGGCGCGATCGAGCGCATCGAGGTCGCCGGCTCGCCGGAGATCTTCGTGCGCGAGATCGAGGATTTCGAGGCCTCGCGTGCTCGACGGCGCGCCGCCGGTCGTCAGCCTGGCCGAAAGCCGCCGGACCGCCGCGACCCTGGCCGCGCTCTACGCCGTCGGCGCGAGAGTCGAAGCGTGCCGGCCTGCGACGTCGCCGTAGCGGCGAACGCGGACCTGCCCGTAGCCCGACGGGCGAAGGCGGATGTATCCTCAATAGATGGAAGCGGCCGGGTCGACGGTGCTGTGGCGGCTGTATCGCGCCGACGGCGCCGCAGAAGGGCGATCGCTCGCACGCGGTCATCCTGCCCGGCGGCCCGCCGTTCACCCTGGCGTTCTTCGCGAACGACGAGATGGACCGGGTCGAGAATTACGACACGATGGAGCTCGCGCTGTTTCGCGCCGACGAGATCAAGCGGTCGCTGCTCGACGAGGACTGGAAGGAAGACTGAAGTTCAGCGTTCACAGTTCAGGTTAGGTCAAGTCAGAAGTGCATCGCACCGTCGGCGTGAAGGTCGGCAACGTCACCGTCGGTGGCGGCGCGCCGGTCGTCGTGCAGTCGATGACGATGACGGATACGGCGGATGCGGCGTCGACGGCGCAGCAGTGCATCGAGCTGTGGCAGGCCGGATCGGAGATGGTGCGCGTCACCGTCAACCTGCCGGAGGCCGCGGCGGCGGTGCCCGAGATCAAGCGGCGCATGCTCGACGCCGGCTGCACCGCGCCGCTGATCGGCGACTTCCACTACAACGGCCACCTGCTGCTGACGCGCTTCCCCGACTGCGCGCAGGCGCTCGACAAGTACCGCATCAATCCCGGCAACGTCGGCACCGGCAAGCGGCGCGACGAACAGTTCGCGACCATCTGCCAGGTCGCGATCGACCACGGCAAGCCGGTGCGCATCGGCGTCAACGGCGGCTCCCTCAACCAGGAGCTGGTGATGGCGAAGATGCAGGAGAACACCGATCGCAACCTCGGCAAGGAATCCGACGACATCATCAACGAGTGCATGGTGCTGTCGGCGATCCAGTCGACCGAGCTCGCGATCGAGACCGGCCTGCGCAAGGATCAGATCATCATCTCGTGCAAGGTGTCGCGGCCGCGACACCTGATCGACGTCTATCGCGCGCTCGCGAGGCAGACCGATCAGCCGCTGCACCTCGGCCTGACCGAAGCCGGCATGGGCACCAAGGGCCTGGTGTGGTCGGCGTCGGCGATGGGCGTGCTGCTGACCGAAGGCATCGGCGACACCATTCGCGTCTCGCTGACGCCGCGGCCGGGCGGCGATCGGCGCGAAGAGGTCTACGCCGCGTGCGAGCTGCTGCAGGCGCTCGGCCTGCGATCGTTTGCGCCGAGCGTGACCGCGTGCCCGGGATGCGGCCGCACGACCAGCTCCACGTTCCAGGAGCTCGCCGAAGCCGTGCAGGGCTACATCCGCGAGCAGATGCCGGCGTGGAAGAAGAAATACGACGGCGTCGAGACGCTGACGCTCGCCGTGATGGGCTGCGTCGTCAACGGCCCCGGCGAATCGAAGGCGGCCAACATCGGCATCTCGCTGCCGGGCACCGGCGAAGCGCCGAACTGCCCGGTGTTCATCGACGGCGTTCACGCGACCACGCTCAAGGGCACCTACGACGAGCTCGCGCGTCGCGTTCCAGAAGCTGCTCGACGACTACGTCGAGACGAAATACGCGAAAGTCGGCAGTCAAGAGTCGACAGTTAAGAGTTAAGTCGAGAGTCTTCAGTTTGGCAGTCACGATCAGATCGGCAACCGCGGCTGACCGCACCTTCGTCCTGGAGCTGGCCGAGCGCCTGGTCGCATTCGATGTGCCCGGCATCGCGAGAAAGCCGAGCTCGTCGAAGGCGATCGCCGCGCGCTCGAAGCGTGGTTCGATCCCGCCTGCGCCAAGGCTCCGGCGCGGCAGGCTCCGAGGACGAGGCGATGTTCGTCGCCGAGCTCGATGGCGCGCCGGCCGGTTGCGCCTACCTCGTGACGCTCGTCGACTATTTCAACGAGCGGCCGCACGCGCACCTGTCGGTCCTTGCGGTCGAGAAGTGCGGCTGAGGGGCAAGGGCGTTGGCTCCGCGCTGCTCGATCAGTCGGTGGCGTGGGCCAAGGAGCGGCAGTCCGATCGTCTGACGCTGAGCGCGCTCGTCACCAACGCGCGCGCCCGAGCGCTCTACGAGCGCAAGGGATTTGGCGGAGAGTACATTCGGTACGTACTGCCACTGTCAGAACCGCTCACGGAAACACGGAATCACGAAGCACGGACCATTTTGGGAGACCAAAGGTTCCGCGTTCTGTGTTTCCGTGATTCCGTGTGAGTTGTCGCTACAATCCGCCCGTATGTTGCTCCGCCTCGCGCTCGTCGCGCTCGCCGTTGCCGGCGTGTCGGCCCAGACATCCCAGCAGTTTGACATCCTGATTCGCAACGGGCGCGTGCTCGATGGCACCGGCAATCCGTGGTATCGGGCCGACATCGGGATCACGGGCGATCGCATTCGCGCCATGGGATCGCTCGGCAACGCCACCGCCAAGACGGTGATCGACGCCGGCGATCGCTACGTCACGCCGGGATTCATCGACGTCCACTCGCACGCCGGCGGCGGCCTCGCCACCGAGGAACTGAAGCACGGCCAGCCGCTGCTGGCGCAGGGACTCACGACCGTCTTCGTCAATCCCGACGGCGGCGGCCCGATCGATCTGGCGGCGCAGCGCGCCACCTACGAGAAGCAGCGCATCGGCACCAACGTCGCGCAGTTCGTGCCGCACGGCTCGATCCGGCGCGAGGTCATGGGCATGACCGATCGCGATCCCAACGCCGGCGAGCTTGCGAAGATGGTCGAGCTGTCGCGCCAGGGCATGGTCGACGGCGGCGTCGGCCTGTCGAGCGGCCTGTATTACGCGCCCGGCAGCTACTCGAAGACCGCGGAAGTGATCGCGATGGCGAAGGCGACGGCGCCGTACGGCGGCGTCTACTCGAGCCACATTCGCGACGAAGCCGACTACACGATCGGCGTGGTGGCGGCGGTCCAGGAAGTGATCGACATCGCGGAACAGGGCGGCGTCATCGGCGTCGTGTCGCACATGAAGGCGCTCGGTCCGGCGAGCTGGGGCCTGTCGAAGACGCTGATCGAGCAGCATCGACGCCGCCCGCAGGCGCGGCGTCCAGGTCTTTGCCGATCAGTATCCGTACGAAGCCAGCGGCACCGGCATCGTCGGCGCGTTGATGCCGCGCTCGGCGCAGGTCGGCGGCCGCGACGCGATGATGAAGCGCATCACCGGCGAGCTGCGCGGCGAGATCCGCGAGCAGGTCAAGACCAACATCGCCCGCCGCGGCGGCGCGGACACGCTGATGATCAGCCGCTATGCGGCGAATCCCTCCTTCGAAGGCCAGCGGCTCTCGGCGCTGGCGGCGAAGGCCGGCGTCGCGCCAGAGGAATACGCGCTGCAGCTGCTCGAGAAGGGCGACGCGAGCCTGGTGTCGTTCAACATGTCGGAGGGCGACATCGAAGGCATCATGAAGCAGCCCTGGACGATGACCTGCACCGACGGCGACCTGGTGCGCATGGGCGAGGGCGTTCCGCATCCGCGCGCCTATGGCGCGTTTGCCAGGAAGCTGAAGAAGTATGTCGCCGAGCGCGGCACGCGATCGACGTTGCGGACGCTATTCGATCGATGACGACGCTGCCGGCGCGGTGTTTGGCTTGAAGGATCGCGGCCAGCTGCGCGCCGGCGCCTTTGCGGACGTCCTGATTTTCGACTTGGCGAAGGTGAACGACGCGGCGACGTACGAGAAACCGCACCAGCTCTCCGAAGGCATCGACGACATCATCGTCAACGGCGAGCTGGCGCGGCGTAATGGGAGGTTTACGACAGCGCTTGCCGGTCGGGTCTTGCGGCCGGAACGGCAATAACGTCCTGCTATCGCTCCTTCAAGAGCTGCGTGAACCGGGGGCTCTGACGCAAGGACGACAGGTCGTCGTCCGTTTCAATGACTCTGTGGAGGTAACCACTTGCTTCGGCGCGTTCGAGGAAAGTCAATGCGCGGTCGTTCTCACCCCACAAGGCATGCAGGGCAGGCGCGAGGATAACTTCCTCGCCTCCGGGGCGGCATCCCCAATCGGCGCACCCGGGCGGCCGGGCTTACTGCTGCGAGAGATAGGCTTTCGACGCCGCTGCATCCTTCCACGGCACGACCTTGTCGGGATCGATCCTGATCATCAGGTACGTGATGTGATCGTCGATCTTCGTGAACAAGTGGCCGGTGCCGGCCGGAATGATGATCGCGTCGCCCGCTTTCAGTTGATGCGTCACGCCGCCGCGGATCGACGCGGCATTCGAGCCCGGGCCGTTCAACAGCCGGACGTTCTCGTTCGTCGCCGGGCGCCGCTGGGCGTCGACGAGATCGGGGCCGGTGACGAGCGTCGCCGATCCCGAAATGACGTGATACACCTCGCTCACGTGATCGTGCTCGGCGACGGAATTCGGCTGCGGCGCGTCGAGCCTGGTGCGATGCACCATGCCGACCGCGACGCCGCTCTTGCCGATGTCGACCGATCGCACTTGCTGGTCGATCTGCTTCCGCGCGACCGCGCGCTTGAGGTACGCCTGCAGTTCCTCGTTTGAAATGTAGGTCGCGGGACATCCCTTGCAGGTCGCAGTGGGCACGTTCTGGGCGTAGACCGCGGCCATCGTCATCGCGAGGCCGCCGGCAATCAACAGGGGCTTGAGCATCTGGGAGTCCTTTCGGTGACACAGTCTACCCGTTGTCCATCTGTGTTTAATCTGTGTTTAATCGTGATCGTGATCTGCGGCCGGTGATGAGCCGGACGCTGCGCTGATACGTCAGGTACGCTGTCGCCCACTGCAGCATCACCGACAGCCGGTTGCGGAAGCCAATCAGGAACAGGATGTGCACGAACAGCCAGAGCAGCCAGCCGAGGTACCCGGACACGCGCAAGAAACCAAAGTCGGCAATCGCCGCGTTGCGGCCGATGGTCGCCATGTTGCCGGGATCGAGGTAACGGAACGCCGTGGTCTTCTCGCCGGCGATCGAGCGGGCCACATTCGCGGCCGCATGGCGCCCTGCCTGCTTTGCGACCTGCGCGACACCGGGCAACGGTTTTCCGGTCTGATGCGAGAACGACGCGAGATCGCCGGCAACGAAGACGCCGGGATGACCGGGCACGGAGAGATCGGGTTCGACGATCACGCGTCCGACCCGATCGAGGCCAGGCCCGAGGTCGCGCGCCAAGCGGCGCCGCAGCGACGCCGGCGGCCCACAGGATCGTGTGCGCCTCGATGCGCTCATCGCCAATCCACACCGCGCCCTCCTCGATCCTGGTGACGGCCCTGCCAACACGGACGTCAATGCCAAGGCGCAGCAGCGCGCGCCTGGCCGACTCCCGCAGGTCGTCCGGAAATGACGGAAGGATCGACGGTCCGGCTTCGATCAGGATGATGCGCGCGATCGCCGGATCGACGGCGTCGAATTCCGATCGCAGCGCCTGCCGCGCAATTTCGCCAAGGGCGCCGGCGAGCTCAACGCCGGTCGGGCCGCCGCCAATCAGGACGAACGTCAACAGCCGCTGCTGATACACCGGGTTCGGTTCGCGTTCGGCCTCTTCGAAGGCCAGCAACAATCGCCGCCTGATCGCCAGCGCATCGTCGAGGGTCTTGAGACCCGGGGCAGCCTTTGCCCAGTCGTCGTGGCCGAAGTATGCATGCGTCGCGCCCGCTGCGACGATCAGATAGTCGTATGCGAGCGTCTCGCGGCCTGCCCTGAGCGAAGTCGAAGGGTCGAGCTGAACTTTCTTGGCCGTCGAGTCGATGTGCTCGACGTTTGCCAGCAGTACCCGCACCCGCTTCTGCTTGCGCAGGATCCACCGGATCGGCGACGCAATGTCCCCGGGCGAGAGCCCGGCAGTAGCCACCTGGTACAACAGCGGCTGAAAGACGTGGTGATTATGACGATCGATGATCGTCACGTCGCATGCGACATTGCGGAGCCGGCCTGCGGCGGCCAGCCCGGCAAACCCGCCGCCGATGATGATCACTTGGGGGAGCCGTGGCATCTCCTCTATTCTAGAGGGGCATGCCCAAGCCCGGTGTCGCGCCGCCCGAAGCCACCGTGACGACCGCCTGCCCGCTCGATTGCCCCGATGCGTGCACGCTCGATGTCACCGTCCGCGGCGGCCGCGTCACGAAGATCGACGGCTCGAAAGAGAACCACATCACCAACGGCTACATCTGCGCCAAGGTGCGCCGTTTCCACGAGCGCGTCTACGGCGAGGATCGCATCCTTTACCCGGCGGTGAGGCGCAGCGCGAAAGGCGCCGGGCATTTCACGCGCGTGACGTGGGACGACGCGCTGGATCTGATCGCCCAGAAGTTCGAGGCGGCGCGCAAGAGCGGCGGCGCGGAAACGATCCTGCCTCTCTGCTACGGGGGATCGAACGGCTTCCTCACGCAGGATTACGCCGACGCGATCCTGTTCCGCAGGTTTGCAACATCGCGACTGCTTCGCACCGTGTGCGCGGCGCCGACCGGCGCCGCGAATCTCGGCCTTTACGGAAAGATGGCGTCGGTCAGTTACGAGGACGTTCCCGACGCGAAGATGATCATCGTCTGGGGTGTGAACCCGAGCGTGTCGGGTATTCACATCATGCCCTTCATCAAGGAGGCGCGCGACAACGGCGCCTTCATCGTGGTGATCGATCCGCGCGCCACCCCGCTGGCGCGGCAGGCGGATGTGCACCTGGCCGTGAGGCCTGGCACCGATCTTCCGGTCGCGCTCTCCATTCACCGCTATCTGTTCGAAGAAGGACACGCTGCGCAGGCATTTCTCGATGAGCACACCAACGGCGCCGCCGCGCTGCGCGAGAAGGCCGGTCCCTGGACGTTCGAGCGCGCCGCCGAGGTCAGCGGGATCGATGCCGCCGAACTGCGCACCATCGCCGAGCGGTACGCCAGGACGTCACCGGCGCTCGTCAAGTGCGGATGGGGCCTGGAACGGAATCGCAACGGCGGCAGCGCGGCGGCGGCGGTCCTCGCATTGCCCGCCGTCGCCGGCAAGTTCGGTGTCCGGGGCGGCGGCTATGTGATGAGCAATTCGGCGACGTGGAACATCGACAGAACATGGCTCGCGGACGAGGAGCCTCCGACGCGCGCCATCAACATGAACAAGGTCGGCCGCATCCTCACCGAGCCAGAGGGCTCGCCGATCAACGTGCTGTTCGTCTACAACTGCAACCCGGTCGCAATCCTGCCCGATCAGCGCCGCGTCATCCGCGGCCTCGAGCGCGAGGATCTCTTCACCGTGGTGTTCGACCAGGTCCTCACCGACACCGCGATGTACGCGGACGTGGTCCTGCCGGCGACGACGTTCCTCGAGCACTACGACTTCGCCCGCGGCTACGGCCCGATCACGCTGCAGCTCGGCAAGCCCGTAATCGACTCCGTCGGCGAGTCGCGCTCGAACACCGATGTGTTCATGGACCTCGCGCGACGGCTCGATCTGACCATTGACGGCGATCCCGCCGACGACCTCGAGGCGATGCTCGGCGTGCTTGGCGAGCTGCCGCAAAAGGTCGGCGACGATCTCCGCGATCGATGGAAGGCCGATCCGCCCTACAGCGGCCGCCCGATCCAGTTCGTCGATGTGTTCCCGAAGACGGGCGATCGCAAGGTCGACCTGTTCCCGCGGGAGCTCGACAAGCAGGCCCCGATGGGGCTCTACGGGTATCAGCCCGATCCGGCGACGGCCGAGTTTCCGCTGGCGATGATTTCGCCGGCCAGCGAGCGCACGATCAGCTCGACGCTCGGCGAGCTGCCGCGGCCGGAAGTGCGCTTGGAGATGAATCCGGAGGATGCGGGCGCGCGCGGAATCAAGGATGGCGATGCGATCCGGGTATGGAACGCGCTTGGCGAGATGCGGATTCGTGCGAGCGTCTCACCGCTGGTCAGGCGCGGAATCGTCGCCGTGCCGAAGGGCGTGTGGCGCCGCAGTACGAAGAACGGTTACACGTCGAACGCGATGGTGCCGGATTCGCTCGCTGACCTGGGCGGAGGCGCGTGCTTCAACGACGCACGCGTACAGGTGGAAAAGACCGCCGAGCAATAGATGAAGCGAGAAGTTTGAAGGGGGTTGTTCACCCTTCTCGCTTCGAACAAGGAAAGCCCGTTTAGGCTACCGACGGCAACTTGCCACGTCCGCCACGGCTGGCCTGCCCGCCCTTGCGGCCGGCGCGACGTGCTTCTTCCGCCGACCATTCGTGGGCCGTTCCCTTGGCGTGAGCGGCTCGTCCACCCTTGCTGGCAATCTCCCGCTGTTTCTCAGCTGACATCGATGCAAAACCCCTGCGTGCTTTTCGAATCTCAAACACGGTGACCTCCCAACTGTCGAAGTGCGCCAAATACCTGCACCTCTACTAGCGAATTGTGTGCCAGCTCAACCGACTTACTGATGCTGTAATTTGTTGATAGATATACGGTTGTGTGATTACAACCAGATACAAATTTGGCAAAAACTACCTGGAGTGTATGGATTCGCTGCAGATGGGCTACGGGGGCGAGAAGATCAATACAATCGTTTCGGATCGGAAAAATGATTAGACGCATCGCGATGCTCGTTTTCATCGTCGCTCGCCGTCGCTGTCATGGCGGGTAGCCCACGCGGCGTTGAAACTCGCAAACAATTCACCCTCAATCGCCAATGCTGCGATTTCAGTGTCTTTCAGGCGCTGCGGATGACGGCGCGGGAATCCGCCGGGGGCGTGACCTATCCGTCGGAAATCGGTCAGGACAAATGGGTCATCGGCAAGATGTTCCCCGGCGTCACGAATGGATTCTTTCTCGATGTCGGCTCCGGTCACGGAACCATCGGGTCGAATACCAAAGCGCTCGAGGATGTGGGCTGGACCGGCATCTGCGTCGACCCGTTTCCGACGCACATGGAAGGTCGCACGTGCCGCATGGAGAAGGTCGTCGTCTCGAGCGCGGCCGGGCAGGTCGTCAAGTTCCACACCCACTCAGGCCTCGGCGGGATCGCCGATACGCTCGGAAAATGGAAGGAAGAAGCCGAAAAGAGCCCCGCGGTGGACCTGACCACCACCACGCTCGGCCAGATCCTTGCCGGCGCCAACGCGCCGTCATTCATTCACTTTCTGAGCCTGGATATCGAAGGCGCCGAGCTCGAGGCGCTGCGCGGCCTGCCGTTCGACAAGTATCGATTTGGCGCGATGGCCATCGAACACAACGACGAGGAACCGAAACGCTCAGACCTGCTGAGATTTCTTGACGAAAAGGGCTATCGACGGGTCCATAGCTACAAGCAGGACGACTTTTACGCGCCCCGTTAGCTGATATGGAATGACCGGTTGTCAAGTGCCTGTGGGAGCTGTGGAAAACGGTTCTGTCGTTTTCCAAGCCGCTGTGGGCGCGTTCTTCAGCGTCCACAGCGGCGGCAGATTCCACGGGCGGTGGCGCGCCCGCGCCGCCAAGGTGACGGACGACATCGGACGCTTCGACGACGAGTCACGCTGATATCCGGTGGTTACCCCGGTCGCCCAGGGCAGAGCACGCATGACAGTGCTTCGTCGAGAGGACGTGCAATCTAGAGGCGCGCGTTGGGACCGAAGTCCGTAGCGCATAACTAGCCCGCCGATCCTCTGATTCGTGCCGATGTGCATCCGTCACCTTCGCGACGCGAGCGCGCTCGTGCGATCGTCCACGACCGCGACCGTCTACGCGACCACGGGTGGTTGCAGGGCGGCCCAGATGAAGCCGGCCAGCTCTCGCGCCACCGCGACCGCCACCTTCGGCGCCGGCTTGTGCTCCGCCAGCATGCGTCGAAACCGTCGACACAACCGCTGTTGCGCCTTGTCCGCGATCGCGATCACCCGAGCCGGTTGGCCCGTGCGTCGCGCCTTGAGGGCGCGCCCGACGCCCGGGCGATGCTGGTAGTGCCAGCTCGCTTCCACCAGGATCCGGCGGACCAGCGCATTGCCCATCTTGGTGATGCGCCCGCGCCGATGCTTCTCGCCGCTGGAGTCCTCGCCGGGCACCAAGCCCAGGAAGGCCATCAACGCCCGGGCCGAGCCGAAGCGGCGGAAGTCATGCAGCTCCGCGAGGATCAGCATCGCCGTCAGCGTGTCGATGCCGCGGAAACAGCGCAGCCACCCGACCGGCTCGCGATACGGCGCCTGCTCGGCGAGCTCCGCCAGGCGCGCGTCCAGTTCCAGGAGGCGGGCCTCCGTGTGATCGATCGCCAGCTGATAGTCGTCGACCACCGCGCGCTCGGCCGCGTGCGTCCACGTCAAACTGTCGACCCACCGACGATGCGCCTGCGTCCAATTCCGCCCCGGGTAGTGCAGCCCGCGCCGCAACAGCAGCTTGCCGAGCCGATGGCGACACCGCTGCAGGTCCTCGCGCGCGTCGTCGCGCGCCCGGCCAGATCGCGCACGGCCTCGTCGGCCGGCGTCGGCGGCTGCACGACCGTCAGCAGTCCCGCGCGCCCGAGCTCGGCCAGCTTGCGGGCGTCGCGCCGATTCGTCTTCACGCGCTCGCCCGGCTTCCGCGGCATCAACGCCGGGGCGATGACGTCGCACGCGATTCGGTCCGTCGTCATCTGCCGCTGCAGCGCGTACCCGCACGGGCCGGCTTCGTAGAAGACCTGCACGGGCCCCGGCGCGTCGCGCTCGAGCTTGCGCACCATGCGCCGCACCGCCCCGGCTCGTTGGCCAGCTGCCACGTCACCGGCGTCGGCGCCGCTCCCGATCAGCATCGCGACGAAGAGATCCTTCTTGTGCGCATCGATTCCGACGAACGTAGTAACCTGTTTCATGACCGGCTCCTATCGGTGCGGCTCTGGCGCCGCAAGGCGCTAACCCGCGATATCGGTGGCCACAGACCACCTTGTCGAGTGCGACAGCACTACGACGCTACGATAGCGGGCCGGTCAGGCCGGCGGGTCCGCGTCGCGTCGTTTTGACTTGAAAACGTCACAGTCTTCGCAATTCCTGAGGTCGAATTCGTAGCCGACCACCGGCCAGTACAACGGGTGCGCGCAGAAGACCAACTGGCCGTCGATTATGGTGTGGGATTCGAGGTTTTCAGGCAGGTCGGCCGTGCGGCGCGCGTACCAGCAATTGCGATGTCGTTCTTCCGCGTCCACGACGGCGATTCTAACCGAGATACAATCTGAACATGGCAATGTGTGGAGGGCCCCCGAGCCCGAACGACAAGCCGGCCACCAACAAGAGCGGGCGCACCGTGCAGTGCGTCAAGTTCCAGAAGGAGATGCCGGGTTTGGACGCGGCGCCGTGGCCCGGCGAGATTGGCCAGCGAATCTACGAGAACGTGTCGGCGCAAGCCTGGAAGCTCTGGGAGGATCGCCAGAAGATGATCCTCAACGAGTACCGGCTGATGCCCTGGCAGAAGGAAGGCCAGGAACTGATCCGCAAGCAGATGGAAGACTTTTTCTTCGGCGAGGGCTCCGCGCTGCCGCCGGACTACGTGCCACAGCAAACGAAATAAAGAATAGAAAATAACGAATAACGAAAGAGTTAATTTCTTTATTTTTTATTTCGTATTTAGTATTTCCAAAAGCGGATCGATCGTGAACCGCAGCCGCGCGTGCGCTTCTCGAACCGAGCGCTCGGCGAACGCCGGCGCATCCGCCCGCGCAAAAATGAATCCCAGGTAGCTCGACCCTTCGGGCAACGACAGCAGCTGCTGATCTGGCTTGGCCGTGATGCGGATTTCCTCGATGTGCAGCACGTCGCAGGCCGTCTGGAGGCCGTCGACGCGGCGGTAGACGCCGCTGCGGGGAATCGGAATCATCATCACCGCCGATGCGCGCGATTCCCGGGTCCACCGGCTCGCCGACTCGCCGAGCGCGTGTCTCAGCAACAACTCCTCGAATGAGATCGTCGTCGTCAGCGAAACGTCAGTGCGCTGCTGCACCTCCGTCGATTCGAACCGCAACGCCTTGGCGCAGAGTCCGCCAATCGGTCGCGCCGCGACTTCCAGCACGAACACTCCGTGCGCGGAAATCCGACATTCGGCGTGGATCGGGCCGTGATTCAGCCCCAGCGCGCTGACCGCCGTGGCGACAGCGGCTTCGAGCTGACGGCGCACGCTTTGCGACAGGCGCGACGGCGTGACGTAAATCGTTTCCTCGAAAAACGGGCCGTTGAGCGGATCGGGCTTGTCGAACACCGCGAGCGTGCGCAACCGCCCGTTCTCGAGTAATCCCTCCAGGGCGTACTCCGCGCCGTCGATGTACTCCTCGATCTGGACAAAGTCCGCCTCGGGGTCGCGCAGTTCCCGCACGTCGCCCGAAGCCAGGAGCCGGCGCACGCGATCGAACGCGGTCGCAAAACTGGCAGGATCATCGGCCCGGATCACGCCGCGGCTTGACGACAGGACCGTCGGCTTGACCACGACCGGAAAAACAATGCGATCGAGCAGCGACATCGCATCGCTGTCGGCCGGCACCGTGATGAAAGAGGGCGTCGGCAGTCCGGCGGCCTTCAGTTTCTGGCGCAAGAGGCGCTTGTCGCGCGACGCAGCCGCTGCTTCAGGCGGATTCCCCGGCAGTCCGAGGAGCCGTGAGAGATAGGCGGCCATCACCGTGGGCCTGTCGCCGACTGCAAGTACTGCATCCACGGGACGGCTGCCGACGGCTTTCAGCACCGTGTCGACCGAGCGCCATTCTTCGTGGTAGCGGACGGGAATGGCGCCGTCGCTCCAGGGATCGTCGAGTTGATCGCAGCGATCGGTCGCGTACAAGAGCTCGACGCCAAGCGCTGACGCGGCTTCGGAAAACATCCGCGTCTGATATCCGGTGGTGGTGGCGAGGAGAAGAACGCGCGCCCGCCCTGAGCGATGCGTCACGAGAGGCTCCCGAGCGTGACGTCGAGTCGAAGGGTCATACCAGAGCCAACTGCTCTGCTGTGGGCTCGGCTCAACAGTACCAGGGTTCGTTCATATAAGGGATGGCCGATCTCGAGGGTAAGACAAGATCGATCGGACGAGAAGTCCTTCCTTGGCCACTGGCCGCATACGCCAGCTCGCGCGCTGTTTGAAACATCGCCGCTCGCGATCTCGTCGGGGCCGCGACGACCGACATGACCTGCCGCTGCAGGGCGTCGACGCGTGGATCGCGGTGCTGCCAGGGATACGTCAGCGTCTTCGCGTCGAAGGCGCCGACCCGTGACTGGATGTCATCGAGCTCCAGCAGCCGCGATGCCCAGGTCACCAGCAGCCGGATGCCCCACTGCACCGGCGCGACGTGCGCCACGAGATCCAGCTCTTCGACGACATTCAGCAGGTCGATGTAGCCGTCGATCGATGTCCACGGCGTGAACGCGACAAAGGTCGGCACGAGCGTGAGTCCCGCCGATCGACACTCGCCCGCCGCCGTAATGAAGTCGGCTCGCGTGTGCCCCTTCTCGAGCCTGGCAAGGACATCGTCGTCGACCGATTCGACGGCGCTCGTGACGAAGAGGCATCCGGTTTCCACCAGCGCCGGCAGCAGCTTGCGATTTTCGAGCAGGTGCTCGACCTTGATGATCGCGTCGTAGGAGACGCCGGGGAATTCACGGTGGAGCGCCTCCACGATCTTGCGCGCGTGAGACGGCCCGTTGAAGAAATCGGGATCTCCGAACGACACATGTGTCGCGCCCTGCTCCACCTGCGCGCGAACGTCCGCCATCACCACATCAACGGGCACGACACGGAACTGGCCCTGATAGACCGGCACGATCGGGCAATGGCGGCAGCGGTGCTTGCATCCGCGGCTGGCGTCGGTCGCGGCCACGACCTTCCTCGCACCATCCGGCATTTCGAGCGATGCGTAACGATCGAGCGCGGGTAACCCCGCGCGATCCGGCTGGATGAAACGAAGCCTCGGGATCGATTGGAGAGCGGCGGCCGTCTTGTCCGCCGAAGCGCTTCGCGCGAAGGCGGAAGCCGTCGCTGAAGCTTCAGCCCCGTCCGCAGCCCCGGCGATCCGCGCCAAGTCTTCCTCCGCCTCCGGTCCCAGGACGATCGACACGCCGTGCTGTCGCAGCAGGTGCTCGTTCAACGGCGCATACAGACCGTACGCACAGATCGTCGCCGAGGGGTTGATCGCCCTTACCCGATCGATTACCGGCAGCGCCAGCCGCGTCGCCGTGTGCATCGGGAGATAGAACGCAACGACGTCGGCGTGAGTGACGGCATTGACGGGAAGGGGCTGCCGCGACAGATCGATCGCCTCGACGCTGGCGCCGGCGCGACGCAGCCATGCCGCGGGCGAAGCGAGGCCGAAAGGCTGGCGCCCGAGGTCGTAGGTGCTGAAGAGGACAACGTTCACAGTGCAGTGAAACTAGGCCGCTTTGTCTGTTGCCTTCACGGGCATCAGCTTGCGCATCGACGGCGCGGCGATGAGCAGCACGATGCCCGCGACGACGGCGAAGCCCGCGACCGCGCCGAACAGCGACGGCAGCGCGAACGACTCGTAGAGTCCTGAGACGCGGCCGCCGATGAAGTTCCCCACTGACGTCGCGAGGAACCAGATTCCCATCATCAGACCGCCGATGCGAGCCGGCGCCAGCGTCGTCATCGCGCTCAAGCCGACCGGGCTCAACACGAGCTCGCCGATAGTGTGCAGGAAATAGGTCGTCGTCAGCCACATGGGGCTCGCGAGTCCAGTCTGCTGTGCCGGCAGGATCAGGATCGCAAAGCCGAGTCCGACGAACACCAGGCCCCAGCCGAACTTGGTCGGCGACGACGGCTCCTTGCCTTGCGATGCCATCCGCACCCACACCCACGCCATGATTGGCGCAAAGATGATGAGAAAGAACGAGTTCATCGACTGGAACCAGCTGCTCGGAAACGCCAAGCCCGCGAAGGTGTTGTCGGTGTTGCGATCGGCGAAGAGGTTCAGCGTCGATCCGGCCTGCTCGAATACCGACCAGAACAGCGCCGCGGCCAGGAACAGCACGCCGATCACGTAGAGCCGCTTTCGTTCATCCGGGGTCCATTCACTCGACGTGTACATCCACCCGAAGAATCCCACGATCACGACGAGCAACAGGACGCCGGCCGCGTCGGCCACCTGGGTCGCGGAGACCGGGATCAGTCCGGTATAGCTTCCACCGCCGACGATCACGACGAGCGCCGCGAGGATCGCGAGGGCGATCGTCGCCTGACCCCGCCAGCGAGCACGCTCCGCGGGCGTTGCGGGGGCGGGCTGGCGTTCCAGCGTCACCGAGCGTGCGCGCACCCAGGACGTATTGGATCACGCCGAGCGTCATGCCGACGCCGGCGGCCGCGAACCCGAGGTGCCAGTTGACCTGTTGACCGAGATAGCCGCACACCAGCGGCGCAATGAACGCGCCGAGGTTGATGCCCATGTAGAAGATCGAAAAGCCGGCGTCACGGCGATTGTCTTCCGCCGAATACAGCTTACCCACGATCACGCTGACATTGCCCTTCAGCAGCCCGGTTCCGATCACGATCAGGAAGAGGCCGAGGTAGAACATCGCGAGCGCCGACGATGCCATGCTGAAGTGTCCGGCAGCGATCAGCAGTCCGCCGTAGAGCACGGCGCGCCGCGGTCCAATCAATCGATCGGCGATCCATCCACCGGGAAGCGTCGCCATGTAGACCATCGAAGTGTAGAGCCCATAGACGGCGCCGCCCTGGGCGGCGTCGAAGCCGAGTCCGCCGGCGCTGAGCGGAGCGGTCATGTACAACAGCAGCAACGCGCGCATGCCGTAGTAACTGAACCGCTCCCACATCTCGGTGAAGAACAACGTGGAGAGCCCACGCGGATGTCCGAAGAACGCGCGATCCTGGGCGGAGGTCGTGGCCATCGACGGCTATTGTATCCCTGAGGGATGAGAGAATAGGCGCCGATGGCTCTCGAGGACTATCGCAAGAAGCGCGACTTCAAGAAGACGCCGGAACCAAGCGGCGACGCGCCGCTCAACAAAAAGTCGAAGGGCGACGAACTCTTCTTCTGCGTCCAGAAACACCTCGCATCGCACCTGCATTACGACTTCCGCCTCGAATGGAACGGTGTCCTGCTGTCGTGGGCGGTGCCCAAGGGGCCGTCGATCGACTCGAAGGACAAGCGCCTCGCCATGCAGACCGAGGATCACCCGTTCGACTACGGCATGTTCGAGGGCGTCATCCCCGAAGGCTACGGCGCCGGCATCGTCATGTTGTGGGACTACGGCACGTGGGAACCGGAGAGCGAGGACGTCGACGCCGCGCTGCGGAAAGGCGATCTGAAGTTTCGCTTGAACGGATACAAGCTCAAAGGCTCGTGGGTCATCGTCAAGACGCACGGCTATGGCGGGGCGCCGAACAGCTGGCTGTTGATCAAGCACAAGGATGACTGGTCCGGCCCCGATCAACATCACCGAGTTTGCGCCATTGAGCGTCAAGACGCCGAACGCGGACTTCGCCGAGATCCTGTCCGGGAAGACGCCGGACCTGTGGCACAGCAACGCGCCGGCGAAGGGCGGCGACACCGGCGCGATGTTCAAGAAGATCATCGAGCGCGCGCTGTCGATGAAGGCGCCGAAGACGACACGAACGTTAACCACGGAGGACACGGAGAACACGAAGGCAAAGACTCGAAATGCAAGAGCTGAGAAAAGATCATCTGCGAAGCCGGCAGCAAGTCGTTCTACGAAGCGTACGGCCAAAAAATGATCTTCTTCGAGTCCTCCGTGTCCTTCGTGGCTGACGTGCGTGGACAAATTCAGGCCAGCAGCCGCCGCGAGAGCACCGACCAGACGGCATACGACAGGCGCCGGCGATCGTGCCGCGCAATTTCGGATCGCCAGAAATCGCCGACCACCGCTTCCGTTCCGTGATCGAGGCTGCCGAGCGGCAACGGATGCTTGTCTTCCGCGGCGTAGCGCGCCACTGCGTCCTGCGATGGGTGACCGTGGTTGGCGATCAGCACATCCACTTTGCGGCCGATCGTCTCGCTGATCCACGCCACTTCATCCGCCGCGGTGAATTCGCGCATCCCCTGGCCTTCGGTCAGCAGGTTGCCGACGACGATCACCGGTCCTTTGACGCGGGCGATTGTCTCGGCGACGCCGTCGACCAGGAGCGTCGGCATCAGGCTCGTAAAGAAGCTGCCGGGTCCGATGACCACGGCGTCGAACGTGGTGATGGCGCTCTGAACGGCGGGGTGAATCGGCGCGGGCGGCTCGAGCCAGACGCGCGTCACGTGATGGCCGCGCGCGTGCCCCTTGTCAATTTGGAATTCGCCGCGCGTGATCGCGCCGTCGGCGAACTCGGCGCAGAGCGTGGCTTGCTCGACGCTGATCGGCCACACGAATCCGCGGCAGCCGAGCAGCGCGCGCAGACCGTCGACGGCGGCGAGAAAGTCGCCGCTGTAGCGCTCCATCATCGACAGCAGCAGGTTGCCGCCGGTGTGGCCGCCAAGGCGGGCGTGCTCCAGTGTCGGCAGGCGCGCGAGCAGGACCCGCCGGGCTTCTCCCTCGTTGCGCGACAGCGCCAGGGCGCACCGCAGCACGTCGCCAGGTGGCAGCACGCCCAATTCGTCGCGAAGCTGGCCCGAGCTTCCGCCCGAGTCGAACATCGTCACCACGGCGTTCAGGCGCAGCCAGGGATTGCGTTTCAGGCCGCCGAGCAGGCTGGGCAGGCCGGTACCGCCGCCGAAACAGCCAAGGTTGATTTCGCGAAGTTGCATAAGGACGAACGGTCTGACCGAACGAGTCGTATTCTATAAGAGATGGCTACTTCTCACGGCGGCGCGGTCGCCGTCGCCTTGCAGGATCTCCAACACATCTTCGGCGAACGGCTTCATGCGGTCGTGGCGTACGGCGCGCCCGGTGCAAGTCCGGCTCCGTGCCTTGCGATCGTTCAATCGATCAGCGCCGGCGATCTCGACGAGTGTGCGGGTCGCGTGGCGTCGTGGCATCGTGCCGGCTGCGCCACGCCGCTGCTGCTGACGAAGGATGAATTTTCCGGATCGCTCGATGCCTTTCCGATCGAGTACGGTGAAATTCTCGAGACCCATCGCCTCGTCTACGGTGTCAATCCATTCACCGGGCTGACGATCAGCACCGAAGATCTGCGGCGCGAGTGCGAAACGCTCGTCAAGGGCCACCTGGTACATCTGCGCGAGAACTACGTCGAGTGCCGCGGCAGGCAGTCGGAGGTCAGTGCGCTGGTGGCCGATGCGGCGCCGGCGTTTGCCCTGATCCTGCGGCGCCTCGCGCGGCTCGACGGCTCTCCTGCCGAGACCCACGCGGACCTCAGTGCCTACGCGGCGCGCCGTCCCGGTCTCGATCCGCGCGTCGTCGGCGACCTCCTCGCGATGGCGGGAGACCACAATGCGGGCGTCGATGCGATTCGGATCTACCCGTCCTACCTCGACGCGGTCGAACGCCTTTGGCATTTCATCGACGGCTGGAGAACGCATTGATCACGCCTTCTGGCAGGCGGTTCCTCGCTTGCCTGGTCGTGATCGCCACGTTTGCCGGCGGCAGCGCGTTCGCGCAAACCGCCATTCCGGAGCTGACCGCGCCGGTCAACGACTTTGCCGGTGTGATCGACAGCTCGTCGAAGCGGGCGCTGGAATCGCTCGTGCGACAGCTGCAGAACGCAACCGGCGACGTGCTCGTCGTGGCGACCGTCAAGACGTTCCAGCCGTATCCCGACATGCCGTCGTATGCCGTCAAGATGTTCGAAAACCACGGCAAGGGCATCGGCGCGAAAGGTAAGGACAACGGCGTCCTGTTGCTGCTCGCGATCGATGATCGGCAGGTACGCATCGAACCCGGGTACGGACTCGAGGGCTTCATCACCGACGGTTTCGCCGGCGAAACGAGCCGGGCGATGGCGGCCTCGTTTCGCAACGGCGATTACGGCGGCGGCCTGGTCGAGGGCGCTACCCGTGTCGCCCGGCGAATCGCCGACGGCCGCGACGTTCAGCTCGTGAACGGTGAGCCGTTGGAGCGCACGCGACGATCGTCACGGTTCCCGATCGGATTCTGGGTGGTGCTCTTCATCATCATCATGAACACGATCGGCCGGAAGCGGCGCCGGCGTAACCGGTGGATTAGCGGCGTCGGTCCATTCGGCGGTGGCTTCGGCGGCGGGTTTGGCGGTGGCGGATTCGGCGGCGGAGGATTTGGCGGCGGCGGTTTCGGTGGATTCGGTGGGGGCCGCTCGGGCGGTGGTGGTGGTGGAGCCAGTTGGTGATCTCGTGATCTGGTGATCTTCGTGATAAAGAAAGGGAGACATGAACACTCTGAAGCGTTTGCTTGTGGTCGTGGTTTTGACCGGCGTGGCGATCGCCTCGTCCGGATGTTCCTACAACCGCTTTGTGAGCCAGGAAGAGGCCATTAAGACGCAGTGGGCGCAGGTCGAGAACCAACTCCAGCGACGCAACGACCTCATCCCCAACCTCGTGGAATCCACCAAGGGCTTCGCACAGCAGGAACGCGAGGTGTTCCAGGCGATCGCTGATTCGCGAGCGAAGCTCGCCGGCGCCGGCACGCCGGACGCAAAGATGGCGGCCGCCAACGAACAGTCGTCGGCCCTCGCCCGCCTGCTCGTCGTCGTCGAGAACTACCCGACGCTGAAATCTGACGCGACGTTCGCTCGGCTGATGGATGAGCTCGCCGGCACCGAGAACCGGATCGCCGTCGAACGCATGCGCTACAACGAGAGGGTGCAGGAGTACAACACCTCGCGGCGCCAGTTCCCGGCGAACATCACGGCAGGGATTTTCGGCTTCAAGGGCGACTACAAGCTCTTCGAGGCCCCAGAATCGGCCAAGGTCGCGCCGAAAGTCGACTTTTCACGCCCAAAATCATAGTTGTTCAGGTTTGGGGGTCCTCTGGGACCCCCAAATCGTTCCAACCCTCCACCTCTTTCATTCATCCAAACAAGTGCCGGTGGACGACGTCGTCCTTGCGACTCAAGGGGATACGGCGGCTTTCGAGCGGGTATACCGGGCCCATATGCCGCGGATTTTCAATCTCGCGCGGCGGATGGCCGGACCCGACGCAGCCGACGAACTGACGCAGGACGTGTTCGTCCGGGCGTGGCAGAAGCTCGCGCTGTTTCGAGGCGAGTCTTCGTTCGCGACCTGGCTGCACCGGCTGGCCGTGAACGTGATCATCGAGCGTTTCCGGACGCTCGGCACGGCGAGGGAGAGGTTCCTGTCGGACAGCGAGTCGGTGCTTGAAATCGCACCGGCGGCTCGCACGAAGCACATGGACCTCAGCATGGATCTACAGGCAGCGATCGAACAGCTGCCGGACGGCGCCCGCACGGTGTTCGTGCTGCACGACGTCGAGGGCTACCGTCACCAGGAGATTGGCGACATTCTCGGCGTCTCGCCGGGAACGTCGAAGTCGCAGCTGCATCGCGCGAGACAAACGTTGCGCGTGCTGCTGAATAGAAAAGCAGTAACCGAGAATTGATGACCTGTTGGC
This sequence comes from uncultured cyanobacterium, assembly GCA_963833135.1. Classification (GTDB taxonomy): domain Bacteria; phylum Acidobacteriota; class Vicinamibacteria; order Vicinamibacterales; family UBA2999; genus 12-FULL-67-14b. The sequence goes on along the minus strand of CAWHWW010000016.1, from coordinate 729,359 downwards.
CTGTTGGCCTGAGTTGATATGAGCGAACAGAGACGATTCGGCGAATCCGATCACGAGCCGCTGAAAGCGGACGACATCCTCGCGCAAGCCGTTGGCCAGTGGCGCGAAGAGTTGCCCGCGCGCGACTTGTGGCCCGGCGTTGAAGCGCAGGTGCGTTTGCATCAACAGCCGCTCGTGGCCACGCAGCGGTTCTTCACCTTCACGATCACACAGCTGGCCGTCGCCGCATCGCTCTTGATCGCGGTGGCGTCTGGTCTGACGTGGATGGTGGCGCGGCCGCCGGCCTCGGCGACGATTGCAAGGAACGCTGTCGAGCCCGTCATCCAGGCCTACGGCGTGCCGGACGACACCACCGATGGCCAGATCGTCCGGGCGAATTTTGCCGACGCGCAGTTCGACGCCGCCGTGTCCGATCTCGAGCGGATTCTGCGCGAGGAGCGGGACCGGCTCGATCCCCGCACGGTGCTGATCATCGAACGCAACTTGAAAGCCATTGATGCTGCAATCAACGAAGCCAGGGTGGCCTTGAACAACGACCCCGCAAATCCATTCTTGAATTCACACCTGGCCGACGCGCGACGGCGCAAGCTCGATCTGCTGCGTCAGGTCACAACACTCGCATCAGCAGGCGGAGATTAAATGGCAACCTTAGCTGAATCCCCTCTTGGTCGCTCCGTTGTCGCGACCACGTCCCCAAGCTCGAAGAGCCCGATCACGGCCGTCTGTGTCGCTATCGGGTTGGCCGCAATCGCCCTCGCGATGAGCGCGCCGGCATTGGCGCAGCCGCGAGACGGCTCGATCGATGGGCAGCAGCCGATTCAAGCGCGACCGGGCGGCCCGGAAGCTGGTCCCGGCTCGGAGAAGACGGTTGATGTCACGAAAGGCACGCGCCTCGTGCTCAGCAACCAGGCCGGCGAAGTCGTCGTGCGTTCGTGGGACCAGGACCGCGTCCGCATCCAGGCATCGCATGGCGCGCGCGAAACCATCAGCGCGGAAACGACCGACAACACGCTGCGCATCCGAACGCAGCGCGCCAGTGGCAGCCGCGGTCCCGGGGGTCTCGTCGATTACCAGATCACGGTGCCGCGCTGGATGCCGGTGAACCTCACCGGCACATATCTCGACGCCACGATCGAAGGCACGCAGGCGGAAGTCACGGTGGAAACCGTTCATGGCAACGCGAAAGTTACCGGTGGTAACGGCGCGGTCTCGCTCCGGTCGGTGGAAGGTGTCATTACCGTCGACAAGGCCAATGGCCGCGTCCAGGCGACGACGGTCAACGAAGGCATCCGCATCACCAACTCGAGCGGTGAGATCAGCGCCGAGACGACCAACGGCAACATCTTCATCGACAATGCGACGACCTCGAATCTCGAGGCCTTCACCGTCAACGGCGAGGTGACCTTCAACGGCACGATCCGCGACAACGGTGTCTACAAGCTCGGCACGCACAACGGCGACATCCGCGTCGGCCTCGGCAGCGCCAACAACGCCACGATCTTCGTGCGCACCTTCCAGGGCGACTTCGCGGCGGATTTTCCGGTCCAGCTGCCCGAGGGTCAGAACCCGCGCAGCGGCAGCAAGCGCTTCAACTTCACGCTCGGCAGCGGCAGCGCGCGGATCGAGCTGCAGTCGTTCGGCGGCGACATCGTGCTGGCGCGCAAGGTCATCACGAGCCGCGAAGAAGAGCGTCAGCGACGCCGTCAGGCGACACCGCAGGCGAGCGCCCGCACCGCCTGCGCCGCCGGGAGCGCCGAGCCCCGCGCCCGCGCCGAAGCCGCCCAAACCGCCGGGCCTTGATGACTTGGAGTGGGACACTGATTTCGACTTCGATTTCGATTCCGATGCCTTCGCCGAGCACTTCGACAGACGTCCGATGCACTTCGCCGAACACTTCGAGCAGACGTTCGGGAAGGACTTCGAGCAGAAGTTCGAGAAGGAATTCAAAGGGTTCGAGAAGAGCTTCGAGAGCGGCTTCGACCAGCTCGGCAAGGCCCTCGATAAGGCGCTCAGACCGAAAGGCCGGTAAGCGCCGGAGTGCGCCAGATAAAATAGGCGGTTATGCCGCTTATCGATTCGCTTCCTTCCTGAATTCGATCGCGAAATGGGTCTCACCCGCCGGGCACTCGAGCGAGTGCCCGACGGTCAGTTCGAGTGGAGACCGCATCCGACCAGCGTGACGCTTGGCCGCTTGGCCGAACATCTCACCGAAATGCCGCAATGGGCGACGATGACCATGACCCAGGGCGGCATCGACATGACAACCGAACGGCCGCCCGATTACGTGCGGCCCGCGACCTGCGCCGCCGTGCTCGCGCAGTTTGACAAGTACCTGAAGGAAGGCCGCGGTCACGTGGCTGGAAAGACCGACCCGGAATTCTTCGCGCCGTGGACGCTGAAGGCCGGCGGCAAGGAAATTTTCACGATGCCGAAGATCGCGGTGATGCGGAACTTCGTGATGAATCACATGATTCACCATCGCGGCCAGTTCGTGGTCTACCTGCGCATGCTCGGCGTGCCCGTGCCCTCGATCTACGGGCCGAGCGGAGACGAACAGATGTAGGGCCGCTCACTCGATTCGCAGCAACCTCGTCAGGTTGCCGCTCAGGATCGCCGCCTTGTCAGCGTCGCTGAGGAACTTCGCGTTCAAGCACGAGATCGACGGTCACCGGCCAATTGAACGGCACGTCGGTCCCGTAGACCACCTGGCCGACGCCGACTTCCGCGACCAGGTGGCGCAGGCCTTCATCCGAAAACACCATGGTGTCGATCAGGACTTGCGACTTCAGGTACTCGCTCGGCTTCTTCTTGTTCGCGCAGTTCGCGTTGCCGCGGACGACACAGGCGGCTTCGGTCCGCCCGAGATACGACGGCAGATAGCCGCCGGCATGGGCGGCGAAGACGCGCAGGCCTGGAAACTTGTCGAAGACACCGTCGAAGATCAGGCGGGACAGGAAGTACGTCGTCTCGAGCGGGTTGCCGATGATGTTGCCGAGATCGCCGCGGCCGCGGAAGGCGCCTTCCTTGACGATGTTCTCGGCGCCGCCGGGATGCATGAACACCGGCACGCCGAGCTCGGCGGCCTTGGCCCAGAACGGATCATACTTCGGCAGCGACAGGTCCTCGCCGTTGACGTGTCCGCCGATCGAGGCGCCGCGAAGTCCAAGCCGCTTCACGCCATCCTGCAGCTGCTCGGCGGCCAACTCCGGATGCTGCAGTGCGACGGATCGCGGTCGCGACAAATCGATCGGGATGCGCGGCCACCCACTTGGCCAGTCCCTCGTTCTGCGCCAGCACAATCTCGCGGGCAGAGATCGACGTCGGCCGCGTACCACCAGAAGTTGTTGATGGTCAGCGCCTGCACGTCCACGCCCTGCTGATCCATGATCTGCAGGCGCTCGGGGCCAAGCAGGTTGTTGCCCCCACCCCCGCCCAGCTTTTCGAGCGGCGTGCCCTTGACGACGTCCTGCACCGGAATGACGCAGTGAGCGTGCGCGTCGATGACGCGGACGCGGCTGCCGCCGATTGTCACTTCGCGTCGGACCGCTTGGCCGCCTAGCCCGATGGCGCCACCTGTCATGGCATAGGCACCGGCTGCTCCGGCCACGCGCAGGAATTCTCGCCGGTTTCTGATGGAGTTGTCCGTGGCCATGGCGTCGAACCTCCGCAGAGAGGATACGTTAGAATGCGCGGCGGAGGGTCCTATGGCCGCCTCAGTTTCCCGTCGCGACTTCGCCCGTCTGTTTGCCGTTGGTGGTTCCGCCGCGCTCTTCGCCGACCCGGTCTGGGCGAAGCAGAACCCGCCGGCGCCGGCATTCTCGCCGACCCTCGCGGGCACCGGTGAGGCCTTCTGGAAATCGGTGCGCGCGCAGTTCGTCATGCCCGCCGACCTCGGCGTGTTGAACGCCGCCAACCTCTGCCCCGCCTCGCGGCCGGTGCTCGAGGCGCTGCAGCCGCGAGAGCGACAGCGTCGATCGCGATCCCTCCGCGCAGAATCGCGCGCGATTGACCGGCGAGAAAGAAAACCTCCGCAAGACCCTCGCCGCGTTCCTTCGCGTCACGCCCGAAGAAATCGTCATCACCCGCAACACCAGCGAAGCCAACAACATGGTGTCGAGCGGCATCGATCTCAGGCCCGGCGACGAAGTCATCGTCTTCCACGACAACCACCCGAGCAACCTCGCGGCGTGGAAGGAGAAGGCGAAGCGGTTCGGGTTCTCCGTGATCGAGATCCCGCAGCTCAATCCGCACCCGGGGATGGAGTACTACGTCAACGCCTACAAGAAGGCGATCACGCTCGAAGACCAAGATCCTGACGTTCACGCACCTGTCGAGCTCCGTTGGCGATCTCTTCCCCGCCAAGGAGCTGTGCGCGCTGGCGCGCGAGAGCGGCGTCATGTCGCTCGTCGACGGCGCGCAGTCGTTCGGACTGCTCGACGTCAACCTGGCCGAGATCAATCCGGACTTCTACACCGGCAGCGCCCACAAGTGGCCGTGCGGCGCGCGCGAATGCGGCGTCCTCTACATCAACGCGCGTGCGCACAAGAACATCTGGCCGTCGATCTACAGCGCGTATCCCGGCGCCGTCGGCATCTCGCGCACGTTCGAAAGCTTCGGCCAGCGCGATGAGGCGACGATGATCGCGTTCCGGGAAGCGCTGGAGTTCCAGACCAAGGTCGGCCGCGACGCGATCGAGAAACGATCGCGCGCGCTCGCCAACCAGCTGATCGCCGGACTCTCGAAGCTGCCCGGACGTGAAGGTGTGGACCTCGCCGAATCCGTCGCTCAATGCCGCGGTCGTGTCGTTCCTGCCCGGATCGCTCAACCCGCAAAAGCTCGGACAGGCCCTCTACGAAAAGGACAAGATCGGCACCGCCGGGCGCGGCGGCCAGGATCGCGGCGGCCTGCGCGCGTCGCCGCACTTCTACAACACACCCGAGGAAATCGATCGCCTGGTCGGCGCGGTCGGGCGTTACCTGAAGACTGGAGTCTGACGATCGGATCTCGATCGAGCGATGCGATCAATTGCGATCACACGCCAATCGATCGCGATTAATCCGTATCCACTCGATCCGATCCGAGATCGTTACTGCTGTTTCACCGTCGGGTACTTGATGCCCAGCTGATCGAGGTAAGTCGGGAACTTCGTCGGGTCGTAGTAGAACTTCCGCATCTGCTCGCGATACTTCTCGAGGATCGCCTTGTTCAGGTGCGTCGGCGCCGGCGTGTCCTTGGTGATGAACGGGATGTACTTCACGTCCTTGGTCTGCACGTTGCTGAAGTAGTCCCAGGCGCCTTTGATCAGCTCAGGCTTGGTCAGCAGGTCGAGGATCGTCATCGCCTGGACCTTGGCGCCGGCCACCACGCCCTTGTGCGCGATCGGCGTGGCGCTGGCGATGCCGCTCGACCAGTTGTGGCCCGGCAGTCCCGGGATGTTCGCGGGATAGCCGAGCGTCACGGTCGGCATGTTCCAGGAAATGTCGCCGATGTCGTCGGAGCCGCCGCCGGTGTTGTTTTCGAGCGGTTGCGGCTGGCCCATGTTGCCCAGCTTCACGGCGAGGCCGTTCTGCGTCGCGTTGCCGAGCTCCTTCTGCAGCGCCTTTGGCCAGCGTCTGATCCGCCTCGCTCCACGTCGGCAGGCCCACCGTCTTGATGTTCTCGTACATCGTCTCGGCGACCACCTTGTTGAAGTGGCGCGGATACGCCGTGCCGAGGATGCGCGAGGTCATCTTGGTGTTGGTCATCAGCGCCGCGCCTTCGGCCATCTTGATGCCGATCTCGACCAGCGCCTTGATGTTCGGCTGATCGATCTCGCGGAAGTAGAACCAGATGCTGGCGTTGCGCGGCACCACGTTCGGCTGATCGCCGCCGTTGGTGATCACCGAGTGCGAGCGATGCGACAGGCGCAGATGCTCGCGGCGATACTGCCAGCCGATGTTCATCAGCTCGACCGCGTCGAGCGCCGAGCGGCCGCGCCACGGCGCGCCGGCGCTGTGCGCCGTCTCGCCTTCGAACGTGAACTCCATCGAGACGAGCCCGGTGCCGCCCTGCTGGCCCCAGCCGACGTTCAGGTTGTTGCCGACGTGCGTGAAGAGGTTGATGTCGACGTCCTTGAACATGCCGTCGCGCACGAACCAGGCCTTCGACGCCACGAGCTCCTCGGCGACGCCGGGCCACAGCATGATCGTGCCGGGCAGCTTGTCGCGCTCCATGATGCGCTTCACGGCGATCGCCGCGATGATGTTGAGCGGCATGCCGGTGTTGTGGCCTTCACCGTGACCCGGCGCGCCCTCGATGATCGGATCGTGATAGGCGACGCCCGGCTTCTGCGACGACTGCGGAATGCCGTCGATGTCGGAGCCGAGCGCGATCACCGGCTTGCCCGACCCGTAGGTCGCCACCCACGCGGTCGGAATGCCCGACTGTCCGCGCGTCACCTTGAAGCCGAACTTCTCGAGCTGCGCAGTCAGATAGCGCGACGTCTCGACTTCCTGCATGCCGAGCTCGCCGAAGCTGAAGACGGAGTCGACCATCTCCTGCGCGAGCTTCGCCATCTCGTCGACGCCCTTGACGGCGTCGGCCTTCTTGCGCCGCGAGCTTCGCCGGATCCTGCTCGGCCGCCAGCGGCGCCGCTCTGAACGGGACTGCCCCGAAGGCCAGCGCCGCCGTCACCATTCCCGCTGCAACCGCACGTTTCATTGATTCTCCTGTTGCGGCGACGAAGTGGTGGTCCGGACGGTCGGGTACTTGATGCCGAGCTGATCCAGGTAGGTCTTGTACTTCGTCGGGTCGTAGTAATACTTCTTCATTTCCTCGCGGTACTTGTCGAGGATTGCCTTGTTGAGATGCGTCGCCGGCGGCGTGTCCTTGGCGATGAACGGCACGTACTTCACGTCCTTCATCTGCACGTTGTTGTAGTAGTCCCAGGCCGCCTTCACGAGCTCCGGCTTGGTCAGGAGATCGAGGACGGTCATGGCCTGCACCTTCGCGCCCGCCACCACGCCCTTGTGGGCAATCGGCGTCGCGCTCGCGATGGCGCTCGACCAGTTGTGTCCCGGCAGGCCGGGGATGTTCGACGGGAAGCGCAGGGTGACCGTCGGGTAGTTCCACGACACATCGCCGATGTCGTCCGATCCGCCGCCGGTGTTCTCGCGCTCGGGATTGGGCACGCCCAGTTCACCGAGCTTCAGCGCCAGGCCTTCCTGCCGCGGATTGCCCAGCTCCTTCTGCAGCGCCTTGGCCAGCGCCTGATCGTCCTCGCTCCATTGCGGCAGTCCGATGGTCTTGATGTTCTCGTACATCGCCTCGGCGACCGCCTTGTTCATGTGCTGCGGATAGGCGGCGCCGAGGATGCGCGAGGTCATCTTGGTGTTGGTCATCAACGCGGCGCCTTCCGCCATCTTGTTGCCGATGTCCCACATGTTCTTGATGTTGGCGTAGTCGGTTTCGCGGAAGTAGAACCAGATGCTGGCATTGCGCGGCACTACGTTCGGCTGATCGCCGCCGTTGGTAATGACCGAGTGTGAACGCTGCGACAGCCGCAGGTGCTCGCGCCGATACTGCCAGCCGATGCTCATCAGCTCAACCGCATCGAGCGCCGAGCGGCCACGCCACGGCGCGCCGGCGCTGTGCGCCGTCTCGCCTTCGAAGGTGTACTCGACCGAGACCATCCCGTTGCCGCCGCCTTCGCCCCACGACACGCCGAGGTTGTTGCCGACGTGCGTGAAGAGGACGACGTCGACATCCTTGAAGACGCCGTCGCGGACATACCAGGCCTTGGTCGCGAGCTGTTCCTCGGCGACGCCCGGCCACAACATGATCGTGCCCGGCAGCTTGTCGCGCTCCATGATCCGCTTCACGGCAATCGCCGCGATGACGTTGAGCGGCATGCCGGTGTTGTGGCCTTCACCGTGGCCGGGCGCGCCGGCGATGATCGGATCCGGATACGCCACGCCCGGCTTCTGCGAGGCCTGCGGGATGCCGTCGATGTCGGAGCCGAGCGCGATCACCGGCTTGCCCGATCCCCACTTGGCGACCCACGCCGTCGGGATGCCGGCGACACCGCGCTGCACCGTGAAGCCGTACTTCTCGAGCTGGCCGGTCAGGTACTTCGAGGTCTCGAACTCCTGGAAGCCCAGCTCGCCAAAGCTGAAGACGGAATCGACCATCTCCTGCGCGAGCTTGGCCATCTCGTCGACGCCGCGTGTGGCGTCTTTCTTGTAGTCACCAAGCTTCGGCGAATCCGGGATGACCGTTGGCGGCGCGGGCTTCGGCACGGTGTTGCCCTGCGGCCCCTGCGCCGACACGGTTGTCACAGCCATCAAGGCCGCGAGAACGATTCCAGTGACACGTTTCATTTCATCCTCCAATGCCTGTCTCGCCGAAGCGCGGAGCGCGAAGGCGCGCCAAGTCGTCTTTCAAAACTTCGGAGTGACGCCGAGGTTGAACATGATGAAGGCGTAAATATCCGCCGTCGCCTCGATCTGCTTCGTCACGTTGCTGGCGCCATGGCCCGACTTCGTGTCGATGCGGATCAACGCCGGGTTGTCCGGGCTCGCCGCCTTCTGCAATGTCGCCGCGTACTTGAACGAATGCGCCGGCACCACGCGATCGTCGTGATCCGCCGTCGTCACCAGCGTCGCCGGGTACTTCGCGCCGGACTTGATGTTGTGCAGCGGCGAATAGGCGCCGAGCGCCTTGAATTCCTCCGGGTTGTCGCTCGAGCCGTAGTCGGCGATCCAGTTCCAGCCAATCGTGAACTTGTGGAAGCGCAACATGTCCATGACGCCGACCTGCGGGATGGCGACGCGGAAGAGTTCGGGACGCTGGTTGATGACCGCGCCGACGAGCAGGCCGCCGTTCGACCCGCCCTGGGCTGCCAGCTTCGACGGGTTCGTGTACTTGTTCGCGATCAGCCACTCAGCCGCGGCGATGAAGTCGTCGAACACATTCTGCTTTTTCAGCTTGGTGCCGGCGTCGTGCCACGCCTCGCCGTATTCGCTGCCGCCGCGCATGTTGACGCTCGCATAGACGAAACCCTGCTCGAGCAGCGCGATGCGCAGCGAGTTGAAGCCGGGCGTGGTCGCGATGTTGAAGCCGCCGTAGCCGTACATCAGCGTCGGGTTGTTGCCGTCGAGCACGAGGCCCTTCCTGTGCACGAGGAACATCGGCACCTTCGCGCCGTCCTTGCTCGTGACGAACACCTGCTTGGTCTCGTATTGATTGGTGTCGAGACCGGGAATCTCCGGCGCGCGGAACAGCGAGCTCTTTCGCGCCGCCACTTCGTAGCGGAAGATCGACGTCGGGTAGGTGAACGACGTGAACGTGTAGAACAGCGACGCGTCGTCCATGTTGCCGCCAAAGCCGCTGACGCTGCCGAGGCCCGGCAGCTCGACCTCGTTTTCGAGCGCGCCTTCGAGGCTGTGGACGTAAGCCTTCGACGCGACGTCCTTCATGTAGGTCGCGATCACCTTGCCGCCCGCCACCGCGATGCTGTCGATGGTGTCGTTCTTCTCCGGCAGGATGATCTTCCAGTTCTCCGGCGCCGGCTTGGCCGGATCGATTCGGACGACGCGGCCGTTCGGCGCGTTGTTGTCGGTGAAGACCAGCAGCTCGCCGCGAACGCTTTCGAGCACGTTGTAGGTGTCGTCGCCGATCGCCGGAATGAGCGGCGTGAACTTCGAGCCGGGCTTGGAGAGGTCCTGCACGAAGACGGCGTTGCCCTGCTTGCCGGTGCCGCGATCGGAGACGTCGAGCACCGCGAAGCGCTCATCCTCGGTCGTGCTGAGCGTGTGGAATCGCTGCGGATTCTTTTCGTCGCGGAAGACCAGCTCGTCGGCCGACTGCGGCGTGCCGATGCGGTGGTAATAGACCATGTGATCCTCGTTGATCGAGGAGAGCTCCTTGCCCTTCGCCGGCTGCGGATAGCGGCTGTAGTAGAACCCGTTGCCGCGCCAGGCGATGCTCGAGACCTTCACCCACTCGATCCGTCGGTGAGCGGCTTGCGCGTCGTCAGATCGATCACGCGGTATTCCTGTCCAGTCCGAGCCGCTGCGCTGACACGCCGTAGACCGCGAGCTTGCCGTCCTTCGAGGGCGACGAAGCCGGTCGAGGCGCACGGTGCCGTCCTCCGACCACTGTGTTCGGATCGATCAGCACCTCCGGTTTTCCGGTCAGACCCTTCTGGATGTACAGCACGCTCTGGTTCTGCAGGCCGTCGTTCTTCGAGAAGAAGTAGTTGTCGCCGCGCCGTGACGGCGACGAGTACTTCGCATAGTTGAAGAGCGCGTTGAGACGCTTGTTGAGCTGCGCGCGATACGGAATCTTGTCGAGATACGCGAACGTCACCTTGTTCTGCGCCTCGACCCACGCCGCGGTCTCGGCGGACGTGTCGTCCTCGAGCCATCGATACGGGTCGGCGATCGACGTGCCGTGATAGGTGTCGACGTGGTCGACGGTCTTCGTGGCGGGGTACTGGAGCCCCTGGGCGGCCAGGATCGGCGACAGGGCCAGCAGGGCGAGCAAGGTGACCTTCTTCATAGGGACGAATTCTACAAGGTTCCACGGTTCCACGGTTCCATGGTTCCACGGTTGGGTTCCGCCGGTGTTCCAACGTTCCAACGGTTCATGGGAACATGGAACCTCAACCGAACGATGCCTTTGGAACCCACTGGAACTGCTGGAACCTCTGGAACCTATTCGCCGCTGAAGGCGTGGGCCGGGGGCCACAAAATGACGTTCTATGCCTGGGCGCGCAAGCGCCCGCTGCCCACGCTCCCAGCGGCGGAGGCACGATATTTCGACGTCGCGCCTGATGCGCGGGTCCTCGCGCAGTGCAACTGGCAGCCGGACCGTAGCTCCGCGCCGACGCTGCTGGCGCTGCACGGCCTCGAGGGCTCGAGCGAAGCGCACTACATGCGCGGACTCGCCGACAAGGCGCTTCGCGGCCGGCTTTAACGTGGTGCGGCTCAATCAGCGTAATTGCGGCGGCACCGAACACCTGTCGCGCGGCCTGTATCACTCGGGGCTGACGGCGGATCCGCTGTTCGTGCTGAACGAGCTGCGCGATCGCGACGGGCTGTCGCGCTTCGCCGTCGCCGGCTACTCGCTCGGCGGCAACATCACCATGAAGCTGGCGGGCGAGCTCGGCGAGCGCGACTTTCCCCAGGTGAAGGCGTTCGCGGCGGTCTCGCCGGTGATCGAGCTCGAAGACTGCATGCAGTCGATCGAGCGGCGCGAGAACCGCATCTACGAGTGGAATTTCTGCCGGAACCTGCAGGGCCGCATGCGCCGGAAGCACAGGCATTTTCCGGGCCTTTTCAACCTGGATGGGCTGTGGAAAGTGTGGTCGATCCGGCGCGTTCGACGATCGCTATACCGCGCCGCACCATGGCTACAACGGCGCCAACGACTATTACCATCGGGCCAGCGCGATGCGCATCATCGATCGCGTCGCGCGCCCGTCGCTGATCCTGAGCGCCGCGGACGATCCATTCGTGCCGCCGCACATTTTCGAGGCGCCGGCGCTGAAGAACAATCCTCACATCACCACCGTCATTACTCCTGCCGGCGGGCACTGCGCGTTCGTCGAGGAGTCCAACGACTATGACGGGTACTTTGCCGAGCGCACCATCGTCGATTTCCTTGCCCCGCGTGTGTAGTGCTACGCTGTCTTCTTCCAGGAGACATTCTTTATGTTGAAGGCTGTTCGCGTCCTCATTGCAACAATCGCGCTCGTCGTGTCCGCATCGGCCCTGCACGCCCAGAGTCCGGCCATCGGCTCATGGGACATGACGGTGGTGTCGCCGATCAGTGAGACCAAGTCCATCCTCATCGTCAAGGAAGAGGCCGGCAAATTGATGGCGATCGCGAAGAGCGAGCAGGGCGAGCGTCCGCTCGACAAGATCGCCGTCGACGGCGCGAAGATCACGATGGTCATCACGATCTCGTATGAAGGATCGCCGATGGTGATTACCTACACGGGCACCGTCGAAAAGGACAAGATGGGCGGCGAAGCCGACTTCGGCGGGCTGGCCACCGGCACGTGGTCCGCAACTGCACAAAAGCAGTGACGACTTCATCCGGCTCGAGCCGGATCCGACAATCCGGCTGAAGCCGGACGCTACGGCGACAGCGTCTGCGTGTACTGCGGCGGTCGTCGCGCCTTCGTCGCCTGCTCCAGCGCGAACCCGAATCCAATCAGCTCGCCTTCGGCATACGGGCGGCCCATGAACGTGATGCCAAGCGGCAGCCCGTGGCTATCGCCGATCGGCACGGTGAGGCTCGGCGTCCCGGCGACCGCTGCCATGCCGTAGCCGGCGCCGACGAAGTGATCGCCGAGCACGTGATCGGTCGGCCACGCCGGTGACAGGCTCGGCGCGATCAACGCGTCGAGCCTGGTGCCGCTGATTTTGTTGCCGTCGAGCGCCGCAAGGAGGCCATCCTTCCCCGCCAGCCGCCGCGCGGTGTTGCGCGCCTGTGAGGTAGGCGGCGTCGGTGAGCGGACCCTTGGCCTGGGCCTGCTCGAAAATCTCCTGTCCGAAGATCGGCATCACCTGCTTCTCATTGGCCTTGTTCCAGGCAATCAAGGCCTCGAGCGACGCGTGCGACGACCCCGACTTCTTCAGGTAGGCGTTCAGTCCGTCCTTGAACTCGTACAGCAACACCGCGAACTCGGGATCGTTCCACGCGTTGTAAGTCGGGATCTTGACGTCGATGACTTCGCCGCCCGCCGCCTTGATGGCCTCAATCGCCTTCGTCGTCGCGCTATCGACGTCGGGGTGATAGCCCATTGCCTGGCGCACGACGCCGAAGCGCTTCCCTTTCAGTGCGTCGGCCTTGAGGAATGTCGTGTAATCAGGGGCAATCTTTCCGTCGGCTGCCGGTCCGGATGGATCGTCGGGATCCACGCCCGCCATCGCCGTGAGGAGCAGCGCGACGTCCGAGACGGTGCGCGCCATCGGGCCCGCGGTGTCCTGCGACACAGAGATGGGAATGATGCCGGTGCGGCTCACGAGTCCGACGGTTGGCTTCAATCCCGCGAGACCACTTACCGACGATGGACAGATGATGCTGCCATCGGTTTCAGTGCCGATCCCGATCGCCGCGAGGCTGGCCGCGATCGCGGCACCGGTGCCGGAGCTCGAGCCGCAGGGGTTGCGATCGAGCACATATGGATTCTTTGTCTGGCCGCCGCGGGAGCTCCAGCCGGACGACGATCGCGTCGAGCGGAAGTTCGCCCATTCACTGAGATTGGTCTTGCCGAGGATCACGGCGCCGGCCTCGCGCAGGCGTTTCACCATGAACGCGTCCGCTTGCGGATGATGGTCCGCAAGCGCGAGCGAGCCGGCGGAATTGACCATGCCGGCAACGTCGACGTTGTCCTTGATCAGGATGGGAATGCCGTGCATCGGGCCTCGCACCTTGCCCGCCTTGCGTTCGGCGTCGAGCGCCGCCGCATCCGAAACGGCTTTCGGGTTGACCTCGATCACCGAATCCAGCTTCGGGCCCGCATCGTCAACCCTGGCGATGCGATCGAGATAGGCTTTCGTCAACGATTCGGACGTGAGTTGTCCGGCGGCCATGCGATCGCGCGCCTCGGTGGCGCTGAGCTCGACGACGTCGATCCGGCTGGCGTGAGGCGGGTGAGGCAGGTGAAGTGCCGCAGGCGGCTAGTGCAATCACGCAACCTGCAATCGTCAATTGATCTGCAATCCGAAATCTGAGATCTGAAATCGTCATGTCTGTTGTCCGAGAAGCGTCATCATCTGTTGCCCGAACGCCGCGCCTTTCCCTTCGTCTTCATGTTTGAAGTAGACGAATACGTCCTTTGCAGTCTCTCCGAGCTTCTTCGCGGATTCGGTCCACTTCGCGATGTCCGCGTCGCCATAGCCTTCGTCGCGCAGCCGCAGGTACGCATAGTCAGCGGTCGTCACGATCGGCGTTTCGCGCGCCTCGCTGTCGGCAATGCACAGGGCCATGTTCCTGGCGCGCAGCGCATCGAACACTTCGTCATCGAGCCAGGAGGTGTTCCGGAACTCGAACGCAGCCGTCGTCTTCGGCGGCAGCAGAGCGAGGAATTCCTTCAACAGTCCGAGATCCTTCTTGAGGTTCGGGGGCAGCTGAAACAATAGCGCGGCGAGCTGCGGGCCGAGCTCCGATGCCGCGGTCATGAAGCCGTTGACCGATTCGACGACTTCGGCCGCGCGCAGCCGCTTGTCGTGCGTGATTCTCTTCGGCGCCTTCAAGGTGAACCTGAAATCGGCCGGCACCTGGGCGCGCCACCCGGCGATCAGTTTCGGCGTCGGCATCCGGTAGAACGTGTAGTTGATTTCGACGGTCGGAAACTTGCCGGCGTAGAAGGGCAACATCTTCGCCGCCGGCAGATCGGCAGGATAGAAGCTGCCCTTCCATTCTGGATAGTTGTAGCCACTGGTCCCGACTAAGATCATGGTGAATGAGAACGCGGACGATTATAGCGTTGCTGGCCGCGGCCCTGACCGTTGCCGCTGCCTGCAAGAGCAAAACCGACATCGCCCGAACCTATCCGCTCACGGGACAGATCCTCGTGGTGAAACACGACACCAACGAAGTGCTGGTCAAGCATGAAGACATTCCCGGTTTCATGCCGGCGATGACCATGCCGTACACGCTCCGCGATCCGGCACTGCTGAAGGATCGAGCCGCCGGCGATCTGATCGAGGCCACGCTGGTGGTCGGCGAGGAGCGCGCGTATCTGTCGACGATCACGAAGACGGGGTCTGCGCCGCTTCCCGCGGACGCGCCGACGACCATCCCCGCGGCCGCCGGCGTGCGCATCCTGCAGGCGGGCGACAGCGTTCCCGACACACCGTTGCTCGATCAGGATGGCGCGCCGGTCTCGCTGAAGGGTTTCGCCGGCTCGGCGCTGGCGGTGAGCTTCATCTATACGCGCTGTCCGTTGCCGCAGTTCTGCCCGTTGATCGACCGTCGGTTCGGCGAAGTGCAGGCGCTGGCTGCCGGAGATCCGTCACTCAGGGGCAGGGTCAAGCTGGTGTCCATCAGCTTCGATCCGGCCTTCGATCGCGCCGAAGTGTTACGCGCGCATGCGAGGAAGGTGGGCGCCGATCCGGCTGTGTGGCGCTTCGCCACCGCCGAAGCAGCCATCGTCGATCGTCTGGCCGCGGAGTTCGGCATCAACGTGATTCGCGAAAAGGACGGCACCATCACGCACAACCTGCGCACAGCGGTCATCGATCCGTCGGGACGCGTCGTTTCGATTGTCGACAACAACGCGTGGACCGCGGACGAGCTCGCGAGCGCCCTCAGGAATGCCGCCGGCCGCCGATAACATACGATCCACAGATTACCCTCCATACGATTTGAAGACACGCCTTCTACCTCGAGTTTCCGGACGCCGGGTCGCCCCGCCGGCGCTGCCATTCACGCAAGGGGAGCGCGCGCTGATTCGGCGCCTCAACACGCCGGCGAAAGTGCAACGTTGGCTCAATGCGCTCAAGTACAACACCGAGCAGGGCGGCGAAACGCAACGCAGTTTTCGCCCAGTCATGCGATCCGGGACGGCGCACTGCATGGAGGCGGCGCTCTTCGCCGCCGTCGTCCTCGAACAGCATGGCTATCCACCGCTGGTCATGAGCCTCGAATCGCAGGACTGGCTCGATCACGTGATCTTCGTCTATCGCGAGAAGACCGGCTGGGGATCGGTGGCACGATCGCGCGACCCCGGTCTGCACGGCCGCAAGCCTCGCTTCCCTACTCCGAGGGCGCTGGCGCGCAGCTACTACGACGGCTATGTCGACTACACCGGCCGGGTGAAAGGATTCGGCGTCGCCAGCCTCGCCGACGCGATGGGCGGATATGACTGGCGGCTGACGACGAAGAATGTCTGGAAGGTCGAACAGATGCTGATCGACCTGCCGCATCGCAAGATCAAGTCGTCGATCAGGCGCTATCGCGGGCTGTTGAAGAAATACAAGGCCTACCGCGCCGCCCACAACGATCGGAAGCCGATCTACTACCGCGGCCGTGACAAGTGGGAGCCGCTGCCGAAGGAATTTAGAGGTTAGAGGTTAGAGGTTAGAGGTTAGGTTAGTTGTTAGTTGTTAGAGGTTAGTCGAAGCCGATTTTCAGGTCAGCAACCAGCGGCAAGTGATCGGACGCCATCAGCGTCATCCGATCGCGCGGCATCGCCACCTTGATGACCTCGACCTTCCCCTCGTAGTAAATGTGATCGAGGTGAAGGATCGGGAAGAAACCCGGGTAGGTCCGCCGGCGGCTCAAGTGCTTGGTGAGATCGATGCTCTGCAGGCGCTCGGCGAGAACATCCTTTGCGATGCCGCGCGCCCACTCGTTGAAATCGCCCAGAACAATCTTCGGGCCCGACACGCGCCGATCGTGCACGATCGAGGCCAGCTTCAAGGCCTGGTGGCGCCGCTCGAGCAATGACGTGCCCAGGTGGACGTTATAGAAATGCAGCGTGTCGTCATCGAGGGCCAGGTCGACGCGCTGGACGCCGCGGTGCTCGCAGGTTTTCCAGGTCAGATCGTGCTGGACGTGATGGCGCATCGGAAACCGGCTGAGCACCACATTCCCGAATAGCGCCGTGCGCAAGTGGCGCGTCGGCGCCATGACCCAGCCCATGCCGAGGGCGGCTCCAAGTTCGGCGGCTTGCCCGGGCTTGAGCGGGCTTGCGCCGACGACTTCCTGGAGCGCGACGATGTCGGCGTCGATCATCGCCAGGACGCCGGCGATGCGTTCGAGCCGGGTGCGGCCATCGAGGCCGCGAGCGCGATGAATGTTGTAGGTCGCGACGCGCACCTGACGCGTGCGCTTGGACTCATCCGGCATTAGTCGAGATCGAATCCACGCAGCGGTTTCGAGACCGGCTCCTTCTTCGCTTCGCGCAGCGCTTCTTCAAATCGCTTCGACAGCGCATCGCCCTTGTTCTTCTCGTTCTGAAAAGACTGCTCGAACAGCGCATCGCGCTTTGCGGCCTGCTCCGCCAGGATTCCCTGCGCGTTATCGAGCTCGGGACGATTCGGATTCGGCGGGTCCTCGTGGCTGATCACGCGGCCGAGATTGAGATCGATCGTCAGGACAGCGCCGCAACACGGGCAGGGGATCTCGCGTTCGCTGGTGAGCTTCGCCATCCTGTGTTTATACAGGAGATCAGGAGGAAAACAGAACAGGAGATAAGGAGACAAGGAGGCTCCAATTGGATGTGCTGGTGCTGGTCTGGTTCAGGTGCTCGGTGGGCGGTCCGTGTGGGCGGCGCGCCTGGCTGCATAGCGATCGGGGTGATCCAGCCGCTTCAGTCGCGCGCGCAATGTCACTTCGTTGAAGTTGATCAACAGGCCGGCGGGATGTCCCGTCAGCCTCAAGTAGGTCATCACCTGCGCCGAGTGAACGGGACGCAGAGAGTCCACCGCCTTGAGTTCGACGATGAGCGATCGGTCAACCAGCAGATCGATTCGTAACCTCGTCCTCAGCGGTCTGCCCTTGTAGTCCACGGCGATGATTCGCTCGCAGTCGACATCGATCTCCTGCGATGCGAGCTCAATCAGCAGACACTCTCGATACAGCGACTCAAGCAACCCGGGACCCATCGTGCGATGCACCTCGATCGCGCAACCGATGACGCGCTCTGCCAGTCTGTCGATCTTGTCGTTGAGCATCTCCATGAAGGAGCAGGACTCGCGCCGCCGGCATTCCGGCGTGATTCGTGGCACTCGTCCCCGACCGTACGAAGAATTGATGATGTCGCCGCAACGAGGCTGTCGCAGAAACTGCCCGTGCGCACCTCGGAGAACCCCTGATAGAGACTCCTTGTCTCCTTACCTCCTGTCTAATCCCTCCTGACCTCCTGTCTTGACAAAGATATCAACATGATATCATAATAATATCGCCCTGTAAGGAGGACCCCAATCCATGATTCGCGAACGTGCCTACAACGGAATTCCCGGCTTACCGATGCTCCTGGTCCTCATCCTCGCCGACGCGGCGCTGATGGGGATGCTCGTCCTGAACATCAGCGAGGAGAACGCACCCGAGGTCGTCTTTGCGGCGCTGGGCATCGCGGTCGCCACGTTCCTGATGTTCGGCCTTTTCATGGTCAACCCGAACGAGGGCAAGGTGCTGCAGCTGTTCGGCGCATACAAAGGCACGGCGAAAATCCAGGGGCTGCGCTGGGCCAACCCGTTCCTCAGAAAGAAGAAGGTGTCGCAGCGGGTCCGGAACTTCGAGAGCTCGCACCTGAAGGTCAACGACATCGACGGCAACCCGATCGAGATCGCGGCGGTCGTCGTGTGGAAAGTGGTCGAGACGGCCGAGGCGGTGTTCGAAGTGGACGACTACGAGCACTACGTGAAGGTGCAGAGCGAATCGGCGCTGCGCAACCTCGCGACGAGCTACGCCTATGACGCGCATGACGATCAGCACGTCTCGCTGCGCGGGCACACGAATGCGGTCGCCGATCACTTGAAGCGCGAAATCCAGGAGCGCCTGACGAAGGCCGGCGTGGAAGCGCTGGAGGCGCGTATCAGCCACCTCGCCTACGCTCCCGAGATCGCCGCCGCGATGCTGCAGCGCCAGCAAGCCGGCGCGATCATCGCCGCGCGGCAGCGCATCGTCGAAGGCGCGGTCGGGATGGTCGAAATGGCGCTCGACATGCTGTCGAAGAAGTCGATCGTCCAGCTCGATGAAGAGCGCAAGGCGGCAATGGTCAGCAACCTGCTGGTCGTCCTGTGCGGCGATCGCAACACCCAGCCGGTCATCAACGCAGGCACGATCTATCAGTGATCGGGGACCAGGGATCCAGGATCCGGGAACGGAAACGTGGCGGACCGTAAACCTTTCCTGCTTCGAATCGATCCAGCCGTACTGGAAGCCGTCCAGCGCTGGGCGAACGACGATCTGCGCAGCCTCAACGCGCAGATCGAGTTCCTCCTGCGCCGGGCGGCCCAGCAGGCGGGCCGCCTGAAAGAAAACGACCCGCCGAAGGCTCAAGAGCTAAGAACCAAATACGCTCGCCAAACCATTCGAACGTCGAAACCGGCCGCACGCCCGAATCCGGCGAACCGCACCGCATTTACAGCCGTCGTCTAAACTTGAACCGCGAGTATTCGTTTTTCGCTTTTTCTTCGCGTATCATTAGGGCTTCTTTTTCGAGGTAGCTACGCCGTGGCCGATATGGACGACTTGTCCGCACTGAAGATCGAACGCGAACCACTCCGCGCGGACGGCGGCCGGTGGGTGAAATGGGCGGTATTGCTTGTGTTCCTGGGCGGCGTCGGCGCGGGCGCCTGGTACTGGTTCACGCGTGAGCGGCCGGTCGAGGTCGAAATCGCGAGTGTAACCGAGCGTGCGGCTGGAACGCAGGCATCCGTGCTGAATGCGTCCGGGTACGTTACCGCCCGGCGACGGGCAACGGTCTCGTCGAAGGTCACCGGCAAGGTGATCGAAGTAAACGTCGAGGAAGGCATGGCGGTCCGCCAGGGCCAGGTTCTCGCCCGCCTTGACGATTCCACGCTGCAAGCGGCCCTCAGGCTGTATCGCGCCCAACTCGAAGCCGCCAAGCGGCAGATCCCTGAGAGCGACGTGCGCCTTGCGCAAGCGCGCGTGCAGCTCCAGCGGCAGGAGCGGCTGCGCAAGGAAGGGCTGAATACGCCGAACGACATCGACAACGCGAACGCCGAAGTCGATTCGCTGGTGGCGCGCATCGAATCGGCGCAGGAGCAGGTCAAGGTCGCCGAAAGCCAGATCGCGATGCAGCTCACGGCGATCGACGACACGATCATCCGCGCCCCCTTCAGCGGCGTGGCGCTGTCGAAGGATGCGCAGCCCGGCGAGATGGTCTCCCCCGTGTCGGCCGGCGGCGGCTTCACGCGGACGGGCATCAGCACCATCGTCGACATGCGATCGCTCGAGATCGAAGTGGACGTCAACGAGAGCTACATCAATCGGGTTCGCGCGGGACAGCCGGTGACAGCGGTGCTCGACGCCTACCCCGACTGGCAGATCCCGGCCGACGTGATCACGATGGTGCCGACCGCGGATCGCCAGAAGGCGACGGTGCTCGTGCGAATCGGTTTCAAGCAGCTCGATCCGCGCATCCTGCCGGACATGGGCGTGAAGGTGACGTTCCTGCGCGAGGCCGACACCTCAGCCGCGCCGGTGGCGCAGTCGGTGACGCTCGTGCCGCAGGCCGCGGTCAAGGACGATGGCGGCTCGACCTTCGTGTTTCTCGTCAACGGCCAGACCGTCGAGCGCCGCGCCGTCAGGGTCGGCGGCACGGACGGCGACCGGATCGAAGTCATCGCCGGACTCAAGGGCGGCGACCGCGTCGTGATCGCGCCGCCACCTGAATTGGCCGCCGGCGGTTTAATCATCGCGAAATAGGGGCAGACGACATGAGCTCATTGGTGACAATCAACGGCGTCCACAAGTACTTCACGCGCGGCAGCGAACGCATCGACGTGCTCAAGGGCGTCACGCTGGAGATTCCGCAGGGGGATTTCCTGGCGCTGATGGGACCGTCCGGATCGGGCAAGACGACGCTGCTCAACCTGCTGGGCGGGCTCGATCAGCCGTCGGCCGGCTCGATCGAAGTCGGCGGCACCAACATCGGCGCGTTGTCGGGCGGACAACTCTCGCGGTGGCGCTCACATCACATCGGCTTCGTGTTTCAGCTCTACAACCTGCTGCCGGTCCTGACCGCGGAGCGCAACGTCGAGCTGCCGCTGTTGCTCACCAAGCTGTCGAAGTCGGAGCGCATGAAGCGCGTCGCGATCGCGCTCAAGGTCGTGGGCCTCACCGAACGCGCGAAGCACTACCCTCGCCAGCTGTCCGGCGGCCAGGAACAGCGGGTCGGCATCGCCCGCGCGATCGTCACCGATCCGACGCTCCTCCTCGCCGACGAGCCGACCGGCGATCTCGATCGCAAGTCCGGCGATGAAATCCTCGATCTGTTGCAGGCCCTCAATCGCGATCACGGCAAGACCATCGTGATGGTCACGCACGACCCGCGGGCCGCCGAGCGCGCCAAGCGCACGCTGCACCTCGAAAAGGGCCAGCTGATGGAAGGAGTGCACGCATGAAGTTCCTGCCGCTTCTCTGGAGCAGCCTCTGGCGGAAGAAGATCCGCACCATCTTCACCCTGCTGTCGGTGTTCATCGCATTCCTGCTGTTCGGGTTGCTGATGACGATCAAGGGTGCGTTCGGTTTCGGCGTGGACATCGCCGGCGTCGATCGCCTCGTGTTGATCCACAAGGTCAGCCTGATCATGCCGCTGCCGATCGCCTACGAAGATCGATTGAAGGCGACCGAAGGCGTCGCGGAGGTTTCGCATCAGACGTGGTTCGGAGGCGTCTACCAGGACCCGTCGAACTTCTTCGCGCAGATGGTGGTCGAGCCCGAGCCATTCATGCGGATCTATCCGGAGTTCAAGATTCCGCCGGACCAGGTCAAGGCCTGGCTCGGCGATCGCCAGGGCGCGATCGTCGGCGTCGATCTCGCGAAGCGGTTCGGCTGGAAGGTCGGCGATCGCATTCCCATCGTCGGCACGATCTGGCAGCCCAAACAAGGCCAGGTCTGGGACTTCAACATCGTCGGGATGTACGACGGCGATGCCGGCGTCGACAAGACGCAGCTGTTCTTCCGTTACGACTATCTCGATGAGAACCGCCGCGGCGGAGAGGGGCTCGTCGGCTGGTACGTGGTGAAGATTGACGACCCGTCGCGGGCGCAGCAGATGGGGGCGACGTTCGACAGCATGTTTGCCAATTCCTCCGCGGAAACCAAGACGACGACGGAAAAGGGCTTCGTCGAGGGCTTTGCGAAACAGGTCGGCGACATCGGCGCGATCATGATCGCCATCCTGGTGGCCGTGCTCTTCACGATGCTGCTGGTCGCGGCCAACACCATGGCCCAGTCGGTGCGAGAGCGGACAAGCGAGGTCGGCGTCCTGAAGACCCTCGGCTTCTCGAACGGCGCGATTCTGGCCCTGGTCCTCGGCGAATCGGTGTTGATCGCAATCATAGGTGGAGCGCTCGGTCTCGGGCTATCGTGGTTGTTGGTCCAGAACGGCGATCCGACCGGCGGAATGCTGCCAATCTTCATCCTGCCGGCGCGCGACCTCACGATCGGCGCGGTGATGATCGTGCTGCTCGGCCTCGTCGCGGGAGCGTGGCCGGCCGTGAACGCGATGAACCTGAAGATTACTGACGCGCTGAGGAGGAGCTGATCGTGAACTTCATCAAGCAGACCATCGCCGTCACGATACTGAACCTCCGCACGATTCCACAACGCCTCGGCTCGTCGGGTGTCGCCATCGTCGGCATTGCCGGCGTCGTCATCGTGCTCGTGTCGGTGCTGTCGATCGCCCAGGGCTTCACCGCCGCCATGGAACAGTCGGGATCCGACAATCGCGCGCTCGTCATGCGCAGCGGCGCCGACAGCGAAATGACCAGCGGCCTGGCCGCGCCGGAAGTCGACATCATCAAGCAGGCGCCCGGCCTGCGGCGTGAAGGACAGACCGGCGTTGCCACGGCCGAGCTCTACGTGATCATCGACATTCCGAAGATTGGCACCAACAGCCCGGCCAACGTGCCGATGCGCGGCGTCGAGCCGCAGGCGACGATGGTCCGCGACGAGTTCTCCCTGGTCGAAGGCCGGATGTTCCAGTTCGGCACCAACGAAGTCGTCGTCGGCCGCGGCGCCAAGGTCAACTTCCAGGGCCTGACCCTCGGCAGCACGATTCACTCAGGGCAGAACACCTGGCAGGTGGTCGGCATCTTCGAGACCGACGGCAGCATTGCCGAGACCGAAATCTGGTGCGACTCGCGCGTGCTGCAGGGCGCCTATCGGCGCGGCAACACGTATCAAACCGTGCTGGCGCGGCTCGATTCGAGCCAGAGCTTCGATACGTTCCGCGACTGGTTGACCGCGAACCCTCAAGTCAACGTGCAGGTCCGCCGCGAGACCGAGTATTACGCGCAGCAGTCACGCCAGCTATCCACGCTGATTCGCACGGTCGGCTTCGGCATTGCCGCGCTGATGGGGATCGGCGCGGTGTTCGGCGCGATCTTGACGATGTACACGGCCGTGTCGACGCGATCGCGCGAAATCGCGACGCTGCGGGCGCTCGGCTTCAACACCGCCTCGGTCCTGGTGTCGGTGTTGAGCGAATCACTGGCCCTCGCCGCAATCGGGGGCACGATCGGCGGCGTGCTCGCATACCTTGCCTTCAACGGCTACCAGACGTCGACGATGAACTTTTCGACGTTCAGCCAGGTGGCCTTCGCATTCCAGGTGACACCCCGGCTACTTGGATTGGGGCTGACCTATGCCCTGATCATGGGGTTGATCGGCGGGCTCTTCCCTGCAGTTCGGGCTGCAAGATTGCCTATCCCCTCTGCGCTCAGAGAGTTATAATCACGAGCTAGTCGAGGCTCGCATCTTGCATTTACAAATATCGTGAGAATTCGGAACCTCGGCCTCATCGGCGCTCTGCTCATCGCATTTCTGCCCCGTCCCGCAGAGGCGCAGAGTGATTTCATCAAGGACAAGCTGAAGAGCTTGATTGAAAAATCGGGCGTCTACGTCTCGACGAGCACGCGCTCTTCTCTCGATAGCGACGTGCGGATGGGTCGGACGTTCGGCCTCGGTTACGGGACGGCGGCCTCGAAAGAGAACGGCTGGAAGTATCCATTCAGCTATTCCGGCTACAGCGGCGATCTCGAAACGACCGGCGGCACCGAGTTCGGGCGGTTTAAGGCGCGGCAGATCATGAGCGGCATCGGCTACCAGTGGGTGCACGGCAAGATGGTGTATTCCGCGCAGTTGGGCCTTGGCTATTCGTTCAACACCGCGACCGTGAACGCAGGCGCAGAGGCCCACTTCGCCAGCGCGTCGCCCGTCAGCATTTCCGTGAGCAACTCATTCGTGGTGCGGCCTCAGGTCAAGGCCGAGTACTTCGTGCATCACAAGTTCAGCGTGCGCACGCAGTTGAGTTACACCTATACCGAACCGGACGTAATCGTACGGACGGCGACCGAGAGCTACTCCAGAGAGTGGCGCCCGCATCACATGCAGTTGAGTGTCGGGGTGGGAATCTTCCCGTTCAGAAAGCGCTAGCTTTCCTCTTCGAACTCTTCTTCCTCGGGCGGACCGAGACGCGTCGACGGGCGCAGCGCTTCGCGATAGTCGTACAGCGGCAATCCCGAGACATGGCGCGGATTCACGCAGCCCGTGGACTTCGACTCGAGCACCACGAGCACGGGACTGCCGGACAGGCCCTCACGAAACGTAAGGCGGCAGCCGCAAGCAAGACGCGCGTGCACGAAGCCTTTCAACATGATGTCGCGATCATACTACGGCCGGACCCGCCGCCGCGAAAATCGCTTCGGTGCGGCAAGCTCGGTCGAATTCACATCAACGCAACGAGTTCTTTCTCGAAAACCGCCTTGGGTGCGATGCCCATGTGCTTGCGGCAGACCTTGCCGTCCTTGCTGATGATGAACGACGCGGGAATGCCCCAGATCGGACCATACGCGTCCTGAACGTCCTCGCGGCCTTCGCCGAGCAGGATCGGGTAATTCATCTTGTATTGAGCCGCGTATTTCTTCGCCAGCTCCGCGGTGTCGTCGACCGAATAACCGATGATGGTGAGCTTGTCGCGGTACTTTTCCTGGAGCTCCACGAAGCCGGGGATCTCCGCCTTGCACGGGCCGCACCACGTCGCCCAGAAGTTCAGCAACACCACCTTGTTCGGATCCTTGAACGACGCGAGCTCGACTTCCTTGCCGTCGACGTCCTTCAACTTGAAATCCCAGTTCGCGGGTTTCGCGTCAGCCATGCACGAACCGCCTCCGGCCTGTGCTGCGGCCGCAGGTTCATGGGATGCCGCGGGCGTGACGGTGGCCGTCGCTGCCGACGGTGTGCGCATCGGCATCGGCCTGCCACACGAACGGGATGCTAATCCCGACGAGCGCGATCGCGGTCGCGGCGACGGCGACCATGCGCATCTTCGAACTCGCGTTCGGACGGTCGCTCTGAAGGTCGTTCGCACGCTCGTTCGGACGGTCGTCCGAACGTTCGCCTGAACGGATGTCTGAACGGTTTTCTTCCATACCCCTATTTTGCCTCATTCTGGAGGTAGGACGCCACGCGGGCCAGGTTGTCTCGAGTCGTAACGCGCGCGATTAGCATGTAGGTTCTATCTCCTGCCGTCCACACCACTTGCTCGTGGCCGAACAAGGAGAGTTCCGCCGCCGGCCGCGCCAGACCAGGGATGATGAACAACGACACCGGTTCACCGTCGAGGCGGTAGAGCACGTGCGCCGCGCGGCCGTCGCCATAGAGACAGCGGCGTACGGCCATCAACTCCAGTTTTTCGGTTTCAAGCGACGCCGGCACGGTCACGGTGAAATCAAATTCCCGCTTGAGCGTAGCCTCGGCCTGCGCCGCCGGAATCGGCTCGTCGTCCGCATGGCCCTCGATCGTGAAGCACTTGAGGTGATCGAGGGCAAGCTGTGCGGCGAGGATCGCGGTCGAACGCACCGTGGCAACCGGCAGGAGCACGGCGCCAATCGTGAGCACGACCATCGCAGCCGCCGCAAACGCGGTCAAGCGGCCGGTCCACGCCAGCACCCTGCCTTCGCCATGCTTCGGCGAGGCAGGCTCTTGCGCGGGCGGCATGTTGGCGATGATGCGCGTGCGCAGTCCCGGCGGCGCCATCGGCGCAAGCTGCGCGGCGCGCGCCTTGAGCACCGCGCGGGCGACTGACTGCGCATGCGCGAGCTCCCCGCACACGGCGCACGTTTCGAGATGTCCCTCGATCGCGGCCGCCTTCGGCGACGCCAGTCCGTCGACATACGCCGGCAACATGTTCTGAACTTCGCTGCAATTCATCGATCGTTTCAGCCTTCAGTCCTCTGTCTTTGGCCTGGTCAGCGCCTCATACAGCTGCCGGCGTCCGCGCGACAGCCGCGACATGACCGTGCCGATCGGTATGTCGAGGACGTCGGCGATTTCCTGATACGTGAGCTCGTCGACGTCCCGGAGCCAGACCACTTCGCGAAACGTCTCGGCGAGCCCGTCGAGGGCCGCCTGCAGGTCGGCGTTCAGTGTCTCGCGCAGGAGCAGCGACTCCGGCGTCTCCTGGCCCGCGCGCGGCGTCGTGGCGCCCTCGGCGCTCCGTTCCACGACTTCTGAATCGAAGTCTACCCGCGACCGCGCGCCGTCACGCTGCCGGTTCCTCCACGTGTTCTGGAGGATGGTGAACAGCCATGCCTTCAGGTTGGTGCCGTCGGCGAACGAGCGCCGGGCACGAATCGCTTTCAGGTAAGTGTCCTGGACCAGGTCCTGTGCCCTGTCCGCGTTTCGCGTCAATCGCAGCGCCGCTCCGTAGAGTGCGTCCAAAAACTCCAAGGTGGCCGCCCGGAACCCGTCGCCCTCCGAATCTCGCGTTGACAATGGTTGCCGCCCGGGAAAGTGCAGAATTCAGGCGGTCTGGAGTGGAAACCCCGGTCCAGGCCCGTTTATTCCGCCGCCAGGACCTTTACCAGCCAGCCTGCCTCGCCGTAGCCTTAGCGAAGGCGGGCGTCCCAAGTATAGGACGAAGCTCGCGGATCGAATCTTGCTCTGCCAGCGTCAGAATTGCAGCTGTTGTCTCAGGATCGGTAAGATGCTCCAAGGAGTCCCTATGCGTACGGCTGTTCTCTTACTGCTGGCGTTGGCTGGCGCGCCCAGCCTTGCGCTGGCGCAAACCGGCTACATCCCCTACTTCGGCAAGAACCAGATCCGCTACGACAACTTCGAGTGGCACACCTACCAGACCGAGCACTTCGAGATCTATTACTACCCGGAGATCGAGCCGCATCTCGAACGCATCGCGGGCTATGCCGAGAGCGCGTATCAGCACGTCAGCTCCGAGCTCAAACACGATCTGTCGATGAAGCTGCCGTTGATCCTGTTCTCCACCGCCAGCGAGTTCTGGCAGCAGAACGTGATTCCCGGCCAGGCGCAGGAAGGCGTCGGCGCGTTTGCCGAACCAGGCCGCTATCGCATCGTCATGCCGATCGACGAGCCGCCCGATCTGCTCTATCGCCTGATCGTGCATGAGCTCACGCACCAATTCCAGTTCGACATCATCCCGACCGGGCTGATCCGCCGCAACATGCCGCTGTGGGTGTTCGAGGGCATGTCGGACTACATGACCGGCTACTGGCGCCCGCTCGACATCATGACCGTGCGCGACGCCGCCGTCTCCGACATCGTCCCGAAGATGAGCGAGATGCAGGACTACGGCGGCTTCAGCAATCCGCGGCTCATCTACAACCTCGGTCACGCCGCGTTCGAGTTCATGGAATCGAAATGGGGCAAGGAAGGCGTGCGCGCCTACGTCTTCGCGCTGCGTCGTTCGGTGATCGGCGGCAGCGACGACGCCTACCAGGAGGCGTTCCAGGTCACACCCGAAGAATGGGATCAGCAGTTCGATCGCTACCTGAAGGAACGCTTCAAGCCGTTCCGCGACAAGGAGCGGCCGGCCGATTACGGCCGCGACCTCGCGCCCGATCCGCGCAAGGGCAAGTTCGCCAACGTGCTGTCGATTGAACCGTCGCCCTCGGGCGATCTGATCGCCGGCATGACCGGCAACGGCCGCGACCGCGAGTACGACATCGTCCTGATCTCGGCGAAGGACGGCGCGATCATCCGCAACCTCACGAGCGGCTTCGATCAGAGCATGGGCTTCGAGTACGTGGCGACGCCGGGCGGACGCTGGAACTCGGTGCCGTGGATGTCCTGGTCGCCCCAGGGTGATCGCCTCGCCTATTTCGTGCGCACGGAAAAAGACCGTTCGCTGATCGTGCAGAACGTGGTCTCGAGGAAGATCGAGGTGCGCGTCAACCTGACGACGATCGACGCGCCGGAATCGCCGGACTTCTCCCCCGACGGAAAGCTGGTCGCATTCGCGGGCATGCGCGGAAGCGAGGCGGACATCTTCACCGTCAATCTCGACACCAAAGAGGTCGTCAACCTCACGAAGGACAAGTTCGCCAACTATGCGCCGACGTGGTCGCCCGACGGACGGTCGATCGTCTATCTGGTCCGTGTCAGCGGCAACGAGAAGTTGTTCCGCATGGATGCGAACGGCGCCAACCCGGTGCAATTGACGTTCGGCACGCACGATGACGGCGGCGCGCAGTTCCTCGACGCCAACACGCTGCTCTTCGCATCGACGGCGATCAACCCGGCCGAGCCGATCGAGCCGGACGTCGCCAAGAACGGGCAGATCTACAACATCTGGACGCTCGACCTGAAGACCAACGAGCTCAAGCAGTTCACCGACGCGCTGTCGGGCAACGTCTCGCCGGTGGTGCTGAAGGACACGCCGCAGAACCGCGTCGCCTTTGTCACCTACTTCAAAGGCGAGTACGGCCTGCACGTGCTGGAGCGCAGGGAAGAGATCACCAAGGTCGCGTCCTCGGACTTCGGCTCGCCCGGTCCGATTGTCGACTTCCAGGCGCCGCTGATGCACACGATGGTGCCCGACAACCAGAAGAAGAAGGGCAAGTTCGACAAGCTGTTCCTCGAGGGGCGCCCGCCGGTCGCGCTCGGCGTGACGAGCGGCGGCGACGTGTTCGGCGGGACGCAGGTGACCTTCACCGACGTGCTCGGCGATCAGCAGTTCAACCTGTTCATCTCGTCGGTGTCGCAGTACCGCACCATGAATTTCACGTGGGTGAACATGGAGAAGCGGCTGCAGTGGGCGCTGTCGGGCTACAACACGTCGCAGTTCTATTACGGCCAGCTCGAAGGCGTCTTCTACGATCCCGTATCTCAGCCAGTTCATCGATCGCGATCTGGCGACGGCGACGCGCACGATCCAGGGCGGCACGGCGTTCGCGATTTATCCGTTCAACCGTTATCGCCGCGTCGAGGTGTTCGGCGGCTTCAACCGTTATCAGGAGAGCTACAACGACCCGCTGGTCCAGGAGGCGTCGGAAGACTACCAGGAGCAAGTCTACGGCCGGCAGCTCTTCAACAACGGCAACATGGTGCCGCTCGGCGTCGCGTTCGTGCAGGAGACGACAATCTTCCGCGAGTTCGGACCGCTCTCCGGCAGTACGATGCGGCTGTCGTACGAGATCTCGCCCAAGATCGCCGGCATGCTGTCGCGGCAGACGTTCGATGGTGACGCTCGCAAATACTTCCGCCTCGGGGCGACCGGCCTGCTGGCGCTTCGCGCCCGCGGCTTCAAGAGCATGGGCGACAACCCCGACTTTACGTACTTCGGCGGCAACAGTGAGCTGCGCGGCTACGAGTACCTGCAGTTCTCGGGTCAGAACGCGTTCTTCGCCAATGCCGAACTGCGCTTCCCGCTGATCGACGCCATGGCCACGCCGATCGGCATCCTCGGCGGCGTGCGCGCGACGCTGTTTGCCGGCCTCGGCGGCGCCTACTTCGAGGGCTCGCCGTTCAAGTTCTGGCGCAACGACACGACGCTGGAGCGGCCCATCGTCGGCTACGACAACCTCACGCAGGAAGTGATCTACGGTGTCGCGAGACCGGTGGACGGACTGCGACTGGTCGACGGCCGCGGTTCTTACGGCATCAGCCTCTCGACCTTCGCGCTCGGCTTCCCGCTGCACTTCGACTGGTCGTGGCGTACGCTGTTCAACAGGGAGTGGGAAGACGTCACGTTCCACTTGTCGGGCGGAAGCGAAACCTTCCGTCGTCCGAAGTTCACGATGTGGATTGGCTACGATTGGTAGGCTCAACGGGCCTCTAGGCCCCGCTTTTTCTTTTCAATCGCTCGGCGCGGCGGGCTTGCGCGTCGCGGCAGCGTTGTTCGTCTTCGGGAGTTTCCACGAGCAGCGGCGGCACCTTCGCGGGCTTGCCATTCTGATCGAGCGACACAAACGTCAAGTACGCCTTGCTGGTGAGCTTTCGCTCACCGCTCTGAATCGCTTCGGAAAACACCTCGACCTCGACTTCAAGCGAGGTCTGAAATACGCAGGTGACCCGGGACTTGAGGATGATCAGGTCTCCGACCTTGATCGGGTGGATGAAATCCAGCGAATCAACGCCCGCTGTCAGCGCGAGCATGTTGGTATGGCGATGACACGCGATGGCGCCGGTGATGTCGATCAAATGCATCACCGTGCCGCCCAGAATGAAGCCCAGTGGATTGGAATCGTTCGGGAGTACGACCTGAACGGTTTCAGAAGCCGAGTCCTGCCAGCGTTTCGCCTTGGGCGTTGGGACCACTCGCGAATTGTAGCCGCAAGCCCGTAGCCCGCAAGCCCGTAGCCCGCAAGCCCGTAAGCCCCTTCTAGTTCGCCGCCTTCGACATTCGCAGCTCACTGCGATTGAGATCGAGCGAAACGCGGTACGGGCTCAGGAACTTGTGACCGACGATGCCGCCGACCTGGAAGCCCAGGAGAACGCTGGGCGCCTGCAGGTTCAGCACCACGACTGCGAAGTTGTTGTAGTTGATCTGGTTGAACTTGAGGTTGACGCCGGGCATCAGGAACGCGTCGCGATCCCAACCGGACGTGCCGTAAACACGCAGCGCGATCTTGCGCGGGATGTCGTGATCGAGCTCTTCAGCCGTCGTGGTGCTGATTGAAATCACCTCGCCGCCCGTATCGACGACGAAATAGGTCGGCCGCTTGTCGTTCAGCAGGCCGCGGACCATCGACAGGCGGTGGTGACGCATCGGCAGCGTGAACTCCGAACGCTCCTCCGGAAGCGTGCGGCCGATCGACAGCTTGTGCGTTGCGTAGTCGATGGTCATCGACAGGCCCAGCGCAAGGGGCGAGAAGCTCTCGGTCTCGCGCTTCGGGATGCCGCGCAGCGCCGGCGCCTTGATCAGCGTCGGGACGTTGCTCAACTTGAGCGTGCCGATCTCCAGGGTGTCGAGACGACCCAGCTGCAGGCCGCGCAGGCCCACTTCACCCACGCCGGCGCTCAGCGTGTAGGTGATCGGGCGCACGACCGCGCTCGATGCGGTCTGGCGGGAAATCGTCGTCAGCTCCGAGCCGGTATCGAGCACGAAGTCCTGGGCGCGGCCGCCGTTGACGCGGGCCTTGACGATCACCTTGTCGTCGATGACGCGAAAGTCTACGGTGTGCAGCGCTTCCGCCGCGGCCTCATCAATCGCGACCGGCTCGCGCTCGCCGAACGATCGCAGGAAGCGGATCTGCGAGCGCGACCATGCCGCCTTGTCGCTGCGATCCTTGTTCGGCAGCAGGTTGACGTAGTTGCCGTACGCGGCCGCCGCCTGCTCATAGCGGCGCATGCGCTCGAAGATCGTTCCGACGGTGTGGTGGATCTCCTCGTCGCGCGGCGCGAGCTTGAGCGCCACCTGCGCTTCGTTCAGCGCGTCTTCGAGCTTGTTTTGTGACGCGAGCGCACGGGCCAGGCCGTGATGACCGCGCGAGAGGTCGGGCGCGATGACGAGCGCGTCCTCGAATTCCTGGTGCGCCTCGTCGAACAGGCCCGCCGACCACAGGGCATCGGCGTGGACAGCGAGCACGTCGGCGCTACGCGGCTCCTTTTGCTTGAGCGTGGTGGCTTCCTTCTGGGCCTCGATGAACTCGCCGAGGCGGAGCGCCGACTTGACGACGCCGATGCGGGCCTGCACGGCGAGGCTCTTCGACTCGGCGCCGACGGCGCGGCGAAACGCGTCGAGCGCCTCGCGATACCGCGTTTCTTCGAACAGAAGCGTACCGAGCTGGAATTGAAGGCTCGCGTCGTTGACGTCGCGCCCCTGCACCCCAGACACCAGCGCCGTGACGACGACCGCCGCTACCAACGCCGCGCGAGGACGGAGTTCCATACACCCTCTTCGAGTCAACTGGCCTGGGAGGCGCTAACCCTCGGCCGGGAGGAGAGATCCCCCTCCCTTTATGAGGCCGATTCTAACGGTACGGGCGCCGGAGGCAACGTTTATTTCTGAAAGTGCTTGGAATTGATTTCGATGTAGTTCTTCCACTTTTCGGGCACTTCATCGAGGGCGAAGATGGCCTCAACCGGGCAGGCCGGCACGCAGGCGCCACAATCGATACATTCGTCCGGATGAATAAAGAGCATCGTCGAGCCCTCGAAGTCCGTTTCGTCCTTGCGCGGGTGAATGCAGTCGACCGGGCAGACGTCGACGCATGCCGAGTCCTTGGTGCCGATGCAGGGTTCCGTGATGATGTAAGCCAAGCTGACTGATCCTCGTAGTTTAAAGTTGAAACTTTCAAGTCTTAACGTCGCGTTGTTTACCCTTAAGCGGTGCTTTCGAGCGCGCTCACCGGCACGTGTCCGAGGCGCATCGAAATGCGGCGCGCCAAATCCCACGCGCCCCGATGGTGTTCCTTCAGGATTGGGCCGTCATCGGCGCCGTGGCCGAAGACGCCGACGCGCGCCACTTCCTGTCCGGTGTAATCGCGCACCGGCGCGCAGACGCAAAAGAGACGTTGCAACGCATCCGGCTCGACCGGCGGAGGGCCAAGGCGAACGACCGTGGCTTCGGGTCTCGTGAGCTCGGCTTGCGCGGCAAGCCGCAGGCAACTCAGGCGCCGCGTCGCCTGGCGCGGCGAGAAGTAGATCGCGCAGTGGCCAGGCATTTCCTTTCCGTAGACCGTGCGCATGGCGACTTCGTCGGGACCGGTGCTCCAGACATAGGTCACCTCGCCGCTCGCGGGAATGGCGATGAAACCGCGATACGGCGTGCGCAGCACGTACTCGCGCATGATCGGGTAGGCGTGCAAGCGCAACTCCGATTGCCCCAGCGACCGGAAGCTGAGGTCGAGCATCTTGAGCGTCAGTCCGTAGCGCTGGGTCTCATCGTCCTGGCGGACGTATCCGCGCTTCTTCAAGACAGCGAGCAACCGATGCACCGTCGACGCCGGCTGCCGCAATGACCGAGCGAGGTCCGACAAACTCATCCCGCGAGGCATGCCGCTCAGCACCTCGCAGACCTCAAGCGCCTTGTCGATGGAAGTCAATGCGGAACGGGGTGATTCCATTATGTGGAAATGAATTTCAAATTCGATATTAGTGTTCGCCCCCTTCCCTGTCAAGGCGTTACAGGCATACCATTGACGTCCCCACTGTGACGAATACCTTGGTTGGACACTCTCTCGGGCACTACAAGATCCTGGGCCAGATTGGCGCAGGCGGCATGGGCGTCGTGTATCGCGCACAGGACACAAAGCTGGGCCGGCAGGTCGCGCTCAAAGTCCTGCCGATGGGCACTACCTCGAGCGAGGAGGCGATCGAACGCTTCCGCCGCGAGGCGCGCACGGCGTCATCGCTGAATCATCCGAACATCTGCACGATCTACGGCTTCGATGAGCACGAAGGCCAGGTCTATCTCGCGATGGAGTTGCTCGACGGCGAGCCGCTCGATCGCCGCCTGTCGGGGCGGCCGACCGACCTGCGGACTCTGCTCGACATCGCTGCGCAGGTTGCCGATGCGCTCGACGCTGCGCACTCCGAAGGCATCCTGCACCGCGACGTCAAGCCGGCCAACATCTTCGTCACCCGCCGCGGCCAGGTGAAGGTGCTCGACTTCGGTCTGGCAAAGCTGTCTCCGGATTACCGGCGCGTGGGCCGCCTTCTGGACGCGCGAGGCGAGACCAGCCCGCCCGAACATTTCACCAGCGCGGTTGGCACGACGGTTGGCACCATCGCCTACATGTCGCCCGAGCAGGCGCGTGGCGATGAGGTCGACCCGCGAACGGATCTGTTTTCCTTCGGCGTCGTGCTCTACGAAATGTCGACGGGCCGCCAGAGTTTCCCGGGCCACACGACGGCCGTAGTGTTCGACGGCATCCTCAATCGCGATCCCGTGCCGCCCAGCAACCTCAACGCGCAGTTGCCGGCGGAACTCGATCGCATCGTCTCGAAGGCGCTCGAAAAAGATCGCAGCCTGCGATATCAAACCGCCGCTGATATCGGCGCCGATCTCAAGCGTCTGCGGCGCGACTCGGCATCGAAACAGGGCACGCTGACGGCGAGCGGAGTGGCGGTGTCTGCTAGTGCCGAGACGGTGGTCATGCCGGAGACAACAGTCGGCGCTCCTTCGGGAATCGGCAGCGCGGCGACGACCGTCATAGCTGGCCATTCGCAGACCGTTCCGAAAAGCGACGCATCGCAAGTCTTGCGCGCCGCTGCGAAGACGCCGTGGATCTGGGGCGTTGGCGTCGGCGTCGTCGCGATTGCGGCAATTGCCGCAGGCGTCGGCGCGTTCTTAGCCAACCGGGGCGACAGCCTCCCGGCTGCGGAGCAGACCGCGGCGGCGACCACTCCTCCATCGACTCCTCCTGTTGATGCCGCCACTGCCTCGGCACAAGTACCGGCAGCAGCACCAGCAGAGGTACCGGCACCAGCACCGGCACCGGCACCGGCACCGGCCACCGGGACCGGCACCGGCGGCCAAGATCGCGCCGAGCACACCGCCCCCCGCACCGGCACCATCAAAGCCCGCCGCGCCTCCGGCACAAACGTCCACGGGCGCGCCCGCTCCCGGAACGGGCGTCGTCACCGGCAAAGTCGCACCCAAGACAGCAACACCACCATCACCGGCTGCCGTCCCCGCCGCCCCCGCCGCCCCCCCCCCCGGCCGCGTCGAGCGAGACGCAGGCCGCGCAACTGCTCGAAGTGGCCAAGGCAAAAGTCGCCAACAACCTCAATGACCAGGCGCTCGGAGATCTTCGTCAGATCATTCTCGACTTTCCGGGGTCACGCGCCGCCGCCGAGGCTGCCTTCATGTCCGGAGAGATTCACGAAAAGACCGGCCGCGTCGATGACGCGATGGCGGCGTATGTGGAATTCGAGAGCCGCTTTGCCGGCGATCGGCGAGTCGCGGACTCGAAGCTGCGCCGATCGGCGCTGCTCGGACGACAGCGGCAGGCAAAGTCACAGGCACTCTCGCTGCAACTGCTGAACGAGGTGGTCCGCGACTATCCAGGCTCGCCGCAGTCGCTGGCGGCCCTGCAAACCAAGGTGCGGATCGAAACCGACAACAGGGACCTGCGCGCGATCGATCCGGTGACGAAACTGGACGGTCCGGCGATCATCGCGACACTGCGCACGCTGATCGAGCAATTCCCGGACGGACCGCAATCGCTCGCGGCCCGCAATCGCCTCGCCCTGGCGCTGACGCAAGCGAATCGCCACAAGGAGGCCGCCGAGGTGCTCGAGGACCTGGGAGCAAGAAACCCCGGTGCGCCAAGCGATCTGTATTTCCGCCTCGGTGAAATCTACGAGCGCCGGCTGAACGATCCAGTAAAGGCGAAAGAGGCGTACGGGAAGGTGCCGGCTGGGTCGCCTCGCTACAACGACGCGCAGAAGAAGCTGAATAGGAAATAGGCCAACGGGCGAACGGGCGAACGGGCCAACAGGCGAACAGGCTGTCAGGGGCTCTTGATTTCGATCTGCCCCGTCACCACGTCCAGCGAAATGACGGGCTCGCCCTTGCCGAGCGTCGCTTCGCCCCATCGCGGTCCCCACGTCTCGCGGCGCGTCAACGGAATATCGGATGTGATTTGTCCGTTCAGTGCCAGCGCCAGGATTCGCGCGTCCGCTGGACGGGCGGCCAACGACAGCCGCACATCGCCGTTGAATGACCGCAGGCGCAGGAGGCCCTTCTCGCTGAGGCGCGCCTCGGTGATGGTGACCGCGCCGATGCCGGCTTCGAGGCGAAGCGTGCCTGACACGTTCTTGCCGTCGATCGGACCACGTCGAATATCGCCGGTCAGCGTACCGTTGAATCCCTCGACGGCGATGCGCCCTTCGAGTACCTGAACACGATCGATCAGGGCGTTGCGCGGCACGCGAACGGTGACCTCGGCGCGCAACGCGGGGTCGGTGGTGTTTTCGGTCTGCAACGCGCGCACGCTGACGCGCGCCGGCGTGTCTTCGATCGCAAGCGCGACGCGCGCCAACTGTGCCTTGTCAGGAGCATGACGCTGAACGACGATTTCCACCTCAGGCTTATCCCAGCCATCGATCCTGACGGTGCCAACGGTCACTTCGATCGATAGCGGTTTGCCGGGCGGTAATGGAATCGTCTGGGTCTGGCGGTCTGTGACATCTACCGTCGCGCCGAGCGCGAGGGCGACGGCGAGGGCGATCCACACGCGCGCATTATACTTTCGACCATGAAGGTGCAGGGGTGCGCGTGCGTACTGGTACTGGCGCTGGCGCTCTTCGCGCGTCCTGCCGCGGCCCAAGTGTTGCCCGACGCGCCTATCTCGGTCGCCGGCGGGCATCTCGTGTTTGGCGCCGAGGTGTCGGCGACGTTCGCGCCGGACGATCCCGGCTTTTTCAACTACACCAGCTACGAATTCAGCGCGCTGCGCAACCTGCGGCTCGCCGCCTCGACAGAAATTCGCGCCACCGATCACGTGCAGGTTCTCGGCGAAGTGCGGCTCGATCAGGGTCGCGTGCTCGAGGCCTACGGATTGTTCGTGCGGCTGCGGCCGTGGCCGGCGCGCCGCTTCGACGTCCAGGCGGGCCGCGTGCCGCCCACCTTTGGCGCGATGACGAGGACGGCCTACGGCAGCAGCAACCTCGTCATCGGCCAGCCGCTCGCCTATCAATACCTGACGTCAATCAGAGCCGATGCGCTGCCTGAAACACCCGACGATCTGCTGCGGATGCGCGGCCGCGGATGGTTGTCAAGATTCCCGGCCGGGAACAACGTCGACGCCCCGGGGCTGCCACTCGTCAGTACCAGCCGATGGGACACCGGCGTGCAGCTGCACGGCGTCGCCGGGATGTTCGAGTGGACCGGAGCGGTGACCGCCGGCTCGCTGTCGGACCCGCGATTCCACGACAACAACAGCGGCAGGCAGCTCGCCGGGCGCGTGGTGGTGCGGCCGGCGGCCGCCATGGTGTTCGGCGTGTCGGCGGCACGCGGCGCGTGGCTCAACGACACGCTCGAGCAGGAGGTCGCCGGCGACGCCGAGGATCGATCGGAGCAAGTCGCGTTCGGCGCCGATGCCGAGTATTCGGCGGGACCGTTCCTCGTGCGCGGCGAGGTGATTCGCTCGTCGTGGGAGCTGCCGCGGTTCGGCGCCCTGCAGCTCGACGAGCCGCTGGCCGCGATCTCGTCGCTCATCGAGGGGCGCTACAAGATAGGCCCCGGCCTCTACGTGGCGGCGCGCGGCGAACGGCTCGACTTCAGCGCCGTACGCGGAGAGCGCGGCCTGACTGAATGGGAAGCGCAGACGTGGCGCTTCGAAACCGCCGTCGGCTATTCGATCACGCGCACCGTCATCGCCAAGGGCGCGTGGCAGCGCAACGGCCGTGACGGCGGCCGCGTGCGCCGCGATGCGCTGTTCGCGGCACAGGTGGTCTATTGGTTCTAAAGCTCCTGGCGGCGATCGTCGGTCTGGCGGTGATTGGCGCGCGTGCGCCGGCGGTGACCGCGCAGGCACCAGGCGGGATCCGCGGCCGGCTCGACATCCGCACGCTCGACAAGCCGGTCGAGCGGCGTCCCGACGTCGCAGCGCCGGGCGCGCCCGGCCCGCGCGACCTTCCCGATCTGCGCCGCGGCGTGGTGTATCTGGAAACCGCGCCACGGTCTGCCTTCGACGAGCGCGATCCCGGCCGCGCGGTCATGGATCAGCGCAACGAGCGCTTCGTCCCTCACGTGCTCGCCGTGATGGTCGGCACGGTCGTCGATTTTCCGAACAGCGATCTCATCTATCACAACGTGTTCTCGCTCTCGCGCGCCAGGCGTTTTGATCTCGGGCGCTATGCGGCCGGCAAGTCCAAGGGCGTGCGGATGGATCGGCCCGGCGTGGTCCGCGTGTTCTGCGACATCCACTCGCACATGAATGCGTTCGTGCTCGTCTTCAATCACCCGTTCTTCGACGTCACGGATGCCGACGGCCGTTTCCAGCTGCCCGCGCTGCCGTCGGGCACTTACACGATGGTCGCTTGGTACGAGGGCGAGGCACGCGTCACGCGATCGGTCGCAGTCCCGCCGGCCGGCTGGGTCGAAGTGGATCTGGTCATCCCGTAATGCGGGTGCTGGGGTCGATCACCAATCGCATCTTCCTGGCCAGCGCCCTGCTGTCGATGCTCTCGATTGGCGCCGCGGTGTATTTCGTCAGCAGCCGCATGACCAGCGAGACGGAAGCGGAGCTGCAGGGCGACCTTACCGAGGCGGCCACGCTCGTCGAAGAGCAGCGCGTCACGCAGTTCGACAACGTCGCCCGCACGGCGCGGCTGATCGCCGATCTGCCGAAGTTCAAGGCCGTCGTCGAGATCGGCGATCGGCCGACGCTGCTGCCAATTGCCGCCGACTACCAGGAACAGGCCGGCGCCGATCTGCTGATCGTGACCGGGCGGAACGGCGAGCAGCTCGCGGTCGTCGGCGAAACGGCTGCCGCGCATCCAGTCTTCGCCGACTCGACCACGGCCGCGGGCAAGATACTGCCGACGTTCTGGGCGCACCCGCACGGCGTCCTCGAAGTGGTGAGCGTTCCGGTCATGCTGGGGCTCGAGCGTCCGGAGATTCTCGGCACGCTGACACTCGGCTACCTGCTCGACGATCGCCGCGCCGCGCAGTTCAAGGCGCTCACCGGCGCGGACATCGCGTTTGCGATGGATGGTTCGGTTCGGGCCTCGACGCTTGGACCCGGATCGGCCGACACCTTGAAGCCGCTGCTGACCGGCACGGGCACGACGCGGATCATCATCGGCAACGAGGAGTACGTCGCCATCGCGCAGCCATTCGGCCCGAACCGCGGACCGAACGAACCGGCCGCGATCATCATGCGATCGCGGAGCGAGCGCGTCCGCTCGCTCAGCGCGATCCAGGCCGCCCTGGCCGGCATCGCCCTCGGCGCCACGCTGCTCGCCATCGTCGTCAGTTACGGCGTCGCGCGGACCATCACGCGCCCGCTCGCGACCCTGACCGATCACATGCGGCACATTGCCGCGACCGGCGACCTGACGCGGAAAATCGCCACCAAACGACAGGGGCGATGGGACGACGACGATGCGCATATGCTGGCGACGACGTTCAATACCCTGACGGAGTCGATCGACCGCTTCCAGCGCGAGGCGGCGCAACGTGAACGGCTGTCGTCGCTGGGGCGCTTGTCGACCGTCATCGCGCACGAAGTGCGCAATCCGCTGATGATCATCAAAGGCGCGCTCCGCACGATGGCCCGCGACGGCGCCAGCGCGGTTGACGTCCGCGACGCGGCCAAGGACATCGACGAGGAGATCGAGCGGCTGAACAGCCTCGTCAACGACGTCCTCGACGTGGCGCGGCCGATTCGCTTCGACCCTGCCCCTGCCGACATCAACGTCGTCTGCCGGGACGCCGTCCAGGCGGCGAGCGCCGGCCGGCTCAACGGTCCGGTCTCGCTGAACCTGGCGCCGGCGCTGCCCGAGCTCGTCACCGACAGCGAGCGGCTGCGCACGGTGCTCGTCAACCTGCTGACCAATGCCGATCACGCGATCGAGGGACGGCCGTCAGCGAGCGTCACGCTGATCACCCAGAAGACCGGCGATCGTCGCGTCGCGGTCACGATTCGCGATACCGGCAACGGCATCGCCGAGGATGACCTTCCCCGCATCTTCGATCCATACTTCACGACACGGCGCGCCGGTACCGGCCTCGGCCTCGCGATCGCGAAGAACATCGTCGAGGGCCTCGGCGGATCGATCAGCGTGGCGACCCGTGCCAACGCCGGGACCGACTTCCGCATCGACATTGGCGATGCCCAGGCCCGACCGGAAGCCGACGGGTGACAGCCGAGAGCAGAGAGCGACACACATCAGATATGGCCGGCAGCATCCTGCTTGCAGACGACGAAGAAAAGATCCTGAAGACGCTCGGCCGCGCGCTGCGCGACGACGGGCACGAGGTGATCACCGCATCGAATGCGAAGGATGCGGCGCGGCTGCTCAGCGAGCGCTCGATTGACCTGCTGGTGATCGACTTCCTGATGCCCGATCGCACCGGGCTCGACGTCATCCGCGACCTCGCGGCGACGCCGGAGTCGGAACGGCCGGCGGTGGTCATGATGACGGCGCATGGCAGCATCGAGAGCGCCGTCGAGGCCATGAAGCTCGGCGCGCGAGACTACCTGCAGAAGCCGTTCGAGGTCGAAGAGCTGCTGGTGCTCGCCCGGCGGGCCCTCGAAGATCAGCGCGCCCGCACCGGCCTGCGTTACCTGCTGAGCGAACGCGACGCCGAATACGATCACTACGGCATCATCGGCCGCAGCCGCGCGGTCCTCGACGTGATCGCGCGCGCCGAGCTGGTCGCCGAATCGAAGAGCACGGTGCTGCTCACCGGCGAGACCGGGACCGGCAAGGAGCTGGTCGCGCGCGCCATTCACGCGCGCAGCGCCCAGCGCAACATGCCGCTCATCAAGGTCAATTGCGCGGCGATCCCCGAGACGCTGCTCGAATCGGAGCTCTTCGGCCATGTGCGCGGCGCGTTTACCGGCGCCACCTTCACCAAGAAGGGACGCTTCGCCCTCGCCGAAGGCGGCACGATCTTCCTGGACGAGATCGGGACAATCTCGCTGACGGTGCAGGCCAAGCTGCTGCGCGTGCTCCAGGATCGCGAGTTCGAGCCGCTCGGCGCCGAACGCACGCAGCGGGTCGACGTGCGCGTGATCGCGGCGACCAATCGCGACCTGCGCCAGCTCGTCGCCGACGGTCAGTTCCTCGAAGACCTGTTCTATCGCCTCAACGTCATACCGATCGAGATGCCGCCGCTGCGCGACCGGCGCGAAGACATCCCGTTACTCGTCGAACACTTCCTGAAGCGATTCGCCGAGCGCACCGGCAAGACGATCGACGGCGTCGACGAGAAGGCGATGACCGAGCTGGCGCGCTACGATTGGCCAGGCAACGTGCGGGAGCTCGAAAACACGATCGAGCGCGCGGTGGTGCTGTCGACCTCGCCGCTCCTCACCAGCCGCACGATCTGGCTGATGAGCGCCACCACGGCGCCAGCCACGGCGGCGGTGCCGTCGCTGAAGCTGCATCAGAATCTCGAATGGGCCGAGCGCGAAACGATGCGGCGCGCGCTCGAACAGGCCCGCGGAGTCAAGAAGGACGCGGCCGAGCTGATGGGGATCAGCCAGCGCGCGCTCAGTCACTACCTTGCCAAGTACCGCATCGAAGGCTGATTACGCCCAGCGTAAGCACTTACGCTGATCGTGGGGCAAGTCCGGCAAAAATCCCCGATCACCGCGGCCCCGCGTCGGCATCGAGCTTGCTTATCCTGATCCAGTGCTTGACCCACTGTCACTTTTTAAAGATTCAATTGCCGCGGCGGGGACGGCGCTCTTGTTGGGGGCGGCAGCGATGTCTAACCAGCAGGACCCCGCCGCGGCTTCTGCGCCCTTCGACTCGCGAACCGCCGCTCCGCGGCGATTCGCTCGCTCAGGACGAGCCCTCGGCTGTCAGGACGACGCCACGCGTCATCGAGGTCGTGGTGAAGCGATTCGCCTTCGAACCGGCGCGCATCGAAGTCACCGAGGGCGAGCGCGTCACGCTGCTCGTCAAGTCCGGCGACGGCGTGCACGGCATCGAAATCAAGAAGTTCAAGGTCGAAAAAAAAGTGCCGCGCGGTGCCGATCCGATCACAATCGAGTTCGTCGCGATCGCCGCCGGTGAGTTTCCCATCCTCTGTTCCGAGTACTGCGGTGACGGCCACGAAGACATGAAGGGTATGCTGATCGTCGTAGCAAAATAATCCAGTCCCCATCAACACAGAATAATCCACTCCTCCAACAACAAAGGACGAGCACACGTGAGAGTAACCGCGCCTACAATCATGTCGCTGATAGTGTTGGCATTGACCTGTGCCGGCTGTGATGAAAGCCTGAAGGATGTCGCTGGGCCGACTCCGAATCTGACACCGACGCTTTCCAGTATCCAGCGCGAGATCTTCAGCGCCGCCGATTCGAGCGGCAGGGCGGCGTGCACGCAGTGCCACAATGCCGGCAACCGAAATAATGCGGCGGGCCTCTCGCTCGTCGAAGGCGTGTCCTACGGCGAGCTGGTCAACGTCGCGAGCAGAAACAAGCCCGGCGCGATCCGCGTGATCCCGGGCGACCCCGATGCCAGCTACCTGATTCACAAGCTGGAAGGACGAAATATCGTTGGCGAGCGGATGCCGCGCACCGCCGGTCCGTTCCTGACTGCCGGCCAGGTCGACATCATCCGCCGGTGGATCGAGCTCGGCGCCCACAACGATTGACATGATCCACACGAGGAGGCTTTTCGGAATGGTGATGCAAAGACTGACAGTCATGTCGCTGGCGCTGATCCTGTTTGCCGGCGTCGCTCACGCGCAAGCGCCCGCGACCGCGCCAAGCACGTCGGGCACCGCCGCCGCGACCGCGCAAGACGACGATCCAGACCTGGATCCGAACCGCGCCCAACCCGATTTCACGCTCCTGACGCTACCGACGACGCTGCGGTTGCCGCGGCACAAAATGGCGTTCCGGGTGACACACCGCTTCGGGCGCGCGCTCGGCCAGGGCGACTTCGCCGATCTGGTGGAAGACTTGTTCGGGCTCGATTCTGGAGCGCAAATCGGACTGGAATTCAGGTACGGACTGATCCGCGGCGGCCAGATCGGGATCTATCGAACGTCGGACCGGACGATTCAATTCTTCGGCCAGTACGAACTGCTGTCGCAGAAGACCTTTCCCCTCAGCATCGACATCGTCGCCAACGTCGACGGCACGGACAACTTCCAGGACAGTTATTCACCCGGGCTCTCGGCCGTGTTCTCGCGAGAGGTCGGCGAGCATGCGGCCTTTTATCTTCAGCCGGCATGGATCAACAACACCAATTCGGAACCCGCTGAACTCGTTGATGACAACGACACGTTCCTCGTCGGCGTCGGCGCCCGCGTCAGGGTGCACGGCCGGACCTACCTCGTGTTCGAGACGGCGCCTCGCGTGAGTGGTTACAAGCCGGGCGATACGCATGTCAGCTTCGGCATCGAGCAGCAGGCCGGCGGCCACGTCTTCCAGCTGAATTTCTCGAACGGGATCGGGACGACTCTGGCCCAGGTCGCGCGCGGCGGCGTCGACGACTGGTACCTTGGCTTCGCCATTTCACGCAAGTTCTTTTGATTCCGGAGTTCGACACATGAAGTCTTCGTCTTTCCAGGCGATCGCCGCAGCGCTGGTTGTCGCCGTGACGGCGGTTGCCTGCGGTGGCGACAGCAGCACACCGACCACTCCGACACCGCCAACCTCGACGACGCCGCCGACGACCACGCCACCGACCGATTCGGCGACGATCACGATCGGCGCCGATGGCCGCGTCAGTCCGTCAAGCGTGACGATCGTGCGCGGCGGTCGCGTCACGATGATCAACAGCCATAACCGCAG
Source organism: uncultured cyanobacterium (assembly GCA_963833135.1). GTDB lineage: Bacteria > Acidobacteriota > Vicinamibacteria > Vicinamibacterales > UBA2999 > 12-FULL-67-14b. Next base: position 685,974 of record CAWHWW010000016.1, on the reverse strand, counting down.
TCACGACATGTCGTCGGATCCGCATCCCGAGCACTCCGATTGTCCCGAACTCGGTCAGTGGGGATTCATGCAGCCTGGCCAGCAGCGCACGTCAGGGAACCTGAACACCGCGCGCACGTGCCGCTTCCACGATCACAACGAGCCGTCAAGCACCGGCCTTCAGGGATCGATCATCATTCAGTGAATGTCGAATGACTGAATGACGATTGGCCTTTAGCGGCCGCTGAAGTTCGGCTTTCGTTTCTCGAGACTGGCCTGCAGGCCCTCTTTCGCATCGTCGCTCTCGAAGAGACGCTGCTGCAACTCGCGTTCGAGCGCGAGGCCTTCCGAGAATCCCGATTCGAGGCCGGAGTGAACGGCGCGCTTGATGTGGCCGACGGCCATCGCGGCCTTGTTGGGAGGGGTGAACTGTTTCGCGTAGTCCTGGACGGCCTGCGCGAACGTGCGGCCGCTCAATTCCGCCTCGCTCCAGGCGTGATTCACGAGGCCCATGGCCTGCGCCTCTTCGAATGAGAACAGCGATCCCGCCGCCATCAGCTCGATCGCCCTGGCTTTGCCGACCAGTCGCGCGAATCGCTGCGTGCCGCCGGTGCCGGGCAGCACGCCCAGGGAAACCTCGGGCATGCCGATCTTGCCGGCGCCCTGCCGCGCAATGCGGATGTCGGCGGCCATCGCCACCTCGAGCCCGCCGCCGACGGTGTGACCATTGAGCGCGGCGATCACCAGCTTCGGCGTCTGCTCGAGACGGTTGAGTGTCTCGTTGGCGTGGAGGCAGAAGTAGTACTTGAACGTGGGATCGGCGGCCTTGAGCATGCCGATGTTGGCGCCGGCGCAGAAGAACTTTTCGCCCGCGCCGGTGATCACGATGACGTGGACGCCGCCATCCATGCGCGCGGCGAGGATCGCGGCATCGAGTTCCTGCATCATCTCGTAGGAGTAGGTGTTCGCCGGCGGATCGTCGAGCGTGATCGTCAGCACGCCGTCCGCGACAGCGGTTGTCAGTCTCGGCATTCTGAGCGTTCTGCGCCTGCTGTGGCCCTAAGCTTCGGTGCGGACATACTCGAAATCGATCGGCTGGCGGTTGATGCCGCGCTGCGGCGGCGCGATGTAGTTGGCGAACTGGCCGGGCTTGTAGACCGGCGTCACCTGGATGCTGTGCAGGTATTGCTTGTCCTCTGGCGACGGCAGCCACTCGTACTTCTTGCGCTCCCACTCCTCTGGCGTGAGCGTGTTGCCCATCGGGTCGAAATGCCGGCCCGCGTAGACGCCGACCTTGCGGTTGAACTTGCGCGACGGCAAGGCGATACGCTCCGACATGCCGGCCGCTTCGAGGATGCGCTTGTTCCAGCGATCGACACCGGCCTGACAGTCGCCGACGTACCAGTCGCGTAACACCTCGTTGAGGGCGTTGCGCATCGGCACTTCCTGGCGGATGATCCGGCCGCTGTCGTCGATCATGTCGAGCATGTACATATTCGCCGCCAGCACATGATCGTCGTCGAACTTGTCTTCCTCGGCGCGGCCCTTGAGGCCGTTCGAGAAGTACGCGGCGGCGTTGCTCGACACCTCGCTGCCGTGCAGGTCGAGGCTCTGACTGAACCAGAAATTGACGAACTTCTGGATCAGCGGCAAGTCGATGCCACCGGCTTTTCGCACATCGCCTGAGAAGCCGGATTCCTTCAGCAGCTGGCAGGTGCGTTCCATGATGCGGCCCATGCCGCTCTCGCCCACGAACATGTGATGCGCTTCCTCGGTGAGCATGAAGCGCGTGGTGCGGGCGAGCGGATCGAGCGAGCTTTCGGAGAGCGACAGCAACTGTGACTTGCCGTCGCGATCCGTGAACATCGTGAAGGCGAAGAAATCGAGCCACGTATCGATCGGCTCGTTGAAGGCCTCGAGCATCCGCGGCGTGTCGTCGTTGCCGCTGCGGCGCTCGAGCAGCGCTTCCGCCTCTTCACGGCCGTCGCGGCCGAAGTAGGAGTGCAGCATGTAGACCATCGCCCAGAGGTGACGTCCCTCTTCGACGTTGACCTGGAACAGGTTGCGCAGATCGTAGAGGCTCGGGCAATGGGCGCCGAGCGAGCGCTGCTGCTCGACGCTCGCCGGTTCCGTGTCGCCCTGGATGACGATCAGACGGCGGAGCTGGTTGCGAAATTCGCCGGGCACTTCCTGCCACACCGGCTTGCCCTTGAAGTCGCCGAAGCCGATGCGGCGATCGTGGGTCGGCTCGGCGAGGAAGATGCCCCAGCGGTATTCCGGCAGCTTGACGTAATCGAAATGCGCCCAGCCTGCGGCATCGACGCTGACGGCAGTGCGCAGATACACCTGGTGGCTGTCCTGGAATCCCGGCGGGCCCATCTCGCGCCACCAATCCAGATAGGCCGGCTGCCAGTGCTCGAGCGCACGCATCAGACGCTTGTCGCCAGACAACCCCACATTGTTTGGAATCTTTTCAGCAGAGATCATATGTCTGTGCCTTCTGCGCCTTCTGTGGCCTACGTACGTTTGAAATCGAAATGCGGACGCCCTTCGCGGCCGTAGGTCATCAGCGCGCCCTTTTCGCCGACGGCATTCGGGCGCTGGAAGATCCAGTTTTGCCAGGCGGTGAGGCGCCCGAAGATTTTCGTTTCCATCGTTTCGGGTCCGGCGAATCGCAGGTTGGCTTCCATGCCCGTGAGCGCGTCCGGTGAAAACGCCGCGCGCGCCTCGATCGCCATGCGGACTTCGTCGTCCCAGTCGATGTCGTCAGGCGCGGAGAACACGAGGCCGGCGCCGAGCGCCTGCTGCGCGTCGAAGGGGCCGTCGTGCGAGAGCGCCGTCTCCACCGACTCGGGCTCGCCGAGGAACCGCACCTGCAGGCGCGACAGGCCGTTGCTCATCGGATAGGCGCCGCCGTTCATCACCGACAGGCGGATCGTGTTGTCTTCGTCCGGATGATCCATCATGTAGGCGCGATCGGCGGCGAGCGCCAACTCGAATAGCGTGCCCGCGAAGGCATTGCCCGGCTCGATCAGCGCGAAGAAGCTGCGCGAGGTCAGGTCCATGCGCTTGAAGGTGCGGCGGATCAAGCCGATGATCTCGCGAACGAACCAGTGTGACGCGTGATCGTGCAGGACCTCATCGACGGCAACCACCGCTTCCGGATCGCCGGCGGCGCGCACGATCACGGTGCCGATCTCAGGCTCATTGAGCCGAAGCCGCAGGAGGACGTCGTCAAATTCACGAAACGCGCGCAGCGCCCATGAACCGTCGCCGGCCTTCAGGTACTCCTCGCCCGACTGCGGCTGCGCGGAATCGGGAGCCGAGATGGTGAGGTCGCAGGTGCGCTTCGATCGATCGATCGTACCCTTCACATACGCATACTGAATCGTGTCGCCGTCGATTGCGGGTGCCAGCGCCCCGAGCTGCACGCCGGGTCCCGTTGCCGGGCGATCGGACGTGGCCGCCAGCGCCTGCGCATGCTTTGCGACCGACTCCTGGAACTTGCTCGTCGGATAGACCGCATCGACGAACCGGCCTTCAACGGCGCGCTTGCCGCGCACGCCTTCCGTGAGGGTGCTGAAATCGTCGGCGAGGTCGCGGCGCACCTTGCGCTTGTCGACGACGCGCGTGAGGCCGCCGGTGCCGGGCAGCACGCCCAGGAGCGGCGTCTCCGGCAGGCCCACCGACGCGCTGCCATCGTCGACGAGCACGATCTCGTCGCAGGCGAGAGCAAGCTCGTAGCCGCCCCCGGCGCAGATGCCGTTCACCGCGGCCAGGAACTTGATGCCGCTGTTGGCGCTCATGTCTTCCATGCCGAGCCGCGTTTCGTTGGTGAACTTGCAGAAGTTCACCTTGAACGCGTGGCTCGAGCTGCCGAGCATGAAAATGTTGGCGCCGGCGCAGAACACGCGCGGCTTGAGGCTGGTCAGCACGACCGCGTGCACTTCCGGATGCTCGAATCGCAGCCGCTGCAGCACGTCGGCCAGTTCAATATCGACGCCGAGATCGTAGGAATTCAGTTTGAGCTTGTAGTCGTTCGGCCGCATGCCGGCGTCCTCGCGCACGTCCATCGCGAGCGTCGCGATGTTGCCGTCGATGCTCAATTTCCAGTGCTTGTACTGCGCGGGATCGGTTTCGAAATTCACGGACGGCGGAGCGACTATCGGTTCCACGCCCGGAGTTTACTACGAATTTAAACGCTCGTTCAAACTCGTGGTATAAGGTGTCTTGCCCCTCGACGCCCGGTTATCCCGGCGAAGGGTCAGCCCCCTTATGTCTCCGACACCGGCCACGAGCGATCGGCGAATCGAGATTCTGAAGAGCGCGGCTGCGGCCTTCCGCCGGCGCGGCTATCACGGCGCCAGCGTCGACGAGATTGCGTCGGCGCTCGCAATGACGAAGGGCAACCTCTACTACTACTTCAAGAACAAGGAAGAAATTCTGTTCGCCTGCCACGAGTACTCGCTGGACAAGCTTCTCGCGCTGATGAACGACGTGCAGGGCGAATCGACGTCGCCGGAAGCCAAGCTGCGCCGGCTGGTGCTGGCGTTCGTCCACCTGATCCTCGACGATCTGCATGGCACCGCGCTGACCCTCGATCCTGAAGCGCTGTCACCGCCGCTCCTCAAGCGCGTCATCGCCAAGCGCGACGAGTTCGATCACGGCATCCGCGCCATCATCCAGCAGGGCATCGACCAGGGGGTCTTCAAGCCCGGCGACCCGAAGATGATCGAGTTTGCGATGATGGGAGCGGTGAACTGGATTGCGAAGTGGTTCGATCCTGCGGGCGAGATGACGTCGAATCAGATCGGCGATGCGTTCGCGGAGTACCTGGTCGGCGGCCTGCGCACGTCCCGCGAGTAAGCGCGACGAGCGGACCTGATGGCCGCCCGTCGCCTGACGGTCAGCAGAAGCCGGTCTTGCCCTTCTTCTTGGTCGCCTTCTTCTTTGCCGCCTTCTTTGCTTTCTTAGCCACGTTGCCTCCGGAGGTTGCGGCCGGCGTCATGCCGGACCGCGAACGACGATTGACGTGAGGGGGCGCGCGAACAACAGTGAGCGCGGCCAATCGTGGCGGCGGCGTGGATTGATGTCAAGCAGAAATCAGCCGGCCAATCAGATGGCGAGCGCATCTGAGCGCTGCCGCACTTGGCGCATCAACGCGTCGAAGCGCGGATCGGACCGCAGGCTGGCGAGGAACGGATCTTTCTGCGCCAGCAGGTCGTGGTTGATGAAGCCCCGCGCAATCGCCGCCTCGACCCAGCGCAACCCGCCGTCGATCTCTCCCACCAACGCGTGGCACTGGCCGAGGAACCAGCAGTATTGCGGGTCGCCTTCGAGCGCGCCGATCAGTTCCGGCGTCAGCCGGGCCAGCACCTGCTGCCGATCGCCGGCCAGCGCGCGCTGATAGACAACGGCGAGCTGGCCGAACGGATTGTCCGGCACCGCCTGTGCCAGTTCCTCGAGGATGCGATGGCCTTCGGACGCGCGTCCCGTGATGACGGCGACATGGCCGTAGCAAAGCCGCATCAACGGGTTCTCCATGACCGCGGCCAGGCGCGCCGACCAGAGCGCCCACGCGCGCTCGTAGTCCCCCCGGAACCAGGCCATGGTGCCGGGCATCAACTGGTGGAACGGCGTCATCGGATCGACTTCGACCAGCCGTGCCGCCCACGTTTCGGCGAGTGCCAGCTTGCCGCTGAGACCGGCGACGAGGCAGCCCCATAACAGGCAGTCCGGATCGTTGGGGGCCAGATCGAGCGCCATCTTCAGCTCCGCCAGCGCGCCCTGGATGTCGCCGCGATGCACGCGGACGAGGCCGGCCACGCGGTGGCCATGCGGCGACTGCGGGTTGATCTCGAGCGCACGGCGCACGCACGCTTCGGCCTTGTCGAGATACGAAGGATCGCCGCTCACGCCTGAGTTCACGTACTGCCAGTACGCTTCGCCCTTGACCGCCAGCACCAGCGCGTTCTCGCCGGTGATGGCCTCGCATTGGCCCAGGAATTCAATGGCGCGATCGAGACCTTCCCTGGTGAACCGGAGCATTTCGCGCTTCGCCCGCAGGTACCACTCGTAGGCGGCGACATCGGCGATCTGGTGGGGTTCGGCGAGCTTTCGCTCTTCTTCAGCGGTCAGCACCAGCCTCAGCGCGTCGACGATCGATTTCGACAATGTTTCCTGGATCGCGAACACGTCGGCCAGGGTGCCGCTGTACCTGTGGCTCCACACCGGCGAATCGGAGGCCGCCTCGATCAGCTTCGCGGTGATCCGCAAGGCATCGCCGATCCGCCGCACGCTCCCCTCGAGCACGTGCTCGATCCGCAGCCGGTGGGCCAGGGCGGCTACCGTCAACTTGGTGCCCTTGAACTGCATGCTGGACGTGCTCGAGATGACCCGCAACTGCCGCACGTTCGACAGCTCGGCGATGATCTCCTCGGTCAACCCATCGGCGAAATAATCGCTTTCTGGCTCAGCCGACAGGTTCGTGAAGGGCAACACGACGATCGATTTCTTTCCAGCCGCCGCGCCGAAGGCGGCCGTCCCGCTCGAGAGCGTCGGCGTGCCCGACGCGAGGGCCTCGAGCGCCGCTCGCACCTCGGCGGCATCCTGATACCGACGCACCGGATCCTTCGCCAGGCAACGGCTGACCACTGCAGACAAGCCGTGCGGCAGGTGCTCGGGCAGCGGCGGCGGCATCGCATGCAGGATCTGTCCGCTCAATTCGAAGGCGGTTTGCCCGAGGAACGGCCGGCGGGCCGATGCCATTTCGTACAACATCACGCCGAGCGCCCAGATGTCGGCGCGGCCGTCAACCAGCGAGCCGCTCAGCGCCTCGGGCGCCATATAGGCCAGCGTGCCCGAAGTGCGGCCGGGAACGACGAACGACTCCGGCGTATGCGTCACCGTCTCGGTTTGTTCGAGCATGGCCTGGCGCTGGGCGACGCCGAAGTCGAGCACCTTGATCCGGCCGTCAGGCGTGACGATGACATTCGCGCCCTTGAGATCGCGATGGACGACGCCCCTGGCGTGGGCGTGCGCGAGCGCGCCGGCGATCTGGGACCCGTAATCGATGATCGTCTCCATGGAGAACCCGCCCGACGGCAGCGTCGCCGACAGGGTCTCTCCCTCGATGAACTCCATCACCAGGTAGGTGATGTCACCAGATTCACCCACTTCGTGGACCGTGCAGACGTTCGGATGATTTAGCGCCGATGCGCTTCGCGCTTCATGCAGGAGCCGCTGCCGGGCGTTCGGCGCGGTCTCCAGGCCCGGAAACACTTTGATAGCCACATGGCGCTCGAGGCGGCTGTCGAATGCGCGGTAGACCACGCCCATTCCACCCGCGCCGAGCTCCGACTCAATCTGGTAATGCCCGATGCGGGCGCCAATCATCTCCACATGCTGTTTTGTGCGGCGAGCAGGCGCGATGATACCATCTCGCCGCCTCCATGAGTCCCCGTCGCCAGGCTCCCACGTTGTGCAAGACCGCCGTGGTCGCCATCACTGGATCGATCGGCGCGTTGTGGGCCGCCCAGTTCGTGCTCGAACTCCGCGCCGGCGGACACGTGCGCGAGGTGCGCGTCGTCATGTCGCCGAGCGCGACCGAGTTCGTGACGCCGATCGCCATGCGCGCGCTCTCGGGCTCCGAGGTCCTGTCGGGACTGTTCGATCACGATGCGCCGCTGCCGATCGCACACGTGCAGATCTCCGACAACGCCGGCGTGATGATTGTGATGCCGGCCACCGCCAACATCATCGGTAAGGCGGCGAACGGCATCGCCGATGAAGCCGTGTCGGCCGCGATCATGGCTGCCTCGTGTCCGGTCGTGTTCCTCCCGAACATGAACGAACGCATGTGGCGGCGGGCCGCGGTGCAGCGCAACGTCCGCACGCTGGTGCGGGATGGACATCACGTCGTGCCACCGGTGACCGGAACGGTCGTCTCAACAGGGCGGTCGGCGACCGGCGGCATGCCGGATTTCGAGACCGTGATCAAAGCGGTGCGAAAGGTGGTCAGAAACCGGCGCCGCTGACGAGGACCGGCGTGCCGCGCGGAAGCCTTAGCCGGGGCGGGTCCGCCCGATCACGATCCCCGCACCGGCGCTTCGTGAGACCACGCCGAACCCGGCGCGCCGGAGCTGTTGCTGCCGCTCTCGCCAGGTCGCCGGCCGCCCTGGCGAGCCGAGCGCGAGCAGCAACAAGTCGTACGCAACCGCTTCTGGCGGTGACCGCCGGCCCGCGTCGAACAGCGGAGCAACGATAACCAGCGTCCCACGCGGCCGCAGCGCTTGGCAGGCCTTGCGCAAGAGCCGCCGTTGCGCGGGCCCGTCAAAGTAGTCGAGCACGTTCACCATCAGGACCAGGTCGAATGGTCCACCCCAGTCCGCTTTCGACACGTCCCCGGCGACCGGCTCTACTCGCCCACTGACGCCGGCGGCTTTCGCGAGTTGCCGGGCAGTCCTCAGCACCGATGCACGATCCCGCGCGACCAGCGTGGCGTCGGGCCAGCGCCGCAGCAGTTCGATCCCGAGCGGCGATGCGCCCGCGCCGACATCGAGGATGCGGCCGCGGCCGAGCCCGCGCCGGGCCAGCACCGGTGCGATCTCCTTCGCCGCGCGGCGACGAAGTGCCAGCGTTGAGGTCGCGAAAGCCGGCCACACACGGCTGGACGCCTCGGTCCTTCGTCCCCGCACCGTCGCGGATAGATCCGCCAGGGCCGTGGACACAGGAGGGGTGTTGAAGAAACCCGGGATCGCGGCCAGCGACTCCGGCGACCGCGCATCGAGAAAACGCGCCGCATCGGCAGCGGCCTGGTAGCGGCCGTTGGCCGAATGCAGGAGACCGAGCGACACCAGGAAATCGCACAGGCGTTCGAGGGACGCTCGGTCCGCCCGGCACGCGCCAGCCAGTTCCGAGGCGCTGCGGGCGCGGCCGCCCAGAGCCGTGAACACGCCAAGATCGATCGCGGCGATCAGGGCAGCGGTCTGCCAGTAGGCGCAGAGCACGTCGACGATGCGCGACGGATCGGGAGAGCTCATGTGGGCATGCTACTATCGCCCGCCGACTGTTGCTCCTGAGCCGGTGGCGTGAAGCGCTGGGACTCGTGCCATGATCGATACGGAACTCGGATTCTTCGTTCGGCCCGACTCGCTGGATTTCCGGGACCGCATCTTCCAGCCGACATTGATCGAAGTGCCGAGCGAGATTCCCCTCTCGGCCTACCGGCAGGTCAACGTCCCGGTCCTCAACCAATTGGGCGTCGCCGCGTCCACGCGTGCCGGCGTGCATCGACGAATGCGCGGGAGCGCGGCCGACAACAGGCCGCACTCGACGGCGTGGGCGTGCACCGGCTTTGCGCTGGCCACCGTCGCCCATTTCCTGCTCAGAAAGCGTGCGGTCCATCCTGATCACTCGATGGTGAGCGCGGCGATGCTGTTCGAGATGGCGCGCCGCCATGACGATTACACGGGCGACAGCTACCTCGGATCGAGCGCGCGCGGCGCGATGCGAGGGTGGCATAGCCACGGTGTCTGCCGGCAGGAGTTATGGCCGTTCCGTGAAGGGCGGGAGGATCGAAGACTGACCTCGGCGCGCGCCGCCGACGCCGGGTCCCGCCCGCTGGGCGCGTACTTTCGCGTCAACCACAAAGATCTCATCGACATGCACTGCGCCCTGGCCGAGGTCGGCGTCCTCTATGCGGTGGTCAACGTGCACAAGGGATGGGTCGCGGCCAGGGCGAAGGACGGCGCCATCCTGCCGTCCGACAAGATCCTCGGTTCACACGCCGTGGCCATCGTCGCCTACGACGAGCGCGGGTTCTGGGTGCAAAACAGCTGGGGTCCTTCATGGGCAGCGGCCGGGATAGGCCACCTGCCGTACGACGACTGGCTGAAAAACGGCCTCGACGCCTGGGTGGCCCGTCTCGGCGTGCCGACGCTGCTTGGCGAGCCGTTGTCGGCCGCACAGATCACGGCATCGGCCTACCCATCCTCGAAGACCCAGGTCGTGCGCCACCTGCGCCAGCATCTCGTCCGCATTCATCCGGACGGCCGGCTGCAGACCAACGACGCGTACGGCACGTCCGTCGAGGACCTGGACACGATCTTCGAGGAGGATTTTCCCAAGGCGACGAAGTCGTGGAAGAAGAAGCGGCTGCTGTTGTTCGCGGGCGGCGGGCTCGGCTCGCTGAACGACGCGATCCAACGCGGCGCCGCGGACTACCGTGCGTCGTTGATGGGACAGGAGATCTATCCGCTGGTGTTCCTGTGGCGCACCGGGTTGTGGGACACGATCGGCGCGGTCCTGCGCCGGGCTTTGAGCGCACGGCAACACGACTCGGCGGTCAGCGCGCACACCGACTTCATGATTGACCGGCTCGACGACGGCCTCGAACCGACGGCGCGCCAGGAAGGCGGCAAGCTGCATTGGGACGACATCAAGCGCACCGCGCTCAGGGCGACCTCCCTCGCGGACGGCGGCGTGCGTCTGACGCTGAATCGCGTGGCCCGGCTGGTGCAGCGCGACCCGGCAGTGGAGGTCCACCTCGTCGGGCACAGCGCCGGCGCAATCCTGCTCGCCCCGGCGGCGCAGCTGCTCACCTGTGCCGGCAGGGTCACGTCCGGTCCAATGAAGGACCGCAAGGGCCTCGACGTGACGGTGCAATCCTGCGCGCTCTGGGCGCCGGCGTGCACGACCGACCTCTTCCACCAGGCCTACTTCAGCGCGATCGAAGAACGCCGCATTCGCCGGTTCCTGATGATCACGCTCACCGAGCAGGCCGAGGCCGCGGACAACGTCGCGGGCATCTACGGCAAGTCGCTGCTCAACCTGGTTTCGAGCGCGCTCGAGGACGAGTTGCGCGTGCCCGACGACTCCGAGGGGACGCCGATCATGGGCATGACCAAATGGGTCATGCCCGATACGGATCGCGAAGGGTATCCGGAATTCATGCGCCTCACGCGCCGGAAATCCGTGACGTGGACGATTACTCCAGCGCCGATCGCAGTCGAGGCCGGCCAGGGCCAGCCACCGGGCGCGCGGCACCACGGCGACTTCGACGATGACCCCGGCACGCTGCTGGCCACGCTGAGCCTGATCTTGAATCGTCCGCTGAAGGACGTTCGCCTCGCCATCCACCGCTCGGCGAGCTCGGCCAAGAAGAAGCGCATGTCGCTCTAACGCGTCTACGTTACTGAGCGGTCTCTCCAGGTTTCAGCATCAGGACCTCGACGGCCGTCCCCTTCAGGTGGGCTTCGAGCTGCTCCGGCGTGCCGGTCAGCAGCGGGAACGTCCCGTAGTGCATCGGCACCACCTGCTTCACGCCGAGCCACTGCGCGGCCATCGCAGCCGTGTCCGGCCCCATCGTGAAGCGATCGCCGATCGGCAGGAACGCGATGTCGGGCTTGTAGAGCTCTCCGATTAACTTCATGTCGCTGAAGAGCGAGGTGTCACCCGCGTAGTAAATGGTCTGTCCGTTCTCGAGCGCCACGACGAAGCCGGCGGCCTCGCCGAGATAGACGGTGCCGTTCTCGTCGACGCTGCTGCTGTGGCGGGCATCGGTCATGGTGACGCGAAGGCCCTTCGCCGTCACCGTCCCGCCCTTGTTCATCGGCTCGAGGTTCTTGATGCCCTTGGCGCCGAGCCACGATGTGATCTCCCAGATGGCGACGACGGTGGCGCCGGTTTCCTTCGCCATCGCCGCAGCGTCGGTGATGTGATCGGAGTGGCCGTGGGAGATCAGGATCAGGTCTGCACTCTTCGGCCTTGCGGACGCAGGGAACGCCGGATTTCCCGTGTACCACGGGTCGAACAAGATCTCTTTGCCACCAGGTGTGCGTACTCTGAATGAGCTGTGTCCAAGCCACGTAATCGCGAGCGCCATGTCGGCGTCAGTATAACTGCGCGTTTGCCGCGACGAGGTCTCGCTCGGCGTTTGCGGCTCAGCTCGCCGGTCAAGATCTTCGCTCGGCGGCACGGCCGCTGGAGTCGCTATCGCGACGAGCCATGGCCTCCGCTCGATTTGCCTCCTGCCAACCAACCTGCGTCGGCTCGTTCAACGCAAACCCCGATCGATCACCTCGCCGCGCATCGCGCAGCCGTGATCGCGACACGGCTATACATCCGCGATAGCGCCGCCGTGCGGTACACTAGATGTCTCGATGGTCGAAGCGCCGTTACATTTTGTGAAACCTCGCGAACCGAAGCCGGAATGGCTCAAGGTGCGCGCGCCGGGGTCGGAAAATTACCTGCGACTACGCGGCATCATGCGCGACCTCAAGCTCAACACCGTGTGCGAGGACGCGCACTGTCCCAACATCGGCGAGTGCTGGCACCACGGCACGGCGACCTTCATGATCCTCGGCGATATCTGCACTCGCGCCTGCACCTACTGCGCGGTCGCGCACGGCAGGCCGGCGACGCTCGACATCGACGAGCCGCGCCGCGTCGGTGAAGCGGTCGAGAAGATGGCGCTGAAGTATGCCGTGATCACGTCGGTCGATCGCGACGACCTTCCGGACGGCGGCGCCGGGATTTTTGCGGACACTATCCGCGACATCAAGCGCCGCCTGCCCGGGTGCCGCGTCGAGGTGCTGATCCCGGACTTCAAGGGCGAGCGCGAACCGCTCGAGATCGTGCTGGCGGCGAAGCCCGACGTCCTCAACCACAACACCGAGACCGTGCCGCGCCTGTATCGCGCGGTTCGTTCGGGAGGGCGGTACTCGCGCACGCTCGAACTGCTCGATCGCTCCCGCGCCGTCGCGCCGGACATTCCGACCAAGACCGGCATGATGATGGGACTGGGCGAGGAACAGGACGAAGTGGTCGAGGTGTTCGAGGATCTTCGCAGGGTCGGCGTCTCGATCCTGACGCTCGGCCAGTACCTGCGGCCGTCGGAGAATCACGCGGTGATGACGCGTTATTATCATCCGGACGAATTCCGGGAGTTGAAGCGCATCGCGATGGGCCTGGGATTCGTGCACGTCGAGGCCGGCCCGCTGGTGCGTAGCTCCTATCACGCGCACGAACAGGCCGACGCCGTTCGACTCGCCGCGCCACGCGTAGGAACGCGCGGCCCGCTCGCTCACGGCAGGTTGAGCAGGCTGCGCTCGCTGCATCACGACCTGAAGGCCTGGTGGCCTCAGGGCACTCTCTGGGAGTGACGAACATGTCGAAACGCGTTCATCTCGCAATCGCCGTGATGGCCCTCACCCTGTCTGCCTGCGCGCAGCCCAAGGAGGATCCCCGCGTCGCCGAGTTACAGAAGGAACTCGCGACCATGAAGCAGGACCTCGCGGCCAACAAGGACGCGCAGGCCGGAGCGGCCGCCGGACAGGCCGCCACCGCGGGCACCGCGGGTGCCGCGCTCGAGACCGCCAAGTCGGCACAGGAAACGGCGGCGGCCGCTTCCGCCCGCACGGCCGAAGAGAATGCCCGCCTGCGCGGCGAGCTCGAAGACATGAAGCCACGGGAATTCACGCTGCCGGCCGGCACGGTGATTCCCGTCCGCACCACCGCCGAGATCTCGACCAGCAAGGTGAAGAACGGATCGGTGTTCGAGGCCATCCTGGAAAAAGACCTCGTCTCCGACGGCACCATCCTCGCCAAAGCGGGCGCGCTCGTGAACTGCATCGTCGTGGAGTCCGATCCCGGGGGTCGCGTCAAGGGCGTCGCCAGCCTGTCGGTGGCGGCAAAGTCCATTGCCGGTGTCGGCGGCAACACGCTGACGGTGAAGACGGACAGCTACAGCGTTGACGCCAACAACACGAAGAAGAAGGACACCGTGCGCACGGGCATTGCGACCGGCGCGGGCGCGATTATCGGGGGCATTGCCGGTGGCGGCAAGGGCGCGGCGATTGGCGCCGGTGCCGGCGCGGCGGCGGGCGTCAGGCACCGCCATGGCCACGCGCGGCGCCGCGGCGGTGATCCCCACCGAGACGCTGATTGAATTCACCCTGTCGGCGCCGACGACGGTCGTGATCCGGAAGTAGATCGACGCTACTGAATTTCCTTCTGGAGGGTCTGGATCCGGCCGACGAGACCCCCCATCAGGGGGCTGATGTCGGCAGAGTAGCCCTGGTACTTTTCTGGCAGCTTCCATTCGGCGGCCAGCTGTTCTGGCGTCTTGCCGGCCTTGAGTCCGGTGCGCATCCAGTCCGCGAGGTCCTTGTTGAACTGTGAGAACTCCTTCAAGTCGGCCCACGTCGTCTGCGCCGGCGTGTGGCCGTTGATGATCGCGTCCACGTTCTTGATGCCGTCGTGCGCCTTCATCAAGGTCTCTGACATGTGCAGCATGCTCCCGCCATTGGCGGGATCAATCAGCGGCACGGCCTTGCGCGCGAAAATGTCGCCGGCGTGCATGATGCGTAGCGCCGGGAACACCACGAAGGCGTCGCCGTTGGTATGGCCGGGGCCGAAGTAATACAGGTCGACCTGATCGGCACCCTTGCCGATCGTCGTCTTGTCCTTGAACGTGCGCTTCGGAAGACCGACGCCGTTGTGCTCCTTGAAAATCGGCATCTTCTCCATGTTGACCTTGGTGTTCTCCTGCGCCACGAAGTCGATCGTCGCGGGGAATTCCACGTTGCCGCTCACGTGATCGCCGTGGGTGTGCGTGTTGATCAGGGTCGTCACCGGCTTCGGCGTCAACGTCTTGATCTTGTCGAGGATCGGCTTACCCCAGCCCGGGTTCTTGGCATCGACGACGGTGACGCCGTTCGCGGTGATGAAGACCGCGGTGTTGCCGCCGCCGTCGGTGCCGCGCAGCACGTAGAGGTTGTCCTTGACCTTCTCGACGTCTACCACCTTCGGCGCGTCCGCGGCGGGCTGCGCATTCAGCGCGCCAAATCCGCCAACCGTGATCAGCAGGCCCAGTACCACCGCTCGCCTCATGACTTCGCTCCTCGCCGCGCTAGCAGGTTACACACTTGTGGTTGTTCACGGCGCCCAGGCTCTCGAGCAGCTTGATCGTCTCCGGATACGGCTGCGTGCGCTGCACCGGTCCATTCGCCACATCGATCGTCGTCTGGCCCGCGCGATTGACCTTTTTCACGTCGGCGCCCTTCGACGACCAGGTAGCGGATCATGTCGGTGTCGCCGCGTGACGGCGGCGTTGTGCACGACCGAGTTGCCGTCGGCATCGACGGCATTGACGTCGGCGCCGAGCTCTTCGACCAGATACTTCACGGCCGGCAGCATGCCCGCCGGCGCCACGTGATGCGAGTTGCCGGCGAAGCCCATCGCGTAACCGGGGCCGGCGGCCGCGTGCAGCGGCGTCGCATTCGGACCGCCAATCAGAATCGGCGGCAGACCCGACTTGTCGGCGCCGGCGGCCGGATCCTCGGGGCCGCGGCGCGAAAACAGTTTCGTCGTCGGCAGCGACGGATCGGCGCCGTAGCGAGACGAGCAGCTTCATCGCGGCGACATCCGCGGCGTAGGCGGCGCGCCAGAACGGCGTCGCGCCCGCTTCATCGACACCCGACTGATCGAAGTTGTAGCCCGAGTACCAGACCTTGCGGCGCACGCGCGCGTTCGGGATCGGCGCCCTTGTCGAGCAGCAGCTTCATGACGTCGAGATAATCGCGCGACTGCTGCAGATGCGAGCGCGGCTGCGGATACGCCGCGATCGGCGCCCACTGGACGTTGAGCACCGCATAGAGCGGCGACACACCCGCATCACTCAGCAGGTTCGGATTCGCGCCCTTGTCGATCAGAAACGCGGCCAGATCGAAATGGCCGTTGATCACGCGCGACGAGGAGCGGCGACGCCTGATCGCCCGGGCTCACGAGATTGACGTTGGCGCCGGCATCGACCAGCGCGCGCGCGGCCGCCGCACTGCCCTGCCGCACCGCAAAGTGCAGCGCCGTCAAGCCACCCTGCGTGCCGATCAGCTCGTTGTAGCGATAGCCGCGAGTCACGCCGGCGACGTCGACGGCCGCCGCCGGCGCCGGCGCGTGCTGCGGACGTCCGCTGCCGTCTTCCATGGGTGAGGACAGCGCCTTGAGATCGGCGATCGACGAAGCCGCTTTCCAATCCGCGCCGCGCGCCATCAACAACTTCACGACGTCGGCGCGATCGAGTCCGGCGGCGACCATCAGCGCGGTCTGGCCGAAACCCTTCTCCTTGGCATTGATATCGGCGCCGTTTTCGACGAGGCGCGTCACCGTCTCGGTGTTGCCGGATCGCGCCGCCAGCATCAGCGCGGTCGCGCCGGTCGCGGTCGCGGAATTGGCGTCGGCGCCGGCGGCGAGCAGCGCCGCCACCACCTGCGCGTGACCGGCCTGGCTCGCCATCAAGAGCGGCGTAATGCCGCCGAGCCGTCGTCGTCGCGCGGATGTTCGCGCCCGCCGACAGCAGCATCTGCGTCGAGCGCGGCATCGCCGTTGGTCGCCGCCCAGTGCAGCGCCGTCATGCCGTCGCCCTGCGCGGCATTGACGTCGGCGCCGGTCTTGAGCAGTGCCCTGACCGCCGCCGCATCGCGCGCCTTGGCCGCGTCGGCGACATCGGTCGGATGCAAGCCTGCAGAGGGACTGACGATCGCGAGCAATCCCGCAATCAGCAATCGGCAATTGATCAGCGATCTGAAATCAGCCATCTGCAATCTTCAGGATTGCACCGCATTCAGGTCCATCGCTTTCGTGCTGTCGCCGAACTGCTGGATGTCGACGCCGATGCCGTTCAGCGCCGCCAGCATCGCGTTCGCCATCGGCGTGCCGTCTTCGGCCTTCACGTGGCGATTGCCCTTCAGCGCGCCGCCGGCCTTGCCGACGAAGAACAGCGGGCAGCGCTTGTGATTGTGCAGATTCGAGTTGCCCATCGCCGAGCCGTAGATGATGAGCGAGTTGTCGAGGACGTTGCCGTCGCCGTCCGGAATCTTCTTCAGCTTGTCGAGCAGATACGGCACGAGGCCGACGTGATAGGTGTTGATCTTCTGGAAATCGGTGATGCGATCCTCGCGATCGAGATGATGCGATCCGGTGTGGAACGCCGCCGTCGATCCGCTCGCCGCGAAGACGCGGTTCGAGACGTCGCGGCTGAACTTGAACGAGAAGATGCGCGTCGTGTCGGCGGCAAACGCCACCGCCTGCAGATCGAACATCAGCTTGACGTGCTCTTCGAACGAATCGGGCACGCCGATCGGCGCGCCGGGCAGCTCGCGCGGCTCGCCGCTCTGGTTCGACTGCTCGACTTTCTGGATGCGGCGCTCGATCTCACGGACGTCGTCCAGGTAGTCCGACAGGCGCGCGCGATCCGCCGGGCCCAGCTTGCGCCGCAGATCGCCGACCGACTCGGCGACCAAATCGAGGATGCTCTGATCGTCCTTGCGGCGCGCCCGCCGCGCCTCCGGCGTGGCGCCAACGCCGAACAACTGGTCGAACACCGCGCGCGGATCGCGAATCATCGGCAACGGATCGGTCGGCGACGACCAGCTGATCGTGTCGGTGTAGACGCACGAGTAGTTGTAGGAACAGCCGCCGGCCTGATCGACGTTCTCGATGCACAGCTGCATCGACGGAATCGGCGTCGCGTCACCGAACTTCTGCGCGTAGATCTGATCGAACGACGTGCCGGCGAACACGTCCGAGCCCTGCGTCTGCTTCGGCTTCGACTGCGTCAGGAAGACCGCGGCCGAGCGGAAGTGATCGGCGCCGATCTCCGACGCCGCGAACGCTTCGGCGTTGCGGACATCGGTGTTGCTGACGATCGTCAGGTAGTCGCGATACGGCTCGAGCGACTTCAGGCTGGTCGGGCCGAGATCGAAGTCCGATCCCGTCGCCGCCGGCGACCACATGTTCTTCTTGATGCCGAACGCGGTGCTGCCGGCCGCGCCGTGGACCATCTCCATCGCGATCAGGCGCAGCGGCTTGCGGCCCTGCGCCATCGCGCCCGCGGGCAGCATGGCGTCGAGGAACGGCAGCGCGATCGTGGCGCCGATGCCCTTGAGCGCCGTGCGGCGCGAAAGATTCTGCCGGGTGATGAACATGACTCACTGGCGCTCCTGTGCGGGCATGATCCGTCGTCGTCTGTGCGCTGCGACGCGGGCAGCTTCGCCATGCGGAAGGCATCGGATTCGACGATGCCGTTCACGAAGGCGCTGATGCGGTAATTCTGGGCCTCGGCGTCGCGAATGATGCGGCGCACCGTCGGCATGTCGAACGCCTCGACGCGGCGGCCGAGCGCGTAGGTCATCAGGCTGCGCGTGAAGCTGAGCAGCACGACGTCCTTGTGGCGCAGCAGCGCGTCGCGCAGGCCGTCCGGGCCCTTCAATCGCGGTGCCGTCGAACAGCTGCCCCTTCGTGTCGACCGTCATGCCGCCGTCGCGAATGCGCCACTTGCCGGTCGCGTCGAAGTTCTCGAGCGCGAGGCCGAGCGGATCGATCACCCGATGGCACGACGTGCACTGCGGATTGCTGCGATGCTGCTCCATTCGCTCGCGCACGGTCAGCGCCCGGCCGGAATCGGCGGTGCCCTTCGTCTCTTCGAGCGCCGGCACGTTCGGCGGCGGCGGAGGCGGCGGCGATCCGAGCAGCACTTCCATCACCCACTTGCCGCGCTGGACCGGCGACGTGCGCTCGGCGATCGACGTCAACGTCAGGATGCTGCCGTGGCCGAGGATGCCGCGGCGATCCGCGGGCAGCGTGACGCGGCGGAACTCGGGTCCGGTCACGTTCGGAATGCCGTAGTGGCGCGCGACGCGCTCGTTCGCGTAGGTGTAGTCGGCGGTGAAGAGATCGAGCAGGCTGCGATCGTCGCGCACCAGGCTGTCGAAGAACAGCTCGGTCTCCTTCTTCAACGCCAGCGACAGCGTCTGATCCGAGTAGGGATACAGGATCGGATCCGGAATCACCTTCTCGAGGTCCTGCAGCCGCAGCCACTGCGACGCAAACCGTGTCGCGAGCGCATCGGCATGCGGCGACGCCAGCATGCGCCGCGACTGCTTCGAGAGCGCGCCGGGAAGAGCGAGCCGGCCCTGGCCCGCGGCCTTCAGCAACTCGGCATCGGGCCCGCGTCCCCACAGGAAAAACGACAGGCGCGAGGCCAGTTCGTAGTCGCCGAGGCGATAGGCTGCGTCCCGCCTTCGCTCTGCGAGCTTCGGCGCGGCAGGCTGTCTCTTCGACGCGGAACAGGAACTGCGGGCTGGCGAGGATCGCTTCGAGCGCCTTGGTGATGCCGGCCTCGAAGTTCTTCTCCTTGCGGCCGCGCGCGTAGAACGTCATCAACCGCGCGTGATCCTTCTCCGCAACCGGACGGCGGAACGCCTGCGTCGCCAGGCGCCGGACGATGTCCGACGCGCACGGTGTTTCGTCGGCCTGCGACAGCGCCCGGCACGAGAAGACGCGGCGGCGGCTCGGCGTATCGCTCACGCCGGTGACGCGATGCGGACCGATGATGCTGAGGCTGCGCAGGTGCGGCAGCGTGGTGATGCCGGGGGCGGTGCCGATCTCGGTGTCGGCCATCGTGTGATCGATCGGCGCGATCAGGTCGTTGATCGAGCCCTTCGAAGCGCTGGATGAACGCCGCGGTGACGCGATGCGTGCCGGCCTTGACGTGCATCGGCGCGCGTCTTGATGCGTCAGGCCGGTCTTCTCCTCGCTCATGCGCGGATCGATCTGGAAGATCGCCAGGCGCGCGCCGTCGAGCGACACCTCGATTTCCTCGCCCGGCCGCGTGTTGCCGAACAGGAAGCCGAGCGGTTCGGCGAAGAAGTCCATGCTGAAGACGTAGTCGCCGTCGGCGACGAAGGTGTGATCGACCGAGATGCCGCCGCGCGTTCCCGGCGGCGCGCCCTCGACCTGCGCCATCTGCGACGCGGTCTTCGGCAGCTTGAACGTCGCCTGCGCCGCCGAGCCGTCCGGATCGCCGATCGCCAGCATCGCGATGCGGCTGGCGGCGCGCAGGTAACCTTCCATCAACGTCGGCGAGAACGTCTGCACGTCGGCGACGTTGTCGAAGCCGTCGCTGATCGTGTCGGCCGGGAGAAACGCGGTCACGTCGACGTCGAGATCGAGGAGGCTCCTGATCTCGCGCGCGTACTCGGCGCGATTCAGCCGCTGGAACGGACGCCATCCCGGATTGGGATCGGCCGCATCGCGAGCGCGTCCATGCGCGATTCGAGCGCGGTGACGAACTTCGAGATCTGATCGGGCGCGGGTCGCCGCGCGCCGCTCGGCGGCATCATGCCGGCGCGCAGCTTGTGGATCATTTTCTCGGTGAGATCGCGCTGCGTCGACGCGCGCGTCACGTCCCATCCCGCCAGCGTCAGCTCGCCGGCCTTGCTGCGATCGTTATGGCAGCCGGTGCAGTACTGCTTGACCAGCTCTGCTTGCGCGGCCGCGGCCATCGTCGCTGGAGCATGCGCAGCCACCGGCGCGCTGTGGCGGCGCTGGCGTGTCGCTGTGCCGCGCACGCCAATAGACACGTCGGCGCACAGGCGATGACGCAGTGAGGAGGCGTTTCACTGGCTCGGATTATAGGTGCCCCGCGACAGCCTCAGGGGACTGCATCATTTCCGCTTGACTTACTGAATGTAAGATCGATAATCATTGACTAAATGAGCGACTTACCGCGGTTTTCGGCCACCGAGCGACTGATTCGTCGAATTGCTGGCCGCGCACGAGGAGCTGTTCGGCCTGCAGATGGTGGAGCTGTCGGACGGCCGTTTGAAGCGCGGCACGGTCTACGTGACGCTCGGCCGCATGCAGGAAAAGGGCTACCTCGAGTCGAGGCAGGAGCCGCTGCCCGAGGGCGCGATCGGATCTGCCGCGCCGCTTGTATCGTCCGACCGGTCTCGCGATGCGCATCCTCGCGGCGTGGAAGGCGGCCGAGCAGATCTACGTCACCGGCGTGAATCCGCAGGAGGCGTGATGGCGATCACCAACCGCGCGCTCGCCTTCGTATCGCGGTGGTTCGACGAAGCCACGGTTCGCCGCACGTTCGAGCCGCTGATCGCGGACTGGCAACGCGAGTGGCAGGAGGCATCGCCTGCCGGCCGCGCGCGCGTCTCGCTCCGCGGTCTCGCCGCGTTCATCTGCGCGGTGCATCGTGTCGAGTCCTCAGATCGCCAGACGACGGCGCCGTCGAGCGTCACGAACCGCGTCGCGACGCGGATCGCTCGATTCACGCTTCCCGCCGCGACGCTGCTCATCATTCCCTTCGTGACTGACGCTCGAAGCGAGTCTGGCTCAGTGGCGCTGCATCCTGTTGATCGTGCCGCCGGCGCATGGTCGCTGGCGTTTCCATTCGCGATGGTGGGCGCCGTGGACGCGATTCGCGGTCATGAACCGCTGCCGCCGCACGTCGAGCGCGCCGTGGTCGCGAAGCTCGCGCATGCATCGCCGTCGCTGTTCATGGTGTGCTTCCATGGCTGGGTCGTGCCTGCAGCGAACCAAGCGTGGCGCGCGAACGATGGTGCCGGCCGGAATGAGCGCTCCGGCGCGCGGCGTTCGTGAGCTGACGACGACGGAACTGCTCAGCGATCCGTCGCGGGCACACGCGAGCGAAACGACGAACGCCGGTGGCCGGGCCGCGATGATTCGCCGCGAGTTGAACAATCGCGCCGCTCTGGCATTGCTGCCCGTGCTCCTGCTCTGGCTGCGCTGGGGCATGCTCGATCGTCCGCGGCGGCGTTGGTATTCGCCGCTGCCGTCGTGGCTTTGAGCCCGATCGCTGCATCGGTCGCGTTTCTCGGGCTGAACGTTCGTCGGCGTCAACCGTCGGATCGAACGGCGCCGCCCTCGGCATCGGAATGTGGTTGCCGACGTTGCGGCTTCGCTCGCCATCGGCCGTCGGTCTCGCGAAGGCGATCTCGAGTGCCCGGCGCCTTACGGCTCCTATTTGATTGCCCACGCTGTGAGCGTCGTCCCCGACGGCACCAACAAGTGCTGGCGGCCATCCACGATGTACGTCGTCGGCGATGTGCCGTGCAGCGGCGCGCCCAGTTGATATCGCCACAGCAGCTTGCCGCTGCGTGAATCAAGCGCGAGCAGGTTGCCGTCGGCATCGCCGCTGAAGAGCAAGCCCGACGCCGTCGTCAGGATGCCCGACGTCGACGGCGACAGGAACTTGAATTCCCACTTGCGATCGCCCGTCGCCGGATCGATCGCGCGCAGCGCGCCCCAGGCGGGGCTCTCCGACTCGCGGACGCGTTGGCCGGCGCCGCCGGTGAATCGCTCACCCGGCTTGTATTCGGGCTTCCACGCGATGAACGTCATGCACACTTCGCGTGCGTTGACGAAGAACAGGCGCGTCGACGGATCGAAACTGGGCTGCCAGAAGTTCGTCCCGCCGGTGAGGTCCGGACACGTCACTTCACCCTTCTCGTCGGGCGTGTGTCCAGGTATCAGTACCGGCCGGCCGTCGGCGCCAATCTCCTTCGCCCACGTCGTCACCACGAACGGCCTGGCGACGATCAGCTTCCCGTTCGTGCGATCGAGCGTGTAGTAGAAGCCGTTGCGGTTGGCGAACATCACGACCTTGCGCGTCTGGCCGTCGATCGGCAGGTCCGCGAGGATCGGCACCTCGGTCGCATCCCAGTCGTGCACGTCGTGCGGCGTGAACTGGTAATGCCACTTCAGCTTGCCGGTGTCGGCATCGAGTGCGACGAGCGAATTGCTATAGAGGTTGTCGCCCTTGCGGCTGTCGCTGTGATAGTCCGGGCCCGGATTGCCGATGCCATAGAGCAGCAGGTTCTGCTCGACGTCGTACGCGCCGGTGACCCAGACGCTCGCGCCGCCGGTCTTCCACGAATCACCCGCCCACGTGTCGTTGCCTGGCTCGCCCGGCGCGGGCACGGTGTAGAAGCGCCACGCGCGTTTGCCGGTCGCCGCGTCGTAGGCGTCGATGAAGGCGCGGATGCCGTACTCGCCGCCGGCGGCGCCGACAATGACCTTGTCCTTGACCACCAGCGGCGCGATCGTCGCCGAATGCCCGGTCTTGTAGTCCTCGAGGATCGCGTCCCACGCGACCGCCCCGGTCTTGATGTCGAGCGCGATGAGGTGCGCATCGAGCGTGGTCATGAACAGCTTGTCGCCAAGCACGCCGAAGCCGCGATTGACGAGGCCGCAGCACGCCGTCAGGTTCGGCGGCAGCTCGCGGCGGTAGCGCCAGATCTGGCGGCCGGTCCGCGCATCGATCGCCCATGCGAGATTCTGCGGCCCGGTCACGTAGAGCACGTTGTCGCGCAGCGAGCGACGTCGTCTCGAAATTACCGAGCGTCGCGGTCTGGAATGTCCACAACGGCTGGAGCCGCGACACGTTGTCCGGGGTGATCTGCGTCAGCGGGCTGTGGCGATGGTTCGCGTAGTTGCCGCCAAACGTCAGCCACCGCGATCCGTCGGTGGGAAGACCTTGCGCAACTTCCTGGATCGACACGAGAGCCGGTGGCACGGCCTGTTGTGCGAGAGTCACTGCGGCGAGCATGACGAACACGACGGCGGCGTGAAGGATGCGCATAGGCTCTATTGCCCTACTGTTGCTTGACTGTGGGATCGAAGCCGCGAAGCGTGTGCAGGTAGCGAAGCAAGTCGTCGAGGTCGCTGTCGCTCAGCCGATCGGGACCGAACACCGGCATCGCCGACTTCTTTCCGTTCTCGACCGCCTTCACCTGGTCCTTCTCGTAGCCCTGGATCCGCTCGCGCGTGTCCATGATCTGGACCGAGAACAAATCCTCGTTCTTCTTCACGCCCTGGACCGGCACCCCTTCAGGCGTCGTCACCGTCACCGGCGCGAAGCCGGCGCGAAAATCCTCCGAGCCGCGGCGAACGCGGGCCACCAACACCTCGCGGCTGCGGGCCGATCCGATGCGCGACAGGTCGGGACCAAGGCGGCCGCCGGTACCATTCACCTTGTGACAGGCGACACACATCGTGCGAAACACCTTGGCGCCGTTCTCGGCGTTGCCCCGCGGCGGTTCGGCCGGTGCCGGCGCGGCCAGCGTCTTCAGGTAGGCGAGCATCTGCCACAGGTCGCGATCGGACGTGCGCGGCGCGGCGAACGCCGGCATTTCCGAGCCGGGCACGCCGCTGCGGATAGTTTTGAACAGGCCCTCGTCAGTGCGGCCGGAGCTCCAGACCTGGGTGATGTCGGGACCGCGCACGCCGCGGCCGTCGAGGCCATGGCAATCGGCACAGCGGACCCGGTAGCCGCCCATGCCCGCCAGGATGGCGTCGGGGTTGCCTTCGAGAGGGTTCTTGGTTTGGGACAGCCTGGGCAGTAGGGCGCTGCCCATGCGATCACCCAGAGACGAAGACGGCCGCGAACACCCGCCATGTCATGGCGGGTATCTTACACGGGTGGACCGAAGTCCGCCCCTACCCGCCTTCGCCCGGGCTTCGGCGAGGCAGGCTATTTTTTCGCTTCGGTTTGAAGACGTGCGTCGCCTGGCCGAAGAACACTTCGGCTGATTCCATCAGCGTCTCGCTGAGCGTTGGATGCGGATGAATGGACAGCTTGAGGTCCGACGCGGTCATGCCCATCTCGATCGCGACGACGCCTTCGGCAATCAGCTCGCCGGCCCCCGATCCCGCAAGGCCGACGCCGAGGATGCGCTCCGTCTCGGGATCGATGATCAACTTCGTCATGCCGTCGACGCGATCGATGGCGATGGCGCGGCCTGATGCGGGCCACGGGAATTTCGCGACCTCGACCTTCAGGCCCTGCTTCTCGGCTTCGGCTTCGGTGATGCCGGCCCACGCGATCTCGGGATCGGTGAACACCACCGCCGGAATCGCCGCCGGCTCGAACACCGCCTTCTGTCCTTCGATCGCTTCCACCGCGACGCGCGCCTCGTGCGAGGCCTTGTGTGCCAGCATCGGCTCGCCGGCGACATCGCCGATCGCGAAGATGGTCGGCTCCGCGGTGCGGCGCTGGCCGTCGGTCTCGATGAAGCCCTTGTCGTCGACCTTGACCTTCGTGCGATCGAGGCCGTCGATCTTCGCGTTCGGGCGCCGGCCGATCGACACCAGCACGTAGTCGTAGACCGCTTCCTTCGGCGCGCCCTCGCCTTCGAAAGTCACGGTGACGCTCTTCTCGTCGGCCTTCATCGAGGTGACCTTGGTCGAGACCATCACCTTCTCGAACGTCTTCTCGACGCGCTGGGCGAGGAACCTGACGAGATCGCGATCGGCGCCGGGCAGCAGCCCCGGCGTCATCTCGACCACCGACACCCTCGTGCCGAGCGCCGCGTAGACGGACCCGAGCTCCAGGCCGATGTAGCCGCCGCCGACGACCAGCATCGACTTCGGAATCTCCGGCAGATCGAGCGCGCCGGTGGAGTCGAGGACGCGCGGCGAATTGATCGACAGCGACGGAATCTTCGTCGGCAGCGATCCGAGCGCGAGGATCATGTAGTCGACGTTGACGATCTCCTCGGTGGCGTCGCCCTTCTTCACCTTGATCGTCTTCGGGTCGACGATCGAGGCCCAGCCCTGGATGTAATTGACCTTCCGGAACTTCGAGACCTGGCCGGTGCCGCTCGTCAGCTTGTCGACGACGCGGTTCTTGTAGTCGCGAAGCTTGTCGATGTCGACCTTGGCCTCGCCGAACTCGATGCCCCATTCCTTCGCGTGCTTCGATTCCTCGAGCAGCTTGGCGACGTGCAGCAGCGCCTTCGACGGGATGCAGCCGCGATACAGGCACACGCCGCCGGGGTTCTTCTCGTTGTCGATGAGGGTGACCTTCATGCCGAGATCGGCGGCATAAAAGCGGCCGCGTAGCCGCCGGGGCCCGCGCCGATGACTGCGATGTGATGGGACATAGGGGTCTTGAGGCCTTGGGGTCTTGCGGTCTTGGGCTGAGGCCTTTCAAGACCTCAGGACCTCAAGACCTCAGGACCGCTGTTATCCGCGTAAGCGTCAGCGCAAACGGATTCTCGAGCGCTTCCGCCACCCAGCGCAGGAAGCGGATCGCGTCGGCGCCGTCGATCAGGCGATGGTCGTAGCTCAAGGACAGCGGCAGCATCTGCCGCGGCTCGAACGCCGTGCCGTTCCACACCGGCTCGAACACGCCGCGCGAGATGCCGAGGATCGCGACCTCGGGCCAGTTGACGATCGGCGTGAACGCCGTGCCGCCGATGCCGCCGAGGTTCGAGATCGACATCGAGCCGCCGGACATTTCGTCGAGCGACAACTTGCGCGCCTTCGCCTTGTCGGCGAGCTGCTGAATCTCGACCGAGAGCTGGATGAGATTCTTCTGATCGACGTTGCGCAGCACCGGCACGAGCAAGCCGTTCTCGGTGTCGACGGCAATGCCGACGTGGATGTATTTCTTGTAGACGATCGACTCGCCGGCCTGATCGACCGACGCGTTGAACTGCGGGAACACCTTGAGCGCGCTCGCCACCACCTTGGCGGCGACCGCGGTCACGGTGAGGTTGCCGCCGGCCTTCTCGACCTCGCCGCGATACTTCTTGCGCACCTGTTCGAGCGCGGTGATGTCGGCCTTGTCGAACTGCGTGACGTGCGGAATCGCATTCCACGCGTGGCTCAGATGCTCGGCGGTCTTGCGGCGGATGCCGGTCATGGGCTTCCGCTCGATCTCGCCCCACTTCGCGAAGTCCGGCAGCGCGGGCCCGACCATGCCGGCGCGCGCGGTGCCGCTCGCCGCAGCCGCCTGGCCGTTGCTGCCAAGGCTGTTCATCACGCGCTTGGCGAACTCCTTCACGTCGTCCTGCGTAATGCGTCCGCCGGGACCCGTGCCAGGCACCTGCGTCACATCGACGCCGATCTCGCGCGCAAGTCGACGCACTGACGGAGCCGCCGGCGCGGAGGTCACATGCGACTGCGCGACCGGCGGCGGCGCGGCCGGCGCCGCGGTCGGCTGCGGACGGCCCGCTGCAATGTTGGTAACCGAAGCCCTCGGCCTTTCAGGTGCCTGCGGTGCCTCAGGTGCCTGAGGTGCCTCTTGTGCTTGCGGGTGCTTCAGGTGCCGATGCCGCTTCTGGTTTCGGTGCTTCTGGCTTCGGTGCTTCTGTCGTTGCACCTGTGGCACCCGAGGCACCATTGGCACCCGAGGCACCTTCAAGAGTCAGGACGGCCTGGCCCGGCTTCACCTTGTCGCCGGCCTTGACCTTGATCTCGGTGACCTTGCCTTCGACATCCGACGGCACCTCGATCGTGGCCTTGTCGGTTTCGAGCTCGAGCACTGGCTGATCGATCTTGATCGCGTCGCCAGCCTTGACCAGCACTTTGAGGACGTCGCCTTGCGCGACGCCGTCACCCAGGTTCGGAAGTATGAATTCGCTCATCAGCTGATCGCGGGATTGAGTTTCTCACTATCGATGCCGAGATCGGTGATCGCCTTTGCGACCACCTCGGGCGCCACCTGCTTCTCCTGCATCAGCCCGTAGAGCGTCGACAGGACAATGAACCGGGCATCGACTTCGAAGAAGTTGCGGAGTTCCTCGCGCGAGTCGCTGCGCCCGAAGCCGTCGGTGCCGAGCGCGTGGAGCGGCTTCGGCAGCCAGCGGTCGATCGAGTCCGGCAGCACCTTGAGGTAATCCGAGGCCGACACGAACACGCCGGGCGCGTCCTTGGTGACCTGCGTCACGTACGGCACCCTCGGCTTCTCCATCGGATGCAGGCGGTTCCACCGCTCGCACGCGTTGCCGTCGCGATAGAGGTTGACGTAGCTCGTCACGCTCCACACGTCGGCGCCGACGTCGTATTTCTCTTCGAGGATCTTCTGCGCCTCGAGCGCCTGCAGCAGGATCGTGCCGCTGCCAAAGAGCTGCGCGCGAAGCTTCGCCTTCGGCTTGCTGGTCGGCTTGCAGACGTAGATGCCCTTCAGGATGCCGTCCTTCGAACCGTCGGGCATCGGCGGATGCTCGTAGTTCTCGTTCATCAGCGTCATGTAATAGAAGATGTCTTCCTGATCGCGATACATCCGCTTGATGCCGTCTTCGATGATCACGGCCAGCTCATAGGCGAAGGCCGGGTCGTACGACTGGCAGTTCGGCACCGGCAGCGCCAGCACGTGGCTCTGGCCGTCTTCGTGCTGCAGGCCCTCGCCGTTCAGCGTCGTGCGGCCCGCCGTGCCGCCGAGCACAAAGCCCTTCATCCGCATGTCGGCGCCGGCCCAGATCAGGTCGCCGACGCGCTGGAAGCCGAACATCGAATAGAAGATGAAGAACGGGATCATGTTGATGCCGTGCGTCGCGTAGGCGGTGCCCGCCGCGATGAACGACGACATCGATCCGGCTTCGTTGATGCCCTCTTCGAGGATCTGTCCGTCTTCCGCTTCCTTGTAATAGAGCAGCGTGTCGCGATCGACCGGCTCATAGAGCTGGCCGGCGTGCGCGTAGATGCCGACCTGGCGGAACAGCGCTTCCATGCCGAACGTGCGCGCCTCGTCGGGGACGATCGGCACGACGAACTTGCCGATCTTCTCGTCGCGCAGCAGCTTCGACAGCAAGCGCACGAACACCATCGTCGTCGACGCCTTGCGCGCCTCGGTGCCCTTGTGGAATTCCTCGAAGGTGTCGCCGAATTCGGCTTCGATCGGCGTGGCGCGAACCTGGCGCTTCGGCACCGGGCCGTTCAACGCGGCGCGGCGCTCCTGCACGTACTTCATCTCGGCGCTCTCGGCAGCCGGGCGATAGAACGGCGCCTTGCTGACCTCTTCATCCGAAATCGGAATGCCGAAGCGCGTCCGGAACGCCTTGATCTCGTCTTCGTTCAGCTTCTTCTGCTGGTGGGTGATGTTCCTGCCTTCACCCGATTCGCCGACGCCGTAGCCCTTGATCGTGCGCGCGAGCACGAGGGTCGGCATGTCCCTGGTTTCGGTGGCCTTCTTGAAGGCGTTGTAGACCTTCGTCGGATCGTGGCCGCCGAGTGTCAGCTTCTTCAGCTGCTCGTCGGAGAGGTGCTTGACCATCTCGAGCAGCCGCGGATGCGCGCCCCAGAAATGCTTGCGGACGTAGGCGCCGGATTCGACGGCGTATTTCTGATACTCGCCGTCGACGACCTCGCCCATCCGCTTGACGAGCAGGCCTTCGTGGTCCTTCTCGAGGAGCTCATCCCACTCCGAGCCCCAGATGCACTTGACGACGTTCCAGCCGGCGCCGCGGAAGATCGCTTCCAGCTCCTGGATGATCTGGCCGTTGCCGCGCACCGGACCGTCCAGACGCTGCAGGTTGCAGTTGATCACGAAGATCAGGTTGTCGAGTTTCTCGCGCGACGCGAGCGTGATCGCGCCGAGTGATTCGGGTTCGTCGGTCTCGCCGTCGCCGAGAAACGCCCACACCTTGGCGTCGGTCTTCGGCTTGAGGCCGCGATCTTCGAGGTAGCGATTGAAGCGCGCCTGGTAGATCGCCATGATCGGGCCAAGGCCCATCGAGACGGTCGGGAATTCCCAGAAGTTCGGCATCAGCCACGGATGCGGATACGACGACAGGCCGCCGCCCTCGGCGAACTCGCGGCGGAAGTTGACGAGCTGTTCCTGCGTCAGGCGGCCTTCAAGAAACGCGCGCGCGTAAATGCCGGGCGAACCGTGGCCCTGGAAATAGATCACGTCGCCTTCGTTGCCGTTGTCGCGGCCGCGGAAGAAGTGGTTGTAGCCGACTTCGTACAACGTCGCTGACGAAGCGAACGTGGAGATGTGGCCGCCGATGCCGTCTTCGAGCTTGTTGGCGCGAACGACCATCGCCATGGCGTTCCAGCGCACGATGCTCTTGATGCGGCGCTCGATCTCGCGGCTGCCGGGATACGGCACCTGCTCGTCGGCGTTGATGGTGTTGATATAGGGCGTGTTCGCCGTGAACGGCAGCCGCACGCCCGACTTCTGGGCATGAATGCCGAGTTCACGAAGCAAGGTTCCGACGCGCGCCGGCCCTCCATGCTTCAGGACATCGTCCAGCGAATCCAGCCACTCACGGGTTTCGAGGGCTTCGAGCTGGGCGGCATCGGTTGGAGCAGTATTTCTCATGGCCGGCCTGGACCTTCCTTATCGTCCCGCCGGAGGCGGGACCAAGAGATGCTGTCAGCGCGAGGCGGAGTATGCATGTATGAGATACGGAGCCTCGCGCAATCGAACCATTCTAGCGGGTATGGGTGGCGAATTGAAAGCATCCGGGCATCGCCGCCCGCTTGTAACATGTTGCAACGACAACACATGAACGCTATCAGGAGACCGCGCTCGTCCTCCCTCGTCGGCCGTTCGGGATGCCATCATCAACTGCGAAAGCGTGTCCGCGCTTGCGCAGCTATTGCGCTGATGTCGGGCGGACGAGGAAGGCCGCCTTCAAGAACGAAGTGTATTGGGCTCGACCCGTTCCCGGATTCGGTGATCCGAACGCGCGACTGCTGATCATCGGCCTCGCGCCGGCGGCCCACGGCGCAAACCGTACCGGACGGGTGTTCACGGGCGACGGCGTCGGCGCATCGGGTGACTTCCTGATGGCCGCGCTCGAGCGGGCGGGCTTCGCCAACATCTCCACGTCTCAACGCATCGACGATGGATTGACGCTGACCGACGCGTATATCGCCGCGGCCGTGCGATGCGCGCCGCCCGCGAACAAGCCGCTGCCCGAGGAAGTCGATCGCTGCCTGCCACACCTTGCGAACGAAGTCGCGCAGCTCCCGCGATTACAGGTCGTCGTCGCGCTCGGCAAGATCGCGTGGGATGCGTGGCTGAAGCTTCTCGCTACGGGCGGCGTCGAACTGCCGCGCCCTCGTCCGGCCTTTGCGCACGGAGGGACGTGGCCGCATGACGGACTGACGCTCATCGGCGCGTATCACCCGTCGCGGCAGAACACGAATACCGGCCTGCTCACAGCGCGCATGTACGACAGCATCTTCAAGGACGTGGCTCGCCGCTTGCGCTGATTCGCCGCCCTTGAACTCGTCGGTTCAAAGGTTCAACTGTTCAAGATGTTCAAGGGTTCATTTTGGTTCAGGGACCTTTGAACCAATGAACCCATGAACAGTTGAACCGACAAGCTGGAAGTAGAATGAGCGCGCATGAACGAGCGTCACGCTCGCTTAGCGCTCGCAGGCGCGCTGTTTCTGTACGTCCTGCTGATGAGGACCTACGACGTCGCCTCGACATTCCTGATGCTCGGCGAGCAGACCCGCGACTGGACGTCGCGCTTGGCAGCATCACCGATCTGCCGCTTGACCGGCGCCCCATCGACCGCGGGCGGCCGTGGCCTCGGCCCCGTCTACTACTGGCTGCTGTGGGTCGGACGTGTCGCGATCGGTCCGTTCATGGACAACCTGCCGCATGCCGGCGGCGTCATCGTCGCCCTGCTGCAGTCGATCGCTGACGTTTTTCTGTTCATCGCGCTGTCGCGCCGCGTGCATTGGGCCCTGGCGCTCGCGATGTGCCTGCTCGTCGCGTCGGCGCCGTTCGACATCGCGATCTCGTCAGGTGATTTGGAATCCGCCGGTATCGGCGGCGCTCATCAAGTCGGCGACGGCTATGGCACTGCTGCTGACGCCGGCCTCTCCGTCATGGCATGTCGTGTTGGCCGCGACGTTCTCGTGGATGGCGATTCAAGCGCATCTCTCGGCGGCGTTCGTTGGCGTCCCGCTACTCGCCGCCTTGACCATCCGGCCGTTCTACGAACGTTCGACGGACGTTCGACGGTCGTTCAGCGATCGACTCAAGGTCGCCATGACCATCGCGGCGACCATTGGCGTTCTGCAAGTCCCGTTCGTGGTTTCAGTCTTGCGCGAGCCTTCGGCGCCGGCGGGGCCAACGGCGGCGCTTGCGGGGCTCGTCAACCCGAAAGCCTTCAGGCCATGGTTTGCGTTTGACAGCGTCAGCGGCATAACCGGAAATCTCGTGGTGCCAATGTCTGATGGCTTCACGTTCGCCATACCGGTATTGATTGCTTCGCTGATCGTCGGAATTGTGTATCGCAGGGACCTCGTCTTGATCGCGATGACCGCCGGCTCATTTGTGATGGCGACGCTTTTGTTCACCACATCGACGCGTAATTTCGACGGCTACTGGTTCATCACGCTCACCACGGCGCTCACCTGACGTTCGGCATGGCGATTGCGGCAATCCCGTCGAAGGCGGCGGTGAAATGGATCGGGTTCGTGTTGCTGCTGATCGTCACGTGGCGGCAGCCGGCCCGCATCGAGGACTCGAACCGGTTCTTCAAATACCCGCAGTACGACACGATGGTGCGCGCATCGCGCGAGCTCGTCATGCGCGCGCCGGTGGTGCGCGACATCGCGGTGGCCTTCGAAGTGCATCCGACGATGGATCGGACGTTCATCTATACCATTCTCGGCGGCCGGATCGATTCATCAGCACTCTACACCGCGGTCGTCAACGCCGACGGCACGGTCAAGCTGGAATAGGCGGATCGAGCCGTGACGTTGAGCCTGATTGTTCCCGCCTACAACGAAGCCGGCCGCATTGGCGGCACGGTCACCACGTCTGCACCTATCTCGACCGGCAGAAGTACGGCTGGGAACTGATCGTGGTGATCGACGGCGGCCCACAGGCCGCCGCTGATGAGGCGAGGGCCGCCGCAGGAGCGCGATCGAATGTGCGCGTCATCGAAAACGACGTGAACCGCGGCAAGGGTTTCTCCGTGCGCCGCGGCTTCAGCGAAGCCCGCGGCGATCGGCTGGCGTTCATCGATGCCGACTTATCCCTGCCGATCGAAGGCCTCGAGGACATGATGGCGCACTTCGATGACGGCGCCGATGTCGTCATTGCGTCACGCACCGCGCCCGGCTCGCGCGTCGAGGGCGCTCCTCCGGCTGGACGCGACCTCATGAGCAAGCTGTTCAATCTCGCGGTACAGGCGTTGGCGTTACCGGGGATCGCCGACACGCAGTGCGGATTCAAGGGCTTCACTGCCCGCGCCGCGAAAGCGATCTTCGGCGTCGCAGCGAGCAATCGATTCGGTTTTGACGTCGAGGCGCTGTATCTTGCGCGGAAGAACGGATTCCGAATCGACGAACTGCCCGTCACCGTTCGCTATCGCGGCGGCAGCTCGGTCAATCGCCTCAGCGACGGCGTGCGGATGTTTGCCGATATCCTGGCCATCCGCCGCCGCCACCGTACGTATAACGAATCCAGAACGACCGCAGAACGGCCGTAGAACGACGCTATTGCTTCTTTAGCGCCGGATGCGTATAGAGCTCTGGAATCGTCCGCTGCGGATCGGGACGCACGCTCAAATAGTCCACGTGGTCGGCGATCTCTGCCCAACCGTGCGGCGTGCCCGCCGGAATGATGATGATGTCGCCGACGTTGACGACCCTCTTCACCACGTCGTCACCGACGATTGAGCCGCTGCACGACGGACCGTTGAGCACCTTGGTCACCTGGCTGTCAGGCGCCGACTTGCGGCCGTTGACGACCTTGCCGCCGGTCACGAGCGTGCCCGAACCGGAAATGATGATGTAGGTCTCGGTCTGTCCCTGGTGCCAGAGGCCGGTCGGTGATCCGGGCGGCACACTACCTTTCTCTCCGCAGGGCTCAGGAGGCGTTGGGTTGGCGGCGGCGGCTCCTCCCGCGGGTGCTGCTCCACCGCCGGCGCCTGCCGGAGGCTGACCGGTCTTTCCACGATGAATCACGCCGACCGCGAGATTGGTGTTGCCGACGTCGACGTTGACGATCTGGCGATCCACGCCGGGAAGCGCGTTCACCTGCTTCACTTGCTCGGCCGTAATGTAGGTGGCGGCTTTGGGAGTCTGCGCCAAGGCGACCGCAGGAAATAGGAGCGCGGCGACCGCGCCAAGAACTCGTGCCTTCATCGATTCCCCTCCAGGGCGAGTATACATATCTAATGATCTGGTGATGTGGTGATGTGGTGATCATCAGATTCAGAATCTTCCCGTCGCCCCCGCGCCTCCTGAACGTCCGCCGCCGCCGAGCTCCGGCGAGGGATGCGAGTGTGGAGCTGGGGCTCCGGGAGTCAGTGCGGCCGCGCTGCCGGCGACGCCCAGCCGATCGCGCTCCGAAGCGAGCAGCCGTGCCGCAATGAAGCCGCGCCTCGATCCGTCCGTTCCGCTCGAGAGCCATCGCTTCAACCCGAGCGCGATCGCGATCATCAACATGCCGAACAGGATCGGATCCCACGGCCTCTGCGCGGCGCCGAGGTACGGCTTGTTCGACATCATCGTGACGATCGCCATCACGATGTTGGCGTCGAGCATCCACCGGTGACGATCGCGGATCGCGAGAAACAGCCCGACGGCCGGGAGCACCCAGATTGCCGCATAAGTCGCCCAGTAGAACTGCGGCACGCCGTCCGGAAATGACAGCCAGGGAGACAACTTGAGGTTGGCCATCACGTAGAGCCCGACCCACGCCGCCGTTTCGAGGACGCCGTACGAATCGCCAGGAAATTCCCAGCCGTGATCCTGCGCGGCGCTCGCGGGCGATTCCGAAGATCACGAGCAGGATCACGCTTGCCATCAAACGGCGGGCGGTATCGGATGCCACGAACTCGAAGTTGAACGGGATGACCGCGGCAAGAACCACCGCCGCCACTCCGGCATAGACGTAGCCAAATCGTGAAAAGAGGATGAACGCTCCGCCGGCCGCCGCCAGGAATGCCTGCAGGCTCGAAAGGTCCGAGTGCATGAAGAGCCCCGAGCCGACCGCGAAGAAAGACACGCTCGCGATCGCCGCGGCTTCTTCAATCCCAAAACGATAGAGCCGATAGCGGGTGATCATCCACTGCGCGAGCGCGAAGAAGCCTCCCGCCGCAACGAACAACAGCACGGTGCCGGCGGCGTTGCGAATGTCGAGGAACACGGCAAACAGGCCGACCAGCGAGTTGACGATCATGTAGCCGAAGATGAACAGCGTGATGCGCAGGAATCGATTGGTGCGGCGCAGATCGACCTGCAGTTCCGGGATCATCCGTTCCCGCTGCTCCGGTTGAAGCAGGCCGGACTTGGTCCAGTCCTCCACCATCCGCTGCTGGCGGATCGCCCGCTCGTCGTCACGCGGATAGATCATCATTCGTCACGCCCGAATCTTCGCGCCAGCACCACGAGCAGAATCACGACGATCGATCCGGTGACGATGAAGTACGTCAGCCCGAGTATGAGCCCGCCCATCGCGGCGAGCAGCCGCACGCTGACGCCCGCATAGCCATACAGCGTCCCGTAGGTCACGAACGCGAATCGTCGATAGCGCACGCCGAGATAAATCGCCGCGGCTGCGAACGCCAGCAAGACGACGAGATAGGCCCATCCGTTGTCCCGCTCCAGCACGCCGGAGATCGCGGCCATCAGAAGCGCGTTGGCGCCAAGCTGCAGATAGACCTCGAGGAAATGCGCCTTGATTCGCCGTTGATACAACAGCACGCCGATGCCGATGAGGAACGCGCCGTACAGGAAACCGGCGAAACGAAGGCGATCGGTGTCGAGCGTGTCAAAGTTCGAAATCTTCAAGCCGAGATACCCCGCCAACGTCGACAGGGCCAGCGACAGCACGAAGCGGTTGTCGAATCGATAGGCCAGCGCGCCGAACACGAGCGCTGCGATGAGAAGTGCGTATCCCAACCCTGAAACACGGCGAACCGCGTTTCGATGAACGCCAGCGTCGCCGACAGTACCAGGCACGCGAAATACAGGACGTAGTCGAAGCCGAAAGACGACGACTCGATCTCGTCGTTGGTGTATCCGGGCCCCTTGCGTAAAGCAATAGCCGAACGCGCCGGCCATCAGCAGGCCAAGCATCGACAGGATGGCCGCGTCACCGAGATTGACGACGTAGTCGCGAAAGGTCCAGGCGAGACCGCCGACGATCGACACGACGCCGATATAGAGGAGCGCGTTGAGCTCGACGAAGACGGAGAAACGATCGCGTCGAACGATTTCCGCGAGCGTCGCATGCTGCGCCTCGGTGATGACGCCGTTCGCTCGCCAGTTTTCGAGACGCTCGCCTGTCGTCATGTCAGGCCAACAGGCGAACAGGCGAACAGGTCAACGGGCCAACGGGCCATCAAGAGCCAAGCACCCATTTGAGTTTGGCGGCGTCGATGTTGCCGCCGGACATCACGCACACGACGCGCTGCCCCGCGAGCCCATCGCGCAGCTTATGGGCTGCGGCGATCGCCGCGGCGCCCGCTCCCTCGGCAAGATTGTGCGTGGTCTTGAGCGCGAGCCGCACGCCGGCGGCCAGCTCCTCTTCCGTCAGCTGGACGAAGTCATCGAGATAGCGCTTGTAGATGCCGAACGGCAAATCGAAGCTGACGCGCGTGGCGATGCCTTCTGCGAAGGTGTTGGCGGAGTCGCCTACGACACGATTGGGCCCCTTCCAGGATCGATACACGGCATCCGCGTTCACCGCGCCGACACCGATGATCTTCGCCGTCGAACCGAGCGCGTTTCGCACCGTGATCAAGCCGCACGCGCCTGATCCTCCGCCGATGGGCACGAAGATGACGTCCGCATCCGGCAGCTCCTCGAAGAGTTCCAGCGCGTAGGTGCCAACGCCGGCGATGAGCAACGGCTCGTCCGCCGAATGCACATATCGCGCGCCGGTCTGCCGCGCGCGCTCCTCGCAGCGCTCGCGGGCTTCGTCGAAGTCTTTGCCGCCTTCTTCGACGACCGCGCCATAGGCGCGCATCGCGGCGTTCTTGTCGGGGTTGTTCCCGTCGGGCACGAACACCGTGCATGTCACGCCGTGGATCCGCGAGGCGAGGCCGATCGACTGGCCGTGATTGCCGGTGCTGGCGGTGACGATGCCGCGATTCCGTTCTTCGAGCGTCATCGCGCCGACGAGATTCAAGCCGCCGCGCACCTTGAAGGCACAGGTCGGATTGTGATTCTCGTGCTTGACCCAGATCGACAGGCCCGCCGCCTCGTCGAGCAAAGGATGCCGCATCAGCGGCGAGCGTGGCATGTATGGCGTCACACGCTGGCGGGCAGCGTAGACGTCATGCAGCGTAGGCGCAGCGAGTTGACTGGCGGTCGATGTGGTCATCTGCGTGAGCCAACTCCACCTTCGCCAAGGTTACGGTGGACAAGCCAGGCATCCCGCGTCGCCACCGCAATGTCGGGACGGTCCGAGATTATCCCGTCAACGCCCCAATCCAACAAGCGCAGGATGTCAGTGCGTTCGTTGACTACCCATACCTGCACAGCGTGGCCTTCGCGATGCACGTGTCTCAAAAATGCCCTGGAGACCACACGCATGCGGCCGGCCTTCTCCGGCACCTGGTAGGCCACCCACGGTCGCGCCTTCGTCCATGGCCATCGCACCCACGATCGATGCAGCGACCAGCGCGCCTCCTCCTGCGACGCGCTCGTTGTCACGTGCGGAAACTGCGCGCGAATCGCATCGATCGAGCCTTGATGAAAGGAGCCGACACAGGTGCGCTCGATCGCGTTTGCCTTCTCGATCGATTCTCCGACGGCACGCGCCAACTCCGGCTGCCCGCCTTTCATCTCGATGATCACGCGCGCACCCGGGTGTTTCGCCAGCACCTCATCGAGCCGCGGCACGCCTATTCCCTGTCCGCGAAACGGATGCTTGCCGTCGATCTGGAAATGAAAACCCGCATCGACCTGCGCCAGCTCCGCCGCGGTGAGGCTGCGAACGGGGCCGGTGCGATCGGTCGTGCGATCGAGCGTCTGGTCGTGGATGACGACGGGAATGCCGTCGGAGGACAGCTGCACGTCGATCTCGAGGCCGTCCGATCCGAACGACATGCCGTTGTCGATCGCCGGCATCGTGTTTTCGGGTCCCAGCTTTGCGCCGCCGCGGTGGGCGAAGACGAGCGGGCGATCGGATTCGAAGACCGGCGGGGCCACAGATCACACAGATTAGTCCGTTTGCCTCGCACCAGGGCCACAGAAGGCGCTGATCCGATCCAGTTTCGGCGCGTCGTAGGGCACTATCGTTACGCGTGGAGGGGCTGATGCGGCAGTTCTCTCGTCGAGAGTGGCTAACAATCGCCGTCGGCGCGCTGGCAACCTCCGAGAGCCGTCGCGTCGCGGCCGCCCAGGATGCCTCAGAAGGTCGGATCGCGGGCATCGTTCGCGAGTACGAGGCGCAGGGTTTCCATCGCACCGCCACCGGCGTGGATCAGAGTTCAGCGAACTGGCTGGCAGAGCAAGTTCGCAAGGCCGGCTTGCAGGCGACGCTCGAATCCTTCCCCGTCAGTCGCGTCGATCCGGTAGTCACAACCCTCGAGGGCGGCGGACGGCGAATAGAGGGCCTGCCGTTGTTTGATGGCGCGTTCACGCAGCCTTCCGGCGTTGGCGGCCGCATCGGTCCGCTGAATTCGGCAGGCCGAGATCGGGCTGACGGAGACCGCCGTCAACGCCGCCGCAAGTGGTGCCCTGGGAGATGCGCGTCGCGCAAATCGTCATCGGGCCATCGTCGCAATCACCAAAGGGCGTCGACCCGGCCTGTGTCCGAGCAATGCCGATGAGTTCCTGACGCCGTTTGGCCCGCCGGTCCTGCAAGTCTCGAGCGAGGAGGCGGCGTGGCTGACGGAACAGGCATCCCGCGGCACGAAGGTCAAGCTCATCGCCACCGTGATCCGCAACGCGACGAGCGCCAGCAATGTCGTTGCGGAGCTGAAGGGTTCTGACGAAGCCCTGCCGCCGATCGTCGTGATGACGCCGCGCAGCGGGTGGTATTGGTGCGCGAGCGAGCGCGGTGGCGGGATTGCGTGCTGGCTCGAGATCATGCGTGGCCTTCGCGAGACACCGCTGAAGCGATCGGTACTGTTCGTGGCCTCCAGCGGCCACGAGCTCGGACATCTTGGCATCGATGCGTACATCGAGAAGCGTCCGGGCATCGTCACACGCTCCGCCGCATGGCTGCATCTCGGCGCCAATATCGGCGCGGCGACCGAACTGAACAACAACCTGCTGCAGGCCCGAGACGACGAGATGGACCGTGCGCTCAGCGACGCGATGACGAAGGCCGGTCTCCGAGTGGCGAGGCGGGCACCGCGCAGCAACGTACCCGCCGGCGAAGCCGAAGCCATTCACCGTGGCGGCGGCCGCTACGTGTCCGCGATTGGCGGCAATCAGCTGTTTCACAATCTCGACGACCGTGGTCCGGGCGTCGTCGATCCTCCGACGATTGCGAAATTCAGCCAGGCGTTCATCGATGTCGCTCGAAGCCTGAGCGTCTGAGATGGTGATAATCTGCGGCCTATGTCGTCCTCGCCACGCATCGACAACCTTGGACAATTGAAAGCGGCCATCGCCCGGGGCGAGATTCGCCGCCGGCCGGTTCGCGATGAGGTGCGCGACAACCTCTCAGAGCGCTTGAAACGGAAGGACACGCTCTTTCCGGGCATCATCGGCTATGACGACACGGTCATCCCGCAGCTGGTCAACGCCGTCCTGGCGCGCCATCACTTCATCCTGCTCGGCCTGCGCGGCCAGGCCAAGACACGCATCCTGCGGGCGCTGACGACGCTCCTCGACGAGTGGCTGCCGGTGATTCCGGACAGCGAGATCAACGACGACCCGATCGCGCCGCTCTCGGCATTCGGCCGGCAGCGGGTGAAGGCCGAAGGCGATCAGATGCCGGTTCGCTGGCTGCCGCGCGAGGCGCGCTACGTCGAGAAGCTGGCCACGCCCGACGTCACGATCGCAGACATGATCGGCGACATCGATCCGATCAAGGCCGCGAAGGGCGGCCTGCAGCTCGGCAGCGAGCTGTCGATGCACTTCGGACTGCTGCCGCGGGCCAACCGCGGCATCTTCACCATCAACGAGCTGCCCGACCTTGCCGGCAAGATCCAGGTCGGCCTCTTCAACATCCTGCAGGAAGGCGACGTGCAGATTAAGGGCTACCCGGTCCGCCTGCCGCTCGATCTGCTCATCGCCTTTACGGCCAACCCCGAGGATTACACGGCGCGCGGCAAGATCATCACGCCGCTCAAGGACCGCATCGGCGCCGAGATTCGCACGCACTACATGCAGAACCGCGCCGACGCGCTGACCATCACCGAACAGGAAGCCTGGGTGTCGCGCGGCGGGCAGGTCGAGGTGCCACGGTTCGTGCGCGAGGTCGTCGAGGAGATCGCCTTCCAGGCGCGCAACGAGCGCAAGATCGACAAGCGTTCGGGCGTCAGCCAGCGCATGCCGATCAGCGTCCTCGAAACCGTCATCTCGAACGCCGAGCGGCGCGCCCTCGCCAACGCCGAGTCGCCGGTTGTCCCGCGCGTCACCGACGTCTACGCGGCGCTGCCGTCGATGACCGGCAAGTTCGAGCTCGAATACGAAGGCGAGCTGAAGGGCGCCGACCAAGTCGCGCGCGATCTCGTGCGCGGGGCGGTCGCCAACGTGTTCGAAGGCTACTTCGCCGACGCCGATGCCCGCCAGATCATCGAGTGGTTCGATCTCGGCGGCTCCCTGAGCCTGTCCGACACCACCGATGCCGCGACGCTCGTCAAGGAAGCGTCCGCAGTGCAGGGCCTCGTCGATCTGGCGCGGCGCGCCGGCGTCGATCGCGGCGCGAGCGAGCCGGCTATCGCATCGGCGATCGATTTCCTGCTCGAAGGCCTGTACTCACAGAAGAAGATCAGCCGCAACGACGTCCGCGGCTACCACGGCGCCGAACCCGCTCGTCGCCCGCAACAACAGACCCGAACCGCGATTCTCACGCCGGATGACGACGAGGAAGCGACGGCGGAGACGCGGCGGAAGAAGAAGTATTACAACTGAGGCTTGGGGCTTGGGGGCTACGGGGCTTGGGACGGTAAGGAATTTTGAAATACAAATACTCGAAATACGTTCCGAATCTGCTCGACGAGCTCGACATGGACGAACTCATGTCGAAGCTCTCCGATCTGCTGATGTCGAGCGGGTTCGGGAACCCGCGCGACACCGACGATGACAGCGATCGCACGATGCAGGCGCTGCATGACGCCATCCTCGAGGCGCTCTTCAACGGCGGTGTGCTGCCCGACGACCTCCTCGAAAAGCTGTTCGGCGATGCCGCCGAGGGCAACGAGGAACAGGCGCGCAATCAACTCGACGAACTGATCCAGCAGATCATCGAGCGCATGAAGGAGTCCGGCTACATCTCGACGCCGCCGGACCTCGAGCCCGAAAAGGCGCGCCGCGCGATGGGGGGCGGCGGCGAGGGTGAACCGGCCGAGGTGAAGTTCGAAGTCACGGACAAGGCGCTCGACTTCCTCGGGTATCGCGCCCTCCGCGATCTGCTCGGCTCGGCCGGACACAGCAGCGCCGGCCGCCACGACACGCGCGATCTCTCCACCGGCATCGAGACCAGCGGCGCGCCGAAGCCCTACGAATTCGGCGACACGATGAATCTCGACGTCACGGAGACGATCCTCAATGCGGTGAAGCGGACTCAGGGATCAGGGATCGGGGATCAGGGATCAGGGGCAGGGATCGACATCGATTACTCGGACCTGATGGTCGCGCAGGGCGAATATCAGAGCTCGTGCGCGACGGTGCTGATGCTCGACTGCAGCCACAGCATGATCCTGTATGGCGAGGATCGCTTCACGCCGGCCAAGCGCGTGGCGATGGCGCTCTCGCACCTGATCCGCACGCAGTATCCGGGCGACACGCTGCACGCGGTGCTGTTCCACGACAGCGCCGAGGAGATCCCGCTGCGCGAGCTCGGCCGCGTCCGCGTCGGCCCGTATTACACCAACACGCGCGAGGGCCTGCGCGTCGCACGCCGCATCCTCGAGCGGCAGCGCAAGGACATGCGGCAGATCGTGATGATCACCGACGGCAAGCCGTCGGCATTGACGCAGCCCGACGGCCGCATCTACAAGAACCCGTTCGGCCTCGATCCAATCGTGATCGGCGAGACGCTCGCGGAAGTGTCCGCCTGCGCAAAGGCCGGCATCATGATCAACACCTTCATGCTGGCGCGCGATTACGACCTGGTGGCGTTCGTGCGGCGCGTCGCCGCGATGTGCCGCGGCAAGGCCTACTTCACGACGCCGTATACGCTTGGTCAGTACGTGTTGATGGACTACATGGACAAGAAGACCAAGACGATCCACTAGATTCGGTTCAGATCGGTTCATGTTCTCCCTTCCGATTTTTCCGCTGCCGACGGTCGTCCTCTTTCCGAACGTCTTCCTGCCGCTGCACATCTTCGAGCCGCGCTACCGCCAGATGGTCGCCGAGTCGCTGGCGGGCGATCGCATCATCGGCATGGTCCTGCTGAGGCCCGGATACGAGGACGACTACGAGGGCGCGCCGCCGGTCTATGCCACCGGGTGCTCGGGGCTCATCACGCATGCCGAGCAGCTCGAAGACGGCAAGTACAACCTGGTGCTGCGCGGACTCGAGAAATTCACCATCAACAGCGAGGACGCGCCGGCCGCCGGCCGCCTGTATCGCAGCGCCGTGATCACGCCGCTCGACGACTCGATGCGGGACGGCGAGCGCGACGAGCTGCGCCACGAACGCAAGCGGCTGCAGCAGCTGCTGACGCCGCTCTTCCACGACACGCTGAGCCGCCACCTGCCGGACGCGATGCCCGATGAAGACCTGGTGAACGCGCTGTCGCAGTACCTGGAATTCGAGCCGGTGGAAAAGCTCGCGTTACTCGAGCGGCACGGCGCGCTGGCGCGATGCCGATCGATGGTGGAGCTGTTGGAGATAAAGCAGATGGGATCAGGGATCGGGGATCAGGGATCAGGGTTGGTGCACTGATCCCTGATCCCTGATCCCTGATCCCTGACGTCAGTGCGTCATCCCGTACAGAAACACGTCCAGTCCGACCGCGTAGCCCTGCGGCGAGAAACTGAAGAAGAACCGCGGATCGGCGGCTTCCCGCTCCCACGCGTCGGAGATGTCCGTGTTGTGCGTCATGATCACCATGAAGCGCCCTTGCTTGTCGGTGATGCCGCGGAAATGCGGCTCGGCGCTCAGTTCATAGCGCTCGGAGGTTCCGCCGTCCGACTGGTTCCAGAAATTGATCGACGGAATCTGCGGCAGGTCCCTGAACTCGAACAGCAAT
Organism: uncultured cyanobacterium; assembly: GCA_963833135.1. Lineage (GTDB taxonomy): Bacteria > Acidobacteriota > Vicinamibacteria > Vicinamibacterales > UBA2999 > 12-FULL-67-14b. Next base: position 643,094 of record CAWHWW010000016.1, on the reverse strand, counting down.
CGCCGGATCGGATGATCGAGCGCGATATCGCGAATCGGGTATTCGCCCGGCGGCAGCACCTTGCTGATGTTGCTCACCCAGTTGTCCCACGCGTGCGGGCCCCAGAAGTCATCGACCCACAGGAAACCGCCCTTCTCGAGATACGCACGCAGCGTGGCTGCCTCATCGTCGGTGAAGAGCGCGGTGCCGACGTCGGTGGCGCTCAGGATCGGGCACTGGAAAAGCGCCGGATCGGACAGGCGAATCGTGAAGTGGCTGGGATCGCCATTCGCCTGCCGGCTGATCGTCGTCTTGGTCAGCTCGCCGAGACGCGTTGAGAAATTGAGGTCGGCGTCCCAGTAGTCGGTCGACCATCCGGATCCGCCCGCCTCGCGCCGGTCGCTCGTGTACATCAGGCGGCAGAAGTTGAAGCCGCCGTCGAAACTCGTCGCCGTCGGATAGCGCGGCGGATAGCGATTGCGGCCATAACCGCCGCCGCGGTAACGATCCCACTGTTCCTGCGCCCCCGCGACGGATGCGGCCAGCAGGATCGCAACGATCGTCATCCGCAGGACTCGCGCCATTTCTGAACCTGTGAACCCCTGAACCTTGAACCCCTGAACCCTTGAACGCTTGACCTGGTTAGTGACTCATCGAATACAACACGGCGTTGAGGCCGAGCGCGTAGCCGTTGGGCGAAAAGTTGAAGAAGAACTCGGGGTCGTCGGCTTCTCGCTCCCACGAATCGGCAATGTCGGTGTTGTGCGTCATCAACACCATGATGCGGCCCTGCTTGTCGAGGATCGCCGCCAGGTGTGCGGTGGTGCTGTATTCATCCATCTCCGACGTCGCGCCGCCGCTCATGCGCCAGAACTGCATCGACGGCACCTGCGGGATTTTCGCGATCGGAAACAGCACACGGTAGATCGGATGCTCGGCGGTGATCTCCGTCACGGGAAATTCGCCGGGCGGCAGCGCCTTGGCAATCTCGTCGATGAACGCTTCCCAGGCCCACGGCCCCCAGAAGTCATCCACCCACAGGAAGCCGCCCTTGAGCAAGTAGGTCCGCAGGCCGGCGGCATCTTCCGGCGAAAAGCCGGCGCTGCCGGGATCCGACGCCATCACGAACGGGCACTGAAAGAGCTCCGGATCGGTCGGGCGCACGACCAGGTGGTTCGGCTCGCGCTCGTGGCCGCCCTGCAGGCCGACCTGGGTCTTGGTCAATTCCGACAGGCGGATCGAGAAGTTGATGTCGGCGTTCGGATAATCGGTGCCCCAGCCGAGGCCGCGCTGCTGGCTGCGCACCTGCCGGTACATCAATCGGCAGAAATGCCACGAGCCGTCGAAGTCGGAGACGTTGGGGAATTTCGGCGGCGCGCCGACTTCGCCGCCCCAGCCGCCGCGGAACCCGCGCTGCGCCTCAGCGCTGAACGCGAATAACAAAGAACAAATAACGAATAACAAAAGGAGGCGCTTCATTTTTCGTTATTCGTTATTCGTTATTCGTTATTCTTCTTCTGACCCTTCGACAGCGACCGGTAATACTCCTCGACGAGCGCCTTGAATTCCGCCGGGACCTCTTCGGACCCGCTGACGAGCGCGCGATCGGTTTCGTCGCCGACCTTGCGGCGCAGCGCGTACTCGAATCGCTTCAAGCCTTCGGCGACGAAGGTCTGGAGCCGCGCCAGCTCCTGCACATCCTGATAGACGCGCTCGGAATCGAGCTCGCGAAGGCGGCGCATGATTTCGTCGAACTCCTTAGGATCGACGTTCTGCTCGCGCAGCATGTTGCGCAGCGCCTGGCCTTCCTGCGCCCAGCGGCGCGCTTCGCCGCGGAACTGCCGGATGTCGTCAGGCCCGAAGTAATACCCGTAAGGGCCGCCGGCACGGCGATCGCCGCCGCCCCAGCCGCCGTCGTTGAAGCCGCCCATGGTGTTGCCGTCGCCATTGCGGCCACCCTGCCCCTGCTGCCCGCCTTGACCCTGCTGGCCGCCCTGGCCTTCCTGTCCACCCTGGCCCTGCGATCCTTCTTTGCCCCCCTGGCCCTGCTGGCCTTGCGATCCTTCCTTGCCGCCCTGACCCTGCTGGCCGCTTTGTCCCTGCGATCCTTCCTTGCCGCTCTGGCCCTGCTGGCCCTCGCGACCCTGCTCGCCTTCTTTACCCTGCTGGCCTGCTTGCCCGTTCGCCTGTTGGCCTGATTTCGCGTTCTGCTGCGCGCGCTCCTGCATCCGCCGGCCAAGCGAATCGACGCCGCGGGCGAGCTCGCGGGCCTTGTCGACCGCATCGCCGCTGCGATCGCGGCCCTGCTGTCCGGCAGAAGAGGCCGCTTCGTCGATCTTCTTCCTCAGCTGATCGATGTTCGAGCCAATCTCCTCCTCGAAGTTGCGGGCGTACTGTTCGGGAGCGCCCGAGCCCAGCAGGCTCTTCGAGTAGCGGATCTTCTCCTTGATCTTGTTGTCGCGAATGCCGGACGCGGCTTCCGAGAGCTTTCTGCCGGTGTCGCGCGATTCCCGCGTCTGCTCGCCGACCATGCGATCGAGATTCTTCTCGAGTTCGGCGACCTTGCCTTCGAGCGCGTCCTTGCGCTGGCCGAGCATCTGAGCTTTCTGCACCCGATCGGCGCCGGCCTGGGGCATCTGGCGCGCGTCGCCGGCAATGTCTTGCTGCTCCTGCGCGATCTCGGCGGCCTGGCGCTGCGCGTCCTGCACGTCGCGCTCGCCGCGCGCGGTCTGGTTGCGCTGCAATTGCCGCTGCGCCTCCCGCAATCGATCGGCGGCAGCCGCCGCCTGACCGGCTGCCGACGGATCGCCCTTCGCGGCGGCCCGGCGCATGGCGTCGGCCGCGCTGCGCAGCTGGCGCGCGGTGTCGGCCAGATCCTGGCGCTGCTGATCGCGCGACAGTTTCTCGAGTTGGCGCGCCGCCTCTTCGGCCTGTTCCGCGAGCGCGCGCTGCAGATCGCCGCCGTTGCTGCCGGCCGACTGCCCCGCCGCCATACGGCGCTGGCGTTCGATTTCCTGCTCCTGGCGGCGCGCCAGCTCCTTCAGCTTCTCCGCGAGCTCGTCGATCTGCTGGTCCTGCTGCTGGGTGGATGCCTGCGAATTGGTCTCGTACTGATTCGCCATCTTGTCCATTTCCATCTTGAACAAGTCGGCGAGATCGTTGGCGATCGATCCCGCTCCGCCGCCGCCACCGCCGCCGCCGGCCTGGCGTCCGGTCTGCACCTGCAGCTCGAATTCCTCTTCAGCCTGCTGCAGGAACTGCAGCGCCATGTTCTCGGGCGGCAGTGCGCCGTCGGGGCTCTGGGCCTGCAGCTTCTTTTCGGCAGCGGTCATCTGCTCGGCGGCCTTCGGCAGCAGCTCCGCGATCTTCTTGAACGACGGATCGGACACCACGAGGCGGCTGTTCATGCGCTCGACGAGGCCGTTGACCTGATCGCGCAACTTGCTCTGCGCCAGCGTCAGCACCACCATGCCCTCGCGAAATTTCGCCGCGGTCATGGTCTTGCGATCGCGCTGGAGGTTGAAAGTGCCGGAAATGATCTGCCGCTGCTGCTGCGACAGCGCGCCGACTTCCTGACCGCCGCCGCCCCCGCCGCCGCCGCCGCCGGACATCGACGCGGCGGGCTTGAAGTTCTTGTCGAACGGACGGATGCGCAGGAAATAGATGTCGCTGCTCGTCTGCTTGGCGCCGTTGATGGCGTCGTTGTCCGTGGCGCGCGCGTAGTACGAGACCGAGTCGCCGGCCTTGACGCCGAGCTCCTCCATGTAGAACGTGTGCCCGGCCGTGACTTCGCTCGTCGGCTTCGCGCCGCCGAACAGCGGGATCACTTTTTCAGGGCCGCCGTTGACCTGGTAGACCAGCTGCAGGTTCTTCACCGCGTAGTCATCGTCGGCGCGCGCTTCGACGAAGAACTCTTCGACCGGCGTGGCGTCGGTGTCGCGGCCCGGGCTTCGAGACTTTCACGGTCGGCGCGAGATCCGAGAGCAGGTCGACGGTGTATTGCGGCGAGGCCGTGAGCCGCTCACCGTTCGGCGCGTCGAGCTCGACGCGATAGAAACCGTCGTGCGACGCGGTGAAGTTGCGCCGAGAGCGTGCCGTCGGCATTCGCCGACAGCGGCACGCTTTCCTTCTCGCCGAGCACGACGCGCCCGCCCTTCGATGGCCATCGTCGGCGTGATCGTCAGCTTGACGTCGGTGCCCCTTGAGCACCGCGATGTCGCCGCCGTCTTCGATCTTGCGCGGCTCGAGGCCGGTGTAGGACGGGTAGGTGTATTCGAGATCGATCTTCTTCGCGTACGGGACTTCGAGCACGTTGAGCTTGTGCGGCGCGGACTTCACGCCGGCGGCTTCGACGACGTAATCGAGCGGCTCCGACAGGTCGAACAGCATGCCTTCATACGATCCGTTCTCGGCCTTGACCATCGGCACGCGCTCGAACGCGCTCGCCGAGCCCTTGCGAATCAGGATGGCGGCATCGGCCGCGTCGAAACCGGCGAGCGTGGCGCTGATCATCTGATCGGCGCCCTTGGCGACGGTCGCGTCGCCCGGCTTGACCTCGATGCGGTACGGGGCCGCGGCCTCGACGTCGCGCGAGAAGATCGAAGATCGCCGAGAGCGTGTGACGGAAATACGCCGGGCCGAACGTGAAGAGGGCGACGGCGACGGCGGCCACCGCGCCGGCGACCCAGACGTAGCGTTTCATCGGCTCGCGCTCGATGCGCTCGCCTTCCTGGATCTCGTGCACGCGCTCGATCGCGTTTTCGATGAGACGGCGGATCAACTCCGGCGACCAGTCGCCGGGCCGCTCGGTCGCTTCCATCGCGCTCAGAATCGTCGAATCGAGCGACGGCTCGTGCTCCTCGAGATACAGCGCGACCTGTTCGTCGGTGACCTTGCGCGACAGCGGACGCGCGAAGAACCAGGCGCCGGCGGCGACGAAGACGAGCGCCGTGACGATGCGGAACCAGAAGATCGCGGCGGGCGTGAACTTGAGCGCCTCGAGCGTGTAGGCGATCGCGAGGATCGCGATCAGCCCGGCGAGCAGGAAGCCGACCGCGCCGCGCAGCGCCAGCTTGATGCGCCAGCGCCGGCGGACTTGCCGGACCACTTCGAGCAACTGCGCGCGGGCATTGACCTCACCCATTGGCTGATACTCCCGGTTCCAAAGGTTCCAAGCGTTCCAACGGTACCAAGGAACGCGTGCTCATCGAGTGGCGCGTGAATAGCGATGCGCCAACGCGGTCTCCGCGATCAGAAGCAGGATACCTGCGAACAGCAGATACCACCAGACCCGTTGCGCGAGCTCCTGGGCCTCATCCGGTAAGACGTCCTGGCCCGACGTTGAGCCGGACGGACCGTTGCCGGTCACTGCGGCGACGAGCTCCTTCGGGTCCATGCGATCGAGGTTCGATTCCGCCAGGCTGACGTTGCTGGCGGCGACGATCGTCGGTCCCGCGTCCCGTCCCGAGCCGCGAATTTCATAAAAGCCCTGCTCGGTCAGCTCGAGCGCGGCCGCCGGCGGGGTCGCCCCGGGCGCTGCCGCGGCCGGCGGCTGCAGATCGCGGCGCTGGCCCGACGGCGCGAGGATCGCGCGGCCCGCCGCGGCGCGCGCCGCGCTGCCCGACGTCGCGCCGGCGGCGATCTCGGCGGCATCGACGTCGAGCACCTGGCCGATCGTCAGCCACGCCGGCTGCTCCTTGAATCCCGACAGGTGCCGGCCGAGCTGATGCACGAACGGCAGGAACATCGGCTTCAGCGCGAGATCGTTCCAGTTCAGATCGAGCGTCGAGCGCGAACACGATCACGCGGCCGCGGCCCGCCGCGCGTTCGACGAGCGCAGGCTCGCCGGTATCGAAGCGCGCGAGCACGCGTCGCGTCCTTCGCCGCGGCCAGGCCGCGATAGGAATAGAAGCGCGCGGTCGAGAAATCACCGCTGCGCGGCGCGCGAAACGGCTCGAAGATGGCGTGGCCGTAGTCCATGCCGCTCAGGCGCGCCGGCGCGCCGCGCGTGCGATCGACCGTCGGCCCGATCGATCGCCGGCAGCCATGCGGCGCGCGACGCGGGCCACGACGCGCGCTGCCCGAGCGCCATCATCAAGCCGCCGCCGCCTTCGACGAACGTCACGAGCTTGGCGGCGACCGCGTCGCTGATCGGCACGTCGTTCAGCAGGATCACGCGCGCGCGATTCATGGCGTCGCCGGCCAGCGCGTCCGGCGACTGCAGCGACGCGTCGAAGCGCGGCGCTTCGCCGATGGCCAGCGCGCGCGACAGATACAACGTCGCATCGGCCGGCCCTGGCGACACCGTCATCACCGGCACCGGCGCCGCCGGGGTGAGCGACGAAGTTGAAGACGTTGTCGCGCGCCAGCGCATCGACCGCCGCTCCGCCGGCGGCGCCAAGGCGCACGACCGCGCGCGTGTTTGGCGACGTAATGGTCACCGGCGCGAACGAAATCGACGCCGACGCGCTCGGCGCGACGCGTGATCTTCAGGTCCTGCACGACGCGGCCGTCGACCTCGAGATTGATCGGCACGTCGGTCGCTGCCGTCGCCGTGCGATTGAGCACGCCGGCCGTCACGGTGACGCGCTCGGGCTGGCCGTTCTCGCGCGACCGCAGCAGCGCCACCGGCGTCAGCGCGAGGCTCGCGCCCTGCGCGCCCTCGACGATCGCAGTCGTGATCGTCGTTCCGCCCGGCAGCCGCAAGCGTGTCGTCCGGCTGCCACCCGCCGCGCTGGAAGTCCGACACGAGAATCACTTCCTTGCGCGGCAGCAGCGACTCGGCCAGCAGGCTCCCGGCGAGCTTCAGCGCCGGGCCGTACTTCGTCGATCCCGGTCCCGGCGTGGCGGCGTTGATCTCGGCCACCGCGCGCGACGCGATCCGGCGTCGACCGCAACGACGACCTCCGCCGTGTCGGCAAACAGCACCACGCGAAATGCGATCGGCCGGCGTCGCGCTGTCGAGCGCCTGCGCCGCGGCGCGCTGCGCGCGCGACCACGAATCGGCGTAGCCCATGCTGTAGGACCGATCGAGCAGCACGACGATGTCGCGCGCGCCGCCGGGCGCGGCCGCGAGATCGATCCGCGCAGGAACGGCCGCGCGAAGGCGGTGACGATCAGCGCAATCGCCGCCAGGCGCAGCGCCAGCAGCAGCCAGTCGCGAATGCGCCGCCGCTGCACCGACTCGTACGGAATCTTGCGCAGGAACATCAGCGACGGAAAGTCGACGACCGACTTGCGTTCCTTCTGCGTCAGGTGAATGAGGACCGGGACCGCCAGCGCGGCCAGGCCCAAGCAGAAATAGCGGCGTCAGGAAGGACACGGCCGTTACCTCGTCCTCGACAGCCGCTGCCGCATCGACAGGAACCGGAACAACGCGTAATCGAGCGGCATGCTGGTGTTGAGCAGCGTGTAATCGACCGGCTGCTGCGCCGCCTTCTTGGTCAGCGTGTCGATGTGCGCCTGCACCAGCGCGCGATAGTCGGCGGCGAGCTTGGTCGGCACGATCGGCATCTGATCGCCGCTCTCCATGTCCTCGAAGCTCGAGGCATCCGAAAACGAGAACTCGAGCTCCTGCGGATCCATCACGTGAAACAGCACCACGTCGTTGCCGCGGTGCACGATCGGGCCGACCGCGTGGAAGATTTCCTCCGGCTCGGCGTAGAAATCGGAAATCACGACGATGATGCCGCGGCGTCCGAAATGCTCGGCGAGCTTGCGCAGCGGCCCGACCAGATCGCCGGGCCGCGCCGGCTTCGCGCGATCGAGCGTGTGCAGCACGACGTCGAGATGCTTGGCCGACGGCGGCACGTGCTCGACGATTTCGTGGTCGAACGTGATCAGGCCGACGCGATCGCGCTGCGCGTTGGCCAGATACGCGAGGCACGCGGCCAGCGTCTTCGCCGTAATCGAGCTTCGAGATCTTCGCGCCGAACCCCATCGACTTCGACACGTCGAGCAGCACCGAGAAGTTGGCGTTCGAGTCGGCCTCGAATTCCTTGATGTAGTACTTGTCGGTGCGCGCGTAGACGCGCCAGTCGACGCGGCGGATGTCGTCGCCGGCCACGTAGCCGCGGTGCTCCGCGAAATCGACGGACGCGCCGAAGAACGGCGAGCGGTGCGTGCCGTTGATCAGGCCGTCGACGACGGTCTTCGCGATCAGCTCGAGGTTGCCGATCCGCGACAGCACGACGGGATCGACGAACTTTGCGCCGGGTAGTGAGCTGGTGGCCATCCTCTAGATCTCAGATCTCGGATTTCGGATCTCGGATTGGGTTCTACATTCCCGATCGCGGCGCCGGCATCGCCTCGAGCAGCTTGTCGATCAGCGAATCGCTGGTGATGCCTTCCGACTGCGCGTGGAAGTTGGTCAGCACGCGGTGACGCATCACCGAGTGCGCCACGGCGCGAATGTCGTCGAAGCTGACGTGATAGCGGCCGTTGGTCAGCGCGCGCGCCTTGCCGGCCGAGCACCAGGTACTGCGCGGCGCGGACGCTGGCGCCGAACGCGATCCACTTCTTGATCGACTCCGGGCACGACGCGTTCTTCGGACGGCTGGCGCGCACCAGCGCGAGCGCGTAGCGCATCACCGGATCGGCCACCGGCACGCGGCGCACCAGCCGCTGGAACGCCACCAGATCGGGACCGCTGACCGGGCGCTCGAACTGCGGCTCGAGGATCGCCGTCGTCGTCTTCACGACCATGAACTCCTCGTCTTCGGGCGGATGCTCGATGACGATGTGGAACATGAAGCGATCGAGCTGCGCTTCGGGCAGCGGATAGGTGCCTTCGAGCTCGATCGGGTTCTGCGTGGCGAACACGTAGAACGGCTCTTCGAGCTTGTAGGTGCGGCCCTGGATCGTGACCCGTGTTCCTGCATTGCTTCCAGCAATGCGGACTGCGTCTTCGGCGGCGTGCGGTTGATCTCGTCGGCGAGCAGGATGTTCGCGAAGATCGGGCCGGGCGAGAACACCATCTGGCGGCGGCCGGTGGCGGCGTCTTCCTGGATGATGTCGGTGCCGGTGATGTCCGACGGCATCAGGTCGGGCGTGAACTGGATGCGCGAGAACTTGAGATCGAGCACGCGCGCCATGGTGTGGATCAGCAGCGTCTTGGCAAGACCGGGCACGCCGACGATCAGGCTGTTGCCGCCGACAAACAGCGTCAGCAGCACCTGGTTGATGATGTCGTCCTGGCCGACGATCAGCTTCTTGAGCTCGGTGATGATCTTGTCGCGGCCGACCTTCATCCGATCCGCAAGAGCGACATCATCCGGGGTGTTCATCTCGATCGTGTCCACGCAAACTCCTTCGCATCAAGCCGGCTTAAGCCGCAGGCCTCAACCTCAGTGCGTCATCGCGTACATGACGTAGTTCACGCCGAACTTGTACGCCTCGTTCGATAGGTCCACCGGCACGTAGCCCGTGTCGGAAAACTCCCAGAGCTCGCCTAAATCATGGTTGTTGTTCGCAATCGCGATCAATCGCTTTCGCGGGTCGTTGTCTTCGATAGATCCCGAGCCACTCGGTGTCGCCCGCGTCCGCGTAATAGCCTGACCGAGGATCGAGCGCGTTGATTTCGAAAAAAGAGTGAAAGATCGGATGCGTCGCGTCGAGCTTCGCTGGAACGGCGCCTCCGGATAGCACCCGCCGCATCTGGAACTCGAGGTTCTGTATGTGGTTGCCGCGGAAGTCGTCGAAGATGATGAAGCCGCCCTTGAGCAGGTAGTTGCGCAGGCCCGCCAGCTCGGCGTCGGTCATGGTCCAGAAGCCGGGCTCCGACATGTAGGCGATCGGGAACATCGCCAGATCCGGCATCGTCGAGCGTCCGGATGTTGCCCTGATCGACGACGGCCGGCACGAACGTGAGCTCGCCGAGAATCTTCAGGAAATTGAAATCGGCGCGCGGAAAGTCGTGCACCCAGGTCGGCTCGCGACGGAAGCGCCCGCCGCTCATGTCGACTGCGGCGACCGTATCGAATGCGCGTGAAGGCGAAGCGTCCGTCGTATTCGGCCTTGGGCTCGCCCGGATCCGCCGCCTTCGCCAAGGCTTCCGCCTTCGCTAAAGCTACGGCGGACAGGTCGGCGAGCCAGGCTGAGGAGGCTGCCAGGATCAGCCCGGCGAATGTCGACCTACGCCAGGCCGACGACACGTCGATACCCCCATTCCGCGCACAGCAAGCCGACGAGCAGCATCAGCACGATCGGCATGTGCCACAACTCGTGCTCTTCGACGGTGGTGACGCCGCGGCCGGTGTAGCGCAGGTCGTCGGCGAGCGACGCGGTGTTGCGATGCGTCGTAGAAGCGGCCGCCGGTTTCGTCGGCGATCCGCCGCAGCGTGCCGGCATGCATCGTCGCGTCGAAATACTCGGCGTCGCCCGGCGCGGCGCGGAAATGCGTGACGGCGCTGCCGACGCTCTTGCCGGCGCGGGTCGCGTCGATCTTGGCCTCGTACCAGCCCGGCGCCTTGGTCGGGATCGTCGCCTGATACTGGCCCGGGTGCTCGCCGTCCCACGACATCGGCACGTCCGAGATGGTGCCGTCAGGTGCCGTCACCGTCGCCATCACCGACGCGTCGTTCAGCTCGACGAACGACGGATCGACGACGTTCGCGGTCAGCGTGGCGCCTTCGCCCGGCTCGACGCGCTCGGTGGTCAGCGCCGGTTCGACCTGATCCGGCACGCCGTCCACCAGCCACCGCAGCAACTGCCGCCAGTAGTTTTCGTGCGTGAGATCGTCGACGGCCATCGTCGAGTGCATCTGCCACACCCACGAATCCTGCGGCAGGAACGCGAACGTCTTGCCGCGGCCGTAGCGCTGGAAGACGAGCATCGGCCGCTCGGCGCGCGATTCGTCGGTGCCGGTCAGCAGCACCGTCGCGCCCGGCTTCACGCGCGTCGATGCGATTCACCGCGGTCACGACCGGCAGCGTGTTCCATCGCTCGGCCGACGCCTGCTCGTTGGCGCCGAGCTGCGTCACCGCGGTCGCCGCGCCGGCGCGCGTCGGCTTGATCGACAGCCGCGTCACGGTGCCCTTCGGCTGCACCTTGTTGCGATCGAGCACGACCGGCAGCACGTCCGCCACCGCGGTGCCGGTCCAGCCGCCCTCCGCGAACGCGCGCGGGCCGCCGAGCATCAGCAGGCCGCCGCCGCGGCGATCGACGAACTCCGCGATCATCTTCAGCTGATCGCCGGTGAGCGCGGCGGCTTCGAGGCTGCCGATGATGAGCGACCGGTAGGCAAACAGCTCTTCACGCGTCTTCGGAAACGCCGCGATCAGCTCGTCGGGGCCATCGACGCCCTGCCGCATGTACTTGTTGTCGGCGGTGCGGATCAGGCTGGTGACGATCAGGTTGTCGCCTTCGGGAATGGCGCGGCGGATGAACTTGTATTCGTAGCGCGGCTCGCCTTCGAAGTAGAGAATCTTCTCCTTGCGATCGCGCACGTCGATGAGCGCTTCGCGCGCGTTGTTCTCGGTGACGAGCTCGCCTTCCTGCGGCGACACGCGGAAGCGCAGCACGCGCGGCCCGGCTTCGTTGACGGTGAAACGAACCGGAATCGACGCCGGCGTGCCGGCGTCCGGCAGCGACACCTGCTGCGTGCTGACGAGCGTGCCCTCGTCTTCGACGTCGAGCGTGACCTTCTGCCCGTCGAAGCCGGACTGCGACAAGCACCACGTCGACCATCAACGTCGTGCCCTTGAGCGCGGTCTTGGGCGTGACGACGCGGCCGACCTGGATGTCTTTCGACAGCGTTTCGCGCCCGACGCCGATCGGTGAAGACCGGGAAGTCCCTCGGCCTTGAGTCCGAGAATGGCTTCGCCGAGCGCCGCATCCGCGGTGTCGGCGCCGTCGCTCACCATGACCAGGCCGGCGACCGGCAGGCCGGCCAGCTCCTGGCGCACGCCCGAGAGCGCCGCGCCAAGGCGCGATTGTGATCCGCCGAAGGTGAGGTCGCTTTCCTGCGTCGTTCGCGTCGCCGCGCTCGAAAAGCGGAACGTGCGCACGGTGAACCGCTCCGAGAGCGCCTTCAGCAGCCCGCGATCGTTGGCGCCGAATTCGCCTTTCACGAACGAGGCGCGCGGCTGCCCGTCCACATCCGCGATCTGCATGCTGCGCGAATCGTCCAGGAGCACGCCAAGGAAATTCTGTTGCGGCACGGCGGCACGAACCACGAGCAGCGGCCGGAACATGCAAACCAGGATGATGGCGAGAATCGACGAGGCGAATCGCCACGAGCGTCATACGCTGAGCTGGACGCCCGTGGCCCTTTCGATACGCGTAGATCGTCAGGGCAGCGGCAACCGCCACGGCGACCGCCGCGACGTAGGACCCCGTCGAGGCCGCAAACCGGAATTCCCCCTGAGTGAAGACGACCGGGGAGAGCTCGAAGAAAAATCGGAAGAGGGCGTCGAGCACGAATTTCTCCGAATTCTACTTCGGTTACGCTACGCGAATGCCACATCTAACTCGGCGTTCGTGGATGAGTCTCGCCGCCCTGCTGCCCGCCGCAGTGACCTTGCCGCTGTCTGCACAACAAGTCAGACGGCCGGCGGTCGTCAATGGCCGACGCTATTTGCAATACGACGTCTTCACCGACAAGCCGCTGACCGGCAACCAGTTGGCGGTGTTCACCGAAACCGAGGGCCTGACCGCCGGCCAGATGCAGGCGATGACCCGCGAGACCAGATTCTCCGAGTGCACCTTCGTCCAGCCCGCGGAGGCCGCCGGCACGGACGTGCGGCTTCGGATCTTCGGTCCGGCCAACGAAATGCAGTTCGCCGGACATCCCGTGATTGGGTCGACGTTCGCCCTTGCCGACGATGGTGTCATCCGGCCGGGAGAAAAGAATTTACATTTGGCCTCGGCATCGGTCCAACGCTTGTCGAGCTCGAATGGGCCGCAGAAGGCGCAGATAAAGGTCGGCTGCAGTTCGCCTGGATGACGCAGCAGAAGCCGGTGTTCGGCCCGACCCTGAACGCGCCGGCCGCCCTGGCAGCGACGCTCGGCATAGACACGTCGGCCCTTCACCCGGGCGTCCTGCCGCAGGAAGTCAATTGCGGGTCGCCGTTTTTCATGGTGCCGCTCGTGTCGCGCGCCGCCGTCGATCAAGCGGTCGTCGACCTGCGCGCCGCGGCGGCGATGTTCGAGGCGGCGAAGATCACGCGCCGCGGCCTCTTCATCTTCTCCACCGAGCCCGGGCCGGACGGCGCCACCGCTTACAGCCGCATGATGGGCGCCAACGAAGATCCGGCGACCGGATCGGCGAGCGGTCCGCTCGGATCGTATCTGGTGAAGCATGGCCTCGTGCCGGCGGAGAAGGCTGGATCAATAGTCAGCGCCCAGGGCGTCAAGATGGGCCGGCCCAGCCGCATCCACATCAAGATCGATCTCGCCGGCGGCGAGATCTCGCGCGTCCGCGTCGGCGGGACGAGCGTCCTCGTCGGCGAAGGTCGGCTGCGATCGTCCTGAAACAGACGATCCACAGATTGGACACCGATTCGAGGGCCCGCGGCACGGCCTTCGGCCGTCGCCGTGGGACCGAAGGTGAGATCGAGAGACAACCAGATGCAGAGGTCTCTCGATCTCACCTTCGATCCCACGGCACTACGCCCGGCGAAGCCGGGCGTCGCGGGCCTGCGGAATCCGTGTTTAATCTGTGGACCGTACTTGTTTTGATAGGATCAGCGGTTAAGGAATCACTGCCATGTTTGCGACGATCCCCATCACCAAGACGCCTGCCTCGAGAATGACTCCCGAGTTGCGCGACAACGCCGCGTTCGGCGCGGTGTTCAGCGACCACATGCTCATCGCCGACTACGTCGGCGGCAAATGGACCGAGCCTCGCATCGTCCCCTACGGCCCGCAGCTGCTATCCGCCGCTCCGGCGTGTGCGCACTACGGCCAGGGCATCTTCGAAGGCTTCAAGGCGTTCCCGCGACCCAATGGCGGAGCGGTCGTCTTCCGGCCGGACGCCAATCATGCGCGCATGGCGAAGACGTGCCAGCGCATGGCGATGCCTGAAGTTCCGGCGTCGCTTTTCATCGACGGCACGCTCGCGCTGGTCCAGCTCGATCGCAACTGGATTCCCGAGAAGGACAACAGCGCCCTCTATGTCCGCCCGGTGCTGTTCGCCACGGGCGAAACGCTCGGCGTCAAGCCGTCGGAAAGCTTCCGCTTCGTCATCGAAACCTGCCCGAGCGCGCCGTATTTCTCGGGTTCGGTCGACCTGATCGCGGAAGACACCTACGTCCGCGCGTTTCCCGGCGGCACGGGCGCAGCCAAGTGCGGCGGCAACTACGCCGGCAGCATGCTCGCTTCGATCGAAGCGCAGAAGAAAGGGTTCCACAACGTGCTGTGGCTCGACGGCATCGAGCGCAGGTACGTCGAAGAGGCCGGGCTGATGAACGTGGCGTTCGTGATCGACGGGGCGGTGGTGACGCCGCCGCTGGGCGGAACAATTCTCCCCGGTATCACCCGCGACAGTGTGTTGACGCTGCTGCGCGATTTGAAACTGCCGGTTGAGGAACGCCGCATCACCATCGACGAAGTGTTCGACGCGCATGCGAAGGGCACGCTCCAGGGCGCCGCCGGCATCGGCACCGCCGCGGTGATTGCGCCCCTCGGCCGCCTGCGGCACCAGGATCGCGAGATCACGATTCCGAAGATGGGTCCGGAATCGCCGCTGATGCGCGCCGGCGCCGAGCTCGAAGGCATCCGCTCGGGCAAGATCGCGGATCGGCACAGCTGGCTGGTGGCGATTTAGGGATCGGGGATCAGGGATCAGGGATCAGGGGGTAGGGAGACCCGGCGGCGTTTCGGAAGGGTCCTGACCAACGACAACCGTCCACGGACGGACCTTCCAGTTCTTGACGAGCCCTTCCTTGACATACGGATCGTTCTTCGCGAAATTCTCGGCGATAGCCTGGTCCTGCGCGCGGAAGACGAGCAGCGCCCCGGCCGGATCCCCCAGCGCCCCAGCCATGATCAGCTCGCCGCGGCCGTGCGACTCACGCACCCCCTTCAAGTGCGCCGGACGAAATGGCGTGCGTTTGTCCGCGAAGTCTTCGACGACGTCATAGATCAACGCGAAATACGGCATACTGCCCTGATCCCGACCGATCCCTGATCCCTGATCCCTGATCCCTATCTCTTCAACAACTCATCTACCGTGTAGACCTCGCCGTTCTTGATGACGGTCCGCACCTTCCGCGCGTTCTTCACATCCACCAACGGATCGTCCGTGACGATGACGAGATCGGCGAGCTTGCCGGCTTCGATCGATCCGAGGTTGGCGCCTTCACCCAGCGCCTCGGCGGCGCGCGTCGTCGCCGTCTGCAGCACCTCGAACGGCGTGAGCCCGCTCTGCGCGAAGATCTCGAGCTCGGTGTGATACGCGAGCGCGTACGGGAAGATTGGTGAGTCGGTGCCGGCAATCACCACTCCCCCGCCCTTCACCACCTTGCGGACCAGTTCGCCCATCGGCCGCCAGACGTTCATGAGCCGATCGAAGTCTCCCGGCTGAATGTTCTTCGCCTGCCGCTCCATGTCACGCACGACGGACTCGGGAAAGAGCGTCCGGAACCTGACATCGTCAATGCGCGAGGGATCGCGCGCCAGCATCAGCGGAAATGTGCCTGCGGAGATGCCGATGGTCGGCGTGATCGTCATCTTCGACGCGGTGAGCAGATCGACGACGTCTTGATAGCTCCGGTTGAGCGCCGACACTTTCGGTGAATAGCCGCGCCGGCTGGTACCCCGAATGTGCTCGACGCCATCGGCGCCCGAGGCCACCGCAGGATAAATCTCGTGCGAGGTCACGGGCAGGCCGTTGGCGTGCGCGAAGTCGATCACCTGCTTTTGCAGTCGATCATCGAGGCGCACATACGTCTTGATCAGGTCGTAACCGAGCTGCGTGGTTTTCTGCAGTTCCTCCGGCAATTGTCCGCCGCCGGCGAGCGGCACACCACCGGCATAGTAAATGCGGGATCCGTCAAACGGCCCGCCGGTCGAGAACACGCGCGGACCGCGCCGAATGCCTGCGCCGATCGATTCTTTCTGTTCGAGCGACTCGTAGGCGTCCGATGCGGGGTTGCGCACCGACGTAATGCCGTAGGCCAGCCAGATGCGGCCCAGCTTTTCGCCGTAGTCGGGCGACAGGTGCGTATGCATCTCGATCAGTCCCGGCATCACCACATCACCGGCGGCATCGATGACGCGCCCGGAGTGAAGATCGGCGCGATGGTCGGTGACCTGCTCGATGCGATTGTCGCGAATGACGATGTCGACGTCGCCCCGCAGCGACGCGGCCTTGCCGTCGAACATGCGGCCGGCGTGCACGACGACGCGACCCTGCGGGACGCTGGGCTGCCACGTGAGATTGATCGGAACCTCGGTGACGCGATGGTCCACCTTCGCCAAGGCTCCGGCGGACAGGTCGGTGACGTCGACCAGCTTCAGGCCGCGAGGGGTTTGGTACAGCAGCCGCTTCGAGTCCGCGGCCCACGATGGCGAGTTGGCGATGTCATCCGAGAGGCGCCGCGGCGCGCCGGTGACATCGCCCGTCGGCGTCGTCGGCATGACGTGCATGACACCGTCCATCACGAACGCCATCTTCGATCCATCGAGCGACCACACCGGCCCATCGTTGGTGCGCGTACCGATCGAATGATGCTCGACTGGATTCAGCCGCCGAGGCGCTCCACCCGTTGTCGATACCAGCAGCAACTGGTTGGTTCCCTCCCGAAACCTCGTCGAGTACGGCTGCAACGTCGTCACTGCGATCCAGCCTTCGGGCGCCCAGGTCGGCCGGCCCGTCTCAAACGTCCTGCCGTGGACGGGCGCGGTCCGTCCGGTAATCGCGAGCGCGCCGTCGCGGTTGATATAGGCGATCTCGTTACCGCGCGGCGCCCACGACGCCTTGGTCGCCTCGGACACCACCTTCTTGTCCGCGCCGCTCGCAACGTCGCGAACCCAGAGATCCGTCGTGCCGTCACGATCGGACGAGAACGCGATCGATCGCCCGTCAGGCGACCAGGTCGGATTCGTCTCGACGAAGCGATCGTTCGTCAGACGGCGAGCAGCGCCGCCGCCTGCCCCGAGCGAAGTCGAGGGGATCGGCATGAGCCACAAGTCGCCGAGCGCGATGAACGCGACATGCGGTCCCATCGGGAGAAATGACGGGCGCCGTTATCCCGCGCACGGGTTGGGCGCTACGCGAGTCGAAGTCGCGCATCGCGGCTTTGTAGGGTGTGCGCGTGAACGACACGGACGCAGTGAACTCGATCGGCACGGCGTCGCCGCCCGCAACGCCGCGCGTCTTGATCTTGCCGTCTGCCGTATACAAGACCTCTGTCGCGGAAATCCATTGGGCGCGAAACGGGAAGACATCCTCGTCACCCGTGATCTCCCGGCTATCCATGACGAGGTTGCTGCGATTGTTGGCGATGACGTTGTAGATCACCCTGGAGCCGTCAGGGTTCCACGACGGCGCCGACACGGCACCGGCCGCCGGCGCAATCGAACGCTCGGTCGCCGTCGCGGCGTCAACCGCCCAGACGCCGCGGCGATCCTCGCGGTCGCTGACGAAGGCGATCGTCGCGTTGACCGGCGAATACGCCGGGGCGTAGTCGTTCGCAGGGTTCTTGGTAAGCTGTCGAATCGTTCCACTGGCGACGTCGAGATCGAAGACGTCGTAGTTGCCCGAACGATCAGACGAGAAGGCGATGCGGTTGCCGTCGGTCGACCAGGACGGCTCGCGATCGTCGAATGGGCCCGAGGTGATCGCGCGAAGGCCCGATCCGTCGGCGTTCATCACGTAGATGTGCCACGTGCCGTCGGCGTAGCCCTGGAACGCGACGCGGCGGTTGTCCGGCGCCCACGCCGGCTGGCGGGCGTCGAGGTATTCGTCGGTGACGCGTTTGGCGGGACCGCCGCTCGCCGGCAGCGTCCACAGACTGCCCTGCAGATCGATCATCAGCGTGCGCCCGTCGGGGGACAGCGCCGCCGCCATGTTCGTGCCCTCGCGCAGGTTGACCGAAATGGGTTTGGTCGCGGGCGCGCTCTGTGAAAAAAGGGCGAGCGCTCCAAGGAGTGCGAATGCGCTGGTCTTCATGCCACGAGGAAATTACCACCGTTTGGGGCGGACCGAGGTCCGCCCCGACGATTCCACTCGCGACAACCTGTCGATCTACTTCGCTCCGGCAGCCTTCAGGATCTTCGCGGCTTCGGGACACGCGCCGGCTTCGGCGAGCACCGTCAGGCCTCCGGCGACGCCACACGAACGGGCTTCGGTGCAGAAGTCGCGGCGAACTCAACGCTGGCGCCGTACTTCTTGCCGTCGAAATCACGAGGTGCCAGCTTCAGCGTTCCGATCCCGGGCTTCGCGGCCTGGTAGTCGAACCACGCGCCCGGCAACTGGATCTTGCCGGCCAGGCCCTCGTGGAACACCGAGACGTTGACGAGTTTGGCCCCATCGATACGCAACACCAACGCCGCGATTTCGCCTTTGCGCGCGCGCAGCGAGACATCGACGTCATCACTCGGCGCGGTCGCGCCGAGAGGTTTGTCGGTGAGCACGACCAGTGTGTCCTGCTTGCTGCTGTCGAAGAGGCCTTCCACCTTGGTCTCGACGGCATGCGCCAAAGGCACCGTGGTCGCATCGATTGTGAACGAGCCGACAGCCTTTCCGGGTTCGGCCGCACCCGCGAACCCAACCCCGAGCAGCAAAGACGACACGCCAATTACCGCAATATCTTTAAGCACAGCCGCTCCATCCTGTTTGAGGTGATGATGCCGATTGTATGCCAGAGCTGGCTATGGCTGTGAGCGTGAGGCCAGGGTCTTGGCGATTAGCTCGCCGTGAAAGCGTCCATTCTCGATAAACACGGTGCCGGTCCGCTTCCCCGCCACCTGGCCGCCCGCAACGAACAGGCCCGGCACACTCGTTTCATAGGTATCGATGTTGTATTTCGGCGCCAGTGTTTCTTCATTGATCTCGACGCCGATGCGCTTCATGAACTCGGGGTCGGCGCGATAGCCGGTGAGCAGCAGCACGGCTTCGGTCGGAATCGTCACGCCGGTATCGAGCACGACTTCGGTTGGGCGAATCTCGGCGACCTTCGAATTGAAGTGGGCCGCAATCGACCCCTCCTTCACCCGATTCTCGATGTCGGGCTTCACCCAGTACTTCACCGACTCGCCAAAACCCGGGCCGCGATGAACCATCGTGACGTGGCCGCCGGCGCGATGGATCTCGAGCGCTGCCTCGGCCGCTGAGTTCTTTCCGCCAACAATCACGACCCGGCGCCGGTAGAACGGATGCGCTTCTTTGTAGAAATGCGACACGTGCGGCAGTTCCTCGCCAGGCACATCGAGCATGTTCGGCAGCTCGTAATAGCCCATCGCCAGAACGACGTTTCGCGCTTCGCGAATGCGCGTTGCGCCACGAGGCGTCTCGGTTTCAACCGCAAACGGCTCATCGGGGCCGTCTGGCCGCCGCACGGCGGTCACTTTTTCGAACAACGACACCTGCAACTGAAAGGTGTCGACAACCTTCCGGTAATAGCGCAACGCTTCAGGCCGGGTCGGCTTCTCGAACGGTGTCGTCAGCGGAATGCCGCCAATCTCGAGCAGCTCCGGCGTGGTGAAGAACACCATGTTGACGGGAAAACGCGCGATCGCGTCGACGAGCGAGCCTTGCTCGAGGACGAGGTAGTCGAGATTGAAGTGCTTCAAGGCAATCGCGGTGGCAAGTCCGGACGGGCCGGCTCCGACAATGATGACGTCTCTGACGGACATATCCGGACAATTGTACTGAGGTCTTAGGGGCTTAGGGGCTTGCGGGCTTCGGGCTTGGGCTCGGGCAAACGGGCGTAAGATTCTCCGATGCGCGCGCGAATCACCAGCCTGCTGTCGGCGCTCTTGCTAAGTAGCTTGGCTCTTGCCGCGAGGGAACACCAAGACCCAAGTCCCAAGCCTCAAGACCCTAAACCCTCCGACTCCGCCAAGGCTACGTCGGACAAGCAGGCGCAGCCGGTTTTTCGCGCCGGCGTCGAACTGGTTTCCGTCGACATAACCGCACTCGATGGCAATGGCCGCCAGGTCACCGACCTTACCGCCGCGGAGCTCGAGGTCGAAATCGACGGCAACAAGCGCCAGGTGTCGACCGTCGAATACGTCCGCGCCGCTGACCCGCTGCGCGTGATCGGCGCGCCGCGCAAGGTGGAGCTTCCCGACGAGACGTTCTCATCGTCCAACGCCAAGGGGGCACCGCGCGGACGCCTGATCGTGCTGCTGATCGACCAGGGCAACATCCGCACCGGCGCCGCGCGCAGCTCGATGAACAGCGCGAAGAAGTTCGTCGATACCCTGACGTCCGAAGATCGCGTCTCGGTGATCGCGGTGCCCAGCCCGGGAGAGCTGGTCGACTTCACCACCGATCATGACAAGGTCCGCGAATCGTTGCTCCGCGTGGTCGGCACCGCCGACACCTTGAAGTCGCGATACAACCTGTCGATCACCGAGGCCATGGCGCTCTATCTGCACTCCGACACGCAGATGGCGACCGAGGTGATTCTCCGCGAGTGCGCGGGCGCCGCCGCGGCGTCGGAGCTCGAGCGGTGCGAGCGGGAAGTCGAGCAGGATGCCGCGGAGATCGTCAACGAGATCCGCCGGCGGACGCAGGACTCCATCAACGGCATGCGCGCCGTGTTCAGAGGCCTCGCGGCGCTCGAGGGTCCCAAGTCGGTCGTCCTCATCTCCGAGGGCCTGATCTTCGACGGCCTCGGCTCGGAGACCGACGAGCTCGCCGCGATCGCCGCCGATGCTCGCGTGACGCTCGACGTCCTGCTGCTCGACGTGCCGCAATTCGACGCGACGCAGTCACGGCGCCCGACGACGCCGCGCGAGGACCGCAACCTCCAGATCACCGGACTCGAGCAGCTGGCCGGTGCGTCGCGGGGCGAGCTCTATCGCATCAATGTCACGGCGGATTTTGCTTTCGATCGCATCTCGCGATCGCTCGACGGGTACTACCTGCTCGGCGTCGAATCGCGCCCCGACGATCGCAACGGACGCCGGCATCGCATCGGCGTGAAGACGACGCGGCGCGGCGTGACGATCCGGTCGCGTCGCAGCTTCGTGACGGCGATGTCGGCCAAGGCGACGACGCCGGTGGATGCGGTCAGCCGCGCGATCCGATCGCCGCTGCCGATCAACGATCTGCCGCTGAAGATTTCGACGTGGACCTACAAGGACCCGGGCAGCGCGAAGGTGCGCGTGCTGGTGGCCGCCGAGGCCGAGCGGCTGCTTGACCAGCCGCTCGATTACACGGTCGGCATGGCCATTGTAAACAGGCAAGGCCGCGGCGTCGCGCCTCCAGCTGAATTGAAGAAACTCGTCGAGAAATCCGGCGATCCTGGTACGGCCGTCTTCTCGGGCGTCCTGGTGGTCGATCCGGGAGAATACAAGGTCATTCTCTCGATGGCCGACAGCGAGGGCCGCGTCGGCAGCGTGGTGCGCGCGGTCACGGCCTTTCAGATGAACGGCCCCGGGATCGCGCTGGGCGATCTATTGCTCGGCGCGTACTCTGGTGGCACGAAAGCGCTGCTCGAACCGGTCATCGAGCCCGCCGTCACCGGCGCAATAGCGGCGCTGATGGAGGCCTATTCGTCTTCGCTCGCGGCGAGCTCCGGCGGGACAAACGGCCCGAACGGCCTTGAAGCGACGCTCGAGATCCTGTCGAACGAAAACAGCCCGCCGCTCGCGACGGTGCCCATGCGCGTCGCTGCGGGGCCGTCGCCGGAAGTCCTCAGCGTCAGCGCGCAGTTCAACACCTCGTCGCTGCCGCCCGGACGATATCTCGCGCGAGGGACGCTGCGGCAAGGCGGCAAGGCACAAGGCCACATGATCCGCCCCTTCCGGGTCGTCGCGGATCCGGCCGCCTCCACCGCCGGTGCGCCCGCCAGTGTCGGCGTCGTGCCAAACGAAATGGCGTTGGCACTGCTCGGCGGCCTCGGCAACTTCGATCGCAAGGAGCTTCTGACGCCCGCGATGCTGACGTCGATGTTTGGGTTGGCCGACGCGCGCGCCGGCGGATCCAAGGCGGCGGTGAAGGAGGCCCGCGGCGGCGATCTTGGCGCAGCGGCGATGACCGCGCTCGGAGAAGGCGACCAGGTCCTTGCGACATTCCTGAAAGGTCTCGAGCTCTACCAGGGGTCGCAACTCGATCGCGCCGCCATGCAGTTCCAGAACTCGATGCAAATGGCGCCGACATTCGCGCCGTCACGGTTGTACCTCGGCGCGTCGCTCGCAGAGGCCAATCGCCACAAGGAAGCAGCCGGCCTGCTGCAAAGCGCATCGACCACGCCGCCGAACGCGGCGATTGCGCGCATCGCCGGCGAGGAGTGGATCAAGGCCGGCCAACCGGCGCTCGCGATCACATCGCTCGAGCTCGCAGTCCAGCAGCCGAACGCCGACGCGCGTTCGAAGAAGCTACTGGGGATCGCCTATGTGCTGGGCGGACGCAGTGCTGATGCCGTTACGGTGTTGACCTCGTATCTTGAAACCAATCCGTCCGACAGCGCTGCCCTCCTCGCCGCGATCTTCGGCACGTATGCGCGTCACGTCAATGGTCCCCAGGCGGCCACGCTGACTGCTGATCGCGCCAACATCACAAAATGGTCGAAAGCGTATGCTTCAACGAAAGGCCCCATGCAACCGCTGGTTGGGGCCTGGGTTGCGCATGTACAAGGACTGAAATGACTCGACGAACCCTGCTCACCGTTCTCCTCAGCGTCACTGTCGCGACCACTATTTCGATCGGCCAGGAGAAACGGCTGATCACCGAGACGGACATCTTGAAGTTCGTGTGGATCGCCGAGGGACAGATTTCACCGGACGGCAAGCAGGTCGCCTTCACGCGCGTGGTCATCAACGAGGGCAGGGACGACTACGAGACGTCGCTGTGGCTCGTGCCGGCGGATGGATCGGCCGCGCCGCGCGTCCTGACGTCCGGCACACGTGACAGCAGCCCGCGGTGGTCGCCTGACGGCAAGGCAATCGCGTTCGTACGCTCGACGGAAAAGGATGGCAAGCCGCAACCTGCGCAGATCTTCCTGTTGGCGCTCGACGGCGGCGAGGCGCGGGCCGTCACCGATCTCGCTCGCGGCGCCGGCGCGCCGGCATGGTCGCCGGACGGCAAGCGGATCGCCTTCAGCAGCACGATGCGCCCGGACGATTTTCCCTCACCCGCCTCACCCGCTTCACCCGCTCTCACCGGCTTCACCCGCTTCACCCGCCTCAAAGAGCGACGTGCGCGTGATCACCAGCGCCGTCTATCGCGCCAACGGCGGCGGATGGAACGATCCGGATCGCCAGTCGCACGTTTGGGTGACGGAGGTGAAATCCGGCGGCGAGGTTGCCAAGGCCACCCAGCTCACGAGCGGCAAATACTCTGAAGGCGGGCACGCGTGGTCGCCCGACGGATCGAAGATCTACTTCACGTCGACGCGCGTGGACGAACCGTATTACTTCCAGAGCGACTCCGACGTGTATTCCGTTCCCGCCGGCGGCGGCGACATCAGCAAGGTGGCCAGCATCAACGGATCGATCGGCGGTCCCCGCCCTTCGCCCGACGGCAAGTGGATCGCGTTCAACGGCTCGCTCTATGGCGCCCCTGAGCGGTCCTACGATCAGTCCGACCTGTTCGTGGCCTCTTCGGACGGTTCCGGACCGCCTCGCAACCTGACGGTCACGTACGACTTCGATATCGGCGGCGGCGTCGGCGGCGATCAGCGTGCGCCCCGAGGCGGCGGCGCCAGCGGCGCGATTTGGTCTGCCGACGGAAAGTCGATCATCACCGTGGCCGGCGAGCAGGGTTCGGCAAACCTGGTTCGAATCGATGTCACAACCGGAGCGGTCGCGCCCGTCTACCAGGGCGCTCACACCGTGCAGGCCTACAGCGCAACGCCCGACGCGCGCGCCATCGCGGCCGTGACCTCGACCGGCACGAACATCAACGATCTGTTCGTCCTCGAGACCGCTTCAGCGTCGAGCGCGAAGCCGATTACCCGCGTCAACGATGCCCTATTCAAGACCATCAAGCTGAGCGAGCCCGAAGAAGTGTGGTGGACGAGCTTCGACGGACGCAAGATCCAGGGCTGGGTGCTCCATCCGCCCGACTTCGATAAGTCGAAGCAGTATCCGTTCATCCTCCAGATTCACGGCGGTCCGCATTCGGCCTACGGCAACGTCTTCACCCACGAGTTTCACTGGATGGCCGCGAAGGGCTACGTCGTGCTGTTTCCGAATCCGCGCGGCAGCAGCAACTACGGCCAGGAGTTCGGCAACATCATCCAGTATCGCTACCCGGGTGACGACTATAAGGACCTGATGGCCGGCGTCGACATGATGGCGAAGCGCGGCTACATCGATCCCAAGCGCATGGGCGTCACCGGCGGGAGCGGCGGCGGGCTGCTCACCAACTGGGCCGTCACCCAGACCAATCGCTTTGCCGCGGCGGTGTCGATGCGATCGATCGCCGACTGGTCGGGGTTCTGGTACACCGCCGACTTCACTCAGTACACGCCGTCGTGGTTCCGCAAGGCGCCATGGGAGGATCCCGCCGACTTCGCGGCGCGCTCTCCGATCACCCACGTCGCCAACGTCAAGACGCCGACGATGTTCATCGACGGCGACGACGACCTGCGCACCCCGCCAAGCGACGGCGGCGAGATGATGTTCCGGGCGTTGAAGTACATGAAGGTTCCGACGGTGATGGTGCGCTTCCCCGGCGAGACGCACGAGTTGTCACGTTCAGGAAAGCCGAAGCATCGCGTCGAGCGGCTCCAGCACATCCTTGGCTGGTTCGACAAATACTTACAGGGCAAGACCGTCGCGACCTACGATCTCGTTCAATAGCCTCACGCCAAGGGAGCATTGATGCGCCAACGATTGAGAGCAAGCCTCGTCCTGTGTTCGCTGTTGGTTGGCGGAACGCTCCTCCATGCCGCTCGTCCGTACCACCAGGCCACGGTCGCGGCGCCGGCGGCGGCAACGCTCGCCACCGCGGCGGATCAGGAATTCACCGCTGATGGTGTGACGCTCCGGTATCGCGACGTCGGCAGCGGCGAGCCGATCGTCTTCATTCACGGCTACACCGCGGCGCTCGAGAGCATGATCGGCGTCGCGAACGCGTTGCCGCCAGATTATCGAAAGGTCGCGCTCGACGCGCGCGGTTTCGGCCGCAGCACGAAGTTTGCCGACCCCTCGCGCTTCGGCCAGAACATGGTGGATGATGTCGTGCGGCTGATGGATCACTTGAAGATCCAGCGCGCGCACCTTGTCGGACACTCGATGGGCGCGTTGATCGCCGCCAACGTGGCGGCGCGCTACCCGGCACGCGTGACGAGCGCGGCGCTCGTCGCCGGTGCCTTCTGGGTCGAGCCGGAGATCACCACCGAATCTCGCCGCTGGACGGCGGACCTCGAAAGCGGAGCCGGCCTCGTCAATTTCATCCAGTGGCTGTTGCCAGGCCTGAACGCGCAGATGGCCGCCGGAACGAATTCGGCGATGCTGAAGACCAACGATTTGCCGTCATTGACGGCGTCGATGCGCGCGCTGCCGCAGCTGGCGATTGCCGGGCTCGCAAAGGACGGCAACAAAGCCGTCCTCATTGCCGGCACCGGCGATCCGCTGTTTCCAACGTCGATCGCCTTCGCGAAGCAGTCACCGGGTTCGCGAATGATCGAAGTCGCCGGCGCGAATCACGTGGCCGTGGTCACCAACCCGCAGGCGGTCGCGGCGATCACCGAGCAACTGGCGATTACCGTCAAGTGACCGCCCTGGCGCGACAACGGTCCGCGAGGTCGCGGATCTCGACGTTCTCGAAGATGCGGCGACGCAGACCTTGCGTCGTCGCTTCGAGCATCGCGCGCCCGATGTCGACGTTCATGATGTAGAGATTGCGGAACGGCTTGAAGACCAGCCGCAACAACGGCCGCAGCGCCCTGGTCAATGCCGGCTGCGACGCAGACGGTTCACCGTCAATCATCGCCGGACGCCAGCACGTCGCATCGAAGGCATTCATCAGGTCTCGCTCTGCTTCCGCCTTCACCCGGGCCCACATCCATCGGCTCTTCAGGCCGGCATTCCCGCCGCTCAGGTAGTGGAACGAGGCGTTGGCACTGCGCTCGCGCAGGAACCTCGCCGCCGCCAGAGGAAATTCCTGATGGATCCGCCGGTAGTCGATCTCCGCCGGCACCTGACTCACGGACACGCCTAAGACAGAAGAAACAGGCATCGACTCCGGCAAAAGCATCGGCGATAGCCGTGTAATCAAGGAAGTCATCGTGCGGGTATTCGCGGAGCTTCGGATCACGGACGCCGGTCGATCGCCGCGCGATCGATCGCACTTCCGTGACGTCAGGCGCTGCGAGGCACGCTTGTAATACTCCGCCGCCCGCGAGCCCGGTTGCACCGAATAGCAGAACCTTCACGCGATCGCGTTGTCCGTGGCGTAGAGTCCCTTGTCGATAATCGCGAATGCTTCGGCCAGCTCCGCCTCGGTGATGCACAGCGGCGGATTGGTGAAGAAGCCGTTCCAGCGCACGAACGTGTAGAGCCCCTCCTCGCGGAAGAATTTTCCGAGCGCCTGCATCTCCGGCGAACTGCCGTTGAACGGCGCCAGCGGCTCCATCGTCTTGCGATCCTTGACGAGCTCGACGATGCCGAAGAGGCCGATCGATCGCACGTCGCCGACGCAGGGGTGCTTCGCTTTCAGGTCTTCGAGCATCCGCCGCATCACCACACCCATCTTCTTCGCGCGCTCGATCAGCTTGTCCTCCTCGTACACGGCGATCGTCGCGAGCGCCGCCGCGCAGCCGAGCGGGTGGCTGTTGTAGGTCAGGCCGCCGTAGAACACCTTGTCCGTGAAGTGATCGGCAAGCTTGCGGCGGATGCCGACGGCGCCGAGCGCAACGTAGGCGCTCGTCAATCCCTTCGCCATCACCAGGATGTCGGGCACGACCTTCCAGTGATCGACGGCGAACCACTCCCCTGTTCGGCCGAAGCCCGACATCACCTCGTCGCAGATCAGCAGGATGCCGTGCTTGTCGCAGAGCGCGCGCACGCCCTCGAGGTAGCCGTCAGGCGGCACGTGGATGCCGTTGGTGCCGGTCACCGTCTCGATCAGGAAACCGGCGATGGTCTGCGGCCCCTCGAGCATGATGATCTCCTCGAGCGCGGCGAGCGCGTCGGCGCCGCTGTCGGTGCCGCGCTTCAATCCGTGATGCGGATGCGGCACGTGGATGATGCCGGGCATGCCAGGCTCCATCGCCCAGCGGCGCGGATCGCCTGTCGCGGTGAGGCTGGCGCCGGTGCCGCCGTGGTACGAGCGGTAGCGCGCGAGGATCTTGTGGCGCCCGGTCGCCAGCCGCGCGATGCGGATCGCGTTCTCGTTCGCCTCGGCGCCGCCGTTGGTGAAGAAGAAGACGTCGATGTCACCCGGACAGATCGAGGCCAGCTTCTGGCCCAGCCTGGCGCGCGCTTCCGTCGCCATGAACGGATTCGCGTAGGCGAGCGTCGCCGCCTGATCCTGGATCGCCTTGATCACGCGCGGATCGCTGTGGCCGATGTTCACGCACATCAACTGGCTGTTGAAATCGATGTAGCGCTTGCCCTCCGGCGTCCAGAAGTAGATGCCCTTCGACCTCGCCACCGGAATGGGATCGACGTGCGCCTGCGCTGACCACTCGAACAGCGAGTGTTGCTTCGACAGCGCCACCATTTCCTGCCCGGTCATCGCCTGATCGAGTTTCGTCGTCATGTGTTCTTTCTGAACCCGGAACCCCGCAAGCCCGTAGCCCGCAAGCCCGGAAGACCTTATGAAGCCAGCTTCATCACCGCAAGCGCGAGCACTTTCGTGGCGGCGATGATGTCCTCGACACTGCAGTATTCATCGGGCTGATGCGCGAGGTCCAGTTGCCCCGGACCGTAGGCAACGCATTGCGGCACGCCGGCGATGCGCGCGACGTGCTTGTGATCATACGTGCCCGGGCTCGCGACGAGCGATGCTTCCCGGCCCGTCACCTGCCTGATCGCGTCGGTCAGCGCGCCGACGACGGGAGCGTCCTCCGGCGTGCGCGTCGGTTCGAAGATCAGCCGGTCCTCGATCGAGAATTTCACGTCGGGCATGCGCGACTGCGCCCTGGCGACGAGCGCGGCGATTTCGGCGCGGGTTCGATCGAGCCCTTCTTCCATCAGGAAGCGGCGGTCGAATACGACCCTGCAGCGATCGGCCACACAGGGACTCGGCGTGTCGTCCACGGGCTGTCCGCCGTCGATGCCGTTGATATTGATGGTGGCGTGCCGCGATCCCTCCGGCACCACCGGCATCGTGGTCACCCGGCCAAACAGCGCGGGTCCAAGCTCGTCGCGGACGAGGTCGAGCAGGTGAGACATCCCCTCGATCGCGTTGATGCCGAGATACGGCATGCTGCCGTGCGCGATTCGACCCTGCGCGATCACCTCAAACCAGTAGACGCCGCGATGACCGACACAGACGCGATCGACGCCGAACGGCTCCGGAATAATCACGGCCCTGGTCCGCTCGCGCGAAAGGAGGCGGTTTTCCGCGAGCCACGCGACGCCGGCAAATCCGCCGCTCTCCTCATCGACCGTGCCGCTGAGTTCGATCGGCGCAGTGTTCGTGAGGCCGGCTCGCCGGATTGCCTCGACGGCGAAGACCGCCGCGGCGATGCCGGCCTTCATGTCGCAGGAACCGCGCCCATACAAGCGGCCATCGGCGATCTCGCCGCCAAACGGATCGCGCGTCCAGCCAAGGCCCGCCGGGACGACATCGAAGTGACCGTTCAAGTGAATCGCCGGCCCCGTTCCGTCGTGCCGGCCGACGACGTTGATGCGCGGATGCTGCGGCGTGTGCTCGTGACGCCCGATCGCCGGCAGCAGCTGGACCTCCGCGCCGTGGGCGCGCAGCTGGTCGCCGATCACATTGGCGCAGGCTTCATAGTCTTCGCCGGGAGGATTGACGGTGGGGATCCGGACCAGGCGCGCCGCGAAATCGACGATCTCATCGGCGGCGCGATCGACTTCGGCAATCACTCGATCGGCTGACACAGAAGAATTCTATCCCGGCAAAACGCACGCCCCCGGCAAGAAGTGCCGTCCCCGCAAGTATGATGGATGCGACATGTTCAGACTGGATGGCAAGACCGTCGCCGTGGTCGGCGCGGGTTCGGGGATCGGTCGCGCGGTGGCGATCGGGGCGGCGGACCAGGGCGCCTACGTGATCTGTCTCGACATCAACGCCGACAACGCGGCGGTGACCGCGGCGGCAATCACCGGCGCCGGCGGATCGGCGGATACCGTCGCGTGCGACGTCACCAGCATCGCCTCGGTGCGCAACGGGATGATCGAGGCGTCGAGCAAATTCGATCGGCTCGACGGCGTCGTCTGCACGCCGGCGATCAACGTCCGCAAGCCGATCCTCAAGTACACCGGCGAGGAGTTCGATCGCGTCGTCAACGTGAACTTGAAGGGCAACTTCCACGTGCTGCAGGCGGCGGGGGAACTGATGACGCA
The DNA here is from genome assembly GCA_963833135.1 of uncultured cyanobacterium. Lineage (GTDB taxonomy): Bacteria > Acidobacteriota > Vicinamibacteria > Vicinamibacterales > UBA2999 > 12-FULL-67-14b. The sequence continues at coordinate 613,517 of CAWHWW010000016.1, read as the reverse complement.
GCAGGGATCCGGCAGCATCGTGCTGTTCTCCTCGATCCGCTCGATCGTCACCGAGCCCGGCCAGTCCGTATATTCGATGACCAAGTCGGGCATCGTGCAGCTGGTGCGAACGGCCGCGACGGAGTGGGGTGAGCAAGGCGTTCGCGTCAATGCGATCGGCCCGGGCGTGATCGAGACGGCGCTGACCGCGCCGATCAAGGCGCAGCCGGAGTGGTACAAGGCCTACGCCGACAAGACGCCGATGAAGCGATGGGCAAAGGCGGAAGAAATGGCGGGACCGACAGTCTTCCTGCTGTCCGACGCGGCCAGCTACGTCACCGGGACCATCCTGTTTGCCGATGGCGGATGGCTGGCGAACGACGGACGGTTCTCACCACCCGGATTCTGATCGCAGCCGGCATCCGCGTGCGGATCAACTAGTGGCGTCTAGGCCCCAGCTCATCGGCGTCCCGTACGACGCCAGCTCGTCGTACCTTCGCGGATCGGCCGCGGCGCCGCCGCTGATCAGGCAGGCCCTGCACTCCCCTGCCGGTAACCACTACACCGAGCGCGGCGCCGATCTTGCGGAGCTGGCCGACGCCGGCGATCTCGCGCTTGCCGATGACGCCGGCAATGCCCGCGTAATGATCCAGGCGGGCATCGAGCTCACGCTGAAGAACGGGTTCCAGCCAATCGCGCTTGGCGGTGATCACTCGATCACCTATCCGATCATGCGCGCAATCGCGCAAGCACACCGAAAGGTGACCATTCTCCACATCGACGCGCACGGCGATCTCTACGACGAGTTCGAGGGCGATCGTTTCTCGCACGCCTGCCCCTTCGCGCGAATCTTGGAAGACGAATTGTGCGGCCGGCTGGTGCAGGTCGGCATCCGCACGCTGACCCCGCATCAGCGTGACCAGATCGCGCGATTCAACGTCGACACGATCGAGATGCAGCACTTCGCCGGCGGCGCACGGCCTGCGATCTCCGGGCCGGTGTATCTCTCGATCGATCTCGACGGCATCGATCCCGCGTTCGCACCGGGCGTCTCGCACCGCGAGCCAGGCGGCCTCTCGGTCCGCGATGTGTTGTCGATGATCCACGCGCTTGGCGGCCCAATCGTCGGCGCCGATGTCGTCGAGTTCAATCCGGCGCAGGATCTCGGCGGGGTGACAGCCTCTGTCGCTGCGAAACTCGTCCGCGAGATCGCCGGCTGCATCCTGCAGAACAGTCGGCAGTCGAGAGTCGACAGTTAAGAGCTTTCAGTCAGCACTTGGCAGTTCAGTCTTTAGTGCTGCAGTCCAACTGGCTCTGATGACTGCACTGATCCATGTTGGCTGAAAGCTATTAACTGTCGACTCTCGACTGCGGACTGATTCAAGCGTTAGAAGTACGACAGCCACCAGTCGCGCCGTCGTTCCTTGACCCCGGCGAACCAGCGGCACAGCGGATACAGCGCGACGACGATCGTGATCCAGACCGCGTACGCCACCCATAAGTCCCACCCGAAGTCCGGCGGAAACGAGTTCGCGTTTCCACCCATCGACGGCACCGGCTGCCACATGAACGTGAATGCCGGCGAGCCGTACGTCAGGACCGCGAGCGCGAATGCGGCGAGGTGAGCGGCGATGAAATGCAGCACGAAATAGAACAGCGGCACCTGTCCAAACACGATTAGCGGATTCGCCCGCGAGAACGAGCGTCGATCGAAATACAACAGCAAGAGCAACGCCGGACCGAGCGTCATCAACAGGAACTGCAGCGACGGCGGATACTTCGTCGTGTTCAGAAACCACAACACCGTGTCAACCGCCGACGACCCCCACGACCAGGGCTCCCCATCGCCATACCTGTTGAAGGCACGCACCAGGAGAAACGAGATCGTCACGGCGATGCCGAGGCGGAGCATGACTCGCTGCCGCCTGCGATCGGCTCGGCAGTTCCAGAACGCGGCCGAAGCAGAACCCCAGCGCCATCACCGCGACCCACGGAACCAGCGGATACGGCGCGATGAAGACATGTCCGCCCAACGGGAAGCCGCCGACCTGGTGAGTCAGGTACCACAACGGTGCAGCGGCGCCGAACTGTCGGGCATCGACGCCGTCAGCGAGGTGATGCAGCACGATCGTTGCGACGCTGAGCGCAGCGAGCGGCGGAATCGGCAGCCACACGAGCCCAGCCAGCACGATCATGCTCAGGCCCAGTCCCCACAGGACCAGCAGCAGAACCGGATAGCTCTGCGCCAGGTCGAAGTTGTAAGCCAGACGCATCACCGTGACCTCGAGCAGCATCAGCCAGAGTCCACGCGTGACTAGAAACCTCGACAGCTGCGCTTTTGTTCGGCGGGGTCCGGCTTCAGCCGCACCGCGTCCTCGCCAGTAGAAGTACGCGCCTATCCCGGCGGTGAACATGAACACCGGCGCGCAGATGTGCGTGACCCAGCGCGTCAGGAACAGGATCGGCGTCGTCGTCGTCAGATCGGTCGGCGATTGCGACATCGCACCGCGGTGGATGAAATCGCGCACGTGATCGAGCGCCATCACGATCATCACGAATCCGCGGAGGGCATCGACCGACGCCAGCCGATCCCGCCGCGCCCGCCGCGAGCGGCGGAAGAAGACACTGCCATGAACGCATTATCCCAACGGCGGCTAGAATCCCCTGCGTGGATCTGCGTGAAGAAATCCTGAATGTTGCGGAATCGCCGATGGTGCAGATCGCAACCATCGCCGAAAGCATGCCCGGTTCGCTGAAGCTCTGCTACGGCGAGTCGGACCTCCCGACGCCGGCGTTCATCTGCGATGCGGCCGCGGCCGCCATGCGCTCCGGCCACACCTTCTACACCCACACGGCCGGTTATGGCGAATTGCGCGAAGCCATCGCCGCGAAGATCTTCGAGCTGCATCAGGTCCGGTACGACGCGCCGGAGATCATGGCGACCACCGGCGCCACCACGGCGATCTACGCGGCTATCCGCGCGTTCGTCGGCCGCGGCGACAACGCCGTCATCGTCTCGCCCGCCTACGCGATCTTCTCGAACGCGGTGACCATGTCCGGAGGGGAGCCGCGCGCGGCATCACTGGCGCCGAGCGGCGATCGCTTCGTTCTCGATCTCGATCGCGTCCATTCGGCGATCGACACGAACACGCGGATGCTGATCGTCAACAGCCCCTCGAATCCCACCGGCTGGGTGATCGCTCAGGATGAGCAGCGCGCCCTTAGCGAGATTGCCGAACGGCACGACCTGGTGATCCTCGCCGACGAAGTCTACGAACGGCTGATCTACGACGGACGTTCGATCGCGCCGTCGTTCGCGCGCGTCGAAGCCAACCGCGACCGGCTGATCGTCGTCAACAGTTTCTCGAAGACCTACAACATGACGGGCTGGCGTCTCGGGTGGGCGCAGACGGGCGCGCGCACCATCAAGGCGATGTACAAGGCGGTGGAATTCATCACGTCGAATCCCGCAGCGATGGTCCAGCAGGCCGGTATCGTCGCGCTTCGCGACGGCGAGCCACACATCGCGGAACTGCGACAGCATTACCGGCGCCGCCGCGACCAAGTGCAGGCGGCTCTTACCGCCATACCCGGCGCGTCGCTGCCGAACCCTCAAGGCGCCTTCTACGCCTTTCCCAAGTTCGAAGACAGCATCGACAGCACCGCTTTTACGGCAGAGCTGGTGCGCGCAACCGGCGTCGCACTGGCGCCGGGGGCCGGATTCGGACGTGATGGCGAAGGCTACATCCGCGTCTGCTTTGCATCCACGGAAGCCACGCTCGCCGAGGCGCTCGATCGCCTGAAAAAATTTGTGATGAGCCGCCGTTCATAACGAACCGCGCTATGGCAGAATCCGCTTGTCCACCGTAGCGCGCAGCGCGAAGGCGGAACCAACGACAAGGACAACTCAATATGAAGTGGTTGATCCTCGCGATCTTCGCCGAGGTCAGTGTGCTCTCGTGCCTGATCTACACGTTTGATGGCGCGCTGCACTCATGGGCGAGCGCGCGCCTGACGTGGGACCACGCCGCCGTGGCAGTCGTCTACACCTACGGGCGGACTGAATTCTCCCGTCGGCGAAGGTCGTTCCCGACGAGAAGCACTTCCCGGCAAGAAGTGCTTCCCGTCAGGCCCTGATCTAGTTCGCCATCTTGCGCGCGTACTGGAGCTCCGGCCGCTCGGTGCCGGCGTCCTTGCACATCTCGACAAGCTGCTTGTAGTAGCCCTTTGCCTTGGCCGTCTGCTTCGCGGCTTCAGCGGCCTTACCCGCCCCGTAAATGGCGAGGAAGCGGTTCGGTTCCTTCTTCATCACGGCTTCGAACTCGACCAGCGCCTCCTTCGGCTGGCCGTTCTCGATCAGCATGAAACCGAGCAGCTCGCGCGCCGGCGCGATCGGGCCGGGCGTGACGGCGGACTTGTCCGTCAGGTCTTCCATGTCCGCGGTTTCGCGCATCTGGGCGATCGCCGCGTCCTTGCGGCCTTGCGCAAACATCACCCACGCGTCAGCGCCGCGGCGCTGGATGTCGACCTGGCTCGCCCAGTACTCGTCCTTCATCTCGATCTCGCGATCGCGAATCGCCGCGAGCTTCGCGACGTCGGCCGCGGCATCAAGCGGACGTCCCGCGCGGGCGGCGCCGACCGCGCGCACGAAGTGCGTGATCGCTTCGGTATACGGCGTGTTCGGCGCCGGGCGCGGCTCGAGCGCTGCGGCCTCGGCCCATTGCTGCCGCTCCATCGCGTAGCGCGCCGGAATCGCGGCCAGGGCGAACGTGTTCGGTCCGGCGCCCGCCGCGCCCTGCGTCCCGCTCCCCGTCGCCGCGAGGCGCATCACCTGGTCGATGTTCACCTTGGCCTGCGTGTCCATGCCCATCTGCAGGTAGGCATACGTCATGTAGTCGCGCGCGTGCATCGCTTCGCCGATGCCGTTGGTCTTCTCGGCGATCTCGGCCGACTTGACGTTGCTGTCGACGGATTCCTTCCAGTAGCCGACGCGCGTAAACGTGTGCGAGGGCATGTGGAGCGCGTGCGGCACGACGGGCGCAATGCCGGCGTAGCTGCGAGCCGCGGGCAGCGCCTTCGGCGCCAGCAGCGGAACATCGTAGGCGTGAATGATGTAGTGGGCGATGCCCGGGTGCTTCGGCATCTGCTTGGTCAGCGGCTCGAGCATCTCGGCCGCCTGCAGATTGCGCGCGTAAGTCTTATCGGTCGGCGATGCCGCCTGCGCCACCGACAACGCCCAGAAGATGCGCGCTTCGATGTCTGGCTTGTTGGCCACGGACACGCGTCCCATCGCCTTCTCGTAATCGAGCACGCGTTGGCGCTGGGTCGTCACGTCACTGCTCGAAAACAGAATCGCGACCGCATCGATGTAGCCTTTTTCACGCGGCGTCGGCGCTGCCGGTGGCGAGTCCCTTGTCGATGGCAGCCTTGCCATTCGCGATCGTCTGCGCCGCGCGCTGGCCGGCAAACGGATTGCCCCAGTGCGTCAGGGCGATGCCCCAGTACGCCATCGCGCAGTTGGGATCGTCTTTCAGAACACTTTCGAAAATCGCCCGCGATTCGGCGAACCAGAAGGAGTGAAGAAGGGCGACCGCTTCGTTGAACTTCGTCTTCGTCGCCGGACTGCAGGAGGTTTCGAAACTGACCGTGCCGATGTCCTTCGGCGCCATCCCGCCATGCTGGTGCTGATCGGACTGAGCCCACGCCGCCGCCGGCGCGAGCAAGATACACATGCACAACGCTCTCACTGTGTTCATTGGTTGCTCCTGTTAACCTGTTGGCCTGTTGGCCCGTTAGCCCGTTCTCCCGTTGGCCCGTCCCGTCACTTCGCAAACGACAGTCGATCCAACCCGATTCGCCCGTTGCTGATGACCAGCAACGGATCGAGCAGTGTCCTGATGTTGTCGACGGGATTGCCGTCGACGACGAGGATGTCGGCCTCGAGGCCTGGCCTCAACCGCGCCGATGCGCTTGTCGAGGCGTAACATTTCCGCGTTGACGATGGTCGCCGCCTGCAGCGCCTGCAGCGGCGTCAAGCCTGCCGCGACGAGCTCGGCGGCTTCGCGCGACACCCGCGCGACGCTGTTTGGCCCATACCCCGTGTCGGATCCCGCCACGATCTTCACGCCGAACTTGAGCGCCTTGCCGATCGCCGCCTTGAGAATCGGCCGCATCATCTCGCCGCGCCGCTTCAACGCGGCATTGTCGTAATCGCCGCCGGCTTCGGTGAGGTCGTTGACGATGTCGGCGGTCGGATCGAAGTAAGTGCCCTGCTTCGCCATCAGCTGCAGCGTCTCGTCGCTGAAATAGGTCCCGTGCTCGATGCTGCGAACGCCGGCGCGCACCGCGGCGTCCGCGCCTTCGGCGCCGTGCGCGTGCGCCATCACCGGCGTATCTTTCGACGCCGCTTCCGTGACGAGGATACGCAGCTCCTCTTGCGAGTAGACCTGCTTGCGAGGATCGGTGTTGGGCGTGCCGGCGCGCTCGGTGGCGAGCACCTTGATCCAGTCCACACCGCGCGACAAATTGGCGCGCACGGCGCGCCGAATACCCTCGGCACCCGAAACGCCGCTCATCAGGTCGCCGAGGTCCGGGAAGTCGATGAACATCTCCTGCGCCACGTCCGGACGCACATGGTAGCCGGCGGCGACCACATCCGGCCCGGCGACGAACCCCTTCTTCACCAGCTCGCGCAGGCCGACATCGACGAAGTTCGACACGCCGGCGCTCCGCACCGTGGTCACGCCGCTGTCGAGCGCCTGGCGCAATTGCGGCAGCGACGCGACGTGCACGTGCGCATCGATCAACCCGGGCACCACATAGCGATCGACGCAGATCGATCGTTCGAACGCCGGCCGGCGCAGCTGTTGAGGCGACGCTTTCGATCTGGCCGTTGCGGAGAACGACCGTCCAGTTGCGCTGAATCGCGCCGGTCCTGCACGTTCACGATCGAGGCGTTGGTGAGGGCGATGGCTTCGAGAGGCGCGGGGCCGCGCTGCGCCGCCAGCGAGGCGACAGCAAGACACAGAACCATGGCAGGGGCGGTGCACCGTCGCATTGGGCGCAGAATATCCGACTTCGGTGCAGGCTCGCGCAGGTGATCCAAGTCACCACGAGGCCCGGTATCGAGGACTGTTTTGGTCGTATTTTGACCGTTCAAGCCGAGCTGCAGCCAATTCGGCCAGCGCTCCGGCCCGCTCCCCGTTTGCTGTGCAAGCGCGCGTAGGAAATCCGTAAAATACCGCCCAGTCAAGTACTTAGCCTGAGGAGAGCGTACATGCACGCGCCGATTAAATACGCCGAAAAGGGACTGTCGATTGCCGCCAATGGCATCTGGCAGGTCTTTTCGCAGCTCAACAAGATCAGCCACAACCCGTCGTTCACGCCGAAATGGTCCGACAAGCCGATGCTCAAGTCGTACCAGAAGACCAAGCCGCCACTCGGCTGGCCGCGGCAGACCGACTCGCTTTGTCCGACGTGCGTGCGCGAAGCGCGACAGGCGATTCTCGACGGCACGCGGCCGCTCGAGACGCTGCTCAACGAGAAGGTCGGCGAGATCAAGGCCACCATCGACGAGAAGGACGGCAAGATCGTCATGATCAAGGACTGCCCGATTCACGGGCACTTCGAGGACGTGATGGCGATGGACACCGCCTTCTTCAAGCACCTCGAGGAAGTGTTCCCGGGCCGCGACATCCGCGCCCACAACGACGAGAAGCTCCACAACCACGGCAGCTCGACGATCAAGCACGGCCGCGGGTCGGTGCTGACGGTCGACCTGACCAACCGCTGCAACATGATGTGCGACCCGTGCTTCATGGACGCCAACCAGGTCGGCTTCGTGCACGAGCTGACGTGGGACGACATCAAGACGGTGCTCGACAACGCCATCACCATCAAGCCGAAGCGCCAGATGTCGGTGCAGTTCTCCGGCGGCGAGCCGACGCTGTCGCCGTATTTCCTCGACGCCGTCCGCTACGCGCGCAAGGTCGGCTACAACTCGGTGCAGGCCGCCACCAACGGCATCGAGTTCGCCAAGAGCTTCGACTTCGCGAAGGCCGCGGCCGAAGCCGGGCTGCGCTACGCCTACCTGCAGTTCGACGGCATCGGCAACGCCGCCAACTCGCATCGCCGCGTCGGCAACCTGTTCGACGTCAAGCTGCGGGCGATCGAGAACCTGCACTCGGCCGGCGTCGACATCGTGCCGGTGGTGACGATCGTCAACGGCGTGAACAACGAGCAAGTCGGCCGCATCATCGAATTCGCGCTCGACAACCCGAAGCGGATCAACTTCCTCTCGTTCCAGCCGGTGAGCTTCACCGGCCGCGACGAGGAAGTGACGCCGGAGCGCCGCGCCGCGCAGCGCTACACGCTGTCGCACCTGGCGCACGACGTGAAGAACCAGACCGGCCTCGGCGAGCCGGTGCGCGACTGGTTCCCGATCTCGTTCATGGGCTCGTTCACCGACTGGGCGGACGTCGCCAAGGGCCCTGACAGCGAATGGGGCAACCTGACCTGCGGCTGCCACCCCAACTGCGGCATCGGCATGGCCATCATGATCGACAAGGAAACCAAGGAGGCCGTTCCGTTTACCGCGTTCGTCAACGCCGAGCGGCTGGCCAAGGACGTGGCCGCGGTCACCGACGCGGCACGCGGCAAGTGGCTCACCGTCGCCGGGATGGCCCTGTCGCTGGCCCGCAACTACGATTCGTTCAAGTCGCCGACGCACTTCAAGCTGACCGACCTGCTGAAGAAGTTCGACAAGACCTTCGGCGCCACCGGCCGCAGCTACGGCAAGGTCACCGGCGACCGCACGAAGGCCGACATCGAGAAGCGCCGCGCCGATCGCTGGAACTTCCTGTTCATCGCCGGCATGTGGTTCCAGGACCTGTTCAACTACGACTTCCGCCGCACCGAGATGTGCATCATCCCGTATGCGACGCAGATGGGCGAAATCTCCTTCTGCGCCTACAACACCGGCATCGGCTGGCGGAACATCATCGAGAAGATGCACATGACGGCGACGCTCACCAAGTGGTACGAAGAGCACGGCCGTCACGAGATCTTCGCCGGCAACAAGCCCGTGCCGCTGTCGTCGACCGAGCACACGCTGAAGCTCAACGCCGAAGCGGTGGCCGCCGGCGCGCAGACCGACCTCGACGTGCTCGGCATCGCCAAGAACGCGCGCGACGAGAAGATCGCGGCGCGCAAGAAGAAGAACCTGACGCCCGAAGAACAGCGCCAAGCACGCGGAGATGGAGAAGCTCTATCGCCAGCACGTGCTGAAGGAAGCAGCCGGGCGTCGCCGGTGATTCAGATTCAGGGCCTGAAGAAGGCGCCAAGTCGGAGGCGGTCACGCACTAACGGGCTACGGGCTTGACGGGCTACGGGCTTACGGAAGGGCCGGCATCGCAAGGTTCCGGCCTTTGTCTTTGCTAGCCTGCTAGCCTGTTGGCCTGTCAGCTGTGCAATCCGAGGTTCTGGAACGTCGCCGGCGCTTCGTCGAAGTCGATGTCCGCGACGCGCGGGCGCATCGCCGATGCGACGCGCAGGGCGATGAAGATCGCGGCGAGCGCAGCACGCCCGCGACGGAGTAACTGCCGGTCAGCGATGGCGAGTTCGCATCTGCGCGAACGCTGACGCGCCAATCAGAAAGGCGATCGCGTAGATCGGCGCCAGCGCCTTCATGTTCTCGCTCGGCAGATAGGTGCACGTAAACGGCACCTTGTCGTAGCTCAGCATCAGCGCCTCGAGCAGGACGATCGCGCCGGCCAGGCCGAGGAGCGGCGTGCAGCAGCGCGAACGGCGCGCCCATCACGAAGGCGATTGGAGCAACCACGGCCACGATCGCCGGCAACGCAAGCGAGAGCAGCGCCGCGCGCCTGCACGCCGGCGACGAACGCTCGCGCGCTCGCCCGCCAGGCCAGCTGGAAGCCCCAGTTGGCACGCAGCTCCGCCGGCACGCGGATCATGTGCCGGAAGCCGACGAGCAGATGCGCCGTACAGCAGCGGCTGCATCGACAAGCAGCCGCGCCGACGGCCGCGCCTCCTGCGGCAGGTCGACGCTGGAGAGCGCGACGAGCGCCATCGCGAACCCGACCGCCGCCGCAGCACGCCAGCGTCAGGCGATGCGTGTTGCTGCGCCACATGGTGGCCAGCGTGAAATCGAAACCCGCCCGCGCCGCCGGATCGCGGAAACACGAGCCGCGCCAGCCGAGCCGAACTTCGGGCGCCCGCGTGACCGCGCCGCGGCGACGGCGATGCGACGGAGTCGCTGAGCGCGTTCCAGGCCGGTGGCCAGGCCACGAGCAGCACGACGCCCGCGAGAAGCGCTCCCGCCCGGCGCGCGGCAATCGCCGGAAACTGCGGCCGCCGCTCGCGCATAGATCGCGGTCAGCGCCTTGTCGCCGCGCGGCCTGCCGCGCGGCTGCATCTCGCCGCGCGGCAGGTCGGCGATGAAGTCCGCCGATCGCCACTTCGTAGGCGCCGAGAAACCACATCGGCGGCGACATCGCGCGCCAGCCGCGAAGCCACGCTGCCCGATGCGCGTCGACGCCACGGCAGCAGCAGCATCGCGCTGCCGAGCAGCACGATCAGCGACGCCTGCGCCCACGGCGACGCCACGCGTGAACAGGCGCCGCCCGAGCACGCGCCACCAGCATCTCGCGCATCGCGATCACCGCGAGATAACCGAAGAGCGCCGCGCGCCACGGTGATCACGGCTGCGTGATGATCATCTGGCCAGCAGCTGCGCCGCGCTCATCTGCGGGAAGGTGAACGACAGCATCCACGGAAAGACGAGCGTCGGGAAGACGTTGACCGCCACCGCGACGGCGGCGCCGAGAATCGCGACCGCCGTCACCTTGGCGCGCCGAGATCGTTGCCGGCCGGCACCGGCAGCGGCTCGCAGAATCGCCGCGTCGCGCGTGGTCGATCGCCAGCACGTCCCACTGGGAGGCCGCGACCAGCGCCGTGACGAGCATCGCCAGCGACAGGTAGAAGAACTTGTCGTTGAGCGACAGCACGCGCCGCCTCGCCCGGCGTCATGAGCGGACCGACATATCCCGCCGACATGAACGACGCTGATGAACAGCGTCAGCGACATCGACGAGGCGCCGACCACCGCCAGCAGCTGCGTGCGATCGGCGTCCGGCGAGATGAGATCGTTCTCGAGAAACTGACGCAGGAACAGCTTCGTCAGCAGCACGTACGGCGTGCGCAGGCGGGCGGCGTCCACGTCACGCGCTCAGTCGCCGACAGGTCGGCCAGATCGCGCGCCAGCTGCTTCGGGATCTTCGCGAATGACGAGCTGCGAGAACACGCCCTCGAGCGAACTGCTGCGACGAGCAGCGTCCGCAGCCGCGCGATCGAATCGTCCGCGACGACATCGCCCTTGTGCAGCACGATCACGTTGTCGCACACGCGCTCGACCACTTCGAGGATGTGCGAGCTGTAGAGAATCGCCTTGCCGCGCGCCGCCAGCATGCGCACCAGGTGGCGCAGCATCAGCGTCGTCGTCGACGTCGAGTCCGGTCTCCGGCTCGTCGAAGAGCACCATCGCCGGGTCGTGCAGCAGCGCCGCCGAGATCACGATCTTCTGCCGCATGCCCTTCGAATAGGAGGCAATGCTCTGATCGGCCGCGACGCTCAGGCCGAACAGCCGAGGAAGCCGTCGATCTTGTCGGTCAGCAGCGTCTCCGGCAGCTCGCGCAGGCGGCCGACCAGCTGCAGGTATTCGCGGCCCGACAGGAACGGATAGAGATACGGCTCCTCCGGGATGTAGCCGAGGCGGCGGCGGAACGCGACCAGGTCATCGCGGATGTCGCGGCCGTCGTACTCGACGATGCCGCGCCGAGGGCTCGAGCAGACCGGCGAGCATTCGCGCGGTGGTGGTCTTGCCCGAGCCGTTCGGACCGAGATAGCCGACGACCTCACCGGGACGGAGCGTGAAGTTGACGTCCTTGACGACGCGAATCGCCGGAGAAATGCTTCGACAGCCGATGCGCGCGCAGGTCGGGCATGGCGCGCGCTCAGTCGATCGGCCGGCGGTGCGCCGCTCCGGCCAGAAGCAGACCAGCACCGGCACCATCGACAGCACCAGCATCAGCGTCGCCGCGATGAAGAACTCGGACCAGGTCTTGAAGTACTCGGACAGCCGACGGCGATGCGGAAACAGGTAGTAAGCACGCCGACAGCAGCGTCAGCTTGAGCAGCTGCCGGAGTCGCGCCGGACATCGTGGCGGAACGCCGCCGGCGACCGCCCGAGCACCGCAGCGCGGCTGGCGAACCGGCTGCGCCGGCCCGCAGTCCTCGTCGAACTGCAGGTCGGCCAGCGCCGGCGCGACGATCAGATCGAACGTGCGCTCCGACAGGAAGCGATCGGCAAACGCGATGACCCGGGACTCGAAGCTCATTGCGCCTCCGTCGGCTTGAGGGCCAGCGCGTCGCGCAACAGTCGCGAACGCGCCGTGGACCTTCCGCCCGTAGGGAGTGGCGCGATAGAGGCGGCGCGGCAGCCCGCTGGTGCCCGGCGCGCGCTCCTCCTGCCGGGAGTCGACAAACCCCTTCTCTTCCATGCGGGCGAGCGTCACGTAGACGGAGCCGCGCTTGAGCGCGCCGTCCGGAGGCGTCGACCAGCTCGAGGCCGTAGCGCTCGCGGCCGCGCAGCAGTTCCATGACCAGCGACTCGGTCGGCGACATCGACGGCAGTCGTGGGGTGGTCATGGCCGCATATCTTACATTTTGTCAGAGTGAAGTCAAGCAGGGCGGCAGAGCGGGCTTGCGGGCTAGGCCGGGCTCGCGCGCCACGGGCTTACGGGATGTAGACAAACTACACCCATGGATGTAGTCTGTCTACATCCTATGGAACAGAAGCGCTACCGGCCTCGTCTGGAGATCTTGCAGGGCACGCTCGACATGCTCATCCTTCAGACGCTGCAGTGGGGGCCGCAACACGGCTACGCGATCGGCGCAGACGATCCGCACCGCAGTCGGCCGAGTCGCTGAAGATCGAGACCGGCTCGCTCTACCCGGCGCTGCACCGCCTCGAGAAGCAGGGCTGGGTGAAGAGCGACTGGCGCCAGACCGAGGCCAACCAGCGCGCCAAGTTCTACCGGCTGACGCCGAAGGGCAAGAAGCAGCTCCTGCAGGAACGCGATCGCTGGTCGCAGCTGGTCTCGGCGATCGGCACCATCCTCAACCCGAAACGCAGCCGAAGGGCTGACATGAATCCACTGCGCTGGCTCTTCCGGCGCCGCGCGCATCGACCGCGACCTCGACGCCGAGATTCGCAGCCACTTCGAGATGGCGATCGCCGAGCGCATCGCCGCCGGCGAGGATCCGGAATCGGCGCGGCTCGCCGCGATCAACGAGTTCGGCAACGTGCTGCAGGCGAAGGAAGACGCGCGGCAGGTGTGGCGCGGCGGCGTGGTCGCGATGCTCGTCGACGTGTGGCAGGACGTGCGCTTCGGCGTCCGCATGCTCGTCAAGAATCCCGCGCTTCTCGCTGGTCGTGATCGCGGTGCTCTCGCTCGGCATCGCCGGCAATGCCGCGATCTTCAGCCTGTTCAAGGGCCTCGCGCTCAAGCCGCTGCCCGGCGTCCGCGACTCGGCGACCAGCTCCGTGCTGCTGAGCCGCACCATCGACGGCCGCGGCATCGGCGTCTCGGTGCCGGACTATCGCGACATCGCGAAACAACAACGATCGTTCGACGACCTGACGGCGTCGATGATGATGTTCGCGAGCGTCGGTCGCGGCGTCGATGCCGAGCGCGTGATCGCGGAGCTCGTCGTCGGCAATTACTTCGAGACGCTCGGCGTCGGCGCGCAACTCGGCCGCATCCTGCTGCCGTCGGACGACGTGGCGCCGGGACAGCATCCGGTCGCCGTCATCAGCGACTCGCTGTGGCGCCGATCGTTCGCCGCCGATCCGGCGATGCGTCGGCAAGACGATCTACCTCAACGGCCAGCCGCTCACCATCGTCGGCGTCGCCGACGCCGGAGTTCCACGGCACCATCGTCAGCATGGGCATGGACGTGTTCGCGCCGATCATGATGCAGCCGCAGGTGTTCCCGCCGAGCCGCCTCGACACGCGCGGGATCTTCGGCCTGACGACGATCGGTCATCTCAAGCCGGGCGTGACGTACACGAGGCCGCGACCGCCGAGGCCGCGGTGCTTCGCGTCGCAGCTCGAAGCCGAACATCCCGATCCCGAACTTCGATCGCGCGCTTCGAAGTCGTGCCGATCTGGAAATCGCCGTTCGGCGCGCAAACCTACTGGCTGCCGGCGATCGGCGTGCTCGGCGGCATGGGCCTGTTGATCCTGCTGGTGGTCTGCGCCAACGTCGCCAACCTCGTGCTGGTCCGGGGCGTCAGCCGCCGCGGTGAGCTGGCGTCCGGCTGGCGCTCGGCGCGAGCCGCGCGCCGGCTGCTGCGGCTGCTGTTTGTCGAGAACCTGGTGCTGGCGATTCCCGGCGCGCTCGGCGGTGTCGCGCTCGCCTCGGTCCTGCTGCCGTTCGTCGCCTCCGGCGCGGCCGGCAACGCGCCATCGCGCGTCTATCTCGACACCTCGGTCGACGGCTACGTCATGACGTTCGCGCATTGCGCTGTCGTGCTCATGCGCGATCGTCTTCGGTTTCGTGCCGGCGCTGCGGACGTCGCGCGTCGAATTGACGTCCGTGCTGAACGATCTGTCGCCGCGGCTGGCGGCGCGCGGCCGATTGCGATCGATGCTGGTCGTCTCGCAGGTCGCCGTGTCGCTGGTCCTGCTGGTCGGCGCCGGCCTGGTGCTGCGCAGCTACGCCGCGCGGTCACATGCCGAGCGGCGGCTTCGAATCCGCGCAGCGTCACCTCGATGGTCGATCGATCTGCAGACCGGCGGCTACGACGAACGCCGCGGGCCGGTCGCCATCACGCGGCTGCTCGATGCGATGGCCACCGAGCCGGCGTTCGAGAGCGCGAGCCTGGCGCCTGAACGTGCCGCTGAGCCTCGTCGACAACGCGTCGCGAGTCGACGAACGTCGAAGGCTACGCGCCGCGATCAGACGAAGACATGCTCTTTCTCTACAACGTCGTCGCGCCGGACTATTTCCGGACGCTTGCGCATCCCGATGCTCGCCGGCCGCGACTTCACGCGCACCGACGATGCGAACGCGACGCCGGCGGTCATCGTCAACGAGACCCTGGCGCGCCGCTTCTGGCAGACGCCGGAGAACGCCATCGGCAAGCGGCTGCGGAGCGGCACCGGCGAGTGGCGGGAGGTCATCGGCGTCGTCGCGCGATCTCAAATACTCGCGCCTGTCGGAAGAGCCGCGGCCATTCGTGTACTACCCGCTGCTGCAGATCGTACGTGCCCGGCGTTCACCATTCACGCGCGCGCCGGCGAGCGACCTCGCGCACGCCATGCGGCGCGTCCGCGATCACGTGCAGGCGCTCGATCCGACGATCCCGATCGTGCGCTCGATCGATGCTTGCCGAACAGACGCGCGTGGCGCTGTCGGTCTACGAGCTGGCGGCCGGGGCCCTGACGATGTTCGGCGTCATGACGATCGTGCTGGCGGCGATTGGCATCTACGGCCTGGTCGCCTACACCGTGCAGCAAAGCACGCAGGAGATCGGCATCCGCATGGCCGTCGGCGCCAGCCGCGAGCGATGTGGTGTGGGATTTCCTGCGGCGCGGCACCGTGCTGGCGGCGATCGGCGCGGCCATCGGCCTCGTGGCTCGCGAGTGCAGCCGGTGGCGCGATTCGCTCGCTGCTCTACGGCGTCGGCGCGCGCGACGTGATCTCGTTCGCCGGCGGCACCGCCGTCGTGATGACCATCGCCCTCCTCGCATCGCTCGTGCCGGCGTGGAGAGCGTCGAAGACCGATCCGCTGACGGCCTTGCGGCATCAATAGGCCCAGGCGCTGTTCGCAATCGGACATCGTTCACCCCAACTGCGAGCAGGCCGTCAATCGGGCCCACAACTTTGGCCTGATTTCGGGCGTCCAATCTCCCGGTAGCGGGCATGGAACATGCCTATCGGGATGGCCATGGAATCGATCGTCCGCGACGTCCTTTTTGCGTTCCGCAGCCTGAGGCGCCAGCCGGCCTTTGCCGTCACCGCGGTCCTGACCATCGCGCTCGGCATCGGCGCCACGTCCGCGATCTTCAGCGTGGTCAACGCCGTGCTGCTGCGGCCGCTGCCCTACAGCGATGCGGCGCGGCTCGGCACGGTCTGGTCCGACCTGCGCAACCGCAACGTCATGGACTTCCCGATCTCGCCGGGCGACTTCTTCGATCTGCGGACGGATGCTGACGCAGTTCGACGGCATCGCCGGCGCTCATCACGTTCCGGCCGACGATCGGCGGCGACGGCCAGGGCGACTCCGAGCAGGTGGTCGGCGCCGGCGCCACCACCAACTTCTTCACCCTGCTCGGTCACCGCATCCATGTCGGCCGCAACTTCGTCGAGGAGGACGGCACGCCGCAGCGCGGCGCCGCCCCAGGGCGACGCGGTGCCGCGCGCCGGGCGCGCAGCCGCCACCGCCGCTGCCGAACATCGCGATCCTCAGCTACGAGTTCTGGCAGCGCCGCTACGGCGGCGACGAATCGATCGTCGGCAAGTCGATCGAGTTCGGCAACGGCCGCGCCGACATCGTCGGCGTGCTGGCGCCCGGCTTCGAGCTGCTCTTTCCGCCGGGCACCAACGTCGATCCGCGTCCGGACATCCTGGTCGCCAACCGCGTCAACTACGAGACCGGCTCGCGCAACAACGTCTTCCTGCGCGTCATCGCCAAGCTGAAGCCCGGCGTCTCCTTCGAGCAGGCGCAGTCGGAGCTCGATCGCCTGTCGGCCGATCTGCGCGCGCGGTTTCCCGATCAAGCAGACGGCCGAACTGAACCTGCGGATCGAGCCGATGCACGCACGACCTGGTGGCCGACGTGCGGCCGCAGCTGGTGGCGCTGATGGGCGCGGTGGTGTTCGTGCTGCTGATCGCCTGCGCGAACGTCGCCAACCTGCTGCTGGTGCGCGCCTCGGCGCGTGAGCGGGAGCTCGCCGTGCGCGCCGCCATCGGCGGCAACCGCTGGCGCATCGTTCGTCAGCTGGTGGCCGAGAGCCTCGTGCTCGCCGCCGATCGGCGGCGCGGCCGGACTGCTGCTCGCGCAGTTCGGCATCGACGCGCTGATCCAGCTGTCGCCCGAAGGCCTGCCGCGCGCCGACCGCGGTGTCGCTCGACGGCACCGTGCTCGCGTTCACGGCGCTCGCGTCATTCGCGGCGGCGCTGATCTTCGGCGTGCTGCCGGCGTGGAAAGCGTCGCGTCCCGACGTGATGGACGTGCTGCGCTCGAGCGGCCGGCTGGTCGGCGGCGTCGTCGGGCCGCTGGCTGCGCGACGGCGCGGTCGATCGCCGAAGTCGCGCTCGCGTTCGTGCTGCTGGTCGGCTCGGGACTGATGATCCGCACCTTCATCGCGCTGCAGAACGCGAATCCCGGCTTCGATCCCGACAACGTGCTGACGTTCCTGATTCAGAACAACCGCGCGCAGGGCCAGGAGGCACGCGCCGGCGTTTCAGCGCACGATGCTCGAACGGCTGAAGGCGATTCCCGGGCGTGGTCGATGCGACCTCCGCCGGGCCGATTCCGCTCGACGGCGGCAATTCGCTGGCGCGCTTCGGCCCGCTCGACGCGGCGACCGATCCGGCGAAGTTCCAGCAGGCGATCGCGCACTTCGTGCAGCCCGGGCTACTTTGCGTTCACCAAGACGCCGATCATCGCCGGCCGCGCGTTCACCGAGGCAGACAACAACCCGGCAGCCAAGCGTGATCATCATCGACGACCTGATGGCGGCGCAGCTGTTCCCGAACGGCAACGCCGTCGGCCAGCGCATGCTGGCGCGCGTCACCACGCCGGAGCCCGACACGTTCGAGGTCATCGGCGTCGTCAAGCACCAGCGCCACACCACGATGATGAACGACGGCGAGGAAGGCATGTTCTTCACCGACGGCTACTCGCAGTTCGGCGCGGCGTTCCGCTGGGCGGTGCGAACCAGCGGCGATCCGGAGGCGATCACCGGCGCGGTGCGCAGCGCGATGGTCGCAGCAGGATCCGCGGCTGCTGATGACCGAGCCGCGCACCTGGCAGTCGTACCTCGACGAGCACATCGCGCCGACGCGGTTCGCGTTGATCCTGATCGGCGTCTTCGCGGCGGTCGCCGCGATCCTCGCGATGATCGGACTCTACGGCGTGCTCGCCACCACGTGCGCCAGCGCACGACCGAGATCGGCGTGCGCATGGCGTTCGGCGCCACGCAGCGGCAGCATCCTCTCGCTGATCATCGGGCAAGGCCTGCGGCTGAGCGTCGGCGGGATCGCTGCTTGGCGTGATCGCCGCCATCGCGCTGACGCGCGTCATGGCGAGCCTGCTGGTTGGCGTGTCGGCGACCGATCCGGCGACGTTCGCGGCGATGGCGGCGCTCTTCGCGCTCGTCGCAGCCTTCGCGGCGTGGATTCCAGCCCGGCGAGCCGCCGGGCTGAATCCGAATGTGGCGCTTCGCGATGAATGACGACGATTTCGGATCTCGGATCGAGCGGATTTCGGATCAATTGCCGATCTCAGAATGCAGGATTTGAAATCCGTCATTCGCAAATCAACGATTGATCCGAAATCCGCTCGATCCGAGATCCGAGATCGTCTGCCTTTCCTAGAAGCTCACCTTGAACGCCAACTGCATCACGCGCGGCTGATACGCGTTCAGCAGGCTCTGTCGCGGCTGGCCGAACGTCGTCGAATTGATCTGACCGTTATAGGCGCCGTAGTTGGCGTGGTTGGTGACGTTGAACACCTCGGCGATGCCGGTCAGCTTCATGCCGCCCGGCAGGTTGAGGTCCTTCGACAGCCGAAGATCGATGCGATGCAGCGGCAACCCTTGCAGCGCGTTGCGCGGCGCGATCTCGCCGGGCGCAATGCTCGCCGGTCCGTCGAAGCGATCGAGCACAGACACGATGTCGCTGTTGGTCGGCGAGGTCGCCAACGACTCGGGAATGGTCAGCGCGGTCGTGCCCGAGTTCAGGCGCGTCGTGCCGGTGTGGCCGAACGGGTTCAGCGCGATGGTCGTCGCGTAGTAGTTGCCCGAGCCAAACAGATACGCGCCCGACACCGAGATGTCGTACGGCAGGCGCCAGATGCCGTTGAAGCGCAGCGTGTGCCGCTGGAAGTCCGTCGACCGCGCCCACTCCGCTTCCGGATCGAACGGGTTGTTGCCCTGCGACTGGAACCCGTTGGTGTTGTCGTTCATGAACAGCATGTAGGTGTAGTTCATCGACGCCTGCCAGTTGTTGGCGTAGCGGCGGTTGACGCCGGTCGAGATCGCCGCGTAGTCGGCGCTGCCGTTCGACTCGAGCCACTGGATCTGTCCGTACTTCGGATCGGGCCGGCCCTGCGCCGGGTTGCGGTTGTAGCCGGTCGCCGGATTGAAGAACAGGTTCGGATCGCGCTGGCGGGCGAAGTGATAGCCCTTCCAGTGCGTGAAGTCGCGCTTCGAAGCCGAGCTGGCTGCCGATCTGCGTCTGGATGCCGACGATGCTCTGCCACGTCGACGGCATCTGGTAGTCGTGCGCGATCACGCGCGGGCCCTGCGCCGGCACCGGGTAGCGGCCCGACAGGATAGTCCTCCGGCGTGCGGCCGCGCGTCGGGTCCTGGATGAAGCCCGGCTGGCCGTCGTTCGGGAACGAGTTGACGAGAATGCGCTCGCCGTTGAACGACTGGATGCTGAACGTGGTGTTCGAGTCGGGAATGCTGTAATACAGCCCGCTGCCGCCGCGAATCACCAGGTTGCCGTTGCCGCCGACGTTCCACGTGAAGCCGCCGCGCGGCGCCACGCTGCCGATGTCGCGCAGGTTGTTCGGATAGAGCATGTCGCCCGGGCTCGAGCGCGATGTCCGGATACGGTGCCCCGCCGCCGGGATCGAACGTGGCCTGCGTCGTGATGTGCGGCGGATCGAGCGCGCCCCAGTCCGCGTCCCAGCGCACGCCGTAGTTCACCGTGAACTGATCGTTCATGCGCCAGGTGTCGCCGAACCACACCGCCCACGTCGGTCGCGGGATGTCGATGGTCCAGTCGCCGAAGTTCTGATCGAATCGCTGCACGATCGAGTCGAGGCCGGTCACGTCCCAGCGGCGACGGATCGTCCCAGGCATCCACCGGGAAGCGGCGGTTCATGTCGGCCGGCGTCGACGTGAAGATGTATTCACCGCGCGACAGCAGCTGCCAGCTGCCCGGTGTCGTGCCAGCGCAGGAACTCGCCGCCGAACTTCGTGTCGTGGCGGCCCCAGGTCTTCATCAGGTCGTAGCGCGCGCTGATCGTGTTCTGGAAGAACTCCTGCGGATAGTTGCGGCGCTGGCCGAAGATGATGCCGCCCGGAAACACGTAGTTCGGCGTGTTCGGCGAGCGCCGGAACCGCCAGCAGGTTCTGCCAGTCGAAGTGCGTGTAGCCGATCTTCACTTCCTGCAGCGTGGTGGTGCTCAACACCTTGGCCCAGGTGCCGACGACGTTGATCGCCTTGCGGTAGCGCGCCGCCGCCTGCGACGGATGCTCGGTGCCGGCGACCTGCGTGAAGTCGATTGCCCCAATCCCAATACGACGCGCGCGCGGTGAAGTGATCGTTCTGCGTCGCCTGCCAGTCGCCGCGGCCGAGGAAGCTGTTCTGAATCAGCTTGGTGTCGAACGAGAACGACTGTGTCCCGGCAAGGCGGCCGGCGCACGCGAGGATCGTGTTCGGCTCGTTCTCGCGCTCGAACGACAGGAAGAAGTGCGCCTTGTCCTTGATCAGCGGGCCGCCGATCGCGCCGCCGATCTGCTGGTTCGCATACGGCAGCACGCGGTTGGCGATGAAGTCCTTGGCGTTCCACTTGTCGTCGCGGAAGTAGCCGTAGACGCTGCCGTCGTAGTTGTTGGTGCCCGAACGCGAGATCGCCTGCACCTGGATGCCGAGCGAGCGGCCCTGCGTGATGTCGAACAGGTTGGTGACGACCTGGAATTCGGCGATCGCCTCGCGGCTGAACTTCGGCTGGCCGAAGCCCGAGCCGGCGACCTGCTGCGTGATCTCCTGGCCGTCGAGATTCAACTGGAACGCGCGATCGCGCACGCCCGGCGTGGTGTCGACCGCGTTGGCGGTGATGCCCTTGACCTGCATCGCCAGCTCCATCCAGTTGCGGCCCTGCAGCGGCAGTTCTTCCATCTGGCGGCGATCGACGTTGCCGGCGACCTGCGTCGAGCTGACGTCGACCAGCGGCGCCTCGCCGGTCACGGTCAGCGTTTCCGACAGCGACGCCACCTGCATCGGGAACGGCAGCGAGCGGTTCTGGCCGACCAGCAGCTCGATGTCGGGAATGACGATGGTCGAGAAGCCGGACAGCTCGGCCTGGACCCTGTAGCGGCCGGCCGGCAGGCCGCGCAGGCGATACTCGCCGCGCTCGTCGGTGACCGTCGTCGTCGCGCGGCCGGTATCGATCATCGTCGCGGTGATCGGTCGCGCCCGGCAAGGCGGCCTTGGTGCCGTCGACGACGTTGCCGATGAGGGTGGCGTCCTGCGCGAACGCGGGAGCGGCGAGAAGAACAAGGAAAGAAAAAGACGAGCAGGAGGCAAACCGCACGCGCATAGCTCACTCCAGTTCTGCCGCCGAACAGGTCGGAGGGCAGATGTGAGGGTCGAAGACAACCGAGCCGACACGACGATAAAGCCGAGTCCCGCGCGCTCACCCGAGAAGCCGGGTGACAAGCCATGAATTGCGCGGACTATAGCACAGGGCCCAGTTATGATTGCCGCGCATGAGTGACAGTCAGATTCATCTGACACGCGTCGCCGCCGCCCGCTGGCGCCTCGCATTGCTGCTGACGACGGTCATGACGGTCGTCTACGTCGGCTTCATCCTGCTGATCGCCTTCAACAAGCCGCTGCTCGGCACGATCCTGATGCCGGGCCTCAGCCTCGGCATCCTGCTCGGCGTGCTGGTCATCGTCACGGCGTGGGTGCTGATCGTGATCTACGTGCGCTGGACCAATACCCACTACGACCACCGCGTCGCCGACGAGCGCCGCGCCAGACAGGAAGGCCGCTGATGCAGACCGGCCAGACCAACGTCGTCGCGATGGCCGGCTTTGTCATCTTCATCGGCCTGTCGCTCGTCATCACCTGGTTTGCGGCGCGCCGGACGCGCAGCACCGAACACTTCTACGCGGCCGGCGCGATCGATCACGGCGTTCCAGAACGGCCTCGCGCTCGCCGGCGACTACATGAGCGCGGCCAGCTTCCTCGGCATCGCCGGGCTGGTGGCGCTGTCGGGCTTCGACGGCCTGATCTACTCGATCGGCTTTCTCGTCGGCTGGCCGGTGGTCGTGTGCCTGATCGCCGAGCCGCTCCGCAACCTCGGCAAGTTCACGTTCAGCGATGTCGTCGCGTTCCGGCTGCGGCAGGCGCCGGTGCGCGTGGCCGCGGCGGCCGGCAGCCTGGCGGTGGTCGCGTTCTACCTGATCGCGCAAATGGTCGGCGCCGGCAACTTGATCCGGCTGCTGTTCGGCCTCAGCTACGAGACCGCCGTGGTGATCGTCGGCATGGTGATGCTGGCCTACGTGCTCTTCGGCGGCATGATCGCCACGACGTGGGTGCAGATCGTCAAGGCGGTGCTGCTGCTGACCGGCGCGTTCATGCTGGCGATGCTGGTGTTGATCGAAGTTCTCGTTCAACCCGCTCGCGCTCTTCGAGGAAGCGACGCGGCAGTACGGCGAGGGCGTGCTCGCGCCGGGACGCTTCGTCTCGGATCCGGTCGACGGCATCTCGCTCGGCCTGGCGTTGATGTTCGGCACCGCGGGCCTGCCGCACATCCTGATGCGCTTCTACACCGTGCCCGATGCGCGCACGGCGCGCGTCTCGGTGGCGTATGCGACCGCGACGATCGGCACGTTCTATCTGCTCACGTTCATCCTCGGCTTCGGCGCGATGGTGCTGGTCGGCCAGCCGGCGATTCGCGCGGTCGACGCCGGCGGCAACATGGCGGCGCCGCTGCTGGCCGAGGCGGTCGGCGGCCAGGCGTTCCTCGGCTTCATTTCCGCCGTGGCCTTCGCGACGATCCTCGCGGTGGTCGCCGGGCTCGACGCTGGCGGGCGCCGCGGCGCTGTCGCACGACATCTACGTGCACGTGTTCCGCGGCGGCCGCGCCAGCGAGAAGGAAGAGCTGAGGGTGGCGCGCGGCGCGACGATCCTGCTGGCGGTCTTCTCGATCGTGCTCGGCATCGTCTTCAAGGGCCAGAACGTCGCCTACATGGTCGGGCTGGCGTTTGCCATTGCCGCCAGCGCCAACTTCCCGGCGCTGGTGCTGTCGATGTTCTGGAAACGGATTCACGACCCGCGGCGCGCAGGCCTCGATCCTGTTCGGGCACCGTCGCCACGCTGGTGCTGATCTATCTGTCGCCGACGATTCAGATCGATCTGCTGAAACATACGACCGCGTATTTTCCGTATAGGAATCCGGGGTTGTTCACCATTCCACTGTCGTTCATCGTCGGCATCGTCACCTCGCTGGTGGCGCCGGAGCCGGCCGCGGTCGAGGGCTTCGCGAAGCTCGAGCATCAGATCCACGTCGGCGAGGAAGAGCCCGTCTGATCGTGCCCGCGCCGCAGCTTCACAGCAAGGCCGTGCGCTACGGCCTCTTCGCACTGTGGGTCGTGATCGCGGCCGGCGCCCTCTACCTGTATTTCTTCAAGCGCGAGGCGGTGCAGAGCGAACTGCGCGACGCGCTGTCGGCGTCGTTCTGGGTGGCGTCGATCTCGTACCTGCTGATCGGCGCCTTGCGCGCCTTCACGCTGGTGCCGGCGACTTTCCCGCTGCTGGTCGCCATGCCGTTTTTCGACCCGTGGGTCCTGCTGGCGCTGACCATTCCCTGCATCGCCATCTCATCGTCGATCTGTTACTGGTTCGCGGAAGCGATTCACATGGACGAGATCGTCGAGCGCAAGTATCCGAAGCAGATCCGCAAGCTGAAGGAGCTGCTCCAGTCCTACCAGCTGCCGATCATCATCGGCTGGAGCTTCTTCCTGTTCCTGCCGACCGACGTGCTCTGCTACGTCTGCGGTTCGCTGAAGATCAACTTCAAGAAATTCCTGTTCGGCGTCATCGTCGGCGAAGGGACCGTCTACGCGATCTACATCTTTCTCGGAGACTGGGTGTTGCGCAGCTAGCGTCCGCCTCCGCCAGGGCTTCGGCGCGACGGGCCCTGAATGTTCTCGGTGGCGTACGACTCACCGGAGAGATAACGCGTGCGGTCGGCAGGATCAAAGATCCGCACCTGCCGGCCAAGATCGAATCGCGGCGGCCAGTCGAGGGCGCCCACCTCCGATTGGCCCCGGAAGCGGGCGCGAAATTCCGGCTCTTCGCGACGCTCGAACAGAAAATACGGCTCCACCCCCTGCG
Source organism: uncultured cyanobacterium (assembly GCA_963833135.1). Lineage (GTDB taxonomy): Bacteria > Acidobacteriota > Vicinamibacteria > Vicinamibacterales > UBA2999 > 12-FULL-67-14b. The sequence goes on along the minus strand of CAWHWW010000016.1, from coordinate 589,091 downwards.
AGCGCAGCCAGGTGATCGCGCGATCGAGCCACGACGGATCGAGCGAGTCCCACATCACGATTTCGCGGCCCGCATGGAAGCGCATGCTGCCGCTCTGCCACACCGTGATCAGCACGGCATTGGCCGGCAATCGATCGCGCACGAGCTCGGCGCTGACGCGATAACGTCCTTCCATTCGCTGGAGGTTGAAGGCATCGCGATCGGCGGCGACGCGGGTCCCCATGATGCCAAGCAGCACGGCCGCGATCGGAATCAGGCCGCCCATGTTGGCCTGCGACAGCAGGTGCACGCTCACGGCGCTGGCGAGAATCAGCAGCACGACGAGCGCCGGGATGAGGAACCGCAGGTACCACCATTCCGGATAGGGCGAATACAGCAGGTAGATCGCAAACACCACGGCGACAAAGGCGAGCAGCAACACGGTTCCGTGGCGCTTGATCCCGTGAAAGACGAGCGGCGCCGCAAGCCCGACGAGCGGCACCACATGCTGCGTCTCGAAGATGGCGCGTGAGAAGTTCGACACGTTCGCGCCGGCATTCGCGAGCGCGAACAGCTTCGAGGCTTCGCCGTAGCCGGAACCAGTCACGCTGCCGTAGAGCGCGTGATTCAGCCACGCCAGGACCGCCACGCCGGGCAGCGCTCCCGCAATCATCGCGAACAGGCCGCGCAGCTGTTTCTCGCGAGTGGCGTTCTGGATGAACGGAATCGCCGCGAGCACCACCGCCAGCGGCGCGAGATTCGGCCGGACGAGAATGGCCGCGCCGATCAGGATGCCCGAAACGAGAGGGCTGCCGCTCGTTGCGAGTGCCGACAACCAGAGCGCCGCCGTCAGGATGTCGTTCATCGGCTGCACCGCCTGGTACAGCACAATCGGGCTCGTCGCTGTCAGGATGGCCGCCGTCGCGCCGGCGATGCCGCCGGCGAGCTGCCGCGCGATCGCGAACGCCGCCAGCACGAGGACGAACGCAGCGCCTGGCGTCAGCCAGAAAATGGCGTCCTCTCCGAAGAACATCGCCAGCGGCGCCATCACCAGCGACATTCCCGGTGCGCAGATCGGCGACGCGGCATCGGCATGAAGCGCTGAGGGGAAGAACCCACCGGGCGCCAGCGTCAACGCCCCGTCGGGCCATGGCGCATTGGCAAGGACGCTATGCGGTTGCAGTTCGCCGCTCGCGAACGATTTCGCCATCAACGCGTAGCAGGACGAATCCGACCCACCCACCGACCACGTGCCCCGCACCACCGCAACGGAGGCGAGCGCCAGGGCCACGGCCAGGGCGACCAAGGCAGCAACTCTGCCCTGCCCGCCGAAGCCGTGGCGGAGGTGGGTCATTTGCTGAAACGGTACTTGAAGAGAACCTGAATCGCGCGGACGCCGTCACGCCAGCCGATCTTCTTGCCTTGGGCGCGGCTGCGGGGCTCGAATCGAATCGGCAGCTCGAGGATCGCATGCCCGGCGCGCAGCAGCTTCGCCGTAATCTCGGGTTCGATGTCAAAGCGGTTCGATTCGAGATCGAGTGACTGCGCGATGTCGCGCGCCATCACCTTGTAACAGGTTTCCATGTCGGTGAGCCGGCCGCCAAACAGCAGGTTCGTGACGCCCGTCAGCACCTGGTTGGCGACGATCGACAGCCACGGCGCCGCGGGCCGCCCCGCAAGAAAGCGCGACCCGTAAACCACGCGCGTGCGGCCGTCGAGGATCGGCTGCGTCAGCTCCGCCAGTTGGGCCGGGTCGAGCTCGAGGTCCGCATCCTGGATCGCGACGATCGTGCCGTTCGCCTGCGCGAACCCGATCCGGATCGCGCTGCCCTTCCCGCCGTTTCTCTCGGCATGAATGATGCGCAGCTCGGGACGCTGCGCGATACGATCGAGCACCTCGCGCGTGCCATCGGTCGATCCGTCGTTGACGACCAGGATCTCTCGCGGCGCCGGCAGATCGATCGCGACGAGCCTCTGGATCACTTCTGCGACGGTCCGCGCCTCGTTGTAAACCGGAACTACGATCGAAATGAGCTGGTTCAACGGTTCAGAGGTTCAAGGAGTTCAAGTGTTGAGTTCAGGGGTTCAAGAGTTCAAACGTTGACGGGTCAAGCGTCAAGGAGGGCCGTTTCGACGACGGCCGCCGGGCTGTTCCGCTCGACCTTGCGGACCGGGACGCCGACGTAAACCGATTCGGCGTCGAGCCTGGTGCCTTTCAGCACCACGCTCATCGCGCCAATCTGGCACTTCTCACCGGCTTCGACGTTGATCCCGACCATGCTGCCAAGGCCGACGGTCACGAACCGGGACAATTTCACGGGCCCGGTCTTGACCATGCCGCCTTCGACAGTATGACCCGAGAGGTGCACGTTTTCGCCAATTACCACGCCGTCGCCGAATTCGAGCATGTTGTGATCGGAAATCGACAGGCTGTTGATGTGCACGCCGCGCCCGATGCGGGCGCCGTTCCAGCGCAGGTAGAGCGTCCACATGAACGACGCGCGGAAAAATGTTCCCACCAGCACGCGCACCACGTGCGTCGAGATCATGTAGCGCGACCAGTCGAGCAGCGGCCAGTCCAGATCGCGAAGCTTCCACGCGCCGTTGGGCGCCGTGCGCCAGCCGCACAGCTTCGTCGACAGCGCCGACAGGCCGATCAACGCAAACGCGAACACCAGGTACGCGGGCACCAGCGACATCGCCACCACGGCGGGCCGGAGAATCCAGGGGTTGGGCACCCACTCCATGCTCCATGACCAGAACGTGAAGGCCGGCAGCACCGAGAGGCCGAACACCACCGTCTCGACGATGAAGATCGACACAATCGTCCAGGCCACGCGACCTGTCTGCGCTGGCAGTCACGGGCGGCAAGTTACCATAAGAACAGTCGGCAGTCAGGAGTCGACGGTTAAGAGTTGAGTTGAGAGTTGAGAGTTGAGAGTTGAGAGTTGAGAGTTGAGAGTTGAAAGAGCATCTCGTATTGATCCCGGGCATCGATGGGACCGGGAAACTGTTCTACCGGCAGATTCCCGGGCTCGAACGCCGTTTCACAGTCACGCCGATACGCCTGCGCGATGAAGCGCAAACGATGGACGATCTTGTCGCCGATTTGCACGACGAGATCACGCGTGTCGCCGGGGATGGCCGGCCGGTGTCGCTGCTCGGCGAGTCATTCGGCGGTGCGCTCACCCTCAGCTACGCCATCGCGCATCCCGAGCGCGTCGCGCGGCTCGTCGTCCTCAATTCCTTCGCGCACTTCGGATCGCAGGCGCGCTTGTGGCTTGGCTATCACCTGCTCCGCGCCACGCCCTGGGGCATGATGCGCATCGTACGGCAGCTCAACGCGCATCGGATGCATTCGCCGCAGACCGAGCGCGACGAGATCGAGCGCTTTCACGAGCTGATGAGGGCCGCGACGCGCGCCGGCTATCTGTCACGCATGCGCATCCTGCGCGACTACGACATCCGCGACCAACTGCCGTCGATCGCCGCGCCGGTCCTCTATCTCGCCGCCGATCGAGACACGCTCGTGCCGTCGGTCGAGCAGGCGCGGCTCATGAGCGAGCGGACTCCCGCGGCGACGATGCGAATCCTCGAGGGGCATGGACACAGCTGCCTGATTGCGCCTGACATGGATCTGGCTGCGATCCTCGACGAATGGCTTGCCCGCCGTCCCGTCCACCGTAGCTTTGGCGGAGGTGGAAGCCTTGGCGAAGGCGGGATGGACCGTGAAGATCGTTAGCATCGCGCTGAATGTCCCGGGACCCGTCGCCGTGGCGCGGCTGGTGGCGGAAGGGGCCGAGGCGTTCAAGATCGAGCCGCCATGGGGCGACCCGCTCCACCGCCTGTGCCAGCGATGGTACGACGACCTGCACCGCGGCATTGCCGTCGAACGAATCGATCTGAAGACCGCTGACGGCAGCGCGCGAATGATGTCGATGCTCGCGTAACGCCGACGTGTTCTTCGCAAGCCAGCGGCCCGCGGCGCTGGCGCGTCTTGGACTGGATGCCCGATCGCTGCAGGCGGCGTTCCCGTCACTGCGCCACGTCAACATCGTCGGCGACACCGCGAATCCCGAAGAACCCGGACACGATCTGACCTACCAGGCTCGTGCGGGATTGTTGGGAGTCGAAGGGCCTGCCCTGAGCGGAGTCGAAGGGCGGCGGGCGCTGCCGCTGACGTTACTTGCCGACATGGCCGGCGCCGAACGCGCGCACGCGGCAATCAAGGACGCGATGAACCATCCGGGCGCCAGTCGCGAAGTCGGTTTGTATGACGCGCTGAGTGACCTTGCAGCGCCGCTTCGCTATGGTCTCACCTCGCCAGGCGGGCACCTGGGCGGCGGCAACCCGGCATACGGCATCTATGCGGCGCGCGAGGGCGCGATCGCGGTGACCGCGCTCGAGCCACACTTTCGCGCGCGCCTCTACGAGGGACTGGGACTCGGCGACGGCGACGACCCGAGCGCAGTCTTCTCCACCAGGACCGCGATCGAGTGGGAGCAGTGGGCGGCGGCCCGGGATCTTCCGCTCGTAGCGCTCAGGGTTTCTTAGCCGGGGCTGTCTTCGCTGGGGTCTTCTTCGCCGGGGCCTTCTTTGGCGGCGGGCCCGGCCTGAACTCCAGCATCACGTTGCTGATGCTGGCAATCGGCCGGCCGGGGCTGGTGTAGGTGTCGGTGCCGTCGGGCCGCATCACCGCGAGCTTCTCGCCGAGTATCGACACCTGCTCTCCGACCGTCGCCGGCAGCTCCATCGTGATGAATTCATCGCCCGACGGCGCGACAGCCTTGACGCCGCCGGGGCCCGCGCCGCCGCTGATCCGATCGAACAGATCCTTTTCAGTCCTGAATTCGCTCTGGATCACGGCCCGTTCGACCAGCGTGTTGTCCATCGTCAACACGCCCACGGTCGCGGTGTATTTGCGATACGCCTGCTTCAACTTCACCAGCTCAGCCGAGTAGGTGTGGCGGTTATGCAGCTCGAACGAGATGGTGACCGGGCCGCGATGCGGTGGAATCGTGACGAGCACCCCTTCCTTGGGGTCGCAGCCGGTCAGCACGTCGCAAAAGCGCCGGGCAGTCGCGACACCGACGCCCAGCTCTGACGGGCACTTCCACTCGGCCTGGATCCGCGACAGCGGCGCCGGCGGCGGCTTCGGGGCGGGCGTCGATTTCTTGGGCGTGGTCTTGCTCGTCTGCGCGTCGAGCGCGGGCTGCCGCAAATGTGGTTGCACACAGAAGCGCGATCGCGAGACGCATACCTCTAGTATATCGTCGGCGGCAAACGGATTGCTTGTAGCATGCAGCAGGCTGCGCGCCTGTCAGGCCGTGTCAGTTCGGGTTCACGTCGTTCGCTGTCAGACGATCCCTGACGTGCGCTTGAAGCCTGTCATTCAAATTGTCGTAAGGCGCAAACGGAATCCCGGAGGAAAGCGATGAATCGAGTACGAGTTGGCTTTCGGCTCTTGGCTCTACTGGCGCTCGCGGCATTACCCGTCTCCGCGCAAGTGCAGACGGGCTCGATCCTGGTCCGCGTGACCGACGCACAGGGCGGCGCGGTGCCTGGCGTGGCGGTGACGCTCGCAAGCCCTGTCCTCGTGTCCGGCACGATGGCCGGCGTGACCGATACCGGCGGCGTCAACCGCTTCCCGTCTCTGCAGCCCGGCATCTATTCGGTGAAGCTCGACCTGCAGGGATTCCGCACGGTCGTTCGTGAGAACGTGCAGGTCGTCGTCGGCCAGACGGTGCCGCTCGACTTGCAGTTGAGCGTGGCGACGGTGGCCGAGACGGTCACCGTCACCGGCACCTCGCCGGTCGTCGACACGACGAGCGCCAACACCAGCGTCAACCTGGGCGAGCAGTTGCTCCAGGGCACGCCCGGCGGCCGCGACATCTGGTCGCTCGTCGAATACAAGGTGCCGAGCCTGCTGATCACGCGTCCCGACGTCGGCGGCACGTCGGGCGGTCTGCAGGGCGTCTTCAACGCGCGCGGCACGACCAGCGCGCAGAACACGCAGCTACCTGAACGGCATCAACGTCGGCGATCCGGCGGCCATCGGCGCGGCCGGCTTCTACTACGACTTCGACGCCTTCGACGACATCCAGGTCTCGACCGGCGCGCACGACATCACCGTGCCGACGAGCGGCGTGTTCCTGAACATGGTGACGAAGAGCGGCGGCGAGAGCTGGCGCGGCCGCGCTGACCGGCGCGTGGCTCGGCGATGCGACGCAGACGCAGAACATCGACGACGAGCTGCTGCGCTACGGCTTCCGTCCCGAAACCAACGCCGTCGACTTCGTCTCGGACGTCAACATCAGCGGCGGCGGCCCGATCATCGCGAGCAAGCTGCGCGTGTTCGCGATCGTTCCGCGACTGGCGCGTGCACGTCAACGTGCCGGCGGCGTTCTCGACGCTGGTGCTCGACAAGACCGACATCACGTCGGGCCTCATCAACGCCAACTACCAGATCAACGACGACAACCGCCTGACCGGCCTCTACTCGCGCCAGTACTACAAGAAGCCGAACCGCTTCCTGACCGCGTCGAACGTGTCACGGTGCTCGAGTCGACCAACAATGAAGACGACGTGTTCGACATCTACCAGGTGCTGTGGAACTCGGTCGTGACGCAGAAATTCTTCATCGATGCGCGCGTCGGCCTGAACAAGATCTTCTTCCCGACCTACCTGAACGGCAACGATCAGACGCTGCTCGATTCGGCGACCAACATCCGCACGCGCAACGCCACGACGGGCGCCGAACGCTGGCGCGATCGCTACCAGATGAACGCGACCGGTCAGTACTACGTCGACGAGGCGCTGGGCGGCCGGCACGAGTTCAAGTTCGGCTTCGACTACTCGCACTGCCGGTCGAGAACCGCGACGTCGCGCTTTGACGACGTCGACCTGACCTACAGCAGCGCGACCGGCCTGACGCAGAACGTGACGCTGTATGCGACGCCGTTCTACTCGAAGACCGCCGTCGACGTGCTCGCGCTCTACGCGCAGGACAGCATCGTCGTGGAAGCGCCTGACGGTCACCGCCGGCCTCCGCTGGGAGCACCTCGTGGGCTACCTGCCCGGAACAGAGCAGCCCGGCCAGCCGGTTCTTCCCCGACGCTGCACGCGCAGCTTCGCCGACGCGTCGACGACGTCGTCAACTGGAAGACCGTCGGGCCCGCGCATCAGCGCCGCCTACGACCTGATCGGGCAACGGCCGCACCGGACTCAAGGTCGCCGCCGGCCGCTACTACTATGTGATCGCCTCGGGCGGCGGCATCCTCGACGGCATCAATCCCAACGGCAACTACTCAGGAGCAGTACGGCTGGAACGACGCTCAACGGCGATCGTCACTTCCAGCCTGGCGAACAGACCGGCAACCCGGTCATCTCCCGCGTGCTGCCGTGAAACGATTTCCGTCGATCACGACTACCTGCGGCCGTACACCGACGAGTTCACGGGCGGCGTCGACCACGAGCTGTTCCCGGCGTTGCGCCTGAGCGTGATCGGCACGCACCGCGTCGAGCGCAACCCGCAGGCGACGTCGAACCCCGCGAATCCGTACGACACGTTCCTGACGACGCGCCCCGATGCGGGCCGCGACGGCGTCGTCGGCACGGCGGACGACGGCACGTTCCAGTTCTACAACCGGACGTCGACCGCGGTGAATCAGACCTTCTTCACGAACGACCGCAACTATCCGCCAGACCTACAACGGCCTCGAGATCACCGGCACGAAGCGCATGTCGAACCGCTGGCAGATGCTGGTCGGCTACACCTGGTCGCAGAGCCGGGTCGAAGGCCTCAGCGTCAACACCAATCCGAACAACCTGCTCAACGTGACGGGTCCGCTGGCGGGACAGAACACCGATTTCAACGGCCAGATCGGCGATCGGCCGCATCAGTTCAAGCTGACCGGGACCTACGTGTTGCCGTGGCACGAGATCGGCCTCGCCGGCAACTTCAACTCGCAGAGCGGCATCGTGATCACGCGGCAGATCACGGTGGCGCAGACGGTCGGCGGCAACAGCACGGTGAACGTCGAGCCGCTCGGCTCCTACCGGCTGCCGCATCGCGCACGGTGGCCGATCTCCGCGTCTTCAAGAACACGCGCTTCGGCGACGCGCAGTCTCGACCTCTCGGTGGATTTCAGCAACATCACCAACTCCAACACCGTGTGGGATGCGCGGACGCTGGGCGGCACCATCAACCTGCGGCAGAACGGCGACCCGAACGGCGCGATCAACACCGTGCCGCAATTCGCGTCGCCGGCGCAGGTCTACGGCCCGCGCAACATCCGCTTCAACGTGGCGTTTCGGTTCTGACGGGCCTATTCGTCGAAGTGATGTGAGCCTTGCGGAAGCGGCAGTCCTGTGACCGACAGGCTGCCGCTTCTGAGTTTCAGCAGCTCGAGGAATTCCATGCGGGTCCGCGACTGATCGCGGAACGCGCCGAGCATGGCGCTCGTGATGGTGTACGAGTTCTGCTTCTCCACGCCGCGCATCGCCATGCAGAGATGCGTGCCTTCGCAGACCACCGCCACGCCGAGCGGCTTGATCTTTTCGGTAATCGTCTCGCGCGATCTGGTTGGTCATGCGCTCCTGCAACTGCAGCCGGCGCGCGAAGATGTCGACCAGGCGCGGGATCTTGCTGAGGCCGATCACCTGGCCGTTCGGAATGTAGGCGACGTGGCACTTGCCGAAGAACGGCAGCAGGTGATGCTCGCACATGCTGTAGAAGTCGATGTCGCGCACGATCACCATCTCGCTATAATCGACCTTGAACAGCGCGCCATTGAGCACTTCGTCGATGTCCGCTGAATAGCCGCTCGTGAGAAATCTCAGCGCCTTGTCGACACGCTTGGGCGTCTTGACCAGCCCCTCACGATCCGGGTCCTCGCCCAGCTCGGTGAGCAGGCGCTTAATCAGATCCTGCATCTGCGCATTGTATGTTGTGGGTGCATCAGGTGCATCGAGTGCAACAGGTGCGTCGGGTGCCATATCCACATTGGATGCGCCGGCCGCGCTCCAGGTTCCCGCGGACGATCCGGACGCGCTCTACAGGGAGCGCGAGAACCTGGCCAGCGCGAGGAAGGCGGCTGACATCTGGGCGGCCCGGCTGGCGGCGAACCCGAAGGATTTTGAATCGGCCTACAAACTGGCGCAGGCGCGTTACTGGCTTGGGACCAACGGCCTGCCAGAGCCCGAACGCAAGGCCGCGCTCGAGGCCGGCATCGCCGCAGCCCGATCGGCGATTGCGCTCGACGCCGAGCGGCCCGAGGGACACTTCTGGCTCGGCGCCAACATGGGCGCGCTTGCGGAATCGTTCGGCATGCGGCAAGGAATCAAGTATCGCGGACCGATCAAGGACGCGCTCGTCGCAACCCTGAAGCTCGACCCGGCCTTCATGGACGGCTCCGCCGATCGCGCGCTCGGACGCTGGTATTACAAGGTGCCGCGGTTGTTCGGCGGCAGCAACAAGCAATCGGAAATCCACCTCCGCAAGTCGCTGACCTACAACCCGAACAGCATCATCTCGCACATCTTCCTGGCCGAGACCCTCGCTGATATGGGACGCAAGGAGGACGCGCGCAAGGAAGCACAAGCCGCGCTCGATGCGCCGCTCGATCCGGACTGGACGCCGGAAGACCGGCGCTTCAAGGAAATGGCAAAGCGCCTGCTGCGAGATCTTCGCTGACACGTACGTTAACCACGGAGGACACGGAGAACACGAAGACAACTTTTCAAAAAATACAAGTGCTCGCTTAGCGGCACTGGGGTTTAGAAAAGAATTCTTCGTGTCCTTCGTGTCCTCCGTGGTTAACGTCCGTTACTTCGAATAATCGTAAAATCCTTTGCCGGACTTCTTCCCGAGATGCCCCGCCAGCACCATCCGCTTCAATAGCGGCGGCGGCGCGAAGCGCTGCTCGCGGAACTCGTCGAACATGATGTTCGCGATGTAATACGTGGTGTCGAGGCCTACGAAGTCGAGGAGCGCGAACGGGCCCATCGGATAACCGCATCCGAGCTTCATGCCATTGTCGATGTCCTGGACGGTGCCGAGGCCGTCTTCCAGGCAGCGAATCGCATCGAGCAGATACGGCACCAGCAGGCGATTGACGATGAAGCCGCCGCGATCGGGGGCGCTGATCGGCTCCTTGCCGATCGCCTTCACGAAGCCCATCAGCGAGTCGTGCGTCTCCTGGCTCGTCGCGAGCGCGCGAATCACCTCGACCAGCTTCATCAACGGCACCGGGTTGAAGAAGTGCAGGCCGGCGACCCTGTCCGGCCGCTTCGTGCCGGCGCCAAGTTCGGTGATGCAGAGCGATGACGTGTTCGACGCGATGATGCAGTTCGGCCCGACGACGGCTTCGACCTCGGCGTAGGCCTGCGTCTTGATCGCGACGTTTTCGATGATCGCTTCGATGACGAGATCGCAATCCTTCAGGTCGGCGTACTTCGTCGTGCCCGTCAGGTTGCCGAGCACGGTCTGCTTCTGTTCTTCGGTGACCTTGCCCTTTTCGATGCCGCCCGTCAGGAACTTGTCGATGCGGCCAAGTCCCTTCTTCAGCACGTCGTCATTCACTTCGAGAACGATGGTCTTGAAGCCGGCCGCCGCCGACACCTGCGCGATGCCCGCGCCCATCAACCCACAACCCAGCACACCAACCGTCTTGATCGCCATCAACTGATCCCCGATCCCTGATCCCTGATCCCTGATCCCTACAGAGCTTCTACAACCATCGCGATCCCCTGTCCGCCGCCAATGCACGCGGAAGCCACCCCATACTTCTTGCCGCGCCGCCGCAGCTCGAGCAGCAGCGTCAGGACCAGCCGCGCGCCGCTGGCGCCGAGCGGGTGTCCGATCGCGATCGCGCCGCCGTTGACGTTCACCTTGTCGCGATTGAGGCCCAGCTCCTTCTCGCACGCGAGGTACTGCGGCGCGAACGCCTCGTTGATCTCGATCAGATCGAGATCGTCGAGCGACAGCCTGGCGCGCTCGAGCGCCTTGCGGATCGCCGGCGCCGGCCCCATGCCCATCAACGTCGGCTCGACGCCGACGGTCGCCCACGACACTATTCTTCCGAGGGGCTTCGCCCCTTTTGCCTTCACCGCATCCTCACCCGCGATGACGAGCGCGGCGGCGCCGTCGACAATGCCGCTGGCATTGCCGGCCGTCACGACGCCGTCCTTCTTGAACACCGTCGGCAGCTTCGCCAGGATCTCCATCGTCGTGTCGGGACGCATGTGATCGTCCTGCTCGACGAGCGTGACGCCCTTCTTCGATCTTGATCTCGACCGGCGTCACTTCCTCTTTCATGACACCCGACGTCCAGGCCTTGTGCGCCAGCTGCTGGCTGCGCAGCGCATACGCATCGCTGTCTTCGCGGGTGATGCCGTATTTCGCCGCGCAGTTCTCCGCGGTGATCGCCATCGAGCAGCCGGCGTAGGGATCGTTCAAGCCTTCCCACAACCAGTCTTCGAGCTTTCCCTGCCCCAGCTTGAATCCGCTGCGCGCCCCGCGAACCACGTGCGGGACCTGGCTCATGCTCTCCATGCCGCCGGCGAGCACGAATCCTGCCTCATCGAGCTGGATCTGCTGCGCGCCGTTGACGAGCGCCTGGATGCCGGAGCCGCAGAGGCGATTGACGGTCAGCGCCGGCACCTCGATCGGCAGGCCGGCCTTGAGCCCGACGTGACGGGCGCCGTAATGCGCGTCGACGCTGCTCTGCTGCACGTTGCCGAACACGACGTGATCGATCCACTCGGGCCTGGTGCCCGAGCGATCGAGCGCCGCCTTCGACGCGATCGCGCCGAGATCGATCGCCGAAAAATCCTTGAGCGCGCCGACATGCGCCGTCATCGGCGTGCGCGCGCCGCCGAGAATGAATACCTGTTTGGCCATGAAACTCCCTATGGGCTGGCGGGCGACGGGCTTACGGGTTGGATTGATTTCGTGATCCAATCACCCACCTCACGCGTCCCCAGCTCCCCACCAATATCTACCGTTGTGTGATTTGCGGCAATCGCCGCTTCGACCGCGGCCTCGATCGCCTTCGCTTCCTCGCGCGCGCCGAGCGTGTCGAGCATCAGTGCGATCGAGAGAATCGCGCCGATCGGGTTGGCGACATTCTTGCCCGCCAGCGGCGGCGCCGAGCCGTGGACCGGCTCGAACAGCGACGTCTTGCCGGGATGAATGTTGCCCGGACGCGGCCATGCCCAGCCCGCCCTGCAACGCCCCGCCGATGTCGGTGACGATGTCGCCGAACAGGTTGTTGGTGACGATCACCTGGTATTGCCCCGGATCCTTGACCAGAAACATCGCGAGCGCATCGATGTATTGGTGCGTTGCGGTGATGCCCGGATACGACGCCGCGACTTCCTTGAACACGCGCTGCCACAGCGCGTGACCCTGCTGCATTGCGTTGCTCTTGTCGGCCATGCAGACCTTGGTCAGGCCGTTGGCCTTCGCAAACTCGAACGCATGCCTGATGATGCGGTGCACGCCTTTGTAGGTGTTGATCTCTTCCTGGATCGCGACTTCGTCGTCGGTGCCCGGCCTTGAAGCGGCCGCCGATGCTCACATACACGCCTTCGGTGTTCTCGCGGAACACGACGAAGTTGATGTCCTTCCGGCCGCGATCCTTCAGCGGGCTCAGGCGATCGGCGAGCAGCTTGACCGGGCGATAGTTCACATAGAGATCGAGCTCGAACCGGGTGCCGAGCAGGATGTCGCGCGCGTGGCGGTTGTCGGCGACGCGCGGGTCGCCGAGCGCGCCGACGAAGATCGAGTCGAACTCGCGCAGCATCTGGTAGCCGTTGGCCGGCAGCGTCTCGCCGGTCTTCAGGTAATGATCGGCGCTCCACGGCAGATGCTCGAGATCGAAACGGCGGCCGAACACGTCGCCGACGGCCTTCAGGACCTTGACAGCTTCCGCCGTCACGTCTTTCCCGATTCCGTCCCCTGCAATGACAGCAATTTTCATGATCGAACCGGGGACCCGGGACTTGGAACCTGTAGCCTCAATCGTGCCGATAATATCAAACGAGTGTTCAAATTAGCGTGATTTGGCACCCCGGCCAGCTCGTCCTGATCGGAACTGTATTGACACCAAAAAACCGTGCATTCGTCCCATCTTTTACGCCATTCGTCCCTTTTTCGTCCCCATTAGTGTTCTAGAATTCTGAAGGCCCAAATTTCTCTGGGTTCGGTGGGAGTGACTTCCCACAGCAGTAGATGCTTCTTCCTTTATTGCCGTTGTCTTTCCGAAGGAGGAAAGGTGATGTTCGCAAGACCTTTCGCAGCATTGATGTTGATCGCCGCGCTGGCGGCGCCCGCGTGGGCGCAGGAGCAGCGCGGTTCGATTGAAGGCGTCGTCAGGGACGCCTCGGGCGCGGTGCTCCCCGGAGCCACCGTCGAAGCCCAGTCCAACGTTGGCCCGGTGGCCTCGACGACGACCGATTCGGTCGGCGCGTTCCGCTTCCCCTCGCTGCCACCCGGCAACTACAAGGTGACCGCGAATCTCCAGGGCTTCGTCGCGCGCGAAGTCGTTGACGTGCGCGTCGCGCTCGGCCAGATCAAGAAGGTCGACTTCTCGCTGCCGCTCTCGGGCGTGACCGAGACGGTGCAGGTGACCGCGGTGACGCCGCTCATCGACGTCCGCCAGAGCGCGCGCCAGACCAACATCCGCGCCGAGCAGGTCGAACTGCTGCCGCACGGCCGCGACTTCACCACGATGGTGACGCAGGCGCCGGGCGCCAACCAGGAAAGCAAGCTGGGCGGCATCTCGATCGACGGCGCCAGCGCCGGTGAGAACCGCTTCATCATCGACGGCATCGAGACGACCAACCTGCAGACCGGTCTGTCGGGCACGAACCTGATCGCCGACTTCGTCGAAGAAGTCCAGGTCAAGTCGAGCGGCTTCTCGGCCGAGTTCGGCGGCGCCCTCGGCGGCGTGATCAGCGCCGTCACCAAGAGCGGCACCAACAACTTCAACGGCATGGCGCTCTACAACTTCCAGGGCAGCGCGACGGAAGGCAGCCGCCGGCCGACGCTGCGCCAGAACCTGACCAACTCCGACATCGCCGAATACATCACGTATGACGAAGATGCGCAGACCCGCAACGAACCGGGCTTCGCGCTCGGCGGTCCGATCAAGCGCGACCGCATGTGGTTCTTCGGCGCCTACCTGCCGGCGATGACGTCGACCGATCGCACGGTCAACGCCAACACCGTCAACCAGACCGATCGTTCGCAGAACATCACCGCGAACGTCACCGGCCAGGCGAGCAACAACATCCGCCTGCGCGCCTCGTACAACAGCTCGAGCCGCAAGCTCACCGGCCTGCTGCCGGCGCTGAACGGCACCGACCCCGTCGGCACCAACTACAGCAAGAGCTCGGAGTTCCCGAACTACACGACCTCGGCCAACATGGACTGGGTCGCCTCGGCCAAGTTCCTGGTCAGCGTCAAGGGCGGCTACCGCTCGAGCGATCAGCACGACTTCAACGTGACCGAAGAGCCTCGCTACGTCTGGACCACGACCACCAACGTCGGGTTGCTCGACGTGCCGGCCAACCTGCAGCGCGGCACGAACTTTACGAGCATCCCGACGCAACACCAAGGTGACGCAGGACCAGCAGACCCGCGCCTACCTGCAGGCCGACGCACGGTCTACGCCCGCGCCGCCGGCGAGCACCAGGTCAAGTTCGGCGTCCAGGCCGACCAGCGTCGGCAACAACGTGATCGACGGTGAATCGCGCAACCTCGTGACCATCCGCTGGAACACGCGCGCTCGCGACCGGCGTGCCGCTGACGCGCGGCACCTACGGGTACTACGAAGTCCGCAGCAACGCGCGTCAACCCGAAGCAGGGCCGCATCACCGAAGGCGACGTCAGCTCGACGATGATCGGCCTCTTCGTGCAGGACGCGTGGACGATCAACAACAAGCTGACCATCAACCTCGGCCTGCGCACGGAACGTGAGCGCGTCCCGACGCTACGCGGTCGCCGCGGACATTCCGGAGTTCGGCCTCGAGTTCCCGTTCGCCGACAAGCTGGCGCCGCGCGCCGGCTTCGCCTACGACATCAAGGGCGACGGCAACTGGAAGCTCGGTGGTTCGTGGGGCGTGTTCTACGACACGTTCAAGCTCGAACTGCCGCGCGGCTCGTTCGGCGGCGACAAGTGGCTGTCGTACTACTACACGCTCGACACCTTCAACTGGCCGACGCTGGTCGACGGCACCAACTGCCCGCCGGCCTGCAACGGCACGCTGATCCGCGGACCGATTGACTTCCGTCATCCCTCGTTCGGCGAAGACTCGATCGAACCGGATCTGAAGCCGATGCGCCTGCAGGAAGCCACCCTCAGCCTCGACCATCAGCTGAACGACGTGATGGCCGTCGGCGCGCGCTACGTGCACAAGCAGGTCGACCGCGCCATCGAAGACACGGGCTTCCTCCTGCCGGACGGCAGCGAAGGCTACGTGATTGCCAACCCGGGCGAAGGCATCACCTCGCTGGCGTTCACCAACCCGAACGTCGCGCTGCCGAAGGCGATCCGCGACTACGACGCGGTCGAATTCAACTTCGACAAGCGCATGTCGAACAACTGGTATCTCCGCGCCAGCTACACGTGGAGCCGGCTGTTTGGCAACTACTCGGGCCTGACGCAGTCCGACGAAACCAACGGCCGCACCAGCCCGAACGTCGGCCGCCTGTTCGACTATCCGGCGATGATGTTCCAGGACGGCGGCGAGCCCGCTGCTCGGTCCCGCTCGCGACGGATCGTCCGCACCAGTTCAAGGCACAATTCATCTACCAGTTCGGCTTCGGCACGAGCCTCGGGTCTGAACCAGTACGTGGCCAGCGGCCTGCCGGTCAGCCGTGAAGTCGGCATCCTGCCGACCAGCAACTACCCGGTGAACTATCTCGGTCGCGGCAGCGACGGCCGCACGCCGATGTTCTCGCAGACCGACATGTTCGTGCAGCACTCGTTCCGCGTCGGCGGCGACAAGTGCCTGCAAGCTCAGCCTCAACGTCCTGAACCTGTTCAACCAGGACACCGCCGTCGGCAAGTACTCGACCTACCAGAAGACCAACGGCGTCGTCATCGACGAGCGTCTCTTCTACCCAGGCCACAGACCTCGATCGCTAGCCAGATCACCGCACAGAACATCGTGAAGGATCCGCGCTTCCTGATGGACAACTCGTTCCAGGCGCCGATCCT
Organism: uncultured cyanobacterium; assembly: GCA_963833135.1. Classification (GTDB taxonomy): domain Bacteria; phylum Acidobacteriota; class Vicinamibacteria; order Vicinamibacterales; family UBA2999; genus 12-FULL-67-14b. Next base: position 572,886 of record CAWHWW010000016.1, on the reverse strand, counting down.
CGCGCGCTTCGGCGTCAAGTTCACGTTCTAGACCGCGGTCGAAACGTGTCAGTAAGTTGCCGCCCCGCAGGCCTTGCCTGCGGGGCGGTTTGTCTTGGGAGGTACGGCAATGCGGCGAGTCCTGACACTTGTGGTGCTGATCCTGGGGGTTGCCACGGCCGCGGCTGCGCAGTCGACGGCCGATCGCGAACGCGCGCGCACGCAGACCAAGCTCGGCTGGGAAGACATGCGGTCGGAGGCGTGGGAGAGGGCGGTCAAGTCGTTCCAGAACGCGATCGCGATCGATCCTACGTTCGAAGTGCCGTACTACGGCCTGGGCCGCGCCTTCATGGCCCTCAAGAACTTCAATTACGCGATCGTTGCCTACGAAAAATGCCGCGAGCTCTATCGGACGCACGCCGGCAGACAATTCACCAACGCGCAGGAGGCGCAGCGCTACCGGCAGGATCGCCTCCTCGAGATTGACGATCAGATTCGCATGGTGCAAACCGGCACGATGACCCCGGCCCGCCAAGAGCTCTTGCGGCAGCTGCAGAACGTGCGCCGCGACATCCAGGAAAACGTTCAGCGCGGCAACAACATGACGATCGAATCGTCCGTGCCCGCATGGGTATCGCTCGCCCTCGGTAGCGCCTACTTTCGCAGCAACCGCTTGAGCGACGCCGAGCGTGAATACAAGGCGACACTGGGAGCTGACAATAAGTCAGGGGAAGCGCACAGCAACCTCGCCGTCGTGTATTTCGAAACTGGTCGTTATGCCGATGCCGCCGCGTCCGTGGAAGCTGCAAAAAAGACGGGCTTCAGGGTGAATCCTGAACTGGAGAAAGCGATCCGCGAAAGAACACGATAACCTCGGCCTTCTCTGCAGTTCGTCCCAGCAACTGGTACCAGAGATTCAACTTCTTGTACGCGTGATCGCTGTTTTTGTTTATTTCGTCACTGTCCGCTTACGGTCGATCCCTTAACTAACAGAAAAGAAATCCTTTTCGTCACAGGGCGAGTGGCACGCAGTTTCCTTTACTGAACAAACGTTCGATCCGCCTTCGCGCGCGCCGGCGCGTCGGCGGAGCGTTTTTTCGTTGTTCACAAGAGGAGTAGACACACTTATGCGTAAACGCTTGAGTGCCATCGTCGCTGCGTTGCTGATTGCCATGACGGGATCAGCGGTCGCGCAAGTGGCGACCACAGGCACCATCACCGTCGTCATCGCCGACAAGGATGGCGGACGGCTTCCTGGAGTCACGGTTACGGCCGAGGCTGCCGGACTCAATCACCAAGCGCACGGCCGTCACCGACGCGACCGGCACGGCCACCCTCGAAGCGCTCGCGCCATCGAGCCAGTACAAGGTCACGGCCTCGTTGCAGGGCTTCACCGATCTGACGCGCGAACAGATTCGCGTCGTCTCGGGCCAGACCTTCACGCTCAATCTCACCCTGCAGGTCGCCGGTCTGACGGAGACCGTTCAGGTCTCGGCAACCACGCCGCTCGTGGACGTGACGAGCGCCATCACCGGACAGGACATCACGCTCGATCTGACCGAGTCGCTCCCGACCGGCCGCAGCTATCAGAGCTACCTGCAGCTCGTGCCCGGCGTGATGCCTGACGACCAGCAGCAGAGCGGCAACCCCGCGGCGCGGTCGGGCCTCAACTACACGGATATCGGCGGCAACGTCGGCATCTCGGCCGACAACGTCTATTACTTCGACGGCATCGACGTCACCGACCGCGTCACCGGCACGTTCGGCGCCAACCTCAACACCGAGATCATCCAGGAACAGCACGTCATCACCGGCGCGATTCCGGCCGAGTTCATCGGCGCTCCCGGACTGATCTCCACCGTCATCACCAAGTCGGGCAACAACAGCCTGCACGGCTCGGCGAACTACTTCTTCCAGAACGACAACCTGGTGGCGGAGAACAAGCACGCCAGCGCCGAGACGTTCTCGACCAAGGACAGCGCGTTCACCGTCGGCGGGCCGATCTATCGCGACAAGGCCTGGTTCTTCGGTTCAGCTATCGCTACCTGAACCGCAGTGACGACGTGTCGACGCTCGATACGAGCGAGTTCATGCGCACGGTCGACAACACGCAGCACCAGGGCTTCGCCAAGGGCAGCTGGGCGGCGACCAACGCCGACCTCGTGAGCTTCACGTACCTCAGCGATCCCACCGACGTGTCGGGACGCCGCCAGCGCGACATCACCAACGCGCGCGACCGCGCCCGCGAGCAGGGCGGCAGCCGCTACAGCGGCACCTACACCCGCGTGTGGGGCGGCGACGCTGCTCGAGGTCAGCGCCAACAAGCACAACGGCGAAGTGACCGACCTGTCGGCGATCCGCGAGTCGCGCAACGACGTCCTGTTCCAGACCGCCGACGTGCGCGTGCTGACCGACGAGCAGGTCGGCGGCTTCGGCCGCGACCTGATCGATCAGCGCGACAACAAGGCGCTCCGCGGATCGCTGCAGCGCTCGTGGCAGAACCACACCTTCAAGGGCGGCCTTGAATGGAACCGCTCGGACAACTTCCGCGACACGCTGTACCTGAACAGCTCCGGCTTCACGACGCTGGCCGACAAGTACCGCGGCGCCGGCATCACGGCGGCGCAGATCGCGGCCGGCGGCTGGACGGGACTGCAGTTCGACGTCTCGACGACGAGCGACTTCAACGGCTTGATTCGAACGATCGACGCGAGCGCCGATCGCGCGGCGTTCTACGCCGCCTACGACGCCGACGGCAACGGCACGATCGGCGCAGACCGAGCTCGGCGCCGCGCTGCGCTTCAGCAACGCGAACCCGGGCGGCACCGGCGTGCTCTACGATCGCGACTTCCAGGCCGCGACCGGCCCGCAGGAAACCTTCTCGAAGGGCCTCACGCTTCTTCGTGCAGGACGAAGTGCAGTTCGGCAAGCTGACGCTGAACCTCGGCGTCCGCACCGAGCGCTGGGAGCACTTCGCGACGACCGGCGAGAACATCTACACGTTCCCGTGGGAATTCGCGCCGCGCCTGAGCGCCGCCTTCGACATCTTCGGCGACGGCAAGCACAAGGCGTCGGCGTTCTGGGGCCGTTACTACGATCCGGTCCGCAACAACATGACCAACTTCGCGGGCACGCTCACCGGCTCGATCATCGAGGAGCAGGTCTACGTCAGCGCGCTCAACAAGTTCGTCACCTACCGCACGCGCGGCGGCCCGTCGGTGCAGGACGCGTTCTTCTCGCCGACGACGCAGACGCCCTACACCGACGATCTGCAGTTCGCCTATGCCGTCGATCTCGGCAACAACATGAGCTTCGACGCGCTCTACTACAACCGCCGCACCCGCGACATCCTCGAGGACTACGATCTCGAGCTCTACGCGGATCCGAACGGCTATCCCGGGCCCGACCAACGATCCGAACTCGCTGTTCCTCGGCTACGACTACTTCGGCTACACCGAGAACCCGGGATCGAACTTCGTCATCGGCACGCTCGCCGGCGGCAAGCGCGACTTCAACGGCCTCGAGTTCGTGTTCCGCAAGCGCTTCGCCGATCGCTGGCAGCTGCTGTCGTCGTACAACTGGAACGACGCGAAGGGCAACACCAACTCCGACTCGAACGCCGACTTCCAGGGTGACGTGGACTATCTCGATCCGCGCGCGCCCAACCAGTTCGGCACGCAGCCGGGCCTGATCCGCCACCTCGCGAAGGGCGCCGCCTCGTACACGTTCGACTTCGGGCTCCAGCTGGGCGGCACGTTCTCGTGGAACTCGGGCACGGTCGCCAGCCGCACCTTCCTGGCCTCCGGCCGTAACCTTCCGGTGCGTGTGACCGCGGCGGAAGCGTTCAGCTACGCCGGCTATACCAATCGCTGGCTCGCGCCGGACGCGGTGGGCTCGCTCGACCAACCCGACGTGGGGCAAGATCGATCTGCGCGCGCAGTACAACCACAAGATCTCCGGCGATGCCTCTGCGGAGTTCTTCGTCGACCTCTTCAACATCGCGAACAACCAGTCGGCGATCCGCGAGCAGGATCTGGTGGCTGGATCAGGCGGCAACGCGTACGGCAGCGAGATCCTCTGGGTCGAGCCGCGACGGGCATTCTTCGGCGCAAGGGTGAAATTCTAGACGAGGACTTGACGGAGCTTGGGCACGGAGGTCACTGGAGCTTGGCTCCCAGTGCCCTCCTGTCACAGCCTCCGCCTGAGCCTCTACAAGTTTTCCGTATCGATCTGCGCCCGCTGCAGCTTGCCGCTGAAATCGATGTAGATCGACTTCCACTCCGAGAACACGTCGAGCGCGGCCAGGCCCGCTTCCCTGTGCCCGTTACCGGTGGCCTTGGTCCCGCCGAACGGCAGAGTGCACTTCGGCGCCGATGGTCGGCGCATTCACGTAGAAGATACCCGTGTACACGTCACGCATGGCGCGATACGCGCGATTGATGTCTTGCGTGTAAATCGACGCCGACAGCCCGTAGGCCACGTCATTGGTGATCGCCACGGCCTCGTCGACAGACGCGCATTTGATGATCGAGACGACGGGCCCGAAGATCTCCTCGCGCGCGATTCGCATCGCACGCGTCACGCTGGTGAACACCGTCGGCTCGTGAAAGAAGCCGTTCGCATGCGGCCCGGATGTCAGCCGCTGACCGCCGCAGGCGAGCGTCGCGCCCTCCCGCTTGCCGATCTCGACGTAACCCATCACCTTCTGCAGTTGTTTCTCGCTGATCGACGGGCCCATCTGGGTCGCCGTGTCAAGGCCGTCGCCGACCCGAGTGCGGTCGCGCGCTGCACGAACTCGGTCGACGAATCGATCGTGAACCTTCTCGTGAACGATAACGCGGCTGGCCGCCGTGCAGCGCTGGCCCGTCGTGCCGAACCCGCCCCACAGGCAGCCTTCGAGCGCGAGCTCGAGGTTCGCATCGTCCATCACCATGATCGCGTTCTTGCCGCCCATTTCGAGATGCACTTTCTTGAAATGCGGCGCCGCGTTCTGGTTGACGAGTTTGCCGACGGCCGTCGAGCCGGTGAAGGACACCACCGACACATCAGGGTGGGTGGTCAGCGTTTCTCCGACCGATGGCCCGCCGGTCACCATGTTGACCACACCGGCAGGCACGCCGGCCTCTTCGAGGACCTTCACGAAATTCAACGCCGAGAGCGGCGTGAGCTCGGACGGCTTCAAGACGACGGTGTTGCCGCAGACCAGGGCGGGGATGATCTTCCACGAAGGAATCGCCATCGGGAAGTTCCACGGCGTGATCATCGAGCACACGCCGATCGGCTGGCGAATCGACATCGCGAACTTGTCCCGCAGCTCCGAGGGTGCGGTCTGCCCGTGCAGGCGGCGCCCCTCGGCCGCGAGGAAATACGTCATGTCGATCGCTTCCTGGACGTCGCCGCGCGTCTCCTCGAGCACCTTGCCCATCTCGCGCGTCATGTCGCGCGCGAACTCTTCCTTGCGCGCCGCGATGAGCTGCGCGGCCTTGAACAGAATCTCGGCGCGCTTCGGCGCAGGCACGAGGCGCCACGAATCGTACGCATCTTTCGCGGCCGAGATCGCCGCCTCGGCGTCGTTCGTTGTCGAGTCGGGAAATGCTCCGATCAAGTCACGGGTATTCGCGGGATTGCGGTTCTCGAAAGTGGCAGCGGATTCGGACGGCACCCATTTCCCGCCGACGAAATTGGAATACGTCATCTGCAGATCATAAGCGGTGAGGTCAGGACGCCACATTGTGTCGTCCGAAGTGACGCAGCCTGTCACCAATAAGACGCGGTTCGTCGATTTCTACAGGGAAATCAACAATTCCGTCTGGCACGTTAAATGTATCGATTGGGGCAGGAGAGACCGACATGACGCCCGTCCAAACCTCGGCCACCAGCAGCGTAATGCCGCGAGCCTTGATTATCGGCGCGGGCCCGGAAGCTCTCATGGGCATCGAGCCGATGCTCGGCTCCAACCGCTTCCGCGTCGATTTTCTCGAGCAGGACTCGACGCCGTATATCGCAATCCGCCAGCGCCGGCCCGATCTGGTCGTGCTGTGCTTTGCGCCGGAGGATGAGGAAGCATGTCAGGTGCTGCAGATGCTGCAACTCGATCCGGCGACGCGGCGGCTGCCGATCCTGACCTACGTCAATGGAGAGGCCTGCGCCATCATCGCGAGCCAATGGCCGCGCCCGAGCGGGATTCCAAGCACGTCGAGATCCCTGGAGGGGCGTTACACGGCGAGGTAATGGTTTTTCGGCGAACCAATGGTTCGTCGCTAGCGGGCGTTCAGGTGCACGAGGTAATCGCCTGACACGATCCGTTGCGCTTGCCCCAGCGGCGCGTTGTAGAAATACGTCCACGCCTTCTCGACCCGCCCATCTTCGAGCGTCACGTCCGCCAGCACCCGCATGTAGAGGCTGCGATCGGGCTCGTTCGGCCGGTAGCCTTCGATCTCGTCGAGCACGGCCAATACCGACTCCGCCTCGCTGGCCTCGTAGGTCTCGCCCCACACGGTGCTGTTGTCGTCGGCGGGAATTGCCGCGGGATAGATGCCGAGATCGAACAGCGCGGCCCGAATGGTCCCGCGCCCTTTGAAGGTCAGCTTCGGAGTGATTCGCAGACGGCCGGCCCTGTTGAAAGGTGCCATCAGCGTACCGTAGAAGAAGACGTGGTCGCCCACGCCGCGGATATTACCCACCTTCGCTCGGAACTCCAACCGAGCTACGGTGGGCAGGCCCCACCTTCACTCGGAACTCCAACCGAAGCTACGGTGGGCAAGCCGTACGCGGTAAGGGCGGCACCGGCGTGCCGCCCCTCAACGATCGCGGATATTTACTGCTGAATTTGACCGGGCTGGCGGCTCTTGGCCATGCTCTCGAGAACGTCCAGCAGCTCGCTCGGAATCGAGAATGCAAGGGCCACGGAGTTGCCTTCGCCCGAAATCACCAGCGAGTCGGCGAGCTGCTGCATGCCCGGCTTGCTGCCGGCCTGCATCTTCGCCAACGCCAGGAACCCGCCCATCAAGTCGCGCAGGTTCTTCGCTGTCGCCTCGTCCTTCGCTTCCGCCTTGAACGTGCCGCTGATGCCGCCGTTGATGTGACCGGCCGCCGAGAACCACGAGATGCTCGGCAGTGCCGCCGCGATTTCAGTCGGCAGGCCGGCCTTGCTCGCGATCGCGTCGAACTTGCCCACTGCCCACGCGTTGGCGTTGTCGATCTCGTTCACGAGCTTCATCATTTCGATGTTCGAGACGACATTGCGGTTGGACGCGCGCGCGTCGATCGAGGCCTTGACCGAGCCAAGGCTGCCGAACGCGACGAGGTCGGCCTCGACAAAGCCGAACGCCATGTCTTCCTCATTCGGGTCGCCGGTGGCGTCTTGATCGTGATGGGTGATGAGCCGCTTGCCCTGGTAGTCGGTGACCTGCGCGCCGTGCTCGATAGCCAGCGCTTCGAGTCGCGCCGCCTGGTAACGGGCGCGCGCGAGAATAAGGAACGAGCCGGCGGGGTTGTTGGCCATGCCGTCCTTCGGCATGATCGCCGCGACCACCGAATCGACATCCTCCTCGAGATTGAGGCCGGTCTTCTCTTCGAACTGATTCTTGTCGTCCGCGGTCGGCTCGAGACTCTTGAACCGCTGGCGGAACTGGGAGCTCATCACGTCGCGAACATTGGCGTAGGCGACCACGGCTGCATCGGCGGGAACGTATTGCAGCTCCTCCGGACCGGCGGCGCTCGAAAACACGGAAACCGGCAGGCCCATGTATGAGGCGACCAGGCCTGTTCCAAGCCCGATGGCCAGAATTGCGCCCGAAATCGCCACGAAATAACGGGTCCTATTCGACATGAAATCTCCCTAAGGCTGTTTACGGTGCGCGGAGGCCCTAAGTTCCGCCAAACCGGACATTTGTGGGGTCGAAACAGGCCTACTGTTCAAGGACGTATTCCTTCCTCTCGACCACTCGGGTCGCGAGATACAAAAAACCGCCCAAATACGCGAAAAGCCAGAACAGACAGACGATGGCTGGCGGGTTTTCTGTGAACATCCCCTGGAGCAGGCTGGCGACCCCGTCCGAGGGCATCGCGTGCGGGACCAGCGCCTGCAGGTAGTAGGCAATGGTGAACTGCTTCAGGTAACCCGGCAGCAGCATCACGACCTGTTCCCAGCCAAAGACGAAAACGAGTCCGATCACCAGGGGCCGCTTGAAGAACGCCCCGACGAACGCGAAAACGCCGCCGTAAACCGCGAGTCCCAGCGCCAGCAGGCCAAGGTCCACCAGCAGGTTCGGAAACGTGCCCGGAAACTGCGAAAACGGCACCAGCAGGAAGTAGACGATCATCACCGATGGCAACACCACCAGGAACGTGCATGCCAGATAGGCGAGGAACTTCCCGACCAGAACCGCGCCGCGCGGAATCGGACGGGTGAACAGGTAGGTAATGGTCTTGTCGTCGACTTCGTCGGCCATGAGCGCTGTGCCGTAGAAAACGCCAAGCACCGGGATGATGAACCGCAGGAACAGCATCCACATGATCGCGCCGAAGATGCCAAAGCCGGCGACACGCTGGCCGTTGACCCGCAGCGCCGACACGCCGAACATCTCGACGGCCTTGACGATCAGCGCAAGGAGGACCGGTCCGCCGACGACCAGCGCCATGAAGATCGTCCGGCGCGACCAGAGCATTTCGCCGAGCGACAGATCGAAGACCCGGCGCGAAGCGGCAAGAAATGACATGCGCCGCTGCAATGAGGTATGGCCCTGTTGGCCTGTTGGCCTGTTCGCCTGTTCGCCTGTCACTGTTTCACCAGGTACTTGAAGACCGCCTGCAGGTTGTCGTCAGGCGACTGCACTTCGTCGATCTGGCCGGCTTCGCCCGATGCGGCCAGCTCGGTCAGGCGCGCGTAAAAATTATCGGGCCGCGCCGTCTCGACGACGACCGCATCCTTCTCGAACTTCATGCTCAGCACGTCGTCTTCGGTGAGGAACCGTCGCGCCAGGGCGCGCGGATCCGCGCCGCGGATGTAAACCGTGTGCGGATGGTGGTCGATGAGATCGCGGATCTGGTGGACGTTGCCTTCGGCGAGGATTCGGCCGTTGTTGATGAGCAGGATGTTCGACGTCATCGACTCGATCTCGTGCAGGATGTGGCTCGACACGATGATGTGCTTGCCGGCGCGCGCCCAGTCCTTGATCAGGCGGATCGTCTTGCGCCGCATCAGCGGATCCATGCCGGTCAGCGGCTCGTCGAGGATCAGCAGTTCGGGATCGTGGACGAGCGCCTGAGCGAGCTTGACACGCTGCCGCATACCCTTGCTGTAGGCGCCGATCTTCTTGCCGGCCGCGTCGAGCAGATCGACGCGATCGAGTGCGCGTTTCGCAGCGGCGTCCGCATCGCCGTCGTCGAGGCCGTTGAGGCGCACGAGCGCCGTGACCCATTCGAGGCCGGTCATCCGATCGTAAAATGCATCCTGCTCGGGGCAGAAACCGATGCGAGCGAAGATCGTCGGATTGCCCCAGATCGGTTCGCCCAGGACGCGAATCGTGCCCTGGCTGGGCTTCAGCTGCCCTGTCATCAGCTTCATGAACGTCGACTTGCCGGCGCCGTTCGGGCCGAGCAGGCCCGTGATGCCCGGAGGGATCGACACGGTGACGTTGTTGAGGCCGCTCACCTGGCCGTACCACTTCGAGACGCCCTCGGCGTGCACAAGCGGGTTGCCGGTTCCCGGCTCCCGGTTCCCGACCGCCGTCTGGGTCGTCATGTGACGATCTCCACGCCGCGGACACGTCGCATCAGGATCCAGATCGATGCGACGATCAGGACCAGCACGGTCACGACGGCGATCGGCGCCGACAGCTGATAGCGCGGTTGCAGCCGGAAGACCACGTCGCCCAGCTGCTCGAGCGAGGCGCTCGGCGAGATCCAGGCGAAGCGGCTGGTGCCGGTGATGCCGCGCAGCGCCTGGAAGAGCGCCGTCGTGAAGAAGAACAAGCCCGCGTACATCACCGACACGAAGCGCGCGCTCTTCGACAGCGACGACAGCGCCAGCATCGTCGTCGAGGCGAGCAGGACCTGCGCCAGCGAGAACAGCGTGATCGCCGGAAGCAGGTAGATGTTGTTGCGGATGAAGGTCAGGCTGCCGGCGAAGATCGCCTGCGTCAGGAGCAGGGTCATCGCCGGGAGGAACGTCACCGCGACGAGGAACACGAACAGGATGGCGAGCTTTCCGGCGATGTATTCGGCGCTCGTCATCGGCTTCGACAGATACAGCTGCAGGGCGTTGGCACGGCGATCGTTCGCGATCAGGCCGGCGCCGATGTAGATGGTGACGAAAAAGACAAACAGGCCCTGCTGATCGAGGAATTCGCGGAAGGTCTCCCCCTTGGGAGCCAGAAACGTCGCCTGGGTAAATGTCTGCGACACGTAAATCTGCACCGCGCGGACGACGAACGGCGCCCAGGCAAACAGCATCATGCCGATGAAGACGCGCTTGCTCACGACCGACATGACACCGGCGCGGGTCATCACCTGCCACGACTTGCCAATCGCCGCCCGGCTGCCCAAGTAACGGCGATACCCCTGATCATGAATCGGCATCGCGTCAGGCCTCACCCACCGCGCGCGCGAACACGTCTTCGAGCGTCGGGATGCTCGGTCGCAGGTGACGGACCTGGACTTTCTCCCTCGACGCGAGCGCGAACAGCACCTTGGTGCTGTCGTCGGTCGCGCCCGGCACGAAGACGCGCATGACGTCCTCGTCGCTGCCCTTCACTTCATAACCCGCGGCCTTGAGCACCTCGATGAATCGCGCTTCATCGCCCTTGATGCGCAGCTCGTAGACGCGCCCGGCGTGGCCCTTGAGCGCGGTAATCGGCCCGTAGGTCGCGACGGTGCCCTTGTCCATGACGACGACGTGATCGCAGGTGTACTCGACGTCGGGCAGCAGGTGCGACGACAGGATCAAGTTGACGTTCTTGTGGTGAGCCAGATCGTGGATGAGCTCGAGCATCTCGTCACGGCCCTTGGGGTCCATGCCGTTGGTCGGCTCGTCGAGGAACAGCAGGTCGGGATCGTGCACGATCGCCTGCGCGAGCTTGATGCGCTGCTTCATGCCCGTCGAATAGGTTTCGAGGTTGCGATAGCGGGCCTCGCCGAGACCAACGTAATAGAGCACTTCGTGTGCGCGCTGCATCGCGTCGGTTGCAGGCAGCCCGGACAGCTGGCCGCAATAGGCGACAAACGACACCGCGTTCATGCCGGGGATGTGGGAATCGCTCTCCGGCATGTAGCCGATGCGTTCGCGAATTTCGAGCGGCGCGTGCGCGACATCGAGGCCAAGCACCTTCATCGAGCCCTTCTCGGGCACCAGGAAACCCAGCAGGGCCTTGAGCAGCGTGCTCTTGCCCGCGCCGTTCGGGCCGAGCAGGCCGACGGCGCCGGCCGGGAACACCGCCGTCACCTCATTCAACGCGAGGTTCTTGCCGTAGCGGACGCTCAGCTGATCGGCCGTGACGACCGGGCCGTCGAAGCGGGCGCCGGGCGCAGCCGAATCCTGCACGTCGGGATTTGATGGAGTATCGGGCATGGGGAGCGGCTAGGAGTGTATACGCGGCAGGGCGTTACAGCGTTCCCCGCAAACCGAGCGAATCGGCCTGCAATCGCATGAAACCAATGACGTTGGTGACGTGTTCCTCGAGCGGAAGCCCCAGCAGCTCGGCGCCGCGAACCAGGTGATCACGCGGCACCTGGCGGGCGAAGGCCTTGTCCTTCATGCGCTTGATCACGGACTTCGCCTCGAGGTCGAGCACGCTCTTGCTGGGCCGCACGAGCGAGGCCGCGGTCACGAATCCGGCGAGCTCATCGCAGGCGACCAGCGTCTTTTCCACCGGCGACTCCGGTTGGACACCGGTGATCTCGGAGGCGTGCGAGAGAATCGCGCGCATCACCCATTCAGGATATCCAAGCGATCGCAGATGTTCGCATCCCTTGTTCGGATGATCGCCGAGCGTTGGATAGCGCTCGTAGTCGAAATCATGGAGCAGCGCCACCACCGCCCACTCTTCTTCATTTGCGCCTTGCTGGCGCGCGTAGCCGCGTACCGCCGCTTCAACCGCCAGCGCATGCTTCCGCAAACTCTCGCTCTCGGTCCATTCGGTCAGCAGATTCCACGCGGCGTCGCGAGACAGATTCATGAATGCAAATGATACTTGAGGTCCTGGGGGCTTGCGGGCTACGGGCTTACCGGGCTTACGGGCTTACGAACATCGAGACCGCGCAAAATCACGGCCTTGGCGTGCGCGTTGACCCGGTAGACATCGATTTCGTCAGGCGCCACCCAGGCCACGCCTTCGGCATCCGAACCGGGCACCGCCTCGCCGCGGTTCGGCCAGCAGACGAAATCGACAATCACGAAGTGATAGCGGACCCTGCCCTGGTCATCGCGGTGCACGCGATCGAAGGTCTCGATCACCGGACCGACTTCGACATCCAGGCTGGTTTCTTCCTTGATCTCCCTGCGCGCCGCGTCCTGCAGCGATTCGCCGAGCTCGAGAAGACCGCCGGGCAGCGACCACTCGCCTTTCCTCGGCTCGTGCGCGCGCTTGATGATGAGCGCCTTGCCGTCGCGCACCACGACCGCTCCGACACCGACCACCGGATGCGCGGGGTATTCTCTAGCCATATGAAGTCGCACACAGAATATCTGACCTTGAAGATTCCGGCCCGCCTGGGTTTCGAGAACATCACGCCAAAAGTGGATGCGGCCGTCAGGCAGAGCGGCGTCAAGGAGGGCCTGGTGCTCGTCAACGCGATGCACATTACCGCCTCGGTTTTCATCAACGACGATGAGAGCGGTCTCCACAAGGATTACGCAAAGTGGCTCGAGACGCTGGCGCCGTTCGACGCGTCACCCGAGCGCTACGCCCACAACCGCACCGGTGAAGACAACGCCGACGCGCACATGAAGCGCCAGATCATGGGCCGCGAAGTCGTCGTCGCGATCACGAAGGGCCAGCTCGATTTCGGACCCGTGGGAGCAAATCTTCTACGGCGAGTTCGACGGCAAGCGAAATAAGCGAGTGCTCATAAAAGTGATCGGTGAATGACGTCCGGGCCACGGAGGCACGGAGACCACTTTTCTAAACGCCAGTGCTGCTAAGCGGCTTGGCATCTTGAAAAGAGATTCTCCGTGGCTCCGTGTCTCCGTGGCCCGTACGTGATCAGAGAGGCAGCGACGCTGCAGCATTGAGATCGGCCGGAGCAAGCATTTCTTCGCGATCTGCCGCAGGCCGGCGGCGGCGATCATCGCGGCGTTATCGGTCGAGAGCGACAGCCGCGGGATGTAGACCGGGATCTCGCTGCGTTCCGCTTTCGCGAGCGCGTCCGCGCGGAGGCGCGAATTCGCGGACACGCCGCCGGCGATGCCAATCGATTTCGCGCCGTGCCATCGCGCCGCCGCAAACGCGCGATCGACAAGCGTCTCGACGACGCGGCGCTGGAAGCTTGCCGCGAGATCGACAATTTCCTCGCGGGGCAGTTGTTCGACCCCCAGCGCCGATTGGCGCTGCCGCACATGCCGCAGCACCGCTGTCTTGAGGCCGCTGAAGCTGAAATCAAACCGGCCGTCGCGCTCGGGCGCGTTGCGATCCGGGTTGGTGAGGCGCGTGCCGGGCCAGCGAATGGCGGTCTCGTCGCCTTCCGTCGCGAGCCGATCGAGGATCGGGCCGCCCGGATAGCCGAGCGACAGCAGCTTGGCCACCTTGTCGTAGGCCTCGCCCGCGGCGTCATCTCGCGTGCGGCCGAGCAGGTGATACTCGCCTTCCGTCTTGATCAGGTACAGACTGGTGTGCCCGCCCGACACGACCAGCACGATCGCGGGGAGCGCGATCGGGCCATGTTCGAGCCAGATCGACTCGATGTGTCCGGCCAGGTGATTGACCGCGACGAGCGGCTTGTCGAGCGCCCAGGCCGCCGCCTTGGCGAAAGAGACGCCGACCAGGAGGGAGCCGACCAGCCCGGGACCCTGCGTGACGGCCAGCGCGTCGACGTCACGCCAGTCCGCACCGCCATCGGCCAGCGCCCGCTCGACGACGCCGCAGATGTCGCGCAGGTGCTGGCGCGACGCCAACTCCGGCACGACCCCGCCCCACTCGCGATGGATGTCGACCTGGGACGCGACGACGTTCGATCGAAGCTGCCAGCGGCCCTTCTGGTCCTCGACCAGGGCCGCGGCGGTCTCATCGCAGGAGGTTTCGATGCCGAGCACTAACATTCAGGTCTCAGATCTCGGATTTCAGATTTCAGATTTCAGATCAATCGACGATGGCAGATTTCAAGGATTCGTCGAACGGCGCGCGATAAATGCCCTTTTCCGTGATGATGGCAGAAATGAACCTGGCCGGCGTCACGTCGAACGAGGGGTTCCTCACGTGCGCGCCGTCGGGCGCCAGCTGATTGCTGCCGACGTGGGTGACTTCGCGCGAAGGACGTTCTTCGATCGGAATGGCGTCCCCATCCTTCGTCGCCAGATCGATCGTCGACCACGGCGCCGCCACGTAAAACGGGATACCGTGCTCCTTCGCCAGCACGGCCACCGAGTAGGTGCCGATCTTGTTCGCGGTATCCCCGTTGGCAGCGATCCGGTCCGCGCCGACGACGACGAGATCGATGTCGCCGGCCTTCATGAAGGCGCCGGCCATGTTGTCGGTAATGACGGTGGTATCGATGCCGTCCTTGACGAGCTCCCACGCCGTCAGCCTGGCCCCCTGCAAGAACGGACGTGTTTCGTCGGCCAGGACGCGGACTTTCCGTCCGGCCTCGACGGCGCCGCGGATGACGCCGAGCGCCGTGCCATATCCCGCGGTCGCGAGCGCGCCGGCGTTGCAATGCGTGAGAATGTTCGCTTCGGCCGGCACCAGCGCCGCGCCGTTCGCGCCAATCGCCCTGCAGCTCGCAACGTCATCATCGTGAATGCGGTCGGCCTCGGTGCGCAGCCTCGCCTTCAGATCGTCGACCGATTCGCCGGCCAGCGCGCCCGCTGAGAACGCGCGCTTCATCTGCTCGATCGCCCAGAACAGGTTGACCGCGGTCGGACGGGTTTCGGCGAGCAGCTCGCAATGCTTCTGGAACTCCGTCGTGAACTGCTTGGTACCGGTCGCCTTGCTTCGTGCGGCTCCGAGCGCCAGTCCCATCGCCGCGCACACCCCGATCGCGGGTGCGCCGCGAATCACCATGTTGCGGATCGCCTTTGCGACGTCGTTCACGGTCCTGCAGGTCACGTAGATTTCGTCGGCCGGCAGCTTGCGCTGATCGACCATCACTATGTTGTCGGCTTGCCAAGCAATCGTGGGCAGCATGAGTCGATTTCAGATCTCAGATTTCGGATTTCAGATCAATTGTAGATCTCGGAGGTTTCGATTGGCTCTCAAATCAAACAGTCAGCCTTCGGCAATTGATCCGCAATCTGAAATCTGAGATCTGAGATCGTTTAGCGTCCGAGCAAGGTCTTATCAAACGGCAACGGTAACAGGTCTTTCATCTGCAACGTTGCCGTGACCTCGTTCAGATTGGCGAGGACCACCCTGATGTCTCCGCAGAATTCCCAGATGATCTGCCGGCAGGCGCCGCATGGCGGCGTCGGCGACGCGGTGTCGGCGACCACGGCGATTCGCCTGAAGGCGCGCTTGCCTTCCGAGAGAGCCTTGAAGATCGCAACGCGCTCGGCACAAATCGTCAGGCCGTAGGTGGCGTTTTCGACATTGCAGCCGGTGACAATCTCGCCGGTATCGGTCTCGACAGCCGCGCCGACCCTGAAGTGGGAAAAATCGGCGACGGCGTGCTCCCGGGCCTGACGCGCCGCGGCAACCAGCCTGCCCGCCGACGCTGCAGCGGAGGTTGGGGCGTCAGAGCCGGCCAATGATGCCCTCGAGGAGCGCAATGAACTGCCCCTTCACCTGCTGCGCGGTTGCCATGACTTCCGAATGATGCAACGGCTCCGGGAAGATCCCGGCCGCCGCGTTGGTGATGCACGAGATGCCCAGCACTTCGATGCCCATGTGACGCGCCACGATCGCTTCCGGCGCCGTCGACATCCCGACCGCATCCGCGCCGAGCGTCCTGAACGCGCGAATCTCCGCCGGCGTTTCGTAGCTCGGACCGAGCACCGCGACATAAATGCCGTGCTGAACGGCAACGCCAAGCGCCTGTCCGGTCTCGTCGGCGATGCCGCGCAGCCGCGGCGAGTAGACATTGGTCATGTCCGGAAACCGCAGCCCGAAGCGCTCGTCGTTTGGACCGACCAAGGGATTCCCGCCCATCAGGTTAATGTGATCGTCGATCACCATCAGGGCGCCGCGCGAGCAATTCGGCGAGATGCCGCCGGCGGCGTTGGTCAGGATCACGCGCGGCACTCCCAGCCGGCCCAACGCGCGCATCGCGAAGGTGACCGTCTGCATGTCGTGGCCTTCATAGTGATGGACGCGTCCGGACAGCGCCAGCACGCGCTTCTTCGCGATCGTGCCGCAGACCAGTTTTCCGGCATGACCGATGACCCGCGATACCGGCCAGTGCGGAATGTCGCCGTAGGGGATCGTGAACGAGTTGCCGAGATGATCGGCGAAGTCGCCGAGACCCGAGCCGAGCACGACGGCGACTTCGGCACCGCCACATTGATGCTGCCTCAGCCAGTCGGCTGTCGCAGACGCGTGTTCGAAGACACTCACAGCAGGAAGCCCACGATGATCGCCGTCACGAAATTCGCCAGGGTACCGGCCAGCATCGCACGCAGGCCGAGGCGTGCCAGGTCGCCGCGGCGGGTCGGCGCCAGCGCGCCGATGCCGCCGATCTGCATCCCGATCGACGCAAAGTTCGCGAAGCCGCAGAGCGCGAACGTCGCGATCGTGAACGACCTGGGGTCAAGCGATTCCTTCAGCCCGCCGAGCTGCGCGAAGGCGATGAACTCGTTGAGCACCATGCGGGTGCCGAGGAGGTTGCCGACCACCGCCGCGTCCTTCCACGGCACGCCGAGGCTCCACGCCACGGGCGCGAACACCCACCCGAAAATCATCTGCATCGACAGCCCGACCGTCCCCAGGATGCCGTTGATCAGGAAGATGATCGCGACAAACGAAATCAACATCGCCCCGACGTTCATGGCCAGGTGCAGGCCCTCGGCGGTGCCGCGGCCGGCCGCGTCGATGATGTTGACGTCGGTCTTCTCGATCTCGAGCTTGACGGTACCGCGCGTTTCGGGCGTTTCGGTCTCGGGCACGAACATCTTCGCCATCATCAGCGTGCCGGGCGCGGTCATGATCACGGCGGTGAGGAGATGTTTGGCCTCGATGCCGAAGGCGATGTAGGCGGCCATGATGCCGCCCGAGATGTGCGCCATGCCGGAGGTCATCACCGTCATCAGTTCCGACTGCGTCATGCGCGGCAGGAACGGCCGGATCGTCAGCGGCGCTTCGGTCTGGCCCATGAAAATGCTGGCCGCCACGTTGAGCGACTCGGCGCCGCTTGCGCCCATCACCTTGTTCATCACGACCGCAAACAGGCGGACGATGACTTGCATCACGCCGATGAAGTAGAGAATCGCGAACAGCGCGGCAATGAAGATGATCGTCGGCAGGATCTGGAACGCGAAGATCACGGCATACTGCCCGCCCTCGGCGCCGAGCGAATTGTTCATCACCTTCGACCAGACCGCGACATCACCCAGCGGACCGAACACGAACCGCGATCCCTCGACCGAGAATGCCAGGAGGCGCTGGATCCGGTCGCCGAGCCACGAAAATGCCGTGATGCCGACGTCGGTCTTGACGACGATCAATGCGAAGAGCACCTGCAGGCCCAGCCCCCATCCGACCACGCGCGCGTTGATCGCGCGACGATTCGTCGACAAGGCGTAGGCGAGGGCGAGAATGCCGGCCAGCCCGATCAACGGTTGGAGCCGCGTCACTATGTCCACGTCAACCTCGCCCTCGGATGTCGTCTGAGCTTTCTGAGCCTGCTGTGGCCGCGAACATCTGCTCGCCGGTTTCGTGCACCCATCCCATCACCAGCGGCGCCTCCGCGGGCGGTGCATCGCCGATGACCACGGCTTTCGTGGCGAGCGCCACGGCGGCGCTCAATCGTGATTCGTCGTTGTAGCGCAGTTCCATGACGGTCTCGCCGGCGGTCACCGTTTCTCCAGGCTTCTTGTGCAACAGCAGGCCCGCGGACGGATCCACCGGATCGCTCTTCCTGTCGCGGCCGGCACCGAGGGCCACGGCGGCGCGGCCGACGAGCAAGGCGTCGAGCGCCGAAACGTAGCCTGACGTCGATGCGGTCACCAGATGGGACAGCCGCGCCGATGGCAGGCCCTGCACATCGTCAACCACCCCGGCGTCACCGCCCTGCCATTTGATCATCTGCCGCAGTTTTTCACGGGCCGCTCCCGAAGCGAGCGAGGCGCGAACTTTCGCTTCGGCATCCGCTTCGCTGGATGCCTGGCCGCCGATCAACACCATCCGCGAGGCAAGGCGAACGATGAGCTCCGACAAGTCGGCGGGCCCTGTGCCGCTCAAGACGTCGATGCACTCGGCGATCTCAACGGCGTTGCCCACTGCGCGGCCAAGCGGCGTATCCATGCGGGTGATGAACGCCTCGGTGCGAATGCCGGCGGCGGTGCCGATCGATACCAGCGACCGCGCCAGCGCCCGCGCGTCGGCAGGACGCTGCATGAACGCGCCGCGGCCGCACTTCACGTCGAGCACGAGCGCGGTGCTGCCTTCCGCGAGCTTCTTGCTCATCACCGACGCGGCGATCAGCGGCAGGCTTTCGATCGTGGCGGTGACGTCGCGAAGCGCGTACAGCTTCTTGTCCGCCGGCGCAATGTTCTCGGTCTGGCTGATCAGGCAGCAGCCGACCTCGGCGAGGATTTTCCGGTAATCGTCGAGCGACAGCGCGATGCGAAAGCCCGGAATGCTCTCGAGCTTGTCGAGCGTCCCGCCGGTGTGGCCAAGCCCGCGCCCTGACATCTTGGGTACGACCACGCCGCACGAAGCGGCCAGCGGCGCGAGGACGATCGACACTTTGTCGCCGACGCCGCCGGTGCTGTGCTTGCCCACCTTGATTCCGGGAATGTGATCGAGAATCACGCGATCGCCGGAATGCGCCATGGCGTCGGTCAGCCAGCCGGTCTCGACCGCAGTCATGCCCTTGAGCACGATCGCCATCAGCAGCGCCGACGCCTGGTAATCCTCCCAGGACCCGTC
Source organism: uncultured cyanobacterium (assembly GCA_963833135.1). Lineage (GTDB taxonomy): Bacteria > Acidobacteriota > Vicinamibacteria > Vicinamibacterales > UBA2999 > 12-FULL-67-14b. The sequence continues at coordinate 553,672 of CAWHWW010000016.1, read as the reverse complement.
GGTGACGCCGCGAACGAAGGATTCGATGGCCTCGCGCGACAGGGCTTCGCCGTCGCGCTTGGCGCGAATGATGTCCACCGCTCGCATGGGCAAGTCGGCAGTATATCGTAGGATTTCTCGGCAGTCGCCGATGCGACGCGCGATCGATCCGCTCACACCTCCAAGAATTCAAATGTCGAAAGGCCTGGTTGGGCCTAACATTGCTGGATGAGCGATTTATCGCTGCCGCGGGCCGCCACGAGCGCGGCCGCCGTTGCATTCGTTGCACTGTGGACGGCAATCGGGCACGGTCAACTGAGTCCCGCTCCCGTCGGCGCGGTGATGATTCAGGACACCGGGTTGCCCGCGATCGACCGCGGGCTCCGCGATCAGGATCCGCCGCGCGCGGCGCGGACTGCCCAGCAAGCCGATCGCATCCGCATCAGCAACGGCAACACGCTGCCCTACGTTCGCGGATCGATCATCGTCAAGTTCAAGGACGACGCGACGCGCAATGGCATTGGCGCGGCCACCGCGCAGGTTTCGGGCACGCTCGCCACCCGTACGTCGTGGGCCGACTTCGATATCATGGCGATTCCTTCCGACGCCGATCCGGAAAGCGTCGCGGCCACGATGCGCCTGCGGCCGGATGTCGAATACGCGCAGCCGCGCTACCGCAACCACCCCATGGCGCGCCCGAACGACACGCTGTACTCCAACCAGTGGAACTTCCCCGCCATCGACATGGAGCGCGCCTGGGACATCCAGCCGGGCGCCTCTTCGAGCATCATCGTCGCCGTCCTCGATAGCGGTATGGCGTTCCGGACCGGAACGATGCGCTATAACTCGAGCTTCGCGTTTCGCCTGACGCTTTTTGGGCCCCTCTACCCGGCGCTGGGCCAGGTGGATGTGCCGTTTGCCGCGGCGCCGGAGCTCGGCCCGAGCGGATCGACGCGCTTCGTCGCGCCGCGCGATTTCATCTGGAACAACGAACTGCCGGTCGATCTAGACGGGCACGGCACGCACGTCGCGGGCACCATTGGGCAACTCACGAACAACAACAGCGGCACAGCCGGCATGGCCTACAACGTGCGCCTGATGCCCGTAAAGGTCATCGATGGTGAGTGGGACTATATTTTCAACAGTCCCTTTAGTGGAACCGATGATGTGGTCGCTCGCGGCGTGCGCTACGCCGCCGACAACGGCGCGAAGGTGATCAACCTCAGCATCGGGCGTGAAGACGGCGGGCCCGCCACGGTGGTGACCGAGGCGATGCGTTATGCCGTCAGCCGCGGCTGCTTCGTCGTCGTTGCCTCGGGCAACACGCGAGCCGACGGCAACGAGCAGAATCGGCTGGCACTGGCCGCCCCGCAGATCGACGGTATGGTCGCCGTCGGCGCCGTCGGGCGAACGCTCGATCTCGCGTACTACTCGACGACGGCTCAATATGTAGAACTCTCCGCGCCGGGCGGCGATCAGCGGCAGGGCGGCATCTCCGCCGGCATCCTGCAGCAAACGCTCGATCTCGATCAGCTCGGCACCTACACGCGGCCACCGCGCGCCAATTCGTTTGCTTACGAATACTTCCAGGGCACCTCGATGGCGACGCCGCATGTCTCAGGCTTCGCGGCGTTGTTGATGCAGCAGGGCATCACCGACCCTGCGGCGATCGAAGCCGCGATGAAACAGTTTTCCACCGACAAAGGCCTTCCGGGCCGCGATAACTCCTTCGGCTTCGGCCTGATTAACCCACGCGCGACCCTACGCGGCCTGGGCCTCGCCCGATGAGCGCCGCCGACCATGACGCGACGCCTCGCGCCGGCGTTCCTCGCGATCGCTTTGGTCGCGCCGGCCGGGGTCACCCCGGCATCTGCGCAATCGAAACCCCGACCGCGAACATCGACCACAAAACCGCAGCCGTCCCGGAGCGTGAGCATCGGCGGCTACGCGACGCTTGGCTTGATCAGTTTCACCGCGACGGAGAGCTTTGACGCGATCCTCGGGACGACGTCCGGGCCCATCTTCGGCGGCGGCGCGCGCGTCGGGCTGCCGTGGGGCGGTCTGTTCGCGGACGTCGGCGCATGGCGCTTTCACGGCGAAGGCGAGCGCGCGTTCGTCTTCGATGGCGGGGTCATCCCACTCGGCATTCCGGTCGACGTCACGGTGACGCCGCTTGAAATCAGCGGCGGCTGGCGCTTCCGGATCAGGAGCCTGCCGAAACTGAGTCCATACGTCGCCGGCGGGTTGACCGCGATGAGGTATCACGAGTCATCGGACGGCTCGACGTCAACCGACGATATGGACGAAACGTTCGGCGGCTATCACCTTCTCGGCGGCGCGGAATACAAAATCACGCAATGGCTCGGTCTCGCCGGAGAGGCGTCGTGGACCACGGTGCCTGATGCCATCGGCGAGTCCGGCGTGTCGGCGGCCTTCAACGAAACCAATCTCGGCGGCACGACCTTCCGATTCAAGCTCACCATCGGTCGATGACCCCGTTCGAGCGCAAGGTCCTGACGGTCGTGTCGCGGATTCCGGTTGGACGCGTGACGACCTACGGCGACATCGCGCGGCTTGCCGGTAATCCGGGTGCGGCGCGCGCGGTCGGCAACATCATGCGCCGTGGCGACCGGCCGGGCCTGCCCTACCACCGGGTGATCGCCGCGGGGGGCGGGTTGGGCGGCTATTCGAACCTGCATCTGAAAAGGTCGCTGCTGTCGGCCGAGGGTGTTGCCGTCACCGCCCGCCGGGTGGTCGGATTCGTCAGGGTCCGCTGGCCCGCGCCGAAGCGACCGAAATTGGCCGGAAGAGGCGAAAAAGGCAAATAAATACGAACCATTTGGGGCGCTGGCACGTCTGTGAAGACAGTCGTGACCCTTGGCACTCCAGACATTTTTCGGCCCCGGCGTCCCGTCAACCTCCACCGAGATGGTCCCGTCTAACCCTGCAGGTGACGTGAAGAGCGCCGACCTCGATCTGGTGGGGCGCATTCGATCGGGAGACGGCGCGGCGTTCGAGACGTTGTACCGGCAGCACGCCACCCGGCTCTACAATCTGGCGAGCCGGATGATGGGTGCGCACGGAGATGCCGACGACCTCCTTCAGGACATTTTCCTGCTGGCGTATCGGAAGCTCGGCAGCTTCAGGGGTGAGTCGTCGATCGGCACCTGGCTCTATCGGCTGGCGATGAATCACTGTCTGGATGTCCTCCGCAACCGCCAGACGCGGATGGGACAGCAGACCGACTCGCTCGACGAACCCGACGCGATGCCGGTGGCGTCGCCGGTGCCGGTGCTTGGCGCGGTCAGCCGCATCGACCTCGAGCGCGCCATCGATTCGCTGCCGCCGGCGTGCCGTGCGGCGTTCCTGTTGCACGACGTCGAAGGGTTCGGGCACCAGGAAGTGGGCGTGATGCTCGGCGTCTCGGAAGGGACGTCGAAGTCGCAAGTACACAAGGCGCGGATGCGGATTCGTTCGTATCTGGCGCATGGAACGAAACGAACTGAGAGCTGACGGCCTGTTGGCCTGTTGGCCTGTTAGCCTGGTCTGATATGAACTGCGAAGACCTCAACGAAGCCCTCGTCGACCTGGTCGACGGGCGTCTCGAAGGCGCCGGACAGCGCGCCGTCGAGCGGCATCTCGAGGGCTGCCAGAACTGCCGCGCCCTCGTCGAGGATCTGCGCTCGATCCGGGCCGCGGCCTTCATGCTCGACCGGGGTGAGCCGAAGGCCGAAACGTGGTCGAGGCTGCAGACAGCCATCGCCGCTGAACCCGCGCCAAAGGGACACGTGCTCGCGATGCCGGGCGCGGTCCGCCGTAGCCTTGGCGAAGGCGGATGGCCCGTGTGGCTCGGTGCCGCAGCGGCGCTCGTCCTCGCGACGGTGATCGGCGTGATGCCGCTACTGAATCGGCCCGAGTCCGCGCACGACGACGCGGCACAAGAAGCCGCCGGCGATGCCGCGGCGGAAGTCACGGTCGAATCCGTCACGGCGGAATTCGAAGCCGCTGAAAGGCATTATCAGAAGGCCATCGACGATCTGCAGACGATCGCAAACAAGGACACGGGCGAGCTCGATCCGCAAGTCGCCGCAGTGCTCCAGAAGAACCTGACGGTCATCGACCAGGCCATCACGGAAAGCCGCGATGCGCTCCGGTCCCAGCCATCGAGCGCGAATGCGCAGAGCGGATTGTTCGACGCGCTGCGCACGAAGGTCGCGCTCCTGCAACAAACGGTCGAGCTCATCAACGAAATGCGCAAGGGCAATCAGGCCGAAGCGGGGCGCCGCGTGCAGACGCTCTCGCAGTAGCGATATGCGGAAACTCTTGATCCTGGCACTCCTCGCGTGCGCCTCGCCGGCGTCGGCGGCCGTCACGCTGCGCGGCATCGTGCCCGAAGACGGCCCGCGCACCGGATGGTTTGAACGCTACAGCGAGGCGCGCCAGGGACCCGAGCAAGTCGAGAAATTCACGCAGAGCTACAAGGTCGGCGACGGCGCCGCCCTCGACCTGTCGCACCTGTCAGGAGATATCCGGGTGACCGGCGGCAGCGGCGCGGAGATCAAGATCGAAGCGACCAAGCGCGTGCGGCACCGCGATCCGGAAGAGGCGAAGCGGCTGCTCGCGGCGCTGCGCATCGAGGTCAACAACCTCAACGGCCGCGTCGAAGTCCGCACCATCTACCCGCGGCGCGGATCCTTCGGCAACAACATCTCGGCAAGCGTCGACTACGTGATCGCCGTTCCCGCGGACGCGACCGTTTCGCTCAAGTCGATCTCCGGCGACATCAGCGTCACCAGCGTCAAGGGTGAAGTGCGCGCCGAGACCGTCAGCGGCGACGTCAACATCAGCGGCGCGCCCAATGTCGCGATCGCCAAGACGATCTCCGGTGACGTCACCGCGCAGAACGTCGGCGCCCAGGCCACGCTGGTGCTGAGCACGATCAGCGGGACGGTCCTCGGCACCGGCCTCAAGGTCCGGGCGCTCGAAGCGGGAACGGTCAGCGGCGACGTGCGCCTGATGGGCTCGGAGGTCGAGCGACTTGAAGCCAAGTCGCTCTCGGGCAACATCGAGTTCGAGGCGCCGCTCGCCAAGGGTGGCCGCTACGAATTCACCTCGCACTCGGGCAACGTGCGCATCACGGTGTCGGGCAATACCGGCTTCGAGCTCGATGCCGACACGTTCAGCGGGAGCGTGCGCTCGGACGTGCCGGTGACGCTGCGCTCGATGGGCCGGACCGAGCAGAACCGGCGCGGCAGTAACCGCGCCATTCGCGGTTCCTACGGCGACGCCAGTGCCTTCATGTCCGTCCGCAGCCATTCGGGGTCCGTGGTCATTACCAAGAAGTAGTGCGACGGACTGTCCCGAGCGGACTCGGGCACAACTCCATCAGGCTCATCCTAACCCGGAACTCCCAAAGTACCAGGCGGCACGCATCTGGCATAATAGGCGGCGGAGGAAATCGCAATGAAGGTGAGATGGATCGTCGCATTCCTGTTGACCGCATTCACGGGCGTTGCCGCCGCGCAGCAGGGCCAGGTTCCGGCGACCGAAACCGCGCTCGGTTCCGTGCGCATCCCTCGCGCCGTCAAGGCCGACGGTAAGGAATTGAAGGCCGGCACCTACCAGGTGCGGCTGACTGCCCAGGCCGCCGCACCGGCAGTTCCGGGACAGACCATGGAACGCTGGGTCGAGTTCCTGCAGGGCGGCAAGGTCGCCGGCCGCGAAGTCGTCAGCATTGTTCCGTCCGGCGAAATGAAGGATCTGATGCCGGGACCCGAAGGGCAAGGCAAGGCGCCGAGCGCCGGATCGAAAGTCGAAATGCTCAAGGGCGACGATTACCTGCGCGTCTGGATTAGCCGCGCGGGCGTCAGCTACCTGATTCACATGCCGCCCGCCTAAGGAGCTACGGGTTTACGGATTGCGGGATTACGGATCAATCAAGCTCGTAGACTTCGCAAGCCTCGATCCGAGATCCGACAGCGTCTTACCCGCCAATCGACATCACGTCGAATTGCTCGTGATGGAGATGAACGTCGGGTTTCACAATGACGTCCCTCTGCAGCATGTTCTTCAGATCGTTCAGCACGCCGCGCTCTTCTTCCTGCAGGGCGCGCGCAATATCGGGATTGACGCGCAGCAGCACGCCTGGCCCGTCGAGGTCCGAGCCGACCTTCTTCACTTCCGACAGGATTTCGTAACAGACCGTCGCGCTCGACTTGATCGTGCCGGCGCCTGAGCAGTACGGGCACGGTTCGGTGAGCACGCGCTCGAGGCTCTGCTTGACACGCTTGCGCGTCACGATGACGAGGCCGAAGTCCGAGACCTGCAGCGCCTTTGACGGGGCGCGATCCTTGCGCAGCTCCTGCTCCACCGCCTGGAAGACCTTCACCCGGTTCTTCTTCTCTTCCATGTCGATGAAGTCGCAGACGATGATGCCGCCCAGATCGCGCAGGCGGATCTGCCGGACGATCTCCTTGGCCGCTTCGAGGTTGGTCTTGATGATCGTGTCTTCGAGGCGGCCGGCGGTCTTCTTGCCGACGTAGCGGCCGGTGTTGACGTCGATCGCCACCAGCGCTTCCGTCTGGTTGATCACGATCGAGCCGCCGGACTTGAGCCACACCTTGCTGCGCAGCGCCTTGTCGAGCTCGGCCTGCACGCCGTACTCCTCGAAGATCGGGAAGTCCTTGTCGTAGCGCTTCACGCGGTTGGCGAGGTTCGGCATGATGCGGCCGATGAACTCGAGCGCGCGCTGGTGCTCGACCGGATGGTCGATGCGGATCGCCGAGTAATCGTCGGTCAGCAGATCGCGCAGCAGTTTGGCCACGAGGCTCGGCTCCTGGTAGACGGTGACCGGCGAGCGCCGCTGCTCGCCGCGCTGCCGCATGTCGACCCAGATCTTGTAGAAGTAATTGAGGTCGGCGAGGATGTCGTCCTTCGACCGGCCCGACGCCGCGGTGCGGATGATCACCCCGCCGTTGAAGCTGTGCTGCTCGCGGAACTCCTTGACAATGCCGCGCAGGCGCGATCGCTCGTCTCGGCTGTCGATCTTGCGCGAGATGCCGATGTGATCGACGGTCGGCATGAAGACCAGGAAGCGGCCCGGCAGCGTGACGTGGCAGGTCAGGCGCGCGCCCTTCGTGCCGAGCGGCTCCTTGGCCACCTGCACGATCACGTCCTGCCCTTCCTTCAGCAGTTCCTCGATCTTCGGCTCGGGCGCCCGCTTCTCATCGTCGCGGTCGCGGCGGTCGCGGCCCCGGCCGCGCCGTTCAGGCGGCGCTGACGGGCCTCTCAGTGGCCTCCGTTGGCGCCGTTCGCGGCGGTTGCGGCGTGCCACCTCCGTGTCCTCGTCGTCTTTATCGTATTCATCGAGGTTGGCGATGACGTCCGACACGTAGAGGAAGCCGTCGCGTTCGAGGCCGATGTCGACGAAGGACGACTGCATGCCGGGCAGCACCTTCGAGACGCGCCCCTTGTAGACGTTGCCGACGACGCCGCGATTCTGTTCGCGCTCGACGAAAAGTTCAGCGAGCTGGTCGTCTTCGAGGATGGCCACCCGTGTTTCGTGGCCGTTCGAGGAGATGATCATCTCCTTGTTCATGAGGCAAACTCCGCGCGGAACGTGGCTGCATGGCTAGTTCGTGAAGCGGCGCATTCTGACGTTGAGAATGAGCCCGAAACCGGCCAGCGTCGCGATCATGGACGAGCCGCCGTAACTCATGAGCGGCAGCGTAAGTCCCTTGACCGGCGCCAGACCCGCCGACATGGTGATGTTGTAGATGACCTGGAACGTGAACGATGAGAGCACGCCCAGCACAAGATAGGCGCCGAGACGGTCCTTGGCCAGCCGGGCCGCGTCCAGCGCGCGCATAATCACGAAGAAGTACAACCCGAGTGCGACGAGCACGCCCATCAACCCCTGCTCCTCGGCGAGCACCGAGAAGATGAAGTCGTTGTGCGCCACCGGCAGGAACCGCAACTGGCCTTGCGTGCCCTGCATGAAACCTTTGCCCCATGCGCCGCCGGAGCCGACGGTGATGCGGGCCTGGATCTGCTGGTAGCCGGCGCCCCTGGGGTCCTGCTCCGGATCGAGGAAGGTGGAGATGCGCTCGCGCTGATAGTCCTGCAGCGCGAACTTGTAAGCGACCGGCGCCGCCAGCACGGCGACGATCACCATCGGCGTAGATGTATTTCATCGGCATGCCGGCGACGTAGGCCACCACCAGCAGGATCGGCAGCAGCGTGACCGCCGTGCCCAGGTCGGGCTGGCGCGCGATGATGAGGAACGGCACCGCCGTCAGCGACGGCGGCGATGAAGAGATCGTTGTTCGTGAGAGCTGGACGCCGTTCTTCGCCGAGCATCTTCGCGAGCGTCAGCGCGAGCACGGCCTTGGCGAATTCCGACGGCTGCAGGTTGAAGAAGCCGAGCTCGAGCCAGCGCCGCGAGCCGCCGCGTACCGCACCGAAGAACAGCACGCCGACCAGCAGGATCATCATCGCGAGATAGATCCAGTGCGATTTGTCGGCCAGCGATCGATAGTCGACACTGAGGGCGACCGCCATCGCGACCAGGCCAAGCCCGAGCGCGTAGACCTGCGTCGAGTAGACCCGGCCGGCGCCGCCGGTCGTGCTGTAGATCATCGCGAGGCCGATCGCACAGATCGCCAGCACGGCGCCGATCAAGACCCAGTCGATGTGGTGATAGAGACGCCGCTCGAACATCAGTCGGTCCCTCCGGCGCCGTTGACCGCGGCGACGCGCGCCGGTGTCGGGGCCGGCGTTGGCGGCACGGGCGGCAGCGGCAGCGGCAGGCCGTCGCGCTGGGCGAAGTAGGTCTCGATCACGTGCTTCGCGACGGTGGCGCTGAAGTAACCGTGCTCGCCGTGTTCGGAGAACACGACGCCGGCTATCTCGGGATTGTCCCGCGGCACCATGAACACGAACCAGCCGTGATCGCGCAGGTCCTGGTCGGTCTTGCCGCGCGCGCGTTCCTTGCCCTGGTTCGAAATGACCTGCGCCGTGCCGGTCTTGCCGGCGACGTCGCGGCCCGCGACCCTGCCGCGGCCCGGCCGTGCCGGCGCCATTGACGGCGAGCCACAGCCCGTCGTGCACCGCGGCAATCGTCTCCGGCTTCATCAGGAACGGCGCAAACGGCGACGGCGGCGGCGTGACCGGCACCCAGCCGTTGCCTTCGTCGTAGGCCTTCACCAGGCGCGGCACGACGCGCGTTCCGCCGTTGGCCACCGTCGAGATCATCACCGCCATCGACATCGGCGTCACCGACAGCTGACCCTGTCCGATCGCGACCGAGATCGTTTCACCCGGATACCAGCGCTCGTTGTATCTCCTGTGCTTCCACTCGGTCGACGGGACGATGCTCTCGACTTCGTTCGGCAGATCGATGCCGCTCTTGAGCGCGAGCCCGAGTTTTTCCGACCACTTGTACATCTTGTCGACGCCGAGCATGTTGCCGACCGTGTAGAAGAAGGTGTTGCAGGACTTCTCGATCGCGTGGCGCAGATCGACGTAGCCGTGGCCGCCCTTGAGGTGGCAGGCGAAGAATCGCCCGTAGAACGTCCCGCCGCCCGGACAATAGACCTGGCGCTCGGGCGTGATCAATCCTTCTTCGAGCGCCGCCGTCGCCACGACGATCTTGAACGTCGATCCCGGCTGATACCGTCCCTGGATGGCGCGATTCTGCAGCGGCCGCAGCTTGTCGGTATTGAGCTGCGCCCACGTGGCGCGATCGATGCCGGTCGCGAAGTCGTTTGGATCAAACGCCGGCATGCTCGTCAGCACGAGCACCTCGCCCGTCTTCGGCTCGAGCACCACCGCCGATCCGTAATAACCGTAGGCGCGGAACGCCTCCTCCGCCGCCTTCTGCATCGCGTAGTTGACGGTGAGCTGCACGCGGCGGCCCTGCTGCGGCGGCACTTCCTCGAGCGTGCGCATTTCACGGCCCATGCTGTTGACGACAACGCGCTTGGCGCCGTCCTCGCCCATCAGCAGCTTGTTGTAGACGCGCTCGACGCCGAATTGTCCGACGATGGATCCGGTGGTCACACCGTCGGCCTGCATCTGGTCTTCGCTGGCCTCGCCGACATACCCGATCAGATGCGCGGCCATGTCCTGATCCGGATACTGGCGCGTCGGCACTTCCTGCACCATGACGTCGGGCAGCTCGAAATCGAGCCGGCGTGCCGTCACGGCGGCGACTTGCGCGAGCGTGGCGTCCGGCAGCACGACAATCGGCCGGTAGCTCGGCTCGCGCCGGTGGCGATCGACGATGTCGCGGACGAGTTTCTCGTCAACCTCGGCGACCCTGGCCAGCACGCGAATGGTGCGATCGAGGTCCTTGGTGTGCTCGCGCACGATGGAAATGTTGAACGAGTTGCGGTTCTCGACGAGCAGCTTACCGGTACGGTCGTAGATGATGCCGCGCGGCGCGCGCAGGGTCAGCGTGCGCTGGTGGTTGTTCTCCGCCATTTCCTTGAACTGGGCGTGCTGAACGACCTGAAAAAACCAGAATCCGCAGGCGAGCATGCCGAAGGCGACACCAATCGCCACCCTCAGCACCGTGAGGCGATGGGTGAGCCGTCGTCGATCTTCGGCAATCGCCATAACTGTGATTATCGCTTCAAAAACCGTCCGGCGCGACGCCTGTCGACGAAGCCCGGGAACCACTCAATGACCTGGAACGCAATCACGCCGACGAAGGCGTTCCCGAACGCTTGCCCGACGATTATCGGGTAGGGCGCGGGAAACTGCCGCAGGTTCAGCAGTGTGTAGAGTCCCATGAAGATCGCCGCGTGCAGGCCCGTCGCCATGACCAGCAGCAGGAACCGCGGCAGCGGCGCCGTCACGATGAACTGCGTGCCGAGCAACCCCGACAGGAATCCCACGATCGTCTTGGCCAGCCCGCCGATGCCGAGGATGCCGCTGGACAGCGCGTCCTGGACCAGGCCCGCCACGGTGCCCGCGAGGAGTCCGGTGACCGGACCCGACTTGATCGCGATATACACCACCACAATCAGCACCAGGTCGATCGCCGTGCTGCTGTCGCGAAAAATATATCTCGCCAGCGTGGTTTGAACGGCGATCGAGAGCACAATGGCCGCGAGCGCCGCCGCGCTCCTCATTTCGCGGGCTCCTCGGGCGGTGTCGCGCGAGGCGCCGGGGGCGAGCGCACGATCAGCACCTCTTCGAGGCGCGAGAAATCCACGGCCGGGCGGATCAGGATCTCGAGGTACGCGCCGGCGCCGCGAACAGCGTGATCGATCGCGCCGATCACGAATCCTTTCGGATAGATGCCATCGATGCCCGAGGTCACGACCAGGTCGCCGGTCTTGACGTCGGCTGTGCCCGGCACGTACTGCATGTGCAACATGCCGTCGCCGATGCCGACGACGATGCCCTGCACGCGCGTCCGTTCAATCAGGGCGCCGGCCGCGGCGTTGCGATCGATCAGCAGCTGCACTTTCGAGGCGCGCCGGCTCGGCAGGATGATCCGGCCGACGACGCCTGCCGGCGCGATCACCGCCATGTCGGTTTCGAGCGCATCCGAGGATCCCTTGTCGATCGTGACCGTCTTGAAGTCCGGGCTGGCGGCGCCGGCGATCACTTCGGCGGCGACGGTGTCGAGGGTGGCACGCTCCCGCAGTTCGAGCAGCTGCCGCAGGTTGTCGGTACGCTGCGCTTCGGCGCGCTCCTGCTGCAATCGCACCTGCAGGGTCTGGAGTTCCTGCCTGAGCGCGCTGTTCTCCTGCTGCACCTGCTGCAGCGCAACATAACCGGACCAGATCCCGCGCGCGCCATCGATGATCGCCATGGTCCCGCGCTGCACTTCTGAAAATGATCCGAAGGTGACGACCTGGAGCACCGGCAGCCCGGATGCGGTGCTCACCTGCGCCGAGATCAGCGCGACGTGCAGGAGGATGGCCGCGGCCAGGACCACGCCCGGCCGTTGTCTGATGTCCGCGAGCGCCATGATGTCAATGACGGGAACGCCCGTTCCCGGCCTTAGTCGATCGCGATTTTCCGGAGCAGGTCGAACTCGCCGAGCATCTTGCCCGCGCCCAGCACGACCGACGACAGCGGATCCTCCGCGCTCGACACCGGCAGCCCGGTCTCTTCGCGCAGGCGCTTGTCGAGGTTGCGCAGCAAGGATCCGCCGCCGGTGATGACGATGCCGCGGTCGACGATGTCCGCGGACAGCTCGGGCGGAGTGCGCTCGAGCGCGACGCGCACGGCGTCGACGATGACATTGACGGTCTCCGCCAGCGACTCGCGAATTTCCTCGTCGGAGATGGTGATCGTCTTCGGCACGCCCTCGATCAGGTGGCGGCCCTTGATCTCCATCGTCATCCGCTCGTCGAGAGGATACGCGGAGCCGAGCTCCATCTTGATCTGTTCCGCGGTGCGTTCGCCGATCAGCAGGTTGTAGGTCTTCTTGATGTACTGGATGATCGCCTCATCCATCTCGTTGCCGGCGACGCGGACCGCCTTGCTGTAGACAATGCCGGCGAGCGAGATGACCGCGATGTCGGTGGTGCCCCCGCCGATGTCGACGATCATGCTGCCGGCGGGCTCCGTGATCGGCAGGCCGGCGCCGATCGCCGCCGCCATCGCCTCTTCGATCAGGTGCACTTCGCTCGCCTTGGCGCGGTAGGCCGAGTCCTTCACGGCGCGCTTTTCGACCTGCGTGATCTCCGACGGCACGCCGATGATGATGCGCGGCCGCACCCAGACGTTGCCGTTGTGGGCCTTCTTGATGAAGTAGGTCAGCATCTTCTCGGTGACGTCGAAGTCGGCGATGACGCCGTCCTTCATCGGCTTGATGGCGACGATGTTGCCGGGCGTGCGCCCGAGCATTTCCTTCGCGCCGGTGCCGACAGCCTCGACCCGGCCGGTCACCTTGTTGACGGCGACCATCGAGGGTTCATTGACGACAATGCCGCGGCCCTTCGCGTACACACAGGTGTTGGCCGTGCCAAGGTCGATGGCCAGATCGGTCGAGAGAAACGAGAGAAGCGAACCCAGACCCATTTATGCAGAACCATGCTGCCCGGCCTCTTCAGGCCCGGCGATGAGGCGCGCTTGGCTTCCCGTCGCAGCACCTGATTCAGGAACGTGAGCAGATCAGGACGGCGAGAACCGCCGTAAGTCATTCAACTGACTGAATATATCACGGCCATCAGGGTTCCACGTACGAACGTACGTAGAACCGCGCGTGAAACTACGTTAGGATCGTTGTTTCTCTAGAGGTTACGCCTGATGACAATGCTCGACCGGATGCGACGGCATAAGGGCTGGCTCAAATGGAGCCTGGCGCTGGTCGTCCTGACTTTCGTGGTCTTCTACATTCCCGACTTCCTCACGACCAGCACCGGCGCGGCGCCAAGCGAGGTGCTCGCTGAAGTCGAGGGCGAACCGATCACGGTGGGCGCGTTCACGCGACGCTACAACGCGCAAGTCAATGCGTATCGCAATGCATATGGCGGGCAGATCAACGACCAGTTGATCAAGCAGCTCGGCATCGATCGCCAGATTCTCAACCAGCTGGTTGACGAGGAAGCGATGGTGGCGGAATCGCGCAAGCAGGGTCTCACGGTCAGCGATGTCGAGATCCGCGAGCGTATCCTGGCGTTGCCCGGGTTCCAGGAGAACGGCAAGTTCGTCGGCGAGCAGCGCTACCGGCAGATCCTGCAATTCCAGAATCCCCCGATGTCGACCGCCGACTTCGAGCGCAGCCTGCGCCGCGCATTGCAGATCGAAAAACTGCGCAATGCGCTGACCGGATGGATGTCGGTGAGCGACACCGAAGTCGCCGCTGAATACCGCAAGCGCAACGAGAAGGTCAAGCTCGACGTCGTGCCGGTGACGGCCGACGCGTTCAAGAACCAGGTCGCCGCCAGCGACGCCGAGATCGCGGCCGCATTCGAGAAGTCGAAGGAGCTCTATCGCGTCGGAGAGAAGCGCAAGATCAAGTACGCGCTGCTCAGTGTCGACCAGGTGCGCCAGACGATCGCCGTTCCCGAGACGGACATTGCGGCGTTCTACCAGCAGAACATGTCGCAGTATCAGTCGCCGGCACAGGTGCGCGCGAGCCACATCCTGTTCAAGACGGAAGGCAAGGACGAGAATGCGGTCAAGGCCAAGGCCGAGGAAGTGCTGAAAATGGCCAAGGCGCCCGGCGCCGACTTCGCGGCGCTCGCCAGGAAGTTCTCGGAAGACGAATCGAACAACTCCACCGGCGGCGACCTGGATTATTTCGGCCGCGGCCGCATGGTGGCCGAATTCGACCAGGCCGCGTTCGCGATGAAGAACGGCGAGACGAGCGACCTCGTGAAGACGGCGTTCGGCTTCCACATCATCAAGATGGTCGACAACAAGCCCGAGACGACGAGGTCGCTGGCCGAGCTGCGCCCCGAGATCGAGGATCAGCTGAAGTGGCAAAAGGCGCAGGCTGAAGCCGAGAAGATTGCCAAGTCGCTCGAGGCGACGCTGAAGGCGCCGGCCGATCTCGATCGCATCGCGAAGGAACGCGGCATGCAGCTGACCGAAACCGGTCTGATCCTGCTCGCCGAGCCGATTCAGGGGGTCGGCTCACAGCCGGAGTTGTCGGGCCGGCTGTTCGGCATGAAGGAAGGTGACGTCACGCCCGCCATGCGCGTCAGCACCGGCTGGGTGTTCGCCACCGTCACCGGCCGCCAGGAGCCCTACATTCCCAAGCTCGATGAAGTGAAGACGAGGGTCGCCGACGACGTCAAGCAGGAGAAGGCTGTCGCGATGTCGAAGGAGCGCGCCGCGTCGATTGCGACCGAGCTCAAGGGCGCGAAGGATTTCACGGCAGCGGTCAAGCGCGCCGGCCTCGAGATCAAGTCCACCGAGCTCGTGGCCCGCGGGTCGGCGATACCCGACCTCGGGATCAGCGATTCGATCGACAACGTCGCGTTTACCCTGCCGCAGGGCGGCGTCAGCGACGCAATCAGCACTCCGACCGGGACCGCCATCATCCGCGTGGTCGAGAAGGTCAACGTCACCGACGCGGAAGTCGAGTCGGGCAAGGATCAGATGCGCGACGAGCTGGTCAATGCGCGCCGCGACAAGTTCTTCGCGGCTTACATGCAAAAGGCCAAGCAGGGCTTGAAGATCACCACGCGCGAAGAAACACTCGCGCGCGTTGTCGGCAGCTAACGGGGTCCCAGTCGGTTCAACTGTTCAAGAAGTTCAAGGAGTTCAAAGGTTCACTTGGTTCAGCCTTCATTGGTTCAGCGGTTCTGAACCAAGATGAACGGTTGAACTGTTTGAACTCCTTGAACCCCTGAACCTACCTGACAAACACGTAAGGCATATGCGCAAGCACCTGCCCTGACCTGAACAGGCGCGACGGAGCGAGGACCGCGGCCAGGGCGCGCCGCTCTCGCGGCCCGAGCAGTTCGAACAGCGCGTCGGCCGTGTAGGCGGCTTTCAACTTCCCCGCCGGCGACGACAGTTGCTCGGCCAATACCTCGTAGAAGCTTCGGTGCGGTGGATAGACCACCAGCTCGACTTCCTCGTCGGCTGGAATGCGCGCGCGCTGTTTGGCGAGGTCAACCGCCTTGTAAAGACCGCCCAGTTCGTCGACGAGCCCGATCTGCTTCGCCTGCGCACCGGTCCAGACGCGGCCCTGCGCGATCTCGTCCACCTTCTCGGGAGACATATGCCGCGCGGCCGCGGCACGCTCGATGAACTGGTCGTAGACGACCTGCATCGATGCCTCGATCTTCTTCCGCTCCTCCGGCGTGAACCGGCGATCGGGCGAATAGATCTCGGCGTGCCTGCCGTTGCTCGTCGCTTCCATGTTCGCGCCGAGTTTTTCGAGCGAGCCGCTGACGACGAACTTGCCGGTGTAGACGCCAATCGACCCGGTCAGCGTGCCGGGCTGCGCCACAATCGCATC
The DNA here is from genome assembly GCA_963833135.1 of uncultured cyanobacterium. Taxonomy (GTDB): domain Bacteria; phylum Acidobacteriota; class Vicinamibacteria; order Vicinamibacterales; family UBA2999; genus 12-FULL-67-14b. Next base: position 537,756 of record CAWHWW010000016.1, on the reverse strand, counting down.
GCCGCCAAGGGCGATGTAATACCCGCCCGAGGCCGCCAGGTCCGACATCGAGACGATGACGGGCCGTTCGTTTTCGCGCGAGATCGACAGCTCGCGCCATATCACGTCCGACGCCGTGGACGACCCGCCTGGGCTGTCGACGCGGAGCACGATCGCCTTGATCGAATCGTCGGCGCGCGCATCGCGGATGTACTCGACGAGTGAATCCGATCCCACCACCGCGCCGTTGACCGGATCGAAGCCGCTGCGGCCGGAGTTGATCACCCCGGACGCGTGGATCACGGCGACCTTCGAGCGGCGGCGCATGCCGGTCCGCTCCCACGACACCGCGACGTAATCCTCGGCGTCGATATAGTCGGCGCCCTTCAACTCGGGCACGAGATCGTCGAGCTCGTCCTCGTAGGCGACCTCGTCGATCAGTCCGACACGCAGCGCGTCGACCGGCTGGAACGGCCCCTGATCGATCAGCGCTCTCACGTCCGCTTCGCCCTTGCTGCGCGCCCCGGCGATCGCCTCCACGAGCTGATCGTATTGGCTGCGGTTGAGCGACTCGCTCATCTCTTTGTGCGCCGGCGTGAAACCCTTCTCGAGATAGGTATTCACCGCGGTCTTGTAGTCGCCGACGTGCAGGAAGTCCGGGTAGGTGCCGATCCAGTCGAACGTCCCGCGCAGGAACACTTCGTAGCTGGCGACGCCGGTCAGATCGAGCGACGCCGACGGCAGCAGGTAGATCTTGTCGGCGACCGACGACAGGAAATACTCACGATCACCGCCGTACTCGAGCCACGCATAGACGTACTTGCCGCTGCTCTTGAAATCCTCGATGGCCTCGCGCAATTCCTGCAACTTGGCCCAGAACGGCGAGTTGATGCCGCCCGGGCGCAGCAGGATGCCGTCGATACGCGAATCGTTCTTGGCCTTGCGAATCAACTCGACGTAGGCGCGCACGGTCAGCTCGTCGCCGGCGCCGAACGCGAACTCCGGCAGCACCTCCGGCAGATCGCCGGACGGGCTGAGGACCAGCGTCGCGTGCGACGGCACGCGCGGCTCCTGCGTCATGACGACGTACAACAGCAGCATCGCCGCCACGGAGATCACCGTGGCGGCAATCAGGAAGCCGATCACGAAGCGCAAGCCCTTCACACTGCTCAGTATAGGCCACAGATGGATCCACAGATTGGACACAGATTAGACAGAGTCAGAGCCACCTGTTCAATCGGTGTTTAATCTGTGGACTATTCGGTGTTTAATCTGCGGACTATTCGGTGTTTAATCTGTGGCCAATGGCTATCGACCGTTCTCGCCTCGTCACCACGATTCTCCTGGTCATCGTCGTCATCCTGATCGGCCAGGTCTATTGGCAGCAGCGCCGCATCTCGCAGATGCAGTTCTCGATGGAGTTCCAACAGAAACAGTTCGACGAACAGGCCGGGAAACTCGCCGCCGAGCGGCTCAAGGGCCATCGCGCCGATGTGATGAATGCCGCGCAGTGGCTGCATCAGTACTACGCGTCGGACGAGGGGCTGCGCCGCGCCGACGGCCTCTGGCGGCCGGATCAGAAACAGCCGGACTTCGAGGCAATCGGCGCGTGGGTGATCGACGTCTATCTGAATGCGCGCGTCGAAGGCAAGACCGACGACGAGGCCAAGAAGATGATCACGGACGCCATTCAGGGCAGTGACGAATGGCGCCGGGTGCACGCGACGAAGCAATAGCCTGCCCGCCGTAGCCGTGGCGGAGGTGGGCCTCGGCAATCGCTTGCGCATGACATCGAATACGCGCGTTCTGCGTCCCCGTGCGGAGCGCCTGCTCTGACGCCTTCCGCGCCTCGGCGAGCTGACCGTTCCTGAAATACGCCCACGCGAGCGTATCCATCGTGACGATGTCGGTGCGTGTTCGCGCCGCTTCTTCGGCGAGCCGTACCGCTTCCGCCGTCCTGCCCGGCCGCTCGCTCAGGATCCTGGCGAGCGCCTGCGGCTGCCTCAGCCCGTTGCCCCAGGCCGCGCGTTCGATCTGCTCCGCCATCCGGTAATACTGATCGGCCGTCGTCTCCTCGCCGATGGCCGAGGAGAGATCGCCAACGCCGATCGCCAGATCGGGCGTGGCCGTGCGGGCGAGCTCCGACTGCAGCATCAAGCGCGCACCCTTGAGATCGCCGTCCATCATCCGGATACGCGCCAGGCCGGCGACCGCCATGGGATGCCCCGGGAACGTCGCGTCGGCGCGCTCGAATTCGATTCGTGCGCGCGGCAGGCGGCCAAGCTGCACCAGCAGGTCACCAATCTGCGCGTAGTGCCAGGCTTGTGATTCCGGATCGTTGGGCGAGGTGCCTTCGGCCGCGCGCCGCATGTATTCCAGCGCGCCTTCGAGGTCGCCCTTCAGTTCGAGCGCGTAGGCCGTTCGGGCGTACGAGGCGGGACCGGGCTGCAACTGCCCCATCCGATCGAAGGCGTCGAACGCCCGCGTGTAATCTCCCAGCTCGATATACGCGTCACCGGCCGCGCCATAGTTCCAGGCATCGCGCGGGTCGGCCGCCATCGTCTTGTTGGCTTCCTTGATGGCATCCGCGAAGCGATGCTGCGACAGCAGGACGGCGGCCAGCATCCGCCGCGCGTCATAGTGGTCGGGCTTGCGCGACAGAAACGCACGGAGATGTTCTTCCGCAGTGATCACGGCGCGGCCATCGTTGTTGACCCGCTGGAGCCGAATCATCGCGCTGGCGAGCGATACCACTGCGGCCGCGTTGCCCGGATCGGACGAGAGCGTGGCGCTCATCTCATTCACGGTCGAGGTCAGCTCCGCCCGCGACGTCCCTGGCGCCGACGCCGGCAGGGCCGGAGTTGTCACCGCGGCGGAGGCCTGACGGGCATCCCGAAGCGAAACCAGCACCAAGACACCTAGCGCCATAACCAACCCAGCTGGGATCAAAGATCGAGTCATGACTTCCCCCAAAGTGCGACGTGCGTACATGCGTACTGTGCGATGCCTCGCAGGCAGTACGATGCACCTCGTACGCACCCTACGCACTTCCACGGTACGCACCTAGGTTTACTTGTTGCCCGGATGAGGGATGCCGAGATACGGGAACGACGGCTGATAAGGGACGTCGTTACGACTGACGGCGTCGCCGAGCGAGTTGTTCGGGGAGCGGTTGTAGGCGGGAGTCAACGGCGTCCCACCGGCGGCGGCTTGCAGCACGATATCGAGCACGTCGTCGCCGGGACGGCGGCCATTCGGGAATCCGGCGAGATCACCGCCAAGCACGCCCATTCGATTCGGCGAGCTCGTCGGGGGAATCGCCATGTTGAGGCGCAGCATCTCCGCCGGCCGGACATTCACCGGCTGGTTCAAACCGGGAATTCCAGTCAGGAAGATCGTCACGAGATCGTTGCGTGGCGCCGGAGGCGAGTCGACGTTGAAGATCGCCTTCAACAGCTTCGGCACTTCCGGGTCGGTCACACGGTCGAGCGCCACTGAATCGCTCGTCGGCTCGATGCCGTTGAATGCGTCCTTGCGAGCGAGATCGATCACCGCTTCGTTGACCAGCGGATTGCCAAGACGCGAGACCTGCACGAGCGCGCCGCTGTGCTGCTGCGCGCCGGCAGAGAGTGTCCGCGTCGCAAAGCGGCTGGCCGTCGACCACACGCCGATGATCGCCGTCGGATCGTTGGCGTTCGCGGGGGTCGAGCCGCCACGTGAAAGCGCCGCCTTCGGGACGCGGATCGCGAGGCTGCTCACGTTGAAGCCGGCCGTGCTGTCTTCGACCGCGCCCGAACCGACGCCGAGCAGGTCAAAGATGCCGAGATCGACGTAAAAGCCTTCGTCCCGCTGCCCCGCGAACACGACAGTGTTCCCGGGAAGGGCCTGGATGCCGCCACCCAGCGCCCCGTAGTTCGGCGTCGAGCGCGGGCCGATGTTCGGCGGCGGCACCGGCAGGCGGCCCGACAATTCGGTGACCGTGCCCGTGCGCCGCGGACCATCGACCCGCGTCAACCGGTAGAACTGCCGCACGTTCAGGTCGGGATCGTCGAGCGATGTCACCGGGCCGGTGTTGTAGAGGAAGGTCGCGGTGTTACGCACTTCCGTCGTGAAGCGCCATTGGTACGTGATGTCTTCGACCGCATCGCCGTTGTTGTCGATGTGGATCTCGTACACGACGTTGGGATCGAACGAATAGAAATTCGGTCCGCCATCTGGCTTCTGGAACGGAATGAAGTTGGCGATGAGCGTGACCGTGTCTGGCGCATCCGGTGCAACAAACGCATAAACGTCGGTGTTGTCCGCCATCGGGTCCTGCGCGAGCAGTGGCGCCTCGCGATGACTCGATGCCTGCCCTGGCAGCAGGGCGAGCGTGACAACGAAGATCGCCGACAATCCCAGGATCTGTGTTCGCATGCTGTCGTCCTCGATTCGCAGAAACCGGCCCCATTTTGGCCGCTGGGTGTAGAACCCCAGTGAGGCGCGGGGTATTCCCGGAGTGATGGCGGCCGCTAATCCGCGCGGTAGAGGCGGCGCAACAGGGTCGTCGCGCCGAAGACGGCAAGGATGAACAGCAGGGCGTCGGCGGGCAGGCGATAGCGATCCTGGGGACTCTGTGCGACCGCCGGCAGGAAGGTTAAATACGCGGCCGTGAGGAAGATCAGCAACGCCGGAAGCACGGCGTCGCCTGCCAGGCCAACGCACGCGACCGCCCCGACGACTGCAAGCGCCGACACCGCGTGCATGGGGATCTGGAAGTGCCTGAAGTACGCCACGACCCACGGCCGGACCGGTTGATGGGCGGAGCGCGGCCGGTTGAGAAACGGTTCCCGCGCGTAACCGATCGTGCGCGCGCTGCACAGATAAGGTCCGTCCGGCGATGCGCAAACCGCATCGTCGCCGAGCGGCCCGCCCAGTTGACGCCACCACTGACGGATCGAACCGAGTGCGAAGTCAACCGGCCTTCGGCGGACCGCTTCGAGAGCAGACCGGTACATCAGCTCGTCGGATTGCGCCGTCGAGTAACGGCGGCGCCTGAGCTCGTCACGGACATACGTCGCCGGCGAATACTGCGTGGCGCGGCCAATAGCCAGGATCTCCTGGATCTCTGGATACCGCGTGTCTGCTGGAGGATCGAAACGCTCGATTTCAAACGTGCGTATGAACAAGCCGAGACCGCGGCCAAGCGCCACGCCGAAGAACCCGAATTCGCGCTGGTTGAGCGATGCCCACGGCAGCAGGCACGACAGATAGATTCCGATGATCGCAGCGGCGACTTTCGCTCGCTGCCGCCACCCGGTCGACGCGATCATCGCGAGTGAGAATGGGATGACGACGAAGTACTCGGCGATCGGCCGCGTCATGGTCATCGCCACGCAGGCCATTGCGGCCGCGATGGCTCGCGGTACCGAGGGCTCGCGGACGAGCGGGAGCATCACCCACAGGCTGAGCGCAAGAACGCACACGAAAAATGCCTCGGACAGGATGCTGTTTTCGTAGAACAGCTGAGCGGTGTGGACCGCGAAGACGAGCGATCCGGCCAGGGCGATACGGGTACCGAAGGCGCGGCGGCCGGCCGCGAAAAATGCCATTGCCGCGATCACGCCGAGAAGATGTTGTGCGCCGACGATCACTTGATCCATCGGGGGCTCCTCGCTCCACACGAGGAAGGCGGCGAGGAAATACGGGTAGAGCAAGGTGCGGAACGCATCGTGCTCCAAGAACCGCCCGTTGCGAATGGACCTGAAGCTTTCGATGAAGACCTCGGAGTCGCCCCACAGAATCGCGTTCGATCCGAGCATCATGAAGATGCGCATCGCGACCGCGACGACGATCAGGATCGACAGCGCGACACCAGGTCGATCAAGGATCGGAACGATTGGCTGTGCCAGCCACGCCGGCAAGCCGCGCCGCGAGAGCACGTGCGACGCCGCGGCCCAGAGCAGCACGGCGAGGATCGCGCCGGCGACCGGAATCGCGCGCCGGATTCGATAGGCGCCGTAGGTGATCGGATGCGGCAGCAACCTCGACGCCGGGATGGGAGCGAGGCGATCGTCCCCGCGCGCGTAGCTCAGCGCCAGGGCAAATCCTCCGCCGGCCTGCTCGTAGCGCAGTCGAATGGGATGAATGCCGGCCGCGAGCGTCATTCGACCACTCGCCTCCTGCGGGCCATGCCGTCCGCCGTTGTCGACGACGATTCGATCGTTCACCTCCAGTTCAGACCCATCGTCGGAAAGCGTCGCAAACTGGTAGCTGCCCGGCTCGTCGATCACGATCGCGCCGGTCCATTCGACCGAAAATGCCGGCCACACGCCGGCCGTGCCGTTATCGAGCGTATCGGTCGAGATCGACTCGTCGATGACCACGGCGACCGGCTGGCCGCTGCGGGTGAGGTTGGTGAAGTAATGGCCGCGCAGGCCGGTCCGCGGCAGCGTGGTCCTGCCGATGGCTGCGCCGCAGGCGGCGACCAGGATCCAGACGGCCACCGTCACGAGCCGTTGCACGGCGTGACTATACGCTGCTCTCGTCTAGAACGCGAGATTGAGGCCGACCCGGATCGATCGTGGCAAAGCCGGATGGAAATGAACATCGTCGACGCCGTCGGCGCCCTCGCCGGGCAGCCGCGATCGGTAGAAATAATCGATGTCGCTCACCTGCCGGTTCATCAGGTTGAAGACGTCGACATGGATTCGCGCGCGCAGCGACAGCGCCACGCCCGCCTGAAGGTTCACAATCGTCGTCGGGTCGGATCGCACGCTTCCGTCCTCGATCAGATCACGCGCGCCGAAGTGACGGATGCGAAGACTGCCAAAGACGGGACCGGCGTTCTCGACGATGACGCCGCCGGCAAGCACGCGCTCGACGGCGCCCGGCACTCGCGTGCCGGCAGGATCGTCGTCGCGGAATCGCGCCTGCGAAAGCGACACATCGGCGTCGACCGAGAACCAGGGCCGCGGCGAATACGCCGCGTTCAACTCGACTCCTCGGCGCGTGCTGGGCCGCCCCGCCTCGGTGGTGCCGGCATCACCCACGAACAGCAGCTCTGAATCCAGATCGAGACGCCACCACGCGGCGGTCGCCTGGACGTGGCGGAACCGTGTCGATCGAATGCCGACCTCTTCGCCACGGGCTCGCACCAGCGGTGTCACGCGGCGAGCGGGCTCGCCGGTCCTGGGATCAACGGTGATCGTCGCGCCACGCGCGTCATTCGAATGAAAGCCCTCGCCCCAATTGAAGTAGAGCTCGGTGGATGCCCACGGTCCGAGGATCAGCGACGCTTTGGGGCTGGCGATCGCGTCGGTTTCCTGTCCGGAGTTGAGTGGATTGCCGGCCTCGACGTCGAAATCGAATCGGTCCGCCCGCAGACCGACCGAGCTGCGCAGCCAGCGGGACCACTGGAGATCGTGCCGCGCATACGCGCCAACCGACATCTGATGCACCGTGTCCTCGCGTACCGTCGACAGGCGGTCGCGATCGAGGGTGTGATAGAGGCCGACCGTGTCAATGTTGTCGCGCCGCAGATCCACGCCAAACAGGAACTCTGAAGGTTTGTCGGCGATGCGGCCGCCGATGCGGTGTGTCGCCCGGCCACCGAATACAAAACGGCGATCTGCCTGCTCGAATTCGTCGCCGTTGACGGGGTCATCGAGGAAGTAGGTAAAGTTCGAAACGAGATTGAGCCGATAACGCAACCCATACGCGGTGACTCGCGTGACTCCAGACGATGCGGTGCGCTGCCAGTCCGCCGACGCGCTGTAGCGCGCCGTCGAGCCGCCGAGGGAGGCATCGATGCCCCCGAACCGGCCAATGAGTCCCGCCTCGACCGCGCGTTCCGGAACCTGATCGGTGGCCTGCCAGTCGGCCGCATACGCGATGCCGGTCAGTGAGAACGCGTTGCGGGATGTGCCGCGGCTGTAGCGCAGGACGCCATTCATCTTCGAGAAATCGTCGGGCCGTTCCCACGGTCCGTCGTTGTGACCGGCTTCAATCGCGGCGAGCAGGTGGCCGCCGGCCAGCCGTGGCGACGCCGCGGCAAATGCCCGACGCCACCCTGCCCCGCCAGCGCTCAGGCGCGCGATTGGTTTGTCGAGCTGGTTGACGTAGCGGACGTGGGACGCACCGGCCGTGGAAAAATCACCCTCTTCAGCGGCGTAAGGGCCCTTGTTGAACTGCACGCCGGCGATCAATTCCGGAACCAGGAAATTCAAGTCGGAGTACCCATGCCCGTGCGCATGAGTCGGCATGTTCACGGGAACGCCGGCGACGGATGTGGCGAAGTCAGTGCCGTGATCAAGATTGAAACCGCGCAGGTAGTACTGGTTGGCCTTGCCTTCGCCACTGTGCTGGCTGATGATGACCCCCGGCACGGCTTCGAGCACCTCGCCGGCGCGCATGATCGGGCGGTTGTCGATCTGACGCGCCGACACCACGCCCTGTGTCGCTGACTGCGCGATGCCTATCAGGTTCTCGTTGTCGCTGAGTTCGCCGATATCGAACGACCGCTTGCCCGTCACCGTGACATCCGCCGAAAGCGACAAGCTGAGGGTGACGTTGACGACCGCCGTCGCGCCTTCGGCGATCTGCACGCCCGATCTGCGCAGCCGGCTGAAATTCGGAAGCGACACTTCGATCACGAAGGCGCCGGCGCTGAGACCATTGAACACGTAGGTACCCGCACCGTCAGTGCGGGTGTCCTGGATAAGTGCGCCGGAGGAGGTCCGCAATTCCACGCTCGCGCCCGGGACGATGGCGCCGCTCGGATCGGAGACAACACCTCTGATGGTGCCCTCGGCCGCCGTCAATGGAACAATTGCGAGAGCGAACAATACGAGAAGAAGTGCCAGTCGATGCATGAATCCCAGGCCCTTTTTGGCCCCCCGGACTATATGACGCCCACCAAAGGTTGATCGATCCAAACTGGACGTCAAGAAACGGCGCTTGTGTTTGCTCGCAGCGGCTACTGATAATCGGGCGGGTTTCCCTACAAAATCTTCGTGGATTATCAACGGCTGCTCCTCGACCACCTCGATCTGGTGGATCAGATCGTACGGACGATCGGCCGGCGCCGGCACTTGTCGTCGAGCGAGCGCGACGACTTCGCGAGTTTCGTCAATCTCCGGCTGGTCGAGGACAACTACGCCATCCTGCGCAAGTTTCAGAACCGCAGCACGCTGTGGACCTACCTGGCGACGGTGATCGAGCACTTGTCGCTCGACTTTTGCGTCGCAGGAATGGGGGCGCTGGCGTCCCTCGGCAATGGCGAACCGGCTGGGACCGGTGGCCGTGCTGCTCGAGCGGCTCGTGACGCGCGACTCGCACACCGTAGAGGAAGCGATGGAGCTCGTGCGCACCAATCATCAGGTTGAGTCGAGCGTCGCGGAGCTCAGGAGGATCTGGGACCAGCTTCCCGTCCGCGCCCGAACCACCGAAGTTGGTGAGGAAGCGGCGGCCGCCATTGGCGGCGGCGAGAACTCGGAAAGCATCATCGAAGATGCCGACCGTCGTCGGGCCGTCGCGCGGCTCGAGCGCGCGCTGGCCGCGGCGTTCGCCCAGATCGCCGCGCAGGACCGCGTGCTGATTGCCCTGCGCTTCGACCAGGATCTCTCGGTGGTTCAGATCGCAAAGATGACAGGCAGTTCGGTGCCGACAGTTCACCGGCGGCTCGACAAGAGCGTCAAGCAACTCCGGCTGGCGCTCACCAACGATGGCTTCGACCCGCGGGAAATCGTCAACCTCATCGGGCATCCCTCCATCGCCCTCTCTCCCCTGCTCCGCGCAGAGGTTGAGAGGTTTTTGGGACCCGTCCGTCTATCCAAACGAGATGGTTGATCCGCACGGTTGCCCGGACCCGGAGGTCCTGTCCGCATACGTCGACCGGGGGCTGAGCCTGACGGAACGGGCGCGCGTGGAGGCCCATCTCGCCTCGTGCCACCGCTGCATCGCGCTGGTGGCCGGGGTCGCTCGAACGGTCGAGGAACTGTCGGCGCTCAGGCCGGACCTTGCTGTCGCGGCGGAGGGAACTCCACTTGTGACACGACGGGCCGCAGCCGGCGCGCTGGCGGCCGCGGCCGCCGTGATCGCGGTTCTGGCGACGCCTGCACTCGTGCGGCCGTGGCTGGGGCGCGATTCGGGACTCGCGAGTCTTGTCGACAAAGTCAGTGAACAACGATCGGTTCTCGGCCGGTTAACCGGGGGGTTCCCGCATGCCCCGCTGGGTGCGCCATCTGCTGGGGGGCAAGATGGCCGGGCCGCCGGGGCCGATCATGTTCAGCTGATGGCCGGCGGGATTCGCGAGTCGTTCGGCGATCGGGAAACGCCGTCGCAGCTGCACGCGATCGGCGTGTCTCAACTCCTGGCAGGCCGCTACGACGACGCCGCGCAATCGCTCCTGGCGGCGTCACGCGAACAACCGGCGAATGCACGATATCTGAGCGACGTCGCGGCCGTGCAGCTCGAACGCGCGCGGCTCGGCCTGCGTCCGGACGATCTGCCGCGGGCCCTGGCCGCCGCGGATCGGGCCCGGCGATTGGATCCATCGTTGAAGGAAGCGTGGTTCAACCGGGCGCTCGCCGCGTCGGCACTGTCGTTGACGGCTGAAGCGAAAACAGCGTGGACCGAATACCTGAAGCGCGACAACGTCTCGCCATGGGCGAGCGAAGCGCGTGCACGGCTTGCCGAGTTGGAAAAGCCGACGCCGGCGGCGGCCTGGGCGGCACTGGAAGGCGGTCTGCAGGGGTCCATCAGCGCGACAGCGGCTGACGAGGCCGTTCGCACGCAAACGACCGAGGCCCGAAACTTCATTGAGCGCAGGCTCTTCGTGAAGTGGGCCGACGCAGTGATCGCGGGCAAGCCAGCCGATGGCGAAATCGAGCGGCTGCGCTTGATGGCGCAGGCGATGTTACGCGTCGCAGGCGATGCCGTGTACGCCGATGCTGTCGCGGCCATCGAGCGTGCCGAGTCGCCAGCGTCACTCAAACAGCTCGCGGAAGCGCATCGTGATTACGCGCTCGCCGCAGCATCGTTCAATCAGGATTCTTACACCGAGGCGCTTCGCGGCTTCGCATCCTGTCGAGTGCGTTTTCGTGACAGCTCATTCGCGGTGCTCGCGGCGCTAAACGAAGCTGGCATTGCCTTTATCACGGGACGTGCTGAAGAGGCGGAACGTTCACTCAACGCCGTGCGTGACGTGGCGGTGTCGAAGGGCTACGGCTATGCCGTCGGCCGCGCCAACTGGTTCCTCGGCCTGATCGCAATGGGACGGAGCCGCTTCGGCGACGGCCAGTCGCGATACGAAGAAGCTCTCGATGCATTCATGCGAATGGGCGATGTCGAGCAGGCCGGCGCCATCCGTAACCTGCTGGCTGCGCTTCACGATTACCTCGGCGACGCCTCAACAGCATGGCAACACCGTGTCGTTGCTTTCGAAGCCCTCTCTGTTTCGCGTTCGCCGCTTTTCAAGTCACTGATATTGAACAGCGCAGTGCCGTCAATTCGCTCGCACAGCCCGGAAACAGCGCTTGTTGTACAGGAGGCGGCGCTGGTCGTAGCGCGTGAAAGCGGACGTGAGGCAGCGATTGTCGACGTCCTGGCACAGCGCGCGTCGCTACTCGCGTCGCTTGACCGCTCGTCGGACGCCGCGGCAAGCGTGCGTGAAGCGCGGAACCATCTCGCCCGCATTTCCGAACCAGCGGTTCGAAGCCGCGTCGAAGTTGCCGTGCTCGCCACGGAAAGCGACCTGAAGCGTGGCGCCGAGCCGGAGGCGGCTGCGGAGGCAGCCACGCAAGCCATTCAACTGGTTCAGCAACGTCGAGATCAGTTGCGCCTTGCGCAGCTGAACCTGCGATTGGCGCAAGCCCATCTCGCATCGGGACGGGTCGAACAGGCCCGTGCCGCTCTCGAGCGGGGCCTCGCGGCGTTCAACGAGGAGCGCGCCGCGACCACGGAACAGCGGCCGATCTCTGCCCTCGACGAATCATGGCAATTGTTCGACGCCTCAATCCAGCTCTCGCTAAAGGAAAACAATTACGAACGTGCGTTCGCGCTGGGTGAGGCCGCGCGAGCGAGATCCGCCATCGAAACAAAGAAGCTCAGCGCTGTGGACCTGGCCTCGGTGCAGTCGGCGCTGCGCTCTGGTGAAGCCATCGTCGCACTCAATCAATTCGATGATGAGCTGGCGGTGTGGGTAGTCACGTCGCGGGGTGTCACGGTCACCATGCGCTCGATGTCTCGCCGGACGTCACGGCAGCTGATCGCGCGTCACCAGCATGACATTTGGAATGCGGTGACGAAGACCTCGGCCGGACGCGACCTCTACAACGAAATCTTCCGGCCGGTTTCGCATCACTTAGCCGGTGTGACGCGCTTGGTGATGGTTCCGGACGACACGTTCCGCGAGTTATCGTTCGCCGCCCTTTACAACGCCTCGCGTGGCCGCTTCCTCATCGAAGACGTCACGGTGCGCGTCGCCCCAAGCGCTGCCGCGTTCGCGTCGTCCTCACTGGCGTCGGCACGCGGCACCATCGCCGAACCGCTCGTCTTCAATGGCCCGGATGCGCCCGACGCCGCGTCCGTTGCGGCGGTTTACCACGACATCCGGGTGCTCGCTGGACTTGACGCCACCCCTCGGCAATTCTTCAGCAATGCCGCCGACCGCCGGATCGTGCATATCGTCGCACGCACGGCCGCGAACGCGAGCTTCCCACTGTTGTCGCGCCTCGTCGTCGCTGACGAACCGGGTCAACCGCACTCCGGCGCGATCCTGGGCAGCGAAATCGCCCAGCGCACGCTGCCGAACACCGGCCTTGTCGTCATTGACGAAGCCGGCGGTGCAGTCTTCCATTCGAGGCGAGGGCACGTCGAGCCTGGCCCGCGCGTTCATGGCTGCCGGAGTACCGGCCGTCGTTGGAACGCTGCCGGGCGCCGACGAGAGCGCCGCTCGCGATCTGATGATCGGCTTCCATCGCGAGCTCGCCAACGGCGTGTCCGCGGAGCAGGCCCTCGCACGAGTCCAACGCAACGCAATAGCAGCAGAACGGCCGTCGACTCGGCGCCTGGAGTGCGTTGGTGCTGTACGGCTCCGATCGATAGCCCCCCAACTGCAGGAGCACAAATGAACCGTCGCGATTTTGTCAGTCGAGTTGCGCTCGGCACTGCCGCCGCCTGTACGGGCTTCGGGAAACCCGCTCAGGCGCGCTAGCCGATCAATCAGGTCAACGTCCGGTTTGTCGGCATGATGGCCTTCGTCGAACGGTCGGATCGCTCGTTTCTCGTCGCCACGCCGGGTCAATCAAGCGATGCACCACTTGACGCACGCGCCATTCCTGATGGCGCGCAGAGGGCTCGACAATCGCAACGGCTTTCGACATGAAGCCGGCGGCAGGCGTCGTGCCGGAGGCGTTCGACACAAGCTTGATCGGACGCGCATCCGTCACAGTTTGTGTACCGCAACCTGGACAATACGGCACTCGACATCGTCTCCGGCATCGAGCGACGAGGTCGATAACCTCGCTGATGAACTGGCGCTGATGAACCGCATCGCGCCCAATAAGCGAGTCCGAGGCAACCTCGAGAAGTGGGCGTCATCGACTGTTTCGCTTCGCGGCGGAAGGATCGAAAACTCGGCGGGCCACCCAGACGCGCATAAGGTATGGACCTTCGGCGAACTATCAGCAGCGCTTGACCGACGCAGTCAACTTCAGCAGCGTCGGTTCAGTTGCCACCACGATGCGCCTGACGAGCGCAGTCGAGGCTCGCATCGTTCACAGCGGCGGCCGGCGAAACCGTGGAGCTCTGGGTGATCAGCGCGGCCCAGCCTGGTGAATCGGTCGGCGAACCCACCAGGCTCGAACACTCTCAGGTCCTGTTTGATTACCTGGTCGACGCCACCCCGGTCGTCGCGACCTGTCCGGAAGCGACTGGGCGGCTGGTCCCGGCAACCGACCTGCCGTTCGTCAAGCCCACGAGCGCCAGCAATGGCACGATTGCCGGTTCCGCGACGGTGCCGCCTTGGATGGAGATCTGCTGCGATGGCAGCTATGCTGCTCGGTACGAGCACGCGAAATCGGTGATTCTCCGAAGGCCGGGTTACTTGGCCCGGCCTTCACTTTTTCCCATTCGGTCAGCAGCGGCTCAATCCCGGCGGCGGTCTTCTTCCATTCGTCCATCACCACGGGCATCGGCGCCGCGTCGGCGGATTCGACCGCGCCGAACAACTGGCCGAGCGGCGCGCCGGCGCGCGACAGGCGTTGTTCGAGTTCGGTGGCCTGCGGCGTCTTCGGCGGCGCGAATCTCCCGGAGGGCGGCCGACGTGCGCCGCAGCATCGCGTCGATCGCTCGCGAGGTGTCGTATTGCAGTCTCAGATCGCGCCGCGGTCGCCTTCACGCGCGGATCCATCTTCACGACAAGCGGTTGCGTCTGCGACTTGCCGTCGACCGTCAGCCGCACGGTGTATTTGCCGGGCACGGCCCATGACCCATGCGGCGTGCGCGTGGTGTTCGCATAGATCGCGGCGATCGGATAGTTGAAGCCGCTCACCGCCGGCCGCTCGTGGTGCAGGTCCCACACGAAGCGATGCAGGCCCGCGGCCGCCGACAGAGCGCGATGCGGGCGGATCCAGTAATCGGGCGTGTTGCGGCCTTCGACGAGCGGTTCGACCGGATCGTCGCTGGTGTAGCTGCGGACGACACCGCCCTGCGCGTCGAGGATCTCGATCGACACGCGTCTTCGCCGGCCGACTTCAAGCAGTAGTGCACGATCGCGCCGTCGGGCGGGTTCTGTCCCGCCGGTTCGTCCGGCGGCAGCGGCGTGTCGGTGTTCTTGTTCCAGCGGAAGCGCCAGTCGCCTCCTGCGGCGCGAACAGATGCATGTCGGCGGCCGTCGGTCGCGGCGTCGACCTGCCGCAGCGGCGTGATGTCGTCGAGGATGTAGAACGAGCGGCCGTGCGTGCCGACGACGAGGTCGTCGTCCTTGATCGACCAGATCGCGGATCGACGTCGCCGGCATGTTGTTGCGCAGCGACTGCCAGTGATCGCCGTCGTCGAACGACACGTAGACGGCCTGCTCGGTGCCGGCAAACAGCAGGCCGCGCCGCTTCGGGATCCTCGCGCACGACGTTGACGATGCCGCCGTCGGGAATGCCGCTGGTGATGTGGGTCCATGTCTTGCCGCCATCGCGGGTGCGATAGATGTGCGGCCGCAGATCGTCGAGGCGGAAGGTGTTGATCGCCGCGTACGCCGTGTTCGCATCGAAGTGCGACGCGTCCATGATCGACACCTTCGCCCACGGCGTCAGCGCCGGCGGCGTGACGTCGTTCCACGTCTTGCCGCCGTCGCGCGTGACGTGAATAAGCCCGTCGTCGGTGCCGACCCAGATCGTCCGCTCGTCGAGGTACGACGGCGCGATCGTGTAGATCACGCCGCGCTGCGTCGATTGCGCTTCCGGCAGAGCTCGAATAGACGCCGACGTTCCTCGGAATCTCCCACGACTTGCGCGTCAGGTCGGGGCTGATCTGATCCCACGAGCGGCCGCCGTTGATCGTCTGCCACAGCACGTTCGACGAGAAATACAGCTTCCGCGGATTGACCGGCGAGAACAGCACCGGCATCGTGCGGACCACGCGATAGTCGGCGGGGCGCCCGAATCGAGGTCCGACCTGCTGCACCTGCCTGGTGCGGCGATCCCAACGCGACACCTTGCCGCCGTAGACGATGTCGGGATCGAGCGGATCGGGAGCGACGTAGCCGTACTCCTCGACGCCCACCGGCGACCACTCGCGGAAAGTGATCTGCCCGTCATCGCCGCGGCTTTGTATGCAGACCGAACCGCTTTCCTGCTGCCCGCTGCACACGCGATACGGGAACGAGTTGTCGGTGCTGACGTGGTAGAACGCCGCCGTCGGCTGGTTGTACCAGCTGCTCCACGACTCGCCGCCGTTGAGCGTGATGACCGCGCCCTGATCCGAGGTCATCGCGATGATGTCGGGGTTGTTCGGATTGAACCACGCACGCTGATAATCGTCGCCGCCGGGCGCGCCGCGGATCGCGGTGAAGGTGCGGCCGCCGTCGGTCGACTTCCACGTCACGATCGTGGGCACGATCACGATGTCCGGATTGGTCGGGATGCACCCGGACGTCAGTGGCATCGCTCGGCCGTGCCAGCACGCGCGGATCGCTGTTCACGCGCGTCCACGTTTCGCCGGCGTCATCCGATCGAAACACGCCGGAGTTCCGCGCTTCGACGATCGCGAACAGGCGCGAGGGACGGCTCGGCGCAATGCCGATGCCAATGCGTCCCAGCCGATCGGCTTTCGAAGTTCGGAAGCCCCGCGGTCAGCTGACGCCAGGTCGTGCCGCCATCGGTGGACTTGAACAAGCCGCTGCCGGGTCCGCGTGAAGGCGCCGTTCTCCCACGGTCCTTGCCGCGCCTGCCAGAGGGCGGCGTAGACGATGTTCGGATTCGACGGGATCGAGCAGGACGTCGGTGCCGCCCGTGTTCTCGTCCTTGTAGAGCACGCGTTCGAAGGACGTGCCGCCGTCGGTCGATCGGAAAATGCCGCGCTCGGTGTTCGGACCGTAGGGATGTCCCAGCGCCGCGACAAACAGCCGATTGGAATCCTTCGGATCGATCACCACCTGGCCGATCTGTTGTGAATCGCGGAGGCCGAGATGCGTCCACGTCTTCCCGGCGTCGGTGGACTTGTACATGCCGTCGCCGGTGCCAAGATCCGGACGCTGCGCCGCCTCGCCGGCGCCGACGTAGATCACGTTGGGATCGGACGGCGCCACCGCGAGCGCGCCGATCGATCCGGTCGGTTGCTGATCGAAGATCGGCACCCAGGTGCGTCCGGCGTCGGTCGTCTTCCAGACGCCGCCGTTGACCACGCCGATGTAGAAGGTGTGCGGCTGGCTGGGCACGCCGTCGAGCGCCTTGGTCCGGCTGGCGCGATGCGGCCCGATGTTGCGCCACTGCATCTCGCGGAAATCCAGTCGAGTGGTCCCTGAGCATGAAGTCCGGACCAGGCCAGCACACCGGCGGCCGCGACGAGCGTGACGATGGCTTTTCGCATGACGGAAAGTGTAATACTTCCTCTCATGCCATCGCCGTTTCCCACCTCCATGAAGCTGGTCGCCGTCGCCGGACTGATGTTCGCCGCGACGCTGCCGGGCTCGGCCCAATCGCGCGCCGCCGTCGCCGTCGAGGACTATCAGCGCGCGGAAAAATTCATGAACTACAACACGACGCCGCTGGTCTCGAACGGACCGGTTCGGGCGACGTGGCTGCCCGGCGATCGATTCTGGTATCGCAACACGAGCGCCGGCGGCAGCGAGTTCTTCCTCGTCGATGCGGTCAAGGGCACGAAGGCGCCCGCGTTCAATCACGCCGCCGTCGCAGCGGCGCTGACGACGGCGATGGGCAAGCCGGTCACCGCGACGCAACTGCCCTTCCAGCAGATCACGATCGCCGCCGACAGCACGTCGTTCTCGTTCGATAGCGGCGACAAGCGCTGGACCTGCGACGTCCAGGGCCAGCAGTGCACGCTCGGCCGAGCGGCCGCGACCGGTTCCGAACAGCGAGATGTCGCCTGACGGAAAGCTACGCGGCCTACATCAAGGACCACAACCTCTGGGTTCGCGACATGACGACCGGCGCGGACAAGCAGCTCACGACCGACGGCATCAAGGACTACGGCTACGCCACCGACAATGCGGGCTGGATCAGCAGCGACCGTCCGGTGCTCAAGTGGTCGCCGGATTCGAAGAAGATCGCGACCTTCCAGCAGGATCAGCGCAAGACCGGCGACATGTATCTGGTCAACACCGCCGCCGGGCATCCGACGCTTGCGGGCCTGGAAGTATCCGCTGCCCGGCGACGAGAACGATCACGATGATCGAGCGCGTCGTGATCGAGATCGACGGGCCGAAGGTCATCCGCCTGAAGATGGACCAGGATCAGCACCGCTCGACACTGTGCGACGACGTCAAGTGCGGCGGCGAGTGGGTCGACGTGCAGTGGAACCCGGACGGCAGCCAGGTCGCGTTCGTGTCGACGTCACGCAATCACCAGCAGGCGAACCTGCGCGTCGCCGACGCCGACGACCGGCGTCATCCGCGACGTGCTCGAGGAAAAGGGCGAGACCTTCCTCGAGTCCGGCAACGGCCGCGTCAACTGGAGATACCTGCCGGGCTCGAACGAGGCGATCTGGTTCTCGCAGCGCGACAACTGGGGCCAGCTGTATCTGCACGATCTGCAGACCGGCAAGCTGAAGCATCCGATTACGAGCGGCGAAGGCAACGTCACGCAGCTGTTGCGCGTCGACGAAGCCGACCCGCACGCTCTACTTCCAGGGCGTCGGCAAGGAGGCGGGCCGCGATCCGTACTTCCGGCACTTCTATCGCCAGGGCATGGACGGCAAGCCGGCACAGCTGCTGACGCCGGAAGATGCCGATCACGATGTCTCGCTGTCGCCGTCCGGTAAGTTCTTCGTCGACAACTTCTCGAAGCCCGACGCAGCCGTCCGACGTCGGTGCTGCGCGACGAGACCGGCAAGGTGGTCCTGCAGCTCGAGAAGATGGACATCAGCCGGCTGCTCGCGACGGGATGGAAGCCGCCGATGCCGATCACCGTGAAGGATCGCGGCGGCGTCAACGTGCTCTACGGACTGCTGTACCGGCCGACCAATTTCGATCCGTCGAAGAAATATCCGATCATCAACCAACATCTATCCCGGACCGCAGACCGGCAGCGTCGGCAGCCGGCAGTTCTCCGCGGCGCGCGGCGACACGCAGGCGATCGCCGAACTCGGCTTCATCGTCGTCCAGATCGACGGCATGGGCACGCCGTGGCGATCGAAGCGCTTCCACGCCGCCTACTACGGCAACATGGGCGACAACACGCTGCCCGATCAGGTCGCCGGCATGAAGGAGCTGGCGTCGCGCTATCCGTGGATCGACATCGACCGCGCCGGCATCTACGGCCACTCCGGCGGCGGCTTCGCGACCGCGGCGGCGATGTTCCGCTATCCCGACTTCTTCAAGGTCGGCGTGTCGCAGGCCGGCAACCACGACAACCGCGTGTACGAAGACGACTGGGCCGAGAAGTGGCAGGGCCTGCTCGAGAAGAACGCCGACGGCACGACGAACTACGACAACCAGGCCAACCAGCTCGTCGCGCATCAGCTGAAGGGCAAGCTGCTGCTCGCGCACGGATCGATGGACAACAACGTGCCGTTCTACAGCACGCTGCTCGTCGTCGACGCGCTGATCAAGGCGAACAAGGATTTCGATCTGATCATCTTCCCGAATCGCGGCCACGGATTCGGCAACGAGCCGTACATGGTCCGGCGGCGGTGGGACTACTTCGTGCGTCACCTGCTGGGCGTCGAGCCGCCGCCCTACGAGCTGAAGGGCCCGCCGGCGCCGTACCGTGGCCACTCAGTAGGCTACGGAGGCAAGCGCCTACCTCACCACCGATTGCCAGCGGCCATCGCGAAACACCCACGCGTGGCCGCCGATCGGCTTCGTACTCGACGCCGATCGCGTCGTGCTCGTATTCGCCGCGAATCAGGTGAAGGAACTGCCGCGGATCGAGCGGCTGCGACGGCTCGAGCACGTGTTTCGTGAAGCCCGGAGCGCCCGAGAGGAATGCGAACAGCTGCACGGTCCCCTTGCACTCGACGAGCACCGCCACGTCGGTCTGCCGATCCGCATTGAAGTCGCCGGGAATCAGGTTGGGCGGCCAGGACGGCGTTCGCGTGCGGATTTCGTCCGCGATTTCCGGCATGACCGGGCGCGAGCTGCCATCCGGCGCACGGCCGAATCGAGCTCCTGGCGGCACACGCTTCCGGCAGCGGAAATCATGCGTTTGCGCGGCAAGGAAACATCGAGGACGAGTAGGAATCACGTCACGAACCTCGGGCGTCCGTAAGGAATTAAGGAGCCTATGGTGTTCGGACCCCTCCGTCGCGTGAAGTTCCTTGATCACCGCCCCGTTCATCGTCCTGATGCTGTTCGTCATCAACGTGATGACGTCGCCGGGCGAATGGTGGGTGCAGTGGGCCGCGTTCGGCATCGGCATCGCGTGGGTGATCAACCTGTTCAAGTTGATTCGCGACATCGTGGTGCTGGGCGGGCTCGCCGCGTTCGGCGCCTACATCTTCAACCGCAACCGCCAGCCCTAGTCCGCCGTCGCTGAAGCTACGGCGCGACAGGCTTGGCGACGCTTCGCAACATCGTCAGCAGCAGATCGACGGCGACGGTGTTGTGCCCGCCGAGCGGGATGATCACGTCCGCGTAGCGCTTGCTCGGCTCGACGAACTCGAGGTGCATCGGCTTCACGGTGCTCTGATACTGATCGATCACCGACTCCATCGTGCGGCCGCGTTCAGCGACGTCGCGCTGCAGCCGCCGGATGAAGCGCGTGTCCGAATCGGTGTCGACGAACACCTTGATGTCCATCAAGTCGCGCAGCGCGGCGTCCGTGAACACCAGGATGCCCTCCACGATCAGCGCGCGGCGCGGCTGAAATGTTTCGGTTTCGGTCAGCCGCGCGTGCCGCGTGAAATCGTACTGCGGGCACCTGCACTGGATGGCCGCTCTTCAGCTCGCGCACGTGACTGACCAGCAGGTCCGTTTCGAGCGCATCGGGATGGTCGTAGTTGAGCGCGGCGCGCTCCTCGAGGCGCAGGTCGTTGCGATCGCGATAGTAGCGATCGTGCTGGAGCAGCGTCACGTGTTCGGGACCGAGACTGTCGACGATCCGCCTCACGACGGTCGTCTTCCCTGACCCGGATCCGCCCGCGACTCCGATCACAAACGACGACGGCATGACCCGACGATCATATCCGCTGATCAGCTGGGCAAGCCGTTGCCAAGGTTGGGCAAATCGATGGGTGCGCCGTAGCCCTTCAGGTCTTCAACGGGCGAAGGTGGGCCTGTCCACCGTAGCCCTTCAGGTGTTCAACGGGCGAAGGTGGGAATGGTGCTTGCAACGGCCCGGCTGTGGCAGTCCCGCCGAAGAAGCTTGTGAAGCGCCGGCCGCCGACTCCCCGTAGCCATCCCTACCTGCTGCATCGCGCGCCGTTGCGCAGGCGGGCCAGCTACCGTCCGCCGGCGGATCCGCGGCATACACGACCGAAAGGCATCGCCACGGCGTGGACCCGCGTGCGCCGGCTGTTGTGGTCGTGGTGGCCGTGGGCGCTTCTCTGCGTGTACTTCATCGACCAGCGCAACTGGTGGGCGGCATTGGGCGTCGCAGCCTGGTCGGGCGTCTGTTCGCTGTCGACGCCGGTCGAGTTCCCGCCGCAGTACGGGCTCGATCACGGACTGTCGGTCGGCGATCCTGAATTCCTGGACACGATGGCCGGCGCCGCCGGCGTGCCGTTCTCTTCGGGCAACTCGCTCGAGCTGCTGAACAACGGCGACCGCTTCTATCCGGCAATGCTCGAGGCGATCGAGCAGGCCAAGCACATCGATCACGATCGAGGCCTACATCTACTGGGCCGGCGAAATCGGCGTGACCTTCGCTCGCGCGCTGGCGGCGGCAGGCGCCCGCGGTGTCTGCGTCAAGATTCTGCTCGACGCGGTTGGCTCGGCCAGCGTCGGCAGCGAAATCCTGCAGATGCTCGAGAAGGGCGGCTGCCATGTCGCCTGGTACAACCCGATTCGCTGGAATCACCTGCGGCGCATCAACAACCGCACGCACCGCAAGTCGTTGATCGTCGACGGACGGATCGGCTTCACCGGCGGCGCCGGCATTGCCGATCACTGGACCGGCGACGCCCAGGACGACAAGCACTGGCGCGATCTGCAGATCCGCATCGAGGGGCCCGCGGTGCGGCCGCTGCAGACCGGCTTCGCGCAGAACTGGCTGGAGTGCACCGGCGAGCTGGTCACGGGACCGCATTTCTACCCCGCTGCCACGCCCGCCGGCGACCTGTCGCTGCAGACGATCATGAGCTCGCCGGAAACCGGCGCGTCGACGGTGCGCGTGATGTACTGCCTGGCTATTTCCGCGGCGCGCGTGTCGATCGACATCGCCAATCCCTACTTCGTGCCGGACCACGTGTCGATCGACCTCTTCCGCGACGCCGTGAAGCGACGGCGTCCGCGTGCGCGTGATGGTTGCGGGCGCCAGCAACGACACGCTCCTGGCGCGGTTCAACAGCGTGCGGCTCTACGGTGCGCTGCTCGACGCGGGTGTCGAGCTCTACGAATACAACCGCACGATGATGCATCACAAGATCATGACGATCGACGGTCTGTGGTCGACGGTCGGCACGGCGAACTTCGACAATCGGTCGTTCTCGCACAACGAGGAGAGCAACGTCTCGGTGCTGCGACGACGTCGTCACGCGCGAGCTGACCGAATCCTTCGAGCGCGACATCGCGGTGTCGGAACGCGTCACGCAAGGATGCCTGGAAACACCGCGGCCTGCCGCACGGACCGTCGAGGCGCTCGCGTCGTTCGTGCAGGATCAGGTGTAGGCCACAGCAGGCGCAGACCGCACAGACACCAGCTAGAAGATCTCGCCGAAGAAGTCCCAGAACCACTCGTTGATCTTGCCGTCGAAGGACCGTTGCTTGGGCCAGGTCGCCGCGTCGAGGCGCTTCGACGACTTGCATGTCGGTTTCGAAGTCCCGGGTCAGCTGTGCGGCCAGTTCCGGGTCGTAGACGCCAATCGGCGAGCTCGTCGTTCAACTCGAATGAACGATTGCCGAAGTTGGCCGAGCCGATGATGCTGAAGATCCCATCAACGACCATCGCCTTGGTATGCATCATCGTCGGCTGGTACTCGAAGACTTCGTAGCCGCTGTCGAGCAGCCGTTGGTAGTCGTAGCGGCTGGCGTGCTTGACCGGCATGGCGTCGGTGACATCGCCTTCGGCCAGCATGCGAATCCTGACGCCGCGCTCCCGCGCACGATCGAGGCTCCACTGCGTCGACGGATCGAGCGTGATGTACGGCGATTGGATATCGATCGTCTTCCGGGCGGCGCCAATCGCCAGCAGGTACTGCAGCTTGATGTTGCTGGCGCCGGACATCGGATTGCTCCACACCACGATCGAGCGCGCGCCGGTCGGCCGCGGCGGCAATTCGCGGATCGAGCGCCGGCGCCGACAGGCCGCCGGTTTCGATCCAGTTCTCGTAGAACGAGCCTTCGAGCGCGCGGACGGCGGGACCGGTGATCTGGAAATGCGTATCCCGCCAGTGCTCCTTGTCCTGCGCGTGGCCGAGCCAGTGGTCGGCGACGCCCATGCCGCCGGTGAACGCGACGTCGCCGTCGACGACGAGCGTCTTGCGATGGGTCCGATAGTTGGCGTCTTCGAGGCTGAAGAAGCCGAGCGGATTGAACCACGCCAGCTTGGCGCCGGCGGCCTTTCCAGTCGCTCGCGTGCTCTTCGGCTTCAGCGACGACCCGACCGGATCGAGGACGACGCGGACGATGACGCCGCGCTCGGCGGCGCGCGCCAGGGCGTCGACGAAGCGATCGCCGATCTCGCCGTCGTTGAACACGTAGGTTTCGAAGTTGACGCGCGTCCTGGCGGCGTCGATCGCCGCCAGCATCGGCGGGAACGTCTCGTCGCCGTTGTGCAGGACGGTGTAGGCATCGCCGCGTGCGACCGGCGCGCCGACGAGCGACGCGACGTAGTCAGGAAAGCGCGGATCGGTGGCCGCGACAGGACTCTCGACCCGCAGCGTCTCGGGATCCTGCGCGAGGAACAGCAGGAAGCCGACGAGGCCGAGGCTAAGGCCCGATCCACTGTCAGCGCCTTACGGATGCTTCCGCCACGTCTGCTTCCAGCCGATCGGTCACGCCTCATCGTGGTAGCAAGTTCCGCGCCGACTTGCCCTCGAAGCTACGGCTGAATGGCGCCTTCTCGACGCCAACCGGCGTCACCTCGCCGCGCACGAAGCCGTCGGCGGTGACGTTGCCCTTCACGTCGAAGGTGTACGCCGCATTCGGACCGAAGCGCGCGTCCATGCGGAACGCGAAGTTGTCGCCCGTCCACACGATGTTCTTGATCGGGATCGCATTGATCTGGAAGCGACCCTGGCCGAGATAGAACATGCCGTCGCCGGTGCGGGGAAGATGCAGCACCGCCGGGATCGGCTTCAGGATCGTGACGCTCGTCGTGTAGGTGGAGTCAGCCGGCAGCGTCGAGGCGAGCACGTCCATCCGCTTGTCCACCGTCGTCGGCACGGGCGACACGCCGTCCTTGGGCGTGAAGTCGAAGACGCCGAACATCATCTCGTTGGTGGACTGCTCGCCGAAGGTCACGTCCTTCGTCGGATCGGGGTTGTTGGGATTGTCCGCCGAGTTGTCGTAGTGCGAGACGGCTTCGATGACCGTGCCGCGCGGCAACGGCACCGGATCCTGCGGATAGTAATAGAGCTGCCAGTTGAAATCGTAATTCGGCACGCTGAGCAAGATCTGCTTGCGCCCGCCCGGCAGCGTCGCCGTCAGCGTCATGTCCTTGCCGCGGAAGTGCATGTGCGGGAAGTACGAGACGATGTTGATGTCCTGATCGATCACATAGAGGGCGCGCATCTCGTGGTTCTTGGCGCCGGCAGGAATCTTGAAACTGATGTCGCCGGCGACCGCTGACGCAACCTCCTTCTTCAACTCGCCGCGGCCGAAGTAGAGGCCGACTCGCGTCGTGTCGGTCTGCGCCTTGCCGTTCGGGTGATAGTGCAGGTTGGTGCGAAGCTGGGCGCCCTTGCGAATCCAGCGCCCGACACCCTCGGGATACACCGTTGGCGGCGTGCCGACGGCCCACACGCCGAGCACGTCGACAAATCCCGACTGCCCGACCATGCCGCCGCCAAGTCCACCCGCCATGAACAACACGGAGTGATGCGTCACCTCGCGATTGCTCGGACGAATCTCGATGGCGCGGACCCAGCGATCCTCTGGAATGTCGATCGTGAGGTTCGGCGTCGGGAAGATGTCGTTGCCTTCGGCGGGAACGTTCACCGTGCGGCAACGTGATGATGAAGTCGGGCTCGCCGAGCTGCCAGCCTTCGGTGAGCGCTGGCGGCTTCGGTTCATCGGCCGGATTGCCGCGCGGCGCGCCGGCATCCACCCACTTCACGATGGTGTCGATCTGTTGATCGGTCAGCCGCGCATCGTTCTTGAATGTGCCGTGCGCGGGATCGGCGAACCACGGCGGCATCTGCCGGCTCTGCACCTTCTGCTTGATCGAGCGCGCCCACGGCCGCACTTCGTCGTAGCTGCGCAGCGCCATCGGCGCCACTTCGCCGGGCCGATGACAGGGATGCAGTTGGAATAGAGGATCGGCGCGACGTCTTTCGCGAAGGTCACGGGCGAGGCGGCAGGCGCCGGGGGACGCGGAGCCTGCGCCTGGACTGCCAGACCAACCGCCGCGACGAGAACGCCAACGAGGATGACGTGACGCACGGGAACCTCCAGGGATGTACGGGCGAGTCAGTAGCGTATACTGATTACTTACTGCCGGCGTAACAGACCTCTCCGAGTGCGGGAGTGGCGGAATTGGCAGACGCGCTAGCCTCAGGAGCTAGTCCGGGCAACCGGGTGGAGGTTCGAGTCCTCTCTTCCGCACCACACTCGCAAACCATCGCGCGAGTTCAGTCGTGAACCAGTTGCGGCACCCGGCCGTGAGCCCTTACTGGCCGACCTCCCGATGTCCATCTGTCTCGGCGGCAGAACGCAGATAGCGGTGTGCGTCTGCACGTGACAGCCTTGACGTCCTGCGCCTTCGACGCGCAAGCGGCCGCGAGCAGACGTCATCGCTCGGCGGCAAAGCGAGCGGCCACGACGTAACTCGTCTGCGCCTCGACGACGGCGAGCAAGCCTCGGCGGCATGCGACAGTGCCCTCGCGTCGATGGATCAATCGGAGCTTGCGATCGAACGCCAGCTCCGGCACCTGGACGCGCACCAGCTCCTTGTGCGCGACCTCGCGCTCGACGGTGATCGCCGGCAGCAGCGCGACGCCGTTCCCCATCGCCACGAATTTCTTGATCGCGTCGATGGTCGGCATCTCGACCGGCATCCTGCAGATCGACGCGCTTCTTGCTGAACGTCTCGATCACTTTCGATCGATACGGCGACGACACGTGATGCGCGACGAACGACTCGCGCGCGAGCTCGCTGATCGACACCTTCGCGCGGCGCGCCAGCGGATGCGTCGGCGGCACCACGAACGCCAGCTCATCGTGATAGACGACGATCGAGTTGAGCGCGACGGTGTCGGGACGAAACGTGATGACGCCGAAGTCGGCGCCGTAGTCGAGCACCTGCGCCGGGCACGCGGCTGCCGAGCGCGCGCTGCACCGTAATGTGCACTTCCGGATAAAGCCGCCGATACTCGTGCAGAATCGGTAACAGGTACAGACACGTCAGCTCGTTGGCCGCCATCGTCAGGCGGCCGGTCCGCAGCTGACGCACATCGTCGAGGGCGGCCATCGTGCGCTGGCGCGAGGTTGACCAGGCGCTCGGCGTGGTCCGCGAGCACGCGCCCGGCGTCGGTCAGCACGCCCCGCCGGCTCGAGCGGTCGAAGAGCGGCCGGCCGATCTCGTCCTCGAGCTTCTTGATGGTCTGGCTGATGGCCGGCTGCGTGCGAAAGAGCGCCTTGGCGGCGGCTGAAAAGCTGCCTTCGCGCACCACCGCGAGAAAGGCTTCGAGCTGAAAGAGTTCCATCGGGATTTCATACTATAAGCGAAAGGCTACTCCGCCATAGATATTATTATTTTGACTTATTTTGGTCGTAAGCCCAACATTGCCGACGGGGCTAACTCCAAGAATGGCGACCACATCCCGGATTCAGGTGTTCGACACGACGCTTCGCGACGGCGAGCAGGCGCCCGGCTTCAGCATGACCGCGGCCGAGAAGCTGCGGCTCGCCCAACAGCTCGATCGCCTGGGCGTGGACATCATCGAGGCCGGCTTCCCGATCTCGTCGGATGGCGACTTCGAGGCGGTGCGCGCCATTGCCGGCGCGGTGCGGCGGCCGATCATCGCCGGCCTGGCCCGCGCGATCCCGGCAGACATCGATCGCGCCTGGGCGGCGCTCTCGCAGGCGGCGCGCCCGCGCATTCACGTCTTCCTCGCCACCTCTGACATTCATCTCGAGCACAAGCTGCGCATCAGCCGCGCGGCAGTGCCTCGAGCAGGTCGCCTCCGCCGTCGCCCACGCGCGGGCGTATTGCGACGATGTGGAGTTCTCGGCGGAGGATGCGACGCGAAGCGATCTCGCGTTCCTCTGCGAGATCGCCGAGGCGGCGGTGACCGCCGGCGCCACGACGATCAACCTGCCCGACACCGTCGGCTATGCGCTGCCGGCCGATATCGAGCACATGTTCACGACCGTGGGCGCGCGCATCGGCGACGCGCCGTCCTGTCCGCGCATTGCCACAACGATCTTGGGCTGGCGGTCGCGAACTCGCTGGCCGCCGTGCAGGCCGGCGCGCGGCAGGTCGAGTGCACGATCAACGGCATCGGCGAGCGCGCCGGCAACGCGTCGCTCGAAGAGATCGTGATGGCGCTCGCAGGTGCGCGCCGATGCGCTGCCCCATCGCACCGGCATCCAGACCCAGGCGCTCGTGCCGACCAGCAACACGCTGTCGTCGATCGTCGGCGTGTCGGTCCCGCCCAACAAGGCCATCGTCGGCGCCAACGCGTTCGCGCACGAAGCCGGCATCCACCAGGACGGCATGCTGAAGCACGAGCTGACCTACGAAATCATGCGGCCCGAATCGGTCGGCGCGCCTGGCACGCGGCTCGTGCTCGGCAAGCATTCGGGCATGCGCGGTCTCGACGCGCGCTGCCGCGCGCTCGGCCATCGGCTGCGACAGCCGGAGCTCGAGCGCCTCTACGTCAGGGTCACGGCCCTTGCCGATCGCACCAAGTCGGTCGATGACGAGCAGCTGGCCGCCATCATTCGCGAAGAGCTGGGCGCGGCGATCGCTCTCGGTGCGGCCGCCGGCACGGCGCGCGGAGACGCGACATGTCACTGAAGATTGCCCTGCTGCCCGGCGACGGCATCGGCCCCGAAGTCACCGAGGAAGCGGTCCGCATCCTGAAGAACGTCGCCGAGCATTCCGGCAAGACGTTTTCGTTCTCGACACATGCCATCGGCGGCGTCGCGATCGACGGCGAGGGCACCGGCCTGCCGGAGCGCACGCTCGAAGCGGCGCTTGAGCGCGGACGCCGTGCTGCTCGGCGCCGTCGGCCATCCGAAATTCGACGGCCGCCTGCCGTCGGAACGCCCGGAAGCGGCGCTGCTCGCGCTGCGCCAGGCGCTCGGCGGATTTGCCAACCTCCGCCCGGCGGTGTATTACGCGTCGCTCGCGAAGCGCACGCCGTTCCAGCCCGAGCGCGTGCGCGGCGCCAACCTGCTGATCGTCCGCGAGCTGCTCGGCGGCCTGTATTTCGGCGAGCCGCGCGGCTTCGAAGCCTCGGGCAACACCGCCTTCAACACGCTGATCTACTCGCGCCACGAGATCGAGCGCGTCGCCAGGGTCGCATTCGAGCGCGCGCGCGAGCGCCGCAAGAAGGTCGCGTCGATCGACAAGGCCAACGTCCTCGAGACGTCGCGGCTGTGGCGCGCGGTCGTGTCGGAAGTGGCCAAGGACTATCCCGACGTCGAGCTCGAGCACGTCTATGTCGACACCGCGGCGATGCGCCTGGCGACCTCGCCGACCAGCTTCGACGTGATGCTCTGCGACAACCTGTTCGGCGACATCCTGAGCGATCAGGCGGCGTCGATCGCCGGATCGCTCGGCGTGCTGCCGTCGGCGACGATCGGCGGCAAGGTCGATCTCTACGAGCCGGTCCATGGCTCGGCGCCCGACATCGCCGGCAAGGGCCTCGCCAATCCGATCGGCGCGATCGCGAGCGCCGCGATGCTGCTTCGCTTCAGCGCGAAGATGGACAAGGAAGCGGCGGAGATCGATCACGCGATCGAGGACGCGCTGGCGGCAGGCGCCCGCACGAAGGATCTCGCCGGACCCGGTGACCGCGCGCTCTCGACGCGCGAGATGGGCCAGGCGATCGAAGACGCGCTCCATGAGGTTCGAGACCGGCGGCACAGTTACCATGCTGTCTAAGCCACCGAACTCCGATCCACAGACTCAGCACGCCACGCACGCTGCTCGACAAGGTCTGGGACGCGCACGTCGTGCGCGAGCTCGAAGACGGGCGCACGCTGCTCTACATCGATCGCCATCTCGTCCACGAAGTCACGTCGCCGCAGGCGTTCGAAGGCCTGCGCCTCAGCGGGCGCAAAGTGCGGCGGCCCGATCTGACCTTTGCCACCGTCGATCACAACGTGCCGACGTCCGCCAACCGGCATCTGCCGATCGCCGATCCGCTGGCGCGCCAGCAGGTCGAAACGCTGCGCAGCAACGTCGTCGAATTCGGCGTGCCGCTCTTCGACTTCGACAGCGGCCGCCAGGGCATCGTGCACGTCATCGGTCCCGAGCTCGGACTGACGCTGCCGGGCAGCACGATCGTCTGCGGCGACAGCCACACCAGCACGCATGGCGCGTTCGGCGCGCTGGCGTTCGGCATCGGCACGAGCGAAGTCGAGCATGTGCTGGCGACGCAGTGCCTGGCGCAAGCCAAGCCGAAGGCGATGCGCGTGAACTTCACGGGCACGTTGAGCCCGGGCGTCACCGCGAAGGACGTCGCGCTGGCGCTGATGGGCCGCCTCGGCGTCAGCGGCGGTTCTGGATTCGCGCTCGAGCTTGCCGGCTCGCTCATCGACGGCCTGTCGATGGAACAGCGCATGACGATCTGCAACATGAGCATCGAGGCGGGCGCGCGCAGCGCGTTGATTGCCCCCGATGCCACCACGTTCGCGTTCCTCGAAGGCCGCCCGCATGCGCCGAAGGGCGCGGACTGGACCGCCGCGGTCGAGCGCTGGGCGGAACTGCACGAGCGATCCGGGACGCACGATTCGACGCCGAGATCACGATCGATGTGACCGCGCTGGCGCCGCTCGTCACGTGGGGCACGCGTCCCGACATGGTCGAACCGGTCACCGGCCGCGTGCCGGATCCGAAAGCCGCGACGTCCGACGGCGATGCCCGCGCGATGGAACGCGCGCTCGCCTACATGGGGCTGACGCCGGGCACGGCGATCGAGAGCCTGCCGATCGATCGCGTCTTCATCGGATCGTGCACCAACGCGCGCCTCGAGGATCTGCGCGCCGCCGCGAGCGTCGCGAAAGGCCACAAGGTCAACAGCCGCGTGCGCGCGCTGGTCGTGCCCGGGCTCGCAGCAGGTCAAGGCCGATGCCGAGCGCGAAGGCCTCGATCGCATCTTCGCCGAGGCCGGCTTCGAATGGCGCGAGCCGGGCTGCTCGATGTGCCTCGGCATGAACGACGACATCCTCGGCGAAGGCGAGCGCTGCGCCTCGACGAGCAATCGCAATTTCGAAGGCCGCCAGGGCCGCGGCGGCCGCACGCACCTCGTCAGCCCGGCGATGGCCGCAGCGGCGGCGATCGAAGGCCGGTTCACGGACGTGCGCGCGTGGGAGTACCGGTGATGGCGGTCGCGCCGAGCCGTTCCGCGTGCATCGGGGCCGTGTCGCGCCGCTGCGCCGCAACCACGTCGACACCGATCAGATCATTCCCAAGCAGTTCCTGAAGCGGATTGAGCGATCGGGCTTCGGGCCGTTCCTCTTCCACGACTGGAAGCGCGACCCGTCGTTCGTCCTGAACCAGAAGCAGTATGACGGCGCGTCGGTGCTCGCCGCCGGCGTCAATTTCGGCTGCGGTTCGTCGCGCGAGCATGCGGCGTGGGCGCTGCAGGACGCCGGCTTCCGCGTCGTCATCGCGCCGTCGTTCGCCGACATCTTCCGCAGCAACGCGATCGGCAACGGCATGCTGCCGGTGGCGCTCTCCGAGGCAGCGGTCGAACGTCATCCTCGACCGCAGCGAACGTGAACAGCACTACAGCGTCGAGGTCGACCTCGAACGCTCGGAAGTGCGCGATTCGTTCGGGCTGCAGGAGGCCTTCACGATCGACGGCGCGTCGCGGCAGCGCCTGCTCGAGGGCAAGGACGAAATCGACTTGATTCTCACTCACGAGTCCGACATCGCCGCGTACGAGCGGCGGGTGCCAACTTTATGAAACAGGCCTTATGAAACAACGTGGCGCACACATCATCTGGTCGGTCCTGGTCGAACAGGGCGTCGACACCGTATTCGGTTACCCCGGCGGCGCGATTCTGCCGGCCTACGATGCGCTGCTCGATCACCCGATTCGCCACGTCCTGGTCCGTCACGAACAGGGCGCGACGCACATGGCCGACGGCTATGCGCGCGCGAGCGGCAAGGTCGGCGTCGCGATTGCGACCTCCGGCCCGGGCGCGACCAACCTCGTCACCGGCATCGCGACCGCGATGATGGATTCGATTCCGCTCGTCTGCATTACCGGCCAGGTGCCGGAAGCGCTGATCGGATCGGACGCGTTCCAGGAAACCGACGTCACCGGCATCACGCTGACGATCACGAAGCACAACTTCCTCGTGACCAGGGCGGCGGATATTGCGCCGACGCTGCGCAAGGCGTTTGCGATCGCGACCTCCGGCCGCCCCGGCCCGGTGCTCGTCGACATCACGAAGAACGCGCAGCAGGAAGAAACGGAATTTGAGCCGGCGCCGGCCGCGAAAGCGGCCGCGCCCCGAACGACGGAACGAACGGCGGGCGCCGCGACGTCGATCGCGCGCGCCAATGAGCTGCTTTCGAAAGCCAAGAAGCCGGTGATCCTCGCCGGACACGGCATCCTGAAGAGCGGCGCGTGCGATGAAGTGCTCGCGCTGGCCGAGCGCGCGCACGTGCCGCTGGCGATGACGCTGCTCGGGATCGGCTGCATGCCGGCGCACCACCCGCTCAACCTCGGCATGATGGGCATGCACGGCGAGCACTGGGTCAACGAAGCGATCCAGGAGGCCGACCTGCTGATCGCCCTCGGCATGCGCTTCGACGATCGCGTCACCGGCAAGCTCGCCTCGTACGCGCCGAACGCGAAGAAGATCCACATCGACATCGATCCGTCGGAGCTGCACAAGAACGTCAGGGCCGACGTCGCGATCGCCGGCGATCTCAAGACCGTGCTGCGCGACTGGCTGCCGCTCGTGCAATCGAACCATCACGATGCCTGGATCACGCGCATCGGCGAGCTCGCGGGCGGACCCACCGTGCGCGAGATCGAGGAGCTGCCCGACGACGGCCGGCTGTGCGCGGCGCACGTGATTCACGACATCTGGAAGGCGACCGCCGGCCGCGCCATCATCGTCACCGACGTCGGCCAGCACCAGATGTGGACCGCGCAGTATTACAAGGTGAGCGAGCCCGGCACGTTCATCACCTCGGGCGGCCTCGGCACGATGGGCTTCGGCGTGCCCGCCGCGATCGGCGCCAAGATGGCGCGTCCAGACCGTGAAGTGTGGGCGATCGTCGG
The DNA here is from genome assembly GCA_963833135.1 of uncultured cyanobacterium. Classification (GTDB taxonomy): domain Bacteria; phylum Acidobacteriota; class Vicinamibacteria; order Vicinamibacterales; family UBA2999; genus 12-FULL-67-14b. Next base: position 505,332 of record CAWHWW010000016.1, on the reverse strand, counting down.
CGACGGCGGGTTCCAGATGACCCAGGCCGAGTTGCAGACGATCGTGCAGGAGAACGTCAAGGTCAACATCGCCATCATCAACAACGGCTACCTCGGCATGGTGCGGCAGTGGCAGCAGTTCTTCCACGATCGGCGCTACTCCGCCACGCCGATGTCGTCGCCGGATTACGTCAAGCTCGCCGACGCGCACGGCCTGCCCGGCGTGCGGGTGACGCGACGCGAGGACATGGCCGATGCGCTGAAGCACGCGCGCGCCTCCGCCGGCGCGGTGGTCATGGATTTCCGCGTCGAGCAGGAAGACACGGTCTACCCGATGGTGTCGCCGGGTGCGGCGCTGCACGACATGATCAAGCGCCCCGTCGCCTCACTCGGGAACGCGGTGTCGCTCTCCGAGACGGGAGCCGACCTGCTGTGATCGACCAGGCCCGCCCGCGCACCATCGTCGTCCGTTACGAGCACGAGATCGACGCGCTCGATCGCGTCGCCGGCATCCTGCGGCGGCAGCGCGTTCGCGCCGAGGCCTTCACGGCGGTTGCGTCGCACGATCGCGCGACCGTCCAGGCAACGATCATGTTCGACAGTTCCGACAAGACGGCCGCGCGCATCGTGTCGCTGCTCGAGCGGCAGATCGGCGTGCTGGCGGTCGAGGACTGGACCTCGGCCACAAATTCCACAGATTAGACACAGATTCGGAATGAGGTCAGAGACACCATGGCGACGATGATTCACGACTCAGACGTTGACCTGAACCCGATCCTGTCGCGGCGCATCGCCGTGATCGGCTACGGCTCGCAGGGGCACGCCCACGCGCTCAACCTCAAGGACAGCGGCGCCGACGTCCGCGTTGGCGTGCGTCCCGGCAGCCGCGGCTGGAAGGCGGCCGAGAAGGACGGATTCGCGCCGCTCGAGCCAGCGGCGGCCGCCGAGTGGGCCGACGTGGTCATGATCCTGGTCCCCGACCTGGTGCAGCCCGAGTCTGTTCAAGCAGCAGATCGAGCCGCACCTCACGGCCGGCAAGATGCTGATGTTCGCGCACGGCTTCGCGATCCGCTTCGGGTGGATCACGCCGCCGCAGGGCGTCGATGTCTCGATGGTGGCGCCAAAGGCGCCGGGCCATCGCGTCCGTGAAGTGTTCAAGGAAGGCGCCGGCGTTCCCGGCCTCGTCGCCATTCACAACGACGCGACCGGCCACGCGCGAACCGCCACGCTCGCCTATGCCAAGGGCATCGGCTGCACGCGCGCCGGCGTGATCGAGACGACGTTTTCGGAAGAGACCGAAACGGACCTGTTCGGCGAGCAGGCGGTGCTGTGCGGCGGCGTCAGCGCGCTGGTCTCTGCGGGATTTGAAACGCTGGTCGAGGCCGGCTATCAGCCGGAGATCGCCTACTTCGAGTGCCTCCACGAGCTGAAGCTGATCGTCGACCTGATGTATCGCGGCGGCCTCGGCTTCATGCGCTACTCGGTCAGCGACACCGCCGAGCACGGCGACTACACGGGCGGGCCGCGTATCGTGACCGCCGAGACGAAGGCAGAGATGAAGAAGATGCTCGCCGAGATCCGGTCAGGCGCGTACGCGGAGAAGCTGGCAGAGCAAACGAAGAGCGGCTGGTTCCATGGCGAGCGCGAGCGCCAGCGCGTTCACCAGATCGAGCAGGTGGGCGCGAAGCTCCGCGCCCGGATGCCGTTCCTCGAGCCAATCGTGAACACGGCACCCGAAGCCGGTCCTGCGTCAGTCTAGATCCTGACGATCATCGATCAGATCCGAGATCCGATCGATCGTCGCCTAGACACCGTAGCCGTAGCCCGAGTCCTGGCTGAAGCCCGACTCGAACACGTCGACATACACCGGGACTGGCGTCTTCGCCGGTTCCGGTCGCACGGACGGCTGATCGACCATCAGGATCACGGCGCGAACGCCGGCGTTCTGATGGTCGCGCACCGCGCGCTCCACGGCCTGGCAGAGCGACTGCAGCGCCGCATCGCTCCTGTCCGCCACCTGCAGGCGACCGTCCTTCCACACTCGTGCAGTACTTCCGGGTTCCATGGTCATTCCCCTTATCGGCCGCAAATCACCAAATCCTCAATTACCAATCACCAAATAGAAAAGGGCCACTCACCCCTGCGGGTGATGGCCCTTTGTGTCTCTCGGTTGCTTTGGGCTACATCATCCCGCGTCGTTCGATAGGCCAATGCCAATAAGGCTAAGAACGCCCAGCAGGCCCCGGAACGAAAGAATGACGACGCCCTTCATGAATCTAAGCAGAGCTTATCGAGCGGAGGTGATCCTGGTCAAGTGCTTATAGTGCGACTTATGGGCCGATTACTGCGGCTTTGAGTAGCGCGCCACGATTTCCCGCACGCGATCGACCGGGAGGGCTTCGGCCTTGCCGAAGCGGCTCGCGACCGGGGTCGCCTTCAGCAGCGAGTTGTAGACGGCCTCCTCCGTCGCCTCGAGCGCCGCCTGGAACAGCGGCGACACGCCGTCGGCCGGCAATAGCGTGCGTGGCTGAACCGCGGTCGATCCGAATCGAGTGCGCAAGTCCGGCGCGGTCGAAAACGCGATCGCAAAGTCACCGCTGCCGTTGCTGTACGACGACCCGGTGCGCGCGAGGCCGAACACGGCGCGCGCGGCGAGCCGCTTCAAGTCGCGCGCATCGATCGGCGCGTCCGTCGCGACCACGATCATGCAGGAGCCGTCGCCGCGATCGTCTTTCCCTGTTGGCCCGTTCGCCTGTTGGCCTGTCGGCCTGTACGAATAGCGACCGAGGATCTTCCCAACCGGCGCTCCGCCCATCGTCAACACGCCGCCGTAGTTGGACTGCACGAGCACGCCGACCGTGTAGCCGCCGTAGCGCGCGTCGAGCTTGCGCGACGACGTGCCGATGCCGCCCTTCCATCCGAAGGCCTGCGTGCCGGTGCCGGCGCCGACGCTGCCCTCCTGCACGGCGCCGGTCGTCGCGGCCTTGAGCGCTTCGATCACATGTTGCGGCCGCACGTGCTGGCCGCGAATGTCGTTCAACCCGCCGTCGTTGGTTTCACCGACCAGCGCGTTCACCGACCGCACGGTGTCGTTGCCGGCATGATCGAGCGTCCAGCGCACGAGCCCTTCCATCACCGCGCCGACGCTCAGCGTGTTGGTCAGTCCGATCGGCGTCTCGATCGTGCCGAGCTCGTCGACCTGCGTCGATCCCGCGAGCTTGCCGAACGCGTTGCCGACGAACACTGCGCCCGGCACCTTGTCCTGGAACACGTTGCCCTGGTGCGGAACGATGACCGTCACACCGGTGCGAATCGACTCACCTTGATTGAGCGTGGCGTGTCCGACCGACACGCCTGCGACGTCGGTCATCGCGTTGTTCGGGCCGGGCTCGAACACGCCGGGCGTCAGGCCGATGTCACGCGCCCGCGGCCTCGCGTCATCTTGCGCGAGTGTCGTGGCAACGGCGAGAGCGGCGAACGCGGCGATCGAAGCCCATTTCATAGCTGCGCGCATGATACGATTTTCGGGTCGCATGCGGCAGATTTCCCTCGACGCCATTCATCGACGCCGCGCAGCACGTTTACGAGGCGGCGGTCCGTACTCCGCTCGTCAAGCTCGACCTCCCGTTTGAGGTAGGCGCGCGGACACCGAAGCGCGACGCGCGAAGTGGAGGTCTACCTGAAACTCGAGTCGCTTCAGCCGATCGGCTCGTTCAAGATTCGCGGCGCGTGGAATGCGGTGCGCAAGCTGTCGCCGGCACAGATGAAGGACGGCGTGTGGACCGTGAGCGCGGGCAACGCCGCCCAGGGCGTGGCTTTTGCGGCGCGACTGGCCGGCGTGCCGTGCTCGGTGATGGTCATGGACACGGCGCCGCAAACCAAGCTGCGCTCGATCGAAAAGCTGGGCGCGACGATCGTCAAGGCCAGCTACGACGAGTGCTGGAAGACGGTCGAGTCGCACGGTTCGCCGCGCATGCGCGGCCACTTCGTCCACCCGTTCGACGACGATGACTTCATTGCCGGCAACGCGACCGCGGGTCTCGAGATCCTCGAGGACCTGCCGGACGTCGATGCGGTCGTTGCCGCGCTCGGCGGCGGCGGATTGCTGTCGGGCATTGGATCGGTGATGCGCGCAAAGAAACCCGACGTCCGGGTCTATGCCGCCGAACCCGAGACGGCGGCGCCGCTCAGCCTGTCGCTGAAGCGCGGCGAAGCCTGCTACTTCGACGCATGGCAGCCGTCGTTTGTCGACGGCGCCGGCGGCAAGTCGGTGCTGCCGACGATGTGGCCGCTCCTGAAGACCCTGGTCGACGCATCGATCGTCATGCCGCTCGACGAGATCGCGTCCGCCATGCGCAAGACCGCCGATCGTGTCCACGTCGTCGCCGAAGGCGCCGGCGGCACCGCCATCGCCGCGGCGCTCAGCGGCCGGGCCGGCACCGGCAAGATCGTCGCCGTCGTCTCCGGCGGCAACATCGACCTTTCGCGATTCTCTGAACTCGTCAGCGCTCACGCCAATGTCTGAAGAACGTTTTTCGAAGGCCGCTCCCCTTCCCGATCGCATTCATCGCCTCCAGGAGCTCGCGCTCGATTTGTGGTGGAGCTGGGACGACCGCGCCCGGCAGATCTTCCGTCAGCTCGATTACGGCTTGTGGCGGGCGACCGCGCACAACCCGGTGCAGATGCTGCAGCGGATCACGCCGGAGCAGCTGAAGGCCGCGGCTGCCGATCCCGATTTTCTCCGGGCCTACGACGAGGCGATCTTCGGCCTCGATCAGGCGAGAACGGTCGCACACCCGTGGTGGCGCGAGAAACAAGCCATGCTCGGCGGCGGAAGCATTGCCTACTTCTCCGCCGAGTTTGCGTTGCACCAGTCGCTGCCGATCTATGCGGGCGGCCTGGGCGTGCTCGCGGGCGATCACTGCAAGGAAGCGGCGGACCTCGGCCTGCCGTTCGTCGGCGTCGGCTTCATGTACCCGCAGGGCTATTTCCGCCAGCGCATGACCAATGACGGCTGGCAGGAGGAGCGCTACGAGCGCATCAGCTGGACCGATTCGCCGATCGAAACGGCAATCACGCCCGATGGACGACCCTGCATCACCGCCGTGCCGCTCGGCGATCGCACGGTGCTGGCCGCCGTCTGGCGCGTGCGCCTTGGCCGCGTGCGCCTGTTCCTCCTCGACACCGATCTCGCGGAAAACGCGCCATGGGACCGCGAGCTGTCAGCGCGGCTCTACGGCGGCGACCGCGAGACGCGCATCCAGCAGGAAATCATCCTCGGTATCGGCGGCGTGCGCGCGCTGCGCGCGCTCGGCATCCACCCGACGGTGTGGCACCTGAACGAAGGCCACGCCGCGTTCGTGGCGCTGCAGCGCATCCGCGAGATCATCGAGCAGGGGCGCTCGTTCGACGACGCGCTCGAAGAGGTCAAGCGGTCGACGGTCTTCACGACGCACACGCCCGTCCCGGCGGGCCACGATGCGTTTCCGTTCCATCTGGTCGAGAAACACCTCGCCGGCACGTGGGGCGAGATCGGGCAGCATCGCCAGAGCTTCCTCGCCCTCGGCGAATACGACAACGGCAGCGGCTCGCAGTTCAACATGACGGCGCTGGCGCTCCGCACGGCGGCCTTCGTCAACGGCGTCAGCGCGCTGCACGGCGAAGTGACGCGGTCGATGTGGCGGCCGATGTGGCCCGGCACGCCGGCCGATCAGATTCCCGTCCGCAGCATCACCAACGGCGTGCACGTGCCGACATGGATGGCAGGCCCGGTGTTCGCGCTGCTCGATCATCACTTCGGGCCCGGCTGGCTCGATCACGTCGACGAGCCGGAGTTGTGGGAGCGTCTCAACGACATTCCCGACGCTGAAGTCTGGCAGATGCGGCAGGCGCTCAGGAACGACCTGTTCTCGTTCATCCGCGAGCGGATGCGCTCGCGTTTTTCGCAGGAGCACGTCGGCCAGAGCCGCATTGTGTCGGCGGGCGCCATGCTCGATCCCGAGGCGCTGACGCTCGGCTACGCGAGGCGCTTTACCGCGTACAAGCGGCCGGAAATGATCTTCCACGACGCGGATCGGCTGGCGCGGATCCTCAACAAGATCGATCAGCCCGTGCAGATCGTCTTCGCGGGCAAGGCGCACCCGGCTGACGAGCCGGCGAAGCACAACCTGCAGCGGGTCTTCAAGCACGCGCTCGATCCGAAGTTCGGCGGGCGCCTCGCCTTCATCGACGACTACGACATGCACGTCGCGCACTATCTCGTGCAGGGCTGCGACGTGTGGCTCAACAACCCGCGCAAGCCGCTCGAAGCCAGCGGCACCAGCGGCATGAAGGCGTCGCTGAACGGCGTGCCGCACTTGAGCATCGGCGACGGCTGGTGGGCGGAAGGCTTCAACGGCCGCAACGGATGGCTGATCGAGAGCGGCACCAACCCCGACGATCATGCCGCCACCGACGCCGCTGATGCCAATGCGCTCTACGAACTGCTCGAACACGAAGTCGTGCCGGCGTTTTACGATCGCGACCGTGGCGGCCGCGGCCTGCCGCGGCGCTGGATCGCAATCGTGCGCGAAGCCATGCGCTCGAATGTGCCGCGCTTCTCGACGCGGCGCATGGTCAAGCAATACGTGACCGAGATGTACGGGCCTGCTTCGCAGGCCAAGACGATTTCAGATCTCAGATCGTAGATCTCAATTCTGAAATCGTCTGAGGCTGGCCAGCGCTTCGTCGTACCATTTGTCGCCACGCCTGCGAGGATCTCCGGCGAGGCGTGTTCTTTCGCTCGGTCGGCCAGCCGCGCCGTCCCGCGCCGTCTCCATCAACTTCGTCATCGGCGCCACGTCGCTCCGGTCGGCGGACGCGAGGAACGTCGCCGTCGTCGCGACGACAATGGCGACGTGCTGCATTTCGGCGGCGCTCACCTTGTCGATGGTGTCGAGATTGGTGTGGTAATAGCGATCGGTGAAGTGCCAGTTGAGGATCGCGGGCACTCCGGCGGTGGTGAAGACCGTGTGGTCGCTGCCGCCCTCATACGGATTGGTGCGCACGATCCAGTTGGTATCGCGGGCGCGTCGCAGCGCGACGGCGAGATGGAGGTCGTTCAGGAAACTCCCCTTGACGCTGGCCCGATCGACCTTTGTTCGCGCCCCATTCCGTATGCGGGTCCGACGGCCGCTCCCACACCGCCGACGGATCGGGCTCCTTCTCGATCAGGAAGGTGCCGCCGGTCTTCGAGGTGTCCTCCCCGGTCATGTCGAGCGACAGCATCGCAACGACGCCTTTCAACTGATCGGGATGATCCTTAACCCACTGACGGCTGCCGCTGATTTCGTCGCCCCACAGGAAAGTGATGGTCCGCGCCGGCGGAGGAATGGTGCCCCTGCGAATGCCGTCCTGGATCGCAAGCGCGGCGGCGAGCAGGGTGCCGCAGCCGCTCGCGTTGTCGTTCGCGCCCGGCTCCTGCACGTGCGCGACGAGCACAACACGCTGATCGGGCTTGGTGCGTCCCGGGATTTCGACAACCAGCGTCCGGTTGGCCCGTTGATGGAATGTCGTCTCGATATCGACGTGCAGCGAGACCGGGCCTTTCGCCAGTTCGGCGCGCAACCGCGTTCCGACCCGGGGCGTCGCCTTGAAGGCGAAGGAATGAAGCGATTCGACGTACGGAATGCCGCCCCACTGCAACACGTCAGGCGTGTCAGCGGGCTTGGTATACGGCGCGAGCGCCGCCGAAATTACCCCGGCAGCGCCGCGGGCCCGTGCCGCAAGATTCCACACCTGGCTCACGTTGCCGCTGGCGAGCACAACCGCGCCCTTGACGTCCCTGCCTTCATACGCGGCGTCGCTCGTGCCCTCGCCGACATCGACGAGACGCAAGGTGATGCCGCCCGGCGGCGTGCTCATCGAGTTGATCGCCAGGTCGACGCGGTGAGTCTCCTTCGACAGAAGGACTTCCCCGCCCGAACCGCCAAGCCGGAGACTGCCGCGGAGGTACTCCCAACCTTGTCCGCTGTTCGGGTAGGTCTCGTAGTTCGGCTGCAAACCGGCCGCCGCGAGACGTTCGAAGATGAATTCCTGCGACGCCTCGAACGCCGGATTGCCAGCGCAGCCGCCACAGCGGCGCCATAAACGTGACGACGTCCATCGCCACCCTGGCGTCGACGCGATCCGCGAGCCGTTGATAGGTCGTTTCTGCCCGAGGCGGCAGCTGACGATCGAGCGGCGGCAGATGTGGCGCGACTTGCGCGGCCCCGGGAATTCCGAGTAGCGCAATCAAGGCACCAAGCGGCAGAAATCTCGTCATCGCACCTGCTTGAAGTAAAATCTCTTAGATATATGTCACGGAAGTCGATCGGCAACAAGAAGGGCTGCGCCCTGTGCGGCGCCAAGGAAGTGTCGGAGCCCCGCGGCGAGGAGCGCTATTGCCGCGAGTGCTGGGACAAGAAGATTGCCGTCGAAGAAATCGTCGCGCGTGATTTTGCGCTGAAGCGCTACATCCGCGCGCACAGCGCCGAGAAGTACCTCGTCTATCACTCCACGCAGAAGCGTCCGGTCGGCCAGATCATCGTCGTCGACGACGGCTACGACCTGTTCCTGACGATGACGATCTACCCGAACTTCGCGTGGGACGAGCCCGCATACAGCCTCGAAGGTGATCCGGAAGGCCGCACGTTCGCCGAGCTGCTCGTCGACGTCGTTGCGACCGAGGTTATCGAGCCGTGGGGCGGCGGCAAGTGGCATCTCGAAGTGTTCCGGTCGACGGCCGCCGAGCCCGAGGACTGGAACGGCGAGATGTGATCCACGGATTACGCGGATTGCACGGATGGCGGATATAATTCAGCCCTTGGAGGTTAGTCGTATGAAATTGCACCAGCGGACTGTGGCATTGGCTGCGGCCCTCGGGTTCCTCGTAGCCCCCGTGGCATTCGCGCAGACACCCGCGCCTGCCGCTCCGGCCGCCCAGTCGGCGGCCCCCCGGAAGCTGATCTCGCCGTATCGCGGTGACGCCACGGTCGAGTTCACCAAGCCGGTGTCCAAGCGCAACGGCGCGAACATCGTCACGACCCTGACGATCAAGAACACGTCGCCCGGTCCACTGGCCGGCTTCCGGCTCGAGGAAAGCTGGTCGGACAAGACTGGCAATCTCGCCGGCGGCGATGTGTATCGTCACCCGCGGCCGTTCATGCCCGGAGAGATCATCAACGTGACGCTGACCACTCCGTTCAACACCCGGATGCAAAGCAACAGCTACAACTTCATCCACGCCAACGGCAACGTGAAGCCGCGCAGCGTGCCGAAGATCGACGTGCCGAAGACGGACTAAGACTAGAGGTTAGAGGTTAGAGGTTAGAGTCCGTGACTAACATCTAACCTCTAACAACTAACCTCTAACCTCTATCTGCTGGCGATCTTGACGGCAAGATCGCCGGCCACTGGCACCCGCCACGTTTCTCCCCGCCACGCTTTCAGCAGCAGGAACAGCCACAGCAGCACGGTCCCCAGCCACAGCAGGTTGCCAATGGTCTGCACCATTTGGAAAGACAGCGGGACCCAGAAGAACACGAACGCGCTGGCGCCGCCCCACAGGAAGAACACGGCCGACAGCGTGCCGAAGACCACCAGCGATTGCGCGGCGTGAAAGCGAACGGCCGGGTCCCGGCGTTCGATGAACAGGAACACGAGGCCGGTCACCCACCATCCAAAGTAACAGAGCATCGTTTCCAGCCGCGTATCGAGGCCGCGGGTGGTCCGGCTCACTGCTCGGCTTTCGCGAACCGGATCTCGCCGGCGAACTTCGGAATCGTCGCGATATGGGCGGGACTGGTAATGACTTGCGCCGAGACCTGGTCGCGCTGCGGGCGCCGCTCGCGCCACTCGATGACGAGCGCGCCCTTGTCCGGGCGCGTGCCGGTCATCTCGACGAGGTAGCCCGCGGAATTGCGCGTGCCGAGGAACACTGCGACGACCGTGCGCGAGCCGAAGTCCACCTCAGGCACCGCCGTCCCGCCGGCATGTTCGCGCCACAACTTCGTCCACTCGGCCGGCGTGCGCGCCACCGCCTGCTTCGGAGATTCGACCTGGCTCATCGTGTCGGTCACGATCGTCTGGATCGACGGTGCCTGCATGGCCAGCATCAGCACGAGGCCGAGCAACATGCTTACTGCGCTCCCGATTGCGCGACCCGAAACACCACTTCCTTCGCGGTCGTCTCACGATCGCCGATCTGCGTGATCGCCTCGACGCGCAGCACATACAGGCCGGGCGCGAGGCCCTTGAGCGGAAAGCGAGCCTGGAATCCATAGCCGCCGGCGGAACCGGCCAGCTCCGAGCTGTTGCGCTCTTCACGCGTCGAATGCACGGTGTTGCCACCCTCGGCCTTCACCGTCGCGGTGATCTCGACCTTGTGCGGCTGCTTGATGTTGTCGTAGACCTCGGTAAACAACGCGATCTCGTCCATGGTCGCGAACTCCCGATAGCTGCTGAGCGGTCCGGGCAGCAGCTTCTCGAGCGGATCCTTTGGCCGAATCGTCGGCGCGGCGCCGCTCAGCGCCGATGTCAGCGCGATGTCGCTCATCGTCAGCGGCGATTTCGAGAAATCCGGGACCTCGAGATCGAACGAGACCGATCCGGCCTTGCGGGTGTTTGCCTCGCGCACGGCGACGCGCAGGGTGTAGCGTCCGGGGTTGAGTTCCAGCGACTGGATCACACGCAAGCCGGTGGCACTGACCCGCTGCGCCGTCTCCGGCTTCATGTTGAGATTGACGGTCGCGCGCTCGGTCGTGAACGCCTTGCCCTTGTCGTCGGTCGCGATGCCGAGGACTTCGAGGTCGTTCTTCCTCATGCCGGCGTTGTCGGCAAACGGCAGCGCGGGGCCGCCGATGAACGTCGAGATCACCACGGAACCCTTCGGCGCCGGGCCCTTGAAGACCGCCGCGGTCAGCGCCAGCGGCAGGCCGGTCAACGGGAGCGGACTCTCCATCGCGTCCTTCAATTCCAGAGACGGCCCGTTGGCCGCGGCCTTCGGCGCTTCGGGCGCCTTGCCGCGCGGCGCAACGTAGCCCTTGCGCGCGCGAACGGTGAAGCCGGGATGGTTCGCCAGCTTGACCTCGATCTTGCGAAAGCGGCCGTCACGGCGCTCGTTGGTCGAGTAATAGCCCATCACGTAGTACGAGCTGTTGTCGTCGACGATGCGCTGAAAGGCGTCGCGGAAGCTGTTCTGGTTGACGACCGCGAAGCCGCCGGTCTCGTCGCCCATCACGCGCAAGCTGTCCTGCGACAACCGCACCTCGTTGAAGATCGACGACATGCCGAGGCCGAGCGTGGTGTCGTCGGGGAACGACTGGATCGACGCGAGGTCCTGGAACTCCGCGCCAAGGCCGCGCGGATCCACCGCGTAAACGGCGACGTTCGCGCGGGTGGCCGCGGCGATCATGTCGCGGGTCGCATCCATCACCGTCTGTGCTTCGGTGATCTGATTGCTGAACATATTGTTGATGTCGTAGTCGATGCCCTCGCTGAAGTAGACGACGGCCTTGCGGCGGCCGTGGATGTTGCCGAGGTAGGTGGCGACGTTGCGGATCGAGTCGAGCGCGTTGCGGGCGTGGTAACCGCGCTCCTTGTCGTCGATGTCGGCGGCCGGATCGCCCGCCGCCGGTGTGCCGGCGCGCCGCTGCACGTCGTCGATCATGTTCAACGTCGACGAGTTCAGCTTGCGGCCCATGAACCTGTCGACCGCGCGCAACAGCCGCGTCTGGCTGGTGGTGAACTCCTGGCCGGCGTCGCCGCGGCCGCTGGTATGCACGACCGCGGCGAGATCGTTGGCGCCGACGTAACGCTCGATGAACTGCCTGGCCGCCAGCTTGACGCGCTGCGAGCGCAGCGCCGCGGTATGCAGGTCGTCGAGCATGATCACGTAGATCCTGCCGTCGGCGGCCTGCATGTTGTTCCGCACGTCCGGCTCGATCGGCTTCGACGCAAACAGCGGCCGCTCGACACGCTCGACCGGAATGTTGACGAGCGAGAACGTCGTCACCTTCTGCGGCCTGCCGTCTTCGAAGACCTGAAAGTCTTCAGGCTTCAAATCGCCCACGAACTTGCCTTGCTGATCGAGGACGCGCGTGTCGACTTCGACGTAATTCACTTCCGCGCGAAACGTGATCGGCGGCTGCTGCGGCGGCTGGGACTGTCCCTGGCCGTGCAGCGTGGCGACCGATGTCGCAAGGATGGTCACCAGGAGAAGGAGTCGCTTTGTCATAGGTCTTCCACAACGGCTGTCACAAGAGTGCCGGCAGCTCCAATTATAGGACGCAGGCGCGGCGGCCATGGTTCGTCCGCCGGTATAATCGTGTGAATATGCCCCTTGATATTGGAGCCGTCCAGAAAGCCCTCAAAACCGACGGGCTCGATGCATGGCTCCTCTACGATTTTCACGGCTCGAATCCGGTGTCGTTCCGGCTCGCGGGGATGGCGGAGGCCGGCCATCTCGCGACGCGGCGCTGGTTCTATCTGATCCCGCAATCCGGCGAGCCGCGGTCGCTCGTCCACGCGATCGAGCGATACAACCTCGATCACCTTCCCGGATCCAAATCGATCTACGCGGGCCGCGCCGCAGCTGCACGCGGGGCTGACGCAGCTGCTCGCAGGCCTGAAGCGCGTGGCCATGGAATACTCGCCCAACTGCGCGATTCCCTACGTGTCGCGCGTGGACGCCGGCACCATCGAGCTGATTCGCGGGCTCGGCGTCGAGGTCGTGTCATCAGGCGACCTGATTCAGCAGTTCGAAGCGCGCTGGAGCGACGCGGCGATTGCCACGCATCGCACCGCTTCGGACAAGCTGTATCGCATCAAGGATCAGGCGTTCGAAGAAATCGCGCGCCGGCTCCGCGACGGCGTCGCCACCAGCGAGTACGACATTCAGCAGAAGATGGTCGGATGGTTCAAGGATGAAGGACTGACGAGCGATTCGGCGCCGTGCGTCTCCGCCCAGGAAAACGCCGGCAACCCGCATTACCTCGCGACCGCCGCGCAGCACCGCGTGATCGGCAAGGACGAACTCGTGCTGCTCGATCTGTGGGGCAAGCTCGAGAAGCCGGGCTCGGTCTACGCCGACATCACCTGGATCGGATTCACCGGTGCCGGCCGTGCCCGATCGGATGGCGAAGGCGTTCGGCGCGATCTGCGGCGCCCGTGATGCCGCGGTCGATATCGTGCAGGACGCGGCGCGCGCCGGTCGCGAAGTGCGCGGGTTCGAAGCGGACAAGGCCGCGAGACAGGTGCTGATCGACGCCGGTTTTGAGGACGCGATCCTGCATCGCACCGGCCACAGCCTCGGCGAAAACGTGCACGGCAATGGCGCGCACCTCGATGATTACGAAACGCACGACGAACGGCGCCTGCTGCCCGGCAGCGGGTTCACCATCGAACCTGGGCTGTATTTCAAGGATTTTGGCGTCCGGACCGAAATCAACATGGTCTGGGCCGGAAACGGACCGGAAGTGACGGGTCCGCGTCAAAAGGCTATCCTGTCTTTATTATAGGTGCGTGCATCGGTGCGGCCGGTGCCGGGGGTGGAGGAAGAAGGAAATGTCGACCGGAAAGACGACGCTGTTCTATTCGTTCTTGATCATGGTGGCCTCGCTGGCCGTCGGGATGGTGATCGCCTCGCGGCTTGATCTGACCCCGTCCTCGTCGGCCCAGTCGGCAGCGGTGGTCGCGCCGCCGATGAACAGCGCGCCGCTCAGCGGACCGGTCGACGCCGGCACGTTCCGCAACATCGCCAAGGCGATGTCGCCCGCGGTCGTGAACATTCGCAGCACCTCGAAACAGCGCGCCCAGGAAATGACCGAGTTCTTCGGCGGCGGTGGCGGCGGCAACGACGACCTGCTCGAGCGCTTCTTCGGCGGCCAGGGCCGGCAGCGCCAGCAGCAGCGTCCGCGCGAACAGGAAACGCAGGCCGCCGGCACCGGCTTCGTGATCAACAAGGCGCTCGGCTACATCCTCACCAACAACCACGTCGTCGAGGGCGCGACCAAGGTCGAGGTGAACTTCCTCGGCGAAGAGAACGACGTCTATCACGAGGCCAAGATCGTCGGCCGCGATCCGCTGACCGATAGCGCGCTGATTCAGCTGGTCGACAAGAAGAGCGACCTGATCGAGGTGAAGTTCGGCGATTCGTCGCAGATGCAGCCGGGTGACTGGGTCATGGCGATCGGCAATCCGTTCGGCCTCGCGCACACCGTCAGCGTCGGCGTGATCAGCGCCACGGCGCGCTCGTTCCCGATCGCGGAACAGCGTTTTGCCGACGTGCTGCAGACCGACGCGGCGATCAATCCCGGCAACTCGGGCGGTCCGCTGTTGAACGCGCGCGGCGAGGTCGTCGGCATCAACACCGCGATCTATACGGACTCGCGCCAGCAGGGCAACATCGGCATCGGCTTCGCGATTCCGATCAACAGCGTCCGCGAGCTGATCCCGCAGCTGCAGACCGGCCGCGTCTCGCGCGGCGTGATCGGCGTCAGCGTGTCGCCGGTCCCGGCGGATGCGCTGGAGGAATTCGGGCTGAAGGACCGCCGCGGCGCGCTCGTCGGCACGGTCTCGCGCGGCAAGCCCGCCGCGAAGGCGGGCATCGAGCCCGGCGACGTCATCCTCGAGTTCAACGGCAAGCCGGTGAAGAACCGCGACGAGCTGGTCGCGACGGTCGTGGCCACGAAGCCCGGCACGACGGTGCCGGTGAAGATCCTGCGCGACAAGCAGGAGAAGACGGTGTCGCTCACGGTCGAAGAGCTCGACCTCGACGAGGAAGGCAACCGCGCCGAGCGAGCAGCGCACCAGCACCGAGCCGGACGAGGAACCGTCGCAGGGCTTCGGCGTCACGCTGAGCGTGCTCACGCCCGACACCGCGAAGCGCCTGCGCGCCGCGGACGCCCAGGGCGTCCTCGTGTCCGACGTCGAGCAAGGCAGCCCCGCGTTCCGCGCCGGCCTGGTGCGCGGCGACATCATCACGCGCGTCAACCGTCAGCCGGTGCGCACGCCGCAGGAAGCGAGCCGCGCGCTCGCCCAGGTACCCTCGGGCGGGACGGCGTTCCTGCTCGTGTTGCGCGGCGGCCAGGAACAGTTCTTCACCGTTCGCAAGGAGTAGCGGTCGCGCATGCCGCTCGAGCGCGAGATCAAGCTGCGTTTCAACAGCGCGGACGAGGCGCGCGCGAAGATCCTCGCGCTCGGGGCCGCTCCCCTCCTCGGCCGGCGGCTGCAGGAGGATTGCCTGTTCGACACCGACGACGAGCGGCTGCGCCGCCAGCGATCGACGCTGCGCGTCCGATCCGAGGGCGGCAAGAGCCTGCTGACGTTCAAGGGCCCGGCCATCCCGGGCCTCGTCAAGATCCGCGAAGAATACGAGACCGTCGTCGCCGACGGCGCGGCGCTCCACACCATCCTCGAACAGCTCGGCCTGCACTGCTGGTTTCGCTACGAGAAATACCGCGAGGAATTCTCCGAACGACGACGTCGTGATCGCGGTCGACGAGACGCCGGTCGGCGTGTTCGTCGAGATCGAGGGCGGCGAGGACGCGATTCACGACACCGCCCGCGCGCTCGGACGCGCGCCGTCGGATTACATCACCGACTCGTACCGTTTCCTCTTCCTTCAGCATCGCGACGCAAACGGCCTCGCGGGACCCGACATGGTGTTCGCCGGCTTGCCTGCCGTAGCGCCCAGCGCGAAGGTGGGCCGCGCCGGCGAATGATCCCGAACTGCCTGCCTCGACGCTAGCGCCGAAGGCGCGAAGCTCGTGGCCGGCGCTGGTGCTGACCGCCGGCCTCGCCACTCGCCTGCAGCCGCTCTCGAGCGTTCGAGCCAAAGCCGCGTTGCCCGTCGCGGGCACGCCGCTCGTCGTTCGGATCCTTCACTGGTTGCGCGATGCGGGCGTCAGGCGCACCGTCCTCAACCTGCATCATCGCGCCGACACCATCACGCGCATCGTCGGCGACGGCTCCCAGTTCGGCATCGACGTGCGTTATTCGTGGGAGACCGAAATTCTCGGGTCGGCGGGCGGCCCGGCGCGCGCGATCCCGCTGCTGGCCGCCGATCGATTCCTGATCGTCAACGGCGACACGCTGGCGGACGTCGACCTGCGCGCGATGGCGGCACAGCACATCGACACCAATGCGCTCGTCACGATGGCGGTGGTCGAAGGCCGGCCCGACTACAACGGCGTCGTCGCCGACAGCAGCGGCATCGTCAGCGGATTCGGCCGCGAGCCTGGAGCGTTCCACTTCATCGGCATTCAGATGGTGAACGCTTCGGTATTCGCCGGGGTCGATCCCGACGCTGAAGTCCGAGACCGTCCATGGCATTTACCCGCGGTTGATCGCGAGCCGGCATGGCGCGGTCCGCATCTTTCACACGCGCGGCGAATTCTTCGACATCGGATCGCCCCGCGACTACCTCGACACGGCGATCACGATCGCCAGGCGCGAGCACAAGGCGATCGATCGAGGCCGCGACTGCACCATCGCCGCCGATGCGCGGTTGATCGACACCGTGGTCTGGGACCGCGTCCTGGTCGGTGCCGGCGCGCGCCTGTCCGAATGCGTCGTCGCCGACGACGTGATCGTCGCGCCCGGCGCTGAATTCTCCCGCTGCTCGCTCGTGATGCGCGACAATGCTCTGGTGGTTCAAAGGTTCACAGGTTCACGGGTTCAATCGTTCGGGTGAACTCTTTGAACGCCTTGAACCCTTGAACCTGTGAACCCGCACATGGAACCACGCCTAGAGCACTACCTCGCTGAACACCAACTGAGCGAACAGACACTGAAGGTCGTGCCGCTCACCGGCGATGCGTCCGATCGCCGTTACTTCCGCGTGCTGTTGAAGAACGCAACGCCCATCGTCCTCGCCGTGCACGCCGGGCCGATCGACTACGCCGCGATGCCGTTTGTTGCCGTCGCGAAGCTGCTGTCGGAGGTGCCGGTGCCGGTGCCGGATATCCTGCATCATTCGGATCCGCTCGGCGTGATCGGCCTGGAAGATCTCGGTGACGTCACGCTGCAGGCGCACCTTGGCGCCGCAACGCCGACTGAGCATGACGCGCTGTACCGGCAGGCGGTGGACTTCATCGCGCGAATGCAGGAGCGCGGCGAGGCCCTGCGCTCCGACGCCTACCCGCCCTATCGCATCGCCTTCGACGTCGAGAAGCTGACGTGGGAGCTCGAATTCTTCGTCAAGCACTACCTGCTGGCCTACAAGGGCGCGGCGCCGAGCGAATCCGAACGGGTGGCGCTCCGCGAGGAATGGTCGGCCATCGTGGACGAGCTGGCGTCGGAGCGGCGCGTGCTCTGCCATCGCGACTATCACAGCCGCAACCTGATGCTGCACGGCGATTCGCTCTACATCATCGACTTCCAGGATGCCCGCATGGGGCCCGACACCTACGACCTGGCGTCGCTGCTGAGGGATTCGTACGTCGACCTCAACCCGCAACAGGTCGATGGCCTGATCGCGTTTTTCCTGGCCCACAAGGGCGGGAATCCGCCTCCTGCGGGCGAGTTCCGGCGCCGCTTCGACCTGATGGCGCTGCAGCGCAACCTGAAGGCGCTGGGCACCTTCGGCTACATGACGACGTCGCGCAACAACACGGTTTATATTCAGTACATCCCGCGTACGCTGGCGTACGTGAGGGCGAACCTGGCGAAATACCCGCGGTTCGCGCGCCTGCAGGGACTGCTCGAGCCGTGGCTATGAATTTGATCTGCGCTTGCTGATCCGTCTGTGGCCATGTTCGGTATCTCCACGCATCTCTACGTCGCCGATCGCCTCGATCGTGATCACCTGGTCGAGATCGCCGCGCACGGCTTCGAGGCCGTCGAAGTGTTCGCAGTCCGCGATCACTTCGACTACCGCGACCGCCGCGCCGGGATCGCGCTGGCCGAGTGGCTCGAAGACACGCGGTTGGTCCTGCACTCGATGCATGCGCCGATTGCCCGTCGATACGTGCGACGGCTCCTGGCAGGAGGGCTTGAGCCTTGCCGCTGCCGACGACGCCCGGCGCAAGGCCGCGGTCGACGAGACGATGGCGACGCTCGACGTTGCCGCGGCGGTGCCGTACAAGGTTCTCGTCGTGCACTGCGGCGTGCCGGTACCCTACGCGGGTCCGGGCGACAACAGCCGCAGTTCGTTGATCCGCAGCCTCGAAGAACTGTCGCCGGTCGCGGCTCGCTGCGGCGTGCGGCTGGCGATCGAGGTCATCCCCAACGAGCTGTCCACGCCGTCGGCCCTCGTCGACGTGATCGAAAGCGACATCGATGCGGCCGGGCTCGGCATCTGCATGGACGTCGGCCACGCGCGGATGATGGGCGATGTCGTCGAAGCGATCGAAACCTGCTCCGGTCACCTCGTAACGACGCACCTCCATGACAATCGCGGCCGCAGCGACGATCACCTCGTGCCCGGCAAGGGCGTGATCGATTGGGATGCGACCACAGCTCGCGTTTCAGAAGGTTGGCTACGACGGCGCCTGGATGTTCGAGCTTGCCGTCGCCGCGGAGCGCAAGCCGATCCTCGAGCAGACCGTGAAAGCGCGCGAACGGCTTGAATCATTGCTGCACATCGGCGATGAGATGCTGGGGATGGATGAGCCCTGAGGACTGGGGCTTGCGTGTCCGCCGAAGCCCTGGCGAAGGCGGAGGACTTGGGGCTTGAATGCACACTTACATTGAGAAGATCGGCGAGCAGGTCGGCAAGAACGTCACCATCAAGGGATGGCTGCATAACCGCCGATCGAGCGGCAAGATTCATTTTCTCGTGGTCCGCGACGGCACCGGCTTTCTCCAGGTGGTGATGGGCAAGCGCGACGTCGACGACGCCACGTTCCAGAAGGCCGATCACCTGAGCCAGGAGAGCGCCATCATCGTCACTGGCACCGTCAAGGAGGAGCCGCGCGCGGTTGGCGGCTACGAGCTCGTCGCCAACGGGCTCGAGGTCGTCAACGAGGCGCACGACTATCCCATCACGCCAAAGGAGCACGGCGTCGACTACCTGATGGATCGCCGGCACCTGTGGATCCGCGCCGAGCGCCAGACGTCGATCCTCCGCGTTCGCCACGAGATCATCAACGCCGTCCGCGACTTCTTCAACGACCAGGGCTTCATCCTGGCGGACACGCCGATCTTCACGCCGGCCGCGTGCGAGGGCACGACGACGCTCTTCCCGGTCGAATATTTCGACGACGAGAAGGCCTACCTGACGCAAAGCGGTCAGCTCTACAACGAAGCGAACGCGATGGCGCTTGGTAAGGTCTACGCGTTCGGTCCGACGTTCCGCGCCGAGAAGAGCAAGACGCGCCGCCACCTCACCGAGTTCTGGATGGTCGAACCGGAAATGGCCTACGCGGATCTGAACGATGTGATCACGCTCGCCGAAGGGTTGATCACGTCGGTGGTCGCGCGCGTGCTCGATCGCCGGCAGAAGGAATTGAAGGTGCTCGAACGCAACACGTCGAAGCTCGAAGCCGTGAAGGCGCCGTTCCCGCGGCTGCACTACGACGAGGCCGCGAAGATCCTCCTCGACAAGGGCCTGCCCTTCCAGGTCGGCGGCGATCTCGGCGGCACCGACGAGACCGTGCTGTCGGAACAGTTCGATCGCCCGGTGTGCGTCACGCACTACCCTGCCGCGATCAAGGCCTTCTACATGAAGCCGGATCCGAACGAACCTGACAAGGCGCTCTGCGTCGACGTGCTCGCGCCCGAGGGCTACGGCGAGATCATCGGCGGCGGGCAGCGCCTCGACGACCTCGATCTGCTCCTGCAGCGCATCAAGGAGCACGACCTGCCGCAGGAATCGTTCGAGTGGTATCTCGACTTGCGCCGCTTCGGCTCAGTGCCGCACGGCGGATTTGGGATGGGCATCGAGCGCTGCGTAAGCTGGATCTGCGGCCTCGAGCACGTGCGCGAGACGATTCCCTACCCGCGGATGCTCTACCGGATCTACCCCTGACGAACAGTCGGCAGTCGAGAGTCGACAGTTAAGAGCTTTGAATCAACAGTTGGCAGTACAGTCCGCACTTCGCCAGTCCGAATTGCCTACTGTCGACTGAACTAAGGACTGGTGACTGAAAGCTCGTAACTGTCGACTCTCGACTGCCGACCGCCACACGTCGCTTCGCGGCCGCTCGATGGAGACCATCATCCGTCCGTTCAGCTTTCGCGAGTTCCTGCGGCATCGCGGCGCCGAGCCGGCAGGGGCGGGGCCATTCACCGGCCGCGCGCGGTCGGAACTGGAAAGTCACTTCCGCGAGTTCCTGCGTCGCGGCGGCTTTCCGGAAATCCAGGGGATCGACGACGATCGCGAGCGCGTCAGCTTTCTGCAGGGGTATGTCGACACCCTGCTCTTCCGCGATGTCGTTGAGCGCTACGAAGTGACCCAAGTGACGGCGTTGCGGTGGCTGGCGCGCCACTGCCTCCGCAATCCGGCGCGGCCGCTCAGCGTTCACGGCTTTCACCGCGATTTGCGGAGCCAGGGGCTGGGGGTTGCCAAAGACGCCGTCTACGAGATGCTCGCGCATCTGACTGACGCGTTCCTGGTGAGCCTCGTGCCGCTGGCCACCGACTCCGACGCGCGGCAGCGGTCGAATCCGCGCAAGGTCTTTCCCGCAGACGCCGCTCTGATCCATGCGTTCGATGCCAGCGGCCGGGCCAACACCGGCCATGCGCTCGAGACCGCGGTGTTTCACGAGCTCGATCGGCGCGCGAGGGAGATTGGACTGAGCGTGATCAATCACTGTCGTCGGTGCCAGTCGACCGTGGGCAGACCGCGACTGGCGAATCTGCGTGGAGCGTCTGAGGCATAGCATGTTCGATTGCAACGCTCTATACACTTCGTCCGAAGTTCTCTACCTGCCGACTGGTGCGGATGCCCTCTCCCCTGGCTTCGCGCGGGTGGTCCTGCAATGCTGACGCGACGGCGCTCAGCGCGACATCGAGATTGGCGTCCTCGAGCGTGAATGAGGCGGAGTCGAAATTGAGGACGTTCTTCGGATCCGCCCAGGCCTCGAGCGGCCGCACGACGATCACGCCGTCGGAATCGATCCACCGATAGCGCGGATCGAGGGCCGTCAACTCTTCCAACGCCTCCGCTACGGTCAAGCCGGCAAGACTGACCACTTTCGTCAGCGCGGTTCGTGACGGTGTCCTGGGGCAGCCGCCGGCCAGGTACTCGATGCCGGCCGGCACGTTATGCCGCTTCACGATCTTCCCCATCGTTGCCGGCACCGAGCAAGCGTGAATCGGCAGCGGCACTTCGAAATCAGAATCGACGATTCGTTGCAACGGCGAAGGTGGAAGGTTTTGGGCGGAGACCGACACCCAGCCCAGCAGAACGACGACGCCGGAGAAGAAGCGGCGCATGGTGCAAATGCTACACTGGGTAGTTCCCATGAAGATCGGGTTCGTCTCCTTGGGGTGCCCCAAGAATCTCGTGGATTCCGAGGTCATGCTCGGCATGGCCGAGAAGGACGGTCACGAAATCACCGCCGACGCGTCGCAAGCCGACGTGCTGGTGGTGAACACCTGCGCGTTCATCGATCGCGCCAAGCAGGAATCCATCGACACGATCCTCGAGATGGCGGAGCTCAAGAAGCAGGCCGCGGGCCGCAAGCTCGTCGTCACCGGCTGCCTCGCCGAGCGCTACCGTGAGGAGCTGAAGAAAGAGATTCCCGAGATCGACGCGATTTACGGCACCGGCGAGGTCGAGGGCCTCTCGAGCTTCGTGGCCGGCGTGAGCGGCGCGCCGACGGCCGCGAAGGCGCTGGCCTTCTACACGAAGCCCCCGGTGTTCGGCGTCGACCTGCCGACCTACATTTACGACGCCGACACCCCGCGCAAGCGCGTGACGCCGAGCCATTACGCCTACGTCAAGATTGCCGAAGGCTGCGACTACAAATGCGCCTTCTGCATCATCCCGAAGATGCGCGGCCACTATCGCAGCCGCCCGATCGAATCGATCGTGCAGGAAGCGCGTCAGCTCGCCTCGCAAGGCGTCAAAGAACTTCTGCTCATTTCGCAGGACTCGACGTTCTACGGAATCGATCGCGGCGAGCGCGGCGCGCTGCCGAAGCTACTACGTGCATTAAACGAAATAGCCGGGATCGAGTGGATCCGCCTGCTCTACCTGTATCCGACCACGATCACGGGCGAGGTCATCGATGCGATCGCCGATCTCGACAAGGTCGTGAAGTACATCGATCTGCCGCTGCAGCACGCGTCCGATTCGGTGCTGAAGCGGATGAAGCGGCCGGGAACGCGCAAATCCTACGTGCGACTGCTCGAAAATATCCGCGCGCGCATTCCCAACGTCGCCCTGCGCACGACCTTCATTGTCGGCTTCCCTGGCGAGACCGCCGAGGACTTCGCAGAACTCGAGTCGTTCATCGAAGAGATCGGCTTCGATCACGTTGGCGTCTTCACCTACTCGCACGAGGAGGGCACGTCGGCGCACGACCTGAAGGACGACGTGCCGGCCGCGACGAAGAAGAAGCGCCAGGAACGGCTGATGGCGCGCCAGCGCGACATCGTCGCATCGCGCCAGACGGCGCGGCTGGGCGAGCGCACGCGCCTCGTGGTCGATGGCCAGTCCCCCGAACACGAACTAGTGCTCCAGGGACGCCTGCCCGGCCAGGCTCCTGAGATTGACCCGGTCGTCTACTTGACCGATTGCGACCCCTCGACCATCGCCAAAGGGGCGTTCATCGATGTCGAGATCGTTGGCGCGCAGGACTACGACCTGGTTGCGCGGCCGCTGAATCCGGATACCCTGCCGACCGCGTGAGCGATCTCGACCGCGCGTTCAAGCGGGTCTTCGACGATGACGAGCCGACCGCAGTCGGGTCGGGATGGTGGAGTGGCACTGCGTCGGCGTTCTTTGGAGCGCTGGCGGTCGCCGGCGTCGCCTCGTTCCTGTTCCCTGAGTGGCTGACCACACCGGAAGTGCGCGCGCTCTTGCCGCTCGCCTGGGCACGCGCGATTCTTCAAGCCGTCATCGTGCTGGCGTTCGTACTCGGCCTCGTCTCGACCGCACTGCGCCGCCGGAAGGTGCTGGGACTCTTCGGCATGTCGCTGGCGTCCATCGCGTCGATCCTGGGAGGCAGCGGCATCGATTTCTCCCTCTCGCGCACCGACGTGCCATCACTCGGGCTCGACTGGTTCGCGCTCAACGTACTGCTGCTGGCGGCATTGTTCGTGCCGATGGAGCGGCTGTGGCCGCTGCGGCCGCAGCAGAGCACGTTTCGAACCGGGTGGACCACCGACACGCTCTACTTCCTGACCAGTCACTTGTTCGTGCAGGTGACGACCTTCCTGATCCTCGCGCCGGCGCAGGCAGCCTTTGCGGCGCTCGAGGGCCAGCCGTGGCGCGAGGCAATCTCCGGACTGCCTCTCGTCGTGCAGTTCTTTGCCGTGCTGCTGTGCGCGGATCTCGCCGAGTACGGCATTCACCGCGCGTTCCACGCGGTCCCCGTCCTGTGGCGATTCCACGCGATCCATCACTCCAGTCTCGACATGGACTGGCTGGCCGGGTCGCGCCTGCACATCCTCGATGTCGTTGTGACACGGGCCGTCGTCGTCTTCCCGCTGTTCGCGCTGGGCTTCGATCAACGCGCGGTGGCGGCGTACCTGGTCTTCGTTTCGTTCCACGCGGTCTTCATCCACGCGAACGTGCGATTCGACCTGGGCCGCGTTGAGCCGTTCATCGTGACGCCGCGGTTCCATCATTGGCATCACGCCCGTGACCGCGCGGCCATCGACAAGAACTTCGCGGTTCACCTGCCGTGGATCGATCGGCTGTTTGGAACGGCTTACGAACCGGCCGGACGCTGGCCCGAGGGCTACGGCATCGATGGCGACCCGGTGCCGCCCGACCTGTTGCCGCAAACGTGGTGGCCGCTCACTCGCGATCGGCGCCGTTGACGGGTAGCCCGAGCGCCGCAAACACCGCCTCGGCCCGCGTCCAGAGCTTCAACCTGTCACAAAGCGGGTTCCAGCCCGTCGCAGAACCAGTGGACGAAGCCGGTCAGTAGATCCGCCAGCAGATATCCCGTGACCATTGCGAGGAATACCGTGGCACTCCCGGCTGGCGTCCCCACACCGCGCCAGGCTCGGAGGACCAGCGCGACCAGCGCTACAAGGACGGCGGCAACCGCGATAAAATCTATCAGGTCGGTCGTGCGCGAGCGTCGCGTCAGGCCATCCGCCATGCCGTCCCATGCTAGACTATGAGGTCGGTTACTAGTCTGGGAAACCAGAGTGGGCCTGTAATTCAGCCCACTTTTTGTATTTTAGGGGGCTTTCTTGACCGCCCTAGAGCGTGTCAGGGAGCTGGCTGAACGGGTCGCATCGAGCTACGGCACTCGACATTTTCGATGTCGAGTTGAAGCGCGAGGGCGGCCAGCAGGTCCTGCGAGTCTTCGTCGATCGGCCCGGACCGGCGGCGACGCCCGAGGACAGCGTGAGCATCGACGACTGTGCGCGCGTGGCCGAGGATCTCGGCACGCTGCTCGACGTCGAGGATGTAATGCCGGGCGAATACACCTTCGAGGTGTCGTCACCGGGCCTGGATCGGCCGCTTCGCACCGCTGATGACTACCGGCGTTTCGCCGGCCGGTGGGCGAAGATCGTGACGTCGGAACCGGTGCAGCGCCAGACGGCGTTCAACGGCCGCGTCAAAGGGATTGAGGGCGACGACGTGTTGTTCGAGTCGGAGGGCAAGAAGCTGATGAAGCTTCCGCTCCGGTTGATCTCACGAGCCCGACTTGAAGTGGAGTTTTAACGTCGCGGGACCGTCGCGTTGTCGCGGTCCGGTTTGCAGGGCAGATAGATCGATATGACTAGCAATCCGTTGCAACAGACCATCGAGGCGCTCGCCAAGGAAAAAGGCATCGAGCCGGAAGTCGTCATCCAGGCGATGGAAGAAGCCGTGCTCACCGCGTCGCGCAAGTTTTACAAGGGCGACGAAGAGCTGAAGGCGAAATTCAATCCCGAGAACGGTCAGATTGAGCTGTTCGCGGTGAAGACCATCGTCGACGAAGTGACGACGCCCGGCAAGGAGATTTCGATCGCGGAAGCCAAGGAGATCTACGGCGAGGATGCCGAGGTCGAGGTCGGCTACCAGATCGAATTCCCGAAGCGCACCGACGTTCTCGGCCGCATTGCCGCGCAGACCGCCAAGCAGGTGATCTTCCAGAAGGTCCGCGAGGCCGAGCGCGAGAACGTGTTCGCCGAATACAACCAGCGCGTCGGCGAGGTCATGAACGGTCTCGTCAAGCGCTTCGAGCAGGGCGACATCATCGTCGAGGTCGGCCGCGTCGAAGCGATCCTGCCGCGCAAGGAGCAGTCGCGCGCCGAAAGCTACGCGCAGGGCGACCGGGTGCGCGCGGTCATTCGCGGCGTCAGCAAGAGCGCGAAGGGCCCGCAGATCGTGCTGTCGCGCACGGATCCGGCCCTGCTCATCAAGTTGTTCGAGCAGGAAGTGCCGGAGATCTACGACGGCACCGTGATGATCCGCGGCGCCGTGCGTGAAGCCGGCGATCGCGCCAAGGTCGCGGTCTACTCGCGCGAGCGCGACGTCGATCCGGTGGGCGCCTGCGTCGGCATGAAGGGCACGCGCGTGCAGGCGATCATCCGCGAGCTGCGCGGCGAGAAGATCGACATCGTCGACTTCTCGGACGATCCGGTGCAGTTCGTCATGAACGCGCTCAGCCCGGCGAAGGTGCAGCGCGTGACGATCGTCGACGACAAGGAAAAGGTCATGGAGGTGGTCGTCGAGGACAGCCAGCTGTCGCTCGCGATCGGCAAGAAGGGCCAGAACGTGCGCCTCGCGGCGAAGCTGACCGGCTGGCGCATCGACATCAAGAGCGAGGAAGAGAAGCGCAAGGAAGTCGAAGCGCAGTTCGGCGCGCTCGAAGCGGCGAATGCCGAAGGCGCTCCGGTCGAGGACGAGCCGCAGCCTGCCGCGGCCGCCGAAGGCGAAGAAACCAAGTAGTGCACGCTGTAGCGGAAACTGAGGGAAGCAAGTTTGTCCACTGTTCGGGTTTACAAGGTCGCTGAGCTTCTCGACATCCCCAGCAATGACGTGCTGGCAGTTGTTGAAGAAGAACCACGGCATCGAGCTCAAGAGCGCGTCGAGCACGCTCGAAGAGATCGTCGCCCGCCAGTTCGTCGAGCGCATGGCCAAGCAGAAGGGCATCACCCTGCCGAAGGGTGACATGTTCTCCGAGCAGGCCGTGAAGCAGGCCAAGACAGCGTCGAAGGCGAAAACCGCGCCCGGCAAGAAGGGTGCTGCCGCGCCCGCGCCGGAGCCGCCGAAACCTGCCGCGCCCACGCTTGGTCCGCCGCGACTGATCAAGACAGGTGAAGACCGGCAGAACCAAAGCCCGAAGAGGCCGTCGCGCCACCGGTCGAGGCGGCCGCGCCGTCGCCGGTCGTGGAAGACGCGCCCGTTGAAGCGGCTGCGACTCCCGTGGCAGAGGCTCCGCCTGCCGAACCCGTGCCAGTGGAATCCGTTGCCGCGGCGCCAAGCGCCGAACCCGCGGCCGAGATCGCGCGCGAGAAGGCCGGCCGCTTCGTGCCGCCGAGCATCCGCTTGCGCGTCGAGGAACCTGGAAAGGCTCCGCCGAGCGCGCCGCCGCTGCAGCCGAAGCGGCAACTCGTGCCGCAGCCGCCGCGCGTCGTGCCGCCCGCTCCGCCGCGTCCGCCGCAGGCCGCGACCGGCAACCTGGCGCGACCGCAAGGACAGCGTCCGTACGGATCGCCGCGTCCGCCTGCAGAGCAACACCGCGGCGATGCTTGGCGGGCCGCGGCCGCTGCCGTCCCAGCCGGTGCGGCCGACGACGGGCATGCCGCAGCGTCCCGGCCAGCCGCCGATGCGACCGGGATTCCGTCCGCAGCAGCAGCATCGCCCGTCGGGTCTGAAACCGGCCCAGAAGCGCGAAGCGCTCCAGCGTCCGCAGCAGGCGCCCGCGCAGGCCGCGCCGCCGCCGATCACGCGCACCATCACCTTCTCGGAAGGCATGACGGTGAAGGATCTGGCCGATCGCCTCGAAGTGCGCGTCAAGGACGCCCTCAAGGCGCTGCTCGATCGCCGGCTGATGATGACGATCAACTCCGCCATCGACCTCGAGACCGCGAAATCGCTCGCCGCGAATTTCGGCGCCGAGGTCGAGACGCGCAGCTTCGAGCAGGAAATCAGCGCCGAGAGCGACAAGATCGCCGATCCGAAGGACCTGGTCACGCGCTGGCCGGTCGTGACGATCATGGGCCACGTCGATCACGGCAAGACGACGCTGCTCGACTCGATCCGCGAGACCCGCGTCGCCGAGCGCGAAGCCGGCGGCATCACGCAGCACATCGGCGCCTACCTGGTGAGCGCCGGCGAAAAGTCGGGCAAGAGCATCGTGTTCCTTGACACGCCCGGCCACTCCGCGTTCACGATGATGCGCGCCCGCGGCGCCAAGATCACCGACGTCGTCGTGCTCGTCGTGGCCGCCGATGACGGCGTCATGCCGCAGACCAGGGAAGCGATCGATCACGCCAAGGCCGCGAACGTGAAGATCATCGTCGCGGTCAACAAGATCGACAAGCCTGGAGCCAATCCCGAAACGGTGAAGCGCCAGCTGACGGATCTCGGACTGATGCCCGAAGACTGGGGCGGCCAGACGGTGTTCGTCGAAGTGTCGGCGAAGAAGAAGACCGGCATCGACACGCTGCTCGAAATGATCCTGCTCGTCACCGAGATCGACGATCTCAAGGCCAACCCGAAGCGCAGCGCCATCGGCACGGTGATCGAGACCAAGCTGGATCGCGGTCGTGGTCCGGTGGCGACGGTCCTGATTCAGGACGGCACGCTCCGCGTCGGCGACAACGTCATCGCCGGTCCCGTGGTCGGCAAGGTACGCGCGCTCATCGACGATCGCGGCCGCAATCTCAAATTGGCCGGGCCGTCGACGCCGGTCGAGCTGCTCGGCCTCGAGTCGCTGCCCTCACCCGGCGACGGCTTCCAGCAGGTCGCCGATGCCGCGAAGGCGCGGCAGATCGCGACCTTCCGGCAGGGCCAGGCGAAGGAGAAGGCCCACGCCGCCAGGGGCTCGCGCCTCACGCTGGAATCGCTGCAGGCGCAACTGTCGGAAGAGGGCGTCGAAGGATCTGCCGATCATCATCAAGGCCGACGTGCAGGGTTCGGCCGAAGTGCTGGCCGACACGCTCGCCAAGCTCACCGACGACAAGACGCGGATCAAGATCATTCACTCCGCGGTCGGCGCGATCAACGAAAGCGACGTGCTGCTCGCCACCGCGTCGAACGCCATCATCATCGGCTTCAACGTCCGGCCGGATCGCAATGCCGCCGACGTCGCCGAGCGCGAGAAGGTCGACATCCGCCAGCACTCGGTCATCTATCACGTGACCGACGAGCTCAAGAAGGCGATGGCCGGCCTGCTCGAGCCGACATTCAAGGAACAGCGCATCGGCATCGCGCAGGTCCGCGAAACGTTCAAGGTGCCCAAGATCGGCACCATCGCCGGCTGCATGGTCACCGACGGCCGCATCACGCGCCAGGGCGACGCGCAGGCGCGCCTGCTCCGCGACAACGTCGTCGTATGGGAAGGCAAGCTCGCCTCGCTCAAGCGCTTCAAGGACGACGTGTCCGAGGTCAAGTCCGGCTTTGAATGCGGCCTGGGCCTGCAGAATTTCAACGACGTCAAGGTTGGCGACGTGATCGAAGTGTTCCAGATGGAGCGCGTCGCGCAACCAGCGTAAGAAACAGTCGGCAGCCTGAATCATGGCTCTTACCCACCGTGTCGAGCGCATTCAGGAACAGGTGCGCGAAGAAGTCAGTCAGATGTTAGCGACCGAGGTCCGCGATCCGGGCGTGGGCCTGGTCACCGTCACCCGCGCCAAGGTGACCGGCGATCTGTCGCTGGCGCGCGTCTACTGGACGATCATCGGCGACGCCGCCGAGCGCAAGAAGACGCAGAAAGCCCTCGAGCGCGCCGGCGGGTTCGTCCGCCACCTGCTGGCCGAACGGTTGTCGCTGCGCCGCGCGCCCGAAGTGAAGTTCATCTACGACGAATCGGTCGCGGCGCAGGATCGCATCGAGCAGATCATCCAGGAGATCCACGCCGAGGATGCGGCGCGCACGGTCGACGAGTCCCGAGATCGTCGACACGGTGGTCGACGGCAAGGACGCCATCACCGTCAAGAGCGACGAGCCACAGACAAAAGGATCCACAGATTAATCCACCGATTAATCGACCGACGATCGGTTCGCAGCCGCCGGGTGAGTTGCTCGACCGCATCCGTCGCGGCCGGCGCTTCATCGTCGCGTCGCACCAGCGTCCGGACGGCGACGCGATCGGATCGGCGATGGCGATGGCGCTGGCGCTGCGCGCCATCGGCAAGGAAGCAACGGTCGTCACCGACGCGATCCCGCCGGTGTTCCTGCAGCCGTTCCCCGAGGTCTCCGGCATCCAGATCACCGCGGACGCCGGCGGCACGTTCGACGCGGCGCTGATCATGGAGTGCAGCGAGCTGGCGCGCACCGGCGTCAAGGGACTGGATCGATCACCGGTGATCAACATCGATCATCATCCCGGCAACACGGCCTACGGCGCGATCAACTGGATCGACGAATCGGCCGCGGCGTGCGGCGAGATGGTGTTCACGTTGATCGAGGCGCTCGGCGCGCCGCTCACGAAGGACATCGCCACCCACGTCTACCTCGCCGTGCTGACCGACACCGGCTCGTTCCACTTCTCGCATCTCACGCCGCGCACCTACGAAATCGCCGGGCGCTCGGTCGCGGCCGGCGCCGATCCGCTGTGGATCGCGCGCACGCACTACGACAGCAACAGCCTCGCGCGCGTCCGCATCTTCGGCGCGGTCATGAACGGGATGGTGATCGCCGCCGAGGGAAGGGCCGCGCTGCTTTCGATCACCCGCCGGACGATGGCAGAGCTCGGCGGCACCAGCGACGACCTCGAGGGCCTGATCAACTTTCCGCTGACCGTCAAGGACATCGAGGCGGTGGCGTTCTTCAAGGAAGTCGGCGACAACGACTGGCGCGTCAGCCTGCGATCGAAGGGCAACGTCGACATCGGCGCCATCGCTCGGGCGAACGGAGGCGGCGGCCACACCAACGCCGCCGGATGCTCCGCCACCGGCGACGCTCGACGCCGTGCAGGACAGTTCGGCGTCTTGCTCGCCAACGCCGTCGCGCGCAAGACGGTCTTGAGGACTTGAGGTCTTGAAGAACGCACCCCAAGACCCCAAGACCCCAGGACCCCAGGACCTCAGCGGCGTACTCGTCGTCGACAAGACCGAAGGGCCGACATCGCACGACGTCGTGACGCTGGCGCGGCGCGCGCTGGGCGTGTCGCGCATCGGCCACACCGGCACGCTCGATCCGATGGCGACCGGCGTGCTGCCGCTCGTCGTCGGCCGCGCGACGCGGCTCGCGCAGTTCCTGACCGCCAGCGACAAGACCTACGAAGCGACCATCGCGTTCGGACGGACGACGGATTCGTACGATGCCTCGGGCAAGAGTCGTGACGACCTGCGATCGACGACCAACGCGCGGCGAACTCGATTCGGCGGTCGCGCGGTTCCGCGGCAGCTTCGATCAGACGCCGCCGGTCTTCTCCGCCAAGAACATCGATGGTGAACGGTCGTACGATCTCGCGCGCCGGGGCAAGACGAGCAGCGAGAACCGCCCGAAGGCCGTGACCGTCACCGTGAAACGCCTCGAGGTTTCGGCCTTTGACGGCGACACGGTGCGCCTCGACATGCAGGTCGACCGCGGGCTTTTACGTGCGCTCGCTCGCCCACGATCTTGGCGATGCGCTCGGGTGCGGCGCCGTCCTGACGGCGCTCCGGCGCACTCGATCCGGCGAGTTCGGCCTCGACCGCGCGGTGCCGCTCGCGGACGTGCTCCAGGCGCCGCGGCAATCGCTCGCCGAGCGGCTGGTCCCCTTCCGCGAGTTGCTGCCGGAACTGCCCGCGGTGACGCTGAGGTCGGTGACGCAGCTGGAACGCCTCAAGAACGGCGTGGAAATGGCGCCCAGCGACCTGGTCGCGCCGCTGGCTGTCCTTCCACCGATCGTCCGACTGTTCGGCCCAGAGGGGGATCTGGTGGGCCTGGCAAGACCGGGCAAAACACCGGGTTCCTTACACGGGTGGGTGGTTTTGGGGATCTTGAGGGACTAGCCCCAAGACCTGAGGTAACATAGACAGGTTACAGGCGATGCAGGAATCGCCATATACGGCGGCTTGGTGACCGAGCTCCGCACGGAGTCGAGGCGTACTCGGCCGTGCGTGGAGGTACCGTGGCACTGACGAAAGACAAGAAGACCGCCCTCATCGGCGAATACAAGACGCACGACAAAGACACCGGCTCACCAGAAGTCCAGGTCGCGATTCTCAGCGAACGCATCAATTACCTGACCGAGCATTTCAAGTCGCACGGCAAGGACCACCATTCGCGCCGCGGACTGCTCAAGCTCGTCGGCCAGCGCCGGCGGCTGCTCGACTATCTGAAGAGCAAGGACGTCGACCGTTACGCAGAGGTGATCAAGCGCCTCGGCATCCGCAAGTAATCCAGGTCGCCTTCCAACAAGCGCAGGACAGTTTTTATGCACAAGCGTGATCTATCTCTCGGCTCCCAGACCCTCTCGATCGAGACTGGCCGTCTGGCCAAGCAGGCCGATGGCTCGGTCGTCGTCCGCATGGGCGACACCATGGTCCTCGTGACCGCCTGCCACTCATCGAGCCCGCGTGAAGGAATCGACTTCCTTCCGCTCACCGTCGACTATCGCGAATACACCTACGCCTCGGGACGCATCCCCGGCGGCTTCTTCAAGCGCGAAGGCAAGGCCACCGAAAAGGAAACACTGACCAGCCGCGTGATCGATCGGCCGATCCGGCCGCTGTTCCCCGACCGGCTGGGCGTTCGAGACGCAGGTGATCGCGTTCGTGCTGTCGGCGGACACCGAGAACGACTCGGACGTGCTCGCGCTCACGGGCGCCGGCGCGGCGCTGGCACTCTCGGAGATGCCGGTTGAAAAGACCGTCGCCGCGGTGCGCGTCGGCCTCGTCGACGGCCAGTTCATCGTCAACCCGAGCTTCCCGCAGCGCAAGCAGAGCAAGCTCGACCTCGTCGTGGCCGGCACCAAAGACGGCATCGTGATGGTCGAAGCGGGCGCCAACGAGGTGACCGAAGACGAAGCGGTCACCGCGCTCGAGACCGCGCACAACGCGATCAAGCAGATCGTCGAGATGATCGACGCGCTCGCGAAGGAAGCCGGACGCCCCAAGCTCGCCAAGCCGGAAGTGAAGGTGAACGCCGAGCTCAAGGCCTACGTCGACAACTCGTTCGGCGCGCTGGCCGATGCGATGCGCATCAAGGGCAAGCTCGTGAACTACGCGACGGTCGCCAAGGTCGAGAAGGAGATGATCGCGGGCCTGCCCGAAGCGACTCGCCGATCAGAAGGGCGCCGCCAAGGGCCTCTTCCACGACATGCAGGAACGCGCGCTGCGCGAGGAAGTGCTCGGCAAGGGCATCCGCCAGGACGGCCGCAAGTTCGACGAGATCCGCCAGATCACGATCGAAAACACCGTGCTGCCACGCGTCCACGGCTCATCGCTCTTCACGCGCGGTGAGACCCAGGCGCTCGTCACCGTCACGCTCGGCACCGCCGACGATCAGCAGAAGATCGAAATGGTCGACGGCGAGACGTGGAAGCGCTTCATGCTCCACTACAACTTCCCGCCTTTCTCGGTCGGTGAAGTGAAGCCGATGCGCGGCCCCGGCCGTCGTGAAATTGGCCACGGCGCGCTCGCCGAACGCTCGCTCGCTCCGATGATGCCGGCGGAAGCCGACTTCGCCTACACCGTCCGCATCGTCTCCGACATTCTCGAATCCAACGGCAGTTCGTCGATGGCGTCGGTGTGCGGCGGCTCGCTGGCGATGATGGATGCCGGCGTGCCGATCAAAGCGCCGGTCGCCGGCGTCGCGATGGGCCTGATCATGGATGAGGCCACGGGCAAGTACGCGGTCCTCTCCGACATCGCGGGCGCGGAAGATCACTACGGCGACATGGACTTCAAGGTCGCCGGCACCGCCAACGGCATCACCGCGCTGCAGATGGACATCAAGGTCGGCGGCATCTCGGCAGACGTGATGCGCGCGGCCCTGACCCAGGCGAAGGCCGGTCGCTTGCACATCCTCGGCATCATGAACGAGGCGCTGGCGGCGTACCCGCACCAACATGTCGGCCTACGCGCCACGCATCATCACCATCAAGATCCCCGTCGACAAGATCCGCGACGTCATCGGCCCCGGCGGCAAGATGATCCGCAGCATCATCGAGAAGACGGGCGTCAAGATCGACGTCGCCGACGATGGCCAGGTCAACGTGGCGTCGGCGGATGAAGCCGCCGCCAACAAGGCGATCGGCATGATCCAGGAGCTGACCGCGACCGCCGAACTCAACAAGACCTACCTCGGCAAGGTGCAGCGCATCACCGATTTCGGGGCCTTCGTCGAGATCATGGCCGGCACCGACGGCCTCCTGCACGTCTCGGAGATCGCGCATTACCGCGTCAAGGACGTGCGCGACGAGCTCAAGGAAGGCCAGCAGGTGCTGGTGAAGGTGATCAACATCGATCCGACGGGCAAGATTCGCCTGTCGCGCAAGGCGCTGATCACTCCTGAAGAGGGTGGCGCTCCGCCTGCCGGCAACGGTGGCGAGGGCGAAGGCGCGGCTGCCGGAGCCCCGTCAGGCGGCGACCGGCCGCCCCGTGGCGATCGCGATCGCGGCCCGCGCCGTGACCGCGGCCCGCGCCGCGAGTAGCTCGACCGCCGGACCGGAACGCTTTCGACGTGTTCCGGTCCGGCGAGTCTTCTCGTTGTTTGTAATAAGTTGTTAGCGCGGTTTCGCGCCTCCCGCCTCGCCGGCGACCCCGGCATATAATCCTGACGTTTTCGCACGGAAGCCCGAATGACGCGAGCCGTCCGCAAGGACTTCGACCGCTGGGCTGCACGGCTGGGTGCGGTGGTGCTCTGCCTCGTACCGCTGGCGGCGTGCGGTTCGCAGCTCGATGCGGAGCCCGCGGCGACGCTTCGCTATCTGGCCTTCACCTACCCCAGCGCGTTCTCCACGCGACTGTCGGACGAGCTCAGCAAGGCGCTCCCTGAGGTCAAGATCGTTCCCGAAGCCACCGCCGGTTCGCTCTATATCGTCAATGCGCTGAACGAGGGTAACGGCGATTTCGGCTTCGCCCAGGCCGACGTCGTCTACATGGCGTATCGCAAGGGGATTCCGCCCGAGCTTGGGCCGCACACCAACTTGCGAGCCATCGCCGTCCGTTGGGTCAACGTCCTCCATATCGTGGTTCGAGACGACAGCCCGATCCGCGAGGTCGCCGACTTGCGGGGCCGCCGCGTCGGCGTGGTCCCGCCGGGCAGTTCGGGCGAACAGTTTGCGCGGACCGTGTTGGAAGCGCACGGCATCAACTATTCGGCCCTCGAGATCGCGTTCCACTCCTACGAGCAGTTGGCCAACGAGCTGAGCCGCGGCACGCTTGACGCGGCGATCGCCGTCGGCGCCGCGCCGGCGCTGAAGTCGCAACCTCGGACGCGCCTGCTGCCGGTGACCCGGAAAGTCACGAATGAAATGCGGAAGAACTATCCGTTCGCAAAGCCGATGATCCTCCCGGCGAGCGACTGGCACGGCCAGCGTGATGTCGAGACCGTCGGCGCCGACAGCCTGCTCATCTGCCGGAAAGATCTGCCCGAAGAGATCGTCTACCGCATCGCGAAGGCGTTTTTCGAAGTCCTTCCGGAACTGTCGCGGCAACAACCGCGCGTCGCGCAGATCGATCCCTCGACGCGCCCGCGACGCCGATTCCTCTCCATCCAGGAGCAGCGCGCTACTACCGCGAACGCCAGATCCTCCGGTGACAGGCCGTCTCGTCGCGTGGCTCGCGGGCCGGCGCCGCCACGGCGGCGACGAGTATCCTTCGCAGTGGTATGCGGCAACGGCGTTGTCGGTGGGCCTCACCGTGGCCACAGCGGCGATGGTCTGGCTGGCCTACGTCGCGACGCGCGAATGGGGCCGCGGCTCCGAGTTGCTCGAACAGCGTCGCGCCGCCGAGGCCCTGGCACTGGTCGACGCGGCACTCAGCCGGGACATGTTGGGAGCGTGGACGAGCCTGATTGTCCCGGTCACGCAGTTCACGATTGAAGACGACGCGCCGTTCGACCTGCTGCAGCAGACCGCACGCGCATTTGCCAAGTTCCCGTACCCCGAGTCGTTTGTGACCTGGACAAACCAGCAGCGGCCGCACGCGATCGCGGCCTTCATCCGTGCCGATCGGCAGCCGCCGTGGGACGTCGGTGAACGGTCTGACGACCCATTCCCGGTGATCCACGTCGCGGATCCGCCGGTGATGATTCCGGTGATCGACGCGATCCGCAAGCGGGCCACGCCGCTCAGCCCGTTCGTGTTGCTCGAGACGACCATCACCGGCGTCCCCTACCAGATCGTCGGACGCGCCATGTTCGCCGACGCGAGCCCCAATACCGTCTCTGGCATCGCCGCCTTCAGCGTCAATTTGGACTGGGTGCGCCGCGAGTACTTTGCGCCGCTGCTGGCGCAGGTCGCGCGCATCGGTGGAACCGAGGATTCCCTGGCGTTGGCCGTTACCGACGAGCGAGGCACGATCGTCGCCTCGACGGCGGCGATTGCCGACCTCGGCACGATGCGACGGCCGTTCCCGCTGCTGTTCATCGAGCCCGGCGTGATCCCAAGCCACCTCTACGACGGCGTCGTCCGCGACTGGGCGATCCACGTTGCGCCCACCGGCGCGAGCGTGGTCGGCGTCGCCGCCCGCGGCGCCCATCGGGTCTTCGCCGTCATCGCCATCGCCGCGGTCGCGGCGCTGATCGCGCTGCTGCAGACGGTGCGGATGGTGCGCGAAAGCGAGCGTCTCGCGACCATGAAGTCCGACCTCGTGTCGGCCGTCACCCACGAGCTCAAGACACCGCTGGCCACGATCCGGCTCGTCGGCGATACGCTGGCCCGCGGCCGCTATTCGTCGCGCCAGAGCGTCGAGGACTATGCCCTGCTGCTGTCGAAAGAGGCGGCCCGGCTGAGCCAGACCATCGACCAGCTGCTGACCTACGCGAAATACACCGACGCGCCGGCGCTGACGGCGGCGGATTGGGCAGCCGTCGATCTCGTCGATCTCGTCGACGATGCGCTGGAGCCGTTCCAGCCGACGCTGACCCAGCAGCCGTTCAAGGTGACGATCGACGTGTCGCGCGACCTGCCGCGGGTGTCCGCCGAGCTGCACGCGCTGACCACCGCGATCGAGATCGTCATCGACAACGCCATCAAGTATTCGACGCAGGTGTTCGAGCTCCGCATCACCGGCCGCGTCTCGCGCGACCATGTCTCGCTGGTGATCGCCGATCGCGGCATCGGCATTCACAAGGACGACCTCGATCACGTCTTCGGCCGCTTCTTTCGCGGCCGCAACAGCAGCGCTGGCGGCAGCGGCCTCGGCCTGGCGATCGCCCGCCGTATCGTGCTGGCCCACAACGGCACGATCCAGGTGAGGAGCGTCGTCGATGCCGGCACCGATGTCGAGATTCTGCTGCCTCAGGCGAGGTATTGATGAATACGACGAAACGGGTTCTCATCATCGAGGATGACCCGGCGATCGCACGGCTGCTTCGCGACAACCTGCAGTTCGACGGCTTCGCCGTCGAATGGTCGCCGACCGGCCGCGACGCGCTCGCCGTGGCTCGCCAATTCGCTCCCGATCTCGTGCTGCTCGACCTGATGCTGCCGGAAGGCATCGATGGCCTGCAGCTGTGCCGTTCGTTTGCGCAGGGCGCCGATCGCACGCCGGTGATCGTCATGACCGCAAAGGGCGCGAAGGAAGATCGCGTGCGTGGATTGACCCTCGGCGCCGACGACTACGTCGTGAAACCGTTCGCCCTCGACGAGCTTCTGGCCCGGGTCCATGCGGTGTTGCGGCGCACCAAACCGCGGCTCGATCGGATTACCATCGGCGACACGACCGTCGATTTCCGGCAGCTGCGCGCCTCGAACAAGAACGGACCGCTGTCGCTCACCGATCGCGAGTTCGAGGTCCTCAGGCACCTGGCCGAGCGCGCCGGCTCCGTCGTATCGCGCGATGAACTGTTGAGGCTGGTGTGGGGCTACTCCGACGCGCCGATGACGCGAACGGTGGACAACTTCATCTTCCGGTTGCGCCACAAGCTCGAGCCCGATCCCCACAAGCCGCGCTATATCAGGACCGCGCACGGCGACGGCTATCGCCTCACCCTCACGGAATGAACGCCCGCACCGGAACGATTCCCTTGCCGCTGGAGGCCCCATGAGACGCCTGTTTACGCTCGTCGTCGCCGCGATCATCGTTCCCGTCGCAGCCACGGCCGCACCGTGTGATCGTCTCACGGAGGCGAAGATTGTTGATGGTGT
Source organism: uncultured cyanobacterium (assembly GCA_963833135.1). Taxonomy (GTDB): domain Bacteria; phylum Acidobacteriota; class Vicinamibacteria; order Vicinamibacterales; family UBA2999; genus 12-FULL-67-14b. The sequence goes on along the minus strand of CAWHWW010000016.1, from coordinate 467,809 downwards.
CGTAACAGCGGCGCGAGTCGTTGCGCCGGGCGGGTTCACCCCGTCATCCGGCGGCGACGGCGGAAACTTCAAGGGCCTGCCGTCTTTCTGCCGGGTCGAAGTCACTCTTCGTCCCTCCGCTGATTCCGACATCGCTGTCGAAACCTGGATGCCTGTCGACGGCTGGAACGGCAAGTTCCTGGCTGTCGGCAACGGCGGCTGGGCCGGCAGCCTGAGCTACGGCGCGATGGCGGACGCGCTCCGGCGCGGGTATGCAACCGCGTCGACCGACACCGGCCATCGCGGCGGGTCGGCACGGTTCGCCCTGGGTCATCCGGAAAAGCTGATCGACTACAGCTATCGCTCCGAACACGGGATGACCGTGGCGGCCAAGGCCCTCATTGCCGCCTTCTACGGCAACTGGCCCGCGCTCGTCGTCCTTCAGCGGCTGCTCCACGGGCGGCCGCCAGGCACTGGTCGAGGCCGAGCGCTTCCCCGCCGACTTCGACGGCATCATTGCCGGTGCCGCGGCGAATCCCAAGGCCAACCTCGATGCCTGGCGCCTCGCGATGGCGCAGGCGATGTTGAGCGACCCGGCGTCGTTCATCCCGCCGGCCAAGCATCCGATGATCCACACCGCGGTGTTGAACGCGTGCGATCATCTCGACGGCGTCAAAGACGGCCTGATCGAAAACCCGATGCGATGCACCTTCGACCCACGGTCGCTCGCTTGCGGCGGCGCCGAAGGGGCCGATTGCCTGACGACGAAACAGGTCGCCGCCGCCACGGTGATCATGAACCCGGTCAAGCACCCCAAGACCGGTGAGCTCGTTTTCCCGCGGCTCGAGCCTGGCACCGAACTCGGTTGGTCGCGACTGCTCGGAGGCCCGACGGCGTATGACGCCGCCATCGAGCAATTCAAGTTCATCGTCTTCAGCGATCCGGACTGGGACTGGCGGACGTTCGATCTCGCGCGCGACCTCGCGGCGGCAGCGACGGCCGGCGGCGGGCGTGCTGGCCGGCGTCAACCCCGACCTGACGGCGTTCGCACAACGCGGCGGCAAGCTGCTGACGTATCACGGCTGGGCCGACCCGAGTATCGCTCCGCAGGCCAGCGTGAATTTCTACAACAAGGCGATGGCGGCAACCAAGCCGTCGGCGAAATCACCTGATTGGCTGCGGCTTTTCATGGTGCCGGGAATGGGACACTGCCGTGGCGGCGCGGGTCCCGACACGTTCGACGCCGTCGCCGCGCTCGAAGCATGGGTGGAACGGGGACAGCCGCCGGCGACGATCGTGGCATCGCGCAGTCACCAACGGCAAGGTGGAACGGACGCGGCCGCTCTGTCCGCATCCCCAGGTCGCTCGATATCGAGGCACTGGCAGCATCGACGACGCCGCGAACTTCACGTGCCAGGCGCCGTGAGGACAGAAAAAACGGAGGACCGTGGCGAGCGGTCCTCCGGGAGGAACAGACTATCGCCCTGAGGAAGTCTGCGCCGGAGTCGGCTTCAACAGGAGCTTCTGCACGCGCCAGTTCGAGCTTTCAGCCACGTAGATTTCGTTCTCCGAGGGACACGCCAGCCCGTGCGCGCCCGAGAACTGCTTGAGGTTGCGTCCCGACTCGCCGATCACGCCCAGCACCTTGCCGTCGAGCGTCACCTTGAAGATCCGGCCGGGCCACGTGCTCTCGCCGAGGAACATCACCTGGTTCGGACCGGGCGTGATGCACAGCGAATTCGGCGCGCCGACGCCGTTCATGCTGCCAGCCGCCGGCGTCGCGCCGTTGACGGCGCGGGTCGCGTAGTCCGGCGGCACGTCGATCGTCCACTCGCGCAGGTATTTGCCGTCCGTGTCGAAGATCTGCACGCGCCGGTTGCCGCGATCGCCGACGTAGACGTTGTCCTTGTTGTCGATGGCGATCGCGTGCGGCGTGCTGAACTGGCCTGGGCCCGTGCCCGGCTCGCCGAACGATTTCACCCAGTCGCCGTGCCTTGCCGAACTTCGCGACGCGCGAGTTGACGTAGCCGTCGGTGATGTAGATGTTGCCCTGCGAATCCCAGGCGACGTCGGTCGGCTGCCGGAACCGCCCGGCCTGTGGAGGGGCCGGCGGCGTCGACGTGTTCCCAGGGCTCCGCGCCGTCGGCCGACTCCTGCGGCGGCCGAACACCCACTCGACGCGACCGGCCTCGTTGAAGCGAATGACCATGTCGGAGCCCTTGTCGACCACTGCATCAGCCGGCCCTGCATGATCGTGCGCGGCTGGTACACGGTGGGCCCAAAGCTCGTCACCGACGACAGGACCGGTGCCACGTTGAGCGCGTTGAACAGGTCGAACTGCACATTCACGTAGCGTCCCGCCCTGGAGCTGTAGGCGAACTTCTTCGCAAATCGAAGATCGAGCTGGCTCTGGCGATCGGCATACCTGTCTGGCCGGGCCGGATCGTCGAGCGGCACGGTGATCGATGTCTGCGTCAGCGTCGGCACCACCGTCCGGTTGACCACGTAGGTAATCGGCAATGCCGCACCGGGGAAGCTGCTGAACGTGCCGCTGGCATAGATGTCCCACGGCATCATCACCGAACCGCCGAGTCTTGTATTGCGGCAGCCACTCCGCGCTGCGCTCGCAGTAGCGCAGCTGGTTGGGATCGTCGACTTCGCAGAGATTCTGGGAGGTGGCGCCCATCGTGATGCCGGAGAAGATGCGGCCGGTCTCGCCGATGCGTCCGTTGCCGGAGATCTCGATACCGTTCCACCACTCGCGGTTCTCCGCCGAGTTGTAGTCCACGGGGTTGGTCTGCCCCAGCTTGGCGGGGTTGAGATTGTAGATGGTGATGCTCTGGCCGTTGCCTCGTGGATCGGCGATCTGGAGCGGCGTGTAGTCGGAGGGGCTCACCAACGTGTTGTCCTGCGCGTAGATGTCGAGGAAGGTCCTGCGGAAGAACCCGAAGCCGACCTGCATCCGCGGCAGGACTTCGCGCTGAATCGATCCGGCGATCTCGTAATTGCGCGGCCGGCCGAGATCGGGACTCTGGAACCGCGGCGGCCGGGTACCGAAGTTGCTGACCGTGCTCGGCCCGATCTCATCGTTCTGCGCGATGTCGTCGCCATTACGGTCGGTCCAGGTGCGCTGGTTGGTGACGACGCCGAGCGGATTGTAGTTGTCGGCCGCGGTGTTGCCCTGGATGGCGATGTACTGGCCGAAGCTGAACTTCACCGCCGTCCGCCCGTCACCGAACAGGTCGTGACGCGCTGCTGATGCGCGGCGAGATGTTCGTGAACGCCACCAGGTCGTTGATCGCGTCGAAGTGACGTTCCGGGACCCACCGCCCGGCCGGCGCCACCTGCTCGCCGACCCATGGGTGGAACCAGTCGAAGCGGACACCGGCGTTGATCGTCAGGCGATCGAGCGTCCAGCTGTCCTGCACGAACGCGCCGAATTCATCGTGGCCGGGCTCGTTGTTGACGGGCGTGTTGTCGGCGAGCACCGACGACGGGACGCCGGTGCGGTACTGCTGAACGACGTGGCCAAGGCGAACGTCGTAGAACGAGTACTCGGTGGCCTGGTTGTACTGGATGCCGGCCTTGAAATTGTGCGCGCCAGTCACGTAGGCGGCATTGGCCATCCAGTAGCGCTTGTAACCGCCGCGCGTGAAGAATCCGCCCGGCCGCGCGCCCCAGGTCGTCTGCAGCGTCAGGTCGGTCTTCGCGACGGCGTTCGGCAGCACGTTGTCCTGGTACATGAAGTCGTAGCTCAGGTAGTACTGCGACACGCCGACGTCGAGCATGAACCTGTTGGTCAGCGGCGCCGTCCATTTGAGCTGGGCGGCATAGGACAGGTTCGTGACCTGCGGCGTGGTCGCTTCCGGCGACACGCCGGCGGCGATCTCACGATGGCCGCGGAACTTGTTCTCCCTCGAGTAGAACGCCGCGATTTTGTTGCGCGGCGTGGCCTGGTAGGTCACGCGTCCGACCGCGCTCTGGATCCAGTTGTCGTCGATACCCTGGCAGTCATACGGGCGCTCGAGGTCCGTGCACTGCGCTGGATTGATGTAAAAGCTGTTGCCGATCAGAAAATCGCCGCCGTTGTAGCGATTGGTGAAGAAGAACCACAGCTTGTCCCGCATGATCGGCCCGCCCAGCGAGGCCTGGGTGTCCCAGATGCGGATGGTCTGATCCGGTGTGCGAAGGCCGGCATCCTGCAGTTCTGAACTGTAGTTGTCCGACTGCCATTTGGCGTACTGGCCGAGGCCGTAGCCCTTGAACTCGTTGCCGCCATCGCGCGAGGTCATCTGGATGCGGACGCCGCCGTAGGCGACCTCGGCGGGGATCGCGCTGGTCGTGTAGGTGTATTCCTCGAACTGGCCGTCGTTGTAGTACCGCGGGGCAGTACCGTTTCCGATGCCCGACTGCACGGTCATCCCGTCGATCTGGTAGACGTTGTCGCCTTTCGAGCCGTGCACGTTCACCGTGAGCGACTGGAACCCGCCCGAACCGCCGACGTCAGTCCCGGTGGACGTAATGCCGGGCAGCACCTTGGCGAGCGACCACGCACTGCGCCCCGTCGGCAGCAGATCGAGGGTCTCGCGTGTGATCTGCTGCTGCACTTGCGCGTTCTGTACGTCGACGACCGGCGACGCTCCGGTGACCGTCAAGGTCTCTTCGAGATCGCCGACCTTCATCTCGATGTTGATGAGCGCCGTGAAGTCGGTGGTGAGGATCACGCCTTCGCGCCGCACCGTATTGAAGCCGGGCAGCGTGAACACCACTTCATAGGTTCCGGGCCGCAAGTCGATGACACGATACTGGCCGGTATCACCGGTCGAGGTCGTCCGCATCCGCTCGATCAGCGCCGGACTGGAAACTTCCACCGTCACCCCAGGCAGAACCGCGCCACTGGCGTCACGGACGGTGCCTGCAATGCTTGTAGCGCTCTGCGCGAAGGACGGACTACTCCAAACTGCGACCACCGCAATCGCGATGAGCACCCGCTGCATCCACGTCGCCATAGCTGCCTCCCTGTGTCGAGCTCAACGGCAATCGTCACGCGCCCGGTCCGTCCGAGCGGACGGACCACACACGCTAGCGACCGCCAGAAATCAATTTGAATCTCTGGACGCGCCGACCCCTTGTCTCACCCACGTAGATGTTGCCCTGCTGATCCACCGCCATGCTGTGTGCGGAGAACACCTGCCCGCCGAAACGGCCGTACAGATCCGAAGCTGCCCACTGTCGCCAGCGTGTCGCGGCGAAGAACCCAGATCTTGTTGTTGGAGCCGTCGTTGATATACGCCCAGCGCTGCTGCGGATCGGTCGACAGCGCGACGCCGTACGCCGCGCCGGCATCCAGCGTCTTCGGCGAGACGAACCCTTCCTTGACGAAGGCGCCGTCCTTGCGGAACACCTGCACGCGGTTGCCGATGCGATCAGTCACGTAGAGGAACCCGTCGCGCGAGAGCGTGATGCCGTGGACGGGCCCGTGAAACTGCTTCGCCGGAGGCGCCGCCGGATCGTACGGCGGCAGCTTGGTGTCCTCGGGGCGGGCGCCATAGGCGCCCCAGTGCCGGCGATAGGCACCGGTCTCGGCGTCGAACACGATAACGCGCTTGTTGGTATAGCCATCGGCGACATACAGCTCGTTGGCCTGCGGGTCGACGACCAGACCAGCGGGCCGGCCCAGGTGCTCGGTGTCGTTGCTGCCTTTTGTAACGTTGTGCTTGCCGATGGTCAGCAGGTGCTTGCCCTGCCTCGTGAACTTGTAGATGACGTGCGAGTCGTCATTGCTGACCCAGACGTTGTCCTTGTGGTCGACGTAGACGGTGTGCTCGCGGCGTCCCCACTCACCGTACGGCCCGGGCCCTGCTTCCCACAGTTCCTGGCCGTTGCGACCGACCGAGAATCCCTGTCCCGCGGGCGTACCGGGTGCCGCCTTGAAGCTGCGCAGCGGCGGCCACGACTGCACCACGTTTCCTGTGGCGTCGAACTCGATGACCGGCGGCGCCGGACGACAACACTCCGCCTCGCCTGTCTGGGCGGCCAGTTCGCGATCGATGACCGTCCACGGCCGCTGGATCACGAACACGTTGCCCTTGGCGTCGACGCCGATGCCGCCCACCTCGCCCAGAATCCACTGATTTGGCAGTGGCAGCTTCGGCCACGACGGGTCGTACTCGAAACGCGGCACATCCGACTGCACAACCGCGGACCCCAGGGCGGCGCTGGACGATTCGAACAACGAGAGTGCCGCCACCGCAGCCCCAACGACCAGGAGGTGCGGAAGAAACCGTCTATTGTGCATGCGATCCTCCCGAAGCCGTCGCGACGAGCTGGATTCCGCGAGCGCGCCGTTGCCGTCGTCCGGTACGAGCCAGCGGACGCATGTCTAAGGAGTGACCGTGACTCTTACGAAGCCGTTGGTCCAGCAGCAGTGGAACTGGTACGACGCGTTCTCACTCGGGTTGTCGATGGCCTGCACGCGCAACAGGTATTCGCCCGGCGCGGCAAAGGTCGCGTTGACGTTGGCAAGCTGCTCGCCTTCCCAGATGTCGACCTCTGACGGCGTGAAGGTCACGGCGCCGGGTCCCTGGTGCTTGGCCCACTTGACCCACCACAAGCGTTTCTTGCCGTTGCGGATGTAGGGACGCTCTTCGTCGTCGCCGCTATCGGGGTCGGCGCCCTGCGGGCCCGCTGGCGGGCCCGTCACCGACATGCGCAGATCGAGCGGTTGACCAACCTTCGCGGTCATCTCGGCGCGCACGCCGCTTCTGCCCCGGCCCTCCGGGCCGTTGGGCAGGTATTTGATCATCGGCGCCTTGCTCGAGCGCGCGCCGTCCTCGGCCGAGAGCTCCTGGATCTGGTAGTTGATGGACTCGAGGTGCCCCGGCACCTGGAACGTCTTGCCCTTCTGCACCAGCTTCCAAACCACGCGCGCGGTCCTCGGCGTGCCCTTCGGAAGGTTCACGACGAACGTGCAGAAGTAGCGGCGGTAAAGATTCGGCGGCCCGGGCACCGGCAGAAAGTGCGTCGGCTGCCCGCCGTTGAACTGCGCCGGCTCGATGACGTTGGCGGCCCCCAACGGAATCTCGACGACCTGTTCGGTATTGAGACTGAAGTACCCGAAGCACAGGTCGTGCGTGCCATCAGGCTTCGGATACCACCCGTCGAAAATTGGGATCACCGGCTGGCCGCTCGGCCGGAGATTGTCGAACATGAACTCCATGCCTTCGGTGGGATGCTGCGCCGCCGCCGGAACTGATCCGGCGGCGAGTACGCCGGCGACCACCACGGCAAGGATCGCCGGACGATGCATCACTGCTGATCCTGTCGCCCCGCCGCCACGGTGGTTGTCGGCTTGACGCGGTTGCGCTCGGCGACGAGCTCCTGAAATCGGCCTCGTTGTCGAAGTAGGTGATGCCGATCCAGATGTGCGCCATTTCGTCGACGGTGCGGCTGCCGGCCACGACCCACTGATCTGGATCGGGGTTGCCTTCACGCTTCGTGTTGTCGAAGAAGGAGGTGAGGATCAACACGGTTCCCTTTGGTAGCAACGGCCGCGCGTCCTTCTCGTAGACGAACGTGGTGTGCCAGCCTTCCGACCAATTCAGCTTGTTGATCAACTCCGCGCGCCCGTCCGGATAAATGGCCTCGACCATCTGGTACTTGCCGCGCTTGTGCATATGGCCGCGCAGATCGTGGATGCGCGCCGGCTTGTCCAGCACGTACGTGCCGCGATACATCGCGGTCCCGTGCGGCGGAATCAGCAGATCGGCGCGACGGGCGATCTGGCGGCTGTGGCTCGCGTTGCCGAGACCGTTCCCGGTCGTCGATTCAGTGCGGAATTGCTGCTGGCCCTGCGTCTGGAAACGCGGCTTCTCGTTCTCCGGGTAGAACCACAGACCGAGCTGCATATCGGCATCGACGTCTTCGCCGATGGGCCAGAAATGCATACCGAAGTTGACGGTCGCGCCAGGCTTGATCAGCTTGCCGGCATCATCCGGGAAGATCTGGCCTTCTGTGCCGACCGCCGAGGCGATCAGCGGCGAGGTGCGCCCGTCCTGAGTCATGCTCGGGTTGGCGTGGTGGAACACGTAGCGGCTGCGCGGATTACCCGGCTTGATCTCGATGGCGCGGATCCAGCGCTCTTTGTCGAGTCCCACGATCTTGGTCTGCATCGGCGGGAACTGATCCATACCGTTGGCCAACACCTTGTAGATCGGTGACTTGACGACCAGGTCCGGTGGACGGCCAAACTCCGATTCGTACGACCACGAGTTCAGGTAGTCGCGGAACTTGCGCGGCGGCGGCAGATCCTTCGGGTTGCCTTCAGGCGCCTTGTTGTCCGCCCATCGCACGATGGTGTCGATTTCCGCTTCGCTCAACGAATGGTCGTTGACGAATTTCTGGATGCCGACGGTCTTGTCGATCGGCCACGGCGGCATCTCGCCATTGGCAACTCGCGAACGAATGGCGCGCGCCCATGGCCGTACATCCGCATAGCTCATCAGCGACATCGGTCCGATCGATCCCGCCTGATGACAATGCTGACACTTGGCTTGGACGATCGGCGCCACGTCCTTCGAATACGTGGGGACGGTGACGGCGGCTGCCGGCGCGCTCACCGTCTGGACACCCTGCCCGGCGACGTTCGTCGTGGATTGCCAGGCGACCGCAATCAGGCCACACGCCAATAGCGCCGATCCGGCCATGCTCGGTATCGAATTCGTCGGTTTAATGCGAGCCACGTTTCCCCCTCAAAATGTTCTCGTCGGCGAGACACAACTGGTCCCGCGAGGCTGAGTATCGCGCCGAACTTCGGGGCTGCAACGGCTGAATTGTTCTTATTTGTTAGTGCGAAGCGATCTTGCGCGTGGTCAGGCTCTTGCGGCCGCGCGACTGTGATAAACAGCAGCCTGACCGACTCGCATCAGGCCGGAGACGCCACTGTCATATGCGCACCACCATCTCATCCATTGCGTGTGCCTGCGCGTTCACGCTCATCTCATCCGCCGCTCAGCAATCGCCGACGAAGTTCTCAGCGCGGTTGTCGCGAGCGGCCATCGACGCCGCCGAACTGTCCAAGGTCGCGGGCGGTGGTTCCGTGCGGGCAGAGCTGCAGGGAATGACACTCACAATCGATGGCAAGTATTCGGGATTGCTGTCGCGCGCGACGCGCGCGCATCTCGATCGCGGCGCTGAGAAAGGATTGCGCGGGCGCGCGATGTTCGACCTGACACTCACGCCGGGCACCGAAGGCGCAATCTCCGGCACCGTGACGCTGACGAAATCGCAGATCGAGGACTTGCGACTCGGGCGGTTCTACGTCCAGGTCGACAGCGAGTCGGCGCCGGACGGCAACTTGTGGGGATGGGTCCTGCCCGTGGAGTCACCGCGATGACGCGCGGCGCTTCCACCACCCTGGTCGGCGTGGGTGTGGCCAGCGTGATCGCGATCGCCATCGCTGTGACTTCGGCCCAACAGCCGACGCTCGCTCCCGCGCCGTTCACCACAGAGCAGGCGACCGCCGGCCGCGCCGCTTACATGCGCGAGTGCGCGAGCTGTCATCGTCCCGATCTGCGCGGCTCCGGCGAGGCGTCGGCGCTGAGCGGTCCCAACTTCATGTCCGTGTGGGGCGATCGCTCGATCGCCGAACTCTACACGCGGATTCAAGGATCGATGCCGCCGGAACGTGCCGGCGCGCTGGCCGATGCCGAGTATCTCGGCATCGTGGCGCACATCCTGCAAACCAATGGCGCGCGGGGAAGCGGCCAGCCGCTCACCGCGTCGGCGGCCGCGCAGATCCGCACGTTGGCGTCGGGCGTTCCGGCCGCAGTCCCAACGGCGCAGGGGCCAGGTTCCGCTCCTCCGGGAGGAGGTGGTGGTGGCCGCGGCGGCCCGCCGGCGCGCCCGCGAGGCGTCACCCTTCCCGGCGAGGTCCCCAATTACGTCCCCGTCACCGCGGCGATGCTCGAAGAATCCGCCAGGCCATGACTGGCTGATGGTGCGCCGCACGTACCAGGCCTGGAACGACTCGCCGCTCGATCAGATCACGGCCGGCGAACGTCAAGAATCTGCGCCTCGCCTGGACCTGGGCGATGGCCGATGGTCCCGGCCGCAACCAGCCGACGCCGCTCGTCCACGGTGGCGTCATGTACCTCGCTGAACGTCGGGCACGTCGTGCAGGCGCTCAACGCCAGGACGGGCGACCTGATCTGGGAGACACAACCTCGGCCCGGCGTCGACCACGGCGCTGCGCAACATGGCGATCTACGACGACAAGCTGTTCCTCGCCACGAACGATGCGCGGCTCGTCGCGATCAACGCGCGCAACGGGCAGCTCGCGTGGGAGACGCGCATCGCCGACAGCGCCCGCGGCTACTTGAATTCCAGCGGCCCGATGGTGGTGCGCGGCACGGTGATCCAGGGCCTCGGCGGCTGCGACGAATACAACGAAGCCGGCTGCTACATCAGCGCCTATGAGGCCGGCACGGGAAAACTGGTGTGGAAGTTCTACACGGTCGCCCGCGAAGGCACGCCCGGGGGCGACACGTGGGGCAAGCTGCCGAACATGTTCAGGGCCGGCGGCGATACCTGGATCACGGGCAGCTACGATCCCGAGCTCGATCTCATGTACTGGGGCGTGGCGCAGCCGAAGCCCTGGTTCCCGGTCAGCCGCGGTCGATGACCGTCTTCGACAAGGCGCTCTACACGAGTTCGACGCTCGCGTTACGGCCGAAGGACGGCACGCTCGCGTGGTTCTTCCAGCACGTGCCCGGCGAGGCGCTCGATCTCGACGAAGTGTTCGAACGTGTCCTCGTCGACATCGGCGCCGCAGAAGGTGGTGTTCTCGGTCGGCAAGTCGGGCATTCTCTGGAAGCACGATCGACGGGACGGCAAGTTCCTCGGCCTGGCGCCGACCGTGTTCCAGAACGTGTACGACAGCATCGATCCGAAGACCGGCGCGGTGACCTATCGGAACGACATCGTCGAGGCGCAGCATCGATCGATGGGTCGGCGCCTGCCCCAGCACCGAGGGCGGCAAGAACTGGCCGCCGATGAGCTATCACCGGCGCTACGAACCAGCTGATCATCCCGCTGTCAGCCAAAGCTGCATGGAGATGGCGGGCCGGAAGGTCGAGCTCAAGGAGGGATCGGGCGGCACCGCGGCCGGCCGCAAGTTCTACGAGATGCCCGGCACCGACGGCAACATCGGCAAGCTGGCGGCGTACGACGCCGCGTCGCTCAAGGAAATATGGAGTATCCAGCAACGCGCGCCGTTTCTCACGGCGTGCTCTCGACGGCGGGCGGCGTGGCGTTCGCCGGCGATCTCGATCGCTACTTCCGCGCGTTCGACGTGAAGACCGGCAAGGTCCTCTGGGAAACGCGGCTCGGCACATCGGCGCAGGGCTTTCCGATCTCGTTCAGCATCGATGGCAAGCAATACATCGCCGTATCGTCGGGGCTCGGCGGTGGCAGCCCGCGCAACGTTCCGACGACCATTGCTCCGGACGTGAGGCACCCGTCCAACGGCAACGCGCTCTACGTCTTCGAGTTGCCGAACCCGTAACGCCATGCGGCCGCTCACGCCCGCCGCCATCGCGATTGTCGCCTGCGTGTCGGCCGTGGCTATCGTCGCACCGCGCGCAGATCAGCAGCCGGCGCCAGCCGGCTCGGTGCCAAGGTTCGAGTTCGATCCGCTGTTCTTCCAGAACCTGCCCAATCGGTGGACCACCGGCATGGTCGGCGGCATTGCGGTGGATGCCCGCGATCACGTCTGGGTGTTGCATCGTCCGGCCAGCATCGCCGACGGCGAGCGCTCCGCGGCGATGAAGCCGCCGCAAGCCCGGTGCTGCGTTCCTGCGCCGCCCGTCCTGGAATTCGACGACACCGGGCGGATGGTGCAGGCCTGGGGAGGCCCAGGCGACGGATACGAATGGCCCACGACCGAACATGGCATCACGATCGATCCGGACGGCAACGTCTGGGTCGCGGGCAACGGCAAAGGCGACAGCCATGCCCTCAAGTTCTCGCGCAGCGGGAAGTTCCTCATGCAGATCGGCAAGCGGAACCAGGGCGAGAACAGCAACGACACCGCGAACCTGGGCCGGCCGGCCGCGATCTTCGTCCATGCGAAGACCAACGAGGTGTTCATCGCCGATGGCTACGGCAATCGCCGCGTCATCGTCTTCGACAGCCGGACCGGCGGCTACAAGAGACATTGGGGCGCCTACGGCAAACGCCCTGATGACACCTACAAATTCGCCGAGCGCGCGGTCTTTCTGCAGGGACCTCCGCCACCCTCGTTCAACACGCCGGTGCACGGCATCGTCGTGTCGAACGACGACCTGGTCTACGTCGCGGATCGCGGCAACAACCGCATCCAGGTCTTCCGCCTCGACGGCGCTTTCGTCAACGAGTGGTTCGTGAATCGCGACACGTTGCAGTCCGAAGGGACCGTTCACAACTTCGCGCTGTCGAGAGACTCCGCGCAGCGATACCTGTACGTGGCGGACGGCTCCAACAAGGCGATCCATGTCCTCGATCGACGCACCATGGCGCTCGTCGACTCCATCGGCGGGCGCGGCGGGCACAACGCGCGCGAGTTCTTTCACCTGCACAGCCTCGCCGCCCAACCGGATTCGCGGGGCCACCTCTACGTCGGTGAAGTGAACCAAGGCCAGCGCTACTACCGGATGCGGTTCACCGGAATGAGTGCACCGGAGAATCCCGGTTATTCGACAGTGACGCCGCCCTAGTCTCGAGATTACATGCGATGATCGGAGGGATGCGGGCGTTCCTCCTGATGCTGTGCCTGTCGGCAGCCGTTACAGCGCAAGAGCCGGCCCAGAACCGTCGCGAGTTCGTGATCGTCGCGCAGGATCACGTCTTCACCCCCAACAAGATCGAGGTGTCGCAGGACGATCTCGTAAAGATCACGCTACGCAGCGAAGATGTGCCGGTGAGTTTTGCGATCGACGCCTACCGAATCGTCAAGCGCGTGCCGGGCAAGACGTCGCTGACGTTCGAGTTCCGCGCCGACCAGCCGGGCACATTCCCCTTTTATTGCAATCTCACGACCGACGCCGCATGCAAGGACATGCGCGGCGTGCTCAGCGTGAGGGCGAAATAGGAGCCAGTGGCCACGAACCAGAGGAGACCGTGGCGGCATGGTATTTTTAGCCATGCCGCGATTGCTGTTCTTCCTCGTTTGCGCACTCTCGATTCTGCCGGTGGTGACGCCCAGGGCTCAGGCGCCGGCGACCAGCGACGAGACCGGGCGCATCAATGCCTGGTTCGAAGCCAGGTTCAAGGAACAACTCGCCTTCAGTCCTATTCAGCAGACGTTCCTCGGCCAAAAGTCGGGCGAGCTCGACGACATGTCCATCACCGCACAGGACAAGCAGCTGGCGTGGCGGCGCGCAGCCACGGCCGAAATGCGCAAGGCGTTCGACTACGCCCGGCTGAGCCCTGAAGCGCAAACGTCGTACGACGTCTGGGTTTATCAGCTCGAACAGGCCGAAGCCGCCGTGCGTTTCCGGACCAACGCCTACGTTTTCGACCAGATGTCGGGGGTTCACACGTTTCTGCCGCAGCTGCTCATCGCCTTCCACAGGGTCGACGATGCGTCGGACATGGAGGGATACATCAACCGGATTCGCGAGTCGGGCCGGGCGCTCCGCGAGCTGATTGAGATCTCGAAGAAGAATGCGACCACGGGCGTCAGGCCGCCGCGTTTTGCGTACGACTACGTCATCGACGAATCGACAAAGATCATCACAGGCGCTCCGTTCACGGAGACGGGCACCGACAGCGCTGTCTGGGCGGATGCCAAGTCGAAGATTGCGGCGCTCCAGAAGAAGGGGGTGCTGACCGACGCTCGTGCCAAGGCGATGCTCACCGAAGTGCAGGCTGCGCTCACCGGACCGTTCAGGGCGGGTTACGACTCGCTGATCGCCTGGCAGCGAGAGGACCGCACCATGACGCCGGAGCGTGCGGCCGGCGTGCACGCGCTGCCCAATGGCGCGGCGTTCTATGCGCAACGGCTTGCCAGCCAGACCACCACGACGCTCACCGCCGATCAGATTCACGAGATCGGACGGGCCGAGGTCTCTCGCCTGCGTGCCGAGATGGAGGCGATCAAGAACGAAGTCGGCTTCAAGGGAGACCTGCCGGCGTTCTTCGCGGAACTGCGCGACAACAAAGACAACCCGCGCTATTACTACCCGAACACGGACGAGGGGCGGCAGGCGTATATCAAGGACGCCACCGTGGCGATCGACAAGATCAAAGCAGTGTTGCCCAGGTACTTCGGCATCCTGCCAAAGGCGGATCTCGTCGTGCGGCGCGTCGAGCCGTTTCGCGAGCAGGCCGGCGCGGCGCAGCATTACTTTCCGAGCACACCCGACGGCTCCAGGCCGGGCGTCTATTACGCGCATCTCCTCGACATGAAGGCGATGCCGAAGCACGAATTGGAAGTGATCGCGTATCACGAGGGCCTCCCGGGCCACCACATGCAGATCGCTATTGCGCAGGAGTTGACCAGCGTTCCGACATTCCGTCGCCAGGCAGGCTTCACTGCGTATTCAGAGGGCTGGGGGCTGTACTCCGAGTGGCTGGCGCGTGAAATGCCCGGCACCTACCAGGATCCGTATTCGCGCTTCGGACGCCTTGGCTCGGAAATCTGGAGGGCCATCCGCCTCGTGGTCGACACCGGCATGCACGCGAAGGGTTGGTCCGAAGAGCAGGCGGTGCAATACTTCCTCGCCAATTCCGCGACCACCGAGGCCCAGGCTCGATCGGAGATCCGCCGCTATCTGGTGATGCCCGGGCAGGCCACCAGCTACAAGATTGGCATGCTGAAAATCCAGGAACTGCGTCGCAAGGCCGAGGGCGCGCTGGGACCTCGCTTTGACATCCGCGGATTTCACGATGCCGTGCTTGGCGGCGGCGCGCTGCCGTTGTCGGTGCTCGAGAACCGTGTCGATCGATGGATTGCGACGAAATAGTATCCGGTAGCCGGTAGCCAGTATCCTGAAAGGCCGCTGTTTTCTCGGCTACTGGCTTCTGGCTACTGGCTACTTCCGGGGAAACTTGTCCGGGTTGTCGGTGAAGAGCGCATCGACGCCGAACGTGTAGAGATACTGCGACATCTCGTCGGCGACGTCCTTGAAGCCGGCCTTGCCGGTGTCCGACGACCGGAAGGTATAGGGCGTCACCGTCATGCCTTCGGCGTGCGCCCACTTCACGAAGTCCGGATTGTCGCGCACGATGTTCTTCGTCGGCCCGAAACCTTGGACGATGCCCTTCCACGCCCTCACCTGGTCTGCGGTCTTGAACCCCTCGTCGTCGCCGAGCAGCAGCACCACCGGCACGCCGATCTTGATCTCGGCAAGCTGGCGCGCGCTTGACTGGCCGAAGGTCTGCAGGATGATCGGCGTCTTCGGATCGGCTTTCGGTCCGCGCAGGCCGTGCTTGTCGAGCGCGTTTGCGACGAGCTGCTCGAAATCAACGTTGCGGCCTTCGTAGATCTCGGGCGTCTTCAACTCCGGAAACATGCCCGCCTTGCCGCGAACGATCGCGACAGCCTCGTCGAAGGTGAGTATCTTTTCCGCGGCGAACTTCTTGTCGAACCACGACCCCGCGTCGAGCCGCTTGATTTCGGCGAGCGTAAAGTCATTCGCGACCCAGGCGCGGCGCGTCCGCCCTTCCAGGCTGACGCTGACGGCGCGATCCGGGAACACGTCCTCGACATTCGTCGTGCGCTCGAGGCTCGCGTCGTGGAGGCAGATCAGCACGCCATCCCTGGTGACCGCGAGATCCTGTTCGACGAAGTCTGCTCCCATCTCGATGGCAAGCGTGTATGCCGCCGCCGTGTGCTCGGGCGCGTAGGCGGACGCGCCGCGATGCGCGACGTTGGTCTTCTTCGCGTATTGAGCGGTGGTCGTCATCGACATAAGGAAGATGAGCCCAAGCCCTCCGCCTACGCCAAGGCTACGGCGGACAGGCAAGACCCAGGACGAGAGTTTACGCTGCATGTGATTCCTCTCGGGCGAATGCGCGGGCGGCATCGATACGCTCCCGGATCGGAGGATGCGAATGGAACAGCCAGCGGACCAGTGGTGACGGATATTCCTCGGCCAGATTCTGTTGCGACAGGCGCTTCATCGCCGTGACGAACGCGTCAACATTGCGTGTCGTGGCGAGCGCGTAGCGATCGGCGGCGCGTTCCTGCGCGCGTGAGACGGCGTTGGCGATCGGCAGGACCAGGAACGACCACGCGCCGCCGGCGAGCATCAACAGCGGCAGGCCGGACGGATCCGAGATCCCCCGCAATGCGAGCCGATCGGCGGCCGCGCGGAGGATGATGTCGGCGGCGAAGAACCCGCCGGCGAGGATCAGGCTCTGGACCGCGATGCCGCGCCACATATCGCGATGAACGTGGTGCGCGAGCTCGTGCGCCAGGATGACTTCGATCTCGTCCTCGGAATAATCGGCGAGCAGCGTGTCGGACAGCAGGATGCGCCGCGTGCGTCCCATTCCGGCGAGCGCCGCGTTTGCCTTCCTGGTATGGCCGCTCAACACCCATTCGAATACGCCCACCACGTCGGTGCGCGCCCTTGTCGCCAGTTCCATCAGCCGCTCGACGAGCGCGGGGCGATCGAGCGGTTTGAACTTGTAGAAAATCGGGAGCAGCAGCACCGGCGCAATCCGCGCCAGGGCGACCGTCGCAAGCGCGAACACAGCCGCCGAAATCCACCACCAATGGTCCGGCGCCTGCCGCAGTGCGAAGTAGACGACCGAGGTGCCGGCGGCAGCGAGCACGATCCCCAGCCCGACGCCCTTGCCGTAATCGGCAAGCCAGTGCGCCGTCGATTGCGTCGAGAGTCCGTAATGATGCTCGAGGAGATGACCTTGATAGAACGCGAACGGCAGCTCGATGATCTGGAGGATGGCCACCAGCGCGACCGTCATCACGATCACGGTCAGCGCCTCTTCAGCCCCGCCCGGCACCCACTGCGCGAGCGCCGCGGCGAGCTCGCGCAGGCGAGGCGCGCCGCCGAGCAGCAGAAGGCCCAATAACAAAAGGCCGGCGACTGCCGTCCCCAGCAGGTCGGCGCGCCGGCGCAATCGGTGATAGCGGGCGGATTTGTCTTCGTTCAATCCGGTTGCCAGTAGCCAGTATCCAGTATCCAGAACGTTCTGGCTACTCCTGGCTACGGGCCACTGGTACTGACTACTGGCTACTGTACTGGCTTCTAAGTGGTCTTCTTCCCGCTCGACACCGAAAGTCGCACGCCACCGTTGGTCGTGCTCATGCGGACGCGCGCCCCGCCGCCGTTCATGTCGCCGGTGAGGCGCCGGCGGCGCTCGAAATCGTTCCGGTTTCCGTCGTCAGGCCGGTTGATGGTGACACCCTCGACGCGCACGCCGCCGTTCACACAGCGCGCCTCGATGCTCGCCTTGCTCTCGTTGGGTAGAGCCAGCTCGACCCCGCCATTGACGGTTTCCATGTCGATCGAATCGCCCGGCTCGAGCGGTGAGGCGAGCTCGAATTCGACGCCGCCATTGACTGCGGACGCTTCGATGACACCGGGGACAATGTTCGAGCCCTTTACTCCGCCATTCGTGGTTTTCGCATGAATGTCATTCGCCAAATCGTTGAGCCGCACGCCGCCGTTGGTCGTCCGCACATCCAGGATGATGCCCTTAGGCACCTTGATCGTCCATTCGATCTCATGACCCGAGAATCCGCTGAGGCGCGGCGGCCGGGATTCCACCCGGACGGTCGACTCGCCGACTTCTTCGCGGATCTCGAGTTTCGCCAGCATTTCCCTGGCGGCGTCATCCGAACTGGCCTTGGCAGTGCGGCGTCCCTCAACCACGATCTCGGCGCCATCAGTTGGCTCGGCCGTAATCCGGCCATTGACGTTGATCAGCTCGAATCGCCCCTTTTCGGACACCGTGTAGGTCCGCGACCAGGTATCGGTCGCCTTGCCGGCAGCAATATCGAAGGAAAAGTTGCCGTTTGCGCTGGTCTTGATATCGCAGGCGACCAGGCTCAGGGCGCCAACCAACACCAACGGGAGTACAGACAGCTTCTTCATCGTCAACCTCTCCCTTACCTTACGTCATCGTCGGTTCAACTGTTCAGTGGTTCAAGCGGTTCAAAGGTAATGGTTCAAAAGTGCAACGGTTCAGCGGTTCGGTTGAACCAAGGTGAACCCTTGAACCTCTGAACAGTTGAACTACTTGAACCGACTCGTCTCACAAAAGCGAAAACGTCACGACGATGACCATAGTCACTGCAACCGCCAGGCCGTTGAGGAGCGAAGGTTCATACTCCCACTGACGCACGGCGTCGAGCGCAGCCCGATCCAACGCGGCAACTGAACGGAGCACGCGAGCGTTGTGCACTTTGCCGTCGGCGCCGATCGTGGCCTCAATGAGCACAGTGCCTGTGGCCTGCGACGCCATGGCGGCCTGAGGATAGATGGGCTTGACGTCCTTGATCTTCCGGGGCCGGGCTATTCCGTCACCAACTGGGAACGGGCCGCTGGATTCAGGCGCCGCCGTCACCGCGACCGACGACCCGCTGCCGGTGCCACCCGCGACACCGCTTCCCACGCCGTCCGTCGCGCCGTCGACCCCGGCACTGATCAGAGCGCCGTCGCGAGGGTCGTCGTCGAGCGTCGTGGGTTCAGCTTCGACGCTCGACGGCGCTTCGAGCGGTACAGCGGCCAGGTTTTCTGCCGCCAGCGCAGGCCGGGCTGGGCGCGGGGCGGGCGGCAGCGAAGGACGTTCAACGACCCTGCGCGCAGGCAGCAACGCGGCGGCGGCCGGCATCGACGGCATCGTGGCCGGCATTCGCAGCGATACATGCACCTGTGGGCGCACTTGCGTGCCCGGCATCAGGGCGGCTCGCGCCGCCCGCGCGCCCAGAAAGAGCAGCACGAGAATCACGATAACCGCGTGCACCATCGCCGAGGTGGTGCAGGCGGCCGGCAAGTGCTCCTGCTTCGATTCGACGATGAGCCGGTCGGCGAACCACTCACGACGGTCCGCACGCTCGACCGTGCCATGCGCCTCTGGCGCTGAACGCCACGGCGTGCGCTTCCGCGCCTTTATCGGCGAACGCCGCGGCACCGCGGCGATTCCGTGGGGCACGACGATGGTGCGAATCGTGGACCACGACCCGGTGTCGTCGCGATTCGCCGGCACGCCGGCGGGACCTTCGACGATGACGTCGGGTGGCACCGTGAAATGGCCGACGCCGAGTATCGACGCGCTGCCACCAGCGACCTCGGACCTGCCCAGATTTCTTGCCGGCGACTTGTGGCGTTGCAGGAGGGCAACACCGGGGAGATGCAGAGACGCTTGTAGGGACCACATGGAGCGTGTCTCCTATGGTCAGCTTACGTGCCTGCACGACGTGTTGTTCCGGGACCACCCGAACGGGTAAACCCTGCGGCTCGATTGTCGACGTTCAACCTGCCCTGAATTCGAAATCAGCTTCGAGCACCCCTCGGCTCCTCCATCGTGACGCCGTAGAGTCGATTCGCTATTTCCATGGTCTTGCGGCTGTGCGTGATGATGATGAACTGCGTCTTGTCCATCATCGAGCGCAGCATCTCGATGAAGCGCCCGATGTTGGCATCGTCGAGCGGCGCGTCGATCTCGTCGAGCAGGCAGAACGGGCTCGGCCGGTACTTGAACATGCCGAACATCAGCGCGATAGCGGTCAGCGCCTTCTCGCCGCCCGACAACAGCATCACGCTCTGCAGGCGCTTGCCCGGCGGCTGCGCGACGATGTCGATGCCGCTTTCGAGCGGATCGGATTCATCGAGCAGCAGGATGCCGGCCTTGCCGCCTCCGAAGAGCGTCGAGAACGTGGTCTGGAAGTTCTGGTTGATCGCGGTGAACGCTTCGCGGAAGCGCGCGTGCGTCGTTTCGTCGATCTTGCTGATCGCCTCGTTGGTCTGCGCGATCGAATCGACGAGGTCCTTGTGCTGCGTGGTCAGGAAGCCGTGGCGCTCCTCGAGTTCCTTCGACTGCTCGATCGCCATCATGTTGACCGGGCCCATGCGCTCGATCTTTTCGCGCAGCTCGGCGATGGCCTCTTCCGCGGTCATGACCGGAAGCTCGACGCCGTTCGACCGGTTGCGCAAGCTCCGTGTCCTCATGAGGTCGGCGCGGTCTCCGTGACCTCGCTTCGATCTCGTCGGCATCGACGGCTTCAGCGGCGCGAATCGCCCGGACGTCGGGCTGAACCTGGCCGGCAGCCTCCATCCGCGCGACTTCATCGCGAATCTCGTCGAGGGTCGCGTTGACGGCATCGACGGCCTGCTGCGCGAGGTGCGTCAGGTCCGATTCGGCGGTCGCGCGCTGCACGTCCACTTCCGCCGCGAGCGCCCGCAGCGCATCGACGGCACGGCGCGCATCGCGAATGGTTTCTTCCTGGCGCTCGGCCGACTGCTTGATTTCCGTGCGCGCGCTCGTCGGCGCGCACCATGTCCTGCCTGCAGGCCGTCGAGCTTCGCGACGTCCTCGTCCATCAGCCGCTGGCCGTCGACGATCGCCTGCAGCAGCCGCTCGCGCTGATCGCGCATCAGCGCAACGTCGCGCGTGCACGATTCGACACGCCGCTCGAGATCGGCGGCGATCTCTTCGAGGCGCGACACTTCGGCGACCGCCCCGGCGCTGCGCTCGACAAGGCCGGCATGATTCGCGCGCGCCTCGGCCGCCTTCGCGCTCAAGTCTTCGGCCGCGTCACGCGCGTCGCCAAGGCGGCGCTGCGTCTCGGCCAGCGTGATCTCCGACGCGGTCTTCTGCTCGTTCAATCGCGCGATTGATTCGCGCGCTTCCGCCTGCCGGGCATCGAGCCCGGCGATCTCTTCCTTGACGCGACTGATTTCCGAGCCGACGAGGTCGACTCGCTGCTGCAGGCGCGCCTCGTCATCGTTGGCGCGCTCGGCCTGGCCCTGCACGCCGACGATGGATTTTTCCTGCCGGTGAATTTCGTCGGTGAGCCCGGCGATCGCCGCCGTCGCGTGCGCCATCGCCTGCTCGAAGCCGGCGGTCTCGGTGGTCAGGCGATCCAGCGAGGCCCTGGCCTCGGTGATCTTCTCGCGCAGTTCCTTGATCTCGCGCTTGGTGGCGAGGATGCCGCGCGATTCGGTCTTGTCGCCGCCGGTCACCACGTGCCTGCCGTAGAAGACGTCGCCGTCGAGCGTCGCCACCGGAAACGGCAATCGTCGGCGCGATGCGCGATGCGGCCTCGAACGAATCGGCGATCAGCGCGCCGCCCATGACCGCCTGAATCGCGTTGGGGAACGGCCCGCTCACGCGCACGACGGACGACAGCGGCACAAAGCCCGTGCGGAACCTCCGCCGACGAACCGGCGTCGGAGGAACGCTGCGCGCCTGAGACCCCGTGCCTGAACGGCGCGGCCATCGGGCCTGCCAACCACGAACCCGCAACGGCCGGCATCTTCCTGTCGGATCAACTTCAGGCCGGCCGAGACGTGTTCGAGCCGCTCGACGAGAATGTGCTGCAGCAAGTCGCCGAGGCACGCCTCGACGGCGCGCTCATACCGCGGCTCGACGTCGATGAAGTCCGCCACCGCGCCCATTTGCCCGACCTTGCCGTTGGCGTTGACCAGCACCATCCGCGCCGCATCCGCGAAACCGCCTCGATGCGTATCGATTTCTTCGAGCGAGTGGAGGCGTGCGGCCATGCCGGCCAGTTCCTGCTCGCGCGTGCGGACCTCGCGCGATCGCCACTCGTGTTCGAGCCTCGCGCCGGCGAGTTCCGACTCGCGCGCCGCCCGCGCCATGCGCGCGGATTCCAGGCCGTCCTGCGCACGATGCAGGGCTTCCGCCGCGGCCGTCCGCTGCGCGCGCGCGCGTTCGAGCTCGGCGCCGAGCTCGCGCGCTTCGAGATCGAGGCGCGAGTTCGCTTCGACCGCGCGCTCACGCTGCGCCGCTGCCGCGTCGTGCGCGGCGGTCAGCGCGGTGATGGTGTTGAGCACCGCGTAGACGTCGGCGCGGGCCTTCTCGACGTCCTGCTCGAGCGCCTCGATCGCCATCCACGCGCGCGTGTATTCCTCGGCCGCCGCCGCGGCCAACCCCGCCGCTTCGTCACGCGCCGTCGCGGCTTCGCGCCGCGGCCTGGCGCCGCCCTTCGAGCGCCAGCCGCTCCGGCTCGCGGCGCGCCTCGAGCTGCACGCGTTCCTGTTCGAGCTCCTCGGCGCGCTTCTTCAGCATCTCCGCCTGCTGCGTATCGAGCGCGATCTGCTGCTGGCGTCGATTGATCTCGAGCTCGTGCGCGTGCACGGCCTCGCGCGCCGCGGTCGCCGCGGCATCCGCCGAGGCGAGCTCGATGCGGATGCGACCGAGCTCGTTCTCCACCTCCGCGAGACGGGCCGAGGCCGCCGCTTCATTCGTGCGCGCTTCGTTCAATCGCGCGCGCGCCGCGTCGATCGCCTCCGACAGGCTGCGATAGCGTCGGGCGAACAGCACCTTCTCCCACCGTCGCATCTCATCGCGCAGGCGCGTGTAGCGGCGGGCCTTCGCCGCCTGGCGCTTCAGCGATCCGCGCTGCTTGTCGATCTCGTAAATGATGTCTTCGAGTCGCGTCAGGTTCTGCTGCGCCGCTTCGAGCTTCAACTCCGCGGCGCGCCGGCGGGCCTTGTACTTCGTGATCCCCGCCGCTTCCTCGATCAACTGGCGTCGATCGGTCGGACGCGAGCTCAGGATCATCCCGATCTTGCCCTGCTCGATGATGGCGTAGGCCTTGGCGCCAAGGCCCGTATCCATCAGCAGCTCGTGAATGTCCCTGAGACGGCACGTCTGCCCGTCGATCAGGTATTCGCTCTCGCCTGATCGGAACAGTCGCCGCGTCACCTCGACCTCGCGCGTGACGCTGTCGATGAGGACGGCAGTTTCGGCGTGATGGCCGTTGCCATTCCCGGTAACCGCGGTTCCCGGTTCGCCGTTCCCGGAGCTTGCCGAAGGCCGGCGCCCGGCGGTTCCTCGCCCAGTTCCTTGAGGAGGGACGGCGGGACGATGACGTTGCCGAAACGGAGACGCACTTCAGCGGCGCCGGTGGGCTTGCGCGCATCGGAGCCGCTGAAGATGACGTCTTCCATCTTGTCGCCACGAAGGCTCTTGGCGCTTTGCTCGCCAAGCACCCACGTGAGCGCGTCGGCCACGTTGCTCTTACCGCAGCCGTTGGGTCCGACAATGGCGGTGACGCCACGGTCGAATGCCAGCTCGGATCGATCCGAGAAGGACTTAAAGCCTGAGATTTCTAGACGTTCGAGATGCATTTCGACGGATTTGGAAGGAAACGTCCGTCAGTCTAACAAGCACCGTCTGTTGTATCAAGGAGGAAAACGGCCCCAACATTTAGGGGCATTGCCCCGTAGCCGGGCCTGAAGGCCCGGCTCTCCAAACGCGGGCTACGGGCTTGGCGACGGTCGTCTTCTTGAGTTCGAGCAGCTTTTCGGCCTCGGGGAACTTCGAGATCGCGAACTTGGCCTGCGGATCGACCGTGATCAGGTGCTGCTTCGCGGTCGCGATGTCGAACACCGATTCGTCGACGGCGTAGCGAATCATCGCGCGGATGAACTCGATGTCCTTCGTCCACGCGTCGTCTTCGATCTTCAGGTTCTTCGACGTGACGAACTTCTTGAAGTCCGCCACCATCGCATCGTCGACCGTGAAGTCCTTCTTGACGAGGCGGCGCGACGGACCCGAGTGGCCGATGCGCGTGTCGCCTTCGGCGCTGAACTGCTCGGCATACGACAGGAAGAAGCCGCGGCCATGCAGCGTGCGGCCGAAGCGCGTCGGGTTGAAGCCTTCGACCGGGCCATCGAACCGCAGATCGGGCTCGATGCCGCCGCCCGAGTACACCTTGCGGCCCGAGGTCGTGTACTTCAATTGATCGGCCGACTTCTCGCGCTCTTTCTGATCCTTGAGCGTGTAGGTCAGATACTCGTCGAACGTGCCGTCCCACGGACGCTGAATCAGGCGGCCGCTCGGCGTGTAGTAACGCGCGGTGGTGAGCGCGAGGCCGGCGCCGCCGCTGACGCGATACACCGACTGCACGAGCGCCTTGCCGAAGGTCGTCTCGCCGACGACGAGGGAGCGGTCGTAATCCTGCAGCGCGCCCGAGACGATTTCCGATGCGCTCGCGCTGTTGCGATTGACGAGCGTCACCATCGGGATCGTCAGGTACTGACCCTGCTCGGTGGCGCGGTAATCCGAATCCGAATTCGGCACGCGGCCGCGCGTGTAGACGACCATCGAACCCTTCGTGATGAAACGGTTCGCCATGCGGATCGCCTGATCGAGCTGTCCGCCGGGGTTGCCGCGCAGGTCGAACACCAGGCGCTTCATGCCCTGCTTGGTCAGGCTCTCGAGGGCATGGCCAAGGTCTTCATCCGTGTGCTCGGCGAAATCCGTTACGCCGACGTAGCCGGTCGTGCTGTCGATCATGAACGACGCCGAGAGGCTCGGGATGCTCACCTGATCGCGCATCACGCGCATCTCGAGCAGCCGCTCGAAGCCCTTGCGCCGCACGCCGATGTTGACGAACGTGCCCTTCGGTCCCTTGAGCTTGTTGACCGTGGCCTCGGTGGTCCAGCCCTTTGCGCTCGTCCCCTCCACGGTCGCAATCACGTCGCCGCGGCGAATGCCACTGGTGAAGGCCGGTGAGCCTTCGAACACGCGCACCGCCGTGATGTCGCCGTCGACGGATTGAATCGTGAGGCCCAGGCCGTAGTAGCGGCCTTCCTGCCGCTCGCGCATCTGCGCGTAGGTCCGGGGGTCCATGAAGCTCGAATGCGGATCGAGCGTCTGGAGCATGCCGTTGATCGCGCTGTAGACCATGCGCTCGGACTCGACCGGTTCCGCGTATTGCGTCTGTATCGCGCTCAGCGCGGCGGTAAAGGTCTTGTAGTGGTTTGGAACCGTGTCGGCGGTGGCAAGGGCGCTCTTTCCGTAAACCCCTCCAACGAGGGCGGAAATCACGATGGCGACAACGGCGGCGGCGGTCGATCGGCTGCGCATAGAGGATGGTAACTGCTAAACCCCCGGCCGACAAGGACGGTGGGATGAAATTGGGGCTATACTCACCCATTGGACGTTTTCGGCCAGAAAAGGGCCGTCCAGGCTTTGTAAGGGGGCACTCATATGTTTGGTTCCATCGGCATGCCCGAGCTCATCATCATCCTGGTGATCGCGCTCATCATCTTCGGGCCCCGGAAGCTGCCGGAGCTTGGCAAGTCGCTCGGCCGCAGCCTGAACGAATTCAAGAAGGCGTCGACCGACCTGCAGAATACCCTCGAGCAGGAAATCAAGATCGAGGAGCAGAAAGAGAACGCCACCAAGGCGAAGGCCGAGGAGAAGACCGCATCATCAGCCTTCGAGACGGACCTCAGTAAATTCGATACGGACAAGAAAGACGACGACCAGAACACCGCGCCGCCGCGAGAAACGGTTTCGCGAACCTAGGCACCCGTACGCACCGTACGCACCGTAC
Source organism: uncultured cyanobacterium (assembly GCA_963833135.1). Classification (GTDB taxonomy): domain Bacteria; phylum Acidobacteriota; class Vicinamibacteria; order Vicinamibacterales; family UBA2999; genus 12-FULL-67-14b. The sequence goes on along the minus strand of CAWHWW010000016.1, from coordinate 442,290 downwards.
GCACCTTGGCTCTAGTTCCATTCCCAAGTCAGAATCGAAACGACGACGAGCAGACTCTGCCGGCGAAGCCGGGAGGGTTCTCTCCGTTTGGTGACGAGGAGGAGCCGGGCGGCGAAGGCCGCATGACGTTCCTCGAGCATCTCGACGAGCTGCGTAAGCGCATCACGCACGCCGTCGTGAGCCTGTTCGTCGGCTTCATTGTCGCGTTCGCATTCATCAACCAGGTTTTTGGTTTCGTGTATCAGCGGCTGGTGGCCACCGTGCCCGGCGGCAAGCTCGTGTACACCGAAGCGCCTGAGATGTTCATGCTGTACATCAAGATCGCGGCGCTCACCGGCGTCCTGATCGCCTCGCCGTACATCATGTTGCAGGTGTGGTTCTTCATCGCGCCTGGCCTGTACGCGAAAGAGAAGAAGCTCGCTATTCCGTTCGTCCTCTCGTCGTCGTCACTCTTCATTGGAGGCGCGGCCTTCTCCCACTACTTCGTATTTCCGGCGGCGTGGAATTTCTTCGGAAGTTTCAGCAACTCCTTTGTCGAGTTCCTGCCACGAGTCGGTCCGGTGTTCGGGATGTACGTGAAGCTGATGCTCGGCATCGGCCTGACCTTCCAGCTGCCGGTCCTGATATTCGTGCTCGCGCGGCTCGGCATCGTCACATCCAGCTTCCTGCTGCGCAATTTCAAATACGCGGTGCTGCTCATTTTCATCTTCGCGGCCGTGATAACGCCCGACGCTAACCCGGTGACACAAATAATGGTCGCCGGCCCAATGGTCGTGCTTTACCTCTTGGGTATCGGTGCGGCATGGCTTTTCGGCAAATCCAAAAAATCAGATCAAGAAGAGTAAAAGCCGATAACCCCACTGGTACGTTTGACTTTCGGGTTTTTCCGGCTCTACACTCTGTGTATGAAAATCCTTCGCCCTTTGGCGATTGGCCTAACGCTGAGCTTACTTCTCACCGTTTCCGCGCGGGCCCAAGACAGCCGACCCGGCGGTAACACAGTTTTCGGTGACACCGGAATCTGGTTCGTCCCGACGGGCGAGACGCTGCCCAAGGGCAAGTGGAGCGGCGGCGTCCAGCTCGTGAATTTCGATCGCAGCGAAGGATTCAGCGACATCACGGACATCGGCGGCATGTTTGCGTTCGGCGCCACCGATCGCCTCGAGATCTTCGGCACGTTCGGCACGCGCCGCATCGACGCGGACCTCGTGCCGGTCGCGCGCAACGGCCAGCCGCAGGATTACCTGATCAACCAGGGCTGGAGCACCGGCATCGGCGACGCGTGGATCGGCGCGAAGTTCAACATCTTTTCTCAGACATCGCCGGACGGTTATGCAAGCGCGCTCCGTGTGATGGCGAAGCTGCCCACGGCGAGCGATGACGACGGCCTGGGCACAGGCCAGTTTGATTTCCAGTTCGATTTGATCGGCTCGCACGAGTACTCGGAGAAGGTCGAGGTCACCGCCGCCGCGGGCATCAAGTTCCGCGGCTCGCCGGAAGGCTACAACCTGACGAAGGGTTTCGTCTGGGGCATCGGCGCCGCCTACCCGAGCCGTTCGAAGCTGCGCGTATTCGGCGAGATGAAGGGCGAGGCGCTCTTCGAACAGGCGCAGACCTTCACAGGTAGCAATCCCGCGCCCGGCATGCCGCGCGAGTGGGATCCGGATGCGACCCGCGATCTGTTCGGCGGCCTGCAGTACAACACCGACAGGGGGTTTTACTTCGGCGCCGGCCTGACCTATACCGCATCCTACTTCCTGCATCGCAGCGACTTCACAACGTCGGAAGACAGTGATTTCGATCGCCTTGGCCTGCAGGTGCGGATTGGCTATTACCCAGGACCGGAACCACCGCCGCCGACGGTCACGCCGAGCGCGCCAGTGACGCCCTCTGCGCCGCCCAACCGCGCGCCAACGGTCAAGGCACGCTGCGAGCCGTGCACGGTTGAGATCAATCGCCAGTTGACCGCGTCGGCCGACGCGCAGGATCCGGACGGCGACACGCTGCGTTATCGCTGGACGAGCCCGACCGGGTCGTTCGGTAACGCCACCGATCGGCAGACGCCGTGGACGGCGCCGGGCCAGGTCGGCGCCGTGCCGCTCACCGTGACGGTCGACGACGGCAAGGGCATGACCGCCACCGACACGGTCACCGTGCAGGTGATCGCGCCGGCCGCGAAGCGGCAGATCACATTCGAAGACGTGCACTTCGACTTCGATCGCTACTCGCTGCGCGCGGAAGCGACGCGCATCCTCGACGAAGCGATCAAGGCGATGCAGGAAGACGCGAACCTCCGCATCACGGTCGAAGGCTACACCTGCAATATCGGCACGACTGAATACAACCTCGCCCTGGGCGAGCGCCGCTCAATCGCGGTGCGTGACTACCTCGTGGGCCGCGGCATCAACGCCAACCGCCTGCAGACCGTGAGCTACGGTGAAGAGCGGCCGAGGCACGACAACGGCCGCGAAGAGACGCGACGGCTGAACCGCCGCGCGGCAATGACGATCCGGCTGCAGTAGGAGCTAGAGGTTAGAGGTTAGAGGTTAGAGGTTAGAAGAGCCAGGAGCCGATCGAGAAACGGCGCCTGGCCCTTTAGTATTTTGACGCGCGCCTGATCGATCGAAAACCACCCCGCGCGATCGATCTCGGGAAACTCGACCATCTGTCCTGATTTTGGCGGCCACTCCATCGAGAACAGGTTGCTCTTGACGCTAGCGGCGTCGAAATCCGATTCCGCGGCCCACGCGTGGATGACCTTGCCGCTTGGCTGTTTCAGGGTCCCGATCGACTGAAAGATGCCGGACGGCGCCGACCCCATCTCCTCTTCGAATTCGCGTTTGGCGGCATCGAGCGGCAGCTCACTGTCGGTGAACTGCCCTTTCGGGATGGTCCAGGAGGCGTAGTCCTTGCGTGCCCAGAGCGGGCCGCCGGGATGCGCCAGCAGCACTTCCGGCCCTCCGGGCCCGCGGCGATACAGGAGGATTCCCGCCGCCTGCTTGGCCAACTAGTACGCCTTTGCGAACCAGGCCGACACGGTCGCCGGCTTGTTGCACTTGATACACGGTTTGCCCGGGGCCTCCTCATAGCCCTTCGGGATGTTACGAATCGTCGCCTGCGTTTCGGCTTTGATGTCCGCTTCGCACTTCGCCTCGCCGCACCAGGGTGAGATGACGAATCCGGGGCGGCCTTCCATGATCTGCGTGAACTCGTCGTACGAGTCCGCGCGCGAGGTGTGCTCGTCGCGGAACTTCACGGCGCGATCGAACAGCCCCTGCTGAATCTCGTCGAGCAGGCCCTTGATCGCGCCGGGCAGCCCCTCCATCGGCATCGACGCCTTCGCGCGCGTGTCGCGCCGGGCGGCGAAGACCGCATTCTTTTCGATGTCCTTGGGACCAATCTCCAGCCGCAGGGGCACGCCGCGCATTTCGTACTCTGCGAACTTCCAGCCTGGCGTCTGGCTCTCATCGGCGTCGAGCTTGACGCGAATCCCGGCCGCCGTCAGCTGCGCCTTGATCTCTTCACATTTCGGCAACACGGTCTCTTTCCAGTTGCCGCGCGGGATCGGCACGATCACCACCTGGTACGGCGCAATCGCCGGCGGCAGGATCAAGCCGCTGTCGTCGCCGTGCGTCATGATGACGGCGCCGATCAGCCGCGTCGTCACGCCCCACGACGTCGTCCACGCATACTGCACCGTCTTGTCGCGGCCCTGGAATTGAATCTCGAAGGCCTTGGCGAAATTCTGGCCGAGGTTGTGCGACGTGCCGGCCTGCAGCGCGCGGCCATCGGCCATCAGCGCTTCGATCGAATAGGTCTTCGACGCGCCCGCGAACTTTTCGCTCTCGCTCTTCTGCCCGTCGATGACCGGCACGGCGAGGACGTTCTCGCATACCTCCTTGTAGAGGGCGAGAATCTTCATCGTCTCTTCCTGCGCTTCTTCGGCGGTTTCGTGCGCGGTGTGGCCTTCCTGCCAGAGGAACTCGGTCGTCCGCAGGAACGGGCGCGTCACCTTTTCCCAGCGGACGACGTTCGCCCACTGATTGATGAGGACCGGCAGGTCGCGCCAGGACTGGATCCATTTCTGGTACATCACGCCGATGATCGTCTCCGACGTCGGCCGGATGATCAGCTTCTCGGCGAGATCTTCATCGCCGCCCTTGGTGACCCACGCCACCTGCGGCGCAAAGCCTTCGACGTGCTCCTTCTCCTTCAGCAGCAGGCTCTCAGGAATCAGCAGCGGGAAGTAGGCGTTGACGTGTCCGGTCGCCTTGATGCGCGTGTCCAACTCGCGCTGCAGGTGCTCCCACATCGCATAGCCATACGGCCGGATCACCATGAAGCCTTTCACCGGCGAGTAGTCGGCGAGCTCCGCCTTGCGCACGACGTCGAGGTACCACTTCGAGAAGTCGACGGACTGCTTGGTGATTTCGGTAACGAACGCTTCTTCTTGTTTGCCGGCCATTAGTGAATGTTGTCCCCTAGGTGAATCCTAAATTTTACGTCATCTCGCGACGGGAAGTCGGCGCGGGCGTGGCTGCCGCGGGTTTCCTCGCGACGAAGCGCGGCGCGGGCCATCAGGCGCCCAACGGTCACGACCGAGGCGACGCCGCCTCGGTCGGGTCCAAGCGCGGCATACCAGCCATCGAGCGCGGCAATCGCCTGCTGGAGCCCGTCACCATCGCGCCAGAGGCCCACAGCGTTCCACATCAAACTCCGCACGTCACTTTCCAGCGGAGTTTGTGCACCGTCGCGCGCAGCGCGGAGGTGGACCTCTGGCGCATCGCCTGAAGCCAGCATCGAAAATGGCGCTACATCATCGCCCGGCAACAACATCGCCTGCGCAGCCCGCGCGCCAAACACCAGGCCTTCGAGCAGCGAATTGCTGGCGAGGCGATTGGCGCCGTGCACACCGGTGCACGCGACCTCCCCGGCCGCGTACAAGCCAATCAACGTCGTCCGTCCCCAGAGATCGGTCTCGATTCCGCCCATCACGTAATGCGCCGCCGGACCGACCGGAATGCGATCGGTGCCGAGATCGAGACCGATCGACTGGCAGGCCCCGGCGATGGTCGGGAACCGCGTGCGCGTCCATTCGGGATCCAGATGCGCCATCGACAGGTAGACAGGTCGCCCGGTGCGCCGCTGCTCGCGGACGATCGCGCGGGAAACCAGATCGCGCGATGCGAGCTCGCCGGCCGCCTCGTAGCGCGCCATGAAGCGCTCACCGTCGGCATTGAGCAGCAGCGCGCCTTCACCGCGGAGTGCTTCCGAGAGCAGGAACCGCGGCGCGCCCGGCACATCGAGAGCCGTCGGGTGAAACTGGACGAACTCGAGATCGGTGACCCGGGCCCCGGCGAACCAGCCGAGCATCACGCCGTCGCCGGTCGCGATGGGAGGGTTCGTCGTTTCGCGAAAGACGTGTCCCGCTCCGCCCGTCGCCAGCAGTACCGCCGCCGCGTGAACTTCATGAATGCCGGATTCGTTGAGATATCTGGCGCCGACACAGCGCCCGCCCCTGACGATCAACTCCAGGGCCCGCGCGTTGCGTTCGACGCGGACGCGCGCCTGTTCGGCGACGCGGTCCCATAAGGCGCGGCCGATTTCCCGCCCGGTGGCGTCGGCGGCATGAAGGACGCGGCGGAGGCCGTGGGCTCCTTCACGCCCGAGCGACAACGCGCCGGTGCGATCGCGATCGAAACGCGCTCCCCACTCGATCAGCTCGCGGACATAGCGAACGCCGTCCTGGACGAGCACATCGACCGCAGCCTCGACGCACAGGCCGTCACCGGCGTTGATGGTGTCGGCGGCGTGCTGTCGGGGAGAGTCGTCCGGCGCCACCGCGGCGGCGATGCCGCCCTGCGCATAACCGGTGTTGCTCTCGTTGGGATCCGCCTTGGTCAGGATCACGACGTCGCCGGCCAGCGAGAGATCGGCCGCGGCGCGAAGGCCCGCGATGCCGCTGCCGATGATCAGGAAGTCCGTTCGCCGCGGCACCGAATGCTATCCTAGCACTCGGTAAGATGAGTCAGTCAGCAGTCGAGAGTCGACAGTTAAGAGTCGCAGTTGGCAGTCGGCAGTTCAGTCGCCAGTCGGCAGTCGGGTGCAAATGGATCGCGTAACGGTTTCGGCCGCTGCCGGCCCTTATTCCGTCCTGATCGGAGCCGGCGCGATCGATGCGCTTGGCCGCGAGATGGATACCGCGAAGCTGGGTAAGCGGCGCATCCTGATCTCCAGCCACCGCGTGTGGGAGTTTCACGGTCCACGTTTCCGGACCATCGGCGCCGACCGTACCCCCATCCTCGTTGAGGACGGCGAGCGCTACAAGAATCTCAACACCGTTGCACGCGTCCTCGACGCGCTCGTCAAGGCCCAGGCCGATCGGTCCACCGTCATTGTCGCCATCGGTGGCGGCGTGATCGGAGATCTGGTCGGGTTTTCGGCCGCGACGTATTTGCGCGGACTGCCGATTGTACATGTGCCGACGACGCTCCTCGCCCAGGTCGACAGCGCGATCGGCGGCAAGACCGGCGTCAATCATCCACTTGGCAAGAACCTGATTGGATCGTTTCACGCGCCCAGCCTGGTCGTCGCCGATCCGATCGTCCTGGAGACGCTGCCCCGCCGCGAATTTCGCGCAGGCCTGTACCAGGTGATCAAGTACGGCGTCATCTCCGATCCGTCGCTGCTCGATCGGATCCGCGAATCGACGACCGCAATCTTCGCAAGAGACGGCGATGCCGTCGCGCCGCTGGTGTCGGCGTCATGCCGCATCAAGGCGCAAGTGGTGTCCGCGGACGAGCGTGAATCGGGATTGCGCCGGATCCTGAACTTCGGACACACAGTCGGGCACGCGCTCGAAGCCGTCACGAAGTACAAACAGTTCCGCCACGGTGAAGCGATCGGTTACGGGATGCTGGCCGCCCTGGCGGTTGGCGTCGCGCGCGGGGTCACGCCACGGTCGCTCTACGAGGAAGTCGAGGCGCTCGTCACGCAGCTCGGTCCGCTGCCGCCGGTCGCCGACATCTCTGCGAAGGAAGTTTACGCGGCAATCGGGCGCGACAAGAAAATTGTCGCCGGCACGCTGCACTTCATCGCGGCGGCGGATCGCGGCAAGACCGTCGAACTGACGGATGTGGCGGAGAAGGAAATCAAGGCGGCCCTGAAGACGATCGGCCTCAGGGGCTAGTCCTTCGACTCGCTCCGCTGGCTCAGGAACCCCTCACTCGCCCGGGCGCAACCAGCCGGCCGGCACTCCTGCGCGGCGCGCCTCGTCTTCGATGGCAGCAATCGCCTTGGTCTGGGCGTCGATCTCCTTCTTCACCCGTTCGAGCTCGGCCAGGGCCGCCTTGCGGTCGGATTCGATCTTCGCCCTTTGCGCCGGGTCATCGCGATTGACGAAGTCGGTGGTCAGCGCGTTGATTCGGGTCTGGAGTGAGTCCGCGAATATCTGACTGCGCTGCTGCTTGTCGCGCGCGTCTTTCATGCGGCCGGCCCAGTACGCCTGATCCTTGGCGCCGGCGGAATCGGGCTTGGCGGCCGTCGCGGGCGCTCCCGGGGTCGTGTTTGCCGGTGCGGGCGTCGCCGATTCCGCCGGTGTGACGGGAGACGGAGTGGCGATCCCCCTGGAAATGTCAGGCTTCAAGTCGCTGTTGGTGATGACTTTCGCCGGCTTGCTCACGCCCTTGCGGCGCGCTTCTTCGGCCCTGGCAACCTCAGCCAGGGGGCGCGACGCCGAGGACTGCGCCGAGGCAAGCGATGCGCAGGTCAGGACGAGCGCAGCGGAAATGCTGATGACGCGTTTCATGGTCGTTTTGTCAGCCATTGCGGTTCAAGGTTCGCTTACACAATTTCGGACGGTCAAGGAATTGATGACCGCAATTCCTGCCACGACTTCACTCGGATGGCCGGGAGGCACGCGCCGGCAGCTTCGCCCCTGCACGCACGCGTCAGTTCGGCCTGAATCACGCGCCTAGAACCGCCGGCAGCGAACGTTTCTGAGTGAACTCTTACAATTCCGTGACCCGATTCCTCGCCTACAGCATCGGATCCCGGATCGCCGTCCTGCTCCCGCGCATCGTCTGCGACCCAGACGACGAGGTAACCGGAGGCCGGCCGCAACAACGGCGCCAGCTGCTCGATCGGACCATAGGCATACAGCTGCCACCGCGGATTGTTGAAGCCCCATGGACGCTCACGAGAGTTTGCGTTCATCTGATCAGCGGTGCAGTTGCTGGACTCGCGACAGTTGAGCATGTTCGTCGCGGCGGTGAGATCGACGCTGCCGCGTCCCGGCAGTTCGCGAGCGCCTCCGGGCGCTCCATCTCTAAAGCTGCCTTGCGTCGAACCGGAGAGCACGGCATCCCAATCTGGCGTTTCAGCAAGATCGCGCGCCGCGAGCTCGATACCCGCATCGGCCGCGTACAACATCGCGACCGATCCGGTCACGTTGCCGGTCGCCAATCGATCCATGAAGACGGCGAGCAAATGCCCAAGGCCCAGCACCGATAGGAACGCCGTGAACAGAATCACCATGATCAACGCGATTCCACGTTCGCTTTTCATGGCACGTTTCGCAATCTGAGTGACGTCCGAAACACGCGATCGGGAATGACAAGGCGCAGGGCATCGGTGGGCGCCTCGACACTGAGCCACACATCAACCTGCTCGATCTGGAAGAACCCGGCGGCGGCGATCCGGCCAGTTGCGCCGAAGGCCAGTCCGTTCACGAAATCGACAATCGGCTGAACCGCGCCCGCGGCCGTCCTGCGGACCAGCGAATGGCTGCCGTCGGGCTGCTCCTTAAGGCTGAAGATGAATCGATCCGCTTCGACCAACACCGATCCTTCCGGATAGGCATGTGAAAGCGCGTGAGCAGGCGTCAACTGGTGAGCGGCCGAATCGGCTGCCGCGATCGAGAAGACGTCGAAGTGTCCCGCTCCGTCCGCAACGACGGCGGTGCTGCCGGGCGTGAACCCGCAGGCGTCTTCAATGTTCGGACACGGCGCGGTCGAAAGCGTCATCGCTCCACCTGGCGCGGCTTGATCGGCTTCGAGGATGGCCTGCGCCGCAGCTCGAACCGGAGTGATCACCGTCAGCTCGGTGAAGACGCCCGGCTCCTCTTCACCAGACACAGAAACGGTGGGCAGCAAATCGCTGAGCGCACCGAGCGATTCCGTCGCGGCCACGTTGTTTCCGGCCGAGCGAAGCGCCTGCGACAGGACGTCGATGGCGGTTCGGCCACGCTGCTGCTGATCGAGATCGGGAGGCACGCGCTCGAATGCCGCACGAGCCTGAGGCGCGACGCCGGCGATCGCGCCCGCGATCAGAATCGTGATCGTCATCGCGATCAGAAGTTCGACCATCGTAGAAGCCGCGGGTTTGCCCGCCAGAGCGCGCAATGCGACCGTGGGCCTGCCCGCCGTAGCGCGCAGCGCGAAGTGGGCCTGCCCGCCGTAGCGCGCAGCGCGCATGGGTCATGGCTGCCTCGTTCGAATCGTGGATAGACATACGTCTGCGCCACTGGGATCGGCGGCGCCTGGCGGGCGGAAGACACAGACTTCGATCGCAATCGAGTCTGGTATCGTCGCGCCGAGTGACGAAATGCGCCAGCGACGAACCAGGACGGCGCCATCGGCAGCCTCCTGGGCGAAGCCATCGACATCGAGCCAGTCGACATAGGGCTCAGTGTCGTCGGCGAGCGTCGTGGGCGGCGATGGCTGAAGCGCGGGAGCGGTAACGGGCGCTCCGCCGGGGTCGTAAGTAAAGGCCTGGCCGCGAAGCGATTCGAGCTTGTCCTGCGCGGCGACGAGCGCCAGTCCGGATGCGCTTGATTGCCGCGTCAGGTGCGTACCGAGAATGAAGAGTTGTGCGACGCCGGCCAGCGCGGTGATCAGGATGCTGGTGGCAACGAGGGTTTCGAAGAGCGTGAATCCACGTTCGGATGCATTCGGGAACATGTCCGCCCCAATGCAACGCGGCTGCCTTGCCGCCGATCGCAGCGCATTCTTGATTTACGGCGTGTTCCGACGATTAGCGCATTGGCACAATGCGTGTCTGGATCAATTCCTGAGATGCATGCCGCCTCGTGACGTGGCAGTTCTTACGACGACGGAGCCAGGGTGGACGTCTACAGGAACCCCGTATACCAGGCAACCAGCGGCTCGCCGGCAAACATCGCGACGATTCCTCCAATCGCGAGGAATGTTCCGAACGGCAACGCAAGCTTCATGGTTCCGCGCTGCGCAGCCATGAGCACGAGGCCGATGATTGCGCCCGCAAACGACGACAGCACCAGCGTGACGAGGACGGCCTTCCACCCGAGAAACGCGCCGATCATGGCGAGCATCTTCACGTCGCCCATGCCCATCCCTTCTTCACGCCGCCAGAGGTAATACGCACCGGCGACCGCATAGAGAACGCCGCCGCCAAGCAGCGCTCCGATGAGGGCGTCCTTCCACCCGGGTGGCGCGATCAGGCTGAGCAGCACACCAACCGCGATTCCCGGCAGGGTGATCACGTTCGGCAGGATCTGATGTTCGAGGTCGATGCCGAAAAGGGCGATCAGGACGCAAACGAGAATCAGTCGAGTCGCCAGCAGCGGTCCGGGCGGTGTCATCCAGATCACGAGGACGAAGAGCGCGCCGGTGACGAGCTCGACGATCGGGTATTGAATCGACACGCCGACGCCGCATTTACGGCAGCGGCCGCGGAGGAACAGCCAACTGAGGACCGGGATATTGTCGTACCACCGCAGCTGATAGCCGCACTTGCGGCAGCGCGACGGCGGCGTCACGATCGACTGGCCGATCGGCAACCGGTAGATGACGACGTTGAGAAAACTGCCGATGCAGAGTCCGATCGCTGCGCCCAGTACCAATTGCCACGTCATCGCGGCCCAACCGCCGGTTCGGCCGGCAGCGGCCACAGCGGCGACTGCCTGGAGACGTCGATCTTGCCCGTCACGGCATCGACGACGAATGGCACACCCGCAGGATCCACTGGAATTGCCGGAAGCCGCTCCGAGGCCCCCAGTTCCTGCCATGTGCCTGGCAGCCGTCCCTCGCGATCCTTGAAGCGCTGCAGACTGACGGCCAGCTGGTCGATCGCATCCATCGCATCGAGTTGCTGAAGGCGATGCCTCGCCTGGTCCTGGATGTAGGAGGCGTCAGCGTTGTTCAGCAGTTCGGTCCACAGCTGTCGTGAGGATTCCCGGCTGCCGCCGACCGCCAGCGTCGTCGCCGCGAGCCCAATCAGCCAATTCGGCGCGCCGGGGCGGGACGCCGCTTTCTTGAACCACTCAGCGGCGCTCAGATAGTCGTGCTTCCACCAGTAATAGACGAAACCGATGTCCTCGTAGTATTCCCAATCCCCATCGCGCTCGACGCCGCGCTCGAGCAGCGCGATCGCCTGGTCCGGCCGGCCCGGCCCTCCCGGCAGAGGCTCCGACAGGAACAACGCGCCGAATCGGTACGCGACCTTGAATTGCGGATCGAGCGAGGTCACGAGATCGAGGAGCGGAAAGAGCTCGTCGTAGCTGCGGCGCGTATCGGCGCGGCGGCGGCCGCCGTAGTAGATCACCGCGCGAATCCAGTAGACATCCGACACGACGGTATCGAAGCTGAGCGCCAATCGCTTCGCAGCTTCCCCTGATCGGATCCACAGCACCGAGCTTTCGGGTTCGTAAGGCGCCCACCCGCGATCGCGAACGACCTGCACGGCGATCACAGCCGCCAGCAACACGGCAATGGCGGCTGAACGCCGGCCCGATGCGGGGGCGGCCGTCGCTTGCCCTGAGCGAAGTCGACGCGCGAGTCGCCGACGAAGTCGAAGGGCTCACTTGAAGTCCCTGCGGCCGAAGATCGTGATCGACGCCGTCAGCAGGATCGAGATGTACAACGCGGCATACGCCAGCGTGTAGACGACGTGCGACGCGCCCACGTGCATGCCGTGGACGACCTCGGCCTTCACGTCGAACGGCGCCAGGTTCGGGATCACGTAATAAGTCGCGCGCGCCAGCCAGATCGCCGGCGCGGAATCGACGACGGCGCCGAAGTGCCGCAGGTCGCTGTTGAAGTGACCGGCGATCCACAGCCCAAGCGTCAGCAGCGTCGCCCACAGCGGACTCGAGAAGGTCGAGAACAGCAGCGCCAGGGCAGTGACCAGCATCAGCTCGGCGAAGATCAACACGATCGCGATCAGCAGGCGCGGATCGGCGCCCGGCGCTTCCCAGCTGGCGCGCAGGCCCGCCGGCGCGTTGTAGTTCGAGTACAACAGCACCGCATACAGTGCCACCGTCATCACCGACAGGTTGACGGCAAGCGTCATGACCAGGCCGGCGTACTTTCCAAGCAGGAATTGCGCGCGCGACAGCGGCTTGGTGAGGAGGCCGTAGACGCTGCGCTTCTCGACTTCCTTCGTGACGAGCCCGACGCCGATGAATATCGCGATCAGCAAGCCGAACATCGACAACGCCGCCAGGCCGAGGTCCTTGATGATCTTCATGTCCTGGCCGGCGGTCAGCTGGCTGATGAGATACGACGCCGCGATCATCAGCACCGCGAACACGACGATGCTGTACGGCACACGGTCGCGGACCGATTCGCGGAAGACGGCATGGGCGCCGAGCCAGACTTGCCGCATGATCACACACCCACGTCGCGCGGTCGCGATTCCCGGACGTGTTGTATGAAGAAGTCTTCGAGCGTGTGGCGGATGGGGTTGAGCGAATCGATCCGCGCGCCGTCGGCGGAGAGCGCCGCCATGACGCGATCGGGCTCCGCATCCGCTGGCAGCTTCACGGCGACGCGGGCGTGCGACAGCGGCGTCACCTGCGCGAAGCGCGATGCCAACTGCGCGTGCAGCGCGGCCGGCACGTCGGATATCACGAGCTCCCAGCCCTGCAGCTCGAAGGCGAGAAGTTCGTTGAGCCGACCGGCCGCCGCCAGCTTGCCCTGCACCACGATCGCGACGCGATCGCACAGCGCCTCGGCGTCGGAAAGGATGTGAGAGCTGAAGAACACGGTGCAACCGCGCGCGCGTAGCGAGAGGATCAAGTCCCGCACGTCACGACGGCCCAGCGGATCGAGGCCCGACATCGGCTCGTCGAGGAACACGACCTCGGGGTCGTTCAGCAGCGCCTGCGCCAGGCCGACGCGCTGGACCATGCCTTTCGAGAATTGCCGCAACCGCAGGCGCCGCTCACGGCCGAGACCGACTTGATCGAGCACGCGCGCAACGCGGGTCCTGGCGTCCGATGACGAATAGCCGAACAGCTTCGCAAAGTAGGTCAGCAGCTCCTCGGCGGTGAGGTAATCGTAGTAATACGGGTTCTCGGCGAGAAAGCCGATGCGCCGGCGCACCGACACGTCGCCGACCGGGCTGCCCAGAATGCGCGCGGATCCACCGGTCGGGAAGATCAGCTGCATCAACAGCTTCAGCGTCGTGCTCTTCCCCGCGCCGTTGGGGCCGAGGAACCCGAAGACCTCCCCGGCTTCGACGCTGAGGGTCAGCGCGTCGAGCGCGCGATACGGACGCGGCCGCCAGAAGCCGACGAGATAGTCTTTGGTTAATCCCTCGGTCTCAATCGCCGGCATACGTTCTAATGCCCCGTCGGAGGCGGGGCCAAGCGACACTGCCGTGGCGAGGCGCAGCCTCGCCAACTACTTGCCGCCGGACACCCTCCGCAATTCCCATGCGATCGCGGCGTCGAAGAACTCGCCGCGCAGACCAGGCAGTGGCATGCCGTTCATGAAGAAGCTCGGCGTGCCGCTTGATCTTCAATTGCACGCCCTGCGCGACGTCGGCCTTCACGAGTTCGAGTGTGCCCGCGAAGCGCGCGTCAAAGTCGGTGACTCCCCCGATGCTGGCCGCGGCCTTTTTCACGCTGTCGGGGTTCATCGCCGCCTGGTTCGAATACAGCCATTCCTCCATCGCCTCGGCCTTACCCTTTTCTCGGGCGAGCCTGACGGCGACTGCAGCCTCGCACGCGCCGAGATGCATGTCCTGAGGGAAGGACTGATTGCATTGCTTCTCGAGCGGGAAATCCTTGGTGATGAACTTCACCTTGCCGGGCGACTGCTTGGCCCACTTGGCAAGCACCGGCTTGTGGTCGCGGTACGTCTGTCCGCATCCGGGGCACTGGTAGTCGTTGAACTTGAGGATGACGACGGCGGCGCCGTCGCTCGGCGCCATGACCGTCACGCGCGGCTGCTGCGCGAGCCACACCTCGAACTGTTGGATCTGCGCTGCCGTCGGCGCGGCCGCGCGCGGCCTGCGTCGGCTCGGCTTCGGCGGCGTTGGCGGCCGCCGTCACGCGCTGCTCGGGGAACACCGCGATGGCCGCCACGGCCGCGGCGATGAACACGACCGCCGCCGTCAGCGCGCGCGGTGTCCGAACCAGGAGCTTGAGATCGTCAAGGATATGCATGGGGAGACTCGTCAAGGGAACTTTGGTGGCTGCCCCCGAAATCAGGAACAAACCGATGACCGCCACATATGTGCCGGCACAGAGCAGGCACACGACCTGAAGGATGAAATACGACGCGTACGCGAGATACAGGACCACTGCCAGGCCGATCGTCGACGCGGCAAAGACATAACCAGGAAGATTCGCGCGCTGCGGCCTTTGACTGCGAGCAGAGGGCGATGAGCACCAGCACGCCGGCAAAAAACAACACCCCGAAGAGCGCGACCGGCACCCCGCCGATTGCGCCAAAGCGGCTCGTATAGGCAGCCGTGCAGTTCAACGTCGAGTTGACGTCGCAAAAGCTCTCGTATGTCGGGCTATTCAGGATCTGGTAGTGCACCCATGTCGACCATGTTGCCGCGGCCATGCCGAGGGCCGCAAAGGCCGTTAACCAGGACGTTGACTTGCGAGCCATGCGAAGGATTCTACCCGTACAAGCGGAAGGGCGCGGTCGGACCGCGACCTTCTGTTTGATTCGGTTCCGAGCCTACTGGAGGACCTGCGCGGTGGCCGCACCAGGAGCCGCCGAGCCGTTTGTCTCGCCGCTCAGGGAGCCGTCGCCCTGCTGGTGCACGTAGATGGTGCCCAGCGTGTTCGTCCAGAAGAAACGCGAGCCCGACGAGCCCGGGGTGACCGGATCCGCCCACGCGACGTAGGCGCTGACGAGCTCGGTCGCCGGAACGGCGTTGCAGGCCGGCCGCGACGCCGGATCGGCGCCCGCGCCTCCGGCGAGGGTCACGTAATAGCCGCTCTTCTCGTTCCTGGCGCCATTGCCAACCGGAGTAGCCGTGGCGTCGAGGCCGAGGTCCGGGCTGATGAAGGGCGCGCCGCCGACTGCCGGGGCGAGCGCGAGCTGGCCGAGGCCCTGTGCATAGTAGCCGTTCGCACACGCCGCCGAATACGCCTGCTGCGAACCGATGATGGCACGCAGCGAACCGATCGCCGAAGCCTCCTGACCCGACATGCGGGCGCGAAGCAGACCGGGGACCGCAATGGCCGCGATGATGCCGATAATCGCCACGACGATCAGCAACTCGATAAGCGTGAAGCCCTTGTTCGAACGAATACGCATGATGGTTCCTCTCCTGAACGTAAGTTGGCTCGGTCTATCTTGTTCTTTTCGGCTACGCCGCCGTTTCGAGGCGGCGTGGACCTGTCCGCCTAACAGCAACCGGCGTACCAGCCTGCTGTCAGTGGTGCTCAAACCTATAAAGTGCTTGCCCGATAGCCACTTACACGACGCCTTGGCTTCGGCGATACCACCTTCCGGGCATGAAAACTGACAAAATTCGTCAACGTGCGCCGTCAGGTTCTTGTCCATTCGACGCTCCGAGACTGGTGAAAGTCTCGACGGGCTTCCCTCATCAGGTCAGCTTGCCGATCAGGTCGAAGATCGGCATGTACATCGCTATGACGATACCGCCGACGGCGCCACCCAAGAACGCTATCATGACCGGTTCGAGCAGCGTCAGCAGGCCTTCGACTGCGACGTCGACTTCTTCCTCGTAGAAGTCGGCAATCTTGGCGAGCATCGTGTCGAGCGCGCCTGTGGCTTCACCGACGCCGACCATCTGCACCACCATGCCGGGGAAGACGCGGGTTGCCTTCAGTGGCGCGGCAATCGTTGCGCCGCGCTCGATGCTCGTGCGCGTCGTCAGAATGGCGTCCTCGATGATCGCGTTGCCCGACGTCTTCGCGGTAATGTCGAGCCCGTCCAGAATCGGCACGCCCGACGCCATCAATGTCGAAAGCGTCCGGCAGAATCGCGCGACGGCTATCTTTCGTAGAATCGGGCCGAGGATGGGCATCTTGAGCGTGATTCGATCGACCACCCGCCTGCCGTTTTCGGTCGCGTAATAGCTGCGAAATGCCCAGCCGGCGGCGATGAAGCCGACGATGATGAACGGCATGAAGCGCGCCAGGTTGTTACTGAGGGCGATGACCATGCGAGTCGGCAACGGCAGCTCCGCGCCGAGACCAGCGAAGAGTGACGCGAACGTCGGGATGACCTTCCATAAGATCACGCCGATCACGACGCAGGCGATGGCGATCACGGCGATCGGATAGATCATCGCCGACTGCACCTGGCGTTTCAGCTTGACGGCCGTTTCGATATACGTTGCCAGGCGCTTCAGGATGGTATCGAGGATACCGCCCGCCTCGCCGGCAGCGACCATGTTGCAGAAGAGGGAATCGAACACCCTGGGGTGTGCCTTCATCGCTTCCGCCAGCGACTTGCCGCCTGCGACGTCGGTGCGGGTGGCAAGAATCACTTGCCCGAAATATTTGTGCTCCTCTTGATTGCCGAGAATGTCGAGACACTGCACGAGCGGCACGCCGGCGTCGATCATGACGGAGAACTGCCGCGTGAAAACCGCGAGGTTCTTCGAAGGCACACGCTTGGCCTTGAGCTTGCGCGCCTGCCCAACCGAACCCGGTCTGCCCTGAGCACCGGTTACGTTTTCGCCACTACGCGTGCGTCCAGAAAATGCGAACGTTGCCATTATCGATCTCCGGGGGAGCCGGAAAGCAAACCGTCAGCCGTGTGTCACTTCACCGTTTCGCGCAGCACTTCTTCGATCGTCGTGACGCCTTCCGTGATCTTCCGCAGGCCGCTGCCACGAAGCGTGATCATCCCTTCTTCGATAGCTTTTCGGCGCAACTCGAGCGCGGATGCACCCACCAGAACTAACTCCCTCAACTCGTCGGTAATTTCCATGACTTCATAGAGGCCGACGCGGCCCTTGTATCCCGTCTTGTTACATTTTTCGCAACCGCCGCCCTTTTTTGGTTTGACGGTCGCAGCCAGGTCCGACGTGAAGCCAATCTGTTCGAGTGCCGGCGGCGGCACGTCGTCTTCGACCTTGCAGTGCACGCAGACGCGGCGGACGAGACGCTGGGCGCACACCAGATTCAGCGAGCTGGCGACCAGGAACGGCTCGATGCCCATGTTCATCAGCCGGTTGATCGTGCTCGGCGCGTCGTTGGTGTGCAGTGTCGACAGCACGAGGTGACCGGTGAGCGCGGCCTTTACCGCGATTTCGGCGGTTTCGAAGTCGCGGATCTCGCCGACGAGAATGATGTTCGGGTCCTGGCGGAGGAAGCTGCGAAGCGCGGCGGCGAAGCTGAGGCCGATGGACTCGCGGACTTGCACCTGGTTGACGCCACGGAGGTTGAACTCGACCGGATCCTCCGCGGTCATGATGTTCCTCTCGGACGTATTAACCCTGGAAATCGACGAATACAGCGTGTTGGTCTTGCCGCTGCCGGTCGGGCCGGTGACGAGCACCATGCCCCACGGCTTTTGGATCTGCGTCTCGAGTTTCTTCAGCGACTCGGACTCGAAGCCGAGTTTCGTCATGTCGAGCATGAGCTTGCCCTTGTCGAGCAGGCGCATGACGATTTTTTCGCCGAACAGCGTCGGCAGGCACGAAACCCGGAAGTCGATGTCCCTGGTCTGGCCGTTGTCGCTGAAACGGATCTTGATACGGCCGTCCTGGGGCAGGCGCTTCTCGGCGATGTCCAGCTTGGCCATGATCTTGATGCGCGAGGTAATGACGTCGCGCATCTTCAGCGGCGGCGCCATGATGTTGTAGAGGAGGCCGTCGATGCGGTAGCGGACGCGGTATTCCTTTTCGTAGGGCTCGATGTGAATGTCGCTGGCGCCCTTCGAAATCGCTGACATCAGGATGACGTTCACCAGCTTGATGACCGGCGCCTCGTCACCCTGCCGGGTGAGCATCTCGGCGCTGATCTCTTCGAGCTCCTCCATGACCTCGACGTCGCCGCTGGCGCTGTCGAGCATGGTCGGAAGTTCGCTGAGCGATCGCGCCGCCGCGTCGAGCGCGCTCTCGCCGGTCGGCTGTTGCTGGAGGACCGGGCCGCCGGCCTTCGGCTTTTCCGAGGGCGCGGTGCCGGCGCCGTAATACTTGTCAATCGATTCGACGACCGCGATTTCCGAGGCGACGACCGGCTCGACGTTGAAACCGGTCATGAACTTCACGTCGTCCATCGCGACGACGTTGGTCGGATCCGTCATCGCAATCGTCAGCGTGGCGCTGGCGCGGCTGAGCGGGACGATCTGATACTTGCGCGCCGTCTCGCCGGGCACGAGCTTGATCACGGCGGGATCGATCTCGAACTGGTTCAGCGCAATCGAGGGCACACTGTACTGCTTCGACAGCAGCGCGGTAATCTCCTCATCCTCGACGAAGCCGAGCTTCACGAGATTGGCGCCGAGCTTGCCGCCGGTCGTGCGCTGGTTGGTCAGGGCCTCCTGGAGCTGTTCCGCCGAAATGCGCTTCTCCTTGAGAAGCAGTTCTCCGATTCGAACCGGCATGATGCGTTACGTCACTCTCCCTGTTGGCCCGTTAGCCCGTCAGCCTGTTGGCCCGTCCTTAAAACGTCATCCGCCCACCGATGCTCCACGAACGTTCATCGTCGCGGCCGTGCATGATGTGTGCTTCCACCAACATTCCCGGCTTCAGCCCTGCGGAGATGCCTGCGGCCACGGCCCCGCGCGAATCGCCGATCGTGCTTCGCCGCACGCCGCCGCGGACTCCGATCCGTTGGCTCATCCACCATGTCTCGAGGCCCGCGGCGACGTCGCGCCGATCGCCTGACGGCGTCGCCTTCGACATCACGTCACCGTCAACGGACACGACCACGCGCGAGATTCCTGTCCACCCCGATCCCCAGGCGCCGCCAATCCGCACCTCGCGATTGAGCTCGTGCGCTGCCATCCCCCTCGCCAAACTCGGGCGTTGTGAGGTTGCGCGCGACGAGACCGAATCGAAATCGATTCACCCACGCCATCAGGCCAGCGTCGACATCTCCCGCAAATTCCCCATCGCCGTGCACCAGCTTCGGCGTCGCACCGACGACAATGTGTTCACCGAGCGATTGCACGAGCGACACGCCTACCGTAGACGTCGTGAGGGTGTGCACACTGAGTGACACTTCTTCTCGGCTTTGAGGGCCAGGCTCTGCAGGCTCAGCGGCAGGAGTTCCGTAGGTTCCCACGCGATAGTAGGCAAATCCGAACGCGGTGGCCGACAAGGCCACGATTGCGCCGGTATCCTCTTCATTGTGAATGTCTTCCGACGGCGCTCGGCCCAATCGGAAGCGGCCGGCGTCCAACACTACGCTGACGAGCGAGCCGGTCCCGACGCCGGCCGGGTTCCAGTACACGGCGGTGGCATCGTCGGCAACCGCGACGAAGGCGCCCGCCATTCCGGATGCGCGTGTGCCGACATCGCCCTGCGCTGCAGCAACTCGGCTCATGGCGAGGGTCAAAACGGCCGCGATCAGGGTCCGCTTGCGCAAGTTTGTGAACATGAAATATTATTTTTGATTGAACAAAATTACCGGTTTTCCTGAAGCGTTTGAAACAGAAAGTCCATCCTATTCAGCGGTTTGGAAGGCTGTCAAGGAAACCAATGCTCGTCGATTGTCGTATTGGTCAGCAAAGGAATTTTTGATGCGTCGCGTGACGGGTGTGCTGGTGCACCCTCGGTCAACAATGGCTGAGGTGGTGCGACACCCGGCCTTCATCACGACATGGGTCGTGGTCCTGCTCGCCGTTGCCGTCTGTGGCGGGCTGCTTCTCTCGACACCGGTAGGTCGGCAGGCGCTTGTCGACGAGCGCGTCCGGGTTACCGAAGCGTTGGGCATGCGCGTCGATGACGCGGCGTACGCCCGGCTGCAGGCCAATCCGCCGCTGTCGGTGTATCTCACGAGCGGCGGGCGGCTGTTGCTGACGCCGCCGGTCACAATACTGGTGGCGGCGGGCTTAGTGATTTTGGCGAGGGTTGACGGCTCGAGCATCTCGTTCATGACAGCGCTGGCCGTGACCGTGCACGCGACGGTCGTGCTCGCGCTGCAGCAGATCATCGCAACCCCCGTGCATTACGCATACGAGTCGCTGACGAGTCCCGGCAACCTCGCCGGGATTCTCCGCGTGTTCGACGAAGGCACGTGGCCGGCGCGCCTGTTCGGCACGATCGATGTGTTCGGCCTGTGGTGGATGTGGCTGCTGAGCGTTGGACTCGCCGCCGCGACCCCGAGGCCGGCGCCCCTCGACGATGCTCGGGGAGACCCTGAGCGAAGTCGAAGTGCGGGACGATATTGGTGGCGGCTCGTGGCCGTCTATCTGGGCGTGGCAGCGCTTGTCGCCGCGGTGTTCGCGGTGATGGGCGAGGGAAGAATTTAGCGATTGGTAATTTAGGGATTTAGGGATTAAGCGATTAAGGGGGACTCAGTGTTTCGCAAGAAGTGGTTCTGGATCGTGGTGGTGTTGGTGGTGATCGGCGGCGCCGCGGCGGCCGCGTTCGCGCGCCGGGGCGAGACGGGCATCACGGTCACCGTGGAAACCATCCAGAAGCGCGATCTCGAAGCGATCGTGTCGGCGTCGGGCAAGATCGACCCGAAGAAGACCGTCAACATCAGCGCGCAGTCCATGGGCCGCGTCACCCAGCTCGCCGTGAAAGAAGGCGATCGAGTGCGCGCCGGGCAGTTCCTGCTGCAGATCGATCCGGTCAACGCCGAAGCCGCCGTGCGCCGCGACGTCGCTTCCGTGGCCGGCGCCCGCACCGCGCTCGAACAGTCGCGCGTCGGACTGCAGAGCGCCCGCGCCAATCTCGAAGTGGCGCGCCAGAGCATGAAGCGCCAGCAGGAACTGTGGAACTCGGGCCTCACCACGCGCGAGACACTCGAACGTGCCGAGGCCGAAGTCGAAGTGCGTGAGAGCGATCTGAAGGGACGCGAGCAGGAGATCAAGAACCGCGAGACCCAGCTCAATCAGCAGGAGGCCGGCCTCGTCAGCAGCCAGCACACGCTGGCCCAGGTCCGCTTCGAATCCCCTTTCGACGGCATCGTCACCCGGCGCAACATCGAAGAGGGCGAAAACGTGATGGTCGGCACCATGAACAATGCCGGCACGGTGCTGCTGACGGTCGCCGACATGTCGGTCATCGAGGCGGAAGTCGAGGTCGACGAGACCGACATCCCGCTGGTGCAGCTTGGCCAGCCGGCCAAGATCATGATCGACGCCATTCCTGATCAGGAGTTTTCCGGCAAGGTCACCGAAATCGGCAACAGTCCGATCCAGGTCGTCGGCGGCGGCGCCACGCGCACCGCGACGAACTTCAAGGTCACGGTGACGATCGACGGCCAGATTCCCGAGGTGCGGCCGGGCTTTACGTGCACGGCCGAGATCACGACGGCGACGCGGAAACACGTCGTCACCGTGCCCATTCAGTCGATGACGGTGCGCGAGCTGCTCTACGACGAGCAAGGCAACGTCGTGCTCGAACCACGTCCGCCGCGTCAGGGCTTCAGCTTCCGCTTCGGCCCGCCGCAGGCGGCGCAGGCGCCTGCCGCACCGCTCGAGCTAAAACCCGGCCAGAAGCGCGAAGAGAAGGAAGGCGTGTTCATGATGAAGGACGGCAAGGCCACCTTCCTCATCGTCAAGACCGGCATTGCCGGAGAGCGCTACCTCGAGGTGTCGTCGGGGCTGAAGGAAGGCGACCAGGTCATCACCGGCCCCTTCGATTCAGTGCGCGGCATGTATGAGGGAGACATGGTGAAGGTCGCGCCGAAGCCGGGCGCGAATGCAAAATAACGAATAAAGAATAACGAATAACGAAAGCAATGTCGCAGCTGTTCGAATCCGTCGTGCTGGCGCTGGCGTCGATCTGGGCCAACAAGCTCCGATCGATGCTGACGCTGCTCGGCAACATCGTGGCCGTGTCGTCGATCATCACCGTGGTCGCGTTGATCACCGGTGTGAACGCCGCGGTCACGGACGCGATCGTGTCGGACCTCGGCGCGGATTCGTTCACCATCCAGCGGATGGGCATCACGCAGAACGAAGACGACTTCGAACGGATGCGCAACAACCCGCTGGTGACGATGGAGGATGCCGCACGCGGTGAAGCGGTTCGCGACCTCGGTCGCGTCGATCATGGCACAGGCCCAGACGCAGACGCGCGTGGCGTTCCGCGACGAGGAGCTCGAGACCCTGCAGGTCCAGGGCGTGAGCGAGGAGTACCTCGACTTCGCCACATTCGACGCCGAAGTGGGACGGATGATCACGCCGACGGAGATCAAGCGCAAGCGCCCGATCACGTTGATCGGCTGGGGCACCGCTGATCGGTTGTTCAAGGGCGCCGACCCGCTCGACAAGCAGATCAAGATCGCCGGCGTGCCGTTCACGGTCGTGGGCGTCAGCAAGAAGAAGGGCGCGTCGTTTGGCCAGTCACTCGACGAGTTTGCGGTGATTCCGCTCGGCGCCTATCAGAAGCTGTTCGGCGCGCGACAGTCGCTGGCGCTGATGGTCAAGCCGCGCGACGCCACGCTGGCCACCTACGCGCGGGATGAAGCGCGCGTCGCGCTGCGTGTCGATCGCGGCCTGAAGCCGACCGAGCCGGACAACTTCGGCCTGGTCGCGTCCGATTCGGTGCTCGGCATCTTCCAGCAGGCGACCGCGGGGATTGCCGTCGTCCTGGTCGGCATCGTCGGCCTGTCGCTGCTCGTCGGCGGCATCGTGATCATGAACATCATGCTGATGGTGGTGAGCGAGCGGACGCGCGAGATCGGCCTGCGCAAGGCGCTCGGCGCGAAGCGGCGCGACATCATGTCGCAGGTCCTGACCGAATCGATCACGCTGTCGCTGGTCGGCGGCATCGTCGGCATCGCACTCGGGGCGCTGTTCTCGACGATCATTTCGTCGCTGACCCCGGTGCCGTCGGCCGTCGAGCTGTGGTCGGTGGCGCTCGGCGTGATCATCACCGCGGCGGTCGGATCTGTTCTTCGGCTGGATGCCGGCGCGGCGCGCCGCCATGCTGGATCCCATCGAAGCGTTGCGGCGGGAATAGATCATGTCAGCGTTCACGAAACAGTTCGCGCTGCTCGGCGAGACCGCCGCCATGGCGTTCGACACCCTGCGCAGCAACAAGATGCGCTCGGCGCTGACCGTGCTCGGCGTGGTCATCGGCGTGACCTCGATCGTCGGCATGACGTCGCTGATTCGCGGGTTCGACACCTCGCTGCGCAACTCGATCAACTCGCTCGGCCCGAACACGATCTTCGTCCAGAAGTTCGGCATTTCCAGTTTTTCGTCCAGCTCGTCGTTCCTGCAGCTGATGCGGCGGCCGAATCTGACCGCCGACGACATGAAGGCGATCGAACGGATGTCGACCACCGTCGGCATGGTCGACATCTGGATCGGCGGCGGCGCGCCGGGCAGCCAGGACGCGATCCAGCGCGTGTTCTACCGCGGCGAGCGCACGCGGCCGATGGCGATCCTGGGCACCACCGAGAAGTACGTCGAAATCAACTTCGCGAAGATGCATGCCGGCCGCTCCTTCACCGAGCAGGAAGTGCAGCGCGCGCGCCAGGTGGTGGTGGTCGGCTACGGCGTCTACGAAGCGTTGTTCGAAAAGCGCGGCATCGATCCGATCGGCAAGCCGGTTCGCGTCGGCGGGGTCGAATACACGATTATCGGCGTCGTCGGCGAAGCGTCCCTCGCCGGGCGGCTTCGCCGGCGCGGACGACTTCGCGATCATGCCGTACACGGCATTCCGCAAGCAGTTCGGCAACGAGAAGCGGCAGCGCGGCCCGTTCGGCATTCCAGTGATGATCGCCGTCCTCCCCAAGGACGGCGTGTCGCGCGAAGAAGCCATGAGCGAGGTCGAAACGATCATGCGCATTCGCCACGGCCTCACGCTCGACAAGCCGAACGACTTCGACCTGGTCACCTCGGACGCGATCCTGGCGGTGTGGGATCAGATTTCGCGGGCCATCCTGCTGTCGCTCGTCGTGATCTCGTCGATCGCGCTTGATGGTCGGCGGCATCGGCGTGATGGCGATCATGACCATCTCGGTCACCGAACGGACGCGCGAGATCGGCGTCCGGCAGGCGATCGGCGCGCGGCGGCGCGAGATTCTCGTCCAGTTCCTGATCGAGGCGGCCGTGCTGACGAGCGTCGGCGGCATCCTCGGCGTGCTGATGGGGAGTGCCATCGGCCTGCTGGTCAACGTGGTTTCGGGCTTCCCGGTGTCACTGCCCTGGTGGTCCTTCGCGCTCGGGCTTGGGTTCTCGGCCTCGATCGGCATCTTTTTCGGCATGTTGCCGGCCTGGCGGGCCTCCCGTCTCGACCCTATCGAAGCTCTTCGGTACGAATAGATCGGCATCTGAAGCGCAGATCCGCTGATCCCTGATCCCTGATCCCTGATCCCTGATCCGGGTATATGCTTCGCCCATTCGGGCGTGTGAGCGCCCGGGAGGGTCCCGCCTATGAAGGTCTATGACGCTGCCAGTATCCGTAACGTGGCTGTAGTTGGTCACGGCGGATCTGGCAAGACACAATTGGTGTCGGCCTTGTTGTTCGACGCCGGCATGGTCAACCGGCTCGGCAAGGTCGACGAAGGCAACACGGTCACCGATTACGACGAAGAAGAAGTCGCCCGCAAGCACACCTTGTCCGCGGGTCTCGCCTACGCGGAGTGGAACAAGAACAAAATCAACCTGATCGACACGCCGGGATTCGGCAATTTCTTTGCCGACGCGCGCGCCGCCATTCAAGTCGCCGACGCTGCGCTGGTCGTCGTCGACGCGGTCGCCGGCGTGGAGGTGCAGACGGAGAAGGCGTGGGAGGCCTGCGAGGAGCGGGAGCTGCCCAGGCTGATCGTCGTCAATCGCCTCGATCGCGAGCGCGGGTCGCTCGAGCGCACGCTGGAGTCGGTGCGCCTCACGCTCAATCGCACGATCATCCCGATCCAGCTGCCGATTGGCGAAGAGCGCGATTTCAGCGGCGTCGTCGACCTGGTTTCGATGAAGGCGTTCACGAACGCGAGCGATGGTTCGGGCAAGGTCAGTGAAGGCGCGGTGCCCGCCGACATGGCCGACGCCGTGACGAGCGCGCGCGACGCGCTGATCGAAATGGTCGCCGAGGCCGACGAAGCGCTGATGGAGAAGTTCTTCGAGGCCGGGACGCTGACACAAGAGGAGTTGGTGAAGGGCCTCGCGGCCGCAACGCGCGCGGCGAAGATCTACCCGCTGGTCTGCGCGTCGGGCCTTGCCAACATCGGCGCGCAGCCGCTGCTGGACGCGGTGCTCGCCTACCTGCCCTCGCCGGCCGATCGCCCGTTCGCCGCGCTCGCAGACGGGCAGGCGACAACGAAGCAGCCCGACGACAAGGCCCCGTACGCCGCCTTCGTCTGGAAGACGGTGGCCGATCAGTTCGCGGGCCGGATCACGATGTTCCGCGTCTACCAGGGCAGCCTGAAAGCGGATTCAACCGTGCTCAACGCCACGCAGGGCACGCAGGAAAGGCTTGGCCACCTGATCGCGCTGCAAGGAAAGACGCCGACCAACGTGCCGGAGATCAAGGCCGGCGACATCGGCGCGGTGGCGAAGCTGAAGGACACCAAGACCAACGACACGCTCGCCGACAAGGGCGCGGGCATCGCGTTCCCGAGGGTCACGTTCCCTGAGCCCGTGCTGTCATACGCGATCGAGCCGAAGAGCCGCGGCGACGAAGACAAGATCAGCACGGCGATGCATCGCCTCGAGGAAGAGGATCCGACGATCAAGTACCACCGTGATCCGCAGACGCACGAGCTGCTGCTCGCGGGCCAGGGCCAGATGCACATCGAGGTCACGGTCGCGAAATTGAAGAGGCGCTTCGGCGTCGAAGTGCTGCTCAAGCCGCCACGCATTCCGTATCGCGAGACGATCACGGCGCGGGTCGAGGCGCACGGCCGCCACAAGAAGCAGACCGGCGGCCACGGCCAGTTCGGCGACTGCAAGATCAAGATGGAACCGTTGCCGCGCGGCAGCGAGTTCGAATTCGTCGACGAGATCTTCGGCGGCTCCATCCCGCGCGGGTTCATTCCCGCCGTCGAGAAGGGCATCCAGGAATCACGCCTGCGCGGCTATCTCGCGGGTTATCCGGTCGTCGACTTCCGCGTCGTGCTCTACGACGGCTCGTACCACGACGTCGACTCGAACGAGCTGTCGTTCAAGACCGCCGGCTGGCTGGCATTCAAGGACGGCATGTCACGGGCCAAGCCAACGCTGCTCGAGCCGATCATGAACGTCGAGGTCTATACGCCGGGCGACAACGCCGGCGACCTGATGGGCGACCTCAACGGCCGGCGCGGCCGCATTTCAGGCATGGAAGCCCGCGGCTCTGACGACGGTGATCAAGGCGCAGGTGCCGATGTCGGAGATGCTCACCTACGAGCAGCACCTGACCTCGGTCACCGGCGGCCGCGGCTCGTATCACATGGAGTACTCGCACTACGACGAGGTGCCGAGCCACCTGCAGCCGAAAATCATCGCCGCCGCCAAGGCCGAGCGCGGCCAGGTGGTGGAAGAACCCGCGTAACAGTCGGCAGTCGAGAGTCGACAGTTAAGAGCTTTCAGTCAACAGCGATCAGTTCAGTCGACAGTCTGGCAGTCCAGACTGTTGAATGTCAGACTGGACTGATCGCTGATGACTGAAAGCTCTTAACTGTCGACTCTCGACTGCAGACTGATTCCAAGGTCGGTAATCAGTCCGTCTTTGAGTCCATAGACCCATCCGTGGAGCTGGACGGTGTGGCCCCGCCGCCAGGCGTCCTGCATCACGGTGGTTCGCGCCACGTTCTGCACCTGATCGATCACGTTCAGCTCACACAACCGATCGACGCGCGCGTCGAAGTCCTCGATCGCGTTCAGCTTCACGTCGTGCGCCCGGGCGACGTCCTGGACGTGACGCAGCCAGTTGTCGATCAGGCCGTGCGCGTCCTTCTCCAGCGCGGCGCGGATGCCGCCGCATCCGTAATGCCCGCACACGATCACGTGCTTGACCTGGAGGACATCGACGGCGAACTGCAGCACTGACAGGCAATTGAGATCGGTGTGCACGACGACGTTGGCGACGTTGCGATGGACGAACAACTCGCCGGGATCGAGGCCGACGATCTCGTTGGCCGGCACGCGGCTGTCGGAGCAGCCGATCCAGAGAAACTCGGGCGCCTGTTGCTTCTCGAGCCTGGTAAAGAAGGTGGGGTCGCGCTTGATGCGATCCGCGGCCCACGCGCGATTGTTCTGGAGGAGGCGATCGAGGGGCATCAGGGAATTCTAATGGTTCCAAGGGGTTCCACAGTTCCAGAGGTTCCACGGTTTCGTTCCAGCGCGGTTCCGAGGTTCTAACCGTGACGAACCTTGGTACCCAACAGAACTAAACCGTGGAACCGTGGAACCCCTTGGAACCATGGAACCTATTTTCGTGCGACCCAGGTCGTCATCGCGCGCTGATTGTGGACCACGGTGGTCTTGATCGGATCGATCAGGCTGCCGCCAAGCTGCCGCGTCCACGATTCGATGGCCGGCGCGTCAACCAGGAATCGATCCGAGCCGTCGGGCAGCCGGTAGCGTCCGCCTCCGCTCGCGCGGGTCCCAGGCGCGAGCGCGATGACGTCGGATTCGATGCCGATGGTGCTTGCCAGCCGCGCGAAGAACAGGCCGCCCGGCTTCAAGACCCGCCACATCTGGCGCAGCATCCCCTCGAACTGGCGCTCGTCGCGCGCAAAGTGCAGGACCGCGCTGGACATCACGACGTCGGCGTGGGCGTCGGGAAACGAGGTGTGCTCGATCGGCTCGATGCGAAAATCGAAGTCGCCGCCAGGCGACAGCGACGAGGCCTGCGCGCGAACCTGCGCGACCGCAGACGGGTCGGCGTCGTTGCCGCACACGTCATAGCCGTGGCGAAGAAGATAGACGAGGTTGCGGCCACCACCACACCCGGCGTCGAACACGCGCATGCCCGGCGCGATGCGCCCGCGCAGCAGCTGATCGAAGACGTAGATATCGAGGTTGCCAAACTCGTCCCGCAGACTCATGGGTTCCATGGTTCCAGAAGTTCCATGGTTCCACAGTTGCGTTCTGTCGGAGTTCCTGTGGTTCGAGTTTCTGTCCACAGAAGCTGGAACCCAATAGAACGAAACCGTGGAACCGCGGAACTGTGGAACCCGTGGAACCTTCAGGTTCCAGATCCTTGCGGGGTCCAGACGTGCTGGCCGATGGCGCAGACGTCCCGGAAGCCGAGCGCGCGATAGACGCCGGCGCCGAGAGCCGAAGAATGCAGGATCGCCATGCGATAGCCGCGCGCGCGCGCCTCGCGCATCGCCGCGCGCGTGATCCGGCGGCCGAGCCCGCGCTTGCGGAGCTCGGGCAGGGTCGCCACGTCATAGATGCCGGCGACCCCGGCGCCGAGAAAGAGCGAGCACGTCGCCGCCGGCTCGCCGTCGGCGCGCGCGAGAAAGTGGCGGAACGGCGACTGCGGCCCGAGCCCAATCGTCACCGCCAGCTCGGCAAACGCCTCGCCAAACGGCCGCGGTGCGCCGAACGAATCGCACAGCACGCGGCTCCAGTTCGCCAGCGTCGCGGTGTCTTCAACGGGCTCGACCGAGAGTGTCGATTCCGCCGAACGCGTCTCGTCAGAGCCGCCGTGGGACTCCAGATCGGCCGCCATCCCGCGCGCGGCCTCGAGGACAAATCCGCATTGATCGAGACGCTCGCCAAGGTCGGCCGGCAGCGTCGACGGCCCCGTCCACCACAGCATCGGCACGTTGCGGGCCGCGCAGGCGGCGAGGCGCGCGTCGATCAGCGCGCCGATGCGACCGGCGGCCAGCCTGGCGCGCAGCACGCTGTTGAAGAGCGGGAATGGAAGATCGGAAAGCGTCCAGTAACACTCCGGCTCGTCGTGCAGCTCGACGCGCGGCCAGCTTGCGAGATGCTGAAAGAAGGCAAAAAGATTGGCCTCGACAGCGTGCGCCATCGAGGCCTGGGAGAAATCCGCGAGGATGTGGGACACCCTTTCGGAGCGGAGGACCGGTTTACGAGCCCCCGGCCTTGCGAGGCGTGGTGGTCTTCTTGGCGGCGCCGCGCGCGGGCTTGCTTGCCTTGCTCTTCGCGCCGCCGTCCTGGTTCTTCTGGCCGCCGCGAATCGTCTTCGCCGCGCCGCGCAGGCGCTCGCCGAGGCTCTTGGCCTGCTTCGGCGCGTCGCCGGCTGCAGCCGCCGCTTCGGCGGCCTTCTTCTCTTCCTCGGCCTTCTTCGGATCGAACTCGCTGCCGACGAGCTCGATCTGCGCGACCTCCGCGGCGTCGCCGCGGCGGTGTCCGAGCTTGAGGATGCGGGTGTAGCCGCCGGGCCGCTCCATGAAGCGCGGCGCCAGTTCGTCGAACAGCTTCGTGACGACGTCCTCGTTGAGGAGGTCGCGCATCACGAGACGGCGCGCCGACAGCGACTGCCCCTTCGGATCGGCGGCGCGAACGCCGCGCTTGGCAATGGTGATCAACCGCTCGACAAACGGGCGGAGCTCCTTGGCCTTGGGCACGGTCGTTTCAATCCGCTCGTGCGCGAGCAGCGCTTCGGCCTGGTTGCGCAGGAGCGCCGTGCGGTGCTCGCTAACCCGGCCGAGCTTGCGATGTGCATTTCGATGACGCATGACTGTGTTATTCCGCGGTCGCCGGCTGATCGAGCTTCATGCCGAGGCTCAATCCCATTGACTGCAGGATCTCCTTGATCTCATTGAGCGACTTGCGCCCGAAATTCTTGGTCTTCAGCATCTCGGTCTCGGTCTTGCCGACCAGCTCGCGAATCGTGCGGATGTTCGCGTTCTTGAGGCAGTTGTAGCGACCGCACCGAGAGCTCGAGCTCCTCGACGCTCTTGTCGAGATGCTCGTTCGAGACGCCCACGCGCGCCGGCTCGGCGCCCGCATCCATCGCTTCGTCATCGGCGTCGTCGAGGCTGACGAAGATGTTCAGGTGGTCGCGAATCAGCTTCGCCGACAGCGACACGGCGTCGCTCGGCGTGACCGAGCCGTTGGTCCAGACTTCGAGCGTCAGCTTGTCGTAGTCGGTGGTCTGGCCGACGCGCGCGCCCTCGACCTGGTAGTTGACCTTCTTGACCGGCGAGTGCACCGAGTCGATCGGGATCCAGCCGATGCCGAGGTCTTCGTCGAAGTTGCGATCGGCGGCCACGTAGCCGCGGCCGCGCTTGACGCGCAGCTGCATGTGCAGCTTGCCGCCCTCGGCGATGGTCGCGATGTGCGCATCCGGTTCCAGGATCTCGACGTCGGCATCGGCCTCGATGTCGGAGGCGCGAACCGGGCCCGGCTTGTCCTTCCGCAGCGTCAGCGTCTTGGTGTAATCGACGTGGCAGGTCAGCGGCAGCTGCTTCAGGTTCAGGATGATGTCGGTCGCGTCCTCGACCACACCCTTGATCGGCGAGAACTCGTGCAGCACGCCGTCGATCTGCACGGCGGTGATCGCCGCGCCTTCGATCGAGGACAGCAGCACGCGGCGCAGGGCGTTGCCGATGGTCGTGCCGAAGCCGCGCTCAAACGGCTGCGCGTAGAAGCGGCCGAAGCGATCGGTCAGCGTTTCGCGCTCGAATTCGAGGCGCTTCGGACGTTGAAAACCTTTCCACATATCTCACGTTCCTTTCGCGAACGGGCCGCCAGTTGCGGCCTCCAGGCCTGCTTGTTCTCGTCGCCCGCCTCACGCCGCAGACCTGTAAAGCTGCTGACGGGCGACTCCGACCTCCGGCTGAAGCCGGAGGCTACCAATCCGGCTGAAGCCGGAGCCTACTTGCTGTACAACTCGACGATCAGCTGTTCCTGCACGGGCAGGTTGATCTGCTCGCGGGTCGGCATCGACACCACCTTGGCGCCGAGCTCGCCTTCCGGCGAGATCCATTCCGGAATGCCGCGGCCCTTGACCTCTTCCTGCGCGTGCAGGATGGTCGGGTTCTCGCGGCTGCCTTCGCGGACGATCACCGTATCGCCGGACTTCAGCGAATACGAGGGCACGTCGACGCGCTTGCCGTTCACCAGGAAGTGGCCGTGGCGCACCAGCTGGCGCGCCTGGGCGCGCGAGGTGGCCATGCCCATGCGGTAAACGGCGTTGTCGAGGCGGCGCTCCAGCAGCTGCAGCAGCGTCTCGCCGGTGATGCCGCCGCGGGTGCGCTCGGCCTGTTCGAAGTAGCGGCGGAACTGATCTTCCAGCACGCCGTAGATGCGCTTGACCTTCTGCTTCTCGCGCAGCTGCACGCCGTAGCCGACCATCTTGGCCTTGCGCAGGCGGCCGTGCTGGCCCGGCGGCATGTTGCGCTTCTCGATCGCGCACTTCTCGGTGTAGCAACGCTCACCCTTGAGGAACAGCTTCATGCCCTCGCGGCGGCACAGTCGGCAAACGGGTCCGTTATATCGAGCCATAAATTAGTAACCAGTATCCAGTAGCCAGAAAATCAAACGCGACGGCGCTTCGGCGGCCGGCAGCCGTTGTGCGGGATCGGCGTGACGTCGCGGATCGATCGCACTTCGAGGCCCGGCGGTCTGCAGCGCGCGGATCGCCGACTCGCGGCCGGAGCCGGGGCCCTTGACCAGCACGTCGCACGAGCGCATGCCGAACGTCTTCGCGGCATTGGTCGCGCTGAGCGCGGCCTGCGTCGCTGCGAACGGCGTGCCCTTGCGCGAGCCCTTGAAGCCGATCGCGCCGGCGCTCGACCACGACACCACCGCGCCCTCGGCGTCGGTGATCGTGATCAGCGTGTTGTTGAACGACGCCTGCACGTGCACGAAGCCGTGGTGGACGATGCGCTTCTCGCCGCGCTTCTTGAACGCCTTCTTTTTCTTGGCCGGCGCTTCTGCGCCGGTGCCCTGCTGTTCTGCTTTTGCCATAATCCGTTACACCGTCTTCTTCTTGGCGACCGCGCCCTTGCGCGGGCCCTTGCGCGTGCGGGCGTTGGTCTTGGTGCGCTGCCCGCGCAGCGGCAGATTGCGGCGATGACGGCCGCCGCGATAGCTGCCGATTTCGATCAGCCGCTTGATGTTCATCGAGATCTCCTTGCGGAGATCGCCTTCGACGCCGCCCTGCTCTTCGAGCACGCGGGTGATCTTGCGGACGTCGTCTTCGGTCAGGTCCTTGACGCGCACGTCGGGGCTGACCCCGGCCTGCGTGAGGATGACGTTCGAGCGATGACGGCCGATGCCGAAGATGTACGTGAGCCCGATCTCGATGCGCTTCGTGCGCGGAAGATCGACACCTGAAATACGCGCCATAGTTCTTATCCCTGCCGCTGCTTGTGCTTCTGGTTGCTGCAGATCACGCGCACGACACCACGGCGGCGGACGATCTTGCACTTGTCACAAATCTTTTTTACCGACGCTCGAACCTTCATCGCAGTGTCTCCTGCGGCTCTCCGAGCTGCGCGGCGCTCTGCGCCGCCTATTTACAACTTCTCGACGACCCGTCCGCGACTTGGATCGTTCGGCATCAACGCCACTCGAACCCGATCCCCGACGATCACGCGGACATAATTGCGTCCCACCGGACTCGCCAGATGCGCCGTCACCTGGTGCCGCCCTTCGAGCTCGACCCGAACCAGCTGGCTCGGCAGCAGCTCGACGACGACGCCTTCAGCCGCCCTGCCTCGAGCTCGCCGCTCATGGTCGAAGGTCCTACCCGGCGGCCGTTGCGGTTCGTTCATCCGGCTCGCCGAACGGCCGCCTCGTCCGGCAGCGTCAGCACCCGGCACCCGTCTTCGGTCACGACCACGGTGTGCTCGAAGTGCGCCGACAGCCCCTTGTCTTTCGTGACCGCCGTCCAGCCGTCCTGCAGCACCTTCACCGCCGGCTTGCCGGCGTTCACCATCGGCTCGATCGCGAGGGCCATGCCCTCCTGGAGCCGCGGACCGCGTCCCGCCGTGCCGTAGTTCGGAATCTGCGGCTCCTCGTGGAGCGCGGTTCCGATGCCGTGGCCGACGAACTCGCGGACCACCGAAAACCCGTTCGCCTCGACGTAGGCCTGGACCGCGGCGCCGATATCCGACACCCGCGCGCCCGCCTTCACCGCCGCGACCGCGCGATCGAGCGCGGTCTTGGTCACCTGCAACAGCCGCTCGGCCTCCGGCGTGACCCTGCCGACCGGCACCGTCACCGCCGAATCGCCGAAGAAGCCTTCGAGCTTCGCGCCCATGTCGATGGAGACGATGTCTCCTTCGACCAGCGGGCGACCGTTCGGGATGCCGTGCACGACCTGCTCGTTCACCGACGCGCAAATCGTCGCCGGGTAGCCGTGGTATCCCTTGAACGCCGGCTCGGCGCCCGCTTCGCGCAACCGCCGCTCGGCCAGCTCGTCGAGCTGCTTCGTCGTGACGCCGGGCTTCACCGCGGCGGCGAGCTCCTTGAGCACGCGCGCGACGAGCGCATTGACGCGCGCCAGCTTCTCGATTTCCGCCGCCGATCGCAGGACGATGCTCATCTACGCCTGGCCGCGCTCTCGCGCTGCCGCGCTTCGCCGCTGCCGGCGCCCTTCGCCGCCCAGCTTCTTCGCCACCATCGACTGCAGCTGCGACGGCGGCAATCCCAGCGCCGACGCGACTGCCGAGACGAGCGCTTCCCGCACCTGCTCCGGCGTCTGCAACCCGTCGATCCGCCGGAACGTCTGCCGCGCGCTGTAGTACTCGATCATCGGCCGCGTATCGCGCCAATAAACCTTCAGCCGCTCCCGAACCACCGTTTCCGAGTCGTCCGACCGCGCCACCCACTTCGGTCCAATCGTCCGGCACCGCTCGGTGTTCTGGCACAGGTCGGGCAGCGAGTCCGCCTGATGCACGAAGGCATCGGCGTTGGCGCCGCAGTCTTCACATACCCGCCGCCCGCGCACGCGCCGGACCAGTTCCTCGTCCGGCACCTGGATCTCGACGCAGATCACCGGACCGCGCTCGCGCGTGATCTCGTCGAGCGCGTCGGCCTGCATCGCCGTCCGCGGAAACCCGTCGAGCACGAAGCCGGCAGCGGCGTCTGGCCGCGACAGCCGCTCGCGGACGATGCCGATGATCAGGTCGTCGCCGACCAGCTCGCCGCGCTCCATCACCTTCTCGACCTGCCGGCCGAGATCGGAACCGCTCTGCACCGCCTCGCGCAGGATGTCGCCGGTCGACACCTTGGGAATCCCGTGCTCGCGTGCGAAACGTTCCGCCTGCGTGCCCTTGCCCGCTCCCGGCGGGCCCAGCATCACAAGGTTCAGCGACACGTTAGCCGCGCCGTCCCCTGATCCGCGTCTTCTTCATGAACCCGTCGTAATGCCGCATGATCAGCTGCGACTCGACCTGGTTCACGGTGTCCATTGCCACGCCGACGACGATCAGCAGCGAGGTGCCGCCGAAGAAGAACGTCACGCCGAGGCCGTTGGTCACAAAGCTCGGCAAATTCGCTTCGAGCGTCGGCCCGATGACCGGAATCGGCCCGGTCTTGAAGCCGGTCAGCAGGAACTCCGGCAGAATCGCGACGAGCGCGAGATAGATTGCGCCGACCAGCGTGATGCGGGCCAGGATCTGGTCGATATACTCCGCGGTCCGCTTGCCGGGACGAATGCCGGGTATGAAGCCGCCGTACTTGCGCATGTTCTCCGACACGTCATCGGGATTGAAGATGATCGCCGTGTAGAAATACGCGAAGAAGACGATGCCGAGCACGTAGAGCAGGTTGTAGAGCGGCATGCCGTAGTTGATCTGCCGCACCGCCGCGGCCATCCAGCTGTCGGGCGCGAAGATCCCCGCCAGCGTCTGCGGGAACGTCAGGATCGAGCTGGCGAAGATCACCGGGATGACGCCGCCGGTGTTGACCTTGAGCGGGATGTGCGTGCTCGAGCCGCCGTACTGGCGGCGCCCGACGACGCGCTTCGCATACTGCACCGTGATGCGGCGATGGCCGCGCTCGACGTAGATGATCGCCGCGACGACGCCCACCATCAGGATGACGAGGATGGCCATCGTCAGCAGGCCAATCTGGCCGGTCTGCAACTGGTCGAACGTCGCAATCACCGCTCTCGGGAAGTTGACGACGATGCCCGCGAAGATGATGAGCGACATGCCGTTGCCGATGCCGCGCTCGGTGATCTGCTCGCCGAGCCACATGATGAACATCGTGCCGGTCGTCAGCGTCAGCATGCAACCGAGGCGGAAGGCCCAGCCCGGCTCGTAGACGAGCGGCAGGCCGCCGGCAATCTGCGTCTGGCGCTCGAGGAAGATCGCGATGCCGAGCGACTGCACGACCGCCAGCAGCAGCGTCAGGTAACGTGTGTACTGCGTGATCTTGCGGCGGCCGAGCTCGCCTTCCTTCGACAGGCGCTCGAGGTACGGCCACACCACGGTCAGCAGCTGCAGGATGATCGACGAGCTGATGTACGGCATCACGCCCAGCGCGAAGATGGTGATGCGCGACAGGCTGCCGCCCGTGAACATGTCGTACATCCCGAACAGCGTGTTCTGCGCCTGGTCGGCGAGAATGCGCAGGGCCTCGGAGTTGACGCCCGGGGTCGGGATGTGATTGCCGACGCGATACACCGCGAGCATGCCGAGCGTGAACAACACCCGGTTGCGGAGATCGACGACGGCGAAAAGATTCTTCAGCGTTTCGAGCACTGGGTTGCCTCAGTTAGCTAGCGATCGCTTCTGCCTTACCACCCGCGGCGGCCAGCTTCTCGGCGGCCTTGCCGCTGAACTTGTGCGCCTGCACGGTGAGCGCCTTGGTCACCTCGCCACGGCCGAGCACCTTCACGAGCGCGGTGCGGCTGCTGACAATGCCGCGCTCGCGCAGCGCGTCCACCGTCACCGTCGCGCCCGTGTCGAACAGGGCCTCGAGCTGATCGAGGTTGACGACGTCGTACTCGGTCCGGAAGATGTTCGTGAAGCCGCGCTTCGGCACGCGCCGATGCAGTGGCATCTGGCCGCCTTCGAAGCCGCGCTTGAAGTGGTAGCCCGAACGCGACTGCGCGCCCTTGTGGCCGCGGCCCGACGTCTTGCCGAGACCCGATCCGGGGCCACGGCCGACGCGCTTCTTCTTGAACTTCGACCGGTCGGCCGGCTTGAGATTGTTGAGACCCATGCCTACTTCTCTGTGCTTTCTGTGCCTGCTGCGGCCACCGTCACGAGGTGACGGACCTTGAAAATCATCCCGCGCGTCTCGGGTGTGTCCTTGAGCGTCACCGAGTGATTCAGCCGGCGCAGGCCCATGCCTTCGCAGACCTTGCCCTGGACCTTCTGAAACCCGATCGGGCTCTTCACCAGAGTCACGGTGACGGTCTTGCCCGACGCGCTGTTTGTTTCGAGCGGTGCTTGCTTCGCCTTTGCCATCGTCGTGATTCCTATTGAGCGCGGCCGCCCGCGAGATCATCCAGGGTGTCCTTGCCGCGCAAACGCATCAAGCGGGCCGGATCCTTGAGGTCCTGCAGCGCGGTGAACGCGGCGCGCACCACGTTGTGCGGGTTCGCCGATCCCAGCGACTTGGTCAGCACGTTGGTGACGCCCGCCGATTCGACCACCGCGCGAACCGCGGCGCCGGCGATGATGCCGGTGCCGTCCGGAGCGGGCTTGAGCAGCACGCGGCCGGCGCCGTAGCGGCCGACGACCGGGTGCGGCACCGTCGTGCCCTGCACCGGCACGCGAATCAGGTTCTTCTTCGCCGCTTCGATGCCCTTCTTGATCGCCGAGGGCACTTCCTTGGCCTTGCCGACCCCGTAGCCGACGACCCCGTGACCGTCACCGACGACGACCAGCGCGCTGAAGCTCAGGTTCTTGCCGCCCTTGACGACCTTGGTGACGCGGTTGATCGAAACCACCGTGTCCTTGATGTCGAGTTGCGCCGGGTCGATCTTTTCGCGTGTCTTCATATGTGCCATCAGAACTCGAGACCCGCCGAGCGAGCTGCTTCGGCGACGGCGCGCACGCGCCCGTGATAAAGGAACCCGTTGCGATCGAACACCACCTTGGTGATGCCCTTGTCCTTGAGGCGCTCGGCGATCGTCGTGCCGATCAATTCCGCGCCCTTGACGTTGCCGCCGGCGACGCCCTTCGACATCGTGCCCTTGACCTTCGGCATCGACCGTCGAGGCCGAGGCAATCGTCTGGCCGCTCATGTCGTCGATGACCTGGACGTAGATGTGCGCGACGCTGCGGAACACGCTGAGGCGCGGCTTCTGCGCGGTGCCGGCCATGCGCTTCCGGATGCGGAACTTAATCCGATCGCGACGGTCTTCTTTTGTCTTAATCCTCATAACCAATCACCAAATCTGCGATCTGCAATCGATCAGCAATCTGCCATCTGAGATCTGAAATCGTCAGGCGCCCGTCTTGCCGGCCTTCTTCTTCAACACTTCACCCGTGTAGCGAACGCCCTTCTGCTGATACGGGTCCGGTTCGCGCAGGCGACGCAGGTTGGCGGCGACCTGGCCGACCAGCTGCCGATCGACGCCGGTCACGGTGATGTGCGTCTGCTTCTCGATGGCGACATCGATGCCCTTCGGGATGTCGAACACCACCGGATGCGAATAGCCAAGCGCCAGGTGAATCTGCTGGCCCTTCATCTCGGCGCGGTACCCGACGCCGACGATATCGAGCTCCTTCTTCCAGCCCTCGGTGACGCCGAGCACGGCGTTGTTCACGAGGCTGCGGGCGAGGCCGTGGAACTTGTTCAGCTCCGCATCGTCCGAGGACTTCTTCGTGACGAGCGTGCCGTCCTCGACGGCGGCGACGATGCCCGGCGGCAGCGCCTGCTTCATCTGTCCCTTGGGGCCCTTCACGTCGACGCCCGAGGCGTCGGCCTTGACGGTCACGCCCGTCGGAATCGCGATTGGCTTCTTTCCAATTCGTGACATGACTTCGTCCTTACCAAACGTTGCAGAGAATTTCGCCGCCGACGCCGACCTTCTGGGCGGCACGGCCGGTCATCACGCCGCGCGACGTCGTCAGGATCGTCACGCCGAGCCCGCCGAGCACCGATGGCACCTCGTCGCGGTTCGCGTAGACGCGGCGGCCGGGACGGCTGACGCGCTCGATGCCGGAGATCGCCTTTTCGCCGCCGGGGCCGTACTTGAGGAACATCCGCATCGACTGGCGCGCGGCCTTGCCGGCGCGTTCCGCGGGCGTCTCGACCATCTTGAAACCTGCGATATAACCCTCGTCCTGCAGAATCCGAGCGATCTCGGCCTTCAGCTTCGACGCCGGCATCTCGACGCGCGCGTGGCGCGCCGTGACGGCGTTGCGGATCCGGGTCAGCATGTCGGCAATCGGATCTGTCATCTCTTCGTTCTCTCTTTAGGCACCGTACGCACTTACGCACCGTACGCACCCTGTTACTTGGCTACCAGCTGCTCTTGGTCACGCCCGCGACGTCGCCCGTCAGGGCCAGCTCGCGGAAACACAAACGGCACAGCGCGAACTTGCGCATATACGCGCGCGGACGTCCGCATCGGCGGCACCGGTTACGGTGCCGGACTTTGAACTTCAGGGTCTTTCTCTCGCGTGCTTTCTTGGCGGTTGTTGCCACGGTAATTAGCTCCCTAACCCTGGTTGGCCTGGCGGAAGGGCATGCCCATGAATTGCAGCAGCTTCCGGGCCTCTTCGTCGGTCCTCGCGGTCGTGACCACGCTGACGTTCATGCCGCGGCCCTTGTCCACCTTGAGGTAATCGATCTCGAGGAAGATCAACTGGTCCTTGAGGCCGAGCGTGTAGTTGCCGCGGCCGTCGAAGCCCTTCGGCGACACGCCGCGGAAGTCGCGGACGCGCGGCAGCGCGATGTTCATCAGGCGATCGAGGAACTCATACATGCGATCGCCGCGCAGCGTGACCATCGCGCCGATCGGCATGCCCTGGCGCACCTTGAACTGCGCGATCGACTTCTTGGCCTTGCGCACCGCCGCCTTCTGGCCGGTGATCTTGCCGAGCTCCTCGGCGCCGGTGTCGACCACCTTGGCGTTCGACGTCGCCTCGCCGAGTCCCATGTTGACGACGACCTTCTTCACCTTGGGCACGGCCATGATGTTCTTGTAGCCGAACTCCTTCTGGAGCGCCGGGACCACCTCGGCGCGGTACTTGTCGCGCAGGCGGATCACCGACGGCTTGGTTTCCTTCAGGTGTTTCGCGTCGGACTTCGGCGCATCCTTGGCCGCGGCTTTCGCGGCCTTGCTGGCCTTGGTGGCCTTGGCCTCGGCAATCTGCTCGTCGGTCGGCTTCGTCTTGCTCATTTGTCCACCACTGCGCCGCTCTTGCGGCCGATACGCACGCGCGACCCATCCGGCAGCGTCTTGCTGCCGATGCGCGTCGGCTCGTTGGTCTCCGGATCCAGCAGCATCACGTTGCTGGCGTGGATCGCGGCCTCGCGCTCGACAATCCCGCCCTTGATGTTCTTCTGCGGGTTGGGGCGCGTGTGCCGCTTGATCAAATTCACGCCTTCGACGATGACGCGGTTCTTGCCCGGCACCACCGACAGCACGCGGCCCTTCTTGCCGCGGTCCTTGCCGGCGCGCACCATCACCTGATCGTTCTTCCGAATCGACATCGCCATGGCCTTACAGCACCTCTGGAGCGAGCGAGATGATCTTCATGAAGCGGCGCTCGCGCAGCTCGCGGGCGACCGGCCCGAACACGCGCGTGCCGATCGGCTCGCCCTGGTCGTTGATCAGGACGGCGGCGTTGCGGTCGAAGCGGATGTAGCTGCCGTCCTTGCGGCGCTGCTCCTTGCGCACGCGCACGACGACGGCCTTCACCACCTGGCCCTTCTTGACGGTGCCTTCCGGCGCGGCCTCTTTGACGTTGGCCGTGATGATGTCGCCGAGATAGGCGTAGCGCCCGGTCGAGCCGCCGATCGGGTTGATCACGGAAATCCGCCGCGCGCCCGAGTTGTCGGCGACGTCGAGGATCGATCGCATCTGGATCATGGCGTCGTCTCCTTAACCCTGCGCAGCGCGATCGACGATGCGCACCAGGGCCCATCGCTTGCGCTTGCTGAGCGGCCGCGACTCGGAGATGATCACCGTGTCGCCGACCTTGGCTTCGTTCTTCTCGTCGTGCGCGACGAACGTCGACGTGCGCTTCTGCGTCTTGCCGTAGACGCTGTGCTGCACGCGCCGCTCGGTCGAGACCACGATGCTC
Organism: uncultured cyanobacterium; assembly: GCA_963833135.1. GTDB lineage: Bacteria > Acidobacteriota > Vicinamibacteria > Vicinamibacterales > UBA2999 > 12-FULL-67-14b. Next base: position 401,837 of record CAWHWW010000016.1, on the reverse strand, counting down.
TTCTGCATCTTGTCGCTGACGACCATGCCCTGGACTTCCGCTTTGCCCGCCATCGCTACTTCGCCTTCTCTTTCAGGATCGTGAGGATGCGCGCCCGCTCGCGGCGGATCGTGCGCATCTTGCCCGGGGCCTCGAGCTGCCCCATCGACTTCTGGATCCGCATGCGGAACAGCTGGTCGTCGATCTCCTGCGTCTTCGCGCGCAGCGACTCGACGTCCATGTCTCTCAATTCAGCGGCCTTCATGACGCTTTCTCCTCGGCAAACCGCGTCGCGAACTTGGTCATGATCGGCAGTTTCGCGCCCGCCAGCTGGAACGCGCGGCGCGCGTCACTGGCCGGCACGCCGTTCATCTCGAACAGGATGCGGCCCGGCTTGATCACGCAGACCCAGCCCTCGGGCGCGCCCTTGCCCTTGCCCATGCGGGTCTCCTGCGGCTTCTTGGTGATCGGCTTGTCGGGGAACACGCGCACCCAGACCTTGCCGCCGCGCTTGACGAAGCGCGTCATCGCGACGCGCGCCGCTTCGATCTGACGGTCGGTCAGCCAGCACGGCTCCATCGCCTTCAGGCCGTAATCACCGAACGACACATCCGAGCCGCGCCACGCCTTGCCGCGCATGCGGCCGCGCTGCTGCTTGCGGTACTTGACCTTCTTCGGCATCAACATGGTGTTCTAGCCTCGTGCTCCAGGACGGTCACCGCCGGGTCGACGCGGACCGCGGTCTCGGTCACGATCCCTATGGTCACGTCCGCCGCCGCTGCCGCCAAATTCCTCTTCACGACCGGTACGCGGCGTCAGTCGCTCACCCTTGTAGAGCCACACCTTCACGCCGATCTGGCCGTAGGTCGTGTTCGCTTCCGCAAAGCCGTAATCGATGTCGGCGCGCAGCGTCTGCAGCGGCAGCTGGCCGTGCAGGTACCACTCCGAGCGCGCGATTTCGGCGCCGTTCAGGCGTCCCGAGACGCGCACCTTGATGCCGCGCGCGCCGAAGCGGAGCGCCGATTCGACGGCCTTGCGCATGGCGCGGCGGAACGCGACGCGCTTTTCGAGCTGCATCGCCACCGACTCGCCGACCAGCTGCGCGTCCAGCTCCGGCTTCTGGATCTCCTGGATGTTGATGAAGACCTCGCGGTTGGTCCGCTTCTGGATCTCCTGCTTCAACTTGTCCACTTCCTGCCCCTTGCGGCCGATGATGATGCCCGGGCGCGAGGTGTGGATGTTGATCTTCAAATTGCGCGCGGCGCGCTCGATCTCGATCATCGCCACACCGGCGTGCTGGAAGCGCTTCTTCAGGTCCTTCTTCAGCGCCAGGTCCTCGTGCAGGAGAGTCGCGTAGTCCTTGCTCGCGAACCAGCGCGACTTCCAGGTCTTGTTGAAGCCGATGCGGAACCCGTAAGGGTGAACTTTCTGGCCCACGTCTATTTCCCCTTATCCATCTGCGTCATCTGCGCCATCTGTGGCCTTACTCTGCTGCTGCGGCGGCGGGCTTACTCTTCGCCCCCGCTTTGGTTGACTTCGACTTCGCCGACGCGGACTTCGCCGCCCTGTCTCTCTTGTTCGTCTCCGACGAACCCTCGGCGCCCACCGCCTTGATCACCTGGGCCCGCTCGGTCACTTCGACAGTGAGGTGCGTGGTCCGCTTCACGATCCGGAACGCGCGGCCCATCGGCGCGGGACGAACCCGCTTCTGCGACGGACCGTTGTTGGCATGGCACTTCGAGACGAAGAGCCGGGCGACATCGCCGCCGAACGCGTCCTGCTGCTGCGCGTTGGCGACCGCCGAACGCAACACCTTGGCGACGTCGCGGGCGACCGACTTGCGGCTGAACTGCAGCGCCGACAGCGCCAGGTTCACGTTCTTGCCGCGAATCAAATCGAGCACCAGCCCCGCCTTCTGGGCGGAGGTGCGCACGTACTTGGCCGTAGCCTCTGCGCGAATCATGGCTTAGCCCTTTCCTCCCGCCGGCGCCGCCGGAGCGCCCGGAGCCGGCGCGGCCGCCTTGTCGGAGCGCGCCGAGTGGCCCTTGAACTGGCGTGTCGGCGAGAACTCGCCGAGCTTGTGGCCCACCATGTTCTCGGTGAGATACACGGGAACGAATTTCTTGCCGTTGTGCACCGCGAGGGTGTGGCCGACCATTTCCGGTATCACGGTCGAGCGGCGTGACCAGGTCTTGACGACCTTCTTTTCGTTGGCGCGGTTCATCGCCTCGACCTTCTCGAGGAGATGCGTATCGACGAACGGTCCCTTTTTCAGTGATCTGCTCATAACAACTCTGCGCCGTCTGCGCCTTCTGCGGCCTTACTTGCTCCGCCGCTGCACGATGAACTTGTCGCTCGGTTGCGGGCGACGCGTCTTGTAACCCTTGGTCGGCACGCCCCACGGCGTCACCGGATGACGGCCGCCCGAGGTCTTGCCTTCACCACCACCGAGCGGGTGATCGACCGGGTTCATGGCGACGCCACGAACGTGCGGACGCTTGCCCATCCAGCGGCTGCGGCCGGCCTTGCCGATCGACACGTTCTCGTGATCGAGATTGCCGACCTGGCCGATCGTGGCGAGGCAGTCGAGGTAGATCTTCCGAATCTCGCCCGACGGCATCTTCACCGAGACGTAGTCGCCTTCTTTCGCGACCACCTGCACGGCGGCGCCGGCGCTGCGCGCCATCTGTCCGCCCTTGCCCGGCTTGAGCTCCACGTTGTGGACCATCGTGCCGAGCGGAATGTGCTTCAGCGGCAGGCAGTTGCCGGTGAGGATGTCGACGTTGTCGCCGGCGATGATCGAATCGCCCACCTTCAGCCCGGCGGGCTGCAGGATGTAGCGCTTCTCGCCGTCGGCATAGGTGATGAGCGCGATGCGCGCCGAACGGTTCGGGTCGTACTCGATCGTCGAGACCTTGCCGGGGATGCCGGCCTTGTCGCGCTTGAAATCGATGATGCGATAGAGGCGCTTGTGACCGCCGCCGCGCCACCAGATCGTCTGTTCGCCCGTGCTGCTGCGGCCGCCCGACGGCTGCAGCTTCTCGGTCAGAGGCGCGTGCGGCGTGTCGGTCGTGATCTCGTCGAACGTCAACACCGTCATCTGTCGGCGTCCCGGAGTGACCGGCTTGTATTTTCTAATCGGCATAAATCCTCGTAGTCGTCATGTCCACAGAACCGTCAACTGTGAACCGTCAACTTGCCTAGGCCCCTTCCAGGAAGTCAGGCATCTTCTCGCCGGCGCGCAGCGTCACGTAGGCCTTCTTCCAGTCCGAACGCCGGCCGACAAAGCGGCCCTGGCGCTTCAACTTGCCGCGGGTGATCGAGGTGCGAACGTTCGCGACCTTGGCGCCGAGGAGCTTCTCGATCGCGCGCTTGACGTCGATCTTGTTCGCGTCCTTCGACACCTCGAAGACGATGGTCTTGCCATCGTCACGAAGGGTCGTGGTCTTTTCGGTGACCAGCGGACGGCGGATGACTTCGGTGAGTTTCATAATTAAGCCCTTCGACTCGCTGACGCGCGCCCTTCGGCGCGCGTGCGCTCGCTGAGGACCGCCTCCAGCTTCTCGACCGCGGCCTTCGTCAACACCACCTGGCGGGTGTTGGCGACGGCGCGCGCGGTGATGCGGTTGCTCTGCACGAGCGACACGCCCTCGATGTTGCGCACCGACATCGCGAACTTCTCGTCGAGCTGCGCGTCGACCAGCACGGCCTTGCCCGTGACGCCGATGGTCTTGAGCACGCTGACCGCGGCCTTGGTCTTCACTTCCGACGCGGTCAGCGCGTCGATGACGATGAGCGAGCCTTCCTGCAGCTTCTGCATCAGGGCGGCGCGCAGCGCGCCCTTTTCGACCTTCTTGGGGATCGAGTATTCGTAGCTGCGGGGCTGCGGGCCGAACGAGGTGCCGCCATGGCGCCACAGCGGGTTGCGAATTTCACCCACGCGCGCCCGGCCGGTGCCCTTCTGGCGCCACGGCTTCTTGCCGCTGCCGCTGACCATCGCGCGGGTCTTGGTCGCGTGCGTGCCGCGGCGTTCGGCGGCGTTCGCACGCACGACGGACTCGTGAATCAGGTCGGCCTTGACCCGGCCGCCGAACACATCGTCGTTGAGGTCGACGGAGCCGACCTTCTTGTTGTCCGCGTTAACGACATCAATCTTCATATCTGCACTCTGCAATCGATCCGCAATCCGAGATCCGAAATCCGAGATGCCTATTTCTTGCCCTTCTTGGGCTTCTCTTGGAGCTGCGGCTTCGGCTCGGGCTTCGCGGCCACGGCCTTGCGAATCACGACGTATCCGCCATTGGCGCCGGGCACCGCGCCCTTGACCAGAATCAGGTGGTTCTCGGAGTCGATCTTCAACACCTTCAGGTTCCGGACGGTGACCCGATCGACGCCCATGTGCCCGTGCGCGCGCATGCCGGGCATGACGCGTGACGGATACGAGGACGCGCCGATCGATCCGGGCGCGCGGTGGAACATCGAGCCGTGTGTCGCGTCGCCGCCGCGGAAGTGATGGCGCTTGACGACGCCCTGGAAGCCGTGACCCTTGCTCGTGCCGATCACGTCGACGCGCTCGCCCTGGTTGAAGATCGAAACGAGGACCTGATCGCCGGGCTTCGGCGCCTCAGCGCCCTTCGCCACCTTGACCTCGCGCTGGACGCGCGTCGGCGGCACGTTGGCCTTCTTGTGGTGACCGATGCTCGCCTTGTTGGCGCGGCGGGGCGGATTCTTTTCCACCAGCCCGAGCTGCACCGCCTCGTAGCCGTCGGCCTGCGCCGACTTGGCCTGGACGACGATGCAGGGACCAGCCTGCAACACCGTGGCGGGCTCCAGCGTTCCGTCTTCCAGGAACAGCTGCGTCATCCCGACTTTCTTGCCGATGATTCCTGTAACCATGATGCTTGTCTCAAGTAGTAGCCGGTAGCCAGATGCCAGTATCCAGAAAAACCCGGAGGCTCTCCTGGCTACTGGCTACTGGATACTGGCTACTTCCCGTGCTCCTTACCGAAGGCCTTGATCTCCACATCGACGCCCGCCGGCAGATCCAGCTTCATCAACGCATCGACCGTCTGCGGCGTCGGCTCGAAGATGTCGATCAGGCGCTTGTGCGTCCGGACTTCGAACTGCTCGCGCGACTTCTTGTCGACGTGCGGCGACCGGAGCACCGTCCACTTGTTGATCTCGGTCGGCAGCGGAATCGGGCCCGCCAGCCGCGCGCCGGTGCGCTTGGCGGTTTCCACGATCTCGCCGGTGCTCTGGTCGAGCACGCGCGCGTCGTAGGCCTTCAATCGAATTCGAATCTTGTCGCCCAACATGTCAGTGTGCTTTCTGTATTCGGTATTCGTTATTCGTTATTCGTTACTTCGTGCCTTGCACGCGCGCGATCACTTCGTCGGCGACATTGCGCGGCGCCTGCTCGTAGCGATCGAAGAACATCGAATAGGCGGCGCGACCCTGCGTGCGCGACCTGAGGTCGGTCGCGTAGCCGAACATGTCGCTCAGCGGAACACGGGCGGAAATGATCTGCGTGCCGCCGCGGTCCTCCTGCGACTGGATCTTGCCGCGGCGCGAGGCCAGGTCGCCAATCACTTCACCGAGGTAATCCTTCGGCGACACCACTTCGACGCGCATGATCGGTTCCATCAACACCGGCTTCGCCTTCTTGGCCGCGTCCTGGAACGCCATCGAGCCGGCAATCTTGAACGCCATTTCCGACGAGTCGACTTCGTGGTACGAGCCGTCGTAGAGCTCGATGCGGACGTCGTCGATCGGGTAGCCGGCGAGGATGCCGCGGGTGAGCGCTTCCTGGATGCCCTGGTCGATCGGCTTGATGTATTCCTTCGGAATCGTGCCGCCCTTGATGTCGTTCTCGAACTGGTAGCCGGTGCCCGGCGCCAGCGGAATGAGGCGGATCTTCGCTTCGCCGAACTGGCCGCGGCCGCCGGTCTGGCGGATGAACCGCCCGTGGCCGTCGGCAGCGACGGTCAGCGTTTCCTTGTAGGCCACCTGCGGCTTGCCGACGCTCGCTTCGACGCCGAACTCACGCTTGAGGCGGTCGACGATGATTTCGAGGTGCAGCTCGCCCATGCCGGCGATCACGACCTGGCCGGTCTGTTCGTCGGTGGTGACGCGGAAGGTCGGGTCTTCGGCCATCAGCTTGGCCATGCCCTGGCCGAGCTTTTCCTGGTCGGCCTTGGTCTTCGGCTCGATGGCGAGCGAGATGACCGGCTCCGGGAAGACCATGCGCTCGAGGATGATCGGCTTCTTCTCGTCGCAGAGCGTGTCGCCGGTGGTCGTGGACTTGAGGCCGACCGCCGCGGCGATGTCGCCGGCGTTGACTTCCTTGATTTCCTCGCGCTTGTTGGCGTGCATCTTCAGCAGGCGGCCAATGCGCTCGGTCTTGCCACCCTTGGTGGAGTTGATCACCGAGGAGCCGGAGGTCAGCGTGCCCGAGTAGACGCGGAAGAAGGTGAGCTGACCGACGAACGGGTCGGTCATGATCTTGAACGCCAACGCCGAGAACGGCGCCTTGTCGTCGGCCGCGCGCTCGACCATCGTCTCTTCCTTCGCGTCCGGGTCGGTCCCCGTGACCGGCGGAATGTCGAGGGGCGACGGCAGATAATCAACGACCGCGTCGAGCATCGGCTGGACGCCCTTGTTCTTGAACGCGGTGCCGCAGATGACAGGGACAAACGGCGCTTCTTCCTTGCGCACCGACTGGATGCAGCGCTTGCGCAGGGCCGCCTTCAGTTCGTCTTCGGTGATCGTTTCGCCGCCGAGGTATTTTTCGAGGAGCTTGTCGTCGGATTCGCTGACCTTCTCGACCAGCTTTTCGTGGTACGCCTTGGCGTCCTCCAGCATGTCGGCCGGAATGTCCTGCACTTCGTAATCCGCGCCCATCGTCTCGTCCTTGTAGACGAGCGCCTTCATGCGGATCAGATCGACGACGCCGCGGAACTTGTCTTCGGCGCCAATCGGCAGCTGAATCGCGACGGGGTTGCCTTCGAGCTTGGTGGCGATCTGCGAGAGCGTTTCCTTGAAGTCCGCGCCGATGCGGTCCATCTTGTTGACGAAGCAGATGCGCGGCACGCGGTACTTGTCGGCCTGGCGCCACACGGTTTCCGACTGCGGCTCGACACCCGAGACCGCGTCGAACACGGCAACGGCGCCGTCGAGCACGCGCAGCGAGCGCTCCACTTCAACCGTGAAGTCGACGTGACCAGGCGTATCGATGATGTTGATGCGGTGCTCTTTCCAGAAGCAGGTCGTCGCCGCGGACGTGATCGTGATGCCGCGCTCCTGCTCCTGCTCCATCCAGTCCATGACGGCCGTGCCTTCGTGGACTTCACCGATCTTGTAGGTAATACCCGTGTAGAAGAGGATCCGCTCCGTCGTGGTCGTCTTCCCGGCATCGATGTGGGCCATGATGCCGATGTTCCGGGTTTTCTCTAGTGGTGCCTGTCTCGCCATTACCGTCTTTCGCCGCTAACCTTTGAACTTCTTGAACCGTTGAACCGTTGAACCGTTGAACCGTTGAACCTACCAGCGGTAGTGCGCAAAAGCCTTGTTCGCCTCGGCCATCCGGTGCGTGTCTTCGCGCTTCTTGACGGCGCCGCCGCGGAGGTTGGCCGCATCGAGCAGCTCGTTGGCCAGCTTCTCCTGCATCGTCTTGCCGTCGCCCCGCGCGCGCGCGAAGCCGACCAGCCAGCGGATGCTGAGCGAAAGGCGGCGGTTCGGATTGACTTCGATCGGCACCTGGTAGTTCGAGCCGCCGACGCGGCGCGACTTCACCTCGAGGGCCGGCTTGACGTTGTCGACGGCCTTCTTGAACACCTTGAGCGGGTCGTCACCCGAGCGCTCCTTGATCAGATCAAAGCTCTGATAGAGGATGCGCTCCGCCGTGGAGCGCTTGCCCTCGCTCATGATCGTGTTGATGAACTTCGTCACCAGCGGGCTCTGATAGAGCGCGTCCGGCAGCAGTTCACGTTTCGCAATTTCTCGTCTACGCGGCATAAAAAAAGGTCCTGGGTCCTGAGTCCTGGGTCTTGCCTACGACTTCGGCCGCTTCGCTCCATACTTGGAGCGGCCCTGTTTTCTTCCCTGCACGCCGACCGCGTCGAGCGTGCCGCGCACGACGTGATAGCGCACGCCCGGGAGATCCTTCACGCGGCCGCCGCGGATCAGCACCAGCGAGTGCTCCTGCAGGTTGTGGCCGACACCGGGGATGTAGGTCGTGACCTCGATCTTGTTGGTGAGTCGAACGCGCGCGACCTTACGCAGCGCCGAGTTCGGCTTCTTCGGGGTCTGGGTGAACACGCGCACGCACACGCCGCGCTTCTGCGGGCTGTTCTGCAGCGCCGGGCTCTTCGTCTTCCACTGGACCTTCTCGCGTCCTTTGCGGACAAGCTGACTAATCGTCGGCACGAGCACTCCACCTGCGCAGCACGGACGTCTCCGTCACGCATGAAATCGAAAAAACTCCCACAGAGCCCGTTTTTCCGGGCGAACAAAACCTTGCGGTTTGTCGCCGCTACGGGACCCGTGGCGCGTCAGGCCTTGAAGCGAGATATCCGCTTGGCACCTGAAGCTGAAAAACCCTACTTAATGTGTGTTTTCGGCACCGGCGGATGCTCGAAGGTCCCCTGTGACGGGGCCCAACTCAAACGCATCACGATGCAATTGAACCTAGATAGGGTGTCCTAGGCTCACGAGAACCTAACGAATATAGCATGCCGGGCAAAACTCCCGCAACTCCGCCTATACTCCCGGCGATGAAACTCGTCGGCGCGCACTTATTTCTCACTATTGCACTTGCCTCATTTTCACCAGTTTTCGCCCAAGCCCCGACTCCGACAGTGGTCGACAGCCCATCCGTAACGGTCCTGACCGGCCTACTGGCACCCCAATTCCAGGAAGAAATGAACTTCATCACCCAGGCGCTCGGCGTGAATTGCAACACCTGCCACGTTCGGGGCAACTTTGCGAGCGATGAAAAGACGGAAAAGGCGACCGCGCGGCGAATGCTGGAGATGACCAAGGGGCTCAACAAGCAGTTTTTCCCAGATCACAAGCCGAAGGACGGTGAATCGGTGCTCGGCCGTGTCACCTGCTACACCTGCCACCAGGGCGAGCGGACGCCCAAACTTCCTCCAGGACACTGATATGGCTCGGTATGTTCTTGCCCTCGGGTTAATCGCCTTCGGCCTTCAGCTTTCGGCTTTCGGGCAGGGTCCCACCTCCGCCCAGGCTACAGCGGGCAAGTCAAAGAAGCTGTTGTTCCTCACGCACGCCGCGCTTTACAAGCACACCAGCCTGGGCCCGGCCGAGAAAGCGGTCACCGAGCTCGGAAAGACCGGTGGCTTCGAGGTGACGACGGTCGAGGGCTACAAGCAGGATCCGAAGCAGCTCGATTTCTCCTTCCTCACGCCTGAGTACCTGAATCAATTCGACGGCGTGATGATGATGACCAACGGCAACCTGCCGATGACCGACGCGCAGAAGAAAGCGCTGCTCGATTTCGTCAAGGGCGGCAAGGCCCTCATCGGCGCGCACTGCGCCTCGCTCACCTTCTACAACTATCCGGAATTCGGCGAGATGCTCGGCGGCTACTTCAATCGCAACCTGCCGCAAGGCACCATCGCGGTGTTGAAGGTCGAGGACACCAAACACCCGGCAACGAAAATGCTCGGCACGAGCTGGCCGATCGTCGACGAGTTCTATTTGTTCGGCACCGCGCCGTGGGATGCATCGAAGCCGGACGACAACATCGACGTGCTCTTCAAGAACAAGATCCCGATGGGCTTCTCGCGCGATCGCGTGCACGTGCTCCTCAGCCTCGACACCGAGCACATGGACATGTCGAAACAGCCGAACCTGAAACGCGGCGGCGATTATCCGCAGGCGTGGACACGGGAATATGGCAAGGGGCGAACGTTCTATACGTCACTTGGCCATCGCGACGATATCTGGAGCGACGATCCCGTTTTCCGCGCGCACATCAACGGAGGTATTCGATGGGCGCTCGGACTGGAAAACTAATCGCCGCGCTCTTCGGGCTTGCGGGCTACGGGCTTGCGGGCTACGGGCTTGCGGCTGCTTGGCTGGCCCTGGGCTCAGTGCGCAAACCCCACTCCCGGCGCCATCGTTTCATCATCTCCACCTCAACTCAGTTAATCCCGAAGCGGCAATCGAGTTTTACGTCAAAGCCTTTCCGTCAACGTCGAAGGGCACGTTCGCGGGGCAGCCGGCGTTGCGATCGCCGAACAACGTGCTGGTGTTGTTCAACAGGGTTGCGGCGCCGCCGGCGACGCAGCCGCAAACCGCGTTCTGGCATTTCGGCTGGCACGTTACCGACGTGCGCGCGACGCTCGATCGCTACCGGAAGCAGGGCATCACCCTCGTACCGCTCTACACCGGCACCGGCGAAGGCACCGGCACGGTGTTCGTCAGCAGCGACACGTATCCGGGTACGGGCGGCGTGCTGGGATTGACGCGCACGCAGGTTGCGGAGGCAAAGGCCAAGGGCGTGAAGCCGAATGGCGGCGCAGGCTTCGCCTACTTGCGTGGTCCTGATGATTCGCTCGTCGAATATCAAGGCAACATGCCGGCCGAGCGCTTCAATCACATTCACATGTATCAGGAGCAACCCTACTGCGCGCAGCTCTGGTATCAGACGCACTTGAACGTTCCCGTACCGGCGTCCCGGGCGGGTGCCGCCGCCGCTCAAGCTCGTCGGCGAGGTCGGCAGCCAGCAGCACGGAGCGCCGCGAACTGCGCGGTCGAGCGCGGCCCCGATCGCACGCTGCCGGCGCTCGATTGGGACGGCATGTTTCGCACTCCCGCGGTGCAGTCGACGATCTTCGGCGACGTCTCGCTCTTCTTCTACATGAACCAGGGGGCCACGCCGGCAGGACCGACGCGCGGGCACCTGATGGATCACTTCGCTGTCAGCGTCGGCGATCTCGACGCGTGGATCGCCAAGCTGAAGGCCGGGAACGTCACCTTCCTCGAGCAGCCGTACACGATTGGCGGCCTGCGCGCAGTGATGATCGAGGGTCCGAGCCGCGAAGCGATTGAGATTGTCGAAGTAAAGTAATCGTGTTCGCGAGATTCTTCAGAGCACTGTTCAGCATCCTGCTGCTTGTATTCCTGGCGGCATCAGCCTCAGCACAATTGCAGCTCGCTGCGATCCGCGGAACGGTCGTCGACGACGCCGGCTCGGTGGCCGGCGTGACCGTCGAATTGACCGACCCGATTGGCGGCGCAATCGATTCCGCCCTGTCCGACACGGCCGGACGATTCAGTTTTCCGGCGGTCGCTCGCGGCCGATATCTGCTGCGTGTGTCGATGCCTGGCTTCCAGCCTCTCGATCACCTGGTGACCGTCGACGCGGCCCTGCCACTCGACATCACCCTTCGTCTCACGTTGCGGACAGCGGTCGACGTGATTGTGGGGCACCAACTCGAGCCCGACTCGCCGGCCACGCGCGCATCGATTGCGGGCGAGTCGATCGCTCGTATCCCGGTCCGCACGATGGCGAACGGCGTACAGGAAGCCGTAGCCACCTTGCCGGGTTGGGCTACCGAGGACAACGGCCTGCTGCACGTCCGCGGCGTCGACGACGGCTTCCTCTATGTGATCGACGGCGTCCCCGTGTATGAGCGGCTGGATCCGCTGAACGGGATGGGGCCGCCACTCGCGAACATCGAGTCGATCAACGTCATTACCGGGTACATTCCGGCGGAGTTCGGCCACAAGGCGGGCGGCGTCATCGATGTGCGCTCGAAATCGATTGGCAAGGATTGGCTCGGCACGGTCGCAGGTCGAACGCGGCAGCGACGATGCGATCGCCGCTTCCGGGCTGGCCGCGTGGCGATTCTCCCCTGCCCTCGCGATGACCCTCGTGGCGAACGGGCAGCAGTCGGATCGGTTCCTGGATCCGATTCATCCGGACAACTTCCACAACCACGGCGCGCTCGGCAGCGCCGAAAGCCAGTTGATGTGGTCGGCATCCGACTCGGACGTCGTCACCGCCAACGTCGCGTTCGGCGCGATGGATTACGACGTTCCGAACAACGAACTGCAGGAGACCGCCTCGCAGGATCAGCGCCAGCAGATCAGGCGGGGCTTCACGACGCTGTCGTGGCAGCACGGATTTTCATCGTCGACCTTTTCACAACTAGCCGTGTACACGCGCCGATCGAAGGCGGCCCTTGCCGGCAGCGAGGCCGACACGCCGCTCGTTGCCGTCGCCGACCGCCGCCTGGTCCGCAGCGGCGTGATTGCCGGGCTGTCGCGGAGAGTCCGGAACCATACGATCAAGACGGGGTTCGAAGCGCAGCGGCTCAGCCTCGACGAATCCTTCGCCTTCGCCGTGACCGATCCAGAGGACGCGGAGGAGGCGGGGTTCAGTGAGGCGGCGCTTGCATACACCATCGACCAGCCGTTCGCGTTCGCCGGACGCGCGAACCCGATGTCATGGTCCGCCTTTCTGCAGGACGAATGGACGGTCAGGAGCGGGCTCACACTCAGCGGCGGAGTTCGCTTCGATTCGAGCGGCCTCGGACCGCGGCGGCAGCAGGTGAGCCCGCGCGTTGGCGCTGCGTACCGTGCGGACGGCACGGTGCTGCGCGGATCGGTCAGCCGATTTTTTCAGCCTCCGCAGCCAGAGAATTTTCTGCTGTCGTCCTCGGAAGAAGCGCGGGTGCTCTCGCCGTTTGCGACGGAAGGCGGCAGTGGCGGCGCAGAGCTCGAACCCGAACGGCAGTGGATGTTCGAGGCCGGCGTGAACCACCAGTTCGCTTCGCGGATGCGGTCTCGACGTCGCGGTGTGGCGCCGCACAATCACCGACGCCGCCGATCCCAATGTCTTCGCCGGCACGACGATCATCTTTCCGAATGCCGTCTCCAGGGGCCGCGCCGCCGGCATCGATCTTCGCGTCGAGCTGCCGCGACGATCGTCGTGGTCAGGGTATCTGAACTTCTCGGCCGGCCGCGTCCGCCAGAATGGACCGATCACCGGCGGCTTGTTTCTCGAAGACGACATCGCGGACATCGCTTCGGGCGAGGAATTCGTCCCGGATCATGATCAACTCGTGGTCGGCCGGCGGCGGGGTGACCTGGACCCCGCGCGGCGAGGCTAACGGTCTCCGGCACGTTCAGATACGAAAGTGGAACGCCGGTGCAGCGCAGCGACGAGGATCTGGACGAGCTGCGCGAACGTCCGGGTGCTGAGCTGGTCGACTTCGAAGCCGGCCGCGTGAAAGGCCGCGCGATCGCGTCGATCCTCGCGGACGCGGCGGTCTGGAAGAAGGGCCGGCAATCGGCGACGCTGCAGCGCCGCCGTGATGAATCTCTTCGACCAGCCCTACGCGTACAACTTCGGCAACCCGTTCAGCGGTACCCATTTCGGCGCGCCGCGCACGGCATCCCTGTCGCTTCGGCTTGCCTTCTGACTCAGCTGAGCTTTGACTGGGCGAGGCACGAGCGCATAATTCGCGGAGGAGGGCCTCCAATGGCTGAGCAGAAGAACGATCAGAAGTGCGCGCATCCCAGCTGCTACTGCATTGTGCCCGCCGGAACGAAGTACTGCAGCGAATACTGCAAGAAGGCGCCGCAAGTCGAACTGCACTGCAACTGCATGCACACCGATTGCCGGACGAAGGGATAAAGCGCGGACCGACCACCTGTCAGTCGCGACGCGGAGCGTCGCAAGACTAAAATGTCGCGTGCCCTCCGTGATCGATGCGCCGCCCGCCTCGGAATGGCCGTTCCGCTATCCACTGTGTCCTGAGCTTCCTGCCGGCGAAGTCGTGGTGCGCGCCGCGCACGTCGACGACGCCTATGTGAACGCGCAATCGGGCACGCAGCTGGTGACGACGCAACAAGCCTATCTCGATGCTGAGTGGGGCGCCGCGCTCGCTCGCCATGGAAACGCCCGCCTCGCGATCACGGAGGACACGGAGAAGAACGGAGAACACGGAGTTACCCATCCGTTAGCGATCGCGTTCCGGCTCGCCGATCCGGCTGAGCGCCTCGCGATGTGCGTCGACGTGTTGAGGGCTGGACGAACGCCCGCGGCGCTGGTGGCGACTGCCAGCGTCGTGCGTCGAGGTCAACGATCTGGACGCCGCGGCGCGCGATCTCGACGACGCGATCGCGCAAGCGCCCGAATGGGCCGCGGCCCACTACGAGCGCGGCAAGCTATGGCTGCGCTCGGACGACATGGTCAAGGCCAGCGAGTCGTTCCAGCGCGCCACCGAGCTATTGCCGGGTTTCGGCCCCGCCTGGGCGAACCTTGGCGGCACGCTGGGCGAGCTCGATCGCCCGCAGGAAGCCCTCGCCGCCTTTGAACGAGCCCTCGCCCTCGATCCGGCGAGCCCGCAGGCCCTGAACAACGTCGGCGTCGTCCGGCGGGAGCTCGGCCGTTTGGGCGAGTCCGAGGCCGCGTTCCGCCAAGTCATCCAACTCACCCCGGGGATGGCCTTTGGCCATTACAATCTCGGGCATACACTGTTTTTGCAGGGACGTTTCCAGGCCGCGCTTTCGGCGTATGCCGAGGGGCAGGCGCGTGACCCGGAGAAGAACCCGGTGCAGGCGTCACGACTGGCGCTCTGCAAGGTGGCCACGGGCGATGCGGCCGGCGCGTTACGCGAGCTGCAGCGCGCGACCGCGGGACTGCCGCGCGAATACCGGCAGCAGTTGCTCGGCGACACCAGCGCGATCCTGTGGGCGCTCGTGACGCAGCATCCGGAATTGACGGCAGTGGCAGGCGCGTGCACGAATGGCTGACGAAGGAACTCAAAGGATAAGACGACTGAGCGGCACGCGTCCGAGTCCATTCGTCCAGGTCATTTCACGATCGCGGCGTCCGCCTCGCCGCGGGCCTCGCCGTCGTCGTCGCCATCCCGATGGCGGTGCTGTTCTACTTCCAGTTCAAGTCGCTGAACGACATCGAGACGACATCGGCGGTGGTGCTGCGGCAGTTGAGCAGCGAAACCGCCGATTCGCTGACGCGATCGATCGAGGACTACCTGAAGCGTCCGCACATCAGCGTGCTGCTGCGCATTCACGCAGGCGCGGACCGAGCCGCTCGATCTGCCCTTCATCGAGCCGATCCTCAACGACGCGCTGGCCGAGAGCCCGTTCGTCGAATCGTTCTTCGTCTGGACCGAGGTCGGGCCGCAGTCCAACAAGTGGCTGGTGTTCGATCAGGCGAGCAAGGCGCTGCCGACCGGCGACATCGGAGCGGTTCCGCGAAGACAAGGTCGTCGGCGCCCAGCTGCTGCGCCGGCTGCGCGAGCTCGTCAAGACCACGCCGCGCGATCGTCGCGTTCACCGAGACCATCAACGGCCGGCCGCACTACGTGCAGGCGCAGCTGCGTTTCGAGGGCCCGGCGCGCGAGCGCATGACCAGCGTGATCGCGTTTGCGGTCGACGCCGAGAAGCTGCGCGCCCAGTTCATTCCGGCGGTGCTGCGCGACTGGCTGGCGAGCGTGCAGCAGCCGTCGGGGTTCCCGCACCTCGAAACCGAAGTCCTCGACGAAAACGGCGAGCACATCTACGCGTCGCATCCGGAGCGCAGCGGCCACGTCACGCCGGTCGACGAGCGCAGCTTCGCGATCATCTTCTTCGACAAGGAGCTGCTCGAATTCGCGGCGCCGTACGAGCAGCACCGCGAGGTCTGGGGCCTGCGGACCAGCTACGGCCCGCAGCCGATTCCGGAAATCGTCAGCGCCAGCACGCGGCCGCAGCTGGCCCTGATGATCGTGCTGGCCGTGGCGATGGCGCTCGGCGTGTTCCTCGTCGCCGGCGCGGCGGCGCGCGAAGTGCGCGTCGCCGAGCTGAAGTCGAATTTCGTCGCGTCGGTGTCGCACGACCTCAAGACGCCCGCTGGCGCTGATCCAGCTGTTTGCCGAAACGCTGGAGCTCGGCCGCGTGCGCACGCCCGAACGCGCGCAGGAGTATTACCGCATCATCAACGGCGAAGTCGAAGAAGCTGACGCGACTGATCGAGAACATCCTCGACTTCTCGCGCATGGAAGCGGGCCTGCGCCCGTATCGCATGGAGCCGGCCGATCTGTCCGAGTCGGTCGAGCAAGGTGCTGGCGCGAATGGAGACGCAGTTCTCGCAGGGCCACTTCACGGTCACGCCGAAGATCGACGCCGGACCTGCCGCGCATCCTGGCCGACGAAGGCGCCGCCGAGCAGGCGATCGAAAACCTGCTCGCCAACGCGATGAAGTACTCGGGCGACGCGAAGCACATCGAGATCGAGGCCAAGCGCGTCAACGGCCACATCGTGGTCAGCGTCACCGATCACGGCATCGGCATTTCGCGGCGCGAGCAGGGCCGCATCTTCCGCAAGTTCTATCGCGTGCAGCGCGAGCTCGGCGGCGGGCCGCAGGGCACCGGCCTCGGCCTGGCGATCGTCGATCACACCATGCGCGGCCACGGCGGCTTCGTGCGCGTCGAAAGCGAGCCCGACCGCGGCAGCACCTTCTCGCTGCACTTCCCCATCCCGAGTGAAAATGCGTTCCACGGAACGCTGGCAGAATCCACACGATGAAAGCCACAGAAGGCTCAGAAAGCGCAGAGTAATGAAACGGATTCTGGTGATCGAAGACGAGCCGCAGATGCGGCTCGGCCTTCGCGACAATCTCGAGCTCGAAGGCTACGAAGTGGAAACCGCCGCCGACGGCGACGAAGGCCTGCAGAAGGCGGCCAGCTTCACGCCCGACCTGGTGATCCTCGACGTGATGCTGCCGAAGAAGAACGGCTTCGACGTGTGCCGCGACCTGCGGGCGCGGTCGATCTCGACGCCGATCGTGATGCTGACGGCGCGCTCGGCCGAGACCGACAAGGTGCTCGGCCTCGAGCTCGGCGCCGACGACTACGTCACCAAGCCGTTTTCGATCACCGAGCTCCTGGCGCGCGTGCGCGCGGTGCTGCGCCGCACCGGCCAGCAGAAGCCGACCGCCGATGCGATCAAGATCGGCGACATCGAGATCGACTTCAAGCTGCACCAGGCGCGCCGCGGCAAGGCCCGCATCGAGTTCACGGCGCGCGAGTTCGATCTGCTCCGCTACTTCGTCCAGCACACCGGGCAGGTGGTCACGCGCGAACAGATCCTCAACGAGGTCTGGGGCTACGAAGAGTTCCCGACCACGCGCACGATCGACAATTTCGTCGCCAAGCTGCGCCAGAAGATCGAGCGCTCGCCGCACGCGCCGGAACACATCCTGACGATTCACGGCTCAGGATATAAGTTCGTCGGCTGATCTTTTTCATCACAGACACGGATTCACGGACTGCGGCGACCGCGACGCGAACTTGATGCCGACGAACCGTCCGTGTAATCGGTGTAATCCGTGGACAAAACCACGCTAGAATTCGCCGCACGATGGAACCCAAAAACATCCTGATTGCCTTGTTGATCGTGATCGCCGTTGTGTATCACGCGTTCTGGTACGTCACCGAAGGCCGGCGGAAGCACCAGCCCGGCGCGCTGAAGCCGACGCCGCTGGCGCTGGGCATCGCGTTCGTCGCCAACTTCTTCGACACGCTCGGCATCGGCTCATATGCGACGACGACGTCGATGTCGAAGCTGTGGAACGTGATGCCGGACGAGAAGATTCCCGGCACGCTGAACGTCGGCTACGTGATGGCGACGGTGGTGCAGGCGGTGATCTTCATGACCATCATCGAGGTCGACTTCATCGACGCTCGTCAGCATCATCGGCGCCGCGGTGCTCGGCGCCTTTCTCGGCGCAGGCGTCGTCGTCCGGATTCTCCAGGCGGCAGGTGCAGATCGGCATGGGCATCGGCGCTGCTGGTCGCGTCGGCGCTGATGGTGCTGTCGACTGTCCGGACAGGGGCCGGCTCCGGGCGAGGCGCTCGGCCTGTCGGGCGCCAAGCTGGGCATCGCGGTCGGCATTTCGATGGTGCTCGGCGCGCTGATGATGCTCGGCATCGGCTTCTACGGGCCGTGCCTGATCATGATCAGCCTGCTCGGGAATGGACCCGCGCGTGTCCTACCCGATCATGATGGGCGCCTGCGCGTTCCTGATGCCGTCGGGCAGCATCCAGTTCATTCGCAAGGGCAGCTACGACCTGAGAACCGCGATCGCGTTCCTGATCGCGGGCCCGCTCGCGGTATTGATCGCGGCGCCCCTGGTCGACGCGATCCCGCTCTTCTATTTGCGGATCCTGGTGCTGGTCGTGGTGCTCTACACCGCGATCCGGATGCTGACCTCGGCCGCTCAAGAAAAGGCCGCGGCACAACAGACTGCGTAAAGATAGTGGGCTTAAGGGCTTAGGGTCTTACTTCTTGCCCTTCTTCGATTCTTCCATGCGGGCGCCCCCAAGGATGCCTTCCATCGCGTAGTTGCCCTCGTGGCACGCATACTCGTAAATCTGTCCGTCGGTCTTCTTCAAGCGGACCATGAACGTATACGGCTTGGTCCAGGTCGCCGGATCCTCGACGGTCACCTGCCAGTTGATGAAGTCCGCGCTGACGCGCGTGTAGCGCTCGGTGATCTTCACGTCCGGCGTCGAACCCTGGAAGCCGTTGATGTAGTTGGTGGTCTCGACGACGAGCGTGTCGCCCTCCCAGCGGCCGCGCGGATCGCCATGCAGCTGGCGAACCTTTTTCGGCAGGTGTGGCTTGTTGGTCATCGGCACGACGCGCGCGTCGTGAATCATTTCCTGCAGCAACACGACGGTGTCTTGTCGACTGGATGATCTGCGTGTAGCTGTTGTAATTGGACTGCGTGCGCGGCGCACCGTACGAAATGCACCGCTCCGAGAGCGGCCGATCTTCGGGACCATCCGACGGGCCGCGCGTGCGCGGACGCGCGGCGGCGGCGGTGCGACGGGCCTGCGCCTCCGGGGTCAGCGCCGGAAACTGGCCATCGGGCGGATCGATGATGAGCGACGTGCGGTGATCCCACTCGCGATCGGCCATCCAGAACTGGTTGTAGTTGCCGGTCGACGGATCGTACGACGTCTGCTTGTAGGCGCCCTTTTCCTTCGCGTCGAGAATCTGCTGGATGAAGTTGCCGAAGATCGCGTCGCCGCCCTGATCGACCGACTGCGCGGCGAGCTGCTTCATCTCGGCCAGCTCGGCATCGGTGACGAGCGTCTTGTCCTTCCACTGCCGCGGGCGTGTCATCGGCGTGACGCTGTTGTTGCCCCAGACACCCTGAAGATCCGGGTGGCCGTCGGCGAGCCGCGGCACTTTGTAGTTCGGGTCGAGGCCATACTTGGCGGCCTCCTGGGCGCCCTGGGCGCCCAGGGACGCCACGACCAACCCTTCGACTGTGCTCAGGGCAAGCGCGAGACCGGCGGCAACGGCGAAGGCGTGTAGGATCTTCATGCGGCGAATTCTAGCAGGCCAACGGGCCGCGGGCTACGGGCTTACGGACTACGGGCTTACGGGCCGTCAGTTGCGGTATCCTCTGCGACGGAGATTCGTCATGTCTCATCAATCCTGGATACTGGGCGCCGGAATTCTCGTGCTCGCAGCTACGGCTCCGCTGGTGGCGCACCATGCGTTTTCTGCTGAGTTTGACGCCACCGCGCCGGTCACGCTCAGGGGGCCGATCACGAAGATCGAGTGGATCAACCCGCACGCGTGGATCCACATGGAGAACAAGTCGAAGGATGGCAAGGCCGAGGTGTGGATGGTCGAAGGCGGCACGCCGAACACGCTGCAACGAAACGGCATCACCCGCGAATCGATCAAGGTCGGCACGATCATCGTCGTGTCGGGCTACAAGGCGAAGGACGGGCGTATGCGCGCCAATGGCCGCGACATTACGTTCCCGGACGGCCGTACGCTGTTCATGGGCTCGTCGGGCACCGGCGCGCCGCGCGACGGCAAGGATCCGAACGAAAAACCGAAGCCGAAGGGGCAATAGCGATGCGACTTGGTTTCGCAGCACTCGCGCTCGTCGTCGCCACCACGGCAGCCTGCGACGGCATCAGCGTTGGCGCCGGCCAGGAGCAGGCGTATCGCGCGCCGCGCACGGCCGATGGCGCCCCGGACATCAGCGGCATCTGGCAGGCGAACAACACGGCCAACTGGGATCTCGAGCCGCACGAAGCGCGCATGGGTCCGGTCGTCGCGCTCGCCGCGGCCTTCAGCATTCCCGGCGGCCTCGGCGTGGTCGAAGGTGACGAGATCCCCTATCTGCCGGCCGCGCTCGAGAAGCGCAACCAGAATCGCGCCGACTGGATGAAGCTCGATCCAGAGATCAAGTGCTACATGCCGGGCATCCCGCGCGCCACCTACATGCCGTATCCGTTCCAGATCGTGCAGGCGAAGGACAGCGTGCTCTTCGCCTACGAGTTCACCAGCGCGAGCCGCGTCGTCAGGATCAACACGCAGGAGAAGAGCCCGGCGCCGGCGTGGATGGGATGGTCGGTCGGCACAATGGGACGGCGAGTCGCTCGTCGTCGAAGTGACGGATCAAATGCCGGACACGTGGTTCGATCGCGCCGGCAATTACCACAGCGACGCGCTCAAGGTGACCGAGCGATACACGCTCGTCGACGCCAACACGATGGACTACGAGGCGACGATCGAGGATCCGAACGTGTTCTCGAAGCCGTGGAAGATCAAGATGCCGCTCTATCGCCGCCGCGAGCCGAACATGCAGCTGGTGGAATACAAGTGCGTGCCATTCGCGGAGGAACTGATGTACGGACACTTGCGGAAGAAACCCTGAGACAGTCCGCAATCGAGAGTCGACAGTTAAGAGTTCATTTTCCGGTCGGCAGTCGCAGTCAGCAGTTCACCGAGTCGTGATGATCCTCAAGGATCGTCCGCGATAGTCGTCGGGATTGACATCGCGGACGATGCTCGCATGGCGCGTGCCTCCAGTCATCGTGATCACTTCGATATCGATGTTGCCTTTCCAATCGCCGGCAATACCCAGGTGCACGGGCATCTCGCTCTGCGAGCAATAGCCGCTGCCGGAATCGACGATCGCGGACGACAGCATCAGCCGCGTGCCCGTTCGATAGGCGCGCACTTCGCTGCCCGCGCGTGAGCGGCGCGCATTGGGATCGGTCACTTCGATCGCGATCGACCGGCCCCGCATCGCCGCGGTGTTGCGCAGCAGCGGATGCCCGCCGCCGCCGGGATCGTTATTGGTCAGCGCCAGATCGAGCCGGCCGTCCCGATCGAAGTCGACGAACTGCACGCCGTGCGTGGCATCGTGCTTCAGGACCACGGCGGGCAGCGCCTCGACGAACGCCTTCGCGCCGTTGATGAACAACGCGTCACGATAGAGCGGCTGGCCGGCAATGAAGTTCGCGACGTAAAGATCGGGCAGGCCGTCGTTGTCCAGATCGCCCCAGCCGGACGTCACACCGTGGCCGTTCAGGTCGATGCCGCGCTCGCGCGAGACCTCGGTGAACTTCAAGCCGCCATCGTTGCGATAGAGGGCGCTCGGTCCGTAGTTCGCCACGAACAGATCGAAGTCGCCATCCTGATCGAAGTCCGCGACGCTCGGGCCGACGCCGCCGTCTTCCTTCGGCCGCGGCGTCCCGGCCACGCCCATCGTCACGGCAACGTCCTCGAACGTTCCGCCGGTCTGGCGATAGAGGCCATTCGCCTCGCCTTCCTGGTTCGCCGTAAACAGATCCAGATCGCCATCGCGGTCGAAGTCCCACCACACGGCGCTGACGGTCTTCCGCGAATCGCCGATTCCCGTCGTCTCCGTCACGTCGACGAACCTGCCGCGATCGTTTCTCAGCAAGCGATTGGGAACGTCGCGGAAGGCCGCAAACAGATCGAGATCGCCGTCCCCGTCGTAATCGATCCACGCCGGCTGACGGGCCACGCCGGTCAGTCGAACGCCGATCGCCTTCGCGACGTCGACGAACGTCGCGCCCCTGGCGTCGTTGCGGTAGACCTTCGCGGGAATTGCCGGATCGGCAAAGCCGATGAAGAGATCGGGATCGCCGTCGGCGTCGAAATCGCCCCACGCCGCGGCGCGGGTCTCGACGCTGTCGGCGAGGCCGACCTCGGAGGCGACGTCGCGAAACGTTCCCTCGTCGTTGCGATAGAAGCGATTTGGACGGCCGCGGAATGCGACGAAGTAGTCGAGATCGCCGTCGTTGTCGGCATCGGCCCACGCATTGGCCTGGCCGCCGGCGGCGCCGAACAACTCGGGCTGGATCAACTCGAACGACGGATGCCAGGTGGCTTGAAGAGCCAGCAGCGCGAGACCGATCAGAAACCTATACACGGCGAGGTTCCAGGGGTTCCATGCGGTTCCAAGGGTTCCAGAGGCAACGTTCTACTGCGGTTCCACGGTTCGCGAACACATGGCACCGCTCGCGAACGATGCCCTTGGAACGCCTGGAACACGTTGGAACCCTATGGAACCTGGCGGTCATGACTTTCTGCTGCTGGCATCGCCGTCGAACTCGGCGCGCGGCGCTTCCTGATCGAGACCGACGCGGCCGGCAGTGATGACCGCCCGCGCGTAACTCTCCGGGCGCACCGGCGCGCCCGCCATGCCGCGCAGCATCGCGAGCTGGCCGACGTGCGTGAGCGCATCGGCGAGCGGCCCCTGGATCAACTTGTCGATCGAGCCCTTGAAATCGCCTTCGGCGCCGAGCGCCGCATCGAACGCGGCGAGACCGCTGAAGAATCGGTGCACCTCGGTGTTCCAGTCATCACTGCCGGCCGGCTTCCACTCCTTGCCGCCGGACGCCATGGACACCCCCCAACTCATCAAGTCTCCCATGTGAGAGAGGATGTGAATAGGCCGGCGCGTGGAATCGCCGAAACTCCTGTGGGCAAAATCCGGAGGCACATCGCGCAGCACTTTCGCCGCGCGATACGCGAGGGTCGCCGCCATCTGGCGCAAAGCGATGCGGGCGGGATCGGTCGTCGGCATGCCGCCGGTTGTAGCACAAAAGCAGAACTACTCGGCAGCAGCGATATCCTGAATCCCGGTACGAGCCAAGGCGACGAAAAGGCTCGCGGTCCCAACGAGGTGCGTGATCTGAAGGTCCTGGATCCACCACGGCCAGGCCGACGGTGTTCTCGTGAAGTTCGCGATGACCCACGGCAGAAAATTGATCGCCATCGCCGCCACGAGCGTCCACGCCATTGCGGGCGTCGGCGGGGCCATCGCACAGCAGATGACGAGGGCAATCGCCGCGACATACACGTCGTAGAGTGGAAGTCGCGGATTCGCAAGAGTCAGCACGACGAACGCGAGGCTGACCACGAAGAGTGGCGGCAACGGGCGATTGGACCGGACCGATCTTAGCCAGGCCAGGTATGCGAGGCCACTCACGGCAAGGAAGCCGAGCGCGTACGCGACCGTTGCGGCGGCGTTCGCGTCGCTGAAGCGCATGGCCAACGCGGCCGGGCCCCAGCCGAAGTCCTTCTCGTCGACCGTGCGCTTCAGGACGCTCTGGATGTACTCATCCCAGTCGTACGGCCGGAACAGGATGTACGACGCGTGGACAAGGATGACCGCGGCCCCCACGGCTACCGCCTTCGCCACGGCCACCGTACGCGACCGCTCCAGGCACAACAGCAAGCCAAGATAGAGCGCGAACTGCGGCTTGATGAGCGCGCCGATGCCAATCACGATCGGCAGTACGCCGATCGCCATCGGTGTTCCCATCGCAGCGAGAAGGGCGACGGCCAGCAGCGTGAGATTCATCGGGACGCCGACGTTGCCCGTCAGGAGCGACACCACGCCGAGTCCGCCCATGGCCGTGATGGCCATCAGCCATTCGAACTGTCGCGACAGATTCATCTGTGCAAAGACCCGCAGAAACAACGCCGCGGCAGCAACGCTCGCGATTGAGATGAACTCGAAGAGATGGCTGCGCGCCATCCTGAAGAGGTCCATGGCGAACGGCGGATAGAGAAAGGGATACGGATCCGAAAACCGGTACGGATGGGGGCTGTCGAGCGCCTGGACGTAGACGGTCGAGTCCCAGAAGTACTGAGCTGCCTCGTTACCAAGGGCCGCGCCGCCAGAAAGGACGGACAGGACCACGACCAATCGCCAGGCCGTCGTCTCCGACATCGCAGCGGATCATATCCAAAGGAGAGCCGGCATGGATCTGTCGGTGCGCCCCCAGGACGATTTCTTCCGTTACGAACGGCAGGTGGGCCGACAACACGCCCATCCCCGCCGATCAGTCCGGCTATGGCAGCTTTGCGATGCTGCGCGAGCGCGCCCAGAGCGAGCTGGCGGCGATCGCGGCGATCACCGACAAGAAAGATCTGCCGAAAGCGTTCGCCCGCGCCGCGAAAGTCGGCGTGCGGCTGCCCTTCTCGGTGGGTGTCGGTGTCGACCAGCGCAGCTCCGAACAATACGCCGTGCAGATCTCGCAATCGGGTCTCGGCATGCCCGATCGCGACTACTACCTGCGCAACGACGAGAAGTTCGCGGCGACCCGCAAGGCGTATGCGACCTACATCTCACGGCTCTTCGCCCTCGGCAATCAGCCCGATCCGGAGGGCGCCGCGGCGCGCATCACCGCGCTCGAAACGACGATCGCAAGACTGCAGTGGGATCGCGCGCGCAACCGCGATCGCAACGCCACCTACAACAAGATGAGCGTGAACGCGCTGCAGGCGTCGACACCGGCTTTCGACTGGCAGGCGTACCTCTCGGAGATGCCGGGCGGCGCGAACGACAAGGTCAAGGACGTCATCGTCCGGCAGCCGGATTACATGAAGGCGATCGACGCCGTCATCGCGGAAGTCCCGCTCGCCACGTGGAAGGAGTACCTGACCTTCGGGCTGATCAGCGCGTATGCGGACGCGTTGTCGCAGCCGTTTGTCGATTCCGCCTTCGAGTTCAACGGCAGGACCATCGCCGGACGGCAGGTGCAGCAGCCGCGGTGGAAGCGCGGCGTCAACGACGTGGAGCAGGTGCTCGGTGAACCCGGGCCAGCCGGTCGAGCGATGGCGTTGGGGCTTCACGCCGCAAACCGTCAACGCATCCTACAACGCGACCAGCAACGAGATCACCTTTCCCGCCGGCATCCTGCAGCCGCCGTTCTTCAATCTCAATGCTGACGATGCGATCAACTACGGCGCGATCGGCGCGGTGATCGGCACGATCAGCCACGGCTTCGACGATCAAGGGCGCAAGTCGGACGGCGACGGCAACGTGCGCAACTGGTGGACCGCTGAAGACGCGAAGAAATTCGAAGAACGCGCCACCAGGATCGGGGCGCAGTTCGAGACCTACACGCCTCTATCGGGCATGACGATCAACGCCCGCCAGACCATGGGCGAGAACATCGGCGATCTGAGCGGCATCGCGGTCGCCCTGCGGGCGTACCACATCTCGCTCAACGGCACGCCGGCGCCGGTCATCGGTGGCTTCTATCGCGCCTTCGTCCCGCTGACGAACATCGACACGTTCTACACCGCGTTCGACCTGAAGCCCGGCGACAAGCTCTATCAGGGTTCCAGAATTCCACGGTTAGGTTCTATCGGCGTTCCGGGTTCTCGACTTCTGGCAGAATGGCGCGATGCGTCGTCTCCTCGTTCTTGCCACACTGATCGCTGCCGCCGCGAGGCCCTCGGCCCAAGCGCAGCCATCCGAATCGGTTCGACCCTTCACGATCCGGATCCCCGACGCGGTCCTCGCCGACCTCAAGGTCCGGCTCCAGCGGCGCGCCTCCCCGAGCCGCTGCAAGGCGATGGCTGGACGCATGGAACCGACATCGGCTACCTGCGTCAGTTGGTCGACTATTGGCGCAAGGGATTCGACTGGCGCGCACAAGAGCGGCGACTCAACCAGCTCGAGCAGTTCACGACCATCATCGATGGCCTGACGGTGCACTTCGTGCATCGCCGCTCGAAGCACGCCAACGCCCTGCCGCTTCTGATCACTCACGGCTGGCCAGGCTCGTTCGTCGAGTTCACGAAGATCATCGGGCCGCTCAGCGATCCGGAGGCCCATGGCGGCACTGCCGCCGATGCGTTCCACGTGGTGATGCCGTCGATCCCTGGCTTTGCGTTTTCCCAGGCGCCGCGAGAGCCCGGTTACGATCCGGCGCGGATTGCGGCGCTCGAGGCGAGCCTGATGGCCCGCCTCGGCTACTCGCGCTACGGCGTCCAGGGCGGCGACTGGGGCTCGATCATCAGCACGCAGGTCGCGCTCGCAGACGCTCCGCACGTCGCGGGATTGCATCTCAACATGTGCTTCGGGGCGCCGCCCGCGGGCACCGATCCAAATGCGGGACTGACCGAACGGGAGCGCGAGCGGGTCAAGACGCGCCAGACATTCCAGAACGAGGAAACGGGCTACCAGCAGATTCAGGGCACGAAACCGCAGACCCTCGGCGTGGCGTTGAACGACTCCCCTGTCGGCCTCGCGGCCTGGATCGTCGAGAAGTTCCGGACCTGGTGTGACTGCAACGGTGATCCGGAAACCGTTTTCACGAAGGACGAATTGCTGACCAACATCACGCTCTACTGGGTGACGCAGACAGCGGCATCGTCTGCCCGGATCTACTACGAGAGCCGCCACGCGGCGCCTTCGCCGATGGCCGGCCGCCGAATCGAGGTGCCGACCGCGTGCGCGGATTTCCCCAAGGAGATCATCTGGTCGCCGCGGCGTTGGCTCGAAGGCCGCTACAACATCACCCGGTGGACCGAGATGCCGAAGGGAGGACACTTTGCCGCCCTCGAACAACCGCAGCTGCTGGTCGATGACGTGCGCGCGTTCTTTCGCGACCTGCGCAGCGCACGGTGAATGACTCAGGTGGTCTGACCGCTCACTTCCAGCTCCGGCGGGATGAGCGAGAACCCTTCGCGGCCCGCCGCTTCGCGCAGCCGCTGGTCGAGCGAGACGAACATTTCGCCGTGCGGCTGCTCTTCGGCCCAGACCAGGGCCGCGGCAAGTTGCAGCGCGTCGGCGGCTCTCAATGGATGGACCGCCAACAGGCGCGCCGCCCGGCGGCGCACGTCATCGGTCGGCGCGACCGTGTCGGCGTGGTGAACGAACTGGCGCAATCGATCGGTATAGGCGGTCAGGTGCGCCGGCTTGAACGGTTCGACGCGATGGCGGCGCTGGACCGCCGACTGGCATTCGAGCGGCGTCGCCCACCAGATTACGGGCTCCGTGTCGCCGGCGAGGATTCGAGTCATCGCGTCCGATTGGGCTTCGGCCACGAGGAGCGGCACGATGGCGGAACTATCCCAGAACATCAGCGCTCGTCTGCGTGACGTTCGCTCAGCAGCGCGTCGAGGGCGGAGGCGCCCGACGGCTCGCCGCCCGGCGGACGCTTGAGGTTGGCGGGCAGCTTGCCGCCGCCTGGCTTCAGGAGGCCTGACCGCGTCAAACGCAGCCGGCGCGTCGACTTGCGCTCGGAATCATCGAGCGGTACCAGCCGCGCCACCGGCACATTGCGCTCGGTGATGACGACCTCATGACCCGATTTCACCAACCGGAGGTGCTCGCTCAGCCGCGCCTTCAGATCAACCACGGTAGCGGTTCGTTTCATGTGACCAGTATAGTCACTTTGATCGAGCCGGGCCAGCGGCCCGCGGTCTGATCGATTCTGCGGCACAACCCGTTGATCCGCCGACGTCGTTCCGCACAGATGGGGGCCGGCACGATACGATAGTTGTTTGATGTTCCCCCAGGAATTGCTGGCCGGCCTCTCGGTCATTGCCGGCCTCGTCGTTCTCGAGGGCTTGCTGTCGGTCGACAACGTGCTGGGAATTGCGGCGCTCGCCAACGAGCTCCCGGCCACGCAGCAACGTCGAGCGATTCGCATCGGCCTCTTTCTCGCCTACCTCTTTCGAGTCCTGGCGCTGTTTGCGGCAGGCTGGCTCGCCACGAACACCTGGGTGCGGTGGCTCGGCGCGGGCTACCTGATCTGGCTGATGTCGTCGCACCTGACCAGGGGACGCGCGCACGACGTCGGCGAGGCCCTGCTCGACGATGAGCAAGCCAACGACCGCTCGCCGGTGCAACACTCAGCGCCGCGACCGCTGCGCGCGGTGCTCCTCCAGATCGGCCTCATGGACCTCAGCCTCAGCATCGACAACGTGATCGCTGCCGTGGGCCTCGCGCCGAAGGATCCATCGGGCGATCCCGTGATGTGGCCGATCTACGCCGGCGTGCTGATCGCCATCCTCGCGCTCCAGGCGATCGCGCCGCACGCGATGAACCTGCTCAAGAAGTATCCGATCCTCGAGCCGACCGCCTTCGTCCTGATTGGATACGTCGGCGTGCTGTTGATTTGCGAAGAGGCCTATCGCCTGATCACCGGCGCGCCGATTCACCTCGCGGTGTACTCGAAGTTCGTCGGCATCCTGATCATCATCTGGGTGGCGTTGTTCTACGAGGCTGACGGCGCCGTCCGCCGGCTGGTGAAGCCGGCCGTCAAGCTCTCGATTCCCGTCATGTGCGCCATCACCCGCGTCGTCGCCATCGTCCTATGGCCGCTGGAACAGCTGATCGCGATGATCTGAAGACGCCGGCGCGAGTCAAGTTGGCGGAAATCGGTGACGAAGCCGATGTCGACAAGACCAGCAGGGGAATCGCCTTTACTCTTGGCATCGGTGTAGACTCTCCCCGCGATGACACGCGCATATCGACGCCTGCTGAACTCGATCCTTGCGTTAACACTGATTGCGATCGGCGCGAATACGCTGAAACTGTCGGCGCAGCCGGACACCGAAGTATCCGCGTTCCGCGACGACTTGAAGGCGCGGCGAGCCAGGCTGAGCGACAAGCTGGGCAGCGGCTCGATGGCCATCTTGTGGAGCGCGCCCGCCCGCGTCTACTCGAGAGACGTCGACTACGAATACCGCCAGGACAGCGATCTCCTCTATCTGACCGGCATCGAGCAGCCTGACACGATTCTCGTCCTCGTGCCGGGCAGCCCACGCCGCGGCGAAGTCCTGTTCATCACGCCGTCGAATCCGCGGCTCGAGCATTACGTCGGCGCGTTCTTGAGCAAGGAAGAGGCGCGTGCCCGCACCGGCATCGAGACGGTTTTCTACACCGCCGAGTTCGATGCGTTCCTGGCGGCGATGTTCAACCGCCGGCCGTACGGCCTGTCCGTGGACGAGGCGCGGGTCAACAACGACTACGACGGCTTCTTCCGCGCGCTGGACGACGGCAGCGCGAAACTGGCGCTGCGTCTCGAAAACACTCCGGGCATGTCTGAACCGCTCAGCGCTGAATACGCCTTTGCGAATCGGGTCCGCGAGCGTCTCATCGGCGCGCGGATCACGAACGTCGCACCCCATGTGCACGGGCTCCGGCAGGTCAAGACGCCGTACGAACAGCGGATGTTGATCCAGAGCGTCGACATCTCCTCGGAAGCGCACATCGCGGGCATGCGAGCGGCGCGACCGGACCGCTTCGAGCGGGAAGTCGAGTCCGCGATTGAAAGTGTCTATCTGGCCCGAGGCGCGATGTCACCCGGGTATCCTTCGATTGTCGGCAGCGGTCCCAATGCGACGACGCTCCACTATTCCGCCTCGTCGCGGCGCATGAATGAGGGCGATCTGCTCCTGGTGGACGCGGCGGCCAACTACCGGGGCCAGACCGGCGATATTACGCGCACGTATCCCGTGAGCGGGCGGTTCAGTCCGCCGCAGCGTGACATCTACGAGCTGGTACTCGCTGCGCAGAATGCCGGCATGAACGCCGCGAGAATCGGCGCGCGGACGCTCGACATCGAGCGCGCCGCCGAAGCCGTCATCAAGGATGGCCTGCTCAAACTCGGTCTCATTACCGATGCGACTGGCCAACAGTTCCGCACGTGGTACACGCATGGGATTTGTCACTGGATCGGTATGGATGTCCACGACGTCGGCGACTACAAGCGGCCGCTCGAGTCGGGAATGGCCTTCGTCATCGAGCCGGGGCTTTACATCCGTCCCGAGGCGCTCGAGCAGCTCGCCGACACGCCGGAGAATCGCGCCTTCCGTGAGAAGGTCGACCCTGCGGTCAAGAAGTATGCGGCGATCGGCGTCCGCATCGAAGACTCGTTCCTGTTGACCGACAAGGAGCTCGTCCGCCTCTCCGCCAGGGTGCCGCGCACCACGCAGGAGATCGACGACTTCATGCGCAGCCGCAAGTAGGCAGCCAGCGAATCGTGCCAGCCGCCGGGGCGGCTCCGACATTTGAAACCGGCCTGGCGGATTCGACCGGTCGGTTATGGTATTATTACCTTGTTATGGCACGCGCCACCTTTTCGCTGGACGAGGCGACCATCGCTGAAATCAAGCGCACGGCTGAGCGGCTGCGAAAGCCGCAGAGCCACGTCATTCGAGATGCGGTCGCCGATTATGCTGAGCGGACCGATCGCCTCAGCGAGCGCGAGCGCCGCCACATGCTCGGTGTGCTCGAAAGTCTGCGCGCATCGCGGCCTGGCCGCAGCGCCAAGGACGTCGATGACGAACTGAAGGCCGTCCGCCAGGCCCGTCGGGCCGGCGGCCGCCGGCACGTTTCGTGACCGTCCACATCGACACCTCGGCGCTGATTGACGCGTTAACCGGCCCTCGTCGATCGCTCGATTCGTTGATTCAGCTCACCGAGCAGGGGCATCGGTTGGCCATTTCAACGCTGGTTCTCTACGAGTGGTTGCGAGGCCCTCGAACCGCGCGCGATTTGGAGGCCCAGGAGGCCCTGTTCCCATCCGAGACGGCGATTGGTTTCGGTCCCGCAGAGGCCGCGCGCGCAGCAACGCTTTACCAGCAGATTCCCAAGGCTCGCGGACGGGAGATCGATCTCGCAATTGCGGCGACGGCGATAGCGCATGGGGCGGCTGTGCTCACACTCAATCCAGAAGATTTCACCGACATCCCGAATTTGAAGCTGATCTAAGAGAAAGGGCACGAAGACCAAATGATCTTCGTGCCCTCCGTGTCCTTCGTGGTTAACGTCCGTGGACGTTACTCGACTTCGGTAATCCCCCGGTCGAGCGCCTCTTCCGGCTCGACGAGATATTCCATCTCGCGATCGAGCTCCATGTCCTCGTCGCTCGGCTGCTGCACCGGCGGCGGCGGTGGCGGTTCGTCCGCCGGGATTTGCACATGCCGGTACCACCAGAAGCCCGTGCCGGCGGGAATCAACCGTCCCATCGTCACGTTCTCCTTCAGGCCGCGCAGGTAGTCGATCTTCCCGGAGATGGCGGCCTCGGTGAGGACGCGCGTGGTCTCCTGGAACGACGCCGCGCTGATGAACGATTCGGTCGACAGCGACGCCTTGGTGATGCCGAGCAGCAGCGGCTGCGCGGTGGCCGGGCGGCCGCCGTTGCCGATGACGCGCTCGTTCTCTTCCATGAAGCGGAACTTGTCCACCTGCTCGTCGACGAGGAATTCGGTGTCGCCGACATCCTCGACGCGGACCCAGCGCATCATCTGGCGGGTGATCACCTCGATGTGCTTGTCGTTGATGTTCACGCCCTGAAGGCGGTAGACCTCCTGGATTTCGTTGACCAGGTACTTCTGCAGTTCCTTCTCACCGAGCACGTGGAGAATGTCGTGCGGGTTCGACGGGCCGTCCATCAGCGGGTCGCCCGCGCGGACGCGGTCGCCTTCCTGGACGTTGACGTGGACGCCGCGCGGGATGCTGTATTCGCGCGCCTCGCCGTTCGGATCGTCGGGCTGGATCAGGATCTTGCGCTGGCCCTTGACGACGCCGCCGTACTTGACCGAGCCGTCGATCTCGCTGATGACGGCCGGATCCTTCGGCTTGCGCGCCTCGAACAGCTCGACCACGCGCGGCAAGCCGCCCGTGATGTCCTTGGTCTTCGTGGTCTCGCGCGGAATCTTCGCGAGCACGTCGCCGGCGTTCACCATGTCGCCGTCGGCGATCATCATGTGTGCGCTGACCGGCATGATGTAGCGGCGGATGGTGTTGCCGTTGGCCGCCTTGATTTCGACGGTCGGCTGCTTCTTCTCATCCGGCGAGTCGACGACGATCAAGCGCGACAGGCCCGTGACTTCGTCGAGGTCTTCCTGGACCGTGACGCCGTCGATGATGTCCTTGAACTTGATCTGGCCCGGCTCCTCCGTGAGGATCGAGAAGGTGTACGGATCCCACTCGACGAGAATCTCGCCGTTCTCGACGGGCTGGCCGTCCTTGACCTTGAGGCGCGCGCCGTAGACCACCTGGTAGCGCTCGCGGTCGCGGCCCTTGTCGTCCTGCACCACGATGAAGCCGTTGCGGTTCATGACGATCATGTCCGAGCCGCCCAGCGCGTTCGGGCGCTCGACGAACTGGACGTTGTCGTAGCGGGCGACGCCCTTGTGTTTCGAATCCAGGGTTGACTGGTCCGAAATGCGCGACGCCGTGCCGCCGATGTGGAACGTGCGCATCGTCAGCTGCGTGCCGGGCTCGCCGATCGACTGCGCGGCGACGACGCCGACAGCCAGGCCGAGCTCGACCAGCATGCCAGTCGACAGGTCGCGGCCGTAGCAGCGCTTGCAGACGCCGCGCCGCGAGGCGCAGGTCAGCACCGAGCGGATCTTGACCTTCTCGATGCCGGCGTCCTGCACGTCCGCCGCCAGCTCCTCGTCGATCTCCTGGTTGAAGTCGAGGATCAGGCCGCCCTTGATGGGGTCGATGATCTTCTCGAGCGACACGCGGCCGATGATACGGTCGCGCAGCGGCTCGATGACTTCGCCGGATTCGACGATCGCCCGCGCCTCGATGCCGTCGAGCGTGCCGCAATCGTGATCCGACACGATCACGTCCTGCGCCACGTCAACGAGACGACGTGTCAGGTAGCCCGAGTCGGCGGTCTTCAGCGCCGTGTCGGCCAGGCCCTTGCGAGCGCCGTGCGTCGAGATGAAGTACTCGAGCACCGACAGGCCTTCGCGGAAGTTCGCCTTGATCGGCTGCTCGATGATTTCGCCCGAGGGCTTGGCCATCAAGCCGCGCATGCCCGCCAGCTGGCGGATCTGCTGCTTCGAACCGCGCGCGCCGGAGTCCGCCATGATGTAGACGGGATTGAACTTCCCTTCCTTGTCGCGGCGTTCCATTTCGTTGAACATCGCGTCGGCGATCTTTTCGGTGACTTCCGACCACACGGCGATGATCTTGTTGTAGCGCTCGCCGTTGGTGATCGCGCCTTCGAGGTACTGCTGCTCGACCTTGATGACCTCGTTGCGGGCCGCCTCCGACAGCTTGACCTTGTCCTCCGGAATGATCAGGTCCTGGATGCCGATCGACATGCCCGAGCGGGTCGCGTAGGTGAAGCCGACCTGCTTGAGGTCGTCGAGCATCTCGACGGTGTTCTCGCAGCCCGGTCGTCAGGTAGCAGCGCTGCACCAGCTGCTGCAGGCCCTTCTTCTTGAGCATGCCGTTGACGAACGGAATGTTCTCGGCAGCGCGCTGTTGAGGATGACGCGGCCGACCGTGGTGTTGATGATCTTGTTCTCGACCTTCTGCACGTCGGCGTGAATGCACGTCCTGGTCGTCACGCGTTGGCGGCCATGTCCTTCAGCGCGCCGGTGTAGCGCAGACGAATCGGCGACAGCGTTTCCACTTCGCCGGCCTCGAGCGCCAGGATCACGTCGTCCGTGCACGCGAACGCACGGCCCTCGCCCTTCGCGCCCGGCTTCGCCTTGGTCAGGTAGTAGCAGCCGAGCACGATGTCCTGCGACGGCACCGCGACGGGCGTGCCGTTGCTGGGCGACAGGATGTTCTTCGACGACATCATCAGCGTCGACGCTTCGATCTGCGCCTCCGGCGACAACGGAATGTGCACGGCCATCTGGTCGCCGTCGAAGTCGGCGTTGAACGCCGTGCAGACGAGCGGATGGATGCGGATCGCCTTGCCTTCGACGAGCACCGGCTCGAACGCCTGGATGCCCAGGCGATGCAGCGTCGGCGCGCGGTTGAGCAGCACCGGATGCTCGCGAATGACCTCTTCGAGCACGTCCCACACTTCGGGGACCTGCTTCTCCACCATTTCCTTGGCCTGCTTGATGGTGGCGACCAGGCCGCGCTCCTCGAGCTTGTTGTAGATGAACGGCTTGAAGAGCTCGAGCGCCATCTTCTTGGGAAGACCGCACTGGTGGAGCTTCAGCTCGGGACCGACGACGATCACCGAACGGCCGGAGTAGTCGACGCGCTTGCCGAGCAGGTTCTGGCGGAACCGGCCCTGCTTGCCCTTCAACGTGTCGCTCAGCGACTTGAGCGGACGGTTGTTGGCGCCGCGCAGCACGCGGCCGCGGCGGCCGTTGTCGAACAGCGCGTCCACGGCTTCCTGGAGCATGCGCTTTTCGTTGCGGATGATGACGTCCGGCGCCTTGAGCTCCATCAGCTTCTTCAACCGGTTGTTGCGGTTGATGACGCGGCGATAGAGATCGTTCAGGTCCGAGGTCGCGAAGCGGCCGCCATCGAGCGGCACGAGCGGACGCAGCTCGGGCGGAATGACCGGGACGACGTCGAGGATCATCCATTCCGGCTTGTTGCTCGACTTGCGGAAGGCGTCGACGACCTTCAGGCGCTTGGCGTGCTTCAGCTTCTTCTGCGCCGACGTCTCGGTGCGCATCTTCTCGCGCATCTCGGTCGCCAGCTTGTCGACGTTGACGCGGCGGAGCAGTTCCTTGATCGCTTCCGCGCCCATCTGCGCCTTGAACTTCGAGTAGCCGTGCTCTTCGCGCGCCTTGCGGAACTGATCCTCGGTGAGGAGCTGGTTCTGCACCAGCTTGGTCTCGCCCGGATCGACGACCACATAGGCTTCGAAATAGAGCACGCGCTCGAGGTCGCGCAGCGAGATGTCGAGCAGGTGGCCGATGCGGCTCGGCAGCCCCTTGAAGAACCACACGTGGCTCACCGGGGTCGCCAGCTTGATGTGGCCGAGACGCTCGCGGCGAACCTTCGCCTGCGTCACTTCCACGCCGCACTTGTCGCAGATCACGCCGCGGTGCTTCATGCGCTTGTACTTGCCGCACAGGCACTCCCAGTCGGTGATCGGCCCGAAGATCTTCGCGCAGAACAAGCCATCGCGTTCCGGCTTGAACGTGCGGTAGTTGATCGTCTCGGGTTTGGTGACTTCGCCAAACGACCACTGCTCGATCTTCTCCGGCGACGCGAGGCTGATGCGAATCGCGTCGAAGTCCGCACGAAGCGTCGTCTTGGTGTCGGTAAAGCTCGGTCGCAGATTCATTATTGACCCTCCAACACCGGCTCAGCCGGCGCCTCCTCGGTCGGAGCCACGTCGGGCTTCCTCTTCGTCGAGATCAGCTCGACGTCGAGGCAGAGCGACTGCAGCTCGCGAATCAACACGTTGAACGATTCCGGGAGGCCAGCCGTGAAGGACGCGTCGCCCTTCACGATGGATTCGTAAATCTTCGCGCGGCCGGTCACGTCGTCCGACTTCGCGGTGAGCAGCTCCTGCAGGATGTGCGCGGCGCCATACGCCTCGAGCGCCCACACTTCCATTTCGCCGAAACGCTGGCCGCCGAACTGGGCCTTGCCGCCGAGCGGCTGCTGCGTGATCAGCGAGTACGGTCCGATCGACCGCGCGTGGATCTTGTCGTCGACCAGGTGCGACAGCTTCAGCATGTAGATGTAGCCGACGGTGACCTGCTGCTCGAACGGCTGACCGGTCATGCCGTCATACAGGCTGGTCTTGCCGCCTTCCTGTTCGAGGCCGGCCTTGTCCAGCCAGCCCATGATTTCCTTCTCGGTCGCGCCGTCGAAGACCGGCGTCGCGAAATAGAGGCCGAGCGCGTGCGCGGCCCAGCCGAGGTGCGTTTCGAGGATCTGGCCGACGTTCATGCGTGACGGCACGCCCAGCGGATTCAGCACGATCTCGACCGGCGTTCCGTCCGGCAGATACGGCATGTCCTCTTCGGGCAGGATGCGCGCGATGACGCCCTTGTTGCCGTGGCGGCCGGCCATCTTGTCGCCGACCGACAGCTTGCGCTTCATCGCCACGTAGACCTTGACCAGCTTGATCACGCCCGGCGGCAGTTCGTCGCCGCGGCGGATCTTTTCCTTCTTCTCCTCGAAGAGCTGCTTGATGACCTCGACCTGGCGCTCGGTGCGTTCTTCCACCATGCGCAGATCCGGCTCCATCGCCGCATCGTCGGTCTGGATCTTCGCCCGGACCAGCGACAGGAACGGCACCTTGGCCATCGCTTCCATCGTCAGCTGATCGCCCTTCTTCATCAGGCGCTCGCGGCCGAACTCGTCGAAGAGGTCGGAGCGCAGGATCTGCCCCTGCAGCATGTTGACGACGCGCTTCTTGGTCTCGTCGTGAAGGATGCGAACCTCGTCCTGCAGGTTCTTCTCCATCATGTCGAGCTCGTCCTGCTCGATCGCCTTGGCGCGGTCGTCCTTCTCGATGCCCTTGCGCGAGAAGATCTTGACGCCGACGATGATGCCCTCGATGCCCGGCGGGCAGATCAGCGAGGCATCGCGCACGTCGCCGGCCTTTTCGCCGAAGATCGCGCGGAGCAGTTTTTCTTCAGGCGTCAGCTGCGTCTCGCCCTTGGGCGTGACCTTGCCGACGAGGATGTCGCCCGGCTTGACCGACGCGCCGATGCGGATGATGCCGCTGTCGTCGAGATCGCGCAGGTAGCCTTCCGA
Source organism: uncultured cyanobacterium (assembly GCA_963833135.1). Classification (GTDB taxonomy): domain Bacteria; phylum Acidobacteriota; class Vicinamibacteria; order Vicinamibacterales; family UBA2999; genus 12-FULL-67-14b. The sequence continues at coordinate 365,284 of CAWHWW010000016.1, read as the reverse complement.
CACGTTCGGGATGTCGCGCGTGATTTCTTCCGGACCGAGCTTGGTGTCCCGCGCTTCGATCTCGAACTCCTCGATGTGAATCGAGGTGTAGTAGTCCTCGCGAACCAGCTTCTCGCTGACGAGAATCGCGTCCTCGAAGTTGTAGCCGCGCCACGGCATGAACGACACCAGCACGTTGCGGCCGAGCGCGAGCTCGCCCAGTTCCGTGCACGGTCCGTCCGCCAGGACCTGGCCCTTCTGGACCCGCTGGCCGACGCGCACGATCGGCTTCTGGTTGATGCAGGTGTTCTGGTTCGACCGCTTGAACTTGGTCATCGGATAGATATCCGCGCCCATGTCCTCGTTGATCTCGCCGGTCTCCGACTCGACGCGCACGACGATGCGCGTCGAATCGACGAAGTCGACGAGCCGGTGCGCCGGGCCACCGCCACCGCGCCCGAATCGCGCGCGGTGATGTACTCCATGCCGGTGCCGACATACGGCGCCTGCGCGCGGAGCAGCGGCACGGCCTGGCGCTGCATGTTCGAGCCCATCAGCGCGCGGTTCGCGTCGTCGTTCTCGAGGAACGGCACGAGCGAGGCGGCCACGGACACGAGCTGCTTCGGCGACACGTCGACGAACTGGATCTGGTCGCGCGGCGACAGGATGAAGTTGCCGGCCTGGCGCGCGTTGACGCGCTCGTCGACGATGCGGCCGTTCGTCATCGAGCTTCACGTTCGCCTGCGCGATGATGTACTGGTCTTCCTCCCACGCCGAGAGGTAGAAGCAGAACGGCTCGAACTCGACGCCCTTCTTCTTCGGACGGCCCTCTTCGTTCACCAGGTCGTCCGCCTCGACGATGTCGCCGTTCTTGTACTTCGGGTGACCGCCGGCGTTGGTGACGAGCACGTAGTCGATGACCTGGCCGTTCTTCACCTTGCGGTACGGCGACTCGATGAAGCCGAACTCGTTGATGCGCGCATACGACGAGAGCGACGAGATCAGGCCGATGTTCGGGCCTTCCGGCGTCTCAATCGGGCAGATGCGCCCGTAGTGCGTCGGGTGGACGTCGCGCACTTCGAAGCCGGCGCGCTCGCGCGACAGGCCGCCTGGCCCGAGCGCCGAGAGACGCCGCTTGTGCGTCACTTCCGACAGCGGGTTGGTCTGGTCCATGAACTGCGACAGCTGCGACGACCCGAAGAACTCGCGAATCGCGGCCATCACCGGCTTCGCGTTGATCAGGTCGTGCGGCATGGCCGTGGCCATTTCCTGGTAGACCGACATCTTTTCCTTGATCGCGCGCTCCATGCGGACCAGGCCGATGCGGAACTGGTTCTCGAGGAGCTCGCCGACGGAACGGACGCGGCGGTTGCCCAGGTGATCGATGTCGTCGACGTTCGCGGTGTTCTTGCGAAGCTTCAGCAGGTAGCTGATCACCTCGTAGAAATCCTGCGGATGCAGGATGCGCTCGTCGAGCGGCGTCGTCAGCTTGAGCTTGGTGTTGAGCTTCAGTCGTCCAACGCGCGAGAAGTCGTACTTCTGCGGGTTGAAGAACATGTTCTCGAACAGCGACCGCGAGCTGTCGAGCGTCGGCGGATCGCCGGGCCGCAGGCGGCGGTAGATCTCGATCAGCGACTCCTCGTGGGTGCGGATCGGGTCCTTCTTGAGCGTCGCCGACATGATCGGGCCGACGTCGTCCTTCTCGGGGAAGAACACGTCGACCTTGTCGACGCCCTTTTCGTGCGCGATCGACAGCACGCGCTGCGTCAGCTCCTCGTTGGCCTCGAGCAGCACTTCGCCGGTCGCCGGGTCGACGAGGTCGGCCGCGGCGAAGGCGCCTTCAATCGCCTCGTCGGTGATCGCGATGTCCTTGACGCCGGCCTTGCGCAGGCCCTCGATGTGCGTGCGGGTGATCTTCTTCCCTTCGTTGATCGAGACGTCGCCGGCCTTGACGTCCTTGCGGGAGCGCTGGCCGATCAGGCCCTCGCCCACCGACCAGTAGAGCGCGTTGTCGCGCAGGTTGATGCGATCGACCTGGTAGAAGGTCCGGATGATCTCGTCGCCGCCGCGCAGGCCGAGGGCGCGGAGGAACACCGAGGCCAGGAACTTTCGCTTGCGGTCGATGCGGACGTAGAGGAGGTTCTTGGTGTCGTACTCGAACTCGACCCACGACCCGCGATACGGAATGATCTGCGCGACGTAGAGGTTCTTGTCTTCCGAGTGGAAGAACGCGCCCGGCGACCGGTGCAGCTGCGAGACGATGACGCGCTCGGTGCCGTTGATGATGAAGGTGCCGTTGTCCGTCATCAGCGGGATGTCGCCGAAGTAGACCTCCTGCTCCTTGATGTCGCGGATGGTCTTGACGCCGGTCTCGGGGTCCTTGTTCCAGACCACGAGGCGGATCGTCACCTTCAGCGGCACGGCGTAGGTCATGCCGCGCTCCTGGCACTCGTCGACGTCGTACTTCAGCTTCAGCGCCACGGTGTGGCCGCAGATGTCGCAGACATCGCCGCGCGCCTGGTTGCCGGTGCCGCACTTCGGGCACAGGACGTCCTTGTCGCCGTAGGGATCGCAAATCAGCGTGTGGCCGCAGCTCTTGCACGGCTTGCGCAGGTGGTGCAGGCCCTGCAGCTTGCCGCACTTGCACTCCCAGTTGCCGATTGAGTACTCGATGAATTCAAGCGACGAGTTCTCGCGGAAGTCGCTAATCGGAAACACCGACTTGAACACCGACTGCAGACCCTGGTCCTCGCGCTCGGAGGGCAGGCGATTCATCTGCAGGAAGCGCTCGTAGCTCTTCCGCTGGATCTCGATCAGGTTCGGGATCGGGACCGTCGTCTTGATCTTCGAGAAGTCCTTACGCTCGCGGTAAACGTTCTTAGGAAGGCTGTACATGCGTAGCTCGAGGTTCCCCGTCAGTGAAAAAAAGTACGGCGGACGCCGCGGGGGCTATCCCCCGGCGTCCGTCACCAACACTCAACTTCCGTGCGGGTCGAGCTATTTGACTTCGACCTTCGCGCCGGCGTCCTCGAACTTCTTCTTGATCGAAGCAGCTTCGTCCTTCGACACGCCTTCCTTGATCGGCTTGGGCGCGCCCTCGACGAGATCCTTGGCCTCCTTGAGGCCGAGGCTGGTGACTTCGCGGACAACCTTGATCACGTTGATCTTGTTGCCGCCGATGTCGGTCAGCGTCACGGTGAATTCGGTCTGCTCTTCCACCGGCGCTGCCGCGCCGCCGGCCGCCGCGCCGCCGCCCATCGGCATCGCCATCGGCATGGCCGCCGCGGCCGAGACGCCGAGCTCGGACTCGAGGGCCTTGACGAGCGCTGAGAGCTCCATCACGCTGATGCCCTTGATGTAATCGATCACCTGCTGCTGGTTCACTTCGGCCATTTCTTCGCTCCCTTATAAAAACTCTCTGTCGCTTCAGGTCTACGGGCTTGCGGTCTCACGGTCTTACGGGACGTAAGCCCGCAGCCCGTAAGCCCGAATATGTCTTTACGCTCGTTTCTGCTCCGCCTGCACGAGGACGCTCATCAGGTCCCGCGGGACCGCGTTCAGCACGCGCACCAGGTTCACCATCGGCGCCTGGAGGAGGAAGAGCAGCTTCGCGTAGAGCTCCGGCTTGCCGGGCATCGTCGCCAGCGCCGCAACCTCGGCGCCCTTGAGCGCCTGGCCCTGCACGACCGCCGCCTTGATCTGCAGCGTCGGCGCACTCTTCATGAACGCGGTCAGCGCCTTGGCGAGCGCGACCGGATCGTCCTTGGTGTAGGCCACCGCGGTCATGCCCTCGAAGTGGGCCGACAGCGGTTCGAACGACGTGCCCTTGAGCGCGCGCCTGGCCAGCGAATTCTTGACGACCTTGTAGCGTCGCCTTGGCCTTGCGCAGCTCCGTGCGCAGCTGCGTCACCTGCGGCACGTTGATGCCCTTGTAATCGATCAGAATCGCGACGTCGTGGCCCTTGAAGGCGCCTTCGAGCGATTCGAGCTCGGTGGTTTTTTCTGCTCTCGTGACTGCCATGATTAACTCGCCTACTTCTTGGCCGCAGCCGCTTCGACGTGCGTCTCGTCGATCTTCACGCCGGGACCCATCGTCGATGAGACGGTGATGCTCTTCAGGTACTTGCCCTTCGCCGCCGCCGGCTTGGCGCGCACGATGCTGTCGATCAGCGCCGCGGCGTTGTCGACCAGGTTCTGCGGCGGGAACGACACCTTGCCGACCGGCGCGTGGACGATGCCGGTCTTGTCGACGCGGAACTCCACCTTGCCGGCCTTGATTTCGGTGACGGCCTGCGCGACATTCGGCGTCACGGTGCCGGTCTTCGGGTTCGGCATCAGGCCGCGGGGGCCGAGCACCTTGCCGAGCTTGCCGACCGCGCGCATCATGTCGGGTGTCGCGACGACGGCGTCGAAGTCCTGCCAGCCGGCGTTGATCTTGTCGACCAGCTCCTCGCCGCCGACGTGATCGGCGCCGGCCTGCTCCGCTTCCTTCTGCTTGTCGGGGCCGGCAATGACCAGCACCTTCTTCGACTTGCCGAGGCCGTGCGGGAGGACGACGGTGCCGCGCACCATCTGGTCGGCGTGCTTCGGGTCGACGCCCAGCCGGATCGACAGAGCGACGGTCTCGTCGAAATTCGCGAACTTGATCTTCTGCACGAGCGGCAGCGCGTCTGCGAGCGCGTAGGGCTTGTTCTCGACCTGCGTCTTCGCCGCGGTGTATTTCTTACCGTGAGTTCTCATGGCCTAGCCACCCCCGTTATCCGACTACATCAAGGCCCATTGACCGGGCCGTTCCTGCAACCGTCCGCACCGCCGACTCGAGCGAGTCGCAATTGAGGTCCGGCATCTTCAGCTTGGCGATGTCTTCGACCTGCTTCTTCGTCACCGTGCCGACCTTGTTCTTGTTCGGCACCGCGGAACCGACCGCGATGTTGGCGGCCTTCTTCAGCAGCACCGACGCCGGCGGCGTCTTGGTGATGAAGGTGTAGGACCGATCCGAGTAGATCGTCACGACCGCCGGGATGATCAGGCCGTCGTCTTTCGCGGTCCTCGCGTTGAAGGCCTTGACGAAGTCCATGATGTTCACGCCGTGCGGACCGAGCGCGGTGCCGACCGGCGGAGCCGGCGTGGCCTTGCCGGCGGGAATCTGGAGCTTCACCATTGCCTGAACTTTTTTTGCCATTACTGTTTCTCAACCTGCAGGAAATCCAGTTCCACCGGTGTCGCACGACCGAAGATCGTGACCATCACCTTCAAGGTGTTCTTTTCCATGTTCACGTCGTCAACGGTGCCGTTGAATCCGGTGAACGGACCCTCGTTGATGCGAACCGTGTCGCCCTTGTCGAACGTGTACTTCGGCTTCGGCTTCTCGGCGGCGGTCTTGACCTGCTCGAGAATCTGCTCGACTTCTTCCTTGCTGAGCGGCGTCGGCTTGGCGCCGGCGCCGACAAAGCCCGTGACCTTCGGCGTGTTCTTGACGACGTGCCACGCGTTGTCGGTCATGTTCATTTCGACGAGGATGTAGCCCGGGAAGAAGCGCTTCGACGACACGACCTTGCGGCCGCCGCGCATCTCCACCACGTCCTCGGTCGGGATCAGGATCTCGCCAATCTCGTCGGCGAGACCGTAAGCCGCCTTGCGCTCCGCGAGCGATTCGGCCACCTTCTTCTCGAAGCCCGAGTAGGTGTGGACGATGTACCAGTTCTTGGTGGCGACATCCGTCATGACGCCGCTCCAAACCGCTGGAAGAGCCACTGCACGGCGTTATTGAGCGCCAGGTCGACGGCAAAGAGATAGAGCCCGAAGAACACGGAGGTGAGAATCACGACCACCGTCGTCGCGTAGACCTCGCGCTGCGAGGGCCACGTGACGCGCTTCATCTCGTTGCGAACTTCCCGGAGGAACTCGCCCGCGCGCTGCCACCAGCCCAGCGGCCCTCGAAGGGCCCGCTCGCCGTTTTGTTCGATCGGTTCGTTGCTCATCAGCGTTTCTTCATGCCTGGCAGAGTGTCGCGGCGCCGCAGTCAAGAATGGCAGGCCAGGAGGGAATCGAACCCCCAACCCCCGGTTTTGGAGACCGGTGCTCTGCCAATTGAGCTACTGGCCTACGCGCCTACTTCTGCTCCTTATGCGGCTGGTGCTTCCGGCAGAACGGGCAGTACTTCTTCATCTCGATCCGTTCCGTCGTCTTTTTCTTGTTCTTCGTCGTGCTGTAGTTGCGGCGCTTGCACTCGCCGCACGCCATCTGGATGATGTCTCGCATTGCTTGATCCTTGAAGTATCCAGTAGCCAGTATCCAGACTGTCTGGCTACTCCTGGCTACTGGCTACTGGCTACTGGCTACTACTCCGTAATGTCCGTGACCGAACCGGCGCCGACGGTGCGGCCGCCTTCGCGAATCGCGAACTTCGCGCCCTTCTCGAGCGCGACGGGAGCAATCAGCTCGACGCTGACGCTGGTGTTGTCGCCCGGCATGATCATCTCGACGCCTTCGTTGAGATGCAGCGTGCCGGTCACGTCCGTCGTGCGGATGTAGAACTGCGGACGGTAGCCGTTGAAGAACGGGGTGTGACGGCCGCCCTCTTCCTTCGACAGCACGAACACTTCCGCCTTGAACTTGGTGTGCGGCTTGATCGAACCGGGCTTGGCCAGCACCTGGCCGCGCTCGATGTCGTCCTTTTCCACGCCGCGCAGCAGCACGCCGACGTTGTCGCCCGCCTGGCCCGAGTCGAGCAGCTTGCGGAACATCTCGACGCCGGTGACGACCTTCTTCTCGTTCGGCTTGAAGCCGATGATCTCGATTTCGTCGCCAACCTTGACGACGCCGCGCTCGATACGGCCCGTGACGACGGTGCCGCGGCCCGAGATCGAGAACACGTCTTCGATCGGCATCAGGAACGGCTTGTCGACGTCGCGCTGCGGCAGCGGGATGTAGGTGTCCAGCGCGTCCATCAGCTTGGAGACCGACTCCACGCCTTCGGGATCGCCGTTGAGCGCCTTGAGCGCCGAGACACGCACCACCGGGACATCGTCGCCGGGGAAGCCGTAGCCCTTGAGGAGCTCGCGCACTTCCAGTTCGACGAGGTCGACCAGTTCCGTGTCGTCCACCGCGTCGACCTTGTTCAGGGCGACGACGAGATACGGCACGTTGACCTGGCGGGCGAGCAGCACGTGCTCACGCGTCTGCGGCATCGGACCGTCGACGCAGCTGACGACGAGAATCGCGCCGTCCATCTGCGCCGCGCCGGTGATCATGTTCTTGATGTAGTCAGCGTGGCCCGGGCAATCGACGTGCGCGTAGTGCCGGTTGGCCGTGCTGTATTCCACGTGCGACGTGGCGATCGTCAGGATCTTCGTGTCGTCACGGCGGCCCTGCGACTCAGATGCCTTGGCGACCTGGTCGTAGGAGATGAACTTCGCCCAGCCCTTGTCCGACGAGACCTTGGTCAGCGCCGCGGTGAGCGTGGTTTTGCCGTGGTCGATGTGACCAATGGTGCCAACGTTGACATGGGGTTTGGAACGATCGAATTTCTCTTTCGACATGACTCGCCTTCGCTCGCTTCGTAAAACGACAATCGGCCCCTTGCCGACGTCGGATGTTGCTAACTTTCCGGCTGGCCGTGCTCGTCGCGAAGCTCTCACTGCTGAACTGCGGCCGCACTCGCTCGGGACTTCGCCCGCTATGGCCTGCCATGGCAACCTGCGTTCGCCCGCGAACTCGTCAGAGCGAACGAATGGAGCTGATGACCGGGATTGAACCGGTGACCTCGTCCTTACCAAGGACGCGCTCTACCGACTGAGCTACATCAGCGAAGATTTGGAGCGGGAGACGGGGATCGAACCCGCGACCAACAGCTTGGAAGGCTGTGACTCTACCACTGAGTTACTCCCGCCTTCTGCTTCCGCCTCTACCGCTTCGCTCAGCTAACACTCTACAAACTCTTACCCTCTTGGCCTGCCAACCGTAGCTCGGTCGCCATTCGCAACAGCCCACCTTCGCGCTCTGCGCTACGGTGGGCAACCTTCGCGTTCTTCGCCCAGCGAAGGTTGGTGGGGAGGCAAGGATTCGAACCTTGGTAGCCACTGGGGCGACAGATTTACAGTCTGTTGCGATTGACCGCTCCGCCACCTCCCCGGATTTTTTATGGATACCGTGTGCTTCCCGTGCCCCGTCTTGCTTCACCGGCCTTCGGCCTATGAACGATGTCAACTGCTTGCGCGCCCAGGAAGTTGGAGCTGGCGAAGGGATTTGAACCCCCGACCGGCTGATTACAAATCAGCTGCTCTACCGGGCTGAGCTACGCCAGCCTAAGCAAAACGGGAATACTAGCACGTACTGTGCCAGTCATGCAAGCGGAAGGGACACTTTGGCTTGCCCGCGTCCCGCGCGGGCGGCTTCGCCACTCCTGTTCAGCTCCGGGGTGCAGCCGATTTCCCAGCAAAACTGGGTTATCTCCCCCGGCTTCGGCTCCGACGCTGCCTGACCGCCTCAAACAAGACGACAGCAGCGGCGACCGAAACATTAAGACTTCCCACGTGACCATGCATTGGAATGCTGACCACCTGGTCACACCGTTCCCGCACGAGCCTGCGCAGCCCGTGACCCTCGGCGCCTACTACTATCGCCGTTGGAAGGGTGAGATCCCATTCATAGTAGGCCATTTTTGCCCCGGCGTCGAGCCCCACTGTCCAGATGCCGGCTTTTTTCAGCTCTTCGAGCGACCGGGCAATATTGACGACATCAGCAACAGGGACGTGATTCACGGCGCCCGCCGAAGCCTTGGCGGCGGCGCCTTCAAGAGGAGCCGCACGTCTGGTTTGCCGGACGACCCCCGACCCGCCGGAGGCATCGACGCTCCGAAGAATCGCGCCGACGTTCTGCGGATCCTCGACCTCGTCGAGGACGACAATGAGCGGCGGGCCGTTCTCGCCGCTCGCGAGGTCCGCGAGCGTCGCTTCGGTGCGGCGCTCGACATCGGCGACGACCCCCTGGTGCACGCCGCGCTTCGAGTCGTGATCGAGCTCGTCGCGCGTCACGAACCGAATCCGCACGCTGCTCCTGGCCGCCTCTTCGAGGAGCTTCTGCAGGCGGTCGTCGGCCCGCTGCGCGACGCGGATCTCCTTCACCCTGCCGGCCTTGATCGCCTCGAACACAGGGTTGATGCCGTAGATGATCAAACGCCCGCATGATAGTCGATGGATTTGGCGGCCAAGCCTGGCATTTGCCTAACCGATAGCAATCGGCGACACTCTCGCTGCATCCACAACCCATGGCGCTGACGAGTGGCACTCGCCTCGGCCCGTACGAAGTCCACTCGCTCCTCGGAGCTGGCGGCATGGGCGAGGTGTATCGGGCGCGAGACAGCCGGCTCGATCGTGACGTTGCGATCAAGATCCTCGCCACTGATCTCGTCGACGACGGGCAGCGCCGGGCTCGGTTCGAACGGGAAGCCCACGCCGTCGCGAAGCTCGATCATCCGCACGTCTGCGGCATCCACGATGTCGGCGAGGCCGGCGGCGTTCATTACCTCGTGATGCCGTTGCTCGACGGCGAAACGCTCGAACATCGTCTCGCCAACGGTCCGCTGCCGATCGCTCTCGCGTTGCGATTTGCCATCGAGATCGCCGACGCGTTGCATGCCACGCACAGACTCGGCGTGATTCACCGCGACCTCAAGCCGGCGAACATCTTCCTGGTTCGCCGCAGCGGCTCGACGCCGCCGCAGGCGCGCCTCCTCGACTTCGGTCTCGCGAAACTGCGCCCCTCGTCCGGTGCGATCTCGCTGTCGACCATGGAGCAGAAAGGAACGACGAAGGGGACGGCGCAGGGCACGATTCTCGGCACCTTCCACTACATGTCGCCCGAGCAGGTCGAAGGCCATGATGCCGATCCCCGCAGCGATCTCTGGTCGCTCGGCGTGGTGATCTACGAAATGGTCAGCGGCCGAAAGCCGTTCACCGGCGACACGGCCGCGAGTGTGATCGGCGCGATCCTCAAGGACACACCACCCGCACTCAGCGAACGACAGCCGCTCGTTCCCGCCTCGCTCGAACGTCTCCTCACCGCATGCCTACGCAAGGATCCCGAAGAGCGCTGGCAATCCGCGGCGGACCTCAAACGCGAGCTCGAATGGATCGCCCGTGGCGACGTGCCGCGGCCCGAGCATCGGGTATCGCGCCGCCGGTTTCCAGTGGCTCTCGCCCTCGCGGCGGGCCTGCTGCTGGGCGCGCCGTTCGCATACCTGTGGCAGCGGCAATTCGCTTCGTCTCGGAACCCTCCCCAGCGGCCGATTGTCTTTACCGTGCAGGCGCCGGCGGGGTTCTCGCTTGCGGGACCAGCGGCATCAACGTCGGCGCCGCAGCTGGCGCTCGCGCCCGACGGGCAGACCCTGGCATTTGTCGTTTCGGACAGGCAAGGCATCACGCGCCTCTGGGTGCGGCCGCTCGATCGGGCCGCGGGGCGAGTGCTGCGCGGCACCGAGGGTGCATCTGATCCGTTCTGGGCACCGGACAGCCGTCGTATCGGTTTCTTCGCCCAGGGGATTCTCAAGTGGACGGCCATCGACGATGAGGCGCCGCCGCAATCGATTGGCCGAGTGCTGCTCGATTCGCGCGGGGGCGCGTGGGGACCGCAGGACGTCATCCTGTTCTACGGCGCGAAGTCGGCGGTGCTGAACCGCATCGATCTGGCCGGCGGGCAGCAGGGCGAGCTGACGCTGGGCGAAGCGGCCGGCATGGCGCGGTGGCCCGAATACCTGCCCGACGGTTCGCTGTTGTTCCAGACGAGACACGCGGACCCCGAACGACGCGGCATCTATGTGATGCGGCAGGGTTCCGGGCAGCCGCGACGGTTGGTCGGATCGGACTGGGCGGGCCACTACGGTTCCGACCACCTGCTGTTCCTCAATGGCCCTACGCTGATGGCGCAGCCATTCGATCCCAGCAGCGGCGCGCTCAAGGACACCGCCCACGTGCTCGTCAACGATATCGGCGGGTCGAGCACGGCCTACGGTTCGTTCTCGGTCTCGTCCAACGGCGTCCTCGCCTATACGGTCGGCCTGTCGTCGCAAAGCGAGTTGCGCTGGATGGATCGCACGGGCCGCGCCGGCGTTGCCCTGGTCGAACCGGGCGACTATGTCGATTTCAGTCTATCCCCCGACCAATCGCAGTTGGCATTCTCGCGCAGCGATCCGCAGACGCAGGCGCCCGACATCTGGATCCTCGACCTGGCGCGCGGCACGTCGAGCCGCCTGACATCGGAGCGCCTGGTTGACGCCAGTCCGACGTGGTCGCCGGATGCGCAGCATGTGGCATTTCGCTCGAACCGATCGTCGTCGGTCGGTGTCGAGCTGTACGAAACGGCGATCACGCCGGGCGCGCCGAGCCGGCTCGTGCTCGGCGCGCAGCACCGGTGGTCGAAGCAATTGCCGAGCAACCTGATCCCGTCGGCATGGCTGAGGGATGGACGCGTCCTGTTCTACCAGGCCAACGTCGAGTCGGGTTACGGGATCTGGACGACGCCGACCGATCAGCCGCGTCCGCAGCCGGTCATTGATTCGCAATACAACGAGCTCCATCCGGCGCTGTCGGCAGACGAACGGTGGCTCGCCTATACGTCGGACCAGTCGGGCCGCTACGAGATCTACGTCCAGGAATTCAACACGGGCGCGCAACGAACCCTCGTCTCAACACAGGGCGGGATGCAACCGCGCTGGCGAGCCGACGGACGGGAACTGTTCTACGTGCAGCTGGATGGCTCCTTGATGCGAGTGGCGCTCGACGCCGGCGCGAGCCTGCGCGCCGCCGCGCCAGTATTACTCTTCAAGACGCCGATCCCACCCGTGCTCAATCCCTATCGCATGGACTATGTCGCTGCCGCGGATGGTCAGCGGTTTCTGATGAAGGTGCCGCTGAAGTCGGCGGAGCCCGCAGATCACGGTCGTTGTGAACTGGCCTGCCTTACTCAAGGCTCCGTAGGCGAGGGCCTCGCGCACACGCGGCGCCACCTGCTTGCCAATCAGCTCGATGCTCGCCAGCATCTTCTCGTGCGGTAAGGTGCCGCTGCTGTACTTCAGATCGAACCGCGACAGGCCGAGCACGCGCGCGGTGTTGATGATCTTCGCCGCCACTGTCTCCGGCGAGCCGACGCAGAGTGCGCCGCCCGCGCCTGCCTCACGATCGAAATGCGCGCGCGACGTCGGCGGCCAGCCGCGCTCTCCGCCGATGCGGTTCATCATCGTTTGATAATGCGGCCACAAATCCTCCTTCGCATCGTCATCGGTGGCGGCGACGTGGCCTGGCGAGTGCACCGCGATCGGCTGCGGCGGCTTGCCGAACTTTTCGAGCGCCTCGTGATACAGATCGACGTAGGGCCGGAAGCGGATCGGATCGCCGCCGATGATCGCCAGGGTCAACGGCAATCCGTAGCGCGCGGCCCGGATCACCGATTCGGGGCTGCCGCCGACACCGACCCAGGTCCGCAGCGTCCCGCTCTCGATCGGCGGATAGACGATCTGATCCCGCAGCGCCGACCGCGTCGCTCCCTTCCACGTCACCGGACCACCCTTGATCAGCGCCGCAAACACCTCGAGCTTCTCCTCGAAGAGCTGCTCGTAGTGAGCCATGTCGAACCCAAATAGCGGATACGACTCGGTGAAGGAGCCGCGCCCGAGAATGACTTCGGCGCGCCCGTGAGAGATCGCATTGAGCGTCGAAAATCGCTGGAAGACGCGCACCGGATCGTCGGTGCTGAGCACGGTGACCGCAGAGCCGAGCCAGATGCGGGATGTCCGGCCGGCGATCGCCGCAAGCACGACCTCGGGAGCGGAGATGGCGAAGTCGCGCCGATGATGCTCACCCACTCCGAAACAATCGAGGCCGACCTGCTCCGCAAGGACAGCCTCGTCGACGACGTGGCGCAACACCTCGGCCTGCGGCAACTGGGCTCCGGACCGATCGAGCGTCACGTCGCCGAACGTATCGATACCAAACTCGAAGGAGTTCGTGGAAGCGGTCACCATCCCACTCTACTTGCGAGGCCCCGGATTCTGCTCTAATGAAGCCAAGGAGTTCGGGCCAATGGTGAGATCCGCGCTCGTAGTCGCCGCTGTCTTGGTGGCCGCTCCGCTCTCCGCGCAGCAACCCTACACGCCCGCTCGCCATGCGGCCGGTTCGCCGCCGGGCCTTCCGGTGCTGGCTGTCGGCGGAGGTCAAGCTTTTGTTGAGCTCACCGTCGGCCCGGACGGCGCCGTTAAGAAGGTGACCGCGCTCCGATCGACGCCGCCGTTCACGCTGGGCTTGGCCAATGCGGTCACCGCGTGGCGTTTCTCGCCCGCCATGGAAGACGCGCTCGGCGCGGACGGCAGGCCCCAGGGCCCGAAGCCTGTCGCGTCCAGAATCCTGGTCGCGTCGCTGTTCCGCGCGCCCACGCTGCTGACCCCGACGCTCGGGGAGAAGACCGTCAACGTCGGGTCAGCCTCGCCGGAGGTGGCATACCCATCCGCCACGAACGAACCGCCCTATCCGCCACAGGCGATGGCTGGAGGCGTGGTGCTGGTCGAAGTGACCGTTGATGGTGCCGGCGCGGTCAAGGACGCGCGCGTGATCGGCTCGGCGCCGCCGTTCGATCAGGCGGCGATCGATGCGGCGCGGAAGTGGCGTTTCCGGCCGGCACGCGTCAACGGACACGCGACGGCCACATACGCGTATCTGATCTTCGGGTTTCCGCAGCCGCTCACCGAGCGATAGCTACTGCTTCTGCGCGACGAGCTCGGCGACGTCGTAGGCGCGGCCGTTGGCGACGACCTTCTTGACCTTGTAGGTGTTCGCGATGCTCGCGAGGGGATCGCCGTCGATCGCGATCAGATCCGCAAGCTTGCCGGGTTCGATCGTGCCTCCGGCGTAGCCGAGGGCCTTTGCGGGATTGACCGTTGCGGCCTTCAGCGCATCGAAGGCCGGCATGCCGGCCATGGTGTATGCCATCAGCTCGCCGTGGAGGTTGATGCCGTTCGGCGTGTCGGTCCCGGCCACGATCAGGCCGCCGGCCTTCATGATGTCGAGCACCATCTTGCCGCTCCCGCCGCGCGGATCGCCGCCACCGCCGGCAAACTGACTCACGGGCTGGGCCGCGACCTGGCGCTGGATCCACTGCGGATACAGCGCGAAGCGCGGATCGTTCTTGAGCGCCGGATCCTTCTCGAACAGCTCGCGCGCGCCGCCGCCCGAAATCATCGGGCTCAGGATGCGCTGGCTCTTGCCGAACAGCTGAACGACATCCTCATACGCGGTCTGCAACGTCGCCTGCTTCGGCGAGTAGCCGCGCCGGCTGGTCGCGCCGGTGTGTTCGGTGTTGTCGACGCCGACGAGCGCCGCCGGATAGATCTCGTGCGTCGCGACCGGCACGCCGATGCTGTGCGCGAACTCCACCATGCGCTTCTGCTGCGCATCGGGCAATCGCACGTAGCTCTTGATCAGATCGTGCTCGAGCACCTTCGCGCGCTGCAGTTCCATCTCGAACTGGCTGACGTTCGAGATCGCGATGCCCATCTTGTAGTAGACGCGGTTCCACTCCATCAGGTAGCCGGTGCCGTAGACGCGCGGACCGGGACGGACGCCGGCTTCATTGGCTTCGCGATCCTCGACCGCTTCGTAGGGCGTGTTGCCAGGACTCCGAACCGTGGTGATTCCGAACGCGAGCCACGCGCGGCCCTGCGCGGCGCCGTAATCCTTCTGCAGATGAGAATGGAATTCGGTGAGGCCCGGCATCACGGTCAGGTTCGAGGCATCGACAACCTCCGCCTTGAGGTGATTGGCAGCGGCATGCGGCACCACGGACGTGATCCTGTTGCCGGTCACGATGACATCGACGTTCGACCGCATGGTCGGCGACTTCATGTCGAGGAGCTTCCCGGCGTGCACGACGACGCGGGTCTTGGGGATCGCCGGCGTCCACGTCATGTTGAACGGCACCGTCCGTGTTTCGCCGCTCTCGATGTCGACGATGCGAAGCTCGTCCAGAGACTGATAGAGAATGTGCCGCGAATCGCCCTGCCAGCTCGGCGAATGCGCGCTCTCGGAAGTGATGCGGCGCGGCGGCCCGAGCGGTTCGCCGCTTGGCGCCACCGGCCACACGGACAGCACACCCTCGTAGATGGCCGCCATCTTCATGCCGTCCGGCGACCACACCGGCCCGCTCCCTCCGCGCGAGTCGATCGAGAGGAGCGGAATCGGCGCGTACCATTTCACGTCGCCGCCGGCCGCGGAGATGGTCTGGACCTGGTTGGTGCCTTCGCGGAAGCGCACGGTCATCGGCCTGATGCCGGCGAGCGCGATGCGCTTGCCGTCCGGCGACCACGTCGGCGTGCCGGGCTGCGGCAGCGAGTCGTGGATCTTCGTGATGCGGCCGGTGTCGAGATCCAGGACGGACATTTCGGCGACGCGCCACATGCCGTCGACGTTGAAGAACACGATGCGCTTGCCGTCTGGCGAGAACGATGCGCCCTGGGGCTGCGTGGTGATGTTGGTGACCTTGCGGCTGACGCCGCTCTTCATGTCGCGGACCCACAGCTGCAGGTGCGGGCTGTCGCGGTCGGACGAATAGACGAGCGAGGAGCCGTCCGGCGACCACGACGGATCGGTGTCGAGCGCGGCGTCCCTGGTGAGGTTGACGGGACCGCCGCCGCCCGCCGGCATCACATGAATGTCGCCGACCGCCGCAAAGGCGATCTGCGTGCCATCAGGTGAGATCACCGGGCGCACGAGCCCCAGCGTCTTTCGGGGCGTCGTCGACGTGAAGTCACGCACGCGATGCGTGTACTCCGGATGAATGACGTTCATCGTCGCGGTGAACTCGACGGTCTGCATCGGCAGGCCGGCCAGGGTGCGGCGGCGGATCTTGCCGTCCGAGACGTAGAGGTATTCGGAGTTCGAGGCCCACGCGGCGCGGAAGGCGAACACGTTCTCCGACCCTGTGACGGGCTTGCCTTCGATCTCGTAACGAGTCTGGCCGCCGGCGGTGACGTGATAGAGGATCTGCCCGCCCGGCCCCCATGACGGCGCATCGAGACGCGCGCCCTTGACGCTTCGCACGCGGCGATCGCCCAGCGAGCGCACGTTCATGGCCCAGAGCGATTCGTAGTTGTCGCGCGAGGTCGCGAAGACGATCTCGTTGTCGTCGGGCGACCAGCTGGGCATGAAGTCCTCGCTGTCGTTCTTGGTGATCTGCCTCAGCTCGCCGCTGCGGAGGTCGAGCGTCCAGATGTTGTAGTCGCTGCCGAGCCCGTTGCCGCGGTCCGAGGAGAAGGCGAGGCGCGTCCCGTCGTGCGAGAAGATCGGCTCTCGGTCGTCGTAGGGTCCCCAGGTCAGCTTGCGCTGGTTCGTTCCATCGGGATTGATGGCCCAGATGTCGTAGCCGCCGTCGCGGTAGGCGAAGAACGCGATCGTCCGGCCGTCGGGCGACCACATCGGCTGGCGCGCGTCGTTGAACACGTCGGTGATGCGCTTCATCGCACCGCCGGCCGACGGCATCGTCCAGATGCTGCCCTGCATGTCGGCCGCGAGCGTGCTGCCGTCGGGTGAAATCGACACGGACATCGACGTGCCTTCGCGCACCGTCACTTCGATTTCCGCCGATCGAGCGGGAGCGCTAGCCGCCGGACGTCGTGCGGGCGCCGGTTTGGGCTGAGAACCCTGCTGCGCGGCGAGACTTGCGGCCATCAAAACGATCGCAATCGGGGTGAGGTGGCGCGTCATGCCGCGCATCTTACAGGGCTTACGGGTTTACGGGCTACGGGCTTACGGGCTTGCGGGCTACGGGCCTGCGGGCGATAGGTCCAGCGCCGGGCGTCGGAGAGCCAATTGCGTGTGCAGGTCCAGACTTTCGGGCCACCTCATCGCAGTATGATGCGCGTCACCGTGAGCGAGATGGCAAACGGCGTTCGTTCAAGTCGCGGCACGGCCTGGTGGCTATCGGTTGCCATCATTGCCGCACTCGTTATCGCCGGCCTGTACGGTCTGACGGCGGAGTGGGTAAGACCGACTGAGACCATCCGTTCGTCAAAGATCGGCACTTCCTCGAACATGTCAGCGCCACTGGTCGTCACGTGGGGAATCAGCAAGAACGTGATTCGCGAGGGCGAGAAAGTGCCGCTGTGGTTTCAATTCCACAACCAGTCGGAGTCCGCGATTCTCGACGTCGGCTTTGCAGAGTTTGACGCGCCGGGCTTTACTCGAACCGGTGAGTGCTGGAAGGTGTGGCCCAGATGCACCGCAAACGCGCAGCAGTTCTTCGACGGGCCGCGGACACTCAACGGAGGCCAAACAATCCTCGCTACCGGCGACCTCATCGCTCACGAGGCCGGCCGATACAACCTGACCGCAGTCTATTCCTGGGAGAACTCAGCTGGCGCCGAAGTGCGAGACGCTGTCAGCCTCGGGCCGATCGAAGTCGCGAGCGACTTCCAAATGTGGATATCGAACCTGTTCGGCCGCATGGCCGGGTTCATACTGCCGCTGTCGCTGGCATTGGCGGGAGCGGGACTGCAGTTGCTTCAAAAGAGGTACGACGACAGCCGTCGCGCCGCAGACGACGAGCATGCGCGAGCGGCATCGGTGCTCAACACCTTGCTCCCGACGCAGATGGAGCACACACGGATGTACTACCAGCCACTGGTGACGCGTGTTGCCACCCTGCGACTCGCGCTCCAGAGTTGGGAGGAAAAGACGCCCGCGGACAGAACGAGCGCCAAAGGCAAGGAACTCGCGGACGAGATCGTCTTCCATGTCGCGATGTTGCTCCGTCAACGCAAATTCATGGGCGATCACCTGGGAGGGATCCATCTTCAAAGCCGGCCGGCGGAAAAACTGTTTAGCGTCAGCTGGAGGCTCTTCAACGAAAATCTGAAAGAGCGGATGCCGCGGCTGACGATGGCCAGTGTGAATAAGCTGCCATTGAAAATTGATATCGATGACTTCGCGCAGATCCTGGCGACCAAACAAATCCAGCGTGGGACCAGGACCTATGCCGCCGACGGCGTCACCGAGTTTGCCGAGGTCATGAACGCCTGGTTGAGGGACCCGACGCAGCCCTTGACGCTCTATCTTCCGTTGTTCGAACTCATTCGGACGGTTTTGGGTTTTGAACTCAACCGGCCATTCGAGCGTTGGTACGATTCGAAGGAGAAATTCAAAGAAAAGTTCCCGAAAACGACACTCAAGGATCTCAAGCCGCGGTTGGGACAAATTCCTGACGTGAAGTCAAAAGGCGACAGCGGCATCGCTGACGTTCAACACAAAATCGATGCGTACTTGAAGGAAAATGCTGACCGCCCGTGGGAGTAAGCGGCCGGAGTGAGTCTTAGTCTTCGAGGATGTCGTAACGCATGGTGAAATTTTCTCACAAGGCCAGTGTTGCTGTCAAATCCAGAAGACCGGCTAAGTTATTCAACTAGAAAGACTTGACACATAATCAGCAGCGCGCTCGCGACAGCCTCGGACGGGCGCCAGCCCGGACGGCCCTTTGAGCGCCACGGCGCAGTCGATCGCGGGGACAATCAGATCGAGCTCGGGGCCTTCGTGCGCACCGGTCAGGATCACGCGGATTGGGTGGAACAGGTTCTTGCCCTTGAGCCCGGTGCGTTCCTTGACGCGATTGGCGAGGGCTCGAAACGCATCCTTGTCGGTGAGACGCGGTGAAGCGGCGAGCTCTTCAGCCAGCGCCTTCGCCAGGTTCGCGTCGATCGGCTCGGCGGCCACCTGGAATTGAAACACCGACTCGAGCCGATCCGCCAGCTGAGGCAAGCGATCGACCGAAGCCGCCATGCCCGGAAGCACGTTGACGAGCCACGCGCGCGCGTCGGCCGACAAAGAGCCGACGATCCGTCCGCGCTCTCGCAGGTACGGCTCCGCGAGCGTGGCCAATCGATCGGGATCGCAAACCTTCAGGTAGTGACGATTCGCCCACGCGAGCTTGTCCTCATCGAAGACGCCGGCGCTGTGAGCGACGTTTTCCAGGCGGAAACGGCGCGCCAGCTCGTCGGCGGGCAACAGCTCTTCGTTGTGCCCGGGCGCCCAGCCAATCAGCGCGAGATAGTTGACCAGGGCTTCCGGCAAATATCCCTTCTCGCGGAACTCACGAACCGAGGTCGCGCCATGACGCTTCGAGAGCGGCGCATGATCGGGACCCATCACGAGCGACAGGTGCGCGAACGTCGGGGGCTGATACCCGCATGCTTCGTAGAGAAGAATCTGGCGCGGCGTGTTCGAAATGTGATCTTCACCGCGGATCACGTGCGTCACCTTCATCAACGCATCGTCGATGACGACGGCGAAGTTGTAGGCGGGAATGCCATCCGAGCGGACCAGCACCGGATCGCCGATCACATCGGTGTGAAACGTCACCTCGCCGCGGACAACGTCGTTGAATGTGACGTGACGGCCTTCGGGCACGCGAAGCCGGATGACCGCCGCTTCCCCGTTCTCTTTTCGGCGACTGGCTTCGTCAAGCGGGATGTTGCGGCAGGTGCCGGCATACTTCGGCGGCAGGCCCGCCGCAAGTTGCGCCTTACGATGCGCATCGAGCATTTCAGCGGAGCAAAAGCAGTAATAGCCCTGACCCTCAGCGAGCAGGCGCCGCGCGTGATCGGCATACGACTGCATGCGCTCGGTCTGCCGATACGGACCGTACGTGCCCCCCGCCTCCACTCCTTCGTCCCACTGGAGGCCCATCCAGCGCAGGTCATCGAGGATCGCCTGCTCAGACTCGCGCGTCGAGCGCTCGAGATCGGTGTCTTCGATTCGCAGGATGAAGGTGCCATTCTGCCCGCGGGCGAGCAGCCAGTTGAACAGTGCCGTCCTGGCATTGCCGACGTGCAAATGCCCTGTGGGAGAAGGCGCGAAACGAACTCTCATTAGCGGCATCCGATCTTATCAGTTTGGCGTATGCTTCCCCTGACTTGGAGGTCAGCTCATGGCACGTCTTGTATTGATTGGACTCGGAGTGTTGGCGATCACCGTCAGCACGCTTGCACAGATCCCTCAACCGGCCCCGCCCGGACCGCACGACGCGGCGCTGGCGGCCGCGCCGGCGCAGATGCGCGACGGCGCGATGGTCATCAAGTGGAAGGCGGATGGCTCGTACGACACGCTGCGTCCGGGCACGAACCGGCTGGTGTGCTACGACCAGTCCGGCGACGCGGGCGAGCAGCCAGTGTCGGCACAATGCACGAGCGCCGGCAATCTCGAGCGCGTCAAGCAGAACAAGATCTACGAGGCGAAAATCGCCGATCGCACCGCGCGTGAAGCGGCGCTCGCCGAGCTCGAGAAGAGCGGCCAGCGCGTCAAGCCGGAATTTGGATCGGTGTTCTACACGAGGCAGGGCAAGGACGCGGCCAGCGTTCGCCTGCACGTGACGATCGCGGTGCCCGGCGCGACCGCGGCATCGCTCGGTCTGCCGGATAACAACAAGATGGGCGGCGCCTGGATCATGAATGCGGGCACGTCGACGGCGCACATCATGACGCCCGGATCCTGAAGGTGCGTACGGTGCGTACAGTGCGTGAGGTGCGTACTGTGCAGGTGCCCAGGCAAACGGGCACGGTAAGCACAACACGCACATTAGGCACCAACGCACACTACGCACACTACGCACCGTACGCACTGTACGCACTGTACGCACTGTACGCACAGAGAAGAGCGACAGCATGAGCCGCCATTGATTCACCGCGCCCCATGCTGTCGACGCCTTCGTTGGTCTTGCCTTTGACGCTGACGGCGCTCTGATCGACTCCGAGCGCCGCGGCGAGCTTCGCCCGCATCTCGTCGAGATACGGAAGCAGCTTCGGTTTCTGCGCGATTACCGTCACATCCACATTCGACACGCGAAAGCCGGCGTCGTGCACGCGCGCGACGGCGCCCTCGAGGAGCTCGATGCTATTCGCGCCTTTCCATTTCGCGATCGGTGTCCGGGAACAACCGGCCGATGTCGCCGGCGCCTGCGGCGCCAAGAATCGCGTCCGTGACGGCGTGGCACACGATGTCGGCGTCCGAATGGCCGTCGAGACCAAGCTCGAATGGAATCGTGACGCCGGCCAGGATCAACGGACGGCCGGCAACAAGACGATGCAGGTCGTAGCCGTGACCGATCCGGCTCACGCGACGGCTGAAGCCGTCGCTCTCCGAACGGGCCTTCGCCAAGTCCTCCGGCGTGGTGATCTTCACGTTGCGCGCGTCGCCTTCGACGACGTGGACCGGCAACCCGAGACGCTCGACCAGCATCGCTTCATCGGTGGCGTCGACGTCCTTGCCTTCACCCAGTGCGCGCGCGAGGATGTCGCGGCGAAACGCCTGCGGCGTCTGCGCGAGAAACACGGAGTCGCGCGGAATCGTGGCGCGAATCAACCGTGACCCATCGGCAAAGGCGTCGCCCGCCTGCTTGACCGTATCGCGCACGGCCATCGCCGCAATAGCCGCGCCATGCGTCTGCGCGCCGTTGATGGCGCGATCGATCACGTCGCGCGTCACGAACGGACGGGCCGCGTCGTGAATCAGCACGATGTCGGCGTCCTTCGACGCTTTCGCGAACGCGTTCGCCACCGAATCCTGGCGGCGGGCGCCGCCGGCGACGACGGAAATCGGGCGGCCGATCGCCTGGCGCAGCGCCTTCGCGCCGGCATCGACGTGATCCTCGGGCAGCGCGACGACGATCTCCTGGATGCGGTCGCTCGCGGCCAGGGCAGCGACGCTCAACTCGAGAATCGATCGCCCGCCGATGTCGAGGAACTGCTTGGGCCGATCGGCGCCGAAGCGCGCGCCTCGGCCGCCTGCGGCGATAATGGCGGCAACCTGCATGTCCGGAACGAGGATTGTACTCTTGCCCACCGTAGCGCGAAGCGCGAAGGCGGGCGGAGGGAGGCCGTGATGAAACGAACCGTGATTGCGCTGTCGTTCGCCGTGTTGATGCACCTGTTGGCGTTCCCGGCCGCCGCCCAGGACCAGGCTTACAGCCTCGAATCACGCGCCGCGATCGGCGCGCACCACATCTGCTCCGGGCTCTGGGTGGTCGGCCGCGTCACGAAGCGATCCGCCGAGGAGATCCTCGCGCAGGACATCGCGCCGTTCCGCGATTTCAGCTGGGACAAGCGCTTCACCTACGCCGTTGACGAGGCGAAGCGCACGGTGACGGTCCGCGGCGCCGGCATCCCAGCGCGCATGGCGAAGTTCAACGGCGATCAGGGCTGCTCGATCCTGCCGCGCGGCGAGAGCGACATTCATTTCAAGCCGGTCGCCGTGCCGCGCAACCTTCCCGACGCCGCCACCCAGCCGTGGCCGCTCGGGCGATGCGAACGCCGCTCGCCGATAGCCCAACGCCGGCGTCGAGGCCGCGCTCGACTGGGGATTCAAGCAGACGGAGCACAACACCCGCGCGATCGTCGTGGTGCATCACGGCAAGATCGTCGGCGAGCGCTACGCGCCGGGATGGACGAAGGACACGCCGCAGATCAGCTGGTCGGCGGGCAAGAGCATCACCGCGGCCCTCGTCGGCATCATCGTGCAGCGCGGACAACTGAAGGTTGACGATGTCGCGCCGATCAAGGAGTGGCGCGGCAAGGAAGATCCGCGAGGCGAGATCCGCGTGCGCGACCTGCTGCGCATGAGCAGCGGCCTCGACTTCGCGAACCTCGGGCTGAACGGACCCGACTCGTTCACGAAAGACAACAAGCACATGCGGATCTATTTCGACGGCCTGAACGTGTTCGAGCACGCCGTCAACCAGCCGCAGGAGATCGCGCCCAACACACAGTATCGCTATCGCAACAGCGATCCGCTCACGCTCGGCCGCATCGTCAAGGAAGCCGTCGAAGCCAAAGGCGAGAACTACCTGACCTTTCCGCAGCGCGCGTTGTTCGACAAGATCGGCGCGCGCAATTTCGTGCTCGAGACCGACGCCTGGGGCAACTTCATCATGACCGGCTTCGACTACGGGTCGGCGCGCGACTGGGCGCGCTTCGGCCTGCTGCATCTCTGGGACGGCATGCTGGCAGGGCGAGCGGATCCTTCCGGACGACTGGCTCGAATTCATTTCGACGCCCGGCGCCGGCCGACAAGAACAAGGGTTACGGCGGCCTGTGGTGGCTCAATCGCGGCGGCCAGTGGAAGGGCGTGCCGGAGGACGCGATCCGCGCGTCCGGGCCACATGGGGCAATACACGATGGTGATTCCGTCGCGCGACGCGGTGATCGTGCGGCTCGGTCCGAGCCCGCGCGGATCGGACGGCTACTTCACCGAGATCGTGACGCGCGTGCTCAGCGCGCTCCCGCAGTAAGATCACTCATCATGCGTGAAGCCGTCATCATTGCGAGCAGCCGGACGCCGCTCGCCAAGTCTCACCGGGGATCGTTCAACATCACGCGGCCCGACGATCTGGCCGCCCATTGCATCGTTGACGCCTTGCGCAAGGCACCGGCGCCTCGATCCGGCCGAGATCGAGGAAGTCATCCTCGGCTGCGGCCAGCCGCACGGGCCGCAGGGCCACAACGTGGCGCGCGTCGCGGCGCTGCGGGCCGGGCTGCCGGTGACGACCGCAGGCCTCACCGTCAATCGTTTCTGCAACTCGGGCCTGCAGGCGATTGCCCAGGCCGCGCACATGGTGCTGCTCGAAGGCGCCGAGTCGGTGATTGGCGGCGGCGTCGAGTCGATCACGATGATGCAGCGGGACAACTCGCCTAATCCCGTGGTGAAGGAGCAGCACCCCGGGCTCTACATGGTGATGGGCGAAACCGCGGAAGTCGTCGCGAAGCGTTACAACGTGTCGAGGCTCGCGCAGGACGAGTACTCGCTCGTCAGCCAGCAGCGAGTGGCGCGCGCCCAGCAAGACGGGTTCTTCGCCGGCGAAATTGCGCCGATTCAGGTACGGCGGGCCATCCTCGACAAGAAGACCGGCGAGAAGGTCGGCGAGGAGGATGCGCGCGTCGAGCGCGACGAGTGCAACCGCGCCGACACCACGCTCGAAGGCCTGCAGAAGCTGGCGCCGGTCTTCGACACCGCGAGCGGCGCGGGCAGCGTCACGGCCGGCAACTCGTCGCAACTCTCGGACGGCGCTTCGGCCACGCTGGTGATGTCGAGCGACCGCGCAAAGGCACTCGGCCTCCAGCCGCTACTCGTGTTCCGTGGTTACGCGGTCGCCGGCTGCGAGCCGGATGAAATGGGTATCGGTCCGGTCTTCGCGGTTCCAAAACTGCTCAAGAAGCACGGATTGAAGGTTGACGACATCGATGTGTGGGAGCTCAATGAGGCATTCGCGTCCCAGGTCGTCTACATCCGCGATCGACTCGGCCTGCCCATGGAGCGCCTGAATCCCAACGGCGGCTCAATCGCGATCGGCCACCCGTTCGGCATGACGGGCTCGCGGCTGGTCGGCACCATCGCCAATGAAATGCAGCGACGGAAGGCCCGTTACGGCGTGGTCACGATGTGTGTGGGCGGCGGCCAGGGGGCAGCAGCGCTCTTCGAGCGCTGCTAACATCCGCTCCAGCCGAGGACCTCCATTAGCTACTCGCTTGGTACTCCTGGAGCACCTCGACGAGATTTCCATCAGGGTCTCGAAACGAGACAATCAGCCCAAAGCCGTGGTCGGATGGCCCGTTCGTTACGATGCCGCTCGCGGAGAGGCGTTCGTAGACGGCTTTCACATTTGAAGTGCCAAAGACGACGACAGGGCTCTGAGCGTTTCGAGTTGGGGCGCCCAGGAATCCTTCATTGGGATGGATTGCGAGATGCACTCCCCCAACATCGCAACCGTAGTGCAGTGGCATCCCATCGTGGTTCTCATCCTCGAGCGGTACATCAAGAACACTCCTGTAGAAGTTTGCAAGGGCTCTTGCGTCTGAGCTGATCAGCAGGATTGCGGTGACGCCGTCAATCAACATGGAAGATTCTCTCCAGAGGTTAGGCGTTGAACCCTTTTCCTTCAGCCGCCAACTTCTCGAGCAACGGAGCGGGCTTCCAGTAGTCACCAAACTGCTCGCGATACTGCTTGACCCTCGAGAGGACCGTCGGCAAACCGACCGCGTCGGCGTAGAACATCGGACCGCCGACGTGACGCGGGTAGCCGAAGCCGTAGCAGTAGACCGCGTCGATGTCGCTGGCACGGGTTGCGTACCCCTCTTCGAGCACGCGGGCGCCTTCGTTGGCGAGCGCGGTCATGATCCGCGCGATGATTTCATCGTCCGTGACGGCGCGGCGCGTGATGCCGCGCTTGGCGGCTTCTTCGGCGGCAATCTGATCGACCAGCGGATCGTGGATGCGATCGCGGCTGCCGGCTTCGTACTTGTACCACCCGGCGCCGGTCTTCTGTCCGTAGCGACCCATCTCGTACAGCCGATCGGGCACGGCGGACTGCGGACCTTCGGCGCGGGTCTTGCCGATGGACTTCAGGAACTGCCGGATCCGCCAGCCGACGTCGATGCCGGCGATGTCCTGCATGCCGAACGGTCCCACCGGCATGCCGAACTCGGTCATGGCCTTGTCGATCTGCGGCACCGTGGCGCCCTCTTCGAGCAGCAGCAGCGCCTCGCGCATGTAATAGGCCAGCATGCGGTTGGCAACGAACGCAAAGCAGTTACCGACAACGACGCCGACCTTTCCCAGCCGCTTCGCGAGCGTCAGCGAGGTGGCGATGGTTTCTTTGCTGGTTTCCCTGCCGCGGACGATCTCGAGCAGCTTCATCACGTTCGCGGGCGAGAAAAAGTGATGCCCGATGACCTGCCCGGGCCGGCCGCTGGCCTTCGCGAACTCGTCGATGTCGAGCGTCGAGGTATTCGATGCGAGGATGCAGGACGGCTTGGTGATCCGGCCAAGGTCCGCGAAGATCGCCTTCTTCAGGTTCATGTCCTCGAACGCCGCTTCGACGACGATGTCGACGTTCTCGAAACCGTCGTAGGTCGTCGTCGGCGTGATGAGCGACAGCGTCTTCGCCATCGCCTCGGCGGTCATCCTGCCCTTGGCGACGGTGGACTCGTAGTTCTTGCGGATCGTTGCCAGCCCCTTCTGCACGGCGGCATCGTCGACGTCCTTGAGGAGCACCGGGATGCCGGCGTTGGCATAGGCCATGGCGATGCCGCCGCCCATGGTGCCGGCGCCAATCACCGCGGCGCTGGTGATGGCCGACACCGGCGTGTCCTTGGGCACGTCCGGCACCTTTGCGGCTTCGCGATCGGCGAAAAACATGTGCACCAGCGCGCGTGACTCGTCAGCGGTGACGCAGTCGGCAAAGATCTCGCGCTCGCGCGCCGAGCCGCGTTCGAAGTCGAGCGTGAACGCGCCCTCGATGGCATCGACAGCCTTGAACGGCGCCTTGACTCCCCGTGCCGTCTTCGCCAGCGCGCTTCGGGCAGCGGCGCAGGCAGCCACACCTGCCTCGCGATTGGCGATCTTCTCCGAACGCTCGCGCGTCTTGCGGACCGCGCCGGCCTTCGATCTGGCGAAGGCGACCGCATCGTCCAGCAGATTCGCGCCTGCGATCTGGTCGACGATGCCCGCCGCCAGGGCCTTCGTGGCGGGAACGGGCTTGCCGGCCGTGCACATCTCGATCGCCATCTCGGCGCCGCACAGGCGCGGCAGCCGCTGCGTTCCGCCGGCCCCGGGGATGATGCCAAGCAGCACTTCCGGCTGGCCGACCCTGGCGTCGGCCGCGATGACGCGATAGTGACAGGACATGGCGACTTCGAGTCCGCCGCCGAGCGCGTTGCCGTGGATCGCAGCCACCAGCGTCTTGGTGGCGTCCTCGATGCGCAGGAGCCGCGCGTGCGTGGCTTCGGATCGCGCCAGCGACTGCTCGCGCGTTTTCAACGTACCGAAGATCCTGATGTCGGCGCCCGCGATGAACGTCGAGCCCGCGCCGATCAGGACGATGGCATCGACATCGGCGTCGGCGCAGCCGCGCGCGACCGCGGCCTCGATGCCTTCAAGCACTCCGGGCCCGAGGGCATTGACCGGCGGATTGTCGACGGTGAGCACGGCGATGCGATTCTGGACTTCGTAGCGAATCAGGTCGGGCATGGGTCGTAGGGCTTAGGGGCTTAGGGGTTTCAGGTCAGTCGATGTCCGGGAGCCTGATCGGCAGGAACTTGCCGCCGACCACGTGGGCCGCAACCGTGGTCTGCCTGAGATGTCCCTGGGGGCTGACGCCGAGCAGCTCTGAGGGCTTGAACTCGTCTGGCAGCGTCGCAGCCGCTTCGTCCGCCCTGGCATGAATCGCCTTGGCGTCGGTCGTTGTGCCGGCCAGTTCCATCGCCCGGGCCAGCACGCGCAACGCGCCATAGGTCAGGCTGACCTCACGCGGCGGATCGCGATCCGCACCCTTCTTTTGCCGGTACTTCTCGACGAATCTCGCCGCGCGGAAGTCAGGGTGATGAATCATCGGCATCACGCCAACCGAGTTCTCGAGCATCGCCATCGGCACCAGCTTGTTCATCTCCTCGAACTTCGCCTGGTCCATGATCGCGAAGCCGCCAGTGAAGCCCTGCTCGCGCGCCGCCTTGATGACGAGCGCGGTGGCTTGCGACGGTCCGCCGACGAACAGCACGTCAGGCTTCTCCGACAGCGCCTTGCTGACGACGCTCGAAAAATCGGTGGTGGTGTTGTAGTCGATCTCGTTGTTGGTGAGCAGCGTGCCGCCTTTGGCCTCCCACACCGCCGAGAACCCCTTGGTCCATTCCTTGGCGTAGGCATGCGCGCCAGGAATGCGGCCCAGCCGCTTGCCGTGCCGTTCGAGCATCGTCTGCGCGAAAGCGTCGAAGTAGATGACGTACTTCGGCGGAATCATCAGCGTCAGCGGATTGCCGTTCTCGACGACCTGGGGCTCGCTGGTATAGGCGCCCACAATAAAGGGCGGGGCCGACGCGTTGAAGCCCTGGATGGCGAGGATGCCGCCGCTGTGCGGGCAGAACACGACCGGTGATCCGTACTGGTGCACCAACCGCTTCGCGTTGGTGGCTGACTCGTTCGGAAAATACCGGTCATCGAGCGGCTGCACGACGAGCGTGAACTTCTTCCCGTTCACCGTAATGCCGCCGCCCTCGTTGATGTCGGCAATCGCCATCTCGATGCCGTCGAGGACATTGCGCCCGTACAACGCCGCGCCGCCGCTCAACGGCCCGGTGAACCCAATCGTGACGGTATCGCCGCCGCCCGCCGACGAGGCGCACCCCGAGACCAGGACCGTCAGAAGAACAGCCGCGAGCGCTCGGGTGTGCATCATCGTTTTGATTCCCAACTCTTAACTGTCGACTCTCGACTGCCGACTGTTCAAGCTCCCATGTACGCCCGACGGACCTCGTCGTGTTGCATCAATTCCGTCGCGGGGCCGTCGATCACGATGCGGCCGCCTTCGAGCACGTAGCCACGATGCGCGATCGCGAGCGCAGCATAGGCATTCTGTTCCGAAAGCAGCACCATTGTACCGGCGCGATTGATGGCGGCAACCGCCTCGAGCACTTGTGTCACCACCTTAGGCGCCAGGCTGACCGACGGCTCATCGAGCAGGAGGATCTTCGGCTCGGCCATCAGGGCCCGCCCGATCGACACCATCTGCTGCTGGCCGCCGCTCAAGGCGCCCGCGGGATCGTTCATGCGTCCGGACAGTGGCGGGAACAGCGTCAGCACTCGCGCGAGACGGCGCTCGATTTCAGCCTTGTCGTGACAGCGATACGCGCCCAGCCGCAGATTCGTCCCCACCGACAGTGCCGGGAACAGCTTGCGCCCCTCGGGACAATGCGACATGCCCGCGTCGACGATCGCGCGCGGGCCGAGCGACGCCAGATCGCGGCCGGCAAACTCGATGCGCGAGCCGGCGTCCGCCCGCGTCAGGCCGCTCAGCGCCCGAAAGATCGTCGTCTTCCCCGCGCCGTTGGCGCCGAGCAGCACGACCAGCTCGCCGGCGCGGACCTCGAACCCGATCTGGCGCACCGCCTGGAAGCTCCCGTACGACACGCTGAGGGCGGAAACCTTCAGCATCAATGGCGTCCCAAGTACGCATCGAGGACCGCGGGGTCCTTGCGAATCTCCTCGGGGGTGCCTTCGGCGATCTTCCTGCCGTAGTCGAGAACCATGATTCGCTCGCACAACTGCATCACGACCTGCATCTGGTGCTCGATGAGCAGGACGGTGACGCCGCCCGCGGCAATCGATTCGACGAGCGCGATCAGGCCCCGCGTCTGATCGGCGTTGATCCCCGCCGACGGCTCGTCCAGCAACAACAGTCGCGGCTTCGCCACGAGCGCGAGCGCGATGGCCAGGCGTTTCTGTTGTTCCTGCGTCAGGTCCTGGGCGCGCCGTTCGGCGTGGTCCGCCAGCCCGACGACGCTGAGCGTGTCACGCGCGGCGTCGTGGGCCTCGTGTTCTTCCCGCTCTAGTCGACCGGTGCGAACCAGGGCGTCCAGGACGCCGGCTTTGGTGCGCTGGCGATAGCCGACCAGCACGTTGTCAAGCGCCGTGGCATCACCGAAGAGCGTCGTCGCCTGGAAGGTGCGCGCGAGGCCGAGACGCGCGACCTGGTGCGCCTGCAGCGTCGTGACGTCGTGGCCGTCGAACACGATGCGTCCGCTCGACGCCGGCAGCGCGCGGCTGATCACGTTGAAGAGCGTGGTCTTGCCGGCGCCGTTCGGCCCGATGATGCCGGTGATCGATCCGGCGGCGACCGCAAGATCGACCTCATCCACGGCGCGGAGTCCGCCGAACGACTTGCTGAGCCGCTCGGCCTCGAGCAGCGTCTTAGTGGAGCGTATCAACGAAAGCGCCTCAACATACATGCCATTAGGGTTTCACCGGGCCCAGTCGCGGCCGCGTCAGCGAGCGGATCGCGCCGGCGAGGCCGGCCGGCATGAAGAGGATCAACAGCACCAGCGCGAGGCCAAAGATCACCATCTGGTACTGCTGCAGCACGGCGAGCACCTGCGACAGCCCGTAGACGATGAAGGTGCCGGCGATCGGACCGGAGAGCGAACCAAGGCCGCCGACCATCACGTAGAGCAGCGTATTGAACGTCATCTCGACGTTCGAGGATTCGGGCCCAAGAAAACCGATGAAGCCGGCGAAGAGGCCGCCGGCCAGTCCGGCCAGCGCCGCCGAGATCGTGAAGGCCAGACGCTTGGCCGCCATCACGTCAAGACCGACCGCCGCGGCCAGCGTTTCGCTCTCTCGCACGGCCATCAAGGTGCGACCTACTGGTGAGCGCACCAGCCGCGACGTCGCCACTACTGTCACAACCAGAAAGAACAGCGCAAGATACGAGCGCGAGATCGTCGAATCGAAACTGATCGGGCCAATCGGGCCGGGACCGGGAATGCCGATCACACCGATGTGGCCGTGCGTCAGCGACTCCCATTTCTGGATGACGAGGTGAATGATGATCCCGACCGCCATCGTGAAGATGGCGAAGTAATGGCCTTTGCTGCGCAGGCAGATCGAGCCAACGGCGTAGCCGGACACCGCACACAACGCGATGCCGGCGGGCAGTCCGAGCCAGAACGACACGCCGGCCTTGGTCGCCAGCAGCGCGACCGCGTAGGCGCCGATGCCGAAGAATCCGGCGTGCGCCAGCGACAGCTGTCCGGCCAGGCCGAGGATCACGTTGAGGCCGCAGGCAGAGATTGCGAACACATAGCCCTGCGTGAGGATCTGCAGGTAGTAGTCGTTCGGTAACCCGAGCGGCAGGATCACCGCGGTGACGAGGGCGACCCACGGCATCAGGCCGGGGCCCCCGACGCGCGGACTTTGCGCGATGGGGTGGAGAAGAGCCATCATACCGACGCCTTGAACAGGCCCGTTGGCCTGAATGTGAAGACCAGTGCCAGGACGACGAACGCCACCAGGTCCTGGTAAGTCGACGAGACGTAGGTTCCGCCCAGGCTCTCCGCGAGCGCGAGCAGGTAGCCGCCGATCAATGCGCCGGTGACGCTTCCCATGCCGCCGAGCACGACGATCACGAAAGCCTTCAAGGTCACTAGGGCGCCCATCGCCGGATAGACCAGGCTGATTGGCGCGATCAGGGCGCCGGCAACCGCCGCCATCGCGGCCGAGATCGCAAACGTGACCATCGCCATGCGGCTGGTGTCGATGCCGACCAGCAGCGCGCCTTCGGGGTCTTGTGCGGTCGCGCGGATCGCGGCGCCCGCGGTCGTGCGCGTGAGAAACAACAACAGGCCGATCATCGACGCCGATGCCGCGGCCAGCAGAATCAAGCGATGCGCCGACACCGGCAACCCGAACAGCGAGACGACGTTGCCATACGGAGTGTCCATGTGGCGGAACTCGGGGCCCCAGATGTTCTGGGCGACGGCTTCGAGGAACAGCATCACGCCGAGCGCGGCGATCATCGAGTTGAGCGGCGGAGCCTGTCGAAGCGGACGGAACACCAGCCGTTCGAGCGCAGCACCGGACACCGCCAGCACCGCCACGGCCACGGCCATCGCCGCCCAATAGTGGAGACCGGCCTGCATCACCAGCGCGTAGGACAGGTACGCGCCGAACATGAACAACTGACCGTGCGCGAAGTTGGGCACGTGCATCGTGCCGAAAATCAAGGTCAGGCCGAGCGCGACGAGGCTGTAGACACTGCCGGTGACCAGCCCGTTGAGCATCTGCTGCGCAAAGAGTTCCATGGGCTATGGGCTACTGGTAGTAGCGGACCAGCCACTCGGCGGCGCAGCACGGCTTCGCCGATCCGTCCCCTTCGATCAGCACGCTCCACGTCGCCTGCACGCCGCCGTCGACGGCGTCGACGCGTTGCAGCGTGCAACGCCCGCGGACGCGCGAGCCGGCCGGCAGCGGCGCGGGAAACCGCACCTTGTTGAGACCGTAGTTGATGCCCATGCGCGCGCCGTCGATCGAACCCACGGCGTCACGCAGCAGCCGGCTGGCCAGGGCGAGGGTGAGAAATCCGTGCGCGATGGTGCCGCCATAGGGCGACTCGCGTCCGGCGCGATCGGCATCGACGTGGATCCACTGGCGGTCGCCGGTGATGTCCGCGAACGCGGTGACCTGATCCTGCGTCAGGTCCCGCCAGGGCGACACCATCTCCTGCCCGATGATGTCGGTCAGCCGGTCGACGGTCACAGCGGATATCGTCCCGCCTCGATCACGGCGTCGGCAATGCGCCGGCGCGCGGCGATGGTATCGACCGGACCGTGGCGTAGTTCGGACAGCGCGCGATCGATGGCCGCCGAGGCATCGGGCCCCTCGATCGTTGCCAGGGCATTCTTCGCGGCGATGCCCAGTCGATCCGCCGCGTCGGCAGCAAACACCGAGACGATGTCGAGTGCGGTGGCCGCGTTGCCGCCGCCACGCTTCTGCATCTTTTCCGCGCGCAGGATGGCGCTCTCGAGCGCGTAGACCTCGATCGCCATGTCGGCCAGCCGGCCGACCACCTCCTGCTCGCTGCCGAGACCCTTGCCGTACTTCTTCGAGGCCAGCACTAACAGCCGGATCGTGAGCCGCTTCGCCCGGCCGACCAATACCCGCTCCGTTGACGCGCCCGCAGCTGTCGCGGTCTCACCGGCGGCAATCGCCGCCGTGACCGCCGGGCTTTTCGCCAGCCGCGTGCCGACGATCAACCGATTGATCTCATTGGTGCCTTCGTAGATGCGCGTGATGCGCGCGTCGCGGTAGGCGCGTTCCGCAGGGAACTCCCGCGAATAGCCGTTGCCGCCGTAGACCTGCAGCGCTTCGTCAACGACATAGGCGAGCGCTTCGCTGCTCCACACCTTATTGATCGAACACTCGATGGCGAACTCTTCGATCTCCTTCAGCACCGCGGCGCCGTCGTTGGCGTCTACCTTGCTCAGCGCCTCATCGACTTCGCCCAGCGATCGGAACACCATGGCGTCGCCGACGAAGCAGCGCACCGACATTTCGGCGATCTTGTGCTTGATCATCCCGAAGCTGGCGATCGACTTACCGAACTGCTTGCGTCCGATCGCGTATTTCACGGCACCAGTCAGCGCCTGCTTGGCACCGCCGATGTTCCGGGTGCCGAGCTTGACGCGGCCCAGGTTCAGGATATTGAACGCGACCTTGTGCCCTTCGCCGACGGTCCCAAGCACATTCTCCACCGGCACCTGCACGTCATCGAACATCAGCGCGGTGGTCGAGTTGCCGTCGAGTCCGAGCTTGTGCTCTTCGGCGCCGCTGATGACGCCCATGCTCCGTTCGACGATGAAGGCCGTGAAGTGCTGGCCGTCGACCTTGGCGAAGACGGTGAAGATGTCGGCGAAGCCGCCGTTGGTGATCCACAGCTTCTGGCCGCGGATGCTGTAGTGCTTGCCGTCGGGCGTCAGCGTTGCGGTCGTCCGGGCCGAGAGCGCATCGGATCCGGCTTCGGGCTCCGTCAACGCGAACGCGCCGATCAACTCGCCGTTCGCCAGTCGAGGCAGATATCGCTGACGTTGTTCGTCATTGCCGAAGTAAACGATTGGCAGCGTGCCGATGCTGGTGTGGGCGCCGAGCGATCCCGCGAATGACGGCAGGAGACCGAGCTGCTCGCCGACACAGGCGGTGCTGACCTTGTCGAGGCCGAGGCCACCGTAAGCTTCCGGAATCTCGAGGCGCGTGAAATCGCGATCCGCGGCTTTCTTGATCAGCTCGCGC
The DNA here is from genome assembly GCA_963833135.1 of uncultured cyanobacterium. Lineage (GTDB taxonomy): Bacteria > Acidobacteriota > Vicinamibacteria > Vicinamibacterales > UBA2999 > 12-FULL-67-14b. The sequence goes on along the minus strand of CAWHWW010000016.1, from coordinate 331,670 downwards.
GTGAGGGGCCAGTCCTTGGCATAGATCGCCGCGGCGCGCGGCACGACTTCCGTGCGCATGAACTCTTCGGCAGCCCGTCCGAACAGCAACTGCTCTTCGGACAAGTCCTCGCGCGTGAACACGGCATCCGGGGTGGTATCGCCAACCAGGAACCGGCCGCTGCCGGCCCGCATGTCGGTGTCGAGACGAGTAGTCATTGGGGCGGTAACGATAGCATCCGGATCGTCGAAGCCACAAGGCGGATCGGCCGGTGCAACACAGGGTTAGGCGTCGTCTTCATTGCCTTGCGGATAGCGACGCTTCGTGTCTGCTACCGATCGGGCTACCAACGTCTCCAGGACCTTCAGATCGACGTTGGCCAGGCGCCTGATGTAGACACAGACCTTCCCAGTCTTGTGCTTTCCCAGCTTCGCCAACAAGACGTCACGACCTTCGAAGCTCTCCGCGATGTAAACGACGAGCTCACTTCCCCGTACGGCAAATCCAGTGAGAGCGGAATCGCCTTCGTGACCGCTCGCGTACTTGTAATGGTAGCTCCCGAATCCGACGATGCTTGGCCCCCACATTGTTGGTTCCTGCTTGGTAACTCTTCGCATCAGAGCACGCAGCGTCTGGGCGTCACCCCGTTGATCCTCCTTCGCGATGGCGGCGATATGGCTCTCGGCGCTGACTTCCGTGGGTTTGGTCTTGAGTACCGACACATGCGCCTCCGAACGCTTCTTCGCCGCCTGAGGTCAGGCGGCCACATGGGGCAACGATAGCATCCGCCCAGCGAAAGGGACAGCGAATCGGTGTAAGCTCTTGGGCCTGTCGCGAGAACCAGCCCACATGCGCCCTGTTTCCGAACTGTTCACGCTCTCCGGCCGCGTTGCCATCGTCACCGGTGGCTCGCGCGGGCTTGGGGAGGAAATGGCCGAAGGCCTGGCCGAGGCCGGCGCGTCGTTGATGCTCTGCGCGCGCCGCGAGCAGTGGCTGACGCCGACGCTCGAATCCTTCCGCGCCCGCGGCTTCAAGGTCGAGGGCATGGTCTGCGACGTGTCGGTGCCCGAACAGGTCCAGGCAGTCGTCGACAAGACGATCGCGACCTACGGACAGGTCGACATCCTCGTCAACAACGCCGGCATCAGCTGGGGCGCCGAGCCCGAAGAGATGCCGCTCGACAAGTGGCAGAAGGTCATCGACATCAACCTCACCGGCGCCTTCCTGTTTTCGCAGGCGGCAGGGCGCGAGATGCTGAAGCGCCAGTCCGGCTGCATCATCAACATCGCGTCGATCGCGGGCTTCCAGGGGTCCGTGAATGGGGCGCACTACGCGGGCTATGCGGCGAGCAAGGCCGGTTTGATGGGCCTGACCCGCGAGCTGGCCGCGACGTGGGGCCGCCAGGGCATCCGCGTCAACGCCATCGCGCCCGGGTTCTTCCATTCGCGGCTGGCGGACCCCGCCATCGTCCACGCCGAGCCGCAGATCAAGGCGACCAGCCCGATTCCCCGGGTCGGCGACGCGGGCGAGCTCAAGGGCGTGGCTGTCTTCCTGGCGTCGGATGCATCGAACTACATCACCGGACAGACCATCGTCGTCGACGGCGGGCGCACGATCAGCGGATGATGGCTGGCCCTGAGCCCAGTCGAAGGGCCGACCGCAAACGCCCGTGGCTGGAGCACTACGACTACTGGGTGCCCCACCACACCAATTACCCGCGCCGCCCTCTCTACGAGATCCTGCGACGCTCGGCGGCTGAGGGACGCGAGCTGACGGCGCTCTCGTTCCTCGGCGCGGACATGACGTTCGGCACGTTGAAAGACCATGCCGATCGCCTGGCCACAGCCCTGGCGCTGCGCGGCATCGTCAAGGGTGATCGTGTCGGCGTCATGCTGCCGAATTGCCCGCAGTACGTGATCGGAGTCTTCGCCGTGCTGCGGCTCGGCGCCACGGTCGTCAACCTCAATCCCGCCTACACGCCGCCGGAGATCGAGCACCTCGTGCGCGACTCCGGGATCCGAATGTTGATCACCCTCGATCGGCTGGCCGGCGTCGCGACGCCGCTGCGATCGGTGACCAACCTCGAAGCGATCGTCATTACATCGTTGAGCGAGTTTTCGCCGGAGGCCACCCCGCCCGCCGCGGCGCCAGGCGTGCATCGCCTCGCCGATCTGCTCGCGGAAGGCGCCGTCGTCGATCTCCCGCGCGTGATCATCGATCCGGACGATGACGTCGCGGTGCTGCAATACACCGGTGGCACGACCGGCGTCCCGAAGGCGGCGATGCTGACGCATCGCAACATTTTTGCGAACACGGTGCAGACCGCGCTCTGGCACCATCGCAGCATCCAGCGCGGCCACGAGCGCTTCCTGATGGTGATTCCCTACTTTCACATCTACGGCCTGACGGTTGGCATGATGCTGGGCATCTGGCAGGGCGCTCAGCAGATCCTGATTCCGAAATACGACGTTGAGATGGTGCTCGCCGCGTTGCGCGATTACCAGCCGACCTACTTCCCCGCAGTGCCGACGATCTTCGTGTCGCTGCTGAACCATCCGCGGCTGCGCGAGTTCCACCTCGATCGGGTGTGCACCTTCAACAGCGGATCGGCGCCGATTGCGATGGAGGTGGTCGAGAAGTTCGAGCGGCTCGTGAACGTGCCGCTCAACCAGGGCTACGGCCTGTCGGAAGCGTCGCCGGTGACGCATTCCACGCCCCACGTGGCCAAGCGGAAACCTGCCAGCATCGGGCTGCCGATGCCCGACACCGACATGAAGATCGTTGACCTCGACACCGGCACGCGCGAATTGCCGCTGGGCGAAGAGGGCGAGCTCTGCGTGGCGGGTCCGCAGGTGATGAAGGGGTACTGGAAACGTCCCGACGAGACCGCGCTCACATTGCGCACGGACGAAGACGGCGTCGTCTGGCTGCACACCGGCGACATCGCACGCATCGACGAGGACGGCTACACCTACATCGTGCAGCGCAAGAAAGACATGATGATCGTGGACGGTTACAACGTGTATCCGTCCGACGTCGAGGCGGCGTTGTCTACGCATCCGGCGGTGATGGAATGCGCGGCGATCGGCGTGTCGCACGGGTATCACGGCGAGGTCGTCAAGGCCTTCGTGGTACTCAAGCCCAACCAGTCGGTGACACCGGATGCGCTGCAGGCGCACTGCGCGACTCGGCTGGTCGAATACAAGCGGCCGCGCATCATCGAAATCCGCGACAGCCTGCCGAAGTCGACAGTGGGCAAGGTTCTGTACACGAAGCTGCGCGCAGAGGCGGCCGCACCACATGCTTGAGACATCAGCCCGATCGCAGGAGTTGCAACACCGCCTGCAAGCGTTCTTCGATCGTCACATCATCCCGAACGAAGCGCTCTTCCACGAACAGATCACCGGGCAACGGTGGCAAGTCCCGGCCATCGTCGAGGAGCTGAAGGTCAAGGCGCGCGCCGAAGGCCTGTGGAACCTGTTTCTCCCGGAGAGCGAACTCGGCGCCGGCCTCACCAACCTGGAGTATGCGCCGTTGTGCGAGGTGATGGGCCGCTCGCCGGGCTTCGGGCCCGAGGTCTTCAATTGCTCGGCGCCGGATACCGGCAACATGGAGGTCCTGTCGCGCTACGGATCGCCGGCGCAGCAGGATCGCTGGCTCACGCCGCTGCTCGACGGACAAATCCGCTCGTGCTTCTCAATGACGGAGCCGGCGGTTGCGTCTTCCGACGCCACCAACATCCGGTCGACGATCGTGCGCGATGGCGACGACTACGTGATCAACGGACACAAGTGGTGGATTTCAGGCGCCGGCGATCCGCGCTGCAAGATTTCGATCTTCATGGGGCAAAGCAATCCCGCCGCGCCCACGCATCAGCGCCAGTCGATGATCCTCGTGCCGATGGACACCAAGGGCGTGACCATCAAGCGCATGATGCACGTCTTCGGGTATGACGATGCGCCGCATGGGCATGCGGAGATCGTGTTCGAGAACGTGCGCGTGCCGGCGGACCACATGCTGCTCGGCGAGGGCCGCGGCTTCGAGATCGCGCAAGGCCGGCTGGGGCCGGGACGCATCCATCACTGCATGCGCTCGATCGGCGTTGCCGAGCGCGCCCTCGAGCTGATGCGCCGTCGCGTCACTTCACGGGTCGCATTCGGCAGGGCCCTCGCGGAGCAGGGCACCATTCGTCGCGACATCGCGGAGTCACGCATCGAGATCGATCAAGCGCGGCTGCTGACGATGCGCGCGGCGCACTTGATGGACACGGTGGGCAACAAGGCCGCCCGCGCCGAAATCGCGATGATCAAGGTGGTGGCGCCGAACGTCGCGCTGCGAGTACTCGACCGCGCGATCCAGGCGCACGGCGCCGCCGGGGTCAGCCAGGACACCTTCCTCGCGCATGCCTGGGCCTCGTCGCGCACACTCCGGTTGGCCGACGGACCGGATGAGGTGCATCTCGAAACGATCGCGAAGCTCGAGCTCAAAAAGACATAGGGGCGAACCTTAGTTCGCCCGTTGCGCAGTCGCCCACGCAAGCTCAGCGATCAAGCGCGCTGCCGATCCGCGCTGCAGCGCGTATGCCGACGCCGCGTTCCCCTGCAGCCCTCGTGCATACACACCCTGCAGAATGCTGGCGAGCCTGAACATCGAGAACGCCAGGTAGAAATTCCAATCGGGCACCCCGGCGCGTCCCGTGCGCTTGCAGTAGGCGGCCACATATTCCGCTTCGCTTGGAATCCCGCTGCGATCGGTGTCGCCGTCCTCCGCGCGGCCCAGCGCCTCAGGCGGCAAGTGATACGTCAGGCAGCTGTATGCGAGGTCGGCGAGCGGATGGCCGAGCGTCGACAACTCCCAATCTACGATCGCGACAATGCGCGGTTCGGTGGGATGGAAGATCAGGTTTTCGACGCGATAGTCGCCGTGGACGATGGCGGTTTCGTCACCGGGCGGAAGGTGCGCCGGCAGCCATTCCATCAGGTGATCCATCGCCGCGATTTCGCCGGTCTTCGCGGCGACGTACTGCTGGCCCCATCGCGCAATCTGGCGCACGTAGTAGTTGCCGGGCTTGCCGTAATCGCTCAGTCCCGCGGCGGCCACGTCCACGCCGTGCAGGCGCGCCAGCACATCGGCCATGTCCTCGTACATGGCCGTGCGATCAGGGGCGGAGACGCCGGGCAGATGCGGTTGGCGGAAGACGCGGCCATCGACACAGGCCATGACAAAGAACGGCGTGCCGATCACGCTCGCATCGGCGCACAGCAATTCGGTCGGCGGCACGGGCACGCCGCTCTCCCGCAGCGCGGTCATCACGCGATATTCGCGCTCGACCTGGTGCGCCGACGGCAGCAATTGGCCCGGCGGTTTCTTGCGAAGCACATAATCACCGCTGGCTGCGTGCAGGAAATAGGTGGGGTTCGACTGCCCGCCTTCAAACTGGCGGATCTCCAGGGGACCGCGAAAACCGGCCAGGTGACCCGACATGTACTGCGTGAGAGCGGCCTCGTCGAGCCGATGTCCCTCACGAATCGCGGTCGTTTCGGCCCTGGCGCTCATGCCGCCGCGATCGTATACCGGCTCACAGAAACTGCGCCGTCCGACCGTCGCGCGCGGCGCGTTTTCTGCGATCGTGGCACGGCGTCCACGTGAATTCCTTCGAGAACTCGCGAGGCACGCTTCTAGCACCTTTGTGAATCGCCGCCGCTCGCTGTTTGGGGGACGATGCTACGATGAGCCGCATGACCGGGCATCAGCACACGGACGACGCCCACGGATCCGCGCGTAAGCTCACGTACCGAGACTATCTGCGTTTCCCAGACGACGGGCGGCGGCACGAGCTCATCGATGGGAAGCACTACGTGACGCCCTCGCCGATCACCAGGCACGCTCGGTTGTCCGTGCGGCTCATCAAATCGCTGGCTGATTATCTCGAACTGCACCCGACTGGTGAGGTGTTCGGCACACGATTCGACTGCGTCATGAGTTTCTTCGACGTGGTCGAGCCCGATTTAGCGCTGATCCTGGACGATCAGAAAGAGATCATCACGAAGAAGAATGTCCGCGGGGCGCCTGCGCTGGTCGTCGAGGTCGCGTCGCCAAGCACCAGGCGTCGAGACCGACGACAAAAGCGGGACCTCTACGCCAGGGCAGGGGTCCGTGAGTACTGGATCGTCGATCCGGACGCGAATAGCGTTACAGTGTTTCGCCGCACGCCGGGGGGCAGGCTCCCGGCTGCGGGAACGCTCTCCGGCGAGGCCGGCGACACCTTGACGACTCCACTGCTGCCTGGATTCGAGCTGAAACTTTCTCACTACTTCCGCGAATAGCCTGAGGAGCTGCCGATGAAGGCCGAACGAGTGATCGTGGTAACAGCGTTGGCGTTGATCGTAGCAAGCTGGCAGGGCGCCGAAACCCGGGCGGCGCTCGAGATTCGCACGCTGTCGTCGCGCCCGGACCTGGTCAGCGGCGGCGATACGCTCGTCGCGATCAAGGCGCCGGCCGGCACGCCGGTGGATCAGCTGAGCGTGACGCTGAACGGCAAGGACGTCACGGCGCGCTTCACGCTCGACGCCGCCAGCGGCGAGTTCCGCGGCCTGGTCGAGGGCCTGCGGCTCGGCGCGAACCGCTTGATGGCCACCACCAGGAAGCCGCGCTCCGAAGCGAGCCTCACCGTCACCAACCACGCAATCGCCGGGCCGATCCTTTCGGGTCCACACCTCAAGCCGTTCGAGTGCAGCACGGAAGCCTCCGGCCTCGGACCGGCGCTCGACGCCAACTGCTCCGCCCCGAGGAAGATCTGGCACCTTTATCGATCGACGGACAACACCTTCAAGCCGCTCGCCGATCCGGCGGGCCCGCGCCCGGCGGACCTCGCGACCACGACGACCACCGACGGCAAGACCGTGCCGTACATCGTCCGCGTCGACTCGGGCGTGATCAACCGCGCCATCTACCAGCTCGCGATCCTCGATGATCCGGCCGGCTGGAACCGCAAGGTCGTGGTGTCATTCGGCGGCAGCTCCGGCACGCAGTACATCCAGGGCGTGATGGCGCCGCCGAGCGGCAGCGGCGCCGGCAGCGGCGTGGTCAATCACGCGGCGCTGTCGAAGGGTTTCGGCTACCTGATCTCGTCCGAGCTCGTGAACGGCCGCCGCGGCAACGGCGTGCTGCAGGGCGAAACGCTGATGATGATCAAGGAATACATCGTCGAGCGCTACGGCGTGCCGAAGTTCTTCATCGGCAGCGGCGGATCGGGCGGCGCGATCCAGCAGCTCGTGATCACGCAGATGTATCCGGGACTGCTCGACGGCCTGATGCCGAGTCTCACCTTCCCGGACTCGAGTCTCCACACCATCGACAGCATCCTGCTGACCAACCTGTGGCCGAAACTCGACAAGAACGTGTGGACGCAGGAGAAGATCACCGCCGTCGAGGGCTTCACGCCCGGCACCGCGCGGGCGTGGAATGCGGCGTACGGACGGCTCGGCGTGCCGACCAACGCCGCCGGCTGCGCGCTCGCCGACAAGACGCTCATCTTCGATCCGGTCAGCAATCCAAAGGGCGCGCGCTGCACGACGCAGGACATTCGCGTCAACATCTACGGGCGCGATCCGAAGACCGGCTGGGCGCGGCGCCCGACCGACAACATCGGCCTGCAATACGGCCTCGCCGCGCTCAACAGCGGCGCCATCAGCGTCGACGAATTCCTCGACGTCAACGAGAAGGTCGGCGGCACCGACATCGACGGCACGGTCGTCGCCGAGCGGACGGAAGGCGATCCGATCGCGCTGAAGAACATGTACGAGAGCGGCCTCAAGGCGTCATACAACGCGGCGCTTGGCAACGTGCCGATCCTGATGTCGCGCATCTACACGGACAACCGCGGCGACATTCACGATCGCCAGCGCGACTTCGTGGTGCGCGCGCGGCTGCAGCGGGCCAACGGCCGCTCGGACAACTCGGTGATCTGGATTGCGTCTACCGCCGGCGCGATCGCCGGCAGCCTGGACACCATGAACGCGTGGCTGGATGCGATGACCGCGGATCCGGCGCCGCTGTCGATCGATAAGGTGGTGAAGCACAAGCCGGCTGACGCCGTCGATACCTGCTGGGATACGGCGGGCAACAAGATCGTGGAGCCGGCCAGCTTCGACGCCGCCAACAAGTGCAACGCGATCTATCCGGTGCACAGCGAGCCGCGGCTCGTGGCGGGCGCGCCGCTGACCAACGACGTGATGAAGTGCCAGCTGAAGCCGATCGACTTCGGCGACTACAAGGTCACGTTCACCGAGGCGCAGAAGGCCCGCGCCAGGAGCGTGTTCACGACCGGCGTCTGCGACTTCTCGAAGCCAGGCGTGGCACAGGTTCCGATCAAGGGGACGTATCAGAAATACTCGGGGTCATAGGGTCCTGGGGTCTTAAGGGCTCGAGGGCTTAGGGGTTTAGGGCACGGCGATCGAGTCGCCGGGTCGCAGCGGCGTGTGCACGGGCAAGCGGCGCGCCTTTGTCGCCTGCTCGAACGCATAACCGATCGCGAGCAGCCGCGATTCGCTGAACGCGGGGCCGAGGAACGAGATGCCGATCGGCAGATCGTCGGTGCTGAATCCGGCCGGCACGATCAGATCCGGGAAGCCAGACAGGTTGGCGAGATTGCTGCCGTTGGTTGCGGCGCCGCCGGGCGGATCCGGCGGAGCGTCGATGCGCTGCGGCCGGCGCGAGGACGTCGGATAGACGATCGCCTCGATGTTGTTCGCCTTGAAGATGCCGTCGAGGATGGCGCGCACGAGCGGCAGCGCGTGGTCGCGCACCGAGGTGTACTGATAATCGCTGAGGGTGCCGCTGGTCGATTCGCGCACCATCAGCGACCACCGCCCGGGATTGGGGCTGGCGCCGTCGGGGCGGGGCGCGTTGACGCGCCGCGCCCGCTCGATGAGCTCGGTGATGTTCTTCGGATACTTCGGTCCAAGCGTCTTCAGGTAGTCGGCGATCTGGACGACGAACTCCGGATAACGGATCGCGTTGTAATACTCGCCCTTGGCATCGAGCAGCCATCTCGGCAAGCGGACGTCGACGATCGTCGCGCCCTGCTTGCGCATGGCGTCGAGCGACGCCTCCATCACCCAGTCGACGTCGGTGTCCTGTCCGAGGAAATCGCGCGCGATGCCGAGGCGCGCGCCCTTGAGCGCGTCGGCCTTCAGGGCCTGCGTGTAATCGGTGGCGCGCTTGCCCTCACCCGCTTTCGTCGCAGCGTCGGCGGGATCGACGCCGGCGATCACGCTCAGCATCGCGGCGACATCGTGAACGCTCCTGGCCATCGGCCCGACGGTGTCGAAGCTCAGCGCGAGCGGAATCACGCCGTCGCGGCTCACCAGGCCCATCGTCGTCTTGAGGCCGGCAATGCCGTTGGCGGTCGACGGACCGCGGACAGAACCGCCCGTGTCGGTGCCAAGTCCGGCCATCGCGAAGGCGGCCGCAATCGACGCGCCGGTGCCGCCCGACGATCCGGCGGGCGATCGCGTGAGGTCGTGCGGATTCAGGATCTGTCCGCCGAGGGAGCTGTGCGCGCGCCGGACGCGAATTCCGACAGGTTCACCTTCGCGACGATCACCGCGCCCGCGGCGCGCAATTTCTTGACGACGAACGCATCATCCGGCGGGATCGAGCCTTCGAGCAGCACCGATCCGCCGGTGGTCGGCAGATCGGCGGTGTCGATGTTGTCCTTCAGCACGATCGGAATGCCGTGCAGCGGCGAACGCGGACCCCTTGTCTTGCGCTCCTCGTCCATCGCGCGGGCGGTTTCGAGCGCCTTTGGATTGATCGTGATGACCGCCCGCAGCGCCGGCCCCTTGCGGTCGTAGGCATCGATGCGCGCCAGGAACATCTGCGGTCAACCGCTCCGAGGTCAGCGTGCCCTTGGCGAACGCGGCATTGACGTCGGCGATCGTCGCCGCGTCCAGGTCGACGGCGCGCTGCGCGGAGACGGTGGTCAAGGCGGCGATTACGACGACGGCGGCGGCAATGGCGCGATCGAGGGTCTTCATGGCACGGAACTTTAACCCATGTCCTGCCTGCCCACCGTAGCTCGGACCGAGCGAAGGTGGGCTAACATCGCCGTCATGAAGACCATGTCGCGCTTCGTCTTGACGCTTGCGGCGGTGGCCGTCATCGCCATCGCACCCGAGGCCCGGCAAGCGGTGTCGATCGACACCTGATGGCGACGCCGTTTCCGACCGACCTGGTTGCCGCGCCGACCGGCGGCGCGATCGCGTGGGTGTCGAGCAACAGCGGCGTGCACAACATCCTGATCGCCGACCCGACGCCTGGAACCGGCCCGATGGCCGGCCGCACCGATCACAAGTGGCGTGCCGTGACGAACTACACCGGCGACGACGGGTTGTGGATGACCGAGCCGGGCTTCACAAGCGACGCGAAGACGATCGTCTACGTGCGCGGCGACGGCGCCAACCGCCAGGGTGAATCGCCGAATCCCGCGCAACTGCAGGACGGTACCGATCAAGCGGTGTTCGCCGTGCCGGTCGCGGGCGGAACGCCAAAGCGGCTGGGGCGTGGCAGCGGCATCGTGGCATCACCGAAAGGTCAGCGCGTTGCATGGGTATCGCGCGGTCAGATCTGGAGCGTGGATCTCGCGACCACCGATGCGCCGGCCCGCCTCGTCAACGCGCGCGGCAGCGCGTCGGGACTCTCGTGGTCGCCGGACGGATCGATGCTCGCGTTCACGAGCGGCCGCGGCACCCACAGCTACATCGGCCTGTTCACGCTCGCGTCGCGGAGCTTCGCTACATCGATCCGTCGCTCGATCGCGACGGCAACGCGGTGTGGTCGCCGGATGGATCGCGCATCGCCTGGATCCGCCAGGGCGCCGCGCCGAGAGCACGGATGTTCTCACCACGTCGCGAAGTCGACGAACCGTGGTCGCTGCGTGTCGCTGACGTGAAGACCGGCGTGGCGAAGCAGGTGTGGAAGGCCGATCGCCGGCTACGGCAGCGCCTTCCAGGGCGTCGTCGCCGACAGCCAGTTGCATTGGGGCGCCGGCGATCGGCTCGTCTTTCCGTGGGAGAAGGATGGCTGGCTGCACCTGTATTCAGTTCCCGCATCCGGCGGAACAGCGACGCTGCTCACGCCGGGCAACTTCGAAGTCGAGTACGTGAACATCACGCCCGACCGGGCGCGCATGATCTACAACTCGAACCAGGACGACATCGACAAGCGGCACATCTGGTCGGTTGCGATCGATGGGTCGTCGAAGCCGGCTCGGAATGCGCTGAAGTCAATCGGCAGCGAATGGCAGCCGGTCGTGACGAGCGACGGCCACATTGCGGCGATGCACGCGGACGGGCAGGTGCCGCCGCACGTGATGGTGATATGGCCCGACGGCCACGCGCACTCACTGCTCGAGAACATGCTGCCATCGACCTTCGCGGCGACGGCGCTCGTGGCGCCGCAGCCGGTGATGATCACCGCGACCGACGGCATGCCGATCCATGCGCAGCTGTTCATGCCGAAGGATCTGAAGGCCGGCGAAAAGCGGCCGGCGCTGATCTTCTTTCACGGCGGCTCGCGCCGCCAGATGCTGCTCGGCTGGCACTACAACTACTACTACCGCAACGCCTATGCGATGAACCAGTGGCTCGCCAGCCAGGGCTACATCGTGCTGTCGGTGAACTATCGCAGCGGCATCGGCTACGGCCTGGAATTCCGCGAAGCGCTCAACTACGGCGCGTCGGGCGGCGCCGAGTTCAACGACGTGATGGGCGCGGGACTCTACCTGAAGAGTCGCGCCGATGTCGATCCGGCGCGCATCGGTCTCTGGGGCGGATCCTATGGCGGTTACCTGACGGCGATGGGCCTGTCGCGCGCCTCCGATCTGTTCGCCGCCGGCGTCGACTTCCACGGCGTGCACGACTGGAACCAGGGCATCAAGACGTTCGTGCCCGACTACAACGTGCTCGACGATCCGGAATTCTCGCGCCAGGCGCCTTCGACGCCTCGCCGATGGCGCAGCGTCGACACCTGGAAGTCGCCGGTGCTGTTGATTCACGGCGACGACGACCGCAACGTGTCGTTCATCGAATCGATCAACCTGATCACGGCGCTTCGCAAGCGCAACGTCGAGGTCGAGCAGCTCGTGTTCCCGGATGAAGTGCACGACTTCCTGCGGCACCAGAACTGGGTGCGCGGCTACAAGGCGGCCGCGGAATTCTTCAACCGGCGCTTGAAGAACAAGCCAGCCACCGAGACACAGAGACACTGAGCCGATCGTCCACAGATTTACACCGATTACGCGAGGCGCCACGCGAGCCGAACTGGAGCGCCGGCGAACTCAGTTCTGTGTGAAATCTGTGGATCGTTAAGACTGGGCGCGCGCGAGCTCGCGGCCGCCGAGAATCTCTTGCAGCCGTTCAGACGTTATCGCCACGACGCGCTCGAGCTGTTTTCGTTCGACTTCGACTGGCGCGTAAACAATGACGAGCAACTCGGTGGTGGCCGGCGTCACCATCGTGCGCGCGGAATCCGACGTCGGGATTCCCAAAAGCACCGATGTCGTCGGCGACCGTGATCCTGCCGCCGACATTCACGTCGTCCTTGCGGATGCCGGCGTACCTCTCCCCCTCGGCGCCGAGCCGCATCGTCACCGGTCCGGATACTTCTCGCCGAATCATAGAGGCCGTACGGCAGCTGGAACTCGAGCGAGCACCAGTTGATCGACGTCGACGGCGGAATTGATGCGCGGAATCGTGTCGCCCTTCCGCACGCGGCGCAGCAGCGCCTCGTTCGATGGGCGCGTCTTGGTCGGATCGATGCCGACCTTCTTGTACATCGTCCGTACGGCGGCGGACTCGGCCGGCGGCGTGATGCGAACCCTGGCCTCCGCCTCGGCGAGCAGCGAATCGAGCCGATGCTCGTGCAGCACCACCGTGGCCCCGGTCCACCAGATGACGCCGGGCCTGACGATCGACGCCAACTCGCGGTGCGAGCGTGAACGCGGTGCTCACTGGGCGAAGCGCTTGAAGAAGCTGTCCTGGTTCCACTGCGGCCGCGTCGGCCGGTTGGCCACCTCGGCGACGACCGCCAGGTAGACCTTGCCGAAGTCCTCGGCGGACTTGCGATCGATCGGCTGATTCAGGTCGTCGCTCGGCGCGTGGTAGCGCTCGGTCCTCCACCGCCTGACCATCTGGTGCTCGGGAGAGTCCTTCGTGAAGCCGACCTTCAGCGACAGCGCCGGCACGCCGGTCTTGATGAAGCTGTATTGATCGCTGCGGACAAACGCGTTGCGCTCAGGCTCCGGATCGGAGAGCACCTCGATGCCGAGCGGCCGCGCGACGCGCTTCAGATCGTCGGCGAGATCGGATTCTTCGAGCCCCTGCACGACCAGGCTCTTCAGCGGGAACAGCGGCAGGAACATGTCGGTGTTGAGATTGGCGACGACCTTGCCGCCGGACATCGGAATGCGGTTCGCGAAGTAACGCGATCCCAGCAGGCCCTTCTCTTCGGCGGTGACCGCCGCAAACACCACGCTCCGCTTGTAGCCGCCCGCGGCCGCCGCCGCGGCGGCGGTTTCGATCAGCGTCGCGATGCCCGAGGCGTTGTCCATCGCGCCGTTGTAGATCGCATCGCCGTTGATCGGCTCGCCGACGCCGACGTGATCGAGATGCGCGGAGATGACGACGTATTCGTTCTTCAACACCGGATCGGTCCCGGGCAGGATGCCGATGACGTTGTCCGACTCGAGCGTCGTCGCGTCGATCGCGACCTTGATGCGGGCGGACGCCGGCAGCGCAAATCGCGGCAGCACCTTGCCGTCGTTGGACAGCGCGAGGATCTCGGCGAACGTGTGGCCGGAGCCGGTGAACAGTTTCTCCGCGCGCGCCGCATTGAACGTGATCGCGACCTGCTGGCCGAGCGTTTCGTCGAGCTGCGGATCGGCGATCGCGACCGACGGCATGAAGCGCGCCAGCTTCGATCGATCCCACGGGATGTCCTGGCCCTTCGGATTCTGGATGGAGATGGTGCCGAGCGCGCCGGTCTTCTGGAGGTAGTCCCAGCGCGTGTTCTGGTAGTGCGCGAGCAGCGGCCCGGGAATGCCCGACGGCGCGCCGGTGAGCAGGACGACGATCTTGCCTTTCAGGTCGAGGCCGGCAAGGTCATCGTGCTTCGATTCAGGGACCTGCAGGCCATAACCCGCGAACACCAGCGGCGCTTCGACGCTTGACGACGGCTCGATCCGCATCGAGAACGTCGCCTCGTCGCCGAGCACGACCGGTTCTTCCTTGCCGGCGCGCACGAGCGAGAAGCTCGAACGCGGCTTCGTCGATGCGGCGGCTGCGGAATGGCACCGGCTGGAAATACCCCTTGGTGCCGCCGGGCTGAAGCCCGGCGCGCTTGAAGTGATCGGCGATGTATTCGGCGGCCTTGCGATGCTCGGGGCTGCCGGTGTCGCGCCCCTTCATCGAGTCGTTCGCGAGGAACGTGACGTGCGACCACCACCGCTCGGCCGGCTGCTGGCCGGAGACGGCAGCAGCGGCCAACAACACCACGACCACGACAGCGCTTCTGAAATTCATTAGACGGCTCCCCAGAATCCGGGGAGCAGTCTACCCGATGGCTGCGCTCGGCCGGCTGCGTCTAGAAATAGAGGCCGATACCCAGCGCGGGACCGTGCAGCGTCTGCTTGAAGGTGAATTCCCTGCCAGCCAGCGTGTTCGTGGCCTTGAAGTACAGGAAGTTGTAGCCGCCGGTGATGCCAAAGTGCGCGACCGGCTTCCAGTCGAAGCGCAACCCGGCGCCGAAATCGACGTCCGCGCCGACGCCGAAGCCGCCGCCTTCAACCGTACCGTGCCACTCGAGCTTCTCACCAATCCGGTGCCAGCCCACGCCAATCAGCGGATCCCAGAGGCCCGGCTTGCGCGAGAAGGGAGCCTGATCGCCGATCCTGATGTCGTAGTCGAGCGCGAAGCGGCGAACGCCGCCGGTCACGAAGAAGTCCGGCGCCACCTTGAACCCGACCATGCCGTGGGCGTAGATGACATCCACATCAACCGTGAGGATGGGAATGTCCAGCCGATCGCCGCCAACCGCCGCCCATACGAAATCAGCGTCGATTCGCACGGGGCCTTTTTCGGCTGACACGCCGCCGAGAAAGGCACCATCAAAACGGCTGTCGATAATGTCGCCGCCGCCGCCGGGGAAGCTGCCACCGCCGCCGCCCTCGAACGGCGGCACGTCCACGTTCATCTCGATGCCGAGCGGCAACCATCCGAGGATGGGATAAACGGCCACCTTCCAGCCGTCCTGCGCCGCGGCAAATTGCGCCGTGCCGAGAATGCACAGTGCGGCCAGCGCGGCCCGGCGGAAGTAACGACCTATTGAGAGCATCGGCAATTGACGGTGAGCGCAGAGGGCAAACGTGCGGAAATTCGGGGAGGTGTGCTGCATGGGGCTGACCCAGTGCAATTGCTGCTCCGCCCGAGCCGGGAGCGGTTATCGCGCCGGATTGGCTGCTTCCGCTTCCACCACCGGCCGGATGACTTCGCGAACCCGATTGGCCAGGTCGCGCACGTCGTGCGTCGAGGGGTGTCCGGTCGCGACGGTTTCGATCGGCTCGTGCACGATCAGTCGCACGTACCCCGGCTTCGTGGTCAGCTCGCCCTTCTTCATCACATGACGGCTGCCGATCACGGAAATCGGGACGAGGGGCAGCCCCGCCTGCATGGCCAGCATGATGCTGCCGCCCTTGAACTTCCCGAGCATGCCGGTCCGGCTGCGCGTGCCCTCGGGAAAGATGATGAGCGACAACCCGTTCGACGTGAGGCGGCTCGCCCAGCCGACGATGCCCGCGCGGTCCGGCTTGCTGCGGTCGACGAGCAGGTGCCCGGTCCGCTTCAAGTGTGGCCCGAGCACCGGAAAGCGGCCGAGCGAGTCCTTGGCGATGATGCGCAGCTGATACGGAATCGACCAGAACAGGCACGGAATGTCGTAGATGCTTTGATGATTCGCGACGAAGACGTAGGTGCGGCCTGGCTCGAGGCGATCGAGACCGGTCACTGACACCTCGACCCCGGTCGTCGCAAGAATCAGCCACGACCACGCCCGCGCGCAGCCGTGAGCGAAGTGGCCGCGCCGATCGAAGAAGCTCGAGGTAATCGAAGCGAGGCCCAGCACGATCGTGTAGACGGCGATCGTCGGAATCAACCAGAAGACTGTTCGGAACCAGTGGAAAGACAAGATCAGGCTAACAGGCTAACAGGCCAACGGGCCAACAGCATTCTCCTATCGATCTTTCGCGACGATTGGCGACGGCGGGTTGACCGATTGCGTGGTGCCTGTGGACGCGGCGCGCGGAGCCGCCGCCTGGGCGCCGCCGGGCTCGAGATAGCGTCCGAAGATCATCTTGCCCGCCGTCGTCTGCAGCACGCTGGTGACGACGATGTCGATGGTCTTGCTGATCATCTTGCGGGCGTTGTCGACGACCACCATCGTGCCGTCGTCAAGGTAGGCGACACCCTGGTTGTATTCCTTGCCTTCCTTGAGGATGAAGACCTTCATGATCTCGCCCGGCAGCACGACCGGCTTGAGCGCGTTGGCGAGCTCGTTGATATTGAGCACAGCAACGCCGCGCAGCTGCGCAACCTTGTTGAGATTGAAGTCGTTGGTGACGATCTTCCCCGAGAGCGTTCGCGCCAGCTCAATCAGTTTCAGATCGACCTCGCGGACTTCCGGGAAGTCGACGTCGGAGATCACCACGGCGACGCCGGACATCTTCTGGATCTTCTGCAGGATGTCGAGGCCGCGGCGGCCGCGGTTGCGCTTCATCGAGTCGGAGGAGTCGGCGACCAGCTGCAGTTCCTTGAGGACGAACTGCGGAATCACGAGCGTGCCGTCCATGAAACCGGTCTCGCAGAGATCGGCGACGCGGCCGTCGATGATCACCGACGTGTCGAGAATCTTGTAATGGCGCTCCGGTCCGGCCGCGCGGAAGAGCGAGATCAGCCGCGCCGGCTCGAGCCACTCGCCCTTGCGGCCGCCAACTACGAGTCCGAGGTACGGGAGGCCGAGCAGGATGAAGCTGTGCAGAAACGCGACCCGCTGGTCGCCGTGATCGATCCAGAACATCGCGGCGCTGATACCCTTGGCCAGCAGCAGGCCGGCGGCGCCGCCGATGAAGGCGCCGAGCATGTGCGTGACGGCGGTGTTTCTCAGCTGCCATTCGAACAGCACGCCGACGGCGGCCAGCACGGCGCCAAAGGCGACGTTGAGCGTCGCATCGACGCCCAGCGGCTGCAGCTCGAAAGCCGAGTACGCCACTGCCCCGATAAAAAGAAGCCGAGCGAGTATGAACCAGGCCATATGAACGCCCGCGCTGTTCCGCGGGGAGTATTGGGCAACCTTAGAACGGCGGCGGGCAGCCGTCAACTGAAGGCCGCAGAAGCTGACCAGAAGGCGTCCAGAGCTTCCCAACGACCGGACGCCAACGAGTCCAGCGCCTTCGCCCGACCATGGCCGCAGACCTGCCGACGAGTCGGCCTTGCCCAGGTCTCTTCACTCGACGTCCATGTTCGACGCCGGCAGGACGATGCGCGTGAATCCCATCTGCTCGGCCTCGCGGATGCGGAGATTGGCCTGTGACGACGCCGCGAACTTCCCCGCCGAGGCCGACCTCGCCGAACACCGCCGTGCCCTGCGGGATCGGGCGATTGCGCATGCTCGATGCGACCGCCGCGACGATGGCAAGATCGACCGCCGGCTCGTCGATGCTCATGCCGCCGGCGATGTTGACGAACACGTCGTCGGAAACCAGGTGCAGCCCGGCGCGCTTCTCGAGGACGGCGAGGAGCAGCGACAGGCGGTTCTGATCGATGCCGACCGCCATGCGCCGGGCCATCCCGTAGCTCGATGTGCTGACGAGCGCCTGCACCTCGACGAGCAGCGGCCGCGATCCTTCAAGGCAGCACAACACGGCCGAACCGGGCGTTGCCGTGGGCCGTTCCGCCAGAAACAGCGCCGACGGATTCGGCACCGGCCGCAGTCCGGCGCCGGTCATTTCGAACACGCCAAGCTCGCTGACCGCGCCAAAGCGGTTCTTCACCGCGCGGATGACCCGATGCGAGTGGTGCCGCTCGCCCTCGAAGTAGAGCACGGTGTCGACGACGTGCTCGAGCGCCTTCGGCCCGGCAATGTTGCCGTCCTTCGTCACGTGGCCGACCAGGAACGTCGGGATGTTGTGGCCCTTTGCGGTAAAGAGGAACTGTGTCGCCGCTTCGCGCACCTGCCCGATGCTGCCTGGCGCCGACTGGAACTTCAAGCGAGAACACCGTCTGCACCGAATCGACGACGATCAGCGCGGGCTTGACGCGGCCGACTTCCTCGAGGATCCGCTCGATGCAGGTTTCGGAAAGAAGGAATAGCGGCGCATCACCGACGCCGAGGCGATCGCCGCGCGCCTTGATCTGATGTTCGGATTCTTCGCCCGACGCATACAACACCGGCCCGATCGCATGCGCGAAGTTCGCCGCGGCTTGCAGCAACAAAGTGGACTTGCCAATGCCCGGCTCGCCGCCGAGCAGCATCAGCGATCCCGGGACGATGCCGCCGCCGAGCACGCGATCGAACTCGCTGATGCCGGTTGTGATGCGGTCGGCTTTCGATGCTTCAATTTCCGCGTACTTCTTCGCACCGGGTGTGGCAATTCCCGGCATCGCATAGCGATGCGTCGTCGGCCCGCCCGTCACGCTTTCGAATGGGCGCTCTTCGACAAACGAGCTCCACGCGCCGCAGTCGTCGCACTTGCCCTGCCACTTGGGCCGCTGCACGCCGCATTCCTGGCAGACGAAGACCGGTTTAGCTTGTTTCATTACTTGTCACGGACGTTAACCACGAAGAACACGGAGAACACGAAGCAATCTTCTTCACGGTTCGCGATCGCTGGACCGAAGCTCATTGTCTCATCGTCAACCAGAATTGGCTCCGTGTGTTCCGTGTCCTTCGTGGTTAACGTCCGTGTCAGGTGTATTTCCGCTCGACACGGGCACCGAGGCGACACAAGATTTCGTACGGGATCGTCCCAATCCATGCCGCCATCTCCCTCGCATCGATCGACGTATCGCCTTGCGAGCCGAGGAAGACGACTTGATCGGCCGGGCCGACGCCGGCGATGTCGGTCACGTCCACGGTCAGCATGTCCATACTGACGGCGCCGACGATCTTCGCGCGCTGGCCGCGGATCAGGACGAAGCCGTGATTCTCCAGCCGGCGATCCAGGCCGTCAGCGTACCCGGCGGGAATGACAGCCAAGGTCACGGGGCGATCGGCGGCGAATCGCCCGCCGTATCCCACGGTTTCGCCGGCACGCACGCCTTTCACCGCCACGACCTGGCTGGTCAGCGACATCACGGGCTGCAAAGCAATCGTGGATCCGAGCGGCGGCGGCACCAGGCCGTAAAGCAGCAATCCCGGCCGGACGAAGTCGAACCAGACGCGCGAATCACGGAGGAGCGCCGCCGAATTGGCGGCGTGGCGCAGCCGCGGGCCCGCGCCGAGCTCATCGAGCGTCCGGCACGCCGCCTCGAACCTGGTCCGCTGCGCGTCGAACAGGTGGTTGCCCGGCTCGTCGGCGGTACCGAAGTGCGTATGCACCGCATCGAGCGCGAGGTTCGTGCTGGCCAGGAGCTCGGGCAGCGTGCGCTTCAGATTGTCGTGGCGAAAGCCAAGACGATTCATTCCCGTATCGATCTTGAGGTGATAGCGCAGCGTCGCGCCCCGCCTGGCGGCGCCGTCCTGCAGCGCGTGACCGGCGGCCGGGCTCGAGATCGTCGGCGTCAAGTCGTGATCGAACACCCCGTCGAGATCGCTGACGCTGAGCGCGCCAAAGACGAGGATCGGCGCGCGAATGCCGGACTTACGGAGGTCGACGCCCTCTTCAATGTCGGCCACCGCCAGCATCGTCGCGCCGGCGGCTTCGAGTACCGCCGCGACGCGACGCGCGCCGTGACCGTAGGCGTTGGCTTTGACGACGGCGATGATGCCGGGCGCAATCGACGGACCGCGGCCGGCGCCGCGGTTCAGTCCCGATTCGATGGCGAGATACGCGGCGATCGCCTTGAAGTTGGATTCAAGCGCTTTCAGATCGACACGCGCGGTGGTGCAGCGGATCATTCACCCGGCGTGAAACCACTGCTCGCGAGATTGCCGAACCGGGTCTGCTCGCGGATGAAGGCGAGCTTCACAATTCCGGTCGGGCCATTGCGCTGCTTGGCGACGATGATTTCGGCGATGCCGTCGGTATCCGCCGGCTGATCGTCGGCCTTGTACATCTCCTCGCGAAAGATCAGCATGACGACGTCGGCGTCCTGTTCGAGGGCGCCGGATTCGCGCAGGTCCGACAGCATCGGGCGCTTGTCGGAGCGCGCTTCGGGCGCGCGCGACAGCTGCGACAGCACGACGATCGGCACGTCCAGTTCCTTGGCGAGGCCCTTGAGCGATCGCGAGATCGACGCCAGTTCGAGCGTGCGGTTCTCGAAGCGGCCGCGGCCGGTCATCAACTGGATATAGTCGATCGCCAGCACGCTCAGGCCAGTGCTCGGCCTTGAGACGCCGCGCCTTCGCCCGCATCTCGAGCGCGCCGATGCCGGCGGTGTCGTCGACGAACAGCCTCGCCTCGCTGAGCGTTTCCATGGCGTGCGTGATCTGCCCGTATTCCTTCTGGCCGATCTGCCCGCTCATCAGCCGGTACATGTCGATCTTCGCTTCCGAGGCGAGCATGCGCATGAACAGCGACTCTTTCGACATTTCGAGCGAGAAGAACCCGGCCACGCCGCCGTGCGTCGCGACGTGCTGGCAGATGTTGAGCACGAGACTGGTCTTGCCCATCGACGGGCGCGCCGCGACGATGACGAGGTCGCCGGGCTGCAGGCCGCGCGTCTTGCGATCGATGTCGTCGAAGCCGGTCGGCACGCCGGTGATGAACGTCTTGTGCTCGAACAGCCGCTCGATCTTTGGAAAGCTGTCACGGACCAGCGTGCTCATCGACACGAAGCCGGACTTGATGCGGTCTTCGGCGACGGCAAAAATCGCGCTCTCGGCCTCGTCGAGGATGAGGTCGGCTTCCTGATCGGCCTCGTAGGCGGTGCCGAGGATCTTGTTCGCCGAGAAGATCAGGTTCCTGAGCGTCGCCTTTTCCTTGACGATCTGCGCGTAGTACTCGACGTTGGTCGATCGCGGCACCCCGTCAACGAGCGATGCGACGTAGGCCGGGCCGCCCACCTCCTCGAGGTCGCCGGCGCGCTCCAGCTCCTCCTTGAGCGTCACGAGATCGATCGGCTGGCTGCGCTCCGACAGATCGAGCATGCGCTCGAAGATGCGGCGATGCGCGTCGCGGAAGAACGCCTTCGAGCCGATCATCGCCGCCGCGATGTTGAAGGTGTCGTTGTCGATGAGGATCGCGCCCAGCACCGATCGTTCCGCTTCGAGATTATGCGGAAGCGTACGTTGCTGAGCGGTGGCTGTTGCGGTTTCGGGTGCCATTATGAGCGGGGATGTGCCGCCTTCGCGCGTGGCGCTACGGCGTGACAGGAATTATGAAACAAAACAAAAGGCCGGACGCGATCTATTTCGCGCCCGGCCTGATATTTTTTCTTCGGTCGATCGCCCGTTAAGTTTCCTTGACGACCGTGATTTTCAACTGCGCCGTCACGTCGCGGTGCAGTTTCACCGGAACGTGCGTTTCACCGAGCGCGCGGATGGCGTCGGGCAGCAGGATCTTGCGGCGATCGACGTCGAAGCCCTTCTGCTTGAGCAGATCGGCAATGTCGCCGTTGGTCACCGAGCCGTAGAGCGTGTCGTTGTCGCCCACCTTGCGGGCGACCTGCAGCTCGAGGGCGACCAGCCGTTCGGCCAGCGCCTCGGCGGCCTCGCGCTCTTCACCCTCGCGCGCTTCCGCGATCTTGCGCTCGCGCGCGATCCACTGCTTGTTCGCATCGGTCGCCGGCAGCGCCAGCTTCCGCGGCAGCAGGTAGTTTCGGGCGTAGCCGTCGGCGACCTTCACGACTTCGCCGCGCTCGCCCAGGTGCTCGACGTGGTCCCGGAGAATCACTTCCATGTTCGCTTCTCCTTCAGTCCGCCGCGTACGGCAGCAACGCGAGCTGACGTGCGCGAACGATGGCCACGCGCAGCGCGCGTTGATGCTTCGCGCACGTGCCGGAAATCCGCCGCGGCAAGACCTTGCCGCGCTCGGGGACGAAGCCGCTCAGCAGCTTGACGTCCTTGTAGTTGATGTCGTCGATCTTGTCCGCGCAGAACTTGCAGACCTTCCGGCGGCGGAAAAAACCGCCGCCACGACGCTTGTCGCCGGCCTTGCCGTCTTTGTCGCCGGCCTTGCCGCGGCCGCCAGGGCCGCTCTTCTTAGGACCACCAAATGGCATGATGCTTACGCCTCCATGTCGGCGCCATCGAACATCATGTCGCCTGAATCGTCGTCGTTATCGCCCTGCGGACCCTCACCCGGCTGCCGGTCGGGCGGCAGGCCGCGTGCCACGCGGCGGCGCCGCGACTCCTCGGTGCGCTTGGTGCGCGCGCGCTCCGCCTTGATCGTCGACTCGTCGACGCGCACGATCAGGTGGCGCAGCAGGCCTTCGGTGACCTTCAGCCGGCGATCGATTTCCTTCATCAGCTCGCCGCTGCCGGTGATCACCTCGAGGACGTAGAAGCCCTCTTTGTGATGGCCAATCTCGTAGGCCAGCTTGCGGCGGCCCCACGGCATGGCGTTCTCGGTTTTCTCGATGGTGCCGCCAAGGCGCTCGACGATTTCGGCGACCTGCTTGTGCAGATCGGCGACCTCGCTTTCGGGCGCGTCCGGCTTGAGGACGTAAATCAGCTCGTACGTACGTTTCATACTGCTCCTTCGGACTACTTCGACTCATCGGATCACCGGACGATCTCGCGATTTCGATGATCGATCGTCAGCAGCCACCATCAGGTGGCAAGGAGAATCCGCAGCCTATTCCGCGGAGTCTTCTTTTTCCGCTGCGTTGAACGCGTTCATCACGCGCTCGATGCCATCGGAGAGCAACATCTCCGTGGCATCGGCGGCGCGCAGCACCGCCGCCGAAACCGTGTCGCGCTCGTCGGCGTCGAAACGCCCGAGCACGTGATCCGCGAGATCACGGCGATTGTCGCCGCGCCCCACCCCGACCCGCATGCGCGGAAACGCCTGCGTCGCCAGGGACTGAATGATCGACTTCAGTCCGTTATGCCCGCCGGCGCCGCCATCGCGCCGCGCCCGCAATCGCCCCAGCGGCAGCGCCACGTCGTCGGTGACGATGAACACATCGGCCGGCTCGATCTTGTAGAACCCGGCGAGCCCGGCAACGGCCTGGCCGCTCAGATTCATGAACGTCAAGGGCTTCGCGACTATTACTCCTCGGTCGCTCCGGCGGCCATTGCCGTCGCTCCACCGTAACTCGTCTTGATCAGCAGCGCGTCGAACTTCTCGCGCCACTGATCCGAGACCCGCCATCGCTCCACCAGCGCGTCGACGACCATGAAGCCGACGTTGTGCCGCGTATCGCGATATTCGGATCCCGGATTCCCGAGCCCGACAATCAATTTCAATCAGCAATCCAAAATTGATCCGCAGATCCGAGATCCGAGATCCGAAATCGACGCCTACTTCTTCTTCTCGTCCTTGGCGTCGTCCTTGTCCGTCTTGCCCTTCTTGATGACTTCGGGCTCGGACGCACCAGCCGTCGCCGCGGACGCTGCACCGGCCGCCGGGGCCGCCGCGCCTTCAGCGCCAGCCGCAGCAACCGGCGTCTCTTCGACGACCTTGATGACGACGATGTGGACGATCATCATGTCCGGGTCGCTGATCGGCTCCCACGCGGCGTTGGCCGCGAGATCGCGCACATGCACCGAATCGCCGATGCCGAGATCGGAGATGTCCACTTCGATCGAGTCCGGAATGTTGCCGGGCAGCACTTCGACGACGATTTCGCGATGCACGAAGTCGAGCACGCCGCCGTCCTGCTTGACGCCGCGCGACTCGCCCTTGAGCGTGACCGGGACCGTCACCTGGATCTTGCGGTCCATGTTGACGCGGTAGAAGTCGGCATGCAGCGGGTGATGCGTGATCGGATCGAGCTGCACGTTCTTCACCAGCACGCGCGTGTCGGCGGCGCCTTGCAGCTTGAGCGTGATCAGGGTGTTGAGGCCCGACTTCGAGTGCAGGATCCGCATGAACGGCTTCGGATCGACCGTCACCTGCTCGGGTGCCGGCGGATCGCCGGCCTTCTGCGCGCCGTAGAGCACCGCGGGAATCTTGCCGGCCGCGCGAAGGCGACGGGCTTCGTTCTTGCCCCTGGTGCTGCGCTTGACTACGTCGAGAACTGCTTCCATGACTTGACTGACCTTTCTCGGGCTTCGGACTGCCTACACCCTTTGCCGAATTAACAAGGTCTTGCGGGCTTGCGGTCTTACGGGCTTGACATAAGCCCGTAGGCCCGTAAGCCCGTAGGACCTCACCTACACGAACAGCGAAGAAACCGACGTTTCCTCGTGAATACTGCGAATCGCCTGACCCAGCAGACGAGCCACCGAGAGCACGACGATCTTCTGACACTTCGCACGCTCCGCGGTCAGCGGAATCGTGTTGGTGATGATCAACTTGTCGATCGGCGCCTTCTCGATGCGATCGATGGCCGGGCCCGACAGCACGCCGTGAATGGCGCACGCGAGCACGCGCTCGGCGCCTGATTCCTTGAGCGCCTGCGCGGCCTTCTGGATCGTGCCGGCGGTGTCGATGATGTCGTCGGCGATGACGCAGGTGCGGCCGGCGACCTCACCGATCACGTTCATCACTTCGGCCGTGCCGTCCTCGGTGCGGCGCTTGTCGATGACGGCGAGTTCCGCATCGAGGCGCTTGGCGTAGGCGCGGGCGCGCTCGGCGCCGCCGGCGTCCGGCGCGACGATCGTCAGCTTCTCGTAGGACTGGCGCGACAGGTAATCGATGATGGCCGGCGCCGCAAACAGGTGATCGACCGGCAGGTCGAAGAAGCCCTGGATCTGCGCCTTGTGCAGGTCCATCGTCAACACGCGATTCACGCCCGAGGCGGTCAGCACGTTGGCGACGAGCTTGGCCGAGATCGGCACGCGCGGCTTGTCCTTGCGATCCTGGCGCGCGTAGCCGTAATACGGAATCACCGCGGTGATGCGCGCCGCCGACGATCGACGGAACGCGTCCGTCATGATCATCAGCTCCATCAGATGCGAGTCGACCGGAGCGCAGGTCGGCTGGACGATGAAGACGTCGGTGCCGCGGATGTTTTCGTCGATCTGGAACGAGACTTCGGTGTCGGGAAACCTGCGCAGGCGAGCTTGGCCGAGCTCCACCCCGAGGAACTCGGCAATCTCAGCCGCGAGCTGCGGGTGAGCGCTGCCCGAGAAGACTTTCAGTTCTCCGAAACCTGTCGGTCGCATGAATGTCGAACTGCGTAAAAACTGGTTGGGGCGGAAGGATTCGAACCTTCGAATACCGGCTCCAAAGGCCGGCGCCTTACCGCTTGGCCACGCCCCAACACCCCGGGGCCCCCGCGATGCGTCGTCTGCATCGTGGGGTGGAAACACTTATCGTAGCCGAGTTTAGAGGCCCGCGGCAACCCGCCGGGCGTAGTCGCGGCGGCTCAACGTGCGGGTGTGGAGCGACAGCCAGCCGGGGCGCGCCAGATCATTCGCAGTTCTGCGCGCCGCGTCAGCGCGCTCGAACAGGCCAAATACCGCCGATCCCGAGCCCGACATGGCGGCAAATGCCGCCCCGGCATCGAGCAGCGACTGGCGGATGCGGCCGATTGCCGGGTGATGCCGGACCACCGGCGTTTCGAGATCGTTTCTGAGCGTGGCCGACCAGGCCGGCCAACCTGGCGGAATCGCGCGCGGCGCCGGTTCCCTGGCGGCGCGCCGCGACTCTTCGTCGAACCATTGATACGCATCGCTGGTCGAGACGCCGAAGCCCGGTCGAAGGATCACGACGTGGACCGGCGGCAAGTCGGCCAGCGGATAAATGTCGTCACCGCGGCCGAGACCGAGCGCGGTTCCGCCGCCCAGGAAATACGGCACGTCGGCGCCGAGACGCGCGCCGATGCGCGTCAGCGTCGCGAGATCGAGATCGAGCTTCCACAGCTTGTTGAGCGCCAGCAGCGTCATCGCCGCATTCGAGCTGCCGCCGCCGAGCCCGGCTTCCGACGGCACGCGCTTGCGGAGATCGATCGTGATGTCGCGCGGCGCCGACGACTTGCCCGTCGCGACGCGATGCAGGAGCGACGCCGCCTTCCACACCAGGTTGCGCTGATCGGTCGGAATGTCCGGCTCATCGCAGGTCACGGCGAACGGACCGCGCCGGACCGTCACGGTGACGTTGTCGAACAGCGCCAGCGACTGAAACACCGTGCGCAGATCGTGATAGCCGTCCGGCCGCGTCCCGAGGATGCGCAGGTCGAGATTGATCTTCGCGAACGAAGGAAGGCTTACTGATCGCATCGGTGCGTACGGTGCGTACGGTGCGTGAGTGCCAACGGTCTACTTTTTCTCGGCGAGTGGAGCAATTGAGCGTAATTCATCCAGCGTCATTGGATCGGCGTCGGATGGTACATCAACGCTCCACGCCCGCGGATTGATTTGCGTGTTGACCTGCAGCTGCTCGATGCGCGCGGTGATGTCGATGCCCCCTTCGCCATGGCTGCCGGGGCCAGGCGCGCTGCGGACTCGCACCACTCGCGGGAACCCGGCCGCGTGCGCGGAGTAGTCGACATGCCACGCGCCGTAATCGGCGGCGGTCAGCACCGACTGACCGTTCTGACGAGGCGCAGATACGCGACGCGATCCGGACCGATCGTGACGGCGCGCCAGCCGCCGCCCCACTGGCGGCCGTCTGTCGGCGACGCGTTGTCGACGAGGCAGCCCGACACGATCAGCCGCAAGTCGTCGGCGCCGAGCGACAAGCCGGTGATGCGCTCGAGCACGTCGGCGACGCGCGGTGTCCTTCAACACGCGATGCTCGCGCGGCAGCACCAGCGTCGCGCGCTCGGCGCGTCCCGCGAGGACGAAGAACGGCGCGCCGAACGGCGCCACCGCTTCGAGGCGCACCGCGCCGCCGGATTCGAGGCCGGTGAGGATGCGTCCGCGGACGCGCTCGTCGCCGGCGCGCCCCGACAGCGACAGCTCACCTTCGATCGATCGGAATCCCTTGCATGCGGCGGTCGCGGTGACGAAGGCGTCGGCGGCGGCTGGATCAGGCGTCGGCGTGCCGACAGGCCGTGGAGGAGTGCGCGCGGCGCATGCGGAAAGCAATAGCGCCACAACTAATCACTGCTAAAGCAGGACACCACCAGTGGTGTCCGCCTTTAGGCGTGATTGACAGTCCTTCATTACTTCTTCGCTTTCGCCGTCTTGATCTTCTTCTCGATCGCGGCGCGATCGATCGATTCGCCGTCACCGGCAAGCGCGCGCTGCCAGGCGGCGATCGCCTCGGCGGCGCGTCCGCGCTTCGCCAGGACGTCGCCATGGTGATCCTGGATCACCGAGTTGCCGATCAGCATGGCGGCGGCCTTGCCGAGCGGTTCGGCCGCTTCCTCGATGCTTGCCCTGCTTGAAGAGCGCCCACCCGAGCGTATCGAGAATAGGCGGGATTGCCGGGCTCGACTTGGAGCGCGCGCTCGGGCGAGATCGACGGCGTCGGTCGAGCCGCACGTTGTGTTCGGCGAGCATGTAGCTGAGGGAATTCATCGCATCCGCGTTCAGCGGATCCTCGGCCATCAGCTTGCGCAGCTCTTTCTCCGCCTCGTCGAGCCGGCCGCCGCCTTCGTAGACGTTGGCGAAGCGCATGGTCAGCGTCTGATCGTCACCGAACGCCTGTGCGCGCCTGCTCGAGCAGCCGCAGCGCGTCGTCGGTGCGCTTCTGATCGGCGTAGAGGTCGGCGAGGCCGACCACGAACTCGCGGCTCTTCGGCTGCCTGGCGACGGCGTCTTCGAGCAGCTTGTTGGCGTCGGCCGCCTTGCCCGACTTGAGCAGCGCCTGCGCGCGCAGGCGCACCATCCGCGGCTGATCGGGATCGCGCGCCAGCGCTTCCCGCGCGAGCGTCTCGGCGCGATCGAAGCGGCGCGCCGTCAGGTTCGCCTGGACCAGATAGGCGTCGATCTCGGGGTCGTCGGGCGTCAGCGACTTGGCCGCGGCGAATGCCGCAATCGAGCCGTCCCAGTTCGCCAGCTGCTGCTGCGCGATGCCGAGCTGCACGAGCACGGCCGCGCCTTCGACCTCGCGGCCCTTGGCGCGCGACGGATCCTTCACGAGCGGCGTCGACGACGTCGACGATCTGCTTGTACTCGAATCGATCGAACGAGCACCGCGACGAGCGCGCGCAGGCCGGCGACGTTGGTCGGATCGATCGACATGATCTTGCGAGCGGTCGCTTCCGCGGCCTTGTCGTCGCCCGACGTTCGCTCCGCGGTCGACAGCATGTAGAGCACGCGCGTATCGTTCGGGCTCGTCTTCAGCAAATCGCTCAAGACCTGGCGCGCCTTGGCGGCGCCGCCTTCCGTGTTGATCAACGCCGCGGCGTAACGGATCTGCAGGTCGCGGCTCGGCTGGCGCGAGCTGCCGATCGCTTCTTCGTAGGCCGCGGCCGAATCCGCCCACTTGCCCTGGCGCTCGTAAAACTGTCCGAGCTGCGCGAAGTAGCGCGGATCGATCTCGGCGGCCTGCACGAGCGACTGCTCGGCTTCATCGAGCTTGCCCTGCGAGATCTGCGCTTCATACAGCAGCAGCAACGGCTGCGGCGACCACGGCGCCTGCGCCGCGACCTTCTCGAGAATCGGCACCGCGAGGTCGGCCTTGCCGGCGCGAAGCTGCAGACGCCCGAGCGTCATCTGCAGGTTCGGGTTGGTCGCCATCAGCGGCGTGTTCTGGATCGCGGTGAGATGCTCGATCGCGGCGTCGCGCGTCGAGATCGGCGACTGCCCCGACGCGGGCGGCGACCCGCCGTCGGCCCACGACGAATACACCGTGCCGAGGATGTTGTGGGCCTCGACGTTGTCCTTGTCGATCTTCAGCGCCTGCTCGGCCGCCGCGACCGCGTCGGCCGGCCGATTCTGGCGGTAGTAATAGCCGGCGATCTCGGCCGGGATCTCCGCGGCCCCGGGATCGAGCTTGCGTGCGCGCTCGAGCGAGGCGAGCGCGCCGGCAGTGTCGCCGGCCGACTCCATCCGCCGCGCCATCATGAATTCGAATTGCGCCTGCGCTTTCGGATCCTGGGGCGCCGACCCGCAGTTTGCCCGTCACGCCGGAGCTCCTGTACTCGCGCGAGCGGAGGCGGACGCCGGCGCCGGCGACGCGGCGAGGACGATCAGGACGGCCGCGCGAGCGAAGTCATGGCCTGATCTTACCCTCTGAACCTTTGAACCGTTGAACCCTTTGAACTTCTTGAACCTGTCGGACCTGCTAAGATTCGGCAATGCCAATCGACGCTGAATTGCTCGAAATCCTCGCCTGCCCGGCGTGCAAGACGCCGGTCACGCTGGTGAAGGACGGCACAGGCGCTGAAGTGCGGATCGTGTCACCGCGTGTATCCGATCAAGGACGACATTCCGGTGATGCTGATCGACGAAGCGACGATCGAAAAATAGTCAGGTCCGACTTGAAGATTCTTCTGATTCGGCTTCGGCTGATCGGCGACGTGGTCTTCACCACGCCGGCGATCGGCGCGATTCGGCGGCGCTTCCCCGGCGCCCGTATCACCTACCTCGTGGAAGCACCGGCCGAACCGGTGGTGCGCCACCATCCAGGCATCGACGAAATCATCGTGCTCGAGCGGCCGCGCGGCCTCGCGCGGCTGCAGCTACGACGCGGCGCTGGCGCGGCGCCTTCGCGGCGGCCGGTTCGATCTGGTGATCGATTTTCACGGCGGGCCGCGCAGCGGTTTCCTGGCGTGGGCGACGCGGGCGCCGCAACGCATCGGTTATGACCTGCCCGGCCGACGGCTGGTGTTACACGACGCGCGTGCCGTGGACGAGGTCGCTCGTCCCGCCGCGCCATTCGGTCCTCAATCAATGGGCCCTGCTCGAACCGCTCGGCATCGACCCGCCCGATCGCGCGCGCGATTCCGTGACGATGCCGCTCGATCCCGATGCGGTACGGCGGGTCGACGAGCGCCTGGCCGCTCGCGGGCGTCGATCGATCGGCGCGCTTGATCGTGCTGCACGTCAGCGCGGGCAACCCGTTCCGGCGGTGGCCGGCGGAGTCATTTGCAGGCGCGGCGGCGACGCTCGCGACGGCGGATCCGACGCGGCGCATCATCATCACGTCCGGCCCATCGGAAAGTGCCGCCGCCGAAGCAGTGGCCGGCCGGGCGCGGCAGCTTGCCGCCGCGGCGGCCGCACGCATCGTCCGCACCGGAGAATTCGATCTCGCCGAGCTCAGGGCCCTCGTCGATCGCGCCGCCCTTTACATCGGCGGCGACAGCGGCCCGTTGCACATCGCGGCCACGACGCGCACGCCGATCGTCGCGCTGTTCGGCCCGACGCTTCCCGACCGATCGATGCCGTGGCGCGATCCGACGATCGGCGCCATCGCGGTCGACGGCGGGGAGCTGCCGTGCCGCCCCTGTCACCAGCGCCACTGCGTGCCCGGCGACTTTCGCTGTCTGAGCGCAATTTCGCCTACGATGGTGGTCGCGGCTGCCGAGCGGCTGCTGACATGACGACGTTCCTCATCACGGCGGGCGTGCCGCCGCGCGATCGGCTCGAGCAGGTCGGGCTCTGGTCCCTGGTTGGGATCGTCGCCGCGATGCAGTTGTCGATCGCGGCCGCGCAGATCCTGCTGGCGATCGCGGCGCTGACGTGGCTGGTCTCGCACGTCTCGCGCGGCGAGCGGCTCGAGGCGCCGGTATTTTTCTGGCCGCTCGTCGCCTACGCGGCGCTGACCCTCGCATCGGCCGGCTTTTCGCTCGATCCCGAGGTCAGCTTCACCGACTGCAAGCAGCTCGTGCTCCTGATGCTCGTGCCGATCACCTACGACCTGGCGCGCGGCGCGCGCGCCAATTCCGTGCTGAGCATCGTGCTGACCATCGGCGCCGCCAGCGCCTTCGTCGGGATCGTGCAGTACGCGGTGCTCAATTTCGACGGCCTCGGCCGCCGGCCGCAAGGCACGCTGTCGCACTGGATGACCTACTCGGGCACGCTGATGCTGGTCATCTGCGCCGCGACGGCGCGGCTGCTATATGGGTCGTCGGGACGGCTGTGGGCGGCGTTCGTCATGCCGGCGCTGCTCGTCGCGCTCAGCCTGACCCTGACGCGCGGCGCATGGGTCGGCGTCGCCGTCGGTGTCGCGCTGCTCTTGCTCAGCAAGGACTTCCGCCTGCTCGCCCTGATTCCCATCGTCGTCGTTGGCGGCATCCTGCTCGCGCCGCAGACGCTGACCGATCGCATGTATTCGATCTTCGACCGCAACGACCTGACCAGCCGCGATCGCGTCGCGATGCTCGAAGCCGGCGTCGCCATCGTCCGGGACTATCCGTTGCTGGGGGTCGGTCCCGATCAGATCGAGCGCGTCTATCCCGCGGTATCGCGTGCCCGATGCGGTCAAGCCCACCAACCCGCACCTGCACAATGTGCCGATGCAGATCGCCGCCGAGCGCGGGTTGCTTGCGCTCGGCGCGTGGCTCTGGTTCGTCGTCACGGCATTCGCCGGACTGTTTCGACTCGTTCGCAAGTCGCGCAACAAGAGCCTGGCCGCGGCGGCGCTCGGCGGCATGGCGGCGATGCTTGCCGCCGGCCTGACGGAATACAATTTCGGCGACTCGGAGTTCCTGATGCTGCTGCTCGTCATGATCACACTTCCCTTCGCCGCCAATCGCGACGGCGGCCTGCCGTCGTGACGATCACCGAGCTGCCTGCCATTACCCAGGCCCGCGCGCACGAACTAATCGACAAGTTCTCGTCGCGCCGCGTCGCCGTCGTCGGCGACGTGATGCTGGATCGCTTCCTGATCGGCCGGGTCAGCCGCATGTCGCCGGAAGCGCCGGTCCCGGTGGTGGTGTTCGATCACGAGGAGATCCGCCTCGGCGGCGCCGCCAATGTCGCCAACAACGTGCGCGAGCTTGGCGCGGCGGTGGACCTGATCGGCGTGATCGGCAACGACGAATCCGGCGCGCAGCTGAAGAACGAGCTGGCGGCGAGGGGCATCCACTCGACGGGTCTCATCACCGATCAGGAGCGCCGCACCACGACCAAGATGCGGGTCGTGACGACGCGCAATCAACAGGTGTCGCGCATCGACTTCGAATCCGATCACGAAGTCGGCGCCGCGATCGAGGACGCGATCGCCTCGCAGGTGGACATGCGCGGCCGTTCGGCGCAGGTCGTGATCGTGTCCGATTACCAGAAGGGCGTCGTCACGCGGCGATCGATGGCGCAGCTGGTGTCGTTCGCGCACGCCAACGGCGTCCCGGTGATCGTCGATCCGAAGGTGCCGCACATCGATTACTACGCCGGCGCCGCACTGGTCACGCCGAATCACATCGAGGCGGAAAGCGCGACCAACAGCCGCATTTCGACGCATGACGATGCGAGACGCGCTTCGGCGGAGCTGAGGAAACGGATTGGCGTCGAGAGCGTGCTGATCACCCGCGGCGAGCACGGCATGTGGCTGGATCACGCCGGCGCCGATGGCTATCTGCCGTCGTCCGCACGTGAGGTCGCCGACGTCACCGGGGCGGGCGACACGGTCATCGCCACGCTTGCGCTCGCGATTGCCGCCGGTTCGACGATGACCGAGGCCGCCAGGCTCGCCAACGAAGCGGCCGGGATTGTGGTCGGGCGATTCGGTGCCGCGACAGTGACGCCGCAGGAGCTCAAGGAAAGATTCTGAGGGCGTCGAGAGCGCCAGCAGTGGAACCACACCGCGCATCACATTTCATCGTCGTTCTTCGCTGACCGAGATCGCAAGCCCATCCGGATCGAGATACTGCGCCATCCTCGCGCCGAACAAATCCTTCGGCTGCTGCGTGCAGGTCACGTGGTGTTCGACCATGCGCAGGTGAAACGCGTCCAGATCACGCACGCTCAGGCCGGGGCGACAGCGCCCGGCCGGCAAGTCCGGGTCATCGGACGCCGCCGGCGGATGTTCGCTGCGATGCAACGCGAACGTCGCTCCGTCAGTGGCGAACTCGCTCCATTCCGGTGAATCGAACTTCAACGGCAGCCCGATCACGTCGCGGTAGAACGCGACCGACCGCTTCATGTCGCTGACGAACACGATGGCGTAGCTCACTCTCATCGCGGATAGCCCATCGTGACGACGCCGTTGCGCGAGCCGCCGACGGTGCCGTCCTTCAACCACTCGAGCGAGGCGTCGAACATGATCAGGTGATTGCTCTCCCACATCGCGTTGTGGGACGAGCAGCCGAGATCAATCAGCACCTTGTCGCTCGAACCGATATCGTCATAGGCAGCGCGCACGCGATCCGGTGGCACCTGCTTGTCGTGCACCGCGGCGATCATCAACGTCGGCGTCTTGATGCCGCCAATCATCGTCTTGTTGAATCCCCACGTCGTTGTCGACGGCGCGCGGCGAACGCCGCTGCCCCACTTCGCGCCGGCGGGATCCGACGCGAGCATCTCGGTCCACACCACTTCGCGCACCTTCGGATCGACCTGGTTTTCGCAGCCGACCTGACGATCCCAGTTCGCGTCAAATTCGCTGCGCGATTGCGTGTTGAAGACGGTGCCGGGGCGCGGTAGCGCGGGCGCCTCCGAGGGCGCGTCCCGGTTGTAGGCCGGCGCGAGCAGCACGATGCGATTGACCTTGTCGGGGTGCTGGGCCGCATAGCCGCCGGCACGAGGCCCTCCGAGCGACCACGCCACCATGCTGACCTTCTGCACGTTGCGCAACTTGCGGATGTGATCGACGACGGCATCGATGTCGTTCCAGTCGGACGCAATCGTCGTGAGGTTTCCCGGATAGGTCGCCTTGCACGGCGCCGCGATCAACGTCGGCACGAACTGTTTCTGTTGCTCCTCGGAGAGATTGCACGGATCGTTCATCGGCGCCGGCCGTGTCGATCGGCCGTAGCCGGTGGTGTCCATCGAGAACACGTCGAAGCCCGCTTTCGCGAGGTGCGCCATCCAGCTGTAATCGCCGGTCGGCACGTCGAACGCGACTTCGGCCGGCGTGCCCGCGCCGTGCACGAACAACACGACCCGATCGGGCGCGGGGTTCTTCATGCCTTCCGCGACACGCTCGCGCACGTAGATCTGCGCGGACTGCCCCGCGATCGCCGGGACAGTCGACTTCACGTTGACTCTGTGATCGACCGAGAGAATCTTGCGGGCATCGGATCCCGTCTGCGCTGAGAGACTAACGGCGGCAAGGGCTACGGCGACTATGAACGCGAGCGTCAATTTCATGCGACGCATTGTATTCCGGTCCGCCGCGAACGCGCCGGCGCGCGGTCGATGCCGGACGCCATTCGCTCCTCCGGGCGCTCGTTACGCCTGGGCAAATCAACGATTGGTCCCGATGCGTTCGTCCAACCGTTGATGTTGCCTGCCAGGAACCTGCCCGTCGCCTCGCCCTTGATGCCCCTGACCTGGACACACTCTCTCGGCTCCTCCCGGCGGAACTCGCTCCCTCCGGACCGAACGGCGTCCGGCCCGCGCGCCGGCGCTAGCGAGGGACGAATTCGGTGGTGGTATCGCGGCGACGTCGGGTTCGGAAGCCCGTCACGTACTTCTGCGATGCCTTGGTGTCGTACTTCTCCGCGTAGGCGTCCTCAATCTTGTCGCGAATGCGCTCACTCCCAACGCGGATGGCGCGCACGCGCACTTCGCGGTCGCCGACCTGGATCACGCCGAACGGATCCTCTTGGAACGTCTCGAACCAGCCGCCGCGACTCTGCGTCCACGATCGCGCGAACAGACGGCCGCCGACGACGATGGGCCAGACACCGACGAACTTGTGATCGGACGTCGCCCCGGCACGAATGCCCATGATTTTCGCGGCGTCCGCTGCGGCGGCGACGGGACGCGACAGGCGTCTTCGCATTGCTAGTCTCTGCGCTTTCTGCGCCTTCTGTGGCCCCAGGAACCATTCGATCGATTCACGGACGATCTCGCGCGGCGTGCCGTGACCGCCCTCGTGCTCGTGATACGTGACGTCGTAGCCTTCCTTCTTCAGTTGCGCGACGTTCTTGCGGCCGCTGACGTCGATCGGCATCGTCGAATCCTTGGCGCCGTGCGCGATGAAGATCTTCGGCATGCCCTTGCGGCGAATCGGCTCGATCAGGCCACCGCCCGCCAGCACGATCAAGTGATTGAAGGTATCCCCATAGGCGAGTCCCATGGTCAGCGCGTAACCGGCCCCGTCGGATTGCCCGCCCAGCGCGACCCGGTCGAAGTCGACATTGGCGATGCTCCCGACGTGGCGGAAGGCAGCGCCGATGTAGCGGACGTCCTGATCGAAACCGGGCGCTTCCTTGCCCCACGTGATGTCGCGCGATTCCGGCGTGACGACGATGAAGCCGAGCTCCTCGGCGAGCGCGAAAAGCGAACGCTGGCTGTCGCCCCATCCGGAAAAGCCGTGCAGCATGATCAGCAACGGCATCGGGGTGCCCGGCTTGTACGACCTCGGAATGTAGAGCGTGCCATCGCGAGTGTCATCGGACAGCCCGAGGCGCGACTGCCCATACGGAACCTTGTCCTGCGCGTGCGCGGCGGGCTCGATGGCGATCATGAGCGCAACCGCCGCGCACAAGGACACAGAGAACCGCTGAGACATGCCGATACGCTATACCAGGGCGGGCCAAATCAAGATGACGAAGAACGCGGCAAGCGACGCCGGCGATCTAACTACAGGTGGGATATTACTTGACGCGAAGCAAGCCCGCCTTCGCGCATTCTTCGGCCACCGTCAGGTAGCGCGCCACCGAATCAGTGCCGACGACATAGGGATGCGGATCGCCGGGCTTACGCGTCGCGAGCGCGGGCAGCTTGGTCTTCGAGCCATCGAATGCCGTGTGATTCGACACGATCACATCGGCGCCGGCGTTCTTCGCGAGGATCCGGAAGCGCTGCGCGGACTGGATGTAGTTGTTGAACCAGAAACTGTCGGGCCGCTCAGGCGTGATGTAGGCGTTGCGATTGGCGACCCAGTTGAACGCAGTGCCGCCCCAATACGCCGCCACATGCTTCGTCCCGCCGTCGAGCACGGGCATCAGCGTCGAGATCGTCCCCAGGGTGTGACCCGGCGTGATGTGCAGCGTCAACGTCGTCCCGCCGAGCGTCAGCTTCTGGCCGTCGGTGGCGACGAGCTCCTTCCTCGGCTTGCGCCACGTTGTGCGCGTGCCTTCCAGCAGCGTCCAATCGGCCTCCGACATGATCACCTTCGCGTTGAAGCGATCCTGCAGGTACGAGGCGCCGCCGACGTGATCGGAGTGCGCGTGGCTGATCAACACGTATTTGATGCTGTTCGGATCGAAGCCAAGCGCCTTCAAGCCGTTCACCACTTCTTCCTCGACCGAGTAATCGAAAATCGGATCGATGATGATGATGCCGTCCGACGTCGTCACTGCCCACGCCGAATATTCCGTCTGCCCCACAAAATACAGATTGTCGAAGACCTTGACCGGCTTGGCGTACCAGGTGTCGCGCGCCGGCGCGCCGGCCGGTCTCGGTGCGGCTGCAGCCGCGGGGCGAGGTGCCGGCGGCGCGGGCGCCGTGCATAACCGTGTGGCGAGGCCGCCGTACTCCGATCCTGCCGCCGCCTTCGCGGCCGCGACGTGCCCGTCGACCGTGTCCGGGTACGACTGCGCTCCGGCCATCGCCACGGCGAGGGTGAATGCGATCGCGACGCTTGTCAGATATCTCATTTCGCGAGCTCCCCAAGTTTGAGCACGGTGTTCCAGTTGCGCGCGGTGCCGCGCGTGCCTAGCGCCTTCTCGATCATCTGGATGGTCAGCTTCGAGCGGCCCTGACCGTCAGGATAGACGAAATACGCCTGCCTGCCGCCGGCCTTCACGATCTCCCTGCCCTTGATGGCGGCCTGCAACGTCTTCACCTGGGACGGCGACGGCGCGTCCCGCAGGCACATCATGACCAGGCGAGCGGGGTCGGTGCTTGCCTCCTTCGGAAACGGATTGGCGTCGATGATCGCCCGCCACTCCTTCGCCGATCGCACGAAGTAATCGGTCGTGACGCCGAGATGTTTCGTAGACGCCGCTTCGAGCATCTTTTCCACCTTGTCGACGGAGCTGCTCGCGCTCTTGAACACGATGTTGCCGCTCAGGATCAGTGTCTTTGGCTCTTCGAGGCCGACCTTTTCCATCATTGCGCGCAGATCGCTCATCGCGATCTTGTTGTGCGACCCGAGATTGATCGCGCGAAGCACGCCGATGTAGGTCGTCATCATGGTTTGCGCGCCAGAAAGACGTCGCGTCCCCACTCGTCCAGATCGCCGGCTGCCTTCAGCCCCGCGATCTCGAATGCCTCGAGCCAGGTCGCGCGTGGAAACAGGCCTTCGATGTGTCGATCGTGAACCGCTCGCACGTCGCCATTCGCCTCTCGCAGCAGGAACGCGTAGTCGACGATGTAAGTGGTGTCGCGTGGATCGGGATCCCAGCGCCACTCGAGATAACGGAAGCCCCGCCCGTCCGGCGCGTCCTCGCCCCCTTCCTCGGTTCCCGATGCGAACGTCTCCTTGACGAAGTCCGGCAGGAGCGCGACGGTGCCGCCACGTTTGCAGTGCACGGCCGCGGTGTCGATCGCTCGCTGCAGGTCATCGACGATCGTCATGTAGCAGACGGCATCATGCACCAGCACGTAATCGAATTCGCGATTGAGCCGCAGCGTTCGCATGTCGGCCTGAATATGCTCGGCTGCCGGATTGATGGCGCGGCTCTGCGCGAGCATCCCGACCGAGAGATCGGTGAGCGTCAACTTGAACTGATCCTGCAAATGGGATGCGAGGCTGCCGCCGCCCGATCCGAGCTCGAGCATCGTCGTCGTGCCCGGCGCCGGCAGCGGCGCGAGCCGGCGGAGCAAGTCTTGGGCTTCTTCCACGTAGTGAATCGCCGGCGAGAACAGCGGCCACCACTCCGACAGCTCCTGGTAGAAACGCATCGCTACTGTTGTAACTGCCTGCGCCTGAACGTCGCGGCGATGCCCAACGCGTTCCCATTCGAGATCGTCATACCACCAGCCTGTAGGTGAACATGTTTCCGAACGCACCCGGCAACGTTTCCGATCGCGAAAAACCGAGCTTCTCCAGCACGCGCACCGACGCCGCGTTCACTTCGTCGACGCCGGCGATGATCTCGGCAAAGCCGGCATTCATGCGCGCGTCTTCGATCGCCGCTTTCGCCATTTCGGTGGCATAGCCGTTACCGGTGAAACGCTCGAGCAAGGCGTAGACCAGTTGCGGTTCGGCACTCACCGGCGGGATCACCAGGAATCCGCAAAAGCCAACCAGCTGGTCCGACATCGTTTCGAACGCCAGCCACAGACCGACGCCCATGGACGCCAGCAACGCCTCACTCTCGCGCACGCGCGCCTCGCTCCATTCGCACGGCAACAGTTCGCCGTCCATCAAGTATCGGCGTACGTGATCATCCCGCACGAGCGAGTGGAATTGATCGCAGCGCCCGAGCGTCAGCGGTTCATAACGAAGGCGCGGCGATGTGAGCATCGACTATCTCCGCTTGAGCCGCTGTTCCAGCTCGGGCCGGGCGATGTCCCAGTGCAGGTCGCCAAAGTATTGTGCGGCGGATGCGGTGCCATTCTCGTAGCTATGGGGATCTCGGGTGTCGTGAATCGGGGTATTCGGGGCCAGCAGGTGCGCGAACTCGTGGACAGCGGTCCGTCCGATGGCCCGGCCCATCGCTTCGAGGACCGTCGCGCGATCGGCGCTGTCCGGAGAGTGCACGGTCGCTCCGCTGGCGACGTAATAGAAGCTGACGGCGCCTGAACCGCCAAAACCACTCAGGACCCGTGACTGGCCGGCGACCTCCACAGGCCGCAGGATCCGGCCGTCGTGCAGCTGTTGCACGACGGTCACCTTGAATCGCGTGTTGCGGTTGTCGGTGATCGTCACGTCGAAATCCTGAAAGGCTTTCACGATCTCCGCCCGCGCCAGCGTTTCGATCGCCTCGAGCTCGTTGGCCGAAATCGGCGCGCCCAGACGCGGCGACGTGAACGTGACGGGCTCGAACCAGAAACCTAGCTCCACGGGCCTGGGCCCGCATGACGCGATGCAGACACAACACGCAAGCGTAGCAAGTCTCGGCACGATTTATCGCGGCACTGACGGCCCATCATGAGCGCGCCGCTGGCGCAGCACTTCGTATACCGCAATGCCGACACTTGTCGAGAGGTTGAGCGAGCGGACCAGCGGCGACAGGATCGGCATGCCGACGAAGCGATCACGGTAGCGGTCGTGGATCTGCTGCGGCAGGCCGCCGGTTTCGCGGCCGAAGATCAGCACGACATCTCTCGAAGCGCCGAGCGGCGCCTCCCACAACCGCGTCGACGCCTTGGTCGAGAAGAAGTACGGCTCGCCAAGCGCCGGCAACTCCCGTTCGAATGCGTCCCAGTCCTTCCAGACTCGAAGATCGACGTGCTCCCAGTAGTCGAGGCCGGCCCGCTTGACCTGCTTCTGCTCGAGCGAGAAGCCGAGGGGCTCGACCAGGTGCAGCGCGGCGCCGGCGGCGAGACAGGTGCGGCCGGCGTTTCCGGTGTTCCAGTGAATCTCCGGATGCACGAGGACGACGTGGATCGCCACCGGCTATTTCGAGCAGACGATCCAGGCCTTCATGCCGGCAACGTAAAGCGAAAGGTCGTGCCCTCGCCGATCGCGCTCGTGACCGCGATCGTTCCGCCATGAGCATCGATGACGCCCTTGACGATGGCGAGGCCCAGGCCGATGCCGCGTTGCGAGCCGCGGTTCACCTGCCAGTAGCGCTGAAAGATGACGGGCAATTGCGCCGCGGGAATTCCACAGCCGGTATCCGCGATCACGACCTCGACGCCGCCCGCACAGGGACGCGCGCTGACCGTGATGGCGCCGCCGTCAGGCGTGTGGTCCAGCGAATTTTCGATCAGATGGTTGAGCACCTGAGAGATGCGCTCGCGGTCGCCGTTCAACTCCGGCAGATCATCGGCGATGTCGGCGACCAGTTGCAGGCCACGGGCCGCCGCGCGGGGCGCGACACCGGTGATCGCGTCATCGACGAGGGCGCCGATGGCCACCCGTCCGCGCTCGATGACGAGCCGGCCCTTCTCGATCTGCGTCACGTCGAGCAGATCGCAGATCAGGCGATCCATCGCGCGCGCGCTTCGGCGAATCACCGACAGTTGGTGGTCGCGATCGGCGGCGGAGATGGCCGGCGACTCTGCCGCCGCGACGCTCATCAGGATGGCGTGGCCGGAGTTGCGCAGGTTGTGCGCGACCACGGCAAGCACGTCGTCGCGCGTGCGGATCGCGCGTTCGGCGTTGCTGCGCGCGACGTGCTCACGCGACAGAGAATCGTGGCGCGCCGTCACGTCGATGCAGGCGCCGGTCAGGAACCGCGGCGTGCCGTCGGCATCGAAGCTCATTCGCGCGCGATCGGAAATCCACCGGACGCTGGCGTCGGGGCGAACGATCCGGAACTCGTGATCGAAATCGGCGCCCTCCGTCCTGCTGCGCTCGTAGTGCTCGAGCACGGCGGGCCGATCGTCAGGGTGAATGGCACCGACCAGCCGCTCGAGCGACTGGAGCTCCTCGCCGGGCCCGAAGCCGAACACGTTCGCCAGGTTGTGCGCCCAGTCGAGCGCGTTCTTGCGGAAGTCGTATCGATAGATGCTGGTCCCGGACGCCTCCAGCGCGAGCAACAGCCGGTCTTCGGCGTCCTTGCGCGCCTGATCGATCGACCACTGTTCGGAAAGGTCCTCGACGACCGCCAGGAAGTAGGCGACGGCATCGCTCTCGTCGCGCACCGCCGAGACGATGACGCGCGTGTAAATGAAGGTGCCGTCGTTGCGCTCGAATCGCTTCTCGTGAGTGAACTGCGGAATGGCGCCGGCCGTCAGCCGCTCGAGCAGCTCGAGGCAGTGCGGCAAGTCCTCGGCGAACGAAATATCCTGGAACGTCATTGCCAGCAGCTCGTTCGCGCGAGAAGCCGAACAGCGCGCACAGCTGAGGGTTGACGAAGAGGAACCGGCCCTGGAGATCGAAATGCGCGATGCCGACCGGCGCCCGATCGATCGTCAGGGCGTTGCGCGCGGCGACTGACAGGTCGTCAGTGAGCGTTCGGTCGACGCGGCTCAGTGGTGGCTGGAGCGGCGATGGCTGCATAAGCAAATCGCGCTAGTGGCGCTTCATTTTGCCGCCGCGCACCGCTGCGCGGGAACCGGCTTTGCCGACACTTTCGGAGCGGCGGTAACGGTAGCGCCGAGTTGATCGAACGCGACCTGCTGGAGCGACCTCACTTCGGCGCGCGACATGCCGAGCTCGAACGCCGAACATTCGTTGTCGCCGAGCGATCGCGGATCCTGGCCGGTCAGCGTCCCGAAGATCACCAGCGCCTGCAGGTAATACCCGTGCGTGCTGGCGTGATACGAATCATGGGTCCAGAGATTGAGCTGGCCGGCGGCGATACCGTCATAGGGATTCGGGTCGGCAACTCCGGTCTGCATGGCCCGCAGCCACGACTCGCCGACCGGGATCACCGACTTGATGCCGGCGTTCTTCGCGGCCTGATCGTAGGCGGCGCGGACGTCGCGCGTCATCGCTCTCGACGCCTGGTCCGTGCCAGACGCCTTTCTCCGGATAGACGTGGTCGGCGCGCGGCCAGGTCGAGATCAGGAAGATGCTGACGTTGGGATTCTTGCCGCGCAGGAACTCGGCCATCTGCTTGCTCGTGGCAACCAGCTTCGCGGGATCGCGCGGCTTGTCGGCATCGAGCAGGCTGAAGCCGTGCATCACCACGGTGTCCCACGCGCGGCTGCCAATCTCGGTCCGTTTGTTGGCGAGATGAAAATCCAGGCCGCTGCCGCCGCGCGTTTCGAGCGATACGTCGTAGTCGAGCCCGGCCTGCCGGGTAAACGATTTGAAGAGCGCGGGGACGCCGCCAATGCCCTCGTGATTCAGATCGGTCACGGTATCGGCGCGGTAGAAGCGGACGGCGGAACCGGATCCGAACAGAAACGAGTTGCCGATGAAGAGGACGCTCTGCGCGGCGGCGCCGGCGCCGGTGAAGGCCATCACGAGGATGGCCAGGAGAGCACACGCTTGTCTCATGGGCGGCATAAGTATCATTTTTTCCGCGCGCGCCCGGCGTTTTTTTTCGTCTTCCGTGCCCGCGTCTTCTTCGCCTTCTTTTTCTTGACGCGCTCGGGAAGAATCTTGCCACCGGTTTCGCGGTTCCATTCTTCGTAGGTCTCAGGCGAGATCTCGCCTTTGACCAGCAGCTCGGCAAACTTGCGCCGTTGCGCCTTGCTCTTGAACGGCATGCGATCAATATACCGGGATCGGGTTCAGGGTTCAGGGTTCAAGGGTTCAAGGGTTCAAGGGCTCAAGGGCTCACGCGACTGAGGACGTCGGCGATGATGCGGCGCAGCGCCGCAACCTCATCCTCTGACGGCTGGCGATTCTCCGCGCTGCGCGTGATCGACGAATGTTCGTCGCCGTCAGGAGGGCTCTCGCGCGTCATCTGCCAGTAGGTGCCACGGAACGAGCCGTCCTGCTCGAAGCGCCCGCCGACGCTTTCGTGATCGGTCAGCATTGCCTCACTGCCATCCGGCGTGGTCTTACGAACGAACATGACGTGATCGCCGCCGGAGAGCAATTGCCCGTGCTCATCGAGCGTGACCTGCACGTGCCGCAGGCCGTAATCGGGCTCGGAGAGATTCACGGTGACGCTCTGCCAGCCGGCGATTGGCCCGGCCGTGCCCTGCGCGAGTTGCTCCACGGACGCGACTGGCTTCCGCTCCGGCTTCACATCGGGCGGAAGAGGCACCAGCAAGGACAGCCACTCAGGAGCGTTTGTCATCGCCACAAAGTCAGCACGGATTCTGCCACGGGCTCGCGTCTACCGTCGTCGTCTCGGGCCCG
This sequence comes from uncultured cyanobacterium, assembly GCA_963833135.1. GTDB lineage: Bacteria > Acidobacteriota > Vicinamibacteria > Vicinamibacterales > UBA2999 > 12-FULL-67-14b. The sequence continues at coordinate 288,553 of CAWHWW010000016.1, read as the reverse complement.
GAGGAAGCGGCGGTTCGTCAGCGCGCCAGTCGGTGTCCGGTGCCACTGGCAGCGACTGCGCCGGACCGACGTTGCGCGCCGAGACATCGGCGAAAACGAAATTCTCCGACGGCACAGGCGAGCCGTGCACCCGTCGCAGCATCGCCAGCTGCCCAGCGTGCGTCATGGCATCGGCGAGCGGCCCCTGCAGGAACTGCTGGTCGGTGATGGGCGCCGGCAACGCTTCGTTGGCGAAGTCCGCGCTCAACGCCGTGAGGGTGTCGTGAAACCGCGCGATCTCCTCGGCGAACGATCCAAGCCGCGGCGGTTCGAAGTCTCCTCCGTGCAGGAAGGTCCGCGCGTAACCGATCACGCCGGTCATGTGCCACACCAGCTCGAATGGTGTGCGCGTCGTCGGCGTGAGGCGGAAGTCCGCGAACGAATCCGGCGCATCGCGCAGCGCCTTCTGTGTTCGATAGGCCAGCGCGCCGAGGAAGTGTTGAAGCAGCCGACGAGATTCAGTCATGGCCTCGAAATGATCAATGCCTGAAATGACGACGACCGGTGAACACCATCGCGAGGCCGTGTTCATCGGCAGCGGCAATCACTTCTGCGTCTTTCACCGATCCGCCGGGCTGCACGACCGCGGTGGCCCCGGCGGCAGCGACCGCATCGAGACCATCGCGGAACGGGAAGAACGCATCCGATGCGGCCACCGACCCTTTGAGCGTCGGCGCTGTCGCCGCCCTTCCATCCACCCGCCTTGTTGACGGCAACCTTGACCGCATCGACGCGGCTCATCTGCCCCGCGCCGATCGCCAGCGTGCGGACGGCGTCGGTGAAAATCACGGTGTTCGACTTCACGTGCGCCATGACGCGCCAGGCAAAACGCAACGCCTGCCACTCATCCGCCGTCGGCTGCCGCTTGGTCACCACCTTGATCCCGTCGGTCGGCCAGGGCAGCTGCGCCTCGCTGACGCGATCGCGCTCCTGCACGAGCATCGCGCCGAGGATCGATCGGTACTCGCGCGTGTCGCGCCATCGTGCGGAAGTCGGCGACGACGACGCGGAGGTTGGCCTTGCTGGCGAGAATGGTGCGCGCGGCGTCCTCGACACCGGGGGCGACGACGGCTTCGATGAACGTCGAGACGATGGCGCGGGCCGTTTCTTCATCGAGCGTGCGATTGAGGCCGATGATGCCGCCGAAGGCCGCGAGCGCATCCGCTTCGCGCGCGTGGACGTAGGCATCGGCAATCGAGGCGCCGGTCGCGACGCCGCACGGGTTGGTGTGCTTGATCACCGCTGCCGCCGGCTCGTCGAACTCGAGCACGATGCGCGCGGCGGCGTCGAGATCGAGGAGATTGGTGAACGAGAGCTCCTTGCCCTGCAGCACGGCGGGAGCGCCGAGGCCTGCCGGCGGATCGAGCGCGTACCACGCGGCCGGCTGATGCGGGATTCTCGCCGTAGCGAAGATCGCGCAGCTTCGCTGCGCGAATGGTGAGGTCTGCGGGCTTGCGGGCTTGCGACGGCTTGCGGGCTTGCGGGCTTGCGGGCTTGCGGGCCGCGAAAACGTCTCGCCCTCGACCTTCACCTCGCCCAGCGTCGCAGCGATCGCCGTGTCGTAGGCGCCGGTGTGTTCGAAGGCGCGGCGCGCCAATTCGAATCGAAACGCCGGCGAGGGCCCGCCGGCCCGGTCGAGCTCGGCGATCACCGCGTCGTAGTCGCTCGGTGACACGACGATCACCACGTCACGAAAGTTTTTCGAGGCGGCGCGCACGAGGCTCGGACCGCCGATGTCGATCTGCTCGATCAGATCGTCGAATCCGATCCCTGGCTTGGCAGCCGTTTCGACGAATGGATACAAATTGACAACCACGAGATCGACGAGGCCGATGCCGTGCTGTCTGGCAAGCGTCGAGATCCTCGGGATGCGAACGGCGCGCGAGGATGCCGCCGTGAATCTTGGGATGGAGCGTCTTGACCCGGCCGTCCATCATTTCGGGGAAGCCGGTCACGTCACTGACGTTGACGACGGCAAGCCCCGCATCGGCCAGCGCCTTCGCGGTACCGCCGGTCGAGACGAGCTCGAAGCCGCGCGATGCGAGCGCCTGTCCAAATGGAATCAGGCCGGATTTGTCAGAAACACTCAGAATCGCACGCCGCATCAGAATCTACGCCCTTAGGGAAACGAAAGAAAAACGAAAACTCAATGTTATGGATCGAGTTTTCTGAATTGACACCAAATGTAACGGCCCAGTATCATCCCCGCAGTCCATTTCTGCGGACCAGAAGGCCGCAAGTTGCGGCCTTTTTTTGTTGCCCCCAGCTCATCCAAAGGTGTGTTGGAGGTAGTTCAGTACGGTGGCTTCGTGCCACCAGTAAGACAGGAAGAGAACGATGCGTATTACAGGCAAGGTCAAGTGGTTCAACAACGCCAAGGGCTACGGTTTCATCGAGCGCGAAGGCGGCAGCGACGTGTTCGTGCACTACTCGGCGATTCAGGGCGCCGGCTTCCGTTCCCTCGAAGAGGGACAGCCGGTTGAGTTCGAAATCGTCGACGGTCCTAAGGGTCCGCAGGCCGGTAACGTGACCCGCGCCGCCTAGTACACCTCTTGATCAACCGGTGCCGGGCTCCCTCCCGGCATCGGTCCTCGTCTCCACCAGTCCGCTCACTCAGCTCGACCTTAACCTACGTCTTGAGGCTCGTACGAGACCTGCCGTTCACGCTTGACACGTCTGCCCGGCTTGCCGCTCTTCACGGCCAGCCGAGACGCTTCGCCGTCGCTTCTTCGCCTAGCGTGCGTCTTCGCGACCTTCGGCGGCGACGACCTCCTCGCCGCGCCTGCGCCCGCGACGGGCGGCGGCGAGCCGCCCCATCGGGCGCCGAGCTCGCAGGATCGACGAAGCGATCGCGGTGTTGCGATGAACGTGATCGGTCTTGACGAGCGCGTCGACGGCGCGTCTCCGGCGCGCAGGCGGCCGGCGAAGAACATGTTGAACTCGCCTCGAGCGCGGATCTCGCTCGAGGTGATCATCTGCGCTCGAGTCGATTCGGCCATCGGATCAGCCGAGCAGGTGAAACCAGAGGAGCGGCAGCCACAGTTCCTTCGAGTACGGCACGGGCCGATCGTCGATCAGCACCTCGGTGCCCGGCACCGGTCCGACCAGCTCGAAGAGATCGCGCAACTGCAGCGCGTCGCTCGAGAAAAACCGCGCGCGATAACGGCGGGTCGGCGCCTTCGCCGGTCTCGACGAACTCCCTGGAGGCCTTCGCCTTCTCGATCGCCCTGTCGAAATTCTCGCCGTCGAACGGCGGGAACACGAGCGTGATCGAAAACGGCAGCTCGCGCGGACCGAAGAGCGTCGTGTGCAGATCCGGATCGAGCGCGGCAAGCTCCTCCGCGGTCGGCTCCTCCGGCTTCTCCACGTACGGCCAGTACCTCTCGACGGGGCGATATTTGCGTTCGGTAGACAAGGAATACGAATCGTACCCGATTGGTTCCAAGGGTTCCAGAGGTTCCACGGTTCCAAGGGGTTAGGTTCCAGAGGGTTCCACGGTTCCAAGGCGTGCCAAAGGTTATGATTTCGGCGAGTGCCCGACTTCAGGATCATCCCCAGTATCGACATCCTCCGGCAGCGTGACGGCGTCCGCGCGCTGGAGGCGGCATTTGGCGCCGACGCGACCGTCGAGGCGCTGCGGTCCGGCGCTGACGCGGTTCGCGCGCGCGATGGCGGCCGGCGAGGATGTCGCGCACGCGGCGGAGATCGATCGAGGCCCTGACACGCGCCGCCCTGACGGGCCGGGCGCGCGGATCGCTGCGGCCCGTGATCAACGCGACCGGCGTCGTCATCCACACCAACCTGGGTCGCGCGCCGCTCGGCCGAGGCGGCGATCGAGCGGGTCAGCTCGCTCGCGCGCGGCTACAGCAATCTCGAATACGACCTCGACACGGGCGGACGCGGATCGCGCACCGTGCACGCCGAATCGCTGATCACGTCGATGACCGGCGCCGAAGCCGCCCTGGTCGTCAACAACAACGCCGCCGCGATCATGCTGATCCTCGCCGGCCTGGCGGCGGGCCGCGAGGTCGTCATCTCCCGGGGCGAGCTGGTCGAAATCGGCGGCGGCTTCCGCATTCCCGACGTGATGCGCCAGTCGGGCGCGTCGCTGCGCGAGGTCGGCACCACCAACCGGACGCGCATCACCGACTACACGGCATCGGTGTCGGCGGCGACGGCGATGTTCCTGCGCGTGCATCCGTCGAACTTCCGCATCGAAGGCTTCACCGAACGGCCGGCGCTCGCCGATCTCGTCGGCCTCGCGCGCGCGGACGAACGTGCCGATCGTCGAGGACATCGGCAGCGGCTGCCTGTCGGAAGATCTGGCCGGAGAGCCATCGGTGCAGGCGTCGATCGCCGCCGGCGTCGACCTGGTGTGCTTCAGCGGCGACAAGCTGCTGGGCGGGCCGCAGTGCGGCATCATCGCCGGGCGCACGGCGATGATCGATCGCCTGCAGGACGCATCCGCTGATGCGCGCGCTGCGCGCCGACAAGATCACGTTCGCGATGCTCGAGGCGACGCTCGCGGAGTACAGCGCCGGACGCGCGGCATCGACGATCCCGGTGCAGCGCATGCTGCACCTCTCGGCTGACGAGATCGAGGCGCGCGCGCAGGCACTCGCCGAGACACTCGCCGCGAACGGCTGGCGCGTCGCACTCGTCAGCGGCTCGTCCGCGGTCGGCGGCGGCAGCGCGCCCGGCCTGGAGTTGCCGACCGTGCTGCTGTCGATCGCGAGGGACGGCGAATCAGCCGATGCCACCGAACGCTGGTTGCGGACGCTCGATCCGCCGGTCATCGCCCGCATCGAGCACGACCGCGTCGTCCTCGATCTGCGAACCGTGTTGCCGGACCAGGACGATGCGCTGGCGACGATCCTGACGCGCGAGCCAATAGAATAGGGGCCGCGAGGCGACGCGCGACCTCACGAGTCCCGTCACACGGCGTCGGCGGCCGATGCCTGGTCCGATCGGATTGCAGAAGGTGTTCTGGTAGTCGCTATCTCTCCACGGCTATGCGCCCGGTGCGCGGTACGGCGTTGACTTCTTGCACGCCGCATCCATCTCTTCCGGCGTTATGAGTGGGATCGTCGACAGGCGAACCGCACCTGACGCGTTGACCGCCAGACTGACGGCGACGCCGGACGTTGCATCAGGAACGTCGGCGATCACATATGCATCATCCTCGCCGTAGGCGAAATAGAAGGCCTCGACCTTCCCCCCGATGTTCTCAATCAGTTTCTGGACCGCGGCGCTTCTCGCCGTTCCGCCTTCCTTGAGCAGTCCCCGAGCTCCCTCCGGCGTATATGAGGCCTTGATCATGAACTTCGGCACGGCAATCTCCTCTCGTCGTTGATGGGTCCGGTCGGACTCCCCTTTGAGCGTCTACCGATGCGATTCTACAACCAGCGCGCGATCGATGTGCAGGTGAAGACGGATTGGTTTTCGGGCGCATTCTTGCGCCTTCATCACGTCGAACGGGCTGGTGGCAGATCGACAGTGCTTGTCACGGACGTTAACCACGGAGGACACGAAGGACACGGAGGCAACTTTGAAAATACCAGAGCTGCTTAGCGGCACTGGCCTTTAGAAAAGGGTTCTCCGTGCTCTCCGTGTTCTCCGTGGTTAACGTCCGTGTCAGAAGATCGTGGTAATCGACTGCTGCGCGATGTCGATCAGGCGCGACGGCAGGACGCCGAGGTAGAGCACGCCGAGCATCGCGACGACGAGGCCGGCCATGGCGATCGCCGGGATCGGCGGCGGAACCGGGCGCGCGTCGCGCTCGGTCATATACATCATCACGACGATGCGCAGGTAGAAGAAGACCGAGACGACGCTCGACAGCACGCCGATGATCGCGAGGCCGTAATAGCCCGATCCGACCGCGGCCGAAAACACATACCACTTCGCGATGAATCCGGCGGTCGGCGGGAAGCCGCCGAGCGACAGCAGGAAGAAGGTCATCAGCGTCGCCAGGCCTGGATGCGAGTGCCACAGGCCGGCGTAGTCGCGCAGGTCGTCGTTGGCGCGCTCACGCGTGCCGAGCAGCGCGATGATGCCGAACGCGCCGAGGTTGGTCAGCGCGTACGCCGCGAGATAAAAGAGAATGGCTGCCTTGCCGGTGTCGTTGCCGGCGACGAGACCGGCCAGGATGTAGCCGCCGTGCGCGACGCTCGAATACGCCAGCATGCGCTTGAGGCTGGTCTGCGCCACGCCAACGACGGTGCCGACAATCATCGTCAAGGCCGCCACCCACCACAGGATCGGCGCCCAGTCGGCGATCATCGGGTCGAGGCCCTTGAGGAACACGCGCACGAACGCCGCGACCGCGGCCGCCTTGACGCCGGTCGACATGAAGCCGGTCACCACCGTGGGGGCGCCTTCGTAGGCGTCCGGCGACCACATGTGGAACGGCACCGCCGCGATCTTGAATGCGAAGCCGATAATCAGCAGCCCGATGCCGAGGAAGATCATCGGGTTGTCGCTCATCGACTGCTTGGCAATCTCCGTCGAGATCAGATCGATATTGGTCGTCCGGGTGGCGCCATAGATGAACGCGATGCCGTACAGGAAGAACGAGCTCGCAAACGCGCCGAGCAGGAAATACTTGAACGCCGCCTCGGTGCTCTGCTGCAGGTCGCGGCGCATGCCGGTCAGGACGTAGACCGAGATCGACATCGTCTCGAGGGCGAGGAAGATGACGCAGCAGGTCCATCGCCTGCCCCATCAGCATCATGCCGGCGACGGCGAAGAGCATGATCGCGTAGTACTCGCCGGCAGGCAGGCGGTCGCGATCGATCGTCTGCGACGAGAACACGACGGTCAGGATGCCGACCACCACCAGCACCAGGTTGACGAACAGGCCGAAGTTGTCCGCGGTGACCACGCCGAAGCTTTCGGCGCCGCTATCCCACAACAGCACCGACGCGATGCCTGCACCGACCAGCCCGATGACCGCCAGGCCGCCGAGCGGCATGCGCTCCCCGCGGCCGCGGAACGCCTCCGCGAGCAGCACGACGAGGCCCGCCAGCGTCACGCAGAGGATCGGGATGACGGCGTCGAATTGACCGCTGATCATCATCGGACGACCTCCGCGACGACGACTTCAGGTCCTGAGGTCTTGAGGTCCTGCGGTCTTGACGGATCGGGCTTCGGGCTTCGGCGGAATCGGCAGTCCGCGGGTTCGCCGGCTTCGATCGACCGCGGCAACACCGCTTCGGCTTGAATATCCACGGCCGGCTTGCGCGACTGCACGCGATCGACGAGGCGCTGCACGGCCGGCTCCATCGGCTTGAGGAAGACGTTCGGCGCAACGCCCATGCCGATGGCGGCGGCGGCCAGCGGGCCGACGATCGCCCATTCGCGGAACGACAGGTCGGGCAAGCCCTTGTTGTTGACGTTCTCCACCTTGCCGTAGAAGACGCGCTGGAACATCCACAGCATGTAGACCGCCGAGAGGATCACGCCGAGCGCGGCGATCACGACGAAGCGCGAATCCCACTTGAACGCGCCGAGCATGATCAGGAATTCACCGATGAAGCCGTTCATGCCCGGAAGGCCGATCGACGAGAGCGTAATGATCAGCGTCACCGCCGTGAAGCGCGGCATCAGGCTCTTCAAGCCGCCGAACTCGCTGATGAGGCGGGTGTGCCGGCGATCCGACAGCATGCCGACGAGGCAGAACAGCGCGCCGGTGCTGACGCCGTGCGCCAGCATCTGGTAGGACGCGCCCTGCACGCCCTGCATGTTGAACGCCGCGATGCCGAGGACGACGAAGCCCATGTGGCTCACCGACGAATACGCGACCAGCTTCTTCATGTCCGGCTGCACCATCGCGACGAGCGCGCCGTAGACGATGGCAATCACCGAGAGCGTCGCCAGCAGCGGCGCAAACAGCCAGCGCCGCTTCCGGGAACAGCGGGTAGGCCAGCCGGATCAATCCGTAGCCGCCCATCTTCAGCATCACGCCGGCCAGGATCACCGAGCCGGGCGTCGGCGCCTGCACGTGCGCGTCCGGCAGCCAGGTGTGGAACGGGAACAGCGGCACCTTGATGATGAACGCGATCGTGAACGCGAGAAACAGCCAGTACTGCGTGTCAGTCGGGAATCTGCAGGTCGTAGAGCTTCAGCAGGTCGAAGCTGTAGTCGCCGGTCGCGGTCTGGTGCATCCACGCCAGGCCGATGATCGCGACGAGCATCAGCACGCTTCCCGCCATGGTGTAGAGGATGAACTTCACCGCGGCGTAGATGCGCTGGTCGTAGCCCCAGATGCCGATCAGGAAGTACATCGGGATCAGGACGAAGTCCCAGAACACGTAGAACAGGAAGATGTCGAGGGCGCAGAAGACGCCGATCATCGACGCCTCGAGCAGCAGCATGAAGATCGAGAATTCCTTGACCTTCTTCTCGATGCTTTCCCACGACGACAGCAGCGCAATCGGCGTCAGGAAGCCGGTCAGCACCAGCAGCATCAGGCTGAGGCCGTCGATGCCGACGTAGTACTCGACCTTGAACGTGTCGATCCACGGCGCGCGTTCGACGAACTGGAACGGCGAGGCGCTCGCGGCATCGAACCCGGCCCACAGGACCAGCGTGATCGCAAAGGTGACGAGCGACACGCCGAGCGCGAGGTAGCGGACCAGCCCGTCCTTCGAACCGTCGCGGTTCGGGACCAGCATCAGCAGGACGGCCCCGATGATGGGCAGGGTGATAGCGAGCGTCAGCAGGCCAGGCACGTTGTTCGCTATCTCCAATCCACGGATGACACGGACACGATCCTCATCTCCACAGGTAGTAGGCCAGCACCGCCACCGCGCCGACGAACATCGACGCCGCGTAGGTCTTGACCGACCCGTTCTGCAGCAGGCGGAGCACGACGCTCACGCCGCTCACGAAATACCCGGCGCCGTTGACGGCGCCGTCGACGACCTTGACGTCGAAGCCGCGCCACAGGCCTTCGGTCGAGACCACCTTGATCGGCTGGACGATGGTGGCGTCGTAGACCTCGTCAACGTAGTACTTGTTCAGCAGCAGTCGATGCACGCCCGGATATTGCCCAGCCAGGCGTGCCGGAATCTCCTTGTGCTTCAACCAGAGATACGTCGCCAGGCCGATGCCGGCGAGGGCGATGAGCGACGACACCGCCATGAGCGTCAGTTCGAGACTGGTGTGATCGCCTTCCGCGCCGCCCTCACCCGGTTCACAGTCTTCGATCGCCATGCCGGCGAGCGCACCGGTCGTGACCGGCGCGCCGCAGTTGCTCGCCGTGAACGCCGGCTCGAGCCACGCACCCAACGAGTTATGCCCGCCAAGCGCGTGCGGAATACCTACGTATCCGGCGAGGATTGATCCCAGCGCCAGAACGACAGCGCCGTAGCCATGGGCCAGGGCGCATCATGCGGGTGCGTACCTGTGCGTACCGTGCGTAGGGTGCGTAGGGTGCGTAGGGTGCGTCAGGGTGCGTGCGCATGTGCGTACCGTGGAAGCGCTCATCGCCATGGAAGGTCAGGTGAACGAGACGGAACATGTAGGTGGCCGTGAGGAGCGAGGTGAGAATGCCCATCCCCCACAACACGCGATTGCCGTGCAGGAAGGTCTCGAAGAGGATCTCGTCCTTCGAGAAGAAGCCCGCCAGCAGCGGCACGCCGGCAATCGCCAGCGACGCGATCACGAAGGTCCAGTAGGTGATCGGGATGTGCTTCTTCAATCCGCCCATCCTGCGGATGTCCTGCTCGCCGTGGAGCGCGTGGATCACCGCGCCGGAACCGAGGAACAGGCAGGCCTTGAAGAACGCGTGCGTATAGAGGTGGAAGATGCCGGCGCCGAACGCGCCGACGCCCATCGCCAGGAACATGTAGCCCAGCTGCGACACGGTCGAATACGCGAGCACGCGCTTGATGTCGTTCTGGACGAGGCCGATCGTGCCGGCGAAGAGCGCCGTCGCCGCGCCAATCACGGCGACGATCGACAGCGTGATCGGCGCATGCTCGAAGAGCACCGCGTTTCTGCCGATCATGTAGACGCCCGCGGTGACCATCGTCGCGGCATGGATCAGGGCCGACACCGGCGTCGGGCCTTCCATCGCGTCGGGCAGCCACACATAGAGCGGAATCTGGGCCGACTTGCCGGTCGCGCCGATGAAGAGCAGCAACGTCAGCAGCGACAAGCCGCCGAACGCCGCTTCGGGCGGGATCTCCTTGACCTTGAGCGCGATCGTCACGAAGTCGAGCGAGCCGATCGCCTCGCCGCCGGGCAGCACCGGCGCCACGAGCAGCATCAACGCGCCGAGGATGAACGCGAAGTCGCCGACGCGGTTGACGATGAACGCCTTGTTCGCCGCATCCGAGGCCGACTTCTTCTCGTAGTAGTAGCCGATCAGCAGATAGGAGCAGAGGCCGACGCCCTCCCAGCCGACGAACATCACCAGGACGTTCGAGCCGAGCACCAGCATCAGCATGAAGAAGCAGAACAGGTTCAGGTACGAGAAGTAGCGCGCGTACTCCGGAGCCGTCTCCTCGTGCATGTACGAGGTCGAGTAGAGATGGATCAGCGAGCCGATGCCGGTGATGACGAGGACCATCACCGCCGACAGCGCGTCGAGCCGGAGCGAGAGATCGAGCGAGAAGTCGCCGACGCTGATCCAGTTGAAGAGCGTCTGGATGATCTGGCGGCTCTCGGGCGGCATGCCGGCCAGCGCCAGCACCTGCATCACCGCGATCGCGAACGAGACCGCCATCACCGCGGTCGCGAGGCCGCCGGAGATCGATTTCGGCAGGCGTTTCCCGAGGAACGCGTTGACGAGGAAGCCGCCGAACGGAAGGAGTGGGATGAGCGCTAACACCGGATCACCATTTCAACGTCGTGAACGCTTCGGGATTGAGCGATTCGCGATGGCGGAACAGGCCAATCACGAGCGCGAGGCCGACCGCCGCCTCGGCGGCGGCGACGGTCATGACGAAGAACGTGATGATCTGGCCGTCGACCTCGCCGAACTGCCGGCCGAATGCCACGAACGTCAGGTTGACGGCGTTCAGCATGATCTCGACCGACATCAGCAGCGTGATCAGGTTGCGGCGCAGGAAGACGCCGGCCGCGCCGATGGCGAACAACAGGCCCGACAGCACCAGGTAGTGGCCAATCGGCATGATTATTCTTCCCGTTTGCGCGCGATCACGACCGCGCCGACCATCGCCGCGATGATCAGGATCGACGTGACTTCGAACGCGAACATGTAGTCGGTGAAGAGGACGCGGCCCAGCTCGCCGACCGAGGACACGGCGGGCTTGCCGTCGGCGACGCCCGCCGCGATGCCCGAGGTCTTCGACAGCGCCCAGGCGAACTCGAGCGCGAGCAGCACCGCGAGCACGGCGCCGACGCGGACGGCCATCGGCCGATACAGCGGATGCGCGCGATCCCACTCCGCGGCGTCCTCGCGCGGGACGTTCAACACCATCACCACGAACAGGAACAGCACCATGATCGCGCCGGCGTAGACGATGATCTGCACCACCGCGAGGAAGGGCGCTTCGAGCAGGACGTAGAGGCCGCAGAGGCCGAAGAAGGCGCCGACCAGCGACAGCAGGCTGTAGACCGGGTTTTTCTGCGACACCACCACCAGGGAACCGATGACGGTGACGGCGGCGAACACGTAGAAGAGCAACGCGTCAGAGGCCAAAGTACAGCACCCCCGCGGCCGTGGCGATCAGGTTCAGCGTGGCCAGCGGCAACAGCACCTTCCATCCGAACGACATCAACTGGTCGTAACGGAAACGCGGCAGCGTCCAGCGCAGCCACAGGTAGATGAACAACAGGAACGCCAGCTTGATCAGGAACCAGATCCAGCCGTAGCTCGCCGGGATGAACGGTCCGTGCCACCCGCCCAGATACAGATTCGTTGCCACGGCGGAGACCGTCACCATGTTGATGTATTCGGCCATGAAGAACATGGCGAACCGCATCGAGCTGTACTCGGTGTGATACCCGGCAACCAGTTCCTGCTCGGCTTCAGGAAAATCGAACGGCGCGCGGTTGGTCTCGGCCACGCCCGCGCAGGCAAACACGAAGAAGCCAATCAACTGCGGGAAGACGTACCACTTCGGAATGAACCCGAGCCAGTATCCCTGCTGCGCGTCGACGATTTCCCTGAGCGACATCGAGTTCGCCATCAGCACGACCGTCGCGAGGGCGACGCCGTAGGCGAGCTCGTAGCTGATCATCTGCGCCGAGCTGCGCAGGCCGCCGAGCAGGGAATACTTCGAGTTGCTGGCCCACCCGGCGAGCACGATGCCGTAGACGCCCATCGACGCCACGGCGAAGATCACCAGGACCGCGACATTGACGTCGGCGACCTGCAGCGCCAGCGGCTCATCAAGCAGTCCGAAGAACGTCGTCGGCGCGCCGAACGGAATCGGCGCGAACGCGAGGTACGCCGCCGTCACTGAGATGATCGGCGCGAGCGAGAACAGGAACGCGTCAGCGGCCTTCGGCCGCAGTTCTTCCTTGAAGAAGAGCTTGACGATGTCGGCGACCGGCTGGAGCAGGCCCTTGGGGCCCACGAGATACGGGCCGTAGCGCTGCTGCATGAACGCGGCGACTTTTCGTTCGGCGTAGACCATCACCGCCGCACTGAGCTGCAGGCCTACGAACACGATGCCGACGATGATGCTGTAGGCGATGTACCAGTTGTACGGCGGCGAGGTCAGGGTCTCGATCAGCGAAGCCATGGCCTAGTGCGTCCCGACTGGCTTGTCCGCCGAGCCTCGGCGGAGGTAGCTGCGCGCGCGGCGCCGGCGCCGGTGGATTGCCCTTCACATACGCCTCGAACTCCGGCCTGAACCACTTGAGCGTGGTGAGGACCGGCGTCGCCGCCGCGTCGCCAAACGCGCACAGGGTCTTGCCGTTGATCTGATTGGCCACGCTCTGGAGCAACGTGATGTCCTTTTCCGTCGCCTGGCCCTCGGTCATGCGATGCAGCAGGCGATAGAGCCAGTCGGTGCCTTCGCGGCACGGCGTGCACTTGCCGCACGACTCGTGGCGATAGAAATGAAGCAGGTTCTCGGCCAGCCACACCATGTCGGTGGTCTCGTCGAGGACCATGATCGCGGCCGATCCGAGGAGCGAGCCGGCCTTCTGCACATCGTCGAAGCTGGCGGGAATGTCGAGCTGATCCGGCATGAGGATCGGCACGGAAGATCCGCCGGGGATCACCGCCTTGACGTGATGCCCGTCCAGAGGGCCGCCGGCGTAGTCGTAAATCAATTCCTTCAGCGTCACCTTCATCGGCGCTTCGAACACGCCGGGACGCTTGACCGCGCCGCTCACGCAGAACAGTTTCGGCCCGCCGTTCTTCTCGGGACCGAGCGACGCAAACCACTCGGCGCCGCGCGTCATCACGAGCGGGACGTTGCAGAGCGTCTCGACGTTGTTGACGGCGGTCGGGCACCTCCAGGCGCCCTCGACCGCCGGGAATGGCGGCTTGAATCGCGGCTGCGCGCGCTTGCCTTCGAGCGACTCGAGCAGCGCCGTTTCTTCGCCCGCTTCATAGGCGCCGGCGCCGCGATGCAGGTAGACCTCGCAATCGAAGCCCGAACCCTGGATGTTCTTGCCGACGAAGCCCGCCTTGCGCGCATCGTCGATCGCCTTCTGCATCGTCGGGAACAGGTGCTGGAACTCCCCGCGGATGTAGATGTAGGCGGCCTTCGAGCCGATCGCGTAGCAGCCGATCAGGCAGCCCTCGACCAGCATGTGAGGATTGCGCTCCATCAGGAGGTGGTCCTTGAAGGTGCCCGGCTCGCTCTCGTCGGCGTTGCAGACGATGTACTTCGGCTTCGGCGACTTCTTGTCGACGAACTGCCACTTGAGGCCGGTCGGGAAGCCCGCGCCGCCGCGACCGCGAAGGCCGGACTTCTTGACGTCCTCGATCACCGCCTCCGGCGTCATCCTCAACGCCTTCTTCAGGCCGTCGTAGCCGTTCTGATTCTGGATGTAGTGATCGAGCTCGGCGCCGCCGGGCGTGAACGCGTACTTCGTCAGCACCGGCTCGTAATCGGGCAGCGCCTTGGCCTTGAGCCGGCGTCGTCGTCTTCGCGCCCTCGCTGATGCGCTGTTCGCAGAGGTGGCAGTCGTTGAGCGCCTTGATGCCGTCGGTCTTCATGCGATCGACGAGGCCGCTCACCTGCTCCGGCTCGAGGTGCTCGTGCCAGTGATCGTTGTTCACCATCATCACCGGCGCGCGATCGCACGCGCCGAGACATTCCATCTGCTGGATGGTGAACATGCCGGTCGGATCGGTTTCGCCGACCTTGATGCCCAAGCTTGTCCTGCAACTCCTCGATGACGCGTTCGGCGCCGGCGAGGGCGCACGAGAGCGTGGTGCAGACCTGCAGCACGTACTTGCCCACCGGCCCGCGGTGGAACATCACGTAATACGAGACGACGTCCTCGACTTCTGCGGTCGTGCAGCCGATCACCTGCGCAACGTGGCGCACCGCGTTGTTGCTGATGTAGCCCTGCTGATCCTGGACGAGATAGAGCGCGTGGAGGACCGCCGACACGCGATGCTCGGGCGCGTAATGCGAGGCGAACTCTTCGAAGCTTTCGCGGTTCTTCGCCGTGAACGAAAACTCGGGACCTTCCGGCAGCGTCGCCCGCATCGAGCGGTGCCACTGCTCGGTCCCGTACGGCATCGTGGGATGAAAGCTCATCGATCCACGTCTCCCATCACCACGTCGAGCGACCCGATCACCGCGATCACGTCCGCGATCATGCCCCCGACGACGAACTTGTGCAGCGCCTGGCAGGCATACAGTCCGGGCGCGCGCATGTGCACGCGCCAGGGACGGTTGGTGCCGTCGGACACGACGTAACACCCGTGCTCGCCGCGCGGCCCTTCGACCGGCACGTAGGCGTCGCCCGCGGGCACCTTGAAGCCCTGCGAGTAGATCAGGAAGTGCTGAATCAGCGCTTCCATTTCCGTGTAGACCTGATCCTTGGGCGGCGGCACGACGCGCTTGTCGTTGACCGCCCACGGTCCGACCGGATCGATGCGCTCGAGCGCCTGGTTGCAGATCTTGACGCTCTCGCGCATTTCCGCGACGCGCGTCAGGTAGCGATCGTAGACGTCGCCGTTCGACGCGCCGATCACGTCGAACTCGTAGGTGTCGTAGCCGATGTACGGGAAGGCGCGGCGCACGTCGTAGTCGCCGCCGGCGGCGCGCGCGATCGGGCCGAACAGGCCCCACTTGCAGCAGTCCTCGTAGGTAATCACGCCGACGCCGCGGGTGCGATCGAGCCAGATCGGGTTCTTGGTGATCAGCGTCTCGTATTCATCGAGCTTGCCCGGGAAGCGATCGAGGAACGCGCGCACCGCTTCCTTGTAGCCGCGCGGGATGTCTTCGCGCAGGCCGCCGACGCGGATGTAGCTCGGGAAGAACCGGAAGCCGCCGAGCAGCTCGTTCAGGTTCATCAGATGCTCGCGCTCGCGGAGCGCGTAGAGCAGGCCGGTGATGGCGCCGATCTCCATCGCGTGGGTGCCGAACCACACGAGGTGGCTGCTGATGCGCTGCAGCTCGGCGATCAGCACGCGGATGGCGTTGACGCGCTCCGGCATCTGGTCGTCGATGCCGAGCATTCTTTCCACCGAGAGACAGAACGCCAGGCTGTTCGACTGCGCGCCGAGGTAATCCATGCGCTCGACGAGCGGAATCACCTGCTGCCACTTCTTCTGCTCGCAGGTCTTCTCGATGCCGGTATGAAGGAAGCCAACGGTCGGCGACACCGACACGACGGTCTCGCCATCGAGCTCCAGCACCAGCCGCAGCACGCCGTGCGTGCTGGGGTGCTGAGGCCCCATGTTGACGGTCATCGTTTCCGTGCGGAGATCAGCCATAGTAGTGTCCGCCTTGAGCCGGATTAGCGGTCCGCCTTCAGGCGGATAACTCCTTCTCCACCAACTCACAAATCACATGCAACAGCGTCGCATGAACCTCCTGCACGCGCGCGGTGCGATCTTCCTGGACCGCGATGTGATGCGTCGCGATCTGTGCCGGCGTCACCGCCGCGGCCGGTCAGCGCCACGGTCACGAGGCCGCGATCGTTCGCCGCTTCGAGCGCCCGCAGCACGTTCGGCGACTTGCCGCTCGTGCTGATGCCGATCGCGACGTCACCCGTCCCGCCCCAGCGCCTCGATCTGCCGCGCAAACACGCGATCGAACCCGTAGTCGTTGCCGATCGCCGTCAGCGCGCTCGTGTCGGTCGTCAGCGCCACCGCCGGCCACGCCCTGCGTTCCTGCTCGTAGCGGCCCACGAGCTCCGCCGCGAAGTGCTGCGCGTCGGCGGCGCTGCCGCCGTTGCCGAACACCAGCACCGATGCGGCCGTCCTTCAACGCCGCCGCAATCGCGCCCGCGGCCTGCACGACCGCCGTCACGTCAGCGGCCATGCGCTCGTGCGCGGCCGCCGCGGCTCTCAACGTGCGGACGACCACGGCCGCCTTCGCCACGGCTTCGGCGCCCAGGCTCGGATCTTCCGCCATCGCTACTTCGGCTTTCTCGATCCCCGCTGAAACCGATCGCGCTCCAGGTTCGCCTTGAACTCTTCCTCGGTGACCTGCAGCGGCATGTAGGTCTGCGCGTCCTTGCGGAGCTGCACCGGATAGTCCTTGCGAAGCGGATGGCCTTCCCAGTCGTCGGGCATCATCAGCCGGCGCATGTCGGCGTGGCCGTCGAACACGATGCCGAACAGATCGTAAAGCTCGCGCTCGGGCCAGCCGGCGCCGGGATAGAGCGCCGACAGCGTCTCGATGGCCTCCTGCGCGTTGATCCGGACCTTCAGGCGCACGCGCGCGCGGCGATGCGGCGAGACGACGTGATACACCAGGTCGAAACGCGGCAGTGCGAGTGGGATGGAAATCCACCGCGGTCACGTCCGAGAACGCGACGAACTCGAGCCCGGGCCCCTGCAGCGCCTTGCAGGTGGCCACGAGATGCTCGCGCGGCACGAGAATCGTCGGCGTGACGGCGGCGTCCGCCGAGGCAAGCGCCTCGTACGTCGCACCGGGCACCGCCGGAGCGATCGCGGCAATGATCTCTTCAGCGGTCATGCGATGCGGACTCTTCGGCGTCTGATCGAGCTTCGAGGCGGCGATCTTCTTCTGCAGTTGCACGAGGCCGTAGATGAGCGCCTCGGGGCGCGGCGGGCAGCCGGGAATGAACACGTCGACGGGCACGACTTGATCGGCGCCCTGCACGATGGCGTAGTTGTCGAACACGCCCCCGCACGACGCGCACGCGCCCATCGAGATCACCCACTTCGGCTCGGGCATCTGGTCGTAGATGCGGCGCATCGCCGGCGCCATCTTGCGCGACAGCCGGCCGGCAATGATCATCAGGTCGGCCTGCCGCGGCGAGCCGCGGAACACCTCGGCGCCAAAGCGCGCCATGTCGTAGCGGCCGGCGCCCGTCGCCATCATCTCGATCGCGCAGCAGGCCAGACCGAACGCCACCGGCCAGATCGCCGAGCGGCGCGCCCACTGAATCATGAATTCAGCGGACGTCGTCAGGACGGGAATTTCGTAATCAGTTTCGAGTCCCATAACGGTATCTCTTCACCACGGCGGGGCCGGGCTTCGGCGCGTGCTTGTAATCGGGATCGAACTCGGGGCCCCAATCCAGCACGCCTTTGCGCCAGATGTAGATGTAGCCCACGACGAGGATCAGGAAGAAGACGACGATCTGGAAGAAACCCGGCCAGCCCAACTCGCGCAGCGCGAGCACCCACGGCCCGAGGAACGCGATCTCGATGTCGAACAGCAGGAAGATCATGCAGATCATGTAGAACTTCACTGACTGCCGTTCGCGCGCGTCGCCGACCGGCGGCATGCCGCATTCGTACGCCGCGAGTTTTTCGGGAGTGGGATTGCGCGGACCGAGGAGGCGCGAGAGCACGACGGAGACGATGCCGAAGCCGACTCCGATGACCGCCAACAGAAGAATTCCGCCCCAGCCCATATCGCTTTGCGCCTACAAAATTATGTCATGCGCGCCTGATTTCGGGCGCTTGTGAAGGATATCACACGCTCCAGACGGCTCCAGGCCGGTCACGCGACCGGACTCTCCATCCTAAAGGAAAAAAGGCCATCCTCGCCGCTCGATTTCGCGAACGGCGTGAAGGGCCTTCTCCAGCAGTCTTGAGATCCGAGATCTGAAATCTGAGATCTATTTCTTCTTGTTCATACCAGCCAGGCGCCGATCGATTTCCGCGATCGCCTGCCCGATTTGATCCTTGCGCGCTGCATGCGTCGTGGCTTCTGCCTGGCGCTGCAGTTCGATCTTGGCGAGGCGGAGCGATTCCACCTGCCGCACATACTCGGGGTCGACCTTCGGTCCGCGATCCTTCGCGACCTTGCGAGATTCCTCGAGTTCGTCCATGCGCTCTTGCAAGCGCGCTTCAGCGTCGATCAGTCCTTCTCCAGCGTCACCCATGAATCTGCACATTATAACGCAATGAAGCTAGGGTGCGTACGGTGCGTAAGGTGCGTACGGTGCCTAATCGGAGTGATTTCGTAATTGAATAGATATGTGAAGGGCTTTCACCCGGCCGTCGATGAGTGGTTCAGTGCCGTGTTTGCGGAACCGACCGCGCCGCAGAAGCGCGGCTGGCCGGCGATCGCGCGCGGCGAATCGACGCTGATCCTCGCGCCGACGGGAAGCGGCAAGACGCTGACCGCGTTCCTGTGGTCGCTCAACCGTCTGATGTTCGAGCCGCCGCCTGACACCGCCGCGCGGTGCCGCGTTCTCTATATATCTCCGCTCAAGGCGCTGGCGGTGGACGTCGAGCGCAACCTGCGCGCGCCGCTGGCGGGAATCGCCAACATGGCGGCCGCGAAGGCGCGTCCCGTTTCACCCGCCGGCCATCGCGGTGCGAACGGGCGACACGCCGGCGGCCGATCGCGCGAAGTTCCAGCGGGCGCCCGGCGACATCCTCATCACCACGCCCGAATCGCTGTTCCTGCTGCTGACGTCGAACGCGCACGAAAGCCTGAAGTCGGTCGAGACGGTGATCATCGACGAGATCCACGCCATGGTCGCGACCAAGCGCGGCGCGCACCTGGCGCTGTCGCTCGAACGGCTCGAACGCATCGCCAACAAGCCGATTCAGCGGATCGGGCTGTCGGCCACGCAGCGGCCGCTCGACGAAGTCGCGCGCTACCTGGGAGGTGCCCTGAGTACGATCACGAAGGACACGAAGACCGAAGCCCGAAGACCCAGCAAGCCCCCAAGCCCGCAAGCCCTCGAGAAGCCCCCAAGACCGACTTCGCCGAATCCGTTCACGATGAATTTGAAGACGATCGCACGGTCACGTACCGGCCGGTGACGATCATCGATGCGAGCGCGCCGAAGCAGCTGGTCGTCAGCGTCCAGACACCGGTCGAAGACATGGCGGCGATGGGCAAGCCCGTCGAGCAGCCGAGCGGCCCGGCCTCGCAGGGACCGGTGGCGCAATCGATCTGGAGCTCGATCCATCCGCGCCTCGTCGAGTTGATTCGATCGCATCGATCGACGCTGCTGTTCGTGAACAGCCGCCGCCTCGCGGAACGCCTGGCCGGCGCGCTCAACGAGATCGCCGGCGAGCCGCTGGTGCGCGCGCATCATGGCTCGCTGGCGCGCGCACAGCGCACCGAGATCGAAGATCTGCTGAAGGGCGGCCAGCTGCGCGCGCTCGTCGCCACGTCGTCACTGGAGCTCGGCATCGACATGGGCGCGATCGATCTGGTGATCCAGATCGAGGCGCCGCCATCGGTCGCCAGCGGGCTGCAGCGCATCGGCCGCGCCGGCCACAGCGTCGGGCAGACCAGCGAAGGCATCATCTTCCCGAAGTTCCGCGGCGACCTCGTCGCGTGCGCGGCGGTGACCGCGGCGATGCGCCAGGGCAAGGTCGAATCCTCGCGCTATCCGCGCAATCCGCTCGACGTGCTGGCGCAGCAGCTGGTCGCCATGGCGTCGATGGAGCGATGGTCGGTCGACGATCTCTACCGCACGGTGCGATCGGCGGCGCCGTTCGCGGAGTTGAGCCGGCCGATCTTCGACGGCGTGCTCGACATGCTGTCGGGACGCTATCCGTCGGACGAGTTCGCCGAGCTGCGGCCGCGCGTGACGTGGGACCGCGTCAACGGCATCGTGATGGCGCGGCAGGGCGCCAAGCGGGTCGCCATCGCGAACGCGGGCACGATCCCGGATCGCGGGCTCTACGGCGTGTTCCTGACCGGCGCCGACAAGGACAAGGCGCGCGTCGGCGAGCTCGATGAAGAGATGGTCTTCGAGGCGCGCGCGGGCGAGACGTTCCTGCTCGGCGCGTCGACCTGGCGCATCGATCAGATCACGCACGATCGCGTGATGGTCTCGCCGGCGCCCGGCGAGCCGGGCAAGATGCCGTTCTGGAAGGGCGAAGGTCCGGGCCGGCCCGTCGAGCTCGGCATGGCGATCGGAAAGCTCGTGCGCGAGCTGCGCAAGGAGGAACCCGCGGCCGCAGTCGCCACGCTCGAACACGATCACGGTCTCGATGCGAAGGCCGCCGCCAATCTGATCGCGTATCTCGACGAACAATTCGCCGCCGCCGGCGCCGTGCCCGACGATCGCACCATCGTCATCGAGCGCTCGCGCGACGATCTCGGCGACTGGCGCGTCGCGGTGTTGTCGCCGCTCGGCAGCCGGGTCCACGCGCCCTGGGCGATGGCGGCGACCGCGCGCATCCGCGACGAAGCCGGACTCGACGTCGAGGTGATGTGGTCGGACGATGGGTTCGTGGTGCGGTATCCGGACGGCGAGCGTCCGCCGGACACCTCGTTGCTGCTGCCCGATCCCGACGAGGTCGAGCGTCTCGTCGTCCGGCAACTGGGATCGACCGCGATGTTCTCGGCACGCTTCCGTGAAGCCGCCGGGCGAGCGCTGCTGCTGCCCCGCCGCCGGCCCGGCGCGCGCGCGCCGCTGTGGCAGCTGCGAAAGCGCGCCTCGGATCTGCTCGCGGTGGCGGCGCGATTCGGATCGTTTCCGATCATTCTCGAGACCTATCGCGAGTGCCTGCGCGACATCTTCGATCTGCCCGCGCTCACCGACATCATGCGGCGGGTGCGCAGCCGATCGCTGCGCGTCATCAACGTCGAGTCGCAGAAGCCGTCGCCGTTCTCGGCGTCGCTGCTCTTCGGCTACGTCGCCAACTACATCTACGACGGCGACGCGCCGCTGGCGGAACGGCGCGCCCAGGCGCTCTCGGTCGATCAGTCGCAGCTGCGCGACCTGATCGGCGATACCGAGCTGCGCGATCTGCTCGACGAATCCGTGCTCGACACGCTCGAGCAGGAGCTGCAGCATCTGCCGGAGCGCTTTCATGCGCGGTCGACCGATGCCGTTCACGATCTGCTGCTGCGGCCTCGGCGACCTGACGCGGGCGGAGATCGACGCGCGCAGCGATGCCGGCGTCGCCGGGCCGCGCGATCGACGAGCTCGTCAAGACCCGCCGCGCGCTCGTCGTCCGCATCGCCGGCGAGGAGCGGATCATCGCAGTCGAGGATGCGGCGCGGTTTCGCGACGCGATCGGCGTGCCGTTGCCGCCCGGGCTGCCGGTGACACTGCTCGAGCCGGTTGCCGATCCGGTCGTCGATCTCGTCCGCCGTTTTGGCCGCACGCATGGTCCATTCACGAGCAAGGACGTCAGCGCGCGCCTCGGTCTCGGCGTGGCGGTGATCGATGCGGCGCTGCAACGCCTGCTGGTCGAGCGGCCGTGTCGTCGACGGCGAATTCCGGCCGGGCGGCCGCGGCCGCGAATGGTGCGACGCCGAGGTGCTGCGGACGGTGCGGCAGCGGTCGCTCGCGCGGCTGCGCCAGGAAGTCGAGCCGGTTGAAGCGACAGCGCTCGGGCGCTTCCTCGTCGGCTGGCATTCGCTGGCGCGGCCGCGATACGGGCTCGACGGCCTGCTCGACGTCGTCGAACAACTGCAGGGCGTCCCGATCGCGGCGTCGGTGCTGGACAGCGAAATCCTCCCCGCCCGCGTTCGCGACTACTCGCCGGCGATGCTCGACACGCTGCTTGGGCGCCGGCGAAGTGACGTGGGTCGGCGTCGAACCGCTCGGCGATCGCGACGGCCGCATCGCGCTCTATCTCACCGATCACCTGGCGAAGCTGCTGCCGCCCAAGGATGCGCTGACGGCGGGCTCCGGCGCCAGCCGGACCGATCAGGGTCTCGCCGGCCGCGAAACGCCAGATCGTCGCCTACCTCCATCGCAACGGCGCGTCGTTTTTCGGTCCGCTGCACGAAGCGGCGGGCGGCGGCTTCCCGCAGGAGACCGTCGATGCCATCTGGGACCTGGTGTGGAAGGGGCTGCTGACCAACGACACCCTGCACGCGCTGCGCGCCTACTCATCTCCGCCGGAGAGAACGCGGCGACCTGGCAAGGGCACGACGTTTCGATCGCGCCGCCTGATTCCGCCATCAGCCGAAGGGCGATGGACGCTCGTTCCTTCGCCGTCCGTCGGCGACGACAACGTGGGCGGCCGCGATGGCGCAATCAGCTGCTGGTCCGTCACGGCGTCGTGACCCGCGACGTGACGGCGATCGAGCAGCTGCCCGGCGGCTTCTCGTCGATGTATCCGGTGCTGCGGCGGCTCGAGGAAACCGGGCGCATCCGGCGCGGGTATTTCGTGGCCGGCCTCGGCGCCGCGCAGTTCGCGCAGCCGGGCGCGGTCGACCTGCTGCGCGACGTGCGTGACGATCGCGATGAGATCGTCACCGTCACGATCTCCGCGACCGATCCGGCCAATCCCTACGGCGTCCTGATCCCGTGGCCCATTCGACTCGACGAGGCCGGCAGCGAGCAGGCCTCGCCTCGCTCAGGACAGCCCCACGCAATGCCGGTGCGCGCGGCGACTCGCACCGCCGGTGCGCGCGTCATCATCGTCAACGGCCGCGCCGCCGCGTGGATCGGCCGCGGCGATCGGCAGCTGATCGTCGGCGTGCCGGATGATGAGCCCGAACGATCGCGCATCGGCCGGGCCATGGCGCGCGAGCTGGTGGCGATCGCCGCAGCGCGCACCCGAGGGCCGGCGCGGGTGGCTGATCGAGGAGATCAACGGCAAGGCCGCGATCGGCGATCCGTCCAGCCGCTTCCTGCTGGAGGCCGGTTTCACGTCCACGGCGATGGGGCTGCAGCTGCGAGTCCCGCGGCGCCCGCTCAGGCTGCAGGGCGAGCCACCGGTTGACGACGATCCACGATGACACCGATTAAACCAACCATGCCTGAAGGGGACACGATATTTCGCGCGGCGCGATCGCTGCACCGTGTGCTCGCGGGTCACGTCGTCACGCGGTTCGAGACCGCGTATGCCCACCTCGATCGCGTCAACGTCGACACGCCGATCGTCGGCCGCACCATCGAGCAATGCGCGTCGGCGGGCAAGCACCTGCTGATCACGTTCAGCGGCGGCCTGATCCTGCGGACGCACATGCGCATGAACGGCTCGTGGCATCTCTACCGCCACGGTGAGCGCTGGTGGCGCGGCGAGCACGCGATGCGCGTGCGGCTCGACACGGCGGATTGGGTCGCGGTCGCGTTCAACGTGCCGGTCGCCGAATTCGTGACGGCGAGACAGCTGGCGACACGCGACCCGGTGGCGCAGCTTGGACCGGATCTGCTCGGCGAGACGTTCGATCGCGACGAAGCGATCCGCCGCATCGTCGCGAGCGGTCATCGCGCGATCGCCCAGACGCTGCTCGATCAGCGCATCGTCGCCGGCATCGGCAACGTCTACAAATCGGAGGTGCTGTTCATGACGGGTGTGCATCCGGAAACGCCGTCGAGCGCCGTGCCGCGCCAGACGCTCGAGCGGATGATGGACATTGCCCGCGGCGTCCTCAAAGACAACGTCGTCGACGGCACGTCGCCGCGCATCCAGACCTACCGAAACCTGCGGCAGCTGAACCCGGCGAGCGAACACGACGAGAGCCTGTGGGTCTACGGCCGCCGAGGCAAGCCCTGCCGCAACGTGCGGCACGCCGATCGAGATGAAGAAGAGCGGGCTGGAGGCGCGGTCGACATACTGGTGCCCGAACTGTCAGCGACTCAGTCAGCAGTCGAGAGTCGACAGTTGACGAACCCTCCAGCAAGAAGCGGGACTCCAGGCATCCGCGAAGTCTCGATCACGCGGCAGGGCCAGGCCGTGGCCGAGCGCGATAGCGTGGCGGTCGAGGAGCCGATGGAAGTGCGCGTCAACGGCGCCAGCTTCGCCGTGATCATGCGCACGCCCGGAGCGGATCGGGACCTGGCGGCCGGCTTCTTGCTCGCGGAGGACGTGATTCGCAGCGCCGACGAGATCGGCGAGACTGTCGGTCGTCTGAGCCTTCTGCGCCTTCTGCGGCCCAGGACGTCGCGGACGAGGGCCGCGACAACACGATCAACGTCACCGTCATCGGCGGCGCGGTGGAGCGGCTGGACGCGCGGCTCGGCGAGCGTCGCCAGGTGACCATGACCTCGTCGTGCGGACTGTGCGGCCGCCGCACGATCGAGTCGCTGCAGTCGCGCGTCGCGGAGGTGCGCGGCGACTGGACCGTCGGCGCGGACGTGATCGCGTCGCTGCCGGATCGACTGCGCGCGTCGCAGGCGGTGTTCGATTCGACCGGCGGGCTGCATGCCGCCGGGCTGTTCGATCGTTCGGGAATGCTGCAGTTGTCGGCGGAGGATGTCGGCCGTCACAACGCCGTCGACAAGATTACCGGCCGCACGCTGCTGGCGGGACAGCATCCACTCGACACGTCGATCCTGCTGGTGTCGGGGCGGACGTCCTTCGAGCTGGTTCAGAAGGCGTTACTCGCTGGCATCCCGTTGATTGCCGCGGTCTCGGCGCCGTCGAGCCTCGCCATCGACCTCGCAACGCAAGCGAACATCACGCTCTGCGGTTTCGTCCGCGGCCCCAGATTCAACATATACAGTCATCAATCAAGAATCGTCAGTTAAGAGCTTTCAGTCATCAGTGTGCAGTTCAATCGGCAGTCACACAGTCCGATTGCCGACTGAAGACTGAACTGCAACTGTTGACTGAAAGCTCTTAACTGTCGACTCTCGACTGCCGACTGTGCAGGAGCGAGGCCGCAATCGAGCCGCCGATGAGCGCCGCGATGATCGCCAGCGACCACGTGATCGGAAACGGGTTGAGCCACGACATCTTCAAGCCAATGAAAATCAAGACTCCGGCAAGTCCGAAGCGCAACAGCGTGAACTTGACGACCGCCGCCGCAAGCACGAAATAGAGCGACCTCAGGCCCAGGATCGCAAACACGTTCGAGGTGAACACGACCAGCGGCTCGCTGGTCAGCGCGAAGATCGCCGGCACCGAGTCAATCGCAAACACGATGTCGCTCATCTCGATCGCCATCAGCGCCAGCAGCAGCGGGGTCGCATGCCAGGCGCGATCGATCCGGACGAAGAAATGCTTGCCGTGGAACCCGCCGGTGACCGGCAGGATCCGCCTGGTCAGGCGCACCAGCGGATTCCGGCCGGGCGACGCCTCCCCCGAATCGTGGAACAGCATGCGCACGCCGGTCGCGATGAGCGCAATGCCGAAGAGGACCACGACCAGGTGATAGGAGAGCAGCACCGAACCAAGGGCGATGAAGATGGCGCGAAACACGAGCGCGCCGAGGATGCCGTAGAACAGCACGCGATGCTGGAGATGCGAGGGCACCGCGAAAAACGAGAAGATCACGACAAACACGAACATGTTGTCGACCGACAGCGTGTATTCGACGACGTAGCCGGCGAGGAATTCGAGGGCGATCTTGCTGCCGACGTCGGGACCGAACCTGTTCGCGGCGAACTGATACAGCAGCACGTTGAACACCAGCGCCAGCGTGATCCAGACCGCGCTCCACCGTGCCGCCTCGCGCGCGCTGACGTCGTGCGCGCTGCGATGGAAGACACCCAGATCGACGGCCAGCATGGCCACGACGAAGAGCGTGAAGCCGGCGTAGAACCACCAGTACTCGGCAAACGGAAAGAGGGGCACGATTCGCAGGTTACGTGGCGGCCCTCATCGGGCTTCCATAGATATTTCCGCGACGACCGTTCGGTTGGGCCGATGTGGGCCACAGAAGGCGCAGATGGCACAGATGGATCAGCTAGTATGAAGCGATGGCAGCCGCGTATTCGTTCGACGTCACCTCGAACATCGACATGCCCGAGGTCGACAACGCCGTCAACCAGGCGCGCAAGGAAATCGGTCAGCGGTTCGACTTCAAAGGATCGATCGCGGCGATCGACCTGGACCAGAAAGCCAACACCCTGACGCTCACCGCCGAGGACAACTTCAAGCTCGAGTCGGTGTGGGACGTCCTGCAAACGCGCCTGATCAAGCGCAACGTCCCGGTCAAGAACATGAAGCGCGGCGACATCGAGCCCGCCGCGGGCGCCACCGTCAAGCAGGTGATCACGCTGCAGCAGGGCATCCCGAGCGAGGCCGCCAAGGAGATCGTCAAGCACCTGAAGGACCTGAAGCTGAAGAAGGTGCAGGCCTCGATCCAGGGCGATCAGGTGCGCATCACCTCGCCGTCGAAGGACGACCTGCAGGGCGCGATGCAGGCGCTGAGGGCCAAGGACTTCGGGGTGGCGCTCCAGTTTGGCAACTACCGCTAACCCACCTTCGCGGCCGACCGGCAAGTAGCGGCGCGTGTCCGCCGCCGAATTGCGCGCCGGCTTTCCTTCCTATCAGACGCCCAGCAGGCGAGCCCCCAGGCCGAAGTAAAGCAGCAGCGTCACCACATCGGCCGCCGCCAGCACAACGGGTCCGGCCGCAATTCGTGGATCCGCCTTCGCGGCGCGCAGCAACGCCGGTATCGCGACGCCCAGCAGGCAGGCCACCACCATCGACAGCGAAATCGCCAGGAAGATCGAGCCGGCTACCGCCGTCTGCCCCCGCCAGACGAACACCACCGTGCCGACGACCGCACCGCACGCGGCGCCCAGCAAGGTGGCGGTCCGGAATTCCTTCCACAGCGCGCTCGCCAGCCTGGACCAGACGATTGGGCCATCGGTGAGGCCCTGCAGCGTCAGTGTCAGCGCCTGCATGCTGACGCTCTCGCCGAGGGCGAGGACGATCGGAATGAACAACGACAGCACGACCGCTTCGTGGAGCAGATGCTCGAAGCGGCTGGCGATGAAGGCCGCGAGCAACCCGCCGGCGATGTTGCAGAGCAGCCACGGGAAGCGATCGCGGAAGGCGATCCACGGCGATCGCTGCGCGGTGCCGTGGACGCCGATCAACTGGAAGATGTCGTCGTAGGTCTGCTTCGCCAGGTCGATGACTTCATCGGTGAACAGATTGACGTCGACGACGCCGACGAGCTGCGCCGGCGGAGTTGACGACCGGGAACGCAAGCAGGCGGCGAGTCGCGAAGTACTCGCTGGCAATCAGCACGGTCGCCCAATCGGGAATCGCGACCACGTTGTCTTCCATGATCGTCGCGCACGGTTTGTTCGGGCGCGGCGGCGAGCAAGCCGGCGGGCCGGCACGACGCCGACCAGCTTGTTCCTGATCGTCGACGACGTAGAAGTAGTGGATCGAGCGCGCGTTGGCCGAGGCCCGGATGCGATCGAGCGTCTGCGCGATGGTGTGATCGGGCTGCAGGACGACCTGCGCGCGGCCTGGCCAGCGGCAGGATCGGCTCGTGCAGCTGGGCGGCCGACAGGGGGGCGACGGACGACATGCCCTACACGATAGTGCGAAGCACGACACTTAAAGGAAGAAGTCGGCCATCAGCTCCTCATCGCGGATGCCTGGCGGGCCGTAGCGGGAGAAGTCGGTCACGCCGGCGCTCCTCAAGACCTCGTCGTCGAGGAAGAAGCGGCCGGTGAGCTTGCGGCTTGGCTGCGTCAGGATCCAATGCGCCGCGTCGGCCATGATCTGCGGGCTGCGCGTCCTGGCGCGCGCCTCCTGCGCCGGCAATCAGCCGGATCGCCTCGGTATCGATCGCCGTGCGCGGCCACAGCGCGTTGACCGCGATGCCGAGCGGGCGAAACTCCTCCGCCATGCCGAGCGCGCAGAGCGACATGCCGTACTTCGCCATGGTGTAGGCGACGTGCGGCCCGAACCAGCGCGGGCTCAGCGTCGAATGCAGCGGCGGCGAGATGTTGAGGACGTGCGGATTCGCGGATTTCGCCAGGTGCGGCACCGCCTTCTGCGTGCAGAGGAACGTGCCGCGCGTGTTGATCTGATGCATCAGGTCGAAGCGCTTCATCGGCGTGTCGATCGTGTTGGTGAGGCTGATCGCCGAGGCGTTGTTGACGAGGATGTCGATGCCGCCGAAGCGATCGACCGCCGCAGCGATCGCCGCGTCGACCTGCGCCTCGTCGCGAATATCGGTCGCGACCGCGAGCGCCTTGCCGCCGGCCGCTTCGACATCGGCGGCCGCCGTGTAAATCGTGCCCGGCAGCTTCGGATGCGGCTCGGTCGTCTTCGCGGCGATGACGATGTTGGCGCCGTCGGCGGCGGCCCGCAACGCGATGGCATGGCCGATCCCGCGAGACGCTCCGGTAATGAAGATCGTGCGCGCGCGCAAAGACATGGTCCACAGATTACACGGATTACACCGATGCACGAGGAGCCGCGGCAGGCCCTGCGGGCCTGGCAATGGGCCGAACGCGAGATCGAAAGAGTCATGCCGCCCGTCTCTCGATCTCGCGTCGACGCATTGCCGAGCGCCGGGCGAAGCCTGGCGCCGCGGCTGCCGCGGAGTGCGCACGCAGTGGACGCGCATCCGTGAAATCTGTGGACGAAATATACTTGCGGCCGATGAGCGCACAGGACGTCGTCACGAATCTCCGCGAGCTCGCGAAACTCACCTCGAACGCCGATGGCGCGCAGCGGCTGGCGTGGGGGCCGGTGTGGCGGGAGGCGCGGCAGTGGTTCAACGGCAAGCTGGCCGAGCTCGGCATCACGCCCGAGATCGACGCCGCCGGCAACAGCTGGGCGACGCTCAAAGGCGCGTCCGATCGCACCGTGATCATCGGCAGCCACCTCGACTCGGTTCCCAACGGCGGCTGGCTCGACGGCGCGCTTGGCGTGATGGCGGGCCTCGAAGCGCTGCGGATGTTCAAGGGCCGGCAGCCGCCGGTCACGATCAAAGTGGTCGACTGGGCGGACGAAGAAGGCGCGCGATTCGGGCGAAGCCTGCTCGGGTCATCGGCCGCCGCCGGGAGCCTTCAGGTCGCGGAAGTCGAGCACCTCGCCGACAAGACCGGCGTGAAGCTGGTCGATGCGCTTCGCGAGAACGGCGTCGAGCTGTCGCGCATGCACGAATCGCAGACAGTTCCTGAAGGCGATCGACGCGAAGGCGTACCTCGAGCTGCACATCGAGCAGGGTCCGGTGCTCGAGTCGATGAACAAGTCCGACGGGCGTCGTGCTCGGGCACGTTCGGCGTCGAGCGTCATCTGCTGCGCTTCACCGGCCAGGCGGCGCATTCCGGTTCGACGCCGATCCCGATGCGGCGCGATGCGTTTCTCGCCGCCGCCGAGAGCGCGCTCGGCTTCCGCGAGATCGCGCGGAAGCACACGCACCGCCGACCGCGCGGGTCGTCTGCACGGTCGGCACCGTCAAGGTCGAGCCGGGCATCGTCACGGCCGTGCCCGGCGTGTGCGAGATCTCGCTCGATCAGCGCGCGCTCGACGCCGGCGTGCTCGAGCAGATGCTCGCCGAGGCGCGGGCCGTATCGGTGAAGAGCCGCGCGCGAGAACAACGTCACCGTCGAATGGAAGCGAATCTGGAGTATCGATCCGCGTCCGTTCGATCCGGCGCTTGATTGCGCTCTGCACCGACGCGGTGCGCGAAGTCACCGGCGACGCGCCGCACCTGCCGTCGGGACCGCTGCACGACGCCGCCGAGATGGTGCCGCACATGCCGGTCGTGATGATGTTTGCGTATTCGTCGAACGGCCTGTCGCACTGCAAGGAAGAGGACACGCCGAGCCGATCACCTGCTGAAGACGATCGAAGCGTTTCTGTTGCTCGTGCAGAAGACCGTCCACCTGGCGGACTAAAAGCAAAAGGGCCGACTCAATAGAGTCAGCCCTGGTTGGTAGCTGCAGGTGGCATCCGGCTTTAGCCGGATTGTTCACTCGACGTAGCTGTAACCGCAGTTCTCGCACACCCACATGCGGCCCTGCTTATACATGTTGTAGGCGCACTGCGGGCAGACGCGGTACTCGCGGCCTTCGGCGTCGACAAGCTTCTTCTCGTCCTTCTTGTCGCCCTCGCTGCCGAACGGATCCTTCGGTTCTTCCTTCTTCTTCTCGTCTTCCTCGGGCTTCGGCTGCTGCGGTTGCTGCTGCGCGAACGCCGGCAGGACGGACACGCCGATCGCGGCGGCGAACATCGCCGACCCGCGGAGGAAGCTGCGACGATCGAGGCTCGAACCCTGCAAATTCTCGAACATGTATGCGGTCTCCCTGTATGAATCTCGCCGGCCGCTTATCGTCTGCGGCGCACCTTCAATTATAACCGGCCGTACACAAAAAAACCGGGTGGGGACATAGCGGCTCACTGACGACGCCCCACCCGGTGCTTCCCCTCTGTCGTTGTCGGCAAAGAATACGACAGGCCCAATTACAGTGATGTAATTCTTTGTATTTAGTTGACTTATGCCGCAGACAATGATTGCGAAAACGGGACTACTCGAGCATCACCGGCGCGGTGCGTTCTTCGTCGATCACCGCCAGTTCGGGGTAGCGCTGGAAGAGCCGCGCGCACGCATTCCAGCGCAACAGTGCATCGTCGTTGTCCGCGGGCTTCACGCCTTCGGCGCGCTCGAACGAGCGCATCGCCTCGCGCAGCGAGATCGCCTGCCGGCAAGGCGCGGCCCGGGCCGCCTGCGTGTCAGCAGCGCGCGGGCGCGGCGCTCCGCCACCAGGCCGCTGAAGTAGGCGCGCTCGTATTCCGACGGCAGCCGGGCGACCAGCTCCTGCGCGCGGCTGACGTTGTTGCGGATCGTGATTCGGGAACGAGTCGGTCAGCGCGAGGATCAGCGATCCGGACCGCGTCGAAGTTGTCCGGATCGGCGGTGAGCACGTCCTCGCAGATGCTCTGCGCCTCCTCGGGCTCGTTGAGCAGCCGGTAGCGCTCGGCCTTCGCCAATGCGCCCGGAATCGCCGCCGTCGACAGCCGTTTCAGCTCGAACATCGTCTGCTCTCCGCGGAGGGGTGAATCATGACATGACTGCCGCGTCAGCCTGTCACCATCCGCAGCAATCGCGTCACCGGATCGTAGAATCGATCCACGACCCGTTCCTTCAGCGGAATGATGGCGTTGTCGGTGATGTGGATGTGCTCCGGGCACACCTTGGTGCAGCACTTGGTGATGTTGCAGTAGCCGATGTTGTCCTTGTCCTTCAGGTCGGCGAACGCGATCGTCGGTGTCGAGCGGATGCATCTCGAGCGCCGCCGTGTAGACGAAGAAGCGCGGCCCGATGAACTCCTCGTGCTTGTCGTGATCGCGCAGCACGTGGCAGACGTCCTGGCACAGGAAACACTCGATGCACTTGCGGAATTCCTGCACGCGATCGATGTCGCGCTGCTGCATCCGCCACGTGCCGTCGGGCGCGTCGGGCGGGCGCGGCTTGAACTTCTTCAGGCCCTTCTTGACGCGGAAGTTCCACGACACGTCGGTGACGAGGTCCTTGATGAGCGGGAAGGTCCGCATCGGCTCGACCGTCACCGGCTGCGTCGAGGTCGATCGAGTTGAGGCGGCTCATGCACATCAGGCGCGGCTTGCCGTTGATCTCCGCCGAGCACGATCCGCACTTGCCGGCCTTGCAGTTCCAGCGGCACGCCAGGTCCGGCGCCTGCTCGGCCTGGATCTTGTGGACGGCGTCGAGCACGACCATGCCGTCGGAGATCTCGATGGTGTAGTCCTTGAAGGCGCCGGCGCCGCCGGGCTCGCTTCGCCAGATGCGGAACGTTGCCTGGCTCACTGTTTCTGCTCCTCGATGACCTGCTTCAGCTCGGGCGGGATCGGCGGCAGCGGAATGCGCGACACCTTCATCGACCCGTCCGCGCTGGCGCTTGCGTGCCGAAGTTGAAGGTCGCGAACTCGTCCTTCTTGTCCGGGAAGTCCTCGCGGAAGTGGCCGCCGCGGCTTTCCTTGCGCTCGATCGCCGATCGCGCGATCGCCTCGGAGCACGTCGAGCAGGTTCCGGAGATCGATGCAGGTGTGCCAGCCGGAGTTGAACTCGCGATGGCCGTCGATGCCGACGCGCGACGCGCGCTCGTGGAAGCCGGCGATCTTGGCGAGCGCCTCCTGCATTTCGCTCTCGGTGCGGACGATGCCGACGAGCGCCTGCATCGTGTCCTGCAGATCGTGCTGCACCTTGTAGGGATTCTCGCCGGACGCGCCGCGCTCGAACGGTTCGAGCGACGCCTTCATCGCGCGCTCGACCGCGCCGTCGTCGACCTTCGGCGCCGCGGCCTTCTTCGCCAGCTGCGCCGCGTACTCGCCGGCGCGCTTGCCGAACACGATCAGGTCCGACAGCGAATTGCCGCCGAGGCGATTGGCGCCGTTGATGCCGGCCGCGCACTCGCCCGCCGCGAACAGGCCCGGGAATCGTCGACTCCTGCGTGTCGGCGTTCACCCGGATCCCGCCCATGATGTAGTGCGTCGTCGGGCCGACTTCCATCGGCTCCTTGGTGATGTCGAGGTCGGCGAGCTCCTTGAACTGGTGATACATGCTCGGGAGCTTGCGCTTGATGTGGCCCTCGGCGTCGCTGATCTTTTCCTTGATCCACGCGATGTCGAGGAACACGCCGCCGTGCGGTGAGCCGCGGCCGGCCTTCACTTCGCGATTGATGCAGCGCGCGACGTGATCGCGCGTCAGCAGCTCGGGCGGACGCCGCGCGCTCTTGTCGCCCTGCGTGTATCGCCAGCCCTCTTCCGGATCCGACGCCGTCTGCGGCTTGTAGTTGTCCGGGATGTCGTCGAACATGAAGCGGCGGCCTTCGCTGTTGCGAAGCACGCCGCCTTCGCCGCGCACGCCTTCGGTGACGAGAATGCCCTTCACGCTCGGCGGCCAGACCATCCCGGTCGGATGGAACTGGATGAACTCCATGTCGATCAGCTCGGCGCCGGCGCGATACGCCAGCGCATGACCGTCGCCGGTGCCTTCCCAGCTGTTGCTCGTGACCTTGTAGGCGCGGCCGACGCCGCCGGTCGCCAGCACGATCGCCTTGGCGGTGAACACGTGGAAGCGGCCGCGCTCGCGGTCGTAGGCCAGCACGCCGGCGGCGCGGCCGCCATCGAGGATCAGCTCGATGACCGTGTGCTCCATGTGCACGGTCACGCCGAGATAGGTGGTGTGATCCTGCAGCGTGCGGATCAGCTCGAGGCCGGTGCGATCGCCGACGTGCGCGAGGCGCGGATAGCGATGGCCGCCGAAGTTGCGCTGGTTGATGCGGCCATCGGGCGTGCGATCGAACACCGCGCCCCACGCCTCGAGCTCGCGCACGCGATCGGGCGCTTCCTTGGCGTGAATCTCCGCCATGCGCCAGTTGTTGACGTACTGGCCGCCGCGCATCGTGTCGGCGAAGTGCACCTTCCAGCTGTCGCGATCGTCGTTGTGCGCCATGGCCGCGGCCATGCCGCCTTCGGCCATCACCGTGTGCGCCTTGCCGAGCAGCGACTTGCAGATCAGCCCGACCGAGACGCCGGCATTCGCGGCTTCGATCGCCGCGCGCAGTCCGGCGCCGCCCGCCCCGATTCAGGACGTCGTAGGAGTAGGTTGCGTGGGCGCCATTCAGGGATTCCTACGTAGAAACGGACGCGACAACGGAGCGTCCGGCTCGGCTTCGAGCTGTCGAGCCATTAGAAGATCCTCAGATCGGTCCAGATCCCCATCGAGCAGAGGCGGATGTAGACGTCGGAGAACATCACCGAGAACAGGCTGCACCACGCGAAGAGCTGGTGCCGATTGTTGAAGCTGCTCGAGCAGTTGTAGCAGGCCTCGCTCAGCGGCGACTTCGAGACTTCGTCCTTCCGCCCGCCGACGACGTGACGCAGCGAGTGGCAGCCAAGCGTGTAGCTGGTCAGCAGCACGACGTTGACGAGCAGCACGATCGTGCCGACGCCGATGCCGAATTCCTTCTGCGCCGGTCGCCGGGTTGTCGAACCACATGGCGAGCCACACGTCGTACGACAGCAGGAACAGGAAGACGACCGCCGCGTACATGAAATAGCGGTGGATGTTCTGGAGGATCAGCGGGAACGAGTTCTCGCCGAGATAGCTCTTGCGCGGCTCGCCGACGGCGCACGACGGCGGATCCGCCCAGAACGCCTTGTAGTAGGCGCCGCGGTAGTAGTAACAGGTGAAGCGGAAGCCGGCCGGAAACGGCAGGATCAACAGCGCCGGCGAGAACGGAATGAACGACGGCCAGAAGGGCGGCAGCTCGCCGAACCAGGCGTGCGGCGAATTGCCCCACAACTCCGGCGAGTAGAACGGCGAGAGATACGGACCGAAGTGATAATGCGCGCCCTGGAACATCGCCCAGGTGACGTAGACGAGAAATGCCGAAAGACCGAGGAACACGCCGAGCGGTGCCGCCCACCATTTGTCGCGGCGGGACGTTGTCCCGAAGCCGCGGTGGACGGCCGTTACCGGTATCACCTGCATGAAGGCCGCCTCCGAAAATAAACGAAATAAAGACGCGGAATCGTAACACACGGTATGTCGGCTTACGGGCTTACGGGCTACGGGCTTGCGGGCGACCGGCTTGCGGGCAGGCGTCTACTGCGGGGGGCGTGCGGACCCGCCCTCGCGTTAGAGCTTTTGTGGCGCTTCGCTGACCCGTTCGATCGACAACGCTCCCGACGGGCAGCGCTCGACTTGATTGACGATCGTCTCGGTATCGAAACCGTCGAGGATGATCCATGGCCGCCGGCGCGGGTCGAACACCTTCGGCAGCCCGCGCGCGCAAATTCCCGAGTGCACGCAGAGCGACGGCTGCCACACCACGACAATCTCTCCGTTCGAGTAGCGCTTGACGATGTCCTTGTTCATACTTCACCCGGACTCGTGTTGATGGTGATCCCGCCCGTCAACGTCCGGTGGACGGGGCACTTGTCGGCGATCTCCAACAGTCGCTGCCGCTGCTCGGCGTCGAGGTTACCGAGGATGGCGACCTGTCTCGTGATGTTATAGGCGCCTTCGCCATTGATGCCGTTAAGGGTGACCTTGACGTCCTCGAGCGGCCAGCCCTTCCGCTCGGCGTAGACCTTGAGCGTCATGGCGGTGCACGAGCCGAGCGCCGCGAGCAAGAGCTCATGCGGCGTCGCGCCGGTATCGTCGCCGTTCTTCGCCGCTTCCTCGTCGGAGCGGATGCGGTGACCGGCGACCTCGATGTCCTGCGCCAACTTTCCCTTCGCCCACCGCACCTCGACGTTTCGCATCAGCCTACCTCGGCGTATTCATCAAGAAAGTCGACATGTGATGAAAGAACGCGCATAACAAGTCTGTCGATTCTTGAGGCAACTGCGCTTCCTCGAGCGCGTGTTCCATCAACTGCACCCAGCGATCGCGGGCCCGCTGATCGAGCTTGAAGGGCATGTGACGCATCCGCAGCCTCGGGTGGCCGCGCTGCTCGATGTATCGCTGTGGCCCGCCGAATCGGCCGACCAGGAATTCCTTCAGCCGCTCTTCCGCGCCTGGCAGATCGTCCGCCGGATACATCGGCCCGAGAATGTCGTCGGCCGGCACTTGCCGGTAGAATGCCGCCACCAGCCGGGCAAAGCCTTCCTCGCCGATCTGCCCGTAAATCTCACCTTCTGAAATCATCAATCAATCCGAAATCTGAGATCCGAAACCCGAAATCTCTTCCGCCATCATATGATCTGCGGATGGACGATGCACCGAAGAGCGCGCTCGAGTTGGCGATGGAGCGGCTGAAGAAAAAGGACGTCGAGCAGGGCGTCAGCGATCGGGCGCTGACCGAGGATCAGAAGAACGAGATCGCCGAAGTCCGCAAGACCTACGGCGCGAAGCTGGCGCAGGAGGAGATCCTCTTCAAGTCGAAGACCCAGGGTCACCTCGATCCGGAGTCACGGCGGACGCTCGAAGAGAACTACCGGCGCGACGTCGAGCGCCTCACTCACGAGCGGGATCGGAAGATCGAGAAGATCCGCGATCGCCAGGTCGAGTAGACGGGCGCGTCCCGGCCAGCGACGCGATGGCGCACACGGTCAACGCGCAACCGGCGCCGAGCAGGTGCACCGAGAACCGGCCGGCATAGGCGACGCCCCTCGCCGCCAGCGCCCCGAACATGCCACCAGGAAAAACGCGGCGAGCGCCAGCGGCACGTCGCGAAACGGCTTGATGCCTGCCATCGCCGCCACGACGACGAACGGCGCCGAACGAGCAGCGGTAGCGCATAGATCGCGAAGCGCGGCGGATCGTTGAACGTCAACACCATCATCAAGCTGCTGAACATGCCCGCCGCCGCTTCCGAGAGCGGCTGGCCCGGCCGCCACAGCACGTGATTCCCCCAGGTCGTGCCATGCAGCATCGAGAACACACCGGTGTAGTGATAGGTGCGCAGCGTGAAGAGCATCATCGCGGCCAGGATGACGCCGGCGACGCCGAAGAGCGCGTTCCATGACACGTGCGGCCACCACGTCTTCGCGCGCCACCAGCCGCGCGACGGCACCGCCAGCGACAGGCCGAAGGCCGCTGACGCGAACGCCATCGGCAGGTTATTGAGCCGCGTGTAGAAACCGATCGACGCCAGGATGCCGGCGCCGATGGCGGTCGCCGAGCGGGATCTCCCCGCGCAGCCGCGCCGATACGATCACCAGCGCCGCGAGGTAGATGAAACCGGCCGAGGCGATGTCCGACAGCCCGATGCCGATGAACATCCACGGCGGTCCCTGCATCACGATGGTGAGGCACAGCACCGCGGCCGCCAGCCCCCAGCGAAACCCGTACGCGGCCGACACGACTTGATGCGCGAAGAGCGCCGACACCATCAGGCAGATCGCATCCCACCAGAATTCGCCCATGCTCGAATCGCCGAAGATCATGTGGAGTGCGCCGGCGATCCAGCGGTAGAACGGCTGGAACCAGAACGTCAGCTCTCCGCCCTGCAGCCAGTAGCCCTGCAGGTAGATCCGGTACGCGAAACGCTGGAACATCCACATGTCGTCGCCGCCGGCGTAGAACGAAAACCGTCCGATGTGCGAGGCGTGGACCGCGGTCACGAACACGAGCCAGGGAATCCCGATCAGCACGAAGGCGCCCTTCAACGTCTGATGCGGCGCCGGCACCCTGCAGCAAGATCGCAAGTCCGAGCGCGGTCATCGACCAGGCCGCCCACGGCGTCATGACGTAGTCGGGGTTGGGGGTGCCCAGCCAGCCGACGATGACGGAGGCCACGAGAGCGAAGCCGAGCGTGAAAGGCTCGCGCCAGCGACGGAGAAAGGCGGCGATCCAGCCGATGACGAGCGCGGCCGCGAGCATCTGCGTCAACAGTGACAGCGCGCCGCGCACACGCAGATCCCGCGCCGACGGAATCGCCGTCGTCGCCAACGCGAACCCCGTGGTGCCGATCGGCGATCCGTTCCACAGCGGCACGAACGTCCACCTGTTGCCCGTGACGTTTGACTTCACCTGCACGAAATGCCGGCCGCGCTCGAGAGGCAGCTGATGCCGCGAAGGCCCGGCGGGCTCGACTATGCGACCCATCGATGACGAGGGTGGTCTTCATCGTCTCGCCGGTCTCGATGATGAGCTCGCCCGGATCGTCGGTATCGAGATACCCGGTCACGGTCATGTCGAGCGCGGCGTACGGCGGACGATCTTCAGGGCCGGGCAGGTTGTTGTCGGTCGGCGGCATGTTGAAGAACCACGCCGGGAACTCCTTGAATTCGCGATACGGCCGCGTGAGGATCGCCGAGCACTGCGGCGACGGCGATCGCCAGTCCGCGCGAACGTCCCAGGTGTGGATGCGGCCGAAGGAATCGTTGACGAGCGGCTGCGGCGTCTCGAACTGCACGCACCATCCGTCCTGGACGAGCAGCATCGAGCCGGCCTTGGCGACGACCAGCACCACGATCAGTGCCTGGACGATTCGACTGACGGAGATAGCCGGGCTCCAGCCACCACAGGAACGGCGGCAACAGTCCGATCAGGATCGCTTCGGTGACGCGATCGAGCGGCGCGCCGTCGAGCGGGCCGTCGAGATGACCGGGCCACAGGAGCGCGGCAATCGCCACGCATCCGGCGCCGACCTGTCCGCCGTAGCCCGGCACGAAGCCTCGGCGCCGGCTTGGTGAAAGGAACTTATTAGCCAAAGAGGCTCTTGGCAACGAACCACACGTTGGCCGGCCGCTCGGCGAGCCGGCGCATGTACCACGGGAACCAGTAATCGCCGTACGCGATCAGCACGCGCACCAGCGCGCCGTCCTGCGACAGGCGCAGCTGCGCAGCCTTCTGGATGCCGTACAGCATGTGGATTTCGTAGTCAGTGGAGCTTGACGCCGGTCGACTGCGCGTGCGCGCGGATCGACTGAATCAACTGCAGATCGTGCGTGCCGAACACCGCGCGCGAGCCCGCGGCACGCGCCGCCGCGCCGAGCATGATCTGCGCGAGCGCGTAGTAATTGGCGTCGACATCGCTCTTCTTCGGAAAGGCGACCGACGCCGGCTCGTTGTAGGCGCCCTTCACGAGGCGGACGCCGATGCCGCGCGACGTGATGTCCTCGAGATCCTCGCGCGTGCGGAACAGGTAGGCCTGCAGGCAGACGCCGACGCGCGGAAATTCCTCGCGGAGCCGCTTGGTCAACGTCAACGTGATGTCGACGTACGGCGACTGCTCCATGTCGACCCACAAGTAGTTGCCGGTCGCGTGACAGCGCGGCGGCCAGGCTCGCGCAGGTGGGCGTAGGCCAGCTCGCGATCGATGTCGAGACCGAGCTGCGTCAGCTTGATCGACGGCTCGCAATCGAGGTCGAGCGCGCGAATGCGATCGATGCCTTCGAGATAGTGCCGGGCCACGCGCGTCGGCTTCGCCGAGATCCTTGACGTTTTCGCCGAGCCGCGTGAAGACGGAGCCTGATGCCTTCACCGGCGGTGGTCCTGGCGGCGGCGAGCATCTCGTCGAAGGTCTCGCCGGGCATGAACTTCGAGACCGCGCGGCGGATGAACGGCACCTTGGTGCCGTTGGCGCGAAGCCACTGGTTGTCGGAGACTTTCAGGAGGACCGTGCGCGCGACGCTCATGCGCCCACAGATCCTACACGGATTACACCGATTCGGCGGCGGCTGTGGTCCGGTCCGCGCTTCGGTCGCGTGCGCGGGCGCGAGCGTATGCAGCGGGCCGATCCGCGACGAGCTGCGGCCAGATCGCGCGGACCATCAAGACCACCATCAGCGTCGCGAATCCGCCGCCGACGACCGACAGCGTCGGACCGAACAGCGCCGCGGTCGCGCCGCTCTCGAAGGCGCCGAACTCGTTCGAGAAACCGATGAACACGTAGTTGATCGCCGAGACGCGGCCGCGCAGGTGATCGGGCGTGATCGTCTGCTCGAGCGTCAGCCGGATCACGACGCTGATGTTGTCGAAGACGCCGGTCAGGAACAGGCAGACCAGCGACAGCGGGAACGACCGCGACAGCCCGAAGGCGATCGTCGCAAGGCCGAAGCCGGCAACGACCCACAACAGGACGAAGCCCGGACGCTGCCACGGCTTGATGCGCGTCGTGATGAGCGCCATGCTGAGCGCGCCGAGGCCGGGCGCCGCGCGCAGGTAGCCGAGCCCCGCCGGGCCGACCTGCAGGATGTCCTTCGCGAAGATCGGCAGCAGCGCGACCGCGCCGCCGAACAGCACCGCGAACAGGTCGAGCGTGATCGCCGAGAGGAACAGCGGGTTGGCGCGCACGAACCTGAATCCGGCGAACACCTCGCTGGCGCTGCGGCGCGACGATGCAGGCGGCGGCACGCGGACCGGCATCGTCCGCAACATCAGGATGAACACCAGCTGGCCGACGGCCGCGATCGCAAATGACAACGTCGCGGCGCCGGTCGCGGCGATCAGCATGCCGCCGATCGCCGGGCCGGTGATCGCGGCGAGCTGGAACGTCGACGACAGCCACGCGTTGGCGTTGGCGAACTCCGCCGGCGCCAGCAGCTGCGGCAGGATCGTGTTCACCGACGGCGACGCGAACGCGCGCGCGGTGCCGATCATGAACAGCAGCGAGTAGATCGCCCAGGTCGGGCCGCTCAGCCACGACAGCAGCGCGAGTCCGGTCGCCGCGAGCGTGAGCACGGCGTGCGCGAAGATGCCGATGTTGCGGCGCGGATAGCGATCGGCGGCGTTGCCGGCGACGACCATCAGGAACAGGACCGGCGTCGAGCTCGGCGACGCCGACCAGTCCGAGCGCCCACGCGATCGCCGGTGCGCTCGTAGAGCTGCCAGCCGACGGCGACGTTGATCATCTGCCAGCCGGCGATCGCGGCGAAGCGTCCGATGGCAAACGATCGAACGAACGGATGACGAAGTGCGGCGTACGAATCGCTCACAGTCAACGCTCTCTAGCCTAACGGTTCTGGCCATCGGCCGAGTCTGTGGGATACTGCTGCGCCCCACTGCTGAGGTGAGAGCAGCGACCCCCGGAGAGACTGATGATGCGCGTGCGTGTTGTGGCTTTTGCGGTACTGCTGTCGACGCTGGCGCCATGGCCGGCCGCGGCGCAGGCTCCTGCCCGAGTGGACTTCCAGCGTGACGTGCAACCGATCCTGCGCGATCACTGCTACGCCTGCCATGGGCCGGAACAACAGATGAACGGGTTCCGGCTGGATCGCCGCGACGACGCGATGCGTGGCGGTAGTCAGTCGGTCATCGGACCGGGGAACGCCGAGGGCAGCAGGCTGTATCACCGCCTCGTCGGCACCAGCGTCGGCGCGCGCATGCCGCCGACGGGGCCGCTCGCGCCCGAACAGGTGGCGGTGCTCAAGGCCTGGATCGACCAGGGCGCCGAATGGCCAGACCATCTCGCCGGCATCCCGCCGACCCTACCCGTCGATCCGGCAGCCGATCGGCTGGCCGGGCTGATTCGCAGCGGCGAACGCACCCAAGTGGAGGAACTCCTGCGGACGAACCCGGGCGCTGCGCGCGGCCGCGCTGTCCGGTGGATCGACGCCGCTCATGGCCGCGGCCCTCTACGGCGACGCGGACCTGATGAAGAGGCTGATGGCGATGGGAGCCGATGCGGGCGCATCGAACGTGGCGGGAGCCACCGCGTTGATGTGGGCCCTTCCTGATACCGACAAGATGCGGATCGTGCTCGATGCCGGCGTGAGCGTGGACGCGCGCACGGACGATCGCCGCACGGCGCTCGTCATCGCTGCCGGCATTGTCGGCGCGGAGCCGGCGGTCCAACTGCTGCTCGAACGAGGGGCCAATCCGTCCCCGGCCACGGCAGGCGATCCGTCTCCGCTGCGCGAGGCCGTTCGCGTCGGCAATGTCGGCGTGTTCCGGATGCTGCTCGTCGCACGGCGCCGACGCCTCGACGATTCCGGCAGACACCCTCCGCCTCAGGTGCTTCCCCTGTGCGCAAGCGCTCGATGTCGGCGGCTCCGGACCGCGCGCGCTCACACCGCCGCCAGACCGCGGCTTACGCCCGACGTTGCCGGCGCCCTCGCGCCGCCGCGCCTGGTCGGCGTGACCGCCGCCACCCCGGCAGCCGTACGGGCCGCGGTGGAGCGAAGCCTGCCGCTGCTGCAGCGAATTGGGCAGCCGTTCATCCAGAAGACCGGATGCGTGTCGTGTCACCACAACAGCGTGGTCGCCTCCACCCTCACCCTGGCGCGGCGACATGGCTATCGCTTCGACGAAGCCGCCTTCGCGGCCGAGCGGACGCGCATTGCCACCTACCTGGAATCGCATCGCGAGCGCACGCTGCAGAACATCCCGATCGCGGGAGCACAGGACACCATCAGCTATCTCCTGGTGGGTCTCGCGGCTACGGGCCACCCCGCCGACAGGGCCACGGATGCCCAGGCGCTCTGGCTGATGCGGAGACAGGCGGCGATGGGCGATGGCCGGTGGCGACGCTCCGCCCGCCGATCGAATCGAGCGATATTGAAGTGACGGCGATGTCGATGCGTGCCGTGCAGCTGTACGCGCCCAGGCCTATCGCGTGAATGCACCAAGGCTGTTGAACGCTGCACGGGATTGGCTGGCATCGGCGACAGGAGCCAACACCGAGGACCGGGCGTTTCGCGTGCTCGGGCTCACCTGGGCCGGGGCCACGCGCGAGCTGGTGCGGCGCCGCTGCGCGTGACCTGCTCGCGAGTCAGCGGAGCGATGGCGGATGGTCGCAGGAACCGGCGATGGATAGCGATGCCTATGCGACGGGCGAGGCACTCGTGGCGCTTCGGGAAAGTGGCGTCGTGCCGGCAGGCGATCCCGCGATTCGTCGTGGTGTGGAATACCTGCTGCGCACGCAGTTCGAGGATGGATCGTGGTTCGTCAAATCACGAGCAGTGCCGATCCAGGTGTACTTCGAAAGCGGCTTTCCTCACGGCGCCGATCAATGGATTTCGGCGGCGGCCACGGCCTGGGCCGTGAGCGCCCTCGCCGCGGAAAAGTGACGATGGTGTAATCCCGCACGATCGGCGTGATGAAGATCGGCATCCAGACCTGGGGCAGTGAAGGTGACATCCGTCCGTTCGTGGCGCTCGGCGCCGCGCTCGCCAGGCGCGGCCACGCCGTCGAGCTGCTCTACACGGAGATCGGCGAGCGGCGCTACGAGGAGGTCGCCGCATCGCTCGGCTTCACGGCGCGCGCCGTCGCCTCACCCGTCGTCGCCGATCCCGAGCGCGTGTTCGAGATCGGCCTGAAGGTCGTCAACACCCGCAACCAGCTTCAACAGGGGCTGATCATCAGCAAGGAGTTGCTCGAGCCGATCGTCGAGCCCGCCTACGAAGCCGGTCTCGAGCTGGCGCGCAGGTCCGATCTGTTCATTCATCACTTCATCTTCCACCCGGCACGCGCGGCGGCCGACAAGGCCGGCACGCCGCAGATCACAGTGACGTTCGCGCACATGCTGACGCCGTCGCGGTTCATCCATCCGCCGGAAACACCCAGGCTCGGCGAATGGGGCAACGTGCTCGAGTGGAAGATCGCCAGCTTCGCGCTCAATCGCACGCTGCTCAAGGACGTCAATCGGTTCAGGAGCCGCGTCGGCCTGGTGCCGTTCGCGGATCTGATGCGTGACGGCTGGCCATCGCATCTCCTCAACCTGCTCGCGTCGAGCCCGGCGTTTCTCGATCCGCGTCCGGCCGACTGGCCGGCGTGGCATCAACTCTGCGGGTTTCTTCGAGCTGCCGTCGCACGAACACGAATCGGTGTCGCCCGACGTTGAACGATTTCTCGCGAGCGGCCCCGCGCCGGTGTTCATGGGATTCGGCAGCCTGATGCCGACCGAAGGCGAACATCTCGAGGCCACGGTGACGACGTTCGAAGAAGCGGCGCGGATCGCGGGCTGCCGGGCGATCG
The DNA here is from genome assembly GCA_963833135.1 of uncultured cyanobacterium. Classification (GTDB taxonomy): domain Bacteria; phylum Acidobacteriota; class Vicinamibacteria; order Vicinamibacterales; family UBA2999; genus 12-FULL-67-14b. Next base: position 244,952 of record CAWHWW010000016.1, on the reverse strand, counting down.
TGCAGGCGGAGATCGATCCCACCTTCGCGCCTGCCGGCGCTTCGATGGGCACGCGCAGTCAGGACGTGTTGTTCGTCCGGCGCACGCCGCATCGCCTCGTCTTCCCTCGATGCGCGGCCGTCGTCCACCACTGCGGCGCCGGGACGACGCACACGACACTTCGCGCCGGCGCGCCGTCGATTCCGGTGCCGCACGTGTCGGACCAGTTCGCATGGGCCGAAGAGTTGCAGCGGCTCGGTGCGGCGCCGAAGATGTTGCGCCGGACGGCATGGAATGCGAAGAAGCTGGCGTCGCGCATCAGAGAAGTGATCGACAACCCGAGAATGAAGCAAGCGGCGATGGCGATGAGCGCGCGGATGCGCTCAGACAATGGACCAGAGACAGCAGCGGACCTGATCGAACGGTTCCAGGGTCCAGGTTCCATGCCAGGTTCGTCTATCGGAGTTCCAATCGTTCCAGAACTTCTGGACCGCTGCAGAACGAACCTGGAACCGTTGGACCTGGACCGTGAACCTTGAAAGGGCTTGGCCCTGTTTTGTAGAGGCCGAGAGGAGAAGTTCGCATGGTCACCAGGAGTGGACACCATCTCGTGCTTGTTGCTGTCTTTTGCGCGGGTTTGATGGCCTTCGGCGCCGCCCGGGCGTCGGCACAGTCCTCAATTAACTTCACCGGCGGCGGCTCGATCGATCCCGAGCAGGTCTATGCAGGCGTGTCCTGGTCGTCGCCCGATCTTGGCGGCCGTTTCCAGATTCGCCCGGGCATCGACGGTGGCTTCGGCGACGGCCTTCGCCTGGGCAACATCAACATCGACCTGATCGTGAAGTTCCCGCTGGGGACATCAGGATGGACGCTGGTCCAGGGCGGCGGACCGGTGATTACCATCGCGACGTACACCGGCGAGTTCGAGGATCTTGACAGCGAGCTGCACGCCGGCGGCAGTTACCTGTTCGGATTTCAGCACGACAACGGTTTCTTCGCCGACTTCCGGGTCGGCGGCGGCAACTTCGTGCCGCAGCTGAAAATCGGCGTCGGCTGGTCGGTCGAGATCAAATAAATCAGACATTGACGATTCGCGAATCGACGAATTCAGCGGATCTCTTTGGTGATTTCCAAGACATTTCGCGTGATTCGTGATTCCGTGAATCCGTCGACAGATCGTACGCTCTACAGTGGCAATGAAACGACAGCGCACATTCGAGTGGGAAGAGCCGACCCCGTTTCGGCACCGCGGCGAGGGCAAGCCGGGTCTCGAGTTGCTGCGGCTCGCCGTCGCCGGCGAGTTCCCTCCCCCGCCGATGGCGATGCTGATGGACATCCGGCTGACCGAAGTCGACGAAGGGCCGCGCGGTATTCACCGGCACGCCGCAGGAATTTCACTACAACCCGCTCGGCACCGTGCACGGCGGCTTCGGCGCGACGCTGCTCGATTCGGCGATGGGCTGCGCCGTGCACAGCACGCTCGAGGCCGGCGACATCTACACGACGCTCGAATTCAAGATCAACTTCATGCGCGCGCTGACGCACGAAACCGGCGTGGTGCGCGGCATCGGCACGGTGATCAACGCCACGCGGACGACGGCGGTGGCTGAGGGGCGAATCGAAGACGCGCGCAGGCAAGCTCTATGCCTTCGCCACGACGACGTGCGTGATACGAAGAGGAGCCAGTAGCCGCGTAGCGCAGCCAGAGCCCTTGACATCCTGGCATACTGGCCTGCTGGCATCTGGCTACTTCTTCACGTATCGCTGCAGCTTCCGCGGCCCGACTTCGGCGCCGTAGATGTTGCCCTGCGAATCGACCGCGACGCCTTCCGCCGCGAGCGTGCCGCCGGGCGGCTTGCCGCCGTCGGCCATCTTCGCGACGACCTTGCCGTCAACCATCTCGTAGGTCAGTCCGTTGTGTGACGGATCGGGAATGAACGCGGTGACCTTGCCGTCGCGCGCGCTGCCGATGCGAATCCCGCGCTTCCACATGTAGTGCGGCGGGTTGACCGAGCCGGACTCCGAGTCCGCGCCGTAAATGATGTCGTCCTTGATGAAGATGCCGCTCAACCGGCTGAACTGATACCAGGTGTCGAGCGTCTTGTAGGTCTCGGCATCGAGAATCTGGATGCGGTTGTTCGAGCGGTCCGCCACGAACAGGCGGCCCTTCGAATCGAACGCGAGGCCGTGCGGCTGGTTGAATTCGCCCTCGAGGCCCGCGCCGAGCTTGCCGAACTCCCTGAGGAACTTGCCGGTGCGGTCGAAGCGAATCAGGCGCGCGTGCGTGTTGCCGTGGCCTTCGGCGACGAGGATGTCGCCGTTCGGATAGGTGATCACGTCGTTCGGCTGATAGAACGACGCCGGATCCGGCGGCTGGCCGGGCACGTTGCCGCCGGCCTTGCCGAGCGTCAGCAGCACCTTGCCCTCGGGGCTGAACTTGACCACCTGGTGGCCGACGACCTTCGCCGGCATCGGCGGCAGCGGCGCGTCAGCGGGCTGGCCGGGCGCCGCGCGCCGGCAGGTTGCTCTGGCCGTCGGTCACCCAGACGTTGCCGTCGCGATCGACGTGGATGCCGTGCGGGAAGACGAACATGCCCTGGCCGAAGCTCGCCACCATCTTGCCGCTCGGGTCGAACTTGAACACGGTGTGGAGCGGCGACATCTCGCCCTTGGCGCGATCCCAGCAGGAATTCGCCGCGCAGCGCTCGGCGACCCAGATGCTGCGGCCGTCCTTGTCGATGTCGACCGCGCTGGTCGAACCCCAGGTGCGGCCTTCGGGCAGCTTGGCCCAGCCTTCAATCGTGTTGTAAGGATTCGGCGCGTCGTTGGTCGGCGGCGCCGACGTCCACGCCCCGGCCGGTGCCGGCGCCGCGGCGCCGGCGCCTGCGCGAACGATCGCCGCCGCTCAACATTCCAAATGCCGCCACGCCGGCGGCGACCAAACCCACTCGAATAGCACGTCCCATCGGATGCCTCCCCAGAGCAGCGGATATTACACGTGACAGAGGTTAAGATTGTCGCGCTATGACGAACCGCCATCGATTCGCCGCCACTCGTCGCTGCATCCTGCGCACTCGCTGCCACGATCGCCCGCGTCGGCGCAGGGCAGGCCGCCGCCGGTCGCCGCCGAAACGACGGCGACGGCAATTCCCGGCGTGATCGCCGCGGGCACCAAGATCGAAGTCATCAAGAGCGGCTTCAGCGGCACCGAAGGTCCGATCGGCCTGCCCGACGGCAGCCTGATCTTCACCGAGACGCAGGCCAACCGCATCACGCGCATCGACGCGAACAATCAAACCTCGACCTTTCTTGAAAACACCAACGGCTCGAACGGACTGGCGTTCGACAGCAAGGGCCGGCTGATCTCGGTGCAGACCACGCCAGGCAAGACGCTGATCGGCGTGATCTATCCGAAGGGCCAGGAAGCCACGCTCTCGGATAACTACGATGGCAAGCCGTTCGGACGGCCGAACGATCTCGTCGTCGACAAGAAGGGCGGCGTCTATTTCAGCGAACCGGGACCGAACGCGACGCCGGGCCAGCCGCCGCCGGCGCCGCCGCTGTCGCCTGCGGTCTACTACGTGCCGCCAGGCGGCAAGTCGATCCGGATCGCCGAAGGCATCGAACGGCCGAACGGCATCCAGTTGAGTCCGGACGAGAAGACGCTCTACGTCAACAACACCAACGGCGAGTACGTGCTCGCGTTCGACGTGAAGCCCGACGGCACGGTCGGCAATCGCCGCAACTTCGCGAAGTATCCGACGCGTGCGCGACGACTGCCGGCCGGCGGATTCAACAGCGGCGCCGATGGACTGGCGATCGACAACGCGGCCGCCTCTACGTCGTCTCGACCGGCGGCGTGCACGTGTTCAGCCCGAAGGGCGATCTGCTCGGCACGATTCCGCTGTCGCTCGCGGGCCAGAACATCGCGTTCGCCGGACCCGACAAGAAAACGCTCTACATCGTCGGCCGCGGCTCCGCGTTCAAGGTGCGGTTGCTGGCGGAAGGCTACAAAGGAAGGGCGAAGTAATGCCGATGTTCGAATACAGCTGCAAGAGCTGCGGCAAGGAATTCGAAGCGCTGGTCGCTGAAGACCACGCCGGCGCCCTCGTGCCCGGCGTGCAAGAGCGCTGAGCTCGAGAAACTGATCTCGCGTCCGGCGATCAAGTCAGAGTCGACGCACGGCCTGGCGATGAAGGCCGCGAAGAAGCGCGACAAGAAGGCCGGCTCAGAAAAGGCGCGCGAGCAGCGCGAGTACGAGCTGCACCACAACGATTAGAGGTCAGACGGTTAGAGGTTCGAGGTTGGCCGTTAGAGGATCTGAATGCCGATCGAGACCGCCTCCGGGCAGGCGCAATGCCCCGAATGTTTTGCCGACGTCACCCTCAACAAGGTGATGCAGAACGAGATCACGCAGTGCCCCGGATGCGGCGCCGAGCTGGAGATCACGGCGCTCGAACCGATTACGCTCGCGCTCGCGCCGCAGGAAGAAGAAGACTGGGGTGAGTAACCACGCCAGCGTCAGGGTCGGCGTGCTCTACAGCCGCGTCCGCGTCGAAGAGAAGCTGCTGTTCGAAGCGTTCGAGAAGCGCGGCGTCGCGCTCGACCTGCTCGACGATCAGAAGCTGATCTTCGACATCACCGACGTCGACAACCACCCCTACAAGCACTACGACGTCATCGTCGAGCGCTGCATCAATCACAGCCGCGCGCTCTACAGCCTGAAGATCCTGAACGACCAGGGCGTGAAGACGGTGAACACCGCGCTTTGCGCCGACATCTGCGGCAACAAGCTGATGACGACGAGCGCGCTGGCGGCGGCGGGCGTGCCGCAACCGAAAGCGCTCGTGGCGTACACGCCGGAGAGCGCGCTCGAGGCGATCGAGCGGCTCGGCTATCCGGCGGTGCTGAAGCCGACCGTCGGATCGTGGGGACGGCTGCTGAGCAAGGTGAACGATCGCGACGCGGCCGAAGCGATCCTCGAGCACAAGGAAACGCTCGGCAGCTATCACCACAGCATTTTCTACATCCAGGAATACGTGAAGAAGCCGGGCCGCGACATCCGCGCGTTCCAGGTCGGCCCGGAAACGATTTGCGCGATCTATCGCACCTCGCCGAACTGGATCACCAACACCGCGCGCGGCGGCTCGTCGAGCAACTGCCCGATCACGCCGGAGCTCGCCGACATCTGCACCCGCGCGGCCAGGGCGTGCGGCGGCGGCGTGGTGGCGCTCGACCTGTTCGAGGATCCGGATCGCGGGCTGCTCGTGAACGAAGTCAACTACACGATGGAGTTCCGGAACAGCATCGCGCCGACCAACGTGAACATTCCGGAGCGCATGGTGGACTTCTGCCTGGAGGTCGCGAGCGAACGGCTGGAACGCGGCCAACGGCTGGACGGGCGACCAGCCGCACCTCGCCGCGATCTCGCTCGCCGAAGGCGCCTCCGCGTAAGCCACCGGCAAATACGATCCACAGATTACACGCTTTGGCAGACCGCAAATCAGTCTCAATCATCGGCGCGTCCGGTTACACCGGCGGCGAATTGCTGCGCCTCGCGCTCGCTCACCCGCAACCTCGAGGTGAAGCAGGTCACGAGCGAGCGGCTCGACGGTCAGTTCGTGCACTTCACGCATCCGAACTTGCGGAAGCGAACGCAGCTGAAGTTCGTGCGCTCCGAAGCGATCGAGAAGTGCGATCTGCTGTTCCTCGGCCTGCCGCACGGCAGCGCGATGGGCCGGATCGATCAGCTCGCGACGCTCGCCGATCGCATCGTCGATCTGAGCGCCGACTTCCGTCTGCGCGACGCCGCCGGCTACGACACGTGGTACGGCAAGCCGCATTCGAATCCGGCGTGGCTGTCGAAGTTCGTCTACGGCCTGCCGGAGCTGCATCGCGCCGAGCTGAAGGCGGCGAAGTACGTCAGCGGCGTCGGCTGCAACGCCACCGCGACCACGCTGGCCATCTGGCCGCTCGCGGCGGCGGGCCTGATCGACGCGTCGCGCGGCGTGATCTGCGAAGTCAAGGTCGGCAGCAGCGAGGGCGGCGCGGCATCGGCGGATTCGACGCATCATCCCGAACGCGCCGGCGTGATGCGCAGCTTCGCGCCGACGGGTCATCGCCACACCGCCGAAGTGCTGCAGGCGCTCGCAGCTGAAGGACGTCGTGACCGACGTGCACCTGAGCGCGACCGCCGTGGACAACGTTCGCGGCGTGCTCGCCACCGCGCACGTGTTCGTCAAGCCGGGCACGCAGGAGAAGGATGTCTGGAAGGCGTTTCGCGAGGCCTACAACAACGAGCCGTTCGTTCGCATCGTCAAGGAAAAGACCGGGCTGTATCGCTACCCCGAGCCGAAGATCCTGTCCGGCAGCAACTACGCCGACGTCGGATTCGAATTCGATCCGAAGACCAACCGCGTCGTCTGCCTGTGCGCGATCGACAACCTGATGAAGGGCGCGGCCGGCACCGCGCTGCAATGCGTCAACGTGATGATGGGCTGGGACGAAACGCTCGGCCTCGAATTCCCGGGCTTACATCCGATTTGACACGACGAAGCCACGGAGGCACTGAGGCACGGAGCTTTCATGGAAATGCCCTGAAAAGCCTAATCCGTGACTCCGTGGCCGTCGTGAAGCGAGACTGCATGATTGTTGTCAAAGTTGGTGGTGGAACGTCGCTCAATATCGATGCCGTCGTCGCGGACATCGTCGCGCTGCGCGCGAAGGGCACGGAGCTGCTGCTCGTGCACGGCGGCGCGCAGACGACCAACGCCGTCGCCGAGGCGCTCGGGCATCCGCGCAGTTCGTGACGAGCGAGACCGGACACGTCAGCCGCCGCACCGATCGCCGCACGCTCGAGATCTTCGAGATGGTCTACTGCGGCCAGTTGAACAAGATGTGGGTCGAGAAGCTGCAGACCAAGGGCATCAACGCCGTCGGCCTGTCGGGGCTCGACGGCCGCGTCTTCGAAGGGACGCGCAAGGACACGCTGCGCATCCGCGTCGACGGACGCCGCATGGTGCTGCGCGACGACTGGACCGGCACCGTCGAAAGCGTCAACGTCGCGCTGCTGAAGCTGCTGATCGGCGCCGGCTACTTCCCCGTCCTGACGCCGCCGGGATCGTCGACGGCCGGTGAAGCGATCAACGTCGACGGCGATCGCGCCGCGGCGATGGTGGCCGGCGCGTTCAACGCCGAAGCGCTGGTGATCCTCACCGATCAAGTGGGACTGCTCAAGAAGTTCCCGGACGAATCGACGCTGATCGCGCAGATTCCGAAGGGCCAGGCCGACAGGTTCATGGAATTCGCCGAAGGGCGCATGAAGAAGAAGGTCATGGGCGCCGTCGAAGCGATCGACGAAGGTGTCGGCAAGGTGATCTTCGCCGACGGCCGCGTCGAAGAGCCGATCACGCGCGCGCTCGCAGGCGCCGGTACGCACATTGGCTAAGCCACAGATTCAGCACAGATAGGCACAGACAGGCACAGATGAAGTACGCACAGGTTGAAGAACGAATTCTCGGCGGCACGACCGCGCGTCGCGGCGACGTCGTCATCACCCGCGGCGAAGGCTGCTGGGTGTTCGACGAAGCCGGCAACAAGTATCTCGATCTCGGATCCGCGCAAGGCGTGGCGATGCTCGGGCATTGCCATCCGGGCGTGACGGCGGCGATCCAGGCACAGGCAGAAACGCTGACGCTCTGTCCCGTCCTATCTCTACAACGACAAGCGCGCCGAATTCGCGCAGGCGCTGGTCGACGTGCTGCCGACAGCATCTGCCGCACGTGTTCCTCGCCAACAGCGGCGCCGAAGCGATGGACGGCGCGCTCAAGTTCGCGCGCCTGTTCACGAAGCGGTCGGCGTTCGTCGCCGCGACCAAGGGGTTTCACGGCCGGACGATGGGCGCGCTGTCGGTGACGTGGGAGCCGAAGTATCGCGAGGGCTTCGGGCCGCTGTTCGAGACCACGCACGTGCAGTTCAACGACGCGGCGGCGCTCGACAAGGCGATCACCGATCACGACCGCCGCGGTCGTCCTCGAAGTCGTGCAGGGCGAGAGCGGCGTCAACCTCGGCACGCCGGATTTCCTGAAGACGGCGCAGCGCGTCTGCCGCGAGCGCGGCGCGCTGCTGATCGTCGACGAGATCCAGACCGGATTCGGCCGCACCGGCAAGTGGTTCGCGATCGAGCACGCCGGCATCGAGCCCGACATCATGTGCCTCGCCAAGGGCCTCGGCGGCGGATTCCCGATGGGCGCGTTCGCCTACACGAAGGCGATCCGCGACGTGCTGACGCCCGGCGCGCACGGCAGCACCTTCGGCGGCTCGCCGCTCGCCTGCGCGGCGGGACTGGCCGCGATCGAGGCGTACCGAGACGAGGACCTGATCAAGCGCAGCGCCATCCTCGGCGCCAACATGCGCAATCAGCTGCGCGGCGCCCTCGAAGGCGTGGCGGTGGTGCGCGACATCCGCGGCCTCGGCCTGATGATCGCGGTCGAGCTGCGCACCAAGGTCGCGCCGGTGCTGAAGAGCCTGATGCTGAATCACGGCGTGATCGCGCTGCCGGCGGGACCGACCGTGCTCCGCCTGCTGCCGCCGCTCGTCATCACCGAGAAGGAGATCGACATCGGCGTGCAGGCGATCGCCAAGGCGATCAAGGAGCTTCGAAGGCGCGACAGGCCTAGATGGATCGCGCGGCCGCGATCGACCTGGTGCGCGGGCTGGTCGCGATTCCGTCGCTGTCGCGGCAGGAAGCGGCGGCGTCGGCGTGGCTCGTCGATCAGATGCGCGCCGCCGGTTTCGATCGCGCCTTCGTCGATGACGCGGGCAACGCCGTCGGCGAGCTTGGCGATCCATCGGCATCGCGCACGATCGTCCTGCTCGGTCACATCGACACGGTTCCCGGCAACATTCCCGTTCGCATCGAGGCCGCAGACGGCGAGCGTGCTGTATCGGCCGCGGCAGCGTCGACGCGAAGGGGCCGCTGGCCACGTTCGTCGCCGGCGCGGCGCGCTTCGGATCGGCGGCGGCGAAGGCGGCCGATCTCCGCGTCGTCGTCGTCGGCGCCGTCGAAGAAGAAGCGGCGACGAGCAAGGGCGCGCGATTCATCGCGGCGCGCTTCGATGGCACGACGCGACCCGATTCCGGCCGCGTGCATCATCGGCGAGCCGAGCCACTGGAATCGCGTCACGCTGGGCTACAAGGGACGGCTGCTGCTCGACTTCACCGCCGATCAGCCGATGGCGCACACCGCCGGGCCCGATGCGAGCGTCGCGTCGGTCGTGGTCGATCTACTGGAACTGGGTCACCGCGCACGCCGCGCGCGTCAATGAAGGCAAGGACAAGGTCTTCGATCAGTTGAGTCCGAGCCTGCGCCGCTTCATCACCTCGACCAACGATCAGATGCACGACACCGTCGACGCGCAGTTTGCCTGGCGACTGCCGGTCGGCTTCGACGCCGACGCGTTCATGAAGGAGTTGCGCAGGCTGTAGGCGTCCGGCTTTAGCCGGACCACAGACGCATTCAACCTGAAGTTCCGCGGCTACGAGAAGGCGTGGCGCGGCGATCGCAACAACGCGCTGGTCAGAAGCTTCCTCGCCGGGCCTGCGCTCAGTCGAAGCGTCGGAGAAGCTCGGCTTCGTCCTGAAGACCGGCACCAGCGACATGAACGTCGTCGGCCCCGCCTGGCAATGCCCGATCGTCGCCTACGGCCCCGGCGACAGCTCGCTCGATCACACGCCGAACGAACATCTCTCGCTCGAGGAATACTGGAAGGCGGTCAAGGTCGTCGAAGGAACGCTCACGGCATTCGCTCAATTGCAATAGGTGCAGGTGCAGCTATTTCTGCATCGTCACCAGCGCCGCGAAGATGTCGATCGCCTCCCAGAGGTGGCCGACGCGCAGGTTCTCGTTCACCGCGTGCTGGTTGTTGTCGAAGTTGACGACGGCGAGGCCGATCGTCGGCATCGACAGCGCGTCGCGAAGGTTGAGAACGGCAGGCTGCCGCCGATCGTCGGCATCTGCACCAGGCGCTGATCGAGCGCACGGATCGCGTTGGCGGCCATCGCCGTGCGCGGATCGTCCATCGATCCTTTGCCGATCGGGAACCCGCCGCCCTGTGCGCGTCACGCGCGCGATCTTCGGATACTTCCGCCGCGTCGCCATGTCGGGCGGCGCCGATCGACGACGTGATAGCCCTGCTCGCGGATGTGGGCGATCAGGCGATCGTATCTGCGTCTTCGCTCGAGCCCGTTCACCAGCCGGATCTCGATGCGGCCGGTCGCGGTTGCCGGAGATCGCGTTCGCGCGCCCGGTGCCGACCGTGCCCGACGACAAGCCGACGACGCTCAGCGTCGGACGATTGTGCTGCAGCTCGATGCGGCTCTCGGGATGTTCGGACTGCGCGACGCCGAACTGCTCGAGCAGCTTCTGATCGACATTCGGAATCTCGTCGATGGCGCGGCGCTCGCTCGCCGTCAGCGGCACCACGTCGTCGTAGAAGTTCTTGATCGACGACATTGCCGCGATCGTCCTTCATCGACGCGAGCAGCTTGGTCAGCGCCATCGCCGGATCGGGGACGAAGTTGCCGTAGTTGCCGCTGTGCAGGTCGCCGGTCGCGCCGTAGATCGTGATCTCGGCGCCGGCGAGGCCGCGGCTGCCGTAGAACACCGTCGGCAGGTTGCTCGGGTGCCGCGGGCTGTCGACGATCACGGCGAGATCGCCGCGCACCGCCGCGGCATTCGCGATCATCGCCGCGTCGAAGTTCGGCGAGCCCGCCTCTTCCTCGCCGTCGAGCACGACGCGAAGCGTCCACGGCAGCGTCGGCCTTGGCAGCGAGCAACCCGTCCATCGCCGCCAGGAACGCGATGATCGGGCCCTTGTCGTCGGCGACCGCGCGGGCGTAGATGCGCGACGTCGGGATCGACCGGTCCCGCTGCCAGCGAACAGATCGATCTTGTCCGTGCCCTTGTAGGCCGCCGGCGCAAACGGCTGGCCGATCGTCCAATCCTTCGCGTCGGTCGGCTGGCCGTCGTAGTGCATGTAGAAGGTCAGCGTGCCGGCCGCATTCGCGGCGCTCGCGCTCGGCGATCAAGACCGGCGAGCCTGGCGTCGCAATGCGCTTCACCGCGAAGCCGCGCTTCTCGAACATCGCCGTCAGCAGCGTCGGCGTTCTTGACGATGTCGGCCTTGTTGGAGGCGATGTTGGGCAGCGAGACGAGCTGAATCAGCTCGGCGAGGATCTGCCGCTCGTGCGCTGCGCGCCACTCGCGCACGCGCAGGACGTCGGGCGAAGGCGCGGCCAGCACGACCGTGACGAGCGAGCAGAGGACAGACACGCTGCGGGCGATCTGACGCATCGCGCGAGTATACCGTCAGCGGTCAGCGGCCAATCCGCGTGATGCCCGGCACGCGATCGAAGCCGGCGTCAAAGCTCATGATGCGGCTGATGCCCTGGCGCACCATTACCGCGACATGCAAGGCATCGCGCGCTCGACAGCATTCGAGTCGCTAGCACCAAATCGCGGGCGCGCACCACGTCAGTCTTCTTCAACAGCGACGACCTCGTCGACCACTCCGGAGCAGCGCGTCGAACGCCGGCCGAATGGCGTCGCGCCGGTTGATCGCAACGTAGCGATGCAGGATCTCCTGCAGGACTTCGGCGCTGGTGACGAGGCGCTGCTCCGACACAATCGCCGCCTCGAGCAAATCCTCAGCCGCCTGTCTTCAGCGGATGAGCGCGGCCCACCAGGTACATCGGGATGTTCGAGTCGATGAAGATCACTCGGCTGTCTGGCTGGTAGCCCGCGCTCGATCTCCCGGAGCATCTGGTCGATGTCCGGCGCCGGAAACGCATGGTGCGACGCCGCCCGCATCGCCGCCAGTTTCTTCTTCGCGTCATCGCCCGGCGCCGCCTTGCGCGCCGCCCGCAGCGCCTGCCGCACCCACTCCGCCGTGGTCATTCGCTGCTGCCGCGCATAGCGGCTGGATTTCGCGCGAGCTCCTTCGCGTCGAGCACGACCTGCAGTCTGCTTCACCATCGTATGAGTATATTTAACTCATTGATTGTAGTCAATATACTACATCTGGCAGCGCGCCGTTAGATCCCGCCGCTGCGAGTACGAATCCCGTGCCCCTATGGCTCAGTCGGTCCGCACAGCCTCATCGATCGCGCCGTCATCATCGAAGATCTGCGCCGCATGGCGCAACGCCGCCTGCCGCGCATGGTGTTCGACTACATCGACGGCGGCGCCGAGCGCGAGTGGACGCTGCGCGAGAACTGCCGCGCCTTCGAGGACGTGCTGTTCCGCCCGCGATCGGCGGTGGCGACGACGCAGCTGCGACCTGCACACGACCGTGCTCGGCCTGACGATCGATCTGCCGTTCATCCTCGCGCCCGTCGGCAGCAGCCGCATGTTCTATCCGCGCGGCGAAGAGGAAGCGGCCGCAGCGGCCGGCGATGCCGGCACCATCTACACGCTGTCGACGCTCTCCGGCTGCACGATGGAAGACGTCAAGGCGGCGACGACCGGCGACGCGTGGTATCAGCTGTATCTCGTCGGCGGCCGCGACGTCGCGATGGGCGCGATCGCGCGCGCCAAGAGCTGCGGCTACAAGGCGCTGGTCGTCACCATCGATACGCCGGTGGCCGGCATGCGCGAGCGCGATTCGCGCAACGGCGTCAAGGAGCTGCTCGCGCGCAACCTGTCGACGGTGCCGTACCTCGGCCAGATGCTCGTGCGCCCGGCTGGCTGTACTCGTTCTTCGGCGACGGCGGCCTGATGAACTTTCCCAACATCGTCCTCGCCGATGGCGCCGATGGGCTACGCCGACGTCGGCGCCGCGCTCGAAGCGTCGATGACCTCGTGGGACGACTTCAAGTGGATCCGCGACGCCTGGGGCGGACCGATCGTCGCGAAGGGCGTGCACACCGCCGACGATGCGCGGCGGGCGGTCGACGGAGGGCGCCGCGGCGATCGTGGTGTCGAATCACGGCGCGCGGCAGCTCGACGGCGTGGCGCCGACGATCCGCGTGCTGCCCGAAGTCGTGCAGGCGGTCAACGGACAGACCGAAATCCTGCTCGACGGCGGCATCCGCCGCGGCAGCGACATCGTCAAGGCGCTCTGCATGGGCGCGCGCGCGGTGTTGATCGGCCGCGCCTACGCCTACGGCCTCGGCGCCGGCGGCCAGGCCGGCGTGGCGCGGGCCATCGACATCCTCAAGACCGACGTCATCCGGACGATGAAACTGCTCGGCTGTGCCGCCATCAAAGATCTTGACGGCTCGTTCGTCGACGTCCCGTCCGAGTGGACCGCGCGACTGCCGCGGTAGATCAATCGGCCGCATTACAATCAGCAATCAGAGTTCTGAGATCCGTCATGTCATTACGACCTGTTAAACGCGTCGTTGAAGTCCACGCCGACCATGGAAGGCGCCGGCGTGAAGCTGCACCGCGGCTTCGGCTTCGGCGAAACCAACGAATTCGATCCGTTCCTGCTCTTCGACGATTTCCGCAACGAGCGTCCCGACGACTACCTCGCCGGGTTCCCGTGGCATCCGCATCGCGGCATCGAAACGATCACCTACGTGCTCGCCGGCACCGTCGATCACGGCGACAGCCTCGGCAATCGCGGCTCGCTCGGCGCCGGCGACGTGCAGTGGATGACGGCCGGCAGCGGCATCCTCCACCAGGAAATGCCGAAGGGCGATCCGCAGGGACGCATGCACGGCTTCCAGCTGTGGGCGAACCTGCCGAAGTCGCTGAAGATGACCAACCCGCGCTACCAGGACGTCCTCGCGAAGGACATTCCTGAAGTGACCGACGACGATGGGACGCGGGTGCGGATCGTGGTCGGCGACTTCTGGGGCAAGCGCGGACCGGTTGAAGGTGTCGCCGCCGATCCGCGGTATCTCGACATCTCGGTCCCGCCGAACAAGACGAAGCGCATTCCGGTTGAAGCCTCGCGTCACGCCTTCGCCTATGTGTTTGCCGGATCGGGAACGTTCCGCGATGCGTCGAAGCCGCTGCCGGTGCAGACGGAGCTCGTCGGCGTGTCCGACGATGCGACACCGTCGATGCTCGGCAATCGATCGCTCGTGCTGTTCGACAGCGGCGACGAGATCACGGTCACGGCCGGCGACGAGGGCATCCGCTTCCTGCTGGTGTCGGGCCGCCCGCTCGAAGAACCGGTGGCGTGGTACGGACCGATCGTGATGAACACGCGCGCGGAGATTCAGCAGGCCTACGCGGAACTGAAGAACGGCACGTTCATCAAACATCACGCGTGACACGGAGTGACGCGGGTGCATCGCGGACCCGCCTTCGCTCGCGGCGCGTGTAAGATACACGCCATGAGAATCTCCCGCCGCACCTTCGTTCACAGCAGCGCCGCAGCCGGCATCGGCGCTCGGCGCTTCGGCGTGCACTCAGCGTCGCCTTCGGCTTCGACTGCGGCTTCGGCGGCGACAGGCTCTGCTCAGCGCGCAGGCGCAATCGCCTGCGCCCGCGACTGGCGGCTGCATCCGGCCTTCGCGGCCCTCAAGCCGATGACGGCGGATGTGAAGCCGATCACGCGAGACGAGCGCGCGGCGCGCGTGCAGAAGGCGCAGCAGCTGATGGCGGCGAACAAGATCAGCGCGATCTTCCTCGAAGGCGGATCGAGCATGTTCTATTTCACCGGCGTGCGCTGGGGCCTCAGCGAGCGGCCGTTCGTGTGCGTGATTCCGGCGCAAGGGCGAGCTCGCGTGGGTGTGCCCCGGCTTCGAAGAAGAACGCGCGCGCGAGCTGGTGTCGAAGACCGCCGAAGTGCGCGTGTGGCAGGAAGACGAAAGCCCCTACCGGCAGATCGCCGGCATCCTCAAGGATCGCGGCGCCGCCAGCGGCCGCGTCGGCGTCGAAGAGCGGCTGCGCTTCTTCATCTTCAGCGGCGTCAAGAAGGAATCGCCGGCGACCGAGTTCGTCGACGCCGAAGCTGATCACGGCCGGCTGCCGCATGATCAAGAGCGCGACCGAGCTGGCGCTGATGCAGAAGGCCAGCGACATCACCATCGAAGCGTTCCGCGCCGCGTTCCAGACCTTCCGGAAGGCATGACGCAGGACGAGCTGCGCGCCAACATCGCGGCGGCGCATCGCGCTGCTCGGCGCGCCGGGCAGCGCGTCGGTCAGCTTCGGCGCCTACACCGCGTTCCCGCACGGCAGCATCGAGCCGCAGAAGCTGAAGGAAGGCGACGTCATCCAGGTCGATGGCGGCTGCGCGGTCGACGGCTATCAGTCGGACATCACGCGCACCACGGTGTTCGGGCGCGCCGTCCGCGCGCCAGACCGAGATCTGGAACCTCGAGAAGAAGGCGCAGGCCGCGGCGTTTGCCGTGGTCAAGCCCGGCACGCCGTGCGAAGCCGTCGATGCGGCGGCGCGCAAGGTGATCACCGACGCCGGCTTCGGTCCCGACTACAAGGTGCCGGGCCTTCCCCATCGCACCGGCCACGGCATCGGCCTCGACGGCCACGAGTGGACCAACTTCGTGCGCGGCAACAAGACGCCGCTCGCGCCGGGCATGTGCTTCAGCAACGAGCCGATGATCGCGATCTACGGCGAGTTCGGCATCCGTCTCGAAGACTGCCTGTACGTGACCGAGACCGGCGCGCACGTACTTCTCGCAGCCGAGTCCCGTCGATCGACAAGCCGTTCGCCTGATCACGGACGTTAACCACGGAGGACACGGAGGACACGGAGCAATCTTTTCTAAATACAAAATGCATTTAGAAAGATATGCTCCGTGTCTCCGTGCCTCCGTGGTTGACGTACGTGGCAGGCAGTGACGAATGGATCAGACCAAACCGAAGGTTAGTTTCTGGAAGCTGGCCGGACCTGGCCTCGTCGTCGCGGCGACGGGCATCGGATCCGGCGACGTCGTCTCGGCCACCGTCGGCGGCGCGCGCTACGGCGTCGTGCTGTTGTGGGCGATCGCGGCCGGGCGCGTTCTTCAAGTTCGTGCTGCAGGAAGGCATCGCGCGCTGGCAGCTGGCCACCGGCAAGACGGCGCTCGAAGGCTGGGCCGATCACCTGCCGGCGTGGGTGAAGTGGTACTTCGGCGTCTACCTGGTGCTTCTGGACCGTCGCGGTCAGCGCGTCGCTCACCAACGCGACCGGCCTCGGCATGGCCAACCTCACCGGCGGCGCGATTCCGCAATCGTGGGGCGCGGTCGCGCACAGCCTGATCGGCGTCGCCTTCTGATCTATTTCGGCGGCTACAACAACTTCGAGAAGCTGATGAAGCTGCTGGTCGGCGTCATGGGCTTCAGCATCCTGTTCTGCGCGATGTTCACGCTGCACGAGCCCGCGGCCGCGCTGCAGGGCCTGCTCGTGCCGACGATTCCCGCCGGCAGCGGCACCTACGTGCTGTCGCTCATCGGCGGCGTCGGCGGCTCGATCACGATGCTGTCCTACAACTACTGGATGCGCGAAGAGAACATGCGCGGCGGCGGCTTCCTGTCCTACGTGCGCGGCGACATCGCCATCGCCTACATCTTCACCGCGATCTTCGGCGGCTCGATCATGCTGATCGCCAACGACGCGTTCTTCACGCACGGGCGTGGCGCTGACGCGACGCCGAGGCGGTGCCGCGCATGGCGGCGGCGCTCGGCAACGTGCTCGGCACCGTTCGGCCGCATCGCGTTCTCGGTCGGCTTCTGGGCGGCGGTGTTCGCGTCGCTGCTCGGCGTGTGGCAGAGCGTGCCGTATCTCTATGCCGACTTCTACGGCATCGTCACGAAGATGTCGCCCGAGGCGCGGCGGGAGGTCGTCAAGGTGACGAGCACGCCGTACCGGCTGGCGCTCGCCTTCATCTCGCTCGTGCCGATTCCGTTCGCCTTCACCGGCCAGCCGATCCAGATCGTCATCATCTACACGATCGTCAGCAGCCTGTTCGTGCCGTTCGTCGCCGCGACGCTGCTCTACCTGAACAACCGCGTCGCGTGGACCGAGCCGGTGCCGAAGAACTCCTGGATCACCAACCTGCTGCTGGTCGCGATCCTGGTGCTGTTCGCCATCGTCGGCGCGCAGGAAGTGATGAACAGGCTGCGATGATCAACCGGCAATTCCTCCTCGTGTCGCGCCCGAGCGGCGAGCCGACCGCGCGACAACTTCACGCTGGTCGAAGCGCCGATCGCGCCGCTCAACGACGGGCAGGTGCTCGTGCGTCACACCTGGCTGTCGCTCGATCCCTACATGCGCGGCCGCATGAACGACGCGAAGAGCTACGCGCCGCCCCAGACGCTGAATGAAGTGATGATCGGCGGCACCGCCGGTGAGGTCGATCGAGTCGCGCAATCCGTCGTTCGCGCCGGGCGATCAGGTCGTCGGCATGGGCGGCTGGCAGGAATACAGCGTCGTCTCCGGCGGCATCCGGAAGGTCGACACCTCACGCATTCCGCTGCCGGCGTATCTCGGCCCGGTCGGCATGCCCGGCGTGACCGCGTGGTACGGCCTCAACAGGATCTGCGAAGCCAAGGCCGGCCAGACGATCGCCGTGACCGCGGCGAGCGGCGCCGTCGGCAGCGTCGTCGGCCAGCTCGCCAAGGCGAAGGGATGCCGCGCGATTGGATTCGCGGGCGGCCCCGATAAATGCCGCTACGTGACCGACGAACTTGGCTTCGACGCGTGCATCGACTACAAGGCGCACGCCGATCCGAAAGCGCTCTACGGCGCGTTGAAGGCCGCGACGCCGGACGGCATCGACGGACACTTTGAAAACACCGGCGGCCCGGCGCTCGATGCCGTGCTGCTGCGCATGAACGACCACGGCCGCATCGCGCTGTGCGGCATGATCAGCGGCTACAACGGCGAGCCGATCCCGCTCCGCTATCCGTCGGTCCTCCTGACGTCGCGATTGCGAATCCAGGGCTTCATCGTCAGCGAGCACATGGATCAGTGGCCCGCCGCGCTCACCGAGCTGGGAACGATGGTGGCGACCGGCAAGCTGAAATACCGCGAGACGATCGCCGAAGGTCTCGACGCCGCTCCGGAAGCGTTCTTCGGAATGCTGAAGGGGAAGAACTTCGGGAAGCAACTGGTGAAGAGCTGTAGAGCACAAATACAAACGGGCGCGATCCCGAAGGATCGCGCCCGCGCATTTCAAGCCCGCAAGCCCGTAGCCCGCAAGCCCCTTAGAAGCTCAGCGCGAAGCCGACGCGGATGATGCGCGGCGAGAGGATCGGGTCGCCGCCTGCCGGCAGCAGGTAGCTCGGGCCGACCGCCACCGTCGTGTTCACGACCGTGTCGGCGTTGGTGATGTTGAAGAAGTTGATCTCCGGGGTGAAGCGGCCCGGCCGCCGAAGTGGAACGACTTGCCGAGACGCAGGTCGAACATCATCACGTTCTCGTAGCGCTCGTCGCCGCGCTCGCTCAGCTGAATCGTCTGGCTGGCGCGGGTCAGCGTGATGCCCTGCGTCGCGGCCGCGGCGCGGGTCAGCGAGTAGGTCGACACGTACGGGTAGCCGTTGTTGGCGATCATCGAGCCCGACAGGCTGATGGCCCACGGCAGCTCGTAGCTGCCCGACAGGCGGAGCGCCGTGCTCCGAGTCGTTGCCGATGATGCCCGTCGGGAAGCGCGTGTTGTTCGGATCGTTGAGGTCGGTGCCGGCTGCGCCCGCAGGCTGCACGCCGCCCTCGTTCTTGCCGATGGTGAAGCCCGCCTGCATCTGCCACTTCCGCGAGAAGCGCTTGGTCGCCGTGAACTCGACGCCCTTGTACTCGGTGTCGAGATACTCGGCGTTGTCGCGAATGCTCGCGTTCTGGGTGTTCGCCGCGGCGCTGATGTTGTAGACATCGGCGGTCGTCGGCTTCGGACTCGACAGCGATGCCGCCGGGGCCGTTCGGGATCGTGACGGTGTGCCGGGTGTAGGCCGACGCCGGCTGCAGCGTGTTGACCTGGCCGATCTGATCGCGGTTGGTGCGGTAGTAGAACATCGCGCCGACGCGGACCGCGCCGGGCAGCTGCGTCTCGATGCCGGCGGTGACCTCGTCCGAATACGGCCACTTGACGCCGTCGGCGTAGTTCGACGAACGCTGCCGCCGCTGAACGCCGGGCAGGTCGCGAGGTTGATTTCGCCGACGTCGTACTTGCGGTTGCCGTTGGGATCGGTCCACGGGCAGTCGGCGCTGCCGACCGAGAACGGGTTGACGTTGGTCACGCGATCGATGCCGACCTGCAGGCCGTAGCGGCTGTAGCTGGCCTTCAGCGCCGTGCGGCCGCTGCCGGTCAGGTCGTAGGACGCGCCGAGGCGCCACACGCGCGATGCTCTGGTTGATGGCTTCCTTGCCCGGGAACGGTGCGCGGCGCCGGAGAAGCGTGCCGCCCGGCGTCGACTGGTCCGGCAGCGTGCCGACGTACTTGTCCCAGCGGCCGCCGAGGTTCAGCGTCAGCCGGTTCATCGACCACGAGTCCTGGAAGAAGAAGCCGGTCACCGTGGCGATGTTCTCCGAGAACGCCGGCGAGTTGAAGATGCGGACCGACACCGGCGCGCCGGTTGTTGTAGACCAGCCAGTGATCGTTCAGCACCGAGTAGTCCGAGGCGTAGTAGAGACGGCCCCACTGCACGCCGGCCTTGAACAGGTGCTCGCCGCCCAGGCCGCTCTTGCCGAAGCGTGAACACGTTGTCGAACTGGTGACGCGAGTTCGGCTGATGTTCTTCGCGCGTCGAGCGCGTTGAACGACCTCGGTCGTGACCGGTGTCGATGATGCGAATCGCATCGCCGGATCGGTGTCCGGCTGGTAGGTGTAGTTCGTCTGGCCGTCCATGATGCTGAAGTTCGACTCGAACACCAGGCGTGCCGCGAATGCCGGTGTACTTCGCCTGCGTCGTCTGCACCGGGTTGGTCTGCACGACCGAGGCGATGTCGGGAATGATGTCGTTGCTGTCGCGGCGATGGCCGCGAATCTTGTCGTTCCAGAAGTAGCTGCCGATCAGCTTCTGGTTGGTCGTCAGCTGCGTGACGACCTTGCCCGAGTAGTTCTTCAGGTCGTTGTCGTCGAGCGCCTGCGTGCCGTCGTCGTTGGTGGCGTTGACGAACTTGTTGACGACCCACTTGCGGATCGGTGCCGTTGACCCACAGCTTGTTCTGGATCGAGCGCGCCGCCGCCGTGACAGGTTGAAGTCGTAGGTCTTGTTGGTCGGGTTGCCGCGGAACGTCGGCACGAGCTGCTTGCGTTTCGGAGCAGTTGTCGCACTGCAGGGCGTCGTTCGCGAAGTTGTAGCGGAGGTTGCCCTTCCACTGGTTGCCGCCGTCCTTGGTCACCATGTTGATGGTGACGCCGCCGGCCAGCATTTCCGCGGGGATCGCCGAGGTCATGTAGTTGACCTCTTCGAACATGCCCTGGTCGTAATAGATCATCGTCGCGCCGCCGCCGCCGCCCGGCCAGTTCACCGTCGCGCCGTCGATGTTGTAGCTGACGTCGGCGGTGCTCGAGCCGTGCGCCGACAGGCTGCTCTGCTGCATCGACTGCGTGCCGCCGACGTCATAGGTCGCGACCTGCACGCCGGGGATCAGCTTGGCGAGCGACCACGGATCGCGGCCGGTCGGGATGCCTTCGAGGATTTCCTGGTTCATGACCGTCTGCTGCACGTTCGAGCGTACGTCCACGGTCGGCGACTCGCCGGTGACGGTGATCGTCTCGCGACAGCGACCCGACTTCCATCTTCGCGTTGATCGTCGCCACGAACGCGGCGCTGATGCGCACGTCCGGACGCTCGACGGTGCGGAAGCCCTGGAGCTCGAACTTGACGTCGTAGTTGCCGGGCACGAGGCGATCGAAACGATACGTGCCGCTCGTGTCGGTGACCTGGGTCTGCGGACCGCCGATCAGGCGCTCGCCGCTGAGCGTGATCGTCACGCCCGGCAGCAGCGCGCCGCTCGCGTCGGTGACGACGCCCGTGATCGAGCCAGTGGTCTGCGCGTGCGCAAGGGGGGCGCCCAGCAACATCGCCAGGCTTGCAAGGACAAAAATCCGGCGAACAATCGTCATGCCTCTTCCTCCGGTGTGAACAATAGGAAACGGCTACGCCCGTCCAGCAGTTCGCTTAGCCGGATAACCGCCGGACCCGAATAACGACGCGACATTGTCGCGCATTGTTCCGCGAAAAATGTCACGGTCAATCACAGAAGCCGGGGACGAAGCGCCGGGCTTATACTTCACGCGGTTCAGACGATGAGGCGCGCGATCCAATTGCTTGGTGTGCTCGGATTCACGGCCATTCTGACGGGACAAAGTGTCGAACAGACGGTCGAGGGCGTCGCGCGGCCCCGGCACGCATCGCCGCGCAGTTCGACGGCCTGGGCGTCGGCTTCGAAGGGCCGCAAGGCACCGCGACCTTCAGGAATCCGTCCGACAACTCGCTCGCCGTCGGCCCGAATCACGTCGTCCAGACCGTGAATTCGCGGATGGCGATCTTCACCAAGCAGGGTCGCCGCTACAAGGAAACGGGGCGCGTGCTGTACGGCCCGGTGAACACGAACAACG
Organism: uncultured cyanobacterium; assembly: GCA_963833135.1. Lineage (GTDB taxonomy): Bacteria > Acidobacteriota > Vicinamibacteria > Vicinamibacterales > UBA2999 > 12-FULL-67-14b. The sequence goes on along the minus strand of CAWHWW010000016.1, from coordinate 223,460 downwards.
TGTTCCGCGGCTTCGGCGGCACGTGCGAAGCGCGCAACAACGGCGACGCCGTCGTTCGCTACGACCAGCTCGCGAAGTCGCTGGCTGATCGTCATGCCGATCTTCTCGCGCGCGGCGGAGCGGCCTGATCAACCGCCAGTGTGGACCGCGCGCGCCGCAGGCGTACGAAAGCCCGGTCGGCAGACCCGAATCAACCGGGGCGGCGGCTCCGCTGTTTCAACCACCGCACTGGCACCGTGCACCGGCACCTGCACCGGCACCTGCGGCACCCGTGGCACCTGCGGCACCCAGTGCACCCGTGCACCGCAGCGAAGGGTCCGTACTCAATCTGTTACGCGTGAGCACGTCAGCGATGACCCGTTGGGCGCGTACTACCGCTACGAATTCCTTCGTCCGCTGTTTCCCGACTACCCGCGTCCCGCGGTGTGGCCGGACGGCTACTACGTGCCGACCAGCACCGGCGACGAGGTGATCGAGAAGCACGCGTGCGTGGTCGAGCGCAGCGCGATGCTCGCCGGGACGTCCCGCGCGCGAGCAGTGCTTCGTGATCAACGACGTCAACTTCCTCAACAACGCCGACCTCGACGGCACGCGAGCTGCCGCCGCGCGGCGCGCCGAACGTGATGATGGCGGCCGGCGGCACGCAGTTGAAGAAGGTGTTCGAAGACAACGCGATCCTGCGCGTGGAAGTATCTTCACGGACTGGGACCCTTCGACGTCGCCCAGGGCAGGCGAACCTCCAAGATCGCGACTCGAAGGTCCGGAGCGCATCGCGGTCGCGCCGTATCACTATCTGTGCGACGGTCAGCTCACCAACTGCGTGCCGCAGCCTGGCGTCGAACGACGGCTCGATGCGCAGGGCGACAAGATCATGGCGCGCCTCGTCTACCGCCGCATCGGCAATCAGCAATCGATCGTCGGCGTGCACTCGGTCGAACACCGCCGCGAACGGCGGCGGCGGCGTGCGCTGGTATGAGTTCCGAATCGATGACGTCGAGCAAGGTGAAGCTCTTCCAGCAAGGCACCTACGCACCCGTACGCACCTTACGCACCCTACGGCACCCAGCTTTAGATGGATGGCGAGTCCGGCGATCGACAAGGCCGGCAACATCGGCATCGGCTATTCGTTCGGCGGATGCCGACCACTTTCGCGGGCCAGCGCTTCGCGGCGCGCCGCGCCGGCGATCCGCCGGGCCAGCTCACGCTGCGCGAGGCGGTCCTGGTCGAGGCGAAGCGGCGCAAACCTCGACCATGCGCTGGCAGGACTACACGCAGACCGCGATCGATCCGACGGACGACTGCACCATCTGGTATGTTGGCGACTACCTGAAGAAGGACGCGAGCAGCTACTCGTCTCGCATTGGCGCGTTTCGAATTCCTGGATGCACACCATGAGCGCTGCGAACTTTCGTTATTTGTCATCTCGTTACTTCGTTATTTCTTGCGGCCTGCACGCCGAAGCCTCCCGAGCAGCAATTCGTCGACGATGCGATGCGCGCGGTCGGCGGCCGCGACCGGGTCGATAGCCATCAAGTCGATCGTCATCGAAGGCACGGGCGTGAACTACAACCTCGGGCAGGACATGAAGCCCGAAGCCGCGACGCAGCAGTTCGCGATCACCGGCTACAAGCGCGAGATCGACATCGCGAACAGGGCCGGCAGCGCGTCGAGCAGACTCGCACGCCGAAGTTCGCCTACTTCCAGGGCCCGCAGCCGCAGACGCAGATGCAGGTCCTCGACGGCGACATCGCCTTCAACGTCGATGCCGCAGGGCGCGGCCCGCGGCTTGGCGGCGCTCGCGGAGCGCGATCGCCGCACGGACTTCTTTCATCATCCGGTTACCGCGCTTGAACGCGGCCACCGTCCCGCTCACCACGATCACCAACGTCCGCACGGTCGGCAACGTCGCGCCAGGCCGACTTCGCGTTCCGCGATCGCGCCTGGACGATGACGATCGATGCGGCGGGCCTGCCGTTGTCGATCTCGAGCAAGACCTATCATCCGAATCTTGGCGACGTGGTGATGACGACGACGTTCGCCGACTACCAGGATGTCAACGGCGTGAAGCTGCCCGCGCAGATCACCGGCAAGGTCGACGACTTCACGACCTACGAGATCCAGGCGACGCAAGCAGGCGATCGATGCGCGGCTCGGCGACATCTCGGCGCCGCCGGCCGTGATCGAAGCCGGCCGCGCCCGCGCCGCCGAACGTCGCCGCTGAGCCGATCGGCAAGGGCGTGTGGCTCCTCGCCGGGCAGTCGCATCACAGCGTGCTCGTCGAGTTCGCCGATCACCTGATGCTGATCGAAGCGCCGCAGAGCGAAGCGCGCACGCTCGCCGTGATCGCCAAGGCGAAGGAGACGGTCCCGAACAAGCCGCTCACCGAGCTGGTGACGACGCATCATCACTTCGATCACACCGCCGGCATGCGCGCGGCGATCGCGGAAGGCATGACCGTGATCACGCAGGCCGGCAACAAGGAGTGGGTCGAGAACATGGCGCGGCGGCCGCACACGCTCCAGCCGGACATGCTTGCGAAGAACGCGTCGCGCCTCAATGTCGAGACCGTCGATGACGAGCGCGAGATCAAGGACCAGACGATGACCGTGATGCTGTATCACGTCGCCGGCAACCCGCATTCCGACACGATGCTGATGGCCTACATCCCGCGCGATCGCCTGCTGATCGAGGTCGATGCCTACAGCCCGGGATCGCAGGTCGCAATCCCTATGCCGCCAACCTGCTCGAGAACATCCAGAAGCGCAAGCTGCGCGTCGACAAGATCGTGCCGCTGCACGGCGCGATCGCGCCGTTTGCGGAGCTCGTGAAAGTCACCGGAGGTAAGACGAACTGATGCGTACCATCGTTGCTTGTTTCTCGTTATTCGTTCTGTCAACCGCAGCCCTCGCTCAACCACCCGCGGCGCCGTTCGAGCCCAAGTCCGGGCCAGCCCGGCAAGGACGTCGTGTGGGTGCCGTCGCCGCCGGACATGGTCAACAAGATGATGGAGCTCGGCCAGGTCACGTCGAAGGACTTCGTGATCGATCTCGGATCGGGCGACGGACGCAATGTGATCGCCGCCGCGAAGCTCGGCGCGCAGGCGCTCGGCGTCGAATACAACCCTGACATGGTCGCGCTGTCGCGCAGGCTCGCGCGGGAAGCCGGCGTCGCCGACAAGGCGCAGTTCGTTGAGGCGGACATGTACGAGTACGACATCTCCAAGGCGACGGTGATGGCGCTCTTCCTGCTGCCCGTGAACATGAATCGGCTGGCGCCGAAGTTTTTCAACCTCGCGCCCGGCTCGCGCATCGTCGGCAACACGTTCGGCATCGAGGGCTGGGAGCCCGACGCGCGCGTGACGTTGCCGCCGGCGTCGCAGTGCGAAAGCTGGTGCGAGGCGCTCTTGTGGATCGTGCCCGCGAAGATCGCCGGCACGTGGGCGATGCCGAATGGTTCGATGACGCTGACGCAGGAGTATCAGTCCGTGCAAGGCACGATCACGATCGGCGGGCAGGCGCAGACGGTCGGGATGGGCCGGCTGAAGGGCGAAGAGGTGACGTTCGCCGCCGGCGGCATGACCTACAAGGGCATCGCGAAGGGCAACACGATCACGGGATCGGTGACGACGCCGAAAGGCGAAATCCCGTGGACAGCCACGCGCCGCTAGACTGGTGCCTGACACCAACCGCGCTCGTTCCAATGGTGCCTGGCACCAGCCAACCGTCTGGTTGGTGCCTGACACCAACCGGACTGCCAATCATTGATGCCGCGATTTGCATTGCGAACGAAAGATCCTGCTGACCGCAGCCGGGTGTAAACGCAATTCCCGCGCAATTTCTGCCAACTTATAGCCATGTATTACGTGCGCGTTGTAGATCGCGTCGGCGCGGGTCTCCGCCATCATTCCGTCGTGGAAGAGCTCTGGCAGTCGGGAGCGCAGCGCCGAACGATACATCCGCGGGAGCATTCCGACTTGTAAGTTCTCGCCGACGTACGAACGGACAACTTGCCGTATCCACGTTGGGTCAACGGCAGCCGCGTTCTGCTGAAGATAGGCAATCGCCGGCTTCTCTTCGGCCATCAGACTCCGAAAACGCCGCTGCGCTTCTTCGATCGGATCGTGCGGGAAGAGCGCCTCTAGCCAGCTAATCGACAGATAATCCGGCACAGGCGCCAGTCCGACAGTCGCCGCGTAGGTACTCCACCTATAGTCTTGCGGTCTTGTTGCGAGACCTGCGCTCACCGGGTTCAAGAAGTTGTAACAGAGCGCGATAAGCAGATGGATGTCATGTTCGATCACGACATGTCGAAACCTGCCCTGGAACAAGTGGCCAATGCGATCGTGGCGCCAGTTCGAGTAACGAGCGAACTGGCCTTCCAGCTGCGCCATGAACTCCGACAGGTTGCCATGAGGCGTCGTGACGATTAGGTGAAAATGGTTGGCCATCTGGCAACCCGCCACCAGCGTGACGCCGTACGTTTCTTGCTCGGCAATGAGAATTCGTAGAAACCGCGCCGATCCCGGTCGTCCTCGAAGACGAGCGCCCTTCCGGTTACCACGATTCATAACGTGGTACGTTCCTCCGCAAATCGCGTCGCGTCGAGCTCGGCTCATGGAATCCGTTAAACAAGTTTCTTGCCGACTAGCCGATTCGTGAGATGCCTATGGAATTCGCCGACTGCAGCAATACGCCGATCAAACGCGTCGCAAGACTTGCGACGTCGGTCGCCGATCGTTGCTTCAGTTATTGCGAAGCCGAGTTGGCTGGGAAGCACCACAATCGAGTGCGGTTGGTGTCAGGCACCGATGTACCGATGGAGACGATTGGTTGGTGTCTGGCACCATACGCTACTGCGACAGCTTTTCCATCGTCACGGTGTAGGCGCGGCGGCCGGACTGCGGGTCGTAGACGATGACCGGCATCAGCTTGCCGCGGATGCGATCGGGATTCGATCGCGCATAGGCCATCAGCGTCGTCGCGAGCAACTGCTGCGACCCGTCCTCGAGACCGGCGCGCGGGACGCCGGTCAGCAGATCGTTCATCGACACGTCCCACGCCTCTCCCCACAGCAGCGCGTCGACGACCGTGCCCTTGACGACGTTGTGCGAGAAGTTGAAGAAGAACGACAGCGGCGAGTAGGCGGTGTCCGACGGGCGGTAGCGCTGGAACGCTTCGAGCAGCGCCGGCTTGTGGCGCGTGAAACCCTCGACGAAGCGCGCGCGATCGGCCTCGCGAGCGCGACAGCGACGGCGGCGGCACGCCGATGAACGCGCGCGCATCGGCGGTCAGCCCGTTCAGCAGCGCCTCTTCGATCACCGACCGATCGCGATTCTCGATGCCGGCGTCGGCAAGGCGCGAGTACTCCCGCATCACCGCCGCGAGCGCAAAGCACAGCCACGGATAGTCGGCGACGTTGTCGTCGCGCAGCGCCAGCGTGTCGCGGCCGCACTGCGCCTCGAAGCCGAAGCGCAAGTGACAGCCCATGCTCGACGCGTGGCCGAGGCCGATCCTGAACTGATGACGCTCGTCGAGCGTCGCGCACCTTCGCGAGCAGCTTGCCGTAGCCCCACTCTTCCGGCTCGTAGTGCGACGTGCCGATCAGCATCAGCGTCTCGGCGTCGGCCGCAAACTGCTGGCCGCTGCCGTTCGGTCCCTGCAGCTCGGTGAGCAGCGCGTTGAGCGCGCTCGAGGTTCTCGTCCGGATCGCCATCGTCCCAGATGCGCATGGTCAGCAGCGCGAGGACGTGCATGAAGTAGTAGTCGAGCAGGATGGCGAGCTCGGTGGCGCTCGCCGCGCTCGGCGCCGCGCTGGTCGGCGAGAAATGCAGCACGTCGACCGGGATGATGTCGGGGTTGGTCTGCTGCGACGACGCCGTCCCAGTCGTGCAGGATGTGAAACCCCTCGGCGCGCGTGCGGCCGTCGAAGCTGGAGACCACGCGGTCGAGGAAAATCTGCTGGCCGGCCGGCGCGAAAGCGGTTGGCGCGCATCGCATCGCGTAACGCCGGCGAGCGCCTGCGCCGAGCGTCTTGGCGCGCTGCAGCCCGGCGACGATCTCCTTGCGACGCCGACCGTGCAGGGCGGCTTCACCAGCCCGCAGGCCTGCTCGAACGGAATTTCCATTCTGGACTAGAATACCGCCCATGAAAAAGGTCTCCTTCGTTTTCGCGTTGATCGTGTCGGCGCTCGCGCTCGGCGTGCAGGGACAACAGCGGCGCTTCACGGTCGTCGAAGCCACGATCCCGCAGATGCAGGAGGCGATGGCGAAGCACCAGGTGACGTCGCGGCAGCTGGTCGAGCAGTACCTGATCCGCATCGCGATCTACGAGGATCGCCTCAACGCGGCGCTGGCGGTCAACCCGAAGGCGCTCGACGAAGCCGACGCGCTCGATCGCGAGCGCGCGCAAGGCAAGCTGCGCGGCCCGCTGCACGGCATCCCGGTCGCGCTCAAGGACAACATCCACACGACCGACATGCCGACGACCGGCGGCGCGCTGGTGTTCGCCGGCTACATCCCGCCGTACGAAGCGACGCTGACGAAGAACCTGAAGGCGGCCGGCGCGATCATCATCGCGAAGACCGGGCTCACCGAGCTCGCCAACTGGGTCGCCGGCAACCCGAACGCGATGCCCGGCAACTACAACGCGGTCGGCGGATTCGCCTTCAACCCGTACGATCCGCGGCCCGATCCGCGGCCTGAGCCCGGCGATGGACGGCCGGTGCTGCAGACCGGCGGTTCGAGCTCCGGCATCGGCACCGCCGCGAACTTCTGGGCCGGCAGCGTCGGCTCCGACACCGGCGGATCGATCATCAGCCCGTCGAACGCGAACATGCTGGTCGGCATCCGTCCGACGATCGGCCGCATCAGCCGCCACGGCGTGATCCCGATCACCGCCGACCACGACACCGCCGGACCGATGACGAAGACCGTGGCCGACGCCGCGATCATGCTCGGCGCGATGGAAGGCGCGTCACCCGATCCGAACGACGCGGCGACGCGAACCTGCACGCCGCCGCCGAACCGCGACTACACCAAGTTCCTGAACGCCAACGGCCTGAAGGGCGCGCGCATCGGCGTGCCGCGCGCGTTCTACATCGATCGCGTGACGCTGCCGGGCGAGACGACGCCGCGCGGCGGCATCAACGCCGAACAGGCCAAGGTGATGGCCGAAGCGATCGCGGTGCTGCAAGCAGCAGGGCGCGATCATTGTCGATCCCGCCGACATCCCGAGCTTCGTGGCGAAGGACGCGAACGACAGCTTCCCGTTGTGGGACTTCTGCTCCGGCGCCGAGCACGCCAAGGGCAAGGATCAGAACTGCTCGATCAACTTCAAGTACGGCATGAAGCGCGACTACAACGCGTGGCTCGCGTCGCTCGGCCCGTCGGCGCCGGTGAAGACGCTGAAGGAGCACCGCGAGTGGAACCTCGCGCACGCGAAGGCCGGCGCGATCAAGTATCAGCAGTCGCGATTCGACATTTCGGACGAGATCGATCTCGTCGCCGACAAGGCGCGGCTCGACGCCGATGATGCGAAGGATCGGCGCCTGAGCCGCGATCAGGGCATCGACGGCGTGTTGAAAGCAATACAAGCTCGATGCGTTCATCACGCCCGGCGGATCGGGCGCGGGCATCGCGGCGCGCGCCGGCTACCCGATCATCGCGGTGCCGTTCGGCATGGTGCCGAACGCGCCGCAGCAGCCGTTCCCGGCCGGGTTCAGTCGCCAAGCCCGCGCCGTATGGTGTTGGATTCGTCGGCGCGCAGTGCAGCGAGCCGAAGCTCATCGAGATCGCCTACGCGTTCGAGCAGGCGACGAAGAAGAGCGTGCCTCCTTCGTCGGCGCCGTGAGAAATAACGAATAACGAATAACGAATAACGAAAGGGTCTCCTACGCTCTTGTCATTGGTTATTCGTTATTCGTTATTTTCAAGAGTTTGTCGACCTCGTCCTGAAGGTCGCGGGTCAGCTGCGAGCGATGGCGGCGAATCAGCGTGTCGGCGACGGTCTCGTAGTACCACAGCGTGCCCTCGCGCCGCCCCTGGAAGCGATCCCAGATCGTCGTCGCCGTGCTCGTGGTAGTCGCGGATGATCGATCGCACGTTGTGCAGCTTGTCGGCCGCCGACACCAGGCACACCGACGCGCTCGCGTTCTCGAGGTGCGCGAGGTAGTTTTCCTTCCGCTCCGCCACGGCAGCTTGTCTTCGGGATCCTCGACGAGGCTGTCGCTGCAGCCGAGCACGATGTCGCCGACAGTGTCGCCGAAGCGGGCGCGGATTTCGGCCAGCGTCGCTTCGCCGCCGCCGTCTTCGGCGGCGTCGTGCAGCAGCGCGGCGATCGCCTCCTCTTCGTCGGCGCCGTACTCGAGGGCGAGCGCCGCCACGCCGAGGATGTGCGCGATGTACGGGAATCCCGGTGCCCTTGCGCCGCTGCCCGTGATGCACCTGGTAGGCGTACGCCATCGCGGCCGCAAACCGGTCGGTCGTCGTCAACGGCATGCGTGGATGGTAGCGTGGATCAGGAGCCGGTCGAACCGCGAGGCCTGCCGGCATCGTGGCGCTCGAGCAGGAATTCGGCCAGCAGGTCGTCCTTCTTGCGGTGCACGTGGTTGTGCGTCTCGCAAATCTCGGCGAGCATCGCCGCGGTCTTCGGATCGCCGAAGTGCCCGGACGCATATCCGCAGAACAGCGTGAACGGACTCGCGCTCGGCGAGCGCGTTCCAGAGCACCTCGAGCTGGTAAGCAGCCTTGTAGTTGGCCGCGAGCGGCCAGCACGTCGACCATCTCGCCGTAGATGCACAGCCGGCCCTGATTCGCCAGCTGCGCGACGAGCGTGCCGACGATTTCGTCGAACGCGATTCGATTGGGCAGGTCCTGCCGCATGAACTTCGCGACCGTTTGGGCGGCGTCAAGCATGACGAGACGCGACGCCATCGTCGCCTGGTGGACGTTGACGCCGGCCTCTTCGAGTTTTTGCGTAAGCGTTCGCGATGTTCCGGCGTCGCCACGACCAGCAACGGTTCGCCGCGACGGAAGCCGGCCAAGAGAAAACTCGCGACGCTCTCGGCCATCGACTTCGAGGAATCGAACAACTGCACACTGTGCTCTGAGATTCTGGCCGTCCTGTCGCCGGGCATCGATGCCATCAGAATAGGCGCGTTGGGATCGAATCTTCAAGCTCTGCTACAGCGACACCGCCCAATGAGCGCACCTTCAGGCGGCCTTGCGCACGCGGCCTGGGCGGCGCAGCAGCGCGACCAGCCGGGCTTCGGCGTCGAGGAGCCCCTTCGTGACTCGCGCCTTGTTGATCGTCACGCGGCTGAGCGTGACGCCTCTCGGTGAACGCATCGAGCACCGCCGGGTGGATGTAACACTTCCTGCATACCGCGCGCGTGTTGCCGAGCGCTTCGGCGACGCGATCGACGGCCTCGACGATCGATCGATTGGCTGCCGTCTTCGATGACGGCGGCTCCGATCTCATCGAGCGCCTGCGCGGCCGACAGCGTGCCGGCCCACGTCCGAAAATCCTTGGCCGTGAACTTGCCGCCGCTCACTTCGCGCAAATAGGCGTTGATGTCCGACGACGAAAGGTTCCGCGGCGTCTTGTCGTCATCGAGGTACTTGAAAGAGCGTCTGGCCCGGAAGATCCTGGCATTGCCGGACCGCCACGGCGAGGCGCGGCTCGTCGATCTCGATCGATTGAAAGACGCCGCTCTTGCCGCGGAACGCGAAGTACAGCTTGCCGCCGCGGATCTTGACGTGGCGATCCTGCAGGGTCGTCAATCCGTGCGACTTGTGCTTGCGCAGGTACTCTTCGTTGCCGATGCGGATGTAGGTGCACGCGAGCAGTTCGACGACGGTGGCGAGGACGCGCGGACGGCAACACGCCGGACCCATCAGGTCGCGGCGGGTCCGCCGGCGGATCGTGGGCAACACTTCCGCAAATGCGAGCATGCGGTGGTACTTGGTCGAGTCCCGCTCGACGCTCCAGCTCGCGTGATAGCGATACTGCTTGCGGCCGGCGGCGTCACGACCGGTGGCCTGCAGATGCGCGCGCGGGTCGGTGGAAATCCACACGTCGACCCAGGCCGGCGGCAGGACGAGCGCGCGAATGCGCGCGAGCGTCTTCGCATCGCGGATCCGGCGGCCGCGCGCATCGATGATACACGAATCCCTTACCTCGGCGCTGGCGGGTAATGCCGGGCGCGTCGGCGTGCGCATAACGAAGGCCGGCAGCGCGGGCGCTGGATACGCCATCGGCCAATTTGGCCCGATGCGTGCTCAGATTGCTGGCGGTCGCCGTCACATGTACCGCTATTTGCAACGACTCTGCCATTCCGGCGCCTAATCCGGGAGGGTGAAACGATGGGCACCTGTATGCCGAATCGCGAGCATTTCGCCGCCGGTTACTTTGCGGCGCTGGTAGAGGCCTTGACGTTGGACGCCATTCCCGTCGGCTGACGGTGAGCGTCTTGCAGGTGCAGGACCCCTGGAGGATCGCATGAAGAATCCATCTCAGCCGGACACGCAGCGCTGACGAGTACCTGCCCGACGCGCCTTATGCGCACAAGGATCGCGACGATGTTGCGGATCACGAAGGCGTGAATCCGCGCGACACCTCATCGATGCCGCGCGGTGAAGATGACGAGAAGACGAAGGCCAATAGCCCCGAGTTTCACGATCGGCCACCGATTCGCCGATCCGCCGACTGCCGATTAACTTTTGTACGAAATTCGCCAGATCTTCCTGCCGCCGTCGTCGCTGACCAGCAACGAGCCGTCCGGCATCTGCAGCAGGCCGACCGGGCGGCCCCACACTTCCTTCTTGTCGGGCGCGAGCATCCAGCCGCTGAGGAAGTCTTCCGGGCCCGCCGTCGCCATCCGGTCCTTGAACGGGATGAACGCGATCTTGTAGCCCTGCCGCTGCGGATCGATTCCACGAGCCGTGCAGCGCGACGAACATGCCGCCGCGATACTTCGCCGGGAACTGCGTGCCGGTGTAGAACGCGATGTCGAGCGGCCCGACGTGGCCGCCGAGGATCACGTCGGGATAGAGCGTGCTCTCCACCTTCTTCATGTCGACGTCCTTGTGACGCGGCTCGGCGTGCGGTCCGATGTAGGCGATCGGCCAGCCGTAGAATCCGCCCGGTTCGACCTTCGTGGCGTAGTCGGGCGCGAGATCGTCGCCGAGCTCGTCGCGCTCGTGGACGGTCACCCACAGGTCGTCGGTGCCGGGATAGAAGCGCATGCCGACGGCATTGCGCAGCCCGGTGGCGACCGTTTCGTGACCGGTGCCGTCGGGATTGTAGCGATGCACGGCGGCGCGCATCGGATCCTCGCCGAGGTTGATGTTCGACTGCGAGCCGACCGACAGATACAGCTTCGAGCCGTCGCGGTTGAACGCGAGCGTGCGCGTGTTGTGGCCGGTGCCCATGCCGGGGAGCGCGATGATCTCCTTGCCGGGGCTCGTCACTCTCATCGTCTTCGCGTCGTAGGTGTAGACCTTGACCGACGTCGGCTCGGCGACGTAGAGCTGATCGCCTTTGAGCGCGAGGCCGTACGGACGATCGAGCTTCTCGATGATCGCCGTGCGCACGCCGTCCTTGATCACGAACACGTTGCCGTTGCCGGACGTGTCGCTGATCAGAATCTCGTTGCTCGGTCCGAGCATCATGAAGCGCGGCCGCAGCCCCGCGAAGTCCATGAACTCCTCGACGACGAATCCCGGCGGCGCCGCCAGCGAGGCGCCTTCGGGCCTGGCCACGACGGTCGCGTTGTTGCGCACCGATGGCGTCGCAAACGGCGCGGGCAAGTCCTTCCAGTTCACCGGCTTGCGGCCTCGCTGGGCCGAAACGGTGACGCTAATTGCCGCGACGGAAATGACTGCGAGCGCGAGAGTCGTTCTCTTCATGGACGGCTATTATACGGGTCGGGCTTGCGGGCTTAAGGGCTACGGGGTTGAGGCCGCAAGCCCGTTGACCGCAAGCCCGCAAGACCAGACCTGTTAGTTCTGGTTAGCGATCATGAACAGGGCGACGACGATCGCGAGCAGGATCAGGATGCCGATCTTCCACGGGCTGTACGGATAGCGGCCGGCAATGCGCCCGGTGTATCCGTTGACCACGACCTGGAAGTTGCGCGATCCGAACATGTAGACGAGCAGCCAGATCGGCACGAGCACGTGCTTGAAGGTGCGCCCGGAGAAGACCGGATGAATCACGAGATTGCGATGCGTGTCGCCGGGCACCTGCTGCGCGCACAACTGCTCGAGCGCGGCGCGCATCTGCGCTTCCGAATCGCCCGCAGCCTCGGTGAGCGCAACCTGATACTGCTCGACGACGTGGCCTGACAGAAACGCGGTGTCGTAGGGAACGATATCCTGGGTCGGAAACGGCTCGACCTGCCGCAGCAGTTTCATGTCGACGCCCGTCGTCCCCGGCACGAGCTCATCGTCGAACGAATGATCGACAACGCCGGACGCCTGCTCCCAACGCACGCGCCGTTCCTGGCGGACGACGCGACGGCCCTTGTTGTCGCGGCCTTCGACGTTGACGTAGTAGTAGTAACCGGCCTCCGCATCCCACGGACAATGCGCGCGCGCGTCGAAGGTCCAGTAGGGAATATAGAGACTCTTGACGGTGTCGACGAGCGCCGCCCTCGCGAGCCGGCCCGGCGCGAGCCACTTGCTGCGCCACCAGCCGCGGATGTCGTCGCGCACGCGATTGCGATCGATGCGAAACGGCAGCACGCCTTCGGGGCGAATCGGCGACTTGATGTCTTCGTAGGCGACGAGCGCCGGCGAGCCGCAGAACTCGCAGTTCTGGCCGACGCGCGCCGATTCGTAGACCATGATCGCCTTGCAGCTCTGACACTGCACGCTGCGGCGCTCGTCGCTCGGCTCCTGTTCCGCCGCAGCGGAGTCGCGCAGCCCGGCATCGAGCTCGCGCTCGCCGACTTTCCCGATCTCGCGATCGATTGAGTACGGCGACTCGGTGCCGCAGAACGGGCACACCAGTTTCTGCGTGGACGGATTCCACTCCGCCTGCGCGCCGCACGCCGGGCAGGCGTGTTTCTGGAGCGCCGAGACTTCGTGATCGCGGCTTGAAGGCGAAGCCTCTTCACTCATACGTCAGGTCGCCTGCAAGCCGCCGCCCGCCGGAGGCGGGCCTGGAAATACTGCCGCTGGCGAAGCGACTCCCATTGTGCCGGAGCTTCGACAGCCTACTCCGACAGATAGGCGTTGAGCGCAGCGCGCGTGATGCGCCACGTCGATCCGATCTTCTTGCCCTTGAGCTCGCCCGACTCGAGCACCGCCATGACGTCCGCTTCGCTGACGCCGAGCGCGCGCGCCGCTTCCGCCGGTCCCATCAGCTCGGGCGCTACCGCGGGCGCGGCCGCGCCGCCGGTGAATCCCTGCTGCATCATCTGCTGCGCGAGGCCGAAGCCGACGGCAAGCTCCGCCGCCGTGCCCGCGGGACCGCCGCCGGCTGCCCTTCTCCATGCCCTGCGCCATCTGATACTTGACGTAGTCGTTCAGGTTGCCGATCGCGGTCATGCTCGAGCGCTTGTCGATCGCGCTCTCGACCTCGGGCGGCACCGAAACGTTTTCGACGATGAAGCTGGTGATCTCGAGACCGTACTTGGCGGTGACCGCGGGATTGATCATCGGCAGCAGCGCGTCGCCAAGCTCGCCGTAGCGGGAGGCGACGTCGAGCACCGGCAGCTTCGCCGAGGCGATCGCATCGGTGAACAGGCTGACGATGCGCGAGCGCATCGTGTCGTTGAACTCGTCGAGCCGGAAGTTGTGATCGGATCCGGCGACCTCGCGCAGGAACGTCGCCGGCTGCACGATCCTGAAGTCGTAGGTGCCGAACGCGCGCACGCGCACCACGCCGAAGTCGTTGTCGCGCAGCATCACCGGGTTCGACGTGCCCCACTTGTTGCCGGTGAACAGGCGCGTGATGACGTAGTAGACGTCCGCCTTGAACGGCGAGTTGAAGCCGTACTTCCACGACGCAAGCTTGGTGAGGATCGGGATGTTGTCGGTCGTCAGCGTGTGCTTGCCGGGACCGAACAGGTCGCCGAACGCGCCGAGATAGACGAACTGCGCGACCTGCGACTCGCGCACGATCAGCTGCGCGCCGTTCTTGATGGCCTTGTCGTCGTCCGGAAAGCGATACGACAGCGTGTCACGCGAGTCGTCGGTCCACTCGATGACGTCAATCAGCTCGCCTTTGAAGAAGTCAGTGAGTCCCATGGGGTGATTCTATAAGTAGCCGGTATCCAGTAGCCAGCCTGAGAAAATCTCTTGTCTCTCTGGCTGCGGGCGACGGGCGACGGGCGTCTTACATTCGTGAGGCCAGTTCGTAGGAGCGTAGCCTGGCCGCGTGATCGTAGATGTGAGCCACGGCGATCAGCTCATCGGCCTCTGTCGCGCGGACGAACTCCGCGATCTGTCCCTTGATGGTCGACGGCGCTCCCACGAACGAGACACGCGTCTGGTTGGCGGCGTCGGTCTTGTCGGCGGGATCGCGCTCCCATTCCTTCGACGGCGGCGGCAGCGCGATCGGACGGCCGCTGCGAAGGCTCGCAAACGACTGCCGCCCGGATGAGGCGAGCAAGCGCGCCTCCGCATCCGTGTCGGCGGCGACGATGTTCACGCCGAGCATCACGTAGGGCCGCGAAGAATGCTCCGATGGCGTGAAGCGTTCGCGGTAGATGTCGATTGCCTGGTGCAGGAGCTGCGGCGCGAAATGCGACGCGAACGAAAACGGCAGCCCGAGCGCGGCAGCCACCTGCGCGCCGAACAGGCTCGAGCCGAGAATCCAGATCGGCACGCGCAAGCCGGCGCCGGGGACCGCGCGGACCTGCTGGCCGGGTTGCGGATCGCGAAAGTAGTCGATCACTTCCATCACGTCACGCGGGAATTCGTCGGGATTCGCCTGCAGCGTGCGCCGCAGCGCGAACGCGGCGGCCTGATCGGTGCCGGGCGCGCGGCCGAGACCGAGATCGACGCGCCCGGGATAGAGCGACGCCAGCGTGCCGAACTGCTCCGCGACCTGCAGCGGCGCGTGATTCGGCAGCATGATGCCGCCGGCGCCGATGCGGATCGTCGACGTGCCGGAGCCGATATGCCCGATCAGGACCGCGGTCGCGGCGCTGGCGATGCCGGGCATGTTGTGATGTTCGGCCAGCCAGTAGCGGCGATACCCCCACCGTTCGGCATGTTGCGCGAGATCGAGCGAGTTCCTGAACGACTGCGCTGCCGTCCCGCCCTCGACGATCGGCGCGAGGTCGAGAACCGACAACGGCACCATTCAGCTGATTATCTATCGTCCGCGCTTTGCGCCAGGTCGTTGTAGTCGGGCATGTGGGCCTTCAGGCCGCGCGCGCTGGTCGTCTTCGAGTAGCCCGCCACCAGTTGCTCGTTCCAGTGCTCGACGTAGAAATCGAAGGGGTCCTTCGGATCCATGTCCACCAATTCCAGATCGGTCGCCGTCATCGTCAGCTTGCCGAACGAGAGCGATCCGCCACGCCAGTAGATGTAGTTCTTCGACACCGGCGGCGGCGACAGGTGGCGGACGGTGCCGTTGCCGAACGTCTGCACGATCGCGTCGCCGTCGATGCGCGCATGGGTGACGGCCCCGCGCATCGATGGCGCGGGCAACAACACGGACGGATCGAGGATCAAGTCGTTGTCGCGCACGACAACGCCGCGGCCGGGCTTGACTTTGAGAAGATCGTCCATCTCGATGCTGAACAACTTCATGAGCGGCTTCACCGGCATGCCGAAACCCTTCACCGATTTCGTGAAGACTCGCAGCTTCCCGTCGGGTGTCGCTTCGATGCCGGCCTTGACGTTGAACGGAATATTGACGGCCTTGTCGATGATGCCTTTCTGCCGAAGGTCGCCTTTGTCGTCGACGCTGATCTTCAGCTTGTCGACGTTCGAGTTGTCGTCGGCCAGCGTCCGGGTCATCAGCGCGTTGAGCGACGCGAGATCGATCGCCACCACGCCGCTCTCCACCGTAACGGTGTACGACTTGGTGTCGTCCAGATAAGGCACCTCGCGCTTCGGCGCGGGCTCGAACGTCCCGCGCAGATCCCGGATGTGTAACGTCACTCCGGCTTGGAGGTGCAGGTCGACGTTGTGCATCTCGACCTCGACCGGTTGCCGTGTCGCTTCGAGGCGGGCGCAGCCGACGAGCGCTGAGGTTGCGATCGCGATACAAACGATCCGCATGGCTGAAGCGGCTGCACGATTCGCGCCATCGGCCACGGGCGCGATCGGCTAGTGATCTGACTTCATGATCGACAACGGATCCGATGCGAGAGCATTTCTGGCCGGCAACACACTCGCGATCGTCACCGCCAGAGCGAGCGTGAGCGGAGCGGCGATCCAGATCCATGGAGACAGCCGCTCATCGGCGGGCGTGATGCGCGATATGAATTGCGCGACCAGCACCGAGCCCAGCATTCCGGCGATGATGCCGGCGAAGACCAGCCGCGCGCCTTCGGCGATCACCTGCCGGAACACGTGAACGCCGCGGGCTCCCAGGGCAATGCGCAGCGCGAACTCCCGATGGCGGCGGCGCGACGCCTCGCTCATGAGGCCGTACAACCCGAGCATCCCGAGCGCGAGCGCGATCGTTGCCGACGAACCGACGAGCACCGTCGCGATTCGTTCGGGGGCGAACGCCGTGCGGCTCAAATGATCGTCGAGCGTCCGCACGATGATCCTGTCTTCCCGGCCGCCGGGAATCAGCGCGAGCCGGCGATGCAGGCGATCGAGCGTTCGGCGGTCGATGCCGCCGGTCTCGGCGACCAGTGTCATCCGAAACAGGAAATCCTGCTCCATCGGGAAGTACACAGTCGGAGGCACGGCGCGTGCCGCCGCGCGAAGCTTGGCCGAACCGACGACGCCGATGATCCTGGTGCGGCGGCCGAGCCGATCGATGATCGCCGCGCCGACGGCGTCGCCATTGAAGTACAAGATCCGCGGCCTGCTCGTTGACAATCGCGACACGGCAGGGATCGGCGGTCTCGGTAAAGTGCCGGCCGTCGACGAGCGGAAAGCCCATGAAGTCGAAATAGTTCGCCGACACGATGTTCACGTCGAGCACGGTGGTCCGTGACGGCGTCATCTGCGGCACGCGATACGTCGCCGTCGCCGAAGGGACCGGCTCTTCGCCGCCCGGCCTGTAATGGAACACCCGTGGCACGGACTCGTCGCGCACGTCAACTACGCCGACGATGTCGGCCCAGTCTCCTGCCGGCGTTTCAATCGACCGTCCGATGATCGGCTCGACGCCGATGTCGCGCGCGGCTTCCGCGGTGATCACCACTCCGCCGCAAGTACCTGCATCGGGCGTCCTGAACAGCCGGCCCGCTGCCGGCGGCATGATCAGGGTGTCGAGCGTCCGCGTGGTGAACGGCGTGGCGACAAACGACATCGCGCGCCGCGGCAGGTCCGCCGTCTCGAACTCGAACGACTGCCACATCGGGCGGTTGCCCGGCACGGTCGACGCCCAGGCGAACGAGGTGGCGGACGCGACCTCCTGGGTCGCGCGGGCCGCGTCGTCAAAATAGCGCAGTCCGGACGCTGCTTCGACGGCCTTCGAGCTCGTTTGCAACGCCTCGATGGACACGACAATCGGATCCGCGAGACGGCGGCCGGCACTGGTCTGCAGCGCCGATTGGAAGCCGGCGAACAGGAGGCCGGTTGAAATCACCAGCAGCGTGCACGCCGCCATCTGCACGACGACCAGACCGGCGCCGAGGCGGAACGACCCGCGGGACGGACCCGAGCTCTCGCGCTGGATGATCGCGCCGGGATCGTCGCGCGTCTCGATCAACGGCAGCAGTCCGCACACGATGGTGATCGCCGCGCACACGACGGTGACGAGCGCGAGGCCGCGCGGATCGGCGGCGAAGATCATCCGCTGCGCGTCTTCCTCGAACAGAAATGCCGGCACGACGCGCGCGATCCAGAAAGCGAGCATCGCGCCGGCGGCGGCGCCCGCGATGGCGATTACCATGCTGTCGGCAAGCACCTGGCGGACCAGCTGTTTGCGGCCGGCGCCGATCGCCACCCGTACCGCGGTCTCGCGCGTCCGCGCCGCGGCGCGCGACAGCAGGAACGACCCGACGTTCGCGCACGCGATCGCGAACACCGCGATCGCAGCGGCCCTCAGCAGCTGGCCGATTCGCGAAATACTGTCGGCTGCTTCGCGATCGCCGGCCAGTGACGCCTGCGCGACCAGGCCGCGCACGAAGCCATCCACCGACGCGTTGCTGGCGATGCCGATCGCGATCGTGAGGATCAGCGTCACGCTCCACACCGGCGCGCGGACGAGCCCGCGCGCCGATAGCCTGATTTCCCTGATGATTTCCGCGGCCACCGCGTCTGGCATCAGCAATGAGAATGCCATCACGACGCGAAATTGCGGCGGTAACCGCCAGGGCAACACTCAACCTGTGACCGCTTCTGGGACCCGACGATTCGTTGACGGAACGGGTCAGCGCCTCAGCTCGTACAGGCTGTTAAACGGATCCCCGATCGGCACGCGCCGGATGTCGCGGAATCCGATGACCGTGGCCAGTTCGCGCAGCTTGGGTTCATGCAGACCGAGCGTGCCGAGGCCGGCCCCGCCGCATGCGAGCGACGTCGTCATGCAGTACAGAATGCTGATGCCGTGGAATATGGATCCGATCGGCCCGGCATTCTCCTCGAGCTTGTCGGAGCAGTTTGGCTCCAGACAGACGTAGATGCCATCCGGCTTCAGTGCGCGGAAGATCGACCGCAGCACGGCGACCGGATCCACGGCGTCGTGAAGCACGTCGAAACTGGTGATCACGTCGAAGCTGCCGGGAAGATCGCCGGCCGCATCGCGGACCTCGTAGCGCACCCCGTCGGCTACTCCTGCCTCCCGCGCTCGTGCCGTCGCGCGCTCGACGCTCGGTGCGAACGCGTCGTACCCGACGTACCGGCCCGCCGGATACGCCTGCGCCAGCCGGATGAGTGCGCGCCCGCGACCGGAACCGACATCGGCCACGTCGGCGCCTTCGCCGAGCTTGCTCTGAACGTCTGGCATTGCCGGCAGCCACCGCTGCACAAGCAGGTTGTCGTACCAGCCGCCCGAGAAGCGCTCCATTCCGTCCCAGAAGCGGTCGTCGTACGCCGACTGCGGGACGCCACCGCCCGCACGGAATGCCTCGGCGACGCGATCGACGACTGACGAGGCACTGAGTAGCATCTCGTATATGCCACCAAAGAACATCGGCCCGCCCTCGTCGGCAAGCGCCGCCGCGTGCTCGGGCGGCAATGCAAAGCGTCGGGTCACGGGGTCGTAGGTGACGTAGCCCGCGCTCGTCATGCCACCGAGCCATTCGCGCGCGTAGCGCTCGACGATGCCGGCGCGCGCCGCGATTTCGGCGCTGGTGGCCGGACCGGACGCAGCCAGCGTCTTGAACAGCCCCAGCCGATCTCCAAGCGCGGCCAGTGTCGTCACCATCGCTGCGCTGGTGTTGGCGAGAACCTGACCGACGAACGCTTCTTGTTTCGCGGAATTGATCGATGCAGCAACGGACATGGTGTGTCCCTCCTGATCCGCCACTCTACGGACCTGGCGGTCATCGATCCATCGACGGGCGGTCACCGGCGGCTTAAATCTCCCTCACGTGGGTGCTAAGCTGCTGCCGATGATCGTCCGGTTTGGTCGGTTCGAACTGGATCGCGCCGCCGGCGAGCTCAAGAGAGACGGCGTCCGGCTGCGCCTCCAGGACAAGCCCCTGCGCGTGCTCGAGGCGCTCGTCGAACGCCCCGGCAACCTCGTCACACGGGAGGAGTTGCGGAAGCGGCTGTGGTCGGACGACACGTTCGTCGACTTCGACAACAGCTTGAACAACGCGATCAACCGCCTGCGCGCGGCGTTGGAAGACGAGGCAGGTAGCCCGCGATTCGTGGAGACGGTCGGGCGGCGTGGCCATCGCTTCCTGGCGCAAGTGTCCACGGCTCCCGAGCCGGCGGGCCACGTGGAACCGCAGCCCACGGCGAGGCCGTCGCGGACGCGCCTCGTCGTGCTGCCGTTCCGGATTCTTCGGCCCGACGCGGAGACGGACTTTCTGGCTTCGAGTCTGCCGGACGCCATCGCGGCGTCGCTCTCGGGTCTCGAATCGTTGCTGGTCCGATCGACGGTCGCCGCGGCGCGGTTCATGTCGGAGGCGCCGGATCTCCGAGCCATCGCCGAGGCGCTCGACGTGGACGTCGTGCTGGTGGGATCGATCTTGAGGGGCGACAACCGGCTGCGCATCACGACACAGCTCGTCGAAGCGCCGGGCGGCGCGCTCGTGTGGACCCAGACGTCCGAGGCGCCACTGGAGCGCATCTTCGAGCTGCAGGACGACCTGGCGCGGCGGATCGTCGAGTCGTTGTCGTTACCGCTGAGTGCGCGCGAGCATCGGCTGCTGCGGCACGATGTGCCCGCCAGCGGCGAAGCGTACAGGCAGTACCTGCGCGCCAATCGGCTGAGCGAGGACGGCGATACCTGGGACGCCGCGCGCGACCTCTACCTCGAATCGATCCGCGGCGATCCCGACTACGCACCGGCATGGGCGCGCCTTGGCCGCATGTATCGGCTGATCGCGAAGTACGGCGCGGGGGATCCGCGTGAATCGGGGAGCGCTCGCGGAAGAGTCGTTCCGACATGCGCTCGCGCTCAATCCCGAGCTATCGGTCGCGCACCATTTCTCCGCGCAGCTCGATCTCGATCTGGGTCGGCCGCGCGAAGCGCTGTTGCGGCTGCTCGGGCGGGCACGCGAGCATCAAGCCGACCCGCAGTTGTTCGCAGGTTTGGTGCAGGCGTGCCGGTATTGCGGGCTGCTCAGTGAGTCACTTGCGGCGCATCGCCGGGCGCGGGCCCTCGATCCCAGTGTCCCGACGAGCGTGACGTATACGCATTGGGCGTTCGGTGACTACCCAGCAGCGCTCGACACGATCGTGGCCGACAACGACCCCTTTCGCGCGATGGTCCTCTCGATACTGAACCGGCCGGAGGAGGCGCTGGCGTCACTCGACGAGTCCGCGCGGCGGGCAGTCGGCTATCCGATCCATGAGGCGTACGTCGAGCTCGTGCGCGCGACCGTGCTGAACCAGCCTGCGGCCTTTCAATCCAGCATCGACCGACTCTTGGAGTCGACATTTCGGGATCCTGAAGGGTTCATCTACCTGGCGATCTTCGCGATGTGGATGAAAAATTCGGCGGTGGCCCTCGCGTGCCTCACTCGCGCCGTTGATCAGGGTTGTGCGTGCTTTCCGCACCTCGATCGGGAGCCCGCGTTCCAGCCACTCAGAGGTGAAACGGAATTCGGGCGCCTGCTCGCCGAAACCGAGCGGCGCCATCGTGAGGCGCTCGCCGCGTTCACCGTCGCCGGCGGGCCGGCGATCCTGTAACGCGACCCCCGACCCTTCCCTTGCCTTTCGATGGGAAGGGATCTATGCTCCCCTTGCAAGCCGATGGGAGCAAACCAGGCCACACCGGACATCCTCAGGGGGACGCTCGATCTCCTGATCCTGAAGGCGCTCACCTGGGGCCCCGCGCACGGCTACGGCGTGGCGCGATGGATCCAGCAGGCCACCAACGATGCGCTCGAGGTCGGCGAAGGCACCCTCTATCCGGCGCTGCATCGCCTGGAGGATCGGGGCTGGATCAGCGCGAGCTGGGGCGCCTCCGAAAACAACCGCCAGGCCAAGTTCTATGCGCTGACGCGGCGCGGCCGCACGCAACTGCGCGCCGAGACCGCCAACTGGCATCGCTACGCCGAAGCGGTGTTCGCGGCGCTGGACGCGCCGGCCCTGGAATAACACATGGCCCGCTGGACGCGGTTCCGCAGGATGTTCGGCCTCGAGCCGAAAGCCGACGTCGAGGCGGAGCTCGCCTTTCATCTCGAGATGCGGATCCGCGAGCTCGTCGACGAAGGCGAGACGCCGCAACGCGCGCGCCAACTGGCGCTGCAGCGCTTCGGAGATTTCGATCGCGCGCGGCAGGAGTGCGTGGCGATCAACCAACGACGGAGACGACGCATGGATCGCACGACATTCTGGACGGAGCTGACACAGGATCTGGGCTACGCGCTGCGGATGATGCGGCGCACACCTGCCTTCACCGCGGCGGCCTTACTGACGCTGGCCCTCGGCATCGGCGCCAACAGCGCCATCTTCAGCGTCGTCAACGGCGTGCTGCTGCAGTCGCTGCCGTTCCGTGATGCGGAGCGTCTCCATGTGCTGCAGATGCTGTATCCCGACGGCACCAGGTATTCCTCGTTGTCGGCGCCCGATTTCATGAGCATCAAGGCGGGCCGGCACGTCTTCGAACAGGTCGAGGCGATCGACACGAGCCAGCTGACGATGCTCGGCGCGGGTGAGCCGCGGGAAGTCACCGGCGCCTTCGTGAGTGACGGCCTGTTCGACATGCTCGGGCTGAGGGTCGCGAGCGGCCGCGGCTTCCGCCCGGAGGAGAATCAGCGGGGCCAGGGCCACGTCGCGCTCCTCGGCCATGGCTTCTGGCAGCGCGTCTTCGGCGGTGACCCCGCCGTCCTCGGACGCGCCGTGACGAGCGCGGGAGTCTCCTACACGATCATCGGCGTGACGACGCCTGAATCGTCGCTGCCCGACCAGGCCGACGTCTACTTTCCGCTGGAGTACACCGAGATCTACGACGCGAACACGCAGCAGGGCCGGCGCAGCGAGTTCCTGTCCGTGCTGGCGCGGGAAAAAGACGGCGCCGATGCGGCGGCGATCGACGGCGACTTGAAACGGCTGGGCGCCGAGCTGCAAAAGACGTTTCCACAATCGAATGACGGGCTGACCTTCGCGAGCAAGCCGCTCGCCGACGTGATCGTGGGCGACGTTCAACGGCCCCTTCTGGTGCTGCTCGGCGCCGTCGGACTGGTACTGCTCGTCGCGTGCGCAAACGTCGCGAACCTGCTGCTGGCGCGCGGCTCCGCGCGACAAGGCGAGCTGTCGGTGCGAGCAGCGATCGGGGCGGGCCGCGCGCGGTTGATTCGCCAGCTCGTGACCGAGTCGATCCTCCTGGGCCTCGTCGGCGCCACCCTCGGTCTTGCACTGGCCTACTGGAGCACGCAGGCCCTCATCGCCGCGCGGCCCGCGGATCTGCCGCGCATCGACGACATCCGCCTGGACGCGACCGTCGTGGGGTTTACCTTCGGCGCCGCGTTGGTCACCAGCCTGCTGTTCGGGTTGATTCCGGCCCTGCAAGCCACCAACGACCACCTCCTGCAAGGATTGCAGGAAAGCGGGCGCGGCAGCGGCGGCGGACCGAAGACGCGGCGCCTGCGCGCCGGACTCGTGATCGCGGAAATGGCGCTCGCCGTCGTGCTGCTCACCGGCTCGGGCCTGTTGATTCGCAGCTTCCTCGCGCTCACCGAGGTCGATCCGGGATTCCAGCCGGGAGGCGCGATGACCGTGCGCGTCACGCTCCAGGGCGCCGAGTACCAGAACGGCGATCAGGTGCGCGCGCGGGTCGACCAGCTCGTCGAGCGATTGCGAACCCTGCCGGGGGTGACCGCCATCGGGGTCGGGAGCATCCTGCCGCTTGGCGGCCTCGGCGCCCTGAACGATTTCGCCGTCGATGGCGCGCCGCCTCCCCCGCCGAATGTCAACCAGGAGATCGCCGTGGCCAGCGCGACGCCCGAATATTTCAAGGCGATCGGCGCACCGCTCAAGCGCGGCAGGTTGTTCAACGATCTCGATCAGCCAAAGTCCCAACCGGTGGCGCTGCTGAACGAAGCCGCCGTGCGCCGCTGGTTCCCCGGGGAGGATCCGATCGGCAAGCGCGTGCTGTCCGGCGGCCCGCGCGAGGTGGTCGGCATCGTCGGCGACGTGCTGCAGCGCACGCCCGGGCAACCCGCCGCTCCGCAAATGTTTCTTCCCTACACGCAGCGCACCGGCCGATCGGTCCGCGTCATCGTCCGCGCCCAGGGCGATCCGCTCGCGCTGGCGCCGTCGGTGCGCGAGCAGATCCGCGCGCTCGATCCGAACATTCCGCTCGCCGAGGCCACGCCGCTCCAGGAGATGATCTCGCGATCGGTGGCGCGGCCGCGATTCTACATGTCGTTGCTGACGCTGTTCGCCGCGGTGGCGCTGGCGCTGTCGGCGACGGGAATCTTCGGCGTGATGAGTTACGCGGTCGCGCAGCAGTCGAAAGAGATCGGCATCCGCATGGCGCTCGGCGCGCGCGCCTCGGACGTGCTGCGATCGGTCGTCGGCCGCGCCCTCGCGCTGGCGGGCCTCGGCGTGATCGCCGGGCTGGTGGTGTCGCTGGCGTTCGGCGGCGCGATCCGCAACCAGCTATTCGGGGTGACGATCTTCGATCCGACGACGCTCGGGGTCGTGGTGATCGTGCTGATGGCGAGCGCCGCGATCGCGAGCCTGCTGCCCGCGATACGCGCCGCACGGATCGATCCGGTCAGCACTTTCCGTATGTAGATAGAACGGTCGTTGACGTTATTCGACGTGAATCGACGTCACCGGATCGACGGTCGCTGCTCTGCGAGCAGGCACAGCCGCTGCGGCGAGTCCAACGCAGCAGAGAATCGAAATCGCGGCGACGATGGCCACCGGGTCCATCGAACTGACGTCATAAACCTGCTGCTCGATCAAGCGTGACGCCATCCAGGCGATCGGAAGCCCGATGATGATTCCGATGCCGACCATGCGAAGCGCGCCAAGGACGATCATTCGCACGACGCGCGCCGGCCGCGCGCCGAGCGCGAGGCGAACGCCAATCTCGCGGGTTCGCGTCGAAACGGTGTACGACATCAAGCCGAACAGACCAACGGCGGCCAGCCCCAACGCCAACATGCCAAACACCGACGTCAGCAGCATCATCAGGCGCTCGCTGAACAGGCTGTCTTCCACCTGTGAAGCGAACGTCCGGATGCGCACGGGTTTGGCAGGTGTGCGCGGCTGAATTAGCTCCCGCAGAGCCGCCGAAACGGTGGGGATTGGCGCGGCATTGTTGACCACGAGCGTCATCGGCCGGCCGCGCGCCTGCAGGTAGGAGGCATACACGGTCGGCGGCGCCGGCTCGCGGAGCGTTTCATAGACCGCGTCCTTGACAATACCGACGATCGCCAGATCCCGCGCCGGTCCGGACATCGTCAGGTGCTGGCCGAGCGGATGGCGGTCCGCGAGGTATTTGCGAACGAAGGCCTCATTCACGATGGCCGCACCCGGCGCATTCACGTCATCGGCGTCGGAAAAATCGCGACCGGCGGCGAATGGTGTGCCGAGCACCTCGAAGTAGCGCGGCGCAATGATGGTGAAGTGGACCTCTTCGAGCCCGGTCGAGACGCCGTTCACGTTCATCGACTGGCTCATCCCTCCACCCTGCAGCGGCGTGACAATGGCCGCCGAAACGGTGGAAATGCCCGGCAACTCTCTAACCTCTGCCAACACCGATCGATTCAGGGCTTGCAGGTCCGGCGACGACATGAGGGCCCTGGAAGGATCGAAGCTGGCCAGCAGAACGTTGCCGGGGATGAATCCGCGATCGAGCGCGCGCAGGTTGGACAGACTACGCGCCATCAGGTCGACGAGAGCGTCGCTCGACAGCCACCCGAGCAGGACATCGCTGGCGACGCCGGGCGATATGTCGAAGGTCCAGGGGTGTGCGTAAACTGGCAGGGACGGATGCCGAACACGACGATGCCCGCGTGGCTCGAGCCGATGGCGGCGACCCTCACGCAGGATCGCTTCACCGGCGACGACTGGCTGTTCGAACGGAAGTTCGACGGCATCCGCCTGCTCGCCTACAAGTGCGGCGGCGACGTGAAGCTGTATTCGCGCAACCGACTGCGCCAGGACATCCCGACGATCGAGCATGCGATCGCCGCGATGCCGGAGAAGGAGTTGATCCTGGACGGTGAAGTCACCTGGGATCGCCACAGCGGTTATCACGTCTTCGACATCCTCTGGCTCGACGGCGCAAGCACGACTGAGCTGCCGCTCGAGGAACGCCGCGCGTTGCTCGCGAAGCTGACCTTCACGGAACCGCTGCAGCGCGTCGACCTGCTGGACGACAAGGAGCCGTGGGAGCGGGCGCGGCGCCAGGGCTGGGAAGGCGTGATCGCCAAGCGCCGCGGCTCGCCGTACGAGCATCGCCGATCAAAGCAGTGGCTCAAGATGAAGATCGAAGCGTCGCAGGAGCTCGTGGTCGGCGGCTTCACCGATCCGCAAGGCGCGCGCGTCGGTCTCGGCGCGCTGCTGGTTGGTTACTACGAGCCTTCGACAGGCTCAGGCTCGCCCCGAGCGGAGTCGAGGGGCGACCAGGATGACTTCGTCTTCGCCGGAAAGATCGGGACCGGCTTCGATACCAAGCTCTTGCTCGATCTCAGGAAACGTCTCGATGCGCTCGAGATTCCAAAAACACCATTCACCGTGGCCAAGGGGCTGCCGCGGCTGCGCGCGCATTGGGTCCAACCGTCGATCGTCGTGCAGGTCTCCTTCATCGAGTGGACGGGTAATAACAAACTCCGGCATCCGCGCCTGATCGGCGTGCGCTTCGACAAGTCCGCGCGCGACGTCGTGAGGGAATCCTTCGACTCGCGTTCGCTCGCTCAGGACGAAACATGATCACCCACCCGGAAAAACTCCTGTTCCCTGATGATGGGATCACGAAGGGTGACCTGGCGGCGTATTACGAGGCGATGGCGCCGATGATCATTCCGCACATCAAAGGCCGCCCGATCACGATGGAGCGCTACCCTTCAGGCATCGGCAAGAAGGGCTTCTGGCAAAAGGACGTCTCGAAGGGATTTCCCGACTGGCTGGAACGAGTCGAAGTCCCGAAGAAGGACGGCGTGGTCCATCATCCGGTGATTACCGACGAGCGATCGCTATTGTGGGTGACGAACCAGAACACCATCACTCAGCACGTGTGGATCTCACGGATACCCGACCTCTATTACCCGGACATCTGCGTCTTCGATCTCGACCCGTCCACCGATGATGTCGACGCTGTTCGGGCCGCGGCGATCGGTCTTCGCAACCTGCTCGATGAGCTCGGGCTGCCGTCGTGGGTCAAGACGTCCGGCTCGAAGGGCTTCCACATCGTCGTGCCGCTCGACGGCAAGTCGAAGATGGGCGACGTCGCGCGATTCGCGAACACGGTCGGCCGCGTCTTCGTGTCGCACGCCCCCGATCACCTGACGCAGGAATTCAACAAGGTCGATCGCAAGGGGCGCATCTACGTCGACACCGGCCGCAACGGCTACAGCGCGACGTTCGCCGCGGCATACACCGTTCGCGCCAAGCGCGGCGCACCGGTATCGGCACCGTGCACATGGGAAGAGATCGAGAAAGGCAAGGTCGCGCCGGATACCTTCAACCTGCGCAACATGCCGGCGCGAATCAAGAAGGCCGGCGACCTCTGGGCCGACATGCTGCGCCAGCGGCCGTCGTTGAAGAAGCCGGTCGAAAGACTGAAGCTGATGGCAAGCTCTGTGCATTGAGCCCGGCGGCATGGCCGCGAATCAGGCAGCATCGGCAGGCGCGATCAACGCCGTCGAGGAAAACGTCGAGGCGATCAAGTCGTGGGACCGGGCGCTGCTCGTCAGGCGATCGACGATCGAGCGGTTGAGCGACAGCGTCACGCTAGCCGCGGCGGCGGGACCGTCGATCGTGCTCCACGCGATCTGGTTCGCGGCATGGATCGCGATCAACACCGGCCTCGTGCCCGTCATCAGTCCGTTCGATCCGTTTCCGTTTCAATTACTGACGATGATCGTATCCCTCGAGGCGATCTTTCTGGCGCTGTTCGTGCTCGCCAGCCAGAATCGGCTCGCCAAGCAGTCGGACCTTCGTGCCAATCTCGACCTGCAGATCGATCTCCTGGTCGAGCGGGAAATGACGGCGGTCCTGCAGCTGCTTACGGACATCGCGAAGCATCTCGACGTCGACACCAACGTGACGACCGACAAGATTTCCGACCTGATCAAGAAAACGGACGTCAAGCGGCTGGCCGACGAAGTCGATCGCTGAAGCCCGGCCTTCGCCAAGGGCTCCGGCAGGCGGGCAGCTCGGCCGTAGCGCCTGTTGGCCCGTAAGTAGCGCCTGTTGGCCCGTAATCTGCAATAACCCGACCGTGAGAATTCTGTTTCGCTGCGCATTCGCGCTGATTTGCCTGCAACCTCTCGCCGCCATGGCGCAAGAGCCGCCAGCTGTGCCATCGAGCGCTACCGAGCCGGAGGGTCTCGTTCCCGAGCCGGGCGTCATTACCAGAGCCGCTCTCTATGCGGACCGTCACTCCGGTAAAGGCGACCTCACAAATGGTATCCACGTGGACTTCGGGAACATGATTCCTGGCGCCGGTTGGCTGTCGGTAGGTCCCGGTTACCGCCACTGGTTCGCCAAGGACGCCGTTCTGTTCGATGCGGTTGCGGCGATCTCGATCAACAACTACCGGATGGGCCAGGCCCGCGTCGAGCTGCCCAAGTTCCTCAACAGCCGCCTCGCGCTCGGCGCGCAGGCGCGCTGGCAGGATTTCCGGGAAGTCGACTACTTCGGCGTCGGCCCGAATACGACCGAGGACATGCTGTCGGTCTACGGCGTCAAGTCGACGCAGCTCACCGCCTATGCCACGTTGCGTCCGGTCCGCTGGTTGGCCATTGGCGGCCAGATCGGCTGGACGAACCCGGAAGTGACGCACGTCGCGGGCGCGTTTGCCGCGCCGGATGAACGAACGTTCGTGCCGACCGAGCTGTCGCTGACGATCGACACACGCGATTTTCCCAATCACCCGACGAGCGGCGTATTGCTGCGCGGTGTCGGCGCCAGATACGACGACCGCACATCGGGTCTCAACACCTTCAATCGTTACGAGGGCGAGGCGGCGGGCTTCGTGCCGATCGCAGGCGGCCGCGTGGTGCTGGCGCTGCATGGGTGGCTCGTGCGCTCGGACACCCGCGATGGGCAGACCGTCCCGTTCTACCTGCAGCCGAGCCTGGGCGGCCTCAATACGCTTCGCTCATACACCGACTACCGTTTTCACGACGACAACATGCTGCTCGCGCAGGCCGAGTTGCGGCTCGCGCTCATGACGCATCTTGATGTCGCGGTGTTCACCGACGCCGGCAACGTCGCGGCACGCGCGGGCGATCTCGATCTGGCGAAACGATCCTATGGCGCCGGCTTGCGGCTGCATACACGTCGCGAAACCTTCGCAATGGTCGACGCTGCCGCCGGCGATGAAGGCTGGCGTGTGGCGTTTCGCATGAAAGATCCGCTCGGGCTCGGGCGCATCACGAAGAGAGCGTTTCTCGCCCCGTTCGTGCCGTGACGAGGAGATTGATGATGACCCGTTCTTGTTTGGTTACTGCATTCGCACTGAGCGCGACGCTCGGAATGGCGTGCGCTGGCGTCAAGGTGCCGATTGCGACGACGGCAAAGCCGCCGGCTGGCGCGAGCCTGTGGGTCGAGCCTACAGATCTGGCGAGCCGCGATCTGTTTTATGGTCCGTGGGGATCGGAACACGCTCCGGACCCGAACGGCGTTTACACGCTGGTCGAACGCAAGCACACCGGCGTCAACCTCGGCCTCACCGTGAAAGACGAACAGGACCGCGAGTGGAGCGTGAAGCAACCGTACCCGGGCGGCCTCGATTCGGAAGCGCCGGTCGAAGTCGCGCTGTCGCGCCTGCTGTCCGCCGTCGGGTATCACCAGCCGCCCATGTACTACCTCCCCGCGTTCACGCTGAAAGATGACTTCGGCAAGAAGGTCGAAGTCGGCGGCCGCTTCCGTCTGAAGGAACCGACCTTGAAGGATATTGGGGTCTGGAACTGGGAGGACAACCCGTTCGTCGGCACCAGGGCGTATCAGGGCTTGATCGTGATGCTGATGATGTTCAACAGCACGGACCTCAAGAACACCAACAACACCCTGTATGAGCGGCGCAACGGCGACCTCGTCGAACAGTGGTACTCGGCCCGTGACCTGGGCGCCGCGCTTGGTGACACCAATGCGATCGCGCCGCGCAAGAACCATCCCGAGTCGTTCGAGAGAGTGCCGTTCATCCTCGGCGCGACGAACGGCAAGGTCGAATTTGCCTACTCCGGCTGGTACAAGAACCTGGTCCGCGATCGAATCACGCCCGAGGAAGTGGCCTGGGCCAGCGTCCTGCTCGGCCGGTTGTCCGACAAGCAGTGGGCCGACGCGTTCAGGGCCGGCGGCTACGACCCGGTTGACGCCGGCCGCTTCATCAACAAGCTCAAAGAGAAGGTCGCCCAGGGCCGCTCACTCGTGGCCCACGCCGCCGCTCAGTAGATCAGGGATCGGGGATCAGATCGGGGATCAGGGATCAGGGCGATTTGTCGCGCAGCTTGAATCGTTGCAGCTTCCCGGTCGCCGTCTTCGGCAGCTCAGACACGAACTCGACGCCCCGAGGACGCTTGTATTCGGCCAGCCGCTCGCGTACGAATGCCTGAAGCGCCGCGGCGAGCTCGGGCGAACCGGTCACCTGCGCTTTCAGCACCACGTACGCGAACGGTTTCGACAGCCCATGGCCGTCGTCGCGGCCGATCACCGCGCATTCCTGGACGGCTTCGTGATCGATCAGCACGTTCTCGATCTCGACGGGACTGACCCAGATGCCGCCGGCTTTCAACATGTCGTCGCTGCGGCCGCCGTACCAGTAATAACCGTCGCCGTCGCAGTGGTACTTGTCGCCGGTGCGGATCCATTCGCCCTGAATCGTCTGCTTCGTCTTCTCGTGCTGGTTCCAGTAGTAGGCGCAGGTCGAATCGCCCTTGATCAGCAGGTTTCCCAACTCTCCAACGGCGACGGGACGATCGTGGTCATCGACGATGCGCGCCTCGTATCCTGGCACGAGCTGCCCGCTCGATCCCGGGCGCACGCGGCCCGGGTAATTGGCGATGAACATGTGCAGGCACTCGGTCGAGCCGATCGCGTCGAGAATCTCGACGCCGAATCGCTGCTTGAAACGGCGGAACAGGGACTCCGGCAGCGCCTCCCCTGCTGACACCGCGTAGCGCACGCTGGAGAGGTCGAAGTCGCCGTCGTGCGCTTGCTCACCGGCTCGCCCACCGTAGCCTTGGCGGAGGTGGGCGCTTTCGGGATGGTGGGAAAGGAGCATGCCGAAATTGGTGGGCACGCTGAACAGCAACGTCGGCTTGTATTTCGCGATGATCTCGTAGACACGCGGCGCCGTCGGCGGATCGGGAAGCAGGATCGACGTGGCGCCGACGGCGAACGGCATATAGAGCGCGTTGCCGAGCCCGTAGGCAAAGAACAGCTTGGCGGCGCTGAAGCACCGATCCGACTCTTGCATGCCGAGCACGCCCTTCGCATACGCTTCCGCGCACACGAGCATGTCGTGCTGGAGGTGGACGCAGCCCTTCGGTCCGCCCGTGCTGCCCGACGAGTACAACCAGAACGCCATCGCGTCACGGTGCGTCGGCTCGGGATCGAGCGCAGGTGAACCCTCGGCAAGCAGCGTGGCGAAGTCAATCGCGCCCGCAGGCTGCATCGGCTCCGACCTGTCCGCCGTAGCCTCGGCGAAGGCGGCAGGCTTGGCGGCGGAGGGCCCCACGATGATGACGTGCTCGAGCCGCGGTAATTGCGCGCGATCGATCGCGTCGAACTCGCCCAGGAGCGACGCGCTGATCACGAGAGCGCGGGCGCCGCTGTCATTGAGGGCATGCGCGTAGTCCTTTGCGCGCCAGAGCGTATTGAGCGGCACCGGAACGATGCCGGCCTTGATCGCGCCGAAGAAGCTGTACGCGAACGCGGGAGTGTCCTGCAGGATCAGGGCGACGCGCTGCTCAGGCTGGACGCCGAGACCTCTCAGGGCCGAGCCGAAGCGATTGACGCGCTCGGCGATCTGCCCGTAGGTGACCCGCTCGTCGCCGCATTCGATCGCGACCCTTGCGCCGCGTCCCTCGGCGACGTTGCGATCGACGAAATGGGAGGCCGCGTTGAAGAGGTCCGGCAGCACGGTCACGCGGGGATTCTAGCCGGGAACAGGCTTGCCGCTACCAGGGCGGCAACGTCTTGTACAGGTATTCGAGTAGATACGGATCTTTCGCGGCGAGCAGCTCCGAGGCGTTGCCCTGGAACATGATCCGGCCCTCGTGCAGGACCATGAACTCCACGCCGAGCGATCTTCGACGCGTCTTCCTTCACGACCTTCACCGTGCCGTCAACGCGCTCGGCGCGGTGTTCCGCGATGTAGAAGGCGTCGCGAATCTGGTGCGTGACGACGAACGTCGTGACGTCCTCGAGGTCGCGCAGCTTGACGATCTCGTCGTCGATCGTCGTCGCGATCAGCGGGTCGAGGCCGGTGATCGGGTCGTCGAACAGCAGCAGCCGCGGCTTGGACGCCATCGCCCGGGCGATGCCGACGCGCCGGCGCTGGCCGCCCGACAACGCCGAGGGCATGCGATCGGCGAACTCAGTCAGCCCGACAAAGCCGATCACCTCGTCGATGCGCGCATCGATCAGGTCCTCGGTCAGTTCGCGCTCCTCCTGGAGGCGGAAGCCGACGTTCTGGGCGACGGTCAGCGAATCGAACAGCGCGTTTTCCTGGAACACCATGCCGATGTCCGAGCGCATCTTGAGCAGATCGCTCTCGGACATCTCGTCGACCCGCATGCCGTTGACGAGAATCGTGCCTTCGTCGGGGCGCAGCAAACCGAGCGCCAGCTTGAGAATGACGGACTTGCCCGCGCCGCTCGCGCCGAACAGGATCCGCATATCGCCCCTGGGCACCGTGAAGCTGAGGTCCTCGAGCACCACATGCTCGTCGAAGGCCAGCGAGACATGGTCGAAGACGATGGCGTTCAGATCTTGCGGCTGTCGTACGCCCAGTGCAGCACGGCCTGACGTTGTCGTTTGCGGCATTCCAAATCGCCCGGTTCGCAGTTCTTCTTGATGGCGGCCACGTGGCGCGCGATCGCGCGCCATCGCCGGATCTGACGCCGATCGTCGGCGCTCCGGCGGCCCATGTAATACCGACAGTACCACTGGAACCACCCGCGTGGATCCTGCGGGCGGATCCAGCCGCTCATTCTCCAAGTCGCCAGCGACTGCGACGCGTCGACGCCGAAGCAATTCAACGTCGCCTGACGGCGGCCGGTCGCGAGCTTCGCCCCGGCGAACCAGTCCGGCGGGAACTCGTCGCGGCAGTCGGTCATGTATTTGCCGCCGAACACGCCGAGCCGAAGCATCTGCTTGGGCGTCAGCTCTGGCGTGAATCGAGGGTGCGAAGTTTTTTCCGGCGCGGCTCGGTCAGGTCATAGCTGTAGCCGCGCTGCATGCGGTCGTGGACGACGACTCGTGTTCTCGCGCCTGTCACGTGACGTGGCAGATGCTATTTCGGCCGGTAGCGCCGCACGAGCGTGGCGACCGAGGCCACGAGCTCACCTGGATCGACGGGCTTGGACAGGTGCATCTCGAAACCGCTCTGCAGCGCCCTGGTGCGATCCTCGGACCGGGCGAATGCCGTCAGCGCCGCCGCCGGCACCTCGCTGACCAAGGGGTCCTCCGACGCCCGAATCCGCCTGATCAGCTCGAAGCCGTCGACTTCGGGCATGCCGATGTCTGCGACCACCACTTGAGGACGAAACGCCCTGATCGTTTCCAGTGCCGATGCTGCTGACGATGCCGTGGCCACTTCGGCGCCGGCCGCCTCCAGCACGTCTTTCAACAGGCCAAGTGCGTCGGCATCATCGTCGACGGCAAGCACGCGAACGCTGCCGAGATCGGCGAGCTGCTGAAGCGGGCGGCTCAACTCCGCAAGCGGATGCTCGCGCTTGGCCGACGGCGACGGCTGCACCGCCATCACCGGCAACCGCACCGTGAATGTCGAGCCCTGATCGGGTCCTGCGCTCGCCGCGTGGACGCTCCCGCCATGCATTTCGACCAGGTGGCGCACGATCGACAGGCCGAGACCCAACCCGCCGGTCTTGCGCGTCGATCCGGAGTCGGCCTGCCGGAACCGGTCGAACACCAGCGGCAGGAAATCCTTGTCGATGCCGATGCCGCTGTCGCTGACGATGATTTCGACGTGCGAGTTGACGCGTTCGAGACGCACGTGGACGCGCCCGTCCTTGGGCGTGAACTTCACCGCATTCGACAACAGGTTCCACACCACCTGCTGCAGTCGATCCGGATCGCCGACGACCGGCCCGATCTCGCGGATCGATCAGGCTCTGCAGGCGCACGCCCTTCGCGTCCGCCGCAGGCTGCACCGTTGCCACGGCGTTGTCGACCACGCCGGCAATGTCGACGGCCTGCACATCGAGCCGGATCTTGCCGGAGACGATGCGGGAGACGTCGAGGACGTCCTCGACAATCTGGGTCAGCCAGCGGGCGTTGCGTTCGAGTGTTTCGATCGCGCGCCCGATCTGGTCCGGCGGCAGCATCTGCCCGCGCATCAGGCGCGAGTAGCCGACAATGGCGTTGAGCGGCGTGCGCAGCTCGTGCGACAGCACCGCCAGGAATTCATCCTTCAGGCGGTTGGCGTCGCGCGCCTCGGCGTAGAGGCGCGAGTTCTCGAGCGCGACCGACGCCCACGACGCCACGCCGACGGCCAGCCGCTCGTGCTGTTCGTCGAACACGTCCGGCTGCGAGTGGCCGAAGAACAATCCACCGAGCACGTTGCCGGATATCCCCTTGACCGGCACCGCCATGTAGCTGCGCACCGGCAGGTGCCCGGGCGGCATGCCGTGATACGGGTCATTCCTGCCGTAGCGCGGATCCCTGGTCACATCGGCAAGACGCACGACGGCCCGGCCGTTGAAGGTGGGCGCAAGGATCGCGGTGATGCGTGGATGCGGAAACTTCGAGAAGGCCTCGCGTGACGCCCCGGACAGCGCGCTGAGCCTGTACGAATCACCCGATTCGTCGTGGACGTTGTAGAAAAACGCGCCGAACTCCGCGCGCGTCAATTCGGTCGCGGTGTCGGTGACCTGCTGGACGACGGCTTCGCGATCGAGCGTCGAGGCCACGACCGCGCCGACCGCCGACAGCTTCTCGGTGTTGCTCGCGTACTCGGCGGTGGCCGCCTCCATCGCGACACGCTCGGTGACATCGCGCGCGATCTTCGAGGCGCCGACGATCGTGCCCGACGCGTTGCGGATCGGCGAGACGGTCAGCGATACCGACAGCGTGCTGCCGTCCTTGCGGCGCCGGATCGTCTCGTAATGATCGACTTTCTCGCCGGCGCGGATCTTCGCCATCACGACGTCTTCCTCGCCCTGCAGATCGGCGGGGATGAGCATGCGGATCGGATTTCCCGATCGCTTCGTCGGCCGTGTAGCCGAACATGCGCTCGGCGGCGGGATTCCACGAGGTGATCAGGCTCTCGAGGTTCTTGGTGACGATGGCGTCGTCCGAGGACTGGACCACCGCCTCCAGGCGTCGTGACGCCATCGCACCTTCAACCCGTTCGCTGATATCCCGCGCGATCTTCGACGCGCCGATCACCCGTCCGTCGTCGCCGAAGATCGGCGACACGGTCAGCGAGATCGGGACCATCGAGCCATCCTGGCGTTGGCGGATGGTTTCGAAGTGCGTCACCGATTCGCCGCGCCGGATACGGTTCAGCACGTCGTCTTCTTCCGCCTGCCGATCGGCCGGAATGATCATGCGAATCGAGCGGCCGACTGCCTCGGCAGCGGTGTAGCCGAACATGCGCTCAGCGGCGCGATTCCACGAAATGATGATGCCGTTCAGGTCCTTGCTGACAATCGCGTCGTCGGAGGATTCAACGACCTTGGCAAGATGACGAGCGGTGATGTCGTTCGGGGGGTGCGGCAATCCTCCTTAGGATATCGGGATTCGGGGTCGACCGAAGCTCGGCCACATGCGAGCAACGGTCCATTCGGTTCGCCCATGCAATACTCGACTGGTGAATCTCGATTCACTGCAGATCGACACGCCGCGTTTGCTCCTGCGCGTGCCGCGCCTCGACGATCTCGACGAGTGGGCGGCGATGATGGCGGACGAAGAGGCGGCAAAGTTCATCGGCGGCGTGGCGCCGCGCGAGGTGACGTGGCGCGCCTTGATGACGATGATCGGCGCGTGGCATGCGACGGGCATCGGCATGTTCTCGGTAATCGAAAGGTCGAGCGGCCGGTGGGTCGGACGCCTCGGTCCGTGGCAACCTTTGGGCTGGCCCGGTACTGAAGTCGGCTGGGCGATCGCCCGCGACTGCTGGGGCAAGGGCTACGCACCGGAAGGCGCCGCGGCCGCGACCGACTGGGCCTTCGACAATCTCGGCTGGACCGAGGTCATCCACAGCATCGACCCCGCCAACGTCGCGTCGCAACAAGTGGCGCGCAAGCTGGGCTCGCGCAATCTCGGTCCGGGAACGCTGCCGCCGCCGTTTCAAGAGGCGCCGGTGGATATCTGGGGCCAATCGCGCGAAGAGTGGTGGTCACGCCGCAAGGGCTGACTTCAACTACTATCTGGGCGATCATTAGGAGACCAGTCAGGAGGCCGCATGCCGAAAGCCACCATCGCCGCCGTCTTCGCCATCGCCCTCTGCTCGGTTGTCGCCGAGGGACAGTCTAAGAACCCATTCGGGATTCCGTCCGCTGAATCGCCGCAGCCCGGCTCCGAGATCAAGGCGGTGCGCGGCTCGCGCGCGCAAGGGTGGCTCGGGCAGGGACGCTCCGAAGTGATCGCGCGCCACGGCATGGTCGCCACAAGCGACCCGCTGGCCGCCGAAGCGGGCCTCGAGATCCTTCGACAAGGCGGCAACGCGATCGATGCGGCGGTCGCGACCGCCGCGGTGCTCGACGTCACGTCGCAGAACGACACCGGCATCGGCGGCGATCTGTTCGCGATCGTCTATTCGGCAAAGGACAAGAAACTCTACGCGCTCAACTCTGCCGGCTGGGCGCCGAGCGGCTGGACACCGGAGTTCTTCACCGGCACGCTCAAGCAGACGCGCGTGCCGAACAACGGCGTCAATTCCGCAACCGTGCCCGGCGCCATCGCCGGCTACGACGCGCTGCTCGCGCGCTTCGGCACGATGAGGTTCAAGGAGACCTTCGAGCGCGCCGCGCGGATCGCCGAGGAAGGCTGGGGACTCGCCGAGCGCCGCCACAACGATCTTCGCAGCAGCATCAAGGGACTTGCGGCCGATCCGGATTCGAAGGCCGCTTTCCTTGACGGCGACCAGGCGTGGCCGCTGTATTCCGTGATCAACAATCCGCCGCTCGCCAAGGCGCTGCGACTGATCCAGGCAAAGGGCAAAGAAGGCTTCTATAAGGGCGAGATTGCCAACGCCATCGTCGCGAAGGTCAAGTCCGGGAACGGCGTCATGAGCCTGAACGACCTCGCCGAGTTCGCGCCCGAGTGGGTCGAGCCGGTGTCGACGAACTATCACGGCTTCGACGTCTTCGAGCTGCCGCCGCCGGGCCAGGGCTTCGCCGCGCTCGAGATGCTCAATATCCTCGAGGTCTGCGTGCCGAAGCTTGGCTTCAACCTCGCCAGCTTGGGGCCGTCGGATCCGATGTACTGGCACCTGATGGTCGAAGCCAAGAAGCTCGCCTACTCGGACCTGCTCGCGAAGAACGGCGATCCGAAATTCTCGAACGTGCCGGTCGCCGACTTGATCTCGAAGCAATACGCGGCCACGCTGTGCAGCCGGATCAATCCGAACGTCGCGGGCAAGCCCGGCATCTCGGGCGGCACCGAGGGCGGCACGATCTATCTGACGACCGCGGATCGCTGGGGCAACATGGTGTCGCTCGTGCACAGCGTGTTCAGCGTCTACGGCAGCCGCGCCACGGTGCCTGGCTACGGATTCGTCCTCCACAACCGCGGCTCGGCCTTCTCGCTGGATCCGAAGAGCCCCAACGTCGTCGCGCCGCGGAAGCGCCCGTTCCACAGCATCATCGCGGGCTTCGTGATGAAGGACGGCCAGCCGCTGATGACCTTCGGCAACATGGGCGGCAGCGTCCAGCCCGAGACGCACGCGCAGCACATGGTCAACTTGATCGACCATGGCATGAACGTGCAGATGACCACCGACGCGGCGCGGTTCACGCACAACCAGAACTCGAACGCGCTCTCGCTCGAAGCGGCGCTGTTCGATCTCGTCGGCGCGGCGCTGAAGGCCAAAGGCCACGAGGTGCGCAGCGTCAACGGCGGCGCGGTCGGCGGGTATCAGGGCATCCTGTTCACGCGCGATCCGCGATTGCCGCAGCCGGTCTTCGACGCGTCCTGGGCGCGCGACGATCGCCCGGTCAACGGCATCTATCGCGGCGGCTCGGATCACCGCAAGGACGGACAGGCCGTCGGGTGGTAACTAGGCAGGTTGTCAGGTTGTCAGGTCGTCAGGTCGTCAAAACCTCACGACCTCAAAACCTCACGACCTCAAGCCCGTAGCCCGGAAGCCCGTAAGCCCTCATTTTGTCCGCGGCCACACCGTGCCCTGGTGCATCGTGGTCACGGGTGCGAGGCCCTTGTAGACGAACTTCTGCAGGCGCTTTCCCTCCCACGTTTCCGTGGTGTAGATGTTGCCCTTCGAGTCGGTGGCGATGCTGTGCACGCCGTAGAACTGGCTCGGTTGCCGTCCGCCGTCGCCGAAGCTCGTGAGGATCTCGAGCGAGTCGCGCAGCAGGATGTAGACACGGTCGTTGATGCCGTCGGCGACGTAGAGGTATCGCTGTTGCGGATCGCGTGAGAACGCGACGTCCCAGACGGAGCCCGACAGCTTGGTGTTCTTCGACAGGAAGACTTCCTTCACGTACGTGCCGTCCGGCTTGAATACCTGCAGGCGGTCGTTGAGCCGATCGCACACGTAGACGAGCCCGTCCTTCGACATGTCGGCGCAGTGCACCGGATTCCTGAATTGCTGCGCCGCCGGCGCCGCCGGATCGTATGGGCTGTTGTCGATCGCATCATCGGGCTTCTTCCCGTAGGCGCCCCAATACCGCTTCATCTTCCCGGTCGCGGCGTCGATCACCGCGACGCGCTTGTTGTAGTAGCCGTCGGCAATGTAGGCTTCGTTGGCTTTGGGATCGACGAAGATCTTCGCGACGCGGCCGAAGCTCTCCTCGTCGTGGCTGTTGCGCGCGAAAGTCGGGTTGCCCTGCTTGTCCTTGCCGCTCATCCGCGCGTTCGGCTTGCCGTACTGCGCGAGGAACTTGCCGTCGCGCGTGAACTTGACGATGTGGGAGTCGCCGGGACCGTTGCCGCCGATCCAGACATTGCCGACGTGATCGATGAAGATGCCGTGATTCGAATCGGGCCAGTCGTAACCCTGTCCCGGTCCACCCCACTGGTTGACGAGGCGCCCGTCGGCATCGAATTCGAGGACCGGCGGCGCGGCGGCGCAGCAATCACCCGACTTCAACTCGAGCCCTTTTTCGTTGTTGGCCAGCGTCTCCGATCCGCGATGCACGATCCAGATGTGATCGCGTTCATCGGCCCACACGCCAATCGCGTTGCCGAGGACCCAGTGATTCGGCAGGGGTTTCGGCCACGCGAAGTCGACTTCGAAGCGCGGCGCCTGCACCGCGCCGCGCGTCTGCGCTCCGACGCTGCGCTCAATCGCGGATTCGGTGACAGCGAGCGTGACGAGGACTCCGAGAAACACGACGCCGCCGAGCCGCTGCTTGCGATTCATGGGGATGCCCTCCTTGTCGAACGGGCGAATCATAGTCCAACCTCGGCGGATTGGCGCGTTGAGGCACGTCGCTTGCATTGGCGTATGTCGGGGAGAAGGACATGCTGAATTCGGGTTCGCTGGCTCGCCTCGCGCTGCTGGTCGTCCTCGGCGTATCACTTGCCGGGTGTGAAGTCATCGGCGGCATCTTCAAGGCCGGCGTCTGGGTCGGCGCCCTCGCCGTGATCGTTGTCGTGGTCCTCGGGGTGTTCCTCGTCGCGAAGATGAAGGGCTGACTATTCGGTTCGCAAGCTGGAAGCGGGATCAACCTTCGCCGCGCGCATCGCCGGCAGCAGGGCCGCCAGGCAACCGGTGATGACCAGCACCAGCGCCACCGATGCCAGCGTGAACGCGTCGGTTGGATCGGTCTCGAACAGGAACGATCGGATGACGCGCGCCGAGGCCACCGCGCCGCCGATCCCCAACACGGTGCCGATCGCGATCGGCACGGCGGCGTCTTTGAGCATGGTGCGTATCACTCGCGCCGGGCTCGCGCCACATGCCATCCTCACGCCGATTTCTGCCGTTCGCCTCGTCACCGCATACGCAGTCATGCCGAAGACGCCAACCAGCGCGAGTGCAAGGCCAAGACCTGCCAGCAAGCCGAGCAACACCATCCGGCGGCGGGGCGTGACGACGCGATCGCCGAAATACTCGTCCGCCAGACGGACGCGCTCGACCAGCACGCGCGGTCCGATCGACTGCGCGATGCTGCGCAGCTCGGTGGCCATCGACGCCGAGCGGCCCGCCGGACGCACGGCCACCATCACCGGTGCGTTGAGGTCGTCGTCGCTTGGCTCGAGCGGAAAGAACATCTGCAGCTGCCCGATACCGCGCTGATCGAGCGGGCCGCCGTGCCGGAGATCACCGATTACCGCGCTGATCGTGAAGCTCCCGGACGGGCGAACGACCTCCCGACCGATCGCGCCGCGTGGCGGGAAGAGTGTTCGCGCCGCCGACTCGTTGATGACCACACTCCTCGATGCGGCCGCGGCATCCGCTGCGTTCAGACGGCCCTCGGTCACGTGTGCGCCGATCGTGTCGAGGTAACCGGGCGATGCTTCGAAGATCGTGATGTCGACGTCTTTGCCGTCAACGGTCACGCCCGTCATGGCATATCCGCCGGTGAGGACGAAATGGTCGACGAGGCCTGCCGACGCAATCGACGGTGTCGTGCGCAGCCGCTGCAGCAGCTGGTCGTAGTAGAGCGTGTGCGCGGCCGCGGTGCGCTCGAGCGGCAGCACTTCCATCGTGATGAGCCGATCGGTGGTGAAGCCGAGCTCGATCGAGGACATCCGGATGAAGCTCCGGATCATCAACCCTGCGCCGGTGACCAGCACCAGGGCAACGGCGATTTCGGCGGCAATCAGCAATTGGCCGCCGCGCCGTGAGAACGACGATCCCAGCTGGCGCGAGGCACGCGCGAGCACGGCGTCGATCTGGAAATGCGTGAGTCGAAAGGCCGGCACCACGCTGAAGAGCAATGTGGTCGGCACGAGCAGGGCGACCGTCATCAGCAGCACCGTGCGATTGATCGCGATCGGGGAATTCTGCGGCAGCGTGAATGGCAGGTTGGCTTCGATGATGCCGAGCGACAGCCACGCCAGCAACAGGCCGAGGGCGGTTGCCGGAATGGCCAGCGCAAGGCCTTCGGTCAGGAGCTGCCTGATCAGGCGGCCGCGGCCCGCGCCAAGCGAAGCACGCACCGCAAACTCTGAGGCACGCGCCGATCCACGGGCGAGCTGAAGCCCGGCAACGTTGACCGCTGCAATCAGCAGGATGAGGCCAACCGCGCCGGCGAAAACCACAACGGAGGCGCGGTACGGCAACGTCGACGACTCGAGCCGTGACCTGATGAGCGGCCGTGCGTCGCGGCGATCGCGAGGCGGCTTGGGCGCATTCGACATCTGTGCCTGCAGGCGCTGAAGGGCCTGCTCGATCGTGAGGCCCGGTCGAAGGCGGGCGTCGACACGAACCGCGCCGGTGCCGCGAGCGTAGAACAGGCGAGCCGGTACTCGCAGCGGCGTCGTCAGCGGTGTCGTCGCGTTGAACCAGGCGGGCAATACGCCGATGATCGTCGCGTTTTCGTCATCGAGCCGAATGGACTCACCAACAACGTCGTCGCGGCCGCTATACCGGCTCTGCCAGTAGCCGTATCCAAGCAGCGCGACCAGGGGCGAGCCCGGATCCGTGTCGTCGCGGGTAAACCCGCGCCCGAGGATCGGCGTCACGCCGTGCATCGGGAGGTAATCCTCCGTGAAGTGATCGACGCGGATGCGCTCAGGCGCGGCGCCGTCGGTGATGCGGCCGCGGAACGCGCCGCCCGATGCGGCGACCGCGCTGAAGATGTCGTCAGCCGCCTGCCATGCGCGCATGTCGGCCATCGACGGCGTCGGCCTGTGCCTGTCGCCGCGATCGTCGACCTCGACCTCGATCGCGACGAGCTGTTCAGGATCGGGGTACGGAAGAGGACGAAGCATGGTCGCATCGATCACGGAGAAGATCGCCGTCGACGCCCCCATGCCGAGCGCGAGCGTCACGATCGCGACAATCGATGAGCCGCGCTGCCGGAACAGTTGTCGAACGCCGAAGCGAATGTCGACCAGCAACGTGTCCATCGCCTCTCCCGCCACGCGCATCGTAGACCACCCGCACACGACGAAGCGAGCTGGACTGTTCTCTGATCCCCTCGTCGGTTCAAGGGTTCAAGGCGTTCAGAGGTTCAAGGGTGTTGTTCATTGGTTCACCGGTTCAAGAGCTCACGAACCAAAATGAACTCCCTTGAACTCTTTGAACTCTTTGAACTCTTGAACCGACGAGCGGACTTATACTTCCCGCGGGGGACAGCATGTGCGATCAAGATCACTTTGAAGACGACCTGAAGGAATACACCGCGGGTGGCGCGGTCAGCCGCCGCGGGTTCGGCGCACTCTCACTTGGCGCCGGCATGGCGTTCCTGCTGCCGCGAGCGGCGGACGCGCTGGCAGTGACCGAATCAGAAGTGAAAATCAAGACGCCCGACGGCACCTGCGATGCCTACTTCGTGCATCCGGCGAGCGGCACCGGGGCCGGCGTGATCATGTGGCCGGACATTCTTGGCCTGCGCCCGGCATTCCGGCAGATGGGCAAGCGGCTCGCCGAATCCGGTTATTCAGTCCTGGTGGTAAACCCGTTCTATCGAAGCAAGCCTGCGCCGGTCGTGCCTGATGGCGCCAAGTTCAGCGACCCGGCCATTCGCAGCATCGTGATGCCGCTTGCCGGAACGCAGAACCCGACCACTAACGTCGCGGATGCCACGGCGTTTGTCGCCTTCCTCGACAG
Organism: uncultured cyanobacterium; assembly: GCA_963833135.1. Taxonomy (GTDB): domain Bacteria; phylum Acidobacteriota; class Vicinamibacteria; order Vicinamibacterales; family UBA2999; genus 12-FULL-67-14b. Next base: position 180,428 of record CAWHWW010000016.1, on the reverse strand, counting down.
CCAGGCCGCCGTCGACAAGAAGAAGAAGATCGGCACCATGGGCTACTGCATGAGCGGCCCGTTCACGATGCGGGCCGCGGCCGCGCTGCCGGATCGCATCGGCGCCGGCGCCTCATTCCATGGCGGCGGCCTCGTCACCAAGAATCCCGACAGCCCGCATCTGCTCGCGCCGAAAATGAAGGCGCAGTTCCTGTTTGCGATCGCCGACAACGATGACAAGCGTGATCCCGACGCCAAGACCATCTTGAAAGACACGTTCGCCGCAGCCAAGGTGCCCGCGGAAATCGAGGTCTACCCGGCCGCGCACGGCTGGTGCCCGCCGGACATGGAGCCGTACAACCAGGAGCAGGCAGACAGAGCGTGGAGCAGGCTGCTCGTGCTGTTCGGAAAGGCGCTGGCGTAACTCCCGGGGTCCCCGCCACGCGGACTTTGCGTGGTGGGGTGGCCTCAGGCCACTCCACGTATCGCGGCGAGGCGGTGAACCATCATCACCGTCCTCGCCACGATCACCCCGCCCGGATCGCTCGCCGGATTATTCGGCACGAACAGGGTTGTGCCTTCCCGCCGCGACAGCACGTTATTCACGACGACGGCGCGCATCATCCAGACCGCCGCTTTCACCGTCGAAGCCTCGACGCCGCGCCATCCACCTTCGCTAAGGCTATGGTGGACAGGCCCACCGTGGGCAAGGCTGTGATGGTCGCCGGTTCGATGAGCGGCGATGCAGAAGACATCTTCGCGAAGAGATCTGCAATCGCGCTCTTCTGCGCCCGCGGCATGTGTCCCATCCAGTAGTGCGTCGTCTTGGCGATGACGGTGATGACGTTCTTGATCTCCTTCTCGAGTTGGAAATGCGGCGCGGCCGGAAGCTGCAGGCCGCGGCCGTCACTGCGCGCGGCGACGTTCTCCATCACGATTGCGCGCAGCAGCCACGACGCCATCGTCTCGCTGTAGCAATCGACGCTCACCCAGCCGGCATGCGGTGAGGCTTGTGCGGGCAGCTCGCTCGCGAGCGTGATGCCGCGGCAGATCTCGTCGACGACTTCTTCGTAACGTGCCGGCGCCGCGTCGATCGCTGCGCGGGTGCCGGGCTCGAGCAACCGTCCTTTGTGCGGCGGCCCGCCCGCCATCGCGAGATCGCAAAAGCTACCCCAGATCTCATCCCACGCGACCTTGCCGTCCGGACCGTACTTCAAGCCCGCCGAGCCCATCGGCTTGGGCTCGAGGCTTTCATAGGAGTCCTGGTAAGTCTCCGGCAGCAGCACGCGCAGCCGGAGGTCCAACTCTTCGAGCTCGCGTCGATCGTCGTCGTGCATGGGCGTCCTCAATCATATGAGGAGAGGAACAGAGGCTGCATCGATCACCCGTATGAAGACCGGGGTCGCCGCGGAAGTAGAATAGGTTTCATCGATGAGCGACATGTGGATGCTGGCGTTCGGCGCGGCCATCGCCGGCCTGGTGCAGGGGATTTCCGGTTTTGCGTTCTCCATGGTCGCGATGTCGATCTGGGTCTGGACGATCGACCCGATTCTCGCGGCTCCGATGGCGGTCTTCGGCGGCTGGTTTGGACAGGTCATGTCCGCGATCCGGATTCGTCGCGGTCTTCAGCTCCATCTTATCTGGCCGTACTTGCTGGGGGCCGCGATTGGCATTCCGATCGGCCAGCAGCTGCTCCCCTACCTCAATCCCGATCAGTTCAAGCTCGTCCTCGGCTCGCTGCTCGTCGTCTGCTGCTCCGCGATGCTGGCCACGGCCAGGCTCCCGCACCTCACACACGGCGGCAAGGTCGCGGATGCCGGTGTCGGCCTGCTCGGTGGCGTCATGGCGCCGCTCAGCGGCTTCAGCGGACTGGCCCCGGCGTTGTGGGCCTCGCTGCGCGGCTACAACAAGGACGAGCACCGCGCGGTGCTGCAGAATTTCAACCTGATCGTGCTGTCGGCGACCGTTGCCTCGAACGTGTTTTACGGACGGTTGAATCGCGGCCACATCCCGCAAATGGCCGTGGTCGCCGGCGCACTCATCCTCCCAGCGATCTGGGGCTCGAAGATCTATGTCGGCATGAGCGCGGCCGCGTTTCGCAAGACCGTGTTGTGGCTGCTGGTCCTCGCCGGCGTCACGATGCTGATCGCAGCGATGCGATCGATGCTCTAGAGATCACTCGCTCATCGACGCCACGGCGTCCCTGATGATTGCCGGGATCTCGACCGGGCGGCGCGTGTCGGGGTCGACATAGACGTGGACGAACCGCCCGATCGCGCACGGCGCCTCGTCGTCTCCACGAAACAACGCGATGCGGTAGACGACGCTCTTCATGCCGAGCCGCTCGATGCCCAGACCGGCGTGGATCGTGTCCGGAAAACTCACGGCGCTCAGGAATTTGCAGCTCGATTCGGCGACGATGCCGATCGCCGGCAGCTCGCGGATGTCGGTGGCGGTCGCTTCGATCAGGAAGCCGTTCACGGCGGTATCGAAGAACGAGTAATAGGCGACGTTGTTGACGTGCCCGTAATGATCGTTGTCCATCCATCGCGTCGGAATGGATCGGATCACGCGGAAGTCTCCGCGGCGAGGCAGAGCTGACGGGTCGCTGCTCATCCTGCACAGCTTACGCGAGGCAGAGCCTCGCCCCGCACTGCCCCTCGGCGTTTGGCTTACACTTCGCCCATGGGAAAGCGCCTTCTTGCCTCTCTGGCTGCGATGACCACGATCGCCGTGTCGATCGGCGTGACGGCTCAATCGCCCTGGTTCGGCGTGCCGCTGCCCGCAGGATTGAGCGATCCGCACCGCCCGATCCTCGATGTCTCGGCTCTCACGCCGGCGCCGGCGATCGTTCCAGCGGGCGAAGACGCCCATCGCGATCTGACGGGCGCGGTCATCCGCAAGGATCTCGAGGCCATCGTGGCCTATTCGAAAGTCGATCGGGCGCACCAGAAGGCGTGGGGCCGCATCACCGGGTTTCGCGCCGCCGACGAAACGCACGCGTGGGTACTGCGGCAATTTGACGCCGCGGGATTGCGCGATACCGGGATGCAGACCTACACCGCGACGCAGGCCACGTGGTATCCGAAAAACTGGTCGGTGAAGCTGATCGCGACTGCGGCTGCCGGACTGGGTGCTCACGATGTGATCCTCGAGTCGGCGTTTCCGACCAGCGGCTCGCGTCTCCCGCAAGGTCCGCTGCGAGCACCGCTGGTGTTCGTCGGCGCGACGGCGGATGCGGCGCTGCCTGACGTGGACGTCAAGGGCAAGATCGCGGTGCAAACGTTGCATCCGCAAGGCGGCGCGTTCTCGGAGCGCACGCGCACGACCGAGCGAGCGCGAGAGCTGGCCAAGCGCGGCGCCGTCGCCGTGCTGAACGTCGTCGAGCAGGCCGGCAACATGCACGTGCGCGACTTCAGCAACTGCGGCGTGCCCTGCTTCAACCTCGGCAACGACGATGGGCGCTTTCTCACGGCGGTCCTCGAGCGCGCCCGAGCAAGGGGCGCTGTCGACGATCTGCGCGCCGAGATTACGCTCGACACCGAGATGCTCGACGGCCTGAAAGGCCACAACACGATCGGCACGGTTCGCGGCCGCCGCGATGACGAGACGATCATCGTCAACGCGCACGCCGACGGCTGGTTCGATGCGGCCGGCGACAACGGAGACGGCCTGGCGGTGCTGATCGCGCTGGCGCGGCATTTTTCGAGGCCGGCCAATCAACCTGAGCGAACGTTGCTCTTCGTGGCGAGCGGCGGCCATCACGGCGGCGGCATGAACGGCCCGGGCAATCTCGTCGCGATGAATCCGCAGCTCAAGGGCAAGGTGGTGCTTGTCCTGAATCTCGAGCACATCGCGCAGCTGCGATTCCTGAACGATCCATTCCGCGTCGAAGCCACGGAACAGCCGATGGGATTCGGCATCTCGAACGAGGCGCCGGCGATCGCCGATGTGGCGAAACGAGGCATGCAGCGTTACGGGTTCAACCTGCGTCCGAATTTTTCGAGCTCGATCGCCGGCGATCTGGGCGGCTACGCGCCGCTGGACGTCCCGCGCGTGCAGGCGATCCACTCCGGGCCGATGTATCACACGAGCGGCGACACGCTCGACACGATCTCGACGCCGGGCCTCGAGCGCGCCGCGCGGTTCTATGCGTTTTTCATCAACGAGATCGCGAAGACCGACCGCAGCGCCCTCAAGCCGTAACGCAGTTACCGGCGTCTCTGGCGCTACAAGAGGACGTGACTGTGACCAACGATTTCCTTCGCCCCATTCTCAAGAGTCAGTATCACGCGTCGCTGGCGATGCTGAAGGACGCGATCGACAAATGTCCGGACGCTTTGTGGCTGGACGATCGCCTCACCAATCGCTACTGGCAGATCGCGTATCACGTGCTCTATTACACGCATCTCTATCTGCACGCCGACGAGCAGTCTGCGACAGCGGTGGCCGGGCCATCAAGAGCAGGTGCAGTATCCGAGCGCGCTGACCAACCCGCGCCTCGAGGTCGACAAGAGCCAGCCGGTGTTTCCCAATCCGTATTCGAAGGCGCAAGTGCTCGAGCTCTGGGCGATCTGCGACGGCCTCGTCGACGGCGCCGTCGACGGCTTCGATCTCGACTCGCCGGAGTGCGGATTCTGGTGGTACACGATGGGCAAGCTCGAACATCAGTTCATCAACATCCGCCACATCCAGCACCACACGGCGCAACTTGCCGATCGGTTGCGCGTGGCGAAGGATGTGGGCGTGCCGTGGGTGGGGATGCGGCACTGAGGCAGCGTTCCTGAACTTGGGGACGTCGCACTTGACGCATGTGCTATTTATTCATTATTGTTTAGTAAATGGCGCGAGAGTTCCTGGGAGGGTTCGAGTTGATGGTGTTGCTGGCCCTCATCAAGCTCGGCGAGGACGCATACGGCGTTACCGTGGCGCAGGAAATTCAGGCCAGCAGCGGCCGCGCCGTCGCCATCGGCAGCTTGTATCTGACCTTGAAACGCCTCGAGCAAAAGAAACTCGTGACGTCCCGGCGCGGTGAGCCGACAGCGGAGCGCGGCGGCCGGGCAAAGACGTACTTCCGGGTCACGGGAAAGGGCGTCAGGGCCGCCGCGCACGCGCAGCGGACGTTGATGACGCTGTGGAATGGCGTTCCCCGGCTCCAGGGAGAAGGCGCATGAACAAACGAGCACCTGCCGTCGCAACGTGGTTGCTGATTCGCTTCAGCTCCGGTCCGCATGGTGAAGCGATCGCCGGCGACCTGATGGAGCAGTACGCCGCACGTCGGTCGCGAGGGTGGTTCTGGCGACAGGTCCTCTCCGCGATTCGCGCCGACATCTTCACCACGGTCCGGGACAACAAGTGGCGAACCGCGGTTGCCATCGCGCTGGGCTGGGTCGCATATGTGGCTGCGTCGTTTCCAGCGACGTGGCTGGTCCGCAGGTCGAGATTGATCACGCAGCAATGGTTGAGCGATATCGACCCGGAGTGGTTCTTCTGGACGCTGCTAGTGCAGCGAACATTCATTGTTGCGATCGTTTGTGTCGCGATTGGGTGGGGTGTAGCGAAGGCAAGCCGGCGATCGGCGCCGGGCGCCGTCTGCTTGCTGGCGGTGACCGTGCTGATTTTCGAATACGGGATGATCGCTTTGCTTTTCGCAACAATGCCTGCTCCGGCGCGTCCGCTCACGACAGCCGAACTCGTCGGGCCCGCTCTGTTTGTGTTGTCGCGACCCGCCGGCATCCTGCTGGGAGGTCTCATCGGCATGCGGCCTGGCACTCAACCGACTAGCGTCGTGACTCGGCCCGGATCTTCGTGAGGATTTGCCAGAACATCGGTGGTCGCGTCGCACCATCAGGACCGACCGCCAATTTGCCCATCCTCTCGAGCGACCGGAGCGGCTGATGGCGTCCGGATCAAACGCGCGCCGGCGCCGAATGAGCGATAATCCCCGCTCATGAAAGTCGCCCTCGCGTTCCCAGCGCTGCTGGCTGGCTTGCTCCTGCCCCTGGCGGCCAACGCTCAATCAGCGAACGCCAAGGTCGCTCCGGGATCGCCGACCGCCGAGACGCTGCCGATCTATGAGATCGATCCGACATGGCCGCCGACACTGCCGAACGACTGGATCCTCGGCGACATCCGCGGCCTGTTCGTCGACGATCGCGATCACCTCTGGGTGATTCACATGCCGTCGAGCCTTACTGATCAGGAGATCGGGGCGGCTGTGAAGCCGCCGATCGCCGACTGCTGCATTCCCGCTCCGCCCGTCCTCGAACTGGATCCGGAGGGCAAGGTGCTGCGCTCGTGGGGCGGGCCTGGCGACGGCTACACCTGGTTCGACCAGGAGCACGGCATCTACATCGATCACAACGGTTTCGTGTGGATGGGCACGAGCAACGGCATGCACGTCATGAAGTTCACGCAGGACGGCAAGCACGTGCTGACGATCGGCGAGCCGGGCGTGAACAAGGGCAGTAACGACCCCGATCACCTCGGCGGTCCCGCGAACTTCTACGTCGAGCCGAAGACCAACGAACTGTTCATCGCCGACGGCTACATCAACAAGCGCGTCGTCGTGTACGACGCGGCGACCGGCAAGTACAAGCGGCACTGGGGCGCCTACGGCAAGCCTCCCGATGACACGCAGAAATACAAGTATCCGGTCGACCTCAAGAATCCGCCGCAGCAGTACTCGACCCTGCACGGACTCGTCGGATCGAAGGACGGCCTGATCTACGTGTCGGATCGCCGCGGCAATCGCATCCAGGTGTTCCGCCAGAACGGCGACTACCTGATGGAGCGGTTCGTGCGGCCCGAAACCGGCGGCTCAGGCAGCGGTTTCAGCCTGCAGTTTTCGCGCGATGCCGATCAGAGCCTGCTCTACCTGATCGACGGCACGAACCAGCGCGTGTGGATCCTGCGCCGCAAGGATCTCGCGATCCTCGACCGTTTCGGCAAGCCCGGACGACAGGCCGGTGAGTTCATCCGCGCGCACATGGTGGCGATCGATTCGAAGAACCGCATGTACACCGGTGAGGCCGGCAACGGCCGGCGCATGCAACGGTGGATTCTCAAGGGCACGAAACCGGCGGCCACTGTGAAGCCGCCGGTCCCGGAACGCTGATCACTGCTTCACAGCGCACATGCGCGTGTAACGCCGCTGCATCTCGTCGGTCGAGACGTCCTCGATGTGGTGGCCGATGTTCCAGCGGTGCCCGAACGGATCGCGGATCGCTCCCGATCGCTCGCCGTAGAACGCATCCTGCGGCGCAATCTCGAGCGTCGCGCCGGCGGCGACCGCCTGCTGAATCACCTCGTCGGCATTATCGACGTGGATGTGAATCGTCACCGACGTGCGCTGCCCTGGCTGAGGCGCCGCGATGCCATACTCCGGGAACTCGTCGCACAACATCAGCGTCGTGCCGTTGAGATCGACTTCGGCGTGACCGATCCGGCCACTCGGTTCGGTCAGCCTGAACTTCTCTGTCGCCCCGAAGGCGCGTCCATAGAACGCGATTGCCTCGCTCGTATCCTTCACGCAGATGTACGCAAACAGCTCGTGCACGGCCATGATGTTCCTCCCGACTGATTTCGACTCTCGGGTTACGGTAGCGCGCGCGACAGGGGCCCGTCTTGAAGGAATTTGACCACCGCCATCAACGCGGCGAAACCGGCACGTGATGCGTGAAGGCCGGGGCGCGGCCGCGATAGTCGGTGGGCGTGATTCCGGCGAACTCGCGGAACTCGCGGGTGAAGTGCGACTGGTCGCTGTACCCGGCGTCGGCGGCGATCTCGATCAGGGACCGCTCATTTTCCCGGGCGCGGCGGAGGACATCCTGAAACCGCAGCACGCGGCAGAACGCTTTCGGCGTCAGCCCGACAGACCTGGAGAACAACGAAATGAACCGCCGGTGACTGTATCCGCTGCTCCTGACCACGTCGCCTACGCTCGTGACGGTCCTGAACTGCTGCAGGGCCTGCGCCACGGCGGGGTGCAGGCCGCGCACCACGGGCAGCCGCTCGGCCAGCAGGCACTCGAGCAGATCGAGGCGCGCTTCGATCGATGGCGCCCCGGCGAGCTTGGCGCGCATCGACCCGGCAACGGCGCCCCAGATGTCCTCGAGCGCGGTATGGCGCCCTGACAGCTCGTCGGCATCGACGCCGAACAGCGATTGCGCCGCACCCGGCCTCAGCTGCGCGCCGACGGAACAGAGCGGCCTGGTGACGTCGCGAATGTAGAAGCCGGCCCGTGCGCCGCCGACGACCATCGTGCTCACGACAGTCCCCTGCTGGTCGTCCTGATCGTCGAATACGCGGAGCGGATCGTCGCCCAGCCGAAACACCAGGTGCATGCCGCCGGTCGGAAGGACGTGCTCCCGGCGCGGACTCCAGCTGCGCGGGTCGGGCGATGCCGGATCGATCGCCCACACGCTCGACACGAACGGCCGCAAGGACGGTCGAGGTAGACGCTGCACGCCTTCATATTCACACAATCGTGGAGAATGGGCGCGGCGGCGGCCGGCCAAAAGACCGCTTGCGCCGGGTTGCGATTCTCCGTTCTACTACCGACCGCGAGGTGATTTCATGTCCGTGCCGCGATACCTGCTTCCTGCACTTGGCGCCAGCGCCGTTGTCTTGCTGACTGTTTACAGCCTTCCCGATTCAACCGCGATGCTGTCGGCGCAGTCGAAAGTCCCGAATCCCATCAGCGGTGAAGGGCTGCCGAACCCGGCTCCGAATGTGACGAAGAACTGGGGCGAGCTGCCCGCGGGCCGCACGTGGGGGACTTCGGCAGGCCTCGACGTCGATCCGAAGGACGGCCACATCTGGGGCTACGAGCGCTGCGGCGCCGGCACTGCCGGCGGCGGGCCGGTCGACTGCGAGAACAATCCTGTCGATCCGGTCTTCAAGTTCGATCGCCGCACCGGCAAGGTGCTCGCCAACATCGGCAAGGGCACCATGGTGACGCCGCACGGCATCCACGTCGACAAGGACGGCAACGTCTGGGTCGCCGACTTCGCCGGCAACAAGGAAGGCACCAAGGGCCATCAGGTCCACAAGTTCAACCAGAAGGGCGAGAAGCTCATGAGCATCGGCGTCGCCGGCAAACCGGGCAATGCCGATGGCCAGTTCAATCAACCCAACGACGTCGTCGTCGGGCCCGACGGCAGCATCTACGTGTCGGACGGCCACGATGCGCAGGGCATGACCACGGCGCAGGCCATTGCCGAAGGGCTCAAGCGCGGCGCCACGTCGCGCATCAGCAAGTTCACGGCCGACGGCAAGTTCGTCAAGTCGTGGGGAAGCATCGGCATGCGTCACGGCGAGTTCCGCACGCCGCACGCGCTGATGTTCGACGCCAAGGGCCGCCTGTGGGTCGCCGATCGCGGCAACCATCGGCTCGAGATCTTCGACCAGGACGGCAAGTATCTCGAATCGCGCTACGCCTACGGGCGCATCAGCGGGTTCTTCATCGCGCGCAACCAGATCTACGCGATCGACTCGGAATCGGGCCCGCTGAATCACCCGAACTGGCGCAACGGCGTGCGCATCGGTCCGCTCGACGAGGATCGCATCGTCGCGTTCATCCCGCCCTTCGAGCGCGAAGATCGCCTGTATCAGGGCACCGCCGGTGAAGGCATCGCGGTCGATTCGGACGGCAACGTCTACGCCGCGGAAGGACCGAACTCGATCCGACAGGCCGGCGGCGCGTTCACGAAGTACTCCGTGAAGTGAAGACGCATCTACGCGTGTTTGCTGGTGGCTGTCGTCGGCCTGGGACTCGGTGCCCAGGCCGCTGACGTCACCATTCGCCTCCAGACGCGCATGGAACCGCCGCGCTGGGCCGTTCTGGAGCGGCGCTTGCTCGCCGCCAACGTTCCCGCCGCCCGGGAGTTCTTCGAGAAGTATTACGACCAGCCGCGGCTACCTGAGGGCCTTCGTGCGCTGGGGCGCGAACGATGGGCCCGACGATGCCTTCGAGCATTTCAATCGGTGGCCGGAGTTGCACGCCCTCGGCGCCAGCGACGACATCCTGCGGATGTATTCGCAGGGCCACGAGGGCCTGCTGAAGCAATACACCGAAGCACGCACCACCGAGGTGCCGATCGCGCGTCAAGGCATGTACGCGAAGGAATTCGTCGTGCAGTCCGATTGGATGCACCACGGCGAGGGTTTGCAACTGTTCAACCGGATGGGGATGTCGATCCCGCAGGATGCGACCTATCGGACGCGCGCGCGCCGCTTCGCCGGGTTCTACATGGCCGAGGATCCCGACGCGCCCAACTACGATCCGAAACACAAGATCATCCGCAGCATGCAGAACGGCAGCCGCGGGCCGATGCTGCGAAAAGCCACAGCGCTCGATTGGGTTGGCGATCCGTTCGACGTCTCCAAATTCGACGCCGAACATGGCGAGTCAACCTTCAGGCAGTTCCTTGCGCACTACGAGGAATACACCGACGTCGCCGGCGATCATTTCCTGAATCTGGCGGCGACGACGCTGCCGACCAACGCGTACCTGTTGACCGGCGATCGAAATACAAGCAATGGGTCGTCGGCTACATGGATGCGTGGCTGCAACGCATGCGCGACAACGGCGGGATCATCCCCAGCCACATCGGACTCGACGGCACGATCGGCGGCACGGAAAAGAAATGGTGGACGGGCGCATATGGCTGGGGATTCAGTCCGATCAATCCCGTCACCGGACGCCGCGAGGATCGCAATCGCATCGGCTGGGCGCTGCCCGGCTTCGGCAACGCACTGCTGTTGACCGGCGATCAGAAATACGTGGACGCCTGGCGCACGATGACCACGTCGGTGAACGCGCACGCCCGTGGCGATGGAACCGCGAAGCAGTTTCCGACGATGCACGGGGCTGACGGCTGGTATGGCTGGCGCAGCACGCCATGGGACGTTGGCGCGGTGGATGTCTGGTACTGGTCGCAGAAGCCCGAGGATCTTCCGCGCGCGCCAGCCCCTCGGTCACTACCGGCCGGCAGCGGCGCCTACACGTCGCTCGGCACCGCCAGCTGGATCAGTTTCCTTCGCGGCGAGAAGTCGACCTATCCCGAAGAAGCGCTGCAGTGGGATCTCGATCTGATCGACAAACGCCTGGCCGCGATGAGGAAAGACGCCACGCCGCCCGAGCGGCGCCTGGCCGACAACATGCTCGACTACAACCCGGTGGCGGCAGAGTCCCTGGTTCAGCTGATGTGGGGAGCGCTGATGCCGGGCCGCAACGGCGGCCTCGTCAACGCGCGCCTGCGCTACTTCGATCCCGATCGGCAGCGGGCCGGCGTGCCTGAGGACGTTGCGGCGCTGGTGTCCGAGCTCTCCGACACGCAGACGAAGGTCACGATCGTCAACCTCAATCCAACCGAGCCGCGTCGCATCATCGTCCAGGGTGGCGCGTATGCGGAGCATCGCATCGAAAGCGTCAGCAGTCGCGGCACCACCACGCCGGTTCAGGCGCCGCGCTTCACCGTGCAGCTCGATCCCGGCTGCGGCGAGACGCTGGTACTGACGATGCGTCGCTACGCGAACACGCCGACGGCCCGTCACCCGTGGCACAACTAGAGAGGCGATTCCCATTGAGATACCCGCTCGTCTGCGGATTGTTGGCGCTCACGTTGAGTTCAGTTCACGCGGCGGGCGGCGACGCCCAGACTCCACACCAAATCGCGTTCACGCGCGTCTTCCCGAATGCGGGTCAGATCGGTTTGTTCATCGCGGCAGCCGACGGCAGCGGCGAACGGCCGCTGTTCGACACGCCTGGTTTCGACTACGACGCGACCTGGTCGCCCGATGGCGCCACGATCGTCTACACGTCCGATCGCGAAGGATCGCCGGATCTGTTTCGCGTCAAGCCGGATGGCACGGGCCGCGAGCGGCTCACCGATCATCCCGCATACGACGATCAGGCGGCGTTTTCGCCTGACGGCAGGCAGTTGGCGTTCGTGAGCACGCGCGACGGCGGTTACGCGCGGATCTGGACGATCGACCTCCGCTCGCGGCAGGTGAAAGCCGTCACGACGACCACCGCAGCAACCGGAGTCGCGCGGTGACTTCCGCCCGTCGTGGTCACCGGATGGAAGGTGGATCGCCTTCTCGTCGGATCGCGGCACGACGATGAAGATGGCGCGGGGCCGATGGGAGGCGTTGCAGCCCGCTGACATCTATGTCGTCAGGCCTGATGGCGCCGGGCTGAGGCGTGTCACCGCGCCGGGCAACGCGTGCGGCAGTCCGACGTTTTCCTCCGACGGCACGCGCCTACTCGCCTACTGCATGCCGCTCGAATCGACGCTCGAGACGCGGCGGCCGAATCCGCTGCCCGGCAACGACACCACGCTCGTATCGATCGACATCGCGACCGGCAAGGCGACCGACATCCCCGCCGGCCCTGGCGTGAAGATCAGTCCGGCCTTCGTTCCGGGCAACCTGCCCGCCGAAGTCGGGACCAAGGTGGGCGACATCGGCTACGTGCGCAAGGATTCGAGCGACGCCGGCATTTACTACACCAGCGGCAAGCGCGGGCCGCGCGGCAACGTGCGCGTCGCCGCCTGGTCACCGGACGGCAGCCGCGTCGTCTTTCATCGCCGGCAGGTCGCGCCGCCGACATCGTGGCTGAAAGGGTTCACCAGCAACCCGAACTACGAGATCGTGTTTACGTCGGTGCTGCCGTCGTTCAATCCCTCGGGCGATCAATTCGTGATGGTCGGACGGCCCGAGGGCCCCGCCCCGCTCGGCTCCAGCATCCAGATCGGCTCGCCAGGCGTCGACGCGGCGAAAACGATCTACAGGGACACCACGCGCAACGTCCTTGGACCGCAGTGGTCTTCTGACGGCAAGACCATCCTGTTCGGCGTCGGCACGTATCAGGCGTTCTTCAACGGCTTCGTCAGCCGGATCATGAGTCACGATCAGCGCGTCGAAGGCGGCGCGCAGCTGGCGGTGATCAATCCCGACGGCAGCGGCTTCCGCGAAGTCACGAGCGGCGCCAACAACAACGGCTTCCCGTCGATGTCGCCGGACGGCAAGCGAGTCGTCTATCGGACGTTCGGTCCGGACGGCGAGGGCCTTCGCATCATGAACATCGAGACGCGGGCCATCACCACGCTGACCAGCGGCTATGACAACTTCCCGATCTGGTCGCCGCGCGGCGATCGCATCGTGTTCTCGCGTGTCGCCGATGGCGATTACGAGATCTATTCGATTGCGCCCGACGGCAGCGGCGTCAAGCGCCTGACATCCGCGATCGGCAACGACGCGCACCAGGGCTGGTCGTCCGACGGCGAGCACATCGTCTTTGCGAGCAGCCGGATGGGATTCAAGGACGAAGGCGCCTACACCGACGCGCCGCAGCCGTACGGCGAGCTCTTCGTGATGCGCGCGGACGGCACTGGCGTCGAGCAGCTCACCGACAATCAGTGGGAGGAAGGGGCGCCGGCGTGGCGGCCGGCGCCGCGGTCGTCATCCCGGAGATGACACGGTTCTGAACCGGGGCCGCACGCTATCATCGCCCGACCCATGTCGCTGAACCCGGGCAGCACCCTCGGCACGCGCGCGGGACAGCAGACTCGGCCGCACGCGTGGCGATCAAGGTATTACCCGAAGCCTTCGCTGCTGATCGATCGCGTTTCGGATCCAGTGTTCATCGAACAATCGCGGGTGATCCCGTTCGGTGACGCCTCCTTACCGGCCGGGCGGCTTCTTCGTGGCCGGCGCCTCCGGCACGTGCTTGTAATTCAAGTTCGGCTGATAGGGCCGCAGGTGCTCGACGTCCTTGTTGTTCTCATTGCAGGTGTACGGCAGCACGCGATCGCCGGGCTTGCCGCGCGTGAACGTGCGCTCGATCGACCATGGCCGCGTGAAGTAGACGGGATCCTCGTAGGTCACCGTCCACTGAATGGTGTCGGGGCCGGTCTTCCTGAATCGCTCGGTCAGCTTCAACTTGGCGCTGTGCTCGTGGCCGGCGGTATCGAGCCAGCTGCGCTCGTCGATGCCTTGCGTGTCGACGACGAGCGTGTCGCCTTCCCAGCGGCCGATTGAGTGCCCCATGAAGTATGGATAGTCGGCAAGGTCGTCGGGATGCCCGCGTCCGTCCATGTAGATCGCCCGCCAGATCGCCTGGTACTCGAACATGATCGCGATCGTCTTGTCGTGCTGTACCAGCAGGAATGGAAAGGGCGCGGTGAACCCGCGTGAAGGACCGACCGGCAGGCAGATCGCGGTTGGATCCTTGGCGGTGTCGACCGTGCGCCATCGTTCGGCGCCGAATTCCGTGAACGGTGGCTGCTTGCCGAGCACGTCAGAAAGATTCGGCGTGTACTGATTGATCCAGAACCCGCTCAGGTCCGGTGGCGCAGCGCTTTGTGCGGCGACCGGCGCTGCGAAGATCAACACGGCGCCGGCTGCCACGGCGGCACGAACAAGAGAGTGCCATGCCCGCATCAGCGACCCTTCTGGTAATAACTCTGGTTGCCGACAAACAGGTTGCGGCCGTCCGCGAGCAACGCGCGCTGCATGTTGACCAGCTTCGATCCATCGCGCGCGAGGAAGCCGTCCACGGTGACGACCTCGCCGACCTTGGCGGAATCCTTGCGCCACCCGGCTCGATACAACGTGCTCGGCGCGCCGCCCTCGATCGCCCAGTGCGCCGTGCCGCCGCCGGGGTCGGCCACGTCAATGTAGAAGTAGATGTGCGGGTTGGCCCACTCGATCCGCGTGATGCCACCCTTCAGGGTGATCGGCTTGTCGCGATCGTACTGCGCCGCGAAGGAATGATGCGCCGCGAGTGAAAGACCGGAGGACACGAGTGCGATCGTCGTCAACAGGGTCGCGATGCCGCGCTTCATATCACCCTCCTGGAACCGGGTTGGCGTGGCGGTAGATTAACATGCGGGGCATGCGCATTCCCTCCGTCATCACGGCCCTTCTTCTTGCGGCGCCGGCATGGACCGATCAGCCAAGCGGCGTGACGGCGCGCCTGCGCGGTGTGAGCGCCGTCAGCGATCGCGTGGCGTGGGCCAGTGGCAGCGCCGGTACCGTCCTGCGTACCGGAGACGGCGGGGCGACGTGGCAGTCGATGAACATTCCCGGCGCCGAGAAGCTCGACTTCCGGGATATCGATGCCGTCAGCGATGACACCGCCTACGCCTTGAGCATCGGCTCCGGCGAGAGCTCGCGGATCTACAAGACCACCGACGCCGGCCGGACGTGGACGTTGCAGTTCACCAACACCGATCCGAAGGCATTCTTCGACGCCATGGCGTTCTGGGATGCGAATCGCGGTATCGCCTTCAGCGATTCGGTCGCAGGACAGCTCGTGATTCTGCGAACGGTCGACGGCGGCACCTCGTGGGCGCGCGTCGCGGCTGCGGGACTTCCGCCCGCGCTCGAGAACGAGGGCGCATTTGCCGCGAGCGGCACGAATGTGGCCGTGATGGGCCGCGATCACGTGTGGATCGGCACGTCGGTCTCGCGAGTCCTGCGATCGAGCGACGGCGGACTCACCTGGTCGGCAGCAGCGACGCCGCTGGCCAGCGGTCCATCATCCGGAATTTTTTCGATCGCCTTCCGCGACGCCGAGCACGGCATCGTCGTCGGTGGAGATTACCGCAAGGAGAATGAGGCCGTCGACAACGCGGCAATCACGAACGATGGCGGCCGCACCTGGACGAAGGTGACAGGCCTGTCGGGATTTCGATCGGTGGTGTCGTATCTGCCCGGCGCGTCGACGCCGACGCTGATTGCCGTCGGACCACAAGGCGCCGACGAGTCCTCCGATGACGGGCGCACGTGGACGCCGTTGCCGGGCGCCTCGGGACTGCACACGTTCGCGTTCGCGAAGCGAGGCCGCGTCGGATGGGGCGCGGGAGAAAACGGCCGCATCATGCGGCTGCTCTACTAGACAGGAGGTCGCAGTGAACTGGAGCCACTGGATTCGGCAGACCCACCGCTGGGTGTCCATTGCCTTTACGCTGACCGTCATCGCCAACTTCGTCGCCCTGGCACAGGGGGCAGGGATGCCTCCGCCCTGGGTGACCTACTCGCCGCTGCTCCCCCTCGCCCTTCTCCTGCTGACCGGTCTGTACATGTTCGTGCTGCCGTACGCCGCAAGGCGGCGCAACGCGCGGCGCACCGGCTGATAGTAGGAGCGGGCCGACAGGCTACTTCACTTCAACCGCGATGCGATCGGCCGGCCGCGCCGAGTCGTTCGACTCGGCGTGCGTCGCCGCTCCCGACATCCGCACGTCGTCGGCCTTCGCATTCGGTTGATCGTTCAGGTAGAAGACCACGCGATTGAGGATGTGCTCGTGCCTGGCGCCCTTCTCGCCGGCGCCGAAGTGCACGCGCAACACGCGGACGAATTCGTTTTCGAAGTCGACCTTGTAGTGTTGTGGATCGACGGCCACCGGATCGAGTTGGGTCACCGGAGCCGGCCCCGCAGGCTTGCCTTTGAGATCGATCTCGAGAATGCGAATCGGGTGATCGCTGATGTTCTCGGCGATGTACGGTCCGCTCGCTGGACGCCAGCGGACGTCGCCGCGCTTGAAGGTGATCGTCGCCGTGTCGGCGCCCTCCTTGCGCGTCATCACGCCATCGTCCATGTAGATCAGCACCCGGTGTGTGGCGTGCCCGTTCTTGGAGATCGCGGGAGTCTTCGGCTGGAGCGTGGCCACGAAGACGCGCACCTGCGGCGTGTCGAGACGTGGTGCGATGGCCGCCGGCGCCGGCGCATTCTGAGCGTGCAGCCCCGCCGACGCGAACAGGATGAGCACGGTGGCGATGTGTGCGTGGCGCATCATGCCGTTACGCCTGATGCGAAATCGTTCCGCCGACGACGGTGCGCACGATCTGGATGTCCTTGATCTTCTCGACATCCACCGTGTGCGGATCGTCGGCGAGCACCACGTAGTCGGCGAGCTTGCCGGCGGTGATCGATCCCTTGATCGCTTCTTCGCCTGACGCCCACGCGCCGTTGTAGGTGTTGACGGCGATCGCTTCGCTGACGCTGATCTTCTGGTTGGCGCCCCACACCTTGCCGTCCCAGCCCTTGCGCGTGACCATGCCCTGGATGCCCATCAGCGGCGCGAACGGGCCCGGGCTGAAGTCCGAGCCGGCGCAGGCGTAAATGCCCGCATCGATCAGCGAGCGGAACGCCATCGCGTTCTTCATGAACTCTTCGCCGTAGTACACGAACTTGTCGGGGTTGTAGTACGCGTAGGTCGTGAAGAGCGCCGGCACGGCGCCCATCGCCTTCATCCGCGCGATCAGCGACGGATTGAGCATCGTGCAGTGCGTGATCTTCGGCCGCGCGTTGGCGCGCGGCAGCAGCTTCAGCGCGCGCTCCATCGCCGTGAGATACATGTCGATCGCGACGTCGCCGTTGGCGTGGCAATTGACCTGGATGCCGGCGCGATGCACGCGCTCGACCCACGCGTTCAACGTGTCCTGCGTCTCGGTGATGTTGCCCTTGTAGGGCGGCGTCACGTTCGGATACGGCGTCGACAGCGCCATCGTCCGCTCGGAGAACGATCCGTCAACGGTGTGCTCCGACGTCGCGCCGAGCTTGATCCACTCGTCGCCGAAGCCGCTCTGGATGCCGGCGCTGATCATCGCCTCGAGCGATCGCGCCGTTCACTTCATAGCTGATGCGATGCTTCAGATCGCCGCGGGCGCGCACGTCCTGCATCGCCGGCAGGTTGCCGCCTTCGTGATGCACGCTGGTGAGGCCGTAGCGCGCGAACTGTTTCGAGATGTGCGCGACGCCGTCGCGCGCGCGCGTTTCGATCTCCGCCGGCGTGTAGGTCCGCCGCGTGCCGACCTTGCTGAACGGCGCCGACGCGAGATCGGTGACGCGGCCGTTCAGGTTGCCGCTCGCATCCTTGTCGTAGGTGCCGCCCATCGGGTTGGGCGTGTCCTTCGTGATGCCGGCCATCTGCGAACGCCTTGCTGTTGTAGAAATACGTGTGGCCGCCGCGATGGCGCACGATCACCGGATGATCGGACGACACCTCGTCGAGATCGTGAATGTTGAGCAGGCGCTTGTCGCTCACCTTGGTGTCGTCGAAGAAGAAGCCCTCGACCCACGTGCCCGGCGGCGTCTTCTGCGCGCGCTCGCGCAGCTTGCCGATGATGCTGCGGATGCTGACGAACTCGACCTCGAACGGATTGCCGACGAGCACCTCGTTCAGCAGCATCTCGCCGCCGGCGTGATTGTGGCAGTCGATGAAGCCGGGCACGACCGTCATGCCCTTCGCGTCGAAGGTCTGCGTGTTCTTGCCCGCCAGGTTCCTGATGTCGCTGGTCGAGCCGACGGCGACGAAGCGCCCGCCGGAAACCGCGAACGCCTCCGCGCGCGGCGCGCGCGGGTCCATCGTGTAGACCTTGGCGTTGATGACGATGAGATCCGGACTCGTTCCGCCGCGTCGCCTGCGGCGCCGCTTGCGCGGCCTGAACGCCCGCGACGAGCTCCGGCGCGCCCGCGAGGGCGGCGAGCGACGCGCTCGGCGGCGTTGATGAATTGTCGGCGATCCACCTTCGCCTCCGGCTTCGGCGAGACAAGTTTGTGACGTCGGTCGGACATGTCGGATTCCTCGTTACTTTTCGTACGTAAGGGCGAGCACGGCGTAGGCCGTCGCAGCGTCGTTCATGAACTTGCCCGGCTCGGATTCCGGATCGCGATTCTTGTTCAGCGATGTCGCGATCCAGCGGCCGGTGGCGCGATCCTGGTTCTTGCGCAGCCACTCCAGGCCCTTGGCGACGCGCGGATCGGTGCGGGCCACCCCGGCTTCCTGCAACGCAAGCGTCGCAAGTGCCGTCGCGTAACCATCGGTCTTGGTGTCGTTCGCGGTGCCGTCGACACGCGTGAACGTGCCGAGCGAAGACGTGCTCCAGCCGCCGTCGGGCTGCTGCAGGCCGAAGGCCGCGTCGATTGTCGACTGGCGCTGCTCCGGTGTCAGCAAGCTCGGAAGCTTCGCCGCCGCCCAGAGTCCCATCAACTGGTTGTGCAGCGACACTTTGCCGTGCTCGCGATTGAAATAGCCGGCGAGCGCTTTCAGGTTGCCTTGAATGTCGGGGGTGGCGGCATACGCTTCGGGCGCCGACCCGACCGCCAGCGCCGCGAGCGCCGCGCCGAAGTACGGCGAGTTGGGAGACTCCCACGGCTCGTAGTTGAAGTTCAGCCACGTCCACGCGCCGTTGTTCGGACCGGTTTTCATTTGCAGTCCCCACATCACGCCGAGCTGGGTTCGCGCATCGTCGCTGAGGTGTCCCTCGCGCGCATCGCGCCGCGCCAGCACCAGCGCATTCATCACCGCTTCGATCGCGCGCGATTCGCTGGTCTTCGGAATGCCACGAGTCTGATCCGGATAGAACGGCTCGATGTCGCGCCAGTTGCGGGCGCGCGTCAGGAGGTTGTCGAGGATCTTGCTTTCAGCCGCCGAGGGTTCGCGTTCGCCGAGCAGACCGCGCAGCGCCGGCCGGGCGATCGCAAACGGCAGCGTCGTGTGGCACGAAATGCAGAAGGTGCCGCGATCGCGCGACGCGTTCGGCCACGTCGACCAGAACTCGGCGCGCGCATCGAGGTACTTCGCGGCCGCCTTCGCATCCCAACCCGTCGGGTCGGGTTCGACGGCCGCGGGCATGGCGCCGATTGCAATGGCGCCGGCCAGGACAAAGCCGGCCAGAATCACGACTCGAGTAGACGTCTTCATCGCCACCTCGTTTGTGGTGGCAATCATAGAACGAACCGCGGCTTTACTCGCGCCTGAGGGCTACCATCGGCTCGACCGCCATCGCCCGGCGCGCCGGCACCCACGCCGCGGCAAGCGCCACGAAGACCAGCAGCGCGGCGGCCCCTGTAATCGTCGGCACATCGAGCGGCTGCACGCCGAACAGCAATCCCGTCAGCATCCGCGACAGCGGCGCCGCAAGCAGGCCGCCGATCACCAGTCCGATCGCCGCCATCACCGCGCCTTCACCGAGGATCATGCGCAGAATCGATCCTGGCTCCGCACCGAGCGCCATGCGGACGCCGAGCTCGTTCGTGCGCTGGCTGACCGAGAAGGCCAGCACGCCGCCGACGCCGACCATCGCGATCGCGAGCGCCAGCAGCGCAAACAATCCGATCAGCGTGGCGTTCAGCCGCTGCGGCGCGATCGTTTCATCGCGCAGCTCCTCGAGCGTCTGCACGTGATCGACCGGGCGATTCGGATCGAGCGACCGGATCGTTTCGACGACGCGCGGTGTGATCAGGTCGGCTGAACCGGCCGTGCGCACCAACAGCGTCGAGACGGCGTTCGCCTGCGTGTCCGGGCGATAGAGCGTCATCTTTGGCTTTTCGGTCAGGCCGTCGGCGTGGGTGTCGGCCGCCACGCCGACAATCTGGGCTGCCGGCGACCAATTGGGACCCATGCGCCACGCGAGCGTGCGGCCGATCGGGCTCTGGTCCTTGAAGTAGTACCTCGACATGGCCTGGCTGACGATCACCACCGGCGGCGCCTTCTGGCTGTCGGTCGGCTGGAAACCGCGCCCGGTGATGACCTGGGTGCCCACCGTCTCGAAGTAACCGCTGCTGATCACGCGCGTGACGATCACCTGCGCGTTGCCATCCTCGGCGCCGTCGACCTTGATTTCCGTCGGCATCGTCATGGCCTCCGCAAGCGGTGCCGCCGATGCCATCGCCGCGTTCTGCACGCTGGCCTGGCCCTTGACGCGATCGAGCACGTCCTGCGAAAACTGCAGGCGCTTGTCGCGGCTCTGCGCGGTGAAGTCAGGTGCTTGCAGGCTCAACACGTTCGCGAGATCGAACCCGGGATCGACCGCGTACAGCTGCATCAACGTGCGTGTCAGCAGTCCCGCGCCGATGAGCAACATGAATGAGGCGGCCAGTTGACTCACCACCAACAGGCGTTGCGCGCGGCGGCGGCCTGGCGAACCGAGCGATCGGCCTCCCGCACCGGCCATGGCGCGAGCCGGGTCGTTCGCGAAATTCAGCCGCGGCGCCCATGCAAACAGCAGCGCGATCGTGATCGCGACGATCATCGTGAAGCCCAGCACCCAGCCGTCGATGCCGATCTCGCCGGTGCGATTCGTGAAGCGGCCGGCGTACGAGATCAGCAGGTTGAGTCCGCCCACGGCAAACGCGAGGCCGACGACGCCGCCGAGGACCGACAGGACGAGATTCTCGGCGAGCAGTTGACGCCGCAATGCCGACGTCGGCGCGCCGAGCGCGGCGCGGATCGACATTTCGGTTTCGCGGCTGACCAGCCGCGTCAGCGTGAGATTGCCGACATTCGCGCACGCGATGATCAACACGAACGTCGTCGTCACGAGCAGGATCAACAGCATCGGTCGCGCCCTCGCGGTGAGCTCGTCCTTCCACGGCGTCACGATCACGTCGAAGCCGCGCGACGGCGGATACGCCTCGGGATAGGCCTGGTGCAGGCCCTTCGCGATCTGTCGCAACTCGGCCTGCGCGGCCTCCGGCGTCTGGCCGGGCGCCAGCCGCGCGTAGACATCGGTCATGCGATGTTCGCGCTGCCCCTGCATCGACGCGCTCATGTAGTGATCGTTGGCTTCGTAGTTGACGTAGAAATCCTGCTTGCGCTGCGGTCGCATAGTGCGCGCCGGGCGCGAGCACGCCGACGATTTGCGCCTTCTTGACGGTGAGATCGAGCGTCTGTCCGATCACGCTCGGATCGCCGCCGAAGATGCGTTGCCAGTAGGCGTTGGTGAGCACCACGACCGGCGGCGCGCCCTTCGCCTCGTCGGCCTGCACCAGGGTCCGCCCGTATTGCGGATAGGCGCCGAGCATCTGGAAGAAATTGGCGCTGACCAGTCCGCCGGTGGCGCGATGCGGCTCGCCGCGCCCGAGCACGTTGAAGGTCCAGTCGCCGAACTCGACGAACTGATCGATCGTCTTCGCCTGGCCGCGGTAGTCGGCGACCTCCGCAAACGAGAAGCTCGAATCCTCGATGCCGGCCGTCGCCTGCACCTGCCGCAGGTGCATGATGCGATCGGCTTCCGGATACGGGAGCGGCCGCAGCAGCACGCCGTTGATCACGCTGAAGATCGCGGTGTTGGCGCCGATGCCCAACCCCAGGGTCAGGATGAAGGCGACGGCAAACCACGGCAGCTTCGACAGGTTGCGGACGGCAACGCGAAGGTCGTTGAGCATGGCGGCATCCTAGCTGAGCGGCGTCCTGTAGACAACCGACAAGACGAATTAGCCGGGACGAACGGTGTTTTCGGCGCAGGATTGAGTAAGATTCGCGCGGGGACAAATCGCGATGAAGTCATTCAGTCGAGTGGTGGTGGTCGGTATGGCGCTGACGGTTGGTCTCTCCGTAACCGGGGCCACCGACGCCCGGACTTTGCGCGTGGGGGTGGAGGAGCTGCAGCGCCCACCGATGACGCCGGAGCAACAGGCCGAAGCCGCCAAGCGACGCGAGGCGGAGATGAACGCGCCGCGGCCGATCGCCGCCGTCGACAGCGTCTGGACCGAGGATCTCACCTGGATGGAAGTGCGCGACGCCATCAAGGCCGGCAAGACCACCGGGCTGATCCTCACCGGCGGCGTCGAATCGAACGGACCGCACCTGGCGACCGGCAAGCACAACTTCGTGCTCAAGGTGATGGGCGAAGCGATCGCGCGAAAGCTCGGCAACGCGCTCGTTGCGCCGATCGTCACGCTCGAACCTGGGCGTCCCGACGCCGATCGGGTCGCGCCGGGCAGCGTGTTTCTCTCGGCGGCAACCTATCGCGCCGTGTTGACGGACATGGCGACGAGCCTGAAGGGCATGGGCTTCACCAACGTGATCCTGATGGGCGACAGCGGCGGCAACCAGGGCGCGATGAAGGAAGTCGCGGCCGCGCTCGACGAGAAATACAAGGCGTCCGGCACGCGCTTCTATTTCATCCCCGAGTATTACGACTACTCGTCGGTCCAGAAGCTGATCAAGGACAGCGGGATCCCCGAGCAGATCGAAATCGGCGCCAGCCAGGGCTCGGATCGCATCCACGAGGAATACGGCATCGACGCGCTGATGGCGCTCTACGACCCGAAGAGCATTCGCATCGACGAGCGGACCAAGGCAAACCGAGCCACGATCAACCACTTGAGCCTGCTACCGATGAGCAGGACGCTCGAGATGGGCTGCAAGATTGTCGAACTACGACGAAGTTGACCATTGACGCCGTCAACAAAGCAATGGTCAAATGACCCAGATTCGACGTGTAGAAAACTAACATACCCGTGTAGAAATTCCTACATCGATCGGTTGCGAATATTGACGCCAGCGTGTATCGCTGTCGTAACGAGTCGCCGATCGATGGCAGCACAATTGCTTCGCGCGGGGGGAAACCCCAAGGTCAATCGATCGGATGCCGTTCACCAGCGAAAGTTCGTACACCGATTCCCGTCGCGAGTTCTGCCTTGCGCTGAAAGCCGCACGCGAGCGCAATGGGATCTCGCTTGCCGAAATCGCGAGCTCGACGAAGATCCCCGCCTACCTGTTTGCGGCCCTCGAGCGCGGCGACCTCGGTCGCTGGCCGAAGGGCCTCTTCCGGCGTTCCTTCTTTCGTGACTACGCTCGGATGATCGGCCTGCCTCCGGCCGAGGCCTGTGCCGAGTTCGTCCGGTTGTTTCCAGATGGCCCGGGCGCGGAGCTCGCGAAGACAGCGGGAGAAGCCGATGATGTCGCACAGGAGAGCAGTCTTCGCCTGGCGTTCGATACGGCGTGGCACGGACCACGAACGTCCGTCCTCTCACGGCTGCTGGCCTTGCTGATCGATGCCCTGGCCGTCACTCTCGTCGCGGCGACGGTCGCGTGGGTGTGGAGCCTCGACCGGCCCACCGCAGCCGCCATCATCGCATTGGCGTACTTTTCCCTGGCGACCGCGATCTTCGGCGAAAGTCCCGCGAAGTGGGCGATTTCCAGACGCCGCTCCATCATCGATGCGACCCAGGGCCCGCTGGCCGTCGCTGCGGCGTGGCAGCGGAGCGCCGACTCAATCTCGCACCTGCTCGGGGGCACCGACGCCGGCGAACCGGAGGCCCCACAGCCGCTCCGAGTGCGCGTCAAGTTGTCGCAATAGAGCGCCGTCTCACGCGAGGCGCCTCCATCGCGCGTGTGTCAGTGCGACGGCAACGACCAGCGCACAGACGCTGATGACCGACAGCGCCATGAACCGCCCGTACAGCTCACGGCCCATGAGGTCGAAGCTGGAAAGGCACATCAGGGCGAGCGCGAGACCCAGCCCCCACCGCCACAGTCCTTGGAATTCTCGCCAGCGATCGATCAGGCAGACGAGGGCCGGGGTGGCCAGCAGCAGTAGGTAGTCCCACCCTTGAGGCGATACGAGCGGGATGAGGAGCATCAGGAGCGCGAACTCGAGATATTCGGGCGCCGCCACTCCCCTCCTCCAACGCCAGGCCGCGATCACCAGGCCGCCGGTCGCCACCAGGGTCACCAGCGTAAGCACCGTTGCCGGCGAGCCCGGGCCCAGCCACTTCGCCCACATCGCGGCAATGGACACGTTGTCGTTCCCGAGTAGGTTCGGGGTCGTGGAGTCAGTGACGGTGCGCAGCCATCCACGAAGCAGTTCCTGGTTGCCGGTCCAGCCATAGACAACCGCCGGCAGCAACAGGCCCGCGGCCACAACGCCCGCCGTCATCGCGATGGCTCGCCATCCTTTCGTGACGACCAACCACGGTACCAGGATGAGGGCATACGGTTTGACGAAGACGGCTGCGCCCACGAGGGCGCCGGCGGTGAGCGGTCGATCGCGTTGAACGGCGACGAGCGCGCCCGCGAGCAACGCGCCGAGCAGCACATTGGTCTGCCCGAGCAGAAGTTCGTGCACGTAGAACTTCGCCATCAGGATGACGGTGATCCAGGCGAGCGTCGGCTGCGACAGGCGCCGCTCCGGCAGGCCGGCGACGGACCAGCGCAGCAGGGCCGCCAGCAACGCGACCGAAATGGCAAACCAGAGCATCTTGCCGGCGTCCTCATCGAGCACGCCGAGCGGAGCCATGATCAGCGCGAACGTCGGAAGGTACTTGAACTGGTAGTGGCCGTCCTCAGCGCGATACAGGGGTTCTGCCTGCAGGGCACGCACGGCCGACTGGCGCCAGGTGATGAAGTCAACCATCTCGTACTGGATGCGGACGGTATATGCGACGACACCCAACACGATCAGCGCGAGAACGACCAGCCACTTGAGCCGCGCCTTCATGTCAGAAACCGGGGAGCCCTGGCGCGGCGCTCACGCGATCCCCTTCCAGCGCACGTGGACGAGGCATGCCGCAATCAGCACGGCACCAACACTGACCGCCGACAACTCCACGAGCCAGATGTAGATCGTGCGTCCCAGCAGATCGAAAATCGTGAAGCTCGTGAGGAAGAATCCCGTCAGCGCGATCGCGCGCCAGATCATCGACAGATCACGCCATCGATCGACGAGCAACATGAATCCGGGCAGCCCGAGCACGAGCGTGTAGTCCCATCCTTGCGGCGATAGAAGCGTGATCAGGACGCAAAAGTAGGACGCCTCCAGGAAGTTCGGCTCGGCCACCTGGCGTCGCCGCAACATGACGACGCCGCCGGCCGCCATGGCAGCCACCGCCGAACCGAGCGCAAGATTGCTGGCCTGGGGGCCTGGCCCGATCCACTTCGCCCACATCGACGCGAACGAGACGTTGTCGGAAACCAGGAGATTGGGCCGTGTTGTTTGGGTGACGGTGCGATACCACTCCTGCAGCAACGTCAGGTTGCCGTCCCAGCCATACGAAACGGCCGGCAGGATGAGCCCGGCCACCATGACCAGCGTGAACGAAACCAGCGCTCGCCATCCAATCGTCCGAACCAGCCACGGAACCAACACGAGGGCATACGGTTTGACGAACACGCCCGCGGCGACGGCGGCGCCAGCCGCGAACCCGCGCCCCTGCTGCGCGGCGATCACCGCGCCAAGCATCAGCAACCCGACCGGCAAATTGAATTGGCCGAACGCCAACTCCTTGACCAGGAACTTGCCGCAAAGGAGGGCCGTGAGCCACATGAGTACCCGGGATGACAGCCGGCGATCGGGCAGTGCGAAGTGCGACAACCGCACGAACGCGAAAGCCATGGCCCAGGTCAGCGTGAACCAGGTGACCTGTGCCACTTCCTTGGACATCCATGTGAAGGGCACCATGGCGACTGCGAACGCGGGAAAATATTTGTATTGGTAATGACCATCCTCTGGCCGGTACAGAGGCTCATGGGCGAGGAGGCGCACGGCGGCAGTGCGTGGAACGACGAAGTCGACAAGCTCCGAACGCTTGAAGCGCAGGAGGCCGTAAGATCCGGCGACGACGAGCACGACCGCTATCGCACGAACGAGCGACCTTCGCCGGGACGGCACCCAGACAGCGTATCTCACTCTTTCTGCGTCAGTACCGCTTCCTTGCCCGATCTCAGATCCTCATCGCGCGTGACGGGTCGATCAGCGAAGCGCGGCGCGCCGGCAGCCAACTCGCGGCGACGACCACGGCCAGGAGCACCGCGACGGCGGTGACGAGCGTAGCTGGATCCTGCGGCGCCACGCCAAACAGCATCGTGCGCGCAAAACGGCTGGTTACCGCCGCGGCGACGAGGCCGATCGAGCCGCCGGCCATGGCGAGCAGCAGCGACTCCATCACGATCGCTCGCGCGACACGGCGCGGTGACGCGCCGAGCGCCATGCGCAATGCAATCTCGCGGCGCCGTTGCACGACGGTGTAGGCGAGCAGCGCGTAGACGCCGCCAGCCGCCGTGATGAGGCCGCCGATCGCAAAGAGCGTGACGAGCAGCATGGCGAATCGATCGAGCTGGACGGCGTCGCCGAGCAGCTGCCGCATCGTGGTCACCGAATGAACGGGTTGATCGGGGTCGACACGAAGCGCGCTGGCCCGGGCCGTTTGCGCCACGGCCATGGGATCCAGGCTCGTTCGGGCGATCACGTTCATGACGAGGTATGGATTCTGCGCATGCGGAATGAAAATCTCCGGCACCGGCTCACTTCGCGGCCCGTCGCGATCGTCGCGCACGACGCCAACGACTTCATAGGGATAGGGCCCACGCTGGTAGTCGAGGACAAGGTTGCGTCCGACCGGATCTTCGGCGCCCCATGCGGCTCGCGCCAGTTTCTGGTTGACGATCACGACGCGCGGAGCGTCATCGTCGTCAGCGTCGGTGAACTCGCGGCCGGCAATCACGGGCAGGCCCAGCGTTCCGAAATATCCGGGTGTCGCCATCCGAATGCTGGCTTCCGGAACGGCGTTGCCTTCCGGACGGGCCTGCTGCGGCCAGTAGGGCCTCGTGAAGTCGGAGCCGATCGCGCTCATCGGCAAAGACGTGACGGCCGCCACGGATTGAATCGCGGGCACCTCGCGAAGCGAGCTCAGTACGCGTCGATAGTAGTCGTTCGTCTGCGCGCCGGTGCGATACCTGGCTGCATCGGGCGTGATGCGCAGGACGAGCAGATTGTCCGTGTTGAAGCCGACGTCCACTCGCCGTAACTCCGCAAACGTCCGCGCCAGCAACCCTGCTCCGACGAGCAACATCACCGCAGCCGCAATCTCGGCCACCACCAGGCCCGCGCGCAGCCGGCCGGCCGTGCCTGCCGAAACGGCAGCGCCGTCCTTGAGCGCTCCTGCGATCGGTGTGCGGCTGGCGCGAAAGGTCGGAACCGCATTGCCGACGGCGGTGACGAAGAGCGCCAGGACGACGGCGAACGATGCGACTCGCGCCGTCAACGCCACTTCCTGCATGCGCGGAATGCCGGCGGGTGCGATCGACAGGGCTGCACCCACCCACCACGCCGAGAGCACCAGGGCGATCAACACGGTGACGATGGCGCCGAACGCGCTCTCTGCAATCAACTGTCTGGTGACACGGCCGCCGCCCGCGCCGAGCGCGAGACGAATCGCAATTTCCCTCGCACGGCTGACACCTCGCGCGATGGCCAGACTCGCAACATTGGCGCAGACCAGCAACAGGAGGCAGAACATCGCCGCAAAGACGAGCAGGAGCTCCAGTCTGCTGGTGCGCGAGATTTCGTCCGACAAGCGGAGAAAGCCGGACACCCCAACCGGCGTTCGTGTCGGGGTGCTCCGATTCGATTCCGCGCGCCACTGTCTGCATCCGCGCTGCTGCGCCTTCGATGGACATCCGTGGTTTCATGCGGCCGGCGACGCGCAGGAAACGGGCGTCTCGCGGCGGGCCGTTCGGGAATCGCTCGCCGCGATACGACGTGCGCATGTCCCACGGCGCCCAGAAGGTCGCCGTCGCGTCGGGCACGGCAAAGTCTTCGGGCATCACGCCGATGACGCGCCAGTCGCGGCCTTCCACCGAAACGGTTCGATCGACGATCTGCGGATCGGCCCCGAGTGTGAGCCACAGGCGATGGCTCAGGACGATGACCGGTTCGCCGCTCGAGGCCTGGCGCGACGTGATTGATGCCGCGCCGTCGTATTCGTCCGCAACGAACGTGCGGCCGAGCCGCGCCTGGCGGCGATACACGTCGAAGAAACCGCGCGTGACATGCACCCCCGCGATCGGCGTACCGCCGTCGTTGCCGCGCAGGGTGGCCGAGACCGTCAACATCGCGGTGATCGCGTCGAACGCGTCATTGCGATCCACCCAGTCGAGGATGTTGCCGGGAGCCGCGCCCTCGCGCAGCCGATCCTGGGTGACGTTCGACTCGAACAACATGACGAGCCGATCGGGTTGATCGTACGGAAGCGGCCGCAGCAGCACGGCGTCGACGAATGCGAAGAGCGTGGTCGTCGCCGCGACGCCAAGTCCGAGAAGCAGCGAAATGCCGAGCGTGACACCCGGCGATCGCAGCACCGCCCGCAGCGCCTGCGCGAGATCGTGCCGCGAGCCGACGAACAGGCGATCCCACGCCAGGGCCAACCACGTCCTCGCCTGCGCGACGCGGCCGCGGGCGCGAGCGTCCGCGAGCAGCCGTTCGCCATCTTCGCGGATGGCACGCCGATCGATCGTCATGCGCGGGCGGCCTTTCGCAACGCCCGGCTCGAGCGGGCATGATGGACAATCGCTTCGAGGCGCCGGACCTCGGCCTCGAGCACGCGCTTGCCGAGCGGCGTGAGCGCGAAGTAGCGGCGCCGCTCGTCGTCCTGATCCGCGGCCGGCCGATGGTCCGACTCGACGATGAAATCGGCCTGCTCGAGCTCCCGAAGCAGTCCGTACAGGGCCGCAGGCCAGAGGCGCACCTTGCTGTCCGTGCGCCCCGCCACCTCCTGCATGATGCTGTAGCCGTGCCGCGGTCCATCGGCCACCGCCAGCAGGATGTGGAGAACCTTCGGCTTGAGCGGCAGGAGCCGATCGACGCTTCGCAAATTATCCGTCATGATGTGCCGGCGCAGTATATATACAAAACTGTTTATAGTCTAATCCAGACTACTTCGCGCGGAACCGGTTAGGACGCTTTCAGTTACCCGCAGCCCTGTGTAGAATCGGCACGATGAAGAAGAGCGGGCCGCAAACGAGCACGTCTCCTTCCGCACTGATCGACGCGAGAATCAAGGAACTGGGCGACTGGCGCGGCAAGATGCTCAGCCATCTCCGCGCCGTAATCAACGCGGCCGATCCCGGCGTCGTCGAAGAGTGGAAGTGGGGCGGCCCGGTGTGGTCGCACGCCGGACTGATCTGCACGGGCGAGACCTACAAGAGCACCGTGAAGTTGACGTTCGCCAAGGGGGCGTTCCTGAAGGATCCCTCGAAGCTCTTCAACTCCAGTCTTGAAGGAAACACGAGGCGCGCCATCGACTTCCACGAGGGCGAAGCGATCAACGAGAAGGCGTTAAAGGCTCTCGTTCGCGCCGCAGCGGCCCTGAACAAGTCAGCCAAGAGCTAATCCGGCGGATGGCAAGCGGGCGTCCGGGCTCTACGCGATCCGCTATCTGCGCACGTCGGACTTCACGCTTTGAATCGTCCAATCCCCGCCGGCCTTCCTCAGCAGGAATAGGACAGTTCCGGTCCGTGGGTCGACGCGCACCGACTTCGCGACCGGCCGTATCGTTTCGGACGCATCAACGGATGCGCTCAGTCCGTCGGCGGCGATCACCACGCCGTTCACGGCGACGCTCAGGTCGTAGGTCATTTTCGAGAACTCGCCGAACGCCGCCTGCAGGGTGGAGACGTTGACCGCTGGATAGACCGCCGCCACCGCCTTGGCGTCAAGCGCCTCGTACGCCGCCCTGTAGCGCTGAAGCGTGCGCAGTACATTCACGGTCTCGTCCGTCGCACTTGCGCCGGTCGTTCGCGGCGCAGGCGGCGGAGGTCCGGCCGACACCGACACTCTCAGGACCGTGCCGCGCGCCACCGATGTGCCCGGAGCGGGCTCCTGGATGACAATCGTATCGCGGGGCCGATCGCTGTCAACGACTCGCACTTCGACCGCCAGTGCAGCCGACACCCCCGACCGGGCGAGCTCGGCGGCCGGCCGGTCGATGAGGTTCGGCACGACGAACGGCCCTGCCGGCGCCGGCGCAGAGGCCGCCGCCGGTGGCCGCGACTGCGGCTGCTTCAGCGCGGCATTCTCCTGTTCGAGCTTCCGGACCTGCGCCTGGGCATCGTCTCGATCCTTGCGCAGCCGTTCGCGTTCCTGCGTCAGCGTCGCCAACTGCTGATCGGCCGTCGTCCGTGCGGTCGTCAGCTCAGCGGAAAGCTGCGCCGCCGCCTTCGGGTCGAACGCCTTCAGCGCCGCCACCGCCTCCTGCGCGGTCTGCAGGTTCTGTTCGGTGGTCAGCAGTTGCTGCTCGGCCCGGGCACGCTGCGTCCGCTCGTCGGCAGCGCTCTGCGCCGCCTCGTCACGCTGCGCTTCCGCCTGTCGTCTCGCACCCTCGGCGACGTTGCGCTGCCGCACGGCGTAGACCGCGAGCGGGATCGTGACGAGCACGATCAACACCAGCAGCGCGGCCGCGGCCCGGGTCAGCCGGCGGCGCCAGTTGACGTGCAGCCTGCGGTGCACGCGCGCCCACCGCTGGTCGAACACCTGCTCGTAGATGGCGTTGCGGACACGCAGCAGGCCGTCCTGCCGGCGCACGATCCCCGACAGCTTCAGCCACGAGGCGACCTGATCCAGTTCCTTGTCGGGGACGCTCGCGCCGCTGCGGATGGCGTCGTAGGCGGCGAGCACCGCCTCGCGGTTGAACGCCTTCCTCGTCAGCATGTCGCGGACGAACTGCAGATTGGTGTCGCTCTCGCCGCCCGGACCAAGGAACAGCTCGCGCACACGGTCGTCGACCGCGGTCGTGCGTCCACGCCGGCGGCGGCGTCTCGGCCAGCGAGCGGAGCGCCCGCATCGTCAGGTAAGGATGTCCGCTGGTCCAGCGCAGAATCCAGTCGATCAAGCCGCGCGGCCGTGTCTGGTGGCACCGCCAGATGAACGGCAAGCACCGCCGCTTCCTCGGTCGTGAAATCGGTCAAGCTCGATCCGGTGGCCGATGTTGAATGGCGTCCGCGCCGTGTCCTTGATCAGATCGTTCGGCGTGGCCACGCCGATCAGCACGAACGAGATCCGTTCCAGCTCCGGAGTCGAGGGCGCGGTTCTGATAGAGGAAACGGATGGCGGCGAAGAAATCGTCGGTGAAATCGAGGCGCAGCGTCGTGTCGATCTCGTCGACGAAGAGCACCAGCCGTTCGGGGCGCTCGACGAGCGCGACCTCGCGCAGGTAGCGGATCAGCCGCTGCGCGAAGGCGTAGTTCGGCGTGCGCGTCCCACCAGGCCGACGCGCTCTCGCGCAGATCGAGCTGCTCCTGCACCACGCAGGAGGAAGCCCTTGTACCACTGGTCGGCCGTCGTCTGCGCGCCGAGCTCCGTGAGGTCGATGATGACCGGGAACGACGCCGTGCTGCGCGAGCTGCTCGGCGGCCCGGTACATCAGGCTCGACTTGCCCATCTGCCGCGACGTCAGGATGTAGGTGAAGTCTCCGGCGAGACAGTGCCGGAGCAGGTCGCGGTCCGCGTCGCGCTCCAGATAGATGCCGCCACCCGCCTGGACGGCGCCGCCGGCGACGAACTGTAAGGCGTCAGGCATCGCTGTGGAGGCGCTCGCGGAAATACTCGCCGTAGAGCTCGCAGCGCGGCACCACCTTGTGGCCGTCGCGCCGCACCAGGCCGAGCGCCTGCAGCCGGTAGATCGCCAGCTCGTCGTTCAGCGTACGGCCGTCGATCGACCTGCCGGAGCGCCGGAATCAAGTCCTGCTTCCGCTGCAGCCGCAGCAGGTAGTCGCGCAGGTGATCGCCGAACGGTCCGGCGTCGTCCCGGGCGTGGGCGAACAGCTCGTCGACGGAGCACGTCGGGGCGCTGCCGGCGGCCATGTACAGCGCCTTGCGCGTCAGGAACGGGTGGCCGCGGACGAGCCGGTACAGCCGCTCGACGTCGCCACCCGAGAGCGGGCGCGGATGGCGCGCGTTGAGGACGCCGACCTGCTCCGGGTTGAAGTCCTCGACCCTCAGCGTCACGCCGACGTTGAAGGGCGATTCGTGCGGGCGGTCGATGAAGAACTGCGGCTCGGTGGACGTCGAGAGGATGATGTCGAGCTTCTTCCAGCAGCGGCGGATCGGATCGGCGCGCCGGTTGTGCCAGCTGCGCAGCATCGAGAAGAAGTCCTGCGAGAACGACGTCTGGAAGATCGCGTCGGTCTCGTCGATGGCGAAGATGCACGGACCGCCAAGCGGCTCGAGCACGTGCTGCTCCATGTAGCGCGTGCAGTTCTGCGGGCTGGCGTAGCGCGGAGTTCCAGAACTTCTCCACCGTGTCAGGCAAGTTCAGCTGCTCGGCCACCCACGACGAGAACCGGCGGAAGAAGAGATCCGCGTCGGCCTTGCTGTCCTCGTCGACGAGCTGGAAGTCGAGCAGCGCGACGCTCTTGCCGGCGTCCATGCCGGCCTTCACGGTGCGCATCAACAGCGAGCTCTTGCCCATCTGGCGCGGTCCCTTGATCGTCAGCGTCTGGCCGGGTTGGCGGATGTGGGCCAGCGCCATGGCGTCGGTCTGCCGCGGCAGATACCACGGATCGTCGACGTCGAGCGTGCCTCCTGGCTCGGGCAACGGGCCCGGCGGCAGTGGCGCCGCGTACAACGGAGGCAGGTTGACCGCGGGCGCGACCGGCGCGCTCGTCGGTGCCGCCTCCAGTGGCGTGCCGCCGCCGACGGCATCGAGCAACTCGCGGAGCAGGCGCGGGGTGTCTGCCGGACCGGCCCAGATGGTGTACTGGATCAGGATCGAGATACGCGTTGAGCGGGTACGGCAGCGGCCCGTCGAAGCGCGAGGCGCACCGGCAGGATCCGCGGCGCCGAGGTCTTTGCCGCCTGATCGCGGCCGATCTCGATCTCGCCGCGGACCATCTCGCTCAGGATCGACTCGGCGGTCAGGAACACGATCAGGTAGTCCGACTGGCGGACTCGCCGGTCGATCTCGGCTGCCCAGTCCTGGCCGACGCGCAGCTGCTTGTCGACGAAGATCGCGTGACCGGCGGCGGACAGCGCGGCGACGACCTCGTCGGCCAGCGCGCTGTCGGATTCGACGTTGCGCTTGTAGCTCAGGAAGACCCGCGCGGCCCTCGGCGCCGTGTCCGCCAGATGGACTGTCATCCTGTCGCCTAGAACGCGCGCTCGAAGCCGATGACCGGTGTCACGGCCGGCTTGATGCCGTTGTCATTCAATGGAAAGAGCACCGTGCCAGTGAGCAGCCACGCGCCGCCGACACTGACCTTGGCGCCCACGGCGCCCAGCAACTTGTGGACAGTCCCGGGCGTGATCTCGAGAAAGATCTGTCGATTATCGCCACCCGGTCCGCTGTCGAGGAATTCCATCCCAGCTGAGTTCTTGACGACGCGCCCGATGATGTCGCCGGCGATGGTGATGCGCGGCGTGGCCGCGATATCAACGCCGGCCGTGTAGTTGAACTCCTCGGACGGCTGCCGGTCGATGAGTTCGGGGTCACCGAACGATCCTTGCCAGCGATTGTCAGCACCGAACTTCATCCCCTCGCCGCCGAAGGTATAGCCGACGTTGACGTGCGGGTTCACGCTGCCGAGCGTCGTGCCGCCAATGAACATGACCCTGGCTTGCGTGAACCCGGTCCCGAGCAGTTTTTCGGGATCACCCGTTGGCAGGCGGATGTCCACCGCTGCCGCGGCGTCGAAGCTGTCGCTCGCGATGAGCGCAACCTTCGTTCGAACCAGAATGTCTCCGATGCCGAACGACGAGCCGCTGCTGTCGGTGCGCACGGCTATTCTCGACGCCGGACTCCAACTGGTAGCCAAGGGCGAACCCGGAGACACGGGCGCTGCCAAAGGGCACAATCGCCGCGATGTCGATCTTGTTGTGCAGCCCGTAGGTGGCGCTCACAATCGTCCGATCGAGTTGCACGTCCAGAGACGACGTGCTGGCGATAGACTGTCGCCGCTCACGTAGGTAATGGACTGCTCGAGATCCGTCAACGAGCGCCCGCCAACCGACGAGAACGTGGTGTGCTGAAACGCCGCGCCGACGTTCAGCTTGCCTTTGCCGGTGGTGAACGGACGCTCGGCGAACATCGGGCCGAAGCTCCGGCTGCGCCTGACCGGCACGCGCAGCGTGTCGTCGAAGGTCCAGGTGAAACCGCCAGCAGACGTGCCGGTAGGAAACGTGGTCGTTTCGCCGAGCAACAGGCCGTAGAGCGCGGCGCTGGAGTTCTCGGTGAGGGCGCCGGTGGCTCCCGCTTCGCCCCTGAAAAGGATCGCGCGCAGTGCCCCGCCTGCGCTCTGAGCGCCGGCGCCGGTTGCGATCAGGAGGATCCCGATTGTCAGAATCGCGAGGCGCGCCGGCATAGTCGTCCTCTCTGCAAGGAACGTCACAACCGCGGAGGGCGAACGACAGCCCCGAGTGGATTGGTGCCGTGATTATGCCGGAATGAAGGACGGCGGGGAGCGAAATCTCTGGGATCGCGACAGGTGTCCGCCAAATGGACTGGCATCCTGCACCCTAGAAAGCGCGCTCGAAGCCGATGACCGGTGTCACGGCCGGCTTGATGCCGTTGTCATTCAAGGGAAAGAGCACCGTGCCGGTGAGCAGCCACGCGCCGCCGAGACTGAGCTTGGCGCCGACGGCGCCCAGCAACTTGTGGACAGTCCCCGGCGTGATCTCAAGACCGATCCGTCGATCTCCACCGGGTTCGCCGTCGAAGAATTCCATCTCGGCTGAGTTCTTGACGACGCGTCCGATGATGTCACCGGCAATGGTGATGCGCGCGGTAGCCGCGAAATCAACGCCGGCCGTGTAGTTGAACTCCTCGGACGGCTGCCGGGTGATGAGCTCGGGGTCACCGGACGCTCCTTCCCAGCGATTGTCAGCACCGAACACCATCCCTTGGCCGCCGAAGGTATAGCCGACGTTGAAATGTGGGTTGACGCTGCCGACCGTCGTGCCGCCAATGAACAAGACCCTGGCTTGCGTGGACCCGGTCCCGAGCAGTTTTTCGGGATCACCCGTTGGCAGGCGGATGTCCACCGCTGCAGCGGCGTCGAAGATGTCGCTCGCGATGAGAGCCACCTTCGTTCGAACCAGGATGTCTCCGATGCCGAACGACGAGCCGCTACGGTCGGTGCGCAAAGTCTCCGAGACGCCGTTTTCAGACTGGTAGTAAGAGGCGAACCCCGAGACACGGGCGCTGCCAAAGGGCACAATCGCCGCGACGTCGACCTTGTTGTGCAGCCCGTAGGTAGCGCTGACAATCGTCCGATCGAGCTGCACGTCGAGAGACGACGTGAAGCGATAGACTTCGCCAGTCAGGTAGGTGACAGAATCCTCGAGATCCGTCAACGGTCGCCCGCCAACCGACGAGAACGTGGTGTGCTGAAACGCCGCGCCGACGTTCAGTTTGCCTTTGCCGGTGGTGAACGGACGCTCGGCGAACATCGGGCCGAAGCTCCGGCTGCGTCTGACCGGCACGTGCAGCGTGTCATCGAAGGTCCAGGTGAAACCGCCCGCAGACGTCCCGGTCGGAAACGTGGTCGTCTCGCCGAGCAACAGGCCGTACAGCGCGGCGGTAGAATTCTCGGTGAGGGCTCCCCTCCCGCCTTCTTCGCCCCTGAAAAGAATTGCGCGCATTGCCGCGCCCGCGCTTTGTGCATCGGCGCTCTGTGCGCCGGCACCTGTTGCGACCAGAAGGATTCCGAGTGTCAGAATCGAGAGACGCGCGGACATAGTCGTCCTCTCTACAAGGAACGTCACAACCGCGCGGAGGGCGAACCATGCCCAGGGTGGATTGGTGCCGTGATTATGCCGGAATGAAAGGCAGGCGGAGGGGAAATCTCTGGGGAGGCGTCCTGCTGATGAGCTTAGGAATTAAGAGCATTCACTCAACCCGCCTCAGCCGTCATCTGTGGTTGAATGTAGCGCGCGACGCGAGATTCGCGTTCTAGAGCATAAAGGAGTCAGATGAAGCCGCATCCACGCCGAGGGAGCCGCAACCGCACGTCTGCCGATCCATCGTCGAGCGACCTCGACCCGACCTGGCTCGCGGAAGCCACGGACGCCCAGCTCGCGGAGAAGTTTCGCCGCATGACGACCGTGCCGCTCGAGCAGATCCTGAACGCCGGCGGCCATCAGGTGGATATCGCGGCGCGCACGATCTTCAACGACGAGTACTGGAAGGGATGGCTGCCGAAGGGGCTGCGGCTGCCTCTCCGCGACAGCATGACGCGGCTCGCGACCGGCTACGCGAAACGGTTCTGGAAGCAGGGCCGGCGCTACCTGGGCGAGACGCACTACCTGGACGGACAGATTCTGGTGAAACACTCCCTCGAAGAGATCACGCTCGATCGACGGACCGATGATCTCGATCCAGGGAGATACATTCTCTTGCGCTACACCGACCCTGTATTCGAACACATTTTCTACGACGTGATGAAAGCAGGCAATGACGGGGTGATCGTGTACGGCGGTTACGCAGGAAAGTTTCCAGGGGGCAGGCGCGGGTTTACCGGCGTCCTGATGCGCCGCTACTCGTTCGCCGAGCTCGGCGAGCGTGATCACGAGTAGCTGTTTCTGAAAGGCGACCGGGTGAAGCCCGGAGAGCTGAAAGGCGCGTGGCGCCTCTCGGGCATCTCCACCTCCAATCACGCGACGCCGATCGGCGAGCTGACATTTGCGCGGGGCGCCGACGGCAAGACGGTGGTCCGCTGCGAAGCAACGAGCAAGCCCGAGATTACGATCCCCTCGTTGGTTCCGGATCACTTCACCGCGCAGCGATGCCGCAGGGCTCGAACGCGAGCTGCGAAGGGTCGATGCCCAGACCATCGTGGGCCGCTGGGCCACCGATATCAGTCCGCTATACGCGAAGTTCATCTCGGCCTCTCCGGGCCTGTTTCATCGCGAGACCGAACGGGGCAAGCGGCGTCACATCCTGAAGTACATCCTCTCGTCCGGCAGCTAGGTCGTCGATCAATCGGCGAGCGCGGAGCGCGATTGTTGAGCCGCGCGGAGAAGCTGCGAGATTGTTTCGAGAGCCGCAGCGACGCCCGTGAGCATTGCGGCTGCGCCCTTGAACCACGCACCCTGCGTCGAGGCCAGGAGAACCAGGCCGCCCAGGATGAGAAGAATGAAGATCCACCGTGCACGCGCCCAGCCGAACCCGCCATTGCTCCGTTCCCAGGTCTTGACCGGCGCCGAAGCGGCCTTCTCCAGCACGAACCTTTCGAACTCCTTGCTCATCAGCTTGAGATTGGGGTCGAACACGAGAAGCCCCTTGTCCACGAGCCGCTCGACCGTATTCAGATGAGGGTTCGCGAATCCCTCCTCGGCCACGTGAATCAACGTCAGCTTCTCGGGAATGGAGCAATAGCGCCACAGCGAATGGAAGTACGAGTCTGCGCGAGCATCGGCGACGGCGGCGTCGCGCGGGTCCGACCTGGATACCTGGGTGACGTGCGTCACAAAGGGCTCGAGGACTCTCAGCCAGCGCTCCTTCTCGATCGATCGCAGATCGTCCGGCAGCAACGACAGGATGTCTGTCCCCAAATCTTTCTCGCCATTCAAAAACTGCACAGGCTCGGTGCGGCAGAAAATGACGGCGCGACTGTCGGTCGTCGCCACGCTTTTTTCGAGCCGCTCGAGGGTCTCCAGCCGTCTCGGGGCAGTCACGAGCATCCGCTCGAAGTCATCCACGAAGACATTGGTATCCGGTGCCGCAACCGTGGCGGCGGTGACCAGATTGACGACCGTCAGGCGCTCGCGTTGCGAAGGCGCCAGAAATGCCACGAAGCGACGCAGTTTGACGATTTCCGCGATCTTCTGCGGTTGTCGCCCAATGAGGTGCGACCAGAAGAGGTGGCGTTCCTTGTAGCGAAGCCAGGACCAGGCAAGGAGCGCCGTGAGCACGGTGCCGAGAGCCGTGAGCCACGTGAATGCGAGGTCAGCCTGGAGAAATTGGCTCGTCGAGCTCCCATTGCCGACTTCAGGTCGTTGGTGGCGCAGTCGCGCGGCGGTTTCGTTGTAGAGCGGCAACCATTCGTCGAGCCGCGCATCGGCAGCCAGGGGTTGAACGGGCCTGGGAAGCACCTGTTGGTAGGCGCCCAGGTAGCGCTGCCTGTTCTCCAGGAATTCGGCACGATCGTTATTCAGCACGGCGATGGACTGCGTCAGGTCCCTGTCTTGTGCGATCCACGATGCCCGGTACTCATCCGCTCGCTGCGTCTCGAGGTGTCCAAGTTTCGCAAGTTCGAGCTTCCAGCAGTGCCTGAACAACCCTGTCGCCGGCACAATGGCGACCGACGCCCAGCAACATGCCAGGGCGACGAAGTACAGCTGCCTGGCCCGATCCGTCGCCGCCGCATCGTCGGTCTCGTTCCGTGACTTGAGAGCGGCGTACACCAGGAACATGATTCCGAGAACGACGGTCGGGAACGCAATGGCGATCGCGAACAGCCACCGTCCTTCGAGCAGCGCGACGCCGGCGAGCCCGAGGACAAGCATCACGCCAAATGCCCGCGCCATCACGCTGTAGTAGCGGGCCTTGTTGGGATCGGGCCAGAAGTGCGCGAGGCGATCCTTCCCGGCAACGAGCAGAACCAGCGGCAGGAGCATCGTCGGCATGAGAGCTGCCAGCGACCAGGCGATCGTCTTGAAGAGCACTTCGCTGTTGACGGTTTCAAGCCATTGCTCGTCGCGAAACGCAATGACGAACCATGTGGCGGGCAGAGCCTCGTACGGCTTGACATAGACCTCTGTGGGCCGTCGCGCATACGTCGTGCTGAAGCGCTGCGGCTGTCCCGCGTGGATGGCTGCCTCCAGCCGGGCGGGGTCGCCCAGCTCGTCATAGAGGTTCTCCTTCAAACTGCGGCGGCGGTCGGAATGATAGATGACGCGACCGCTGGACTCGATGACGGCAAAGCTCAAGCCCGCGGGCAGGAACGGCCGTTCAACCGACAGCGGACTGCCCGTCATGGCCGCGACAATGACCTCGGGATCCTTCGGTTGATCGCGGAGGCCTGACGCCTTGTCTTTCTGTTCCTTCGGTGCCGACGCCGCGCAGGTTGATGGCAGGGCTGATCGAATCGACACCGCCGTCAGCAGCTCTCCCGTTGTGAAGGTGCGCAGGGACTGAACGAAAAATGGTTTTCGAACCGTGCCTTTCTCACGCCACAAGCGATCGTTCCTGGCTTCGGTGAAGTACGCCCGCTGATCGACTTTCTGAAACCCGGTGCTCACCCCGTGAACTGACCGCTTCAAGAATTGGGTGCCCCCCGGATCCGTCCAAAAGACCTGCACAAAATCCCGGTAGGCCGGACCCCTGTCCTTGCCTCGCGTCTCGAGAATCTTCGTGACGTCGGTGTTCGCGCACTCTTCCGCAAGATGCTCGGACAGATGTCGGTCGTACTCATCGAGTTGGTCCAGCATCTGGCGCACGTCCGCAGTCAGGTTGTGCTCGACTCCATCTGCGAGCCGCTTCAGCCCCGTCGCCGCCTGGACCTGCAGCTGCCCGAAAGTACCGGCGTCGAGCAGCAGAATCGTGGCGAGCACGAGCAGAACGGCTGCGCTCGGCACCAGCAGGCAGGCGTCGGCAAAACGGAACCGCTCGGTCGGACTCAACAGGAACAGCTTGACGAAGGGCTGGCCAATCACCGCCACGACGAGCGTCACAAAGAGCAGCAACATCCATTCGTGAGAGATGGTCAGCGCCTCGATCCACATCTGTTGTGGATCAACCAGGCCGCCGACAATCCACGTGACCTTCGGCGCGCAGTCACGATCCTCATAGTCTTTATTGCTGAAGCTCCTGATCTCGAAAGGATAGGAGTACAGTTGATACGTCTCGTCGCCAAGGCGGATCGATCGGGTGCCGCTCGACCCCTTCAGCTCGTCGATCGCGAGTTTCGATCCCGACGCCGTCTGGAGTGCCGCGATATCCTCGAGACGGATCGTGTGACCTTGCGCACCCGAATCACCTTCGGCCCGCCGATCCAACCACGATCGGTCCACGCGACGCTGTCCCGACGAGCCGTGCGCGACTTCGAAGGTCACCTTGCCGCTTTCGTCTGCGATGAAGAGGTATTCGAACGCGCGGCTGATGGCGACGTCGTCGAAGATGGCTTCAGGGCTCACCGGCAAGTGAAGATCCCTTCTCTCGGGGTAGACCACCGGAACCACGAGCAAATTGGGATTCAGAAGCCCAGCCTCGCCACCCGCACACGTCGGAGGCTCTCGCTTGGGAGCCGGATAGTCGGCAAGATATGGATTGCGAAGCTGAAGACTTTCAGCCCTGGCCATTAGAACGGGTAGGAGGGCCTCAGCTTTCGTCTCAGGCTGGCCGTCGGTGCTCTTGTAGTCCTTGAAGAACTTGTCGGCCGTCTCGGTCAGGGCGCCGAGAATCGCACCCAGTTCATGCGCGGCGTGAGCCATCTCCTTCCGGTTCTCCATCTCCAGTTGCAGCCGCTGCGAATAGATGAACCAGGCACAGATAGCCAGGATGACGAGCATGGCGAGCAGGCTGCCGCCCGCTCGAAACAGGGTGCGAAGAATCATGGTCTCTGCTTTTTCGCTTTGCCGTTCTTAACGACGACTAGACGCACACCTTATAGGGTTGTTTCGCCTGGTGCAACTGACGCTCGGGCACGCCTTGGCGCGGCTACGTGAGAACCCACGGGCCGGCGTAGGGCCTCCGGCCCACGGGAGAGACGCAGACACATCTCCCATATGTTCTCAAGGCATTCTCCGGGCACGTTAATTGCCAAAACCGAGTACCGTGAGTCTCGTTCCGAAAGATTTGACGCCGGTTTACAAGCAGACGATCGGCAAAGGGGCCGGCGCGCGCCGATGGCAGCGCCCGATCTACGTCGACCATCTTCCTCCCTGCAACCAGGCCTGTCCGGCCGGAGAGAACATTCAGGCATGGCTGGCGCTGGCACAAGCGGGCGACTACGAGGCGGCCTGGCGGAAGTACATGGAGGAGAACCCGCTGCCCGCCACACACGGCCGCGCGTGTTATCACCCCTGCGAAAGCGCCTGCAACCGCCAGTTCCTCGATTCGGCCGTCTCGATCCATTCGCTCGATCGGTATCTTGGCGATCTCGCCAACGAGAAGGGGTGGACGATTGCGCCCGGTCCGCCCACCGGCAAGCGGGTGCTCGTGGTCGGCGCGGGCCCGGCGGGCCTGTCGTGCGCGTACCACTTGCGGCGGTTCGGACACGACGTGGAAATCCGCGATGCCAACCCGAAACCGGGCGGCATGATGCATTACGGGATTCCCGCGTACCGGCTGCCGCGCGAGGGGCTCGACAAGGAAATCGCGCGCATCGAGGCGATCGGGGTGACGATCGTTCGCAACTCGCGCGTGAACGATGTGCTGGCCGAAAAAGCGGCGGGGTCGTTCGACGCGGTGTTCCTCGCCATCGGCGCCCAGGTCGCGAACCACATCGACATTCCGGCCATGGACGGCGGCAAGATCATCGACGCGGTAACGTTGATGGAGCAGGTCGAGAAGGGCCGCGCACCGTCGCTCGGACGCGT
Source organism: uncultured cyanobacterium (assembly GCA_963833135.1). GTDB lineage: Bacteria > Acidobacteriota > Vicinamibacteria > Vicinamibacterales > UBA2999 > 12-FULL-67-14b. The sequence goes on along the minus strand of CAWHWW010000016.1, from coordinate 138,401 downwards.
CGTCGGCATCGTCGGCGGCGGCAACACCGCGATGGATGCCGCACGAATGGCGAAGCGGCTCGGCGCCGAAGAGGCGGTGATCATCTTCCGCTTCGACAAGGCGCAGATGGAGGCGCACCCGTACGAAGCGAATGAAGCCTTCGCCGAAGGCGTCAAGATCAAGTGGCTGTCCACGGTCAAGCAGTTCGGCGAGGACGAAATCGTCGTCGAGGAAATGGAGATGGCGCCGGACGGCACGGGCGCCGTGGGCACCGGGAAGTTCCAGACCCTCAAGACCGATTCGCTGGTCATGGCGGTCGGACAACATTCCGATGTCGAGTTCCTGAAGAAAGTGCCGGACCTCAGAATCGGCCGCGGCAACGTCGTCGAAGTGGACGCGCAGATGAGCGCGAGCGACGGCATCTTCGCGGGCGGCGACATGATCGGCGGCGCGCGGACCATGACCGCGGCGGTCGGCCACGGCAAGAAGGCGGCGCGCAACATCGACGCATGGTTGCGCGGAGTGGTGTACCAGAAGCCGCCGGCGCACCCGCCGGTCCCGTACGAGCTGCTCAACCTGACGATGTTCCTCGATGCCGATCGACGCGAGCATGCCGCGCTGCCGGTGGCGAAGCGCACGGGATTCGACGAAATCGTGTCGGGTCTCTCCGAGCGCGAGGCGCGCTTCGAGGCGACGCGGTGCCTGGCCTGCGGCAACTGCTTCGAGTGCGACAACTGCTATGCCGCGTGTCCCGAGCAGGCGATCGTCAAGCTGGGCAAGGGCCGGTTCTATCGGGTCGATCTCGAGCTCTGCACCGGGTGCGCCACGTGCTTCGAGCAGTGCCCGTGCCACGCGATCGACATGACGCCGGAGCCCGGAGTGAACGGGCCGGGCGAGCGTCCGGCGGCCGAGCGAGTGCCCGCCCGCTTCACGGTCCGAACGTAGCGCTCGACGTCCAAGAGGAGCTGTCGCATGTCTGTGAAGTCGGTCGTGATGGACGGCAATACGGCCGCCGCCCACATCGCCTATCGCGTCAACGAGGTCATGGCCATCTTTCCGATCACGCCCTCGTCCACGATGGCGGAGCTGGCCGATGCGTGGGCCGCCCACGGCGTCAAGAACATCTGGGGCCAGGTGCCCGTGATCCAGCAGATGCAGTCGGAAGGGGGCGCGGCCGGAGCGGTGCACGGTGCGCTCCAGAGCGGCGCGCTCACCACGACGTTCACGGCGTCGCAGGGATTCCTGCTGATGCTGCCCAACATGTACAAGATCGCGGGCGAGCTGACGCCCTGTGTCTTTCATGTCGCGGCTCGCGCGATCGCCACGCAGGCGTTGTCGATCTTCGGCGACCACTCGGACGTGATGAGCGCGCGCATGGTCGGCTTCGCGATGCTGGCCGCGTCCTCGGTGCAGGAAGCGCACGATCTGGCGCTGGTGGCGCAGGCGGCGACGCTGGAATCGCGCGTGCCGGTGATGTTCTTCTTCGACGGGTTCCGCACGTCGCACGAGGAGAACAAGATCAGCGTGATCCCGGACGAGCAGATCAGGGCCGCGATCGACGATGACCTGGTGCGCGCGCACCGGGCACGCGCGCTCACACCGGAGCGGCCGGTGATCCGGGGCACCGCCCACAACCCTGATACGTTCTTCCAGGCCCGCGAGACGGCGAACCCCTTCTACGCCGCGCGTTCCGGACATCGTCCAACGCGCCATGGATCGCGTCGGCGCCCTGATCGGCCGCTCGTACAGCCTGTTCCGCTACTCGGGCCATCCGGAGGCGGAGCGGGTCGCGATCGTCATCGGCTCGGCGTTCGAGGTGCTCGACGAGACCGCCGCATGGCTGAACGCGCACGGCGAGAAGGTCGGCGTGCTGCACGTAACGCTCTACCGGCCCTGGGACGCGGAGCGTTTTCGCGCGGCGCTGCCGAAGACCGTCACGCACATCGCGGTGCTCGATCGCACGAAGGAAGTCGGCGGGCCTGGCGAGCCGCTGTATCTCGATGTCCTGACGACCTTCGCCGAGGCGTTCGCTCGCGGGCCGCATCACGTCGATGCCCGTGATCGTGGGCGGCCGCTACGGCCTGTCCTCGAAGGATTTCGATCCGGCGATGGCCAAGACCGTGTTCGACGAGCTGAAGAAGCCGGAGCCGAAGCGCGGCTTCACCATCGGGATCAACGACGACGTGTCGCACACGAGCCTGACCGTCGACCCGACCTTCGACATCGAGCCTCCGGACATGGTGCGTGCGCTCTTCTTCGGCCTCGGCGCCGACGGCACGGTCGGCGCGAACAAGAACTCGACGAAGATCCTGGCCGCCGATCCTGAACGTCATGCGCAGGGCTACTTCGTCTACGACTCGAAGAAGTCCGGCTCGTATACGATCTCGCACCTGCGGTTCGGCCCGCGCGTCGATCCGCGCGCCCTATCTGCTGAAGTCGGCGAACTTCGTCGGCATCCACAAGTTCGAGTTCCTGTACAAGCTCGACACGCTGGCGCAGGCCGCGCCCGGCGCCACGGTGCTCGTCAACAGCCCCTATGGCCCCGACGAGGTCTGGAACGAGATCCCGCGGGAGGCGCAGCAGCAGATCGTCGACAAGAAACTCAAGCTCCATGTGATCGACGCGTCCAAGGTGGCGTCCGGCCTCGGGCTGGGCTCCCGCGTCAACACCATCCTGCAGACGTGCTTCTTCGCGCTGTCGGGTGTGATGCCGCGGGACAAGGCGATCGAGGCGATCAAGCAGGCGACGGAAAAAACCTACGCCAGGAAGGGAAAGGCGATCGTCGAGAAGAACTTTGCCGCGATCGACAGCGCCGTGGCGAACCTGCACGAGGTTCGCGTGCCGGCGAAGGCGGACGGCCAGCGCCTGCGCCTCGCGCTCGTCCCCGAGACGGCGCCGGATTTCGTGCGCAACGTGACGGCGCCGATCCTCGGGCTGCGCGGCGACCTGCTTCCGGTCAGCGCGCTTCCCGTGGACGGCACCTATCCCACCGGCACGGCGAGGTACGAGAAGCGGAACATCGCCGACGAGGTCCCGATCTGGGAATCCGACCTCTGCATCCAGTGCGGCCAGTGCGCCATCGTCTGTCCTCACAGCGTGATTCGGGCGAAGTACTACGATGAGAGCCGGCTGGCCGGCGCGCCGTCGCTCTTCAAGGCCGCGCCGATCAACGCGCGCGGCTATCCCGACTCGCGCTTCACGCTGCAGGTCTACGTCGAAGACTGCACGGGGTGCGGCGTCTGCGTGGAGAACTGCCCGGCGCATAGCCCGGACGATCCTGCCATCAAGGCGATCAACATGAAGGACCGGCTCCAGCATGTCGAGGCCGAACGCGAGAGCGTCAGCTTCTTCGAAACCTTGCCGTGGGCCGATCGGACGCGCGTGAATTTCGCCAACGTGCGCGGGGTGCAGTTCCTGGAGCCGCTGTTCGAGTTTTCAGGAGCGTGCGCCGGGTGCGGCGAGACGCCGTATCTCAAGCTGATGTCGCAGCTCTTCGGCGATCGGCTGCAGATCGCCAACGCGACGGGCTGCTCGTCGATCTACGGCGCGAACCTGCCGACCACGCCGTGGGCCGCGAACGCCGACGGCCGCGGGCCGGCGTGGGCCAATTCCCTCTTCGAGGACAACGCCGAGTTCGGCCTCGGGTATCGCCTGGCCATCGAGAGCCAGGCCGGGCAGGCGCGCGACCTGGCCCAGAAGCTCGCCGCGCGCATCGGCGAGGATCTGGTGACCGCGATCCTGCAGGCGCCGCAGCTGACCGAGTCGGACTTCCGCGTCCAGCGTCAGCGCGTCGACGCGCTGAAGGCGAAGCTCGCCGGCGCGACGGATCCCGATGCGGCCAATCTGCTCGCGCTCGCCGAGTTCCTCGTGCGCCGATCGGTGTGGATCGTCGGCGGCGACGGCTGGGCCTACGACATCGACTACGGCGGGCTCGATCACGTCCTCGCATCGGGCAAGGACGTCAACATCCTGGTGCTCGATACCGAGGTCTATTCGAACACCGGCGGCCAGGCGTCGAAGGCGACGCCTCTTGGCGCGACGGCAAAATTCGCCACGGCGGGCAAGACGACACCGCGCAAGGACCTGGCGCTGATGGCCATCGCCTACGGCAGCGTCTACGTTGCCCAGATCGCCATGGGGGCGAACAACGAGCAGGCACTCGTGGCCATGCGTGAGGCGGAGGCCTACCCCGGAACGTCGCTGATCCTGGCGTACTCGCAGTGCATCGCTCACGGCACCGACCTGCGCCATGGCATGAAGCAGGCGGCGCGCGCCGTGGCGTCCGGCTACTGGCCGCTGTTCCGCTTCGATCCGACGATGAGGGGACGGGGCATGAACCCGTTCCGGCTGGACTCACCGCGTCCGCGCATTCCGCTCGAGGAATACCGCTACAACGAGGTGCGCTTCAAGTCACTGGCGCAAACGCATCCGGACGCCGCGAAACGGATGCTCGAACAGTCGCAGCGCGGCATCCTGGAACGCTACCAGGTGTACGAGGATCTGGCCTCGCGAGACGGCAGCCGATTCCACCCGGCGTAGGCAGGACATCCCATCATGAGCCTCTCCACACGGTATCTCGGCCTGCAGCTGGCGCACCCGATCGTCGCGGCTGCGTCCCCCCTGACCGCGAACGTCGACGGCATGCGCCGGCTCGAGGATGCCGGCGCGGCCGCGGTGGTGATGGCGTCGCTCTACGAGGAGCAAATTCGCGCCGAGGACACGGCCTACGCCCTCTACACGGAGCACGGCTCGAACAGTCAGGCCGAGGCAGGCAGCTATTTCCCCGAGCTCCCCGATTACGACTGCGGAGTGTCCGGGCATCTCGAGACGCTCCGGCTCGCGAGCGAGGCGCTGGACATTCCGGTCATCGCCAGCCTCAACGGCACGACCGCCGAGGGATGGATCGGGCACGCGCGCGCCCTCGAACAGGCAGGAGCCGCGGCGATCGAGCTCAACGTCTTCTCGGTCCCGATCGATCCCGCCGTCAGCGGCGCCGAGGTGGAACGGCGCACGCTGGAGATCGTCCGGCAGGTTTCGGCGACCGTGAAGATTCCCGTCGCCATCAAGCTGATGCCCTACTTCAGCTCGATGCCGCACATGGCCGCGGAACTGGTGCGGGCCGGCGCGGACGGACTGGTGCTCTTCAACCGTTTCTACGCACCTGACATCGACCTCACCACGCTTCGAGTCACGCGATCGCTCCCGTTGTCCACGGCCGCCGAGCTGCCGCTCTCGCTCGTGTGGATCGCGCTCCTGTCGCGGCGCGTCGCGTGCTCGCTTGCGGCCAGCCGTGGCGTCGAGACGGAAACCGAAGTCGTCAAGTACCTGCTCGCCGGCGCGGACGTCGTCACGACGGCCTCGGCGCTGCTCAGAAATGGTCCGCGAGCACATCGCGAGCATGCGGGAGGGACTCGAGCACTGGCTGGGCGCGAACGGCTTCGGCTCGGTTGACGCGATCCGCGGGTCTGAAGGACGCGACGCACGTCGAGCACGTCGATGCGCTTCTCCGCGCGCAATACGTCGAAGCCCTCACCGAATACGTGCCGGCGAAACTCGTTCAGTAGACAGAGCCTAGGAAGACGTGGGCGCCTTCCATTCGGACCTCGGCCTTCGAGGCTCTCCACGTCGCGTCCGATCGTGGCCACCGCCAGCGTGCGTTCGCCGCGTTTGTAGGCGACGGAACAATCGCGGGACTCGAGCGATCCGCTCACCTGCACCGCGTCCCATTTTTCCGCGTGGCCGACGTACTTGATCGACAGCGTCGTAGTGCTTGCTCCAGAAAAACGGCACCACGTCAAACCGCTCGCGGGCGCCCAGCATGTTGCGCGCGGCGACCTGTCCCATCCGCTCGGCGACGACCCAGTGCTCGACGCGAATGCGCTCGCCGGTGTGCGGGTCGGGCCACCGGGCCGCATCCCCCGCGGCGAAAATGCCGGCGGCATTCGTTTCCAGGTACTCGTTCACCGTGATACCGCGGTCCACCGCGATGCCGGCCTGCTCGGCGAGCGCCGTCGCCGGCTTGACGCCGACGCCCATCACCACGAAATCCGCATCGAGCGTCTTGCCGTCGCTGAGCGTGACCGTGCGTCCATCGATCGCCTTCACGGTCTGCCCGAGATGAAACATGACGCCCTGAGCCTCGTGCAGCGATCGCACGAACCGGCCGACCTCGACACCCATGACGCGCTCGAGCGGCGTGCTCTCGGGCGCGACCACGTCAACGTCGATCCCGCGCGCGCGCAGCGACGCCGCCACCTCGAGGCCGATGAAGCTCGCGCCCGCGATCACGACATGCTTGGCGTTCTTCGCGCGCTCGACAATCGCGCGGCTGTCGGCGAACGAGCGCAAGTACATCACCTGCTTGCCGTCGGCGCCTGGAATCGGCAACCGCACGGGATCCGCGCCGGTGGCGAGGAGCAGCGCTCCATACGAACGCTCCGAACCATCGTCGAGCCGCACGGTTCGCCGCGCCGAATCGATCGAGGCCACCCGGCGCCCGAGCAGCATCTCGATCCTTTTCTCGGCGTAGAACTCGGCGGGCCAGAGCGGAATCCAATCGTCCTGCGCTTCGCCCGCAAGGTAATCCTTCGAAAGATTGGGACGATCGACGGGCGGATCCGCGTCGGCGCTGATCATGGTGAGCGGTCCGTCGTAGCCTTCACGCCGGATCATCTCGGCGGCCGCGACGCCCGCCGCGCCTCCTCCGACGATGACAATTGAGGAGGGTCTGGGGACGCGGGATCGCGGGAGCTGGCTGCGTCGTTTGCATCTTCTCCCGGACGAAGATCCGATCGCCCTCGCGCTCGACGCGCCAGCAGGCAATCGGATCGAGCGCGGGCGCGCGCAGCGCCTCGCCCGTGCGCAGGCTGAAGCAGGCGTGATGCAGCGGACACCGGATGGTGTCGCCGACGACGAGTCCTTCGGCGAGCGGCCCGCGGTAGTGCGTGCAGTTTGCCCCAACCGCAAACAGCTCGCCGCCTGAGCGAACCAGCACCACGTCCTTGTCGCCGACGTGGCCGAGGATCATCCCGCCATCGTCCAGCCCGGCGATGGAAACGCCGTTCGACAAATCTGCTGTCGCCTTCTTCTGCTGGTCGCTCATGCTCCCGAATCTACCACCACGCGCGGGCTGGCTGCCGGATGTCGACTACCAACTTGTCCATTGGGGCGCCCTTCTCCCTGCTCGCTCAGCGGCTGACCGCGCATTGCGCTGATTCGTGCGGCGGTTCCAGCCACGCCGCCATCTTTACCTGACCATCCGGCAGCCACGCGACTTTGCCGGTATCGAGCGAATACACCGCGCCGATCACCGTCAGTACGCCGCGATCCACGAGCGGCGCCAGCACCGGCTTCGATCCGCGAATCTGCCGCACGACGTTTTCCACGTTGATGCGGACGGCATTGTCGATCAAATCGCCGGGCTGCCCTTTGGCGTGCTCGATGGCGGGACGGATCAGGTCGAGCAACGACGGCAAGTGGCCTTCCGCTGCCCCGCTTTCCGCCGCGGCGGTGACCGCGCCGCATTTCTGGTGGCCCATGACCACGAGCAGCGGAGGGTGGAGATGCGCGGCGGCATACTCGATGCTGGCGAGCTCGGTGTCGCTGGCGACGTTGCCGGCGACACGGACGTCGAACAAATCTCCCAGGCCCTGATCGAGAACGATCTCCGGCACGACGCGCGAGTCGGCGCAGCTGAGGACGATCGCGTGCGGATGCTGCGACGAGGCAAGCTCGCGCTGGCGGGCGGCGGTCTGGTGCGGATGCTGATACCGCTTGGCGATGTGATGGTCGTTGCCGGTCTTCAGCTCGCGCAGCACGGCCGCGGCCGAGGGCCCCTTGTCCTGGGCTGTGGCGACAGCGCCGCACAGGGCTGCCCCCACAAGCGCTCGGATGATCGCGGATCGCATCGGTTGCCTCCTTGACGAACATTCAAGACAGTAACTAGCACACGGATAGTCTAGACCCCCGTCGACGCAACAGACGGTGAGCCACGTTCAAGCTGCCTCTGAATGTGGCCAATCGCAAGGCCAGTGCGATCGCGGCCCGCGCTGCAATGGACCAGAACAGGTTTCGGGACCGTTTGGTATGCGCTCCACACCTGCTGCAGATGGTCGGCCGTCAGTGGCGGGCGCTGACCGTCCTCGGCAGGAATGTGTTCGACGGTGAGTCCCGCGGTTCGATAGAACGCGATCAGCCCGCCTGGGAGTTGATCGTAAAACGGAAGTTGATCGCTGGAGAGGAGGCAGATGATCGACTTGATACCTCGTTCGCGTATCACAGCCAACCAGGCGTCAACTTCATTCGCCGACACTCGCTCACCCGAGTAGCCGGGCCGGCTTCCCCGTGCGAGAACGTTCGGAATCACCCAACTTGTCATCTTCTCCTCCGGATCAGTCGACCCATACAAGCCCCTCCGGCGCGAGATTGGGTTGGCCATCAAATCGATAGGCGACCAACGAACCACCAAGTCCGGCGCTGTAGTCCACACAGACGTGCCTGGCCGTTTGCAGCGCCGGGGCGCCGGTGAGCCAGTAGTGGCCAAAGAACACCGGCTTGGCCGGGCGCGCGATGCGCGCGTGCGCAGGGATCGGAAGGTCTGGCAGTGCCGCGCATTCCGTTGGGGACAGCATCGCGGCGCTGCGGTATGTCGTGGCCTTCTCGTCCCACCAGCGCACGCGCACCCGCCGCCGCGTGTGGCCATCCTTGTCTTGAAAGTGATGGCCGCCGGGTAACGGAATTTCAATACCTTTGGTCAGGCACTCGACAGCCTTGAAGATGCTCGGCGTCGCCGTGTCCTTCTCGGCCTCATCTTCATCCGTCGCCGCAACCATCAGTTCTCTCGTCAGGAACCGCTTCTCATGCAGCTTCGGCGCGAGCCATTTCAGGAAATCGGGATGCCAACACGCATGCACCACCTGTAGTGCGGGCAGATCCAGCCACAGGGGCAGGGTCAGGAACCAATCGATGATCTCGGCATGCAGCGCCGGCTTGTCCTCCACTTCGGCCAGGAAGGCGGCGTGCTGCGCCCGATTCTTGGGTCCCCAATCGGGGTGGAAGTGCGTTCGCAGGAAATCCGTTGAGTCCTCGATATCGGGCGTGTGCCACGCGATGGCGTTCAGTTCGTGATTGCCCATGACGGCGAGAGCCGTGCCGGCATCCACCATGCGGCGCGCGATATTCACCGAGCGGACCTGCGCTGGACCGCGGTCGATGAAGTCTCCGACGAAGATCGCCTGTCGCCCGGCCTGACGCCAGGCGCCGGCCGTGTCGCGATAGCCAAGCTTGCGGAGCAGTGCCTCCAGCTTGTCCGCCTGCCCGTGGATGTCCCCGATGATGTCGTAAGCCGATAGTTGTCAGATCTGTGATCCTCCGTTGCGGCGCGGTTGTCTACCTTTGTGGCGATTCCGCGACCCGGCTGGTCCGACAGGAAACGCACTCACATGGATCGCCCTCTCCGACGTCACAAGCGCTGCGCCCAGCGCACCTGCTCCCTCGAACCGGACGTCAGTTCCTTCACCAACGGCCGCAAAGACTGACGCCTGACTCGACATCAGCCCTTCGATCAACGCCCTCGCATCGGCGGCAGCGTCGGACTGAACCGGCCCCTCTTCCTGATCGAGCGCGTCCAGCGCGTAACTACGAATCAGCTTCGGCGCCAGCGTGCGCCACGTGCGTGTGGCATCGAACAGCTCGAGTCCGGCGGCGCGACCGTTGACGAAGAACACCGCACCCACCTGCCGTTCAACCGGAGTGAACGCGGCCACGAATTCGTCGAGCGCAACATGACTCGCGTCGAACATCGCCGACATGGCCGACGTATCTGACGCGGCGCCCAGTCGGGCCGACTTCTCCGCAATCCGGCTCCAGACTTCCCGCTGGTCCGACGAGCGGCTCCCGTCTGCCTTCAACGAGCTCGTCACGTGCCGCATCTTCTCAGCGCGGCCCTCCGCGAACTGCGCACGCGGAGCGGCTGTGAAGTCGCGTGATACATGATGCCATCGGCCCGATTCGACGCACGACACCGGGATGACGCACGTCTGATGGGCGGGAGCCAGGATCGTCAGATTGATGACCCTGTTTTGCTTGGCGCCGAGAAGCTCCTCGCCGTCGAGCAACAACACTGACCGCTCGCCTTCGTTGACGATCTTCAGTTCCGGAACGTGGCCTCCTTCACTGATTTCGACGATGTGCGCGGAGTGCCGCTCGAGCGCCTCACCGAGGGTCAGGTAGTCTGCCTCGCGCTCGCCGGCCGTCGACAACGCCAGAAGACCGAGATTCCGAAACGTCGTCAGGGGACCGAATTCAACTCGCCGTACCGCGTCGATGACCGTGTCTGCTGCGTTCACTGCGCTCGCCCTCCGGGGATGTTCACGTCCATGCCAACCGACAGTTTCCGACTGTGGCAGTGTCCGCTCGGTGATTGCTTCTCGACTCATGGTACTGACGAGGTATGACAGGACTGGTCACTGCGTTTCCTCGCAGCATTGATCGACCAGGCTGGCCGTCGGTCAGTGAATGAGCTCGGCGCGTGGCGATGGCTTGTGAAGCATCGTTGCCCTGTCGGCGCGCCGCAGCTGTCGCTCGCACTTGCGCCAGCTGCTCATCCAGTGCTGCAGCGACTGCGCCAGCCACGCCGCCGTCACGCCGCCATTGAGCATGAGGGGCATGTGCACGCGGACCGTGCGGCTGTCGATGCGCCACACCTTCACGAACTGGAACATCGAATTGAGGCGCGAGATCGCCTCGTCCGACACCGGCTCGTTCAACGACAACTTCGCCTGCAATGCGACGAGCGAATAGAGATTCTGTCCGGCAACGCGCCAGTCCATGAGCGCCAGAAATCCGCGCCGCCCGCAGGTCAGCGCCACGAGCCGCGTGTCGCCGCCGTTTGTGACCGTCGCATCGCACCCGACACCGGTCGCGATCGTCGCGAAGTCTTCAGGAGTCACGCTCGTGTAGATCCTGCCCTGGTCGGCACGCTCGCCTTGCTTGTCCGTCAGCTCTCTCCGTCTCATCTGACTCCAGAGTAAACGGCCCCTATGACAGGACTGGACAGCCCGCGGATGACAGACTGCGAGGCGAACGCATGGCGAAGAAGGCGACGTCTTCGGTCAGGATCGATAAGATTCGAGCGACAGGACGTCAGGGGCTGACCTCATGGGACGCAACAGCGAATTGATTCGACAATGGACGATCCTGCAGCGGATCGCCACGGCGAGAGGCCAGACGATTCCGAAGCTCGCGACGTGACCTTTCGGTCAGCACGCGCACGATTCGTCGGGACCTGGAGGCACTTCAGGTGGCGGGATTTCCGGTGTACGACGAGATCGTCGACGGCGCCAAGTTCTGGCGAGTGGATGCGCGGGCGATGGGCGGGCTGGCCCGGACCGGCCTGACGCTGTCGGAGCTCGCCGCGCTGTACTTCAGCCGCGCGCTGATCGAATGCTTCGCGGGGACGGCGCTGCGAAACGACATGACGAGCGCATTCGACAAACTCGAGGCAGTGTTGTCGCCCGCCATGAAGAAGTTCCTCGACCGGTTGCCGCGCGCCATCTCGGCGAAGCACGAGCATGCGAAGCGCCAGGGGGCAGACACATACAAGATCACCGCTCGACTGCTCGACGCCATTCTCGGCCAACGCGTGATCTCGATGCAGTATCACTCCCTCGAGAGCCGGCGCGAGAAGCTGTACACCGTGCATCCGTCACGTTTGATCCACGCGCAGGGTGGCCTGTATCTCATCGCCTTCGTGCCGGCGTACGCCGAGGTGCGGACGTTTGCCGTTGAGCGCATCAAGAAGGTGACCGTGCAGGAGGTCGACGTTTGAACCGGTGGCGGAGCTCGAGGCTGATCCCTTCAAGCACTCACTGGGCGTGCACCGCGGCGATGCGACGTGCAAAGTGCGGCTCCGCTTTCATCCGCAGATCGCGCCGCTGGTGAAAGAGCGGACATGGCATGCCTCGCAGCAGTTCACCGATCGCGCCGATGGGTCCGTCGTCGTGACGCTCGAAGTCACCGATGACTACGCGTTGAGGAATTGGATTCTCGGCTTCGGCCGGTTCGTGAAAGTGCTGGCGCCGGCGCAGCTGGTCAAAGCGATGGAAGAGGAACTGGAGGCGGCACAGGCAGCAGTACGGAGTGGGCGGCGTGGCGGTCGACAGCGATGTTCAGCCGCCGCTGCCGTTTCCGCTGCCGCGTCTTGCGAGCGCATGACGCCCCTACGGCTTACGCGGATGCGGAACGGCTAATTGCTTCTCGCGACCATGACCTGCGCGCGCCGAGAGGCGCGCCTGCAACGCCCGCCACTGACTATCGCTCAGCCAGAGCTGGTGCCAGAAGCGATGGCGCGCGAGGAGTGTGGCGGACAGCTGGCCGAGCGGGCACCATCGCAGGCGCACCTTGTGTGACCGCGCCAGCGCGTAGATGCGAGCGCTCGGCACGTACTGGCTGTAGTAGACGAACGGCTTGCCTTCGCAGAATGTGAACATCAGCTCCAGCCAGTCATACACGTCCTCCCGCCCGTTCTGAAGATCCAGAAGGGGATCGATGACGCGTTTCCAGAAGGGGCCCTCGCACGGACGGGTTTCGAAGGTGGGATGGTCGAGCGAGACGAACGACCACTCGCGTGTCCGGCGTGTCACCTCCGACTCTCCCTGTGTGCTGATCGTCTCGTGCCCGCACTCACGGGACACCATGCCGATGGCGGTCGAATCCGGATCGTTCCACCCTGCTCCTGATCCCCCGCCGCCGCGCAGAATCTTGGAGTCCTCCGCGCGACTCGTCCAGTCGATCACCCCGTTCCGGATGGATTCCGATCCTGGCAGATGCCGGCGGACGTACACCTGGTCCTCGTGCCAGAACCGGATGGTCGTCCGCACGTCCAGCCCGCGTTCGAGGCCGCTCACGAATGGCACCGATGGCCCGTCCACTCGGTCGAGCTGACTGGCACGACGCAGCGCGTACCGGACGAATTCTTCGTAGGCCGTCCTGGTCCGGCGGATATGCGTGCCATCGGAACGTTTCCCCGGCCCGCGCGTCCGGCAGATCCTCGTAGTGGGCATCCCGCGCCTCGCGCGTCAGCTGCGCGACGTCTGGTGGATCGAGAATCGGCCACGGCACCGGGAGCCACGGCTCGGCCGACAGTCGCTGGCGCGGAAGCAAAAGCCGGCCTCGATCTGTTCCGAGCGCCTCGTGCGCTGGTCGACCTCGAAGGTGAGCGCGTCGAGCGCCCGGCCGGACGTCGTTACAGTCTTCGGCGGTGGCGAGCTGCGAAGAGCCGCGCCGCATAGCGGGGCCCGATCGTGGCGCTGGCCGCCAGCACGAGTTCGGCCAGCTGTGGCTGCTCGCTGATGCGGGCGGTCGCCGCCAGGTTCCTCGCATACAAGCCGGTGCGGGCCAGGTCGATGGCCGCCGCAGGCTCCGAGGGCGGCATCTTTCCGCTCCTCCGCGGCGCATGCCCCGGCTCGGGCTTCGCGGCCTCGTGCAGGAGCAGCCGCATCGCGTCGAATGGATCGAAGGCGTGAGGCGCTCGTGCAAACGCGGCCACCATCGAGGGGTACTGGCCGGTGATGCGCATCAGCGCCGATGAACCGAGCCGGGCACGTGTAAACCGACGCCGCGGTACGGGGACGATGTCCGGCGCAGCGAAATCGCGGCATCGCAGCCGTTCGACGATTCGCGCCCAGTGCGCGAAGCCGCCCACCCACAGCACAGACACGTGCTGTGCCATCAAGGCCGCCAGCGCCGACGCCATCGCGGCCTCGCGCACCAGATAGCTGACGAGCGGCTGTTCCCGGCGGTTCAGCGCATCGGCGGCATCGAAGAAGTCATCGCCAGGACGCGCCGCAAAGTCCGGACCGAGAGCCAGCGTGGGCGGCAGACGCTGCTCGCCCGGCACTGACACATCCACGTCGATGAGCGCGACTTCGATACCAGCCTGCGAGGCCAATCGAAAGGCTTCGAAGATCGAGTCGCCCGGCACGAATGGCATCACCATGCCCATCGCGGATCGGCGGCCGTGCTCGAAGGCCGCCACCGGCGTCGGCCAGCAGCTCGCCGCCCATTCGAGCGCCGGCCGGAACGACGCGGGCAGTTCCAGCGCGACGACGGCGGGCCTCGCCGATGCGAACTGCTCGTGGACAATGCGGCCGAAGACGGCGTCGTAGTGATACGACGGCACCCCCGTCAGGTTGCGGAACGTCTGGACGAACGCCGATTCGGTGAGGGCGTGGCGCTCAGGCAACGGCATCCTCCAGCACCTGCTCGGCCGCGCGGGCCAGCGGTGTATCCACGCCGAGCTGCTTCAGCTTCTGCGCGTACTGGGCGAGCGAGAGCATGTCGCGCGTGCTGTCGTGCTTGCCCCGTTTGACCCGCTTCTTCAGAAGCGTGAACACGTCCCCGAGCAGTTTGTCGTCCACCGCCGGGCATTTCAGCCGCAGAATCTGTTCCTGCAGAGCCCAGGCGGGCGCGACGATGTCGATGCGCGGCTTGAGCCGACTCTGAATGTAACCAGGCAGCTCATACACGCTCGCGTCCGCGTTCATCGTCACGCACAGGCGGAAGTCGGGGTGCGCCTTCACTTTGATCGACGCGACGGCGCTCTCGACGTAGCGGCGGTCGTCCATCAGCGGCGCCAGCGATGCCCATGCCCGTTCCGGCATGCGATTGCCTTCGTCCAGCACGGCGATGCCCCCTCGCACCATCGCCGACACGACACTCGAGGCGTGGTAGTCCACACGGCGATCCGGCGTCAGGACCGGCGTGATGATGAGATCCTCCGGACGCGTGTCCATCGTGCACTGGAACAGATACACCGGCCGGCCCAGGCGATGAGCCGCCGCGCAGGCGAGCGTGGTCTTCCCCAACCCCGGCTCGCCGACGATGCGCGGGTTGAGCGGCGGTTCGTTGGGAGAGAGTTGAAGCCAGGCGGCTTCGAGGCGTTGCAGAGAGTAGCCGAAATCGATCCACTCGGATTCGTGGTCGTCGGGCGGGTTGAGTACGAGATCTACACCATTAATCGTCACGCGTTCGCTCATCGTCCTCCTTGGCTCGAGGTCATTCCCGGTCATGGCCTTCCTTTCCGTTGCTCGCTTGTGTTTTCTCAAGTCAAGACCAGCGTACCGGACGGGGCTGACAGGTCCGGTCATACCCTCAGCATTTGACCCACGGGCGCAGCGGCGCCAGGTCGATCTCCGCGCGTCAATGACCTACAGCGAAGACAAGGCGTATGACCAGCCCTGTCAAACCCTCGCACTACAGTCGACTGCAGACCGGGACCGATGACGGCCCGGCGAAGAGGAGCCATGTCCGACCAGTCGATCTCGTGCCCTTCCTGTGGAAAAAAGATCCCGCTGACGCGCGCCTTGCGCGCCGACATCGAGGCGTCGCTCAAGCAGCAGTTCGACGAAACGCTGCAAGACCGCGAGCGCGAGCTGCGCGCGACAGTACGAGAGCCGGCTGGAGGAGGACCTGCAGCGCGCGCAGGAAGAAGCCGCGAAGAAGGCGGAGAAGACGAGTCGCGCAGGAGCTCGCTGGACTGAAGGACCAGGTGAAGGATCAGGCGAAAGATCTCGAAGAGGCTCGACGCCTCGAACTCTCGATGCGCAAGAGGGAGCGAGAGCTCGAACGAAAGCAGCAGGAGCTGGAGCTGACGGTCGCCCGAGAGATCGACAAAGAACGCACCCGGCTCGTCACCGAAACGCAGGAGCGTCTTGCGGAGGAGCACCGCCTGAAGGACGCAGAGAAGGAAAAACAGCTTGGTGACATGCGCCGCCAGATCGAAGATCTGAAGCGGAAGGCCGAACAGGGCTCGCAGCAACTGCAGGGTGAAGCCGGAGAAGGAGAACTGGAATCGCTCCTGCGGGCCAACTTCCCGTCAGACGAGATCAGCGCAATCGGCCAGGGCGTCCGTGGGGCCGACGTGCACCAGGTCGTCATCGACCCGCGCGGCAGGAAGATCGGCGCGATCCTGTGGGAGTGCAAGAACACCCGGAACTGGAGCGACGGGTGGATCGCGAAGCTGAAACAGGATCAGCGATCGCTGCACGCTGACGTCGCGGTTCTCGTGACGGCAACCTTGCCCAAGGGCTGCACCAGGTTTGCGCTCATCGACGGCGTTCTGGTGACTGATTTCGCCTGTGCCGCCGGTCTGGCGGCGGTCCTGCGGGCCAACCTGTGTCAGCTCGCGCAGACGCGGCGCGCAGCGATCAGCAAAGAAGAAAGCCTGGAGCTCTTGTACCGATACCTGTCGGGTGTCGAATTCCGGCACCGCGTGGAGGCCGTCGTGGAGGCGTTCACTGCCATGCGACACGACCTGGACCAGGAGCGCCGGGCCGCCGAGCGGCAGTGGGCGCGCCGCTCTCGTCAGATTGATGCGGTCACCTTCAACGTCTCCGGGATGTACGGCGACCTGCAAGGGCTGGTTCCTGCCCTGCCGCCGATCGCGCTCCTTGAACTGCCCGAGGCAGAGGAGCCGATCCTGCCGTGAAAAAACGCAGCGCCAAGCTCCCCGCGACCGACAAGCCCGACGCAGCCGCCGACGTTGACGCATTCGCTCTGGAGATGCGGGACGTCGTCCGGCTTGAACCCGACCCGCGCGGGCGCGTGCGCAGTGTTGCACCAATCAGTCCGCCGCGTCACTCACCGCAGCGAACGGAAGATGCGGACGTATCAGATAACGACTTCGTCGCGCACGGCGTCGATCGGCGCGAGATCAGGAAACTGAAAAAAGGCGAATACATCGTCCGCGACCGGCGCGACCTGCACGGCATGACGGGTGCCGAGGCGCTCGCCAGCGTGGGACGGTTCATCGAGAACAGCCGGCATGGCGGCCATCGATGCGTCTGCATCATCCACGGCCGCGGGCTGCACTCAAAAGGCAACGCGCCGATCCTGAAGACGCGCGTGCGGAAGTACCTCAGGTCGCACCGGTCGGTCCTCGCGTACACGGACGCGCCGGTGTCAGACGGCGGTTCGGGCGCCGTTTACGTGCTGCTGCGGAAGTAGGCAGCGCGCCCTATCTGATCCTCTCCGGATAGCCGTCGACGTGCTCCCAGCCAGCTAATGTCTGCTCCTGTTTCCCTTCGGCCGCAGGAAATTCGCGAACGTCAATTCGCCGATGGCCGCGCCCGCAGCCAATCCGTCTTCATTCGCCGACCGGTAGTGAATGCCGCCGTAGATACGGCTGGCGCCGGCTTCAGCTGCGGCCGCAGTGAATCCGGCGAAGCTGCGAGTGATCCCCGGCAGCGCATCCGAACCGATGACAAACGCGATGTCATCGCGGCCATAGAAGCGCGCGAGGACCCTGGCTGCGGCGCCGCTGAACGTGCTGTGACCGGAGGTGTAGTCGGGAAATGGCGGCGTAGGAATAAATGAGCTCCAGACAGGATCGCCGGTGGTGGCGTCGTTGCCGTCGGTATCGCCGAGGCGGATCGCGGTCACCGGCCGCCAGAAGTTGAACGCGTACTTGGCATCCCAGGCGCAGATCGCCGCATCGGCCAGGGCGAGATTGAGCAGCGCAAACATCCGCGCGTTCTGCTCGAGCGAGTTACCCTGCGCCGCGGCTACTTCCTGGGCGATGTGGTTCCAGTGGCCGGGCGGCGTTTCGGTCCCCGCACCGTCGGCCCAGAAGCGCGCGATCTGACTTTGGTCCCCGGTGCGGATCGATCCGACCGCGGCGCCCAGCACCTTGACCTCGTTGTAGTCGGCGGCCCACCGCGCGCTGTCGAGCGGCGGCGGTCCGTTCGGCCGCAGTGCATCGCCGCTCTCCATCACGAACGGTGCGACCTGTCCCCACTGCGGCAATAGATACGGCGCGAACGCGGGCGGTGTCGGCTCCCAGACGCCAGGACCCGAACCGGCTGGAGGGGGCACCACCGCGCCGGACCCGTCGTTCGCGCGCGACATCAGGATCTGATCGGCGACCAGTCGGCCCCAAGTGAGGCCGGCCTGCTTCTGCGGACCGTCCTTGATTGCCTGCACGATCGACTGATGCAGCGCGGTGAATTGTGATGTCTGTGCCGGAAACAGCGTCGTCAGCACGCGGAGCGCGGCGGCGCTCGCGGCGGCGACCTCCGATGCGCTCGCCTGAACACCGCTCTCGACGAGATACGGTTCGTGACGCCTGGAAATACCGTTGACGGCGTCGTAGATCGAGATGTGCAGTATTGCCAGCGCCCGCGATGCCACCGGCGGCGAGGTGCTGTTGGCGCGAATCGCCGCAAGCGTGGCGGAGTTCCACAAGGTCACGACATCCGCGCTTGCGCCGAGAGCCGTCCCAAGCGTCGCAAGCAAGCAGGCAGCAGCGATCACTGATCGTTTCATTCGGTGCTCCTTTGCTTGGGGGTGATTTCTTATGCGTCAATCGATCGAGAAAGTCCAGCTGAGCCATCGAAAGCTTGCAAACATTTTCTTTTGGGCTTTCTCGCGCAATGCTGCGGTGGTAGTCTCTCTCGCCCCCATCGATCAATTCGGAGGCGTCGATGGCTCTGCTTCGCATCCAGCTGCTCGGCGCCGTACGGGTGTTTCACGCGGATCACACGTACGACGCGCCGCTGACCCACACCCTTCAGCCACTGCTGGCCTGGTTGGTGCTCAATCGAAGAAAGACGCATGCGCGTGAAGCGCTTACGGAACTCTTCTGGGGGGCGCAGCGGGAAGACCGCGCGCGACGGTGCCTCAGTACGGCTCTCTGGCGATTGAAACAAGCGCTCGAGCCTGACGGTGTTCAGCCCGGTGCCTATCTCATTAGCACTGCGGCGACGGTCGCGTTCAATAACGACAGCGATCACTGGCTCGATGTGGCCGCGTTCGAGGAAGGCGTCGGGTTGCTTCGGACCCTCGGCCACCGAACAGGCAACGCGCAAGACTGGCTGCGGGCGGAAGGAGCCATCGGGCACTACACCGGCGATCTGCTGGAAGGGTTCTACGAAGATTGGGCCATTCGCGAACGCGAACGCTTGCGACTACTCTACCTCGACAGCCTCGCCACGCTGCTGACCCATTACTCACAGGCTGCCGCCCACGACGATGCGCTCAGGTGCGGGCAACAGATTCTGGCGCTCGATCCGCTCCGCGAAGACATCCATCGCGAGCTGATCCGCCTCCACCTGCAACGCAGTCATCGGGCGCTCGCGCTGCGCCAATACGAACAGTGCAGGGCCGTGCTCGAGGATGAACTCGGGGTCGAGCCCATGGAAGAAACGCGCGCGCTGTGCGCTGCACTGCTTCCGGCAAGTGCCGCCAGACCTCGCAACATCCTGCCGTCCAAGGCGGCGCCGCCCGCCATTGGCCGGGCAGCGGCCGTCCGCTCAGGCATCGCGATCTCGCTACGGGCTGCAGCAGCCAGCCTGGACGAGGCCCGCAAGGCCATCCTCGAAGCGCTCCGCGTCGCCGAGTCGGACTCCGATCGTTCCTGACCTGCAGATCTTTTCCGCCCGTGACCGGCCGGTGAGAGCGTCGTGACGGCGCGGTGAACCCGCGTCCGTAGGATGGCGCCATGTGGTCACGGCTCGCCGCTTCACATGCACGCCGCATGGCGGCGCTCAAGGTCGCGTATGTCAATGGTCGAACCCCACGTGCACGTGTTTGTGATTCGCGCGCGCCGCGAGCCGAGAGAGATTCCTGGCGCGGCGCCCGAATGGCGCTTCTGGATCGAGCATTTGCCGGGCGGGGAGCAGCACTACTACCGGGAATTCTCCGAGGTGCTCCGCTTCATCGCGGGGTATCTCCCGGACCGGGCGCTCCTGCGCGAGAGGACGGCGGACGAGCCGTGACGCGCGCATGAATCGATACCTTCCGCCGCCTCCGGAACCTCCGCGCGTCGATCGCCGCCGCATCCCGAGCGGTCTCGAGGGCGCCATGACCACGGCGGCACACGTCGGACGTCTCATCCGCGATGGCGCGGGCGACTTCTACGTGCGCCAGAAGGCCATCGACATCCTGATGGAGCGCGGCGTGCCCGCCAAGGACTATCTGGGTGAGATCGATGCGCTGTTCCGGTGGGTGCAGCGCCACGTGCGGTATACGAAAGACCCCTTCCGGATCGAGGTCCTCCATTCGGCCCGGCGGATGCTCGACCTCAAGGCCGGCGACTGCGACGACATGACGATCGTGCTCGGCGCGCTCATCAAGTCCGTCGGCCACCCGGTTCGTATCGTGCTGACCGGACCCGATCGGCTCAGGCCCGATCTCTTCTCGCACATCTATCTCGAGGCCCGGCACCACGACCAGTGGATTCCGCTGGACGCCACGATGCCGTACGGCATGGGCTGGTCGCCGCGCACTCCTGTCCGACAGGTCTTGTCCATCGAGGAGGAACAATCCGATGTCCGAACAGCCACAGCCACCAGATTCGCCTCCGCCTCCCCCTCCCGCGCCGGCGCCGATGCCGGAGCCGATGCCAATGCAAGCGCCCGCGCTCGGTCGCGGGTGGCTGCGCGCTCTGCTGCAAGGCATTCGCGAGGCGGGCGTCCAACCCAGGGATCCCCGCGTGAAGGCCTTGTGGGCGCTGCTCCGCCGGCGCCAGCTGCTCGCGCGCAGTCCGTGGGCGCGCACACGGCTGCGATTCATCTGGCAGAAGGGCCTCAACGCCAAGCCGCGACCGCGAACGATCGCTCGCTTGCTGGCGTTGCTCAGGAATCGAGCGCCTCTGACCGCCGGCCCGCTGCAGCGACAGTGGTCGACGGTTCCCCGCAGAGCAGCGATGGCGCGCTCGCCGATGCGTCGCCTGCAGCCGGTGGTGGTGCGTCGCGTCGCGACACTGCGGCCGGTGGGCCGCCCCCGGCCGGTGCGTCCGGCCGTCGCGCGACGTCGGGGCCGCTAGGCGCAGCGGTCCGCTCGGCGGCGACGCTCTACCAGCAATTCACCCGGATGCCGGCGCGATCGATCGAGCGCGTTCGCGCACGCGCGGCTGATGCCCCCCGTGGTGCTCGAGATCGGCCGTCTTGCGGGGCTCGTGTATCGGTCGAGCAAGTGGGTCGGCCGTCCTCGCACCTACATTCACTTCATGGACGACCCGCCGCGGCTGGTCTCCGATGTGACCGGCCGTCGACTCTTCATCGTTGGTGGCAGCTATCGGGTGACCCCCAGGGGGATAGAAGGATGAACCTCGGACTCGACGAACTGATGATCGTGAACCCTGGTCAGCCGCCATCGGAGACCACGTGGTTCCTCGGCGAAGACGGAGGCCTCTACCAGATCAGCGCTCTGGGCGAGGACGCGATCCGCGAGGCCGCGCTCGGTGATTCCGAACCGCTGCCCAACTTCTTTCTCGGCGACGACGGCACGTTGTACGAGCGGACTTAGTGGAGCGGCCACGAGGACCGCTCACATTCAGGAGGTGTTATGGCGAAGGTGCAAGGAATTCAGGAAAAGCTTCATTGGCCGCTCTACGACGCGTTCGTGGTGCCGGAGCAAAACGGCCACGCGGTCGCGCCGACGTTTGCGACGGAGATGGCCAAGCGGGACGCGCGCATCCTGCGCTTCTTCGTCGACGTGCAGAACAAGACGCGTCTCGAGACCAACCTGCAGGCGTCCGGACAACTGCCGAGCCTCAATCGCTACGAGGTCCGCGCGATGCGCGTGGTCGTGTCGCCGCTGCTGCGCCGCGACAGGCGCCCCAAGCCGAAGGACGACGCGCACGATCCCGACACCGACAACGTGCTCGCCGATCTCATCTACAACTCGGTCACGAGTCTGCTCGTCGGCGAAAAGACGATGATCGAAATGCCGACCTACTACTTCCCCGCCGGCGCCGGTGTCAGCCCGGGCAACGAGGGGCTGCCGAGTCACGGCCAGCCTGATCCGATGGCCACGTTCCGGTTCTCCGAACCGGTCCAGATCGAACCGAACCAGAACTTCCGCGTGGAAATCCTCTTTCCGCAAGGCGTGCCCGAGCGGTCCAGGCAGTCCGGCCGCCCCATGGGCCGCTGCGCCTCGGTGACGCCTCCGGACCGCTCCGCCTCTGGGTCGTGCTCGACGGCTATCTCACGCGCGACGTGCAGTAAGGGAGGTATGTGATGCCGCTAGGTCAAGACGACACGATGCAGGGACTCGGGTGTGGGCGCGGCTGCGCGGGCGCGGCTGGTCCGCGCTATCAGTGGGTGCAAGGCGTCGATGGACTGGGCAACACGGTCGGCTACTGGCAGCCGACGCAACCCTTGATGCCCGACGCACCATACGCGCGCAATGCGGCGCCGTTCTTCGGCGAGATCGCGGAAGCCGCCGACGGGAATCTCTATCAGTGGGTGCAAGGCGTCGATGGGCTCGGCAGTCCATTCGGCTTCTGGAAGAGGCTCAAACGCCTCGCGAAGCGGGCCCTGCCGATCGTGCAGAAGATTGCGCCGTTCGTGCCAGGAGGCGGCCGCGGCGCTCACGGCGGCAACGCCGTTCCTGAAACACGCCGGCATCGCCGGGTTGGGCGAAATCGGTGCTCTCTACGCTGCGCCGGATGGTTCGCTCTACCAGGTCCAGGGCGTCGATGCAGCCGACAGCATCGATGGGTTCGCAGACGACGAGCTCAACGGCCTTGCCGATGATGAGCTCCGGGGCCTGGCAGTTGACGATCTCAACGGCTTGGCGGACGACGAACTGCGCGGACTCGACGACGACGAGCTGCGCGGACTCGCGGCTGATGACGAGCTCAGCGGATTCGGTGAGGGCGAGGATCTCAACGGCTTCGGTGCCGACCCGGATCTCAGCGGATTCGCGGCCATGGACCCGCTCGACGGCATGGACGCCGACGAGCTGAATGGATTTGCCGCGCCGACGACCTGGACGGCTTCGCCGACGACGAGCTGAACGGCTTCGCAGAAGACGAACTGCGCGGCATCGGCGATGACGAGCGGATGAGCGGCTATGTGCGCGACGGTCGCATCAACGGCATCGAGGGCTACCGTCCCGATGGTCCACCGAGCACGCCGTCGTTCTCGCCGGCGCCCAACGCGCCGATGTGGGCGCCCCTCTGGTAGTCACTCAACCGATTTGGGAGAGACGAACATGCGTTACGGAACATTGGGCCAGAGCGGCGGCGCCGTGGCGACCGCCGAACAAAGCGGTGCGGCAGCGACGGGCGTGAAGGAAATCCCGTACGACTACGTTGCGACGTTCAAGCTCAAGGGCGAACGCGGCAAGCGGACGCAGGATGTGATCAACATCAGCACCGAGGGGACGTTCGTGGCCGTATCGGTCGGCAGCAGCTTTGTGCCGGCAGAGAAAGCCCTTACGGTAACGACCGCGCCTTCCCCTTTCGACACGACCTTCGCCGCGTTCTTTCCGGGCACAACGCCGCCTGGTTTCGGACCAAACGACGCCTTCACGACCCTGGCTGAAAGCCTTCTCTTGCGATTCGGCGGCGTTCACTTTCTCTACACCATCGTCGACTCCGGCAGCGGGCGGGAGCTGCAAAACAGGTCCGTGCACAACATCGCGGGACTTGGCGCGGCTGACGGCGATCGGCCGTTCCGTCCGTTTGCCCGTCCGGTGCCGTTCGTTCCGCGCTCCACGATTCGCATCGAGATCGAGGAAGTGTCGTTTGGTCCCTTCTTCAAGGACGGGACGCTCTTCATCGTGCTGCACGGCTACAAGAGGCTGGGCGAATGATTGCGACCGAAGTCGAGCCGACGTGTCACGTCTGCGGAATTCCGGCGGATGCCAGCTATTTCGACGACTCGAGCATCGCCAAGGCTCCGGACCGGAACGGCCTCGAAGTCGTGCTGGCGAAGTACGAGTTGCACCCGAACTACTGCGGCGAGCTGCAGTACTTTGCGCAGTACACCGACGCGTATGCGGCATCTCCGGCCGCGGTTGAAACACCGGATCTCGAGTGGCAGATCAGAAGTGACGGCCAGCCGCTGGCGCCATGGCTCGCCTTTCGGCGGATCATCAATCCCTGGGGACTATCGGGATTTCCGATTCACCTGCGCCTGAAGGAAGGCTCTCTCACCGAGCTGGTGGTTCGGTTTGTCCGCCCGGAGATCATCCGGCAGTCGGGCCCGCCCCCGGTGACACAAGTCGGCGGCCGCCTGCTGGGCCGCTTTTGGTACAACACGAACTTCGGCGGACGCTGAGATCGAGGAGGCGCAATGTACCTGCAGAGTGAACAGCGTCTGGGCTCCACCGGACTCGGCCTCTGTGTCGTACCGAAAAAGGTCGAGATCAAGAAGCTGGTTTGCACCGACGCGGATCTTGAAGCGATTGGCGCCGAGATGGGCAAAGGACGCGGCCTCGTCATCCGCGAAGTGCGCACGGCCATCGAGGATGCGGCGCGTCACGCGGTGGTGTTGATCGAGCGCGCCGAGAGCCAACTGAAGAAGCCACGCGCCACTGGGCAGGCCGGCGACGCGATGCGCGAGCGCTTCCGCGACGCGTTCGGCAGAAATCCTGAGTTCGTTCCGAGCTTCAGGCCGTCCGGGCAAACGTGGGACATCGGCGCCATTGTTCGTGAGCGGCTGCGATGCGCGGCCAAGATCATGTCGGAAGGTGATATCGAGTTTGTCGCCTGGGGGCCATTGAGCTGCCCCTTCGGCAACTGGGCGAACCGCCCGTGGGCTGTCGTTCGGGCCGGCCGCTACCGAATCTGTCTTGGTCAAACCTTCTGGGAGGCGGCGGGCAGGGCCGACTTCGGGGGGACGGCCACGACGCTCCTCCACGAGTGCCTGCACATCTACTTCGACACCATCCGCCACAGGCTGGAGAGATGGGCGTTCAACACCGCGACATGCTACGAGCGGTATGTGCTGCTGTGTAACGGTTACCCAATCCCGGATGATGTGGGTGACCCGTGTCCATCGAAGATCCCCGGCGCGCCGGTCGCAGTGAAGCGCAGCAAGGCGCGCACATTTGGAATCGGCCTCCTTGGCGGGCCACCGGCCAGCTTCAAGAAGGGAGGCCTGCCGGTGAGCGAGGGCGACGCCCACCACCTGCTGACCATCCTCGAGGGGCGATCGTCGTACCAGCCGTACCTGGCGCGTGCCATGGCCAATCGCGCCACCACGGTTCCGAAGAAGTTTCTGAGGATCGTGACGAGCCTGAGCCAGGTCCCGAAACACCTTCGGCACCTCTTCGTTTCCCACGGCGGCCGAATGACGGGCGGCACAATCGATCGCTGGACGCGCATCATCTACATGATCGAGCCGCCGGGCCTCCGCGACCACACGCGGCTCGAGTACGCGCTACACGAATGCGTGCACCTGTTCGCGCATCCGCATGCGCCGACACAGCAGGCATGCCCGCGACCGTGCATCGGAGCGTTTCAAGCTGAGTTCGGCACGGGCTTTGGTGAAGGCCTGACCCAGGTCATCACCGAAGACATCATGGACCAGCAGGGCATCAGCTTGAACCCCCATGACCGTCCGTACGAAGACTTTGCCGCGGTCATGCGGGCGGTCATCCCTGTGTTTGGTCTGGATGCCATGGCGCGAGCGTACTTCTTTGGCGACGTGGCATCACTACGCACGACGATGGAGGCGCGCTGGGGCATGAACTGGCACGCGGTCGCCGGCCATACAACCGCCGGCAACAAGAAGCGAGCGCTCGATCAGATCAAACAACTCGAGGCGGCATACAAGAAGCGGATTGAAGACCTCATACGGAGCTCACCAAGGGGCGACTTCCCCACTCCCAGCAGGGAGAAATACCTGGCTTAGACATACGTGCAGGAGATTCGGCTCATGTATATCCGTGCTTACACAGGTTTCGGCGATCCACAGCCCGCGCCCGCGCGAAGCGCCTCTTCTGAGGAAGAGACCGCCATTCCTGGTTTTCAGTCGCATCGGCCCATTTGCCGTGGACAAGTCGACTTTGACGCCCCAGTTGAAGCAGCAAGTGACACGCATCGTCGATGTCGTGAGGGCGCGATTGAATACCGCGCAACCGATCGGTGTCGTCCGCATCGTCGGACACACGGACGCGAGCGGAAAGGAGCAACATAACAAAGACTTGGGGAACCGGCGTATGGAAGCCGTACGGGATGAACTGTACGTCCAGCTTCGCGACGTTCTCAACCGGGTGCTGATCGAGGTCGAGGCGAGTCCTGGAATGTCAAAGCCGATCGGAGACAACCGTACGACGAAGGGCCAGGCGGCCAATCGGCGGGTTGACGTGTATGTTGCGCCGCCCATTCCACCGGCGCCCGGCTGGCCGAAAGGCAAGACCTATGACTGGACGGTCCGAGATCCGGACCGCGGGGAAATTTGGGATCCGTTCCGATTCAAGCGCGGCATGCCCGATCCACTCGACGGGAAGACGGTCCGCCAGTTCCTGATGGACAAGTGCCAAAGCAGGTTCGGCAAAGAGAAATGCAAGACAGCGGTTGACGGCGCAATTTCGCTGGGGTGCAAGGGCCTCGAGGCGTTGTTCACGGAAGTCGGAGGAGTGCTCAGCGAGGACCAGAAGGAAACGGTCAAGACACGATGCAAGGAGGGCGCTGACAAATCCTTGTAGCGCGGTCAGCGAGAGGAGCACTGCAGCGATGAGCTTTTCGTACGAGGCACAGACGAATCCAGAGCGGATCCGCGTCACCCAGAATGGCGCGTGGGCGGCGACCTTCACGATTGACTGTTACACGGTCACTCTCGCTGGGCCTGCGCGCACATTCTCCGAGACGTTCCGGAGCGACGGCACGACTCGCACCGTGACGGTCACCCATTCGACATGGGTGCGCGCGGCGCCCGGGCCGGTCGATGCGACCATCGACGAACGCTGGCTGTCGCGCGCCCTTGCGGCCAATCAGGCCGGCACGCCGGATGCGCTGGCGATCGCCATGCAATACATCAAGAACGCGCCGCCGATCCTGCTGGGTGATCTGCAGATTGCCGGCGACGCTTCGTATGGCCCGCTGCTTCCCGACGGAACGCGCGACGAGGGATCGGACTTCAATGACTATCTCGGACTGCGCTGGCTGTACCCGGCTGACGAGCCAGACAAACCCGAGGCTGCGCAGCATCGCTGTCTCGATTGCTCCGGCTACATGCGGATGGTGTGGGGCTACCGTCACCATCTGCCGGACGCCGGCTATCCCGACACCATCCCACTCTCGCGCCGTCCGCAATCCAACATGACACTCCCACGAAAGTCATTCGAGATCTATGAAGGCGCGACCGGGATCAGCCTGATCGAAAATGCCGGGACGCAGGCAACGGATCTGGACATCCTCGATGCCGGCGATCTGGTGTTCTTTGACATCGATGTTGACGACGGCCCCAGGCTCGATCACGTCGGGATGTATCTGGGCACTGACGTGTCGGGAGCCCACCGTTTCATCTCCAGCCGTAAGACAGCAGATGGTCCCACGCTCGCCGACGCAGGCGGGCGATCCATCCTGAACGGGACAGGGACATTCGCGCGAGGATTTCGCGCCGCCAGACGCCTGTGACGCGCGCCTATTGACTGACCGTCCCGTTCGGGGAAACTGTGAACGCAAAACCGGGCTCGTCCCCATTGCCAGGAGTCGTCGCGTTCTGGACCAGCGGTAAGTTGTTCACGAAAACATTGCGGGTGACAGCGCCCGTCGGATTCTCGTCGCACGCATTCTGATCGTTGACGCGGAGAGAGACACGGGTATTGGCGGGCACGTCGCTGAAGGTGATCTCGTACCGATCCGGAGGTACGGCCTGAAGAGGAATCCCTGCGAAGCTGCGCCAGCTCGGATGCGTGTGAGTTGCCCCGACACCGTTGACGCATGCTTGCGCGGAGGCCGGCAGATTGGTTCGCCGCGTCGTCGAGCCCATGAACACGAGGCGCGCGGTGGCTGTCGTCAAACCGGTCGGAGACGTGGGTCTGTCCGACTCGCCACAGCCTGGCAGTGCGAGGCTCAGCACGACGGCGAAGGCTCTCGCAGACATGCCCTCAGCATATCCTGTGGGTGGCGAGTTCGCGGTTCCGAAGTCGTCGAGCCAGGGCGCACTCTGGACCGGGTGATTGACGTGGTAGCTCTTCAGCACTTCGCTGCGCAAAAAACGCGCGACGCGGCCGCCGCCAGTATCGAACGGCTATCAACGGCGTTTGATTCGCATGACGGCTCATCTCTACAGGGCATCGGCAACGAGTGGAGTCGACTGCACTATGGGGGCGAGTTCGGTCTCGTGCGTCCACGCGAGAGCCAGACCGCGGCGTCGTTGGTGTTCATCCAGACGAAGGATGGCAATACAGGTGGGCCCAATCCAAGCGCGTTTGGCGGTGGCGCGACCGACCAACATCTGATCTATGAGGGCCTGTCTCGTGTCGCGGCCGATGCTGTGCTTGCCGGAGCCGGCAGCGTACATCGGAACTCGTTCTTTTCTGTGTGGCACCCCGAGCTGGTCGCGCTCCGCGCGTCGCTCGGTCTCCCACGTCACCCGGCCCAAATCGTCGTATCGAAGCGGGGCCGTCTCGACTTCGACGCACTGTTGTTCAACGTTCCTCAGCTGCGGGTGTTCCTGCTCGCCGGCGACGAATGCGTGGCACGGCACGAGTCGGCGCTTGGCGCGCGGCCATGGGTCCAGGTCATCCCCTTGAAGGGCGACGACCTTGACCTAGCCTTCGAGCGGTTGCGACTCGAGGAGGGCATTCAACGGATATCGGCGATAGGCGGCCGCTTCACCGCGACACAGCTCGTCGACGCAGGGCTGACGCAGGATCTCTACCTGACGACCACATCACTGGAAGGCGGCGAACCTCTTACGCCTTGGTACGCCGGGCCCACCCCGCCACGGCTCACCGCGATGACCCGCAAACAGTGGGACGAAAGCGGATCTCGAGTCGTCTTTGACCACTTCTTGATCACTCGATCAACGGATCGTCGATCCCGTGCCGACTCGGAGTCATGCGGGTCTGACAAGGAAGTGAGCACATGACGTGCTCAACTTCGCGATAGAGTCTGTTCCGGAAAAAGGCCGTCTTGTCAGATTGGGAGCCATGCGATGGAAACAGATGCTTCAGTAAATCGTCCAGGAGACATGCGGCCCGGCGTCCACCCGGGCGATCTCCGCGAGCTCTGGAATGATGTGACAGTCAGCGTTAGTACGCTCCAGCAGTTCATGGACGCAATCGCGCCGCTCGCCCCAGACTCCGGCGCGTATCAGAGCGGCGAATATTGGTACCGAGGTCAAACCAACGCCGCCTGGGGGCTCGAATCCTCTTTGATGCGGATGACGCGGAACGTCAAGCATGAGCCCGCGTGGGCGCTCAAGCTGGAAAACGCCGCGCTCACTGAGTTCATGTCCAAGGCGCATCTGTTCGTCGAGCCCAGTCACCTTGCCAAAGTGAAGACGATACCTTGTTGGTGGGCACTGATGCAGCACTTCGGCGCCCCGACGCGCTTGCTGGACTGGACCGTGTCGCCGTACGTAGCTGCCTACTTTGCGGCGCATCAGGACGGCCTTGAACAGGACGGCGCCATCTGGTGTTTCTGCCATAGTCGGCTGAAGCGGGCCTTTCGAGCTGAATATGGAGACCTGCCGGACTTTACGCAGTCCGAAACCGAGGACCTGACGGGCACGGTCAAACGACTCCACCAACAACTTGCCAAGTCGCACACGACGCTGGCCGTGGCTCCGCTCGAATTCAAGTTCTTTTCGAGCACGCGGATGGCCGAACAGCAGGGACGCTTCACGATGTCGCTGGCCATTCACCAGGACCATTGCGCCATGATTCCAGAAATCAAGACGCATGCGAAGCGACTGACGATCCCGCACGCTTCAAAGCCGTCGTTTCTCGCCGAGCTCCGCCGGATGAATATCACTGCCGCGGCCCTGTTTCCGGGTGTCGACGGGCTGGGCCGGTCGATTGCCGAACTCACGTCTCTCGGCATGTCATTCAAGGAGTCGCATCAGTTCACGGTCTGACCAAACACGTCACCCGGACAAAGCGGTCACAGCGTGAGCGACTTCAGCTGGGACGCGCGAGTCGTCTGGCGCGGACGGCGACTGAAAGGCCATCGCACGCAGGATATTCGCGTTCAACGAATGCCGAGCTGACGCAACTTCCGTTCGAATCCTTCATGCGTGTTCAACGTGTGAAGAAACTTACCGTCCGCCTTGCGATACGAAATCAGTCCGCCATCTTCAAACGGTGTGACGATCACCGGATCGTTGGCCGTGACCGAGACATGCTCTGAACTGCCGCTCGCGCCCGGGACAATGCCCTCCGGCGGCATGGCGACTGGTCCGGCTCTCAGGGCATAGCGGCCAGGGCAATTCGGAATCGGGCGCCACGCCCATCGATCGAAGAGCGCCGAGAACGTTAGGGGTGCCGGCGTCACAATGTAGCTTTCGAGCTCGTGGCGGGGCACAGTATAGCTGGATGGTTCTCCATCGCGCGGGCGTAACATCGGCGTGTGAAGCGGCTGCTGGTGCTCAGGCACGCGAAATCGAGCTGGGCCGACACCTCGCTCGACGACTGGCAGCGGCCGCTCAACGATCGCGGCCGGCGCGATGCGCCGCGGGTGGGTGCGTGGCTGCGCCATCGCTCGCTCGTGCCGGATGTGATCGTGACATCCGATGCCGTCCGCGCGCGCGAAACGGCCGCGGCCGTGGCGATGGCGGCCGGCTACACGCGCGAGATCGTCGTGGAGCCGTCGCTGTATCACGCGACGCCGGCGGATGTGATCGCCGTGCTGAAACGCATCGGCAACCAGACCGTGCGCACAGTCCTCATCGTCGGACACAATCCCGGGCTCGAGAATCTGGTCAGCCGCTTGAGCGGAGAGCATCACGACTTAGTCACGGCGGCGATTGTGGAGCTGGCCGTGCCCATCGATCGCTGGAGCGAGCTCGATCTGACGATCGCCGCAACGATTGGGGAGACCTGGCAGCCCTCGCGCTAGCGGCTCAGGGCCGAGTCCCACTTTCGCGCTGCGCGCTATGCTCAGGCAAGAATTGCTTATTGACGCCGCGCCTTAACGCCGGCAGCTAGTGGGGGTAACCTTTCAGCCGTGGCGTCCTGGGCTTCCACTCAGGTAGCGAAGCGTAGTTGTCACCAATGGGCATCTTGACCTTCGGCAGACTCTGGGGGTCGAGCACCACGTCCTCCGGGACGACATCGTTGATGAAAAGTAGATACGCCGTCAGCGCGTAGACCTCATCGGCCGTCAGCGTTCCCTCTCGATTGAGGGGCATTGCGCGATTGATGTAGTCCCAGACCGTGGTCGCAAACGGCGCGCGAACCGGCAGGATTCGCCCTCGCGCCCAGACGTCAGGATTCGCGCCATTCTTGCTTTTCAAAATCGGCGCCTTGCCCTCGAGGCCAGTCGCACCGTGGCATCCTGCACACCCTTTCGTGCGATAGAGCTGCGCGCCCTCCCTCACGGTTCCGCGCCCGGGCGGGAGCTCCTCTCCGGTGGGGCCGATCGAGATATCCCAGGCGCGGATTTCCTCTGCGGTCGGCGTGCGTCCCACACCATAGGTCGGCGACTGCGCCAGCGCGGAGCGCCCAACACTGAGCAACGCGAACGCGAGAACCTTAAGCAAAGCCATTGGTGACGCCTCCATCGCCGGCGATCCTCCACGGCTGAATACTGTTGTCGAGACCAGGCACGCTGAATGTCGCGTCGAAGGGCTTGTTCCAGTACTTGGCGATCTCTGCTCGCGACGGTTGAACCTGGCCGATTTCGTCCGTGCAGCGCGACAGGATCTCGGTCTGCTGTCCGTCCCAATTCCACATGTAGCCGAAGCGCGCATGAGCCATGCGCTGCGCGGTTCCCTTGATCTCGGCTTTGTTCCAACGTTTGCCACCGTCGGTCGACACTTCCACCAGCTTGATGACCCCGCCGCCGGACCACGCGAGACCGCTGATTTCGTAAGAAGCCGCGGCCGGGCAGTTGTTGCCCGGCTGACGGGAACGTGATGACCGACTTGGGCCCGATCTGGTAGTCCAGCGCCGCGA
Organism: uncultured cyanobacterium; assembly: GCA_963833135.1. GTDB lineage: Bacteria > Acidobacteriota > Vicinamibacteria > Vicinamibacterales > UBA2999 > 12-FULL-67-14b. The sequence continues at coordinate 106,564 of CAWHWW010000016.1, read as the reverse complement.
CCTTCGGATCGCGATCGAGATGCCCGTAGTCGTTGTAGTTCATGTAGTAGCGGTCCACCACCTTGATTCGCCGCAGCCACTTCGTGTGAAAGATGCCTTCGAAGCCGGGAACCATCAGCCGCAGCGGAAACCCGTTCTGCGGCCGCACGGCCTCGCCGTTCATGCCGTAGGCGACGATGCAGTCGTCCATCGCCTTGGCAATGGGCATGCTCGACGCGCCCTTCACTTCCTCCGCCCCTTCCGCGACGAACCAGGATGCCCCGCTCTTCAGGCCGCACTCCTTGAGCAGCGTGGAAAGCAGCACGCCGGTCCATTCGGCGCAACTCGTCATGCCGTGCGTTTCTTGAACGTTCGTTGCCCTGCGCGACGATCGGTTCCCCGCGCACTCGATGAAATGAATGCGCGTCACGGACGGAAGCCGTTTCAAGTCCTCGATGGTGAACGTCAGCGGACGGTCCACCAGGCCGTGAATCATGAGACGGTGCTCCTTGGGATCGATGTCCGGGAGGAATGCGCCACGGGTCGTCCCCATGTAGTGGAGCGAGGATGGCGTGATCACCCCGACCGAGTCCTGAAGCGGGGCCGCGACATGAAACGTGAGCCCCCAGTTATCCGGCGAGGGCCTGCCGCCGTGGGCGATGCGCACGGACGTGACGCGAGGCGATCGCTCGCCGTAGGCGATCTGGTCCTTGCCTTCTTTGATCATCGGCGGCGAGTGGTGTGCCTGGTCGCTCGCGGGTGCTTGGCCGCTCGCGGGCGCTGCGGCTCCCAAGGTGAAACCCCCAGCCAACGCGGCGCCGCTCTTAAGGAATTCCCGCCGAGCCGGTCGTTTCGAACCCATGGGTCTCTCCTTCACAGATGAGCCGACCAGGAAATCGCTTCCCAGCAGTCGAAGTATACGCTCGTCTCAGGGGCAATCGAGCACAGTCTGGTGTGCCTATCTACGGGCTGTCAGAACACGATCGTCCATCCCGGATGGCGTGCCTGCTCTTCCGTGTACGACACGCCGTGCACCTTGAGTCCTTTCTCATCCACCAGCGTGATGACGCCACCAGTGTTCGACAGGGCTAATGGCTGGCTGACGCGTACGAGGCGAGTGGCACCGGCGCCCAGTACGTCAGAGAGTGGTAGTCGCTTCTTCTGAGTATCGAGCAGCGCCCATCCCGCCAAGTTGACTTCGTGAGGGGCCGTGTTCAGCAGTGTGACAACCTCGACCTCCGGCGACTGCGTCGGATTGACGAGTGCCGCCACAATCCGAACAAGGCCCTCCGGATCGTCGGACGTGGGTGGACCAGGGGGGAGTGGAGGCACCGGCCCGGTGATGGAGTGTCCGGTCCGGTCGTCTGTATGCCAACTCTGCGATTGGAACTTCAGGAAGATGGCGATCCACTCCTGCTGGTCGGGAAAGTGCACCAGTACGCCGCCATCCTGAAACACCCCGTCATCGGCGGCAAACCGCGCGGCATTGCCCTGGTTCATGTGGATATCGTGGATGCCGTTACCCGGCAAGAAGCCGAAGTACTTGTCCTTCTTGGCCGGCTCCGGTCCCCAGCGCTCACCGAAGGCGTACACCAAGGCTTCCTCGTCGGCAACCGCCCGCTGCATCACCCGATCGAGCTTCTCGTTGAGGTCGTTGTCGAACCCAGGAACATTGAAGGGCAGCGGCCGCATCTTCGCGCGCTCGAAGAGATTGCCTCTGATGAAGTCGAGGGCTCCTGAACCGGGGCTTCGCTCGAGCGCGGTGAAGCCCTTCGGGAGCCGCTCGACAATCGGCGTGATCGGATGCTGAAAGTGCTCGAGGATGATGAATTCGACATCGGAAGGGGGCAGCTGCGACTTCACGTTGACCGCAATACGGTAGTCGGTCGTGTCATCGACGATGCGCACCTGGTAGTGAGGGCTCTGCCCGGCGCCCAGCCGGACCTCGATGGCCTTCCCCTTCAATACACCGTAGGACCGTAGCGCCATTGCCCCTCCATCCCCGGTCGGCACCGGACGTTTGAGCGCGGTCATCCGCGCGGCCTGCGTGCGCCGGGTGGGAGTATAGTGCGGCGCGGCTTTCGCCTGCCGGATCATATAGCGGTGGCAAGACCGATAAACCCCGCGGACAATCAGACGTCGTTCAGGCGCGCAGCACCTCGCTCGGTGACGTGCGCATGCCCCGGCGCGCCGGGACCAACGCCGCGATCGCGGCGACCAGAAGGATCACCAGTGGAGCGCCGGCAAACGTCCACGGGTCGAGCGGATCGACGCGGAATAGCAGCTGCTGCAAAGCGCGCGTGAACACGCCGGCCGAGATCAGGCCGACCACGACACCCATGGCGGCCAGCCGCAGTGCGCGGCTCATCACCATGCGGCAGACTTCGATCGCCGTTGCGCCGAGGGCAAGGCGGACGCCGATTTCCTGCGTGCGTTCGCGCACCGAGTAGGCGATCACGCCGTAGACCCCGATCGATGCCAGGGTCAGCGTCAGGAGCGCGAACACGCCGACCAGCACGGTGATCGCGCGAGGCCGCGCGATGGTTCCGGCAACGACGTCATCGAACGACCGCACATCAACGGGCGATTCAGGCTCCATCGACTGCATCGTCCGTGTCACTGCCGGCGCCAACGACATCGCGTCGCCTTCGGCGCGCACGAGCATCGAGACGCCGCGCCCCGGCATTTGCGGCATCGGCACGTAGACGACCCGGCTGGCGTTCCCGTCGACTGACGAACGCACATCGCGCACCACGCCGACGATCCTCCACCGCATGTCGCTGCTGCCGCTGGCATGATCGATGTTGTTGATGTGCAGCTCGCCTTCAAGCGGCTGGGCGCCGTCGAAGTAGTCGCGCATCACCGATTCGCTGACAATGACGACCGGCGGCGAGTCGGCCGTGTCCGCGTCCGAGAAATCACGCCCGCCGATCTGGGCAATGTCCAGGGTCTTGAAGTACGTGGGCGACACGATACGAATCTGGCTCGATTGCCGCTGGCTGTCAGGCGGCGGCTCACGGTCGAGTCGCCACACCGTTGTCGCGGCGCAGCCGGCGGAAGGCAAACAGACTGCGGCCGCAACCGATCGAACTCCGGGCAATGCAGACAGACGGGTCAACGTCTCACTGAACAGCGTCGTCGCTCGCGCGACAGTGTAGCGGCCCGGCAGCGATGTGCGACCGGAGAGCACGCCCTCGGTTCGATAGCCGGTGTCGATGTTCCGCTGGTTGACGAAGCTACGCAGCAACAGCCCGGCGCCCACGAGCAACACGAGCGAGAGCGCGACCTCGACGACGATCAATCCATTGAGAGCGCGGTGCAGTTTGCGGCCGCCGACCGTGCGGCCGCCATCTCGCAGCACGTTGGCTGGCGAGCTGACCGACATGAGCGCAGGTGCGAGACCAAAGGCCACGCCGGTCGCCACTGCGACGATCATCGTGAACAGCACGACGCGCAGATCGAGCGCGACCTGATCGAGCCGTGGAATGGCCAGGCGCGCGCCAACGATCGTGAGCAGGCCACGGTGCAGGAGAGCCGCGACGCCGAGGCCGGCGACGCCGCCTGCCGCTGCGAGGACGAGGCTCTCGGACAGCATCTGGCGCACCAAGCGGCCGCGCCCGGCTCCGAGCGCGGTGCGCATGCCAACTTCGCGGGCACGGGCGGCGCTCCGCGCCAGCTGTAGATTGGCCACGTTGACGCACGCGACGAGGAGCATCAGCGCCACCGCGGCCGTCAGCGTCAGCAGCGCCGGCCTGATCTCACCGACCATTTGATCGGCGAGGCGGAACAGCATCACCGTGCGCCCGGCATTGCGCTGCGGTTCTTCCTTCTCGAGAGCGGCGTAGATGGCGCGCATCTCTCGCGAGGCATCCTCGAACGAGGCGCCCTCGCGCAATCGCGCCAGCGCGTATGAACCGCCGCGTCCACGAGTGGCGCGGAACCGCTCGACTGTCGCCCCGTAAGGGACGAAAAAGTCCGCGTCTTGCCCGGCGATGCTGAAGCGTGGCGGCATGATGCCGATGACGGTTCGCCGTTCGCCGTCTGCCGTCAGCGCGGTGCCGAGAGCATCGGCGCGCCCGCCGAGCGCGCGCTGCCAGAATTCGTGGCTCAACACGATCACGTCGCTGCCGCTATCCTCTTCGGCGGTGTAGACGCGGCCGAGCGCCGGTTGCACGCCCAGTGCATGAAAGGCGTCGGAGGACACCGTCACGCCGCTCACCTGCAGCGGCTGGCCGTTGAGCATGATCGCGAGTCCTCGCGGACCCACCATGCCGAGATGGTCGAGGGTGCGGGCGCGTTCGCGCCATTCGACAAAATTCGCGGGCGCGATGCCGTTGCGCACGGTGCCGCCCCGGTTGGTCTCCCACACGGCCACCACGCGATCGGGCTCGTGATACGGCAGCGGCTCGAGGAGGACCGCACCGAGCACGCTGAACATCGCGGCCGTGGCGCCGATGCCCAGCGCCAGCGTCAGCAGCGAGGGAACGGTGAAGCGAGGCGCGCGCACGAGCGAGCGCATGCCGTAGCGCAGGTCGCGGGCGAATGCGTCGAGGTGTGTTTCCCAGCCAACGTCGCGCACGTGATCCTTGATCGCTTCAACGCTGCCCATCTCGGCCCGTGCGGCGCGCAGGGCCGCGTGATGCGGCAGGCCGTCCGCCGTCTTGGCTTCGACCGCCGCGTCCAGGTAGGTCCGCAATTCCTCGTCGAGCTCTCGCTCGGTCCGGTCTTCGCCAGATCAGGGCGCGAAGGCCTGCAAGGAATCGGCGGGCCAGCTTCATCAGAGCTCTCCGGGCGCCGCTTTCAGAATGCGCGCGATCGCCAGGGTCTGGGCCTCCCAGTCGCGGGCTTCCTGTTTGAGGCTGTTCCGTCCCTCGGCGGTCAGCGTGTAGTACTTCGCTCGCCGGTTGTTCTCGGTCGTCTGCCACTCACCGGCGATGAAGCCGTCGCGTTCGAGGCGCCGAAGCGCGGGAAAGAGGGAGCCGGCGTTGACGCGGAAGACGCCCCGACTGATCTGCTCCAACCGCATGCCGATGCCGTAGCCGTGCATCGGCTCGAGCGCGAGCGTCTTCAGGATCAGCATCTGCAGGGTGCCCTGCACCAGGTCGCGAGGTTCTGCTCTAGACAATCTAGATGAGAGCTTAGCCCATTCATCTAGATTGTCAAGAGGAGTGCCACATGCCGGCTCGATCGCCTCAGGGGAGCTTCGCGATGATCGCGTTGGCGAGGGCGACGACGTCGGGCTTGATGGCCTCGGCGGTGCGTCCTGACGGCACACTGACCTGGAGATCGAGGGAATGCTTGCTCGTCCAGACCATCAGCTCCGCATAACGGTCCCGGTTGCTGCGGAAGTACCCGCCCTCACCAGCTCCGGAGATCGGCTGGAGGTCCTTGGCGGACGCTGTACGTTTCCCCCCACGGCCCGGAAACAACTGCAGCCGAACGGCGCCGTACTCGCATGCAGTGCCCGACGTCCCGAGTGCCTCCTCTTGCGGCGGGATCAGGTCCAGTATTTTCTTGTTCTCCGTAAGTGGGGCGACAAGGTCCCTGGTCAGCACTGCGCAAGCACGGACAGCAGGCTGACCGGCTCCAGGACCGCCCGATCGGGTGTGGGAAGCGGCTGCGTGAGACGTGATGCCACTGATGGCCACGAACAGCGTGAAAACGCGACGCATTGGTCCTCCGGTTCGGCTGCGAGCCAGTGCCTCTGTGCTCTGGCCGGTTCCGTGGCCGATTATAGACGCGCGTAAGGACTTCCTCGTTCTCGCACATGGTCGCGCGACAGCTGTCAACCGCCGGGCGGCTTGTACTTGATCGACCGCGCCTTTTCGAGCGCTGCCAGCGTCTCCTCGACGGTGACCAACGGAGTGGTGTGAAGCGAGCTCAGCGCACCGCCGGCACTGATCGCCAGGGCGACGGCGGCCGCCGAGACATTGTCCGGCGCCTCCCAAAGGTTATAGGCATCGTGGTCGCCGAACGTGTACCAGAAGCCATGCAGCTTGCCGCCGACGGATTCGATGTACTGCCGCGCTGCCGCACGGCGATCCTCTGGGTTGTTAATGAGTCGAGCCCATGTTTCGGGCGTGTAGCTGAATCGTGTCAGATAGAACGGCATGGGCTTTAGCCTCCAGACTCGATCGTGATTTATATCACGCCGATCGCTGCCGCCCTGCGGCCCATGCCTGCCAGATTGATCGGGCAGCGCGAGCCTGGGGTGTTCATGCGCACTCAAGAACTAATTGCGATATGAAATCAGTCGATCCAGCTTGCAACCCGATTGCATAACGCAATCAGAACCGCGCGGATGTGCCGCGTGAGGACAGGAAGTGGTCGTTCCTGCTTGATCTCGCGACTCGCCGGATCGTTATCCCCACGCGGGAACCATCGCCTTATCCCCGGGCGCCGTGCTTCCGCAACGTCGCCTGGACCTCTGGATTCCCCTCTGCCATTGCGACGAGCGACATGGGTTCGCCGTTCCCGGGCGCGTTGATGTCCGCTCCAGCCGCAACAAGCCGATCGACGACTGCGGAATAGTCGCCACTGCGCGCCCTGCGATGGACCGATCCGAACGCCGCCCAACCGAGTGGCGTGCTGAGGTGAACGGGATCGCGGCTTTCGACCGCGACGCGTCCGCGCTGGAGGATTGCCTCGACCAGCTCGACATCGCCCATCCAGCTTGCTGCGTGAAGCGCCGTGCCCCCATCGACACCACCGGCGGTTTCGTCGAAACCGAGGCGGAGCATGAGGTGCGCCGCCTCACGACGGCCATCGAAAATGGCGTGCGCCAGACGTGAGTGATCGCCAGGTGTGAGCAAGGTCAGCATCGACGGATCACGGTCGATGAACGCCCGCGCCGCTGTTTCGTCGCCAGCCAGCACCGTGTTGATGAAGCGCAGGTGCGCCGGGCTGTGCTGCACGAGCAGATCGTAGACGTCGCGATGCCCGAACTTCAGGGCCACGTCGTGCGGTGACAGGCCGAAGCCGAGCCTCCAGCAGTAGATGTGGAGCGGCGGCACCGGCGCGTAGCCCGGCTCGTTGATGCGAGCGGCGATCGCCTGCGGATCGGAGGCCAGCAGCGCCGTCGCCAGGGCAACGTCGCCAAGGCGGGCCGCCATGAAGATGTCAGCGATGGCACCGCGCTCGAGCAGCCGACGACAGATCTCCGGCCGTTCGGCGAGCGCATACTGCGCCGCCGTGGACTTGTGATCGATGCAGCGCGCATTCACGTCGGCGCCGCGATCCAGTAGCACGTCGGCGATCGCAACCGTCGCCGCCTCGTGGAGCGGCTGCTGCCCGTCGCCTCCACGGGCGTGCACGAGCGCGGGATCCGCGGCAAGCAACTGCCGGAGCTCCTCGATCCAACCCAGTCTCGCAGCGACGTTCGGTGTCAGCTTTACTCCGCGCGAGAGGAGAAACCGTGCCGTCTCTTCGGTGGCGTTGTCCAGGACGGTGTACGGTCCGTTCTCCCACTCGCTTTCGAGGTTGAGGTTTGCGCCCGCGGCGATCAGCACCTCGAGCATCGGCGCGTGTTTCGCGGCGATGTGCGTGGCACGCTGACCGAACGCGAAGATCGGCGCATTGACATGCTCCTTGACATGCGGCAACCCGAGGAGCCGCCTGACTGTCGGGACTTCACCGTGAGACACCGCATCTCGGAACGCCCTGATGTCGCGCTGCTGTAACCGCTCGACGAGCATCGGCCACGAATCGAAACCGGCGTCGCGCGCAATGGCGAGCTGCGCGTCCGCGAGTTGCAGCGGGCGCGTGGCACCAGCGTCCGAGCGAACGGCTTTCAATCGCGCAACGGCGGCGGGATCGCCATCCCTGGCGTCGCGAAGCAGATCCTTCGCGAGCTTGTGCTGCTGTTCAAGGTTGGTGGGAACGTACGGATGGTGATCAGACACGAATGACCTCCTTCAAGACCGCCCGTGTCCGCATCGTGGGCTGAAGAAAGGTCGCGTGATGAGCTGCAACCAGCTTGGTAACAGGTGGGCGCTGCCCTTCCCGCGGACTGGAGGCGTCCTGCAGACGCCGACGGGAAGACTAGCGTATGGGGGCCGCCGACACAAGTCGCAGAACTGCTGCTGCTCCGTGTTCGGGAGGAAATTGTTCACGGATTGGGTCGGCGATACCACAAAGGGTCGCGAGGTGCTTGCACGTCTAGCGAGGATTCGTCGCGTCCGCGTTTCGCGGCAGCCTTCCGCGGCGCTGGCGTTGGCCGGCGCCCTCGTTTCGCAGCGCTATCGAGGGTGTCCTGGCGCTGGCCGTCCACGCCCCCCACGGACTTGTCCCCACCTGGTCATCGCCACCGCCGAAGGCCACAGCGCAGCGCCGTCCCCCGAGTTCCGCAGTTCGTGGGCAGACGTGACGGCGGAATCCTGAGATTGACGGGCAAGAACACGCGGTCGCGGCGGGGAACGGCGTTGTCCACGCGGCGTCGGCTCTGGGGGTGATCGCGCTTTCGACGACTTGATCATCTCGGCAGGCAGGACACCTATCGGGTGGGCAGCCTACGGGGTCGCCGGCGCGGGCGGCGGCAGGTGCAGATCGGCACCAGGACCGGTCATTGACGCAGGCGTCGGGGATGGTGGCGGATCGACGCCTCCGCGCAGATGCTCGGGTGGCCTGCGCCCGGGGTCGCCGGCGCGGCCGTGGACGCCGTGACCGTGCTGCAACTGGTGCTCGGTGTATCGACCGCATCGCGGCCACCGCCCTGTTCTGCGCGGTGCACGACGTCCTGCGCAGTCCCGGCCGCGCTGACCCACGTCCGCACCTGGGGCGCGGTGGCGGTGTTGCCCGGGTGGTCAGCTGCGCAGTTGGCTGCGGAGGCCGGCGAGCACGATGGCGAGTCCTTCGTCGAGTTCGGTGGCGCCGTCGTAGGTGGCCAGGACGGTGGCGAGGGAGCGCAGCCGGGGGAACTGGGTGATGGGTAGGCGGTGCAGCCCGAGGCGGAGGAGGTCGTCGGTTTCGTCGGGGTTGTCGAGGCGTTGTTGTAGTTCGTCCTGGATGTGGGTGTAGAGGAAGCCGGTGAACAGCCGGGTGGCGTGCAGCGCGCCGTGGGGGTCGAACCCGGCGGTGATGAACACCTCGAGCAGCTCCTCGAACGGTCGTAGTGTGCCCAGGGGCCGTTGGGCGAGGGGGCCGGAGACCGACCGGGTCACCAGCAGCGGTACCACGTGGGGGTGCGCGAGGGCGACCTGTCGGAACGCGTGCGCGGTGCGGCGCAGGGCGGCTTCCCAGTCTTGTTCTTCGCCGGTGTCGGGCTGGTGGCGGATGACGAGTTCGGCGAGGACCTGTTCGACGACTCCGTCGAGCAGGGCGTCCTTGTCGGCGGCGTGGCGGTAGATCCCCATCGGGTTGCGGTCTAGCGCCTGCCCGAGCCGGCGCATCGTGAGCGCCTCGACACCGTCCTCGTCGATGATCTTCAGGGCGGCGGTCAAGACCTGTTCGCGGGTCAGCGGGGGGCGTCGCCCGGTGGGCGGCGGGACGGCGGGCGGCCGGGTCTGAGTGGCGTCGCTGGGTTGCCATCGCGCGGCATCCGATCCTCCTCCTCGCTGAGTGAGACCTAAGCATACAGTGTATTGCTATATCGTAGAGGTACGGTAGGCTGTACAAGCGTATCGCGGGATCGGTCTCCTGGTCCAGCACGCGACACGGCCCGGGCGCTTTGCCGGGCACTGATCTCACAACGAAGGAGCGCTATGGCGCGAACGACCAACCAGCCGGCCACGGCAACTCGACCCACCACCGGCACCGCCCGGCCGGAGACCGACGCGCGTGGCCCGCTCGACGAGCAGGACCAGCGCGACGAGCAGAACCGGTCCGGCGACAACGACGAGCGTCGCGAGCAGGGCCTGACCGCCGTGCGCGATGAGCAGAGACCGACTCCCGCGAGAACGACTCCCGCCAGAACAGCGGCGACCGCGAAGTCGGCGAGAGCCGCGACGACCGCAAGCTTCGGCGACAAGCGCGAGTTCGGCGAGAACCGGGACCGCGGCGGGCAGGATCAGCTCGGGGAGCGCGGCGAGCAGGATGCGCGGCGCGAGCCGTGGCCGTCGACGTCGGGCGCCGACCCCTACGCGCCCGTGCTCGACGCCTACGCGCCCGTGCTCGAGGCCTGGAAGCAGGTCTTCCAGTCCTGGTCCGAGCTGACGGAAACCATGGTGAAGGCGCAGCAGCAGAGCTTCGCCGCCATGATCGGGGCCGCCAAGCCCAACATCAAGGACATCATCGACGGTGAGCACCGCGGCCGCGAGCACGCCCTGTCGGGGTCGCGCTCGGGCCCAGCGGGGCCCGACCGGGTCGACCACGACCGGCGATAACCGCTCAGCAGGACCACAACCAGCCCGGCCGGGTGTCCAGCGCGACGGGGCAGCCGGCCGGTCCGTCCGAGTCAGTTCGGCGCTCGCAGATCGCTCCGGCCCCTCGACAAGCCCCATCGGCCGGTTTCACATGTCGCCCCAGCCCCCGGTGACGCAGCCATGCCCACACACACCGCGCACCAGGAGGCCCCATTGTCCGTCCTCTCGACGCATGCCAGCTCGACGTCTGCTTCGTCACATCCGAACCCCAGGATCGGCGCGAGCTCGCTGTTCGCGACCGTCGGGTCACCGTGGACGGGATGGACACCCAGTTCCTGGAGGCCGGGACCGGACCGCCGCTGCTGTTGCTGCACGGTCACGAGCAGAGCGCCTCCGGCTGGCGGTGGGTCATTCCCGCGCTCGCCCGCACCCATCGGGTGCTGGCCCTGAGCCTGCCCGGCCACGGCGACACCGCCCCGGCGGTCGGCGGGTACTGCCCCGGCAGCGACCTGACCCCGTTCGTGGCCGGCTTCCTCGACACCCTCGGCGTCGAGCCGCCGCTGGACGTGGTCGGACACTCCGCCGGTGGCGTGATCGCGCTGCGTCTGGCCCTGGCCGACCCGCAGCGGATCCGCACGTTGACCCTGGTCGACAGCGCCGGCCTCGGGCCAGACGTGCACCCCCTGCTCGCCCTGGACACCCTGCCGGGCATCGGCGAGCTGGCGATCCTGATCAGCCGCATGCCCGGCGGCGACCGTCGCGCGCACCACCATGTCCGCGGCGATGCTGTTCGCCCAGCCCTGGCGGGTCCCCGCCGAGTTCCTCACCGAACAACACGCCCTGGGACGCCGACCCGGCCAACTCGAGGCCTCCACCGCCATGGCCCGCGCCCTGTTCGGCCCGAACGGACAACGCCAGATCCTGCTCGACCACCTCCCCACCCTGACCACCCCCACCCTGGTCGTCTGGGGCGGCTGTGACTACGTGCTGCCCGCCCACCACGCCCAGACCGCGGTGAACCTCCTGCCCAACGGGCGGTTGTCGGTGTTCCCCGACTGCGGGCACCTGCCCCACGTCGAGCACCCCGACCGCTTCGCCGCCGTCCTCAGCGACTGGCTCACCGAGCATCGCGACCTGCCCGACAACACACCGAGCACCGACTCGCGGACATCGAACCGGAGAAGGAGAAGGAGAAGGACCACCATGGCCAGCACCCGAACGGCGCACCGCATGACCAGCACCGGACGAGCAGCTGCCCCCGCTGACGTCGCCTACGTCACGTCGGCCGCGCACCCGCCGGCGTCGGGGCCTACCGCAGCCAGGCCGGCCACTACGATCAGCGCACCGACGCCTTCCAGCCGCTGGCGCGAACTGCTCGTCACACAGCTGCCCGTGCGGCGCGGCGACACCGTCCTCGACGTGGGCTGCGGCACCGGGCTGTGCCTGCCGATGCTGCAGCGCAAGATCGGCCCCACCGGCACGATCGTCGGCATCGACGCATCCGAGCAGATGCTCCAGCTGGCCGCCGCCCGCGTGGCCGAGCACGGCTGGGACAACGTCCGCCTGATCGCCGCCCCGGTCGCGACCGCGCCCATCGACGGCGCCGCGGACGCCGCCCTGTTCTGCGCGGTACACGACGTCATGCAGTCCCGGCGGCCCTGGACAACGTCGTTCGACCACCTGCGCCCGGGCGCGCCGGTCGCCGCCACCGGCGGCAAGTGGCCGGGCCCATGGATGTGGCCCTACGCGCATGGGTCGCCGAACTGCACGCCCCGTTCATCACCGACTTCACCGGCTTCGACAAGCCCTGGCGACTACTGGCCGAATACGTTCCCGACCTGCGCGTCCGCGAACTCGCCTTCGGCGCCGGATACCTCGCCCTCGGCCACGCCCCAAGCCGAACCCGACAGGACCCACGATGACGACACCCAGTAACCCACCATCCTCGGCGACCCGGCAAAGCGGTGGCGGTCAGCCCACAGGCCACGAGCACAACTCACGGGACGAGCAGCAGCCGCTACACCAGGACCGCGACGAGCAAGGCGAGCAGTGGCCGCATGACGAACGGCGCGAACAAGCCCTGATCACCAAGGCCAGCCATCAACCCGGCGGAGTGCAACGCAGCACAGAGCTCCACCCCGACAATCAGGCGCAGTAGCGGCGGAACGAGTCCCACGACCCTTCGCTGGTCCCGAGGCGGAATTCACAACTGCAGCGCGCGTCGACACCTGGGAGTACCGCACGCTCGTTGCCATCCGGGATGAGCTCGCCGAGGCAGATCCGGTCCTCCTCACGCAGTCGGTCTACGAGCTCGCTCTGACCGCCAGCACGAGCGCGGCTTCTTCGACTTCCTCGGCGACGTGTTGCGCGCTACGCCTGTGGTGACCAGCGAATCCGGGAGAAGGCTCATGAGGCGATCGCCGCGTCCGGTCGCAACGGCACAGGCGCCTCGGTGGTAGCGCCGGAGGCCTTCGTCCGAGCAGGTGGGGCGACGCTGGGCGTAGCCGAACCCGGCGCCCTGCTTGGCCCGGCCGTAGACCGGGCAGATCGTGGAGTCCAGATCGAACGTCAACGGACCCGCAGGATCGACCGGGCCGGCGCCGGCGGCCCACAACCGGGCCAGCGGCTCGCGAGTCACGGCGTCGACTCGCGCACGTTGGACCACTTGAACGCGCGCAGCCACGATCCGATCGTCGACGGTGCGCGAAGCTGATCGAACAGCGCGCTGATCGCGCCCGCCTGCAACAGCGCGGTGTCGGCGACCGAATCCCGCCCAGCAGCATCGACCCGATCACCGTCAACGCCTTCGTCCCGCCGTTCGCGCCATGCCGGGCCAGCCGCACCCGTTGCTCGACCAAGCCGGCGAGCCCGATCTTCTGGGTCAGCCCGGCCGCGGGCAACAGACCCGCGCCCGACACGAGGTTCGGCTCGTCGCAGCTGACCGACACACCGCTGAGGCTGTGGGAAGCTCGCATCTACCAGGTGCCTCCCGGCCGGGGAACGACTGGCGTCGAGAACCACGTCGTCCCTGCTCAGAAGGCACTTGGTCCTTCAGGTGCGCCGCATCAACCCCAAGTTCAGGTGCATCCGAGCTAAACTACGTCATCCTTTGACTCTCCGGTCCAACTCACTGTGGAGGGTCGATGCAGGGTCTGATGTTCGACAGCCAGCTGTTGTTGCATTCGTTGCTGTGGCGCACCGAGCGGCTCTTCGCCAAGAAGGAGATCGTCACACGGCTCGGGCCTAGCGAGTACCACCGCTACACCTACCAGGACTTCGGCAAACGGTCGCGGCGCCTCGGCGACGCCCTGAAGAAGCTCGGACTCGGGCCGGGCGAGCGTGTGGGCAGCCTCGCCTGGAACACCTACCGCCATCTGGAGACACACTTCGCAGTGCCGGGGATCCAGTCCGTGCTGCATACGATCAACTTGCGGCTTTCGCCGCGGCAGCAGAAGTTCACGATTGACAAGGCCGAGGATCGGTTCCTGCTCGTCGACGTCGATCAGCTCGACCTGGTCGCAGAGCTGCTGGACATGGGCCTGCCCAGCGTGGAGCGCGTCATCGTGTACGCAGATGGGCCGGTGCCCGAGCATCGGATCGAATTGCCCGTGCACTCTTACGAGGAGCTCCTCGGCGAGGCCGACGAGAACGTCCAGTTCGCGGAATTCGACGAGAAATCCGCCGCAGCCATGTGCTTCACCAGCGCCACGACCGGCGACCCGAAGGGCGTCATCTACTCCCACCGGGCGATGGTGCTGCAGGCCATGTGCCTGGCGATGCACGACAAGCTGAACATGAGCGAGAGCCAGATCTGGCTCGAGGTCGCCCCGATGTTCCACATCAACGGCTGGAACATCCCGCACACCGCACTGCTGCAGGGTGCCACCCTCGTGCTGCCCGGCGCACACCCCAGCCCTGCCGACTACGTCGACATCATCGAGGAACTCGGCGTCACCGGCATGAACGCCGCAGTCACCATCGGCACCATGATCCGCGATGTCGTTCGCGCGAGCGACCGTCCGCGGAACCTCTCCACACTCGACACCCTCTGGCTCGGCGGCCAGGCTCCGTCCAAAGCCGTCATGAAGTGGTTCAACGACGAGTACTCCACAGAGGTCATGCAGGGCTACGGCATGACCGAGAACTCCCCACAGATCTGCTTCTTCGCGCTCAAGTCCAACCTCGCAGGCGGCACCGAGGACGAGATCTACTCGCTGCGCCAGACCCAGGGCCTGCCCATCCCGCTGGTCCAGATCAAGATCGTCGACGCCGAGACCGGGGTGGAGCTGCCCTGGGACGGCGTCAGCATGGGCGACTTCCACGTCCGTAGCCCGTTCACTGCCAGCGAGTACTACCGCGACGACCGCACCAAGGACTCCATGATCGACGGCTGGCTCAAGACCGGCGACGTCGGCTGCATCGACCCCGAGGGCTACGTATTGCTCAAAGACAGGTCTACGGACTTGATCAAGTCCGGCGGCGAGTGGATCTCCACCATCGACCTCGAGAACGCCCTCATGCTCCACCCCAAGGTCGGCGAGGCCGCGGTCGTGGGCATCGAGAACGAGAAGTGGCTCGAACGACCGCTGGCCTGCGTCGTTCCCACCGACCCGTCGATCACCGAGGACGAGTTGCGCGAACACCTGCTCGCGCACGGCTTCATCAGGCTCTGGATCCCGGACACGTTCCTGTTCGTGCCCGAGGTCCCCAAGACCAACATCGGCAAGTTCGACAAGAAAGCCATCCGCGGAGTGATTTCCGACGAGGGACTGGAGCTGGCCCGGACCAAGCTCGGCGCGACCGGTTCCTGAGCAGCACAGATTCGACCCACATCAACTCGACGGGGAGACCGATGTCTGACTCCGACAAGATCAAGCTCACGGTCCTGCCCACCGAGACCATGCATGCCGACCTGACCTGGCTGCTGATCAACCCGGCCAACATGGCCACGAAGGACCAGCCGGTGAAGCAGAAGGACTGGGTGGAGCTCCCCACGCATGTCGTCCAGCGACAATTCGGGCATAGCACTTAAGAGCTTATTCGAGATCATTCGCGCATGCAGCTCAAGACTTCTCTCGCGGAAATGACGATGAATGGCACGAGCTGCGCGAGATCTTGAAGTCTCTACGACCGAGGAAGGTTGTCCCAGCTCTCGTGGAACTTGAGGTGGCGGTCCCCCACCTGAGACCTGCCGAACGGTAGGACCTCGGGTGAACCGCCAAGAACACCGCGAGGAAGGGGACCGCCGTGCGCAAGACCTACCAGAACCAGGACGTCGACACGAGCCTGCCTGCGCTGCCGGACACGGTGAACCTGGCCGTGGCGGAGCTGGCCGGTGAGCTTCGCGAGGGTTTGCTGGCCCTCGCCGTCGGGACCGGGATGCAGGTGCTGGCCGCGCTGATGGAAGAGGACGTCACCGCGGCGTGCGGCCCGAAGGGGCGGCACGATCCGCAGCGGAGGGCGACCCGACACGGCCACGAGCGTGTGGGGTTCCAAAACCCGGCCGCCGCTGCTGACCAGCGGTGATTGGCGATCTCCGGCGGTCGGGCATGATCGCCGCCTTGTCGCTACGGCTGCTATATCTGATCTTCGAGCGCGTGCTCGGCTTTGAGGTCCTGCTGGGCCGAACGGCCCCGTCCAAGGACATCGAGCTGCTGGTGTTGCGCCACGAGGTCGCCGTGCTTCGCCGAACCAATCCGACACCGCGTCTGGACTGGGCCGACCGAGCGGTCTTCGCCGCCCTGATCCGGCGACTGCCGATGAAGCTGCGGGGCCATCGCCTGGTCACTCCGGGCACGATCCTGCGCTGGCACCGCCGCCTCGTGCGCCGGAGGTGACCTACTCGAGCCGGCCCGGTCGCCCATCGATCGATGATGTTGTCGCTGCGCTGGTCGGGCGGATGGCGCGGGAGAACCCGGGCTGGGGCTACCGCCGGATCCAGGGTGAACTGCTCAAACTAGGCCACCGCATCGGCGCCTCCACGATCCGAAGGATTCTGCGCGGCCGGATCCCCCGGCGCCGTCGCGGCAGACCGATACCGCATCCGCCGGACGCCACCCGGGTAGTGCGAGTTGCTTGCCGAACGACCTCGTGGCGTGGGAGGAGCACCGTGAGGGGCGCTGTTGCGTTGGGGATGAAGAGGAATGCCCCTCGCTATGGAGGCGCTGTTCAGATGGCAAGGGCGAGTTCGGTGAAGACCACCTCGAGCCGGCGGCCGGGCTCGGTATCGAGGCCGAGTTCGTAGTGTCCGCGGCGCAGGTTCTGAACGAACGCATGCCCGCCACAGACGACTTGGGCGGAGCGGATGCGTTTCAGGCCGCGCATCGGTCGCGTTCGGGCCTTCAACTGGCCGTGATCGGCTTCGATCGGGTTGTTGGCGTACTGCTCCACGACGTGCCACGCCTCGGGCACGAGCTCGTCGAGCACCCGCGGGTACGCCGGGGCCCGATCGGTGGTCACCTCGGTCGGCCGTCGCGCCACGCTCAGGACCCGGGCAAAGAACTGGCGGGCTGCCGCCAGATCCCGCTTCGGCGAGGCCAGGACGTCGATGACCTGCCCCTACTGGTCGATCGCCCGGTACAGGTACAGCCACTGCCCAGCAACCTTCAGGTAGGTCTCGTCCACGAACCAGCGATCCCCGGCGACGTGCCGGCTCGGTCGGGCTGCGTCGATCAACTCCGGGGTGAACCGCTGCACCCACCGGTAGATCGTGACGTGGTCCACCGCGATGCCGCGTTCGGCCAGTAGCTCTGCCACATCGCGGTAGGACAGGCCGTACCGCAGGTACCAGCGCACTGCCAGCATGATCACCTCCGCCGGGAACCGGAACCCAGCGAAGCTGGACCGCGGCGGTGGAGCAGCGAGACGTCGGGGCATCAGCCCAGCCTTCCCGAGCCGGCCCTCGGTCAACGCAACAGAGCCGTTCTGGAACCCCACACCGGGACGGCGGCCGACTGCTATGGCCGGGGCAGCCCGAGTTGGCTCACTGGCCGATGAGGCCGTGGTCCTCGTTCAGAGCTAGCTGTCATCCTGTCCGCGTGATCAAAAGAGTCGTTGCTTACGCCAATGGAGACGACCTCGCGGCTTCCCGGGCCTTCTACGTCGAGGTCCTCGGGTTCGAAGTCGCGATGGAGGACCCAGTCCTTGGCCTCACCTCGCCGACCAACCCCACGGCTCAGGTCCTCATCCCTCCACGAGGGATGGAGAACCCTCCACCGCGGTTGGGGATTGACGTCGGCGAGCCGGAGGCAGTTGACGCCGCGCATGCCGAGGCCGTGCGCCGCGGACTGCGCGTCGTGTATCCGCTCACCAACGAGCCATGGGGCGTCCGTCGCTTCTTCGTTGAGGATCCCAGCGGCACCGTGGTCAACGTGCTCGCCCACCTGCCTTGATCCGTATCGCCGTCGCGCAGCGACGGAACGTGGGCCGCCACCGGTCGTCGCCAACTGGCCACACAGTCGCCAAGATCTTATAGAATTGGCCAGGATCTTCTGAGACTCTACAAGCTGCTCACCTTGTAGGGCTGTAGGTGGAACTCCTCTGTCGCTGCATGATCGTCCTGATCCGCCGGCAGCTCAACCAGCTCGACGCGACGGACTGAACCGCCTGGTCAGCGCTTTAGTTCGACATCGTCGAGTCAGCAGCTCTCAAGATGGCGGCACGAGCGTCGCGGATATCGACGCTTCGCCAGCAGGTGCTCCGCAGCGTTCGATCAGCGAACGACGCTAGCCGGTGTCATCCTTCGGGACCTCAAGTTCGACCACGTCGGTCTCGGGACGTCTGGCCGAGCGTCGACCACTCGCCGTTTTCCAATACGTCTCCTTGCCTAGCAACGATTCCCCAAACCGATCGAACTCGGCGATCACCTTCTGCGTTGCCGCGGTGACAGCCTCGCTCGTCCGTTCTCGTACCTCGTCCAGCTGCCGCGTTACCTCGCTGTGAACCTGACCAGCGACCTCGTCATTGGTCAGCTCTCGAAGCTCCTTCTTTGCCTCACGCACCGCGGTTCGCAGATCCTTCGTGGCTGCGTGCGCCTCACGGATCATCTCGCGGCACTCGCTAATCGCGGCCTCCAGTCGGTCGAGATCGCGCATTGCTTGCTCCCCGCTACTGTGGGTGATGCGGTCGTGCCCCGACGGGGTGCTCATGAGCATCCCGAAAGCACTCGAAGAATCTGCCCATGGTTGGCAAAGTACGCGGAGGCGCGCTGGGGGCCAAGCGAGCTGCCGACCGTCACACGTCGGCGCTTCGTCGCCGCACGAGCGGGAGAACTCCTCAAGCTCGGCCACCGCGCCCGCGCATCCATGGATCCCACGCGTCCAAGTCCATGTCGCTGCTGCCGCATCCGCCGGATGAAGCCGACAGATCCACGCCATGAGTGCGCAACTCGTCGCGCCGGCCCCTAGCCCAGATGCGGCCCCCGCCGTCGTCGCGCGCGGGCGCGGTAAGCAGCAGGGCGGACGCGAAGACCCGGCTCAAGCGGCTGCGGTACCGCCCGGAACTGCTCGCGGGATTCCTCGGCCAGATCGGGCTTGTTCTCGAGCCAGTCCCGCCGTGATCGGCGCAGACCTTTTGCGCCCGTGCTGTCGGTCCGCCGATGCATGATGGCCCGGTGACCGACGAGCGCCGAGATCCCGACGGTGTTCGACCGGCTCGTTGGCGCCGGGCTGTCGCAAGAGCGCATCGAGCAGGACCTTGCGGCGGGCGAGTGCGCGTCGACGAGGAGTCCTTCACCCGACCCTCACCCTCGAGACGTCTATACGGACGGGGCTGGGAGGGGACGTCGGTCATTGTCGGGGCGGAGGAGGGCTGTCGTCCCACAATCCCGGCTCCTGGGGCGCCGGAGCGGACGTTGGCGCGGACGTTGGCGCGGACGACGGGACCGGCTCGAGGGCCGGGACGGAACCCTGGCGGGTGCGGACGAGATGGTCGAGGCTCCACCGGCCGGGCCCCGCGGCGGCCAGCACGAGCAGGAGCGCCGCGATCGCGCCGACGAGTTCCCAGCCGTTGTCCGCGGCGAAGATGCCGTTGGGGATGTGCACGAACACCGCGGCCCCGACCATGACGACCATGTAGCAGGCCGCGACCACCGTGACCAGGGCTCCGGCGACCACCAGGACGCTGCCGACCAGCTCGACGACGGTCACATAGGCCGCCGACACGATCGCCACCGGGATGCTCATGTTCTCGAAGCCCTGAGTCGTGCGGCCGAGGCCGTTGATAAAGAGCTTCTGGTAGCCATGCGCGAACATGATCGTGCCCAGGATCAGCCGCGCGAGCAGGAGCGCAACGTCGCCGGCCGCGCCGGGCAGGGTGCGGTTCACCGATGACCTCCCGAGTACGAAGGGGTCACGGTAGACGATAGGTGTGATCGCCTTCGCCCTGCTGGGCGAGGGTTCGGTCACAGGCCGCGGCCGGGCCCGGCGGACGGGCGAGTCCGGGAGCGGCGGTTGCCACGGGACAGGCTGCGTCTGGGTGGCCCCCCGTACCGACTGCGGCCCCCGTGCGCCGACCGATGCCAACGGCCGCCGGTGGGGGTTCTGCTGCGGAGCCGGGGACTGCTGCCGCGGTTGTTCCCACGAGCCTTGCGGACCAGACCGGTACTGCTGGGCCATCGAAGCCTCCGTGGTGGTGGTGGTCGGAACAGATGATCGGCTTGTCGGCGGCGGTGTTGATCGTGTTGCCGGACGTACCTCGATGGGCTCGGCTTCCCCCGAGCGGCCCTGACCGCCTGCCGAGGCAACCCCGGTGCCCTACGACAATTAGCGCGCCCGCTGGGCCGCGCTCAGACCCGATCAGGATCTCGGGCCGCGGCGCGCCTGAGGCACGAGACGTATGGGCGACCTGGTCGACGTCGACCGTCAGCCCAGTGGCCAGGTCGCCGTCTCTTGTAGGGCGCGCCGAACGAGATAGTTCGCAGCAGTCCCGACGGCCAACGGTCGAGGCGGGTCCCAGCCCCTTCCGTCGAGCGCGCGCTGCTCCCGCTGACGCCAATCGGCGAGAACAGCATGGTCACGGTCGAGCAGCTCTCGCGGCGCGATCAGCTCGTCCCGGTGGAGATCGCACGCGAACGCCAACCACACCTCGACGGGCTCCCACACCGCGTCCTGCTGGGCGGGCGTATCGGCGACTCGGGCGCGGTCCTGCCCCACTGCGCCGACACCTGGTGCCCTGAGCGCCGTCAGTTGCGGCAAGCGGTCTCCGGTGAAACGGACGACTGCCCGGGCGAGGGCGATGCGTCGAGCGGCACGGCCGGGGTCGGGGTGGCGGGGGTGACCGATTCGTTCACGACGGGCGGGGTGGGGCGGGGCAAGCTGGCCCGATGAACGTCGACCTGAATGCCGCGTCCGCGTTCCTGGCCGGCCACGGTCGGATGGTGGACCGGCACCGCCTTGCGCTGGTGCTCGGCCGCGGTAACCCGACCGCGGCGCTGTCTGGGGTGAATGCCTACCGCAACCCCGACGGTGGCTACGGGTGGGGCCTGGAACCCGACCTACGCTCGACCAGCAGCCAACCCGGCGGCGCGCTGCATGCGTTCGAGGTGTTCGCCGATCTCGCCCCGGTCATTGCACCGGAGGCGGCGGTGCTCTGCGACTGGCTGGAGATGGTCACCCTGTCCGACGGTGGGCTGCCGTTCGCGCTGCCCATCGCCGATCCGGCCGGCTGCGCGCCGTTCTGGGTGGACGCCGACTCGGGCGTGTCGTCGCTGCAGATCACCGCGGTGGTGGCCGCGGAGGCGCACCGGGTGGCCCGGCACGACCCGGCGGTGGCCGGGCATCCGTGGTTGGACCGGGCCACCGCGTACTGCCTGCAGGCCAGCGCGGACCTGGCCGCGGTGGCCGAGCCGTTCGCGATCGAGCTGGCCTTCGCGGTGCGGCTGCTGGACGTGGCCGCCCACCGCTACCCGGCGGCCGCCGAGCTGCTGCCCGTGCTCGGCCGGCACATCCCGGCCAGCGGGCTGCTACCGGTGATCGGGGGCAAGGAGGGCGAGACCATACGTCCGCTCGACTACGCCCCGACCCCGGACGGCGCGGCCCGCAGCCTGCTCGCCGCGGACGTGATCGCGACCGAACTCGAACGGCTGGCCGGGCAGCAGCGTCCGGACGGCGGCTGGGAGGTCGACTTCACCAGCTATTCCCCGGCGGCGGCGCTGGAGTGGCGCGGGCACGCCACCGTGCGGGCGCTGTCCGTGCTGGCCGGCAACGGCATGCTGAACAGCTGACCGGGGCCGCCAACGAGGGCCGGTGTCCTCAGCCGGCCCGGTACGTCGACTCGTGCTCGAGTAAAACGGGTCGGCGCCTTCGTGGTAGCTGAATTTCGAGTGCTCGCTGGGCGACGACCTCCGCGTTCCTTGGTGCTCGTCAGGGTGCGTCCGGTGTGGGTGCGTCCGGTGGGGGTGCGACCGGCGGGTGGGCGGGTTGGAACAGTTCGATCAGGTTGCCGGCGGGGTCGGCGAGCAGGATCTGGCGCCCGCCGGGGCCGGCGACGAGGTTGCTGCGGAACAGCAGCCCCGCGCCGCGGAGCCGGTCGATCTCGGCATCCAGGTCGTCGACGACGAGTTGGATGCGGTTACGGCCGGCAGCGGCGGCGTCGTGCGGGGTCGCGCGGGCGCCGGAGCTGGCGGGTCCGGACAGCAGCAGCCGCAGGTGGCCGCGGACGACGTCGGCGAAGGCAGGTGCGGCGCTGGTGTTCACCCTGAAGCCGAGGTGGGTGGTGTAGAAGTCGATGGCGGCCTGCACGTCGTCAACGAGGTAGCGGACGCTGACGTACTGGTCGGGCGCGGTCACGGTCGAAACCTCCAAAGCGTCGGTGGCGGCGAGAATGGGCAGCAGGTGCCGAATACCGGTGTCGCTGGCCGCTGCCGCGCGCTGGAAGCCGGGTAGCTGCTTGCTCGGCGGCGTCGACTGTCCAGGGTGATCACCTGATCGAACCTCCCGACAGCGGGAGTGTCCAGGTGCTGGGGGAGCTGGCCGGAGATGTCGATTCCGAACGTCTCGCGCAGCACTGGCACGGTGTTGGGGTGCAGGTGGCGCTTGGGCCGGCTACCGGCGGTGCAGGGGCCTTGACGGTGCACGGTGTCGTCAGGCGTGGGCGCGGTAGTAGGTGTAGCGGCCGAGGACGGCGCGGCCATGACCGGTTTCGGCCGGCTCGGCGAGCCCGGCGTCGTGCATGAGGGCGCGGATTCGCGGGCTGGTGTTGTCTGCGAGATGGCCACGAAGCCGGCGATGGGGGTGGGGGAGCCGGGCGAGGAGCCCGTCCCGGCGCGGGGCCGGGCCGTCGAGGTCGAGCAGGTGTAGTGAGCCGCCGGGGGCGAGGACTCGCCGGACCTCGCGGAGCGTGCGTTGCTTCTCCGGTAGCGGGAGGTGGTGGAACATGAAGGCGGACAGCACCCGGTCGATGCTGGTGTCCGGGTAGGGGAGCTGGTCGGCGAAGCCGCGGTCGAGACGGACGTCGAGGCCGGCGCGGTCGGCCTTGCGGCGGGCCCGGGCGAGCGCGGCCGGGTCTGGATCCAGCCCGAGGACGGTGGCCTGCGGGTGGATGCGGTGGGCCAGCAGGAGCAGGTTTCCGGTGCCGCAGCCGATCTCGAGTACGCGGTGCCGGGGGGCGATCCCGGCCGAGTCGAGGAGGCGGCGGTGGGCGGCGCGGGCGCCCAGCACCCGGGTGAAGGGGTCATATAGGGGCAGGAGCGTGTCGCGTCCCATGGCCGGCAGGTAGGCGCGTTCGGTCTGCGCCGGGGTCGGCTCGGGCATGGTCGTCCCCTCTGGTCGCGGCGGTGATCGTTTCGGCGTAGTGGACGATCCTCGGGCTTCTTGTTACTGTCATCGCCGCTCAATGCCCTGCACAAGGGATGATTTGTGGTCGCGGTGGAACATTCTTCGGACCGGTTTGGCTGGCCGGAGGTGTCCCGGCGGGCGGGCCGCGGATCGCCGGAGGTGCCGCTCGTCGGCTATCCGCGCGTCCTCGGATCGCCGCCGGTCACCGTGCTGCGGTGGACCGGAAAGGCCCCGGCCGGCGGGCTCGGGTGGATGCGGGCGCACGCCCACGACTTTCTCGTGCTGCTGTATGTCGAACGCGGTGACGCTGAGCTGCGCGTCGACGACTGCGGCTGGACGCTCCGCGGCGGGGACGCGTTCGTGATCGCACCCGGGGCGGTCGTGGTGCCGGGTGACGCCGCCGGTGCGGGTGCGGCCCGGATCTGGGTGGTGTTCTTCCCGTCCGACGCCGTGGATCCCGGTGGGCCCGGGCCGCTGGTGTCCTGGCGCACCCACCCGCTGTTGTTCCCGTTCGCCCACGGTGTGGCCGCCGGCGGTCAGCGCCTGCAGGTGCCGCCGGCGGACCGGGCGGTCTGGTCGGGGCACGTCGCGGCGCTGGAGGAGGAGCTGCAGGCGCGGCGGGACAACTACACCGATGCCGTCCGGGCGCTGCTGACGCTCCTGCTGGTGCGCCTGTCGCGGCTGGAACTCGATGTCGCGGACGGCTTCCGGTGGCGGGAGGAGCCCCTGCTGGCGGCGGTCTTCGACGTCATCGAGACCCGCTACCACGAGCCCATCTCGCTCACCGACGTCGCGAGCGCCGTTGGGCTGTCACCCGGGTATGTCACCACGGTGGTCGGCGAGCGGACCGGCCGCACCGTGCAGCAGTGGCTCACCGAGCGCCGCATGCGAGAGGCGCGACGTCTGCTAGCCGACACCGACCTCACCGTCGGAGCCGTTGCGACCCGAGTCGGGTACCGCGACGCCGGCTACTTCATCAAGCGGTTCCGCGGGAGCCACGGCGCCGCGCCCAGCGCCTGGCGGCGGGCCAGCGGCGTGCACCTCTGAACCGAGCCCCGCGCCGCGGCGGCACGCTGCTCGGGGCTCATGCCTCGAAGGATGTTACAGCGAGTCGACGGTCGCCAGCCGGTCCCGCTCGAGCCGCGCGGTGGTGACGCGTGGAAGGTCTTGAGCGGGCTGTTGGTCGGCCGTGTGCGTGCCAAGGAGTGTCACAGCATCTGGCCAGCGACTTTGCAGCCGGGCCGACGCCGCTGCCACACCCGAATCCCCGGCCAGCCTGATCACTGGCCGTGGCCCTCCGACAGTGATCGATTGGCACGCCGCAACGGCTCCGGCCCCGGTCGGTGAACGGCGGTGGGCCCGCGATCAGATGGGGCGGACGTTGTCTGCCTGCGGTCCCTTCTGTCCCTGGCTGGTCTCGAAGGACACCCGCTGGCCCTCCTCCAAGGACTTGAACCCGCTGCCGGCGATGGCGGAGTAGTGGACGAAGACGTCCTTCCCGCCGGCGTCGGGGGTGATGAAGCCGTAGCCCTTCTCACCGTTGAACCACTTCACGGTTCCCTCAGGCATTTGTCCTCCTTGACGTGTCGGTCGGGCAGATCGTGCCACCGGACCCGGCTTGATTCGAGCGGCGGGCCGCCCGCGCATTGCACCGCCACGGTGGGCCCAAGATGACCAAGCTCCCACAGCTCGACGTCCTTGGATGATGATGCGCGGCCGAGCAGTGTCAGCCAGCCGAGGAGCCGGTCGAAGATCAGATAGAGCAGGCGTAGCGACACGTCCGTGATCATGCCTGCCGCGTGGAACGCTGATCGCCGCAGGTCACACGCTCAGGCCGACTTCTGGAACCCCACAGGCTGATCAACCCCAGCTCCGTCGCCACAACCTCGCCCGGAGCACCAGCCAGCCCAGTAGCGTGGTCAACGTCTGGTAGGTCAGCCCAGCGCCACCGGGGGATCATGCCGGGCTTTCGTCGGCGGAAAGCAGCAGGTCAGCAGGCGTGAGCCGAGTTTCGGGCACCCACACGGTCGGGCAGCCTCAAACGGCCTGATCAGATGCCGTGTCAGAGTTCTCGGCACCGACCCGCCCAGCGGCGGGTGACCAGCTGGGCGTGCCAGCGCAGCAGGGTCCTGGGTGACACGAGCCGCAGCCGGCGCAGTTCGACCGGCAACTGCCGCGTCAGCGCGGTGAGTAGGGCGCGGTCGACCCAGTTCAGCCGCGGGCTTGAGTGGTGTCGGCGCAGCACGGCGACCTCGTGGCGAAGCACCAGGATCTCGACGTCCTTGGCCGCCTCGGACCGGGCGAGCAGCGCCAGCCAGCTCAACACGCGGCGAGCATCAGGTACGCGAGTCCGAAGGCCACGGCGGGAGATCATGCTGGGCGGGCGATAGACCGGTGACTGCGAGGTCGGTCGGGCAGGCTCAAACGCGCTGATCAGACGCCGTGTCACGGTTCTCGGCACCCACACGCCCCACTCGTGTTTCGCAGGTTTTGTGGATCATGTGCCGGCGGCGGCCCAGGCTGCGAGGACGGCCCGGGTTTCTTGCGGGGTGGCCTGTTCAGGGCATGGGCTGCGAAATCTGGCGGCGATGATGACCCGGCGGAGTTTGACGGTCATGTCGTCGTAGGACGGTTCGGTCTTCGTGGTGTACCAACGGGCCCGGGTCCGGTGACTGGCCACCTCATCGGGTGCGTGTCCGTGCAGCGCATACCAGACGGTGACCACGCTGAAACAGATCAGCCCGAACGGCACCGTTCGTTCCACGGCGCGGCGTGTCCGATTGCGGGCCTCGCCCACGCCCATGATCTGGCGGGCGTCGGCGAAAGCCTGCTCGATCCCCCACCGCGACGCATAACGAGCCACCACATCTTCCGCGGACGATTCCAGATCGGTGGTCACCAATGGAAGTCCGTACCCGCGATCGTCACGGTCGCGAGTGCGAGGCTTATCGTCGCGCACCAGGATCACCCGCACGGTTCGGCTGCGAAACGATCCGTACCACAAGCAGGCCAGTTCCATGACCTGCACGGTGTCGGTGCGTCCATAGCGGCGGACCCGCGTATCGCGCCACCGCCCCCTCGCGGTGGCCATGGCGGCCAGGTCGGTCGGGGTGCCCAACCGGGCGCCGCGGGTGCGCGGTCGCCCCGAGCGTCCAGTCCGTGGTGGCGGCAGCTCGTGCAGCACCGAGGTCACCTTCAACCGGCTGGTCCAGGTGATCCGGCCGTCGAGGGTGCGCAGGTGTTCCCCGACGTAGGCGGCATCACCGACCACATGCACGGTGCGGTCGGGGTAGCGGGCGGCAATCAACTCGGCCAGCTGGCGGGCATACGCGATCTTCCCGGTGTGCCGGGGTCGCCACAGCCGCGCCAGCACCGGCAGACACACCGGGCGAGACAGAAACGACAGCTGCACCACGATGCCGACCACGACCCAGCAGTTGCCGAACCCGATCGGTTTCGGGCCCTTCGCCGCCCCGTCGTGATGCCACGCCACCCCGAATACCTTCTTACCGGAACGCTTGAACAACGTGTCGTCGACCGCGATGGTCAGACGCGATCCAGCGGGGAGCAGTCGGGCCACGATCAGATCGGCCAGGGCCAATCCCACCGCGTCACCCGACCAGCGGGCATAGGTGAACAATCGGTGCGCGCGGCTGTGATGCCACACCCGATCCAGGCCCGCGCCGGTGAGCATTCCACACACCGTTCGGCGCCGAGTCTGCGCGATCAGGCCAACCACCAGCCCGAGGAAAGTATGGAATGTTGGAGCGGTAAAGCACGGCCGGAACACGGCAAGCAGACCGGCCAGCGAGCACGGTACGGTGGCGCCGGGAAGCATCGACGGATCACTCTCACGAGGGTGATATCAGCACCGTCGATGCTTTCCTCTTCACACTCCAAGATCCACGGACCACGCGTACCGGCGTGTCGTCACCACCGGCAGGCCCAAGACCAGCGCACGCAAAACTGCGAAACACGAGCGCCCCAGGGCGGCGGGGAACAGGGTCCGCCACCCCGGAGGGGACGGGCCGACCGGCCCCCTAGCGTCACGTGTGCACGACGGACGCGGGTACGCGGTCGTTCGTGCGGCCCGACCCGAAATGCGCATTCTCCCGCGTCGTGCCGCGTGGGACCATGCCGCCAGGCCCGGACCAACGATGTCCACGGGATGCCGCCATGGCTCGTTACCTCGTCGTCGCCCACCAGACGGTCACCAGCCCGGAGCTGCTGAAGGTGGTGCGCGGCGTCCGGGAGCCGGACGCCGAGGCGGAGTTCGTCCTGCTCGTCCCGGCGACCCCGGTCCGCCACCTGCTGTTCCGCAAGGGCGACGAGCACGACGCCGAGGCCACCGCCCGCAAGCGCGGCGAGCGAGCCCGCGCGGTGTTCACCAAGAAGGGCGTGCCGCTCAGCGATGTGCGCGTCGGCGCGGCCGACCCGGTGGAGGCGATCGACCAGGAGGTCGCCGCGCACCCGGGCTACGCCGGGTTCGTCATCTCCACCCTACCGGCGGAGAAGTCCCGGTGGCTGCGGATGGATCTGCCCCGCACGGTCCGGGCGAAGCACGGGCTGCCCGTGCACCACGTCGTCGCCGAGGCACCGCCTGACGTGGGTCCATGGCTCTGAGATGGCCCAGCACGACCAGTTGGACCCCTTGTTCGACTGAGTGCGCTGGTCACAGGCGATGTCAGGGTTCTCGGCACCCACACGCCCAAGCAAGTAAGGTGGGTTGTTCTTTGACGAATCGTCGTAAACGGCTGGTTTAATCACCCATTCCGGTATCATGCACCCGCTGCAATGCATCGACACCGAGCTGCCTGTAGCGTTCCTCAGTCTCACTGTGACCGTAGAGGTACTTCTCGCGGCCGATCTTATCCTGCACTAACTTCAGGTTCTCGATCAGCTCTCCCAAGGCCTCCGTGCCAAGTTTCTCCTGGCGGAACATCGAACGTTGTCTTCGGACCAATCATGAACGGCTTCTTTCACCAGCGGCAGCATCTGCCTACACAGGGCGGCGAGCGCATGTACCGGGTCATCATCCACTCGGGGCTCGTTATCCATGCCCAAATTTTACCAGCGCTGCTGGCTAGACGATGCTGTAGCGCTTGATAGCCCGCGCCAGCCGTACGTAGTGGCGGTTTTGTGGTACAGCCACTACCTGAACTGGCTCTTGAGCGTCTTGGCGACTGCGACACGGCCGTCCGGCTTCTGCCAGGTGATCTTCGTGTTGTAGTCCGTACGATGGCGGACGCGGTTGTTGATCGTTCTGAAGTTGTATTGGTTTTACATGTTTTGTGTTCCTTACTGAACACCAATCAATATAAAGTATTCTCCACAAATTGTCATTGTCCGGACTGTTGGCAGCTGTCGACGTCGGGCAAGGAGTGGACGCTGACCCGGCCGCGGGACCCGCCGGTCGGTGGGACGGCGGTGCTGTTGCAGTGCGTAAGCGGCGCTGGCGCTGCCGCACCGAGGCGTGTGCGCGGGCGAGTTTCACCGAGCTGCCGGCCCGGGCGCGGACCACGATCCGGCTGCGCGGCTGGCGACGGCGGTCGAAGACGGGCGAAGCTAGGCGGAGGGTCGTACGGCCGTCGGCCTGCACCAACCGACCCTGCCCGCCGGCGAGGTCGACGAACCCGGTCTCCCACGGATCCGTGCGCGACCAGCCGCCTGGGCCGTGCTGCCATCGGGGCCGGCCGAACCGGGTCTCATCAAGCCCGAGGACCGCAGTGTGCGTGGGTTCACCGAGCGCGGCCTGTCCGTGCGCGACCACGGGGCGCTGCACCGTCGGCCACGACACGCGACGTCCTCGAGATCCTCGAGCAAGAAAGGATCAGCGATCTGTGTTGGCATCGAACCTCCCCCTGAAGAGAGCCGAAGACAGTCGCGTCGTTAGCGCAGTGGGCTGAATGCAGCCCGCATCTCGGCGGCGAAGAGGTCGGGCTCTTCCCAGGCGGCGAAGTGCCCGCCCCTGTCGACCTCGTTGAAGTAGGCGAGGTCGGGGTAGACCGCCTCGACCCAGCTGCGGGGCGACGCCCAGATCTCGCCGGGGAACGTGGTGAAGCCGACCGGCACCTTGACCGCCGGAGGAGGCTGGCCGCTCGCAAGCGCTGCGGCCAGCGCTCGTGCGTCCTCCCAGTACGACCGGGCCGCCGACGCTGCGGTGCCGGTCAGCCAGTACAGCGTGATGTTGTCGACGATGCTGTCCCGGGTGAGACTGCCCACGGGCTCGCCGTCGACGAACGCGCGGGAGATCTTGTAGTAGCTGTCCGTGTCGTGGTCGAGCAACCAGGCCGCCAGCGCGACGGGTGAATCCAGCAGGGCGTAGCCGATCGTCTGTGGCCGCGTGGCCATCTCGAGGAAGTAGCCGAAGCCGTCCTGCCTGAACGTCGCGACCGCCTCGGCCGCTGCGCGTTCCTGTTCGGATTCCTTGGGCAGTTGATCGCCGATTGCGAGCACCGCCGTGAGCAGGTTCAGGTGGTAGCCGACCAAACCCTCGACCGCCTGGCGGCCCATCAAGTCCGTGACGAGGGCACCCACGTCGCCGCCCTGGGCGACGTAGCGGGTGTAGCCGAGGCGGCGCATCAGCTCCGCCCACGCGCGTGCGGTGCGGCTGGCGTCCCAGCCGAGCTCGGCGGGCTCGCGCGAGAAGCCGTAGCCGGGCAGGGACGGCAGCACCAGGTGGAATGCGTCCTCGGGGGTGCCGCCGTGAGCGGTCGGGTCGGTCAGCGGGCCGACGGTCTCGAGCAGCTCGATGACCGAGCCGGGCCAGCCATGCGTCATGATCAGCGGTAACGCGTTCTCATGCCGCGACCTGACGTGGATGAAGTGGATCTGCACCCCGTCGATCTCGGTGGTGGACTGCGGCAGCGCGTTCAGTCTCGCCTCACACGTGCGCCAGTCGTACTCGCTCGCCCAGTACCGGGCGAGTTCCTGCACCGTCGCCAGCTGCACGCCCTGCGATCGGTCGGAGACGAGCTCCTTGGTGGGCCAGCGCGTGGCGGCGACGCGCGCCCGCAGTGCCTCGAGTTCCGCCTCGGGGATCTCGATCGTGAACGGCCGGATCGCTGCGTCTTCGGTCGTGCCGGACATATGCATCCTCCTTGACCGTGCTGAGACCGGCCAGCCCGATCCCGACAAAATCCGTGCCTATGTCAGGCCCCTGAGAGTCAGGCCCCTCAGAGTCAGGCCCCTGAGAGCCGCGAAACCCGCGGCCACGGACAAGATCTCCGTTAGCAGTTGAGCCCAGCCCCACACCGTGAGGTCGAGCGCGAACAGGTCCTGGGGGTGTGCCAACGTAAATCTTGTCGTGCACCAGGGCGGCAGTCCCGATGAAGACCTGCATCACGCCGCGATCACCAGCACCCGCCCGCGAACACAATCGGACCGCTGGCCCACGGCCACCCGCGCCGTCCCGTCGCCCTCTCCTTACTCATCGGCAGCTCCTCCACCTGGCAAAGTGAGACGATCGTTAGCGAAACTCCCGCCGTCAGCATCGCCCGGTCCGGGTGATCAGTGCTCGGCGGCGGCGAGTGGTCGAGACTGCGCGGCCGGGCCGGAGAGCCCGGACCGCGTGGGGGTCCAGGTCGGCTGGCCCGCGACGTGTCACTGGTGCCGGAGATCAAAGGTTGTTCGCGCACACGCGGGGCACAGAGGCGTCCTGCGGCGAGGAAGTAAGCCTGCCCAAGTTCGTGCATGTTGGCGAGGCTCAGTTGAGGGGCCCGTGAGGCGGCCGACGCAGCGGGGCGGGGGGCAGCACCGGGCAGCACCGGTGAACGTCCCCGGCTCGTCGCGAGGCGATCCGCAGCCACTCCGGTCGAATCGCTGGTATCGACGTGCTACGACGTGGCGGGTGCCCAGCCCGGCGCTCGCTCGGGCTTGGCAACGGCGGCGTCGGCGCGAGGCCGACATTCTCAAGTGCGAGGTACCGAAAGGGACAGGGTCATGCACGCAGCGCAGATTCAGGAGTTCGGCGGCCCGGAGGTGCTGGGCTGGACCGAGACCGACGACCTCACGGCAGGTCCCGGCGAGGTACTGCTTGCCGTCGAGGCGGCCGGGGTCAACCGGGCGGATCTGCTGTTCCGGTCCGGCGATTACCACCGCGGCCCACGGCTCCCCGCCGTTCCCGGGCTCGAGGGCGCCGGCCGCATCGTCGCGGTCGGTGCCGGCGTCACAGAGTTCCGCACCGGTGATCGCGTCGTTGCCTGGGGCGCGACGGGCGAGCCGGGGTTCTACGCCGACCGGGCCGTGGTTCCCGCGGACCGCGTATTGCCGGTCCCGGGCGAGGTTGAACTCACTGCGGCCGCGGCACTTCCGGTTGCCTGGCTGTCCGCCTGGTACTGCCTACACCGTCTCGGCGAGGTCCGGGTTGGTGACACCGTGCTCGTGCACGCCGCCGCCAGAGGCGTCGGCAGCGCCGCTGTACAGATCGCCAAAGACGCCGGCGCGACGGTGATCGCAACCGCGGGCTCCCCCAACAAGCTCGCCTGGGTCCACAGCCTCGGCGCCGACAAAACCCTCGACCATCGGACGACGGACGTCCCGGCAGAAGTCCTCCAGCTCACCAACGGCGGCGCACACGTGGTGCTTGATCTCGTCGGCGGAGATACCTTCGCCGAGAGCCTGCGCGCGGTGCGACGGCTGGGGCGGGTAGTGGCAATGGCGAACGTCGCACTGACCCCCAGCACCATCGACACCCGAGACTTCTACCCCCGCAACGTGCACATCCACGGCTTCCAGATCACTGATCTGATGGAACACGGCTGGGACCCGCGGCCCGACCTGCACGAACTTCTCGACGCGGTAGCGAAGAGGCGCTTCAGGGTTCCCATCGACTCGACGTTCCCGATCTCGGACGCAGCCGGAGCGCACCGCAGGCTCGCCTCCCGGGAGGCCCTCGGCAAGATCGTCCTGGCTGCCAGTCCAGCATCAACCGCCGCCGACAGCCGAGCCAGGCCGGCCGACTTCTGAGAACCGGGCTGCGCCTCTCCCTGGCGGCTCCGATGTAGGCGGCATGCCCGGTGCGTGTGCAGCAGGCTGGCGATACGTCGCTCCACCACCAGATCGGAATGAAAATGGATGTACCTGGCTTCGTCTGGGTGCTGACCATCGTCGGTATCGTCGTACTACTGCTGTTCGACTTCGTCTTCCACGTACGCAAGGCGCACATCCCCACCCTCAAGGAAGCCGGCTTATGGTCGGCGATCTACGTCGGCATCGCGATCCTCTTCGGCATCGGGGTCTGGATCTTCGGCGGTGCGACGATGGGGACCGAGTACTTCGCCGGCTACGTGACGGAGAAGGCGCTGTCGGTCGACAACCTGTTCGTCTTCCTCGTCCTCATGACCAGCTTCAAGGTGCCCCGCGCCGACCAGCAGAAGGTGCTGCTGTTCGGGATCGTGTTCTCCCTGATCGCGCGGACTGGGTTCATCCTCCTCGGCGCCGCGCTGATCAACTCCTTCGCCTGGGTGTTCTACCTGTTCGGGCTGATCCTGCTCATCACCGCGGGCAACCTGCTCAAACCCGAGAACTCCGAAACCAAGTCCGCGGACAACATGGTCGTCCGCCTCGCCCGCAAGCTGCTCCACACCTCCGAGCACTACGACGGCGACAAGCTGTTCACCATCGAGAACGGCCGCCGGGTCCTGACCCCGATGCTGCTGGTCATGGCCGCCATCGGCGGCACCGACATCCTGTTCGCGCTCGATTCGATTCCCGCGATCTTCGGGCTCACCCAAAACGTCTTCCTTGTGGTTACCGCCACCGCGTTCTCCCTGCTCGGCCTGCGCCAGCTGTACTTCCTGATCGACGGCCTGCTCGACCGGCTCATCTACCTGACCTACGGCCTGGCCGCCATCCTCGGCTTCATCGGTGTCAAGCTGATCCTGCACGCGCTGCACGAGAACAACGTCCCGTTCATCAACGAGGGCCAACCGGTGAACGTCGTCGAGATCAGCACCGGACTGTCCCTGGCCGTGATCATCGGCGTGCTGGTCGTGACGGTGATCACCTCGCTCATCAGCCCGAAGGGGCGGGCGCAGAACCTCGTGTCCGCGGCCCGCCGGCACGCAACCGAGTACCTCATGTGCGAGACCGACCCCGCGGTGCGCGAGAACCTCTTCCAGATGCTGCTAGCCGAGGAGGCCCACTTGCGCCGGCTCCCGGAGAAGTACCGGGCGCGCATCCGCGAGGAGGAGAAGCTCATGGAGCTGCTACGGAGGGCCCACGCCGAGCACGAGGCCCGCGCGGTGAGCTGACCCATGCGCCAAGCGCGTGGAGAGCCGGTAGGGTCCGAATCGACCGAGGATCAGCTGGCAGCATGGGTGGGTTGGTACAACAAGCGCCGACTTCACGGAGCCTGCGGCGGCAGACCACCGACCGAATACGAGGGCCTCTACGAGCGGGGCGAGCTGCCCAGTCTGGTCCTGAGACCAAACCAACGGGCGCTGTTGCGTTGGGGAGGAAGAAACAGTCTCCCCCGATGGAGGCGCTGTTCAGATGGCGAGGGAGAGTTCGGTGAAGCTCGCTTCGAGCCGGTGGCCGGGCTCGGTATCGAAGCCGAGTTCGTAGTGTCCGCGGCGCAGGTTCTGAACGAACGCATGTCCGCTACAGACCACCTGGGCGCAGCGGAGCCGCTTCAAACCTCGCATTGGACGAGTCCGGGCCTTCAACCGGCCATGATCAGCTTCGACAGGGTTGTTTGCGTACTGCTCCACGACGTGGCACGCCTCGGGCACGAGCGCGTCGAGCACCCGCGGGTACGCCGGGGCCGGGTCGGTGGTCACCTCGGTCGGCCGTCGCGCCGCGTCAAGGGCCCGGGCGAAGAACCGTCGGGTTGCCGCAAGATCCCGCTTCGGCGAGGCCAGGACATCGTGACCTGCCCATACTGGTCGATCGCCCGGTACAGGTACACCCACTGCCCAGCAACCTTCAGGTAGGTCTCGTCCACGAACCAGCGGTCCCCGGCGACGTGCCGGCTTGGCCGGGCGGCGTCGATCAACTCCGGGGTGAACCGCTGTACCCACCGGTAGAGCGTGACGTGATCCACCGCTACGCCGCGTTCTGCCAGTAGCTCTTCCACATCGCGATAGGACAGCCTCGATCTGCTCAGCTGACTCCGGCCGAGATTATCGCCACCGCTGACCTATCCCTACCGACCGCCAACGACAACCAGGCGCCATTCGATCGAAGGGGGGTAGGCCTGGGTGCTCAAACTCGGCGCACCGCCGCGATGTAGGTGTCCGACGGTCGTGGCTGTTGGGCGGAACCTGTGAGTGCCAGAAAAACTCTGCGCGTCATGCACGCGACGGGTGGCGTACCCGAACCTCCCGAGCGGTCTCCGCCGTGCGGTGGGCGCTGTAGAAGGCCGCGGTCAG
The DNA here is from genome assembly GCA_963833135.1 of uncultured cyanobacterium. Lineage (GTDB taxonomy): Bacteria > Acidobacteriota > Vicinamibacteria > Vicinamibacterales > UBA2999 > 12-FULL-67-14b. The sequence continues at coordinate 72,142 of CAWHWW010000016.1, read as the reverse complement.
ACCGACCGTGTCGGAGCTGATCATTAAGTGGCTCTTCGATCTTGACCGGGCAACCTGGGGTTGAGCCCGTGCGGCGCGCCTGAACGAGGGCGGCCCGCAGCTCCTTGATCCTCGCTGTGTTCTGGAGCAGCGAGAGGAGAGCCGCGGGCCGTGGTTGACCGTAGCGATGATGCGTCGTGCTTGTTGGGCCTGGAGGGTCTGGCGGTGGAGCGTGTTGTGCGTACCGCGCTCGGGACCAAGATCTTGCAGCTGGTCACCGACGACCCGGACGCGGCCCGATGCCCGGCGTGTCGGTCGGTGTCGACCTCAGGCAAGGACTGGGTGCTGACCCGCCCGCGGGATCTGCCGTGTGGTGGGGAGTTCGCGATCGTGCAGTGGCGCAAGCGGCGCTGGCGCTGTCGGACGCCCACCTGTGCGCGCGGGTCGTTCACCGAGCAGGTCGGACAGGTGCCGGCCGGGATGCGCACGACGACCCGGCTGCGCGGGGCGCTCGCGGTGGCGGTCGAGGACGGCCGGGACCAGTCCGAGGTCGCCGCGGCGCACCGGGTGTCCTGGCCGACGGTGCAGCGCGCGGTCGTGGCCCTGGGCGTGGTCGAGCTGAGTGAGCCGGAGCCGACGACGGTGCTGGGCATGGATGAGACCCGGTTCGGGCGACCGCGCTGGCTGCCCGAGGGCGAGCATCCCGGTGGGCGGGTCCGGTGGACCCGCACGGATCCGTGGGAGACCGGGTTCGTTGACATCACCGGCGATCAGTCCCTGTTGGGGCAGGTGGACGGCCGGACCAGCGCCGCGGTCCAGGCCTGGTTGGCCGCCCGGACGCAGGAGTTCCGGGCCGCGGTTGAGGTGGTGGTGATCGACCCGCATGCCGGCTACGCGGCTGCCGTGCGCGCCGCGCTGCCCGACGCCCAGATCGCAGTGGATCACTTCCATCTGATCATGCTCGCGAACCGGGCCGTCACTGTCGTGCGCCAGCGTGTCACTCGTGAGCTGCTGGGCCGGCGCGGCCGGAAGATCGACCCGGCCTGGGCCAACCGCCGGCTGCTGCTGCGCGGCCGTGAGCGGCTCTCGCAGGCGGCGTTGGCGCGGATGTGGAACGGCTGCATCGACCACGACCCCAGCGGACAGATCCTCAGCGCCTGGATCGCGAAGGAGGAACTGCGTGCGCTGTGCGCCACCGCCGCCCGCGGTGGGCATCCCAGCGAGATCCGCGACCGGCTCCACGCGTTCTACTCCTGGTGCGCCGACGCACAGATCCCCGAGCTGACCACCCTCGCCGAGACGATCGAGACCTGGTGGCCGGCGATCGAGGTCTTCTTGACCACCGGCCTCACGAACGCCCGGACCGAGGGAACCAACCGGTTGATCAAGCAGGTGAAACGCGCCGCCTGCGGGTTCAGAAACCGGGAGAACTACCGCCGCCGCGTACGGTTGCACTGCACCCGGCACACCCGCCGATTGTCAGCGAGGAAACCGACGGTGCCCGCCTACCAACACGAACGTTGGTAAGCTGACTTGATCTTGCATTTCTGAGATCATGCCGTATGCGCGAGAACGACGGCCGCAAGCTGGATCACCGCACGTTGGAACAGATGCGATTCCGGGCGGTCGACGCGGTCGAGTCCGGGGTTCATCCCGAGGATGTGGCGGCGTCGCTGGGCATGGGCCGGGGCACGGTGTACGGGTGGCTGGCCAAGTACCGGGAGGGCGGCCGGGAGGCGCTGCGGGCCCGGCCGGTGCCGGGGCGGGCGCCGAAGCTCTCGGGTGAGCAGATGCGCCGGCTGTACGCGTTGATCGCGGGCGCGGATCCGCGGCAGTTGGAGTTCGGGTTCGCGTTGTGGACCCGGGACATGGTGCGCACGCTGATCCGCCGCGAGTTCAACGTGTCGCTCTCCGCGGTCAGTGTCGGTCGGCTGCTGCGCACCCTGGGCCTGTCGCCGCAGCGGCCGCTGTGGCGGGCCTGGCAGGCCGACCCCGACGCGGTCGAGCGGTGGAAGAGCGAGGAGTTCCCGGCGATCCGCGCCCGGGCCAAGGCCGAGGGCGCGACGATCTACTTCGGTGACGAGGCCGGGGTCCGCTCGGACTATCACGCCGGCACCACCTGGGCCCCGGTCGGCCAGACGCCGGTGGTGAAGGCGACCGGCGCCCGGCACAGCCTGAACATGATCTCCGCGGTGACCGCGCAGGGGCTGCTGCGGTTCTCCACCTACACCGGCAGTCTCACCGGCGCCCGGTTCATCGAGTTCTGCCGCAAGCTCATGACCGACACCGACCGCCCGGTCTACCTGGTCGTCGACGGCCACCCGACCCACCGGTCCAAGCTGGTCAAAGAGTTCGTCGGGTCAACCGAGGGCAAGCTGCGGCTGTTCGTGCTGCCCGCCTACTCCCCGCAGCTCAACCCCGACGAGTGGGTCTGGAAGAACGTCAAACACGACCGCGTCGGGCGCACCAGCGTCACCGGACCCGACGACTTCAAGACCAAGGTCATCGGCGCGCTGCGCCGGCTGCAGAAACTCCCGCACATCGTCCGTGCCTTCTTCGTCGACCCCGACCTTCGCTACATCACCGCGTGATCAAGGTCCACTAACCAACGAACTCTTTAGTAAGATCGAAGAGCCCATTAAGTCAAGCGCAACTACGTCCACGGGCGGAGTGGTTCAGGCACTCGACCTTGTGCACCAAGCAGGGCGGTCTGCATACCGACCCGCTCAGTGCGCGGCGAGTTACTATATGCAGCCACGTGGCGGTTCTTAATACGTAAGTTGCGCATTCTGTCGGCTGTCCGGAGAATCAGCTGTGACTCCCATCAACCCCTCCAACACGGATGGAAGTGCGTAAATGGCACAGCAGACGACCGTGAGGTTCATTGACGACCTCGACGGCTCCGACGCATCAGGCACCTTTGACTTCTCCCTGGACGGCCGTCAGTACCAGGTCGACCTGTCGGACGAGAACGCCGCCAAACTACGCGACGCGCTGGCGCCCTTTATCGACGTCGCCCGTAAGACGGGTGGCCGCGGCCGTCGCACCCAGCGGCATACGGCGATGACGGACACGCCTGTGCGGTCGAGCCGAGAGGAGACCCGCGCCATCCGTGAGTGGGCTCGCGAGCACGGCCACAAGGTCAGCGACCGCGGCCGCATCCCGAAGTCGGTCCTCGAGGCGTACCAGGCGGCCAGCTGAGCTGAGGGGCAGCGGTCGGTGTCCACTCGCCCGCCGCTAGATTCTCGTCACACTGCTCTCATGACTCCGTACCGACAATATCGGCGTGGCCGACCCTGGTCTTGGCCGGTCCACCTCACCGGGGCGGTCTGCGCGACCTGACGCCGTGTCCCGGGGGGCCCGCACGGGGTACCTTCGCGGACACCGAAGGAGGCGGCCCGATGACCGCGTCGCAGGACAGGCCCGTCGACCCTCACCTCGTCGCCGAAGTCGCGCCCGGCGAGGGCCCCGAGCCCGGCTCGGTGGAGTACGGAGGGAGCCAGATCTCCCGCGTCGGCGAGCGCCAGGCGGCCCCGAGCGGGGCCGACCAGTTTGAGGATCTGTCGGTCAACACCGACGACCACGGCGCGACGGGCGAATAGTCCTGGGTGATCCGCGTGTTCGACCAGCGAGCCCAAACGCGTAGACAGGCCGCCGACCGATCACAAAGCACCGGCGCCTCTCAGACGGCACCAGGACGACGCGCCATCCGTACATGCTCAGCGCGCGAAGCAGGGCGCGGTCATCCCAGCTCAGCCTCGGGCGCGGGGTGTCGGCGCGCCACGGTGACCCCGTGACGCAGCACGAGGACCTCGACGTCCTTGGCTGCCCCGGAGCGGGTGAGCAGCGCCAGCCAGCTCAGCACGCGGTGAGCATCAGGCACTGTCGGAAAACACAGCGAGCGATCATGCTGCGCGGGCTGACAATGCCTGGAGGGTCGGGCTGCCCTCGTGGGTGCCAGAAAGGGCGCTGTTGCGTTGGGGAGGAAGAAACAGTCTCCTCGGATGGAGGCGCTGTTCAGATGGCGAGGGAGAGTTCGGTGAAGATCGCTTCAATCCGGTGGCCGGGCTCGGTATCGAAGCCGAGGTCGTAGTGTCCACGGCGCAAGTTCTGGACGAACGCATGCCCGCTACAGACAACTTGGGCGGAGCGGATGCGTTTCAGGCCGCGCATCGGTCGCGTGCGGGCCTTCAACCGGCCGTGATCGGCTTCGATCGGGTTGTTGGCGTACTGCTCCACGACGTGCCACGCCTCGGGCACGAGCTCGTCGAGCACCCGCGGGTACGCCGGGGCCCGATCGGTGGTCACCTCGGTCGGCCGTCGCGCCGCGTCAAGTGCCCGGGCGAAGAACCGGCGGGTCGCCGCCAGATCCCGCTTCGGCGAGGCCAGGACATCGATGACCTGCCCGTGCTGGTCGATCGCCCGGTACAGGTACACCCACTGCCCAGCAACCTTCAGGTACGTCTCGTCCACGAACCAGCGATCCCCGGCGACGTGCCGGCTCGGCCGGGCTGCGTCGATCAACTCCGGGGTGAACCGCTGCACCCACCGGTAGATCGTGACGTGATCCATCGCGATGCCGCGTTCGGCCAGTAGCTCTTCCACGTCGCGGTAGGACAGGCTGTAGCGCAGGTACCAGCGCAGCGCCAGGATGATCACCTCGGGCGGGAACCGGAACCCGGCGAAGCTGGACCGCGGTCCCGGAACAGCAGCAGGACGGTGAGACATCAGCCCAGCCTGCCCGAGCCAGCCCTCGGCCGTGCAACAGTGCCGGACGAGGTGTTCTTCACCAACTGTCCGATAGTCTCAGTGTGATCAACCCTCCCCGTCGAGGGGCACGGCTCGTCCGGACAACCAGCTTGACGGCTGAAGGGACCTGACGGTGACGGACACGACACCCGCGGACAAGGCAGCGCCCGGCACGTCGACCGGGCCGGCGATTCACTGGGCACCGCTGATCGCGCTGGCGACTGCCCAGTTCGTCATGGTGCTCGACCAGTCGGTGATGAACGTGTCGATCAGCACTCTGGTGGCCGAGTTCGATACCACGGTGACCACGATCCAGGCGGTGATTACGCTGTACTGCCTGGTCATGGCGATGTTCATGATGACCGGCGCCAAGGTCGGTGACATCATCGGCCGCCGCCGGGCGTTCGTCGTCGGCCTGGTCATCTACGGCTGCGGTTCGCTGATCACGGCGTTGGCGCCGACCGTGGCGGTGCTGACCCTGGGCTGGTCGATCCTCGAAGGGATCGGTGCGGCGCTGGTCCTGCCGGCGCTCGCCGCGCTCATCGCCGGGAACTTCGCCGGAGCCTCCCGGAAGGTGGCCTACGCGGTGATCGGTGGCGTCTCCGGGGCCGGCATCGCGGTGGGCCCGATCCTCGGTGGCTGGGCCACGACCGAGCTCAGCTGGCGGGTCGTGTTCGCCGGCGAGGTCGTGCTGGTCATCTTCATCCTCGCCATGACCGGCAAGGTCGCCGACGCCAAGCGCAGCGGGCCGAAACCGCGGCTGGACTACCTGGGCGCCGTCATGTCGGCCACGGGCCTCGGCGTCATCGTGCTCGGCACGCTGCAGTCGAGCACCTGGGGCTGGGTGGTGCCGAAGGACTCCCCGATCACTCCGCTGGGCTTCTCCCTGACCATCTGGATGATCGCCGGCGGCGCCATCCTGCTGTGGGCCTTCACGGTCTGGCAGCGCCACCGGGAGAAGACCGGCGCGGACCCGCTCGTGCACATGGGCCTGCTGCGGATCCCGCCGCTGCGCGCGGGCCTGATCGGGCTGTTCAGCCAGAACCTCATCCTTATGGGCGTCTTCTTCGTGGTGCCGCTGTACCTGCAGCTCGTGCTCGGCCTGGACGCCCTGCAGACCGGCATCAAGATGCTGCCCATCTCGATCACCATGTTCCTGGCCGCCGCGGCCGGCTCGCGGCTGTCGACCCGCTTCACCGTGCGCGGCATCGTCCGGACCGGGCTCACCACCACGGTGGTGGCGGTGCTGATCCTGCTCGCCACGATCGAGCCCGAGCTGAGGGACGCCGGGTTCGCCGTCTCGATGGCGATCCTCGGCGTCGGGATGGGACTCATCGCGTCCCAGCTCGGCAACGTGGTGCAGTCCTCGGTCGACGCCTCCGGGCGGGGGGAGGCAGGCGGGCTGCAGTACACCGGGCAGCAGCTCGGCTCCTCCCTCGGCGTGGCGCTGATCGGTGCGATCGTGCTGACCGGCTTGACCAGCGCCTTCGTCACAACGGTCGGGTCTGACCAGCGGATCAGCGCCGAGGTCTCCGCGCAGGTAGGTGTCGCCGTCGAGAGCGGGATCGACTTCGTCTCGGCCGACCAGGTGCAGGCCGCCGCGGAGAAGGCCGGGCTCGACCAGGCCACCACCGCCGCCCTCGTGGAGGACTACGGCAAGGCCCAGCTCGGCTCACTCAAGGTCGGCCTGCTGACCGCGGCACTGCTCGCCCTGCTCGCCCTGATGTCCACCCGCAATCTCCCACACGAACCACCGGCCGGGCGCCGCAAAGAGGAGGAGGACCCGGAGCTGTCCCCGTCGTCCGCCTGAGCGGTGTGGATCTCGGACCCGATAACCGGATGCCGCCGCGGCTCGGCCGTGGAGGCATCGGGCGTGTGCTGTTGGCGCCTAATATGGTTGCCCGGCGCCGAGCCCCGGACGATTCCGAGGCGGCCGTTATCTTAGGCCGCGTCGGCGTCCTGTGGCGGTCTAATGGCACGCGCGGCCCTGGTCGACGTTTCCAGCTACGCCGGTGGCGGCATCTTCCAGCGGAGGCGCCGCGCACCCTCCCGCTGAACGCGCTGACGGCGCGCGCTGGTTAACGCCCACCGACGGTGCGTCGCGCCCATCAGACAGCATCCGCTAGCCCGGCGGCCGTTGTGCGGTGCACCACTGTAGGAGCCACCCGCGAGAAGCGCGTCGACAGCTCATCCGCGGCGGGTGATGCCGAAGGAGTCGGGGCAGGTCACGATCGCCCGGTCAGCGATCAGTTCCGCGCAGGGAGCCCACCAGCCCAGGGCAGGGGCCAGGAGACTCACACGGAGGATTGGATCATGGTCCAACAGACACCAGGCCCCAGCGCAGATAGTGCCGCGGAACGGCGTCAGCTCAGCGGCGGAGCGATCGCCTCGCTCACCGGAGTCGGACTGCTGGCCATCTTCATGATCCAGAATCGCGAGGACGTGACCCTCCGATTCCTGTTCTGGGGCTTCACATGGCCGCTGTGGCTGCTCACCCTCACGACGGCACTGATCGGAGCGTTGATCTGGTTCGGGTTGGGCGTGATGCGACGTCATCGACGTCGCGTGGCTCGCCGGGAAGCCCGACAAGGCTGATCGACGGTTTGAGTGCGAGAACCCTGTCACGCCCATCGACCAGTTATCGCGATGTCAAGGCTAGCTGCTTCGTCTCACCCGCCGCCTTGCCGCACCGGGCTCGGCCTGCACACGCTCGAGCCAACGATCTGCCACGGCGAGGTGGTCCCGTGCCGATCGAAGGTGCTTGAGCACCGCGGCCGACCACTCAACGGTGTTGATCCCGGACACGCCTGACTGTTCAGGGTACTTATCGTGGCGCTGTTGCGTTGGGGACGAGCAAGCAGTCTCCTCGCTGTGGAGGCGCTGTTCAGATGGCAAGGGCGAGTTCGATGAAGCTCGCCTCGAGCCGGCGGCCGGGCTCGGTATCGAGGCCGAGTTCGTAGTGTCCGCGGCGCAGGTTCTGGACGAACGCATGCCCGCTACAGACCACCTGGGCGCAGCGGATGCGTTTCAGGCCGCGCATCGGTCGCGTTCGGGCCTTCAACCGGCCGTGATCGGCTTCAATCGGGTTGTTGGCGTACTGCTCCACGACGTGCCACGCCTCGGGAACCAGCTCGTCGAGCACACGCGGGTACGCCGGGGCCCGGTCGGTGGTCACCTCGGTCGGCCGTCGCGCCGCGTCAAGTGCCCGGGCGAAGAACCGGCGGGTTGCCGCCAGATCCCGCTTCGGCGAGGCGAGGACGTCGATGACCTGCCCGTGCTGGTCGATCGCCCGGTACAGGTACACCCACTGCCCAGCAACCTTCAGGTAGGTCTCGTCGACGAACCAGCGATCCCCGGCGACGTGCCGGCTCGGCCGGGCGGCGTCGATCAACTCCGGGGTGAACCGCTGCACCCACCGGTAGATCGTGACGTGATCCACCGCTATGCCGCGTTCGGCCAGTAGCTCTTCCACATCGCGATAGGACAGCCCGTACCGCAGGTACCAGCGCACCGCCAGCATGATCACCTCCGGTGGGAACCGGAACCCGGCGAAGCTGGACCTCGGTGCTGGAACAGCGAGACGGCGGGGCATCAGCCCAGCCTTCCTGAGCCGGCCCTCGGTCAACGCAACAGAGCCCACTGCCTCCCTTGCATCGATCTGGTGATCGTGGCACTTCCCGCCGTCCGGTGGTAGAACCGTCCGTCGAACCGAAGGGAAGCGCTGCAAGCCCAGCTCTCGAGCCTGGGCCATGCACTTGCGCCGTGGACACTACGAGCTCGGCTTCGATACCGAGCCCTGCCGCCGGCTCGAGGCGAGCAACGGGCGCCACGACGTCCCGCGCCGCCCAGCTGGTCGCCCGCCGCTGGACCTCTCGTGGCGGGCATGCCCCGCGCGTTCGGTCTGGGTGGGGTCGAAGTTCGCGACGGCCTGGTGGTAAGCGCGCAGGAGTTTCGCCACGCTGATAAGCGCCTCGTCGGTGAGAGACCAGTCGGGGTAGGGCGCAAGCGCCGGGGTGCCGGGGATGTAGGTGAGGACTTCACGGTTCTGCGAGTCCAGGCCGAGGAACCGCGGGGCTCCGTCGAATCCGACTGTTTCAAGATGTTGGAGCAGGGCGTGGGTGGCCGGACTGGTGTCGCGTTGTGGGCGATGGACCGTGTTGCCGATACGGACGACTTTGCCGCGGTTGGCGATTCCGCCGGGTAGGGCACCTCGTGGTCGTGCTGGTCGGCTGTGTCGGGGTCCTCGGGGTGGTCGCTGTGTGGCTCACGCTGCATCGAGTAGTGCCTGGGCGAACGTCGTGTGCGTCACCAATCCGGTGATCAGGCCGCTGCGGAGTGCGGCGTGCGCGGCGGGATCTTGGCCGTTCCGTAGGCAATGGTGGTGACTTCCGGGATCGCGCGCATCTGCTCGGCGTTGATGCCGATCATTCGCTGCGTCAGGTCGGTCTGCACGGGCTCGCCGTCGGCCGTGAGGAAGACGCCGGACACCTCGGCACAGCACGCCGAGCTGGGTCAGCGTTCTGCGGTCGTCGTCCGGGGCTGTGTCGTAGAGCGTTGATTGCCCGGGTGCCCACAGTCCTAGTCCGACGACGGCCTTGGTGACCCTGGAGAGTTGGTCGAACGCCCGGGCGATGTCGTGCTGCTGGCGTAGGGCGTGCGCGGTGGCGGCGTCGGGCACGGTGAAGGGCGCGTAGAAGACGTATGCCGGTCCGCTGGCGGCGCGGGCGACATCGCGCACGATGTCGATCGAGCTGTGATCGTCGTTCGGCATCGAGATGGCTCCGGTGAGTTGGACGACCGGTACTGAGGACAGCCGAGGCAGCGCTTTGGCCATCGCGCCGACCGCACGTGACCAGGCGACACCGAGCACGTCCTCTGGACCGATGACCTCGGCGAGCAGCTCGGCTGCGACCTGTCCGAGGTGTCGCCGCATCGACTCGGCGTGATCGTCCTGGGTGTCGACGACCACGGCGTGCTTCAATCCGAACCTGTCCATGATCTGGGCGGCCAGATCGATGTCGATCAGACCCGGGTGACCGATCTCGATGCGGACCAGTCCGCTGTCCCGGGCCATGTCCAGCAGACGTGCGATCTTGAACCGGCTCAGGCCGAGCTCCCCCGCAATCTCGACCTTGGAGCGCTCGTCCAGGTAGTACCGGCGCGCCACCAAGGCTGCGAGTGCCAGGGCGGCGGGCCCCGCGAGTTGTCCGGTCATCGGAAGGCCTTCCGCTCATTTGAGCGCCGAGGTACGCGTTCTTCAAGGTACCCCTTGACGTCGCGAGGAGTCACTGCCGACACTGTCAGCAACGAGCACGGACTCGCTCATACGTGCGATCGTGGCGGTTCCGCACTTCCAACGCGGGGAGGCGCAGGTGTCCGACGTCAAGTCCGTGTCGCCGTCTACGTCGCCGCGGCCCGTGGTCCACCCGCCTGCCGCTCGGCCGTCGATGTCTGGTCGCCCGGCGTTGATCAACTCCCGTTCGCTGTCTGCTGCGGTTGGCGGGCCGCGGTGGCGGGGAAGGGGGTCGGCGCCTCGGCCGTGATGCGATGCTCCGGGGGCTGAACATCACCGACGCTCGGGATTTGAGAGGAAGCCACGCATGAAGGTCGCGCGTTTTTACGCCCCGGGGGATGTCCGCCTGGAGGACATGGACGAGCCGACGCCGGGCCCGGACGAGGTCAAGATCCGGGTCCGCAACTGCTCGACCTGCGGCACGGACGTCAAGATCTTCAACAACGGTCACCCGAACATGACCCCGCCGCGGGTGATGGGCCACGAGATCGCCGGCGAGGTCGTAGAGGTCGGCGCGAACGTCGGCGGCTGGTCGCGTCGGCGACGGTGTGCAGGTGATCGCCGCGATCCCGGACGGCACGTGCGAGGAGTGCCGCCGGGGCCGGATGACCGTGTGCACGAACCAGACGTCGATGGGCTACCAGTACGAGGGCGGCTTCGCCGAGTACATGATCGTGCCACGCGCCGTGCTGGCGGTCGACGGGCTCAACCGGATCCCCGACGGGCGTCAGCTTCGCCGAGGCGTCGGTCGCCGAGCCGTTCGCCTGCGTGCTCAACGGCCAGGAGCTGGCCGGGGTGGGCGAGGGCGACGACGTCGTGGTCGTCGGTGCCGGCCCGATCGGCTGCCTGCACGTGCGGCTGGCCCGGGCGCGCGGCGCCCGGCGGGTATTCCTGATCGACCTCAACCGCGGGCGGCTGGACATGTCCGCGGCTGCGGTGCAGCCCGACGCGGCGATCTGCGGTGCGCGAGGTCGACACGATCGACGAGGTCCGCAAGCTCACCGACGGTCGCGGGGCGGACGTCGTGATCACCGCGGCGGCGGCCGGCAAGGCGCAGGAGGACGGCCTGCAGATGCTGGCCCGCGGCGGGCGGCTGAGCGCCTTCGGTGGTCTGCCCAAGGACAAGCCGACATCACCGTCGACGCCAACCTGGTGCACTACCGGGAGCTGACGATCGTCGGGGCGAACGGCTCGAGCCCGGACCACAACAAGCAGGCGCTGGCGATGATCGCCTCCGGCGAGGTGCCGGTGAATGACCTGATCACCGTCCGGCTGCCGCTCGACGGGGTCCACAAGGCGATCGACACGGTGGCCAAGGGTGAAGCGATCAAGGTGACGATCGAGCCCTGAGCAGGACCGGCGGCGGGTTGCGACCGCCCGCCGCCCCTCCGCCCATCGAGGAATCAGCAGTCATGGGTACCCTGTCGGCCGTCCTGGCCAGTAGGCAACCATCTCGCGGCGCACTGCCATTCGACTGATAAAGCCTGGCCGATGCACAGCCTCGCCAGTCGGCCGAAGATTTGTTGAGGAGGCACCATGGGAATCCGATCGATCGATAAGCCGCGGTGCGCGGCGCGCCACGCCGCCGTACACGCGTGGCGCTGTTGCCGAGCACGCTCCACCTGGCCCTTGTCACGGAAGGCGTAGATGTGGCCACACACGTAGAGGGAGGCGCCAGCAGGGCCGGCGGCGCCCGCATCGCGGTTCAGAAGTTCGGCACATTCCTTTCCGGCATGATCATGCCGAATATTGCCGCCTTCATCGCCTGGGGCCTGATCACCGCCTTCTTCATCGAGAAGGGGTGGACTCCGGTCCCCGGGCTCGGCGGCTTCGGTGTCGACGCCGAGGGCAATGAGAACATCGGCATCGTCGGCCCGATGATCCGGTACATGCTGCCGCTGCTGATCGCCGGCCAGGGCGGCCGGATGGTCTACGGCGTGCGCGGCGGCGTGGTGGCCGTCGTCGCCACCATGGGCGTGATCATCAGCACCGAGCAGCCCCAGTTCCTCGGCGCGATGGTCATGGGCCCGCTCGCCGCCTGCGTGATGAAGCACCTCGACGAGCTCTGGGACGGCAAGATCAAGCCCGGCTTCGAGATGCTGGTCAACAACTTCTCCGCCGGCATCGCCTCCGCCCTGCTGGCGGTCATCGGCTACTTCGCCTTCGGGCCGGTCTTCGCCGGCGATCTCGAGCGCGCTCGGCGCCGCCGTCGACTTCCTCATCGCACGCGGCCTGCTGCCGCTCGCGTCCCTGATCATCGAGCCGGCCAAGGTGCTGTTCCTCAACAACGCCATCAACCACGGTGTGCTGACCCCGCTGGGCATCGCCCAGGCCGCCCGAGCAGGGCAAGTCGATCCTGTTCCTGCTCGAGGCGAACCCCGGGCCGGGACTCGGGCTGCTGCTGGCGTTCTCCATCTTCGGCACCGGGCTGGCGAAGAGCACCGCACCCGGGCGCGGCGATCATCCAGTTCTTCGGCGGCATCCACGAGATCTACTTCCCGTACGTGCTGATGAAGCCGCTGACCTTGCTGGCCACGATCGCCGGCGGCATGGTGGGCATCCTCACGCTGACCATCTTCAACGCCGGCCTGCGGGCTCCTGCCGCTCCGGGCTCGATCATCGCCGTGCTACGCGCAGACCCCCGGCGACAGCATCGTGGGCGTCACCCTGTCGGTCCTGCTCGCGGCCGCGACATCGTTCGTCATCGCCTCGATCATCCTGCGAGCCAGCCGCAAGCGCGACGAGGGCGACCTGGCCGCGGCCACCGCGTCGATGGAGGCCATGAAGGGCAAGAAGAGCACGGTCTCCGGCATGCTGACCCCGCAGGAGGTCGAAGCCGAGGCCGCCGAGGAGGAGCACGAGGCCACGTCCCGGCGCAAGCCGATCCACAACATCGTCTTCGCCTGCGACGCCGGCATGGGATCCAGCGCCATGGGCGCCTCCATCCTCCGCAACAAGGTGAAGAAGGCCGGCTTCGACGACGTCAAGGTCGTCAACCTGGCCATCGCCAACCTGACCGACGACATCGACCTCGTCGTGACCCACCAGGACCTCACTCCCCGCGCCAAGGACCGGACACCCAGCGCCCAGCACGTGTCGGTCGACAACTTCATGAACAGCCCGAAATACGACGCCATCGTGGAGGAGCTGAAGCGCACCAACGCTCCGCACGGCAGCAGCGCGCCGAGCTGACCCCGAAGCGGACGGGGGACGCACGCATCCCGAGTGTTCCCCGTCTGCCGCATCCGTTCCAATCGGTCCTGACCCGACAAAGGAGTAGCGGGCATGAGTGATGTCCTGACCTTGTCCCAGGTGAAAGTGCCGGGAACGGCGCGCAGCAAGGACGACGCCATCCGAGAAGCCGGTGCAATCCTCGTCGACGCCGGCGCGGTCACCCCGGACTACATCGATGCGATGTTCGAGCGGGAGAAGTCGGTGTCCACCTACATGGGCAACTTCCTGGCCATCCCGCACGGCACCAACGAGTCGAAGGACTCGATCAAGCGGTCGGCACTATCGGTGATCCGCTACGACTCACCGATCGACTGGGACGGCAACGAAGTGCGGTTCGCCATGGGTATCGCCGGTTATCGAGGGTGGCCACATGGACATCCTCAGCAGGGTCGCGATCCTCTTCTCCGACACGGACGAGGTCGAGAAACTGCTTGCCGCCCGATCGGCCGAGGAACTCTTCGAGCTCCTCAACGCAGTCAACGAGGACTGAGGACGCCCTACTCGGCAGGAGTATTCGACTGCCGCCAGCGGCGGTCGTACGACGTTGTGAAAGGCGTTGCGAGGTGTGACGGCCGATGTCCATCGTGCACGACTCCACCCGTCTCCCGCGAGACCTGATCCAGACTTTTATGGCTTTACGCGCCGCCGGTTGTCCGATCCGAGAGATCGCGGAGCGAAACGGGCAGAGCCGAGCCAGCACCTATCGATGGTTAGTCCGCTACGGCATACCCCGGCGAGCCGTCACCCTCCGGCGCGGCGCTCAGCGAACACACGGCGACCGCGGGCCCTGGCTGGCCACGCCGGACCCTCTTGCACTGTGGAAGGACCGCAAACTCGACATCGGATATATCGCGCAGCACAGCGGATCCCGCCCGTCCCCAATCCGCGAGCGGCTCATCACCGCGGGCGCCCTTCCTATGCCACGACCCGGGGAGGACTACTCGACAGGCGACCGCGCCGCCGGCCGAAGAACCCGCCCGCGGACGTCCGGTGGCTCCCTGCTGCGCCCTTCTGACCCCAGCGTTGGCGCTTGAATTCCCTCCCGTCCACTCGGGAGACCCTCGAGACAAAGGACGACTGATATGGCGGGTCTGCAACTCAAGCCGGGAACGTCGTGGTCGGAGACCTACGCGCGGTGCGTCGCCGAGGCGCCCGAGGCGTTCGAGTCCGATCGCCTGCTCAACCTGTTCGACGGGCGGTGGCAGCGGGTCGGGCGGCCCGGCTACCACGTCAACCCGGTCGACGGTAGCCCGATCCAGGGTCCCCCCCAGATCGACCAGGCCACCGCCGTCGCAGCCGTCGACGCCGCCGGTGCGCCAGCACGCGGAGTGGTCGAGGTCGAGCTCGACGAGCGCAAGGAGCGGGTGACCGCCGCGCTGGACGCCATGGCGGGCGCCCGCGACCTGCTCGCGCTGCTGCTCGTGTGGGAGATCGGCAAGCCGTGGCGGCTGGCCTGCGCGGACGTCGACCGCGGGATCGACGGCGTCCGCTGGTACGTCGAGGAGATCGACCGCCAGCTCGAGGGCGGCCGCACGCCGCTGCCCGGGCCCGGTGTCGAACATCGCCAGCTGGAACTACCCGGTGAGCGTGCAGGTGCACGCCGAGCTGGTCCAGGCGTTGGCGGGCAACGCCGTCGTCGCGAAGACGCCCACCCAGGGCGGGTTCCACTGCCTGACCCTCGCGCACGCCTTCATGGCCCGGGCCGGCCTGCCGGTGACGCTGCTGTCGGGTCAGGGGTCCAAGCTCGGCGAGGTGCTGGTCAGCAACGCCCGGCTCGGCGCGCTGGCGTTCGTCGGCGGCCGCTCGAACGGTCGCGCCGTCGGCGACCTCGCTCGCGGACCGCAAGCGCCGGCACTTCCTCGAGCAGGAGGGTCTCAACGCCTGGGGGGTCTGGGACTTCGGGCAGTGGCCGCTGCTGGCCCAGCACATCCGCAAGGGCTTCGAGTACGCCAAGCAACGGTGCACCGCCTACCCGCGCTTCGTCGTACAGCGCCGTCTGCTGCCGGCGTTCCTCGAGACGTATCTCCCGGTGCTGGACGATCTGCGGTTCGGCCACCCGCTGGCCGTCGCCGCCCCGGACGACGCGTTGCCGGAGCTGGACTTCGGGCCCGTGATCTCCGAGCGCAAGGCCGGTGAGCTGGGCGACCAGTTCGAGGAGGCCCTGGGCGGTCGGGCGCTCCCGTTGTACCGCGGCTCGCTCGGGCGACGGCCGCTTCCTGCCCAACCAGGACGTCTCGGCCTACGTGGCGCCGGCGAGCGTCCTCGAACCGCCCGCACAGTGGTCGCTGCACCACGCCGAGCCCTTCGGCCCGCTGGACTCCGTGGTCTGCGTCGACACCGAGGCCGAGTTCCTGGCGGCGATGAACGCCAGCAACGGCTGCCTCGTCGCCAGCATCGCCACCGACGACGCCACGTTCGGCGCGCGCACCGCCGAGCAGCTCCAGGCGTTCAAGGTCGGCATCAACAAGCCGCGCAGCCGCGGGGACCGCGACGAGGTCTTCGGCGGGATCGGCGAATCGTGGAAGGGCGCGTTCGTCGGCGGCGACCTGCTCGTCCACGCCGTCACCTACGGACCCGACGGCGCCACCGAGCGGCTGTACGGGAACTTCCCGAAGCTACTCCAGCTACCCGGACCGCTGACCGACACGGTCGAAGGCGAGAGCGAGTTCGTCCTGCTCGAGAAGCGGAGGCCCGTCGGGGTGCAGGCGCCGGGAGTCCAGCAGGATGTGCGACGGCACCAGGGCCTCACCAGCGTGCACCCTTTGTGTCTACGTCGAGAGACCGGAGACCGTGGGTGCAGCGGGAACTCATCGCCATTCTTCGCTATTGCCGCGGTGCTGATTTGGACGAGGGCGAGCCACAACTGCGCTCGGTCCGCAGCCTCGGCGTGATCTCCGTACTCCCGTGGTGTCGCGCTGCACTGGAACGCTCGACGCCGTTCTGAACCTCAAGCTCGTGTACGTGCTGGTTGAGAAGTCCGCCATCCCAGCGTCGGCAGACGAGCGCTTCATCGACGACACCCGCGCCTTCTGCTCGATCCCGGTCCGCCACGACATGGCGTCGCGCCGCACCGACGCCATGTACCTGGCCGGACTCGTCGCCACGCACCAGCCGAGCGAGGTGGACTCGTACGACGTCCCCGGGACCTCGTCGACGAGATCCCGCGAAAACATTCCGGCTCTGAGGGCGGGCGGGCCGAGTTCAGTGGCGGTCGCGCCCGCGCCGCCGCCAGCGGGCAAGCTTCGAGGTCTGCTCGTCGGTGAAACGGTTGGCGAGCGCGAGCGCCTCCGAGGTCGGATCAGCGCCCTCGCGCATGACGCGGAAGATCGCCGCCTGCGCACGCTCGTCCTGGGTCAGTCCGTCGTCAGCCGGGCCAGCGGCCACGTCGGGCTCAAAGCCGGCGGCCCCGTCGTCGCGCTCGGAGTCCACGGCGCGATCCTACGTCCCCCACGTCTCGCCCGCCCACTACAGCACCGCCGCCGGACACCTCGATCTGTTCGGCCGTCACCCAGCGCATCTCGTCTCGAGCAGCCTGGGTCGGCCCGACACGAACTGCCTCCTGTGGGGTTCCAGAACTCGGCCACGGCTGCTGATCAGCGGTTTCCAAGCCGCGGACTCGTACTGGTTGATCAAGCCGCCGAGAATCGGTCGACGTCGGATCCTGCCGTGGACCGGCTCGGGGACGGGCGTTTCCGGACGTGGCGGGCGCAGCTGCAGTGCTCGATGAGGCCGATGTCCGTTGTAGTGCACCGAATACCGGGCAAGCACGCCGCGCAGGTGTCGTTCCCCGAAGATCAGCATTCGGTCGGTGAGTTCGGTGCGGACGGTCAACACAAGGCGTTCGGCGAAGCAGTTCGCTCGCGGGCATCGAGGCGGGATCTTGACCACGTCGATGCCCGCACCGGCGAGCACCGCGTCGAACGAGGCCGTGAACTGACCGGCCCGATCGCGGACGAGGAACCGGAACCGGGCGACATGTTCACCGAGGTCCATGACGAGGTTGCGGGCCTGCTGGGTGGTCCAGGACCCGTCGGGATGCGCGGTCACGCCCAGGACGTGCAGGTAGCGATCGCCGACCTCCAGAACGATCAGGACGTAGAGCCGCCGCAGCGTCACCGCGCAGTCGACGTGGAAGAAGTCGACCGCGAGCATGCCGGTGGCCTGGGTGCGCAAGAACTGCCGCCACCTGGTGTCGGTGTGGCGGATCGGCGCCGGTGGGATCCGGTGGCGCTGGAGGATGCGACGTACCGTCGAGGCGCCGACACGATGGCCGAGTTTGAGCAGCTCGCCCTGGATCCTCCTATAGCCCCAGCTCGGGTTGTCCCGCGCCATCCGCGCCACCAGCGCGGCAAGGACGTCGTCGATCGGTGGCCGTCCAGACCGGTTCGGCTGGGTCCACTTCCTGCGCACGAGGCGGCGATGCCAACCCAGGATGGTGCCCGGGGTGACCAGACGATGGCGACGCAGGCCGCTGGGATGCCACCGGATGAGGGCGGCGAACACGGCCCGGTCCGCCCAGTCCACACCTGGTCTCGGGTTGGCTCGCCGGAGGACAGCGACCTCATGACGCAGCACGAGCACCTCCACCTCCTTCGAGGAGGACGTGCGGCCCAGCAGCAGGACCAGCCAAGCACCTGCCGGAAGATCAGATACAGCAACCGCAACGACACGACGGTGATCGTGCCCGAGCGTCGGAGCGCGCCGCTCACCGCTGGTCAGCGGAGGTGCGCGACATTCTGGAACCCCACAGGCCGGGCGGGCTGGGTGGTCCAGCGCCGGGTGACGAGCAGTCGGTGCCAGCGCAAGATCGTGGACGGTGTGACGAGCAGCCCGACTCGGCGGCGGATCGGTAGCAGCCGAGTGAGGGCGGCGATCACGGCGCGGTTGGTCCAGCTGATCCGTAGCCGTGGTGTACGTCCCTGGAGCACGGCGAGCTGGTGGCGCAGGACCAGGATCTCGATCTCCTTGGCGGTGTCGGATGGGGTGCGCAGCACCATCCAGCCCAGGAGCTTGAGAACATCACGTAGATCAGCTTCAGGGCCACCGGCGGATCATGCCGGGTGGCCTACGGCTGATGAAGCAGCAGGTCAGCGACCGTGCGCTGTTTTTGGGCACCTACACGCTGACGTCGCCCTCATGTGAGGCGGCCGGGCCGCTCGGCACGACGGTGACCGGGCACGGTGCGTGGTTGACGACCTGAGTAGCGATCGAGCCCGTCAGCAGATGCCGGAACCCGCCGCGGCCACGTGCCCCAACCACGAGTAGATCGGCGGTTCGACCGAGCCGGATGAGTACCTCGGCCGGGTGCCCCGTGCGGAGCTCCACCTGCATGTTCTCTGGCCCCGGCTTCCCGTCGAGGGCCTTGTCGACCTGTGCCTGGAGCACGTCCGCGGCGCGTTGTCGCGCTGGCTCGTCCAGCAAGGCCGCGGTGTCGGGACCCACCTCCTCGGCGATGTAGGGCAGCTGCCACATCTCGACGACCAGCAGTGGACAGTTGCGGTATCGAGACTCCTCGATGGCGAACCGCAGCGCGTCGAGTGCATGTGCCGACCCGTCCACGCCGACGACGATGCCGCCCATACCGCCCTCCGCTCATCGCCCTGGCTAAGCCAGAAGCAGTATGGCCCCACGCGCGGAGATCGGCCACCATCGCCGTAAGTCCCTGACGCGACAACGCCCCGCAGCGCGCATAGCCAGCTGGCACCCACACGACGCCCAGCGCCGCCGTGCGGCACCCCGCAGCGCCGGCATCCGGCACACCGCCCATTCGTAGCAGTTTCCGATAGGTACTGCACGCCGTGCTCCCCCGGGTGATCGGCCGGTGTGACGGCAACGCGATGCGTTATTTCCGATGAAAGAGAAAGCGGCAACCGAGCAGGCCTGTTATGGCGCCTGCGCCGAGCAGGCCCGTTACGGCGCCCGGCCCGAGGCCGCTGCGCACCGTGACCTCCGGGCGGATCACCGCCGGGGACGGCACCGGTGGCGGTCGCTGGACCTGGTTCTCCCGCGCGGTGGCCGCCCAGGCGGTGAGGAACAGCAGGAACTGCGACACGGTGAAGATGAAGATCAGCAGGCCAAGGATTGGGCCGAACGCCAGGCCTGCGGGCGTCTGGGTCACCGCGGCGAGGTAGACCCCCATCACCCGCTTGATGACCTCCAGGCCGATCGCGGCCGCGGCCGCGGCCACGATCGCGCGACGCCAGGTCACTGGCTCGCGGGGCAGGCGGGCGAACACCCACAGGAACACCAGCCAGTTCGCCACCAGGCCGAGCACCAGGGCGAGCAGCTCGAGCAGCCCTGCGGCCCACCCCGCGCCACCCAGCCCGAGGTACCCGAGGATCCGCCCGGCGAGCCCCCCGCTGGCGACCGCCGTCAGTCCGTAGGAGAGCGCCATGGCCAGGCCGAGCCCGATCAGCGAGGCCAGGTCGGCCCCCAGCCGACGCAGATACGGGGTCGGCGGGTGCTGGTCATGACCCCACTGCACGGACAGGGCATCGCGGAAATTGGTCATCCACCCCAGCCCCGCGACCAGGGCGAACACCAGGCCGAACACCCCGACCGTGGTGGCCGAGGTGATCGCCTGGTCGATCAGAGTGCCCAGGGTCTGGTCCACGCCCGCGGGCAATGCCCGGCCGATCTCGGCCATGAGCTGGACGAGCAGCTCCGGGTTCGACACCAGCACCAGCGCGACCGCTGCGAATCCGACCATCAGCAGCGGCACCAGCGCCAGCAAACTGAAATACGTGATCGCCGCGGCGTAATGGTTTCCATGCGTCTCGGTGTAGCGCTCCCCGGCGCGGACCAGATGGTCCAGCCCGGCATGCCGCGAGCGGAAACGGATGAGCGGGGACGGACGGGTCGGTTGCTCGCTCATGTCGACCCCCCACGGTCATCGACGCCTCGCGGCGGACCGCCGGCGTCGGCCTTCTTCCATCAGGGCATACCGCATCCGGCTCCGCCTTCTCGAACGTAGTCGCGCAGGCGCTGTTGCGTTGGAAACGAGCAAAACAGAATCCTCGCTATGGAACGCAGTTCAGATGGCAAGGGCGAGTTCGGTGAAGCTTGCCTCGAGCCGGCGGCCGGGCTCGGTATCGAAGCCGAGTTCGTAGTGTCCGCGGCGAAGGTTCTGGACGAACGCATGCCCACTACAGACAACTTGGGCGGAGCGGATGCGTTTGACCTGACTCTTGTCAAGTTGTTGATTTTGGCGAGTGAAGGTCGGTGTGACCTGCGGTTTCCCTGGTGGAGTCGCCTGGATCTGCGCGCTAACTTGATCTCGTAGCCTGCGCTGTCGTGGCATACGTGCGCACGGTGAGGACTGCGTCGGGGGCGACTGCGGTGCAGATCGTGCACGCCGCACCGAACGCAGAGTTCGTGATCGGCGCCTACCACCGGCTGTTCGCGATCGAGGCGTCGTTCCGGATGTCCAAACACGACCTGGCCGCCCGGCTCATCTAGACGCCTGCGCCGTTGACCGACCGTCTGGACGGTCGGTGTGCTACCTTGGCGGTGTGGGCCTTCGCGACCGTGTCCTCGACGCACTGCAGCAGCTCGTGCTCGACGGCGATCCCGCACCGACGCTGGATGCGGTCGCGGCTGCCGCAGGCGTGAGCAAGGGCGGGCTGCTGCACCACTTCCGCGATCGTCGTGCGCTCGCGCACGGTCTGGTCCATCGCGCCGTGGCGGAGACCGACGCCGCAATGACGGCCGCGGCCGAGCGCGGCTCGGCCGCGGAGACGTGGTTGCGGCTGTCGGCCACCGACGGCCCGGAGCAGGCCGCAGCCAGAGCCCTGCTGTCCCTGCTGCGGGTGTCCGTCGGCAACGTCGACCTGCCACCCGAGGTCGACGTGGCCGTCCGTCACTGGCAGTCCCTAATCGAGGCGGAGGTGGGCGACCCCGTACGCGCCGAGGTCGTCCGACTCGTCGGCGACGGACTGTTCATCGAAGCACTGTTGGGCAGCCCCCCGGCTCCCGAGCGGCTCGATGCGCTCGTGGCCCACCTGCTCGTCAACACCGCAACCGGGCACGCCAGGGCACAGCGGTGAGCCCGGCCCTGCTGATCGCCGTCGCCGGGCTGGCCCTGCTCGACTCGCTGAATCCCGCGACGATCCTCGGCGTGGGGCTCATCCTGGTTCTGCCCAGCCGCCACCCCGTCCGCGCAGCACTCGCCTACGTGCTGGGCGCCTACCTCACCGTGCTTGCTCTCGGCGCGGGTCTCTACCTCGCCGCCGCCGCTGCGGTCGAGGTGGTCGACGGTGGGCTGGTGTGGGTGCGACGGGTGGCGTTCGGGCTGGCCGCACTCATGCTGCTGCGTGCGGCGATCCGGCGCCTGCGCCCGATGCACCGCACACAGGTCGTTCTCCCTGCCTGGTTCACCCCCTGGACCGCGCTACCGCTGGGCGCGGTCGTCACCGCAGCCGACCTGCCCAATGCCTTTCCCTACGCCATCGCCATCGAACGCCTGGTCGGTGCCGGCGTCGCACCCTCCGCAGGCCTCGCCGTCCTCGCCGGCTACGCGCTGGTCTACTGCCTGCCCTGCCTGCTGTTGCTGATCGCCGGGGCTGCCTGGGGTGACCAGTTGCGTCACCGGCTCCACGAGCTGTACAACCGCTTCGGCAGCGCTCGCGACGTTCCGCGGAGCCTGCCTGCGGCGCTCGGTCTCGGTGTGCTCGCCGCGGCTGTCGCCGGGATCGCCGTCACCGCGTGACGGGACACACCTCCGACCCCCGCAGCGCGGACTACGCGCGTCCGGTGCCGGCCGCTTCATCGCGGCGGGCGTCACGTGATGGTTGGATGCGCGGCCCCCGGTGACGCTCGCGGCGATCACGGGTCGCGTGGTCGTTGTGAACGTCGCGTAATGGCTGGCCGGCTGCACCCGCGGGCGGGGCCGGCAGCCAGCTACTCACCGCCGAAGACCCGCTCCCCGACGACCTCGCGCAGATCACCAGGCCTGAACGTGCGCACTAATTGATAAGAGTCAGGTTGCCTCGAGCCGGCGGCCGGGCTCGGTAGCGAAGCCGAGTTCGTAGTGTCCGCGGCGAAGGTTCTGGACGAACGCATGCCCGACCTCGATGCGTTTCGCGAGGTCGACTTCCTCCGCCGCGCTGAGCAGTGCGGCGCGGCCGATTTCCCTGAGGTAGGCGCGGACGGGATCGGTCGACCGGACCGGTTCGCCCGCAATGCGGCTCAACGGTTCGGGCGCGTCGTCGTTCGACGTCCCGGCGCCGGTCTGGAGCGCATCACGGCTCATCTATGGACCCCACGAGGTGTCGGACCGCGACCCGGGGCCGATCATTGAGGTGGGTCGTACACGGCGTCGAAGGCCACCGCCCGCAGGGCACGGGCCAGCTGCCGCAGGACGGCGATGGCCTCGTACTTCTCCCCACGGCAGGGCGCTCCCCAGCTCGCTGCACGTCCTGCGGCGGGCGACCAGCTGGCGGTGCCAGCGCAGGATCGTGGCCGGCGTGACGAGCAGCCCGCGTCGGCGGCGGATTCGCCGAGAAGGCGTCTCGCTCACCTGCATGCCGTTCGAGTCGTGGCTACGCCTTGTCCTGTGATGTGTGCCTGCGGATCAACTCCGCCACGTCCGTCGTGCCCTCGGGGTCGTCCTCCACGGTCAGGTGGCCATACTGCTCGTCGCGGACTTCCGGCTTGGCCGCTTCTTCTACTGTCCCCGCGGTGCGGTCGGTAGGCTGCTCGGACATCGTTGCCCTTCCCTCGCGTTGAGCGGGCGGTGACCACCGTACTCGGGGAGTCGGCGTACGGACCCGGCCTCGGCGAGCTCAACGGTGCCCAGTCTGGAGAAACGCCGGCGGTGAAGGTGACGCCGACAGTCGTCGGCTGTCGGCGTGCCACCAGAAGCTAGGCCTCGCTCGCCGAAATCAGCCAGGGTGTGGATGCCGAGAACGTTGATTCGCGGTGCTTTCGCTACGATCGCGTCTGCGCGTTCTTGGTCCAAGACGAGCGGCGCCGAGCAAGTGTCCGGGGCAGGGGCTGGAGGCGCCGACACAATCCGCGCCCGTGACGGCCGAGGTCGCTGCTCGCCGCCGACTTGGCCGCGACGAGTGGGATCCGGTTGAGGGCTAGTGTCCAGCGTCGGAGATCTTCGCAATATATTTCGATAGGGACTGCAGGATGTCCTCGGCGGTCTTGGTCCAGATGAACGGTTTCGGGTCCTGGTTCCAGTCAACCCGGACGGGCCGCTGGGCCAGGCGCAGTGGGCCAAGCCGCGCTACGGGCTGGCCACCCAGACCCTGCCGCACGGCTACTGCGGGCTGCCGGTGCAGAAGAGCTGTCCGCACGCCAACGCCTGCCTGAGCTGCCCGGTGTTCCTCACCGGACCGGAGTTCCTGCCCGAGCTGCGCGAGCACCGCGGGCGCACCCTGACCCTGATCCAGGACGCGCAGGCCACCGGCCGCACCCGCATGGCCGAGATGAACACCCACGTCCTGACCAACCTCGACCGACGACGCGGCGTTCGAGCACGTGACCGCACCGACCGCGAACGTCTGGGCCAGTCGCCCTATATAACGGGCGCACCCTGGCCACCGCGAGCTGGGACAAGACGGTCGCTCGTCCGTTCTCGTACCTCGTCCAGCTACGCAGCTTCGTTCCTTCGTGGCGGCCGGGTGGGTGCGACCACCTTCCTCGGGGCTAAGAGGCAGCGCGGACGTCTGGAGCTGTCCCAGCTTCACCGAGCTGGGCCGCGACACGAGTTCGTCGAGCTGCTGCTCGGCGAAGAGGTCGGGTCCGCGAAGGCCGCCGGTTCCGCGCCGCGCTCAAACTCTCCGGACTTCCGCACCACAAGGGCCTCGACGCGAAACACGAGGGCGTCTGGGTCCTGGTGGCCCTTGCTCCGAGGCTGTGGGCCGCGGATCGTGACCGTCACGCTTCACGTCGCCATGGGCGTCGGTGGCGAGGGGTGCTTCCGGGGGAGGCTCGGCATGACGACCGCGGTTGTGTACTCGTGTTGCGCGGCGGTCCGGACCGGCCGCGAGGCCACAAGTGACTTTTCCTGGTCGTTCTTCGTCGTGTTTGTTGTCATCGGCGGGTTCTGGGGCTGGGTTGCGTGGCATGCCAGCAAGGCGATGCGATCGAAGCGCAGTGTTGGGGGGCTGCCGTTGCTCAGCCCTGGCTCATGGGGTGAGCCGGACTTGGCCGCCCCCTCGCGGTCGCCCGAAGCGCTGGCGGAGGTCGCTGACCTCGAAGCGGTGTGGCGGCGGCCAAGACCTCGTCGCACGACTTCGTCGGACTAACTCAGCGCTTGTCGGACTAACTCAGCGCCGCGCCCGGTCCCCCAGCAGGGAGCATCCCTGGAGTCAGGTCGCCGCGGGTGGGACTTCTGGACTGCTGGGCGGCGTGGACAAGGGCGAGCCTGTCGTGGTCCCGTCACCGGCGCTGGTCACCATCTCCTGGCCCGTGCTGGCGGCCTTGAGCATCTGCTTGGCGAACGCCCGTTGCTGCTCGATCAGGTGCTCGGCGAAGTCGAACACAGCGTCCAGGACCTCTTCGGGGTTGCCCGGTGCGCTGGTCGTGGCGGAGTGGGTTGGTCCGCGCACTGCCTTCAGCAGCTCGGTGCTCCGCTCACTCCACTGCTGCCACAGGTTCTTGAAGTTCTCCTGGGTGCGGCGGCTCAGCTCGGTGAACTGCTCCTGGGGACTGGACATCGCGTCGCTCCTCCTCGCGCAGGCACAGCAACATGTTCATCATGGTGCATTCCCGCTGCTCACGCTGGGCTGGACTCCACTCGTCGGTGTCGCGGTGGCCAAGCAGCAGCACCTTGGGGGGCGGACTTGCGCCCAGTGTGCGGCCATGTCCAGGTCCGCCAGGCAGCACCGAGACCACCGTTCTAGGTCCGATCGACCTGCGGTAGCCGCAAGGTCCGGCCGGCGGGGAGCCGTCGAGCAAGCCGCCGTGCTGCTGTGCCGGGAGACTGCCGAGTCGGTCCTTGCGTGGGATCACGACCTACCATGTCACTGGAGAGCCGGATGCCCGGAAACGGGCACCGCACCGACCGGCTGTCCAAGGCTTCAGGGAAACCTCGCAGCCCCCGCCGACCTCGACGCCGTCGCCGCCGCGCTCAACACCAGACCCCGCAAGACCCTCGACCACGGCGTCGAGTGGGCTACCCCCGCCGACGCTGGTCAACTTTCCCGCGGTCGCTCGGGTCATCGCCGTGCCCGGGCGGCGTCGCCCACCGTGACCACCGACCGCGGCTACGGCACTTGACGCCGCCGCGGCGACGCCAACCAGGTGCACTACGAGCACCCGCCGCCGGGCTCTACAGCCAGACCACGCAGACACCGGCAATGGGTCGGGCCGCCCAATCGGGTCAGGCTGTAGGCGACGAGCCTCAGGTGTTCCTGGTGAGGGTCCCGCGGTCGGACCGATGGAGGCGGCTGCGGGGGCGGGTCGTCGTTGACCATGCCGGGGGGTCGTGTCGATCAGGTCGGGCGTTTCGGGCCGACTGGACGGAGTTCAAGAGCGCGTGCAGCTTGTTGGGGCTCAGCGGACGTTGGCGACAAACGTGGCGAGCGCGAGCCCGATCACGGCGATCACGAGCAGCGCGGCGAGCAGAGCGCGGACACGGCGGTTCATGCCCGATTCCTCCTCTCGCGGGTCGTAGTGGGCGCTTGCCCGACTTCGTCACCGCTTGGTGATGGAGCCGGGCCATGGAGTAGTCACGGGGGTCATCGTCGCGTGTGGACATCTGGCTGTTTCGTTCGGCGGGCATCCTGTTCCGCCTTGCCCACGAGCGCCCGCGTGGCCGCCCCGCTTGCTGTCGGACGGCCACGCGGCCCTTTCGCGAGTCAGCCTTCTCTTCCATCGAGTACACGAAGTGCCGGATCACGTCGACGCCTCGGACCCACCGCGGCATTACGGGCTTGGCGGCCCTGATCCAACTGCCTGAAGCGGCATTCTGAGGAGGCATGTCCTCCACCGCTGGGCCACGGTCGCGGAGGGGTGGGCTAACGCGAGTACGGGCTGTTTCGACCAAAGTTCTGTGCCCATCGCCCGACGTCCTACTTTGGAAGGAGATGTGATGGCCATGCTCGTCCCCGAGCGTCCCCGGACTCCAGAGGATGAGGCCCGCTTCGAGGCGGAACTGGCAGAGCTGAGCCGCAGGGATGAAGCCCGGCGATGCGCCCGCCGACGCGAGGATGAGGAGCGCTGGGCGATCACCACGATCCCCGGCATGCCGCTGGCCAGCGCCAGCAGGTTCCCGATGCCGGCCTTGGACATCAGGTTCCGCCAGATGTCGGCCTGATCCCGGGAGGCTTTACACTCGGACTGCAGGGACTTGATCAGGGTCTTCTGGTCCTTGGTGGCCTTCGTCTTGTTCGGCCCGTAGACCTCGAGATGGGTCTTGGTGTGAGCCGGGTCGGCGGCGATGGCGGTGGCGTCTGCCTTACCGAACCCGAGTCCGATGAACACCTGCTCGAGGGTCATCCGCAGCTTCTTCTGGGACTTCGCCTCCGCGTCGCGGTGCGCCTGCTCCACGGAAATGGCGAAGATTCGGACGGCTTCGAGGGCGGTCGCCTTGACGGTCGGGTGGTCCAGCCAGCGCTTTCCGTCCCACTGCAGCCAGCCGACGCCGGGCACATTGATGAACTTGCCGGCCAGACCATGCCGCGCGACGTCCTCGGCGGCCAGGGCCTCCGGACCCTTGGTCTTCGTCAGCTCCTTCAGGTTCGCGACGTCGATGCTCATGCGGCACCGTCGGTGCGGGAGGCACGGCCCGAACGGGCCTTCGATGAAGCCAGTGCCATCCGACACATGTGCGCCTTGAAGGCGTTCTCGGCGCGGTGCAGACGCTCGTCCAGCGGCAGCTCATTGTTCGGGTCGACCTCACGCTCGAACCGCTCGAGCGCAGCCGCCCGGGCACGTGCGGTCTGGAGGGTGCGATCGTTCTCTCGCGCCCATCGGGTATTGGCGGCAATCTGTGCACGCAGACGGCGCTGCTCAGGTGTAAGTGGCATGGGTGGGCTCCATTGAGTGAGGAGGAGCCCGGCTCCGGAAATTTGATCCCGAACACTCGACGACCAGGGCTATGGAGCCCTGGCCGGCCGCTTCAAACTGTCACAGCCGGGTGACACCAACCTAGCGCTGCCATTAGCATTACGTTGATACTGATCTCGTGATTTGGAGCATAGGCAGCCGTGCAACTAATGACCATGGGTGGGTGCATTTATGCAACCGGCGCATCCATGCAACTAATCCAGGTCACCAAGATTCAGGTTCAGCTTGCGCGGGGGACCTGGGGACCCGTGCACCTCCACCAGGCTCGACGCGGCATTCGCGTAATTCACGGCGTCCCCGACAGAGATCACGGCCGGGAGCCGATCGAGCATGATCAGCACGAACCGGAAGGAGAGCTGGTGTTCCACTCATGAGACCGCTCCTCGACGCGGCAACGACCATCTCCCAAGGTCGTCGACGACCGCCGCCTAGCAGCCATCCACGCAGCACAGGCCGATGCCCTACCCTGCTGCCGCGCCAGGCCCCATCATGAAACCCACGTGCGGCAGTGAGGCCGAGCGACTGGAGCCGATCATGATCACGGCCATGTACTGCGACAAGTGTGGGTCTGACATTCTCGCCGATCCGGCCCGGCCGTATGTACGTTGTATCAAATGTGACTACCTTACGACCGCCACGCTCACACGCCCAACATACCCCCAGTTTAGGCCCATCCTTGAACGTGGGCGTTGTGAGTACTGCGGTAAGTTGACCCTTCTTCCTAGCGTGAATTACTGCGCACGTTGTGGACAGCCAAAGCGATTGAACGAACGGCGGTAATCGCTGGAGCGAAGGTCGCCAGGAGCGCAACACTCGCCCGTGTTCTCGCTGTCGGCGACGGATGAAAACTGACCCCGGAGCGGCGTTGACACTCGCCTTCCAGCTGGAGGTCGGACCGCCACCCGGTGCTGGGCTGCCCGCCCCGAAGTAGACCGGTTGAAGGCGCCCGCGAGTGGTGGCAGGCGCCGAAAGCGCGCCAGCTCGACCCGCTGCCCAGGACCGCGCAGTACGCATACACCCTGTGGGGTTCCAAAACTCGGCTAAGAGCGCTGAGCTGCGGTTTTAGGCGGCGCGCTCGTATTCGCTGATGAGCCCTCCGAGTACCGGTCGGCGCCTGATCCGCTTGCGGTCGAGATCCAGGGCGGGATGATCAGGGCGCGGCGGGCGAAGCCGCAGCGCCCGATGTGGCCGCCGGCCGTTGTAGTGGGCGCCGTACCGGGCAAGAACGGCCTGCAGGTGTCGCTCGCCGAAGATCAGGATGCGGTCGGTGAGTTCGGCTCTGGCTGTGCGGACGAATCGTTCGGCGAAGCAGTTTGCTCTCGGACAGCGCGGTGGGATCTTCAGGGTGTCGATGTCGGCGCCGGCCAGGACCGCGTCGAACGATGTGGTGAACTGGCCAGCGCGATCGCGGACGAGGAATCGGAAGGTGGCGGCGCGGCCGTCGGGGTCTATCAGCAGGTTGCGGGCTTGCTGGGTGGTCCAGGCCCCGGTCGGGTGGCTGGTCGTACCGAGGATGTGCACGTAGTGGCTGCGGATTTCCAGGGCGAAGAAGACGTAGATCCTGTGGGTGCCGAGAATCCTGTCACGTCATGCGACGTGGAGGTACTCGTGCAGAACGCCTCCGAGCCGGTCGCGTCGTAGGGGCCGGATGGTCGCCCCGGAGGGCGGGCGAGTGGGGCCTGCGGGTGGGCGCTGATCGAGCGATCGGTGTGGGCGGTGGGTGTTGTAGTGCTCGACGAATTCCTGCAGCACTGCGGCGAGGTGGCGCCCTCCGATGATGAGAAGGTGATCGAGGCATTCACGGCGTAGGGTGCCGATCCAACGCTCGGCGATGGCGTTCGCCCGTGGTGCCTGGACGGGTGTGCGGATGATCCGGATATCGGTGCCGGCGAACACGGCGTCGAAGGCGGCGGTGAACTTGTTGTCTCGGTCGCGGATCAGGAACCGAAACTCGGTGACGCGGTCGCCGAGATCCATCAGCAGGTTGCGGGCCTGCTGGGTGACCCAGGTCCCGGTGGGGTGGGCGGTGATCCCGGCGAGGTGGACGCGGCGGCGACCGTGCTCGATCACGACGAGGATGTAGAGGCGGCGCAAGAAGACGGTGTCGACGTGGGCGAAGTCGATGGCGAGGATCGTCTGGGCCTGCGCCGCGAGGAACTGTCGCCACGTCGGACCGGACCGCCGGGGAGCGGGATCCAGGTCGGCGGCTCTCAAGATCTTCCACACGGTGGAAGCGGCCACCCGGTGGCCCAGTCCGACGAGCTCACCGTGAATACGCCTGTAGCCCCAGCTGGGATTCTCACGGGCCATGCGCAGCACCAGGGTCCGGACCGGCTGCGTAAGGGCGGACGGCCGGGTTGGCGCCGTGGGTAGGTCCAACGGCGGGCGACGAGGTCGGCGTGCCAGCGCAGCAGGGTTCTGGGAGACACCAGTCGCATCCGGCGCAGCTGGGTGGGCAGCACCCTGCTCACGGCGCTGAGGAATGCACGGTCGGCCCAGCTCAACCTCGGGCGTGGATTACTTCGGCGCAGCACGGCGACCTCGTGACGGAGCACCAGGATCTCGACGTCCCTGGCTGCGTCGGATCGAGCGAGCAGGGCCAGCCAGCTCAGCACGCGGCCGAGCGCCAGGTATACGAGTCGGAACACCACAGCGCGCGATCATGCTGGTGGCCCTGCGAGCTGTACTGCAAGGCCGGGCTGGCGCCGAAGTCGCTGCTCAGAGCGCGTGACACAGTTCCCGGCACCCACAGGCTTAGCGCGCGCGTCGTGCTTGCGGGGGTGAGGTGATCGGCAGCACCGCCCACAGGGATTTGCCGTCGTCGAGCTCGGTCACGCCCCATTGCGAGGACAGCAGCGCCACTACTCGCAATCCCTGCCCACGCGCGGGCCAGATACTTGACGGCCGGGGGCGCGGTGGTCGTGACTGGTTGAAGTCCCGCACTTCGATCCGCAGCCCCTCGCCACCAACACTGACTGTCAATTGGCATTCCGTGCCTGCATGCTCGACCACGTTGGTGACCAGCTCGGTCACGACCACGAGGGCGTCGTAGCAGGCTTGGTCGTCCACCGCCCAGTCCTCGCACGCCGAGTGAATTAGTCGACGCGCCACCCGGGCCGATACGGCGTCTGGAGTCAATTGCCAGCGTTGGCTCACCCGATCGGAACCGTCGCTGGACACCGCGATTGGATACCCCACCGCGGCCAGCCGAACCGCTGGGGCCATCCGGGTGGCGATGCCAGAAGCCCGCGTGCCAGGTCGAACAGGACGTGTCAGGTTGGGGAGGATCTGTGAGGTGCGCGCCTGGCAGCGGTACACCGCCACGGTGTGCCCGAGCCGCGTGAACGATCATCAACGGAACTGGAGCTCGACGGTCGTGGCGGTGGGGCTGGTCTGCGTGTGCAGCACATCGGCGAGCTGTCGGGCTACCCACAATCCCATACGGTCGCTGGCCGGGGAGGCCGGCCGCCAGTAGCCGGCCGCGGCCAATCCGGGGCTGTGGCCGTGGTCGTCGACTCGGACGTGGAGCACGCGGTCGGCCTCCCAAGCCCGTATCCGGCACGGTGCCCGGCCGTGCTGCAGTGCATTCGTGACCACCTCGCCGACCGCGATCAACATCAGGTCGACGTCGTCGCAACTCCTGCCCAGCCCGGTGCGGTGCGTGCGTAGCCGGTGCCGCATCGCGGGCAGGTCCATGGGCGCGGTGAGCTCGATGTCCAGCTCGACCGGCTCCGGAACAGGGGACACCGGTCCGGGATTACTCAGGAGGTAGGCGGTCGGGTCGATGTAAGTGGTGCTGGGAACGGGGAGGCCGTCGTCCGCGATCAGCTGCGGATGGACCTCGGCGATGGAGGCCAGCATGTCTTGCGGGTGTCGCCGCCGGTTATACAGACAGACCCAGGCATAGGCGTAGGGCTGGAAAGCCTGGGTGCTCACCGCTTCCAGGCGTAGGTACGCGGCGAGCCGGTCCGGGTCCCCGTCGAGGTCGTTCTCGGTGAGCAACCGGGCCGGTTGCCCGGCCCGGAGCCGGTCGGCGAAGAACCCGCGGAACGTCTCGAACACCTCACCCAGGCGCTGATCCGACATCCCCGGTTCCTGCCACCGCACCCGGTCGCCGTCGCCGCCCAGGGCCGACCGCAGCACCTCCTCGACGTCCGCCGGCACCATCGCCTGGACCGCTTCGCCGCGGTCCACACCGGCGCGCAGGAACGGCGTGGCCCGTGCCCGCAGGCTCGCCTCCGAGTCATACACCGCGGCCGCGTGCAGCACCGACCCCTCCACGGGGCGATCTGCAGTGTCGGTGCTCATGCTTGGCTTCCCCGCTGGATCACCTGCAGGCCGGGGCGGTCCGCGGCCCCGGTTATCGTGAGGAGTCTGAGCAGAAGTGGGGCGACACCCTGCAGCGTCAGTGGAGCAGCGGCGGGGTGCGGGCGGTCGGTGGCGGAGAGCAGTGCGCGGATTCCGGCGACCGCGCAGAACTCCACCCCGGACAGATCGACCCTGTGCAGCCCGTCGGCGATCACGGCGTGCAGGACGGCCGCGAACCGGTCGGCGTTGCTGAAATCGATCTCGCCGCGCACCCGCAGCTGGTCTGCGACGACCACCGCGGCCCAGTCTTCGTCGTCGACGTCACGGAAGTGCACCTCGAGCATGTCACCGAGCAGCTCCGGCTGCTCCTGGGCCGGGTACCGGCACAGCGACGGCACGGCGAACTGGTCGGCCAGCCGGTCGAGGGCGCGCTCATAGCCGGCCAGCTCGGTCGCGTCCCGGGTCACGCTGCGCATCGCTGCGGCGTCCCCGGTCAGCGCCAACCCGGTGAACCCCTCGCGCGTCGCCTGTCGCGCCTGCTCGACGTGCAGCTCAAAGAGCCGCTCGTGCTGACCCCCGCTCGCCGCCCGCAGGACCGTGGTGTCGGCCAGCTCGACCCGACCCGAGGACAACACGGCGGGGTCGAGGCCCACTTCCGGAAGCGAGCGGCCCAGGACCGCCGCGGCGTCCTCGGTTGGCGCGTGCTTGTACAGCACCTTCTTCCCGCCACCCAGCGCCTCCGCGATCCACGCCGCGACCGCCGACCGGTCCCGGCCTGGCGACGCGAAGACCAGCAAGCTGTGCATCACGCCTCCCCATCCGGAAGGACCGCCCAGCGACGCACGGCACCACACCGCACCGCGGGGCCAACGCGGCAACCCTCCTCCCGAACCCAGGCGATGACAACGCCTTCCCCCGCGTTCGTCCTGCGACGGGCTTCAGGTAACAGGAGGCCTACCTCGCACGGCGACGACGGACCAATGCGGGCGCCCATTCGCCGCGAGCCTGTGGGTGCCGAGAACTCGGTCACGTCATGCGACGACCTGCACATACTCATGCACGAGGCCGCCGAGACGGTCCCGAAAGGGCCTGCGATACCTCGCGCGGCTGCTCGCCGCGCCCGGTCGACGATGACCTGGTCGAGCGTCTGGGCGCCACCGCTGCGGGCGATCGCCACCGGGTTGCCGTCGGACGCTCAATCAGAAGCCGATTGCGGTGTGCCAGGCCGCGCGGGCCGGGACCGAATTGGCGCCGTGGGAGAAACGAACGGGGCCCGGCCGAGTGGCCGGGCCCCTGAGGGATCAACTGTCTGATTCTGATGTACGCCCGACGTTCTGGCGATCACCTCCAACAGACTGTTCCTCAACCTCCGTGTTCCCTTGCGCATCTGTACCTGCGCTGCCTGGTGCGAGCGCTTCGCCTGTCCGCCGTTGCTGTGTCGGCAGATTTTTTAGCATCCGCCGCACGCATGGTCAAGCCGGCGTCTGAGGGGGTCATGCCGGAGGCCGGACGGATGATCTCGCTTCGCCGCCTGCTTCTCCCCATGGTCGTCGCTGCCGCAGCCACTGAGTACCCGGGGTCCGACGAGCCTGTGACGCACCAGTGCGTGCCTGCCGGCTATCGGACGGGATCGCCGAGTGTGCCGGCGGTGGCGGGGTTGCTGGCACGCAGCAGCAGGTCGGCGGTGGCTGCGGGGTCGTCGAACATGGGGACGTGCCCGCAGCCGGGCAGGGTCACCCAGCGCCGTGGAGAAGCGGCAGTTCGAGGACGGCGCCGCGATCACCGTCCGAGTTCGTAGTGGCCGTGGCGCAGGTTCTGAACGAACGCATGCCCGCTACAGACCACCTGGGCGCAGCGGAGCCGCTTCAACCCGCGCATCGGACGCGTCCGGGCCTTCAACCGGCCGTGATCGGCTTCAATCGGGTTGTTGGCGTACTGCTCCACGACGTGCCACGCCTCGGGCACGAGCTCGTCGAGCACACGCGGGTACGCCGGGGCCCGGTCGGTGGTCACCTCGGTCGGCCGTCGCGCCGCGTTCAGTGCCCGGGCGAAGAACCGGCGGGTGGCCGCCAGGTCCCGCTTCGGCGAGGCCAGGACATCGATGACCTGCCCGTGCTGGTCGATCGCCCGGTACAGGTACACCCACCGTCCAGCAACCTTCAGGTAGGTCTCATCGACGAACCAGCGATCCCCGGCGACGTGCCGGCTCGGCCGGGCGGCGTCGATCAACTCCGGGGTGAACCGCTGTACCCACCGGTAGATCGTGACGTGATCCACCGCTATGCCGCGCTCAGCAAGTAGCTCCTCGACGTCGCGGTAGGACAGGCCGTACCGCAGGTACCAGCG
This sequence comes from uncultured cyanobacterium, assembly GCA_963833135.1. Taxonomy (GTDB): domain Bacteria; phylum Acidobacteriota; class Vicinamibacteria; order Vicinamibacterales; family UBA2999; genus 12-FULL-67-14b. The sequence continues at coordinate 38,214 of CAWHWW010000016.1, read as the reverse complement.
CACCGCCAGCATGATCACCTCCGGCGGGAACCGGAACCCGGCGAAGCTGGACCGAGGCGCTGAAACAGCGGGACGGCGCGGCATCAGCCCAGCCTGCCTGAGCCTCGCCATCGGTCAACGCAACAGAGCCGGCCGTGGTCGGTGCGTCGCGTCTAGCGCCTTGATCAGTGTCTCGTGCTGAGCGACGATCGCGTCGGCCGCAGCTTCTGCTCGACGTTCACCGGAGGTCCTCTCGGTCCCGCGCGCCCTCGCTGGTGAAGACGCACAGCGCCCAGATGACGAAGACGTCGAGCGTGATGATCAGCAGCGACCACAGCGGGTAGTACGGGAGGAACAGGAAGTTTGCGATCATGCTCAGCACCGCGAAGCCGATGCCGACCGAGCGGGCCCATACTCGCCCGGTCGTGACGCCGACTCCGGCGGCGATGAGCAGGATTCCGGCGAGCAGGTGGAACCACGCCCACGCGGTGAGATCGAACGAGAACACGTACTGGGCGCCGACGACGTAGATCTCGTTCCGGAACAGCGCCGCGATCCCCTGCACCACGTGGAAGCAGCCGATCACGATCATCATGGTGGCGGCAAACAGCGACATGCCCACGACCCAGCCGGCGGGGCCGGGCCGATAGGCATCGGAGCGATAGCCGGTTTCGGGAGGGGTGTCCTGTTGCTGGCGCGGCACCGACACGTGATTCACTCCTCGATCAAGTCGTCTGTAAGCCGCTCAACCATAACCTGCACAACATCCTCACCATCCGTGGGGCCGTGGACGCGGCGGGATCACCGTCGACGAGTGAGGTTGGGTGGCACTGTTGCATTGGCCGAGGGCGTGCTCGTGCAGGCTGGGCTGATGTCTCATCGTCCTGCTTCGGTGCCAGCGCGCAGGTCCAGCTTGGCCGGATTCCGATTTCCACCCGAGGTGATCATGCTGGCGGTGCGCTGGTACCTGCGGTACGGCCTGTCCTACCGCGACGTTGAGGAGCTACTTACTGAGCGCGGCATCGCGGTGGATCACGTCACGATCTACCGGTGGGTACAGCGGTTCACCCCGGAGTTGATCGACGCAGCGCGGCCGGGCCGACATGTCGCCGGGGATCGCTGGTTTGTCGACGAGACCTACCTGAAGGTCGCTGGACGGTGGGTGTACCTGTACCGGGCGATCGACCAGCACGGGCAGGTCATCGATGTCCTCGCCTCCTCGAAGCGGGACCTGGCGGCCACCCGCCGGTTCTTCGCCCGGGCCCTGAACGCGGCCCGGCGGCCGACCGAGGTGAGCACCGACCGGGCCCCGGCGTACCCGCGTGTGCTCGACGAGCTCGTGCCCGAGGCGTGGCACGTCGTGGAGCAGTACGCCAACAACCCGATCGAAGCCGATCACGGCCGGCTGAAGGCCCGAACGCGACCGATGCGCGGCCTGAAACGCATCCGCTCCGCCCAGCTGGTCTGTAGCGGGCATGCGTTCGTCCAGAACCTGCGCCGCGGACACTACGAACTCGGCTTCGATACCGAGCCCGGCCACCGGCTCGAAGCGATCTTCACCGAACTCTCCCTCGCCATCTGAACAGCGTTCCATAGCGAGGAGTCTGCTTACTCGTCCCCAACGCAACAGCGCCGCTCATCGTCACACCCCGCTGACCTCGAGCCTCGTCGAGCTCGCCCCTGCGAAGCGCGAGCCCTGCCAACCCGGAGGCCTGCGACGGCGATGGGTTGCCGCGGCAGCTGATCGCGGTACGGGTTAACGATCACGACTTGCGTCGATACTCGTCCGCGTGGATCTCGCCACCCGGTCCATACTCGTGAACACGCGGTCGGAGAACGCCTCAGCGCTGACTGATGAATCGGCGCGTCACGGCGATGTCGAAGTCGCCGAGACCGTGCGTCACGAGCTCTTCGAATGCGGCCTTGACGGCGGGCAGCAGCATCGGGTGGCTGTCGGTGGCGGCGGCGATGGCGGTCGCGAAATCGAGGTCCTTGACCATGTACTTGGCTGGCCCGGACGGGCTGTAGTCCTCTGTGACGAGGCGCTCCCCGCGGGTGCTGAGGATGCGGCTGCCTGCGTACCCCCCGGCGAGCAGGTCGAAGAGCACCGGCAGGTTCAATCCGCTGCGGTCGGCGAGCACGGCGGCCTCTCCGAGGGCCAGGATCGTCGAGGCCACGATCATCTGGTTGCACGCCTTCGCCACCTGCCCGGCGCCCAGCGGCCCCAGATGCACCGGCGTGCCGCAGGCCCGCAGCAGCGGGAGCGCCCGAGCCACGTCGGCGTCGGCTCCACCGACCATGATCGACAATGTTGCGGCGGCGGCGCCGTCGGTTCCGCCCGACACCGGGGCGTCGACCACCCGCACGGCTCCGGCGGTCTGGCTGGCCAGCCGCCGGTGCAGCGCGCGCACCCCGTCCGGGGACGAGGTGGAGGAGATGACCAGGACCAGGTCGCGTGGGGACGCGGCCAGGATCCCGTCCGGACCGTCGAGCACCGCCTCGACCTCGGGCAGGTCGGGCAGCATGAGCACGATGACGCCGGAGTCGGCGGCGACGGAGCGTGGGCTGTCGTGCCACACCGCACCGGCATCGATCAGCGACGCCGCCTTGGCTGGGGTGCGACCCGTCAACCCCACCCGCGCCCCGGCTGCGACCAGATTGCGGGCCATCGGCAGCCCCATCGCTCCGAGCCCGATGAAGCCCACCTGGCCGTACTTATCCGGATCAAGCATGACGTGCAGCATAGCGAACCTTGTTCAACTCTGTGAATGACATCTAGACTTCTGGTCCTCCCGGCCGTCTGATCCGGGTCGAGAGGAGACCCATGTCGCACAGCACTGACCGGTTGCGCGTCGTCGTGGCCACCCCCCTTGCCGAGCAGCTGTGCCAGCTGATCGAGAAGCGGGAACCCCGGATCGTGCTGATCCGGGACCAGTCGCTCTATCCGCCGATGCGGCATCCGGCCGACTTCACCGGTGATCCCGGGTTCTCCCGGACGCCCGAGCAGCAGCGGGCGTTCGAGGAGATGCTCGACTCCGCGGACGCGCTCTACGGCATTCCCGACGTCGACCCGGCCGCGCTGAAGCGAACGGCGGACGCGAACCCGGAGCTGCGCTGGGTGCACACCATGGCGGCCGGGGGTGGTGGCCAGGTCAAGGCTGCCGGGCCTCGATCCCGCGCAGTTGCGGCGGATCGTGTTCAGCACCTCGGCCGGGGTGCACGGCGGGCCGCTCGCGGAGTTCGCCGTGTTCGGCGTGCTGGCCGGCGCCAAGGACCTCCCGCGACTGCTCGGACAGCAGCGCGACCACACCTGGAGCGGGCGTTGGCAGATGCGCCAGGTCTCCGAGATGACCGTGCTGGTCGTCGGTCTGGGCGGGATCGGCGCCGAGGTGGCGCGGCGGCTGTCCGGGCTGGGCGCGACGGTGGTCGGCACCAGCCGGCACCAGCGGCCCGTCGACCATGTCGACCGGTTGGTCCGTACCGACCAGATCGCCGAGATCGCGCCTGGCGTGGACGCCATCGTGCTGACCCTGCCGGGCACGGTCGCCACCGAGCGGCTCATCGGGGCGGATGTGCTGGCGGCGGTGAAGCCCGGCACCATCCTGGTCAACGTCGGCCGCGGCACGGTGGTCGACGAGGATGCGCTGCTGCCGGCGCTGCGCGACGGGCGGATCGGTTTCGCGGCGCTGGACGTGTTCGCCGCCGAGCCGCTGCCGGTGGACAGTCCGCTGTGGGACGAGCCGAACGTCCTGGTCAGCCCGCATACGGCGGCGCTCAACGCCGCGGAGGACCGATTGATCGCCGAGCTGTTCGCGGCCAACGCGTCGCGGCTGCTGCACGGCGAGGAGCTGAGAAACGTGGTGGACACCGTTGACTTCTACTGACCCGGCCTCGACCCACGCCGACGCCGGCGCCCGGCCGGCACCCAGTTCGGTCGAACGGGCTCCGGCACCGGCCGTGTCCCGGGCCCTGCGCATCCTCACGATGCTCGAACGGGCCGACGGCGTGCCGCTGCCGCTGGGCGACATCGCCCGCGGTATCGACGCGGCGAAGTCGTCCACCTTCAATCTGTGCCAGGCACTGGAGGAGGGCGGGATGATCGTCCGGGCGAACGGCGGGTATCTGCTCGGCCGCCGGACCGTCGAGCTCGGCGGTGCCTACATCGCGCAGTTCAACCAGATGCGCGAGTTCTACCCCTCTGCAGCGAGGCCCAGCTGCTCAGCCACGAGGTCGTGCAGATCGCCATGCTGCACGGGACCGAGGCCGTCTACCTCGCCCGACACGAGGGCCGGGCACCGATGCGGCTGACGGCCAGCATCGGCAGTCGCTTCCCGGCCGCACCCACCGCCGTCGGGAACGCGCTGCTGACCACGCTGACCGACGCCGAGATCGCGGACCGGTTCTCCGGTCCGCAGCATTTCCCGCAGCTGACCGAGCGCAGCGTGCGGACGGTGCCCGCGCTGCTGACCAAGATCCGCGCTGCGCGGGAGCGCGGCTACGCCGTCGACGACAACGAGGTGCACCCCGGCATCTTCGGTGTGGCGCTGGTGTTGCCGCCGTGGTCGAGCGGGGACCAGCCGCTGGCCATCGGCACCTCGCTGATGGCGGCCACCGCAACCGAGGACTTCGTGGCGGCGGTGGTGGTGGAGCTGAAACAGGCGGTCGACCGGCTGAGCAACCCGCTCTACCGGCGCACCCTCCTCTGAAATCTGCTGTTCAGTCTATTGAACGTCATTCAGCATGCTGTTATGGTCGGCGTGCTCGATCGAGCCATCGGTAGACCCAGAGACTCATCAAGGGAGATGACACCGTGGCGCAGGAAACCCCCCTCACACCGCCGGTCCGCGACTCCGACGACCCGGAATACGCCGCCAACCTCCGCCGCGCGACCCTGGCCAGCACCGCGGGCAGCGCGCTGGAGTACTTCGACTTCGCGCTGTACGGCCTCGCGTCGGCGCTGATCTTCTCGGAGCTGTTCTTCTCGCAACCTCGATCCGGCCACCGGCCTGATCGCCAGCTTCGCCACCTTCGGCGTCGGCTTCCTGGCCCGGCCGCTGGGCGGGCTGTTCTTCGGCACCATCGGCGACCGGCTCGGCCGCAAGTGGGTGCTGGTCGTCACCATCCTGCTGATGGGCGGATCCTCGACCCTGGTCGGCGCCCTGCCCACCTACGAGACGATCGGGGTGTGGGCACCGATCCTGCTGGTCTTCCTCCGGTTGTGCCAGGGCTTCGGTGCCGGCGCCGAGCAGGCCGGCGCCACGGTGCTGATGGCGGAGTACTCCCCGGTCAAGCGCCGCGGGTTCTTCGCCGCGCTGCCGTTCATCGGTATCCAGGCCGGCACCCTGCTCGCGGCCGGTGTGTTCGCCTATCTCGGCGGGCTCCCGGAGGACGTGCTGCTGGGCTGGGCGTGGCGGATCCCGTTCCTGGCCTCCATCATCTTGATCCTGGTCGCGCTGCTCATCCGGCTGCGGCTGAAGGAGAGCCCGACGTTCATCGAACTGGAGAAGCAGGAACAGGTCGCCGAGCACCCCATGCGGGAGATCTTCGGCCACTCCCGCGGCAGCGTGTTGCGCGGCATCGGGCTGCGGATGGGCGAGAACGGCGGCTCGTACCTGTTCAACTCGCTGGCCGTGGCGTACGCGACCGGCACCGTCATGGTCAACAAGTCGGTCGGCCCGATCGCGGTCGCCGTCGCCTCGTTGATCGGAATCTTCTCGGTGCCGCTGGCCGGCTGGGTGTCCGACCGCGTCGGCCGGGTGCCCGTCTACCGCTTCGGTGCGCTGGTGATGCTGGTCCTGGCCTTCCCGGGCTGGTACCTGATCTCACTCGGCCAGACCTGGCTGGTGATCCTGGTGATCGCCGTGGCGATCGGGTTCGGGGTCAACACGATGCTGGGCTCCCAGTGCGCGCTGCTGCCCGAGATGTTCGGCAACAGGCACCGCTACCTGGGCGTGGCGGTGGCCCGGGAGTTCAGCGCCGTGATCGCGGGCGGCCTGGCCGGTGTCCTCGGGGCATATCTGATCAAGGTCTCCGGAGGCTCGTGGGTTCCGCTCGCGGTGTACACGTTCGTGCTCGCGGCGATCACCATGGCCACCACCTTCGTCACGCCGGAGACGCGCGAACGTGATCTGACCCGGATCAACGACGCGCTCGACGACGCGGCCACGGCAAGGATCTCACGATGAGCTTGTTCGATCTCACCGGGCAAAGCGCGCTGGTCACCGGATCCAGCCGGGGCATCGGACTCGCGTTGGCCCAGGGCCTGCTCGAGGCCGGGGCCCGGGTGGTCGTGCACGGTCGCGACCCCGACGTGGCCGAGGCCGCCGCAGCGCGGCTGCGGGAGACCACCGGCGGCGAGACCATGGTCAGCACGTTCGACCTGACCGACCCGGCCGCTGTCGATGCCGGCGTCGCCCGCATCGAGCAGTGCTGGGGCACCCCGAACATCCTGGTCAACAACGCCGGCATCCAGCGCCGCACACCGTTCGTCGACTTCAGCTTCGCCGACTGGAATGATCTCGTGGCCACGAACCTGACCAGCGCATTCCTGGTCGGGCAGCGGGTGGCCCGGGGCATGGTCGCGCGCGGGCACGGCAAGATCGTCAACATCGGGTCGGTGCAGAGCCAGCTGGCCCGCCCGGGGATCGCCCCGTACAGCGCGACCAAGGGCGGGATCGTGATGCTCACCAAGGGCATGTGCGCCGACCTCGGCCCGCACGGGATCCAGGCCAACGCGCTTGCGCCCGGCTACTTCGCCACCGAGCTGACCAAGGCGCTGGTGGACGACGAGGCCTTCACCGCCTGGGTCACCAGCCGGACTCCGGCGGGCCGCTGGGGCGAGGTCATCGACTTGGTCGGCGCCCTGGTTTTCCTGGCCTCGTCGGCGTCGGACTTCGTCAACGGTCAGGTGCTCTTTGTCGACGGCGGCATGACGGCGGTGGTGTGAGATGAGCAGCTTTCCGATCGAGTCCCGGCGTAGTCCGAGGTGATCTGCGTGAACGCCATCGGCGCCGGCAATTTCGAGACCGAGCTCAGGGCGCTCGTCGCAGACTAGAAGTTCTCCAGCTGGCTGCGCGTCGCACGCCGGCGGGCCGCTAAGGCAAGGTCGAGGACCTGGTTGGGGACGCTCATCTTCCTATCCTCCGCGCGTTGGTGTCAGTCAACGCCCAGGTCCCCACGTGGCGGGGTGCTCGCCGTGCTTTAGTCCGGGCCCGCACGCCCGGGCTACGCACCCGATGGCGATGTCCAGCACACGATGTCAGCAAGCGAAGTGCAGCACGGACATTCATCCGGGTATCGCAGAGGACACTGTCGCGAAAGGACGCATCGATGAAGGCTCTCGTGGTTCACGGAGCGGGCGATCTGCGGTTCGACGACCTGGTCGAACCCGCGCCCGACCAGGGTCAGGTCCTGGTCCGCAACACCCATGGCGGTATCTGCGGCTCGGACCTGCACTACTACAAGCACGGCGCGGTCGGTGCGTTTGAACTGCGGGAACCGCTGGTGCTCGGACACGAGGTAGTCGGCCGGGTCGCCGGGGACCCGACCGGTGCCCTCGCAGCCGGAACGCCGATCGCGATCCATCCCGCCACGCCGTGCGACCAGTGCCTGGAGTGCGCTACCGGCGTCCGCAACGTCTGCCGCAACACTCGCTACTTCGGGTCCGCGGCCAGCATGCCGCACACTCAGGGCGGGTTCTGCGAGTTCAAGGTCGTCCGCCGAGACCAGGTCCGGGTGCTGCCGGAAACACTGCCGCTGTCCCGGGCGGTCCTCGCGGAGCCACTGGCGGTCGGTCTACACGCGCTGAACCGGGCCGGCGGCGTCGCCGGCGCCAACGTGCTCGTCGGCGGTTCTGGCCCGATCGGCATCCTCGCCGCCGGCGCCGCGAAAGCCGCCGGGGCGGCCGAGGTCTGGACCACGGACCTGCTGGACCACCCCCTGCAGATCGCGCGCGCCGTCGGCGTCGACCGCACCGTCCGGATCGGCGCCGAGGCACTGCCGGACCAGTACTTCGATGTGGCGATCGAGGCCTCCGGGGCCTCGGTCGCGGTGGGCGCAACCCTGGCGGCGGTCCGGCGGCGCGGTGTGATGGTGCAGCTGGGCATGTTTCCGCCCGGCCCCCGACCCGCGGAGCTGTCCGCACTGGTCGCCAAGGAGATCGACTATCGCGGGGCGTTCCGGTTCGATACCGAGTTCGACGACGCGATCGCGCTGCTCGCGCGGACGGATGCCCTGGACCAGGTGATCACCCACACCTTCGACCTTTCCGACGCCGTCGAGGCGATGGACGTCGCCGCTGACCCCGCGGCCTCGGGCAAGGTCATCCTCCGGTTGTCGGAGGACTGAAGACACCGGTGGCGACACCGGCGTCGCCGGCTGGACGCCCCGGCAGCGCCACCGGACGCCACGCGCCCCAGAGATGACCGCCGGCCGCGGCGACGGCCCGCGTGTACATCGGGAACGGCATCGCCCAGCCGTCGTGGCGATGGCTCGAAGCGCACGGCCGGGCCGTCTCTCTGGAGCACAGTGGGCGTCCGCCAAGACTCTGTTCCGCGAGTTCGGTATCACCGCGGAGGCGACCATTGCCGCCGCCGAGCAGTCGCAGGCAGCCGCACGCTGAACCGTTGCGGCGATCGGCGCCGCCACCCATACCCCAAGCCGGGCCCTCGCGGGCCCGCCGGAAGGACACCGACGTGACCACCATCCCCGACACTTCGAATCCGCTCGCTGACCTCTCCGCCGCACGGGTCTCGCTCTGGCTGGACGACCTGTCCCGGTATCGCCTGACCTCGGGGAACCTGGGCAAGTTGATCAACGAGAAGCATGTGGTGGAGGTGACCACGAACCCGACGATCTTCCAGTCAGCTTTGAAGGACAGTGACTCCTACCGGGAGCAGATCGTGGACCTCGCTGCGCGGGGAGCCGGCGTCGACACCGCCGTCCAGGAGATCATCACCGACGACGTGCGGGCCGCCGCCGACCTCTTCCGATCGGTCCACGCCCGCACCGGAGGCACCGACGGCCGGGTGTCGATCGAGGTCGACCCGAGGCTCGCGAACGACACCGCGGGCACGGTCGCGCAGGTCTGGAAGCTGGTGAAGATCGTCGACCGCGACAACGTGCTGATCAAGATCCCGGCCACCCTCGCCGGGCTGCCGGCCATCACGGCCGTGATCGCCGAGGGGATCAGCGTCAACGTCACGCTGATCTTCTCGCTGGATCGGTACGCCGCCGTCATGGACGCGTACCTGACCGGACTGGAGCAGGCGCAGGCCAGCGGCCGGGACCTGGCCGGGATTCACTCGGTGGCCTCCTTCTTCGTGTCCAGGGTGGACGCCGAGGTCGACCGGCGGCTGACCGCCATTGGGGGTCCGGCGGCCGAGTCGCTGCTCGGCTGCGCCGCGATCGCCAACGCGCGGCTGGCGTATGAGCTGTACGAGCAGACGTTCGCCGGGGAGCGCTGGGTCGCGCTGCGGTCCGCCGGCGCGCATCCGCAGCGGCCGCTGTGGGCGTCCACCGGGTCAAGGACGAGCGGTACGACGACACCCGCTACGTGGTCGAACTCGCCGCGCCCGGCACGGTCAACACCGCACCCGAGAAGACCATCGAGGCGGTCGCCGACCATGGCGTCATCAGCGGGAACACCATCGCCGGAACGTATGCGGAGGCACGGACGGTATTCGCCAGTTTGGCCGGGCTCGGTGTCGATTTGACCGACGTGTTCGCGGTCCTCGAGTCGCAGGCCGTGCAGAAGTTCGAGGAGTCGTGAAACGACCTGCTGGACACCGTGCGCCGCGCACTGGACAGCGCCGGATCTACTCCTTGAACCGACCACCACCGACCCATCCAGGAGGAATCACCTTGTCCAGCACCGAATCCGCCGACACCGTCGACACCCCAGCCACCGGCTCGGTTGGGGTGATCGGGCTCGGCGTGATGGGCCACGCCATAGCCACCCGCCTGCTCGACCGACTCGGCCGCCTGGACGTCACGGACCTGTGCCGCGCAGCCGCCGACGACCTGGTCGCCGGTGGTGCCCAGTTCCAAGACACCGCCGCCGGCGTCGCGGCTCAGACCGAGGTTGTCGTGCTGTCCCTGAACACCGCGCCGATCGCCGAACAGGTGGTGTTCGGCGCCGGCGGCGTGCTCGCCGGCTGGGCGTCTCGGGGGCGGGCCGGGCTAATCATCGACATGTCCTCGATCGCCCCGGACCGCACCCGCGAGTTCGCCGCCCAGGTTGCCGAACAGGGCGGCGCCTGGGTCGACGCGCCCCTCTCCGGCGGCGCACCGGGGGCGCGCGCCGGCCGGCTCAGCCTGATGGTGGGCGGCGACGAGCCCGCCGTCGCTCGGGCCAGGACGGTACTGGATCACCTCGCCACCCGGGTGACACACGTCGGCGGCAGCGGCGGCGGCCAGTTCGTCAAGTTGATCAACCAGGTGCTCGTCGGCATCGAGTTCAGCGCGCTCGCCGAGGCGGCGGCGATGACCCGCGCCGCGGGCCTGGCACCCGACGCCGTGCTGGCGGCGCTGACCGGCGGACGGGCCGATTCGGCACTGTTCCAGGAGTTCTTCGTCAAGTTCGCCGACGTCGACCTGACCCCCACCGGCAACATCGCCAACATGGTCAAGGACCTGGGCACCGCCGTCGCGGCGGCGCGGAGCGCCGGACTCACCCTGACCCTCACGGATGCGGTGCTCGCCCAGAACGAAACGCTCGTCGCACAGGGCTACGCCCAGGGCGACAACGCGAACCTGATGCGGCTCTACAACCAGGTGCCCTGAAATCCACTCCCCGCCAGGACCGCCGCGGTCCCGGCATCCACCGCACGTAGAAAGGCACACGCGCATGACCGAACACGCTCGTGCCCGAACCCAACCGCCGGTGCTCGTCATCATGGGTGTCTCGGGTTGTGGAAAGTCAACCGTGGCAGGCATTCTCGCCGGACAGCTGGAGTGGGACCTGGCCGAGGGCGACGATCTGCATCCTGCCGCCAATGTGGCCAAGATGGCTGCGGGTGTCCCGCTCACCGACGAGGACCGCTGGCCCTGGCTCGATATCATCGCCGAATGGATCACCGACCACACCGCCGCCGGCCGGCCGGGCGTGGTTACCTGCTCCGCGCTCAAGCGTGCATACCGCGACAAACTCGCCGGACCCAACGTGGTGTTCGTGCACCTCGCCGGCACCAAGGACATCGTCGAGCAACGTCTGACCGCTCGGCAGAACCATTTCATGCCTTGCTCCCTGCTCGAATCCCAGATCGCCACCTTGGAGCCACCGCAGGCCGACGAGAACGCCATGACGATCCTCGCCGGACGCGCACCGGCCGACGATGCCGCCGAGATCATCCGGCTGCTCGACCTCACCCCGGCGGGCCGAACGGGCGCCGAGACACCGTCGCCCCTCACCGACCCCACGACGGCCGAGCGCGCGTTCCGTCGGTTATCGGGACGGCGGACATCGGTGTCATGGGGCTCGCAGTGATCGGCTCGAACTGGCGCGCAACTTCGCGCGCACTGGCCTCATCATCGCCGTGCACAACCGTAGCGCGGCCCGCACCGCCGCCCTGATCGCCGATCACGGCACCGAGGGACGGTTCATCCCCACGACGACGGCGGCGGAGTTCGTGGCCTCCCTCGCCACCCCGCGGAAGATCATCATAAAGATCCAGGCCGGCGAACCCGACCGACGCCGTGATCGACGAGCTGGCCGAACTCCTCGAACACGGCGACATCCTGATCGACGGCCGGAACGCCAAGTTCCAGACACCCGCCGCCGCGAATCCGCCCTGCGCGGCAAGGGAATCCACTTTGTCGGCTGCGGCATCTCCGGTGGCGAGGAAGGCGCGCTGAACGGCCCGTCCGTCATGCCCGGTGGATCCGCCGAGTCCTACCGCTCGCTCGGTCCGATCCTGGAGAAGATCGCCGCCCACGTGGACGGGGTGCCATGCTGCACGTACATCGGCACGGACGGGGCCGGGCACTTCGTCAAGATGATCCACAACGGCATCGAGTACGCCGACGTGCAGCTGATCGCCGAGGCCTGCGACCTGCTCCGCCGCGGCGCCGGCCTGGAACCCGCCGCGATCGCCGACGTCTTCGCCGAGTGGAACCGCGGCGACCTCGACTCCTTCCTGGTCGAGATCACCGCCGAGGTCCTCCGGCACGTCGACACACAGACCGGGAAGCCCTTCGTGGACATCGTTCTCGACGCCGCGGGAATGAAGGGGACGGGCACCTGGACCGTCCAGACCGCGTTGGGCCTCGGCGTCCCGGTGTCCGGGATCGCGGAGCGTGTTCACCCGCGGCCTGTCGTCCGCGGCGACGCAACGGGCCGCCGCCGCCGGCAATCTGCCGGACCCGAGGGGAACTCGCTGGTCGCCGAGCCCGGTGCGTTTGTCGAAGACGTGCGGCAAGCGTTGTACGCGTCGAAGATCATCGCCTACGCCCAGGGCCTGGACGCGATCGCCGCGGGCGCCGAGGAGTTCGGCTGGGACATCGATCTCGGTGCCGTGGCGCGGATCTGGCGCGACGGTTGCATCATCAGGGCGAAGTTCCTGAACCGCATCACCGACGCCTTCTCCGCCGGCCGGGCGCCCGCCTCGCTCGTCCTGGCGCCGTACTTCACCGAGGTGCTCGCCACGGTCCCAGCCATCCTGGCGGCGCGTCCTCACCACCGCGATAGACGCCGGCATCGCCACGCCGGGCTTCTCGGCCGCGCTGGCCTACTACGACGGGTTGCGCTCGCCGCGGCTGCCCGCCGCGATCATCCAGGGGCAACGCGACTTCTTCGGAGCGCACACCTACCGGCGGGTCGATCGGGACGGCACGTTCCACACCCGATGGTCCGGCGACCGCACCGAGGTTTCGGTGTGATGTCGCGGTCTGATGCTCGGAGAAGGAGGGACGATGACCACCGCCGCGGACAGTGACCTGCAAGCCATCAACCACGCGATCGGCGAGGCCGAGTCGGCGGCCGATCGCGGCTTCTTCGAACGGTTGCTCGCGCCGGCGTTTAGCATGGTCCGACCCGACGGCACCCGTTTCGACGACCGGGCCGGGTTTCTTGACGCGCTGACCGTCAGCCCCGCACGCATGACGCGCGTCGACTCGACCACCGTGTTCGACAACCGGGCCGTGGCGGTCTGCGCGGTGGTGAAGGAAGTGCCGGATGGGCCTGTGGGTGCCACAAACTCTGCACACCTCACGCGACCTGCTGATAGTTGAGCTTCCCCTCGTAGCACGGACACCTCGCCGCGGGTGGCCGCTGCCTGTGGGTGCCGAGAACTCGGACACGTCGTGCGACCGGCCGCTACTCGTGTACGAGACCACCGAGGCAGTCTCGTCGCAGCGGCCGAACGGTCGCTGCAGAGGGCGGGGAGTCCGGCCTGCGGGGAGCGGGCGCCGCTCGGGTGCGAAAGTGCTGATCAAAGGCCGTGGCGGGGTTCTCGGCACCCACACGCTCTCTCGTGTTTCGCAGTTTCGTTGATCATGTTCCGGCGGCGGCCCAGGCGGCGAGGACGGCCCGGGTTTCTTGCGGGGTGGCCTGCTCAGGGCATGGGCTACGAAATCTGGCGGCGATGATGACGCGGCGGAGTTTGATGGTCATGTCGTCGTAGGACGGCTCGGTCTTCGTGGTGTACCACCGAGCCCGGGTCCGGTGACCGGTCACGTCCTGGGGGGCGTGTCCGTGCAGCGCGTACCAGACGGTGACCACGCTGAAACAGATCAACCCGAACGGCACCGTCCGCTCCACGGCGCGACGTGTCCGATTACGGGCCTCGCCCACACCCATGATCTGGCGGGCATCGGCGAAGGCCTGCTCGATTCCCCACCGTGCTGCATAGCGGGCGACCAGATCTTCCGCGGAAGATTCCAGATCGGTGGTGACCAACGGAAGTCCATAACCGCGGTCGTCACGGCCTCGAGTTCGGGGCTTGTCGTCGCGGACCAGAATGACGCGCACGGTTCGGCTGCGAAACGATCCGTACCAGAGACAGGCCCGTTCGGTGATCTGCACGGTGTCGATGCGGCCGTACCGACGGACCTGGGTGGTGCGCCAGGTATTCGTGGTTGTGGCGAGGGCGGCGACATCGGCCGGGGTGCCCAACCGGGCACCGCGGGTGCGTGGTCGGCCCGAGCGCCCGGTGCGGGGTGGGGGCAGTTCGTGCAGCACCGAGGTGACCTTCAGCCGGCTGGTCCAGCTGATCCGGCCGTCGAGGTCGCGCAGGCGTTCCCCGACGTAGGCGGCGTCCCCGACCACGTGCACCGCCCGGTCCGGGTAGCGGGCGGCGAGCAACTCGGCCAACTGTCGGGCGTGCGCGATCTTCCCGGTGTGGCGGGGTCGCCACAACCGGGCCAGCACCGGCAGGCACACCGGGCGGGACAGAAACGACAGCTGCACGACGATGCCGGCCACGACCCAGCAGTTGCCGAAGCCGATGGGTTTGAAGGCCCTTCGCGGCGCCGTCGTGATGCCACGCCGCCCCGAATACCTTCTTCCCGGCCCGCTTGAACAGCGTGTCGTCGACCGCGACCGTCAGCGGCGATCCAGCTGGCAAGAGGTGAGTCACGATGAGGTCGGCCAGGGCCAATCCGAGCGCGTCGCTCGACCAGCGGGCGTTGGTGAACAATCGGTGGGCGCGGCTGTGATGCCACACCTGCTCCAGCCCGGCACCGGTGAACATCCCACACACCGTTCGGCGGCGGGTCTGCGCGATCAGACCGACCACCAATCCGATGAAGGTCTGGAATGTGGGAGCGGTAAAGCACGGCCGGAACTCGGCCAGCAGACCGGCCAGCGAGCACGGGGCGGTGGGGCCGGGAGGCATCGACGGATCACTCTCACGAGGGCGGTGAACGAGCGGTCGATGCTGTCCCCCTCACCCCCCAAGATCCACGAACCACTCGCCGTCGGCGCGTCCCCGCGACCCACGGGCCGGCGGCAGCGCCAAAACTGCGAAACACGAGCGATCCCTCTGCGCCTCGTCGACGCCAAGCACGCTCCACCCGGTAGGAGTCTCAAGGTCGACAGGGCTCGGTCGGGCGCAGGCAGAAGGTGCATGCTGCTATTTGGCGCGCCTTCCATTGCCTGCCTAGCGATCGGGGTCGTGTTGCGCTGGCGGCTTGAGGAGACGGGGGACCTGGGTGGCCGCATCGGGGATGGGGTTGTGGCCGGTGCCGGGGTTGGCGTGGTCGACGGGGGTGCGGTCCTCACCAAGCGTGGCCTCGTCCTTGGGGCGCCCGCGGCGGTGGTCCCACACATCGCGCAGGACGACCTGGATGATGCCGGCAACGGGGATGGCGAGCAGGGCGCCGAGGATCCCGGCGAGCTCGACGGCGAGCAGGATCGCGACGAGCACGGCCAGCGGGTTGAGCTTCACGGTGCGGGAGAAGATCATCGGCTGTAGCAGGTGGTTCTCCAGTTGCTGGTAGACGACGAAAAAGACGATCACGGCGATACCGGCGGGCACGGAGTGTATGAACCCGGCAGTGGCCGCGACCACCGCGCCGAGGGTGGCGCCGACGAGCGGAATGAGGTCGGCGATCGCGACGAACACCGCGATCAGGCCGGCGAACGGCACGCCGGAGATCTTGAGCATGGCGTAGGTGAGTGTGCCGCAGATCGCGCTGATGAGCAGGTTGCCGGAGATATAGCCGGTGACGGTCTTTGCGCAGTCGTGGGTGACCCTCTGAATCCGCTTGGCGCGCTGAGGAGGGAAGAGACTGAGTGTGCCCGTGACGGCCTTCGGTCCTTCGAGCACGGTCAGATAGGCCAGGACGAAGATCGTCACGGTCGCGACGATCGCGGTGCTCGCGCCGCGCAGCACGTTGAGCGCGGGTGTGCCGAGACCTGTCGCGTACTCGCGGATGCGTGCCTCGTTGTTCTGCACGAATTCCACAGCGTTGGTGCGCTCCAGCAGCCTGCCGACCGGGCCTCGCCCGGCCCGCGCGTCGTTGATCAGGACTGGTAGCTGACCGGCGAGTTGGGTGCCCTCCTGGGCCAGTGGTACCGCGAAGGCGCTCAGTAGCGCGCCGATCGCGGTCAGGACGACGAGGAACACCAGCAGTGTGGCGAGCGAGCGGCGGCGTAGCACCCGCCGCTGGACCCAGTCGACTAGCGGGTAGAGAGCGACCGCGAAGAACAGGGCGACGAGCATCCAGATCAGGACGCGCTCGACCCGCATCACGAATAGCACCGCCACCGCGGCGGCGGCCACCAACCCGATCGTCGTGAGGATGGTCCGCACCGGTACCCCGCCGCCGGTGCCGACCACCACCACCTTCAATGGTCCGGATGCTGTCTTCTCGTCCACATCGATTCCCTTCTCTGGCCCCAAACCTTCAGGATCGTGCGGGAACACCCTTCCGCGAAGACGCTGACCAGAGGCCATGACACGGTTCTCGGCACCCACAGGCAGTACGCCCGCCGCAACCGAACACCGGCCCCGATCCTGGCAGAACATCGCGAGCGGGTTATCGATCTCGCGGGCGGGCGGAGCCATGCACGGGTGTTTCTGCCGGTCGTAGATCTCCGGGAGCACACAGTCGCGAACGGCCTCGCGCAGCACGTGCTTTCCCGTGGCCCCCGGATCTTGTGGTGCACGGGAAGCTGCGCGGCGTACTCCGCGACGTGATGGTCCAGGAACGGCACCCGGCCTTCCACCGAATGCGCCATTTCCATCCGGTTACCGAGGAAGGTCAGCACGTAGGTGGGCAGGTTCGTGTGCAACCACAGATACAGGGCTTGGCTGACCGGATCGCGCCCGTCCAGCCGCCCGTGCACGTCGATCGCGTCCAGCAGCTCCGTGTAGGGGTTGGCCCGCAACCCTGGGTTCCTGCGCCGCTCGCGTCGGCCAAGCCCTCATGGACAACTGGCTACGGCTCGCGAGATCCGGCTCAGATTTCTCATCGTCCGGGAGCTTGATCCTGACGCGGGGTCAGGTTCTAGTGTCCTGGCCATGCCCGCGACCGAGAATTCGGGGACTACACAGACGTGGAAGGTCGGGGCGTTAGCCCAGCTCACCGGGGTGACGGTCCGCGCCTTGCACCACTACGACCACCTGGGTCTGCTTACCCCCTCTCGGCACACCGCAGCCGGGCACCGGCTCTACACCTCCGATGACGTCGCACGGCTCTACCGGGTCAGCTCGCTGCGCCGTCTCGGCTTCTCGCTGGAGCACATCGCGCAAGTGTTGGACGACCCGCAGTGGCAGCTGGCGCAGCTCGTGCAACGCCACCTGGCCGACATCAGCCGACGGGTCGAACTTGCGCTGGCGCTTCAGTCGCGCCTGGATGCGATGTCCACTGTGCTCGCCCACAACGACAACCCGTCGACCGACGAGCTGTTCGCCACGATCGA
This sequence comes from uncultured cyanobacterium, assembly GCA_963833135.1. Classification (GTDB taxonomy): domain Bacteria; phylum Acidobacteriota; class Vicinamibacteria; order Vicinamibacterales; family UBA2999; genus 12-FULL-67-14b. The sequence goes on along the minus strand of CAWHWW010000016.1, from coordinate 20,873 downwards.
GGAGATGACCATGCTCGATGCCACCGTGCACAGCACCACCGCGCTGCTGGTCTACGACGATCTCCCCGCCGCGCACGAGTACCTCGTGCGTGTCTTCGGGCTGACCCCCGGTCCGCTACACCGCGACGGTGAGGGCCGGGCGGATCACGCCGAAGTCCGAGCCGGAAACCAGGTGATCTGGCTTCACCCCTCGTCGGACGGCTACCAATCGCCGCGCACCCTCGGCGCCACCACTGGCATGACAGTGGTCGCCGTGGACGACGCCGACGCCCATCACGCCCGTAGCAGCACCGCCGGCGCTGACATCGTCGAGGCTCCCGTCGATCAAGGCTATGGAGTGCGCGAGTACGGCGCTCGAGACCCCGAGGGCCACCTGTGGTTCTTCCACTCCCCGCTGGGCTGAACAGTTCCATGCCGAAGCGGTTGTAGCCCCGGCGTCCACCGCGGCTTGAAAGCAAGAGCATGCCCTCGCCGGGCGGCAGGTCTCTGCGATGGCCAAGAGCGCGGCATCCCGCCGACCTCCATGAGGGGCTACCACGCGCCGCCCCGAGGGCAGAGCTGCACGAGCCCGGCTGGGCGTCGGGCCGCCCCGGTCCGACGCGCGGTGCCAGTATCCGTTCGTGCGAGCCGGGATCGATCAGGCCGGACACTTGATTCTCGGCGTGGCGTGAGCCGGCGAATTTGGCGCCACAGCAGCCCGGTCGGGTCGCAGCCAGCGATCAGCAGCTCGGGCCGGCCGGCCATCTGCGCCAATGCCCCGTACGTCCACCCGCTCTTGCTGGACCGCGTGACGCCCTGCACGACGGTGTCCGCCTGCTGGGTCCAGTGATGGCCGACGCCCGTCACGGTGGTCCTGCTCGCGACCAGCGCGCGAGGCCGAGACCGAGGGCGCGAAGTTCAAGGCGCCGCAAACATCCGCCCCGACCCGCACGGCATGTCGGCTGCTTGCCTTGCCTCTCACGCCCACCCCCTGCGAGGTCGTGGACCGCCGAAGGCCCAATCGGTAGTTCTTACACTTGAGGCCAGAAAACCGAGGCAGGGCGACGTCGATGCACGCGGAGGTAGCGGTGGGTTGGACACATGAAATTGAAGAGCTGTCACCGCAGGAGTGCTGGCGACTTCTGGGGACTGTGCCGGTGGGACGGCTGGTCTACGTCGACAGCGGGGCGCCCGTAGCGCACCCGGTGAATTTCGTGAAGGCGGGCGCCGACGTGATCATTCGGACCGGACCGGGCGGCAACCTGCGGGCCGCCGAGCGCGGCGACGTCGTGGCCTTCCAGACCGATGAGATCGACAATACGACCCGCGCCGGATGGAGCGTCCTGCTCACCGGCCGGGCGTCGGTGGTACAGAACGTCGACGACCTGGTGGCGGTGCTCGAGCCCTACACGCGACCGTGGGCCCGCGGACGGGGGGAGCACGTGCTGCGGGTGACTGGCGAGCGGATCACCGGCCGCCGCCTCAACGTGAAGCCGGCTTAGACGATGGTGTGCGACCGAGAAGCGTCAGCCAGCTGAGAAGCCGATCGAAGATAGGTAGAGGAGGCGTTGCGACACTTCGATCATGCTCTGTCGCAGGAACGCCGATCGCCGCAGGTCACCGGATGAGGACGACTTCTGGAACCCATAGGCACCAGTCCACTCGAGGCCAGCAGCTTGGTTGTGGAAGGCGCAAGCTGCTGAAGCGTCTAGACCAGCAGCACGGAGCGCAGGGGTCGGCGCGGGGTTTCGGGCAGGGCTGCGGCACCGTGCGGGGCCCATCCGACCCGCAGGACCAGTTGTGCATGCTCGGGCACCTGCAACACCGTGTCGGCCAGCTGCCGCCGTGTGTGGGCGACCTCCGCCGCTTGGCTCAACACTGTGGTGGCCAGGCCGTTCTGTGTCGCGACGAGCAGCGCGGCGCTGGTGGCCTCGCCCGCCCGCAGCCAGTCGACGGGGCCGTCGCCCGGGGTGGTGAGCACCATGAGTGTCGCACCGTCCGGGCCTGCCGTTAGGGGGTGCGGCCCTTGGCTCAGCTGGCCCTCGGGGAAAAGTCGCAGCCCGGCGCTCTCGGGTCCAACATGGCGGCCCGTGCGCGACCCGGTGGGGATCCCATCGTGGCCCCCCGCTTTGCGGCTGCTCCAGATTGCCAGCTCGGCGGCGTAGCCCGGAACCGTGCGTTCACTTGTCGCGGCCTCGCCGAGGACGGCTGCGAGCCTGGTCCGGGCGCCGTCACTCAGAACCGGAATCAGCCCAACCTCCTGGGCAGCGGCGCGCTCGGCGAGAAGGTCGAGCTGCGCTGGCTGTACAGGCTCGTCCCGGAAGGCGCGCCGGTCACTACGGCGCTCCTCGATGGCGGCCGCCAGTGCTGCATCGTGGGCGTCGACAGGCCCGTCAACAGGACGCATGACCGCAAGGAGCGTGCCGTCTTCCGGATCGGGCAACCGTTCGGTTGTGGTCGACACGCCGAGGTCCGCGAGCGCGACCCTCAGGTGGTGCAGCGCCGCCCCGCAGCTGATCACCAGGTCGCGACGGTCGGGATCGGTCCCTATCAGGTGCCGGTTCGGGTCCGCGTGCAGCTCCACCACGCCATCGGAGATCCGCCACTGCCAGGGCTGACTGTTGTGCACCGACGGCGCCCGCAGCGCGCGCTCGGTGGCCCGCATGAGCACCTCTCGGGACACGGGCTTGGTCAGGTAAGCCGCGTCTGTCATACCTCAGATGATGAACCGGTGGGGCTCTCAGCGACAGGGTCGGACCGCCCGGGACGTGGGGCCCCGTGACGCACATCCGCCAGCCCCGGCACTGGTCCTGGTCGACCAGCACGATCCCGTCCTCGCCGCCGCGAGCGAGACGATGACTTGGGCGAACGCGGGAATGACGACGTCGCCGATCTGGACCTGTTCGGTGGTGTAGCGGAAGGTCGAGTGCGGCACTGGGGCGTCCCAGCGCAGGCACTCCTCGATGGTGCGTGGCACGAGGCCGGGGTCGGCCACCAGCGCGTCGCGCTGCTCGGGATGCCGCAGCAGCGCGATCGTGGCGTTGCCGATCAGGCTGGTGGTCGTGTCGTGCCCGGCGACGACCAGCTGGAAGATCGTCGAGAGCATCTCCTGTTCGGTGAGCGCGCCGTCGGTGTCGGCGGCGACCACGAGGTCGGTGACCAGGTCCTCGCCGGGCACGGCGCGCTTGCGGTCGAGCAGCGCGGTGAGGTACTCGACGATCGCCTCCGACGCCGCCACCGCCGCGGCCGGGGGCTGCGGCCCCGGGTACGGGGTGAGCAGGGTGCCGAACCACGTACCGAGGTCGGCCCGGTCCGGTTCCGGGATCCCGAGCAGCTCGCTGATCACGGTGAACGGCAGCGGGAACGCGTAACCGGCCACCAGGTCGACGACGCGGTCGGTGCCGCCGCGGGCCGCCAGGTCGGTGAGCAGATCCTCGACGATCGACCGGACGCGGGTCTCCAGCGCGTTGACCCGCCGCCGGCCGAACGCGGGCATGGCCAGCCGGCGCAGCCGCGTGTGGTCCGGCGGGTCGACGACGAGCATGTGCCGGGCCAGCGCCGGCCCCGGAAGGCCCTCGGCGACGACCTGTCCGCTGCGCGCCAGCGCGGCGTGCATGTCCTTGGACAGCCGCGGGTCGTTCAGCGCCGCCCTGGCCTCCTCGTGGCCGACGACCAGCCAGGCCGGGTGCCCGTCGGCGAGGGTGACCTCGTGTACCGGGGCGGCGGACCGCACCTGCGCGAACAGCGGGAACGGGTCGTCGCGGTCGTAGTCACCCCACGAGTCGAGCGCCCGATGGCGCGTGTGCGCTTTCATCGTTCCCCATCTCCCGAAAGCCAGAACACAACAGATCGATCACCGCCAGCTGGCCGTCGACGACCTTGCAGACCGCGGTCTGGGTGCAGACCCAGCGGATCGTCGCCCGGCCCACCTGGAGGCGGTAGTGGATCAGCATCCGGTCGACGACCGCCTCGGCGCCCGACTCGACGACCGCGACGGTGTCGAAGTCGGCAAACCAGCCGCAGAAGCGAGCCGCGACGTCCTTGCGGCCATGGGACTCGACCGGGCCACCGGGCAGCAGGGCGCGCAGCCGCACGGTCTCGGTCAGCGCCGCGGACAACTCCTGCGGGTCGCGCCGGGCGACGGCCGCCGCCAAGGCGGCGGCGACGGGATGGTGCTGCATCGCGCCTCCCTCAACTGGCCCGCCGGTCGACCAGCGGCCGGCGGGCGAGCGTGTCCAGGTACCCGATGAGGTGGGCGGTCAGGTCGCGGGCGTCCGCCGCCGCGCCGTCGATCAGGGTGGACTTGCGGCGACGCAGGAACGGCAGCCCGATCTGGTACAGGCCGGGGCTGGACGTGATCCCGCCGTCGTGGCGGACTCTGCCCTTGCGGTCGAACACGGGGGCGTCGAGCCACGGCAGCTCGTGACGGTAGCCGGTCGCCCAGAGGATCGTGGCGATCTCACCGGTGTCCAGGCGCGCCGACAGCGGGACGGGGCCGGGCACCGCGGTCGCAGTGAACCGTTGCGGCGGGTGCTCCACGTCGATCCCGGCCCGGTCCACCCAGGCGTCGAGGGAGTTCAGCAGCCGGCCCAGCTTGAGGTCGGCCAGCGCGCACACGTTGGCCAGGGATCCGGAGAACTGGGCGGTACCGTCGCGGATGCCGGCGAGCCGGCCGACCAGCCGCACCCCCAGCCGGCGCAACGCGTTGAGCTCGACCGTCGCCCGCTGCGGCGACCCGACGAGCTGCATCGACGGCAGGTTGCGCGCCCGGACCAGATCCGGCACCTGGTCGTAGCGCTCGTCGAGCAGACCCGACGCGTCTAGCCACCACAGGATGTCGCGGCCCCGGTAGGTCCGCGGCATCCGGACGTGCTCGCCGACCGCCAGCGTCACCGGTCGCCCGGAGCGCTGCACCTCCTCGGCGATCTGCACCCCGCTGGCCGAGCCGCCGACGACCAGCACGCCAGCGTCTGGAAGCTGGTCGGGGTTGCGGTAGTCCGCGGTAGTCAGCGTCATGATCCCGGCGGGAACCTGGGCGGCCAGCCGGCCCGGCACGTTGGGGACCGAGGTCGCGCCGGTCGCGACCACCACGGTAGGCGCGTGCCAGCTGCCCTCGTCGGTGTGGACGAGGTAACCGCAACCACCCGGCCGCACGGCGGTGACCGCGGTGCCGGTCCGCACCGGCGCCGCCGACTCCGTTGCGTAGTCCTCGATCAGCCGCACCACCTCGGGGACGGTGAGGTAGCCGTCCGGGTCGTCGCCCCGGTAGGCGTAGCCCGGCAGCCGCGTCATCCAGTTCGGGGTGAGCAGGCGCATCGAGTCCCACCGCTGGGTCCGCCACGAGTGCGCCACCTCCCCCCGCTCGAGGACCACGTGGTCCACCGAACGCTCGGCCAGACACCGGCTCATCGCCAGCCCGCAATGGCCGGCACCGATGACAACGGTGGTCGTGTTCGGCATGGCGGTCGCTCCGGGGAACCGGCCGGGGTCAGCAGACCTCGACCGTGACGTCGGTCGGGTTGGTCAGGATGTCGTAGACCGCGGACCGCTTCTGCGACTGCGCCACCAGTGCCCGGATGTCCTCCTCGGTCGCGTCGGCGTCGATCCTGTAGTTGACGGTGACCCCGCTAAAGCCATTGCGGACCTCCGGGTCGGCGCCGAGGATGCCGTGCAGGTCCATCTCCGCCGCGACGCTGGCCTGCACCGAGCGCAGCTGAATCCCCCGCTGCTGGGCCACCGCCGCGATGCCTGCGGTCAGGCAGCCGCCGAGTGCGACCAGCACATACTCCACCGGCGTGATCCCGTGGTCGTGCGCGGCGAACTGCAGCGGGTGGTCGATGTCGAACGCGAACGTCGTCCGGTGCCGCTGCTCCTCGCCGAAGCCGAAGAACGCGTCGACGCCGGCGCAGCTGTGCGTGCCGTTGATCCAAGTCACCGTCGAGCGCCACTGGAACTGAGCGATCTCGGGAGTGTCGGCGAAGGCGTCGCGGGCGCCGACCAAGGCCTCGACGTTCACGCCGTTGTCGACAAGGGAGGTGGTCATCGTGGTGCTCCGTTCGAGACTGTGGGTGCTAGGAACACTGAGCACCTCATGCGACCTGCTGATACTCGTGGAGTAGCCCAGCAAGCCGGTCGCGCCGTCGGACGGTGTTCACTGCACTCGTCGTCGGCTGGGAAAGTGGACGCAGCCGAGCGGCCTGGCCAAGCGTCCGGCGCGGCCGATGGATGTTGTAGCGGTCCGCGTACCCGTCGAGCACCATCGGTCGCGCAATCACACTCGGCCCGCGCCAGATTGGATCTCCCGTTTGGAGGTAGCGATGCGCGCTGCCGCAGCTCGACGGCTCAGCATGTTGGTCGCGGCAGCGCTGCTCGCCCTTGCAGGGGTCGCCTGTGGCAGCACTCCAGCGTCGCCGCCGTCGGTCACTGCGCCGACCTCTGGCGAGCGCGATCCGCTACCGGCTGTCCGTGACATCACTGAGTCCGGGGCGAGCACGATCGCGGCGTCGCCGAGCCCAGACTGGGCGGTTGCGGCGGCCGGCAGCGTCTGGGTCTCCGGAGTCGGTCGTGGGCTGCAGCGCTACGACGCGAGCTCCGGTGCAGTGAGCGGCGAGGTGGCGATCTACTCGGTGTGCTCGGCCATGGACCAGGGCTCTGGGTCGATCTGGGTGATGTCGTGCGACTACAGCTCGCCCAAGCTCGTCCGGATCGACGCGACAACCGGCGCCTCCACCGCGGAGATTCCGATCCCCGCCCGGCTCCCCGCCGAGTCCTCTGTTGGCGTCGGCGAGGGTGCGGTGTGGCTGCTTACCTCGGGGAGCCCGAGGCAACTACTCGCCGTCGACCCGGCCACGAACACGGTGGCTCGAACGTTCCCGGCGCCCGAGGGCGCGAAGGCCGTCCGAGCCGGCCTTGGATCGGTGTGGGTATCGGTCGCCACCCCCGGGCATGTGGTCCGGCTCGACCCCGCATCCGGCCAAATCATGGCCACGGTGGCGGTTGGCCGAAGCGCCAGCTTCCTCGCGCTCGGCCCCGACGCGGTGTGGGTCGTCGACGCCTCCGACGGGGCGGTGTCGCGGGTGGACCCCGCAACGAACACGGTCACGGCGACAATCATGGTCTCGTCCGGCCCGATATCCGGCGGTGACATCGCGGCATCCGCGGACGCGGTCTGGGTGCGGGTCACTGACGACGCCCTCGCCGTGCGGATCGATCCGCACTCCAACGCGGTCATCCACCGGCTCGGCCCGAGTGCGGGCAGCGGCGGAATCGCCATCGCCGACACGTCGGTGTGGATCACCGCACACGACACCCAGTCCATCTGGCGGCTGCCCCGATGAGCGGGCAGCACCGGGGGTCACCAGCCTGCACGGCACGTGACCAGCGCGATCGCTGTCAGCCGACCGACCTCGCGCTCACCGTCGGCAGCCCCTGCAGCTGCGAGTCCCGAATCTCAGGTCAACGGAGGTATCCGCGCCATGTCCACTTCAGTCGAGGACCCGCTGGCCCCGCCCGGCGAGCGCCAGCAAGCCGGACGGTGTGCAGTTGGGCATCGGGCCTACCTGCCCGTCGCCGGAGCTGGCCCAGATCTGTGCCCATGCGGGCTTCGACGTCGTCCTGATCGACATGGAACACGGGCCGATCTCTATCGAGACGGCCTACCGGATGGTGACCGCCATCTCCGGCAGCCCCGCGGAACCGTGTGGATCAGGGTTGCTCACAATGACGCCACGCTGATCAAGCTGGCGCTCGACACCGGCGCAAGGTCTCGGCGGTGCGATTGCCGCCCCGCTCGACCTGGCCGTCAACATGGGACTTTCCGACGGGCCCGGTCGCCCCGAGGTCCAGGAAGCCCTCGCCCACGCATGGCAAAAGATCGCCGACAAAGGGTTCCGGCTCTCCAGCTTCGCCGTGACCCCAGAGCAGGCACAGGCGGCGCTCGCTGGCGGCGCCCAGCTGCTCTTCCTCGCCTTCGACACGATGTTCGTGCCTGCAGCGATCGACAACTACCTGCGACTCCTCAACTCAGCCACCTGAGCTGATGAGGATAGACGGCTCGGCGCCGGTCTCGGGTTTACGACCAACTCCATCGCCGTACTCGACGACGCCGCCGGCACCGTCGGACGCGCCTCATCACAGATGGAGCTCGGCAACCAGGCCGGCACCGCCATCGGCACGGGGCTCGCCGGCGCCCTGGTCGGCACCATGGGCGCCACCGCAGCCGGACTGAGCGGCGTCCTCGTCGTCGCAGGGGCCGGCGCCGTACTCGCTCTCCTCGCCTCCACGAGGTTCGCCGAACCCGCCCACCCTTGACTCCCGAGAAGCATGACCCTGACTTGGACTCGAAGTCCGAGCACGAAAGGAGAACACCATGACCCTCAACGACATCGGGCCCAGCCCGAACGCGTTCGACATCGAGACGGCCACCCGGCGGAACGAGAACTACCGCACCGTGGCCTGGACCGGGAAGTACCTGCAGGTCACCCTGATGTCCATCCCGGTCGGTGAGTCCATCGGCCTGGAGGTCCACCCGAACACCGATCAGTTCCTGCGCCTTGATGCCGGACAGGGCAGGGCCGTGATGGGCCCGGCCAAGGACCGGCTCGACTTCGAGCAAGACGTCTCGGACGGATGGGCTATCCAGGTCCCCGCCGGCACCTGGCACGACGTGATCAACACCGGCGACGAACCGCTGCGCCTCTACGCGATTTACGCCCCGGTTCACCACGCACCCGGCCTCGTCCAGGAAACCAGCGACAAGGCCGAACAGGACGAAGCGACCGGTAAGGACGAGCCTCCCGCATGGACCGTCCAGCCCGGGGACAGCGCGCCGGACGAGCAGGCCAGCTGACGGGATGCTGATCGACGGTATCCGCGGGACGCAGCCGCGGCGCGAGAAACGCGAAACGCAGGACCGTCGGCTGTCGTGAGCGTGCACCGGCTCACGGCCGAGCGCTGTCGACCATCCGAGCGACGTGCAGGGTCAGGTAGGTGACTTCGTCCTCCGTCAGCGGTTGGCCGAGTCGCAGCTCCAGCACGGCCTGCAGTTTTGTGGCCGACGCGTACGCCTGCGGATAGGCGGTGCGTATCGCTGAGGCCAAGCCTCGTGGTTCCTCAGCAAGCTGCACCATGTCCGGCCGGACGGCCGGACACGATCGAGAGTGCTCCCTGAACAGTGTCCACTGTTAGAGGCTATGGCAGCCACGATGGCAGCGAGTCTCCGCCGTCCACGGCCAGCACGAGCAACCATGCCAGTGACGACGTCACTCCGACCTGCACATTCCATCTGGCCGTCGGCGACGCCGTGCTTTTGCAAGGCGGGGGTTAGGGGTTCGATTCCCCTCGTCTCCACCATGTGCCCTCGCGATGGCCCGCATCAGCTGGGTGGCGGTGGCGCGCTGGGAGCTGGTTTTCGGCTGCAGCGCGCTTGCGGTGCCGGTGTTCGGGCCCGGGGAACGCGTTGCCGCGGCGATCGAGGTACGAGTGGACGACACGGCCGCCGAACTGCCGACGGTCCGGCCGGCGCTGGTGATCGCCGGCGTCGGTCACCCACACATCGGCCGTTCACACATCGGCCGTCGCCGGGCCAACCCGGTTGGGACGAAGCAATCGATGAGTTCCGGCCGCCGCCGCGGTCACTACGACATGACGATCGAGACGTTGCAGGCGAGCACCATCATCGCTGCGCCGGCCGAGGCGGTGTTTGCTGTCCTGGCCGACCCCGCGAGCCACCCGGCCATCGACGGCACCGGCTGGGTCAGCGAGGCACTCGACACCGCGCCACTGACTGGATCGGGCCAGATGTTCCGGATGGCGATGTACCACGCCAACCATCCGAACGGCAGCTACGAGATGACCAACCGAGTGGCCGTGTTCGATCCGCCGCGAGCGATCTCCTGGCAGCCGGGCCAGGACATCGCGGGCGACGGGAAGCCGCAGTTCGGCGGCTGGACCTGGCGCTACGATCTGGTCGCCGCCGAACCGTCCCGCACCGAGGTCACGCTCACCTACGACTGGACCGCGGTACCGCCGTTCCTACGCGAGCACATCACGTTCCCGCCGTTCCCCGTGGACCACCTCACCAACTCGCTACGCCACCTGGCCGAGCTGGTCCAACAGGCCGTCGCCAACGGCATTTCGGCTCGCGGTCGCAGAGCACATCGGGAATCGCCGCCCGCTGGGGCATTTTCGATGTCGTCGACGAGCACCTGAAAGGGAAGAATCGCCATGAATATTCCGCCGATCGTGTCGCCGCAGGAGTGGGAGGCCGCCCGCCAGGAGCTGCTGGTGAAAGAAAAGGAGCTCACCCGGGCCCGGGACGCCATGGCGGCACAGCGCCGTCAGATGCCATGGATGGCGGTCGACAAGGACTACCGGTTCGAAGGACCCAACGGCCCGGCGAGCCTCGCCGACCTCTTCGAGGGCCGTCGCCAGCTGATCGTCTACCGCGCCTTCTACGCGCCGGACGTCACCACGTATCCGCAGGGGGGCGGCGCGTACCCGCAGCGGGCCTGCGTCGGTTGCTCCTTTCTGGCTGACCAGGTCGCGCACCCCGCGCACCTCAACGCGCGGGACACGACGCTCGCGTTCGTCTCGCGCGCCCCCCAGGCCGAGATCCAGGGCCTGAAGGAGCGCATGGGATGGCAAACCATCCCCTGGTACACGCTCACCGACGACTTCGACGCCGACTTCGGGGTCGACGAATGGCACGGGACCAACGCCTTCATCCGCGACCGCGATCAAATCTTCCGCACCTACTTCATCCACGACCGCGGCGACGAGCAGCTGGGCAGCACCTGGAGCTATCTCGACATCACCGCACTCGGGCGCCAGGAGGAGTGGGAGGACTCGCCGGACGGATACCCGCAGACACCGCCGTACCAGTGGTGGAACTACCACGACGCGTACGGCAAGGGAACGTGATCGCGCATATCGGCAGTGCGGTGTGCCGATCGACGTACCATCACGCGGAACCATCGGTGGGTCGCCATCACCGGGGCGCCGCGCCCGAGCACGTCCCACAGCCCGCGCGTTCGTCCCGCTGCCCATCATCTGGCTGGGGATCGACGAGGCGTCATCGGTCACCCGTGGCTTACACGGAAACCGTGACAGGCTCCCGCCGCACCCGCGCCGCAGCAGCGTCGAGCACTCAATCGCCGGCGCGGACGCCCTGTCGACGGTAGCCTCCTGCGCGTGCCGGCACGCAGGTCCCGTGCCGGGCCGCCGCCCGACGACCCGGTCGACACCGCGTTGCGCGAGTGGCTCGCCCAGCAGGCGCCGCTGGCGGCGCGGATGCGACCACGCACCCTCGACGAAATGGTTGGTCAGGCACACCTGATCGGGCCGGGCGCGCCCCTGCGAGCGCTCATCGAGACAGACCGCGTGTCATCGATCATCCTCTGGGGTCCGCCGGGCACGGGCAAGACCACGCTCGCCCGCGTGGTGGCGGCGCAAACCGACCGTGAGTTCGTCGCCCTGTCGGCGGTGTCGGCGGGGGTGCGCGACGTGCGGGAGGTCATCGACCGTGCCCGCACCCGGGTGGCGGAGGAGGGGCGGGGAACCATCCTCTTCCTCGATGAGGTCCATCGATTCAACAAGGCGCAACAGGACGCGCTCCTGCCCGCCGTCGAGGAGGGTCTGCTCACCCTCATCGGGGCGACCACGGAAAATCCGTTCTTCGAGGTGAACGCCCCCCTCATCAGCCGCTCGATGGTGTTTAGGGTCGAGCCTCTCGGTGACGCCGACCTGGCGACCCTGGTACGGCGGGCGCTTGCGGTCGAGGGCGGGGCGATGGCCGCCGACGCGCTGAGCCACCTGGTCGACATGGCCGACGGCGACGCCCGCGCCGCGCTCACCACCCTCGAGGTGGCGCTCGCACTGGCGGCCGTCGAGGGTCGCGATGAGGTCGGGCTCGACGAGGTCGAGCGTGCCCGGCAGTCGCGCGTGCTGCGCTACGGCCAGGACGACCACTACGACGTCATCTCGGCGTTCATCAAGTCGATCCGCGGCTCGGACCCCGATGCCGGCCTGTACTGGCTCGCCCGCATGCTCGAAGCCGGCGAGGACGCCCGCTACATCGCCCGGCGGCTTGTCATCCTGGCGTCCGAGGACGTGGGCATGGCCGACTCGATGGGCCTCGTCGTCGCCGACGCGGCCGCCCGTGCCGTCGAGTTCGTGGGCCTGCCAGAGGCCGGGCTCACCCTCGCCCACGCGGTGATCTACCTGGCCACGGCCCCCAAGTCGAACACCACCATGGCCGGGCTGTCCCGCGCCTTGAACGATGTCCGGCAACGCCAGGCGGGCGCCGTGCCGTTGCCCCTGCGCAGCGTCCACCCCTATCAGCGCAACAAGCTGCGCGAGGGCGGTGGCTACCGCTATCCCCACAACGACCCGTCGGGCTTCATCGCCCAGGAGTACCGCCCACCCGACATCGCCGGCGAGATCGGCTCGCCGGGGCGGCGGGTGTACTACCGGCCCTCGCCCCACGGCGCCGAGGCAGAGATCAGAGACCGCCTGAGGGCATGGTGGGGAGACGCCCCCTACGACCGCGAGGACTGGTGGGAGTTCGAGAAGTTCCACGACCCCGAGCGCTGATCGAGCGGGTCACCACCGCCCGCGGCCGATGTCGTCGAAGAATCCGCCGGTGGGAACCCCGGGGTGTGGGTGCCGAGAACCCTGGCACGTCATGCGTCCTGCACGTACTCGTGTACGAGGCCTGTCGGTGCCGAGAACTCGGTCACGTCAAGCGTGTGGGCAGCTCCGCTTCGAGGTGAAGGGCTACTACTCCGCGCGGCGCGGCCAGTACCGCGTCATTTACCGCACCAACGATGCCGAGGTGCTCGTCGACGTCATCAAGATCTCTCACAGGAGCGACGCCTACGGATAGCAGCCCACGGCTGCGAGCACGGGCGCGATCCGATGGACTTTGACCACAGCGGCTGGAGCGAAACTGGAGCGGGCATAGTCCCTGGACTGTGCTGAACCGGCCTGAACGATCCTGAACGAACCCGCCGTGGCCTACGAATTCGCTGTTTCTGCTGGTCACGACGGTTGTTCGGACATACCTGGCAGTCCTCATTCCTGAAGGAGCGGGGCCGGTCAACCCGGCCACGCCGGGCTCTTGGTCTTTGATCTTTTCTTTGCCGGTTCTCCGCCTGTTCTTGGGCGCGCTGGGGTGAGGCGTCGGGGTCAAGGATCGGCCCGGAGGGTCGACCGCGTAGCGGCCGTAGGTCCTTGACGCCGACGCCGGACGGCGCACGCTGTTGAGAGCGGAGAAAACGCGGGTCTGTGGGCTCCTGGTGTTCGCGGCGATGTCTTTGCGGGTGCGTGCTCCAGCGCCGGTGGCCCGGCTGGTGGGACAGGCCCAAAGGTGAGGGCTGTCGGTCATTCCTTCGCTGCGTATAGCGGCATGGAGTGCTGCGACATGCGGTGGGCGAGGTCAATCAAGAGGGGGCGACCGCGCCGTGTACGGGGGTCATGACTGCCGCGACCCGCGCCCACCACGTGTGTGATCGGTTCACGCCGTTGCCGGCGATTGGGCCAGTAGGGCGCGTATGTGGTGATCGCGCAGGCCGTAGAAGACCAGCTCGGTCAGCTCCCGCGCGGCGGCGACCACGCCGATGTTGCGGCCGCGACGGGCGGCGACTCGGTCGCGGATGCTGCCGATTCGGGTGTGCGTGGGCAGCCGCTGCACGGCCTCGACCGCGGCCCAGCGCACCAGCCGGCTTCCCTGTTTCGTGATCCGACCGCGGTGCACGATGGTGTCGGACTCGTGGTGTTTTGGGGTCAGCCCTGCCCAGGAGGTCAACTGCTCGGGCTTGCCGAAGCGGGTGATGTCGCCGACTTCGGCGACGAACACCCCGGCCAGCACCGGCCCGATCCCGGGGATGACCTGGATGGCCTGGTAGCCGGGGTGAGCACGTAGGCGGCCGGCGACCAACTGGGCGAACAAGTCAACCTCGAAGTCCAGCGCGGTGATCAGTCGCAGCAGGGAGTCGATTCGGGACCGCGACTCGACCGCCACCCTCGCGGAGGCGAGCAGCTGCTGGCCGGCCGCGCCGAACAGATCACTCATCGGCACCGCGATCCCTGCGCCCGCGAGGATCCCGTGGACCTGACACTTCAGGCTCGTCCGGAGCCCGACCAGCTTGGCCCGGTGGCGCACCCAGCCGCGTAGCTCGCGGGTGGCCGGTGGCGCGATCCAGGCCTCGGGCAGTCGGCCCATCCGCAGCAGATCGGCCAGGTCCGCGGCGTCGCGCTCGTCGTTCTTCACCCGCCGGTAGGAGAACATCTTCACCCCCAACGGATGCGCCAGGTGCACGGTCGCGCCGAGCTCGGCCAGGGTGTCGGCGGCCCAGTACCACCCGTACGTTGCCTCCAAGACGACCTCCGGTGCCTCCCCCGCGCGGGTCATCACCTCGCGCAGGTAGTCCGGGTCGTTGGAGATCCGCACGGTCTCCAGCCGATCGCCGGTGTCGGTCATCCGCACCAGCACCGAGCGGCGACGGTGCAGATCAATTCCGACGATCTGCCGTCCCTCGTAAGATTCGCTCACAGGGGCCTCCTCAAATCGATGGCGTGAAGCACCTCGAGCATGAGCCGGGGGTCACGAGGAGCGGAGGCCCCGCTCCTTCATCGAATCAAGGGGTCAGGGGTTCGAATCCCCTCAGCTCCACCTCAATGTACCCACACCACGACAGCTGTTTTCGCAGCTCAATGTCCTGACCTTGCCACGGAGTTGATCAAGGCTGATCGACTGTGTCGGCGGTGCGCGGTCAAACTGGAGCGAAACTGGAGCGAGTGGTTGCTGACTTTGACTGTTATCACCGAATGGGGTCAGGTTCTTTGACTCATAGCGACGAAACGGGGTCAGCTGTGGCCGGCGTCACAGGCAGTTGACACCAGCGGTGTCGTACGACTGCGTTGCCACGACCTAGCCCGGTGCTTTCACGGGGGATCGTCGGGACGGCGTAGTCTGATGGCTTCGCGGAAGCGGTCTCTGGCATCACCTCCAGCTTCGCGGGCATCGTGGGCAGCCCTTTGTGCCAGTACCGCCAATCCCCCGGTCATAGGGTGCCAGTCGAATCGGGCAGGCCTGGGAGGATGAGCTGGCCTGAATCGGGATCGGCGACGTCCGTGTCGCCATCGAGGCCCTCAGCTGTGCTGATGATGGTCCCCGGCCCGAACTCGTCAGCCGCATCGAGGACGGCGGCCGCCAACCTGTTCATGGTGCGCACATCAGGCGCGGTGATCGTCATAAACTGGGGCCGATTGACATCGTCGTAGTCGAGTCCGCATCGGTGCTTGGCGACCAGGGGTTGCAGAACCGAGGCCCGGGTGCGGTTGGTGGCGAAAAAGACGACCGGTGCGTCGGACCAAGAAGGGCTTGCTGCATGACTTCGACAACTCGCCACGGGCACCAGGCCGACGGCAGCGAGAGCGTAGGCAAGACCACCTACTCCTAGTTCAAGTCCGGTGTCCGTCCCTTCCTCGCCGGGAAACGACTCATCGAGTGTTGGCCAACCCGGCTGTTGTCGAATGTCGGCGACGCCGATGTCCTGTGGCTTGCCGAACTCGGCGGCCGAGGCGATGTCGTCGAACTCCGCCGCGTCGCGGGCTATCGCGTCGATGACGTCGATCAAGGTGGCCTCCTGATCAACGGCCTGCCGGGCCTCGTCGGTCGTCACGTCGCCGAGTAGCCTGTTGGGATCCAGAACTCGGTCACGGGGCTTGACCAGCGGTTTCAGGCGGCGGGTTCGTACTGGTTGATGAGACCACCGAGGATGGGTCGACGACGGATCCTGCCGTGAACCGGCTCGGGAACAGGCGATGCTGGGCGTGGTGGACGTAGTTGCAGCGCTCGGTGTGGCCGCTGGGTGTTGTAGTGCGCGGCATACGCGGCAAGCACCCTGCGGAGGTGCCGCTCGCTGAAGATCAGCATCCGGTCGGTCAGCTCGGTCCGCACCGTCAACACGAAGCGTTCGGCGAAGCAGTTCGCCCGCGGACAACGAGGCGGGATCTTGACCACCTCGATACCCGCATCCGCCAACACCGCGTCAAACGAGTCCGTGAACTGTCCGGCGCGGTCGCGGACGAGGAACCGGAACCGCGCGACGTGTTCGCCGAGCTCCATGACCAGGTTGCGGGCCTGCTGTGTGGTCCACGCCCCGTCGGGATGCCCGGTCACGCCCAGGACGTGCAGGAAGCGGTCACCGACCTCGAGTGCGAACAGGACGTAGAGCCTCCGCAGCGTCACCGCGCAGTCGACGTGGAAGAAGTCGACCGCGAGCATGCCGGTGGCCTGCGTGCGCAGGAACTGCCGCCAACTCGTATCGGTCCGCCGCACCGGCGCCGGTGGTATCCGGTGGCGCTTCAGGATCCGGCGGATCGTCGAGGCGCCGACGCGATGGCCGAGCTTGAGCAGCTCGCCCTGGATCCTCTTGTATCCCCAGTTCGGGTTCTCCGTCGCCATCCGTACGACCAGCGCCGCGAGCACGTCGTTGATCGGTGGGCGACCGGGACGTTTCGGGTAGGTCCACTTCTTGCGAACGAGGCGGCGATGCCAGCGCAGGATCGTGTTCGGGCTGACCAGGCGATGGCAGCGCAGTGCTCGAGGCAGTCCGCCGGATCAGTGCGGCGAACACGGCCCGGTCCGCCCAATCCAGGCGTGGTCGGGGGTTGGTGCGGCGCAGTACGGCGACCTCGTGCCGCAGCACGAGCAGTTCGATGTTCTTGGTGGAGGACGGGCGGCCCAGCAGCAAGACCAGCCTCAGCACCTGCAGGAAGAGCAGATACAACAGCCGCAGCGACACGGCGACGATCATGCCCGATCGCCGAAGGCCGCCGGTTATCGCTGCTCAGCAGCGTGCGCGACGTTCTGGAACCCCGCAGGCCCGACCGGTCGCCGCGGTCCGCGAACGTGTACATCTCCTTGCTCGGCGACGCCGACTGCCGCCCGGGCCCGCCTCACTCATCGCGACCGCACCAGTCTCCTGCGACAAGCTCTACAGCCGTGTTGACAGAGCCCTCACATGCCCAGAAGCCGCCGGAGGAGGGGCGGCCTGCAGCCCGTCGCCGAGCAGCTTCCTCAGACTGGTCACGGTCAAGTCTCTGGCCAGGCAGGGGATACCTTCGGCTGATGGGCGAGCCCGGGCGGGCCGGCCTACAGGGCCTTGACGATGTCCTCCACGCGGTCCCTGGCGTCGCCGAAGAGCATCTGGCTGTTCTCCCGGTAGAACAGCGGGTTGGCGACGCCGGCGTACCCGGAGGCCATGGAGCGTTTGAAGACGATGACGTCGTTGGCCTCCCACACCTGCAGCACGGGCATGCCGGCGATCGGCGAGCCGGGGTCCTCGGCGGCGGCCGGGTTGACGGTGTCGTTGGCGCCGATGACCAGGACGACGTCGGTGTCGGCGAAGTCGTCGTTGACCTCGTCCATCTCCAGGACGATGTCGTAGGGCACCTTGGCCTCGGCCAGCAGGACGTTCATGTGGCCGGGCAGCCGGCCGGCGACGGGGTGGATGCCGAAGCGGACGTCGACGCCCTTGGCGCGCAGGTGCCGGGTGAGCTCGGCGACCGGGTGCTGGGCGTGGGCGACGGCCATGCCGTAGCCGGGGGTGATGATGACGCTGCTCGGCGGCCGCGAGCAGCTCGGCGACCTCCTCCGCGGTGGTCTCGCGGTGCTCGCCGTAGTCCTTCTCGCCGCTGCTCGACGGCGCCGCGATGCCGAAGCCGCCGGCGATCACGGAGATGAACGAGCGGTTCATCGCCTTGCACATGATGTAGGACAGGTAGGCACCCGACGACCCGACCAGCGCGCCGGTGATGATGAGCAGGTCGTTGCTCAGCAGGAAGCCCGAGGCCGCCGCGGCCCAGCCGGAGTAGCTGTTGAGCATCGACACCACGACCGGCATGTCGCCGCCGCCGATCGAGGCCACCAGGTGCACGCCCAGCGCCAGCGCGATGACGGTGACCGCCACCAGCACGGCCAGCGACGGGGCGATGACGAACCACACGGTGAGCGCGGCGAACGCGACCAGCGCACCCAGGTTCAGCGCGTTCTTGCCCGGCAGCATCAGCGGCTTGGACGTGAACCGCCCGTTGAGCTTGCCCCACGCGACGATCGAGCCGGTGAAGGTCACCGCGCCGATGAACACGCCGATGACCACCTCGGCGCGGTGGATGCCCAGCAGCGACGGGGCGAAGCCCGCCGCGACGGCTTCGACCAGCGGGCGCGCCTCGACCTCGAGGTAGCCGTTCCAGCCCACCAGGACCGCGGCGAGGCCGACGAAGCTGTGGAACAGCGCGATCAGCTCGGGCATGCCGGTCATCGCCACCCGGTTGGCCCGGATCACCCCGATCACCGCGCCGATCACCACCGCGCCGATCAGCAGCCCGACGCCGACCGCGGTCATGCCGTGGGCCAGCGCCAGGACCAGCGTGGCGACCAGCGCGATCGCCATCCCGGTGATGCCGAAGACGTTGCCCGCCCGGGCCGTCTCGTGCCGGGACAGCCCGGCGAGGGCGAGGATGAACAGCAGCGCGGCGACGAGGTAGGCGGCGCTGGCGACGGAGTCTGCGGTCATGGTGTCAGCATCAGTGTTCACTCCGTGTCAGCTACGCCGGAACATGGCGAGCATGCGGCGGGTCACGGCGAAACCGCCGAAGACGTTGATGGTGGCCAGCAGGATCGCCAGCGATGCCAGGATCGTGATCAGCGAGCGTGTCGTGCCCGACCTGCAGCAGGGCGCCGACGACGATGATGCCGGAGATCGCGTTGGTCACCGACATGAGCGGGGTGTGCAGCGCGTGGTGCACGTGCCCGATCACGTAGTAGCCGATCACGATGGCCAGCGCGAACACGACCAGGTGCCCGATCAGCGGGGGCGGCGACAGCGCGGTGACCACGAACAGCACGAGCCCGGCCGCGCCGACGATGCCGAACCGGCGCCCCGGGGACATGTGCTGCTTGACGTCCTTGCCGGGCTCGCCGACCTTGGCGACCTCCGTGGTCGCGGGCGCCGCCGCCGGGGCGGCCGACACCGACACCGGCGGCGGCGGCCAGGTCTTCTCGCCGTCGCGCACCACGGTCATCGAGCGCTGGACCACGTCGTCGAAGTCGAGCACCAGCCGGCCGTCCTTGTCCGGGGTGAGCAGCTTCATCAGGTTGACCAGGTTGGTGCCGTAGAGCTGGCTGGCCTGCGCGGCCAACCGGCCCGCCAGGTCGGTGTAGCCGATGATCGTGACGCCGTTCGACGTGACGATCTTCTGCCCGGCCACGGTGCCCTCGACGTTGCCGCCGTTGGCCGCGGCCATGTCGACGATCACCGAGCCGGGCTTCATCGACGCCACCATCTCCGCGTTGAGGATCCGCGGAGCCGGCCGGCCGGGGATGAGCGCCGTGGTGATGATGATGTCGACGTCGCGGCACTGCTCGGCGTAGAGCTGCGCCTCGCGCGCCTTGTAGTCCTCGCCCATCTCCTTGGCGTAGCCGGTGGTGCTGACCTCGACCTCGGGCGAGGTGATCGCCAGGTACTCACCGCCGAGCGAGCCGATCTGGTCGGCCACCTCCGGCCGCGGGTCGGTGGCCCGCACGATCGCGCCCAACGCCCCCGCCGCGCCGATCGCCGCCAGGCCGGCCACGCCGGCCCCGACCACCAGCACCTTCGCCGGAGGCACCTTGCCCGGCCGCGGTCACCTGCCCGGTGAAGAACCGGCCGAACTCGTGCGCAGCCTCGATCACGGCCCGGTAGCCGGCGATGTTCGCCATCGAGCTCAGCACGTCCAGCGACTGCGCCCGCGAGATCCGCGGGACCGCGTCCATCGACATCGCCGTGATCGGCCGGCGGGCGAGCACCTCCACGATGTCCGGCTTCAGCGCCGGCGCCAGCAGCGCGATCAACGTCGCGCCGGGCTTCATCCGGTCCAGCTCGTCCTCGGCCGGTGTGTTGATCGCGAACACGACGTCGGCCTTCCAGGCGTCGCCGACGGACGCGCCCGCGTCGACGAACCCCTCGTCCGGGAAGTCCGCCCGATCACCGGCTCCCGGCTCGACCACCACCTCGTAGCCGAGCTGCCGAAGCTGGCCCACCGTCGTCGGCGTCGCCGCCACCCGCGTCTCGCCGGGCTGCGACTCCCGAACCACTCCGATGATCACCGTCAGCTCCCTGGGCAGTTGGATACGTGCGGCGGCTTGCTCGTGAAGAGAAGGTGCGCCTCGCCGATGGCTTTCAACTGCGTCTGATGCGGATCGCTAAAGTTGCGAACTTCGAACCGCCCGAGCTGCGCGAGCGGCGCCGCAAGCTCGCGCTTGCGCTCGTACTCGCCTGCGTCACACCCTCATCGTCGCTGTCATCCAATTGCCTCCGGTTTCCCCATGTGAGCGCCGGACTGTGGGTCGGCCCGCCGAATCGAGTGCTTCCAGTGCTTCGGTGCCGCAGGCAGCGCAGCCGGCCAGGCGGCGAGCTCTCGGCTGAGCGCAGGCGCCGCGACGACCACGGCGGGCTCTCACCAGGTCGCGGGAGTCATCAATGCTCAGCTCGACCGCGGCGACGACCGCAACACGCGCGTCACGTGCCGGTGCCGCGACGGCACCTACACCCGTCGACAGCTCACTCCGAGTCACGGCGAGCTCTCGGCGACCGTCGCCGTGACCGACAGTCCGGGACCAGGGCGTGCGAAGTTGCTGAGCCCCAGCGTCGCTGCTCGCACCTGACCACTGCGATATTCGTGCGTCAGAGGTTGTGTTGTCCTTGGCGCGTGTCTGGCCGCCGTTGACGGAGTGGGTGCCCGGTGATGAACCGCGACTCCGATCGGCCAGGAACTCCACCACGCGGGCGATCTCGTGGGGCTCGCCGAGGCGGCCGACCGGGATCTTCGCGATGACCTTGTCCAGCGCT
>CAWHWW010000015.1:0-253260 GCA_963833135.1 uncultured cyanobacterium | reverse complement strand
GGCGCGGGCGGGATGGGCGAGGTCTATCGCGCGAAAGACGGCAGGCTCAATCGCACCGTCGCCATCAAGATCCTGTCCGACGAATCCGCCGCCGATGCCGATCGACGTGAACGCTTCGAGCGCGAAGCCAAGGCGATCTCGGCTCTCGATCACCCCCACATCTGCGCGCTCTACGACGTCGGCGACCACGAGGGCACCTACTTCCTCGTCATGCCGTGCATTGAAGGCCAGACGCTCGCCGATCGCATTGCCAAAGGCGCGCTGCCACCCGACCAGGCGATCAAGTGCGCCATCGAGATCGCCACGGCCCTCGACGCCGCGCATCGCCACGGCATCATCCATCGCGACCTCAAGCCCGGCAACATCATGTTGACCAGGACCGGCGTGAAGCTGCTCGACTTCGGGCTCGCCAAGCTGAAGAAGGCGCCCGGACCGCTCGGCGATACGACGATTACGAAAGGCACCGGCATCGGCACGCTGCTCGGCACCATGCCGTACATGGCGCCGGAGCAGATCGAGGGCCGCGACGTCGATGCGAGGAGCGACATCTTCTCGCTCGGCGCGGTGATTTACGAAATGGTGACCGGCCAGCGCGCCTTCAAGGGTGACTCGCCGGCCAGCGTGATCGGCGCGATCATGAAAGACGAACCGGCGCCGATACGAACACTGCAACCGCTCGCGCCCTCCGCGCTCGATCACGTCGTGACGGTGTGCCTCGCGAAGGATCCCGATGAACGCTGGCAGTCGGCCGCCGACATTGCGCGCGAGTTGAAGTGGGTAACCCAGGACGCATCCGGATCGATAACGCAATCGATGCCGGTTCAACCGCGGCGGCTGGCCGGTCCGCTGATCGTCGCGGCGGCGGTCGGAGCAGCGTTGGCAGTCGGCGCGATGGCGTTGTCCGCCCTTCGCCGGGAGGTTCCGACACTAGAAATCGTTCGCTTCCCGCTACAACCCCCGCCCAATGCCGCGTTTACGCCAACCCGATCGTCGGTGCCGATCACACAGGTCGCCGTATCCCCCAACGGCCGTCACATCGCATTCGCGGCGGCACAAACCGGAAGACGGTCGACGCTCTGGATCCGCACGCTCGACGATGTCGCGCCGCGGCCGCTCGCCGGCACCGAGAGTGGCGCCGATCCGTTCTGGTCGCCCGACAGCCAGCACCTTGGCTTTTTCGCCAACGGCCGCCTCAAGCGGATCGAGCTTGCAAACGGCAGCATCAGGGACATCTGCGAGGCGAGCCTCAACAGCCGCGGAGGCACGTGGAGCACAGACGGCGTCATTGTGTTCGGCGATGCCGCGGCTTCGCTCCGCAAGGTCTCGGAAAATGGTGGAACCGTGACCGATGCTACGACTGTTCCAGCGGGCGAGAATTCGCATCGCTGGCCCTGGTTCCTGCCTGACGGACGCCGTTTCTTGTACTTCGCGCGCGGCGAGGCCCAGAATCGCGGCATCTATGTCGGCAGCCTCGATGCCCAACCTCCGGTTCAGCTGATCGAGTCGACCTCTAGTGCCTTGTATGCCAGTGGGCAACTGATGACCGTGCGTGATGGGGCGCTCCTGGCTTATCCGTTCGATGAACGCACG
Source organism: uncultured cyanobacterium (assembly GCA_963833135.1). Taxonomy (GTDB): domain Bacteria; phylum Acidobacteriota; class Vicinamibacteria; order Vicinamibacterales; family UBA2999; genus 12-FULL-67-14b. Next base: position 251,670 of record CAWHWW010000015.1, on the reverse strand, counting down.
GCGACCATAACCGGCGAACCAACGACGGTTGCCAGCCAGGTCGCAAGCTCGAGCACGCAGCAGGCGCCGGTTTCCGTCTCCACCAACGGTGTCCTCGCTTACGGCGCACCGCTTCAGAACGTCACCGAGCTGGTGTGGTTCGATCGGGCCGGCAAGCAACTCGGCCCTGCACTGCAATCCGGCAATTTCGTGAACTTCCGGTTGTCACCCGATGAGCAGGCGGCCGCGGTGACCCGCATCGACACGCTGAACAACACCTCTGACATCTGGCTGGTTGATTTGCAACGATCGGTTCCGTCGCGGCTCACGCTGGATCCGTTGAATGACATGGCACCGGTCTGGTCTCCAGACCAGAGCCGCATCGTCTTTCGATCGGATCGCGACGGCGGCAATTGGCTGTTCGGAGCCGCGTACCGCGGCGGCGCGCGTGAGGAACTCCTGCTGAAGCGGGAAATCAGCATGCCGACCGATTGGTCGTACGACGGCAAGCACTTGGTGTATCACAACACCGTAGCGAGCACGGGACTCGATATTTCGGCGGTGAGGCTCGAGACTGATCGTTCGACGATCAAGATCTCGGCGGACAGGCCCACCATCCCGATCATCCAGACTCGCTTCGACGAGTATGACGGCCATCTTTCGCCGGATGGCCGATGGATCGCCTACACCTCCGAGGAATCCGGGAGCCCGGAAGTCTATGTGCAGTCATTTCCATCGAGCAGCACCAAGACGACCGTCTCGGTGGCCGGCGGCGCAGAGCCTCGCTGGCGGCGTGACGGGAGAGAGTTGTTCTACGTATCGCCCGAACGGAACCTCATGTGCGTCGCGATCACCACCTCGTCGACATTTGAGACGGCGGTGGCGCGATCGCTGTTCCCGGTCCGCATCCCGTCATTTGCGAATCCGTATCGGAGCAACATCGACGTGAGCGCCGACGGCCAACGCTTCCTGATCAATGTTGGCGCCGAGACCGACCAGACAACGCCCATCACCGTGGTACTCAACTGGACCGCGGCCTTGCCACAAAAGTAGGTACTCTTTCCGCGAGTATACTGGCGCCGGATGGACACGGTGTCTGGTCGCGTCGACCGGTCGGTGATGAGCGTCGCAACACTCCACGACGAGCCCGACGAGCGCAGCTGGTGGTGGCGGCGAACGCCGCTCGAGCGGCTGGCGGCCATCGAGACCATGCGCCGGGTCGTGTATGGACGCGCCGCTACTGACGGACGACTTCAAAGAGTTCTTGAGATTGCTCAACGCGCACAGCGTTGACTGTCTCCTGACGCCGAATCTGCCCGTCCGCGCTAGAATGAGGGTGTGGAATTCCGCCTCGATCGGCGCGCCATGACGATCACGACGTTCGCCGACGACGCTCGAACCAACCGCCTGCTGGTGTACTGGCGCGGCCGTCCTCCAGCCGAGCGCGTGGCCGCCGTGGAATTTCTGCGGAGACAGTACCTTGGACCTGGCGCCAGACTTCGACGAGTTCTGCGCGTTACTGACCGCGCGCGAAGTTGAGTTCGTGATCGTCGGCGCGCACGCGCTGGCGTTTCACGGTGCGCCGCGATTCACTGGCGATCTCGACATCCTCGTTCGGCCGACGGAAGAAAACGGGCGCCGTGTCCTCGGGGCGATCGCCGAGTTCGGCTTCCCCACGACGCCGCTGACCGCCGCGGACTTCGTTGAAGGCACCAAGGTGATCGAAATGGGAGTCGCGCCGGTGCAGATTCACGTCATGAGCCTGATCGACGGCGTAACGTGGGGCGAGGTCTGGGCAAGCCGCGAGGTCGGCCCGTTCGGCGCCCCGCACGGTCGCCTTCATCGGGCGTGAGGCCTTTCTTCGCAACAAGCGTGCGGCGGGGCGGCCCAAGGATCTGGCAGACATCGAAGCGCTTCGAGAATCCGAAAACTAAGGTCGCATCAGCGGCCAATCACGGTCCTGAGCTCGGCGAGGGTGCCGACGCGGCCGTGCAGCGGCACGATGCGCGCCACGTCCAGCTTCAACCGCACGATGTTGTCGTCCAGGTTCACCGCGAACGGATTCGGCGGTGTCGGGATCAGCGCCCCGGTGGCCGGCGGCGCATACGCATCCACCTCGGCGAGGAGCTTCTCCGCCGGAAGATACACCATCGCAAACGCGTCGTTGTGGCCGTTGCCTGCGAAAGCGTGGACCTCGATGCGGCGCTTGCCGTCGGTCAGCACGAGCGGCGCGGCGCCGAACGTCTGGAACTGCGCGGCCTTCTGCGACTTGGCGAGCCGATCCGGGTTGAGGGTCCGCGGCGCCGCCCAGGCCTGCTCGTAATAGGGCTTGTTGAGCTCGTGCGTCACGATGGTCGCGCCTTCATCCACCCAGGTGCGCAGGCCGCCGGAGTGATCGAAGTGCACGTGGGTATTGACCAGGAACCGGATCGGCTTGTTCGGAATCGTCTCCTTGACCTTCGCGATCACGACCATTGACCGCGCCTCGCTCTGTGGTCCCTCGACGACGACAATATGATCGGCTTGATCGATGGCAACGCTGTGATGCGAGCCGCCGGTGATATGGAACACGCCGGGCGCGAGCAATTCAGCTTGCGCGACGACGGCCGCCGGCGTGAAGTTGCGAACGGTGTCGGGGACGGCGATCTCGACGGCGGGGTTCGCGGTGACGTTCGCCACCGTGAGGTCAAGCACCGGGTGGCCGCCCTGGCTGCGTGCGATGCGGGCCGGGAACTGGACACCGCCGAAGTCGCGGTACTCGGTGAACACGGTCTCCACGAGCGTGTCGCCGAGGATGCTGTTGTCGATCCAGGTGCGGACACGCTCCACCTGGTTCTGCGCATTGATGGTGCCCTCGTAGCGATGACCTGCCGCCGTGAAGGTCACCGTTGATCCGCTTCCGGCCGGCTGCGCCGTGGCGTTGTTCGTCACGGCCGCCTTCACGAACCCCTGCGGTGTGGACCAGATCTCGGCGATCCGTTCCTCGACCGCCGCCGGCGCCGGCTGGGCGGTGGGCGGTGTTCCGGCGGGACTGCCGCCCGGAACCGCCATGTTCCAGGCGGACGCTCCGCTCACGAATTGCTCGGGGCTCTGCGTGACCGGCGTGGGCCGGACGCGTCCGGGCTCGACGGTCTGGATGCGCGTCATTCGCACGCGGGCGCTGGGTGTGACGAAATTGATGGCGGCGCTATAGGCCGACATCTCGAACTGCGGCCAAGACAGCGTCGGGCTGGGCGCCTGTCCGAACTGGAACCATCGGCCCGATCCCGAGAACTCGATCGAGTTCAACGACGCGGTGCCGAGCGTGGCCGCCGCACCCTCGAGCGTCCCCGCCCGCGGACCGCAAGCGGCCGCTGTAACGGTGGCCACGACAATTGAGATCGCCCGACACATCATCTGCCGCATGACTCCTCCACTCACTTGCGTGCGCGATGCGATCACGGCCGGCGTCGGTGGACTGCATCACGGCTCCGGAAAGTTCGGGCACTCTACCATACGCCGCGAATGCAGCACGATCCGGTAGAAGGCTCAGCGATGTCGTGGACCATGCGGGGGGCGCGCATCACTCAATGCCGTCAATGTGCCGACGGTCGCAACAATGCAGGCGCCCGGGAAGAGGGCAAGCCAGGGCTCGGTGGTCATGGCCGACTGCGCTTGATACAGCATGCTGCCCCAACTGGCGAGCGGCGGCTGGACCCCGACACCGAAAAAGCTGAGCGCCGATTCCACCAGAATGGCGCGCCCCACCGCGAGCACCGCGGCGACGCGAATGGGGCCTGACGCATTGACCAGCAGGTGCCGCCCCACGACGCGCAGATGCCCGGCGCCGGCGGCGCGTGCGGCAATCACGAACTCGCTGCCGAGCAGCGATCGCACAGCGGCGCGGGTGACCCGCGCCGTCTCCATCCACCCGACAACGCCGACCAGGATCACGAGGGCGGGCAACGTCGGCTGCAGCGTTGCCGCTGCCACCATCAGCAGCAACAACCGTGGCACCGACAGGATCGCGTCGGTCGCGCGCATCAGGATCGTGTCGGTCCAGCCCCCCACGTAACCAGCCGCGGCGCCGACCGCCACCCCAATGCCGGCGGCCACGAGCGCCGACAGCAAGCCGATCGCAATCGAGACACGGCCGCCGAAGAGCGCGCGGCTGAACGTGTCGCGGCCGAGATCATCGGTGCCGAACCAGTGCGCCAGCGAAGGAGCGGCGCGGCGATTCGCCAGGTCGATCGCATCGGGCGCGTACGGCGCGGCCAGAGGCGCGATGATCGCTGCGGCGGCGATCGCCGCCAGCCACACGCCGGAGCGCTTCATGACGTCACTCGCGGATCGAGCCAGGCGTGCAGCACATCGGCGAGCAGATTGAAGGCCACCACCGCCACCGAACTGATCATCAGCACGGCCATGAGGACCGTGTAGTCTCGTCGTCCCAGTGCTTCGGTGAAAAGACTGCCGACGCCGGGCCAGGCGAACACACTCTCGGTCACCACGGCTCCAGGGACGAGGAGCGCCGCGTCGAGCAGCGCCACTGCCGCGACCGGCGGGAGCGCGTTCGGCAGGGCGTGACCCACGACCCGCGCGCGCCTCCCAACCCCGCGCGCGCTGGCCGCCGCCATGAACGGCGCGCTCAACACCTCGACGAGCGAGGCGCGCAGGTAGCGCGACCACGCCGCCGCGTGTCCAAACGCCAGCACCGCGGCCGGCATCACCAGATATTGCAGCCGCGCGACGCCCGCATCGTCGGCGGCACGCCCGGACGATGGGAGCCAGCCGAGCACGATCGCGAACGCCAGCTGCAGCATCAAGCCAAGCCAGAAGGTCGGCGCCGATACGGCGGCTGCCGCGATCGCCGAGATCGATCGGTCGACGACCGAGCGATGCGTCACGGCCGCGACGATACCGGCTGGAATTGCGGCCGACAGCGCCAGGACCATCGACGCCGCCAGCAACTCGATAGACGCGGGCAGGCGTTCAACGATGCGATCGAACACCGGCCGGCCGTCGCTGAAGCTGAACCCCCAGTCGCCTCGCACGAACGCGGCCAGCCAGCTCACGTACTGCTCCCAGATCGGGCGATCGAGTCCAAGCGCGCGGCGCAAGCGATCGAGGTCCTCCGGCCGCACGCCGGGGTTGGACAAATACACCTCGACAGGGCCGCCGGGCACGAGTTGGAGCAGTCCGAAAGCGATCGCGGATACCAGCAGCAGCAACGGCACGGCCTCGGCCGCCCGTCGGGCGGCCAGGCTGACAGCGGACCGGCCCTCACTCGTCCTTGAGGGTCCACGCGTGCACGTTCCAGAACGGACCGGTATTGGTGGGATTGCCGGTGAAGCCGCCGAGCCGCGCCGGCACCGCGTCGAGCTTCGTTACACCGTACAGCGGAATCTCAACCGCCAGATCGGCGATGCGCACTTGCGCTTCACCCAGAATCCGCTTGCGCTCCGACTGCAGGACGGTGCGATCGGCCGCGACCACCAGCGCCGTCAGCGCATCGTCTGACACGTAGTTGATGTTGCGGCCGCGCGGCGGCATGCGATCTTTGGCGAAGAACAACGTCAGCTCGGGATCGGCCGGCAGTTGCCACCAGTGCAGCATGGCGTCGAACCGGCCCTCGAACCACAGTTTGCTGATGCTGGTGCCATCGTGGAGCTGTACCGCGGCCACGACGCCGACGTCCTTGAACTGGCGCTGCAGCACTTGAGCGACGTTCTCGCGGACGGCAAATCCCGCCTGCGTGATCAGCGTGAACGAAAAGCGCCGGCCGTCCTTGTCGCGCACACTGTCGCCGTCGGTGTCGCGCCAGCCGGCTTCGTCCAGCAGCGCCCGGGCGCGGACGGGATCGAAGGCATAGGTCCGCACGTTGGGATTGTGGGCCCACGACACGGGTTGCACCGGCCCGTGCGTGATCGGCGCCAGCCCCTCGAGGATGGTGGTCGAGATCAGCGCGCGGTCCACGGCGTGGGTCAGCGCCTGGCGCACGCGCAGATCGGCAAACGCCGGCACGCTCCGCTGGTTGAGCGTCACATGCTCGTAGCCGTTGCCGCTGGTGCGGTGCACCGACACACCGGGGATGGCGGCGACCTCGCGATGCTTGTCCCAGGGGAACATCACCACCATGTCCACCTCGCGGCTCTTCAACTGATTGATGCGGGTGTTCGTGTTGGCGATGAACTTGAAGAGCAACGTCTTGATGGCGGGCATCCCCCCGCCACGCCAGTAGTCCGGCACCGCTTCGAGCCGGATGTATTCGCCGCTCTTCCACTCGGCGACGCGATACGGCCCGGTGCCGAGCGGCGCGCGATTGTAGTCGTTGGCGCTGTCGATATCGCGGCCTTCGAGCACGTGCTTTGGCAGTGTGCCGCGGACGAACTGCAGGGCGTAGGGCGCGTAAATCTCGCGGTAGTGCACCACTGCGGTCAGCGGGTCGGGCGTGGTGACGCCGCTGATCCGGTCGAAGCCATCGGTGCTTTCCGGGTTGTAGGCCGGACTGTTGATCGCCTCGACCGTGAACTTGACGTCCGCCGACGTGTGCGGCGTGCCGTCGTGCCACTTCACCCCGGGACGCAGCCGCCACGTGACATCCATGCCGCCGTCCTTGCGCAACACGACGCCGCCGTTCTCGATCGTCGGTACGGACTCGGCCAGCAACGGCACAATCGTCATGGACTCGTCGGTCGTGACCAGTCCTTCGACCACGCAGGTCTCGATGTCCTCGAGAATGTGTGTACTGAAACGATTGAGCGTGTCGGGCTCGCGGTCGTAGCCCACCACCAGGCGACTGGTCGAACGCGTTCGCGACGCTGCCGGATCTCCGGCCGTCGGTGTGCCCGATCCGTCGCCACACCCGGCCGCCGGCCCAATGACCGCGGTGGCCAGAATCAGGCCGGCCAGTTTCCGTGGCATCACGACACGTCCTCTTCGGCGAGCATCAGCTTCGCGATCAGCGTCACGGGAATCGCTCCATACGAGAGCACGCGATCGTGGAACGCGCGCATCGAGAACCGGTCGCGCAGTCGCGAGCGCATCGATGCGCGCAGGCGGTGCAACTCGCGCGTGCCCAGCCAATACATCGCCGCGGTGCCAGGGAACATGCTGTTGCGGGTGGCTTCACCCGCTGCGGCCACGGCGCTCATCTGCGCTCGATCCACATACATGCGAGCAGCCTGCTCGGGTGTCAGCGCGCCTGTGTGAATCGACAGGTCGGCCACCGCCCTGGCGGCGATGCGCGCGCGTGTGTGCTGTTGGGCGATCTGCTCGAGCGGCGTGAGAAACCCGATCTCCTCCATCAGATCGCATACATAGCATGCCCAACCTTCCGCCAGGCTGCCGCCCGAGAACATCGCGATGCGGTTGGCGGTGTCGACGGCGGCGACCCGGCCGACGCGAGACGATCCTGCATAGGCGTGATGGTTCTGCACGTGATGGCCGATGGCGCCGTGGTGCACGACGTGATTGAGCGTGATGACGCTGTCGTTCATCATTCGCAGGCGGGCCTCGAGCTCGCTGCCACTGAGTCCGTCGATCGGCGGAACGACGTAGTCGAACATCCCGTGCGGATCGAACGGGGCCGGCGATCGATAGTTCAGGTAGTAGAGCGACGATGCGGCGTCGCGAGTGTGGGCGGGAATCGGCACGTATCGCAACGGTGCCGCGGGCCACGTGACGAGGTCGTGGTCGAGCGCGGCCTGCCGGCACGCCGTCCATTTCTCCTCGAAGCGCGCCAGGTAGCGTTCGGCCGGCGGGTGCTCTGCCGCCAGCAGCTCCTGGACCGCGGGCCAGCCGCCGAACGGACGCGCCATCTGTTGAAGCCGCGCCGTGGCTTCGTTCAGGGCGTCGGTCGCCTCGATGAGGAGATCAGGGATCGGCGTCGTGATCCAATGCCCACGCCGCAGCAGTAACTCGATCAGATCGCCACCCGCGTGGCGGGGTCGATCAGTTCTGGACGGCACGTCGAGCCAGGCGTCGAGCTTCACGAACGCCTCAGCGGCGGAGGATGCCGCGGCGATCCATCCGGGCAGGTTGATGCCGGTCACGGCGCCGGCATCAGCCGCGGCCAGCCCGCTGAGCCACCCCGGAAGCGCATCGCCGCACAGCACTCGCGCGGCCTGGCATTCACGCCTCGCGCGGTTGGTCCAGTCGGCCGGCGAGTCGCCGAGGACGTCTGGCAGGTCAGCCAGGAACGCCGGTATCGCGTCGAGTCTTTGATGCGCTGCGGCAAGGCGCTCGCCAAGCGGAGCGAAGTCGCGCGTGACCAGGCTGAGCACACCGAAAATGGCCTCGCCGGTCCACAACGAAGGGTTGGTGTGAACGAAGTGGCCGCTCTCGTGCTCGGCGAGTGCGATCTCGAGCGCTCCGTCCGCCAGCGCCAAGTCCACGTGCAGGGGAAAGACGATCACGTCGGCATCCGGCACGCGGCCGGCCGCGTCGAGATGACGGCGCAGCGCCCGCATCTCGTCGGGGGCGCGCGCCAGGCCGGAGGCCGACCAGTCGGGCAACACGCTGTCGTGGTCGTGGAAGCCGGTGAACGTCGCCGCGACCGGGCGCTGCCGATAGTAGGCGGCGAAGAAGCGGTCGAGGGCGGCCGTGGCTGCGGACGAGTCCGCTACGCGAGTGGCAGCGTCACCCATCGGCGTTCCCGGAACGAGCGCTCCACGGCATTGATGGTTTCCTGCACCCACGCGCCGTCATCGAAGTTGCCTTCGTTCGATTCGTCGTCCGCAAGAATCTCGGTGATGAAACTGCTCACGAGGTTGGCGTAGAAGAGCGTGCGCCACGATTCCCTGGCCGAACCGCCCGGCGGATAAAACTCCTGCGGAATCTCGGCAGGTTTGAACTCCACGTGATCCTTGTCGGCCAGCCAGAGTCGCTCGCAGATGCCATGCTCTTCAACCAGCCGGCAGATAATGGCGCCTTCGCTGCCGTAGAGGCGCGCCTCGATGCCGGGATAGTTGCCGACGGTGACGTAACTGGTCTGAATGGAGCAGAGCGCGCCGTTGGCGAACTCACCCAGATAGATATCCCCGTCGTCAATATTCATCCGCTGCATCCTGCCGGTGGCGCGGACCATGCGGTCGGGAATGAAGTTGCGCATCGTGCCGACGACCTGCGTGAGGTCGGCGCCGACCATCAGGTGCGAGAGGTCGATGATGGGTGCGCCGTAGCCCTCGAGCGACGAGACGTGCAGCATCGCGGGGTCGATATCCGGATCGACCTGGCGCAGCGGATTCATGGGATTGAGCCACTGCGAGTTCTGCTCGTAGCCGTTGAAAATGAACGGCGTGCCGGCAAAACCGTCGGCCACCAGCCTGCGAAAATAGCGCATCGCCGGCGCATAGCGGAAGGTAAAGCCCAGTTTGGTCTTCAGCCCCCTGGCGCGCGCCAACGCCGCCGCCCGCCTGGTGTCGCGGAAGTCGAAGGCCACGGGCTTTTCGCAGAGCACGTGATGACCGGCCTCGAGCGCCGCCCACGACAGCGCAAAGTGCGTGCTGCTCGGCGTGCAGACGTCGACCAGATCGAGATCGGTGCGGCCGATGAGGGCCTCGTGCGAATCGCAGACGTGCGGGATGGCAAAGGTCCGCGCCGCCGCCTCGGCCAGCTCTCGCTGTGGGTCGGCAATGGCGACCAGCTCGCATCGGGCATCGCGGGCGAAGCCTGGGAGGTGGGCCGTGGTAGCCCACGTGCCGGCGCCAAGAACGCCGACGCGAACGCGGTGCGAGGAAGACACGTGACGGCGATGATAGCGCGGCTCGGCGCCGGGTCGGTCGACCGTTCGCGATAAGCTTGCCTCCGTATGAAAGCCGCATTGACGACGGGCCTGACCACCCTTCTGGCGATCGCCGCAGCCGGCGCGATCGCGTTCACGATCGCCGCCCAACAGCGCCCAACCCTTTCGACCGCCGTCCGCGCCTACGTCTCCGTGGATGCGCCGCTCATCGCGCTTACGCACGCGCGTGTGATCGACGGAACGGGCGCGGCGCCGCGCGAGGATCAGACGCTGATCCTGAACAACGGCGTCATCACCACGATGGGCAGTTCGGCCAGCACTGACGTGCCCGCCGGCGCGCAGACGATCGATCTGACCGGCAAGAGCGTCATCCCCGGACTGGTGATGGTGCACGAGCACCTCTATTACCCGAACGGTCCCGGCGTCTATGGGCAGCTCGGCGAATCCTTCTCGCGCCTCTATCTCTCCGGCGGCGTGACGACGATGAGGACTGGCGGGAACGTGAATGGGTTCATGGACCTGAACATGATGCGGCTCGTCGAGGCCGGCCAGAAGCCGGGGCCGGCCATCGATGCGACGGCTCCCTACCTGAATGGTCCGAACACCTTCATCCAGATGCGCACGCTGAAAGGACCCGAAGACGCGCGCCGGCAGGTGCAGTACTGGACGGATGAAGGCGCGACCTCGCTCAAGACCTACATGCAGATCACGCGCGGCGAGTTGGCCGCCGCGATCAACGAAGCGCATCGCCGCGGCATCAAGGTCACCGGCCACCTGTGCTCGGTCACGTATGCGGAGGCGGCGGGCCTCGGCATCGACAACCTCGAGCACGGCTTCTTCGCATCGACGGATTTCGTCGCCGATAAGAAGCCCGATGTGTGCCCGGGCCAGGGCGTCGGACAGAAGACGATCGCCGCGCTCGACGAGAACGGCGCCCCGTTCACGAACCTGGTCAAGACGCTGATCGACAAGAACGTGGCGCTGACCTCGACGCTGACGGTGTTCGAGACGTTCACGCCGGGACGGCCGAAGCCGCCCGGTCTCGAAGTGCTGACGCCGCAGCTGCGCGAGCAATTCGAGCAGAACTACACGCGCACGTCGCAGAACAAGGAGTCGATCTACACGACGCTGTTCGCCAAAGGAATGGCGCTCGAGCGGGCGTTCGCGAAAGCGGGCGGTCTGCTGATCGCCGGCACGGACCCGACCGGCGGGGGCGGCGTCATTCCCGGTTTCGCGAATCAGCGGCAGGTCGAGCTACTCGTCGAGGCCGGCTTCACGCCGCTCGAAGCGATCTCGATCTCGACGCTGAACGGCGCGAAGTACCTCGGCCGCGACAAGACGGTCGGCAGCATCGCGGTGATGAAGCAGGCGGATCTTGTCGTGATCAACGGCAATCCGGCGGCAACGATCAGCGACATCCGCAAGGTCGAGACCGTCTTCAAGCAGGGCATCGGCTACGACCCTGCGAAGTTGATCGCATCCGTGCAGGGCAAGGCGGGCATCTGGTAGGTACGCAGGAATTGCGACTATCGACCTGACACTCTCGCTCTTTGGGTCTTCGAAAATAATTGTTGCATAAGCCTCGTCGACGATGGCACCGTCGTCGTCAGAACGTGGTGGAGCAATGGGAAATCAGAGTGTCATGGGAGCGTGCCGAATGACGGATCGCGAGCACGACGATTTGCTGACAACGGCGACCGATCGTTTCGAACGGCGGTTGGCCGAGGAATGCGGAAAGCTGCGGACGGAGATTGGCGACTTGCGGGTCGACACCCTTACGCAGGGAACAGGGATTCGCCTCGAGATGGCCAGACTCCGCCTCGACATGTCGGAACAATTCGGCGCCGTCAAGCTCGACGCGGAGACCAAGCATCGCGAGCTGCTCAAGTGGGCCCTCGTGTTCTGGGCAGGTCAGGCCGCTTCCGTCGCCGCTATCGTCAGCGCCTTCAACTGACGGCCTCCAGCGGCGGTAAGATACCGCCGTGCGAGCCCACTTCCTCGTCAACTCCGCCGCTGTCGTCCTGAGCGTCTCGATCGGTGTCGCATCCCAACTGAAAAAAGAATCAATCGCCGTCGACAAGGCCGATCCCGGCGCGGTAGCGATCGCGAAGGGCGTCGACTACCTGAAAGTCGAAGTCCCGAAGTGGAAGGCCGAGCACCCCTGCTACTCGTGCCACAACAACGGTGACGCGACGCGCGCGCTGCTGGTCGCGGCATCGAAGGGATACGACATCGGCACGTCGCTCGACGACACGCTCGCCTTCCTGAAGCAGCCGTCGACCTGGGACCAGAACAAGGCACCGAGCGGCTTTGACGACAAGACGCTCGCGAAGATCCAGTTTGCCAGCGCGCTCGCCGTCGCCGAGCGCCACGGCAAGGCCGCCTCCACCGATCTCGAAGCCGCCGCCAAGCTGCTCGTCGCCGAGCAGCAGCCGGACGGATCGTGGCAGCTCGATTCGTCGCAGAGCCTGGGCTCGCCGGCGACCTACGGGACGATCATCGCCACGTGGTCGGCACGCTCGTCGCTCGTCGCCTCTGGCGTGCAGCCGGACAACTTCACGATCGTCCAGACCGACCGGTGGATCCGCGGGGTCATGCCCGAGAACGTCCTCGATGCGTCGGCGACGATTCTTGCGCTGGAGTTGTCGAGCGACGTCATGGCGGAAAACCTTCGCCGCAATTGCCTGAGCATCCTTCGCAACGGCCAATCGCCGGCCGGCGGATGGGGACCCTACGTCACCGCCGCCCCCCAGGTATTCGATACCGCGATGGCGGTGCTGGCGCTCAGCTCACTCGAAGCCGAGCCGCGCCTGGCGCGGTCGGCGTATCGCGTGGAGGAATTGAAAGAGGCGATCGCGAACGGGAAGAAGTACATCGTTTCGCAGCAGAAGGCTGACGGCAGCTGGCCGGAAACCACGAGACCCGCAAACCAGGAAAGTTATGCGCAGCGAATCTCGACCGTGGGGTGGGCGATGCTTGCGTTAATGACCCCGTAGGGCTTACGGGCTTGCGGGCTACGGGCTTGAATTTCAGAACGTCAAGACCTCAGGACCTCAAGGCTTCACCGTAAACGGAATCAGCGTCTTCTCTGGCTCGCGACTTGAATCGGTCCGATCGAATTGATCCACTTCAAACGCGCGGCCGATCCGGTTGCCTGCAAGATCCTCCAGCATCGCGAACGCGACGAGGTCATGCTGACCGGCCTTCCACAGTTCGGCGGGCGTAAATGTCCACGTCAGCTCGCTGCCGCCGACGGCCACCACTCCCTCGATCGGCTTGCCACGCGGCGTGAGCACGCCAAGCGCCCGCAGCAGCAGCCCGTGATCGAGCGGCTCGGGAAACGTCACCCGCAGCGGACCGCTGGTGCCGGCGGCCGGCGAATCGATCAGCCATGACTTCGGATCGAGCGGCTCCTCGTCGGGCGGCCCGACCTTGAAGGTGCGGCGATACTGCTGTTTGAGCGGCAGCCCTTCGCCGTCGCGCCACTCGGGGTCGATCACCAGCGTGTACGACTTCCCCGCCGTGAGCGAGCGCCCCATGTCGGCAATCGGCGCGATGCCGCGCTTCTGGCGCCCCGGGTCGAAGAACACGGTGTAACGCGTGCGATCGTCGTTCCAGAATTCCGCATCGAGCGGCAGGAACGGATCCGTCACCTTCTGACCCGCGTCATCGAGCAGGTGCACGAAATCGAGCCCGCCGCGGCTGCCCATCGGCGCCGAGAAACGGATGTAGATCCGCAGCTGGTTCTCGGGCACGACCTCCGCCGTCGGAAACACCTGCGCCACCGTCGTCTTCGGCGTCGCGTCCTTCGCGGGCAGTCCCACGGCGCTCGTGATCGGCGGCGCGCCGGGAGGCGTAAACGTCACTTGGTACTGCCGGCCGTGATCGAGCGGAAACATCGGCGTGAAGCGGACGCGCCCGCCTTCGATCGAGTACTGGCCGACCATCGGCGCCTGGTCCGCGCCGACCGACACTTTGAAGACGGCCGTCCAGGCGTCGCGTGAATCGAGTGTCGCCAGCCCCGTCATCGCCGCAGCCGGCACGCCGACCACGTCGATCGTGGGGCGCGAGGTGTCGGTATTGAGGAGGATGCGGGGCTGGCCGCCGGGCACACCGCCGTCCTTGCCACCGCATGCCGCAACGAAGAAGAGCACGGCCGCTCTGACCGCGCTCTTCAAGTTGAGTATCAACGACGTCTCTTCGAGCCCTTCGACTCGGGGCGCAATGCGCGCCCCTCGCTCAGGGCAACGCGACTACATCGAGGTTCAGCACGCCGGCATCCGTCCGGGCGAGGATGATCGTGTTGTTGGCGTCGAGCAGGTCGAGCTGCTCCACGCCTTTCAGCGATGCGACGCTCTCGTAGCCGACGCCGCCCTTCTCCGTCGTCACGCGCGTGGTGATGCCAGCGGCCTCGCCGAAGTTCGCAGTCGGGATTTTCATCACGCCGCGGCTGTTGTTCGACATCAGCAGGAATTCCTGGCCGTTCTTCTGATACACGATCATGTCGAGCGGCCGGTTGCGGTTGCCGAGCTCGGCGATCGTCGTGCCCATCACCTTCGCGCCCGACTTGAGGCTGCTGACCGGGAACTTCACGAGCGGCGTGCACAGGTAGCCCGCGATCAGGTTCGTTTCGCCCTTCACCTTGTACGGCACGAACGTGTACACCGGCGAGCGCGTCTCGAACTGGCCGTGATTGCCGTGATAGATCTCGACGCTCGCGCCGTTATCCACGGTGTTGAACGGATAGCTCACCGTGCGCAGCTTTGACGCGAACTCCTCGTTCGAGAGTCCGGCGACGTAGAGGCGGCCGTCAACGAATGCCATGTCGGTGATCGACGAGGTGCGCGGGTTGCGCTGATCGCCCGGGTTCGCGGCGGGCGCGTTCGGCAGCTCGACGCGGCTGTACTTGATGTCGCCGAACGCGACGACCTCGATCTTGCCGGCGCCGTCGATGCGCAGTAGCGCCGGCTGGGCGTTCGTGCCCTGGCCGCGCATCACGGACGCGAACGCGTTGCGCGTCTTCGGATGCACGGCAAGATCCGTCACCGTGATCTCGCGCACGTCGGTGCCGAGCAGCGCCGCGACTTTCTGGTCGAACGCGGGGACTGCCTTGGCACCGGGCGCGCCGCCGGTCGCGGCCTTGCCGAGATCGAGCGCGAAGATCGCCGCCGACTGCGTGTCTCCGGCGAACAGCACCCCGTCAGGGCTGAACGCGAGCGGACCGATCGTCTTGAACGCGGGGTTGGTGCCGTTGGCCGCATCGGTCCGCTCCGCCGCGGGAATGCCCGACCAGGACAGCACCACCGTGAGGACCAACGCCGATTTGAGGAACAGGGATCGCATCAAGTGACTCCTTTGGCCGCCTACGCGGTCCCTTCGCCGCCGCCATCGCATCGGAGCTCGCCGAAACAAAAGCGAGCGCAGGCGGATGCCGTCACCGGCCGGGCAAATAGTATCCTCTTATACCGGCTCCAATCGAGGACGTTTACATCAAGCTCAACGACGCGCAGTCTTTTTCCCTGCCCTGAGCGAGCGTGAAGGCCGCTTCTTCGCGGCCTTCACGCGAGTCGAAGGGTTCGCAGCGGCTTTCCTGGCTGGTTTTCTCTTGGTCGCCGGTCCAGGTTTCCCCAGCTTCGCTTTCACGATCTCGTAGGCGCGTCGAATCAGCTTTTCCAATTCGGCGCCACCGAGGGTGTCGAACTGCTCCGGCGCAACCCACTTGTGCTGCGCCATGTATGGCGCGGGGATCACGCCGTTGCGCTCCACCAGCTCCGCGAACGTCTCGTCGTCACACTTGAACGACAAGGCCACCTTGGGCGGCGCCACGGGCTCCGTGCAGGCGACGCAGAACATCTTGCCTCGGACCTTGAAAACCAGGTCCTTGCCCCACTGAATCTGCTCGGTGGCGTCCGGCAGTGACAGGCACAGCTTGCGAATGGATGCGAGAGTCATGCGCCAAATCATCCAACAGAAAGGGATTTTTGTCTTCTGATCCTGCGCCCTTCTGTTTAGACTTCGCGCATGCCGATCACATTGACGGTCAACGGCCAAAGCCGCACGCTCGACATCGATCCGGACACCCCGCTCCTGTGGGCGATCCGCGAGACGCTCGGCCTTACCGGCACGAAATTCGGCTGCGGCATCGCCCAGTGCGGCGCGTGCACGGTGCACGTCAACGGCAAGGCCGAGCGGTCGTGCGTCATGCCGGTGTCGTCGGCTGACGGCGCGACCATCACCACGATCGAGGGTCTGGCAAACGGCGGCGTCCTCTCGCCGGTCCAGCAGGCCTGGCTCGACCTGCAGGTGCCGCAATGCGGCTATTGCCAGTCGGGAATGATCATGGCGGTGTCGGCGCTCCTGGCCGAGAAACCGCACGCCACCGACGCCGAGGTCGATGAATCGATCACCAACATCTGCCGCTGCGGCACCTTCGCGCGAGTTCGCCGCGCCATTCAGACGCTGACCGTCGCCGGCGAAGGGGGCGCGTAATGGGCAAATGGACACGGCGCGCGTTCATCGGCGCCGGCGCGCTTGCCGGCGGCGGCTTCGTGCTCGGCGTGACCGGCGCGATCTTCGCGCCGAGCCGCCACAGCGTCCGCTCGGATGACGCGGAGGGCACCGGCGAGCTGAATACCTGGATCCTCGTGACGCCCGACAACATCGTCACGGTCCTCGTCCCGCACTGCGAGATGGGCCAGGGCGCGCAGACGGCGCTGGCCATGATGGCGGCGGAAGAAATGGATGCGGATTGGAATCTCGTGAGCATCAAGGAAGCGCCGGCGCTCGATGCCTACGCGAACGCCTACATCGGCCGCGCCTTCATGAGCGTCCCCGGACCGCTCGAGCGCGGCTTCGACTACGGCACGTATCGCATCGCCCGCCTCGCCGGCCTCCAGATCACGGGCGGATCGCTGTCGGTGCGCAGCACCGGCCACTATGGCATGCGCGTCGCCGGAGCGGCCGCGCGCGAGATGATCGTCGCCGCTGCTGCAAAGCAGTTCGGCGTGAGGGCGTCAGAGTGCACCGTCGCCAACTCGCAGGTGACCCACGCAGCGTCGAGCCGATCGGCCACCTTCGGCGAACTCGCGAAAGCCGCGGTGCATGAATCGGTTCCCTCGCGCCCGGCGTTGAAAGACCCGAACGCATACACGCTGCGTCGCACGGCGAGGCAACGAGTGGATATGCGATCGAAAGTCGACGGCAGCGCGATCTATGGCGTCGACTTCACGATCGACGGCATGCTGCACGCCGCGGTCGAGATCGCGCCGGTGTTTGGAGGAACACTGGTGGCGGTGGATACCGCAGCAGCGGAGAAGATGCCGGGCGTCAAGCGCGTCGTCAAGCTCGAGGAGGCCGTTGCGGTCGTCGCCGACACCTACTGGCAGGCGCGCAAGGCGCTCGCGATGCTCGAGCCGCAGTTCGATGATGCCGGGCACGGCGCGGTGTCGAGCGCGACGATTTTCGATGCGTTCGACAAGGCGCTCGGCGCCGCTCCCGACATGCCGGCCGGCGCCACGGTGGTGAAGGCCGACTACCGGGTCCCGTTCCTGCCGCACGCCACGATGGAGCCGATGGCCTGCACGGTGAAGGTCACCGGCGATCGCGCGGAGGTGTGGGCCGGCACGCAGGATCCGCTGAACGCGCGCGGCACGGCCGCGAAGGCGCTGGAGATCAGCGCCACCGACGTGCAGTACACGAACCTTGCGCTCGGCGGCGGCTTCGGCCGGAAACTCCCCGGGTATCACGACTTCGTCGACATCACGGCGCGCATCGCCAAGGTGATGTCACCGGCGCCCGTGAAATTGATCTGGAGCCGCGAGACCGACATGCAGCACGGGTTCTACCGGCCGGCGGCCATGGCGCGCTTTGCCGGTGCGCTCGACCAGGCCGGCGTACCGATTGCGGCGTCCTGCTTCTACGCGGGCGGCGGCGACGGCGAATCGACGTTCATGCCCTATGCAATCGCCGAGAAGAACGCGAAGGCGCGCGACGCCAAGCACCATGTGCGCACCGGTCCATGGCGATCGGTGCTCAATTCGCAGCACGGCTTCTTCAAGGAAGCGTTCATCGACGAGATGGCGCACGCCGCACAGAAGGATCCGTTCGAGTTCCGTCGCGATCTGATGACCGAGCATCCGCGATTCAGGGCGGTGCTCGAAAAGGTCGCAGCCATGGCGAAGTGGGGATTGCCGCTGCCCAGGGTGAGGGACGCGGGATCGCGATCGCCGAGAGCTTTGGCTCAATCGTCGGCCAGGTCGCGCACGTCGCGGTTTCGCCAGACGGGACGCTGAAGGTGAAGACCATTTATGCCGCGGTGGACTGCGGCGACGTCGTCAATACCGACACCGCGACGGCGCAGGTGGAAGGCGGCATCATGTTCGGCCTGGCCGCCGCGTGGCTGGGCGAAATCACGATTGCCGACAGGCAAAGTTGCGCAAAGCAACTTCCACGACTTCAAGACGCTGATCCTTTCGGGAGCGCCGCTGGTGCAGGTCCAGTTCATCCGCTCGGATGCGCACATCGGCGGCCTGGGCGAACCGGCCGTGCCGCCGGTAGCCGCGGCGGTCACCAACGCGATCTTCGCGGCAACCGGGGTGAGGGTCCGCACCCTGCCCATCAAGAACGCATCGTTGAAGCCCGCGTAGTACGATGGGGCATGGTCGTTCTCTTACTGTTGACCTTGCTCCAGGCAACTCCGCCGGCGACGAAGCCGCCGACCACCACCGCTCAGCCGCCCGCGGCGCCGGCGACACCGGCGCCGAAGCCGCGTCCCGCGGGTGCCGCGACGACAACGGCGCTGCTCTTCATCACCGACGGCAGCGGCCGTCTGGTCGAGGGCGTCACCGTCAAGGTGACCGGGCCGGTCGATCGTGAAGTGACGAGCTCGAGCGGGCCAACGCGCGTCGAGGGACTGCGCGCCGGCACCTATCGCGTGCGCTTCACGCACGAGAAGTTCATCACCTTCGAAAAGGAAATCGTGTGGCGCGCCGGAACGGCGCAGCCCGAATTGTCAATCACGTTGAGCCCCGCGCCCGTGGTAGCCCCTCCGCCGCCACCGCCCGCGCCGGTCGCCGCACCCGCGCCGTCGACGCCGAAGCTGCCGCCGCCGGGCACCGCGAAAACGATGTCGCTGCCCGACTTCATCGAGAAGAACTTCATCAACGGACGTGAGCCGCAAAAGGAAAACTTGATCGGCTGCAGCGGCGTCGGCCAGGCGATGCTGTGGCAGGTGCGCGAGCCGTGGAACGGCCGCCAGCACGAATCCGCCGACGGCATGCTCTACGTGGTCGGCGGTGATGGTCGATTGAAGCTCGGCGAGCGCGAGTTCACGGTCGCCGCCGGCGCCTTCGCCGTCGTGCCGCGCGGCACGACCTACAGCCTCTCGCGCAGCGGACGTAATCCACTGATCGTCCTCGCCGTCCTATCCGGCGCCCCGTGCGCGGCGGAGTGAAAAACAAACACGGAATCACGGAAACACTGAAGCACGGAAGATGCTTTTGGGAAGACCAAAAGAGAGTCTGTGTTTCCGTGTTTCTGTGTTTCCGTGAATGTTTTGATAATCTGAATAGCTGAGACACATGCCGGACGCTAATACAGCGGCACCCGCTCCACCGACGGACTTCATCCGCGACATCGTCGCCGCAGACGTCGCCGCCGACAAGAACGGCGGCCGGGTGGTGACGCGGTTTCCGCCGGAGCCGAACGGCTACCTGCACATCGGCCACGCCAAGGCGATCTGCCTCGATTTCGGCGTCGCCAGCGAGTTTGGCGGTTACTGCAACCTCCGCTTCGACGACACCAACCCGGTCAAGGAAGACGTCGAGTACGTGGATTCCATCAAGGAAGACGTGCGGTGGCTCGGGTTTCACTGGCACGAGCGCGAGTACTACGCGTCGGATTACTACGAGCAGCTGTACCGGTTCGCGGAAGATTTGATCCGCAAGGGCGTCGCCTACGTCGATTCACTTTCAGCCGATGAGATCCGTCAGCATCGCGGCACGCTGACCGAGCCCGGCAAGGACTCTCCGTATCGAACGCGCGGCGCCGACGAGAACCTCGATTTGTTCCGCCGCATGCGCGCCGGCGAATTTCCCGACGGCGCCCACGTGCTGCGCGCAAAGATCGACATGCGCTCCCCCAACATCACGATGCGCGATCCGGTGCTGTACCGCATTCGCCATGCCGACCATCACCGCACCGGCGGCGCCTGGTGCATCTACCCGATGTACGACTTCGCGCATCCGCTGTCGGACGCGATCGAAGGCGTGACCCACTCGCTCTGCACGCTCGAGTACGTCGATCATCGCCCGCTCTATGACTGGGCGATCGAGCACGCCGCCACCGAGGCGAGGCCGCGCCAGTATGAATTCGCGCGCCTCAACCTGAATTACACCGTGATGAGCAAGAGGAAGCTGCTGCAGCTCGTCGAGCAGAAGCACGTCTCCGGCTGGGACGATCCGCGCATGCCGACCGTGTCGCGGGCTGCGGCGGCGCGGCTACACGCCGGAATCGATCCGCGACTTCTGCGCGCGCGTCGGCGTCGCCAAGAAGGAAAACGTCATCGACGTCGGCCTGCTCGAGCACTGCGTGCGCGAGGATCTCAATCTCCGCGCGCCGCGCGCGATGGCGGTGCTGCACCCGTTGAAGCTCGTGCTGACCAATTACCCGGACGGTCAATCCGAGGAGATGACGGTTGCCAACCATCCGGACGACGCCTCACTCGGTACCAGGCGCGTGCCGTTCGGCCGCGAAGTCTTCATCGAGCGCGATGACTTCATGGAAGATCCGCCGAAGAAGTTCTTCCGCCTGGCGCCCGGCCGCGAGGTCCGCCTTCGTAACGCCTATCTCGTCACCTGCACCGAGGTGATCAAGAACGCCGCCGGCGAGATCGTCGAGCTGCGCGGCACCTACGATCCGGCGACCCGGGGCGGCGATGCGCCGGACGGCCGCAAGGTCAAGGCGACGTTGCACTGGGTCTCGGCCGCGCACGCGGTCGATGCGGAAGTCCGGCTCTACGATCGGCTGTTCACGTCAGAAGATCCGGAAGGCGCGGCGGCGAAGACCGGCGCCGAGTTCACGTCGACGATCAACACGCAATCGCTCGAAGTGCTGAAGGACTGCAAGCTCGAGCCGTCCCTCGGCGGCGCTGTCTCCGGCGCGCGGTATCAATTCGAGCGGCAGGGCTACTTCTGCGCCGACCCGGACTCGTCACCGGGCAAGCCGGTGTTCAACCGGACCGTGTCGTTGAAGGAAGGCACCTGGGCGAAGGGCGCCTCTTCCTAGCTCCGTTCATCCGCAGTGCTGTCAATCCCATCCCGCAAGGCCCGCACGCCTTTGACCTCTTTGACGACAGCCGGATGTCGCGCGAGATCGTGCGTCAGACACTGCGGTTCCTCAGACAACACCTGACGGCCGAAAACGCGGACACTTTCGTACCGTGATGCGCTCAACCCTCCCGACGTGAATCGGGAGGGCGTGAGACTTACTGCTGCGGCTTGCGGTAGGTCGCGACCGGCGGCAGATACGAACCGGTGCCTGGCGGCGGCGCAGGTGCGCCCTCGACCTTGTGCCGCAGCGTGCCAATCTTGTCGATCGTGGCGGTGATCTCGTCACCCGCCACGAGCCACAGCTGCGAGCCGCGCACCGAGGTGCCCATGCCGACGCCGCCGGACGTCCCGGCGCCGATGATGTCGCCCGGCTGCAGCGTCACCAGCGACGAGGCGTACTCGATCACTTCCCAGACCGAGTGGATCATGTCCGATGAATCGGCCTGCTGCCGCTGATCAGTGCCGACGAGAAGAGTCTGTTTCAGCTCGCTCATCGGATTGCCGTAAAACTCCTTCGGCACGATGAACGGGCCGATCGGCCCGAACGTGTCCTGGCCCTTCTGGATGAACCAGTCGCTGCCGCTGCCGAACCCGCCTGGCGGCCGGCCCCCGCGATCGGAGATGTCGATCATCACGGTGTAGCCGAACACGTGCTCCTCGGCCTTCGGCGCGGCGACGTATCTCGCGCGGCGGCCGATGATGGTCCCCAACTCGACTTCCCAGTCGAGCTCGGTGCGCCCGTAGGGCATGACGATCGTCTCACCGGTGCCGATGATCGAAGATGTCGCCTTCAACCACAGGTACGGGGTTCCGCGATTGGCCTTGCGCGCGGCGACGGCTTTCGCGCGCACTTCAGGCGGCGCGTTCTCGGAGATGTGACTGTAGAAGTTCACCGCCGTCATCATGATCTGCCGCGGCCGCGGAATCGGCGCGAGCGTCTGGACCTCCTTCAGCTCGCGGACATACGCCGGCCGCTTGCCGTCGAGCGCCTTGGTCTGCACGAGCTCGTTGACGATCGCGTAGAGGCGGCCCTTGAGGCCGTTCTCGTACCCGGCAATCAGATCGACCATGTCCGACGGCATCGATCGCGCCGGGAAGGAGCGCGACTTTTCCAGCGCGGCGTTTGCCTGCACGAGATCGACCACCAGCGTGTCGCGCAGCACCAGCCCGACGGTGCTCGCGCCGCCGATGCGGAACGTTCCAACCTTGAACGGCTCGACACTTTTCGCGGCGCTCCCGGCCTGCGCCTGCGCGGCAATCGGGGACATCAAGACAAGTGCGAGTATGGCGACGAAAATTCGCGGCATGGCTCCTCCGTTGACCCGACAAATTACTCCGTTCCCGCCATTCATGCTAGATCACACCGCAGAATGTATGATGCGGATATGAGAAAAGCGTGTTCGTTTGTCTTGGCAATTGCCGTGGCTTTGGCGATGACGACCGGCGCCTATGCCCACTTCAAGCTGCTCACCCCCACCGCGTGGCTGAACACCAACGATCTCGGCGACCCGCAGAAGGCCGGTCCGTGCGGCGGCGATCCAAAGCCTGGGGCCAATGAGGCGATTCTGTCGAAGGCCGTCACCAAGGTCACCGGCGGTTCGATGCTGCCCATCAAGATCCAGGAGACGATCTTCCACTCGGGTCACTATCGCATCGCGCTGGCGGTGAACTCGCGAACCGAGCTGCCTCCAGATCCGTACGCGCAGGAACGGTGGACCGAGCGCGGACTGTACTCAGTGTGGGGGCAGATCCAGAGCCCGCCGCAAATCCCGGTGCTCGCCGATGGCCTGTTCCAGCATTACAACAAGCCCGGTGAATCCGCGTCGCAGCGACCGAAGACGCCGATGGCGCCATGGGAGACGCAGGTCGAGCTGCCGAACATCAACTGCGCGAAGTGCACGCTGCAGGTGATCCAATTCATGGCCGATCACGTCTACAACCAGCCGGGCGGCTACGCCTACCACCACTGTGCGGATCTCCAGATCACCGCCGATCCCGCAAAACCGATCGACACGCGCTGGCCGGGACAGGCGACGAGCAAGTAACCTGGGGTTCCAAGGGGTTCCAGAAGTTCCAAACGTTCCAAGGGTTGCGTTCCAGGAGTTCCAACGTTCCATGTTCGTCCCAAGAGCTTGGAACCCGTAACAATGGAACCGGTGCCAAACCGTTTGGAACCCTGGAACCCTTGGAACCCCTGGAACCTTATTTGTACCGAGTTCCCCGTTTGACGACGATGTCGACGCGTTGCAGCAGGTTGATGTAGCGAAGGACGTCGCCGCGCACGGCGATGATGTCGGCGTACTTGCCGGGGCTGATCGTGCCGACCTCGCGCTCCTTGCGCATGGCGACCGCCGGCCAGTAGGTCGCCGCGCGGATCGTGGTCATCGCGTCGACGCCGAGCAGGTTCACCCACGCATCGAGCTCGCGCCACGTCGAGCCGCTGTGGAACTTCATCGGGATGCCGCTGTCGGTGCCGATCGAGCAGCGTCACGCCGGCCTCGCGCAGCTGGTTGAACTTGCGCGCCAGCGTCGGCCGCCGCGACGGCGTGGCGCGGAAGTAATCGAGCCGCTCCGGATGCGTCAGCGACTGCTTGATGTCGTCGACGATGGTCTTGCGGCAGCCCTTCATGCCACGCGCTGTCGTCGATGTGCTCGGGGTTGTCGCGAATGTATTCGTAGTTGAACAGGCCCTCGATCGTCGGCGTCCAGAACAGCGGGCCCATCGCCATGTTCGCGGCGCGCTCGCGAATCGCCTTGATGATGTCGTCGGGATACTCCGGCGCCGCGGCCAGTCCGGTGTGCTCGAAGTTGTCGACGCCGGCGAGGATGCCCGCGGCGGATCTCCTCGGGACGATGTGAGTGAGCGACCACCGGCAGATTGCGCCGGTGCGCTTCATCAACCACCGCCTTCACTTCCTCGAGCGTCATCTGATCCTGATCGATCAGCTTGATCACGTCGACGCCGCCGTCGGCCAGCTTCCGCACCTTCGCGCGCGCATCGTCGACGCCGGTCACACCCCAGCGGAACAACTCGGTGCCGGGATACGGCGCGTGCTGGATGAACGGGCCCGACATGTACATCGTCGCGCCCGGTGAGCTCGCCCTTGTTGATCTTGTTGCGGACGTCGATCGACGCGTCGAGCGGCGCGCCGAGATCGCGCGCGCTGGTCACGCCGGCGAGGAGCAGCTGCTTCGCGCCGGCCGGCATGATCACCGGGCCGAGCTGCGCGGGATAGGTCTTGTCCCAGTGCGCGTAGTCGCTGTGGCCGTTGAGCATCAGGTGGACGTGCATGTCCCACAGCCCGGGCAGGACGCTCATGCCTTCGGTGGAGATCACCTCGGCGCCGGCGGGAATCGCCAGCGTCCCTGGACGCCGACGGCGGTGATGCGTTCGCCGTCGATGAGGATCACGCTGTTGCGGACCGGCCGTCCGCCGAAGCCGTCGATGAGCGTGCCGCCGACGAGCGCCTTGAGCCGCGCTTGCGACGGCGGGCGCTGGCCGTGCGGTTCGGTCGGGACCGCAAACACGAGCGCCGCGGCGGCGATGAGAGCCTGGCATGTCTTACGCATGGCGCGACTATACAACCAGCGGCACATCAGTCGAGGTCCACAGCATGTCGCGCCGTCGCCTAGTCACCTCCTCCGGTTCCCACAAATCGATCGTCGTCGTCGGCGAAGAGCACGTTGAAGCTGGTCAGCGAGCCGTAACAGCCGGTGATGTATCCCTGTATCTTCAGCTTCTGATCGTCGGGCAACTCCGAGGCGTTGACCTGCTGCTCGAGCGTACGCAGGCGATTCCTCAGCATCACGATCTTGTTGAAGAACGAATCGATTGGCATCGCCTTCTCTTGAACACCGGGCTTACCCGGACGCAACACCAGCTGGCCGCCGCGCCATTTCTCAGCTGGGCGCGACCGGCGTCAGCCCGGTTTCCTCGCGAATGATTCGGCGAATCATCGCCTCCAGATCGTTGTCCACGGGGAACCTTTCATGCGGGTGACGGCGAGTGAGGCGGGTGACGCCGGGTGACGCGGATGGAACGGCCCGTTCGCCCGTTCGCCTGTCCGCCTGTTGGCCTGTGCGTGGCCCGCCTCGATAGTTATGCTCGCTGCGGCAGAAATCGCAGGTCACGCGCAGCGGTTGCGCATGGGTGTCGACGACGATCACCGTGTGGATGCGATCCTCGCGACATTGCCGGCAGTAGTCTTCGACGGACTGGCCTGCTCTATATTCGCGGGGCGAAATCATCAGCGTTTGATCTTAACTGGTTCCAACAGTTCCAGTGGAACCGTGGAACCATTGGAACCCTTGAAAATGCCGTATTCGATCCGCCAGGCAACGATCGCCGACATCCCGTTCATCGTCCAGCATCGCGAGCTGATGTTCCGCGAGATGGGCATCCCGGCTGAGTTCGACGACATGACGGTCGCGACGGAGCTGTGGCTGCGTCACGCGATTCCTTCGAAGACGTATCTCGGCTGGATCGCAGAATCAACGAGCGGCGAGATCGCGGCCGGCGGCGGACTGATCGTGATTCCGTGGCCGCCGGGCCCGATGACGATCGACCCGCGATGCGGCTTCGTATTCAACGTTTACACCTCCGCCGCCCATCGCAAGCAGGGGCTCGCCCGCCGCATGATGGACGCGATCCACGGCTACTGCCGCAGCGAAGGTATCGAGCGCGTCGTGCTCAACGCCAGCACGTTCGGCAAGCCGCTCTACGACGCGATGGGTTACGTCGTCACCGACGAGCCAATGATGCGGCTCAGACTTTGACACGCCCTACATTTCCGCAAACAACTCGTGCAGTGCCAAAGTGAATCCTGGCAACAGCGGAGTCGTTAACTGGTCCTGGCCTAAAGCGGTCATCATCGCCACGATCGGAAATGATCCGTCGTCGGCGCGACGGTAAATCGAGATACGGAGTCCTTTGGGATCCACAAGCCAGCACTCGCGCACCCCTTTTTGATCGAACAGGCGACGCTTGATACCTTCGTCTCGACGGCGCGTACCGGGTGAGAGGATTTCCACGACCAGCGCTGGAGGGCCCTGCACGTTTGCTTCCGTCAGGATCGATTGCTGATCTCCACTGACAAAGAGCAAATCGGGTTCGACGACGTCATACTCCGACATCACGACATCGAGCGGCGACACAAATACTCGCCCCAGGTGCCGTCGTGTCGTTAGAAAATTTCCGATCGCCAGGTGGAGTCGGCCGACCAGTTCCTGATGAGAGAGGTTCGGTGACGGCGTCACGTAATGGACCCCGCCAATGAGCTCGTGCCGTTTCCCGTCGTCCGGGAATAGCAGGAAATCCGCGTAGGTAAGCCGCCTCGATTGCGTCGGCATGGGCATCGCTCCCTCCTCTTGTTCAGGCCTATCTTACCGTCGTCCATACGGCGAAAGCTGCGAACGGCGTGCCGCGAGACTATGGGCCTGATTTACGATTCGCAGGGGAGCGGTGTTCGGTTTCTGCAGTGGCGGGCGGCGCCGCAGTGTCGAAGAAACTGCGCCGGCAACGAGTGCAATGAGTGCAATTCCGATGTTGCGAAAACACGGCGTCGCGTTTACGGAACACGAATACCGCTATCAAGAACGTGGCGGGACCGCGGTGTCGTCGCGCGAGCTTGGTATCGACGAGCACTCGGTGATCAAGACGCTCGTCATGGAAGACGAGAACAAGAAGCCGCTGATCGTGCTGATGCACGGCGATCGTGAAGTGTCGACGAAGAATCTCGCGCGGCAGATCGGCGCCAGGACCGTCTCCCCTTGCACGCCGGACGTGGCGCAGCGGCACACGGGTTACATGGTCGGCGGCACTTCCCCATTCGGGACGCGCAAGCCGCTGCCGGTGTTCATGGAGAAGACGATCGCCGAGCTCGATCGCGTTTACATCAATGGCGGACGCCGCGGCTTCCTGCTGTCGATGTCACCAGTGGACTTGATTCGGGTCCTGTCGCCGAGTCTCGTCGAGGCCGGGGTTACCGCGTAGGCTGTCACATAAGGGCCACGGAATCACAGAATCACGGATGCTCAGTGTGAGCTGATGTAGGCTTTGGCCATGCGAACCATCCTTGCTCTCACCACCATCGTCGTGTTGCTCGAAGTTCCGTCGGCAGCGAGGCAGCCGTCCTGGAAGCTGAGCGCGACGGTGGCGGAAAGCTGCAGCTGCACGGTGTCATGTCCGTGCAACTTCGGAGGCGAGCCGTCGCGCATGCCCTGCGAAGGCAACCGCATCATCTCGATCGACTCCGGCAACTACGACGGCGTCGATCTCGCCGGTGTGCAGTTGCTCGTCACGTTCAACATGCGCAACTGGTCGAAGATCTACGTGAGCGACAAGGTCAGCGATCGGCAGATGAAGGCCGTCGAGGCGCTGCTGCCGCTCGCATTCGCGGGCTTCCAGCGCGGGATGCTCTCGTTCACCAAGGCGCCGATCACGATGGAAGTGACCGAGTCGCGCGTCAGGTTCTCGGGACCCGAATCATCGGTCGACATGGAAGTGATGAAGGGCTTCAACGGCAAGGCCGTGAAGGTGATGAACCTGCCGAGCGCCGTGTTCCAGGACTACACGCAGTTCCGATCGATCGCGCATACGCACACCAGCGCGACGCATTCGTGGAGTCACAAGGGCACGAACGGCTTCACTTCGAAATGGGAAGCTACAAGCAGTAAGTAAGCCGCCGTCCCTGATCCCCGATCCCTGATCCCTGATCCCTACTCAGTCCTTAACGCAACCAACGGACTGACCCTCGTCGCGCGATAGGCCGGCACCGCGCTGGCAATTATCGCCACGATCACGAGAGACAGCGACACCACCACGAAGGTTTCCGGATCACTGGGACGAACCTGATAGAGCAACGTTTGCATCAGTCGCGTCAGGGCCAAGGCCGCGGCCAGCCCGGCCACGATGCCGGCGCCCGCAAGCGTCAGGCCCTGCTTCAGCACCATCGACAACACCTGCATGCGATCGGCGCCGACCGCGAGGCGGATGCCGATCTCATGCGTGCGGCGCGCGACCAGATACGACAGCACGCCGTAGATGCCGACCGCCGCCAGCGTCAGCGCGATCGCGGCAAAGGCGCCCATCAGGAATCCGGTCAGGCGCGGCGTGGCAAGCGACGTCGACACCACTTCCGTCATCGGACGAATGTTGGCGACCGGAATGTTCGGATCGAGCGCCCGCACTTGCGCGCGCACCGATCCGGCCATGCGCCATCGGATCGCCCGTCGTGCGAACGACGAGGAACCCGCCGCGAATCAGGCTGCCGGATGTCGCGATGTGCCACTGGCTGTGCGGCACGTAGAACTTCTCTTTGACGATGCCGGTCACGCCGTTGTGACGCTCGTCGGCGACCATGCCGACGACGGTCACCCACGGCCGGCTCATGCCGCCCCCGACCCTGATCTGCCCGCCGATCGCGTCTTCCGGATTCTTCCAGTACGTCCGCGCCATCGTCTCGTTGATCACCGCCACGGCCTGCGAATTCTCGGTGTCGGCCGGCGTGAACCAGCGTCCGCGCATCAGCCGCGCGCCCATCGCCTCGAACGATCCGTCGGTCGCGATCTGCCAGTCGCCTTTCGCGT
This sequence comes from uncultured cyanobacterium, assembly GCA_963833135.1. Lineage (GTDB taxonomy): Bacteria > Acidobacteriota > Vicinamibacteria > Vicinamibacterales > UBA2999 > 12-FULL-67-14b. Next base: position 223,053 of record CAWHWW010000015.1, on the reverse strand, counting down.
TGACGCCCGGCGATTCCTGGAAACCTTCGACATCGAGACCGTAGTCGCCAATCGTCGTGGCGAGCGGCAGCACGCGCACGAACCCCGCCGACTGCACACCGGGGAGCGCGCGAACCTTTTCATTGAGCTGCCGATAGAAGTTCACGACTCTCTCGGGCGTGTCGTATCTCGAGGTCGGCACCGACACGCGCATCGTCAGCATGTTGTCGGCCTTGAATCCCAGATCGATGCGTCCGAGCGCGGCGAGGCTCTTCACCATCAGCGCCGCCCCGATCACGAGCACGACCGCCAGCGTCACTTCGGCAACGACCAGCAGGCTGCGCAGCCGCTGGCGATGTCCGCCGACCGTCGCCTGACCACCCTCGCGCAGCGATTCAACCAGGTTGACGTGCAGCGTTCTCAACGCCGGCGCCAGGCCGAAGACGATCGTCGTGGCGACACCGAGCACCAGCGTGAAGGCGACCACCGGCCAGTCGAGGCCGATCGGCGCGAGCGGCGGAAGGCTGGTCGGATCGATCGCCATCAGGATGCGCAGGCCCGCCGATGCAAGGCCAAGCCCGAGGACCGCGCCCAGCAGCGCGAGCACCACGCTTTCGGTGAGAAGCTGGCGCACCAGGCGATCCGGCGCCGCGCCAATCGCCGTGCGCACTGCCATCTCGCGCAGCCGCGCATCACCGCGGACCAGCAGCAGGTTCGCCACGTTCGCGCACGCGATCAACAGCAGGAAACCGACCGCGCCCATCAGCAGCCACATCGCCGGCTTGATGCCGCCGCGAATTTCTTCCTCGATCGGCACGGCGAATGCCGTGAACTGCATGCGGACGGGATATGCGCCCTGTTCGGTCAGCCGCGTCGCCATCGCGCGCAGCTCCTCGGTAGCCGATGCCGCGGTCTGCCCGGGTGCGAGGGTGGCGACGGCGTAGAAGCCATGGTTGCGACTGAGCGTGGTCATGTCCCAAGCCATGGGCCGCCACATCTCGGTCGGCTGCGCCGCGTCGTCATTGAAATCCGTCGGCAGGCGGAAGCCTTCCGGCATGACACCGATGACCTGCGCGGGCACGTCGTTGATCATCACCGTGCGGCCGACGGCGGTTGGATCACCGCCGTAGCGCGATTGCCAGATCGGATAGCCAAGCACGACGACCTGCGCACCGTTCGGCACATCCTCGGCGGCGGTCATTGCGCGGCCGAGCATCGGGCGAACGCCAAGCACATCGAAGAGATTGGCCGTGACGAAGCCCACGCCGATGCGAATCGGCTCGCCGTCGCCGGTCAGGTTCTGCTGTCCGGAGTTCCACGCCGCGATCGCGGTCATGGTTTTCGACATGTTGCGGAAGTCGACGACTTCCTGATCGGCAATCCAGGTCTTCTCGAACGAGATCCACTTGGTGAAGATCTGAACCGTCCGCTCCGGCTCGGCATACGGCAGCGGTGTGATCAGCACGGCCTTGACGACGCTGAAGATGGCTGAGGTGGCGCCGATTCCCAGCGCCAGCGTGAGTAAGGATGCGGCTGCGAAACCGGGGCTCTTGATGAGACCGCGAACCGCGAGGGTGATGTCCTGACGCAGGCTGTCAAGCATGTGATGTTTGACGGTCCAAGCCTGCCAGGGGTTGGCGAAGACCCCAACCTGAACTCCGAGTAGACTCGCTCGATGCGCACCGGAGCGTTGATTCTGGCGTTGCTGATGCTGGCCCCGACCTGGTCCGGCGAAGCGAGCGACAAGACAGTGCTGATAGAGCTCGAGGCGAGGTCAGGCGCGCAGCCCTTGAGCGTCAGCGCCGGCGGCGCCGTTGTCGTCGGGGGTCTCGGCACTGGCGGCGGGTTCTACTGGATGCCAACGTCCGGTGTGATTTTCACCGGCGGGCTGTTCGCGACGAAAGTGAGCCGCGATGGCAAGGTCATCGTCGGACAAGCGATCGACGCGCGCCTCCGGCAGGCTGCCATCTGGCAGCGCGGCACCGAGTGGCGATCGCTCGGGTCGTTCCCAAACGCGCTGCCGTGTGACTCGTTTCTCAGCTCCGCGAACGACACCAGCCGTGATGGGAAAGTCGTCGTCGGCTACGCGCGCAATGGGTGCGAGGTTTCTCACGCGTTCCGGTGGGAAGAGTCGACGGGCATGGTCGATTTGGGCTCCAACGTTGCGGGCCGGGGCAGCTTCGCCCTCGGCGTCTCCGCGGACGGGCAGGTTGCCGTCGGCTACCAGGAACAAGCGACGGGATTCACCGAAGGCGCGAAATGGATCGGGACGAGACAAGAGAGAGTGCCGGGTCCCGACGGTTTCGTCGGGACCGCGAACGCCGCGAATCTCGATGGCTCGATCGTCGTCGGCCGGATCTGCAGGCCAATGGCCGAACGTCCAAGCGACCCTGACTTTCAGAGCGCGTGGGCCTGGACGCGCGATGGCACGCAGTGCCTGGCCGCTCCGAGACTGCGCGCATCCCCCGGTCCCTTGATCATCGTTGAAGCCAACGCGACGAGCGACGACGGCAGCGTGATCGGTGGAAGCCAGGCGGTCGCAAGCTCGCCGGATTCCGATGCCATCATCTGGATCGATCGCAAGCCGGCGTACCTAAAGGACTTCCTTCAGATCAACGGCGTCCCCGACGCGTTCAGCACCTGGATCAATACGGGCGCGATTAGAGGCATCTCGCCCGACGGACGTGTCCTCGTCGGGACTGGAGCCGCGCTCGGAGGCTTCCGCGGATACATCGTGGTTCTCGGATCGAACCTGGTGATGCCATGAGCCGGGTCCTTGCAGCTTGCGACCTCACCCGCTCGTACCCTACAATTGCCACAGGCGAATAGTTCGTTATAGCAAAGTATCTGCCGCAATCCGACAGGAGCCACCTCGACCATGCGCCGGACCGTTTTCGTCGTCACCGTCCTTATCACCGGGCGGGTCCTGCTCGCCGCCGCCCAGCAGCCCTCGGTGCTGCCGATGGGGCCGGCGCGCGAGCGCGGCGCCAGCATCACGCCGGCCTACGAGGGTTGGTACAAGAACGAAGACGGCAGCGTCAGCATGCTGATCGGTTACTACAACCGCAATTCGAAAGAGGCGCTGACCATCCCCGTCGGCCCGAACAACAAGATCGAGCCGGGCGATCCCGATCAGGGCCAGCCGACCTTCTTCGAGATGGGCCGCCAGTGGGGCGTGTTCGTGATCAAGGTGCCGAAAGACTTCGGCACCAAAGTGATTCGCTGGACGCTGACCGCCAACGGCGAAACCCAGTCGGTGCCGTTTACCTTGAACGCCGGCTATCCCATCACGCCGTACAAGGAGCTCGGCATGGGCAACCAGCCGCCGACGCTGTGGTTCACTCCGGACGGCACCAAGGTAACCGGTCCGCCGACGAGCATCGCCGGCAGTTTCTCCGGCGCCGTCAACCAGCCGGTCCCGCTGACGGTGTTTGCAGACGATGTGAAGGAAAAGGATTCGAAGGCGGTCAACGTGGCCACGCTCTCGCTGCACAAGCATCGCGGGCCCGGCGACGTGAAGTTCGGGAGCGCGCGCATTGCCGTCCGCAAGGCCGGCGAATCGATCACGGCATCGGCGACGTTCAGCGCCCCGGGCGAGTACCTGCTGCGCGTGCAGGCGAATGATGAATCGGGTGAAGGCGGGGGCGGTTTTCAGTGTTGCTGGACCAACACCTACGTCAAAGTGATCATCAAGTGACTCTGGAAGTGACGAAAAGGACTCCTATGCTGCTCGCACACATACGTCGCGTCGGTTCGTTCGTCGTCGGTGGAAGTTTGATGCTGGCGGGCGCGGCAGGCGCGCAGACACCGGCCCCGGCTGCGCCGACGTTCACCAGGGACGTCGCGCCGATCTTCCAGGAGAAGTGCGAAGCGTGCCACCGGCCCGACTCGATCGCGCCGATGTCGCTCGTCGCCTACACCGAGGCGCGGCCGTGGGCGCGCTCGATCAAGGCGCGCGTTGCCGACAAGCAGATGCCGCCGTGGCACATCGACAAAACGGTCGGCGTGCAGAGTTTCAAGAACGATCGCTCGCTCAGCGACAAGGAGATCGACACGATCGTCAAGTGGGTCGATGCCGGCGCTCCGCAGGGCAACCCGAAGGATATGCCTCCGCCGAAGACGTGGCCCCAGGAGCAGGGCTGGAACTTCGCGGCGCTGTTCGGACAGAAAGAGCCGGACATGATCGTCAAGTCGTACGACTTCACCATGCCAGCTGTGTCGCAGGACGCGTGGGACAAGCGCGTCACGCCGTCGGGCATCACCGAACCGCGCTGGGTCCGCGCCATCGAGATTCGTCCGGCGACGATCAAGGGCCGCAAGATCGTGCACCACGCGATCGCCTATCTCGACCAGACCGATCCCACCGCGCCGGCCGGCGGCTTTGGCCTGCCGACGCCGTTCATGGAGTGGGCGGTCGGCAAGCAGGGCGAACTGATGCGGCCCGACGCCGGCAAGCTGCTGCTGCCGGGATCGAAGTTCCGCTGGGATATCCACTACTCGCAGGCCGGTGAGGAGATCACCAATCACGTCGAGATGGGCATTTACTTCTACCCGAAGGGCGAGGAGCCGAAGTTCCGGAACACGCTGTCGCTGGTGCCGGCGGCGCTCGGCACGCTGGACATTCGTCCCAACACGCTGTCGCTGGTCGAGGGCTTCATGGTGCTGCGCGACAACGCCCGCATCGAGAGCTTCCAGCCGCACATGCACCTGCGCGGCAAGGCGATGATGGTCGAGGCGCTGCTGCCGAACGGACAGAAGCAGGTCATCAGCCTGGTCAGCGACTTCAACTTCAACTGGATGACGACCTACGTCTACGACGACAACGCGGCGCCGCTGCTGCCGAAGGGCACGCTGTTGAAGGTGACGGCGTGGCACGACAATACCGCGGCCAAGAAGACCAATCCCGATCCGAATCAATGGGTCGGCTGGGGCGATCGCACGGTCGATGAGATGGCGCACGCCTGGATCAACATCGTCTACATGAAGGACGACGACTTCAAGGCGGAGCAGGAAAAGCGGCGCAGCGGTGGCAACACCGCGGCCCCGCAGCAGTAACACTGGACGTGCGTCACCCGGCTCACGCCACGAGCGAGCTGATCGATGTCGTGAACCTGGTGACGCAGGCGTTCTGGGCCGAGCTGCGGCGATCGGGACCGACGATCGAAATGTCGCAGTGGTCGGCGCTGCGCCGCATCGGGCGCACCCCCTGCACGATGAGCGAGCTGGCGCGCTACAAGGGCGTCGGGCTGCCCACCATCTCCAAGTCGGTCGACATGCTGGTCCGGCGCGGCTGGGTCGAGCGCTGGGTTGATAAGTCGGATCGACGCCAGACGCTCGTCCGCCTCACGGCAGCAGGGCGCCGCGTGTTGACCGACTGCCGGCGCGCGCTCGAAGAGTTCCTCGACGAGCGCCTGGCCTCGCTGAGCGCGGCCGAGCGCAACGCCATCGATCACAGCCTGCAGCTGGTCCGCCGCGTACTGACGCACGACGACTGACGCGCTCACCTCGTGATCGTTGCGAAGGCCTCAGCGATCTTCACCGCGAGCGTGGAAGTGTCGGCATACGAAGTGTTCGATATCACCGACACGACGATCCCGTACTCGGGGAACGTCGTGAATGATGACGCCATGCCGCCCAACACCTCGCCGTCGTGACCGACGGTCCGCGTTTGTTTACCAGCGAAATCGACGGTCTCGAGGTCCCAGCCAAGACCGTACCCGGTCTCCTGCCCTGAGGTCGTCCTCTGTGGCGCCTGGAGCAATTGCACCGTCGCGGGTTTGAGCAGCTTGCCGTCGTTGGTCGCCATCGCGAAGCGCACCAGATCGGACGGCGTGGACAGGAATATGCTCGATCCCGAATAGCAGGAGTAGTCGAGCTCGCGCATCAGGTCCGGACCGTAGCGGGGATCAGCGGCGAACCTCGGGAAGTACGGCGTAGCTTGATCCGGCCGTGCTTCCGTCGAGAGATCGGGCTCCGTGCCGTTCATGCCGAGCGGCTCCAAGATCTGCTTCCGCACGAATGTGAGGAACGACTCGTCCGCGGCGGATTCGATGGCCGCGCTCACCACAATCCAGCCGTAGTTCGAATAGCGGTACTGAGTGCCCGGCTCGAACCTGAGCGAACTCCCGGCAAAGTGCTGCAGCGCATCGACCGGCCGATCGCAGTGCTGCGAAAACAGCGCACTCTCGTCACCGCCGTCGCTGGGAAGTCCGGCGACATGGCCCATCACCTGGCGCAACGTCACAGGCCACTGCTTCTCCGGAAACTCGGGCACGTGCTTCTGAATCGGCTCGTCGAGATCCAGACGGCCCTGCTCCAGGAGGAGCCCGGCGGCGGCGGCGGTGAGCGCCGTCGAGGCAGTTCCGATCCTGAACTTCGTGTCGGGCTCAACCTTGACGCGGTTGTCGAGATTCGCCCAGCCAAAACCTTCGGCCCACACAATCTCGCCGCCGGCGCCGACCGCCACCGACAGCCCGGGCAGATTCTGCTCGACGAGATGCGCACGGGCGATCTGCCGGGCCTGCTCCACGGCGCCGCTCCACTTCGAAGAAGGGGCCGCATGCGTCACCGAGGAGACGTCCTGCGCGTTCGGGTGCAACGGCGTCGCCGTGGCGCTGACGTAAACCCACAGCCCCGCAAGCGCCAGCAGTCCCAGGCCAACGGCCCCGACAACGACCGCGAGCCACGTTTCGATCCGGCGTCCTGCCATCGTCGTCAACTTTATATTTCAAAGTTATTTGTGTCAACGACGGCGTGGTGGACTCGGCGCACGCGGCACCGACGAACGGCGACCTCGCTGTGAACAACGACCGCAAAGCCGGGCTAAGATGCTGCTGGCGCATGCAGCCGATCCAGAACGCGTCAGACATCCTGCTCGGCGTCATCGACGCGACGCCTGACGCCATCTTCGTCAAGGATCTCGAAGGCAAATATGTGCTGGTCAACCAGGCGGCGGCGCGCTTCGTCGGCCGCACGCCCGAGGAGGCCGTCGGTCTGCGCGATCACGAGCTCTACACGGAAGAAACCGCGAAACGCTTTATCGAAGACGACAAGGCCGTGCTGGCCGCCGGCGAGCCGATGTCTTTCGAAGGCGTGGCGACGAGCCACGCCGGCACCCAGGCATACCTCGTCACCAAGGGCGTGTACCGCGACAAGAACGGCAAGATCCTCGGCATCTACGGCATCTCGCACGACATCACCGAGCTGAGGGCGGCGCAGGACACGCTCGAGCAGACACGCCAGGCGCTGTTTCGGTCGCAAAAGATGGAAGCGGTCGGCCAGCTGACCGGCGGCATCGCGCACGACTTCAACAACATCCTGATGGTAATCCTCGGCAACCTCGAGCTGCTGCGGATGCGCCTCCCTCACGTCGACGACGCGAGCACGGAGCTCATCGACGAGACGCTGCGAGCGACGCGGCACGGCCAGGATCTCACCGGCGATCTGCTCGCCTTCTCGCGCCGCCGCCAGCTCAATCCGCAGCCGGTGGCGATCAATGCGCTCGTCGACAACATCGTGCGCCTGCTGACGCGGACGCTCGGCGCGAGCGTCAAGATCACGACTGCGACCAGCCGCGACGCCGGGGTGGCACTGGTGGATCCATCCGCGTTGGAGGCGGCGATCCTCAACGTCGCGCTCAACGCGCGCGATGCCATGCCTGGCGGCGGCACGCTCACGATTCGCACGTCGAAGATCGCCATCACGCAGGCGCCGCGCACCGACGACGACCTGCCGATCGGCCAATACGGGTTGCTCGCGATCCAGGACACGGGCACGGGCATGCCGGCCGACGTCGCGCAACGCGTCTTCGAGCCGTTCTTCACGACCAAGACCGGCGGCGGCGGCAGCGGCCTTGGCCTGAGCATGGTGTATGGATTCGCGAAGCAGTCAGGCGGCGCGGTCACGATCACGAGCGAAGCGGGCCGCGGCACGACGGTGACCCTCTATCTGCCGTTGACGAAGAGCAGGCCGGTCGAGACGTCAACGCCGTCCCTGCCGGTGTCGCCGCCGATCATCTCGCACACGATCCTCGTGGTCGAGGACGAAGCGTCGGTGAGGAACACCGTGCGGCGCCAGCTCGAGACCCTCGGCCACAAGGTGCTGGTCGCCGGAACGGCGGATGCGGCGCTGCCGATCTTGAGCGGGCCGGAGGCCCCTGACGTGTTGTTGACCGATGTCGTGCTTGGCGCCGGCAAGAACGGGATTGATCTCGCGGACGCGGCGAGAGTGTCCAGGCCTGGATTGCCGGTGATTTTCATGTCGGGCTTCACGGAGATACCCGAGGCCCAGAAGCGGATCAACGAGAGCGGCGCGCCGTTCCTGACCAAGCCGGCGTCGCTCTCCCAGCTCGAGCGGGCGCTCAATGCCGTTATGCCCGGCAGCCCCCAAGATACTTCGACGTCGTGATCCAGCCGGCGTCGGGATAGGTACGCGAACACCAGGCCGCCGCCCTTCAGCCGATCGATCATGTCCCGCGCGACGGCCGCGCCGATCGCCGGGCAGCCCCAGCTTCGGCCGAGACGCCCGTTCGCCCTGACGAATGCCTCGCTGACATACGGCGCGCCGTGCATCACGATGGCGCGGTCGCGCGCGCGATCGTTGACGCCGCGATCGAGCCCATCGAGCCGCAGAGAGTAGCCATTCCTTCCGACGTAGGTATCTCTCGTGACGAAGAGCCCAAGGCTGGTCTGGTGCGACTCGTCGTCATTCGAAAACTGCGTCGCCATGTTGCCGCCGCTGCCCTGCCCGTGCGCGACAAGCTCTTCATAGACCAACTCTCGTGATCTCAGATCGAACACCCACAGCCGCCGTTCCGAGGAGGGCTTCGAGTAATCAATCACGGTCAAGGTTCCAGGATCCTTCACGGCGCCGGTGCGAACCGCGCAGGTGGCGGCGCCGAGCGCCATTTCAAAGACATCCGTGTCGATCGCGCCGATCGCCGCGGGATCGAAATCCGCTCGGGCGAAGCTTGCTGAGGTGGACGCATCGATCGCGTGAGGCGCCAGCAGGATGGCGGCCAGCAGGGCCGCCCCGACGATCGGGGTTCGCAGCATAGGACTGAGATGCTTTCCGTGCAGGGAAATTTCAGGATAGCAGTCTCGGCGCGCGAATCAAACTCGGCGTTGATTAATTTCCGTTGTCCTTGTCGTAACCGTAAATGTCGGGCTGGAAATGGAGGCCGCCGTTTTCATCGACCCACGCGGTGAAGTACGTGATGTGCACCGGGATCTTCCTCTTCAGCTTCACGTGCTTCTCGACTCCCGATCGCATCGCCGCGAAGATCGACTCCTCGTCCCACTCGGAATGATCCTTCAACACGTATTTCGCGAGCGTCTCCGGTTCCTCGACGCGAATGCAGCCGTGGCTGAACGCGCGGCCCGGCTTCGCAAACAACGCATCGGCGGGCGTGTCGTGGAGATACACATCGTGGGGATTCGGGAACAGGAACTTGACGTGGCCGAGGGCGTTGCCGTCGCCCGGCTTCTGCCGGAACAGGAGTCCCTTCACGGCATCCAAACTATCCCAGTTCACGGCGGAGGCACTGACGGTTTCGGCGCCCTTCGACGACACACGAAGAATCTCAATGCCCTGACGGGCGAGATAGTTTGGGTCGCGCGCTACCGCCGGCGCGGTTTCGTTCTCCGCAATCGTGTCGGGAATATTCCAGTAGGGGCTGAACACCACGCTCTCCATGTCCTCGCTGAAGATCGGCGTGTTATTCCCCGGTTTCCCGACGACGACGCGAATGTCCATAACCGGCTTGCCGGACTCGCGCGCGACCAAGTGGAAGTACGGAATGTTGACGAAGAAATGGCGCTCGCCGAGATCGTCCGGCATGTAGCGCCAACGCTGCAGGTTGATCGCGACCTGGTGGATGCGCCAGTCGAGCGGCACGTTGATCGCCGCCAGGGTCTTGTCGTCGACGACGCCGGTGGCTGGGAGAGAATGCAGCTCCTGAAACGACTTGACCGCCGCCTGGAGATCCCCTGATCCCTGATCCCCGCTCCCTGATCCCTTCAAGTGTCCCGACATCAGCAGGCGCTGCCGCAGTTCGTTGACCGCCTTTGCCGACGGCACGTTCACCCAGCCGCCTTTCTCCTTCTGGCCGTTCAGATCATCGAGCGCCTTTTGCAGCCCGGCGTATTCGACGTGCGGCGGTCGCACGAGGCCGACAAAATCATCTGGATCGTCCGCAGCCTTCGAGACCGCCGCAACAAGATCCGGCGCCGTGCGGCGCGCTTTCCACTTCGCATCACCATGCTGCCGTCCTGTGGCGATGTCGCGGCCGAAGGCGAGCAGGCCCGCCGTCATGCGCGCATCGAATTCAGCAAGGCGATCGAGACGCTCCGGCGACTGCTTGTCGATCTGCTCCACCGCCTGGCTCATCTCGAGCAATGCGGGCGCGGCGTAGTCCGCGGGATCGTAGCCATGCTGTCGCGCGGTGTTGAGGAGCGCGATCACCTTCGCGGCTTTGTCGGTCGGGCGGCGATGATCCACCCAGGCCGGCGCGTGCTGCCGCTGTGTGTAGAACGTTTGCACTTCTGTCCAGATGCCCGGCTCAACATTGGGCAGCGGTTTGCCAGCCACCACCTTCTCGAGCGCCGGAGTGACTTCATGGGGCGCCGGAGCGCTCTTGCAGGCGCAGAGCGCGATGAGCACCGAGCAAATCAGGGCACGCACGCTGCCCTAAAGAGCAACCTGCGTGCCATCCGGCATCGATCCCTGGATTTCCACGATCACTGCCGTGATGTTGTCCGGTCCGCCGCGATCATTCGCCGCCGCGATCAGGTGGTCGCAGGCCGCCTGCGGATCGCCGGGGAAGCGATCGAGCGCGGCCGCGAGTCCGTCATCGCTGATGGTCTTGGTGAGGCCGTCGGTGCACAGCAGCAGGCGATCGCCGGCGGCAATCGTCGCCTCGGCGAGCTCGACCAGCGTGTCGGGATCGCGGCCGAGCGCGCGCAGCAGGATGTTCTGGTGATCCGACTTCAGGCTCTGCTCGCGATTGATCAGCCCGGCCTGCACCTGCGCTTCGACGAGGGAGTGATCGATCGTCAGCGCCTCGAAGCCGGCGGCGTTGCGGACGTACAGCCGGCTGTCGCCGACGTGCGCGATGCTGACGAGGCCGTCGCCGATCCACACGGCGACGACCGTGGTGCCCATGCCGGCGTTGGCAACCTCGTTCTCCGCCCGCTCGATGATGGTGCGGTTGGCTTCTTCGACCGCCTTGCCGAGACCGGCCGTGCGCGGCTGGAGGCCGTGATCTCCGTTTGTTGCCAGCGCGCCGTTACCAACAAACGCGTCGATCGCCTCGACAGCCAGCCGGCTGGCGACCTCGCCCGCGGCGGCGCCGCCCATGCCGTCGCAGACGACGAACAATCCGCGGTCGGCGTGCACGAGGAAGGCATCCTCGTTGATCGGACGCACCTTGCCGACGCTGGTGGCCGCGCCAACCTTAAGCAGCATTGGAGGTATTCTCTCCAGATGAATTGGCTCGTCAAGGAAGAACCTGAGAACTACTCGTACTTACAGTTCTTGACTGATCGCACCACAGTGTGGTCCGGCGTCAGGAATCCGGTCGCGCAGCGCAACCTGCGCGAGATGAAGAAGGGCGACCGCGTGTTCTTCTACCACACCGGCAAGGAAAAGGCCGTAATTGGCACCGCCACCGTGTCAAAGACGGCATCTCCGGATCCGAAGGACGACAAGCTTGTCGTCGTGGAACTGGCAGCCGGCAGGCCGCTGAAACGCCCCGTTACGCTCGCCGAGATCAAGGCCGACAAGCGCTTCAAGGACATGCCGCTCGTCCGCATTGCACGGTTATCCGTGCAACCGGTGACGGACGATCAGTGGGAAATGATCGAGGGGATGAGTAAAAGCTAGTTCCCTATTGAATCCAGTCGATCCCAACGCGTCATTGCCTCGAGAAGCTCACGATCTATCGCCTCGACTCGGTCGACAGCGGCCTGAATTTCCGATCCGGGTTTCGTGTAAAAACCAGGATCAGCCAGTGCGGCTTGCAACTGCCGGTGCTCCGCTTCAAGAGTTGCGATGCGCGCGGGAAGCTCTTCATACTCGCGGGCTTCGTTGAAAGTGCGTTTTTTCTTCCTTCCCGACGAGTATTTGGTGTTTCCCGACGTGTCTTTGTTTTTTCCCGACAAGTCTCTGACGCTTCCCGTCGGTCGTTGGCGGACGTAGTCTTCGTATCCGCCAACGTACTCCATGACCTTTCCACCACCCTCGAACGCCAGGGTGCTCGTCACGACGTTGTCCAGGAAGCGGCGGTCGTGACTGACGAGCAACAATGTTCCCGGCCACTCGACGAGCTGCTGTTCGAGCAGCTCCAGCGTTTCGAGATCGAGATCGTTGGTCGGTTCATCGAGCACCAGCACGTTGGCCGGCCGCGTGAACAACCTCGCGAGCAGCAACCGGTTGCGCTCGCCTCCGGAGAGCGCGCGCACCGGCGATCGCGCGCGTTCCGGTGAAAACAGGAAATCCTGCAGGTAGCCGTGCACGTGGCGCGGCTGGCCGTTCACGGTGACCGCGTCATTGCCGTCGCCGATCGTGTCGACAACGGTCCGATCCGGATCGAGCTGCTCGCGCTGCTGGTCGTAGTACGCAACCTGCACGTTGGCGCCGCGCCGGACTTCTCCCCCACCCGGCGGAAGCTGACCGAGGAGGAGCCTGAGCAGCGTTGTCTTGCCGGCGCCGTTCGGCCCGATGAGGCCGATACGATCGCCGCGCATCACCCGCATCGAGAAGCCGCGGACAACAGGGACGCCGCCGTTGAACGAGAAGCTGACGTCTTCGGCCTCAAAGACCATCTTGCCCGACGGATCGCCCTGCTCGACCTGCAGGCGCACGCTGCCGGCCCGCGATCGCCGCTCGGCGCGCTCCGCGCGCATCGCCATCAGCGCCTTGACGCGGCCCTCGTCGCGCGTGCGGCGCGCCTTCACCCCGCGTCGCAGCCACACTTCTTCGCCGGCGAGCTTCTTGTCGAACTTGGCGTTGGTCAACTCCTCGTTTGCGAGCCACTCCTCTTTCTTGCGCTCGAACGCAGCGTAGTCGCCGGGCCACGACGTCAACCGGCCGCGATCGATCTCGGCGATGCGCGTCGCGAGGCGCTCGAGGAAGGCGCGATCGTGAGTCACGAACACCACCGCGCCGCGGTAGTCGGCCAGGAAGGATTCGAGCCATGTGATGGCTTCGATGTCGAGATGATTGGTCGGCTCGTCGAGCAGCAGCAGGTCGGGTTGGCCGACGAGCGCTCGCGCCAGAAGAACGCGGCGCTTCCACCCGCCCGACAGCGTGTCGACAACCGCCGTCGCGGCCAGCGACAGGCGCGACATGATCATGTCGGCCTGGTGGTGACGCTGCCACTCGTCATGCGCATCGAGCGGTCCAAGGCCCTCGCCGACCACCTCGGCGATGGTCTGATCCGTTGACAACGGCACGTCCTGCACCAGCCGCGCGACCCTGACACCCGGCTGCCGCAGGACCAATCCCGAATCGGGCTGCAGATCGCCGCTCAGGATCTGCAGCAGCGTTGACTTGCCGGTGCCGTTGCGGCCGATGACGGCAATCCGTTCGCCGGCATCGACCTGGAAGGCAATCCCGTCGAGCAGAGGCAGGTGGCCGAAGGCGACAAAGACACGGTCGAGCGCGGCGAGCGGCACAGGCTAACAGGCTAACAGGCTAACGGGCGAACAGGCTAACAGGCTGACGGGCTAACGGGCCGACAGGCTTTTGATATTCTTCGACGTCATGAACACCTCACGCGGATTGCTTATCGCGGCGCTCGTCATGTCGAGTGCGGCAATCACTGGCGCCAAACAGTCCACGAACGCCGCGTTCGACGCCGAAACGATTCAGCATTTCCAGGCGCTCCTGAAGATCGACACCAGCAGCCCGCCGGGCAACGAAACGAAAGCGGTCGATTACCTGAAGTCGGTCTTCGAGAAGGAAGGCATTCCCTACCAGGTATTCGCCAAGGATCCCTCGCGCGCCAACATCGTCGCGCGCATCAAGGGCAACGGCAAGAAGCGCCCCATCCTGATCCTCGGCCACACCGACGTTGTCACCGTCGATCCCACCAAGTGGACGCATCCGCCATTCGGGGCAGTGCGCAATGGCGGGTACGTGTACGGCCGCGGCACCGTTGACGACAAAGACAACCTCGTCGCCGGGTTGATGTTGATGCTCAACCTGAAGCGCAGCAACACGCCTCTGGATCGCGACGTGATCCTGCTGGCGGAATCAGGCGAAGAAGGCGCGCCGGACGTGGGCGCCCAGTTCATGGCCGACAACCATCTCGATGCGATCAGCGCCGAATACTGCTTCGCCGAGGGCGGCGGCGTGGTGCGAACCGGCGGACAGGTCCGCCAGGCCAACATCGGCACCACCGAAAAGGAGCCGCGCTTCGTCGAGCTCGTGGCGCGCGGTCCGGCCGGACATGGCTCGGTGCCATCGCGCAACAATGCCGTCACCAGGCTGACGGCGGCAGTCGGCAAGGTCGCCGAGTGGACGCCGCCGCTTCGCATCAACGAAACGACGGGAGCGTACTTCAAGAAGCTGGCGACCATGGTGCCGGCCGATGTCGCGAAGATCTATCGCGACATCCTCAACCCCGATCCGAAGATCTCGAAGACGGCGGCCGACTGGCTGCTCGACAACCAGCCGAATCACTGGTCGATGGTACACACGTCGCTCGTGCCGACGATCGTGACCGGCGGCTTCCGCTACAACGTCATCCCGTCGGAGGCGAAGGCGACGATCGACGTGCGCCTGCATCCCGATGAGGATCAAGCGGCCTTTCTCGACATGGTGCGCAAGGTCGTCAACGATCCGAACGTGGAAGTTCGATGGGGCCGCGAGCGCTATCGTCCGGCCGGCGGCGCGCGAATCGACACCGAGGCGTATCGCGTGCTCGAAGCGCAGACCACGAAGCACTACAACACCGTGGTGCTGCCGACGATGGGCACCGGCGCGACCGACATGTCGAACCTCCGCGCGAAAGGCATCGAGTGCTACGGCATCGGTCCGGCACTCGACTCCGAAGACGGCGGCAAGGGATTCGGCGCGCACAGCGATCAGGAGCGCATCCTCGAAAGCGAGCTCCATCGCTTTGTGCGATTTCAACAGGACGTTGTCCTCGAGCTTGCGCGCGCGCGATAGGGCGGCGATGAATCGTGGGTGGTCGTATCGCGAACAGGTGCCGCCCGAACATGGTGGCCGCACCGTACTCTCGTACCTGACTGGTACGCGACGGCATTCAACCGAACAGGACTGGGCTGCGCGCATCGAGCGCGGCGAGGTCGAGGTCGAAGGCACGCGCGTCCGCTGCAGCGAAATTGTCCATCCCGGCCAGACCGTGGTCTGGAACCGGCCGCCCTGGGACGAAGAAACCGCACCCCGGCGTTACGAACTCATCCACGAAGACGACTCGATCGTCGTCGTCAACAAGCCGAGCGGCTTGCCGACGATGCCGGCCGGCGGATTCCTCGACAACACCCTGCTCGCGCTCGTCCGCGAGCGGTATCCGGAAGCCAGCCCGCTGCATCGACTCGGCCGGGGCACCTCCGGGCTGGTGCTGTTCGCACGCCAGAGGAGCGCGGCGTCGCAACTCGCACGGGCCTGGCGCGAGCGCGAGGTACGGAAAACCTACCGCGCCCTCGGCGACGGCAGCACGAGCGCCGAGGTGTTCGTGATCGACGTGCCGATTGGTCCCGTTCCGCATCCGCTGATCGGCACGGTGCAAGCCGCATGCGAGGGCGGCCGTCCATCACACAGCGTCGCGGTCGTGCTCGAGCATCGACACGATCAGACGCTATTCAGCGTCGATATCACGACCGGACGTCCGCATCAGATCCGGATTCACATGGCGTACGCAGGTCATCCACTGATCGGCGATCCGTTGTACGACTCGGGCGGCGGAATCAAGCAACATCCGGGGCTGCCCGGAGACGGCGGATATTTCCTGCATGCAGAGCGGCTGCAATTCGCGCATCCGACGACGGGCCAATCGATGACGGTGACTGCCACACCACCACCACAGCTGCAACCCAAGCAGAGCTCATCCACGGATAACCATCCACGGATTACGCGGATTACGCGGATCACTTTTTTCAACGAGCCTCGGTCACCTCGATCGCAGGATTTGCGACCGAAACCAAGTGGCCTCGCTGATTTCCTGCTGAATTCACAAGGCACGCTGTGTGCTCCGGGAAGGAGCATGCCTCTCAATCCATTTCCCGATCCGGACACCTACAAGATCATCGGCGCCGCCATGGCGGTTCACTCTGAGCTCGGCTGCGGCTTCCTCGAGAAGGTGTATCGAGTCGCTACTTCGTTGACTTCATCTGCTTCGAGAGCGTCGTGGTCGAAGTGAAGGCACTAAGCGCGATTGGCGGACAGGAAGAAGCGCAGCTTCTGAACTACCTGAAGGCATCAGGTATGCGACGCGGACTTGTTACTCAATTTCGGCGCCACAAGTCTTCAACACAAGCGCATGGTGCTCGGGTAGCGCGAAGCAGAAGGCTGCAGCGGCGCCGAGCGCGCGCGACGCGCGCGCGAGTGCGTGGCAAGGCGATCACAAATCGCAAGCCCGCATGACGGTAGCCGGGCTTGTGATTTGCGATCGCCTTGCCACGCGTCGGCGGCTACGCCGCCGGGCGCCGCTCGGTAATCCGTGTAATCCGTGTAATCCGTGGATGATGATCCGTGGACTACTGCGAATGGCCTCGCGCGGTGATCGACAGGACTGATTCGACGCGATCGTTTCGAATCCCGTAGATGTAGTCGTAGAGATTCACGACCGGGTCGCAGTGCGGCACGATCAGCTCCATCTTCTCGCCCATCTTCCACGTCTTGCGCGCTTCCTTGAACGTGATCGATCCGAATTCATCCGAGCCGGCGTTGTAGTCCATGTCGGGCTCGCCGATCACGCCGGCGTGCGGCACGTTCAGCGTCAGCGCCTTGGCGCCGGCGTCCGTGGTCAGTCGGCCGGGGAACCGGTTGTTCACGATCGTCGCGAGCACCGTGAGCGACGGCTCGAAGTCGTCGTAGACCGGCTGGCCGTCGACGTTGCCGATGGCGACGTACTGCATGTCCATGAAGATGTAGCTGCCGGCCTGGACGTCGGTGAATCCCGGAACGAGGTGATAGATGTTGTAGGTGCCGGTGCCGCCGCCGCTGAAGATCTCGGTGTTGAGGCCGCTCTGTTTCATCTTCTCCTGCGTGCGCGCGTTCTCCTCGATGTTCTTCAGCGCGCGCTCCTTGCGCGCCGCGAAGGTGTTGACGTGCTGGGCGCCGCCGTCGTACGACAGCAGGCCGCGCAGCTTGAGGTTCGGCTGCTTGTCGACGAGCCGCGCCAGCTTGATCGCGTCCTCGCCCGGCGGAATGCCGCTGCGCGTACCGACCGCGACATCGATCACGACATCGGCGACCACGCCGGCTGCCTTCGCGGCATCATTCAGTTCGCGCGCGTTCGATCGTAGTCGACGGCCTGGATGAATCCGGGGCAGCGCTTCTTCAACTCCATCGCGCGGCGAATCTTGCCGGGCGGCAGGTTCGCGGTCGTCATCAGGATGCGATCGATGCCCTCGGCGAAGAGCGCTTCCGCTTCGCTCAGCTTGGCGGTGCAGATGCCGATCGCGCCGGCCGCCATCTGCATCTTCGCAATCGCCGCGCACTTGTGCGTCTTGGCGTGAGGCCGCACGCCGATCTTGTTCGCGTTGCAGGTCCGCTGCATCTTGGCGATGTTCCGCTCCATCTTGTCGAGATCGACACAGAGCGCGGGAGTGTCGAGATCCCATTTCGAGATGCCGGCCTTGTGCGGCGTGACGGGAACGATTTCGGCGGCGCGTGTAGCCCTTGACGGCCTTTCGGGATCCACACATGCGCGGCGACGGCAGCGGATGCCCCGACGAACGCACGACGTGATGTCTTCATGGCGGGCCAGTATAAGTCTTCTGAAGGCCCGTTGGCCCGTTCGGCCTGTTGGCCTATTGGCCTGTCATACTGCTTGTTTCATGATCGCGTTCGCGAACATCAGCAAGCAGTACGGCAAGCAAATCCTCTTCGTCGACGCCTCGTTCCAGTTGAATCCAGGTGAAAAGGCCGGACTGGTCGGGCCCAACGGCGCCGGCAAGACCACGATTTTCCGGATGATCACCGGCGAGGAAGGCACGGACGAGGGCCAGGTCACGGTGCCGAGGAAGCTCACGATCGGCTACTTCCGCCAGGACGTGGAGGAAATGTCGGGCCGCTCGGTGCTTGACGAGGCGATCGCGGGCAGCGGACGCGTCGGCGATCTGCATCACGAGCTCGAAGATCTGCAGCACGCGATGTCGGACCCGCCGCGCGCCGACGACATGGACAGGATCCTCGCGCGCTTCGGCGAGGTACAGGAGGAGTACGACCACCTCGGCGGATACGCGCTCGAGAGCCAGGCCCGCGAAGTCCTGCACGGCCTCGGCTTCGACGACGAGCGCATCGACGGGGACGTCGGCGCGCTGTCGGGCGGCTGGAAGATGCGCGTGGCGATGGCCCGCGTGCTGCTCGGCAAGCCCGACGTCCTGCTGATGGACGAACCGACCAACCACCTCGACATCGAGTCGATCATCTGGCTCGAAAGCTTCCTCAAGTCGCACCAGGGCGCGCTGCTCATGACCTCGCACGATCGCGAGTTCATGAACCGCATCGTCTCCAAGATCTGCGAGATCGACGGCGGCGAGATTACCGTCTACTCAGGCAATTACGATTTCTACGAGCGCGAGCGCGCGACGCGCGAAGCGAACCGTGAGGCCGCGTATGCGCGCCAGCAGGCGATGCTCGCCAAGGAACAACGCTTCATCGAGCGCTTCAAGACCCACGCCGCCAAGGCCGCGCAGGTGCAGAGCCGCATCAAGGCGCTCGACAAGATCGAAAAGATCGAGCTGCCGAAGCGCCGCGTCGTGGTCAAGTTCGATTTCCGCGATCCGCCGCGCTCCGGCGATCAGGTTGCGGTCATCGAGCACCTGTCGAAGTCGTATGGCAAGCGCGTGATCTACGACGACTTCAGCCTGACCATCCGGCGCGGCGAGCGCTGGGCGGTGATGGGCAGGAACGGCGCGGGCAAGACGACGCTGCTCAAGATCCTGTCGGGCAATCTCACGCCGGACGGCGGCGAGGTCAGGCTGGGCGCGAGCCTCAAGATGGGCTACTTCGCGCAGCAGTCGCTCGACGTGCTCGATCCCGATCTGACGGTCATCGAGCAGCTGCAATCGGACTTCCCGCGCGAAGGCCTCGGGGCCCTGCGCTCGCTCGCCGGCGCGTTCCAGTTCTCCGGCGACGACGTCGACAAGAAGATCCGGGCGCTGTCGGGCGGCGAGAAATCACGCCTCGCCATGGCACGGATGCTGTTCGATCCGCCGAACTTCCTGGTCCTCGACGAGCCGACCAACCATCTCGATCTGGCGACGAAGGAAATGCTCGTCGATTCGCTCAAGGGCTTTGAAGGGACGATGATCTTCGTGTCGCACGATCGCACGTTCCTGCGCGGCCTCGGCAGTCGCGTGCTCGAGCTCGGCGGCGAATCCGGCGTCGACGCGCATCCACATGCGTATCCCGGTTCGTACATCGAGTACGTCGATCGCACGGGCCACGAAGCTCCTGGAATTCACAGCTAGTCGCGGCATTTGAGCTAAGGTAAGCGCACGTCCGCAGGTTCCCGGCAGGAGTGGCATGAAACTGACCGTTACGTTGGCAAGTGCTCGGCATCGTCTCAACGCAAACGAGCCCGGACAACCCGCGCAACCACCACAATATCGGTCCAGAACATTTCACGATGCGCGTCGTCGCCGGCGCGCTCGGTAATCCCTGGGAAATCACCTGGGGACCGGATGGCTATCTCTGGGTGACCGAGCGTTCCGCCTTTCGCGTGACGCGCATTCACCCCGCCGACGGATCGAAGCACGTCGCGCTCACGCTCGAAGATGGCCATCAATCGATCGATCAGGACGGCCTCCTCGGGCTGTCGCTCCATCCCGATTTGCTCAAGGGGCGCTCGCGCGATTACGTCTATATCGCTTACACGCACGACATCGATCCGGGACCCGGCGTCACCCGCAACCTGAGAGTTCGCCGCTACACCTACGATCGATCGTCGCAGACGCTCACTGCGCCAATCGACGTGCTTGATGGATTGCCCGCCTGGGACGATCACGGCGGCGGCCGGTTGCTGGTCGGAGCGGACGGGCTGCTCTACCTGACACGCGGCGATCAGGGCAGCAACTTCCTTGCTAACTACTGCAATGTCAATCGCGCGCAGGAACTGCCCACGGCCGCTGAGGTGCTCGCGCGCGATTGGAGCAAGTACCAAGGCAAGATTCTGCGGATCAATCTCGACGGATCGGTTCCGAGCGACAACCCCGTCATCAATGGCGTCCGCAGTCATATCTATACGTATGGCCATCGCAACCCGCAGGGCCTTGTGTTCGCACCAGGCGGATTGCTCTATTCGTCCGAACACGGTCCGAGTACCGACGATGAGCTCAATCTGATCGCCGCGGGAGGAAATTATGGCTGGCCGCTGGTCGCCGGCTTCAGGGACGACCGGGACTACATCTACGCGAACTGGTCGGCGTCGGCACCCGAGCCGTGCCGGACGTTGAAGTTCAACAATGTGATCATCCCCGCATCGGTGCCAAAGGCGAAGGAATCGACGTTCAACGGCCCCTTCGTCTCGCCGTTGGTCACGTTCTTCACCGTACCCGACGGTTACGATCGACGTAAGTCGGGCGGCGCGACCATCGCCCCGTCGGGACTCGATCTCTATACGTCGAAGGCAATTCCCGGCTGGGCGACGTCGCTCATCGTGACTGGAATGCGGACAGGGGCGATCTATCGCGCGAAGCTCGGTCACGATGGCCGTCACGTGGAAGGCGAGCCGTTGGAGTACTTCAAGGCCGCGACACGGTATCGTGACATCGCGATCAGTCCCGACGGTCTCCACATCTACGCCAGCACGGACGATCACGGACCGACCATGGGGGATCGCGGGCAGACCACCGGCGTGCTCGCCAATCCGGGAGCGATCCTGGAATTCACTTACCGCGCAATAAAGGGATCGAAATGAAGCGACGAGCGTTTCTTGCGGCGACGATGGGGCTTGCGGCGGCCGGCATCTCGGCGCAAACGCCCCAAGCACCGATCTCGCCGAGCGCCACCGAACGCGACTGGTCGGGACAGCAACCGGTTCGATATCCCGATCCCGACATCATCGCCCTCGACAATCGCTTTCGCCGCTACATCGTGGACAACACGCCGATCAGGCGTCTGCACACCGGCACACTGTGGGCTGAAGGGCCGGCATGGAACGGCGTCGGGCGCTACCTGGTGTGGAGCGACGCGCCGAACAACGTGCAGATGCGCTACATCGAAGACGATGCGCGCGTGACGGTGTTTCGCAATCCGTCGGGCAACAGCAACGGCAACACCTTTGATTACGAAGGCCGGCAGCTGTCATGCGAACACGGCAATCGCCGCGTCGCCCGCTACGAACAGAACGGCACGGTGACGGAGATTGCGGCGAAGTTCGAGGGTAAGCGCTTGAATTCGCCGAACGACGTGGTCGTCCATCCCGACGGCAGCATCTGGTTCACGGATCCGATCTACGGCATTCGTGCCTACTACGAAGGCAACAAGGCCGAGTCCGAGATCAAGCCCGGCGTCTATCGCTTCGACGTCAAATCCGGCGAGCTCGCGCTCATCACCGACGAGATCCCGGGACCGAATGGCCTCTGCTTCTCGCCCGACCACAAGATCCTCTACGTCGCCGACACCGGCAAAGGCCGCGAAATCCGCGCGTATGACGTCGACGGCCGACGCGTCCGCAACGGCCGCCGTCACGCGCAGCTCGCCCTTCCGGGCTCACCGGCGGGGACCGCGGGGGCCGATGGCATGCGATGCGACACGGACGGCAACCTGTGGGCGGGCGCGCGCCCCGGGGTGCAAATCATCGCGCCGGACGGCGCCGTAATCGGCTGGATTCGCCTTCCCGAAAATTGCGCCAACGTCTGCTTCGGAGGCGCGAAGCGCAATCGGCTGTTCATGGCGGCGAGCCAATCGTTGTATGCCGTCTATGTCGAGGCACAAGGGGCTGGAATCGCGTGAATCAGACCCGGATCGCGGCGCTGTTTGACATTCACGGCAACCTCCCGGCATTGGAGGCCGTGCTTGCGGACGTCCGCCTCGCCCACGTCGATCGCATCGTCGTCGGCGGCGACGTGATGCCTGGACCAATGCCGCGCGAAACGCTCGAGCTGCTTCGCTCGCTCGACATCCCCACCGACTTCATCATCGGCAACGGCGATCGCGAAACGGCAGCGGCCGCGCGAGGCGAAGTCAGCGTCGGCATCCCCGAGTTCGTTCGCGAGGCCATGCGCTGGAACGCGGCCGAACTCCAGCCGCGCGATCTCGAGGCGATCGACACGTGGCCGTTGACGAAGCAGCTGACGGTGGATGGCATCGGCGACGTGCTGTTCTGTCACGCCACGCCGCGGAATGACACGGAGATCTTTCTGAAGACGACGCCTGACGACAAGCTGCGGCCGATTTTCGATTCGCTCGGCGTGCAGCTGGTCGTCTGCGGCCACACCCACATGCAATTTGATCGCATCGTCGGCCGCACGCGCATCATCAACGCCGGCAGCGTCGGCATGCCGTTCCAGCCGGCGGGCGCCTATTGGGCGCTCCTTGGTCCCGGCATTTCGTTGCGGCGCACTTCGTACGATCTCGATCAGGCAGCGGCCCGCGTCCGCGCGACCGCGTACCCGCAGGCCGAACAATGCGCGGCGGGGATCCTGACGCCGCCCGGCGAACAGGCCACGCTCGAGCAATTCAAGAACGCTGAATTGAAATAGCTCGCGCGCCCGCTTCGAGGGTCCACGCAAAGCCGAACGCGGGCGAGAAGTTGTTGTAATTGTTCTTGGTTGGACTCAGATCGCTGCCGTAGACCGGCCGCAGGTAGGCCGGTTTGTCGAGGTCGCGATTGACCAGCGTGCTCTCGAAGTTCCACGCCAGGCCGTAGTTGATCGACAGGCGGTCCTTCACCTTCCAGGTGTCCTGCGCGTAGAAGCGCATGCGCTGATTGACCTTGGCCTTGTCGACGTTGTACGGCGGCGGTTGTCCTGGATCGCCAACGCCGGCCACGCCACCGGCGAGCGGCAGGTTCATGAAGTCGTTGGTCGTCGAGATCGTCGTCGGCAGCGTCGGGAACAGCGCTCCGATGGTGGCGGCAGGCGCCAGGCCCCGGATGAACTCCGGCGAGAAGGCGACGGTGCACGCCGGATCGCAGAATCCCCAGAAGCCGGTGCCCGGCGCGTGCTCGAACTCGGCGCCAAAGCGCAGGCGATGGTCGCCCTTCACCCACGTAAAGGTGTCGACGAACGTGACGCGATAGAGATCGCGTCCCTGCGTCGCGTTCGCGGTGTTGCCGACGGTGACGTTGGTGCCGTTGATGTTGATCTGCGGGCCGCCGAGGCCGACGCAGTCCCCGCACGTCGCCTCGTCCGAAAACAGGTTCCGGTTTCTCCAATACGTGAAGTTGACGCGCAAGTCGTTGAGCAGCCGAGGCGACAGGATCGACGTCAAGCCGAACACCGTCTGCTCCGAGCGGTTTTCGTTACGCAGCCAGTTCGACGGCAGCGATGCCCCGCCACTCGGGCCGAAGCCGCTGTTCCTGTCATGCGAGTAACGAATGAACGCAGTGTGATCGTTCGACGCGCGCCAGTCCGCCCGCAGGCTGATCAAGTGTCCGCTGTACGGGTTCGGGAACACGCCGCTCAGCGGGGCGGCCGACGCCAGGTTGGGCTGAAACGTCACTACGCCTTCCTGCGTGGTGTGCTCGTAGTTGCCGAAGAAGAACAGGCGATCGCGGCGAATCGGGCCGCCAAGCCACGCGCCCGGGTTCCGCCGCGAGAACTCAGGATCCGGTTCGAGCGCATCACGCCGCAAGGCCGGATACGCGGCCATCTCGTTGTTGCGGAAAAAGAAATATCCGGAGCCGCGCAGGTCGTTGGTGCCGGTGCGCGTGACGATGTTCACGGCACCGACGCTGGTGATGCCGGTGGACAGATCGAAGTTGGCCGACGACAACTGGAACTCCTCGACCACTTCCTGCGAGAAGTTCATCCCGGTGTTGCCTTCGATGTTGTTGCGGATGTTGCCGCCGTCCACGGTAATCGCGGTCTTGTTGGCATCGCCGCCGAGGATCGACACCGAGAACAGCGAGTTGTACTGCGATGTCGATCCCGGGCTCGCCGTGACCCCCGGCTCGAGGAAGGCCAGCTGCAGGAAGCTTCTGCCGTTGAGCGGCAGCTCCTGAATTTTCTGGCGCGTGATGACGCCGGTCACCGCGTGATCCTCGGTTTCGACGTGGATCGCACCACTCGATACGAAAACCGATCTGCCCTTCCCGTCCGGGCAGGACCTGCGTCGGCACGCCAAACGGCTCGAGCGGCACATCCTGCCGGCGGCCCACCGCCGCGGGATTCTGGCGGTTGAACACGTTGAAGAACTCGAGCAGCACCTGCGCCCTGACGCCCGACGTGACGTTGAAGCGCTTGGCGAACCGCATGTCGAGATTGACGAACGGCGGCGTGGTGAACGCGTTGCGTCCGGCGTTGACGTCGATGCCGTTCACCGACGCGTCGCCGTCGGGATCGACCAGCACGCCGCTGTCGGGCTGGCCGGCTGAAATGGAAGCCGCTCTGCGCCCGGAAGATGCCGCTGAGCTGAATCTGCCACGGCAGTTCGACCATGCCGTTGGCCTGCAACACGTGATCGATCGCCAGATCGGAGGGTCCCTTGTCGCGATCGGGTCCGTTCAGGAACGTCCCGGCCGCCTGGACGAGCGTGCCGTTGGCGCGCGTGAATTCGCCGTTGGCGTTCGAGCGGCCCGTCGCCGTCTCGGTGACCACCGGCACCGTGCCGACGAACGCGTCCGATGGATTCGAATTGATGCCCGAGCGAATTGTCGGTCGCCTGCGCGTAGGTGTAGCTGGCGCCGACCAGGAAGCGGCTGGCTGTAGCGCTTGTTGAAGTTGATGATCAGCGCGTCGTACTGGCCTTCGTAGAAGGGTCCGAACGTGATGATCGGACCGGTCGTGAACGGCGGCAGGAAGCGCCGGCCGAGCACGCGCGATTCGAAGGCGATGTTGGAGTTCCTGACGCCGAGCAGGTTGCGGATGTCGCGGTGAAAGTAATCCGCCTCGATCGACATGTCCGTGGTCAGCTCGCGCTGCACGCCGACGTTGTAGCCGAGCGTGTGCGGCGTGTCGAAGCTGTCGGCGACGGCGGTGGGCCGCAGCTGCGCCGGGATGATGACGTTGGTCAGGTAGCCGGTCGGGCCGAAGACGAAATACCCCTGCGGCTGTCCGATGGCGGCGCTCGCCTGGTCCGCGTACTGCTGCGGCGTGAGTCCCGTCAGGTTCTGCACGTTGTCGGCGCTGATCACCGTGTTGGCCGGAATCGGCGCGCGGCCGGGCGCGACGACGTTGTTGAGGCGATCGACGCCGATCAAGGGCGGCGCGGACGCGACCACCGGACACCGCATCCCGCTGGCGGTGATCTGCGCGTCGGTGAGGTTGCCGACCAGGTTGTTGGAGAAACAGCCGCCCGGCAGGCCGCTCAGCAGCGCGATGCTCGACACGAACGACGGCGACCCGTAGAACCCGCGCGGGAAGACCATGTACTGCACGTTGCGCTGATCGGTGCCGCCGTAGGCGGGCACGTTGCGCGCCAGCCCGAGCCGGAACTGATCGTAGTAGATGCCGAAGTTGCGCGCGCACGACGGTCTTCGGCGTCACCGACCACGAGACGCCGACGCGCGGCGCGAAATTCTCCTTGGCTTCGAACTCCGAGTCGTAGTCCCAGCGCAGTCCGAGATTGACCGTCAGCGTTGTCGCCAAGCCTCCAGTCGTCCTGCGCGAAGAGCGCCGTGTAGTTGTTCGCGAGGTGAATCTCGTCTTCGCGGGGCGTGAGACCGCCGGCGGCGGCGAGCAGGTACGGACCGGCGGTGGCGGCGCCGAACTGCTCGAAATCGGTCGTGCGTCGCAAACAGCTGGGTTCTGCAGCAGCCGCGCGTCGACGCCGTCGGCGCCGGTGCGCAGGAAGTTCATCCCGAACTTCAGATCGTGGCGGCCGAACAGCCGGTTGGCGTTGGCGTTGAACTCCGTATAGCGCTGATCGAGATGCGACGCGGTGCGAATGTTGCCGAACGTGCTGGTCGGCAGGTTGCCGAAGATCGAGCAGGTCGCGAGGGTGCACCGCGAGTCATACGGATTGAAGAGCGTCGCTCCGGTCAGGTCCGTCTGCGACGGACGCGTCTCGCTGTCGTCGCTGCGGAACGCGGCGCGCAGCGTCACGACGTACGGGTTGGCCGGGATTGCCGAGCAGCGCCGAATCGCCAAACCCCGCGAACAGCCGCGTCGTATCGGTATCGTTTCGCGCCGACGGCAGGCTGTTGGCCGACGACAGCGGCAGGAAGCTCGTGACGGCGGTGTCGGTGAAGTTGATCTGCTGGCTCAGCTGGTGCTGTCCGAGGCGTTCGTCGAGCTTGAAGAACGCGCGCGTCTCCGACAGCTCCGTCGGCACGTCGTACGGCGCTTCCTGCTCGCGCAGCAGCTCGTTGACCACGGCGTTGCCGGTGTCCGGATACTTGAAATCGAGCTGACGTTCCTCGCTGATGTAGCTCCGCGGACCCGAAGAAGAACACCTTGTCCCTGCGCAGCGGACCGCCGAGGGCGACGGCTGGAGTCGTAGCGGCGCAGCGGCAGCGGCTCGGTCCGCGTCTGGTCCAGCGAGTTCGACGTATCGAGCGCATCGTCCCTGACGAACAGCGAGCCGACGCCGTTGAACAGGTTGCTGCCGCTCTTGGTGATGACGTTGACGATCGCGCCGGAGGCCTGCCCGAACTCGGCCTTGTAGCCGCTGGTCAGCACCTGGAACTCGGCGATGGTTTCCTGGTTGAACTGCTGCGCGGGCCCGCCGTTGACGGTGTCCTTGTTCGACTGCCCGTCGATCAGGAAATTGTTGTTGCCGCTGCGCTCGCCCAGCACCGGATTGGACCGGTCGGTGTTCGGATCGACCTGGCGGTTGATGGCCACGCCGGGCACGAGCTGCAACAGGTCGAGGTAGTTGCGGCCGTTGACCGGCAATTCGGCGATCTCGCGCGGCGTGATCGTCGCGCCGGTCGCCGAGGTCGACGGATCGATCGCCGGCGTGCTCACGGCGATGGTCTCCTGCACGCCGCCGACCTGCAGGTCACGTCGAAGGTGACGACGCGGTTGAGCGTCACCTCGAGCGTGGCGGCGCTGGTGGCGAGGCCCGTGAAGGTGACCGTGACCGTGTAGGTCCCGGCCGGCAACGCCGTCA
This sequence comes from uncultured cyanobacterium, assembly GCA_963833135.1. Lineage (GTDB taxonomy): Bacteria > Acidobacteriota > Vicinamibacteria > Vicinamibacterales > UBA2999 > 12-FULL-67-14b. The sequence goes on along the minus strand of CAWHWW010000015.1, from coordinate 195,663 downwards.
GGCGATACACGCCCCTCGCGTCGGTGGTGGCGCGGCGCTCGGCGGCGATGGTGGCGCCGCGCACCGTGACCTCTGCGCCCGGGATGACGGCGCCGCTGGCATCGGTCACCGTGCCTTCGATGGTGGACGTCGTGGTTTGCGCGGCTGCCGGCGGGGCCAGCAGAAAGAGCGACGCCAGGATCACGACGACGCGGGGGATCATCAAGCCTTGGCATCACACTCTCTCCTCATCCAGTCAGATCGACGCGGAAACGCGGCTGGGCTTATGTAACATCGCTCGTTGCACAGTGTCAACAGAACAGCAACAAGCGTTGCACCGCGGCGATCGCGTGTGCTAGCGTTCTTGTCGCAGCCGGGATGGTCAGATGAACTCACTGCGGCCGACACGCGTGACCGCCAAGCGGGGCACGCGGGAGTCCCGGCAGGCGTCGGGCACGCCGCTCGAGGTGCGCTTCGCGCGGACCGAGCTGAGCCGCCAGCGCCGGCAGTTGATGCGGGCGATTCTCGACAACCCGAAGGAAGCCTATTTCCTGTCGTCGCGCGAGCTGGCGCGGCGCTACAGCGTCGACGCCGCCACCATCGTCCGCACCATCCAGGCCCTGGGCTATCAGCGCTTTGCCGACTTCGCGGCCGATCTCCGCGAGCATTTCGTCCGGCAGATCACGCCCTACACGGTGGCCAAGGCGGCCTCACAGGAGAAGCGCAGCGTCGGCGGCCACGTCGAAAACGGCCTCGATCGCGACAGCGAGAATCTCAGCGTCCTCAAGTCGACGCTCGACACCGATCGCGTCGTCGCGCTGGCGACGCAGATCCACCGCTCGCGGCGGATCCTCGTGGTCGGCGTCGATCTCGCGGCGTCGCTGGCGTGGTTCCTGGCCTACGGCCTGATGCCGGTCGGCCTCGATGCCGAAGCGCCGGTCGGCAGCGCCGGCAACCTGCTGCACAAGATCGACCTGCTGACCGACAAGGACCTGCTGATCGCGATCAGCTTCGGGCGGTGCCTCAGGGAGACGATGCACGCGGTGCTGCGGGCCCGGTCGCGGGGCGTCCCGACGTTCGGCATCACCGACGGCAGCACCACGCCGATCGCGATGCACTGCGACGCCCACCTGCTCGCCCCGATCAGCAGCCCGTCGTTCACCGGCTCGTACGTGGCGCCGATGGCCCTGATCAACGCGATCACGCTGGCCTGCACGCACCTGCAGCCCAAACGCGCGCTCGCCATCCTCCGCCGCACCGAAAAGGACTACCGATCCGGCGAGCGCTGGTATCAGGAACCGCTGCGTGCCGCCGGCGATCGCGGCCGAGCGAATTGCCGCGCGCCGGACCAATGGCAACCGGCCTCGCGCGCCACGGCGCCAACGGCCGGAGCAGCTGACGGCCGAGACGGCCGCCGAACGGCGAGTGGAGACCAGCCATGTCACGAACCGCGTCCGTCACCTCGATCCGCGTTCATCGCGCTCGCCATCGTCGCGAGCCTCGCGCTCGGCGACGCCGCGCTGGCGCAGGGCACGCGACTGCTGCGCCGTCCGGCCGTCAGCCGCGAGCTGGTCGCGTTCGAATACGGCGGCGATCTGTGGACCGTGCCGCGCAGCGGCGGACAGGCGCGGCGGCTCACGTCGACGCCGAACGCCGAGATCGATCCGTGGTTCTCGCCTGACGGCTCGCGCCTCGCCTTCACGGCGACGGTCGGCGGCAACACCGACGTCTACGTCGTGCCGGTGACCGGCGGCGAACCCTCGCGCCTCACCTTCCATCCGGGCATCGATGCCGCGCGCGGCTGGAGTCCCGACGGAAGCCGCGTGCTCTTCGCGTCGACGCGCGAGACCGTGCCCGTCCCCGGCCTGCCCTCGATCTTCAGGCTCTGGTCGGTGGCCGTCGGCGCCACCGGCGCGGTCACCGCGGTTCCGGAAGTGTTGCCGATGCCGCGAGCGTTCACCGGGAGCTTTTCACCGGACGGCCGTCGCGTCGCCTACGAGGAGATCGGGCTCGGGTTCGCGGCCGACTGGGCGCAGAACCAGAGCAGCCTGTGGCGGAACTATCGCGGCGGGCGCACGCGTCCGATCCGGCTGATCACCCTCGCCGATCGCGCCGTCGAGAAGCTGCCGTGGGCCAACAGCAACGACAGCGCGCCGATGTGGGTCGGCGACACGGTCTACTTCCTGTCCGATCGCAACGGCACGACCAACCTGTTCAGCTACCGGCCGGGCGCCAAGGACGTCACCGCGCTCACCCGTCACGACGACTTCGACGTGATGAACGCCTCGGCCACGAGCGATGCCATCGTCTACGAGCAGGGCGGCGATCTGCATCTGCTCGACCTCGCGTCGAAGCAGGCGCGGCGGCTCACGATCGAGGTGGCCGGAGACTTTCCGTGGGCGCGTACGCAGCTGAAGAAGGTCGCCAGCATGGTGCGCAGCGCCGTGTTGTCGCCGACCGGCGTGCGCGCCGCCTTCGAGGCCCGCGGCGAGATCTTCACCGTGCCGACCGAGAAGGGCCAGCCGCGCAACCTGACGCAGTCATCCGGCACGCACGATCGCAACCCGGTGTGGTCGCCCGATGGCCGCGACATCGCCTGGCTGTCGGACGAGAGCGGTGAGTATCAACTGATGATCGCCGAGCAGACCGGCGTCACGAAGCCGCGCGACGATCGCGCTGCCGTCGAAGGCGTTCTTCTCCGCCCCGGTCTGGTCGCCCGATGGCAAGCAGCTGCTGCTCGAGGACAACCACCTCGGCGCTGTGGGCGATCGACGTCGCCAGCGGCGCCGCGGTGAAGCTCGACACCGACACCTACGACGATCCGGGCCGCCGCTTCGACGCGGTCTGGTCGCCCGACTCGCAGTGGATCGCGTACTCGAAGAGCCTCGACAGTCACCTGCGCGCGATCTTCCTCTACTCGATCGCCGACAAGCGCGCGCACCAGGTCACCGACGGCCTCTCGGATGCCACCGCGCCGGCCTTCGATGCGTCGGGCAAGTATCTGTACTTCCTCGCCAGCACCAACTACGCGCTGCGCATCAGCTGGCTCGAGATGAGCTCGGTCGACCGGCCCGTCACGCGTGCCGTCTATCTCGCCGTGCTCAGCGCCAGCGAGCCGTCGCCGCTCCTGCCCGAGACCGGCGATGAGCCGGTGCGGGGTGCCGGCGATGGCGGCAAACCGGCGCCACCGCCGCCGGTGCGCATCGACATCAAGGGCATCGATCAGCGGATTCTCGCGCTTGGCGTGCCCGCCGGCGACTATGCGTCCTTGACCGCGGGCCCGGCCGGATCGGTGTTCTACCTGGAAACGCCGCGCGGCGGCGGACAGGCGCCGCTCACCCTGCACCGCTACCAGTTGCGCGAGCGCCGGGCCGCGCCGTTTCTCGAAGGCATTCGCTCCTTCTCGCTGTCGGGCGATGGCAAGAAGCTGCTCTATCGCGCCGACGGCAATCGCTGGGGCGTGGTCGTCACCGATCGTCCGGCCAAGGTGGGCGAAGGCCCGATCGATGTCGCCGGCCTCGATGCGTTGATCGATCCGCGTGCCGAGTGGGCGCAGATCTTTCGCGAGACGTGGCGGATCCAGCGCGAGTATTTCTACGACGCGTCGATGCACGGCGCCAACTGGCAGGCGGTCTACGACAAGTACCGTCCGCTGGTGCCGTTCGTGGCGCATCGCGCCGACCTCAGTTACCTGATCGCGATGGTCGGCGGCGAGCTCGCGGTCGGGCACTCGTACGTCTCGGGCCCGGGCGATCAACCCGACAGCGATCCGGTGTCCGGTCGGCATGCTCGGCGCCGACTATGCGATCGAGAACGGGCGCTACCGCATTCGCAAGATCTACACCGGCGAGAACTGGAATCCGGAGCTGCAGGCGCCGCTCAGCGCGCCCGGCGTGCAGATCAGCGAGGGCGACTACCTGCTCGAAGTCAACGGCAGCGCGCTGGCGCCGCCGACCAGCATCTATCAGATGCTTCCAGGGCACGGCCGGACGCCAGACGCTGATTCGCGTCAACAGCACGCCGTCGCTCGAGGGCTCGCGCGTGATCACCGTGGTGCCGGTGGCGAGCGACGACGCGCTGCGCACGCGCGCGTGGATCGAGAACAACCGGCGGCTCGTCGACAAGCTGTCGGGCGGACGGCTCGCCTACGTGTGGCTGCCCAACACCGGCATGCCGGGCTACACCGCGTTCAACCGCCTGTATTACGCGCAGCAGAACAAGGAAGGCGCGGTGATCGACGAGCGCTACAACCAGGGCGGCATGGTCGCGGATTACATCGTCAACGAACTGAACCGGCCGCTGATGGGTTACTTCGCCCGCCGCGACGGCAAGCCCTCGCCGTCGCCGATGGTGGGCATCTACGGCCCGAAGGTGATGATCATCAACGAATCCGCCGGCTCGGGCGGCGATGCGCTGCCGTATTACTTCAAGCAGCAGAAGATCGGACCGCTGGTGGGCACGCGCACGTGGGGCGCCCTGGTGGGCACGCTGGGCATTCCGGCGACGATCGATGGCGGCGGGATCACGGCGCCGTCGCTCGCGTTCTACGATATCAATGGCCGCTGGGCGATCGAGAATGAGGGGGTCGCGCCCGATATCGAGGTCGAGATCACGCCGGCCGACGCGGCCGCGGGACGTGACCCGCAGCTCGAGCGCGCCGTGCAGGAAGCGATGAAGCTGCTGGAGAAGATCGCCGGTGAAGCGCGTGCCGCGCCCGGCGCCGGTCGATCGCACATCGCCACCCAGGCGCACGCCCGGCCAGTAGAGGAATCGTATGCGGCGACTGTTCATCGCATCGATCGCAGCGATCGCGCTCGGCGGCGTCGCGCTCGTCGGCCGGCAGCCGGCCGGCGCCGCGACGCTCACCTCGATCGAGGTGATGATCCCGATGCGCGACGGCACCCGGCTCTTCACGCAGATCTACACGCCGGTAGGCGTCACCGGACCGCTGCCGATCGTCTTTCAGCGGACGCCCTACGGCGTCGGCCAGAACACGCCGGCCGGCGTCGCGACGGCGCTCGTCGATCTTCCCGCGGACGGCTACATCATCGTGCTGCAGGACATTCGCGGCCGCTTCAAGTCCGAGGGCCAGTTCGTGATGCTGCGCCAGCCGCGCGATCGCAAGGATCCGAAGGCGATCGACGAGAGCACCGACACCTACGACACCATCGAGTGGCTGCTCAAGAACGTGCCCAACAACAACGGACGCGTCGGCATGGTCGGCACGAGCTACCCGGCGTGGCTGGCGGTGATGGGCGCGCTCGATCCGCATCCGGCGCTCAAGGCCATCGTGCCGATGGCCTCGCCCGCCGACATGTGGATCGGCGACGACTTCCATCACAACGGCGCGTTCCGCCTGAGCTACGGCCTCGAGTACGCCTACATGATGGAGTCGTCGAAGGAGATGACCCCGCGCCGCGACGCTGATCGATCGCTACGACACCTACGACTGGTATCTCGAGCTCGGTCCGCTGTCGAACGCCAATCGCCGCTACTTCCGCGAGTCGCTGCCGACCTGGAACGATTTCGTCCGCCATCCCGACTACGACGCGTTCTGGAAGCGGCAGGCGTTCGCGCCGTGGCTGAACCGCGTCACGGTGCCGACGCTCAACGTCGCCGGCTGGTGGGATCAGGAAGATTTCTACGGGCCGATCAAGATCTACGAGCTGCTCGAGAAGCACGACACGAAGAAGCGAAAACTTTCTCGTCGTCGGACCGTGGAATCACGGCGGCTGGTCGCGCGGCACCGGCCGCACGCTCGGCCGCATCGACTTCGGCAGCGACACCGCGACGCACTACCGCCGCAACGTGATGGCGACGTTCCTCGCGCACTACCTGAAGGATCAGGGCGCGCCGCCGGCGAGCGAAGCGCTGACGTTCCGCACCGGCGCCAACGAGTGGACCGCAACACGACGCGTGGCCGCCGGTGAAGAACGTCACGCCGCGACGCCTGTATTTCCAGGAGGACGGCAAGCTCGCCTTCACCGCGCCGCCGGCGGCGAAGGAAGCGGCGTACGACTCGTACCTCTCAGACCCGCACAGCCCGGTTCCCTATCGCCCGCGGCCGATCACGCTCGGCCGCGGCTGGTCCACCTGGCAGGTCGAAGATCAGCGGTTCGTGCACGGGCGTCCGGACGTGCGCACCTACGTGACCGATCCGCTCACCGAACCGGTCGTCGTCGCGGGTCAGATCAACGCGCATCTGTTTGCCGCCACCAGCGGCACCGACAGCGACTGGATCGTGAAGCTGATCGACGTCTATCCCGAGAAGTTCGCCGACGAGACGATGCGTGGATTCCAGCTGATGATTGCCGGCGACGTGATCCGCGGCCGGTATCACAAGAGCATCGAGAAGCCCGCCGCGCTGACGCCGAACGTTCCCGGTCGAGTACGTGATTCCGTTTCCCGCCAACGATCACGCGTTTCAACCCGGGCACCGCATCATGGTGCAGGTGCAGAGCACCTGGTTCCCGGTGATCGATCGGAACCCGCAGAAGTTCGTGCCGAACATCTTTCTCGCGCAGCCGGCCGATTTCATCGCGGCCACGCAGCGCATCTTCCGATCCGGCGCGCAGGCGTCGCACATCGTGCTGCCCGTCGCCGCCGCGGCGCCACGTTAGCGCGCGCGGTTGCGGCGGCTGCCTGCGCGTGACCAGCACCTTGTCGATGCGGCGGCCGTCCATGTCGATGACCTCGAACTGCATGCCGCCCCACTCGAACGTGTCGGCGGTCTTCGGCACGCGGCCGAGGCGCGCCATCACGAAGCCGCCGATCGTGTGATACGCGCCGGCTTCGTCTTCGGGCAGGCTGTCCATCCCGAAATGCGTCGTCACCTCTTCCATCGGCGCCGAGCCGTCGACGAGCCACGAGCCGTCGGCGCGCGACACGAACGCGCCCGCGCGCTTCGCTGGCATCGGCCGGCAGCTCGCCGACGATCGCCGTCGAGCAGATCGGTGACCGTGACCAGGCCTTCGACCGCGCCGTACTCGTCCATCACCAGCGCGACGTGCTTGTGCGAGCCGCGGAACGATTCGAGCAGCTGCACCGCCGGCATCGAGTCCGGCACGAACAGCGCTTCGCGCGTCAGCGCGCGCAGGTCGATCCGCACGCCCTTGAAGGCCAGCGGCAGCAGGTCGGCCGAGCGCACGATGCCGAGCACCTCGTCGAGGCCGCCGTGGCAGACCACGAACTGCGTGTGCGCGTGCGACGCGAGGAACTCGCGCAGCTCCTCTTCGCTGGCGTCGACGTCGATCCATTCGATGTCGGGGCGCGGCGTCATGATCGCGGCGACGCGCTGATCGCCGAGCTGGAACACGCGCTGGACGATGTTCTCTTCGGTGGCGCCGACGGCGCCGGTCTCGGCGCCCTGGCTGATGAGCGCCTTGATCTCGTCTTCGGTGAGGTTCGGCTCGGCCTCGCCCTTGATGCCGAACACGCGCAGCATGAGGTTGGTCGCCGCGGTCAGCACGTGGACGATCGGACCGCCGATGCGCGACAGCAGCATCATCGGCCGCGCCACCCACGACGCGATCGCTTCGGGATTGTTGAGCCCGATGCGCTTCGGCACCAGCTCGCCGAAGATCAGCGACAGCACGGTGATCGCCGGTGACGACGAGCGCCAAGCGCAATGCCCTCGGCGTAGGGCGCCAGCTGCGGCACCTCGGCGATCGGCACGGCCAGCTTCGCCGCGATCGTGGCGCCGCCGTAGGCGCCGGCCAGCACGCCGACCAGCGTGATGCCGAACTGCACCGTCGACAGGAACTGTTCGGATCGTGCGCGAGCGCGAGCGCCGTCTTGCGCGCGCTCGTCGCCCTCGTCGGCGCGCTGCTGCAGGCGCACCTTGCGGGCCGCGACGACGGCGATCTCCGACATGGCGAAGACGCCGTTGGCGAGGATGAGCAGGAAGATGACGAGGAGTTCGGTGCCGATGCCGCTCACTTCGACTCGGTCGGCACAGCCGGTCTCGTAGACGGCCGTTCGACCCCGAAAACCCGCCGTTCGACCGGCGCCTGCCGAACCGCTGATCCGGCGCGCACGTATAGTCAGGTATCCCAATGCTGACCCTTTCGAACGTTCGAAAATCGTTCGGGAAGATCGTCGCGGTCGACGGGCTTTCGCTGTCGGTTCGCAAGGGCGAGGTGCTCGGACTGCTCGGGCCGAACGGCGCCGGCAAGAGCACGTCGGTGAGCCTGGCCGTCGGCCTGCTCGCGCCGGACGCGGGCACGGTCACGATCGAAGGGCACGGCGATCCCGCCGAGCCGGAGGTGCGGCAAAGAATCGGCGTCGCGCCGCAAGCGCTGGCGCTCTACGACCTGCTGACCGGCGAAGAGAACCTGCGCTTCTTCGGCGAGGTCTACGGGCTGTCGGGCGACGCGCTCGACGAGCGCGTCGACGTGGTGCCTCGACTTCGTCGGCCTCACCGATCGCAAGGGCGATCGCGCCGGCGGATACTCGGGCGGCATGAAGCGGCGGCTCAATCTCGCCGCCGCCCTCCTCCACGATCCCGAGCTGCTGCTGCTCGACGAGCCGACGGTCGGCGTCGATCCGCAGTCGCGCAACAAGATCTTCGAGAGCATCGAGGCGCTGCATCGCGAGGGCCGCACGATCATCTACACGACGCACTACATGGAAGAAGCCGAACGGCTCTGCGATCGCATCGCGATCATCGACGCCGGCAAGCTGCTCGCGCTCGGCACGCTCAGCGAGCTGCTCGCCGCGCACGGCGGCCCGCCGACGCTGGTCGTCAAGACCAACGGCGGCGAACAGCGCATGCAGACCGCCGATCCGCTCGCGCGAGCTCAATCGCATCGCCGCGACATCGCACGATCGACGCCTTCCAGATGGAGCGTCCGACGCTCGAGCAGGTCTTTCTGCGCCTGACCGGCCGCAGCCTGCGAGGACTGAACCATCATGAGACAAATCATCGCGCTCGCGCTCAAGGATCTGCGACTGATGCCGCGCAACCGCGGCGGCATGTTCTTCACCTTCGTGTGGCCGATCCTCGTCACGGTTCTGTTCGGCATCATGTTCGGCGGCAACGACAACGGCGAACAGGGCAAGGTCCGCGTCGCCGTCGTCGATGAGGACAACACCGACGGCTCGCGCGCGTTCGTCAAGAAGATCGAGGAGTCGTTCGAGCTGACGCCGATGACGCAGGCGGATGCGGAGAACGCGGTCCGCCGCGGCCAGCGCACCGGTTTCATCGTCATCAAGCCCGGATTCGGCGAGGCGTCCAATCGCATGTTCTACGGCAGCCCGAAAGAGATCGAAGTCGGCGTCGATCCGGCGCGCCAGGCCGAGGCCGGCATGCTCGAAGGCCTGCTGATGAAGCACGCGGCGACCGACATGCAGAAGATGTTCACCGACCCGCAGGCGTCGACGGCGATGGTCGACAAGGCGCTCGGCGACATGAAGCAGGCGCCGCCCGATCAGGTCGCGCCGGTGCAGCGCTTTCTCGGCGAGCTGAAGACGTTCATGGGCACGCCGCAGTCGCAGGGGCCGCCGGGATCGCCGCAGGGTGAATGGCAGCCGCTGAAGATCACCAAGAAGGACGTCGCCCGCGTCTGCGACGGTCCGCGGAATCCGTTCGACATCACGTTTCCGCAAGGCGTGATCTGGGGGCTGATCGGCTGCGTGATGTCGTTCGGCATCAGCCTCGTGACCGAGCGCACGCACGGCACGCTGGTGCGGCTGCGGATGGCGCCGCTGACGCGCGCGCAGATTCTCGGCGGCAAGGCGCTCGCCTGCTTCGCGTCGATCCTGTTCGTGGAGCTGATGCTGCTGGGGGTCGCGATGGCCTTCGGCGTGCGGCCGACGTCGTACCCGATGCTGGCGCTGGCCGGGCTGTCCGCGGCGATCTGCTTCGTCGGCTTCATGATGCTGGTGGCCAGCCTGGGCAAGACCGAACAGACGGCGGCGGGCGCGGGCTGGGCGATCCTGATGCCGCTGTCGATGATCGGCGGCGCGATGGTGCCGACGTTCATCATGCCGGCGTGGATCCAGTCGATCAGCTTCATCAGCCCGATCCGCTGGACGATGCTCGGCGATCGAAGGCGGCGTGTGGCGCAACTTCTCGATCGCGGAGATGGTGATGCCGTGCGCGATCCTGATCACGCGTCGGCATCGCCTGCTTCGCCATCGGCACGCGAGGGCTTGAGAGAAGCTTGAAGTAGCCAGTAGCCAGTAGCCGGTAGCCAGAAGAGCATCTGAATTTTTCTGGCTACTGGCTACTGGCTACTGGATACTGTCGTGAATGTTCAAGCGCAAGACGCGAAGGCTCGGTGATCTGCACGTCGTGCGGCGTGCTGGTCGGCGTCAACGATCCGACCTGCTACAACTGCGGCCGGCGCAATCCAGGCCTGTGGGGATTCGGCGCCGGCGCTGCGCGCGCCTCGGCAACGACCTCGGCTTCGTGAACATCGTCACCGGCGGCACGATCATCCTCTACGTCCTGTCGCTGATCCTGTCGCGACAAGGCTTGCAGATCATGCTGGAGCCGTCGATACAGATCACTTACCTGCTCGGCGCGAGCGGCGCGTATCCGGTCTTCGGCCAGGGCCGCTGGTGGACGGTCCTGACCGCGGGCTGGCTGCACGGCGGCATCCTCCACATCTTCTTCAACGTGATGTGGATCCGCCAGCTCGGTCCCGAGATCGCCGAACCTGTACGGCGCCGGCCGCATGGTCATCATCTACACCGTCGCCGGCATCGTCGGGTTCGCGCTGAGCATCGTTGCTGGGCTTGTTGCCGATTCCGTTCTTCGGGGCGCCGGCTCACCGTCGGCGCGTCGGCATCGATCTTCGGCTTCCTCGGCGCGCTCGTGCACTACGGCCGCCGCACCGGCAGCAGCCACGTCGGCCAGGCCGGCCTGCAGTACGCGCTCTTCATGGGCATCATGGGCTTCGTCGTTCCGCGGCGTCGACAACGCCGCGCACCTTGGCGGATTCATCGGCGGCTATCTCGCGTCGCTGATCCTCGATCCGCTGAAGCCCGAACGCATCGATCACCTCGCCATCGCCGTCGGTTGCCTTGTCGTCACGCTTCGTCGCGATCATCTGGTCGGTGATCACCGCGCTTCCGCAACTGACTTAGCCGCTAACCCTGATCCCTGATCGCGACCTGATCCCTGATCGTTGGATCCCGTCTCCGCGTGATTGAAGAATCGCGTTGACCGTTCGCGGACGCTTTCGTCACATCGCGGGACGAGTGACACTGCCGGCGGGACGAACGCACAGCTGGGCTGGTCCGTAGTGATCGAGCCGCACGACCGTTCATCCCAACCCGTCCGGGCACCTCCTTTGCTCAATGCGGACTGGAGGTTTCACATGACAGGTTGGAGAAACATTGTCTGGGCTCTCGCCGCCGTCGTGACGCTGGCATCGACGGCGTTCGCACAGGGCGGCGGCGCGAGCTCGACCGGCAGCATCAGCGGTGAAATCAAGGACGCGCAGGGCGGCGTGCTGCCCGGCGTGACCGTCACCGCGACGAGCCCGGCGCAGATCGGCGCGCTCACCGCCGTGACCAACGAGGCGGGCATCTATCGCTTCCCCGCCGTGCCTCCGGGCGAATACCGGCTCGCCTACGAGCTCGCCGGATTCCAGACGAGCGTGCGTGACGGCATCCGCATCACGCTCGGCTTCAACGCGCAGGTCAACGTCAGCCTCAACGTCGCAACGCTGCAGGAAACGGTGACCGTGAGCGGCCAGTCGCCGGTCATCGACACGAGCGCCACGCGCATCCAGACCAACTACGACCAGCAGATGCTGTCGTCGATTCCGAACGCGCGCGACATGTGGTCGCTGCTGGCGACCACGCCGTCGGTGACGCTGAATCGCGTCGACGTCGGCGGCAGCACGGCCGGCACGCAGACGACGTACTTCTCGTACGGCTACTCGGGACAGAACCGTCCGCTGATCGAAGGCATCAACACCACCGAAGGCACGGCGGCCGCGGGCTTCTATCTGGACTACGGCTCCTTCGAAGAGGTGTTCATCGGCGCCGCGGCCAACTCGGCCGAGATGCCGAACCCCGGCGTGCTGACGCAGTTTGTCGGCAAGAGCGGCGGCAACCGTCCGTCGGTCAGCCTCTACTACGACTACGAGAACGGCGACATCCAGAGCCGCAACCTCGATCCCGAGCAGTACCTCGTGCCCGGCGAGCCGGCGAACGGACGCACCATCCGTCCCGACGGCAATCGCCTCGCCAGCTACAAGAACCTCAACCTCGGCATCGGCGGACCGATCGTGCGCGACCGGATGTGGGGCCACTTCGCGTACCTGAACCAGCAGAACTCGGTGGCGGCGCCGCCGGCCGGCGTCATCCAGGACGGCACGCCGTTCGACACCAAGCTGTTCAACTACACCGGCAAGGCCACCTACCAGGTGAACCAGTCGAACAAGTTCATCGGCTACCTGCAGCACGGCACCAAGGAGCAGCCGCACCGCACCGACAGCAGCAACCGTCTCGGCGCGCCGGTGCACATCACCGGCGATTCGACGGTGCTGCAGGCGTCGCCGAGCTGGGTCTACAAGGGCGAATGGAACGGCACGATCGACCAGAACATGTTCGCGGAAATCCGCGCCGGACAGTTCGGCTACAACTTCGGTCTCGACAGCAACACCGAAGCCACGCGCTACGAAGACGTCGTCACCAACGAAATCACCGGCGGCGGGCGCCACTGGCTGAACAAGCGGCGCCGCAATCAGTACACCGGCGCGCTCAGCTACTTCCAGGACAACTTCGCGGGCGGCTCGCACAACGTCAAGTTCGGCGGCGAGTATCTCGACGAGTCCGGCAACATCATCTGGGACCAGGGCTACGCCGACAGCGTGATCCACTTCCTGAGCAGCGGCGCGCCGACGATCGTGCGCCTCTACAACAGCGGCACCAGCTCGCAGAACGGCCTGGCGACGACGAGCGCGTTCGTGACCGACACGTGGACCATCGATCGCCTGACGCTGAACGTCGGCGCGCGCTTCGATCGCTACCGCGTGCACCTGCCGGAGCAGTCGATCCCGGTGTCGCGCTTCAACCCGGTCGAACGCACCTTCGCCGAAATCTCGTCGGTGAAGACGTTCAACCACATCGTGCCGCGCTTCGGCGCGACCTACGACCTGAGCGGCGACGGCAAGACGGTGCTGAAGGCCAACTGGGGCCGCTTCTACTTCAACCCCGGCGTCAACCTCGCCGACTCGGTCAACCCGAACTCGAGCGACCAGTACGTGGACTACAACTGGACCGACCTGAACGGCGACCGCGTCTTCCAGACCGGCGAGCAGGGCGTCGAAGTCGGGCGCGCGGGCGGCACGGCCGGCGCGGCGATCGATCCGAACCTGGTGAACCCGCACACCGACGAAGCGTCGTTCTTCATCGAGCGCGCGGTGCTCTCCGACCTCGGCGTCCGCGCCGGCTTCGTGTGGAAGAAGGACAGCGACGGCTGGCAGCGCTCAACGCGGCGCGCCGCTTCGAGAACTACACCATCCCGGTGTCGGTCGTCGATCCGGGCCCGGACGGCAACGCCGCCACCACCGCCGACAACGGCCCGAACCTGAACCTGCTCAACGTCGACGACGTGTCGCGGCCGGCGAACCAGGTGACCGAGACGGTGCCGGGCTACCAGGGCACCTACAAGACGCTCGAGTTCTCGGCCAACAAGCGCTACGGCAACCGCTGGTCGATGAACTCGTCGTTCTCGTACACCTGGACGGAGGAGTTCGGCAACCTCTACTTCAACAACCGCATCGGCACGGCGGTCCCCGGCGGTTCGTTCTCGCACTTCGGCAGCTTCCCGCTGACGCCGAACGAGCCGACCGGCAACGAGTACACCAACTGGAACGCCAAGTTCTCGGGCTCGGTGGACGCCGGCTGGGGCCTGCGCGTGACGCCGGTCCTGAAGATGCAGAGCGGCGCCCCGTACGGCCGATTCATCTCGGCGGCGCTCAACTACAGCGCGTCGCAGATCGTGCTGGTCGAGCCGATCGGCACGCGCCGCCAGGACACGGTCGCCGTGCTCGACTTCCGCGTCGAGAAGCAGCTGCGTTTTGCCGCCGACCGCGCGAAGCTCGGGTTGTTCTTCGACCTGTTCAACGCGATGAACTCGAACACCGCCGTCAACATGAACTGGCGCTCGGGCGCGGCGTTCGAGAAGGCGACGACCGTCCTCGGGCCGCGAATCGCCAAGTTCGGCGTGAAGTTCGACTGGTAAGACACGGACGTGACACGGAGGGGGCACGGAGGACATTCTGGAATGCGACCGTGCTCTCCGTGCCTTCTCCGTGTTCTCGTGCTATTATCGGATCGGAATGATCAGCGATCCGACCGACTGCGACGCGACGTCCGAAACGACGACGTGCAGACGATACGCGTCGGGAACGGCGGTGAAGTTGCTCGATAACGTCAGGCCGTCTGCGAGCATCTGTTGGTAACGCTCGGGATCGGCGGTGAGGTTCACCGTCGTCTCCTTGATCGTGAAGTACTTGCCGTCCGGCACGCTCTGCGCGATCACCACGTCGATCGCCGCCTCGCGAACATCCTTCTTCTGCTCCCACGACAACGCCGCGGGATCGATGCGGACGACCACCGTGCCCTCTTTCCCGATCCGCGAGATCTCCGCCGCGAGGGCGACGCTCGAAGCCTCGATCGGACTGAGCAGCACGCGCTGCATGCGCGTCGAGCCGCACCCGTGGATCGCGCGCGGGCACTGGCGCGGCCAGGTATCCCTTGCGGTGGCGAAGCTCGACGCCGTTGCGATCGACCTTGACCGTGATGTTACGGAACCGGTTGTCGTTGTCGGGGCGCGTCGAGCGATAGCCGAGCACGTACGAGACACGGGAATCGTCGATCGCGCGGCGGATCGCCTCGCCGATCGCGTTCGTGTTGAGGTACACCCTCCCGCCTGTGGCCTCGGCCATCGTACGCATCGTGTCCTGATTCGGATGCGTATTCGCCATCGTCGTGAATATCGCAGGCGCCGGCTTCTGGCCTGGGTTCAACGGCGCATTGGCGGTGGTCGGGTTCGCAAACGCGCCGATCAATCCTCGAATGTCAACGGGATACACGGCGACATCGGCGCTGTTGATCGCCTGCGTGGCCCGGTCAATCGGCTTGTTCATGATCTGCGGGCCGTGATCGGTCTCGATGACTAACGGAAATGCGGCCGACACCCAGACGAGGTTCTTGCGGCCGGGAACGCCGGCCAGGTGATTGGCGATGCCCTCGAGCGCGTCGGTGGTGAGCTGGGCGCGCCGCCGCAAATAGGTTTCAGACACCATCTCCTGCGTCCGGTTCAGCCATGCTTCGGTGTCGGCATCGAGGGAGGCGATCCCCGTCCGCGCGACGTCCGGCGCCTTTTCTTCGGAGCGAGCCAGCTCCACCGACGAGGTGCCGAGATAGCGATTCAGCACCGCGATCAGCCGGCTGGCGTCGCTCGTGAAATCGTGCAGCACGGTGACCGTGTCGGACTCGAGCACGTACAAGGCGACGTGATCCCTGGGCTGGGCCTTCGCCAGCAGTCGCAGGATCTGATCGCGGGCATTCTTCTGATCTTCGAAGCTCGAGTTCAAACGGTCGAAGAGAACGACGGTCACTCCGCCGCTGTTCCTTGACTCCTGCCGATTGGTGAAGAGATTGGGTTTGGGGGCCGCGGCGGCGGGGGCCGCGGCCGACGCCGTCTGCACCGGGCGATCGGTCTCGATTGCAAACACTTCAATCTGCTGTGCCTTGCCGTCCTCGAACACGTGGAAGTCGGAGGCGACGAGGTTCGTCACCGGCCGCCCCGATGAATCGTGGGCGACCACCGTGACGTTGACGAGACGGACACCGGACCGGAACGTCGGTTGCTGCGCGGATACCAGCGCCGTGGCGGCCACCACGCCAGTGAGCCAAACGAATCGCCATGCCGATGCGTGGACGGACAGAGCGGCGATTATACGCCTGCGGGAAACACCCGCCTCACCCGCTTCACTCGCTCACTCGCCTCACTCGCCTCACTGCGCCTCACTCGCTCCTCAACGCGATCACCGGATCGATGCGCGACGCGCGCCAGGCCGGAATCGCCGTCGCGGCCAGCGAGACCGCGGTCAACAACACTGCGACGCCCACGAGCGTCGCCGGATCCGCCGGTGATGTGCCGTACAACAGGCTGCCCATCATCAGGCCGACGCCGACGCCGCCGGCCAGACCGACCGCGAGTCCAATCGCCGCCAACCGGGCCGACTCGCCGCGCGACCAGGCGCGATCACGTCCCACGCGCTTGCGCCGAGCGCCATGCGGGTGCCGAATTCCGGCGTTCGCTGCGAGACCGAATACGAGACGACGCCGAAGAGTCCCGTCGTCGCCAGCAACAGCGCGACGAGCGCAAATCCGCCGAGCGCGGCGATAATCACGTAGTCGCTCGATTCGGCGCGCCGGATCGCCTCGGTGAAGCGCTGCAGGTTTTCGATCGGGATCGTCGGCGCCACCGACGCCGCAACACTGCGGACGCCGGAGGTGAGCGCGCCGGGATCCTGCCCTTCGATGATGAACGTCATTCGGCGCGTCTCCGGCCGCATCGGGATCCAGACCCGTGCCGGCGCCTCGTCGGTGCGATCGGTATTGGCGACGTCGGTGCGAAACGCCGACGACCTGATACACCGCACGCGTCTCGCCCGACTGGATCGAGAAGTGGCGGCCGATTGCGCGGTCGACGCCGTCGAAGTAGCGCATCGCCGTCGTCTGGCTGATCACCGCCTCGTTCGCAGCGCCCTCGGTCCACCAGCGGCCGCCACGGAGGCCGATGCCCAGCCCCGCGGCCGCATCCGCGCGCGCGCCGGTCACGACGGCCATCGGCGTCGGCTCGCCGGGAGCCGCGGCCCGATCGTCAACCGTGATGGCGATCATGCCGAAATCGCCGAGCACGGGCAGCGCATTCACCGCCGTGACTCGAGTCACACCGGACACCGCGGCCAGCGCTTCGCGCGTCGCGGTCGCCGCGGCGCGCGCGGCCGCGGCGTCGGGATACGCGGCGTCGTTGAACTCCATCGCGAAGATCAACAACCGATCGATCGTCATGCCGAGCGGTTGATCGAACGCGGCGCGAATGCTCTTCATCGCGAGGCTCGACGCGGTGAGCAGGATGACGGCCAGCGCCACCTGCGCGACCACCAGCACGCCCCGGCCGCGCATCTTTGCCGTGGAGCCGCGGCCGCCTTGCGTGGCGAGAACGTCGCGCAGATCGGGACGCACGATCAGCCGCGCCGACGCGAGCGAGAACACCACCGGGCAGATGAGCGCGAGCATCGCCACAAAGGCCAGCTCGTGTTCGTCGATGACGATTTGCTGGAATACTTGCTCCGGAGAAATCGCCGCGATGAGCCGCAGTCCCGTCCACGCGACGGGGACGGACAGGAGCGCGCCGATCGCCGCAAGCACGACGCCCTCGACGAGGAACTGCCGCAGCAACCGTCCGCTGCGGGCGCCCATCGCGGTGCGCACCGCCAGCTCGCGCGCGCGCGCCGCGGCGCGCACCATGATCAGGTTCGAGACGTTCGCGATCGCGATCGCGATCAACAGTCCCATCGGAAAACAGGAAGAGGGAGATCACGACCCAGAAGCCCTCGCCGCCGGTCAGCTCGCGGATCGGAATCAGCCGCAACTTCCAGCCGCCGTTGGTCAGCGGATGTTCGTTCGCCAGCGCATCGCCGATCGCCGCCAGTTCAGCGGCGGCCTGTTCGAACGTGACACCCTCGCGCAGACGGCCGATGAAGCGCAGGTTCCTGACGTCGCGCGGACCGGCCGGATTCAGCTGCTGTGGCAGCCACAGATCGACCTCGGCGATGTTCCCGAATTCCATGTCCGGCTTGAGCACGCCGACCACGGTGACGATCTCCCGGCCGATCTGCAGCGTCCTGCCGATCGCATCCGCCCGGCTGTCCATCTCGTCACGCCAGTAGTGATGCGACAGCACGGCGACCGGCACGGCTCCGGCCGCATCATCGCCCTCCCGAAACCCGCGGCCGACGAGCGGAGACTGACCCATCGCGGCGAACACGTTGGCCGTGGCGTAACTGACCGTCAGGGTATGGGACTGGCCGTTCCGGATGAGCGCCGCGCGGCCCTCGCGCAGGCCCGACAGTTGCTCGAGCGTCGTGGTGCGGGCGCGGTAGTCGAGCAGATCCGGAGCCGAGACGCGGCCGCGAAACGTGGAGCCGTGCGTATCCGACGCGAAGATCGAGACGACCTTCGCGTTGTCGTCCACCGGCAAGCCGCGGAACAGCGCGAGATCGGCGAACGCAAAACCGATCGTCGCGGCGCCAATCGCGAGCGCGAGCGTCGCCACGATCAGCGACGAGGTGCCCGGATTGCGAGCCAGCATGCGTAGCGCCGTGCGCAGATCACCGCGAATGTCGAACCACATCGGATTGCTCCTCGGATAGGTCAGCGACTGCTGGGGAGAGCGGCTCGATGACATACCGCAGCGCGAGTCGCAGCGGTCTGTTGCCAATACCAAATTGATCGTGAAGGGATCAGGGATCGGGGATCAGGGATCAGGGAGAATTCCTCGTGCAGATCACCCAGAATGCTTGTCGCCGCGTTTGCCAGGTGGCAATACTCGCTTGAGGATCCAGTCCGCTAAACGCGGCGGCGCCCCTGATCCCTGATCCCTGATCCCCGATCCCTGATTCCGGCTCGTCATGATCCTGCGAGCACGTCTTCGAGCCCGTTCCACAATTCGAGCAGCGCCTTGCGCGAGGCGCGCAGCGCCTTCACGCCTTCGGGCGTGACGTCGAACTTGCGTTGCGGCAGGCCGTCGCGGCCCGCGCTGCCGTCCTGCGCGGTCCATCGCACGAGTTGCTTCGCTTCGAGTCGATCGAGCGTCGTATAGAACGCGCCGCGCGAGGGTTCATGTCCCGAGGCGCGCGTCACTTCGCGGCGAATGTCGATCGGAAAGGCGTTCGAATCGCAGCGCAGGATGGCGAGCAGGACGCGCTGTTCAAACTCTCCGAGAAAGGTCCGGCCCATGGTTCACATAGTAGACGAGGCTACTTTGTGAACCGTTCCCCTGCGGTGTCTTGAACAGCAGTTCAATCACTTGAAGTTCTTGAATCCATATTTTTGAATTCGGTGCAGTTCGTCACCGAGATTGGTCTTGCTGTGCAGGTTTTTGGGCCGAAACGACGGCAGGACCCTTCGTGTCAGAGTGGCACAATAGCTGCTCTTTGGGACGTGCACCACTTGTAGTTGGGCCGAACGATCAGTGAATCGGGATGGCCTCTGTAAAGACCTTGGCTGGGATGAACCTGCCGTTTTGGAGGATCGGAAATGACGTTGAGAAAGACGCTTGTTGCGTCGGTATTGCTGTTCGTGCTCGGCACGACGGCAGCCATGGCGCAGCAGCAGACCGGTGAGATCTACGGGCGCGCCGCTGACAACTCCGGCGCCGTCCTGCCAGGCGTGACCGTCACGGTTGCAGGCCCCGCCCTCATTCAGCCGCGCGTGGCCATCACGTCGGAAACCGGCACCTATCGCGTGCCTGAGCTGCCGATCGGCACCTACTCGGTCACCTTCGAACTGGCCGGGTTCCGCACCATGAACCTCCAGGACATTCGCGTGACCATCGGCTTCCGCGCCCAGGTCAACGGCAATATGGAACTCTCGACGGTGCAGGAAACCGTCACCGTGACCGGCGCCAGCCCGCTCGTCGACACCCGCGAGGTGGGCACGTCGTCGACGTTCGACCTCGAAACGCTGCAGAACATCCCCTCGGCGCGCGACCCCTGGGTCATGCTCGAGCGCACCCCCGGCATCTTCATGGACCGCGCCAACGTTGGCGGCAACCAGTCGGGCCAGCAGTCGGGCTACATCTCGCGCGGCGCCAGCACCGGCAACAACAAGTGGTCGGTTGACGGCGTCGACATCACCGACATGGCCGCCACCGGCGCCTCGCCGATCTACTACGACTTCGACATGCTCGAGGAAATGCAGGTCACCACGGGCGGCGCGGACGTCACGCAGCAGACCGGCGGCGTCGGCATCAACCTCGTGACCAAGAGCGGCACCGATCGCTTCAAGGGCAACGCCCGCTTCCTCGTCACCGATGATTCGATGCAGGGCGACAACATCACCCCTGAGCTGAAGGCGCAGGGCGCCGGCTCGGGCGCGCCGATCCAGAACATCAAGGACTACGGCTTCGACCTGGGCGGCCCGATTGCCAAGGGCAAGGTGTGGTACTGGGGCAGCTACGGCACGCAGGACATCAAGACCGGCGTCGTCGGCTTCTACAAGAACACCCCGGAGTGCCGTCCCAACGGGCAGCCGCTGAACTCGCGCACGGCCGACACGGAGCTGCTGCGCAGCTGTCTCGAAACCGACCTCACGACGCTGAACAACTACAACTGGAAGATCACCTGGGTGCCGTTCAGCAACAACCGCTTCAACTTCCAGAACACCTGGGCGGAAAAGGTCCGTAACGCGCGCGACGCGAGCGACCTGCGCCCGATCGAGACCACCTACCGCCAGAAGGCCGTCGACAGCGCGTTCGGCACCTTCGGCTGGCTCACCGGCCCGTCGCCCTTCTGGAAGGCCGCCGACCAGCACGTCGTCAACGACCGCATGCTCGTCGACGTGATGTGGGCGCACCTCGGCAACAACTTCGTGCTCGACTTCCACGAAGACGACCTGCGCGACGTGCAGCCGGCGTTCGAGACGACGACGGGCGCGTATGCGCGTTCGTTTCAGGCGTCGACCTTCCTGCGTCCGACCAACAGCCTCGACGTCGTGAGCACCTACTTCATGCCGGCGACGGCGGGCGGCGACCACTCGCTCAAGTTCGGCTACCGCTGGCGCAGTGCGCACTCGACGAGCCTCAACCACCGCGGCGGCTTCGTCTATGCACGCTTCACCAACGGCGTCGCCAACTCCGCCGAGATCTGGCGCGACCAGTACTCCGAATCGCACCTCGATACGCATGCGTTCTACGTGCAGGACACGTTCACGCGGAACCGGTTCACGCTGAACGTCGGCCTGCGCTTCGACCGCCAGGACGACGCGGCGCTGGCTGGCCGCGTGCCCGAGAACCCGTTCTTCCCGACGCTGATGCCCGCGATTGATTTCCAGGGCGCAGACGCCGGTGTGGTGTGGAACGACCTCTCGCCGCGCATCGGCGCCACCTACGACCTCAAGGGCGACGGCAAGACGGTATTCTCGTCGTCGTACGCGACCTACTACGGGCAGATGGCGCCGGGCCAGCTCTCGAACCAGCTCGCCGCCACCGCCGCGGTGTTCGTGCGCTATCCGTGGACCGACACCAACGGCGACAAGTTCGTGCAGCCGAACGAGGTCAACACCTCGGTGCCGTTCCTCGCGAAGGATGTCAACTATGACCCGGCCAACCCGACGTCGACGACCTCACCGACACGAGTCGATCCCGACGTCAACAACGATCGCACCCGCGAGTTCATCGCCGGCTTCGACCGTCAGGTGGGTTCGCAGATGGCCTTCGGCGCCAGCTATATCTGGCGGAAGTACGATAACTTCCTCTGGAACGATCGCGACAACTGGACCAGCGCGAACTACCGCGCCGTCGACTACACGGCCACTACCTGCCCGGCGGGCGCGCGTTGCGAAGCCATCACCTACTACGAGCCGACGAGCCAGCTGCCGTCCGCCAATCTCTATACGAACCGTCCGGATCGTTTCCGCGATTTCAACGGCTTCGAAGTGACGTTTGCGAAGCGCATGGCCAACCGTTGGTCGGCGAACGCCAGCTACGCCTACAACAACGCGGTTGAGCACTTCGGCACCGCGGCCCTCGAAGATCCGACCTGCGTGGCAGACGTCTGCGCCGGCGACTTCCAGTACGCGCCTGAAGCGGCCGGCAGCGGCATCGGCAACGTGTTCCAGAACTCCAAGTGGCTCGCGAAGGTCAGCGGCCGCGTGCAGCTGCCGTGGGAGTTCAACCTCGCCGGAAACGTTGGCAGCCGGCAGGGCTTCCCGTTCCCGCAGTCGATCCTGACGCCGAACCGCGCCAACGGCGGCGGCCAGGCCCAGGTGCTCCTCGACCCGATGGGCGACCTGCGCTATGACACGACGTTCATGGTGGACTTCCGCGTCGACCGCCCGTTCCGCTTCGGCTCGGTGACG
Source organism: uncultured cyanobacterium (assembly GCA_963833135.1). Lineage (GTDB taxonomy): Bacteria > Acidobacteriota > Vicinamibacteria > Vicinamibacterales > UBA2999 > 12-FULL-67-14b. Next base: position 173,568 of record CAWHWW010000015.1, on the reverse strand, counting down.
CTGATCCCCGCGTTCGACCTGTTCAACGCGACCAACAGCAACACCGTGGCGGCGATGAACCGCCAGCAGGCAGCCGCCAACGCCAACTCGGTGAGCGGCATTCTGCCGCCCCGCGTGGCACGTTTCGGCATCACCGCACGCTGGTAACAACAGCGCTTTAACACTCGGCCCGCGGGAGCGATCTCGCGGGCCCTTTCTTTGTACTGAAGTTGGCAGTTTGCCAGTTCGCCAGTTGGCAGTTGAGTTTCGAGCGGCAGTCGTGGCAGTGGCAGTCGATTCGCGGCTCGACGATTCTGTCGGCAACTTCAGCGGACGCCAGCCGCATGCGACTTCCAGCCTGAATCTCGATCCGGAGCTTCGTTTGCACTTGATGACGGCATGAAAGAGCCATCGCTGAAGCGAAAACGGACTCTGGCGCTACAAGAGCGTGCGATCAGGTTCAGTGTCAATGTGAATGCGTGTTGTCCCGAACGGCCTTCGAATCTGCCGAGCAAGACAGTCTGGAGTCAGCTCGTTCGCGCCGCCGACAGCACGTCGAACAACCTCGTCGAAGCTGATGACGCGGTGAGCGACGCCGATTTCCTGCACAAGATGAGCATCGCCCTGCGGGAAGCCAAAGAGTCAAGAACCGCGCTGATGAAACTGCGCCTCGGACTACTCGACAACCACGAAAAGGTAGACAGGCTCGAATTGGAGCCCGAGGCCACCCAACTCACCGCCATCTTCTCGACGATCATCCGAAACATGCGAATGCGACTCGAGCGCGAGGAAGAACAACGAAAGCGGCTGAGAGCATCAACTGCTCAACCGGTGCAACTGGCAATGCAACTGCCAACTTCAAGTTCACTTCAGAGTTTCAATCCACTGCGCGATCTCTTCCCTCGACCACTTATGGTCGTCGTTCAGATGGACCATGATCGCAGCGAGGCTGAGCGTCTTGCGGCAATCGTTTCCGTGGGGACACTTGCGCAGCGAGCCTTCGAGGCAATCGAAGAACCATTCGAGATCCTTCGTGGGCCGCAGGCCGCCGGCCTGCGTCGGCAGCCGATACATGCCTTCGTACGCGGCGCCGAGGGCGCAGGACGCGCTCCGGCCGCGGTAGTAGTCGCCAAACGCCTGGTCCGGCCGGCGACTGGCGCCGGACCGGATGAACTGCGCCAGTTCCTTCTCGCAGTGATGCGGTTTCTTCGCTTCTTCAGTCATTTCGCACCTGCCAATGGCGATCGGCGATCTCAAACGGAGCTAAATCGGAGATCTGAAATCAGAGATCGTCAGAAGCCCTTGCCGAGTCGCTCCTGGAGTTTCTCCCGATAGCCGCGGCTTAGTGTAAGCCGGGTTCCGTTCTGAAGCACCACCACATATTCGCCGTTGAACCACGGCTGCATTTCCTTGATGCGGTCGGTGTTGACGATGCGCGAGCGGTGGATGCGGACGAAGCGCTGGACATCCAGCCGTCCTTCCATGTTATTCATGGTCTCGCGGAACAGGTGCGAGTCCTCGCCGAGGTGCAGCCGGACATAGTTGCCCGCCGCCTCGATCCAGTCGATCTCCTGCGTGCGCAGGAAGAACACGCGGCCGCCGGACTTGATGACCAGCCGATCGAGCCGCTGCGGCTCGGGCTTGATGTCCTGCACCAGCGCCATCAGCCGCTTGCCGAGGTCGCCGGCGCGGCGCCGCTCGAGATGCTCGCGCGCGTGCTGCAGCGCCTGCGCGAAACGATCGCGACCGAACGGCTTCAGCAGGTAATCGATGGCGTGGACCTCGAACGCCTTGAGCGCGTACTCGTCGTAGGCGGTGACGAACACGACGGCCGGCACCTGTTCGGGGCCGAGCTGCTCGATGACGCCAAAGCCGTCACAGGCCGGCATCTGGACGTCGAGGAACACGAGATCGGGATGTTGCTGCTGGATCGCCGAAACGGCCTGAGTACCGTCGGAGTACTCCCCCACCATCTCGATGTCTTTTTCCTGGCTCAAGAGGCCGACGATGCGCTCGCGCGCCACCGGTTCATCATCCACTACCATCGTGCGAATCTTGGTCACGCAACCCTCGCTTGTTTACTTAGGCCACGGCCTCGGCCTCGCCATCCACTTCACTTGCAAGCTCCGCCATCGGAATGGCGATGCACACGAGCAGTCCGCCCTCGGCGGGCTGCCGGAATTCAAACCGGTGCAGCGACCCGTAGAGATGATCGAGCCGCGACCGGGTGTTCGAAAGGCCCACGCCGCGGTTGAAGTCGGTCAACCGGGCCGCTGACAGCCCGACGCCGTTGTCCTGGACGTCGAGTTCGAGCATCGCGCCATTAATGCGGGCCCGCACGGCGATCTGGCCAGGCGTCGGCCTGGGACCAATACCGTGCTTAATGGCATTTTCGACGAGCGGCTGCAGCAAAAGGTTGGGGACCAGCGCGTGCAGCGTCTCCGCCTGGACGTCGAATACCACTGTCAGACGGTCGCGAAAGCGCGTTTGTTCGATCTCCAGATACTTGGAGAGGAAGTCGAGCTCCTCCTTGAGCGGCACTTCCTGCACGCCGACCCGCTGCAGCGACATGCGCAGCAGATCGCTGAGCCTCGCGATCATCGCGTCGGCGGCGTCGACGTCCCGGTGCATCAGCGCCGAGATGGTGTTGAGCGTGTTGAAGAGGAAGTGCGGCTGCATCTGCCGCTGCAAAGTATGGAGTCGAGCTTCGACAAGTCTGGTCTCGAGCTGCACCGCGTTCAATTCCTTGGCACGCGCCTCGTGGAGATAGCGCAGCGCCGTGCCGACGCCGACGATCGTCCAGTAGGTCATCATCTCCCAGTCGAAGTTCAGGAACAGCATCTCCTGCGCCTCGTGGAGCCAGGTATCGAGCGACTCGCCGACGATCCAGTAGGTGGCCATCCGCAGCGCCACCGTCAGCACGACGTGGAGTGACGTGACCACGACCACGCCGACGACGTGCATCGGGATCGCCATTTTCCACGCGCGATCGAACGGGAAGCGCCGCGTGATGCAGAGGACCGCCGGCGTCAGCGCCGCCCACGTGTACCAGTAGCCAAGGTTGAGCGTGAGCAGCAACCCGAACCGCGCCGGCTCGTCGGTGAACGTCGAGATGAAATAGAACACCGCGAATGCCGAGAAGAAACCAAGCGCGGTGGCGACGCTGAAGATGATCCGGAGTGGGACGCGTCCGGCTGAGGAAGGAGCCATGGCCGCAATATCAGCCTGCCGCACACGGCGGTCAAGCAGATTGCCATTCGTCACACAACTCGTCCCAGTGCGGACCATGCACGTCAGCTATAGCGAAGAACATGCCGTGCGCGCTGTCGAATGATTGCTGTGTGATTTCCGCGGATCTCGTGCGCGAGCGAGTTCTGAAATCCAGTGGGTTGGAGATCCGCTGCAACTAAGGCGTGTTGAGTTGTTCGTTTTCAGCAGGGGCGTTTCCCATTGTTGGGACGCCGCCCCTGTTGACCGACCGCGCTACTTCACTTCGAGCTTGAGGTTCTGCAGCCGCACCGGCTCGCTCGAATAATTTTCGAGCTCGATCGCCTGCTTCTTCTTGTCGAAGGAGATCTGCGTCGCGACCGCCATCCGGCCTTCACCCTTGCCCGACTTGTCGAATCGCATCTCGAACATCGTGAACGGATAGTCGATGGTGCGCGGTTGGTTGCGCGCTTCCTGGAAGCCAATCACGCGCGGCGTGATGATGACGATGCGGCGGCCGCCGTCGGGCATCGGGTGGTTGAATGCGTAGCGGATGTCGGTACCGAGACGCATCGTGTTGTTCGGATCGGGACCCATATAACCGGGAAAATTGAACCGCCCGACTTCCGGCTGATCCTCGAGCTCGCGCATCAGGCCGTCCTGTTTCTTTTCCAGGAAGGTCTGGATCAGGTGATCGCGCTGCGACGCGTTCGACCAGCCGTTGATGCGAATCAGGATGGTCTGGTTCGCGCCGGTGGCGATGTTGCTCATGTTGAGCGCCCAGCCGCTGATCTCGAGTTTGTCGGCGGCGCTCGGCGCCTTCGGATCCGGCTTGGCTTGCGCGCTCAGCAGGGTGGCCGACGCCGCCAACGCCGCGATCATCATCGTCACGGTGATTGCTCGCCTCATGTGATCCTCTCCTGGTTTAACTCACGTCAATCACTGCACTACACCGTATTACTTTCCTTCCGTCGCTTGCTCCAGTTTCTCGCCTGACGATTTCAGCAGCAGGAATCCCAAAGGCGGGACGGTCAGGCTCAACGACCAGGCGTAGCCGTGTGACGGAGTTGTCCCGGCCGACACGCGTCCCTGATTGCCGATGTTACTGCCGCCATAGACATCGGCGTCACTGTTGAGCAGCTCCACATAATCGCCGGCGACCGGCACACCCAGCCGATACTCGCGCCGCGGCACCGGTGTGAAGTTGACGACCGCAATCGTGAATTCCGTCGGCCTGTTGGCCTGTTGGCCCGTTGGCCCGTTGGCCTGTTCGCCTGTTGGCCTGCCGGCCTGCCTTATGAGCGCGATGACGCTGTGCTCGTGGTCGTTGCAATCGATCCACGAGAAGCCGGCCGGATCGAAATCCGCGTCCCATAGTGATCGTTCTTGCACGTAGCAGCGATTGAGGTCGCGGACCCACCGCTGCAGACCGGGATGACGCGGATCGCCGAGCGCTTCCCAATCGAGCTGCCAGTCGTGATTCCACTCGCGCCACTGCCCGATCTCGCCGCCCATGAACAGGAGCTTCTTGCCCGGGTGCACGAACATGTAGCCATAGAGCGCGCGCAGGTTCGCGTGCTTCTGCCAGACGTCGCCGGGCATCTTGTCGAGCATCGACCGCTTGCCGTGCACGACTTCGTCATGCGAGAACGGCAGGATGAACTTCTCGCTGTAGGCATACATCATCGAGAAGGTGATCCTGTTGTGGTGCCACTTGCGGTGCACCGGATCTTCCTTCACGTAATCGAGCATGTCGTGCATCCAGCCCATGTTCCACTTGTAGGTGAAACCCAGGCCGCCGAGATGCACCGGCCTCGTCACGCCGGGCCACGACGTTGATTCCTCGGCGCATACGAACGTGCCGGGACACTCGTGATCGATCAGCATGTTGAGCTGCTTGATGAATTCGATGGCATCGAGATTCTCGCGGCCGCCGTACTGGTTCGGGATCCACTCGCCTTCCTTGCGCGAGTAGTCGAGATAGAGCATCGACGCGACCGCGTCGACGCGCAGTCCGTCGATGTGGAATTCGTTCAGCCAGAAGAGCGCATTGCTGAGCAGGAACGATCGGACCTCGTGGCGCCCGTAGTTGAAGACGAGCGTGCCCCAGTCCTGGTGCTCGCCCTGCCGCGGATCCGAATGCTCGTAGAGCGCCGTGCCGTCGAAGCGTGCCAGCCCGTGTTGATCCTTCGGAAAGTGGCCAGGCACCCAGTCCAGGATCACGCCGATCCCGGCCTGGTGGAACGCATCGACGAGGAACTTGAAATCCTCCGGCGTGCCGTAGCGGCTCGTCGGCGCGAAGAAGCCGATCACCTGGTAGCCCCACGACCCGGTGTATGGATGTTCCATCACCGGCAGCAACTCGACGTGCGTGAAGCCCATGTCCTTCACGTAAGGGACGAGACCCTCCACCATCTCGCGATAGGTGTGCACCCGCCCATCCGGCGATCGCTGCCAGCTGCCCAGGTGCACCTCGTAGACCGACATCGGCCTGCGCAGCCAGCGCTCCTGCCCGGGCCGCGCCGACATCCAGTCCGCGTCGGCCCACTGGTAGTCTTCGCTGTTCCACACGATCGACGCCGTCCGCGGCGGCGTCTCGAAGTAGCGCGCGAGAGGGTCGGCCTTCAGCACCGTGTGTCCGTCGGCGCCGAACACTTCGAACTTGTAGGCCGCACCCTGCTCGAGTCCCGGAATGAACGTCTCCCAATAGCCGGACTGCTGCAGCATGCGCATCGGATGCGCGCCACCGTTCCAGCCGTTGAAGTCGCCGACGACGTTGATGCCGCGGGCGTTTGGCGCCCACACCGCGAAGTGCACGCCGCTCGCGCCCTCGTGCGCGATGACGCGCGAGCCCAGCTTCTCGAAGGCGCGAGAGTGGGTCCCCTCCCCGAGCAGGTGAAGGTCGAAGTTGGTGAGCACGGTGCCGGGCACGCTGCACAAATGATAGGTTGTCTGGCACCGTTATGAACAGACGACGTTTCTTCTCTACCTTACTCGCCGCCGGCGCGGCCGCGCCGGCACTCGCGCAACAACCATCGCCGGCTCCGCAGCGCATCGATCGCCTCCGCCTCGACGCCGCCGAAAGCCTCTTCGGCGTCGACTTCAACGAGGCCGAGGAACAGATGGCGCTCAACGGCGTCAATCGCTATCTCGACAGCTACGAGCAATTGCGTAAGCTCAACATCCCGCTCGACACGGAACCGGCGATCACGTTCCGGCCGTACGTGCCCGGGAAAAAGCCGGCCGGCAAGGCGACGCCGGGGGCGAAGCTGAAGGTCGCGCGGCCGGCAGTGCCGGCGAATCTGAAGCCCGAAGAGATCGCCTTTCTTCCCGTCACCGCGCTCGCCACGCTGATCGAATCGAAGCGGATCGCCTCGACCGAGCTCACGAAGATCTATCTCGATCGGCTGAAGAAGTACGGCGACCTGCTGAAGTGCGTCGTCACGCTCACCGAGGACCTCGCGCTCGAGCAGGCAGCGGACGCCGATAAGGAAATCAAGGCCGGCAGGTATCGCGGGCCGCTGCACGGCATTCCGTGGGGCGCGAAGGATTTGCTGGCGACGAAGGGCGTCAAGACCACCTGGGGCGCCACGCCCTACAAGGATCAGGTCATCGATCTCGACGCCACCGTCGTCGAGCGCCTGCGCGAGGCCGGCGCGGTGCTGGTCGCGAAGCTCTCGATGGGCGCGCTCGCCCAGGGCGGCGTGTGGTTCGGCGGCTCGACGCGCAACCCCTGGAACACCGAGCGCAGCTCGAGCGGATCGTCGGCCGGTCCCGGCGCCGCGACGGCAGCGGGCCTGGTCGGTTTCGCGATCGGCACCGAGACCCTGGGCTCGATCATTTCGCCGTCGGTCACCAATGGCGTCACGGGTCTGCGGCCGACCTATGGGCGCGTCAGCCGCCACGGCGCGATGGCGCTGTCGTGGACGATGGACAAGATTGGACCGATGTGCCGATCGGTCGAGGATTGCGTGCTGGTGTTGAATGCGATCTACGGTAGCGACGGCAGGGACGACACCTGCACGGACGCGCCGCTGGAGTGGCAGCCTGATCGGCCGCTCGCCTCACTCAAGATCGGCTACATCCAAAAGGAGTTCGAGGGCGGGCCGAACAATCCGAACCCGACCGACGCGCAGCGCCAGGCGGCCAGCGCGCGCAGTGCGATGTACGCCGAGGCCCTCGATGTGTTCCGGAAGGCCGGCGCGAAGCTCGAGCCGATGGCGATGCCGGACTTCCCCAGCGGAGCCATCGGCTTCGTGCTGAGCGCGGAAGCGGCCGCGGCGTTCGACGACCTGACGCGCAACCGGGAACAGCTCGCGTCGCTCACCGGCCAGTCACCGGGCGACTGGCCGAACACCTTCCGCAGCTCGCGCTTCATTCCGGCGGTGGAATACATCCGCGCGATGCGGGCGCGGCGGCTGCTGATGCAGGAAATGGACAGGCTGATGTCTCAGTACGACGTATTCCTGAGTCCGGCGCCGGGAAGCAGCAGCCTGCAGGTGACAAACCTGACCGGTCACCCTGCGATCGTGCTCAAGAGCGGCTTCATCGAGAACATGCCGCAAGCCATCATGGTCACCGGTCGCCTGTACGATGAAGCCACTGTGTGCAGGGTCGCGTTAGCCTACGAACAAGCGACAGAGTGGCATAAGCGGAATCCTACGCTGTAGACGGACGTTAACCACGAAGGACACGGAGAACACAGAGCAATCTTTTCGAAATGCGAGACTGCTGCTTAGCAGCTGTTTGCATTTCCAAAAATGTCTTCGTGTCCTCCGTGGCTCCGTGGTTAACGTACGTGGTCAGCGAAGTTTGCCGCTTGGTTTCACGGTCTGGCTGACTGGCGGGGCGATACCCTGATCGACCCAGCGTGCCAAGTGGTCGAAGGCCTCGCGAACCGTCGGGATGTACGACGGGCCTTCGCCCATTGCAGCCGCGACGTCCTTATCCAGCTTCATGCGTGACTCCGCGGCATATTGAAATCCAGCCACGCCGTCGTCGTCTCCGGACATGTGCCACACACCTTCGACTTGATACAGGCGATGGCGTTCCCTGGGCGCGACGCGATCGCGATACGCGCGCACCTCGCGAATGACGACGTCGTCCCATGTGCCGACGACTTCGATCACAGGAATCGACGGCTTGGCGGTGGAGTTTTCCACGGCGCCTGGCGGGCGTGATGCGGCCGCGACCGCGGAGGCGCCAGTGTAGGGCCACAACCGTCGCGCCTCGACCGGCGTGCCGATCGCCTCGGCGTAGGCGACGATTTTCGGATCGCGGTCCGAGAGTCCTGCGTGGGCGCGCGGATCGATCAGCGGCCACAGCGGCGCGATGCGCTGCTGGCGATCCATGCGCGTGATCACGTCGCCACCCGCACCCGCGATGATCATGGCGCCATCGAATGGCGCCGGCATCCCTTCGGCGATCATGCGCGCGATGCCCCCGCCGGCCGAGAGTCCCACGATGTATGTTCTGATGGGACTCGCGGCCGTCACGCCGACGCGCGAAGCGCGAAGGCGGACTTCCGCCTTCGCGTGCTCGGCAAAATCCAGCGTCAATGCATATCCGGCGCGCGTGCCGCCGATGCCGTCACGATCGACACTGGCATAGGCGAATCCCGCCGCCAGCGCGTAGCCGCCGATCACATCATCCAGGGCCGTCTCCGTTGTCGCGTACGGCTTCCCCGATCGATCGAGCGCGTCGCCGCCGCTGCCGCCGTGCGCGCCGATGACGAGTCCCTTCAGCGCGGCGGCCTGCCTCGCCGAAGCGCCAGCGGCAGCGGGGACGCGAATCACAAATCGCTTCGCAGCCGGCTTGCCTTCGACATCGAGGGTCACGAGGCCCTTGAGCTGGCTGCCGCCCTTGACCGCGGTCTCGGCGGTCTGGGTGAACGGCGACTGGGCCTGCCCGGCCGTCACGACGATGAGCAGGCACCCGACGCACGCGATGCACCGGATGCACCCGCTTGTTAGAATGATCCGCATGACAACCGCGACATTTGATACCTCGGAAGGCACGTTCAAGGTCAAACTATTTGACGACAAGGCGCCGAACACAGTCGCCAATTTCGTGGGACTCGCCGAGGGCACCAAGGAATGGGCAGATCCGAAGACCGGCGAGAAGGTGAAGCGCCCCTTCTATGACGGCCTGATCTTTCACCGCGTCATCGACGGCTTCATGATCCAGGGCGGCTGCCCTATGGGCAACGGCATGGGCGGTCCCGGATACAAATTCGCCGACGAATTCGGCCCGGGCCTTCGCCACGACCGCAGCCAGCTGCTGTCGATGGCCAACGCGGGTCCGAACAGCAACGGCAGCCAGTTCTTTATTACTCTTGCGCCGACGCCATGGCTCGACAACAAGCACTCAATCTTCGGCGAAGTCACCGAAGGCAAGGAAGTCGTCGAGACAATCGGCAAGACGCGCACCGGGGCGCAGGACCGGCCGCAGAAAGACATCGTCATCAATTCCGTGAAGATCCAGAAAGGGTGACGTGAGCGGGCCCTTCGACAAGCTCAGGGCCGCCCCGAGCGGAGCTGAAGGGCGGGAGCCGGGAACCGGGAACGGGGAACCGGGGGATCCAGCGGCGTTGATGCCGCAGGTGTACGACGAGCTGCGGCGGCTCGCCGCCAATTACCTGCGGCACGAACGCCCGGGACAGACGCTGCAGGCCACCGCGCTCGTGCACGAAGCTTTCCTGCGTCTCAGCAAGGAAAGCCAACCACCCGTGGAAGAATCGCACCCACTTCCTCGCGATTGCGGCCTTGTCGATGCGGCAGATCCTGGTGCAGCGCGCGCGGGCCCGTCACGCGGAAAAACGCGGCGGACCGAACGCCGATCGCATCACGCTCGATGAATCGGTGATCGCCGACCACAACCTGTCACGCCGTAGCGCGGAGCGCGAAGGCGGAACGGGCGGCGTCGATGTGCTCGCGCTCGATGCCGCGCTCGAGCGACTCGCCGCCCTCGATCCGCACCAGGCCAAGATCGTCGAGCTCCGGTATTTCGGCGGGCTCACCGTCGAAGAAGCGGCCGACGCACTCGACATTTCTCCCGCGACGGTGAAGCGACATTGGACGCTGGCGCGCGCGTGGCTGAAGAAGGAACTCAGCCCGGAATGAGCGACCCGCATCGATGGCAACGCGTCGGGACGTTGTTCGATCGGGCGCTCGCCACGGCCCCGCCCGAGCGGCAGTCGCTGGTCCGCGCGTCGGCTGAGCCCGCGGACATCCAGGACGAAGTCATCGCGCTCCTCCAATCACACGACGACAGCCACGGCTTTCTCGAACCGCCGGCGCTGCTCACGGAGGGCTCGCACATCGGCCCGTACCGGATCGAGCGAATCATCGGGCGCGGCGGCATGGGCGTGGTGTATCTCGCGCAGGATACCCGCCTGCACCGTCCGGTCGCCTTGAAGTCGTTGCCGCCGCACCTGTTCAGGGACGATCGGATGCGGGCGCGTTTGCGGCAGGAAGCGCGCGCGGCCGCGGCGCTGTCGCATCCGTCGATTGCGACGATCTACGCGCTCGAAGAAGTCGGCGATCAGATCTTCATCGCCTCCGAGTTTCTCGAAGGACCCACGCTGCGCGCGGAGCTCGGCTCCGGCCCGCTCAGCCAAACCCGGGCACTCGACATCGCGCGCGCGGTGGCCGCCGCACTGCAGGCCGCGCACGACCGCGGCATCGTGCATCGCGACCTCAAACCCGAGAACATCATCCTTACCGGCAACGGCGGCGTGAAGATCCTCGACTTCGGCCTCGCACAGTTCGATGTCGCCGCACAGGACCTGGCGTCGGTGACGCGGTTGACCGAACCCGGCGTGATCGCCGGCACACCGCCTTATATGGCGCCGGAGCAGCTTCTCGGCCAGCCAACCAGCGCGCGCGCCGACCAATTCGCGTTCGGCGTGCTGCTCTACGAAATGCTGACCGGGCGCCATCCGTTCGGGAGCGGCTTCCTGCCGACGACGATCGCCAAGACGCTGGCTGCGTATCCCGACAAGCCCGACATCGACAGCGGGTTGTGGAGCATCATCAACCGGACACTCGAAAAGAATCCCGACGATCGTTTTCCGTCGACGAGAGATCTTGTCGCCGTGTTGTCGGGAGATTTTCCCGGCCCCCCTTTGCGCTCCGCGCTTCGGGGGCAAGCAAGCCGTCGGCTCCCGACACGCGCGCGTTTCCCGACACCAAGGCTCTATCCGACAACGAGTCTCCCGGCAGGGGCCCGGAAGGGAGCGATGCGATGAGCTGGTGGATGCTGCACCAGCTGATCGTGGCGCTCGCGTATTGGTTCATGGTCTGGCCGACCTGGTACGTCCACACCTGGACCGGGCGCTACGGGGTCCTGACGTTTCTCGTGACCCTCGCCATCGTGATCGTCGGCGGCAACATCCGGCTGCATCTCTGGTTCACGGCACGCACGTATCGGTCTGAACTGCCGTCGCAGCTCGCCAACATCGGCCGCCTCCTGCGTGGCGCCGACGTGGCTTTTTCAGTCATCATGATCGGCATTGGCCTCGCCATCGCCGACGGGCATACCGCCTGGAGCGCCCTGTTCGTGTCGTTCGGCCTCGGCGGGGCGCTCGCGTTCCTGGTGATCGAGCCGGCGACCGCGCGGGCGGCGTTTGGATCTGCCGGCTCCGGCTGACGGAGTCCGATGAAGACGATCTGGCGTCGCGGACCCCAAGTAGGCGTAGAATTCAACCTGGAGTTTCCACCATGAGCCGTTCCGCAACACCCCTCGCCGGTGCCGCGTTTGCCGTTGCCCTCGCCGGAATGTTCTCGACGATGGCCCCGGTCAGCGGCCAGACGCAGACAGCGAAACCTCCGGTCCCGAAACCAGCGGCTCGCTGGGTGATGCCGCGCACGCCGGACGGCAAGCCGGATCTGCAGGGCAACTGGACCAACGAAACCCAGACGCCGCTCGAGCGCATGGGCGCCGGCGGCACCACGCTTACCGACGATCAGGCCCGCGCCATCGAACAGCGCGCGCAGCTCGTCGAGGAACACCGGGACAAGGCCAGCGATCCGAATCGCCCCGCTCCGCCGAAGGGTGGCGAAGCGGGCAGGCTCGCGGCGCCCGGCGAGCAATCCTTCATCGAAAGAATTTCAGAGGCCGCAGGCGGTGCCGTCGGCGGCTACAACGGCTTCTGGCTGGATCCCGGACTGAACGTGATCCGCATCGACGGCGTGGCGCGCAGCTCGATCATCATCGACCCGCCGAACGGCCGCCTGCCGGGCCTCACGGATCTTGGCAAGAAGCGGCTCGCCGAGATCGCCGCGCGCTCGAGAAAGTACGGGGAGTTCGATCACCCCGAGATGCGGCCGCTGTCCGATCGCTGCCTGCTGTCGTTCGGATCGAACGCCGGGCCGCCGATGCTGCCCAACTACTTCTACAACAACAACTACACGATCGTGCAGACGCCCGACCACATCATGATCATGGCCGAAATGGTCCATGACGTCCGCATCATCCGCCTCAACGCCAAGGCGCACGTCAGCGCGCGCAACCAGCCCTGGCTTGGCGATTCGATCGGGCGATGGGAAGGCGACACGCTCGTCGTCGAGACCACCAACATCCACCCGATGCAGCGGGAACAGCCCAGCATCCTGTGGGCGTACCGCGGCGCGAGCGAGAACCTCAAGGTCACCGAGCGCTTCACGCGCACGGGACCCGACACGATCGTGTATCGCTTCACGATGGAGGACGCGACCGTGTTCACCGCGCCGTTCACCGGCGAGCTGCCCTTTACGAAGATCGACGAAATGGTCTACGAGTACGCGTGCCACGAGGGCAACTACGCGATGACCAACATCCTGTCTGGCGAGCGCTCGAAGGAGCGCGAGGCGGCGCAGAAGAAGCAGTAGTAGCGGAGGTTAGAGGTTAGAGGTTAGAGGTTAGTTGTTAGCTCGGCACGCGCGTCCAGGCGGCGATGAGCTCGGGCACGCGCACGACCGCATTAACCGCCTCGGCCTGCTCGCGCATTCGCGCCGCAAGCGTGTCGATGCCGATCTGGTCTTTGGTCGCCACGCCGGTCCGCTCGATCAGCGGCAACAAACTGCGGAGCGTCTGCGCCAGGTATTCATAAGCGCCCGAATCGGGACCGGTTTCGATGCGCGACATCCCCAGCATTGACGGCGCGGGTAATCCCGCCGCGCGATACAGTGCGGCCAGACGCATCCCCATATAGAGCTCGATGTTGCCGCGCTGAAACGCCGCTTCGATCCATTGGCGGGCCTGGTCGTACAACGGCACCGGCGGGATCGAGGTCATCTGCGGCTGACCGAATTCTTGGAAGTAGACGAGGCCACCCGGCTTGACGTAGCTGCGAAACGCCTTCATGCCCGCCGCTCGATCGCCGAGATAGAGCACGATCAGGCGGCCGATCACCGCGTCGAATTCACCCGCATACGGCAACTTCGTGATATCTCCGGCCTCGATTGTCACGTTCGAGATCTTCGCGCCTTCGATTCGGGACTGCGCGAGCTTCACTGTATCGGCGTTCATGTCGACGCCGGTGACACTGCCGGACGGGCCGACGATCGATGCGGCGAGCAGCGAGACGTCGCCGGCGCCGCAGCCGACGTCGAGCACGCGCATCCCGGGGCCGAGGCCCGCGAGCTTCAAGGTGTGCGCGGTCAGATCGCCGAAGAACGCCGCCTGCCTGATCAGCCGATCGAGCTCGCTTGCCGCGTGGCCCAGGATATATTCCGGATTCTCCGCGGTGCTCACCGTTACTTCTCCTCGTCTGGATTGTGATCAGGGGCGGGCAGTTGCGGCAGGCCGCTCGACGTCGACGGCTTCAACAGTCCCGACCGCGTATAGATCAGCAGCTTCTCGCGCGTGTCGATGATGTCGAGATTCCTCATCGTCAACTGGCCAATCCGATCCTGCGGCGTGAAGAAGACCTCGTCGCCCTTCTCCATCGTGAGCCGTTCGGGCTTGTAGGTAAGGTTGGGGCTGTCGGTGTCGAGAATCGAGTAGTCGTTGCCGCGCCGCAGTTCGAGCGTGACGTCACCGGTGATGGCGCGCGCCACCCACCGCTGCGCGGTCTCGCGCAGCATCAGCGACTGCGAGTCGAACCAGCGGCCCTGATACAGCAGCCGCCCGAGGCGGCGGCCGTTGCTGCGGTACTGCTCGATGGTGTCTTCGTTGTGGATGCCGGTGACGAGCCGCTCGTAGGCGATGAACAGCAGCGCGAGCCCGGGCCCTTCGTAAATGCCGCGGCTCTTCGCCTCGATGATGCGGTTCTCGATCTGATCGCTCATGCCGAGGCCGTGCCGGCCGCCGATGGCGTTCGCCTCGAGGAACATGTCGAGCGCCGTCGGGAAAGTGCGGCCGTTGATTGCGACCGGATGCCCTTCGTCGAAGCGGATCGCGACCGTTTCAGCCTTCACCGACACGTCCTCGCGCCAGAAGGCGGCGCCCATGATCGGCTGGACGATGGTGATGCCCTTGTCGAGGAACTCGAGGTCCTTCGCTTCGTGGGTGGCGCCGAGGATGTTCGAGTCGGTCGAGTAGGCCTTCTCGACGCTCATCTTGTACTGGAAGCCGTGCCGGAGCATGTACTCCGACATCTCCTTGCGTCCGCCGAGCTCGTCGATGAATTGCTGATCGAGCCACGGCTTGTAGATGCGCAGGCCGGGATTGGCGAGCAGGCCGTAGCGATAGAACCGCTCGATGTCGTTGCCCTTGTAGGTCGAGCCGTCGCCCCAGATGTTGACGTCGTCTTCGCGCATCGCGGCGACGAGCATCGTGCCGGTGACGGCGCGGCCAAGCGGCGTGGTGTTGAAGTAGGTCTGCCCTGCCGTCGAGATGTGGAACGCGCCGCACTGCAGCGCCGCCATGCCTTCGGCGACAAGCGCCTCCCGGCATTCGATCAGGCGCGCCTTCTCCGCGCCATAGGCCATCGCCTTGCGCGGGATCTCGTCGTAGTCGCTTTCATCGGGCTGGCCGAGGTTCGCGGTGTAGGCGTACGGAATCGCGCCCTTCTCGCGCATCCAGTGCAGCGCGGCGCTGGTATCGAGGCCGCCTGAAAAGGCGATTCCGACTTTCTCTCCGACGGGCAGGCTTTGCAGAATGTTGGGCAATCAGGTCTCCGAGCTCGGATGTTCAAGGCCTCAGGACCTCAAGACCCCAAGACCTCAACAGATCTTATTTCAGGAAGCCCTCGATCGCGGCGACGACACGAGCCGGCTCTTCCTCGTGCGGCCAGTGTCCGGCGCCCGTCGATTGTTTCCACCTGCGCCTCGGGCACCAGCTCTCGCCAGCGCTCCAGTTGATACGGCTGGAACGCGCTGTCCTTCATTCCCCAGACGATCAACACCGGCACGGCGCGCAGCCGCTCGATCCGATCGAGCAGCGACTGGTAGTGCGCGCGCGAGCCCAGCAGCGACTTTGCCAGCGCGTGGAGCACGAGCACGCGCGCGTCACGATCGCGGAACACGTCGAGATACCGGCGATGAATCTCTTTCGTCAGCTTCTTCCGGTCGCCATAGGCGGACGGCATGATCAGCCGCAGCGACGCGTTCGCGTAGCGATACAGGAAGCGTCCGATGGCGCCGCCGATCAACTTCGCACCGCGCGCCATCTTCGGGTCGTCGTCGAGCGGCCAGGCCCAGGAGTTGAGGATGACGACTTCGCTCGGACTGCGAGAGTCCCCGCTCCCGACTGCAAGCGGCAGCCCAATGGGCCCGCCGAAATCGTGCACGACGAGCGTCAAGTCCTGCAGATCGAGGCGCTCGACGAATTCCTGGAGCACGCGGCGTGCGCTTCCGGCGTGTACGCGAACGACTGCGGCCGTGACGATTCGCCGAATCCGAGGTGATCGGGCGCGATGCAGCGAAAACGCTTCGACAAAGCGGCGATCAGATGCCGATACTCGTACGAATTGGTCGGCGTGCCGTGCACGAACAGAATCGGCGGGCCCGACCCTTCGTCCACATAGTGCATCTCGCCGTCAGTGAGCGCGATTCGCATGGCTCGGCCCCCCTGCATAACGCGCGATGAGCCGTTCGATCACGCGCTCGAGCGGATAGCGCGCGGGATCGAGCACGTAGTGCTGGCACAGGCCGTCGATCTGCGCGAACAGCAACCGCGCTTCGATTGGCGCATCGGGCCACTCGATGTCCTCGAGGTATTGCTCGAGCGTGCGCACGATCGCCTTCGTGAATTGAGCCACCGACGGCCCGAGTGTCTCGAGCACGTCCTGCTGCATCCGCAGGCCGTACCACACCGCCCAGAACCGGCGATGGCGCGGAACGACGGCAAGCACGGAGCCGAGTAGCGCCGGGAGGCGATCGCGCGCTTCGCTCGCGCGATCGGCGGCGGCAAACGTCGCCTGCACGTCGGCCAGGCTCTGCTCGAAGATGGCGTTGAGCACCGCGGCCTTGCTGTCGAAGTGGTGGTAGAGCAAGCCCGCAGACACGCCGGCGCGGTTGGCGATGGCGTCCACCGATGTAGCGGAATAGCCGCGGGACGCAAACAGCTCGAGCGCCGCATTGACGAGCTTGGCGCGGGTTGCGGCGCGAACTTCCCGATTCTGGATGGCGGTTCGTGGTGACATCTTTTAAATGAACGATCGCTCAATGATTAGCCAGACTGGGGCCGAATGCAAGCCGCCGTGCTGCGGCTCAACCGGACAAGGCCGTGGTCTGAAAGTTGCTGTGTCCATGCTTAGGAGTGACTTGGGTGCACTACTGGCGGGCTATGCGCTCGTCAAGCGGGTGAAGTGTGTCAGGTCGGTTTTATTTTGGGGATTCGCATGCCTCGCGTAGCCACCAATGGACGTCCGGACACCGAGTCGCTCGCGGCGACCGGCATCGCCGGACTTGATGACGTCTTGAACGGCGGGCTCTCCAGGGGCCGTCTCTATCTGGTCGAAGGCATTCCGGGATCCGGAAAGACCACGCTGGCGATGCAATTCCTCATCGAGGGCGCCAAACGAGGGGAAAAGGTTCTTTACATCACGCTCTCCGAGACGTCGGAGGAACTCGCAGAGCGTGGCACGGTCGCACGGCTGGGACATCAGCGGCATCACCGTCCGCGAGTTACTGCCGAATGAAGGCGCGCTCGAGTCCGACGATCAGTACACGATGTATCACCCGTCCGAAGTCGAGCTGGCGTCGACGACCAAGCTCATCCTCGAGGACGTCCACAAGCTGAACCCCACCCGGGTCGTCTTCGACTCGCTGTCGGAGCTGCGCCTGGTGGCCGGCAATCCATTGCGCTACCGGCGGCAGATCCTGGCGCTCAAGCAGTTCTTCGCCGGGCGCAACTGCACGGTGATCGTGCTCGACGACATGACGGCCACCGATCACGATCTGCACGTGCAGAGCATCGCGCACGGCGTGATCCTGTTGCAGAACCTCAGTCCCGAATACGGCGCGGAGCGGCGCCGGCTGCGCGTCGTCAAGTACCGCGGCACCGCGTTTCGCGGCGGCTTTCACGACTACCTGATCACCAAGGGCGGGCTCCGGGTGTTCCCGCGGCTCGTGGCCGCTGAACATCGCGGCCGCGGCAGCTGCAACAAACTGGCCTCGGACATCCGGGAGCTGGACGACCTGCTGGGCGGCGGCGTCGAGGAAGGCACCAGCACGCTGATTGTCGGCGGCGCCGGCACCGGCAAGTCGACCATCGCCGCACAGTTCTGCGTCGCGGCGGCGAGCGCGCGGCGACAAGTCGGTCATGTTCATGTTCGACGAGAGCCCCAATACGCTGTTCACACGGTGCAGCGGCCTCGGCATCGACATCGAGCAGCACGTGACAGCCGGGACGATCGACCTCGTGCAGATCGATCCGGCGGAGCTGTCGCCTGGAGAGTTCGCGCACCTGATTCGCGAAGCGGTTGAGAAGTCCGGCGTCAAGATTGTCGTCGTCGACAGCCTCAACGGCTATCTCAACGCGATGCCCGAGGAGCGGTTCCTCGTCGATTCAGCTCCACGAGCTGCTGATGTTCCTGTCTCAACAGGGTGTCGCGACGCTCCTCATCGGCGCGCATCACGGCGTGATCGGGTCGCAAATGCAGGCGCCCGTCGATGCCAGTTATCTGGCCGATGCGGTGCTGCTGCTGCGGTACTTCGAGTCGAGAGGGCGAAGTCCGGCAGGCGATTTCCGTGGTCAAGAAGCGCGGCGGTCTCCACGAACGCACGATTCGCGAGTTCGCGATGCGCAACGGAACCATCCGGGTCGGCGAGGTCCTGCGCGAGTTCCGGGGCGTGCTGACCGGCGTGCCGGTCTATGAGGGCCCGACCGCCCCGTTGGTGGGAACCGAGCGGCGCAAATGAACGCCTCGGCGCGCGATTTGCGGATCCTGGTCATGGCGCCGACCGCGCGGGACGGCGGCATCACGACCGATCTGCTCAACGGCGCCGGGATCGAGACCGCAACGTTCACCACCCTCGACGCGCTCGTCGACGCGCTCAACGACGGCGCCGCGGCGGTGCTGGTCGCCGAAGAGCATCTGGCCGCGGCGCACAAGACGCCGCTCTCGACGTGGCTGACACGACAGCCGCCGTGGTCGGATCTGCCGATCCTGATCCTGACGCGGCCGGGCGCCGACTCGCCTGAATCCGCCGAGGCGTGGCGGACGCTTGGCAACGTCACGCTGCTCGAGCGGCCGACGCGCGTCACCACGCTCCTGAGCGCGGCGCAGACGGCGATTCGGGCGCGCTCGCGCCAGTACCAGATCCGCGGCCACCTCACCGAGCGGCTGAAGAACGAACAGGCGTTGCGCTCGGCGGATCGCCGCAAGGATGAATTCCTGGCGACGCTCGGGCACGAGCTGCGCAACCCGCTGGCGCCGATCTCGAACAGCCTCGAGATCATGAAGCTGTCCGGGGCGTTCGACAATCAACGGACGCAACAGGCCGGCGAAGTGATGGAGCGCCAGATCCATCACCTCAATCGCCTGGTTGACGATCTCCTCGAAGTGTCGCGAATTACGCGCGGTGTGATCGAGGTCCGCAAGGAGCCGCTCGACCTGACGAGCATCGTCAAGGCCGCCATCGAGACCAGCCGGCCGGTGCTCGACAACCTCCGCCACGAGCTCTCCGTCGAACTCGATCCGGAGGCAATGTGCGTCGGCGGCGATCCTGTACGGCTCACCCAGGTGTTTGCCAACCTTCTCAACAACGCCGCCAAGTACACGAACCACGGCGGGCGTATCTCAATCGCCACCAGCCACGGGAACGGCGAGGCTGTCATCAGCGTGAAGGACAACGGCATCGGCATCGCTCCCAACGCTCTGGCACAGGTGTTCGACATGTTCATGCAGGTCGATCGCTCGACGCGGCGATCGCAGGGCGGGCTCGGCATCGGCCTGACGCTGGTGCGGAGCCTCGTCGGCATGCACGGCGGCAGCGTCGAGGCGCGCAGCGAGGGCCCCGGGCTCGGCAGCGAGTTCATCGTGCGATTACCGCTGATGAGCGATCAGCGCGCGTCGGCCGAGCAGCCGCGACGGATCAAGCCGCTGCCGTCGCGCAAGATCCTGATCGTCGACGACAGCCGCGACGGCGGCGAGAGCCTGGCAACGCTGCTGCGAGTGCTCGGCGCGGAGGTCGCCCTGGCACACAGCGGCCGCCAGGCGCTCGAATCCGTCGACGACTTCAAGCCGGACGTGGTGCTGCTCGACATCGGCATGCCGGGCATGGACGGCTACGAAGTCGCCCGCCGCATTCGCGGCAATCCGGCGAATCGCCACATCTCGCTGATTGCGTTGACCGGATGGGGGCAGGACGAAGATCGCCGCCGGTCCGTCGCCGCCGGCTTCAATCACCACCTCGTCAAGCCGGCCGACATCGAACAGCTCAGGCAACTGCTCACGGTCGCGTAAAACGTTTCACACTTCTAGCGCACGAGGTGCACATTGTGCACGTCGTGCACCCTGAGCACGAGCTGAACGCTGGCATGGGTCTTGATAAACAGTTCTTGCATGAAGACGACTGACTTCGACCCCGGGCAAGGCTCGAGAGTTTGTGCGTTGGCAGTTTCGCCTGCGCGATCGCCTCGTCACCTGCGGCGTCGCCGAGGGCGATGCGACCGGCTACAGCGTGGTGACCGTTCCCCATCACAACGTGCGCAAGGGCACGGTGGAGATCTACAGGGACCTCGTCTCCGCGTTGCAGCGCCACGCCTCGATCGCCGCGCAGCTGCGCGCCGACGGCTGGTCGATTGCGTCGTATACCGCGACGTAATCAAGGATCAGGGATCAGGGATCAGGGATCAGGGATCAGGGGCCAGGGAGGAGCACGGTCATGAAGGACGTCGAGAAGTGCGCTCATCCGGCGTGCAAGTGTCTGGTGCCGTCGAACAGCCCTCATGGCAAGTACTGCAGCGTCCGCTGCCAGGACGCGTCCGAAACCGCGGATGTGAAGTGTGAATGCGGCCATCCCGGCTGCGCTTGATTGCCCGCGCTACCTGTAGTCTTCCCTGACCGGTGCGAATGCGTCGAGCACGCGGCACTCCGTCAGTGCGCGACCTGAGTGGCGCGCGCCGGGCGGGATGATGAACACCTGGCCCGGCTTCAGGTGATGCGCTACGCCGTCGACGACCAGTTCGAGCTCTCCGGCAATGAGGCTGACAATCTGCTCGTGCGGATGGTGATGTTCCGGGAACGACGCGCCGGCATCGATATCGACCCACGAGTGCGATACGCGCTCGGTGTGAATCAGGCGCGCCCGCAGGCCCGGAAAGATCTCGCGCACCGGTAATCGATCGACGAAGATCAGCGGCATGGGCCCTAAGTTACACCAGAGCCGGCTCCGCCCAGTCGAACCTTGAGCTGGTACCACTCTTGGATTGATGAGGTCGCTTGTTACTGACAGCTGTGCGCGCCGGACTTCGTCAGGGCCAGAAGCCATTTCGAGACGAACCGCTGAGCTCCGAGCGGCTCGACGAGCGGGCGCTTGCCCTGGCGGCCAGTTTCACGATCGATCCCCGGCGGCGCCACGCCCGCAGTATTTATCCGCGGTTGCGCGATAACGAGCGCGTCCTCGAGTCCGCCTACCGCACGCTCGCCGAAGACGTCCGCGAAGGCGCCTTCGTCACGCCCGCCACCGAGTGGTTCCTCGACAACTTCCACTTGATTACGTCGGAGCTGGTCGAAATCCGCGAACACCTGCCGCGACGCTACTACCGCCAGTTGCCCGCGCTGGCGACACGCGAAGAAGCCGGCGAAGCCCGCATCTACGCGATGGCGGTCGCCCTGCTCCGCCACACCGACAGCCGGCTCGATCTGCCGCAGCTCACACTCTTCCTGAACAGCTATCAACGCGTCGCGCCGCTGACGCTCGGTGAGCTCTGGGCGTGGCCGAGCATGTTGAAGCTCGCCTTGATCGAGAACCTGCGCCGGCTCGCCGACGAGGTCCTCATCAGCCGCGGCGCCCGTCTCGGCGCCGATGAGGACGTCGCGCAGATCGACGCCGGCCCGCCGGATGACGAGGTGGTGATTCCGGAGGACGCGCACCATGCGTATCTGATGCAGATGCTGCATCGCGCGCGCGAGTACGACGTGCGCCGATCGCCGCTGCGCGCCGCGCTCGAGCTTCACCTGAACAGCCGCGGCCTGATGGTCGAAGACATCGTGCGCGCCGACCAGCAGCGCCAGGCGGCGAGCCAGGCGTCGGTCGCCAACGCGATCACCAGCCTGCGGCTGTGCACGACAATCGACTGGCGTGACTACGTCGAAGGCGTGAGTCTCGTCGACAACGCGCTGCGCCGCGACCCGTCGGGTGTCTATTCGCGGATGGACTTTCTGAGTCGCGACCGGCAGCGGCGCGCCGTCGAGGAACTGGCGGAGCCGACCGCCGAATCCCAGATTCGGGTCGCGTTGAAGGCGGTGGAATCGGCGCGCCAGGTCGCGTCGCAGTCGCGCAGCCGCGCCGCCGCCCACGTCGGGTATCACTTGATCGGCCGCGGCCGTGCCGGCCTCGAGCTCGATCTCGGCTATCGGCCGAAGCTGAAGTCCCGCGTGAGACGCGCCGTCAGGGCGAACGCGACCGCGGTGTATCTCGGCGCGATCGCCGCGACCACGGCGCCGATGGTGCTCGCCGCCATGGCCTACGCGTCGCTCTACGGCGCATCGCCCGCGATGCTCGTGGCGGTGGCGCTGCTGTTCGTGATTCCGGCAAGCGAGCTGGCGATTGCGTTCGTGCAAAAGCTCGTCAGCCGTCTCGTCCATCCCGAGCCGCTGCCGCGGCTCGAGCTCGCTGACGGCGTCCCCGAAGAATCGAGGACGGTCGTCGTCGTCCCGACCCTGCTGACGAGCATCGACGGCGTCGCGTCCCTGCTCGAACATCTCGAAGTCGTGTCGATCGCCAATCGCGATTCCCGGATTCACCTTGCGGTCCTCTCGGACTTCGCCGACTCTCCGGCTCGTGTCGCGATTGACGACGAGGCGATCCTGGCGGCGGCGCGATCGGGCGTCGAGGCCCTCAACGAGCGCTCCGCGGGCGAACCGGGCCCGAAGTTCTTCCTCTTCCATCGCGATCGGCAATGGAACGAGCGCGAGCAGGTGTGGATGGGCTGGGAACGGAAGCGCGGCAAGCTCGAAGAGTTCAACCGGCTGGTGCGCGGGGCGACCGACACCAGCTTCACCACGCAGGTCGGTCCGCTCGACGCGCTGGCCGGCACCAGGTACTGCATCACGCTCGATTCGGACACGCAACTGCCGCGCGATGCCGCGCGCGAGCTGATCGGCATCATCTCGCATCCGCTCAACCGCCCCGTCATCGATCCGAAGAGCAAGCGCGTCACCGACGGCTACGGCATCCTGCAGCCGCGCGTGAGCGTGACGATGGCAAGCGCGGCCGGCTCGCTCTTTGCGCGCACCTACGCCGGCCACACCGGTGTCGATCCCTATACGACCGCGGTGTCGGACGTCTACCAGGATCTGTTCGGCGAGGGTATCTTCACCGGCAAGGGCCTCTACGACATCGACGCCTTCATGACGGCGCTCGAAGGGCGCGTGCCGGAGAATGCGCTGCTCTCGCACGACCTCTTCGAAGGCATCTACGCGAGGGCCGGCGCTCGTCACCGACGTCGAGGTCGTCGACGACTACCCGTCGAACGTCCTGACTCACGCCCGCCGGCAGCACCGCTGGGTGCGCGGCGACTGGCAGATCCTGTGGTGGCTGTTCCCGTGGGTGCCGACACGCGCCGGCCTCGAGCGCAACCGGCTGCCCCTCATCTCGCGCTGGAAGATCCTCGACAACCTGCGGCGCAGCCTCGTGGCGCCGTCGCTCGTCGCGTTCTTCATCGCGGGATGGTCGTTCCTGCCCGGCCGGCCGATCGCGTGGACGACGGCCGCCCTCATGACGATGTCGTTCCCGGCCATCGCACGCGGGCTCGTCGCTCCTGGCGGGGCCGCGCAGGGGCTCGAGCCTGAAGGTCTTCCTGCGCGCGTCGCTGGAAGATCTCGGCACCGACCTGGTGCGCATTGCGATTCACCTCACGTTCCTCGCCCACCAGGCGTGGGACATGCTCGACGCCGTCGCCGTCACGCTGGCGAGGCTGTTCACCGGTCAAGGCCGCTTCCTGCAGTGGGAGACCGCCGCCGCCGTCGCCGCCCGCGCCAAGCGGCTTGGCATCCGCGACTTCTACACGGCAATGCGCGCGAGCCCGATCATCGGCGGCATCGCGCTCGGTCACGATCCTCATTGACAGGCTGCAGGGACTGCCGGCAGCGCTGCCGATCATCGCGCTGTGGGCGGTTGCGCCGTTGATCGCGCATCAGCTCAGCAAGCCCGCGCCGTCGTCGCGGCCGGAGATCACGCACGACGACCGCGAGTACCTGAAGACCGTGGCCCGTGCCACGTGGAAGTACTTCGACACGCTTCGTCGGCAGCGACGACCGATGGCTGCCGCCCGACAACGTGCAGTTCGATCCGGAACCGCGCATCGCGCACCGCACATCGCCGACCAACATCGCGATGAGCCTGCTGGCGTCGGTGTCGGCACACGACCTCGGTTTCATCGATTCGGACGCGCTCGTCGAGCGGCTCGAAGCGACGCTGACCACGATCGACAGGCTCGAGCACTTCGAAGGCCATCTCCTGAACTGGTACGACACGCAGAACCTGATGCCGCTGCTGCCGAAGTACGTGTCGACGGTCGACAGCGGCAACTACGCCGCGGCGCTGCTCACCCTCTCGGCGACGCTGCGCGAGCTCGCCGGGTCGCAGGCGGACGACGACGCGGGCCGGTCGCGGGCGGCGCGGATGATCGACCTTGCCGATCGCGCCAACGCGTACTTCGACGAAATGCGTTTCGGCTTCCTCTACGACAGGAAGCGGCAGCTCTTCGCGATCGGCTACCGGCTCGCCGATCAATTCGGCGGCGCGCGGCTCGACACGTCCTTCTACGATCTGCTCGCCTCCGAAGCGCGGCTGGCGAGCTTCATTGCGATCGCCAAGGGCGACGTGCCCGAGCGCCACTGGTTCCACCTCGGCCGCCTGATCACCAGCGTGCGCGGATCACCGGTGCTGCTGTCGTGGAGCGCGACGATGTTCGAGTACCTGATGCCGCTGCTGTTGATGCGGAATTTTCCGGAGACCCTGCTCGACGAGTCGTGCCGGATGGCGGTGCGGCGGCAGATCGATTACGGCCTCACGCGCGGCACGCCGTGGGGCATCTCCGAGTCTGCCTATACCGCCGTCGATCGCGCCGGTAACTATCAATACAAGGCCTTCGGCGTCCCCGGCCTCGGCTTGAAGCGCGGCCTCGGCGACGAGCTCGTCATCGCGCCCTACGCAACGGCGCTGGCCGTCATGGTCGATCCGGCGCGGAGCGCGAAGAATCTTCGCCGCCTTGCCGCCGAGGGGCTCTTTGGCGAATACGGCTTCTTCGAGGCGGTCGACTACACGGATCGCAGCGGCGGAAACATCAGCGGCAAGGGGACGCCGGTCACCGCGTTGTTCGCGCATCACGCCGGCATGTCGCTCATTGCCCTGGCCAACGCGATCAACAACGACCTGATGGTGCGGCGGTTCCACTCGGATCCGCGGATCCGGGCAACCGAGCTGCTGCTGCAGGAGCGCGTGCCTCGACAGCGTCCGGTCACCGAGCCGCGGCCGGAAGACGTGATGTCCGTCTCGCCGCAGAGCATGGCCGTGCCGCTGCGCCGCTATCGCACGCCGCACACGATCATGCCGCACACGCAGTTCCTCTCGAACGGCAAGTATGCGGCGGCCGTCACGCACGCGGGCGGCGGCGCCAGCTTCAGCGGCAGGATGGCGGTCACCAGGTCGAGGCGCGATGCGACCACCGATCCCGGCAGCAACTTCATCTATCTCCGCGACATCCGCAGCGGCGAAGTATGGTCGCCGACGTTTCTGCCGATCCGCCGCGAGCCGGAGCGCTACCTGGCGACCTTCCAGCCCGAGATCGCGGTGTTCGATTCGAAGGCCGAGGAGATCGCGGCGAAGCTCGAAATCGCCGTTTCACCGGAGCACGACGTCGAAGTGCGGCTGCTGCATCTCGTCAATCACAGCGATCGTGTGCGCGAAATCGACGTCACCAGCTACGTCGAGATCGCCCTCGCACAGGCGCGTGACGACTATGCCCATCCCGCATTCGGCAAGCTGTTCATCGAAACGGAGTACCTGCCCGAACGTTCAGCGCTCATCTGCCATCGCCGGCCGCGCGATTCGCGCGATCCCGGCACGTGGGCAGTGCACGTGCTGGGCCTCGACGGGCGCGCGCACGGCCCGATCGAGTGGGAGACCGATCGGGCGCAGTTCATCGGCCGCGGCCGGACGCTCGATCGCCCGCAGGCGCTCGACGGCCGCCCGCTGTCGGGCAGTACCGGCTTCGTGCTCGATCCGATCCTGAGCCTGCGCCAGCGCGTCCGGCTGCCTGCCGGCGAGTCGGTCCGCATCTGCTTTGCGACCGGTGTCGCGGACGATCGCGAAACCGCCCGCGCGCTCGCGCTCACCTATCGCGATCCCTCGACCGCGATGCGGACGCTGGCGCTGGCGCTCGCGCATGCCCAGGGCCTGCGCCGGCACATGAACATCTCCAACGACGATGCGGTGCTGTTCGAGCGGCTGGCATCCCGGGTCATCGGTACCGACGCGTCGTTACGGGCATCCGCGGACCTCCTGGCCACCAACGAGCTCGGGCAAAACAGCTTGTGGCCGCATGGCATTTCGGGAGATCTCCCGATCCTTCTCGTTCGCGTCGTCGACGACGACCTCACGGTCGCCCGCCAGGCGCTCGAAGCGCAGGAGTACTGGCGCCTCAAAGGCCTCTGGGCGGACCTCGTCATCCTCAACGAGCATCCGGTCAGCTATCTCGACGAGGTGCAATCGCGGCTGACCGCGCTCATGGACGAGGGGCCCTGGCGCATGTGGAAGCACCAGCAGGGCGGCGCCTTCATGCTGCGCTCCGACACGATGGGCCGCGCCGAGCGCGCGTTGTTCCATGCGGTGGCGCAGGCCGTCCTCGAATCCGATCGCGGTGATCTGCGCGCACACCTCGCGCGTCCGCCGCAGACGCCGCTTGCCGCGGCGCCGCTGCCGGCGCTCGCGCACCCCGAGGCGCCGCACCCGCCGGCCCAGCCCAGCTTGAACGTGGGACTGCCGGCCTTGACGCATGCCAAACGGGTTCGGCGGCTTTGCCGACGACGGCCGAACCTACGCGATCGTCCTCGAAGGCGATCAGGACACGCCGGCGCCGTGGGTGAACGTGATCGCGAACCCGCGCTTCGGCACCATCCTGAGCGCGAGCGGATCGGCGACGACGTGGTCCGAGAACAGCCGCGAGAATCGCCTGACGCCGTTCGCCAACGATCCGGTGATCGATCACGGCGGCGAAGCGCTCTACATTCGAGACGACGACACCGGACGCTCGTGGTCGCCGACACCGGGGCCGATGCCACGGTCGTCGACGAGCGGCCGAATCCTCATCCGCCACGAAGCCGGCATCACGCGGTTCTCCCGATCGTACGAGGGAATCCACCACCAGCTCGACGTGCTGGTCGATCGCGACGATCCGGTGCGCATCGCGCAGCTCACGCTCGTCAACACGTCCGCAAGCCTCCGTCATGTCAGCGTCTTCGCCTACAACGACTGGGTCATCGGGCCGCCGCGCGAGCTCGACACGCGTCATGTCGTCACCGACTACGACACGCAGCATCATGCGGTCCTGGCGTGGAATCCCTACAACACCACGTTCTCCGGACGGGTCTGCTTCGCGGCGTGCAGCGAGCGCGCCATCTCGGCGACCGGAAACCGCCGCTCGTTCCTGGGGCGCAACGGATCGATGGCCAGGCCCTCGGCTCTCGGCGACGACAGCCTGACCGGCGAATTCGGCGCCGGCATGGATCCGTGCGCGGCGTTGCAGATCCGCGTAGCCGCTGCAGCCCGGCGAGACCCGCAAAATGGTGTTCCTGCTCGGCGAGGGCTTATCCCGGTCGCATGCGCTGTCGCTTGTCGCCAAGCACAACTCGCCGGACGGCGCGGCGCAGGCGATCGCCGACGTCCGCGAGCACTGGGACACGCTGCTCAATGCCGTCGAAGTGCACACGCCCGACGATTCCTTCGACATCCTGATGAATCGCTGGCTGATCTATCAGTCGCTGTCATGCCGGTTCTGGTCACGTGCCGGCTACTACCAGCCGGGCGGCGCCTTCGGCTTCCGCGATCAACTGCAGGACGTGCTGTCGCTGCTCTACGCCGCGCCGAAGCTGGCGCGCGAGCACATCATCCGCGCGGCCGGTCGCCAGTTCGTCGAGGGCGACGTGCAGCACTGGTGGCACGAGCCGCTCGGACGCGGGCTGCGCAGCCGCTGCTCCGACGACTTGCTCTGGCTGCCCTTCGTCGTGGCGGAGTACGTCCGCGTCACCGGCGACGACGACATCCTCGACGCGATGGCGCCGTTCCTCACGCAGGCGCCGTTGCCTGAAGGCGAAGCGGAGGTCTACGACCTGCCGTCGGTCGCCGACGAGAGCGGAACGATCTTCGAGCATTGCCGCCGCGCCATCGAGAAAGGCATCACTGCCGGCCCGCACGGGTTGCCGCTGATCGGGGCGGGCGACTGGAACGACGGCATGAACCGCGTCGGCCACGAGGGCCGCGGCGAGAGCGTGTGGCTTGGCTTCTTCATCTACACGGTGCTGAACGACTTCGCGCCGATCTGCCTCGAGCGCGGCGAGCCGGCGCTGTCGAACAAGTATCGCGAGATTGCCTGGCAGCTTTCAACCAGGCTCGAGCAGGCGTGGGACGGCGAGTGGTTCCGGCGCGCTTACTATGACGATGGCCGGCCGCTGGGATCGGCGCAAAACGACGAGTGCGCGATCGACTCGATCTCGCAGTCGTGGGCGCTGCTGTCGGCGGCGGTGCCGCGTCGGCTCGCCGAACGCGCGATGGACTCCGTGCGCGCGCGGCTGATCGATCGGCAGGCGCGCCTGCTGCAGCTGCTGTCGCCGCCGTTCGACAAGTCGGACCAGGACCCGGGCTACATCAAGGGCTATCCGCCGGGCATCCGCGAAAACGGCGGCCAGTACACGCACGCCGCGGTGTGGGCACTGATGGCGGTGGCGAAATCGGGCAACGGCGACGAGGCCGTTGAGCTGTTCCACATGCTCAATCCGATCAACCACACCCGCACGCCTGAAGCGGTCGCGAAGTATCGCACCGAACCATACGTGCTCGACGGCGATGTGTATGCGCGCGCCCCCCATGCCGGACGCGGCGGCTGGAGCTGGTACACGGGATCGGCGGGCTGGCTGTATCGCGCCGGCCTCGAACACCTCCTCGGCCTGCGCGGCCGCGGCGATCACTTCACGGTCAGCCCGTGCGTGCCGTCATCGTGGACGAACTTCTCGATTATCTGGAGGCATCGCGGCGCGACCTACCGGATTGAGGTCTTGAATCCCGATCGCGTGTGGACCGGTGTCATGAAGGCGGAGATCGACGGCAAGAACGTCGACTACCGCGCTATCCCCAAGGCGACAGATGAAAACACCCACGTGGTCAAGATCCTGATGGGGAGGCGAATGTGATCCATTCTACCGCCGCGCAGCAAATGGAATTGAGGACGAGACCTACTTCAACGCGGCTCCGAGCGCCGGATCCCGTTGGATGACGACTCGAGCGTACGAGCAGATCGGAACCACTCGAAGGTTGGCGTCTTTCGCGAACGCCACGGCTTTCTGAACCAGTTCCTGGCCGAGCCCCGCGCCGCGTAGTTCGCGGGAGACTTCGACGTGCTCGATGCACATCACGCCGACGTCCGGGCGGGTGAACTCGAGGAACCCGGAACGCTCGCCGTCAATTCGCAGGACGAATTCGTGCGTGCCGTTGAGTTCCTCTCGTTCGATGGTGACGTTCCGATTCAGCATCTGGGGCCTGGTGCCTGTCTTCAACATTATCAGTCACTACGCCCAAACCAGGTGCGTAATGTGCGTACAGTGCGTGAAGTGCGTACGGTGCGATGCCTCAATCAGCACCGTACGCACCCTACGCACCGTACGCACCGTACGCACCCTAAGGCCGCCATTACGCACGCCCGATCCGCGGCGCCGGGGCAGTCGAATCGCTCAGCAGGCTCTCGCTGACCACGTCCTCCGCATAAGTCGCGACTTTGTCCGTCACGTTCTGCTTCAGGTTGTTGGCGACATGCTTCGCCCGGGCCACCGCCCCGTCACGGGTGGCGCCCATCGCGCGATCCTCGTACTCGGTGGCGCGCACGGCGAGGCCGATGGCCGCGCCGACCGCCAGTGCCAGGGCGCCGGCGGCAAGCGGATTGTCGTGGACGAAGTCGTCAAGCGTCGTCGAGGCGGTGCCCGCCGCGCGGCGGGCCTGACGCGATGCGTTGCGGGCCGACGAGGCGGCCGACTGCGCGTACTCGTTGACGGTTTCGCGCGCGCTCGAGGTATATTCGCCGACCGTCTCGCGCGCCGACGACGCATACCCGCCGAGGGCCTGCTTCGCGCTCGAGGCGGCGCCGCTGACCCGATCGCGCAGCGACGGCTCGAGCGGCCTGTACTCGTCGTCATCCCACGACGTGTCGGACGCGCCGTACCACTGCTCCGAATCGCTGTTGCGCCGGCGCAGCATCCACCACGCGATCACGCCGGCCGTGATCGCCATCCGGATCGGATGTTCCCTGGTATACCAGGCCAGGTGGTTGCCGTAACCACGCGCCCGCTGGGCCGTCTCATACGCTGTTTCGCTCGCCGAACTCATGATGTTCTTCACCTTTCCGGTAGCCGCTTCCCGCACGCCGTCCCTGGCCTGCTGCAACAAGTGATCGGGACGCAGCCGTTCCTGGATCTCGCCGATTGTTTCGCTCATCTCGATGCGGGTCCGCTCGATCTCGCTGCGGATCTCATCGGTCTCGGAGGGCGACGCATTCATCGCGTTTCGTTCTTCAGCCACTGGGTCGTCTCCTTGAGAGATTGAATCGTTTCGACGGGAGTAATCGATTTCTTGCGCAGCGAGGAAATCCCCGACTGCGCGAGCACGTAGGCCACGAGACCCATCAGGGCGGCAGTGATAACCGCGGCGAGCCACGGCTCGACGCCGACTTCAACCAGCAGCAGTGCGAACGCCGCCGCTGCCGCCACCACCGCCGCCAGGCCGAAGGCGATCGACACGCCAATCATCATCGCGTTCCTGCCCGCATCAGCCAGCTTCTCGCTGATCTCCGCCTTCGCCAGCCGCATCTCCTGCCTGAGCAGGTCCGACATCTGAAGCGAAAGGTCGGAGAACAGATCCCCGAGCGAGCGGTCCATGCGCGGTGTATCCATGGCCCTCTCCCTAGTAGCGGCTTTCGCCGAGGTCGCCTGAGTAGGACGGCGATCCGGTGCCCGCGGTCATCGGGTCGACGCTGCTGAAGCCATCACCGTAGTCGCGCATCGCGCTGCGACCCGCCGAGCTCTTCAGGAAACGCGCGAGGCCGAGGCCCATCAGGAACGCGCCACCGATGAACAGCGCCGGTCGCCGCCGCGCGAACACATGAACATCGTCGAGCATGTCGGTGACGCCCTTCTGCCGAATCTGATCGGCGATGCGCTTCATCTGGTCGCTCGCCATGTCGACATAGGACGCCAGCATCTCGTTTTCATTGCGGAGTTCGTTGCCGGCGTTGCGAATGACATCCGCAATCCCGCCGAGCCCGTCGGCGGCGCGGTTCTTCTGCTTATCGACGCGCGAGCTTGACGCGCTGCTTCACGTCGTCGAACACCCCGCTCGCCGCCGCGCCGTTAGCTCTGCCATTAGCTGCGATCTCCGCATTGCTGCCGGTCGTTCCATTGCCAGTCCTGGCCGAGCCGTAGGGCTTGTTCTCAGAATTCGTGGGCATGTGCCGCTCCTCCACCTGCGGGACAGAGCAAGACACGATCCAAAAATTCTTGTCGGGAAGCGGGAGAGAGGACCCGGGAACGGGAAGGCGGATGCGTACTAACGGAAAGCCAATGCAGTGTGGAGGCAACCCCTGCTTTGGAGTTGCCTACGGAGTCACCGTGATTGTGACTTGTCCGTCACCGGTCAGCGCGCCGTCGTCCGCTCGCGAGCGCAGCACGTAAACGCCGGGCTCGGAGAACGTCGCCGACACGACAACCTTGCCGTCGGCAGGCAACGGCGGCGCGACCCACACCGGCGCCCAGGGCGAATTGGCGCCGGCGCGAGTGTCTTCCCACGACATGATCTGATCGGGCGAGAACGTCACCGTACCCTTGCCGCGATAGACGTACCACGACACGTGAAGCCCGACGTTCTTTCCGACGGTGACGCGTGCCGGCGGCTGCATCGCGCGGTTGACGCGCGTTTCCGCAGTGATCTGACGCGATCCGGCGTTGGCGACTGCCGCCCCGGACAGGCCGGCGCCTCGCCGCTTCGGGATCCCGTCATCGGTGACAACCGCGGTGAGTTGGACCGTCTCGCCAACCTTCGCGGTCAATGTCTTTCGGCCTTGAACCTCGACCTGGGGCGGCTTGTTCGCGCGAATCTCAGGGCTGCTCGATCCGGCGCCGAGCGCGCCGGTCTCCGAGGCGCGCACCACATCGTCGATCTGGTAATCGAGGCGAAGGCTCGCGAAGGCTTTTTCCGTCTTGCCCTGCGTCGCCAGCGTCCAGATCAACTCATCCTTGTCGGTGAATCCGGAAGGGACGGGCACGCGAAAGATGAAACGGTTTCGGCGCGGAAGAAAATGCGTCGGCTGCCCCTGATCGGCGCCGCCGATGTTGAAGCTGTTGTCGGGACCAATCGGGACGTCGATCTCTTCGACCCAGTTGCGGTTCATGTAGCCAAAGACGAAATACTTCTGGCCGTCGGCGCCAATCTCCCACCCTTCGTACGCCGGCGACACATTCTGCCCGCTCGAATACGACAGGGATTGTGCATGTCCGGCTAAAGCCGGACACCACAGGAGACCGAATAGAACCCAAGACCCAGGACCCAGGACCCAAGACCTCATTGCTGCTGTCTCGGCGCTGCCGTAGGCTGCGGCAGGATGTTGCACAGCGGACAACCGATGATCACGCTGTTGCGAGTCAGCCTCAGTTTTTCCCGGCGCGCCGCCATCTCCGCCTGGAACTGTTCGTCGGTCAGGAACACTCGATTGCCGAGGTCGATGAACATGTTTGCGACCGAGCGATTGCCCGACCCCTGCCAGTTGCGGGGATCCGGCACGTTCTTGTTGGACGGCGAGTTGTCCATGTAGCCGATGATATGGAGGATGGTGTCCTTCGGCAGGAGCGGCGCCGAATCATCGTCGTAGTCGTAGCCGCGGACCCAGTTGTGGTCGTAACCGACGCAATTGATGGTCTGGATGTTGTAGCCCCAGATCGCCTCGAGGCACATCCGCTGGCCCGGCGCATGGAGATGCGGCTCGAACGACAGGATCTTGGTGTTCTCCCTCAACAAGGCATACGCGTGCAATTGCTGGCCCGGCTCCATTGCCTTGATGTCGATGTCGACGCCGTTACCAAGGGCGTAGGTGGCGCGGCGATACTCCGGCTTGTAGCCCTTGGGCATGAACTTGAAGGCGATCTCGAGATGCGCGGTCGTATCCCGTCCGTTCGAGTGGAGGTGCACCGAGTCGGAGACGATGCTCGATCCGGCCTTCAGGAGGCGCGCCGACTTCGCATCGAAGAAGTCCGCCTCGCGGCCGACCTCGTGCACCGGCCAGGAGGTGCTGTCGTCGGGAACGAGAGGATCGCCGGCATCCTCGCCGAGCACGCGCGTGGACCAGATCATGTGATGGAACACGTAGCGGCCGCCAACCGTGGCGCGGCCGGTGCCAGCCGATCCGACATCGTTGACCTCGCGAATCTCGAGCGCCGACACGTAACGATCTTCGGTGAGGCCCGTCGGCA
This sequence comes from uncultured cyanobacterium, assembly GCA_963833135.1. Lineage (GTDB taxonomy): Bacteria > Acidobacteriota > Vicinamibacteria > Vicinamibacterales > UBA2999 > 12-FULL-67-14b. The sequence goes on along the minus strand of CAWHWW010000015.1, from coordinate 140,063 downwards.
CGCGCGGGATCTCCCCCCACCAGTCGGGCTGCGTGCCCTTCACGACGATATCCGTGGTGCGGACGACGAGGTCGGGCTCGCCGATCGACCATTTCGTCGAGTCGGTCCACGTTCGAAGCGGCGGCATGTCGTCGGGGTTGCCGCGCGGCGCGCCGCTGTCGGCCCACTTCGCGATCATCGCGATCTCGTCGGCGTGGAGCGACGGATCGTTCTTGAACTGCTGGATGCCGATGTTCTTTTCGACGTACCACGGCGGCATCACGCCGGCGCGCGGGCCGATGCCCGTGCGCTGCTTGATCGCGCGCGCCCACGGCCGCACCTCGTCGTAGGTGCGCAGGGACATCGGTGCGACGCCGTCGGGCCGGTGGCACGTTTCGCAGCTCCGCTGAAGTATCGGCGCAATGTGCTTCGTGAACGTGATCTCGGCCGCAGGTTGAGCGCCGGTACCTTGCGCCATCGGCATGGCGAGCGCACCGACCACAAAACTCAGGCCGAGCAGCAGCGACGTTCGAGCCATGACCATCTCTCCTCCAGGCGCTCTTCTGCGCCATCTGCGCCTTCTGTGGCCTAAATCTACATCAAATGGGCGCGCAGGAAGTGCAGGCCCTGCCGTAGGATCCCGGCGAGTTTCGGAGGCTCTAACCTCTAACCTCTAACCTCTAACTTCTAACCTCTAATCCCGCCCGGCCCCGAAAATGCGGGACCAGAAGCCCGGCTTGGTCTCGAGAACGGGCGGCGGGTTGACACGCGCGTCACGAATTGCGCCGCGCGGCCGATCCACCCACGCCGGCTTCATCCCCTTGGTCGCGACCTTCATGAACCGTGTCCACATCGGCACGGCAAGCTCCGCGGCGTAGCCGTTGCGGCGAATCGTCTGCGGTTGGTCGTAGCCAACCCACACGCCGGTAACGAGCGACGGCGTGAAGCCGATGAACCACGCGTCGTGATAGTCGTTGGTGGTGCCGGTCTTGCCGCCCGCGGGCAGCGAGAATCCCATCTGCCGCACGCCGTAACCGGTGCCGCCGTCGATCACCCCTCGCAGCATGTCGGCCATGAGATACGCGGTGACCGGGCGAATCGCCTGCTGAGGCGTCCCCTGATTCTCGTAGAGCACCTGGCCGTCGCGATCGACCACCCGACGCACGAGGTGTGGATGGAACACCGCGCCGTTGTTCGCAAAGGCGCCATACGCCGCCGTGATCGAGCTCAGCGTGACTTCGCCGGAGCCAAGCGCCACCGAGGGCACGGCCGGCAGATCGTCGAAGCCGAAATTCTTCGCCTGCTTCATCGTCTGCTTGAGGCCGACCGTCGTCAGTAACCGCACCGCGGCGCGATTGCTCGACAGGCGCAGGCCTTCACGCAGCGTCAGCGCTTCCTCGCCGACGTGCTCGTCATCCGGCGACCACGCCACGTTCGACGCTTCGATCGGGTCGTCAAGACCTTCGATGAGATCATCAGGGCCGAAACCGCCTTCAACAGCGGCTGCGTACACGAACGGCTTGAAGGCCGAGCCCGGCTGGCGCCTGGCGCGGGTCGCGCGATTGAAATTGCTGGCGCGAAAATCGCGGCCGCCGACCATGGCGCGGACGGCCCCGGTATCCGGATCGATCGCGATGAGCGCCGCCTGCAGCGGATCGCGCGGCGTCTTCGTCTTCGGCAGCGACTTCTCGATATCCGCGATGCTCTGATCCACAGCGGCATCAGCCGCTCGCTGCATGTAGGGATCAATCGTCGTGTAGACCTTCAATCCGCCTTGCTCGACGCGGTGGTTGCCGAACTGCTCGATCAGCTGGCGGCGCACTTCATCCTTGAAGTACTGGCCGTACGGCTCCTCCGCACGCAAGCCGTCGTAGATCTCGATCTGCGTCTTGAAGGCCGTGTCGTATTGCTCCCGCGTAATGGCCCTGCTTTCGAGCATCGCCCTCAACACGACGGTCTGCCGCGCTTCGGCCTTCTGCGGCGCCTGCGACGGGTCGTAGCTTGAGGGCGCTTTCAGCAGACCGGCCAGCAGCGACGCCTCTCCGAGCGACAGCTGCGATGCTCTCTTGCCGAAGTAGCCGCGCGACGCAGCCTCGGCGCCGTAGAGGCCGTTGCCGAAATAGACCTTGTTCAGATAGAGCTCGAGAATCTCGTCCTTCGTGAAGTGATGCTCGAGCTGGGTCGCGAACAACAGTTCCCGCAGCTTGCGGTTGAGCGTCTTCTCGCGGCCGACGTTCTGGCGCGCCAGTTGCTGCGTAATCGTGCTGCCGCCCTGGACGGCTTCTCCAGCGCGCGCAACCGCGATCGCCGAGCCGATGATGCGAATCGGGTCAAAGCCCTCGTGTTCGAAGAATCGGCGATCCTCGATGGCGATGACCGCTTTGATCAGATTCTGGGAAATCTCGGCAAGCGGCACCTCAATCCGGTGCTCCTTGGCGATGGTAAAAACTTCACGATCGGCCGCGTCAAAAAGGATGTTCGCGCTGGCCATGTCCGAAAACGCGAGCAGCTCCTTCTTGCTGGGGACGGCGCCGACCAGGTCGATGACAAACCAGCCATATGCGGCCAGAAACACCAGGCCGGCAAGAGCGGCCGCCCTGAGGCGCCACGGCCGAGATTGCCGGAGGATAGATAGCCATCACAATTACCGCTGCAACGGCCGTTCCAGCCCCAAATGGCCATTTGGGGGTCACTCTGTCGATTTAAGGGACGGTGGTCCGACGAGGAGGTAAGGAGAAGAGACATGCGCTTCATGATGCTGGTAATTCCCAAGGGCTACGAATCGGCGCAGCCGGACGCGATGCCGGACGCCGCCGCCGTGGCCAAGATGATGAAATACAACGAGGACCTCGCGAAGGCAGGTGTCCTGCTCAGCCTCGATGGCCTCAAACCGCCATCGGCCGGCGTCCGCGTCAGTTATTCGGGCGGCAAGCCGAAGGTCACCGACGGTCCATTCGCAGAATCGAAGGAATGCGTCGGCGGCTACTGGATGATCCAGGTGAAGTCGAAGGAAGAAGCGATCGAGTGGGCGAAGCGCGCGCCGATGTCGGACAAGGAAATCATCGAAGTGCGCCAGCTCCACGAGATGGAAGACTTCCCCGCCGACGTGCAGGCGGCGGCCGCGGGCTTCGAAGAGCTACAAGGGCGGAAATAACCGAGAACCGACCGCGGGGGTTCCAAACCTTCCAAGAGTTCCAGGGGTCCAACCGGTTTGGCTCTGTTGGGTTCCGGGTTCGGGTACCCTTGGTACCCAACAGAACGTTGCCCTTGGAACGTTTGGAACTCATGGAACCGTTGGAACCTTCGCTGACGCAGTCGGCAATCGAGGCGGTGTGGAGGATCGAATCACCGAGACTGATTGCCGCCCTCGCTCGAATGTGCCGCGACATCGGCCTCGCCGAAGATCTTGCGCAGGATGCGCTCGTCGCGGCTCTCGAGCAGTGGCCGGCCGAAGGCGTCCCGCGCAATCCCGGCGCGTGGCTGATGGCGATCGCCAGGCGCCGCGGCATCGATCACTTCCGCCGCAACAAGCTGGTGAATCACAAGCACGAGCAAGTGGGCTATGAGATGCAGGCGCGCCAGGAAGACGCGGCGCCTGATTTCGACGCCGCGCTGGATGACGATGTGGGCGATGACCTGCTGCGATTGATCTTCACGGCGTGCCACCCCGTGCTGTCGACCGAGGCGCGCGTGGCGCTGACGTTGAAGCTGCTGGCCGGCCTCACGACCGAAGAGATCGCGCGCGCGTGTCTCGCCGCGGAGCCCACCATCCAGCAGCGCATCGTCCGCGCCAAGCGCACGCTGGCCGACAAGAACGTTGCCTACGAGGTGCCGAGCGGCCCCGAGCTCAACGGCCGGCTCGCCTCGGTGCTCGAGGTCATCTACCTGATCTTCAACGAAGGTTACTCGGCAACAGCCGGCGACGACTGGATGCGGCCGGCGCTCTGCGAAGACGCGCAGCGGCTGGGGCGCGTGCTCGCCGGCCTCGCGTCGAACGAGCCCGAGGTGCACGGCCTCCTCGCGCTGATGGAGATTCAAGCGTCGCGATCGGCGGCGCGCGTCGGGCCGAAGGGCGAGCCGATCCTGCTGCTCGACCAGGATCGGCGGCGATGGAACCAGCTGCTGATCCAGCGCGGGCTCGCCGCGCTCGCCCGCGCGGAGCGTTTAGGTCCCGGGCGCGGACCCGTACACGCTGCAGGCGGCCATCGCGGCCTGCCACGCCAGGGCGAGGCAGGCCGATCAAACCGACTGGAAGCGGATCGCGTCACTCTACGACGAGCTCGCGGCGATCATGCCGTCGCCAGTCGTCGAGCTCAACCGCGCGGTCGCGTATGGCATGGCGTTCGGCCCCGACAAGGGACTCGAGCTGGTCGAGCCGCTCGTCGGCAATCCGTCCCTCGGCGCGTATCCCTATCTGCCCGGCGTGCGCGCCGACCTGCTGTTCAAGCTAAAGCGGTTTGATGAGGCGAAGGCTGAGTTCTTGAAGGCCGCTCGGCTCACGAAGAATGCGTCACAGCGCGCGTTGCTCCTGGACAAAGCTCGCGGCTGCGAATCCGCCTGAGGGCCGATCCTACCTGTCGGTTAACTGCACTTCGAAGGCCTCGAGATCGAACATGTCGTGGCCGAGCGCCATGACCACGACCTGGAGCCCCGCCTTCAGCGCCGTTCGATTGAGCTTCTTGTGGTTCTTATCGGTGACGACCGCGCTCGCCGGAAAGTCGATCTCGTAAGTCGCGCCATCGATTGCCTTGATCGCGACCTCGTCGCTCTTGACGTTAACGACCGTGCCGACGATCTTGAACTTCTCGTGCGCGGACTCGCCGAGCAACACCGAGGCGAACGCGGCGGCGATCAAGAAGCGCATGCAGGCAGTTTACGGCAGCAACGACAGACCGTGCTTTGAAAAATGCCTGAAATCGCGATCCGCGGTGACGAGCGACACGTGATGGTCGATGCAGCTTTGCGCAATCAGGGCGTCGGCGAGCCGGGCCTTCAGGCCGCGGCCGAGGACCCTGGCGCGCAGCACGCCGGCGCGCTCCCAGTAACCGTCTCTCAGCTCGAGACGCGGTAGTTCCTTCAGCAGAGCCGCCACGGCCGCCGGCAAGATCGGGTCACTCAGCAACTCCGAGAGAACCACCGGTGGCAGGCAGGCCTGTCGCGACGCGAATGCGGCGCCCGCGGTTCTTGCCGCGGCGCCGTCGGCGCCGGACAGATGCGCGATCACGGCCGATGTGTCGAGCGCGATCATCAGTCGTCGCTGCGCGACGCGGCAATGTCGAGCGAGAACTTCACTTTGCCACGAAGCGCTTTCAGTTCGTCCTGCGCTCGCGTTGCGGCCACTAGCTCCAGCCCACGGCGAATGGTCCCGGTGATCCCTTCACCGGTCGTCTTGCGGGCCTTTTCGAGGAGATCCGCCGGCAATTCAACGGTGACCTTGGTGGTGGTCATACCCAATTGAGTATACCAGTATCTATACCATAGTCCATACTGGTATCTGGTCCCTTTATAATCCGCGGGCATGATGCGCGCGTCGGTCCTCGCTCTGCTACTCGCCCCGGTGTTTCTGCAATCTCCGCCGGCCCAAGCCTCGAATCCGAAATTCGATGCGATCGCCGCGCTGGCCGAAGCGAAGATGCGCGAATACAGGGTGCCGGGCGTCGCCATCGGCATCCTCGACAACGGCGTCGTCACCGCCCGCGGGCTCGGTGTAACCAACGTCAACGAGCCGCTCGCCGTCACCGAAGAGACCGTCTTTCCGATTGCGTCGATCTCGAAGACCTTCGCGGCAACGATGATGATGCGGCTTGTCGAGCAGGCGAAAGTCGATCTGCAGGCGCCGGTCAGGAAGTACCTGCCCGATTTCAAGGTGCGAGACGAAAACGTCAGTCGCGACGTCACGATCTGGAACCTGCTGACGCATACCGCGGGCTGGGAAGGCCAGGTGTCTGGTCCGGATCGTGGCGAGGACACGCTGCGCAACTTCACCGCGACGGTCATGCCTGACTTGATGCAGGTCGCGCCCCCGGCGGCGGCGTGGAGCTACAACAACGCCGGCTTCAGCGTTTCGGGCCGCGTGATCGAAGCGGTCACCGGCAAGTCGATCAACCGCGCGATCGAAGAGCTGGTATTTCAGCCGCTTGGCCTGAAGCATGCGGGGACGACGGCCGGCGACTTCATCGTGCATCGATTTGCCGCCGGGCATGTCAATCGCGGCAACGAGCCGGCGGGAATGATCCGGCCGTTTTCACCTTCGGTCAGCGTCACGGCTGGCGGCGTTGGCGTGTGCATGATGGATCTCCTCGCCTACGCGAAGTTCCATCTTGGCGACGGCACCGCGCCGAACGGGGACCGGCTCCTCAGCCGCGCGTCCCTGGAGACGATGCGAACGCCGCAACTGCACAAGCAAGGCACGGACGACGACATCGGCATCGCGTGGCATTTACGGGACGTCGGGCCTTTGCGCGTCGCCGCGCACGGCGGGACACTGGCGGGACACATCCTGCTCCTCGAGCTCGTGCCGGAGAAGAATTTCGCGATCGGCATCCTCACCAATTCGACCAACGGCTGGCGATTGATCCAGGACGTCGAGCGCGAGGTGCTGAAGAGTTATCACGGCGCGGCCTTCCCGAAGAACCATGCAATCGCGCATCGCGGACTGGTCGAGACGCTGCCGAATGTTGAGCCGCTGGCGACGCAGCCCGATTCAGCGCCGTACGTCGGACGCTATCTGCGCCCGATGAACGCGGTGTCGGTTCGAGTCAGAAGGCGGGACACTGGTCGTGCAGGAGATCCCGAACACCGGCGATCCGCGCCCGGTGATGCCGATCGCATTCTTCGGTCCCGACCGGGCGGTCGTCACCGAGGGCAACGATCGCGGCCAGTCGATCGAGTTCATTCGGGACAAGGACGGTCAGGTTGCCTGGGTCAGGATAGTCGGTCGTGTCGCGGTGCGTGACACCGCTAAGTGACGGCTTGACACGCACGTTAACCACGAAGGGCACGGAGGACACGAAGACGACTCTTCCAAATGCAATAGCTGCTTAGCGGCACTGGCCTTTAGAAAAGTTTGCTCCGTGCTCTCCGTGTCCTCCGTGGTTAACGTCCGTGTCAAGCACTAACTAATAGGCAACTAGTGCGTCCTCGAAGAGTCTGGCGAGATCGTCTTCGCTCGCCGGACGCGGCGACAGCTTCGTGACGCGATGCTGTGGCAGCGTGCCCTCGACGAGACCGCCGATATCGGACGACGAATAGCCGACCGCCTTCAGGCCGTTCGGCACCTTCAGCTCGCGCATGAACCAGGTGATGCGATCGGCAAGCACGCGCCCGGCATCCTCGCGCTTCACGCCCGTCACCTTCGCCCCGAGGGCTTCGGCCGCCTCGAGGTGTCGATCCGGATTCGCCGGCGCGGTGAATCGAAACACCGCCGGCGCATTCAGGATCACCGAAATGCCGTGCGGCACGAGCGGATGATCGGCCGAGTATCCGGGCGCGCGATAGCTCTTGACCTTGCCGGACACCGGGTACGACATGCCGTGCGGCAGATGCACGCCGGCGTTGCCGAAGCCGACGCCCGCATACGCGGCCGCCAGCAGCATCTGCGATCGCGCGTCCTCGTCCGATGGATCCGCGACCGCGCGCACGAGATACTTCGCCACCATCCGCAGCGACTGCAGCGACCAGACATCGCTGATGGGATTCGATCCCTGATACGCCGGCCGCATCTTCGGGCTGTCGGGCATCGGACGGCCGGTGAACGGCATCGCCGTGAACGATTCGATGGCGTGACTCAGGATGTCGAGGCCGCTCGAGGCCGCCACTTCCGGCGGCATCGTCCGCGTGTTGTCGGGATCGAGCATGCCGAGCGTCGGCTTGAGTCTCCGGTTGGCGATGCCGGTCTTGGCGTGCATCCGGCTGAGATCGAAGATGCTCACGCCCGTCGTCTCGCTGCCGGTACCAGCCGTTGTCGGGATCGCGATCAGGGGCTTCAGCGGACCAGGCACCGGCAGTCCTTTGCCGATCGGCGGATTGACGTAGTCAAGAAAATCCGCGGGCGGATAGGTGGTGTACAGATTCACCGCCTTCGCGGTATCGATGACCGATCCGCCGCCGACGGCGACCAGCGCGTCGTAGCCGCCATCTTTCGCGAAGTTGATCGCATCCAGGAACGACTCGTCCGTCGGCTCGACACGGACGCGGTCGTAAATCGCATGGCGGATCCTGTCGGCATCCAGCGCATCAATCACCGTCTGCACCGGCGGCAGCGATCGCAGGGTCTGGTCGGTCACGACGAGCACGTGCTTCGCGCCGAGCTCGGTCAGATCCATCCCCACTTCGCGGGTCACGCCCTTACCGAAGCGGATGGATGAGACGGCCATTTCGAATGCGGTGTCGTGGGTCATGCGGCCAGCATCATACCTGTGTAAGCTTGACGATCGGAGAAAGCCCATGGTCGTTCAGATCGTCAATCAGCCTGACCTGCGCATCGCCGGCCTCCGCCACATCGGCCCCTATCAGGAGATCGGCCGCGAGTTCGGACGTCTTGGCGGATTGCTCAAGGGCCCGCCGCCGGCCGGCTCCCAGATGGTCGCGCTCTTTCACGATGATCCGGCGGTCACGCCGTCCGACAAGCTACGGTCGGACGCCGCGCTCACCCTTTCCGGCAACACGCCGTCGCCTTCGGGGCTCATTGAGCAGCACATTCCCGCCGGCCGTTACGCGAAAACGATCCACAAGGGCGGGTACGAAGGGCTGCCGGCGACATGGGCGGCGTTGAAGACTGACTGGCTGCCAAAGAGCGGACACAAGATGGGCCACCCGAGCTACGAGATCTACGTCAACAACCCGATGACCACGGAAAAGTCCGAGCTCCTGACCGAGATCTACCTGCGGCTCGACTAGCCCTTCAAGATCTGTCGGATCGGATCCGGAAGCAGCTTCGTCCCGAACTTCCAGCAGGTGCCGCACCTCGGACAGTCGTAATAGTGAATCGGCATCTGCGGCATCGACGCCGCCTGCGGCCGAAACGCGCCCGATGACACCTCGCTGTCCACATATGTCAACGTCGCGTCGCAGGTTGGGCACGACGGATTCGGCGGGCGTTCGGCGGCGTCGATAATCATCGGGGGCTTCAACAGTATCAAACGGTTCCAGGAGCGCGCCGGCAGCGGTCGCTCATCGCATGACCATGTCGACCGGTTTTCCTTCGAAGATCACGCGCTCGGATCGGTGACGTCTGTCCGCGAATGACCGCGGGTGTGAGACCAATCCCGGTGCCGGCCATCGCCAATGCCTTGAGCGCGCGCCGCCTCGAAACGGGCATCGGCGAATGATACAGAGACATTGATAAATTAGCGATTGAGGATTGACCAAATCCCTCAATCGCAAATTCGGCAATGTCTTCACCTCTGCCCGTAATAAGCCCCCTTCCCATGCTTTCGCAGATAGTGCTTGTCGATAAGGTGCTGATCCGGCTGCGGCGCGTCGGGCGCCATCACGCGCGCGCGCCATTCCATCCGCGCCAGGAGCTCGAGGATCTCCGCGATCTCGATCGCCTTCGCGGCATCCGGGCCCCACACGAACGGCGCGTGATTCGCCACCAGCACCGCGGGCACGGATGCCGGCAGGATGCCTCCGCTCTTGAACGTCTCGACGATCACCCTGCCGGTGTTGGCTTCGTAGTCGTTTTCGATTTCCTTCTTCGTCATCGCGCGCGTGACCGGAACGTCGCCGTGAAAGTAATCCGCGTGGGTCGTCCCCATGCAGCGAATCGGCGTCCGCGCCTGCGCGAACATCGTCGCAAACTCCGAATGCGTGTGGACGATCGCGCCACAGGCGAAGGCGCGATACAGCTCGAGGTGTGTCGCAGTGTCGGACGACGGTTTCCATTTGCTGTCGGCCGCTTCGCCGGTCTCGATCGACACGACGTACGATCTTGTCGGGCCTGAGATCGTGGTACGGCACGCCGCTTGGCTTGATCGCAAAGACGCCCGCGTCGCGATCCACGATCGACAGGTTACCGAACGTCCCCATGACGAGGCCCGTGGAGGCCAGCTCGAGGTTGGCGCGGCACGCGCGCTCTCTGAGATTCATGACGTTTGGAGAGGCGCGTCTTTAGACGCGCCTGAGATCGCCAGCAGCCGCTTCATCACATCACCGAGATTGACGTTGGTCACGTTGCCGAACTCATCGTGCAGCGCCCGGTAGATCGAGTAGAGCTCATTGTAGACGGCATGTTCGGCGGGATTCGGAGTGAAGTGCCGACCCTGCGGCGGCGTCATCGCCCGCTGTGCTGCCGTCCACGATGGATGCTCGCCGGCAGTCACGGCGGCGGAGATCGCCGCGCCCAACGCCGGCGCCTGCGAGGAGCCGGCGACGAGCATCGGCTGGCCGATCACGTCCGCATAGATCTGCAGGAACAGCTCGTTCTTGCCGGCGATGCCGCCGCAGCAGACCACGCGATCGATCGGCACACCGTACTCCTTGATCCGCTCGATGATCGTGCGCGCGCCGAACGCGGTGGCTTCGATGAGCGCGCGATAGATCTCCGCGCGCGTGGTGTGAAGCGTCTGCCCGAGCAGGAGTCCGGTCAGTTTCGGATCGACCAGGATCGTGCGGTTGCCGTTGTTCCAGTCGAGGGCGAGCAGGCCGGACGCGCCGGCCTTGATTGCCGCGGCTTCACGCGACAGCCGTTCGTGCCTTGCCGCAATCATCTCTGCGCTTTCCGAGCCGTCTGTGGCGCAGACGACTTCGACCCACCAGTTGAGGATGTCGCCGACGGCCGACTGCCCCGCTTCGATGCCGAGAAAGCCGGGAAGGATCGACCCGTTGACGATGCCGCAGATGCCGGGGATCGTTCGCGACCGGCTTTCCCCTGTCGACGAACCTTTCGGTTCGTCGAGCGGCGCGAGCGCGCAGTCGCACGTCGACGTGCCGATGATCTTGACCAGCGTGCCGGTTTCGATCCCGGACCCCACCGCGCCATAGTGCGCGTCGAATCCGCCCATCGCGATGACGATGCCTTCACGCAGTCCGAGCGCGTTCGACCACTCGCGGCACAGGTTGCCGGCCGGGATTCCCGGCGGCAGCGCGCGATCGTAGAGGCGATCGCGCAGCCCGGCGAGCCTGGGATCGAGTCGCGCGAGAAACTCCTTCGACGGCAGGCCGCCCCACTCGTCGGAGTAGATCGCCTTGTGCCCGGCGGCGCAGATGCAGCGGACGATGTCGCGCGAATCGGCGACGCCGGCCAGCACCGCGGGAATGAAGTCGGCGAGCTCGACCCAGCTCGCGGCCGCGTCGAACACCTCCGGCGCGACCTTCAGGCATTTCCAGATCTTCGACCACCACCACTCGGACGAGTAGGTGCCGCCGATTGGCGCCAGGTATTGCGGCGCATGCTGTCTGGCGATCGCGGTGATCGCCGCGGCTTCGTCCGCGGCGGTGTGGTCCTTCCAGAGCCACGCCTGCGCGGCAAGGTCACCTTCGAATCGCGCATCGATCGACAGCGGCCGCGCCTTCGCATCGATCGGCAGCGGCGTGGAGCCGGTGGTGGCCACGCCAATGCCGATCACCTGGTCGCGTGAAAACCCCGGCGTGCGAGCCGCGTCGCCGAGCGCCGCCGTGATCGCGTGCCCGAGCGAGCCGATGTAGTCGGCCGGGTTCTGGCGCGCCAGGTGCGGATCCGACGGATGGGTCAGGACCCCGTGATCGCCGCTGTGATAGTCGCTGACGCCGGTGCCGATCGTCGCGCCATCGGCGCACGACACCACGATTGCCCGGCACGAGTTGGTGCCGAAGTCGATCCCGACCGCGTAACTCATGCAAGCAGCACCGGTGAGACGACGTCGAGCACGTCAGGGCCGGTGCCCGCCTCGCGGGCGCGATCGAGCCGCGCCTGATCGGCATAGATGCGCACGGCCTTCAGCGCGAGATTGGCGAAGTTGATCATGCTGCGCTCGATGGCGCGCGTCGGATCCTCGCGGTAGGTGAACTGGTCCTGGCTGTAATAGCCACGATAGTCGCGCACGAGAGTCGTGTAGAGGTATTCGACCGACTCGGGGATCGACACCGTGCCGAACATCAGGTCCTGATCGTTCCGCCCCTGCCGCGCATCGTTGATGTCGAACTTGTGCACGGGCACGCCCGCATACGCGGCGAGATCGCACGAGGTCGACGCGGTCGTCGCCTCCATCTTCTGGTGCCCGTAGTCGATCGTCAGCCCGCAGTTATTGCCGCCGCACGCCTTGTTGACCTGTTGCGCAACGAGGATGGCCGACGCCGCCGTCGGAACGATCATGTAGAGCTCCCGCGGCTCGTAGGGTTTGGGCTCGATCGCGAGCTTGATGCCGTGCTTCAGGCACTCCGTGTTCACCGTGACCAGCGCCTCGGTGAACCACTCGATCGATTGCTTGTAGTCGATCTGGAAGTGATAGTCGGCGCCGTCGGATCCGGGCCACACGCTCAACACGGAGATCTTCATCGCCTTGCAGATCTCGACGCCTTTCAACACTTCCTCGAGCGCCGCTTGACGAAGGGCTTGGTCCGGATTGCACGGCCCGCCGAGCCTGAACTTCGGGTTGGTCCAGGTGTTGATGTTGCACGTGGTGACGCGCATGCCGAGCTCGGCCAGGAAGCCGCCTTGCGCGCGCTCGATCGCCGCGAGATCGAGCTCGCCGTTGAGCGTCTTCTCGAACACGCTCTGGTGAATCTCGACCGCGTCGATGCCCGCGGCCTTGATACGGCGGCACTGACCTTCGAAGTCGTTGCGGAACGCAGGGTCATCCGAGTGATATCCCGGCGGCGCGAACCGATCGCAGAAGTCGCCGGCGGACCAGTGGCCGACGCTGTGCTTGATATCCATCGTCTTCAGGAATTCGAGCGCGGCCGGGCGATCGAGGTAGCCCTTCAAGCCGGCGGCGTATGACAGTTGCGCGGATGAGAAACGTGACACGGAGGTCCTCCGGGGGCGAATGCTATCATCCGCCCATGAGTTGGTGGAGCCGAATGGTGGAGCGAGAGCGGCGCAACAAGAAGATCGCGCTGGCGGTCGTCGGTCTCGCCGCGTCTGCCACGGTGATCCAGGTCGCGTGCGAAGGCGCGCCGATCAACTTCAACCTGTTCGCCGAAGCCCGACCCGGGGTCCCCGCCACGCGTAGTTTGCGTGGTGGGGTGGAACAGGCCAAGCCCGACTATCCGATCAAGCCGGTGCCGTTCACCGCCGTGCATTTGCGCGACGCCTTCTGGGCGCCGCGCATCGAAATCAATCGGACCGCGAGCATTCCGTCCGCGTTCGAGCAGTGCGAGCTGACCGGGCGCGTCAACCTCTTCGAGCGGGCCGCCGCGGTGCTGCGCGGCGAGCCGAACGTCGACAAGCGCCCGCCGGGCTATCCGTTCGACGAGACCGATCTCTACAAGGTGATCGAAGGCGCGTCATATTCGCTCAGCGTCACGCCCGATCCGAGACTCGATGCGTACGTCGATGGGCTGATCGCGAAGATCGCCGCCGCGCAGGAACCGGACGGCTACATCTACACCACGCGCACGATCGATCCGAAGAACCCGCATCGCTGGGCCGGCCCCGAACGGTGGGTGTTCGAGCGCGACGACAGCCACGAGCTCTACGATCTCGGCCACCTGTTCGAAGCGGCCGTCGCACACTATCTTTCTACCGGGAAGCGAACGTTGCTCGATGTCGCGATCAAGGCGGCGGATCTCCTCGTCGTCACGTTCGGCCCTGGTAAGCGCACGATCTGGCCCGGGCACCAGATCACCGAAATGGCGCTCGTGAAGCTCTACCGCGTCACCGGCAAGGAGCCGTATCTCGAACTCGCGAAATTCCTGCTCGACGAGCGCGGCCCAGGTCCGTATCCGGAGGGCGAGCGCGCCAACCCGCGCGGTCTCAACTACAACCAGGCGCAGTTGAAGGTGATCGAGCAAAGCGAGCCTGTCGGGCATGCGGTGCGCGCCGTCTACATGTACTCGGGCATGGCGGACGTCGCCGCGGTGACCGGCGACCAGGCGATGCGCGCCGCCGGCAATCGCATCTGGGACTACCTCGTCACCAGCAAGCTGTATCTCACCGGCGGCATTGGCGCGTCGGGAAGCGGCGAAGCGTTCGGCCAGCCATACGAGCTGCCGAACATGACCGCATACAACGAAACCTGCGCGTCGGTCGGCATGGACTTCTGGAACCATCGCCTGTTCCTGCTCGAAGGCGATGCGAAGTACATCGACGTGATGGAGCGCACGCTGTTCAACGGCCTGCTCTCCGGCGTCTCGCTCGACGGCAAGACCTTCTTCTATCCCAACCCGCTCGAATCGAACGGGCAGCACGCGCGGCAGGAGTGGTTCGGCGTCGCCTGTTGCCCTGGCAACATCACGCGTTTCATGCCGTCGGTGCCTGGCTATCTCTACGCCACAAAGGGCGATTCCGTCTACGTCAACCTGTTCGCGAAGGGCATCGCGAACATCGATCTGCCCGGCGGCGCGATCGCGATCGATCAGGACACGCGCTATCCGTGGGATGGCGCGGTGAAGATGATCGTCACACCGACGCAGGCGAGACGGTTTGCCATCAACGTGCGCATTCCGGGATGGGCGCGCATGGAGCCGGTGCCGAGCGCACTCTATCGCTTCATCGACAACGCCGGCGCTGGGCCAACGATCACAGTCAACGGTGATCTCATTCCCGGCCCTTCCCTCAGCCCGGCAACCATCGGCAGCAACAAGGGCTACGTCACGATCGATCGCACCTGGTCGCCGGGCGACGTCATCTCGCTCGATCTGCCGATGCCAGTGCGCCGCATCGTCTCGAACGATCAGGTGATCGCCAATCGCAACCGCGTCGCGCTGCAGCGCGGCCCGATCGTCTATGCCGCCGAGTGGCCCGACAATCCGAACGGCAAGGTCCGCAACATCGTGCTGCCCGATCGCAATCGGCTGACGACGGAATTCCGCGGCGACCTGCTGAACGGCGTGCAGGTGATCAAGGGGCAAGCGACCGGCCTGGCCTACGACGCAAGAGGCGGGCTGATCCGCGCCGATCAGCCGTTCATGGCGATCCCGTATGCGACGTGGGCGAACCGCGGCCGCGGCCAGATGGCGGTGTGGCTGGCGCGCGTCGATGCGGCCGCGCGGCCGACGCCCTTCCCGACCGTCGTCACCACGGCGACCATCGCCGCGTCGAAACTGCCGAACGGCCGCGACAAGAATCCACGCAACATCATCGACGGCGAGGAGCCCGCGAATTCATCGGACTCGTCCGCCTACTTCGACTGGTGGCCGGTGCAGGGCAGCACGCTGGAGTGGCTCGAGCTGACGTTCGCGAAGCCGTCGACAGTGTCCGCAAGCGAGATCTACTGGTTCGACGACACCGGCAGGGGCGGCGTCCGCGTACCCGCGTCGTGGCGGCTGCTCTACAAGTCCGGTGACGACTGGCTGCCCGTTCAAACGACCGGCGCTTACGGCGTCGCGCGCAATGCCTGGAATGCGATCGCGTTCACTCCAGTCACCACGACAGCCCTCCGCATCGAGCTCTCGATGCAGCAGGGATTTTCCGCGGGACTGCAGGAATGGAAAATAAGATAGGGTTCCAGACGTTCCAGGGGTTCCAAGGGGCATCGTTCTCAACCGGTCATAACCGTTCCAGAACGATGCCTTTGGAACTTCTGGAACCGTTGGAACACCTGGAACCTTTGTTCTGATGTTGTACCTGGGCATCGACTGTTCGACACAAAGCCTGACAGCCGTCGTCATCGAGATCGCCGGCGACACGCGCCGCGTCGTCTTCAATCGATCGCTCAACTATGATCGCGATCTTCCGGCGTACGGCACCACTGGCGGGGTCATCTACGGCGCCGATGGTGAAGTGCAGGCGCCGCCGGCGATGTGGGTTGATGCGCTCGATCGCATGCTGGCCGAGCTCGCCCATTCGGCCGAGCTCGACCTCGACGGCCTGCGCGCCATTTCCGGCTCGGCGCAACAGCACGGCAGCGTCTACCTGAATCACCGTGCGCCGGCGGCGTTACGATCCCTTAATCCTTCGCGGCAGCCGGCGCCACAGCTTTCGAAGATTTTCTCTCGAGCTCAATCGCCGGTGTGGCTGGATGCGTCGACCGGAAAGCAATGCCGGGAAATCGAAGAGGCGCTCGGCGGGGCGGATCGAGTGGCCGCCCTCACCGGTTCGCCGGCGTGCGAGCGCTTTACCGGCCCGCAGATCCGCAAGTTCGCGATTGGTCAGCCCGCCGCCTACGCCGACACGGCGCGCGTCCATCTCGTCAGCTCGTTTCTCGCGTCGCTGCTCGCCGGACGAGACGCGCCGATCGATCCCGGCGACGGCTCCGGCATGAATCTGATGGACCTCGGCGACGAGCGATGGTCGCCGGAAGCGCTCGACGCGACCGCGCCCGATCTCGCCTCGCGCCTTCCGGCAATCCGGCCGTCATGGGAGATATTCGGGACGCTGTCGCCGTACTGGCAGAAGCGCTACGCGTTACCGGCGGCAGCGATCGTGCCGTGGACGGGCGACAACCCGTCGAGCCTGATCGGCACTGGCGTCGTCCACGGACGCGTCGTTGCCGTGTCGCTCGGCACGAGCGATACGGTGTTCGCACTGAGCACCGAACCGGCCGGGCAGTCGTCGCACGTGTTTCGGGCGCCAACCGGCGACTTCATGAGCCTGGTCTGCTTTCGCAACGGCTCGCTCGCCCGGGAGTGGATCCGCCTTGAGTACGGGCTCGAGTGGGACACGGTCGCCATGATGCTCGAACAGACGCCGGGCAACGATGGATTGCTCATGTTGCCGTGGCTCGAGGCCGAAAGCACGCCGCGCATCGCTCACGCCGGCCTCCGCCGCTTCGGATTCAATCGGTTCGATGCCGGGCGCAACGTTCGCGGATTGATCGAAGGACAGATGATGGCGGTTGCAAACCATGCCGCAGCCGTGAGCGGCACGATCGATCGCGTCATCGCCACCGGCGGCGCTTCGGTCAATCGAGCCATCCTCCAGGTGATGGCCAACGTCTTCGGCGTGGAGGTCTATTGGCTCGACGTCGAGAATTCTGCCGCGCTCGGGGCGGCACTGCGCGCGTATCACGCCGACCGACGGGCCGCCGGCGAGCCGGTCTCATGGCCGACGGTCGTCAGCGGCTTCACCGATCCGCAACCCGGTCATCGTGTCTCGCCGAACCCAAGGCACGCCGAGATGTATGCGGTGCTACGCCGCGACTACGCGATGCTCGAAACGCTGCACAAGGACCGCGCGCCGATCTGCTGACATCGTTGAGCCGCTTTCGGGCGATGGACCGCGGGTGGGACCAGCGCCTCGGCCGGACGGCGGTGCGGCGGGCGGTTCGGCTAGAATGCCAGCACACTCCTGCGCCGAGGGGGCACGATGCAATTCGAGTTTGACGTGTTCGTGAGCTACGCCCACTTCGACAACACTGCCGACGAACACCAGAAGGGGTGGGTGGCGAAGCTGCACGAGAGGCTCGATCGGCGTCTGACACAGTTGCTCGGCAAGCAGACCCGCATCTGGCGGGACCCCAAGCTGAAGGGCAATGATGTCTTCGAGGAGGTGCTCGTCGAGCGCCTCAAAGGCGTGGCTGTCTTGGTATCGGTCGTGTCCCCGCGGTACGTGCGGTCGCCATCGACCACTCGGGAGTTGAGCGAGTTCTTGAAGGCAGCCGAGCAGCAAGGCGTGCAGATCAGCACCAAGTCACGCATCTTCAAGGTACTGAAGACGCCCGTTCCCTTGGATGAGCAGTCCCCTCCACTGCGGTCTCTCCTCGGTTACGAGTTCTACAGAGTTGATCCTGAGAACGGGAATTTTCGTGAGTTCGACGAGCAGTTCGGCCCTGAGTACAAGCAGAAGTTCCTGATGAAGCTCGACGATCTCGCGCAGGACTTGAAGGAGCTGCTCGATGACGTCGACGACCCGGATCGCGTCGAGACGCGGGCGGACGCCGGCGCGGGAGCAGCCATATTCCTGGCCGTCACGACCCACGATTTGCAGGATGAGCACGACGAGATCAGGCGCGACCTGCAACAGCACGGCTACACGGTACTTCCCGCTCGCACCTTGTCGCCGATTGGCTCCGAGGTCGAAGCGGAGGTGCGCGACGATCTGGGCCGCTGTTCGATGTCGATCCACCTCATCGGCAATCACTACAGCCTCACACCCGAGGACGCCACGACCTCGCTCGTCGAGATCCAGAACGAACTGGCCATCGAACGGGGCGAGCGGGGCGGGTTCACGCGCCTCGTCTGGATTCGACCCGGCCTGGAGGTCGACGATCCCCGCCAGCAGGAAGTCATCGATCGCCTGCGTATGGACCCGCGGATGGGACCGGGGGCGGATCTGCTGGAAAAGCCCCTCGACGAACTACGCGCCGTCATCCAAAGCACCATCGACCGCGAGCGTGCCGCGAAAACGGCACCGCCGCCCATTCCTTCGACAGCCGCCCCGACTGGCGTCCCGAGCGTTTACCTCATGTACGACCAGGGGGACGCGGCAGCCGTTTCGCCATGGGTCGAGTTCCTGTTCGCGCAAGGCGTCGATGTCGTGCACCCGGTCTTCGAGGGCGACGAGTCGGTGATACGCGAATGCCACGAGGAATCGCTCCGCACAGCGGATGGCGTCGTGATCTTCAACGGAGCAGCCCATCCAGCCTGGCTGCGTCGCAAGTTCAGCGAACTGAAGAAGATTCCCGGGTACGGCCGCACGAAGCCGGCGCCGGTGGTGGCCGTGTGCCTCCTGCCGCCGAAAACCCCGGACAAGGAGCGCTTCCGCGCTCACGAAGCCATCGTCATTCCACAATGGGATGGTCTATCGCCTGATCCCTGGCTGCCGATCATCGCCCGCCTGAAGGGATAAGCGTGTTCAATCCGTTTCCGGGCCTTCGGCCGTTCGAGCCGGATGAAGATCATCTTTTTTTCGGCCGCGAAAAAGAGATCGACGATCTGCTGCGCCGCCTGCGCTCCGCCCGTTTCGTGTCGGTGGTCGGCACCTCCGGCAGCGGTAAGTCGTCACTCGTTCGCTCGGGACTCATTCCGTCGCTCTACAGCGGCTTCATGGTCGGGGCGGGTTCGAGCTGGCGAGTGGCGATGTTCCGGCCAGGCGAAGATCCAATTGCGCACCTGGCCGAGGCGCTCGACCAGTCCGGCGTACTCGGCGCTGACGCCGGCGAGGCGGCCGGAGCGGACCGCGCAATGCTGGAGGCGACGTTGCGCCGCAGCTCGCTCGGAATCGTCGACGCCGTTCGGTACGCGAGAATCCCGTCCCGCGACAATCTTCTCGTGGTCGTCGATCAGTTCGAGGAACTGTTTCGCTTCCGCCGCAGCCGGCTGATCGAGAACTCGCGCGACGAAGCGATCTCGTTTGTCAGGCTCCTTCTCGAAGCGGCCCGCCAGGCCGCGCTGCCGATCTATGTCGTGCTGACGATGCGATCCGACTTCATCGGGGACTGCATCGAGTACCCGGGCCTGCCAGAGACCGTGAACAACGGACAGTATCTGGTGCCTCGGATGACCCGCGACGAGGTCAGATTGGCGATCACCGGTCCGGTCGCGGTGGGCGGTGGGGAGATCGCGCCCCGTCTGGTGACGCGCTTGTTGAACGAGCTTGGCGACGATCAGGATCAGCTCCCCGTTCTCCAGCACGCTCTGAGACGGACCTGGGACCACTGGGAGAATCATCGCCAGCCCGGCGAGCCCATCGATGCCGCGTCGTACGAAGCGATCGGCACCCTGCGGCACGCGCTCTCGCTCCACGCGGAGGAGGCCTATCAGGAAACCAGGGGGGACCGGGGCCGGCAGATCGCCGAACGGATGTTCAAGGCGCTGACCGACACGCACTCCGATCCGCGCGGCGTGCGCCGCCCGACGTCGGTCCGAGAGCTGGCGGACATCTGTGAAGCGAACGAAGACGAGGTGATCGAGGTTGTCGAGATTTTCCGGCGGCCGGGTCGATCGTTCCTCATGCCGCCGGACATCGTGCCGCTCGGCCCGCGATCGATCATCGACCTGTCGCATGAAAGCCTCATGCGCAGATGGACCCGGCTGGTCGAGTGGGCCGAACAGGACCGGCGGTCGTCAAGCCTGTACATGCGCCTGTCGCAGGCCGCTCGATGGCACGCGGAAGGCACGGCGGGATTGTTGCGGAATCCGGAGCTCGAGCTCGGAATGCGGTGGCAGCGCGACAACCGGCCGACGCCGGCCTGGGGCCGCCGCCACGACGAATGGTTCGATCGCACGATGGCGTTCCTGGATCGAAGCGAGCAGGAACGCATTCGTGAGAAGGCGGAACGGGACCACGAGCGGAAACGGAAGCTTCGGCAGGCACGGTGGACCGCGGCGGTGTTCGGTGCGCTCTTTCTCGTTGCCGGGGTTCTGGTGTACGTCGCACTTCAGGAAAACCGCCGGGCCACGGAGAATCTCCGTCTGGCCAAGGATGCCGTGGACCAGTCCTTGTCGTCAGCAGGTCTCGATCCTGCGAGTGCCGGCGCCGACGTTCCGCAGTTGGCCGAGTTCCGGCGGGAGCTCCTCGAAAAGGCAAAAGTGTTCTACGTCGACTTCCTCAAACAGGATGCCCGCGACGAAACGCTGCGCCATGAAATGGCCCTGGCCCATCTCCGGGTAGGCCACATCAATCGATGGCTCGAAGAGGCCGACGATGCGGCTCGCGAATACGAGCAAGCCATCGGGCTATTCGTGAACCTGAGGGATCAGTCCGACAAGCCGGAATATCGTCAGGGCCTCGCCGGCGCGTACAACTGGCTGGGATTGACGCTGACGCCCGTCCCCGACCGTGCCGCCGATGCGGAACAAGCGTACAACAGCGCGCTGGCGCTACAGGAAGATCTCATGCGCGCGAGCCCGTCGCGCGCCGATTATCAACAGGACGCGGCGCGCACCCGCTACAACCGCGGCATCCTGCGCTTCAAGACGCCCACGCCCGGTTCCGCTGATTTCAGCGCGACAGAGTCGGACTTCCGCGAAGCGATCCGGCTGCTGGAGCCCCTGGCCGGGCGCCCTGCCGATCCAGTGCCTTCACAGGAGCTCGCGCGCGTCTACAACAACCTCGCGAATCTGCTGGCGTTGGACGAGATGCGGCTCGTCGAGTCGAGAGGACTCTACGAAGCCGCCATTCGGCGTGACGAGGAGCTCATGAAGACGGAGCCGGCGAATCGTGTCTACAAGATGGAGCTGGCCACGTACTGCAACAACCTCTCATACCTTCTGGGACAGCTCGGTGAAAACGATCTCGCGAAAGCAAGAAGCCAGCAGGCGCTCGATCTCCTGGCGGATCTGGCGTTGCCGGCGCCCTCGCTCGGCATCGAACAGGCCGACGCGCACAACGTGCGCGGCCACCTGTTACAGGCCCAGGATCCGCGCGGAGCGTTTGCAGAGTACCGGGAGGCGCTGGAGATTTATGAGAGTCGGTGGCGGGATCATTCTGCACACAATGTGACGAGGGTTCACCAGCGGTACCAGGACTTTCTGCTAAACTTGGCGCACCTCGGCAGGGACAGCCGCGATCCGGCCGTCCACGCGCTCCTGTTGAGAGCCATTACCGGCTATCTGGATTTTGGCCAGGCACGCCTGGAATCTGGTTCGGTACCGGACACCCAGCTCGTCCTGGAGAACGTGTCGAACCTGCTGCCTGAACTTACGGAACGTGACCGCACCACCATTATGAAACCTCTTCAGACTCTTCAGGAAAGATTGGCCGCCCGCAAATAGCGCGTCGCACGAGTTGGCACCTCGGATTCTCGGAGGAACCATGAGAGCAGCGATTCTGATTCTCGCGATTTCACTTCCCGGCGTAGTTTCTGCGCAGGACGACGCCTCCACCAGCGCGGTGACACCCGCTGTGGCAGCGGCGCAGGCGGCGCCCGCGCAAACGGCGAAGCCGCCGGCCCAGCAGCGACGCCGCGTCGGCACCAATGTCGGCTATATCACCGACGGCACCATCGAAGACTACGTGCGCGTGCGCTTCGATGCCGGTTACGACAACAACGTTCCGGATCGCGCGGAGTTCTTCTACGCGCAATGCGGCTGCAACGGCGCCGGCGCGCCCGGGCCGGGTAGCCCAGGGGCACAGGACCTCGCGACAAGCGTGAACTTTCAGCAGCTCATCGTCGACTTTCAGTATGCCCCCCACGCGCGCGTCGCCGTCTTCGGTTCCCTCCCCCTGCGCTTCGTTCAGCCGCAGAGCTTCCTTGGTGAGCTCCTGAGCCCGCCGCAGACCAACAATACATTTGACGGCGGGTCCGGTTTCAGCGACATCCGCGCGGGCGTCAAGGGGGCGATCGTTGCAACCGATACGGCCACGCTGACGGCACAGGTGCAGTTTTATTTCGCCTCCGGCGATGCCGCGAAAGGGCTCGGCACGGATCACACGACTTTCGAAACCGCGCTGTTGTTCCACCAGCGGCTGTCGGATCGGCTCACCATCGAATCGCAGTTCGGCGACTGGCATCCGATCGGCGGATCGTCCGCCGGTGGGGCCGACTATGCGGGAGACGTGTTGTTCTACGGCATTGGTCCCAGTTATGAACTCGTCAACACCGGCCGCCTGACGTTTGCCCCGGTCGTCGAGCTCGTTGGCTGGCACGTGCTCGGCGGGCTGCAACAACCGGGACCACCGGCAGGCCAGGTGGTGCCCGCGGAAGGCACGAATATCGTGAATCTGAAACTCGGTGCGCGCACGACGTTCGACGAAAGTTCCTCTTTCTACGTTGGCTACGGATTCGCCATGACCGACGCACAGTGGTACGGCAACATCGTCCGGTTCGAGTACCGTTACTCGTTTTGACCTATCCGCCTCCGCGGCGGTATGTTCCGCCGCGGAGCTGGGTTCTCGAGACTATTCAACGACCTTGATTGTGGAATACGCGATCCCGTGCGGGCGGCCCTTCACTGGATAATCCCAGGTCGCGACGCGTTCCATCGTCTTTACGTCGATCACCGCGACGCCGCCGAAGCCATTCATTCCTCGATCGAACGTCGCGTAGACGAACCGTCGATCGTGCGACATCACGCCGAGATCGCCGTTGGTACCGGTGCCATCGCCCTCGACGAGCGGAACGGTCTTGATCACTTCGTGCGCAACGGTATCGACGAACACCACCTGCGCCGGGGTGCCACGCAGCGTGACGACGAGCGTGCGCTCGTTTGGCGCCAGCATCAGCACCTCCGGCTGGTCGCCCACGAACAGGTCCCATTCGAGCGCCCCCGTCGCGCGGTCGATCACCCTCACCTTGTCCTCGTTTCGAATCGACGCGTACAACTTTCCGCCACGCGCGGGCAGCACTTCACTCGGCCCGGAACCGGGGATCACGTTCATCACGATGTCGCCGGTCTCGGCATCGATCGTCGTCAGCTCGCTCGTGCCCTGTTCGTGCGGAACGAAGATGAAGCGGCCGTCCTCCGATGGGTGCGGCGCGTGGGCGCGTGCGGCGCTGCTCGGGCTCGAGACATATTCGCGAACGGCCTCGGTGCTCGTGTCGATCGTCGCAACCCGGTTGGTGCCAAACAGGCCGACGTACACGGTCCTGCCGTCGTGGCTGATCTCGGCGTGATGCGGCAACGGCCCGAGCGCAAAATTCTCGAGCTGCCCGAATGTACGCGCCGAGTAGACCGAAACCGAATGATCCAGCTCGTTCATGACGTACGCCTTTCCGGCGCTGCGGGATATCACGATGTCGTGGGCACCTCGCCTCACGCCGATCGTCCTGCGGATGTTCCCGCTCACGGCATCGAACACCGTCACTTGATCGGCGTCCCGGTTGGTCACCCAGACGGTGTTCTTGCCGCCGTCGCCTGGCGGCGAGGGACTCCGGCCCATCAACGGCGGTCCGCCGAAGACCAACAAACAGGCGGCAATCGCCGCAAAAGTCCTGGTCATCATCGAAATCCTCCCTGTCTATGGGAAACGCGGAAACGCCGGAGCATCCGTCTCATTGGGCTGTGAGGTATAACTGGCGCGCGCATGACCAACACCGAGGACGTGACGGGGCTGCTCGTGGCATGGAGCAGGGGGAAACCTCCGCTTCGGCACCGTTGATGGAGGCGGTCTACGCCGAGTTGCGGCGGATGGCGACCGGTTACCTGCGGCGTGAACGCCGCGACCATTCCCTGCCTCCGACAGCGCTCGTGCACGAAGCGTACGTGAAGATGATCGACCAGCGGCGGGTGCGGTGGCAGAATCGGGCGCATTTTTTTGCGGTCGCCGCGCACGTGATGCGCCGCCTGCTCGTCGATCACGCAAGGGCGCGTCGCGCAGCCAAGCGAGGAGCGGCAATCACCGTGTCGCTCGAAGGGGTCGATCTCGGGGCACTGCCCCGTGATCCCGATCTCGAAGCGCTCGACGAAGCGCTCGATAAGCTGGGCGGCCTGGATGCGCGGCAGGCGCAGCTTGTTGAGCTGCGTTTCTTTGGCGGCCTCACGGTCGACGAGGCCTCCGAGGTGATGGGCATCGCGCCGATTACCGTGAAGCGCGACTGGGCAATGGCGCGCTCCTGGCTGTATCGCGAATTGGGGGGGCAACCTCGTGATCGCGCAGAATGACTGGCAAAAACTTCGCGAGCTCTTTCACGGTGCGCTCGAGCGCGATTCGGACGACCGCGCCGCGTTCTTACGGGAGGCCTGCGGGGGCGACGACCAGGTCCATCGGGAAGTGGCGTCGCTGCTCGCTGCGCACGACAACGCCGAAGGTTTCTTGAGCGGGCCCGCGTCGCCTGGCCCCGAGCTAGAGCCGTATACCCCGCTCGCGACAGGCAGCCTCGTTGGGCCCTTCGAGATCGTGGAGCTTGCCGGCCGGGGTGGGATGGGCGAGGTCTATCGCGCGCGCGACACCCGTCTTGACCGCAGCGTCGCCATCAAGTTCCTCACGACGGCACTGGCCGACAACCCCAAGGGCCGCGAACGCTTCGAGCGCGAGGCGCGGGCGATCTCGAAGCTGGCGCATCCTCACATCTGTACGCTCCTCGATATCGGATCAGGCATCGTGCGCGGCGTCGATGCGCGCTACCTGGTGATGGAGTTCGTCGAGGGCGAGACGCTGGCGGAGCGGCTCCGGCGCGGACCCTTGCCGGCGGCCGAGGCGATTGCCACGGGTGCGCAGATCGCCGACGCGCTGGCCGCGGCGCATGCAGTGGGCGTCATTCACCGGGACTTGAAGCCTGGCAACATCATGCTGACCAGGTCCGGCGCGAAGCTGCTCGACTTTGGCCTGGCACGTTTTACGGTTGATGGCACCGGCGCGACCACAAATTCATCCTCCTCGAATGAGCCGCTGACCAAGGACGGGGCCATCGTCGGCACGCTCGCCTACATGGCACCCGAACAGCTGCGCGGCAACGACGTGGATGCACGCAGCGACGTGTTCTCGTTCGGCGCCGTGCTCTACGAGATGTTGAGCAGCACGCGCGCCTTTGACGGCAGCTCGAACGCCGACATCATCGCTGCCGTCCTCGAGCGTCAACCGCCATCGTTGGTCGAGCGGAATCCGCTCACGCCGCGCGCGGTCGAACGCCTGGTCTCGACGTGCCTGGCGAAGGACCCCAACGATCGTTGGCAGTCGTCGCGCGATTTACAACGCGAGCTTCGCTGGCTGCTCGAAGACAGACATTCACGCGTCGATCCGCCCGTGCGCGTGAATCGCACGCGGCGAGGATGGACGTTCACGTGGGCCGCCACAGCGGCGGCTGCCCTCGTGCTGGCGGCTGCTGTCTACGTTGTGTCCTTCTCGCGTCAGGCGCCGCCACCGCCGGCCATTACGTTCCCCATGCCGGCGCCGGCCGGCACCACTTTTTCGCGCGGCACGGCACAGATGTCGGTATCGCCGGATGGCAGCATGCTGGCGTTCGTCGCGCTGACCAACGACGGCACCCGGCGGCTCTGGATTCGCCGCTTCAGTGCTCTCGAGCCGTGGGTGCTCGATGACACGGTCAACGCGCAGTTTCCGTTCTGGTCTCCAGACAGTCGTTCGATCGGCTTCTTTGCCGCGGACAAGCTCGTCAGGATCGATGTCGATGGCGGCGCGCGGCGCGAATTGTCGCCGGTCGTGATTCCTCGTGGCGGCGCCTGGAATCGCGACGGAACGATCCTGTTCGGATCGAACTTCGTGCTGCAGCGCGTTGCCGATGCCGGCGGTGTGCCGACACCAGTGACGTCGCTTGACCGATCGCGGACCGAGCGCTGGCACGCGTGGCCTCAGTTTCTACCCGATGGACGCAGGTTCTTGTACCTGGCGATGTCCAATAACAGCGCCGAAACCGCCATCTACGCCGGCGATCTCGATGGGACCTCGACCAAGCGGGTGCTCACCACCAACGCGGGCTTTGCGCTGGCCGGTAACCAGCTGCTGACGCTCATCAAGCGAACGCTGGTGGCCCAGGAGTTCGACGCCAAAGGCGGCCAGGTGATCGGGCAGCCGCGTGAGCTCTTCGATCGCATCGGCGTGGACGTCCGGAATGCGCAGGCTGCGTTTTCCGCCGCCGGCGGCGTGCTGTCGTATCGCCGCGTCGGCGATCAGAGCCACCTGACCTGGTTCGATCGGCGCGGGAACGAGCTGGAGTCGTTCCGCGACTCCGCGGACTACCACCATGCCTCGCTGGCGCCGGATGGGCGGCGGGTCGCCATCGAGAAGACCGATCCGGCTAGCGGCCGGCACACGATCTGGATTCTCGATTTCGATCGCGGCACCAGCTCGCGCCTGATCAACGACGCCAGCGGGGCCCATGGCCCCGTGTGGTCGCCTGACGGACAGAGCGTGCTCTTTGGCTCGAACCGTTTCGGCGCCCTGGACCTCTACACGATGCCGGCGGATGGCTCGGGCACCGAATCGCTGTTGCTGCGCCATGACATCATGCACCGATCGGTGGACTGGTCAAAGGACGGCCGCCTGGTGCTGTGCGAGATCTCCCCCGAAGGGCAGAACGATCTCTGGATCGTGCCGGTGTCCGCGCCGCAGCAACGGTCGGCGTTTCTTGATTCGAGAGCCAATGAGATGCAGGGGCAGTTTTCGCCGGATGGAAAGTGGATTGCCTACACTTCAAACGAGTCCGGATCGCACGAGGTGTACGTTCGGCGCTACCCCGACCGGGACGCCAAGTGGCGTGTCTCGACCGGCGGCGGCGCCCAACCGCGCTGGCGTGGAGATGGCGCTGAATTGTTCTATCTGGCGCCAGATGGCGCGCTGATGGCGGCCGACGTCAAGAGGAATGGTGCCGGCCTCGAGACCGGCCGGCCGCAGAGGTTGTTCAACACCGGCATCCGTGGGATGTTCGTCGATCGCCGGAATCACTATGTGGTGACCGAGGACGGCCAGCGCTTCCTCGTCAATCAAATGGGCGAGGACGACACCACGGCGCCGATTACGGTCTCCTCCCACTGGCGCTAAACGCGTCGCTCACCCGACCTACTGAATCAGCGAACGCCAAAGGCGAATATCGTCCGCGACTTGTATTCCTGTCCGGGCTTCAGCAGCGTCGTCGGAAAATTCGAGCTGGTTCGGTGAATCCGGGAAAGTGCTGCGTCTCGAGGCAGAAGCCGCTGCGGCGTCCGTACGAACTGTCCGCCCTTGCCGATCAACTTGCCGTCGAGAAAATTTCCCGCGTAGAACTGCATGCCCGGTTCCGTAGTCGACACATCGAGCGTGCGGCCGGACCTGGGTTCGACGACGCGCGCCGCCTGCTGCAGCCCGTCGCCGCTGCTGTTCAACACCCAGTTGTGATCGTAGCCAGGACCAACCGTGATCTGCGGATGCGGCGCCTCGATCCGCGCGCCGATCGCGGTTGACGTGCGGAAGTCGAATGGCGTTCCCTCGACCGGCGCAATCTCGCCGGTCGGAATCAGCGTCGCATCGACCGGCGTGTATCGATCGGCGTTGATCGTCAGCTCGTGCCCGAGGATGTCGCCGCCGCCGGCAAGATTGAAGTAACTGTGCTGCGTCAGGTTGACGTGCGTCGCCTTGTCGGTCCGCGCCAGGTAGTCGACGATGAGCTCGTTGTTGTCGTTGAGCGTGTATGTCACCTCGACGACGAGCTTGCCCGGATAACCCTCTTCGCCATCGGCGCTGGTGTAGGTGAACGCGACGCTGCTCTGCCCCGCCATCGGCGGCAGGATCTCCGCGTCCCAGATCTGCTTGTCGAAACCCTTGATCGCCGCCGTGCAGGTGATTTGGTCCGTTGTTGGTCGCGAGCGTGTATTCCTGCGCGTCGATCGTGAAGCGGCCCCTGCGCAATGCGGTTGCCGTAGCGGCCGACGATCGCGCCGAAGTACGGATGACCGCCGAGGTAGCCGTCGATCGAATCGAAGCCGAGCACGATGTCGCCCATCGCGCCGGCGCGATCGGGCGTCTTGATCGACGTGATGATGCCGCCGTAGGTGATGGCGCGGACTTCGATGCCGTTCTTGTTCGTCAGCGTGAACTGCTCGACCGGGCGGCCGGCGACGGTGCCGAATGCTTCACGTTTCACGACGGGCCCCGCTGGAGTGGTGGGTGGTGGCGTGGTTGACGGCGGCGCGCTGCAGGCGGCAATCACCAGTGTCGCTAACAGAATGTAGGGTCCGGCTTTAGCCGGACCGTCATGTCTAGCCGGGCAGACAAGAAACATCAGCTGTAGGCTACCATTTGGCTGTTTGAGCCTGCAGTTCGACCACATTCAGAAATCCTTTGGCGCCATCCACGCCCTGCGCGGCGTCAGCTTCGATGTCGCGGAGGGCGAGGCGCACGCGCTCGTCGGCGAGAACGGCGCCGGCAAGTCGACGCTGCTGAAGATCCTCGCCGGCCTGGTCAGGGCCGATCGTGGTGAAATCCGGTGGCGGGACAGCCGTTCGCGTCTTCGAGCCCGCGCGAGGCCATCGAGCACGGCATCGGCATGGTCTACCAGGAGATGCTGTGCCTGCCCAACCTCAGCGTCTCGGCCAACATCTTCTGCGGCCGCGAGATCTGCCGCTTCGGCCGCCTCGACGAGGCGGAGATGCGCGCGCGCACGCAAGCGGTGCTCGATCGACTGTCGTTACGGATCGATCCGGACGCGCTCGCCGAATCGCTCTCGGCCGCGCATCGCCAGCTGCTCCAGGTCGCCCGCGCGCTGGCGTTCGATTGCCGGATCCTCGTGCTCGACGAGCCGACGACCGCGCTCACCGACGCGGAAGCCGATCACCTGTTCGACGTCCTGCGCGAGTTGAAGAAAGCGCGGCACGACAATCCTCTACGTCTCGCATCGCCTGCCCGAAGTGTTCCGGCTGTGCGATCGCATCACCGTGCTTCGCGACGGCGACGCTGGTGGACACATTCACGACAGCGGACGTGAGCACCAACGACATCGTCAGGGCGATGGTAGGCAGAGACCTTCCGGCGAGGGCGAACAGGAGCGGGCCCGAGCCGTCTCGCCGAAGCCCGAAGGGCGAAGGCGGACTCACTTGCGATCAGCCAGCTCACGCTCGCACCGAAGTTCAGCCGAATTAGCCTGACCGTCGCCGCGGTGAAATCGTCGGACTCTTCGGCCTCGTCGGTTCGGGACGCTCCGAGCTGCTCGAAACCATCTTCGGCCTGCATCAACCAGCCTCCGGCGACATCCGTGTCGGCGGCGAGCCCGTGTCCTTCCGATCACCGCGCGATGCGGCGCGCGCCGGCATCGTGCTCGTGCCCGAAGAGCGTCACCGCCAGGGCCTGCTCTTCAACCTCGATCTCCGGCACAACCTTGTGATCCCGAAAGCCACGCTGCGGGAGGACCTGTTGATCGATGCGGGCGAGGAACATCGCGACGCCGGACAGATGCTCGGCGACTGGCGGATCAAGGCCGCCGGCATCGATGCCTACCCGGATTCGCTCAGCGGCGGCAACCAGCAGAAGGTCGTCGTCGCCAAGTGGATGGCGACCAAGCCGCGCGTGCTGCTGCTCGACGAGCCGACCAAGGGCGTGGACGTCGGCGCGAAGTTCGAGATCCACGAGATGATCCGGCACCAGGCCGCGCAACGGGCTCGCCGTGCTCGTCGTCTCGAGCGATCTGCCCGAAGATCCTGGCGCTCGCCGATCGCATCCTGGTGATGAAAGAGGGCGAGTTGCAGGGCGAGCTGGCCGGCGAGGCCGCGACCGAAGAAGCGGTGATGCACCTGGCGACTCACCCTTCGACGACGCGGCGCCAGCGATCGCTGCAGGCGACGCGCGTGAAGCAACTGCGCGCGGTCCGCGAGCTGAGCACCGTCGCGATCCTGATCGCCGAGGTGCTGTTCTTCGCGTGGTATCTCTGGCCGGAGGCCGGCCGCGCGCATCCGTTCCTCAACGCCGAGAACGCGCTGCTGATCCTGAAGTACTCGTCGATCTACGGCATCGCCGCGGTCGGCGCGGCGGTGGTGATCATCTCGGGCGGCATCGATCTCGCGCCGGGCGCGGTGATCGCGCTGGCCGGCGTCGTCACCGGCCACCTGTTCGTCGTCGATCAAGCTGGCCGCTCGCGCCGAGCCTCGCCGCCGGCCTGCTGGTCGGCGTCGCGTCGGGGCTGCTCACCTCGCTGCTGATCGTGATCGTCAAGCTGCCGCCGTTCATCGCCACGCTTGGCGTGATGGGCATCACGCGCGGGATCGCGTTCATCATCACCGAGGGCCAGTACTACGACGTCTCGAGCCGGCTGCCGGCGGGTTGGCGGCCGCTGGGCGTGCCGATCGACTGGCTGGCGCCGATCGTGATGTTCGCGATGGCGATCGTCTTTCAGGTCCTGATGACCCGTTTCCAGTGGGGCCGCGCGGTGTTTTCGATCGGCGGCAACGAAACGGCGGCGCTGTTTTCGGGCATCGCCATCGGCCGCGTCAAGGCGTCGGTCTACGTCGTCAGCGGCGTGCTCGCGTCGCTCGCCGGCGTCGTGCTGGTGATCGTGCAGGGCCAGGGCAAGGCCGACCTTGCGACCGGCTACGAGTTGGATATCATCGCTTCGGCGGTGGTCGGCGGCGCGAGCCTCGCCGGCGGCCGCGGCTCGGTGATGGGCGCGGTGCTCGGCACGCTGATCTTCGGCGTGCTGCGCAACGCGCTGCCGCAGATTCCCGGGGCGACGTTCTACGATCGCCTGATCGTCGGCGTCGTCGTCATCGTGATTGTCGTGGCGGACCAGTTGCTGTTGAGAAGGGGTTCGAAATCGTGATGATGCGCGCGCGCTCATGGTTGCTCCTGTCGGTGCTGGCGGCCGGCTGTGCCGGCAGCGGCGGATTCGGCTTCGGCTGCGCGGGTCCAGTGCCCTCAACCGACGCGACGACGCCGCGCAAGCTGCGCTTCGCGATCATTCCGAAGGCGCTCGACATTCCCGTCTTCAACTACGCGAAGATCGGCGCCGAGCGGGCGGCGGCCGAGTTCGGCGATGTCGAGGTGCTGTGGAACGCGCCGGCGTCCGCCGATCAGCTGAAGCAGAAAGAAATCCTCGAGTCGTACATCACGCAGCGCGTCGACGGCATCGCCATCTCGTCGCTCAACGGCGAGTTCCTCACCGAGACGATCAACCGCGCGATCGATGCCGGCATTCCCGTCACCACCTGGGACTCCGATGCGCCGACGTCGAAGCGCATCGCGTTCTACGGCGTCGACGATCTCGCCTCGGGCCGCATCATGGGCGAGCAGGCGATCAAGCTGCTCGAACGGCAAGGGCAAGGTCGCGCTGATCACGAGCCTGGGCGCCACCAACCTGCAGAACCGTCTGAACGGCGTCAAGGAAGCGCTGGCCAAGGCGCCCGGCATCGAGATCGTCGAGACCTACGACATCCAGGAAGACGTGCATTCGCTGCGCGGAGATCATCGCCACCGGATCGCGCCGCTATCCGGATCTCGCGGCGTGGATCTCCGTCGGCGGCTGGCCGGTGTTCACGCGCAACGCGCTCGCCGGCGTCGATCCGTCGAAGACGAAGGTCATTTCGTTCGACACCATCAGCCCGGCGCTCGACCTGCTGCGCGAAGGCAAGGTCCAGGTGCTGCTCGGGCAGAAGTACTTCGGCTGGGGCAGCGAGTCGGTGAGGCTGCTGCGCGACATCAAGAAGGGCAAGAAGCCGCCGTCGCCGATCATCGATTCCGGTGTCGACGTCGTCACGAAAGAGAACGTCGACGCCTACGAACAGCAATGGAAAAAGATGGCCGGACAAAGCTAGAGTGCGTAAGGTGCGTACAGTGCCTGATGTGCCAGGAGACCGGAATGAAGATCTCGAGAGGTCAGTTTTTCCAGCTGGTCGCCGGCGGCTCGGCGTGGCTCGTGTCGTCGGGCTTCGCGCAGAAGATCAAGCTGGCGGTCGCCGACGCGGCGCGGCCGTTGC
This sequence comes from uncultured cyanobacterium, assembly GCA_963833135.1. Lineage (GTDB taxonomy): Bacteria > Acidobacteriota > Vicinamibacteria > Vicinamibacterales > UBA2999 > 12-FULL-67-14b. The sequence continues at coordinate 107,789 of CAWHWW010000015.1, read as the reverse complement.
CGCTGACGGCCGTGCGGCTCACCGGCGGGCCGCTGAAGCAGGCGCAGGACCTCGATGCGGCGTATCTGCTGTCGCTCGATCCCGATCGCATGCTCGCGTTCTATCGCAAGCGCGCGGGCCTGCCGCAGAAGGCCGAGGGCTACACCGGTTGGGATGCCGACGGCCGCCAGCTGACCGGCCACATCGCCGGCCATCACCTCTCCGCCGTCAGCCTGATGTGGGCGGCCACCGGCGATGCGCGCTTCAAGCAGCGCGCCGACTACATCGTCTCCGAGATGAAGATCGTGCAGGACGCCAACGGCGACGGCTTCGCCGGCGCGCTGCCGGGCGTCAAGGAGGCATTCGCCGACGTCTCGAAGGGCAACATCAAGGCGGCGAACTTCGATCTCAACGGCCTCTGGTCGCCGTGGTACACGCTGCACAAGACGTTCGCCGGCCTTCGCGACGCGTATCGCCACACCGGCAACCAGGCCGCGCTCGACAGTCGACGTGAAGTTCGCGCGGTGGGCCGAGAACTACCTCGGGCCGATGGACGATGCGACGATCCAGCGGATGCTGGCCAGCGAGTTCGGCGGCATGAACGAGATGATGGCGGACCTCTTCGCCGACACCGGCGACAAGCGCTGGCTCGATCTCTCGTACAAGTTCGAGCACAAGGCCGTGCTCGATCCGCTGAAGCGCGGCGACGATCCGCTGAGCAGCCTGCACGGCAACACGCAAGTGCCGAAGCTCGTCGGATCGGCGTCGCGCTACGCCTACGCCGGCGACAAGGACGACCTGACCGCGGCGACCGTCTTCTGGGATCGCGTCGTCAATCACCACACCTTCGCCACCGGCGGCCACGGCAAGGACGAGTACTTCCGCGAGCCCGACAAGCTGGGCAACATCACCGAGGGCCGCACCGCCGAGACCTGCAACGTCTACAACATGCTCAAGCTGACGCGAAAGCTGTTCGCGCTGCAGCCCGACATCCGCTACGCGGAGTTCCACGAGCGCGCGCTGTTCAATCACATCCTCGGATCGATGGACACGCGACGACGGCGCGACCTGCTACATGGTGCCGGTCGGATCCGGCGTGCGGCGCGAGTACGCCGACATGCATCGCAGCTTCACCTGCTGCGTCGGCACCGGCATGGAGAGTCACGCGCTGCACGGCCTCGGGCTTGTACTACGAAGCGGGCGACAAGCTCTACGTGAACGTCTACGCGCCGTCGACGGCGCAGTGGGAATCGGCGGGCGTCAAGCTGACGATGGAGACGTCGTTCCCCGAAGGTGAAACGGCAACGCTGACGCTCGATGTGCGGGCGCCGAAGTCATTCACGCTCGCGCTGCGCCGGCCGTCGTGGGCCGGCGACCGGTTTCGCCGTGCGGGTCAACGGGCAGGCGATCAACGCGCTGCCGGTCGCTGGGTCGTATGTCGAGATCACGCGCACGTGGAAGTCCGGCGATGAAATTTCGCTCGTGCTGCCGAAAATGCTGAGCTCGATCGCTTGAGCGGCAACCCGAAGAAGGCCGCCGTGTTGTGGGGACCGCTGGTGCTGGCCGGCGATCTTGGCGCCGCGCCACGCCGCGGCGACGACGGCGATGGCGACGGCGTTCGCGCAGCGGCGCCGGAGCCGGTCGTGCTCGTGACCGATCGGCCGGTCACCGAATGGTTGAAGCCGGTGAACGGCAGGCCGGGTGTGTTCAGGGCCGCGGCGATTGCGCGGACCGTGTCGACGCAGTCGCCGATCGATGTCGAGTTCTCGCCGTTCTTCTCGATGCATCGGCGCACCTACGCGGCCTACTGGGACGTCCTCACACCTGCCGAGTTGACGACACGTGCACGCGAGCTGGCCGCGGAGCGCGAGCGCGCGCGGGCACTCGAGGCGGCGACGATCTCGTCGGTGACGATTGGCGATCGCGAAGCGGAAAAGACATTCAATCAGCAGGGTGTGGAAACGTCGGTGATCCGCACCGACGGCCGCAGCGGCCGCCGCGCCATCCAGTGGTTCTCGTACGACCTGCCCGTCAAGGCGCAGACCATGGTCACGCTCGTCGCGACCTACAACAGCGACCAGCGCCGTCCGCGCAGCTTCGATGTGCTGGTCGATGGACAGAAGGTGGCATCAGAGTCGCAGCCGCAGAGCAGCCTGTCGAAGTTCTACGACAAGGAATACGTGATGCCAGGCGAGCTGATGCGGCACAAGGAACAACTGACGGTGCGCTTCGAGGCCACGAACGGCCTCGAAGTCACACCGGTCTTCGGCGTTCGCCTGATCAATCGTTGACGCTACTGCGCGGCGCCACAAGTGGCCGCGAGCATCTTGAGTGACGTCGCCTTGAAATCCGGCGCGTCGTCGGCAGGGGCGCCCGGCATAGCCTGCACGATCTGGCCGGTCAACTCGACCTGGTGGTTCAAGTGCTTCTTCAACTCGGCTTCCGCAATGCCCTCAATCTCGTACGTGGTCGAGACGCCGATGCCTGACACCGAGCTTCCCGGCGACATCTTCACGTCGGTGAGGACGTAGTCGTCGGTGATGCCCGCTTGTTCAACGGCGCTTGGCTTCAATGCCGGGACGTCTTTCTCCTGCTTGAGGCAGCCGCTGATCGTGAGCGTCGCGTTCGCCGGCATCGCACGGTTCGGCACCTGCGTCGCTGGCGGGCTGGGACGATCTGGTGACTGTGGCGTGGTCGCGCTCTGTGGCGCCTGCGCATACAGGGTCATGGATGCGGCGGCAGCCATCGCGACGGTAAGTAACCGTGTGTTCATGATCTTTTCCCCCACGCGACCAGCCTGCAAAGCCTTTGCCGCCCTGGTAAACACATCTCCATCCCAACCAGTAGGTGTTCGATAGGCGTCTAAACGGTCCAGCTGATGCGCTCTTCTTTCCTGACGCTTTTTCCTGCTTCTTGCGACAACGGCCGCGGCGCAAACCACGCGTGATGCGCGCACCATCGTCACCATCGTCGACATGACCGGCGCGATCCTGCCGGGGTCCACGGTCACAATTACCTCGCGCGAGCTTCCCGGCGCTCAGCCACTGGTCGTGACCGCGACCGATGCCGGAGTCGCGACAGTGTCCGGACTCAAGCCGGGCCGCTACACGATCAAGGCGGAGTTTCCGGGCTTCGATGCGATTGAGCTGCCCGACGTGCGGCTGCGCGCCGGCGACAACAAGCAGCAGATCGAGCTCGAGCTCACGGCCTTCACCGACACCGTCGAAGTCGGACAGGATCCGCAAGCCGCCGCGGCCAATCCCAACAACACGCTGGCCACGGAGCTCACCGACGACGAGATCGAGAACGCTCTCGGACGATCCGAACGAGATGATGCGACAGCTCGTCGAGATGGCGGGCGGCGCCGCGCGCGTGCGCATCGACGGCTTCAACGGCGGGTCTTTGCCGTCGCGCGACGTCATTCGCTCGGTGCGCATCGTCCGCGACACATTCCCGGCCGAAAACCACTCCGCGGAGAGCGACGGCATCGACATCATCACGCAGGCCGGCATCGGCCCGATTCGCGGCGGTTTCTCGACGCGCGTGCGCGACAGCGTCTTCAGCGGCGACAACCCGTTCGTCGACGTCAAGGCGCCGGAGCGCACGCAGAACTTCGACGCCAACCTCGGCGGCGCAATCAAGCCGAACAAGAGCTCGTTCTCGATGTTCTTCAGCGGCCGCAAGCAGTTCGACACGCCGGTTGCGACCTACGTCACGCTCGACGGCAAGACGTCGACGCTGCTCGGCCGGCGGCCGAACGACGGTTGGAACGTCAACGGGATGTTCGACTACAACCTGAACCGGAGTCACATGCTGCGAGTCGGCTACTCGCAGAACTCCACCACGCGCAGCAACCTCGGCATCGGCGGATTCGACCTCGCCGAGCGCGCCTATTCGAACGAGAACAGCAGCAACCAGGTGCGAATGCAGGAGACCGGGCCGATCGGACCGAACATGTTCCTGAACACGCGGCTGCAGCTGCGCCTGTATCGCAGCGAATCCACGTCGCAGCTCGAGGCGCAGACCATCCGCGTGCTCGACGGCGTCACGCGCGGCGGCGCGCAGGTCGCCGGCGGTGTCAACCAGAAGGACATCGAGCTGGCGTCGGATCTGAACTACGTGCGCGGCATCCACACCATCCGCACCGGCATCGAGCTCGAGGGCCGCCACTATCGCACCGACAGCACGTCGAATTATTTCGGCACCTACACCTTTTCCAACGGCGAGTCGTTCCTGAACGGCCGGCCCCGCAACTTCACGCAGCGCATCGGCGATCCGCTGATCGTCTATTCCCATCTCGAGGGCGGCGGCTACGTGCAGGACGACGTGCGGCTGCGCCCGAACCTGACGTTCAGTCCCGGCCTGCGCTACGAAATGCAGACGCACGTCCACGATCTGCAAGCGGCTTCGGTCCGCGTCTCGGCCTGACGTGGGCGCCCGGCAAGAACGGCGGCACGACGATTCGCGCCAGCTACGGCATCTTCTACAACTGGCTCGGCACGAACGTCTACGAGCAGACGCTGCGCGTCGACGGCGTCCGCCAGCGGGAAATCAACATCGAGAATCCGTCGTTTCCCGAACCCGGGCGGCGACGCGACGTTCAGCGCCAGCAACAAGTACGTGCTCGGCGACATCGACATGGAGCGCATCCATCGCTTCAGCGCCGCGATCGATCGCACCTTCTCGCCGAAGGTGCGCGCCAGCCTGACCTTCGCGACGGCGCGGTATCACAACCAGCTGCGCGGCGTGAACCTCAACGCGCCGGTGCGCGGCGTGCGCCCCGATCCGGCGTTCGCCAACGTCATCGAGGTGACATCGGACGCGTCGATGGAAACCTACGAACTGGTGCCGGACTTCAGCGTCAATTTCGCGGGCGGCATCCGCAATGCCGACCAGGCGAAGTGGAATCCGCTGCGGACGACGGTGCGGTTCAACTATCGCCATCGCCGCGCCTACAACAACACCGACGGCGCGTTCAGCGTGTCGCCGAGCGGCTCGCTCGACGACCAGTGGGGCGCCGGCCGGCGGCGACACGTGGCACCGCCTGCGCGCGTCGGTCTCGACGCAGGCCTACCGCAACCTCAACGCGCAAATGAGCTGGGACGCCAACAGCGGCGCGCCTTACACGATCACCACCGGCATCGACGAGAACGGCGATTCGATCTTCAACGATCGGCCGTTCGATGTGCCGCGCAACAGCGTGCGGCTGCCGTGGCGCTCGACGCTTTCCGCCAACGTCTCGTACACGATTCCGATCGGCAGGGCGCCTGGCCCCGAACCCGGGCGTCCCGGAGCGGGCGGACGAGCGGGACCGGGCGGGCGTCCCGGAGGACCCGGCGGTGGCGGCGGCCGCGGCGGCGGACGTCAGAAGGGCATCACGATCAACGTGTCGGCGCAGAACCTCATGAATCGCTACAACTACTCGGGCTTCAGCGGCGTGATGACCTCGCAGTATTTCCTGCAGGCGACCAGCGTCTCGAATCCGCGCCAGGTGGACATCTCGGTCCGCTTCAACTTTTAGACCTCATGCGGATCATCGTCCTTGGCGCCGGTGCGATCGGCAGCACCTACGGCGCGAGACTCTCGAAGCATCACGACGTCACGCTGGTCGGCGGCGCCGCGCACGTCGAGGCGATCGAGCGCGACGGCCTCGTCATGCAGGGCCAGACGACAGGCACGCTCCGCCTGCCCGCCTTCACCTCGATTTCCTCCATCGAGCCGGGCACGCTGATCCTGCTCACCGCCAAGGTCAACAACAACGTCGCCTGCGTCCGGCCGATCGCCGGCATGCTGCCCGAGCACGTCACGATCGTGTGCGTGCAGAACGGCCTCTATTCCGAAAACCTGGTGAAGGATCTGGTCGGCGATCGTGCGCTGGTGCTGCGCGCCATCACCCAGGTCGGCGGCATCCTGGTCCGTCCCGGCGTTGTCGACAACACCGTCGCCGGTTACACGCTGCTCGAATCGCACCAGCAATCGCCGGCGATCGCCGCGCTCCTCACCGAGGCCGGCCTCGACGGCCGCGTTGTTCCCGACATCAAGAAGGAGATGTGGCGAAAGGCCGTCTTCAACTGCGTGATCAATCCAACCACTGCGTTGATCGCTTCGGAAGTGGGCGGCATCGTGGATCCGCAGCTCGACGAACTGAAGCGGCAGATCATCGACGAATGCCTGGCGGTCGCGAAGGCCGACGGCGTCACGTTTGACGAGGACTTCATCGCGCTGATCGATCGCGTCTTCGCTGGCGCGCGGACGATCGCATCGATGCGGCAGGACCTGATGAAGGGCCGCAAGACCGAGATCGATCACATGAACGGCGCGGTCGTCGACCTCGGCAGGAAATATGGCATCGACTGTCCGGTCAATGCGGCCTTGACGACGATGATTCGCTACCTCGAATCGCGCTAGACTTACCTGTCATGCCGGCCACCAACACATCCCTCCCGATCCTCGCCGATCGGGACGTCTTCGCAAAGCTGCGCGCCCTCAGGGAGAAACAACCTGTCAAGTACACGGCGTTCTATTCGAGCCAGCTTGGCGGCGTCGTCACCGACCCGGCACTGATGGTGATTCCATTTGACGATCACATGGTCCATCGCGGCCACGGCATCTTCGACACCGCGGGCATCGTCAACGGCAGGATCTACGATCTCGATGCGCACCTCGATCGGTTCCTGAAATCGGCCGAGCGATCAAAGCTGAAGCTGCCGGGCACGCGCGCCGAGATGCGCGACATCATCATCAGGACCACCGCGGCCAGCGGCCGCAAGGACGGTTCGATCAGGTACTGGCTGTCATCAGGCACGGGCAGCCTCGATCTGACGCCCGTCGCCGGCGCCGATCCCGGCTTCTTCGTGATGGTCTTCGCGGGCCTCGTCTACCCGGAGAAGTGGAAGACCGACGGCGTCCGCGTCATGACGACGACCTACCCGATCAAGCCGCCCCTTTACGCCATCACCAAGACGACCAACTACCTGCCCAACGTATTGATGCAGATGGAAGCGAAGGAAAAGGGCTTCGACAACGGCGTCTTCATCGATCACGATGGCCACGTCGGCGAAAGCTCGAACATGAACGTCGCGTTCGTGAGTCACGATGGTGTGCTCGTGCACCCGAAGTTCGAGCACATCCTGTCGGGCTGCACGTCGCTGCGCCTGCTCGAGCTCGCGCAGACGCTGGTGAAGACCGGTCAGCTGAAGGACGTCAGGGTCACCGACGTCACCATGCAGGACGCCATTGCCGCGAAGGAGATGCTCCTCATCGGCAGCTCTGTCAAAGTCGCCGGCATCGTGCAGTGGGACGAGCACACAATCGGCAACGGCAAGCCCGGCCCGATCGCCTCAGCCCTCCTCGCGTTGCTCGAAGACGACATGAGAACCGGCGACAGGTTGATCGACGTCAACTACTGAACCGGTTCCAGAGGTTCCACGGTTCCATAGTTCCAAAGGCGTCGTTCTGAAATGCGGTTTCAATTCTTCCAAGAACATTGGAACGTCTTCAGAACGAAACCGTGGAACCGTGGAACTGTGGAACCCTTTGGAACCTTATTCCAGGTTCTAGTTCCGATCGTACGAATCGATAAACTTCGAGATCGTGTCGATGTAGAGCTGTGACGGCGGCGCGCCGGCGGCGATTGCCGTCAGGTGCGTCTTCCCCGGCAGTATCACGTTCTGAAACGTCTTCACTTCACGCCACAGCCGATGCGTCTTGCGATACGGGTTGTCGAACGATCCGTTCACCGCGAGAATCGGGATGTCGAGCTTCGTGAGATCGACGCTCGGCGCGGCCGGCGGAGCGGCGGCAGCGGGACTGCCCGCCGGCCTCGCCGCCGCAACGCGTGAGCGGAATCGATCCATGCCCTCCGCATCCGCGCCCGTCGCCTTCGGCAGAGCATCGTCCATCGCTTCCGCTTCCGCGCGGTAGGTGGGATTGGTCTCGCTCATGCCCGATCCGCCGAAGCCCGCGGTGATGAACCGATTGGGAATCATCCCGAGGAGCGATCCGACAATGCCGCCGCCCATCGAGTAGCCGTGAATGTGGGCGCGCTCGATCTTCAGGTGATCCATCAGCTCGACGATGTCCTGCGCCCGGCCCGATCCTCCCGGCACCGGCTTGTCGCTCTGCCCGTGATTGCGATTGTCGATCGCAACGACGCGATGACGCTTCGCGATTTCCGGGGCGATGCCGGTGTTGAACCACATGCGCTGCGCGTTGTCCGAGTAGCCGTGCACGAGCACGACCCACGATCCGCTCGTTCCGTACGTCAGGTAGTGAATCTTGATGCCGTCGCTGGTCGTGAAAAACCCGTCCTTCTGCCCCACCATCACTGGCGGCGTGGCGGGACGCGGCACGGCGGCTTGTTGCGCAGCGACGCCTGTGGCGAGAGCTGCAGCGAGGACCAGCGACAGTCGGATTGTCATGGCCGCACAGTGTCTCACTCCGGGAGGATTTTCGCCAGCCACGTGTCGATCTCCGGCCAGTACGGAGCGCCAGAGAGATTGTGGCCGAATCCCGGAAACACGACGTGGGCGTACGGTTTGCCTGATCCGATCAGCTGATCGAGGATCGCGACGGTCGCCGGCGTGGGAATGCTGCGATCCTCTCCGCCGAGCAGCCACAGGCCCGGAACGTTCAAGGCCTCGAGTACCGGCCGTGGATCGAAGCCTGCAAAGCCGCTGAAAGACGGCAGCTGCTTGTGGCCTTCTTCGGCCGGTGCGTTGGTGTCCTCGACGATGCGGCTGTAGAAACCCTCGAGGCCGACCGACACGGTGGGGCCGACCATCAGCACCATGAATGCGGGTCCCGCTTTCTGGGCGGCGAGCGGCATGATCCATCCGGCCTGGCTCACGCCGGCAAGGCCGATGCGCTTCGCGTCGATCTCCGGGCGCGTTCGCAGGAACGCCACGCCGGCCGCCATGTCGCCGGCCAGATCGTCGAACACCGCAATGCTGTCTTTCGCGCCGACGAAGACGAACGTGCCCGTTGACTGGCCGACGCCGCGTTTGTCGAAACAGAGCGTGGCCATGCCGCGGGACAGGAATCCATCAGCCAGGAAGCGGCACGAGTCCTTCGTCTGCCTCCCGGATCCGTGTCCGAACACGACCGCGCCAACGGGGCCGTTGCGCCCGGGAAGATCGAGGCGATAACTGAGTCGGACGTCACCGTTGTTGAAGAAGCCGATGCTCGATCCTGGGGCTGCCGTTGCCGCAGTTGGCGTGCTCATCGCCCCACACGCGCTGCACAGGATCGCGAGAAGCACGCTCAGTCCTTTGAACCTTTGCACCTTTGAACCCCTGAACCCCTGAACCCCTGAACCGACGTGATGGCATTGGCTGTGCAGGAACTATAACGATGCGCAAGCCCGTGTTGAGGCGTGGCCGGACAATTTGGCTGGGACGAACGAAGCCGGCCGCCCGGTATCCAATCCTTCGCGGGCAACACGAAACCGAGGTCGCCATCGTCGGCGGCGGCATGACCGGCGCGATGATCGCGGAATCGCTTACGCGAGACGGCGTTCGCGTTGCGGTGATCGACGCCGCTCGCATCGGTCAGGGAAGCACCGCGGCAAGCACCGCGCTTCTCCTTCAAGAGCCTGACTACGATCTCAAAGCGCTGAGCGATCGGTACGCGCAACGGGACGCCAGGCGCATCTGGACGCTCAGCCAGGATGCCGCCGGCGATTTCATCGCGACGATCGAGCGGTTGAAGATCGCCTGCGACCTGAGCAAGCGTGACTCGCTGTATTACACGCTCGACCCGTCTCGCGCACGACAGTTGAAGCGCGAGCTGCAGCGGCGGCACAAGGCAGGGCTCGCGGGCACGTGGCTCGACTCATCGGCGCTGCTTCGCGCGAGCGGCATCCACGGCGCCGGCGCGATCCTCACACGCGGCAACGCCCAGCTCAACCCGCTGCGAGCCTGCTTCGGCCTGATCGATGCGGCCTCACAACGCGGCGCCGCGATCTTCGAACGCTCGACGATCAACCGCATCCGGCAACTCGAGGAAGGCGTCCGGCTCTATTCATCCAGAGGAACCCTCGACGCGAAGCAAGTCGTGATTGCGACCGGTTACGCCACGCGATATTTCCGCCCGCTCGCCGGCAGGTTCCGGATGCGTCATACCTACGTGCTTGCCACCAATCCGATTGAACTGCCCGCGCGCCGGCGTCTCGGTATGGGCAGGGTAATGCTCTGGGACACTGAGCGTCCGTATCACTACGTACGATGGACCGACGATCACCGGCTTCTGCTCGGCGGCGCGGATCACCCCGTCAAGCCGGGCGCGCGGCGGGCGCGACAGTTCGCCGAAGCGACGCAGACGCTTCGTGACTATTTCTTCGATCTGTTACCGGTCCTGGCTGATGCCGGCATCGACACCGCGTGGGAAGGCCTCTTTGCGATGACGCCGGACAGCCTTCCCTATATCGGACCGCATCGCCGCTACCCCCGCCACCTGTTTGCGCTCGGCTACGGCGGCAACGGCATGACGTTCGCCGCTCTCGCAGCGCGGATTCTCGTCGAGCAGTGGCGCGGCGTCGCGTCACCCGATCACGCGCTCTTCGCCTTCAATCGATAGGCACCCTACGCACTGTACGCACCGTACGCACCCTACGCACCGTACGCACCCTACACACCCTAGCCTTCCTTCCACGGGTTGTTCGCAAACACCGCCAACTCCGTCCAGAGCACGCGACGCGGCATGTCGAGCCCCGCCATGATCGTCGCGGCGATGTCGTCGGCGTACAGCTTGTTGGGGTTGTTGCGGCCGGTCTTGCCCATCCAGTTGGTCTGCACTTCGGACGGGCAGATGCAGATCACGCGAATGCCATGCGGGCGCAAGTCCGCCTGCCAGCACTGCGTGATACCGCGCATCGCCCACTTGCTGCCGGCGTAGACCGTGGCACCCTTCGCGCCTTTCATGCCAGACGTCGACGCGATGTTGACGATGTCGCCGGCTTGCTGCGCCTTCATGTGAGGAACGACGCGGTTGGTGATGTCGACGGCGCCAAACACGTTGGTGGCGAACAGATTCCGCATCGCGTTGACGTCCAGGTCGCCGATCTCGGCGTTGTATCCGAACGCGGCGTTGTTGATGAGGACATCGATGCCTCCCATCTTCCCGAGCGCTTCGTCGACGACGTGCTGATTATCGGCGTCGGAGGACACGTCGGCCCTGATGCCACTCGCGCCGGTTTGCGTCGCGGTGGCCTGGATGTGCGAGTCGTTGCGCCCGGTGAACACCACCTGGTGTCCTGCCGTGCGCGCGTGCTGAACGAGAGCGGCGCCAATGCCCTGGCTGCCGCCGGTGATGAGAAATCGGCGAGTCTGCATCCGCCGATTATCCTCCGACAATCGGTCCGCCTCGAACCGGCATCCGGCCGAGGCGGTTGCGAACTAGGGGTTCACGACGCACGTCGGCGCCACGTCGCGCACTTCGCGAACATTCAGCTGACGCACTTGGAGATCGATGTCTTCCTTGGTCTTGACCGTGGGGGTGTCGCTGCCGCCGGCTGCCGGAGCCGATTCGGTCTTGTTCGTCGATTCGCGTTCCATATCTTGCGCCTTGCCGCTCAGCGAGCCGACCACCTCGACGCGCTTGCCAAGATGCGCCTGGAGATTGTCGCCGCCGATGAGCACATAGGAATGCGTATCGCGCTCGTTGTCCATCGCTCTGGCGGCGGTCGCCACGGCAGCGTCAGGCGCGGCCGTCAAGGCGAAGCGTCCATCCGCTCCAGTCGAAAGACAACCGGTGATCGTGACTGTGTCACCTGAGCTGCTGGCGCGATCATCGGACTTCGGTTCATCCCCGCGAGCAGACGAGCAACCAGCCGCGATGGCCAGGTTGAGCGCCGCTGCCGCATAAATCAGTGTTCGTTTCCTCACAGCAAACCTCCACCGTGCATCAATGCAGGAGATGCGCCAGAGGGACCTTTTGTCCACGTGATCCGTCTATATGCGAGATATGCCATGGTGGCGAAGGCGAGACGCTGAGCCGGCCGCCGACGTTCCGGCCGATCCGGACATGCCGGTCATCCGGCTCGAGCACGTCAGCCGGATCTTCGAGTCCGACACGGACGAGGAGACGCGCGCCCTGGACGATGTGACGGTCGACATCGCTCGCGGCGAATATGTCGCGGTCTCGGGCCCTTCGGGATGCGGGAAATCGACTTTCCTGGCGATCCTCGGATTGCTCGACACGCCCTCGTCCGGCCGTTACTGGCTGAACGGCCGCGCGACCGACAAACTCTCGCCGGGCGAGCGTGCCCGCGTCCGCAATCTCGACGTCGGCCTGGTGTTCCAGAGTTTCAACCTGATCGGCGACATGACCGTGTCCGAGAACGTCGAATACCCGCTGGTCGTGCGCGGCGTGTCAGACGCGGAACGACACGAGCGCGTCGGCGCGGCGCTGGATCGCGTGGGGCTCACCGCTCGCGCGAAACATCACCCGGGCAATCTCTCCGGCGGCCAGCAGCAGCTCGTCGCGGTCGCGCGCGCGATCACCGGCCGACCGGCAATCCTGCTGGCCGACGAGCCGACCGGCAATCTGGATTCGAAGAGCGGCGAAGCGCTGATGCAGATGTTCAACGAGCTGCACGCGGGCGGCGCCACCGTGTGCGTGGTCACGCACGATCCGCGGTGGGAATCACAAGTGAAGCGTCACATCCACCTCTTCGACGGCCGCATCGCCGATGGCCCGGCGGACTCGCTCACTCAAGGGCGACACTGAGCGCGTGTGCAAGGTCGGCGACGGTGTACGGTTTCTGTAGCAGCTCGAACTCGCCATCCAGCAGGTCGGCGGCGGATTCGATGTAACCGGTCATCAGCGCGATCGGCAGATTCGGATAACGCCGGCGAATCTCGCGCGCCAGCTCCAGCCCGTTTACACCGCCGGGCATCATGACGTCCGACAATACGAAATCCACCACGCGCCCGTTGGCCAGCGCACCGAGCGCGGCGGCGGCACTGGTGACGTGGATCACGGTGAAGCCGAGCGAGGCGAGCATGTCTTTCGTCAGCACCGACACTTCGCGATCGTCTTCCACCAGCAGCAGGTGTCCCCGGCGCGAGCCATCGGCGGTCGCCACCGGGACTGCCTGACCGTCGGACGCTTGCGCGGGTTCAGCGGATGCGCGCGGCAGCACCACGGTCACCACGGTGCCGGCGCCGACCGTGCTTTCGATCGACACACGGCCGCCGGATTGCTGCGCGAACCCGTAGACCTGCGGCAAGCCGAGGCCCGAACCCTTGCTGACATCCTTGGTCGTAAAGAACGGCTCGAAGGCGCGTCCGGCGACCTCCGGAGACATGCCGCAGCCGTGGTCGGCGACCGACAGCTTGACGAATTCGCGCGGTGCATCGCCGCCGATGGTCTCGGTCATGTTTTCGGCGCGGATCGTGATCGTGCCGCCGACGGGCATCGCGTCACGCGCGTTGACGCAGAGATTCAGGATCGCCAGTTCCATTTCGCCGGCGTCGACCTCAACCGGCCACAGGCCGTCGGCAAACGACAGCTCGACCGTGATATTGCCGCCGAGCGCGGCATCGAACATCTGCCGCATTCCGCCCAGGTGCGCGCGCAAGTCGATCGATTCCGGATTGATCGGGCGGCGGCGCGTGAACGCCAGCAGGTGCCTGGTCAGGCCGGTACCGCGCTCGACAGCGCGGCGCATCCCATCCAGCGTTCGCTGGCGCTGCGCGGGGGTGATGTCGCGCTCCATCAGCTGGACTCCCGTGGCGAACACCGCGAGCAGGTTGTTGAAGTCGTGCGCGACGCCGCCGGTCAGTTGCCCGATCGATTCCATCTTCTGCGCCTGGCGCAGCGCGGCCTCGGCGAGACGCAGTCGTTCCTGATCACGGACGCGCTCGGTCACGTCATAGACGAACTGGTAGACGCCGATGCGATCGCCGTTGCGATCGCGCAACTGGTTGAAGCGCACCTCGTAGGTCTTGCGCGCGCGGGACGGATTGCCAAACTCGGCGATCGCGATGAACTCCTCGCCCGCGATCGCGCGCGCCCACATGTTACGAACCTCCGATTGGTGTACCGGCTGTGGAGCAAGAATCTCGAGCAGGGAATCGCCAACCCTCGGACGCACGCCGTAGACGCCATGGAACTCGTCAATGGCGGCGCGGTTGGCGGCGAGCAGCCTGTACTGGAGATCGGAAACCAGCACGAAGGCGTCCGTGCCTTCGACGATATCGGCCAGCAGCTTCCGCTCGGCGAGCCCGTCGTTGACCCGGCGCTCGAGCGTCTCGTTGAGCTCGCGGAGGCGCGCTTCGCTCTCGCGCAGCGCCCGCTCCGTCAGGATCCGCTCGCGTCGTTTCCGAGCAGGCGCAGAACATCCCCGCGACCTTGCCGGTTTCATCGCGGACCGGCGAATAGGAAAACGTGAACCACGTCTGCTCGTCGTAGCCTTTCCTGTTCATGAGGAGCGGCAGATCCTCGCGATAGGTGGCTTGCCCGTGCATCGCCGCGTCAATCAACGGGAAGATGTCCGTCCAGATCTCCGACCAGATGTCCTCGAAGCGGCGGCCGAGCGCGAGCGGATGCTTGGCGCCGAGAATTTCGGAGTACGAATCGTTGTAGAGGAAGCCGAGCTCAGGCCCCCACGCGACGAACATCGGGAACCGCGACTGCAAGAGAAGCTCGACCACCGTCCGCAGCGACGGCGACCAGGATTCGGGCGGACCGAGTGGCGATCGCGACCAGTCATGGCCGCGCATCAATTCGGCGACACGCCCTCCGCCGGAAAGGAAGTCCGTATTCACGAGCTGAACCGTAGCATCAACGTTCAAATGCTATTACAGGCCCGGTTGGCGCGCATTGCAGTGCTTCACCGCATCCGATATCCTTGCCCGTGCTCTAAACTGCGGGGCTCCACAAGGGGATTGAAACCGATGCGATACCGAAATCTGTTTGTTTGCACTGCCGTCTTCACTGCCGCGCTGTGTGCCGCGATCCCGGCCTCAGCCCAGGCCCCGGCGGCAGCCAAGAAGGTGGACAACACCGATCCGCGAACGGCGCGATTCGGCGTATGGGACAACTCGACCAATCCCAACAACGTCATGACCTACGAGGGCTACGAGAAGGGTGGCAGCAAGCTCACCGTCAGCAATCCCAGTAATCCGTCGCAGGACTGGAGCTATGTGACGCTGTTCGACGGCGTGTTCCGTCCGGTCACCGGCCAGCAGGGCGCCGAGACGGCCGTCGAGATCATCGACCCCAAGAGCATCCGCATCTACAACAAGCGGAACGGCGTGCTGAACCAGGTGGTGATCAACACCCTGTCGGATGACAACAACACGATCAGCAACGAGTACATCCGGATGGACAAGGAAGGAAAGATCACGGGCGTCACGCACGTCACCTACATCCGTCGCAAGAAATAGCGCAACGCCGAAGGTGTTGCGGGCGGCGTTAGTCGCCGAGCGCAAACGCGACGAGTTCAGCATCGTCGCCGGCCCCGATTGCCACGACGATGTATTGCCGGCCGCCGTGGAGATAAGTCATTGGCGTGGCGGCGGGCTGCCTGGGCATGATGAATTCCCACACCTGCTCGCCGGTCGCCTTGTCGAAGGCGCGGAACTTGGGCGCCTCCGCTGCGATCTTCGACAGCGGCCGGTCGCCTGCGGGTTCGCGGGTTTCGCCGCCGCGGGCCACCGGACGGCTCAAGCTGACGAACAACAGCGTCTTGGTCAGCAACGGATGCCCCTTGCCGTCGGAACCAAGCGGTCCGAGCTGCAGGTCCTTCAACAACGGATGATGACGCGGCCCATCACCGAGCGGCACTTGCCACTTGATTTCGCCTTTGTTCATGTCGTACGCGGTGATGCGCTCGTACGGCGGCTTGACGATCAGCAGGCCATCAACCGTCGGCACGCCGAGTGTGTTCGAATGGCGATAGGCAAGGTTGCCGCGCGCCGGATCGCCAGGGACTGACGTGACAAGAATCGGGATCGTCGCCGACGGCACGTAGAGCATCGCCGTCTCCGGATCGAACGACGCGCCGCCATAATTGGCACCACCGCCGTGACCCGGCAGCACGATGGTGCCCTGCGCGGATGGCGGCGTGAACAGCGGCCCCAATTGATAGCGCCGTGCAATCTCGAGCGCACGAGCCTGGATCTCCGGTGTGAAGTCGATGACGTCCGCTTCGGTGAAGCCCTGGCGCTCGAATGCGGGCGGCCTGGTCGGGAACGGCTGCGTCGCCGCGGCCCGCTCACCTTGAACGGTGGACAGCGGAACCGGCCGGTTCTCAATCGGCCACACCGGGGCTCCGGTCCTGCGATCGAACACGTAGAGGAATCCCTGCTTGCTCGGCTGGGCGACCGCCCTGATGGCCTTGCCATCAACGGTGATGTCGATGAGGAGCGGCGCCGCGGGAAAGTCGTAGTCCCACAATCCGTGACGCACGCCCTGAAAGTGCCAGATGCGCTTGCCGGTCCTGGCGTCGAGGCAGACCAGGCTCTCTGCGAAGAGGTTGTCGCCCAGCCGATGGCCACCGTAATAGTCGTTGGTCGGGGTACCAAAGGGCAGGTAGACGTAGCCGAGCTCCTCGTCGGAGCTCATCAGCGACCACACGTTCGTGCCGCCGGTGTAGGCCGCCGACTCGTTCTCCCACGTCTCGTGGCCGAACTCGCCGCGCCGCGGAATCGCATGAAACGTCCACAGGTGCTTGCCGGTGCGGACGTCGAAGCCATGCACATCGCCCGGCGGCGCCTCCTTGTTTGCGGGACCGTCGGGAATGTTCGCACCGTGAATGATCACGTCCTTGACGATCACCGGCGCGGAGTTGATCGCGTAGGTCTGCATGCGTACCGCTCGCGGCACATCGATCATGGCGTCGACGCGGCCATTGGTTCCGAATTCAGGGTCCGGCTTCCCGGTCCTGGCGTCGAGCGAGATCAGATACGCGTCATGCGTGCCGCTGATGATGCGTTCGATCTTGCCGTCGGTCCAATAGGCGACGCCGCGATGCGTATAACCCAGGTTGGGAGGCCGGCCGACGCGCCACGTCTGCGGGTCGTATTTCCAGAGCGTTGCGCCGGTGGACGGATCGATCGCCGCGAAGACGCCGAGTGAGGTCGCGGTGTAGAGCACGCCGTTGACCATCAGCGGCGTATCCTCATACCCTCCCGGCCGCGCTTGCGGGTTGGCCTTCACGATGTCGTTGTCGGGAGAAGGCCAGCGCCACGCGATCTCGAGCCGGCCGACGTTCGCGCGCGCAATCTGATCGAGCGCGGAGTACTTGTGGCTGGCAGCATTGGCGCCGTAGTGCCTCCACTCACCGCGGGCGCGTGACGCGTCCTGGGCCCGCGCCGGCGCATACACGGCGCCGGCGCAGACAGCGAAAACGAGCGCCGCTCGCGCGGCTCGGTGATTACGACCCACGATAGAGGTCAGAAACGAATCGATGCGGCGAGCCGCATGATTCGTGGATACATGATTCCAGTCGGACGTCCGCCGGGACCGCCGTCGACAAACGGTGCGACCGACGCGTTGCTGCCGAGGGCCTGCAACTCCGTCAATACCGCGTTGTCGTTCAACAGGTTGTAGACGTTGAACTCGGCGATGAGGCGGCGGTTGTCGGCCATTCGGAACACCCGCTTCGCGCCGAAGTCGATCTGTGTGCTGCGCGGCAGGTAACGTTCACCCGGCGTGATCAACTGTACGGTAACCGCCGGGTCGCCCGCGAAACGGCTGGGAACGACGATGCCACCAGGTGTGCAGCCGGCGACCGCGCAGTCGCTGGGGAATCGCGTGGTGCCCGGGGTCACCGTCCATGTCACGCCCTTCTGCGCGCCGGCGTAGCTTTGCAGCGCAATGCTGGATTCGAAGCCCCAGACGAGGGGCACGTTGGCGCCAAGCTTGAACTCATGCCGGAAAGGCAGGTCGACAGCCGGCTCGCCGAGCCGCGCATTACCGCTCTCGTCGCAGAACCGCAGCGTGTTCGGATTGTCGGTCGAGTCGCACGCCACGTTCACGGTCTTGTCCATCGTCCACGCGCCGTAAGCAATGATGCCGCGCGTCAGCCGCGATGACACCGACGTCTCGAAACCGCTGTAGACGTTGCTGCGATCCTCGGAGCCCGCGTAGTTCGTGGTGTAGCTGTCCGGAGCCACGAAGGCTCGATTCTGGTTGATCTGGAAGAAGGTCAGGCGTTCGCCGGTGAGCGGGTTGATCGTCGACGTCGGCGACCAGTCGGCGGTGCCGCCGGTGTACTGGCCGTTGACGCTGCGGTTGTCCGTGAACTGCGAGCTATGCAGCGTGCGGTGATACCAGTTGAATCCGACCGACGTGCCGGGACGCAGTTCGTGCTGCACGCCGAAGTTGTACTGGCGGTTGTACTCACGGGTGATATCGGGATCGAGCGCGCGCACCACCCGGATGCCGTAGTCGGGGTTGGGGTTCGGGCCGATCTCGTCATCCTGTGCGATGTCGTCACCGTTGCGATCGGTCCACGTGCGCGTCTGTGCACCGGGATTGAACTGCTGCACCGGCAGGAAGCCGACCGCGTACGACACCGTATTCGGCGTCATGTACTTGCCGTAGCTGAGTTTGAGGGCCGTCTTGCCATTCCCGAACAGGTCGTACGCGAGGCCGACTCGCGGCGCCAGTGAGTGCCAGCACGTCATCCCGGGAATCGCCTCGCAATTGACCGCCGCCCACGTGGTCGCGGGACTGAAGCGGCCGGCGACTTTCTGGGTCGTGGGCACCGACTGCGACAGGTACTCGTAGCGCAGGCCGGCGTTGATCGTCAGGCGATCGATGGTCCACTGATCCTGGATGTAGAGCCCGAGGTCGGCGTCAAGCTCCGGCTTGATTTCGAACGGCGTCAGGTAGACCGTCACGCTGGTCGGCGTGCCGTTGGAGTAGTTCTGCACCAGGTCGCCGTTGGCGTCGCCACCGGCGCTGCCCGTGCCCCACGCCCACTGGAGGCCGGCCTTCAGCTGATGCGAGCCGGTAATGTAGGAGACGCTCGAGCTCCACGCAAACGAATCAGGGAACTGAATCTGTTCGGGGAAGCCCGCGGTGTAGCGGAATCCACGCGCGGTGTCGAGGCGCGACACCATCGAATACCACCCCGGCGTGCCGCGCGCCTGTTTGACGCCCGGTTGGTAGAGGTTGGTGTAGTGCAGGATGTCGATGCCGATGCCTGATTCAACCAGCAGCTTGTTGGTCAGCGGCGCCGACCACTTGGCGGTGGCGATGTAGTAGAGCCACGGTTCGCGGTACTGCGCGGCCTCCGGGTAGCGCGGCACCGTCGCCGGCACGGCGAAGCCGGTGAAGTATTCGTGTCCGACGAACTTGTAGTTCCGCTGATAGGTGGCCGAGAACTTGTGTTGCCTGGTGGCCTGCCAGGTGAGACGGCCGACATAGCTGAAAATGTTCGCGTCCATGATCGCGGGCGACACGTTGTCGGTCTCGGTGGCGTTGGCGACCTGCGTATCGGTGATCTGATAGCGGCCTGAGCCGAAGAACCAGAGGCGATCCTTCATCACCGGTCCGCCCAACGACATGTTGTAGTCGCCAATTCGCGACATTTTCGAGCTGCTTGCCGGGTTCAGGCCGCGTGCTTCCAGATCGGGGGTGACATTGGAACTCTGCCAGTCGCCGCTGCTGCCGCCGAAGTAGCCCTGCCCACGGAAGGTATTGCCGCCGTCCTTGGGAATGATGTTCAGGTTGACGCCGCCGCGCGAGCTGTCCGCGCCGACGCCGCTGGTCTTGTAGGTCGCTTCTTCGATCAGCAGGTTGTCGATGTAATTCTGCGTCGCGCCGTCGAGGAGGTTGGTATGCACGGCCAGGCCGTCCATCGTCACCGCGGTGTGCGCCTGCGAGTTGCCGTGCACCGTCATGTAGGTCTGTTCGGTCTGCTGGGTGCCCCCGACTTCCGGGGTGGTCAGGCGCACGCCCGGCACCAACGAACCCATCGCCTGGATGTTGCGGGCGTTCGGAATGTTGTCGATCATTTCGCGGTTCATCACCTGGACGCGGCCGGTGTTCTGGACGTCGACCACGGGCGACGCGGCGGCGACGGCAATAGTCTCGGAGATGGTGCCGATCTTGAGGTCGGCATTGATCGGCACCGCCGTGTTGGCGGGCACGATGATGTCGGTCTGCGCCACGGTGTTGAATCCCGACAGCGTGAACGTGACCGTGTAAGTGCCCGGCCGGAGATCGACGATCGCATAGCGGCCGTCGGCATTGGTGACGGCCGCCCGCGTTCGCTCGATCAGGGCTTCACTGGCCGCTTCCACGGCGACGCCGGGCAGCACGGCCCCGGTCGCATCGCGAACGACGCCCGCAATGGTGCTTTGTGCCGCGGCGATGGCCGGCGCGAGCGGCAACAGGGCAACGAGAATCCCGACGACGCGACGATTGATGCTTCTCATTCACGCCTCCTGATACGTCCCGCCGATGCAGGCCGCGATTGTCCGGAACGGGTCGTGCTCTGTGAGCTCGCAGGGTCTTGACGAAAAAACGGGTGGCGTCGCCGGCGCTGGTAACGCCACGTCTGGCGCAGCATACCGAATGGCGAGGAAGCGCTGCAATGTGCGACGCGCCCGGAACGTTGCAGGACGGAGTGCAACGTCCTAAGGTCTTACGGGCTGTCCCCGTTTGGTGTCGTGGCG
Source organism: uncultured cyanobacterium (assembly GCA_963833135.1). Classification (GTDB taxonomy): domain Bacteria; phylum Acidobacteriota; class Vicinamibacteria; order Vicinamibacterales; family UBA2999; genus 12-FULL-67-14b. The sequence goes on along the minus strand of CAWHWW010000015.1, from coordinate 87,177 downwards.
TCGGCGGCTAGAACCGGTATCGCATCCCGAATGTCGGCAGCAGCGGCAGCCGGCCGCTGCGCATTTCGATGAGCTGCGGACGATCGGAATCCGGGTCGTAGTTCAGATCCACCTCGAGCTCGCTCGCGTTGTCACGATTGAGCAGGTTGATCACTTCGAAGTAGAACTGCCAGCGGTCGTTCGACCAGCGCGGGCGAAACGTCACGCGCGCATCGAGACGGGCGAAAAACGGCAGGCGGGCGGTGTTGAAGTTCGACGTATCACCAAAGTCGGCCGACCACACCAGCAGTCCGCGACTGTCGTATTGCGGCACCTGACGTGTGACGCCCGCGGCAGCTGCGGCCGGATCCTCGATCGATGCCGGTCGCACCTCTATCGCCGGCGTATGCGGAAAGCCTGACTGCGCGCGGAACGTGGTGCCGATCTCGATCAGCCTGCTCAGGCGGAACGACGACACCACGCTCATGGCATGGCGGCGATCGTAGTCCGCCGGGAAGGTGCCGCCGTAGGCCGTGGTCTCGGCGCGGCCGAGCGTATAGGAGGCCCAGCCGCTCAGGCGCGTACCGGCCGACGTCGCGCGTTTTTCGGCATAGAACTCAACACCATACGCGCGCCCGGTGCCGATGTTGGCCGGCATGGTCGTCACCTGCGGCGCGGTCGGAATGGCGAATCTCAACTCCTCCGGGAAGTCGTAGGTGGCGACGCGCGCGGCCACCTCCTCCGGCGTCTCGAGACGGCCGAGAATGAGGCGATCGAAATCCTTGTAGTACCCCTCGACCCTCATCGTCACGCCGCTATCCAGACGCCGCTCGACCGCCGCCAGCGCCTGCCAGGCGCGTTCGCTCTGAACCGAGAGACCGCCGTTGTCCGTCAGGTCAACGAAGTAGTCCGACTGCAGCAGCTTCTCGTAACCCGGACTCTGCGTGAACATGCCGCCGGCCACGCGCACGCGCGTCCGTTCGGTCACGTCGAACATCGCCGCCAGACGTGGTGACGCCATCGTCTCCCCGCTGACGCCGCTCCAGTCGAGTCGCAGGCCGGGCTCGAGGCGCACACGCGGCGAGAGGGTCCAGCGGTCGGTAAGCCAGGCGCCCGCGCGCATGTTCGAGCGAGCGGAGTCGAGCGCTGACGGAAGGCTGGAGCCGCCTTGTGCGCTCGATCCGTTGGGACCATCGAGCTCGCCCGACGTGCGCCACTGCCAGGTGGTATCGAGGTTGTGCGTTTCGAAGCCGGTCTCGAGCAGGTGCGACGTCGCGAGGTTGATACCAAACTGCTGGCGCACGGCCACATCGCGAATCGACAGCTCGCGCGCCGATGCGAGTTGGGTCAGCGGCGCCGCGTCATATTCCGGGCGGTTCGAACGACGCTGGCCGGTGCGCACGTCTCCCGCAAAATCGATCAGCTCCCGATTCCGGTACCAGGAGACGGTGGTCTTGCTGAAGGCTCGAGCGCCGATCGCCGCCGAGTAGGTCAGCGCGCCGAGATCGTTTTGCGTGGAGGTCAGCACGTCGACGAACTCGTCGCTGACGCTGTCGTCCTCCTCGACATCGTCGAACCGCGCGTCGGTGTTCTCGCGGCTGCTCAGGGCGGACAGGGTCAACCTGTGTCCGGGCTTGACCTGGATGTCGGCACGGGCTTGCAGATCCGCAAACGACGGCAGATCGGCGTCGACGATCCGTTCGGCGACGAGATCGTAATAGGTGGCGCGGCCGGTGACGAGCCACGAGCTGCCGTTTCCCGGCAGCCGGCCTTCGGTGACGAAGTTGGCGTCGGTCATGGACAGCGCGGCCGTCCCGCCGACCGGCGTGGCGGTGCTGCCGGGGCGGTTGTCGACAATCAGGATCGACGACAGGCGATCGCCGTACTGTGCGTTGAAGCCGCCGGTGATCAGCTCGAAGTTGGCGACCGTCTCCGGATTGAACGCGCTGGTCAGCCCGAACAGGCGATACGGATTGTGGATCTCGACCCCGTCCATCATGGTGAGGTTCTGGTCCGGGCCGCCGCCGCGCACGCTCAAACGGCTGTCGAAGTCGTTGACGGCGGCCACGCCGGGCAGCGCCTGCAGCACGCGATAGATGTTCTCGCCGGCGCCGGCCACGCTTTTCACGACGAGAGGGGCCACGTCGATGATCGACGGCGACGCTTCGGCAGCGGCGGCCAGGGTGGCGCCGACCGCGACGACTTCGCTGATGCCGGGCACCTTGAGCTCGAGGATCACCGAGCGCGAGCCGCCAGGCGCGAGAACCACTTCTGGAATCACCGCCGGCACCAGCCCGGGTTGCTCAGCAACGACCGAATATCGGCCCGAGGCCAGGCTGCGAATCTCGAAGCGGCCTTCCGCGGCTGCCGTCGCACGGCTGACGGCGCCGTCCGCCGCTGCCGTGACCGTTATGACGGCGCCGGGAACGGGCGCCCCCGATTCGTCGCGAACCTGGCCGGACAGGGTCGCCCTCGGTGCTTGCGCTTGAATCTGGATAGACAGGATGAGTCCGACGAGAACGATCGCCAAGAGGCCATTGTTACAGACACGATGAACCTTTCGCGACACGGTTTCGTCTCAGCCCTCGGTGGATGCATTCCGTCAGGACCTGCGTTACGCCTTCAGGGGGCTCGTTCGCAGCCCGGGATTCACCGCGCTCACCGCCTTGTGCCTGGCGCTCGGGGTCGGCATCAACAGCACGGTCTTCACCATCGCCGACAACGTATCGCTGAAGCCGCTGCCATTCGCGGAGCCCGAGCGGCTGGTCGTCCTCTACTCCGTTCGGCCAGGCGGCTCCGACGACCGCGCCCGCGTGTCGTTTCAGGATTATCGCGACTGGAAGGAACAGACCCGGAGCTACGCCGACATCGGCGCCTATACCTACCGCAGCCTGTCGATCACCGAAGGTGTTGAGTCGGAGCGATTCCTGGGATCGGCGGTCAGCTGGAACCTGTTTCCGCTTCTGGGCGAGCAGCCGATTCTGGGCCGGCCACTCTCCGAAGAAGACGACAAGCCCGGAGCACCGCCGGTAGTGATCCTGAGCCACGGTCTCTGGCAGCGTCGCTTTGCTTCCGATCCGTCGATCGTCGGTCAGGCGATCATCGTCGACGGCACAGCGCACACCGTCGTCGCGGTCATGCCGCCACGCTTCCAGTTCCCGCAAGTATCGCAGCTCTGGATTCCGATGGTGCCGGTCGAACATGCGGGCGCGCGAGGCGATCGCACGCTCCGGCCGGTGGCGCGGCTGGCGGCCGGCACGACGATGGCGGCTGCCAACGACGATCTCGCCGCAATTGCCGGCCGTCTCGCGAGCGCCTATCGAGACGATACAGAGTGGAGCGCGCGGGTGGCGCCGCTCCGCGACGAGCTGATGCCCGTGCAGCTGCAGCTGGCGACGACGGCGATGCTCGGCGCCGTGTCGCTGGTGCTCGTCATCGCCTGCGCCAACGTCGCGAACCTGCTGCTGGCGCGGGCCACCGGCCGGCGGCGCGAGATGGCGGTGCGCATCTCGCTTGGCGCCGGCCGCCGCAGGCTGATCCGGCAGCTGCTCACCGAGAGCGTGCTGCTGGCGCTCCTCAGCGCGCCGCTCGGTCTGCTAATCGCGTACGCCAGCCTCGAGGCGATCCTCGCGGCCGTTCCACCAACGGTGATGATTCCGTACTACGTTGACTGGACCATGAACACCCGCGTGGTCGTCTATACGACCGGCGTCACGATGGTGACCGGTTTGCTGTTCGGCCTGGCGCCGGTGCTTCAGGCCAGCCGGTTGAGTCCGGCCGTCGCGCTCAAGGAAGGCAGTCGCGGTTCGGGGCTGGGCCGCGGCGGCAATCGCCTGCGCAACACGCTGGTGATCGCCGAGGTGGCGCTGTCGCTGATGCTGCTTGTCGGCGCGTCGCTCTTCGTGCGAAGCATCCTGAACATTTACAACGCCGATGCAGGCATTGACACCACGAAGCTGATGACCATGCGGTTGTTCATGCCTGGTGACGCATACGCGTCGCCGGCGGCGATCACCGCGCGGGTCGACGACGTGATCCGCCGGGTGGAAGCGCTGCCGGGCGTGACGTCTGCCTTTGCGTCGAACCTGGTGCCGTTCTCCGGTGGCGGAGGGACGAGCGGCATCGTCGGCGAAGGCATGACGGTCGAGGCCGGCAAGGAACCGAGGGCGAGTTTCTTCTCGACCACGGCTCACGCGCTGGCGACGCTCGGTCAGACATTGATCGCCGGGCGTGACTTCACCGACGCGGAAGCATCGACGCGCTCCGGCACCGCCCTCGTCAATCGGGCGCTCGCTGGTCGCGTCTGGCCGGGACGTTCCGACATCGTGGGACGTCGATTCCGCCTCGCCAGCGCACCCCCGAACGAGTGGCACACGGTCGTTGGCGTGGTGTCGGACTTCCAACCCTTGGTGTTGCGCGACAAGGGCATTGTCGAACCGCTCGCGATCCTGCCGTTTCCGTATCAAGCCTTGCGCGACACCGGCGTGACGATCAGCGTCGCCGGCATGTCACCGGCATCGATCACCGCACCGGCGCGGCGGGCGATCGGCGAATCGGATGCATCGCTGACACTGTTCGATGTCCGCACCGGCGATGAGAATCGCGAGGGCCGCTTGTGGGCGCCGCTGTTCATTTCCTGGATGTTCTCGATCTTCGGCGTCGCAGCATTGTTCCTGGCGTCGATTGGCATCTACGGCGTGCTGTCGTATTCCGTATCGCAGCGCACCCAGGAGTTCGGCGTGCGCATCGCGCTCGGCGCTTCGCGGGGCAGCGTCCTGGGCCTGGTGCTCGGCCAGGGCGCCCGCCTCGCAGCGGCGGGCATTGCCATCGGCGCCCTCGGCTGCGTTCATGGTGACGCGCGCGGTTCAGACCTTGCTCTACAACGTCACGGCCACGGATCCGATCAGCTTCGTTGGCACCACAGTGGTCCTCGTGGTAGTCACGTTGATTGCCGGCTGCATCCCGGCGGGGCGGGCCACGGGCGTCGATCCCACGGTCGCGCTCCGCGCCGACTAATGCGCGTCAGCGCTGGTTCGGTCGGCCGCTTACGAGAGCTGATACTCGGCCGTACTCATGATCAGGTGCACGGTCATCCGCAGCGCGTCTTCCATATAAGATCTGGCCCTGACGATGTCGTCGGTGCCGAGCTCTTTGGCGAGAAAGTCCACTAGCGTGTCGCGAGTCGTCTTGGAGGTCGGGACGCGAAGCATCCGCCACAACAGATAGTCCACGGCTTCCGCGGTGGTCTTCGCCTCGCTCTCGAGCACCATCTGCGTCAGATCGAACTGCGCGGGCTGACGCGGTGTCGGTATCAGCTTGCGCGCCGCCTGCTGCCAGCCGATGTAACCGGAGATCCGCGTGTTGAACTGCTCGTCGCGCTCGAGCGCAACCATGTCGAAGGTGCTCATCCGCGCCGGATCGCTGACGGCGGTCGCGGCGCCGACGTCATACCCGTCACGTAACCGGCTGCCGAGGACGCCGTCACTGCCCGCCGCGAAGTTCCAGTCGCGGAAGCCCGTCATGTCGGGGACCAGCACCTCGCGGGCGACGTTACCGCGGGCAATCAGCAACCCCGGCGTGATCCACGCCTTGCCGCCGGCCCATCCGGCCACCGATGGCGGATTGAGCAGGTTCTGGCCCATCGCGATCGTGGACTGATTGAAGTCGGGCACGCCGGGAATTTCCGCGGCGCCCACGTGACTCATCATCGAGACGTAGTGTTCCACCGGGCCCTTGATGTGGCCGCCGTAGCTTGCCTGGCTGTAGAAGTCCTTCGAGGTGAGGATGGCCGTCAAGAGCGGCTTGACTTCGTAGTTGCTGCTGCGAAGGATCGCGCCGAGCTTCGTCCCGAGATCCGCCGACATCTCGTCGCGAACGAGAAAGCGATAGATCTTCGCGGCCAGAAACTCCGCCGTCACCGGCTGCTCGAAGATGATCTTCAACACCTCGACGCCGTCGAAGTTTCCCGTGCGGCCCAGGAAAGTCTTCGGACCGCCGTCGTGCTTGGCCGGATCGATCTTGAACGAGAGGTCGTCGAAGTACCACCCGGTGAACGCCCGCGCGCACTCGCGGACGTCCTTCTCGCCGTAATTGCCGACGCCCATGGTGAAGAGCTCCATCACCTCGCGGGCGAAGTTCTCGTTGGGCGCGCCCTTGACGTTGTACTGCGCGTCGAGGAAGTACAGCATCGCCGGGTTCTGCGCGACCTGGATCGTAAGCTCGCGCAGGTTGCCGGTGGCGCCGCGCTCGAACAGGTCGATCTGCTGCATCATCTTGCGATAATCGCGGACCTTGTTCTCGTGCGTGGCGAAGTGGCCGTGCCACAGCAGCGCCATCTTCTGCTCGAGCGGATGCGTGGTCTGCAGCATCCGGTTCGCCCACCAGTACCCGAGCCGCCGCGTCTCGAGCATCGTCGCGCGCAGCCAGTAGAAGAAGCGATCGGACACCGGCTGGATCGGGCGGTTGCCGCCAGGCTTGGTGTCGACACCCATCGAGACGCCGGACTTGATCGCGCGGTCGGTGGCCTCGGGCCGGCTTTCGGGGAAGCCATTGAGCGAGGCATCCCACAGTCCTGACTCGACGAACGGCTGCATCTTCGGATTCGGGATGCTCTCGTAATGCACGAGCGAGCGCACCGCGCGTTCGACGCCCATGTCGGCGAGCTTCTGGATCGTGGACGGCGTGCCGCCGAATCCGGCGTGGGCTCAAGAGGTGTGCGGCGCGGTCGTAGTTCCAGTCCGCGGGCGCGATCGGCGTGAGGTCGTCGGTCCAGTTGGCCGGGCCCGGGGACCAGGGCCGCAGATGGCACAGATTGCACGGAGGCTGCATGGTTAACCTCGTGGCGTCCTAAACAGCTTCAATGTCTCGAACTTCTGGCCGAGCACCTGCGCGGCATCGGCGCCGAGCCAGCCTTCGATCAAGGTCGCGTAGACCTGGCGGAAGTCGGTGGTGGTTTCGAGGTTGTCGCCCAGCACGAGATTCGTGAGGCTCGGCGAGGTGCCATAGAAGCCGCCCTTCACGGCGTTGCCAATCACGAAATTGACTTGCGCCGTGCCGTGATCGGTGCCAAGGCTCGTGTTCTCGGGCACGCGGCGGCCGAACTCACTGTGGATGTACATCACCACGTCGTCGGCGCGGCCAATGCGCTGCATTTCCTGGAAGAAGCCCGCCACAGCATCCGCGCAGTACTCGAGTTGTCGATCGTGCGGTGACGCCTGGTTGACATGCGTGTCGAAGAGGCTGCCGCGCAGCGGCACGTAGTAGAGCCGCGTCGGGAAGTCGGCTTCGATCAGTGCGGCGATTTTGTCCAGATCGAGCAAACGCAGATCGGGATTGTTCCGGCCCGGGTATTTGTTCCACGCGACCCGCACGACCTCCGAGGCCTGTGCCGCGCTCCGCGTGACTTCCATCACATAACGGTGCGCGTCGCCGACCGGCGCGTGCGGGGCGCCGAGCGCATCGAGCGCGGCCTTCTCCTGCGCGAACACACCGCGCTGGAACCTGGCCGGATCGACGAACACCAGCGGCACGTGGTTCGCGCCCTTGACCGCCAGCGTCTGGCTGTCGGAGATGTTGACGATCATGTTGTCGCGCGCGCCGGAAGGGTCGAGCGCCGTGGCGGTGCGGCCCATCCAGCCGTACTCGTTGCCGCTGTTCGGCGCCGCCGTGTGCCAGTAGGACACCGAGGTAAAGTGCGAGAACGACGGCTGGTCGTAACCGACGCCCTGCACGATCGCCACCTTGCCCTCGTCGTACAGCTGCTTCACGCCGCGCATCGACTTGTGCCAGCCGAACTGCGCGTCGATCTTGAGCAGGTCGCGTTCCTTGATACCGATCGTCGGCCGATGCTTGTAGTACATCGGATCGCCGTAGGGGACGACGGTATTCAGGCCGTCGTTGCCGCCGAACCACTCGAAAACGACCAGGATCTTGCCGGACGGAGCGGTTGCGGTAGCCCGGCTCGCCTGCGCGAGGACGTACGGCACGGGGCCGAGGCCGCCGAACAAGCCAAAGCCAAGACCGCCGGCGCCGAGCCGGAACAGGTCACGTCGCGAGACGCCGCTGCTGTTGCTCAATCGACTCGTGGCTGCCATCTCGTCTCCCCTCCCGACCGCGCTCAGGATACACCGCGGCTGTCACTACTCGCGAACGGGCTGCTCCGCCATCTTACTGACGCAACGCCAATACCGGATTCACCCGAGCCGCCGCGCGCGACGGCAGCGCGCCGGCCGCAACAGCGACGAGTAAGAAGATCACACTGGCACCGGCAAGCGTCATCGGATCGTAGCTGGACACGCCGTATAACAACTGCGCGAGCCACCGGTTCGCGAGGACGGACAGCACAGTACCAGCGACGAGCCCGGCCGACACCGGAACCATGGACTCCCGCACCATCAATCGGACGACGTCGGCGGTTTGCGCTCCGATGGCCATGCGCACACTGATTTCCTGGCGGCGCCGTTCGACCGCGTACGACAACATGCCGTAGATGCCCAGGCAGCAGATGAAAACCGTGACCACCGCAAATGCCGTGAGCAGCGACGACAGGAGGCGCTCACGGCGGAGGCGCCGCTCGACGAGGTCGGTGACAGGCGCTTCGCTGAACGTTGGTGTATTGGCATTCAGTTCGGTCATCGCCCGCCTGACGGTCGGGATCATCAAACCGGGATCGCCGGGCGTTCGCACGATCAGTGTGACGGGCCCCTGAAACGCGCCCAGCGGCAGGAACAATTCGGCGGCCCCTGCGCTGCGCAGATCGACGCGACTGTCGCCGACGACACCCACAATCGTCAGGGCGCCTAACGGCTTCGTGCAATCGTTTGCCGTCCTTATTGCTTGTCCGACTGCCGATGCCTTCGGGAACAACTTGCGCGCAAGCGCGTGGTTCACGACCACGGGCGGCACGTTGGTGGGCGAAGCCGCGCCTCTATCGCTCAGCGTAAAGTCGCGTCCTTCGACGATCGGCACCTCCATGGCGTTGAAATAGCCGGGGCTGACGCCATTTACCGCAACCAACTCCGGCGTGATGTCGTTGCCGCGCTCCGGCGAGCAGATGCCGAAGCGGAATTGGCCGACGCCGACACTTACGTCGGCGCCCAACGGCGCAACCCCGGCGGCGGCGGCCGCCGACACCCCCGGGAGGCGCCGCAACCGGGCGACGGCATCTTCGAAGAACTGGCGCCGCTCGTCCTGGACGAGCCCACCGGATCGCGGTTCGATTCGCGCATACAGCAATCCATCCGTCCGGAAACCGAGGTCCGCGGATCGCAAGTTCGCCAGTGTCCGGATGAAGAGCCCGGCGCCGATCAACAGAAACAGGGCCAGAGCGGTCTGGGCCGCCACCATCGCCTGACCGCCGGTGAGGCCGAATCTCGGCAATCCGGATCGCGCGTTGTCCTTGATCACCGCAATGAGATCGAGGCGGGTGGCCCTGACCGCCGGGAGGGCGCCAAAGATCAGACCGCATAGGAGTGTCAGAGCGGCGCCGAACGCGAGTAGCCGGCCGTCAGGTCTGGATGCGAGATCCAGAGTTCGATCGGCGCCGAACAACGTGGGCATGAACTGACTGACGAGAGCGCTCCCGGCACCGGACATCGAATAGGCCAGCGCCAGACCGAACAGGCCGCCCGCGGACGACAACACAAGGCTCTCCGTGATCAATTGCCGCACGACTCGCCCCCGCGACGCGCCCAGCGCCAATCGCGTGGCAATCTCTCGTGAACGCGCACTGCCGCGCGCGAGCAGTAAGCCGGCGATATTCGCGCACGCGGCAAGCAACAGTCCACCCACGACGACGAGCAGGACGACCAGCGGAGTGGACGTGCTGTCACGAAGCGTCGATAAGCCGTACGCGGCCGGTACGAGCCACACGCGTGGCGGATCGTACGGCTCGGATGGGGGCGCTACCGCGATTGAGGCAGCCAGCACGCGTTCGAGGTCGATGCGCGCCTCTTCGTCACTGCGTCCCGGCGCTACCCGCGCGACGATTCGGCAGGGGTTCCACAGCCCGCGGTTCTGCAGAGGATTCTGCGTCGCCGCGGCCACTTCGACCGCGCCGTTCGGCGCCACGATGTCGGGAGAGACGGCGGGGTCGAGGCCGAAGAACCCCTCCGGCATGACGCCGACGATCGCAAACTGGCGCCCGTTCAGCCGAAGGCTGCGGGTGGTGACGTCGCTCGCGCCGCCGAACGTTCGCAGCCAGAATCGGTGGCTGATCATCGCGACCGGCGACCATCCCGCCGTCGTGTGGTCGTCCGGTTCAATCGTTCGCCCGAGCGCGGCTCGCACGCCGAGCGTGCGGAAGAAGTTGCCGGATACGAACTGCACCGTGCCAAATCCCAGTTCGCCGAGAATGACCGGCCGTGCCTCGCCAAGGTCCGCCCAACATGCGACATCGGAGAACGAGGTCGCCTCGTCGCGTATGGCGAGATACGCCGGGTACGACACCGTCCCAAACGTGTTGACGCCATCAACGATCGGACCGGCCATGACGTTTGGCCCGAACACGAATGGGTGCCGCGGCGACGTCCAGGCGACGAAGCGCAGGTCGTGTGGTGACGACACAGGGAGCGGTGTCCAGAACACTGCCTTCACCTGCCCCACGAGCGCGGTGCTGGCGCCGATTCCCAGACCGATGGTGGCAACGGCGATCGCCGTGAGGCCGGGCGTGCGCGCCCAGAGCCGAACGGCGAGACGGGTGTCCAACCAGAGATGTTCGAGCCATCCCCAACCTGTCACCTTTTCCACCGTGGCGACTCTATTGCGCATGAGGACCGCCCACACTGCTCTTACCTTAGCAGCAACCTTGCTCGTGGTTGCGCTGGCGCTAACCTTCACCGGCCGTGTCGGGGCGCAACCAGCCACCACACTCGCGCGTCCGGGCTCTTTCGATGAGGTCATCCAGAACACCAGCGGCCAGTTCTTCCGTCAGGGTCTGCAGATCTTTCGCTTCGACACCTTCGGCGATGAGCGCTTCTGGAGTGACACGCTGCGGCTGCATCAGGCACTTGCAGGCGCGCCGAATGGCGGCGTCGGAAATGGCGTGGGGCCTGCGGCCGCGCTTGCGGTCGGGTTGAAGGTCGACGTCGACATGGTTCCGCAGGCGGTCCTTGCCGGTATTCAGTCCGGCACCGTCGACCTGAACGATCCGGCAAATACGCTCGCACTCATCAATGCGAAAGCCGTCGTTGGCGTGATGCCTGCAAGTAACGGCCGTGTGGGATTCACCTGCGCGCTGTGCCATTCCACCGTCGACGATTCGTTCGCGCCGGGGGTCGGCAGCCGGCTCGACGGGTGGCCGAATCGCGATCTCAACGTCGGCGCGATCGTGGCGATGGCGCCCGACCTCAGCGCTGTTGCGTCGCTGCTCCAGGTCGATCAGGCGACCGTGCGCAATGTGCTGATGAGTTGGGGACCTGGAAAGTTCGACGCCACGCTCTTTCTCGATGGCAAGGCGTTTCGTCCCGATGGCAAGACCGCGGCCACGTTGATTCCACCAGCGTATGGATTGGCCGGCGTGAACCTGCACACCTACACTGGATGGGGCGGCGTACCGTACTGGAACGCATTTGTCGCCAATCTCGAGTTGCGCGGCTCGGGCGTGTTCTACGATCCGCGTTTGAACGACGCGACCAAGTTCCCCGTGGCCGCTCGCGCAGGACTCGGCAACGTTCGTTCAGCGGCCGCTGACGATGGCATCACGTCGAGATTGCCGGCCCTGCAGTATTACCAACTCTCGATTCCAGCGCCCGCTCCACCCGCGGGAAGCTTCATTCAGCGTTCGGCAGAGTCGGGCCAGGCACTTTTCAATGGACGCGCACGCTGCTCGACCTGTCACGTGCCGCCGCTGTTCACGGAGCCAGGCTGGGCGCATGCACACCGCCGAAGAAATCGGCATCGACGATTTTCAAGCCCGGCGGTCGCCGGACAATCGCTATCGCACGACACCACTCAAGGGTGCGTGGTCGCGCGCCAAAGGCGGCTACTACCACGACGGCCGCTTCGCGACGCTACGCGCAGTCGTGGAACACTACGATCGCGTGTTCGGCCTCCGGCTGAGCGAGATCGAGACGAATGACCTCGTCGAGTACTTGAAGTCACTCTGACATTCGAAACAAGGACGCCTATGCTCAACGTCGCTACTGTCGAAGGCTCGAGTCTCCTTCCGGACGAGGCTGTCGTCGCCCTGGTGCTCGATGGCCAGGTCGCCCTGTTCGAAGTGCTGATGCGCCGGCACAACGAGCGCCTCTTTCGCGCAGCGCGAGCCATTCTCAGGGACGGCGCCGAAGCGGAAGACGTGATGCAGCAAGCGTACGTGAACGCGTACGCGCATTTGCGGCAGTTCGATCAACGCGCGTCGTTTGCCACCTGGCTCACGCGCATCGCCGTGAACGAAGCCCTCGCCCGTGCACGAACGCGGGGACGTTATCAATCCATCGTTGAGGAGAACGGCGAGCTCGAGAATATCGTGCCGCTGCGGGCGAACAATCCGGAACGGGAAGCCTTCGCACACGAGATGCGAGGGATTCTCGAGAATGCGATTGACGCATTGCCCGACGGGTTACGCGAAGTCTTCATGTTGCGCGACGTGCAGGGTCTCAGCACCGCGGAAACGGCCGCCAGCCTCGGCGTCAGTGACGATGTCGTGAAGACGCGACTGTCTCGCGCGCGCGCCGCGTTGCGCGGTCACCTCTTCGATCGAATAGGCGCGACGGCCCCGCAGAGTTTCACCTTCTTGCGGCCTCGCTGCGACTACATCGTGGCGTCGGTGCTCATGCGGATTGGTTGATCGTGGCGCGGTCATCGCGGCTGCACGATCAGATACCCTTCGCCGGCGTTCAACGTGACCCGCGAGAACGCGTGCAGCGGCAACAAGCCATCGCCCATCTCCCGCGCTTCGCTGCCGCTGAGGATCACCGCGGGCGGCTTCTCGAGCCGTGTGCTTCCGATCACCAGGCCTGCCACTTCGACCCGGCGTACGAGCCGTACCGCGGACAGGCTCGAGAGGACGCCGATGTCGAGCGGCGTGATCCGCAGCTTGTCTCGGGCGTGTGCGAATAACACCAGGCCGTCGCTGCCGCTATCCGGTATCAAATGGAGCGGGCTCGGATCGCCATCGCGTTGCGCGAGGGTCACGAGGACTCTGTTGTCGCGGACCAACAATGGCAGCCGCACGCCAGGCACTGCATCGTCCGCGGCATGCCAGACCAGCGCCCGCGCTCGATAGTCGATGGTGTAGAACGCCGACGCCAGCACATCCTGACCGATCAGTCCGTCGACTTGTTGACCAGCCGCGTAGCGATCGGCCGGGATCACGGCGGCATTGACATCGACGCCGGGGCGTCCGCCCACCGCAATGCCGCGCAGCCGCACAACGTAGGCCTCTTCGCGGCCCGCCGGCGTCACCATCAGCGTTTTCGCCACGACCGGCAGGCGAAGGGCTTTCCAGAGACGCGCCGAGATTACCGTGCGTGAAGACCCGGTATCCAGCACGAACCGGTAGCGTCCCGTCCCACCAATCGTCACCGGCACGACAATGGATCCGTCGTCAAGCAAATCAAACGGCGTGATCGCGCGATCGGCCGTAGCCGTGATTGGCAGCGCGAACAAGAGCATCGTCGCGAGAATCGTTGAGTTGCGCACATTTCCTCCCAGCCCGGCCAATGTGCGCGGATGCGACTCTAAAGTCCTGACGGGCAGGCCCGGAAAGCTGGATGAGCGCCTGATGTTTTTGTGATGGTGCGGTTAAGCACTGTACCGGGGCGTTTTCGCCGTCTATTCTTAGTGGAGCGTGGCGGTGAAGCACCGGTGGGATGATTTCGTGATCGACCTTGATGGCTTCCGGCTCGAACGCGGAGGCGTTCCGCTGTCGCTCGAGCCGAAAGCGTTCAACTTGCTGGTCCTGCTGATGGGCCGGCCCGGCCACGTCTTCACGAAACAGGAAATCTTCGAGAAGCTGTGGTCAGGCACGGTCGTCACCGACCACGCGTTGACGCGCGTGGTCGCGCAACTAAGGCGCGTGCTCGGCGATGAAGCGCGCGATGGCCGGTATATCGAGACAGTCCCGACGCGCGGATATCGCTGGCTCCCGAAAGTTGAGATCATCCCAGAGGCGCTCGAATCCGGGACGACTGTGCTGTCAGGTACGCCGGCAGGGTCGATCGCACTTGCCCCGCAACGCCAGACGCGATTTCCGTTCGTGGCCCTCGGCCTGACGATCGCGATCATCCTGCTCGGCATCGTCGCGTGGTCCCAACGCGGAGCGGCCAGGGAAAATGTGGAGCTGAGCGCGGCGCCGCGAGCGGACGTGGCGTGGCCGGTCCAGCTCACGACCCATTCGGGGCTGGATCTGCAGCCGTCGTTCTCGCCGCAAGGCGATGCCATTGCGTACGCGTCGGATCGCTCCGGTTCGTTCGAGCTATACGTGCGCGCGCTGGCGGGGACCGCCGCGGAAGTGCCGCTGACTCATGACGGCCAAGGCAACGTGCAGCCCTCGTGGTCGCCCGACGGCAGCCTGATCGCCTTTCACTCGCAGGGGCGGGGCGTCTGGGTCATGCCTGCGCGCGGCGGCGTGCCGCGCCAGCTCGCCGCCGAGGGATCGCACCCGTCGTGGTCCGCTGACGGGCGGCGCATCGTATTTCAATCGGACGAACCGTCGGACGTGACGCCGAGCGCCTTCGGCGCGCAAAGCGGCGGGACGATCCATACGGTGGATGTTGACGGGAGCAACCCGCGCCAGCTGACCTCGGCCGGACAACCACTCGGCGGTCACGCCTATCCGGTATGGAGCCACGACGGCCGCTTCGTGGCGTTCAGCGTGTTCGACGGCGGGCGGAACAACGGCGTGTGGCGGATCGCGGTGGACACAAGCGAGCTCGTCCACCTGCTCAAGGGCATGCGCGGCCACTACGAGCTCGCGTTTGCTCCCGGGGATTCGGCGCTCTACACAGCGGGAGGGGATCCGTTCATCACGCGTGTTCCCTTCGACGTCAACACCGGAAATATCTCAGGTGAGCGGGAGCTCATTGCCGTACCGGGTGTCGCCAGCGTGCGCGGCCTCACCATGTCCCCTGACGGACGTCGGATCGGACTGGCGGGACTCACGATCGCGAGCCAGGTATGGGCGCAGGCGATTGCGCCGGACGGGAACGGCCGCGGCGACCCGTTGGCGCTGACGACCGATACCAGTCGCCGTAATTCATTGCCGGCCGTGTCACCCGACGGCTCTCGTGTCGCCTATGTCTCGACGCGCGCCGGTGAGCCGCCTAACGTGTGGATGATTGGCGTCGATGGCAAGAACATCACCCAGCTCACCGACAACGAAGGGCCGGACAAGCAGCCGTCCTGGTATCCCGATGGGCGCCGCGTGGCGTTCCTGTCGACACGCCAGGACGGGCTCGGCCTGTGGTCGGTCTCTCTCGATACCCGCCGGCAAGAGCTGACGCGAGCGCTCGGTGACCTCACGGCCACGGTGCAGACAGGCAACGACGTGGTTGCCGAGGCCGCCTTGTCGCGGTCGATGACACAGGTCGCGTTCACGCTCGTCGCGCCGCCATATGCGAACCGGCAGTTGTTCATCGGTTCGATGAAGGCGCTCGATGCCCGCCCGCTCACCGATCCTTCTCAGTGGCTTGGCTATCCCGCCTGGTCGCGCGATGAGCAGCGCCTGGCGGTGGAGCTGAAATCCGGCAGCTCGACGCACGCGGCCGTGCTCGATCTCGACACCGGCGCCGTTCGCCGGCTCACCAGTGAGCGCGGACAGACCTGGGTGCGCAGCTGGTCGCCCGACGGGAAGAAGATCGCGGCCGCGGTGTTCCGCGGCGGCCGCTGGTCCTTGCAATGGATCGACGCAGTCGGCGGCACGACGGGCGCGATCACCGGGCCATCGCCGGCCAATGGTTATGTGAGATATCCGGACTGGTCGCCTCGCGGCGACCTCGTCGTCTACGAACGCGGCGAGCTGCACGGCAACATATGGATGTTGCGACTGCCGAGAGCCGACCGAAGAAGCGAGATCGCAGAGTAGATCACGACGACCAGCACCACCCATCGCAACGTATCGAGCGGCAGCGATCGAACGACCCATGCCGCGACCAGCACGCCTGGGATGCCGCCAAGGGCGAGACCCAGAGCGGCGCGCCGATCGAAACGTGCCCGGGCGACGAATCGCACGCCGGCGATCGTGGCCACGAACGCGCCCGAGCCCATCATGATTGGGAACGCCGCGCGCGGGTCCATGCCGAGCAGGCTGAAGATGATGAGACTCGGGGCATAGTTGCCGATGCCAACCGTCAACAGCGCTCCAAGGACGACGGAGACGACGACGGCAATCGCAAAGGCCTGTGGTGGAAACGTCGTCGCGGTACCGCCCGCCGGGACGAGACCCATCATCCCGATCAGCATCAGCACCGCGGCGGCCGACAGCGCGCCACCCATCGCGAATTGAATCGTGCGCCGCGACACCGACGCGACGACGCCGGCGCCGACCCAGCCGCCTGCGACACAGCTGGCGATCAGGATTGCCATTTGCGTGGGATTCACGTCGACCACCGTGATGAAAATGAGCGCCTGCGCGATCACCGGCAGCGCGTGCCCGACGAGCAGTGTCCCCGGAATGAGTTCATCCGGGACCAGGCGCATCATCCGGAATGCCGCAGTCGTCGTGGCGAAGGATCCAATTCCCAGGGTGTCGAAAAAATTGGTGACGAAACCAATCAGCAAGTCGACGCCGTTTGGCCGACCATGAGGTTCACGGCCGTCGTGTTCCTGATCGGAACCAGCTGGCGACCAGCAGGATGCCGCACAGGGTCAGCACTGCGAGCAGGATCTGGACGATAGGCACGCCGACGTATAGTACGTGCGATATGCCGCCGATCGATAGATCAGCCTGACGATGTGTTCGAGTTGTACGACCTGCGCGTCGACGTGATCGCCGGCGAGCGTCCGATGGTCTGCCGTCATCAGGTTGGCCACGCCTTCGACGTGCACGGCGAGAACCTGGTGTTCGCCGGCGCGGCCACGTTCTCGATGTACACGCTCGCGGCGCTGCTGCCGCTGTTGCCCGCGAAACAGCGCGAGACGCACCCGCATGACTGGATGACCACCGATACCGACATTGCCTGCCCGGACCCCAACTGCGGCGGGCGGTTTCGCATCACGCGCACGGCACGCCGATCCTTTCGCCACTCGGACGTCACCGTCGTGCCGCTGCCGCGCGAGAATCGATGACACGAGCAACGCTCGCGGCCGGTTACGACATTTCCCGCGTGATCAAGGGCGGCTGGCAGCTGGCGGGTGGCCACGGTGCCATCGACCCCGACGCCGCGCTCGCCGACATGGATCGATTCGTCGAGGCGGGGATTACGACCTTCGACTGCGCCGACATCTATACGGGCGTCGAGGAATTGATCGGCCGATGGCTTCGGACGCGATCGACCGGCGCCGCAGCGGTCCAGGTTCACACGAAGTACGTCCCTGATCTGGATCGCCTGCCGACGCACGCACGGGCCGACGTCGTCCGAGGCATCGATCGATCGTTGCAGCGGCTCGGCGTGGACGCGTTGGATCTCGTGCAGTTGCACTGGTGGGATTACGACGCGCCGGGCTATGTCGATGCCGCGCTCTGCCTCAACGAATTGCGCGTGGCGGGCAAGATTCGGCATGTCGGGCTGACCAACTTCGATCGGCAGCGACTCGCCGAGATCGTCGGCGCCGGTGTGCCGGTCGTTTCTCATCAGGTGCAGTACTCAGTCGTCGATCGACGCCCTTCCAACATGCCGGGCGAAGGTCTGTCGCAATCGCCCGGGTTGCTCTGCTACGGCGCGCTTGCCGGCGGATTCCTGTCGGAGCGGTGGCTGGATGCCCCTGCGCCGGCTGCCGCGTTGGAGAATCGATCGCTGATCAAGTACCGGTTGATCATTGACGAGTTTGGCGGCTGGGACCTGTTCCAGCGCCTGCTGCGCGCCCTGCATGAGATTGGCGGGCGGCACGGGGTTGGCCTTGGTTCAGTCGCGATGCGCTGGGTTCTCGATCAGCCAGGAGTGGCCGGCATCATCGTCGGAGCGAGGCATGCGGAGCATCTATCGTCGATCGCCGCTGCGTTGAGGCTCGAGTTGACCGGCGCAGACCTCGACGCCATCGCCGCGATTCACGCAGAAGCGGCCGGGCCCGGCGGCGACGTGTATGGGCTCGAGCGCATCAAGCGCGGCGTTCATGCGTCGATCATGCGCTACGCGCTGAACCGGAGTGATTGAAACCGCTGGGTGACCGAATTGAACAGGCAACTCATGAGGCGACAGGTGCGGTTCTTCTTGTTCTGAGTCAAGGCCGGCGATACGCGAATCCGAGCTTGCGCGCGAAGCCAGGATCCGCGGTGCCGCTCCCGACGTAGACGCACTGTGCCGGATCGAGCCGATGGCGGTGGATCAGCAACACGCCAAGTCCTGGCAACGGCTTGCGGCACCAGCAAGTCGGTGGTCCGGCCGGGTGCGGGCAGTATTCGACGTCGATCGGGAACCCCACCAACGCATTCATTCGCGCAAAGACGGCTGCAACATCGGCGGCCGTGCGTTTGCCAGCCGCGATCTCGGGTTGCCACGACAGGCCGAGGATCAACTGTCCGCTCTCACGATCACGGCGTAGCGCGGCTGCCAATGCCTCGTCGATCTCGACGTCATCCGGGTCAAGGGGCGTCCGGTGCCCGGCCTTGCTTCTCAGCAGCACATCGTCACACCAGACGACGACCGCGCGATTCGTGTGTCCGGCGGGAGGCCTCCGGACAAACGGCACTACCTCGATTTCCGCAAAGCCTTCACCCTCGTCGGGCGGCTCGAGTTCGCGCTGATAGCGAAACTGGACGGTCGGCAGAAAGGCGGCGACGTCATGCTTTCTCAGCGAGGCAAGTTCATGATCTGCCGGGAGCCTTCCGTAGCGCGACACCAGGCGTGTCGCGGCGTTGACCTGCGCGTCGTCAATGGACGTGGATAGCCAGACGCACCGTACCGGGACCCGATGGGCTGCGGCGGTGTGCAGCACCTCGGCGCGCGACCGGCGGGATATGTAGGTGTTATCGAGGACGATTCGCGATGCCCCGGCCGCGAGCGCTCGCTCGAGGTCGCCGGTCAGCGCCCGCAGCGTGCCGCCGGTCTCGTCGCGATTGATTCGTTGGTAGCCATCGGCGACGAACCGCTCGGTCAGCGTCGTCTTGCCGGCACCCGGCAGGCCCATGACGATGACGACCTCGGCGTCGTATCGCGACGGCGCGGCGACGATGCCTTGGCCACGCAGCAGGCGGGCCGAAGGAAACGCGTCATCGAGCAGTTGCCGATCGGCGTCGGTCAGCACGAGCCGCTGCGCGCGCGTCGATGCCACCGCTGTTTCGACACGCGTGACACCGGGCAGAGGCACGATCACGTCGGCGAGGTCATCGAGCCAGGCGATTGCGATGTCGAACGGCGACACGCCGTGACCGGCGGCAATGCGCTGCAACACCGGATGATTCTTCGTGCGCGCGTACGAACGCCGCCCGCCGAGGGGACGGTGGGCCAGCAGTTGCAGGCGGTGCGCGACGCAATACCCGACGACGCCGCTCAGGATCGAGGCATCGTTCCAGACGCTGAGCTCGACCTGGACAGAACTGATCTCGGTAATTCGTCGCGCCTCTTCGATCTGGCCGACGGTCACGTTGCAAAGGCCGATGCCGGCAATCAGGTCATCGCGTTTCAACGCGGCAAGTGCCCTGACGCTCGTCGACAGCGGCGTGCGTGGATCCGGCGCGTGCAATTGATAGAGCGCGATGCGATCGACACCCAGCGCACGGCAGCTTCGCTCGCAAGCCGCCCGTAAGTGCTTCGCCCGCCCATCCGGTTCCCAGCGTCCTTCGGGCCGGGTCATGCCGCCTTTGGTGGCAATAGCGATCCGCGAGCGCTCACCCGGACAGGTTGACAGCGCGCGCGCGATCAGCCGCTCGTTGTGTCCGATGTCACGTTCGTCAAGGCAGTACGCATCGGCCGTGTCGAGCAGCGTGACGCCGCCGTCGAACGCGGCGCGCAGCACCTCGACCGAGCGATCGTCGTCTCGATCGGGATCGGTCGACAGACGCATGCAACCGATCGCGATGGTCCGGGCATCGTTCACCGCGCGGTCATTCTATGGCGTGTGCCGGGCTCGTGCACCGGCGGTCGCGAGCAGTTTCTTGCGGCCGTTGACTCAGCAGGCCGCGGTGTAGGCGCGCCGAATCCACTCGACGAGCTCGGCGTCAACCTCGGCTGGGTCGGCGATCCTTACTTTGTACTGGCACATGCCGCCTGGTGGCAAGGCCACCAAGCGCGCCGTTGCGGTCGCATCTTTCATGTTGAGTCCGACCTCCACCTGCGATTTCGTGGCCGGGCCGATCATGGCGAACTGTTTCTTGCCGCGCAGGCTGACGTATCCCTTCTTTGGCGCGACCTCGAACGGACCGAATTTCTCGAGCGCTTTCATCAACTTGTCGTGAATTGGCCGCAAAGCGGCCTTCGTACCGGAGTAGATCTCGTCCAGCACCGAATCGAGGCCGGCGCCGGATGCTTCGACGGCCGAGGCTCCATCTGACTTCAAGGCGTAGTGCACGAGCGTATTGGCATCGCCGTGTCCCATGCCAAGGTCGTTCTTCAGCATGTCGCGGATCTCGCCGTGTTTGCTCAAGCCGCACGCCTTGACGAGACGCGTCAGCGCCTCGAGGGATTTGCCGGTCCGCTTCTCGATGTTGGCCAACTGGGTCTGCAGGGCTTTGTCCATACCGTGTCATTCATCGTTCATGGGTGTGTCCTGTACGTCCAGCAAATCTTCTACTCATAACGGAGCGCTTCTACCGGGTCCAACCGGGATGCCTGGCGCGCCGGCCAGTAGCCGGCGACGATGCCGACCAACACCGAGGTCAGCAGGCCCGCCGCCACCGCCCACAGCGGCGGCGTCGCCGGGAAGGTTGGCGCCACCAGGGACGCCGCCAACCCGACGACCGAGGCGAGGATGACGCCAACGCTTCCGCCGGCGCCGCTCAAGAGCGCCGCTTCGAGCAGAAACTGCCGGCGCACGTCTACTTGTTGCGCGCCGATGGCGCGGCGGACACCAATTTCGCGCGTGCGTTCGGTGACGCTGATCACCATGACGTTGGCAATGCCGATGCCGCCAATGACCAGGCTTACTGTCGCGAGCGCGATGGTCGCCAGGAAGATCTGCGCGCCGATGCGATCGAACTGCGCGATGATTTGATCGGCGCTGTTCATCGCGAAGTTGTCGTCGGCGCCTCGCGGAACCTGCCTCAGCAGCCGCAGCACCGTTCGCGCTTCCTCCCGCGCCTGCTCGCGCATCCCCGGGAACGCGCGCACGTAGAGGACGATGTTGCGAGCCTCCGGAAACTTGCGGCGGGCCGTCGCCACCGGGATCGCGATCACGCTGTCGTTGCGATTCGCGCCGAAGAACGTCCCCTTTCGCGGCGCCAGCTCGCCCACCACGTAGTAGCGATCGCCGGCGAGCAGCAGCGACTTGCCGGTCCCGCCCCCGGCGCCGAACAACGCCTGCGACAGGCTCGCGCCAATCACCACGACCGGCGCGCGCGCCCGCTCTTCGCTCTCGGTGAAGGGACGGCCGCGCTCGAAATCCGCGCCGACGACATCGAAGAAATTCGGCGAGACGCCTTCCACCAGTACGGTGTCGGAATCGTTGACGCCGGCGCGCGCGGTGATGACGCGGGTGGGAGTCACGACCGGCACGATCAGTTGAATGCCGACGTCGCGCACGGAAGACGCCAGCCGGGCGATGGCGGCGCCGTCTTCGGGCTTCAACTGCGGACGACTGGCATCGAACTCGGTTGGAGCGGAATACGGCTCGCCATTGAGGTGGTAGGCGAAGATGTTGTCGGTGCCGAGCTCTCGAAACAGCAGCGCGACGCTGTTGCGCAAGCCGACCAGCGTCGACGCCACCACCACCACCGTGACGATGCCGATGACCACGCCCAGCATCGCGAGCGATGATCGCAACGGTTGCGCGCGAACGGCCTCCACTGCCAGGCCGGCGGCCTCCGCCAACGCGGTGACGGAACGCCGGCGCATCGCTCATTCCGCGCGGAGGGCGGCGATCACATCGATCGCGGTCGCTCTCCGGGCCGGATACCACGCCGCCACCAGGCCGCTCGCGGCGGCCGCGGCCACCGCCCACAGCAGCGTCTGCGGTTGCACGATCAGCGGGAGCCCGGTCGAGGCCCGCACCGCGGCGATCAGCTGCGGCCGCCACCGCGGCGCCCGCCGCCCCACCGCTCACCGCCATCAGCAGCGACTCCGCCAGCACTTCCTGCACGATCCGCGAACGACGTGCACCGAGGGCGCGCCGCACCCCAATCTCGCGCGTGCGCTGCGTGACCGAAACGAGAACCGTGTTGGTCACGACGACCACTGCGGCGAGTAGCGCCATCAACGAGATCGGCCCCGCCGCCGCGCCGATGCGCTGCGATAAGTTCGCCACGAAGCCGCGCGCGGCGTCCGGCGTCAGGACGTCGAACGTATCGGCCTCGTTCGGCAGCAACCCGCGACGTGCGCGCAACGTGACGCGCGCGCGATCCTCCGCGTCAATCGCCGTTCGACCCAGGTGGCCTCGCGCAAACACCTGATAGGAACGCGGCGCACCAAAGCGCACGCTCATACGCGCGAAGCGGGATCCAGACGTACTTGTCGACCGAGCCGGCGCCGGTACTGCCGACACGCGATTGCACGCCGATGACGGTGAATCGCCGTCCGGCAATACGAATCGCCCGGGTCTTGGAATCGGAGGACGGAAACAGCGCCGCGTCGACGTCGGCGCCAATCACCGCGACCGCGGCGCCGCTCACGTCCTCGTCGTTCCGGTAGAAGCGCCCGCGCATGAGATCGATCTGCCGGATCGACGCGATCGTCGAGGCCGCGCCGGTGACCAGCGCGTCTTCGACGACCAGCGGCCCGGCCGATACTTCGCCGCGCGTTTGGGCGGTCGGCGGCGTAGATCGCCACCTCGCCTCGATGGCGATCCAGGAATGCGAGATCGGTGCGCCGGATGGGCGGGTTGCGCTCGAGCTGCGCCTGCAGCTCCCGGCGTGACACGCGCCCGCCTGAGGCGACCTGCGCAATGACGAACGTGTCAGAGCCAAATGTGCGCGCCGTCGTGGCTTCGGCATAGTGGCGCACGCCGTCGAGCGCGGTCACCACCGTGACGATGGTCGCGACCGCGACAGCGATCGCCAGCGCGCCAAGCGATGACCGGAGTGGGTGACCGTACAGCGTGGCCGCCGCCTGTCGCACGATCTCCGTCACCGCTCCGCCGTCCTCAGCCGAATGCGCTCTCCGTCGCCAAGCTCCCGCAGGCCTTGAATCGGGCCCGTCACGACGTTTGCTCCCTCGTTCACGCCAGTCACTTCGATCGACAGGCCGCCGATGATGCCGGTCGTAATGGGCGTGAAGCGGGCGACGTCGCCGTCGCTGACGAAGACGCCCGTCTTGCCGTTGCGCTCGACGACGGCCTGTAGCGGCACGACGATCGGATTGCGACGTTCGGCGGCGACGATGTCGACATCGCACGTCAGGCCGGGCCGCAACCGGGTGCCGGCGCCGTCGATGCGGATGCGGACGCGAAACTCACGCGCCGCGGCCTGCGCGCCGGCTGCCGGCAGCGCGCTGGCGCCGATCTCAACGACTCTGCCGCTAAAGCGATCCCCTGGCAGCGCCTCCAGGCTGACGGTGGAGGACATCCCGGTGCTGAGCCGCATCACGTCCGCCTCGGCGACCTTGACCTCCGCGTTGACCGCACTGAGATCCGAGATCGTCATCAGCGTCGTGCCCGGCTGATTCTGGACGCCGATGACGACCATCTCGCCCGCCTCGACTTCGAGTCGCGTGACGATGCCATCGATCGGTGCGGTCACCTCGG
Source organism: uncultured cyanobacterium (assembly GCA_963833135.1). Taxonomy (GTDB): domain Bacteria; phylum Acidobacteriota; class Vicinamibacteria; order Vicinamibacterales; family UBA2999; genus 12-FULL-67-14b. Next base: position 63,270 of record CAWHWW010000015.1, on the reverse strand, counting down.
TCTTGCTCAGCGCATCACGGGCCCGCGTCCGTTCGGCGATGGCCTGGGTGATGCGCCGCTCCGCCGCGGCCGCGGCCTGCTGCGCGCGTTCGAGCGCGGCGGCGCCGGCCGAAACCTGGGCCGCGGCGGTGGCGTCGGCCGTCACCGCAATGTCGAAGTCGGCAGCCGGCAGCAGCCCTGCGCTTCGAAGGTCGCGAGCCCGGCTCAACGCGGCCGCCGCCTGTGCGCTCCGCGACTGAGCCTCCGTCAGGGCCGCCTGGGCCGCGCGCACCTGCGTGGTTGCGGCTCGGGAATCGGATTCAATCGCGCCGACGGACGCATCCGCAGCCTGGGCAGAGGAGGCGGCCTGCACTGGATCGATGCGCGCGACCACCTGGCCCGCCCGGACGGCGTCGCCTTCCTTCACAGGCAGGTCGACCAGCCTGCCCATCACCGCCGAACCGATATCGGCGTATCGCGCGGCGACGATCTCGCCGGAGGCGGTCACGAAAGACTGCAGGGTCGCGACCCTGGCGGCAGGGGTCACGTCCACCTCTCGTGCCGATGAACGCGACCGCGTCGCATAGAGCGCAAGGACCAGGAGACCAGCCACGAATAACGCGGGAAGAACGAATCTGCGCATAGTTGTACGGGAGAACTCAGGACTGACGGACGAATCTCGAGTTCATCCGATGAGCTCGTTCAACCGCGCGCTCAACGCGTCGAGGTCGGCAATCGTCTGTACGCCGGCGATGCGGCGTGACGTCATGGCTCCTGCGCCGCCCACGATCAGCGGAATGTCAGGCACGAGTTGCCGAATGCGTCGCACCACTCGGCGCGAGTCGCCGACGGTAAGACCCAGCACGATGGCCGCCGCGCCCGAGCGGCGGGCGGCTGCGGCAATGTCACCGGCTGGAAGATCCGGCCCCACGTACCTGGCATCCCACCCGTCAGACGCGCAGAGCACGGCTGCGCCGAGCGCCCCCAATTCGTGCCGCTCGCCTTCGGGCGTCGCAAAGACAATGGCGCTGCGGCTCGGCCGCGATGCGGTGCGCAGCAATCCCCCCAACACCGTTCGCACCACGGCCGACACGAGGTGTTCCTGGGCGGGCAGCAGAGAACCGGCCTGCCAGCGCTCACCGATGGCGCGCAGCAACGGCATGGCCACGTGGGTGACGAACTGGCGCGGCGCCAGCAGCACGGCCGAGCGCGACAGCGCGGCATCGATGGCCGGGAGGTCGAACCGATCGACGGCGTCGAACAACGCCGACAGCTCAACACCGCCTGGTGGCGGTGCCGGCAGCGGCGCTGCTGCGCCTTCGCTCATGCCAAGCAGCTGCCCCAAACGGCGATCGGACAAGTTCGCGATCGTCCCGATACCGTGTCCACGTCGCACCAGCATGTCGAGATTTCGCAACCGCGACACCTGCGCGAGGTCGTAGGTGCGTCCGCGCGGGCCGCGGGCGGGCACCACGGCCCCATAGCGGCGCTCCCATGCCCGCAACGTGTCGATGCTGACGCCGGTCAGCCGCGCGACGGCGCGAATGGGAAAGGTCGATCGGCTAACGGTCATGGCGTCACCGTCCAGTTTACGTTGAGGACCGGCTGTTATGTCAACCTTTTGTCCATGACAAATCATTGACCGCAAACGCGCCGCTGGCTACAGTGGGGAACAGAGAGCCACGACATGACCAACGAGCTGGACAAGCTGTACGAACTGATCGACGAGATCAAGATTGCGATGATGACGACGCGTCGCCCGGATGGGCATCTCGAATCGCGGGCGATGGCCAACCAGAAGCGCGCCGCTGGCGCCGACCTGTGGTTTGTGACCACCGAAGGGACGAGCAAGCTACGGGACATTGAACAAGACCCGCATGTCAACCTGGCCTACTACCGAGCCGGCTCGTACGAGTGGGTGTCCGCCTCCGGACTTGCGATCGCGTCGCGGGATCGCGGCAAGATCAAAGAGCTCTACGAACCCGACTGGAAGGCGTGGTTTGCGGACGAGGGTGACGCGCGGCACGGCACCCCCGATGATCCCCGGATCGTCTTGATTGGCGTCGAGGTGCATGCCGCGGTTTTTCTCGAGGTGAACAAGCCGAAGCCGATCATTCTGTTCGAGTTGGCCAAGGGCTGGCTGACGGGAGAGCGGGTGGAACCGGGCCAGACGCACGAGTTGCGAGAACCGCATCGATAGCGGAGGGATGAGACCGCGGAACCGCTGACGACGGTCCTTCACTGGGCCTACGACAGTCGAAAGATTTAGGATATGGGACAGCAAGGAAGGACGATCCCATGACTTCTCGCATCTATCTCGTCGCGCTCATCGCGCTCACATTGTCTGGTTCGTCCGCGTCAGCCCAGGGAAGTGCGGCTCCGAGCCAGGCGGGCCCTGCTGGCCTGACGACCAATCCTTTCCCACAGCCGATCGCGGCCACCGAGGGCGTCATCGCGGTCACGCTTCGCGAGTTCGCGTCGCTGCCGGACATCGATGGCATCGCCGCGCGCATGATGACGCTGGTCGAAGAGCCGGCCACGCGCCGGCTGTTCGTCAGCGAGATGCGCGGCGTGTTGTACGTGCTCGGTCCGGATGGACGGACCGTGACGCCGTACCTCAATCTCCTCGACGCGAAGTGGTCCGTCCCAGTGCAATCACAAGGCCGCGAGCGTGGGCTGCAGAGTTTTGTGCTTCATCCGCAGTTTGCGCAGGCGGGCACGCCAGGATTCGGCAAGTTCTACACCTACGCGGATACGTCGAACCAGGCGCCGGCCGCGGACTTCACGACGCCCAATGCCGCCAGCACGCACGACACCGTGCTCCATGAGTGGACGGCGAAGACGCCGGGCGCATCGGCCTACGACGGCGAGATGCCGCGCGAGATGATCCGGCTGCGTCAGCCGTTCGCGAATCACAACGGCGGCGCGGTCGCTTTCAACTCGACTGCTCGTCCGGGCACCGCAGATTTCGGGCTGCTGTACATCGGCATCGGCGACGGAGGTAGCGGCGGCGATCCGATGAACCTCGCGCAGAACCTGGGAAGCGCGTTCGGCAAGGTGTTCCGCATCGACCCGCTGGGCAAGAACGGTCGGGGTGGCAAGTATGGAGTCCCGGACGCCAACCCGTTCCGGTCGACGGCCAGTGCGCTGCCGGAGATCTTTGCCTATGGCGTCCGCAACGCGCAGCGGTTCGGCTGGGATCCCAGGGGTGGCGCGATGTATTTGTCCGACATCGGGCAGAACACCGTTGAAGAAGTGAGCCCGGTCAGCGTCGGCGCCAACCTTGGCTGGAACGTCTGGGAAGGTAGCTACCGGTTCGGCAGCCGGCAGGGCGTGATGACCGACCTGCCGCGTAACGATCCAAAGGTCACCTATCCGATCGTCGAGTGGGATCAGCTCGATCCGGTCCTGCTGCCCAGCAACTCATCCGCCGCGGTCGGCGCGATGATCTATCGCAGCGCCACCGTGCCGCAGCTGAACGGCCGGCTGCTCTTCGGCGACATGCCGAGCGGCGAGCTGTTCCACGTCAGCGCGGACGATCTCCCCAAGGGCGGCCAGGATGCGATTCGCCGCGTGCTCTTCCGGACGGCGGCCGGCCGAGCGCCGCGACACTTGCTCGAGATCATTCAGGAGAAGAATCGCGCGCAGGGCAAGACAGCCGCGACGCGTGCGGACATGCGATTCGATGCAAATGCCGCTGGACAGATCTTCGTGCTCAACAAGGCCGACGGGATCATTCGCGTCATCGAGCGGTAATCCGTGGACTTGGCCGCGCCACCTACTGAGGAAGCGCCCGCCACGATTTGTCCGGGTTGTAGACGCTCATCTTTCGCGCCGCCGCATCTGTTTCAGGGCCCAGATCTTTTTCGTGGACGATGCCGTCCTGGTTGACCACGAACGTCATCACGCCGGTCTCGTCATACTGAGCCGGCCAGGCGACCAGCGCAAACCCTCCGGACATCAGGCCCTTGACAACGTACTGCTTCTGTCCTCCACGAGCGGCAGGTCCCTGCGCGGTCAGGATCTTGAAGTAGTAGCCGTGAAAAGGTGACGGCTGCGAGCGATCGCCAGCGACTTCGCGACCTTCGGCGGCCGCCTGCGCCACGAGATCCCCGAGCGGGCTTCGCTTCTGACCGGCTTTCGCGGGCCAGTACAAGCCGTTCTGTTTGCCTGGATCGCTTGCGAGTTTCGCGGCGTGCACGCCTGCGGGGTTGCCGTCATGCGCCTCTTCCGCGTAGCGCCGTTGCGCCGTCGACATAGGCTCGCACCGTCGCGATGGCGGCCAGCTCGTTGCGCCCGATCCGCCGAGCGATCACTTCCTCGCTCCCTGCCGCAGCGTCGAAGCGCCAACCGCTCTCCTCCTTCACGAGCGGCACCGGGAACGGCCAGTCTTCGTTGCCGATGACGAGCGTCTTGCGATTCGGAGCGGCGTCCTCGAGATGCCACTGCTCGCCCACCGCGACGGTGAACACCCTTCGGTTCTGCCGCGCCGTCGCCGGATCGGAGGATTCGATCAACTCCTTGCCCTCCGCCCCGAGAATCGCCACGAGGTCGGCGACATTACCCGCCTTGACCACGTCGATGAACGCCTTGACGGCGTCTTCAGGTGAGGCGAACTGCCGTGCGGCCTGGGCGGACGCGCGGCTCGAAAAGATGAGAGCCGCTATCAACGCGCACGCGCACAACACGGCAAGACTGCGCCGCATGACCCTGCGAACCTCGTCTGATCGATTCGTGCTCATTTGGCCCTCTCTCGCACGCTGGTCAGCGCCGACGCCCGCCACCGCCACCACGTGAGCCGCCGCCGCGATGCGCTGCTGCTGCGGCTTTGCTGTCCCCGGGCGCTGGAGGCGCGTTGAGATGAGCCGCTCGAGTAGCCCGAGAACGCGTCCGAGCTGGCTCGTTCACTACTCGGCTGAGCCCGGGTCTCGCTGCTCTGGCCGCGAGCTTCCGCGGCTGCAGCACGACTCCCGCTCGCGCTCTGTGTCGAGGCGCTTGGCGCCTGTGTCGTCCGCTCGGTTCGTTGGGCCTGTGCGTCCGGTCGGGTTTCGGCCGGGCTTCCGGACGCGTTTCCGGACGGGTTTCCGGCCGGTTTTCCTGCCGGTTCTCCTGGCGGTCGGTGCGTTGCTGTTGTGTATTCTCCGCGCGGTCGGTCCGGTTCTCCCGCTGGTCCTCCAGCCGATCGCTGCGTTCCTCGACAAGGTCTTCGCGGTGATCGATCCAATCCTCGCGCGCATCTTCCCGGTCGATCGTAGTAGTCGTCCCACGCGTCGTTGTACATGTAGCGCGCCACCATGCCATCCATAGGGACCGTAGTAATAGTGGTTGTCCATCGCGGCGCCAATCGCGATCCCGGCGGTGAACCCGATCAGACCCGCCGCAATCGCCTCTGCGGCGTCATCGTCGTCCTCCTCCTGGATGATCACGGTGGTAGTTGGGGCCTGCGTGTAGACGACCTCGGTGTTGTATTGCGGCACGTAGACAACTTGCGGATTCGCGGGCTCGATGACGATCACCGGCTCGCCGGCCGATGTCTTCTTCGTCTCGACCTTCTGTTGCGGCGTGGTCTTCAGCGTGCCGACGGTCTGCGCCTGTTTCCTCAGTTTCTGAATGCTGGCAAATACCGCGCTTCGATCTGATTCGAAGGCCTGCCCCAGGACCCGCGTCCACGCGATCTGCTCCGCCATGCGTGACACGACTTGAGGAAAGAGGACCAGGGCCACGAAACTCGCATCGAACCCTGCCTTAACAGCAGCGTCCTGAAGCGCTGTGCCTTTCAGTTTCGCGTTGGACTTCAGCCACTTGTCGAGCTCGGTGACTTTCGACGGATTTGTTGCGCTCATCAACATCTGCGCGAGAAGTGGATCCGGATAGAGCGCGATCGGAGCGAGCAGTTGGTCGAGCGTGCCGGTTGGCGGCGGCAGCGTCTCTTTAGGCGCCGGCGAACTGCACGCCATTAACAACACCAACCCTGCGGCAATGATCGGTCTATTCATACGCGTGCCGTTGAATGTGCACGTGGCATGCCAGACGTCCAGCAGGAGACGCGTCGATAACTGACGTATTCACAAAGATTTGCGCCGATGCTTCGCCGCGACATTCGGGGGAACCTCCCAAATGCCGGAGGCACTCACGACTACACAGAACCGGCGGGTTCCCGCCTTCGTCAATGTCGTTGATCTGCGTGAAGTGAACGCCCGTGTCGAGGGAGGGACCGATCTTTCGTGCTAGATTTGGCGGCAATTTCGACAATCGGTCACCGCTGGCTTCAGGGTCGCGACCATGGGATATGTCCCCGGCTTCAACAACGACATCTTCATCAGCTACAGCCACATCGACGATCAGGCGGTAGACGGCCCTGGTTGGGTCGCCGAATTTCACCGGCACCTCGTCATCGAGGTTGAAGAAGAGCTTGGCGAGGATGTACAGGTCTGGCGCGACAAGCGGATCACCGGGGCCACGGATTTCACCAAAGAACTCGAGAAGCAGGTCCGTGGCTCGGCCATGCTGCTGGCGATCTTGTCGCCAGGCTACGTGAATTCGAAGTGGTGCGACTGGGAACTCACGGGCTTCGCCGGATCGCGGCGGATCGGCGACCTCTGGGTTGATACGAAATGCCGCGCCATCAAGGTCTTCAAACGCCCGGCGGACGTCGAGCAGGCTCCGGGTCCTGGCCGAAACCGAGGGCATGAAGTTCTTTGACGTCGATCCTGCGAACGAGGTCGCGTATGAGATCGGTTGGTCCTCGGACTTGTACAAGCAGCGCCTGACGGAGCTCGGACACGATATCGCATTCATCCTGCGCGCCATGCGAAAGGCGCGATCCGTCTTCCTCGGCATGGCGTCCCCATCGCTGCACGAACAGAGGGAGAGGGTGCGTCAGGAACTGATTGGCCGCGACTATCGAGTCCTCACGGCTCCGGATGGTCCGCCAGACGATCGTCGGATGAGCGTGCGAGCGGCGGTCAACGAAAGCGCGTTGTCGGTGCTTTTCTACGATCGCACGGCACCAGTGGAACAGTCAGCGGAAGCATTGGCGGCGGTCGAGCGTGAAGTCGCCCTGGACCAGCGGGCCAAACAGATCATCGTCGTCCACGGACCATCGGACATTGCCTCACAGCCCTGGGACGAGCCCGGCGCGACAGGACGTGGATCGGCCAAGGTCGAATGGCTGATCGAGCCCCAGACACACAAGCTGTATCACACGGTACTGCAGATGCTGGACGCGCAGGTCGAGCCCGACGCAACGCTCGACGACGTGCGCGCCCCTGGTCAGACGACAGCAGATCCCGCACCCCCCGACAGCAAACGATCCCGCACGGCCACCGGACCTTCGGCTGATCTCCAGCCCGCCCCTGCTGATACGGCTGGTCCGAAAAGCTCGTTCGGATCTACCTGGTGTGCGATCGGCAGGACCATCCGCTGCTCGAGCCCAACCGGGCACGCCGCCTCCGCGATCACCTGCTGTCACTTGGCTTCGAAGTCAAACTCCCTCTCGCCGATGACGATGGCGCCCAGTTCAGTCGCGACAATCGCAACAAGCTGAAACAGTGCGACGCCGTGCTCCTGTACTGGGGAACGGCGCGACCAGGCGTGGTTCGATAAACGGCTCGAGGAGTTGGAGCAGGCGCGTCGGATGGCGACAGGGACGGGCGTTCGCCGCGCTCGGCGCCTACGTCGCCGATCCGGGAGGCCCGGTAAAAGAGAACTTACGAGACGCTCGAACTGGACGAACTGATCAAGCAAATCGACGAGTTTCGATCTCGCCGATGCACGGCTCGTACGGTTTGTCGAGCGACTCGGGCAGGCGACATGACTGCCGACATTGTCGACGTCGGCAGCGCTCGCGTCCATCAGGGCAATCCCTTTCCCGGGCTGAGGCCCTTCGAGCCGCACGAGGCGACGCTGTTTTTCGGGCGCGAGGATCAGTGTGACGATCTGTTGACGCGTCTTGGGCGGCGGCGGCTGGTGGCCGTCGTCGGCATGTCCGGCAGCGGCAAGTCGTCGCTGGTGCGCGCCGGCCTTCTTCCCGCGCTCGACCGGGGATACCTGCCGTCGGCTGGTTCTTCGTGGCACATTGCGATCTTTCGCCCGGGCAGCGATCCGGTTGCAAACCTGACGCGCGGGCTCGCAGAGCGCCGCCTCCCGGGCGGTGGGGCAGGCCGAGGAGAGTCCGGACGAAATCCGTGCTTTGCTCGACGCGAGCAGCCTCGGACTGGCCGCCGTGGCGCGAAGACTGCTGCAGGACACCGGCGACAGCCTCCTCGTCGTCGCCGACCAATTCGAGGAACTGTTCCGTTTCGGGCGAATCGCGAAGAGCGATGACGCCGTCGAGCGGGCTGCCGCGTGCGTGGACCTGCTCCTCAACGCGTCGCTGCAGGAGGAGATTCCGGTTTATGTCGTCCTGACGATGCGCTCGGACTACCTCGGCGACTGCGCACACTTCACCGGACTGCCTGAGGCGCTGAACGACAGCCAGTTCCTGGTGCCGCGGATGACGCGCGCGCAATTGAGGGACGCCATCGAATGCCCGGTCGCTGTCGGCGGGGCGCAGATCACGCCCCGTCTCGTCCAGCGGCTCCTCCACGAGATCGAGGAGATTCCATCGCGTCCGAACGAGTCGCCTTCCGCGCGGCGGGATCAGGATGAGCTGCCGGTGCTCCAGCACGCACTGATGCGGATGTGGGACGTCTCTCGCGCGGCCCGCGAACGCGGCGAGCCGATCGATCTGCCGCACTACGAGCAACCGCCGATCGAGACGCTTCGTCATGCCCTCGACCGTCACGCGGAGGAGGTGTATCAGGGACTGCCGACCGATCTCCATCGCGACGTCGCGCGCCTCGTATTTCAGCAACTGACCGATCGCGACGCCGAGAATCGGGAGGTCCGTCGTCCGACGCCGCTCGCCGAGCTGACCGCGGTCGCCCGGCGAGCCGCATCAGGCACTGCGACTCGCTGACGAAGCGAATGATCGGCGACGTCATCGCGGCATTCGCCGCCCCCGGTCGCGAGTTCGTTGTCGTCAACGCGCAGCAGGACGTCGACATCTCGCACGAGAGCTTCATCAGGAGATGGACTCGCCTCCATGAGTGGGTGGCACGGGAGAGCCGATCGCGGCGCATCTACACGAAGCTCGCGGACGTCGCCGCGGCCTGGGAACGAGGACACGCCTCTCTCTATCGGGGTCCGGAGCTGGCTGATGCCCGCCGCTGGTGGGATCAGGAATCGCCGACACAAACCTGGGCGAACCGCTACGATGCGCGATTCGATGCGGCGCATCGCTTCCTGGCTCAAGAGCGTTCGCGGGCGTCGTCTCCGCCTTGGCCTGTTGTTCGGTAACGTCGCGATGCTGCTCGTAGGCGCGACGTTGATCGCAGTGCTGATGTGGCGCAACATCAGGGAAGCGGAACGTCACGCGGCCGAGAGCGCGGCGAGCGCGGCCGAATACATGGTGGCGCGCAACAACGCGGACCTTACCCAAAGAAGAGCCGAAGACCAGATCCGTGTTCTCGAACAGGCGCTGGCTGCTTCAAAGGGAGGGCAAGAGCAGTCAGGCTGACGCTCTGGTCAAGCAGGCGCAAGAGGTTCAAGCAGCAAAAGGCCGGCGTCGTCGCTGACGACGAGCGAGTTGTCGGAGCTGGATCGCCTGAAACGCCAGGAGACAACCTGGCGGCAGACGGAAGCCGATCTTCGCAACCAGCTGGCGACGTTCAGGCCGTCGGCGGCGCCAGCCGCCGTCGCAGTCGAGTCCGCCAACGGCCGCGGCGTCGCCGACATCGGACATGACGGGGGCCGAACGAGCCGAGCTCGAGCGGTTGCGCAGCGCCGAGTCGAACCTGGGAGCGCGACGCCGCGCAGCTCCGTCAACAAGTCGCCGCGGCGAATGAGCGATTGACGAAGTCACAGCAGGCCGAGAGTTCGCGTCACGTAACGATGACGACTCGAGGCCGCCTGCGACGCCGTGACGATCCTCCTCCGCCGGACATCGAGCAGGTCCTCCGCGATTATGAAGCGGCCTACGAACGGCGCGATGCCGAGGCCGTGGTCAAGATGATGCCCTCGGCAAAGAGCGCCGACCTCGCGAGAAGCTTTTCGCAGCTGCGCGCGTATGGGATGGAGATTCTCGACCCCCAGATTTCCGTCACTGGCGATACCGCCGTCGTGACCTGCACCCGGCGAGTGTCGATCGAGCCCAGGGTCGGCGCGCGCCCTGCCCCGCGTCTCATCCCCACCGTGTTCAGGTTGAAGCAGTCCGCAGGTGTCTGGACGATCGAGTCCGTGGAAGAGAAACGCTAGCCACCGAGCCCCATCAGAACGAGTAGTCGACGCCAGCCATCCAGGTCAGGCGATCGGTGAGTCCGTGCTTCGTGAGCGGGAACAGCACGTTGGCGGTGAACAGCATGTTCTTGAACGGGTTGACCTTGAGGCCGGTCGATCCGAGTAAGAGGTGGAGGTCCTGACCCGCGGTGAAATCGAACTGCTGGTACTGTGGATTCGGAAGCTCGGGACCGTCACCGTCGAAGTCGACTGGTCCCCACGTCATCGTGCCGGCCTTTCGCATGATTCGTCCGACGACATCGAACGCGACGGTTGTGCGAAGCCCCAGGGCCAGGTCTGCGCCGGCGGCGTAGTTGATTTCTTCCGGAGGTGGGTAGACATAGGTGTCGGGATCATCAGCGGCTGCGTTTGTGCCGGAAATCGTATACGCAAGATTCGCATGCGGCGACAACTCGCCCACTCTCGACGATGCAATGAACGTGAGCTTGACCTGAGGTCCGCCAATGCCGAGCAGATTGAGTTCGTCTCCAGTTGGCAGGCGCACGTCGACCGATTCGGCAATCGCCCAGGTCTTGCCATTCAACATGTTGTACTTCGCTCGAATCACCACGTCGCCGATGCCAGACTTCGTTCCGCCGGATTGCGATGTGACGAGGGAGTTGTCACTAACTCCTGCCGACGTGTTGCCGATTCCTGTCGTCAGAGTGGCCTGCAAATCGACACGATTGATGGGAACCGCGACACCAATGTCGAGTCGATCCGTGACGCCGTACGTCGCAAATGCGCTCAACGTGTCGGTCGTCACCTTCAAGTCGAGTGAATCAACAAAGAAGATATGCTCGCCGAGAAACGGCACGCTCAGGTAGCCGACGATTTCGCCGCCGCGAAGGCTCCTCTCTTCGAGATGGTCGAACGTCACGTGCTGAAAGTTGGATCCCACGTTCAGCCGCCTCCGGCCGATCGTCAGCGGGCGCTCGGCAAAAATCGGACCGAACGAATTACTCGCGCGCGTGAACGCGCCCGACGCGGTGTCAAGCGTCCAGGTGAATCCGCCGGACGCCGACGCGAGCGGAAACGACGAGAGCTGATTTCCCGCCAGCTTGATGATTTGAGACGCGGTATCAAACCGAGTCCTGAGCGCTATCTAGGAGTACAGTCTGCATCGACGGACTCAGGGATTACTGTAAGAAACGCGCCGATTTCAGCCAGGATTGCGTCCCGGTACAAGTGTGGAACGATCTCAGACAACTTAGGGTCTTGGTTCTGAGCCACCGATCTCGCCGGAGCCACCAACAGAACTGACGCGACCATCAATACGACCACGAAGCTGCGGAGCATAGTCGTCCTTTTCCGAAATCGGCGGCGCGACAGCAGTGCCAAGGTTAGCGATAGATTAACGAGTCGGCGGTATTGTAACAGGCGGAAAATGCTGAGCTGGCATTCCGCGGGGCGATGCGAGCTCAGGTCCGCTTGTCGACGCGGCTACTGCGTGACCACGACCCGCTGCCGGTGTCGTGATCTCTCTCCTTGCCCGACTCAGCGCCGTGCAGCCTTCGTGCTGCGGCCATTCTGGTGCAACACCAGCGAGCTGCCGTCGGCAGCAAACTCGATCTGCGCGTCCACCGCGCGCAGGAAGAACAGCGTCTCGGATTGCGGGAAGATCGGGAGGCGGCCCTGGCCGGTGAGCTGCGCCATCAAGCCGTCGCCTTCGAGGGTGATCGTCATCACCGCGTTGGGCGCCAGTTCGTACGCGCCGACGTACCTGGCGAGCGTGGCGGGCGGCACGGTGATCGGCTTTCGTTCCGCCGTCAACGTCACACTGTCGCCATGCATGAGGGCGCCGAGCTGCCCGGCCAGCGTGCCCGGCACCGTGCCATTCACGTTCGACAACACGATCACCACCGTCCGTGACTCCGGATAGTACGCCAGGTGCGTATTGAAGCCGTCGATGCCGCCGCCGTGGGCGATGACGCGGCGGCCGTTGACGAGCGCCGAGGTCAGGCCCAGCGCGTAGTCGTTCTTGAACGGCGTGATCATCCGATCGAGCGAGGCCTTCGACACGATCCGGCCCGCAAACAACGCCTGCTCCCACTTCAACAGGTCGCCCGTCGTCGAGTACAGGGCGCCGGCCGCGTGCGGTATCGACATGTGCAGGTAGCCGGCGTTGGTGAAGCCCGCCGGCGTCCGCACGTAGCCGCTGGCGCGGCGCTTGATGATCGCCGAGTTCGAATCGTAGCCGGAGTCGGTCATCCCGGCCGGCGCGAACAGGTTGTCGGCCACGAACTTCTCATAACTCTGCCCGCTGACCTTCTCGATGATCGCGCCCAGCACCAGGTAACCGGAATTGCTGTAACTCATCTGCTCGCCAGGACCGAAGTCGAGCGGCCGCTCGCGGAACGACGTGACCGCGGCGTCGGCCGAGCGCGCGCTCAGCTTGATGGTGGCGTAGTCGGCCGATGCGGTGAAGTTGGGAATCCCCGCCGTGTGTGTGAGCAGGTTGAAGATGGTGATCCGATCCCACGCCATCGGCGAGTCGGGAAGATAGCTCTTCACCCGATCGTCGGCCTTCAGCTTGCCGCGCTCTTCCAGCAGCAGGATCGCCGCCGCCGTGAATTGTTTGGTGATCGACCCGAGCCTGAACTTCGTGGCCGTGGTGTTCGCGACGTCCCACTCGACGTTGGCCATGCCGTAGGCCTTGTCGACGATCACGGCCCCGTCGCGCGCCACGAGGACGGTGCCCATGAAGGTGCCGGCCGACACGTGGCTCTGAATCACCTGGTCCATCCGCGCGGTGTCCTGCGCGGATGCGGCGACGGCGGCATACAAGACAACCGAGAGCGCAAGCGTGGCGAGTCGTGTCATGGCGGGAGTTATACACTATCAAGCCGATGATCACGCGTCTGCTGCTTGCCGCGGTGCTCTTCGTAACGCAGCCGAATCCCACTCGCGTTCTCTTCATCGGCAACAGCCTGACCTACACCAACGATCTGCCGGCCATGGTGTGCGCGCTGGCGCGTTCCGCAGGACGACAGGCGATCTGCGAGAGCGTGGCCAAGCCAGATTACGGCCTCGAAGAGCACTGGAACGACAGGGAGGCTCGCCAGGCCATCGCACGTGGCTGGGATGTCGTGGTGCTGCAGCAAGGGCCGTCCGCGTTGCCCGAATCCCGCAGGTTGCTGATTGCCTACACGCGCCGTTTTGACGCCGAGATCAAGAAGGCTGGTGCGCGCACGGCGCTCTTCATGGTGTGGCCCTCCCACGCCAGGCGTAGCGACTTCTCAGGTGTGAGTCAGTCGTATGCAGCCGCCGCTAAAGACGTGAAGGGCCTGCTTCTTCCCGCAGGTGAGGCATGGCGCACGGCATGGGCAACCGACACGGCGCTCCCGCTATACGGCCCGGATGGGTTCCATCCCTCTCCGATGGGCACCTACCTGGCAGCGCTGGTGATCTACGAGCCGATCTTCGCCTCACCACCACCGGCAGTGCCCGTGCCCGCCGCCGCCCAGCAAGTCGCGGACCTGCTGAGACGCGTTGCGCACGAAACCGTGGTGGCCTTAACGTCACGCTGAAAGACAGGCAAGCTTTCTGGTCTAAGCGCAAGCACAAGACGCGGCGCCGATTCGACGGACGTGGTGTAGACGAAGTCGCCGTTCGCGCTTCCATCGCCATCGCCGGCGTTGGCCGAAACGTGAAACACGACAGGCACGCTTCCAGCCGGCGCCGTCCACTCCATCGTCCAGCGCGTGACGTCCGGCGCGGAGACGGACGCCCCCTCCTTTCTCTGGTTCGCGTACTGGATGCCGCCCTGAGTTTCGACGCTGACTCGCGACTCCTCGACGGAGCCTGGAGCAAGCGTGCCGGCCTGCGCGCCGCTGTCCTTGAACCGCGCTGCCATTTGAAAGCCCGCGCGCTTCATGCCGGGAGCGGTGAGCGTCACCGTCAACGGTGTACTTTTCACCTGCAGCAAACCGCGCCGGGACACCGTCAATGACGACGCGCCCCGAGCTCGAGTTTGGCTCTGAGGAAAAGTGGCACGCGTGGCACGACTCCTCCTTGAAGCCGCCGGAGAATCCAGGCGGCGCTCCATCGGGATAACCGTGCGAGGCCACCAGCCGCAGGCTGGTGGCCAGGAGCGTGGCGGCCGCGAGACCGCTCACTTCGAGGGCTGCAACGAGATGCGGCCGACTTTGTTCCCGTCGGTCCCGAACCACATCATCCGCGTCTTCTTGTCGAAGTGCATGTGACGAATCGTGCCGCTGACTTCGACGTTGGCGAAGAACTTCTCGGTCTTTGGATCGAAGCCGATGAGTCGTTTGGTATTCGCTTCGGAGAACCAGATGCGATCCTGATCATCCTTCGTCAGCGCGTAGGGGCCGGCCTTGGCGCCCCCGGGTGCCGGCCATTCCTTCACTTCGCCGTTTGCCGGGTTAATCCGGGTGAGCATGCCGCGCGCCTCGTCGCCGACCCAGATGGTGCCGTCGCCGAGCACGTCGAGACGGCGCGACCGCGATGTGTCAGCCCCCTCCTTGAATCGGGTCACGGCCATCGTCTGCGGATCGATCTTCGCGACCATGCCGACGCGGAGCAGCGCGACCCAGATCGTGCCGTTCTTGTCGATGACGATGCCGTACGGATTGGACGGCGACTCGAACGGCGTGATCAGATCGACCTTTTCGGTGGCGATGTGGAGCCGGCCGACACGATTTGATCCCTGCGAGGTGAACCAGATGTGCCCCTTGCCGTCGAACACCATCGTATGCGGATCCTTCGCCTCGCCGGTCATGATCACCTTGATCGCGGCGGTCGTGGGATCGAGACGGCCGATGCGGCCGTTGCGGTTGCCGGCGTACCACACCGTGTTCTTTTCGTCGACGATGAGCGTGTGCGGGTTGGTGCCGGCTTCGATCTCGTATTTCTTCTGCTCGCCGGTCTTGGGATCGAGGTTGGCGATGTAGTTGCCTTCCTGGCCGACGAACCACACCTTGCCGTCCGGCGCCACCGCGGGATCGCGCGTGCGGCCGCCCCATTCGACCGGCCACTCCTTGAGATCGAACGTGCCCTCCTGGGCCGCCACGGGCGGGCGCCCAGCTGAGCAGGACTGCGGCTGCGAGCGTGAGGAGCTTGGTCACGATTGTCCCTCCAGACACACCCCTTTACTTCTTTTGGGATGGTAAGCGCAAGGGCGCGATACGATCTTGCGCATGCAGGGTCAACATGGGCTTGACGTGCTGCCATAATTCCCACGCATTCTCGATGGCGGCGCCGCTGGCGGTATTGTCGAAGATGCACCACACGTCTTTGTTCGCGCTCGACATGCTGCGGGCCGTCGTCGCCAACGCGGTCACGAAGTTTCCCTCATACTTCGACCAATACGTGCGCGGCGATCCATGGAGCCGAAAGTAGGCAATCCGGGCCCAGCCTGCTGGGACCCGAGCTTCCGGAACCGGTGGCGGATCGGCCGCCACTCGTGAGACGCGGTAGCGATCGAAAAGGGCGCTGACCTGCGGCGAGAACCACGTCGGGTGCCTTGGCTCGCAGACGACGAGCCCGCCATAAACGCTTCGCAGGAGCCTCAAGAAGGACGTCACGACGACGGCATCAAACGGAAGTGACGGCGGCAACTGCACAAGGATCGGTCCTCTTTTTTCGGACAGGCCATCAGTCTGAGCCAGAAACGCAATCAGTGGCTCGCGCGCGTTGTCGAGTTTCAATTCATGCGTGATCGCACGAGGCATCTTGACGGAGAATCGAAAGTCCGCCGGCGTGCTGTCGCGCCACTTTGCATAGGTGGCTATGGAGTGGGGCCGGTAGAACGAGGAATTGATCTCGGCGCAGCGGAGCCGCATCGAGTAACGCATCAGGTGCGTGCCGGCCGCGTCGAATCGTGATGCCGACGCGCGCGGAATGGACCAACCCGCGGTGCCGACCCGAATGTCGATCATGTCGTTGATGGACGTTGGATCGTTACGATGGCCGCATCACGACCTTGACGCAGCCGTCTTGTTTTTCGCGAAATGTCTTGTACATCTCCGGCGCCGCGTCGAGCCCGACGCGGTGCGTGATGATGAATGACGGATCGATCTCACCGCGCTCGATCCGCGCCAGCAGTCCGGGCAGGTATTTGTGCATGTGCGTCTGGCCCATCTTCAGGGTCAGTCCCTTGGCGAATGCGGCACCGAGCGGGAACTTGTCGAGGAAGCCGCCGTAGACGCCCGGGATCGACACGGTGCCACCCTTGCGGCACGCGCTGATCGCCTGCCGCAAGGCATGGGGACGATCGGTCGCCAGGTAGACTGATGTCTTGGCACGGTCATACCAGGCATCCAGCGTCGTTCCGTGTGCCTCCAGGCCGACGGCGTCGATGCAGGCATCAGGTCCCTGACCGCCAGTGCGCGCACGCAACTCATCCAACACATCAACGTCCTCGTAGTTGAGCACGTCGGCTTTGCCTTCGCTTGCCGCGAGCCGCAGACGCTCGGGGAATCGATCGATCGCGATGACACGCTCCGCGCCGAGCAGGTATGCGCTCTTGATGGCGAATTGCCCGACCGGACCGCATCCCCAGACCGCCACGGTGTCGCCAGGCTTGATGCCGCAATTCTCCGCTGCCATGTAGCCGGTGGGAAAAATGTCGGAAAGAAACAGCACCTGCTCGTCGGACAGCGCCTCAGGTATTTTGATCGGGCCGACATCGGCGAACGGCACGCGCGCGTACTCGGCCTGGCCGCCCGGATAGCCACCGTACATGTGCGAATAACCGAACAGACCCGAGCCCGAATAGCCGGCGATCTTTTCCGCCATCCACGCATTGGGATTGGAGTTGTCGCAGAGCGACCACAACTCTTCCTTGCAGAAAAAACAGCGCCCGCACGCAATCGTGAAGGGGACGACGACGCGATCGCCGGGCTTGTAGGCGGGTGTTGTCACGTCCCACTTCGACGACCTCTCCCATGAACTCGTGGCCGAGGATGTCGCCATGCTGCATCGTCGGAATGTAGCCGCCATAGATGTGCAGGTCGGAGCCGCAAATCGCCGTCGCCGTGATCTTGATGATGGCGTCGCGCGGATTGAGGATTTGCGGATCGGGAACACGTTCGACGCGGATGTCTTCGGCACCGTAGAAGCGAACGGCCTTCATGGCTGCTCTCCCGCGGCCCGCGCGATTTCTCCGGCTTCGAGCAACTGTTTGAGCCGGCGCAGGTCTTCGCGAATCGTTTGTGAGGGAGCGCGGCCGAACAGCCACGCCAAGGCGGCGCCGCCGCGTCCCGCTGGAGGTGCGTACTGCAGGTTGACGGTGAGTTGCGTGGCGCGTCCGCCGCGCACCCGATCGAAGTTCACGGAACCGGCGGTCACGATGTCCGAATCAGGCATCGAGCGCCACGCGAGGACCTGGTTTTCGACCTCGTTGATGATTTCTGCGTCCCACTGCACCAGGACTCCGCCCGGTCCACGCGCGATCCAGTGAGAACGGCCGACATCCGCGTTCTCGGTGACGGACTCGAGATAACTCATGAAGCGCGGCAGATTTTCCAGCCGACGCCAGAACGAATAGACCTCTTCGATCGGCAGCTCGAGTCGGATCGCTTCACGAACCCGAAGACCGCGATCGCCCGTCAAGGAAACGCGTGTGTCCGCGCTTCGTTGGCTGCCGAGCGGCCAGGCGCCAGTGAGGCCGCGATACAGCAGAGGCGCCGCCGCAATGGCTGCGCATCGACCGACGCGAGTGCGAGTTGTGGCACCGAACAACAACAATAGTGCGCCACTCGTAAGAGCCGCGAAGTCCTCGAGCTGGCTAATCGAGACGTCTGGCCGATATCGAACTGCTGTGGTCATGCGCCAGTCGTGAAGCATTTCGCATACCAGCGGCCCGGGACGCACCGTCGAGTTGGCTTGACGGCATCCGCATTGATACTGTCGTTTCATGCTCGTGGACGCGCTGACTACGAACGCGCTGCTCGACCGTCTCGAACCGCTTGCCTCCGTTGCCTTCGAGGGCGTCATCGAGGACGTCAAGGCTGGGCAAGTGTTGACCGACCCTCGCGCAACAGAAATCGCAGTCTACTTTCCTATCACCGCGGTGTTGTCCCTCGTATCGACAATGGCGAGCGGCGATTCTTGCGAGGTTGCCCTTGTCGGCCGTGAAGGAATGGTCGGGCTTTCGGGTGTGCTCGCGTCTTGCGACAGCATTACTTCTTGCGTCGTTCAAATCAGCGGCACTTGCCTCCGGGCGTCGGCCGCGTCTGTCCGGACCGCACGCCACAACAACATTGTGGTGCGCGAGGCGCTGGATCGTTACACCTCAGCTCGGCTGATCCAAGTGGCTCAAGTGGCGGCGTGCAACCGCCTGCACCCAATCGGCAATCGTCTCGCTCGATGGCTCTTGATGCTCCACGATCGCGCCGGCGCCGACCACCTCCGACTGTCCCAACAGGCCATCGCACGTTCGCTTGGTGTGCACCGGCCAACAATCGCCCTCGAGCTACAACGCCTGGATGCCTCCGGCGCGATCGTCTATCGAAATCGGGCCGTGAAGATTGTCGATCGTGCGCGTCTTCAGAGTGTGGCCTGTGAGTGCCACGAGGCTCTGCATCGCGAATACGAGCGTCTCGTCACACCCGTGGCCGGAGCTGCGCCAGTGACCGCGCGCGATGACAGCGGCTCAGCGGCGCTCGAGGCGCTCCAAGCAATTGCCGGACAACTGTTGATGGCGTCTCTTCATGAACGAGTCGCGCGTGAGCGTGCCGAGGCATCAGATCGCGCCAAAGGCCAGTTTCTCGAGATGGTGTCGCACGAGTTGCGCATACCTCTGCAGGCTGTGCTGGGCTGGTGCGCTCTTGCCAAGTTGCCGAACCCGCCCCCGGGCGCTGTTGACGTGATCGAGCGCAACGCACGTGCGCAGCTTGGAGTCGTCGACGATCTCCTCGATGCGGCCAGGATCAACACCGGCGCCTTGCGCATATCGACGCGCGAGGTCAGCGCGGCCGGCGTGGTCGAATCAGCTATCGCGGCGGTTCGGCCCGCCGCCGATGCTAAACACATTTCGATGCGACTCACCGTAAGTGACGAACCCACGCCCGTCATGGCCGACAGTGGGCGTTTGCGGCAGGTGATCACCAATGTTCTGATGAACGCGGTGAAATTCAGTCCTGAAGGGAGTGCCGTGGAAGCAGCGGTGTCGACACGCGAGGCGCTGATCGAAATTCTGGTCATCGACCGCGGCGTCGGCATCTCCGCCGAGACGTTGCCACACGTGTTCGAACGGTTTTGGCAGGGACCTGAGTCGAACCATGAGCGCTATCAGGGTCTCGGCCTGGGACTGCACATTGCGCGCACGCTCATAGAACTGCATGGTGGAACGATCGCGCTCGATAGCGATGGCGAGGGCCAGGGTACTGCCTGCAGGATCACGTTGCCGCGGTGGGACCCGTCAGCCCAACTCTCACAGGTTGCCGCTGCTGTGACAGGAGCATCATGACGGCCTCAAGCCCGCCGGCCGTCGGGGTATTCAATACCAGTCCCGACACCGTTGAAATGTTGCGGTTCGTCCTCGAGCGGGAAGGTTTCATCGTTGTCGCCGCGTACACCTACGATCTTCGCGATTCGAAGATCGACCTCGAGGCGCTGATCAGGCAGCATCAGCCGAAGGTGGTCATTTACGATGTCGCGCCTCCCTATGACCGTAACTGGCGGTTGTTGGAGCACATCCGATCGATGCCGTCACTGGCCGGAGTCCAGTTTGTGGTCACCACGACAAATGTCGCTCGCGTCAAGGAAGTGGCGGGATCGGATCAGGAGCTGTTCGAGATTGTGGGCAAGCCGTACGACCTGGAGTTGATCCTTTCGGCAGTGAAGGCTCGTTTGTCAGCTAGCTGACAAACCGGTAGACCGATTCACTTGGTGAGAGTGAATCGGTCCAACCTGGGTAGCTTAACGTCCGCCGTTTCGACGGCCGTTCTTTGGGGGCGCGGCCGATCGGCTCGCGCTGGCGCGTGGCCCGCTGGTCGAGCGCGTTTTCGCGGGCTCTTCCTCGTCGTCCTCTTCCTGCTCGTCGTCGGCGCCGGCAGTAGCGGCTTGGTTGATTCCGGCTTCTGCGATCGCTGAAAGCTTCTCGTCTGCGGCCTTTTCTTCGGTCAGCGTCTGGTCGAGCAAGCGGGCGACGTCGTCGAGACCGAGTGCTTCGGCCCAGGCCACACAGGTGCCGTACGCGGCCATCTCGTAGTGCTCGGCGCGCTGGCCGCCGGCAATGATGCAAGCGTCCATCACGGCACCTTCTTCGACTTCCTCGAGCATCGTATTGCCTTCTTCGATGATGCCCTGCATGCCGTCACACAGTTTGCCCTTTGGTTTCTCGTCGAGCAGGCGGAAGACCTGCTCCAGGCGGCCGATGTGATTCTCAGTCTCCCGTAGATGAGAAGCGAGCGCGTCCCGGAGCTTGGGATTGGTCGCGTTCTTGGCCAGCTTCGGAAGCGCTTTCGTCAGCTGCTTTTCGGCGTTGTAGAGGTCCTTCACTTCATCGACAAGGGCGTCGCGCAGGGTCGCTATCTCACTCATGTTCTCTCCTTCGTTGGCGCACACCGCAAGGTGGCTTTATCCGTCCTGAAAAAACGCGGTTCCAGCATTGCCGCTCGCACCGGGTACGCCCGTGACCGCGGACTTCGCGAATGCGATCGCCAGCCTGAGCATGCTGGCGTGACCATCCCAGTAGCTCGCCGCGGTCGCGTCAAAGCGCAGCAGCGTAATGTGCGGATCGTCGACACCGTCCGGAAACCAGGTGCGCTGCACAGGCGTATACAGCGCTCGTAGTCGCTCCGGCATCTTCGACCACGGCGGCGTGACCCGTGAGATGCAGATAGGTGCCGTCGCGATCGTTTTGAAACAGCAGTGCCGTCGCGGCCCCGCTCTCAATCGCCTTCACCTTCCGACTACGCCGATCGGTGATGAACCAGAGGCTGCCATCGAACGCGGCGTGATCCCCGACAACGCCGATAGGGCGGGCCACGACATCATCGCCCTGCACGGTCACCATAAACGTGATGGGGAGATCGGCAAGGAGGCGGCGGATCTTCTCGCGCGCGTCCTCGCCGGTCAGCGTTTCTTTCTCGTCGATGGCCATCAGCACGCAGTCATGCGACGTATCTGCAATCACGGGGCCAGCGAACTGGAACCCGACAAGAGACGTCGGCGGCTTTCTTATTGCAGACGCTCTCACAGCGAACTGATTCGCGGAGCTTGCAGAATGCCCAAATCGAAGAAGACCTCCAAGACAAAGAAGATAAAGAACCGTCCGTCAGCCGCGCACGCCCGCCCCAGCGCGAGCGGACCCGCGGATCCTCCGTTCAAGCCCACGACTGCCGACGAGCTTGAAGCGAAGATGGCGGCGACGGCCGAGTTGGCCGAGGCGATGCCGTTCAACTCGCTGAAGCCTTCGGAGTTCGATCCGCGAGCGGCAGTAGCGCCCTTGCAGGGGCCGAGCATCGCGCCTTCCGATCCGGCGGCGACTGGCAGCACGCTGACGGAGGCCAACGGATCGGGCAAAGTAGGCAGCGGCGCGCCACCTATTGGCGCGAACAAGACGATCGCGTCGCTCGACCGGGTGCGCGTCGATTCGGGCGGACAGCGCCTGACGACGAACCTAGGAGTGCCGGTCGGCGACAACCAGAACTCGCTCAAAGCCGGCCTCCGCGGACCGACGCTGCTCGAAGACTTCATCCTTCGAGAAAAAATCACGCACTTCGATCACGAGCGAATCCCCGAGCGCATCGTCCACGCGCGCGGTTCGGGCGCTCACGGCGTGTTTGAGTGCTACGAGTCGATGGCGAGATTCACGCGCGCCTCGATCTTCGCCGAGGCCGGCAAGCAGACACCTGTGTTCGTGCGGTTCTCAACCGTCGTGGGCGAGCGGGGCTCGACGGATGTCGCCCGCGACGTCCGCGGTTTCGCCGTCAAGTTCTATACCGACGAGGGCAACTGGGACCTCGTCGGCAACAACATCCCGGTGTTCTTCATCCAGGATGCGATGAAATTTCCCGACCTCGTGCACGCCGTGAAGCCCGAGCCGCATCACGCGATGCCGCAAGCGGCGTCGGCACACGACACGTTCTGGGACTTCGCCTCGTTGATGCCCGAGATCACGCACATGCTGATGTGGGTGATGTCGGATCGCGCGATCCCTCGCAGCTATCGCACGATGCAGGGCTTCGGCGTCCATGCGTACCGTCTGGTGAATGGGGCCGGCGAGTCCGTCTTCGTGAAGTTCCATTGGCTGCCGGCGGCGGGCACACACTCGCTGGTGTGGGACGAAGCGGTCAAGCTGTCAGGCGCCGACCCGGATTTTCATCGGCGCGATCTCTGGGAAGCCATCGAAGCGGGCGCCTACCCGGAGTACGAGCTGAATTTCCAGATCATCACCGAAGAACAGGCTGAGACGCTGTCGTTCGATATCCTCGATGCAACCAAGCTCGTTCCGGAAGAAGTCTCACCGTTGATTCCCGTCGGCAAGATGACCCTGAACCGGAACCCGGACAACTTCTTCGCGGAGACCGAACAGGTCGCGTTCTGCACCGCCCATGTGGTCCCAGGCATCGACTTTTCGAACGACCCGCTGCTGGCCGGGCGCATTCATTCGTACGTGGATACGCAAATCTCCCGGCTCGGCGGGCCGAACTTCCATGAGATTCCAATCAACGCACCGATCGCTCAGGTCCATAACAACCAGCGAGACGGCATGCACCGGCAGGCGATCCATCGCGGTCGCGTGGCGTATGAGCCCAATTCGCTGGGTGGCGGCTGTCCGTTCCAGGCCGGCGCCGCCGGCTTTGTGACGTTTCCGGCGCCGGCCGAGAAGAACGACCACAAGGTGCGAGGCAAGGCCGAACGCTTCGCCGATCACTATACGCAGGCGACGCTGTTCTGGAACAGTCAGAGCGACGTGGAGAAGACGCACATCATCAACGCCTTCCGTTTCGAGCTGTCGAAAGTGCAGACCGCCGCGATTCGCGAGCGGATGGTGTCGGGATTGATCAACGTGGCGCCCGAGCTTGCCGAGGCGGTTGCCGCAGGCGTTGGTATTACGGAGATGCCAGAGCCCATGCCGAAAGTCCTGCGGACCAAGGTGCGGCCTGAGGTCGGGAGATCCAAAGCGCTGTCGCTGTTCGCGCGGCCCGGTGACGCCGGCATCAAGGCGCGGAGGATCGCGATCCTCGTGGCCGACGGTGTCGACGGCAACCGCGCGACGGCGATCGCCGAGCGCCTGATCAGTCACGGCGCGGTGCCGGTGTTTGTGGCGCCACGTCTCGGCGCCGTGGCGAGCGAGGGCGAGGCCATCCAGGCGGACGCGTCGCTGGAAGTGGCGCCGGCCGTCGTGTTCGACGCCGTGGTTATCGCCGATGGTAAGGATTCAGCGAAGACACTTGCCGCGAACGGTCGCGCGCTGGAATTCCTCAAGGACCAATATCGTCACTGCAAACCGATCATGGTCCTGGCCGGCGCGATGTCCGTCTTGGAGAAGGCGGGCGTCCCCCGCACGCTGCCGAACGGCAAGACTGACACGGGCCTGATCATCGGCACCGGTGACGGTCAGCCGCCCATTGATCTCTTTATCCGCGCCGTCGCCGCCCATCGCCACTTCGACCGTGAGTCCGATCCTCCGTCGGTATAAGGGTCGCGGCATCCAGGCGCTTGATTCAAATGCTGATATGTCGAACGTCAATCTTCTGGACGAGGTGTCCGCACAGCCGTTGCCGATGATGTCGATGTCCTCGCCTTTGTCTGCTGGGGTGACGGTCCTCGTTCCGGCCTATAACGAAGCCGACACCATCGCCGACACGATCAAGAGTCTTCAGCACCAAACTCTTGCGCCAGCCGAGATCATCGTCATAGATGACTGCTCGACGGACAACACGGCCGAGGTTGCGCGATCGCTCGGCGCCACGGTCCTCCGCCCCGCCGTGAACACCGGATCGAAGGCGGGCGCGCAAAACTACGCGCTCAGAGATGTAAGAACACAATTCACCATGGCCATCGACGCCGACACGACGGTGGCGCCTGACGCGATCGAGCGATTCATGGCGGTCATGGCGGACGCCACGGTGGCGGCGGCATGCGGATTCGTCGTCCCGCGAAACGTGCACACGATCTGGGAGCGCGGCCGCTACGTTGAGTACCTGCTGGCGTTCGCGTTCTACAAGCCGATCCAGGACTACTTCACCAAGCCGCTCATCGCGTCCGGCTGCTTCTCGATCTATCGCACCGATGTGCTGCTCGCCCATGGCGGGTGGCCCACCAGGACGATGGCGGAAGACATGGACTTGACGTGGTCGATGTATCAGCAGGGCCGCAGGGTGCGATTCGTGCCTGAAGCCGTCTGCTACCCGATCGAACCGCACAATTTCCATTTCATGCGCAAGCAGTTGAGACGGTGGTCGCATGGTTTCATGCAAAACGTGCAGCTGCACTGGAGGGGCCTGCTGCCGATCGGCTTCCTGCGATGGGTGATCGGCGTCGCGCTCTGGGAATCGACGATTGCCTCGGTGATCTACCTGTTCATCGTGCCGCTGACCGCTCTGCTGACGCGCAACCCCCTGGTGCTGATTGTCTACGTCCTCGATGCGCCGGCGCTGATGGTGCCGGTGCTGATGCAGGCGTCGAGGCGACGAGAATTCTGGCGCGCGCTCGTCAGCATTCCGTCGTTCTTTGTCCTGCGCATCGTCAATTGCCTGTTTGTGCTCGAGGCGATCTGGTCCGAGCTCATCATCGGCCGCCGTCTCGCGGTGTACGAGAAAGGTCACTGACATGTTCGCTGGTTTGCCGGGCATAGGCGTCGGCACCCTCTTTTACGTGTTGATGGCGTTCTGGATGCCGTTGCGCGAGCTCCCCCGTGTGCTGCGCGGTCGAAGCTCTGTCGCGATGTGGAAGCTGATCGTCGAGCAGATATTCTACGCCGCCGGCATCGTCGTCACGGTGATGTTTGCCGAGAAGGTCATGCTCTGGCTCCTGAGCGATTCGCAGATCAGGCCGTTCAGTCCCGCGACCTGGGTGCACGCGGAACTTGGCGCTCGCGCCACCGGCTCGATTCTGGCAGCGCCGATTACCGCATCGTTCCTGCTGCTCGGCGGCGTGCTGCTTACGGTGGAGGTGATGCGCGTGATCCACGGACGACTAGCGGTTGAACCGGTAGACGCGGTAGCGATCGGTGATGCGGATCGGCGACGCTCGCCGGTCGAGCAGCCGCTCGAGATCGGGTGACGCCTTGAGGGAGGCCAGGTCCGTGACGATGAAATATCTCGGGCCCCAGGCTTTGTAGTCGCGCTCGAATCGCATTTCGGCGTCGACTACGGGCCTCCCATCGAATGCCTCGGCGGCCAGATCGTCCTGATTCGGCCACGAGTCGCCGGAAATCTCGCCGTGGTACATCAGCGCAAAGCCATATTCGCCGTCGAGAAACAATGCCTTGACGTCGTGCCCGGCCAGCTCGCCGATTTCCTGGTACATCGTACCGAACCTCGCCGCGTTTTCGACCTGCAGTCGCGGGCGGGCCGAAACGCTGCCGGCAACCGCGATACCGGCGCAAAGAGTCAACGCCACCATTGATGGCAGCCGATCCGCCACGCGCGCGAACAACATCGACACGCCAAGCGCCACGACGGCGATATAGGGCAGATGGTAATAGTCGTGCGTCGGCATGTGATACGTGAAGATCACGGCAAAGGCCGCGTAACCTGCAAACAACGCAGCCATCACCAGCCGTGACACTCGATCTGTGGCAAGAATCGATGCGGCTAACGCGAGCACGAGCAACGGTATCGTTTCCACACGCGATACCATTCTCGCCAGACCGTCCCAGAAAAAGGCGGTGCCGAGGAGGTGCGGCTCGAACCGCATCCGCATCTGATCGCGGACGAGGGAGCCCGCAACCGCGCTATAGCCGTAATAGAGCGTCGGGACGAGCAGGCCCAGAGCGAGCACCTTCAATCGACCGGTCACGACCAAAGCGACCGGGACCGTCAGGAAAACGCTCATCGGCTTGACCAGGCCGGCAACACCGATCCAAGCAGCGGCTGCTGTCAGGCGGCTGAGGCTAGGAACGTCGTGATGCCTGATGAGCGCGTGGATTGCCCACAGGCTCGCCACTGTCATCAGCGGATCCGGCTGAACGTTCCGGCTGGCAACGATGCCGTAAGGAAGAAATAGGTAGAGAGCGACCGCCAGCGGCGCCGCGCGGGCGGACGCGAGTCGCCGCGCCAGCAGCCACACTGGAACCGCCCCGCTGACCCAGATGATCGCAGCGGCCACGCGCGGGATCATGACGTCCTCATGGCCGAGCGCGAGATACGCGCCGCACGCCAACCATTCCATCACCGGCAATTCGCCCGCCTGCTGCATCTCGCGGTTGGCGTTCGCGACGCGTCTGGCCCACTCGGGAATGCCGCCGGCGTGATCGTAATAGCAGGCGCGGGCCAGCATGGCCGATCGATAGTGACGGGTTGGGTGGAAGCGAACAATTGACTGATTGATTGCCGTAACGCGGATGAGCAGACCCGTTAACAACAGCAGTCCGAGGATGATTCGATGCTGCATCGGTAACGTCGGTGGGCGAGCGATGCTAACACGCTGCGCACGCATCATCGCGGAGCAGATGAGCTTGCGCTTATTGACGCAATCCGCACGTTAACTTGGCTTATGTCGCGGCGGGCGCGGACGCAAGGGCACCGCTCATCACTTCTTCTTGATGCCTGGCGTAGACTTCTTGGCGGTTGAGAGCTTGCTTCGCGGCTTCGCGGTCTTCTTTGTCACCTTCCTCTCACGCTGCGAGGTGTCGTCTCCGGACACGTCGGGACCGGCCGCCGAACGCCTCGGCTGAGCGCGTTTGATACCCTTCAACCGATCCAGCCTCGCCTGAACACTCCCGAGGACGCGGCCGATGCCGACGGCGACCCGTTGTGCCCGTGATGTTGATGAACGCTTCTTTGCCATGCGTGATCCTGTGCAAGCCAGCCGATGAACTAGGATTGGCCAGTCTGAGTAGGCGGTCCGTCATCGCGACGGCCTCGTCTGACTGCGTACGCCGCGAGCGCGACTACCACGCCCAATATCCGTCCCGGCCGATGCGGTGGAGTCGAGAGCGCGGGCGCCGTGTCTGGCTCGTTTGCCTGCTTTCGAAACGCCCGCTCGGCCCGTGCGCCGAGCAATCGCTTGCCCTGTGCGTTCTTCTGCCCCGGCGCTTTTCCGTACGGGGAGGCGTGCTCGATCTCAGCATTCAGTTCCGCACCGATCAGAATCGCGATGCCTGACACGTAGAACCAGAGCAGCACGACGATGACGGCTCCCACAGTGCCGTACGAGCCTTCGTAGTCCGTAAACCTGGAGACGTAAATCTTGAAGAACAGTGATCCGGCGAACCAGAGGATGGTGGCTACCACCGCGCCGGGGGTAATCCACGCCCAGTCCTGTTCCGCATCCGGTCCAAAGTAGTAGAGGAGCCCGATACCGAAGGCAACAATCGCGAATACCAACGGCCACTGCAATATCAGCCATGTCCACTCGAACGGCGCGCCCCAGCCGGTCGCAGCACCCAGCTTTGCGGCGAGTGTAGGACCGGCAAGGATGAGTGAAAGCCCGACGAGGACGACGACAGCCACCGCTAACGTAAGAGCGATTGCGATGCCCCGAACCTTCCACCACGGCCGGCCTTCTGTGATGTCGTAAGCGCGGTTCAGAGCGCCAACGATGGAGACGAGCGCAGCCGAACTGCTCCAGAAGGCGCCGATCACCCCGAAGGTCAGCAAGCCGCCGTCCTGATTGTTGGCAAGACGCCGCATCTGGTCCTGAATCAAGGTGAGAACCTGCGGCGAGACAACCGAACTGAGCGACCGGCCGATGTCGTCGGTCAGGTTGGAGAGCGGGAAGAAGCTTGCCAGCGCGAGCAGAAACAGGATCGCCGGAAAGAGCGCCAGAAAGAAATAGTACGACAGCTGAGCTGCCAAGCCGAGAACGTCATCCTCGAGCGCGTCGCGCCACGTCCGCCGGACCAGTTCCTGCCAGGACAGCCGAACATTCTCGAGCACGCTGGCAACCCTGCAAATGCCGGGCCGCGCCGAGCGGTCTTGCGCCCTAGGACCGTATCTTGCACTTGCAGGTCGTGTGAAAGTCGCTCAGGAGATCTACCGATCGCTGACGCCACTTTACGATGCCGTATGTGGCGCGTCGCTTCGCGCGGGGAGGCGACGTGCCATGGTCGTTCACGCCGAAGCCCGTGCTGACGACGACCTCGAGAATCCGTTCGCCCCGACGGGGATCCGGTGGGAAAAGAAGTAACGCGGGTGTGCGCTCCGACCGGTCGCATCGTGTTCCTCAATCATTTCGATGGCGTGCCGGAGACGTCGAATCTGATCAATAGGCTTGTGGGCCAAATTGCATCCGCGTTTGACGTGAACTGGCATCTTCGCATCGAGACGCTGGCGACGGCGCTGAACCTTCGCGTCGCGACGATTGAATCGGTCAACACCCCGCGCCTCTCTTCTGTGGTCCTCTGCGAAAAGCTGGGGTGATCCCACCGGAGCAACGCGGCGACTTTCGGTACGATGCATGTCCCGTGACGGTCCGAAATGCTTACTCGTGGCGCTGGCGATACTCGTCACGGGATTCTCCTCGCCGGCGCTCGCCGCCGAAGACCCTGACAAGCAATGGGGAATTTCGATCTGGGGGCTCAGCTACCACATCGACCATGAGATTGACTTCGACGAAGCGAACGTGGGGCTCGGGCTGCGTTACTACTTCAATCACCGGGTCTTCGTCGAGCTCGACGCCCTGCGTAACAGCAATCGCGGCCTCGCGGTGCCGGTGTCTGCCGGCTTGGATCTCAAGGTCGCCTCTCTCGGACAGGCCTGCAACCTGTATGTCGTCGCTGCCGGGACCTTCGTCTACTATCAGAATTCCCGGACCGGGCGCGAGTACTTCAGGGCGGGGCCGGTTCCAGGCGTGACGCTGGGCTGCGGGCGGGTGAAGACGAACGCGATCATCGTTCTCAGGCCGTCACACCAGCCGGTCGCCGTCGTCGCGGCGTCGCTCACGATCCTGTTGGCTGTGAAATGAGTCGTTACTGCGCAGCGTCGCTTCGAGGCGACGCGACACCCGCCGGTTGGCGAATTGGAGTGGGCGCTGCAAGAACTGCCGGGGCATCGAGGTTCAATTCCTCGCGGCACCTACCGCCGTCGGCTCCGAGGCGTTGCTGACCATCTTGTCCGCGTCGGCCAGTCGCCGTGCGAGTCGATCGATTCGTGTATCGGTGGTCAACTCCGAAAGTTGCGGCACTGCGCCCGATAGGTCCACGCCGGAGTGTTCGGCTAGCGCGGCGATGCTGCGCAGGATCGCGGTGAGCTCCTGTTCCGCAAGCAGTCAATTTGCAGGTTGAGCTTGGCTCGACGATCCGCCTCTTGTGTCATTCTGTCCTGAGCGGCCAGCACAAATGAGGCGAGGAGAATGGCCTCCAGCGATACCACCAGAGTGAGAAATGTGAACGGATAGGCGTCGAAGGGGTTCGACGACCAGACGTTGAAGGCAATCCAGACCGCAAACCACGCGACGTGGAGCAGCGGAAACGACGGATGTCCTGCCCAGGTTGCCAGCCGATCGATTGCAGATTCCAGGTGCGTCCGGCGAAGCCGCTCACTGTGTTCGAGTTGCGCGACTGCTGCAACATTCCGGGTCGCGGGATCTCCCGCGGCGTGTGTGGCCATCGCGCCCTAGAGCAGCAAGGACGATGCCGACAATGCAAATGACGCCGCAGCCAATGCTCTCTCGCGGGTCCGTATTTTGCACTTGTACGTCGGCGTGAAATTCGCTGATCCAATCTAGGACCACGATGCCGACGTGACACCACACCGTACTGGTCGACGTCCGCCTCGTTTCCGCAGTATGCCAAGCTCGCCGACGATGCCCAAGCCGACGTGGTCGTTGTCGGCGGTGGGATCACGGGTCTGACGGCCGCATACCTCCTCGCGAAGGCCGGCAAGCGCGTCATCGTGCTCGAACGTGGCCGTTGTGCCGCGGCCGACACGGGACACACCAGCGCGCACGTGACGATGGTGACTGACACTCGTCTGAGCGAACTGGCGAACGGATTCGGACGCACCCATGCGCAAGCGGTGTGGGACGCGGGGCTCGCCGCTATCGCCAAGATCGACGACATCGCCCGCGAGCACGGCATCGAGGCAGGCTTCGAGTGGGTGGACGGATACCAGCATGCGCCGCGGAACGATGACGCGCGTGATACCTCGGAGGACCTCAAGGCCGACGCGACATTAGCAGCTGAGTTGGGCTTTGATGCGGAGTACCTCGAATCGGTGCCGCTGCTTGACCGGCCAGGCGTGCGCTTTGCGAATCAGGCCCGTATTCAGCCGCGTCAATATCTTGCCGGTGTGGCGAAGGCATTCGTAGCCCTAGGGGGCCAGATCCACGAGCACTCCGAAGCCGGCGAGTTCTGCGACGACCCCCGCGTGGTCAAGGCCAATGGACATGCCGTAACGTGCGGGGACGTCGTCATCGCGACGCACAACCCCTTGGTGGGCTTCGGCGGCATCGCGGGCTCTACCCTGTTCCAGACAAAGCTGGCGCTGTACACGAGCTACGTGATCGCCGGACGTGTCGCCAGCGGTGTCGTGCCGGACGCCCTTTGGTGGGACACCGGGGATCCCTACCAGTTCCTTCGAGTCGAGCCGCACCGAGACCATGACGTGGTCATCTTCGGCGGCGAAGACCACAAGACCGGGCAACAAGAAGATACGGAGCGTTGCTATCGGCGCCTCGAAGCGCAACTCCGAGCCGTGGTTCCGGACGTCGACCTGACGCATCGCTGGTCGGGTCAGGTCATCGAGACGCCCGATGGGCTCCCGTACATCGGCCGGAGCGCGGGCCACCAATACTCGGCGACCGGATACGCCGGCAATGGCCTGACGTTCGGTACGCTCGCCGGTATCATGCTCTCGGACGCCATCCTCGGGCGCTCGAATCCCTGGAGCGAGCTGTTCGATCCGGGCCGGAAGGCGCTCACGCGCGGTCTATGGGACTACGTGAAGGAAAACGTCGACTACCCCTACTACCTGATTCGCGATCGGTTTGCCGGTGCCGAGGCAAGATCCCTTCGCGCGGTCAGACGCGGTGAGGGAAAAGTCATCCAACGAAAGGGCGCGAAGGTCGCGGCGTATCGCGACGAGGCTGGCATGGTCACACTGCGCTCCGCCATCTGCACGCATATGGGCTGCACGGTGGGCTGGAACGCGGCCGAGCGGACTTGGGATTGCCCGTGTCATGGGTCACGCTTCAAGCCGAGCGGCGATGTGATCTCCGGGCCGGCCGAGGCGCCATTACCAGAGGCGGACTGAGACCGGCCCCGACCATGGCGGTGGAGGCGCGGCTCGAATATGAACGCCATCGCCGGAGGGTAGCTTCGCGATCTGCTACCAACGTGTGGTCTCCGCATGCTTAGGTTGAGCCAGAACGCACGGCACTAACTTTGCTCTGTTCCCTGCAAATGGAAGAAAGCAACACGAATCCAACGACGAAGTAGAAACGCGCATTCGCGACACTGGGAGCGCAGCACCTCGTCAGGACGAGGAGGCTGCGGTGTCAGCGCTGACGTTGACTGAACAGATTTAATGGGAGCAAAACATGCCGAACAAAATTCGAACAGCCGGAAATCCGGGAGATGACGCCGGGAACTCGGCCCGTGACCTATCGGACCGTCTGCGGAACGCTGCGGCCTCGATGTCGGATGCCGCGAGCGACACGGCGGCAGCCATCGACGAGAGTCGTTCCGCGGCCGCCGACGGTCTTGACGCCGCTTCGTCATCTCTTCATGACAGGGCTGACGACTTGCCTGGTGGCGAACCTGTCCGCAACTTCGCTCGCGCGACTGCTGATCGGCTCGGCACCACCGCTGACTACGTGCGCACTCACGACGCCAAGCGCATGATGGGGGACGTCGAGACATTCGTCAAAAGCAATCCCGGTCCGGCACTCGCCGTGGCGGTTGCTTTCGGATTCCTTCTCGGTCGGGCACTCTCTCGAGACTAGACCGCCGCGCACAACGACAGAGGTGACTCGTGGCTGAAGAGCGTTCGCTATCCGACGTCGCACAGGACATTCTGCGCAATTTGCAGGACATGGTCCGCTCTGAAATCCGTCTCGCGAAAGTAGAGATACGCGAGGAGGTCAATCGCACCGTGTGGTCCGGTCTCTGGATCGCTGCCGGTATCGTCGGCGCCCTGAGCGCCTGGACCTTTCTGCTATGGACGCTTACTTACGCCCTCGCGACGCAAATGCCGATGTGGTCCGCAACGCTGGTCGTCGCGGTTGTACTGGCCACAAGCGCCGTCATCCTGATCATGGGTGGCATACGAAGGGCGAAACGCATTCAGCCCATTCCTGAACGTACGGTGGAATCGGTCAAGGAGAATCTCGAGTGGATAAAACAGTCAACGAAATAGAAGCGCACATTGACCGAACCCGCGAACGCCTCGGCGCGAACCTGCGGGAACTGGAACACAAGGTCGACGCCGCCACGGACTGGCGTGAGCACTTCCGAGATCGGCCGTACCTGTTTCTGGGCGCCGCGTTTTTCGGAGGGATGCTGCTTGCGACCACGCTAACTCCCAGGTCCGCTCGTCGCCCAAGGTCAGTGATCGCCGCCAGCCCGGCCGTCCGAGGTAATGGCTCGGTCCAGGCGCAAGCGTCGGAGCTTTGGAGCAACATCCAGGCAGCATTGGTCGGCGTCGCGAGTGCGCGGATCAAGGATTACATCAGCGAACTTGTACCAAGCTTTGACGAGCACTATCGCCGCGCTGTGCAGCGACCATCGGCTCCCGATCCGACAGCAGCGTCGATTGATCGGACGACGGCTTAGCGACAACGTGTCACGACGCCGTCCCACGCAGCTGGCGGCGAAGGATCCGATTGTCCCAACTCTGCCAATCGGGGCGGCGCCGTGCGACGCTCGCCGCGCGATACAATCGCGCGTGGCATTCGGATCATCCCGTCTGCTCAGCGCCTCCGCCGAGCGACAGCTCGTCGAAGTCCGCCAACAGCTCGCCGATCTTCGCGACCTCCTGGTCGCGCTACCCGCGACCGCTCCTGACCTGGCGACGCTCAGCGCTTCGATTCGGCAGCTCGACGAGCTGTTCATGATCGTCGTCGTCGGTGAGTTCAACGCCGGCAAGAGCGCGTTCGTGAACGCTCTGCTCGGTGAGCGCATCTTCGAGGAAGGGGTCACCCCGACCACCGCGCGCATCCAGCTGATTCGTCATGGTGCGACTGCCGCATCCGGCCACGAGGATCGCGGCGCGCTCGTCATGACCGCCCCCGTGGAACTGCTGCGCGACTTGCAGATCGTCGACACACCCGGGACCAACGCGCTCGATCGCGAACACGAACGGCTGACGCGTGAGTTCGTGCCGCGCGCCGATCTGGTCTTGTTCGTGACCTCGGCCGATCGGCCGTTCACCGAAAGCGAGCGAGCGTTCCTGGAGACGATTCGCGACTGGGGCAAGAAGATCGTCATCGTCGTCAACAAAGTGGACATCCTCGAGAGCAACGACCAGCTCTCGCAGGTTCTCACCTTCGTCGATCAGGCCGCCAGCCGATTGTTGGGCGTCACGGCCGAGCGGTTTGCCGTCAGCGCGCGGCTCGCCTGGCGCGCAAAGCACGGCGACCCGGAGCAGTGGGCGGCCAGCGGCTTTGGCCCATTGGAATCGTTCCTGCACGACACGCTGGACAATGACGAGCGGTTCAGGCTGAAACTGGCGAGCCCGCTCGGCGTCGGCAGTTCGCTGGCGGCGCGATACGAGACGTTCGCCGCCGATCGGCTCGCCGTTCTGTCGGCCGACGTCGAGTCGCTGGACGCGACGACGCGGCAGCTGTCGCTCTACGGTGAGGATCTCGAGCGTGGCTTCGAGCTGCGCATGACGGCGGTCGAAAAGGCTCTGGTCGACATGGAGTCGCGCGGTCAGACCTTTCTCGACGATACGCTGCGCATCGGCCGCGTGTTCGATCTGATGAATCGATCACGCGTTCAGCGTGAGTTCGAGGAGCGGGTCATCGCCGACGCGCCGGCGGACGTAGAGCGGCGCGTCTCCGAACTGATCGACTGGATGGTCGACCAGGATCTGCGGCAATGGCAGGCTCTCTCGTCACGCCTGGCGCAGCGCCGGCAGGCGCACGGTGAGCACATGACGGGCGAAGAGATTGGCGGCTTCCACAACGACCGAGCGGCCCTTCTCGACTCGGTCGGCCGCCAGACGCAGCGCGTCGTAGAAACGTTCGATCGCCGCATCGAGGCACAAGCACTCGCCGATGGCGCCCGCACTGCCGTCGCGGCGACTGCAGCAGTCGGCGCGAGTGCGCTCGGACTCGGGGCGCTGGTGACCGTCGTCGCGACCACCGCCGCGGCCGACGTGAGCGGTGTTCTTGCCGCGAGTGTGCTCGGCGCTGTCGGAATGCTGATCCTGCCGGCGAAACGCCGCCGCGCGCGCGGCGAGCTCGAAGCCAAGATCGCCGATCTGCGCCAGCGTCTCACAACTGCATTGCGCAGGGAGTTCGTGGCCGCGCGCGATCGCAGCGTGCACCGGATGACGGACAGCATCGGTCCTTACAGCCGGTTCGTCCGCGCGGAACAGACGAAATGGACCGACGCGCGCACCGCGCTCGAACGCTGGCGTACTCGCGAAGCGGCGGAGCGTGCCGCTGTCGACGCTCGTCGCTCTTGAGGGACCGCGTCGTCTGGCGCCGCCGCTGAGAGACTGTCCCGTGACTGGATCGCCCTACGACACGAGCGTTGCATCCCACACGAGTTGGCGCACGACACGCTTGACAGCCGCGCGCGGCCGCGATGGCGCCGGGAGCAGGCTTCGTGTATAAAGAGGTCCGACGGCGAAAGCATACCCATGACGCGCACGTTGTCGGCGGTCGTCGTGCTAGTTGGCGCCTGGTCTGCGGCGGTCGGCGCGCAAACGCCCGCGCCCGATCCTGTGGATGGGACCTGGCGCATCAATCCCGCACGGTCCAGTTACAGCCCGGGCCCGCCCCCGCGGCAGATGGGCACGCAGATCCGCCGCTTCGCCACGCTCGAAGGCGGATGGCATCTCTTCGAGCTGACCAGCGTCACGCCGGAGGGTGATCCGGTGTTCCAGTCGGTGGCCTTCAAAATCGACGGTCGACAGTATCCCGTCTACAGCAGCACTTCGTTGATCCCATTCATGACAACCGGCCAGCCGTCGAACATCACGCGCATGTGGCGGCGCATCGACGCCTACACGACCGAGTTCACCACGTACACGAACGGCGTCCCCGGCCTCGCCATCGTCCGCGCTGTGTCGAAGGATGGCAAGACCTACACCGAGACGTCGAAGGGCAAGGACGCCGTGGGACGCGAGGTGCACAACGTGGTGGTCTTCGACCGCGTTCGGTGACCAGGCCGCCGCGCGCGGACCGCTGACCCCGTGGTCGGTGGTCTTGCGACATGACGTCGTCGCGGCCCAGGAACAGAACGCCTAGCGCCTGCGTACGAACGCGTCTCCGTCGATGGAGAGCATCCCGACCGGTTCCCCGCTGCCCGCGGCGAACAGGGTGCGGGTGCGGGTCGAGCCATCCTGAAACGCGAGGGAAAGCGCAAGCCCCGCGAGGGCATACCGGCCCGGGAGGCCTCCGAAGCTGAACGTTCCATTTGCCGCGAAAGTGTAGACGTTGCCCGGCGTATCCGCCCACGAGCCCACCAGCTCGCCGGAAGAGAGCGGCCGGGCGGGACGGTAGCGGTCCCCGTCGATCTCCACGGCATCGCCGGAGACCACGTATGACCACTGATCCGTGCGCCCGTTGTCCCACCGAAGCGTCATCCGATCGCCGGTCAGTTCGTAGCGCCCACACATATCCGGGTTGCAGTTGGACAGGTCGAACTCCTTCCCTCCTCCATAGGGATACGTGCGCACGACCCGATTCCCCGGAAGGAAGAGCAGTGTCCGAACCTCCACCCTCCCGCTCGAGAAGCTGGCCAACAACCGCGAGAAGAGGCCGACCGGCCCACTCGCTCCGAGAGTGGCGGGAGGAATCGGGATCACGCCGGCTGTCGATCCCTTGG
Organism: uncultured cyanobacterium; assembly: GCA_963833135.1. Lineage (GTDB taxonomy): Bacteria > Acidobacteriota > Vicinamibacteria > Vicinamibacterales > UBA2999 > 12-FULL-67-14b. The sequence goes on along the minus strand of CAWHWW010000015.1, from coordinate 26,891 downwards.
CTACGGTCGAGGGTTGCTGGCCGATTACTTGCGGTGGCCACAGCGTGAACACCGCCAGGACGATGACATGGACCGCACGCAGCTGCATCGGGCTCCCCCTGATGAACGATTCGCGCCCTTTCGCGCTGTCCCCGCCGTCACCCGCGAAAGCATGACGGACGAGCCAGTGCAAGACGTCCGCCCCTCGCCACAGCGCGGAGTTGACATGCCGCGATACGGTAAGGCAATGTCTTGCAACTTGCAAACACGATAGCGCGGCTAACTTTTCGAGGTGGAGCGCCATGCGACGCCTTTTCTTGCTGATCTCGATCCTCGCCACATTACTGCCGCCATCCGCATTCGCTGAACAGCAGTTGCCGGCGCGTCCCCCGAAAGACACGACCGAAACGAATCGTCCGGCGGTCATTCCGTTCCTCGAGGGCACGGATGTGTTCTGGACGCTGGTCAAGAGCGACGCGATCGACAAGACGCTCGAAGGCGAAAGCGTGTTCTTTCCCAACAAGCTGGAAGCGAACATCTTTCCTCACCTCGTCATCTACCAAAACTTCACGGACATCCTGAACATTGATGATCAACGGGATCGTGCCACTCGCAAGTCTGGAGAAGACAAAGACATCAAAGAACGAGCGATGGTGTTCTCGGCCACGCCTGCGGTCCGGATTCGCATGCTGCGCGATCGCTCCGCGCCCGTGCGAACGCCGTCCTACATGCCGCGCGGAAACTTCCAGTTCTTCTTCGTGCGCGGGCTGAAGGATGCGCGCGTCAAAGATGCCCTTGTCGAAAATAAGGACGAACAGAAGAAGCAGAGGCCGAACAATATCGGCGACTTCTTCCGCCAGATGCGTGATGTTAAACGGGTCAGCATCTGGGAGTTGCACGTCATTGGCGGTCATCACTCGAACGGCCAGGATGGGTGCCTCAGCACGGATCAGCGGCTGATCCCGCCGCCGCCGGCACAGGACGCCGAATGCATTCCACCAGGCGTCGTCCCGACCGCGGAAACGATGAACCGCATCGATGGCAGCTTTTCGTCAGCGTTCTTCTTCCGCTTTGGCGGCAATTACAGCAAGAACTGGATGGGTCTCGACAGCGACATCCGCCGCGAGAAGCAGCTTGAAACGGGCGCCAGGGAACCGGTGCCGGCGGACGCGGAAGATACACCGCAAGCGTACCGTGAGGCTCGGTTCTCCGCGGAATACGAGTGGCATCCGAGGGAGTTGGTCACCGAGCAGATGCGCGACATCTATGGCCGGCACCGCGCGAATCTCGGCGCTGCGTATGCGACGAGGGGGATCCCCTGGTGCCAACGGCGCTTTGAAGTGTCAGGCGGCGTGATTTGGAACCCCGGTGTCGTTGATCCCGAGCTGGATTGGACCAGTCACGCGCAGGTCTCGTGCTTTCCCTGGAATAACGGCGGATGGGGATTTTTCGCGCGCTGGTACGCGGGCCAGGACTATTACAACGTCGGGTTCCTCGACGACATCAACCGTCTGCACGTCGGTATGACGTTCAACCAGGCTGAGTTTTTCAAGTTCCGTCGCCGGCCGAAGAACGAAACGAACGGAACGACGAAGTGACGCGTTGACGTCGCGCGCTCCTGCAGCAGCCCTTACTGAGGCGCGGGCTTAACGGCGAAGTGTCCGAGCATTTCGCTGGTCAACTCTTTCCAGGCGGCAGCGCCGGATCGGGACTCCGACAGCAGCAGGTGATGCGGCGTCGGTCCGCGGCTCACGGTTCGCGTGCGCCACGGCAGTTTTCGCTGGTCGATCCAGCGGCGCACGCCCTTTTCATCCACCAGCTCATCGTCTGTGCCGAGTACCACGCTCGTCTGTGCGCCAGCGATGTTTGGCGACAGCGGCGCCTCGTTCAGTTCTTTGATCAGCAGAAGCATCGCATGATAGTCGGCCAGCGTCGTCGACGAGCGGGCACGAACCTCTTCGGGCGCGAGGCTGGGCAGCGCCATCCCCAGTCGTCGCAACGGCGTCAGGAGACGGACCAGTTCGGCCGTGCCGGTGAGCGCCAGCGGTGGTGCGATCAACAGAAGCCGATCGAGGGTCGCGGATGGCGTTCGCCGGAGAAACGCGAGCGTGACGACGGCACCAAGCGAATATGCGAGCGAAAAGAGCGGCGCACGTGGGTCACGTTGGCGGCACTGGTCATAGCCGCAGGCGACCGACGACACCCAGTCAGCGGCGATCGCGTCGGGCTCGAACTCCTGACCAAATCGCAGCGCCACGGTCAGGCTGTCGAGACCGGATTCGCGCAGCGTGTGCGCGAGCGGGTCCATGGCCTCGGGTCGATTGTTCAGTCCGGGTGTGACGAGCACCATGCTCCGCATGACCGCGGCATCATTGTGGCAGAGCAACCTTCCTGCGTCGCCTGGGGCTACCTTCGCTGTTGACCCAGTGTCACTTCACCAAACGTTGTATTGAAATCTTTCGGGCACTCTTTGCCCACCCCATCTATAAGAGTCTGGCCTTGTAGCCACAAGAGAGTAGCCTTGCTGCACCTTCCAAACTCTCCACTCGTATCCAATTCTGTCACCCTCTGAAACTGTTTAGATGCATCCACGTCGCGGCGCTGTCCAAGAAAGGCCAACCCGAGAAGGAGGTGCGACTCAACATCCTCAGGACTAAAGCTCACGCCGCGTCTTCTTACGGATTCATTCAAATCACTAATTGCCTCGGAGTACTGGGCAAGGTAAAGATTGGCGGCACCCCGCTCCTTATACACTGCAGGTGAGTTCGCGCCGAGACGAATAGCTTCGGAATACGCTTCGACCGCCTCCGCATACATGGCCCGACCAAATAGCTCATACCCCCTCCCCTGAGCGCTTTGAGCATCATCTCCCGTCAGATTGGAGATCCACATGCTTGCACCTAACGCGATAAGCACCAGCGTTGTGGCAAGTACAACAATCCGACTACGCTGGAGCGCACGGGGTTTGGGCTGGACGGGCAAGTCAACTCGTTGCTGCCCTGCCCGATTCGTTTGCGGTTGAAACCCGGCGAGCCCGGACTGACCAGGCATCTTTTCAATCAGCGACCGCAACCCCTGAACGATACTGACAAAGGCTTCATCCTGATCCGGCCACTTCGTTACCGGTAGTCCGTCCACCGGCAGCGCGTGTAATTCGCTCAGCTTGGTGTTGAACGGACCCACTCGAACGTTGATCCAATCGACCGGACGCAGGATCACCGGGACTACGACTGCCTCGCCGGAAAGGTGACGCTCGACGGCTCGGGCGGTCTCCACGTCGAAACAGTATTTCGAAGCGATGAAGTCTGGGCTGATCAACAGTAATACGAGACGAGCCTCCTCGAGGTGTCGATCGATCTCGCCTCCCCAATCGTCCCCCGCAGTGATGCGGCGATCGTGCCACACTCGTACGAACCCCTCGCGTAGCAAACTCGCAAGATGCTTTTCAAGGCTATGGCGAAGAGCTTCGTCCCTGTGCGAGTACGAGATAAAAGCGTCAACAGGTTCAGCCACGACTTGCGCTCCATGTGATGAATCAATCGGATCGTACGGTGGATACCCAATAGAATCACCGATGCGGCGACGGTTCCGACTTCGTCCGCCAGTATTGCTCCTCTTGCATGCCCGCCGCGACACCGGCGTATCCCGGAAACAGTGACGCGCCGCTCACGCCCTCTTTTGCAAGTAGCCGGAGTAAGACCGGAGCCTGCCCGATAGGAAGCGTGAAATGCAGCAGCATCTGGGCGCTGGGACGCTCAGCGACGAGGGCATCCAGTGGCCGACGATCCACTGGTTCGCCGGCTTCAACAAGCGACGGTCGGTACAAGCTGAATACACCTTGCTGCGCATGCAAATTCTGATTTCCCGCGGCGGGCGCAGTAACGAGGACGATTCGGTCCTCTGGCGCAAACACGCCAGACATCTCGCGTGCGATGAACGCTGCCATCAGCGAGTACGCCCACACGCCAAGGTGGCTCGTGCCAGCTGGTGAGTCGGTCTCACGCCAGTGCCACAGTGCTGCCTCGCGCGCTGCAAAATATGCTGCGGTCGTGGCACTTCGGCTCCAGTCCAAAAGACGCGTAGGGACGCCATGGTGTTGCGCCAAGCCCAGAAGGGACAGCACCTGCCGCGAGGGCCATTCATGTACCGCGAGAGGCTCTTCGAGAAGATGCGTGCGGAGCGCCTGCGAATCTTCAGGGAGAGGCAGGCCGGCCGCATCCGCCCTTTGGAAGAATCTCCGCACAGTTCCGCGCTCAGCCTCGACCTGGACCTGATTCGACCAAGCCTCTACTCTGCGCCAGCCTCGAGTTGTACGTATGAGCGTGCCGAGGCGAAACGCCGAGGGAACCAGCTGAAACCGAGCGTCCGGGTGTCCCCGGAACATGAATGACCCCGGGCCGAAGTCATAGAAAAACTCACTCCTTGGCGAGATTCGGTCGAGGAACTCGTCCGCCTTTGAGCACTCGACGACCCGTATGTGACTGGTTTGCGGCATCACACATCCGTCAGGGAGTATGGCGCGATCGGCTGGACCATGTTGTAGGCCGTCATGGCCAGGAAGGAGTAGGAGAACATCAGGAGGAGGACGCCGGTTTCAATGTCAGCTTACCCCGAGCCGGGTGCACGTCGGGCTTCACCCAGCGTGTCGACGGCGGCCGCCGGCGAGATAAAGGCCGGATGGCGCCGCAGCATGAGGCAAGTCGCGCTCCCAGCGAGCGCCACGCCCGCCATCGCAAGGAACGCGATCTTGGTGCCGCCGGTCGCGTCGGTAAGCCGCCCGACGACGTACGGACCCGCGAAGCCGCCGATCGATGCGATGGCGTTCACGAGGGCGATTCCGGCCGCCGCCGCGGTCCCACGGAGCAGCCGGTTCGGGAGGCACCAATACGGCGGCATGAAGCACATACTGCCGACCAGCACCAGCGCGAATGCGCCGACGCGTCCCACCGGCGTCGGCAGCAGTGCGGCCCCGACGTAGCCGACCGCGGTCAGGAAGATCGCGCCTGCCGCGTGCAATACCCGCTCCCCGCTGCGGTCACTACTCACGCCCGTGGCGATCATCAGCACCGCGCCTGCAGCCCCCATCAGCCCGATGATCATGCCCGTGGCGGAGTCGCTTGTGTGGAGGGCGTCCCGGATCACGGTCGGCGCCCAGAACCCGAACGCGTAGCCCGCCGTGTTGACGAGCAGGGCCGGGGCGGCGACGGCCCACAGGATCGGCTTGGCAAGCGCGCGGAGCGCCGAGACGCCGTGCGGCGCGCGCGACGCCTCCTCCTCGCGCTCGAGTCGCGCCGTCAGCCAATGGCGCTGTGCGTCCGAGAGCCACCGCGCGTCGGCAGGCCTGTCGGGCAGCGCGCGGAGCACGACGAATCCGAGGACGATCGACGGCAGGCCTTCGAGCAAGAAGAGCCACTGCCACCCGGCGAGGCCCAACTGACCGTCGAGTCCGAGCAACGCGCCACCGAGCGGTCCAGCGATCACGGCCGAAAACGGGATTGCGATCATGAAGCGCGCGCTCGCGCGCGCTCGCCAGGCAGCGGGAAACCACTGGCCAAGGTAGTAGATCACGCCGGGGAAGAATCCCGCCTCGGCCGCGCCCAGAAGGAAGCGCAGGACGTAGAACTCCAGCGGAGTGCGGACGAACATCATGCAGGTCGAGATCACGCCCCACGACACCATGATCCGGGAGATCCAGCGGCGCGCGCCGACGCGTGCGAGCACGACATTGCTCGGCACTTCCAACAGGGCATAACTGATGAAGAAGATGCCAGTACCGAGGCCGTACGCGGTGGCACTGAAGCGGAGGTCGCGGTTCATTTGCAACGCCGCGATCGCGACATTGATGCGATCGAGGTAGTTGCAGATGTAGAGGACGAACAACAGTGGCAAGAGTCGTTGACTCACGCGGCGCACTGTCACCCGCTCAAGCGCAGAGTCGTCTTGCTGGAGAGCGGAGCCTGGCCCGGTTGCAGCACTCGTCGGTGAACTGAGCACTTCGTAGGGCCACATGTGAAGGCCCTACTCGCTGCCAGGTTCGGTATCGAGATGTTCGAGCGGCGGCAACCCGATCGCGCGTTCGCCCTCCGTCGCGGGCAGCGACTCTCGCTCGGAGCTCCCGGACGCCGCGCCGGCTGTCGGAGGGTCCGACCAGCCGAGCGCCAGGCCCACGGCCATCGCCAGAGTGAGCAGTCCGCCATAGACAGCCGTGAGTTCTGACGCCAAGACTTTCGCCGTCGGTTGTCGACGACTCGGCTCAGGGTCCAATGCGCGAGTGATCGCCAGCGCGAGCGCTCGCGGCACATCAGATCGCAGGTGCCTGACATCCGGCGCTGGTCGACCTTGGTGGGCGCGGTACAGGTCGCTCAGTGTCTCGCCGTGTACCGGGTGGACACGGGTCAACAGGTAAAAGAGCACCACGCCGACGCTGTAAATGTCTGTCGATACCGAGGGAGGGCGTCCTGCGAGGAGCTCAGGAGCGAAGTAAAGGGGCGTGCCGGATAGCCCGGGCGGCTCACCCCTCCGCGCGTCGTGCCCGGTCCCGAAGTCCATCAGGACGACGCGTCCATCCCGCGCCAGCATGATGTTGTGCGGTTTGACATCGCGATGGAGGAGACCCGCCTCGTGCACCGCACTGATCGCACTCGCAAGCTCGATTCCAATGCGGATGGCATCTGCCGGACTGAAGGCGCGACCCCGCTTCATGGCCTGCTGCAACGTCTCTCCATCGATCAGCTCCATCCACAGGCCGACGCGATCGTCGATGCGGTCGGCGCCGTAGATGGACACGACGTTTCGATGATGGACGCGGGCCAGCAACCGCCCTTCTTCGAGGATGGCTGCGCCGCCGTCGGGCAGGGAGCGATGTTCGGGGAGGAGCTTCAGGGCGACGTCGCGATCGAGCTTCGAGTCCCAGGCCCGGTAGACTTCACCGAACGCACCGAGCCCGATGCGTTCCCGTACCTGAAGGTGCCCCCACTCGGTCGGGGCCGGCTTCGAGGCCCGGGGCCGAGCCGCATCGTCGACCGGCACGCCTTCCAACGAACATGTGGTATCTGCGTTCCTGTACAGCTCGGCAATGCGTGCGACAGCTCGAAGATACGGGACGAGCGAGCGCTCGGCGGCGGTATTCGATTCCGCCGCTGTCCAATCCACGGCGCGGCCGTCGAGGATGGCGCCCGCGAGATCGTCGTCCGTGTTGTCACTCACGCAAGGCTCGCATCTCCTCCGCGAGTCGGACGAGCGCCCGTTGCGCAGCCATGCGAGCGGCGTCCGCCGTGGGTTTTCCGAGCACCTGAGCCAATTCCTCGTAGCTGTAACCCATCTCCACACGAGCCACGATCGCTTCCCGCTCCTCAGGTCGCACCCGTTGGAGCGCCTTCTCGTACTGTTCGAGCGTCTCGCGGCCAATCACCTCGTCGTAGGGTGATGCATCGGCAGCCGGCTCGAGGCCATCCACGTTCGCCAAATCTGGTCGCCGCCCTTTTCGACGGAGCTCGTCCCGGACCCGATTGACGATCGCTTGGCGAAGGTACGCCTGGAGCGCTCCCGCGCCGCGATGGTCGAAACCCTCCAAGTGTCTAAACGTCCGCAGGAGGGTGTCCTGGACAAGATCGTCTGTATCGGACAGATCGCGCGCCCAGTTCGGCAGCCGACCTCGGGCCCAGCGCTGAAGTGGACCCAGATGACGACGGAACAACTCTTCCAACGCGTGGTCGTCGCCCTTCCGCGCTCGATCGAGCAGCGTGAAGGTCGATTCGAGAGTGCTCGGCGGTGCGCCGCCCGGTCACTTTCGGCTATAGTCGCGCCCGGGCGACGAGACGGTCATGCGTCGGCCAGTACGTGCGGCCGGGTCCCGGCATTTGACGCCCCAGCATGAGGCGCTCGGCGCGCGGCCATCGACCGATCCATCCGCTCACACGGTGCGTCACGGTAGTCCGACTCGTGCAGTTGGCAGGCGCGCAGCGCCGCGACTGCGACGCGGCATGCGGATCAACCCAGGCGATCGGTCGCGAAGCGGCGCTCGGTCAGTCGCCGTCTGCCGACGCGCGTCGCTCAGGCGATCGAGCGCGGAGATCCCGTCGTCGATCATCGCGTTGCCGAAGAAGCCATGAATCTGGCTGTCGTAGCGCACGACCGACGGTGACGTCATCCGCCGCGCGCCGTTAGCGCTTCGGCGTCGCGCGGGATCGAATTCTGCCGTGATCACGATGGCGGGCGGCAGGCCTGCGAGCGTGGTCGCACGCAGCGGCGACGCGAGCGGACTGTTGCCGTCGCCCGCGTCTCCGAGGTACTGGTTCCAGAACCACACCATCGCAGCTCTGGTGACGTAGATACCCGTCGCCGTAAGTCACGATAGGACGACGTGTTGAAACGATGGTCGGTGACCGGATAGACGAGCGCCTGAAACGCGAGAGACGGCCCTCCCTGATCGCGCGCCAGTTGCGAGACGACGGCCGCGAGATTTCCGCCGCAGCTGTCACCGCCGACGGCAATGCGATCCGCGTCCACATCGAGATCGGCCGCATGGTCCGCGATCCACTTGGTGACCGCGAAACAGTCGTCGACCGCAGCCGGAAACTTGGCTTCCGGAGCGAGGCGGTAGCCCGCCGAGATCACACGGCAGCCAGATCGATTCGCGATCCTGCGACACAAGAAGTCCGCCGAGTCGAGACTCCCGAACACCCATCCGCCCCCATGAAACCAGGCCAGCGCCGGCAGCGGTCCGCTCCGGCGCCGGCCGGACTGTAGATCCGCACGGGCACGTCACCGGCTGGACCCAGGACGGTTCGGTTGACGACAGCGCCCACGGATTCGCCTTCCGGACGGGGAAATGAGGCCATCAAGGCGCGCAAATCGGACGGATTGGCGACCATCGACACGCCCATCTGCGCCATGATGTCGATGACCGCACGAGCCTGCGGATGGATTGGCACGACGAGACCTCCGATTGACGCGGGGAGAGAACGCAGTCTACAGAGCCTGCCCGTCCAGCGCAATGATCGGCGCGTGCGTGGCAGAACGCCCACGTCGAACGATTCATCGGATCGATACGGCGTGGGTGCCTCGTCCACGCGATCGTGTTGAGCGCCGCAGGCCTACGGCGGGTCGTGAACCGGATACGTCGCGTATTACATGCGATCGCGAACGCATCCGACAAGGACTCGCCATCGCCCTATCCCGGTCTGGACAAATTTCGCAAGTGGGCTCATCATTCCGGCGTGACACACGGCCTGTGCGACAACCTACTTAGAACGTCTCCAGCGAGGCCTTCACCAGGAACGACAGGGTTGCCGCAAAGCCTCGATTGGCGTCGGCGGCAGCCGGACGCGCGCCGATGCTCCAGCTATTGAATCGATTCGTGTCGTCACCGGTCTTCGCCACCGTTACCACGGTCCTGGCGGTGATCGCGGGGCTCCTCGGCTCCGTGTACCAGTCTGAGGTCGCCGCCGCGTTCCCGCTCACGTTCTCGAGCCCTGTTGCCGCGATGCCGCCGAGGGCGATCGTCTTCTGGGCGTCCGTGATCGCGTTCGCGCTGATGTTCTTCGCGCGGCAATGGTCGGACGACCGCAACCGCGAACGGCTCGAGTCGCTGGTACGCACGATGCCGCCGCGCGCTTTTCAAGGCAAGCTCGCCGAATCGGTTGGCGGGGCACACCGGGGCGTCAGCCTGATCATGCCGAGGACGCCTCAGGCGACGGTGACCGCCGAAGAGCTTGAGGCATTCGGCCGCTCCCTGTTGAATTCCGTCGCGACGCTGGCGCAGATTTTCGACGACCAGCCGCTCACGGGAAAAGGGTCGGCCCTCTATTCAGCCAATGTGATGCTGTACCAGCCTACGTCGGCGCCGGTTCCTGCGGACTGCGAGGTTCTGTTTGTCCCTCCAGAGGGTGAGCTCGACAAGTTCACGGGGCTGCTCGTGTTCCGACAGGAGCATTCTGCGACGTCTGAAAAGCCACGTAAAGGAGAAGAGGTGGCTCCGGATCGGCGGCCGTCGATCGCGTTGCCGGTCCCGCACGAATCCAAACGTGGCGACCTCTGGGCGGTGCTCCCGGGAGCGCCGAAGGCGTTTCTGACCAACGACGTGGATGGCTACAGCGACACACGGACGATGTCTGACTGGTGCAAGGAGAAAGGAGATTTCCAGCCGTCCGTCGTGGGTGCTGTGCGCAATTACTTTGGTGATGGTGACGGCGCTGACATCCGCAGTCTCATTAGCCGGCCGCTCATCGTGAAAGACGACAAGATGCAGGACGTCAAGATCGGGGTGCTCAACATCCAGTCGAATCGACCAGGAATTCTCGGGGACTTCGCCGAGCGGCTGCCGATCTTTCAGGCGATGCTGACCCCGATCCTGCTCGAGCTCGCCGGGGTCATGGCTGAGATCGTGAAGCTCGGAGCGGCGCCCGCGACACCAGCGTCGCCAGCATCGGCACCCACCGCAGTACCGGCAACTCCCGCAGTACCGGCAACTCCCGTAGCACCGGCAACTCCCGTAGCACCGGCAGGTCCTGCAGGGCCGGCAGTTACCGTGGCCCAGGCTCCGGGGAAGGGCTCTAACCCGTAGCAATATGCGCTAAACTCAAGGTGTATGAACAATCTGGTTGTCGAGGCGATTCGGGAAGTCACGACCGCTACTCGCCGGATCAGCGAGCAGTCGGATCACGTTTCAACGCGTATCGTTCGCGACGGGGACAATTTCTCCTTTGCCCTCCCGGAGAGCGGCTCCGAAAGCGGCGTCGGCCTCGGGAAAGCGATTGCCCTGTGGCTCAAGGGTATGGTGCCGAAGTAGGTCCCGAGTGGGTCTGTCCCCGCTCGCGATTTGACGTCCACGACCCCTGACGGGTGCCGATACCGGCAGGCTGGAACCGATCGAACCCTCCGGTCCAACGGTGTTACCCGGAGCTTCTGCCTTCTGTCCGCCAACGCGGCCGCAAGTCGCTACAGCGAGACCCGCTAGCGTATCGGGCGTGAAACGAACTCGTCGAAGGTTCGAATTACTGCGTGGTCTTGTGCAGGCGGAAGCAGTGCGTTTCCTGGTCGGATCGAGAGCCTGGTCTGTAGTCCGGCGTCGCGAGCCGCATCGAGCTCAGCGACGAGATCGGAGACGAACACGATCACGTGTGGCGGTATGTTCATGGCCGCCGCGATGCGGCGATAGCTGTCACTGTCCGCTTTCTTTCCGATGGTCGTATCGAAGTACCGCTGAAGAAACGGGGTGAGATCCCCGGCCGACGAGTGTCGAAAGAGCAGTTGCTGCGCAAGCACGCTTCCCGACGAGAAGATGCCGACGGACGCGCCTTGCTCATGCCATCGCGAAAGTGCCGGTCTTACATCGGCAAACACCTCGCCGACCAACTCGCCGCGCTGGTACCCCTCTTCCCAGATTTTTCCCTGCAGGGTTTTCAGGGGCGTCGACTTCCGGTCCCGATCCATCAGCCACTCGGCGTAGCTGGCGGCCGAGTCGCGTCGCGCGGCCGGAGAAGCGTCGACCCACGCCGGAACAGACTCGCGTGCGCGCTGATCAGCCGCGTGCGCCTCTCGCAGTTGATCAAAAAGAGAAGCGTAGGTAAGCGAGGTCGCGTGCTCCTCGAGGTGCCGCCGCAGATGCTTCCTCGCATACGGAAACAGCAGGTCCACGACGAACGCGATCGGCGTCGTGGTGCCTTCAATATCGAGAAGAAACGCCTCGCGCGCGGACGCGCCGGCAGCGTTCACCTGTTCGCCGAGGGCGACACGTACGACGGGCCGAAGCAGACCGGCTGGAACTGCTGGTCGACGCCGGTGTCCGTGTAGTGGGGCGTCCATCCGGATACGTCCTGGAACAGACGGATGGCCCGGATGCGGCGATCGGCGCAGAGGTCGAACCAGTGGTGCGTGCCACGAGGTACCCGAATGAGGTCGCCAGCCTCCACTTCGATGGCGAACACTGGCCCATTCGGCGGATGGACGTGGAACAGCCCACGGCCCGCGATGATCAACCGCACTTCATCCTCGTCGTGCCAGTGCTCGCGGCTGAACTTTGCCAGCATCGCGTCGAGATTCGGCGTGTCTGGCCGGACGTCGATCACATCTGCGGTGCGATAGCCACCGCGAGCTTTTAGCGTTTCGATCTCCCGGCTGTACGCGTCGAGGATCGCCTCTGATGTTGCGTCGGCGCCGATCGGATGTTCGGGCGTCCAGTTCTCGTAATCGATGCCGTGAGTAGCGAGGAAGCTCCGGACGGCCTCGAACTCGGTGAGGGTTGTGTTCTCCGCTGGGAGTCTGATCAGGGCCATGTGGTACCTCCTCGCTCGCTCCGCGCGACGGCTTCGAGCAGGAACTCGACGATCTCGACGTGTCGTACGGCTTGCGACAGTGTCTCGCCCCAAGTGTACATTCCATGGCGGCGAAGAAGGAATGCATGTGAGCCTGGATGCTCGATGAGCGTCGCGCGCACCTTACCGGCAAGCCGCTCCATGTCCTGGTCGTTCTCGAGGATCGGAATCCACTCGCGCTGCTCGTGGGTCGCGACGCCGTGAAGACCCTTCAGCATCTCGTAGCCTTCGACGACAAGACCTCGGGATGCCATGTGACGGTCGGAGAGAAGAGTGCTCCAGATCGAATGTGTGTGCAGCACGGCGCCAGCGCCGCGAGCTCGCACGATCTCGACGTGGAGCCGTGCTTCCGCTGAAGGCCGGTCCGTCCCTGGTGTGGTCAACTGCCCAGCTTGGTCGATTTCGACGATGCCGTCGGCGGTGAGCTCGCCCTTCGAAATGCCACTGGACGTAATCATGAGGCGAAGCGGCTCGCGGTTCACAACAACGCTGAAGTTCCCGCTGGTACCCAGCACCCAGCCGCGAGCGTCGAAGCGGCGGCCGACCTCAGCCAGGCGAACGGAGATCTCGCTGAGCTCTGACGGCATGCCGCATCGATCTTGCCCGAAGACGCTCGCCCTGGCTAGTGGCCTGTCACTAGTCGCTTGCGTAGTGAGCCGACTGTGTTTGCGCCGCTCGATGGTTGGCCAGGAGGCGGGCTGAGCGCGCGCGCCATTCGTTCAGAACTGGAATTTCACCGCGAGTTGCACCTGACGAGGATCGCCCACGCCAAGACGCAGGAACCCGTCGAAGTTGAACAGCGCCGGCGTGACCAACGGGTTGATGTTGTTCTCGTTGTTGAAGGTGTTGAACATCTCGAGCGTCGGGATCAGCTCGTAGCGGTCGCCGAACCTGAACGTCCGCGAAATCCGCCAGTCGAACGTGAAGAAGGCGTTGTCTTTCCGCTCGCTGTTCCGCGTCTCCGCCGAGCCGGGCGACGGAGTGATCGGCTGCGCCCCCCGCGCCTGGACGCGAACATTGCCGACGATCCCCGCCGGAAGATTGGCATAGCTGAACAAGTTGAACTTGTGCCGGATGTCACGGTCGGACGGCGCGTAGAGCCGATCGAGCTCGGTCAGCGGCACGTCGAAGCTGCGATCGGTAAAAGGGTCACGCTCGCTCGAGTCGGTATCCTTGTCCGTCGACAACACGTAATTGGCTTCGAGCTGGTAGCCCTCCGAGAAGCGCTTGCGGACCGCGAACGTCGCGCCGCTGTAGCGCGACCAGGCCTTGCTCGTGTGCACGAAGACGTCGCCCAGCTGCGGGCTGAACGGCGCTCCGCGTCCCGCGGTATTGATGTTGAGAAACTGGCTCAGGTTGTCGCCTCGCGAATACGTGAAGTCGAAGTACGCCGACCAATCGGGCGCCAGCTCCTGCTCGAGGGCGAAGTTCATGGTCGTGATTCGCGGATTCTTGAAGTCGGACGCCGTGGTGCGCACGCCCGTGAACAGGGGGAACTGGCCCGCCGGAAGCGGCAGGAAGCTCGACGACCCCAGGCCAGGTCGGCATGGGCAGAACACCGGGAACCAGGCCGGTCACGAGCCCACGCACGGTCCCCTGGTTCTGAAGCCCGTTGGCAGTGACGGATCCGGCCTGGCTCAGCATGTTGTTGCGCCCGTAGTACAAGCCGAAGTTGCCGCGAACGACCGTTCGACCGTTCGCCATTGACGTCCCACGCCACGCCGACGCGCGGCTGGAACTGTGCGACCTGATTCGGAATCGTCCCGTCGGAGAGAAAGTCCGGGTCGCTCAGGAACTGCGCGTACGCCGTCGTCGCCGGATCGACGGTCTCGGCCATCAGCTGCGCATCCCAGCGAATGCCGTAGTTGAGCGTGACGTTCGGACGGATCTGCCATTGGTCCTGCGCGAACAGCGCGATGTCTTCGTTGCCGAGCACCGACTTTCCGGGCGGATCGACATTCGGAAAGCCGGTTCCGGACTCCTGGATGAAGAGGAGCAGCGGCGTTCCCGACAGCGTGCTGCCCGCGGGGCACTGCGTCGGCACCGTCACCCAACTACCGTTCGAGCACGCGACCGCGTTCGGTCCAAAACCTCCGGCCGCGGCGGGTGACGCATACCGCAGGAACCCGCTGACGCTGCTGAACAGGTAGCGGCCGGTGAAGAAGCCACGGAATACCTGGTCGTTGAGCGTATGGAGCCACTCGCCTCCGACCTTGAACGTGTGGCGTCCCTTCACCATCGACATGTTGTTCTTGATTTGCAGGCGCCAGAGCAATTCGTCGACGTTGGGCTCCAGGAAGAACGGGTTGCCGAAACGAAACGCGGGATCCCCCATGCCGGTGTCGGCGGGAACGTTGGACGCGACGGCGTTGCGGGGCCGCAGTTCCCGCGCGTAGGTCACGTGGAATTCGTTCAGCGTCGTCGGGGACAGGGTCGAGAAGAGATTGAAGTTGGTGACGTTGATCTTGGACGGGCCTTCGATGCCATTGGCGGAACTGCCGTAGGTCGGCACATCGAACGTCTGGTTGGTGTTCTTCGAGTGGTCGAAGTTGTAGGACGCGCTGAACCGGTTCGCCGCGTTGAGCGTCACATCCAGCTTGCCGAGGATCGCGGTGTTGTCGATGGTGTGATCGATCGGGTTGCCTTCCTCCTGGTTCCGGGTGGTGCGGAAGAAGTTCAGCAGCGCGAGGCGCTGGCATTCGACGCTGCCGTTGATCAGGCCCTCGTGAGCGGGATTGGTGATGATCGGCGTCTGGGTCGCGCAGGTCCCCATCGGCTGGCTGAGGTTGGCGCGCTGCAGGTTCTCGTTGACGTGCTCGATCGCGCCGAAGAAGAACACGCGGTCGCGCTTGATCGGGCCGCCCAACGTGCCGCCGAACTGTTCGCGATGAAAGTCGGTTGGCGGCGTGCCGTCGGAGGCGTCGGCCGTCAGTCCCTCGAGGCGCTGGAAGTGAAAGAGGCTGCCGTGCAGGTCGTTGGTGCCCGACTTGGTGATGACGTTGACGACGCCGCCGGCGGTGCGGCCAAATTCCGCGTTGGCGCCGCTCGCCACGACCTGGAACTCCTTCACCGCATCCAGCGTGATGTCGATCGCCGCGCGCTGGCCGCCGAGCTGCTCACCGAAGAATCCGTTGTTGTAATCGCCGCCATCGAGGCTGACGTTGTTGTACATGCCTCGTTGACCATTGAAGGTGATCTCGTCGCCGTCCGGTCCCTGGACGACGCTCACGCCGGGAGTGAGGGTGAGCAGGTCCTCGAATTTGCGGCCGAGGATCGGCGTCGAGCTGATGGTGGTCTCGTTGAGCGTATTGCTGACCTCCGTGCGGGTCACGTCGATGAACGAGGTGCCACTCACCGTGACCGTCTCCGCGGTCCCCGACACCTTCAACACGGGATTGATGGTGATCGACTGCCCCACCGTGAGGCTGACGTCCTCCTGCACGTGTGTGGCGAACCCCGCCAGAGTCACCGTCACTCGATACGGGCCCGGCGGAAGTTGGAGGGCGACGAAGCGGCCGTCAGCGCCGGTCGTCAGCGCCCGGACGAAATTGGTCCCGGTATTTCTGACCTCGACCGCGGCGCCCGGGACCACCGCCCCGGTCGGATCGGCTACGGTGCCCTGGATGACCCCCGTTGTAATCTGCGTCTGGCTCGAAGCAGGTACGGCAAGAACCAGAATAATTCCGAAGATCAGCACGATCTGTCTCGACATGGCGACTCCAGCGACCCGCGGCCGGGGAGCGGACGTGCAACAGGACTGTGACGGCTTCGAGGCACTTATACAAGCACTCGGAACAGGACGCAAGAGACTTCGGGTGCGGGTCCCAGCGCGCCAGAGACGGCACCCGCGAGCCACGCGAGGGGTCCATGAAAACGCATTCGGTCTGCCAGCCCTGCCGCTGCTTCAGCGGGAGAATTGGGAATTCGAGACGCACACGTGCCTCCTCTCGATTGCGCACGCCGCCGCGCTTCGATTACACTCCGTCGCTTGTCGTCCATCCCGGAGGTCACGAACATGAGACTCGCCGCGAAGCTCGTCACGGTCGTCCTGTGCCTGTCGATGTCGGGAACCCTGCATGCCAACACCTATGGCTCGGTCGAACCCTTCGCGACACCCGACGTGATCGACACGACGCCGCTCCTCGCCCAGCCGCTGAAGGTGCGCGAAGCGTTTGCCGAACGGATGTTGCAATGTGGCATCGTCGACCAGGTCATCGACGCGCTGACATCCACCGCGGCCATCAGGACCGTGAACGCCCTGAACACGCATTTCGCGGTGGGCGCCGGCGGCTTTGCCGGACGCACCAATCCGTCGTTCGTCTACACGGTGATCGATGCCGGCCCCAACGCGGCGAGTACGGCGGACATCTCGGTGCTGACCGACAGCCTCGCCTACGTGATGTCGCAGGGCAGCGCCTTCCTGCTCGACGCCGACGATGCGGCGAACTTCGAGTTCCCCGCCAACTACGTCGTATTGAACTTCACGAGGCCGCCGTCGATCGCGCGATCCGCTGCGCTCTTCAGGACGGTCGGCGAGATCGACCCCAGGACCTCTTCGACAGCGACACCAGCGGCTACACGCAGTTCGGCCGCGCCTATCTCTCACTGCAGTCGGACGTGGAGAACCAAGACTTCATCGACGGCTACGTCGAGGCGGCGGCCGAGTTCGGCGTGGAATACACGCCGATCGTGAACGGCGTGCCGTCGCTGTTCACCGGGGGCGCGGCGTTTCCCTTCAACGACTGGACCGTGAGCACCAGAGGCGAGGACTACCTCTCACGCATTCCCCCGCAGAGTCACCGGGCGCTGGCGCGGATCCGCGCGTTCCATCTCGCCGCGACCAGGGACGTGCTGCGCAAGATCGAGCGCCACGACAACCGGTCGCACGACGCGATCGTGTCGTTCGGCTGCAAGTAGGCCGCGCGACCCTCGACGGCGGCGTCGCGAATCTCAACCAGACTCTCACGTCGCGGGTCGTCCGGCGCGGTGTCGGCCAGGTTACTTCGGCCTGCAACGCTCGAACCGGCGTAGTCATCGGCGTATGTTCACTTGACTATAATTGCGGTGACGAAGTCCCCCAACTTCGTAACGGAGAATTACAAATGGCAAAGAGACGTGCACGGAAAGCAACCAGGCTAGATGCGGTAGCTATGGCTGCTGGTTCAACACTCGGAAGTATCGCTAATCAGCTGGATGCACTAAATAGCAAGCGCAACGAGATCTCTGAACAGATTCGTGGCTTGGTCCGTCGAGCAGAGTCGGAACTGAAAGGCTTGGCAGATGGTGACACCGTGAGAGACGAGCGTTCTGCGAAGCGCATCGCCAAGGCCCGCCGCAGGATGTCAGCAGAGGCGCGCAAAGCCATTTCAGACGCTCAGAAAAAGCGCTGGGCCGCAAAGAAGGGCGGCAAAGCTAAGAAGTCTGCTCAGAAGTAGCGCGACGTGTCATTCACTCCAGCGCCTCTCGGAGCAACAGCTGGCCCTTCTGCCAGTCGCGGCGGACGGTCCGGTCGGTCACGCCCAGGGCCTCTGCGATCTCCGGCTCGGTGAGGCCCCCGAAGTAGCGCAGCTCGACGACCTGGGCCAGACGCGGAGCCACCGCGGCGAGATCGTCGAGTGCTTCGTGGACGGCGAGGATCTGTTCGGCGCTGCCGCTGCGCTCGTCGGCTATCCCCGTCGTCAGCGTTACCTCGACGGCACCTCCGCCGCGCCGCCCGGCCGTGCGGCGGCGCGCGAAATCGACGATCACCGATCGCATCACGCGTCCCGCCCAGCGCAGGAAGTGGACGCGGTCCTGGATGTTCAGCGCCCCGGCCGTCGCGAATCGCAAGTACGACTCGTGGACCAGCGAGCCGGTATCGAGCAGCGTATTGCGCCCACCGGTGACGAGCCGGATGCGCGCCAGCTTGCAGAGGGAGGCATACGTGGCCGCAAACAGACGGTCAGCCGCTTCGGCGTCGCCGTTCTCGGCGCGACGAATCAGATCAGTCAGGTCCAGGCGGTCGTTCATGGCCGGTGCTGCTCGCCCGCATTCCCTCGATACTACCGCCGGCCCGACCGCGTGTCCGGTTTTTCGGGCCTCCTGCGTAGGTACAACGCAGGGGGCATATGACACGAATCGCGATCGTCGGGGGCGGGCCAAGCGGCCTGATGACGGCACGCCTGCTGGAACGGGCGCTCGGCACCTCGTGTCGACTGACGTTGTTCGAGGCCAGTCAGAGAGTCGGGGGCAAGATCCAGACTCGTCGCTTCGATAGTGTACCAATCACCTACGAGTCCGGCGTCGCGGAGTGTTACGCCTACGATGGCATTGGCCACGATCCGCTCCGACAGTTGGTCGCGGAACTGGGGCTGAACGCCGTGCCGACCGGGAGCAGCGCCGTCGTCATGGATGGCGCGTTTCTCCGTGACGAGAGCGAGCTCGGCACGCAGTTCGGGGCCCGTACTCTCAGAGCTGTCGAAGACTTCCGCCGCCGAACGGTCGCCATGCTGCCGCTCGCGAGCTGGCACCGCGGGTTCGGCCCGGAAGACAACCGGCATCCGTGGGCGTCCCGGACATGTGCCGACGTTCTGGAGGACGTCGCGGACCCGATCGCGAGGCGGTATCTGAAGATCACCGCTCACAGCGACATGGCCACCGAGCCGCATCTGACCAGCGGGCTGATCGGGCTTCGAAACTTCATGAAGTCCCTACCGTTCTATGGCGCGCAGTATTCAATCGAAGGGGGCATGGAAATGCTGCCGCGGCGCCTGGCCGCGAGCCTGACCCGTACCGATGTAGAGCTCGACGCGCCGGTCGTGCGAGTGTCGAGCACTCGCGAACATCGCTACGCCGTCACCATACGCCGCAACCGACGGGTCGTTCAGCGTGAGTTCGATGCGGTGGTCATCGCGCTGCCGTACAACCGGCTGCAGGAAATTGAATGGGTCGGGGAGCGTCTATGCCGGGCGATGGCACGACATGTCGCGAACTACGACCACCCCGGCCATTACCTGCGCATCTCGATCCTCTTCGACCGGCGATTCTGGGGGCATTTGATCGCGGGTTCGTGGGTCATGCTCGACGCGTTCGGAGGTTGTTGCGTCTACGATGAATCCCCGCCTCAGGATGGTGTGACCTATGGCGTGTTGGGCTGGCTGCTGGCTGGCGCCGATGCGCTGTCATCCTGCAACCTCGATGATCGGGCGCTGGTTGCCCGGGCCCTCGAATCGCTGCCGGACGATCTCTACGACGAAGCGCGGCAGCGGATCATTGAAGGCAAGGTGCATCGCTGGGCGGGTGCCGTGAGCGGGCAACCGGGCGGCTATCCGTTCCGCGACGCGAGCTCGGCACATCGGCCGGAGCCGGTCGAGCATCCGGGACTGGTCGTGGTCGGGGACTACTTGTTCGATTCGACACTGAACGGCGTGCTTCGCTCCGCACGAATCTCCACCGACCTGCTGCGCGGCCATCTCAGCCTCTCCGCTCCACTCGAGCTGGCCGGGCGAGTCGTTACCGCACCTTGACAACCCTCCGGACTGCCTCATAATCGCGGCCTCACCGCCGCTGCACATGCCAAGACCGATAGTCGACGTGAGTACGTGGGCCCAGCTGGATCAACTGCTGGATGCGGCACTCGATCGGCCGGCATCAGAGCGTGGTCGATGGATCGACCTGCTCGGGGCGGAGCACGCCGCGCTCGAGCCCCAATTGCGCGCGCTGCTCTCGCGGGCCGCGGATGACGAGGCTTCCCCGTACCTCGACACCCTTCCGAAATTCGACACTGACTTGCTGGACATCCCGGAGGTCCCGTCCGATGGTGATCAACCGGGCGACGTGGTCGGGCCTTATCGGCTCCTGCGCGAGTTGGGTAGCGGCGGCATGGGGGTGGTCTGGCTGGCCGAGCGCACTGACGGCCTCATCAAACGGCCAGTGGCGTTGAAGCTTCCGCACGGCGCGTGGAAGCGCGCCGGGCTCGCGGAGCGCATGGCGCGCGAGCGCGAGATTCTCGCGACGCTGTCCCATCCAAACATTGCCCATTTGTACGATGCAGGCGTCACTGCGGGCGGGCAGCCCTATCTCGCCATCGAGTACGTCGAAGGCCAACACATCGACGTGTACTGCCGCGAGCAGCACCTCGACGTGGAAACGCGGCTGCGCCTGTTCGCGCAGGTGGCCGGCGCGGTCGCGTATGCGCACGGCAAGCTGACCGTGCATCGCGACCTTAAGCCCGCGAACATCCTGGTCAGCGCCGGCGGCCAGGTGCGCCTTCTCGATTTCGGCATCGCCAAACTACTCGAAGACGGCCAGGCCAACGAGACCAGGCTCACCGAGCTGTCCGGCCGCGCGCTGACGCCCGCCTATGCGTCGCCGGAACAGATCGCTGGCCAACCGATCACCGTCGCGTCGGACGTCTATTCGCTCGGAGTGGTCTTGTACGAGCTGCTCACCGGGCAGCGGCCTTACACGCTGCAGCGCGACTCACGCGGCGCACTCGAAGCGGCCATCCTGCAGGCCGACCCGCCGCTGCCGAGCGCCGTGGTGGAATCAAAGCGCCGCAGCCTCCTGCGCGGCGATCTCGACACCGTGGTGCTCAAGGCGCTCAAGAAAAATCCCTCCGAGCGGTATCCGACGGTGCACGCGCTGCTCGAAGACATCGAGCGCCATCTCAGCTCGCGGCCGGTGCTCGCACAGCGCGACAGCCGGTGGTACCGCACGAAGAAATTCGTCGCCCGCCATACGCTCGAGGTGAGCGCCGCCGCCGCCATCACCGTCGTGCTGATCGGCGGCGCGGTCGTCGCCGGCTGGCAGGCGCGGATCGCACTCGCGGAAAAGGCGCGCGCCGAGGAAGTGCAGGCCTTCATCGCGTCGGTGTTCCGCGAGGCCGACCCGATGATGCAGCGCGAGGGCAAGGCACTGTCGGCGGTGGATTTGCTGCTCCAGGCCGAACGCCGCATGAACGAACGCACGGACGCGACCCCCGAGCTCAAAGTGGAAATGCTCGCCATCATCGGCGAAAGCCTGTTCGGCTTGCAGGAAAACCACCAATCCGCGCGCGTCGTCGAAGACGCGCTGCGCCTGCAGCAGTCACTCGCGGACGAGGATCCGTCCATGACGGCCCGCCTGCACCTCGCCTTGTCGCAGTCCCGCGAAATGCTCGGCGACACCGACGCCGCGGTTGCCGAGCTCGCGAAGGCGTTTGCCGCGCTCGACACTGCGAAACGCGACGCCAGCCATCTCGCCGTGCGCGCGCGGTTGCACGAGTCGGCACTCGGCATGGC
Organism: uncultured cyanobacterium; assembly: GCA_963833135.1. GTDB lineage: Bacteria > Acidobacteriota > Vicinamibacteria > Vicinamibacterales > UBA2999 > 12-FULL-67-14b. The sequence continues at coordinate 5,338 of CAWHWW010000015.1, read as the reverse complement.
CGTCAACGACTACGCGATCACCGAGCGCGCCGCCAGGCGGGCGATCGACGAGGCGACGGCGGCGATCGGGCCGCACTCCGACGAAGTGGCGATGGCTTTGATGTTTCTCAGCAAGGCCTACATCTTCACCGACCGCATGCCGCAAGCGGTGGCACCGGCGCGCCAGGGCTTGGACATCCTGCTGGCCAACCACAACGGTGACTACACTCATTCGAAGGTGATCGACCTGGCGCCCTACTACGCCAACGCGCTGATCCACGTCGGCGACTTCGACGCCGCAGCGCGCCTGATGCGCGAGCTCGTCGCCAACGCGGACCGCGTGTTCGGCACCGACAGCAGAGTAGTCGGCGAGCTGACCATGATTGCCGTACCGGCCGAGTTCGAGGGCGGTCAGCTCGACGAGGCGATTTCGCTCGCCCGCCGCTCGCTCAACAACTACTTGAAGGAGGCGCAGCCGGAGACCGCCCTGCACGCCTACCGCGCGCGGCTTCTGGGACAGGTACTCATCACCGCACGCACTGATGACGCTTTGCAGACGCTCGAGGAGGCCGTTCGTCTTTCGGTACAGGCGGGCGCGCCGCGTGCCGGGCGCGCCTTTCTCGGACTTGCTATGGCGCATGCCGGCCGACTCGATGAAGCGGACGAACAACTGCGCATCGCTCTGGAAGGCGCGAAACCAGGCACCCGCCAGCACATCCAGACAACGCGGCATCGTGGCACGTTGCTGCGACTCGCAAAGAAAGACTCCGAGGCCCTGCCCTGGATCGAGCAGTCGCTTGCCGCATCCGCGACGGGTCCTTTCCAACGCGGCGATCGCGCCATGAGTCTCGTCGAGCTTGGCCTGACCCGGCTCGAACTCGGCGACTTCGCGGCGGCGCGGCAATCCTTCGTGGAGGCGGAATCAATACTCGACGAGTTGCAGCCGCAGCGCATGACGCCGACGCGCGCGGATCTCATGATCGGCATGGCGCGCCTTCACCTGCAGGCCTCCGAGCCGGCCGAAGCGCTGCGCGGACTGCTGCCGGCCGACGCGTACTGGGCCGATCGAAGGCCCGACAGCCGCTGGGCGGGAGAAACGGCGCTGTGGCTGGGGCGCGCCCATTTGGCACTGGGACAACGTGCCGAGGCGCGTGCGGCATTGGCCCGCGCCTCCAAGCTACTCTCCCCATCAAATATTCCCGCGGACTTGGCCCTGCTGAAACACATTCCGTGACGCGCGGTCGGGCGAGATCGGCGCGGCCCGGTTCCGATGCACCACCGGCCAGGGTGCTTACGGAAGCGCTACGTCCAACACCTACAAGTAACTCCTATGTCAAGAATTTCACAAGCACATCTGTCGAAGGCAAAAATTGACGAAAACGACGATCTGTCCAGTGGATCATTTGAATGTCGAGTGAGTGGCGGAGAGGGTGGGATTCGTTACTGATGAACCTGCTCCCCTCAACGATTTAGGCGCGATCGCAACCGCCAGAATCCGCCAGATCCACTAGAAATGCCAGTATCAGGTACAAAACAGGTACAGCGCAATGCCTCTGTCTTTGTCCCGTTCCAGAGACGGTGGAAGCCATGTCACGACGTCTCGACGGGCGAACTTCGCTGTTTCGCGTCGACCTCTTGACGGAGGACTTGGTCGAGGAATCCAGATACGTCGGCTCGCGTTTGGCGGCCTCATTGCAGGACCGCGTCGAGTCGCTCGGCGACGAAGCCCGAGACGGAGACGCTGCAGATGCTCAACCACGCGAGCGTGCACGATGGCGCTCATCGGACCACCGCTTCGTACTCGGCGAGCGAGCGCCCCCAATGCGGACAGCGCTCGCGTCGACCGGTTCGCGTGGCGTGGCCATCCGCCATAGTCCTGCGAGATGCGCCGGCTCGACGATGCGCGCGAACGGCTCTCGACTGCGCGCGTGCGTGGCGACGAGATCGGTGCCGTGAAAGATCCGAATCGTCTGCTCGTCGATCGGCGATGTCGACGTGATCGCGCACGAGCTGATACGGCACGCTGTAGCGCACCGTCTCAACATCGACGAAGGCGTCGCTGGCCACGCGTCGTCGCAGTCGCTGCTCCCGACGCGGCAGCGGACGCGCCGGTAACGGACGTACGTTTGTGGAGCCTAACGTTCGCGAGTTGGAACCGCATGGACGCTTCGTGAGGCAAATCGAAGCTCTGCGACGAGCAGCTTCACATTAGTGCGACACGACGCGGCGGCCCTCAGCAATTCGACTGTTTCAAGAATCGAAATGATTAGTCGCTTCTGAGTACCACGTTGGGATCCAATCGCGACGCGCGCCACGCGGGCAGCCAGCACGCGCCGGCCGCCACAAGAGTGATCGTCATAATCACGGCAGCCAGTGTTGTAGGATCCGTCGGCTGGACGCCAAACAAGACCGACGCAATCAGCCGATTCAGCCCGAGTGCGCCTGCTAGTCCAACGACGACGCCGAGGATGGCGAGTTGGAGACCCTGCTTCATCACCAGCGCGACCACGCTTGAACGGGCCGCGCCCAGCGCGATGCGGATGCCGATCTCACGCCGGCGCTCCGTCGCCATATAGGAGAGAACACCGTACGTGCCGACGGCCGCAAGAAGCAGCGCCAGCCCGGCAAACGCACCCAGCAGCTGCGCCAGAAGCCTCGGCCGGCGAATCGATTCTGCGAATACCGATTCCATGTCGCGTAGCCGCACGATGGGAACTGCGGGATCTACTTCCCGCACGAGTCGCTCGAGCGTCCGTGACAAGGCGGCCGGCCGCAGGGTCGTCCGCAATACCACGTTCATCGTCGGCGCAGCCATCGCGAGCTGATCGAGGGATACGTAGAGTTCGGTTCCCGTCTCTTTCTCGACGCCGCCTTGCTTGACGTCCTTGGCCACTCCAATCACCGTATGCCAGGAGGCATCCCCAAAACCAATCGCCGCGCTGAGGTTGGGCCGCACACGCTGCCCAAGCGGGCTGCGCCCTTTCCAGATCCTATTCGCCAGCGCTTCGTTGACAATGACAACCCTGCCTTGTGACCGCGCATCGGCCGGTTCGAAGCTGCGGCCGGCGACGATCGGCACGCCCATGGTCTCGAAATAGTCGCCCATGACGAATTGGCAGTAGTCGATGATCTCAACGGGGCTGCCGTCAGAGGCGGTGTGGTTCTCGATACGGGTAGGGATTGCTTCTGGAGATCGATTCGGCGGCAGCCCCGACATCACGGCGGCCCCCTGAATGCCTGGTGCAACCCGCAGCTTATCGAGAAGGCGTTGATACGCCGGACCGCGGGTATCTGGCTCGTATGGCTCTGCCAGCGTCATGGAGAACGTCACCAGGCGCGACCGATCGAATCCCGCATCGACGCTCGTGAGGTTGTAGACCGTGCGGATCAGCAACCCCGCGCCCATAACGAGCATCACCGCCAGCGCGACTTCGGCCACAACGAGCGCGCGGCGGATGTGATGGCGTCCATCGCCGCCGGCCCCTCGCTCCCCGCCCTCCTTGACCGCGGTCACGAGGTCATGGATCCGTCCCTGCGCGACAGGCGCCAGGCCGAAGAGCACGCCCGTCGCCATTGACACACCGATCGCAAAGAGCAGCACGGACAAGTCGATGGCGATCTCACTCATCCGGGGCACGCTGGTTGGGTATGCGAGGATCAGCGCTTGCACGGCGACATGGGCGAGCCACAGGCCAAGCATGCCGCCGGCCAGGCACAGCATCACGCCCTCGGTCATCGTCTGCCGGAGCAGCCGGCTTCGGCTGGCGCCAAGAGCCGCGCGCACCGCAAATTCACGACGCCGGGATTCGGCACGAGCCATGAGCAGATTGGTGAGATTCGCGCACGCAATCAGCAGAACGAACCCGACAGCCACTTGCAATATCCAGATCGAAGACCGGGCATCGCCAACAATCGCGTCCTGCAAAGGCTCGATCCGAATAGTGTGATCGGCCGCGCGCGACGGACGATTCGTCGGAACATGGTCCGACGAGCCGGCACGCTCGGCCCAGTTCTCGAGGAATGCGTTCAACTCTGTCTGCGCCGCTTGCGCCGTGACGCCGTCTCTCAAGCGCCCAATGACATGGAGGATGTGGAAGCTGCGGTTCTGACGGATAGCCGCAGGGAGCCCGAGGGGCAACCAGATTGCGGAGCGGTTGTCCATGACATCGATGCCGGATGGCATGATGCCAAGGATTTCGTGGGGACGGCCCTCGACATTCACGGTTTGTCCAACGAGTGGTTGTCCTGCAAACACGGTTTGCCACAACTCGTACGCAGAGAATCGCGAGGGGTGGCGCCAGGCCCCCGGCGCGATCGGTTTCTTCCTCGCTGAAGAAGCGTCCCTGCGCCGGCTGAACGCCAAGCGCGTTGAGCAGGTGGGAGTCACAGATATCGACCGCACGCGCAGAGGCTGATTGCCTGCGGTCAGGTTGACTTCGCCAGTTGTGTAGGCCCCACCCATGGCTGTACGCCGACGGCTGCAAACGATTGATTGATCTGCCGGAACTCCAGTACTCCTGCACCGAGAGCGGGTTCCTGGTCAGTCCGAGCGCCGGAAAATCCGTCGTCAGATACATCAAGCTGCTCGGGTTTGGGATAGTCGAGCGGACGCAGGATCACGCCGTTGACGATCGAGAAGATGGCCGTATTCGCGCCGATTCCCAATGCCAGCGTCAAGAGCGCGACCGCCGTGAACACGGGAGTGCGTCGAAGCGTGCGCAGCCCATGGCTCACGTCGCGCGCCAGGTCGTCCAGCCACGGCAGGCCCCGCTGATCCCGGAGCGCGTCCATGGCTTGCGAAGCGCCTCCCGCCTCAATCCGCGCGGCGCGCGAAGCATCGTCGGGGGCGAGACCACGACGTCGCTTGTCCTCTGCGGCCATTTCCACGTGCGACCGAGCTCATGTTCCAGGTCGGCGTCGCGCCGGCCCGGCAGCAGCGTTCCCTGGAGACGCAGAATCCACTCGCGAAGGATGCGCATGCGATCTCCCTGAACTCAGGCCTCACCGTGCAGCAGCGTGTGGATGATGCCCGCCATCCGGTCCCACGCGTGTTTTTCATCGGCGAGCTGGCGCCGGCCAGCCGGCGTGAGCGCGTAAAACGGGCCTTGCGGTTTGTTTCGGTAGTGCCCCATTCCCGCGGAGTAGGCCCCGCTGTTCCAGCCGCATCAGCGCCGGATACAGCGTGCCCATATTGAGCTGCAGCGCGCCGCCGGGATACTTGTTCGATCCGCGCGGCAATGGCGTAGCCGTGCAGCGGCCCGAGGGAATCCAGCGTCTGAAGGACCATCAAGTCGAGTGTTCCTTGCAGAACATCAGCCCTGGATGGGAGTTCATTAGACACCCTAATAGAGTGTCACCG
>CAWHWW010000014.1:0-983160 GCA_963833135.1 uncultured cyanobacterium | reverse complement strand
GCCGATGATGCGGTCGTGCAGAAGGCCTCCTACGAACTGGTGCTCGGCGGTGTTCATCTTCTGCAGTGCGGTGTCGAGTAGCCGTTTCTCCTCGTCCCTGGTGAGCCGGCGGTCGCGAGCCGTCTCGGCTTTCTTGTTCAAACGGACGCCGAACCGGTGGAACGGCGATCGGTTGAAGAGCGGCGGTGTTTGCGCCATTCCCCAATTCATGGCCGCGCGGAGTGTTTCGAGGACGCGGTGCATCGTCGCGATCTCCACGTCCTCGGCGTACTCCGAGTCGGTCTTGAACCGGTTGATCTCGTCCGGTTCCTCGAGCGCGTGCAGCGGCAGCTGTCCGAGGTGCTCTTTCAGAACCCCGACCCGGCTCCGGACCGCGGCGATGCTGCGCAGACCCGCCGGCTTCACACACCGCTCCAAGTATGCATCCAAGAACGCAGAGACGTCGTCGAGGTCCGTGCCGGCCTGAATCGTGCGGCTCGTCGGTCGCAAGGGATCGCGGCCCGCCTTGATCTCGCCGATGAACAGGCGTTCCCAATCGCGCGCTTCCTCCATCGACTGGATCGGACGCTGCTTGCCCGGTTCCATTCGAGGGATGGCGAACTCGTTCGCTGGGATCCGGTACCGCTTGCCGCGATACATCACGTCGAAGCGCAGATGTTCGAGGCACCTCCTTCCGTCCTTACAGTTTCGTTCCGTGCATCTTCTTCTGATGGTCATCGGTCCTCCTTCACATGAGTGGCTCCTTGTGGTTTACGAGACTCGAGTTGGTGCGCCGCGCGTGATCCAGTCGAGCACATCGGCTGGATGAAACCGGCGCCCTCGCACGCCGAACCGCTGCGACGTGAGCAAGCCGCGCAAGTACGCGCGACGCACCGTTTCCTCGTGGCAGCCGACGAACTCGGCGACTTCGAATGCCGTCAACAAGCGATTGGGCAGCCCGCCGGCGGCGGACGACGTCGCCCGCGGGATCGGACCGTCCTCCCGAGTATGCTCGTGCTCCAGATACGCGTTCTTCTTCATGACGTCCTCCGAGACTTTTTGCGCCGCCTGAATGCGACGCCGAAAGGCGTGAAGACGCGAGCCGTGGGTGCCGCCCGAGTGAAGGACCCTGAGGTCGATCACCCGTCGGCGGCCGGCTCGGAGGACCGGCAGTCATGCTGACTCTGAAGCCGCGCATGCGGGTCGGTATGAGCACGATGGCGATCGCCAGGGCTATGCCCTGGCGTCGCTGGCGGAGCACGTCCGCACTGGTCGGCTCACGAGGGGCACTGACGCGCAGGAGATGGTCCCGAGCGCGCCGATGGCCCGATGCCCAGGCTGCGACCTTTCGTGACGAGGAAATCGCGCGTAGGGCCTTTCTGTGCTGGTTTCCCGGTCCCTCGGTGGTGCGTTTCGGAGCGGCTGACTGTGTCGAACCGCTGTCGAGCGCGAGTCGCGTGGTGTGCCGTCGCCAGTGGCCTCAAGCCGCCTACGGCTGCCTTCAATCGGCTGCGACCCTGACCAACCGTTCCGGTGAGGGCGCTTCTCGCTGTGGCCCTGTGGGCGACGAGCTCGAAGCATGGCCCACGAGGACCTGAGGCCGACGTGGGGAGTGGCGACGAATCGCCACGCGAGATGAAATGAAATTACGCCGATCCGGTGCGCCTGTCAACCGGCGACGAGGTGTCACACGCTGAACGTACCCAATACGACCGATCGGCGATGCCGCTCGATGGTCTCCCACTGACGGACGGCATCCGCTTCCAGTTCGGCAAAGCTCCGACGACCGGGCGGGTGCGGCAGCCCGACAAGCGCCTGTGCGGCTCGCCACAGGCATCGCTTGCCCTGCACACCGATCGCGAGCGCCTCGAGCGTCCGGAACAACGACAGATCGCCGGGCGCGCCGCCAGCCACCGCGCGAAGGGCATTCCCGGTCGCACGACCCACCAGTCGTTTGGTTGACCGCGAGGTGTACCCGAACTCGGCGAGGATTCCCTCGACGACGCCGCGATCTTCGCGAAACTCGTCGTACAGCGATTCGAAGAGGGTGCCCTCGGGACCTCCTCGGTAGCCATCCCTGAGACCCTGGACCACTTGGATGGCCGTGTCTGCGCCGGCCAAGTGATCGCGCAGGTACGTGGCGAAGGCCTTTCGTTTGGTCAGGTCGTGGTCCTCTTGGCGGGGCTTCGAGCGGCGGAGCGCGACGAACGCGATCGTCAGGCCCACCGCGCCCAGCGCACCGAGAATGGGGACGGCATTGCTACCTGTGGTGTCATCCGGATGTCGCACCATACCTATCGCTCGCTCCCTTTCATGACACGCAAGCGGCCGTCTTCGGTTGGCTCATGGCCGTCTACTCTTCCGAGGCCGGCCGCGCCCGTGAAGGCGAAGCCGGGTCGACGGCGCCACTTGGCCTCTCATCACTGTCTCGATTTGCCGCAGCGCATGCTCGTTATCAGCCACCGTGTTCGAGACGATGCAGTCCGCGGGCGCGTACACTTTCAGGTCGCGCATGTGCGCGTCGTTGGCCGTAAACAGGACGCAGATGTTGCCGGCAATGCCCGTCAAGATGACGCGCCGGGTCCTGAGGCTGCCGAGCAGTGTGTCGAGGGTCGTGTCAAAGAAGCCGGAGTGTTTGGGCTTCAGGACAAAATAGTCGCGCGCGGTCGGCCGCAGGCGTTGGGATACCAGGCGGCCCGGCGAGTTGCGCGCCGTACAGTGCGCCACCGTCTGCCGAAAATCCGAGCGCCATCGCCCGAAGTTGTCGTTGACGTAGACGACGGGCACACCCGCAGCGGCGGCGCGGCGTTTCAGTGCCGCGAGGCGCAGCGCCATGGGCTCCGCTTGGGCGACGAGCACCTCGGAGCCAGAGAATGCCAGATCGTTAATCACGTCGATGAGCAGGAGCGCCGTGCCGATGATCGGCAGCGACAGTGCCGGCGTGCGGCGGTGCGACCGGCGAGCGGGAGTCGAAGGTGCCGATCGAGTCATCGGACGCCCATGTCGGCTGCCTACGGCTCCGCTTTCTTTGCGGAGCCAGGCTCAGCCATCCGCCGATGTTGCTCAGCCAGCACGCCGGCCGGTGTCACATTGGCGATCGCCGACTGCAGTTTGTTCTTCCAGCCGCTGACCACGTCGCCGTCGCCTCGCATCATGGCGTCGAAGCCGACGCGGGCGACATCGGCCGGATCATCCTTCTTCGACTGTCCCACTTGGGTATCGAGCATGTCCGCTCGCTCAAAGAACTCGGTCTCGGTCGCGCCCGGCATCAGACAGGTGACGGTCACCCCGCAGTCCTTCAGCTCGGCGCGCAGCGCAAACGAGAACGAATCCACGAATGCCTTCGTGCCGTTGTAAACCGCCTGATACGTGCCGGGCATGAACCCCGCGATCGAGCCGGTTAGCAAGATACGCCCGGTACCGCGGCTGCGCATCGTTCGACCCACGAGTTGGACCAGGTAGATGGTGCCCGTGATATTCGTGTCGATCACGTGCCGTACGTCCGCGAAGTCCTGATCCAGAAACGCACGGCCCAGTCCATGGCCGGCATTCGCGAGGAGGGCATCGACCGGCCGTCCTGCGGCCGCTGCCCAGAGCCGATCGACACCATCCGTCGTGGCCAGATCGGCTTCCACCGCGGAGACGTCGGCGCCGAGGCTGCGACAGCGTTCCGCCGCCACGTGAATCTCTGGTCGATCGGCGACCACCAGCAGGTCGAAGCCTTCCTGCGCGCAGGTCGCGGCCAATTCGAGTCCGATGCCTGACGAAGCCCCTGTCACGATTGCGAACGGTTTGCTCATGGTGATCCCTCGTCGAGCAGGTCCACGGGCACGGCTCGGACGTGAATGCGTTCTTGGTCAAAGCTTCCGGGCCGCCGGGCTCGACCCGCGCTCTTGGCGCCGTGTATTTTCGCGCGCGAGTCAGCTGCGTGGTTTGTCCGTCTGCACCTTGTTGTCGTCCAGCCGCTTGATCGACGCCTCGACGCGCTCGATGTACTCGCCGACGCGCTCGGAACTCACGTCCCACCAGGCGTCAGGAGAGACGGTGCGCAGCTCGTCGAGATCCCCCTGCACTTTGTCGAGGCGCGCCTTCGTATCCTGCAGCTCGGTTTCCAGTGCCCCTGTCGCCTTCGTTTTGTCGAGTTGTTCTTCCATCGCGTCCAAACGCGCGCGCAGACGGCCTACAAACGCGTCTCGCCGCGCCCCGAATCCTGCTGCGGTGCCGACCGGCTCCGCTTTCTCCGTCGTTTCGGGCATCGTCTTCTGTTTCGTCAACCGCTGCACGTCAGTCTGTACGTCGCCAACGGACCGCTCGAGGGCACGTTCGTGCCGTTCCCACCAATTCTCCGGGGTCGTCGTCTTCAAATCCGCGACGGCGGTGCGGGCGTTCTTCACGTCCTCCTCCACCTCGTCACGTAGTGCGGCAGTGGCGGTCCGCTCTCTCGTCGTGACTTTCGTCTGCATCTCGGTCCACTGGCTCTCGAGGTTAGCGGCGCGCCGTTCCAGCTCGGCGGCTTCGTCGCTACGCTCGCGCTGTTCGGCAGCCTGCTTTTCGGCAGCCTTCTTCTCGGCCGATTCGCCGTCTGCGCGGCCGGACTCGACGGCAGGACCCCTACCGCAGCCGGCGATTGTCAGACTTGCTACAACCGCAACGCTCGCTAGAAATGTGCGATGCATCGTCTTCCTCCAGTCCGAATTGAGTGAGCAAGAGCGATGCCAGTCGGCCGCCCTCCCGGTGATGCCCAACGCGCTCGAATCCACGTCTTTAGAGAGGGCGCTGACGATCGCGACCATCGGTGAGCACTCTCAAGTTGACGCTGCGGCTCTCACCGTCTTGCTCCGTCGATCGAGGGCGAGCGCCCGTGGATCGTCGCAGAGCAGCTGGCATTGACCCTCGTAAGCTGTGCCTAGCCGACGCCCGCCGATGGCAGTTGTTGCTGCTCGCGCTCACTACCGGCTGAACAGCCCAACGGTTTCGCCCGATGCCAGCACGTGACCTCTCATGGCGTTAATCAACTCATCCGCGCCAGCTCCCGGCGGCAGCTTCAGCACCGCATCCAATGCGAACACCTGAAAGTGATAGTGATGCGCGGGATCGCCTTTCGGTGGTCGCGGACCTGTATAGCCAATAGTTCCGCGGGAATTGCGTCCCTGCTTAGCCTTATCCAGGGCAGGGAGTTGTGGGATCGCGGGCATCGATTCATCTAATCGCGAGATTCGAGCCGGCACATCGTAGAGTGTCCAGTGTACGAAAGGCTTTGGCGTGGTCGCATCCGGGTCTTCCATCAAGATAACGACGCTCTGCGCCCCTGCGGGTAAGTTCGTCCATGTCAGCGCCGGAGACAAGTTCTCTCCATCCGCACCATACAGGCCTGGAATCGGCTCACCGGATTTGAATGCCGGTGTCGAGACTTCCAGCTTGCCGGCGCCGGCACCGACGATGGCGCGCGCCAGTTGACGTGGGCTCTGCGCGCGCGCATCGCCAATCAGCATGCATGCACTGAAAATGGCAAGAGCGATCGGCCGAGTCATTTGCTGTACTCCACGCGGTAGATCACTCCATTGAGATCGTCGCCGACCAGCAGCGAGCCGTCCTGCGCGATCGCCACACCGAACGGGCGGCCGAACATTGTCGGTTTGGCACCATTGCTCAGGAACCCTGTCAGAAACGGTTCGATGGCCACCGGCACGCCGTCCTTGAATCGCATGCGCACGACCTCGTAGCCGCTTGGAACCTCGCGGTTCCACGATCCATGCATCGCTACGAACGCGTCACCACGATACTCGGTGGGGAATTGCGCGCCCGTGTAGAACTGCATCTGCATCGGGGCACTGTGCGCGCGGTAGCCAAGAACGGGAGTCACCGAAAGCTTCGCCCACTCGTCATGCGAGATTTCTCCTGGAGGCTCATCCTGAGGATTCTTGCCGTTATTGCCGTAGATGTAGGGCCAGCCGTATTGCTTCCCCTGCTCGATTCGGTTCAACTCCTCGACCTGCTCATCGTCGCCAAGCCAATCGATTCCGTGATCCATGCCGTACAGCTGCTTTGTCTCCGGATGCCAATCGAACCCGATCGTGTTTCGCAGCCCGGATGCGAAAATCGTTCGCGAGCTCATGTCGAGCGGAGCGCGGAGCAGAGTCGCGCTTTCAGGGTTGGTTTCGTCGCACGCGTTACAGGTGCTGCCGACCGAGATATAGAGCTGCCCATCCGGACCAACCCGTAGAGTGCGATCCGCATGTTGGCCGCCGTCGGGTAGGTCATCGGCCAACCGGGTCGTGTTGGTGAACGAGCCATCGGGGGTGATGTCCGCCACAAAGAGATCGTTGACGCCAATGAAATACGCGCGCTGGCCATGGAGCGCAATGCCGTGCAGTTGGGGCCGTCGTACGACGATGCGTCGGGTGTCGGCCGTGCCGTCGCCATTGGTGTCGCGCATCAGGATGATGTCGCCCGGGTCCCGGCGCGTCGCGTAGACGCTGCCATCCGGCGCGACGGCGAGGACACGGGGCTTTCCGACATCGGTAGCAAATGTGGTCACGCGGAACCCTGTGGGCACGCGCAGTTGTTTTAGTTTCTCAGCCGAAAACGATGTTCGTTCCGGCTTGTGAATGTGGCCCGCAACCGCGACACGTGCCGGCTTCTGTTCCGCCAGCGCGGCAAAGGATAATGCGAGGATTGCAAAGGTGACAAAGGTCCGCGTCATTGCTGACTTCGGGATGCATGATGCGTTCCCGGATGCCAGCCGATCTGCCGTGCGCGCGAGGTTCTTCATTGCAGGAAGGGTGCCTCCGCCTGGCCAGAAATCACGTCATCTGGTCGGACGGCCTGCGCGACCTGGATGAGTCGCGCTGTCGTGTAGCGATCGAGCGTCTCCCGCACCTTCGTGTTGGTCATAGCCGAAGGACTTCGCCTGATCGAGGTACTTGGGCTTGGTTTCTTCGAAGATCACCAGGACCCCCGGCTCGCGCAGCCGCGCGCCTTCGAACAGGAATTGCACGGCGGTCGTGGATTTCCCTGAGCCAACCGGGCCCGCGATCAGGATCGCGTTGCCTCGCAGCGTCCCACCGCCAAGCATGTCATCAAGGCCCGAGATGCCCGTAGAAATCAATTCTGGGTCATCGTCGCTTGCGTTTCTTCGATCGGCTTGAGCATGCGCGGAAACGCGCGCACGCCCTCCTCTGAAATGCGAATCGTGTGAAGTCCGGGCTGCGGCGAGTTGCCTCGCATCTTCTGCACCTGGATCGGCCGGACCATGGAGTTCCGACTGACCTGCTGGCACATCACGAGCAGGCCGTCGGCCATCGTGAACACCGGGTTCTCACGAATCTGCGCCGGCGGGCACTCGCCAAGGAGGAACGTCGTCGCCTGCTAGGTGGTGAGTTTCATCGCCGGCCGCTGGACGAATTCCTGCAGCGATAGCGTGCCATCGATCGATGCGGTCGGCACGAGGGTCCGGAACGAGTCGACGATCACGATGGCGGGCTTGACCTCGGCGATATGGAATCCGCAAGCCACGCGACCTCATCAACAACGAGATGTAGCGAACGTTCAAAGAGCGCTTCTATGGCGACCGGCCCGAAGATCGGAGCGAGCGTTCGCATAAGCCTGTCGCGCAGGGTGCGAAACGCGTCGGCGCTGAGGATCTGAGCGGGCGTTGCCGAACGCGCTGTCTTGACGAGAGCCTGGCGCGCCAATGGGCGATATCGCTTGAAGCGTGCCGGCATGAGTTGAGGGAACCACGCCGATGCTTTCGTCGTGCGTCACCGAAAGCAAGCTTTGTTTTGCGACTGCAGGGTGGATCCGGGAGGCGTACGGCCTCCCGGAGCGAAGGTTCTATTGGTTCCGTCGCTTGCTGCTGTTGGACTGGTCGTCGCTCGAATCGCGTTCGCTCGCGTCCATGTCTTCGTTGTCTCCTGATTGATTGTCCTGGCCGCCGCGATTTGATTCGCCGCCTTGGTTCTGCTGCGCATCGCGATCCTGCTGGCCGCGGCCCTGGCGCGTGTCCTTCTGATCCTGTTGATCCGATTGCCGTCCTGACCCTGCTGGCTGCGGCCCTGGTCTTGCGGCTGGTTACGATTGTCCTGTGCCATGATGTGCTCCTGCTGAAGACGAACGACTAGTTCGTGGTTGGTAACTTCGCCTTGAGGTCCTGTGCCGTCTTGAGGTGCTCGCGCAAGGTCGGGAGCTTCTTGCCGGCCCACGCTTTGAGCTCCGCGTCACCGCCATCCTTGGCTTCCGCTTCGAACAGCGCGATGTCTTTTTCGTGCTCCGTGATGGCGTGCTCGATATACGCACGGTCAAACGCCGCGCCGGTCTGATTCCGCCACGGCTCCGGTGCCGCTTGGTCATCCGCAGCCATTGGAATCTGCTTCTTCTTCATCATGCTCATCAACTCGTCGTTGGCCGCGATGTGATCCTTGACGAGCTTGTTGGCGAACGCCTTGACGCCGGCGTGGGACGCCTTGCCCGCGGCGAACTTGGCCCCTTCGACTTCGTGCTTGCCGCCCATGGCGGCCTTCTGTGCGAACGCAGTGTCGGCGCTCGTCGTCTTTGACGCGTCGCGCGACGGCTGCTCATCGGGACGAGGCGTTTGTGCGAACGCGACGCTGCTGAGCGCCAGTGCGAGCCCGGCAATGAACATGGTTCTGATCGTTCGGTGCATGGACTAATCTCCAGGTTTGTCATCACTAACGGTTGACGACTTCAGGTCGTGAGCGATTGCAAAACGACGGCCACGAAGCCGTGCAGTGTCCTCGCGAAACGCAATCAATTCAAGCCGGGGCCGACGGGCCAGCGTAGACGGTTGCTTCGCCTGCCGCGCGAACCCACAGCCGACCGCCGATAAGGCGAAGGACTCTGCAGCGAATCCAGCGACCGGAGTGCTCGACCTCGACCGTGATGTCCGGGGCCGGCCTGGCCCACAGACTCCGAACTCGCCGCGTACCGGCGTCGTTCGAATTGAGGATCACGTGAAAGAGGTTCTCGCGCATAGCGCCTTAGCGCCATGCGAATTGCGATCCGCATCCCGCCCCACCGTCCCCTGTCGGCTACCTGACAAACCGGCATCCGGTTTCCTTGGGTGAGTGGTGAAGAGGCTCAAGGTGGGTAGAGCGCGAGCATGGCCCTCTCATTGCACCGCGCTTGTCAGAGGGCGGCTCATCATGTGGACCGAGCAATCGAGAGAACACTGGAATGGCGCTCGTAGCGTCCGGTTTGGCAATCGCCATAGGCGCCCGCGCTCGGCGTCGCCGACGAGCGTATTCGTTCACTGGTCGATCGGTCATCATCACGGGCGGTTCCCGCGGTCTCGGCTTGGTGCTGGCGCGTCAGTTAGCGGCCGAAGGCGCGCGGCTCACGTTGATCGCGCGTGACGAGAGGCGAACTCCAACGGGCTGCGGACAGCATTCGCGAGCGATACCCGTCGGCCGACCTATCCATAGTGCCGGCTGATGTGCGCGACCGCGGCGATGTCGATCGCGCCATCTCAGCGACGATCGCCCGCTATGGTCGAATTGACGCCTGATCAACAACGCCGGCATCATTCAGGTCGGACCGATGGCGCACATGAAGGTCGCGGACTACGAGGATGCGATGAAGACCCATTTCTGGGGTCCGTTGTTCCTGACGCTTGCGGCATTGCCGTACATGCGCCGCCAAGGCGGCGGCCGGATCGTCAACATCTCGTCGATCGGCGGCCGGATCGCCGTCCCCCACATGTTGCCGTACTCGGCGAGCAAGTTTGCGCTGGTTGGTCTCAGCGACGGGCTTCGCGCTGAACTCGCGCGTGATCAGATCGCCGTGACCACGGTATGCCCGGGATTAATGCGCATCGGCTCGCCGGTTAACGCGAGCTTCAAAGGTTCGCACGCGCAGGAATTCGCGTGGTTCGCGATTGCCAGTTCAGTACCTGCCGTGACGATCGGCGCGGAACGAGCGGCCAGACAGATCATCGACGCCTGCCGCCGTGGCGACGCCGAACTTGTGATCACACCCCAAGCAAAGCTCGCCGTTCTGGCCCGCACGCTGGCGCCGGAATTGTTTGCTGATGCCATGTCGCTCGTGCACCGCATTCTTCCGAGAGCTAACGGGGTGCGGGGCGATGTCGCGCAAGTCGGCCGCGCGGCCGGAGCTGGGTGGTCATCGTCGGTGATTCTCGCGCCGATGTACGCCGCCGCTCAGAGGAATAACGAGATGTAGATACAGCGCAATCAGCACAACGGGACGGCAACGGTTGTCCATCGCGCATGATGTCGTGGCAAAGCGTGTGAAATGGAGGGCGTTTGTCAGCTACCTGACAATGGGTAATGCTGTTCACTGGGAAAGTATCGTCTCGCCCAATTTTGGTAACAGCGGGGAGGTGGCGGCCCGCCTCCCGGTTTGTCCATCTATCGAGCGCCATGGCGAACAACCATTCTTGCGGGCACCGACCTTGCTCGCGCTCACGTTGGCAGTGCTCGTCTACCAAGACGCGTATCCTCTCGTGAGTCCGGACGCAAGCTCGGTGCCTTCAGCTCTGGGCAGCAGCTCCGGCAGCGTCACCGTAGCGTTCGATACGTAACCGAATAGCGTAGGTTCGCCACCGGCGGAATGTGGTGTTCAAACGCATTGCGCGATTCCTGGGTCATCAGATAGGCGGATCGCTGAGCGAGGGTAACTTCGTGTGTTGCCGATCGACGAGCGGATTGTGCCTGCGTTGACGAGGAAGGGCGGTACGGGCGGAATCTCATTCGGCAGGCGGACACGAGCGAAACTCCGGCAATGATCTCGTACTGTGGCGCGTCACGATGCCACCCGATTGGCGTGCCGGGTCGGTACTCATTGATGAGAGCCATCGCAAACGCGTCTGGCTCAACACCGGCCCAAGCTGCGATCGTGGCCCGCAATGGCAACAAGAATTCTGGAAGCGGACCCGCTGCCGCGCGGTCGTACGATTCGCCGAAGAACGCCACCCGCCGTCGTGCGACGACGCCGCGCATCTCGAATTCCGAGAAGGCAATCGTAGTCATTGCATGGATGAGGTCCCGCTCATCACTCTCCGTGATGAAGTTCTCCCGATAGTGAAAGCCCGATGGCACGTTTGGCGGAAACAGCCCAGGTAATTGCGTCATATCCGAGTTTCGCATCTCCGACGTTCGCCGGACGCCGACGTGTCTGGATCGGTTCCTGCACGAGACATCGCCAGGAGGAATCATGAGCGACGACAAACAAGGGATCAGCAACCGGGAATCGGCCCGAGAGGAAGTACACGAACGTCGCGATCATCCCCCTACGACGCCCGACGCGCCGCCCCGAGAACAGGATGTGGCCGGCCGTGAGGGCGAAGAACCGGTGCTGGACAACCGGGACCGGCATACGTCTCACAAGGCAGGTAGCCGCTCGATCGCGCAGAAGGAAGCCGAGTCCAAGTACGCCGATCGCGGTCACCCTGCATCACACAAGGTCGCCGGCGCCAGTGGCAAGGAATCCTAGGGCCAGCCGTGCCTCCGGGCGATCGCGCGGGAATTAGTCCCCCTTGACGTTGACGAACTGCTTGAGGGTGTACTTGATCTCCACCAGCTCCTTCGCATTCTCCATCACCTGATCGATGTCTTTGTACGCTCCTGGGATCTCATCGAGCAAGTCTTTTGAATGTCGGTACTCAATGCCTTTCATGGCGTCGCGCAAATCGTCCATCGTGAAGAGGGCTCGGGCTTTGGTCCTCGAATACCGGCGTCCAGCACCGTGGGGCGCTGAATGAAAACTCATCGGCTGTTCCTTCCCAACCACGATGTAGCTGCGGGTTCCCATCGAGCCTGGAATCATCGCCCAGTTGGTCTTGCGGGCTTCGATGGCGCCTTTCCGCGTCACCCACACGGTCTCGCCGAAATGGCTCTCCTGTTGAGTGAAGTTGTGGTGTGAGTTGATGCGTTGGACTTCAACGTCGGCCTGATGGCCGTCCTGCCCATAGACTGCCAGGCTGACTTCCGTCAGTACACGGTCCATCATTTCGTTGCGATTGTGCCACGCGAACTGCTGCGCCCAGTTCAGGTCGCGTATGTAGGCGTTGAATGCCGGATGGTCCTGCGACAAGTAGGCGAGGTCGCGGTCGGGTAGTGTCAATCCTGTTTTCCTGCATAACTCCTGCGCGACCCGGATGTAGTGCGTGCCTATCTTGTTTCCAACGCCGCGCGACCCGGAATGCAGCGTCAACCACACGGTACCGTCGCCATCCTCCGCCAGTTCGATGAAATGGTTACCGCCACCCAGCGTGCCAAGCGCCAGTTTCCAATTCTTGTCGTATTGGTTCGGTGTGGCTTTCGTTTCGTTTGCGAGTCGCGCCAGCATGTCGGCCCGCTCGGCGGCAGTAGCGGTGAGCTTGAGATTGTTCCGGCCCTTGCTCATCGGGATCCGTCGCTCGATCCCGGCCCGGACGCGAGCCAGATCGGGAATATCAGAACGCTTCAATGGCGTTCGGACGGCGATCATGCCGCAACCGATATCCACGCCGACCGCGGCGGGGATGATGGCCGACGTCGTCGCAAGCACGGTTCCAACCGTGGCGCCTTTGCCGTAGTGGCAGTCAGGCATCACCGCGACATGTTTGAAAACAAACGGCATCGTCGACGTGTTCAGGATCTGCTGTTGCGCCACCGGCTCGATCGTCTCCCAAGGAAGGAAGACGACGATTTTCTCGTTTACACGCTCCATACCGCTCGAAGCTCAAGCAAGTCAGTCTTTGCGTGGATCTACCCCGGTGAGCCGATCGTGACGGCCACCGTCCTAGCCGTCGTCCCGTGCTTGATTCTGCGTGGCGTGGCGAACCGTATCAAATTACGCATGAGGGCAGGCATGTGCGACTCCGACAGTGTTCGTGTGGATTCTTCGCAACATACCAGGGATTCCCAGTTCAGGATGGCTGATGTACTCGCCGCAGCCGGAGCACCTGCTGGGACGTTACACCCTGAGCGAGCCGCGGAATCCGCGAGCGGCATAGTAAGACTCCGCGCCGTTGTGATACACGAAGACGTGGTTGTAGCGGCGATCGCAATAGATCGCGCCACCGAGCTTTCTGATGTCAGCGGGCGTCTTCACCCAGCTCGATGATTTCAGATCGAACTCGCCACGGGTCTGCAGCTCGCGATATTCTTCTTCCGTTAACAACTCGATCCCCATGGCCGCGGCCATATCCGTCGCGCTGGTTGCGGGTTTGTGTTCCTTGCGCGAGTCAAGCGCTGCGCGGTCGTAACAGACACTACGGCGGCCCTTGGGACTCTCCGCCGCACAATCAAAGAAAATGACTTCACCCGTCTTTTGGTCACAACCAACGACATCCGGTTCGCCGCCGGTCTGTTCCATTTGGTGGAGTGACGAGACTGTCTCAGGCCTCGCTTCGAGCCGCGCATGCACTTGCGCCCATTCGAGACCCTTATGGCGGTCCGTGCTTTTCTGGAAACGTGCTTTCAACGCCTTGAGCAGTTCCTGACGTTCTCCTTCGGACAATGTTCGCTTTTGCGCTTTCGCTGTCGGCATGGTTTGAGTCACCCGTTGTGTTGGGTCAGGTCGAAGATGCGCTTGACGTTCTTCTCGGAGAAGAATTCCACGGGCGAAACGACCCCTGAAAAAACGCGCGCGAATCCGTCGCTCGCCTCGCGATTGCCCGACACGGCCTTGAGTAACTGCTGCATTTCGGGCGGTGGCGGCTGCATGGACGCGAACTGACAGGTGAACTCGTAGATCCCGCCCTTGAGGGCCCGATCGTCGCGGCGAGTCTGCGCGTCCTTCATCGCGTCGTCGAACGCCCGCTTGCCCGAGAACGATGCGTCGAGAGCGTCCGCACACCGCTCCGCCTGGTAGAAGGCGTCACTGATCCCCTGTGCGGTGATGAAGTCCTTGTTGTAGCCCGCGTCGCCGACCAGGGCCCAACCGGGTCCATACGGCTTGCGGAAGAAGTTCGGCACCGCCATGCCGTAGAAACGATCCTCTCGCTTACCGCCGCGCAAACGGTCGGCGAATGCCGGCGCGCGATCGAGCGCCGCGAGAAAGTTCCCCTCGATGTCCTTCTTGTTGGTCTCGAACTCGGCGTACGGCCAGCCGACGATCACCAGGGTCAGGCCGTCGTTCGTCGGCCACGCCGCCAATGAGCGGTCCCCGCGGTCGTAGGCCTCGAAACCGTTCACGGGTAGTCCGCTCCAGTAGCTGTAGTAGCCGGCGAGGAGACGCGGTTTCTCCTGATAGGTTTCGGCCCCGACCCATCGTGCGACCAGCGAAGATATGCCATCGGCGCCCACCACAATGCGCGCACGCTCCGTGAAGGACTTCCCACCCGCGCTGCCGCGTATGCCGGTGACGCGTCCTTCCTCGGTAAGGATGTCCTCGACCGCGAAGCCCTCGCGTAGCTCGGCGCCCGCCTCGGAGGCCGCGTCGACCAGTATCTTGTCGAGCACCGTGCGACGCGGACCGTAAGACGCCGGCTGGTGAGGCAACCCCGGCGTCCCGGTGATCGAGAATGCTCCCATGTCGAACATGTACTCGGCAATCGGTGGGCAGCCGGTCGCGCGAACGCGATCGAGAAGGCCCCATCGCTGCAGAGCATCGAGTCCGGGCGGATGGACAAGGTGGGTGGAGACCGTGTCGCTGGGAAACGTCGTCCGATCGACGACGAGGACCTTGTACCCCTTTCGGGCGAGGAGCATTCCCGTGGGGGATCCGGCGCAGCGCGCGCCCACCACGATTACGTCATACGCCGTAGTCATGCCGTTCTCCTACCCTGCATTAGGGTTCTGTTGCACGCCTTTCTCGGACCCCGATCGGCTTCGAAACGCCGGTATTTTCGCCATGGCACCTCCTCGTCTAGGAACTTACAATCGAGGAATTGACGTTTCCCACCAACGCCGAGCCTTTCGCCTGCGTCGTCGGCGCCGCGCTTGCGATACTCGTCACGGTCCTCGCCCAGCCTCGCGCGCCTGCACGGCGCGGTTCAGCCGCGCCGGTTGTGGCGGTCGCGCACCTCAGAGTGCCCGCAGAAATGCTGTGAGATCGCGCTTCTCGTTGGGCAGCAGTTTCAGTCCGAGTACCAGATTGAAGAACTCCACCGTGTCCTCGAGGGTCAGCAGGCGGTCGTCATGGAGGTACGGGGGTGAGTCCTTGATACCGCGGAGTGGGAAGGTCTTGATCGGCCCGTCGGCGGTTGCCGTGCGGCCGTTGACCGTGATCTTGTCGAAGAAGCGCTCCGTCCGGAGGTTGTGCATCAAATTGTCGGTGTAATACGGGGCCAAGTGGCACGCGGAGCATTGCGCCTTGCCGAAGAAGAGCGCTTCGCCCCGCCGCTCCGCTTCGCTGCTCATCGCGGGATCGAGCCGGCCGAAGACGTTCAGCTTGGGCGCCGGCGGAAAATCCAGCAGATTCTGGAACTCGCCCATGAAATGCACCTGGCTGCCACGCTCGAGCGGGTTGACGCCCTTGCGCGCCGCGCGGGTATGGTCACCGTCGAAATAGGCGGCGCGCTGCTCGAACTCGGTGAAATCCTCAATGCTCTTGAGCGCGCGCTGCGAGCCGAACAGCCGTTGCACGCCGACGCCGCGCAGGGACGGCGTATCGATGCGGTGTCGAAACTCATTGGGCCGGATGTCGCCGACGGTGTGCGTGGCCGCGTTGCTATGCCCGTTCGCGTGGCAGTCGAGGCACGCCACACCCTGGTGCGCCTTCAGGCTGCGCCGGTCCTCCGTCAGGTTGAACTGCTGTTGCGGAAACGGCGTCACCAACAGCCGCAGTCCCTCGAGCTGCTTGGGATTGAGGATGTCCTTGAACAACCGCTCGAAGTTGTCGAGCGTGATGAGCTCGCCCTTCGAGACGTCGCCCAGGTCCGGCCGCGTCACCAGGAAGACCGGGGCAGGAAACTCCGGAAGCAGGTGGTCGGGGAGATCGAAATCGAGGTCGAATCTCGTGAGGTCGCGTCCGGTCTGCTTGATCGTCTCGTCGATCAGCAACTTGGGAAAGATCATGCCGCCAGACTCGTGGTGCGGATGAGGCAGCGGCAAGAACCCGGCCGGCCAGGCGTTTCGCTTCCTGATGTCCTCCGGCGAGAGTGTGGCGAGCTGTTCCCAGGTCATGTTCGCCGGGAGCTTCACGCGGACGCCGTCCTGCACCGCCTTGCCACGAGTCATCGTCACGCCCGTCGCGGGGCGGTTGGCCAGGTCGTACCGAGCCGCCAACAAGTCCTGCTGTCGCTGGGCGAACGTCGGCTTCTCCTTCTGTGTCCGGGCAATCACCTGCGCTATCGGCTCGACCTTCACGAGCGGGTCGTCCTGGCCCGACAGCGCCGCCATGCTGAACAGACACGCCGCACTGGCAGTGCCAAGGACCAACCAAGTTCTCCGAGGTTGCACTCGTCTCATGACGTCCTCCCTGCGACTGGGAAGGTCGATCCAGCACAGCAAGTGCTTGGGAAACGAAACTCCCTAGCGCGCGTGGCTCGAATGCAAGGATGGCTCCAGCGCCTCCGGCTCGCGCTCCTTTCCGGATTGAGATGGGATGCGGCATCACGCTGCTACACGGATGAGCCAAATGCGAAACCTCACCCTAGCCTTTCGCAGAGGACGACGGAGGAGAGGCGGGGTGTATTCACGGATTCGATGGCGGCCACGCGAAGGTCCAGCGCCTTCACAAGCGTCTCGATGCGAAGGTGCCAGTTCACGTCAAACGCGGAAGCGATTCTTCCCACGAGCCCGTTGATCAGATTGGATGTCTCCGGGACGCCATCGAAGTGATTGAGGAACACAATGCGGCCCGTCGGCCCGCACACCCGCAAGAGTTCTCTGCCCACCGCGATTGGGTCGGGCACGACATTAATCGTGTGCGGGATGTACACCGCGTCGAACGTCTGGTTGGGGAGTGCGAGATTGCCGGCATCCATTTGCGCCAACGCGATCACACCTCGATGGTCGTCGTCAACACGCCGGGCCGCCCGTGCGATCATTGCACGCGATAAGTCGATCGCCACGACCTTGCATCCTCGCGGATAGTCGTTCACGCCGTAACCGGTGCCGACCCCGACCTCGAGAATTTTCTCGCCGGGACGAGGCTCCAATAGCGCCATGGCGCGCCGGCGCCCTGCGCGAAGCGACCATCCACAGACGGCGTCGTAGAGCGGCGTCAGCGTTTCATAGGCCGTGTGAGCGGCTCTCACCCGAAGTGCCATTGCAAAACGTGCGCCTGCGGACATGAACGCAGTTTCGGCCCGGCATTTGCACTCTCGCTGCGTGGCTTCGAGGGTCCAGCTATCGTGGCAGGAACCGGTCCGAAGGACGTGGCGCGATTCGCTCGAGGTGACGTTCTCGGTTTGGCGTACGCCCACAATAGCGGCTCCATCTGCGGTGCCTGGCCTGCAATGACACGCGCGCGGAGGGACGCGAAATACTCGGGGTCGTCCACGATCAGCGCCACCATCTCCCTCGCCGCTGCCGTCGTGTGGCGTGTCTTTGGGCTTGCCGGATGGATTACCCGACTGTCCTTTGCGATACTCCCGGCCGTTGGTCCGCGCTGAATCGGGCTGATCGTTGCAGTCATCCACTAACTAAAAGGCCCCGAATCTCGCCGGAACTACTACGGACGGGTACCGTGCGACTGGCGCTCGGCTCAGGTTCTTCATAAGCCTCGTTGCCGCGCGATTCCAGATCGACTGTTACCGGAAGTCATCTCGTGTCGAACTTCATCCGGGCGGCGAGTTCAGATCGGCTAACGTCCAGCGCCTCGCTCAACTCGGCGCAGAGGCCGCGACGCAATTCCTCGCTTCGACGCGCAGGCCGAAGGCGGGCCGCACGATGATGCCTAGGTTCCCGCCCGCCGCAGTGGCGCTGGCGGCGCGCAAGGCGCGGAGGTATAAGAAATAACAACATCACTCACCGGCATCGAGACAGCCGCGCCCAGGAGCGCGGGGGTTAGTCCGCGACTTCGCCGCGCAGCGTTGACTCGACAACAGCCATGGTGCTGTTGTCGGTCTTAATCGAGAGCACGACACCCATCTCCCTGCTCTTCGTGGTGCTCCGCTTATATTCGTTTAACGCAAACAGGCAGGAGTCGAGCGCCAACCCCAGCTTCAGCGCCTCTGCGAACGTTAGTTCGACGTTCACCGACTTAACGCCTTTGCTGGCAACGTCGGGAGTCAGACGCCGGTAGCGACATGCGCCGTAGTAGTCCGCCTTCTTTACAGGTGTCTCGTCGCGGGAAAGGGTTCGTTTGCTCATGGCCGGAAGGCTGCGTCGTCGCCGGGGTAATGCCTCGCTATCGCGCACGGCCAGCGGCAGCAAGAGGATCATACAAGGCACGAATCGCTAGAAATGTGTAGTGGCAGACGATTGCTACGAGCCGGATGTCCCGGCCCGTTGATTAGCTGAGGTTAGTCCCGCTCGTCTGCAACTGTGCCCTTCAACACATTTTTTCGATTTGAATTGTGTTTTCATGGGTTCTACCCGAGGCAATTCATGGAAGTAAAAGACTGGCGCTTTCCGATGGCCTGTCCGAGCTGCCAAGCGGCCACAGGCTTCCCGTATAACGTGACGACGGACGGATTGATCACGGCCGACATCCGTTGCCGCTCCTGCCACCACGAATGGGCAATTTCCTCTTCTATGCCGCCGTTCTTTCTGTTACGGAAGATCGAAGATCTCAGAAAACGCAAACCGACGGCCAGGAACCCAAGCGGTAGGTTGTAACTTCCGCCATGGAAACGTCTCCACCGCCACGACCGGAGTCGCGCGATCAATACCCGTCACGCTGCCCGAGCTGTCAGACGATGACGGCAAGGCCCGCCAGCGTCAGCACGGTGGCAAATGTGCCCGACGTCGTCCGCCTGAAAATAGAATGCTCGTCCTGCGGCCACGCGTGGACCGACGAAATGAAGTCGGTGACGCCGAGTAAAGCGCCGACGACCGACTAGCCTGCCACTACACTCCACGGGTTTCGAGGGGGAGCGCCTGTCCCAATAGCGGCGTGAAATGCTACGAGCCGGGATGCCCCGGTCCGTTGGTCGTTAAGGGTGTCTTGGTGAGATTTAGGGCGCGGTGTTCGACGCGTGAAACGAGACGACCTGCCAGCGGCCCGCACGACGGAGGTAGACCTTCGTAAATCGCCAGTCGTCGTCCACCGTCTTACCTGCCATTGTCCGCGTGCGCCGAATGCGACCCGTCACGATGGCCGTATCACCGTAGACACGAACCTGTGTGTCCGAGGACTCGTAGCGATCGAACTTCATTCGGCCTGCCGTGAACATCCCCAGCGAGTCCGCTTTAGTCATCAGTCGCATGCCGGGAACCACGACGATGAGGTCATCGGCAAAGATCTGCTCCAATGCAGCCGCGTCGCCGCGCACATGGGCATCGTTCCAGTTGGTTTCGAGGCGCGTCAGCGTTGCGACCTCCGTGTCCACAGGCGTATTGCCGACTGGCACCTGAACCAAAGCGACCGTGAGGAGCCACGGCGCGAGCATCATCTGATTCGCGAACCGAATAATAGCCGAGACAAGGCCGACGAACGACCCGGTTATTGATCTTTTTGAGGATGTTTCGAGGATTCTGAAGTCGTCTACGCCGCCCGTTTGAAGCGACCCCACGCGACGAACAGCGCGAGGCTCACCACCACGAAGTGCATGGCGATTACGTTGGCCTCGCCTCGCTGAATGTGAAACGGGATGGCTAGTCCCATGATGAGCGCCAGTCCGACCGCCGCCAACCGTGTCAGGCCGGGCATGATCCGTGTGGCCGCGGGTAGTATGAGTCCGACGCCCGCCGCGAGTTCGGCCACACCAATGAAGCGCACAAGTCCCACGGACAGGTCGGCGGCCCACGGGGACGTCTGAATCGTGTCGCTCATCGGACGTAAGCCGTGATTCCAGCGCGCCGCCAGCGAGAACAGGCTGGTACTATCTGCGCGATCCAGAGCATGACGTTCAATGGTGCCCCCGTTCCAATCAGCCTATACCCGTTCGACGATTCATGCGGCGGCACGATCCGAGCGCCAAATCTCTTGGACAATCGGTTGGTAACTAGGAGTGAATTGCGTCGGGCAGACGACGCGTAGTCTCGATCGCTGTGAGCCAGAGTCGGCGACCCTGAGAATCCATGACGCCGCCGTGAAACAGGGTCAGCACTAATTTTCTAGTTCGCCGAGTCTCACCAATGTCATGGTGGCGATATTACCGCCCGTCACCGCCTCGATGGTCTGATGGCAAGTTGATCCTAATCAACACACGAAGGAGAAGACCGCGGTTAGGCTCATCTGTTTAAGGTAGTTCGTCATGTCTGCAGAAGTGATCGTGGTGTTTGCCGATGGGCGGCAGGTGACGCTGGCCGATGGGAAGTCCGCGCAGCTTCTGAAACCTGGCGTCGAAATCTACAACGCGTCCGGCAAGGTGCTGTTCCGCTCGAAATTGGAAGTGCTGTCTGTAACGGTGAATGGGTCGCCCATCGCTACGTAGATGTGAGGTGTCGCACAACGGACATAGGCGAACACGGGAGCAAACACCCGGAAGTCAAGCCGCTCGTCGGAGTCGGCCGTCTGTGACCGTCCGACGGCACGTTGACGAGCGCCGGGCGCAATAAGGATAAGGGCCGCGTTCGGTTGGTTCGTCGCTTAGGCCAGATCAGGTCTAGTCGTCGTCTTGTACTTTCATATAAGCGCCAACCGGAAGGCATCTCACCGGTGTTGGTCGCCTTTCGGCTCGCATTGGGGTCGCCGCGCATCCCCGATTACTCGTAGTCGCCGTGCGGCCAATGAGCGGTGGCACTGACACACCCTTCGTATCACGGCTCTGGGTACGCGCGAACGTCGGCTTACCTGAGTCGCTCATATTGTTGCCGCTGCTTAACTCGGCCGACAGACACCCACGCTGTACTTCCAGCAGGACATCAGGTGTGACGAGCATGCACCCGGAGCCTGTGGCGTCGCTCGACGTGCCAGCCACAACGAACCCTAGGGTTTCATTTCTTAGGAAGCAACCGCCCAGCGCTTGACCGTGTCCACGACGACCTCCGGCGGCGAAGGCTTCCGCAGGATCGCCGTGAACAGCTCCCTCGTCGGCGGAGGCTGGCGGGCCGTGTAGGCAATCACATGGGTGCCGCGCAATTCGTCGATCGCCTTGATCAGACGCGCGGCCTCCATCCCGTCGAGCACCGGCATCATCAGATCCATCACGATCACCGTGGGCCGCATATCGTACGCGGCAAGCAATGCCTCGAGACCATTCGCCGCCGACCGAACCGTGAAGCCCGCGCTGACCAGCAGCATCGACAGAAACTCGCGGCTGTCCTCGTAGTCGTCGACGACTAGCACGGTCGGCGCGACTTGCAACGGCCTCGGCTGACCATCGAGATCCGTCACCAGCCGTTCAGCGTCGGACTGATTCTCACCGGCAGTCAGGCACAATCGCTGTGCCGCATCGACTTCTGCGTAACTGTGCGTCACTTGCGCGCGCAGGGCCTGCGACAACGAACCGGCGGGCGTGAACGCGCTGTGCTCCGACCAGGCCGCGCGGACCTGGTCGAGATTCGACTCCGCCGCGTTGAGGTGCTTTCGAGTGTCGCCCTGGTGACTGGCGGAACGCACCGCGAGACGACGGGCGTCGTCGCGAAGTCGGGCTAAGAGTTGAGGAGAAAACGAATCGGTCATCGGTCGCCCCGAGGTTTGACCTGCCAGAAAACTTGGAGGCTGGCACGACGTCCACAGGGCGTGTGGCAGTCTGAAAGTAATTGTATGGTACCGCACAATGTGCGGTATTGTACGTTTGGAAGTGACGGCGGGTGCTAATCTCAACCGTCGGTTCAGCTTTCCTGAGCTAGCGCCTGGCGATTCTGCCAAGCCCACCAGTCTCATCGAAGCCCCTGACACGAAAGTCAGGATCGGCTCACCGAGACTATGGGCACGTCGCGCGCACCTCAACGCTATCTCCCTGATGGCACGCCCCTGCGCAACCGCTTGCTGGCCGCGCTTCCAAGTGAAACCTACGCTTCAGTTCTGCAGGACATTCGCATGACGCCGGTCAGCGTCGGCGACACACTGCTGGAACACGGTGTGACGATCAGCCATGTGTATTTCCCGAACAGCGGCGTCTACTCGGTAACCACCGAAATGCGCGACGGTTCGCTCGTCGAGGTTGCGACCGTTGGCTTCGAGGGCATGCTTGGCGTCAACGTAATCCTCGGTGACATGCTGGGCGCGGGACGCTCACTCCTGCAGGTACCGAATGGCGCGCTGCCGACGATGGCGGTCGGCCGCTTCCTCAAGCTCACCGCTGAGCCGGGTCCGTTCCGCACGGCGGTCAGCCACTACGTGCAGGCCAACGCGTTGAACATGATGCAGGCCACCGCATGCAATGCGCTGCATGGGCTGGAACAACGCTGCTGCCGCTGGCTATTGCAAACCCAGGATCGGGTCGGCGGTAATGAATTTCTGCTGAAGCACGAATTCCTGTCGATCATGCTGGGGACGACGCGCCCCTGGGTCACCAAGGTGATCGGAGCCCTTCAGAAGGCCGAACTGATTTCAAGCCGCTATGGGCGAATCACCGTGCTGAATCGGAAGAAGCTCGAACGCACGTCCTGCGAGTGCTACGAGGTCATCGCCGGGCACTTCGAGCGGCTCAGCGCCTGACTCGTCGTCGTCCTTGCTTGCCTCCCGACGTGTTGGACAGCCTTGGCGGAAGCTCATCATCCACTCAATCTTGACGTCCTGACAGTAAGGATCGGTGAGTCGGTCGAATCCGGCTCGTCGTGAACTGTATAGCTCAGCACATTGTTCCGATTCGAGTTGTGTTTTCATGGGTTCTACTCGAGGCAATTCATGGAAGTAAAAGACTGGCGCTTTCCGATGGCCTGTCCGAGCTGCCAAGCGGCCACAGGCTTCCCGTATAACGTGACGACGGGCGGACTGATCACGGCCGACATCCGTTGCCGCTCCTGCCATCACGAATGGGCAATTTCCTCTCCGATGCCGCCGTTCTTTCTGGAACGGAAAATCGACGGTCTTAGAAAACAAAAACCGAAGGCCAGGACCTAAGCGGTAGCTAGCTCACTTCCGCGATGGAAATATCTTCAGCACCGCACCCGGTACCGCGCGATCGACGTTACCCTTCGCGCTGCCCGAACTGCGATGCGCTGGCGGCGGTGCCAGCCAGCGTCAGCACGGTTGCAGATGTTCCTGACGTCC
Organism: uncultured cyanobacterium; assembly: GCA_963833135.1. Classification (GTDB taxonomy): domain Bacteria; phylum Acidobacteriota; class Vicinamibacteria; order Vicinamibacterales; family UBA2999; genus 12-FULL-67-14b. The sequence continues at coordinate 960,006 of CAWHWW010000014.1, read as the reverse complement.
GTCGTCTGGAAATGAGGTGCTCGTCCTGCGGCCACAGGTGGACGGACGAAATGCAATCGGCAATGCCGAGCAAAGCGCCGATGACTGACTAACCTGATCCCGCTGGATTTGGATGTTTTGTAGATGTTTTCGAGGCTGAATCCAGCCGGTCGGGTAATTGACCGGCCGGATTTCCAGTCCTCTACGCCGCCCGTTACAGCCCGTCTGCTAGCCCGATCCCATCTGCTTCAAAACTCCAGGGGGCACATCGACCGCCCACAGCCAATCCCTGACGAATCGGTTGCCGACGAAGCAACTACGCAGCATCGCGGAGCTGGCTTATGGCTCAGCCACGTCGTGATTCGGTTCCAACTGGCGCTGTTCTGGTCCACCACTCCTTCATTTTGCCGATAATCTACGCCCCGCCGGTCAGATGAGCGCACCACCAGCGACTGCCAGCGGCGCGTCCAAATCGCTGAGTTAGCCTATACTCCCGCTTCTAGGAGCATGAGCGGTCCCGAACCAGACGTAGGCGTTCTTCGACCGGGACTGCTCGTTGGCGTGTACCGCCTGACGGGCCCGCTCGGCGAAGGCGGAATGGGCGTCGTGTTCGGTGCCGTCGATACGAAGCTGCAGCGGCCGGTTGCTGTCAAGTTTCTGTCGAATCGCCTCGCCGACGCGGAGGGGCGCCGACGTTTCCAGCGCGAAGCTCAGTTGGCGTCCTCCCTCAATCATCCGCATATCCTCACGGTTCACGACGTGGGCGAGTTCGAGGGCTCGCAGTATCTCGTCACGGAGTTGGTCGATGGCGGCACGTTGAAGGAGTGGGCCGCTGTCGAGAGACGCACCTGGCGTCAGATTGTCGACCTGCTCATCGGCGCGGCCGACGGGCTCGCGTCGGCGCATCAGGCCGGAATACTGCACCGCGATGTCAAGCCGCAGAACGTACTCGTCGCAAAAAGCGGCTACGCCAAGCTCGCTGACTTTGGACTCGCCAAGCTCGCGCCCGCCGGCACTGACCTGACGAGCGCGTCGACGGCAGAAGAGACTCGCGCTGGCGTCGTCGTTGGGACCGTCGCCTACATGTCGCCGGAACAGGCGGCAGGCAAAATGCTCGACGCCCGAAGCGACGTGTTCTCGTTCGGCGTGATGTTGTACGAGTTACTCGCCGGACGCCGACCCTTCGCGGGCCTTACCGAACTCGAGACGCTGCAAAGCATCATGCACAGCAGCGCGCCCACCCTCGGGCCGACGATTCCGTTCCCCCTGCGGATCATCGTCGAGAAGTCGCTTGAAAAGGATCCGGCGGATCGCTATCAGACGATGCGCGACCTCGTCGTCGACCTGCGACGCGTGGCTCGCCGGCCGGCCGAGGATTCGGGACGGGACATCGCAACCGCCGCCGTCGCGCCGCCAGCACTGAAGCGCCGCTGGGCTCTGGCGGTGTCAGCCGTTGCTTTGGTCGCGGCGGCAGCTGTGGTCGGGCGATGGATCGGCGCGCCGTCGCCTGCCGGACTCTCCACCAGCGTAGCGTTCCAGCGGATCACCGATTCGGTAGGCATCGAAGAGATGCCCGCCGTTTCCCCGGACGGTAAGACGATTGCGTACGTCGCACCACTCGAGGGGCGTCGTCAAATCTGGGTGCGCCTGTTGGCCGGTGGCCCTTCCGTGCAGATTACGAGTGATGACGCGGATCACGATTATCCGCGTTGGTTTCCTGATTCGAGCACCATCGTGTTTTTCAGTCCGGCGACGACGGAAGGCGAGTCGGGCGCCCTGTGGGAAGTGTCGGCGTTCGGGGGCACGCCGCGGCGGCTGGCGTCCTCGGTAGCCGGCGCCGATATCAGCCACGACGGTCGCCGGGTTGCCACCGTTCAACGGGTTGACGACCGCTTCACACTCGTGACGCTCAGCCGGGACGACGGCTCCACCAAGCCGTTGACTCAGTTGCCGGAGGGAGCGAATATCGGCCCACACTATCCCGCACCACGTTGGTCGCCAGATGATCGATCAATTTCCTACAGCGCGGACCAGGGCAATTTCAATATTGTGCTGTTCGTCATCGATTCGTACGGTGGCGAGCCAAGGCCACTGACCCGCGCTCTTGACATGCAGGGACACACCTGGCTGCCGGATGGTTCGGGACTGATCTACGCCTCTGCCACAGGGGCGACGATGCGGTATCCGGCCACCACTTCCCTTCGAACGGTTTCGTTGGACGGCGCGAGTGGGCGTCAATTGACGTTGGGGGATGTCTGGTACATGCATCCCGACCTCGTGCTGGGACACGGTCTGTTCGCCAGCCGCGTCAGGCTACAATCCGACATCTGGCGTTTTCCCGTTTCGGGATCGCCGCAGGTGAACGTCCAGAACGGCATTCGCATCACGCATCAGACCGGGCAGGTCCAAACGCCGTCGGTCAGTCCAGACGGGAAAGAGGTCGCCTACCTGTCGGATAGCGGTGGACATGGCAATGTGTGGGTGACGAAGGTCGATGGCTCGGAGGCTCGCCAGCTCACCTTTGAACGGGACCCGGAATGGTTGGTGGGTGTGCCGGTCTGGTCCCCGGTTGGCGACCGGATTGCGTTCATTCGCACGAAGGTTGACGAGCAAGCGCAATGGCTGGTCAACACAGACGGCAGCGGCTTACGCAGACTCGAAGGGTCGGGCACTGGCGCTTCGTGGTCGCAAGATGGCCGGTGGCTGTATCACCAGATCGGCTCGTGCATCTACAAGACCGCCGCTGAAGGAGGATCGGCAATCCGCGTCAGGTGCGACGCGGCGACGGCCGCCGTGTCGTCTGACGGGTCCACCATCTATTTCACGCCAACGGTCATCCGGCAGAACGAACTGTTCAAAGCCAGCCCGCCGGAAACCGGACCGACCGTGCCACTGGGGCAGTATGCGCGCTCGAGGGTCCCCCTGTCTCCCCAGCATTTCGTGCTTTCTCCCGACGATCACTGGCTGGCGTTGCCGCTCAAGGACGCTGCCACGACCAACATCTGGACGATTCCCGTCGTTGGAGGTCCGTTCCGCCAGATCACAGACTTCGGCCGACGTGCGATTCTGATCGCCCGCCAGGTATCGTGGTCACCCGACAGTCGCTTCATCTACGCCGCAGTCATCGAGCAGGACGCAGACGTGGTGTTACTAGATGGCATTGTGTCGCGATAGCGGCGTCGATCACGATTAGCGGGAGTAGGCCAGTCGTCGGCATCAGTCGCTGAATCGGAACGTGTCGCCACTCCACGGGCCCCAAGGTCTCGCGCAAACCTCACCACATCGGGAGAACGTTTCCCATATCTCTCCACGACGCGGGTCGATCCTGGTGGACACCGGTTGACTCCAGGGCTCTCCGGTAGAAATGCCAAACTCCATTCGCTCAACAACTTGGGCCAGAACTCGCACGCCATCAATGAGTTATCCAAGTCGCCGGACTAAGGGTCGATTCCTACCGGGCTCACCAACCGTTTCGGCGTCGCCGGCGCACGTAGTTCAGTGCTGTTTCGCGGTCTCACTCGAGCCCGTAGTGTCCGAAAACCGCGCCGGTCAGTTGACGTAGACTCTCCACCGTGATTTCGGTGCAGTTCTTCGTCGCTTCCTCCCTCGGCTGGCTCCAACATGAACACTGCGAGGTCATCCTGTACGTGCGCGAAGAGAACCGCGTCCTGAAGGCGCAGCTGCGCCATCGGCGGTTGCGGTTGACGAGTGAGGACCGCCGGCGGTTGTCCTGAAGGACGACACCGAGTTGTTCAAGCAGTTCATGGACAACGAAGGCTTCAGGCGATGGCTCACGGACACTGTGTTTGGGATCACATATGAACAACGCCCTTGATGAACGTGTTGCCCGTCAGTATGCGGTCCTGCGCAGTTGCGGCGTGCGATACTGCAGTCATGCCGACGGTTCTGATCGTCGAGGGCTACCGGTTCTTCTTCTTCAGCAACGAGGGATTCGAGCCGCCGCACATCCACGTGGAGAAGGGCGACAGCCACGCAAAATGGTGGCTTCAAAGCCCTCCACAACTTGCATATTCAGAGGGGTTTGCACCGTCGCAGCTCCGTCGCATGCGGGAGCTCGTCTCCGAACACGAGGACGAGTTCAGGAAGGCCTGGCATGAGTACTTTCGTCGTGCGTGAACCGCGCGCTCAAACTGTCGATTTCGGCGTCGACACTCTGATAGTGCATCTCGAAGACGGCCGCAGCGTCAGCGCACCACTCGAGTGGTTTCCGCGACTGCGCGATGCCTCAGATGCCGACCGTCGCCAGTGGAGGCTTATCGGTCGCGGTGTCGGCATTCACTGGGAGACGCTGGACGAGGATCTTTCAGTACGCGGCCTGCTAGAGGGAACGGCTATCGTTAAGAACGAACGTGCTTCCTAGCTGCTAGCCGGCGTTCCCAGAGGTAAAGAGAACGGGTGGGGCCGTACCGCTGCTGCCGAGATCGCTCTTCCCGGCGGTGTCGTTGCGTTTTCGTGCCGGCGAAGTCAGCTTCGAACGCGCCGACGCCTCGGTCGCGCCAACGCTGCGGCCCCGCGCGAACCAGTTCACGCAAGATCCTACCGAGTCACTTCGCCCACGAGGGTCGGTTGCCTCCGCCGAAGGGATTCGCTTTCGGCGGTCGTGTTGCCGTGTCGCCGTTCAGAACGTAGCCGAGGCTCTGGTACTGGTTGTCGTCGTACTCCCAGTTTTTCGCTCGTGGGCTCGGCGCCCTCCAGTTCTCGAGGGCATAAGCCACGATCTGAGGCGAGAACGGAACGCAGATGGCGCCGACGTCGTTGAACCACGACGGACACGTCACGTAGTTGATGCGCCGGTACTTATCCAGGTTGACGGCGATCAGACGGCATTCGTTCTCGATCGCGACCTCCGCCTCCCATTTCACATAGGTTGTCTTGAAGCGCGTGTCGTTCCCGATGAGCAGGACGTATGTGCCAGCGCGATTGAGCTTGGCTCGGCAGACGCGCTTGATGTACTGCTCGTTCGTCGAATCGATGGCCTCTTCAAGCTGCAGGTCGTAGAAGTTGAAGTCGATGTGCTCCTGTGCTTTCCACGCGCACATCATGTGGTACGAACCGATATCGGCGCTGCTGAAGCTGACAAAGGTCCGCGGGAGAGCCATCGCAGCCGCATCCTAACACTCCGCGATCAGCTGCCGATCGGTTCCGCGATGATGGTTTCGGAGACGCCAAGTTCGACCTGACCAAATGGCGAGGTCGAGAAGCTGCTTCGCCTTGCCTCCGAACTGCAGTGCGCTGACGAGGAACGTTGGTATCAGCGACGACGCGCTTCACGAACGTGTGCGAGATTCTCAGACGCTTGCTCGACGACAGCCTCGACTCAGCGTCGCTCATGTCGGCGCGCCGTTGATCGCCTTCGCGGCCGATACGCTTGGAATGCCCTTGAAGATTTCCACAGCGCAGCGCGAGGGACTGGCCTATTCTTCTAGAGCTATGAGTGTCCTTCCCTCGAGAGTTGTCGATCTTAGCTCCGGCAAGTCGTTCGACCGCAAGAGGTTCACTGACCTTGGACTCAATGAGAAAGCCCTCGACGATCTGGTGGTTCAGCACAGCGCTTACCTCGGCGATCTTCTAATCGACAACGAGATCATCGAGGAAGCCGGACGACTCAAGTACCCTAGGTCGCCAGTTCAAGAGCGTCGACGTGCTGTTTGCGGAGGTAGATGAGGACGATGAGCCGAGCCGGCTGGTCCTTGTCGAGGACAAGCTGCTGAAGGACCCCGGAGCCAAACGTAAGGTTATTGGTCAGCTCATCGAATATGCGGCCCGGTTTCAGGATGAAGTGAATGCCCGGGAATTGAAAGACCGCTTTCCCGAGCATCGCGACTGGCTCGAACAACACTCTGAAACTCTGGACCGGCAGATCGAGCGTGGTGATTTCCTGCTAATCATCTGCGGCGACAGCATTCACTCAAATGTCGCCGACATCGTGGCTCGGCTTGGAAGGAGAGCAGATAGGCATCCACTGAGTGGCATGGAGCTTTGCCTCGTTGCGATGGACATATACGAGCGCGGCGGAGACCGAATCCTTGTTCCGCACGTTGTTGGCACCGTCGCGCGCGCTGAGCGCAAACTCGAGATCCGCGTTGTAGATGCTACCGGCGGACACCTCAGAGCCCAGGTCGACACTGCGCAGACTTCTGCCACCCGACCTGGAAAGCCAAATCGGGGGGAAGACAACTTCTTCCGTGAAGTGTGGGGAAGGAAGTTCGGCGAGGCATCGATAACAACGTGGCAGGAGTTCATTGACCAGGTGACAGAAGCCGACATTCCCGGACTCATCATCTCGAAGACGTCGGCGGGTCGTCCGACCCTCAAGATGCGCAGCGCGAAGTTGGACGACGTGCTTTCCGTGCTGCGCGCGCGTACCGGTGCCGCTGGAATTCGTGACGTCTGCGGAACGCGCACCTGGGAACGGTCGGAAATCGCCGTCAGCGCACGGAACGAGTTTCGCGCGGCACTGTTGCGTGTTCCTGGCGCCACGGAGAGGGCCGATCACGGCGTCGTGGTACCGATAGAGCGAGCCCAAGCAGGGGCACAACAGGTCATCGAGGCGCTTCAATTGCTTGGTCGGGCATTGGATTCTGCGTAATGAGCCGATTCACGCGGCCCCGCTCCACAGCTGCAAGTACCGCTGGTTGCACGCCCCCGCAACCAGTTTTCCCTATGAGAAACGCAGAACCGCTGCTGAACAGCGATAGCTCTGCGCGATCCCGCTCAAAACTGATCCGCTTATTTCCACCTAATTCCGCAAAGTTCCACTCTTGTCCGGTCGTAATAATGGGCAAAATAATGGGCGAATAATGGGTACGTTTCGGAGGTAAAGACAGTCGATGACGATTAGAAACGACTGCAATAATGGGATGACTCTGCTAGATGTTACCGAAAGCGAAATCGACTAACGTCGATCTATCGCAATCCGGAAATCCAGCTTCATTCAAGCGCACCTGACTTCACCGCTCCTAGGGGGAAACCACGGTGATGACCAAGCGTGCTAGGCAGGCCACATGCCATGCTGTCGGCCTGCTTTTCTTGGCGGTGTCGGGCTGTTCGCCGTTGGCGACGCCCAGGGAATCCAGTGGGAGCACCCACGTGTTTGCCTGGGCCTGGGACGTCGACAAGGACGCTGACGATTTTCTGGCGGTCGTGGACGTGGATCGCCGTTCGGCAACCTACGGGCAGGTCCTCCGCACATTGCCGGCGCCGGGCGGGCGCGGCGCGCACCACGTCGAATACGAGATGTCCACGAGCCAGCTTTTCGCTAACTCGTTCGAAACGGGGCACACGTTCGTCTTCGACCTCAGCGACCCAGTGCACCCGCGCCTGTTCAGTGACTTCGGCGATGCGGGACCATATTCCCATCCACACAGTTTCGCCCGCACGCCGAGCGGCACTGTGCTCGCCACCTATCAAGGTCTCGCCGCCGATCACCGCGCAACTGGCGGGTTGGTTGAACTGGACGACCGTGGGCGAATGCTCCGAGCCGCGAGCGCAGCAAATCCTCTCGATCGGGATCTGCGCCCATACAGCCTGGCCGTGGTCCCGCAACTCGACCGCGTTGTCACGACGTCGGCCGACATGCACGGAGTGACGGTCGGGCGGTCGGTTCAAGTGTGGCGCCTTTCCGACCTGACCCTGCTGCACACCGTGCTGTTGCCGCCGGGACCGCGCGGCAACGAGCACCTTCATCCCGCCGAAGTGAGAGTCCTTGGCGATGGAACATCTGTGATGGTCGCAACGTTTCGCTGCGGGCTGTACGTGCTCTCCGAGCTCGACGGAATGCCCGTCGCCAAACTAGCGCGTTCCTTCCCGTGGTCGGCGGTGGAGGGCGAGGACACGGATTGCAACGTGCCCGTGCGGTCTGGTCGTTTCTGGGTTCAGCCCGTCGGCACCACCGGATCGCTCGTGGTGCTGGATGTGTCCACACCGGAGAAGCCAGTGATCGCAGACGAACTCCCTTTCGGCGTTGATGCGCGCCCACACTGGCTCGCGCTCGAACCCGGAGGAAAACGCATCGTGATGACCGGCGGAGGAACACTGGCCGGTGGCGTTTACCTGATCGACATGGATCCAGAGACCGGAAAGCTCCAGCTCGCGCGCGATCTTCCAGGCGCCGGGTCCGGAATTCCCGGCATCCGGTATCACCGTGATGAGTGGCCCCACGGCAAGACCGGTCCGGCATTCGCGCATGGCGCGGTGTTTGGTTCCGCGAAATGAACGCGATCATCGGGAGGTATCGAATGAAGGCGCGTTGGAGCGACAGTACGCGGCTGACGTCTGATCGGCTTTCACCGGGGCTCGATCCGCCACGCAGACAGTTCGTGCAAGCGAGCCCAGGCCCTCGTGACCACTGAGGACGTCATGGAGTTCGACCCTCGGGCACCTCCCTCGGAAACTGCCAGCGTTGTCAGAATTCACGCTGCCGCCCAACAGAGTTGCCGGTATAATGTGTTGCGAGCCCCGCAAACCAAGATACCTGCACGAAGAGGTCGCCCGATCCCGGCGACATCTTCGTCTTTCTGGCCACGCCGAATATCGGCACGAGACGTCCGTCACGTCCATACAGGAGCAAGTCAACGAATGACAGGAACCATCAAGACACTGCGAGCAGACAAAGGATTCGGCTTTATTCGAGATGAGTCCGGCAAAGAGGTGTTCTTTCATTCCAGCGCCATTTACGGCGAGGGCATCGAGATGCTGCGCGAGGGTGACGGCGTCGAGTTCGAGCTTGGCGACGCGGGCGCGAAAGGGCCTCGGGCGACGAACGTCCGCCGGACCACTACCTAAAAAATCGCCTATACTTCCTCATAACCCCTGACCATGCCATTCAAAGAAAAGGCCGTCGTTCGCCACAAGCTTTGCCCTGAGTGGGGCGTGGGACGCGTGCTGTTGCGAACTGAGGAATACATTCAGATCGACTTCAGTGCCGGTGGATTGAAAAAGCTGAAGACGTCAATCGCCGACGAACACCTGGAATCGGCGACTGACGACGAAGTCAAGGCCCTGAAGCCCCAGAAGACGAAGGAAGCCTCCAAGCGTTCCGTGTCGCCGAAGACCAGAATGATCTGAAACTGGTCGGAGGTGGAACTCTGACGGCTTCGTTGAATCTCGGTACTACAATCCGCCAACGAATGAACTCCGCCGACGGCGAGCCGCTGTACGTCACGTCGGGCCTGCTTCGCCTGACCAGGCCACAGTTGATCGGCACGATGGCGGGGATGCTGCTCGCCGCCCTGCTCGCCGCCATCGATCAGACCATCGTCGGCACCGCTGAACCGCGCATCATCGCATCGCTGTCAGGATTCGATCGCTACCCATGGGTCGCGACGATCTATCTGCTGACGTCGACCGTCTCAGTGCCGATTTTCGCGAGCCTCTCCGATCGCTTTGGCCGCAAGCCGTTCTTCCTGAGCGGCGTCATCCTGTTCGTGCTCGCCTCGGCGCTCTGCGGCGCCGCCGGCAACTTGACGTTCTTCCCGTTCGACGGGATGGGCCAGTTGATCGTCTTCCGCGGGTTGCAGGGAATCGGCGCCGGAATCATCACCGGCGTGCTGTTCACGATTGTCGGCGACATTTTCTCGCCGCAGGAGCGCGGCAAGTATCAGGGGCTGTTCGCGGCCGTCTTCGGCCTGGCCTCGATCTTCGGGCCAACGCTCGGCGGCTGGCTGACCGACTCCTGGTCGTGGCGCGCCTGCTTCTACGTGAATCTTCCGGTCGGCATCATCGCGTTGCTCGCGCTTCACTTCGAGTTTCCGAACATGAAACCGCGGCCGTCGACCCACCAAATCGACTGGGCCGGCTTCGCATTGCTGATCGCCACGGTGGTACCGCTGCTGCTCGCGCTGACGTGGGTGCCGCAGCATGGTTGGGGATCGCTGCGCGTCTGGCCGCTGCTGGCGTGCTCCGCGTTCATGCTGGTGGCCTTCATCGCGAACGAAGCGCGGGCGCCCGAAGCCATCATTCCGCTGTCGCTGTTCCGGAATTCGATCATCGCGGTGTGCTCGCTCTGTTCGTTCGTGCTCGGCATGGGCATGTTCGGCGCGCTGATCTACCTGCCGTTGTTCATGCAGGGCGTGCTCGGCACATCCGCGACGCAATCGGGGAACCTGCTCACGCCGTTGCTGATCGGCGCGGTGGTGGGGGCGATCATCGGCGGCCAGACGGTGTCGCGCACTCGGCGAATACAGAATGCTCGGCATCATCGGATCGATCCTGCTGGCCTGCGGCATGGTGCTGTTCGCGCGCATGACCGGTGAGACGACGCATGGCTATGTCGTGTGGTCGATGGTCGTGGCGGGACTCGGGATGGGACTGCTGCAGCCGGTCTACACGATCGCCGTGCAGAACGTGGCGCCGCGCGAGCGCATGGGCACCGCGACGTCTTCAACAATCTTCTTCCGCTCGATCGGCAGCACGGTCGGCGTCGCCGCGTTTGGATCGGTGATGCTGACGCGGTATCACGATGAGTTCCTGCGACTGGCGCCGCCGGGCCTGCCGGCGGAGGCCATGCCGTACCTGACCAATCCCATTCTGCTCGCTCAGTCTCGGCCGGAGCTTGCGGCAATTTTCCTGAAAGCGCCTGGCGGATTGGCGATGGTGCAACCCGTCATCGATTCAGTGAGGACCGCGCTGCTACACGGTCTTCAAGAGGTGTTCTTCTTAGGCGCCGTCCTGATGGCCGCGGCTGTAATTCCGCATCTGTTCCTGAAGCGCGAGCCACTGCGGTCGCGGGTCGCCACAGCCGACGCACCCGCCGCAGCTATCCATTAACACTGGCAGGGAGCTCTGAAAGGGGAGGTCGCCGGATTCCGACGACCTCCTCGTTTGTAGGGCGGCCCCGAGGGCGCGGAAGCTGACTAACGGCGGAGCCGGGTCATGGAGTTGTCATTGACGTACTTGGCGATCGCCTCGCCCAGGCCGTCGCTGATCTCGACCGTGCTCGGATAGTGCATTCCGCCCCAGACCCTGGCGTCGTTCCCGTCCGAACGTGCCTGCGTGATGCTGGTATACGTGCGGTCCGGCTGTCCATTCGTCGTCAGCGTAAACGACTGTCGCCCGTGGAAGTGGGCGAGGAGAATCGTCGCAGCCGCGCCGTTGAGGCTCGGGTGACCGGCAGGGAACTCCGGGTGCGACGGAGTCGTGACGAGCGGAACCCAGCTCGCATCGGCAGCAGTCGCAGGATTGTTGTCGGTGTCCGCGAGAGGGATTGATGTCGCTGGACGCCAGGTCACTTCCATCGGATTGGCGCCGTAGAATCGTTTGGCGCTCCACACGGTGAGTGCCGTGTCGGCCATCGTGATGTTCAAGACTGCGAGCAGCCGATTGGTCCTGGCAACCGACAAGTTGTCCGCACGGGCGAGTTGGTTCGCCGCCTGGTTCCAGTGAACGCTGGCGTTCCCCTCCCAGAACGGTGCGAGCGCTGTCTGATCGTCGGTACGCAGGGATCCGGTCTTACGACCGAGTGACCTGACGGCGTCGAAATCCTCCGTGTATGTGCTGCTGCTGAGACTGCGAGGGGGTTCGGGCTGGAACTGGGTATTGCTGGCAAGGACGAATGGAACAGTGAATGCCAAGCCCTGCGCGCTCATCGCTGTCGCGGGCGGTACGGGCCGCCACTGGCCAACCGCTGTTCCTCCCGCGAACGATGGATAGCTCATGGAGAAGCCATCGTTGGCACGCCAGGCGAGCACGGCGTGCGCGACCTCAGTTCCCCAAGCGGCGCCGCGTTCGATGCGGGTCTCGCACCAGCGCCGTCGTCCGAGCGCCTGTCCGTCGTGCGTGCATTCGTGGCTCAGCGCGGCGAGCGACGCGTCATGGCTCGCATCCAACGCTGTCTGCCGGGACGGGAAGAGGCCGACCAATGCTGTGTGCGCCGCAGCGATGACTGCGGCCCTGGCTGACGCCCCGTTCGGGGCCGCACCCTGAACGAATAGTGGCGTATAACGCTGATCGATCCCGTTGTACGCGTCAAAGATTGCCGTGTGAACGATCGCGCCGAGGCGCTGACTGGACGAGTTCGCCGTATTGGTCGCGATCAGCGTGTCGATGAAGATCTGATTCCACTCGAGCACCTGGTTGGCGCGGGCGGACGACGACGAAGACTCTGGCGCGGTCTCGACCCGAACAGCAGTAAGGAATGCCAACGTCGCGAGAACGACGAGCCGACTAACTCTGCAGTTGCGCTCCATAGGTCCCCCGGATCCTGACGAAATTAACGATGGCAGGCGCCCGGGACCGATGCTGGCCGGCGGGCGCCTGACGTCTGTTTTTCGGTGGGCCCCTCGCCGGAGGCACTACAATCGCGCTACCTACCGAAGCGTCAGCACTGGAGGCTATCCCTCACGGGGGTTACGAGTCCTTACAACCAGCCTTCGTTTTTGATCCGAAATGTCCCCGGCCGCCAATGATTGAGCAACTGCCGCCGTTCTACGAGTTCGGACCGTTCTCCCTCGATGCCGGCAGGCGGTTATTGTTGCGGGACGGTGAACAAGTGCCTCTGGCTCCAAAGGTTCTCGAGACGCTCCTGGCGCTCATCGAGAATCGCGAGCGCGTGCTCTCGAAAGACGAGCTGCTTAGGCACGTATGGGGCGACACGAGTGTGGAAGAGGGTGGACTCACCCGGAATATCTCCGTGTTGCGGAAAGCCCTTGGAGAGAAGCCGGAGGACCACCAGTACATCGTGACCATGCCGGCCCTCGGCTATCAGTTCGTCGCGGAAGTGCGAACACGGCGGGGTAAAGGCGGATCGCCGGGCGTGCACCCGCCGGCTCCGGAGCAAGTGCGACCGTGGTGGCTACTCCCGCCGCGCCGGTGGCTCGTTCTGGCTGCGGCTGTGTTAGGACTCGCGACGCTCACCTATGTGCTTCGGCCGGTGCGAGCCACTGATTTAAGCGGACCGCTACCCGCCGTCAACTCCGTAGCCAACGACCTCGTGCTGCGCGCGCGATATCTCAGCGTCCGGACCACGGATGTCGACACCCAGGCCGCGATCGGGCTGCTCGAGCGGGCTGTCGCGCTCGATCCGAATTTCGCCGTCGCCTACGGCGACCTGGCTGCTGCGTACGTGACCCGGCTTACGTTCGTCGCCCCCGAAGAGACCAGTGATCTGGAACAGAAGGCGTTCGCGGCGGCCGAGAAGGCCTTGTCGATCGACCCAAACGTGGCTGAAGCGTACCTGGCCCGTGGCGACCTGCTCTGGACGCCCGCGCATCATTTCGCGCACGAGCGAGCGGCGCTGGAGTTCCGGCGGGCTGTGGAGCTCAAACCGAATTCCGATCAGGGTCATCGACGCCTCGCTCGCGTGTTCGTGCACGTCGGCTTCTTCGAGGAGGCCCTCGAGCACGCCGGCATCGCGCTTGCGATTAACCCGAGTAGCGCACAGGCGCTGAACTCGCGAGCGCAAGCGATCCTCTGGATGGGGAACGATGAGGCCGCGCTCAACGTACTTGTGAGCATTCCCGGCCCCGTCTTGCCGGAGCTTGTCGAGGCAAACACCGCGTTCGCCCTGCTTCGGCTGGGTAAACGAGGCGACGCGTGGCTCCACCTGCGAAAGGCGCAGCAAAAGTATCCCAACGATCCGAGTGGTGGCCTGTCCGGTATCGAGGCGATGCTGCTGGCGGAGTCCGAGCCACTCAAGGCTCAGACCTTGATCGAGAAGGTCGCGCAGAGGAAGACCGTCAATCCTTCTCATCATGCCGCGTACTTCGCCGCGAGCGCGTGGGCGCGCATGGGACGTGCCGCGGAGGCCGTGGCGTCGCTGCGAGAAGCGGCCCAGACCGGGTTTCCCTGCTATCCGTTGTTCGCGCGCGATACCAACCTGGATCCGATCCGCCAGGATCCGCGCTTCCAGGCGTTTCTGGCCGACATGCAGAAACAGTCTGACTCTCTGCGGAAGGCGCTATTCGAGGGAAAGTAGCGGCCATTCAAGAGCTTCACTAACGCCCATCGCTGACTAAGGATGAGGCGTCAGCGGGGCGCGCGCGAAGAGGCACGCGAAACGAATCGCAGATCACAGATCGGTGATCGTGTAAAAAAACCCGGACCACGTATCAGAAACCGACAGGACGCGACCCTTCGCTAGAGCGACCGACATTGGCGCTGTTCTTGGATGCAAGCCGGCGCGCAGCACCTGCGTAACGCCGAACATGACGGCTCGAGAGATCGCGCGCGGGACTTCCGCTGCGGCGTCGGCCGACTAACACGTCCGTTGTCCCCCGACGACGCGAGGACGCGGAGTCGATGATCAGTCTGTCCACCATCAGCAAACCGGATGGGTCTCCCGTCGGGCGCGCGACATCCACCACCGATCGCGGCGATCACCACATCAACGGCTGTCCGCCGCGCGTGGCCGTCGCCGGGAAATTTCTTCAGCTGGGTGCCGAACGCTATTGGGTGAAGGGCGTGACCTATGGCACGTTCGCTCCTGACGCCGACGGCCGGCATTTTCCGCCGCCCGCGCGCATCGCCGGCGACTTCGCGTTGATGCGCCGCGCCGGCGTGAACACGGTCCGCACCTACACCGTGCCCGACCAGCGGTTCCTCGACCTGGCGCAGGAGCACGGGCTTCGGGTCATGGCCGGAGTGCCGTGGGCCGACCATGTCGCGTTCCTCGACGACCGCCGCTTGTCGAGGGCGATCCGGCACGACGTGACGGCTCATGTGCGCGCGATCGCGTCGCATCCGGCCGTCCTGATGCTGGCCCTCGGCAACGAAATTCCCGCGTCGGTCGTGCGCTGGCTCGGGCCCGAGCGTGTCGAGCGGTTTCTCTCCGAGCTGTATGTCGACGCCAAGGCGATTGCGCCCGGCACGCTCTTCACGTACGTCAACTATCCGCCGACCGAATACCTCCATCTGCCGTTCATCGACCTGCTCGCGTTCAACGTCTACCTGCATCGCGAGAGCGATCTGCGCGCCTACCTGGCGCGCTTGCAGAACATCGCCGGTCACAAGCCGCTACTCGTGGCCGAAGCCGGCGCCGACAGTTTGCGCGAGGGCGTCCGTGGGCAGGCCGCACTCACCGCCATGCAACTTCGAGCGTCGTTTGCCGAGGGCAGCTGCGGCGCAGTGGCCTTTGCGTGGACGGACGAATGGTGGAGGGGAGGACACGTCATCAACGACTGGGCGTTCGGCCTCGTCGATGCCGAGCGGTGTCCGAAGCCGGTCCTGCGGTCGGTCGCAGAGGTCTTCTCGAGCGTCCCGTTTGCGGCGAAGGGGCCGAGCCGGCGCCTGAAAGTGTCGGTGGTCGTCTGCGCCTACAACGCTGCCGAGACGTTGAACGAATGCCTTGCCTCGCTGGAAAGGCTGACCTATCCGGATTTCGAGGTCATCGTCGTAAACGACGGCTCGCGTGACAGCACCGGCGCCATCGCGCGCCAGTACCCGTCGTGCCGTGTGATCGATCTCCAGCATGCCGGCCTGAGTGCCGCAAGAAACGCCGGACTCGCGGCCGCGACCGGAGACATCGTGGCCTATACGGATGCCGACGTCCGGGTGGATCCCGACTGGCTGACATATCTGGTCCAGCCGTTCACCAATGCCGAAGTCGTCGCTGCGGGAGGACTCAGCCTTGCTCCGGCCGACAGTCCGTGGGTCGCGCACTGCGTGGCCCGCGCTCCCGGCGGACCGACCCACGTGCTCC
Organism: uncultured cyanobacterium; assembly: GCA_963833135.1. Lineage (GTDB taxonomy): Bacteria > Acidobacteriota > Vicinamibacteria > Vicinamibacterales > UBA2999 > 12-FULL-67-14b. Next base: position 944,372 of record CAWHWW010000014.1, on the reverse strand, counting down.
TCGACGATCGCACGGCAGAGCACGTGCCTGGATGCAACCTCGCGATCCGCCGCGACGCCTTGCGGGCCATCGGCGGATTCAATCCGATCTTCCTGCGCGCCGGCGACGACGTTGACGTGTGCTGGCGGCTGCAGACGGCCGGCGGGCGAATCGAGTTCATGCCCGCGGCACTCGTCTGGCATCACCATCGCTCGAGCGTCCGTGCCTATTGGCGACAACAGGTCGGATACGGCGAAGGGCAGTCCTGGCTCGTGCTGCATCATCGCGACCGATTCACGGGCGCGAAGATCGCCTGGCGGGGCCACATCTACAGTCCGCTGCCATTCGTGCGGTCGCTGTCACGGCCGCGCGTCAACGTGGGCATCTGGGGCTCGGCCGCGTTCCCGTCGGTGTATCACATGCAGGCGTTCTCGCTGGCGTTTCTGCCGCACACGGTGCGCTGGCAGATCGTGTCGGCCACCTTGATTGCCGTGGCTTTGCTGGCAGGGTTCCTCGTCGGGCCCGCAGCGGCGATGCCGTTCGCGGTGTTCGGCCTCGCCGGTCTCGCGACCACGGTCGCTCAGTGCGTCCGTTACGCGCTGGCCTCCGACATCGAGTCGCTTCCGAACATCGAGCGCTACTCGCGGCACGCGAGCCGCGCGATGTATCGAGTGGTCATCGCGTGGCTGCACGTGGTACAGCCATTTGCCCGTGCCGCCGGCTACCTGCGAGGCCTGTGGTCGCCTCCCGCGGCGGCTCAGCCTCCGGCTCAGCACCCGCGTTCGTCGCTGTCCGATCTGGCGTGCACGCTCAACCTCCTCGGACGGGGCGCCATCGAATCGCGGTTCTGGGCGGAGCGGTGGATTGGCGCCGAGGCGCTGCTGACGTTGATGACCGATCGGCTGCGCAGCTCGCGGCTCGCGCGCACGCTCGAGATCGAGGATGGCTGGCTGACCGCGAGCGACATTCGCGTGCCGGTCTGGCCCTTTGCCTGGCTCGATCTTCGCGTGCTCGTCGAGAACCATGGCGCCGGCCGATCGCTCATCCGGATCGGCCACCGTTTGCACCCCGCGGCACTGTCCGTCGTCACCGCGCTGGCGATCGCCGCCTGGCCGATCGCACGCTTACAAGGCGCCACGACGATCGCCACGTCGATTGCAGGCATCTGCAGCGTCCTCGGCGTCGCGCTCGGCGGGTTCGCGCTCTGGCGCATCACCCGCACCTTGACGGTCGCGCGCACCCTGATTGCGGAGCTCGCGCGGGAAGTGGACATGCAGCCGCTCCGGACGCGATTGCCGTGGCGGTTCCGGCGTTCGAGTGAGACGGCTGCTGATCCCGGCGCAGCCGTGGTGAACACCGAATGATGACCGCAACACATCCCCGGCAGGTGACGGCCTGATGCTCGCGTACCTCCTGCGGGTGTTGCCGTACGTCCGGCCGTACTGGCGACTCGGCGCGTCCTCGATCTGGCTGACGATCGGCGCGGCCTCATTTGGCCTGCTGGCGCCGTGGCCGCTCAAGGTGCTGGTCGACAACGTCATTGGTCGGGATCCGTTGCCCGCTGCCATCGGCAACGTTGTCGGCGAACTCGGAACGCACCGGTTCATGTTGCTGGTGCTGACCGTGGTTGCCGGATTGGTCATTGCGATCATCGGCGGTGGCATCCACGTGCTGAACAGCTACGTGAACACCAAGCTCGAGCAGCGCATCATCGCCGACTTCAGGAGCGATCTGTTCCGCCACACCGAGCGGCTCTCGGTCGCGTACCGCGATCAGGTCAGCACCGGGCGATTGATGTATGCGATCAACTTCGAAGCGGCGGCCGCGGGCACGCTCATCCTGTCCATCCAGCCGCTCGTGCAGGCCTTTCTGACCCTGGTCGGCATGGTCTGGATTTCGTTCAGGATCGACAGTGTCCTGGCCTTGTTGTCATTGGCCGTGGTGCCGCTGCTGTACTGGGCGATTCACTACTACGCGACGCATATCCAGCAGCGGCTGATGCAGGTGAAAGGCATGGAAGCCGACTGCCTGTCGGTCGTGCACGACGCCGTGTCCATGCTGCCGGTCATCACCGCGTTTCAGACCGAGGACCACGAGCTCGCGCGCTTCCGCACCAAGACGGGTCACGCGATGAACGCCCGCGTCGATGTCACCGTTCGCCAGACGCTATTCTCGCTGGCCGTGACTACTACGACGGGAATCGGCACGGCCATGGTGCTGGGTGTCGGCGCGTACCACGCCATAGAGGGGCGCGTCACCGCCGGCGAACTGCTCGTCGTGCTGGCGTACATCGCGGCCGTCTACAAGCCCCTGGAGACCATCAGCTACACCGTCGGCGCCCTGCAGGACAACCTTGTCGGTTTACGAATGGCCTTCCACGTCCTCGACACCCAGCCGGAAGTCAAGGAGGCAGCGCACCCCGTATCGATCGGCCGTGCAACCGGCGGCATCCGGTTCGAGGGCGTGCATTTCGAGTACACCGGCCGCGCCGGCACGCTGACGGACATCACCCTCGAGGTCCAACCGGGCCAGGTCGTCGCCATCGTCGGACCGACCGGTGCCGGCAAGACGACGCTGATGAACCTCATCCCGCGCTTTTACGATCCACAGCGCGGACGCGTGCTCCTCGACGGGCACGACGTGCGGACGCTGAGCCTCGACTCGCTGCGGCGGCAGATCAGCATGGTGCCGCAGGAGCCCGTCCTGTTCTCCGGCACGATTGCCGACAACATCCGCTATGGCCGCTTACCGGCGGCGATGGACGAGATCATCGAGGCCGCGAAGGCCGCCAACGCCCACGACTTCATCGAGCGACTGCCCAACGGCTACCAGACCGACATCGGCGAGCGCGGCGTCGGCCTGTCGGGAGGTGAACGCCAGCGCATCTGCGTGGCGCGCGCGTTTCTCAAGGACGCGCCGATCCTCATTCTCGACGAGCCCACCTCCTCGATCGACTCGAAGACCGAGTCGATCATCCTCGATGCGCTCGACGACCTGATGATCGGGCGCACCACGTTCATGATCGCGCATCGCCTCTCCACGATTCGTCATGCCGATGTGATCGCGACGCTGGATCGCGGGGCGCTGGTGGAGCAGGGGACCCACGACGAACTGATCGAGCGGGGCGGCCTGTACAAGCACATGCACGACGTCCAGACGCGGCAGCGCAGGAAAAAGCTGGCGCTGTCGCTCGTGCCTGGCTCCGGGGAGGCGACGGCGTGAGCGCCCGAAAGAAGATCGTCGTGCTCGGGATGACGAGCCGGCACCCCGTCGCCGGCATGGTCTGGCTGACCATGCAGTACCTGATCGGGCTGGAGCGGCTTGGTTACGAGGCGTACTACATCGAGGCGCATGGCGCGACGCCGAACATGTTCATGAGCGCCGGCGACGATGGCTCGGTCCCCGCGGCGGCGTTCATCGACGCCATGATGCGGCGGTTCGATCTCGGCGACCGCTGGGCGCTTCACGCCCGGCATTCCGACGGCCGTTACTACGGGTTGTCGGAGCTGCAGGTGAAATCGCTCTATCAGTCCGCGACGCTCCTTCTCAACCTTCATGGCGGGACCACGCCGTTGCCGGAGCACACGGCCACCGGTCGGCTCGTGTATGTCGGCACCGATCCGGTGGTGCGCGAGATCGAGCTGCACCAGCAGCTGGCGGAGACCATCGAGCTCTTTGAACAGCACGCGACGCTGTTCACGTGGGGCGAGAACCACGGACAGCCGGACTGCGGGATCCCGGTCTCGACGCGGTTCAAGTTCCTGCCGACGCGGCAACCGGTGGTCATCGAGCTCTGGGACTCCATGCAGTTCGTCGCTGCGGATGCCTTCACGACGGTTGCGGGATGGCAGCAGCTGTGGCGCGACGTCACCCTGGACGGCGAGCTCTATCGCTGGAGCAAGCATTTCGAATTCATGAAGTTCATCGACCTGCCGTCGCGGACGACCCAGACACTGGAACTCGCCCTTGCCGGGTGCAACGACCAGGATCGCCGCCAGCTCGAACAGCACGGCTGGCAGATCCGCGATGCCGCGGAAGTCTCCGCCGACCTCGACACCTATCGCCAGTACATCGGCGGCTCACGTGCCGAGTTCACGGTCGCCAAGGACCAGAACGTCCGCTTGCGCAGCGGCTGGTTCAGCGACCGCAGCGCGACGTATCTCGCCGCGGGGCGGCCCGTGGTTACGCAGGACACGGGCTTCAGCAACGTGCTCCCGACCGGCCGCGGCCTGTTCGGCTTCTCGACGCTGGACGACGCGGTCGCGGCGGTTGATGCCATCAACGCCGACTATCAGACGCATTCGCGCGCAGCCGGCGAGCTGGCGCGCGCGTATTTCGATTCGGATCTCGTGCTCACGCGACTGCTCGAGGACTGCGGCGTGTAGAGGGTGCAGCCGCACAGGAAAGAGAAACACGAATGGCCCGCAAGAAAGCGCCTCTTGGATCCACGCCGCAGCGTCCGCCCACGATCAGGGCGGCCACCGCCGGATACACCGGCCGCCAGCTGGTCGCGCGCCGGGAAAGGCACCCGGCGCGGATCGGCGAGCCCGTGCCCGAGCAGACCGTGCTGCAACCGATGCACGTGCCGCTCGGTCCAGGGGAGGCCGATCGCGACGCCATCGAGGCCAAGCTCTGTCAGCTGGTTAGCCCGCATAGCCGCGTGCTCGTCGTCGGCCGCGACACGTGGCCGCTGGCACGATCGCTCTCGAGCGCCGGGTGTCGCGTGTCGGTGGTCGAGACGCGCCACGACGCGCCTGCCGGAGCCGCGACGTTCTCGGATCGTGTCATCGTCGGCGATCCCGAGACGCTGAATCTCAATGCGACGTTCGACGCCGCGCAGTTCGACGCCATCGTCGTGGTGCGGTTGCTCGAGCACGTCAAGGATCCGGTCGGGATGCTGACGGCGCTCGGCAAGCACCTGAGTGCTGACGGCGGCATCGTCGCCGCGGTTCCCAACGTGATGCACGGCAGAATCCGGCTGGGGTTCCTCGCCGGCCGCTCGCCGGCGGGCCTCCTGTCTCCGGACCCGGCATCGCCTTCGCACTGGTACGACGTCACCGCCATGCAGCGCACGTTCGAGCGTGCGGGTTTCGTGATCACCACAATCGATCGGCACATCGAACCGTTCGATGCCGACGCTCCGCTGAACGGCGCGCCCCTGCCGTCGGCGCTCGTCGATGACCTGACGAGGGATGCAGACGCGATGACCCGCACGTTTGTGGTCGTGGCCAACGCCTTTCCGCTGTCGGGACACGTGCGTCTCGGGATCCGGGTGCGCGAGCTGACGCAGTCGCACGACAGAGTGGCGGAGCAGCTGCGGTCATTCGAACAACGGGCGGAAGGCCTCGATCGCCGGCACCACGAGCTGACGCGCCTTTTCGATGGCGCGGTGAGCAAGATCGACGGCATCGGCGCCGACGTGCAGTCGGTCGCCGCCCACGACAGCCGGTTGCAACCGGCACTCACGGCCGCTCATCAACGCCTGACGGGGCATCGCGGGGAAATGGAGACGATTCGTCGAGATCTCACGCGCTTCCAGTACGAGCTGCTGATTCCGCGCGTGCGGACGATGGTCGAAGCGGCGCTGCCCTCGGGAGCGATCGCTCTTGTCGTCAGCAAGGGTGACGAACGCCTGCTCGCATTCAACGAGCGGACAGGATGGCATTTTCTCCGCACCGCACAGGGCCAGTACGCGGGCCATCATCCCGCCGACAGTGCCGCCGCAATCGAGGCGCTCAAGCGACTGCGTTCCGCTGGCGCGCGCTACCTGGTGATCCCACAGGTGGCGCTGTGGTGGCTCGATCACTATGCCGGGTTCCGCGCACATCTCGACAAGCATGCGCGCCTTGTCGCGCGGAATGAGCGGACGGCGGTGATCTACGCGCTCCAACGAGCGGAGGCCCGCCGATGAGCGCCTGTTCGCCGGTCGCGACGCTGAAGACGCTGCGGCGCTTCAATGGCTGGTTCGACGGGTTCACCACCGACACCAGTGGTGGCGGCGTACCGCTGTCGGTCAATGTGACCGGGTATCTCCGCGATGAAAGCGGGTGGGGAGCGGCGGCCCGCGGCTACGTCCGCGCACTGCGTTGTCTCGGCGTGCCGACGCGCCTCGCAGACTTCTCCGCGCTGACGTCGAATCGTTCTGGTGATCGGACGGTTGCGGAGGGAGACGCCCTGGCCGACTGGGACGTCAACCTGATGTGCATCGACGCGGGCCAGCACTTTGCGGTGCTGTCGCGGACCGACGAGGACTATCTCGAGCGCCGCTACAACATCGGCGCGTGGGCGTGGGAGCTGCCGCGCTTTCCCGGCGCGCTGGTACGACCGCTTCGCCTACTACGACGAGATCTGGGTCGGCAGCTCGTTCATCGCGTCGGCGATTGCGCCGATCTCGCCGATCCCGGTCATTCGCATTCCACCGGTCGATGGCGCCGCCGGCAGCGGCCGTCACCAGAACGAACGTGGCTCGCTGGCGGCGGAGGCCCGACGAGTTCCTGTTCTTGTTCGTGTTCGACGTTCACAGCCACCTGCCCCGGAAGAATCCGCTCGCGGTGATCGACGCCTTTCGACGCGCGTTTCGTCCATCCGAGCCGGTTCGCCTGGTCCTGAAGTGCGTCAACGCCGACTCCGACCCGACGGGGTTCGCGACGCTGCTCGATCGGGCGGCGGGAGCGGCGATTGACATCCACTCGGGCTACTCTCCGCCGCCGACATCCGCGATCTCATGTCCAGCTGCGATGCCTACGTGTCGCTGCATCGCTCCGAAGGGATCGGTCTGACGATCGCGGAGGCGATGGGGCTCGGCAAGCCGGTGATCGCGACGGGATGGTCCGGCAATACGGACTTCATGGACGTGTCCAACGGATTTCCGGTGGGCTACCGGCTGGTCGAGCTCGGCGAGAACATCGGCCCCTACCACGCGGGCGAAGTCTGGGCAGAGCCATCGATCGAGCAGGCGGCCGAGTGGATGCGCTTTGTCGTCGATCACCCAGACGAGGCGTCGGCGCGTGGCCGTGCGGCGCGCGAGACCATGCAGCGCGATTATTCCGAGGAGCGGATCGCCGAGCTGGTGCGCCAGCGCCTGGCCATCATCGGCGAGCGGCACCGGTTCGACGAGTTCAAGCGGGACGTCAGGGCGCTGGTCGCGGCGTATCGCGATCTCGTGTGCGACATCCGCGCCGTGGTGGGTCGGGTCGTGCCGGCGGGCGGCGACGTGATGGTGGTCAGCAAGGGCGACAACAACCTGCTGCAGTTCGAGGGGAGAACGGGCTGCCATTTTCCGGAAACCGGGACGGGCGTGTACGCCGGCTATCACCCGGGCGACAGCGCCGCCGCGATTGCGGCGCTCGAAGCGGCCATCGTCCGCGGGCACCAGTTCCTCCTTTTTCCTGGCACGTCGCTGTGGTGGCTCGAACACTACGTCGGGTTCCGCGCGCACCTTGATGCGCGTTATTCGCGACTGTGGTCGGACCGGCAGTGCGTCCTCTACGACGTGCGCCAGCCGCAGGCGCAGGCGGTGCGCGAATGAGCACCGTCCTGGTGGCCAGCGTGATTGCAACGAAGTGCCGCAACGGCGGCAACGCGCGCGCGGTCCTGAACTGGATTCACGGACTCAGGAGGCTGGGCGTCGAGGTGTATTACGTCGAGCAGATCGCGTCGCCGCACTGCAGCGACGACCGAGGTGAGACGGTGCCTTTCGCCGAGAGCGCCAACGTCGCCTACTTTGAGCGCGTCATGAGAGACGCCGGCTTGTCCGGGACGTCCGCCCTCATCTGTGACGGCGGCCCCGAGACCTGCGGCGTCGCGTATCGGGACCTGCTGGACATCGCTGAAGCGGCGGACCTGCTGTTGAACATCAGCGGCCACCTCACCCTCGAACCGCTGATGCGACGGTTGCGCCGGAAGGCCTACCTCGATCTCGATCCGGGATTCACGCAATTCTGGCACGCGGCAGGGCACGACGTCGCCCGCTTGGGCGGTCACGACTTCCACTTCACGATCGGCGAGAACATCGGCTCGCGCGATTGCAGCATTCCGTCCGGCGACATCCGCTGGCGTCACACGCGCCAACCCGCGGTTCTCCCCGGCGACGCGGGCGCGCACTCGGGTTGGACGGGGCGGTTCACGACGATCGCGAGCTGGCGCGGGCCGTACGGTCCCGTTCAACACGGGGCGACGACATACGGGTTGAAGGTTCACGAGTTCAGGAAGCTCATCGACCTGCCACAGCGGACCGCGGCCGATTTCGAGATCGCCCTCGACATTCACCCGGCCGACGCACGCGACCTGCAGCTGTTATGCGATCACCGGTGGCGGGTCGTTGACCCGCGCTCGGTTGTGCCCGATCCGCAATCGTTTGACGAATACATCCTGGGCTCGGACGCCGAGTGTTCGGCGGCGCAAGGCGTCTACGTGGCCACCAATAGCGGCTGGTTCAGCGATCGCACCGTGCGGTATCTCGCCGCGGGAAAGCCCGCGCTCGTGCAGGACACCGGCTTCAGCCGCAACTACCCGGTCGGCGAAGGCCTGATCGCGTTTCGCACGCTCGACGACGCCGTCCGCGGCGTGGAAGAGATCCAGCGCGATCCGCGGCGACACCAGCAGGCCTCACGCGCGCTGGCGGCGGAGTTCTTTGATTCGAACCGGGTGATTGGCCGCTTGCTCGACGAGGCGGGCATCGCGGCGTGAGGTGTCGCTTGCCGTGTGCGGAGGGAAAGAACGGATGAAGACCGTGGGAAAACACGTTGACGATGACCTGGACCTCGATGCGCTGATGATCCGCGTCCGCGAGGTGGCCATGGCCAGCGGCACCAGTAACGGCGCGGCTCCACCGAAAGCTGCCGGCGATGCGAATGGCGCAGATATCGATCTCGCCCGCATCATCGACGCTCAAGGCGAATGGAACGAGCAGACCCGGCAGTCCCTCGCGGCGCTGGTGGAATGTCTGCGCACGCTGCGGGACGACTGGATGGATGCGCACGCGCGCCTGCGCGAGGAGTTGAGGCAGATCCAGGCGCTCGTCTCCAGGCCCACACATGCAAGACGTCGATCGAGCAAGGGGAAGAGGCGGCGCACATGAAGGTAGCGGTCGTCACCGCGGCGATGCGATCCGGCGAGCGCGGAGGCGCAGAGGCGTTTTACGCCGGACTGGTCGGAGGCCTGCGATCGATTGGTGTCGAGGCGGATGAAGTGGCCGTGCCGATCGACGAGTCGACCTTCGAGACGGTGCTCGCCTCGTATGAGCGATGTTATGACCTCGATCTTCGACAGTACGACCTGGTCATCTCGACGAAGGCGCCGACCTACATGCTTCGTCATCCGCGCCACGTCTCGTATCTCGTCCACACGCTGCGCGTCTTCTACGACAGGTTCGCCAGCGAATTCGGCGACGGCACGGCCGACTTGCGGCGTCAGCGCGCGCTGATTCACCAGCTGGACAAGTCGGCGCTTCATCCTCGCCGGGTGCGCCGGCACTTCACCATCGGTCACACGAACTATCGCCGGTTGATCGACGCGGACGACTTCTGGAGCGGCATTCGCTTACGAAGTCCTGCATCCTCCGCCACCGTCACCGGGTTCAAACCGCCGCGGCCTGGTCGAGTACTTCTTCCTTCCCGGCCGTCTCCATCGATGGAAGCGCGCGGATCTCGTCATTCGCGCGATGCAGCGTCTCGAGCGCGACATCCCGCTCAAGATCGCCGGCACCGGTGAAGACGAACCGCGACTCCGCGCGCTGGCCGGCGACGACCGCCGGATTCAGTTCCTCGGGCGCGTCAGCGACGAGCAGCTGGTCGATCTGTATGCGGGCGCGCTCGCCGTGCCATTCGTGCCCGTGCAGGAAGACTACGGGCTGGTCATGGTCGAGGCCTTCAAGTCGCGAAAGCCGGTGGTGACGTGCCTTGATTCCGGCGAACCGCTGCAGTTCGTGAAGCACGGCGTCAACGGCCTCGTCGTCGAGCCCACGGCCGACGCCCTGGCTGACCGCGCTCGCGTTCCTGATCGATCGTCCGGAGCGCGCCGCGCGAGATGGGGAACAACGGGCTCCGGACCGTCTCGCACATCCGGTGGGAATCGATCGCGTCGACGCTCGTGCACTCGGTCAACGGCGCGACGGCGCCGGCGCTGCGGCGGCGCCGCGATCGCGCCGTCGCCAAAGCCGGACCGCCTCGGCGAACGTCGCCGTGCTCGACATGCAGCCCATCGATCCGGCCGTCGGTGGCGGACGGCTGCGGCTGCTGGGCCTGTACCACGCGCTCGGTGCGCATCTGCCGACGACCTACGTCGGCACCTACGACTGGCCTGGCCCGGGCTACCGCGATCATCAGCTGACCGCCGACGCTCCGGGAGATCGACGTGCCGCTGAGCGATCGGCACTTTGCGGCGTCGGACGAATGGCGCCGGCTCGCCGGCGGCAAGACGGTGATCGACGCGTCGTTTCCGATGCTGGCGCATCATTCCCCGGAGTTCGTGAAGGCGGCCAAAGCCGCGGCCCGCGACGCGGACATCGTCGTGTTCTCGCATCCGTGGGTGTACCCGCTCGTCAGCGACGTGCTCCGCTGGCAGCGAGCCAGCTCGATCGTCTACGACGCCCAGAACGTCGAGAGCGTGCTGCGATACCGGCTGCTCGGCCGACAGCGAGATCGGCCTGCGCATCGTGAGGCACGCCACCGCCGTGGAGCGCGAACTGTGCCGCCGCGCCGACCTCGTGCTGGCCTGCTCGCACGAGGATCGGGACCTGTTCCATCGCCTCTACGAGATTCCGTTCGGCAAGTGCCTCGTGACGCCGAACGGCACGTTCGTCGGCGAAGCGCCGTGCGAGTCGCGCGCGTCGTGACACGAAGCGCCGGTTGGGCCTGGCCGACACAGCCGCTCGCGATTTTCATCGGCAGCCTCTATCCCGCCAAACGAAGAAGCGGCCGCGTTTCATCTGCACGGAGCTGGCGCCGGCGCTGCCGGAGGTCACGCTTCGCGATTTGCGGCGGCGTCGGCGGCGCGATCGACGGCGACGCGCTGGCGCGGCGGGGGATCGGCAACGTGCGCGTCACCGGCACGCTCGACGACGCGGCACGTCGCGAGTACCTCGGCGCGGCGGACGTCGCCGTCAACCCGATGTTCTCCGGGTCGGGCACCAACATCAAGATGTTCGACTTCATGGCCGCCGGGCTGCCGGTGATTTCGACTCCCACCGGCGCCCGCGGCATCAATCTCGTCCGGATCCGCGCGTGCACATCTGCGCGCCGGGTGAATTCGCCGGCGCGGTCCGTAGCGGATTCTCGCCGACCAGGAGTACGCGCAGCGTCTGGGCACGGCCGCGCGGCGACTGGCGTGTGAGAGCTATTCGTGGGAGCGGCTCTCGCCGCGCCTGGGACGGCTGCTGACGCGGCATCGGACCGCGGGTCGAGCCGCGGCCGGTGTTCAGCGTCGTGGTTCCCACCTACGAACGTCACGCGCACCTGCCGAAGCTCCTCGACTGCCTGGCGCGCCAGACGTTCCGCGACTTCGAGGTGATCCTGGTCGATCAAAGCGCGGCGCGGTGGGAGGTCCCGGACCGCTACTCATCGCTCGACATCCTCTACGAGCACACCGACCTGAAGGGCACGAGCCGGGCGCGCAATCTCGGCGCGTGGCTCGCGCGCGGCGACGTGATTGCGTTCACCGACGACGACTGCCAGCCCGAGCCGGACTGGCTGCGGAATGCGACGCGCTATTTCGACGACGCCGCGTGTGGTCGGCGTGGAAGGGCTCGTCGTCTCCGAGCGGGTCAACGACCCGGACTACCGCGCCGTGACCAACGTCGGCTTCGAGGGCATCGGCTTCATGACCGCGAACCTGCTGCTGCGGCGGGACGTCTTCAACGCCATCGACGGGTTCGACGAGCAGTTCGACGTGCCGTTCCGCGAGGACACCGACCTGGGATGGCGCGCGTGCGCGCTCGGCGAGATCCCCTTCGGCCACGACGTCCGCGTGTTCCACCCGGCGCACGCGCGCACGCGTCGAGCGGGAGGCGCTGTCCGGACGCGGGTCCGGTTCTTCGAAAAGGATGCGTTGCTCTTCAAGAAGCATCCGGATCGTTACCGGACGCTGTTCCTGAGAGAAGGCCACTACCTGAACACCGAGGGTTTCCACGAGCACTTCCGCCGCGGCGCCCTGAAATACGGCGTCACGATCGACGAATTCCTCGTCCGCGTCGCCGGGCAGGGAGCACTGCGTGATGGATGGCATCCGCCACACATCAGCTCGACATGCTCCTGGACGGCTTCCGGACGCTGCTGGAATCCGACCGGCCGGCGAATCCGGATGACGCGGTCAATCCGGCCGACGCGTTCTTCATGTATCGACTGCTGCTCGGGCGCAACCCGAACGCCGCGATCGAGCTGCCCGCGCTGTTGGAGTGACCCACGCACGTTTCGCGAGCTGAGGCAGACGCGTGCTCGACTCCGACGAGTTTGCCGAAGGGCGGCGTCTCTACCCCGCCGCACCGGGTATGGATGGCCGAGCTCGACGGGTTCCGCTTCTGGTTCAACACGAGCGACCGCGACATGGGCGTGGTCATGGCGATGGGCCAGCTACGAGCCCGAGTGCGTGCGCTTCATCCGCAAGATGCTGCGGCCGGGCATGACGTGCATCGACGCCGGAGCGCAGACGGGCTTCTACACCTGCCTGATGGCGTCGGTCGTCGGTGAGACGGGCATGGTGCATGCGTTCGAGCCCATGCCCGCGAGCTACGAGCTGCTGGTGAAGAACGTCGCCGGAGAACCGATTCGAGCGCGCGCGTTCGCACCTACCAGCTGGCCTGCTCGAACGCCGCGACCGAGATCGAAGCGTCGCAGGTCGGAGCGATGTACGTGGCGGGAGCGGTCGATGGCTGCCCGCCGGTGTCGATGACGCGCGATTCGCGTGGACGACATCGTCCAGGACGCCTGTCGATCTCATCAAGATCGACGTCGAAGGGCACGAGCCGGCCGCCATCGAGGGCATGCGCCATCTGATTCGCCCGATCGCACCCGATCATCGTCTCGGAGTGCAACGACTACTGGCTGCAGAGCTGCTCCGGAACGAGCAGCCGCGACTACATCGAGCTGCTGAACTCCTTCGGCTACGACGTGTTCGACATGAACGATCTGTCGGTCGCCGTCACGCCGGACTCCCCCGTGCTGCAACATCTTCGGATCTTCGACGTCATCGCCCTTCCGCGCTGAATCCCGGACGAGGGCGCGCGGGCTGGCGACGCACGTGAGGTGAGCGATGGTTGACGATGGATCCTCGGCGAGCAGGACGCGTCGGTGAGAACGGCTATGGACAGCCAGGGTCTTGCAACGCTATTTCGCACGATGGATTCGTTACCCGGCTGGTTTCTGCCAGACGCGGCGTTGATGTTCATGGCCTACAACCAGCTGATCGCCGATCGGGGCGTCAGCGGGCAACACCCTCGAGATCGGCGTCTATCACGGCAAGTCAGCGATCGCCGTGGCGTCGCTGCGCGGCGAGGCCGGTCTCTTTACGGCCATCGACGTGTTCGATGACCTGCAGTCTCGCGATGGGTCGTCGAACGACGTCGGCCTGAAGGGCGCGTTTCTTGCGAACATGGCGGCGTCGTTTCCCACGCTCGACTGGATGCGTCTGATTGCCGCCCCGTCGTCCACCGTCCGTGCTGAGGCGCTCGGTCCGCAGTCCTTCTGCCACATCGATGGCCTCCACACGGCAGAGGGCACCTACAGCGACCTGCGGCTGTGCGCCGACGTGGTGGTCCGCGGTGGACTCGTCGCCCTCGACGACTACTTCAATCAGCAGTTCCCGGGCGTCTGCGAAGGCGCGCTGTTGTTCGAGAGACACCATCCGGGAGTGCTGACCCCGATCGCAGTCGGGTTCAACAAGGTGCTGTTCCAACGAGCCGCTGAGTCCGACCTCAATCGACGGTTCGGCCGTGAATTCGATTACATCCCAACCAACGTCACGACCATGTGGGGGCAACCCGTGTCTTGTTCGAATGCCCGATCGTGCCGTGCATCGATCTCGAGCGCTCGACGCCGCGACAGTTGGTGCCTCGAACGGAGGCCAGGCTGCTGATGCGCGCCACCATCGAGCCTGGAACGGCCGCCGTCAGCGCGACGACGAGGTCAGGCGCTCACGATTCCGGTGCGCGTCGTGAATCGAACCACCGTCGATTTCGGATGGGATATCGGCCTGTCGTATCACGTGTTGTCGTCGGACGGACAACTGGTCAAGTGGGACAATCCGCGGAGCCCGCTTCCATCCGGCCCTTTCCCCCGGCGGCGAACAACTGGTCACCCTCGGCGTGGTCGCGCCGGAGGCCGACGGGCACCTACACCTTGGAAGTCGACGTGGTGTGGGAAGGCATTGCCTGGTTCAAGGACAAGGGTAATCGCGACGGGCATCGTCAACCTTGACGGTGAATTAGGTCGTGATGGCGGCCCGATCGGCAACGGCCTTAACAGACAGAACGTGGAGGGCACAGGTGGAGAACCCGGGCCTCACGATCATCGTGTCGGGCATGCTCGCCGTCATGACGGGCGCGATCGGCGGTCATGCGGTGCGAGCCGTGCTCGTCGAGTCACTGTCAGCCGCCGTCATTCAGCAGCCGGTCGTGGACACACCGTGGCCAGACCAGGCGTATCGCGTCGAATGGGAGGAGGCACACATCCCGGAGGAAGTCGCCGCCAACGTCATGGTCGCCGTGCCCGTGACCGCTGCGGAACAGCGGGAACAGGGTGTGGCCCGCCTCGCAGGTATTCGTTGTCGTACCACTGGTTCCGTGACGATCGCCTCGTCGTGTGGGACGGCGAGCGCACGCCTTTGCCACGCGACCTCCGAGCCGGCAGTCGAGCGGTCCTGTCGGTCCGCGTAGCAACCCCGGCCGAACCAGGATCGTACGTGCTGCAGCTGACGCTCGTGCACGAACTTGTCACCTGGTTCGAGAACAAGGGCGCCACCATGTTCAGCCGGCCCGTCGTGGTGCGCCCACCGACTCGAGTCGGTTGATTGGCAGCAGCGGTTCGACGCCATGCACAGCCTCGCAGTGAACGCCGCTTCGGAGCGACGGCCACTGCCGTGGCCTCACCATCATCGTCGCCGGGATGATCGCCGGTGATCCGTACCAGGGCGGCGCGACGTGGGCGGTCCTCCAGTACGTCCTTGGCCTGCGGCGAGTTGGGGCACGACGTGTACTTCATTGAACCGGTCGCCGCAGACAAGCTGCAACCGCGCGGCACGAGCCTGTCGTGCTCGGCGAACGCCGCCTACTTCCGTGCGGTGATGCGGCAGTTCGATCTCGAATCACATGCCGCGCTCCTGCTGGCTGGCACGAAGCAAACCGTGGGCCTGCCCTACGACAGCCTGCGCAGCGTTGCGGCCGAGAGCGATTGCCTCATCAACATCTCGGGCATGCTGGCCGATCCGGCGCTCACCGAACCGATCCCGGTTCGCGTCTATCTCGACCTCGACCCCGGCTTCAATCAACTCTGGCATGCCGCCGAAGGCCTCGACGTCGGCTTCGACGGTCACACGCATTTCGTGACGATCGGGCCGGCGCTCGGTGAGGCGGACTGTGTCATCCCGACCTGCGGCCGAACCTGGATTGCGACGCGTCAACCGGTCGTGCTCAGCGAATGGCCGCCGGCCGAGCGCCTCACGCACGACGCCTTCACCACGGTCGCGAACTGGCGCGGGTACGGATCGATCACCTACAAGAGCGTGTTCTACGGGCAGAAGGCGCACGCGTGGCGCGAGCTCATGGCGCTGCCCGACAAGACGCACGAGCAGTTCGTGGTCGCGCTGGCCATTCATCCCGACGAGCAGCGCGACCTCGCACAGCCTGGCCGCGCACGGCTGGACGCTGGTCGATCCGGCGCAGGTGACGGATACGCCCGACCGCTATCGGGCCTTCGTGCAAGGCTCGAAAGGCGAGATCGGCGTGGCCAAGAGCGGCTACGCGGCGGCGCGCTGCGGCTGGTTCAGCGATCGCAGCGTCTGTTATCTCGCCTCCGGTCGCCCCGTCGTGGCGCAGGAGACCGGCTTCAGCCGGTTCCTCCCGACCGGCGAGGGCCTGTTCGCGTTCGAGACCGACAGACGACGCGTGCGCGGGGATCGACGCCGTCGTCCGCGACTACGAGCGCCATTCGCGTACCGCTCGCGCGATCGCCGAGGAGTACTTCGACGCATCGCGCGTGCTGCCGCAGTTGCTCGAGCGCGTGGGAGTGGACGGATGAACACCGCCATGCCGGATGCCGCGCTTCGGGCCGACGCGGCCGGGCATCGCCGGCCTCCGCGCGGCGAACTGCGCGCCGCCCTGGACGTGTTGTTCAGTCGAGCGGCGGTCGTCCGCGCATCGTCGATCTCGACACGCGCCCGTTGCCGTATGCCTCGAGCTTCGCGATCGAGGAAGTGACCGTGCGATTCGACGACGGCAGCAGCCTCGAGCTGGTGTGCAAGGACACCGGTGAAGCGGCGATGCTGCCGGAGGCGCGGCGCATCAAGCCGCGGTTCCTCCACGACCCGCTTCGGGAGATTGCGACCTACGAGCGGATTCTCGCGCCGTTCGACGTCGGCGCGCCCCGCTTCTACGGCAGCGCCGATCGACCGAGCGACGCGGGCGCTACTGGCTCTTCCTCGAGCGGGTCCACGGCGTGCCGCTGACCGAAGTCGGCGACTTCGCCGTGTGGCGGCAGGTGAGCGGCTGGTTGGCCGGGATGCACGGCCGGCTCGCGCGCGACCCGGCCTGGCGCGCGCCGCCGCCGCCGTGCCCCTCGTGCAGTACGACCGGGCGCATGCGCGGGTCTGGATGGAGCGGGCGCAACAGTACCTGGACGGCCGACGCGACACAACCACGGTCGGCGCCGCCTCCGCTTTGCCTCGCTGGTGTCGCAGTACGAAGCGCGTCCTCGATGAGATCGCCGCGCTGCCGTCAGGGTTCGTTCACGGGGAGTTCTTTGCCTCGAACGTGCTGGTGGAAGCCGCGGCAGGCGACGGTGCGCGTGCGTCCGGTCGACTGGGAGGTCGCGGGCATCGGTCCGATGCTCATGGATCTCGCCGCGCTCACCGCCGGCCGCTGGACGGAAGACGAGCGGGCGGAGCTGGCGATCAGCTATCGCGCGGTGCTCGACGAGGAAGGCGGGACGTCGCTGTCGCACGACGACTTCATGCGGGCACTCGACTGCTGCCGCCTGCAGCTCGCCGTGCAGCGCCTTGGATGGGCGAGACAGTGGACGCCTCCGGCAACGCATACGCAGGACTGGCTCGGCGAGGCGCTTCACGTCGCCGACCGGCTCGGACTCTGACACATGGTGCGAGGGTCAACAGCATGACACGCTCAACACGGACCGCGTTGCTCCTTCTTCTCGTGCTCGGCTGGACGGTGCCGCGTGTCGTCGCCCAGACCGGCGTCGAGGTTCGTGGCGTCGTGACCGACGAGACCGGCGGCCTCATCGTGGGAGCGGCGGTCACGCTGACCGACGAGCGCGGGGCGAAGACGTCGGCCACGACCAATCACGAAGGCCGCTACCGGGTGGTCACCGAGAGCCGTGGCAAGATGACGTTGACCGATCGAGGCGCCGGCTTCGCGCCCTCGACCCGCACGGTCACGGTGACCGGCGCGGGCAGCACGACGATCGACGTCAAGCTGCGGGTCGCGATCGACGACACGTGTCGACGTTCGCGGCGGGCTGGTCGGCGTGTCGCTCGATTCGGAACAGAACCTGTCCGGGATCAGGCTGTCGGGCAAGGCGCTGGAGGCGCTCCCGGACGATCCGCGAGTCTCTGCTGCAGGCGCTTCGGATGCTCGCGGCCACGACCGGCACGCGCCCGGATCTCGTGTCGTTCTACGTCGATGGCCTGCCGCTGACGCAACGGGTGCCGCCGAAGGACGTCATCCAGAGCGTGCGGATCAATGCGAATCCGTTTTCCGCCGAGTTCGCCGAACCGGGAGCGAGCCGCGTCGAGATCCTGACCAAGCCCGCGTCCGAGCAGCTATCACGGCAACGGACGGATCGATTTCAACGATGCGCGGTTGAACAGCGGCAATCCCTTCGAGCCGAACCGGGCGAGTTACCAGACCCGCACCTATGAGGGCTACGTCGGCGGACCGATTCTGCGCAACCGCTGGGGCATCCTCGCCTACGGCGGGCGCTGGGAACAGGACGACAACGTGGTGGTGAACGCGACGACGGTCGATCCGGTCACCCTGCAGCCGCAACCGTTGCGACCTCAACGTCGCCTGTGCCGACGCGCACCACGTCGTACTCGCTCAAGACGGACGTGCGGGTGATGGAGAACCACACCGCCGCGGTCGAGTACGGACTGAACGAGCAGGATCGCCGCACCGCAGGCCTGCAGAGCGGTTTCGATCTGCCCGAACGGGCGTACAACGGGGACCTCGAGAGAAGAGACGATGAGCTGCCTGGGTCACGTCCGCGACTCCTACCGTCCTCAACGAGTTGCGCGCGCGCGTGTCCCGCAATCGACCTGGTCGATCGGGCGGTGACCGACGACGCCGGCGGTCCTGGTGCTCGAGGCGTTCAATGCCGGAGGCAACCAGGACGTGCTCTTCCGGGAAGACACGACGGAGCGGATGCGGGTGTCGAACGTGACCACGTTCGCCGGGGCGGCCCACTCGATCCGCGTCGGCGCCGCAGGCCGACGTCATACGCCTGTCGCAGGTCGATCGCGCGAACTTCAACGGCACGTTCACCTTCGGCAGCGACGTGGTGCGCGATCGGTCCGGCAATCCGGTTGCGGGCGTCAACGGCGAGCCGAGCGTGATCTCCGGTCTCGATCTGTACCGCCTCGTGCTGGCCGGCGTGCCCGGCTACCGCCCGTCGCAATTCTCGATCGTCCGTGGTGACCCGGCGGTTGCCCTCTCGATCGTCGAGGGCTCGTGGTTCGCGCAGGACGATTGGCGGGCGGCGTCACGGCTGACGGTCTCGTACGGCATCCGCCACGAGATGCAGCACTACGACGTACATGCGGATGCGGTTCGCGCCGCGTGCGGGACTGGCCTGGGCTCCTACGGCAGATGGCAACTCCGCGGTCCGCGCCGGCGTCGGCGTCTTCTACACGCAGATTCCTCACCGGCTCTTCTCCGACGCGCTGCGCCTCGACGGCCGCCACGGCCAGCGGATCGTCGTCGATCGGCCGGCGTTCTTCCCGGGCGTGCCGGGTTCGCTCCCCGGCGTCCAGGACCTCACCGCCACGATTCGGACGCAGTCACCGGACTTGACCATGCCGATGACGTTCGTTTCAACCGTCAGCTACGATCGCAAGCTCGTCGGCAACCTGTTCGGATCGATTGGCTACACGTGGCGGCGTGGCTCGGACCTGCTGCGCACCCGCAATATCGGTATCGGTCCGCCGCCCGGACTCGCCATCCCGAATGCCGTGGTCATGCAGTTCGAGTCAACGGGGCAGTCGAGCGCCCACGAAGTCAACGCAAGCGTGAGCGGCACGATCGGCCCGGACGTGACCGTGTATGGCAGCTACGGGTTTACGCGACGCGATGCAGGACACCGATGATCTCTACAGTGTCCCTGCCGACTCGGCGAACCTCGCGGCCGAGTGGGGCGTGGCGCCCGTGCCGCGGCATCGAGTGTCGTTTGGCGGGACGATCAACCTGCCGGACGATTACGCCGTTATACCCGTTCGTCACCTGGTCGTCGGAGCTGCCGTTCAACATCACGTCCGGGAACGACACCAATCTCGATTCGGTCTTCACCGACCGTCCGTCGTTCGCCGAAGCGGGGCAGCCCGGTGCGGTGGCGACGCCGTTCGGCGTCTTCAATCCCAACCCGCGGCCAGGCGAGGCGGTCGATCCCGCGCAACTTCGGCATTGGTCCGACGAACTTCAGCGTCGACGTCACGGCAGCGAAGATGTTCGCCGCGTACAAGGGCGCGACCCCTTCGTCCCACCGCGTGACGGTGCTGGTGAGCGTCTCGAACCTGCTGAACACACACGAACTACGCCCCGTTCAACGGCGTTCTCAACTCACCGTTCTTCGGAACCGCCAATCGCGCGCTCAACAAGCGTCGAATCACGTTGAGCGCGCGGTACGACTTCTGAGGCCGAGGCAAAGACGATGAGCCGCGCGGTGATTGTGAATGCCGACGATTTCGGTCAGAGCGCCGGGATCAATCGCGGCATCGTGGAGGCGCACGAGCGCGGCATCGTGACGAGCGCCAGCTTGATGGTGCGCTGGCCTGCCGCATCGGCCGCTGCCGCGTATGCGCGTGCGCACCAGCGGCTGAGTGTCGGACTGCACATCGACCTCGGAGAATCGATCTATCGCGACGGCGAATGGATCGCGTTATACGAGCGGGTTAATCGCCTCGACGCGCGCGCCGTCGAAGCGGAGATCCGTGTGCAGCTTTCGCTCTGCCGCCAGTTCCTTGGGCGCGACCCCACCCATCTCGACTCGCACCAGCATGTGCACATCGAGGAACCGGTCCGGTCGATCCTCGATGCCTTTGCCGGGGAGTTGGACGTGCCGGTGAGGCACCGGTCATCTCTTGTTCGCTACGATGGGCGGTTCTACGGGCAGACGGGCACAGGCGACCCCCTCATCGAGAGCATCAGCACGACACACCTCGTCGAGATCATGCGCGGTCTTCCGGAAGGGGTGACCGAAGTGGCATGTCATCCGGGATTTGCCGACGATCTCGTGACGATGTACCGCGAGGAGCGCCGCCTCGAGCTGCAGGCGTTGTGCGACCCGGTCGTTCTGCGTGCGGTGGGCGAGGAGGGAATCGAAATGATTAGCTTCTCGGATTGTGCCGTTGCCTCTTGATGAGTTGCATGAGTCGACTGGAACTTTGTGTCCTGCCGCGCGTCGGGGTTATAGTCCTACGTCATGAGCGTGGCCATCAGGGCTGAAGCCGATGGCGAGCGCACTCGTTTGGTCCTCGCTGGCACCTTCGACCTGGCGCATGCGGGGGCGGTAGTGCGTGCCGTGGAGCAGGCCGAGCGGGACCTGATCGCCAGCGGTGACGTCGACCTCCACCTGTCGGCGCTCGAGCGCATCGATGGGTCGGGCGCCGTGCTGCTGGCGCGGCTGATGAACCGGCTCGAGGCACGCGGGCTCCGCACGCGTCTCATCGAGGATCAGAACCACCACGCCTTCCGCCTGATCACGCTCTATCGCGAGCGACGGGCAGAGGCCCAGCCGCAGCCGACCCGGATGATGAGCCTGCTCGCTCAGCTCGGGTTCGTGGCCGCTGCGATGCCAGGCAGGGTGACCGGCGCGCTGGACTTCCTCGGTCAGGCCGCCGCAGCGGTTCCGCGGGCCTTCGTGTCCCCTCGCTCGGTCGATTGGTCATCGTTGCCACGGCTGATGCAGGCGATCTGCGCGGACGCCTTGCCGGTCACGTGCGCCGCGAACCTGCTCATCGGGCTCATCATCGGATTCCTCGGCGTCTCGCAGCTCGGACGGTTCGGCGCGGAGGTGTACGTTCCCGAGCTGGTCGTCATCGCACAATTTCGCGAGCTCGGGCCACTGGTCACCGCCCTCGTCGTGGCGGGCCGCTCGGGCGCGGGCCTGGCGTCGGAGCTGGCCACGATGCAGGTGTCGGAAGAAATCGACGCGCTGCGGTCGATGGGCTTCAACGCGGTGAGCTGGCTGGTCGTACCGCGCTGTCTTGCGCTCCTGGCCACTGTGCCGCTGCTGACGTGGATTGGCGACGTGTTTGCGCTCAGTGGCGGGCTCCTCGCCACGATCGTCAGCACCGACATGACGCCACGCGCCTACCTGCTCGGTGCCGAGCCCCACATCACCGTCGCGAACTTCCTCAACGGGATGATCAAGACGCCCTTTCTGGGGCTGATCATCGGGCTCATCGCCTGCAAGCAGGGTCTCGCCGCGCGCGGAGGAGCAGCGGCCGTCGGGGCGCGCACCACCAGCGCCGTCGTGATGGCCATGTTCGGCGTGATCGTGACCAGCGCGCTCTTCACGCTGTTCTTCACGCTGATGGGAATCTGAACATGCTCACGTCCCGGCCCCACATCGTCGTCGAGGACCTCCGGATCGGGTGGGGCTCCCGCGTGCTGATGGAGCACGTCAACTTCGAGGTCGAGCGCGGAACGACGCTGGCCATTCTCGGCGGATCGGGGAGCGGCAAGAGCACGCTGCTCCGGTACCTGATCGGACTGGAGCAGCCGATGGCCGGCCGCATCGATATCGACGGCGTCGGCGAGCCGCACGTCTACACCGGTGTGCCGCCGTTCGGCGTCCTCTTCCAATCCGGCGCGCTCTTCAGCTCTCTGACGCTGGCCGAGAACCTCGCGCTCCCGCTGACGACCTGGACGAACGTCCGCGGCCCCCTCGTACAGGATTTCGTGCAGGCGAAGCTTGATCTGGTCGGCCTCGGCGCGTTCGCGGGACATCTTCCGGGTGAGATTTCGGGCGGCATGAAGAAGCGCGCGGGCATCGCGCGCGCGATGATGATCGAGCCCGACCTGCTGTTCTTCGACGAGCCCTCCGCCGGGCTCGACCCGATCAGCGCGGTCGAGCTCGATCACCTGATCGTCACGCTCAGTCGCAGCCTCGGGATTACCGTCGTCATCGTGACGCACGAGCTGCCGAGCATCTTCCTGGTCGCCGACAACTGCATCGTGCTCGACAAGGAGGCCAAGGGCATCGTGGCCCGCGGCGATCCCCGGCGGCTGCGGGACGAATCGGCCATCCCGTTCGTGCACAACTTCTTCACGCGGTCCTCGCCGAGCGCGTCCGCGGCCCGGGAGAGATGAATCATGGCGGTCGAGAAGAGCTACGCGCGCCTCGGGTTGTTCCTCGTCATCGCGATCGTCGTGGTCCTCGCGACGGGGCTGCTCTTCATCCAGCGGATGCGGAGCCGCGAGGTCATCGAGCTCGTCACCTATACGCAGGAGAACGTCGCCGGTCTCGACATTTCGAGCGCGGTGCGTTACCGCGGCGTACCCGTGGGACGGGTGTCGAACCTGCAGGTGGAACCGGGAGGCCGCACGATCGAAATCGACTTCGAGCTCTTCACCGATCGCCTCGCCACCGTCGGCGCCAATGTCACCAATCTCCAGGACCTGGCCAGGTCGCGCGTATTTTTCGAGCGGATGCGCGCTCAAGTCGTGGGCAACCCCGTGACCGGCGAGGCGTACCTCTTTCTCGACATGCCGGAGAACCCGCCTCCGCCGATGACGCTCGGCTTCACGCCAAGCCGGGCGTACATCCCGTCGATGCCGACGCCGATCGCGGAGCTGCGGGACCGGTTGCCCGAAGTGCTGGAGCGCGTCGAGTCCACGCTCCAGGTCCTTCGGGAGATTGTCGCCCGGATGCCCGACAGCCTCGACAGGGCCGACCGGTTCTTCACGAACGTTGAACGCATCATCCGCGAGAGCGAGTTACCGGCACTCAGCGCCGACTCGCGGAAATTCTTCTCGACGACAACCGCGCAGTTCGAGGCAATCGCCTCGAACCTGGACGGACTCGTCGGCGACGAGGGCACGCTGTCGAAGTTCGCCGACGAGGCACGCGCCGCCATCGACGCGGCCGACCTGCCGGCCTCCGGCCGCGCCACGCGCGAGGCCATGGACCAGGCCAGCCTGGCGGCCGAGGACCTGCGGCGCTCGCTGCCTGCGATACGCGAGTCGCTCGGGCAGCTGCGCGAGCTCGCGCGGCAGCTGCAGGAACAGCCGGAGTCGGTGGTCCACGGCATCCAGCAGGCAGGAGCGAAACCGAAATGATTCGGCGCTCGAATAGCGGAATGCTCTTCGTGCTGGCAGTGGCCTGCCTGGCCGGGGGCTGCCGTGTTCGGATTGAACGCCCGGATACCCTCCCCATCCGCATGATCGAGCCACGACTGGTCGAACCACAAGGGGTGGCCGCCGATGCCCCGAACGCCACGAGCGTCCGTCTGCTCGAGACGCAGGGCCGGGCACACATCGGCCGTCGCGTGCTGCACCAGCAGCCCGGTGGTGAAGTGACCGAGGATCCGGTCTGGCTCTGGGCAACCACTCCCGATCGCTACCTGGATTCCGCGGTGCGATACGCCATCGGGTCGAGTCCCGATATCCGTCTCGTCGACGTCGGCAGCGCGGCGTCGCTGGCCGTCACGCTGGTGGTATGGCAGATCGAGGCGGCGCCGAGCCCGCGGTTGGTCGGGGCGGTCGAGATCCAGGTGACGACCACCGAGCGGGCGGTCCATTCGGAGATCATCCGCGCGGAGGAACCGATCGCGGCGGACCTGCCCGGCGACCTGGCCGCGGCGGCCGGCCGACTGCTGGGGCGCCTCGCCGCCGACTGCCTCTCGCGGGTCAAGACCGGCCGGGTTCCTCCGGAGTGAGCGCAGTTGTTTGAGTCGAATTAATCCGATTTGAGTACTCGACTCAGTCCGATCTAAAGTTTACCGGCATGGCCGGACCGAAGTGTGTCCCTCCAGGATCGCTTGCAATCTGCCTTATCGTCGCGAGCGCCTGCTCGGTCGGCGTGTCGACCGCATATGCCCAGACGGCTGCCGGCGCGATCACCGGCGTGGTGCACGATCAGGCCGGGGCTGCCGTTCCCGGCGCGACCATTACCGTCACGGAGACGCGAACAGGTCTACAGCGAGTGCTGGTGTCCACGCGCGAGGGCGTCTACACCGCCGCGAGCCTGGCGCCCGGCGAGTACCGGCTCGATGTCGAGCTCGCCGGTTTCAAACCCGTGCGCCGCGAGGGCATTCGTCTCGCGACCGGTGAAAAAGCGCGGGTCGATTTCGATCTCAGTGTCGGAAACATTCAAGAACAGCTGACGGTCGTGGCCCAGGACTCGCCGATCGTGCGAGCGGAGACCGCAAGCCTCGGCACCGTCGTCGAGAACGAGCAGGTCGTGCAGTTGCCGCTGAACGGCCGCCTCTTCATCATGCTCGCGGCCATCGCTCCGGGCGTCGCGCTGCCGCCGAATTCCGTGCTACCGCGAATCAATGGCGGGAGGCCGCGCACGAACGAGTACCTGTTCGACGGCATCTCCGTGTTGCAGCCGGAGCCGGGGCAGCTTGCGTACTATCCGATCATCGACGCCATCCAGGAATTCAAGATCGAGAGCAACAGCCCGGCGGCGGAGTTCGGTCGCTTCAACGGCGGCGTGGTCAACCTCACGACGAAATCAGGCACCAATGCCTTCGACGGCAACGTGTTCGAGTTTTTCCGCAACGAGCATCTGAACGCCAGGAACTACTTCCAACAGAGCAATCCGGTAAAGCCGGAGTATCGGCGGAATCAGTACGGCGGCATGGCCGGCGGTCCCATCGCGTCGAACCGGACGTTCTTCTTTGCCGACTATCAGGGTCAGCGACAGAGCATCGGCCGCACGGTCACCTCGAACGTGCCCACGCTTGCCGAACGTTCAGGTGTCTTCCGCCAGAACATCTACGATCCGGCGACGACGACGGGAAATACGCGTCAGCAGTTTCCGAACAACACGATTCCCAGAAGCGCCATGGATCCGGTCGCGCTATCGCTCATCGAGCGTTATCCGCTCCCGACCAACACCGCCACCGCGAACAACTACAGCCGAACGGCGAATGAAGTCGACGATCAGAATCAGGGCGATGTCCGCATCGATCACAAGTTTGCGACAGGCCGTGATCAGCTGTTTGGACGCCTGACACACTTCCGTGGCTACGCCGAACCGGTGACGGCGTTTCCGGACGGGAGCGGGACCATCCCGGCCGGCAGCGTGGCCGTCGGTCCGCAGGCAACGACGGCGTGGGCGTTTGCGTCGAACTACCAACACACGTTCTCGCCCAACTTGTTGAACGAACTGCGAGTGGGAGATACACGACGGGCCGTCCAGCGGAGCGCGGTGTCGCTGCCTTCGGCCGCCGGAGCCGCGCTCAGCATTCCCGGCATCCCGGCGAATGCGCAATTCCCGAACACGATGCCGACCTTTGCACCGAACGGCTACCAGCAGATCGGATCGCCGAACAACACGGCCTCGGACTTCAGCACCAGCGTCACCCAGATCGCCGATTCGCTCACCTGGCTGAAAGGCCGCCACACCATGAAGATGGGGCTCGACTGGCGATGGGAGCGGCTCAACGTGGTCCAACCCCCCTCGCCGACCGGATCCTTTGCCTTCAGCACCGTCGGCAGCGATCTACCCGGAGTCGCGAACACCGGCAACGCGCTTGCGAGCTTCCTGCTCGGACAGGTGCAGACCTTTGCCATCGACCTCCAGCAGACGGATATTCAGGAGCGCGCCCGCTTTCAGGAGTACTTCTTCCAGGACGACTGGAAGGTGTCCGATCGCCTCACGATCAATGCGGGGCTGCGATACACGCTCAATTTCCCGTCCACCGAAATCAACGGTCAAACCGCCGTGTTCAACGTCCAGACACGGCAGCTCGACTATCCAGGTACGGAGCCGGTACGGCCGCTCAAGTGGGACAACTTTGGTCCGCGCTTTGGCGCCGTCTACCGCCTCACTGACAAGACAATCGTTAGCTCGGGCTACGGGACGGTCTGGATCGAGATGGCGGGGATCACGACGCCTTTCACGACGCCGAACTTTCCGTTCTTGCAGACCGTGTCGCAGCGCACGCTCGACAACATCGCGCCGGCATTCAAGCTGGCGAACGGGCCGACCGTCGCACCAGTCGGCTTGACGCCCATCGCCGGCCTGGGACAGGGCGTCTTCACGGTTGATGGAAACCTTGGGTCCGGCTACGCGCAGCAGTGGAACGTGTCGGTCCAGCGCGAGCTGACGTCGAACACGGCCATCGAAGTCTCCTACCTCGGATCCAAGATCACGAACATCGGGATCCCGGACAGCAATATCAATCAGCTGACGGAGGAACAGCTGAGGCTCGGGTCGACGCTTCTCGAGCGAGTCCCCAACCCATATTTCGGGATCGTTCCCCGCTCATCCTCGATCGGCGATCCGACGATCACGAGGGCGCAGCTGATGAAGCCCTATCCGGACTACACCGCGGTCAGCTTCTATCGGAACAATGTCGGCACGACGAACTATCAGGGTCTCGCGTTCAGCATTCGCCAGCGACTGTCACGCGGCCTGACCTACTCGGCGGCCTATGCCCGTTCGAAACTGACCGACATCGCCTCGTCGGTGTTCGACGCATCCGTTCTGACTGGGCCGCTGACCAACGCCGCCGTCGCCGATAGCCACACTCTCGAGCGCGACCGCGACTACTCGACCGGGGACATCCCGCACTACTTCGCTGCATCCGTCGTCTGGGATCTTCCGATGGGCGAGGGTCGCGCCAGGCACCCCACTGGCGTGGTCGGCGCGATTGTGAACGACTGGACGGTCGCGGGCTTCATGACCATGCAGTCCGGGGTGCCGGTCGCGGTGACGCAGGCGAACTCGCTCGGCTACGCCGGCTTCACGACCCAGCGCCCGAATCTCGTCGGCGATCCAACATTGCCCGCCGACGAGCGGACACCCGCTCGCTGGTTCAACACGGCCGCGTTTGCAACCGCCAATCAGTTCACCATCGGATCCGCCTCGCGTAATCCGGTCCGAGGGCCTTCGTACAGCGATGTCGATCTCGCGGTGATGCGCAATGTACGCCTCGGTGGCGAGCGTGCGATCGAGCTTCGTCTCGAGGTGTTCAACCTGCTGAACACCACGAATTTCGGCGCGCCGGCGGCCCAGCTCGGACCGGCCAGCTTCGGGACGATCACGACGGCGCTCGATCCACGTGTCGTGCAACTCGCGGCGAAGTTCTGGTTCTGAGAGCGGCGACCACCCTCCAGCGGCAGCCCCGCCGGATTTCGGCAGCGCGGCATTTACGGACGAGGTTCGGGCGCTGCCTATAGGTCTATAGTCAGTCAACCGAACATGGTGTGCGCCGCCTGCGGTTTTACGATTTCCGAGGGCTCCGCCTTCTGCCCGAAGTGCGGCCAGCGCCAGGCCGAGACGTCCAGCCTTGGCGACTCTGAAACGTTTCTGCCGTTGGGCGAAGCGCCCGACGGCAACTCCGCAACGATCAGCAGCCATGGGGCAACACGGCGCGGTTCGAACCCGGCCACCACCCCGATGCGCTTGCATCCGGGATCGGCATTCGGGCCGCGCTATCGCATCCTGCAGAAGCTCGGCGAAGGCGGCATGGGCATTGTCTACAAGGCGTGGGATGAAGAACTCGAGCATCCCGGTGGCGCTGAAGTTGATCCGGCCGGAGGCGATGACCGACCCCGATGCGGCGCTCCAGATGGAGCGGCGCTTCAAGCGCGAGCTCGTCCTCGCTCGACAGGTCACCCACAAGCACGTCGTCCGCATCCACGACCTTGGCGAGCTGGAGACGTTCAAGTATTTCACCATGCCGTTCATCGAGGGACGGGACCTCGGCGCGATCATCGCTCGCGAAGGCAAGCTGCCGGTGGCACGGGCGCTTCGAATCGCGCGGCAAGTCGCCACCGGTCTTGCGGCCGCGCACGAGCTCGGCATCGTCCATCGAGACTCTGAAGCCCGAAAACGTGATGCTCGATGCCGACGACACGGCCATCATCATGGACTTCGGGCTCGCCCGAACGAACGACGGCGCAAATTTGACGATGACGGGCGCGGTCATGGGGACGCTCGCCTACATGGCGCCGGAGCAGGCACGTGGCGGCGAAGCTGACCAGCGTTCCGACATCTACGCGTGGGGATTGATGCTCTACGACATGGTGGCGGGACGCCGGCGGACCGGACAGCATCGTGACGCCATGTCGGAGATGTTTGCCCGAATGCAGGAGGCGCCGCGGCCCATCCGGACCATCGAGCCTCATGTCCCGGAAGCTCTCGAAGCCGTCATCACGCGGTCGACCGACCCGGACCCTAACCGTCGGTTCGCGACGACCAAGGACCTGATCACGTCACTGGACGCACTGGACGCTGAAGGGTTCGAGCAGCCGGCCGCCGCGACGACGGCTGACGGCACGGTCTCCCGGCGCAACGTCATCATGGTGTCAGTCCTGGCGCTCGTGATTGTCTCCGCGGGCGCGTGGTGGCTGTCGACACGCGCACAGCCGGCGGCACCGGTGCAACGCGAGCCGGTTTCAGTCCTCGTCAGCGACTTTCGTCAACCGGTACCGGTGACCCGCTGTTTACCGGTTCGCTCGAGGACGTGTTGAGCCTTGGCATCGAGGGGGCGTCGTTTGTCAACGCGTTTCCACGGCGGGACGCAGTCGCTGCCGCGGCACGCATTCGGCCCAACGCGACTCTCGACGAAACGACGGGCCGGCTGGTCTGCCAGAGCGAGGGCATCCGGACACTGCTGGTCGGGAATATTGCGGCCGCCGGTTCGGGATACATCGTTTCCGTGCGAGCGATCGATCCAGTGCCAGGCACGGTTCTCGCGGAGTTCACTGAGACCGCCGCGGACAAGGGTCGCGTACTGGAAGCCGTGGGCAGGCTGTCTGCCAACGTCCGCAAGGCCCTCGGTGACGCCACGCCGCAAAGCGCGATGGCGGCGCAACAAGAGACATTCACGACGTCCTCGCTGGTGTCGGCCCGCGAGTATTCGGCGGCGCAGGCGCTGGCGAATGCCGGTCGTGACGAGGAAGCGATCGCGGCGTATCAACGGGCTCTCGCCGACGACCCCCGGCTCAGCCGGGCATACGCGGGATGGGCGTCCAGCGCCTTCAAGCTTGGACGAACACGCGAGGCGGAGGATCTCTATCAAAAGGCGTTTTCACTCGTCGACCGGATGACCGAACGCGAAAAGTTCCGGACCTTCGGCGTCTACTATCTGAACATCGCGCGCAACTACGAGAAGGCGATCGAGAACTTCGGATCGCTGGTCGCGAAATATCCCGCGGACGGCGCCGCGCACAACAACCTCGCGGTCGCCCATTTCTATCAACTGCAGTTCGCCGAGGCGCTGCGCCGCAGGGGAAGCGCGTCATCGACATTTACCCGCGCAGCCCGCTCTACCGCTACAACTACGCGCTCTATGCCATGTACGCCGGCGATTTTCCGACGGCCGCCGGCGAGGCGCGCACGGCGCTCGAGACCAACCCGAATCTGCAGAAGGCCTATCTCGCGATTGCCATGGCTTCGCTTGCCGGAGGCAACATCGACGAAGCGCGCTCCACCTACGAACGTGCCCGCGGAGCAGGACCACGCGGCGTCTCGCTGGCTGCGATCGGGTTGGCCGATCTCGCCATGCACCAGGGACGTTTTGACGAGGCGGTGCCGATCCTCGTGAACGGGCATTGCCGAAGACAACGCCACCAAGAACATCGCAGGCTCTGCCTCCAAGGCCATCGCCCTCGCCGAAGCGCATCACGCGCGCGGCGATTCTGGCGCTGCGGCCGCGGAACTCCAACGGGCGCGGCAATTGAGCAGCGACCCGTCGATCCTCGTTCCGGCCGCCCGCGTGCTGTCCGCCTCGGGGCGCACTGCCGACGCCGATCGCATTGCCGACCAACTCGGCATCGGCGCTGGCGCCGCGCTCGAGAGCGTATGCGCGTGTCGTGAAGGCGACGACGTTGCTCGATCGCGGACGCTCTTCGGAAGCGCTCGACCAGTTGAAGGAGGCGCAACGCTTGCGGACCTGTGGATCGTCCGCTTTTTGATGGGTGTGGCGCACGTTGAAGCCAAGGCCTACGCCGAGGCGCTGTCGGAGTTGGAGTTGTGTGAAAAACGCCGCGGCGAAGCGACCGCGGTGTTCCTCGACGACGTCCCCAGCTATCGCTATATGGTGCCACTCAGCTACTGGCTGGGCCGGGCGCATGACGGATTGGGCGCGCGCGATGCCGCTGAGCGGCATCTGCGCGCCTACCTTGCACTCCGGTCGCCGGCAACGGATCCACTCGCGAAGGATGCCGCGGCTCGGATTGCCGGCAAATAGATCGACGGCGACGCCTTCGCAGCCCATCGACGTCACAGGCACATCACCGCATGAACGGAATGATCGGTGTCGGCACCTGACCGGGCGCGAAACCGGCGTCCGGCATGACGTCCTGCACTCCGGCGCCGTCCGTCCCGATTCTCGATGTACCGGTCCTTTGAACTTGAGCCGTCCAAGGTCGTTGCCGAGGACGGAGAGTGGTATCACAAAGTCGACACCACCAGTGACGACGTTCCTGGTCCCGACGATCGAACCGCCATCGTAAGTGTTGCAACTCTGTGCCGGTGGCGCCGTCGGAATGTACTTGAAGAGCCAGAGGTCTGACCCGTAAATCGACCCGCCGGTATTGAGGACGAAGTCGGTCCCCATAGTGGCGGCGTCGTTTACACAGCCTGAGTCAATTCCCGGGCTGCCGGTGGCCGGGTTCTCGTCGATATCGAGCACGAGGTTAACCACCGTCGCGACCGGATCGAACGTCCCAGGCGCAAATCGCACACTGACATTCAAGTTGCCCTGGTCGGCCGTGATTGTCGCGTCGACCAGATCGGGCGGCGGGGTCACCGGCCCGCCGGCGAGCAGGGCGTCACCGGTCGCGTCCGACACCGTGCCGAGCGAGGTCTCGACGTCAAATGGGCCGCTCTCGACCGAGACGGCACCGGGGGCCGATGCCCGCAGCGTGTATCCGTCACCGCCGGTATCGATCAAGAGATCGTTGAAAGTTGCAAAGCCATCCGCATTCGTAAGCTGCGTGACCGTGCCTCCGAGCGACGTCTCACCTGGGTTGCTGTCAAGTGACATGGTGACTGGCAGACCTTCGATGGGGTCCTCGTTGGCATCGCGTGCGGTGACTGCCACATTGCCTTCGTTGCCGCCGATTATGCTCGTCGTCGACGAGTCGGTTGGCTCTGAATAGAACGAAAGCAGTGCGGTGGCCACGTTGCCGACGAAGTCTTCTGCGGGTTCCGTCTCGCCGGTGTTCGGCGCCTGCGCGCGCGTGTTGAATTTCAACTTCTCGAAGCAATAGTCCGGCGAGTCAGGGTCGGCGGAGCAAAATGCCGGCGTCCCCCGTCCGCGACAATGCGCAACGTCACACGAATCGACTCGCCCGGCCGCACCAGGAACGTCGGATGCTTCACGTCCTCGCTGTTCTCGTCGACGAACTGGCCCGAGGCGAGATCAGCGCCCGTCAGCGGGAGCGCAAACAGCGTCTGATTCGTGTACTTGGTGACGAGGTGACAGTTGATGGTCGTCGACGAGGTCGTAGACACGCCGGGCCATCAGCAAGAATGAGTAGCCGCCGGTGCTATCCGACGTTTGCGCTTGCACCTGATAACCGGATGTTGTGTCGCCATCATTCGTGACATCCACCGACACGTCCTGGAAATTCGCGTTTTCCGCGTCCGGGTTCTCGGCGTCCGGATTTTCCGCGTCTGGATTCTCGGCGTCGGGATTCTCAGCGTCCGGATTCTCCGCATCAGGATTTTCGGCGTCGGGGTTTTCCGCGTCCGGATTTTCCGCGTCCGGGTTCTCGGCGTCTGGATTCTCGGCGTCCGGATTCTCCGCATCGGGATTCTCGGCGTCAGGAGTGTGGGACTCCGGCCCAAGCGGGCCGCCGTCCGGTCGTCTTGCTGGCGGATTCGAGGGATCGCCATTGATGGCCACTGACGCCGATGGCCCGTCGACATAGGTGCCGCCGGCGCCTGGAATCTGTCGCGTCGCCGTGATCACGATCGCTGTCGTCGCGGAGCCGCAGCGCACGTAGACAGTCCGCGCCGCCGACGAGCGCGGCAGCACGTTCACGAAAATTTCGTGGTCTGGCGTCTCGCCGGGCGCCACGTCGCAGCCTCCCGGCGCAGCCGGATCGGCTTGCGGGCGCCGCGGAACGTGCGGTGCGAGAACGATGCGCGCGCACTAATGAGCGACAGCTTGAATCGCGTCGGTATTTCGGGAGTCGTCGTGCCGGGCGACAACTCGAGATTATTGGCCAGCTGCACCGCGAAGGCGCGGACCACGCCTGGTGTGTTGGTTGGCTTCGAGTTGGTCGGCAACGTCAGCGAAAAATCGTTCGTGATGCGCGAGGTGTAGACGTTGGCGTCGCGTGTACGGGTGTTGTCACACGTTGCACGACCGGACCGACACTCACGTCAGCGATGGTGGAGCCCGCCGGTAACGTCGTGGGTGGCGAGTAGTTGAGCTGTCCGTTGGCGCCGGTGGTCGCCTTGCCGACGTTTGCGTCGCGATTGTCGGTCCACGCCGCCTGGAAGGTTTGCAGGGACGCCTGCGCGGCGTTGTCCTTGCCGTTGAATACCCACTTTCCGGTCGCAGCGTTGCGCACAAACGGGATGGGCGCAACATCGACGTAGTCGCCCAGGAACGGAATGGTGCCGCCGCCGTAGAGCAGCAGACCGCCGCGATTGAACTGCAGTTGCCGGGGACCGGAGCCTTGAACCGAGCCGGGCGTTGGATCGCCGGTCAAATACTGCGACACCCGCGGTCCGCGCAGCGGACGCACGCTACCGGAGACGTCGTTGTAGTCCGGCTGCGACACGCCATACGCCGTGAACTGCGGTGGAAACGCCGTTGAGAAGTTCCCGTTTTCGAACAGCGTCGCCTGCGCGCCAAGCAGATCGAGCGTCCGGCGTCGGCGGATGCCTGGATCGCCGAGGCCCTTTTCATCATCGATCAGAGGTTCGTCGGTCAGTCCGGTCTCATCGAAGCGAACGTCGTACCACACCATCTGCATCTTGCCGGCCGCGTAGGCGAGCGCCGGCATGAATTGCTGACCGTCTGCGTTTGGTGCATTGGCGATCGGCACCTGCACAGGCGGAGCCCAGCCCGCGCCATTTGTGCGCGTCATGTAAATACGAGCCTGGGCGCCGCCGAGCCGGCCGGGCGTGAAATTCTCCGGCGGCACCTGCGACACTGCAAGATACAAATATCCGTCGTCCGCAAACGCCAACGTCGGAAAGGCGACCGTGCGGAAGGTCGTCGTCAGATTGCCGCGCGTTTTGGATGTCGTGTTCTGATCGAACGGCATGAACTGGCCTTCGTCGAGCCCGGCGATGAAGTCGGCCTTCGAGAAGCTTGCGGCCGCCGTCGGTCGACCGCGCAAAGAGCAGCGCGTCCTGGACTTTGTCATTGCGAATCTGTCGCCACACGACGTAGATGTCGTTGGGATTGTTGGGATTGACGGCGATGACCGTGCCCTGACCAAGTGGGTGCCCTTCACTTAGCTTGGTTGTACCAGCGAACGTTCTGCCGCAATCAGCGGAACGCGCAAAATAGATCTTGCTGTGTTGATCGTTGGGACTGTTGCCGACGAATTCAGTCCACGCGACGTAGACGTTCGTGGCCGGCACCGTTTCTCCGTCCATCACGCAGGTACCTGTCGTGGCTGGAAACACCGTCAGGCTCGGTTTGTCGATGAACTTGCCCGAGCTGCCGCGATCGACTTCCGTCGTACCCGACGTATTGGATCGGGCTGAGGGCGCGCCGGGGATTGACGGTTGTGGTAGGAGCGATGTCCAGCCTGTTGGGATCGACGAACGCATCGCGATCGTTGTGGTCAATGGCGCGCGCCACCGCGAGCTTGCCGACGTTGGTACCGCGATTGAAGGCAATGAACAGGTAATAGAACGTCCCCGCGGCTCCGGACCGCACGACTGGATCGGCGCCGGCGCTGAGCCCCTTGACCGGCGACGACATACCTTCTGGCGACGAGTCTTGCGGATACCCCGGGACGAGCGTGCTGTACCAAGTGGCGCCGCAGTCGGTGGATTCGTACCATCCCAGCCACGCATCGCCAATCTCCTGGTCGTCCGGCAGCCCCGGCAAATTGACGGCGCGATAGTCGTTCGCACCCGCCAGCAGATGACACGGGTTGCGCGTCGACATCGCCGTCGATGCCTCATTCTGCTTCTGCAGGAATGGGTCGCCACCGGGGAAGGTCCCGCCGCTGACCATGTTGACGTTGCGGCCGGCGAACTGTGCGCTGACCGATGCGACAAACGCCGGTATGGCACAGAGTAGTAAGAGAACAACTCGAGAAGCACACGCACGCGTGGCAGCTGAACGCATACCTATCTTCCTTTCCGAACAACGTGCTTGCGAGAATCCGAGCAACGTGCGGCGAGCGTCGGAAGTCTAGACTATCGGCGGCGCGACACAGATGAGGTTGGCAAAAAAAACGCGACGCCGAGGCTTCCATGCTTGAGCTGATCTTGTTGGACCAAGCGCGCCATGAGCGCTATGTCCGCGGTTCGCGCCATCGCCGCGGCCAGACTGGTCCCCACGGACTGGACCACGTCGCTGCTCGTCCGGGATTGTTCGGCGAAGCGGGCAATCGGAGATTCGCGGACGAAGGTGGTGTCGCTGAGCGGATGGTCGGCGAGCCACGCAGGCACCTGCACCGGCGGCCCAGCTCGGACCGGCCAGCTTCGGGACGATCACGACGGCGCTCGATCCACGTGTCGTGCAACTCGCGGCGAAGTTCTGGTTCTGACGGCCGCGCGTCTCGGTGCTGGTGTTTTGAGGCTCGAGAAACCGCGTTCGGCTTAACAAGAGATTCGATGGCTCGACGACGAGGACGGTAGCAACAGCATCACCGTCGTCAAGGACATCACGTTGAAGGCGGATACATGCCGGCCCTGTTCGATCCCATCCACGAACATGGCAAACCCGGCTACGACGATCACGCCTGCAAAGAGCGTCATGCACAGCGTCGCGAACGCCGGCCGGCCGCGCATGGCACTGAGCATCAGCGCCGTGAGGATCACGGCAAGGTACGGGCCTGGTTCGCGCGGCGTCAGCCAGCGATGCACACGACCTTCGCCCCAAGTGCCCATGCCAAGCAGGAATGACGGGTAGACCATGGGCTTCGCCAGCCACACCAAGCCATCCGCCAGCGCCTGCACTGTGGCCGCAGGCTCTCGGACAAGCAATGACAGCGGTCCTGGCGCGTCACGATTCAGCCAGCGGACCTGTACGGGGCAGTTGCCCAGCGCCTCGTACACTTCAGGAACCAAGCCCAGTTCGAATCCTCGGGCGACCGACTGGTCGATACCCGCCGAGAGGTCAGCGCACGAGCGGATCGGCAGCGTTGTTGCCGCCGCCAGGGCGGGGTCGGTTGAAAAGCGCACGGCGCGCGTCAAGGCATACCAGCCTGTGTACGTCAGCCCTTCGCCGTACGGCAACGTCGCAGCGTAGGCCGGAATGCCGACCAGCGCCCCAGAGAGAATGGCTAACACACAGAGCCGCACCCGCATGGTCAGGCTGCTGTGGACGATTGCCACGATCGCCGCCGGCGCCAGGGCGAGCGCGACGAGCGGCTTCGTCAGCAACAACACGATCATCGCCAGGATGAGTCCCCACGCGGATCGCGGCCGGGCCGACGGTGAGGACGCGAAAATGATGGCGGCGATGACGATGATCGCCAGCGACACGGTCAGCGATTCGGTGAGCACCGCCCCGTGCCATCCAACCACCTGTGACGTTGTCGCCATGACCAATAGGCCCAGCGAGGTGACGACCGCAGCGCGGGCCTCGAGTCGCTGTGATACCGCCGTAGACAACAGGGTCCACGACACGATCCACGCGATCGAGTTGACGGCGAAGACGCCCTGAGCGGAGCCCGTTGCCTGAAAGAGCGCAACGGGAACGAACGCGCCCTGGTGACGGTCGATCGCCGTCAGCAGCGACCAGCCGCTGACCGCGTGAAGATAGCGTGTGGAATCGGCGAATATTGTCGGCGGTGTGCCTTGGAGGTAGGCCAGCCAGTACACCGCCAGTGAGAGGCCGAAAACAGCGGGGATTAGTCTGCGCGAGCTAGCGGCGATGAGCGGCACGAATCGGCGAGAGTAGTCCACCACCTGCGCCTTGTCTACGGATGACTTTGGCGGTGAAGCGCGTGGATCGAATCCGCTTGAGGCGCGGTCCGCGCGATCACGTCCGCGGCTCGCGCCATCGGCACGGCCAGCCACGGGCGTAGGCGTGTTTGCAAGAAGTCGCCAGATGACTCGGCGCCTCTTTGTAGTGCCGGCCTCTGGAGCTCGTCCGAGGTGTGGAGCCTCCGCGGAATAGTAAACGGGCCGCCCGCCCGAGCGGCCCGTCGCTTCAACTCGAACAGTCCTCACAGAACAGAGCGGTCAGTTACCTCTGACGGAAGACCTCGTAGATCGTCCCGCGCGAGAGCGACACGACGTACAGGTTGCCGTTCGGCCCGGTCTCGATGTCGGTCGTGACGCCGAAGTCGCGCCCGATCAGCAGGCTCTCGCTCTCCGTGATCTCATGCTTGGCGACGTTGTCGGCCACTCGATCCTCGAGCCGGGGATCGTCGACGCCAATGCTGCGGCGATTGCCCGTCAGGTTGAAGTGGAACAGGTAGCCGCCGGCGAGATTTGCAGTGGCGGCTCCCATGAACAGATCGTCTTCGAACTGCGGTCCCAGGGCACGACCGCGCAGGAAGTTCATGCCACCGGGAGCGACTTCGAATTTCCAGCTGAATTGCGGGTCGCTATAGGTCGACCCGGGCAGCATGAAGAGGCGTGAGAGCGCCTGTTCCGGCGTGTCGGCGATGTTCGACGGCGGCCAACGCGCCTGCTGCAGACCGACGAACGGCGGAGTCGTTTCGATGGTCTTGAACTGGCCGATCCGCGCGACCGGACCCGCAATCTGCACCCAGCCGCCGTTCATGCCCGGGGTGACGCGATTGAGCTCGCTGAAGGAGTCGTCGCCGTTCTCCTGCAACCAGACATTTCCCGCACCGCGCGAAGAGCGTATCGATCGCCATCCCGAAGCCGTTGCGATGTCCGTACGAGAAGATCTTCTGAATGTTCGCGCCGACCTCACCGGGGATGCGTGCGCCGGCGGCGAAGAACGGGTTATCCGACGGCGTGGTTCCGTCCGCATTCAGCCGGAGAATGACGCCGGTGAGGTGCGCGTCGTCCGGCTCGCGGACCGCCAAACTGATCGTCGGGTTGTCCAGGTCCGAACGGTCCGTTGGGCAGGTTCTGCAACTGCCCGCGGCGGCCGACGTCGCCGATGAAGATGTAGAGCTTGCCATCGGGTCCAAATGCCAGCACGCCGCCATCATGGTTCCCGCGGCCGAGCGGCTGGTGTCGGCTCCGCGGCAAACGGCGGCTGGAGCGCGCGAAGCATGATCAGATTCCGATCGAACGACAGCGTCGATCCATTCCAGTTGTACCGGTCAACCCGGTTGCCAAGCAGCGTTGTCTCGGCGAGGACGTTGGTGTCGTTGCCGGTCGTGCTCTCGGTCCAATAGAGATAGACGCCGGGATCGCTCGGGAAATCAGGGTGCAGGGCCACACCGAGCAGTCCACGCTCTGATCCGGAGTTGACGGCCAAATCGAGAACCGTGGAGTCAATCGCGCCGTTGACGACACGTTGCACGCGTCCCGTGCCTTTCTCCAGCACAAGCAGATCGTTCTCGCCGATGAACGCCATCGTGGATGGCTGGGTGAGACCGGTGACGACAGCTCTCACGCTCGAGGTTCGGATGCAACATCGTTGGGCTGGTGCCTGCGCCGTCACGGGATTCCCGTCGTGGAACACGAAATCCCGCCAGTAGTCCAACCACTGCCGCAAGCGTGAGAAGACTGTGCCTGTGCAGTTGTCTATCGTTCATGCTGACCTCCGTTGTCGGGTTAGGTCGAAAACAATTGTTGGTCCGGCGCTCTGGGGCACGGTGCAAGCGGAGTGCCGCACACGAAGCCGCGAATACGCTCGTTCGGTTGGCAGCAGTGCGGCTCGACAGGAAGGGCGGCGCGCGTAACCGCATACGGCGCGTGTAAGCCGTGGACGAGCTATGACGGGGGATTCAGGCTAAAGAATTTTTGAGGCCCATCTGGTCCGCGGCTCGCG
Source organism: uncultured cyanobacterium (assembly GCA_963833135.1). GTDB lineage: Bacteria > Acidobacteriota > Vicinamibacteria > Vicinamibacterales > UBA2999 > 12-FULL-67-14b. Next base: position 905,708 of record CAWHWW010000014.1, on the reverse strand, counting down.
CCATCGCCCGGCTAGACACGAGCGTAGGCGTGATCGACGAGCGGGTCCGCGAGTGTCGCTACTTCCGCACCTGGTGGCGAAGCGCGACCATCCCGCTCGTGTACGCTTTCACTTCCACGAGGTGCAGCGCGACATCCTTGTCGAGCCCGTCGAAGAATCGGATCCCTTCACCGATCAGGATGGGCATGATCGAATAGCGAACTTCATCAGCGAGCCCGAGCCGAAGGCATTCACTCGACACGACACCGCCTCCGACGAACCAGATGCTTCGGAAGCTCGGCTTGAGCTGCTCCTGCACCAGGCGCGCGAGATCGCCAGAGTAGAACTCGACCGTATTCCTGGTCTTCGGCAAATTGCGATGGGTCAGAACGAACGTCGGCGTGTCGCCATAGGCCCAACCGAATCCCTTTGCCTCGAAATCCAATGCGGTCTCGTAGGTGCGCGAGCCCATGACGTAGCAGTCGATCGTCTTGACGAACTCCTGGACGAATTGCGGATCCAGGGTGTCCCCGCCCTCGAACTCGTCTGACGTCTCGAGCCAGTCGACACGCCCGTCCTTTCGGGCGATGAACCCGTCGAGGCTCGCCACCATGTGGATGGTGATGCAGGACTTGGGGCTTGGCATGGTCACGCGTAAAAGTGTGCAGTGATTATTTCCAGAGTCCAAACTGTTTCTTGCTTCTTACGTCTACTTCTCCGGAGGCTTGTGTGTCAGCATAGTCGTGCCCGCTTGCCGTCTGCCGAGGTGGAACACTTGAGTCGTGAGTCGCAAATGTCATTCATAACCAAAGGAACTCGATCATGTTGAAGAGGATTGCTTGGCAGGTGGCGCTCGCCACCGTGGTGATGGCGTCGCCCGCGTTAGCACAGGAGAAGCGTGTTGAAGTCAGCGTCCTGGTGGGCTGGACGTTCGCAGATGGCGTCGATGGCCAGGCGTTCGCGACGCCGAGCGGCGTCTTCGATCGGATCGATCCCAAGGACTCGTTCAAGTGGGGACTCGGCGTCGGTTTTCTGACCACGGACAATGCCGAGGTCGGGTTCCTGTTCGGCCAGCAGATGACGACGCTGCAGGCCGGAGGCACGTCGACCGTGGACATCGGCGATACGAGCATCAGCACGTACCACGGCTACTTCGGCTACAACTTTGGCGACTCGGACGCCACGGCCAGGCCGTACGCGTTCATTGGCCTGGGCGCCACCAACTATGGCGGTGTCGACTACACGCGAGTCAACGGTCAGTCCGGAACGATCGGGTCGGAGACGCAGTTCTCGACGGTCTGGGGTGGCGGCGTGAAGTTCTTCCCGAGCCCCAGCGTCGGCGCGCGCTTCGGCATCCAGTGGACGCCGACCTACATCAAGTCCGACCCCGGCGGTGTTCTGGTGCGACCCGTACTGGGGCTGCTATATGGTGGGCGACGCCCAGTACTCGAACCAGTGGGACATCAGCGGCGGAATAACCTTCAGGTTCTGAGCGCTGCGAAAGTTCACACCTGCGAATCGACGCAATCGATGGGGGGCCGCCGCGCCGGCGGCCCTGCCCCGCAAGGGCCAGCGCACGGGATTCCGGAGGCGCTCCGCCGGATCGGATCAGTTCACACGTCAACCGCAATAATTTGGGGCACCTGCTCTGGCACATGACATGCGGTGATACCGTTGACGGTGCTCGTGTCATGTCGCCCACCGCAAGGGCACTCCCTGCGTACCGACACGGCGGCGACCCAATCGGAGACCCAGAAGTTACAAGGTGCACCATGGCAAAGAAAGAAGATCAGAACCGTGACGACAGATTGACGGACGATCCGCTGGCGGACACAAGCCGACTGATCTCGGAGGTAATTCCACCAGGCGTGGATCGCCGTAGCTTCCTGATACGAAGCGCTGTGGGCGGCGCCGCCGCGGTGATGACCGGCCGCGTTGTCTCGGCCGAAGAGAGAACGGCGAGGGCCATCGCCACGATGCCGCCGCAGGCGACTCCGCCGAAGCCTGCCGCGACGGCGCCGCCCCTCTCTCCCGATCTGGAGGTCGTGAAGAAGGGCGCCGGGCCCGTGCTTACGACGGTGGACGAGTTTTACAAAGTGGGGCCAGGGCCATCCAGCTCGCACACGATTGGCCCGATGCGTATTACCTACGACTTCTACCAGCGAGCCGCCAAACTGCCGGCCGACCAACTGGCGAAGGCGACCGCGCTCAAGGTCAACCTGTTCGGAAGCCTCAGCGCGACCGGAAAGGGGCACGGCACCGAACGCGCGGCACTGGCCGGACTCGTCGGAAAAGAGCCGGCGACCGTCGACCCGAAATTTCTTGACAGCTTGCGCGACAAGCCCGACCAGACGTTCCAGGTGAAGCTCGGCGCGAAGTCAATCGATGTGAGTCTCAAGGACGTCATCTACGATGCGCCGAAGGGCGACTTCAAGCACCCGAACACCATGACGGTCAAGCTCCTCGCGGGCACCGATGTGCTGCTCGAGCAGGAGTACTACTCGGTGGGCGGCGGGTTCATCGAGTGGAAAGGGTACACGCCCCCGAAGAAGAACCCGCCGAAGTACCCGTTCAGGACGATGAAAGAACTGCGCGCCCACGCCGACTCAAACAAGATCTCAATCGCGAAGGTCATGCTGGCCAACGAGATGTCGATCACGGGAAGAACCGAAGCGGAGGTGTATTCCTTCATCGACAAGATCATTAACGCCATGGTCGCGACAGTGAAATCAGGGCTGTCGATGCCGGAGGACGACGTGCTGCCCGGCCCGATCAAACTGCATAGCAAGGCGGCGACCGTGTACAAGCGCGCCATGGACGACAAGTTCCAATCGGACCGCGGTATCGGCTCTCTGTCGGCATTTGCGTTGGCGGCATCCGAAGAAAACGGCCGCGGCCACCTCGTGATCACGGCACCGACGGGCGGTTCCGCCGGTGTCATGCCGGCGCTGGTCTATGGGCTCCTCGAGGTCCGCAAGGTCGAACTGCAGAAGGTCCGTGACGGGATGCTCGCCGCGGCGGCGGTCGGCTACCTTTGCAAGCACCATGCAACCCTGTCTGCGGCCGAGGGCGGCTGCCAGGCAGAGATTGGCGTCGCATCGTCGATGGCTGCGGCACTGACCGCGACTGCGTACGACGCACCATCGCTGGTCGTCGAGAATGCGGCCGAGTCGGCCCTGGAGCATCACCTCGGCATGACCTGCGACCCGGTCGCCGGTTACGTGCAGGTTCCGTGCATTGAGCGGTGCGCATTCGGCGCGGTCAAGGCCTGGACCGCATACGCGATCGCCAGCAACGAGATCGCATCCAGGCACCGCGTCAATTTCGACGAAACCGTGATGGCCCTGGCCCAGACCGCGAAAGAAATGAACAGCAAGTACAAGGAAACAAGCGAGGCTGGCCTCGCCCTCTCCGTCACCCTCTGCTGATCGAATCGCTCGCCAGGCCATGGCCCCTGTCGTGGCCTGGCGAGTGCGCCATCCTTGCACCTCATTCAATTCTGGATGCTCACGTTCAGTCGTCGTCGTCGCGCGTTCGTCTTCGCGTCGCCTTGACGTGACCACGCTGTTTCTTGACCGTCAGGCGACGCTCGCGCGCGCCGGCTTTGGGCCTGGTCGCTCGCCGTGGCCGCGGTTTCACCATGGCTTGTCGAATCAACGCAGCCAATCGCGCGCGGGCCGCCTCGCGGTTTTGCGACTGCAACCGGTACTCGCGGCTGTCGATCAGCAGGACACCATCACGGCTCATCCTGTTGCCGGCGAGCGTGACCAAGCGTTGCTTCACCGTGTCGGGAAGACTCGACGCCGCGACGTCGAAGCGGAGCTCGACGGCGGTCGCGACCTTGTTGACGTTCTGGCCGCCAGGTCCTGAGGCCCGGACAAAACGTTCTTCGACCTCACGTTCGTCGAGAACAATGGCCTCGGTGATGCGGATCATCAACTGATCTTAGCGTGCCTGCGGAGCCCGTAGCCCGCAAGCCCGGAAGCCCATACCAAGTGATGGCCGGCGACCGTGTCACCATTCACCGCTAACTGGTAAGCCGGTCCCGCGAATAGGCTTCCACGCGCCGCGTCGCGCGTGTTGGAACGATACTCATCCACGGCCGCGCGCCCGGGATTTGCCCACAATTCTCGAAACCAGCGGCTGGTATCGCCCTTGCTTTCCCTTGGGCATGCGGATGCTGCGTACCTCGACTGGTATTTTCCTCCTCACGCTGATGGCGGCCTGCGATAACGACACGCCGGCCGCACCGACGCCGACATCGGCGATCACGCTGAGCGGCAACATGAACTTCGGTGACGTCACGGTGGGGACCACCAGGACATCGACGCTGACTCTTGCCAATACGGGAACCGGCGAACTCACCGTCAGCAGCGTGGCGTATCCGAGCGGCTTTACCGGCACTTTCGCGAGCGGCACTATTCCGGCGAATGGGTCGCAGGCAATCACGGTGACATTCGCGCCGATCGCGGCGCAAAGCTACACCGGCAATATCACGGTCACCGGCAACCAGACGAGCGGCACCAACACCATCGCGGTGTCGGGAAACGGCGTCGCTATCCCGACCTTTACGTTGTCTGGCCTGGTGACTGAGACCCCGCCGACCACCAGCACGGTACTCTCCGGCGTCGTCGTGACGTTTGTGGATGGGGCAAACCAGGGCAAGACCGCGACCACGGGCGCCGACGGGCGTTACCAGATCCCTGGGCTCGTCAACGGCGGCTACACGGTGAGCGCGTCGAAAGCGGGCTACACCACCGTGCTGTTGCCGGTCGGCGTCAATGGCAACACCACGCTCGATTTCCGTCTCGCGCCCACGGCGCCGCGGACCAGTTTCGGACCGGGCCAGTACCGCGTCGGTCCCGACATCCCGGCGGGCCGTTATTACAGCGATCCGTCAAGGGACTGCCACTTCCAGCGCGTGCGCGCGTTCGGCGGCGCCCCGTCGGACACGATCGTCGACAGCATCGTCAGCTTCGATGCCGGCCAGTGGATCGTCGATCTGCTCTCGACCGACGGCGGCTTTGTGACCGACGCCAACTGCGGGACCTGGTTCACGACACCGCGTCGCGGATTGTCGCCGACGCATCACGCCGGGCCTGTGGATCGTCGGCGCGCAGATCACTCCAGGGACCTACCGGGCGGAGAACAGCATCCAGGGTTGTTACTGGCAGCGCGTCAGCAGTTTCACCGGCGCCATCGACGCGACCATTGCCAGCGCGTTCGTGACGAGCCCGGGTGTGCAACTGGTCACCATCACCAGCACCGACGCCGGCTTCAGCACCAACGTCGAGTGCGGCACCTGGACGCGCACGCAGTGAGACACTGACTGGCTCAACGAACAAAGTGATGTCGTTGACGGCGAAGATGGGTATCATCTCGCTATTACGGGACAATGAAATTGTTGGGGACGATAGCATCCTTCGCCTGCTGGACCGGTATCGGTCGGCGATTCTCATGCGCTGCACTCGCCGGCTTGTTGCTGATCGGCGCGGCACGGGATGCCGTGCACAGCAGGCCGAGTCGGCCGAGAGCGTCGAGCAAATTCTGATGCTCCAGTCATATCATCGCGGCAACCTGACGCTCGACGGCATCAGCAACAGCTTTCGTGCTTGACGTGGAGCAGCGCGCCGGCAGGCCGCTCAACATCGAGCAGATCGCGGTCGGTCGCGGTGCATCAGCCGGCCCCTCCGAGCAACGGATCCTCGATTACATCCGGTCGATCTACGCCGGTCAGGCCCCGCCGGATCTGATCGTGGCGATCGCCGGTCCCGCGTCGGTATTCGCACGCAAGTATCGACAGCAGCTATTCCCGGACGTTCCGCTCGTGTTCGCGGGCGCGGACGTGCGCTTCCTGGGCGATGTCCCTCTCAAGGAGAACGAGACGGCGGTCGCCGGCGATCAACGATTACCCCCGCCTGGTGGATGACATCCTGCAGGTGCTGCCCGACACGCGGCAAGTGTTCGTGGTGACGGGGTCCGGGCCGATCGGCCAGTTCTGGAATCCGCAACTTGCGAAAGAGTTCAAGCGATTCGAAGGTCGGCTGACATTTATCAGATCGTCCGATCTCACCGTCCCAGAAATCCTGCGCCGCTGCGCGAGCCTGCCCAGTCACTCGGCGATTATCTATATCACCATGGGCTCAGACGCCCAGGGCGGAGCGTACCCGGACGAACAGGTTCTGGCCAGCCTTCGCGCGACCGCGAATGCGCCGATCTTTGCGGGGCAGAGCACCGTGTTTGGCCACGGAATCGTCGGAGGCTCGATGATACAAATCGACGAGCTGAGCCGAAACACGGTTGACGCCGCCATTCGTATCCTGAACGGCGAATCTCCCAACCAGATCAAAGTGCCGCCACAGGGGCCGGGCGCACCAGTCTTCGACTGGCGTGAACTGCGGCGTTGGGGTATTCCCGAGAGCCGTTTGCCGGCGAACAGCGTGGTACTCTATCGCGCTCCCAGCCTGTGGCAGGAATATCGTGTCGCCGTGCTGACGGCGCTCGGCGTGATGGCTATTCAGTTTTTCCTCATCTCCGGGCTTTTGTACCAACGGCGCGCACGACACCGCGCCGAGTTCGAGAGCCGGAAGAACCTGGCGCTGGCCGCCGACGCGAGCCGGCGCGCAACGATGTCGGCGCTGACCAACTCGATCGCCCATGAACTGGGGCAGCCGCTCGGCTCCATGATTCAGAACGCCCATGCGCTGCAAATGATGGTCACCGCCAATCGGGCGAGTGCCGACACCATCGACGAGGTGCTATCGGAGATAAGGACCCAGGGCCTGCACGCCACGCAGATCATCGACCGTCAGCGGACCATGCTCCGAAGCCATCAGCTGGACAAGAAGCCGACCGATCTTCGCGACGTGATCAACGAGAGCCTGGCCCTGGTCGCGCACGACATGCGAGCGAGGCAGGTCGAGACCACCGTCAATCTTTCCCCGCGCCGGTCGGTGATCATCGGCGACCAGGTGCTCTTGCAGCAGGTGCTCGTGAACCTGATGATGAACGCCATGGACGCGATGTCCCAGACGCCGGTCCGACCGGCGCCGGCTGCACGGTCAGCACCGACGGATCGTGGCGCCGATGTCGACATCTCGGTGCGCGACACGGGCACGGGCCTGCCCGCGGATCTCGACGGCAAGCTGTTCACGCCATTCGTCACGACCAAATCGCACGGCATGGGGATCGGCCTCACCATCGTCGCAGACGATCGTCGCCGCGCATGGCGGCACCATCAACGCGCGCAACAATCCGGACGGGGGCGCGACATTCACCTTCACGCTGCGCCGCAGCGAAACTCCGCAAGTGGTCAGCGCATGACTTCCGGCGCGAAATGCAGCGCCGCGACCGCGAGTGCTGCTCGCCGACGATTACCCTGGGATGGTGAAGGCGGTCTCCCGTCTACTGGCACTGGATTGCGATGTCGTCGGCAGCGTCGCCGACGGCAGCGCGCTGCTGGAGGCCGTTGAGCGGCTCCAACCCGACGTGCTTGTGCTCGACGTCAACCTCCCGAAGATCCATGGACTGGAGGCGTGCCGTCAGGTCATGCAGGCGAACCCGAAGTTGAAGGTCGTTGTCTTCACGGCCACGATCGATCGCGGACATCAAGCAGCAATTCCTCGATGCCGGCGCATCCGCCTATGTGTCCAAGACCGGCGTCGGGGACTTGCTGTCCGCCGTCAAGCGGGTAAGTATCGACCTGCGTTGAGCGGCGATCGATGCCGGGTTTATGCGCCGGCCGGCGGCAGCAGATACAGCGTCATCGCAAACACCAGGTAGACCATCAACGTCAGCACGCCGATGAACCAGGTCGAGCGGCCGCTGTTGGTCACGAGCGTCGCGGTCAGCGTCGCGAGCATCATCATCACCACCGCGCCCGGCCAGAACTGCAGCGTCATCGGCGACGGACCGAGCACATAGCTGAGTAAGACGAGCACCGGCGCCACAAACAGCGCGATCTGCGACGCGCTGCCGAGCGCGATGCCCACGCTCAGGTCGAGGCGATTCTTTCGCGCCGCCGAAAATGCCGACGCCATTTCCGCCGCGCCACCCACCAGCGCGACGACGATGAAGCCGACGAAGGCCGGGGTCATGCCGAATGCCTCAGCCGCGATCTGGACCGATCCGACGAAGATCTCGCTGACGAGCGCGACGAGAACGGTCACGCCGGCGAGCGTCGCCAGCGAAAGGCCGACTGGCCATAGCGCCTCATGCTCCCCGCCGGATTCTGCGCTCGCAAACAGGTCGCGATGTGTCTTGAGCGTAAAGAGCATGCCGAGTGCGTAGGCCACGATGAGAAGACCGGCCAGGCCGACGCTCAGTTGCTCGCGTGAAGACGGCGCCGACACCGGACTCGGCCGTCGACACCGCCGACGGAATCAACAGGGCGACCGTGGCCAGGAACAGCAGGCCGGCCTGCAGGCGCGCGCCGGCGCGGTTGAATTCCTGCAGATGATGCTTGAGCCCGCCGAGCAGCAGCGACATCCCCAGCATGAACAGCGTGTTCGTCACGATCGCGCCGGCGATGGAAGCCTTGACGAGGAGGTATTCGCCCGCGCGCAGCGCCGTGATCGCGATCACGAGCTCGGTGAGATTGCCGAGCGTCGCGTTCAGTAAACCGCCGACGGCATCGCCGGTTCGCGCGGCGACCGATTCGGTGGCGTGGCTCAGGAGCGCGGCCAGCGGCACCGTCGCGAGCACCGACAGCACGAACAGGGCCGTGTGCGATTCAGGAGTGATGCGCTCGGCCGCGAACACGACCGGCACGAAGATGAGCAGCCACAGCAGCTTGTTGTGACGAATCTCCGCGAAGAGAAGGTTCAACCGGTTCGCGCCTATTCGTAGATGAACGACACGAACATCAGCCGGCCCTCGCGCTGGATCTGCATCGTCACCGGCGAACCGGGCTTCAGCGACCGCACGCTGTCGCGCAGTCCGTCGAGCGTGGTGATGCGGCGGTTGTTGACGCTGCGGATGATGTCTCTCGGCGCCACCGGCACGTCGCTGGCCGCCGTCGCGGCGCGGGCGACGACGATGATGCCGTAGGGATCGCGGAGGCCTTCCGCGGAGGCGGCGAGCTTGGCATCGATCTCGACGCCGATGATGCCGAGCTCGGCCACCAGGTTCTTCGTCGGATCCGAGATCGACGACACCGAATCGAATTCGCTGCGTTGCTCGACCGGCTTGACGCTGATGCTCAGCTGCGCCTCGCCGCGGAGCACGACGAGCTGCACGTTGTCGGGCGTGTCCCGCAGCCGGAAGTTGTAGCTGACCGTCGGCAGATTCTCGGCCGGCTGGCCATCCACCGAGGCGAGGATGTCGCCGACCGCAAGGCCCGCCGCCGCCGCCGGTCCGCCCGGCCACACGTCCGAGACGATGACGCCGCTGTCTCTCGACAGCCCGAGCGCCGCGGCCATCGTCGGCGTGATGGTCTGCAGGCTCATGCCGACTTCCTGCTTGCGCAGGTGGCCGTACTGCCGGAGCTGGCGAAACACCGTTCGCGCCGTCGCGCTCGGGATGGCGAAGCCCAGGCCGTCGTTGCCGCCCGACTGCGACATGATGAATGTGTTCACGCCGACGACCTCGCCGCGAATGTTGACGAGCGGTCCGCCGGAATTGCCTGGATTGATCGGCGCATCGGTCTGCACGAAGATCTGCGGCGAGTCGGGCGAGACCTGCCGCGCCACCGCCGACACCAATCCGTGCGTCAGGCTGTTGCGCAGTCCGTTGGGGCTGCCGAACGCAAACACCATCTCGCCCTGACGAACCGTCGAGTATGTCGCGAAGGGCAGTGCCGGCAGCTTCAATCCCTCGACCTTCAACAGCGCCAGATCCAGTTCCGTGGTGACGCCGACGATCTGCGCGGTGACGAGTTTCGTCTTGCCCGACAACGCCGTGGCCAGCGTCCCGTCGGCGTTGTCGGAAGGCAGGACGATCTGGATGCGGCGCGCGCCGTTGACGACGTGCGCGTTGGTCATGATGTAGCCGTCCTCGATCACGAATCCGGAGCCGGTCGACTGCTGGCGGCCGACGACGGCGGCGCTGCCCGGCGGGCCTTCCTGCGGACCAAAACTGCTGACGAGGATCTGCACGACGCTGGGCCACACCTTCTTGGTGAGCGCGTCGACCGATTCGTTCATCCGCACGAGGGGATCGGCCGCGGGCGCCTGCTGCCGCGGCACCGGCTGCGCGAAAGCGCTCGCCGCGAGCAGCAGCGAGATCGACAGCGCGCAACCTGCGCGAACTGAATCCGAGGCTTGGATGTGATGCGAGCATGACGTGCCCTGCATCAATCTCCATGCCGATGCGAACTTCGAGCTCTACTTGGCGCAGATCTGCGATTTGCCGTCGGTCGAAGCCTCCAGCAGGCCGGAGTAACTCCGCACATGTCGTGCGCCTCGCACGGCGAGACTACAACTCGGGAAAAACGTGGCGCCCGTCAGGGCCAAGTCGGCAGGGGCTTGACCCACGACACTGCCGCGACCGGCAGGGACCCATACAGGTGCGGAAACAAATCGCCGCCGCGCGACGGTTCCCACTTGATCGCGTCACCGAGCGTGGCTGCCGGCACGGCGACAAGTAAGAGGTCGGACACTCCCGCAAAATGTTTCGCCGCCGTCTCGTGCACCTGCGCCGCGGTCGAGAAATGGATGAAGCCGTCCGCGAGATCGACGGCGGAGCCGTTGAAATGACCGGCAGCCATCGCAGCCTCCCACATGTCCCGCGGCAGGATCTTGTAGATGGTCATGCGTCTAGAATGAAGCCGTGCGCATGTTACTGCTTCGATTGGCTGTCGTGCTGATCGTTGGTCCGGCAGTCGTTTCGGGTCAGGGCGGACGCCGCGCTGCGCCGAATTTCGAAGGCATCTGGAACTCGGCGACGACGACGCCGCTCGAAAGGCCGGCGCAGTTCAAGGACAAGCCGTTCTTCACGATGGAAGAAGCCGCCGCGTGGGACCGGGAGTACGCGCGGCGGAACGAAGAGCCGCCGCCGGGCACGAAGCAGACCGGTACCGGGACCTACAACACGGTCTACCGCGAGTTCGGCACGCGCTCGGTCAAGACGCTTCGCACGTCGATCATCACCGATCCTCCCGATGGCCGCATTCCCGCGCTCACGCCGGCTGCGGCCGACGTCAAGCGGCGACGGCTCGAAGGCCTGAAGAAGTTCGAGAACCCCGAAGACCTCGGGCTGCAGGATCAATGCCTCGCGTTCGTGACGGCCGGACCGCCGATGCTGCCGTATTCCTACAACAGCAACTACCAGATCGTGCAGACAGCCGACGCGGTCCTGATCCATGCGGAAATGATCCACGACGCGCGCATCATCCGGCTCGACGGCCGTCCGCATGCGCCGTCACGAATCAGATCGTGGCTCGGGTGATTCGATCGGGCGCTGGGACGGCGACACGCTCGTCGTCGACACGACGAACTTCAATGATGGCGGCGGATTCTACGGCGATGCCGGCGGCAACTTTGGCTGGGATCGGAACCTTCACCTGATCGAGCGCTTCGACTCTGCTGGATGCCGATACGCTGCTCTACAGATTCGCGGTCGATAACCCCACGGCGTTCACGCGGCCGTGGCAGGGCGAGCTCACGCTGGCGCGATCATCGGAGCCCATCTACGAATACGCCTGTCACGAGGGCAACTACTCGCTGACCAACATGCTGCGCGGCTTCCGGGCTGCCGAAGGGAAACCGGTCGGCGCGCCGCAGCGCTGAAGCCGTCGCACCGTGACATTGGCCAAGGCGATCCTGATCCACGGCAACGGCGGCTGCACTGCCGGAGATATCTGGCTGCCGTGGCTGGAGCGCGAGCTCACCGCGCTTGATCTCGACGTCATCAATCAGACGTTCCCAGACAACATCAAGGCCCGTGCGCACTGCTGGCTGCCACACCTCGAGTCGCTCGGGGCCGATGAGCGCACCATCCTGATCGGGCACTCATCCGGCGCCGTGGCCGCGATGCGATACGCCGAGACAGCACCGGCTCCTGGGGTCGATTCTCGTAGGCGTCTGTCACACTGACCTCGCTGACAGCTTCGAAGCCGCGAGTGGTTACTACGAAGCGCCATGGCAATGGCAACGCATCCGCGACAACCAGCGATGGATCGCGATCTACAGCTCCACCGATGACCCGCACATCCCGATCGCGGAACCGCGATTCGTCGCGGCGCAACTGAAGTGCAGTTACTTCGAGTTCACGGACCGCGGACATTTCGTCGACGCGCGTCAATTTCCGGAGATCGTGAGCCTGGTGAAGAGAAAGATGTCCCTCAGCTCACGAGGCTAACGCGGAAAGACCTGCGGCGCGGCCTGCAGGTCCCGACCGAGCCGGCCCTTACTTGACGACGAGGCGATCGTTCACGGCCGTCACGCCAGCAGTCTCACGCGCGAGCTGAACGGCTTTCGCCCGCTCGGCCTCCGAGTGAACCGTGCCGGACAGCGTCACGACGGTGCCTTTCGTGTCGACATCGATCGACAGCGCCTTGACGGTGTCGTCGAGCGCCATCTTCGATTTGATCTTCGCGGTCACGGCGCCTTCGGCGAGCGCCTGCTCGGCCTCGGCCGCGCCGGTGGCAACTCTCTCCCCAATCGCGGCACCGGTCTGCCGTGCCTTGTCGATGCTCGGCGCTGAGTCACCTGCCGACACCGGTGTTTCGATGCCGTCACCGCCGAGGCGGTAGCCGAGGAAAAACGCCGTAACCGCCGCGACGATGACGAGGAGAAGCAGCAGCTTGAAGAATGCTCGAAACATCGGTCGTCCTCCGACCGATGCTTCAAGCATTCACTGTGCCAGTGGGTTACTGCCGCGGTGCGAGCTTGCCGCCTTCGGCGAGCGTCTTCATGTTCGTCATCGCGCGCTGAAACGTTGCCGTGCGCGTCATCTTGTCCTTCTCGCGCGCCGCATCGTCGGGCAGCATCGAGTTGTCGTACATCAGCGTGTAGACGATCTTCGACGTCTTGTCGGTGACCGGCCTCGCTTCGAGCGTGCCGTGATAGAGGTTGTAGGGCCGCCCGGCTCGCACGGTCTGCGTGTAGGTGTACGAATACTGCGTCTTGCCGACCAGCACTTCGTTCGCGACCGATCGCACCGAGCCGACTTCGCCTTCAGTGCCCGACAGCATCTTGCAGCCAGCTGGGAATCTGCAGCCACTCGCCGATGTCGCAGTACTTGCCGATGCGCGCCCACACCTCGGCGGCCGGTTTGTTCACATCGATCTCGAGCGGGATCGTGATGTAGGTCGGGTTGTCGACGACGATGTTCGTGTTTGGCGTGCGCGGCGGGCGGCTGCGCGGGCGCCTGCGCGCGAGCCGCGGCGGGCACTCCCATCATTAACGCCGCAACAAAGATCCGGGTAAGTCCAGTCCTCATCAATTCCTCCGCCCGAAGCTTAGATCAGTTTTGCTATTTTGCGAGCCGTGCCGGCGCGCGCACCCCGTTCGAGGAGAAACGCGGCGACGCGCTCGAACTTCAGCGCTCGAGCGGCATCGAGCGCCGTGCGGCCATCGCTGTTTTCGGCGTTGAGGTCGACGCCTTGATCGGCCGCGAGCCTGACGCTTTCGAGCATCAGCGCCTCGCGCTGCGGCGCGATCCGGCTGCACCCACGCGACACCGCCGCCCATGCCCGTCGCCGCCATCACCGCGTTCGTGATCTGGGTGCGCGGCTCGACCGGTTCTTCATTGTGATAGTGCCCGTGATGCACGAACGCCGCGTTGGCGCCCTGCTTCAGCAGCAGGCGCATCACGTCCGGTTCGCTGAACCGGGCGGCGAGCCAGAACGGCGTTGCGCCGACGAGCTCGGGCGCAAAGTTGAAGTCGCGCGACGATCGGCGCGTCGGCGTCCAGGTCCTGAGCGGCGCGTTCGGATCGGCGCCGTGCGCGAGCAGTGCGCTCACCATCCGCGTATCGCGTCGCATGATTGCCGCGTGCAATGCGCCGAACCCCGCGGCCGCGGCGTTCGCGTCGGCACCCTGGTCGAGCAGCCACTCGACCATGTCGGTGAACCCCGCGTGCGCGGCCATCGTCGTCGCGCTGACGCCCCAGGCGTCCGCGTCATTGACGTTCGCCCCGGCGCCCACCAGGAGCTTCGCCGACTCGAGATCGCCGGAGCGGGCGGCGAAGAGCAACGCCGTGTCGCGGCCGTGCGGAATAATCTTGTTGTATCGCGGCACGCCGTGCGGCGGCACGGCCATCATCTCCGGCCATTCCGACGATCGCGCGTGCAGATCGGCGCCGTGCGCGACCAGCAGTTTGACGACCTCGGGATGCCGCTGGGATGCCGCCCACATCAATGCGGTCTGCTGGCGGGACGCGCGGGCGTTGACCTCGGCGCCCTTGGCCAGCAGCAGCGCGACCACGTCCGCTTTGCCCGATCGCGATGCGACCATCAGCGGCGTTTCGCCGGCGAGCAACGCCAGATTGGGATTCGCGCCGGCGTCGAGCAGCCGCCGCGCGATCGGCGCGCCGGCGTTCATGCTCGCGTTCCAGAGCGGTGTCGCGCCGAGATCGTTGGCGGCGTTCACATTGGCACCGGCGCGAATCAAGAGTTCGACGCTATCGGCGTCATCACGATACGCCGCCCAGTGCAGCGCGGTCGTGCCGTCAGCTGCAGCGGCGTTGACGTCGGCTTTCTGTTGGATCAGCACGCGCAGCCCGGCGCGATCGGCATGCTTCGCCGCGTCGATCAGGGCGGGCCGCTCCTGCGCCGCGGCGGCCGCCGCGAGCGCAAAAACGATCGACATCGACAGGCGCGCGGAGTGACGGGACATCTACATCGAGACGGTGTCGATGGCGAGCCGGCCGGTGCTGCCGCCGAGGCGCTCGACCGGGACATCCATCTTGTCCATCAGCGTGACGAGCAGGTTCGCCATTGATGGCTTGTCGGTGTAGGCGAGGTGCCGGCCCCCCTTGAGGCGGCCGCTGCCGCCGCCCATCACCAGGATCGGCAGGTTGTCGCCAGAGTGACGGTTGCTGTTCGAGATGCCCGAACCGTACAGGATCGTCATGTGATCGAGCAGCGAACCATCGCCATCGGGCGTCGCGCGCAGTCTCGCGAGGTAGCTGGCGAACAATTCGGTGTGATAGCGATTGATCTTCGACATGCGCGCGACGAGCTCGGGCTGGTCGCCATGATGCGACAGGGGGTGATGCGCTTCGGGCACGCCAATCTGCGGATAGGGCCGCGCGCTCTGCTCCTTGCTGATCATGAATGAGATGACCCGAGTCAGATCGGATTGGAACGCGAGCACCTGCAGGTCGAGCATCAGGTCGAGGTGATCCTCGAAGACCGGCGGCACGCCCTGCGGTTCATCCATCGCGGGCAGGTCCAGATCACGCTGCTGCTCCGCCTTTTGAATGCGCCGCTCGACGTCGCGGACCGATTCGGCGTACTCGTTGATCTTGGTCTGATCCTGCGGGCCGAGCGACTTTCTGAGCGCCGCCAGCTTGTCGTTCACCGAATCGAGAATGCTCTTGTGCTGGCGGAGGCGTGCTTCGCGGGCGGCGCGATCCGTGCTGCCGCTGTCGCCAAACAGCTTCTCGAACACCGCGCGCGGATTGAATTCCATCGGCAACGGCTGCGTCTTGCTGCGCCACGACAGCGTGTGCGTATAGACGCAACTGAGATTACCGGTGCAGGCGCCGGCGTTGTTGGGCGGATCCATGGCGAGCTCGAGCGACGCCGAGCTGCGTCTCGCTGGCGAAATGCCGCGCCAGCAATTGATCCATCGAGACATCGGCGACAATCTCGACCTCGTTGCGCCCGCCGCGGGTGGTGCCGGTCAGGAACGATCCGGACGCGCCGGCGTGGATGTAGTTCCAGTTCGCCTTGAGCCCGGACAGGACCAGCATCTGGTCGCGGTACGGCGCGAGCGGCTCGAGGATCGGCGTGAGCTCGAAGCCCGAGCCGGCGGTCTTCGGCAGCCAATACTCCATCGCCATGCCGTTGGGAACGTAGAACGTCTGGAAGCGGCGCACCGGCGTCGCGGCGCGCGCGACGGCGGGCGTCATCGCGTCGAGCGCCGGCAGCGCCAGCGCCGCGCCGAGTCCGCGCAACACCGTGCGACGGGCCAGTGGTTTCGAAGTGAGAAGCGTCATGAGGATCCCCGCATCAGGAAAGGCGGACTGTTCACGATTCCAAGAATCAACGACGACCAGCGAAAGTCTTGCGCGGCCGCGGCGTGGACGATCTGTCGAACGGCAGGCCGATCGTAGTACTCGAGACGCCGGCCCAGCGCATACGCCAGCAGCTTTTCCGTGAGCGTCGTCGGGAAGCGATCGGGATCCTTCAGCAACAGCTCCCGAAGGCCCTTGATGCCGTCGATCGAACGGCCGCTGACGGTCGTGCCGACCGCATCGACGGGCTTGCCTGATTCATCAATCGTGCGCCAGCCGCCAATCGCATCGAAGTTTTCGAGCGCGAAGCCTGGCGGATCGATGACGGCATGACAGCTGCCGCAGACGGGATTCGTACGATGCTGCGACAGCCGCTCCCGGATCGTCGGCGGCAGCGTGCCGGGCCGAACCTCGGGAAGCGTCGTGTTCACATCGGGCGGTGGTGGCGGCACGTAGACGCCGAAGATGTTGTCGAGCAGCCACTTGCCGCGCAGCACCGGCGACGTGCGATCGGGATACGACGTCGTCGCCAGGATCGCGCCCTGGGCGAGCAGGCCGCCTCGCTGATCCGGATTCGGCAGCGTGACGCGCCGGAAGCGCGTGCCGTAGATGCCCGGGAATCTTGTAATGACGCGCCAGACGTTCGTTGACGAACGTGTAGTCGGCGCGCAGCAGATCCGACACGCTGCGATCTTCGCGCAGGGTGCTGTCGATGAAGAGCCGGGTCTCCTGCGTAAATGCCGCGAGCAGATTGTCGTCGAAGTCCGGATAGAAATCCGGATGCGCGACCACTTCGTCGACGCGGCGCAGGTTCAGCCACTGTGACGCGAAGTCGTCGACGAGCGCGGTCTTCGCGCGGGGATCGGCGAGCATGCGGCGCACCTGCTGTTCGAGCGTCGCGGGTTTCGACAGCTCACCGCGTTCCGCGGCGGCCAGCAGGGCGTCATCAGGCACGCTCGACCACAGAAAGAACGACAGGCGCGACGCGAGCTCGACATCGCTGATGCGATGATCGCCGCGATCGGCGTGCACGCGCAGCAGGAAATCCGGATCGACCAGCATGCGCTCGAGCGCGAACTGGATGCCGGCGTCGAACGAACCGCCATCGCGCCGTCCGCTCTCGAAGAACGTCATCAGCGTGTCGCGATCGGCCTTGGTGACGGGGCGGCGATAGGCGAGCCGTGCCATGCGCGCGAGAATGCGGTCCGCGCACGCGACGGTCGGCCGGCGATTGTGGTTCGCAAACGAAGATCTGCTTGCGGCTCGCCGTCTTCGGCACGGTGGGTTCGACGCGGTGCGGGCCGCCGATGTCGACCGCGCCGACCGCGGCATAACCCATGTAGATCTGATCGTTGGTGAGGACGCGGCCGCGTTGCAGTGGTTGCGGCAGCCCTTCCGGCTCCCACAGCTCGCGCACGAACGACACGCCGACCACGCGCGTGCCCGCGGTCACCGGCACGCGCACCTCGAGGCCGGCGTCGCCGGTCAACTGCATGTAGGTCTCCCATTCGGGCGCGCCAGCGAAGCCGGGCTCGCCGTCGCCGGCGTAGCTCGAGGCCGCGGGTGTCCCCGGCGCCTTGCCGCCGACGATGAATCGCTTGATCAGTTTTCCATCGAGCCGCACGTCGAGCTGCTGCGGCCAGCCCATGCCCATCAGGTAATCCTGGTACTGGCGCCGCAGCCGGACGCGGATCGAGTACTCGCCATCGACTGGAAACTGGTGCCGCACCGCGATGCCGCCGCGCGATCCGAACGGCAGGTCTTCATCCTGCCGATCGTCCTGGACGACGTGCAGCGGGATTTCGAAGGTCGTAAGCGACGGCGATGAAGGCCGAAGACCAGTGGCGAGCCGCGTCACCTGTCGCGCCGCCGAAAGATAGCGCTCGAGATGCGTGGTCGAAATGCTGAGGACGTCGGCGAAATTGTCGAAACTGCCGTCAGCGGTCTCATCGCCGGGCAGCAGTGACTTGACGTCGAAGGCCAGCGGATCGAGCGCGAACAGATCGCGGACCGCGTTGCTGTACTGCGTGCGATTCAGGCGATGCACCGAGCTGATTCGTCCGGGGTTCGGCGATGCGGCCCAGGCACGATCGATGTCCGACTCGATCCACCGAACGATCGAGTGCGCCGTCGCATCGTCCGGCCTCGGCCGTCCCACGGGCGGCATCGATCCGGCGCGCAGTCTCGCGATCACTTTCTCGAACACCTCCGGATTGGTGTGCGGCGATCCCGCATCGACGGTGTCGAGCATGAGGCCGGCGGTCTTCAGCCGCTGGTTGTGGCACGCGACGCAGTAGGTGTCGAGCGCCGCCCGCAGATCAGGGGCGACCGCTGGCTTTGCTGCCGCTGTGGTCGACGGCTGTTGCGGCACGGACCCGACACGCGCCGCCGACGCGGCGACGTATCCGCTCACGGCCAGCGCGAAGAGGGCAGTGCGGGCGAGGCGCGGAGCCAGGGCCATGTGACCGAGGCCAGTATACGGCCGTTATGCGAGAATCGCGGACATCATGGCGGGACTCCTGACGCTGTTGTTCGTGATCGTCTCTGCGGTGTTCGCGCATGCACAATCCACCTCCACCAAGGCTTCCACCTCCGCCACGGCTACGGCGGACAAGCCGGCGGACAAGAACTGGCCGCAGTTCCGCGGCAGCCATGCCGGAGTGGCTGCCGATGACGCGCGACTGCCCGATACCTGGAGCACGACGGAGAACGTCGCGTGGAAAATCGACGTGCCGGGCCGCAGCTGGAGCTCACCCGTCGTGTGGGGCAGTCACGTGTTCGTGGTGACCGCGATCAACGTCAAACAGCCGGTGCAGACGCTGAACGCGGTCGGCACCTATCTCGCGCGCTCGCTCGGCGGTCCCATGACCGGCGCCGACATCAGCCAGCCGGTCGACGAGCATCGCTGGGTGCTCTACGACGTGGATTTCGCCACCGGTAAGATCAACTGGGAGCGCGTCATTCACGCCGCAGTGCCGCTGCAGCCGGTGCACCAGAAGAACTCGTACGCGTCGGAGACACCGGTCACCGACGGCCAGCGCGTCTACGTATATCTCGGATATGCCGGACTGTTTGCATTCGACATGAGCGGCAAGCCGGTGTGGTCGAAGCTGATGTCGGTGCCAAAAATGCGCACCGGGTGGGGCCCTGCATCTTCGCCGGTCCTGCACGACGGCCGCATCTACATCGTCAACGACAACGAAGAGCGATCGTTTGTCGCGGCGTTCGACGCCCGCACCGGCGATGAGCTGTGGCGCACGGACCGTGAGGTCGAAGGCTCGAATTGGTCGACGCCCTTTGTCTGGCAGAACGAGCGGCGCACGGAGATCGTCACGACCGGTTCGAAGGGCGTGCGCGCGTACGACCTCTCGGGAAAGTTGCTGTGGCAGCTCACCGGGATGACGTCGATTCATGCCGTCACGCCGTTTGCGAGTCACGGACTGCTGTTCGTGAGCTCCGGCTATTTTCCGGACTCGAAGCGGCCGACCTACGCGATCAAGCCGGGTGCGTCAGGCGACATCAGCTTGAAAGGCGATGAGCGCAGCAACGAGTTCGATCGCCTGGTCGCACCCGACGCTGGCGCCGGCGTATCCGTCGCCGATCGTGCTCGGCGATCAGTACTACACGCTGATGGATCGCGGCTTCGTCACGTCGAACGACCCGAAGACCGGCGAGGAGATCTATGGACGGCAGCGCATCGCCGCCGATGCGGGAACGTTCTCGGCGTCGCCGTGGGCCTACAACGGCAAGCTCTTCGCGACGAGCGAGGACGGCGACACGTTTGTGCTGCAGGCCGGGCGCGAATTCAAGGTGCTCGGCAGGAACTCCCTCGGCGAGATGACGCTGGCGACCCCGGCGGTCGCCAACGGCAGCGTGATCATCCGCACCGCAACGAAGCTCTATCGGATCGCGCGGACGGCGCGCTAGGAAGCGGGCCTCGGACGCGTCGCCACGCCCTTCACCAGCAGCCACGTGGCGAACGCGAGTTCGAAGATCAAGAGCGGCAGCCACACGAACCACGTGACCGGAGACGACCAATCCGTGCGTCCGCCGAACATCCCGCCGGCCTGCAGAAGCAGGAGAGCAGTCAGGAAAATCGACCAGCCGAGGCCGAGCCCGGCAAGCGCGCTCGGGATCAGGCGGCCGCGAAGCAGGAGCCAGCAGAAGATCGCATTGCCGGCCGCGAAGAAGATTTCACCATTGCCGGGCGCCGCTTCGAGGAGGCGCAACGCCATGCCAAGAAGCGCGAGATCCTCGTCGACGTGGCGCGTCAACGCATAGAGGGTCACACCGAGCGCCACCGCGCAGAACGGCACGAGCGTGTTCAGGACGTCGCGCGACGGTGTGTCGTTCGCCGCTGCCATGCCGCCGATGCCGGCAACCAGATAGAGGAAATACGCCGTGCCCGCGACACGAGCGTTGGTTCTCGCAGTCATGCGCGCCCCTTTCGGACCGTAGACCGTCTACGGCTAATACGTAGAACGTCTACGGTTGTTCCGGAAGCGCCATGCGCGGCTATTTTCTGAGCGCCGGATGCACGTAGTTCGCTGGAAGCACGCCGGCGAGATCCGGGCGGATGCTGAGATACGTCAGGTGATCGGTGATGTCGTCGAAGCCGTGCGGCATGCCCGCGGGCACGATCACGACATCACCCGCCGCGATCGGACGACGATCGCCGCCCTTGAACACGCCGCCGCTGCTTGGCCCCACCGCCAAACGCACGAACTCCGTCTCCGGCGGAAACGCGCGATCGTTTTCGACGGCGGTGCCGGTCACGATCGTGCCGCTGCCGGAGATGATGTAGAACGCCTCGGTCACCTTGCTGTGGCTGATCGCCGCGACTGGCGCGCCGGGCTTGGTCGGACCTCGATAGAGCACGCCGACGCCGAGCTTGTAGTCGCCGAGGTCGGCAACCTTGATCTGGCGGTCGACACCGGCGCCTTCGGTGCCCTTGTGCTGCAGCACGGTCTGGATCTCGGCGGCGGTGATGCCGACCACCGGCGGAAGCGGTTTCGACTGCGCGAGCGCTGACGTCGAGACGGTGATGACGATGCAGCCGATCGCGGTCCGTTGAAGCACTGTTTTCATGAAGTCCCCTCGTCGCGTCAATATACCGGACGTCATTGTCGTATCGTTCTCGAAGTGGCTCTGACGTCTTCGTGGATACGATCTGTCATGCACTTCTTTGGCATGGAGGTCACCTGGAAGTAATCCGGCGAGCGATCGCCCTGCTCGTTGCCGGGATCGCGATGACACCTCCGGCGTTTGCGCAAGAGGCGCCTCGGATCCGGGCCGGCGTGATGGCGGCGGGTCTCCACGTCGACGGCGCGCTCGACGAGCCGATGTGGGCCGCGGCGCCGCCGATCGATCAGTTCATCCAGACCGATCCGCAAGAAGGAGAGCCGGCGACACTGCGCACGACGGTGCGCGTGATGGCCGACGCATCGGGGCTCGCGATCGGCATCGTGTGCGACGATCCGGATCCAGCCGGCATCGTCAGCTTCAGCGTCCGGCGCGACGCGGATCTCGACGACGAAGATCACGTGCTCATCGTGCTCGGTCCGTTCCTCGACGGGCGCTCCGGATACGTCTTTGCGATCAACCCGAGCGGCGCGCGCTACGACGGCTTGATCGAGCCTGGCGGCGACAGCGACAACTCCGAGTGGGACGGCATCTGGGATGCCGCGACGCAACGCACCGGTTCGGGCTGGAGCGCGGAGATCCGCATTCCGGCACAGACCCTCAGCTTCAATCCGGATCTGCGCGAATGGCACTTGAACGTGGAGCGCCGCATTCAGAACCGCCTCGAGACGGCGCGCTGGGCGTTTCCTGCGCGACAGTATCAAGTCACGCAGACCAGCCGCGCCGGCGTGCTCACGGATCTCCCCGCATTCGATCTCGGCGTCGGCCTGACCATCAGGCCGGCGGTCACCGGGGGCGGCGGCATTCCCGAGCCCGGAGCCGACGATGGATGGCAAGTTCCATCCGAGCCTCGACGTCACGCAGCGGCTGGGCGCGAACCTGCTCTCGTCGCTGACGGTGAACACGGACTTCGCCGAGACGGAAGTCGATACGCGCCGCACCAACCTGACGCGCTTTCCGTTGTTCTTCGAGGAGAAGCGGACCTTCTTTCTCGAGGGCAGCGACATTTTCTCCTTCGGCCTCGGACTGGACGAGGACGTCATTCCTTTTCACAGCCGGCGGATCGGCCTGGTCGCGGGCCAGGAGATCCCGATCATCGCGGGCGGCAAGATCAATGGCCGCATCGACAACACCAACCTCGGCGCCCTGGTGGTCGGCACCAACGACAAGCCGGGCGTCGTGCCCGATGAATCGGTGATGGCGGCGGCGCGCGTCAAGCAGAACATCTGGTCGGAGTCGTGGCTCGGCGCCATCGCGACGGTCGGCGACCCGCTCGGCCGGAGCGGCAGTTGGCTGGGCGGCGTTCGACTTCACGTTTGCGACATCGGAATTCCGCGGCGACAAGAACCTGCTCGCCGGCGTGTGGGCCCTGGCCACCGGGCGATCGGATCTGGCCGGCGGCGACACCACCGCGTTCGGTTTCAAGGTCGACTATCCCAACGATCTCTGGGAGATCTCGCTCACGCACAAGCGGATCGGCCGTGATTTCGATCCGTCCCTCGGCTTCGTGCCGCGGCGCGCCGTCCATTTGATCGACGCGCGAATCGACAACAGCACGCGAATCTCGAGCGGTCCGTTCCAGCAGCTGCAGCACGAGTTCGGGCCGACGCTGGCGACCGACCTGTCCGGCCGGTGGGAGAGCTACCGGGTGTTCATCGCGCCGGTCAACTGGCGCTTTCGCAGCGGCGATCGCTTCGAGCTCAACGCCAATCCCGAGGGCGAGCGGCTGATCGAGCCGTTCGAGGTGGCCGATGGCGTGGTGATTCCTGCCGGCGAGTATCACTGGCGCCGGTATCGCGTCGAAGTCGGCACCGCGCAGAAGCGGCGCCTCTCCACGCAGTTGACGTGGTGGTTCGGCGGCTTCTACGACGGTGATCTGACGCAGTTCGAGTGGAGCGGCGCGTGGAACCCGATCCCGCTCCTGACGATCGAGTTCAGCGGCGAGCGCAATGTCGGGAGCCTCGCGACCGGCAGTTTCACGCAAACGCTGATCGGCAATCGCCTGCGCATCAACGTGTCGCCGGACCTGTCGATTGCCAGCTACCTCCAGTACGACACCGACAGCGACTCGATTGGCGTCAACACGCGGCTGCGCTGGACGTTCACGCCGGTGGCGGATCTCTTCGTCGTCTACAACCACAACGTGCGCTCGCTCGTCGACCGCTGGCAGCTCGAGTCGAATCAGTTGCTGGTCAAGCTGCAATACGCCTGGCGGATGTGACCTGTGGTGTCCGCCTTGAGGCGGATAACAGGGTCTTGACAGCGGTCTGAAGCCTGTTGTATTTAACTAGTAGGTTAATTAACTTGATGGTTGAATACAGATGGCCGACCAACTGAGCACGCACCTTCGCGGCGCTCGCCGATCCGACCCGGCGGGCCATCCTCGCCAGGCTGGCGTCGGGCGATTGTTCGGTCACCGAGCTCGCCGAGCCGTTCGAGATGAGCATGCCGGCCGTTTCGAAGCACCTGCGGGTCCTCGAGCGCGCCGGCCTGATCGCCCGCGGCCGCGAGGCGCAGTGGCGGCCGTGCCGCATCGAAGCGGCGCCGCTCAAGGCGGTCGCCGAGTGGACCGAGCAGTATCGAAAGATCTGGGAGAAGCACTTCGACAGTCTCGAGCTCTATCTTCAACAGATGAAAGCGAAGGAGAAGAAACATGGCAGCAAGCGGCGTAGCAAATAGCGAAACGTTCAAGGTCACCACCCCGTCGGACACCGAGATTCATTTCACGCGGCTCTTCGACGCGCCGCGGCACCTCGTGTTCGAGGCGATGAGCAAGCCCGAGCACATCAGGCGCTGGTGGGGCAACCTTGGTGACGGCTACTCAGTGCCGGTGTGCGACGTGGATCTCCGCGTCGGCGGCAAGTGGCGCTTCGTGAATCGCCATCCGAAGGGCGACGCGGAGTTCTACGGCGTCTATCGCGAGATCAATGCGCCGGGGCGCATTGTCTTCACCGAGATTTACGCGCCGTTCCCCGACGCCGAGTCGGTCGTCACCGCGACGCTGACCGAGGAGAATGGCAAGACGCGCTTGAACGCGACCTCGAAATATCCATCGAAGGAGGTTCGCGACATGGTTCTCAGCACCGGCATGGAGAAGGGCGCGGCAGCGAGCTACGATCGCCTGGACGAAGTGTCGATGGAGCTCGTGAAGCAATAGGAAATAGGAAACAGGAAGTGTGTTCACGCGCAGGACGATTGGAAATAGGTACAATCGTCACTGCGCGTGAAGAACGTTTTTCTTCTTTCTCCGGCATTTTGCGGCGGACGCCGCGCGTCGATCCTGCTCAATCCAGAGTCTGAAGCCGCGACGACGCTCGAGATGAGGGCGGGCCGGCTGTCGCTCGGAGCCGCCTTCGCGTTCATGAGCGGCTTGTACTTCCGAGGCAAGCTGGCCTACGCACAGCGGTTCGGGGAAGCGCTCATCATCACGCCGACCCGCGGGCTGCAGCCTCCAGAGTTGCCCTTCTCGCTCGCGCTGCTCCGCGAATTCGCGGTCGGCGACGTCAGCCTCGACAATCCCGAATACCGCACGGCGCTCGAACGGGACGCCGTCGCGCTGGCGGCTCGCATCGGCAAGAAGGCCCGGGTCATCCTTCTCGGGAGCGTGGCGAGCGGCAAATATGTTGACGTGCTGCTGCCGATCCTGGGAGAACGGCTGCGCTACCCGGTCCCGTTCGTCGGGCGCGGCGACATGAGCCGCGGCGGCTTGTTGCTGCGCAGCGCAGCCAGCGGCGAAGAGCTCGAGTACGGGCCGCTTGCCGCCGGCGTCCGCCCGCGCGGTCCGCGGCCGCCAAAACTCGATCCGGCGACGCGTGTCCACCCCACGCCGCAAAGTCCGCGTCGTGGGGACCCCGGGGCAGCGGTAAGCTGGGGGCATGAAACAGATCGTCCTCGCGATCGCGCTCGCTCGCGGCATCGTCGAGCCTGTCCTCAGCCCAGGAGCGTCCGGTGCCAAAAGACTCGACACGGTTGTCGATATCCGGCTGCGCCAACGGCCGCGTGTTCACGGTCGGCCGAGATCCTGAGCACGAATCGAGCTTTGTGATCGAGCTCGGCACCAAGATGCGGCTCGAAGGCGACAAGAAAGTCCTCGCCGAGATCAAGAAGCATGAAGGGTCGATGGTCGAGGTCACCGGCCTGATGAAGCAGTCCGATGTCGTCCAACCTGGTGTGGGACTCGCCGGTGGGAAGGTGCGCATCACGCCCGTGATGCCAAGCAGCCGATCGCCGGCCGTCGCCCCGCCGCCACCTGCGCCAATCCTCGATGTCGAATCCTATCGGCTGCTGAACGCGTCGTGCCAAAAGCGTTAAGCACCTGACGCACCCTACGCACTGTACGCACCGTACGCACCGTACGCACCGTACGCACTCTGCTAGTGGTAATGCCCGTGCTCAGCTGACCAGACTCCGCCGGGCCGCGCGACGTCACGTTTATCGCTCGTGATCGCGGTGATGCCGGCAATCACGCCGACCGTCATCAGGATGCCGACGACGATCATCATCACCGTCGCGCCGCGAGGCTTGCCCTGCTTGAGCGCGCAGCATTTCTTGTACTTCTTGCCGCTGCCGCAGGGGCAGAGTTCGTTACGACCCGCGTGGCTGGACTTCGACATCAGCAATCCTCCGGAGAGCTCATCCTGCTCCCGACGCACGCATCAGGTCAAGCGGCGGACGCCGATGGGCGAAGCGCTCCAACTGATCTAATCGGGTAGGATGGCCGGGTGTCACGCCACTCCCGGCAAGGATTGCTCTGAGTGCCGCCCACTGCGAAGCTGAACGGCATTCTGCTGATCGTGCTGGGCGCGATTGCCCTGATTGCGCCGCTCTTCTCGTCCGTGTGGGGCGTGGCCTTTGTGGCCGGCGCCATTTTTCTTGCCGGCATCATCGAGCTCGCCGACGCGTGGAACTCGGACAACAGCCGCACGCATTACAGCAGCGGTGTGTTCTCCATATTTGCCGGCGCGCTCATCGCGATGCAATCCGCATTCGCGTTCAGCGGCCTGATGGTCGTGACCAGCCTGGTCCTCGTTGCCGACGGCGGCACGAACGTCGTCCGGGCCGTCCGCGGATCGGGTCCTGGCAGCCGGCTCTGGGATTGTTTCAACGGCGCCGCGAACATCTGTCTCGCGTTCATCGTGTGGCTGCTGCGCGACACGATCGGCGCGCTCGGGTTTGGCTTCTTCCTCGGCCTCCGCATGGCGGCGTCGGGCTGGCAGGCGCTTGCCGTGCGGCCCCGCAGCGACGCCGACGAGTTTTCGAGACCCGAGGATGAACATCCCAATCGCGCGCTCGGCCTGCCGCCGCATCAGCTCATCGGCTTCATCCATCGCGACGCCATCGTCCAGGCCGGATCGCGAACGCCGACCGACTTCTACTGGAGCCTGATCTTCATCGCGGTGTTCTTTGCGATTCATGTCGGCCGCGTCGACGCCGAGTGGACCCTCCTCGGATTGTTGACGCCCGCGGTCGCAACGGCGGGCGACGTGATGGTGGCCCTCGTGCTGTCACTGGTCGTGCTGTGGCCGCTCGAATCGGCGTTTCAGCGCGCCAGCCGCCCGGTCGAGCGGGAGGTGTGGCTTCGCGCGCTGACCGATCGCGCTCCGGATTCCGAGCAGCGCTGGAGCGAGCGTGTGGTGCGCTACTGGGCCGAACAGCGCCTGCGCCGTTCGGTGGCACGCGACCTCGAGAACGACACGCTGATTGGCGCGGTGCGCCAGTTGGTCCGGGCGGGGCTTCCGATCACGGCGGTGTTGATAGCCGTCAATCCGGTCTGGGGCTTCAGCTGGTATTTCAACAGCGAGAACTGGGCGTCGGCGGCGTGGCAGAAGATTGCCGAGTCGCGGGTCGATGACTGGCGCGAAGCGATGATCGATGCGGCGGTGCGCGTCCAGGGGCGCCGCTGACGTGACCTCGCCGGGCGTGTTCGAGGTGACGCCCGCCGGCATTGGCGACGGCGATTTCTCGTTCATCGTCATCGGCGATCCCGGCGAGGGCGATCCGTCGCAGCAGGCCCTTCGCAACCAGGTGCTGCGCGCGGCAGGGCGTGACGAGGTGAAGTTCGTCGTGATCGCGTCGGACGTGGTCTATCCGACCGGCGCCATGAAGGACTACGAAGCGAACTTCTACCTGCCGATGATGGGTGTCGAAAAGCCGGTCTTCGCCATCCCCGGCAATCACGACTGGTTCAATGCGCTCGACGGTTTCGCCGCCAACCTGATGCAACCCGACACCGCCCGCGCCGCAATCGATGCCCGCGTCGAGGCCGATCTCAGCCTGTCGAGCACGACCGGCGATCGGATCGATCGGCTGATGGAGTCGGCCGCGCGCTTGCGATCGCTGTATCGAGTGCAGGCGGGCCTCCAGGACGCGCCGTTCTTCGAGATCCACACCGGCGCCTTTTCGCTGATCGCCATCGACACCGGCATCGAGCGCCGCATCGACCCAAAACAGCTCGCGTGGCTCAGGGCCGCGGTCGAACGATCGAAGGGCACGTTCACGATGGCGATCGTCGGTCATCCGTTCTACGCGGCGGGCCTGTCGCAGATCGGCGAGGGATCGTTCAGGGAAGTGCACGATCTGCTGAAGAGCAACGGCGTTGGCGTGATGATGGCCGGCGATACGCACGATTTCGAGTATTACCGCGGCGACGGCGCGCATTACTTCGTCAACGGCGGCGGCGGCGCGTACTTGAGCATCGGCACCTCGCTCGATTGGCCCGGCCAGCCTGCGCTCGGCGACTATGCGTTCTATCCCAGGACCGATGCCGTCGCCACCAAGCTCGACAGGGAGACGCCGCCGTGGAAATGGCCGGCCTGGTGGTGGATCCGCCGCAACGGCGCGTGGCCGTTTTCCGTCGAGGCGCTCTCGGCGGTATTTGATTTCAACCGGGCGCCGTTCTTTCAGAGCTTCGTTGAGGTCCGGGTCGAACGCTCGCGCAAACAGGTGGTGTTCGCCCTGATTGGCGTGGATGGGCCGCTGCGCTGGCGCGATTTGCAGACGGGAGGCACGGTAATTCCCGAGGGCCGATCGGGCGACGATGTCGCGGAGTTTGCGGTGCCGTTCGAACCCTAGCTCCGATCTTTTTGTTGACACCCGCATGCGACAGGCATATCTTGTCCAACCGTAAGATTAATAGCTGCTCCGATCCGCTTTGGCTCTAGCCTGGTGCTCTAAAATATGGGCCTTTTGGGCGTAATTGGCTGGATTACGAGCGCTGACAGCGGGTATTTAGTCTTTTAGATATACAAATGAGGCGAATTAACCCCTCACGCTTCAAAGTCGCCACGCGCGGAACATCGCGCGAGATCAATCGCAGCATCGTGCTGAACTTGGTGCGGGCGCGACAGCCGATCTCGCGCGCCGACCTCGCCCGTGTCATGGACGTCCGCCGCGGCGCGGTCACGTTGATCGTCAACGACCTTCTGCGCGAGGGGTTGATCTTCGAAGGCGCCACCGGCGAGACCGTCCGCGGCAGGAAGCCGACGTTTCTCTACATCGATTCGCGCCGGCGCGCCGTCGTGGCCGCCGACATCCGCGCCAGCGAGACGTTCGTGATGCTGGCCGATCTGCTGGGCACGCCGATGACCGGGGCGATCGGCTTTCCGACCGTGCGCGATCCAAAGAAGCAGACCCAGTTGCTGGCGGCGCGCGTCAAGGCGCTGCTCGCGGATCATCCCGAGGTCGATGCGTGTGAAGGCATCGGCGTGGTCGTGCCCGGCATGGTCGAGCACTCGACCATGCGCGTGCTGCACGCGCCGACGCTCGGCTGGCGCAACGTCGATCTGCGCGAGGGCCTGGCCGCGGCGACGGGCCTGCCGGTGCAGATCGAGAACTCCGGCCGCGCCTGCGCGCTGGCCCAGGCCTGGGCGATGCGGGAAGACCTCGGCGGCCTGGCCGGCGACCTGGTCTTCGTCAGTGTCTCCGACGGCGTCGGCGTCGGCGTCATGATCCACGGCGAGGTGCTGCGCGGACGGCATAACATCGCCGGCGAATTCGGCCACCTGCCGCTCTCGCTCGACGGACCGCGCTGCTCGTGCGGATCGAACGGCTGCTGGGAAGCGTACGTATCCAACCCGGCAACGCTGGGGCGCTATTTCGGGCGGCCATCCGATCATCGCGGACCGGTGCCCGCCGACCAGCGTCACTTCACAGTGGAAGATTTGATCGCGCGCGTTCGCGCCCGTGATGCCAAGGCCTCCGCGGCGCTCGACAGCACCGCCCGCTATCTTGGACTCGGCCTCGCCTCGGTGATCAACGTGCTCGATCCGGCTCGCGTCTACGTCGGCGGCGAAATCACGCTGGCCTGGGATCTCATCGAATCGACCGTGCGCGCCGCGATGGCCGAGCGCGCCCTCACACCCGCCGCTGCCGAAACGGATATCCGTCCGGTGGCGGCGACCGAATATCCGCGCCTGCGTGGCGCCGCCGCGCTCGTCGCGGCGCCGGCGTTTGCCGCGCCGGTTGTTGCCTGAACGAGACTGCCATGAACCTTCATTCGATTACTCCGCAGACCTGCATCATTCGCGACACGGCGTCGCGGCCCGGACGCACGACGGCCATTTCACCTGACGGTAAGGCGGCCTCGCGGCACCTCCACTACGGTCGGGTGATTCTCCAGTCCGGCGATGCGGCGATCCGCATCGACACCGGCGAGCGGGAGACCGGTTTTGTCGGCCTCAAGGGCGCTGCGACGGCGACCGTCGACGGCAAGGCCTACGCGATCGATCGCTACGACGCGTTGTATGTGCCGCGCGACGCGACGGTCACAATTGCGCCGGGACCATCCGGCTGCGACCTCGCGGAAATTTCGGCGCCGGTATCCAGGCGGCATCCGGTTCAGCACGTTCGTTTTGCCGACGTGCAGGCCAATCCCGGATTGCATTTCAACGCCGGTGGCCCATCGTCGAAGCGCGACTTGAACGTGCTGATTGGCAAGAACGTCGAAGCCGGGCGAATCATGGCCGGCGTGACGTTCAGCGAGCAGGGCAACTGGACGTCGTGGCCGCCGCACGAACACGCGGCGATGCTCGAGGAAGCCTATCTCTACATCGACATGCCGGCGCCGGCGTTCGGCATTCAGCTGGTCTACACCAACCCGCGCGAGCCCGAGCTGGCGACGATCGTCCGCGAAGGCGACGTCGTCATGATGCCGCAGGGGTATCACCCCAACGTCGCCGCACCGGGCGGTCCGATCAACTTCCTGTGGATGATGGCCGCGGTCCGTGAAGACGACGACCGGCAATACGGCGTCGTCAACGTTCAACCTGAATTCGGCAGTCTCGGCTCCGGCCTTGACAAGGGCCGTTAGATGGCACGCCAGGTGGACACCCGTGCCATATCGCCGCGCGGAGCGCGGCAAGACAACACAGCCCGAGCGAGGCGGAGCCGCATTCGCCAGACGCGGGCGCCAGAGGCGCAGCCTCGATCGGAGAAAAAATGACGCCGCCCAACGCGCTGGCCGTATTCCAACACGTCGACTGGTCCTCCATTCCGATCGAATCGGTGGCAGAAGGCATCACGCGCCAAATAGTGACCGGCGACCGGTTGATGGTGTGCCGGCTGACACTGGCCGCGCACACCGTCACCCCGATCCACACGCACGTGCACGAGCAGATGACGCTCGTCGAGCGTGGGCGCGCCGACTTCTTCATCGAAGGTCAGAAGCGGACCGCGAAACCGGGCGATGTGCTGCTGTTTCCATCCGGCATTCAGCACGGCGCGACCATGCTCGAGGAAGAAGTCGTGCTGATCGACATCTTCTCGCCGCCGCGCGAAGACTTCCTGCGGCCCAAGGGCTGACGAGATGACCCTCGATCTGTTCGATCTCGACGGGAAGGTGGCGCTCGTGACCGGCGCTTCGCGCGGGCTTGGCGCCGCGACGGCGGCAGCCCTCGCCAAGGCCGGCGCGGTCGTGGCCTTGCATAGCAACGAGCAGCCGGCCACGCAGACGGCCGAGCGGATCTGCAACGAGACCGGCCGCCGCACGGAATTGTTCACCGCCGATCTCGGCGATCGCGCCGCCGCCGACGCGTTGTTCGCCGGGACGATCGCCGCCTTCGGGAAACTCGACATCCTCGTCAACAACGCCGGCATCATCCGGCGCAAGGCCGCGGCGCAGCATTCCGACGAGGATTGGGACGCGGTCATCGAGGTCAACCTGTCGAACGCGTTCCGTTTGTGCCGCGCGATGGGCAAGCACCTGATCGAAACGGGGCGCCAGGGAAAAATCATCAACATCGCCTCCTTGTTGTCGTTCCAGGGCGGCGTCACCGTTCCCGGCTACGCGGCGGCGAAGGGTGGCCTCGTCCAGCTTACGAAGGCGCTTGCGAACGAGTGGGCCGCTCACGGCATCAACGTCAACGCCATCGCTCCCGGCTACATGCAGACCGACAACACCAAGGCGCTGCGTGAGGACCCGCAGCGAAACCGCCAGATCACCGAGCGCATCCCGGCAGGACGATGGGGCACACCGGACGATGTGGCGGGTGCGGCGTTGTTTCTCTCTTCGAAGGCATCCGATTACGTGCACGGCCATGTCCTGGTCGTGGACGGCGGATGGATGGGCCGCTGAATGTTGCAGCGTGCCACCACGGTCTTCTCGCGCTTCGTCGGTCCGGCGGCGCTGACCGCAGCGGGCATGATCGGCGCCGGAGCGGTCGCCACCCGACTGCTCGCCGGCGCCTGGTTCGGGTTCGACCTGCTGTGGGTCGCACTGATTGTCATCCCGATGGTGATCTTCACCCTCGATTCGGCATCACGAGTCGGCGTCACGTCCGGCGGACGCGGACTGATCGACATGGTCCGCACCGATATCGGCGCGTGGCTGGCGTGGGGCGTGTTCCTGCCGATGGCGCTCGTGAACGTCGTCGTCAACATGAGCCAGATGTCGGCGATGGTCGAAGGCGCCTATGGCTCGATGGGGATGCTGCCGCCGCCGGGCGGCGAGGCCACGCTCGGACTGTTCATCGTTACGATCGTGCTGACTGGGACGACCGTCGTGGCGGCGGTGCTTGGCGGATACAAGCGCATGGAAAAGATCATGACGACGCTGCTGGTCGTCATCCTGGTGTGTTTCATCTTCGTCGCCATCAAGGGCCTGCTTGACTGGCAGACCTGGCCGGCACTCGCCGCAGGCCTGGTCCCGAAGATTCCCGAGAGCGTGCCGGTGTTCGGTGCGCCCGACCGAGCGAGGAATGCCTTCACGCAGATCATGGCGATCGCCGGGCAGGCGCTGCCGCCGGCCGTGTTGCTGTCCTACGGCTACCTGGCCGCCAACTCCGGCTACACGACCGTGGATGCAAAGCGCACCTTCTGGAAGACGGTGACGAACCTCGGGGTTGTGTGGGGCATGTTCTCGGTCGTGGTGATCGTGGCGGGCGCCACGGCGCTCCATAACGTCTATACCGGCTCCGGCCCGACGCATCTCGGTGTCAGCCACTACTCACAGATTGAAACGATCCCCGTCGCGGGCCAGGTCCTGGGTCCGGCCTTTCCAGGCGTGCTCGGTTTCCTGGCGCCGCGGTTCTTCTCGATGGGCCTGATCGCGGCCGCCTTCACGACGCTGATTTCCGTGTCGCTGACGATGACGTATTTCTGTCTCGACATCGCGCGCCGGAACTGGCACTTCACCCACGACAACCAGGCGTTCAAGGTCGTCTTTGCGACCTGGATCGCCGTGCCCGCGCTGGTGGCGCCGTTCTGGCAGTTGCCGGCGCTGTTGAAGGCGATCCTGGCGATGGTCGGCAACCTGCTGATGGCGCCGCTGGCCGTGGCGATCATCCTGTATTTCATCAATCGCCCCGCGCTCGGCGAGCTCCGCGCCAATGCCGGACGCAATACCGTGCTGGTGCTCACGTTTCTTTTCGCACTTGCCCTCGTGGTGAACGGACTTCGATGACAACGGCAGCCATGACTCGATCGGACGTCGTGAGAAGAATTGAATCCACCGGCGTGGTCGCCGTGGTGCGCTTGACGGATCCGGGCGTTGGCGAACAGGTGGCCCAAGCATTGATGTCCGGTGGCGTCGACGCGATCGAGATCACGATGACGGTGCCGCGTGCCGCCGAATTGATCGCGACGCTGGTCAAGGCGCTGCCCGCCGCGTTGATTGGCGCGGGCACGGTGACCGATGCCGAGACCGCCCGCGCGGTGATTGACGCCGGTGCGAAATTTGTTGTCAGCCCGGTCTTTCGCGCCAGCGTGATCGAAGCGTGTCACGAGCGCGGCGTGCCGGCGTGCCCGGGGTGCTTCTCGCCGACCGAGATTCTGTCGGCGTGGGAAATGGGCGCGGATGTCGTGAAAGTGTTTCCGGCGACGTCGCTTGGTCCCGGCTACATCAAGGATCTGCGCGGGCCGTTCCCGTCGATCAAGCTGATGCCGACAGGCGGCGTGTCACACGCGAACGCGGCCGAGTGGATTCGCGCTGGCGCGGTCGCGATTGGCGCCGGCTCGGCGCTCGTCGATACGAAGGCCGTCGAGGCTCGCCGCTTCGATGACGATCACCAGCAAGGCGCAGGCATTCGTCGACGCGGTGCGAGGCGCGCGCTTCCCCTTCGCCAAGGCTACGGGGGACAGGTGATGGCGAAGACCGTCTGCTTCGGCGAAATCATGCTGCGGCTCAGCCCGCCGGGGTTCGAACGGCTGCTGCAGTCGCCGCAGTTGCAGGCGACGTTCGGCGGCGGGGAGGCCAACGTCGCGGTGAGCCTCGCGCAGTTCGGACACGAGAGTCATTACGTCACGCGCCTGCCAAAGAACCCGATCGGTGATGCGGCGATCAAGGTGCTGCGCGCCGAAGGCGTAAACGTCGAGCACGTACAGCGCGGCGGCGAGCGTGTCGGCATCTATTTCGCGGAGACCGGCGCGAGCCAGCGCGCCTCTGCGGTGGTCTACGACCGCGCGCACTCGTCGATCAGCCAGATGGCGCCTGGCACGATGCCGTGGTCACGCGTGCTCGCGGGCGCGCAATGGTTCCACTGCACCGGCATCACCCCGGCGCTCGGGGAATCCGCGGCGGCCTGCACGCGCGAGGCGATCGAGGCGGCGAAGGCCGCGCAGGTGCCCGTCAGCCTCGACCTGAACTTCCGATCGAAATTGTGGACCGCTGCCGAGGCGCAACGCGTGATGCGGCCGCTCGTGCAGGGTGTTGACGTCGTAATCGCGAACGAAGAGGACCTGCAATCGGTGCTCGGTGTCGACGTCGAGCACGCCGACGTCACAGGCGGCGTGCTCGATGTCGGCGCGTACCGGGCTGCTGCCGCGCACGTGGCCCGGGAATTTGCCGTCAAGCGCGTCGCGGTCACGCTTCGGGAAAGCATTTCGGCAAGTGACAACGGGTGGAGCGCCGTGTTGTACGACGCGGCCACCTCGACCTTCCTTCAGAGCCAGCGCTACAGCGTGCGCCTGGTTGACCGGATCGGCGGCGGCGACAGCTTCGCTGCAGGCCTGATCCACGGGTTCGTGAGCGGGAGCGATCTGGAAGCCACCTTGAAATTCGCGGTGGCCGCCAGCGCGTTGAAGCAGACCATTCCAGGGGATTTCAATCAGGTGTCGGTGTCGGAAGTTGAGCGGCTCGTCAACGGTGACGCCAGCGGGCGCGTGCGGAGATAGAACGCTGGCGGCCCCGGGGCCGCATGTTGTCTTGGAGAAGGAGTCGTCATGAGAAGGTTGTGGATGACGCTAGGAGTCGTTGGGGCAGTTTTAGGGCTCGCCGCTCCGGCAATGGCGCAGGACTATCGGGCGCGAGTCCAGGGGCAGATCACGGATGAGAGCCGCGGCGCGCTGCCCGGCGTCACCGTCACGCTGCTGAATGAAGCCACCGGCGTCGGGTCCGATCGGGTCACCGACGCCGAAGGGCGCTACCGGTTCGACTTCGTCGATCCGGGTAGCTACAACGTCACCGCCTCACTGCAGGGATTCCGCGAGGCGGCGCAGAAGGCGGTGCGCGTGTCGCAACGCGGCGACGTCACCGTCGATCTGCTGATGGGGCTGGCGACGGTCGCTGAGACCATCACGGTGCAGGGCTCGTCGCCGCTGGTGCAGTTCAATTCGAGCAGCTCGGACCTGACGCTCGAGCGCCAGCTGGTCGACCAGGTGCCGATCAGCGGGCGCAACCCGTACAACCTGGCGAACCTCGATCCGTCGATCGTCAACACGCCCGGGACGACCGCAGCCGAGAACCGGCCGTACCACCACGCCTACGCCAACGACTACGACGCCGGCGGCGGCACCCGCCGCGCCAACGCCGTCCTGCTCGACGGCGTCGCGCTCGGCGCCAGCTACAAGACCTCCTATACGCCGTCGATGGACGCGGTCGAGGAAATCACGGTCTCCAAGAGCAGCGTCGACGCCGAGAACGGCAACAGCCTCGGCGGCCTGATCAGCCTGAACATGAAGTCGGGCACCAACACGCTGCGCGGTTCGGCCTACATGTTCTTCCGCGACCCCAGCATGAACTCGATCGCCGATCCGACGATCGCGGTCGCGCCCGGTCAGGACACCTCGGTGCTTCGCGGCACCAAGCTCAAGATGTACGGCGGCACGGTGGGCGGAGCGATCAAGCAGAACCGCATCTTCAGCTTCACCTCGTTCGAGGACTGGAACGACCAGCGCCCGCTGACCATCGTGCGCACGGTGCCGACCGAGCTCGAGCGGCGCGGCGACTTCAGCCAGTCCGTACTGAGCGGACGGGTGCGCACCATCTATAACCCGTTCACGTCGACGCTCGACGCCGCCGGCCGCGTCGTGCGGCAGCCGTTCGCGAACAACCAGATTCCGCAGGCGATGATCGATCCCGTCGCGCTGAAAATGTTGAACGACATTCCGCTGCCCAACCGTGCCGGCAACACCGACAACTGGCAGGGCAGCCTCTACGAGAACACCAACTACTGGAACTTCTCGCAGCGCGTCGACATCAACTTCAGCGACTCGTTCAAGATGTTCGCGCGCTACGGCCAGTTCAAGGCCGATCTCTATCAGCAGAACCCGACCGACGCCGGCTTCTTCCCGCTGTCGGGCAGCAATCGCGACGGCATGAGCACCGCGGCGGACGCGGTCTGGATCATGTCGAAGAACATGACCCTCAACGTGCGCGGCAGCTACTACAACATGGTCGACGAGTTCTACAACCCGTCGCTCGAGCTCGGCCAGGACGGCCTGGCCGGCTACTGGCCGACGCCCTGGTACTCGTCGCTCTACAACAGCGGCTATGCGTACTACCCCGCGCTCGACGTGACCAGCGGCACCGGCACCGGCGACGACCAACCGCCTCGGCCGCCAGGGCCGCGAGTGGTATCAGCATCCCGATGCGTGGACCGCGTCGGCGCGCATGAACTACTACATGGGCAGCCACAACATGAAGTGGGGCGGCGAGATGCGTTCCTACTTCGGCGAGGCCGCGCGCTTCGAGCCGATCAACCTGGTGTTCAATTCCGCGCTGACCGCCAACAGCTCCGACACGCCGGACGTCACCAATTCCGGCAACCAGTGGGCGACGTTCATGCTCGGCGCGCTCGATCAGCAGACCTCGGCCCGCCTCGTCCCGCTCCAGGAGCCCGATCTCAAGAGCTACGCGGCCTACATCCAGGACGACTGGAACGTGAACGATCGCCTGACGCTGAATCTCGGCTTGCGCTGGGAATACGAGCCGGGCGCGACGGATCCGCTGAACCGAATCTCGCAGCGGCTCGATCTGACGTCGCCGATTCCCGAAATGCAGGCCACACCGCCGCCGATTCCGGCGCAGGCCTCGCAGCTGATGGCGTCGAAGGGCTACGGCTACAGCTACACCGGCGAATGGGTCTTCGCGAGTGAGAGCGATCCCTACGCGTGGAGCACGTCGGGGCTGAACTTCATGCCGCGGCTCGGTGCGGCCTTCCGGCTCGATGACAAGTCGGTGGTGCGCGCCGGCTATGCGCGGTTCCTGATGCCGATCACCAACGTGCGCGACACGCTCGGCGATTTCGTCAACCAGTACACCGGCTATGCGCAGACCACGACGACGCTGGGCCTGGCCAACGGCGTGCCGCAGCAGCTGCTCGCCAATCCGTACCCGGCCAACAACCCGGTGATCGAGCCCTACGGCCAGGACTACGGCCGCTATACCGGCCTCGGCGGCGCCGTCAGCCTGGATCAGTACCAGCTGCGTCCGCAGGTCAACGATCGCTTCAACTTCTCGTACCAGCGCGAGGTCTGGGCCAAGACCGTGGTCGAGGCGAACTACTTCCTCAATATCGGCACGCGCGTGCCGTACGACGTCAACCTCAACATGGCCGACCCGGCGTTCCGCTACGAGCAGAAGGCCGTTGCTCAATACGCAGGTGACCAACCCGTTCCGCAACTACCTGACGCCGGACAAGTTCCCCGGCCAGTTGCGCAACACCGCCACCGTCACGCTGGGCAGCCTGCTGGTGCCGTATCCGCAGTACGGCACGATCACGCAGACCAACACCAACGGCAAGAAGCTCAACACGCAGACGGTCGAGCTGCGCGCGCAGCGTCCGTTCAACAACGGCTTCAGCGTGCTGGTGGCGTATGCCTGGAACCACGAGCGCGTGCAGCAGTGGTTCGACGACATCGCCAACTACAAGGTCCTGCAGACCAACGGTGAGGACGGCTGGGAATGGCGGCCGACCGACACGCCGGTGCATCGGCTGACGACCGCCTTCACCTGGCAGATACCGGTGGGCAGGGGCCAGGCGGTGGGCACCGACTGGCACCCCGCGGTCGATGCGGTGCTCGGCAACTGGCAGTTCACCACGTCGGGCCGCTTCTACTCGGGCCGGCCGGTGTTCTTCAACACCAGCTACGTCGTCTCCGGCAATCCGACGCTGAGCAACCCGACGCGCGACAAGTGGTTCGACACCACCATGTTCGCGGTGCAGGACACGTTCACGCCGCGCAGCAACCCCTATTACTACGAGGGGCTGAACGGTCCGTGGTCGCCGTTTGTCGACATGACGCTGACCAAGTCGTTCAACATGGGCTCGAAGTACCGCCTGCAGGCGCGCATCGAGGCCTACAACGTGTTCGACGAGATCGTGTGGGATCAGCCCGAAGTGAACCTGGCGAGCACGAACTTCGGCAAGGTCACGCGCAAGCGCGTCGACAGCCAGGGCCGCGAAATCCAGCTGGGCGTCCGCTTCGTGTTCTAGGCCACAGAAGGCACGTGTCTAGGCCGCAGAAAGCACAGAAAGCACAGAAGCAAGATGCGCCGTCGCTCGTTCCTGCACGTGCTCGTTGCGGGGTCCCCATTGATGGGGGCCTCGCGCGGGCGCAGTCCAGCCTGCCCGCCGTAGCCTCGGCGAAGGCGGGCGGGTCGATTCTCGATACCGCGCAGGGCAAGTGGCGCGGTCGCGCCAACGCCGGCATTCACATCTTCAAAGGCATTCGCTACGGCGCCGACACGAGCCGGCGCCGTTTTCTTCCTCCCGTCTCTCCCGATCCGTGGACCGGCGTCCGCGATGCGCTTGAATTCGGTCCGGTTGCACCGCAGCCGTCGACCGGCGGGCGCCCGATGAGCGAAGACTGCCTGCATCTCAATGTCTGGACGCCAGGCCTCCGCGACAACGCGTAAGCGTCCCGTCATGGTCTGGTTCCACGGCGGCGCGTACTCGAGCGGGACCAGCAACGAGCTCGAAACCGACGGCGCGCGATCTGAGCCGCAAGCGGCGACGTCGTCGTCGTCACCGTCAACCATCGACTGAACGCGTTCGGCTATCTTCATCTCGCCGAGTTCGGATCGAGCGATCTGATCGATGCGGGCAACGCCGGCCAGCTCGATCTGATCCTCGCGCTCGAGTGGGTGCGCGACAACATCTGCGGAGTTTGGCGGCAGATCGCCGCGAACGTGACGATCTTCGGTCACTCTGGCGGCGGCGCGAAGAGCGCCACGCTGATGGCGATGCCGAAGGCGGCGGGACTGTTCCATCGCGTCATCACGCATAGCGGCCAGCAAGTCACGGCGAGCCGCGCGTCGACGGCGACAGCGTCATGCGCTGGCGCTCCTCAAGGCGCTCGGACTCGATCGCAGTCAAGTCGATCAGCTGCGAACGCTGCCGATGGAGCAGCTCGTCAAGGTCAGCCGCGTGCCGGCGTATCTTGGGCCGGTGAAGGACGGACGCTCGCTGCCGCGCGATCCGTTCGATCCCGATGCGCCGCCGCAGTCGGCGCATATCCCGATGATCCTCGGCAACACGAAAGGCGAGACGCGGACGCTGATCGGTCGCGGCGATCCGTCGCTGTTCTCGCTGACCTGGGAGACGCTGAGGCCGAAGCTCGAAGCCAACTCGCCGTTCATGGGCAGCCTCGATCGCGGCGACGTGATTGCGAAGTATCGCGAGTGGCATCCGCGAGTATTCGCCGGCCGACGTCTTCTTCGCGGCGACGACGGACTCGCGATCGTGGCGCGGCCAGGTGATCGAAGCCGATCGCCGCGCGGCGCAGCCGGCCGGCGCGGCGCCGACGTATGTCTTCCAGTTCGACTGGCCGACGCCGATCGACGGCGGCAAGTGGGGCGCGCATCATGGCCTCGACGTGCCGTTCGTGTTCGACAACGCGGCGATCACGCCGCATCTCGTCGGCGCTGGACGCCGA
Source organism: uncultured cyanobacterium (assembly GCA_963833135.1). Taxonomy (GTDB): domain Bacteria; phylum Acidobacteriota; class Vicinamibacteria; order Vicinamibacterales; family UBA2999; genus 12-FULL-67-14b. The sequence continues at coordinate 865,877 of CAWHWW010000014.1, read as the reverse complement.
ACCGGTGGCGCTGGCCGACATCATGAGCAGCGCGTGGATCGCGTTCGCGCGATCCGGCAATCCGAATGTGAAGGGCCTGCCGGCGTGGCCGGCCTTCGATCTCACCCGCAGGGCGACGATGGTCTTCAATCGCGAATCTCGCGTCGTCGACGATCCACGCGGCCGTGAGCGCCGCTTGTTTGGACAGGTGCCGTATGTGCAACCAGGAACGTAGCGCGTCGCGTTGCCGCAGTCGTCGTGTTGCGTGGCGGGCGCGTCGCCGCACGCGCAACCCTCGCCGCCCGATCGCGCGCAGGTGCTCGCCGCGATGAAGCGCGCCACCACCTTCATGGTCGAGAAGGTCGCCCACAAGGGCGGCTACGTGTGGTCGTACTTGCCGGACATGACGCGACGGTGGGGCGAAATGGAAGCCACGCCGACGATGATCTGGATCCAGCCGCCGGGCACGCCGTCGATGGGGCATCTCTTTCTCGATGCGTATCACGCCACCGGCGACGACTATTACTACCGCGCGGCCGAGCAGGTCGCGTCCGCCCTGATGTTCGCGCAGCATCCGTCGGGCGGCTGGAACTACATCGCCGATTTCGCCGGCGAGGCGTCGCTGCGAAAGTGGTACGACACGATCGGCAAGAACGCGTGGCGCCTCGAAGAGTTTCAGCACTACTACGGCAACGCCACCTTCGACGATGCCGGCACGGCGGAATCGGCGAAGTTCTTCCTGCGCCTCTACGTCGAGAAGAAGGATCCGAAATACAAGGCGCCGCTCGACAAGGCGATCAAGTTCGTCCTCGACAGCCAGTACCCGATCGGCGTCTGGCCGCAGCGGTTTCCGAAGGCGCCGGCGGCGGGGCTGCACGGGTTGCCCGATTACACCAGCTACGCGACGTTCAACGACGACGTCGCGGCGGAGAACATGGATTTTCTGCTGATGTGCTACCAGGCGTTCGGCGATGAGCAGCTGATCGATCCGATCATTCGCGGCATGAACGCGTTCATCGTCACGCAGCTGGGACCGCCGCAGCCGGGATGGGGCTTGCAGCACACGCTCGATCTGCAGCCGTCGGGCGCGCGCACCTACGAGCCGAAGGCGCTGGCGACTCACACGACCGCCGGCAACATCGGCCTGCTGATCCGCTTCTATCGGCTGACGGGCGAGACGAAGTACCTCGCGAGGATTCCGGAGGTGCTGGACTGGCTCGAGAAGCTGACGCTGCCGCCGGGCGTTGCGCCGCCGGGGCGCACGCATCCGACCTTCGTTGAGCTCGGCACGAACGAGCCGCTCTACGTGCATCGTGAAGGCTCGAACGTGTTCAACGGCCGCTACTATCGTCGACAAGAATCCGAAGGGCACGATCGTCCACTACAGTTCGTTCCGCAACATCGACGTCGCCGGCCTGCGCAGGCAGTACGAGGCGGCGCGCAACACGCCGCCGGCCGAGGTGATCAAGCACGTCGCCGCTGAAGCTCGGCGCCGGCAAGGTGCCGCTCGCGAAGTACTACACCGTCGCTGCCAACGGTGATGCCGCGAAGGTCGTCGCCGATCTCAACGCGCAGGGCTACTGGCTGGCGCCGCTTGGCAACAACAGCCATCCCTACAAGAGCCGATGGCTCGAAGGCGCCGCAGGCCCGGCGACTTCTCGCAGACCTATGTCGGCGACGACACCGATACGTCGCCGTATCCGGATCCCGAAGTTGATGGGCATCTCGATCGATGCCTATGTGCGCAACATGGGCATCCTGATCAAGGCGCTCGATTCTTCGAAGTGACATGAGGCTCGCGGCCGTCGCTCTTGCGCTCGGCGTGATGGTGGGCGCGCAGTCCGCGCCGGCGGTCACGACCTGGCGCCTCGACAACCTGTCCCGCGCCGGGTCGGACGCGATCGAAGTGATCGGAGCGCCTGCGGTCGTCCAGACCGAGATTGGTCCAGCCATTCAGTTCAACGGCGCTTCCGACGGGTTATTGATCGCGCGCAATCCGATCGAAGGGCTGCCGCGGTTCACGATCGAAGTGCTGTTCTGCGCCGGATAGCGACGGGGCAGTCGAGCAGCGATTCCTTCACATGCAGGAAGCCGGCGCGGAGAACCGCGCGCTCGTCGAGCTGCGTCTGAACGGCGGCCGATGGGCGCTCGATACCTACCTGCGCCACGATCCGGCGCAGCTGACGCTGCTGGATCCGTCACGCACGCACGCATCGGCAAGCTGGCACGTGGCGGCGATGACGTTCGACGGCACGACCCAGCGGCACTACGTGGACGGCGTCGAGCAGGGCTCAGGCGCGGTCGCATTCCAGCCCCTGCGCGCAGGGCAAACGTCGATTGGCGTTCGTCAGAACCGCGTGTCGTGGTTCAAGGGCCGCATCCACACGGTTCGCGTCACGCCGTCCGTGCTGGTCGTCGTCTCAGTTGTTGAAGGTGCCCGCCGCCGAAATCGCGCTGTGGCCTGAAGGTGTTCCCGGCGCGCCCGTCAATCCGGCCGGCAGCCGCATCGAACAGTTCGTTGATGGCCGCATCAGCAACGTGCATGTCCCGACGCTGACCGTCCATGCGCCGCCGCAGGGCACTGCCAACGGCACCGCCGTGATTGTGTGCGCAGGTGGCGGCTATTCGCGCCTCGCCATGGCGAACGAAGTGGACGGCATCACGCCGCATCTCACGCGGGCGGGCGTGACCGTCTTCGTCCTGAAGTACCGCTTGTCGGAATACGGGCATCCTGCGCCCTTGCTGGATGTGTTGCGCGCCGTGCGCACGATTCGCGCTCGAGCGGGCGAGTTCGGCATCCGGCCCGATCGGATCGGGGTGTTCGGCGCGTCTGCGGGCGGACATCTCGCCGCATCCGCCGCGGCGTGGTTCGATGCCCCTGAGGGCCGCACCGGCGCCGCGATCGACGCGGTCAGCGCGCGGCCGGACTTCGTCGCGCTGCTGTATCCGGTGGTGACCATGAAGGCGCCGTTCGCGCATGCCGATTCGCGGCGGAACCTGCTGGGAGCATCGCCATCGGCGGCGCTCGTCGATCGCCTCTCGATCGAATCACACGCGCGGGCGGACATGCCGCCGTTCTTCGTCGTGCACACGTCCGAAGACAAGTCCGTGCCGATCGAGAACAGCCAGGCGCTGGTGCGGGCCCTGCGCGAGAAGAGCGTGCCGGTCGAAGCGCACTTCTACGAGCGCGGGTCGCATGGTTTCGGCGTCACGCCGAACCTGGGCGCGACGTCGGAGTGGCCGTCGCGGATGATCGAGTGGATGCGCGCGCGGCGGCTTGGCCCCACAGCCGGCATCGAGCGCCACAGCACGAATGGGCAACCGGCTTCGAGGGGCAGCGCAAGGCCGACCTCGGCAACGGCACGTTCCTCAATCCGATCATGGCCGGCGATCATCCCGATCCGTCGATCCTGAAGGACGGCGACGACTACTACATGACGTTCTCGTCGTTCGACGCGTATCCGGGTCTCGTGATCTGGCATTCGCGCGATCTCGTCAACTGGCAGCCGATCGGTCCCACGCTTGTTCAAGAACGTCGGCTCGGTGTGGGCGCCCGATCTCGTCAAGCACAAGGGCCGCTACTACATCTACTTCCCCGGCATCTCGCCGAATCGATCGAACTACGTGATCTGGGCCGACGACATTCGCGGTCCGTGGAGCGCGCCGATCGATCTGAAGCTGACGCGGATCGATCCTGGTCACGCGGTCGGTCCGGACGGCAAGCGCTACCTGTTCCTGAGCGCGGGTGAGCTGGTGCCGCTCAGTCGACGACGGGCTGTCGGTGACGGGACCGTCGAAGAAGATCTACGACGGCTGGAAGTACCCGAGCGACTGGATCGTCGAGGCGCTTCGCGCAGGAAGGGCCCGAAGATCCTGAAGCGCGGCGACTACTACTACATGGTGCTCGCCGAGGGCGGCACCGCCGGCCCGCCGACCGGCCACATGGTCGTCGCCGCGCGATCGAAGACGATCGAGGGGCCGTGGGAGAACTCTCCCTACAACCCGATCCTGCGCACGCAATCGAAGGACGAGCGCTGGTGGTCGAAGGGCCACGGCACGCTCGTCGAAGACCGCGCCGGCAAGTGGTGGATGGTCTATCACGCCTACGAGAACGGCTTCTACACGCTTGGCCGCCAGACGCTGCTCGAGCCGATCGAGTGGACGGCCGATGGCTGGTTTCGCATGGCCGGAGCCGATCCGGCCGCGCCGATCGCAAGCCAGCCAGCAAGGAGGCCGGCGGCGCTGTTCCGCATGGCTTTGCCTACTCCGATGATTTCTCGAAGCCAAGGATGGGCGTGCAGTGGAGCTTCTACGCCGGTGACGAAGCCGATCGCGATCGCTATCGCTACGAGAACGGTGCCCTCGTCCTGAAAGGGAAGGGCACCAGTCCGGCCGACAGCTCGCCGCTGTGGTTCGTCAACGGCGATCACGCGTACGAGATGGAGGTCGAGATCGACGCCGATCCCGACGGCGAGCGGCGGGACTCCTGGTGTTCTACAGCCGCAAGCTGTACGCCGGACTCGGGTTCTCGGCAGCAGAACCTGCGCCTGCACCTCTACGGCATGGATCGCACGTCAGCGAAACCCAGGCATCTGGGACAGCGGATGTGGGTGCGCCTGCGGAACGATCGCCACATCGTGACGCTCGACTACAGCGCCGACGGCAAGACCTGGGAGCGCTACGATCGGGGGATCGAAGTGTCGGGCTATCACCACAACGTCGCCTATGATTTCCTGAGCTTGCGCCCGGCGCTCTACGCGTCCGGCAACGGTGAAGTGCGCTTCAGGAATTTCAAGTACCGCGCGCTTGCCGTAGCGCGCACTATTCTTCTCGCAGCGCCACCATCGGATCGACGCGCGCGGCGCGGCGGGCGGGAATGAGTCCGGCAACAACGGTCACGCCGGAGAGCAAGGTCATCGGCAATGGCGATCGACAACGGATCGCTCGCCTTCACGTCATACAGCAGCGCGGCGATCAAGCGCCCGGCTCCGAGCCCGCCGATAAGTCCTGCGCCGACGCCGGCGCCGATAATCCACGCGGTCTGCTTGAAGATCAGCGCCGTCACCGAGCCGGGCGCCGCGCCAATAGCGACGCGGACGCCGAACTCCTGCCGCCGCCTGAACACCTGGTGCGACATGACGCCGTACAGGCCGATGGCCGAAAGCAGCAGAGCGAGAGCGGCGAACCCGCCAGCCAGCCAGGCGATGACTCGATCGCGTGACGCAGCGTGCCGGAATCCGGTCTCGATCGAACGGAACTCGACGCCGGCGCCGGGCGCAAGCTCGGACATGATGGCGAGGACTGCTGCGCGAATCTGGGTGTCGGGAATCTGGCTTCGAACGTTGATCTCGAGCCACGGTTCGTCTTCCGGAAGCAGTGAAAGGAATACGGCCGGCTCGACAGGATCGCGCAGCGACGTGTGGCGGGAATTTGCGACGACGCCGACGATTTCAACCTGGGTTCGACCGCGAAGGCCGAGCCGGATTGCCTGGCCGATCGGCGGCCGGCCGGCGAGATAGCGATCGAGAAACGCTTCGTTGACGATCGCGGACTGCCGCGGTTCGCGGCCAATCCAGTCGAAGTCGCGGCCCGCCCTCACGGCGACATTCATCGTCCGGAAGTAGCCGTCGCTGATGCGATTCAGGGCCACGCGCTCGTCTGCGGGATCGCCGCCGCCGACCGAGAGTGGAACCCGGCCGGTACCGAATCCAAACGGCGAGGATTCGGCGAATGCCACGTCCTGCACGCCGGGATACGCTCGCAGCCGCTCGCGAATGCGATCGGTGACCGGCACGCGCTCGCGTCGTGCCACCGTGCTTCGGCTGAAGTCGGGAACGGCGACAAGGACGTTGCGGCGATCGAAACCGAGATCCTGGCTCGTCATCGAGGTGAAGCTCCGCACGAGCAGGCTGCCGCCGAGGATCAGCACAAATGCGAGCGCCAGCTGGAAGGCCACCAGCGCCTGGGCGATGCCGAAGCGACGGCCGCCGCCGATCGTGCCTCGGGCGCGCTGGCGCATCGCGTCGAGCGGATCGACTCGCGTCGCCCAGACTGCGGGACCCACGCCGAAGACGATCGCCGTTGCGACGCCGACGGCGATCGTGAACGCCATCACCCGGAAGTCGAGCGGCACGTCGATCCAGCTGGCGAAGCCGCCGCTCTGGTTGACCGCGACCGCCTTCACGATTGCCCGCGCAATCCAGGAACCGGCGATCATTGCCACCACGGCACTCACCAGCGCGATGGTCAGGCTCTCGATCAGGAGGGCTCGCAATACTTGCGCGCGGGTGGCGCCGAGCGACAGGCGGACCGCGAGCTCGCCGCGCCGCGCGCTGCCGCGCGCCAGCAAGAGGTTGGCGACATTCGTGCACGCAATCAGCAGCACCAGGGCGACGAGCGCCATCAGCACGGTGAGCGGCCGAGCATACTGCTCCTGGGTCGTTGTCGACAGGCCCAACGCGATCGATTGGACCGATACCGGGTTGGCCAGCCGCCGAACGTTGTCGCCCAGTTGCAACGCCGCACGGATGCCTGGTTGCAACGCGCGCACCGCCGCTTCGGATGCGGCGACGGTCTGCCCGGGTTTCAAGCGGCCAATGATGGCGAAGCTGTTGCTGATGTCGTCGACGGAATCCGGATAGAGGGTGCGATAGCCATTGAGCGCGATCGCGACGTCGAAGCGGCGCCCGACGTTCAAGCCGAAGAAGCCACGCCTGCTGACCCCGACGATCGTGAAGGGCTTGCCGTCCAGCCTGATCGGGGCTCCGAGGATGTCAGGACGGCCGTTGTATGCCGTCTGCCAGAACTCATAGTCGGTCACCGCAACCGCGGCGCTACCCGGCTGATCGTCTTCCGGCGTCAGCAACCGGCCGATCGCCGGCGTAACGCCCAGCATCTCGAAGAATCCGCCGTTGACGGCGATGCCGAACGCGCTGCGCCGCTCCGGCGTCTCCGAAATGTCCGGACGCAGTAACGACATCGTCGCCGCGCTGTCGAACACGTTCGACTCGGCGATCGGCCTGAACACCGGGATGCCGTGCGTGGGAAAGCTGCCGTCGACGATGCGGACCAGACGATCGGGATCGCGGACGGGCAGCGGACTTGAGGAGCAGGGAATCGATCAGCGAGAAGATCGCGGTGTTGGCGCCAATGCCGAGCGCGAGCGACAGCACCACCACGGTGGTGATGACCGGCGTTCGCGCCCACTGCCGAATGGCATCACGGAAAGCGTTGTCGCGAGGCACGCCAGAAATCTACATCATTCTTCGCGCAGCGCCGCCATCGGATCGATCCGCGCCGCGCGGCGGGCCGGCAGGTACCCCGCAATGGCGGCAGCTGCGGCGAGCGTGATCGCCGTGACCGACGATCATCGTCGTGTCGCTGGCGGCGAGATTGTAGAGCAGCGTGTTGATGAAGCGGCCGGTGCCGACCGACGCTGCAGCGCCGACGATCAGCCCGACGATCGTAATCAAGGCGACGTTCGTGAGAACGAGGCGAATCACCTTGCGCGGTTCGGCGCCGAGCGCCATGCGGATGCCGATCTCGTTGCGGCGCCGTGTCACGGTGTACGACATCACGCCGTAGAGGCCGAGCGCCGCCAGCAGCAAGGCGAGGCCGCCGAAGAATCCGGACAAGCGTCGCGACGAGTCGTTCCTGCAGCACGTTCGCGCCGAGATCTTCGTCGAGCCGCTTCAGATCGACGGCGATGTCCTTGTGCACGCCGGTGATCGCCTGCGACGATGGCGTTGCGCGAGTCGCACGGCGCACCGGCTGTGCGGATCGCGATGCGCGCGCCCGATGAGAGCTGCCGCTCCTGCGCGAAGGCGCCGTACATCGTCGGCTGCGCCTCTTCGCGCAGCCGCTGATACTTCGCGTTGGCGACCATGCCGATGATCTCCATCACTGCGTGTCGGGAAGGCGCTCGTTGAAGCCGACGATCGTGAAAGTCTTGCCGATCGGGTTGGCGCCGCTGAAATATTTCTTCGCGAAGGCTTCGTTGACGATGATCACGTTCGGCGCGTCCGGCGCGATCGGTGTCGGCGATATCGCGGCCGGCCAGCAGCGGTGTCCCCATCGTCTTGAAGTAGTTCGGCGACACGCCGTTGAACAGCACGCCGCGCCGGTTGTTGGCGGCGTAGCCGGGAACGTTGATCTCGAGATTCCACGTCGAGCCGCTGACCGGCGTCACGAACGACGTGGCAGCTGCTTCGATGCCCGGCACGGCGCGACACCGCCTCGCGCACGCGCGTGAACATCTGCAGGCGGTTCTCGGGTGTCGACGCCGGTCGCTCGCAGATCGAGGTTGCCGACCAGCACGTGCGACGATTCGAAACCCATGTCCTGCGACGTCAGGGCGACGAGCGTGCGCACGAACAGCGTCGAGCCGAAGACCAGGACGAACGAGAGCGCGACCTGCAACGCGACGAGCGCGTGACCGACCTGGAACCGTCCGCCGCCGCTGACGACGCCGCGCGAGTGGTCGCGCAACGCATCGGCCGGTGTGAGCCTGGTGCCGCGGAACGCCGGCGCCACGCCGAACAGCAGGCCGGTCAGGACGCCGACCGCGGTGGTGAATGCAAACACGCGCCAGTCCATCGCGAGGTTGACCTCGACGACCTGCGTGCGCGTCGACAGCATCGCGACGATCGCGCGGCTGCCCCAGCGCGCGATCAGCAGCCCGGCGACGGCGCCGATGGTCGACAGCATGATGCTTTCCACCAGCAGCTGCCGCACCAGGCGCCAGCGGCCGGCGCCGAGCGACAGCCGCACCGCGAGCTCCTTGCGACGCGCCACCGACTGCGCGAGCAGCAGGTTGGCCATGTTCGCGCACGCGATCGTCAGCACCAGGCCGACGATGCCGAGCAGCACGTAGAGCGGCTGCGAGTAGCGCGCGCGGAGGTTGGAGATGCCGGTGCTGCCGGGCATCAGCGTGATCGGCTCGGTGAGGTACTCCTTGAGGTCGTCGGCGGGCCAGTCCTGCGGCATCGTGGCTTCGCGCAGCTGCGGCTGAAAGTCGCGCAAGCCGCGCCTGCGCCTGCGTCGGCGTCTGCCCGGGAGCCAGCCGCCCGACGACCGTCAACCACCAGTTGCTGCGCCTGTCGAGCGAGCTCTCCTTGCCGCGGATGATCGGCTCGGTGCCGAGCGGCGTCGCGATGTCGAATGCGCGGCCGATCTGCACGCCGCGAAAATCGCGCTGCGACACGCCGATGATCGTGAAGGGATGGCCGTCGAGCGCGATCGCCTTGCCGATCACGTCGGGGCGGCCGCCGTACTCGCGCTGCCAGAATCCGTAGCTCAGCACCGCCACCGGACCGTCCGGGCCGCCGCCGCGCCGGTCGTCGTCCGCGGTGAAGGTGCGGCCCAGGTGCGCGCGTCACGCCGAGCGTGTCGAAGAAGCGGCCGCTGACGAAGAGCCCCTGCGCGTTGCGCGTCTCGCCGCCGGAATTCAGGTTGAAGCGCGGGTTTCCGTAGGCCGCGACACCGACCAGGATCTCCTGGTGATCGCGGACATATTCCCAAATGCGGGTTGGTGACGGACGTGTCGGTGCCCAAGCGGGCGCTCGAGGCCGACGATGACCAGCTGGTCGGGCTCGTGCACGGGCAGCGGCTTGAGAATCAGCGCGTTGACCAGGGAGAAGATCGCGACGTTGGCGCCGATACCGAGCGCCAGCGACAGCAGGGCCACGCCGCTGACGATCGGCGTCTGCCGCATCTGCCGGAGCGCGAACTTCAGGTCTCGGACGAGCGAAGACACGAATCCCATGCGGCCTTTGACAGGCAGATTCTGCTCCCGGTTGGCAAGAACTTCAGAACGAGCCATTGGTGCCAGGCACCAACGGGCTACTTTCGCCGCTTGAAGGCGAGAGCGGACCAGGTGTCGTCGATCGAGCACACCTTGTAGTCCACCCAGCCGGCAGCCAGACCGGTGGTCCTGACCACATTGCCGTCGAGATCCGACTTCACGCCCGATGCCTTCTTCGGCCAGACCAGCCACATCGTCTGGCGCGCCGCCAGTCCCTGCAGGGCCAGCAAATGCGCGTGCAGCTCGCGTTCGGCGCGGGCAAAGCAGAGAAAGAGGTCGACCGTCGCGTCAGGCCGGGCCGTAAACGTGACCTTGGCTGGGAGCGGCTTGAGCGTATCGGCGAAGCCTTTGGGTGAGGCAAGCAGTGCCACCCTGAAGCCAGCCTTGACGCCGAGCTTGGTCGTGAGCGGCGTGCCCCACACGTTGTGATCTGGAACCACCGGATTCTTGACCGGCCGCGCGATCGCCTTGGGCAGCGCGGTCTTGATGCGACCCCACGTCGTGTAGGTCGCATCCGGCAGCAGTTGTTTCGTTCTCTTGACCTTCTCCGGCTCGCCGTCGACGAACACGATCGGGAGGTGGCGCGTCGCCTTCGCGCCGCGGATGGAATTGGCCACTTCGCGGCCATGCGAAGGAATGCGTGACAGGTCGATCACGACCGCGTCGGGCGGGCCGGATCGAATCTGGCGAATCGCGAACATACCGTCGCCAAAATCGAACGCCGCCTCAAAGCCAAGGGCCTCGAGCAGCTTCTGCCGCTCGAGGCCCTCGTCTTCGTTCCAATGAATCAGTCGAACTGTCTTCATTGCTGGCCTGCTGGCCCGTTAGCCCGTTAGCCTAACTCTTCAAAGTAGCCTTCACCGTCACCGTCGGCACGGCGGCCAGGGCGCGCTTGATGATGCAGCCCACGTTCGTCTTCTCGACGTGCTGCTGGAAGGTGGCGTTGTCGACGTTCGGCACCACTGCCGTCACGGTGAGCTCGATCAGGTTGATCAGAAAGCCCGTGTCGTCCTTGCCCAGGTGGACATCGGCGCTGCTGTGCACGCTCGTGGCAGTGAAGCCGGCCTGGGCGAGCGAGTTGGCCAGGGCCATCGAGTAGCAGCCGGCCAGCGCCGCGCCGACCAGTTCCTCAGGGTTCGCTCCGGCGCCGTTCTCGAACCGCGTCGCGAACGAATAGTTGCCTTCGTACGCGCCGCTGCCGAGCTTGACGCGGCCGCTGCCGCCCTTGAGATCGCCTTTCCATTCCGCTTCTGCCTGACGTGCCATGAGTCCTCCTCCAGTAGAGAGAAGACAAGCGTTATCAGGGATCAGGGATCAGAGGATCAGGGTTCAAAGGTCAGGGAAACGGGCCGAGCCGCAGCATATCCACTGCGCACCCGGCCCGGTCAACTCGTTACTTCGTGGAAATGTCCTTGATGATGAAGAGGACTTCGCCGGGCTTGATCAACCCGAGCTCGCGGCGCGCCTGTTCTTCGATGGCTGACGGATCCTCGCGCAGGCGCCGCGCCCTGTCGCGCAGCTCGGCGTTTTCCGCGCGCGCGCGCTCGAGCGAGCGTTCGAGCGCCGAATACTCGCGCCGCGCCTGGAGCAGCGCCAGCACTCCCTTGTCGCCGGCGATGGCGTCGATGATGATGACCGCGGTGATGAAGACGAGCGCGTGACGAAGAAGTCGCCGGCCACGACCGGGAAGGGTCGCCTTGGGCGCCGTGGTCTCGCGTCGCCCTTCGACTTCGCTCAGGGCAGGCGCCTTCGGGTTGTCTTCGTTCTCGTTCATGGGCTCGGCGTGCTGCGCGCGGGCTGTTCCGGGTGATTCACGCGGAGGTAATCCTCGAGCGCGCGAATCAACACCGTTCGAAGATCGGCCCGTTCGTCCATGGCCCGGATCTTCGCGGCCCGCCAAAGCTCCCCCGGGAGCTCGACGGTCGTTTTCACCGTATCGCTGTCAGTCCGCTTTGCCGCCAATACGTCGAGCAGTGTAACCAGTCATACGGCAAAACGGCAAGACACTAAAACGGTGAACCGGCTGCACACTTTTACATCAACACGTTTAAACATGCAAGCGGAAAAACGGTTTTACGGTTTTACGGGTCATGGGTATCGCTTCGCGAGCCGGGCTTTACGGGCTTACGGGCTACGGGCTTACGGGCTACGGGCTTGCGGGCTACGGGCTTACGGGGGAGTGTTGCCTGACAGCCAGGAAAGATAGTCCGCGCTGCCGGAGTCGATTCGCAGGACCACAAATTCAGGAACATCGTAGGGATGGAGCGTGCGGATTCGCGCTTCGAGCGATGCGACAGCCGCTGTCGTCGTCTTGATGATCAACTGGCGCTCGTCGGCCTTCTCGATCACGTTCTTCCACCGATACACCGATCGCATCGGCGGCAGGATGTTGACGCACGCAGCCAGTCGTTCCTCGACCAGTTGCGCCGCGAAGTGTTCGACGTCGCCTTCAACCGGAAGGGTGGTGAGGACAATGACGAAATCACTCATGCCGCAAGCCCGTAGCCCGTAAGCCCGTAGCCCTACAGCGCACCGAGCGCCTGTTCCAAGTCGGCTCGAGTAAGTCTTCGACGTCCTCGATGCCGACCGAGATGCGAATCAATCCGTCGGTGATGCCGAGCATGTCGCGTCGCTCCTTGGGCACTGATGCGTGCGTCATGATCGCCGGATGCGAGATCAGCGTCTCGACGCCGCCGAGGCTCTCCGCGAGCGCCATCAGGCGCAGGCGATTGAGGACCGTCTTGGCGTGGTCGAGCGATCCGACGTCGAATGAAATGAGCCCGCCGAAGCCGCGCATCTGTTTCTTCGCCAGGTTGTGATGCGGATGTGACCTGAGGCCCGGATAGATCGTCCGCTTCACCTTCGCGTGACCTTCCAGATACTCGGCGATGATCTGCGCATTCTCGTTGGTGCGCTCCATGCGAACCGTCAGGGTCTTCGTGCCGCGCAGGATCAGCCACGAATCCATCGGCCCGAGGATCGCGCCGGCCGCGTTCTGCACGAACTTCATCCACTCCACGTCGTCCTGGTGCTTGACGATGACGATGCCGCCGACGCTGTCGCTGTGGCCGTTGAGAAACTTGGTCGTGCTGTGCATCACGATGTCGGCGCCGAGGGTCAGCGGCCGCTGGATGTAGGGGCTCGCAAACGTGTTGTCGACGATGACGCGGACGTTCCTGCGATGGGCGATCGCGCTCACGCACTGGATGTCGGTGACGTGCAGCATCGGGTTGGTCGGCGTCTCGATGAAGAGATACTTCGTGTTCGGCTTGATCGCCGGCTCGACCAGTTCCGGCTTCGAGGTGTCGACGTAGGTGAAGTCGAGCCCGAACTTGCGGCGCACGCGCTCGAACAGCCGGAACGTTCCGCCGTAGGTGTTGTCGGTGACGAGCACATGGTCGCCGGACTCGAGCCGTGTCAGCAGCGTATCGATCGCCGCCATGCCCGATGCGAACGCGAAGGCCGCGGTGCCTGCTTCGATCGCGGCGACGTTGCGCTCGAGCGCCATGCGCGTCGGGTTCTGCGTGCGCCCGTACTCGAAGCCGGCGTGCGGCTGGCCGAGGCCGTCCTGCACGTACGTCGACGTTTGATAGATCGGCGTGATGATGGCGCCGGTCGCCTGATCGGGTTCCTGTCCGGCATGAATGCAAATCGTACTGAAGCGCGCGTCGTCTTTGAGTTTCATAGGGACCGTTGAAAAGGATACTCTGGTAGGCGCCCGATGAGCGACTCAGTTCGTCCCGTTGCGCTGCTGCCAGGCGAGGTGCCGTCGCGGTGGCGCTTGTGGCGCTCGTGGTTGCTGCGCACGTTTCCCGGACGCGCGCTGACGCTCGGCGCCGCGATCAAGGCGATCACCTGGCCAATCAATCTCTTCTCCACGCCGCCGCCGGCGCTCGAAGCGATCGACATGGTGGGCAGCCTGGCGCTGCTGTTCGCGCTCGCCTATGGGGCGACGCGCTTCGCGGTGTGGGCGAAGCGCCGGCTGTTGTGGCGCGTGCGCCGCAAGCTGATCCTCTCGTACGTGTTCGTCGGCGTGGTGCCGGCGCTGCTCGTGATCACGTTCTTCCTGCTCGCGGGACTGATCCTCGCGTTCAACGTCAGCTCGTACCTCGTGCAGTCGCGCATCCGCAACCTGACCGACCAGGCCCGTTTTCTCGCGCAGACCGTGCAGCTCGAACTGCAACGCTCCACCAACGCGGCAGCGGTCGCTGAAACGCTCGAGCGCCGCCAGTCGAGCATCGAGACGCGCTATCCGTTTCTGTCGGTGGCGATCGTGCCGGTGGAAAGCCTGTCGTGCAATGTCGAACCGGCGCGGGCCGCGCGGGTGCCCAGGGCCCTGCCGGTTGCCTTGCCGGTCAGCGCCGGACCCTGGGGCCATCTGGACCCGCCGGCGACGCTGCCGAAGTGGCTCGGCTGCGAGGGTTTTGGCGGATTGATCGCCTACAACGCGCCGGCTGCCGCCGGAGAGACCGCCGGAGAGGACGCAAACGCGGCTCGTGATGCGGGCCGTCGCCTTGCCGGAAGTGCCGAATCCGACCTGGGCGGTGATTCTCGACATGCCGCTCTCGACGACGATCGAGCAGCGCATCCAGCAGGAGACCGGGATTCGCGTCGGCGAGGTGAGCGCCATTCTTGTCGGCGGCGTGCAACCGGTCATCGGGCGTCCCATCGAAGACCGTCCCATCGATGAGGATGACGGGCCGCAGCTGTCGCTGCGGCAGGCCCGCTGGGTCGTGTTTCTCGATCACGTGGACTGGGCGACCGGCAAACCCGAGAGCGTGTCGGCGGGCATCGTGATCAACACGTTCGAGGTGTTCGATCGCATCTCGGTCGTGTCGCCGGTCGGCCTCGGCCAGATGAACTTCGGACAGCTGCTGCTCTTCGTGCTCGCCCTGGTCGGCGGCCTGTTCCTGATCATCCAGTTCGTCGCGCTCGTGATCGGCTTCGTGCTGGCGCGACAGGTCACCGGCGCCGTCCACGATCTGTTTACCGGCACGCAGCACGTGCGCGCCGGCGATTTCGGGCACCAGATTCCGGTGCGCGCGCGCGATCAGCTTGGTGAACTCGCCGACTCGTTCAACCTGATGACGCACGAAGTGACGACGCTGCTCGGCGAGATGGCGGAGAAGGGCCGTCTCGAGCAGGAGATGTTTGCGGCCCGCGAGATTCAACAGAAGCTGCTGCCGACCGGGCCGCTGCGGGTGACGGGCCTGGCCGTGTCGGCGTTCTGCGAACCGGCGCGCGAAGTCGCCGGCGACTATTACGACTTCCTGCCGATCACCGATTCAATGCTCGGCGTGCTGATCGCCGATGTGGCCGGCAAGGGCCTCGCGGCCGGCCTCTACATGGCGCAGCTCAAGGTGATCGTGCAATCGCTGTCGCGGCTGCATCACGAGCCCAAGGAATTCCTCACCGCCGTCAACAAGGTCGTCTCGGCCAACCTCGACGGCAAGAGTTTCATCACGATGACCTACGGCGTGATCGACGTCGAGCGGCGGGAGATGACATTTGCGCGGGCCGGGCATTGCCCGTTGATCCATGTCCCCGCCAACCAGCCGGCCGGCATGCGCAAGGCGCGTTTGCTCGTACCGGATGGGCTCGTGGTCGGCCTGCAAATCGATGACGGGACGATGTTCGAGTCGCTCCTGACGGAGCAGACCATCGCACTCGAGCCCGGCGATCTGGTGGTGTGGTTCACCGACGGCATTTCCGAAACGATGAACGAAGCGTTCGACTGCTTCGGCGAAGAGCGCCTCGCGCAGGTCGTCGAGCAATACGCGCACTTGCCGTTCGACCAGCTGCGTTCGTACATCCTGGCCGAGTTGCGCGCATTTGCCGGTGGCGCCGATCAGCACGACGATATGACAATGATCCTGATGAAGATCGAGGTGCCGCCGCCGCCCCTCCCGACTGGAGTCCCGGCGTGATCGATTCCGGCCTCACCGTGATCTTCCGGACCCGGTCCGACATCGAGGCCAACGTCGTCGAAGCACTGCTCGACAGCCACGGCGTGCAGACGCTGCGGACGTCGGGCCCGACGCCGGGCCTTTTTCCGTTCTCGCTCAACCCGCTCGGCGAGACGCGCATCGCCGTCCGCGACGAGGATGCCGCCGACGCCGTACGGATCATCGACAGCCATCGCGAGCAGGTCGGCGACGGCATCGTCGTGCCGCTGCCGCAGGAGTTCGACGCGTTCGAGGCGCGCATCGGCTACCGCTTCAGGGATCGCGGCCTGCTCGAGCACGCGCTGACGCACAAATCGAAAGCGCACGAGGATCCGAGCGGCGGCGTGACCGACAACGAGTCGCTCGAATTCCTTGGCGATGCGGTGCTGGGCCTGGTCGTCGCCGAGGCGCTGTTCCGATCGTTCCCCGCGTACAACGAGGGGCAGAAGTCGAAGATCAAGGCGAACCTGGTGTCGACGGCATCACTGGCCGAGATGGCGGAGCAGCTTGGTCTCGGCGAGCACATGATCCTGGGCCGCGGCGAAGAGAAGACGGGCGGCCGGCGCAAGCAGGCGTTGCTGGCCGACACGTGCGAGGCGCTGATCGCGGCGATCTATCTCGATGGCGGGCTCGATCCGGCGCGCCTGTTCCTGCTGCGGGAGTTTTCGTCAGGCATCGAAGACGCGAAGCAGCCGGATTATTTCGGCCGCGATCACAAGTCGCGGCTTCAGGAACGGCTGCAGGCGCAGGGACGGCCGCTGCCGGCGTATCGTGTCTCGGCCGAGATCGGTCCCGATCACCGCAAGCTGTTTCATGTCGAAGTCTTCGTCGGCGACGAGATCATCGCGCAAGGCGCCGGCCGCACCAAGAAAGAGGCGGAGCAAGAGGGCGCGAAACTCGCGCTCGCCGCAATTTCCGTAAGCCCGTAAGCCTGTTCGCCCGTTCGCCTGCCTTCGCCCGTTAGGACCGCGTCATGTGCAGAAACATTCGCCCGCTTTTCAACTTCGAGCCGCCGGCCACCGATGAAGAGGTGCGCGCGGCGTCGGTGCAGTTTGTCCGCAAGATCAGCGGCTTCACGGCGCCGTCGAAGGCGAACCAGGATGCGTTCAATCGCGCGATTGACGAGATCGCCGGCGTCGCCCGGCGGCTGGTCGACGCGCTCGAAACCAACGCGCCAAAAAAGAGTCGGGAAGAAGAGGCTCTGAAGGCAAGGGCGCGTGCCGCCGAGAGATACGGAACGCGCACGGGCTTACGGGCTACGGGCTTACGGGCTTGACGGGCTTGGGGTTGCGGTCTTCGACCGTCACGAGCCCGTAAGCCTCAAGACCTCTTAATCGATCTCGATCAGCCCGGATTCTTTTCGATAGCTGCCGGTGCTCGCCGCCGCACCGGCCATCGCCATGGCCGGCTCGACGAGCGGCAGACGCGCCATCGCATAGCTTTGCACCTCGCGTGCGACTTCATCCACCGATGGCGGCACCGGGCGGCAATGCAGCCTCACCCACAGGCGCGTCAGCGGGTCGGCGAAGCTGTAGCGCTTTTGCCGGGACACGATCAGGTCGACATCCTCGAGCCACGACAGATAGTCCTTCGTCGATCCGGGCGTGCGGTGGAGGCGCTGCGCGACTTCGGTGAGCGTCAGCGGTTCTTCTTCCGCGAGGATCTCGAGGATCGCCTTGAGCGCGCCGTAGCCGCGCGCCTTGTGCAGGCGCAGCTCGTACCGATGGGAGCACCAGTTCGCCACCGCGCCTTCGCCGGTGAGGAGCGCGGTCAGCGCGCTGATCGGATCGCCGCCGCGGCCGCCGATCGAACCGGTCGCCTCGCCGAGCGCGCGGACATAGGCGGCGCGGCCGTCGGCGAGGGCCTGGATCGTGCGGCCGAGGAACTCCCGTTCCTCCGGCGCGGTTTCGCCCATCGGCGGCAGCATGGCGATGACTTCACCGGCGTTCAGCTGCGGCAGGTGAATCACTTCGAAGCGCGCGTGACCGTCGCGCAACAGTCTGAGCGCGCGCGACACGTAGCGGCTGGTCAGCACGAAGCGGTTGCCGCTCTCGGCCATCGCGTGCAGCAGCTCGCGCAACACGTGGCGCAGGCCGGGGAAGCTTTCGAAGGTGCGCAACTCGAGCACTTCATCGAGGAGGAACGTCGCGGGGGCGTCGTTGGCGGCGCGCGCGCGGCTGACCAGCGCGAGCGTGCGGTCGAACGCGGCTCGCGCCGACGCGGCCGGCTCCTGCGCCGACGCGCTCTGGCCGTTCATCGTGAACGGCGATGCCGCCGCCACCGCGTGATGGAAGCGCTCCGGCGTGCTGGCGGCGCGCTCGACGTCGATGTACTGGCACTCGTCGCGTCCCATCCGATCGGCCAGTGCGTGCAACAGCGTGGTGCGGCCGCTGCCGCACCCGCCGATGACGACTGGAATGCGCGCCGGCGTCGCCTCGAGGGCAGCCAGCACGCGGCGCTCGAGGCCGGCGTGGGGAGCCATCATCGGCTCGTCTCCTGCATGGGGATCCGTACTCCGTGTTGGCGTGCGGTGCTGAGCGCGTCGGGATAGCCCGCATCGGCGTGCCGCACCACGCCGGTGCCGGGATCGCACGTCAGCACGCGCGCCAGCCGCTCATCGGCTTCGCGCGTGCCGTCCGCGACGATCACCATGCCCGCATGAATCGAATAGCCGATGCCGACGCCGCCGCCGTGGTGCACCGAGACCCACGTCGCGCCGGCTGACGCGTTGAGGAGCGCGTTCAGGATCGGCCAGTCGGCGATCGCGTCGCTGCCGTCGCGCATCCCTTCGGTCTCGCGATTCGGCGACGCCACCGACCCGGTGTCGAGGTGATCGCGGCCGATCACGATCGGCGCCTTGACCGCGCCGTCGCGCACCAGCTGATTGAGGCGAAGGCCGAACTTCGCGCGATCGCCGTAGCCGAGCCAGCAGATGCGCGCGGGCAGTCCCTGGAACTGCACGCGCTCGCCGGCCAGCGTGATCCAGCGGCGGAGCGACGCGTCGTCCGGGAACATCTCGAGCGCGGCGCGGTCGGTGAGGCGAATATCTTCAGGATCGCCCGAGAGCGCGACCCACCGGAAGGGACCCTTGCCTTCGCAGAAGAGCGGCCGGATGTATTCGGGCACGAACCCCGGAATCTCGAACGCGTCGCTGACACCGGCTTTGACGGCCTGCGCGCGAATGTTGTTGCCGTAATCGAACGCGATCGCGCCGCGCCGCTGCATCTCGCGCATCGCGGCGACGTGCCTGCCCATGGCGGCGATGGATCGACGCTGGTACTCATCCGGATCCGCCGCGCGCAATCGCCCGGCGTCGGCCAGTGACAGGCCGTCGGGAACGTAGCCGACCAGCGGATCATGCGCCGACGTTTGATCGGTGACGACGTCGGGCGTGAAACCGCGGGCGACGAGCGACGGCAGGACCTCGGCGGCGTTGCCGAGCACGCCGATCGACCGCGCCACGCCGTCCCTGGCGTAGCGCCGGGCGGTTTCGATCGCCTCGTTCACGTCGGCGGTGCTCTCGTCGAGGTACCTGGTAGACAGGCGCTTCTCGATCCTGGAAGGATCGACCTCGATCACCAGTGCGACGCCCCCATTCATGGTGACGGCAAGCGGCTGGGCGCCGCCCATGCCGCCAAGCCCGGCCGTGGCGACGATTTTTCCGGTCAAACTCCCGCCGAAATGCCGGCGGCCGACCTCGGCGAGCGTCTCGTAGGTACCCTGGAGAATGCCCTGCGACCCGATGTAGATCCAGCTGCCCGCCGTCATCTGGCCGTACATCGTCAAGCCGCGATCCTCGAGCTCGCGGAAGGTGTCCCACGTCGCCCATTTCGGGACCAGGTTCGCGTTGGCGATGAGCACGCGCGGCGCGCCCGGATGCGTCTTGAAAATGCCGACCGGCTTACCCGACTGCACGAGCAGCGTTTCGTCATGTGCCAGCGACTTGAGCGATCGCACGATCGCGTCGAAGGCGTCCCACGATCGCGCGGCCTTGCCGGTGCCGCCGTACACGATCAACTCGTCGGGACGTTCGGCAACTTCGGGGTCGAGATTGTTCATCAGCATCCGCAGCGCGGCTTCCTGTGGCCACCCCAGGCACGTCAACGACGTGCCGCGGGGCGCGCGGAGTGAGCGAGCAATCATGGTCATCGGCACTACGACTGATCCGAAGGGGGCGGATGCGAAGATAAGAAACTAAGCAGTGGTGCTTCGCTTGTCAAACTGAAAGTGGAAAAAATATTTTTCCCAAATCAGTTGACAACGATGCCGGTCGCGTACTCAAGTTCGTCGCCGCGAATAATTTCCGCGATCGCATCAATATCCGGGGCCGGCGGGCGGTCATCGACGAGTGTTCCGACGCGCTCGCGGACCGTTTTATGCACTCGCATCAGCGCCGGCGAGCTTTCAAGTGGTGCCAGCAAGTCGATTGCCTGGCACGAACACAAGATTTCCACTGCAATCACATTGATCGCGAGCTGCACGGCACGTTCCGCCTTCAACGAGGCGTGCATGCTCATGCTGACGTGATCTTCCTTGTTGGCGGAGGTGGGAATCGTGTCCACCGATGCCGGGTGCGCGAGTGTCTTGATCTCGGACGTCAGTGCCGCGGCCGTCACCTGCGCGATCATCAACCCTGATTGCAGTCCGCCGTGCCGGGTCAGGAACGCCGGCAGCCCGCTCAACGCCGGATTCACCAGTCGTTCCGACCGCCGCTCGCTGATCGTGGCCAGCTGCGCCATGGCCATGACCAGTAGATCGGCGGCGAGCGCCAGCGGCGCGCCATGGAAGTTGCCGCCCGACACGATTTCGCCGGAATCAGCGAACACCATCGGATTGTCCGTCGCGGCATTCATCTCGATCGTGACGATGTGACGGATCCACCTGAGCGCTTCACGCGCCGCGCCGTGCACCTGCGGCGCGCAGCGCATCGAATAGGCGTCCTGCACGCGTCCGCAGTTGGCGTGCGACGCGTTGATGCCGCTGCCGTCGAGCAGTCGCAGCAGGTTGTCGGCTGATGCCGCCTGCCCGGCGAACGGACGCGGCTGGTGGATGCGCGGCTCGAACGGATGCATGGAACCGAACAACGCGTCGATCGACAGGGCCGCGCTGATATCGGCGGCGCGGCTCAGTCGTTCGGCGCCGGCCAGCGCCAGCGCCAGCACCGCGGCGGACACTTGCGTGCCATTGATCAGCGCCAGGCCTTCCTTTGCCTCCAGCGTGATCGGCTTGAGTCCGGCGGCCTCGAGCGCTTTTGCTCCAGGTACCCGCAGAAGGGCGGGGGTCTCCAGATCCGGCTCCTGCGGAGATGGTCCCTCCACTGCACCCCGTGGGGGCGACCTCTTTGTTGGGGGCGCCTCATCGAGTGTCTCGCCTTCGCCGACCAGCACCAATGCAAGGTGGGCCAGCGGCGCCAGGTCGCCGCTGGCGCCGACGGATCCGCGGCTTGGCACGCGCGGATGCACGCCGACATTGAGCATTGCGAGCAGCGCCTCGAGCGTTTCGACGCGAATGCCGGAAAAGCCTTTGGCCAGTACGTTCGCGCGCAACGCCATGACCGCACGGACGACGCGCACGGGCAACGGCGGGCCGACGCCCGCGGCATGACTGCGAAGCAGGTTGAGCTGCAGCGCGGCGAGATCCTGTTTGTCGATTCGCGTCTCGGCGAAGCTGCCGAAACCGGTGTTGACCCCATAGACCGCATCGGTGCCTTCGGCCTTGCGATCGACCACGGCGCGCGCCGCGGCAACTCGCGCGCGTGCCTCGGGCGCGAGCCCGACCGCGTCGCGATGGTCGGCAATCGCAAGCAAGTCGGTCAGTGTGAGGTGCGATCCGTCGAGAAGAATCATCGGGGGTGGCTCGAACAACGTTACACAGAAACACAGAAACACCGAAACACGGAAACCGTTCTTGGGCGGACCAATGCCGGAGTGGGATCGAAAGTTGGCGTCCGTGTTTCCGTGATTCTGTGCTTCGGTGTGATGATTTTCTAACCGTAGGATACAGTAGAGATACCTATGAACATCGTTGTTCTCGGCGCCCAGTTCGGCGACGAAGGCAAGGGCAAGATCGTCGATCTGATGACGCCGCGATTCCAGTGGGTGGCGCGCTACCAGGGCGGGCACAACGCCGGCCACACCGTTTACGTCAGCGGCAGGAAGTTCGTGCTGCACCTGATCCCGTCGGGCATCCTCCACGACGGCGTGATGTGCGTGATCGGCAACGGCGTCGTCGTCGATCCTCAGGCGCTGTTCAAGGAGATCGAGGAACTGGCCGGCCTCGGCATCGACGTCGGGGACCGCCTGCTGATCAGCGACAAGGCGCATTTGATCCTGCCGTATCATCGCGAGCTGGACGTGCTGAGCGAAGCGCGGCGCGGCGAGCGGAAGATCGGAACAACCTCGCGCGGCATCGGCCCGGCCTACGAGGACAAGATCGGCCGTCGCGGCATCCGTGTCTGCGATCTCGTCGACACCAAGGCGCTGGCCGACGAGGTCCGCGAGAACGTCCACGCCCGCAATCAGATCATCAAGGACTCGACGCTCGACTGGAAGCAGGTCTACGACCAGCTGCTGGCCTACGGCGCGCGGATGCGCCGCTGGACCGGCGACGTGTCGCTGGCGCTCGATCAGGCGATCCGCAAGGGACAGCGGGTGCTGATCGAAGGCGCGCAGGGCGCGATGCTCGACATCGATCACGGCACCTATCCGTACGTCACGTCGTCGAATGCGACCATCGGCGGCGCGTGCACCGGCCTCGGCGTGCCGCCGCGTGCGATCGACGGCGTGCTTGGCGTCGCCAAGGCGTATCTCACGCGGGTCGGCGAGGGACCGTTCCCGACCGAGTTGTTCGGCGAGATGGGCGATCGGCTGCGGGAGACCGGCATGGAATACGGCGCCTCGACGGGCCGCCCGCGCCGCTGCGGCTGGTACGACGCCGTCGCGGTCCGCTACGCCGTGCGCGTCAACGGCATCGACAGCATCGCGCTGACCAAGCTGGACGTGCTGGACGGCCTGGAGACGATCGAGATCTGCACCGGCTACCAGATTGGCGAGCGCGTGGTCTCCGAATTTCCATCGGACTTGAACACGTGCGGACCGATCACGCCGATCTACGAATCGTGGCCGGGATGGACGGCGCCGACGAAAGGCGCGCGCGACTACGCACAACTGCCCGCGGAGGCGCAGCGCTACATCGCGCGGCTCGAAGAGGTCAGCGGCGTGCCGGTCGGCCTCATCTCCACGGGTTCCGATCGCGACGAGACGATCATTCGTGCGGACAGCGTCGTCGCGACGTGGTTGAATCGCTGAGCCAGGCCTCGCTCATGCCGCCCAGGCGATGACGCCTGCGCATTTTACGCTCCCTTGACCCTCGCCCATGGTGATGCGCACGCGCTGATCGGGCGTGAGCACCGTCTACAATTGCGCTGTGGCCTCGTCAGCAGTCGCGTTGAGTTGCGTCGGCGTCGTCAAACGGTATGGATCCGTAACGGCCGTCGACGGGCTGGATCTGAAGGTGCTCTGTGGCGAATGCTTTGGCCTGCTTGGGCCGAACGGCGCCGGCAAAACGACGACCATCGAGATTCTCGAGGGTCTTCTGGCGGCCGACGCCGGTGACGTGGAGGTGCTCGGCCAGCGATGGGATCGCGACGGGACATCGTTGCGGGCCCGGCTCGGCATCCAGCTGCAGGAAACGCAGCTGGCGGAAAAGCTGACCGTTGCCGAAACGCTGCGCGTGTTCCGCTCGTTCTATCCGCGCGGCCCGTCCGTTGACACGCTGCTTGATACCGTTGAACTCGGATCGAAACGCGATGCCTGGGTGTCGAAGCTATCAGGCGGACAGAAGCAGCGCCTGTCGGTGGCGTGCGCGCTGGCCGGAGAGCCGGAGCTGCTGTTTCTCGACGAGCCGACGACTGGTCTCGACCCGCAGTCGCGACGCCAGTTGTGGGCGGTGCTCGAGCGCTTCCGCGGCAACGGCGGCACGGTCCTGATCACGACGCATTACATGGACGAAGCCCACGAGTTGTGCGATCGGGTCGGGATCATGGATCAAGGCAGGTTGATCGCGCTCGGCACGCCGCGGGAGCTCGTCGCGTCGCTCGGCGCCGAACACGTCGTCGAGTTCGCCCTCGCCGACGGGCCGCCGATCGACGATCGATGGTTTGGCGCCTTGCCCGGTGTCCGTGACGTGCGGCGTGATGCCGGCGAGCTGCATCTGTCGACCTCCGAGCTGCACCTGACCGTGCCCGCCCTGCTCGACTTCCTCCGCCAGCGCCACGCCGAGTTGAGCCGGCTTGGCACCCACAGCGCGACGCTCGAGGACGTCTTCGTCACGTTGACCGGAAGGCAGCTGCGCGATGAATGACTTCAGCCCCGTGCCCACCGTAGCGCGTCGCAGGTTCGGCAGGCGCGAAGGTGGGAATCCGCTCGTCGAGCTGACGCTCTCGCGCTTCCGGGAATTCGTCCGTGAGCCGGAGGCCGTGTTCTGGGTGTTCGCGTTTCCGGTCATCATGACGTGCGCGCTTGGGATCGCCTTTCGATCGCGCGGCGCCGAGCCGGTCGTCGCCGGCGTCGTCGAGCAGGCCGGCGCTGATCAGATCGCTGACGCGCTTGAACAGACCGGCGGCTTCACCGTTCGCCGGCTGCAGCCCGCCGACGTCGAACGCGCCCTGCGCGACGGGCGCGCGCCGGTCGTCGTCGTGCCCGGCACCCCGCCGGCGTATCGCTACGACGAGGCGCGCGCCGAAAGCCAGGTGGCGCGTCTCGCGGTGGATGCGGCCTTGCAGCGCGCGGCGGGCCGCGCCGATGCGTTCGATCCGTTGCAGCAGCCCGAGAAGACCGTCGGTTCGCGCTACATCGACTGGCTGGTGCCGGGGCTGCTCGGCATGAACATCATGGGCACCGGCATGTGGGGCGTCGGTTTTGCCATCGTCAACGCGCGCGCGAAAAAGCTGTTGAAGCGGCTGGTCGCGACGCCGATGTCGAAGTCGCACTACCTGCTGTCGCTGGTCTTCAGCCGCATGGCCACGCTCTCGCTCGAAGTGATCGTGATCATCGGCTTTGCCTGGATCTTCTTCGATGTCGCGGTGCATGGCGCGATCTGGGCGCTGGCGGCGCTCGCAGTCATTGGCGCCCTGGCATTCGGCGGGCTTGGCCTGCTTGTCGCCAGCCGCGCTCGCACCATCGAGGCTGTCTCCGGCTTGATGAATCTGGTGATGTTGCCGATGTGGGTGTTGTCAGGCGTGTTCTTCGCCTCGACGAACTTTCCCGAAGCGATGCAGCCGTTCATTCACGTCTTGCCCCTGACGGCGCTCAACGATTCGATGCGCCTCGTCGTCAACGACGGCCAGCCGTTCACGGCTGTGCTGCCGCAGGTCGCCATTCTCGCGGCGTGGGGTGGCATTTCGTTCGTGCTGTCGCTGAAACTGTTCCGCTGGCAATAGAGGCGGCTCGACTACTTCCGCGCGGAATGGAGTGCCGACGATATCGCGCGCAGCAGTGCGTCGGGTGAGAAGGGCTTCAGCAGGACCGGGGTTCCGGCCGCCGACTCCTGGAGCGCGTCGCTCTGCTCGACATAGCCCGTGACGAACAGGATCGGCAGGTTGGGATGCGACTGGCGTAACCGCCCGGCGAGTTCTATGCCGCCCATCCGCGGCATCACCACGTCCGTGACGACCATCACGATCTGGGCCGAGTGCACGTTGAACAGATCGAGGGCCTGCTGCCCGTCGGCGGCCTCGAGCGTGCCGAATCCAGCCTGGCCAATCACCGTCGCCGACAAACGGCGCAGCGCCCGTTCGTCTTCGGCGATTAGTACGATGCCGCTGCCGCGCTCGGTCTGCGGCGCGAAGCCCCTCGACGCTGGCGACTTGCGAGGGCTGTCGTCGGTTCGCGGCAACAGCAACGAGAACGTGGTCCCCTTGCCGGTCTTGCTGTCGACCGTGATCGCGCCGCCGCTTTGCCTGACGAAGCCGTAGACCATCGACAGGCCAAGGCCGGTGCCCGCGCCTTTCGGCTTGGTGGTGAAGAACGGCTCGAAGATCCGCGTCTGCAGATCGCGGGGAATGCCGACGCCGTTGTCGCGCACGAGAAGCTCGACGAACGGGCCGGCGGTAATGTCGAAGGCCCGCGCCTCCTCCGGCTTGATCTCGCGGTTCGAGGTTTCAATCGCGAGCCGTCCGCCTTGCGGCATGGCGTCCCGGGCGTTGAGCACCAGGTTGACGAGCACCTGTTCGAGCTGTGCGGCGTCGGCGCGCACCGCCCACAAGTCCGATGCCAGCCGGAGATCGATCGCGATGTGCTCGCCGATCAGACGATCCAGCATGCGGCTCATGTCGGAGACGCGCTGGTTGAGCACGACGATCTCGGGCGACAGGAGCTGCCGGCGGCTGAAGGCCAGCAGCTGTCCAGTCAGCGTCGAGGCGCGATCCGCGGCGTTGAAGATTTCCTCGACGTCGGCATGCAGCGGCGAGCCCTGGAGGGCCTTCATCAACAGCTCGGAGTAGCCGCGAATCGCCGTCAGCAGGTTGTTGAAGTCGTGCGCGATGCCGCCCGACAGCCGGCCGATCGCCTCCATCTTCTGCGCGTGGCGCAGCTGTTCCTCGAGCTCACTGCGCGCCGATTCGGCCGCCTGGCGTTCCGCCATTTCGCGGCGCAGCTCCTCGTTGGCGCGGCCGAGCGCGGCGGTCCGCTCGTCGACGCGGCGCTCGAGATCGCGATGCGCGTCGTGCAACGCCATCTGGCTCTCGCGCAGCTGGCGCTCGGCGTAATGCCGCTCGGTCACATCGCGCAGGATCATCAGCACCTGCGTGTCGGCAAGGGGCAGCAGGCGCGCCTCGTAGAATCGCGGTGCCGCCTCGCCGGCATTGGCTTCGAGCTCGAGGTTGATCGCGGCGTGCTCGGCGGCGACGCGCTGGAGCGCGTCACGCACCAGCGGCCGCGCCCTGGGATCGAGCGTCCCGGGAAAGTCGTGGCCGGGCAGCCATCGCCGCGACTGCTCCGAGGCCGCACCCTTGATATCGAGGATGGTGCCGTCTGGATCGAGCCGCAGGATGTGGTCGGGAAAGGCGCTGACCAGCGCCCGCAGCTCGCTGTTGGCCTGCAACAGCTCCTGCGAGCTGAGGTCGAGCGAGCGCTCCAGCATGGCGCGATCGTCGTCGAACTGCTTGTAGGCCTGATCGATCGCCGCGAGCATTGGCTCGAACTCCGGCGGGACGCGCGCATCGGGGAAGTGGCGCTTCAGCTGCCGGCGCAGCAGGCTGTGCAGCTCGGCCATCGTCACCGTTCGGAAAGGGTCGTCACGGTCATGGTCTGGTTGTGTAGTTCGCAGCGCGCTTTCTGCGTGAACGGCGAGATCTCGCCGTACGAGTAGAACCCTGCGATCGTCGCGTCGGGCCCGACGATGTCGCGCACGCCTTCGACTTCTTCTTCGACACGTTGCCGCAGCACCATGCGCCGGCCGACACAGCTGATGAGGAGGGCAAGGTCGACCGGGTTGCCGAGCGCGTCCGCACTCACGCGTCCCGCGCCAACGGCGCCGTCGATCAGGCGATCGAAGTTGGCCTTCATCAGTCGGACATAACCGCCAGCCGGCACGTCGCCCGCGAAGGTCAGGCTGTGGTCGTCGTCGTTGACCGAGAGGATCGTGCGCACCACTGGCGCGCTGACCTCGCGCGTGCGCAGCGACAGCGGAAACAGCAGACCGGATGCCGGAAGGTCGGCGGCGTGTTCGCCAAGGTAGCGTTTGTAGAGGGCGAGCGCGGACTGGCCGTCCAGCTCGTACAGCACGTTGCCTGTCGATCGCGTGATCTGGCGCTCCGGCCCGAACGGATCCCATCCGCCGAGCGAGCCGCACCCGACCCGCAGTCTCGAACCGTACAGACCGATCGCCACGACCGTATTCTTCTGTGCCGCGCGATCGCACAGCACCAGTGTTTCCTTGAACAGCTCGCCGTCGGCCGACAGCCCGCCCGTGACCGAGACGTTCGACGGCAGGGTCTCGCCGAGCCCGCGCACCAACGCCTCGCCGTTGATATCGAGGCCCTCTGAAAGAATCAGGACGTGCGCGAGATCGGGTCCAGTCAGCTTCCGGGCAAGCAGCGCACCGGCTGACGCGCTGCGCGCGGCGGTGACCGGCGAGGACGCGACGCGCACCTCGGTGTGATCGAACCGCACCGCGGTCGCGACCGCGCCTTCGTCGAGCACTTCGGCGCCGCGGATTTGCCCGGCGGTGGAGCAGCCGACGCGAATCGCGGCCGGCCAGTGGCGGGCGAGGTCCTCTGCGAATGTGGAGTGCTCGAAGATCGATCGATGGCCAAAGGCGAGGACCATCTGCGCGTCGGCGATGGTTGCCGGGTGCTGCCAGCCGCTTCGTTCAGACCAGGTGATCTGCTCGACCTTCATGCCCCGCCTTGGGAGCCCCAATATAACCCGTCTAGCTTTCGTGTTGCGCGGCGTACCACTCGAGGAGGAAGCGCTGGGAATTGAGCGGGGGAACGCCTTCTGGAGCGGCGGTGCGAAGGTAACTGCCGTCGGTCCGGAGCGTCCAGGCGCGATCGGTATCGCTCAGCAGCACTTCGAGCACCGCGTCACGGAGCAGCTGACGGTGCGACGGATCGTTCACCGGGCACAACACCTCGACGCGGCGATCGAGGTTGCGCTCCATCAGGTCGGCGCTGCCGATATAGACCTCGGCCGCCCCGCCATTCTCGAAGTAATAGATGCGGGAGTGCTCGAGGAACTGGCCGACGATCGAGCGCACGTTGATCCGATCGCTGATGCCGGGAATGCCGGGGCGCAGGCAGCAGACGCCGCGGACGATCATGTCGATCGGCACGCCCGCCTGCGAGGCGCGATACAGGATCTTGATCATCCCGTGATCGGCGACGGCGTTGTTCTTGACGATGATGCGCGCCGGGCGGCCGGCCTTGGCGTGTTCCATCTCGCGCTCGACGAGCGCCCGGAATCCCTGGCGCAATCCCACCGGCGCCACGAGCAGCGCGTTGTAGGAGCGGCGGTTGGAGTAGCCGGTCAGCGAGTTGAACACTTCGGTGACGTCGTCGAGCACGGCCTCGTCGGCGGTGAAGAGCCCGAGGTCGGTGTAGACCTCCGAGGTCTTGCGGTTGTAGTTCCCGGTCGCGACGTGCGCGTAACGATGGATGCCGTCCGATTCCTGTCGAACCACGAGGCACAGCTTGCAGTGCACCTTGAGGTTCATCAGGCCGTAGACCACGTGGATGCCGGCTTCTTCCAGCCGCGTCGCCCACGCAATGTTGTTGCGCTCGTCGAAGCGCGCCTTCAGCTCGACCAGCACCGCGACCTGTTTGCCCGCATCGGCGGCACGAATCAGCAGGTCGACCAGCGGCGAGTTGGCGCCGATGCGATAGAGCGTGATCTTGATCGTGACGACGTGCGGATCTTCGACGGCGGCGCGGAGGAACGTCTCGACCGAGGTGAACGAATCGAACGGATGGTGGATCAGGAAGTCCTGATCGGCGATCTGATCGAACACCTTGTCGGTTTCGTCCGGCGCCCACAGGGTGCGCTGCGTGAATGCCGGATACTTCAACGCCGGCCGGTGCAGCTTGTACAGCGCGTGCCAGTCGCCGTAGCCAAGACGGTCGGTGGTGCGCACGACCACGTCTTCGTCGACCTCGAAGTTCTCGATCAGGATATTCAACACGCGCTTCGGCATGTCGGCTTCGACCTGCAGCAGCGACAGTGCGCCGTAGCGGAGCTGCTTGAGGCCGCGATCGACGGTCTCGAGCAGGTCGTCGGCTTCGTCCTCCTGGATCACCATGTCGGTGTCGCGAATGATTCGGAACAGGTGGGCGCCTTCGACCTGCGTGCCGGGAAACAGCTGCTGGATGTTGCGCCGAATCACGTCCTCGAGGAAGACGTGCGAGACGCCGGTCTGCGGCGACAGGTTGTCCGGCAACGCGATGAAGCGCGGCAGCATGCTCGGCACCTTGACGCGCGCAAACTTGGTGCGCCCGGCGTGACGCACCCGCACCGCCAGGTTCATGCTGAGGTTCGAAATGTATGGAAACGGATGCCCGGGATCGAAGGCGAGCGGCGTCAGGACGGGAAAGATGTGGTCCTTGAAATACTGCGCCAGCCACGCGTCGATGGCCGGGGTGTAATCCGATGGCTCGAGAAAAAGAATGCCTTCGGCCGAGAGCAACGGCCGCAGCGACTGGCTCCAGCAGGCGGTTTGGTCGTCGATCTGCGCGAGCGCGCGGGTGCGGATCGTCGCAAGTTGCTGATCGGTCGTCTGGCCGTCGATCGACACTTCCTCGATGCCGGCGCGGAACTTCTTCAGGATCGTCGCGACGCGGACCATGAAGAATTCGTCGAGATTGGTGCCGGTTATCGCGAGGAACTTGACCCGTTCGAGCAGCGGATGCGACGTGTCCTGCGCCTGCGCGAGGACGCGCTCGTTGAACGCCAGCCAGCTGAGCTCGCGGTTGATGAAGAGCGCCGGGCTGCTCAGGTCGCTGGGATCGAGGTTCGACCAATCCTGGAGCATCGGCGCCGGCGCTGCAGCCGCCTCGGCTGCGCGGCGCTTGCGGGGGCGTCGGCTTACAGCGGCTGTCGGCGGCGTCATCGTCTGATCAGTCTACCTTACGGGTGTAACGGCCCAGGTGGGCGGCGGCCGTGCAATGGCGCGCAAACGCGAGTTACGGAACGATTTTGAGAAGTCGACCTCGCGAATAGCTCACGATGTACAGCTCGGCATCGGCATCGACGCCAAACGAGCTGATGAGTCCAAGCTCGCTGGTTCCACCCAACATGTCGGTCAACTCGAGCAGATCGACCGCGCGCGCCTCCTGCTGTTCATCGAGCACAAGCCCGATCGAAAAGACGCGCCCGGCGACGTAATCGGCAAAGAAATAGCGTCCGTTGAACATCGGATCGAGCGCGGCGCCGCGATATACAAAGCCGCCGGTGATCGACATGCCGACGCTGCGCGGGTAATCGTGAATGGGCTCGGTCAACGGCTGGAATGCGGCCGCGGAGCGGCCGTCGTAGGGCACGCGTCCTTCGCGCAGCCGCCATCCGTAGTTGCGTCCGCCGGCGCCGCGCGGTTCCCAGTTCACTTCCTCGCGCGCGTTCTGCCCGACGTCGGCGATGACCAGGGCACCGGTCCCGCCGTGCGTCCAGTCGTCGAAGCTGTATCGCCAGGGGTTGCGGAAACCGATCGCCCAAATCTCTGGCAGCGCCGCGATCGGTTGTCGATCGACAAACGGATTGTCCTCGGGAACCGCATAACCGCGCGCGTCGTTGGCGGGCACGCTGACGTCGATGCGCAGCATCTTTCCGAGGAGCGCATTGGGATTCTGCGCGTTGTTCAGCGGATCGCCGCCGCTGCCGCCGTCGCCAAGCCCGATGTAGAGATAGCCGTCGGGTCCGAACGCCAGGTGGCCGCCGTTGTGATTCGAGAAGGGCTGCGCGATGTAGCGCCGGCCATCGGGCCACATCAAGTCGAAGCGCGAGTTTGGATCCGCGTCGCCCGTCGCTGTCCGCGTATATCGCGCGACGACGGTGTGGCCTTCGGCATTGGTGAAGTTGACGTAGAAGCGGCGCGACGCCCCGTGATCGGGCGGGAAGGCGAGACCGAGCAGCCCGCGCTCGCCGCCGGCCGAAATCGCCGATCGAATGTCGAGGAAGAAGCCCGGCGCGAGCGTGTGGTCGCGCACGATGCGGATCGTGCCGCGTTGTTCGACGACGTAGAACGTCGAGTGGTCGAGTGGATCCATCACCAACGCCACCGGATTGGTCAGACCCGCAACGATGACCTGTGTGCGAATCTGCGCCTGAGCCGGCAGCGCACTACAGATGAGAAGGGCCGCCAGCGCTAAGAGAGACGACGCGCGAGTCATGCCTCCAAGCTTAAGGCCTTATGGCGTCCGGCCTGGCACCCAAGGCACCTTGGGCACCCAGGGCACACTGTTCCTATTCCCATAGATGTTCTAGTGGA
The DNA here is from genome assembly GCA_963833135.1 of uncultured cyanobacterium. Lineage (GTDB taxonomy): Bacteria > Acidobacteriota > Vicinamibacteria > Vicinamibacterales > UBA2999 > 12-FULL-67-14b. Next base: position 834,176 of record CAWHWW010000014.1, on the reverse strand, counting down.
GTAAGCTATTGGCATGCCGCGACGTTCACAGCCCGGCGGCGGCGACATGCTGCAGGGCGCGCTCGACATGTTGATCCTGCGCTCGCTCGTCATGGGACCCGCGCATGGCCACACCATCGCGTACGCCATCGAGCACGGCTCCGACCGCGTGCTGCAGGTGGAGCACGGCTCGCTCTACCCGGCGCTGCATCGCCTGGAGGATCGCCGGCTGGTCGCGTCTTTCTGGGGCACTTCTGAAAACAACCGCAAGGCGAAGTACTACCGGCTGACGCCTGCCGGCAAGAAGATGCTCGCGGCCGAGACGTCACGGTGGGAACAGCTGGTGCGCGCGATTGGCCAGGTCATGGCCACAGATTAGACGCCACAGATTAGACACAGATTCGACACAGATTATGGGTTGGACACGATTCTTCCGGCGCAGCGGCCGAGACGATGAGACGGCGCGCGAGATCGCGTCGTACATCGCCATCGAGACCGACGACAACATCGCCCGCGGCATGGCGCCTCAGGCCGCTCACGATGCCGCGGTCAGGAAGTTCGGCAACACCGCGCGCGTGCGCGAGGACATCTACAACATGAACACCGTGGCCCCGATCGACAACCTCGTCCGCGATCTGCGTTTCGGCGCTCGTGTCTTGTGGCGCGACAAGGGCTTTGCCGCGGCCGCGATTCTTTCGCTCGCCCTGGGCATCGGCGCCAACACCGCCATCTTTCAGTTGCTCGACACTGTGCGGTTGCGCGTGTTGCCGGTAGCCGAACCCGGCGAGCTGGTGAACGTGTCTTTCGCACCAGGATCCTCACGCAACGGCCGCTTCTCGAGCCGCTGGCCGGCTCTCACCTACACGCAGGTCGAGGAGATTCGGGCAAGGCAGCAGGCCTTCTCGGGGGTTGCCGTGTGGAGTAGCGGCTTGCTCAACACCGCGGACGGCGGGGAAGTGAAGAACATCGAGGCGCTGTGGGCGAGCGGCGACTTGTTCCCGGTGCTTGGCGTCAACGCCGCTGTCGGGCGATTGTTCACCGTCGAGGACGATCAGCGCGGCTGTCCCGCGCCCGTTGCTGTGATCAGTCACGCCTATTGGCAGCGTCATTTTGGCGGCGCGCCGTCGGTGCTCGATCAGACCGTGCGTCTGCAGGGCGTTCGGTTCCCCATTGTCGGTGTGACCGAGTCGCGGTTTTTCGGGCTCGACGTGGGGCGACAGTTCGACGTCGCTGTTCCGCTGTGCGCCGACCTGCTGCTGCAGAATGGCGTCAATCGATTTGAGTCACGCCGCGAGTGGTGGCTCGCTGCCGTGGGCCGCCTCGCACCCGGCCAGACCCGCCAGTCGGCGAACGAACATTTGATCGCGATGTCGCCCTCCTTCGTGCAGACGACCCTGCCGCCCGGATACGCAGCGGACGATGAGAAGTCCTATCTGGGTTTCAAGCTGAACGCGCTGCCGTTCGAAACCGGTGCGTCCGATCTGCGGGAAGAGTTCGGTGAGCCGCTGGTCGTGTTACTGGCCGCGACGACGCTGGTGCTCGTCATCGCGTGCGCAAATCTTGCGAACCTGCTTCTCGCGAAGGCGACCGCCCGGCAGCGCGAGATCGCCGTGCGCCTCTCGATTGGCGCGTCCCGGGCGCGCATTGTTCGCCAGCTGTTGGCGGAGAGCGTGCTGCTGGCGGCGATCGGCACGACGCTCGGATTGTTCGTAGCGCGCGGCCTCGGCCAGGTGCTGGTCGCGCAGCTCGCCGGCGGCATGGGATCGGTGTTCGTCGATCTCACGTGGAACATGAAGATGTTTGGCTTCACCGCGGGCGTGTCGCTCGTCGCCTGTCTGCTGTTCGGCCTCGCGCCGGCCGTGAAGGCGACCGCGCTGTCACCGGCAATCGCCTTGAAGTCGGGCGGTCGAGGCGTCACCGAAGGACGCGATCGGTTTGGCGTGCGCCGCGTGCTGGTCGTGACCCAGGTGGCGCTGTCGCTGGTGCTGCTGTTTGGCGCCTTGCTGTTCACCCGCACGCTCTACAATCTGCTGACGATCGATCCGGGCTTCAACCAGGACGTCATCACGGTCGACCTGACACACCGCAGTCTGGCGGGCGATGACCGGGCGCGGGGCTACGCGCAACGGCAGGAGCTGCAGAGAAGACTCTCCGGCCTTCCAGGCGTCGCAGCCGTCGCCATGTCAGAGAACATGCCGCTGGCCGGCGGATTCTGGAACGAGTTCGTCATGGTCGACGGTGGCGTCGACAAGGCCCTCGCGAACTTCGCGCGCGTCGACGGCGATTTCTTCACGGCCCTCGACATTCCCGTCGTGAGAGGGCGGCCCTTCTCGTCCACCGACTCGATGCACGCGCCTCCGGTCGCCCTGGTCAACGAAACCTTTGCCGCCAAGCTACTGGAAGGCGCCGATCCGATCGGACGACGCGTGTGGATCATCGCGGCGCCCGGCGAGCCCGAGCAGAAGATCCAAATCATCGGCGTGACGCGCGACACCAAGTACGGAGACATTCGCGAGGATTGGCAGCCGCTCGTCTACGTCCCCATCGCGCAGGCCGATGCGTTCAGCCCGCTGGCGCGATTCGCCGTGAAGGCGCGCGGTCCGATCGCGGGATTGATGCCCTCGATCGAGCGCGCCGTGGCCGAAATAAACCCTGCGATCGCCGTTCGAACCCGGGTCGCTCGCCAGGCGGTCCGCAACGGTCTCGTGCGCGAGCGGCTGATGGCGGCGTTGTCGGGTGCATTCGGCGTGCTGGCCGGATTGCTTGCTGCGGTTGGTCTCTACGGCGTGCTGTCCTACACGGTGATGCGCCGCTCCAACGAGATTGGTATTCGCCTCGCGATGGGCGCGAGCCGCGCCGCCGTGCTGCGCATGGTGATCGCGGAGTCGGGGTGGCTGGTCGGGACGGGGCTGCTCATCGGCCTTGCGTTGGCCCTCGGCGCAGGCCGTGCTGCTCGAGCCCTGTTGTTTGGACTGCAGCCGGCCGACCCGTCCACGATAGCGGCCGCCATGCTTCTGCTGGCGGCGATTGGATTGCTGGCCAGCTATGTGCCGGCTCGCCGCGCCTCGCGCGTCGATCCGATGAACGTATTAAGACAGGAATAGAACCGCAGGGTTCCACGGTTCCACAGTTCCACGGTTCCAAAGGTTTCGTTCTATCGGAGTTCCAGCGTTCGGCACCGGCAACCGCGGCAGAACGATGCCTTTGGAACTTCTGGAACTTCTGGAACCCTTGGAACTGTAGAATCGCCCTCCAGTGAATGCGTTAAGACGGGCGATTGGGCTACCGGGCGCGACCGCGCTCGTCGTTGGAACGATCATTGGCTCGTCGGTCTTCGTCCAGGCCTCCGAGCTCACCAGCCTGTTGCCGCATCCGGGCATCGTCCTGCTGGCATGGGCCGTGGCCGGCGTGATCACGCTCATTGGCGCGCTCGTCTGCGCCGAATTGTCGTCGGCGTATCCGCGCACGGGCGGCGTCTATATCTTCTTCAAGGAAATCTACTCACCGACGCTTGGCTTCATCTGGGGCTGGGCGATGTTCTGGACAATGCACAGCGGCATCCTGGCGGCGATCGCGATGGTGTTTGCTCGCTATGCCGGGTTTTTCTTTCCGCTGGATGACACCGGATCACGGCTCGTCGCAATTTCCGCGATCCTGATCCTGTCGGCGATCAATTACCGCGGGGTGACGTTCGGCAGCCGCCTGCAGTCTGTGTTCACGCTCGTGAAGGTGCTGGCGGTCGGTCGCCATCATGATGCTCGGCTTCGTGTTGTACGATCCGAGCCGGCCCTCGGCGTGGCAGGAGACCGCGGCAGGTGTCTCGTTCAGCAATTTCCTGCTCGCCGTTGGCGCCGGTCTTTTTGCCTATGGCGGCTGGCACATGGTGACCTACACGGCGGAAGAAACCGTGAATCCGACCGAGACCATTCCGCGCGCGCTGACGATCGGGATCGCCATTGTCACGGTCAGCTACATCGGGTTGAACCTGGTCTACCTGTTGAACCTGCCGCTGCAGTCGGTGATGACGTCCACCCGTGTCGCCGCCGACACGTTCGATGCCTTGATCGGCGCCGGCGCGGCCGGGGTGATTTCCGCGCTGGTGATGTTCAGCTCGTTCGGCGCCCTGAACGGCATCGTCCTCGTCGGACCGCGGGTCTACTATCAGATGTCGAAGGATGGACTGTGGTTCAAGTTTGCGGGCCACTTGCATCCGCAATTCCAGACACCCGATCGCGCGATCATCGTGCAGGCGATCTGGTCGTCGGTGCTCGTCATGACCGGCAGTTATCGCGCCCTGTTCACGCGCGTGATCTACACGGAGTGGATCTTCTTTGCGCTGCTTGCCCTCGGCGTGATGATCATGCGGCGGCGCCCGGGCTACGCGCCGGCGTGGCGGATGGCGCTCGTCCCTGCGGCGCCGATCGTGTTCATTGTCGTGTCGCTGATGATTGTCGTCAACCAGATCCGGGTCGACGTGGCGAGCGCGGCGATGGGCCTTGGAATTGTCGCGACAGGTTTCCCGGCATATTATTTCTGGGCCCAGCGTCGCCCGCGGTAGATCCGCGGGCTATGGTGGGCAGGCTGCTTAGATGAAAATCGACTTCCACAATCACTACTACCCGCCGGAGTACCTGGCGGCTGTCAAGAAGGGTCCCGCAAAAGTTCGCATGGACTACGACGCGGAAGGCAATCCGCGCCTGCATTATCCCGGCGACTACAACATCCTGGTTCCCGGTCACCGCGATCTCGATTATCGCGAGGGCGTGCTGAAGAAACATGGCGTCGACAAGCAGGTGATCACCTTCACGACGCCCGGGACGCATTTCGAGGAGCCTGCGGCCGCCGTGACCATGGCGAAGCACATCAACGATGCCTTCGCCGCCGCCGTCAGGGAGCGCACTCACTTTCTGTCGCTGGCGACGCTGCCGTTGAACGATCCGGCGGCATCGGTGTCGGAGCTCGAGCGGGCGATGACGACGCTCGGTCTGCCCGGCGCCATGGTGTTCAGCAACGTCAACGGCGTGGCCCTGGCCGACAAGGTGTACGAGCCGCTGTGGAAGAAGGCCAACGAGCTCGGCGCCGTTATCTACATTCACCCTGCGCATCCGCTCGGCGTCGAGGCGATGGAGCAATACTGGCTGATGCCGCTCGTCGGCTTCCTGATGGACACGACCCTCGCCGCGGCGCATCTGGTGTTCGCCGGCGTGCCGGAGCGCTACCCGAAGATCAAGTGGGTGCTCTGCCACATGGGCGGCGCCGTCCCGTATCTTGCCGAGCGCTTCGATCGCGGATACGAGGCGTTCGCGGAGTGCCGTGCCAACATCAGCCGCGCGCCGAGCACCTACCTCAAACAGTTCTATTACGACACGGTGAACTTCGATCTGAACTGCATCGAGCTGGCGATCAAGTTCGCGGGCGCCGGTCACATCCTGGCCGGCAGCGACTACCCGCATCAGATCGGCAGCATCCCGAAGATGCTCGATGCCGTCAGCCGGTTGCCGGTGTCGCCGGCCGAACGGGAAGGCATTGCCGGCCGCAACGCGGCCAACTTGTTAGGAGCACAGTCGTAGGGGCGCGCTTCCGTGCGTCCGATGCGAAGGAGAAGGAATGACCATCAAATGGATCGGCGCAGTGGCAATCATCGGCTCGGTGTTCGCCGCAGGGATTGCGGTCGGGCAGCAGAACGTCACCAGCCGGCGGGAGCCGCAGTTCGAAAACAGCGAAGTCCAGGTGTGGAAGTCGATCATCATGCCGGGCCAGCCGCTGTCGCTGCATCGCCACGATCACGGACGCGCCCTCATCTCACTCAACGGCGGCACGCTGAACGTCGTCGACGGGGCCGGCAAAGTCCTGGACGTCTACAAGCTCGAGGCCGGCAAGGCGATGTGGCTCGATGCCGACAAGGCCGGTACGCAGCACGCCGACGTCAATCCCGGCAAGACGGCGGTGGAAGTGATCGTCGTGCAGTTGAAGAACGACAAGCCGAAGATGTAGCTAAATGCGAACACTACTGTTCGTCGCCGCACTCGCGGGCCTCGTGCAGGCACCGGCGCCACAACCGGCACCTGCGCCAGCGCCAGACACTGATATCTACATCGTCGGCTTGAAGGCCGGCCTCGCGTCGATGAAGGCCGCGAAGCCCTCGCCGATCTCGGCGGCGCCCGGTTACGACAACCAGCCGAACTTCAGTTCCGATGGCACGAGAATCCTTTTTGCCGGCAATCGTGACGGCAAGCAGATCGACGTCTATGCCTTCGATCGTGCAACCGGCAAGGCCACGCAGCTCACTGAGACCGCGGCGAACGAGAACTCGCCGACATATCTTCCTCCGGGCATCGGTGACGCCGGCGGATTCAGCGTCGTCCAGTCAGAGTTGGACCCTTCGGGCGGCAGGCCGCCTGCTCCAATCCAGCGGCTCTGGCGTTTCAATGCCGGCGGCAAGTCACCGCAATTGATCCTCGCCGGCATCAATCCGGTCGGCTATCACACGTGGATCGACGCTGACCGTCTTGTCCTGTTCGTGCTCGGTCAGCAGGGCAAGCCGGCAACATTGCAGATTGCGAGCGTCAAGACCGGGCAGAGCGACGTGGTTGCCGACAACATCGGCCGATCGCTGCATCGCATTCCGAACACCCGGCTCGCCAGCTTCGTTCAGCGCGAAGGCTCGGGCGAATTCTGGATCAAGCAGATCGACGTGAGCTCGAAGAAGATCGATCCGCTCGTCAAGGCTGTCGAGGGCAGCAGCGATCGCGATTACGCGTGGATGCCGGACGGCAAGACAATCCTGATGGCGGCCGGCACGAAAGTGATGTCGTGGACCCGCCTGTCGTCCGAAGCCCTGGCGAAGGAGGGCACGCGCGGCGGGATGGACGGAGGTATTCGATGCCGCGGCGCACCAGCTTGGCGCGATTACCCGGCTGGCGGTCTCGCCGAAAGGCGACGCGGTTGCGATCGTGGTGGCGGAGTCACCGAAGAAATAGCAAATAACAAATAAGGAATAAGTGGTCAGCGAGCCGAAAAAACAGGCGTCGTTCGCCGCCGCCACAGCGTCAGCGTGACAATCAGCGCGAGATCGAAGATCACGAGCCCCGTGACGAGCAGGGGAGGGCGAAACGTGAAAGTGTGGCGGCCGCTTGCCTTCGCCGGCACGACAGCCGACGCCAGCTCCGTCGGAGGCGGCGTGGCAAGTGCGCCCGCGGTGCTCGTCCATCCCGGCGCCCAGTTCTGGTTCAGAGTCACGCGGGAGTCGCCGGCGCCCTCGTTGACTGAGAACGTCAGCTCGTTCGGCGAAAAGTCCAGGTCGCCGACACGTCCGCCGGGACTGGCATCAAAGACCGGCGGGCGATCGGGCACCGCTCCCCGCGCGAGTTGCAGCGACTCGTAGCAGGTATAGAACGATCGGTCCTCCATCAATGCGCGGAGCATCGGCGAGTCAGGCGTGTAGGGACTTGCCTCGGCCAGCGTGCTGATCTGTTCGGGTCCGCCCAGCCAATCAAACGACGTGTCGAAGGGCGCCTCGGTGAACACCTTGCGCAGATTCCACTGGTTGACATAGATCAAGTGCGCCGAGGCGGCCAGGGCAGCCGTGGCAACCGCGATGCGGGCGGTTCGTGACAGACCGTAGCGACTGACCGTCGATTGGAACGCCCACGCGAGCGTGAGCGCGGCGAAGTGCAGCAACGGAATGGTGTAGCGGCTGGGTATTCGAAAACTCGAGAAGAGCGGCACGTAGTGCGCCACGCTGGCAGGCGCATAGGCGGCGAATTCACCGAGCGAGAGCAGGAACAGGAAGACCGTCGTCAAGGCCAGCGAGACGCCGAACCAGTGGTCGGCGCGGGAGCGGCGAACCAGCACCCACACGAATCCGCACACGATCGCGACCGCCGATCCGGGCCCGATGTAGTTGCCGTACTCGTGCCAGCCGTGCCGCTGCATCGGCAATCGCCCGCGCACGTCCTGCGTCGGCACGAGATACGTCTGTTTCAGCGCATCGAGAGTGACCAGATCCGGCTGCTCGGTGGGGTTGCGCGTGTCCCAGAAATACTCACCGGTGACGTACTGCGCGACCGGCAGGAGCTTTGGCGCCGAATAGGCGAGACCGGCAATGCCGAACGCGACCGCAAACGCGAGCGGCCGCCAGTCGCGCCGTCCGATTGCCGCGCACAGCGAGAACATCCCGAGCGAGGCGATTGACATGGGGAGGATGTGCGTGCCGCCGTTGAACACCATCAGCGCGAGCGTTGCCGCCGACAAGAAGATGTACTTCCACGACCCGGTCTTGAAGGCCTGAAAGAAGAAGTACAGCTGAAGAGGCAGGTAGAAACCGGGTAGAAACACGCTGTGGCCGACCCGCAAGTGAATCGCGGGGGCGCCCGACGCGGTCACGAGCGTCGCCACATATATCACCGCCGGTGCGAAAGCGATTCCTGCGATGCGAGTCACGAGGACGTGCATGCCGATGAAGCCGATCCAGTAGTGCAGCACGATGTTGATCTTCATCGCGAGCTGCAGCGGCATCGTCGCCGCGAGCGGATACACCGGGCTGAGGAGGGCGACTTGCGGGTTCTGCCACATCACGTTGCCGCCGCAGTACCAAGGATTCCAGTACGGCATCTGGCCGTACTCGATCACGTTCTTCAGGACCGAGCCGTAGTAGAAGAGGTGTTGATCCCAGTCGTTGACGCCGAGGGCCAGGGGCTGCGCGAAGAGCGGCGCGCAGAATGCCGCGCTGAGGACGCCGTAGAACGCGCACCACGCCGGCGTGCGCATTCGGTCCGGTACGACTGGAGCCTGCAAGGTCCCTATTCTAGATGCAAGAGCGGCTTGACCTCGGCCGCTGACCATCTCGTCCGTGATGCCGATGCCTCCTGCGACCGGGTCCGTAATAAGATCTCCCTGCTTGCCGCTTCACGCCGACACCTCGGACGCGCCGCGTTTGCTCCGCATCACGATCGCTGGCGAATGGCCACCGTTCGATGAGCGCGCCATGTTCCGAAAGCGGCTCATGGCCGACGGCCATCTCAAGCCGGACACCCGCACGCTGATCGATCTCCGCGGATTGACGACGCTGCCCGCGCACGGGGATGTCGACGCGATCGTTTCCGCCGCGCGCCGTGACGGCGGACTGACGCGACTGCATGCGTACATCGTGGCGAACGTCGACCAAACCGTCCTCGCCCGAATGTTGAAGAAGAGCGCCGGCGTCGGCAGCACTGTCGAAATCTTCAAGGACCTGCAGGAAGCCGAGACGTGGCTGTGGAACGCTGAACCGGATTGGTAGCGCCATTCCACTGGCGAACCACGCACATCACATCGATCCGGCTAGTCGTCGCAGCGAAATGCGTTGTCGATGCGATCGAGAATCACGTTGGCCCTCGAGTCATGCAGGATGAGGTCGTGATCGAGGAAGCGATACCACACGTCCTCGGGCAGTCGTGGCAGCACCGCCAGCATGGCGGCCGGCACCGTCGACAATGGCTTGTTCTTCGGGTACTCGCTGTTGATTGCGTAGGGAAACTCGCCGGGATTGTCGTCGTGAATGAGCTCGCATGTCGCTCGGTTGGTCACCGGCCGCAGTAGTTGCCTGAACCCGCGCCGGGTCTTCTCCGTGAAAATGTCGCCGCGCCCGGCGCCCGCGCGCGCCTGGCGAATCCGCTCCGCCAACAATCGTTCAGCCCGGTAGATCTCGTCGGGACGATCCGTCACCTCGAGAGCGGGCAAGCCTTCCTGCAGCGACCGGCGGAGAGCGGCGTAGGCATCCATTTTCGTCGTGAAATCAGCCAGCGAGCTCCCGAGAACCTCCACGTTGAACTCCACCACCGGCACGCCGGTCGGGGGTGGCTGAGCGAAAGCGCGTGTCTGGAACAGCAAGACCACGGCGAAGAATATGATCAGCGGCATATACGACAGCCTTGCGCTCCATCGTGAGCTGTCACCAGCGACTTATGCCTGCGGCAACAAGGCTGGTCCAGTCGGCAGGCGAAAAGCCACTCTTGAGTGCAATCAACGCGCCAGGCACTACTTCGAACCGACGAAAGCCTGGGCACGTTGCAGTTCGGGGCGCCGCCCTTCGGCGTGTTGCGACAGCTCGATGACCTTCGCGTAGAACGCCCTGGCGCTCGCCGCATCGCCGGCGGCCTCGGCGGCCCGTGCCGCGCCATAGAGTCCTCGATAGCGATTCGGCTGTTGCTTCAGCGCCTTCGTGAACTCGGTGAGCGCATCTTTCGACTCGTCCCGCCTCGAGCAGCAGCTCGGCCAAGCAACTCACGCATCGGATAAAGGCGGTTCTCCATCGCGACGTGCTTGATGCTGGCATCTTCGCTGTCGGCAGCCTGCCGCATCAGCGTCGCCGCCCGATCGTTCGTCGCCCTCGCCGAGCGCCACCCAGGCCGAGACCGCCAGGATCTGCTCCCGGGTCCGATCGGCCCAATACCCATCGCCCGATTTCTCCATCGCCGCGCGGAGCCGTTCCATCGCGTCGATCTCGCGAGCCGGCGCCGGCGCGATCGCCGAGCCGCGCCAAGCCGAGGCCGCGGGTGAAGTGCGTCAACGAGTCGGCCTGCGGGTACTCGGTCGGCGTCATCGGCAACGCCGCCGCCGCTTTCCAGTCCGCGCGCTCGAGCACGTAGCGCGCCGGCATCGCGGCCTTCGCCGTGTAATTCGCCATGCTCGGCGGACGGTCGCCGCGGTCGGGCGTGGCCAGCGCCTTCTCGATCATCTTCGCGGCGGCGTCGTCCTGCGCGAGTTGCAGGTGCGCGTACACCGTGAAGTCGGCGGCGTGGTAGTAGTCCGGCTGAATCTCCAACGCCGACAGGTTCGAGGTGATCGAGTCCTGCCACAGGCCGACCATCGAGTAGATGTGCGCCGGCATGTGCCGCGCGTGCGGCACCGCTGGCGCAATCGAGGCATAGCGGCGCGCCGCCGGGAATGCCCTTGTCGGCGAATGGCGCAAAGTCGTAGGCGTGAATCAGGTAATGCGTGATGCCGGGATGCTGCGGCTGCTGCGGTGTACAGCTTTTCGAGCATCGCCGCCGACTTGTGCTGATTGGCGTAGGTCATGTCGCTCTTCGGCGCCGAGGCCTGCAGCGTCAGCGCGTAGTAGACCTGCGCCTCGAAATCCTGCGGAAAGCGCTCCGCGAGCTGCTGCATCGCGTCGTTGTAGCGCCGCAAGCCGCTGTTCGACCGGGACCGTATCGTGATTACGGAAGTAGGCGCGGATCGCGTCGAGCCACAGCCGCTCGCGTTCGGTCTTGACCTCGACGCCGCGCGCCTTCTCGAGCAGCTCCCACGCCGTCGCGCGCGGCTCTGCGCCGGAGGCGGCGACGACAGCGTGTTGCCCAGCAGGTCGAGGGCGATGCCCCAGTAGGCCATCGCGCACGCAGGATCCTTCTCCAGCACGGCGCGGAACGGTCTTGCCCGCGTAGTTGAACCAGTACGAATGCAGCATCGCCACGCCGGTTTCGAATTCGGCCTGGACGGCTGCGTTGCAGGAGGTTGGGAAGCTGACCTTGCCGAGCTCGTGGTGCTGTGCGCGCGCGGGCGGTGCGGAGAAACACGCGGTGCCTAGCAGGATGAGGGCGACTCGGCATCGGCATCGCATGGTCAGCAGGATCTGCCCATCGTCCGGAGAAGTCAACGGCCAGACGCGATCCGGAAGGATCAGGGTCGGCCGTTGGCCTCGGCACACGCGCTGTTCGGCCTCAGCGAGCTGGCGATCTGCCGGTTACGGCGGTAAGAGTGGCTCGGTTCGTTCGACCTAAATGCGGTTCGTCCATCTACGAGCGGCTAAGAGACCACCGATCCCCATCATGATCAATGACAGCGATGATGCAGGGTCCGGAACCGCATTGACGGCCGACGTCTGAAACATGGTGACGAGGCCCAGAGTATCGGTCGTACCCGTTGTTGAAGTGGATCCCCCTGCATACACACGCGACACCGAATCGCCCACTAAATTGTGCGCATCGAATTGGGTAGATGCAATGTCGGTGATGAGCCGGACGTCCAATAACAGGTTCCCTAATGAGGGGTTGTAAAGAAACGGTGTCGTGAACGGAATGAGCACGTCGAACGCCCGCGTATTGCCCGGAACTGCGACGTCCGCACTCGACAAGGTAAGCGCGCCCGAGCGAACGATTGTGTCGTTGGGACCTACATTAGCTGCGAATGTGGGAGAGAGAGTGTCCGGCCCGAGCGGCGTAGTCGAGAGATTGACTTGAACGCTGGTGAAACTCGTGGAAAACGCGTTACCAGTGTCCGAATCAGGACGAAACAGCATGGCTTCGATGTAGATCGGGTCCAATCCGAACTCGGACGCAGCATAAACCTGCTGATATCTCATGCTAAGAAAACTGTGATTAAAAACATTGAAAGGGAAGCCATTGTTTGTGTTCCCTTCCACGGCTGCCAAGGACCCAGGAACAATGGCGTCAGCTGCAACGGGTACAGGCACGAAATTCAACGCAGAGATAATCAGTAGCGTGCGGATCGCACGAGTCATCAAGGCCTCCGGGGGAAAGAGCATGCGAGAATTTCCCTCCAGTAGAGCAAAACACGTGCCGGCTCGGCTGTATACGCCAATGTCTTTATTAGTGCAGCATTTAGGGCGAAGGCACTCATTCCTTCAAGAGTGAATCGTAAAGGGTCCCGACGTCCTCGGGTCTTAAGACGAATCATAGAGGGAGAGGGCGACCACGAAAGCCGCCCTTCCGAGACCTCCTGCTTTGTATCAACTACAAGTGAAGAACGTGATGGTGAGGGGCGGCTGACTGCCGACTCCTGACTGGACCGTGAGGTTGGTGCCGGCGTCGGTCACCGTCAAGGTCACGTTCAAGGGACTTTGTGTACCGCTCGCCGTGGCTCCGGGTCCGCTGCACGACTGCGTGAACTGGAAGGTCGGGTTGGTGCCGCTGGCGTCGTGCGAGATGCCGCCGCCGTACTGGTAATCGACGTGCCATGTATAAATCGCGCTGGCCGGGAAAGCCCCTGTGACGGTGAGCACGCATGGCGTCGATGCCGTTCTGATCGCACAATCCGTCACCACACCGCCTCCGGCGTCGGTCATGGTGAACGCGATGGCGGTGCCGCCGGCCTGGTTGATCTCGAGCAGGGTGGAATTGTTGGTCCAGCGGACGCGGATCTTCCCGGACCGTGCCGCCCCGAAGTTTGGCGCGACCGTATACGTCACGGTATTGGCCTCGCTGGAACCGCCCGATCCGCCCGTGATCGACACGAAGGAGTCGAGGCTCTCCGCACCGTAAGTGCAATTTTCCCCCGAGGTCCTGGTGACCGTGGCCGTAAACGTGCCGCCGGCGGCCGTGACGCTTTGTGAGGTCGGCGTGACAGTGAACATGCACGGCGGCACGAAGCACGTCGGCGACACGCCGCCGCCGTCGATCTGCGAAAACACCTTCGAGACCGAAGTGGGGTGGTCGCAGCTGTTAACGCGATAGCGCAGGTATTCCTGCGTCCAGACCACGCCGCCTTCCGCATCCACGGCGGACTGGCTGGAGCCGCGGCCAAACTGCTGGTACTTGGATTCGAGTTGCCGCCGGAAATCCAATGAGTCGGTGCGCGGCGGAAACGCGATCAAGCCGTCGGGCGGTGCGCCGCACACGCCTCCCGCAGGCTGACCGTCAATCTGAGCATTCACGCGTTGTATGGCGGTGGGGTGGTCGCAGCCGTTGGTGCGATAGCGCATGTATTCCTGCGTCCACACCACCTCGCCTTCGCGATCGACGAAGGTCGGCGCCGCGGAGCGGCCAAGCCCGGTCTGGTATTTGGTTTCGAGCTGGTTGCGGAAATCGAACGACTCATTGCGGGGTGGAAACGAGACGTCGAACTTCCCGGAGATTCCGCCTGGCGCGACAGATGTGGGGCCCAGCAGTGAGCCAGGCTCGGCTGCCGACGGCGCCGTCGGCGATGCGGACGAAGTCCGTTCGGGATTGCGGGAACATCCAGCGACCAGGGTGATAGTGCAAAGTAGGAGTGTCAGGTGCCGTGACATCAGAGCTCTCCTTGCGCTAATGACCGATCAGCTGGCGAGGGTGTACCAGCTCGGTTGACCAATCATAGGTCAGTTTCAAGGACTCGACTTCGCAGCACGAGCTCATCAACGGCGACGTAGCTGGATGTCGAACCCTGACAATCGTGTCACGCCGGTGTTCAACAAATCACTGTGGAATCACTGCAGTATCGCTAGGATTGCCCTCGTATTGATCTGTTAGATAGTTGCACCCGTATTAACCACCGAGAAGTTGAAGGGCAGGCGAGGACAACATGGTTGGTGAGGGATTGAACTACCAGCGAGTGGCCGGCGTGATGTTGTTGTCTCTGGCCACGGTGTTCTGTGGCGGGTCGTCGCCCACGGCGCCGAGCGGGTCCGGCGGAGGGTCCGCGTCGTCAGGGTCGTCAGGCTCTGGCTCCGGCTCGGGGGGCGGTCAGGCCACCGCGTGCCGGACCGGTCCTGCAACCTACCGAATCGTGACGGCGGGTGGCGGGGTGACGTCGACGACCAACGGGACGTGCACCTTCAATCAAAACACGGTGGAGGGCACCTGCACGAACCAATACAGTGATTCCACTGGGCAGACGTTCACGTCGGTCTCGACGACCCGCCACGCGACTCGCGGGGACGTGGTGGACGAGATCTCGGTGATTCCACCGCTCCAGCGCGCGCTCTCCACGACCACCACCGTGACCGGAGGTGCGCTCAACACGACGGGTACGTCCACATTTACCTACGATGCGCAGCGACGCCTCACTTCCACCGTCGCGACGACCACCGGGTCCGGCCAGAATGTCACGTCCACTACCACCTACACCGCATGGGACAGCGCCGGGCGGCCGACTGCCAGTACGTCATCATTGAGCAGTTCCACTTACAGCTATGACAATGCCACGCGTACACAGGTGAGCACGGCCGTCGGGTCGGGAGTGTCGTGTTCGCAGGTGTTTGACGTCAACGGCAATCCGACCGTCGGCACCTGCACCAACGGCGCCACATCGACACTCACCATGCTGTCGACGCTGCAGGTCTGTAGATGACCTAGTCGTCCAGCGTCGGCGGCGCGGGCGGTGCGGCCGCATACGTCGTTCCCCCCGGAACGATCACGCGCAGGTGCTCGGGGATGTCCGGCAACACACATGATCCCGGAACGGCTTCGACGTGCAGGCCGGCGAAGACATGCACCACGCTGACGCTCGCGGGCGCGAGCCGCGCGAGCGAATCAGGACTGATGCGTTTAATCGCGTCCGTCACCCGCTCGCTCACCTTCCCCCGCAGGCCCCACGCGCTGGTGACGGTGTCGGCGGCGGCGAGCGGCACGTGCACGGCATTGCCGACGCTGGTCGTGCGATCCCACGAGAGGCCCTGGTCCAGTCGCACGGCAGGGGCCGCGCCACTGGCCTGACTCGCCTTCTGCACTGACGAAAACATCGTCGAGCGCAAGTCACTTTCCGCGCCGGCGTCACCGGAGACGCCGAGCGCCGAACTCATGCGGGGCGTCGCCATGGCCTCCGCACTGAAGGCAGGTTCGGTCGCGCGAATGGCACTCGCCGAGAACATCGCGCTCCGAATGCCCACCGCCGGAGAGGCGACCGCCGACTCACCGGGCCGAGCCAGCACGGTGGCCAGGCCGGCCAGTCCGCCGACGATGCGTGTCGTGACTTCGAACCGTTGATACACGGGAATGAACCGGAGCTGCAGCGACCGATCCAGATACGGGTTGCCGAACGTCCGGCTGATCGTCTGCTCGTTCTCCGTCGTCGTGGTGACGGTGCTCTCCCGAAGCGAGCTTTCGCTCTCGGAGCGATCGACCGTGTTGATGATCTCCGAGATGCGCTGCACCGTGCCTGCGAATCCAGCCCCGATACCTGCGCCGGCCGGGCCGCCCCCGCCACCAATCACGTTGTCCACCAGGTCGGCGACGGCATTGCCCGCGGCGCCGGCGATGTTGGTGACCGCGCCGACCACGCCGTTGACGGCTCCGGTCACGACGCCGCCAATCGCGCCCACGGCGTCCTCGAAGAACGACCCGAACTTGCCGACGTATGTCGGGATCAGCTCGATCGCCTCGTCGAAGGCTTCCTGCTCCGCGTCCTGAATGTTGCGCTGTGCTTGTGTGAGCTGGCCGATCGTCTGCCCGATGAGCGACCCACCCGCCACTCCAGCCATCGACGTACCGCCGCCTACCGCCGATGCCACGGCGCCAAACACGCCGCCCATCACGCCGCCGGCGCCGAAGGGTGCGCGGCCGGGACCGGTCTGGCGGTCGCTACGTGAGGTCGCGCGCGACTTTTCCGCCGCTCGACGAACCAGACTCGAGAACGTCCTTGTGGACCGCGTGCGGAGACCGATCGTCACGACCTCGCCCGGCGCCAGTCCCATCACCGATGTAGGCGGGCCTTGGCAGAGCCCGGTGCCCTTCCATTTCACTTCGAAGCGGAGGTGCAGCATTGCGCGCAGGGCTGACCCGGCTGTCGAGGCGCCCCCGACCGTCGTGACACCTGGATCGAACGCGAGCTGGGGGCCATAGACGGCGCGCTGCAGAAGGAGCTTGCCGTCGAGGTCCTGACACGGAGTGAGCGGATCACACGGCTGAGCCATGAGCGTCGTCCTTTCGGTGTGAGGGTTCGGAGTGGGCACTATGCGACTCGACTCATGAGCAGTCAAGGTGAAAACCATTTGATCGCTGCTACGCTCAGGCACACGGCAGCCTTTGCCGATCTAGATGGAGCGATCCATCGCACGCCTCGATCACGTCTATATCAACGAGGGCCTGCTTTCGCCGACCCTGGTAGAGGGGCGATTTCCGAGGGAACTGAGGCTCGTTGACCCAGTTTGTCGGGTGTTTGCGTTTAGACGTGGGCAGGGAGGGTTCATGCCGCGCGCGATCTTTGCTCTGATTCTGCTCGCATCTGCCACCGTCGGGAGCGCTCAAGGCAGCGATCCGTTCGACAAGAAATCGCAAGGCCGCTTGTCGTCCGGCCTCAACCGCCTGGTCGTGGCGGATGAGCGCGGAGACGTGAAGTCGCTGAACGCCGCCGGAGTGCCGATCGAGCGCGGTCTGCGCGTCGTTCGCGTCGTGATCGAAGTTGAGGACTGGTCAACAGCCGCCGGCGTGAGGGGAGCCGTCGAGCGGGCCGGCGGGCGGGTCGATGCCGCCGCGAAACCGCTGCTGCGCGCGACGGTCCCGATCGACCGCCTGCGCGCGGTGTCCGAGACCTCCGGTGTCAAGCGGGTTCGCGAGCCGTATCGTCCCAGGCCGAAGGAGGTCGTCAGCGAAGGCGTGCGTGTGACCGGTGCCGACGCTTTCGTGAGGGCGTCGCGGGCCAACGGCGCAGGCGTCTCGGTCGGGGTGCTCGACGCCGGTTTCAAAGGGGTTCAAGCCCTCGTCCCCGATGAGTTGCCTCAGGGCCTCGTGTTGGTCACCGACTTCGTGCTCCAACGGCTCGAGAGCTACGACAGCGCCCACGGCGCTGCGTGTGCGGAAATCATCCACGACATGGCGCCCGGCGCGCGGCTGGTGCTCGCAGGCTTCGAGGACGAGGTGACCTGGGCACAAGCCATCGACGAGCTCGTGAACGCCGGCGTGCGCATCATCAGCCACTCGATCGGCTGGGACAACGTCGCGATTCCTAACGGCGACAACTTCTGGTCGAGGAAGGTCGATGAAGTGGCGAGCCGCGGCGTCCTGTTCGTGACGGCGGCCGGGAACGAAGGCGAGAGCTACTACCAGGGAAGCTGGCGCGATACCGACGGCGACAGGTTTCTGGAGTTCACCGGGGGCGCCGAGCTTCTTCCACTGGGCAGCGTGCCCGGCGGCTCGATCACGGTGAGATGGGACGATCCATTCGGCGCCAGCGGGCACGACTACGACGTGCTGGTCGTGCGTCAGGGATTCGTGGACGACTTCGAGCTCTCATCCTCCAATCCCAACATCGTCGCATTGAGCATCGAGACGCAGGATGGTGACGACGATCCGGTCGAGCGGGCGCAGTGGGAATCCGAGGCGCTGGAGGAGCTGTATGTCGTCGTCCTTCGCGACCCGTCGTCGCCGGCGTCCTCGACGCAGCGACTCTGGATCCACAGCACCAACGGGATCGGTGACGGATATCGAGCGTCGTCCGGCACGCTGTCGATGCCCGGCGATTCGCGAGGAGCCCTCACTGTCGGCGCGTTTCACTGGCAGAGCGGTGGACTGGAGTCGTACAGCTCGACGGGTCCGACCGACGACGCGAGGGTCAAGCCGGATCTCGCCGGCCCGGATGGCGTTGCCACGCTGTCCAATGGGGAGAATGGAGCGCCCGGTCCGTTTACGGGAACGTCGGCCGCCACGCCTCACGTTGCCGGCGCGGCAGCGCTGCTCCTGTCGTTCGATCCAACGCTCACCCGCGACCAACTCTTCAATGTGCTCGTCAATTCGGCCGACTCGTCGATGCTGGAGCGCCAGGCCGGCACGGCCCAGAAGAGCAATTCGTGGGGCTGGGGAAAGTTGTCGTTCACCAAGCTTCTGACCCCAGCGAGGTAGCTGAAAGCTGGCAGCCGTTCACAGTCCCATTCGCATCTGACGGTACGCGGCGCGTTCTGAAGGGGACGCGTTATCACGTCTGCTACGTCCCGTCCGCCAACGATATAAGGGTGTTTGCGGTGTTAGGTTCGGTGGCGTCCCTGACGGGGACGGACAACCGCTGGCAACTTGACGTTGAAGGTTTCTCCGACCTGCGCTCGGCCTCGTGAAGAACTACCATGAGCCGAGTGTCGTACTGATGAGCCTAACTCCCTCAGAACCCGTGCGCGGCTACGATCGGTTGGTCTGTGTTCCCTCGCTTCTCACCGTCGGCGCGTTCCTGGCCGTCGCTGTCGCGTGTCGACTGCCTAATCGCGAATTCATCACGCGGGACCAGCTTGGCCGGGCCTGGCCGTTCACCGTCGCCGGCGGCACACTGTACTGTGAGCGCCAAGGCAATCACGTCGTGTTCGAGTCCGGCGGCAACCACTACGCCCTCAACGGCAGCGCGAAGGGGGCCGCGACGAAAAATGGCTACGTCGCCGTCGACGCGATCCTGCAACCGCTGCCGCCAGAACCCGTGCTCGTGCGAATCGATCGCCTACCCGAACCGCGCCGGAAGGACGTCTTCGCCGAGGCGGCGCGCTGCGACGGGGCCAGCACCTTCGGCGCCCGCGACTGCCGGGCAGCGATCCTCAGGAACGTCGGCATTTCCGAGACGGAACTCGGACACATCGTCGAAGAAGGCATCGCGATGGCGTGGCCGCCGATATCGCCGCGGTGGGCCGACATCACCCCGATCCTGACTCGCGGGGTCGCGCTCTGCAACGCCCGATGACGCGATCCGCGCGCATCACCCGAAGACACCTTCGACGGCGACTGTGGGCGGCTGCTCGACCAGGCGGCGCAAAGGTGCGCGTGAGGAGTGGCGTCCCCGACGGGAACCGCTGACCGTTGGCAAATCGAGGTCGAAGGGTATTCGGACTTGCGAGCAGCATAGTCGCAACCTGATTTGGGAGTGGATGGCTGCGCATCAAGGCCGCCGGAATCCCGGTTAGGCCACGAGTAGGCTCACTCGTGAGCTCTTCCCATCGTTTATTCGCTTGTCTTGACAGATCCCGAACCGTGGCACTAGGGTGGCGCCATGCCAGCCCAACTCGAAGTGTTCGGTGCGTACAGCGAAGGATTTCCGGGCGGCATCGGTCGGCTGTTTCACACGACGCGCAACCCGGCTGGCCAGTGGACGGCCTTTGACGATCTCGAGGCTCAGGCCGGTGACAGGGGTTTTTTCGGGTCGATCGACTGCGATGCCGTCGGCACCGATCTCCACTTGGTTGGAGAGGCGGCCTCTGGGGCGGGTGGCTGGAAATTCGGCATCTGGCACGCCATGCGGGCGCGCGGCGGCGGTTGGACGCAGTTCGGAGATGTCGAGAGGGCGGCGAGCGCGCCTCCCGGAGACCGCCAACCAATATCCGTTGCAGGGGTTGCGGGCGAACTTCATGTCTGCTTGACCGATGGGAACGGAGTCTGGCACGCAGTCCGGAGGGCGGACGGCAACTGGACGCCATTTGGAGATGTCGTAGCGGCAACCGGCTCGTCGTTCCAGTTCGTGGTTTCAATCGACTGCGCTGGAGTGAACGACGAACTGCATGTCGTGGTGACCGCTGATCAGGGCGGCAGACGAGAGGTCTTCCATGCAGTCCGGTCCGCGGACGGGTCTTGGACGCCGTTCGGAAGCGTCAGCGGTCAAGTTGGCATCACGGCTGGAGGGGCCCTGAGCTGCACGGGTCTCAACGGATCGCTGCACGTGCTCTCGGGCGGCACTTTCGGGCTCGTGGCAAGAACGTCGCGCCACTCAGATGGGACGTGGGAGTCACTAGAGGTTGTTCAGGAAAACCTAGTCGGGGCGGGGCTCTTCGTCGGCTTGAGCTGCACCGGAGACGAGAGCGAAGGCGACTTACACGTCGTCGCCGTCACCGCCGCCGGCCGGTTGCTGCACGCCTTAAAGACGCCTAATGGCATCTGGACGCCTTTCGGTGACGTGGCGCACCAGGCCGGAGAAGTGGGCAACTTCGCGACCGTCACCATCGCCGCCGTTCCGCTGTAGGCGGAGCCAACGAATAATCCGCTTTCAATGCGCACGCCCACGTCGTCGGTCCAGCTCGCTCGGAACTGTCGCATCTAACCGAGCGTGCATGAGCGACGCATGACGTTAGACTTGGTTTCATGGGCGACTGGGCCTGCCGTCATTGCCGCGACTTGCTTCGTGAACTTCGTGTTCGTCGTGTTTAGAATTTATTTCAGTCCCGCAATAAACGCGTGCATCTCACGCAACACATCCGCTTCATTAGTTCGATAGATCACGTGCCGAGGCAACGAACCCGTATTTCGACGCCGTCTCTGATATAGACTCGGGCCCGTGATCGACCTGTCGGCTCTCCAGATCTGGTTCGCGGTCCTGATCGGCTGGTGGGATCGCCAAGAGCGGGACGCGCTCGCGTACCTGATGGAAGAGAATCGCGTCCTGCGCGCGCAGTTGGGCGCGCGGCGGCTGCGCCTCACCGATGACGACCGACGGCGGCTTGCCGTGCGGGCGTTTCAACTGGGGCGGCGGGCCTTGCGGCAGGTCGCCACGATCGTGACGCCCGATACGCTCCTGCGCTGGCACCGACAGCATCGTGGCTCGTAAATGGACCTACGCGCGACGCTGCCCGCGACGGGATGTGCTGGCCGAGATCCGCCGCTTGGTTATGCGGATGGCACAGGAGAACCCGACGTGGGGCTACACGCGGATCCAAGGCGCGCTGAAGAACGTCGGGCATCGCGTGGGGCGCTCCACGATTGCGCGGATTCTAAAAACAGGGGGCCTGCCGCCGGTTCCGCAGCGACCGACCTCGTGGCAAACCTTTCTCCGCGCACACAAGGACGCGATTGCGGGCGCCGACTTCTTCACGACCGAGGTCTGGACGTGGCGCGGCTTGGTGACCGTGTACACGGTGTTCGTGATCCACCTGGCGTCTCGTCGCGTGCAGATTCTTGGCTCGACGCCGCACCCCGACGAGGCGTTCATGCGGCAGGTGGGGCGGACGCTCACGCTGGCAGACGCCCAGCCCGGCCGCGTCCTCATTTGTGATCGCGACACGAAATGGAGTGGCCCAGTCCGCGAGTGCCTACGTGAGGCAGGCATCCGGATCGTGCAGACGCCGTATCAGGCGCCGAACGCGAATGCGTACGCCGAACGGGTTGTTCGGTCAATCAAAGAAGAATGCCTGGATCGGATCATTCCCTTGGGCGAACATCATTTCCTGCGAGCGGTGCGTGAATACGTCGCGCATTACCATCTCGAACGGAATCATCAAGGGCTTGGGAATACGCTGATCAATGGCCCACCTGCGCATTCGACGGGTTCGATTCGTCGCCGACTGCGCCTTGGCGGATTACTGAATTACTACGAACGGGCGGCGTGAACGTCTGACGGCCGACGAATGGGACATTTCGGTCTCCTTCGGCTATCAACTCTGGTAAACCCGTGTCGGAATGAGGCCGGAATAGCACAAACCTGTTCCGGCCCTTTCTTTCACAGTACGGTCCGGCAACCCGCCAACCAAAAGACTCAAGTGAAGGAGGCCCCGGCCTGGCCTTACACGGGCGGGCTTGGCGTCGGCCGAGCAGCCACCCAGTCTACCAAGCGTCCGTCGCGCGGGATCTTCAGTGAGACCGGAGTGGCATCAGCCAGCGGCACCGATTTGCGCGGGTTTGCGTAGACGGGGTGTTTACCGTGCTCCTGGTACCACTTGGCCACGGTGGCGTTCTGATACATCTTCTCGACGACCTGTCGCCAGCCTACGCCTGTGTTGTACGCACAGAACGAGATCTCACCCATCTGCGTGGCATACGGGATGATGCACATTTCGGTTCGGCGGAAGTCGTAGGTCCATAGATCTTGGAACCACATGCCGGCGACAAATAAAATGAGCCATTCGTCTCCCTTCCGGTCCTGCTCGATCGCACCGTTTAACTTGCCGCCGAACTGTCCGCCACTCTGCTTGTCCCATTTCTGAAGCAGCTTCGTCAGCGTGAAACCTTCCGGCACCTTATCTGGTGAATAATTGCGCAGCAGGCTCAGTCCGGTTTGCAGTTTGGTTAGGAACGGGCCCCGCGCCGAGTCCGCTATCAGCCGCGCATCGGCGAGGAACTGCTCAACGTTCACGAAGCTGGCGAGCGGTGCCCATTGCTTTGTCTTCTTGCTCACCATGAACGCCGTGCCGATGCCACAATCAGGATGGCAGCCACACTTCAACGTCCCCCAATCGGCGCCGGGTCCTTGCAGCACATCGGTGACGTCCGAGATCACACTTGACGCCGAGAGTGGAAACCAGTCACGAAGCGGTTCGGTGGCGCCTGTTTGCCCTTTGACGTCGTGCGCAAGATGCGAAAGCGTGTAACGACGTGCCATGCGATCCGCGTCGCTGATGTCTTCATCGCGTCCGGTAAATGACACAGGTTGAAACGAAACAAAACTGATTTTGTCGCAGTTCTCGAGTGCGAACCTGATAATCGGGCCGACCTGATTGTCGTTGACCCCGTTGACGATCGTGACGACCAGGCAGACGTCGATTCCGGCGGCGTGCAGGTTCTCGATTGCCCGTAGCTTGACGTCGAACAGATTGCCGACCTTGCGATGCGCGTTGGCCTCTTCGCTCACACCGTCGAACTGAAGATAGGCAATGCGCATACCGGCTTCGCGCGCGGCGCGCGCAAACTCGGCCTCTTGCGCGAAGCGAATGCCGTTGGTTGCCGCTTGCACGCTGAAGTAACCAACGCTGCGGGCATAGCGCACGGCATCCAAGAAGATCGGCGAGATGGTCGGCTCGCCGCCTGAAAACTGCACCGTCATTTGTCGCCGCGGCTTGACCGTAATCGCATCATCAAGCAGGCGCTTGACTTCGTCGAGCGTCAACTCATGGACGTAACCGACTTGATTCGCGTCCATGAAACATGGATCGCACATCATGTTGCAGCGGTTGGTGAGATCGATCGTGAGCACCGCGCCGCGGCCGTGCTGAATGGAAGATGTGCCGTGATCGTGGAGGCCGGGGGCGATGGCCTTGAAATCACGGCCGGGAAATAGGTTCTCTATTCGCGTGAGAAACGCCGGGTCGATCGCGAGCGTGTCGGTAAACGTGCCGTGTGTGGGGCAGGTCTTCTCGATCACGACCTTGCCGTCGCGCTCGAGGATGTGCGCGGTGATCTCGCCCGTGTGGTCGTCGACTAGCGACTCGATCGACTGTTCGCCCGACAGTATGCGCTGGCGCGTGATCTTGACGCATTGGGGGCACAGCGAGTCGGTTCTGCGCGGCCAGCCGAGTGTCGGCTTGGTTCGTTCCGAGCTCTTCAGGAAGGGGGCCGGGCGCCCACGCCGGTTGAAACGTCTTGGCAGGAAAGCGTCTGATTCAGCGACTGAAGGACAGGCCAAGCGAGGCGAGCGACCCCGGCCAGCGCATGTTCAACAGGTCTCCACACGTAGATTCCGACCCTCTCAGATTCAGACTCTGTACGGCCTCTAAATCGAAGCTGGACTATAGCATACCGTCGGCAGCCATTCGCTCGGAGGACAAGTCTGCAGCAGGCGTTCGCGATCGGTCTTACCGCGCGCCGTCAGTGGGATCTCGTCGACGAAAATGAAGGCTCGCGGGACTTTGTAAGCAGCCAGCCGGCGCCCGCAGAAGCTGCGGAGCTCGATCAGAGACGGCGGGGTCGCCCGAGAAAACCAGGCACGCGACGAGCTTCTCGCCGCGGTGCCGATCTTCGAGGCCGAATACTCGAGCGTCGGTGACTCCAGGAAATTCCCGCAGCGTTCGCTCAACTTCCTCCGGCTGAACTTTCCGGCCCGCAACATTGACGAACGACGAGACACGGCCGCGAAGAACCAGACCAAGGTTCGCGTCGAACGCCGCGAGGTCGGTTGTCAAAAATCCGCCATCGACAAACGCGTCCGCATCTTCGCGGCCGGCGTAGCCGCTGCTGACGGCGGCGCTGCGGACATGAACCCGGCTTCCGCGCTCGTCGACTTCGTCACGCAACGAGATCTCGACGCCGGGCAAGGCGCGCCCGACGAACCCCGTCGCCGCTGGCCCGTCATCGGCGTCGAAGGCAATGCCGCCGGTTTCGCTCGTGCCGTAAAACGGATGAATTTTGACGCCAAACGCCGCGCGAAAACGCTCGGCGACGTCGGGCTCGAGCGGCGCGCCGGCGCTGACGAGCCGGGTCAGGGAGGGCGGCCACCCACTCGGCGGTGGATGTGTCGCCAGGTGATCGAACATGTAAGGTGCGCCCGGCAAATGCCGCGCGTTGAACTGCCGCGCGTCATCCGGAATTCGTTGCGGGACGAACGCGTCGCGCAAACAGATCGCCGTGCCTTGCAGAAGCAGCGGCATCACGAGATTGCCAATGCCGTACGAATGCGAGAGCGGAATCGCGGCAATCTGCACGTCGTCTGGCCTGATATCCATTGCGGCAGCCACGGTGCGCCCGTCGCTGATGAGCGCCGACTCAGGCGTGCACGTGGCGCGCGCGCACCCCGATGACCCGGATGTCAGCTTGAGCATGGCCACGCCGCGATAGGAAGTGGCCCGCGTTTGATGTGCCGGAATGGCCAGGCTGCCGTCGGCAGAGATGACCGCCACAGCATCAAACTGCTCGGCAAGCGCAGCGACCTCTGCGTCCGTGGTGCCCCGATCCACCGGCAGCAGCGCAAGCCCCCGGGCGCGACACGCCAGCAGTACCGCAAAGGCCAGCGGCACGTTGCCCACCGCCGACAAAATCAAGCGTTCGGGCTCGAAGTGCCGCTGCATCGAGCGCTTCCGCAACCCGCTCGGCGCCCTCCGCGATGTTGGACGCCGACAGCGCCGCCCGACTTGCAGGCACGTAGATGAGGTGCCGGTGCGGATGGTCGCGTCGCAGTCTGGTGAACGCGTCGACAATCGCGCTCGACATCTTCACGACAACGCTTGGAGGCGTTCGGGTCCGTCGATCACCCGCGCGCCGCGTACTGCCGCCCGAGCAGCTAGGCGATTGCCGTTGTCGCAAGGGTCATCGGCACGGAGCATTGTTTCAGTCGCCTCGATGATGAGATGCGTGGCAACGCGCCTCAGTGGATCGGGCGTCAATTGTATACTGCGCGGGTGAACGTGTCCGTCGATCTGCTGCCGCACCAGCCGCCGATGCGTCTCGTCGAGGAACTCGTCGAGCTCGTGCCGGGTGTGCGCGCACATTGTCGCCGCCAGACGAAGAACGACGACTGGTTTTTTCAGGGTCACTTTCCCGGCAACCCCGTCGTTCCTGCCATCGTCCTGATTGAACTCGTGGCGCAAACCGGCGGTCTCGCCGCCGCCGCGGGTGAAGCCGTGGCTGGACGTCCGATACAGTTACGCGTGGCCGCGCTCGGCTCGTTCAAATTTCAGGCAGCCGCGTCGCCGGGCGCATTGCTCGATGTCACTGCGCGCGTCGCAGGCCACCTGGGCGGTCTTTACAAGATCGAGGGCGAAGTAATGACCGGCGGGCAGATGGTGGCGAGCGGGTCAATCACCCTCGCGGAACCCCGGTAACGGTCGTCAGCGATGCCGCGTCGACGTGGGCGGCTCGCCCGCCGGTTCTTTCAGAATCTGCGCCTCGAATATCCCGGTCCGAATCGAGACGCCGCCGCGATCGGCGTCGGCGCGTTCATCGGGTGCCTGCCGTTCTTCGGATTTCACCTGCTGTTGACCATCATGGTGGGGCGCGTGCTGCGTCTCAA
This sequence comes from uncultured cyanobacterium, assembly GCA_963833135.1. GTDB lineage: Bacteria > Acidobacteriota > Vicinamibacteria > Vicinamibacterales > UBA2999 > 12-FULL-67-14b. The sequence continues at coordinate 807,893 of CAWHWW010000014.1, read as the reverse complement.
CCGCTTGAAGATGTACGCGGCGGCCAACCTGTCGAATCCGGTGATGGCTCCGTTCCTGATCTTCGCCGAGGTGCAGACCGGCGCGTGGCTGCGCCGGCGTGACGCGCACGATCTGACGGTCGAGGCGATTCGCCAGATGGACCCGTGGTCGCTCGGCGGCGATCTGCTACTCGGGTCGGTGTGCGTCGGCGCGGTCATCGGGACGATGCTGACGCTGTGCACGATCGCGGCGATCAGGCCCGCACTTCCCCTTCCTCCGGCGATCTACGCCGTGTTCGCGGCGGCGGCGGATCGCTACATCGACACCACAATCACCGCGTGGGAATTCGGGCGCGGCAAGCTGCGAGGCGACGGCGTTTACGAGGCGCTGTTCAGCGGCATCCTGCCGTCGGGAACAGTCTTTGCGGACGTAGGTTGCGGGCAGGGACTCACCCTGGCGTCGCTGATCGAAGCACGGCGGCTCTATCAGTCGGGCGAGTGGCCCTATGAGACACCGCCGCCCGGGTTCGATCGACTGGTTGGCATCGAGACGCGCCGCCGCGTCGCTGCGATCGCGCGTGATGCGCTTGACGGCGACGCGGAGATCATTCACGCGTCTGCGCCAGAGGGGTTGCCGCCGGCCGTGTCGGCGGCCGCCTTGTTCGATGTCCTGCATCTAGCGCCACCAGCCGATCAGGAAGCGCTGCTCGTGGCGATCGGATCGCGCATGGCATCCGGCGCGGTCTTGCTCGTGCGCGAAGCGGACAGCGATTCGCCAAAGGGTTTCATGCGCGTGCGGGTTGGCAACCGGATCAAGGCGATCGCGGTAGGCAGGTGGACGCAGCGCTTCTATTTTCGCGGCGTGCGCGAATGGACAGCGCTGTTCAGCCGGCTGGGTTGGCAGGTGGAGATGCCCGCAATCTCAAACACGGCGGGATTCGCCAACGTGCTGTTCCGGCTGACGAAGATCTGACATCAGCGCTATTGCACGACATTTCGATCGTCACCATCTGGCGCGGTCGCGCTCGCGGTTGCCACCCCCTCAGCCGAATCAGGTTGCGTGCGAGCGCGACACGCGACAGCGGATCCATACCGGGTCACTCACTCAGCTGGAGCTCGTCCTGCGCGTCCCAATAGCGATAGAAGTGGTACCACAGATGCGGTTTGAGCCGGATGCGAGATTCGAGACCGTTGGCCATCTGCTGCGTCGCTTCCTGAATGGCGCGATCGCGCGGGCGCGTGCGATCGACGTAGATCGGTTCGAGCGCGATGGTCGTAAACGACGCCGGCCCGAGACGCTCGAGAAAACAGGGAATCAGCGGCGCGCCCGTGAGATACGCGAGCAGCGCCGGAGTATGCAGAAACCAGGCGCGACGTCCGAACAACGTCACCTCGACGCGGTCGCGGCCAACATGCCGATCGACCAGCAAGGCGACGACGCGATTTTCACCGAGTGTTTGCCGGATCTGGAGCGCGGTGCCCAGCGATTGCCGCACTTCCAGCGTCTCGACACCCATGGCCGCGCGCGTCTCGTTGCGCAGCCGCTGCACCTCGGGATCCGCTTCCGGCATCGCGACAATCGTGAGCGGCAACTTCAGGACGCGGCCCATCAAGATGCCGCCGATCTCCCAATTCCCGAAGTGTCCCGCGACCAGCAACGCGCCGCGCCCTTCGCCAAGGACACGCTCGAAGATCGCCGCACTCTCCGACTTGAGATCAAATAAACGCTGCGTCTCATCGGGAGATGCGGACAACGCCCGCAAGAAATCGATCGTATCGAAGGCGTAGCTTCGGTAGGTGTCGAGAGCACGACGCTCGAGGGTACGCAGTGACTCGTCGGGAAACAGCGGATGCAGGTTCGCCGCCACCGCCGCGGTGGTGTCCCGCATCAGCCGCCACGCGAGCCAGGTGCCGACGTGGCCAATCGCGTACGAGACGCGGCGCGGCAGCGCGTGCACACCGCGCACCGTGAGCCCAAACACGGCCCCGGTGTTGAGCGCGTGCCGCGACCACCAGCCGCGGACCGGCTCGGCGCCGGCTGCCGGCGGCGGCGTGGTCTTGGTCGCTTCAATCACAGTCGTTCGATGTAGCGGTAATAAACCGCGCGAAAACATGTGCGCGTCGTATCGCGCACCGGTCGCAGTTTGCTGCGCCCGCTGCCGTACACGGCGCTCACTGGAACCGACACGATCCGTCCGCCGAGGCGGCTGACTTTGATGAGCATTTCAGTTTCGATGTCGTAGCCGGTCGCGCGCAGGCGCAGTCGGCGCAGCATGTCGGCGCGGAACAGACGATAGCCGCACTGCGTATCCTTCAGCGGCACGCCAGTGAACGACGACAACGCCGCGCTGCCGTAGCGATTGGCGTAGTACCGGGACGGCGGGCATGGTGGCGCGGTCGAACTGACGCTCGCCGACCACGAGGTCCGCGCCGGTTGCGACCGCAGTGTCGATCAGGTGGCCGGCTTCCTCTGGCAGGTGTTGCATGTCGCCGTCGAGAATCAAGACCAGCTCGATATCGGGCTGCGCCAGGACGTGCGCGAGCCCGGTGCGAACCGCCTGGCCTTTGCCCTTCGGCTCGCTGTGCGCAATCACCATGGCTCCCGCGGTGCGCGCCAGATCCGCCGTTGCGTCCGACGACCCATCGTCCACAACCACGACGCGAGTAATTCGGTTTCGCATTCCGGTGACAACTTGGGCAATCGTGCCGGCTTCGTTCAATGCGGGCACGATCGCCATGACGCGCGGGCTCACGGATCCTTCCCTGGCAGCATGGCCGGAAGGACGAGCACCGACGCGAGCACCAAGGTCACGGCGCTCACAACCGACACCATGCCAATCGATCGCAACGGCGGATACGAAGAGCCGACAAGTGTGCCGTAACCGAGCAGCGTAATCGCGCCGGCCACGATAATCACCGGGGCGAGTTCCGCCGTGACGCGTACCGGATCCTGCAGTGCATGATAGCGGTGGATCAAATGGATGCCGTAGTCGACGCCAATGCCGACGAATGTCATCACCGCGAAGACGGCAAACAGATCGAGCTCGACGTGAGCAAATCCGAGGATGCCTGCCGCCCACACCAGACCAATCGCCGTGGGAGTGAGCGCCAGCAGCACCAGTCGCAGGTTACGGAACGTCGCGAGGATTAGCGCAAAGACAATCGTGGTGCCGAGCCCGAGGCCCTTGAGAAACTCGGGAAGGAAACGGTTACCGAGCTCTTCGTTTACAAGCGCCATTCCGGTCATCACCAGGTGATCGCCAGCGGCATCGACGACTCTGCGCAGGGCCGCTGACTCTTCACCGGTCTTTGGAAAGGCGTACGTCGCCAGTATCCAGGTCTCGCCGTCGCGCACCACCAGCCGGCTGATGATGTCATCGAGCCGGTGGGCGGAAAACCCCTCGCGTGTCAGCGGCTCGGCGGCGGCGATCCGGCTGAGGCGTTCGAGGAACGGATCGAACGAACGCGGGAGAAAGCCGGCATCGGTTGCCGCCCGCTCAAGGTCGGCGCGAAGTCTGTCCATCGGCGGCATGCGTGCGCGCACGAGCTGCGCGCGTGCCTGCTGGGTTCGAGTCGACGGCAACAGCGCCGCCGGCGCCTGTAAGGACAGCGATGGAATCGCACTGCGCGCCGCAGCCACGAACGCCTCATTGTCGTCGAGCAGGCGATCGAGATCGGCGCCCTTCTGCAGAACCACGATCACGTCGGATGGGAGCGCAAAGGAATCGGTGACTTCTTCGAGAAAGCGCGCGCCTTCCGTGACCGAGCGCAGTCGATCGAACGTCGGGTTGACGCGCAGCCTGGTCGCGCCATAGCCAAGGACCATCGTGACGAGCGCCGCTCCGGCGAGCACCAGCCGGGCGTGTCGGCGGACAGCGACCGCAAATCGCGGCAGAGTCAACGAGCGAGGCGGGTGGGCCGGCGCGCGCGCCGGCAGCGAAGCGGGCACGAGGATCAGCGTCGCAATACCGCACACGAACATGCTGGCCCCAATCAACAAGCCCAGTTGCTCGAGGCTCGGGAAATCGACAACCAGCAGGCCAAGAAACGTCGCCGCCGTCGTCCACATCCCGAGCACCATGCTCGCCGCGGGCGCCGAAATGCCACGAATGGCGGCGTCTGCGTTGCCGGTTTGCTCAAGCGCAAGCCGGTGGGTGACATACAGCAGCACGACGCCGTCCACGCCGAGTCCAAACAACATCGCGGACGCGCCCGCCCCGGCTGCTGAGAGCGTGGCGCCGGTGTAGCCGAGCACGCCGAGCACGATCAGAAAGGACAACGCCGACGGCAGGGCGCCGATCGCGACCAGCCGGAGGCTGCGAAACACGACCAGCAGGAGCGGCAGGATGAGTGCGAGCGATCCGGCGCCGTTGATGATGCTTTCGCGTTTGACGACGGCTTCGGCTTCGAGCCCGATCCGGTGTCCACCCGCAAACTGCGCATCGAGCGGCGGCCGCTCGTCATCGGGTTCGGTGCGGGCGGTCGCGGCGCGTTCACGTGCGATCGCCTGCAGCCGATCGAACAGCGCGTGCGAGAACGCCGTGTCATACGGCGGTTTCGCTGGCCGCGCGATCACCAGCCGTCGTCGTCCATCGGCCGTAACATAACCGTCCTGCGACACGATGAACGGGAGCACGGATTGCGTCGCCGCCAATTGCCGTCGCAGCAGGTCGTGGAATCCCAGCGGGTCGTCTCGCACCATGGCCGTCACTTCCGGCGAGGGCACCGCCAACAACTCGCGCGACGCGGTCAGCGCCGTCCGCATGCCGTCCGGAGTCAGGCGGCTCAACGCCTCCCGCAGATTGGCGTGGTCGAGCAGCAGCAGTTCGTGATCGGCAAGCCATCCCCAGTCCCGCGTGTCGTCGATGCGGCCCGAATCGATACGCGTCAACTCTGGAACGGCCGCGAGCGCCGTCGACCCACTCGTCGATGTCGTCCTCGTACTCGCCAACGGTGTAGCCGTCAGGGGCGGTGAAGACGACGTAGAGATCGTCGAGGGTTCCGAATCGCTCGAGAAACGTCCGAAAGGCGGGGATGGCGTGGCCCTGCGCTGGCAGCAAGCGCAGCACGTCGGCGTCGAACGTCAGACCCCGGATGCCGGCTGCCGACAGGACCGCGATACCGCACGCGGCGACGAGCACCAGTACTCGCCGACTGTGCGCCCAGACGACGATTCGTTCGAACGGCGAGGCCAAAGCCATACGAGAATACCAGCACCGGTCGCTGTGCTACGCTGCCTGTTCGTTCATGAACATCCTGCTGTTGCGGCCCATTCCAAGTAACGAACGGTTCGGGCTGGGTCCCTTCTTTCGTATCGAGCCACTCGGCATGGAATACATCGCCGCGGCACTCGAAGCTGACGGGCATCGCGTCACGATCGCCGACCTGCGCTTTGGCCGATCAGTCGAACACTACATCCGCACGCTGCGCCCTGCGCTCGTCGGCATTGCCGGCATGCACGCGCTCGAAACCGACAACGTGCTGGAACTCGCGGCGAGGGTGCGCCGGGCATCTCCCGACGTGCCGATCGTGATCGGTGGCCACACCGCGGCGGCGTACCCCGATCCATTTCTCGTGGCCGACGTCACGGCCGTCGTGATCGACGACGGAGAGCGGGCCATGCCGCGTCTCGTGCGCGCGCTCGAGCACGGCACGCCACTGACCGGGGTGCCAGGGCTGATACTCAAAAGCGCCGCCGGCGAGACCGTCCGCAGCGGCGGTGAACTGGGTACGCTGGCGCTCGACGAAGTGCCCCGCCCGAGCCGGCAGCTGGTGGACGGCTGGCGAAAGGAATACGCGTGCCTCGCGCATCGCCCGGTATGGCTGATTGAGACCGCGCGAGGCTGCCCGTTCCGTTGTTCGTTCTGCTCGATCTGGCAACTGCACGCCCGCGCCGTTCGCGAGCGGTCGATCGAATCGGTCGCCGATGACTTCGCCTCCGTGGGCGACGACATCTTCGTTGCAGATGATCTGTTCTGGTATCACCCGGCGCGCAGCCTGGCGCTGGCCGAGGAACTGAAGCGACGCGGTATTCGCAAGCGCTGGATCCTGGTGCAGAGCCGTGTCGATCTGGTCGCGCGCCACGCGTCTCTGCTCGAGGCGTGGCGGCCGATCGCCAAGGACTTCGATATCTTCTTCGGCCTCGAGGCGGCGACCAACGACGGCCTCAAGGGCCTCGTCAAAGACGCAACCGTCGATCAGACCGCGGCCGGGATCGACGTCGCTCGCAGCTTGAAGTACGGCGTCACCGGTAACTTCGTGATCGATCCGGCGTGGAACGAGAGCGAATTCGAACAGCTATGGGCGTTTGTCGATCGCCATCGCTTGTATCAAGCCGGCTTCACGATCCTGACACCGCTGCCAGGCACGGCGTATTTCGAGGAGATGCGCCCACGCATCGGCGCGCGGCAGTGGGCGCACTTCGACATGCATCATCTGCTGTGGGAACCAGCGCTCGGTCCGGAGCGATTCTTCGAGTTGTATTGCGAGACCTGGCGCCGCTCGGTGCTCAATCTCAAAGGCCGGAAGAGCGTGTGGCAATGGATGCGCGAAGTCGATCCATGGAACGCGCTGTTTCTCCTGCGGGCGTTGCGCCGCACGCAGAAGATGCTCGATCCGAGTCACTATCTCCGCGAGTACGACCTGGTCGCCCCAAACGAGTCGGTTGCCGCGGCGATGCCCGCCGCGTCGGCGTAGCGGTTGTTTCCGGCCGGACGGATGGCGTCCGGAATCGGGTCTCAGGCTTCCAAAGTTTGAGGCCTGAGAAGGTCCCGCGACTACTCCAGATGTGAAGGCGCGAAGCCCAACCGAGCCTGCATCCGGACGCTCACGAAGAACAGCCAGAGCCAGACGCGCGACGCGAAGGACGGCCGCCAGTAGCCGGCCAGCACGGTGATGATGGCGTGGAACATTCGTCTGGGCGGGTCGTCACTGAAGAAGAGGTCGCGGAAGCCGGTCGTGTAGAAAGCAAGCACGAAGCGGCGGAACGCGCGATAGCGAGCCCGCTGCCTCGCGTCGAATTGCGAGAAGGCGGCCGCCGACAGGTCGCCTCGGGCAAGCCCGTCGTCAAGTGCCCTGGCGCCTTCCAACCCCGATTCGAGGGCAATGGCCACTCCACTCGAGAACACCGGATCGAGAAAGGAGCCGGCGTCGCCCACGGTAATCCAACGGTCGCCGGCGTAGGCCCTCGCGCCGTACGAGAAATCCCGTTCGACACGCACGGGCCAACGTCTGGTGGCTTGGCGCATGACACGGGCGACAGCCGGCGTGTCCGCGATCAGGCGCTCGAGCAACTCTCCGTGATCGAGCTTCGGCTGTGCCTGGAACGCGGCGAGCGGCAGGACGGCGCCCACACTCATCAGTTCTCCGGAGATCGGAATCAGCCAGAACCACCCGCCGTCGGCCCTTGCGACGACGCGGATGTCGCCAGAGCGGCGACCTTCCCCGCGCGGGACGCCTGCGTAGTGTGAGAAGACCGCGATATTGGCGAGATCGGGCTCATCGATGCGGAGGTTGAAACGCCGCGACAGCAGGCACGCACGGCCAGACGCATCGACGATCGCGCGTGCGCGCACACGGCCATCGGCCGTGCTCGGCGCGTCCTGGCCCACATCAGCTGATGCGGCGTCGCGGTCAGGGGCCGCTCGATAAGTTACGCTCACACCGTCCGGATCGAAAGTGATGTCCACGACCCGCTGCCGTTCCCGAACGTCGGCGCCACAGGCCGCGGCATGACGCAGCAACAGTTCGTCGAACTGATCGCGAGGCACTTGCCACGTCTGCGGGCTGGGGCACCTCCGACGAGACGGCGAAATCGGCAAATCGTTCGACACGACCATCCGGGGTCATGAACGTCGCGCCCCACTTCTGTGGAAACGGCGCTGCGCGCACGAGGTCGGCGGCGCCAATCGCATCGAGCACGTCGTTCACCGACGCGAGGAGCGATTCACCGATGTGAAAGCGGGGAAACGCGTCGCGCTCGAACAGCACGACGCTACGGCCCAAGCGGGCGAGAGCGGCGGCCGCGGTTGAGCCCGACGGCCCTCCGCCGATGACCACGACGTCACAGTCGAAAGGCATGCCGTCCACTAGTCCTTTCGCGGACCAAACGCCGATTCATCAATTGTCGGATTGATCCGCACATCCTCGAACTCGAGCAGTTTGGAATCGCCGCTCGGGAAGATCATCCGCATCGCCGATCAACATCACGCTGTCTTGCCGAATCCACAACTCGAGTTGTGAGAGCCCGTCGCGAATCTGCTTGCGCTTGGGCCTCATCGTCAGAAACCACGCATCGGGACGATCGCTTGCGACGCGCGCATCGATCTCGAAGTGGCTGCGCAGCTGCTTCGGTGAGGTGTCGACGAAGTATTGCTGAATACGCTTTTCCATCGCGCCGATCGACGTGGTGCGGTCGATCGCGTGTGACGGCCACACGACGCGCAGAGTGCCGCCGTCGATGATCACGGTGCGGCTGTCGGGCACGGTGTAGTGCATCGCGACGCGCGACGGACGCACCACCGCGATGGTGCCGCGCGCGACGAGCGGTCGCGCGAGCAGCGGCGACTGCGACGTCTCTGCGAAACGCGCGGTCAGAGTCTTGAGTGTCGTTTCGAGCGACTTGCCGCGCGCGTAGATCTCGTCGAACAGATCGAGGCGCGGCCGCACCAGCACCGAGCGCGCTCGCGATTAGGCATGCTGCGAGCAGCGCCGGCATCCGTTGAGCCGTCATCACGGTCGATGGTAACGTACGCGGGATGACGCGAAGGGTCGTGATCAGTGGGCTAGGGCTGGTCTCGCCGCTCGGTACGACGCCAACGGCATTTCGTGACGCGCTGCTCGGCGGCACATCAGGTGTCACGGTGATCACGTCGTTCGACGTGTCGACCTGCGCGTCACGACGGGCCGCATGCGTGACGGGCTTTGATGCGACCGCGTGGATCCCGCCGATGAAACTGCGGCGCATGGACGACACCTCACGATATGCCGTCGTCATCGCCCGTCAGGCGCTGGACGACGCGGCCTATCCGCTGGTGACGGACGGCGACGACCGCGTCGGCGTGATTCTCGGGACCTTCACCGCCGGCGGTCAGCCGACGACTGAATATCTGACCGCGCTCCATGCCGGCGGCGCGGCGGGCGCGCCGGCGCTGCTCTTCAACAGCACGGTCGGCAATGCGCCGGCAAGCCTCGCCGGTCTCGAATACAAGTTGCGCGGGCCGAACCTCACGATAAGTCTCAAGGAGGCGTCGAGCCTGTCGGCGATCGTCACCGCCACCGACATGCTGCGTGCTGGGTCGCGCGTCCGCGCTCGTGAGTGGCGGCGTCGACGCGCTCTTCGAGATCTTCTGCCGCGTCCACGATCGGTTCAACGTGTTGGCGCCAGACGATCGGCCGTGTGCGCCGTTTGACGCCGGACACGCCGGCTTCGTGCTTGGCGAAGGCGGCTATGCGCTGTTGCTCGAAGACGAGGTCGTCGTGCGACGAACGCGGGGCGCATCGCTACGGCTGACGTACTCGGCGTCGGTGCGGCCAGTGCCGCGGTCTCGATCAACCAATGGCCGGACCAACCCGAATCCGCTCGTGCGCGCGATGCGTGCCGCGCTCGACGACGCGCAGATCGCCGCGGATGATGTCGGCGTCGTCTATGCGAGCGCCAACGGCGCGCCCGGCTCGACGATCTGGAGGCACGCGCGCTCGACGAAGTGTTCGGCCACAGCCGGCCGGTCGTCACGTCGCTCAAGGGCGCGATTGGAGAGAGCGGCGCCTCAGGTGCGGCGTCCTGCATTGCGGCAATCGTGTGCGGCGGCCGAGGCGCCGCCGATTCACGCGCATCGATCGCGTTGCGCCCAGTGCCGCCGACGCTGAACATTGCGGCGACGCGCCAGCGTGTCGCCCGCCCCATATGCGCTCGTCAACAGTGTCGCCTCTGGCGGCTCGGTGTTCAGCGTCGTGTTACGCATCGCGGAGAGCCTGACGGTCTCACGGCACGTTGCGATACCCTCGATTTCGACGAGCAGCTCCCTCCGACAGAGTTCGGCCTCGACGAATTCGAGCGTCGCCTCGCGCGACACGACCTGTTCGAGCGCGTCGCGAACGACCGGCGTATGCATGTGCACTGGTGACGTGGACGCGGACGTCGCGCAACGTCTCGCAGCGCATGATCAGCGTGGAACTCCGTGGCCGCCGCGATCAGCGCTCGCAAGTTGGAGAGAGTCTCGTGCGGTCTGCGCCGCGATATCAGCGGCATGCTGGGAATCCTCGCCGATGATGCTCGCGGTGCCGCCAATGAAGAGCGTCGACTCGAACTTCGTCGCGCGCGCGAAACAGGGCGGTCGAAGGCCGTAGCGCCTGGAATAGCGATAGGCTGGCACCTGTCGCGGATTCTCAAGCGCGACAGCCTGGTGCGTCAGCCGCGAGTACGTGAATCCACAACGTCGTGCCGTCGATGCCGACCGCAGACGCCGTCGGGATCGCCGCCGGTGCGTCGTTACGCTCAGGCCGAACGACTCCGAGAATGCGGCGAAGCGACCGGCGTTGAACGCCATGTAGCGATCGCCAGCGCCCAGGTCTCCCTGAATTGACGGCACGAAATTCCACATCTCGCACCGCGTGTCGCGCTTCGTGCGCTCGGCATCTCGGACAGCAGCCTCCGATACGCGTCCGCGACCGCGTCGCTGAGGCCAGCGGCACTGAGCGCTGTCGCGTTCGGGATATTCGACGTCAGCAATGTGAGTGGCGACGGCTGTTGTCGTGTCAGGTATTCGCGAACCCAAGCAGGAGGTGTCGGGGCGAGCGGCGCCGTGATGACCGGCGCCGAGGACTCTGACGGCGCACTCATCGCAGCGGCGAACTATAGTCGTGCCTGCATGTCTGCATCGGCATCGCAAACGACGCGATGCAGCGGTATTTGGATGGGCGAATCGCGGTCGTGACTGGCGGTTCGCGGGGCATTGGTCGAAGCATCGCAGAGGTCCTCGCCGAGCAGGGCGCGGCCGTTGCGATCGCCGCACGAGACACTCGACGCGGCCGCCGAGCGTCGCGGCGACCATCACGGCGGCCGGCGGACGTGCGTGGGCCGGTCGAGTGTGACGTTTCCGACGAAGCGCTCCGTCGTTGCATTCTTCGAGCGCGCGTCCGCCGCGCTCGGCCCGATCGACATCCTGATCAACAACGCCGGCGTTGCCCGCGACACCCACGTCGTGCTGACCGACACCGCACGATGGGAAGACGTGCTCGACGTCAATCTGAACGGCGCGTTTCACTGCGTGCGCGCGGCCGTCCGCGGCATGCTGCTGCGCGGCTGGGGCCGCATCGTCAACATCAGCTCGGTGAGCGCCTCGGTCCCGCTCACCGGACAGGTCAGCTACGCCACGTCGAAAGCCGCGCTCGAGGGGTTGACCAGGGCGTTGTCGCGCGACCTGGCGGCACGCGGTGTGCTCGTCAATGCCGTCGCTCCAGGCCTGATTGACACCGAAATGCTTGCCGACGATGCCCGCCGCGACGCGCGACGCTCTGCTTTCCAAAGTCACACTCGGTAGAATTGGAACGCCGAGAGAAGTCGCCGAGCTCGTGGCCTTTCTCTGCTCCGATCGTGCCAGCTACATCACCGGGCAGGTGATCGCCGTCGACGGTGGGCTGCGATAACAGTGTCAGCGAGGGGATGCACTGAAGATGACGGACGAAGCGCTTCGCGCGGAGATCAAGCAGGCGATCGTTCGCAGCCTGCGGCTTCCGATTACCGCAGCAGACATCGGCGACGATATGCCGCTCTTTGGCGAGGGGCTGGGTCTCGATTCAATTGACGTGCTCGAACTGGTGCTGGAGCTCGAACGCGCCTTTGGCGCGTCGATCACGGACGAAGAAACCGGCAAGCGCGTGCTCCGCACCGTCAACACGATCGCCGAGTTCGTGCGGGCGAATGGCAAGCTGGCGTAATCCATGAACGTGTTTACCGTAGACGTCGAGGAGTGGTTCCACGTCTGCGGTCTCGATGCCGCCTTGCCGCCCGAACGATGGCACACGCTGCCCGCGCGTGTCGTCCCCACGACGATGCGGGTGCTCGATCTGCTCGACCGCGCTGGCGTCAACGCGACGTTCTTCGTGGTCGGTTGGGTTGCCGAGCGCTATCCGGCGCTCGTCGCGCAGATCGCCGCGGCCGGGCACGAAGTCGGATCGCATAGTCAGATGCATCGACGCGTCTACGAGCTCACTCCCGATGGATTCGCCGCAGATCTCTCGGCGTCGATCGACAGCATCGCCGCGACCGGTGTCCCTCGTCCGACGGCGTTCCGCGCGCCGGAATGGTCGATCAACGACCGCGCGATCTGGGCGCTCGACGAACTGGTGCGTCAGGGGTTCCTCGTCGATGCCAGCATGGCGCCGCTCAAGATCGTCGGCCGCGTCGACTATCGCCGCGATCCGCACCGCGCGCGACACGGCAGCCGGTCCGATCGTCGAAGCTGCCACCGCTCGTCGCGGATCGCTTCGGTCAGGTGATGCCGCTCGGGTGGGGGTGGGGACTGCGCATGAGCTCGCCGCGCCGCGTGTTGCGCGCGATCGCTGACGCCAACGCCGCTGGCCATCCCGCGGTGCTGACCGTGCACCCGTGGGAGCTCGATCCGGATCCGCCGCGTCTTCGGCTTCCCCTGCAAGCAGCGATTCGCGCACTACTTCCGGCTGGCGGGATTCGAGGCGCGTCTGAAAGAAATCGTGAGTGCCGCGCCGTTTTCGACGCTGGCTGCAACCGCACGATGCGTACGTTCCGCCTGACCCGTTTGCAGCTCGATTGCGATCGCGCTGCTGCCGTTGCTCGGGACGTTCGCTTCCGTCAGCCAGCGAGTCAGCGCAGACGCGATACCGACACCCGCGCTGCCGCGGATCTTTGTCGAAGACACGATCGATCAGTCGCGCGATCCTCGCGTTGATCAAGCCGCTCGATTCTGCGCTGCCGATTCCGCTCGGCACGCGACGTGACCTCGGTCAACCGGCCGTCGCGATGGACGCGCTCGATCGTTATCTGGCGCGCCGCAGCCGCCGCAAACATTCCGCCGTGGGTTGCTGTGGAGGCGCCGCCGACGCTCGATGCGGCGACGACGTGGCGCGAGATGTTGCGTGGCGTTCTTCGCGCGGCACGCGAGCGCAATCGCCATTCTCGAAGTCGTGTTTCGAGACACACCGCCGGACCTGCAGCGGTTTGCGATCGAAATCGCCGCCACCGAGGCGCGCGCCGCGCGGCAGCGCGGTGCTGGTGGGCGCCAGTGGCGTGGATGCTGCCGACGCGCTAGCGGATGGCCACAGCAACTTACGGCGAACCAGGCGCCGTATCTCGACCTCTTGGTGCTCGATGATGCGATGCAGATGCGGGCGTGGACGAGCCTCGCGGCGCGCGGCGTGCGATCCCCGGTCTGAAAACTCGTCCGGCGTGCACGACAAGGCGACACGCGCGCATCGTGCGCGACACCCTGTCGAGCGTCGCGACCGACACGCTCGCCACGGCGTGGGAAGGACAGCGTCGAGGATCTCGCCGCGGCGTTTCCGCCGCTTGCGCCGGCCGCGAACCTCCTGTCGCACCCCACCCAGGAGATCGATCCCGTTGCCGTTGGCCTCATCCTCACGATTGATGGCGCCGATGTTCGCGAGACGCTCACGCATCGGCTGCTGTTCGATGAGCAAACGTTTGCCACATATCTCTGGTACGACGGCGGCGTCGCCTGGCGACGCGCGTCGATGTGGCGTTGCGACTGGCATTCGCCGGGCCGCCGGCCGTCCACGATTTGATCGTCCGGGCGGCCGGCGACAGCCACCGGCTACACGCGCGACGAGGCGGCAGCGCGCACTCAGGTGACTGTGCCGGTCACCGGCGGATCGATGCTGGTGGATTTCAGCGCCGGCGCCACCGATTTGCTGATCGATCGCACCGCCGTCACGGCCGCCCGTGCGCTGTCGGTGCAGGAAGTGATCGCGCGCCATCGCCAGCAGCAGACGCAGACAGGATGCGCTCCTACGCAACTACCGCGCGCACGTCCGGATGGAGCAGCACTTCCGTCCGAGCCTGACCGATCCCGGCTACGACGTCGTCACCGAGAACGAGTATTTCGTCGAGGGAACGGCGGTCGAATGGGAAGAGCACAGCTTTTCGGTGAACGGATCGAAGTGGGGCGCCGACCGTCCCGCGTTTCCGCTGCTGCAAGCCGAGAAAGTGCTCTCGCTGCCGCTCGAGCTGCGCCTGAACCAGGATTACCGCTACGAGCTGGCCGGGATGGAGCGGGTCGGCGAGATCGACTGCTACCGTGTGCGCTTCGAGCCGACGACGGACGATGCGGCGCTGTATCAAGGGCACGGTCTGGATCGATCGGCGGTCGTTTGCCAAGGTGCGGTGCAAGCCGTGCAAACGCGGACGGCGGCGCCGATTGTCTCGAACGAGGAGATCCACACCTACGAGGTGGTGGCGAACGTCGAAGGCACGCCGATTTATCGTGCTGACGCAGGCAAACGGCGCGGCAGATCGTGCTAATTGCCGGCCGCAATCTGCTGCTCGAGAAGGCCGCGCAGTTCAGCGACGTCCAGCGTCAACGATGCCGGCTTTGCCGCCGCGCGCGAGGCGGCGCGGCAGGGTGAGCGCATCATGTATCGCGACACCGATCAAGGGCGTGCGCTATCTCGTCAAGCAGGGCGACACGCGGGTCGTGAGCGATCGATCGACGACGCACGCCAAGGCGATGGCGATCGGAGTGCTCGTCGATCCGTCGTTTGCCTTCCCGCTGCCGATTTTCGGGATCAACTACCTGAACTTCGAGGTCGCGCGGCCGCAGCGACACGCAGTTTGCGCTGCTGTTTGGCGGCGTGCTCGCGGCGGGCAACCTGCAGCGGCCGAAGATCGCTGGCACGCCGCTCGATGCGAGCGTTGACTTGTTCGGCATCGCCGTGCCGGCGAGCGATCGCCTGCACCTGCGCCGACGGCGAACGTCCGGAGGAACGCACTCCTGACCTGGCCGCTCTCAGCCGGCGTCAATCTCGGGTGGCAATACACGGCGTTTCAGAAGGCCGCGTTTCAATATCAACTGCGCTTCGATCCGTTCGTGCGCGATCGCACGACGGCTGAAACGTTCGTGGTTCCGTCGAGCACCACGACCCACGGCCTGGGTGCGACCTGGGAGTATCGGCGCGCTGGTTACTCCGCCGTGATCAACGGCACCTGGTATGGCCGAGTCGGAGTGGGACGCCGTGGGGGCCGGCAGAAGCGCTCGAGACCGGCTCGCGCACCTACGCCAAGTACGCCGCGCACCTCAGCAAGGACATTTTTCTGAGCACGTTTCAGAAGGTCCATCTGAACGCGGCGTATTTCGGCGGCACGCGCCTCGATCGTTTCAGCCGCTACCAGTTCGGACTGTTCGACGACACGCGCATTCACGGCGTGCCCGGCGTCCGGCGTCCGCTTCGACGACCTCGGCATGGTCCGCGGCTCGTATTCCTTCAATATCTTCGAGCAGTACCGGCTCGACCTCTTTCTCGATCAGGCGTGGGGCCGCGATCGCAGCGCCGACGACCGGTGGCAGCCGCTGACCGGACTGGGTGTGGCGGTCAATCTGCGGGCGCCGTTCAACACGATTCTGCGCGCCGACATGGGCAAGAGCTTCCTGCCGGCGCGCTACGATCGCGTCGGATCGCTCGTGTTTCAGGTCATGATTCTGAAACCGTTGAAGTGAGAGTGATGAGAGCAGATTTGCACGTCCATTCGTGGCACTCGACGCAGAGCGCGGCGCTCAGGTTCCTGCGCAGCCGCGATTGCTATTCCGATCCCGTTGACGTCTACCGCACCGCGCGTGCGCGCGGGATGGATCTGGTCACGATCACCGACCACGATTCGATCGACGGCTGCCTCGAGCTGCTCAATCGCTCACCCGACCTCGAGAACTTCGTAATCGGCGAAGAAGTGTCGTGCCGTTTTCCTGACGGCGACATCGAAGTGCACCTCGGCGTCTACGGCATGACCGAGGCGCTGCACCGCGAGCTGCAGCCGCTGCGCGGCAATGTGTTCGACGTGATCGCCTGCCTGCGCGCGCACGACGTGTTCTTCACCCTCAACCACCTGTTGCATTTCTATCGAGGCCAGGCGCCGCTCGCCTCGTACCTGCGCCTGGCACTCGAGGTCCCGGCGCTCGAGGTGCGCAACGGCGCGATGCTGCCCGAACACAACTCGCTCATCGAGCAGTACGCCGCGTGCCATGCAGGGCCACTGGGGATTCGTCGGCGGCAGCGACGCGCATACGCTGCGCAGGATCGGCCGCACCTGGACCGAGGTGCCGGGCGCGACGACCGCCGAGCAGTTCATGACCGGGCTGCGCGAGGGCCGCGGCCGGATCGGCGGCGAGCATGGCAGCGCGCCGGTGATCGCGATCGAGATCTACGGCGTCGTGGCGCGCTATATGGCGAGCCTCGCCGGCTTTGGTCCCTGCGCGCAACCGCTGCCTCGCCGCATCGGCTGCCTCGCGTTCAGCGCGGCGTCGTTGCCGTTTCAATTCATCCCGTTGGTGGCGGCGCTCGCGCGCCAAGGCGCGCGAACGCGGCGCGGTGGCTCAAATGCGGCGCGAGCTGGAATCGGTGTTCGCGAGACAGCGCCGCGACGACCACGGCAGCGATTGAGGTGCGGGAATGACCGGGCGCCGCGTGGCGATTACCGGGATTGGGATCGTCAGCTCGCTCGGCCTGACGCGGGAAGCCACCTGGGCGCGTATGCTCGAGGGCGCCTGCGGCATCGGGCCGGTGTCGGCCTTCGACGCGACCGGGTTATCGCAGCCAGATTGCCGGCGAAGTGGCGGTCTCGACAGCTGACGCTCGCTGTTTTCGCCGCTGGCAATGGCGGCGCTGGTCGCGTTCGGATCGTCTGGGCGTCGTGGCCGCCGACGAAGCGCTGCAGGATTCGGGCCTGCTCGATTCCGGGCATCGATCCTCACGCGCGTCGGCGTGATGCTCGGCGCCGGGCACCGCCGATCTGATTCGCAACGAAGACTATTTCTTCACGACCCTCACCGACGGCATCGATCGGGCGCGGCCGTCGAAGGCGTGGAATCACTTCTCCAGCACGCCCGGCGACGTCATCGCGCATCGCCACGGCTTCGAAGGTCAGCGCGCGTGCATCGTCGCCGCCTGCTCGTCGGGCACGATCGCGATCGGACAGGCGCGCGGATGCGATTCGGCTGGGCCGTCTCGATGCGGCGGTCGCCGGCGGAACCGACGCCCTCGCGCGGCTGACCTACAGTGGCTTCAATGCGCTCCGCCTGATGGATCCGTCTGCCGTGCCGGCCCTTCGATCGTAGCCGCAGCGGCATGAACATCGGCGAAGGCGCGGGGATTCTGATCCTCGAATCGATGGAACGCGCGCGTCGTCGTGGCGCGCCTATCTACGGCGAGCTGGCCGGCTACAGCGCCAGCTGCGAAGCCTTTCATCCGACGGCACCTGAACCCGATGGGCGTCCGATCGCGGCGGTGGTGCGCGCGGCGCTCGCCGACGCCGAGATCGATGCCGATCGCGTCGACCACGTCAACGCACACGGCACGGCGACGCCGCAGAACGATCGCGCCGAAGCGCGCGGCTTCCACGCCGTCTTCGGCGATCGCGCGGCCCGGATGCCGGTGACATCACTCAAGTCGATGATTGGCCACTGCCTGGGCGCGGCCGGTGCGCTCGAAGCCGCGGTGCTCGCGCTGACGGTGGCGCGCCAGGTCATTCCTCCGACGATCAACCACGCTGAAACCGACGCGGACTGCGCCGTCGATGTCGTGGCGAACGAGGCGCGACACGTCGCGTGTCGCCGTCGGCGTCTCCACCTCGCTCGGCGTTCGGCGGCAACGACTCGGCGCTCGTGATTAGAGCGGTGTAGCGGTCTCGGCGAGCGCCGGCGAGTCGGCCGGCGGCTGCCGCGGCACAATCAGCGCCGAGATGTCGAGCGTGCCTGGCGCGTCGAGCGTCGGCAGCAGGCGCGCCAGTTCAGGGTGATCGGCTGATGCGGTCTGCTGCAGCGCGCGCGCAAACCGCTCGAGCAACGCGAAATTGTCCAGAATCTTGCGCGCGCAGCGTCTCGTCGTCCATGGGCGGCGCCGCGAGCTCCGCCTGAAGGCGCTTCAGTTCGGGGACGCACATCACGTTGGTATACCCGCGCCGATAGCGCGACGTGTCGAGCTCGTCCCACTTGCGCAAGAACGTCTGCATGCGCGCGTGCAGCACGAAGAATCGCCGCAGCTCGAGATCGAGCGATGCCATGAACGGGGCATCGGCGATGCGTCGCTGAAAATAGAGCAGCGCCGGGATCGCCCAGTAGCACGCGTTGTCCCACCCGGCTTTGGCGGTCATGACCTGAGCGTTACCCATCAACGGGTACTGCCCTTCGTAGAGCCTGAGGAAGCCATCGAACAACCGCAGATAGCTGTTGTTGTGCTGCTCGATCCGCGCCGAGACGTCCTCGCCGCGCCGATCGCGCACGATCAGATCGGTGATGAGCTCGTTGCCCATGGCGATGAAATCGGACCCGGGCGAATAGAAAGGGTCGGTGAAGACGCCCGCCTCACCAGTGAGCAGCCACCGATCGGTAGAATAGACGCGCTCGCAGCCATGTGCGAAGTGGCGCAACGCAAGGAAGTCCTCGACGTTGTCGCGCTCCTTCTCCATGTAGTCGGCGCACTGCGGCTCGAACTCGTGCAGCCATTCCATCGCGCGCTCGAATCGGTTCAGCCGATGCCATGGATGCACAGTTTCATCGACCACGAGACCGATGCTGATGCCGCCCGAGCCAAGCGGGATCAGCCACACCCAATAGCCGCGGCCGATCAAATGCGTGGTGCTGTGCCAGCGCATCTGGTTCGGGACCTGCGCCTTCCACTCGATGTCGTCGCTCCACTCGTCGATACGGACACAGTTACGCAGCCGGAACCAACAGGCGTTGGCGATGTGACCAACCGGCCTGGTGAGATTGAGGCGCCGTCGAAGCAGTCCGGCGCGACCGCTTGCATCGACCAGCCAGCGCGCCTGGAACGAGCGTTCGCCGTCTGGTGTCGCCACGTTGATCTGGTGCGGCGTGCCGAACGTGAAGTCGCGGACGACAGCCTGGTCGAGCACTTCGATGCCAGCTTCGGCGATCTTGCTCGAGCAGATAGTTTTCCAGCCGCCCACGATCGAGCTGAAATGACGGCACCGGCGGAAACTGCGGCGGCCCGAGCTCGAACCGCGTCGCGATGTCACGATTGTCGCCGTCGAGGAAAGTGATAGCGAAGCCCGAGTTTTTCGAGATGGCCGGCGCGCAGATGCGACTCGAGATCGAGCACTTTCTGGAAATAGTGCGCGCCGATCTCGACGCTGGATTCGCCAACTTTGTGCGCCGCTTCGGGCGCCGGATGCCGCCGCTTTTCGGCGACAGCAATCCGCAGCGTAGCGTCGGTCCGTCGCAACTGGCGCGCAAGGCTGAGGCCGGCGAGGCCACCTCCAGCGACAAAAACATCAACGTCCATTTTGTGTCTTCACCTATCGACGCCAGTTTCAACCGCGCCAACGCTCTTGGATCGGGGAAGATAACGAGTTCGAGAATTATACCGAGAGGAGTGGTTGCGTCGAGTCGAGTAAACTAACTTCGAATCCTTAGTGTTTCGCGATAGCAAAAGGGACGGGCAGAACCTGCGAGAGGCGCCGTACGATTCTGTAGCTCGACGCAAGGAGGCGGTCATGGAGTATTCGCGGCTGGTCACCATCGGATTCGTATGTTTCATTGCCGGAGCGTTCGCACAGGCCGGGCTGGCGCAGGCGAAGAGACCGACCTTCATGCCCGATCTGATCAAGGGGAAGAGCGAGAAGGAAGCGGCGGCTACGCTGCTAGATGGCGCGCTGCTGCTCGCCGAATCCGGAAGCTGGGAGCGCATCGCCGTCGGCCGCGCGTGGTACTTGGGCGGTGACAAAGCCAAGGGGCAAAGCATTTTGGATCAGGTCACGAGCAGCAAGAAGGTCGAGGCCAGCGACTGGTTCCGCGTCGGCCGTGTCTATACCGAAGGAAACGAGTGGGACAAGGCCCAAGCGGCGTTCGATCGCGCATTGGCGATGAGTCCGAATGATGACTCGGGGATGATCGAATATGGAGCGCTCGCCAACATCCGGAACGATCGCACGAAAGCCGAAGGGCTCTTCGAAAAGGCGTTCAAGAAGAACCCGCGCGAGTTCTGGCACTGGGTTAACGCCGGCGGATCGTACCTCGGCGTCAAACCCCAGTAGCACGGGTGTCGTCGCCGTGTGCGCAAACGTAGGTCGTTGGCTATGAGAGTGGATTAGCGGTTTCTTCTCGTTAATGGCTTCAGTTCTTGGCGTCTGTTAAGCCACTGCTTGACCTTTCTGGAAGTAA
Organism: uncultured cyanobacterium; assembly: GCA_963833135.1. GTDB lineage: Bacteria > Acidobacteriota > Vicinamibacteria > Vicinamibacterales > UBA2999 > 12-FULL-67-14b. The sequence goes on along the minus strand of CAWHWW010000014.1, from coordinate 787,533 downwards.
CACCGTGCGCGCCGCTTAACTCGCTGACGATCTGCCGAATGCTACTGTGTTGCTGCTGAAGCCTCCTTGCCTGTAGCTCCAGGCCCTGGTCGTGTCGAGCGCGGCAGTTGGCGCAGTGATACCTACCTCGACTTCCAAGGGCGATCCGGCGTCAGACGAGTGGACGCGTCGCGCCTGCAGCGGATGGTTCAGGAGTCGTCCCCGGCGTTGCTGGCGATCTTAGGCGCACTCGCCGACAGCCCTGGCGAGTGGCTAACGATGGGTGACTTGGCTAAGCCGATCGGACCGAAGGCTGATTGGAACACGGTCGCCGGAACGCTCGGGGCTTTCGGGCGACGACTCAAGAGTCGGTACGGCCTAGAGTCGTGGCCCTTCGAGAACCGCCTCGATCACGCGAAGGGTACCCGCGAGTGTCGCATGAGCAAGGAGACGGCGCGGGCCGTGAAGAAGCTCATCTCTGAACTTTAAGAATTGTCCGGGGTCACCTGTTCTTCGCGAACGGTGACCTCCGGTCAATGCGTCACTGCCTGGCAAGAAAGGAACCGTCCTGAGTAGGCCCCTCACAGATGTCCTTCGGGGAACACTTGCAGTCGCCAGCTATTGCCATCGTTATCCCGATCAACCCACAGCACTCGGTAGCGTCCGACCCGCTGTCCTGCCACGCGCCGTAACCGCCTCCTGATCTGCTTCGCGCTTGCTCCACCGATAGCGGCCCGCAAGGTCGTATCCACGGTCGCGTGGGTCAGGAGTTCGCGGGCGCTGAACAGATGATCCCCAACCGCGGCGAGGCGCGTCGCCAGATCGTCGACGGCGGCCGCGGCGAGTCGAGGTAAGACGATCAGTGCTGGATTAGATGCCGAAGGGCGGTCGCCGATTCTGGCGAGCACAGCCGTCTGCTCAAGGCTCGCAGCGCGGCCGCCCATGATGGCGATGTCGCCAACCTCGAACATATCCTGACATCAGCCGCCGCATAGGTCTGGTACGTCACAACGCCTCTGGGTACGGGCTTCGGCGTCGTCGAAGTACTTCTTAAGCGCCTCTGTGAACCCGGCATAATGGGCGGTATGAAGATTATCCGCAACATGGTGATCGTCCTGGCTCTGATATCAGTCGCGCTGGCTACCAGTGCATGTCCTGAAAAGGGCCCGGCTGAGAAGGCCGGCGAAAAGATCGACAAGGCCATCGACAAGACAAAGGACGCTGCGAAAGACGCTGCGAAGTAGCAGGACTCGATCACGCCGCTCCACGTCGCGGAGCAATCGGAGGAACACTGCTCTGGGCAGGTTCGGTCGTGTCACGTGTCCGCAAGCGCTTCAGTGTGGTGGGTATCGGGCGCCCTCTGCGCGTACTTCCTTAGAAGGCAACGGTTCAGGAGACCGCTGCACGATGGGACCTCAAGAACCGGGGTAGGACTAATGAGGTAGGTTCCACGTCGCGTCAATAGCGGTCTCACACGGTTTTGCCCTCCTCGACGGCGCCATGTGTGCCGCGACGGCTGGGCTGGCTTACGTGCGTGCGCTTCTCTGCAACCCAGCCCAGCTTGCCCTCCGAGCCTTGGGGGCGTATAACGTCTGAAGCAGTCTTGGTCGGCTGCGGTCTCGATGTGCGTCAGCGCGTCGCGGACCGAACCCACGGCTTGTTCGCACCAGTGACCTCAAGCCGAGGTTCCCCCACGACCACGCCCTGAACGCCGCGGCGCAACGCCCGGTGCTTCAGCGCTTCCTTGAATCACCTCTCGCAGCGACTGCCAGGGCGTCTTCACGGACAACCCACACAGCAGCACCCGAGCGAGGAGGGGCGATGTCTGACGTTCGATGGGGTGATCCGCGCGAATACGATGAGCGGGACCGCGACAACGGGCGGCCGCGTGTGTACGACCAGCGTGACCGGGACAACCATGACCCGCGCGACGGCCTGATGCACGACCTCGACTTGCCGCGCGGCGAAGAGCGCGAGCTGGTCGTCGATCGCGATCGCGCCTACGAACTGAACGGCGAGGACAGCCGCACGCTGGCTGCCGTCGGCGCCTTCCGGGTCGTGCCCGAACAGGATCTGGACACCGACCACGAGACGCTCGACCACCTGCGCGATGAGGGGCTCGTCGATATCGTTGACCTTAGAGACGACGAGCGCGGCGCGACCCTGACGAAGGATGGCCGAGACCTCCTCGATTCCCACACGTTGGACCGAGCTGACGAAGCCCCGCAGGCGTTCCACGCGGGCGTCAGTCGCACTCGCGAGATCGACCACGACTCGAACCTCTACGCGACGTATCGACAGGAGGAATCCCGTCTCCGAGAAGAACACGGCGACGTCGACATCCGGCGCGTCATCCTCGAGCAGGACTTGAAACGCGAGTACCAGGAATTCCTGCAGGACCACAACCGCAACCGCTCCGACAGCGACGGCCGACCCGGCCGCGACCAGAACGAGATCCGCGACTGGGCGCGAGCACGACCTGCCGTACTTCGACGACCAGGTGCACTTTCCCGACTACCGTCTCGAGTACGAGGTCGATGGCCTGGAACGCCATGAAGACGTCGAGCTGTTCACGCCGCACTACCGCGGCGCTCACGCGGCCAGCCACGCCAAGACCGGCTTCCGGATCTACGTCGTCGGGTCCCTCGGGGGTGGCGGTCGTTCCGCGGCGCACCCGCGAGGTATGGAGGAGTTCCTGTGACGCATGAATATCCGATATGACGCGGTCGTATTGAGAGCCATCGAGGAACTGTCCTTCCAACACGTCATCCGCGTGCGGTATCAAGTCCCGCTCGGTCAGCTGGATAATCTGCATCGTTGTCCTTTATGTCTTTGTTCTCAGTAAGCGCGGAGTACACCAGCTGGACCACCTTGATTAGCGTGTCGGTGTCGGAGCGGGTGCGGAGCAGCGGTTTCAGGGTGTCGAACTGCTTCCGGAATTCGTCATGAGCGGCCGCGCTAAAGAACGCACGAAACATCTTCTGGCCGGCGTCTTCATCGTCGTCGTCCGCATCGTCATCACCGTGATCGTCGGAGCCTCCAGTGCCGAGTTCGTCCGGATCAGTCAGCTCATCCGCGATAATCGTGAGGGCGTCTCGAATCGGCAAAAACGAAACGCGTTTCGTATTTGCGCTGTCACCACATAGTCGCGGCCACTCGCGGGCAATTCGCATATACATCTGCGCCATTCGGACCGAGAGATGACAATTCGCCTCTAGCCACGGCAACCACTCTCCGTGCTGGAGCTGCAACTTGGCCTCAATCAAGAGTTCACCCGCGTGTTTGGCGTGCTCGAGCGCGGATATCTGTGTGGCGATGAAGGCGGCATTGGCCGCTTGAATCTCCGCCGCCAGAATAGGAAGTGGCCGTTGCGTCATCGCTCAGCCTTTACATTGCGCACCGCGGAGTCGCGGGGTTGGCGAGCGTGTCCGCCGACAGCAACCGTCTTGAGTAGTTCATCGGCCGGTGCATCGAGAACTGCTGCCAATCGTTCCAGCACTACTGGGCCGGGGTAGTAGGTGCGCTGTTCTATCTGGCGAACCGCTGTTACATAGACACGCGCAGCTATGGCGAGGTGGTACTGCGAGAGCTCTCTCTCGAGCCGCCAAACTTGAAGACCAGTGATTCTCAAAAGCCCACTCCGAATAGAGTGGCGTCGGGCCGAAATGCGAAAAGACCCGACGCCATGGTTTACCAACCATTGCGCCGAGTCCCTTGAAAAGACTCCAGCTGTCCTTACACCCCCGCATCACTGCGGACCCGGACACGCTGGTCCGGTGCCTCATCGGATCACAGGAACCCGAATCGGTCCTGCATCAAGCCGAGAGCCATCTGGCTCCCCTGGGTAGGACTTAGAACTAGCCCAAACTTTAGCCTGCGCCGAAGGGTAAAGGCAAATCACGTTTCTCACAGTGAGATTTCGCCGTTTTTCATAGGAGAAAAGCATCTCGCCACTGTGAAGGCAAAAATATTTCTGAATAGCTGGTTTTGAACTTCGTCGCTCTGTACTCGGTTACGGGTGCACTGGGGAAAAGTTTTGAACCAGCGCAGGTCCGGAGACGGCCGTTCTTCTGCCGGTCCGAAAAAACGCGGGGAGCCCGCCGTCGCCGTGCTCGGACCTCGGAGAGCGTCAAACGGCCGACGGGTCAACCCGAGCTGGCTCAAAAATCGGAATCGTTCTTCGGGGCTCTAAATTGCTTTCTTCGGATTTCGCTGTCGGGGCTGGGCGTGCAGGAGCGACCTCCAACTCGTTGATTCCAAACGACTGAAATCTAGAACCCACCCCGTTCGTCGAACCCGCTAACGTCGGCTCCCAGTGCGATGACTCGCTGGTCTCACACTTCGTGGTGGATTGGCACCATCGTTAAGCAGATACTCGCGAGGCACGTTCGAAAGATCGGACCTCGATTGACCGGCGGCTTGACTGCTTCGACGATGCAGGAGGATTGCGTGAAGATGATCATAGTGACGAGCGTTGTGCTTCTGCTGCTGACGCCGGAACAGAGTTCTGCGCAGTCTCGCGTGGAAAGGGACGTCGTGTACGGGATGTATTCAGGTCTGGCGCTGTTGATGGACGTGTATCGGCCGGCTCAGTCGAACGGCATCGCGATTGTCGCCATTCAGGGCAGCGGGTGGTATTCGCCAATGCGTTACGACGCGGCGCCGCTCAAAGCCAGTCGCGAGGTGATTCGCCACGCCGAGCGGTTCGCAGAGGCCGGCTATACCGTGTTTGCGATCAACCACCGCCAGGCTCCTCGCTTCCGCTATCCAGCACCGATCGAGGATGCGCAGCGCGCCGTGCGGTTCGTTCGCCATCACGTGTCCGATTACGGCATCACGTCCGACCGGATCGGCGCGTGGGGATCGTCGTCGGGCGGTCACCTCGTCGAATTGCTGGGAACGATGGATGGAAAAGGCGATCCGTCGGATTCGGATCCGGTGAATCGCCTGAGCGCAAAGGTGCAGGCGGTCGTGGCGTGGTTCGCGCCCGCCGATATGGCGTCAATGTTCAGCACGACGAGCAGAGCCGGAACCGTGTCCGCGCTCATGGGCTTCGCATATGACGAACCCGCCGCCCGGCCTGACGACTTTGAGAACCGGCTGTATCGCGAAGCCTCACCGGTGACCCATGTAACCGCTGACGATGCGCCGATGCTCTTGATGCACGGGGACCAGGACGTGATCGTGCCGATCAAACAGTCGGAGACTATGGAGAGCTCGCTGAAGCAGGCGGGTGTCAAGGTATCGTTTATCAGAGTGCCTGGAGGCAAGCACGGCCCGAACTTCCAGTTCCAAGCCGGCGATCCACGTCTACCAGATCACCTGACGGAAGCCGTCCGCTGGTTCGACACACAATTGAAACCGAACCGTGCAAGCCAGCAGTAGCACTAAACCGTAGCGTTTGCATGCCGATCATTGTCAGGAGTCTGTCCGTGATCATGCGATAGTCCTACGAGCATGCTAGGCGAACCGCGTCAACACTCCTCAGCAATTGTTCGATCCGGTTCCACTTGGCGTTGTTGGGGTCCGCCAGTCGAACCGGCAAGGCGGCGGGGCCGGTCCTGTTGGTCGTTGATCGCGATATGCTGCTGGCCATGATCAACAAATATTTCGCTGCGTGCTGCGCGGCGCTGCTAATAGCTGCCACGTCCTCAGTCGCATTGGCGCAAACAAAGGATCCGGTCGCAGGCGTCTGGGAACGAACGTCGAATAAGAACTTGACGACCGGCATCTCACCAGACGAGCCGTCGCGGCCACTTCGCCTGGTCTATCTCGATGGCTACTTCATTCAGTTCACTGCCGCCGCTGGGAGAGCAAAGCTCGATCCAGCCACGCGACCTACTTGGACGAAAGAGCAACTCGCGGACCGTATTCGAATGCAGGGGCAGTCGGGGACTTACAAGGTGTTGAGCAACGGCGCCGCCATTTTGCACAACATCGAGGTGTCTGGCGATCCGAGAAACGAGGGTACGAATCAAACATTCGAAGTTCGCTTTGAAGGCGAGACGCTAATCCTGACGCGCACGCTCGACAACAAGGACAAGATTGAGACCCGCTTCCGACGCTTGAATTGAGCGGTCCCCAGCGGCTCTACGCAGCTCGCCGAACCGACCCAGCCACTCTCCACGGACTTGCATTGCGCGTAAAGGGTGGCGTCCCCGACGGGATTCGAACCCGTGTTTTAGCCTTGAAAGGGCCACGTCCTAGGCCTCTGGACGACGGGGACGCGAGGTGAGAAACATCCGATTGTAACACGTGGCCCGACCGGGGACTCGTGATTGAATCGGTAGAGCCGTATGCGCAAGGGCTTTACCAGAATTCCCAAGAGCGACGCGCCGGGTCTTCGCGTCAAGAACTACATCACACCGAGCGGTTTGCAGCGGCTCAAAGACGAGCACCGCTTTCTGCTGACCAGGGAACGGCCCGCGGTGACGCAGGTCGTCGCGTGGGCCGCGGGCAATGGCGATCGCAGCGAGAACGCCGACTACCAGTACGGAAAGCGGCGGCTTCGCGAGATCGACCGGCGCATTCGCTTTCTCACGAAACGCATCGACGCCGCGGAGGTCGTGGATCCGGAAGGCCCGAGAACGGGGCGCGCCGCCACACAGATCTTTTTCGGCGCAACGGTGCGCTACAGCACTGTCGCAGGAGTGGAACGCGTCGTCTGCATCGTCGGTTCCGACGAAGTCGATTTGGAGCGCAACTACATCAGCTGGGTGTCGCCGTTGGCCCGCGCGTTGATGAAGGCGGGCCCGGGCGACCGCGTCGTGCTTCGCGCGCCTGGCGGCGTCGAAAACTTGAACGTTCTGGATGTCTCGTACGAGCGTATTCCGGTCGAACCGTTCCGCGAGCCGCCCGGAGCCGAATCGGCAGCGAAGCAATAGAATGGCGCGACGGACTCCGTGAACATTCGAGCGGCCGCGATCGCGATGATCTGCACGATTGGCGCGTCCTCTGCCGGCGCCCAAACGCTGCGGTGGGGCGGCGACGCGGAAGGCGGCGCGCCGTTCGTCGAAGCCGATCCGCGCGATCCCTCGAAGCTGGTCGGCTTCGACGTCGAGATCGCCGAGCTGATCGCGCGACAAGCTGGGCCGCACCCCGCAGTTCCTGCAGGTGCAGTTCACGTCGCTCGATCAATCCGCGAAGCGAGGCGACTTCGACATCGGCCTGAGCGGCATCGAAGACATTCCGGCGCGACGGCAGTCGCTCGCCGCCAGCATTCCGTATTACGAATTCCGCGAAGTGCTCACGGTGCGCGACGGCGATCGCGACCGCTATCGTTCGCTCGCCGATCTCAAGGGCCGGCGCGTGGCGACGCTCGGCGGCACGATCGCCTACGACCTGTTGCTCGAAGCCGAACGCACGCGACGGCATCACCGCCGTGTCGTACGACGATGACGTGCATCCGTATTCGGATCTGCTCCTCGGCCGCGTCGACGCCGTCGTCCTCGACAACGTGCTCGCCGAACGCGCGATGCGGCGCAACGGCGGCCTCTTCACCCATCCGGAAGCGCTCGCCGTCGGCCATTACATCGTCATCACCGCGCCGGAGAACACGGCGCTGCGCGATCAGGTCGACCAGATCCTGCGCGACGCGATGCGCGACGGCACGCTCGAGCGCATCTTCAGGAAATGGAACGTCTGGAACGACGATCAGCCGCGACTCTACGAGCGCATCGCTGAGCGGGACGACCGCTGCGGGCGCAGCAGGCAGCGGTCGCATCAAGGAGTGAGCTGGTCGCCCGCTACGTTCCGTCGTTGTTCCGGGCCGCGCTCATCACGCTGATCCTGTCGTTCGCGGCGATGGCGCTGGCCGTGACGCTTGGCGTGCTGATCGCGACCGGCCGCGTCTATGGCGATCCGGTTTCTCGCGCTGCTGCTGACCGTCTATGTCGAAGTGATGCGCGGCACGCCGGTGCTGCTGCAACTGTTCGTGATCTATTACGGCCTCGCGTCGGTGATCAGGCTGCCGGCGTTCATCGCCGCGCTGCTTGGACTCGGATTGAACTACGCCGCCTACGAAAGCGAAATCTATCGCAGCGCCCTCGAGGCGGTGCCGCGCGGGCAACTCGATGCGGCCCGCATCCTCGGCTTCAGCCGCATGCAGACGCTGCGGCTGGTTCGCGCGCCGCAGGCCTTCCGCCTGGCGCTCGCGCCGATGACCAACGACTTCGTCGCGCTGCTCAAGGACTCGTCGCTCGTCTCGATGCTGACCGTCGTCGAACTGACGAAGCAGACGCAGATCTTCGCGACCAACATCGGCAGCTGGGTCATCCCGGGCACTGCTGTGCGCGATCCTGTATCTGGCGATGTCGCTGCCGCTCGGCTACCTCGCGCGCCGCCTCGAAGAGCGATGGAGGATGCCGACGTGAGCGAGGCGCCGGCGCTGATGGTCCGCGGCCTTCATCTGAAGCGCGGGTCGCGGGAGATCCTGCGCGGTGTCGATCTGCATGCCGAAGCAGGCGAGGTCGTCGCGCTGATGGGTCTGTCGGGTTCGGGCAAGACGACGATACTGCGCGTGATCGCGGGACTCGAGCCGCGCGACGCCGGCGACGTGTCGGCCGCGAAAGTCGGCATGGTGTTCCAGTTCCATTTTCTCTTCGAACACCTGTCCGCGATCGACAACGTGACGCTCGCGCCGATCGAAGTGCTGCGCGATTCCTCGCGGCGATGCCAGGCAACGCGCGCAAGCAGCTGCTCGATCAACTCGGTGTCGGACATCGCGCGCACGCGCTCCCGCGCGAGCTGTCGGGCGGCGAAGCGCAGCGTGTCGCGATCGCGCGCGCCCTGGCCGTCGATCCGCCGCTGTTGCTGCTGGACGAGCCGACGGCGTCCCTCGATCCGGCGCGCCGAAACGATCTGGGCGAGGCGTTGCGCGAGCTGGCGAAGTCGGGCCGCGCCCTCGTCATGACCTCGCACGACGATGACTTCGTGCGCGAGTTTGCGACGCGCGTCGTCGTGCTCGCGAACGGAGAAGTGGTGGAGGAGGGCGACCCCGAAACGGTGCTGACGTCGCCTGCGACATCCGGCGACCGTGGAATTGCTGCAGCTCGAGCGCGCGCGCCGAGGTGTACAATAGGAGGTTCGGGCCGGTAGCTCAGTGGTAGAGCATCTGACTTTTAATCAGGTGGTCGTGGGTTCGATCCCCACCCGGCTCACCAGCCTTCGCGCCCGATCACGCGAAGGTTGTCCACCATGGCGCGGAGCGCGACGGTGGACCGCCGGATTCGAAACGCGCTTCGGTTGGTAAACCGCAATTGCATTCACATCTCGAACGCTGTCTCGCGATCGTATTGAACGCCGCGAAGGGCGCGGGCACGCAATTCTCGGTGCGCCGCGATCCGGCACGCTGGTCGCCTGTCGAGATCCTCGAGCACCTGACCCGCGCGTATTCGGGCACGGCGAAGGGCTTCGAGCGCTGCCTCGAGAAAGGCGCGCCGCTTGCGACGTCCGCCACGCTGAAGCAACGGCTGCAGCAGTTTGCGTTGATCAACCTCGGATATTTTCCCGACGGTCGACAGGCGCCAAAATTCATCATCCCGACAGGTGAGCTCGATCTCGCTGCGGTCGTTGACGCGGTGCGCCGCGATCTTGCGCGCCTCGACGAAGCCGCGGGGAGGATCAGGCAATCGCTCGGATCCGGCAAGATGCTCGATCATCCGATCCTCGGCGCGCTCACCGTCGATCAGTGGCTCAAGTTTCACGTGGTCCATACTGAGCACCACGCCAGGCAGATCGCCCAGCGCCGCTGATGCATGTCCGAAAAGTCAGCTGAATGCACATGCAGACCGGAAAAATCCTCCCAGTCGGGTATGTATTTGCGCCGCCGATCAGACGATAATTCGACCGTGGTTCGCGAAACGTCGCTCGTCGTTCTCGTCGTCGAAGACGACAGCGCTGTTCGTCAGCCGCTCGTGAAATTCCTGCGGATGCGGCAGTACACGGTTGTGACCGCAGAAACTGCCGACGAAGGGCTCGACGCCATCAGGACCCATCGTCCCGCTGCGGCGATCGTCGACTTGCGGCTGCGCCGCGGATCGGGCCGCGAAGTCGTCGTTTCCACGCCTGCCGACATTCCGGTGATCATTTTCTCGGGAGTGCGATCGGAGTCTGCCGATCTGGAAACGATTCGCCCGAATACGCGCCTGCTCGAAAAGCCATACTCGCTGATGATGCTGATGGACACGCTCGAAGACATGCTCGAGCAGTCGCGCGGCAACTCGAGCGGCGTCCTGGCAGGCTAGCAGGCCAACAGCCGTCGTAACTCAAGCCCGCAAGCCCGTAGTCCGCAAGCCCGTAAGCCCTAGAGAATGCTCTTCCCCAACGCGGATAGCGCGAGCTCTGTTCCGAGTTCGGCCGTCGTGTTCCGGATGTCGAGCGTTGGATTGACTTCGACGAGATCGAACGACGTCATCCGGCCCGACTCGGCGATCATCTCCATCACCACGTGCGCCTCGCGATAGCTGAGGCCGCCTTTCACCGGCGTGCCGACGCCCGGCGCGACCGTCGGGTCGCACGCATCGAGATCGTACGACAGGTGAAATCCGCCGGTGCCCCTGGTCGCGATCGCAATCGCGCGGCGCATGACCTCGGCGATTCCCAGGCGATCGATCTCCTTCATCGTGAAGACGTGCGCCTTCGAGGCGCGCACGATCTGTTTCTCGACGTCATCGAGGTTGCGGATGCCGACGAGGACGGTGTGCTTCGGAGATACCGCGGCGCCGGGACCCGCGAAGTGCGCGAGCTCCGCAGGCTCAGACCCGAGCAGCGCCGCGAGCGGCATGCCGTGGACGTTGCCGGATTCACTCGAAGACGGGCTGTTCATGTCACCGTGCGCATCGACCCAGATCAGCCCGAGCGCCTTGCCCTGCTTGCGCATGTGCGCCGCCGCCGCCGCGACGGATCCCGCGCCGAGGCTGTGATCGCCGCCGAGCGCGATTGGCATCGCGCCTTCGGAGAACGAGGAAAGCGAAGCCTGGAACAGCCGCTGGCACACGCGCGCGATCTCTTTCACGTAGCGCTTGCGCGGATCGCCCGCGCCCTTCCGCTCGGGAATCGGCGACGGCACGTCGCCCTTGTCGACGACGCGCAACCCGAGCTTCGCGAGCTCGTCGCCGAAACCCGCGATTCGAAACGCCGACGGCCCCATGTCGGTGCCGCGCCGGTTGCCGCCGAGGTCGAGCGGCACGCCAATAATGTGTACGGCTTTCATCAAGAATTCTTTGTTAGCCTGTCGGCCCGTTCGCCCGTTCGCCCGTTCGCCCGTTGGCCTATCGTTTCTTGTACGTTATCGATATCCCTTCGTGTCCCGGCGAGACGGTGGTGTTCAGCGCCATGGGGTGGTTGTCGATCGCCGAGAGAAAATCGAGCATGTCGTTTTTCTTGTTGATGACGTTGTGCGCCAGGAACAGTCCGCCCGGATTCACGCGCGGGAACACCAGGTCGAAGAATTTCTTGTAATCCGGCTTCCACGCATCGAGAAAAACGAGATCGAAGCCGCCCGCCACCTTCGGGACTTCCTGAAACGCGTCGCCGTGAACGACGCGGACGATATCGGACAGCCCCGCGCGTTGGACGTTGGCCGCGGCCTCCCTGGCGCGAACGGGATCGAATTCGATGGTGGTGAGCTTGCCGCCCGTCTGGCGCAGCCCCATGCCGATCCAGATGGCGGAGTAACCGCTCGCCGCGCCGATTTCGAGGACCTGGCGGGCGTTGGTCGCGCCGACGAGAACACGCAGGAACCGGCCATCCTCTTCGGACACGGCCAGTTGGCCCTTGTCGGCCGCCCGGATGCCGGCCAGGAGCTTTACGATTGCCGGCTCCACCGGGGGCGCCGGGGCCGTTTGGGCGGCGAGCGGCCCGGCAAGCGAGGGCCAATAGAGCGGCGGCAATGCACGAAACGGCAACTCGTCTCAGCGACATCCGTCCATTTTAGGCCGCGGCCCCATGCTATAGTTTCGCGTTTATTCAGATTTCGGAGGCATAGTGAGCCCGATTCTCACCCGGCCGGTCCGCGAGCAACTCGAGCATGACCGTGTCATCCGCCAGCTGCAGGGCAAATACAAGCGCAAGACCGACGTCGTCATCAACCCGGGCAATGAGCAAAACCAGTCAGTCACGGTTGGCGAACTGGTGGTGTTCCCGGACCTGTTGGTCTTCGCGGAAGGCAGTCGGCGGTTGCTGGTCACCGTGGAAGTCGAGACGGGCGAATCGGTCAACGCTATCGAGGCGCGCGCCGAATGGGGCGTCTATAGCAAGCTCAAGGTGCCGCTGCACCTGTACGTCCCCCCGGTCTGTGTTGATGCCGTCAGGCGCATTTGCGCCGAGTACCAGATTCTCGTCTCCGAGGTCTGGACCTACACGACGTCGTTCGACCAGGTGCGCTTCACGATGGTGCACCGGGACCCGGCCGCTCCGGTCGTGAAGATCCCGGATAAGGTCGGCAAGCCTGCGCCCAAGCCGAGTGCTCCGGCGCCGAAAGCGGCGGCCAAGAGCGGGGCGAAGAAGCCCGCGGCCGCTAAATCCAAACCGAAGGCCAAGGCCAAGCCGGCGGCCATCCTGCGACAGGCTCAGCGTCGCCCCGAGCACAGTCGAGGGGCGAAGGCGAAGCCGAAGAAGGGCGCCAAGAAGCGCCGCTGACCGTGCCCTTCCTCAGATTGACCCGCGACCGTCGCGGGTTCGAAAACACGTTTCTCATGCATGCCGATCGCCCTGGCGATCGTCCGCGCCTCCTGTATTGGTATCGGACCGCGCCGGGAATCGGACTCGGGCGATTGCCGCTCGACGAGGACGCCATCCGCGCGATCGAGGATCAGCATCCCGACATCGACTTTGACTGGCCGGCGATCCTGGCGCTTGCCGAAGTGATGACGCCCGAGGACGAGGCGCCCGCGCGCGGGCAGCCGCCAGCGCGGCAGGGCCGCCGTCCGCGAAGTCGCGATCAGAAACCGCCGCAACCACGCAGCCAGGAAATTGAATCCGCGGAAGAATCGTCGGGCCGCAGCACGCCTGTGTCGCCCGTCGACGAGCCGGTGGCGGCGGCGATCGTCGAGCCGGCACCGGCGGTCGAGATGCCGCAACCCTCGAATCGGCTGGTTGAAGAACTGGCCGGCCGCGAGATCGGATCGCGCCTGCGTGCGCGCCACGCGGAGATCATTGCCCGCATCGACGATCTCGACGTCGATGGCAGCGTGAAGGACGCGTGGTTCAAGCGCGCCGAAGCGATCGATCCAGAGCTGTGGATGACGCCGGAAGAAGTGCTGGACGGCGTGCGCAACGCCGACGCGCATTACGACAAGCTGCGCGGCGAGCTTGCCGCGCCGTAGCCTGGTGCGAAGGCAGCCTGCCGCGCCGTAGCGGAAGCCAAGGCGGGGGCTTCAGTCCTCGCGCGCGTAGCGCGATTCGATCTTCCTGATTTTCGCGACGCGATTCAGGTGCCGTTCTTCGCCGCTGAACGTTGCGGCCAGGAACGCATCGGCCAGCGTGCGCGCCAGCGACGGACCGATCACGCGCGAGCCGAGACAGAGCACGTTGAGATCGTCGTGCTCGACCGCCTGCCGGGCGCTATACGCGTCGTGACACACCGAGGCGCGAATGCCGGGGATCTTGCAGGCCGCGATGGCCGCTCCCGCGCCGCTCCCGCACACGACAATGCCGCGATCCGCCTGCGCGTGACGCACGGCCAGCGAAACCGCGTCCGAAATGTCGGGGTAGTCGACCGGCGCCGTGCCGTCGGTGCCGAGGTCGAGGACCTCGTGACCGGCCGTGGCCAGGTATTCCGCCAAGTCCCGTTTCATCTCAAAACCGGCGTGATCGGCGCCAATTGCGATGCGCACAGGGGCATCCTACAGGGCTTACGGGCTTTCGGTCGACGGGCTTGCGGGAACTGCCGAATTTCCCCGTAAGCCCGTGGCCCGCAAGCCCGCAAGACCCCTCGAGCGTCTTATACTGTCGGTATGAAGTCGACAATCCATCGTCTGGTCGGAATCGCCGTGCTAGGGCTCTCGACGGCACTATCGGCACAAGCACCCCCGGCACCTGCACCGCAGGCACCTCAGGCACCTCCACGGCACCTAATTCTCCCCAGGCACCCAGGTCGCAGGCCACCTTCCGGGTGGCGATCGACTACGTCACGACCGACGTCATCGCGCGCAACAACCAGGATCAGTTCGTTGCCGACCTGACGAAGAACGACTTCGAGATCTACGAAGACGGCGTGAAGCAGGAGATCACCTCGCTGACGCTGGTGCACGGCGGCCGTGTCCACAATCTGGCGACGCCGCCGGCGCCGGCGCAGGAGGAAGGCCTGGTCCTTCCGGTCTCGCGCCCGCGCAACGACACCGCCGGACGCATCTTCCTGATCATCGTCGACGACCTGCATCTCGATTTCCGCAACACCGGCCGCATCCGCGATCTCTTCAAGCGCATCTCGAAGCAGCTCGTGCACGAAGGCGACATGTTCTCGATCGTCTCGACCGGTCCGTCTTCGCTGGCGATCGATCCGACCTACGATCGCAAGGTCCTCGACGAAGCGATCAAGAAGATCACCGGCAACGGCCTGAAGCCGTCCGACATCATCCAGGGCGCTGAAGGCGCCGATGGTCCGAGCGAGGTGCGCTACCGCGCGCACGTCTCATTCTCGACCGCCTTCGACATGCTGTCGCAGATGGAAAAGATCAACAACCGCCGCAAGGCGGTGATCTGGGTCAGCAACGGTTTCGACTTCAATCCGTTCGCCGAATCGCGACTCGGCGAGGATCCGGTGTTCGGCGGCCGTTTCGGCCAGACCCGCGAGGAAGGCAAACAGCAGCAGGGCATGACCAACCAGAACCAGTTCGCCGACGCCGACCTGGTGCGGGAGCTGTCGGAGATCACGCGGACGGCCAACCGCGCCAACGCCACGCTCTACACCATCGATCCACGCGGCCTGGTGGCCGGCAGCGACCTCGACGAGACGCTGGATCCGGTCGAATTCGGGGAGCACATTCGCAAGACGCAGGACAGCTTGCGTGTGCTGGCCGAGCAGACCGGCGGCATTGCTGTCGTCAACCAGAACAACTTCGACAAGGCGTTGAAGCGAATCGACGCCGAGACGAGCGACTACTACATGCTCGGCTACTCGTCGACGAATCCAGACCCGTTGAAGCGGACGCGGAAGCTCGAGGTAAAGCTGGTGAACCGGCCGGGCGTCAGCGTGTGGTCGCGGACGTCGTACTCGCTGCGACAGCTGCCGAAGGAACCGAAATAACGGCGCTGCGATCCACGATCGATTCCTGAATCCGATCGCGCAGCCAGTTGACTGGTTGCGGATGCAGGCGGATGAAGGCCTGCCAGTCGGCTTCGTTCAGGCTGATGGAGATGACTCGTTCGCGGGATGTGTCCATGTTCGGCCTCGCACCTTCCGATCCTACGGCGGCTGCCGGAATTCAAAAATAGAATGATCGAATTCGAGCCATGAGCTGAGCGCATGCCGCAAGCCCGTCGTCCACAGCCCGCAAGGCCGGACTCCGCAAGCCCGTAGCCCGCAAGCCCGTAAGACCTCAGGGCGCGAGCTTCAGCTTCGGGCGAACGCGCTCGAACGCCTTAATCACTTCCTGCACCGCGCGCGGCGTCCGGCTCATTTTGGGGTAGACCCAGCCCGTCTCGCGGACGAGCGATCGTCCTTCGATGCGGGCGCAAAACATCTGGCCCGCCGCCACGTCACGCGCCACGGCCTGATACGGAATGACCGTGATGCCGATGCCGTTCCTGACCATCGCCTTGATGATCTCGACGTTCTCCGTCTCCATGACGATTTGCGGCTCGATGCGGGCGCTCACGAAGAACTCGTCGACCGCCCGGCGGGTATTCGACCCGGACTCGAACAGGACGAACGGCTCGCCGACGAGGTCAGTCGGGAGGACCTTTCGCTTCTTCGACAGGGGATGCTTCGCCGCGGTGACGACCAGCAGCTCCTCCTGCAGCACCGGAACCGTCACCAGGTCGGGCTGTTCGACCGGGAGGGTCAGCAGCGCCAGGTCGCCGGCACCGGCCCTGAGCTGCGCGATGCAGCGCTCGGAACTCCCGGTCACGAGCTTCAGGTCAATTTCAGGATGCTGCCGCTTCAACTCGGTGAGCAGCGGCGGAAACACGTAGAGGCAGACCGTCATGCCGCCGAGCAGGCGGACCGTGCCGCGCAGCGATTCCTGGCTGTCGGTGATGCCGGCAATCGTGTCCTTCAGATCCTGGAACACCCGGTGACTCAATTGCAGCAGCGACTCGCCGGCCGCGGTGATGCGAATGCGCCGTCCGACGCGCAAGAAGACCGGCTCCTTCAGCTCGTCTTCGAGGAGCAGGATCTGCCGGCTGATCGCCGACTGCGACACGTGGAGCTTCTGTCCGGCCGCCGTGAACGAACCAGTTTCCGAAATAGCTCTTATGATTTCTAGTTGTCGAAGGTCCAACAAGCTCTCCTCTAGTGCATGAGAGCATATATCTCAGGCCGAGATGGATTCAAGCGGAACTATTTCGGATACAGCTTTGTCACACCTGCCGCGCGCGCAGCGCGCTCGTCGCGCGCGCCACCGCCTCCTTCAGGTAATGCTCGTCGAGCTCGATGCCGATGAAGCTCACCCCCAGTTCCGCGCATGCAACGGCGGAACTGCCCAGTCCCAGGAATGGATCGGCAGCGACGCGAATCCGCGGCACGCCGTGCAGCTTGAGGCAGTACGCCGGCAGCCGCCACGGGAACGTGGCCGGATGCGGGCGTTCCCTGTCGCGGCTCTGAATGGTGTCGTAGGGCAGGAACCAGGTGTTGCCGCGGCATCGCAGGCCCGAGCCCGCCTGTTGCCACCGCGTGACGTTCGACTGGTCCTGGTATTTGACGCCGACCGCGCGGCGATCGATCGGCGTCTCGCCGGTGCGGCTGAAATGAAAAACGAACTCGTGGCAGTCGTTCAGGAAACGCTTGCTGTTGATTGGCTTGTAATGGCCGACCGCGAGATCATCGGCGAGGCCGGCTCGTCCTCCCGCCAGCGCCTTTTCGATGGCAATCGACTTGACCCAGTGAATGATGTTCTGCAGTTCGAGGTGGGGTCGCACGGCCTGCGCGATGTCGAGCGCGGTCCATGGATCGGTCGGTTTCGCGCCGACGTTCAGAAAAAGCGAGCCGTCTTCGGCCAAACTGCGCCGCGCCGCCTTGATCCACTCCGCCGTCCACTCCAGATACTCCGCCCGCGGGCGGCCGTCGTCATACGACCGATATCGGATACCCAGGTTGTAAGGCGGTGAGGTGACGACAGCGTCGATCGAGCCGGCGCCGAGGGCATTCAGGGTTTCAATGGCATCGCCGTGGAAGAAACGCAGCCGGGTCGGGCCGCTCTCGAGTTCGGCGTACGGTTTGGGCGCGCAGGGCACTGAGGCGATTGTACCGCGCTGACACAGACGTTCTGTGTCAGTGCCCCTGACGAAAATTGACTCTAGGACGCTCTCGCGGACAACGTGTTGACGGACGCTGCGAATCGCTCACGCTCCGCCGACACCGTATGGTTGCGGCGATGCGCATGGCTCTCGCAGCCGACACCTTTTTCTTCCACGTAAATGACTTCCCGTGTGCTGGCGATGTCCCGGTACCGGCCGACCACACACCCGCACGACAGCGTCGAGAACCCCAGAATGCGAACGACGCTCATGGATCCATTCCCCTCACTTCCGAGACTAAGCAACTCCCATGCCGGACCGTTGGAAGTCATCTCAGCTGGGGGACGGCCATCGCCGGATCGGTTTGGTCTCTCTGAGCGTGGCACTTCTTACACACTGCGCTGCGGTGACGCGCACACAGCGGCGAAATGGAGGATCAACGAAGTTGGATCGATCTTCATCGTCTTGAATTACGGCTTCGTGATCGTCGCAATACCGTCGCGAGCAACCTGGTTACCGGGGTCGATTGTCAGCGCCTCCGTGAAGTACCTCGCCGCTCGATCACGGTTGGCCGCCTGCAGTTCCAGGGTGCCGAGGTTCGCATAAGTGCCGGGCTCGCGCGGGTCGACCTTGATCGATGTCTCAAAGGCCGTGCGTGCCGCGTCGGTCTGGCCAAGAGATGCCAGGCATGCCCCGACCAGGTTATGCGCCTTGGCGTTGGTCGCGTCGATTGACACGGCGTTGCGCGCAGCCTGGAGCGCGGTCTCGAGTCGGCCCTGTATGAAAAACAGTGAAGCCGCGTAATAGTGTGACCACGTGCTCTTTGGAGCCTCCGTGACGAGCCGTTGAACGACCGGTTGGAGGCGGGCGGCGTCGCCAACGTCGGACAGGATCGACGCCAATTGTTCGAGGGCCTGGACGTCGGCGGGGTCGGAACGCAGCTGGTCGACGGGAATTTTGACCGCGGCCTCGATGTTGCCCTGGGACGCCAGGACGCGCGAGAGCGCCAACTGCGCGGCTTTGTGCGCCGGAGCCGAAGCCAGCCTCGATAGCCGGGACTGCACGTCGTAGATCTTGTTCAACGACGCCGCTGCCCGAATCAGTCCATCGAGCGCCGCGGTGTCGTGGGGATCCGACTCGAGGACCCGTGCGAGGTCGTCGTAGGCCGGCTGATTCGCATCCGCTTTTAACAGCATCAGCCCGCGGTCTCGTAGGTCCTCCGCTGTCGCGGAGTCGAGCGCCTTCGACACGGCTTCAGGTTTGGGGCTTGCGGCGGCGAGTTCGCGCAGGGCCGCGGCATTGTCGTCACGCGCCGTGCCGAAGATACTGCGCGGTCCTGAGAACTCCAGCGCGGACCGATCGTCGGTCTGCAGGGGCGCACCGTTGGCCCACGCTCTTCAGCGCCGCCCCGTGAGCGACGAACAACGAAGTGACCGAGAATGGCCCCTTGACGCCGACGGTGGCGAGATCCTCGGCGACGCCGGGCCGCCGCATCGCCGCGGCGATGCCTTCGATGCGGACCTCGAGTGGTTCCGTCGAACCGACGAGCAGCACGTCCGCGTCACCGACCAGCCACATCGTGCCGTCAGGAAACACCGACAGGAAGGTGGCGACGATCGAGCGGAGGTCGGCATTGCTGATGTCGTAGGTGTGCGCCCACTGGCAGAGGACGCCGCCCGGCGCGAGACGGTCGCGCGCGCCTTCGAAGAATTCGCGCGTGAACAGCGACGCGATGCCGGCCATCCAGGGATTCGACGGCTCGGAGACGATCACGTCGTAGGTCTCCGTGCCGAGCATCAGATGCGTGCGGCCGTCGCCGACGACGAGACGCGTGCGGCGGTCGGCGAGCGCGCGATGATTCTCCGCCGTCGAAGAAGCTCGATGCGGCGACGACTTCCGGGGAGATTTCGAGGACGGTGGCATCGCGAATCGGATGGGTGAGCGCCGAGCCGAGCGTGACGCCACTGCCGAGCCCGAGGATCGCCACGCGCTGCGGATTGGGATGGAGCAGCAGCGGCAGGTGCGCGAGCATGCGCTGCGTCAGCATGTCGCCGCCGTTCGACGCGTCGACCTTGCCGTCGATCGCGAGCGAGATGGTGCCGGTCAGCTTTCGCACCGCGACCGTGCCCGTCGATCCCTCCCGATACGACAGCAGCTCGCCTGCCGTCAGTGCCGTCGCGAGGTTCGATCCGCGCATGGCCGGCGCGTACTTGTAGGCGCCGCTCGACAACAGCGATCGATCCCATGGCGGCGCGATGGCGATGGCGACGATGGCGCCTGCCGCGAGCGCAAAGCCCAGCGATCGGCCCGCGCCGCGATGCGCGCGAAGCAGGATCGCGATCGCCGTGATCGTGATGACGGCGGCCACCATCCGAATGGTCAGATGCAGCCCGATCGCCGGGATCAGCACGAATCCCGCCAGCAGCGAGCCGAGAATCGCGCCGAGCGTGTTGATCGCGTAGATGCAGGCCGAGACGCTCGGTGACGGTGTCATCGCGCGCCGCTGGCGATGGCGACCGCGAACGGAAATGCCGCGCCGAATGCGATCGTCATCGGCAGCAGCAGCGCCGACACGAGCAGGACCTCGCGGCCGAGGACGTCGGCGAATTGATACTCGGGGCGCGACACGATCTCGCCGATCGTCAGCAGCGCCCAATCGACGCCTGACGCCGCCGCCAGCGCAAGCCCCGCGCTGATCAGCATCGAGCACGCCAGGCCGACTGCGGGATTCTTCGCGCGGCCGCCAGTCGCGATCCGATCGCGGCGCCGACGGCGATGCCGATGATGAAGATCGCGACGACGGTGCTGAAGGCGTAAGTGGTCGGGCCGAGAATCTGCGACGAGCAGCCGCGTCCAGACCACCTGCAACGTCAGCGACGCGAAGCCGCTGACGCCGAGGGCGAGCGCGGCAAGCCAGGGCTGGGATCCGGACGGGCGTCGGCGATCGAGACCGTCGTGCTTGCCTTTCCGGTTCCCGGTTCCGCGGTTCCCGGTTCCCGGCGGGTTCGGCCTCACGGCGCGACGGCCGCCGTGACGCGAGCATCCACGCGCCGCCGGCCGCGACCAGGTTGAGCGCGACGCCGACGAATGTCGTGCCTCGTAATCCGAGCGCCGGAATCAGCGCGAAGCCCGCCAGCACCGCGCCGGCTGCGGCGCCAAGGGTGTTGGCGGCATACAGCCCGCCGGCGTCCTGCGCGGCGGTCGCGGCGGTGCGCACGATCCAGCGCGACGCGATCGGAAAGGTCGCGCCCATGCAGGCAGCCGGCACGCACGAGCAGCAAGACGCTGCGTCGCCAGCCGGACGAACGCAAACGTCGCGCCGCCATGGCCATCGGCATAGGTCGCCGGCCAGCAACGGACGGACGGCGAGCAGCAGCAACGGCATCAGCACCGCGAGGACGGCGATGGCGATCTCGAGCGCTGCGTAGAGCGTCAAGCGCGCGTCGCGGAGGCAGCGTTCCGGCATAGCGCCCGGCCGCCCCGGCGCCAGCGGCAAGTCCGCCCATGAACGCCGCGAGCACGGCGCTGGCCGCGGCGAGGCCGTGACCCATGTGCAGCGTGAGCAGCCGGGTCCAGACGACTTCGTAGATGAGAGCCGCGGCGCCGGACACCGCGAAGAGGACCAGGAACGGGCCGCGCCGCATCACGAAGCAGAGTATCATCCGCCTTCGCGCATCGGGCGACTGTTGCGCTGTGCGCTTCGGCGAGACCGTACGGTGCGCTGGCAGGACGTAGAGCGTCAGGTGCTGATCGCGCTGCACTTCGCGCAGCTTGAGCGCGTCGATCACCAGCTGCGCGCGATCGGGCGGGATGAATCGCGAGTCGATCACCACGTAGCCGACGTTGCCCTGCGTGACGAGGCGATCGCCGCGCTCGTCGAGACGCGCCTTGATCTCGGGACCGATCGGCGCTCTCTCGCTCAGGGTGATCAGGGCATCGAGCGTCGGGTAATCCTGGCGCATCTTCTGGACGCGCCGCGGAGAGACCCGCGACAGGTAGCCGCCGATGAGCGCCTTGCCGTGGCGCGTCTGGTTGAAGAGCGTGCGCGGACGGAAATTGCCGGTCTCCCACGTGCCGTCACGCACGCCGAAGGGCAGCACGAGGACGCGGACCGGGCGCGGATCCGCCGCGATGCGATCGTAAATAGGAGAGATCTCCGCCGAGTACAGCGTGCGCGGCGCCGGCCACAGTTCGAAGACCAGCAGCATGCGCCGCCACTGCGCCGATCAGGCGGCGCCGCTCTGGCCATCGCGCGCCGAGCGATGCGAGCGCTCCCGCCATCAACACCGCGACGCCGATCGAAGCGACGACGGCGAACCTGGTCGGCATGCGCGCGAGGCCGACGACCGGAACGTATCGCATCAGCGCCCACGGCCCGGGCACGTGCGTATTGACGCCGGCGACGTAGATGAATGGACCTAATGCGAGCAGCGCGAATCCGATCGTGATCGCGAGCCAGCGCTTGCGCGGCCGGTATCGCGCGTACCACATCGCCAGGACGATGATCGCCAGCGACACGAGGCTCAGCGACGCCGTGTATTCGACGAAGATCGTCGGCCTCAGCGCCAGCGGATCCTCGAACAGCCATCGCGCGATCGGATGCTGCGGGTTCGGCGTCACGAACGACAGCAGATCGACACCGCGCGGACTGCTGCGCCAGAAGATCTCCGGGCTGACGAATCGTCCTTCGGCGACGCGATTCGGTAAGTCCATAGAGAACGGGCGCGAGCGGTCCGATGCACGCCAGGGCCGCGATCAGGACCGCCCTGATCGGCAGCGGCCCGAGATCGGACAGCTCGAAATGCGGGCGCCACCAGATCACCGCGCGCGCGATCACCAGCACCGTCAGGATCAGCACCGGCGTGTAGAGGCTTCGCGCGTGGATCGGCACGCCGAGCAGCGTGAATTCGCCGCCGCGGCCGAGCACCAGTCCGGCGATCAGTCCGCCGAAGCACACGATCAGGATGTCGAGCGTCCAGGCCCAGGGCCGCGCTGCGGGCGTCGCCCGCCGCGTCACCCTCAACCACGACGCGCCGACATACAGCGTGCCGATCATCAGGCAATAGATGCCGAAGTAGGCATCCGACAGCGCCGCCCACGCCATGCACACGCCGACGAGCGCTGCATCGCGCGTCGAACGTGAGCGCTCGGCGTTGACGAGGCACCACAGGAATGCCGGCAGCGCGGCGGCCGCCGCCAGACTGAAGTGCCCCGTGGTCCTTGCAATCATCGCCGGTGACCAGCCGAAGGCAAGTCCGGCCAGCCACGCCTCCCAGCGGTTCGCCGCCGTGACGCTTCGGGCAAGCCCGTACATCATCACGCCGTTCAGCACCGAGACCGCGAGGAAGACGACGTTGAACGACGCCACGACGCCGAGCCAGGAGATCAGCGGCAGCGCGAGCATGTTCAAGAACGCCGTGTAGTTGTGTTGCGTGAGGTCGACGCGCGAGGTGAGCGCCAGGATTTTTTCGGTCGCGAGCGGGTTGTGGCCGGTGACGAGCTCCTCGTGAAACACCCACTGGTTCCAGACGTACACACCCGTGTCGCCGCCCGGATCACCCGTGAGATGGGTGGCAAGGTGCAGCGGCAGCGGCCACGAGAAGGCCAGCGCGGCCAACACGTAGCCGAGGACGACGGCGAGCGGGGGAGCAACAGCTCGTCGCATGGCGCGGGCCATTTTGTATCACAGTTGCGAGCGCGCGGCGGTTGACCACGGTCAACGCCGAACAAACGAAAGGCGGGCTGGGGAAATGTCCCCAGCCCGCCCAAAGATGCTCGCTAACGAGGCGAAGCCTTGCTAGAAGTCGTAGCGAATGCCGAAGCGGACGATACGCGGATCGAGAATGCCGATGACGCGCTTGTACTGCGCACCGGTCGTGGTCGCGAAGTTGGTCACCGTTCCGAGGTTGGTCGCGTTGAACACGTCCATCATTCCGGTGAACCGGCCGTACTTCCCGAACGAGAAGGCCTTGTCGACACGGAAGTCGAGGATCGACACCGTCGGCGCGCGGTTGGCGGTCACCTGCTTCGACGCGGATGGTCTGCGCGCCGTCGCCGGGGAACGTCACGCGAAGTGTTGCGGCCATACTGGCGGCCGCTCTGCACCTTCCACGAACCCGACAAGCCGATTTCCCACGGCATCACGTAGCGGCCGATGACCTTGTAGTTCCACAGCGTCGAGGTCTCCCTGCCTTCGTCGCCGAACAGGTTCTGGTTGTCGCGCCAGTTGTAGGTCTTGCCCTGCGCCAGCGCGTCGAGCGCGCCGGTGCCGGTGGTCGTGGCGTGGAACTGGTTCAGCCACGTGTAGCCGAACGACGTCAGCACCATCCACTTGTTCGCGAAGCGGCGGTTGATCGCGAACTCGACGGTCTGGAAGTCGCTGTTGTAGGCCGGGTCGTCCGGGTTGGTGTAGAGGCGCGTCTGCGGCGTCGCCGCCGGACGATCCGTCAGCTGCCAGCGTCTTGTCGTCGCCGGTGCCGGCGACGCCGTCGACGCCGATGTCGACGAACGCTGAACGGGATCGTCATCGCCGCCTCGCGGGTCGGATCGATCTCGACCCACTCGTCGCGGACGTTCTTGTAGACGTAGGAGAAACGGCCCGAGAGGCCGGTGCGTGATCTCGCGCTCGAGGTGAGCTGGAGAGCTCCTGCGAATACGGGCGCTTGATGTTGTCGTCGACGTTGACGAAGCCGGCGCCGCCCTGCGTCGAGCGGAACAGTCCGAGCTCCTGCGGTCCGTCGAGCAGGCGGTTGCCGTTCTGATCGAGGAACTGATAGCGCAGGCGCGCGCTGCCGACCGGGTTTTCGAGGTCGGCCAGCGTGTCGGCCGAGTTGAAGTAGATAGCGGCCGGCAAAGCCCTTGAGGACGGTGCGGTTGTCACCGGTGAGGTCGTAGGCGAAGCCGAGACGCGGCGACACGCTGTGGGCCGTCGACACGGTCGCGCGCCGCGACCGTGACCGGCGCCATGAACGCCATGGTAGCGGGCGCGCTCGGCCGGGTTGATCGTCGGCAGGCCAGTTGGCCAGCATCGAGTGGCCGTCCGGCGTGAACGACTGCTCCGGGAAGCTGTCGACGTAGTGCTCGTAGCGGACGCCGGCGTTGATCGTCATGCGGTTGGTGACCTTCCACGTGTCGCTCAGGTACGCCGCGTTGTAGACCACGTCGTTCTGCGACGTGTTCGGCGAGTTGTACAGCTCGAGCTCGTTCACCGCGCTGTTCAGGTCGCGGTAGAAGATGTTGCCCGGCTGCGCGCGGCCGAAGAGGCGGCGATCGCGCTTCCAGTCGTAGCCGAACTTGAAGTCGTGGCTGCCCTTCCAGCCGTCCTTGAAGTAGTTCATCGCCACGTAGACCTGCGGCTTGTAGCGCTTCTGATCCTGATAGGCGTCGTTGTAGCCGGTGCGCTGGTTGGTCGCCGTGTCGATGCGGCCGGGGACGACGTTGCTGGCGAAGCCGTACTGATCGGTCGGATCCAGCGGGAAGAAGTTGTACCAGTTGCCGCCGATGACGTCGAGGAACAGGCGGTCGCTGAGCACGCTGGTCCACTCGAACTTCCACGGGTAGTTGCGCGAAGCCTGGTAGCGGGCGGCCGAGATCGGCGTCAGCGGACCGAGGTCGCGCAGCTCCTGCAGCTTGTTGCGCTTGTTCAGGAAGCCGATCACCTGGTTGGTGCGATTGAGCTGGAAGGTGCCCTTGAAGGTGTAGTTGTTGGACAGCTTCGAGCGCGCCAGCGTGTCGATGCCGAGCGTGTACTTGTACTGGTCGTTCAGGCGGTAGCTGTAGAAGAACCACGCCTTCTGCTTCCAGAGCGGGCCGCCGATGTTGAAGTTGATGTCGTACTGGCGGTCGATCGGATTGCCGCGCGTCAGCGCGCGTGCTGGAGAAGTAGCCGTCCTCGTCCGTCTGGTTGGCGGTGCGGAAGGCGTCCGGCACGTTGTCGCTGATCGTCGCGTCGCCCTGCCAGTCGCTGTACCAGTTGCCCGTGAAGCGATCGCCGCCGGACTTGACGGTGATGCTCATGTTGGTGCCGCCGCCGAAGCTGTCGGCGCCCGAGCCGGCGCCGCCGACCTGGAACTCCTCGAAGCTGCCGAAGTCGAAGTAGCCGGCGTTGGCGCCGGTGCCTTCGGTGGTGTCGATGCCTTCGAGCTTGGTCTGGTTCTGATCGCCGAAGCCGTAGGTGAGGAAGCCGGTCTGCGTGCCGGTGCGAGAGCCGCCGACGTCGTACGAGGTCATCTGGATGCCGGGCGCCTGCGCCATGGCGGCCCAGATGTCGCGCGCGTTCGGGATCTCGGTGAGCAGTTCCTTGGTGAAGTTGGTGCCGACCTGCGTCGTCGACGAATCGACGATCGGGGATGCGCCGGTCACGGTGACCGTTTCCTGGAGCGTCGCCACGTTCAACTGCTGATCGACGGTCAAGGTCTGGTTGATGACGACGCGCACGCCTTCGCGCTTGAGGTTCTGGAAGCCGGACAGTTCGAACGAAATCTCGTACACGCCAGGCGGCAGGGCGATGAAGCGATATCCGCCGTCGATGCCGGTGGTCTGCACCTGGGGCTGGATGAGCGCCGGGCTTGTGGCGGTCACCGTGACACCCGGCAGAACCGCGCCGGTGTTATCCGTCACTGTGCCGTTGATTCGGCCTCGAAAATCCTGTGCGAAAGTGGGCGCTGCGATCGACAGCAGCGTGACGCACAGGCAGTACACGGTCAGCCTGTTCAGCCTCATTATTCGTCCTCCAACCAACTCAAGAGAGTTAACGCAAACGAAAAGCAGCACGTGCGCACTCGTCACAAAGTCATGGACAAGTGCACAGATCTGCCGGACGGATGGTAGATCCGCAGGGATGGGAATGCAAGCGACGTGCTGAAGTGTGGGACGGGCGAAAACGTCAAAAACAGGCCGTTTTTGGCCCGGAATCACTTTGGAGGGATGAAAGGCGTGGGGCCGGCTGCGGACGCCGGCCCCAATTGAATGGATCTTCGAAACGGAAAGCCGTCGTTTAGAACGCGAACCGGATTCCGGCCCGCACGACGCGCGGGTTGAGAATCGCCGTGACTTCGTTGAACGGCGCCGTCGCGGTATTGGTGACGCGCACCGTCGTCACCGTGCCGGCGTTGGTCAGGTTGAAGATGTCGAGCTGCAGCGTCGCCGTCCCATAGCGGCCGAAACGGAACGACTTGTCGGCGCGCACGTCGAGGATCTCGACGGTCGGATAGCGGTTGGCATCGATCGGCTCGACGCGCACCGTCCGCGCGCCCTCCACGGGCAAGGTCACGCTCATCGTGCGGCCGTAATTGAAGCCGCTCTGCACCTTCCACGATCCGGAGAGCCCGATCTCCCAGGGCATCACGTAGCGGCCGATGATCTTGTAGTTCCACAGCGTCGACGTTTCGAGTCCGTTGTCGCCGAACAGTCGATCGACCGGCCGGTACGTCGTCGTCACGATGCCCGGATCGCGCGGCGTTACCCGCGGTGTTGACGTGATACATCGTCGACCACGTGTGGCCGAACGAGGTCAGCATCATCCAGCGATCCGAGAAGCGGCGATTCACCGCGAACTCGACGTTGTGGAAGTCCGCGTCATCATCGGTGTTGGTGAACACGCGGTCGGTGCCGACGCCGTTCTGGAGGGCCGAGCGTGTTGAAGACCTGATCGTCGCTCGTGCCGGTCGACGCGATCGAGTCCGGGATCGGTGAACGAGAACGGCACCGTGTAGGCGCGGCGCGCACGACGTCGATCTCGCCCCACACGTTGCGCATGTTCTTGTAGACATACGACGCGCGGCCCGACAACCCGCTGCGGATTTCGCGCTCGAGATTCACCGACACTTCGTGGCTTGTCGGCCGCACCAGGTCGCGATCGACGCGCACGAAACCGCCGCCGCCCTGCGTCGACTGGAACGCGCCGAGTTCGGCGGGGCTGTCGACGAGGCGATCGCCGTTCAGGTCGCATCCGCGTGGTCTGGCCCGGCTGCGCAGGAGACGAAGGCGTAGCGAAGCTGCGCGAGGCCGACGGGGTTTTCCTGGTCGGCGAGCGTGTCGGCCGAGTTCCAGCGCGACAAGCCGTAGAAGGCCTTGAGCACCGTGCGGTTGTCGCCGCTCAAGTCGTAGGCAAAGCCGACCTTCGGCGAGATGGTGTTGGTGCTCGCCACGGTCTGCGCCGGTAACGTTTTTCGGCGCGATGAATTCCTGGTAGCGCGGATCGGTCCAGCCCGCCAGCGCCGGATGGCCGTTCGGGGTCAGCGACTGTTCGGGCCACCCATCGACGTAATGCTCGAAGCGCGCGCCGAGGTTGAGTGTCAGCCGGCGATTCAACTTCCACGTGTCGTTGACCCATCCCGAGGTGTAGACAACGTCGTTGATGCCGGTGACCGAGGAGTTGTAGATGTCGACCTGGCTCAACGAGTTCGCCACTCCGTTGATAGTGTTGTCGCGGTACCAGATGTCGAACGGCTGATCGTTGAAGAGGCTGCGCCGATCGCGCTTCCAGTCGAAGCCAAAGCGCATGTCGTGGCTGCCTTTCCAGCCGTCCTTGTAATACGAGAGCGTGGTGTAGAACTGCGGCTTGTAGCGTTTCTGGTCCTGGTAACCGTTGTTGCCGCCGGTGTTCGACCAGATAAGCGTCGACGTGTCCTGGCGCGGCGGCGTCCACGGGCCGTCGTACAAGCCGTAATCGCGAACCGGCCGCAGCGGGAAGAAGTTGTACCAGTTGCCGTAGAGGACGTCGAGGAAGGCGCGGCTGCCGAGCACGCTGGTCCATTCGAACTTCCACGGATAGTTGCGTGAGCTCTGGTAGTACGCGGCCGAGAGAGGAACTGTCACGCTGATGCCGCGCTTGTCCTGCAGCTTCTCGCGCTTGTTCAGGTAGCCGATGATCTGGTTGTTCTTGCCGACCTGGAACGTGCCCTTGAACGTGTACGGGTTGGACAGCTTCGAGCGCTCGGTCTCGTCGCCGAGCCCGAGGATGTACTTGTATTGATCGTTCAGGCGGTAGCTGAAGAAGAACCACGCCTTCTGCTTGACGATTGGGCCGCCGATGTCGCCGTTGATGTCGTACTGTTTCTTCACCGGATTGCCGCGCGTCAGCGGCGTGCGCGTGAA
The DNA here is from genome assembly GCA_963833135.1 of uncultured cyanobacterium. GTDB lineage: Bacteria > Acidobacteriota > Vicinamibacteria > Vicinamibacterales > UBA2999 > 12-FULL-67-14b. Next base: position 759,060 of record CAWHWW010000014.1, on the reverse strand, counting down.
GTGCCCGTTGTCGTCCGGAGTATTCGACGTGCGCAGGAAGTCGGGCACATTGTCCGACAGCGTGTTCTCGTTGAGGAAGTCGCTGTAGAACGTGCCCTTGAACTTGTCGCCGCCGGACTTGACGCTGATGCTCAGCACCGCCCCGGCCGCGTACGCGCCCGCATCTGCGCCAGAGCCGCCGATCTGGAATTCCTCGAACGATCCGAAGTCGAAGTAGCCCGCATTGGCGTTGGTGCGCCTCGGTCGTGTCGATGCCTTCCATGCGGGTCTGGTTCTGCGTGTCGAAGCCATAGGTGCGGTAGCCGGTCTGCGTGCCGGTGTTCGAGCCGCCGACGTCGAAGGTGCTCATCTGCATGCCCGGCGCCTGCGCCATCGCGGCCCACACGTCGCGCGCGTTGGGAATCTCCGTCAGCAATTCCTTGGTGAAGTTGGTGCCCATCGCGGTCGTCGAGGTGTCGACGATGGGTGAGTCGCCGGTGACGGTCACGGTTTCCTGCAGGGTCGCCACCTGCATCTGCATGTCGACGGTGAGCGTCTGGTTGATCACGACGCGCACATCCTGGCGCTGCACCGTCTGGAAGCCGGTGAGATCGAAATCAATTTCATAGATGCCCGGCGGCAATGCCAGGAATCGGTACGATCCATCGCTACCGGTGACCTGCACCTGCGGCTGGATGAGCGCGGGGCCGCTTGCCGTCACGGTGACGCCGGGCAGCACGGCGCCGGTGTTGTCGGTCACGGTGCCGTTGATGCGGCCCCTGAATTCCTGCGCCGCCAGGGACGCGCCGGTGATTGACAGCGTGACGAATACCGCGGACGACACCACTAGTTTCCTCAACGTCATTGCTTCTCCTCCAGGGCCGAAAGCCGCTTGCGGATGAGCAAACGCAGTACCTGCGTTATGAGTTGAGTGACGAGTGTTCGTCCTGTCGTCCACGCGGTCTGCCACGCGAGGTGTGGTTTCGTCCCGCGCCTGATCGAGGCGCGCTGATACGAATCCGAAATCTCGGATTCCCGCGGCAAAAAGATGGTTCTGGAACGTCCACAACATCGCGGAAGTGGTCCTCTACGCGGTCCGGCGCGGCATCATTTCGTAGCGTACGCATATACTGATTCACCATGACTCGAGGCTTGGTTCTCTCCTTTGTGCTCTGGAATGTTCCGGCGGCGTTCGCCCAGCAGGATGCTGTAAACGTTGGTGCGAAGCTGATGGCGGATCCCGCGATCAAGGCAGCGGTCGAAGCCATAAAGTCCAGCGAAAACCAGACGATCGAGGATCAGATTCGGCTCTGCGAGGTTGAGGCGCCGCCGTTCAAGGAAGCGAAGCGCGCCGAGGTCTACGCGAAGATGTTCCGCGAGCTCGGCCTGCAGAACGTGCGCATCGACAAGGAAGGCAACGTCCTCGGCGATCGTCCCGGCGCGCAGCCGCGGCCTCGCCTCGTCTTTACCGCGCACCTCGACACCGTGTTTCCGGAAGGCACCGACGTAAAGGTCAAGCGCGAAGGCAACATCCTGCGGGGGCCGGGCATCGGCGACGATTGCCGCGGTCTCGCCGTGCTGCTCGCGGTCGTGCGCACGATGAACCAGGCGAAGATCCAGACGCCGGGCACGATTACGTTTGTCGGCACGGTCGGTGAAGAAGGCCTCGGCGATCTGCGCGGCGTGAAGTATCTCTTCAACGAAGGCATGAAGGGGCAGATCGATCGCTTCGTCTCGATCGACGGCACCGGCCTCGGCATCACGCACATCGCCGTCGGCAGCCTGCGATATCGGGTGACGTTCAAAGGACCGGGCGGACACAGCTACGGTGCGTTTGGCCTTTCCAACCCGATGCACGCGCTCGGCCGCGCCGTCGCCACCATTTCACAATTCGAGGTGCCCGAGAATCCAAAGACCACGTTCAACGTCGGCCGCATGGGCGGCGGCACGTCGGTGAACGCGATTCCATTCGACGCGTGGTTCGAGATGGACATGCGCTCGGCGAGCCCGTCGGCGCTGCAGGCGCTCGACCAGAAGTTCCATCGCGCCGTCGACGAGGCGGTGAAGGCGGAGGATGCGCGGTGGAGCAAGAACGTGTTGTCGGTCGACAAGGCGCTCGTCGGCACTCGTCCCGCGGGCCAGACACCGGCGAATTCGCCGATCGTGCAAGCGGCCGCTTCGGTGACCAAGGCGCTTGGCTTCCCGGTGACCCTGGATGAAGGGTCGACCGACTCGAACATCCCAATGAACCTGGGGATTCCGGCCATCACCATCGATGGCGGCGGCAGGGGCCGCGGCGCGCATGCCCTCGACGAGAACTTCGATACCACCAACTCGTGGCAGGGGTCGCAGCGGGCGCTGCTGCTGTGCATAGCGCTGCGCAGCAGCTGACTACAGGCTTCGGAGGTCCTACGGGCTTACGGGCTACGGGCTTGCGGAGGTCCTACGGGCTTGCGGGCTACGGGCTTGCGGCCTCGTCTCCGCTAGCCCGCTAAGCCCGCTAAGCCCCTGCGAAGCCCTCACTCTTGTCGCAATGCCGTGATCGGATCGACGCGCGATGCGCGCCGCGCCGGCAGGTAGCTGGACGAGGCGCCGACGATCAGCAGCACCGCGGCGGCGATGCTGACGACAACCGGATCATTCGGGCTCACTTCGAACAACATCGGCCCGATCAGACGGGCCAGCGCGATCACGAGAGGCAGGCCGAGCGCGAGGCCGACGATCACCAGCAGCAGCGATTCGCGTAACACCATCCACAAGACGCGCGGCCGCGGCGCGCCGAGCGCGAAACGAACGCCGAGCTCCGCGGTCCGCTGTTTCACCGCGTACGCCATCAAGCCGTACAGACCCAGACTGGCGAGCGCCAGCGCCATCAGGCCCACCGCCGTCGTCAGCCGCGCGATCAGGCGTTCCTGCCGCAAGGTGCTGGCGGCGAGCGTGGCGATCGTGCGTGATGCGATCGACCGGCAGACGCGGCTCCACCTCCAGCAGCGCGCGGCGCACCGCCTGGCCCACCGACGTGGGATCGCCGGCAGCGCGGATCTGCATCGAGCCGACATACGACGGCGTCGCATCGAAGGGAAAGAACACCATCGGCATCGCCGCCTCGCGCACGGTGTTCACGTGCGCGTCGCGCACCACGCCGATAATTTCGGTATCGGGCTTGTCGAGACCCAGGCGCTGCCCGATCGGATCCCGCCCCTTGAAGTACCTGCGCGCCAGCGCCTCATTGACGATGCAGATCTTGGGACTGCTGCTGCCGATCTCGCGCGCGGCGAAATCGCGGCCGGCAGCAAGCGTCATGCCGACCGTGGAGAGGTAGTTCGGTCCGACGCGGTTCAACTGGAACATTACCTGCTCGCCCGGCTCGCTGACGTAGCCGCTGATCGCGATGCCGTCGCTATTCGATCGGCAGCCCGTCATCAGGCCGCACATCGCGATCGTCGCCGACTGCACGCCGGGGATCGCCTCGACGCGATCGATGATGCGACGGTAGAGCGCCGGCAGCTCGGCGAGCTGGTAGCCGCCGAGGCTGGGGTTGATCGCGGCGTTCAGCACCTGGTCCTCCAGGCCGAGGGGCTGCGAGGCGAGATTGTTGAAGCTGCGCGCGAACAGTCCGGCGCCGACGGCGAGAAACAACGACAGCGCCACCTGCGCCACCACCAGCAGCTTCGACAGGCTCAGCCGCGCGCCGTGATGCGTGCCGCGGCCGCCCGACTTGAGGGCCGACGACAACGACAGGTCGGTAGCGCGCCACGCCGGCGCGAAGCCGAAGAGAAAACTGGTGAGCGAGCGAAATCGCCGCGGTGAAGACGATGACCCGGCCGTCGATGCCGACCGAAAAAGGCAGCGGCCCGGACTCGACGCCGATCGTCATGCGAACGAGCAGCGCGCTGAGGAGCGGAGCGATCGCCAATCCCACTGCCGCCGCGAGCGCGCCGACCATCAGGCTCTCGACGAGCAGCTGGGCGATGATCCGTCGGCGGCTGGCGCCAATCGACAGCCGCACCGCCATCTCGCGTTGCCGCGTCGTCGCGCGGGCCAGCAGCAGGTTCGCCGTGTTCGCGCACGCGATCAGCAGCAACAGCGCGACCATTCCCAGCAGCGCGTACAGCGGCGCCCGGAACTGCCCACGGAGATTTGAAAAGCCCATCCCGAACGGCTCGAGCACGAGACGGCGATCGAGCGTCAAGGCGCGCTCCCGCTCGTCAGTGATCTGATCGGTCGATTTCAGCAGCAGCGGCCGGAATACCGCATTCAGGGCGACCGCCTCGGGACCATCGGCACGATCGGCGCGGGTGAGCAGATCGAGCCAGCGCAGGCCGTTCTGCGGAATCCACGGCTGCAGGAAATCGGAGTTTTCCGCGCTGAAGTTCTGCGTGTACTTCACGTCCGCCTGCATCATCACCGGAATCCACGCGTCGACCGGCGATTCGAGCCAGACACCGCTGAACCCCGGCGGCGTGACGCCGACGACGGTAAAGTGGATCCCGTTGAAGGTGATCTCGCGGCCGATCGCGTCGGCGGCCGCGTTGAAGCGGCGACGCCAGAATGCGTCGCTGATCATCGCGACGGGATGTCCGCCGAGCGTCCGATTATCGTCAGCTGTGAGGACGCGCCCCACTTGCGGCGCGAGATGTAGCACGTCGAAAGAATTCGCCAGTCACCAGCTGGACGGACGCGCTTTGCGGCTCGCCGTCCGAGGCCAGGCGCATACGAGCCACGCGGCTCATCGCCGCCAGCCCGTCGGGCGCCGGGAAACCCGGCGCGCAGCTGATCGAAGAACGGATACGAGACACGGGGCGTGACCGGGAGCCGCGATTGGTAACGCACGACGTACAGGTGGTCGGGCTCCGCAATCGGCATGGTCTTCAGGAGCATTGCGTTGGCGATCGAGAAGATGGCGCTATTGGCGCCGATGCCGGCGGCGAGCGAGAGCACGACGACCAGCGTGAAGCCGGGGTTGGCCCGCAGCATGCGCGCGCCGTAGCGGAGGTCCTGGAGCATCGAGTCTCCTATCGTCTGTCGATATGGCGTCGGTGTGGCGGCGCGCTATCGAGCGCTAATAAGACGGATGATGGTGCCGTTACGGTTGGTCTTGTTGCCGCAGCTCGCGGAGCCGCGCCAGTTCGATCGCACGCTGCGTGCGCATCGCGCGATCGGAAGCGACCAGCCACGCGATGAAGGCGAGGTGCGGAATCGGCCATCACGCTCAATTCGATGGCGACAGGCCCCGGAAGCAGCGACGGCGACAAAGTTGATCGCGGTCGCCGAGCAAGAAGACTGGGACGAACAGCGCATGCCCACCGACGCCAGGCACCGTGCCGAAGTTCATGGCCACGCGCTCCCACGACGGGGTGTCGCTCAACGGGCGGTTCGCGGCCCCGTCCTCCTCGTAAAAGACCTGCACGTAGCGGCCAATTCGCTCCGCGCCGAAGTGTAAAGGCCTTATAACTTCGAAGGTTACGAGGAGTACGAGCAGCGGAATCGATGCGGCGACCGGGATAGGGCAGAAGCACCAGCACGGCGATGAGTAAGGCGGCCCAAACGGCAATCCCGCCCAGCACAAGGACGGGCCGGAGTGTTCCGCGATGAGCAATGGTCTGTCTAAGGACCAGGTACTCGGACTGTCGGTGCCGTTCCATTAGGGTTGCCAGTGTAAACCAACGACGCTAAACCCTATTGCTTATTGGAGATACTCTCGTTACAATCCGCTTAACTTCTTGATGGCGAAGCAGAACCGCTTCACGAAAATAGCCGTGTCTGTGGCGGCAGCCGTTACTGCTGCTGACCTCGGCGCCGACGTTGACGGCCGCGCAGACGGCCGCCGCCGCGTCGTCGACACAGAAGACGCCGCGCGCGCGCCGCGACGTCGTCAACCGCCAAGAAGAAGAGCCTATTCGCCATCGACGGCGCGCGCGCGCCGCGCGCAGCTGGCGCGGGCCCGCGCCGCCGCCCGGGCCCGCGAGCTCAAGGACCTGCAGACGCCGCGTTTCCGCGTCGACGAGTTCGGCCGCGAAGTGCCGGACGTGCGCGCCGAAGCCGCGATCATCTACAACCCCGAGACCGGCGAAGTGCTCTGGGAAAACCATTCGAAGGATCAGCGATCGATGGCGAGCATCACCAAGGTGATGACCGCGCTCGTGTTCCTCGAAAGCAACACGCCGCTCACCACCGAGGTGACGGTGCAGCGCAGCGACGTCTCGCGCGCGTCGACGACCTACCTGCGAACCGGCTTCAAGCTCACCGCTGAAGATCTGCTGAACCTCCTGCTGATCGGCTCCGACAACGCCGCGGCGCGCGCGCTCGCTCGCGTCGTCGTATCTACGGTTACGACGGGTTCATCCAGCGGATGAACGAGAAGGCGAGAGAGCTCGGACTCGAGAGCACCGTGTATGCGGATCCCTCGGGCCTGCTGGCCGAGAACCTGTCGTCGGCGTACGACCTGGCGCGCTTGATCGCGTATGCCTCCGCGGATGAGCGCATCGGCGCGATCATGCGCAAGACCTCGTTCACGACCAGCACGTCGGCAAGCGCGTCATCACGGCGAACAGCACGAATCAGATCGTCCGCAGCGGCGACATCGACGTCGTCGGCGGCAAGACCGGGTTCATCACCCGCTCGGGATATTGCCTCGCGACGCTGCTGCGGCTGCCGCAGTCCGGTCAGCAGGTGGCGTTCGTCGTCCTCGGCGCGAAGAGCAACGCGAGCCGGTTCTGGGAAACGCGTCATCTGTTCAACTGGATGGCGACGCGGACCAAGGCGCTGCTCGAAGGCGACTTCCAGCAGCCGCAGCAACGCAGGAACAATCGAGCGAGTAGTTCTTGATCTACGCTCATCACCGCCGCGTCCAGCGGCAGCGTGGCAATCAGATCAACGTAGGGCAGTAACGGGCGCGTCGCTTTGCGCGCATCGAGCGCCTTGATGTAGCGGCCGCACGGCGAGCAGATCATCACGCGATAGCATGCCGTCGGGCGTGGCCATCGACTTGAGCGTGGCGCGGTCGTCGTTGCCGCAGTACGGGCAGGCGAGCGCGCTGAAGCCCCAGCGCACGTGGCAGCGGCCGCACACCAGCTGACGTTCGCCATTGGCAGTGATCACCGAAAACTCGGGCTCCGCGGCGCAGATCGGGCAGACGCGGCGCGACCAGCGATCGAGGCTGACGCGCTGCTGCAGGACTTCGGCGGTGCGCTGCAGAAAGGGACGCGCCGCCCAGCCGAGGACTTCGCCCAGCATCTCGATGTCCATGCCGGGCTGCTGCTCGAACCAGCCGCGCATCACGTCGGGCAGCGTCGGGCTTCGGCCAACCGAATGCAGCGCGGCGGCGGTCGCGGCGTCGATCACTTCATGCCGCCGCAGGACGTCGGTGATCTGGCCGCACCAGCAGCCGCACGTCGTTCCAGTCGAAGGCGATCTGCGAGAACTCGAGCAGCGGCTGACCGCTGCGAGAGCCGTGCGTTCAGCGTTTCCGCCGACGTCTCGATCCACGGCGTGGTCAGGCGGCCCTGGACGCGGCGCACCGCTTCGATCAGGTCGACCTGCAGCGCTGCCGCCGGCGCCAGTGCCGGCTGCCGTTCGGCAAGAGCTTTCAATTCGATGATGTCGCGCGGCATGAGCCGCGGTTCCGCTCGACGGTGGTTGTCCGGGCAAGGCAGGATCATACAGCGATCGGCTGTCAGCTATCAGGTATCGGCCTTAAGCGGCTAAGCTAAATCTGATGGCTGGCCCTCGAGTCCCTTCCCGCAAGCGGGCAAAGCCGAAAGCCCAAAGCCGGCAGCCGAGAGCTGGACGGTCTCTCCGCATCCTGATGATTGCGTCGGAGGCGCAGCCGTTCTCGAAAACGGGGGGCCTGGCCGACGTCGCGACGGCGCTGCCGAAGGCGCTCGGCCGCCTCGGTCACGACGTCACGCTCATCACGCCGCGGTATCGCGGCATCGCCGACGGCCCGGTCGTCGACAGCCTGTCCATCGAGGTGGCCGGCGCATCGCTTCACCGCCAACCTGATCGAAGCGCGAATCGGACCCGGCGCGCGGGTGCTGCTTGCTCGATTGCCCTGAGCTGTACGATCGATCAGGCATCTACTACGACGCGCGCGGCGACTACGCGGACAACGCGGTGCGCTTTGCGTTCCTGTCGGCCGCCGCGATCGACTGGGCGTCACAGAAAGACGATCCGTTCGACATCGTTCACGCGCACGACTGGCAGGGAGGCCTCGCGCCGATCTATGCCGGGCACTGAAGGCGCCCATGGCACCTGCGGTGCCTAACGTGCCTACCGTGTTCACGATCCACAACCTGGCCTATCAAGGCGTCTTCGAGAAGAGCTGGGTGCCGAGGCTCGGCCTCGCCTGGAACGACTTCACGATCAACGGGTTCGAGTTCTTCGATCGCCTCAGTTTCATGAAGGCAGGCATCAACTTCGCCGACGCGATCACCACCGTGAGTCCGACTTACGCGGAGGAAATCCAGCGACCGGAGTATGGGCACGGGTTGGACGGCGTGATCAGGGCGCGTCGTGATGCGCTCGTCGGCATCCTCAACGGCATCGATCACGACGAATGGAATCCGCTTGCGGATCCGTTCCTGCCGGCGCCGTTCGACGCGGACAGCCTCGAGGGCAAGGCGGCGGCGAAGCGCGCCCTGCTCGAGACGTTTGGCTTCACCATCACCGACGAGCTGCTGGCGCGCCCGGTGATCGGCATGGTGTCGCGGATGGTCGATCAGAAAGGCCTCGACCTGATCGCGGCCGCCGCCGGCGATCTGGCGACGCTCGACGCGACGTTCGTGATCGTCGGCACCGGAGAGCCGCGCTATCAGGACATGTGGACGAACCTGTCGCGCTGGCGTCCCGATCGCGTCGGCGTGTTCATCGGCTTCGACGAGCGCCGCGCGCACCTCGTCGAGGGCGGCGCGGACATCTTCCTGATGCCGTCGCGATTCGAGCCGTGCGGCCTGAACCAGATGTACAGCCTGCGCTACGGAACGGTGCCGGTGGTGCGGGCCGTGGGCGGGCTCGTCGATACGGTGCCGCCCTACAATCCGAGAAACGGGCAGGGCAACGGTTTCCTGTTTGCCGAGTACCAGCCCGCGGCGATGATGCACGCGCTTGGCGCCGCGCTGGCGGCGTACCCCAACAAGAAAATCTGGACGCGGCTGCAGAAGAACGGCATGCGAGCCGATTTCTCGTGGGACCGCTCGGCCGGTGAGTATGTCAAAATGTACCGGCGCACTGCAGGCGGCGCAACGCCGCGCAGTCCGGCCGGCATCTAAGAGACAGAGGTAGAACGGACTCATGGCATCAGAGAAGGTGAAGACGTTTACGGACGCGAATTTCGGCGACGAAGTGAAGAACGGTGTCGTGCTCGTGGATTTCTGGGCCGACCTGGTGCGCGCCGTGCCGCCGCATTGCGCCGATCGTCGATCAGCTGGCCGAGGAATATAACGGCAAGCTGACGGTCGCGAAGGTCGACATCGACGAGAACCCGATGACGCCGAGCAAGTTCATGGTGCGCGGCATCCCGACGCTGCTGCTGTTCAAGAACGGCGACCTCAAGGAAACGGTCGTCGGCCTCGAGACCAAGGATCGTCTCGCGCAGATCATCGACAAGCACCTGTGAGTACCGCCTCACCAGCGAACGAACGCCAGGTCATCATCATCGGCTCCGGCCCGGCCGGACTGACAGCCGCGCTCTACGCGGCGCGCGCCAATCTGAAGCCGCTCGTCATCGAAGGCATCGAAGCCGGCGGTCAGCTGATGCTGACCACGATGGTCGAGAACTGGCCCGGCTACCGCGACGGCATCATGGGGCCCGACCTGATGAAGGAGCTGCGCGCGCAGGCCGAGCGCTTCGGCGCCGAGATCATCCAGGGCGACGTCTCGTCGGTCGACCTGTCGAAGCGCCCGTTCATCGTCAACGTCGACAAGACCCGGTACGTCGCGCACGCGCTGATCGTCGCGACCGGCGCGTCGGCGAAGTGGCTCGATCTCGGCGTCGACAAGAAGCTGTCGGGCCGCGGCGTCTCGACCTGCGCGACCTGCGACGGGTTCTTCTTCAAGGGACTGCCGGTCGCCGTGATCGGCGGCGGCGACACCGCGATGGAAGAGGCGATCTACCTGTCGAAGCTCGCCACCAAGGTCACCGTGATTCACCGCCGCGACACGCTGCGCGCGTCGAAGGTGATGCAGGACAAGGCGATGTCGATCGCCGAACATCTCGTTCATCTGGAACACCGAGGTCGTGGACATCAAGGACCTCGATCAGGGCAAGGTCACGTCGCTGGTGCTGCGCGACACGCAGAACGGCGCGACCAGCGAGCTCGCCGTCGACGGCGTCTTCATCGGCATCGGCCACGTGCCGAACACGGCGCTCTTCAAGGGCCAGCTGGCGATGCACGACAACGGCTACCTGAAGACGCACGACGGATCGCGCACCAGCGTGCCCGGGGTGTTCGCGGCCGGCGACGTGCAGGATCACGTCTATCGCCAGGCGGTCACCGCCGCGGGATCCGGCTGCATGGCGGCGATTGACGCGGAGCGATTCCTGTCGGGAACGCTGCACGAGAGTCACAGTTAACAGTCACAGTTAAGAGTTGCAGTTGAGCAGTTTCAGTCGGTCAGCTTGAACTGCGACTGAACTCACTCGACTGAACTCAACTGTCAACTGCCAACTGTCTCAGTCGATCCAGCCTCCGCCAAGCACTTCGTCGCCGTCGTAGAAGACGACGGCCTGGCCGGGCGTGATGGCAGTCTGGGGCGTGTCGAACTCCAGTTCGAGCGCAGTCCGCTGAGCCGACTCCACTGTGCGTGTCCGCCTTCAGGCGGACTCTCGCCGGCGCCGCCGCATGTCGATGCCGGATCTGCGCGGACACGCGGAGCCAATCCTGCGGGCGCGTCGCCGCTGATCCAGTTCACGCCTGACGCCGTCAGCGCGTGCGGCCGAGATCGTCGCGCGATCCGACCACGACCTGCGCGGTGTCGGGCTTGATCTCGAGCACATACAGCGGCTCGGTCGATGACAGGCCAAGGCCCTTGCGCTGGCCGATCGTGAAGCGATGCACGCCGGCGTGCGTGCCGAGCACGCGGCCGTCGTGGTCGACGACCGTGCCGGGCCGCGCCGCCTCGGGCGCCTTGCGCTCGACGAACGCCGCGTAGTCGCCGTCGGGCACGAAGCAGATCTCCTGGCTGTCCGGCTTCTGCGTCACGTGCAGATTCAGCCGCTCGCGCGTGCGCGCGCACCGTGTGCTTGTCGAGATGCCCGACCGGAAACGCCGCGCGCGACAGCTGCTCCTGCGTCAGCGAAAACAGGAAGTAGGTCTGGTCCTTCGAATTGTCGGCGCCGCGATACAGGTGATAGCGGCCGTCGCCGTCGCGCTCGATGCGCGCGTAGTGTCCGGTCGCCAGCTGCTCGGCGTCGTAGGCCTTCGCGCGATCGAGCAGCTCGGCGAACTTCAGGTCGCTGTTGCAGTGCGAGCAGGGGATCGGCGTCCGCCCGTGCACGTACTCGCGCACGAAGTTCGAGATGACGTGCTCGCCGAACTGCGATTCGAAATTGACGATGTAGTGGGGGATGCCGATCGTCGCGGCGACGCGCCGCGCGTCGTAGAGATCGTCGATCGTGCAGCAGGTGCCGAACGCGCGCTGGCCGGAGTCCGTCACCTGGCTGTTGTCGTACAGCTGCATCGACACACCGATGACGTCATGACCCTGCTCGGCGAGCAGGGCCGCGGCCACGGACGAATCCACGCCGCCGGACATGGCTACGACAATTCGCATGATCATGTACGAGTCACGGAGCCGAACACGGAGACAACGAAAGCAGTCTTAGAGTCCGTGTTCCGTGCTCCGTGCCGTCGTTACTTGCGTCCGCCGACGGTCGTCAGGCTTCGCAGCTTCTCGACGATCGGCGGCAGCGCTTCGATGCACGCGATCGACGTCGGCGTCGGTGTTCGCCGTGCCGAGGCTGAAGCGGATCGAGCCGAGCGTGCGCGCGTGGGGAAGGCCCATCGCCTTCAGCACGTGCGACGGCTCGAGCGTGCCGGACGAGCACGCCGAACCGGACGACACCGCGATGCCGGCGAGATCGAGTCCGATCAGCAGCGATTCGGCTTCGACGCGATCGATGCTGATGTTGGTCGTATTCGGCACGCGCGGCGCGGCGGCGCCGTTTCGCTCGGTGCCGGGACCGTCGACAGGATGCCGGCCTCGAGGCGATCGCGCAGCGCGCTCAAGCCGCGGCGCTTCGGCGGCCATCTTCTGCTGCGCGAGCTCCGCGGCGACGCCGAGGCCGACGAGCGCCGGCACGTTCTCGGTCCCGGCGCGGCGGCTGCGTTCCTGCTTGCCGCCGGTGATCGGCGGCACCAGGCGAACGCCGCGCTTCATCCACAGCGCGCCGGTGCCCTTCGGTCCGTAGAACTTGTGGCCGGCGATCGTCAGCAGGTCGACGCCGAGCGCGCGCACGTCGATCGGAATCTTGCCGGCGCTCTGCACCGCGTCGGTGTGAAACAGCGCGCCGTGCTCGTGCGCGATCGCCGGCGATCTCCGCGATCGGCTGAATCGTGCCGATCTCGTTGTTGGCGTGCATCACCGACACGAGCGCGGTGTCGGCGGTGATCGCCTCGCGCATGCGATCGATCGAGACGATGCCGCTCGGCATCGACGGGCACGAGCGTGACGCGCCAGCCGCGCCGGGCCAGCGCCTTCATGGTGTTGAGCACGGCCTCGTGCTCGATGGCGCTCGTCACGAGATGCTTGCGTCCCGACGGCTCGATCGCCTCGGCCGCGCCGCGAATCGCGAGGTTGTCGCTCTCGGTGCCGCCGGCCGGTGAAGACGATTTCGGAGGCGTCGGCGCCGATGAGGGCGCCGACCGGCGCCGCGGGCCTCGTCCAAAGCGGCTTTGGCCTGTTGACCGAAATGATGGATGCTGGACGCGTTGCCCCAGACGTCGCGCATCGCCTGGGCCATCCGGTCGGCGACCAGCGGATCGAGCGGGGTCGTCGCGTTATGGTCCAAATAGATGCGCATGGGGTGAAATGCTGATCGTAGCATTCCTGCTAACTCTCAGCAATAAAAGGACTAGACAACGGTTTAAAGCGGCTTCTATACTGGCTGGACTTCAACCCGAAGCCCACTTCCCCGGGTTTCAGAATTGGCACCTTCTGCCGGATTTCCAGTAGAGGGGGAGGTTTCAACGATGTGGAAGCGTGACGAGTCGGTCAAACCGGCTGCACCTCCGGCGTCATACTCCGGCGGCTGCGCCCTCGGCGCCTGCTGCCGGCTGCGCCGCAGGCGAGCGAGCCGCGTGCCCAACTTGGGAGGGACATGGTGAACATCGGCAAGTCGGTCGTCATCAAGGGCGAGTTGAGCGGGAGTGAAGACCTCACGATCGAGGGGCATGTCGAAGGCCGAATCGATCTGAAGGACAACGTGCTGACCATCGGCCCGAACGGCAAGATCAAGGCCGAAGTGTTCGCAAAGTCGGTCGTCGTCCTGGGCGAAGTGACCGGCAACGTCACGGCCTCCGAAAAGGTCGACATTCGCGACAACGGCTCCGTGGACGGCGACATCGCCTCGCCGCGCGTGGCCATCGCCGAAGGCGCGCATTTCCGCGGCAGCGTGGACATGCAGCGCGCGGGACAGAAGGCGCAGGCACAGCCGCAGGCCAAGCCGAACCGGCCGGGCCAGCCGCCACAGCAGCCAAACCCGCAACAGAATCAACCGCAACACCAGCAGGGCCAGAAGGTCGGCGCCTAAGTTCCGAAGCCATGGCCGACGCCACTCGTTCGCTGACAGATTTGTTCGGGATGTTCGGAACGCGTCGGGTCGCCGACGCAGGCCCGGCTGCCGATACGTCTGTCACGAACGTGGCGGAGGCGTCGTATCCAACGAAGGCGCTGCAGAAGTTCCTCGCCAGCCTGCAGCCGGCGAAGGTCCGCTGCTGCTCGACCTCGGTCCCGTCGTCGGCAGCAACGTCACGTTTTTCGGCGAGCAGCTGGGTTGCCGGCTGCGCGTCGAGGACATCGCCAAGGACATCGATCGGCACGTCAAGGACGGCAAGATCGAGCAGCTCCCGGAGTTCTTCTCGAAGCGGTTCGCGGAGAAGCCCGGCACCGTTGACGGCATCCTGTGCTGGGACGTTCTCGACTATCTCGATCGGCCCGCCGCGCAGGCGCTCGCGACGGCGCTCTCGTCGCTGCTTCGTCCCGACGGCTGCCTGCTCGGCTTCTTCAGCACGGCGAATTCGCCGCGAAGCCCGTCTACACGAAATACGTCGTCGTGGATGAAGCGACGCTCCGGTATCGCACCTATCCCGCGTCGCGCCCGCGCCAGCGCAGCCTGCTGAACGGCGACATCATCAAGCTGTTCAAGGATCTTCGCGTCACCGACTCGTTCCTGATGAAGAGCAAGGTGCGCGAGATGTTGTTCCGCAAGCCTGCGCCGCGCACCTGAGGCACCCGAGGCACCTGGCACTGGCACCTAGGCACCTCAGGCACCCTACGCACCTGAGGCACCCTCGCACCTAGCGTATGTCTCGTCCGATCGTCGCCCTCCTCACCGATTTCGGCACCCGGATCACTACGCGGGCACGCTGAAGGGTGTCGTGCTGAGCGTCTGCCCGGATGCGACGCTCGTCGACATCGGGCACGACATTCCCGCGCACGACGTGATCGCCGGCGCGCTCGAGCTGGCGGCGTGCTATCGATATTTTCCGCACGGCACGATCTTCCTCGTCGTCGTCGATCCCGGCGTCGGATCGTCGCGCCGCGGCATTGCCGCCGACATCGGCGACTACCGGTTCGTCGCGCCCGACAACGGCGTGCTGTCGGCGGTGTTCCTCGAGTCGCCGCCGAAGAAGGGTCGTCGAGCTCACCGAGCGCAAGTATTGCGCGGCCCACGGTCAGCCGCACGTTCGAAGGCCGCGATCGATTCGCGCCGGCGGCGGGCTTCCTTGCAAAGGGGATCGCGCTGGTCTCGCTCGGGCAAGAGCATCACGGACTTCCACACGATCGAGCTGCCGCGGCCGGTCGGTCAGCGGCACGGAATTGAGCGGCGAAGTCGTGCGCATCGATCGGTTCGGCAATCTGATCACCAATATCGATCGCCGCTCGTTCGAGCAGTTCGCCGAGGGCGGCGCGATTGCCGTTGTCGTGGGCGGGCGCGAGGTTCGCGCGCATCGTCGCGACCTATGCCGAGGCGCCGGCTGGCGAGTTGTGCGCACTCTTCGGCAGTACCGATCACCTCGAAGTCGCGATCAATGCCGGCGATGCGGCCCGGACCCTGGGCCTGGGCAGGGGAACGGCGGCGACGGTGCGTCTCGTGCAATAATCATTTGCTCACTCAATCAGCAATCTCACATCAGAGATCTGAAATGGAATCCGACCTCTCGTTAGAGTTTCTTCGCGTCACCGAACAGGCCGCCGTTGCCTGCGCCCACACGATGGGCCAGGGCGATCGCCATGGCTCCGACCAGGTGGCCGTCGAAGCGATGCGCCGCGAGATGGACACGGTGCCGATCGACGGCACGATCGTCATCGGCGAAGGCGAGCGCGACGAAGCGCCGATGCTGTACATCGGCGAGAAGGTCGGCCTGGCGCAGAAGGACGAAACGGCCACGCAAGTGGGACGAGGTCGACATCGCCGTCGATCCGCTCGAAGGCACGAACCTGTGCGCGACCGGAGCCGCCAACGCGATCGCGGTGCTGGCGGCGTCCGAGAAGGGCGGCCTGCTGCATGCGCCCGATCTCTACATGGAGAAGCTGGTCGTCGGCCCGCGTCGAAGCACCTGGTCGACCTCGACGCGCCGGTGCGCGAAAACCTGCGCGCCATCGCGCGCAGCCTCGGCACGCCAGGTCGACGAGCTGACGATCGTGGTGCTCGATCGGCCGCGTCACGAACAGTTGATTGCCGACATCCGCGCCACCGGCGCGCGCATTCGCCTGATCGGCGACGGCGACTTGTCGGCCGGCATCTCCGCCGCGGTATCCGGCACCGGCGTTCACGCGCTGATGGGCACTGGCGGCGCGCCGGAAGGCGTGCTCACCGCCGCCGCGATGCGCTGCCTGAACGGCGAAATCTTCGCGCGCCTCAAGGTCGCCAAGCCCGAGGACGAAGAGCGATGCCGCGCCATGGGCATCAAGGACTTCAAGAAGATCTACAAGTCCGAAGACCTCGCGTGTGGCAAGGACATTGTGTTCGCCGCCACCGGTGTCACGGACGGGTCGCTGATGAAGGGCGTGCAGTTCTTCGGCGCCGGCATCCGCACCAGCTCCGTGGTGATGCAGACCAATCCGCATCGCGTGCGCTTCATCGACAGCATCCAGATTCACCCGGGCCCCTCAGTTAAGATTCGTTTCTAGGCCGCAGAAAGCGCAGCAGGCGCAGACAGACTTCTTCTTGGACGAACGACAGGGTCGCAGGAACGTGCTTGCGGCCGCGGCCGCCGGCATGATCGGCTTCACCGGCTTCACGCTGGTGATGCCGTTTCTTCCTCTCTACATCGCCGAGCTCGGCACCACCGACGTCAAGGAGATCGCGATGTGGACCGGGCTGACGCTCGGCGCCACGCCGACCGTCACCGCGATCAGCGCTCCGCTCTGGGGCCGCGTCGGCGATCGCTACGGCAGCAAGGTTCTCGTCATCCGCTCGCTCATCGCCTTCATTCTGACGAAGGCCGCCATGGCGTTCGTCACCGCGCCGTGGCAGCTGTTTGCGCTGCGCGCGCTTGCTTGGCGTCTTTGCGGGCTACGGCGCGCTCACGATTTCGATGGCCGCAGAGTCGGCACCGCGCGATCGCATGGCGCAGGCGATTGGCATGGTTCAGACCGGGCACCGGCTCGGGCCGGCCGTGGGCCCGGTGATCGGCGGGCTGCTCGCGCCGATCGTTGGACTGCGCAACGCGTTCCTGTTCGCCGCGGCGTTCTACGTCATCGCGCTGATTGCCATCGTCGTGTTCTACCAGGAGCCGCGTGACATCCAACGTGCCTGCGCAAGATGCGCGGCGGCCGCGCAGTGCTGGTTCATCTGGTTCGATTGCCGGGATTTCTGCTGGCGTTGGGCGTGATTTTCGGCCTGCAGACCGTCGATCGCAGCTTCGGTCCGGTGCTGCCGCTGTATGTCGCTCAAGTCGGCGTTCCGGTCGCGCGCATCCCGATCGTGACCGGCATCTTGTTCTCGCTCGGCGCGATCTCGGCGGCGTTCGGCCATCACCTCGCCGGGCGTTTGATGAATCGCCGTTCGCCACGAACCGTCATCGTCGCAGGGCGCGTTGGCGGCCGCGTCCGCCGTCTCCGTGATCGTCGGTCGCGCCGTCCTTGTGGTTGGTCGGTGCGGCGATGCTGCTCTTCGGTGTGTCCATCGGTGTGGCGACGACGACGATCTACGCGGTAGCCGGATCGTCGCTGCCGCCAGACGCTCACGCGACCGGTTTCGGCATCATGACGACGGCGTCGCTGATGGGATTGGCGGTAAGTCCCGTGGTGGCCGGGTTCATCGGTGGATCCGGATTGCGTCTGGTGTTTGTCGCGGATGTGCTGCTGCTGGTACTCGTTGGAGCTCTGACCTGGTTTCGACTGAGAGCGAAACCCGTGGCACACCTGGAACCCCTGGAACCCGTGGAACCCTAGCTCTTAGTCCGCAGTCCATTTCTTCTTGTGCTTCTCCTTGCGGAACGGGCGCTTTGATTTGTCCTCGTGGGCGCCGCCGGTCTGCTTCGGCAGCGGCGCGCGCGGCAGTGGTGGCTTTTTCGACGAGCGGCGTTTCTTCGCCATGCACCTATCTAGATCAGCCTAAAGACCGCCGCCGCGATCAGCGTCGGTATCAGCGCTGCCAGGAATAGCCGAATTGGACTGATGGCGTTGTCGAAGAAGCGTCCCAACAATGCCTGGCCGGCCGGATTCGGCGCGTTGGCGATCACCGTGAGGCCGCCGCCGGTCACGGCGCCCTCGACGACCGCGATCTTGAAATCTTCGGGAAGGTTGGGTACGAGCGTCGCCAGGTAAGTAATGAGCGCGTTGTCGTTGAATGCTGTCAAGACGGTGGCGCCCCAGAACAGCCCGTCCCGCGACAGGCTCGTGAGCACGGGCGCAATCCACCACCCCTGCAGTCCGCCGTGGATCACCAGGCCGGCGAGGAAGAAGCCGACCAGCAGCGGCGTCTTCATGTCGATCTGGGCCTGATAGGCGACGGTTGCGCGCGTAAACCCGATGAAGAAAAGGAAGCCCCCGACGAACAGTCCCGGATAATGCGCGTTGACGACGGTCCACGCCATGAAACCCGCATGCACCAGCGTGACCCACGCAGGGACCGGCAACAGTGACTGCCCGCCGTTGGCCGTCCTCCGCCGTGATGTCCGCATCGCCGGTGCCGCGATGCTTTGAGCGATTCGAACTCGTTACGGAAAAACAGGTAGTACGCGACCGTCGAGATCGCGATGGCGATGGCCGCGCGCCAGCCAAAGTGCCCGAGCATGAACGGTGTGTCCCATTCCCACGTGCGCGACACCATCAGGACCGGCGGCGCGGCAAAGTGTGTCAGTGTGCCGCCGATCGACACGTTGACGAACAGCAGTCCGAGCGTGGCGTATTTCAACGTCGGCGACGGATTGAGGTCGTAGAACTGGCGCGCGAGCAGCAGCGCCGCGATCGTCATCGCGGCCGGTTCGGTAATGAACGAGCCGAGCATCGGCGCGACGGTCAGGATGACCAGCCACCACGCCGCCGGGGTCGCTCCGCCGATGCCGGCCAGCGCGCGCAGCCAGGTTTCGGCGAGCATGATGATCGGGCGCGTCGATGCGAGCGCCATGATCACGACCACGAACAACGGTTCGGTGTAGTTGACCGTGTCGTTGGCGTACTGCGTGACGGTTGGTCCAGCCGTGTGTGAACAGGATCGCGCCGACGAGCGGGATCGTCCACAAGCCGAACACGACCTCGATCTCGCCGAAAAAGTGGAGCATTTCGGCGGCCACGCTCGGACGCGGCGGCAGGCCGGCGGCGATCTGCCGGGCGTCGTGGCGGGCCTGAGCGCGGTGCGAAGCCTGGGTAAAACGGCTGGCCAGGAACGTGTGAATGACGGCCAGAAAAAAGATCAGGGTCGCCACGGCATTGATCGGATCGCTCTCGATTCGCGATCGAAGGATGTCGAGGAGCGTCTGGCCGGGAATGACAGGATAACTGCTCAGGCTCCTGGGAAATTCGAGTACCGCATCACGCATCGGCCCTGCGATTATAGGCGCGAATGACGGTGCTAGAATCGAAGGGTCAATGAGTACACGGCGTCCCGTGCTCGTGGAGCGGGCAGCGATCGTCGGCCTCGTCACCGGCGGCGCGAGGCGGGTCGACGCTGAACATTCCCTCGAAGAACTGGCTGGCCTTGCCGAAGCCGCGGGCGCGCGCGTCGTCCTGCGCGTGCTGCAGGATCGGCCGAAGCCCGATCCTGCGACATTTCTCGGCAGCGGCAAGGTCGAGGTGCTGGCGCAGGCGGCTTCTGAAGCCGACGCCGACCTGGTGATCTTCGACAACGAGTTGTCGCCGGCGCAGCTGCGCGAGCTGAACAAGCGGCTCGATCGCAAGGTGGTCGATCGCACGCAGCTGATCCTCGACATCTTCGCGCGGCGTGCCCGCACCCGGGAGGGCAAGCTGCAGGTCGAGCTTGCCCAGCTGAAGTACCTGCTGCCGCGCCTGGTCGGATCGAGCGAGGCGCTGTCGCGCCTCGGCGGCGGCATCGGCACGAGGGGTCCCGGCGAAACCAAGCTCGAAGCGGATCGCCGGCGCATCCGGGTGCGGATGAAGACGCTGCAGGACGAGATCGACATCGTGCGGCGGCGGCGATCGCAGCTGCGCGAGCGGCGCCACAAGGTTGACGTGCCGACGGTGGCGCTCGTCGGCTATACCAATGCCGGCAAGACGACCCTCTTCAATCGGCTGACCAAGTCCGATGCCGAAGCGTCGAACGCGCTGTTTGTGACGCTCGATCCGCTGGTGAGGCGCGTCGACCTTCCCGATCGGCGCGAGCTGCTGTTGAGCGACACCGTCGGGTTCATCGATCGGCTGCCGCACACGCTGGTGGCGGCGTTTCGCGCCACGCTCGAAGAGACCGCCGACGCCGATCTGGTGCTGCACGTAATCGACGCGTCGAATCCGGAACGCGAGCGCCACGTCGCGGCGGTGACCCGCGTGCTCGAAGAGGTCGGCGCGATCGAAGTGCCGCGCGTCGAGGTCTACAACAAGATCGACGCGATTTCCGCCGACGAGAGGCGCCGCATCCAGGACGCCGATCCTGCGGCGCTCCTGATTTCCGCGCATACCGGCGCAGGCATCGACGAGCTGCTCGACAGCGTGGCGTCGAGGCTTGCGCTCGATCAGGAGCGGGTGACGATCGACCTCGACCTGGCGAATCCGGTTCACGCCGAACGCCTGGCGTGGCTGTATCGACACGCGACGGTGCACAGCCACGCGACGATGGGCGAGCGCGCGACGCATCGAGGCGGATGTGCCGCGCCGGCTGCTGCCGATGGTCGGTCTCGCAACGCCGCACGTCGCCGAAGGCGGGACGTCGTGGCTTGATCACGTCACGGAGCCACGGAAGCACGGAAACACGGAAGGCCTATTTGGTCTGCTTCCGTGCTTCAGTGTTTCTGTGCTTGTCCGTGTTTGTTCTTGGCGTGGATGCGCGCCGAAGGCGCCGCCGGCGGTTGTCGGCGCTCCGAAGCACCCGGACTTCGTGTTCCCGGCAGTTCCCGATGGGACCAAGCCGGAGCAGGCCTCGCGCATCGATCGCGGCTGGCAGTACCTGCAGCTCGACGATCACCGCAACGCCGAACGCGAGTTCGCGGCCGCGCTTGAAACAGCAGCCGTCGTTCCACCCGGCGGAGACGGCGATGGCCTACCTCGCCCTGGCGCGCGGCAACGAACGCGACGCCGCGACCCGGTTCGATCGCGCGCTGCAAGGGGACGCCGGCTATGTCCCGGCGCTGTCGGCAAGGGGCAGGTGATGCTCGAGCTCGATCGCGACGCGGACGCGCTGGCGAGCTTCGAGGCGGCGCTTGCGAAGGACCCGTCGCTCACCGACCTTCGCAGCCGCGTCGACGTGTTGAAATTCCGCGCGATCCAGGACATGCTGGCGCGCGCGAAAGCGGCCGCGGATGCGCGTCGATGGGACGAGGCCGCGACGATCTACCGGCAGGCGATCGCGGCATCGCCGGAGTCAGGATTTCTCTATCGCGACCTGGCCGCGGTCGAGCAGCGCGCGGGGCAATCCGCGAACGCGCTCGAGCACTACCGGAAAGCTGTGGAGATCGACCCCGGCGATGCGCGTTCGCTTGCGGGCATTGCGGCGATCCTCGAGAGCCAGGGCGACGTGGTCGGCGCGTTGGCCGCCTACGAGCGGGCCCGCGCCCTCGATCCGGGCGAGGTCCCCGAGGCGGTCCTGCTGCGCCTGCGCGCCGCCGCCGCTCTTGCCAAGCTCCCGCCGGAGTATCGCGCGATTCCGGCCGGTGCTGCGGTGACGCGCGCTGACGTTGCCGCGCTCGTCGGCGTGCGGCTCGAATCCTTGATTGCACGCGCGCGGCCGAGGCAGGTGATCATCACCGACATTCGCGGCCACTGGGCGCAGCCATGGATCGCCCCGGTCGTGCGCGCCGGCGTCATGGACACGCTGGCCAACTACGAATTTGAACCGAAACGGCAGGTGCGGCGCGGCGAGCTGGCGACAACGGTGTCGCGGCTACTGTCGCTGGTCGCTGCGGCGAAGCCGGAACTTGCGAAGAAACTGGTCGGGGCCCGCGTCGCGGTCAACGACGTCGGGCTCCACACATCTGAACTATCCGGCGGTGTCGGCGGCGGTGGCGTCCGGCGTCATGCCGCTCTCGAACGGCAACTTCGAGCTGCTGCGCGGTGTCAGCGGCGCCGAGGCGATCGACATCATCATGCGCCTTGAAGCGCTGGCCCGCCCGTGAGCACGACCGTCTTCACGATTGCGAACCAGCTGACGCTGCTTCGCATGCTCTTGATCCCGGCGTTCGTGATTCTCACGCTCTACGGCGAGTTCGGCTGGGCGCTCCTGGTGTTCGCCTTCGCCGGCCTCACCGATCTGCTCGACGGCCTCGCGGCCCGCGCCGCCGGCCAGAAGAGCGAGCTTGGCGCATGGCTTGATCCCGCAGCGGACAAGCTGCTCCTCGTCACCACCTTCATCGTCCTGACGCTGCCCAACATCGGCCTCGTCAATCGCATACCGTTGTGGCTCACGGTCCTGATCATCAGTCGCGATGTCGGAATCGTGCTGACCGTGGCGATCGTCAACCTGGCGATTGGGCCCCGCACGTTCACGCCGTCGCCGCTCGGCAAGGCGGCGACCGCGATTTTCATTCTCGCGTGCGTGGTGGTGATGCTGTTCAACTATCTTGGCTATCACTCGCGATTCGTCGACGCGGCGATCTGGATCTCGCTCGTCATCACGCTGGCGTCGGGCGTGGACTACGTCTGGCGTATCGCGAAGATCATCAATCGTTAGTCCGTGCGCACCACGGCTTCGACAGCGGCGCGGAAACTCGAAGCGCTGACCGCCGGATACCGATGCAGGTCCGGCTCGATCGCTTCGAAACAATCCCACAGAGTCTTTCGGTCCACGAGCGCGGCGGCGATCATCGCCGTAACGTCGGCCATGTCCTGCTCATGCCCGCGCTCGATCTTCGATAGTGCCTGCGAATAGAAGTCATAGTGATAGAACGAGGCGCGGCCTTCGCGCGTGATGAAGATGCTTCGCTGCTCCCATCCCGGAACGCACGGAATGAAATGGGCCGGTGAGGCGAGCTCGACGTTGATGCCCAAGCGGTCCTTCAAGCCGGCGATGGCGCGAAACAATTCATCGCGCTCCGGTTCGAAGACCATGTCGACATCGATAGTGGTGGTGCGCCAGCCGAGGAGCACTGCGCTCGCGCCGCCCGTGAAGTAGACGCACGTGTCCTCGCGCGCCGCCTCGCCGAAGGCGCGCATGAATCGCGACAGGCGATCCCGTTCTGTCAGCGCGCGCATGCTGCCGCGCGTTCGAAGCTGACGAGCCGTCGAACTAGCGCGTTGTACCGCGCATGAGCCGATGCGGGATCGACCGCGGCGAGTTTCTCGTAGAGCCGATGCTCGGGTGTGCCACTGGACTGCGGAATCGAAAACCCCAACTGCCGCAGGCGCGGCGCCCCGATCAGCACCAGGAGGGCTGCCTCGGTTTCCAGCCCGCTCGCCAGATCGTGCAGACCCTCATCGATCAGGTCTCCGCCCGGCAGCCGCGACGTCTCCACGGTCCAATTCTACGAGACTCAGGGTCGAAAAGATCAGGGACCAGGGAGCAGGGCAGGTGCCTCGGCGGCGGTGCCACTGCGGCGGGCGCGGACCATGATCGCCAGATCGTCGAAGATCGAATAGGCGACCGGAATCACCACCAGCGTCAGGAACAGCGACAGCGTCTGTCCGCCGATCACGACGACGGCGATCGTGCGCCGCTCCTCCGCGCCGGGCCCGCTGCCGAGCGCGAGCGGCAGCATGCCGCCGACGAGCGCCAGCGTCGTCATCAGGATCGGCCGCAGCCGATCGCGATTGGCCTCGAGGATGGCCTCGCCGCGCTCGATGCCCTGGCGCCGCAGGTTCAGCGTGTGATCGATCTGCAGGATGCGCGTTCTTGGCGACGACGCCGAAGAGCACGAGCATGCCGAGCGCCGAATACAGGTTCAGCGTGTTGCCGGTCAGGTAGATCGAGAGCAGCGCGAAGGGCAGCGACAGCGGCAGCGACAGCAGGATGATGAACGGGTTGAGCAGGCTCTCGTACTGCGCCGCCAGCACCATGTACATGAAGGCGATCGACAGCAGGAACGCCCAGCCGAACTCGCGGAACGTGCGCTCGAGCTCGCGGCCGCGGCCGCTGACCGCGGTGGTGTAGCCGGCCGGCATGCCGAGCTCGGCCGCGGCGCTCGCGCAGCGCCTCGAGTCGATCGGCGAGCGCATAACCGGGCGCGATGCCGGCGCGCACGTTGGCCTGGCGCTGGCGATCCAGGCGATCGACGCGCGACGGGCTGCTGCGCCTCTTCGAGCGACACGACCGAGTCGAGGCGCACCATCTCGCCGTTCGCGCGCGACACGTAGAGCCGCGAGATGGTGTCGGGATCGCGGCGATCGTCCTCGACAGCCGCAGCTGGACGTCGTAATCCTCGCCGACCTGCGGATCGCGGAAGCGCGTCACTTCCTGGTCGCCGCCGACCATCAGCCGCAGCGCCGCCGCGACATCCTGCGTGCGGACGCCGAGGTCGGCGGCGCGCGCGCGATCGATGCTGCGCGCGCAGCTCCGGCTTGTTCAGCTTGAGCGTCGTGTCGGCGTCGATGATGCCCATCGACTCGCGACTGCTCGCGCAGCGTTTCGGCGTAGGCGGCCAGCGCGCTCGAGCTCCGGGCCGCGAATCGCGAAGTCGATCTCGCGATTGCCGCCGCCGATGTTGAACGTCTGCAGGTTGCGGACGCCGATGCGCAGATCCGGAACTTGCGCATCCGGCGCGCGAATCTGCTGCATCACGTCGGCCTGCGAGTAGTTGCCGCGGAACGCCTCGAGCGGATCGAGCGTGACGATGCCCTTGAGCAGCCGCGTCAGCGAGAAGATGCGCTCTTCGTGCGGCGCGATGCCGATGAACACCTGCGCCTCGTTGACGGTCGCCGAACGGGCCGCCGGCGATCGTCGTCAGCACCATGCCGGATCGCCGGAATGCTGCTTCAGCTCGCGCTTCGATCGCGCGCATCGCGTCGTCCATCGCCGCGACGCTGGCGCCCTCCGGCGCGGTGATGCTCATCTCGAACTGCGCTTCGTCGACGCCCGTCGGCAGGAAGTCCTGGCGGACCAGGCGGTACAGCGGCGATGGTCGACAGCATCACGAGCGACGGCCGACGACGGCGACGACCGCGCGGCGGCGCAGCGCCAGGCTGAGCACGCGCGAATAGACGCGGTCGATGACGGCGTAGAAGCCGCTGCCGCGACGCCGCCGTCGTCGTGCCCGTGCGCGCGTGCCGCGGCGGAACATGCGCGCGCTCATCATCGGCGTCAGCGTGAACGACACGAGCAGGCTGACCAGGATCGCGCACGCCGCGGTGAAGCCGAACTGATAGAGGAATCGTCCCGAGATGCTCGACATGAACGAGACCGGGATGAAGATCACGACCAGGCTCATCGTCGTCGCCAGCACCGGCAGCGCGATCTCGGCGGTCGCCTCGCGCGCCGCCTCGAACGGCGCCATGCCTCTTCTCCTCGATGAAGCGGAAGATGTTCTCGAGCACGACGATCGCGTCGTCGATGACGATGCCGACCATCAGCACCAGCGCGAGCATCGTCACGGTGTTGAGCGTGAAGTCGAGCGCGGCCATCAGGCCGAACGTCGAGATCACCGACGTCGGGATGGCGACCGCGGCGATCACCGTGGCGCGCCAGTCGCGCATGAACGCGAAGACGACCAGGCAGGCGAGGATGCTGCCGAGGATCGAGGTGCACGTTGATCTCGTGCAGCGACGCGTAGATGTGCGTCGACTGGTCGCGCACGATGTCGAGCGGCACGCCGGCCGGCAGGCGCGGCGTGACGCGCTCGAGGCTGGCCTTGGCGGCCTCGATCACCGCGACCGTGTTGGCGCCGGACTGGCGGCGCACGTCGAGCACGACGGTCGGCACGCCGTTCAGCCGCGCGAACGAGCGCTGTTCCTTGGTGCCGTCCTCGGCGTGGCCGATGTCGCGGACGCGGATCGGCGAGCCGTTGCGCGTCGCGATGACGAGGTCGTTGAACTGGTCGGCGTCGGTGAAGCGGCCGACGGTGCGCAGCGTGCGCTCGTTGACGTCGGTCGTGACGTTGCCGCCGGGCAGGTCGGCGTTCTGCTGCTGCAGCGCGTTGCGGACCTCGGTGATCGGCAGCTGGTAGGCGGCGAGGCGATCGGCCTCGACCCAGATGCTCATCGCGCGCTCGAGGCCGCCGACGATCTGCACTTCGCCGACGCCCGGCGCGATCGCTCGAGCGGCACCTTGACGATCTTGTCGGCGATCTCGGTCAGCTCGCGAATCGAGAGGTTGCCCGACAGCGCGATCGAGAGCATCGGAGCGCGATCGCTGTCCTGCTTGATGATCATCGGCGGCTCGATGTCGTCCGGCAGCCGCCGCAGCACCGACGCGACGCGATCGCGCACGTCCTGCGCCGCGGTGTCGATGTCGCGATTGAGGTTGAACGTGACGTTCACCATCGACTGGCCGGGCGCCGACACCGAGCGCAGCTCGCTGATGCCTTCGACGCGATTGACGGCTTCTTCGAGGACGTCGGAGACCTGGGTCTCGACTTCCTCGACCGAGCCGCCCGGCAGGGTCGTGCGGACCATCACGTTCGGGCAGGTCGACGGACGGGAAGCGATCGACGCCGAGGCGGATGAACGACGCGCCGCCGACGACGACGAGCGCCATGATCGAGCATCGTCGCGAAGACGGGGCGCTGGATGCAGATGGCGGCGAGGGCTGCGCATGGCGGCTACTCCGCGATGGTGACCGGCGACGCCGTCGGCGAGGCCGCCCGGCGACGATGATCACCACGTCGCCCGCCTCGACGCCCTCGAGGATCTCGACGCGATCGCCGATGCGCGACGCCGGTCCGCACGCGCTGCTCGTGGGCCTTGCCGTCCTTGACGATCAGCACCTTCTCGACGCCGGCGAAGACGACGAGTGCCGATTGCGGAACGACCAGCGCCGGCGTCTCCGTCGGTGACGATGTCGGCCTTCGCGAACGTGCCTGGCCGGAGCTTGCCGTCGACATTGGGAACCTCCGCCTCGATCGGCAGCGTGCGGTTGCCTTCGGTGATCGACGGGCTGAGGCGCGCGACGCGGCCTTCGTGCGCGTCGGATCGCCTTCGACGGTGACGCGCACGAGCTGGCCGATCCGCAGCATCGTCGCGGCGCGTTCGGGCACGGCCAGCTGCAGCCGCAGCGGATGCTGCCGCACGACGGTGACGATCGGGCGTGCCGGCGGCGCGGTACTCGCCGGCGAACGCGTGGCGTTCGCGCACGACGCCGTCGATCGGCGAGCGCAGCGTCGTGTCGTCCAGCTGCTGACGGGCGAGCGCCACCTCGGATCGCCGCTGCGCGAGCACCGCCTGGCGGTTGCGGACTTCCTCGAGCGCGTCCTGATGGCGGCCTTCGGCGATCTCGAGCTGCGGCGTCGGCGGCTTCGAGATCGGCCTTGCGCGGAGATGCCGCGCTGACGAAGGTGGCGACGCGCTCGCGCTGCCGGCGCGCTTCGTTCAGCGCGGCCCGCGCCTGGCGAACGAGAGCGGTCTGATCGGCGTCGACCGTGTCGCTCTCGCCGCTCGGATCGAGGCCGAGCCGCGCCCGTGCCTGCTGCAGGGCGGCATCGGCCTGGCGCAGGCGAAGCTCGAAGTCGGTCGGCGTCAGGCGGCGATCACGTCGCCTTTCCGCACGGTCGATCCGAGATCGACGAGCAGCTCCTCGACGCGGCCGGTGACCTTGAAGCTGAGCATGACCTGCTCCTCGGCGGCGAGCGTGCCGCTGACGGTCAGGCTGCGGGCGAGCGGCTCCTGCTGGAGGCGCAGGACTTTGACCGCAGCGGCGGTGGCGGGGGCAGCGTTACGCGACGCCGCCGACGAGGCGCCGCCGCAGCCTGCCGAGATCGAGACGGCAATGACAGCAATGAGGAGAACAGCCGCACGCACAATGCGACATGTTCCCCTGACGCGGCTCGAACCACAAGCGCTTCGCGCTTATGGAGACAATGAATTACAGTCGTAGCTCGGCAGTGTTTCAGGTGCGGCCGCGACGTCCTTGCGGCTGGCCGCGACGTTGACCAAAGCGCTTCGGGCCGAACGATCCAGAGCGAGGCCCTTTGGGCTGCCACGCGCCCTTGGGCCGGCGATGCTGGGGCGCGTGCTCGTCATGACTCGGGCCCTTGTCCGCCGTAGCAGGCGAGAGGGTCCTGACCAGCGCCTGCGAAGGTGGAACATACCCATCGAGCTTCTTTCTGGTGATTCCGCGGCCGAGGAATCGCTCGAGCTTGCGCAAGCTGTCCGCGTCTTCGTGCGTCACGAAGCTGATGGCGTCGCCAATCGCCTGAGCGCGGCCCGTCCGGCCGATCCGATGCACGTAGTCTTCCGGCTGCGGCGGGAAATCGAAGTTGATCACGTGCGAGATGCCGTCCACGTCGATGCCGCGGGCGGCGATGTCGGTCGCGATCAACACGCGGACGTCGCCGGAGCGGAAGCGTTTGAGCGCCTGCAGGCGCTGGCCCTGCGTGCGGTTCGAATGCAGCGTCGCTGTCGGGATGCCTGCGGCGCTCGAGCTTGCGCCCGATGCGATCGGCGCCGTGCTTCGTTCGTGAGAAGACCAGCACCGACTCGAGCGCGGCGTCCTTGCAGCAGGTGGACGAGCGCCGGAACCTTGCCGGCGGGCGAGACTTCGACGACGTATTGCGTCACCGCTTCGGCGGGCGTCGAGCGCGCGCCGATCTCGACGAGTGCGGGCGACTTCAGTACTTCCTTCGTCACACTCTCGATCTCTTTCGACATCGTCGCCGAGAACAGCAGCGTCTGCCGGGACGGTGGCGTCTTCGAGACGATCTTCCGGATCGCCGGCAGGAAACCCATGTCGAGCATGCGATCCGCCTCGTCGAGCACCAGCACCTCGCAGCGCGGCGAAGTCGACGTGCCGCTGTTCCATCAGATCGATCAGGCGCCCAGGGGTGGCGACGACAAGATCGACCCCGCGCCGCAGCGCCTGGATCTGCGGGCCTTCGCCCACGCCGCCGAAGATGGTCGCGTAACGCAGCGGCAGGTGCCTGCCGTAGGCGCGCACGTTCTCTTCAATCTGCGCGACGAGCTCGCGGGTCGGCGCGATCACCAGCGCGCGCATGGTGCGCGCGGCCGGAGCGGCGGCGAGTTGTTCGAGCAGCGGCAGCACGAATGCCGCCGTCTTGCCGGTGCCGGTCTGTGCGACGCCGATGACGTCGCGCCCGGACAGGATCACCGGGATGGCCTTCGCCTGGATCGGCGTTGGCTCGACGTATCCTTTTTCCTTGAGGGCTTGCGAGAGCTTCGACCCGAGGCCGAGCGTGGTGAACGGCAACTACGAACCCAGGACCCTTGCCTTGAAGTAATCGATCGTGCGGCCGAGGCCCTGCTCGAGCGGAACCTTGGGCTCCCAGCCGAGGAGCGTCCGCGCGCGGGTGATGTCCGGCTGCCTGACCTTCGGGTCGTCGGTCGGCAACGGCTTGTAGACGATCGTGCTCTTCGACCCCGTCATCTCGATGATCAATCGGGCGATCTGCTCGATGGTCATTTCCTGCGGATTCCCGATGTTGATCGGCTCGTTTTCCTTCGACAGCATCAGCCGGATGATGCCGTCGACCAGGTCGGAGATGTAACAGAAGCTGCGCGTCTGCTTGCCGTCGCCGAAGACCGTGACGTCTTCGTTGACGAGCGCCTGGGAGATGAACGCCGGCACGGCGCGGCCGTCGCGGATGCGCATGCGCGGACCGTAGGTGTTGAAGATGCGGACGATCTTGGTGTCGACCTTGTGAAAGCGGCGATACGCGATGGTCATCGCTTCCGCGAACCGCTTGGCCTCGTCGTAGACGCCGCGCGGGCCGGTCGGGTTGACGTTGCCCCAGTAGGTTTCCTTCTGCGGGTGCTCGAGCGGATCGCCGTAGACCTCGGATGTCGAGGCGATCACGAACGCCGCGCCCTTCGCCTTCGCCAGGCCGAGCGCCTTGTGCGTGCCGAGCGAACCGACCTTGAGCGTCTGGATCGGCAGCTCGAGGTAATCGATCGGGCTCGCCGGGCTCGCCCAGTGCAGCACGTAATCGACCGGTCCGTCGACGTCGATGTAGGTGGTGACGTCGTGCCTGATGAACTGGAAATCGCGATCGCGCAGGTGCGCGATGTTGGCGAGATCGCCGGTCAGCAGGTTGTCGATGCCGACGACCGAGAAGCCGCGATCGAGGAGCGTTTCCGACAGGTGTGAGCCGATGAAACCGGCGGCGCCGGTGATGACGACGCGTGGCATGTGAGTATCCAGGTTGGCTGTAATCGGTGGATCGTGAGTCGGTGGCTCAGGCGCGGTTGGGAGCAAAGACGCGAATCAGCGTCAACCACATGATCTTGATGTCGAGCGTGACCGACCAGTTCTCGATGTAATACAGGTCGTACTCGATGCGCTTCTCGAGCGAGGTGTTGCCGCGCCAGCCGTTGACCTGCGCCCAGCCCGTGATGCCGGCCTTCACCTTGTGGCGCAGCATGTACTGCGGGATGCGGTGCTTGAACTGCTCGACGAAGAACGGCCGCTCCGGCCGCGGACCGACGATCGACATGTCACCCTTCAGCACGTTCCAGAACTGCGGCCATTCGTCGAGGTCGTGACGCCGCAGGAACGCGCCGATCCTGGTCGCGCGATTGTCGTCCTCGTCGGCCCAGATCGGCCCGGTCTCGCTCTCCGCGTCGATCGGCATGGTCCGGAACTTGTAGACGGTGAACTGCTTGCCGTCGAGGCCCATGCGCTCCTGCGCGTAGAAGATCGGACCCGGCGAGCTCTTCTTGATCATCCAGCTGATGAGCACCCCGGGCAGCGACATGACGGCGAGCGCGGCGGTGGAGATCACGATGTCGAGCGCGCGCTTGACGACCGCGCTGACGCCCTGCAGCGGCACGTCGTTGAGGTTGATCACCGGCACGCCGTCGAGGTCTTCGAGTCGCGCGCGAAGCGCAATGAACTGCAGCAGGTCCGGCACGACCTTCACGTCGACGCCTTCGCGGCTCGTCGACTCGACCAGGTCGAGCAGTTTCATGTGCTCCTCGAGCGGCAGCGCGACATACAGGTCGTCGATCTTCTCGTTGGTGACGATGTCGGCGGCGTCGCTGAGCGAGCCGAGCAGGGGCAGTCCGCGATAGCCGAGGTGATCGCCGCCCGCCTTGTCGTCGACGAAGCCCACGATCTGGTAACCGAGCTCGCGATGCTCGAGGATGCGATCCGCGACGACGCGGCCGAGATCGCCGGCGCCCGCGATCAGGATCTTGCGCAGCCCGATGCCCGCCAGCCATCGCCGTTCCAGCGCTTCGCGAATGAACTTGCGCGACAGGTAGCCGGACGCGATGTTGGTGACGAGGAAGATGCCCCAGACGATCCGCGACACTTCGAACGCGCCGACCTCGCGCTGCGCCTCGCTGGCGTAATACGCCTGGTAGAACAGCGTCGCGACGATGCCCAGCACGACGGCGAAGATGCTGCCGACGAGGACGTTGAAGAAGTCGTCGATGCGCGAGCGGCCGCGGCGCAGCCGGTAAAGGCCCTGGAAGTGGAATCCCAGCGGAACGATCAACGCGATGAACGGCAGCACGTTGATGTACTGCTCGACCGGCGGGTGACCGCGCGTGATCGCGATGAGCCCCGTGTCGAAGCGCAGCAGGTACGCCAGGAAGAACGCCAGCATGCCGAGCACGGCATCGGTCGTGACGTGAAACGCCACGAGCAGCCGGTTGTGACGCCTTACCATCGCGACCCTGCCGGCGCCTTCAGCGTGTCGTCGACGATGTGTTGAATCTCTGCCACGAAGCGCGAGCGCGAGAATTGTTCGGAGTGGCGCCGGATTCCTGCGTTATCCCAGGTGGTCGCGGCCGCGCGCGTCAATGCCGCGGCGAGCGACTCCACCGTCGTATCGCCGAACAACACGCCGGTCTCACCGTCGATCACCGTGTCGAGCGCTCCGCCGCGTCCCAGCGCAACGACGGGACGGCCGCAGGCTTGCGCCTCGACCGGCACGATGCCGAAATCCTCCTCGCCGGGAAGAATCGCGGCGATGCTCGTTCGATACAGTTCGCGGATTTCTTCATCCGTGCACCAGCCGGCCAGCTCGATACCATCACCGGTGAGGCGCTCGAGATTGGCTCGCTCGGGCCCGTTTCCGACGACCGTCAATCCAAAGCCTGCCTGACGAGCCGCCATCATTGCCAGGTCCACGCGTTTGTAGGGTACGAGCGCGGACACCACCAGAAACTTCGGGTGTGGCTTGACCGGCTCGGCCGGCTCGCTCTCCGAAGCTTGCGCGAAGGAGGGGTCGGGAGAGTAGAACTCTGTGTCGACCGGAGGATACACAAGGGTCGACTCACGATTATAGTAGAGCGCGATCCTCCGCGCAACATATTGAGAGATAGCGAGATAGCGGTGTACTCGGCCTTCCGTCGCGCGGTCCCAGCGGGCCAGTCCGGCAAGCATCGGCCGCAGCAGCATATTGCCCAGTTTTCCCACCCGATCCGGCCCGAAATAGGCGTCGAATTGATCCCAGGCGTAGCGCATCGGTGTGAGGCAGTAACAGAGGTGGCGCGCCCGTCCGGTTACGACGACGGATTTGGCCGCGCAGTGGCTGGTGCTGATGACGAGGTCGTAGTCGTCGAGATCGAATTGCTCCACCGCGATGGGGAAGAGCGGAAGGTACTGGCGATAGAGGCGTCCCGCGAACGGTAGGAACTGGATCGCCGAGCGCTTCACGCTGCGCCGTTCGATGAGCGGCGAGGTCGTGCCCGGCAAATAGACAAGCGTAAACAGATCCGCGTCAGGGAAGATCTCGCAGAAGACTTCGAGGGCCTTTTCGCCCCCGCGCATGCCGGTGAGCCAGTCGTGGATGAGCGCGACGCGCAACACCCGATCTTACCCCGTGCCTGCTACTATTCGTGGAAGCCGCGGGGTTGCAATTCGAACCGGTGAGGAAGGTAGCATTACGCAGTGAGGTGAGAGATGCGAAACGCCCTGTTCATCTCGATGGCTTTGCTCGCGGGAGCGGTTCCACTGTCTGCCGATCAGGCGGGGCTGAACCCGTCGTCAGCCGCGCAATTCGGCGCACAGCGCCCACAGGCGTCCAACCCGTATTCCAGGCTCTTCGAGGTGCGTGCCGCGTTGAAGCGGGCGCAATCCGAAGTGGCCAGGGAAGCTCCCAGGAAGACGATCGTGTGCGGCATGACGATCATCCAGGCCGATCCGTTCTTCGACCAGAAGATCAAAGTCACTCCACCGAAGGACCCGACCGTGCGTTACACGATTCGCGCCGTCGATCCGGCGATGTGTGCGTCAGCCGCCCGCTGACGGTTGCGCGGCGACAGGCTTTCCAGATTCTCAGCGGTTCGCGACTTCCATGTAGATCTGGTGAATCTTGCGGACGCTCTGCGCCCACGAGAACGATCGCGCACGGTCCATGCCTCGCGCGATCAAGTCCGCCCGCAGCGCTTCGTCGGTGACGGCCCGGACGATGCCCTCGGCGATCGAATCTACATCGTGCGGATCGACGAGCAGGGCGGCTCCGCCGGCGACTTCCGGCAGCGACGAGACGTTCGACGTGACGACCGGCGTGCCGCACGCCATCGCTTCGAGCGGCGGCAGTCCGAATCCTTCATAGAGCGACGGAAAAACGAACACCCGGGCGAGACGGTAAAGCGCCGCCAGCGTTTCCATCGGCTGAAACCCCAGGAATCGCACGTGCTTGTCGAGCTTGTGCTTGTGCACGGACTGCCGCAGCGCCGGGTACTTCGAGATCTCGTCGCCGATGATGACGAGCTTCAGGTTGTCCGGGCCCTGGGTCCGCGCCCGGCCGAACGCGGCGATCAACCGCTCGATGTTCTTGTGAGGCTTGATGTTGCCCACGTACAGCACGAACGGGTGATCGAGCTGATAGCGCTGGCGCACCAGATCCATGCGCTCGGGATCGGCCGGCGACAGGAAGCGCTCGTCGATCGCGTTGTGAATCACGGCGACCCTCTCGGGCGCCACGTTGAAGAACCGCAGGATGTCGCGCTTCGACGCCTCCGATACGGTGAGAATCCTGTTCGCCTTTCGCGACGCGCTCCACATCGAGGCCTTCGCGTAGACGTAGGCGAGCCGGCTCGGCAGGTATTGCGGAAACATCAGGTGGATGCAGTCGTGAATGGTCACGACCGAGCGGCACCTGATGAGCGGCGGCAGCACGTAGTGCGGTTCGTGCACGAGCCGTACACCTTCGCGCGCGAGCGAGAGCGGTATCTTGAATTGCTCGGCGATCGAGTAGGTGGGCGCCGTCTCCGGCACCATCCTGAAGTTCTGGCCCAGGACATCGCCAGAGACGACATCGTCGGGCCGGCACAACACCACGTACTCGGTGTCGCGATCCAGCCGCGACAGCTCGATCAGGATGTTGCGGAGGTACGTGCCGATGCCGAAATCGCGGAGCTTGCGGGCGTCGATGGCTATTCGCATCCGAATCAGGCCTTGCCCGTGACTTTCAGGTAGACGCGCAGCAGCGGGGTCCACACCGGCAGGTGCTTCTCGTAATACGCGACGTGACCTTGCTGCCGCAGCCGCTCCATCTCGGGATTCCGCGCCGCCGATTTGCCGCGATGGTGCAACACCTCGGCGCCGGCGACATAGAGGACCCGGCGTCCGCGTTTCTGCATGGCGAGGCAGAGATCCACGTCCTCGTTGTACATGAAATAGCGCTCGTCGAGCAGGCCGACCGCGTCGAGATCGGGGCGGCGGATCACCATGCAGGCGCCGCTGACCCACGCGACCTCGCGGGCGCTGCGGCTCAACCTGTCCATCCTGCGGACCAGCAGCCGGACCCTGCGGAGATAGAGCCGCGAGAAGATCATCGTCCTGAGCTCGTTCCAGGGATTGATCGGCGCGCCCCACGACAGCTCAGGGAATCCGCTTTCGCCCAGCAGGCGCGCGCCGGCAATCGCGGCGTCCGGGTTCGACGCCAGTCCTCGCACCAGCGTCTGAATGGCACCGGGCGGCGCCACCGTGTCCGGATTCAGCAACAGCACGTAATCGCTCGTCGTCGCGCGAATGCCAAGGTTGTTCGCCTTGGCAAATCCAAGATTGCCGCCCGAGTCAATCACCTGCACGGAGGGCCAGCCCTTGCGCACGTGCGCGGCGGTGCCGTCCGGCGACGCGTTGTCGACCACGGTGATGGTCGTGGGGAAGGGGCTGGTGTGGCCGACGAGCGAGTGCAGGCACGCGTCGATCTCCTGCACTGAGTCGTAGGTGACGATGATGATCGCGAGACTGTCCCTATCGGCCACCGGCGGCCTCCTCGAGGACCGACAGCGTCGCGGTGGCGGCAACGTTCCAGTCGTAGCGGGCAAGCACGCCGTGCTGATGGCGAAGGATCTCCTCGCGCGCCGAAGCGTTCGTCAGCAAATCGGCGAGATCGGCCGCAATCTCTTCGTTGGATGCAGACGGCGCGACGTATCGGGCGGCGTCGCCGCACGTCTCGCGCGCGACCGCGGTATCCAGGACGAGAGGCGGCACGCCGTCGGCGAGCGCCTCGAGAGGCGTCA
Organism: uncultured cyanobacterium; assembly: GCA_963833135.1. GTDB lineage: Bacteria > Acidobacteriota > Vicinamibacteria > Vicinamibacterales > UBA2999 > 12-FULL-67-14b. The sequence continues at coordinate 723,729 of CAWHWW010000014.1, read as the reverse complement.
AGCCAAACCCTTCGTATTCGGACAGAAACGCAAACACCGAAGCGCGCCCATACAGCGACGCGAGGATCGCATCGTCCACGTACGAACGGATGTTGATGCGATCGGCGTGCCTGCATCCGCGTCGGATCGCATCGAAATCGACCGGCGGTTGCGTGCGATTTTCACCAACGATCTCGAGCTGAGCATCACGCACGCGACCGGCAACGAGATCGAAAGCCTGGATCAACCGAGCAACTCGGCGCCGCTGGAACAATGAACCGACAAAAAGCACGATCGGAGCACGATCGTCAGAACGATCGCTCGAACGGTCGTTCGTGCGATCGATCCCGAGCGGTATCACACGCACGTTCTTCGTGCCGATGTGGCGCGTGATCTCGGCCTTCGAGAACTCGCTGTCGGTGATGACCGTTCGTGCGCGCCGGGCGGACCATGCGGTGAGGAGACGCCGACGGGCGCCTTCACGGAACGAGAACCATTCCGGATGCGCGAAGAACGACAAGTCGTGAATCGTGAGGACCAGGGGAGCCGCCACGGTCAATGGGGCAGTGTACCCCGGCGCGAAGAACACATCAGGCTCCACCCGCCGAACGGCGCGCGGCAGGGTCAGCTGTTCCCAGAGAGTCCCGCCGCCACCCGGAGCCACTTCGACGGCCGCAGTCCAGCGCGCCGCGCCTTCGATCGCGCGCGGAGCGACCAGCGTCCAATCGTGCCGTCGGGTCGCGTCGCTCCTCGACCAGGCGTCGAGCAGCCCCGCGAGGTAGCGCCCGACACCGGTCGGCCGTCCGCAGAGCTCCCGCGCGTCAATAGCGACGCGCATGGACCTGGATGGCCGATTGATACGCGTCACGCGCGGCTGCGGCGCACGACGGCCAGCTGTATTTCGCCGCCTGGGTAATGCCGCACTCGACCGCCGCGCGCGCATCGCCGGCGATCACCTGCGCCATCGCACGCGCAAATCCTTCTGCATCGTCGGGATCGATCGGCGCGGCGGCGGCGCCGGCGACTTCCGGCAGCGATCCCCGGTCCGACACGATCACCGGCACGCCGCACGCCATCGCCTCGAGCACGGGTAAGCCGAACCCCTCTTCGTACGACGGCAACACGAGCATCATCGCATCCGCGTAGAGATCGATCTTTTGCGCGGCATCGACGTATCCCGTGATCGTCACGCGGCCCTTGAGAGGCGGTTGTTCCGTGCGCTCTTCCCAGCGGGCCGAGGCTGGTGTGCGGTGGCCCGCGAGCACCAGCGGCGGCGCGTCGGCGTTCTGCGCGCGAAGTCGCGCATACGCCTCGAGCAGCGTGCCGACGTTCTTGCGCACGCTCAGCGTGCCCATGAAGAGGATGTGCTTCCCGCGGACACCCGTCGCGCTGCGCCGGCGACAAACCTCGTCCGCCCACGCCGGACGGCCTGGCGGGCACACATGGACGCGCGATGGATCGAGCTGCAACTCTCGCGTCACCTCGCCCGCGGCGTAGTTCGACGACACGATGACGCCATGGGCGCGCGCCGCGTGCGATCTGGCGAGCGCCGGATAGTCGCGGCGAATCTCGGCACTCATCTGATCGGGGTGGCGGAGAAAGTCGAGATCGTGAATGGTCACGACCTGGGCGGCATTGGTCGTCGGAATCAACAGCGGGCTCTGGCTGTGAACCACGTCATGCCCGCCGGCAAACCATTCCACCGGGGGCCATTCCAGGCGATTCCATCCCAGGACGAGCGCCCGCACCGGGATCCTGACGTCGACGACGCGCACTGAAGGCATCTCTGATGCGAGGGATGAAGCCGGCCGGTCCTTCCATGAGCTGGTGAAGATCGCGACCTGGTCGTTCCGGCCGCGCTTCGACTGATCGGCGAGGGCCCGAACCAACTCGTGAACGAATTCGCCGACGCCGGTCCGTTCCCGCAATGCCGGCCGGTAGTCGACGAGTATTCGCACGGCGAAAAGAGTACCATAAACACGGCAAGTCCTTGTGGTTCAATGTGTTGACTGCACTGAACCGCGGATGATAGGCTGGCTTTTTTGGGGGTTGAATGAAGATCGCGGTCGTAGGAACGGGCTATGTCGGGCTGGTGGCCGGCGCGGGTTTCGCTGAGTCTGGTAACGACGTCACGTGTGTAGACAAAGACACGGCGAAGGTCGCGATGTTGCGCCGGGGCAAGATACCGATTTACGAACCGGGTCTTGAAGAGCTGGTCAAGCGCAACCGATCGGAAGGCCGGCTGGTCTTCACGACCGAGCTGCCCAAGGCGGTCCGCAGCGCCGAGATTGTGTTCATTGCCGTCGGCACGCCGCAGGGCGAGGACGGCTCGGCGGATTTGCGGCATGTCATGAACGTGGCCCGCGAGATCGCCAGGGCGATGAACGGCTACAAAGTCATCGTCAACAAGAGCACCGTGCCGGTCGGAACCGCGGAAAAGGTTCGCGAGGTCGTTCGCCGCGAGACCACGCACCCCTTCAGCGTGGTGAGCAACCCGGAATTCCTCAAGCAGGGAGCGGCGGTCGACGATTTCATGAAGCCTGATCGGGTCGTCATTGGCGCCGAGGATCCCCGGGCTGCCGAGCTCATGATCAAGCTGCACCAGCCGTTTACGCGCACCGGCGCGCCGATCATGGTGATGGACTGCCCCAGCGCGGAGCTCTCGAAGTACGCCTCGAACGCGCTGCTGGCGACGAAGATTTCGTTCATGAACGAGATCGCCAACGTGTGCGACCTGTTCGGCGCCGATGTGGACCGCGTGCGCCAGGCCGTCGGCTCCGATCGCCGCATCGGCAACTCGTTCCTGTTCCCTGGTATCGGCTTCGGCGGGAGTTGCTTTCCGAAGGACGTCAAGGCGCTGACGCGCTTTTCGGCGGACAAGAAATACGATTTCAGGATTCTCAAGGCTGTCGATCAGGTCAACGAGTTGCAGAAGCGCGTGCTCGTCAAGAAGATCGATGCGCACTTCGGCAGCTCCCTCAAGGGCAAGACGATTGCGGTCTGGGGGTTGGCGTTCAAGCCGAAGACCGACGACATGCGCGAGGCGCCGGCGATCCCGATCATCGAGGCGCTGGCGGCCAGGGGCGCGAAGATCCAGGCCTACGATCCTGAAGCGATGAAGGTGGCCAAGGGGATCTTCGGCACCAAGATCGCCTATGCCGCCAAGAACTACGACGCCTTGAAGGGCGCCGACGCGCTGGTGATTGTCACCGAGTGGCAGGAGTTCCGCGAGCCGGACTTTGCGCGGGTCAAGAAACTGATGCGCGCGCCGGTCATCTTCGACGGCCGCAACATCTACCAGCGGGAGCAGATGAAGACCCTGGGCTTTACGTATTTCTCCATCGGACGCTAGGATGGCGCGAGTCGTCGTGACGGGTGGGGCGGGCTACATCGGCAGCCACGCCGTTCGCACCCTCGTCGAGGCCGGCCACGCCGTTGCCGTGCTCGACGATCTGTCGGCCGGCCACGTCGAGTCGCTGCCGCCGGGTGTTCAGCTCGTCCGGGCGGCCATTCACGATCATGCCGCAGTTCGAAGCCTGCTCGTCGAACACCGCGCCGACGCCGTGATGCATTTCGCCGCGTGGCTCAAGGTCGGCGAGTCGGTCGAAAAGCCCGTCGAGTATTACCAGAACAATGTCGTCGGCACGCTGGCCGTGCTTGCCGCGATGCGCGACGCCGGCGTGAAGCGGTTTATCTTCTCGTCGACGTGCGCCGTCTACGGGGAGCCCGCCTCGGTCCCGATCGTCGAGGCGCTGGACACGAAACCGATCAACGCGTACGGCGAGTCGAAGCTGACCATCGAGCGCGCCCTGCCGCATCTCGAGCGCGCCTACGGGATGCAAGTGGATCGCGCTGCGATACTTCAACGCCGCCGGCGCGTGGCCGGACGGATCAATCGGCGAAGATCATGGCGACGAGATTCATCTGATCCCGCTGGCCATCCGCGCCGCAACCGGCGGCACGCCGCTGATGGTGTTCGGCGAAGACTATCCGACGCCGGACGGCACCTGCCTGCGGGATTACATCCACGTCTGTGACCTCGCCTCCGCTCACATTCGCGCGCTCGAAGCCCTCGAGCGGGGCGCGCCGTCGGGGGCGTACAACGTCGGAACCGGCTCCCCGCACTCGGTCCGCTCGGTGATTGATACGGTAAGCCGGGTGGTCGGCCGGCCGGTGGCCTGGCGATCTGCGCCGCGCCGGCCCGGAGATCCTGCGGTACTCTATGCAGCCAGTGACCGCGCGCAACGCGAGCTGGGGTGGCGCCCGCAGTATTCCGAGCTGGAGGTCATCGTCCGGCACGCGTGGCAGTGGCACTCGACGCATCCACGGGGGTATTAGTGGAGCGTATCAACGAAAACGAAAGTATCGGCAAGCCATTAGAGTGAGTCATAGCAATCGCTGATGGACGCATTCCTGCGCCTGCTCCGCTACGCGACCCCGCACCGCGCCGTCATTGTCGGTGCCGCGCTGGCCATGGTCGTCTACGGGGCCGCCAATGCCGCGCTGGCGTATCTCATCAAGCCGATCATCGATGACGTGCTGATCGCCCAGGGCGATCTCGGCGTCATTGCGGTTTCGATTCTCGTCGTGTATCTGGTCAAGGGGCTTGGCGCGTACTTCTCGAGTTACCTGATGGAGGGGCTCGGCCATCGCGTCGTCATGGTCGTGCGCAATCAGCTCTTCCGGCACATGCTCGATCAGTCGGCGGCGTTCTTTTCGCGCCGCGCCGTCGGGCAACTGCTGTCGCGCATCAACAACGACGTCGGTCTGGTACAGCGCGCCGTGTCGGAAACGATCGGCGATCTCGCGCGCGAATCCCTGGTGCTCGTCGGTTCAGTGGCCCTGCTGTTCTACTACGACGCGAAGCTGGCGCTGCTGTGCATGACGGCGGCGCCGCTGGTCGTCTACCCGCTGGTGCGGTTCGGCAAGCGCGTCCGCACGGTCACGCGCTGGAGCCAGGAAGCGCAGGAGCACATGTCGCACGTCGCGGCCGAGGCCTTCGCCGGGCATCGCATCGTCAAGGCGTTCGGCGCCGAGGCACGCGAAGGCGCGAAATTCGAGCGCGTGTCGTGGAAGCTGTTCCGCACCAATCTCAAGGTGACGCGCGTCCTGTCGCTGCTGCCGCCGCTGATGGAGTTCCTCGGCGGCATCGCGATCGCCGGCGCGCTGTGGTACGGCAGCCGCCAGATCGCGCAGGGGCACCTCACGACCGGCGAGTTCACGTCATTCCTGGCCGCGCTGCTGTTCATGTACGCGCCGATCAAGAAGCTGTCGCGCGTCAACGCCAACCTGCAGCAGGCCGCGGCGGCATCCGAGCGCATTTTCGAGGTGCTCGACGTGCATACCGAGGTGCTCGAGCGCGCGGCGGCAGTCGCGCTGCCGCCGTTCACCAGCGAGATCGAATTCAAGGATGTCACGTTCGGCTACGAGGACGGTCACGGGCGGAATACGCTGCGCGGCGTGTCGTTCACGGTCCGTGCCGGGCAGATGGTCGCCATTGTCGGCCGCAGCGGCGCCGGCAAGACCACGCTCGTCAACATGCTGCCGCGCTTCTATGACGTCACGAACGGCGCGATCACGATCGACGGCCGCGACATTCGCGACGTCACGCTCGCGTCGCTGCGCGCGCAGGTTGGCATCGTGACGCAGGAAACGGTGCTCTTTGACGACACCATCGCCGGCAACATCGCCTACGGCACGCCAGGCGCGTCCGCCGGGCAGATCGAGGCCGCCGCACGCGCCGCCAACGCGCACGATTTCATCGTGGCGCAGCCCGACGGATACAAGACGATGATCGGCGAGCGCGGGCAGCGTCTCTCGGGCGGCCAGCGCCAGCGCCTGGCGATCGCGCGCGCCCTCTTGAAAAACTCTCCGATCCTGATCCTCGACGAGGCCACCTCGGCTCTCGATTCGGAATCTGAACGGCTGGTGCAACAGGCACTCGCGACCTTGATGATGAATCGCACGTCGTTCGTCATCGCGCATCGCCTGTCCACCGTCCGGCGCGCCGACGCGATCATCGTCCTCGAGCGCGGCCGCATCGTCGAGATCGGCAAGCATGACGAGCTGGTGGCCCGTCCAAACGGATCGTATGCGCGCCTGCACCAGATGCAGCTGCTCGAAGCCAAGTCCGATAGCCGTGCGCTGAAGGCGGTCGACGCGGGGCAGTCGCCGCCGTACGGCCAGAAGGCGGAGCGCTCGCGATGATCAAAAGCATGACGGGTTTCGCGTCGCTGACGCGCGACGACGAGCGCGGTGCGATCGGCGTCACAATCCGATCGGTGAACCATCGCTTTCTCGACATGCAGTTGCGCGTGCCGCCCGCGATCGCCGATCTCGAACAGCGGCTTCGCGCCATCGTTCAAAAGCACCTGGCGCGCGGCCGCGTCGAGGTCAGCATCTCGCTGCAGTTGCGCCAGAACGCTGCGCCGATCACGATTGCGCTGAACGAAGACTTTGCACAGGCATTGGCGGGCGTCATTGAAGAGGCGCGCAGCCGCGGTCTTGTCGACGGCCAGCTTGCGCCAGGCGATCTTCTTCGAATGCCGCAGGCGCTCGTCATCCGCGAGACGCTGCCTGAGTCCGGCGGTGTGTCCTCGATTCTTGGCACCGTCGTGGACGATGCGGTCGAGGACGCGATCGTTCAGCTCGAGAGGATGCGCGTGCGGGAGGGCGTGCACCTGCGTGCCGATCTCGACGCCCGAAAGGGCTTGTTGTCGGGACTCCTCGCGCGCATCGCCGCGGCTGCCGACACCGGACGCGTCGAGCTCGAGGCGCGTCTGCTCGACCGCGCCCGCGAGATCGCCGGCGCGCTGCCGATCGATCAGGCGGCGCTGTCGCAGGAGGTGGTGCGCGTCGCGCAGCGGTCGGACATCAGTGAGGAAGTGACGCGGTTCCACGGCCACCTCGCGCACTGGGACGCGTTGTCGGACAGTCCCGAGCCGTGCGGTCGCAAGCTCGATTTCCTGTTGCAGGAAATGAACCGGGAAGTGAATACCATTGGCTCGAAGGCCGACGGCCTCCAGGTCTCGGAAGTCGTGATCCAGGCCAAGGCCGAACTCGAGCGCATGCGGGAGCAAGTGCAGAACGTCGAGTAGCGGCGGAACACCGGCACATTACGCAGATGTCGCTGATATCGCACAAGCGGGGAGGCACCGACCCGGAGCGGGGGCTCCTGTTCATCATCTCGGCCGCCTCCGGCACGGGCAAGACGACCCTTGCCGAGCGTCTCGTGCAGATCCTGCCCAACCTGCGCATGTCGCGCTCCTACACGTCGCGGCCGGCGCGGGCCGGCGAGCGCGACGGCGTCGACTATAATTTCGTCAGCCGCGAGCACTTCGAAGGCATGATCAATCGCGGCGAGTTTCTCGAGTGGGCAGACGTATTCGGCAACCTCTACGGCACCTCCCGGCTCGACGCCGATCGCTTGCAGGCATCGGGGCAGGACGTCGTCCTGGTCATCGACGTCCAGGGGGCGGCGCAGGTCAAGCGCAGCGCGATCGACCACACGTCGATGTTCGTGCTGCCGCCGTCATTCGAGATTCTCGAGCGGCGCCTGCGGGGCAGAAGCGCCGACAGCGAAACGGCCATGCAGAAGCGCCTCGCCGCGGCGCGCGCCGAGGCGGGGTGTTACGTCGATTACGACTACGTCGTCATCAACGATCAGCTGGAGCCGACGGTGGTCCGGCTGCAGGAAATCATCGCCGCCGAACGCTCGCGAATGCACCGGATGAAACCCGTGGCGGAAGACATCATCAAGACGTTTAAGAAGTAGGGATCAGGGATCGGGATCAGGGATCAGGGACGATGGCACTGATTGCACTCGGCGTCACCGGCGGAATCGGGGCCTACAAGGCCGTCGAGATCGCGCGCGGGCTGCAGAAGAACGGGCACGACGTCGTCGCGATCATGACGAAGTCGGCCGAGAAGTTCGTCGGTGCGCTGACGTTCGAGGCGATCACGCGGCGCGAAGTGATCACCGATCAGTGGAAGCCGGGCACCAATGCCGACATCGAGCACATCGCCATCGCCTCGAACATCGACCTGCTGCTCGTCGCGCCGGCCACGGCGAATACGATCGGCAAGTTCGCGAACGGCCTGGCTGACGATTTCCTGTCCTCGCTCTACACCGCGACGCGTGCGCCGGTGCTCATTGCGCCGGCGATGAACTCGAACATGTTCGATCATCCGGCGGTCGCCAGGAATCTCGAGACCTTGATTGCGCGCGGCGTCCACGTCGTCGATCCGGGATCCGGATACCTGGCGTGCGGATGGATTGGCAAGGGACGGCTTGCCGAACCTGAAGAGGTCGTGGCGGCGGCTGAGCAGCTGCTGAAGTCTCGCCGGCAACAGCCTGTCACGCCGACGCTGGGCGAAGGCGGACTCGCGGGGCGCAGCATACTGGTCACCGCGGGCCCGACGTTCGAGGACATCGATCCGGTTCGTTTTGTCGGCAACCGCTCGAGCGGACGGATGGGATACGCAATCGCCGGTGAAGCATTGCGCCGCGGCGCCGCGGTGACGCTGGTGACCGGACCGACCCACCTGGCCGCTCCCCACGGGGCTACCGTGGTGAAGGTGCGCAGCGCCTCGGAAATGCACGCTGCCGTGATGGCGCGTTGTGACGGCCCGGACGCGATCGTCATGTCGGCCGCCGTCGCCGACTACTCGCCGGCGGAGCCGGCGAAGACAAAGATGAAGAAGGGCGACGGGCCGGTGACGATCACGCTCAATCGAACCAGGGACATCCTCGGCGAGCTCGGCAAGCTGCCGTCGCGCAAGCAGGGATTACCGGTGCTCGTCGGCTTCGCCGCGGAGACCAACGATGTCGTCGCCTATGCGAAGGGAAAACTCAGAGAGAAGGCCGCCGACCTGATCGTCGCCAACGACGTGTCGCGCGCCGACGCCGGGTTCGACGTGGACACCAATGCCGTCACGCTCGTCACGGCGTCAGGCGCCGAGGACATTCCCCTCCAGTCGAAGGCGGCGGTTGCGGCCCGGATCCTCGATCGCATCGAACAGTTCTTGACAGCCGTGCCCGTCAAGAACGCTCCGGCAAAAATCTAGGGACCCATGTCGCGCGAGCTGGCGGATCACCTGAAGTACTTCGAGGAGATTGGTGTGACCGGCGTCAGCCGCGATCCGAAATGGCGGAGCCGCGCCGGTGAGGCGGGTGAGGAGGGTGACGCTGGTGAGGCTGGTGAAACGCGTGGAACGCCACCCTCATCACTTGCATCACCTGCCTCACTCGCATCACTCGCATCACTCGCGCCTCACTCGCGCCGGAGTCCCTCGACGACATCAAGACCGAGATTGGTCCGGCCTGCACGCGCTGCAAGCTCTGCACGCTCGGCCGCTCGCAGATCGTGTTCGGCGTCGGCAGTCCGAAGGCGCGCCTGATGTTCGTCGGCGAGGGGCCGGGCGAGGACGAAGACAAGAAGGGCGAGCCGTTCGTGGGCCGCGCCGGGCAATTGCTGACGAAGATCATCGAGGCGATCGGCATGACGCGCGACCAGGTCTATATCGCCAACGTCATCAAGTGCCGGCCGCCAGGCAACCGCAATCCTGAGCCTGACGAAGTGGCCTCGTGCGAGCCGTTCCTCTTCCGCCAGATCGACGTGATCCAGCCGAAGGTAATCGTGCCGCTCGGCAAGTTCGCGGCGCAGTCGCTGCTGAAGACGATGGATCCGATTACGCGGCTGCGCGGGCGCCAGTTCGATTATCGCGGTGCGGTGCTGATCCCGACCTTCCACCCGGCCTACCTGCTTCGCAACCCGTCGGCCAAGCGCGAAGTGTGGGAGGACATGAAGAAAGTTCGCGCTATCCTCCAATCGGAGGCGTAGGACAATCCGAGATCCGAGATCCGCAATCCGAGATCGACTCGTGTCAGTGGCGGTGCCTGTGCCCGCGCTCGGCGTCCTCACGTATCGCGTTCCCGCCGGGCACGACATGCCGCGCGCCGGCGCGCGCGTGGTCGTGCCGGTCGGCCCGCGCACGCTGACCGGCGTGGTGCTCGGCGAGGCGGCTGCGGCGGACCGCGCCTACACGATCAAGCCGATCAAGCAGGTTCTCGACGACCACGCGTTCGTGCCGCCCGACGTCGTGAAGCTGACCGAGTGGGTGTCGGAGTACTACCTGGCCGGGCCCGGCGCGACGTTGGCCGCGGCGCTCCCGCCGCACGGACTGACGGCGCGCACCGACCGCTTCAAGACCATCCGCGTCGCGGCGCTGACGGCCGCAGGCTTGGATGCCGCCGAGCGCCTCGCCGCGCACAGCGTGGAAGCCGTCGAGCTGCCGCGACTCGGTACAGCGGCAGGTCGAGATCCTTCATCTGCTCAAGGGCGCCGCCGACGGACTGAGAACGGCCGTCCTGGCGGAGCGCGGCATCACGAACTCGACGCTGTCGCGCCTCAAGGCGCTCGGCCTGGTCGCGGTTCGCGAGGAGCGGATCGATCGCGATCCGTTCGAGCACGCGGTCTCCGCGGTCAAGCCGCCGGTGCTTCGTGACGCGACGCCCGATCAGCAACGCGCGCTCGAGACGCTGCTGCCGCTGGCCGCCGCGCAGGCGTTCCATGTAGCGCTCGTCCACGGCGTGACCGGCAGCGGCAAGACCGAGGTCTACTTGCGGCTCGCTGACGCCGTCAGGCAACGCGGACGCGGCGTGCTGATGCTCGTTCCGGAAATCGCGCTGACGCCGCAGGTGGCGGCGCTCTTTCGCGCGCGCTTCGGGACGGCGGTTGCCATTCAACACAGCGGGCTGTCGGACGGCGAACGACACGATCAGTGGCACCGCATCAGGAGGGGCGATGTCGACGTCGTGATCGGCACGCGGTCCGCGGTATTTGCGCCGCTCGCCACGCCCGGCCTGATCATCGTCGATGAGGAGCACGACACCTCGTACAAGCAGGACGAGACGCCGCGGTATCACGGCCGCGACGTGGCGATCATGCGAGGCAAGTTCGCGAATGCGCTGGTGGTGATCGGATCGGCGACGCCGACGATCGAGTCCTACACCAACGCGCTCGAGGGCCGCTACACGCTGGTGAAGATGGAGACGCGTGTGCTCGAGCGGCCGATGGCGAGCGTGACCGTGGTCAACATGCGCGAGGAAATGGCAGAGGCGGGTGATGACGTGGTGCTGAGCCGCCCCCTCGTCACGGCGATGCAGGAGCGGCTCGAGCGCGGCGAGCAAGTCACTGATCCTGCTGAACCGGCGCGGATTCGCCACCGCCGTCGTCTGCCGGCAATGCACGGCGACGCTCGAATGCCCGAATTGCAGCATCAGCTTGACGGTCCACAGCCTGTCTCGCCGAAGCGGCGACGCCGCGAAGGCGGACGGATGGATCGCCCGCTGTCATTACTGCAACTTTTCGAAGCCGGTCCCGAAGACCTGCGAGAAATGCGCGGCGCCGTACATGGAGCGCGTCGGCTTCGGCACCGAGCGCGTCGAGGCGGAGATCCGGAAGCTGTTTTCGTCGGCCCGCATCGCGCGCGTCGATCGCGACACGGTGCGGCGAAAGGGCAGTCTCGTCGAGATTCTCGAGAAGGTCGCCGGCCGCGAGATCGACATCCTGATCGGCACGCAGATGATCGCGAAGGGCCACGATTTCCCGGACGTGACGCTGGTCGGCGTGATCTCCGCGGACGTGGGGCTCGGCCTCGCCGATTTTCGGGCCAGCGAACGGAGCTTCCAGCTGCTGACGCAGGTGGCCGGTCGCGCCGGCCGCGGCGAGCGGCCGGGCGAGGCGATCATCCAGTCGCTGCTGCCGAACCACTACGCGATCACGCTCGCCTGCACGCAGAACTACCGCGACTTCTACGACACCGAAGTGAAGTATCGACGCGCGATGCGCTACCCGCCGCAGGTGGCCATGGTCAACGTGGTCGTGCGCGGCCGCTCGTTTGACGAGGCCATGACCGGCGCGCGCGATCTCGCCGACGAGGCGCGCGGATCGAAGGGCTTCGTGATCCTCGGCCCCGCTCCGGCGCCGCTGACCAGGCTGCGCGGCGAACATCGCGTGCAATTCTTCCTGAAGGGGACGAGCCGCAGGGCGATGCGCGAAGCGCTGCAACTGGCGGCATCCCGTAAGCCATCGCTCGCCAAGCGGATCTCGATCGACGTCGATCCCCTGTCGATGCTCTAGCGACCGGCGAGGATCTCGCCGATTGGCACCGGCGTGAAGCAGAGGGCGAGGATCATCATCGCGACCGCCGCCATCACGATCCGGCCGCGATCGATCGGCTGTTCGTCGTCGAGGGTCGGCGGGTGATGCGGCCCGAGGAGCCCGATCATCACGACGAGCAGCAGCGTCCAGACGATCCAGCTCGACGACCTGAAGGACAGGAAGATCGCGACGCCGATCATGACGAGCGTGACCGTCGTCGACCGGCGCCCAAGCACCGCGTAGGAAATGTGGCCGCCATCGAGCTGCGCGATGGGAAAAAGGTTCAGCGCGGTCGCCAGCAGGCCGAACCATGCGGCAAACGCCATCGGGTGCATGTTCACCGAATAGCCGCTCGACACGGGCCCCCAGACGAGCCAGGCCGCGAGCTTGAAGAGCAAGGGCTCGCCGAGCTCGACGAGCATCGACTGATCCTGGGGCAGCCGATCGATGCGCGACAGCATCAGGCCGATCACGAGCGCCGGCACCGCGACGACGAAGCCGGCGAGCGGGCCCGCGATGCCGATGTCGAACAACGCGGTCTTCGTCGGGATGCGCGACTTGATTCGGATGAACGCGCCGAAGGTGCCCGTGAGCGGAAGAGGAACGGGCAGGAAATAGGGGCGCGTCGCGAGCACACCGTAGCGGAGGCACGCGACGTAGTGGCCCATCTCATGGCAACCGAGAATCAGCAGTATGGTGAGGCTGTACCAGAGACCGTGCAGGTAGAAGCTGGTATCGGTGAACGAGCTCGTCAGCGCCTGCTGCAGTTGCTCGGGCTGATCGAGAAGGGCGAGATCAATCTTGAAAAACTGGTAGTGACCGACGCCTGCCAGTGTCGTGGTCGCGAGCGTCAGTGCCAGCAACACGAGCTGCACCCACAGCCGGCCATGCGGCGGCGGTGGCGGCTTCGGAACCAATTGCTCGTATTGATCGACTGGATCGATCGGATTGACCGGCTCTTCGGAAGGCACCCTTCCCGAGCTTATCCGATGTTTTGCAGTTCCTTGCCAGGCTTGAAGCGGATCGTGCGGCCGGGTGGGATGCGAACTTCCTTGCCGGTGCGCGGGTTGCGGCCGATGCCGCGCTTGCGGGGCTTCACCTGGAAGACGCCGAAGCCACGCAGCTCGATGCGTTCGCCACGCTGCATGGAGTGACGCATCGCCTCGAACACTGCGTCCACCGCCAGCTCGGCCTTCACTTTGGTGACATCCGCCACCCGTGAGACCTCGTTCACGATGTCGACCTTGATCATTGAGTCTGGTTCGCCCCGATCTGTGTAAATAGCTTAAATCAGGGGACTTACGCTGTCAAACGGATAAGTGCTTTGTATGGATGTATTTATCGGCAGTTTTGTGCAGTTCCGGGAGGTTTCAAGGCCGCAAGCCCTTGTCCCCCAGTAATATAGGCCGCAGATGGCTCAGAAGGCGCAGCAGATGGAGAAAGCAACGTGAGGCGCTCTCTCCGGCAAGTTGTCTTGGTCGGCCGCCCGAATGTGGGTAAGTCGACCCTGTTCAATCGTTTGAGTGGCACTCGTCGGTCGATCGTGACGTCGATAGCAGGAACGACGCGCGATGTCATCACACATCCCATGACGTGGGAAGACCACCGCTTCGAGCTCACCGACACCGGTGGACTGTTCGGCGCGAGCGAAGACCCCCTTCACGAGCTCGTCATCGTCCGTGGCAAGCGTGCGCTGAAGTCGGCGGACCTCATCGTCCTGGTCGTTGACGGCCGCGAGGGATTGATTCCAGGCGACGAGGAAATCGCCAAGGCCGCTCGTGACGCCAACGTGCCGGTCATTCTCGCCATCAACAAGACCGACGATCGCCGGTCCGCGCTACGGAGCACTGGAACTCTACCGGCTTGGCTTCGAACACGTTGTCGAGATCAGCGCCGAACACGGTGACGGCGTCGGCGATCTTCTTGAAGTCATCGTCGAGAAACTCGAACTTCAACCGGGAACCGGGGACGAGGAACTCGGAACCGAAGCCGTTACGCAGAAACCGCGATAGCGATCGTCGGTCGGCCGAATGCCGGCAAGTCCTCGCTCGTGAATCGACTGCTTCGTGAAGATCGAATGATCGTCTCTGAAGTTCCGGGCACGACGAGAGACTCGGTCGATTCGCTGTTGCAGTGGCACAAGCGGACGTTTCGGATTGTCGACACGGCGGGCATTCGACGTCCCGGCAAGGTCTCGAAGTCGCAGGTCGAATCGGTGAGCGTCCTGCTGGCGAAACGCGCCATCGAACGCGCCGACGTCGTCGTGCTCGTGCTCGATGCGACGGTTGGTCCCACCGATCAGGACGGCGCGATTGCCGGTGCGGCGAAGGAAGCCGGCAAGGGCATCATTATCGCGGCGAACAAATGGGACTTGATGAAAGCGCAGGGTGATGACGCCGCGAAGGTCTTCGACGAGAATCTCCGGTATCAGTTGAAGTTCCTGGACTTCGCGCCGATCCTCCACATTTCCGCCGTGACGGGCGAGCGGACGCCGAAGTTACTCGAGGTGGTTGACCGCGTGGCGGCCGCCGCACGCACGCGCGTGCCGACCGGCGAGCTCAATCGCTTCATTGAAAAGATCACGAGCGCGTCGCCGCCGGTGACGTCAGGAAAGCGCAACGTGCGCGTCATGTACGCGTCGCAGACCGGAAAGGCGCCGCCGACGTTCGTGCTGTTCACGAATGCGGAAGCGAAGCTGCATTTTTCATACGAGCGGTTCCTCGAGAATCGCTTGCGTGAGTCGTACGGATTCTTCGGCAATCCGATCCGCATCCAGGTGCGCGGCCGGAGGGACTCGCGCAAGGGCGAGGAGCGCAAGACCGCCGCCGAGCGCGCGCCGGCGCGGCGCAAGCCGGTGAAGAAAGGACCAGGTTCGAAGCCGACCCATGCGGATCGCGCGCGCCTCAAGCGTCGCGGCGCGAAACGATCGAGGCGCTAGGAGGGCTATACTGTCGATGCCCAAGATGGCTGCACCAAAGCGCGAGCTGTTCAAGGCCGCCGACGTCTGCGAAGTTGTGCAGGTCCAGCCGTACGTGTTGCGGTCGTGGGAGGCGGAGTTTCCGCAGATCGGCCAGGTGCCGGCCGGCGGCGGTCCGCGTCTCTACCGCCGAGCGGACGTCGAGCTGGTGCTGCGCATCAAGCAGCTCGTCTTCGAAGAGGGCCTGACGCTGTCGGGCGCGCGGCGGCGTCTCGAAGAAGACAGCGGCGAGCGCAACGGGGCGTCCGTACTCGTCCAGGAAGTTGTCGGCGATCGCGTGCGCGAGCAACTCCGGCAGGTGAAATCAGGGCTGCAGTCGATTCTCACGATGCTCTCGGACGACCGGTGAATCAGAGCTGCGCCTGGTCGCTCCCGCCGCGCCGAAGAAGAAGTCAGTCGCCAAATCGAAGGCCAAGAAGTAAACTCTTAACTGTCGACTCTCGACTGCTGACTGTCTGTTACGGGATGTAGCGCAGCCTGGCTAGCGCGCCTGCTTGGGGTGCAGGAGGTCCCGGGTTCGAATCCCGGCATCCCGACCAACCTTCGCAAACATTTTTGCTCCATCGTTTGCTACGGCTGGCAAGCCAACCTTCGCTGATTCACGCGAAGGTACCCTCCATAGATAATCAAAGCCGTGCCTCTCTCCGTTCGGTCCGCGGCGCAGCTGACGCTGCTGATCATTGCAGCGGTTCTCGCGCTGTACCACGCCGGGAGCATTCACCGTCGAGCGCTACTACTCGCGCTGGCTGTATCCGATCCTTCAGGCCAATCTCACGTCACTCTCCAATCGGACGCCGATCGCCCTCTTTGACCTCGCGATTGGCGTGTTCATCCTGATCGCGATCGGTATCTGGGTCTGGTCGATCCGGCTGGCGCGAAGGAAGCAGGCGCTTCGATCGTTGTGGCGCGGATTGGTCGCGACGCTGACGCTGCTCGCCGTCGTCTATCTCTGGTTTCTCGCGGCGTGGGGATTGAACTATGCGCGGCCGCCGCTCGAGTCGACGCTGCAGTTACGACGCCGCGCGGATCACGCCGGACGCGGTGCGTGCCCTGGCGGAGTACTCGATCGAACGCGCCAATGAGACAGCATGGCGCCGGACACGCCGCCGGTTTTCCTGCGATTCACGAGTCGCCGCAGATCTCTGATCGACGCATTGCATCAGGTGGAGAAGGACCTCGGACGGCCGCGGCCGACGGTGATGGCCGACGCCGAAGTGGTCAATCTTCACGCCGTTCTATCGCGCATCCGGCGTCAGCGGCCAACTGGGGCCCTTCTTTCTCGAGACGCTGCTCAATCCCGATCTGACCGGTCCCGAACGTCCCGCGGTGCTCGCGCACGAGTGGGCGCATCTGTCGGGCTACGCGCCCGAATCCGATGCGAGCTTTGTCGGGCTGCTCGCCGCGCTTCGTGCCGGGCCGGCAGCCGAATACAGCGCCTGGCTCGATCTCGTCTCCGAATCCGTGAACCAACTGCAGCCCGTGACCCAGCGCATCGTGCTCGAGAAGCTCGCGCAGGGACCGCGCGACGATCAGGCCGCGATCCGCGAGCGTCTCAAGAAGCTCGTGCGGCCCGTCGAGCAGGTCGCATGGTCGTCGTACGATCGCATGTTGAAGTCGCAAGGTGTCGACGAAGGCGTGAAGAGCTACAGTCGAGTGATTCAGCTGCTGATTGGCACTGACGCGTTGCACATCAAGACCGCAGGACCCCAAGACCGCAAGACCTCGCCCATGAAGACCCGAGTCATTCAGGTCGATCGCGACGGCCCGATCCCGCCGCCATCGAAGAAGCGGCCGCCGCACTGCGCGACGGAAAGCTCGTCGTGTTTCCGACCGAAACGGTCTACGGACTCGGCGCGCACGCGCTCGATCCGATCGCGGTGCAGAAAATTTTCGACGCGAAGGAGCGGCCCGCGAACGATCCGCTGATCGTTCACATCGCGCACATCGGACAAGTGAATCAATGCGCGGCCGGCATGCCGGCCGGCGCGCGAAAGCTCGCGCTAGTCGTTCTGGGCCGGACCGCTGACGCTCGTCCTGCCGAAGAAAACCGAGGTGCCGGATCTCGTCACGGCCGGATTGCCGAGCGTGGCGCTTGCGAGTGCCATCGCATCGCGTCGCGCGCGCGCTGATGGAGACGGCGGGCATCCCGATCGCGGCGCCGAGCGCGAATCGTTTCTCGAGACCGAGCCCGACGACGGCCGCGCATGTGATCGAGGACCTCGATGGCCGAGTCGAGCTGATCCTCGACGCGGGTCCGACCGACATCGGACTCGAATCGACGATCGTCGACTTCACGTTCGATCCGCCGGTGCTGCGGCGGCCGGGTGGCATCACGCTCGAGCAGGTGCACTCGCTCGTGCCCGAGGTCATCGTGCGAAGCGAGGCAGCGCGGAGCAGACGAGCCGCAGCCCGCTCCCGGCCAGATGACCCGTCACTATGCCCCGAGGGCCGAGCTGACGCTTTATGAGGGACCGGCCGAGGCGGTGCGGCGGCGTATCGCCAGCAGATGTCCGGTCGGTGACCGCCGCGGGCGACCGGGTCGGTATTCTCGCGCCTGAAGAGGACCTCTCGGCGCTCGCGCCCGAGTTGGCTGGACGCGCAGCTGCGGGACGAATTGAGACGTTTCCATACGGATTCGAGGGCCGACTTGGAGCGTTCAGGCCGGGAGCTCTATGCGTCGATTCGCGCGCTCGATGCCACCGGGGTCGCGAAAATCTTCGCGGTCGGCGTCGGGTCCGAGGGACTGGCCCGCGCTATCCATGACCGGCTGATGCGCGCCGCGGACGGGCGTGTTAGAACCGTTGGCCGCGACGCGGACAACTGAGCTAGGGACTCGCGGCGCGCCGCGAGTCTCCTAGAACGATTGTTCAAGAGTAGAAACCCGACCAGCCGCAGCGTATTGCGTTGTGCTGGTTGGTGTTATCATGCGCAGCTAATTGGGCCACAGAAGGCGCGAAGACCAGGGCCGCAGAAGGCACAGAACTCACAGATCTGGGGGATGGGCTCCATGAGTCAAGACAGCATGGCGGAGGCTCCGGGCGTTCAGCCGGGAGTTTCACGACGTAATTTCATCAAGGGCGTGATCGCCGCAGGCGCGACCGTTTCCGCGTCCGCGTATCTGTTCCGCACCAACGTGCTAGGCCAGAACGACGGCATGGCCGGCGCGGTCGAACGTCTCATCACACTCGACATCAACGGCCAGCAGCGGCGCGTCGACGTGCTGAAGAACGAGACGCTCGCCATGACCTTGCGCTACAAGCTGGGGCTCACCGGCACGAAGCTCGGATGCGACCGCGCCGAATGCGGCGCGTGCACCGTGCTGGTCGACGATGTGCCGCGGTATTCATGCTCGACGCTGACGCATAGCGTGCGCGGCATGAAGATCGTGAGCATCGAGGGACTCGCCTCGGCCGATGGCAAGCTGCATCCTGTGCAGCAGGCGGTCGTCGAAGGCCAGGGCTTCCAGTGCGCGTTCTGCATGCCCGGCTTCGTGATGGCCACGGTCGGTTATCTCAAGACCAACCCCAGTCCAACACGCGAACAACTCGCTCACGGCATCTCGGGCAACCTGTGTCGTTGTGCCGACTACAACAAGATCCTCGACTGCATGATGCACGCAGCCGAGTTGTCGAGGGGGGCGTAACCATGGCTGAACAACAGAAGCCAGTGGCGCCGGCCAAGCCCGTCGAGCCGCCGAAGAAGATGGAGTTCAAGCTTCTCGGCCACAACTACCAGACGCCCGATCTCGTCGCGAAGGTGACGGGCGCGGCGAAGTACGCGGAAGACTTCCGCGCCGACGGCATGGTGTTCATCAAGCTGATGCCGAGCCCGCGGCCGCACGCGAAGATTCGCAACATCGATGCGTCCGCCGCGCTCGCGATGCCCGGTGTGCACGGCATCCTGACGGCGAAGGATCTGCCGGCGCCCCCGCCGCCGCCGGGAGGACCTCCTCCGGTCCCGGTCGCGCGTCCCGGTGGAGCGCCTGCTGCCGGAGCACCTGCGGCTGGAGCGCCTGCCGCTGGAGCGCCTGCCGCTGGAGCACCCGCCGCTGGCGCGCCCGCACGCCGGTACTGCCACACGTCCGGCAGCGACACCAGCCGGCCGGCACACCCGCTCCACAAGCCGCAGCTCCGGGTGGTGGTGGCGCTCCTGCCGCCCCGGCCCCGGCTGCCGGCGCGGCCCCGGCGACCGCGCCGCCGCCGCCGCCGATGCCGCCCGAATTCGCGCTGACTGAAGAACCCGTTTACGAAGGCGAACCGATCCTCGCCATCGCCGCCGACAGCGAAGAGCTCGCGTCGGAAGCGATCGAAAGGATCGTCGTCGACTTCGAGCCGCTCCCGTTCGCGATCGATCCGATCGAGAGCCTGCGTCCCGGTTCGCCGAATGGCCGCGAGCAAGGCAACGTCTTCGTCGGCCCGAGCATGAGGACGCTGAAGTGGACGCCGGAGCAGATGGCGACGCTACGACGGCGGCAAGTTCCCGCACGACGCGGAAGCGACCGAGACCGCCCTGTTCGGCGACATCGAGAAAGGCTTCAAGGAAGCCGATCTCGATCGTCGAGCGCGACATGCACCAGCAGACCACGTCGCACCAGCCGCTCGAATCGCGCTCGTGCATGGCCTACTGGCAGAACGGCAAGTGCTACATGCACGTGTCGACGCAGAGCCTCGCGCGCACCGTCGCATCGGTCGCGGGCTGGGTCGGCGTCAAGCCCGATGAGCTCGTGCTCATCAGCGAATACACCGGTGGCGGATTCGGCAGCAAGATTCCGGGCGCGCAGTCGATGGCGATTCCGGCGCTGATGTCGAAGAAGCTCAATGGCCGTCCGGTCATGATGCGCGTCTCGCGCGCGGAAGAGACCTACATCGGCCGCGTCCGTCCCGGCTATCAGGGCTGGATCAAGATGGGCTTCAAGAAGGACGGCCGCGTCACCGCGATCGACACCTTCATCGTCGAAGCCAGCGGCCCGTATCGTCGTCAGGGCGATCACTCGACGACGGCGAACCTCGGTTCGCTGTTGTTCCAGGCGCCGAACATGCGCTTCCGCGGCATCTCGGTCGCGACCAACACGCCTCCGGGCGTGTCGCAGCGCGCGCCGGGCGGGCTGCAGGCGTCGGTGTGGTTCGAGCCGCTGGTGCATGAAGCCGCGAAGAAGCTCGGCATCGATCAGGTCGCGATTCGCAAGTTGAACGCGCCGGAAGGCCAGGCGCTGTTCGGTCTCGTTCCGCCGAACACGCCGCCCGGACGTCCGCGCAACAAGCTGACCAGCTGCTTCGTCAAGGAGTGCTCTCGACCAGGGCGCCGAGCTGTTCGGTTGGGAAGCGCGCAAGGCCAACAGCGGCAAGCGCACCGGCAGCAAGGTGCGCGGCATCGGCTGCGGAACGGGCGCCTACACCGCCGGATCGATCGGCGTCGACGGCCTCTGCGTCCTGCGGCCTGACGGCAAGCTGGAAATCCACCAGGGCATCGGCAATCTCGGCACGCAGTCGTTCAGTCGACACCGCGCGCGTGATCGCCGAAGTTGTCCGGCGTGCCGTGGGAGAACTGCGAAGTGATCTGGGGCAACACGTCGAAGGGCCTGCCGTGGTCGTCGATCCAGGCCGGCAGCCAGACGACCTACGCTCACACCCGCGCCAACTACGCGACGGGCATGGACCTCAAGAAGAAGCTGACCGGAAGTGGCCGCCAAGACCAAGGGCGGTTCTGCCGGAGAGCTACGACACCGGTCCGCAGGGTGTCATCCGGAAAGGTGGCGGCCTGGCGATGTCGTGGGCGCAGGCCGCTGAAGCGGCGATCAAGCTCGGTGGCATTTACGACGGCACCGAGACGCCGAAGGAAATCAACGCGATGACCAGGGCGGCCGCGGCCGCCCACAAGGGTCGCGGGTTGATGGGCGTGGCGCGCGACAACCTGCCGCGTGACGGCCAGACCTACGGCTTCATGGCCGCTTTCGCGGAAGTCGAGGTCGACGTCGAAACCGGCGTGTGGACCATCGTGGATTTCACGGGCGTGGCCGACGTCGGCACCGTGATTCATCCGAACTCGCTCGGCGGTCAGATCAACGGCGGCAGCATCCAGGGCATCGGTCACGTCCGCAGCCAGAAGCTGGTCTACGACCCGCACTATGGCGCCGGCCTTGCGACCCGCATGCACCACAACAAGCCGCCGACGATTCTCGACGTGCCCATCAACGCAAAGTGGGCCGCCGTCGGGTTGCCTGATCCGACCAATCCGATCGGCGCCAAGGGCATCGGTGAGCCGTCGACAGTTGCGGCGGCGGGCGCCGTGCTGAATGCGCTGGCCGATGCGGTCGGCGACGACATCATCCGGCGCACACCGGTGCAGCCGGAACACATTGCCGCGGCTTTGGCCAACGGCCGCAAGCCGATGATGGCCAATCCGCTTCAGGCGTTCATCTAAGGGGACAACGACAATGCCACCGATTCGCGATGTAATGCCGGCATTCGAGCTCTTCCAGCCCGCGAGCGTGAACGACGCTCTCGGCGTGCTGAACCGCCACGGTGCCGACGCCTGGGTCATGGCGGGCGGCATGGACACCTTCGACTGGTTGAAGGACCGCATCAAGAAGCCGAAAGTGGTCGTTGACCTCGGAATGGTCAAGGAGCTGCGCGGGATCAAGGACGCCGGCGGCGGCCTCGAGATCGGCGCGACCACGACGCTCACCACGATCGCCAACGATCCGATGGTGAAGGAGCGCTTCCCGCTGCTGGCCGAGGCCGCGTTGATCGTCGCCTCGCCGCAGATTCGCAACCAGGGCACGCTCGGCGGCAACGTGTCGCAGGACGCGCGCTGCTGGTACTACCGCGCCGGCTGGCCGTGCTATCGCGCCGGCGGCAACATCTGCTACGCCGACACGCCGACCGCGATCAACCGCGAGCACGCGATCTTCAACGCCGATCGCTGCGTGGCGGTGAACCCGTCCGACACCGCGCCGGCGCTCGTGGCGCTCGACGCCCAGTTCGTGATCAAGAACGGCGACAGCGAGCGCGTCGAGTCGGCCGAGGACTTCTTCATCGGCCCCGGCATCGACATCACCAAGCTGACCTCGTTGCAGCCGGGCGACCTGCTGACGGCGATTCGCATCCCGGCGACCTGGGCGGGCAAGGGCCACTACTTCGAGAAGGTCCGCGATCGCCAGGTGTGGGACTTCGCGCTCGTCAACATCGCTGCCTCGATGAACGTGTCGGGATCGACGATCAACGACGCGCGCATGGTGGTCAACGGTGTCGCGGCGACGCCGTACCGCTTGAACGCGGTCGAAGCGTTCATCAAGGGCAAGCCGCGCGACAAGGCGACGGCGGATCAGGCGGCGGAGATGGCCGTCGAAGGCGCCGTGCCGCTGCTGCACAACGCCTACAAGATCCCGATGATGAAAGCGCTCGTGAAGCGCGCAATCCGAGGGGACGCTGAATGGACCTCTTAACGACGGCCCGCAGCCCGTGGGGTGAGTCGATCTTCACTCACATCTCATGGAGCCTGTTCTGGGCGTCGCTCGTCGGCGGCTTGCTGTTCTTGCTGGCGCATGGCGGCTACATGCTGTTCTCGCAGCACCGCAGGCGTCCGTCGGAGGAAGTGGATCGGTTGGAACGCGAGCGAGGCGGATTGCCCGCGCACATCACGCGTCACGGCTTCGTGGCGCGCGCGTTCCACTGGGTGATGGCGGTGTCCATGCTGACACTGCTCGTCACGGCGTTCCTCCCGATCGTCGGCGTACGCTTCGCGTGGGTGCAGTGGCACTGGATGGCAGGTCTGCTGCTCACCGCGTCGATCCTGTTCCACATCGTTCATGCGACGTTCTTCCTGGACTTCTGGTCGATCTGGGTCGGGCCGAAGGACATCCCCGAGTTCAAGGCCGAAATGCAGCGCGAAATGGGCAAAGAAGACGCGCCCGGACCGCGGCCCGGCAAGTACCCGCTCGGCAATCGTCTCTATCACCTGGCGGTCATGGCGGCAGGCCTGGTCGTCGTCGCCACCGGGATCATGATGATGTGGCGCGTGCGCACCGGCCTTGTCGAGCGCAACCCCTACGTGTTCGCGGACACCACGTGGGGCCTGACCTACGTGCTCCACGGGCTGACGGGCGTGGGCTTCGTCGGCCTGGTGATCGCGCACATCTACTTCGCGCTGCGACCCGAGAAGCTGTGGATCACCAAGGCGATGATCTTCGGCACCGTCTCGCGCCGCAATTACCTCGAGTACCACGACCCGGACCGCTGGGTGGCCGAGGAGAGCCGCAAGTCGTCATCGCCTGTCGCCTAAGGCGACAGGCGCGCCTTAGACATGACGCCAGAGGCTGCAAGAGAAGAACTGTCCCGCCGCGCCGACGCGATCGAGGGCGGCTACGAAATGATGCTGGCGTACGCGGCGCAGGGTCTGGCAACGGACCAGGGCGCCGCGAACTCCAACCAGCTCCGCGATCATCTCCAACGATTCGATGCGGCGCTGACCGGACTCGCCGAGACCTATCGCGATTGCGCGGCGGCGCTCGAGGTCGGCCCGAAGGACGCGCTCGACGGATTCCTCAAGACCCTCGAGGCCGACGCCGCGACGACGCAGGCGGCATTGCGGCTCGTGCTGGGCCAGGACGGCATCAGCTCGCAGATGATCGACAACATCAACGCGTCGATTCACGTGCGCGCGCTGCTCACCGACGTGTTCATCGTCGATGAAGTACTGAAGTCAAAGAGGGCTTGACGGGCTTACGGACTACGGGTCCGGGTCCTGGCTCAAGCTGAGCCGTAAGCCCTAGCCCCAAGCCCGAAGACCTACCGCAGCAGTCAGGCATCACAAACGTCCGCTTCGCCAGCTCGGACGTCAATAACTCCTTCGAATAGTACCGCTCGAGAATCGACGGCTTCCAGACCAGCAAGTCGGTATTCTCCGCCTTGAACTGATGCCATGTTTCGGTCGGATGACGCGCCTGGCGCTCGGCGATCAGCATGAGAAACGCCCAGGTGATGGTTTCGTGATAGAGCCCCGTCGCGCCCTTGGCATCGGCGAAGCGCTTGATCGCCGTCGAGAACTCAGCGAGGGCTCCGGGCATGCCGTGCTTGCGCACGAACAGCCACGCCACCTGGACGTGCTGCTCGTGGTGGAATTGATCGGCGGGCAAAGTGGTATCCACAAACCTGTCGAAGAGCTCTTGCTGTTCCATGATGCGTATCCAACTATCATGACAGACGTGCAGCAGACAGCCACGGTGAAGACAGTCATGGCGTGGATTCAGAAGACCGGATCGGCGAAGGTGCGGAATGGCATGGCCCGATACGGCCTGCCCGCCGACAAGGCCGTCGGCATCCCGGTTGGCGTCATGCGGAAGGAAGCGAAGCGCATCGGGCCGAATCATGCTCTGGCGTTGGGGTTGTGGAAGACCGGCAACTATGAAGCGCAGTTGATGGCGGCCATGCTCGGCGAGCCCGAGCGGTTGACGCCGGCGCAAATGGACGCGTGGTGCCGGGACTTCGACAACTGGGGCACCGTCGACACGGCGTGCTTCACCTTGTTCGATCGATCGCCGCTCGGCTGGAAGATGGCGCCAAAGTGGTCGAAAGAGAAAGGCGAATTCCAGAAGCGGGCCGGGTTCGTGATGATGGCGTGCCTGGCCGCGCACGACAAGACCGCGAAGGACGCCGCGTTCCTGAAGTTCTTCCCGATCATCGAAAAGGGCGCGAGCGATGAGCGCAACTTCGTCAAGAAGGGCGTCAGCTGGGCGCTGCGGCACCTCGGTCACCGGAGCGCCACGCTCCACGCGGCCGCCGTCAGGACCGCCACGAAGTTGTCGAAGAGCGCGAATGCGACCGAGCGATGGGTCGGCAAGGATGCGCTGAGAGACATCACCCGGCCTGCCGTGATCAAGAAGGCCGCCCGCCGTTAGCGCGGTCCGCGCTGGAGGCGGACGCTACGGCCGCGCGCGCACGCCGCGTACGGCGCCGGCGATCATCCGGTTGAGCGCGGCGATCGACAGGCCGCCCTCGTCGGTTGGCGGGATGGTCGCGAATCCGATCGCGGACGCCTTCGGGTAGCGCTTGAAGATTTCCTCGAACAACCGCTCGAGCTGTTCGCTCGACGGGCCGTTGGGCACTTTGTTGCCGTGCGCCATCACCTCGCGCGGATCGAGGACGTCCATGTCGATGTGGACGTAGAGCTTGTCGCTGATCCGGTTCAGGCGATCGAGCTGCTGCCAGACGGCGGGCGTCATGTTGCGCAGGTCATCCACCGACAGCTGTTCGATGCGTGAATCGTCGAGCAGCCGCTGCTCGAGCGGATCGGTGAGGCGCACTCCGCCCATCACGATGTTCTGGTCGGACATTGGCGGATCCAGCCTCGCATCCCGGCGCATCACCTGCAGCGCCCGGCCGGTGGCGACGGCGACCGGCATGCCGCCAAGCGAGCCGCTCCGCGTCGTCTCCGGCGTGTTGAAGTCTGGATGGGCGTCGAGCCACAGCATGCCGACACGAATCGGCTCGATCGTGGAACCCGATCGCTGCAATCCGGCGACGAGGCCAGGCATGGAAGGGCAGGTCGCGAGGAGGCCGACGGTGAAGAAGCCGTCGCGCTCGTTCTTCGTGACGATGTCGGCAAAGTGACCGAGGCTCAGGCCGAGTCTCTTCCAGCCGCCGTACTCGGTGTCCTCGAGGGCGGTCAGCTGTGACTTCTCGACCCGGACGGTCGCACCCAGATCCGCAAGGATCTTCTGGATGCCGCCGTCGGCCATCGTGTCGGGGCCCTTGGACGGACCGTTCGGGCCAAGCGGCTGTTGCGCGAGGGCAATGCGCAGCCTGCCGTCTCCAGCCTTGTAGCGATTCTGCGCCGCGAGCGGAGCCACGAACATGCAGATCACAGCGAGCAAGCCGATGGCCGAAAGCCGATAGCTGATAGCCGATCTCATGCCGGTAGTGTAAGCCGGGCACGGCAGCCGCGCGTGTCCTTGCGGTTCTCGAGCGTCAGCGATCCGCCGTGGCCCTCGGCGATCTGCCGGCACAGCACGAGGCCGATTCCCGAGCCGCCCGGCTTGGTTGTGAAGAACGGCACGAACAGGTTTGAGGTGTTCGACAATCCTGGCCCTTCGTCTTCGACGGCAATCTCGAGGCCGGCTCGCATTTGCCTCCAGCCGACTCCAACCGTGCCGCCGCCGACTTCGAGGCAGGCATCGGCGGCATTGCGCATCAGATTGATCAACAGCTGTTCCAGCTGGTCGGCATCGGCTTCGATCGTCACGTCCGGGCCGGGTTTCACGACGATCGGCACGCGCGCATCGAATGCGGCGACGCGCTGGATCAGCGGCTTCAGCACGACCGGGCCGAGCTTCGGCGCCGGCAGGCGGGCGAGCCTCGCCGACGCGCCGGTGAACCGGCTCAGTGAGTCCGTCCTCGACGCGATGACCTGCAGGCCGCGCTGCATGTCTTCACGCCAGTCGTCGGGCGGCGGATGGCGCTGCAGGAGGTTTTCGAGCGACCCGGCGATCGACTTGATCGGGCCGAGCGAGTTGCCCAGCTCGTGGCCGATGACGCGAATCAGGCGCTGCCACGCCTGTCGCTCCTGCTCACGCAGCGGGCGGCTCACGTCCGACAGCACCAGCAGGTCATGAGGCAATCCGCCCAGCCGGAACGTCGTTCGTCGCACTTCCCACCGCCCGGGTCCGCCGCCCGGAGGAGAGATGTCGACGACGCGGGGAGCATCGCCGAACCATTCGGTCAGCGACAGCTCCGCGGCAGTGCGGCCGAGCATGTGCTCCATGCTCTTGCCCATGAGCCGCTCGCCGGTGCGGTTGACGATGCGCAAGTGATGCTCCGGATCGAAGGCGAACACCGCGACGTCGATCTGCTCCATGACCGTGCGGAGGAGCGCGGTGGCCTCGACCGCGCCGAGGCGCTGTTCGTGCAGCGTCTCGGCGAGCGCGTTGATCTCGATGAGCGCCGCGCCGAGTGGATCGTCCGGATTGGCGGTGCGGCCGCGAATCGAGAAGTCGTCCTCGCGGAGGGCGGCAAGCAGGTTGGCCAGCGTCTGCAGCGGCACGACGACGCGGGTGCGGACGGAGGCGGCGAGGCCGAACAGGGTGCCGAGGATGAGGACGCTCAGCGTCCACTGGACCTTCGGCGTGTAGGCTTCAGTCCACAGGATCCACAGCGCCGTGAAGGCGCCGGGGATGCCGGCGCCGAGCGCGAGACCGAAAATCTGCTGATCGAGCCGCAATCGTCGCCACATCGCTAAGTTGGGGTCAGGTGCTGATTATTAGCGTCTTGCTAAGTTGGGGTCAGGCGCCATTGACGTCTTGCATTCCCTGGCCTTAGCATTTCGCTAATTTTCGGGACCTGACCCCAACTTAGCAATCTCACAATTTGTAGCGCTCGAGGCGGCGGTAGAGAGCGGAGCGCGACAGGCCCAGCGCGCGGGCGGCATGGCTGACATTGCCGAAGCGCGCCATCGCCTTCTTGATCAGGAACGCTTCGACTTCTTCGAGGCTCATGTCCTCGAGCCGCGATGTCGATCCGCCGTCGACACGCAAGCCGAGGTCGCCGGCGCGCACGGTCGGGCCCTGCGCCATCAGCACGGCACGCTCGACCGAATGATCCATTTCACGCACGTTGCCCGGCCAGCGATGGTCCATCAAGGATCTGCATCGCCGCCGGATCGAAGCCGCTCAGCGGCTTTCGATAGCGCTGCGCGTGCTGGCGAAGAAAATGCTTGGCGAGCAGCGGAATGTCCTCGCGCCGATCCCGCAACGGCGGGAGATGAATCTCGATCGTGTTCAGGCGGAAATAGAGGTCCTGCCTGAATCGTCCGGCCTCGACCTCGGCATTGAGGTCGGCATTGGTGGCCGAGATCATGCGCACGCTGACCTTGCGCGTCTTCGAGGAGCCCAGCCGCTCGAACTCACCGGTCTCGATGACGCGCAGCAGTTTCTGCTGCTGGGTCATCGGCACGTTGGCGATCTCGTCGAGGAACAGCGTGCTGCCATCGGCGAGCTCGAACCGGCCGACGCGATCGGTCTTGGCGTCCGTGAACGCGCCCTTGAGATGTCCGAAGAGCTCCGATTCGAATACGCCCTCGGCCATGCCGCCGGCGTTGACGGTGACCATTGGCCTGCCTGTCCGGGGTGAGACGGCGTGCAGGGCCTGGGCGACGAGGCTCTTGCCGGTGCCGTTCTCGCCGGTGATCAGCACGTTCGCGTCCGACGGCCCGACGCGCGCGATCATTTCGAGCACCGGCCGCATCGCCGCCGATTCGGCGAGGATCGGCGAGCGGCCGTCAGCCTGCAGCGCCTGGTTCGCGGCCTCGAGCTGCCGTCCGCGGCGAATCGCGCGCCCCAGTTCGGTTTGCGTGCGAACGATCGACAGCAGGCGCTCGTTCTCCCACGGCTTCTGCACGAAGTCGCGGGCGCCGCGGCGCATCGCTTCCACCGCGACATTCACCGAACCCCACGCCGTCAAGCACGACGACGGGCAGCGATTCATCGGCGGTGTGGATGCGCTGGAGGAGGTCGAGGCCCTCCTCGCCGGACGTGGTATCGCGCGTGTAGTTCAGATCCATCAGCACGACGTCGTAGTCCTTGAGCTCGAGCGCGCGCAGCAGCTGCGGCGGTGAGGCCGCCGTGTCGATGACGAAGCCCTCGGGCTTCAGCAACAGCCGCAGCGCTTCGATGACGTCGGCCTGGTCGTCCGCGATCAGGATCCGGGACGGCGGATCACTTCTCATCGACGATCCAGCCGTCCTTGAGGTTGATCACGCGCTTGCCGTACGAGGCGTTCTCCTTCGAGTGCGTGACCTGCACGATCGTCGTGCCCGCCTCGTTCAGCCTGCGGAACAGCTCCATGATCTCCTTGCCCTGATCGGAATGGAGGTTGCCGGTCGGCTCGTCGGCGAGAATCAGCGTCGGCTTGGCGACGACCGCGCGCGCGATCGCGACGAGCTGCTGCTGGCCGCCCGACAGCTGGTTCGGGAATAGATCCTTCTTGCCGACGATGTTGAAGCGGTCGAGGATGTCGGCGACCATGCCCTCGCGCTCCGCTTTCTTGACGTCGCGGTACGACAGCGGCAGGTCGATGTTCTCGTAGACGGTGAGGTTGTCGAGCAGGTGATAGCTCTGGAACACGAAACCGATGTGCTGCTTCTGCAGGCGCATCCGGTCCTTGGCCGACAGCTGATGAATCGGATCGTCGTGCAGCCAGAACTCGCCGGTCCAGGCGCTGTCGTGCATGCCGAGGATATGGAGCAGCGTGCTCTTGCCCGCGCCCGACGGCCCCATGATGGAGACGAAGTCGCCTTGCTTGATCTCGGCGTTGACGCGCCGGAGAACGAAGGTCTGTGACAGGCCGTGACGGTACGACTTCTCGATGTTATTCAGTTTGATCATGGAATCAGAATCAGGGATCAGGGATCAGGGGATCAGGGATCTACTCGCTTCGCAGCGCCGTCATCGGATCGACGCGCATCGCGCGCCTGGCCGGAACATAACATGCTAACGCAGCCATCGCCAGCAGCAACACCGATAGCGAGACGTAAACCATCGGCTCGGTCGCGCTGGTGTTGAAGAGCAGGCCTTGCACCAGGGTGGTGGCGGCGACGGCCGCGACCAGCCCGAGCACGACGCCGATCGCCGCGAGGCCGAGACCCTGTCCGATGACCTGCGTGAAGACCTGCCGGGGGCTCGCGCCGAGCGCCAGCCGCACGCCGATCTCGGGCACGCGCTGCGTGACGGTGAAACTGATCAGCCCGTAGACGCCGACGGCCGCGAGCAGCAGCGCCAGCACGGCGAAGCTCGCGATCAGGAACGATCGGAAGCGCGGCTCGCCGGTGGACTCCTCGATGATCTGCTCCATCGTCTTGACGTCGCCGATCGGCAGATCGGGATCGATCTGCGCGACTGCGGCTCGCACTGCCGACGCCACGGCGCCCGCGCCGCGATCGGTGCGGACGATGGCGCCCATGTAGGGCAGCACGAACTGTGTGTAGGGGAGATAGACCGCCGGCTTCGGCGGCGCATCGAGCGATCGCCGGCGCGCGTCCGAAACGATGCCGATGATCGTGAAGGGATCGCCCATGTCGATCTTTTCGCCGATCGGATCCTTGCCGCCGAATTCCTTGACCGCGGACTCGCTGATGATCGCGACCGGCATCGAATCGGGGCCGTCGGTCTCATCGAAGTCGCGGCCCCTCATCAGCCGGACGCCCGACGCTTGGAGATAGCCGGGCGAGATCGAATTGAGCTCGGCGCTGGTCTGCTGCTCGGGCGGCTTTTCGGGCTGACCGATTACCGACAGGCTCGCCTGTGCGTTGCCGCCGCCAAACGGGAACGGGAACATCATCGCCGAGTTTGCGGTGATCGGATTTGCCCGCAGACGCTCGAGCACGCCCATGTAAAACGCGCGTTGCGCCTTCTCGTCAAATCGCGCGAGCGGCAGCATCAGTTCGACGGTCACGACTTCGGTGGTGCGGAAACCCGGATCGACCGATCGCAGGCGCGAAAAGCTCGTGAGCATCAGGCCCGCGCCGATCAGCAGCACGAGCGCGAGCGCGACTTCGCGCGACGACCATGACGTTGCGCATGCCGGTGCGCGAGGTGCCGGTCCGCCCGCCATCCTTGAGATCGGCATTCAGCTCCGGTCGCGACGATTGCAGCGCCGGCGTCAACCCGAACAGGACGCCGACCGCGATGGTGGCGGCGAACGCGAACGACGCGATGCGCCAGTCGAGCGTGATGTCGGCCAGCCGCGGCAGGTTCTCCGGCGCAAGCCCAAGCAGCAGCTGCTGCGTCCATATGCGCGACGAGCATGCCCAGCGCGCCGCCGGCCAGCGCGAGCACGATGCTTTCGGTCAGCAACTGCCGCATCAAGCGGCCGCGTCCGGCGCCCAGCGCGGTACGCACCGCCAGCTCGCGCCGGCGCGCGGCACCCCGGGCGATCAACAGGCCGGCGACGTTTGCGCACGCGATCAGCAAGCACGAATCCGACCGCGCCGAGCAGCACCAGCATCGCCGTTCGCACGTCGGCGACCATGCTCGCCGCGAGCGGCTCGCCGTTGAACGTGCTGCCGGCGTTGCCCTGGTGATCGCGTGCGATCTGATCGCCGATCGATTTCAGCTGCTGTCGGCCTTCGATCACTGCGCGGTCGCGAGCGACGCGCCCGACGACGCTGAAGTAGTGCACGTCGCGGCTGCCTTCGTTGCTGACCATGCCGAACGGCGAGGTCGGAACGTCGAACGGCGACAGCATCCACACATCGCTCTTCTGCGGATGGCGCAGGAACTCCGGGACGACGCCGATGATCTCCGTCGGCGCGCCGTTCAGTCGAACCTGCGTGCCGATCACCGCCGGATTCGCGCCGAACTGCTGTTTCCAGATCGTTTCGCTGATCACCGCGACGCTCGCGCCAGGCTTGTCGGTCGCTTCGTGATAGGTGCGGCCGACGCAGCGGCGGCGCGTCGAAGACATCGAAGAACGCCGCCGTCGTCTGCATCCCGATGATGCGGATCGGTTCGCCGCGGCCGGTCATGTCGACAATGTCGGAACGATAGCCGGCGAGCGCCGAGAAGCTCGTCGCGTCTTTCTTCAGGTCGCGATAGTCAGCCGCCGAGAATGAGTCGACGACCGCCGTTGGCGCCGACGCGATTGATGCGAAGGATGCGGCCGGGATCGGAGTAGGGCAGCGGACGCAGCAGCACGCCATCGACGATGCTGAAGATCGCCGTGGTGCCGCCGATGCCGAGCGCGAGGGTGATGAGCGCGACCAGCGTGAAGCCGGGTGCGCGAAGGAATGAGCGTAGGGCGTACCGAATATCCTGAAGCAGCACGCCCTACCTCGCTCTACCTTCCTGAATAAGGTGTTAGACGGCGGTGCCGACGTTCTCTTCGACGACTCGGCCGTCGAACAGGTGAACGCCGCGATCGGCGTGCGCCGCGTAACGCGGATCGTGCGTGACCATGCAGATGGTCGCGCCGCCGCGATGCAGTTCGCGCAGCAGTTCCATCACCGCTTCGCCGTTCTTCGAGTCGAGGTTACCGGTCGGTTCGTCCGCGAGCAGGATCGACGGCTGGCCGGCGACGGCGCGGGCGACGGCGACGCGCTGCTGCTGACCGCCTGAGAGCTGCGAGGGCAGGTGCTTCGCGCGGTGGGCCATGCCGACGCGCTCGAGCGCGGCGTTGGCGCGCTCGCGGCGCTCGGCCGCCTTCATGCCGCGATAGATGAGCGGCAGCTCGACGTTCTCGAACACCGTGAGGTCGCCAATCAGGTTGAAGCTCTGGAAGATGAACCCGATCTCGCGGTTGCGGACGCGCGCGCGCTCCGACAGCGACAGGTTCGCCACCTGGTTGCCGTTCAGCATGTAGGTGCCTTCGGTCGCCGTGTCGAGCAATCCGAGGATCGCCAGCAGCGTCGACTTGCCGCAGCCAGACGGGCCGGCAATGGCGACGTACTCGCCCTGCTGGATTTCGAGATGGATACCGGCCAGGGCGTGGGTTTCTACTTCGTCCGTGTAGAACACCTTCTTGATGCCATCGAGGCGAATCAGGGGCTGCGCGGAAGCGTTCATCGAAGACTCCTTATCAGGCCGTCGGCGTGGCCTCGGCTTTCAGCTATCTCAACCGAATGCGTTCGAACTGATCCCAGGCCGACATGTCGGAGAGCACGACCTGATCGCCCTCTGCAAGGCCGCCCAGGACCTCAATGGTGTTCACCGAGCTGCGGCCCAACTGCACCTGCGCGCGGGACGCTTCGCCCGTCGTCGATCGAGCCTGAAGAGGCCGACCGTGCTCTGCTCCTGGCCGAACGCCGGCCGTCCGACAAACAAGACGTTATCCAGGCGCTCGAGTTCAATCGTGCCGTCGACGCTGAGGTCGGGCCGCGCACCGCGCGGCAGCTCGCCCTCGAGCGCGACGTCGACCGTGACGGTGCCGTTCACCGCCGCCGGGTCGATACGAATCACCTTGCCGGGGATGAAGCCGTTGCGCGTGTCGACCGAGGCGATCTGACCGATGGTCAGGTCGCGCGCCTGCGTTTCCGCGATGCGCAGTTCCGCCTTCAGGCGCGTCGGATCCGCGACGCGCACCAGGTTGGTGCCGGGCTGCACCTGCTGGCCGACTTCGACCGGCACCTGCTCGAGCACGCCGGTCATGCCGGCGCGCACGCGCAGCTGATCGACCTGCGATCGGCGAAGGTTGTAGTTCGAGCGCCGCTGATCGATGTTGGCCTGCGACGACTGCAGTTGCGCGTGGGCGCTGGCTTCCGACGACCTTCAGCCGATCGGTTTCGATCTTGTCGCGGGTGGCGAGCGACTCGGCGCGAACCACCGACTGCTTCAGAATCAGGTTGCGAGACCAGGCCGTCCTTGGCGAGGCCCTCGTTCATCTCGCGCTCGGTCTGCGCGTTCTCGTAGTCGGCCTTGACGATCGCGGCGGCGGCGCGCTGATTGAGCGTCTCGGCGTCGAGCCGGGCCTTCAAGCTGTTGTAGTCGGCTTCCGCGGCGCGCAACTGCTGTTCGGCGTCGTTCAACGCCTGCTGCACGTTGGGATCGCTCAGCTCGAGGACGACCGTGTCGGGCGTGACCTGCACGCCGGGACGCATGATGATCTTTTCGACGCGGCCCTGCGTCGACGCGGGCACCCAGCGGCGCGCCTCGTCGACCGGCACCAGCGTGCCGAGGCCGCGGACCTGGCGGACCATCGGCCCGCGCTTGACGGTATCGACCCAGACGGTGGCGCGCTCGACGGTCGGCGCTGCCGGCTTCAACCGGGCCAGGACCACCGAGACGAGGACGATGACGAGGATGCCGACCGCGCCGAACAGGTATTGCCGGCGCTTCTTCGCTTGCGCGACTGATGCGGGACGCTGAATGTCCATTTTTCGAGTTGCCCTAGTTAGACGGTGATTGCCACCAAAAACGATGGCATTAGTCAGTGCCAGTACCGGTAGCCAGTATCCGGAAAACGCGCTTTCTGGCTACTGAATCTGGCTTCTGACTACTGCCTTATCCAATCGCTATGCCACCTTGCCCAGTGGGCACAACATATTGATTCAACGAGAGTTAGGGGCCAAAGGTTCCATCGGCCGTCGGTGTTCGGACGTGGGACGCGCCGGGCCGTCGATGGGACTACCGCCGCAGGCCGAAGCGACGAGCGTCCGACCCCATCCGTTCTGCAGAACTGGGCCATCGCCTCGATATCAGGGCGGGCCAGAAGGGCTGCGGTCATTTCCCCAAACTTCTCCGGCGTCATCAGGCTGCCGTGAATCACGATGAAATCGACGCCTCGCTGTCTTC
Source organism: uncultured cyanobacterium (assembly GCA_963833135.1). Lineage (GTDB taxonomy): Bacteria > Acidobacteriota > Vicinamibacteria > Vicinamibacterales > UBA2999 > 12-FULL-67-14b. The sequence goes on along the minus strand of CAWHWW010000014.1, from coordinate 689,336 downwards.
AGGTACGCGATCGATGCGATCATTCGGGAAACCCCTCGGTCTCTCTGGCGAGCTCCATGAAGCGTCTTTGGAAAGAACCCGCTGTAGCCGTTGACGATCGGCTGCCAGTGCCACGTGCTGTTGAACATGTAGAGGCCGTCGTGAATGAGGTGCAGTTCGATCGGCGCGCGCGAACGGCACTTCGGCGACCACCGAGCGCGGCTGCATCGCCAGCCATCGATAGACGTCGGCCGGACTCGTCGGGAACGGTCAACCACCGATCCATCGTCGTGCGGAATTCGATCAGTAACGCCGCCGCCATCATGACGGTGGCAATCGTCGTGACAGACTTTCGAGCGCCCGCGCATCAGGCGCGCCCAGCCGTACGCGCCGAGCGCGGCAAGGGCCAGGAACACCAGGATCGACGCGCGCGCCGGCGCGCGCAGTCCGCGATACGGTAAGACCAGCGCGCGCAGCAGCTCATAGAACGGTGAGTTGAGTCCGAGCGAGATCACGAAACCGATCACGCCGAGGGCGACGATCGTCACGCGGCGTCGATCGATCGCATAGAGCCCGAGCGCCGCCAGCGCGATCGCCAGCACGCCAGGGAACAGAAAGCGCTCGGACTGGCCGAATGGCGCGCTCCAGTCGCCGTGGATCACGTTCGCGGACGTCGTCGCCAGATAATTCGCCAGCGTCGCTGAATAGAGCCGGATGTCGCTGTCGAGCCGCTCGCCGAGCGTCGCCCGATTGAGGGCGTACGCGTATCCGTACGGCGCCACCACGATCAGGCGCGAATCGACGCGACGGGGATCGTGACGCGCAATGACGCGGCGGCGCGCCTCCGCGGGCATTCGCCACAAGCGCATCGCTGCGATCGGCACCAGCGCCGTCGCGAGAAAGACCGAATAGTAGATGCAGGAAAACACCTGGGCGACGAACGAGGCCATCATCAGCCCGGCATCACGGCGCGATCCGGTTTCGAACGTTCGCTCGAAGTAGAGCAGCGTCAGCGGCAGGAAGATCGTGGCCTGCAGCTCGAGGTGATGCAGGTGATCGAACCGGTAGGGAACGAATGCGAAGACGATCGCCGCGAGAATCGCGGCGCCGTTGATTGCCCGGTGAGGTAGAACGCGTAACGCCACATCGCCCACCCCGAAAGAGCGATCGAAAGCAGCAGCAGCAGCGTTGTAGGTCGTCACGGGCGACACACCGGCCCAGATGAACGGCGCAGCCGGCAAGCCCCTCGAGCAGCACCGAGTCGGTGTAGGCGAGCGTGCGCTTCTCCGGATGGAAGATGTTGCCGTTCAGCAGATCGGTGGGCGATTCCGGAAGAATGTGCGCGATCCACGAGATGCGCCAGATGCTGAGCAGCGGATCGTCGGAATCGTAGACCTGCGGTCGAGAGGCGCGCCGCCTGCGGCCACGTCATCGCGACTGTCAGCGCGACGAAGAGCACGGCGACGCCGGCGCTGCGGGCGGCGTTCATTCGTCAGCCCGTTGCCGTGACCGACGCCCATAACTCGGGATCCGTGACGCCTTCGCTGACGATCACGAGGACCCTGGCGCCGTCGTCGAGGGCCAAGCTCGCGGCGCATGTCCTGCCATCGATCGATCGCGGCAAAGCGCCAGCAGCCCGCCGAGCGCCGCGGAGCCGGAAGCGCCGGCGCCTTGATCGCCGTTCGCGGTGCGAGCGCGCGCATCGCCTCGTACGCCCATTCGTCGTCGATCGCCATGAACGCATCGACGTTCGGTAGCAGCGATTCGAACGCGAGCGGCGAAACCTCGCGATTGCGAAGACCGGCGAGCGTGGTCCGAAGCGGCCCTCGACCGTCACGGGACGCCCGGCGCGCGCCGACGCCTGAAGACACGCAGCCTGCGTCGGCTCGACGCCGATGACCTTGCAATGAGGCCGATGAAACGCGCACCAGCTGGCGATGGCGCAGAGCAGTCCGCCGACGCCGCCCTGCACGAAGACGGCGTCGGTCCCTGATCCCCGATCCCTGATCCCTGATCCCTGACCTCGTCCATCATTCGCGTGTAACCGAGCATGATGAGGAAGGGAATCCGCTCGTAACCCGGCCACGCCGTATCGGACACGATTGTCCAGCCATTCGCGTCCGCATCCGCTTGCAGGATTCGGACCGCATCGTCATAGGACCCGTCGACGCGGATCACCTCGGCGCCTTCGCCGGCAATTGCATCGGCGCGGGCCGGCGCGACATCGTGCGCCATGTAGACGACGCGCTGGGCAGCCGGCGTCTCGTGCGGCACGGGCGACGGCCCGTCCGTGGTTACCTTCGCTTGCGCAGACCACCGTGGCCCCGCGGCGAAGGCCGCCTTCAGCGAGAAGCGTGTCGATCGCGAAGCGGGCGCCAAGCAGCTTGAATGCGTTCAGGCCGAAGCGCCCCGACTCATCCTTGGCGCTCAAAGCCGGCCAGGCCTAGCTCGCAGCGCCAGCCCGGGCAACTCCCGCGTCGGCGTCGGCAAGAGTTCGGCCTTGGATGTAAAAAATGCACGCATTTGCGCATAGTCGTCGGCCGAAAATAGGCCGCGCGTCCTTGTGAAACGAGGTGCAAATGCCGATACGGAGTGTGAAACAGAAATGGCCCAGCGATTATAGTGGCGCGCAAATGTCCCAGCGATTTCCCTTTCTCGTCGTGGTGGCCACCACGATGCTGCTCGTGTCGTGCGGCACCTCCACGCAACGTCTCGACCTCATCGTGCGAGGCGGACAGGTCCTCGACGGCACCGGTCAGCCGCCGCAGCGCGTGGACGTCGGCATCGCTGGCGATCGCATCGTCCGGATCGGCGACCTGTCGTCGGAGCAAGCCGGCCAGGTAATCGACGCGACCGGCTTGATGGTTGCGCCCGGCTTCATCGATGTGCAGGGGCAGTCGGGCACGACGCTGCTCGCCGACGGCAACGGCGAGAGTCACCTGCGCCAGGGCATCACCACCGAGATCATCGGCGAGGGCGGGTCGCCGGCGTTCTGGACGCCGGGCACCGACGATGGCGAGTCGTTGGCGCCGTTCGGATTGACCTTCGACTGGAAAGGTTTCAACGGCTACTTCGACAAGCTCCGCGAGCGCGGCACGACGATCAACGTCGGCACATTCGTGCCGGCGACGATGGTGCGTCGGACGATCATCGGCATGGACAATCGTCCGCCGACGGCTGATGAACTCGCGCGCATGGAAGCGATGGTCGATCAGGCCATGCGTGACGGCGCATTCGGGTTGTCGAGCGCGCTCATCTACGTGCCCGGGACGTTCGCCAAGACCGACGAACTGCTGGCCCTCGCGAAGGTCGCCGCGAAGCACAAGGGCATCTACATCTCGCACATTCGCGGCGAGAGCTTCAACCTGTTCAATGCGATCGACGAAGCCATTGGAATCGGTCGCGACGGCCGGCTTCCGGTCGTCATCTATCACCTCAAGGTCGGCGCCAAGTCGAATTGGGGCCGGATGAACGAGGCGGTGGCGGCGATCGAGAAGGCCAACGCCGCCGGCCTCCGCGTCTCCGCGACGATGTATCCGTATACCGCGGGCGGCACGGGGCTTGCCGCGACGCTCCCGCTATGGGTTCAGGAAGGCGGCCGCGAGAAGATGCTCGAGCGCCTGAAAGATCCGGCGACCCGCGCAAAGGCGCGGCAGGAGATCGAGACGAGGCTGGACGGCTGGGAAAACCTGCTGATGGCGGCGACGTTCGACGGCATCCAGGTCGCGTCAACGCCGAAGGATTTCGATCAGTCGATCATCGGCAAGCGCATCTCGCAGATCGCCGCGGAACGAAAGGCCGACCCGTGGGAGGTGTACTTCCAGCTCCTGATCGAGAGCGGCGGCCGCATCGGCGCGCTGTATCACATGATGAGCGAGGAGGACGTCGCGACCGGACTGCGGGCCAGGTTCGTGACGATCGGCACCGACTCGTCGGCGCTTCGCAGCGAGGGCGTGCTGGCGCAAGGCGCACCGCACCCGCGATCGTACGGCACTTTTCCGCGCGTGCTCGGCAAGTATGTACGCGACGACAAGGTTCTGTCGCTGGCCGACGCCGTCCACCGCATGACCGGCCTCGCCGCCGACGCAGATGGGCATTCGCGATCGCGGCCTGATCCAGGAGCGCCAGTTTGCGGACCTGGTGGTCTTCAACCCGGAAACGGTCAAAGACACGGCGACCTACGAGCGTCCGCATCAGTATCCGACCGGCATCGAGTACGTGGTGGTCAACGGCGTGACGGTTCTGGAGCCGAAGGGTTTGACCGGCGCGCGGCCGGGCCGGCCTGTGTACGGGCCGGCTCGACAACCATGACCCGCCTTCGCCACCTTCGCCAAGGCTTCGGCGGACAAGTCGGCGAGGCAGGCTACGCCTGCCAGTGGTCGTCACGTTCATGGCAGCTGCGCTCGTCGCGTGGCCGCCGGGATCGGAAGTCCTGGGCCAGTCCGCGGTCGGCCGTGTGACCGGCGTCGTCAAGGTGACGCTCGCCAATACCGCTCTCTCGTCGGCGAGCGCATACGACCGGCGTTCAGTCGGACCGCGGCCCAAGCCGCAATCCGAGCTCAAGAACGTCGTGATCTTCTTCAGCGATCTTCCGGCAGCCAAACCGGCCCCGATCCAGGCATCGATTGCGCAGAAGGACGAGCAGTTCGCGCCGCACCTCGTCGCGGTCACGGCTGGATCGAGCGTCGCGTTCCCGAACGAGGATCCGTTCTTCCACAACGTGTTCTCGCTGTCCCGCGGCGCCGCGTTCAACCTGGGACGGTATCCGTCCGGGTCGAGCCGCTCCAGGACGTTCAACCGCACCGGCATCGTCAAGGTGTTCTGTGAAATCCATTCGCACATGAGCGCCGTCGTTCGCGTCTTCGACCATCGCTGGTTCACGGTGCCCAACGAAGACGGCACGTATTCGATCGACAATGTCCCGCCGGGCGAGCACACGCTCGTGGCATGGCACGAGCGCATCGGAGAGCGACGCGAACGGGCCACGATTCGGCCGGGCGCGGCGGCTCAAATGAACTTCACGCTGCCGGTCCTGGCGGCCGGCCAATGAGCGCGCCTCGGCTGGTCACTCGCGCGCTGGTCGCGGCGGCCGATGAAGCTCTTGACCCGATGGTGTTTCAATGGGCGCCGCGCGCACGCTCCGCCTAGCTGCGTTCATCCTCGCGTCGAGCCTGTGCCTGGCGCCGGCCGCCGCCCAGACGTCGCGCGTCGCCTTGGACGTTGTCGCCGCGGCCGACGTCGATGCCGGGTCGCAGGTGACGCGAAAGTCCACCGCCTGGCTCGATGCCTTTGGCGCGGTGCGGATCTCCAGCAATTTCGATGTTCGCGTGAGGCCCGTGGTGTTCCGGCGATCGTTTGACGGCGAATGGCAGACGCAGATGTACGAATTGGCGCTGCGCTATGAGCGGCCGGGCCCGATCGGCGTGCGGCTGGACGCCGGCGTGTTCGCGTCATCGATTGGTCTGAGCATCCTCGAGAACCGGCCCAATACGAACCCGGTCGTCTCCCAGCATTCCACGTTGTATCTGCCGATCCCGCGCTACGAGCCCGGCACGCCGACCACGTTCCTGCTGGCGGCGGCGTATCCGCTCGGCGCCAAACTCACGGTGTCCGGCACAAAGTGGGATGCCCGCGCGGCCGTGGTCGATAGCTCGCCGGTGCGCGGGCGGCCGTTTTTCGGCGACGACAAGCCACCCCGCATGGCCAACGTCGTCGCTGGCGCGGGTTTCACGCCGTACATCGGCCTGCGCTTCGGGGTTGCGGCGGCAAGCGGCGATTACGCCGACGAATCCGAAGTTCGGGACACATCACGGGGCGACCGGCACGCAAGGCTGCTGCAAGTGGAAGGCGAGTGGGCGTTTCGCTACACACGCATCGCCGGCGAGTTTCTCTGGACGCGCCGCGAGCTGGCCAACGGCGATTCGCGTGTCGATGGCGGCTGGATCGAGTTCACGCAGACGCTGAACCCCCGCGTGTTCGTCGCCTCGCGTTACGACGACCAATGGACCGAATGGATCGGCATTGCCGATAACGTCGAGCGTCACGAACCGTATCGACGCCTGGAGACGACGGCGGGTTTCCGCGTGACGCCGGATCTCACCCTGCGCGCCAGCTACATGACGCGCAAGGGCTACGTCGTCGGGTTCTGGGATGATCAATTCCTTGCGTCAATCGTCTTTGCCAAGAAACTGAAATAGATCCAATCAATCTGAGATCTGAAATCTGAGATCTGACGTCAGTAAGATTTTCTTCCCGTTGATCCAGATCGCGTCGATGTTCCGCGTGTTGCGGATGTTGTCGAGCGGGTTCGCGTTCAGAATCAACAGATCGGCGGCGCCGTCCGCGGCCAGCGTGCCGATCTGCCCGGCTTGGTGATGGCATCGCGCCGCGTCGCCCGTCGCGGAGACGATCGCCTGCATCGGCGTCAGGCCCGCATCGACCATCATCTCGAGCTCGAGGTGCTCGAAGAATCCCTGGAACCGTCCCGGAGGGCCGGTATCGGTCCCGAAAGCGATGCGGACACCGCGATCGGCGAGCGTCTTGAGGTTGCGTTTCGCGACCTCGAGGCTCGCCTTGTACTGCTGGCCGGATTTCCAGGCGCCGCTGTTCCTCACCTGTTCGTGCCGCTTCGGATCCTTGAGCTGGTCCGCCACGCCCTTCTCCGCGCCCTTCAAGAAAAACGGATCGTCGACCCACGACGGCGTCGCGTCGTAGATGAACGTCGATAGCTCGCGCGTGAACGTGGGCGAATAGCACACGTCCCGGGACTTCAGCGCGTTGATGAACTGATCGTCCACCGGCACATCGCGAACACTGTGCGCGATCATGTCGGCGCCGGCCAGCAGCGTCGCTTTCGCGTCGGCGAGCCAGTAGATGTGGACCGCGACCGGAAGCTTTCGCGCGTGTGCCGCGTCGATGACGGCGCGCCACGCCGCCTCCGGCATCTTGCGGCCGGTGCCGAGATTGTCGTCGACGCGGATCTTCAACAGGTCGGGTTTCATGTCGGCGACCTTGTTGGTCATCTCGCGCGCCGCATCGGCGGTGTCGCCGGTAATCACGGGACCCGCCACGAACAGCCGCGCCCGATCGGTCGCGGCCGCATTCTCGTTGCGCAGCTCGAAGCCGGCCGGCTGATCGTCGCCGAGGCTGAAGACCGTGGTCACCCCGTACATGGCGTAGGTGCGCAGCTGCCGCAGCAGGTTGTCGCGCGTGTAAAACGCCTGGTCGCTGCGCAGTCCCGTCGTCGCCGCGACGTGCCCGTGCGCGTTCACCAGGCCGGGAAGGATCGTCTTGCCCTTGAGGTCGACGCGGGTCGCGCCGGCCGGCACCGGCGTCGACGCCGGACCGACGGCCGTGATCTTCCCGCCGTTGATGATGACAACGCCGTTTTCGATGGTGCGGCCGGTGCCGTCGATGACGCGCCCGCCGACAAACGCGGTGGTCTGGGCCCCGGCATTCACGGCCAGGAGGAGAGCAGCAGTCAGAATCACGGTTCGCATGGCGCCGTAGCTTACCAAAATGCCGCGCGTCATCCCGTGGTTTCGGCGGCGTGAATTTGGTATGGTCGAAGTAGAGATTCGCCGTTTTCCTAGCCACAGCTGGTTGCGATCAGCCCAGAGGAGCCTCATTACATGATTGTGCAGCGTTATCCGGAACCGTTCATCGCGCCGATGCGCGCCGAGCTCTCGCGCCTCGGATTCGAGGACCTGAAGACGCCTGATGCCGTCGACGCCGCGGTCAAGCAGCCTGGGACAACGATGATCGTGGTGAATTCGGTGTGCGGATGCGCTGCCGGCAAGGCGCGCCCCGGAATCGCCCTCGCGCTCACGAAGGGCAAGCGGCCCGATCGTCTCGCGACGGTGTTTGCCGGCGCTGACGTCGAAGCCACCGAAAGCGCCCGCGAGCACTTCGCGCCGTACGCCCCCTCGTCACCGTCGATCGCCATCATGAAGGACGGCAAGATCGTTTACATGATGGAGCGGCGGGACATCGAAGGGCGCTCGGCGGACATGATTGCCGTCGAACTGCAGAAGGCGTTCGAGCAGCACTGCTGACACAGTCGGCAGTCGAGAGTCGACAGTTAAGAGCTTTGAATCAACAGTTGTCATTCAGTCTTCAGTCGCGGTCGTCAGCGGCATTTCTCAGTTGAGCACAGACTGCCGCCTGCCGACTGAACTGACGTTTGTTGACTGAACTGTCAGCTGTTGACTGAAAGCTCTTAACTGTCGACTCTCGACTGTTGACTCAGTCGCAGTCACAGTAAAATCACCCTACCGTGTCCGTCCTAGACGTCCACCAGAGACCCCTGGCCAACCTGAGGCTGTCAGTAACTGACCGCTGCAATTTGCGGTGCCAGTACTGCATGCCCGAGGAAGACTACCTCTGGCTGCCGCGTGAAGACATCCTTCAGTTCGAGGAGATCGACCGGCTGGTCGAGCAGTTTCTCGCCTTGGGAGTGGAGAAGGTACGGCTGACGGGCGGTGAGCCGCTGTTGCGCCGCGACCTGCCGTCCCTGGTCGAGCGGCTGGCGCGCAAGAGTGCCATTCGCGATCTCGCGATGACGACCAACGCGGTGCTCCTTGCGCCGGCGGTCAGCGACTTGAAGCGCGCGGGCCTGGGCCGGTTGACGATCAGCCTCGACACGCTCCAGCGCGAGCGCTTCGTGAAGCTGGCGCGTTTCGACGAATTGCCGCGCGTGCTTGCCGGCATCGATAGCGCCGTCGACGAGTTCCCCGGGTTCAAGATCGATACGGTCGTGATCCGCGGCGTCAATGACGACGAGATCATTTCGCTGCTCGAGTTCGCGAAGGCGCGCGGCGCCGAGTTGCGATTCATCGAATACATGGATGTCGGTGGCGCAACGACCTGGTCGATGGCGCAGGTCGTCTCCCGCGACGAGCTGCTCAAGACGATCGGCGCGCATTACGGCCCGGTCGAGCCCTTGCGTGAGAACAGCTCGGCGCCCGGCCGATCGCTATCGCCTGTCCGATGGGACGATCTTCGGGATCATCGCGTCAACCACCGAACCGTTCTGCCGCTCGTGCGATCGCAGCCGGCTGACGGCAGACGGCGTCTGGTATCTGTGCCTGTATGCCGCCCGCGGCGTCGATCTGCGTGGTCCGCTGCGCGGCGGCGTGAGCGACGACGCGTTGCGCGATCTGATTACGAGCGTCTGGCACGCGCGCACTGACCGGGGCGCGGAGAATCGGCTCGACGTGCGAGTGCGGTCGCCGCTGATTCCGCTCAAAGCGCTTGAAGAAAGATCCGCACCTGGAGATGCACACGAGAGGGGGCTGAGATCAGTCGGCAGTCGAGAGTCGACAGTTAAGAGCTTTCAGTCAGCAGTGTGCAGTTCAGTCGTCAGTCGGCAGACAGTCGGCAGTCAGAAATTGCCATCAGTTTGTTTCTCACGCATTGAGAATTCTGCGACGGTCAGCCCCGGAGGCGTTGCGTTCCCGAAGGGAACCGGCGCGGTCAGGTTCTTGCTCTTCACCGCTGCATGAAAGAACTCTCCGAAGCCCGCAAGCTAACGCAAGCGCTTCATGAGCGCGCTATTCAGTTCAGTACCAACGTGAATCGGTCGTATCCCGAAGTGCGAATGAACTATCCGAGTGAGGTCGTCTGGGGTCAGCTGATTCGGGCGGCCGATGGCACTTCCAACAACCTGATCGAAGCGGACAACGGGTCGACCGACGCCGACTTTCTCAATAAGATGCGGACCGCGTTGCGGGAGGCTAAGGAGGCGAAAGCCTGTCTGGCAAAGATCTGTCGAGCACCGCTCGCCAACGCGCCGCGGGTAGCGGAGCTCGGACTCGAACGCGAAGCTGACGAACTCTGTGCGATCTTCTCCACCGATCATCACAAAATGGAAAGGCGATTGGCCGAGGAAAAGCGATGTCGGCATGACTGAGACTGCTGACAACTGCCAGCTGCACTGCCAACTGCTGACTGAAAGCTCTTAACTGTCGACTCTCGACTGCCGACTGTGTCAGAGTCAGCCGTCATTTCTGCTGCTTCAGACGCTCCAGGAGTTCACCCAGCCGCTTGATCTCCTCGCCGTACTTGGCCCAATCACCGGCGCGCTGCGCCTCGATCGCGCGCTGATAGGCTTCACGCGCCTCGGCGGCCAGCCGCTCCCACGACGGCGGCGTCCCGGAGGCTGCGGCAGGTGGCGGTTCAGTGGTGGCCTCGGTCTTCGCCACCGTCAGGCGATCGCTCTGGCCGAACAGCCGCGCGATCGCCAGATCGAGTGTCGGCTCCATGACGATGCGGTTCTGATAGGCGACGATGACCCTGGTCAGTTCCGGGATCCGGCCCGCCTGCGCGCGCAGATAGAGCGGCCGCACGTAAATGAGCGATTCCTCGATCGGAATCACCATCAGCGTGCCCTGGATCACCTGCGAGCCCTGCTGGTTCCACAACGTGATCTGCGGCGAGATGACCTGGTCCTGGTTGATGCGGCCGACGACTTGCTGTGGCCCGAATACGAGCGTCTGCTTCGGGAACTGGAAGACCTGCAGCTTGCCGTAATGCTCGCCGTCGCTTCTCGCGACCATCCACGACGCGAGGTTGTCGCGCCGGCGCGGCGTGAACGGCAGCATCTGGATGAACTCCGCGGTCTGTTCGCCCGGCAGCTTCATCATCGTGTAGTACGGCGACATGCGCCGGCTCTCGCCGCCGCTGTCGACGGCGGGCGCCTCCCATTGGTCTTCCTTGTTGTAGAAGACCGCCGGATTGGTCATGTGATACGTCGCATACACCGGCGGCCTGGATGCCGAAGATGTCTTCGGGATATCGCACGTGGCGGCGCAGGTCCTCGGGCATCTCCGCCAGCGGGCGCATCAGGTTCGGGAAAATCTTCGCCAGCGTCTGGGCGATCGGATCGCGGGTGTCGGCGGCATAGAACGTCACCGAGCCCTGGTACGCGTCGATGACGACCTTCACCGAGTTGCGCATGTAGTTCACGCCGGCCGACGAGCTCGAATAGGGATAGCGATCGGTGACCGTGTAGGCGTCCTGGATCCAGAAAATGCGGCCGTCGCTCACGACCGGATACGGATCCTCGTCGAGCACGAGGAACGGCGCGATCTTGGCGACGCGCCGGCGGATCTGCCGATCGAACATCAACCGGCTTTCGCTGGTGATGTCGTCGCTCAGGAGGATCTGGTAGTTGCGAAAGCGCGCCGCGAACAGCAGCTTGCGCCAGAACGATCCGAGCGGCACGCCGCCGGTGCCTGCGTACTGCGTGTAGACGTTGTCTTCGCCCTTTGGATAGTGGAACTCCTGCGCGCGCGTCCGGACGATCACGTAATCGTTCACCAGCTCACCGAAATAGATGCTCGGCTCGGTGATCTGCAGATCGACGGTCGTGACCGGCGGCAGATCGCGGACGAACAGGACCGGCAGTCCTTCACTCGTCACCTGGTTGACCGGACCGAGCGTCAGGCCGTGGCCGTGCGTGAAGACGAGCCGTTCGTTGACCCAGGTGCGATTGGGCAGCGCCGCCGGATTGAGCTCGCGCACCGAGAGCATCACCTGGCGGTTCTGGCCGTTGATCTGGTAGCGATCGTTATCGACCGACATGAAGTCGTAGTAGGTGCGGATCTCCTGGATCTGCCCGAACGTCTCGAGCAGCGGCTGGTGATCCCACAACCGCACGTTCTCGAGCGTCCCGCGGTTGTTCTCGATGTCCTGCTTGCTGAGGGAGGCCTCGCCGCGCAGCTCGCGCTCCTCGACCAGGTCGAGGGCAAACGCGTCGCGCGTCGCGGCGATGTTGTATTCCATGAACGGCGTTTCGCGCACCTGCTCGTTGGGGGTCACGACGAAACGCTGCAGCACGCTCGCGTAGCCTTCGCCGCCGAGCAGGACGACGGCGTAGAGCGCGGCCCCGGTGATGACGTGGCGATTCGATCGGCCGAGCGCGGTCGCGACCGACAGACCTGCGGCAACGACCGACGCGAGCATCAGGGCCAGCGCCGCCGGCATGCGCGCATGCGCGTCGGCGTAGCTGGCGCCCTGGATGATTCCCGACGGCTCGACGATCTCCTGCAAGCCGGCCGAGCCAGGCGCCGAGCGCGAGCACGAGGAAGAGCGCCGCCGCGAGCCAGGCCAGGTGGCGGCGCGGGCGATCGTCGATCCGCAATCCGAAGGGCGTCACGGCGACCTGGCCGGACGCGAAATACAGCCCGGCGACTCCTGCCGCGGCGAGGAGGACGAGGCCGATGGACATGCCTCGCAGCAGTGCCAGCGCCGGCAAGGTAAAGACATACATCGCCGCGTCGTGGCCAAGCACCGGGTCCGCCTTGCCAAACGGCACCTGGTTCCACCACGTGAGGAGCGTCATCCACTGGCTCGACGCGAACGAGGCGATGAGAAACGAGGCGATCGCCGCGAGGAGCAGGACGAGCGGCCGGACCTGCTCGCGCGTCGGCAATGACACCGTGAAGCCATCGCGCGTCGTGAAGCTCATCGGCGCCGGCGACATCGAAGCCAGGGCCAGGCGGGCATGGCCGACGAACCAGGCCATCGCGACCGCGAAACTTACGACGCCGACCAGGGCGCGCGCGCGAATTTCCGTCGCGTAAACCTGCCGATAGCCGACCTCGCCAAACCAGAGCCAGTCGGCAAGGAAGTCGAGGGTCGCGGGCAGGACGAAAAAGACCGTCGCGCCCAGGAGGATGATGACCGCGCGGATTCCCACGGAAGAATAGTAAGCCGTCCGCAGGTCCGCTAAATCAGCAATCTGAAACCAGCAATCCGAAATCCCGTTACTCGCCTCGCTTGAGGCGGCGCAGCGTTCGGCGCATGTCGCGATCGGGGCGGGTCGGAGGCGTCGCGGCGGCCCGGTAAATCCGTTCCATCCGCCTGACCTCGATCTCTTCCGCCGTGGGCTTTGGCGTCCGATCCTCGTAGAGAAGGCGCGCCTCGGCTTTCGCGACGTGCGTCTCGGCGAGGCCGAGCACGGTGACGAGTTGCTTGCGTCCCATCGGCCGGCTGATCTCGAGCTCGTCGCCGACCTTGACGTCGCGATGCGGCTTGGCGGCGCTGCCGTTGACGGCGACCTTCCCCAGTTTGCAGGCCTTCTGCGCTTCCGATCGCGTCTTGAACAAGCACGCGATATCAAGCCATTGATCTAATCGGACCGTGGTCATGCTTCGAGTAAAGTATCCGCCAACAACGTCACTAAGTGGTTGTCAAGCTCGTGTTTCCGTGATTCCGTGTAGTGCATTTCTGAGCTATGGCCAAACGACCGCATTCATCACTGGTACTTGGACGGTCCCGAGCGCGCGCCAGGGCGCGCAATGTTGCACGCGGTCGGCTTTACACGCGCCGACTTCGCGAAATCGCAGGTCGGTGTGTGCTCGACGTGGAGCCAGGTGACGCCATGCAACGTCCACATCGACGCGCTGGCCCGTCATGCGGCTGACGGCGTGTCGAAAGCCGGCGCCAAGCCGGTGATCTTCAACACCATCACCGTGTCCGACGCCATCTCGATGGGCACCGAGGGCATGAAGTACTCGCTGGTCTCGCGCGAGGTGATCGCCGATTCGATCGAGACGGTGATGGGCGCGGAAGGCTTCGACGGGCTCGTCGCGATCGGCGGATGCGACAAGAACATGCCGGCCTGCGTCATGGCGATGGCGCGGCTCAATCGTCCCGCGGTGTTCGTGTATGGCGGCACGATCCTTCCGGGCGTGTTCCAGGGGAAGCCGGTCGACATCGTCTCCGTTTTCGAAGCGGTTGGGCAGCACGCGGCGGGGAAGTTGTCGGATGCCGCGCTCGCCGATCTCGAGCAGCACGCCTGTCCCGGCGCCGGATCGTGCGGCGGCATGTATACGGCCAACACGATGGCGTCGGCCATCGAAGCGCTGGGTCTCAGTCTGCCCAACAGCTCGGCACAGGCGGCGATATCCGACGACAAGAAAGACGATTGCGTGAGGGCCGGTGCGGCGGTCGCCAACCTGATCGAGCAAGAACATTCGGCCGCGCGACATCCTCACGAAAAAGGCCTTCGAGAACGCGATCGTCACCATCAGCGCGCTCGGCGGATCGACCAACGCGGTGCTGCACTTGTTGGCGATCGCCCACGCGGCCGGGCGTGAAGCTGTCGATCGACGACTTTACCCGCATCGGCAAGCGCGCGCCGGTGGTCGCCGACCTCAAGCCAAGCGGCAAATACGTGATGGCGGAGTTGATCAAGATCGGCGGTCTGACGCCGCTCATGAAGCGCCTGCTCGATCGCGGGCTGCTCCACGGCGACGCGATGACCGTGACCGGCCGCACGCTCGCCGAGAACCTTCGCGACGTGAAGGACTATCCGGCAGATCAAGAGATCATCAGATCACTAGATCACCCGATCAAGAAAGACAGCCACCTCGTGATCCTGGGTGGGAACCTCGCTCCAGACGGCGCCGTCGCGAAGATCAGCGGCAAGGAAGGCGAGTCGTTCACCGGCAAGGCTCGCGTGTTCGATCGCGAAGAAGACTGCGCTCGCCGCGATTCTTGCCGGCCGCATCAAGAAGGGCGACGTCATCGTCATTCGCTACGAGGGCCCGCGTGGCGGACCGGGGATGCGCGAGATGCTGTCGCCAACCTCCGCGATCATGGGCCGGGGTCTCGGCAGCGACGTGGCGCTCATCACCGACGGCCGCTTCAGTGGCGGCACGCACGGCTTCGTGGTTGGTCACATCACGCCGGAGGCGTTCGTCGGGGGGCCGCTGGCCCTGGTGAAGAATGGCGACGGCATCACGATTGATGGCCGGCGCCGCACGCTCACGCTGGACATCACTGCGAAAGAATTAGCGGCCCGTCGTCGACAGTGGCGTCCTCGGAGGCCGCGTTACGCGCGCGGCGTGCTGGCGAAGTACGCGAAGTCTGGTGTCGACGGCCAGCACCGGCGCAGTGACCGACTAATCCAAGAATTTGTAGATCATTCGTCCCCAGTCAACGCACTCGAACGTTCGCCGAAATACCGAATCCAGCCAAGTTCTGCCTTGCGATTCGCGCCGTTGTTGCGTACCGTATGCTCTGTCAGGGAGGCCCACATGCGAAGAGTGAGCGTTATCGGATTGGCGGTGCTGCTACTTGCCGCCGGCGTTGCCGTTGCTGGAGCCCAGAGCTTTCTGGGTGGCGTCCGCGGCGCGGTCAAGGATTCAAACGGCGTCATTCCAGGCGCGCAGGTCGTCCTCACGGAACAACAGACTGGTGCGACGCGCACTGTCGAGACCAACCAAGTTGGTGAGTACGTGTTTAGCGCGATTCCCGCGGGTACCTACACGGTGCAGGCCTCGCTTACTGGATTCAAGACCTTTGTCCAGAGCCGACCTCCGAATCGGCACGCAGCAGTTCGTGACGCTTGGACATCACACTCGATGTCGGCACGCCTCGAGGAAACGATCACGGTGACCGGGCAGTCCGCGCTGGTCGAAACCTCGAACGCGTCCACCGGCACGCTCCTCAACACCGAGACCATGGCGGCGCTACCGTCGGCCGCGCGCACCGCGTTCATGATGGGTACGACGGTGCCGACCGTCATCCCTTCCGGCGACACCCAGTTCAACCGGCAACAGGATCAGACCAACGTCGCGCTGATGTCGCTCGGCGGCGGCACGCGCCGCGGCAACAACTACACGCTCGACGGCGTGCCGATCACCGACATGCGCAACCGCGCGAGCGCGCACCCGTCGATCGAGTCGCTCGAGGACGTCAAGGTCCAGGTGCACACGTACGACGCAGAGATGGGCCGGACCGGCGGCGGCGTCTTCAACACGACGCTCAAGTCGGGCACCAACACCTTCCGCGGCAACGGCTTCTACCAGGTGCGGCCGATCTGGGGCCAGACCAACAACTACTTCAGCGAGCTGGCCGGCCGTCCGAAGCCGGAGAGCCCGTACCGCCTGGCGGGCGGCGCCGTCGGCGGGCCGATCGTGAAGAACAAGACGTTCTTCTGGTTCACGACCGAAGGGTACGACGACACGCAGACCCGAAATGTCAGCGCGCTCTTCCCGACCGCCGCCATGCGGAGCGGGGATTTTTCGGCGCTCACCAACGCGCGCCGGACAGCCGGTCACCATCTACGACCCGCTGACGGGGCAGCCGTTCCCGGGCAACCGGATTCCGACGAGCCGCATCAATCCCGTGGCGGCCAACATGCTGCGCTACTTGCCGCAGCCCGACACCGACCGGGACAACGGCAGCGACAACTACACGCGCACGTCGCTCATCAAGAGCAAGTACGCGCAGCTCTACTCGGTCAAGCTCGAGCACAAGATCACCGACAGCGTCTCGCTGAGCGGCTTCTACCTGTACAACAAGACACAGGAGCCGTGCGCGAACTACTTCGGCTCGGCCGATCAGAACGAGCCGAACCGCTTCGCCGATCCCAACGACTACTACCTCGCTGCGAAAGCCGCAGATTCTCGCGGTCAACAACACCTGGGTCCTGAACAACAGCTCGGTGCTGGCGCTGCGCTTCGGGATGACGACGATTCCCGGACGACAACACGCTTGAGCATTGACTTCGATCCGCGCTCACTCGGGTTCTCGCAGACGTATGCGAACCAGATTCAGCTCGACAAGTTCCCGCAGGTGCGTATCCGTGGCTACGACGGTCAGGGGCGCACGATGGGTGCCATCAACCCGACGGAGATCAACTGGAAGTCGACGAGCGCCAACGCGAGCTACTCCAAGCTCGTCGGCTCGCACACGTTCAAGGCCGGCGGCGACTGGCGCAAGATCGGCGTCGACAGCTTACATCCCCGGCGACGGCGCCGGGTACTTCGACTTCGACAAGGACATGACATCGTCCAACGGCGGCATCGGCAGCACGACCGACGGCAACTCGTTCGCGTCGTTCCTGCTCGGCTACCCCTCGTCGCTGTCGACTCGCGAGAGCCGCCTGTCGGCGTCCACCCCGCTCAACCTCTTCACGCACTACTTCGGCGGCTTCGCCCAGGACGACTGGCGCGTCAGCTCGAAGCTAACGGTCAACTACGGCCTGCGGCTCGAGCACGAGAAGGGACTGTCGGAGGAGAACAACAACTTCACCGTCGGCTGGGATCCCGCGATGACAAGCGCGTTGTCGACCGTGACGATCCCGGCGGATGCGGTGGCGGGCACTCCGGCCAGAACCGTGGCCGGCGGGCTGATGTACGCCGGCGTCGACGGCAACAAGACCTACCAGGGCAACGCGCCGGCCGTGAAGTGGTCTCCCCGCGTCGGCGTGGTCTACGCCTTTAATCCGAAGACGGTCCTCCGCGGCGGCTATGGTCTGTATTGGGCGCCGTTGAACTTCGCGACACCGAGCACAGCGACCAACAACTACGGCCAGGTGGGCTATCTCGCAGAACACCATCCTGCTCGAGCAGCCGAAGCAATCCGACCTCGCTCAGCAACCCGTTTCCGACCGGGATCGCGCTGCCGACGGGTAACACGCGGGGCGCGCTCACGAACCTGAACAGCAACATCGGCTTCGTCGATCAGAACCGCACCGCGCCACGCGTTCAGCAGTTCTCCGTGGACCTGCAGCGCGAGCTCGGGAACTCGTGGGCGGTGACGGTGAGCTACATGGGGGCGAGAGGCGACGACCTCACCCTGGGCGGCGCCGAAACCGACGTCGGCATCAACATCAACCAGCTCGATCCGAAGTATCTGGCGCTGGGCTCGGCCGCGCTCGATCAGCAGCTGCCGAACCCGTTCTTCGGCAACCCCAACGTGCCGCTGTCGCTCTCCACGCCGACGACGCTGTCGCGCGCCCGATTGCTGCTTCCGCATCCCCAGTACGGGCAGATCAACGCGCGACAGGTGACGGAAGGCTACAACCGGTACAACGCTGGCGTGATCGAGTTCACGCGACGGCTGACGAACGGCTTCGGCGGGCGCTTCAACTACACCTACAGCGTGCTCAAGGACAACCAGTTCGGCGAAGCAAACTTCTACCAGACTGTCAGCCCGGCCTTGGCGGTCAACAACTACAACTACCTCCCATCCACGCCCAGCGTGCAGTGACGGCCAGGAGTTCACCACCGCCTGCTACGATCCCAGTTCGGAATACGGCTATGGGATCGTCGACGTGCCGCATCGCCTCAACATCGCGCCGATCTTTGAGCTTCCGTTCGGGCTCGGCAAGAAGTGGGCGCAGAACCGGATCGCCGACTACATCATCGGCGGGTGGACGGTCTCCGCGACGATGAGCTTCCAGAGCGGCTTCCCGATCAACATTCAGCAGGTGGCGGACTCGCGGCTGGGCGGTCAGAACGCCAATCGGCCCAACCTGTCGGGCGCGGACCTTGCGACGACCGGCGACTACTACGATCGGCTGGCGTCGGCCGATCACCCGACCGCGACTTGGATTAACCCAGCGGCGTTCACACTCGCGCCGGTCGGCACGTTCGGCAACACGCCTCGGACGATTACCGACATCCGGACGCCGGGGCAGCGCAACATCGACGCCTCGTTCATCAAGAATATCCGGCTCGGGGGCACCAAGACGGCGCAGTTCAAGATGGAGATCATCAACCTGCTCAACCGTCCGAACGTCCGCTCGCTGTTGGGCGCGAACACGCTTCGGCAACGCCAACTTCGGCCGAACCAACACTCAGGCCGGGTTCATGCGACAGCTGCAGTTCATGTTCCGGTTCAACTTCTGAGACAGCTGAAGGTCCGACGGTCTCAGGGCCTAGGGTCTTAGAAATGCCAGGGGCGGCCTTCGCGGGCCGCCCTTGTGTTGTACGGACGGCCAGGATCTTGACAGGTGTCATTCTGTTAACTAAACTGACACATATGACAAAGACGCAAGTGTACCTGCGTGACGAAGAATTGGCCGCGTTGCGCGGGGCGGCGGAGCGGTCCGGCCGGAGCATTGCCGACCTCGTTCGCGAAGCCATCCGGCAGGTGTGGCTTCGGCCCGGGACCTGTGGCCCAGTCGCGATCTGGTCCGGCCCGTTGCAGCGCACATCCGTGGATCATGACAGCATTTACGACGAGCCCTGAGCAATCGATGGCGCAGCCTGACCGTGCGAACCGGTGAATTGGTCTTCGTCGATAGCGCCGCGTGGATCGCGCTCGCCTCGACACGCGATCCGCTACACGACCGTGCCCGCGCGGCGTGGGAACAGTTGCTCGGCGCCGGCGCCAGGCTTCACACCTCGGTTCCCGTCGTTCTAGAGACGTTCACGTTCCTCGACCGCAACGCGGCGCGGCAGGCGGCGCTGGCCTGGAAGGACTCGTTGAAGACCCTTCCGAAGCTGAAGACCTTGCCGGCGACCTCTGCGGATCTCGAGCGGGCGTGGTCCTACTTCGAGCGGCCCGACCTGCACAAGCTGTCCGCGGTCGACGCCGTCAGTTTCGTGTTGATGACCCAACGACGCATTCGAGTGGCGTTTTCCTTCGACTCACACTTTGCGACCGCCGGATTCCGCATGGTGGGCTAGGCCGCAGATGGCACAGATTACTCAGACGCGCTCCTAGTCGGTGCCGTACGTACGCTTCCGCGATGCGCGCTCTGCTCGCTTTCGCCGCCGGACTCGCGACCTTCATGTCGCTGCACGTGACTCACGCCCAAGCCCCAAGTGCCAAGTCTCCAGTCCGGCGCAAGCTGAGTTCCTTCGCGGCGTGAGCCTGGCTGCACAGCTTCATGTACGAAGACGCGATCGATGCGTTTCGCGCGGCGCAGAAGATCGATCCGAATTTCGCGATGGCGTACTGGGGCGAGGCGATGAGCTTCAGCCAGCCGCTGTGGTTCTTCGAAGAAGTCGACAAGGGCAGGGCGGCGCTCGCGAAGCTGGGCGCCGACGCCGGCGGCGCGAATGGCGAAGGCGAAGACGCCGCGTGAGCAGGGATTCCTGCGCGCCGTCGAAGCGCTGTTCGGCCCGGGCGACAAGGCCGCGCGCGCCGCCGCGCACGCGAAGGAAATGGCGAGAGTCGCGGCTGAGAATCCCGCTGACGATGACGCGCAGACGTTCTATGCGCTGGCGCTGCTGGCGACCCTGCCGCGCGGCGACGCGGCGCTGCCGATTCGTCAGCAGGCCGGCGCGATCGCCGAGAAGGTGTTCGCGCGCAATCCGAAGCATCCCGGCGCCGCGCATTACATCCTCCACGCCTACGATCACGGATCGCTGGCGTCGAAGGCGCTGCCGGCCGCTCGCGCCTACGCGAAGATCGCGCCGCAGGCGAGCCACGCCCTGCACATGCCCGCGCACGCGTTCCTGCAGGTGGGATTCTGGGATGAGGCCGCCGCGACCGACGAAGCGTCGTGGAACGCATCGATCGCGTGGGCGAAGCGGCGCGGCCTGCCGATCACGCAGCCGCGACTTTCACAGCCTGTCGTGGCTGCAGTACGAGTGGACGCAGCAGGGAAGGTTTTCGAAGACGAAGGAAGCGATCGCGTTTGTCGATCAGGCGATGAAGGCGGGCCCGAAGCCCCAAGACCGCAAGCCCCAAGTCCCGCTGCACGCGGGCGGCCACGGCTACGGCGAGGGCAGTGAAATCGGCCGAGGCAGCAACGAGGCCGCGCTGCGGAACGATCGCGGCTCGATGCGCGCGCGCTACATCATCGAGAGCGAGCGCTGGCAGGAGATGAAAGGGCAGACCACCTTCGACAACATCGAGGAGCTGTTCGCGCTTGGGCTGAGCGCCGTCAACCTCGGCGACGCCGCGCGCGTGCGCGTCGGTGATCGACGAATTCCGCAAGGCGTCGGCGCCGGCGCAGCCGGCGGAGCTTGCGCGAGCAGGCCGAGGTGATGCTGCGCGAGATGGAGGCGCTCGATCTGTTCGCGCAGGGCCGTCACGCCGAGGCGTTCGCGATGATGGATCGCGCCGCCGCGCTGCAGGCGCGAATGCCGCAAGCCGATCGGGCGGCCGTTTCCCGGTCAAGGACGTCAACGAGTTGTACGGCGAGCTGCTGCTGCAGGTGAATCGCGCCGAAGGAAGCGATCGCCTGGTTCGATCGCGTCGCTGGCGCGAACGCCGAATCGCAGCCGCGCGCTGCTCGGACTGGCGCGCGCGTATCGCAACGCCGGCGATGCCGCGAATGCGCGCGCGGCCTACAAGCGCTTCCTGACGAATTACCGGCTCGCCGATCCGGGCCTTCCCGAAGTGGCCGAGGCGAGGGAAGCGCTCGATAGGTTCCAGGGTTCCACGGTTCCATGATTCCAGGCATCGTTCTCGAATGCAGTTCCAGTCGTGTCGGGACCTGTGGAACTCTTCAGAACGAAGCCGTGGAACTGTGGAACCCTGGAACTGTGGAACCTTCGTGTTCAGATTTCTTCGATCTTGACCTGCCGCATGTAGTAGACCGACTTGAGGCGTCGCTGCGGCACCGACTGATCGGCGACTTCGAGCGCGATGTCGTAGATGCCGGGCTTCGCGGGCTTCCAGCGGTATTCCCACAGCGACCACATCGTGTGTGTCTTCGGCGCCGGACAGACCGAGAACGGCGTGAACGGCTGATCGTTGCCAAAGCGAATCTGCAGCCGATCGACCGGCTTGGTGCCGCCCCAGACGATGCCGACGATGCGATATTCGAGGCCGTTGGGGCCCTTGCGCTTCTCGACGCGCACCGGCGTGGCGGCGGTCTGGATGTCGGCGGGCGCGTAGTCGCGCGCGACTTGTGCGGTTCGCTCTGGTGCGTGCGTGCCGCGAACTCCACCATCTGCGACGTCGCCGGTTCGTCCGGTCCGACGAGACGGATCTCGTTGACCCACTTGATCCACGAGCAGCCGTACCAACCGGGCACGGCGAGTCGGACCGGCTTGCCGTGATCGGCCGGCACCGGCTCGCCGTTCATTCGGATGGCGAGAAACGCGCCGAGCTGTGTCGAGATCGGCGAGCGGGAACACCCAGCTCGCGCCGACGATCGAGCGCTGCGAATTCTGGCCGATGTGATCGTAGCCGCTGACCAGCACCGCGGTCGCGTCCTTCGACGGCTTCAGTCGCGCGACGACCTCGGCGAGCGGAATGCCTTCCCATTCGGCCACGCTCATCAAGCCGAAGTTGCCGGTTGCTGCCGTTGCCCGAACACTCGAAGAGGTGCGGGCCCATCTTCTTCGAGAGGCCGGCGAGATCGTCGAGCTTCAGGACCGCCGGGGCTCGCGAGCAGGCCGCTGGTGTCGAGCGTCCACGGGCCCTGGTGATTGGCGGCCGCCGCGGGAATCTCGGTGCGGATGTACGCGAGCTCGTTCGGGCGTGATCAGATTGTTGGGCTCGAGCAGCGACAGGTCGGTGTCGAGCCGCGCATCGAGTCCGACGCCGTCGTACTTGACGCCGAACTGCCCGGGCACGACCCGGTTCCGGAACAGCGGCAGCGTGCCGAGCAGCTCACCGGCCGGTCCCCCGGAGACGCACGGCACATCAGCGACCAGTCCGGCGAGGACTTCGCCTGGTTCGACGAGCATGGCCGTGCCCGCGGCGGCGAGTGTTCCGAGAATCTCGCGGCGTGAAGGATTCATCAGCCGCCATTATACTGACAGAGCCAAGGTGCGTAAGGTGCGTAGGTGCCTGGGGTGCCTAGGGTGGTGCTCTTGATGCGCGGGAAGCCGCACCGATCCTCGCCGGTTCCGCCGAGAACGCGACGTAGTGCGACCCGTCCGAGGCGCGCATGATGTGATGCTGCCACTTCAGATCGTTCGTCTCGGGTTGGACGGCGGCAGCATCGACGGCGGTGATGATCGCCGAGAGAAGTTCGCGCTGCTGGCGCGTGAGATTGGGCGCAGGCGTTTGCGCGAACGAGGCGGCCGCAGAGACAAGTCGTGACAAGCGCCGCCGCGAGTCGAAGCCCATGCTCTCACCTCAGGCGTACCTTGCTTGTCACGTCTGAGCTCAGGTACACTTCCGAGCAATTCTTATCATTCCAATCCAATGCATCGCAACATATTCGCTTGCTCTTGTACCGCTCGCTGTCTGTCCCTGATTCTGGCAGCGGTCCTCATTTCCATCCCGGTTTTCGCGCAAACTCCCCAGGTTCCGACATTCACGGCCGGCAAGCTCGATGCGTCGGCCGAAGGTCCGGCCATCGACGGCCGCGTGAACGATGCGATCTGGCAGACGCGTGCAGCCGTACACGACCTTCACGCAGCAGGATCCGATCGAGGGCGCGCCGGCCAGCGAAAAGACCGAAGTCCGCGTCATCGTCGGCAAGGGCAACGTCTACATCGGCATCATCGCCTTCGACAGCGATCCGTCGAAGATCATCGTGTCGCAGGCGCGCCGCGACGCGTCGCTGAACGAGACCGACTCGGTCGTGATGGTGTTCGACACCTTCAACGACAACCAGAACGCGTTCGTGTTCGGCACCAATCCGCTCGGCATCGAGTACGACGGCCAGGTGGCGCGTGAAGGACAGACGAGCGGCGTCTCGCTCGGCGGCGGCAGCGCCGGCGGCACGCAGCGCGGCGGCATCAGCGCGTTCAATCCGAACTGGGACGGCGACTGGACGGTCCGAGCGCAGATCACCGAGCGCGGCTGGGAAGCCGAGATGGCGATTCCGCTGAAGACGCTGCGCTACCAGACCGGCGACAGATCGCACCTGGGGCTTCAACGTGATGCGCAACATCCGCCACAAGAACGAGCAGGTCTATCTCGCGCCGATTCCGCGCGGCTTCGACATCTACCGCGTCTCGCTGGCGGCGAAGATGTCGGGCCTCGACCTGCCGGCGCGCCGCGACATCAAGCTGATTCCGTACGCGCTCGGCTCGGTGAACAAGGACTACACGCGCGCCGCGGCGATCAGCGTCGACGAGAACGGCGACGTCGGCGTCGACCTGAAGTGGGGAATCCGTCCGAACCTGACGCTCGACGCGACCTACAACACCGACTTCGCGCAGGTCGAGGCCGACGAAGAGCAGGTCAACCTGACGCGCTTCGATCTGTTCTTCCCGGAGAAGCGCCCGTTCTTCCTCGAGAACGCCTCGACGTTCCAGTTCGGCAACCCGCAGCAGATCGACCTGTTCTTCTCGCGCCGCATCGGCCTGTCGCCGACGGCGCTGCCGATCGACATTCGCGGCGGCGGCCGGTTGAGCGGCAAGCTCGGCGGCTGGAACGTCGGCGCTGCTGAACATCCAGGCCGACGATGTCGAGGACTGCCAGCGGCGACAACATCGGCCCGGCGAACAACTTCAGCGTCGTGCGCATGCAGCGCGAGGTCGGCCGCTCGAGCTACGGCGCCATCTTCGTCAACCGCCAGGGCTTCGGCGAGCACGCGGTCGACGAGGACTGGAACCGCGCCTACGGCGTCGACGCCAACATCCAGATCGACGCAGAACCAGCGCGTCTCGGCGTTCCTGGCGCGCACCGATACGCCCGACGACCGCCCGACCGGCCCGAAGGGCAGCGACTACTCCGGCCGCGCGTTCTACAACTTCACCAACAACCTCTGGCAGATCTCCGGCGGCTACTCGCAGGTCGGCGAGAACTTCAATCCCGAAGTCGGCTTCCTGCCGCGGCGCGGCTACCGGCGTCCGGAGTTCCGCGCGTTCTTCCAGCCGCAGCCGAAGAACATCGAGTGGATCCGCCGCGTCGCGCCGCACATCTCCTACAACTCGTTCTGGGGCTTCGACGAGCGAGCTGCAGACCGAGACCTGGCACATCCACCCGTTCGAGATTCAGCCGAAGCAGGGCGGCCGCTTCGGCTGGTTCTTCGACTACAACAAGGACAACCCGACGGCGCCGTTCGCGGTCTTCAACCGCGACGGCCGCCGCGTGGTGATTCCGGCCGGCCAGTACGCGTGGGGCCAGAACGCGTTCGAGTACCTGCACAACCCCAGTGCGCGCGTCACCGGCACGATCCGCTACTCGCGTCGGCAACTACTACGACGGCGACTTCAACGGCCTCGAGCTGACCAGCGACTACCGCATCACGCCGAAGGCGACGGCGAGCGTCGGCTGGACGCGGCAGGACATCGATCTGCCGTACGGCAGCTTCGTGAACAACCTGGTGCCGATCAAGGCGAACTACTCGTTCACGACGCTGATCAACCTGTCGGCGCTGCTGCAGTACAACGGGCAGACCGGGCATGTTCTCGTCGAACGTCCGCTTCGCGTGGCTCAATCGCAGCGGCACCGGCCTGTTCGTGGTCTACAACGATCGCCGCGACACGCTGTCGTCGACGTCGATCGAGACGCTGGGCCGATCGTTCGTCGTGAAGTACACGCAGGCTCATCGACTTCTAAGACGCCGGAAGCTCGGGAGTGGGCTGCAGTCGGTCAGGCGCCGAGGCGCTCGAAGTGGCCGGCGATGACCTCGTAGCACTCGCAGGACGAGCGCTCGAGCTTCTTTCGATCGAGGACGGTGATCCGTCCGTAGTGGCTCGTGATCATGCCCGCCTTTTGCAGCGCGCCAATCACCTTGGTGACCCACGGCCGCGTCGTCCCCAGCATGATCGCCAGGAATTCGTGCTTCAGCTGAAATTCATCGTCGCTCGACGCGATCCTGGGTCTGCAACAGCCAGCGGCAGCAGCGTTGCTCGAGATCGTGCAGCGCGTTGCACGCGGTGCCCTGCATCAACTGCAGCATGTTGGCCTGCGCGTAACGGCTGACCGCGGTGCGGAACGGGCCGGGCTCGGCGGCGAGCTTGAGGAAGCGGCCCACCGCCATCTTCGGCAGCGTGCCGTTCGGGACCTGCAGCAGTGAGCGGCCGGCGCCCAGCATGTCGCCGAGGAACACGTTGACGCCGAGCATGCCCTTCGAAGCCAACCGTCGCGACCTCGACGAGCGAGCCGTCACGCATCTCATTGGTCACCGAGTAGACGCCGCTGTTCGGGAAATACACGTGGCTGATCGTTTCGCCGTGTTCGAGCAGCGTGTCGCCGACGGCTGACCCGCGCCATGCGAGATGTCCTTGGCGACTGAGGCGTAGATGTCGCTGGGCAGCGCAGCCAGCAGCCGATTGCGGAGGGGCGTACCATCAGGGAGGAGCCGTTGAGGCGTGCGTGCAGTGCCCATAGTCTCCTGGAGCCGATCCTGACGTTCGCGTCAGGGGCTTCGATGAGACTGGTGGGCTTGGCGGAATTGCCAGGCGCTAGCTCAGGAAAGCGAACCGACGAGCTGAGATTAGCATTCAGCCGTCGGTCCAAAAGTACAATACAGCACAATGTGCGGTAAAATACATTTACTTTCAGACTGCCACACGCCATAAGGACGTTGTGCCAGCCTCCAAGTTTTGCTGGCAGGTCAGGCGCAACGGTATGGCGGCTATGTCAGATCCATTTTCCCCGAACAGCTTGGCTCGGCTTCGCGACGATGCCCGTCGTCTCGCTGTCGCGCTCCGCCAGTCACCAGGGCGAAATGCGCAAGCACCTCGAGGCAGCGGAGGCGAATCTCGAACAGGTCCGCGACGGCATGGTCGGAGCATACGCAGTTCACGCCCGCCGGTTCGTTGTCGCAGGCCCTGCGCGCGCAAGTGACGCGCAGTTACGCCGAAGTCGATGCGGCACAGCGGCTGTGCGTGAGCGCCGGTGAGAATCAGTCCGCCGCTGAGCGGCTCGTTACGGATCTCGGGGGTCAGCCGAAGCAGCTGCACGCCGCTCCGGCCGTACTCGTCGTTGACGATTACGAGGACAGCCGCGAGTTTCTGTCGGTGCTGCTGGTGAGTGCCGGCTTCTCCGTTCGCTCGGCGGCGAATGGTCTCGAGGCATTGCTTGCCGCGTACGATCTGCAGCCGGCGGTGATCGTGATGGACCTGATGATGCCGGTGCTCGACGGGATGGAAGCGGCGCGGCTGATCAAGGCGATCGACGAACTGCGCGGTACCCACGTGATTGCTTACACGGCGCGCCAGCCTCTGCCAACGAGCGAACTGTTCACGGCCATCCTGCGCAAGCCCTCGCCGCCGGACGTCGTCGTGGACACCGTCAAGCGCTGGGCATCTGCCGCGTAAGAAAGGATCGACGGCTTGGTGTCGGGCGGCACGTCGACGCTGAGATGGATCAGCCAACCCTTGTCCGAGAATTCACTACGGAACCTCGCCGGCAGCGGCACGAACGACCGAGCTGACTCTGATGGAACGCCGTAGGGCACGAACATCTTCGTGGCGGTCGCGCTCACTTTCCCCGCGTAAACCGCGCCAGGCGCGGTGCTCCCGATCCACCGTTGAGCCCACTCCTCGGACGAACCCATGGTCCTGTCGAACACGCTGACGGGGATCGGCGATGGTCCGAGCCGGCCGGAGGGGTCCTGAATCGCGACGTCGATGCGGTGATCGTAGACGACCGTGCCGCAGGCAACGTGTGCGATCGTCGCCGTGATGATGAGCAACA
This sequence comes from uncultured cyanobacterium, assembly GCA_963833135.1. GTDB lineage: Bacteria > Acidobacteriota > Vicinamibacteria > Vicinamibacterales > UBA2999 > 12-FULL-67-14b. Next base: position 662,108 of record CAWHWW010000014.1, on the reverse strand, counting down.
GGATTGGAGGGCGCATCGATTGGGATGGTATCCGGTTGGCAGACTTAATGGTCGGCGCCAGCAGGCTCGATAGTCAGAATTCCTTACACAATCGATCGGGGCGAGTTCGGCCGAGGTAGCAGGAAGCCCCGGGATTTCCCTGAGAAACTGCGATTTTCTCCGTGATGCGCAGTTTGGCCCGACCACTGCATATGTGCGCTATTGCGCCCGCGGTGCAGATGACCCTAACGAACCCGTCCGAAGACCGAAGCCTCGAAGCCGCCTCGCCTATGCGCGTGCTGCACCGCTTCGAAAAGTCAGATGGCCACTGGGCCGAGATTCGTGAGCGCCAGGTGACGCAGCTCCGAGCGCGCGAAGTCCTGGTGTTCGTCGACGGATCCCTGCTGGTGAGCCAGCTGTTCCATGGCGGCCGGGAGGCGGAATACCCTGCCGCAATCGAGACGCGCGTGAAGGAATTCACCGACGGTGGGTGGACGCAGTCGCCGGTGACGCCGTTCCCAGAGAACTAGCCGGCGGGGCGCTCCACGATCAAGGCATCAGGTAGATCGCCGAACTCGGCAGCTGCGCCTCTCTTCGACACACGGTGAACCTCGCTGATCTTGACGGCGTCCCGCCGCCGCATAAGCATCATCCTTCGCATTGCTTGCCGAGCCGAAGCTCACGCTTCGTCTTTATCGCTCGGGAGCGAAGGATGGCTCGCCAACCGTGGCTCTGGATGGTTCATGGAGGCACGGTCCACCTTCGCTTGGCAGAATCCTCTCAAGCTACGGTGACACCCTTCGCGCAAAGGTCTGAGCCTCGCAAAGTCTGAGCCTAACGAGTTGCAGCGGAACCTTCGCCGACCTTCGGGAGCGAAGGTTGGCCTGCCACCCGTAGCTCGCTCAGGTTCAGACGAGCGCAGGGTGGTGGCCAGGGACGGAATCGAACCGCCGACACTGCGATTTTCAGTCGCATGCTCTACCAACTGAGCTACCTGGCCGATAGGAGAGACTTCCGAGTATAGCGCGTCACTTTTCGAGGGCGCAAGCCAGCGGCGCTGGATCTGAATCAGCCCGGCGCGCGATCGCGCCGCCGGCCGCCCAACACAAACCATGCGCAGCCAAGGCCGACGGCCGTACCGGCGATGACGTCGGTCGGCCAGTGCACGCCGAGATAGACGCGCGACACGGACGACGACAGCCGCCAACGGCCAAAGAATCCAGCCGGCTGCCGGAATCATCCGCGTGCCCGCGAGCGGCTCCGGCGAACGCCATCGCCGCGTGGCCGGATGGAAATGAGCGGTTCGTCGGGCGTCGCGTCGATCAACCGAATGCTCGGGGAGGGACTCGAAGGGCCGAGCGCGATTCGACGAACGGCTTCGGCCACAGCATCGACCAGCACGAACGCGAAGGCGACGGCCAGCCACAACCGCCACATGCCGCGGTGTGCCGAGGGAAAATGCCGGCGATCGAGCCGAAGACGATCCAGATGAACCCGCCGGCGCCGAGCGCGCTGGCAAGCAGCATCACATCATCCAGCCACGGGCGTCGCAGCTGGATGACGTAATGCAGGAGAGAAGTGTCCATCCCTAGACTCGCGACGGCTTCGGGCGTTGGCCTCTCGCGACCATCCCCAGCGCCTTGCGGACCTTTTCCTCGATCGCGGTGCGGAGGTCGATGTTTTCCTTCAGGAAGTTCTTGACGTTCTCGCGGCCCTGGCCGAGGCGCTCGCCGCCGTAGGCGAACCACGCGCCGCTCTTCTCGATGATCTTGTGCTCGACCGCGATGTCGATCAGATCGCCTTCGCGCGACACGCCCTCGCCGTACATGATGTCGAACTCGGCTTCGCGGAAGGGCGGCGCCATCTTGTTCTTGACGACCTTGACGCGGGTGCGGCCGCCGACCACGTTCTCGCCGTCCTTGATCGCGCCGATGCGGCGGATGTCGATGCGCACCGACGAGTAGAACTTCAGCGCGCGGCCGCCGGTGGTGGTTTCGGGATTGCCGAACATCACGCCGATCTTTTCGCGCAGCTGGTTGATGAAGATCAGCGACGTCTTCGACTTCGACACCGCGCCGGTGAGCTTGCGCAGCGCCTGCGACATCAGCCGCGCCTGCAGGCCCATTTGCGCTTCGCCCATTTCGCCTTCGATTTCGGCGCGCGGCACGAGCGCCGCGACCGAGTCGACCACGACCACGTCGACGCTGTTCGAGCGGATGATCACCTCGACGATCTCGAGCGCCTGCTCGCCGTTGTCGGGCTGCGACACCAGCAGGTTGTCGAGATCGACGCCGAGCTTCTTGGCGTAGGCCGCGTCGAGCGCGTGTTCGGCGTCGACGAACGCGGCCATGCCGCCCTTCTTCTGCGCCTCGGCGATGATCTGCAGCGCCAGCGTGGTCTTGCCGGACGATTCCGGCCCGAAGATCTCGATGACGCGGCCGCGCGGCACGCCGCCGATGCCGAGCGCGTAGTCGATGCTGATGCGCGCCGGTCGAAATCGACTTCGACCGGGGCGACGATGTTGTTCTGGCCGAGGCGCATGATCGAGCCCTTGCCGAACTGCTTTTCGATCTGGCCGACGGCGACGTCGAGCGCCTTCATTCGTTCCTGTCGTTCCCGTGTTCTTCAATTGGTGGCATGTGAATGGGTCCTTTCGGGACGCGATTGATCCTAGAAACGCGCCAAGCGAAAGTCAAGCGTAAATCTGTGCAGTGACAGGTGAGTTCACGCCCATTTTCAACAGTTTAGGGGAATTGACCACTTTCGCCTCTTTCCGGCCGGGATCGCAGGTTTTGCGGCCTGATCGTTTGACCGGCACCTCGAAAACTGCGTACGGTGGGGGGTGCCCAGTCCGGTCGGTCATGCCTTAGGAGGCGCCATTGTTGAGCCTCGTCGATGGCGCCGACGGGGCCTGGGACTTGGCCTGTCCACCGTAGCCTTGGCCTTGTCGTCCTCGCCGCCGTGGCCCCCGACCTCGACTTTCTTTGGGGCCGGCACAACCGGGAGACGCACAGCCTCGGCGCCGCGGTTGTCGCCGGCCTCGCCGTCTTTGCGTGGAAGCGAAGGACCTGCGGCTCGCGATCGCCGTCACGCTCGCGTGGGTGTCACACGTGCTGTTCGACTGGCTGGGGTCCGACACCACGCCGCCGCTCGGCGTGATGGCGCTGTGGCCGCTCTCGTCGGAGTTCTACTTCGCGAACGCGTTTTTCTTCGAAGCGATCTCGCGGCGCTACTGGCTCGACAACTTCATTCACGCACAACGTGTGGGCCGTGATCAAGGAGATCCTGATCCTCGGCCCGATGCGGTGTTCGCTCGAGACGAGCGGCTGAAGTTCGGCATACGTCTCGATGGCGAGCGCGACGCCGTTCCCGCCGCCCAGGCACAGCGTAGCGATGCCGCGCTTCAGGCCGCGATCCTTCAGCGCATAGATCAACGTCGTCAGGATGCGCGCGCCCGAGGCGCCGATCGGGTGGCCGAGCGCCACCGCGCCGCCGTTGACGTTGACCTTCGCCGGATCGATGCCGAGCTCGCTGCATCACCGCCACGGCCTGCACCGCGAACGCTTCGTTCAGCTCGAGCAGATCGACGTCGTTCATCGACCAGCCGGCCTTCTTCAGCACCTTGCGCGTGGCTTCGACCGGCGTCATCAGCAGCATCTTCGGCGCGAGGCCGCTCGTCGCCTGCGCGACGATGCGGGCCATCGGCTTGGCGTTGAGCGACTGTCATCTTGTCTTCCGCCATCACCACCAGCGCCGCGGCGCCGTCATTCACCGGCGGCGCGTTGCCGGCCGTCACCGAGCCGTCTTTCTTGAACGCCGGCTTCAGGGCGCGCAGCACCTCGGCGGTGGTGTCGCCGCGCACCGATTCGTCCTTCGTTGAAGACGATCGGGTCGCCCTTCTTCTGCGGAATCGAGACCGGCAGGATCTCGGCGTTGAACTTGCCCGGAGCTCTGCGCCGCGGCCGCCTTCTTGTGGCTGTCCGCCGAATACTGATCCTGCTGATCGCGCGTCACCTTGTAGACGTCGGCGACGGTTTCGCCGGCGTTGCCCATGTGCCAGTTCTCGAACGGGCACCACAGGCCGTCGTGAATCATCAGGTCGACGACCGAGCCGTTGCCCATGCGCAGGCCTTCGCGCACTTTCGGAATGATGTACGGGCAGTTGCTCATCGACTCCATGCCGCCGGCCACCGCGATGTCGATGTCGCCGGTCTGGATGCCCTGGTGCGCGAGCATCACGGCCTTCAGTCCCGAGCCGCACACCTTGTTGATGGTGAGCGCGGCGACGTGATCGGCGAGGCCGCCCTTGAGCGCGGCCTGCCGCGCCGGCGCCTGGCCGACGCCGCCCGAGACGACGTTGCCCATGATGCATTCGTCGACGATGGCGGGATCGATTCCCGCGCGCGTCACCGCCTCGCGAACGACCATCGCGCCGAGCTCGGGCGCGGTGAAGTCCTTCAGCGTGCCGAGAAATTTTCCGGTAGGAAGGCGAACCGCGCTGACGATAAATGCGTTACGCATGATCATTGATTCTACGGTTCCAAGGTTCCAAGGTTCCAGAGGTTCCAAGGGCATCGTTCTGCAGAGTTCCGAGGTACTTGGAACCGCTGCAGAACGATGCCTTGGAACCTCTGGAACGTCTGGAACCCTGGAACTGAGTAAGTCGATTCGTTTGACCGCGTCTTCGCCAAGATAGTGAGCGAGACGCGAGCGGATGAGACCGATCGACTTGCGCGATCGCGTCGTGCCACGCCGGCGAATCGGCGCGTCACATACAGCGTGCCGTCGGCAGCCGAGCCGCACCGTGGTGGCCTTGCCGATGGCCGGGCCGACGGCGAGCCGCCAGGCGAACGTCACCTTCTCGTCGGTCAGCGGCGCCTTGCGGATCACTTCCGCCACCACCGCCGGCATGACCTGATTGGCCTTGATCACGATTCGATCGTAGACAGCATGATTCGCCGCGCATGGAAATCGGTATGATTCGCCGCGTGGAGAGCGCACATGCGGCGTCTGGTGATCGCCATTGCTGTGATCGCGCGTCGGCACGATTACCGGGCGCGGCCAGTCAGCGGCGCCGTGGAAGCTCGTCGAGCACACCGTCGCGACCGACTTGCGCGGCGGGTATCACGTCACCGCGGCGGACATCAACAAGGACGCGCGAGACCGATCTGCTCGCGGTCGCGACCGGCGCGAAGGTCGATCTGGTCTGGTTTGAGAATCCGACCTGGACGCGCCACGTCATGGCGTCGGGCTTTCCCGGGATGATCAACGCCGACGCGTTCGACATCGACAAGGACGGCTATCCCGAGGTGGTCGCTGCAGAGCGGCTTCAGCACCACGCCGGCCAAGGGCGACGGCGTGATGACGCTGCTGACGAAGGGCGCGGACGTGAACGCGCCGTGGACGGCGAAGGAATTCGATCGCATGCCGTCGGTGCATCGCGTGCGCTGGATCGATGCCGAAGGCAACGGCCGCAAGATGATCGTCAACGCGCCGCTCGGCGGCGTGCAAGGGTGCGCCGCCCGACTACAAGGACAAGGTCGGCGATCTACGCCTACAACCCAGCCGATCTGAAGCGGCAGACCGATCACCGACGCGGATGAAGGCGTGCTGCACGGCATGCAGGTCGTCGACTGGGACGGCAAGGGCCGCGAGGCGCTGCTGAGCGCGAGCTTCATGGGCATTCACCTGCATCGCTACAACAACGGCAAGTGGCAGCGGACGCGGCTCGCGGCGGGCAGTCCCGAGCCGTGGCCGAAGAACGGATCGAGTGATGTCGTGGTGGTGCGCACGAAGGCCGGGCGCCAGCTCGCGGCGATCGAGCCGTGGCACGGCAATCAGGTCGTGGTCTATCGCGGCAAGGGCGACACGTGGGGCAACCGCACCGTGATCGACGACACGCTGAACGACGGTCACACGCTGGTGAACGGCGATCTCGACGGCGACGGCGTCGACGAAGTGGTCGCCGGCTATCGCGGCGGCGGTGGCGGCGTGAATATCTACCGGCTCGGCGCGAACGACCAGTGGAGCAAGTTCGTCGTCGCCACGCCGGAGCAGAAGAGCATGGCGGCCGCCGGTTGCGCGGTCGCGCATTTGAACAACGACAAGCGGCTCGATCTCGCGTGCATCGGCACGTCGACCGCCAATCTGAAGTGGTACGAGAACCAGCCGGCCAAATAATTCTCGCGAGCCGCTCGCCGCGGCGCGCGGAACTGCTCGACCGCCGCCGGCATCTCGTTCGAGGTGCTGGCGGCGGACATCGACGAAACGCCCACGGCCCAACGAAGCGCCGGCCGCGTACGTCGAGCGGCTTGCGATCGAGAAGGCGCGCGCCGTGTTCGCGTTGCGTCCCGGCGCGCGCGTGCTCGGCGCCGACACGACCGTCACGATCGACGGCGAGATTCTCGGCAAACCCGTTGATGAGGCGGATGCGCGTGCGCATGCTGCGGCTGCTGAGCGGCCGGCCGCACGACGTGCACACCGGCGTCGCGCTGGTCAGCGCCGCGGGCGTGCGATCGGCGGTCGACACGACGCGCGTCTGGTTCGCGCGCGATGACAGACGAAGACATCTCGTGGTACGTCGCGACAGGCGAGCCCGTCGATCGCGCCGGCGCCTATGCCATCCAGGGGTTTGCGTCGCGCTTCATCCCCCGGATCGAGGGCTCGTACAGCAACGTTGTGGGGTTGCCGGTGGCCCTGGTCAGTAGTATTCTGAGCGAGGGCTAACTCCAACATCATGAAGAACAAAGGGTTCAAGATCGGTCTGACGAGCCTCGTCCTCGCGCTGACCTTCGGCGGTCTGCTCTACACGACCATGGCCGAGGGCACCGAGTACTACAAGCACGTCGACGAAGTGATGACGCAGCCCGATCAGTGGTACGGCAAGAAGCTGCAGCTGCATGGCTTCGTCGTGCCGAACTCGATCAACGCGCAAGCCGAACACGCTGGACTACTGGTTCCAGGTCCAGAGCAACGGCCAGATCGTCAGCGCGACCTACACCGGCGTCGTGCCCGACACGTTCAAGAGCGATTCGGAAGTCGTGCTCAAGGGCACGCTGTCGTCGGAGGGCTTCACGGTGCAGCCCAACGGCGTGATGGCGAAGTGCCCGTCGAAGTACGAAGCCAAGCCGGGGAGCGCGACGCCCTCCGGGAAATACTAGGAGGCCGCGCATGGCCTCCCTCGGCGCGCTCCTGCTCCTGCTCGCGTTCGTCACCGCGGCCTACGCGGTCGCGGCCGCCGTCGTCGGCGCGCGGCGCCGCAACTACCCGCCTCATCGAAAGCGGCATCGCCGCGTTCTACACCATCGCCGCGATCATGACGGTCGCGTCGGGCGTCATCATCTACGCCTTCGTCGCCGGCGACTATTCGATCCGCTACGTGCAGCGCTACTCGGACAGCGTCCAGCCGCTGTTCTACAAGATCACCTCGTACTGGGGCGGCCTCGACGGCTCGGTGATGTTCTGGGTGTTCCTGCTGTCGCTCTTCGGATCGGTCGCGGTCAAGGTCAATCGCGAGCGCCATCGCGAGCTGATTCCGTACGTCGTCGCGGTGATCGCCGCAGTGGAGATGTTCTTCCTCTTCCTGATGGTGATTCACAACAACCCGTTCGCGACCTACCTGACGGAATCGCCGGTCGACGGCCGCGGCCTCAATCCGCTGCTGCAGAACTTCTACATGGCGATCCATCCGCCGACGATGTATCTCGGCTTCGTCGGGCTGACGATTCCGTTCGCCTTCGGCATGGCGGCGCTCTTCACCGGCCACCTCGATGATTCGTGGCTGCGCGCGGTGCGCCGCTGGACGATGTTCTCGTGGTTCTTCCTGTCGCTCGGCCTCACGCTCGGCATGATCTGGGCCTACGAAGAGCTCGGCTGGGGCGGCTACTGGGGATGGGATCCGGTCGAGAACGCCGGCATGCTGCCGTGGTTCACCGCGACCGCGTTCCTGCATTCGGTGATGGTCCAGGAGCGGCGCGGCATGCTGCGCGTCTGGAACGTCACGCTCGTCATCATCACGTTCCTGCTGACCATCGTCGGCACCTTCCTGACGCGCTCGGGCGTCGTGCAGTCGATTCACGCGTTCGGCGAGGACCCGGAGCTGGCGCGCTACTTCGTCGGCGTTCATGGTCATCGACGATCGTGTTCTGCTTCGGCTGGGTGATCTACCGCCTGCCGCTGCTGAAGGCGCGCCACGAGCTCGATTCGTGGATGTCGAAGGAAGCCGCGTTCCTCGCCAACAACTGGATCCTGCTGTTCTCGGCGCTGTTCATCCTGTTCGCCACGCTGTTCCCGACGATCACCGAGGCGATCAACGGCGAGCGCCTCACGGTCGGCCCGCCGTTCTTCAATCGCTGGATGGTGCCGATCGGCCTGATGCTGCTGCTGCTGACCGGCGTCGGTCCGCTGCTCGCGTGGCGCAAGTCGACGATCGAGAACCTGCGCGAACAGTTCATGTGGCCGGTCGCTGTCGGGCCTGGTCGCCGGCGGCGTGCTGGTCGCGCTCGGCGTGCGCGTCTGGAGCTCGGGCATCTGCTTCGCGCTCGCCGGCTTTGTGGCCGGCACGCTGACGCAGGAATTGATCCGCGGCGCCAACGTGCGCCGCGGCATGACCGGCACGGACCTGCTCACGGCGATGATCGGCCTGGTGTCGCGCAACAAGCGCCGCTACGGCGGCTACATCGTCCACGCCGGCATCGTGCTGATCTTCCTCGGCTTTGCGGGCGAGGGCTTCAGCCGCGATCAGCAGCTGCTGCTGAAGCCGGGCGAGGAAGCCAGGTCGTCGGCGACTACACGATTCACCTCGACGCGCTGCGCGTCACCGACGACGGCCAGAAGCAGATGATCACCGGGCACATCACCGTGAAGAACGCTCGACGGCGAGGTGATCGACCAGATGCGCCCGGCGAAGTGGTACTTCCGCAAGCACGAGGAAGAGCCGACCACGGAAGTCGCGATCCGCCGCACGTTCGCCGAAGACCTCTACATCGTGATGCCGGCGTTCGAGATCGAAGAGCAGACGGCGAGCGTCGAAGTGCACATCAACCCGCTCGTGAACTGGGTGTGGTTCGGGTTCGGCATCCTGGCGATCGGCACCGGCATCGCGCTGCTGCCCGAAGCGTCGACTGTCGTTCGCCGCTGGCGAAGCTGCCGGCGGAAGCGGTGACGGCGTCGATGGTGCTGCTGTCGATCCTGCTCTCGAGCGGCGCCGCGTTCGCGCAGCACGTCGAGACCGGACAGGATCCGCGGTTGCAGCTGGCCTCGCCGGAAGCGCGCGAGGTCAGCCACAAGCTGGCGTGCTGGTGCGGCGGCTGTTCGAAGCTGCCGGTCGGGCAGTGTTCGTGCGGGCACTGTGCGCCGATCCGCGCCGAAGATCGACGCGATGCTGAAGGAAGGCAAGACCGAGGCAGCAGATCCTCGACGTATTACGTCGACGAAGTTCGGCGGCAACCAGGTGCTGAGCGAGCCGCCGAACAGCGGCTCGGGCGCGCGTCGTCTGGGCGATGCCGATCGTCGTTGGCGTCGGCGGCTTCCTGACGATCGCGTATCTCGCGATGCGCTGGTCGCGGCGGCCGGCGCTCGCCGGCATGCCGGCGGGCGTCGAAGATCCCGAGATGGCCGCGCGGCTTGACGACGAGCTGCGCAATCTTGACTGATGTCGAACTCCGCGCAGACCGACGAACCGAAAGGTTCGTCGCCACAAGCGATGCGCCTGCAGGAACCGTTCCTGCAGCCCTGGCAGTTCTTCCTGCTCGGCGGCATGCTGGCGGCCACGGCGACGGTGATCGTCGCGACCGGGCAGTCGCCCGCCAACATCATCATCCTCAGCCTGACCGTCGTGTCGGTCAGCTTCGTCGGCCTCGGCGCCTACCGGATCCTGTCGCCGCTGGTGTCGACCGACGCCGAGACGCCGATCACGATCGGCGGCCGCACGCGCATCGCGCTCGAGCGCGAGAAGACGCTGGTGCTGCGATCGATCAAGGAGCTCGAGTTCGATTTCGCGATGGGGAAGATCGCGAAGGCGGACTTCGACGAGATGTCGGGCCGCCTGCGCGCCCGCGCGCTCGGATTGATGCGGCAGCTCGATGCCGGCGGCGGCTACAGGGAGCAGATCGCGAAAGAAGTGAAGAGCCGCTTGGCAGAGCGATCGGCTTCAGCCGTCGAAGCCGGACACCACAGAAGTCAGTCGAACTCCAAGCGACGGATTGTGCGGCGACTGCGGGACGCAGAACGATCCCGACGCGAAGTTCTGCAAGAACTGCGGAGCGAAGCTGTGAGAAGGGACCTGCGCACTTGTGCCTGGTTTTCGGTTATTCGTGCTTCTGCTACTTGCTACTGCTGGCGAGCGCAGCGAGCGCGCAGGTCGACATGCCCGATCCCGTCGGCGATTGCGGGCACGCCGCTGCCGGCGCCGGAGCTCGCCGATCGGCACCGTGACCGTTCGCGTCGTGCGCGAGCGGATGGGCAACAACGTCGCCGGCCAGGAGGTGACGCTGCAAGGTCGGCGCCGCGACGCGCACGCGCCAAGACCGATGAGCAGGGCCGCGCGCAGTTCGACGGCCTGGCCGCCGGCACGACGGTGCAGGCGACGACCATCGTCGACGGCGAGACGCTGACCTCGCAGGAATTTTCCGGTGCCCGGCGACGGGCGGCGTGCGCGTGGCGCTGATTGCCGGCATCGCCGCGGCGGCCGCGAGGAGAAGGCCGCAGCGGAGGCCGCGGCGAAGGAACCGGCGCGGCCGGGCGTGGTCGAGATCGGACCCGAGTCGCGCATCATCCTCGAATACCAGGACGACAACCTCACGGTGTTCTACCTGCTCGAGATCGTCAACAATGCGCGCACGCCGATCGACATCGGCGGCCCGTTGCTGATTCGACTGCCGACCGGCGCCGCGGGCGCGTCGATGATGCAGGGCTCGTCGCCGAACGCCAGCGCGCAGGGCGACGTCGCTGACGATCACCGGTCCGTTCGCGCCGGGCAAGACGATCGCGCAGGTCGGATTCTCGCTGCCGCAAGCCGGCGCCGCTCGACGACGATTCGCGCAGACAGTGGCCGGTGGCGCTGGCGCAGGTGTTCGTCGGCGTCGAGAAGATCGGCAACATGCAGGTGTCGTCGCCGCAGCTGACCGACGTCGCGCGAGATGAATTCCGACGGGCAGCCGTTCATCATGGCGCACCGGCGCCGCGCCTCAATGCCGGCGACACGCTGGTCCTGAACCTGACCGGGCTTCCCGGCGCACAGCAACGTGCCGCGCAACGTCGCGCTGGCTGCGGCGGTCGTCATCTTCGCGATCGGCGCCTGGTTCGCGTTCTCGCCGGCGAAGGCGCACGCCGCGCAGGACGCGAAGCTGCAACGCGCGGCGCGAGAAGCTGATGAACGAAGTGGTGGCGCTCGAACGCAAGCGCCGCAGCAAGCCGCTCTCGGATGCCGACGAGGCGCGGCTGCAGCGCGTCACCGCGGAGCTCGAGCGCGTGATCGCCGAGCTCGACCGAGGTGCCGCTGCGTGAGGCTCCGCGCGTCGCGTCCGCCTTCGCGCTATCGCGCTTCGGCGAGACAGGCTCCGATGACTGACTTCGCCGCCTGATCGTTACGGATGTCGCGCGGCACTACGGGCGGCGGAAGGCGCTGTCGCAAATCACCTTCACCTGCGAGGCCGGTGAGATCGTCGGGCTGCTCGGACCGAACGGCGCCGGCAAGTCCACGCTCCTCAATATTCTCGCGACGCTGCTCACCGCCGTCGAAGGGCAGGGTCGAATACGGCGACGGCGCCGCCGACCACGGCGGCGCCGCGGTTCGCGCGCCGCATCGGCATGCTCGGCCACGATCTGTTTCTCTATCCCGAGCTGACCGCGCGCGAGAACCTGACGTTCTTCGCGCAGCTCTACGGCGTGGCCGATGTGCCCGGCGTCGGTGTCGCGGCGCTCGAGCGCGCCGGCCTGACCGACCGCGCCGATGATCTCGTGTCGCGGCTTCTCGCGCGGCATGCGCCAGCGCGTCGCGCTCGAACGCGCGCTGCTGCACGAGCCGCGATTGATCCTGCTCGACGAGCCGTTCACCGGCCTCGATCAGGCGTCGACCGCCGCGCTGGTCGCGCGACTGCAGGATCGGCAGCGCGCCGGTTGCCTGATCGTGCTGGCGACGCACGATCTCGACGTCGCCGACGGCCTGCTGAGCCGCGCCATCTACCTGAAGGACGGCCGCATGGTCGGCAGCGACACCGGCAGCGAGCGGCCTGCGCGAACGCTATCGACGGGCGATTCAGTGATGCGCGACTTCTTCCGCGTCGCGTGGCACGTCATGCGCAAGGACATGACGGTGGAGATTCGCAGCCGCGAGATTCTGTTCACGACGCGTCTTCTTCGCGGTGTCGGTGGTCCTGATGTTCTCGTTTGCGATCGTGCGTGAAGGCCGCGCGCCGGACGATGTCGCCGCCGGCATCCTGTGGGTCGCGATCTCCTTCGCGGGCACGCTGGCGATGGGCCGCACCTTCGAGCGCGAACGCTACAACGACACGCTGCGCGCGCTGCTGCTCGCGCCGGCCGATCGGCCGGCCATCTACGTGGGCAAGCTGCTCGGCTTGCTGCTGCTGCATGGCGCTGGTCGAGATCGTCCTGGTGCCGCTCGTGGGGCTGCTGTTCAGCGCGCCGATCTTCGCGTATCCGATCATGCTGGCCGTGCTGCTGGCTGCCGGCACGCTCGGATTCGCGGCGGTCGGCACGTTGTTCGCCGCGATGCTGGTGCGCGTGCGCAGCCGCGACACGTTGCTGCCCGTGCTGTTGTATCCCATCACGATTCCGGTCATGATTGCCGGTGTCCGCGGCACCGCGGCGCTGTTCCAGGCCACGCCCGATGAGCCGATGGCGCGTTTCTGGATCGGGCTGCTGGTGTTCTGGGACGTGATCTTCCTGACGCTCGCGCTCTGGACGTTCGAGCCGGTCATGACGGAGTAGAATTCGAGGCGGACCATGCGGACGCTCACGACGCCTTTCATCGGACTCTCGGCCGGGATGCTGCTCGCCGCGCCCTGGATCATCAACGCGGCGCCGTACGAATCGACGATGGGGCTGGTGCAGAAGATGTTTTACTTCCACTTGCCGTCGGCGATCCTGTTCCTGGTGGCGTCGGTCGTCTGCGGCGATCCACAGTTTCCGGTTCCTGTTCTTCAAGAAGCAGAGCGCCGATGCGCTGGGCGCTGTCCGCCGCGGAGCTCGGCTTGCTGTTCGGCGCGCTGACGCTCGTGACCGGGCCGCTGTGGGCGCGCAAGGCCTGGGGCGTCTGGTGGGTCTGGGATCCGCGGCTGACCTCGAGCCTGTTGCTGTTCCTGATCTTCGTGGCCTACCTGCTGCTGCGCCAGTACGGCGGGCCCGGCTCGGACAAGCTCGCCGCCGGCATGGCGCTCTTCGGCATGCTCAACGTGCCGTTCATCTACGTGTCGGTCAACGTCTGGCGCACGCTGCACCCGACGACCTCGGTCGTGCCGACGCTGCCGACCGAGATGGGTATTCCGCTCTGGTTCTGTTTTGCCGCGTTCACGATGCTGTTCATCGCGCTGCTGACGCTTGCGCGCGCGCTCGAACACCAGCGCGCGCGCGTCGAGGCGCTCTATCTTGCCGAGGACGAAGCGTGATGCGATCTGTTGCGCGCGTGCGTCCTGCTGGCTGCGCTCGTGCGGTCGCTCTGGCCGCTGTCGCGCCTGTCCGCCGGCCATCGGCGAGCGCAGGCGCAGCCGCAGCCGCCGAAGGAATTCGTGCCGGTCGACGAAGTGCCGCCGGGCGAGCAGATCCCGGCCATCAACTGGTGGCCGCGCGCCTACGGATTCGTCTGGGTCGCGCGTGCTCGGCTACGTGTGGTCGATCGCGAAGCGGCTGCAGAAGGTCGAAACCGAGCTGGCCGAGCTCGAATCGCGGAGAAAGTAGATGGAAATCGGCGTCCCGACCGCCTCGCACTTCATCTTCATTCCGGCGGTGCTGCTGATCGGGGTCGTGATCGGCTGGATTCTCGGCTCGCGCGCCGCGCAGGACGCCTTCGCTTCGGAATTGCGGAAGCGCGAAGCGAAGAAGAACTCTAACGTCTAACCTCTGACATCTAGACCTCTATCGTCCGAGCGCAAGTCGCTGCGCGAGGACGTCAGGCAGCCCTTCCTCCATGATGCGCGCCTGCGCCTTCGCAATCGGATACTCCACGCGATAGATCGTCATCTCGCGCGCCGCGGTGTCGACGATGCCGAAGCCGGCGCGCGGATCGCCGTCGCGCGGCTGGCCGACCGATCCGGGATTCACCAGGTAGCGGTTCGCTTCGTCCAGCGGAATCGGCAGCGGGCGCTGATCCTCGGCGGTCGCGAGGCCGAACTGATCGCGCGACAGGTAGTGGCCGACCTGCACGTGCGTGTGGCCGAACAGGCAGAGCGGCCGGCGCGCCGCATGCATGGCGCGCAACGCGTCGAGATCGTCGAACACGTAGGCGTCCTCGTCGAACGGCGTGCCGTGGCAGATCTCGATCATGTCGTCGACGATCATCGGCCCGGCCGGCAGGGCCGCGAGCCACTCGCGGTTCGTCCTTGCGTCAGCGTTTCGTAGGTCCAGCGGATGGCGTTGCGGGCCACGGCGTTGAAGCCTTCCGGACTCTCGACGCCGGAGCCGACCTTGTCGTGATTGCCGCGAATCAGCGCGTCGCGGCTTGAGATCGCGCACGCGCTCGCAGATGGCGTTCGGATCGGCGCCGTAGCCGACCAGATCGCCCAGCACCAGCACCTTGTCGTAACCGATCGGCTGCGGCCTCGGCCATCACGGTTTCGAAGGCCTCGAGATTGGCGTGTATGTCGCTGATAACCAGGTAGCGCATCAGATGTCAGGTGTCCAGCCACTCCACGATGTGATCGACGAGCTCCTCCACGGAGCCGCGTCCTGCGTCCACCCTGAGGTGCGCCTGGCGGTAGGCCGCGAGGCGCTGATTATAAAGCTGTTCCATGCCCAGCCGATCCGCAGCCAGCGGCCGGCGGCCGTCGAGGGGCACCCGGCTGCAGCGACGGTCTCGAACGGCGCATCGAGCCAGACGACCGCGCCGTCCCGCAGCATCAGCTCGCGATTTGACGGCATCGGCGAAGGTCCCGCCGCCCGAGGCGACGACCGCGCCGCGCTCCGGCAGCAGCTCGATCAGCGCCTCGCGCTCGCGGGCCCGGAAATAGGGCTCGCCCGTGTCGCGGAAAATGGTCGGGATGTCGCGGCGCTCGGCGCGCTCGATGCGCGCGTCGATGTCCTCGACCTTCCAGTCGAGCCGCCTGCCCAGCGCGCGCGCCACGCTCGGACTTGCCGGCGCCCATGAAGCCGACGAGATAAATCTTGTCGGTCTTCACGCGCGCGGATCGCTTGCCGCGGCGCGCGGCCAGCCGATCGAGATCGTCGAAGAACGCGGGATACGACACGGCCACGGCGTCGGCGCCCTCGATCGTGGTCGGGCCCGTCGCGCCGAGCGCGGCGATCGCGAATGCCATGGCGAGCCGATGATCGTGACGCGCGTGCACGGTGCCGCCCGTGAGGCGGCGCGCCGCGCCGCACCTGGAAGCCATCGGGCCGCTCGTCGGCGTCGGCGCCCATCGCGCGCAGGCCCGCGACGAGCTCGGCGATGCGATCGCTTTCCTTGACGCGCAGCTCGCCGGCGCCCGACACCGTCACGCTGCCGCCGAAGGTGCCGAGCGTCGCGAGCACGGGCAGCTCGTCGATCACCTCGGGCACTTCCTCCGGTGCGATCACGAGGTCGCGTCATCGCGCCGTGCCGGATCCGCAGGCGGCCCACCGGCTCGCCGTTCCAGTCGTCTTCGACGGTCGTCTCGACCTCGGCGCCGAAGCGTCTCAGCACGTCGAGGAGCGCCGCGCGGCTGGGGTTCAGGCCGACATGCGTGATCGTGACGTCGGACCCGGGGAGCGGCCGCGGCGGCCACCGCCATGAACGCGGCGGACGAGATATCGCCGGGGACCGTCAGCGTCGCAGCCGCGTGAGCCGCTGGCCGCCGTTGAGAGTGATGTGCCGGCCCTCGATGGTGCACTGTGGCGCCGAACGCGGCCAGCGCTCGTTCCGTATGATCACGAGTAGAGGCGGGCTCGATGACCGACGGTCTCGCCCGCTGGCCTGCAATCCTGCGAGCAACACGGCGGATTTCACCTGGGCGCTGGGCGTTTCCGGCGTGAAATGGATGCCGGCGAGATCTGCCGCCGTGAATGGTCACCGGCGGGCGATCGCCGGGACCGGCGGTGATCGTGGCGCCCATCTGCGGCGAGCGGCCCGATGATTCGGCGCATCGGCCGGCGTGACAGTGAAGCATCGCCGATCAGGGTCGATAAGAAGGGGTGGGCGGCGACGACGCCGGCCGAGCATCCGCATGGTGCTGCCGGAATTGCCGCAGTCGAGCGGCGCGCCGGCGCGGCGCGCAGGCCGCGCAGGCCGCGGCCGTCGATGGTGACGAGCGGCGGTTCGTCCTCGCGCGCGCGCGGGGGTTCGTGAGACGATAGCGCCGAGGGCGCCGACGCAGGAGAGCGTCGAGGCGCAATCGGCGCCGGGCGCGTAGTTGGCAATGGTGGATCGGCCGTCGGCGATGGCGGCCAGCAGAGCGTAACGATGCGAGATGGATTTGTCGCCGGGCACGCGCAAGCACGCCGGCGACCGGTAGCGCGGGGGAGACGGCAACGCGGTCGGCCACTCGCATAACGTTCAACTATAACTGCGTTCGACCGTGACTCGATTGAAGCGCTATGGTACTTAACGCAGCACATGCCGCGCGCTGCGTCGGCTCCGGGCGCTCGCCATTCGAGATGATTCCACCGCACACGGTCCGCTCGAATTCAACAGCGCCTTCGACATGCTCGATTTCGTGCAGGTCGTCTCCGATCACGTCGGCAAGGTGGCCGGCCTCGACGAAGATCAACTGCACTGGGTCAGCGTCGCCGTGCGCGAGTCGGTCGTCAACGCCATCAAGCATGGCAACAAGAACGATCCGGACAAGCGCGTGATCGTCGAGTTCAGCCCGGTGCCGCCGACCGACGTCCGACGAACTGGTGATTCGCATCGAAGACCAGGGCGAGGGCTTCGTGCCGGAAGAAGTGGCCGATCCGCTGGCGCCCGAGAACATCCTCAAGTCGAGCGGCCGCGGCATCTTCCTCATTCGCAACTTCATGGACGAAACGGTGCTGAAGAAAGTGCCGGGCGGCATGGAGATTCGGATGGTCAAGAAGCTCCAAAAAGCGGGCGCGTGAGCCCACCCCGATCCACTGTTCCTCGCGACCGCGATCGAAGCGGTCGTGCGCGCCGGCGATCTGCAGATCGCCAAGTTCGGCACCGGCGTGCGTGTCGAAAAGAAGGGCGCCATCGATCTCGTCACCGAAGTCGATCTCGAAGTCGAGCGGATGTTCCGCGCGCATGATCGCGGAGCGCTTTCCCGATCACGATGTGCTCGCCGAAGAGCTCGGCGGAGCGACTCGCGCGGCGCGCGCTATCGCTGGGTGTTCGATCCGCTCGACGGCACCACCAACTTCGCGCACGGCGTGCCGATCTTCTGCGCCTCGCTCGCGCTCGAGATCGACGGCCAGGCCGTGGTCGCCGCGGTCTACGATCCGAATCGCAAGGAGCTCTTCACCGCGGAAGCCGGCGTCGGCTCGTGGCTCAACGGCCAGCGGCTGAAGGTCGTCGGCGAACGCGACGGTGCTCGAGTCGATGCTGGTGACCGGCTTTCCGTACAACGTGCATCAGAAGGCCGACGAGTTCCTGAAGGTGTTCGGGCAGGTCCTGAAGCAGGCGCGCGCCGTGCGACGCCTCGGCTCGGCGGCGATCGACATCTGCTGGGTCGCCGCCGGACGGATGGATGGATTCTGGGAGGCGAGCCTGAAGCCCTGGGACACGCGCGCCGCGGCGTTGATCCTCGAAGAAGCCGGCGGCACGGTGACCGGCATGGACGGCAAGACCGTGGAATCCCGGACGACGGCCACATCCTCGCCACCAACGGTCTCATTCACGACGAGGTGCTGCGAATTCATTCGTGAGCGCTGAAGCCCGTCGCCGTCCCGCAGCTCGCAGCGCCGTAAGCCCGTCAGCCCGCAAGCCCTCTACCGTCTCGATACAGCGCGACGTTGCCGCCTTCGCAGACGCGATCGTAAGCGGCGCAGGAATCCCGGCCACGCCTGCTGCTTCTGATACAGCATGTCGCCGCCTTCGGCGGCTTCCTCGACCAGCACCCATCCCGCAACGAGCGAGGGATCGTGATAGTAGCGCGCGCTGCCAGATCGGGCCGCTGCCTTCGTGGAGGAAATCAGCGAGATCGAATCCGGCGTGCGACAGCTCCTGCATGTAATGCGCGAGCGATCCCATGCTCGCCATGATCGTGCGTGCCGTCGTACGAGCGCTGCAGGCACGTCGGTGACGGTGCGCCGGCCGATGCTGTTGGCGCGATCGAGCTGCGCCTCGACATCATCGGCGCCGTTCGCGCATCGAATGGCGGCGCCTGCAGCATGACCAGCGACAGCAGCGGAATGGCGACCAGCGGCGCGGCGAATCGCAGCAGCGACACGGCGGTGCCGATGCAGGCCGCGCCGCCGAGAATCAGCGGCACTTCATAGCGGATCCGGAACGGGTGGCCCGAGAAGAACGCGTAGAAGGGCAGTGCGACCGACGCGACGCAGCGCGATCGGCAGACATCAGGCCGCTCCACGTAGCGGCGAAGCAGCGCGGCGATGCACGATGAGCGGAATCGACCACGTGGCGAACTGCACGAAGCGCGGGCCGGCCAGATCGACCAGACCCTCGCGGATCGCTTCGTAGACGCGCCAGCGGCTGTCCCTGCAGCTTCGGATCGGGCACGTAGAAGCCGCCGGTCACGAACCATTGGCCGGTCGATGGCGAAGCTCAGGCCCATGAAGAACACCACCGTCGCGACCGGCATAGAGCGCCAGCCTGCGCGCTCTCGTGCAGCGACCGCCGTGAACGCGCGCAGCCGCGCCGCCACTTCACCAACGCGGCCAGCACGATGGCCGCGCCGACGATCGGCCACGCTTCGTAACGCGTCAGGCACGCGGCGACGATCGTCCAGCCGGCGGCCGGGCGCGCGGCGGCAACGGTCGGACTTCGCCCATTGCGACAGATGCAGCACGACGAGCGAGGTCAGCGCGAACAGCAGCGGCTCGGTCATCGGCGTGCTCTGCAGATAGAGCACGTTCGGATTGAGCGCGAAGAGCGCCGCGGCGAGGATCGCGCCGGTCCGCGATCCGGTGAGCGGAGCGCACGATCGCCGAGACGCAGGCGACCGTGATCGCAAACGACACGATCGAGATCGCGATCGCCGAACGCGCCGGTGCGATACATCCAATCGATCTGGACCGGCAGCGCGTTGAGGACGTGCGGCAGCGGCAGCCACACCGCGCCGATCTGCTCCCAGCTTGGCGTCAGGCTGTCGAAGATGCGGCGCGCGACCACGAGGTGCGCCTTGGCGTCGTAGTGGCTGAGCGAGAGGCCTGCACGCCAATACACAGCCGCGGCGAATGTGCCCAGAATGGCGGCGAGAACGCCAAGGACACGCGAAAGGCCGATCGAAGGAGGGCACCGTCTCGTTCTATAATGCCTTGATTACCTCTGTCTTTGATGACTCCAGAGCTTTCGATCGTCATCCCGGTCCACAACGAGTCTCCGAACATCAAGCCGCTGTATGACGAGCTGACCCAGACGCTGGGCCAGTACGGGCGCAGCTACGAGCTGCTGATCGTCGACGATGGCAGCACGGACGATTCGTTCGAGCAGCTCGCGGCGCTGCAGGCGCGCGATCCGCGGCTGCGCGTGATCCGCTTCCGCCGCAACTTCGGACAGACCGCGGCGTTTGCGGCCGGCATCGCGC
Organism: uncultured cyanobacterium; assembly: GCA_963833135.1. GTDB lineage: Bacteria > Acidobacteriota > Vicinamibacteria > Vicinamibacterales > UBA2999 > 12-FULL-67-14b. Next base: position 642,261 of record CAWHWW010000014.1, on the reverse strand, counting down.
ACGCGCGCGGCCGCCTGGTCGTGACCGCCGACGGCGATCTGCAGAACGATCCGCGCGACATTCCCGCCATGGTCGCGCTGATCGAACAGGGCAACGACATCGTCTGCGGCTGGCGCAAGGATCGGAAAGACACGTTCGTGACGCGCCGCGTCCCGAGCGTGATGGCCAACAAGCTGATCTCGTGGGCGACCGGCGTGCCGCTGCACGACTACGGCTGCTCGCTGAAGGTGTTTCGCGCCGAGGTGGTGAAGCCGCTCCGGCTCTACGGCGAGATGCATCGCTTCCTGCCGGCGATCGCGAGCCAGATCGGCGTGCAGATCGCCGAGATGGTCGTCAATCACCGGCCGCGCCGCGCCGGCGTCACCAAGTACGGCCTGTCGCGGACCATCCGCGTGATCCTCGATCTGGCGACCGTCAAGTTCCTGTTGAGCTACTCGACGCGGCCGCTGCAGATCTTCGGGTTGGTCGGGCTCGCTCGCCGGCGGCCTCGGCATCGCTGATCACCGGCTATCTCGGCTACATCCGCCTGTTCCAGCACCAGGGCATCGCCGATCGTCCGCTGCTGCTGCTGGGCGTGATGCTGGTGTTCATCGGCGTGCAGCTGGTGACGTTCGGCCTGCTCGCCGAAGTGATGGCGCGCACGTATTACGAATCGCAGGACAAGCCCACCTACGTGATTCGCGAGGTTCGCGAAACCGCGGACCTCGACGCGGTGGCCGCGCCCGCGGAGCGGGCGCACGACTGCGACGCGATGGCCGAGCGGCCGCCATGTCCACCGAAGCGCGAAGCGCGAAGGCGGCGCGCGAGCACGATCCGCGCATCACCGTCATCCAGCAGGAGCTGTTCAACGAGAATCGATCGAAGGGCGACAAGTACCGCGAGCTGTTCGTCGGCCAGCCGGGACTCGGCGCGCTGCTCGCCTACGAAGCGGCGATGATGCTCGCGAGCTGGGTGCCCGGCGCGCTCGGCCTGGTGCTGCGATCGCGGCTCTATCCGATGGATCCTCGGCTCGGTCGGCCGCAACGTCGTGTTCGGCGTGAACGTCACGCTGCGGCATCCCCACAAGATTCACATCGGCGACAACGTCGTGATCGACGATCTGTGCTGCCTCGATGCGAAGGGCACCGACAACAAGGGCATCACGATCGGCAACGGCGTGTTCGTCGGCCGCAACACGATCCTCAGCTGCAAGAACGGCGACATCGTGATCGAGGATCGCGCCAACATCGGATTCAACTGCGAGATCTTCTCGGCGTCGCAGGTGCGCGTCGGCAAGGACATCCTGATCGCCGCCTACACCTATCTGGTCGGCGGCGATCATCTCTACGATCGCACCGATATTCCCGTGCTGCAGCAGGGCCGGACCGCCAGCGGCATCGATGTCGGCGACGGCACCTGGCTCGGCACGCACGTGGTGGTGACCGATGGATCGACCATCGGCCGTGATGCGATCATTGGAGCAGGTGCGGTCGTGGTGGGCGAGATTCCGGAGTTTGCGATCGCCACCGGAATTCCGGCCAAGGTCACGCGCGATCGCCGGGAACCGGCAACCGGGAGCCGGGAACCGGGAACGTAGAAAATGTGCGGCATCGTTGGCATCGTCGAGCGTGACCTCGAGCGGCCGGTAGCGGCGGAGGATCTCGCGCGCATGGTGCGGATGCTGCACCATCGCGGCCCGGACGAAGAGGGCAGCATCACGCTGCCCGGCGTCGGCCTCGGCATGCGCCGCCTGGCCATCGTCGATCTGGCGGGCGGCCAGCAGCCGATCCTGAACGAGACCGGCGACATCAAGATCGTCGCCAACGGTGAGATCTACAACTTCCGCGAGCTGCAGCAGGAGCTCGAGGGCCACGGCCACCGCTTTCACTCGCGCAACTCCGACATCGAAGTGCTGGTCCACGCCTACGAGCAGTGGGGCGAGGACTTCCTCGGCGCGCCTGCGCGGCATGTTCGCGCTGGCGATCTGGGACGGCCGCACGCGCACGCTTGATCGCCGCGCGCGATCGCGCCGGCGAGAAGCCGCTCTACTGGACCGCAGACCGCGCAAGGCCTGCTGCTGGCATCCGAAGTCAAGGCGTTGCTGGTTCGTCCGGAAGTGTCGCGCGAGCTCGATCCGATCGCGCTCGATCAATTCCTGACCTACGAATACGTGCTCGCGCCGCGCACGATGCTCAAGGGCGTGCACAAGGTGCCGCCGGCGCATTTCCTGCGCTATCGCGACGGGCAGGCCACGGTGCATCGCTATTGGGATGCCGCCGATGTGCCGCTCAGGGACTGGACGGACGACGATGCGGCCGAGGCGCTGCGGGCGGCGCTCAAGACAGCGGTCGAGCGGCAGCTGATGGCCGACGTGCCGCTCGGCGCGTTTCTCTCGGGCGGCATCGACTCGAGCTCGATCGTCGCGCTGATGAGCGAGGCGTCGTCGCAGCCGGTCAACAGCTTCAGCATCGGCTTCTCGGACGGCACCTACAACGAGCTGCCGTATGCGCGCGAAGTGGCGGCGCTGTTCAAGACCAATCATCGCGAGCGGCACGGCGTCGCCGGATCTCGGCGACATGTTCGAGCGGCTGGTCGTTCATCTCGACGAGCCGTTCGCGGACGTGTCGCTGTTCCCGACCTTCAGCGTGTCGGAGCTGGCGCGCGAGCACGTCAAGGTGGTGCTGTCGGGCGACGGCGGCGACGAGCTGTTCGGCGGCTACGACGCCTATCAGGCGCAGGCGCTGGCCGCGAAGCTTGGCTGGATGGGCGATGCGCTGATGCCGGCGCTTGCCGGCGTCGCCTCGGCGTTGCCGCCGACCGAGAAGAAGAAGGGCCTCGTCAACAAGGTCAAGCGCTTCAGCGCCGGCGCCGCGACCGCGCCCGCCGATCTCGGGCACTACCGCTGGATGGTCTACCTCGGCGCGCGCGACAAGGCGCGCCTCTACGACGCCGGCCTGCGCGACGCGCTGCGGCGCCACCGACGTCTACGCGCCGGTGCGCGACGCGCTCGGCCGCTTCAGCCAGGACGATGTGCTCAACCGGCAGTTGTATGCGGACCTGAGCCTGTATCTCGCCGACGACATCCTCGTGAAGGTCGATCGCATGAGCATGGCGACGTCGCTCGAGACGCGCGCGCCGTTCCTCGACGGCGATCTGATGGAGCTGGCGTTCTCGATGCCGGGCCACCTGAAGATCCGCAACGGCGAGCGCAAGTGGATCCTGAAGCAGGCGATGAAGGATGTGCTGCCGGACTCGATCCTGAATCGCCAGCAAGGAAGGCTTCAGCATCCCGATGAAGAACTGGCTGCGCCGGGAGCTGCAGCCGCTGATGCGCGATCTGCTGTCGCGCGAGCGCGTCGCGCGCCGCGGGCTGTTCGATCCGGCAGTCGTCGACGCAGCTGATGGACGAGCACACCGAGGGCCGCGAGAATCACGCGCACACGCTGTTCCCGCTGATGGTGTTCGAGCGCTGGGCGACGGAGCATCTGAGGTCTTAAGGCCTCAAGCCCTAAGCCTCGGTCAGAAAAGAAAAGGCGCACGGTTTCCCGTGCGCCCGTGATCACCGTAACAGAGGGGTGTTAGCGGTCTATTACGACAGGTGCTTGCTGACCAACTTGGTCATTTCGAACATGTTGACGGTCGGCTTCTTGAAGATCACCTTCAGGTTGTCGTCCGCCTTGATCATGCGCTTGTTGGTCTTGTCCTGCAGGCCGTTCTTCTTGATGTAGGCCCAGAGCTTCTTGGTGACCTCGGTTCGCGGAATCGCCTTGCTGCCGACGACTTCCGCGAGAGCGGCGCTCGGCTGAACGGGCTTCATGAACGCGGCGTTCGCCTTACGCGGCTTGGCGGCTTTCTTCTTCGCAGTCTTGGCCATCTGATCTCCTATATCCGCCGCCGGTCCACGGCAGCGTGCAGAGGGAGATTACTATAAATTCACACTTTCTCCCTATGAAAAATGGTCAATCTCCCTATGAGAAACGGGATCGTGATTCGGGCTTTCGGGCTACGGGCTTGCGGCTGCGTTCGCCTGCTGCGCCCGTACAGCCCGCAGGCCCTCAGTCGCGCGGCAGCCGGTAGAACGCTTCGACCTCGGCGATCTCGTTCCGCGTGCGCCACTCATCCCACTCGTGCGCGCGGGCCATGATGGCGGCGGCGCGCTCGAGCGCGTCGGCGCCAGGGTGGCCGGCGGCGCCGGCCTCGGTGCGGCGAATCAGCGCATCGCCGAGTTTCAGGGCCATTTCCGCGCGCGCCGCATAGAGGATTTCGGCGCCGATCACGTCGCAGCTGCGCCCGAGCGGGCGGCCAAGCGCGGGCACGTCGCGGGCCATCTGCAGCACGCGGTCGTAGCCGGTGCCGTAGGTCGTGGCGATGCGCTTGCAGCGTCGTCGGCCGGAATGCCGTCGACGTCGCGCTGAGCAGCACCGCCTTGCAGGAAATTGTCCATGTGGTTGATGCTGCCGCCCTGCAGCGGCGTTTCCGCCGTGCGGCAGGGCGGCGGGGTCGCGTGGCCGAGCGCGCGGAACACCGCGTCGACCGCCTCCTGCGCCGTGTGCCGCGCGGTCGTGTAGCGGACGCCGAACATCGAGACCAGGCCCGGCAGGCCGTGCTGTCGAGTGATCGACGACCTGGCTTTCCTTCACCAGCTGGACGTGCGAGCCCTCGCCCGACATCATCGGCAGCAGGCCGCGATGAATCAGCCGCACGTCGCTCGGCGGTCAGGTCGGCATGGGGGAACGCCTCGCGCGCGTCCTTCAGGAACGCCTCGAGGTCCCAGCGCGAGACCTTCAGCTGATCGGCGGTGCCGTCGTGCGCGTCGTGGCTGGTGCCGAGCATCGAGACGTCGCGCCACGGCATCATGAACAGGTAGCGGCCGTTGGCCAGCCCGCCGCAGGCGTGATCGCTCGACCACCTTGCGGGTGATCACGTTCATCGCGCGCGACAGTCGGGGCGGCGGCGCGCCCTGCGCGGCGGCGGGAAGATCGGCCAGCAGCGCCGCCGCCCACGGGCCGGCGGCGTTGACGACGACCGAGCCGCGAATCGCGAAGGTGTCGCCGGTGAGCCTGTCTTCGACCTTGACGCCGGTGACGCGGCCGTTCTCCTGCAGGAACCGATTCGCCTGGACGTAATTGGCGGCGCACGCGCCGGCATCGACCGCCGACAGCAGGAACGACAGCGTCACGCGATCGGTGCTGTGCATCTGGTAGTCGTACCAGACCGCGCCGCCGGTCACGCCCTCGGGCGACGACCACGGGATTGAGCCGCAGCGCTTCCTCGCGGGAGACGATCCGGCTGGCGGGCAGGTGCGTGCCCGGATCGGCGCAGGCCCTCGATTGCGATCGCGCGCCACGGCGTCGTTGACGGCCAGCAGCGATCCGCATCGCCAGCGCGCTCCGCATCGGATCGCGCGTCGTCGGCACCACGAACGGCAGCGGGCGCACCAGGTGCGGCACGATCCGCGCCAGCGCGCGCCGCTCGCGGATGAACAGCCGCATCTGCGTGAAGTTGAGCGCGCTGCAGCGATCGCAGGCCGCCGTGCAGCGTCTTGAGGTTGTTGAACGAAGTGGCGGCGCCGAAGTCGTCCTTGTCGATGATCGCGACCGACAAGCCGCGCTGTGCCGCGTCCCACGCCGCCGTGACGCCGTAGAAGCCGGCGCCGACGACGATGACGTCGAATTTCGTGTCCGCCAGGTGGCGGAGGTCGCGCTGCATCGGTGCGAAGCATTGTACGATACGGGCCACAGAAGGCGACGCGACGGCACAGACTCGAATGATCGACGAGATTCAGGACTACTGGAACCACCGCATTCACGATCTCGAAATGACCGACCAGCCGGTCGGCACCAAGGCGTTCTTCGACGATCTCGACGACTATCGCTTCGACAAGCTGCACTACCTGCCGCAGCTGGTCGACTTTTCGTCGTTCCGGGCCAGCGGCTGCTCGAGGTGGGCTGCGGCATCGGCACCGATCTGGTGCGGTTTGCGCAAGGGCGGCGCGCGTGTCACCGGCGTCGACCTCGCGCAGACCGCGATCGATCTTGCGCGCAAGAACTTCGAGCTGAACGGCGTCGCCGCCGAGGAGCTGCGCGTCGCCAACGGCGAGGCGCTTGCCGTACCCGGACGCGAGCTTCGATGTCGTCTACGGCACGGCGTCATCCAGTACACCGCCGATCCGCGCGCAGCTGATTCGCGAGTGTCATCGCGTGCTGAAGCCGGGCGGCACGGCGATCTTCATGGTCTACAACCGCGTGTCGTGGCTGAACGCGCTGTCGAAGGTGATGAAGGTGGCGCTCGAGCACGAAGACGCGCCGGTGCTGAAGAAGTTTTCGATCGCGCGAGTTCCGCGAGCTGCTGAAGCCGTTCACCGAGGTCGACGATCGTTCCCGAGCGATTCCCGGTGAAGTCGCGGCTGCACAAGGGCTGGAAGGGCGTCGCGTTCAACACGATGTTCGTCGGCACGTTCAACGCCCTGCCGCGATCCTGGGTCCGGCCGCTCGGCTGGCACCTGATGGCGTTCTGCCAGAAGTAATCCCGTCGGGAAGTGCCTTCCCGTCGGGAAGTGTCTTCCGCTCGGAGGTGTCCTCCCGTCGGGATCATTGCACTTCGTAGATCGAAATCGTTCCGTTCTTGAAGACGAGCGGCAAGCGATTCGGCGATCGAATTGAATCGCTCCTCGACGCCCGGGTGCGCGTCGCGCTCCGGCGGGCCGACGATGACGTAGTTCACGCCGGCGCGGACGGCGCGCTCGTACGCCAGCAGCGGCTGCTCGTCGTAGATCAGGCGAATCTGCGTCCGACGCCTGCTGATACTTCGCCAGCGGCACCATCGAGATCGGCAGGCCGGCCGCCATGCGCCGCTCGCGCGAACGCCGGCAGATAGGCCCAGTGCTCCGGATCGCGCGGCGACCGGATCGACCTGGAAGATCGCCTTCGGGTCGCGTGTTGTGCCTGATCCAGTCGAAGATCTGCAGGTCATCCGGGCGCAGCCGCAGTGTCCAGCGGCCGGCGGGCGCCTCGCTGTGATTCGTGATGTCCTGCGTGTTGTAGATGTCGATGGCCGTGGTCGGCAGGCCGGCCAGGAAGACGATCGCCACGCCGGCCCACGCGAACGGCTGCCGACGTTCGCCGGCAGCGTCGTGCAGCCGTTCGAACAACGCGCCGATCACGACCGCGGCCGACATGAACAGGAAGTGGCCGACGCGCCAGCCGACATACACGTCCTGGTGATCGCGGACGTTGATGAAGAAGTAGAAGATGACGCGACGCGACCGCGAGCGCGCCGAAGATGCCGAGGCCGCGCGCGCTCGCTCCGCAGCGACGGCAATGCGCCAGCGCGCCGACGATCAGCACCGGCCCGAAGCTCAGGAACGTCACCCACCAGAAGTCGTGCACCGCCACGCGGTTGACGGCGAACTCGACGACCGAGCCGCTGTTGTCGACGTAGCGCAGCGCCAAGACCAGTCCGGTCGCGACGCGCCAGCGGGATCGCCGGCGGCGACGGCATGCACGAGGGCGCGCCGCCAGTCGAACGCGCGCAGCAGCGACACCGCCTCGAAGAGCGCGGCGCCGGCCGTCAGCATCAATCCGGCGAATGAGCTGATCGCGACCGACAGCCCGAGGCAGACGCCGCGCGATCGCGAACGCCGTCGCGTCGACGCGCGCGAGTCCGCAGCGCGATCGCGAGCAAGCCCGATCATGCCGATCACGTAGCCGACCACGTGATGCGGCTGATAGAACAGCACGCGCTGCAGGCCGTCGATCGGGATGCCCTGGAAATACCAGCGCGAGATGGCGTCGATGTTGAGGTTCTTCACCGCGCCGAGCGGCGCGTCCTTGCGCGCGAAATCGCAGAGCGCGTACAGGCCCTCGAAACTCGACGCGAGCACGACGAACGCCACGCCTGCCGCCGCGGCCCATGGCCGGACGCGAAACGCGCGCGTCATGCCGTACAGGAACGCGACGAAGATCGCATCGATCGAGATCGAGCGAATCAGCAACAGTTCGTCGAGCGTCGCCCACGCCGCGGCAAATCGATACTGCACCGCCGAGAGCACGTGCGGCATCCAGTAGTAATGCAGCGCGTCGCCGGCGAAATACGGATTGATCGGCAGCACGTCGCCCTTGGCGAGCTCGATCACCACCGCCCGGCGCCACACGTAGTCGGCGGTGAAGTAGGCGCGATAGTCCTGGCCGTTCGCGGTGATCTCGCCGACGTGCGCGAAGGGCAGGCCGACGACCAGCGGCACGATCAGCAGCAGCGCCACGAGCGCGATCGCGTCGTCGGCGTGAAGGGACGGCAGCGCCAGCGGCCGGCAAGCCGCCGCGCCGGCACCACCAGGAGCGACACGATGAGCGGAGCGGCGATCAACAGCCACGGGCCGTGGGCGCCGGCAACCCAGAGCAGCGTCAGCACGAAGCTGCCGAGCGCCTGGCCGACGAGCGGCCCGAATGCCAGCGGCGGCAGCCAGCCGTGCGCCGGGCGCGATGGCGCGGACGATCAGGATGCCGGGCAGGACGAACAGGATCTTGCGAGAGCGAGGCCAAACGCCAGCAGCGGCTGGACCGGCCACGGCCAGATAAGTGGCGAGATAGGCCGCAGCGACGAGCAGGAGCGGCGGCCGACACGGCCGTTCACGGCCGCATCGTCATGCCGGGGCGGATGCGCGCCGAGACGGTGTCGATGCCGGAGCGCCGCTTTTCCATCGACGCGCGCACCAGGAAGCGCGCGTACGGCATCACCTGCTTGATCGCCGCGACGTTCATCTGGCACGGGCTGAGGCAGGTCGGGCACTTCTCGTCGCGAATGTGCGTGCGATGCTGCCTGCGCGGCCTCGCGGAAGTAGATCGCTTCCGGATCTTCCTTGCGTCGCGTTGCCGATCGACGTCGCTGTTCTCGCAGAAGAACAGGTCGCCGTTCGGGTTCAACATGATGCCCTGGGTCATGAACGGGCAGGGCGCGGTGCGGTGATAGCCGTTGGCGATCATGTCCGCGTAGTGCATGTAGATGTAGTTCTGGCCGTCGAGCAGCGGATCCTGCCGCACGCGATCCAGGAAGAACTTGCGCATCTTCTGTTCTTCGGCGCCGATCGGCTTCATGCCGGCTTCTCGAGCTCGGCGTTGCCCAGCATGGCGTCGGTGAAGCGCACCATGTTGAAGACGATGTCGAGTTTTTCCTTCTTCGCCCACGCCAGGATGTTGTCGGCGTCCTCGAGGTTCTTCGAGAAGATCGTCGACGAGATGCCGAAGTTGAAGCGATGCGTCTTCTGCAGCTCCTGCATCGCCGCGATCGTCTTGCCGGCCTTCTCGAAGGCGTTGCGGACGTTGCGCACCGAGCCGTGCATCTCGTCGACGCCGTCGATCGAGACGCGCGTCGAGAAGATCACGTTGCGCTCGTTGCAGAGCTCGACGATCTTGGTCAGCATCGGGATGGCGCGGTGATGCGTGATGCCGGTGGTGTTGAGCGTGAGCTTGCGCAGCTTGGGGAACTTGTCGATCATCACGCGCGGCGATCTCGACCAGGTCGTTGCGCGTGGTCGGCTCGCCGCCGGAGATCGACGCGTTCTCGATGTCCTTCCAGAGGTTCGAGCTGAACGCCTGTTCGATCTGCGCCAGCGTCATGTCTTCCTTGCGGTTGCCGCGCGTCCAGTTGCTGCACATCTCGCAGCGGGCGTCGCAGACAAACGTGCAATGGAAGATGAAGACCGTCGGGTGGAGCGGGGTGTATTTCGCCACGGCCGCCCGGACGAGGTCGCGGGGGGCGCTCATCGCAGCTTTCGCGAGATACTTCGCTGCGTAAACTTGTGCCATTCTGCGCTAAGTCTATAGATTTTACAGGATTTCCCGGCGCTGCCGCAACCAAAGCCACAAGCCGGGCAGGTTCCCGGCCAGGCCCGTCAGGACGATCAGCGTCGACAGGGCGAATGACTGAGCGTCCGGAACCCCCATCGGTCGCAGCATCCAGACGATCCCGCCTGGGGCACGCCGAAGCCGCTGATCGAGATCGGCAGCAGCAGCATCAGCAGGCCCAGCGGCATGAACAGCAGGAAGTAGCGTGAACGGCACCGTCATGCCGAGGCCCAGCGCCCAGCATGTAGGCCTGCGTGATGCGCAGCACCTGCACGACGATCGACCAGGCCATCACGTGGACGAGCACGCCGCGGCGGCCGCGATAGCGGCCGACCGCATCGCTCAGCCGCAGCAGCGCGACGCGTGAAGAAGCTGGCCGTGATGCGCATCCGGGATCGACCAGCGCAGCCATTCGTTGGCCCAGAACACCGCGCTGCACGCGATCGTCAGCGCGAGAATCGCCGCGGCGATGCGCCAGTCGCTCGCGTCCTCGGGCGCCCACGCGATCACGCCGACGATCGCCATCACGACGAGCGAGAACACGCCGAGCAGGCGATCGACGGCCACCGACGCGAGCGCCTCGCTCGCCGGGGTGCGCTCGGCCGCCGTCGTGCCTCGTGCCTCGTGCCTCGCGCCAGGCCGTAGGCGCGCGCCGCGTCGGCGCCGACGCCGGCCGGCAGGAAGCTGCCGACGAACGAGCTCACCAGAAACAGGCGGGTCGCATCGCCGGTCGTGATCGCGATGCCGCTGGCGCGCAGCAGCAGGACCCATCGCAGGATCATCACCGCGCGATCGATCGCGACCAGCGCCAGCACGAGGGCGAGGTAGCGCAGGTCGATCGCCGCGATCGCCCGCGCCGACTCGCGCCATGTCGATCCCCATCGCGAGGATCGCGAGGATGACCGCGGTGATCGCGAGGCGAAGCGAGCATTACGCGACGGCGGGCTTTTGCGTGCGACGAAGGTCAGTGTTTCGAAGAGATTCTTGCGGATCTTGAAGACGAGATCTTCGGTGCCGGTATAACGCGACAGCGTGTCGACGCCGGGGATGTTGATGAAGACGGCCGCGGCCGCGAGCACATCGCGCTTCAGGCCGGTCGCGAGGCCGATGGCGCGCTCGATGTGCAGGATTTCGAAGCCGCCGTCGTTGAACAACTGCTTGCATGCGGCGCTCGGTGGTGACGAAGTTGTGCGTGTAGTCGACGTCCCAGAAGAACTGGCGCTCCTTCAGGTAGTCGGGCACGACGACGAAGAAGATGTCCGCCGGGCTTCAGCGATCGCAACGCCTCCGCCGTGAACTGCCGCGCATCGTCGATGCCGCGCATGTGCTCGAGCACTTGATCGGCGTAGACGACGTCGGCGGATGCATCCGCCATCGGCATCGGCGGCGTCCAGGCTCGATGACCTTCAGGCCCTTCTTCCGCAGGACCTCCATCAGCAGCGGGCTGGCTTCGATCGCGGTGTAGTGCCAGCCGCCGGCGACCGCGAGCTCGCCGAGCGTGCCGTGGCCAGGACCGATCTCGAAGAACGCGCCGCGGCGGCCTTGGCGAAGCGCTGCGAGCAGGGCGAGGCGATGGCGCTCGATGCGCGATCGACGGCCCGGCGCCATATGTCGTCAGGCTTTTTTCAGAGAACGATCTTGTAGAACGTCTGTGTCGGCCACTTAAGGCGTGAGTGAGAGGCCGTGGGCGTGCCTGGCCTCCGAACCCGGAGCCGGCGTCAGCCGGCTCCGGGTCATCGGAAGGCTTACGGCGCGCAGGCGCCCACGGTGCGGCCCGGGCGCGGATACATCGTGCGGCCGATGGTGCCCGAGCTGATCGTGATGTCGGTCACGTCGATCCACACCGACGGACGGTGTCGAGCCGCAGTGGCCGCCGATCAGGTCGAAGATGTAGACCTCGGGGCGGTTGTCGAATGTTGTCGCCGTTGGCCCAGAAGTAGCTCGCGACGTCCAGCGACGGGTCGTTCATGTTGCCGCGCTTGGCGTTGTAGCCGTAGCGGCCGTCCTTCGCGCGCAGCGCGTCGATCGTGCGATCCATGAACTCCCAGCCGGCCGCGCCATAGTGCTCCTGGCAGGAGTGCGCGAACGCCGTCGGGAACTGGGCGGCGACGGCGCGGGCGATCGCGGAGTCGTTCGGCCTGCGGCTTGCGGGTTTCGCCGGGACCGAGCGGCGAAATCGGCGCGGCGCAGCCGCTGCCGCTGGCGCCGCCGCCGCCGCCGGGTGGCGGCGCCACCGCGACCGGCCGGGTCGGCGACAGGAACGCTGCCCAGCTGACCACGGTCCGACGCTATCGGATTGCCGACATGCGCGCGGACGCGCCACGAATAGACGGTGTCGTACTCGAGGTCGAAGTCGATCGAGGTGCGCGCCGAAGTCCGGCGATTCAGCCGACCGTTCGCGTGTAGACGATCGTCGTCGGAGTGCTCACTTCGATGTCGTAGGCGACGCCATATCCGCCGCCGTACGGCCGGCGTCGAGTTCAACCAAAGCAACGTCGGACGCCGATCTTCCGCGCGCGAACGCCGTCAACGGGGGAGACGAGCGGCGGCGCAGTCACCTTGAGTGTCGTACCGTCGGCGCTGCGGTTTCAGCGGTGGAACCGCCGACGGAAGCTGAGGGAGAAGTGATCGCCTGGGGCGCCTGTGTTGCAGCGCAACTCCGGCCATCAGCAAGGCAAGGCACGAGCCGACTCGAAAAAACTTCATCAACAAATCTCCAAGATGTGGCCGGCAGAATGCTGTGAAGGTGCAACGAGCTGGGACCCATGCACTCACATGGCCGGGCGGATTGTAGCAGAATTTCACAGGGCACGGGAATAACCCCGTAATTTCCAGTACAATTAAGGGTCTTCCCGGTTTTTCTCATGCTAACATTGCCGGCCGAAGGGCAACCCAGGCCCTGTTGACATCCGGAGCCAAGGAAACGATGAATAAATCTGTAGTGACGCTTTTGATCGTGTGTGGTGTGTTTGCAGGTACGGCCCGCCAGGCCTCGGCCCAAGGCGCAACCTGGGCGGACCGTGGCTACATCAACGTCGGCTGGGGCGTGGAGTCTGGGTCTTCCGCCATGACCGACTCGCGGACCTCGATCATCTACGACGAGACCGCGACCATCACCTCGTCCAGCACGTTCTACGTCAGGCAGCCTGTTCGACGTGGGCGTCGGCCTTCGCGTCTGTCGCAACCTGACCGTCGGCGTCGCGTATCACCAGGAACAGAACGACACCGAAGGCACCGTGAGCGGCTCGATCCCGAGTCCGGTGTTCTTCAATCGCCCGCGCGCCCTCACTGGCGCGGAGCCGCTGGATCGCAAAGAAATGGCGACGCACCTCAAGATCGGGTGGGTATTGCCGTTCAGCGAGAAAGTGGACGTGATGGTCTACGGCGGCCCGTCGTTCTTCCGGCTGACGCAGGAAGTCATCAGCGAAGTCGTGCCCAACGAAACCGGCGCGACCGCTTCAACCATTACTGCGACGATTCAGACGGCGGAACGCAAGAAGAGCGTGACCGGCTTCAACGTCGGCGCGGACGCGACCTACATCGTCTGGCAGAACGACAGCATTCGCCTCGGCGCGGGCGGTTTCGTGCGGTTCACGCAGGCGTCGACGGAAGTCGACATGCTGAGCACGCCGCAGCCGACCGACGTCGGCGGCATGCAGTTCGGTTTCGGCGCGCGTTTGCGCTTCTAACATCGCGGAGGTGCCGATGGCCGATCGGCGCTCGCGACATCGCGGCGTCGATCGTGGCGCTCCTGGCATCCGTTTCACTTTGGCTGTCAGCCGGCACAGTCGCAGTCATCAGCGGCGATACGCAGCGTGTCGCCGCGCTCCCTTCAATCTGGCTCCTCCTGGGGCTCGCGATCGCGGCGGTCGTAGTCGCGGCGATCACCAGGCTGCGTCTCGAAGAGTCCTGGCCGCTTCTCGGCACCCTTCTCCTATGGCTGCCGTTCCTACCCGGTAACCTTCCGTCGGCGTTCCTGATCTGGCAGGGACCAACTGAAGCGTTTGTCTGGTCGATTGCTATCGGAGGACTGATTGCCGTGCGGGTGCGGAGGGTGCCTTCTTTCCTCGCGAGTCCGCGTCGCGCTCCGTGGATTGCCGGCGCGGTCGTTGCGGCGGCCGCGCTCGCGGCTTTCAGCCAGGTGCGCGGCGTCATTCCCGGCGGCGACGAGCCGCACTATCTCGCAGCGACGCAGAGCATCCTGAAAGACTTCGATCTACGGGTCGCGAACAACTACGCGGACGGCGATTATCTCGATTACTTTCCGGGCCGTCTCGAACCGCACTTCCTGAAGCGCTCGACGAGCGGTGAGATCTACTCGATTCACGCGCCGGGCGTATCGATTGTCGTCCTGCCGGCGTTTGCGGTCGCCGGTTATGCCGGTGCGGTCCTGATGATGATTCTGATCGCGGCTCTCACGACGGCGATCACCTGGCGGCTGGCGTGGATGGTATCAGGCAGCGTCGCGGGAGCATGGGCCGGCGCTGCGGCCGTGTTTGCGACGACGCCGTACTTCTTTCATACCTTCACGATCTATCCGGAAATCATCGGCAGCCTTTGCGTCGCGATCGGTGCGTGGCTGCTCATCGACCTGGCGGACCTGTCCCCCGCAGCTTCAGCGAAGGGGGACGGCAGGGAAGTGACGCCCGAAGACTGATCGCGACCGGCGCCGTGCTGGCCCTGCTGCCGTGGCTGCACAGCCGATTTGCGATCATCGCGGCCGCGCTTGGCCTGGTCATCGTGCTGCGGCTCCTGCAGCGGCGGTCGCCGCTTGTCGGGGTTACGCGGTTTCTTTCGGTGCCCGCGATCGCGGGCGCAGCGTGGTTGGCGTTCTTCTGGATGATCTGGGGGAGTCCAAGTCCGGCGGCGCCGTACGGAGACGACACGAACACATCGTCTGCGTACATCCTCCGCGGGCTGATCGGATTGCTTGTCGATCAACAATTTGGACTCCTGACCACCGCGCCGATTTATGTGGTTGCGTTTGCTGGTCTCGCTCAGTTGGCGCGTCGACGTCCTCGGCTCGCCGTCGAGTTGTCGCTGATCGTTCTGCCGTATGCGATTGCCGTGGCATCGTATGCGATGTGGTGGGCGGGTTCTGCCGCGCCGGCGAGATTCCTCGTTGCGATACTGCCGCTCGCGGCGTTGCCGATCGCGATGATTTTTTCAGGCGCCCCCGAAGAGGGGCGTGTCGCCACGAGGGTCCCTCGCGTCTCAGCGGTGGAGGCAACCCTTTCGTTGGGCTTGCCGGTGGTCGCTGTCTTGCTATTGATCATCAGCGTGGGACTCGTCGTTCCCGCGAGCATTGGTGGAGAGCGGCCGGTTCATTTACAACAACCGCGGTTCGCTCGATGCGACGCTGGAGTGGCTGTCGCAAAGCGTCGATCTGCCCGCCGCCTTTCCCAGCGTGCACCGCGACGGTGGCTCGATTGCGATTCGCGATGCGGCGGTCTGGATCGCCGTCGCGATTGGAATGTATGCGCTGGTGACCGGCGTCCGGACACGCTCGGTCGCGATCAAATGGGCCGTCGGCTCGCTCGCCCTCGGTCTTTCGGTGATGGCCGGCGCCGGCATCGTGTGGAGTCTCCACGGCTCCCCGGCGCTGACCGAGGACCGCTCGAAGGTCGCGGCATTTGGCGCATACCGGCCTTCATGGCACACGACGATTGACGTCAGCGGGCGTCGGTCGATTTCGCAATCCGAATGGCTCGCCGCCATGGCCTTCCCGGTGAGGACGTCCGGCTCGCGGATCAATCGTGTTCCCGCAGGCGACTACAAGGTTCATGCGAACCTCGGATCAATCGAGCCGGTCTCGATGTTCGTCGGGCGCAATGACCCGCCGATCGAGTCGCCGACGGCCGAAGACCTGCACGACGATCGTTCGTCGTTCCGCCTGCGCCTGCCGGTCGCGAGTGCAGACGCTGAATTTCAAGAAGCAGGGCGACGTTCCGGAAGACGAGCCGATGCTGATTCTCACGCCGATCGCGTCACGACGCCCTGCCTACAGTCGGAATGCGGTGCGCGCGAATCGGTACGGTCATGCGCGCGCATTCTTCTTCGATGACTGGGCCTATCCCGAACGAGACGGTTTCTGGACGCGCGCGAACGGATCGGCCACCGTAGTGATTGACACAGACGAAGGGACGCGACTCTCGGGCCTGCCGATCACGATCATCGCGGGCGCCGTGCCGACGACGATCCGCCTGTCGATCGGGACGTGGGAGGAGTCGATTCTCGCTGGCGGCGGGGCAGAAGCAGGATGTGGTGCTGCCGCCTGCAGAATCAGGCGCCTGGACGCTCGGCATTCGCTCGGGTCAGGGCTTTCGTCCGTCCGAGCGCGACCGCGGCAGTCGCGACGTGCGGTCAGCTCGCGGCGTGGATTGCCATCCATTGACCCGCCTTCGCCTGCGGGTCGGCTGGAGGCGGATGCCGACCGTAGCGATACGGCGAGGCATGCTATCGTCCTTGATATCTCGATGAGCGATCTTCGACAGGCTCAGGGCAAGCGACTGACTCTGCGCTCCTGAATCGCCTGCTGGCCGAGCGCCGCGAGGCGCATCGCCGCTACAACGAGGCGCTGACGCTGCTCGATCGCGCGATCCAGTCGGTCCCCGACTTGCCCGCGCCGCCGCCGGCGTACGACGAGACGCTGCTGCCGACGATCAACGACACGTGGGCACATCCTGCCGAAGGCGCAACGCCGCCGCGGCCGGCGGGCTCAGCGGCAAGCTTCGACGCGATCTGGCCGGCCATCGCGCCGCTCTTCGAGCAGCAGATGGCCTTCAACGCCGCGGTCGTCGAGCACCTCAATCGCAACGCCGCGGCGCATCGCGAAGCGCACGCGGCGCTCGAACGCGCGCTGCCGGCGCTGCGCGACGGCTTCGACGCGCTGGTGCGCTTCGAATCGCTGCTCGTGCAGTTCCTGCAGACGATCACGCCGCTCTCCGACACGCACTATCGCGAGATCGACGACGCGATCACGCAGTTGCGCGCGGTGACGGATATCGCGCAGCGGACCGCGATGCTGGCGAAGAGGGAAGTCGATCGCCGAACCAGCCAGGAACCCGGAACCGGGAACCGGGAACCGGAGGCGAGGCGCGACGATGCGCCCGCCGACCCGCATGCGTATCAATACGTCGGGTTCGAAGATCGCTTTCGCGGATCCGAGGCCGACATCCGCGCGCGGCTCGCCGATTACGTGTCCGTACTTCGCCGGTCAATCGAACGTGCTCGACGTCGGCTGCGGCCGCGGTGAATTCCTCGACCTGCTGCGCGAGCAGGGCATCTCGCGCGAAGGGGCTCGATCTCAACCCGGAGATGGTCGAAGTCTGCCGCTCGCGCGGGCTCGATGCGACCGCGGCCGATGCGCGCAGTTACCTGCAGGGCCTTCCCGACGAGTCACTCGGCGGCCTGATCGCGGTGCAGGTGATCGAGCACCTCGAGCCGCCCTACCTGACGCGAGATGTTGGCCCTCGCGTTCGACAAGGTGCGGCCCGGCGGGCGGATCGTCCTCGAAACGATCAACCCGGCGTGCTGGGTGGCGTTCTTCGAAAGCTTCATCCGCGACCTCACGCACGTGAAGCCGATCCATCCGGAGACGCTGCAGTACCTGCTGCAGGCCAGCGGCTTTTCGAATGTGGAGATTGTCTATCGGGCGCCGATTGCGCCGGAGGCGGCAAGCTTGCAGAAGGTGACCGCGCGGCCCGAACATTTCGGCGACACGGCCCCGGATGCCCTGACGGAGCTCGTGTCGTCCTTCAATCAGCAACGTCGATCGACTGAACGACCGCATGTTTTCGTTCCAGGACTTCGCGGCGATCGCCGACGCGTCCATAAGCACCTGATACGCAGCCTTACGCACCGTGTACGCACTCGTATCGCACTCGCTTAGAAGCGGCCGCGGCTGATCCAGCGTCCGATCGTGCCCGGACTGCACCGTGATGTCGGTCACGTCAATCCAGGTCGGCGACGGCGTCGCGCCGCAGTGGCCGCCGATGATGTCGATGATGTAGACCTCGGTCGAGTTCTGCGTCGGGACCCGCGCCGTAGTGATACGTGATGACGTCCTTCGACGGATCGTTCGCGTTGCCGCGCTTGCCGTTGTAGCCCCAGCGCGTGTCGTAGGTGCGAAGCGTGTCGACGACCTGGTCCATGAACTGCCACGAGCCGCCGTGCTCCTGGCACGAGTTCGGCAGCGCGCCAGGATTCGCGCGCGCCACGGCCTGCACGACGCTGGCGCCGTAGCCCGGCAGCGGCAGCCGGCCGCCTTGCGGATCCGGCGTGCGGCCGCCTGGGCCCGTCGGGCACGCCGACCGGTACGCCGCCTCCGGCCGGCGCCGTCGGCGCGGGACGGCGCGGGCGTCGTGAACGACAGCGTGTTCGAGATAGGTCGATTCCTTGGTGCCGTCGCTGCCCCGCACGCGCCAGTAGATAGGTCGTGTTGTAGGGCAGCTCGCCCAGCGTCATCGTGGTCGTGCCGCTGCCGTTCGGCACGGCACGTCACGACCGCGACCATCGTGCTGAAGTCGGCCGACCTGCGAAACTTCGAACCGATACACGACGCCGGTCGTTCCGGAGATCGCGCCGTTGGTGACCTTGAACTCAGGCTTGTTGGTCGTTGATCTTGCCGGACGGCGCCGTCGCCACCGGCGCGTCGATCACGACCGGCGGCACGACGTTGAAGCTCGAGACCGCCGAGTAGGGGCCGGTGTTGGCGCCGTCGGCCGCGCGCGTGCGCCAGAAGTAGGTGTAGCCGGCGCCAAGCGGCGCGGGCAGTCGATAGGCGGTGCGGCCGTTGCTGCCGAGCGCGATCTGATCGGCCTGGTGGACGAGCTGCTGGAAGCTCGGCGTCGGTGCCGACTTCGAGCTGCAAGCCAGATGGTGCGAGCGCCGCTCGTGCCGGCGTTTTCGATCAGCAGCGTCGGCGGCTCGCTGCTGAAGACCAGCGTCGAGCCGGCGCCGGGCTCGAGGGGCCGCGGGGCGGTGATGTTGACGCCGGGAATGGGACCGGCCACCGACGGCGCCGTCGGATTGGCGCTCTTGGCGGCTTCGCATCCGGCCAGGCAAACTATTGCAACGAGGGCAGTTAGCCCTCGAAAGGGGTAGAGTCTCGACATTACTGGAATCCCTCAAATACGACGTATCGGTCACAACTGCCCAAGGCTTTACGCCGCCGACACTTGAAGCCGGAGAGCTCGACCTGCCTACCGTCTCCTCAAGAAGAAAAACCCGCCGACCAACGAAAGCCCCATGACCATGCCGGTCGACACGAGGGAGAGTGCCACC
Source organism: uncultured cyanobacterium (assembly GCA_963833135.1). Taxonomy (GTDB): domain Bacteria; phylum Acidobacteriota; class Vicinamibacteria; order Vicinamibacterales; family UBA2999; genus 12-FULL-67-14b. The sequence continues at coordinate 623,155 of CAWHWW010000014.1, read as the reverse complement.
GCGGCATCGGTCGGAAGCCCGAACCGACGAAAGAAAAACGCGAACACAGCTTCGCGGACACCGAACCCGTTGATCGAGACCGGCGCCATCTGGACGACGAGGCTCACCGGAATGAGCACCGCGCCCAGGAAAATTGGCAAAGGAACTGATAGTCCTTCTGCAGTCAGCAAATAAAAGGCCACAATCGTAATCTGCACGACGAGCGCGCCCGCGAACGCGCCGGCCAGCGCCGACGGCGCATTTCTGAAGCGTAATCACCGCATCTTCGAGCCGTTGCGCGCGCTCGGTCAGCCACGGCCTGTTCAGCGCGCGAACCGGCCGCAGCGCGTGACCTACCAATTGCGGCATCGCGATTACAGAAATCGCCGCGACCGCTCCGAGCGCCGACGCCATCCACAACCAGCGCGCGCCCGGAACGTGCACGCCGAGAAGCGACGCGGCGAACGCGCCCGACGCGGCAACAGCGACAGTGCCGTGAGTCCGAGCGCGCGATCGACGAGGATCACGGTCGTCGCCAGCGTCTTCGATCCGGCGGCCGGCGCGGTATCGCGCGATCCGCACGACATCACCGCCGATGTTGCTCGGCAGGAAGTTGTTGAAGAACATGCTGACCCAGATCGACTCGGTCAGCCGCCGCGACTCGACCTCGATGTGCTGCGCGCGCAGCAAACGATTCCATCGCCACACGCCGATCGATTGCGTGAGCGGCGTAGGCGGCGAGCGCGAGCAGGATCCACGCTGGGTTCATGCCCTTGCACGCGCTCCCAGAACGCCGGGAGATCGATCGAGCGCAGCACGAAGTACAGCAGTGCGGCGCTCACGCCGAGGCGTACGAAGTACTTTCAGCAGCAGAAGCGGTCTCTTTGTGATTGTCTGAGGCCGGTATTGTAGCCTAACTACCGCCGGCTCAGTTAGATATAATGACTCGTGCGCATCCTGATGCTCGCGCCGGAGCCGTTCTTCGAGCCGCGCGGCACGCCGTTCAGCGAATACCACCGCATCAAAGCGCTCGGCGAGCTCGGCCATCACGTCGATCTCGTGACCTATCCGATCGGCCGTGACGTCGAGCTGCCCAATCTCCGGATCTTTCGCAGCCTGCGGCCGCCGTTCGTGCGCAAGGTCCGCATCGGTCCGTCGATCACCAAGGTCGTGCTGGACGCGTTGATGCTGTTGACCATCGTCCGGCGCGTCTGGTCGGAGCGCTACGACGCGATTCACTCGCACGAAGAGATGGGACTGGTCGGCGTGTGGCTCGCGAAGTGGCTGCGGCATCCCGCATCTCTACGACATGCACTCGAGCCTGCCGCAGCAGTTGAGCAACTTCAAATACAGCCAGTCGTCGCTGCTGCGCCGCGTCTTCGCGTGGGCCGAAGATCAGATGGTGCACAAGTCCGACGTCGTGATCACCATCTGCCAGGAGCTGCAGGACACCGTCATCGAGATGGGCGTCGGCGGATCGGTCGCTGCTGATCGAGAACGTGATGGGCGGCGATGTCGACGAACCGCCGAGCCGATCGCCGGCGAAGTCCGTCGCGGCGTGGGGCATTCCCGAGCACGCGCCGCTGGCGCTGTACACCGGCACGTTCGAGGCCTATCAGGGCGTCGACATGTTGATCGACGCGGCGGCGATCGTCGCGAAGTCGGCGGCCTGATGCGCGCGTGCTGGTGGTCGGCGGCGAGCCGGCGCAGGTCGAAGCGGCGAAGGCGCGCGCGCGCAGGCCGCGGGCGCGGCGGCCGTGATGGTATTCACCGGCCAGCAGCCGGCGAAGGAGATTCCGGGCTTCGTGCAAGCCGCCGATCTGCTGGTCTCGCCGCGCATTCGCGGCACCAACACGCCGCTCAAGATCTATTCCTACCTGCGATCGGGCAAGCCGATCGTGGCGACGAACCTGCTGACGCACACGCAGGTGCTGACGCCGGAGATTGCGATGCTGGTCGATCCGAAGCCCGAGCCGTTCGCCGCAGCGATGCTCGAGCTGATCGAGCGCGCGGACGAGCGCGCAGCGTCTGTCGGCGGCGGCGCGCGCTGTCGCGCAGGAGAAGTATTCGCGCGAGTCGTATCTGCGACGAACGGCTGAAGCGTACGGGCGACTCGGCGCACCGGCTGCACCCGATGCACCCGATGCACCCGACTGCACCCGCGAAGGAGTTCGCGCGCCGGTGAAAGTCCTCGTGACCGGCGCGACCGGTTTCACAGGTGGACATCTCGCGCAGTATCTGGCCGGTCGCGGCGACGAGGTGCGCGCGCTGGTGCGGCCGCGCGAGCCGCGCCCGATTCGATCGCCTCGCCGCTGCCGCGCAAGAGGTGTGATCGCCGTCGAAGGCGATCTGCTGGATGCGGCCGCCGTGCGCCGCGCGGTCGACGGCGTCGAGGTCGTCTATCACATCGCCGCGACCTATCGGGAAGCGGGACAGCCGGACTCGGCGTATCGCGCGATCAACGTCGAAGGCACGCGGAACGTTCTCGAAGCGGCGAAGGCCGCGGGCGTCCGGCGCGTCGTGCACTGCAGCACCGGCGGCGTGCACGGGCACATCGACAATCCGCCGGCGAACGAGGACGCGCCGTTCAATCCGGGCGACGTCTATCAGGAAACCAAGCTCGCCGCCGAGCAGGCTGGCGCGCGAGTTCGGCGCCGCGACCGGCCTCGATGTCGTCGTGGCGCGGCCGATCGGCATCTACGGTCCGGGCGACACGCGGTTCCTGAGGATGTTCCGCGGCCTGGCGCGCGGCCGCTTTCCGATGATCGGCAGCGGCCAGGCGTTCTATCACCTGACGTTCATCGACGATCTGATCGAAGGCTTCCGGCTGTGCGGCACCGTGGCGGCCGCGAAGGGCCGCACCTACATCCTCGCGGGTCCGCGCTACACGACGCTCGAGCAGCTGGTGCAGCATGGTGGCGAAGGAGCTGGACGTGCGCGCCGCCGCGCGTGCATCTGCCGGTGTGGCCGTTCTGGACGGCGGGCCTGCTGTGCGAAATGATCTGCGTGCCGCTGCGCATCGAGCCGCCGATCTATCGCCGCCGCGTCGACTTCTACACGAAGAGCCGCGCCTTCGACACGACGCGCGCGCGCACCGAGCTGGGCTATCGCGCCGAAGGTGGATCTCGAAGAAGGGATCAAGCGGACCGCCGACTGGTATCGAAGCGAGGGACTGCTGTGAGCCCGATCCGGAACCCGGAACCCGGATCCCGGATCCCGGTTGAACGTGGTCCACATCTGCGATCACCTCGGCTGGGAAGGATCGCGCATGCACGGCGTCAAGCGCCTGTTTGCGTGGATGATCCCGCGCTTCGACAAGTCGCGCTTCAACGTCTCGCTGATCAGCCTGCGCAAGAAGGATCTGTCCGCCGACACGCTCGAAGAGTTCGGCATCGACGTGACCTACATGGCGCGTCACAAGTTCGATCCCGGCGACGTTTCCGGCGCTGCTCAAGGTGCTGCGCGAGAAGCGCGCCGACATCGTGCACCTGCACGGCTACGGCGCGACGACGTTCGGCCGCCTGTGCGCGTGGCGGATGGGCATTCCGGCGATCCTGCACGAGCACGCCAATCACGGCGATACGCCGTGGTTTCAAAAGGTCGCCGATCGCCTGCTGGCGCCGCACACCGACCTCGCGATCGCCGTGTCGGAATCGACGGGCGAGTTCACGACGCGCGCGCGGCTGATGCCGGCCGAGCGCACCAAGGTCGTCTATCTCGGCGCGCCGCTCGACGAGTTCGCGCGGCCGCGGACCGCGGACGAGATTGCCGGCGGCGCGGCGGCGCATGGGCATCGCGCCCGGCACCGATGGCGATTGGCACGATCACGCGACTGATGCCGTCGAAGGGCAATCAGTACCTGATCGAAGCCGCGCCGGCGATCCTGGCGAAGCATCCCGACGTCCGCTTCTTCATCGTCGGCGAAGGCGAGCTGCAGGCGCGAGCTCGAGGCGCAGGCCCGCGCCCTCGGTCTCGGCGATCGCCTCGTCTTCAGCGGATTCATGCGCGATGTGGCCGCCGCGCTCTCGGCGCTTCGACATCGTCGTCTTTCCGTCGCTCTGGGAAGGCACGCCGCTGACCGTGTTCGAAGCGCTGGCGATGGGGAAGCCGATCGTCGCCACCGACGCCGACGGCCTGCTCGACGTGCTCACCGATCGCAAGGACGCGCTGATCGTGCCGAAGGGCGACGCCGCGGCGCTGGCCGCGGCGCGTGTCATCACCTGCTCGAGCGCCCGCGCGTTGGCCGCCGGACTCGTGGCGGAGGCGCGAAAGACCGGACAGCGTTACGACATCGCCGCCTTCGTCCGAAAGATGGAGCGGCTCTACGAGCTGCTTCACGAAACGTCGCGCGCGACCGGCCGGGCGGGTATCCTGAAGGCGGACCTCAGCTTTCTGACGACCGAAGCCGCAGAAGGCACCAAAGGCGCAGAACGATGACGATCGATCGCAGCGTCGCCGCCCGTTTGCAGGGCCGCAGTCTCGCCTGGCGCCTCGGCGCGGCGACGACCGCGGCGATCGGCATCGTGCTGACCGCGTGGGCGCTCTCGATTGATTTCGTCGAAGGCCTCGAACACGGCTTCTTCGGCGATGCCGCCACCTACTACACGCTCGGCCACAGCCTCGCCGACGACCTCGACTTCGAGTATCAGCGCGACGATCTCGTGCGCGTCTGGGAGGAGTTCCCGGCGGGCCCGAAGGCGTCTTCCTCAAGCGCGGCAGCGACGTCGCACTCTTCTTCGCGAAGGCCTACATCTATCCGCTGCTGGCGGCGCCGTTCATCTGGCTGTTCGGCACCAACGGCTTCCTGGTGCTTGCACGCGCTGCTGATGACGCTGTGTTTTGCGTGCGCCTACGCCTTCCTCGTGGCGCGCGCAGTCATCCGGTCGCGGCGCTGATCTTCGCGTTCGCGTTCCTGTTCGTGTCGCTGCGTCCCGATCTACATGGTGCAGATCGGCGCCGGACTTCTTCATCTTCGCGATCGTCCTGTTCGCGCTATTTCTTCTGGTGCTACAAGGAAGTCGCCGGCCCGGCGCCGGACGGCAGCCGCGCCGTCGTGGCGCACGCGCTGGCTGCTGGCGCCGCGCTCCGACGTGGTCGCGGCCGCGCTGCTCGGCGTCGGCGATGTTCTGCCAAGCCGACCAACTCGTGCTGATCGCTGCCGCTGCTGGTGTCGGCCGTGCTGCGCCGGCAATGGTGGCGCGGGCTCAAGATCGGCGGCGTCTTCGGCGGCGGTCGCGATCGGCCTGTTCGCGCTCAACATCGCCGTGACCGGCGAATGGAACTACCAGGGCGGCGAGCGCAAGACGTTCTACGGCGCGGGCGGCGTCAATTTCCGCGGCGGCTTTCCGTATCAGAACGACCAGACCACGTTCGACACGGTCGGCCTCGGCCGCGACGGCGGCGGCGTGCTGATCGATGTGCTGTTCACGCGCGATGCGCTGCTCGAAGTCTTCCCGCACAACCTTGGCTACTTCATGTTCGGCCGTCACACCGGATTTGCGATCTACTTCTTCCCGGGGCTGATGGCGGTCCTGCTGTTCCTGGCGGCGACGCGCGATCGCGCGATGTGGCAGTGGCTGACGCTGGCGGCCGGTGTCGGATCCGCGGTCGTGCTGCTGATCTACATGCCGTTCACGTGGTCCGGTGGCGGCGGTCCGGTCGGCAACCGTTACTTCCTCGGCACCTACGGCGTGTTCCTGTTCCTGGTGCCGCCGCTGCAAACCGCGGTCGGCGGACTCCTGGCGATGGCGATGAGCGCGCTGTTCGTCGTCGCCGATGCTGTCGAATCCGTTTTTCGCGGCGCGCAATCCGTACGAGCACAGCAAGACCGGCCTGTACCGCTGGCTGCCGACGGAATTGACGATGGTCAACGACCTGCCGATCAATACGGGACCCAGCTCGCGATCCGTCAACCGCTCGGCGGCACGCCGCCGATCTTCGCGTATTTCATCGACGACAACATCTACAACCGCGAGGGCGACGCGTTCTGGGTGCGAGGGCGAATCGAGCGCCGACATCCTGCTGCGCGCGCCGCATTGCAGCCCGAGGCGGACGTGGCCGGCGTCGCAGGCGGGCGCGCTCGCTGCACATCGAGAAGCTGACCGCGATTCTCGAGACCGGGACCGAAGCCGAATCGCGTCGTCGATTTCGACCGGCGGCGATCGGCGCATCATCGACATGGCGCCGAGCTCGCAGCAGACGATCGAGCTGGAGATGCCGCACGGCATGCCGTACAAGTACGATCCGCGCTTTCCGACGAACTACGTCTACTTGGTGACGATCTCGTCGTCGACGGGCTTCGTGCCGATGTTCGAGAACGGCGCGCAACGACAGCCGCTTCCTCGGCGTGATGGTCCGGTTGATTCCCACCTACGGAGACGGCCAGTAGTGGCGACGATCTGCGTCGTCACCTCGAGCCCGCCGTTTGCCGAAGGCGGGCACCTGGTGATGGCGCGCGAGCTGGTGCGCGCGCTGCGCGAAGAGGGCCACGACACCGGCCTCGTCGTCACGCCGCAGAATCGATTCGGCCAGCAGGGCAGCGCCTATCTGGCGGCGTGGTGCACCGACGTTCAGCTGGCCCACGAGGAGCGCAAGGTCGATCAGGTGATCAGCCTGCGGTTTCCCGGCTACGCGGTGCAGCATCCGAATCACGTGCTGTGGCTCAATCACCGGATGCGCGAGTACTACGATCTCTGGGATCAGTTCAGCTCGCACCTGTCGTGGAAGCAGGGCATCAAGGAGCGCACGCGGCGCGCGCTGATCCATCGCGTCGACAATTACCTGTTCCGCCGAGATGCAGCGCCGCTTCGTGATCTCGGCCACGGTGCAGGCGCGACTGCGCCGGTTCGGCGGCATTCAGTCGGACGTGCTGTATCCGCCGCCGCCGAAGCGCGACTATCGCCACGAGACTTACGGTGACTACCTGTTCGGCGTGTCGCGGCTGTCGCCGCTCAAGCGATTCGACCTCGTCCTGCGGGCGCTGGCCGAACCGATCGCGGCCGGCATCCAGTTCGTCATCGCCGGTGAAGGCGCCGAGCTGCGAGCGGCTCAAGGATCTCGCAGGCCAGCTCGAGCATCGAGCATCGCGTGCAGTTCGTCGGCCGGCTCGACGATCGCGAGATGATCGATCACCTGGCGCGCTGCCGGGCCGTGGTGTTTCCGCCGTTCAACGAGGACTACGGCTTCGTGACGGTGGAAGCGTTCATGTGCGGCAAGCCGGTGATCACCTGCGCGCGACAGCGGCGGGCCCGTCGGAACTGGTGCGTGACGGTCAGAGCGGCTTTGTGACCGATCCGACGCCCGAAGCGCTGGCGGTCGCGATGCGGAAGGTCATGGACGATCGGAATCTCGCGGCCCGACATGGGTGAAGAGGGGCACCGATTGGCGGCGGCGATGACGTGGCCGGACGCGGTGCGACGGCTGTTGGCTTGAAGTACACTTCTCACGCTTGAAGCTGAGCGTCGTGATGCCTGCCTATAACGAGCAGGCGACCATTCGCACGATCGTCGCCCGCGTGCTCGCCGTCGATCTTGGTCCCGTCGAAAAAGAGCTGGTGATTGTCGACGATGGCTCGAAAGACGGAACGCGTGCGATTCTCGAGGAGCTCGACGGTAAGGACGGCGTCCGCGTGTTGTTTCAGCCGCACAATCAAGGCAAGGGTGCGGCGGTGTGGCGCGGCATGCGTGAGTCGACCGGCGACATGGTCGTCATCCAGGACGCCGACCTCGAATACGATCCCCGCGAATATCCGCAGCTGATTCGGCCGATCCTCGACGGCGAAGCCGACGTCGTGTACGGATCGCGCTTTCTGGGCTCGCCGCGCGGCCACCGTGTGCTGTACTTCTGGCATTCGGTCGGCAACAACCTGTTGACGACGCTGTCGAACATGTTCAGCGATCTGAACCTCACCGACATGGAGACCTGCTACAAGGTGATGGTCCGGAGCGTTGTTGACCGTCTCGATCTGCAATCACGCGACTTCGGCATCGAGCCGGAGATCACGCAGAAGGTTGCCGCCATGCGCGCGCGCGTTTACGAGGTGCCGATCTCGTATCACGGCCGCACCTACGAAGAGGGCAAGAAGATCGGACTGAAGGATGCTTTCAAGGCGGTCTACACGATCGTCCGTTTCTACGGGTGGCGGCCGAAGTGAGCCTGCGCTCGACGATTGGACGAGCCGGCATCCTGTGCCTGCTGGGTGTCGCGATCGCGGCCGGCAGCGCCTGCGCGCCGAACGAACGTGAAACCCTGAACGCGCGCCAGCTCGAAACACCCCGATTTACCCCGCCGCCGCCCGGCCCCGGAACCGCGGCGACCATCGACCAGATCGCCGGCGACTTCGCCGGACCTGAGGGCACGGCGTTGTTGCTGCGACTGGTGCCCTCGCAAGGCGCCACGTTGTGGATCAGCGTGATCGTGCTCCTGGTCGTCGCGTTCGACTTCAATCGCCTGTCGCATCCCCGCAACATCGAATTGCTGGCGCTGCTGCCGATCGGATTTCTGCTCTTCGACGTGATGGGCTTCTTCGAGCTGTTTCACGATCCGGTCTACTGGCGGTTGATGGACTGGGTGTTCATCGGGATCATGGCCGTCAGCCTGTTCCTGCTGGGCCGCGCGCTGTTTCGCGCGCGCCACCCTCACGCCGATGCCTGGCGGCCAAATCTCGATCGGCGCGCGTTGATGGCCATCGCGCTCCTATTGATCGCGATGAACCTCGCGGCGGGACTGCTTCGCGGTGTGGACGATGTCGGTTTTTACACGAATCTCGGCGCCCAGCGCCTGCGGGAACGGGGCATGTTTCCCTACGGCGATCCGCTGCTGACCAACACGCCTGGGGCGACCTACAGCCCGATCCTCTACTACTCGCACCTTGTCTATCAGGTAGTGCTGGCACCCATCCCGCTCAATCCGCCAGATCCGCGCCCGGAATTCGGTGTCTACGTGCTGCCGCCGGTGCTCGCCAGCAAGCTCGCGACCATGACTTTTCATCTCATCGGCGTCGGCGCGCTGTTCGTTGCGGCACGGCGGATGCTCGGCTCGCAGGCGGCGTGGGGCGTGGTCGCGCTGTATTGCGGCAGCGCCTACGTGATGGGCGTTGGTGGTGAGCGGGAAATGATCGGCGGCGTGACTTTCGCCTCCCACATTGCGCCCGCCGCAGTGACGTTGGCGGCATTCGCGGCCCTGACACGCCCGGCGCTGGCCGGGGCCCTGCTGGCCACTGCCATGGCCACGCTGTTCTGGCCGGCGTTCCTGTTCCCGGCATGGCTTGGCTATTACTGGCGATCGCGGGCCAGGGCGCGCGGCTTCGTGATCGGCTTTGTGCTGGCCAGTCTGCTGATCGGCGTGCCGGTGCTGTTGCGGTCACAGGCGATCGAAGGCCGCGGCCTGATCAGTACCATCCTCCATGAAACGCAGGGCCATCAGCAGGATCCGAATGCGTACGGATCGAGCCCGTTCGGCTTCTGGGGTTTGCGTGGGGGAGTCCGGGCCGTCCTGCGCGATCCGATCGTTGCGGGCCAGCCCAATACCAGCCCGGCGTTCCTGCTGTTCGCCGCATTCGCCGCCGGGAGCTTTTTCCTGGCTCGCGGGCGGACCGAGGTGCAACTCGCGCTGCTGACCGGGGCGCTGGCGATCGGCACGCAGCTGTGGAAGATCCACGGCACCGGCGTTTACGTGGCGTGGTACTACGGTTTCCTGCTGCTGGGGTTTCTCGGACATCGCGCGGCGCAGCCCGCCGGTCACGCGGGCGGAACGCCTACGCCGTCCGAGGCGCGAGCGTCTTCGTAACCGCGGCAATCACGTCGTCCAAATCACCGGACAGCGCGCGACGCGGCGTGAAACCCAACTCCCTCCGCGCCGCTTCGACGTTGGCCACCGAGAAACGCAGCTCGCCGGCCGGCGCATCCGCGTACTGCGGCGGCTGCCCGGGGGCCAGCTTGTCGAGCACCATCGTCGCGAGCTGGTTGAGCGACGTGCCCCGCCCGGTGCCGAGGTTGTAACGGCCGGGCGCCCGCCCCGGCGTCGCCTTTGTCCCCGAGACGATGTCGCTGACGTGGATGAAGTCGCGTTGCTGTTCGCCGTCGCCAAAGATGGTGATCGATTCACCGCGAAGCAGCCGCGTGATGAAGATCGTCAGCACCCCGACATAAGGCGTATAGGTCTGGCCCGGGCCATAGGTATTGAAGTAGCGGACCGCGGTGAAGGGAATGCCGCGCGCTTCGAGGACCTGGCGCGAGACGTCTTCGGCGGCCAGCTTGCCAACCCCGTAGGGAGACAGTGGCCGCGTCGGATGCGATTCGTCGATCGGCGCCGGCGACTCGGCGTCGGCATACACCGCCATCGACGACGCGAGCGTGAACCACTTGACGCGCGTCCGGTCCACGGCACCGAGCAGCCGCGCCGTGCCCATCACGTTGGTCTCGAGGTCCTCGTGAAATCGATCGAAGCTGCCGCGAATGGTGACTTGCGCCGCCAGATGGAAGACACAGTCGACACCGGACAGTGCATCGTTGACGGCGGCTTCGTCACGCACGTCGCCGTGCACGAACCGTGCGCCGTCCGGAACGGCGTCCTGTCGGCCGACCGACAGATTGTCGAGTACCGTGACACGGCGCCCATCGGCCAGTAGCGCGCGGGTGAGATGTGATCCGATGAAGCCGGCGCCCCCTGTCACGAGCGCGTGCGACCACGTCGTCATGCGGGCTTGTCCACCGAAGCACTTAGCGCGGAGGTGGAGCTTTGAGAGGCGGCCTGCGCCTGCGCGGCGACACCGGCGCAATACACGGTGTGCTCGCCGTCCATGACCACCGAGTCCAGGTTGGTGGCGGCGGTGACGGTGACGTCCGGCATGATCACGGCATTCGTGATGCGAATCGGGTGGGTGATGGTGACGCCCCGGCCGATCACGCTGCGATCGATCACGGTGCCCGCCGGCATCTTGACCGACTCGTCGACGAGCCTGGTCATGCCGTTCCTCGCCAGCTCGATGAGGTTGATCGCCAGCAAGTCCTCCGGCTGGGTGAGGTTGAGATCGCGCTCGACGATCGGATGATGGCGCGTCACGTAGCCGTCATTGATCAGGATCTGGATGCTGTCCGTGATTTCGTACTCGTCGCGCATGGCCGTGCGCGGCGTGCGGCGAATCGCGTCGAAGATGTGCGGGTCGAAGACGTAGAGGCCGCAGCCTTTCAGCTGGCTGTTCACATACCGCGGCTTCTCGATCACCTTGTGCACCAGCCCGGTCTCGTCGGCCTGGATGACAAAATTGCGCTTCACCATCTCCGGGTCGGCCTCGTACATGCTCACGAGGTTCGCGTTGACCGCGCCGGACAACACCTGGTCGCAGAGCGGGCGCAGCGGCGCCTTCAGGTGAAAGTAGATGTCGCCGAGCATCAGCAGGAACGGCACCTGGATGCGGGATTCCAGCGCGCCGACCGCGTGCGCGAGGCCGAGCGTGCTTTCCTGTTCCACGAAGGTGATGCGGACGCCGTAGCTCGAGCCGTCGCCGAAGTAGCTCGCCACCTGGTAGCCGAGGTGCCCGACGACGATGTGGATGTCGGAGATGCCGCAGTCGCGCATCACTTCGATCTGGTGGGACAGCAGCGGGCGATTCAGGATCGGCAGGATTGGCTTCGGGCTCCGCTCCGAGAACGGATACATGCGCGCGCCCTTGCCGGCCGCGAGGATCACGCCGACCATCCGGCCGTCGAGGCTGCTAGCCATGGGCCGCACTCGCCGCTTTTTCGCCCATGACCTTGCAGCGGATGAGCTCGCGCATGACGCGCACCGCGTCGAACGCGCGAATCTTCTTGCCCTCTTCGAACGTGCGTCCGGAAAAGCTCACCGGCACTTCGCTGAACCGCGCGCCGCGCTGCGCCAGTCGCGCCGTGAATTCCGCTTCGAAATCGAACCCGTTTGCCTCGATCCGCAGCCCGTTGATGAGCGACGAGCGGTACATCTTGTAGCAGGTCATCAGGTCGGACACCTGGACGCCGTATAACGCGCGCGCGGCACCTGTCATGGTCAAATTACCGATGCGGTTGAGGAACCGCATCCCCTTGATTGACCCCTTGAAGCGGCTTCCGTAGACGACGTCGGCGCGATCGGCCAGAAGAGGCTCGAGCATCGGGATGTAGTCCTGCGGGTCGTACTCGAGGTCGGCGTCCTGATGGACGATGACGTCGCCAGTGGCGAGTGTCCAGAGGTGTTTGATCACGCCGCCGCGGCCGACGTTTTCGTCCATGAAGATCACTTTCAGGCCCGGCAACGAGAGCCCCGACAGGATCTCGCGCGTGCCGTCGGTCGATCCGTCATCGCAGGCCAGCACCTCGACCGTCAGTCCGGTCTTGACCTGGATCACCTCGTTCAACAGCCGCTCGATGGTAGCTCGTTCGTTGAAAATTGGAACCAGGACGCTCAAACTGGCCGGAGGCGGCATGCGTTGCCAATAACGATAGCACTTGGAAGTCCTGCTGCAGCCCGGACTTACGGCGAAAATTAGCGGCGAAACGCCTCGTTGCTATAAAATGGACGGCAGTAACCCCGAGGCAAATTTTACTTATGAACGATCGATTTCACGTGAAGAAGACCGCGTTCGTGCTGAGTGCGGTGCTTGCGGTGGCGTGCGAGAGCGGCATGAACTCTCCGGTCTCTCCGAGCGCGGCCACCGGCAGCGTCTCGGCGCTGAACGCCGACGGCTCCAACCTCAAGGCCAGCTCACCCCTGGCGATTGCGCCCGTGTTCGAATCGACCAACATCGGCGTCTCGCCGGTTCTGGCTGGTCGCGCCGGCGCGGGAAAGTACGGGCCCGTCGCTTTGGCGCAGCGCTTTCAGGTCGCCGACAGCGAGGCCTTCTCGAACATCGTTGCGTCCGGGATGGGCGAGACCGACGCTTCGGGCATCACGCGGTATACCGTCGCCCCGGCGCTGACCGCGGGCAAGCGCTACGTGTGGCGGCTGCGTGCCGAAATGAACGACGCGTTCGGGCCGTGGTCGAACGTGATGGCCTTCACGACGGCCGGCGCCAGCGCGACGCCCGTGCCGCCGACCGGCCCTGTGTCGACCGGCCCGCGTCCGCCGGATCCGCCGCCGGGTGTGCGTCTGCCGTTGCCTGACATGAGTGCGCAAGTCGGGAGGTTAGGTGGCGACTTCAGCAACAGCCAGTCGTGCCCCCGCGGTCTGAAGTACATCAATAACCCGTGGCAGGACCGCGTGATCGACGGATTCCGCCAGATTGACTCGCGCTGGGGTTATAACGGTAAGCCGACCAAGACCGCTGCCGACAACGAGGGCGTGCCCGTCGTCGCGGCCGGCGACGAAGCGGCGTATCACTACAGCGGCGGACCGGATCAGGGTTCGACCGAGGTGCACCTGGTCGACATGCTGGTCAGCCACTGCGGCGCGCCGTCATTGACGTGGCGCGTGTTCACGGGTGAAGAGCCGGGCTTCTGGAGCGGCGCAGGCCGGTTCTAACCGGTCGTCCGAATCTCGAGGGGCTGGTGTCACCGCGACGGTGACGCCAGCCACTTCGACGAGAACGCCGCGAGCATTTTCATCGCGGCGATCGTATTCGCCCTGCCGCTCGGGATGATGATCGAGCCGGTTCGCCCACAGCGACTGCCGATCCTTGATCGCGGCAAAATCCTCCCGCAAGTCCACGCACGTAATGCCCTGCTCGCGACAGGTCTCGAGCAGCCGATCGTGCAGGTAGGCGAACGGATAGTTCGCATCGATCGGTGCGCCGGTGTCGGGAAACAGCACCATGCCGATCGCCACGCCCTGCCGGCGGCAGGCCTCGATCAACGCCACCAGCGTGGCCCGATCCGCACGCGCATCAGGTCCGTTGGGATCGCCCATCCGCCGGCGAAGGTAGTCAGCATAGGTCGGCGTCATTCCGAGAGCGACCTGCCACTGGGCCCACTGCATGTTGGCGACGGTGTAAAACGCCGACGCGTCGATCAGCCAGCCGTGCAGAGCGCTGAATGGCAGCAGCGAATGGTAAGTGGGGCGTCCGGTGGAATCGTGGCCTTCCACGTCGTTGACGTACCACTGCAGAATCACGAAGTCGGGTTTCAGCGGCAACACGACGTTAGCGATCGTGTCGAGATGCTGCGGCGTATTCGCGCCGGCGGTGCCGAAATTCAAGACTTCGAAGCTGTCCGGCAGCCCCTTTTGCAGGATCTCGGTATAGCGTTCGTCGTTCCGAATGCCGTTGCCGTAAGTGAAGGAGTCGCCGACCGCGACGATCCGGTAGGTGCCGGGCGCCTTGACGTCGGAGAACGAACGCTCTCGGAATCCCGCGCCATTGGTCTGCACGGCTCCGGTCCCGGCCCAACGTCGCGTGAAGTATCCCTGGTTGTCCGAACTGGTCGTGACGTCGCGAAAAATCACGCGGGTCGCGGCTTCAGCGAAGGCCAGGGCGATCGTCAGTGCGAACAACAGGAGCAAGGCGCGGTTAAGCCAGCGGCCGAGTGTGGCGGCGTCCGTCCGGTCGCGCACGCTGAACAGCAGCGCGAACCCGCCGAGCGCCATCGTCAGGGGCAACACCAGGCTTTCCGGCTCGACGTGGGCGTTGTTGGCGTAGAAGGCATCGGCTGCGACGAGCATGAGCCCGATCGCGATGAGGACGACCTGTCGCATTCGATCCTATTGTGAGGGATCTCTCTCGAAAACACTTGGCGGATTTCGCGGCGTTAGAGACAATGCGCACTGATGAACGCAGATCGACTTCGTACGACCAACACGCTGATGGCGCTGGTGATTCTTGCGTTGCTGGGCCAGGCCGCGTGGCAGGGCATGCGTATCAGCGGCCTCAAGGCGGAGGTCGACCAGGCGCGTCGCGAGTTGAACACCCGCGTCGAGCGCATGGCGCTCGAGAAACTCCAGGAGCGCCGTGAAGATCTGGTTGCCGCCGTCGCATTCGTGGATGAGTTTTATCGGTCGCCCGAGGGACTGCAACGCCCGGAAGGCCTATGGCTGGCCGAGTCGAAAAAGGTCGATGCCGAGGCGATCGGCACCTGGGTCCTCGATGTCTACCTCAAGGCGCGCCTGGCCGGGGCCACCGACGTCGAAGCCCGCCAGACTATTGCCGACAACATCAAGGGCTCGGATGAGTGGCGGCGTAAACACGCCAGGTAGGATCCGGCTTTAGCCGGACTGTTCGGTTACCGCGGCGCCACCGAATAGACTCTCCCGTCGCCCTCGACGTGCGCGAGTCGCAACGCCGGTGTCCTTGCTATCCGTTCTTCGATCGTCCGCCAGCGATCCCCGTACTGATCGGTGTGCACCACGACATAGGTGACACCCACCGCACGCAGGCTCGCCAGGCTCGTCGCATCTGGAAACGCCGTTAGCTCGTCGTAGAGCTGAGCGTGAAACGGTCGGCGGATGCCGCTGTAACCGTGCACGGTCTTCTGCCAGTGCGCCATCGAATGCAGCATCGATTGGGTTTGATGACGTTCGAGTGCGCCCAGGTCTCCGGCGCTCGGGACCGGCACTTCAGCGACGACGAAAGGCGTGGGTTGCGTGCTCAGCCAGCGATCGATCGCCGGGATGTCCACGGTGAAGGGCACACCCGCAAACGGATAGACGGCATATTCGCCGAGCAGCAGCACGGTGATGGTGGTGGCAGCGATGGTTCTGATCGTCCGTGATGCGCGGCCCACGAGGCGATCGAGGCCGATGCCGGCCAGCACCGCCAACGCCAGCATCGTCAGGATGATGAACCGCGACGGCACGCGAATGAAGTTCAGGCCCGGCAGCCAATACACGTACCGCCACAACTCGAAAGGCCAGCCGGTGAACATCAGCGTGGCCACGATCCCCAGCAACAGGTAAAAGGCCGTCCAGTTGTCGCGCATGTTGACCCACCGACGCGCTCCGCGCGGAGGTGGCCGCCTGGGACGGCTGACGATCGCAATGGCCGCCAGCAACAGTACGAGCACCCCTGGAAACAGGAAGGCGTCGGGCTCGGCTGCGAATGGGCCCCAGAACGTCGTCTGCAGGTAGTGTGTGGAAACGCGAAGGCGAAGCGAGAAAACTTTCGATGCCCGGCTGCATCCCGGGCAGATACTCGCGCCTTAATCCCGCTTCGATTTGCGCGGTCCGGTAGGGCAGCAGGATCCACACGGCCGGGGCCAACAAGTAGGCGCCGGCCACGCCAACATCGCGCAAGCGCTGACGGATCGCCGGTGGCTCGCCAAAGGCGACACGCCAGGCCAGCAAGCAGACGATCGACACGAACAAATACGCGGCGCCGTGGCCGCTCGACAACGCCTGCAGCGAAAAGCAGCCGATGGCCAGCAGCAGATCGCGACGGGTGCCGCGCTCGAAGTAGGTGTGCAGGAACGCCAGCGCGAAAGGAATCCACTGCACGGCCGTCATGTGCAGCTGGCCGATGCGGATGAACCTCGGCGGTGCAAACGCGAAGATGCAGCCGCAGATGAACGCCCCGGTCACGCTGACGTGGAGGCGACGCGCCAGCAAGTAGGCGCCAGTGCCGCACAGCACGCACGTCAGCAGCGCCACCAGGTTCATGGCCAGCATTGGATCGCCGGTCAACCAGATCACCGGTGCGGCGAAGAAGGCGCTGCCGATCAGGTTCTCGGAATAGGCCAGCGTGTTCGCGAAGGGGTAGTAGATGTTCGCGTCGAAGATCTGCAGCGGCTGATTCAGGAACGCATGGGTGTCCCATGCCAGCGTCCAGATGAACAGGTGAATGTCGGGCACATCGGCCAGGACGCGGCTGCCGGGCGACAGCGAGAACGGCAGCGCCATCAGGAAGGTCAGCACGGCGTAGGCGAGAGTGACGATGTAGATTTCGCGAGCCGAGGGCGCGGAGCGTGGCGCGTGACTGACCGGGCGGTCTGTGCCGTCTGTGCCTTCTGTGGCCACTGCTGACCGCCAGTATAATCAGTCCGTGGGATATCGGACGCCGCTCGAGGCGCGGATTGCGAAGAAGACGACCAGGGCGATCACCGACTTCAACCTCGTTGAGGACGGCGATCGAATCATGGTGGGCCTCTCGGGCGGCAAGGACAGCTGGGCGCTGATACAGATCCTCGACGTGCTCCAGCGGCGCGCGCCGATCGACTTTTCGATCGTCGCCGTCAACGTCGACTCCGGCTACGAAGGCTACCAGCACAAGCAGGTCGCCGCCGCCTGCCAGGAGCGCGGCTGGGAGTTTCACAGCGAGCACACCACGATCGGCGCGGTGATCGACGACAAGCTCGAAAGCGACGACACGCCATGCTCGCTCTGCGCCCGTCTGCGCCGTGGCGTGCTTTATCGGCTGGCCGGGCAGACCGGCGCCACCAAGATCGCGCTCGGCCACCATCTCGATGACTTCGTCGAGACGGTGTTGCTGAACCTGTTTTTCGCCGGCGCGCTCAAGGCGATGCCGGCGCGCCTGACCTCCGACAACGGCCAGCACGTCGTCATCCGGCCCCTCGTCTACGTCACCGAAGCCGAAGCCCGTGATTACTGCAAGGAGCGGAGCTGCCGATCATCGGCTGCTGCTGTCCGGCCTGCGGGGACCTCAGCCTGCAGCGCCAGCGCGTCAAGCGCCTGATCGTCGAGCTGGAGCGCGAGCATCCCAATGTGAAGTCGTCGATGATCAAGGCGCTTGGCAACGTCATGCCGCGGCACCTCCTCGACCGTCGCCTGAATCCCCTGGGTGAGATCACGGAAGCCGTCGCGGCCGAGCCATCGCTCATTCCCGTCTTGCTCAACCGGCCCCAGTAGTGTTCTTCAAGACCCAAGACCGAAGTCTCCGCCTTCGCGGCGAAGCCGCTACGGCGCGACCTCGCCGAAGCTCGCTTTGTGAGCGCAGGCGGGCCAAGACCGCATGCGCGCCGTAGTTCAGCGCGTCACATCGGCACGCGTCACGGTGGACGATCGCGTCACCGGTGAGATCGGCGCCGGGCCTCCTCGTGCTGGTTGGCGTCGAGGAGGGAGACGGCCCGGCCGACGTGCAGTACATTTCGGCAAAGATCCGCGACCTTCGGATCTTTCCCGACGATGCCGGCAAGATGAACCTGTCGGTCATCGATCGGCACGGCGGCGTTCTCGTCGTGTCGCAGTTCACGCTCGCCGGCGACGCCCGCAACGGGCGGCGTCCGTCGTTCGCATCGGCGGCGGCGCCGCAGTTGGCGAAAGCCTTATACGAAGATGTCGTGCGAGAATTGTCGGCGAGTGGGCTGAAGGTTGCGACCGGCGAGTTCCAGGCCATGATGCAGGTGGCGCTCGTCAACGACGGACCCGTCACGATTCTTCTCGATAGCAGAAAGCTGTTTTAATGGCGCGCCATCTGCGACTCTATCAATTCATGATTCGCCGATTGCCTGCCTTGGCGCTGGCGTTCGGCGTCGCACCGGTGTTCGCGCAACAACGGCCGCTGCAAACCGAAGATCCGGAAACGATCGGCGCCGGCCGCATCCTGATCGAAGCCGGCCTCGACTACAACCGCGATGTCTACTTTCCGGTGTCGGGACTGCGCGGCAACCATGTCACCATGCCGGCGTTCGGGGTCAGCCTGGGTGTCAGCTCGATTGCCGAGATCCAGATCGATTGGGGCGTGTATCAAAAGCTTCGCATTACGCGAGCAGGTGCCGGGCGCACCGTTGACGCATCTGCTGCAGATCGAGGGCGACACCACTGACGACTTTGGTGACATCCACGTCGGGGCCAAGGTCAGGCTCCTGGGCGAGACGGCGCGCCGTCCGGCGATTGGCAGCTGGTTTTCGACGCGCCTGCCAAATGCAGGCAACGAGTCCGGCCTGGGCAAGGACGTGCAGGATTTCGCGTCGGCCTTGAGCATTGGCAAGACCATCCAATCCGTTCGCGTCGTCGCCAACATCGGCCTCATGATGATCGGCAAGCCCACTGATGCGGTCGCGCAGGATGATCTGCTGATCTACAGCCTGTCGGTGGCGCGCGCCATCAGCCCGGCCGCGGAGATCGTTGGCGAGTTCGTCGGCCGCGCCAACTTTGCCGACATCGTCACGCCGGGCGCCGAGGATCGCGGCTTGCTGCGGTTTGCGACCCGCTACACGACCAGCGGCGTCCGGCTTGACGCCGGCATCCTGCTCGGCCTGACGCCGCGCGATCCCGAATTTGGAGTCACGGGCGGCTTTACGTGGGTCTTTGACGCGTTCAGAGTACCGTGATGTTGTCGGTAGCCAAGGCCCACGCGTACGGCAACGATTTCCTGTTCGTTCCGGCCGAGCAGGTCGAAGGCCTGCGGCTCGACGAGCTGTCACGCCGTTTGTGCGAGCGGCACTCCGGTCTCGGCGGCGACGGCGTCATTTACTACACGATTGCGCCGGACGGCACCGCGCAGATGAAGTTGGTCAATACGGACGGCAGCCCGTCGGAGCTGTCCGGCAACGGGCTGCGGTGCCTGGCGGCGTTGGTGTTGTATCGGCGCGAGCAGTTACGAAACGACGCCGATCACGGACGTGCGAGTCGACACCGAGGCGGGATGGAAGACGCCTTGTCGCTGATCAGCCGGCAAGGCGCGCCGCTACACGTTTCGGGCCGCCATGGGGCAGCCCGAACGGGTCGTCGAAGAGACAGATCGACGCGGCCGGTGAAACCCTGACGGTGACCACGCTTGCGATCGGCAATCCTCAATGCGTCGCGTTGTTGAAGCAGCTGCCGGACATGCCGCGCTTCCATCGCCTCGGTCCCGCGCTGTCGACGCACAAGCGTTTTGCTCACGGCACGAACGTCGAATTCGCGGTCGTCGAGGCGCCAGATCGCGTCCGCATCCTGATTTGGGAGCGGGGTGTCGGCCCGACTCACGCATCGGGTACGGGCGCGTGCGCCTCGGCCATTGCCGCCATCGCGCACGGTGGCGCGTCGCGCGACCTCGAGGTCATCGCGCCAGGCGGCACGCAGCGTGTCGAGTGGCGTGACGATGGGATCTACCTGACCGGGTGGGCGGAGGTGGTCTTCGACGGGCACTGGATTCCGTCGACCGCCGACCTCGTCTAAGCCCGTAAGCCCGCTGAAGCCCCTGAGCCCTTTCTGATCACCACCCTGCCCTGTCCGATCGCGAAATCCGCGATCGAAGGGTGGTGCCCTAACGCTTGCGGGGAGCCGTACGCGGGCGACGCGGCGGCGTCGATTTGCTGTCAAAGCGGCCTGAAGTTTGGCGGCGGCGCCGTTGAGCGCCTTGGTGACCGCCGCATAATCCTCCGCCTTCAGCGCTGTGCGCGCTTCTTGCAGCATCTTCTCGGTAGCCTCGACGGTAGCGCGCGGCTCTTGGAGGGTCCGGGCGATTGAGCCGGGCGACGTCGGCATCCTTCAACTGTGCCTGTGCCCGCGACAGCAGCGTCGCGACTTCGGCGATGGCGCGTTCGGCCTGACCGCGCGCGTCGGCGCGGCCATCGACCGCCATCTTGGCGGCGTTCTGCGCGCGCTCGCGGCTGTCGAGCGCGTGGCTGAGCGCCTGCCGGTAATCGCCGGCGGCGACGGCCTCTTCGGACTTGCTTGAGCGCGTCCTGGGCGGCGGTGAACTCCGCGGCGGCGAACTTGTCGGCGCCGGCGGCGCGCGCTGCATCGATCGCGCCTTGCGCCTGATTCATTTCCTTGTTGGGAGGCTCGGCGCAACTGGCAGAGAGGAGGATGGCGGTGATGAGCGCCAGGCGGCGAACCACACGAAGCATGTCTCATGAGTATACGTCAGCGGTGCGGCGCAGCCGGCGCGTTCGCGCGCCAGAAGACGCGTCAATCAGCTACCATGAAGGGTCCGGCGCGATGGCAAGTGTGCCGCCGGTGGATCGGCCGCGCGAGAAGCTGGCGCGGGTCGGCGTCGAAGCGCTCGGCGACAACGAGCTGGTCGCGCTCGTGCTTGGGTCGGGCACCCGGTCGCGCGGCGCGCTGATCGTCGCGCACGATGTGATCGACGCCGCGGACGGCGTCCAGGGGCTGGTGCGGATCGGGCTCGACGAGTTATGCCGGGTGCCGGGTGTCGGGCGAGTCGCGTGCGGCGCGGCTGAAGGCGGCGGTTGAACTCGGGCGCCGCACCTTGTTCAGCGATCGCGAGGAGCGGCCGCAGATGCTGTCGACGGGCGACATCGTCGGGTATCTGACGCCGCGATATGCCGGCTTCGGTGTCGAGCGGTTTGGCGTGATGCTGCTCGATCAGAAGCAGCGCGTGATTCGCAGCGTGATCCTGTCGACCGGAACGATCGAGTCGAGCATCTCGCATCCGCGCGACATGTTCCGCGTCGCGATGCTGGCGCGGGCCTCGTTCGTGGTGGCGTTTCACAATCACCCGTCGGGAGATCCGCTGCCGAGCGTCGCCGATCGGATGATGACGCGCCGGCTGTTCGAGGCGGGTGAAGTGGTTGGCATCGCGCTGATGGATCACATCATCCTCGGCGGGGCGGAAGGTTTTTCAGCTTCAGGGCAGAGGGACTGGATTGAAGGTTCTCTACTTCGACTGTTTCGCGGGCGCGGCGGGCGACATGATCCTCGGCGCGTTGCTCGACGCGGGCCTGCCGTTCGAGGAACTGAAGCGCGCCCTCGGCAGCCTGGCCGTCGAAGGATGGGACGTGTCGGTCGATCGCGTCATCAAGAAGGGAATCACCGCGACGAAATTCCGCGTTCACGAGCACGCGCACTCGACGCACCTCACGCACCTTACGCACCGCGATGCACGCACGGTCACGCACCACCACGATCATGGGCACCATTCGCTCAGCGAGATCTATGCCGCGATTGAACGCTCAGCGCTGAGCGTCGATGGCAAGGCCCGCGCAATTCGGATGTTCCAGCGGCTCGGCGAGGCGGAAGCGGCGATCCACGGCATCCCGATCGACAAGATCCACCTGCACGAAGTCGGCGCCCTCGATTCGATCATCGACATCGTCGGCGCCGTATTCGCGATCGAGTGGTTCAACGCCGATCGCATTGTCGTCTCGCCGATCAACGTCGGCAGCGGCATGGTCAGGACCGAGCACGGCGTGTTTCCGGTGCCGGCGCCGGCGACGCTGTCGCTGTTGAAGAATGCGCCGGTCTATTCGAGCGGCATCCAGTCGGAGCTGCTGACGCCGACCGGCGCGCTGATCCTGACCGAATTCGCGTCGGCGTTTGGTCCGATTCCGCCGATGACGATCGACAAGGTCGGCTACGGCGCCGGCGACCGCGAACTGAAGGAAACCCCGAATGTTGTCCGGGTGTTGATAGGCGAAGCGGAGGAACGCAAGGCCAAGCCTCACCTTCGCCAAGGCTCGGTGACGAGCAGCCCCAAGCCCCACGCCCACCGGGTTGTTGTCCTCGAATGCGAGATCGACGACATGAACCCGCAGATCTTCGGCGTGCTTGATGGACAAGCTCTACGCGGCGGGCGCGCTGGAAGTGTTCTATTCCGCCGTGCAGATGAAGAAGAACCGTCCGGGCACGTTGATGACGATCGTCGCAAAGCCGGACCGACGAGAGGCGATGACCGACCTCGTCTTCAGGGAATCGACCACGATTGGAATCCGGCACCAGGAACTGTCGCGCGAGTGCCTCGATCGTGAAATGGTAACGGTGACGACCAGTCTTGGCCCGGTGCGCTTCAAGGTGGCGCGTCGCGACGGCCGCGTCCTGAACGCGCAGCCGGAGTTCGAAGATCTGGCGAAACTTTCGGCGGAGCGCGGCATCCCAATCAAGGACGTCCAGGCGCTCGCGCACAAGGCGTGGCTCGAACGATGAAGTTATTTCCTGACTACCGCGATCGATTTCGTCAACAGCAAGCCGCATCTCGGCACGGCCTACGAAAAGATCACCGCCGACATCATTGCCCGCTACCGCCGGCTCGCGGGGTTCGATACCCATTTCCTGATGGGCAACGACGAGCACTCGCAGAACGTGTTTCGCAAGGCGGCCGAGCAGGGGAAGGATCCGCTCGCCTACTGCGACGAGATGGAGCAGGTGTTCCGGGACGTCTGGAAGCGGCTCGATCTGTCGTTCGACGACTTCATTCGCACCACCGATCGCAAGCGGCATTTCCCCGCGGTCCAGAAGATGGCGCAAGCCTGCCTGGACAACGGCGACATCTACGAAGGCGCCTACGAGGGCTGGTACTGCGAGGGCTGCGAGTCCTTCAAGCCGGAGAAGGATCTCGTCGAGGGTCTGTGTCCGATCCACAAGACCAAGCCGCAGTGGATCAAGGAGAAGAACTGGTTCTTCCGCCTGTCGAAATACCAGCAGCCGCTTCTCGAGCACTACGCCGCAATCCGTCGTTCATCGAGCCGGACATCCGGCGCAACGAGATCCTGCGGCTCGTCGAAAGCGGCCTCGAAGACATTTCGATGAGCCGCGCCGGCCAGTCGTGGGGCATTCCGGTGCCGTTCGATCCCACGAGCGTGGTCTACGTGTGGTTCGACGCGCTGATCAATTACGCGGCGGCCGTGGGCTACGGGTGGGACGACGACCTCTTCAAGAAGTGGTGGCCGGCCAACCTGCACGTCGTTGGCAAGGACATCACGCGCTTCCACTGCGTCATCTGGCCGGCGATGCTGATGAGCGCGCGACTGCCGCTGCCGGCGCAGGTGTTCGGCCACGGCTGGGTGTATTTCAAGGGCGAGCGCATGAGCAAGACGATGGGGAACATCGTCGATCCGCTTGATGCCGCGAACAAGTTCGGCCCGGATCCGCTGCGCCTGTATCTGGCGAAGGAGATTCCGTACGGAGGTGATGGCGACTTCACGTGGGAACGGTTCGAGGAGAAATACAACGCCGACCTGGCGAACAACCTCGGCAACCTGGTGAATCGCGTCGCCTCGATGACCGAGCGGTATCAACAGGGGCGGGTTCGAGCCACGGGCGGCGGATCATTGGCGGCCGTCGCAGCGGAGTCTGTCTCGGCGTATCGCGAGGCGATGAACGTGCACGCGCTGCACGAGGGCGCGGCCGCGGCATTCCGGCTCGTGAGCGCCGCCAACAACTACATTGCCGAGACGCAACCGTGGGCGTTGGCAAAGGATCCGGCGAAAGCCGATCAACTGAACGGCGCGCTCGCCGACACGGCGGAAGCGGTACGGATTGCCGCCACACTGCTCGCGCCGATCATGCCTTCGTCGGCGACGGAGATCCTGCGTCGGCTGGGTGACGATCGACCGTTGAGTGATCGACGGCTGGATGCCGATACGGCCTGGCGTACGTCAGGCGAGAAACAAATCCTTAATGTGGGCGCGCTGTGGCCCCGTATTGAAGCAGACAAGGGAGTCGTACACGTGAGCGAAGAGTCTCAAAAACCACCAGACGCGCCGGCAACCCAGGCGGGCCCGGCGCCCGCTGCACCGCCATCACCAGGTTCACCCGCCTCACCCGCATCACCCGCGTCACCCGCATCACTCGCCTCACCCGCGACCATTACCATCGACGATTTCGCGAAAGTCGAGCTCAAGACCGCGAAGGTGCTCGAGGCCGAGCGCATGCCGAAATCCGCAGCGGCTGCTGAAGCTGAAGGTCGACGCCGGCGAGGCAGAGCCGCGCACGATCCTGGCAGGCATCGCCGAGTCGTACGAGCCGGAGCAGTTGATCGGCAAGTCGATCGTCATCGTTGCGAACCTGGCGCCCCGCAAGATGATGGGCCTCGAGTCGAACGGCATGGTTCTGGCCGCTAGCCCTGACGGCGGAAAGGCGCTAGTGTTGAATTCGGAGCCCGCGCCGCCTGGAACGCGGGTGCGTTGATTTCATTCCAAGAGAGGTTGCAAATGGGTCGCATCGTTCGTAGCGTAGTGCTGGTGGCTCTCGTGGCAATGGTCTTCGGCGTGGGTCTGCGGGCCGAGACCAAGTTCGGCGCGGGCGTGACGCTGACCAAGGCGACGCCAATCAGCGAGCTGTTCGCGTCGCCCGAGAAATTCGTGGGCAAGACCGTACGCGTCGACGGCGTGGTGACGGCGGTCTGTACCGAAATGGGATGCTGGATGGCGATCGGCGCCTCCGACAATCCCGATCAGGCGGTGCGCTTCCAGGCCGAGCACGACGGCAAGATCGTCTTCCCGATCTCCCTGAAGGGCCAGAAGGCGAGCGCCGAAGGCGTGTTCGTGAAGATTGGCGCCGGCGACCACGAAGCCAAGGAAGCGGCGGGCGAGCACGCGCACGCCCAACCGAAGGCGGCGGAGTTCGGCAACCGTTACCAGTTCCAGGTCACGGGCGCCGTCGTCGCTGAAAAGCCTTAACCTGTCGGCCGGCTAGCCTGTTGCCCGTTGGCCCGTTGGCCCGTTGGCCCGTTGGCCCGTTCGCCTGTTCGCCCGTTGGCCTGTTATGACCGACAGCCACTGCCACATTGCCGGCGAGGAGTTCGTCGCCGACTTACCGGCGGTTGTTGAACGCGCGCGTGCGGCAGGGGTGTCGCGCGCGCTCGTCATTCTCGCCGCTGAGGACGATGACGAGATAGCGAGGAGCCAAACCGTTCTCGCAGCCTGGCCCGAATGCCGGTTTTCGATTGGCGTTCACCCTCATCACGCGAAGGTGTTCGCGGTCAAACCCTCGGGCGGCAGCGGAAATTGTCGCGGCCCGGCTTGACGCGCAGCCGGCCGCCCGCGCCATCGGCGAGATCGGTCTCGATTACCATTACGACTTCTCGCCGCGCGACGTGCAGCACGAGGTGTTTCGCGTCCAGATTCGGCTTGCGCTCGAGCGCGACCTGCCGATCGTCATTCACACACGCGAGGCCGAGCACGACACCCTGCGCATCATCGGCGAGGAAGGGCAGGGCCGGTTACGCGGCGTCTTCCATTGCTTCACGGGCGATCGGGCCGCCGCCGATCGTGCGCTTGCCACCGGATTCTTCCTTTCGATTCCTGGCGTGGCAACCTTCCCGAAGGCTGAAACGCTGAGGCAGGCTGCAGCCGCCGCGCCGGCGGATCGGCTGCTGGTCGAGACCGACAGCCCCTACCTGGCGCCGATTCCGTATCGCGGCAAACGCAACGAGCCGTCGTATGTCGCGAAAGTGGTCGAGCTGTTGGCGTCAGTGCGCGGCAGCACCGCTGCCGACATCGGCGAGCAGACCGACGGCAACTTCGACCGCCTGTTCCGGCCGTAAACGGTCTGCGCTTTCTGCGCCTTCTGTGGCCGCAAAGCTTTGTCGTTCAAAGGATTAATTCGCCTCGCCGCGTTGACACTTCGCGGTCCGTATGGTGTGATCAACAAGCGTGTCTAACGCCGCACCCCGGACCCAGGCGGACCTAATTCAATTATTCGAGCCCGTCCGCGCGGATCTGGAGGCGGTCGAGCGCGAGTTCTCGCGACAGGTCCAGTCGCAAATCCACGTCATTCCCGAGATCGGCAACTACCTGCTGAAGAGTGGCGGCAAGCGCGTGCGCCCCGCGGTGGTGCTGATGAGCGCGCGGCTGTGCGGCTACACCGGGCCACGGGCCGTGCTCAATGCGGCGGTGGTCGAGTTCATCCATACCGCCACGCTCGTCCACGACGACATCATCGACGATGCCGATGTGCGGCGGGGGCGGAAGGCCGTCCACTCGCAGTGGGGCAATGACGTAACGGTACTCGCCGGCGACTTCCTCTACATCAAGTCGATGGCGATGGCGCTGTCTCAGGACACGCTCGACATCGTTCGCCTGCTCTGCGACGTCACGCTGCGCATGATCGAAGGTGAGATTTATCAGCTCACCAAGAACGGCGTCGTCGATCTCACAGAAGACGAGCACTTCGACATCATCCGCCGCAAGACCGCCTATTTGTTTGGCGGCTGCGCGCAGATCGGCGGCATGCTCGGCGAGGTCGGCGCGGAAAAGGAACAGGCGCTGCGCGAGTACGGCTTCAGCCTCGGGACAATGTTCCAGCTCGTTGATGATCTGCTCGACTTCACCGGGGCAGCGGACGCGCTCGGCAAGCCGATCGGCGGCGACCTGCGGGAAGGCAAGATCACGCTGCCGTTAATCCACCTGCTGCACCATGGCGGCCTCGAGGCCGGCGATCTGATCCGCAACGCGGTGCGTGATCGCGAGATTTCTCCTGAGAAGTGGGCGCGCTTGAAGGCGCTGCTGAACGAGCATCGATCGATCGAGTACGCCTACAGCCGCGCGGTGGAATTCGGCGAGTCGGCGAAGCGCCAGCTGCGCCTGTTTGCGCCGAGCCAGGAGCGTGAAGCGCTCATGGGACTGGCCGACTACGTGTTGTTGCGAGATCGCTGAAATGCCTTACACGGAAACATAGGAACACGGAAGCAGAGAAACCCTTTTGGTTTTTCCGTGTTTCAGTGTTTCAGCGTGACGCTTTTCAATGACCCCCGCCGAACGCATCGAGCATCTCCGCCAGGAAATACGCCGTCACGAAGAGCTGTACTACGTCCAGGCCGCGCCCGAGATCGGCGACGCCGATTTCGACACGCTGATGAACGAGCTCAAGGCGCTCGAAGCTGCGCATCCTGAGCTGCGCACGCCCGATTCACCGACACAACGTGTCGGCGGTCGTCCTGCCGAGGGATTCGCGCAGGTCGCGCACCTCCACCCGATGCTCAGCCTCGACAACGCCTACGACGAAGAGGATCTGCGCGCCTTCGATGAGCGCGTTCGCAAGGGCATCGGCTGGGACGAACCTGGGCGCCGAAGCCCTGGCGAAGGCGGCCCGGCCTATGTGACCGAGCTGAAGATCGATGGTCTCAGCATGGCGCTGACCTACGAGAACGGCAAGCTGGTGCGCGGTGCCACGCGCGGCGACGGCATCCGCGGGGAAGAGGTCACGCACAACGTGCGGACCGTCCGCGCGATTCCGTTGTCGCTCAAGGGTGGTCCGAAAGGTCGCATCGAGGTTCGCGGCGAGGTCTATCTTCCCAGGAAGAACTTCGAGCGGATCAACAAGGAGCAGGAGGAGGCGGGCGAGCCGCTCTACGCGAATCCGCGTAACACGGCGGCGGGCACGATGCGCAATCTCGATCCCGCACTTGTCGCGAAACGTGGCCTCTCTGCCTGGATGTATCAGCTCGTAGGCCGGAGGGACGATCAGTCGCTGCAACTCGAATCGCATGCCGAAATGTTGAAAGATCTCGCCAAATGGGGTCTGCCGGTCGAACCGCACTGGAAGAAGTGCGACGGCATCGATGCGGTGATCGAGTTTTGCGAGGAGTGGCGTGACAAGCGCGGATCGCTGGCGTTTGAAACCGACGGCGTCGTCATCAAGTTGAACGATCCGGCCCTGCGCGAACAGCTCGGATACACTTCGAAGTTCCCGCGCTGGGCCACCGCGTTCAAGTTTCCCGCCGAGCGGAAGATCGCGATGCTGCATCGCATCGAGATCAACATCGGCCGGACCGGCGCCGCCACGCCATTCGCGATGCTCGAGCCGACCGTCGTCGCCGGGTCGACCATCTCGATGGCGACGCTGCACAACCCGGACGACATCATCCGCAAGGACATTCGTCCCGGCGAGCCGGTGATCATCGAGAAGGCCGGTGACGTGATCCCGCGG
This sequence comes from uncultured cyanobacterium, assembly GCA_963833135.1. Taxonomy (GTDB): domain Bacteria; phylum Acidobacteriota; class Vicinamibacteria; order Vicinamibacterales; family UBA2999; genus 12-FULL-67-14b. Next base: position 594,751 of record CAWHWW010000014.1, on the reverse strand, counting down.
GTCGTCGGGCCGGCGGACTCCGGAGCCGCCAATCGTCCCGATCCATGGGTGATGCCGACGGCGTGCCCCGTCTGCGGCAGCGAGCTGCAAAAGCCCGAAGACGAAGCGGTCTGGCGATGCGAGAACAGCTCGTGCCCATCAAAACTGCGCCGCGGCCTCGAACACTTTGCGTCGCGCGGCGCCATGAACATCGAGGGGTTAGGCGAGGCGCTGGTCGGACAACTCTGCGAAACCGGGCTCGTCAGGAGCTACGCCGACATCTATTCACTCGACGCCGCGAAGCTCGAAGGCCTCGAGCGCATGGGGAAGAAGTCCGCGGCGAAAGTACTGGGAGAGATCGAGAAATCCAAAGGCCACGACGTGTGGCGCCTGCTGTATGGGCTCGGCATCCGCCACGTCGGCGAGCGCGGCGCGCAGGTCCTCGCCGATCACTTCGGCTCGGTTGACGCCATCGAGAACGCGACGCTCGATCAACTGGAGTCCGTTCGCGAGATCGGACCGGTCCTGGCCGCGTCGGTGCGATCGTTTTTCGATCAGCCCGCAAACCGGGACCTGATTGAAAGTTTTCGCACGGCGGGAGTGAAGCTCATCGGCGAGCCGAAGCGCGTGCCGGCGGGGCCGCAACCGCTGGCGGGAAAAACCTTCGTCATCACGGGTGAACTGTCCGGGATGTCTCGCGAAGCCGCGCAAGCGAAGCTCGAGGCCCTCGGCGCGAAGGTGACAGGGTCGGTGAGCAAGAAAACGACGGCATTGATCGTCGGCAGCGACCCCGGCGCGAGCAAGTCTGAGAAGGCACAGGCTTTGCGCATCCCGACGCTCGACGAACAGGGCTTTCTTAAACTGTTGAACCTTGAACCCTTGAACCCTTGAACCCTGACCTTTGAACTCTTTGAACCCCTTGAACTTTTGAACCTTTTATAATGAAGGAATCATGAACCGGCTGTTTGTCGTCACCACGGCAGCGCTGACGGCGGTCATCGGTGTCCTGGTGGGCGCATTGCTGTCGGTGCAGCGGCCCGTGCAGCCGATCGCGCCGGCGCCCGTGGTGAGCGCTTCCATGGCACGCGAGGCCGGGCCCGCTCCGGCCGAGCTCGTCGACCCGGCTCCGGTTCCTGCATCGTCGCTGAACTTTGCCGATATTGCCGCGCGGCTCAACCCCGCCGTCGTGAACATCGACGCGACCGCACGTGGCCGCCGTGCGCGGCAGCTGATCGAGCAGGGCGGGCGGCGCGGGACCGACGCGCCCGTGGAGCAGGGATCGCGCGGCAACGAGGCGCCACGCCGCGGCACCGGGACCGGATTTCTGATCGACCCCGATGGACTGATCCTGACCAACCACCACGTGATCGAGGGCGCCGAGCGGCTCACCGTGAAGCTGGCGGACGGCCGGAGCCTCCGGGCGGACGTGATTGGCTCCGACCCGGACACCGACATCGCGCTGATCAAGGTGTCGGGGAACGGGCCGTTCCCTCATGCGATCCTCGGTGATTCGTCGACGCTGCGCGTCGGTGAATGGGTGTGCGCCATCGGCAATCCGCTCGCGTATGAGCACACCGTGACGGTGGGCGTGATCAGCTTCCTCGGGCGCAAGCTATTCGACCCGAGCCTCGACAACTACATTCAGACCGATGCCGCGATCAGCTTCGGCAACAGCGGCGGCCCGCTGATCAATTCACGCGGCCAGGTCATTGGCATCAACTCGGCGGTCAGCCGCCAGTCGAGCAATATCGGTTTTGCAGTCCCGATCAACCAGGCGCGCGGCGTGCTGACGCAGCTGCAGACCCTGGGCCGCGTCGAGCGCGGTTACATTGGCGTGACGCTGCGCGACGTCGATCCCGACGTCCAGGCGTCGTTGAAGCTGTCGCGCGGCGACGGCGCGCTCGTCCAGGACGTGACGCCGGGATCGCCGGGCGCGCGCATCGGCCTGCGCGCCTACGACGTGATCGTCTCGGTCGATGGCGAGAAGGTCAAGACGCACGACGTTCTGATCCGCGAGATCGCTGATCGCCGGCCCGGCAGCGTCGCCAGGCTCGAATATGTTCGCGACGGGCGCACGCTCGATGCTCAGGTCAGGCTGGCAGAGCGGCCGCGCCAGCAGGCGGATCGCGGCCCCGCCAGCGCCGAACGATCGATTCAGCGCACCGGTCCCGGCGAGCTGGGTCTGAGCCTGATCGAGATTGACGACAGCAACGCGCATCGCTTCGACATCCCGGCAGGCATGACCGGCCTGCTGGTGCAGCGCGTCGAGCCGCTCTCGGTTGCTTACGACGGCGGCATCGAGCGCGGCTCGATCATCCTCGAGGTCAACCGGCAGCCGGTGAACTCGATCGCCGGCTGGCGGCGCATCGTCGGCGCGGCCCGGCCGGGCGACGTCCTGGCCGTCTATCTCTACGAACCCGAGCTCGACCAGCGCGCCATTCGCACCGTCCGCACGGAGTCGCGGTGAAGCCACGCATCCTGGTCATCGACGACGAGTCGGCGATTCGCGACTCGTTGAAGATGACGCTCGAGTACGACGGCTACGACGTGATGCTGGCGGCGACGGGCGAGGAAGGCGTCAAGCTGGTCGAGCGCGAAGCGCCCGATCTCGTGTTTCTCGACATCAAGATGCCGGGCATGGACGGCCTCGAAGTGCTGCAGAAGCTGCGCCACTTCGTCGAGGGCACGCCCGTCGTGGTGATCTCGGGCCACGCCGACATCAACACCGCGGTCGAAGCGACCAAGCTCGGCGCCTTCGATTTCATCGAGAAGCCGCTCGAGCGCGAGCGCGTGCTGGTGACGGTCAGAAACGCCGTTGACACGCGGCGGCTCAAGACCGAGAACAAGACGTATCGCCGCGACGCCGAGAAGAAATACCAGATCGTTGGTGACTCGCCGCCGCTCGCCGCGGTCCGCGGCGCGATCCAGAAGGCGGCGCCGACCAACGCCACCGTTCTCATCTGGGGCGAGAGCGGCGTCGGCAAGGAGCTCGTCGCCCGCGCGATTCATCGCGAGAGCCTGCGTCGCGACGGCCCGTTCGTGCAGGTGAACTGCGCCGCGATTCCCGACGAACTGATCGAGTCGGAACTGTTCGGCCACGAAAAGGGATCGTTCACCGGTGCCACGGATCGGCAGATCGGCAAGTTCGAACAGGCCGACAAGGGAACGATTTTTCTCGACGAGATCGGCGACATGAGCCTGAAGACTCAGGCCAAGGTGCTGCGCGTCCTGCAGGAGCAGGAGCTCGAGCGGCTCGGCAGCAATCGCATCATCAAGGTCGACGTGCGGGTCATCGCCGCGACCAACAAGAACCTCGAAGAGGAAATCGACAAGAGCACCTTCCGCGAGGACCTGTTCTACCGCCTCAACGTCGTGCCGATCCACGTGCCGGCGCTGCGCGATCGGCGGGACGACATTCCTACGCTGGTACGTCACTTCGCGGATCTGTTCGCGCGCGAAAACAACTTTCACCGCCGCACGTTCACCGCGGCGGCGATGGAGAAGCTGAAGCAGCAGCACTGGCGCGGCAACATCCGCGAGCTGCGCAACTTCGTCGAGCGCCTCGTCATCATGACCGGCGGCGCGCAGGTCGATGCGGCGGACGTCCCGGAGGGCGGCGTCATCCGCGGCGATCTGCCCGTGCCCGCCGCATCCGGCGAGATCAGCGCGAGCGCCGCGGAGCAGTCGTGGATGCAGGCGCCGACGCTCCAGGAATTCAAGTCCGGCTCCGAACGCGCCTATCTGGTGGCCAAGCTGAGGGAGAATAGCTGGAACATCTCGAAGACCGCCGAGGTGATCGATACGCCTCGGAGTAATCTGTATAAGAAGCTCGAGCAGTACAGGATTTCGCAGGAAACCGACGGATAGGGGAGAATTACAGACTCGCCGCAGTGAGCCGGGTGATCGCTGCTGTCTCGCCGGAGTTCCAAGGCCGCGAGGCCGAGGGCGAAGGCGGACGGGAGAGGAAAGTCCGAACTCCACAGGGCAATGCGCCGGGTAACACCCGGGCGGGGCGACCCGACGGACAGTGGCACAGAAAACATACCGCCCTGAGCGAGGATCCGATTTCGCAAGAAATCGGATCCGAGTCGAAGGGTAAGGGTGAAAAGGTGCGGTAAGAGCGCACCGCGCGGCTGGTAACAGACGTGGCAGGCCAAACCCCGCATGGAGCAAGACCAAATAGGGAAGCTCGTCGAACGGCCCGTTCGCGCTTCCGGGTAGGTTGCTGGATCCCGCCAGTAATGTCGGGACTAGAGGAATGATTGCCGGTCCGGCGTCGCTCGCAAGGGCGGCGCAGGATCACAGAATTCGGCTTACAGGCTCACTGCGGCTCTTAACGATTTCGGATCTCGGATCGGACGGATTTCGATTTGGCCAATTACCTCGTCACGGGCGGCGCAGGCTTCATCGGTTCCCACATCTCGGAAGAACTCGTCAAGTGCGGGCATCGGGTCCGCGTGGCCGACAACTTCATCACCGGCTACAAGCAGAACCTGCGGCAGGGCGTGGAGTTCGTCGAAGGCGACTGCGCGGATCCCGCCTTCGCGGCGGCGATTGTCGCCGGCATGGACTACGTGATTCATCAGGCGGCCATTCCCTCGGTGCCGCGCTCGGTGGACAAGCCCCTCGAATCCCATCGCGCCAACGTCGACGGCATGCTGCAGATGCTGATCGCGTCGCGCGACGGCGGCGTGAAGCGCCTGGTCTTCGCCGGTTCATCGTCGGTCTATGGCGACACGGCAGTGCTGCCAAAAACCGAGACGATGCCGACCAATCCGCTGTCTCCGTACGCGCTCCAGAAACTGATGAGCGAGGTCTACGGCCAGATGTTCACCCGCCTCTATGGATTCGAGACGGTTACGACCCGCTATTTCAACGTGTTTGGGCCGCGCCAGGATCCCGGATCGCCGTACTCGGGCGTGATCTCGCTCTTCATCAAGGCGCTGCACGAGAAGCAGCGGCCGACCATCTATGGCGACGGCGAGCAGACGCGCGACTTCACCTATGTCACGAACGTCGTCGACGGGGTGATCCGTGCCGCGGAGACGCCAGGCGTCGGCGGACAGGTGTTCAATGTCGCCACCAACAGCCGCATCTCGCTGAACCAGTTGCTGGCGACGCTCAACCAGATTTTCGGCACGAGCCTGGAGCCGATCTACAAGGAAGCGCGCCAGGGCGACGTCCGCGATTCGCAGGCCGACATCAGCAAGGCGGCGACAATGCTCGACTACAAACCGATCGTCGGTCTTGAAGAGGGCCTGCGCGAGACGGTGAAGTGGTTTACTGCAGCGTAATTTTTCCGTCCTCGTAGTACGCAGTCAGCTTGTCGCCGTCGATTTCGAGTGCCGAGGCCCGGCCCTTGTAATAGCTCAGCATTCCCGTGTCGATCAGAATCGCTCGGCCGCCGAAGCGCACGTTGATCGAGCGGTTCTGCTGGGGGGTGTGGCCGGTAACGAACCGCTTCGCGCCGTATTTCTGCAACAGCGCGGCAAACGGCCCGCCCTGTGGATCGTCCGGCAGTGTGGCCAGTCCGCGGTACCAGAGCGCGTCCTCGGGATTGATCGACAGCCAGGAGTCAATCTTCATGATGGCTTGCGCTTCCATCAACAGCGGCATGTTCAGCTTGCTGCGATCGACCTCCGTGCCGGCGGCCTGCGCCTCGGCGATGCGCGCGTTGGCCAGGCCGATCTCGCTCGATGCGGCCTGCAGGATTTCGCTCAGCGAAAAGTCGCGCGTCGCGAGCTTCAAATCGATCAGCCTGTCGACGAACTGATCGAGGCGGCGGATTTCGTCGCGCGTCTTGACGTTCAGATCGTCGAGCTTCACCGGCGGGTTCGCCGGCGGGATGCCGGCGTGCATGAAGATGTTGCCGGCGACTTCCGTCACGATCGGCTTACGGCGCAGCCACTGACCGTACTTGCCCTTCGCTGAGAAGGCTTCCTTGTACTCGACGTATCCGAGCGGATGCGTCGTCAGCCACGCGTCCTTCGTCTGCGTGTAGACGCTCGGCACCGGCTCGCCATTGTCCTTCTTTGCGGCGGCGAGCTTCGTGTAGGCCTCCCACGCCGCCTCGCGCCGTTTCTCAGAACCGGCATCGGCGAAGGTTGCGAAGATCTCGCGGGTGACGTCTCGCGTCTCGCCGATCAGGTTCATCACTTCGTGATTGCCGAGGAGCGCAAAGGCGCGGCCACCGGCATCCTTGGCCTGGTCCTCGAGGGCCATCAGCAGATCGAGCACGGCGCGCGTGCCTTCGCCGCGATCCGTATAGTCACCGGTTTGAATGAGCTGGGTACGGCCCCCGGTCCACTTGCCGTTGCCGTCGGCAAGACCCGTCGCCTTCAGGATCGACTTGAAGCCGTCGATGCTGCCGTGGATGTCGCCGATGGCGACGATGCGCGCCGATTGCGCGTCAAGGGGCGCAGCCGGCCTGAGGATGGTCAGTGCGCCGACGATGACGAGGGCAGCGCGCCGCATGTCCTAATCGTAGAACACGAAGGTCTCGCCGCGCTTGGCAACCATCTCCTGGATGTTCTTGGCCATCAGGTCGCGGCGGAGGAGCATCGCCTTCTTTTCCTTCTCGCCGACCCACTCGCCGAGGCCGCGATTGAGCTCTTCCATCGTCAGGGCCTGCATCTTTTCCCAGAGCTTGCGATCGACGCGGCCAAGGGCCGCGATGTTCTTGAGGTCCTTCTTGTCGATGAAGGCGCGCGAGTGATCGATCAGGATCAGGTGCCAGTCAGCGTCGTAGATCAAGTTGCCCTGGTTGCGATCGATGTTCGCGATCAGCAGATCGAACATCTTCATGCGCGTGAGCTGCAGGCTCCACATGGGCTCGGGCCCCTGCGGCGGCTTCTCGACGCTCCAGCCCTTGACGTTTTCGACCCAGTAGATCATCGCGCCGGTGTGGCCGTCGATCTTGCGCTCGACGATCGGCGGGACCATGTGCATCTCGAGCATGCGGTCGAGCTTGTAGGCGGCGATTTCAGCCTTGTAGCTCTCCATGAACCCCTTGCTGTAGCCGGGCCTGAGCGGCTTCCAGGCAAAGCGCATCGGAGTGCCATCGATCGTGCCGCGCTGTGGCTTGGTGACGCCGATCGGGACGGCCTCCATCTTGCCGACCTTGCCGTCGACCAGGGATTGCTCGATCTGATCTTCGAAACCCGTCCAGATGACCGAACACTTGCCTTGTTCGGGGGCGGGAATCGCGACCTGTCCGGAAAGCGTCGCCGCCGAGAGAACGAGGGCGCAGGCGCCAAGGATTGCGGGGGCTCGTCGCATGATTGTCCTTTCGAGCGAGCATTGTAGCCGAGTCGACCCGAATCAACCCGGGTTGGCGCCGCGCAACCCGAGTTGCCTGAGCGGCTTGCCGACTTCCCGGCCTGTTTCGCGGAATCCCGTTGCCGCGGCGCAACCGTGGTTGCCGTCATCTGTTCTTACGGTGGCTGCTCCGGTCCGGTTCCGGCGGTGTAAAGGCCGCGCGGCGAATGAGTTGCGGCGATCGGCGCGCGCGGCGGTGGACTTGCTCAGGCAGGCGCCGACTGCGCGCGGACTTTCTGGCGGATTGCTTCCTGACCGCTAGCGACTCGACCAGGTGTTTCGCGCGCAGCAATTCCCATCTCAAACGGAGGACACAACATGCGCACCACCATTGCCACCGTGCTCGCAATCGGCGTCACGGTCTTGATTGCCCTGCCGGCGCTTGCCGCCAACCTGCAGCCGCAGTCGCCCCCGCCGGCCGCCGCCGCGGCGCCGGCCAAAGCCGCGATCAATCTCAACACCGCGACGATCGATCAACTCGAAACCCTGCCCGGCATCGGACGCAGGACGGCGGAACGCATCATCGAATATCGGACCAAGGCCGGCGGCTTCAAGCGAATCGAGGAACTGATGAACGTGAAGGGCATCGGCGAGAAGAGTTTCCTGAAGCTCAAGCCGCTCATCGCCGTACAACCCAAGTCCGACAAGGCGCCCGGTGCGTGAGGCGCGTCCGCCTTTGCGCCTGCGTCGCTTCGGCGAGATACGCGGCGCCGCCTTCATCGACATCATCGTCGCCGTTTCACTCTGTCTCCTGATGGCGGTAGTCGCGGTGCCTGTGGTCGGCGGCACGCTGGAGCGCGAACGGACCATGGTCGGCGCGCGGTATCTGGCAGGGCACCTGCAGCGGGCACGACTCGATTCGCTCAAGCGAGCGCGGTCGGTCGCGGTGCGTTTGCAGATGCTCGGGGACCGTACGCTGATGCGGCTGTTCGTAGACGGCAACGGCAATGGCGTACTGCAGCACGATATCGATCACGGCATCGACCTGCCGCTGGCGCCGGCCGCGTGGCTCGACGATCAGGCGCGTGACGTGTCGCTCCGCATCAACCAGGACATTACCGAGGTCGCCGGTTCGAGACAGCCTTGCGCCTGGTGACGATCCCTTGCGCATCGGCAACACGTCGTTACTGACGTTCAGTCCACTGGGTAGTGCCACCGGCGGCACAATCTACGTTGCGGCGCGTCGGGGTCCACAAATGGCGATTCGGGTATTCGGAGCAACCGGCCGTGTCCGCGTGTTGACGTTTGATGCGCAGACCGGGCAATGGCAGCCATAGAGATCACAACAATTGAACGCCGGCGTGACTGCCGTTGGCCGGGCGGCGGCACACGCTGGCGATCACACGCCATCCTTCGTCCGGGCCAGCCGGTCACACTCCTCAACATCAGCAACCAGGCGGCACTCGTCGAGTCCGCGTCGCGGCTTCGCCCCGGGGCGCGTACCGAAATGCAGCTCGCCGGACCTGGCACTCGCGTGTCGATTGCGGGCCGTCTCGATCGCTGCCACGTCGCCGCGCTCGAACCGATTCGCTATCGCGGCGTCGTGCTGTTCGAACAGCGCGTGAACATCGGCGAGAGCTCACGCTGATCGCAGACGAGTAGCAGATGCCCGGAACGCCGGGCGCGATCGGGCATTTGCTACCCGCCGATCAGCGGCTGCATTAAGTCGCTCGCCAATTCCGGCGCGAATTTGGGAATCACTCGAGCGCTCGCTCGTGGCATCAGGATTGTTATTGGTCCCGTCATCATGGACGCCGGCCCCAACATGTCAATCGCGATCCCGCGGCCGTGGCGCCGCGCCGATCGGCGGGCGGGCCTCGATCAACTGTTGCGACACGTCGCAGCTGATCTCATTGACGCGACTGATCGGCGGCACCTGTCGAACATCCTTACCGAGCGGCTGCGTCAGCTCGCGCGGATGCGCAGCGTCGGGCTGAAGGAAATCTCCAGCACGATGCACTCACGGTCGGTGCAGCCGGTTCGCGCGCGCGACTACGTGGCCTTCTCCGTCCCTGTGCGGGAAGAGGGACGACAGGTGATGCTCGAGGCGTCGTTCGACGCTCGTAACGGGCCCGACGACTGGACCTGCCAGCTGGTCGAGGCTGCTGCGAGCCTGGCGGCGGTCCTGCTCGAGACTGAGCGGCTGGCGTGCACGCCGGCGCCGCTGACGCAGGCCGAGCGTGATGGCGCAGCGCCACTGATTGGATCGAGCGAAGCGATGCGGCTGCTTCGCGAGCGTGTCGAGCGGGTGGCGAATACGCATTTCACGGTGCTCATCGAAGGCGAGAGCGGCGTGGGCAAGGAGCTGGTGGCGCGCCAGATCCACGAGCTCGGTCCGCGCCGGCAGGGACCCTTCGTCGCGATCAACTGCGCGGCGCTGGTCGAGACGCTCATCGAAGCGGAGTTGTTCGGCATCGAGGAGCGGACCGCAACCGGGGTGCGCGGGCGCCGCGGCAAGTTCGAGCACGCCGACGGCGGGACATTGTTCCTCGACGAGATCTCCGATCTCTCGGCGGCCGCCCAGGCGAAGTTGCTCCGCGTCATCCAGGACCTTACGGTCGAGCGCGTCGGCGGCGGCGGCCCGCGGCAGATCAACACGCGGATCGTCGCGGCCACGAATCGTCCGCTGGCCGGTCTCGTCGACCGCGGACTGTTCCGCACCGACCTGTTCTACCGGCTGAGCGGCGTCGAAATCCGCGTGCCGCCGCTGCGCATGCGCAAGGGCGACATCCTCGAGCTTGGCCAATATTTCCTGTCGCGCCACGAGGGCCGCGGCCGCCTGACGATGACCGCTGCCGCCGTGGATGCGCTGATTGCGTATGACTGGCCGGGCAATGTGCGGGAGCTCGAGCGGATGATCGAGGGAGCGATCGCGACCGCCGAATCGCGGCAGATTCGCGTCGACGACCTGCCGGTCAGCCTCCGCGGCGGATACGGCGAGCACCTGGTGCCGTCGTGCCAGGTGGGCGACACGATGCGGGCGTGGGGCAGCCGCTATGCGCGGCTGGTCCTCGAAAAGAACGCCGGCAACAAGCGTCAGGCCTGTCGTGCGCTCGACATCAGTTATCACACCCTGAATTCGTATTTGCGGTACCGGCCTGCGAAAACGCCGCCGCCTGCCACAGGGCATCCGCGCGAGCTGGTGTCGTCGCAGAACTGAGCAACGGGTTGCCGGAGGCCTCCGGCGGTGAAGACGGCGAGGCGGGGCGGAAGGACCGCGCGGTCATGCGCCTTCTTCGGAGCAAGTCGGAGGAGTCATGGTTCGAGGGCTGTCGATTGGAGTGGTGGTGTCGATGTTGATCGTGTCGACCGGATCAAGCGTTGCGGCAGGGCCGCCGCCGATTCATCGAGGCACGGACGTGCGCTTCACGGCGGGCGGCACGGACAAGGAGTCAACGCTGACCGCGGAAGGGCTCGGCGTACGCGTCAGCAAGCGCGTCGGGCCGAAGACGGTGAAGATTCGCATCGAAGTGGCCAATGATGCAATCGATGTCGATGCGACTGCCGGGGGCGCCGTGCGGTTGGCGCGACGCGGCAAGAGCGTCTCACTGAACATGGCGGTGCGCGACGCGAAGGCGATCGCGACGGCGCGGCGACTGACGGACGGCTCCGCGGCGCTGAAGGCGTTCGGCGCGATGATCGCGACGCTCGAGTCCGACGAGCGTAACGCCGCCAGGTCGATGTTGACCTCCTGGGCGCTCGTCAACGCGATTCGGGGGAACGATCAAATCGCTCTGGGTGTGGCGCGCCGCTTCGCGGCGCCCAGGGCGATGTCGATGACTCCAGCGTCGTTCACCGCGCGCGAAGAAACTCCGATCGTCTGCTGGAACGAATATTCGAGCACGGTCGCGGTCTATTACCACGAGTACGCGCAGTGCCTGATCGATTACGCCTGGATTCCCGGCATGGTGGCGGTGTGCTCCTTCGAATGGCTGGTAAAGGCCGAATTGGCCTGGTTCTGGGTGATCGGCTGCTCGGGCGGCGTGCCGATCTAGGAGGAAGGAGTCCGCGATGAATCGTGCGCTGTGGTTGGTCGGCGAAATTGTTCTCGGCCTGATGCTCGCCGGGGCGCTGACGGCTGTCGCGGTCCCCGCACTGTTGCGCCGAGGCTGGGATGCCGGGCCGCTCGCCGGCGGGGTTGCGCTTGGCATCAGTGTCGTGCTGTGCGTGGTGATTGGTGAGCGATGGCGGAAGACCCGGCGGCGCAATCCGCTGTCTTGACCCTTCACGGATTCGCATAGTACCTTTCGGGGGTTCACCTCATTCGAGGTGAGCCCCTCTTTAATGGCTGATTCCGACGGCGCCCCGCTCAAGAAGACCCCGCTCCACGCCTCACATGTTGCTCTCGGCGCTCGCATGGTCCCGTTTGGCGGCTGGGACATGCCGGTCGAGTACTCGGGCATCACCGCCGAGCACATGGCGGTGCGCACCGCGGCCGGGCTGTTCGACGTCTCGCACATGGGCGAGGTCGAGATTGCCGGCAAGGGCGCGCTCGAGGCGGTGCAGCACATCACCTCCAACGACGCGTCGAAGCTGCAGGTCGGGCAGATTCAGTACTCCGGCCTGACGACGCCCGAAGGCACGTTCGTCGACGACCTGCTCGTCTATCGCTTCGGGCCGTCGCACTACCTGCTGGTGATCAACGCCGGCAACATCGACAAGGACTACGCGTGGATCGCGGCGCGCGCGAAGGAGGCGGTGCCCGACATCGCCACCGTCAACTCGAGCGATCGCTACGCGCTGATCGCCGTGCAGGGACCGAAGGCGCAGGAGATCCTGCAGACGCTGACCGCGATCGATCTGCCGGCCATCAAGTACTACTGGTTCGCGCACGGCGAGATCGCCGGCGTGCGCGGCACCGTGTCGCGCACCGGCTACACCGGCGAAGACGGCTTCGAAGTGATGGTGCCGCCGGCCATGGCCGCGCGCGTGTGGGACGCGCTGCTGCAGGCAGGGCAAGCCGCACGGCCTGATCCCGGCCGGCCTCGGCGCGCGCGACACGCTGCGCCTCGAAGCCGCGATGCGTCTGCTACGGCAACGACATCGACGAGCACTCCACCGTGATCGAAGCCGACCTGGGATGGATCGTCGGCTGGAACAAGCCGGAGTTCCTCGGCCGCGACGTGCTGCACGCGCAAAAGGCCGGCGGCCGTACGAAGACCATGGTCGGCTTCGAGATGACCGAGCGCGCCATCGCGCGGCACGGTCATCGCGGTGTTCCACAACGGCGAGCCCGTCGGCGTCGTCACGAGCGGCACGCAGACGCCGTTCCTGAAGAAGGCGATCGGCATGGCCTACGTGCCGCCGGCGCTGAAGGCGCCGGGCACCGAGCTCGAGATCGACATTCGCGGCCGCAAAGCGAAGGCCGTCGTCGTGCCGCTGCCGTTCTACAAGAGACCGAAGAAATAACCTGGAACCCGGAACCCGGAACTCGGAACCAGACCAAATGAGCTACCCAGCAGACCTGAAGTACACGAAAGAGCACGAGTGGATTCGCGTCGACGGCAACACCGGCGCGATCGGCATCACCGACTTCGCGCAGCAGCAGCTGGGCGACGTCGTCTACGTCGAGCTGCCGGACGTGGGCTCGACGATGACCGCCGGCAAGGTGTTCGGCACCATCGAATCCGTGAAGGCCGTCTCGGAGCTGTTCGCGCCGGTGACCGGCGAGGTCGTCGAGACCAACAGCTCGCTCAAGGATCGCCCCGATCACGTCAACAGCAAGCCGCACGAGACGTGGATGGTCAAAGTGAAGCTCGGCAGCACCGGCGAGCTGGCCTCGCTGATGGACGCGGCGCCTACGAGCAACTGATTCAAAAATGAAGCAGGTTCCTTTCCTCCTCTCGACACTTTCGCTCCCAGACACATCGGCCCGCGCGGCGACGATGTCGCCGCGATGCTCAAGGAGGTCGGCGCCGCGTCGCTCGACACGCTGATCGACGAGGTCATTCCCGCGAGCATCCGCCTCAAGGCGCCGCTCAACCTGCCGGCGGCGGAAAGCGAATCGACCTACCTCGCGCGGCTCAAGACGATCGCGAAGAAGAACAAGGTCTTCCGCAGCTTCATCGGCCTCGGCTACTCCGACACGCTGACGCCGAGCGTGATTCGCCGCTGCGTGTTCGAGAACCCGGGCTGGTATACGCCGTACACGCCGTATCAGGCGGAGATCGCGCAGGGCCGCCTCGAATCGCTCCTCAACTTCCAGACCATGGTGTCGGACCTGACGGGGATGGCGGTGGCCAACGCGTCGCTGCTCGACGAGGGCACCGCGGCCGGCGAGGCGATGACGCTGCTGCATCGCGTGCAGGGCAAGAAGCTTGGTGATGCGCACGGCATGTTCCTGGTGTCCGATCGCTGCTTCCCGCAGACGATCGAAGTGCTGCGCAGCCGCGCGGAACCGCTCGGCATCGAGCTGCGGATTGGCCCGATCGATCAGATGGAGCTCGATGCGCCGGAGTGTTCGGCGCGCTCGTGCAGTATCCCGACGAGGCCGGGCGCCTCGACGACCTGAAGCCGTTCATCGACAAGGCGCACGCCGCGGGCGTCAAGGTGGCGGTCGCGACCGATCTGCTGGCGCTCGCGCTGGCGACGTCGCCGGGTGAAGCCGGCGCCGATTGCGTGTTCGGCAACTCGCAGCGCTTCGGCGTGCCGCTGGGATTCGGCGGGCCGCACGCGGCGTTCTTCGCGACCAGCCAGGAATTCGTGCGCCACATGCCGGGCCGCGTCATCGGCGTCTCGATCGACGCGCACGGCCATCGCGCCTATCGCATGTCGCTGCAGACGCGCGAGCAGCACATCCGCCGCGAGAAGGCGACCTCGAACATCTGCACCGCGCAGGCGCTGCTGGCCAACATGGCGGCGATGTACGCGGTCTATCACGGGCCCGACGGCATCAAGGCGATCGCGACCCGCGTGCACGCGATGACGCGCGCGCTCGACGGCGCGCTGAAGGCGCTCGGCTATCGAGCAGCGCAACCCGCATTACTTCGACACGCTGCGCATCAGTCGCCGATGCCGCGCGCGTCGACGACGATTCGCGCCGCGGCAGAGGCCGCAGGCATCAACTTCCGCTACATCGGCGACACCGAAATCGGCATCTCGCTCGACGAGACCGTGACGATGGCGGACCTGGTGTCGGTGGTCGAACGTCTTCGCGACGGCCGCGGACAAGAGCGCCGGCGCCGTCGCGCTCGAGCGACGACGCGAGCGGTCCGAGGTGGCCGGCCGCGCTGATTCGCAAGAGCCCGTACCTGACGCACCCGGTCTTCAACTCGCATCGCTCCGAGAGCGAGATGATGCGCTACATCCGCAGCCTCGAGCGCAAGGACGTCGGCCTCGACACCTCGATGATCCCGCTCGGCTCGTGCACGATGAAGCTCAACGCCGCGAGCGAGATGTATCCCGTGTCGTGGGAAGAGTTCTCGCGCATGCATCCGTTCGCGCCGGCGGATCAGACCGAAGGCTATCGGCAGATCTCGCGAGGAGCTCGAGCAGGCGCTCTGCGAGATCACCGGCTTTGCCGCGGTGTCGCTGCAGCCGAACTCCGGCGCGCAGGGCGAGTTCGCCGGCCTGGCGGTGATGCGCGCGTATCACCAGTCGCGCGGCGAGGGCGCGCGCGACGTCGTGTTGATTCCGGCCTCGGCGCACGGCACCAATCCGGCGAGCGCGATCATGGCCGGCTTCAAGGTCGTGGTGGTCGCCACGGCGCCGAACGGCAACGTCGACGTCGACGATCTGAAGAAGAAGGCCGAAGAGCACGCGAAGGATCTCGCCGGCCTGATGATCACCTATCCCTCGACGCACGGCGTGTTCGAGGATGCGATCCGCGACATCTGCGCGACGATTCACCAGTACGGCGGCCAGGTCTACATGGACGGCGCCAACATGAATGCGCAGGTCGGCCTGACCAGCCCGGCGACGATCGGCGCCGACGTCTGCCACCTCAACCTGCACAAGACGTTCGCCATTCCGCACGGCGGCGGCGGTCCCGGCATGGGCCCGATCGGCGTCGCGAAGCATCTCGCGCCGTTCCTGCCGGCCATCCGCTCGTCGACGGTCGGCGGCGAGCACAGGCCGATTCCGCCGGTGTCGGCGGCGCCGTGGGGCAGCGCGAGCATCCTGCTGATCTCGTACGGCTACATCCGGATGCTGGGCGGCGAGGGCGTCACCGACGCCACGCGCTTTGCGATCCTCAACGCGAACTACATCAAGTCGCGCCTCGAGAAGCACTACGACGTGCTCTACACGCGCGCAGAACGGCCGCGTCGCGCACGAGATGATCTTCGACCTGCGCGCCTTCAAGGCGAAGGGTGTTGAAGAGGGCGATGTCGCCAAGCGCCTGATGGACTTCGGCTTCCACGCGCCGACCGTCTCGTTCCCGGTGCCCGGCACGCTGATGATCGAACCGACCGAGAGCGAGCCGAAGGCGGAGCTCGATCGCTTCTGCGATGCGCTGATCGCCATCCGCCGCGAGATCGAAGACGTCGTCACCGGCAAGGCCGATCCGAAGGACAACGTCCTGAAGAACGCGCCGCACACCGCCGCGGCGGTGTCGATCAACGACTGGTCGCATCCGTATTCGCGCGAGCAGGCGGCCTACCCGCTGCCGTGGGTGCGCGCCAGCAAGTTCTGGCCGAGCGTCGGCCGCATCGACAATCCATACGGCGATCGCAACCTGATCTGCATCTGCCCGCCGATCGAGGCATATGCATAGTGGCGTCCGCCTTTAGGCGGACTGTTCCCCATGAGAATCCTCAACGCCGAGCAGATGCGGGAAGCCGATCGTCGAACGATCCAGGACGTCGGCATCGCGTCGCTGGTGTTGATGGAGAACGCCGGCCGCCAGGTGGTGGCGGCGATCGAATCGCTCTATCCCGACCTTGCCGAACGCCGCATCGCCATCGTCTGCGGCAAGGGCAATAACGGCGGCGACGGCTTCGTCGTCGCGCGCACGCTGCAACAGCGCGGCTTTGACGTCTCGGTGTTCGTGATTGGCCGGCACACCGAGGTCAAGGCCGACGCGCGCATCAATCTCGAGATCCTTGGTCGCATCGGGCAGACCGTCGTCGAAGTCGCCGACGAAACCGCCTGGGAGCTGCACGGCACCGAAGATTGCCGGCCACGACCTGATCATCGACGCGTTGTTCGGCACCGGCCTCTCCGCGCCGCTGACCGGTTTCTACGAAACGGTCGTCGCCGACATCAACGAGGCCGGCGTGCCGATTGTGTCGATCGACATTCCGTCGGGGATGAGCGCCGACACCTGCGACTTGATCGGCGATTCGATCGAGGCGACCGTCACCGTCACGCTGGCGGCGCCGAAGCTGCCGCTCGTCCTGCCGCCGGCGGAAATGAAGGCGGGTGAAGTCGTGATTGCCGACATTGGCATTCCGTCGGACGTGATCGATCAGCTGGACGGCCCCAGGATCGATCTGCTGACCCGCGATCTGATGCGCCCGTTGATCCAGCCGCGCGCCCCGGATGCCCACAAGGGCGATTTCGGCCGCGTGCTCGTCGTCGCCGGCTCGCATGGGCAAGGCGGGCGCCGCGGTGCTGTGCGCGCACGGTGCGATGCGCGCCGGCGCGGGTCTCGTGACCGTGGCCGCGCCGAGATCATGCCAGGCGACCATCGCCGCGCATGCCGCCGAATACATGACGGAAGGCCTCGACGAAACTGCGGACGGCACGATTCATTTCTCCGCTGCCGATGCCGTCCTCGGCATTGACGCGGACGTCGTCGTCGCCGGTCCTGGACTCGGCCGCGGCGAAGCGGTGACGACGTTCGTCCGTGAGCTGCTCGACAAGTGCGAAGGGCCGCTCGTGCTCGATGCCGATGCGCTGAACGCGTTTGCCGACGAGCCCGCGCTCCTCGTCGGACGCGAGGGCCGCGACCTCATCATCACGCCGCATCCGGGGGAAATGGCGAGGCTGGTCGGGTGCACGCGTCGAAGATCTCCAGGCCGATCGCATCGGGATTGCCACCGACTTCGCCAAGCGTCACAAGCTCTACCTGGTTCTCAAGGGCTACCGGACGCTCGTGGTCACGCCGGATGAGAAGGTGTTCGTGAACCCGACCGGTTGCCCCGGCATGGCCACGGGCGGGACCGGGGACGTCCTGGCCGGCATGCTCGGCGCCTGGCTCGCGCAACTGCTCGACGCGGAAGCCGCGTGCAAGCTGGCGGTGTACCTCCACGGTTCCGCCGGCGAGCTCGCCGACGCCGACAACGGCGAGGTGTCGATGACCGCCGGCGATCTGGTCGATCACATCGGCGACGCCATTCTCGAAGTGTCCGCCCGCCGCCGCGTGGCGAGCACCAAGGCCACCGATTAAAGACGATCCACAGATTACAGGCGATCCACGGACTACAGAGTGTCCACCGACACAAAGGCCCACCGATTACCCTTGACTCATCAATCGAGATCGGAAAACGAGACTCGGGGCATCGCGACGGCGCTGGCGGAAACGCTGCAGGCGGGAGCAGTCGTATTGTTGTCGGGCGATCTCGGAGCGGGGAAGACGGCGTTCGTGCGCGGGCTGGCCGAGGGCCTCGGGATTGATGCCGGCGAGGTGACGAGCCCGACCTTCACCCTCGTCCACGAATATCGCGGCGGCAGGCTGCCGCTCATCCACGTCGATCTCTTCCGCCTCGATCGCGCCGATCTCGACGAAATCGGTCTCGATCAGGACCTGGCCGCGATCGGTGTCGTCGCCGTCGAATGGGCCGAGCGAATGGTCCGCGACATTCCCGGCGCCGTTCGTGTGTCGATCGCCGACGCGGGCGACGATCGGCGCACGATCGTCATCAGCCCGCCGGGCGCCGAGTCGTAACGACGCCGGCCGCAGCACGGGGCTTGACAGCCAGCCGTTATTTTCATAACGTCTTGTGTTAGGAAAATAACGGGATGAGCAAAGCCCTTCACGCCGTGTTGTCGCGCCGCGAGCGGCAAATCATGGACATCGTCTATCAACTCGGCCGGACCACCGCCGCGGACCTGATGAAGGCGCTGCCGGGCGACCCGAGCGATTCAACCGTGCGGACGCAGCTCCGGGTCCTCGAGGCGAAGGGTCACCTGCGTCATGAAGAAGAGGGCGCCAAGTACGTCTACTACCCGGTCGTGCCTCGTCGGATCGTGCGCAAGTCGGCGCTCAAGCACGTGATGAACACGTTCTTCGACGGCTCGGCCGAGAAAGTCGTCGCGGCGCTGCTCGGGCCGGATGGTGGACGGTTGACCGACGAAGAGCTGAATCGCATCGCGTACCTCGTTGCCAGGGCAAGAGCGGAGGAATCGAAATGAGCCTGCTCGCTGACGCCATCGCTCGTTCATCGCTCGTCCTTGTTGTCGGCCTGGCGGCGGTGTGGTTGCTGCGGAAACAGCCGGCCGCGCTTCGCCATTGGATCCTTGCGGCTGCCCTCGGCCTTGCGATCGCGCAGCCGGTGATCAGCCGGGTCATTCCCGGACTGCCACTGCCGGCCATCAACTGGTCAGGCGCAGAACCCGTCCGCGCGCCGTTGGTAGAGACGGACTATTCAGTTGAAGTGCCACAGCCGGCGACAGTGCCGGCGCTCCCGTCTTCGCCAGCCAATTGGCCCGGCTCGTGATGATGGTGTGGGCGATCGGTGCGGGAGTGAGTCTGGCGATCCTGGTGTCCGGCGCGATCTGGCTGTCGTGGCTTGGTGCGAAGGCGACCGAAGCGGGCGATCGCTGGCGGGCCGAGGCGGAACTGCTGCGAGCGCGAATGGGACTGTCGCGGCCGGTTCGGATTCTGGTGACCGCGCACCCGGCGTTGCTCGTGACGTGGGGCACGATTGCGCCGGTCATCCTGCTGCCGGCCGATGCGCCGAGTTGGTCCGCGGAGCGGATTCGTCTGGTCCTGGTGCACGAGTTCGCGCATCTCATGAGGCGCGACTGGCTGATTCAACTGGCCGGAGAAGTGGCCCGCGCGATCAACTGGTTCAACCCGCTCTTCTGGATCGCGTGCGCGCGGCTGCGCCGCGAAAGCGAATATGCCTGCGACGACATCGTCCTCGACCACGGCATCGGCGGGACGTCGTACGCCACTCACTTGATCGATCTCGCGCGGACGTTCAGCGTGCACGGACGCACCTGGCTGCCGGCGCCGTCCATTGCACGTCCGTCCACGCTTGAAAGGAGAGTTCGCGCCATGTTGAACCCACACACCGATCGTCGTCCCGTGTCGGCGCTACGCCGCGCCGCGGCTGCGTTGTTCCTGCTCGCGATCGCCGTGCCGATTGCGGCGGCATCCCAGGGTTCGGCGACGACAAGCGGCCGGGTGACCGACCCGTCAGGGTTGCCGTTACCCGACGCTGCCGTTCGCCTGGCGTCGACCACGAGCGACGCGGTGTATGAAGGACGCACGGATGCGTCGGGATCATTCGAATTGGCAGATGTGCCGCCGGGTGAGTACCTGCTGTCGGCGCGCTATCCAGGCTTTTCCGGCGGGCGTCAGCGTGTTCGATTCAACGGCGCGGTGACCCTCGCGCTTCAACTTCAAGTCGGCACGTTAAGAGAGACGATTACCGTCCGTGGCGGCGGTGCCGCGCCAGAGGCAAGCGCGGGAGCACGGACCGTCACGACTGCGCCATCGTCGGCGACCGTTCCCGCCTGTGGAACGACCGATGTCGGCGGCAATATCAAAGCGCCGCGCAAGGTGAAGGACGTTCGTCCACGGTTCAAGCAGGCGTGGGTCGACGCCAGTCAGGAAGGCGACGTGCTTCTGCAGGCATTGATTGGGACGGATGGCCGGGTGAAGAATGTCGAGGTCGTCTCGCCTGTGCAGGCCGACATGGAGGAGGAAGCGATCGATGCGGTGACTCAGTGGGAGTTCACGCCGACCTACCTGAATTGCCAGCCGATCGAGGTGAGGATGTTCGTCACCGTGGCGTTCAAACTCGATCGCTGATTACGGCGTTCCGTCCACGACGGCCGCGGTCGACGCCTGGGTCATGCCGGTTGTCTCGGATTGCCGCAACTGCGTCGTGTCGTCCTGATACAGGACGAGCAGTAACAGCGTCAGCACCATCGAAATCCCCATTGCGACTCCGAGTCGTTGGAGAAGCTCCATCATTCTGGATGAGAGTGCATATCGAATGCCAGAGCGGGTGGCGACTGGGACCCACGGAAGTCTTATCGGCAGAATGAAGAATCTGCCCAGCCGGGCGTGTAAGAGTGAAAGCCGTTACACACCCGCACGCCGGCGCCTGCCCTCCGTAGGCTTGGCGAAGGAGGGCCGTTGCTCGAAGAGCAAGAGCGCGACTCCAACCAGGATGGCGACGTCAGCAACGTTGAAGATCCCGGTTCGAATCGGCCCGACCCCGACGTTGAGGAAGTCGATGACGCCACCCATGGTGATCCGATCGACCAGGTTTGAGATTCCGCCGGCCACGAACATCAGCAGGCCGGCGGCCGCTAACCTCGACCATTTGTGCTGGGCGGCCACGACCAAAGTAGCGAGCAGGAAGGCACCGTTTGCCACCTGAAAGACCGCCGTCCGAACTTCTGGTCGCCAGCTCGCGCCGGCGCCCAAGAATCCGCCCGGGTTCTCGTGATAGTCGAGCCGGATCGTGTCGGCGAGAAAGGATTGCTCGGGCATACCGGCCAGGTTGGTCATCGCCAGATGCTTCGTCACCCGGTCGCAGCCTGCGGTTGCGGCCAGCAGGAGGCAGAGCAGGACGCTTCTGCTGAAAAGCTTCATCGACGGATCTTTCGGCTGTGGGAACCGAAAAATCTTAACACGGGTTACTTCGGGATCGGCCGCAGGATGGGGCTGCCGTTTTCCGCAGGCGGCGTGCGCGCCGTGTTCAGCGTCATCGCCAGCAGCGTGTAGTAACCGGTGATGCCAATCGTGTCGACGACGCCCTGGTCGCCGAAGGCCTTGAGCGCGCGCGAGTAGGTCGCGTCGCTCACGGTCTTGTCGTGATGCAGCTCACGACAGAACTCGTAGAGGATCGTTTCTTCCTCCGACATTCCCGACGGCCGCCGGCCGTCGGCGATCGCGTCCAGGATCTCGCGCTTGATCCCCGCCTTCACCGCGATCGGATAGTGCGCGTTCCATTCGTACTGCTGCGTCCACTCGCGCGCGGTCAGCAGGATCACGAACTCGCTGAGCCGCGGCGGCAGCGCGCTCTTGTAGCGAAGGTAATCACCCATCGCGCGCGTCCGCGTCATCAGCTCGGGGCTGCGCAGGAGCGGATAAAACGGTCCGCTGATCTCGGCGCCGCGTGCCGTCCTGAATGCGTCGACGGCTTCGCGTTGTGCCGGCGTGAGCTGCGGCCGCCGCAATCGGCGGCAATCGATTTGGCGGGATCGGCTCCATGCCTTTCTTCGTGATCGCACTCGCCGCCTGCGGACCGCTGATGAACGCGATGAACTGGCGCGCCGCCTCCGCGGACGTCGAGGTCGCGCCCGCCGCTGCCGCGAACGTCGTGTAGACCTGCACCTCGGGCGGCAGGGGAGCCGCGAACGTCGCGCCCGGGACATTCAGGATCTCGCTGATCTGCGTGAAGCCCAGCTCCGCCTTCTTCTCGGCGACCGCGTGCGCCGCGCTGTCGGAGTACACGGTCTTCGCGTTCATCAGCTCGGTGAGGCCGAGCTTCGCAAAGATCGGTCGCAGGATCGACGCGGTCGCGCCCTGCTCGACGTAGGTGATCGATCGCGCGGTGATCAGCGCGCCCTTCAACGTATCGAGCGAGCTGATGTCGGGCTTCGTGGCCAGCGGATGGATCGCCATGCCGACGCCGGCGCGGGCAATGTCAACGCGTGACGAGGCGGCGAGCTTGCCCGCCATCGTCAGATCGCTGATGACCGTCGTCGTCATGACCGCGACATCGAACGGCTTCACCCTTCTCGATGCGGGTCTTGAGCGCCGCCGAATTGTCGAAGTGAAGCGTCAGCTTCTGTCCGGCCGGCCTTTTCGAACTGCGGCGCGAGCTCCTCGATCAACGCCTTGGTGGCGTTCGAGCTCAGGACGGTGAGTGATTGCGCGGCCGCCGGAGACGCGGCCGCAAGGCAGAGCACGCGTGACGAGGAAGCGCATAGCGCGCCTATTCTACGCGGTAGTTCGGCGCTTCTTTTGTGATCGTGACGTCGTGCACGTGGCTCTCGCGGAAGCCGGCGTTGGTGATGCGGATGATCTCCGCATCGCGCTGCAGGTCGGGAATCGTCGGCGCGCCGCAGTAGCCCATGCCCGCGCGCAGGCCGCCCATCAACTGGTGCACGACCATCGACATACTGCCCTTGTGCTGGACGCGCCCTTCGATGCCCTCGGGCACGAGCTTTTCCATGTTCGGCTTGCCCGCAGGGCTCGTGCCGCTTTCGAGCTCGAAGTCGTCCTGGAAATAGCGGTCGCGGCTGCCGCGTCGCATGGCGCCGATCGATCCCATGCCGCGGTATTCCTTGAACGTGCGGCCCTGATACAGGATCAGCTCGCCGGGGCTTTCATCGGTGCCTGCGAACAGATTCCCGGCCATGACGGCGCTGGCGCCGACTGCGAGCGCCTTGACCACGTCACCGGACGTGCGGATGCCGCCGTCCGCGATCACCGGGATGCGATGCTTGGCCGCCGCCGTCGCGCACTCCGCAATCGACGAGATCATCGGCACGCCGATGCCGGCGACGATGCGCGTGGTGCAGATCGAGCCGGCGCCGATGCCGACCTTCACGGCGTTCACGCCGATCGCGATGAGCGCGTCGGTCGCTTCGGCCGTGGCGACGTTGCCGGCGATCAGATCCAGATCCGGGAACGCCTTGCGCAGCTGCCTGACGATGTCCATCACGCCCTGCGAATGCCCGTGCGCGGTATCGACGACGAGGACGTCGACGTGCGCGTTGACGAGGGCGGTGGCGCGCTCGAGCGTGTCGCGCGCGATGCCGACCGCGGCGCCGCAGCGCAGGCGGCCGAGCGAGTCCTTACAGGCGTTCGGATACTTGATCGCCTTCTGGATGTCCTTGACGGTGATCAGGCCCTTGAGCCTGAACTCCTTGTCGACGACCAGAAGCTTTTCGACCTTGGCCTCGTGAAGAATCTCGCGCGCTTGATCGAGCGTCGTGCCGACGGGCACGGTGATCAGGCGCTCCTTCGTCATCACTTCCGACACCGGCCGCGCCGTGTTGGTCTCGAACCGGAGGTCGCGGTTGGTGAGGATGCCGACGAGCCGGCCCTCCTTGCTCCCGCCCTCGGTGATTGGCACGCCCGAGATGCGGTACTTCTGCATCAGGTCCAGCGCCTCGCGGATCAGCGCGTCCGGCGCCACCGTGATCGGATTGACGATCATGCCGCTCTCCGAGCGCTTGACGCGATCGACTTCGAGCGCCTGGTCTTCGATGGGCAGGTTCTTGTGGATGATGCCCATGCCGCCCTGCTGCGCCATGGCGATGGCCATCTCCGATTCGGTGACGGTGTCCATCGCCGCGCTGAGCAGCGGCACGTTCAGCTTGATGTTCTTCGTGAGACGCGTGGACACGTCGACTTGAGCAGGCAGGACGGTCGAATGACGAGGGACCAGGAGAATATCGTCGAAGGTCAGCGCCGTTCGCAGGTTGGCGCCGATGGCTCTTTCTTGTATTTCCTTGATCTGTGTCATCTGCCTTTCTATTGCCCGTGGCACTTCTTGAATTTCTTGCCGCTCCCGCACCAGCACGGATCGTTGCGGCCAATCTTCGGCTCTTCGCGCTTCACCGTCTTGACGACGTCGTCGCCGCCGACCCGCGCGGGCCTGCCCTGAGCCGAGTCGAAGGGCTGGCGTTCCTGTACCAGGTCCTCGACGCCGGCAGGACTGGCCGCCGCAGGCCTCGGCGCGAACACGCTCTGCTGCGCCTGCTGCGGATTGTTGTAGTTCAGGGCCGCGGGGCGCTTCGGCGCCGGGCGCACCGGCGCCGCCACGCGCGCCTCGCCGCCGTCGCGCTCGACGACAGGCTTCAGCCACCAGAGGTAGCGGACGACTTCCTCCTCGATGCGGCCGCGCATGTCCTGGAAGAGCGCGAAACTCTCTTTCTTGTATTCGACGAGCGGATCGCGCTGGCCGTAACCGCGCAGGCCGATGCCTTCCTTCAGGTGGTCGAGCGAGTAGAGGTGATCCTTCCACTGCTGATCGACGAGCTGCAGCATGATGTCGCGCTCGACGCGCGTCAGGATCTCGCGCGGCACGAGCTTTTCCTTGTCCTCGTACTTCGCCATCACGCGCGCCCAGAGATGGTCGCGAAGCTCCTCGCTGCCCATCTGGTCGATGCCGCGGAGATCGTTCTCGTCGAGGGCGAAGGACTGCGTCAGCTCGCGGCTGAGGGCGGGCAGGTCCCATTCGTCCGCGTCCTTGTCCTTGCCGACGAATTCATCGATGCGGCCGTCGAAGAGCTCCTCGGCGGTCGCGATGAGGTAGCCGCGGAGGTCGGCCGTCTCTTCCTCGCTGAGGTGGATGGTGCCCTCGAGAATCTCGCGGCGCAGCGTGTAGACACTCTCACGCTGCTTGTTCATCACGTCGTCGTATTCGAGGAGGTGTTTGCGGACCGAGAAGTTCTGCGCTTCGACCTGCTTCTGCGCGCGCTCGATCGCGCGCGTCACCATGCCGTGCTCGATCGGGACGCCTTCTTCCATGCCGAGGCGCTGCATCAGGCCGGAGATGCGGTCCGACCCGAAGATGCGCATCAGGTCGTCTTCGAGCGAGAGGAAGAACCGGGACGAACCCGGGTCGCCCTGTCGGCCGGCGCGGCCACGCAGCTGGTTGTCGATGCGCCGCGCTTCGTGGCGCTCGGTGCCGATGATGTGGAGCCCGCCGAGGTTGACGACTTCCTTGTGCTCCTCGTCGGTCTGGCGCTTGAAGTGCGAGAAGATGCGGTCCCAGTCGGCGCGCTTGACGCGATAGAACGAGTCGACGTGAAAGAAGTTCACGTACTCGTCATCGTCGACGTACTTCTCTTCGCCCTTCGCGACCTTCTCGGCGACGTCTTCGTTGAGGCTCTGCTGGCGCGCCATGTACTCGGCGTTGCCGCCGAGCAGGATGTCCGTGCCGCGGCCCGCCATGTTGGTGGCGATCGTGACGGCGCCCTTGCGGCCGGCCTGCGCGACGATCTCCGCTTCCTGCGCGTGATACTTCGCGTTGAGGACGATGTGCTTCAAGCCCTTGCGCTTGAGCATGGTCGACACGCGCTCGGACTTTTCGATCGACACCGTGCCGACGAGGGCGGGGCGGCCCTCTTCAGTCGTCTTGATGATGTCGTCGACGATCGCGTTCCATTTCTCGGCTTCGGTGCGATAGACGAGGTCGGGCATCTCGAGGCGAATCAAGTCGCGATTGGTCGGAATGGCGATGACCTCGAGGTTGTAGATCTTGGCGAACTCCGCGGCTTCCGTGACGGCGGTGCCCGTCATGCCTGACAGCTTCTTGTACTTGCGGAAGTAGTTCTGGAAGGTGATGGTCGCGAGCGTCTGGTTTTCGCGCTCGATCTTCACGCCTTCCTTCGCTTCGACGGCTTGATGGAGGCCGTCGCTCCAGCGGCGCCCGGGCATCAATCGTCCGGTGAATTCGTCGACGATGACGACCTGGCCGTCCTTGATCATGTATTGCACGTCGAGCTGATAGTGGACGTGCGCGCGAAGCGCCTGCTGCACGTGATGGAGCAGCGGCATGTTGGCGGGATCGTAGAGGCCGCCCGGCTGCAGGCGATGCGCGAGCAGCTGCTCGGCCTTGGCCATGCCCGTCTCGGTCAGCGTCGCCGTCTTGTTCTTCTCGTCGACCACGAAGTCGCCCGACGCCTCGAGCCGATCGCGATCCTCGCCCTTGGCCTGCCCCTGGTGGACTTCGCCGCGTTTCAGCTTCGGGATGATGCGATCGACTTCGTAATAGAGGTCGGTCGATTCCTCCGCAGGACCCGAGATGATGAGCGGCGTACGGGCTTCGTCGATGAGGATGCTGTCGACTTCGTCGACGATCGCGTAGTGATGGCCGCGCTGCACCATCGCCGCCACATCGAACTTCATGTTGTCGCGGAGGTAGTCGAACCCGAATTCGTTGTTGGTGCCGTAGGTGATGTCGCAGTTGTAGGCGACCTGGCGCTGCTGATCGTTGAGATCGTGCTGAATCACGCCGACCGACATGCCGAGGAACCGGTAGACGCGGCCCATCCACTCCGAGTCGCGGCGCGCGAGGTAGTCGTTGACGGTGACGATGTGGACGCCCTTGCCGGCGAGCGCGTTCAGATATGCCGGCAGGGTGGCGACGAGCGTCTTGCCTTCGCCCGTCTTCATCTCGGCGAGCGTGCCGTTATGAAGGACCATGCCGCCGATGAGCTGCACGTCGTAATGACGCATTTGCAGCACGCGATGTCCGGCTTCACGCACGACCGCAAAGACTTCCGGGATCAGGCCGTCGAGCTCCTCGCCGTTGGCGAGCCGGGCGCGGAACTCCGCGGTCTTGTCGCGCAGCTGGTTGTCGCTGAGGGCCTTGACCGCCGGTTCGAATGCGTTAATTTCCGCGACGCGCGGCCGCAACCGTTTCAGTTCACGGTCGTTCTGCGTGCCGACTATCTTTGTGAGGATTTGACCAAACATTAGAGGAAGAAAGCCAGTGTGGCTATCTCCTCATTATACAGACTTGCGCGGCCGGGCTTTAGTTCCCGGACGCGCGGCGCGGATTCAGCAGGAGCTGTAACGGATTGAGGATGCGGCCGTTGGCCCGGACCTCGTAATGGAGGTGCGAGCTCGTGGCGCGGCCGGTGGACCCGACCAGGCCGACCAGGGCGCCGCGCTTGACCGTCTGTCCCGGCTCCACCTTGAACGCCGACAGGTGGCCGTAGCGCGTTTCGAGGCCGTAACCGTGATCGAGAATCACGAGGTTGCCGTAGTTGCCGGCGGCCGACGCGTTCACGACCGTGCCGTCGGCGGTCGCGTAAACCGGGTCGCCCTTGTCGGCCGAAATGTCGAGGCCGGGATGGAAATCCTTCTCGCCCGTGAATGGATCGGAGCGATTGCCCATGCTCGACGAGAGCCACCCGTGGGTCGGCCAGATCGAGGGCGTCGCCGCCGCGAGCTGATTGCGCTTGTCGACGTCGGTGCGGACGGTCTGCAGCCGATCTTCCAGGCCCGAGAGGAGGTCCTTCAGCAGGCCGAACGTGTTTTCCGGTGATCCGAGGCCGGAGGTCACGAGCGCGAGGGTCGTGCCCGCGGTTGGCCCACCCATGGCGCGGCTCTTCACGAATGCCGGGAGCTTGTCCATCGAGTTCTGCAGCGACGGATCGAGCGCGGCCTTCGTGCCGAGGTCCGACATCGCCGTCTGCAGCGCCATGATCTGACCGGCGAGCTGCTCGGTCGCGGCGCGATAGTTGGCGTTCTCGAGCTCGAGCGTCGCATTCGACGCGTAAAGGTGATCGGTCTCGTAGCGCGCCTTGAGTGCGGCGCCGGTGCCGATCAGCATCGGCAACGTCACGACGCTGATAAACCCGATGACGACAGGGCGCAGCCGTATCGTGAAGCGGCGAACCACACCAGTCGTGCGATTGGCCAAGACGACGGTATAACGCTTGGAGGGCATCAAGTACCTGAGCTAATTGGAATTGTCCCGTTGGACGGGAGCTTCAAAGGCTAGCACGCGCGTTCAGCGATCTGGAAACGAAAAGTGCCCGAGACGGTGCTCGATTTTCGCCTTGTGATCGCTGCGGGGGACGAATATCGGGGCGAATGTCCCGTCACCCGAGCCATTGAGGCGCGATCGGCGGGGCAAGAGCCCGCCGATCGCCATGGGCATGGTTAGCGCGCGAAACGAAGTAATTCGTCCACGAAACGCTGCGGGCGTTCCCAGTGCAGCGTGTGGCCGATGCCGTCGATGATGCGCAGTTCGGCATTGGGGAATTCGCGTGCAAGTGCCGTTTGCTCTTCGACTGAGAAGACGGCATCGCGGTTGCCGCCGAGAACCAGGGTGCGGACGTCCGGGCGCGGCGCTTTTGGCCGGTATTCCATCAGGCCTTGCAACGCCTTTCTCCAGACGTGCGCCGGCATGCGTCGGCTGTTGCCGATGGCTGAATCCATGAACGCGCCGGGAACCGGCGTGGCGATCGTGCTGTATTGAAAGGCAGCGCACGAACCTCAGGTCGACAGGATCGGAAAGCGAATTGACCTCGCGGCGCAGCTCACGCATGCCGGGATTGTCGGCGACGCTCGCGGAGGACAGAAGCATCAGCCTCGACACGCGCTGTGGCGCGCGCTCGGCGATCGCTTGCGCCACGAAACTGCCCATCGAATGGCCGACGATCGTGGCCTCCGGGACGCCCATCAGGTCCATCATCCTGAGCACGTCGCTCGCAAAGTCGCCGATGCGATAGCCGTTCGCCGGCCGCGCCGAGTGACCATGGCCGCGCAGATCGAGCGCGATCACGCGGAGCTCTGGCGGCAGCAGCGGCATCACGCGGCTGAACGAGAACAACGAGTCCGAGTAGCCGTGCAGGAAGATGATCACCGGACCATCAGGCGGCCCCTGTCGCGCGTAGTGAAGATGGACCCCGTTGCCGAGTGCGATTGAAGCGAACGACGTTGGCGGCGCAAGCGTCGCGACCGTTATGCGTGCCATGGCTATTCCCGGACCGACGTGTTCAACGCCGGGTCCGCCCCCTTCCAGGACTTCGCGAAGCGCGCGTCGATGAGCGCCGCGTCTTGCGACTTGTCTTGAAGCTTCAACGCCTTCGACAGGAGTGCGAGCGTCCAGCCGTGCTCAGGGTTGCGCTTGAGGTCCTCCCACAACACCGTTTCGGCTTCCGGTGCGCGACCGGCGGCCAACAGCGCGGCGGCGAGGTTCTGCCGCGCCGGCACGTGCCAGTCTGGCGGCTCCTGGTAGACCAGCGCGTCCTCGTAACGGACCGCGCGATCGAAGTGCGCGATCGCGCGATCGACCTCGCCACGCTTCAACGCAATCTCGCCGGCCACGATCTCCGGAGCAATCTGGACGATCGCGACACCGGTATTGGATGAGAAGGTCGTCTGACCGTTGAGCGACGCATCGCTCGCCAGCGATTTGATCTCGGCGAGCTCGCGATCGGCCTCGTCGATGCGGCCGCGATTGACGAGCGCCAACGCGCGCGCATACCGCCACATGCTGCGCGTGAACGGGGAATCGAACGACGGCGCAGGTTCGGCAAGGATCCCGTCCCAGTCGCTGAACCGCACCATCGCGTAATACGGCACGACCAGGAATCCCTGCAGGATCGGTGCAGAGGTCAGCGCCGCTGGCGGCACCGCACCAGCCAGCTTGCGCGCCGCGTCGATGGCGAGCGTCTTCTGTCCGCTGGCCGATGCACCCATCCAGATGAAGTGCAGGTTGTGCGGATAGTAGGCGAGCGGGTAGATGCCCTGCGCGCGGCATTGCGCGATGTAGTCCTCGTCAGCCTTGGCCGCGAGCTGATTCACGCGAATGACGTCGGCATGACGGCCGACGCGCTGAAAGATGTGCGCCGGCATGTGGACCATGTGGCCGGCGCCCGGCATCAGCGGGACGAGACGATCGGCTTCGGCTTCCGCGCGCTTCGGATCCGTTGATTCCCAGAGGTGAATCCAGAGATGCAACGCGCCGGGATGCAGGTCGTGTCTTGCGATCACGTATTCGAGCGCCGACCGCACCAGCCTGGTCTCGTCGTGCGGTTGACCGTCGCGCGTGAAGTATCCCCACGGGCGCAGATCCATCAGGGACTCCGCATAGAGCGTGCGCGCATCGAGATCGTCGGGATACTGTTCCGTCAGAGTGCGCATGGCTTCGGAGTACGCCCGATCGGCGGCGGCGCGATTGTCGGCCTTGCCGGTGTAACGCGCGGCGAGCGCGTCGATATAGGCACGTTCCCGCGGCGAGGCGGCGGCCTTCAGGGCGATCGCCTTCTGCAGCAACTCGAACGCCTTCGGCTCCGCTTCGGGCGCCATCGGCGCGTTGATGTTGGGGCCGAGCACGAGCGCCTGCCCCCAGAAGGCCATCGCGAGCGACGGATCGAGTCGCGCGGCCTCGGCGAACGCGCGGCCCGCTTCGGCGTGATTGAACCCGTACGTGAGGTTCAGTCCCTGGTTCATGAACTGTTGCGCACGTTCAACCGTCGTGCTCACGGGAAAGGTATGAACGCCGAGGTTCTGCAAACGCGGCGCGAGCGGTGCGCCCGGCGCCACTGCCGGAGGCGGAGCGCTGTCGTCGTAGTGTTTATGAGCAGGGGTCGCTTTGGCCTCCGTAGCCCTGGCGGAGGAGGCCGTCTGCGCAGCCGCGCCGGCCACCACCGGTGGACCGAACGCGACTGTCACAGCAACGAGGGGAAGCGCCAGGACCGATCTGAGACGAGCTGTTATGAAATGCATAGATGAGTCTCCGTGATTGCCTGATCGTTGATACGAAGCCGCGCGGTGTGAAATCGTGTGCGGCTGGTCATCGATTGGTAGGGATTCGGTAAGATCGATTGCGTTGGGACCTATATGAACCGCATCCTGACGTTCGGCGATTTCCGCCTCGATCCGACGAGCGGCCATCTCTATCGCGGGACAGAGGTGGTCGCGCTCGCTCCGAAGGCGTTCACGCTGCTGCAGTTCCTGGCCGGGCAGGCCGGCCGCCTGGTGTCGAAGCAGGAGCTGCTCTCGGCGGTCTGGCCGGGAGTGTTTGTCGGCGACGCGGTGCTGAAGAGCACGATTCGCGAACTTCGCAAGGCCCTCGACGACGATTCGCACGAGCCGCGATTCATCGAAACCGCGCATCGCCGCGGCTACCGTTTCATGGCGCCGGTCACCGTGATTGAGGCGGCCGCGGTGGGCGCCCCGGCCGCGCCGCGCGTCAGCTACGCGCACAGCGGCAGCGTCAACATCGCCTATCAAGTGATCGGGTCGGGCCCGATCGACCTGGTCTTCGTGATGGGGTGGGTGTCGCACCTCGAATACTTCTGGAACGAGCCGTCGTTCGCGCGTTTCCTGACGCGCCTCAGCTCGATGGCGCGCCTGATCCTGTTCGACAAGCGCGGCACCGGCCTGTCGGATCCGGTGCCGGTCAGCGAATTGCCGTCGCTCGACACGCGGCTCGACGACGTGCGCGCGGTCATGGAGGCGGCGGGGAGCCGACGCGCTGTCCTGATGGGCGTGTCGGAGGGCGGGCCGCTGTGCAGCGTGTTTGCGGCCACCTATCCTGAGAAGACGGACGCGCTCGTGATGATTGGCAGCTATGCCCGCCGCATGCGCGACGCCGACTATCCGTGGGGCACGACGTCCGACGAGCGTGATCGCTTCTGCCAGACGATCATCGACGAGTGGGGCGGACCGGTGGGCCTTGCCGAACGTGCGCCGTCGATGGTCGACGACGAGGCGTTCCGCGAATGGTGGTCGGCGTACCTGCGCATGGGCGCGAGTCCCGGCGCCGCGGTCGCGCTGACGCGCATGAACGCCCAGATCGATATCCGCGATGTGCTGCCGTCGATTCGAGTGCCGGCGCTGGTGATTCATCGCACCGGCGATCGCTTGCTGAAGGTCGAGGAAGGCCGCTACCTCGCGTCGCGAATTCCCGGGGCGTCGTTCGTGGAGCTAGCCGGCATCGATCACCTGCCGTTTGTCGGCGATCAGGAGGCCCTGCTCTCGGTGATCGAAGAGTTCCTGCTGCGCCGGGATCCGCGCCCGGCGTCGACCGCAACGCTGGCCACCGTCATTGCGATCCGATCCGGCGGCAACGCCGGCGATCTCGATCTGCTGCGCCGCGTATTCGATCGCGAGTGCGCGCATTTCCGCGGCCGGCCGATCGCGTTTCGGGAGGGCCTGCTGATTGCCGCCTTTGACGGGCCCGGACGCGCCGTCCAGTGCGCGTCGTCAGTCATCTCGATCGCGCAGCAGTCGCGGATTGCGGCGCGGGCCGGCGTGCACATCGGCGAATTCGATGCGCACTGCTCGGACCTCCCGCTGGCGGCGGCTGCCGCGGCCATCGCCGACGCGGCCCGGCCGTTCGAAGTGAGTGCGTCACGCCCCGTTACCGATCTGCTGGCCGGCGCCGGCTTTGCCTTCGACGATCGCGGGCAGGTGAGCGCATCAGGATCGAAGGCGCTCGGCGTTCTTGCCGTCCGCCAGGGCGGGTGATCTCAGCACCGCCGCCTGATTTGCATCACCACACTGTTCGCACATGAGCGTAGTCGCGCAGGCGCGCATCCTTCGTCACCAGGGACGCTGACAGCGATCTCGTCGTCGCCACCAGGATCTGATCGGCGGGGTCGCCGTGGAAGGGCTGGGGCAACCGGCAGCTGTCGACGAGAATCGGGCGCGTCAGTTCGACCAGCTGCAGGCCCTCGACGGCGAGCGCGGCGTCCAGCCACTCGTCGAGCGGCCGATCCAGGGCGAGCTGGCCCTTCTCGACCTTCCTGGCCATTTCCCAGACCGAATAGATCGACAGATACAGGTCGCCCCGCCGGGCCGCGCGATCGATGGCGGTGCGGGCGTGGCGCGACAGCCGCCGGTCCGCTGAGACCCACCAGACCCAGGCGTGCGTATCAAGGACGGTCGGCATCCCAGAGCTCGCCCGTGCTGAACGGGTCGCCCGACTCTGCGACGACGCTGCCGGCCAGCGAGCGCGCCGGCGGCGCGGCCTCGATCGGCACCAGCTTGGCGACGGGCCGGCCCCGTTTGGTGATCACGACCGGACGGCGGCTCGTCGCAACTTCGTCGAGGGTCTGCAGGCAGATGTCCTTGAACTTGCCGGCCGCGAGTGTTTTCATGGCGTCAATATGGCCATAGCCATATGGCCATATTAACATAGCCCTATTCTCGACGGTTTGCTCTTCTGGTCGCGGTCGAGGATGCTGCGAAATCATTCGGCCCGCTCGACAAAGCGATACTGGAGCGCTTCGGCGAGGTGATCGGTGGTCACGGCATCGGCGCCGCCGAGATCGGCAATCGTCCTCGCGACGCGGATGACGCGGTGAAAGGCGCGCGCGGACATGTGCAGGCGCGCCGCCGACCGTTCGAGCAACCGACGTCCCGCCGGATCCAGGGCCGCGACTCTCTTCAACTCGGTGCCGGTGAGCTGCGCATTGACGCGCGCGCGAATCGGTCGTGACGACTGGCGGTCGCGGGCCGCGAGCACGCGCTCGCGAACCGCCGCGGATGCTTCGCCGGCCGGCCCTTCCGTCAACTCGGTGATCGGCACCGCGTCGACCTCGACGATCAAGTCGAGCCGATCGCGCAGCGGGCCGGACAACCGATTGTGGTAACGCGAGGTCTGTTGCGGCGTGCAGCGGCATTCGCGCCTCTTGTCGCCGAGATATCCGCACGGGCAGGGATTCATGGCTGCGACCAGGACGAAGCGGGCGGGGAAGGCGACCGAGCGCAGGGCGCGCGACACGGTGATGCGTCCTTCTTCAATCGGCTGTCGTAAGGCCTCGAGGACGCGGCGGTCGAACTCCGGCATCTCGTCGAGGAAGAGCACGCCGTGATGCGCCAGGCTGACCTCGCCGGGACGCGGCGTGCTGCCGCCGCCGACGAGCGCGACGTCCGAGATCGTGTGATGCGGCGCCCGAAACGGCCGCTCGGTGAGGAGGCCGACGCCGGGCCGAAGCTGGCCCGCCACCGAGTGAATCGTCGTCGCTTCGATCGACTCGTCGAACGACAACGGGGGCAGGATCCCCGGCAATCGTCGCGCGAGCATCGTCTTTCCCGCACCCGGCGGACCGATCATCAACAGATTGTGTCCTCCGGCCGCGGCGACTTCGAGTGCGCGTCGCGCGAACGCCTGGCCGTGAAGGTCGGAAAGATCTGCAAGTGCGTGAGGTGCGTG
Source organism: uncultured cyanobacterium (assembly GCA_963833135.1). GTDB lineage: Bacteria > Acidobacteriota > Vicinamibacteria > Vicinamibacterales > UBA2999 > 12-FULL-67-14b. Next base: position 560,690 of record CAWHWW010000014.1, on the reverse strand, counting down.
AGGTGCCGTGGGTGCCTCGGGTGGAGGCGCAGTCGGCCACTCGGCGTCCGCCTGGTTCAGGCGTTCGACGGCTTCGCTGAGGGACCGCACCGGCAACAGCCGCAGGCCGCTGACCACGTTCGCTTCGGCGAGATTGTCGATTGGCAACAGCAGCGCGCGAGCGTGGTTGCGCCGCGCCTCCGCCGCGATCGGCAGGACGCCGCGCGCCGGCTGGATCGATCCGTCGAGCGACAACTCGCCGATGTGGACGATGCCGGCGAAGTCGGTCCGCTTGACAATGCCTGTTGCGGCAAGCATGCCGATCGCGATGGGCAGATCGAACGCGGGGCCGGCCTTGCGCACATCGCCCGGCGCGAGGTTGATGGTGATTCTCGCGAGCGGGAACTCGTAGCCCGAATTGCGCATCGCGGCGCGGACCCGGTCGCGGCTCTCCTTGATGCTCGTATCGGGCAGGCCGACCAGCTGAAACGTCGGGAAACCGCGGCTGACGTCGATCTCGACGCGCACACGGCAGGCGTCGACACCAATGACGGTCGCACTCTCGATCGTTGCGAGCATGCGCGACCCGGTGCAATCGGGTTGCCCACGGTGCCGGAGTTCAGAACAGGCGGCTTTTCAGTGCAGACCGGAAACGCGACCAGAACAGATCGCAGTAATCGCGGCCTGACGGGACCGCGAAGATCGAAAAATCTGAGACTTGGGCTTTAGTTTTGGTCGTTGGCGGCGCGCGGCGATTGGATCAACAGCTGTGCGCCGATCTTGAGGTTGGTCGTCCGCAGCTTGTTCCAGTTCTTCAGTTGGCTGATGGTCGTGCCGGTCTTACGGGCGATGGCTGACAACGTATCGCCGGAGCGAACCTTGTAGGTCCGCGCGCGCGCCGGCGTCACCGGCGATTTCGTTTCCTCCGTCGTATCCGCAAGCACGTCCGAGGCAATCGTCTCCGCCGTCTTGTCGAGCTCGCCCGAGGACGCGCGCGCCAGCAGGGCCGCCGACGGCATGCGCGGGATGATGAGGCGTGTTCCGGCAGTCACCCGCGACGTGGTCCTGAGGTAATTCGCTTCCGCCAGGTCCGTGCGATTGACGCGAAGCTTCCTGGCAATCGTCGTGAGCGTCTCCCCGCGCTTGACGGTATGGAACTGCATCGCGTTCAGCTGGCTCGTCTCTGCGGCGGCAAGGCCGTCACGAACCTTGTCCGCGGTGCCCTGCGGGACCTTGATCGTGTATTCGCCCTTCTTGACCGGTGTCGTCCAGCGGCGGAACTCCGGATTGAGCGTCTGGATGTCGTCGATCGGCACGCCGGCCCACTCGGCGACGCGGCGCAGATCCAGCGCCGGCGGCACGATCACGGTCTCAGTCAGCGCCGGCGTCATCGGCGTGATCTCGAAGCCGTACTGCGCCGGATTCTTCGCGATGATGACCGCCGCGAGAATCATCGGCACGTAGTCGCGTGTTTCGCGCGGCAGGTAGCGGGTCGTTGCGCTCAGCGACCAGAAATCGGTCTTGCGGCTGCGCGTCATCGCGCGCTTCACGCGGTTTGGCCCGCCATTGTACGAGGCCATCGCGAGGTGCCAGTCTTCGAACATCCCGTGCAGCGTCTTGAGGTACTTGGCCGCGGCTTGTGTCGCCTTGGTCGGATCGGCGCGCTCGTCGAGATACCAGTCTGCGCGCAGCCCGTTTTCGAGCGCGGTCCCGTGCATGAATTGCCAGACCCCTCGCGCTTTCGCCTTCGACAAGGCCGACGGCTTGAACGCGCTTTCGATCAACGGGATGTACGCGAGGTCGAGCGGCAGACCCTCGGCGCGAAACGTCGCCTGAATCATCGGCAGGTACTGCACGCCCCGCGACAGGCCTTCGGTCAGGAACTCGCGCAGCCGGCCCTGGAACAACTCGACGTAGCGGAGTACGCGGTCGTTGGTGGGAATCGGAATGTCGTGCGTGGTGAGTTCCAGGTCGGCCTGCACGGTCTCGGCCGTGGTCGCCTTCGGCGCGGTCGATTCGAATGTCTCAATCGCCAGCAGGGCATCGATCGCAGCCGGTTCCGATTTGGTCTCCGAGAACCCGTCGCCCGTCGCGAGGGCCGTCTGTTCGAGGACGCTGATGCGGTCGACGAGCCGATCGAAGTGTTCGCGCAGCCGGGGATTCCCGCGGGCGCCGTCCGGCGACTCGAGCAGGGTATCGAGCGCGCGATCGAACTCAGCCTTGGCGCTCAGGAGGTGGCCGACCGCGAGTTCCTTGCGGCCTGCCTCGAAATGCCTGTCCGACGTGGCAATCAGGATCGTAATCGGATCAGGAGTCGGTACTGGAGTGGGAACCGGGGCCGCAACAGACGCGGGCGGCTGCGGGATCACCTTCGCGGTTTGGGCGCCTGGTCCTGATGCGCATCCTGCGATCAGCACAGCGCCGATTACCGGCACGACGGTGAGGTGTCTCTTGCTGGGCATTCAGTCCGATGGGAAATGGGGCGCCCGCAGCGTAACACGCGAGCTACGGACTGGTCAAACCGTGCAGACCCAGCTGTTTACATCGATGGCCAGCCCGCGTAAACGAAGACTTTTGCCGCCTCGCCGGCATCGCGCGCAGCGGGGGTAACGATCGTTTTCTCGCTCACCAGCAGTTTCCGGCCTTCTCGGACGGCTCGACGGACGTCGTCCTCGCAGACGAACTGCTCGGGCTCGCTTTTCGAGGGTTCCACAGGTTCCAGGCGTTCCAGGGGTTCCAGAGGTTTCGTTCCAAGGCCTCGGGATGCCAGGAACTTGTCGATGCGGTTCGTCAAACTCTCAGTTCCAATTGGTTCCGGGCTTGGCTTCGCCGGAGCCTTTGGAAGCCCTGGAACACTTGGAACCGCAGTTTGGAACGCTGCCTTTGGAACCTCTGGAACCCTTGGAACCCCTGGAACCATCGAATGTGCGGGTCTTAGTTCGTACGCGACCCGCTTGACGTTGATCAAATGCTTCGGCGAAATGTTGTCGGAAGTGATGTTGCCGCCAAATCCGCCGCAGCCCAGCGTCATCGCGGGGTCGAGCCCCGTCGTCAGACCAATCGATCCGTGCGTGGTCGGGGTGTTGACGCAGATGCGATAGGCCGGCTTGTGCAGCCCGAACTCGAGAATGACGGCGTCGTTCTGCGAGTGGATCGACATCGTGTGACCCATGCCGCCGTAGCGCAGGATCTCCTTGCATCGCTCGCATCCCTCGCGCCAGTCCTTGACCACGTAATAGGACAGGACCGGGCAGAGTTTCTCGAACGACAGCGGGTAGTCGCGCCCGACGCCCTTCAGCTCGGCGATGAGCGCGCGCGTGTTGGCGGAACCGCAATGCCGACCTTCTGGGCAATGAACGTCGCCGGCTTTCCGACAAACGCCGGATTCGGCAGCCGCTGCGGAGTGACCAGTTGCTTCGCCAGCGCATCGGCTTCGGCAGGCGAGAGAAAGTATCCGCCCTGATCCGATGAATTGCCGGCGCGCCTCGGCTTCGATCGCCTGATCGACGACGACCGAGTTTGGTGACGAGCAGAGCACGCCGCTATCAAACGACTTGCCGGTGAGGATGTCGTTGGCGGCCTTGCGCACATCCGCGCTCGATTCGATGTAGCAGGGGGCATTGCCGGGTCCGACACCGTAGGCCGGTTTGCCGGCGCTGTACGCGGCGCGAACCAGTCCCATGCCGCCGGTCGCGAGAATCACCGACACCTCGCGGGCCTTCATCAATTCCTGCGTGCCTTCGAGCGTGACCGTCTTCATCCACCCGATGGCGCCGTCGGGCAGCCCGGCCTTGCGGCCCGCTTCATTCATGATGTCGGCGGCGCACGTGATGCAGCGTGCCGCCGACGGATGCGGCGTCATGACGACCGCGCATCGAGCCTTGATCGAGATCAGAATCTTGTAGATCGCCGTCGACGTGGGATTGGTCGACGGAATGACGGCGGCGACGACGCCGAACGGCTCGGCGATCTCGATGATCTTCTTTTCGTCGTTCCGGTTGATCACGCCGACGGTCTTCATCGGCTTGATGAACTCGTAGACGCGCTGGGACGCGAACAGGTTCTTCTGGATCTTGTCGGCGACGACGCCAAAGCCCGTTTCTTCGACTGCCAACCGGGCGAGCGATTCGGCCTGCGGCGTCACCGCCGCCGCCATCGCGTCGACGATCGCGTCGACCTGGGCCTGGGAAAACTCGGCGAGGACGAGCTGTGCGTCCTTGGCGCGGCGCGCCAGGCGCGCGCCTCGGCGATGGACGCGAGGTCTTTGTCGGTCTGTGTGGGCTGGCGCTGCCGTTGCCATTCGGTCAGGACCTTCCGCCTTCGCCAAAGCTACGGCGAGACAGGCGCGTATCAGCCTTCGGAAGAATCCGCTCGACTTCGGCATGCGGCCGCGGAATCACGTGAACCGACACCAGCTCGCCAACCCGGCGGGCCGCGGCGGCGCCGGCATCCGTCGACGCCTTCACGGCGCCCACGTCGCCGCGCACGAGGACGGTCACGAGTCCCGCGCCGATGTACTCGGTGCCGACCAGCAACACGTTCGCGGCCTTGACCATGGCATCGGCCGCCTCGACCGAGCCAATGAAGCCCTTGGTTTCAACCATGCCCAGCGCGTCGCGCAGAGTGTCCATCGGAATGGCCTGCATGATATTCTTGTTCGCCACCCTATGCAACGGAGAGAGAGTGTGAGAGGACTTGTGACGGCCTGTGTACTCGCGGCGCTGGCCGTGACGGCCGCGTGCGGCGAGCAGGAAGACACGACGCCGCCGGTCGGGTCGATGCGAGGTGTCGCTGTCGCGCTCGAAGGTCGCGCTGGGCAGCCCCGTCGAGGTGACCTACAAGTTCACGGTCGCGTCGGACGCGCCGAACTTCGGGCAGCGCCGCGTGTTCGTCCACTTCCTCGATGCCGACGAAGAGTTGATGTGGACCGACGACCACGATCCGCCGACGCCGACCACCGAATGGAAGCCGGGCCAGACGGTCGAGTACACGCGGCCGATGTTCATCCCGAGCTATCCCGTACGTGGGCGCGGCGAAAATCGTCGCCGGCCTGTATTCGCCCGGCAACAACGAGCGGCTGAAGTTTTCGAATGAAGATCGCGGCGATCGCTCATACAAGGTCGTGGACTTCGAGCTGCTGCCGCAGACCGAGAACATCTTCGTCATCTTCAAGGACGGCTGGCATCCGGCCGAGGTCGTGACCGAAGGCGCGGGCCGCACCGAATGGCAGTGGACCAAGAAAGAAGTCGACCATCGCGTTCCGCAACCCGAAGCGTGATGTCGTCCTGGTGCTTCAGGTCGACAATCCCGCGGCCGGTCCGAACGCGGCGCAGCAGGTCACGGTCAACATCGGCGACCAGGTGCTGACCACCATTCCGCTCTCCGCCGACCGCGGCGCCGGTACTGAAGTTCCCGGTCACGGCTGCGCAGCTCGGCACGGGCGACATGGTCGAAATGAAGTTCACGGCCGATAAGACGTTCGTGCCGGCGCTCGAATCGTCGATGAAGAGCGGCGATCCGCGCGAACTGGGCGCACGCTTCTTCCACGTGTTCGTTCAATGAAATAACGAATAACGAATAACGAATAACAAATGAAAGCCGCCACGATTTCGTTCTTCGTTATTTGTTCTTCGTTATTCCTGCCGCCGATGCCGGCGCGGACATCGTTGTGTTCAAGAACGGCCGCACGATGTCGGTGAAGTCGTGCCAGGTCGACGGCGACATGGCGACGCTGCGTCTGCGCGACGGCGGGGAAGTCACGTTTCCGGCGGCGATCGTGGACGCGCGTCGAGCCAGATGAAGTGCCGTATCCGGACCCGGCGACCGCGAGACGGCGGAGCCGGGAACCGTTGCAGCGCTCAGCGGCAGCCGGCTGATCAGCGCCGGCGCTGGTGCCCGAAGAAGTGCTCGCGGCGCGGCCGTTACGCCGAGCTGATTTCGACGGTCGCCGCCACGCACCACGTGGATGCACGGCTGGTGCATGCCGTGATCGAGCAGGAGTCCAACTACCAGCCGCGCGCCAGGTCGAAGAAGGGCGCGCGCGGGCTGATGCAGTTGATGCCGGACACGGCGCGGCAGTACGGCGTCCGCAATTCCTACGACCCGAAGGCCAATCTCGAGGCCGGCGTCCGTCACCTCAAGGACCTGATGAGCCGGCTCGACCTGCCGATCGCCCTGGCCGCCTACAACGCCGGCGAAGGCACGGTCCGCCGCTACGGCGGCCTGCCGCCCTTTCCCGAAACGCAGGCCTACGTCCGCAACATCCTGCGCCGGGTCGGCTCCTAGACCATTCAGGCCGTACGGCCGTCTAAAGGGGTGGGAATACCGGCCCCGAATCCGTATAATCCCCTGTGAGTCAATCTTTTAGGGATGGAGTACCGCTGCCGCCTCGGCACCACGTCGGGTGAGATCATCGAGGGCGTTTACGTGGCCCAAAGCGAAGCCGCCCTCAGGCGTGAGCTCGAGGACAAGGGCCTGCACGTTCTTTCACTCAAGCCCCGGCTCGGCATTGGCGCGTCTCAGCTTTGGCGGCGAAAGCCGCAAGATCACGCGCCACGAGTTCCTGGTCTTCAACCAGGAGCTGGCCACCCTGCTGAAGGCGGGCATGCCGCTCGTGCAGTCGCTCGACATCCTGCGCATCGCGACTGAGCAATCCGGTGTTCAAGTCGGTCCTCGACGACGTCCACGAGAAGGTGCGCGGCGGCACGGCGCTGTCGGACGCCTTCGCGGCGCACGGCGACCTGTTTCCCGTCCGTCTACACCGCGTCGCTGATGGCCGGCGAGCGGTCGGGCAACCTCGACGCGGTGCTGCGGCGGTTCGTGGCGTACTCGAAGACGATCGACACGGTCCGGATCGAAGACCATCTCCGCGATGATCTATCCGATCATCCTGGTCGCTGCTGGCGATCGTGCTCGTCGGCATCATCGTGGTCAAGGTGGTGCCGACGTTTGCGGAGTTCTACGGCAGCTTCGACGCCGAGCTGCCGCTGTCGACGCGGATCATCGTCGGCGATCTCGGACTTCGTCCGCGCGCAGTTCTGGTTGATCCTGATCGCCGATCGGCGGCGGCGCCGTCGGCGTTCTACGACCTGGATCAGGCAGCCGGGACGCGGCGCGCAGTTCGATCGGTTGCTGCTGAAGCTGCCGTTCATCGGCGCCAGCTTCCACAAGTTCTCGACCTCGCAGATGGCGCGCACGCTGGCGACGCTGCTCGGCGGCGGCATTCCGCTGGTCAACGCGCTCGAGATCGCGGCGCGCTCGACCGGCAACCGCCACATGGGCCGCGGAGCTCGAGATCGTCGCCGCGCGGGTTCGCGAGGGCCAGGGCTTTGCGCGGCACGCTGCTCGAGCGGCAGACCGTGCCCGACGTGGCGATCAAGATGATCGAAGTCGGCGAGTCGACCGGCGCGCTGACGGAAATGCTGAACAGCCTCGCCGATTTCTACGACGAGGAAATCGAGACCGAAGTCGGCCGCGCTTCGTGACGCTGATCGAGCCGGCGATGCTGGTGTTCATGGGCGTGGTGATCGCCGGCATCGTGCTGGCGCTGTACCTGCCGCTCTTCCAGCTGACGTCGGTGATCGGAAACCGGTGATGGACGTGACCCCCGAGGACGCGCTCGACCCCGAAGCGCTGATCGAGGAGCCGGCCGTCGCCCAGGTGTCGCCCGAAGAGCGCAGCGCCGAAGAAGCGGCGGCGCGGCGGCTGGCCGAGCGCTATCGTCTCGACTTCCTCGACATGCACGAGTTCCGGATCGATCAGGAGCTGTTCCGATCGATTCCGGCGGACCTGATGCTGCGCTACGGCTTCGTGCCGTACCGCCGCGACGGCAAGGCGCTGGTGATCGTCGTGTCGGATCCCGACCGACCTGCCGATGATCGACGAGCTGTCGGTGATCCTCGGCACGCACGTGCGCGTGATGGTCGGCGCGCGCTCGGCCATCGAGGGCATGCTGAAGAAGAGCGAAAGCTCGCAGCGCGTGCTCGACGAGGCCACCGAGGAATTCCAGATCCAGGTCCTCAAGGAGGACGAGGTCGGCGAGGACAACCTCACCGTCGAGCGCCTCACGAGCGACAGCAGCCCGATCATCCGCCTGGTCGACTCGACCATCTACACGGCGATCCAGCGGCGCGCCAGCGACATCCACATCGAGACGCAGGACGATGCGGTGTACGTGAAGTACCGCATCGACGGCGTGCTGCAGCCGGCGATGCGGCCGATCGCCAAGCGGTTCCACAGCTCGATCCTGTCGCGCATCAAGGTGATGGCGGAGCTCGACATCGCCGAGAAGCGCGTGCCGCAGGACGGCCGCTTCCGCCTGCGCGTGCCCGGCAAGACCATCGACTTCCGCGTCTCGGTGATGCCGAGCGTGCACGGCGAAGACGCGGTCATCCGTATTCTCGACAAGCAGTCGATGAGCGAGCAGTTCACCGAGCTGCGCCTCGACATCCTCGGGTTTCCCGGAGCAGGAGCTGAAGCGCTTCCGCAAGTACATCCGCGAGCCGTACGGCATGGTGCTCGTCACCGGCCCGACCGGCAGCGGCAAGACCACGACGCTCTACGCGGCGCTGGCCGAGATCAAGACGATCGAGGACAAGATCATCACGATCGAGGACCCGGTCGAATACCAGCTGCAGGGCATCACGCAGATCCCGATCAACGAGAAGAAGGGCCTGACCTTCGCGCGCGGCCTGCGCTCGATCCTGCGCCACGATCCCGACAAGGTCATGGTCGGCGAAATTCGCGACCCGGAAACGGCGCAGATCGCGATTCAGTCGGCGCTCACCGGCCACCTCGTGTTCACCACGGTCCACGCCAACAACGTGTTCGACGTGCTCGGCCGCTTCCTGAACATGGGCGTCGAGCCGTATCAGTTCATCTCGGCGCTCAACTGCGTGATGGCGCAGCGCCTGGTCCGCAAGATTTGCGAGGCGTGCAAGCACCCGGTGACGCTCGACGCGGCGGTGATCGCCGAGTCGGCGATCGACCCGACGCTGCTGGCCGGCCGCACGCTCTACGAGGGCGCCGGCTGCATCGAATGCAGCGGCACCGGCTTCAAGGGCCGCATGGCGATCTGCGAGCTGCTCGACCTGACCGACCACATCCGCGAAATCATTCTCGACAAGCGGCCGATCTCCGAAGTGAAGCGCGCCGCGAAGGAGCAGGGCATGCGGCTGCTGCGCGAGTCGGCGGTCGAGCGCGTGCTCGAAGGCACTGACCACGCTGCGCGAGATCAACAAGGTGACGTTCGTCGAATGAGCCTCCGCGACCTGTTGCACGACGCCGGCGCCGGACGTCGCCGTCGAAATCGATCACACCCACGTCGCCGCGGCGCGCATTGCCGTGGCGCGGCAGCCAGGCCGTGATCGTCGCGCACGCGTCAGCGAGGCGCTGCCGCCGGGACTGGTCGTGCCGGGGCTGGCCGCGCTGAACATGGCCGACGTGCCGGCGCTGTCGCAGGCGGTGGGCCGCGTCCTCGCCGCAGCTGGGCGGCCGCAAGCCGTCGCGCGTCTCGCTGATCGTGCCCGACACGGTGGCGAAGGTGTCGCTGCTCAAGCTCGAGAAGGTGCCGCCCAAGGCCGCCGACCTGCAGGAGATCGTGCGCTGGCAGATTCGCAAGACGGCGCCGTTCCCGATCGAGCAGGCGGTGCTCAGCATTTCGCCGGGCGCGCGCAGCGCCGACGGCGCGCAGCGAGTTCGTGGTGGCGCTGTCGCGCGACGACGTCATTCATCAGTACGAGCAGGCGTGCGTGATGGCCGGCGTCCACGCCGGGCCTGGTCGATCTCTCGACGTTCGGCGTCATCAACAGCATCCTCGCCAGCGCCGTCGGCGCCGGCGGGCGACTGGCTGCTCGTGCACGTGACCGAGCACCTACCTGACGCTCGCCGTCATGCGCGACAGCGCGCTGCTGTTTTTCCGCAATCGCGGCGAAGAGGCGAGGGGACGCTCGCGGACCTGATTCACCAGACGGCGATGTATTACGAGGATCGCCTGCACGGCGGCGGCTTCGCGCGCGTGCTGATCGCCGGCGCGGCGCGGCTGCCGGGCGGCGCCGAGAGCGTGCGGCGCGGCCTCGAGGAACGCCTCGGGCATCGGCGTGGAGGCGGTCGATCCGCGGCGGCGGCGCGGCCTGCAGGATCGCATCGGCGCGTCGCCGGAACTGCTCGACGTGCTGGCGCCGCTGGTCGGCATGCTGATGCGCGAACGGAAGGTGGCGTAGCGATGCTGCGCACCAACCTCTCGACGCGGCCGTTCTACAACGAGCGCGCGTGCGCGTCGGCGCTCGGCGCGCTCGGCGCTGCTCGCGATCGGCCTGACGCTGTTCAACGCCTATCGAGATCCTGCGGCTGCGAGAGCGCAGAGCCGCGACGCGCGGCAGTCGATTGCGCAGAACGACGCGCAGGCGCGCGAGATGCGCGACAAGGCGCAGCGTGATTCGCCGGTCGATCGATCAAGCGCAGCTCGCGGCGGTGCAGGCCGCGGCGCGCGAAGCCAACGTGCTGATCGATCGCCGCACGTTCTCGTGGACCGAGCTGCTCAACCAGTTCCAGGCGACGCTGCCGCCCGACGTCCGCATCGCCGGCGTGACGCCGCAAAGCGACGATCGAGGGCCGGCGGCTCGTGCAGATCTCGGTGTTCTCCAAGCGCGTCGAGGACCTCGAAGAGTTCATGGACGCGCTCGAGAAGACCGGCGCGTTCTCCGGCGTGCTGCCGCGATCCGAGCAGCCGACGATGAGGACGGCACCTGCGATCGGAGCTGCAGGCGTACTACACGCCGGTGCCGCCGCGCGCGGCCGGAACGCCTGCCCGCGGCGTCTGAATCTGGCAAGGCGGCCGCCGGCGCAATCAGAGTCCGCGCGGCGAAGGCCAGCGACGGGAGGCGTGCGATGAAGGCGCTCTTTACCTTCGGCGCCGACGTGCCCGTGTCGCGCGTGATCGCCGATCACCGCCGCTGGCTGATGCCGGTCGGCGTCGTGCTCGCGATCAACATCGTCGTGCTGGTGGCGGTGGTGCTGCCGCTGCGCCGGTCGGTGCAGTCGGGATCGTCGCGCGCCGACGCCTCGGCCCAGGCGCTGCGCGAAGCGCGTCGCCGACCTGAAGGAAGCCGAGGCGACGCGCGACGGACAGGCGCAGGCGTCGAAGGATCTCGATGCGCTTCTATGCGCGAGGTGCTGCCGGCGGACTTTCGCGCGGCGCGCCGCATGACGCAGTTGAAGCTTGCGCAGATGGCGCGTGTCGCACGACGTGACGCTTCCAGAGCGGCGCCACGACGCCCGAAGACGCTGCGGGATTCGTCGCTCGAGCGGCTGCACGTGAACTACTCGCTGAGCGGAGACTGGGACGACATCCGTCAGCTGATTTACGAGATCGAGACCGGGCCGGACTTCATCGTGATCGACAACGTGCAGCTCGCGGAAGGATCGCAGGCGAACGCGCCGCTGTCGCTGACGCTCGACCTGTCGACGTACTACCGGGTCGCGCATGTGCGGTGATCGACGGCGACTGATTCTGGGCGCGGCCGCGATCGTCGGTGCTCGGCGTTGCGCTCTGGATGGTGTGGCCGCCCGACACCGCCGCCGCGAAGCCGCGGCGCCGGCGGCGCAGGCGCGGGCGCGCGACGGGCGAGCCGGCGCCAGCAGCACGTCCGTCGGACCGGCGGATGCCGTGAAGCTCGACGCGTTGACGCGCGTCGCGCGAGGATCCGGGTGATGCCGGCACGTAACCCGTTTCGGTTTCAGCCGAAGGTCGCGCCGCCGCCACCGACGCCGGTGGCGACGCCGGTTGTGACCGAAACGCCGCGGCCGGCGCCGGCCGGTGCCGACCGGACCGCCGCCGCCGCCGCCGATCCCGTTGAAGTTGCATGGCGTGCTCGAGCGGGCCAACGGCGTGAAGTGGGCGGTCCTGTCGGACGGGAAGTCCGCGCCGATGTACGGGGGGACGGCGATATCATCGATGGCGAGTACCGGATCGTGAAGATTGGGACGAATCCATCGAAATGACGCACGCGGACGGGCGCGGCCGGCAGGTGATCAGGCTTGACGGGACAAGTGACAGTCGGCAGTCGGAGTCGACAGTTAAGAGTTAGGATTCGATGAACAGTCGTCTCATTCAAGGCGTGTTGGTTGTGGCGCTGGCGGCACTGGTGGCCGCCGGGTGTGCCACCGGTCGCGCGTTCTCGCGCGGCGAGGAGGCGGGCCGCGCCGGCGACTGGGAAGCCGCGGTCGGCTTCTACCGGCAGGCGCTCGACGACGATCCCGATCGACCCGACTACAAGATTGCGCTCGAGCGGGCGATGCTCGCCGGCGTCCGCCATGTTCGCGGAGCGCGGCCGGCAGTTCGAAGAGAGCCGGCCAGCTCGAAGAGGCGTTGCGCGCGTATCGCAAGGCCCAGGAATTCGAGCCGTCGAACCGGCAGTTGAGCGCCCGCGCGGCGCAGATCGAGCGCACGCTTCGCGATCGTCTCGAAGCGGCGAACCCGCGGCCCGACATCGAACGTCTGCGGCAGGAGGCGCGCGCCGACCGTCGAGCCGATGCTCAGCCCGTCCAACCCCGAGCCGCTGATCATCAACTTCGTCAACACCAGCCTGCGCGACATCCTGACGTTCGTCGGCAACTACACCGGCATCAACGTCACCTTCGATCGCGATTTCCAGGATCGCGCCGATCACGCTGAAGCTCGAAGGCGTCTCGCTCGAGCAGGCGCTCGCAGCAGATCATGATCGCCAACGGACTGTTCTATCGCGTCCTGAACGATCGCACGATCATCGTCGCCGCCGACAACACGCAGAAGCGCACGCAGTACGAAGACGCAGGTGATTCGCACCTTCTTCGTGTCGCATGCCGATGCGACCGAACTGGTCGACCAGCTGCTGATCGGCATGGTGCGCGTCGCCGGCATGGCGATTCAGCCGCAGATTCAGCCGAACAAGACCTCAACACGATCACCGTTCGCGCCACCGCGCCGGTCGTGGAAATCGTCGAGCGCATCATCGACGCGAACGACAAGCCGCGCGCCGAGGTGATGGTCGACGTGCAGATTCTCGAAGTCAGCCGCGAGCGCGCCAAGAAATACGGCCTCGACCTCGGGCAGCTATTCGGCGGCGCTGGCATTCTCGCCGGAAGCGCGCGCCGGCGCCGACGGCGCGGCAACGCGTTCAATCTCAACACGATTTCGCAGGGCATCAGCACCGCCGACTTCTACCTGTCGGTGCCGACGGCGGTGATTCGCTTTCTCGAAACCGATTCACAGACCAAGGTGCTCGCCAAGCCGAACCTGCGCGGCGCCGAAGGACAGAAGCTGTCGCTGAACCTCGGCGAAGACGTGCCCATTCCGAGCACGACCTTCACGCCGCTGGCCGGCACCAGCGGACCGGGCACGAGCCCGTTGACGTCGTTCGGCTATCGCACGATCGGCATCATCGTCGAGATGACGCCGCGCGTGACCTACGACGGCGACATCATCCTCGACCTGACGCTCGAGAACAGCGCGCGCGGCCAGGACAGCAACATCGCCGGCCAGAACCTGCCGTCGTTCTTCTCGCGCAAGGTGACGACGAAGCTGCGGCTGCGCGACGGCGAGTCGAACCTGCTGGCGGGCCTGCTGCGCGAGGACGAGCGGCGCTCGCTGACGGGGTTTCCCGGCGTCATGCGCCTGCCGATCGTGAAGCAGCTGTTTTCGGCCAACGACAACACGATCAGGCAGACCGACATCGTGATGCTGCTGACGCCGCGCATCATCCGCACGCACGATCTGACGGCGCGCGATCTGAGCCCGATCTACATCGGCACGCAGAGCAACATGTCGCTGACCGGGCCGCCGCCGACGATTGGCGGAGCCGAGCCGGATCCCGCTGCACCACCGCAACCGCCGGTGACGCCTGGCGCGGCGGCGCCTCCCGGGACAATCGGTACGCCGACGGCGCCGACGGCCGCGCCGGTGGCGCCTCCGCAAGCGCCACAGCCGGCGACGCAGCCGCCCGCCGCGCCGGTGTTGCCAACGGGCAGCACGCAGCAGCCAGTGGTTCCGCCGGGCAGTTCGCCGATTCCGGGGATGGTGCCGGCACCGACCGCGCCGCCTGTTCCGGCGCCCAGTCCCGCGACCGTGATCAACCCGCCTCCGGTCGAACCCCCGGCTGCGGCACCCGCGCCGGCTCCGGCACCGGACGCGCCGCCTGCGGCGCCTGCGCAGCCACTGCCAGCCGCGCCGGCACGAATCACGCTCAGCCCGCCGAGTGAAATGCGGGTCGGCAGCGGGCCTTACACGATCCCGATCTCGATCGCCAGCGCGACGCGGCTCTCGACGGTGACGCTGTCGATTACCTACAACCCCGCGCTGATACGCGTGCGCAGCGTGCAGGAAGGCACGTTCATGCGGCAGGGCGGCGCGGCGCCCGCGTTCAGCAACCAGGTCGACGACAAGAGCGGCCGCATCGACATCGTCATCACGCGGCCCGGCGACAAGACCGGCGCGTCGACCGTCGGGCCTGCTGGCGGCGTTGCTGGTCGAGCCGATTACCGCCGGCACCGGCGCGCTTCGCCGTGTCGGGCTCGGCCACGATTCCCGGCGGCGCGCCGGCGGCGCTGCAATTCCTCCCGGCGGGGATCACGGTGCGCTAGATGGCCCGCGGCTTTTCCTTCGTCGAGCTGCTGGTCGTCACGACGATCGTGCTGATCCTCGCGTCGGTCGGTGCAGCCGCTGGCGAAGGTGACGATGCAGCGGACGCGTGAAGCGGAGCTGCGCCGGGTGTTGCGTGAAATGCGGACGGCGATCGACAAGTTCAAGGACGCCGCCGACGCCGGCATGATTCCCGACCACCGAGCTCAAGGCGAACAGCGAAGGCTATCCGCCGGATCTGGAAACGCTCGTTGACGGCGTGTCGGTGGCCAACGACGCGACCGGGCGGAAGTTGAAGTTCCTGCGCCGCGTCCCCGTCGATCCGACGACCGGCACCAATGACTGGGGCCTGCGCGCGTATCAGGACAAACCGGATTCGACGTCGTGGAGCGGCCAGAACGTCTACGACGTGTATTCCAAGAACCAGGGCACGGGACTCGATGGCACCAAATACCGCGATTGGAATTAGGTTGCGGTCGGCCTTCGCTCGCACGTGAAGTCGCGGGCTTCGGCAAGACGGCTTCACGATGATCGAGCTGCTGGTCGTGATGACGCTCGTCATCATCCTGGCCAGCATCTCGATGGTCCAGTATCGCAACAGCGTGACGCGCGCCGAGGAAGCCGCGCTCAAGGAAAACCTGTTCCGCATGCGCGACGCGATGGACCAGTTCTACGCCGACAAGAACAAGTGGCCGGCCGATCTCGCCGAGCTCGTCTCGGAAGGCTACATCCGCGAAATACCCGACGGATCCGATCACGAAGTCGAAGGACACCTGGCAGACGCGCCAGGCGGAGGCGGACCCGAACAATCCCGCGTCGGCCGGCGGCATCGACAACGTGACACAGCGGCTCCGATCGCACCGGTCTCGACGGAACGCCTTACGTCGAGTGGGACTAGGGACAGAGTTCAGACGGACGTTCGACAGGCGTTCTGGAAATCGTTCTCCGTACGTAAGAAAGGCCAGGCTGCTTGCGCATCCTGGCCCTTTCAGTTTGAGCCGGTCTACGGGGTCACGAACACGGTCGTCGACGCTGTCGCGCTGTCGCCATTCGAGTCGGTAACGACGCCGGTGAGCGTATAGCGTGCCCGCCCCGCCGAACTTGATAGTTGAAGTTATTCGCGTTCGGTGCCGCTGTAGATCACCGTGCCATCCTGCAGCGTGACGCGACGCCGATGACGATTTGCGCCGGCGCCGTCGCCGTGCACGGAGAATGGTCACCGCGATTGGCGTCGACGCCGGAGTCGACGCCGCGCCGACAACGGTGACGGTCGGCAGCTGCTGACGGGCGATGACGATCGCCTTCGAGGCGATGCCCGTGTTGCCGGTTACGTCGCGCCCGGTCGCGGTGATCGTGAAGCCGCGCGCCTGCTGATAAGTGTGCGTCAGGCCGACCTGCCCGGTCACGTTGGTCGCGTTTCGACGGAGCCGTCGCCAAAGTCGACGTGAGCGACTCCACTTGCCGCGGCGAGTTATTGCCGCCGGTGCCGCCGGCAGTGACCGACACTGAATCACCACTGGCACGCCCACCGTTCCGGTGTCCGGCGCGGTGATCGTGACCGTGGGTGCCGCGGAAACGGTCACGGTGACTTCGCCGTTCGCCGTGGACGCTTGCGCGTCGCGCGTACAGTGGCGTCGTGCGTGTGGTCAACGTCGTGCGCGCGAAGCCGTTTAGTCTGAAAGCGCGGTCGTCGCGCTGAGGACGCCGTTCGTCGCCGTGAACAGGACCGACACGCCAGGTAGCGGGTTGTTCGACGCGTCGAGCACCAGTGCGGAGATCGTGACGGTCCCGCCGCTCTGCGAGACGCTTGGCGGTGTCGAAACTCACCGCCAGGAACCCGCGGCCGCCGCGCCGATCTTCACTTCAACACCGCCGCTGCTGCTGTTGCCTGAGCCCGTGCTGGTGCCGCCCGAATAGGCGTTGATCCTCGTGGTTCCCGAGATGGATCCGGCCTGGAAGATCGTCGTCGCCACGCCGTTCAACGTTTCGACCTCGGGCGGTGTGAAGGTGCCCAGCGTCGTCGAGAAGACGACCTGCGTGCCGTTGTGCACGGGTGTACCGGCAGACTCGATGACGATCGCGCGCACGGTCGCGCGTGCCGTTCAGCGGCAAGGTCGTCTGGTCGATCGAGACCGAAATAGTTGAACTGGTGGGCGCTGTCAGCGGCACGCTGTCGCAGGCGACGACGCCAACGACGGTCAAGACCGCGATCGCCCACAGGCGCGTCAAGATTGCGCGCAACTCTGGCGGACCCGATCGGGTGCGGAAAGGCGCTCGTCTGAAGGTTGCACTGAAAGGCCCGATAAGGATAATAGACTCATGGAGTTAGCGGGTCAAGGCAATCGCGGCTACGCGATGGCGGCGCTGCTGGTCGGCATGAGCGTCATGGCCGTGCTGATGGGCGCGCTCGTTGCCCGTGTGGTCGCACATGGCCACCCGCGAAAAAGAGGAAGAGCTGATCTTCCGCGGCAGGCAATACGCGCGCGCAATCGGGCTGTTCCAGCGCAAATTTGCGAACACGGCGCCTCCGACGATTGACCTCCTGGTCGAACAGCGATTCCTCCGGAAAAAATACAAAGACCCGATTACCAACGACGACTTCCAGCCGATTTACGCCAACCAGGCCGCGATACAACCTCCCGGTGGAGGACCGACCTCGGCCCGGCCGGGTCAGAGCGTATCGGCGAGCACTCCCGCCCAACAGGCGCCCGTACAATCCGGATTCGGCACGACCAGCGTCGGCCCCCAGGGCGGCGTGATCGGCGTGACGTCGAAGAGCAAGGCCGAGTCGATCAAGATCTACAACGGCCGCTCGAAATACAACGAATGGGCCTTCGTCTACGTTCAGACGAGCCAGCGACCGGGGCAGTCTGGCGTGCCTGGGCAGGGCGCGGCGCCCGGCCAACAGCAGCGACCAGGCGCAGCCCGGACCGTTCGGCATGCAGCCTGGTGGACCGCGTGGCGGCAATTTCCAGCAGCAGCCGCCGCCGGGATTCGGTCAGCCCAGCCGGCCTCCTGTCAACGCGCCGAACAGTCCATTTGGGAATCCGAACCCGAATGGCTCGTTCACGACTCCGAATGGATCGACCACGTTCACGCCTGCTGGCCCGGGTCAGCGTCGTCCCGGCGGAGGACAGTAGCGCTCAGATCGAAAAGATCGCGTCGTGCAGCGCGCGGCGCACGTCCTGGATGCCGTCGCCGTCGCGGGTCGGGTGCACGCGATTCGTCAGAATCACCACATACAAATCGTTTGCGGGATCGATCCACAGCGATGTGCCGGTGAACCCGGTGTGGCCGATCGCGCCAGCCGACATCCTCGTGCCGCACGACGAGGTCGGCAGCATCGTGTCCCAGCCGAGTGCGCGCGAGCTGTCGGGCACGGTCGTCTTCGCGGCGAACAGCGCCAGCGACGGAGACTTCATCCACCAGCGCGCCGCTGCGCCGACGGCGGCCGCCGTGCCGAACAGTCCGGCATGCGCCGCGACGCCGCCGAGCGCCGCGGCATTCTCATCGTGCACTTCACCGCGCCGCTCATCGCCGTCGCGGCGTGTTCTCGGTCGGCGCGATCCGCTCGCGCCACTCGACGGCCTGGCCGAAAGCGCAATTCCATGTCGGCGCCGAGCTCGCGATCGCGCCAGCGATCGAATTGGCGATCGAGCGTGTCGCCGCCGGCATTCTCGATCGCGAAGCCGAGCAACATGAATCCGGGATCGCTGTAGATGCGACTTGCGTGCGCGGCGGATAGTCGAGAGGCTCTTCACAGATTGCGAGCTCGAACGACGCCCGCCCGCGCCGCGACTCGAAGTATCGGCGATGCGCGGGCAATCCCGACGCGTGCTCGAGCAGATCGCGCAGCGTGACGACCTGCCGTTCTTCGCCGGTCCACGACGCAATCCAGTGGCGGACGCGATCGTCGAGGCGCATGCGGCCGGCGGCGACCTCGCCGGCCATCGAGTGCGGTCGTGGCGATGACCTTGGTCAGCGACGCGAGATCGTAAATCGTGTTGGCGCTGACCGGCGGTGATCCGGCCGCGTAGGTGAGTGTGCCCGCGGCATAGCTATCGATCGGGCCGTTGGTGCGGCCCACCTCGATCACCGCGCCGGGAAAGACGCGATCGGCGATCGCCTTGCTTCACGATCGGCGAGATCGCGGCGGCAAGATCGATGCGCGTCATGCGGCTTTCGGCGATGCCCGCCGCGAGATCAACGCGACCGCGGAGGTGGTGACCGCGCCGATCAGGACGTACCACGTGTAGGCGATCGGCGTCGCCCACCACACGGCCGTCATCACGATCAACCCGGCGATCATTCCCGCAAACGTGTCGCGCTCACGGACCGATGGCGCGAGCGTGCCGAGCAGGAACGCGCCGAGCACCGCTCCCGACGCGAACGACAGCACGGCAAGGCCGGCATCGAGGACCGACTGGTTCATGAACTGCGCGCCAATGGCGACGGCGAGCTGGACCACGCCCCACGCGACGGTCGCCCGTTTCGACACGCGCATCTGCGTGTCCTGGTCCGCCGACGGATTGACGTAGGGCAGGTAAAAGTCACTGACGGTCGTCGCCGCCATCGCGTTGAGCGAGGGCGACAACGCCGCCGCGACGATCGCCGCGACGATGAAACCGGCGAGCCCGTTCGTCAGTTCGCTGACGACGAAGATCGGAAGGATCTGATCGGGGCGCGACAGCGCCTGCGGCAACGGCACCTGCTGATAGTAGCGTATAGAGCATCACGCCGATCAGCAGGAACAGCACGAACTGCGCAAAGACGATGAAGCCGCTCAGGACGAGCCCGAGCGACGCATCCTTCTGAGTCCTGGCCGACAGCAGCCGCTGCACCAGAAACTGATCGGTGCCGTGCGTCGACAGTGTCAGCGCCACGCCGCCAAGCAGGCCCGCCCAGATCGTGAACGCCTTCGTGAAGTCCAGCGACGTGTCGAGAAACACGAAGCGGCCGGTTTCGCTGCCGACGCGCACCACTTCCGCCCAGCCGCCGTCGATGCGGCCGAGCAAGCGCGATCGCCACGGCGCCGGCGCCGGCGATGTAGACGAACATCTGGACGACGTCGGTCCAGATGACCGCCGACACGCCGCCGCGCATCGTGTAGACGATCATCGCCGCGCCGAGCACGATGACCACCCACGTCACCGGGACCTGCGTCACGATGGCGATCACCAGCGCCGTCGAGAACAGGCGGATGCCGTCCGCCAGCGACCGCGTGATCAGGAAGATCACCGCCGACAGCGTCTTGACGCGCGTGCCGAACCGGCGCTGCAGCAGTTCGTACGACGTGAACAGATCGCCGCTGAAGTACGCGGGGATGAAGAGGATGCTGACGATGATGCGGCCGATGATGTACCCGATCGCCAGCTGCAGGAACGTCATGTTGCGGTTCAGTCCGTAGGCCTGCGCCGGGATGCCGATGAAGGTCAGCGTGCTGGTTTCAGTGGCGACGATCGTGAAACAGATCGCCCACCACGGCACGCTGCGGCCGGTCAGGAAATAGTCGCGAGTGGTCTTCTGGTAGCGCGCAAACCATGACCCGAACGCGGTGATGGCGACGAGATACGCGACGATGACGAGGTAGTCGACCCCCGAGAGCGACACTCGCGGAGCGTATCAGTCAAGCGGCGGGTACGCACGCGATCTCTCAGCCCTCGCGCCTACTCCGGAGCGGTACCGAACGCCGCCCGTCCGAGCTCGCTGACCGAGTCGGCGCCGTTGGGCGGCGCCGCGAGAGACTCGTACGAGAACAGGATGATGCCTGCGACGCCGAGCTTGTTGGCCGCGGCAATGTGCGTGAGCGTCTGCGCCGGTGACAGCTGGTAGGCGCCGATGCCCGCCCAGACCGGGCGCGACCCTGCGTATGCGCGCGCCGCGGCGATCTGCGTCTGGAACGTGTCCGGCTCGGTCGTGTAGGCCATGGGGCAGATCACGTCGAGCAGCGACTGATCGATCCAGCCGCGCCAGTCCTGCAGGCGGCTTGTGAACGCCTGCTGCGCGTCGGGAACGACCGCGGCGCTGACAACGACGCTGGGGCGGGCTGTCTTCACCGCGGTCCGAATCTTGACGACGAGCGACGTCAGCCGCGAGCGGCGGAAGTCATTCCAGCGTTCCGGAAAAAGATTCGCGTACGCGACCGGGTCGAGCGCTTCCCGGGCGGCCGCCTCGACGCCGCTCGCGTTCGCTCAGGTCAGGCCGCGATCGCCGACTTGAACTGTTCCATCGCCGAGGCGCTGTAAGTCGAAATCCTCGTTCGGAAACCGCACGTAATCCAGGTGAATGCCGTCGACGGGATACTTCGAGGCGATCTCGCCGATGACGGCGGCCGTATGATCCTGCGCCGCCGGGTGCAGCGGCGAGGTGTACAGCCCCTCGACGATCGACGTGTGCGCGCGCGTCCATCGCGCCAGCCGCCCGATGTAGGCCGGGCTGCGCAGGTCGATCTTCTTCATCTCCGCGGCAAGCTCGCGCGGCACCATCAGCCACTCGGGCGCGCGGTAGACGACGTGGTCGCGCGACGCCGGCAGGCTCACCGAGCTCGACACCAGGTTCACCGCCACCCACGCGTGGACCTGAAGCCCGGCGGCATGCGCGTCGGTGATCACCGTCGCGAGCGGATCGAACGAGGGCTTGCCCGCCAGCTCGGGCGCGCGTGGCTCGATCGTGCCGGCGTAGTACGCGTCGCCGCGTCCCCGGACCTGCACGAGCAGCGTGTTGAATCCGCCCGCCTTCGCGGCCGTCACCATTTGCCGAATTGACTCAGGCGACGTCAGCGTCGCGCGCGTCACCCAGAGTGCCCGCGTCTGCTCCGGCGCCGCGGCTCGAAACGGCGCGGTCGCGGCGATCATCAGCAGCGCGAGAGCGCAGGCCACCTTCGCCCGTTGCGGATTTCACTGGGCTCGGCGAGACAGGCGGTGCCTGCAGGGCGCGACGGATTCGCAACATGGGAACCACTCAATCTCGCCGAAGCTCGCCAGATCTCTTTGCGAGCGGAGGCGGATAAGCTAGTTGAATGCACGTCCTGGGGATTGATGCCGGCGGAACGAAGACGGTCGCCATTCTGGCCGATGCGGACGGCCGGATTCTCGGCGAGGGCCGCGCCGGCGCTGCCAACCTGCAGACCGAGGGCGAGCTCGAGGTCGAAAAGACACTTCATACGGCGATCGAAAACGCCACGGACGGGCAACCCGTGACCGTGGCCGCGGTCTGCCTTGGTATGGCGGGAGTCGATCGCCAGGACGATGCCGGCGTGATTCGCGGCGTGATGCGCCGTCTCGGCTTCCGCTCGAACCCGCTCATCGTCAACGACGCGTTGATCGCGCTCGTGGCCGGCGCGGGATCGAGCCCGGGCGTCGTGGTGATCTCGGGAACGGGATCGATCGCCTACGGTGTGAGCCAGCACGGTGTTGCCGCGCGTGCCGGCGGTTGGGGCCCGACGCTGGCTGACGAGGGCTCCGGCTACTGGATTGGCCGCCGCGCATTGGCCGCGGTGATGCGCGACGCCGACGGCCGCGGTCCGCAAACCGATCTATCGCGCCTCGTGCTCAGCCACTTCTCGTTGCCAAAACCCGAAGGGCTGGTGGCCGAGATCTATCACCAGCCGCAAGGCCGCCGCGTCATCGCGTCGCTCGCGGGCGTCGTCGATCGCGCGCGCGAGGACGGCGATCCGGTCGCGATCGACATCATGAGCCAGGCGGCCGACGAACTTGCCCTGGCGGCGTCGTCGGTGATCACGCGCCTCGAGATGCGCGGTGAACCGTTCCCGCTGCTCCTCGCCGGCGGCATGCTCAAGGAAGGCACGTGGCTGGCGTCCGACATCCGGCGGCGGATGGCGGAAGTGGCGCCGCGCGCGACTGTCTCACCGCTCACGAACGAGCCGGCGATGGGCGCGGTTCGGCTGGCGATTGCCGAAGCGCAAGGCGGCGCGCGCGTGCCGCCTTACATCGACTCCCATCGACCCGCACCTCGCACCTCCGCCTAGGCTACGGTGCGCAAGCCGTGATCATCGAACGCTTTGAAGACGACGATGCGCTGTCGTCGGCGCTCGCTACCCGCGTCCTCGAGACCATCGTCGCGCGCCCGGCGCTGGTACTTGGCCTGCCGACGGGTCGCACGCCGCTCGGGCTCTACCGCGAGCTACGGGAGCGAAGTCGCGGCGATCGCATCGACTGGTCGCAGGTGCGAACGTTCAATCTCGACGAGTTCGCCGGCCTTGCTCCCTCGAATCCGAACAGCTATCGGGCCTACATGCAGGCCGAGCTGTTCGAGCCAGGTGTCAATCGATCCGGCGAACATCGGATTCCTGAATGGGGCGGCGCCCGATCTGCTCGAAGAGTGCCGTCGCTACGAAGCGGCGATCGCGGAGGCCGGCGGTATCGATCTGCAGATCCTCGGGATTGGCGCGAACGGTCACATCGGGTTCAACGAGCCGGCTGCCGGCCTGTGCGCGCTGACGCACGTCGCGGAGCTTCGAACAGGAGAGCAGGGAAGCCAACGCGCACAGGTTCGGCGGCGACTGGACCAACGTTCCGGCGCGCGCCTTGTCGATGGGCATGGCGACGATTCTCAACGCTCGCGAGATCGTCTTGATTGCAACCGGGGCCGAGAAGGTCGACGCCGTGCACGGAATGATCGAAGGCTTGATAACGACGCGCCTGCCGGCGTCGCTGCTGCAGGTGCACCCGCGCGTGACGGTGATGGTCGATCGTGAAGCGGGTCAGCGGTTGTCCGGCTAAAGCCGGACGCTACGAGTCCATCAACGCGCGCAGCCGCGGCTCGATGTCCTCGCCGATGGCTTCACGGACTCGATCGTCGGACTTGCGGAGGCGCGCGACCGCCTTGGTATAGGTCAAGCCGGTCTTCTGCATGACGATGGCGATCTTGACGTTCCATCGCGCCGACTTCAGCAGCTTGTCCGCGTCGTCGAAATCCAGGTCGGTGACGATGTGGACGATGCGCCGGGCGCGATCGCGCAGCTTCTCCGAGCCAAGCGCGTTGACGTCGACCATCAGGTTGCCGTAGGTCTTGCCAATCAGGATCATCGCCGACGTCGTCAGCATGTTGAGGACGATCTTGGTCGCGGTGCCCGCCTTGAGGCGCGTCGATCCGGCGATGATCTCCGGGCCGACCGCCGGCGCGATCGTGAGATCGACGAACGCCTGGAGCTCGTTGCGCGGATCGCACGTCACGAACACGACGCGCGAGCCGGCCTTGCGCGCGCTCGTCAGCGCGCCGCGCACGAACGGCGTCATGCCGCTGGCCGACACGCCGACCACGACATCCTTCTTGGTCGGATCGAGTCGCGTGATGGCGCGGGCGCCTTCTTCGTAGTTGTCTTCCGCGCCTTCCTTGGCGCGGATGATCGCGTTCTTGCCGCCGGCGATGATGCCCTGGACCAGCGCGGGACTGGTCCCGAACGTCGGCGGCATCTCGGCGGACTCGACGATACCCAGCCGCCCGCTGGTGCCTGCGCCGACGAACACGATCCTGCCGCCCTTGCGCAGCGCCTTGGCGCAAATGTCGGCGCCGAGCGCAATCCGGTCGCGCTCCTTCTGCACCGCCGCGAACATGCGGCGATCCTCGGCGAGCATCAAATCCACGATGCCGTCGGCGTCGAGCTTGTCGATGTTGAGCGAAGCGGGGTTAATGGCCTCGGTGGGAAGTGCCTGCCATCTCGATTTTGTTGCGGCCACTCTTCTCTGTCTCTGTTCTTCGCTGCCGGAAATACTGATGCTAGTCCCCCCGGCACCCGCTGTCAATCAGGCATCGGCTAGACTTTGAGCGCGTGAGCGCTCTCGTCGACGCCTACCTGTCGCACCTTGCCGTCGAACGGCGGTTGTCGCCAAACACAGTCGAAAGCTACGGCCGCGACCTGGCCCAGCTTTCCGTAGCGGCGGCAGCGCTCGAACGTCCGGTGGAGTTGCTCGATCGCCGCGCGCTCGAGCAGGTGGTGCGGCAGATGATGGGGGAGGGCCGGTCGCCGAAATCGGTCGCGCGCGCCGTCGCCTGCTTTCGCGGCTTCTATCGCTTCCTGGTGATCACCGGCCGTCGCGCGGACAATCCCGCGGCCGACGTGCGCGCGCCGCGGGCGTGGAAGTCGTTGCCGAAATTCCTCTCCATCGAAGAAGTCGATCGGTTGCTCGGCGCTCCGGATACGACCCAGCCGCGCGGCCTGCGCGACCGTGCGCTGATCGAGCTGTTCTACGCGACCGGACTGCGCGTGTCGGAAATGGTGAGTTTGCGGCAACAGGACCTGAATCTCGAAAGCGGTTACCTGACCTGCTTCGGCAAGGGCCGCAAGCAGCGGCTGGTGCCGATTGGCGACGAGGCGTCCGCATGGCTGACGCGGTACCTGCAGGAGGGCAGGCCCGCGCTCGTCAAGCGCAAGCCGTCGTCGAGACTGTTCGTCAACGCGCGCGGCGGCGCCAGCCTGTCCCGCGTTGGTTTCTGGAAGATTCTGAAGGAGCATGGCCGGCACGCCGGCTTGCCGCGCGACATTGAGCCCGCATGTCCTGCGCCACTCGTTCGCCACGCACCTGCTGGAGCGCGGCGCCGACCTGCGCGCGATCCAGATGATGCTCGGTCACAGCGACCTGTCGACGACACAGATCTATACGCACATCCTCGACGCGCGTCTGCGCGCGGTCTACGACAAGTTTCACCCCCGTCACTGATGGTGCGACGCTACCGGATTCCCGTACTCGTCCTGGCCGTGGCGGCGCTGATCATTCTTGCGTTGCTTCCGCCGGGCACGCGGCCAACCGCCTCGCCGCCGGCATCGACCGTTCGCGGTGCGTTCCACATTCATTCCAGCCGATCCGACGGCAGCGGCGACGTGGAGGTGATCGCGGCCGCAGCCGCCCGCGCCGGCCTGCAATTCATCATCCTCACCGATCACGGCGACGCGACCCGCGCTCCGGACGCGCCGGCGTATCGCAGTGGTGTGCTGACCATCGATGGCGTCGAACTCAACACGACCGCCGGTCATTACGCGGTGATTGGCCTGCCGGTGTCGCCATACCCAATCGCGGGCACGCCGGCCGATGTGATCGAGGACGTGCATCGCCTCGGTGGATTCGGCTTCGCCGCCCACCCGGGATCGCCGCGGCCGTCGCTCGCCTGGCAGAGTTGGGATTCGCCGATTGACGGACTCGAGTGGATCAACGGCGACAGCGAATGGCGGGACGAGCCGTGGATGCCGTCGGGCGCGCCGTGCTGACGTATCTGCTTCGCGCGCCGCAATCGATGGCGACCTTGCTCGATCGGCCGGAAGGCGTGCTGCGGCAATGGGACGCGCTCGCGGCCGTCCGGCCCATCGTCGCGCTCGCCGGCATCGACGCGCATGCGCGTCTCGGGTTCGATCAGCGAGACCGATCCCGACGTTTCGCCAATCCATGTGCGGTTGCCCGGCTACGAGTCGTCGTTTCGTGCGTTTTCGAACCATGTCGCGCTCGATGGGCCGCTGTCGGGACAGCCGGACACCGACGCGCGCCGGGTCATCGAGGCCATTCGAAACGGTCACGCCTACTCGGTGATCGATGCGCTGGCGACGCCAGGCAGCTTGACGTTCACGGCGACCAGCGGCGCCCGGACCGCGCAGATGGGCGACAACCTGTCGATCGACGGCGACGTCTTGCTGCGCGCATCGGCAAGCGCGCCGCCCGGAACGCACGCTGGTCATGCTTCGTAACGGACGGCGCATTCACGAAGTCACCGATGGGCCGCTCGAAATCAACGGTGGAAAGGATGCGGGCGCCTATCGCATCGAGGTCTACACGCGGAATGCGCCAGGACGACCGCCCGTTCCGTGGATGGTCTCCAATCCGATTTACGCCGGCCTCGAATGAGAGGACGACTGACCTCGCACCAATCCCGGAACCGCAGTCGAGCATGCCGGCCCGCATGAGCGAGGCGGCAGTGGAGTCCGGACAGAAGGACACCAGTCACGTCGATCTTGGCGTGGCTCCGCCCGGCGGTAGGTCAACCGGCGATCCCGCGATGAACTGGCGCTTTGCGTTGGCGCCCGGCACGCCTGCCGGACAATTTGCGGCAGTGCGAGTGCCCGTGTCGGGCGGATTGACGGCATTCGATCGCGTGCGATTCCGCGTCGCCGCATCCGCGCCGATGCGGGTGTGGGTGCAACTCCGCGCGCCGGTAGGGAACACCGAGCGGTGGGGCAGGACCTTCTATGCCGACGCCGACTCACGCATCGTCGATGTCGCGCTTGCGACGTTCGCGCCGATCGGCGTGACGTCGAGCGCGCAGGCGCCGCATGGATCGCGTCGACTCGCTGTTATTCGTGGTGGATACGCTCAACACGCTGCCCGGCACGAGCGGGAGCATGACAATCTCTGAGGTGGCCTTCGTGAAGTGAACATCAGTGGCGAATGTTGTGTCTGATGCTGAGCTCCCAGATGAGCAGCGCGATCCCCAGTCCGAGCAGGCCGCCGCCAAGTCCCAGCCACGCAAACGCGATCGTGTTGCTCGACGTGCCGTAGCCGCCGCGCTCGAGCGCGCGAATCATCTGGATGAACCCGGCCGGGATTGTGACCATCGCCGCGATCAGGCACACCATGCCGGCGACATATCGCGCCGGCGATCCGCGCTGTGGGCCGGTCCGCTTCATCGTCTGTGCTTTCTGCGCTTTCTGTGGCGTCTGTGGCTCATGTCCGAACCGTCAGCAGCAGATACACGGCCGCCGCGCCGAATGATCAGGTTCGGCGCCCACGCCGCCAGAATCGGATCGATCAACCCGCCCTGTCCGAATGCCGCAAAGATGCTGATCATCGTCCAGTAGACCAGCGCCAGGACGATGCCGACGCCGATGCCGTACATGGCGCCGCGCCGGCCGGTCGTGACCGCAAATGGCACGGCAATCAACGTCATGACCAGCGTCACGAACGGGAACGCGATCTTCCGGTGCAGCCCGACTTCGTGGTCGAGCACGTTGTAGCCGCTCGCCTTGAGCTCGGTGATGTAGCTGCGCAGCTGCCCGAAGTTCATCAGCTCGGGCTCGCGCGCCTCGGTCACGAAGTAGTCGGCGGGCTCGAAGCGCGCGCCGATGTGGTCGAAACGGCTGAAGCTGCTGACGTTGGTCTTTGGATCGAATTCCCGCTTCCAGCCTTCGCTCGAGCGCCCACTTCGGTTCTTCGGCGCCGCGATCCGTGCGATCGGGGTCGTATGCGGCCTTGCGCACGAACATTCGCGACTTGAGCGCATGGGTGTCGCGATCGAACTCGAAGACCGCGAGGCTGTGCAGCTCTCGATTGCGGGGGTCGTAATACTGGTAGTGATAGACCTCGCCGTTGTTGCCGACGATCCACTTGCGATTGAGCACGCCGAAGGTCTGTGGCTGGCCGGTGCGGATGATGTGCTTCAGGCGATCGGCGCGCTGGTTGGCCGTGGCCATGCACGCGTTCCTCCATCCCGAACAGGAACGCGCTGGCGCCGAGCGCGAAGGCCACCATCGGGAGCGCCGTGCGATAGAGGCTGATGCCGCACGCGCGCATCACGATCAGTTCGCTGTTCTTGGTCAGCAGTCCGACGGTCACGAGCGCCGACAGCAGCACCGCCAGCGCGGTGATATAGGACAGGTATTCCGGCGTCGACCAGAACAGGAACTCGCCGATCATGCCCAGCGTCGCCTGTCCCTTGAACAGCTTGTCCGACATGTCGATGAACGTCGAAATGTAGAACAGCCCGAGCATGCCGACGGTGGTCATGGCGAGGATGCGGAGGTACTGCTTCGCGATGTAGCCGTCGAGAAGCGTCGGGCCGCGGGAGCTCGAAGTGCGGCACGCGAATGACGATGATCGGCCGCGCTTTCCGGCCGGTTGATTGTGATTCACCGGATGCGTGAGGCGTCACCGCCGGTATCGCCGTTGCGCGTCCACCGCGTGAGCCATTGCGGCAGCGAGATGCGAATCGGCTGATCCGCCGAGCGCGCGCGATTGATCAGGAGGAACATGGCGACGGCGCCGAGAATGATGTTCGGCATCCACATCGACAGCCACGCGGGAATCCAGAATCCCTTCGTCAGCGCCTCCGCCGTGGACATGATGACGTAGTAGGCGAAGATGACCGCGATACCGACCACGAATGCGGCCAGCTTGCCGTCCTTGCGGTTGTTGGCGCCGAGCGCGAGACCGAGCACCGCAAACACGAAGCACGCCACCGGCACGGAGAACTTCTTGTGGATCTCCATGATCGGCCGGTGCGGCGAAATGCCCTGCTGCGCCAGTTCCACGACGCGCGTCTGCAGCTCCTCGACGCGCAGTTCACGCTCGCCGCGAGCCGGGCCCGTGCGCGGGAACACGCTCTCGGGATTGAGCGACACGATCGTCTGGTCGAATTTGAGCACCTCGTAGGCCGTCGGGTCCTCGAGCTTCGTGCTGTGACGCGTGCCCTCTTCGAGCACCATCTGGATGGTGCGCGCCTGCCGATCGACCACCATGCGTCCGCGTTTGGCCAGGAAGATCACCGGCGTCGACGGATTGGAGGTATCCGCGGCGAGCACGTCGAGCCAGCCCTGGCCGTTCTTCGGGATCTCGCGGACGTAGAGGACGATGTTGGGGAAGTCTTCGAAGAAGACGCGCGGCCTGACTTCGCCCTCGGCGCGGTTCATCGCGATCTCGGTGCTGATCTCGCGGAAGCGCTGGTTGCCGTCGGGCATCGCCTTCAACATCACCCATGAGGTGAGGCCCCAGCAGACCACCGCGAAGACAAGGATTGGGTGGAGCAGGCGGTACGGACTGATGCCGCACGCCATCATCACGACGAACTCGCGGTCGGCCGAGAGCCGGCCGAGGCCGACGAGCAGGCCGATGAGCAGCGACATCGGAATGGTCAGCGCCAGCGCCTGCGGCAACAGGGTGACGGTCAGCTGCAGGATCGTGCCGGCGGGCACGCCCTTCGCGATCATCTCCTCCGCCAGGTCGATGATGAAGGGGATAATCAGGATGAACGTGAACACCAGCAGCGCGAGCAGGAACGGCGGGATGATTTCCCGAATCACGTACCGGTCGATGATGCGCGGCATGCCTGTCTCCTATTATCAGCCAGTCGCCCCGCCGGGGGCGGGGCAAGAGTGATCCTGAGGCTGGCCATCCTGTGGCACATGCATCAGCCCTATTACGAGGACCTCGCCACCGGCGAGCACATCCTGCCGTGGGTCAGGCTGCACGCCATCAAGGACTACTGGGGCATGGTCGCGATGCTGGAGGAGTTTCCGGACGTTCGCGTCACGTTCAACCTGGTTCCATCGCTCGTTCGGCAGGTCCAGGCGTTTGCCGAGGATCGCGCGAAAGACCGCCACCTCGAGCTCGGGTTGAAGCCCGCCGCTGAGCTCACGCCCGACGAGGCGCGCTGGATGATCGCGAACGGATTTCATGCGCCGTACGGCCGGATGATCGGTCCGTATCCTCGATACGCTCAACTGCACGCCTACCGGATCGACCGGCGGGCGTTCACCGAAGACGATCTGCGCGATCTGCAGGTCTGGCACAAGCTCGCGTGGATGGATCCCGACTTGCTCGCGCGCGACCCGCGCCTGGTCGCGCTCGTGACCAGGGATCGCGGCTTCACCGAGGACGACAAGACATTGCTCAGGAGCGTCGAGCTCGATTTGCTCGCGGGTGTGATCCCCGCGTATCAGGAGGCGAGCGCGCGCGGGACAAGTTGAGCTTGCCACCTCGCCGTTCTATCACCCGATCCTGCCGCTGCTCTGCGATTCGGATGCGCATCAGGTCGCGCAGCCTGGCTCGCCGAAGCCGCGCACCCGTTTCACGCGGCCCGGCGATGCGCGCCTCCAGATCGACCGTGCCGATCGCCTTTCACGAAGCGACATTCGGAAGCCGGCCGGCCGGAATGTGGCCCTCAGAGGGGTCGGTCTCCGACGAGGCGGTCGCGTTGATGGCGGCCGCGGGGCTGAAATGGATTGCAACCGACGAGGACATCCTGTCGCGCTCGCTCGGGAAGCCGATGCGGCCGGAACTCCTATACCGTCCGTATCGAATCGGCGAACACGGGCCGGTTGCGTTGTTCCGCGATCACGCGATGTCCGATCGCATCGGGTTTCACTACCAGTCATGGAATGCCGGGGCTGCCGCGGCTGACTTCGTCGAGCACGTTCGCGCGGCGGGCCGGCGGTTCGTCGCCGGCGGCGGCGGGGAAGTCGCGACGATAGCGGTCATTCTCGACGGCGAGAACGCCTGGGAACATTACGAGGGTGGCGGCCGGCCTTTCCTGCGTGCCCTCTATCGAGCACTATCGGCGGCCACCGACATCGAGACGGTGACGATGACCGAGGCGGCGGCGGCTCCGTCGACGCTCTTGCCCTCAATCTTCCCCGGGTCGTGGATCAACGGCGATTTCTACATCTGGATTGGACACCGCGACGACCACCGCGCGTGGGACCAGTTGTCGGCAGCGCGCAAGGTGTTCGACGAGCGCGCGGATGCGGTGACTGCCGAGGCACGCGACCGGGCGCTCGAGGAACTTCTCATCGCCGAAGGCAGCGACTGGTTCTGGTGGTACGGAGACGACCATTCATCCGACCACGATGCCGACTTCGACGATCTCTTCCGGCGCCATCTTCGCAATGCCTACGCGGCCCTCGGTGCCCCGATTCCCGAGGAACTCTTCGCGACCAACATCACGACCGGCACCGGCCCCGACCGGGTGCAGCCTTCGGGCCCCCTCACCATCACCCTGGACGGCAAGGACACCAGCTTCCTGGAGTGGGTGGGGGCTGCCGCTCCGCCGCTGACGCGCCCGGGCGGCGCGATGCACGAGGTCGCCGCCTCGCCATTGATTGCCGACATCCGGATCGGGACGTCGGCCAGTGGCCTGTGCATGCGGCTGGGCGGCTCGACGCTGGCGTCGCTTATCCAGACTGGCGACGCCTCGTTGGCCATCGTCCTGGCCGAGGACCCGATCCGGATCCTCGCGGTCGACAAGTCCTGGGTCGGCGTCGATTCCGTTGTCGAGGTTCAAATCCCCTTCGACCGAATTGGCGTCGCCGCCGGCTCGGATCTTCAGTTCGGGGTCCAGGTCCGTGACCGGCTGGACTCGATCCTGGAGTCGGTGCCGCGCGGCCGTCATTGGACGATGACGGTGCCGCGACCGGGTCTGGTCGCGTCGGACTGGCAGGCGTAGGGCATCCGCCCGCGGATTCCGTTCATTCTCCCGCAAACCTTCCACAGCCAGCCTTTGCGGGCCAAATACTAAGAGTCTGATAATACATGTTATGTTAACTTAATCGCAACTGGAGGCTTGCGGGCTTGCGGTCTACGGCGGCTGCGGGAACTCTGGTCTTTCGGGCTTGCGGGCTACGGGCTTGCGGAGACAGTCTTCGCAACGTAGTTCGCGCTAGCCCTCGTAAGCCCGTAGCCCTAACTAGCCCGTAGCCCGTAAGTCCGCGCGACTAACTCTTCTTCAGCTCTCTGAGAATCTCTTCGAGCGCCGAGATGACTTCGTCCTTGCTGGCGTTGCGCTTGTTGAACTGCAGACGCAGGTTGAAGGCCTTTGTGGCCGGCCTGAACGCGAACACGAACGCCTTCGGGCGTCCGGCTTTCGGCTTCTCGGCCTCCTTGCGGAGCTGTTCGCGCGTCGCGCCCTGGCTCGTGATCTTCTCGACGAGCGCCAGCATCTTCTGGGCGTCGCCCTGGCGGACGATCTGCAGCAACAGCGATCGGTTCGCGATGCCTGCCAGGCGGCAGACCTTGCGGACCTCTGGCGGAATCTGGTTCAGCGACAAGGCTTCCGTGATCGTCGTCCGCGACTTGCCCAGGCGCTTGGCGAGGTCTTCGTGCGTGTAGCCGAACTTCTGGGCCAGGCCCTGCATGGCCTCGGATTCTTCGAACGGGCGTCAGGTCCTTGCGCTGGATGTTCTCGATCAGCGCCAGCTCGAGCATCTCGCCATCGTCGACGTCGCGGATGACGACCGGCAGCTCGTGGAGTCCGGCCTGGACGGCGGCGTGGTAACGGCGCTCGCCGGCGATGATCTGGTAGCGCGGCCCGCGCTGCCGGACGACGAGCGGCTCGATGATGCCTTTTTCGGTGACCGACGCGACCAGTTCCGCCAGGTCGCCCATGGCCTGGCGCGGCTGGTCGGGATTCGGGTCCACCTGGTCGATTGGGACGAGGCGGCCGACCGGGGCCCCGGCCGACGCGGCCAGGGTCTCGACATAATGCGCGTCGTGGCGCATGCGCGCCGTGTCCGGTAATCCCCGCTTAGGCACGATCGATCACCTCCTCACACAGGCTGTAGTACTCGGCGGCGCCGCTGGAGTCCGGCGCAAACGTGAAAATCGACTCGCGGTACGCCGGGCTTTCCTCCAGGCGCACGCTCTTGCTGATGACGGTGCGGAACACCTTGTCGCCAAACACCTTGCGGATCTGCTCCTGGATGTCGCGCGCCAGCGCGGTGCGCTTGTCGTGCATGGTGATCACGACGCCGAGGATCTGCAGCTCGGGGTTCGGGCGCTGCCGCACTTTCTCGATCGTCTCGAGCAGGTCGTCGGTGCCCTCGAGCGCGAAGTATGACGACTGGATCGGAATCAGGAGGTGCGTCGACGCGACCAGGGCGTTGACGGTCAGCAGTCCGAGCGCCGGCGGGCAATCGATGATCGACGTTCTGGTAACTGGCCGTTCAAGCTGCTCGAGCTCGTCCTTCAGCTTGAACGGCGCGTCGAGCTCGCCGACCAGCCGCGATTCGAGTTTCGCGAGCGCGATTCGGGCCGGCGCGATCGACAGGTTCGGCTGGCTGGCCGGGATGATCACGTCGGCGAGGCGCGTGTCCTTGTCGACGAACACGTCGTACATGCTCTTCTCCGCGATGCGGATGTCGAGGTAAGACATGCTGCTGTTGCCCTGCGGATCGAGATCGATGAGCAGCGTTTTCTTGCCGCGCATCGCGAGGGCCGCGGCAAGGTTGATGGCGGTGGTCGTCTTGCCGACGCCGCCCTTTTGATTGGCGATCGAGATAATCATTCGCGCAGGAATGTGCAGGTGTCCCACCACCTTCGCACTTTTGCGCACGGTGGACAAGCGCATTATGAGAGCCGATGTCGGCCGAGTCAAACTAAGAAATAATGAATCGGCCTAAGCTGTGCAATATTAGGAGACTTACGGGAATTGTCGGCCGGCCGACGAAACTGACACTGACACTGAAACTTGAAGTTGGCAATTCACCAGTTCTCCAGTTGGCATTTATCGAACTGCCAACTGGAGAACCGCCAACTGCCAACTACATCTTGTACTTACCCATATCATCCGGATCGAGCTGCTCGAGCCACTGCTGCAGGCGATCGCTGTCCTGCTTTTCGTTCGACAGGTCGACGGTCTTCGCGTGATCGATCACGCGTCTCGTCGACCAGGATCGGCGCCCGCGTACGGAGCGCCAGCGCGATCGCGTCGCTCGGGCGGGCGTCGATCGCGACCGGGCCCGCGGACGTCTTGAGGTGGATCAGCGCGTAGAAGGTGTTCTCCTTCAGATCGCAGACAACGATCTTGTCGACGCTGGCCTGCAGGTCCTGGATGATGTTGCGCAGCAGGTCGTGCGTCATCGGCCGCGGCGTCTGGATGTTCTCGATCTGCAGCGCGATGGCGTTGGCCTCGAACACGCCGACCCAGATCGGCAGGACCTTCTGCCCTTCGCTGTCGCGCAGGATGATGATGGGCATATTGGTAATCGGGTCCACCATCAAGCCTTTGATGTTCATTTCAATCATAGAAGCCCCGTTGAACGTCCGTAGCACGTTCGTCGAACGATTGTAGAACCGGCAGCGCGACTGGCTCGCCCCAGACGCTGTTCGGGCCCGCGCGCCTAATCGTCACATCGACGAGCTGTCCAAGCCACTCCGGCGGTCCCGGAAAGTTGACCACCGTGTTGCCGCTGGTGCGGCCTGTCAGTTCCCACTCGCGCCGGCGGCTGGTCGCGTCGACCAGTACCTGGCTGGTCGATCCAATCGACCGCTGGAAGAGGTCCGACTGGATCGACCGTTGGAGCGCCTGCAGCGCCACGATGCGCCGCGTCTTCTCGGCCTCGCTCACGTCGTCCGGCATCCGTTTCGACGCCAGCGTGTTCGGCCGCTCAGAATACTTGAAGGAGAACATGCTGTGATACCTGACCGCCTCGGTCAGCGACAGCGTCTCCTCGAAGTCCGCTTCCGTCTCGCCTGGGAAGCCAACGATCATATCGGTCGATAGCTGCACGTTCGGGATAGCCTCGCGAATCCGTGCAACCAGGTCCAGGTATTCCTCCCGCGAATGGCGGCGTCGCATCAAGCCAAGGACCCGTGTCGAGCCCGACTGCACGGGAAGATGCAGATGCTTGCAGACCTTCGGCAGGTCGCGCACCGCGGCGATGAGCCGCTCGCTCGTGTGACGCGGATGCGGGCTCGCGAAGCGGATCCGTTCGATGCCGGGAACGTCGTGGACGGCTTCGAGCAATGCCGGGAAGTCGCACGACGGGTCGTCCGGCGCCTGGTAGTGGTTGACGATCTGCCCGAGCAGCTGGACTTCCCTGCGGCCGCTCGCCGCCGCGTCACGCACGTCCGCCAGGATCTCCGCTTTCGATCGCATGCGCTCGTGGCCGCGCGTGTACGGGCACGACGCAGAAGGCGCAGAAGTCGTTGCAGCCTTCGATGATCGTCACGTAGGCGCGGACCGGATCGCCGCGGCGGACGATCCCGAGCGGGAACGACGGCTCCTCGTACGGGTTGTCGATCGCGATCCTTCGACTCACAACGGACGACGTCGTCGCCCGCTGTTCGCTCAGGACTTCGCCCACCAACATGGGCAGCATCTTGACTTGCTGCGTCCCGACGACGATGTCGACGACGCCGGCGGACCGCTTGATCAGCCTGTCGCCTTCCTGTTGCGCGACGCAGCCGGCGACCACCACGATCGGATCGCGGCCGCGCTCGAGGGCCATTTCCTTGATCTCGCCAAGCCGCGTGTAGAGCTTGTCTTCCGCGCGTTCGCGGACGCTGCAGGTGTTGATGACGACCAGGTCGGCGTCGGCGTCCGTGTCGGCGCGGTCGTAGCCGGACGTCTCGAGCAACCCAGCCATCCGCTCGGAGTCGTGGACGTTCATCTGGCAGCCGTAGGTTTCGATGAAGTACTTCATGGTCTTGCGGGCTTGCGGGCTACGGGCTTGATCTGTGGTTTCTGCGCCTTCTGCGGCCGCTTTCGCCTTTCGCTTTCGCCTTTCGCCTTCCTAGTATTGAGCAACTCGCGCGCGGTCTCCAGCGCCTTCTCGCCCGCCCCCGAACCGCCTATCATCCTGGCAATCTCGGCGACGCGATCATCGCCGTCCAGCCGGCTGACGCTCGTCACGGTTCGCCCGCCGTGGACGCGTTTCTCGATCAGGAATTGACTTCGGCCGCACGCTGCAATCTGCGGCAGATGCGTGATGCAGAGTACCTGGAAGCGATCCCCGAGCGACGCCAGCTTCTGTCCCACCACGGTCGCGACGCGTCCGCCGATCCCGGCGTCGACCTCATCGAAGATCAGAGTCTTGGCGGAGACCGCTCCTGACGGAAGGTTCGCGTCTGCGGCACTCATCGCGGCGATGGTCTTCAGCGCCAGCATCACCCGCGACAGCTCGCCGCCCGACACGATCCTGGCGAGCGGGCGGAGATCCTCGCCGACGTTCGGCGACAGAAACAGCTCGCCGCTGTCGATGCCGGCGTCACTCCACTGCCCTTCCGCTTCGAACGTCGTCAGCCGCACCTCGAACCTGGTGCGCTCCATCGCCAGTTCGGCGAGCTCGGATTCGACCTGTCTCGCAAACTTCGGCGCGGCTTCGCGGCGGCTGGCGGACAGGCGTGTGGCGGCCGCCAGAAACTTACTGCCGGCGTCGGCAAGCTGTTGCTCGATCTCCGCCACCGTCGATTGCCCGCCCGTCAGCGCCTTGTGTTCGGCGGCGAGGCGATCGCGATGCGCGATCGCCTCCTCGAGCGTGCCGCCATGCTTTCGTTTGAGACGCTCGATCAGCGCGAGGCGATCCTCGACGTGCTGCAGGCGCTCCGGCGACGCATCGATGCCGCCAGCGAAGTCGCGCAGCGTGAACGCCAGGTCGTCGAGCTGTGCCTTGACGGCCTCCCGCGCT
Organism: uncultured cyanobacterium; assembly: GCA_963833135.1. Lineage (GTDB taxonomy): Bacteria > Acidobacteriota > Vicinamibacteria > Vicinamibacterales > UBA2999 > 12-FULL-67-14b. Next base: position 523,977 of record CAWHWW010000014.1, on the reverse strand, counting down.
TCGAGGAATGGCGCGAACCGCGGATCGATCGCGGCAAGCTCGCTGACGCGCTTCCAGACCCGTCCGAGGATCACGAGCGCCGACGTCCTCGGAGTCGTACAGCTCCGCGTAGCTTTCCCCGCAGAGACGTTGAATGGTGTCGGCGCTGCGCAGCAACTGGCGCTCTGCGCCAAGCGTCTCGTCCTCGCCGTGCTGCAGGGTCGCCTTCTGCAGCTCGATGAGCTGGAATTCGACGAGGTCAAGGCGCGCTGCGCGCTCGCGATCGTCCATGCGCAGGCGATCCAGCTGTTCGCGGAGGCCGCGCACATTGGCGAAGGCCGCTGCGACGTCGGAGCGCGCGGCATCGAGGCCCGCCCACGCGTCGAGCAGCGTGAGGTGCTGCGTCGGATCGAGAAGCTGTTGATGTTCGTGCTGCCCGTGCAGCTCGACGAGACGATTCGATAGATCCTTGAGCGCGGCTGCGGTCGCGAGAGCGCCGTTGATGAAGGCGCGGCTTCGACCCTGCGATGTGATCTCGCGGCGAACGATCAGCTCGCTGCCGTCTTCGGTTTCGAAGAGCGCCTCGACGGTCGCGAGATCTTCGCCGGTGCGGATGAGGTCGTGCGTCGCGCGGCCGCCAAGCAGGAGTCCAACCGCCTCGACGAGGATTGATTTGCCGGCGCCGGTCTCACCCGTCAGGATGTTGAACGACTGTTCAAAGTCGACGGCTACGGACTCGATGACCGCAAGGTTGCGGATGGCTAGATACCGAATCATGGGGAATGCCTTCGGCGAGCGGAACTCTCATCGTATCATTGCTTTGACAGAATTTCCCATGGCGTGCTACGGTTGCACGATACGGCGCTCTCCCAGCAGCGCATCCCCATGGAAATGAATCGGAGGGTTTGTTGCCGACGCCCGGATTGTTGGTCCTGGCACTGCAACTCGATGGAGGGATGTTGCCTGCTCGAGGTAGTGCTGCAGATCTTACGGAGCTGATATTCTCCGCCAGTCCTATCGTGCAAGCCGTGATGGGGCTGCTCGTGCTTTTCTCGGTGCTCTCGTGGGGGATCATCCTCTACAAATGGTGGACGTTTCGCGGGATCGAGCGACACTCGTCGACCTTCCTCGACGTCTTTCGCAAGAGCGCGAAGTTCTCCGAAGTCCAGGCCGTCTGCCCGTCGCTGGCGGCGAGCCCGCTCGTTGGAATGTTTCAGGCGGGTTATGCCGAGCTGACGGCGCAGTTGCGACTGCCTGCCCGAGAGCCGGTCAGTCCCGGCGCCCCTGCCCCGCGTCCTACTCTCAGGAGTCTCACCGCGGTCGACCGCGCGTTGCTGCGGGCCTCGTCCATCGAAGTGAACAAACTCGAGAAGCGCGTGACGTTCCTCGCGACGACCGCCAGCATCACGCCCTTCATCGGCTTGTTCGGAACCGTCTGGGGGATCATGACCGCGTTCATGAACATCGGCGCGCAAGGCTCGACGGATCTCGCGGTCGTCAGCACGCCGATCGCGGAAGCACTGATTGCCACCGCGCTCGGCCTCGTCGCGGCGATTCCGGCCGTCTACTTCTATAACCACTTCACCTCGAAGGTGAAAGGGTACGCGTCGGAGATGGACGACTTCGCGCTCGAGTTCCTCAACATCTCCGAAAGGAACTTCACCTAGTGCGCCACAGAAGGCACAGAAGGCGCAGAGGCGAACATGCCTAAGGTCATGTCGCAGCCCGACGCGAATACCGGCCGCCGGCGCGGCCGCCGCGTCAGCACGTCGCTGTCGGAGATCAACGTCATCCCGTTGGTCGACGTGATGCTGGTCCTGCTCATCATTTTCATGGTGGCGGCACCGATGATGCAAAAAGGTGTCGAAGTGAACCTGCCGGTGTCGCGCCGCGCCGACAAATTGACCAATGCGCAGCCGCTCTACGTGACGGTCCCGACATCCTATCGACGGGATCGTCGCGTGTTCATCGATCAGGAAGCGATTCCGATCGACGTCCTGGGCGAACGAATGCGGCAGGCCATGCAGACCCGCAACGACAAGCAGGTTTACCTGCGCGGCGACGGCGAGGTGCAATTGCAGGAACTGATGGACGTGTTCGGCCGTTTGAAGGAGGCCGGCGTCGAAAAGATCGGCGTCGTCGCCCAGGAGCGGCGGGCGAAGCAATGACCGTCCAATGACGATTGACCGATTGAGCAGATACTGATGGATGCCGTCAGCGAAGTTCTGATCGCGCGTGCCCCGAAGGACGATGGGCTGAGCTCGATGCTCGGGGCGTCGGCTATCGGGCACATCGCGCTTCTCGGAGTCTTCGTCCTGGCGCCGGCATGGTGGTTTGGCGCGGAGAACAAGGCGCCGGAGACGATCATGCAGATCAGTCTCGGCGGTCCGGTCGGTCCGAACGACGGCGGTGTGTCGACGCTCGGCGGGCGAACGATTCAGCAGGCCGTACCGGTCGAGGCGAAGAAGCCAATCGAACCGGTGCGGCCGCCGGCGTCGAAAACACCGGAGATGGTCGAACCGACCAAGGCGCCTCCCAAGAAGACCACGCCCAATAAGGTCGAGGCCAAGGATCCGAGGAGCAATCGACCCACCAAAGGCGCGGAGATTCAGAAGGGCACCAGCGTTGCCGAGACCGGCGCGAAGGGCATGGGGTTCGGACTGTCATCGGGCGGCGGCGGGGGCGGCGGCCACCTGGAAGTCTCGAACTTCTGCTGCCCCGAGTATCTCGCGACGATGGCCGCCCTGATCAAGTCGAACTGGAACAGTCAAATCGGCGCCGCCGGGCGGACGCACCTGAGGTTTGTGATTCAAAAGGATGGTCGCATCGCCGACATCACCGTCGAGACATCGAGCGGCGTCGAGGTGATGGATTCGTTCGCGCGCCGCGCCCTGATACTGACGAAGCTGCCACCGTTGCCGGCTGGTTATTCTGAGCCGGCGCTCGCCGTTCACTTGTACTTCGATTACACGCGCTGAGAGAACGACATGAACGATTACCCATCCGGTTGGAAGTTGCTTGGAGCGGCCGTCGTCGCGGCCTCCGCGGTCGTCGCGGCGTCCGCCTCCGCCCGCGACATGGCGAGTGAGCTCCGGCGAGATCTCTCCGGAGCGGCCGCCGGCCGCGAAGGCGGACAGCAGCCGGCCCCGCAGCAGCCTCCCCCACAACCGCAACAGCCGACGACGGTTGGCGTCACCCTGACCGGCGAAGGCGGCGCGCAGACGCGCCTGGCCGTCCCCGATCTGCTCGCGCTCTCGAACGATCGCGAAACGACCGAAGCCGCGCGGCTCATCGGCGAGGTGTTGTGGGACGACCTGAATTTCGAGCGCGAGTTCTACATGATTCCGCGCGATACGTACAAGAGTATTCCGCTGGCGACATCGATCGACGCGGTGCCGTTCGACCGCTGGCGCGAGCTCGGCGCCGACGGCGTGGTGATCGGCACCGTGCAGAAAGCGGCGACGGGGATTCGCGTCGAGCTCCGCCTGTATAACGTTCGCGCACGGCAACAGATCTACGGACGTGAATACACCGGGTCGGCGGCCAACCCGCGGTTGTATGCGCACACCATGTCGGACGAGCTTCATGACTCGCAGCGCAAGCTGCGCGGTGTGGCGCGCACGAAGCTCGCCTTTTCGTCCGATCGCAACCGGGAATCCGTGGTCGGCAGCGTCGAAAAGCGCGACGTCAAGGAGGTTTACGTCACCGATTACGACGGCGCCAACGCGAGGCGCATCACGATCAACCGGGCGCTCAACGTGTTTCCAAACTGGTCGCCCGACGGACGATCGATCGTCTACACGTCGTATCGAACGGGCGTGCCGGACATCCTGATCTCCAATATCTACGCGGGCACGATGGAAACCCCGACCAAAGGCGCCGGCCAGAACTGGCTGCCGGTGTTCTCCCCTGATGGGACGCGACTGGCCTTCACCTCGAATCGCGACGGCAATCCCGAGATCTACGTCATGAACCGCGACGGCTCAGACCTCCGCCGGCTGACGAACAATCCCGAGATTGACTCGACGCCGACCTGGTCGCCGGCGGGGACGCAGATTGCATTTGCGTCGGGGCGCTCAGGCAGTCCGCAGATCTACGTCGTCGGCGTCGACGGCGCGGGGCTGCGGCGGATCTCGCAGGAGTCCTATGCGGATCGCCCGACGTGGTCGCCGGCGCCGTACAACGAGATCGCCTTCTCCGCGCGGAGCGGGCCGGGATTCGACATCAGGATCCTGAACATCGGCACCGGCGAGACGCGGCAAATCACGTTCGGCGAAGGCACCAACGAGAGCCCGGCCTGGTCGCCCAATGGCCGTCACCTCGCATTCATGTCGACGCGCGCGGGCCGCAGCCAGATCTTCACGGTTGACCGTGACGGGCGCAACCTCAGGCAGATCACGAAGGAAGGCAACAACCAGACGCCGAACTGGTCGCAGTAACAAATCGGGTTCCACGGTTCCACGGTTCCAGGTTTCCAAGGTCAAGTTCGAAGGACGGTTATGAGACGAGAAGCCAAAGCGTTGCTGGTTCTGGTTCTACTGCTGACGGTGGTCGTGGCAGCGTGCAAGGGCAAGGCAAAGCCGCCGGTGGCGCGGCCGATGCCGCCGCCGATGGTCGACACGCCAACGAACCCGCCTCCTCCGCCGGGGCCGCCGCAGCCGGTCAGTGAGCCGGTGTTGGTGCCGCCGATGCCGGCCGAGGACACCCTCGGGACGAAGTCGCTTGACGAGTTGAATCGCGACTCGCCCCTGCGTCCACTGTTCTTCGAGCTCGACAGCTCCGACGTCAGCGCCGAAGGACAGCAGGTGCTGCAAGCGAACGCGGCGGTGCTGAAGAAGTACCCGACCATGCAAATCACGATCGAAGGGCACTGCGACGAGCGCGGCACGGCCGAATACAACCTGGCCCTCGGCGAGCGTCGCGCGCTGGCGGCGAAGGGCTACCTCGTCTCACTCGGCATCTCCGCCGACAAGGTGAAGACGGTCAGTTACGGGAAGGAATTCCCCTTCGATGCGGGTCACGACGATGCGGCATGGCTGAAAAACCGGCGCGCGCATTTCGTGATCACCGCAAAGTAAAATGAGGCCATGAGTCGAACATCACGGGGCTTCGGTCTTGCCTGGGCACCGTCGCCTTGGCGAAGGTGGCGGTCCTTGGTCTTGTGACGGTGCTGGCGCTCACGCGTCAGCCCGGCCGCGGCGCAGTCGCGCCGCGAGATGCAGATGATGGCCGACATCAGGATGCTGCAGGAGCAGACGCAACAGCTCCAGCAGCAGCTGACCGCCGCCATCGACCAGCTCGCCGCGACGCTCAAGACCATCAACGCGCGCGTCGACGACCAGGCCGCGGCGTCGCGCAAATCGTTCGCCGATCAGAAGCTCGCCGTCGATCAATTCGGCAGCGACCTGCGCATCGTCCGCGAGCGCATCGACGAGAACACGGTCCGCATCACGAGCCTGTCGCAGGAAGTGGAGGCGCTCCGGCTGGCGATCCCGCAGTTCCCCGCCGCACCGGCCGTTCCGGCCGATCCATCGGCGGCCGTGCCACCCGGCACGACTCCCGATCCTTCGGCACCGGTGGCACCTGCTGCTCCGGTCACGCTGGCACCGGGCATGACGCCGCAGCGTCTCTACAACACCGCCCTCGCCGATTTCACCGCGGGGCAATGGGCCTTGTGCATCGAAGGCTTCAATACGTATCTCAGAAGCTTTTCGCGCACCGATCTCGCGGATGACGCGCAGTGGTATGTCGGCGAGTGCTATCAGCAGGACGGCAAGTTTCAGGAAGCCATTGACGCCTATAACCGCGTGATCAGCGGCTATCCGAAAGGCGATCGCGTGCCGGACGCCTATTACAAGCGCGGTATGGCGCTCGGCGCGATGGGACAGACCGACCGCGCTCGCGAGTCATTCGAAACGCTGATGAAGACCTATCCCGACCATGACATGTCGCGAATGGCCAAACAGCAGCTCGATCGATTAAAGAGCGGCAAGCCGCGCGGCTAGCCCCGCCCGCCGAAGCGCGTCGCCGGACCTGGGCCTGTCCCCCGTAGCACGCACGTGCGTAGGGGGACCTCACCTGTCACGCCGGAGTAAGATGATCGGATATCCCAACGCGATCGAATACGTGCACAACAACTTGAATACGTGAGACGACGCGGATGCGTCGTAGAAAACGGGTGACGGGACTATGGGCAGCGTGAACAAAGTAATCCTGGTCGGCAACCTCGGCAAGGACGCCGAAGTGCGCGTGACTCCCGGCGGGCAGTCGGTGGCGAGCTTCAGCATCGCGACCACCGAGAACTGGACGTCGCGGGAAGGCGAAAAGAAGGAACAGACCGAGTGGCACCGAATCGTGCTGTGGGGTAAGGCGGCCGATTCGCTGCAGCCCTATCTCGTGAAGGGCAAACAGATTTATCTCGAAGGCCGTTTGCAGACCCGCCAGTGGGAAAAGGAAGGCCAGAAGCACTACACGACGGAAGTGAAGGCCGACAAGATCGTGCTGCTCGGCGGCGGCGGACGCGGCGGCGATCGCCAGGCCGATCGCGGCGATAGCGGCGGCTACCAGGATCCGACGGCCAACGCCGCCCCGGTCACCGACGACGACATTCCATTCTAAAGATCAGACGATCTCGGATCCGAAATCCGAAATCGTCAGCTTCTTCCGTACCGATCCTCGAGACGGACGACGTCATCGGTCTCTGGCGTCGACACCTCGAAGACATCGGTGTCTTCAATCGCGGTCATGCGATGCACTGTGGGCGGGGTGACGTGCACGGCGTCGCCCGGGCCCATCTCGGTGCCAACGAGCTTGCCGTCGATCTCGCGTTCGAACAGCATCTTGCCGGACCACACGAAGATTGTCTCGTCCTTCTTGTTGTGGTACTGCAGGCTGAGCGCGTGGCCCTTGTTGATGTGAATCTGCTTGCCGACATAACGATCGGTGCGCGCCCACCACACTTCGTAACCCCAGGGTTTTTCGACGCGATGCAATGGTTGACTCAAGACGACGGGCTCCTTTGAATGGCGGACGCCGCGAAGGCGTCAAACAGGTACTGTTCGATTTCGGCGGCGGTCGCCAGCCGTAGCGCATGGCTGGCGAGCCGGCGCGCATCCTCCGCGCGCAGCTCGTGCACGACCTGCCTGACCATCGGAATGGCGCCCGGCGTCATGCTGAACTCCGTCAGGCCGAGCCCGACGAGCAACCCGACGAGCGCAGGGTCGGACGCCATCTCGCCGCACAGCGAGATCGGGATGCGGTGGCGGGCCGCGGCCCGCCGGACGAGCCGAATCAGCCGCAGCACGGACGGATGCAGCGGCTCGTAAAGATCAGAGACGCGATCGTCGGTACGATCGACGGCAAGACAGTACTGGATCAGGTCGTTCGTGCCGATGGTGAAGAAATCGACATCGGGCGCCATCAGATCGGCCGCAAGCGCCGCCGACGGCACTTCGATCATCGCGCCGACCTTGATGCGATCGGCGTCGGCGCCCGATTCACGCAACATCGCGCGCGCCTGCCGTACTTCTTCGACGCCGGTCACGAACGGGAACATGATGCGCAGTGGCCCATGCGCAGACGCCCTGACGAGAGCACGGAGCTGTGTCCGAAGCACCTCCGGGTTGGCCAGCCCGAGACGGAGGCCACGGAGGCCGGGGCGCGTGCGCCGCCGCTCCGATCGATGCTGATCGCGGCCGATCTGGCGCTCATCGACATCGAATGTTCGAATCGTCACCGGGCGTGGCGCCACCTGCTCGATCAGGCTGCGATACATGCGGTACTGCTCGTCCTCGGTCACGGTCTCGGGCGCGCGGCCCGACAGCATGAACTCGGACCGATACAGCCCGACGCCTTCGGCTCCGTACTCGTTGAGGTACTCGAGATCCTCGAGGAGCTCGATGTTCGCCTCGAGCCGAATCCGGACCCCGTCGGCGGTCGAGACCGGGCCGGGCTCGCCGGTCACGGTGCCGCGCCGGCGGGGCCGAGAGGCGCGGCGCTGCGCCTCGTCGATGACGTCGGGGGTCGGCGCGACGACGAGCTCGCCGGTCGTGCCGTCGAGGACCAGCGGCGTGCCGGCGGCCACGCGCAGCGACGCGTCGTGCAGGCCGACAATCGCCGGCACCTTCAGCGATCGCGCGAGGATCGCGGTGTGGTAGGTCCGGCTGCCGGCATCGGTGGCGAAGCCCTGCACGCGTGACCAATCAAGTTGAGCGGCAACCGACGCCGTGAGCTCGTCGGCGATCAAGATCGACGGGCCATCGATCTGGCTGAGCAGCTCGCGGGGCCCGCGCGCGCCGTGACGCAGGTTCATGCGCAACCGGCCGGCGACGTCCGCGACGTCGTTCTCGCGCTCGCGCAGATACGGATCTTCCATCGTCGAGAACAACTCGTAGAGCCCCTCGTAGGCGCGATGCACAGCCCACGCCGCATTGACGCGTTCGGTGCGGATAATTTTTTCGGCCTGGCCGATCAGCATCTCGTCGTCGAGCATCAGGATCTGCGCGTCGAAGAGCGCGCCAAGCTCGCTGCCGGGCCCCTGCGCGACGCGATCGCTGATGTCCCGCAGCTGCCGGCGGGACTGCTCGCGGGCGGCGTGAAGCGCCTGCACTTCCCTGTCGACGCGATCCGGCGGGATCGGGAAACGCATCACCTCGGTGCGCTGTGTGAGGATCACGGCGCGGCCCACGGCGACGCCGGCGGATACGCCGATCCCGGTCAGGCGTTCCACGACTCTTCTCCGAAACCGCCTTCCACGAGGCGGCAGAGCGCCTCGATCGCGTCGGACTCGTCGGCGCCGTCGGCGGAAATGATTACCGAGCTACCGGCTGCGGCAGCGAGCAGCAAGATGCCCATGATGCTCTTGCCATCCATGGTCTTCCCTTCGCGGCTGACGCGGATGTGAGAGGTGTAGCGAGTTGCCGTATGAACGAACTTTGCGGCCGCGCGGGCGTGGAGCCCGAGCCGGTTTCGAATCACGCATTCGCGCGTCATCATGCCTTCTTCGCGGGTGACGCGGGTGACGCCGGTGCGGCGGGTGCGCCGCCGAGCAAGTCGGAAGCCACCCAGATCGCGTTCCTGCCATGCTCACGGAGGGTTCGCGCAACCTCGGTGAGGGAGCCGCCTTCCTTCAGGCTCGCGGCCTTGATCAGCATCGGCAGGTTCACCCCGGTCACCACCTCGATCTTGTCCTGTTCCAGGAAGGTGATGCCGAGATTTGACGGCGTCCCGCCGAACATATCGGTGGCGATCAGCACTCCGCCGGGCTGCCGCACTTTTTCTATGGCCGCGGCGATTTCGTCGCGCGCGTCCTGGACGTCCTCGTGCCAGCCGATCGAGACGGCAAAAAAACTCGGCAGGTCGCCGACGATCGTCTCGGCGGCATTGACCAGCTCGGTCGCCAGCTGCCCGTGCGTCACGACCACGACGCCAATCATCGCGGCTTCACCAGGTCGCGATGCACGGCCTTCGCCGAGACACCGTTGAGAGCCTTGAGCTCGCGCTTGAGGGCTTCGGCGAAATAAACCGATCGATGCCGGCCGCCCGTGCAGCCGATCGCAATCGTCAGGTAACTCTTCCCTTCCTGGACGTAGAGCGGAATCATCCAGCGCAGCAAGGAGCTCAGCTTCTTCATGGCTGTTCGCGCCGTCGGCTGCCGGCGGATGTAGGCGGCGACCGCCGGGTCCTGGCCGGTTTGCGGCCGCAATGCCGGTACCCAATGCGGGTTCTTGAGAAACCTGACGTCGAACATCAGATCGGCCTCAGCAGGCGGGCCATTCTGGAACCCGAAGCTCAGGATCGTCAATACCAGCTTTGAGGTGGCCGTGTGGCCGCTGACGAGCTCGCGCAGCCGCTGCCGCAGCTCGTGCACGTTGAGCTTCGACGTGTCGATGACGCTGTCGGCCATGGCGCGCACCGGGCGAAGCGACGCCCGTTCCTCTGACAGGCCTTCAGTGATCGGACGATCCGGCGCGAGCGGATGCGGACGCCTGGTTTCGCTGAATCTCCGCACGAGCTCGGCGTGGCCCGCCTCGAGGAAGATCAATTTCGTGAGGAGATGCTTGTTGGCCTTCAGCCTGCGATAGGCGCGCGGGAAATCGCTGACGAAGCGGGGCTCGCGGATGTCCATGACGACGGCGACCCGGTTGTGTTCGGTCTGTCGTTCGGCGAGCTCGGCCATGACCGGAAGCAGCGATACTGGCAGGTTGTCGACGCAGTAGTAGCCCAGGTCCTCGAGCACGCGGATCGCCTGCGACTTGCCGGACCCGGATAAACCCGTGAGGACGATGAACCGCGCCCAGCTGATGATGTCCCCGCGCGACTTGCTCACGCGAGCTCCTCGTCCTCTTCGGGTGCAGGGGTGCCGGGTACTCCGGGTGCGCTGGGTGCGCTGGGTGCGCCTGGTGCGAGGTTGGCGTCCAGGCGCGCGACCAGCTCGCGCGCGGCGTTGATGCCGCGCATCCGCAGCAGCTGATTGCGCGCCGCGACCTCGACGAGGATGGCCAGGTTCCGTCCGGTCGCCACCGGCATCCTGATCAGCGGAACCTTCAGGCCCATCAGGTCGTACAACGCTTCGTCGAGCCCGAGCCGATCGTACTCGCGGGCGGTGTCCCAGCGATCGAGCTGGACGACGAGCTCGATGCGCTTCGACGTGCGCGTCGACGCGACACCGAACAGGTCGCGGATGTTGATCAGGCCGAGGCCGCGCACTTCCATGTGGTGCCGCGTCAGCTCCGGGCACGTGCCGATCACGATCGATTCCGAACGCCGCCGCACTTCGACGGTGTCGTCGGCGACGAGCCGATGGCCGCGCACGACCAGGTCGAGCGCGCACTCGCTCTTGCCGATGCCGCTCTCGCCGATGATCAGGACGCCGAGGCCGAGGATGTCGATGAGGACGCCGTGGATGATTTCGCGATGCGCGAGGCGATCCTCGAGCACGGCGGTCAGCTTCCCGATCGCCGCCGCCGTCGGCACCGGCGTCCGCAGGATCGGCACGTTGGCGCGCTCGCCCTCCATCGCGACCTCGGGCGCAATCTCGGCGCCGCCCGTGACGAGCAGGCACGGCAATTCGGCGGTAAAGCATTTGGCGAGCGCTTCGCCGCGCGCGGCCGCGTCGAGGCTCTCGAGGAACCGCACCTCGCTCTCGCCGAACAGCAGAATGCGGCCGGCCTGCAGGTACTCGTGAAATCCCGCGAGCGCGAGGCCGGTCTTCTGAATGTAGGGACTGGTGATCCGGCGGTGGAGGCCGCCGGCCCCGGCAAGCAACTCGATCGAGAGGCCGACCGATTCGGGTCTCGCATCGAGCAGCCCGCGAACGGTGACGGCCGGAGTCATTTCTCTAGAATAGAACTTTTCGCTGGTTGGACGTCGGAATCTTCAGCTCTTCGCGGTACTTCGCGATGGTGCGGCGCGCCAGCATCAGGCCTTCCCGCTGCAGGATATTGACGATCTTGGAGTCGCTGAGCGGCTTCTTCGGATCCTCGCCCTCGATGATCTTCTTGATGCGATTCTTGATCGTCACCGAGGACACGGCATCGCCATACGAGCTGCTGATGCCGCTGTGGAAGAAGTACTTCATCTCGAACACGCCCTGCGGCGTGTGCATGTACTTGTTCGTGACGACGCGGCTGACCGTCGACTCGTGCATGCCGATGTCGTTGGCGACGTCGCGCAGCACGAGCGGGCGCAGGTGCTCGATGCCGTGATCGAGGAAGTCGCGCTGGAAATTGCAGATGCTGGTCGCGACCTTGTGAATCGTCTTCTGGCGCTGCTCCACCGACTTGATCAGCCACAGCGCCGAGCGGAACTTGTCCTTGACGTAGGCGCGCGTCTCGTCGCTGTTTTCGGCGGCGCCCTTGTCGAGCAGACGGCGATAGGTCGGGCTGATGCGCAGCTGCGGCAGGCCGTCTTCGTTCAGGCCCGCCACGTATTGATCCTCGACCTTGATGATATAGACGTCAGGGATCACATACTGCGACGGTTGCGGGTTGAAGCGGCTGCCGGGTTTCGGATCGAGGCGCTGGATGATCTCGACGTGGCCCTTCAACTCTTCGATCGTGAGCCCGAGCTTCCTGGCCAGCTCCGGCATCTGGTGGTTGTGCAACAACCGGAGATGCTCGGTCACGATCTTCTCCGTCGGCGTGCCCTCGAGGTGCAGGTGCTTGATCTGCAGCGTCAGGCATTCCTGCAGGTCGCGCGCGGCGACGCCGATCGGATCGAAACCCTGGATCAGGCGCAGCGCTTCTTCGACCTTATCGATCGGCCACGGCCCCATCGACGCGATTTCGTCGACCGACGCGACGAGAATGCCGTCGTCATCGAGGTTGCCGATGATCGCGTCACCAATTTCGCGGATCAGATCCCCGGTCGTTTGCAGCGACAGCTGCCACTCGAGGTGATCGGTGAGGGACGAGCTGGTCGAGAGGGTGTTCTCGATCGGCGGGAGCTCCTTGACCTCCTGCGGCGCTCGCGGACGGTAGCCGTCGTCGAGATAGTCGCCAAAGAAGTACTCGTAGTCCGCGTCGTCCCACGGATCGGCCTTGTCGTTGTCCTTGGCCTTGTTTTCCGCGACCTCTTTTTCAGCGGGCGTCTGCTCCTGCGCGGTCAGATCCTCGGTCGGAACCTCTTCGAGTAAGGGGTTCTCGACGACCTCCTGGTTGAGAAGGTCAGCCAACTCCAACGTCGACATCGGCAGCAGTTTGATCGCCTGCTGGAGCGACGGGGTAAGGATCAGCTTCTGCGCGAGCTTCGTCTGAAGCTTCTGCTGGATCGCCATTTGCCTAGTCCATCTTAGTCCAGCCGGAAATCGGTCCCGAGGTAAATCCGCCGAACTTCTTCATCGGCGGCGAGCTCGGTGGGGCTCCCGCTGCGAAAGATGGCGCCATCGGTGACGATATAGGCACGATCGGTAATCTTCAGCGTCTGAAGCACGTTGTGGTCGGTGATGAGGATCCCGATGCCCCGATCTTTCAAGTGGAAGATGATTTTCTGAATTTCGGACACCGCAATCGGATCGATCCCGGCGAAGGGCTCGTCGAGCAGCATGAAACGAGGATTCATCACGAGTGCGCGGGTGATCTCGGCGCGGCGGCGCTCGCCGCCCGACAAAGTGTAAGCCGCGCTCGACGCGATGGGGGTCAAGCCGAGTTCGGCAAGCAAGGCCTCCAAACGCGCGCGCCGCTCGGCGGCGCTGAGATCGAGCGTCTCGAGGATCGCCATGATGTTCTGCTCGACCGTGAGGCCGCGAAAGATCGAGGGCTCCTGCGGCAGATAGCCGATGCCCTTGCGCGCCCGGACATACATGGGGTCGTCGGTCAGATCGACGCCGTCCATGGTGACGCGTCCCGCATCCGGCGCGGTGAGTCCGACGGCCATGTAAAAGGTCGTGGTCTTGCCGGCGCCGTTCGGTCCAAGCAGGCCGACAACCTCACCGGCATTGACTTCGAGGCTGACGCCTCGAACGACGGTGCGGCCACTGTAGGACTTGGTCAGTTCGTGTGTGCGGAGAGTCGAGGCCATCTCTCTTGGCCCCGCCTCCGGCGGGGCGTTGTCTCTGGACCCCGGCTCCAGGGGGCGTCTCACTTGGGCGAGGTCGCGGTGCACTTGCCGCCGCCCTTGGTCTGCGTGCGGACCTCGTTGTTGCCGTCGACGAGGACTCTATCGGACGCTTTCCAGAAGGTCAACGTCTTGCCGCTCGTCTCCTGGCACTCGCCGTCCACCATCTTCACGGGCGCGCCGACGACGATGTATTTCTCGTCAGCCGGCGAATAGGTCAAACGTGTTCCCGTGACCGTGCGCTTGTCGACTATCGCCGTTACCCCGCCGATCGCTTCGAGTTTGTCGAGGGCGTTCTCGGCCTTCGCGAGCTGCATTTCGAGCTTGCCGCCGCTCAAATGCCCTTGATCGCCGTCGAATTGCGCGCCGGTGGTGTAGGTTGCCATCCGCGTGTCGTCCGCGTAGGTGAAGCTCTCGGCGCGTCCGATCGTCGGTTTCGGCTTCACGCCTGCTTCGGCCTGCTTGTTCGCTATCTCCAGGTTCGTAACCACCTTGCCCGTCGCGGTGAGATCGCCCTTCGTTTCGTCGAGCGTCAGCTTGTCGGCGTTGATGGACGTAGCGCCTTGAAACAGGCGCGTCTGCCCGGTGTACTCGGCTTTCTTGCTCGATTCATCGTAGCTGAGCGCCGTGCTCAGGATGTTGACCGGATCCTTGTCGCCGAGCAGCGCCGGACGCTTCGTCGCCGGCGCCCCGGCGGCCGCCTTCTTCGGCGGCAGCAGCGTGCTTCGCACGTTGCCTTTCGCGATCATCTGGCGCGGATCGAGCGTGACGTCGATGCCCTCGGCCAGCAGCGTCAGCGACTCGTCCCGAATCTCGGGCGTAATCTCCTTGCCAGACAGGGCCAATGTTCCCGCGGTGACGTTGTAACGGGCGTCGTTGCTCAACGCGCGCATCGGGCCGTCGGTGAAATCGAAGTTGCCGGCAAACCGCGCCTCTTCGAGCGCCCCGGACGACGGGTCGAGGCTGGCCTCGAGCGACCTGGCCTTGGCGATCCTGGCGCCGTGCGTCTTGGTCGCGGCTTCGCGGTACTCGACACCATCACTGAAGACCATGCGATTGAGGCCCTGCGCGTTGCCGGCCGCTGTCATCGAGGTCGATCGAATTGTCCGGGCAGCGGTGTCCTTGGTCGCGGGCAGCGTCGCCGTCACGGCGTCGCGCGCCGAGACGCTTCGCACGCTGCCATCGGGCTCGAGGCCGATCTCCATGAAGTTGCCCGCAAGCTTCTGGCCGGCCGTGCCCTGCTTCGGCGCGAGCTCAATCTCGGCGTTGCCGGCCAGCGTCGCGTTCTGCATCGTCCGGCCGTCCTCGGCGTAGTCAATGTTGATGTCGGTCGCGGACATCGACTTCATCGCCCGGTCGTTCGGGCCGCCCCTGATCTTCGAGCCGCCCCGCAGCTCCAGGAAGTCCGCCTCGTCACGATCGGGAAACAGGCGCACGGTCGACTCGACGGCGTCGATCTGCTGGCCTTCGCGATCGATGTGCAGCGTCTTCTCGAGGCGCATGTAGCGGTCGCGGCGGGCGTAACCGAACGCGCCTGACGTGAAGGCCATCGCGCCGGCGTTGCCCTCGGCGGCGAACTTCACGTCGGCCTTGTCCAGGATCCACATCGTGTCGAGCTGTTCGTCGTAGGTGAAGCCGATGCCCGACCCGGTCATCCTGCCGCGCTTGAACGTGACCGCTCCTGGCACGCGCACGATCTTTTCCGCGTCGACGTAAGTGGCCTGCTGACCGTTCGCGGTCAGTCCATCGCTCGTCTCGAGCTTGACGTCGCCATGAACGTCGAACGAGTTGTTCTGCTGGCCGATGAACGCTTCCTTGCCGGTGACGGTGTAGCTTCGGCCCTCTCGGTTATCGACGAAGATCTTGACGCCGTGAAGCTTGTTCTCGCCGTCCTTGTTGGTCGTTTGCCGCTCGAACTCGACGCGGAGGCTGCGCCGGTCGCCCTTCATCTGGATGGCGTCGCCGCCGCGCGTTTCGACAGTCGCCGACGGATCGATCCGCTCGATCTTCTCCGGCGGCGCGGCAACTTCGCGCGGCCGCATCGTGTATGCGACGACTCCGATGACGCCGACGGCGATTGCCGCCATCACGAGCCGTGCGCGTTTCTGCCAGGGCGTCACGCCACAGATTGTACCAACCTTCTCGATCGTCAGGGCCAGAGAAGGCACAGACATCGAAAAACACCAGGGCCACAGAAGGCACAGACATCGAATACACCAGGGCCACAGAAGGCACAGAATCTTGCGACGATGGCTCGAAGGTCAGCGGAAATCCTCGAGCCTGAGCTCGACGTACTTCGTGCCCTGGTACTCGTTCTCTTCGATCGTGTAGGCGATCTCGACGCCGTCTTTCTTCGCCGCGAGGTTCGGCTCGCGCTCGGCGGCGTTCCACTGGATGGCGCGCAGGACCCGTCCGTTCTGCTTCACCGACATCTTCAGGTGCCGCTCCTTCAACACGCGCGGACCATCGACGATCGCGACGCCGTTGGTATGGAACTTCGGACGCGGGTTGCCGGGGCCAAACGGCGCCAGCGCCGCGAACTCGGACATCACGCGCTCGTTGATATCGTGAAACGCGAGCGGTCCGTCGAGCCACAGCGACGGGCGCAAATCATCCGGGCCCAGAATCGCATCGGCGTGCTCGTTCACCGCGGCGCGGAACTCCTTGATACGTGCCGTCTCGATCTGCAAGCCTGCCGCCGCCTTGTGGCCGCCGAAGCGCTTCATCAGCGGCGCGCATGACTCGAGGCACGCCAGCATGTTGAAGCCGGTGATGCTGCGGCATGATCCGTGCGCGACGTCGCCGTCGATCGACAGCACGATCGCCGGGCGATAGAACGCATCGACCAGCTTCGACGCAACAATGCCGATGACACCGCGGTGCCAGCCCTCGCCGCCGACGACGAGGACGCTTCGCGATCCGATCTCTGGATCGGTCTCGACGATCTTCTTTGCCTTGGCCAGGATGTCCTGGTCCTCGAGGCGCCGGCGGGTGTTTTCGGCTTCCAGCTGTTCGGCCAGCGCCTTCACCTCGTCGGCCATTCCCTCGTCGGACGCGAGCAGCAACCGCGTGGCGATGTCCGGCGTGCTCATCCGGCCGGCGGCGTTGATGCGCGGCGCCACCATGAAGCCGATGTGATAGCTGTCGATGGTCTTGCCGGTGAGACCCGCGGCCTCGAGCAACGCGCGCAGTCCCACCTTGTGGGGACCCTTCGTCAGCATCTGCAGCCCGAGCTTGGCGATGACGCGATTCTCCCCGACCAGCGGAACGACGTCGGCCAGCGTTCCAATCGACGCAATCTTCACGAAGGCCGGCAACCAGGACGACTTCCCCGCGCGCCCGCACAGCGCCTGCACCAGCTTGAGCGCGACGCCGACGCCGGCGAGGTTCTTGTCGGGATAACTGCAGTCGCGACGTTTCGGATTCACCACCGCGCACGCATCGGGCAGCTCGTCATCCGGTTCGTGGTGGTCGGTGATGATCAGGTCGACGCCGAGCTGGCGCGCCCGCCGCGCCGCCTCCGGCGCGCGAATGCCGCAGTCGACCGAGACGATGAGCTTCACGCCCTCGCCGTGGAGCCGATCGATGGTGCCCGGCTGGAGGCCGTAGCCGTCGGTGAGACGCTCCGGAATGAAGTGACCGACGTCCGCCCCGAGCAGTTCGAGGGCCCGTCGCAGGATCACGGTCGACGTGATGCCATCGACGTCGTAATCGCCGTGCACGGCGATGCGTTCGCGATTGCTGATGGCCTGCATCAGGCGATCGGCGGCGCATTCGAGTCCGGCGAGCCTGAACGGATCGTAGAGCTGGTCGAGCGTCGGATTCATGAAGCGCGAGGCTTCATCCGGATCGGTGATGCCGCGAATCGCGAGCAGCCGTGCCGTGACCGCCGACACGCCAAGCGCCTCTGCGAGCGCCGCCGCTGCGGCCTCGTCATGCGGTTTCGTATTCCAAATCGGAGGAACTGCCAACTCAACTTTCAACTGTCAACTGTCAAACTCAACTGCCAACCGGTGAACTGCCAACTGTCAACTTTCAATAATCCCCACCGACCCCATCCTCCGGAACTTGTCGTAGCGGGCGTTGAGGCGCGCGTCGACGGCCATCGCCGAGACCTCGGCGAGGGCGCGCGCGAGCGCGATGTCGACGAGCGCCGCCGCCTGGGCCGGATCCGTATGCGCGCCGCCGACCGGCTCGTTGACGATCTCGTCGATGATGCCGAGTTCGAGGAGGTTCGGCGCGGTGATCTTCAGCGCGGTCGCCGCTTCGACCTTCTTGCTCGGATCGCGCCACAGGATCGCCGCACAGCCTTCGGGCGGGATGACGCTGTAAATCGCGAATTCGTGCATCAGAATGCGGTCGCCGACGGCAATGCCGAGCGCGCCGCCGCTGCCGCCCTCGCCGTGCACGAGCACGATCACCGGCACCTCGAGCATCGCCATCTCGCGCAGGTTCCAGGCGATCGCTTCGGCGACGCCCCGCTCTTCCGACTCGATGCCCGGATACGCGGCCGGTGTATCGACGAAGCAGATAATCGGACGCCGGAACTTCTGCGCCAGCACCATCGTCCGCATCGCCTTGCGATATCCGTCGGGTCGGGCATAACCGAAGTTGCGATAGATCTTCTGCTTGGTGTCGCTGCCCTTCTGGTGGCCGACGACGAGAATCGGCCTGCCCTTGTAGACCGCCGTCCCGGTGACGATGGCGTGGTCGTCGGCAAAGCGCCGATCGCCGTGCAGCTCGACGAAGTCGGTGAACAATCGCTCGACGTAATCGAGCGTCGTCGGGCGCGACGGGTGGCGCGCAACCTGGACGCGCTGCCACGGCGTCAGGTTGCGATAGAGATCGCCGCGCATGGCATTGACGCGCCCTTCGAGCCGTGCGATCTCCTTATCGCGATCTTCGCTGGGCCCGAGCGCGGCCAGCGCCTCGATCTCCTTCAGCAGCTCGCCGATCGGTTCTTCGAATTCGAGAAGGTCGGGCATAGTCAGGGATCAGGGTCAGGTCAGGGATCAGGGATCAGGGATCAGGGATCAGGAGTGAATCGTAACCGAGCCGACGCCGCACAGTCGTTCGACATCCGAGACGAACTGCTCTGACGTGCGGACGCGGATCGACTGGGTGACCTCGGCGCGGACAATGACGTGTCGCGAGCCGCCGTTCATTTCGACTTCGACGGCCACGGGACGATCACCACGATGCTTCGTCATCACTTCCCAGAGCGCCTCAATGGTCTCACGCGGGCAGGTCGCCTTCAACCGGATCCGCACGCCGCGCGAGAGACGCTCTTTCAACCCGGAGAGCGGCAGGATGTCGGCGCACTGGAACCGTGAATTCTCCTCGTCGCGCTCGAACTTGCCGCGGACGAGCAACAGCGCGCCATTCTCGATCAGCGCACGATGACGCCCGAACATCTCGGGAAACACCACCACTTCGACGGCGCCCTGGTGATCCTCGAGCGTGAAGACGCACATGGGATCGCCCTTCTTGGTCTTCAAGCCGCGGAAGCCGGACACGATGCCGCCGACATAGACGTCTTCGATGATCAACCGGCCCGGCGACCCGTCCGTGCTCTGCGGGATCTCGGTCATCGTCAGGTCGCCGACGGTCTTGGCGCCGAAGGCGCGGAGGTTCTCGGCGTGACGATCGATCGGGTGTCCGCTCAGATACAGGCCGAGCGCGTCTTTTTCGTTGACGAGCAGCTCCATCTCGGTCCACGGCGCCGAATCGGGCAGCCGGATGATCGAGAGGGTGCTGTCTTCCCCGCCGCCGAAGAGATCCGACTGGCCGAGCTCGCGATCCCGCTGTGTTCGATTACCGTGCTCGATGGCGCTGTCGACGGCGCCAAACAGCTTGGCACGGCCGGCCGGCAATCCGACGCCGGCGGGCACCAGGCTGTCGCAAGCGCCTGATTTCACCAGCGCCTCGAGCACCTTCTTGTTGACGATGCGGAGGTCGAGCTCCTCGCACAGCTGATGGAGCGATGTCACCGTGCCGGTGCGCTGGCGGACTTCGATGATCGCGTGGATGGCGCCCTCGCCCAGGCCCTTGATCGCCGTGAGACCGAAACGCACGCCTTCCGGGACCACCGTGAAGTGCAGCTGGCTCTGGTTGATGTCCGGCGGCAGCACGGCGATGCCGCGCTCGCGTGATTCGGCGATGTAGACCGCGAGCTTGTCGGTATTCGCCGCTTCGATCGTCAGCAGCGCGGCGGCAAAGTGGCGCGGATAGTTCGCCTTGAGATAGGCCGTCTGGTAGGCGAGGAAGGCATAGGCGGTCGAGTGCGACTTGTTGAAGCCGTAGCCCGCGAAGAACTCCATCAGCTCGAAAATCTTGCTGGCCTTCTTCTCGCTGATGCCCTTGGCCAGCGCGCCGCTCATGAAGGCCTCGCGCTGCTTCGCCATGACCCTGGGATCCTTCTTCCCCATGGCCTTGCGAAGGACGTCCGACTGGCCCATCGTGAAGCCGGCGAGCACGCTCGCCATCCGCATGACCTGTTCCTGGTATGCGATGACGCCGTAGGTGTCGGCAAGGATCGGCTCGAGCGAGGCGAGCTCGTATTTCACTTCGCTGCGCCCGGCCTTGCGATTGATGTAGTCGTCCACCATGCCGCCCTTGAGCGGGCCGGGCCGGTAGAGCGCGTTCATGGCGATCAGATCTTCGAGACGCTGCGGCTTGGCGCGGCGCAGGATTTCGCGCATGCCGGAGCTCTCGAACTGGAAGATGCCGTAGGTCTGGCCATCCACGAACAGCTGATACGTCTTCGCATCGTCGACCGGGACGTTGTCGATATCGAGGTCGACGCCTTCGGTGCGCTTGATCTCGGCGAGGGCGTCCTGGATCAGCGTCAGCGTGCTGAGGCCGAGGAAGTCCATCTTCAGGAGGCCGACGCGCTCGACCTCCTTCATCGCCCACTGCGTGGTGATTTCGTCGCGGTTGCTCTTGAAGAGCGGCGCGTAGTCGGTGATCGGGCCGGGCGCGATGACGACGCCCGCGGCGTGGACGCCGGCATTGCGCGAGACGCCCTCGAGACGCTTGCCCATTTCGAGCACGTCGTTGACGCGAGGGTCGTTCTTCGCCATCTCGCGCAGCACCGGGTTTTCGGCGAGCGCCTTGGCCAGCGTCATGTCGAGCGCCGGCGGAATCTGCTTGGCGATGCGATCGACGTCTGCGTACGGCATGTCCATCACGCGGCCGACGTCGCGGATCACCGCCTTGGCCTTCATCGTGCCGAACGTGATGATCTGCGAGACATTCTCGCGTCCGTACTTCTCGGTGACGTAGGCGATCACTTCGCTGCGCCTTCGCTCGCAGAAGTCGACGTCGATATCGGGCAGCGACACGCGTTCGGGATTGAGGAAGCGCTCGAAAATCAGGTCGTAATGCAGTGGATCGACGTCGGTGATGCGGAGGGCCCAGGCGGCAAGGCTCCCGGCGGCCGAGCCGCGGCCCGGACCGACCGGAATCCCCTTCTCGCGCGCGTAACGGATGAAATCCCAGACGATCATGAAGTACCCGGGTACCCCATCTTCTTGATCATCGCGATTTCGTAGGCGAGCCGTTCGTCGTACTGCGCGAGCGTGTGCCGCAGCTTTCCGTCGGCGTCGAGCTGCCGGAGACGCTCCAGGCGGTGCGCGTAGCCCTGGTGGACGACGTGCTCGAAGTAATCGTCGAGCGTGAAGCCTTCCGGGACCGCGAAGTTCGGCAGGTGGTTCTCGCCGGAGGGAATCGTCACGTTGCAGCGCTCGGCGATCAGCAACGTGTTCTTCATCGCGTCGGGGTAATCGCCGAACACCTCCGCCATCTGCGCGGCGGTCTTGAGGAAGAACTGATCGCCGTGGTACTTCAGACGCTGTGAGTCGTTGACCGACTTGCCGGTGCCGATGCACAGCAGGATGTCGTGCGGCTTGTGATCGCCGTGCCGCAGGTAATGCACGTCGTTGGTGACGACGAGCGGCATGTCGAGGTCCTTCGCGATCGGGATCAGACCGTTGTTGACGATGCGCTGCTCGTCGATGCCCTGATACTGCATCTCGAGAAAGAAGTTGCCCGCGCCGAGGATGTCGCGATACGTCGCGGCGGCGGCCACGGCCTTCCTGGCCTGCTCCGAGCGGATCTCGGTGGCGACCTCGCCCTTTAAGCAGCTGCTCAGGCCGATCAGGCCTTCCGCATGCTGCGCCAGCAGCTGCTTGTCGATGCGCGGCTTGTAATAGAAGCCTTCGGTGTAACCCGATGACACCAGCTTGATGAGATTCTTGAAGCCCTTCTCGTTCTCAGCGAGCAGCACGAGGTGATTCGCGGTCTCGCCGTGCGTGCCGCTCCGGTCGCGGCGATCGCCCGGTGCGACGTAGACCTCGCAGCCGAGGATCGGGTTGATGCCGCGCTTCCTCGCCGCATCGTGAAAGACGACGGACGAGAACATGTTGCCGTGCTCGGTGACGGCCAGCGCCGGCATCTCGAGCTGTTGCGCCTGGTCGAGCAGCTCGTCGATGCGGCAGGCACCATCCAGCAGGGAGAACTCGGTGTGAAGGTGCAGGTGCACGAACTCAGACATGGCCTATTCCCACGACCATTCCTGCCCTCGCTCCGCCTCGCCCCTCGACAGGCTCGGGGCGACCCTGAGCAACGTCGAAGGGTCGGGATCTCATTCCCATTCGATTGTCGAGGGCGGCTTCGAGCTGATGTCGTAGACCACACGATTGATGCCGCGGACCTCGTTGACGATGCGCGAAGAGATGGAGGCCAGCAGGTCGTGCGGCAGGCGCGCCCAGTCTGCGGTCATGCCGTCGAGGCTTTCGACCGCGCGCACCGCGACGGTGAACTCATACGTGCGCGCGTCGCCCATGACGCCGACGCTCTGCACCGGCAGCAGCACCGCGAAACTCTGCCAGATACGCTCGTACCAGCCGGCCTTGCGCACTTCGTCGGCGACGATCGCATCCGCCTTCTGGAGCAGCGCGATCTTGTCGCGGGTGATCTCCCCGAGGATGCGAACCGCCAGGCCCGGACCCGGGAACGGCTGGCGGACCAGGAACTCCTTGTCGATGCCGAGGTCGCGCCCAACGGCGCGCACTTCGTCCTTGAAGAGCTCCCGCAGCGGTTCGACCAGCTTGAACTTCATTCCCTCGGGCAGGCCGCCGACGTTGTGATGGCTCTTGATCGTCGCCGATGGCCCGCGCACCGAGACCGACTCGATGACGTCCGGATAGAGCGTGCCCTGCGCGAGGAAATCGAAGTCGCCGAGCTGGCTGGCCTTGTCGTTGAAGACGTCGATGAAGGTCCTGCCGATGATCTTGCGCTTCTGCTCCGGGTCGGTGACGCCGGCGAGACGATCGAGGAACGTCGCGCTCGCATCGACGTGATGCACCGGCAGCTCGAGCTTCTTGTAGCGCTCGACCACCTGCTGCGCTTCGTTGAGGCGAAGCAGGCCGTTGTCGACGAAAATGCACTGCAGGCGATCGCCGATAGCGTGATGGATGATCGATGCGGCGACGGTTGAATCCACGCCGCCGGACAGACCACAGACCACGCGTCCGCTGCCGACCTGGGCCTTGATGCGGGCGGTGGCCTCGTCGATGAAGGAGGCGATGGTCCAGTCGCCGGTGCAACCGCAGACGTCGAACGCGAAGTTGCGCAGCAGCTCCTTGCCGCGATCGGTGTGCGCAACTTCCGGATGAAACAGCAGCGCATAGTAGCCGCGCTCGGGCGCTTCCATGACGGCGACCGGCGCATTGTTGCTGGTGGCGGCAACGGCAAACCCCGGCGGCGCAGTGGCCACGAAATCGCCGTGACTTGCCCACACCTTCATTTCCTCCGGCATGCCCTTCAACATGCGCGACGAGATCGCGGTGTCGCGGCGCACGAGCGCGTGGCCGAATTCGCGATGCGCGGAGCGCCCCAGCGTGCCGCCGAGCATGTGCGTCATCAGCTGCATCCCGTAGCAGACGCCGAGCGTCGGCACCCCGAGATCGAGCACGGCGCGGTCGAGATGCGGCGCGCCCTCTTCGTCGACGCTGCTCGGTCCGCCCGAGAGGATGATGCCGACCGGCTGCTTGGTCTTGATCGCAGGCAGCGGCGTGTTGAATGGCAGGATTTCGCAGTAGACCGACAGCTCGCGCAGCCGTCGCGCGATCAACTGGGTAAACTGCGACCCGAAATCGAGAACGATGATGGTTTGATGCGCCATTTAGCCTCGTCGCGTCCTGCGCGACGTCGCTGACAGGTAAGGTTGTTATTATAGCGCGTGATGGCGCAAATCTTCGCGCTCCTGCTCGCGATCCTTCAGCCGGCGCCGGCGCCAACCGCGCCGCAGGTGTCGCTCGACGCGCGCTGGGTGGCCGCGTTCGAAACGCTGCCCGCGGCCGCACCTGGATTCGACGCCAGGACGGCCTTCGTGCCGCTCAAGGGCGGTCAACTCGTCGCGATCGATCTCAATCGCGGCACGGTCCGATGGCAGTCGGACGTCGCGACGGCGTTCACTCCGGCGACCGGCGAAGGCCTCGTGTTCACCGTTTCCGAGCAGACGATCGAAGCGCGCGATGCCACGACCGGCGAGACCAGGTGGCAAACCCCGTTGCCGGGCGGAGCCGCGGCTCCACTGTATTGGGACACCGGGTGGCTGCTGGCCTCGACAACCGCCGGTGACCTCGCCGCGTTCCGCGCATCCGACGGCACCCTGGTGTGGCGGCGCCAGCTTGGCGCGCCGCTCGTGGCGTCGCCTGGTCCCGCGCTGGATCGCCTCTTTCTTCCGCTCGCCGACAATCGCGTGGTTGCGGTGCTGCTCGCCACCGGTGAGACCGTATGGGAGCGCACGTTTTCGGCGCCGGTCACCGCGCTCCTCGCACTCGAGGATCAGCTCGTGTTCGGTACGACGGCGAAGGAAGTGATGAGCATCGATCTGGCGCGAGGACGCGATCGATGGACGTGGGCACTCGGCGGCGACGTGGCGGGCAGCCCCGCCGCCGACGAAAAACGGATCTACTTCGCTTCGCGAGACAACATCCTTCGCGCGGTCGATCGTAAGAGCGGCAACTTGCGGTGGAAAGCGAGCCTGTCGTCGCGGCCGGCCGGCGGGCCGCTTCGGCTCAACGACCTGTTGATGATGCCGCTTGTCTCGAATCAGATCGTCGGCTTCGATCCGGAGAGCGGCAAGCCGAATGCGACGGCGGCCGCCGCCGGTGAGATTGGATTGCAGCCTTATGTGCGCCGCGACGTGCGACCGACCCTGCCGCAGTTGATCACGGTCAGCCGCGAGGGGCAGCTGCAAGGCTTCGGCCGCCGATTCGAGCCGGTGCCACAGCCGCTGGCCGAGCTCTTCGGTGCGCCGGCCACTCCCTAAGCCACGTGAGATCCACAGATTAGACACAGATTACAGGACCATCCTCTTGTCCTCTTACAGGACCATCCTCTTGTGCTCGAGGGACTTCGCGCCGAAGTTCACCAGCAAGCCGCGTCTGATCTTGCTCATCGCCAGGTAGTTCAGCAGCTGCGCCTCGTCCGCTGGCGTGAGTGCGGATACCGCCTTCACTTCCACGACGACGTCCTCGAAGCAGACGAAATCCAGGTGATGCGGGCGCTTGAGCGCGTGACCTTTGTATTCCAGTTGGATCGCGCGTTGCGCTTCGTACGGGATTCCGCGCAACGAGAACTCAATTGCAAGCGCATCACAATAGAACGCTTCGAACAGGCCGCGCTGCAGCCGGCGGTGCACGTCCATGGCCGCGCCGATGATTTGAAAGGTCTGGGAATCCGACTGCACTCCATGCATGTCAGAAGATGGAGCAATCCTCACGCCACGCCATGGCCCGCCAGTATTCGGCGAAGAATCGCGACTTGACGCTGGCGAGTCTGTTGAACGCGGTGAAAACTGCGATCGCAGAATTGAAGGAACTCGCAGAATCTGCCGGCCAAAGGCCGGCGTGGGTCGCTTCCCGTCATCACCCGATGCTGCTGGTGTTGGTTGCGTGGGCGTGCAACCAGCGGTACTCTGCAGCTCTGGTACGGGGCGGCGTGAGCAAGCCGACCTTGAACCTGTCCGCCGCGGTTTCACCGCTTCGCCAACGTCAGAATCACTTCTTCGCGCATTCGATTCGCGAGAATACCTGCCGCCTTGCTCTCCGGTGGTGGAAGGTACCGGCGATTCGGTGGCAGTTCTCTGGTCGCTCGCCCAACCGTTCGGAGACCCGCCGCGGTCACTAACGTCTGAAGACCGGCCGAGTTTTCGACGAACACGCCACGGACTGTGCAGTTGCCAATCACAAGGACCGCGCGTCCCTTCGACTTCATCACACGTCGCGTCTCAGCCAGCACATCTCGCATGTCCTCCAGATATCGAACCAACATAGCGGAATCGGCGTTAGGCAGTTCCGAGTCTCGAACGCTTGCTCTGTAGGCTTCCTGCACTTCAGAACGCGCCGCCGTTCTGCCAGCGCCGGCCTCCGTCCCTACGCTGCCCGTCCGGATGTGGCGGATCGCGTTGACGGAATGACCCATCCAGACCAACGACAGCCGATGGCCGCGAAGATAGTCGATCGCATTCAAGTACGGTGGCGAAGTGATCACGTAGTCGACGGAATCCGGTGCAACGGGGAGATGTCGAGCGTCTCCTCGCCGCACCACCGCCGAAATACGCGTCGTCTTCGTTTACCACGCGGCCGAGGACGTTCACGTGAAACCCATTGCTCGCACCGTGCTCGTCGCTCTTCCCGCCGGAAATCCTGTTCGCAAACAGCCGAACGGTCCCGGTGACTGCGCCTTCCAGTCCGTCGATCGTCAAGTGAGGCTCTGGCGTCGGGTGACTCGTTACCGTTGCTTCGCTTTCATCAGGAAGTTTGATTTTGGCAAAAGGAAGATCCGTCGAGCCGAGCACCCAGGTTTTCTCAACCTGGGCGTCGACCTTCGTTGAAGGCAGCGATTCTCCGTTGAACACGATCGCCATCGCCTTGCCCAGCGGCAGAGCGGCACGCAGCATCCGCTTGATTTGCCCGACTTGCATCTGACGCCCGGGTTTCTTCAGTGACGTCAGAACGCACAGAGTCCATGTGTCGCTCTTCTTTGGCGCGGGAGGATTTGCACCGCCGAACTCGTCGGTGAAGTCGTATCCATCGCTTGGAATCTTCTGCTTTAGGAGTGCCGCCACCTGGTCTCCGCTCGGGAGACCCTTGAGCATCTGTCCTAGCGCAGCGGCGTCCAGTTCACGCACAGTCAGCGGAAGCGACGTCATCTCGAGCCCGTGTTGTGCCTCGACCTCTCCGAGCCGACGGTAGTCCATCGTGACGGCGCGAGTTATTCCGTCCGCAGCGCGACACACGTACGTGACTTCGTCAGCGAGCAGGTAGGTCGCGAGCTTGCCGATCCCAAACTTACCTATCGGATATCGACTGTTCTTCGGAGGCACGGCGCGCCGCTTGGGTGACTCGGCGACCATCCAGAGTTCCCGTAGACCGTCAAGATCCATCGATCGACCGTTGTCGAGAACCCATACAGTTGCGCTAGGTTCCGACAGGTCGCTTGGTATCACGACGTGAACTACCGTGGCGTCAGCGTCCCATGAATTCGAGATCAGTTCTTCGAACGCTTTATTTGGAGATCGATAGAGGTTCTCGCTGAAGAGATCGAGAAACCTCGGCCCGATGATCACTGGAATATCGGTGACCTTCGTCCCCAGCGAGGCCGCCGGCGACGGTGCAGCGGACTGATGCGTTACGCCAGAAGCCGCCTGCGTGGTGGCCGCGGTGGCTTCCTTCTGAACCGTACCTGGAGTTTTCTCAACAGCCACAGAATCACCGCCAGAAGAAGAACATGTCACCAGTTCCCCGCACCGAGGGACAAAAGCTCGGCGTAGTCGACATCGACGAGACGAGTCCGGGAGGTACCCCTAACCTACCTCGGCGCCCGTCAGGGGATTCTTCACTTGTTACCGTTCCGTACCGCTGCCCGTCTGACAAGTCTTCGGAGTACAGGATTTCCGCACCTGCGAGCTGCGCAGCGTGGATCACCAGAGCATCCCAGAACGAGATTTGGTACCTCGCTTCGAGGTCCAGTGCTTCCAAAATCGAGTCGCCCCCGTTCACGACAACCTGCCATGCGAGATAGTCGGAAACGACATCACGAGTGGCCTTCGCGTCCAGAGGCTTCTTCACTTTTCGGCGTAAATTGACGGCCAATTCCTGCAAGACTTGCGTGCTGACAACGCCCGACCTGCTCTCCCATAGCTCCTCCACGAGCGCCTTGGCTCGGGCGTGTTTCTCGCCCGCGGCGGCGTCGTGAGCGTACATGAGGATGTTCGTATCGACGAAGTACCTATCGCTCATGGAGCTCGTCGCGTGACTTGGGCGGTGTCCACTCGAGGTCCATGCCCACGCGGAGCCGGGCAAGAGCCCGCCGCTTGGCCCTGTCGAAGGCCTTCCGCTCGCGCACGATCCCCTCAAGCCGATCGGTCAGAAGGGCGCTGATCGAACGCCCCTCCTCGGCCGCCACGACACGCGCTTCCCGAAGAAGATCCGAGTCGAGTTTCAGTGTGACGTTAGTCTTCATGGAATTTCCATGATAGCACGTCAGTCACGTGCGGCACTGTTCGACGTGCTCACGAAGGCTATCGGTAATGGTGGCATTTATTGGGGGGAACACTGTGGGGAACAGGGCCTCGCGCGGGGTGTTCCCTGTCTGTTCATCCAGTCCAATGCCAATCGCGAGTAATGCGAAGCCGGCTGGACGCGCCGGCGGTCTGTTTCAACTTCAATCAGTGCCTCGACTTACTGACCGAGCGCTTCGGGCGGCGCTCTTTGCCGCCCGCACAAATTCGACCGCGCTTGCGAGACGGTCAATCGCAGAACGGTGGCGTGAGCGACCGCGAGATTTGGCCGGTCTGCGACCACGCCCGCGGCCACAGCAGAGGTCGCTCACGCCACATTGTCCCTGTCGCAGTGGGAGTCAGCGAACTCCTCGATGCGACCGGCGCAGTCCGCAATCTGCGCGGGCGATCAACTAACAACTGATTGATGAACCGTCGCCAACGACGGGGCACGCCAACAAGACCGGAGCGAAAGTTACTCTTCGACCTGATGGATTTCTGAACCCGAAGGTCGACCGACTCCGTGCTGGGTGACTGGGCGACCCGCGCTGAAGGCCGGCGTGGGTCGCTTCGGAATCGGTGTCTAATCTGTGGATCGATTAATCGCAGCCGCCAGCCGGCCGATGCCCTGCTCGATCTGTTCGTGGCTGATTCCGGAGAATGCGAGGCGGGCGAATTGGTGGCCGCCGCCATCGACGAAGAAGGCGCTGCCAGGAACGAAGCTGACCTTTTCCTTGATGGCGCGATCGAACAGTTCGCGGTCATCGGCGCCGGGCACTTCGATCCACAGGAAGAAACCGCCGCGAGGCGAGGTCCAATTGACCCTGCCGGCGAGGTGTGTGCCGAGGGCGCGCTCCATGATCGTCCGCTTGGCCTGGTAATGCGATCGGAGTCCCGGCGCGATGCGATCGATGACCCCGCCGGCCAGTGCGCCATGGACGATGCGCTGGTCGAACACGCCGCTTGAAATATCCGCGGCCTGCTTGCAGAGTTCCACCTTCTGCGCAATGTCCGCTGGCGCAACCATCCACGCCACACGCAGGCCCGGGACGAGGATCTTCGAGAAGCTGCCCAGGTAGACGACACGGCCATCGCCATCGTCCGCCTTGATCGGGCGCGTGTCTTCGAAGGTCGTGACGTCTTCGAAATAGATTGAGCCGTACGGATCGTCTTCGAGGATGAGCAGCTCGTGCCGCCGGGCAGCCTCGAGCAGTTCGCGGCGTCGCTTGGCGCTCATCAGGAGCCCTGCGGGGTTCTGGAAGTTCGGCGTCACGTAGATGAACTTCGCGGGACTGCCCTGCTGTTTCAGGTCCGCGGCCACCCGTTCGACTGAGGCGATCTCGATGCCTTCGGCATCCTGCGGCACGCCGACCAGCGCGGCCTGGAGATTGTGAAACGCGGCAATGGCGCCGCTGTAGGTCGGCAGCTCGACGATCACCCGATCGCCCGGATCGATCAGCACGCGGCCCGCGAGATCGAGACCCTGCTGCGATCCGCTGGTGATGATGACGTCCTCGAAGCGCGCGCTGATGCCGCGGGCGTCGAGCGTGTGGGCCAGCAGGTGCTCGATGAGAGGGCGGTACCCGCGCGTCGCGCCGTATTGCAAAGTGTCGCCCTCGTGGCGCGCCAGAATCTGCGCCGTGATGGCCTGGAGGTCGTCCCACGGAAACACGTCCGGCGCGGGATAGCCGGCGGCGAGCGAAATCAGGCCGGGAACCGATCCGCTGAGCGCGCCGACCCGCCTGATTGCGGATTCCTGGAAGTTCCCGGCGGCCTTCGAAATCGTCACGCGCGCGTGACCTCGTGAAAGCCGTCCGACGGCGTGTGCACTTCGACCATCGCCGACTGCAACGCGAAGTACATGCGAAGGTAGGTCGCGACGCCGGTCAGGCCGACGAACTGGAAGACGACGCCGCGCACCAGCCACGCGAAGACTTGCAGCGGAAGCGCCGCCAGCCCGACGAACGGGACAAACCCGATCAGGCCGAGTTGCGTCGTCGCGAGAATCGAGGCGCCGGTCGCCATCAGCGTGAGCGCGAGGATCGCCGCAAGCACCTGCCCCAGCTCCTTCCATCGCCGGCGCAACAGCCGCGCGACATGCGGGACGGCTTCGGTGACGCCGCAGTTCTCCGCTGCCATCACGATCTGCATCAAGAGATACAGGAAGTTGACGAAGGTAATCGCGACGAGCACCGACAGCGACTCGACCGTGACGGTCAACGGGCTGTCAAGCGCCTCCGAGATCGACGGACCGAACACCAGCGCGAGGTAGGCTCCGCCGATGATCGCGTAGACCATGGCCAGCAGTATGCCGAGGCGCAGGTAGCGGAAGAACAACGTGCGAACGCCGGTCGTGAAGCGCTCGAGGTTCGTCTGGTTGGCTTCGCGCAAGGCGGCCATCCTCAGCGGCGGCACTTCGATGGCGCCTGCCGAGCGATCGCCGGCCAGCAGCACCGAGATGGTGCCGGCCTTGACCGCAAACATCATCACCGACGCGCCGGCGAAAATGATCCCGAGCGCGATTGCGAAGGCGGCGAGTGCGACCGGTTGCGCAAGCAACACGCCGACCATGGCGGAGATGGTTTGTGTCAGGTTGTCGAGACGGAGCAACTCCAGCGGATTCCCGCCGACGATGAGCGCGACGAGGACGAGACCGCCGACGACTGGCACCACCACCAGGGTCTTGAACAGCGTGTCGGCGACGAATTGGACGAGCACGACCTGCCAATTCGCGGCCGTGACCAGAGCGCCGCGTTTGAGGGAGAGCTTCAGCAGAGTCACATTCTACAATGGCGGTGCGGATGACCTTTCCATCCTTTGTGACGCGCGCGGCCAGGCGCATCGCGTTAGGCGGCGTGGTGGCGGCTGCGGCGATCGCGGTCGCCGCCCTCGTGATCGAGCGTACCGCGCTCGGCGGCGATCTTCCGGCGTCGCGCGCGAAACTCCAGGCCGAGGTGGAAGGTGAGTTCACCGTCCTGACCGCGCGGCTGGACCAGGCCATTCGCGCCATGACGATTGATCCGGAGTGGCTGCGTCGAGCGGAGCGTGGCGATGCCGCGGCCACGCGCCAGCTGTTCGATCAGGTGGGCGCGGGCGTGGCGGAATCAGGCGTTGCCGTCACGGTCTACGGCGCCGCCAGCCAACCGCTCGCCTGGCTCGGCCGTTCCGAGGACGTGCCCGACGCCCGGCTCTCGGGAACGGCATCGACGTTCCTGGCGCAAAGCAGCCAGGGCTTGCAGTTGGTGCGGGTCGAGCCGATCGTCGATCCGGAAGAACCGGCGCGTCATATTGGCGCAATCGTCGCCGAAGGACAGCTGCCGCGGACGGCCGACGCGTTGCCGGGTTCCGAGTTTACGCTCGACACCAGCATCGTGCCGGTTGCGCTGCGCTTGCAGTTTGAGGGTGCGGCCGACGCCGGACCGGATGCCTTCGTCATCAGATCGTCGGCCGGGGAACCGCTGGCCGCCGTCATCGTGTCCGACGAGGACCTGCAGGGCGCGCGGGTCCGGATTCGTGGCCGTCGTGACGCCGCGGAGTTTGCGCTCGCCGCGCTTCTCGTTCTGCTGCTGGCCGGACCGCTCCTCGACTGGCGCCGGCTGACACGGTCCGGTGCTGCGGCAGCGTGCCTCACGATCGCGATCGCCCTTGACCTGATTGCTGCTCGCGCAATCGCGTGGATCGCGATCCGCAAGACGGGGCTCGCCGATGTCTCGCTGCTGCCGCAGGCGCCATGGACGCCGTTCGCGCAGGTGATGTTCGCCTCGCCGCTCGATTTCCTGCTGAACGCGCTGGTCGTTGCCGGCCTGGTCGTGCTTGCCGCGTCGAGTTTTACGATGTGGCGCTCGGCCCATCGCCCGGGCATCGGCGCCGTGGTCGTCGATCGGCCGTCGGCTGCGGCGCTGTTCTACGCCGTCCAGGCCGTCGCCGGACTCCTGGTCGCCGCAATCGTCCTGGTGTACGAGTGGTTCCTGCGCAGCTATGTGTCGCAAACACCGATTGAGATTGTCCGGTTCTCGCTCGGGCAGCTCGACCCGTCGCGCGTCGAGGTGATCGTCGGCTTGATTGCGCTCAACGCCGCGGTGGTGGGCCTGGCGACGCTCGGCTATCGGCTGGCGTGGTCACCGTGGGTGTTTCCGTCTGGACCACGCCTGTGGCGCGTGCGCGCCATGGCCCTGTGGCTGCTCCCGGCCGTCGCATTTTTCGTCGTCTACGCGGCGAACGACACGGCGCCGCAGTGGCCGTCCGTGCTGGTCGCTGCGAGCGCCGCGGTCGCGGCCTGGCTGATGCACCGGTATCGATTCATCGATCGCCACAGCTCGCAGGCCATGAAGCTCCTGCTCTCGTTCCTGGCGATCGCGCTGCCGTCGATCATCCTCTATCCGTCGCTCGTCGACGCCTCGGAGCGTGCCCGACGCCAGCTGATCGAAACGCGCTATGCGCCGGAGGTCGTCAACCAGCGCCAGGACCTTCGATCGAAGCTCCAGAAAGCGCTCGTCGAGATCAACCGCATCGTGGCCCTGGATGATCTCGTCCGCGCGAGCGATCCGCCGGTATCCGGTTCGCCGCCGTCGGACGCTGCGTTCCTGGTGTGGTCGCAAACCAGCCTCGCCACCGAGCGGCTGACGTCGAGCGTCGAGTTGCACGACGGATCGGGCGCGATGGTGAGCCGATTCGCGATGAACCTGCCCGACTTCACGCAGCCGCAGCCCTGGATGGAGCCGTCGTGCGAGTGGGACATCCTCGAGGAAGTGTCGCCACTCTTCTCCGAAGAGCGGAAGCTGCTGCACGCCGGGCGCGCGTTGTGCCTGGCGGGCGGGCGTCGCGCCGGTTCGGTGGTCGTGCATTCGACGCTCGACTACGGCAACCTGTCCTTTATTTCGGCGCAGAATCCGTACGTTGCGCTGGTGCGCTCGCAGTCGCGTCCGCAACCAAGGCCGCGCGCCGACGTCGAGTTCGTTGTCTACGGCTGGAGCCGCCGCGTGTTGTACAGCTCCGACGAGTTTGCGCCGCCGCTGCCCGAAGAGGCGTTCCGGCGGGCCTACGAATCGCGCACGCCGTTCTGGGCGACGATGACCCGCGGGTCCGATGCGCTCGATGCGTTCGTCCTCAGCGATCGCGGGGCGATTTACGCCCTCGCGACGGCGCGGCAGAACGGCTTCGGCCATCTCGTCGCCGAAGCGGAACTGCTCGCACTGGCGTTCATCGTGTTCGCCTTCGGCGTGCTCGCCAACATGGTCTTCAACAAGCTGGTCGGCCGCGCGCCGGCTTCGGGCCGCGCGCTGTTCGCTGAAGTTCGCGTCAGCTTCTATCGCAAGTTGTTCCTCGCGTTCGTTGCCGCCGCCATCATCCCGGTGCTGGCGCTGGCGCTCGTGTCGCGCGCCTACATGGCCAACCTGATGCTCGCCGACATCGAGAGCGAAGCGACGCGCCTCGCGACGGTGGCGAGCCGCGTGTTCCAGGATCTGCGCGCCTTCGTCGGTCAGGCGGCGGTCGCCGACGATCTGATCGTCTGGTTGAGCCGCGTCGCGGCGCAGGACGTCAACATCTTCGACGGCCCGAGCCTGCTGGCGTCCAGCGAACGCAACCTGTTTGCGTCGGGTCTCCTGCCCAGTCGAACCCCCGGCGAGGTGTATCGCGCGATCTTCATCGACGGCCGGCCGTCGTATGTCGGCCGCGAGCGCGCCGGCGGGCTCGAATACCTGATTGCGGCGACGCCGGTCCAGATCGAGGGCCGCGAGGCGGTGCTGACGATTCCGCTCGCCTCCCGCCAGCAGGAAACGCAGGCGCAGATCGAGGAGCTCGATCGCCGCGTCCTGCTCGCGGCGGTCCTCTTCATCATGCTCGGCGCCGGCATCGGCTACTACATGGCCGAGCGCATCGCCGATCCGGTGAATCGGCTGATGCGCGCCACGCGGCGCATCGCGCGCGGTGATCTCGACGCTCGCGTGCTGGCGACGTCTTCGGACGAGCTGCGCCGGCTGGTCGATGCGTTCAACCAGATGGCCGATGACCTGCAGCGCCAGCGCGGCGAGCTGGAGCGCACCAATCGCCTGGCCGCGTGGGCGGACATGGCGCGCCAGGTGGCGCACGACATCAAGAACCCGCTCACGCCGATTCAGTTGAATGCGGAACACCTGCGGCGCGTGCATCTCGACCAGGGAAAACCGCTCGGCGGCGTCATCGACGAGTGCGTCGGCAACATCCTCGGCCAGGTCCGCCTGCTGCGGCAGATCTCGTCCGAGTTCTCGAGCTTCGCGACATCGCCAGAGCCGCGTCCGGTAGAAACGGATCTCGCCGACCTGGTCGAGGAGGTCGTCGAGCCGTATCGAGCGGGGCTCGCTGAACGCGTGAAGATCGAGACGCACCTGCCGCAAACGCTGCCGCACGTCAGCGTCGACCGGATGCTGATCGGCCGGGCGCTCACCAACATCATCGAGAACGCGCTGCATGCGATGCCTGGCGGAGGAACACTGACGATCGATGCCGCGCTGGCACCCGATCAGATGGTGCAGCTGCGGGTGACCGACTCAGGCATCGGCATGGACGCCCAGGCGATTGCGAAGATCTTCGAGCCGTACTTCTCGACGAAGGCGATTGGAACCGGCTTGGGACTGACGATTGCGAAGCGCAACGTCGAAGCGAACCGCGGCACGATCGCGGTGACGTCTGAAAAGGGACGCGGCACCAGCGTCACGATGACGCTGCCGGCTGCCTAGCTCGCGTCTTTGGCCCGGTGGGTGTCGGCGTGGCCGACGTCGGCGTCGGCCTTGCGGCTGCGGCTCATCAGCTCGCCGATGAAACCCGACGCGAAGTAGGCGTATGCCATCACGATCAGTACTTCGTGCGGATAGGACACGAGCAGCGCAATGAGTGCGGCGACGAGGAACAGTCCGCGCCAGCCCCGGCGCATGCCGAGGTCGAATGTCTTGAAGCTCTGGAAACGGATCGTGCTGACCATCAGGAGCGCCGGGACGATCAGCATCACCATGCCCAGCCACGCGATCGGCTTGGCCTGTAAACCTTCAGGGAAATAAAACACCGTTGCCGCGACGAGGCCGGCGGCGGCCGGACTGGGCAAGCCGATGAAGTAGCGCTTGTCGGCGTTCGCCTGGATGTTGAAACGCGCGAGGCGCAGCGCCGCGGCCGTGAGATACACGAAGCCAACGGCCCAACCCATGCGGCCGAGCGGAATCAATCCCCACTGGAACGCCAGCACCGCAGGCGCCATGCCGAACGAGATCAGATCGGCGAGCGAATCGAGCTGCACGCCGAATTCGCTCGTTGTCCCGGTCATGCGCGCGATGCGGCCGTCGAGCATGTCGAGCACGACGGCGAAGCCGATGAACGGCGCCGCTGTCGCGACGTCGCCGCGCATCGCGTGGACGACGCAGGCCCAGCCGCAGAACAGGTTCGCAAGCGTGAACAGGCTGGGCAGCAGCGCCACGCCGCGCCTGATCCCGCGGCGATCATGCCCGCGTGGCACGGCGTGCAATGTGAACTGCTGTTGTCCCTTGTGCTTCATGACCCTGTTCGATCTATGGCGCCAGCGTTGCAAGGGTCGTCTCCCCGCCCACGACCTTGTCGCCCGCCTTTACTTGTATCGTCGCCGTGCGTGGAATGAACAGGTCGATCCGCGACCCGAACTTCATCACGCCAAACCGCTGCCCCGCTGACACTTGCTCGCCTTGCGTCAACCGGCAGACGATCCGCCTGGCCAGTATCCCGACGATTTGCCTGACGACGACGGGGCCGCCGGGGCGATCGAGCCAGACCTCGGTCCACTCGTTCAGTTGGCCCGCCTCTTTCTTATAAGCGGGCAGAAACTTGCCCGGATGATACTCCACCCGGCGAACGGTGCCTCCCACTGGAGTACGGTTCACGTGGACGTCCATCGGGGACAGGAACATGCTGATGACCTGCCAGTCTCCCGCCGGCGCGCCGGGCCACACGGTCTCGCCCGCAACCATCACGCGGGCGTCGGCCGGCGACAACACGAGATTCGCGCCCTGTGGCGGATTGCGATCGGGATCGCGGAAAAAGAAGAGGAAAAACGCCGCGAGGATCAGGAACGGCACAGACCACGTGCGGCCGAACCAGAGCCCGACGGCAACGGCGACCAGCAGGGCTCCGAGAACAAAGGGCCACCCTGCCCTATCGATGAACATCTTTCGATTCTAAAGGTAATAGGGCATCCCGACGCGGGATGCCCCATAGAAAGTCTTACGCGGACAAGCCGGCAGTAGTGACCGAACGGTGCTGCCGCAGGATCAATTCCATGCGGTCTTTGACTTGGAGTTTGCGTTTCTTGAGACTGACTTCTTCGAACTGCTCGGCGTCCGATAGGTATTGCTTGGATTCGAGTTCGTGCAGGCGATCGTCGAGTGAGTGGTGCTTGGAGGCCAACTCGCGGAATTCCTCGTTGGTCTCGATGAGGAGGTGTTTCAAGTCCTCAGCCATCGTTTCCGCCTCCCTTCCGGTGCCGGTGCGGTATGCCACCGTCCCTATGACGCGGAAGATAACACAATTCCTCAGCGGTGTATCTCGGGTGTCTAGGGGATTTTTCTCAAAAGGACGAGCGCATCCTCGACGGGCTGGGTGTAATAGTTTTTCCGCAGGCCTGCCTCGTGGAAGCCGGACTTGGCATACAAACGCTGCGCCGCGATGTTTGAGCGGCGGACCTCGAGTGTGAGGCTGGCCGCACCCAGATGTCGCGCTTCGTTCGACGATCGAGTCCAATAGCTGGGTCCCAAGCCCGCGGCCTCGGAGTTCAGGTCGAACGGCCAAATTGTTGATATGCGCCTGATCAGCCACCAGCCAGAACGCACAAAACGCGGCCACTGGTAGTTCTGCCAGTCGCATCACGTAGATGAAGCACACCTCTGGTCGCTTCAACTCCCCCTCGTACCACTCACGCGTCGTCGGGTTGTTGAAGGATGCGTCCTCGATCTCGAGGACGGCGTCGAGGTCCTGCGGCGCCGAGATGCGCTCGACCCTTCGACTCAACGGTCCCCTCCTTCGGAGGCGACGTTTCGCTCAGGGTCGGCCTTCGGCCGACGATTATCGCGCTCGATCTCGGCATCGGGCCGGCGCACATAGATCGGCTCGAGTTTGTGTGGCGGACCCGACTCGCCGTGCTGCGCTCGTCGCCGGCCGATGATCGCAATCTGCGGCGCCAACGGCGACGGCGCCTGGGTGCGCCATAGGCCATCCCCCGTTTGCTCGATGAGTGCGGCATCACGCGCCGCCGCGTCGCCGATGAAGATCGCCCTGCGATTCACCAGGTGTGCACGCCATGTCCAGAGCAGGGCCCCGGGGCTTGCGGCCGCGGGCGCCTCGAGAGTCGCCTTGGATCGCCGATCGATCACGGTCGCGAAGACGTCGCCACGCTGCGCATCCATCCATGGGACCAGCACATCGGCGTCGCTCGCGATGACCTGTTCCGACAGCGCGTCGAGCGCCGACACTCCGATCGCGGGCTTATGCAAGGGTCATTGCCAGGCCCTGAATCGCAGCCAGGCCGATCCGCAGGCCGGTGAACGCGCCAGGTCCGGTCGCGACCGCGAGTAAATCAATTCGATCGCGCGTGACGGCGGCCTGCTCGAGGGCTCGAGCGATTTCTCCTGGCAGGCGTTCGCCGTGCGTCCGTGACTCGTCGCCCGCCAGCAACGCCTGTACACGGTCATCGTCCATGACGGCCACGCTTCCGCCGCGAGTAGTCGTGTCAAGGGCCAGAATAATCAAGTGCGTACTGTGCGTACTGTGCGTACGGGTGCGTACCGGTGCGTACCGCCATCGTATACTCGTACTGTTCTTCAATCGTGTCCCAGCCCACAACCCCATCATCGCCAGCCGCGCCGGCGAATCTGACGCCGGCGATGAAGCAATACTTCGACGCGAAGCGCCAGTATCGTCACGCGTTGCTGTTTTTCCGGATGGGCGACTTTTACGAGATGTTCTACGAGGATGCGCTGGTCGCGTCCCGGGCGCTCGACCTCACGCTGACGTCGCGGTCGAAGGACGCGTCGGGGACGGCCGTGCCGATGTGCGGGGTGCCGTTCCATGCCGCCGACGGTTACATCGCGCGCCTGGTCAAGAAGGGTTACCGCGTCGCGATCTGCGAGCAGATCGAGAATCCGAAAACGGCGAAGGGCGTCGTCAAGCGCGATGTGGTGCGCGTCGTGTCGCCGGGCACGTTCACCGATGCCGCATACCTGGACGCAAAGGAACCGGCGTTCCTGATGGCGATTGTCGCGACCGCCTCGTCGGCTTCGCGGCCGGGCGATTACGGCGTCGCACTGGTCGACCTCTCGACTGGCGAATTCGATGTCGCCGAATACTCGGGGCCTGACGGACTTGCGGCGCTGCGATCCGAGATCGCCGTGCTTCGTCCTCGAGAGATTGTCGTCGCGTCGGGTTACGAAGTCGCGGCGGCGATCCCCGAGATCGCGCAGATTGGCGCGCCCGTCACCGAGATCGACGGCTGGCACTTCGAGCTCGAGTCGGCGCGGCAGACGCTGCTCGAGCAACTGCGCGTGCAAAGCCTCGAAGGCTTTGGGCTCGAGCGCCGCCAGGCCGCGGTCTGCGCCGGCGGCGCGCTGGTCCGTCACCTGCGCGACACGCAGAAGGCAGAGCTCGCCCACGTCCGCAGCATCCGGCTTCGGCAGCTGTCCGACGGCCTGCAGATCGATCCGACGACCCTCAAGCACCTCGAGATCGTGCAGGCGATGGACGGCGGCCGCAGCGGGTCGCTGCTCGACGAGATCGATCGCACGGTCACGCCGATGGGCAGCCGGCTGCTGCGCACCTGGCTGCTTCGTCCGCTCACGGCGCTCGAGCCAATCCGCGATCGGCTCGATGCCGTCGAAGAGCTGGCGGTGAAGACGACCGAGCGCGGCAAGGCGCGCGAGACCCTGAAGTCGATCCAGGACCTGGAGCGATTGATCTCCCGCATCGCCCTGTCGACGACGGGCCCGCGCGATCTGATGGCGCTGTCGCGATCGCTGGCCGCGGCGCCGAGGCTCGCGCTGCTGCTGAACGATTGCCAGGCGCCGTTGCTGCAGAGCCTCACCGGCGAGCTCGACGACCTGCCGGACCTGCGGCAGTGGATCGACCAGGCGATCGCCGACGAGCCTCCTGCGCTGGCGCGCGACGGCGGATTCGTGCGCGACGGTTTCGACAAGGAAGTCGACGAGCTGCGGCACATCAGCCGTTCCGGCAAGCAAGTGATCGCCGAAATGGAAGACGCCGAGAGGGCCAGCACGGGCATCAAGAATCTGAAGGTCGGATTCAGCCGCACCTTCGGCTATTTCATCGAAGTGTCGAAGTCCAACCTGCATGCGGTGCCCGGGCACTTCATCCGCAAGCAGACGGTGGCCGGCGGTGAGCGTTACATCACGCCGGCCCTCAAGGAATACGAGGAGAAGGTGCTCGGCGCCGACGAGCGGATCGTCGCGCGCGAGCTCGAGGTGTTCGAGACGGTGCGGCAGCGTGTCGCCGCTGAATCACCAAGGGTGCTGGATACGGCGCGAGCCGTGGCCGGTATCGATGTGTTGTCCGGCCTGGCTGAAACGGCGACGGCGAGCAACTACACCAAGCCTCACGTGCACGACGGTGACGAGATTTCCGCCACCGACGTCCGGCATCCCGTCGTCGAGCGGCTGGCCGGCGGCACGTTCGTGCCGAACGACGTGCAGCTCAATGGCACCACGCATCAGCTCGTCATCCTGACGGGCCCGAACATGGGCGGCAAGTCGACATACCTGCGGCAGGTCGCACTGCTCTGCTTGCTCGCGCAGTCGGGATCATTCGTGCCGGCCCGCGAAGCGAAGATCGGGCTCGTCGATCGAATCTATGCGCGGGTCGGCGCATCGGACAACATCGCCCGCGGACAATCGACGTTCATGGTCGAGATGCAGGAGACGGCGCAGATCCTCAGCGGCGCGACGTCGAGGAGCCTGGTGGTGCTCGACGAGATCGGCCGCGGCACGGCAACGTTCGACGGCTTGAGCATCGCCTGGGCGGTAGCCGAGCACATTGCGACGAACCCGCGAGCGCGGCCGAAGACGCTCTTTGCCACGCACTACCACGAGCTCACCGATCTGGCCGATGCATTTGGCGGCGTCGTCAACTTCCATGTCGCGGCGCGCGAGTGGAAGGACGACATCATCTTTCTGCACAAGATTCTCGCCGGTCGATCGGATCGCAGCTACGGCATCCAGGTCGCGCGGCTGGCCGGCCTCCCGGCGTCCGTGATTGCGCGCGCGCGCGACATTCTCGGTTCGCTCGAGCAGGATGAGCTGACGCGCGGCGGCAAGCCGACGATTAGCGGTTCCGCGCCGGCATCGCAACAGCAGCTGGGACTGTTTCAGGCGGCGTCCCCTGCCGACGAGAAACTCAAGGAGCGGATTCGCGAAGTCGACATCAACCGCACGACGCCGCTTGATGCCTTACGAATTCTCGAGGATCTCAAGAAAGAACTGGACGGATGACGCGTGTCCACGGACGGGCCACGGAGGCACGGAGACACGGAGCATTCTTGTTTTGCGTTTCGCTCATCGTTCCTCTCTGCATCGGCTGCGACCAACCTCCCTCGAATGCGAGAGTCATCACTCTCGCCGTCCTCAGTTCTCCGAACAGCCTCGATCCGCGCATCGGCAGCGACGAAACGTCGCAGCGCGTTCATCAGCTCGTCTACGACAACCTGCTGGCGCTCGACGACCAGCTGAAGGTCACCGGCGGGCTCGCGTCGAGCTGGGAGCAGGTCGATCCCCTCACCTACATCGTTCATCTCCGCGAGGGCGTGCGCTTCCACGACGGTCACGAGCTGACCGCGGAAGACGTGGTCTATACCTTCAGGTGCTTCATCGATCCATCGTTCGTGTCGCCGCGCAAGGGTGCCTATCGGGCCCTGGATCGCGTCGAGGCGATCGATTCCTACACCATCCGCTTTTCGCTCAAGGAGCCGTTCGGATCGTTTCCGATACAGCTGGTGATGCCGGTCGTGCCGAAGGGCGCCGGGCCCGAGCTGCGCGATCATCCGGTGGGCACCGGGCCGTACAGATTCGTGAGCTTTGCGGTCGATGATCGCGTCGAGCTCACCGCGTTCCCCGGCTACTTCCGCGGCAAGCCGTCGAACGACGGCGTCGTCTTGAAGGTGGTGCCCGACGAAATCATGCGCGCGCTCGAGCTCCGCAAGGGCAGCGTGGACATGGTCGTGAACGACCTGTCGCCCGACGTCATCCATCAGCTCGCCGAGGAGAAGTCGGTGACGATCGCGGAGTCGCCCGGCACCGACTACGCCTACGTCGGGATCAACATGCGCGATCCGGTGTTGAAGGATCGGCGGGTTCGGCACGCGCTCGGCTACGCCATCGATCGGCAGGCGATCGTCGCGCACCTTCGGCGCGGGCTCGCCCGACCCGCCGTCGGCATCCTTCCCCCCGCCTCCTGGGCGTTCGAGGAAGGCGTGTTCCAGTTCACGCACGATCCCGGCAAGGCGCGCGCGTTGCTCGACGAGGCGGGGTATCGCGATCCGGACGGCGACGGCCCCGAGCCACGCCTGCGTCTGTCCCTGAAGGTGTCGACCAATGAATTCATCCGCCTGCAGGCGGCGGTGATTCAGCAGGACCTGAAGCAGATCGGCATCGATCTCGACGTTCGTTCGTACGAGTTCGCGACGCTCTATGCCGACGTGCTGAAGGGCAACTTCCAGTTGTTCACGCTGCAGTGGGTCGGCGTCTCGGATCCCGACATGCTGCGGCGCGTGTTCCACTCGGGGCAGATGCCGCCGAACGGGTTCAATCGCGGCTACTACGAGAATCCGGAAGTCGACCGGCTGATCGATGCCGCGATGGCGGCGGCAACGGACGAGGATCGCCGCCGGCTATACGGCGACGCGCAGCGCCTGCTCGCCGCGGATGCGCCGTACATCAGCCTCTGGTACAAGACCAACGTCGCCGTCTCCCGTACGCAAATCGAAGGCGTCAAACTGACGCCCTCGGCGGAGTTCACGTTCCTGCGGGAAGTCACCAAGCAATGAGGTCCGCCAGACGAGAATCTGTGGGAATCTGTGGATCCCCTGTCTCGGTGGCCTAGCCCTTCAGCTTCTCGAGCTCCGCCTTCGCTTCCGACGCATACTGCGTGTCGGCGTGCTGCTCGACGACCTGCTGCAGCGTCTTGCGTGCTTCCTCGGTGTTGCCGGCAAGACGATAGGCGCGCGCCAGCTCCATCAACACCGCCTCGGCAGGCAATGACGCATCGCGCTGGTCGACGATCTGCTTGAGCGTCGCGATCGCCGGATCGTACTGCGCGGCGCGCAACTGCGCTTCGGCCTTGCCGAGGCGCGCGCTGCGAGCAAGGAGGGCCGAGCCGCCGGCGACCACCTGGTCGTACTGCTTGACGGCTTCGTCGAAGCGCCCGAGGGTGACGAGCGTCTTGCCGGCGTGATAGCGCGCCGTCAGCCCCGCTTCATTCGAGGGATACGCATCGGCCGCGGCCTGGAATTTCGGCAGCGCGGCTTCGAGCTTGGCCTTTTCGGTCGGATAGGTGCCCGGCGTCTGCCCGCCCGTCGCCGTCGGATCGTTGGTGGTGCCCGGCGGCGGTCCCGGAGGCATGACCCGCGCTTCCTCGATCACCATCGCCGCGGCCAGCATGGCGCGGGCCTTGTTGTCCGTGTTGTTCTGCCACGCCATGTAGCCGAACACGCCGACGGCGACGATGACGATCGCGGCGATCGTGGTGAGCAGCGTTGTCGAATTGCCGCCGGCCCACGACTGCGCCTGCTGCAGGGCGATGGCCAGCTCGTTTTCCTTCAGATGGTGACGTTCGGTGGTCTTCATTAGGTTCCTGATTCCAGTTCTGGTGCGCGTGGCAGGAGTTGAACCTGCGGCCCCCCGCTTAGGAGGCGGGTGCTCTATCCACTGAGCTACACGCGCTTAGTAACGAAGTACAGAATAAACCGGCTCTCCAGCCAATTTCGAGCGGCCGTTCAGAAAATCGAGCTCGATCAAAAACGCTGCGCCGATGACGTTCCCGCCCGCTTTCCTGGCGAGATCGATGGTCGCCTTCGCGGTGCCGCCGGTGGCGAGCACATCGTCGACGATCAGGACGCGCGGCTTGTTGGCGCAGGCGTCCTGGTGAATCTCGAGCGCGTTGTCGCCGTACTCGAGGCTGTAGGCCTCCCGGTGCGTCGCGGCCGGCAGTTTGCCGGGTTTGCGAACGGGCACGAAGCCGCAGCCGAGCGTGGCCGCCACCGCGGCGCCCAGGATGAAGCCGCGGCTTTCGATGCCGATCACCTGATCGATGTCCTCACCCATGTAGGGCGCAGCCAGGGCGTCGACCGTGTCGCGAAAGCCCTGGGCCTCGCCGAGCAGCGTCGTAATGTCGTAGAAGAGGATGCCCGGCTTCGGAAAATCGGGAATCTCGCGAATCTTTGCCTTCAGATGATCCATGCCGCTCTCTAGCGAATATTGAAGCCGCTGTTGCCCTGTGACGGTTCGATCTCGTCAACCGTCACGTGTTCGACGCGCGACCGTGACGGACCGCGGCGCACCGCGCGCTCGAATCGCTCGATCGACTCGGACTCGCCTTCCGCCACCACTTCGACGGAGCCGTCATCCCGATTCGTCACGTGGCCGTGAAGCCCTTCGCGCCGCGCCGCATCGAGCGCGAAATACCGGAACCCGACGCCCTGCACACGCCCGCTCACGATCAATCTTCGAGCAACGCGCATCCGATCATTGTAACTCAGCAGCTTCTTCCCCGTCGGCGCGGGTCGCGGATTATCATTGGTCCGTGCTTGCCCCGCTGAAGCGGCTGGTCGTTGGCCGGCCGATCGCGACCTATCAAGCCGGCCATCACAAGTTCGGGGTCTTCGGCGGGTTGGCCGTGCTCTCGGCGGACGCGCTGTCGTCGGTTGCGTATGCGACCGAAGAAGTGCTCCGCGTGCTGATGATCGGCGGGCTCGCGGCGATGAGCAGCTCGCAGCCGATTTCGATGCTGATCGCGCTGCTGCTCGTCGCGGTGGCGTTCTCCTTCCGCCAGACGATCTTCGCGTTCCCCCAGGGCGGCGGCGCCTACGTGGTGACGCGCGACAACCTCGGCTCGACGGCCGGCCTCGCCGCGGCCGCTTCGCTCCTGATCGATTACACGCTCACCGTGGCCGTCAGCATCACGGCCGGCGTGTC
Source organism: uncultured cyanobacterium (assembly GCA_963833135.1). GTDB lineage: Bacteria > Acidobacteriota > Vicinamibacteria > Vicinamibacterales > UBA2999 > 12-FULL-67-14b. The sequence goes on along the minus strand of CAWHWW010000014.1, from coordinate 479,688 downwards.
GGCGGTGACCTCGGCCTTCCCGTCGCTGCACGTCGGCAAGACCTGGTTGAGCCTCGCGTTCCTGACTCTTCTGACGACCGGCAACCTGCGCGGCGTCAAGGAATCGACGCGGCTGTTCGGCGTGCCGGTCTACGCCTTTCTCGCCGTCATGTTGACGCTGATAGCAACGGGCGCCGTGCGCGCGATGATCGGCGCCGCGGAGCCGGTCATCGCGGTGGATCCCCTGCCGGCGCTCAACAGCGGCGTGGTCACGATCTTCATCCTGCTCACCGCGTTTGCGAACGGCTGCACGGCGCTGACCGGAGTCGAGGCCGTGGCCGATGGTGTGCCGCTCTTCCGCGAACCGCCGGCGAAGAATGCGGCGCGCACGCTGGTGATGATGGCAGTGCTCGGCGTCACGATGTTCGTCGGCCTGACCTACCTCGCCCACGCCTACCAGATCATCCCGAGCGAAACGGAGACGGTCGTCTCGCAGATCGCGCGCGGCGTGTTCGGCGGCCGCAACATCCTGTACTACGCGGTCCAGGCCGCCACGATGCTGATCCTGGTTCTCGCAGCCAATACCGCGTTCGCGGGTTTTCCGACGCTGGCCTCGATCGTCGCCCGCGACCGCTACATGCCGCGGCAGTTCGCGAACCTGGGCGACAAGCTCGCGTTCTCGAACGGCATCGTCGCGCTCAGCCTCGGCGCGGCGATGCTGATCATCGTCTTCGGCGGCGATCAGCACCGCCTGATCCCGCTCTACATGATCGGCGTCTTCCTGTCGTTCACGCTGTCGCAGACCAGCATGGTGATGCGGACGATGCGGCTCAGGGAAGCCGGATGGGTCCACAGCACCGCGATCAGCGGCTTCGGCGCCGTCCTGACTTTCCTGGTCCTGATCATCGTCACGATGACCAAGACGCTCGACGGCGCGTGGATCGTGATCGCGCTCATTCCCGTCCTCGTGACGATCTTCAAGCTGACGCGGACGCATTACGAGAGCGTCGCCGGGCAGTTGTCGCTCGCCAATGTCGAAGTCGACACGACGCCCCACGGCCACATCGTGATCGTGCCGATTGGCGGCGTGCATCGCGCCGTCATCGAGGCGCTGCGCTATGCCTCGGCGCTCGCCAAGGACGTTCGCGCCGTCTACGTCAACGTCAACCCGGAATCACTCGTGCAGTTGAAGAAGGACTGGCCGGTGTGGGGTTCACACGTGAAACTGGTCGTGCTGCAGTCGCCGTTCCGCTCGATGACCGAACCGCTCCTCGATTACATCGATCGGATGGAAAAGGAGCACCCCACTGCCTACATCACGGTGGTGCTCCCGGAGTTCGTCGTGAAGCACTGGTGGCACCACCTGCTTCACAACCAGAGCGCGTTGACACTGAAGGCGGCGCTGCTGTTCCGCCCGCGTGTCGTGACGACGTCAGTACCCTTCCACCTGACTGAGTAGCGTCCGCCTCAAGGCGGACTGTTCCCGCAGTACGCCTATTGTGGCGGCTTCTGCGTCGCCGGAGCGGCGGGCTTCGCCTTGGGATCGACGGCGTCCATCTTCTCGCGCTTCAGCGCGGCGTTGAGCAGCGGCAGCTGCTTCGACAGTGTCTCTTTCATCTTCGCGATCTGCGCGTCCAGCTGCGCCGAGAGCTCGTTGAACACCTCGACACTCTGCGCAGTCGGCTTGTTGTCGGCACTTTCGATGACGCCGGCCAGCGCCGCGATCTTGTTGTTCAACTTGATCGGATAGTTGAGCGGATCCTGGCCGCTGCGGTTGCGGACCTGGTAGGCCTCTTCCTCCACCGTCTTCAGCGGCACCAGCACGGCGTCAGCCAGTTTCTGGATTTCGTCCTTCCGGCGCCCCGACGCCTTCTGCAGCCGCTGGTCGATCTGTTCGCGCAGATTGCGGATGTCGATCACCGCCTGGTTGGCCTCGGAGACTTTGTCGCGAACGCGGACCGAGAGTCGGAACTGCTCCAGCAGGTCGGCTTCGGTGATGCCGTCGGCAGCGAGACGCGGATCGATCTCGATGTTGAAGCCGCGGGTCTTGGTCTCGCCGTTGGCGGTGATCCGGATGGTGTACTTGCCGGTCGGCGCGGCCGGGCCGCGCTGCGGTTGCGCCGCCCACATGATCATCCCCGGAAAGACCACCGAGCCGTCGTAGCGCATGTCCCACGAGAAGCGGTTGATGCCCTTGGCCGTGGTCACGCGCACCGGCGGGCCTGCGAAGAAATCGCCCTCACCGGCGGCCGGCGTCGCCGCGCTTTCGGCGTGCCCGTGAACGTTCGCAGCACCGTCCCGGACGAATCGAGGAATTCGATCTTAACCTCGCCCGCCTCTTGATTCAGGTAGTAGTCGAACGTCACGTTGCGATCCCGGCCGCGCATCGGGTTGAGCGGCTCGAAGAGGAACAACGGGTTGCTGGTCAGTTCCGGCGTGGCCTGGCGCAGCACGCCGACGTTGTCGAGCACATAGAAGCCGCGGCCGTGCGTGCCGATCACCAGGTCGCGCTCTTCCGAGATGATGCCGTGCACCGGCGTCGTCGGCAGATTCAGCTTCAACGACTGCCACGAGGCGCCGTCGGTGAACGAGATGAAGACGCCGTGTTCGGTGCCGACATACAGCAGGCCGCGACGCTTGATGTCCTCGCGGATGACGCGGGGGAAGTCGGTGTCGGGAATACCGCTGACGATCTTCTGCCACGTCTTGCCGAAATCCGCGGTCTTGTAGACGTATGGCCGGCGGTCGCCCATCTGGTAGCGGTTGGCCGCGAGGTAGGCCACGCCGTTCTGATGCGGCGACGCTTCGATCAGGCTGATGCGCGCGAACTCCGGCAGGTCGGGCGGCGTAATGCGCTCCCAGTTCTTGCCGCCGTCACGCGTGACGTGCACCCACCCGTCGTCTGATCCGGCCCAAATCGTGTTGACGTCCTGCCGCGACGGCGCGAGCGTGAACACGACCGCGTAGGTCTCGACGCCGGTCTGGTCCTTCGTGATCGGGCCGCCGGACGCCTGCATGGTCTTCGGATCCGAACGCGTCAGGTTCGGGCTGATGCGCTCCCAGCTCTGGCCGTCGTTGGTGGTGCGCCAGACGTGCTGCGACGTGGCGTAGAGCACCTTGGGATCGACCGGCGAGAAGACGATCGGGTAGGTCCACTGGAAGCGTTCCTTGATGTCGACCGAGGAATACCCCATCGGGTTGTTCGGGTAGATGTTGATGGCGCGCTGCTGGCCGGTCTCGCGATCCAGGCGGCTCAGATAGCCGCCGTAGCTGCCGGCGAAGAACACGTTGAGGTCCTTCGGATCGGGCGCGATGTAGCCGCTCTCGCCGCCGCCGACCGCGTAGAAGATCGGCGGCAGGCTGCCTTCACCGGCGCCCGGATTGGCCTGGCTGCCGACGCAGGCGGTGCTGTTGTCCTGCTGGGCGCCGCAGATGTGATACGGCACGTGCCTGGTCGTGAACACGTTGTAGAACTGGCCGGTCGGAATGTCCTGCTCGGTCCAGGTCTGGCCGCCGTTCCAGGTTACGTTGGCGCCGCCGTCGTTGGCCTGGACCATGCGCTTGTTGTCGGTGCTCGAGATCCACAGGTCGTGATTGTCGCCGTGCGGCACGCGGATGTTCGTGGTGGTCTTGCCGCCATCGGTCGAGCGGAAGAACTGCACGTTGAGGACGTAGACGGTGTCCTTCTCCACCGGATCGGCGTTGAGGCGCGTGTAGTAGAACGCGCGCTGCCGCATGTTGCGGTTGTCGTTCGTCATCTTCCACGTCGCGCCGGCATCGTCGCTGACGTAGAGCCCGCCGGCCGCTTCGTTCTCGATCAGCGCGTAGACGCGATTGCCGTCGGCGCCCGAGACCGACACGCCGCTCTTGCCCCACAGGCCCGCCGGCAGGCCCGGGTTCTTGGAGATTTCCGACCAGGTGTCGCCGCCATCGGTGGACTTGAACAGGCCGCTGCCCGGCCCGCCGCTCGACATGCTCCACGGCGTGCGGTTCGCCTCCCACAACGACGCGAAGATCACGTTGGGGTTCTTCGGATCGATCGACAGGTCCACGCCGCCGGTCTTCTCGTCGCGGAACAGCGTGCGGCGCCAGGTCTTGCCGCCGTCGGCGGACTTGAAGATGCCGCGCTGCGGATGATCGTTGTAGATCTGGCCGAGTACCGCCGCATAGACGATGTCGCAGTTGGTCGGGTGGACGCGGAGGCGCGCAATCGCCTGCGAATCGCGGAGGTCCGCCACGTGATCCCACTTCACGCCGCCGTCGGTGGTCTTGTAGACGCCGTCGCCCTGGATGATGTTGCCGCGCAGCTGCGTTTCACCGCCGCCGATGTAGACGACGTCGGGATTCGACTGGCACACGGCCAGCGAGCCAATCGACGAGCTGGTGATCTTGCCGTCGGTCATCGGCGTCCAGTTCGAGCCGCCGTCGGTCGTCTTCCAGGCGCCGCCGCCGGTCGTGCCGAACCAGTATTCGAGCGGCCGCGAGTCGCTGCCGCCGGCGGCCAGCGACCGCCCGCCGCGCGCGGGCCCAACGCTCCGCCACCGCATGCCGCTGTAGAGACTGGGATCGACGGCGGTCCCCTGCTGCGCAGAGACAGGGACCATCCACACCAGAGTCGCAATGGCTACCAACAAGCGCATGGATCTCATGGGTCGGTATTTTACGCTGTCCACGGACGTTAACCACGAAGGACACGAAGGCCACGGAGCCATTTTGTTGGGTTCAAGGTGCCTTCACCTTACGACGCGTTTGATCCCATCTTTCAACACGTTCTGGTTGAAGTTCATCAACAAGCCGACGCGCAAGCCCGTGATCCGCAGATACGTCAGCAGTTGCGCGGTAAACACAGGTTCCATTCGCAGGACGCTCTTGATTTCTACGACAACTGTATTTTCGACAATGAGGTCAGGCCGGTACTCGCCGATCACCACTCCGCGGTATTCCAGCGCACACACGCGCTGGCGGTCGAAGCGGATTCCGTTGTGGGCAAGCTCAAGGCAAAGCGCCGTTTGATAAGCGCTTTCAAGGAGCCCCGCCCCGAGATGGCGATGAACCTCAATTGCACACCCAATGACTCTGTTCGAGACGAGTTGATCATGATCCATGCACAGCAAGAAGCATGGAGAATGCCGTCGAATTGTCCTCGGGCTCGCTGTTAAACAGCACTCGCGGTACGAAAGATCTGCGTCGCAGGCGACTGACGGCTGTTGAAAAAATTGCTTCGTGCTCTCCGCGTCCTTCGTGGTTAACGTACGTGATAGCGTTAACGTCTGTGTCGGATCAGAAGAAGTAGACCGATCGCGTTGAGGACGATGATGCGGATGCGCCGCACGAGGGCGAGGGTGACGCCGGTCACGGGTGGCAGGCCGAGGACACTCGCGACGGCGCCGGAGCCGGCTTCGTCGATCCCGAGTCGGTACGGCACGAACTTGAAGACCACCGTGACGAACCGTCCTGTGCTTTCGAGGAGGAACGCTTCGGTAATGGTGATATCCGGAACGAGCAATCGCAGGACGATGAAGACTTCTGCGACCGCGGCGACATGAAACGCAATTTCCCAGAGCCCAACCTGCGCGATCCGACGAGTCGGCCACTGCGGAACCGCGTAGATCTGCTCCTCCACTTCACGAACCGCATCCCTGGGCGCGTCGGCGCTGCCGGCGATCTTCGCGACGAGCGGCGCAAACCGCGACAGGATCGCCGGCCGGGCGCGCGCCGCCCAGATGCCGATTACAGCGGCAATCGCGACGCCCGCGACGATGAGCTCCGAAATGCGCTCGAGTCCGGGCGGGACGTTCGCATGCTGCAGAAACAGCCACGTGCCGGAGAGCAGAACGACGAGGACCGAGGCCGTGTAGAAGATGTTTTCGATCGTGACCGACGCCACGCTCGTCACGGTCGAGATCTTCGTGCGAACCATCAGGATCTTCGTCGGTTCGCTCGCCAGCACACCGAGCGGCGTCAGGTTGCCCATCGCATCGGCCACCAGCCAGGCGCCGAAGGCGTCGCTGAAACGCAGCTGCGGATCGTTGGCGCAAATCATCCACGCGCGCGTGCGGCAGAGCATGCGAAATGCGCCAAGCAGCACGACGACCGCGAACCACCAGCCGATGGAGGCAATGCCATCAACGATGACGCCCCAGCCGCCGGCGCGCTGCACGGTATAGATCAGGAGCGCGACCCCGACAATGGCAGCAACGATGTTCAGGAGAGCGAGGCGCGGACGGGACACTGGCTGCTGATGTTACCCCGTATATCCGCGTCGCTTCGGCTACGGGAGGGCCGGACGATGGCAGAGCGACTCGTCGGCTCCAACTACGTGACCCCGGATATCGTGGCGAAGGTCACGGGCCGGGCTCGTTACGCGGAGGACTTCCGCGCCGACGGCATGCTGTTCTGCAAGTTGATGCCGAGCGAGCGGCCGCACGCGCGCGTGCGCGCGATCGATACCAGCCGCGCGATGCGGCTCGAAGGCGTCCGAGCCATACTCACGCCTGACGACGTGCCGCAGCTTGGCGGCACGACGGAACACTGCCTCACCAGGGAGCCGCTCTACGCCGGCGAGCCGATTCTCGCCGTGGCCGCGACGAGCGAGGAGATCGCCGCGGAAGCGATCGAGTTGATTCAGGTCGATCTGGAGCCGCTGCCGCACATTACCGATCCGATCGAGAGCTTGCGGCCGGGCAGTCCCAACGCCCGCACCGACGGCAACGTTTGGGGTCTCCCCTCCGCTGAAGCTACCGGGAGCAGGCCCGCATCCGGCCAGCCGCCGCGCCCGACGATCCAGGAATTGAAGTGGACCGACGCCGACTTCGCCGCCGCTGCCGACGGCCAGGTGCCGATGGGCAAGGCGATCGAGGAATGGTCGTTCGGCGATCTCGACGCGGGATTCACGAGCGCCGCGCTGGTACGTCGACGAATCGTTCGTCGTGCCGTCCACTGGACATCATCCCCTGGAGACGCGCAGCGCGATGGCGTTCTGGCAGAACGGCAAGCTCCATCTGCACTGCTCGACTCAGAGCGTGGTGCGCACGGTTGACGCCGTGGCGCGATGGGTCGGCATCCAGCCGAAGGACGTCGTCCTGATCTGCGAATACACCGGCGGCGGTTTTGGCAGCAAGGGCGGCGGCGCCGTGTCGATGGCGATTCCCGCGCTGCTGTCGAAAAAGGCGAACGCGCCGGTGATGATGCGCATCAGCCGCGAGGAAGAAAGCTACATCGGCCGCGCCCGAACCAACATGGCCGGCCGCGTGCGCGCCGGCTTTGCGAAGGACGGCAAGATCCTCGCGCTCGATCTGTTCATCGTCCAGGACAGCGGACCGTATGGGCCGATGGGCGACCATCGATCGGCCGGCAACGCCGCGTCCCTGATCTATCAACCGGCGGCGATGCGGTGGCGCGCGGTCAACGTGATGACGAACACGCCGCCGCGGACGCAACAGCGCTCACCCGGGCCGATGCAGGCGAACGGCCTCTGCGAGGGGTTGATCACGAAGGCCGCCAAGCAGCTCGGGATCGATCAAGTGGCGATGCGGCGTATGAACTCTCCCGAAGGCAAGGCGCTCTACGGGGCGCCGGATGCGAAGGGCCTCCGGCGCCACATCACCAGCGCCTTTGTGAAGGAAGCTCTCGATCGCGGCGCGCAGCAATTCGACTGGGCGGCGCGCGCGGCTCGTGCCGGCAAACGACACGGATCGAAAGTCACAGGAGTGGGCGTGGCAGTCGGCCCGCATGGTGCGGGATCGATCGGTTTCGACGGATTGATGACGATCCGGCCGGACGGCAAGCTCTACGTGCAGTCCGGCGTCGGCAATCTCGGGACGCACTCGGTCATCGATCTGGCGCGCGTCGCCGCCGACGTGCTCGAGATGCCCTGGGAGAAAGTCGTCGTCAACTGGGGCGACACCAGCAAGGGCTTGCCGTGGACCTGCCTCTCGGTTGGCTCGCCAGACCACGCATGCGATGACGCGCGCCAATCACGCCGGCGCGATGGACGCGAAGAAGAAGCTGCAGGAGATTGCTGCCAGGGATCTGGGCGGATTGCCGGACGACTACACGATCGGCGGCGAACGCGTGTTCCGCAGAGGCAATCCGTCGCGCGGCCTGACGTACGCGCAGGCGGCGACCCGGGCGATTGCGCTCGGCGGAACGTTCGACGGTCACGAGTTGCCCGAGGACATTCACGCCGTGACGAAGGCCGCCGCGGGCCTCAACGCTGGCCTCGGATTGATGGGGGTGGCGAAGGACGTGTATCCGCGCGATGGCGACACGTATTCATTCGTCGCGGGCTTTGCGGAAGTTGAAGTCGATGTCGAGACCGGCGTGGTGAAGCTGCTGGACTTCTTCAGCGTCGGCGACGTCGGCACCATCGTCAACCCGCGCAGCCTCATCGCGCAGATCAACGGCGGCTGCTGCCTTGGTATCGCGCACGCGATGTATCAGAAGCTTGTCTACGATCCGCATTACGGGTTGTCGCTGGCGCGGCGCTTCCATCACAACAAGCCGATGACGATCCTCGACATTCCCGAGATGAAGTCGAGCGCGCTCGACATCGCCGATCCGGAAACGCCCGTCGGTGCCCGTGGTGTCGGTGAGCCCCCGGTCGGCGCGGGCTTCGGTGCCGTGCTGAACGCGATCGCTGACGCGATCGGCGTCGATGCATTCCGCCGCGCGCCGGTCACGTCAGATATCGTGTTGATGTCGTTGACGCACGGCAAGCGGATGCACGAACCGTTGCAGGCGCACATCTGAACAGTCCGGCTAAGCCGGACGCTACAAATACCGTGTGGCGTCCGCCTTAGCGGACCGTCAGCCGACTTTTACATTGAGCCGCGTCGTCTGCGTGAACTCGGAATCCGTCGCGCTCAACTCGAGTTCGTACAGCCCCGGCGTCGAGAAGATCGCCTTCGTCCGCGCCGAGCCGGGAATCGTGAATTTCACCGTGCCGGGTCCGTTCAGCATCTTCCACTCGACCGAGAGACCCTTGCCGCGCGGCAGCCCCTCATCGTGCGCGCTGCCGAACAGGTTCAGCTCCTCATTCACCGCGACGGATAACGTCGGCGGACTGTTCGGGCGCGCGGTAACGCCGAGGACGCGAACCGTTGGCGGTTGATTCAGGCACACGCCCTTCGGCACCTTCGCGTAGTCGATCTTCGCCAACTGCGTGGCGCCTTCGAGCAGGTTCCAGTTCGACTGCAGCATGCGCTCGCTGGTACCGGTGGTGACACCGCCATGGGTCAGCGTCCACTTCATCTTGCCGTCGAAGTCCGGCGGCACAACCATCACGCATTGAAAGCGCCAATGGCCCGGCTTGAACGTCGTCGGTTGCATACGGTCGCCGGGCGTGGGCGCAAACGCGTTGGTCGCGCCCGGAGCAATCGTGACTGGGTCGGCGTTGTGGCTGAAGTATGCAAACGACAGCGTGTAGCTGCCGTCGGGATTCTTGAGAAACCCGTCGTAGACGGGGTAAATCGGCTGATTCTGCTGGGCCGATGCCCCGGCGGCGAGGACCACGAAACCGAGCGTTAAGCAGGCGACGAGGCGTCTCATGGGTGCTAAAGTATGCCCTAATCAGGAGGCCTCATGGTCAGCCACCGAGTGATCCACCGATTGGCACCGATTAAATGCTGGTTTACCCGTGGCGTCCTTGCCGGGTCAGCGAGCGCCCTGCTTGCAGGCGCAGGGGTCCTGGCGACCCACCCGGTCGTCGCCGCCCAGGCGCCAGCGCCAGGTGCCGCCACCTCTCCAACATTCACGAAGGACGTGCTGCCGATCATGCAGCGCTCCTGCCAGAGCTGCCATCGTCCGGGCACGCCCGCGCCGATGTCGCTGATGACGTTTGCGGAAGTCAGACCGTGGGCCCGCGCGATCAAGACGAAGGTCACCAGCCGCGAGATGCCGCCCTGGCATATCGATCGCAGCATCGGCGAGTATTCGAACGATCCGTCCCTGAGCGACGCCGAAGTGGCGACGATTGCGCGATGGGTCGATAGCGGCGCGGCCGAAGGCAACCGCGCCGACGCGCCGGCAGCGAAGGTGTTCCCGCCGAGCACCGAGTGGACCTACGGCGAGCCCGATCTCGTCGTGCGCATGGAGAAGGGCTTCAAGATTCCCGCGAGCGGCCCGGACTTCATTCCCGAAGAGCACGTCGATCCGAAACTCACCGAAGACCGCTATGTGAAGTGGGTGCAGATCATTCCCGACGCGTGGAAGGCCGTGCACCATGCGCACGTCTACGTTGATCTGCCGGACGGCGTTGATCCCGCGGGGCTCGGCCTCGGCATGGGCTCCAACGTCGGCAACTCGATGGACCTGATCGAGTACGGCGCCGGCAACGACGCCGACATCTTCCCGGACGGCACGTCGAAGATCCTGAAGGCCGGATCGATCTTCCGTTTCGAGGGCCACTATCACCCGTACGGCGAGGAACAGTTCGATCGGATGCGCGTCGGCATCAAGTTCTATCCCAGGGGCTACAAGCCCGATCACGTCGTCACGTCGCATCGCATTCGCACGGGCCTCGGTAACGACTGGGTGCTCAATCGCGAGCGCGTCGAAGACCTGCTGCTGCGCGCCGGACACAAGCTGTCGATCGACGAGCCGGCGATGCCGACCGGCGCGCTGATTGCCGAGAACCCGCTACACGCCGCGGCCTACCTCAGCATTCCGCCGAACAGCATCGTCACGCACGATCGCTACTGGCCGCTGCCGAAGCCGGCGCTCGTGATCAGCTTCCAGCCGCACATGCATTTCCGCGGTTCGAAGATGCTGCTCGAGGCGATTCACCCCGATGGCCGCCGCGAGCTCCTGACCAACGCCACGCATTACGAACAGAACTGGCAGGTCACCTACAAGTACAAGGTGCCGCACCTGTTCCCGGCCGGCACCATCCTCCACACCGTGTCGGTGCACGACAACACGGCGAACAACAGGCACAATCCGGATCCCACCGCCTGGATTGGATGGGGATCGCGGACGATGGATGAAATGGGTCACGGGTGGACGGATATCGCGTTCCTGACCGACGAGCAATATCAGCAGGAGCTTGCGAAGCGCCGCGCCCAGCGTTCGACGAACACCGATTCAAGACAGCAACGGTGACGATCTCAGATCTCAGATCTCAGACTGCTGATCAATTGCCGATCTGAGATCTGCGATCTGAGATCCCAAGTCCGAGAGGGATCTCATGAAGAGCATGACGATGTTCGCCACAGGTCTTGCTTTCCTGCTGGCAGTTTCCTTCACGTCCATCAACGCAAAACAGGCGGGCGCGCCGGCGGTCGATGCCGACGATGTCGGCGGTGTCGTTCGCAGCAGCAAAGGACCCGAAGCCGGCGTCTGGGTCATCGCAGAGACGAAGGATTTACCGACGCCCTACGTGAAGATCGTTGTCACCGACGATCAGGGACGTTATCTCCTGCCCGATCTTCCGAAGGCCAACTACAGCGTGTTCGTGCGCGGCTATGGCCTGGTCGATTCCCCGCGCGTGACGGCGACGCCAGGCAAGGCGCTCAACCTGACGGCGGTGATCGCGCCGACCGAGCACGCGGCGGCGCAGTATTACCCGGCCGGCCACTGGCTCTCGCTGCTTCGCATTCCGGAGGCCGGCGAGTTCCCCGGCACGGGGCCGCAGGGCAACGGCATCAACCCGAACGTGAAGAGCCAGGCCGAGTGGGTCCGCATGATCAAGTCCGGCGGTTGCACGGCGTGCCATCAACTGGGTACCAAGGGCACGCGGGAGATTCCCAAGGAGCTTGGCACGTTCCCCTCCCTCTCGCATGCGTGGGAGCGGCGGCTTGCGTCGGGCCAGGCCGGCGGACAGATGATCAACGGTCTCAACAACCTCGGCCGCGAGCGCGCGTTGTTGCTGTTTGCCGATTGGACCGATCGCATCAACCGCGGTGAGCTGCCGCCGGCGCCGCCGCGTCCGCAAGGCCTCGAGCGCAACGTCGTGATCACGCTGTGGGACTGGGCCGATCCGAAGGCGTATCTGCATGACGTGGTGTCGACGGATCGCCGCAACCCGACCCTGAACGCGAACGGCCTGCTCTATGGCGCACTCGAGCTGAGCGCCGACTACGTGCCGGTGCTCGATCCGAAGACCCACGCCATCAGTCAGATTCCGCTGAGCGTTCGCGATCCCAATACGCCGCCAACCTCGCCGAAGATGGCCGCGCCGTCGCCCTACTACGGCGACGAAGCGATCTGGACCAGCAAGAACAACGTCCACAATCCGATGCTCGATGAAAAGGGACGCCTGTGGCTCACGTCCGCAGTGCGGCCGGCCGAGAACCCGGCATTCTGCAAGGAAGGGTCCGCGCATCCGTCGGCGAAGCTGTTCCCCTTGCCGCGAGCGGGGCGGCATCTCCAGGTCTACGACCCCGCGAGCAAGAAGCTCACGCACATCGCCACCTGTTTCGGAACGCATCACCTGATGTTTGCGGAAGACGCGAACAACACCCTGTGGACCAGTGGTGGAGGCCAGGTCGTTGGCTGGCTGAATCGCAAGATGTTCGATGAGACGGGAGACGAGGAGAAGTCTCAGGGCTGGACCGCGTTGATCATGGACACCAACGGCAACGGCAAGCGCGACCCGTATGTCGAGCCTGACGTGCCTGTCGATCCGGCGAAGGACAAGCGTTTTGGAGCGGCGTTCTACTCAGTGGCTCCGGCGCCCGACGGGTCAGTGTGGGGCACGGTGCTCGGCTACCCCGGCCAGGTTGTGCGCCTCGTGCCAGGGTCGAATCCGCCCGAGACGGCACTCGCCGAGGTGTATGAACCGCCCTTCAATGACAAGGTCCGGCCGGGCTTTTCGCCGCGCGGTGGCGACGTCGATCGTAACGGCGTGTTCTGGGCCGCGCTCGCCAGCGGGCACCTGGCCAGCTTTGATCGCCGCAAGTGCAAGGGCCCGCTGAATGGCCCGAAGGCGACCGGTCAGCATTGCCCGGAGGGATGGACGCTCTACACGGAACCGGCGCCGCAGTTCAGGGGTGTCAAGGACGGCGGCAGCGTCGAAGGCAGCTACTACACGTGGGTCGATCAGTTCGGCGCGCTTGGTCTGGGCGAGAACGTGCCGATCAACACCGGCAACGCCTCTGAAGGCCTGCTGGCGCTGAAGGACGGCAAGTGGGTCGTGCTGCGCGTCCCCTACCCGACCGGCTTCTACACGAAGTGGATGGACGGTCGCATCGACGATCCAAAGGGCGGCTGGAAGGGCCGCGGGCTGTGGGCGACGATCAGCACGCGCACGCCGTTCCACATGGAGACCGGCAAGGGCACGACGAGCAAGGTCTATCACGTGCAACTGCGCCCGGATCCGCTGGCTAAATGACGAAGACGGGGGCCGCGTTCGCGCTTCCACCTTCGCCAGCCCGGCTTCGGCGGACAAGTCGCGCTTCGGCGAGACAGGCTCTGGTTGCTGTCTGTCTGTTGTTGCCGATCGGCGTTGCGGCGCAATACGGCACGACCAACGGCGAGTGGCGCACGTGGGGCGGCGATCTCGGCGTCACCCGCTACGCGCCGCTCGACCAGATCGACGCCGCCAACTTCAACAAACTGCAGGTGGCGTGGCGCTTCAAGACCGATAACCTCGGCGCCCGTCCCGACTTCAACATGCAGACGACGCCGCTGATGGTGGGCGGCGTGCTCTACGCCACCGCGGGCGAGCATCGCAACGCCGTCGCCCTCGACGCGCGAACGGGCGAGCTGTTGTGGATGCACCGGCTCGAGGAAGGACAACGCGCACTGCGCTCGGCGCGCCGGCTATCCGGCCGCGGCGTCGGCTACTGGACCGACGGCAAGGGCGACGAGCGCGTGTTCTACGTGACGATCGGCTATCAACTGGTCGGCCTCAACGCGAAGGACGGTGTCCCGCTCAAGGACTTCGGCGTCAACGGCGTCGTCGATCTCAAGAAGGACAACGACCAGGCCATCGATCCGATCGAGGGCGAGGTGGCCTGGAACGGCGCGCCGGTGGTCGCGAAGAACGTCGTCATTGTCGGCGCGTCGCATCGCGCCGGCACGGCCCCGCGCTCGATGAAGAACACCAAGGGCTACGTTCGCGGCTACGACGCGCGCACCGGCAAGCGGTTGTGGATCTTCCACACCATTCCGCAGCCGGGTGAATTCGGCAACGACACCTGGCTCGAGAAGTCCTGGGAGTACACCGGCAATACCGGCGTGTGGACGCAGCTCACCGTCGACGAGAACCTCGGCATCGCCTACCTGCCGATCGAACAACCGACCGGCGACTATTTCGGCGGCCATCGCCCGGGCAACAACCTGTTCGCCGAGAGCCTGGTGGCGGTCGATCTGCAGACCGGCAAGCGCATCTGGCACTTTCAGCTCGTGCACCATCCGATCTGGGACTACGACATCCCGTGCGCGCCGATGCTCGTCGACATCACGGTCGACGGAAAGAAGATCGCCGCAATCGCGCAGCCGACCAAGCAGGGCTTCACCTTCGTGTTCGATCGCAAGACCGGTGAGCCGGTGTGGCCGATCGAAGAACGCAAGGTCGAGCAAGGCACCCTGGCGCGCGAATGGTATTCGCCGACGCAGCCCTTCCCCACCAGGCCGCCCGCGTTCGAGCGCAACGGTTTCAGCGAGGACATGGTGATCGACTTCACCCCGGAGCTGAAAGCCGAGGGGCTGAAGATTCTTCAGGACTACAAGATTGGACCGATCTACACACCGCCGATCGCGAAGGGTGAAGGCGGAAAGATCGGGACGATGTTCATCCCGAACGGCGCGAACTGGCCGGGCGGCGGGTTCGATCCCGAGACCGGCATGATGTACGTGTATTCGCATTCGCTGCTGCGCGTGTTGTCGATGGCCAACGATCCCAAGCGATCGGACATGGCCTACATCAGCGTCGGCGCGACGCTCGAAGACGGTGGTGGCGGCGGCGTGTCGGTGCAGGGCCTGCCCCTCATCAAGCCGCCATACGGACGCATCAGCGCGATCGATCTGAACAAGGGCGAGCTGGTCTGGCAGATCGCGCACGGCGAAACGCCGGATGCGATCAAGAACAATCCGGCGCTGAAAGGCGTGAACGTTCCTCGAACCGGCCGGCCCGCCGGGGCGGGCGGCAGCTCCGGCGGTATAGGCGTGCTCGTCACCAAGACCCTCATCATCGCCGGTGAGGGCGGAACGGTGGCCATGCCGGACGGCTCGCGCGGTGCGATGTTGCGCGCTTACGACAAGAAGACGGGCGTCGAAGCCGGCGCCGTGGCCATGCCGGGCGCACAAACCGGATCGCCGATGACCTACATGCTCGACGGCAAGCAGTACATCGTTCGTGGCGTCGAGCAGCTCGATCAAGCCGGGCGAGCTCGTCGCCTACCGCCTGCCATGAGCAAGTGTGCTGCGATTGTGCTGGCGATGCTTGTCGTGTCCGGCTTCTTGACCACCGTAGCCTTGGCGAAGGTGGTCAGCCGGATTGACACCTACGGTGGTGTCACGATCACGACGTTCACCCATTCCGACATCCAGCTCGAATACGGCGGCAAGGTCATTCACATCGATCCGTGGAGCGTCAGCGATCTGTCGAAGGCGAAGCCGGCGGATCTGATCCTGATCACCGACGATGTTGGTCATCATCTCGATCCAAAAGCGATCGCGCGGATTCGGAAGCCGGGGGCGCCGGTGGTGATCGCGGCGAACGGAGTAAAGCAGCTGCCCGACGGCATCGTGATGAAGAACGGCGAGACGCGTGATCTCGCAGGGATTCACGTCGAGGCGACCGCGGCCTACGACATCAAGCCTGGCGAGCCCTTTCACCCGAAGGGCGAGGCGAACGGCTACATCATCACGCTCGGCGGCGCGCGCGTCTACGTCGCCGGTGTCACGGAATGCGTGCCCGAAGTGCGCGGTGCGAAGAACATCGACGTCGCCTTCTTCGCGATCAATGTTCCGCTCGAGCGCATGGAGCCGGCGGCCGCGATCGAGTGCCTCTCGGCGATGAAACCGAAAGTCGTCTATCCCTATCACTACGATCAAGAGTGGGTGCGTCCCGTTCCGGCCGGCGGCAAGCGGCCGCAGCCCACCACGCGCGGTCTCAAGGAACTGAGCGACGCTCTGGGCCGTCAGAAGATCGAAGTTCGCCTTGCCAATTGGTACTCACAATGAAAACGACCACCGCTCTCTCGATCGTGTTCGCGGCGTCGGCTGTCGCGGTTCTGTCCGCGCAATCAGCCAGCGGGCCGCGCGCCGGTGTCGATTGGCCGGGCTTTCGCGGCATTGCCGCCGCCGGCGTGGATGATGCGAAGCCGTTGCCGTTGCAGTGGAGCGTGCCGGATTCGAAGCTCGTGAAATGGCGCGTGCCGGTCTCGGGGCTCGGGCATTCGAGCCCGATCGTCTGGGGCGATCAGGTCTGCACCGCGAGCGCGATCAGCGGCACGCCCGACCCGCAGCTCAAGGTCGGCCTCTACGGCGACATCGGCTCGGTGCTCGATCAGACCGAGCACAAATGGATCGTCTCCTGCTTCGACAAGCGAACCGGCAAGGCGCGCTGGGAACGAACCGCGACGACCGGCGTGCCGATCATCAAGCGCCATCCGAAGTCGACGCACGCGAGCTCGACGCTGGCCACTGACGGTCGCCATATCGTCGCGATGTTTGGATCCGAAGGCCTGTATGCGTACTCGACTGACCGGCGACCTGCTGTGGAAGAAGGACTTCGGGCGGCTCGACTCGGGCTTCTTCATGGTGCCGGACGCGCAGTGGGGTTTCGCGAGCTCGCCGGTCATCCACAACGGGCGCGTGATCCTGCAGGCTGACGTGCAGAAGGGCTCGTTCGTCGCGGCGTTCGACGTCCGCACGGGCAGGGAGCTCTGGCGCACGCCGCGCGAAGACGTGCCGACGTGGAGCACGCCGGCGGTGGTGTCGATGAACGGCCGCGATCAGGTCATCGTCAACGGCTGGAAGCACATCGGCGGCTACGATCTCGAAACCGGCAAGGAAGTCTGGCGCATGACCGGCGGCGGCGATATTCCCGGTGCCGACGCCGATCGCCGCGCACGGCCTCGTGTTCATCACCAACGCTCACGGCAAGGCGGCGCCGATCTACGCGATCAAGCCGACCGCGAGTGGCGATATCTCGCTCAAGGAGGGCGAGTCGTCGAACGCACACATCGCGTGGAGCTACATGCGCGACGGCGGCTACATGCAGACGCCGATCGTCTATGGCGACATTCTGTACGTGTGCCGCGACAACGGCGTGCTGACGGCGTTTGACGCCAAGACCGGCACGCGCCATTACCAGGCGCGCCTCGGCGACGGCAAGACCGGGTTCTCCGCGTCCGCCGTCGCCTCCGGCGGCCGCCTGTATTTCACGAGTGAAGATGGCGACGTCTACGTGGTGAAGGCCGGCCCGGCGTACGAGTTGCTCGCGACCAATCCGCTCGGAGAAGTCGCGATGGCGACGCCGGCGATCTCGGAAGGCACGCTGCTCTTTCGTACGCGTAACCATCTGGTCGCCGTGGGCGAACGCTAATTGAGTAATCTGTGGATCCTTAAGTAATCTGTGGATCGCCTTTTTGTAATCTGTGGATCGTTTCTTGTACTCGGTGGCTCACAGCTCGAGCGTCATTTCGATCATCGTTGGCCGGAAGCCGCGACGCTCGAACAGGCGCCGTGCGCGATCGTTCTGCGCGGCGGTTCCGAGCACGACACGCGGCATGCCCTGCTCGCGCAGCCATTCGATCGCGGCGTCGAGCAAGGCTTCGCCGATCCCGCCTCCCCGCGCCGCATCGCTCACCAGCAGGTCATGAATGAATCCGCACTCGTCCCGCAGGTCCTTCCACGATAGCGGTTCAATCGCCGCGTAAGCGTAGCCGACAATCCGACCCTTCCGCTCGGCGACAAGCACCACCGCTCCTTCTTCGTCGAGCTGCGATGCGAGGAAGCGCGCGTACCCCGCGTCATCGCCGCTGCCCGGTTCAAGGAAACGGAGGGGATCAAAGGCGTAGTGAGCGCGCATCAATGCCGCACCCAGCTCTCCCACCGCGGCAAGGTCCCGGGCGGCTGCGCGACGAATGGTGGCGTCGGATGACGGTGACGACATGAGCGCCATCTTAGGCCGATAAGAAGCACCGCAGTTCGTCCCCGCTGAGTAACGACCCACACCTTGATGAATGCCCCTTTTGTATTGACGGGAAGCAACCTGCCCATTACATTCCGTGACGACGTAAGTCTTGTGTGTTGAATTGCAGGAGGTTGGTGATGAGCGGCTCCAAAACCAGTCCAGGACGTGTGTTTCTTGCGTTGGCGCTGATCCTTGCGCTCGGCGCGCCGGCGTTCGCGCAAGGCAGTATTTTCACGACCTTGTCCGGCACGGTCGTCGACGCTGAGGGTCTCCCGATCCCAGGTGCGAACGTGAAGATCAAGAACAACGCCACGGGCCAGGAAATCGATCTGGTCAGCGGCGGTGACGGCGGCTTCACGGCGCCGAACATCAACAGCGGCAACTACTCGGTGATTGTCGAGCTCGCGGGCTTCCGCACGACGACGTTGTCCTCGGTCAGCCTGGCGGCGGGCATTCCAACCGCGGTCAAGGTGACCATGCAGGTCGGCACGATTGCGGAGAGCGTCACCGTCGTCGGCGAATCGGCGACGGTTGTGCAGTCGCAGTCGCCTGCGATCTCCACGAACCTGACCGGCCAGCAGATCCAGAGCTTGCCGCTGACCAGCCGCAACGCGCTCGATTCACTGACGTCGCTCGCCGGCTTCAACACGTCCGGCACGGCGCGCAACTCCACGGTGAGCGGCCTGCCGCGCAGTGCCATCAACATCACGCTCGACGGCATGAGCGTGCAGGACAACTACCTGAAGACCACGGACGGCTACTTCGCGCGTTTGAGCCCGCTGCTCGACTCCGTCGAAGAAGTCACGGTGACGACCGCCGGCAACACCGCGGATGCCACGGGCCAGGGCGCCGTGCAGATCCGCTTCGTGACCAAGGCGGGCACGAACAATTGGAACGGCACCGTCTACGAATATTTGCGTCACGATGCGTTGAACGCCAACGGCTGGTTCCGCAATCGCGACCTGCCTCCGGATCCGGAAACCGGCAAGGCGCCGAAGCCCGAGCTGCGCCAATACACGACGGGCTTCGCGCAGGGCGGCCCGATCAAGGAGAACAAGGCGTTCTTCTTCTTCAACTACGAAGAGGAACGGCGGCCGGCAGCGAGCACGCTGCAGCGCATCATCTTGACGCCGCAGGCGGCGTCGGGCGTCTTCAGCTATAACGCCGCGGGCGGCGTGCAGAACGTCAACCTGCTGAACATCGCGGCCGCCAACAACCAGATCGCGACGATCGATCCGACCATCGGCAGGATCCTCGGGAGCATTCAGGCGTCGACGGGCACGACCGGCGGCCTGACGCCGTTGAATAATCCGCTGGTCCAACAGTACACATGGTCGATGCCGACACAGGCTTTCAATCCATCGCCGACCGTGCGCCTCGACTACGAGGTCACCAGGAACCATCGGCTGACCGGATCGTTCAACTATCGACATATCAATTCGACGCCCGACACCACGAACAGCGCCCAGCTGCCGTTCCCGAACTCACTCTCGACGGGCAGCCAGCAGTCAACCCGCTGGACGACGTCCGAGTCGGTACGATCGACGTTCGGCCAGAGCGTGTTCAACGAATTCCGCGTCGGCGGCTCGGGTGGCGCGACGCTGTTCTCGCCGGAGCTCGGTCCCGACATGTGGTCCGATACGGCCGGCTATCGCCTGAATTTCAACATCGCGTGCTGCGGCACCGGCGCCCAATTGACGAACCCGAGCATCGGCTCCGGCCAACAGTCGCGTGAAGCCTCGACCAAGGTGCTCGAGAACACGACCACCTGGCTCAAGGGCAACCACAACATGCAATTCGGCGCGACGATGGTTCAGGCGGATGTGTGGCTGCAGAACCAGACGCTGGTGCCGACGGCGGAGTTCGACATCATCGCCGGTGAAGCGGCTGACGCGATTTTCAACGCCACGACCATCCCCGGAGCATCGGCGGCCGACATCACTCAGGCGAAAAGACTCTATGCGATGTTGACCGGCCGTCTCACCAGGCTCACCGGCGATGCCCGGATCAACGCGGCGGGCGACCAGTACAACCTGCTGGGCCTGTCGCGCGCAGAAGGCCGCATGCGCGAATTCAACATCTTCGCGTCGGATTCGTGGCGCGCGACACCGTCGCTCACCGTCAGCGCGGGCGTGCGCTACATCCTGGCCAATCCCTTCTATCCCACCAACAACAGCTACACGACGCTGTCGACAGCCGGGCTCTACGGTGTGTCTGGTGAAGGCAACATCAACATGCCGGGCACGTTGACCGGAACCCGGCCGCAGTTCGTTCGGTATGCGGCCGGCCAGTACGCCTATAACCCGGATCGCAACAACGTCGCGCCGAGCGCGGGTGTGGCGTGGCAAGTGCCGCCGTCGACCGGCATGATGAAGTGGCTCCGCGGCAGTGAGGAAGGCGATGTCGTGGTTCGCGGCGGCTGGGCCATGGCGTTCCAGCGTCCGGGCATGTCTGACTTCACGGGTGTGTTCGGCGATAACCAGGGTATTCAGGCGACACTCCAGGCCGATCAAACGACCAACACGCTGCCGATCCTGCTGCGCAACAATCCGGCGCTGCCCGCCGCCCCGACGGTATCGCTGCCCGCGGCGCCGGCCTCGATCACCACCCGAGGCAACGCCTTCGATCAGAACATCCAGATGCCCTACACGCAGTCGTGGTCTGCCGGCTGGCAGCGCAAGGTCACGAATGACTCCGCGATCGAGTTCCGCTACGTCGGCAGTAAGCACGCCAACGACTGGGATTCGATCAACATCAACGAGCCGAACATCACCACCAACGGCTTCCTCAACGAGTTCCGCCAGGCGCAGGCCAACCTGCAGGCCAACATCGCCGCCGGCCGCGGCGCGACGTTCGCCTATATGGGCGCCGGCTCGGGCACCATTCCGCTGCCGATTTTCCTGGCGCACTTCAACGCCGCGAACGCCGCCAATGCCGGCAACGCCGCGGTCTACTCGGGTGCGCAGTGGACCAACGCGACGAACCTCGGTTTCCTTGCCGCGCGCAATCCGAATCCGTGGGGCTTCGCGTCGGCGGGCGCCAGCGGCTTGATCGGCAATGCCGCGTTCCGCAACAACGCGGTGGCCGCAGGCCTGCCGGTGAACTTCTTCGTCGCCAATCCTGACCTGCTCGGCGCCGGCACGACCGCCGGCGCGTCGAACCTGACGGTCAATAGCGGCGGCACCCGCGCGCACTCGATGCAGTTCGAGTTCCGCAAGCGGTTCTCGCACGGCTACTCGATCAACCCAAGCTACACGTGGAGCCTGGCGGAAGTTCAGAATCGCTATGGCTTCACCAAGCCGATGGAGTGGGTCGAACAGGCCGGCCAGGTCGGCAACGTCCGTCACGCCTTGAAGGCGAATTTCTCGGTCGAGATTCCGGTCGGCAAGGATCGCAAGTACGGCGCCGACATGAACAGCTTCCTCGACGCGATCGTCGGCGGCTGGTCGCTCGATGGCGTGTTCCGCCTCCAGACCGGAGAGGTGATCGACTTCGGCAACGTCCGCCTCGTCGGCATGACAAAGTCGGACCTGCAGAAGGAAATCAAGGTTCAGGGAGGAGCGGGCGGACAGATCTTCATCCTGCCGGGCGACATCCTCGACAACACGGTGAAGGCGTTCAACGTCAGCGCGACGTCGGCGACCGGCTATGGCTTGGGCGGTGCGCCGACCGGCCGCTACTTCGCTCCGGCCAATGGTCCCGACTGCATCGAATCGGCGCCGGGCTACGGTGACTGCGGCTTGCGCAGCGTCACCGTGAACGCGCCGAGCCTGACGCGCCTGGATCTCGGCATCTCGAAGAAGTTCGATCTCCCCGGCCGCTTCACGTTCGAGTTCCGCGGCGAGATGCTCAACGCCCTGAACAGCCCGTACTTCAACCCGGCGTCGACGGCCGGCGTGCCGCTCGGCTTCACGTCGACGGTGACGGCTCCCGCAGGACCGGTGGCCGGCAGAACGACGACCGCGAACACGACCGGCGCGACCAACGTCGACAACTACCGGCTCACCGAGCTGCTCGGCGACAACCAGTCTCGGCAGGTCCAGCTGGTGTGGAGACTGCGCTGGTAAGGCAGGCCAACAGACTAACGGGCTAACGGGCTGGAGCGAAGGCCCCGTCGCCATCGGCGGGGCCTTTGCTTTGTACCGAGTGCGGCTAACCGCTGATCATTGACCGCTGGTGTTCGCGGCTGCCGGCTTCTTGACCTCATAGCCGTGGACGAACGTCTTGAATTCCGGATGAAGGAAGTCCGGGCCGTACTTGAAGCGCTTCATTTCAGTGAACGCTTCTGCCCCGCTGATGCCGTCCTTCGTCATTCGGTATACCGCGGTCATGACCCCGGTACGATGACGACCGCCGACGCAGTGCACGTAAACCGGCTGGCTCGCCGGATCGTTGACCACCGACAGGAACGCCTCGAGCTGCTGCGCCGTCGGCGCCTTACGGGTCGACATTGGAATCTGCACGTAACGCATCCCGTGCTCTTCGACCGACGCCTGTTCTGTCGAGTCAAAGTCCTCGTCACCGATCAGGTTGATGACCGTCTTGACCCCAAGCCTGGCAAGGTCGGCGTAATCGGAACCCGCAGGCTGCGCGCCGCGAAAATAGGCGTCGTTGACCCTGGCGAAGTTGTCGATTCGAACCGGACTGAGGACGGCGAGCTGGGCGGATGCGGGCAGCGTCAGCGACACGACGGCGAGCGTCGCCATGACCATCGAGCGCGCGTGTTGGGGACGGATACGCATGGAACCTTCCTGAATCCTGAGCCTTATTAGTGTGAGACGAAGGCCGGGCCGAATTGGTTTCCGTGGCACTCATGAGAGCAGCTCATCTTGCAATCTTGATATGATTAGACAAGCTCATGAGCCAATTCCTCGATTCGCGCCACTTGCGAGTGGTGGCCGAAGTCGCGCGGACCGAAAGCGTCACCCGCGCCGCCGATCGCCTCAACGTGACGCAGTCGGCCGTCAGCCATCAGCTGCGCGAGATTGAAGACAAACTCGGAACCCCGATTTTCGTGCGCTCGGGACGGCGAATGCTGCTCACGCCGGCCGGCCGGCTGCTCGCCGAGGCGGCCAGCCAGGTCCTTGACGCGATCGGACAGGTCGAAGCGAGGGTCTCCCAACTGGCGCGCAATATCTCGGGCGAGCTGCGTGTGTCGGCCCATTGCCACACCGGCTATCATTGGCTGCCGGCGCTGGTCGAGGGACTGCGCCGCCGCTACCCGCACTTCGAAATTCGGATCTCTCCGGAATTCACGTTGAATCCGATTGCTGCCCTGCTCGATGCGAAACTCGACCTGGCGATTGTCAACGACGCGTCGGACGACAGGCGGCTGCGCTTTCGCGAGCTGTTTGACGACGAGCATGTCGCCGTTGTGCCGCCGGGACACGCGTGGGCATCGCGCACCTTCGTGACGCCGGAGGAGCTCGTCACCGAACAGCTCTACCTCTACTCCCGATCGATCGAGGACAGCTTCATCGTCCAGAAGGTCCTTCGGCCTGCCGGAATCGAACTGCAGCGCGTCACCTATCTGCAACTGACCGAAGGCATCCTCGAGATGGTCAAGGCGGCGATGGGCGCGAGCGTGTTGCCGAAGTGGTCGATCGCCAATGTGATCGCGAGCGGCGACATCAGGGCTGTTCGGATCACCCGTGCCGGCGTATTCCGGAAATGGTACGCCGTCACGCTGGGTGACGGCGCTTCTGCGCCGTTCGTCGAGGAATTCATCAGGCTGTTGATCAAGCAGGGGCCGACGGCAAAGAAAGTCGTGCGCAGCCCCCGCGGCCTAGCTTCGTAACACTTCGGCGGGCTGCACGCGCAGGACGCGCAACGCCGGTACGACCGCCGCGCCGACGCCGACAGCCAGGACCAGCAGGATCGACGCGCCGCTCGTCAGCGCATCAACGGCGGCGACGTTTTCGAGCAGCCGGGCGAGCAGTGTGCTCAGCGCGATGCCTCCGGCGATTCCCACAGCGACGCCAATCGTCAGATCGCGCGTCGATTCGGCGAGCACCAGGCGAACGACTCCGGCCGGTTGCGATCCGAGCGCCAGCCTCACTGCGAACTCCTTCGTGCGATCGACGACGCCGCGATAGGCCACGCCGGAGATACCGAGCGCGGCGAGGGCCAGGCCAAGCATGGCGATGATGCCGAGCACGAGCGATCGAAATCGATCGGGCGCTGTCGACTCCTGCACGAATACGTCGAGAGGTTGGACGCGCCGCAAGGGCAGCGAGGCGTCGACGCCGCGCGCGACCTCGCGGACTGCCGGAACGAGCGACGCCGGATCCACGCTGCTGCGAATGACGAACGCGACCGGCACACCGCTGTTGTTGCTTTGCGCCCACGGCAGATACAGTGTCGGCTCCGCCACGGTCGTCGTGTTGACGTCGAGCGTGTCATCGGCGACCCCTACGACGGTGACCGGCGGCTGGTTGGGCGCGCTCCGCAAGAGGATCCGGCCGAGCGGATCGGTGCCTTGCAGGAGCGTGTCGGCGAACCGTCTGCTGACGACCGCAACCTGCGGGCGATCGGCGACGTCCTGCTCGGAGATCGTGCGGCCACGCAGCATCGGAATACGCATGGTCTTGAAGTAGTCAGGGCTGATGCGCCGGAACTGCACCGTATGGAACTGGCCATCGGGCGTCGGCCGATCCTTGATGCCGATCAGAGTCTGATACGAAAAGTTCGGCGTGAACACGTTCTGCGTCGTGCTCGCGGACGTCACGCCCGGCAGCGCGCGAATGCCGTCGAGCATCCGCTTGACGGTTGCGGCCCTGAGCGCCGCATCCTTGTAGGCGGGATCCGGCAGCCGAATCTGCGCGGTCAGCACCGACGTCGAATCGTAGCCCGGACCGCGGGCTGAGAGATCGTGAAGCCCCTTGATCACGACCCCGCCGGCCATCAGCAGCGCCACGCAAAGCGCGACCTCGAGCGAAACAAGAGCCCGTTGGGCGCGAGCGGCGGTGGACGTCGTGGTCCTGGTGCCTCCGGCGGTAACGATCGCCGAGGTCCGCCCGCGCAGTGCGCGAACCGCCGGCACCGCGGAGGCGGTGCAGGCCGTCAGGATGGCCACGACGGCGCTGAACACCTGGACCCGCCAGTCGATCGACACATCGCCGAGCGTTTGGGCGATGGTCGGATTGATGGCAAGCAGCGCCGGCACGGCCGCTCGCGCGAGCAGCAGTCCCGGGATCAGGCCGCTGACGCACACAATCAGCAATTCGGCGAGATGGCAGCGGACCACGTCCCTCTGGGAGGCGCCAAGAGCCATGCGGAGCGACAACTCCCCCGCTCGCGCGACGGCCTGGGCGGAGGTGAGATTGGCGATGTTCACGCACGCGATCAGCAGGACCAACGCGGTTGCGGCAAACAACATCAGCAGGGGCGCTCGCATCGATCCGTACTGCCATTCCCGCGCAGTCTCGGCGCCGTGGATCCAGCCGCTGTGCGAGGCCGGAAACTCCTGGGACATTTGCCGGGAGATCGTGGCGAGCTCGTCGCGCGCCTGCGCGAGCGAGCTGCCAGGCCCCAGCTCGGCGACGGTGACCACCGAAAGCGGCGGCGCGCGCCGCTGCGGCTCGGGATTCGCATAGAGCGGCGTGAAGACCTGCGCGTCGATGAACGGCACCTCGAACGACGGCGAGAGGATTCCGACAATCGAATGTGGCTGGCCGTCGATGACGAGCGGCGTGTCGATGACGTTTCTCGAGCCAAGCGTGTCGCGCCAATATCTGTCGGTGATGAGCGCGACGAAGTGGCCGGGCCGGGCCTCGCTGTCCAGAAACGATCGGCCCTGCTCGATTGGCGCCGACACCATCGGTAAAAAGCCCGGCGTCACGGCGACCGCCTGCGCCACGGCCGGCTCGCCGCCCAGCGTCACTACGCGCTCAGACAGCAGGAATCCCTCGAGGCGCGCGAGCGTGCGGACGCGCTCGCGGAGCCGAGGCAGATCCATCTGTTGCAAGGGATTCCGCTGCAGGGCGGTCGTGGTGCCCGGCGGTTGCGAGTAGAGGTGCAGCACTTCCCCTCGAGATGTGAACGGCATCGGGCGCAGCATCGTCGCATTCACGACCGCGAACATCGCGGCATTGGCGCCGAGCACGAGAGTCAACGTGGCGGCACAGGTGAGGAAGTAGGCTTTCCGCTGCAACAGCGATCGCCAGGCCTGCCGCAATTCCAGCGCGAATGTCGTCATGCTCCGACTCTAGCGTCGGGTCGGTGTACAGCACAGTGGCATCTCCTCACTGAATCATGAGGGGAATTCACGGAACGTCTCAGGGTCCTGGAGCTTCCCCGACGAACCCTTGCGATACAGCAGATTGTGCAGGCGACAAAAACGGGCTAGGCTCTTGGCGTCCACAGGCTGACGCTCAACCGACCAGTTCCTTATGCTCACGACCGAACAACTGCAATCGATCATGCCGGGCGCTTCATTGAAGCGGAACCGTGAGTTTCTACCGTTTCTGCAGGCCGCCATGACAGAGTTCGCAATTGAGAGCCCTGCCCGCGCGGCTGCCTTCATCGCGCAACTGGCGCACGAATCCGGACAGTTCCGATTCATGGAGGAGATTTGGGGGCCCACCCCCGCACAGAGGCGTTACGAGCCGCCCAGCTCGTTGGCGACCGATCTCGGGAACACCGAAGCAGGCGACGGAAAGCGGTTCAAGGGACGCGGCCCGATTCAGATTACAGGCCGTGCGAACTATCAGCGCTTTGGAGATCTCCTGCGGATGGACCTCGTCTCGAATCCGCCTCTGGCCGCGGTTCCAGACGTCGCGTTCAGGATCGCTGGTCTCTTCTGGTCAAGAAAGGGGCTCAACGAGCTTGCCGACCAGGCAACCGCCGACGCCTTCCGCCAGATCACGAGGCGCATAAACGGAGGCCTCAACGGTTTGGCCGAGCGACAAGCATTCTATGGCGTCGCATGCACAGTGCTCGGCGTTCTGCCCGTGCCGGCAACGCGCGGAACCCGGCAGGCAAGACCGATTCCCAGGACGACCGAAGAACCCGTATTCGAGCGCGGCGCAGACGCAATCCGCATCGACGTCCGGCGAGCGCGCACCCGTAAGCGCAAATTGGCCGCACGCGGGACCAAGACCCCTCGAACCCCGGCGGCAACCCGCCCGCGGGGAGCCGAGATTCATCGGAAGGCGCGCAAGGCTGCTGCCGCCGCCCGGCGGAGAGCAGCAAGGTCGGCGGCGGCGAGCCGAAAGGCTTCAGGTCCGAAGTCTGCAAGACGAAAAAGGTGAGCGCTCATTCGTGCGAGCAGGTTTTGTGGGAACGAATCAGGCAAAAAGAAGAGCCCGCGGTTAGGCGGGCTTCCCTTCTAGAAAGTGGTCGGGGCGACTGGATTCGAACCAGCGGCCTCTCGGTCCCGAACCGAGCGCTCTACCAAGCTGAGCCACGCCCCGAGGAATAACCAGTCTACCCCATCTCGTGTGCGTACGGTGCGTAAAGTGCGTACGGTGCGTAGGGTGCACTCACAATCGGGTGCTTGGTTCCATCGCTGATTCGCGTAGAAACAGGAACAGCGGCAAGCCGGCCGAGACACCGATCGCGAGGGTCGCAACGATTGGCGCCCACGTATATTTCACGCCTGCGCGCCTGCCCTCGAACGACACGAACACGAATAGCACCAGGGCCGAGATGACGACGTCGAGGCCGAAGAAGGCGCTGATGCGATTCGCGAAGAGCTCTTCGACCATGCGCGAGACATCGAAGCCGTGATCCATCACCCACGGCACGAACGACAGATACGGCACCACGGTGCCGATGGCGAACAACACGAGGTAGGCGTACTTTCGCGGCATGTCGTCCTCACGGATGCGATGCGGTTTGCGAGCAGCGCGCCGCGATAATGGCGGTCACACGGCGCGGGTCAGCGTTCGAACTCGATGATCCGTTCCGATCGCCCGGTCATGAAGAAGCGGGCACGACGGCCTGCCAGTCGATCGGTACCGGTCCCGGCTTCCCCGCCGATGACCTGCGGATACCAGCTGCCGCCGTTCATGATCTTCGCGGGCGCGCTCCAGTCCTGCGGCTGCAGCGTCGTCGAGAACGAGACGTAGATGCCTTCCTGCCCGAACTGATCGTCCTTGGCGCGGTTGAGCAGCATGACGTACCGCTCGAGAAACGTGTTCCAGTGTATCGACGGCCCCCAATAGACGTCGTTGGTCCCCGCGCGATCGTGAAACGGCCGTTCGCTGCTGACCAGGGGCGAGCCCGACGGGTACTCCCAGCCGATGTCGAGCGACGAGTTCTCGGACGCCGGGAGCCAGGCGCCATCACTCCAGATCGATGCCTTGCCGACAGGCGCATCACGATCGGCCCACGCGATCCGCGCAACGGCCACACCCTGTAATCGCCCGTCGCGCACGTATTGGCTGAAGTAGAGATAGACGTCCTTGCTCTCGGCATCCCGTGCCGCCGTGACGTCCCCAATGCCCCCGAGCACGAACCGATTCGTTGAATCGCAGGCTTCGGATCCACGCGGCGCGTCGAGGACGATGCCGAGGTCTTCCCACGTCTGACCGTTGTCGATCGATCGCATCGCGCCGATGCGCGGCAACTGCCGTTCGGGCCGTCCGCACAGATCCGCCGGCCGTTCATGATGGTAGTAGCCGTACCACGCCCCGGAGTCGTCGGGAATGATCGCTTCCATCCAGACGCCGTGTCCCGGATGAGACGCGAACGCCACCGGACGATCCGCCTGCAGGGATTCGAGACTCGCACCCGACGCCCGGATGGGAATGCCGCCCCAGGAACTAATCACGAACAGCCGCTGCACGCCGTCGACGAGCGCCCACACTGCCGGATTGCTCGAATCGATTTCGGCGGGCAGATCCAACCGCGGCGCGGAGACAAGCCGCGCGGTCGGCGTCCGGGGCGCCTGCGCCTGGGCGGTCGCGATCACGAGCGCGGCCGCGAAGCCCCCAGACAACACTGCCGTAGCGAAGCGGAGCCTCACGCTCTTGGTACCAGGCGAAGCCTCGCTACTTGAGATGCGCTTCAAGTTGCTCGAGGACGTCATATGCCGTCATATCGGGCTGCAGCGGCGTGATCGAAACATAGCCGGCCTTGACGGCTTCGTGATCGGATCGGCCGCTGTCCGGGTGGTATTCGTCGAGCGCTTCTTCGATCCAGTAATAGGAATTGCCGCGCGGATCGGTGCGCGCATCGATCTGCGTCACGTGATTACGCTTCGCCTGCGTCGTCACGCGCATCCCTTTCGGGACTCCCGCCGGGACATTGATGTTGATGAAGGTGCGCGGCGGGAGGCCGTGCCCGAGAACCGCCGCGGCGACTTTCGCCGCCGCCGCGGCCGATGGCCCGAAGTCGTACGTCGGCATGCGCTTCAAAGAGACGGCGATGCCCGGCGGCCCGAGGAGTGCCCCTTCGAGCGCGCCCGACACGGTGCCCGAGTAGGTAATGTCGTCGCCGAGATTCCACCCCTTGTTGATGCCCGACACGACGAGGTCCGGCAACTGGTTCTTCAACAGGATCGCGCACGCCAGGTTGACGCAGTCGGTCGGCGTGCCGTCGACGCCGAAGACCTGGTCGCCCATCGCTTCGATGCGGAGCGGCCGCCGTAGTGTCAACGCGTGGCCGATCGCGCTTGCTTCCTGCAGGGGGGCGACGACGAGCACGTCGCCGAGCGGTTTCATTGCGTCGGCGAGCGCGCGAATTCCTTCTGACGTAACACCGTCGTCGTTTGTAACGAGAATTAGAGGCATGAACGCTTCGATCTTACTGTAGTCGGTTCAGGGGTTCACGGGTTCAGGGGTTCAAGGAGTTCATTTGGTTCAGCGTTCAAGCGTTCAACGTTCTGAACCAAGATGAACTTCTTGAACCCCTGAACCCGTGAACCGTTGAACCGACAGCGCCGTATCCATCTATAATCCCCTGACCATGGATTGGTGGTTATGGCTTATCGGCGGCCTGGCGCTGGTAGTCGCTGAGCTCGCGACGCCGAGCGGCTTCTTCATCATCTTCTTCGGCATCGGCGCGATGGCGGTCGGCGTCCTCTCGCTCTTCGAGGTTGTCACCAACCTGCCGCTGCAAGTGCTGACGTTTTCCGCGCTTTCGGTGCTGTCGCTGGTCGGCTTGCGCGGCCGCCTCCGGACCCTCATGCAGAGTCCACCCCGTCCCAGCGTTGATTCCCTGATCGGTGTGCTGGCGATCGTGCAGGAGCAGCTGTCGCCCGGCGTGGTCGGGCGCGTCGAAGTGCGCGGCGCGACGTGGACCGCGCGCAACACCAGCAACGTGACGCTCGATCGCGGCCAGCGCGCGCGCGTCGCCGCGGTGGATGGGCTCACGTTGGCAGTCGTTCCCGAATAACCAATCGCTCTTGTTCGCCTGTTAGCCCGTTGGCCTGTTGGCCTGATAAGGAGTGCCTCGATGGAAGGTGGCCTGGTCTTCACTGCCGTGCTCGCGTTCGTGGTCCTGATCATCTTGTGGAAGACCGCGATCGTCGTGCCCCAGCAAAGCGCGTTTGTCGTCGAACGCCTCGGACGCTATGCCGGCACGCTCGACGCCGGCTTCCACATCCTGGTGCCGTTTGTCGACGTGATCCGCTACCGGCACTCGCTGAAAGAGGCGGCGCTCGACATTCCTGCACAAATCTGTATTACGCGCGACAACGTGCAGGTCCAGGTGGACGGCGTGTTGTATCTCAAGATCCTCAATCCCGAGCGCACCTCGTACGGCATCTCCGATCACCTCTTTGCCATTACGCAACTGGCGCAGACGACGCTGCGCAGCGAGGTCGGCAAGATCGATCTCGATCGCACGTTCGAGGAACGCACCAACATCAACATTTCGGTGGTCGCCGAGCTCGACAAAGCGACGGAGCCGTGGGGCGTAAAAGTGCTGCGTTACGAAATCAAGAACATCACGCCGCCCGCCGACATTCTGGCGGCGATGGAAAAACAAATGCGCGCCGAGCGTGAAAAGCGCGCTGTCATCCTCACCTCCGAAGGGCAGCGCGACGCGGCGATTAATTCAGCGGAAGGCGACAAGCAGCAGACCATCAAGGCGTCGGAAGCGCGGCGGCAGCAGCAGATCAACGAGGCCGAAGGCCAGGCATCGGCGATCCTGGCGGTCGCCACTGCGACCGCGGAAGGCATCAAGCGCGTGGCCGAAGCGACGCGCGCGCCCGGCGGCGCCGAGGCGATTCAGCTCAAAGTGGCCGAGCAGTACATCGCGGAGTTCGGCAAGGTGATCAATAACGCCGACACGATCATCCTGCCGTCGAATCTGTCCGACGTCGCGTCGATGATCACCACGGCGATGAACGTCGTGCAGCAGAACAAGAAGTGACTAAGGGCTTAGGGGCTTAAGGTTCTGGAGGGCGAGGAGTCCCGCAGCCACGAGCGCCAGTGCCGAGCCGGTCATGAACGCCACCGGCGCGCCAAAGCTCTGCCACAGCAGCCCGAACACGATGCCGGCCGCCAGGGCGCCGACGCCCTGGACGGCGGCGTGCCATCCAAATGCCGTTGCGTGCAGCGCCTCGGGCGTCAGATCGGCGACGAGTGCCTTCTCCGTCCCCTCAACGGCAGCCGTGTACGTGCTGTAGATCATGAACCAGCCGGCGAGCGCGTACATTGACTCGCTGAAGGCGAAGCCGAAATAGACGATCGCGTAAATCACCCAGCCGGAAATGATCAGCGTGCGGCGGCCGACGCGATCCGACAGCATCCCCGCCCGCATCGTGATGAGCGCCTTGATCGCATGCTGCGCGCTCCACAACATCGTTAATCCGATCAGCGGTACTCCCGATTGGGATAGTTGCAACAACAGAAACGCGTCCG
Organism: uncultured cyanobacterium; assembly: GCA_963833135.1. Lineage (GTDB taxonomy): Bacteria > Acidobacteriota > Vicinamibacteria > Vicinamibacterales > UBA2999 > 12-FULL-67-14b. Next base: position 447,813 of record CAWHWW010000014.1, on the reverse strand, counting down.
ATGAATTGCCCAGCGCGAACACGGAACTGATGACAAAGTATTTCCTTAGCGCAACCGGGAACCTGACCCTTGGAACTTCTGGAACCCCTGGAACCTCTGGAACTCTTGGAGGGGCGGTCGTCTCGGGTACGCGAAGCAACGTAATGACTGCGAGCGCGCCCGGAATAATGGTGAGACCGAAGAGCAGTCGATAATTATCTGGCGCAAAAAACAAAAACACGGTTGCGAGCAGAGGACCAACGGCCGCTCCTGCGTGATCCATCGCCCAGTGATAGCCGAACACGCGTCCACGCTCGCCCGGCGGCGACAACGTCGCCAGCATCGCGTCGCGCGGAGCGGAACGAAGGCCCTTCCCCACTCGATCGGTGACGCGAATGGCGAAGACGTGGGCCCAGCTCGTCGCGATCGCGACAAACGGCCTCACGAGCGATGACAGTGCGTACCCGAGAAGGACGATCGGCTTGCGAATGCCGCGGCGATCGGACCAGCGGCCGGCGACGACCTTGAGGATGCTGCTCGTCGCATCCGCCGCGCCTTCGACAATGCCGAGGGCGACCGGTGGACCACCGAGCACCTGCGTGATGAAGACCGGGAGTAGAGGATAGACGGCTTCCGTCGCGGCGTCGGTCAGCAGGCTCACCCATCCAAGGAGCCGGACGGATCGGGGAAGGCGTGGCATTCATTCGCTATTTCATCGCCGCTGTCTTGACCGCGCTGCCGCCGACGAGCTCGTCGGCCACCCAGTTCGCCTTGTAGACCGAGCGGAGCGCTTCGAGCATGCCGCGCGCATCGACTGACACCGCGCGGTTCACCGCGCCGTCATAGACGAAATACCCGGGCAGCGCCTGAATATTGCTGTCGAAGATCAATCCGACGAGCTCACCCTTCACGTTGATCACCGGCGATCCGCTGTTGCCACCGACGATGTCGTTGGTGCTGACGAAGTCGAAGGGGGTCGTCGGATTCAACGGTGGCGCGCGCCTTCATCCATGAATCGGCGATCTTGTAGGGTGGCTTCTGCTTGTGCTCGTCGCCGCGAATGTAGAGGCCGCGAATCTCGGTGAACGGCGCGACCGGCTTGCCGTTCTCCATGTAGCCCTTCACCTGGCCGTACGACAGCCGTAACGTGAACGTGCCGTCGGGATACGCCGCATCGCCTTGCGACGCAAACACCGCCTGCGCGATCTTCGAATAAGCATCACGCTCGACGCCGAGCACTTCGTTGTCGTATTTGGTGCGCAACTCGCGGGCGCGCGGATCAACGAGCCGCGCCAGCTCGATGAACGGATCTTTCGAGGCCTCGACCGCCACCGTGCCGCCGGCGAGAAGTGTCTTGCGCGTGGCGGCATCGCCGATCTTCGTGCCGGCGACGAGTTCCGCGGCTCTCGCCTTCGGGGTCTTGCCGGCGAGGATCTGCCTGACGAGCGGATTGTCCGCTCCGGCCATCTGTTGCATCACCGCGAGGCCGGCCTCGAGTTTGGCCTGCTCCACGCCCGGATAGATCGGTGCTTCCGATCCGATCTGGCGCTCGATGGCCGCCTTGCGGGCATCGGAATATTCCGGCAGCCGCTGTCCGTTCGGCTTGACGCTTTCCTCGCTCCAGCGTACGAGCGTTCGAGCCAGGGTGAAGTACTGCGTATACAGCCCGAGGCCGCTCTCGAAGAACACGCGCTCGAGGTTGTACGGCGGCAGGGCGGCGCGCGCGTTCGCGACTTGATCCCAGGCATCGCCGTACTTCGCCTTCAGCTCGGCCGTCGCGTTGACGCGGTCGCGGAAGGCCTGTTCATCCGCGCGCTTCTTGTTCATCGTCGCGGTATCTTTCAACCCGCTGATCTGCCCGCGCCAGGATTTCAGCGAATTCTCGATGCCGAAGAACTCGTCGTTGGCCTGGCGCGCCTGCTCGGCCCCCTGCTTCCTGTAGGCGTCGAGCGACTCGCGAATCTGCGTGAACGCATTGATGGACAGCGGCAGTGCCTGATCGCGGAGGAACTCGAGGTGTGCGACGGTGTTCAGGCGCTGCGTGGCGCCGGGATGCCCCGCCGTGAACACCGCCTCGCCCTCCTTCACCCCCGTCGTCGACCACGGCAGGTAGCTCTTCGACTGGAATGGCTTGCCGTTCTCATACACGCGCCAGATCGTCATGTCGAGGCAATAGCGCGGGAACGTGAAGTTGTCGGGATCGCCTCCGTAGAACGCGGCGTCGAATTCCGGCGCGAAGACCAGGCGGACGTCGGTGAACTTCTTGTAGAGATAGAGATGATACTGGCCGCCCTGGTAGAGCGTCACGACCTCGGCCTCGAGGCCGGTCTTCTCCTGCGAGTCCTTCTCGATCGCGGCAATGGCGGAACGCCGGGCCGCCAGCGTGTCTGCCGACGACATACCCGGTTTCACCGCTTCGTTCACCTTCGCGGTCACGTCGTCGATCTTCTGGAGCGTCATCAACTCGAGGTCGGCCGCCTTGAGTTCCTGATTGCGATCCGCCGCAACAAAACCCCTGGTGGCGTAATCGCGCTCGGGCGTGCTCATCTTGTGGAGGAGATCGAGCGAGACGTGATGGTTGGTCAGCACCAACCCATCGGGCGAAACGAACGAGCCCGAGCCGCTCGGGAATCGCACCGACGCCTGCTGCACGCGCTCAATCCACTGATCGGAAAGATCGACGCCGAGGGCCTGCTTGATCGCCGCCTTCGGAATCCGATTGAATGGCCAGAACCCCTCGTTCGCGTGCCCGACGACGGGCAGGAGCTGCGAAGAGAGCCAGGACGATCAGGCCGCGGCGGAGATGGGTCATCTAAGAAGTATCCAGTAGCCAGTAGCCGGTATCCAGAAAAAATCTTGTCTTCCTGGCATCTGGCAACTGGCTCTGGCTACTTCAAGGAACGTACGCAATACAGTCGATTTCGACTCGCAATCCGTCCCCGGGCAGACCGGCGGCCTGGATCGTCGTTCGCGCCGGGCGATGCTCGCCGAACATGCGCGAGTAGACCGCGTTCATCTTCTGGAATTCCTTCATGTCGATCAGGAACACCCCGCAGCGCAGCACGTGTTGCAGATCGGATCCGGCAGCCTCGAGGATCGCCTGCAGGTTCTTCAGGCACTGCTCCGTCTGCGCTTCGACGTCGGCGCCGGCCAGCTGGCCGGTCGCTGGATCGGTCGCGCCCTGCCCGGAGACGAAGACGAGCCGTTCGAAGCCCATGCCGGGCGAATACGGTCCAACGGGTTTGGGAAGATTTGCAGCGTGAACAGGTTTATGCATTTGGTTTCCCGACAAGTTTCTTTTCCCGGCAGCGTCACTTCCCGACGACAGTCATTTCCCGGCGGTATCATAGCGCTGAGTGCCGAGATTCAAGCTCACGATCGAATACGCGGGAACCAAATACAGCGGCTGGCAGAAGCAGAAGAACGCGCGCACGGTGCAGGGCGAGATCGAGCGCGCGATCGGCGCGGCGATCCGCGACAAGACATTCGAATTCATGGGGTCGGGCCGAACCGACGCCGGCGTCCATGCACTACGGCAAGTCGCCCATCTCGATCTGCGCAAGACCCTGCCCGCGGAGACGCTCCGTCGCGGCATCAACGACGAGCTGCCCGCCGACATTCACGTCCTTGCCGTCGATTCGGTGCCGCATCGCTTTCACGCGCGGCACGGCGCCGTTGCGCGCAGCTACCTCTACCAAATAGCGCGGCGGCGCAGCGCGTTTGCGAAACCGTTCGTGTGGTGGGTGAAGGAACCGCTCGATCTCGAGCGCATGACGCAGGCGGCGGCGCGCTTCAACGGCATGCACGACTTCCAGGCCTTCAGCGATGACGATCCGGACGAAAAATCGACCGACGTTCTCGTCGAGGACGTGACGGTCGGTGAGGACGGCGACTTGATCCTGGTCCGCGTCGGCGGCTCGCACTTCATCTGGAAGATGGTGCGCCGCATGGTTGGCGTGCTCGTCGAGGTCGGCAAGGGACAACTCGACCCCACGATGTCGCCGACCTGCTACGGCGCCGGTCCGCCTTCGCGCGGAGCGCTTCGGCGGACAGGCACTGAGTTGCCTACGCCGGCGTCGCTTACCGCGCCGGCATCAGGCCTGTTTCTAGAGCGGGTGTTCTACGACGGTGATCAGCGCTCGCTCCCGCTGCATACCCGCGGTGCCTGTTCGTCGTGCGCGCGGGTGAAGTAGCGCTGATAGCACTTGTAGCAGAGCGCGTAGTAGGGATCCCACTTGAGGATGCCCTCCTGGCGGAACAGCGCCCGGCGGTTTTCACAGTGCTTGCAGACCTTACGAGCGACGGGAGCGGGACGGCGAAATCCAATGCGAATCGTCATAACGTCACCTTATTCGGCGCCCCTGACAGATCAGGTCAGCGGCGGCAACCGCTGCGTACCCTTGCACTCTGCTGCACACCACTGCATATTGCGTACCGATCGGCCTTCGCCTGCAGGGCTTCGGCGAGACGGGCTCTCACACTGTTGAGCTAGATCCATGGAAAGACACTCGGAAATCGTCCGCCAATGGCGGCTGCTCCTCGCCCTCGAGGGCCGCTCCCGCGGGCTGACCCTGAATGAGGCCCAAATCGAAGCCGGCGACGGCGTCTCCGAGCGGACCATCCGCCGCGATTTCGAGGCGTTGACGCAGGCCGGCTTTCCCATCGAGACCATCGAAGCGCGACGCCAAGACGACATTCGTCCTCAACCGCGATGTCTTCAAGGGCGTCGCGGCAGCCGGGATTCTCACTGTCGGAACTCTGCGCCCTACACCTGAGCCGCACCGTCCTGACCGCGGTCGCCGGCGGACCGTTCCGCGACAGCCTCGCATCGGCCTTCGACAAGCTCTACGACGCGCTGCCGCCGTCGATGTGGAAGTTCATCGAGAGCCTCCCCGACGCGCTCGGCGCCAAGGAACACGCGACGCGTCCTCGCGGCGCAGCATCCGCGAAGTCGGTCGACGCGCTGATGCAATCGATCCTCGGCCGGCGGCGCGTGCGGATGCGCTATCACTCGTTCTCCAGCCAGCAGATCAAGGACTACGTCGTCGAACCGTATCGGCTTGCCTACGCGCAAGGCGGCCTCTATCTGCAGGCGTTCGTGCCCGACTACAGCGAGATGCGGACGTTCGCCGTGCAGCGCATCGAGCAGGCGGTTGCGCTCGAGGAGTCGTTCAATCCCGTTGAGAGCGCGGATGCGCGAGGTCTTCCCCGACTCGCTTGGCGCGTTCTCGGGCACGCCCGAGCCCGTCGTGATCGAATTCACGGCCGACGAAGCGCCTTACGTCCGCGAGCGCCAGTTCCATGCCTCTCAGTCGATCGAAGACCTGCCGGGCGGACGCATCCGCCTGGCGATGAACTGTCGTGATCGATTGGGAATTGCAGGCGTGGGTGATGGGATTTGGGCCCGCGGCGAGGGTGATCGAGCCGGCGGCGTTCGCGAAACGAATCGTCGAGAGCCTCGAAGAGACGCGCGCGACTTACCTGAGGACCGAATAGGGATCGATCGCGGTCCCCTGCCACCAATTCTTCTCGTCGGTCAGCTTGAAGATCGCGAAGTGCAGGTGCGGCGTGTTGCGCGGCGCATTGCCGGTGGTGCCGACATAGCCGATCATCTGCCCGCGCTTGACCGGCGCGCCTTCCTTCAAGCCCTCGGCGTAGCGCTCGAGATGCGCGTAGTAATAGCACGTAGGTTGCCGTCGGAGTCGAACTGGTAGATCGTGATCCCGCCGGCATCGCTCAGAAACAGCTTCGCGACGTGCCGTCTTCGACCGCGAGCACCGGCGTGTTGCGTGGCGCCAGCACGTCGAGCGCTTCATGACGCCGCGACGATCCGCGCATCTCGTTGAAGGTATCGCGCAGATCGTCGCGCTTGATGCCGTGCACCGGCAGCGTCAGCGAACGATTCCGCAGGTCCTCGACGACGCCGGGGTCCGCGAGTCGGGCGGTCGTCGTGCGCCGACGGCGGTGGCGTCAACCGGAGCCGGCTCTTCTTTGTTCGTCGGCTTGACCTCGACCTTCCGCGGCGCAGCCTGGATCAGCGGTTCGGCGACTGCCGCCGCTCCCGATGGGAACATCGTGACGAGCGCCGCCATCACCATCATGCCGCCGAGAAATCCAATTGCGGCGGCGAAGACGATCCACGATGCTGCGGGTCTCGAAGCATTCGAGCCGGTCTGCGCCCTCGTGGTTTCATTCGGTGAACTCCACCTTGGTTCCCTTACCGACCATCGCGGCAAGCCTCAACGCGTCCCAGTTCGTGAGACGGACGCAGCCGTGCGACGAGGTGTGGCCGACGGTCCCGGGCTCGGGCGTGCCATGAATTCCGTAATGCGGCTTGCTGATGTCGATCCACACTACGCCCACCGGCCCATTGGGACCAGGCGGAACCTTCGCCTTTGCGTGGGATGGCTCCGCGTCCCAGAACAGATCGGGGTTGTAGTTGAACGTCGGGTTGCGCACAACAGCAGTGACCGTCCATGGCCCGATCGGCAGCGGATCGTGCTCGCTGCCGCTCGTGACCGGCGCGTGCATGAGCACTCCGCCTGTCACGTCGGTCACGGTCAGCGTCGAACTGCGCTTCGACACTGTGCACCAGGATGTTCGGGATCGGCTTTGACTTCGAGTCGGACACTGCCTGCGTATTCGGAACCGTGATTTGCTTCGCCGGCCGCGAACCGCGCTGAGGGATTGAGCTTCTTCAGCAGTGCCGGCGACGCATGAAAGCGCTCGCCCAGCATCTCGATCGTCGTCGAATAGTCGAGCCGTTTGAGCTTCGCCTTCTCCATCATGTCCTCGGGAACACTGGGCGTCTTCGGCATCGACTCATCTTCGGCGGTGATCGTGTAGGTGATCGTCGCCGGTTCGCCCGAGGCAAGCCCTTCGGCGATCGTCGTCTTCCTTGCGCGCTCGAACGCGGCGATTGCACGTTGTGTGTTGGGCCCGCCCGTGCCGTCAATCTCGCCTGGAGAGAATCCAGCGCGATCGAGCAGAACCTGCGTCGCCAACATGTCCGGCTTCTTGGCGGCCGCCGGCTTGTGCTGGGCGCTCACCGCGGTAGAAATTGAAATCGCCACGGCACAGGTGGCGCCAATACACAGTCGAAGGATCATGTCCTTGAAAGAGCAAGGACTGTACCGCCGACAATTCCCGCGCCAATTTAAGGGAGTGGAAGGCTCTCACTCCACGATTGATTGCAGGACCGCGGCCTTGAACTTCTGACGAAGTTGATCGGGGTTGGCCGGCAGGTTCTGCGTCATCAGGGTGACGACCAGTTCTTTCGAGGGATCAACGGCGAAGAAAGTACCCGCGGACCCGTCCCAGCCATATTCGCCAATCGCCGTCAGATAGCCGCGCGATCCTTCACCGACGACGACGTCCACGTTCGCGAGACCCCAGCCGACATTGCCGCCCTTCTCTTTCAAGATCGACGGCGACAGCGCATTCACCGTCATCGTCGCGACGGTCTCCGCTTTCAACAGGCGGACGCCGCCGAGCTCCCCTTTGTTGAGCAGCATCTGGCTGAAGCGAACGAAGTCCTCCGCTGTGGACACGAGGCCGACCGCGCCTTCCATCAACGCGGGCTTGTTCGGTGAACGGCACTTCCTCGATTTCGAACGGAGCGATCGTACCGTCCTGCGCGCGCTGATACACGGTCGTCAGCCGTGGCCGCGCCTCGGCATCCGCCCAGAAACGCGGTATCCGCCATTCCGAGCGGCTGCAGAATCCTCGCCGTCACGAACGCAGTCGAAGCTTTGCTTGGCAATCACTTCCACGATCCGTCCGAGCACCGTGGTTGCCTCGCTATACCTGAAACGCGTGCCGGGATCCTCCATCAACGGCGCCTTCGTGACGTTGACGACGAACTGCGGCAGATCGATGGATCGCGATCGCACCTGCAGCCGTCGATACAGCTCCGACGTGCGGTGGCTGAGACCCGAGGTGTGCAGCAGCAGATCCTGGATGGTGATTTCGCGCGACGGGTCTGCGAGGCGCGCCCGCTGCCGCCTTCCTGCACCATCACGTTCTTGAACTCTGGCAGGAACTTCGATGCTGGATCGGTCAGCCGGACCTTGCCTTCCTCGACCAGCATCATCACGGCGACCGCGGTCACGGCCTTGGTCATCGAATAGATGCGGAAGAGCGAACGCTCGGTCATCGGCGCCTTCGACTCGAGGCTCTGCAGACCGACCGGCTCCAGGTAGACGAGCTTGCCGCGGCGCGCCACGGCGGCGACAGCCGCCGGCGATCTTTCGATCGGCGACGATACTGCCTGAGGATCGCTGTGGCGAGCTGGAGTCGCTCGGTGGACATGCCGACGGCGTCCGGCGTGGCCCGCGGCATGCGTCGGTGCGGCCCGCAGCATACCGAGCGCGAGCACGACCATTAGGACGGCGATGAAGCCCCTAACAGCACGGGTGGCGGTACGCATGGGTAGCTTCCTGCCCATGACAGGACAGCATATTACGTACTTTGGCTCGAAGCAGTGCCGTTCTAGCTGCTTTTCCAGAATCGATCGGTTCTGCGGCAATTCCGCGAGGAGCTTTTCCAGCGCCGACGGCTTCGACGGGCTTGACCATGTGTACGTTCAGCCCGACCTCGGACGAGCGCTGCCGGTCCTCTTCCTGGCCCCAGCCCGTGACGGCGATGAGAAACATCGAAGCGCCCCAGGGCTGTTCACGAATACGCTGCGCGACCTCGTAGCCATTCAGTTTCGGCAAACCGATGTCGAGGAGCACGACGTCCGGGAGAAAGCTCTCGGCCGTGACGACGGCCGATCTCGCCGTCGTGCGCGGTGCGCGTCTCGTGCCCCATGATCGAGAGCATCATCGCCAGGCTCAACGCCGAGTCGTGGTTGTCGTCGACGACGAGGATGCGGAAACGCCGGCGACTGTCCTTCACCGGAGTGCTGCCGGTGTTCGTTTCGGCCATGGGGTTGTCAGCAATCATCGCTCATCCAACCAATCGATCAGCTGGCCGCAGGGGGACGGGCCGCCGCAACAGGGTGCAACAACTCTGCCACTGCAGTTCGCTGTGATAACCTCGTTCGATGGCCAGCGCGACACCTGTAGACGATGAGGCAAGCCTTGTTGCCCAGCTGCGCGCCGGCGACGAGGCGGCCTTCGAGCAGGTGGTTCGAGCCTACGGCGGCCGGCTCCTGGCCGTGGCACGCCGTATCGTCGGATCCGAAGAGGATGCGCGCGACGTCGTTCAGGATGCCTTCCTGAATGCGTTTCGCAGCCTCGATCGATTCGAGGGCAACGCCAAGCTCTCGACCTGGCTGCATCGCATCGTCGTCAACGCCGCGCTGATGAGACTGCGGACGCGCAAGCGCAAGCCGGAACAGTCGATCGAGACGCTGCTGCCGGGATTCCTCGACGATGGGCATCACGAGGAGCGTTTCAAGAGCTGGGACGAACCCGTCGACAAGCTAATGGAGCGCGCCGAGAACCGGGACCTGGTGCGGAAGCAGATTGACGCGCTGCCCGAGGGCTACCGTACCGTTCTCGTGCTGCGCGACATCGAAGGACTAGATACCGAGGAAACTGCGAACGTGCTAGGGTTGTCCGTCAACGCCACGAAAATTCGGCTGCACCGCGCGCGCCAGGCGCTGCGGACGTTGCTGGCCCCCCACTTCAGGAGCGCGGCGTCATGAAATGCCGGGAACTCGCGGAATTCCTCATGGACTACGTGAGCGGAGAGCTCCCCCAGGAGAGCCGCACCCATTTCGAATTCCACTTGAGCAAGTGCCGGAACTGCCACGAGTATCTGGTGCAGTATGAAGTGACGATCAAGGCCGGCAAGATCGCGTGCGATGAAATGAGCGACGAGATGGGATCCATCCCGGACGATCTCGTCAAGGCCGTGATGGCGGCCCGCACCAAAGTCTAGCAGCGTCGTTCGACGCACTCTCCGCAAGATCAAGCCAAGCCACCTCCAACTGCCCGACGAGAGCGCCGCCATGTTGATACGACTCGTATCAAGTGCTACACTTGATCCGTGTCAACCCTGGAGTTGATCTTCATCTCGGACGCGGCCCGCATGCTCGACATGCATCCCCAGACGCTGCGCAAGTACGAGCGGCTCGGGCTGGTGCGTCCGGCGCGCACGGTGGGCAGCATGCGACTCTACTCGCACGACGAGATCGACCGGCTGCGCTTCATCAAGCGGCTGGTCGACGAGGCAGGAGTCAATCTTGCCGGCGTGCAGCACTTGCTCTCGGTGGCCGAAGCCATGCAGCGGATTCGGCCGCTGATGCAGCCGGCGGCGCTTCAACGCGGCGCGAATCGGCGACGGCTGGTCCGGGAGATGGATTCGCTGGCGGCCCTGCTCGGGCTCGATCCCGGGGACGACGAGGACTAGGCGTGGACTTCAAGGATTACTACACCACGCTCGGCGTCTCGAAGACCGCGACCGACAAGGAGATCAAGCAGGCCTTCCGCAAGCTGGCCCGCAAGTATCACCCGGACGTCAATCCGGGCGACAAGGCGGCCGAAGCGAAGTTCAAGGAAGTCAACGAGGCCAACGAAGTCCTGGGCGATCCCGAGAAGCGCAAGAAGTACGACGAGCTCGGCGCGAACTGGCGCGCCTACGAGAACGTCCCACCCGGCGCGAATCCGTATGCCGGCGGGTCGCCATTCGGCGGGGGCGGCGGCTTCCGCACCATGTCGGAAGAAGAAATGAAGGAGATGTTCGGCGGCGCCGGCGGCGACAGCCCGTTCTCCGACTTCTTCAAGACGTTCTTCGGCGGTATGGGCGCGGAGGAATCGACCGGCGCACGCGGCGGTCGCGCGCGGCCGCGGACCCGGAAGGGACAGGACGTCGAGCATCCGTTCGCGCTCGATCTCGAAGACGCGATCCGCGGCAGCGTGCAGCGCCTGCAGCTGCGTCATGACGGCCATGCCCGGACCGTCGAGGTGCGCATCCCGGCCGGGGTGACGGATGGATCGCGTGTTCGCGTCGCCGGCGAGGGCGGCCGCGGCACCGGCAGCGCGCCGAGCGGCGACCTGTACCTGCGCGTGCAGTTGAAGCCGCATCCGGTGTTCGACGTGAAGGGTCGCGACGTCTACACCCGCGCGCGGGTGGCGGTTCCGATCGCCGTCCTTGGCGGCGAGATCGACGTGGTGACGCCGGATGCCGAAGACGCTGCGATTGAAGTTGCCGCCGGGCACGCAGAGCGACCAGCGATTCCGCCTCCGCGGACATGGGCTGCCGAACGTCGGCACGCCCGGCGACCGCGGCGACCTGTATGCAAACGTTGAAGTCGACATCCCGAAGACGCTGACCGAGGAAGAACGCACACACTACGAGGCGCTCCGGCACAGTCTGCAGTCGACAGTCAAGAGTTAAGAGTTGAGTCGCGAGTTGAGAGTTGACAGTTATGAACCTCAATAAGTTCACCGAGAAGGCTCAGGAAGCCGTGATCGCGGCGCCGCAGTTGGCGTCGGAGATGAATCACGCCCAGGTCGAGCCCGAACACCTCCTGGTCACGCTCGCCGAGCAGCAGGGCGGCGTCGTCCCGAGCGTGCTGCGGAAGATCAACGTCGATCCCGCGGAAGTCGCCAGGGCGACGCGCGACCATCTTGGCAAGCAGCCGAAGGCTCACGGCGGTGCGGAGCCGCACCTCTCCCCTCGCCTGCGGGTCGTGCTCGACGCGGCGCAGGCCAATGCGAAATCGATGCAGGACGACTTCGTCAGCACCGAACACCTGCTGATCGGCCTGCTCGAGGAGACGGGCAAGCCGGCATCGCTCGACGTGCTCAAGGTCCGCGGCGTGACGCGCGACCGCGTGCTCGAAGCCCTGGCGTCGGTTCGCGGCAGCCAGCGGGTCACCGATCAGAATCCCGAAGGCAAGTACGAGGCGCTGCAGAAGTACGGGCGCGATCTGACGGAGCTCGCCCGCAAGGGCAAGCTCGATCCGGTGATCGGGCGCGACGAAGAAGTCCGCCGCGTCATCCAGGTGCTGTCGCGACGCACCAAGAACAATCCGGTGCTGATCGGCGAGCCCGGCGTCGGCAAGACGGCGATCGTCGAAGGCCTCGCGCAGCGCATCATTCGCGGCGACGTGCCCGAGGGCCTCAAGGACAAACAGATCGTCACGCTCGACATGGGATCGCTCATCGCGGGCGCGAAGTATCGCGGCGAATTCGAGGATCGCCTGAAGGCCGTGCTCAAGGAAGTCGTCGACTCCGCCGGCCAGGTTGTGCTCTTCATCGACGAATTGCACACCGTGGTCGGCGCCGGTGCGTCCGAAGGCTCGCTCGACGCCTCGAACATGCTGAAGCCGATGCTCGCGCGCGGCGAGCTGCACACCATCGGCGCGACGACGCTCAACGAGTATCAGAAGTACATCGAGAAGGATGCGGCGCTCGAGCGGCGCTTCCAGCCGGTGACGGTTGGCGAGCCCAGCGTCGAGGACACGATCAGCATCCTGCGCGGGCTGCGCGAGCGTTACGAGATCCATCACGGCGTCAAGTTCAAGGACTCGGCCCTCGTCGCCGCGGCGGTGCTGTCGCACCGCTACATCTCCGATCGATTCCTGCCCGACAAGGCGATCGACCTGATGGACGAAGCGGCCTCGAAGCTCCGCATGGAGATCGACTCGCTGCCGGTCGAGCTCGACGAGGTGCAGCGCCGCACGATGCAGCTCGAAATCGAGCGCGAAGCGCTGCGCAAGGAAAAGGACTCGGCATCGAAAGACCGGCTGCAGAAGCTCGAGCGGGAGCTCGCCGATCTCAAGGAGCAGGCGACCGAGCTTCGTTCGCATTGGGAACAGGAGAAGGCGGCGATCCAGAACGGGCGCGAGCTGAAAGAGCGGCTCGAGCAGGTGAAGCTGGAGGTCGAGCGCACGCAGCGCGCCGGCGATTACGCGAAGGCCTCGGAGCTGCAGTACGGGCAGGTGCCGCAGCTCGAAGCCGAGATCAAGAATCAAGAGGGGCGGCTCGCGGACCTGCAGAAAACCAAGAGCATGCTGAAGGAAGAAGTCGACGAAGAGGACATCGCCGAAGTCGTCGGCAAGTGGACCGGCATTCCGGTCAGCCGCCTGATGGAAGGCGAAATCCAGAAGCTCCTCAAGATGGAAGAGCGCCTGCATCAGCGCGTCGTCGGCCAGGATGAAGCGATTCGCGCGGTGGCGAATGCGATCCGCCGCGCCCGTGCCGGCCTGCAGGACCCGAATCGTCCGCTCGGCAGCTTCATCTTCCTGGGTCCGACCGGCGTCGGCAAGACCGAGCTCGCCCGCGCGCTCGCGGAATTCCTGTTCGACGACGAGCAGGCGATGGTGCGCATCGACATGTCGGAGTACCAGGAGAAGCACACCGTGTCGCGCATGATCGGTGCGCCGCCCGGATACGTCGGCTACGACGAGGCCGGGCAGCTCACCGAAGCGGTCCGGCGCCGTCCCTACGCCGTGGTGCTCTTCGACGAAGTCGAAAAGGCACATCCCGAGGTGCTGAACGTGATGCTGCAGCTGCTCGATGACGGCCGCCTCACCGACGGCAAGGGCCGCATTGTCGACTTCACCAACACCGTCATCGTGATGACGTCGAACCTGCGCGATCAGGACGCGCTTCGCGCGCATTTCCGGCCCGAGTTCATCAACCGGATCGACGAAATCGTCTGGTTCCATGCGCTCGACGAGGCGCACATCCGGCAAATCGTGGAAATCCAGCTGCGCGGCCTGCTGAAGCGTCTGAGTGAGCGAAAAATCACGGTCGAGCTCAGCGAGGCGGCCAAGGACTTCCTGGTCCGCGAGGGTTATGATCCGGTGTATGGGGCGCGTCCGCTCAAGCGCGCCCTGCAGCGGCGGTTGCTGGATCCCCTGGCGCTCCGCGTGCTCGAAGGCGCGTTTCACGAAGGCGACACCATTGCGGTGGACGTCTCGGGCGACGAGCTGAGCTTCGCGAAAGGACACGTCGTTCATGGCTAGCCCAACGCTCCCGCCAGGCGGCAAGGAGCGGCGCCCGCAACCCCAACGGCCCATGGCCCTCTGGTGGGTCCTCGGCGCACTGGCGCTGCTTGCGATCGGCCAGGCCTTTTTCCTCGCGCCGGCCGGCCGCCAGATTTCCTACAGCGAGTTCAAGGGGCTGGTGCGTGGCGGCCAGGTCGCCGAAGTGCAGGTCGGCGACACGATCATTCAGGGCACGCTCAAGAAAGCCGAGAACGGCGCGACCACGTTTACGACGACGCGCATCGAAGATCCGAAACTGGTCGAAGAGCTCGATGCCGCCAGCGTGAAGTACTCGGGTGAGATCGTCAGCCGGTGGCTGCCGGAGATCATCAGCTGGCTGTTGCCCTTCGTGTTGATCATCGCCGCGTGGTCGTTCTTCGCGCGGCGGCTTGGCGGCGCCGAAGGCGGCGTCATGTCGTTCGCGCGCAGCAAGGCGAAGATCTACGCGGAAGATGACGTCAAGACGACGTTCCAGGATGTCGCCGGCGTTGACGAAGCGGCGCAGGAGCTGCGCGAGATCGTCGAGTTCCTGAAGACCCCGCGCAAGTTCACGAATCTCGGCGGCAGGATTCCGAAAGGCGTGCTGCTGGTCGGACCTCCGGGCACCGGCAAGACGCTGCTGGCGCGGGCCGTCGCCGGCGAAGCGAAGGTCCCCTTCTTCAGTCTCAGCGGCTCCGAGTTCGTGGAGATGTTCGTCGGCGTCGGCGCCGCGCGCGTGCGCGATCTGTTCTCGCAGGCCGAAGCGAAGGCGCCCTGCATCGTGTTCATCGACGAGCTCGATGCCCTCGGCAAGGCCCGCGTGCAGAGCCCGCTTGGCAGCCACGAGGAGCGCGAGCAGACACTCAATCAGCTGCTGGCCGAAATGGACGGCTTCGATGCGCGCAAGGCGATCATCATCATGGCGGCGACCAACCGCCCCGAAGTGCTCGATCCCGCGCTGATGCGCCCGGGCCGCTTCGATCGGCAGGTGCTCGTCGACAAGCCGGACGTCAAAGGCCGCGAAGAGGTGCTCAAGATCCACGTGCGCAACGTCAAGCTCGATCCGGCGGTCGACCTGCGCAAGGTCGCCGCGCGCACCGCGGGCTTCGCCGGCGCCGACCTCGCGAACCTCGTCAACGAAGCGGCGCTGCTGGCGGCGCGCCGCGACGGCGCAGTCGGTGGTGATGAAGGACTTCGACGAGGCGATCGATCGCCTGATCGCCGGCCTCGAGAAGAAGCGCGTCATGAGCACGCGCGAGCGCGAGATCGTCGCGTATCACGAGGCCGGCCACGCGATCGTCGCCAGCGTGCTGCCGAACATGGATCCGGTCCACAAGATCTCGATCGTGGCGCGCGGCTTCGGCGCCCTCGGCTACACGATGCAGCTGCCGCTCGAGGATCGATACCTGCTTCAGAAGGGTGACCTGAACAACCAGATGGCGATCCTGCTCGGCGGCCGCGCCGCCGAAGAGATCGCCGTCGGCGAGATCTCGACCGGGGCGCAGAATGACCTGCAGCGGGTGACCGATGTCGCACGCTCGATGGTCACCGAATGGGGCATGAGCGAGAAGCTCGGCACCGTCAACTACGATCACAGCCGGCGCGGCCGGTTCCTCGACATCGGCATGCCCGCGGAGCGCGGCCTCTATTCCGAGGAAACGGCGCGGCTGATCGATGAAGAAGTCAAGACGATCATCGCCAGCGCCCACAGCGAGGCGCGCCGCATCCTGCACGAGAACCGCGACATCCTCGAGCGCGTCACCCGCTTCCTGCTCGAAAAGGAAGTGATGGAAGGCGATGAGCTCAGGGCGATGATGAACACTCCACGGGCTGTGAACCTCTGACAGACTTGTCGGTTCAATTGTTCAACGGTTCAAGCAGTTCAACGGTTCATTGGGTTCAGACTTCACCGTTCTGAACCTAACTGAACCGTTGAACAGTTGAACTTCTTGAACGCTTGAACCGTCCATTGACTGCAATGCAGGCATAGATATACCCTGCATTGCAGTCATGGGCGTCATCTACCTCGGCGAATTCGAATACGCGGTTCTCCTGGCTGTCCTGCACCTCGAGGAGGGCGCCTACGCGGTGCCGGTTCGCGAGCTGATCGAACAGCGCACCGGCCGGCCCGTGGCTCGTGGCGCGCTCTATACCGGTCTCGATCGCCTGGAAGCCAAAGGCTGCCTCAAGTCGCGCATGGGCGATCCGTCCGAGGAGCGCGGCGGCAAGGCGCGTCGTTACTACTCCGTCACCGCCCCCGGCCTGAAGGCGATTCGCGCCACGCACGAGGCGCTCAGCAGCATGGCCAAGGGCCTCGAATCGATACTCGGCAGCAGGTAACCGATCATGAATCTTGCCGAACGCGTGCTCTCCACTCGTGATTCGCGACACCGAGCTTCGAGAATCGGTGATCGGGGACCTGCGCGAGGAAGCGGCGCGATATGCGAGGCGCGCCGGCCACGAACGCGCGGCGCGATGGCACTTCCGCCAGAGCCTCAGTATTGCGATGCGTTACGGGTTGACGCGGATGCTGCGGCGCAAGCCGCCGGTGCGGTGGATCACGCTGGCGGATGCCGAGCCGGATGGTCCGTGGTGGACGGGACTGGCTCGCGATCTGCTCTATGCGCGCCGCGCGATCGTGCAGCGTCCGCTGCTATCGTTCACGGTTGTCGTCACGCTGGCGCTCGCCCTCGCCGCCAACAGCACGACGTTCAGCTTGATGGACGCGCTGGTCCTGCGGCCCTATCGCTTCGCCGGTGTCGATCGTCTGGTCGTCGCCACCACGGTGGCCCGAGACGCCGACTTCTTCGATCGGATCAACGTCACGGCCGCGGATTTTCGTGAGTGGCGCGAACAATCGAGCACCGTCGAGGACTGGGCGATGTACCAGTGGTGGGACGCCAACCTGTCCGGCGTCGACATCCCCGAGCAGGTGCCGGCGTTCTTTGTATCGCCGGGATTCTTCGAGCTGCTGGGCTCGCGGCCGATCATGGGCCGCGCGTTTACGGAGAGCGAGGCGCAACCGGGCCAGCACCAGCGCGTTGTGCTTGGACACGGGCTGTGGGCGCGGCGATTCGCATCCGATCCGAACATTGTCGGCACGAGCGTGCGGCTGGACGGCGAGCCGTACGAAGTCATCGGGGTTGCGCCGGCGGGCTTCACCACACCCGATGGCGCCGAGTTGTGGGCGCCGATTGCGCTGACCGATCAGCAATGGGCCAACCGCCGCGATGAAAACTTCGGCATCTATGGCCGGCTGGCGGACGGCGCGACCGTCGAACAGGCGCGAGCCGAGCTCACGACGATCGTCGACACCCAGCGGCGCGACCACCCGGAGAGCAACGTCCGCCGCTACGCGCGCCTGATGTCATTCACGAGCGGCATGGCCGATCCCGGTGCCGGCGCGTTCATCGCCGTCTGGCAGGGCGCCGCCCTTCTGCTGCTGTTGATCGCGTGCGCGAACATCGCCAACCTGCTGATGGCCCGTGGCGCCGAGCGATCGTCGGAGTACGCGGTGCGGCTGGCGCTCGGCGCCAGCCGGGCGCGGATCTTCACGCAGACACTGATCGAGGGACTGCTGCTGTCGCTGATCGCGTTGATCGTCTCGATTCCGCTGCTCGCGATTGGACTGGGCCTGTCGCGCGCCTCGATACCGGCCTCGGTCCTGCGATTCGTGCCGGGCTGGTCCTTCATCCGCATCGACATCCCGCTGCTGCTGTTGACGGCGCTGCTCGGCACCGTCGCGATGGTGGCGTTCTCGCTGTTGCCGGCGATCCAGGCGATGCGCGCGCACGTCTCCGAGACGCTGCGGCAATCGGGACGGAGCCTGACGCCCGGCCGCAACCGGCAGTGGCTGCGCAGTGCGCTCGCCGCGACCCAGGTGGCCCTGGCGCTGGCGCTGTTGTTCGCGTCGACGATGTCGCTCGACGCGGCCGATCGGACCGTGAACGGCGTGCTCGGCTTCGACAAGAGCAACGTGCTCGTCGCCCAGCTCAACCTGCCGGAGCGAAACTACAGCGACGCGGAGACGCGGCGCCGGTTCATCACCGATGTGATGGACGGCGATGCGCGCGATTCCAGCGCTGTCGGAGATCGGCGCAACCAGCATCATTCCCAACGCGTTCAACAACCAGAGCCGCCGCTTCTTCCCTGAGGGCGCGGAACTGAAGGAGCATGAGGCCCGCTTCGCCCAGTACCGCAGCGCCGACAGCGGCTACTTCGCGGCGATGAAGATTCCGCTGATTCGCGGCCGCCACTTCGATGGCTCCGATCGCGTCGATGGCCCGCAGGTCGCGATCGTCAGTGCGTCACTTGCGCATTCGTACTGGGGTGACGACGATCCGATCGGGAAGCGGTTCAAGCTCGCGATCGACGGACCCTGGATCACGGTGGTCGGCGTGTGCGGCGACGTGGTGCACAACTGGTTCGTGCGGCAGTTCGAGACCGTTTATCGTCCGCTCAGCCAGACCGCGCCGTACTCGGTCGCCTTCGCGTTGCGCACCGTCGGCGATCCCAACGCGCTCGCGGGCGATCTGCGGCGCGCGGTCGCAAAGGTCGACACCGATCAGCCGATTGCATCGCTGGCGGCGCTCGACACGCTGGTCGAGGAGCGCGCGGCTGGATTTGCCTTCATCGCGCGCGCGCTGGGCGTGGTCGGTGCGATCGCGATCGTGCTCTCGCTGATGGGCATCTACAGCCTGATGGCCTTCCTCACCGCGCAGCGGACGCAGGAGATCGGCGTGCGCATGGCGCTTGGCGCCGGCAAGTGGCAGGTGATCCGCGCCACGACGTCGCGGGCGCTTGACGATCACGATCGTCGGATCGGTCGTCGGCGCGGCCCTGGCGTTTGCGCTCGGCCGGGTCATGCAGGCGCTGCTCTTCGGGCTCGTCGCGACCAGCATGAGTCAGCTGATAGCGCTGGTGACTGGTGCTGGGGACGGCGGCGCTGATCGCGGCGTATCTGCCTGCTCGACGTGCCGCCGACATCGATCCGATGGCGGCTTTGCGACAACCGTAGGCGCCCTTGCCACCTTCGGCGCCCCCTGGCCCCTAGCGGCGCCTATAATGCCGCCGTGGCCGAACTCTTTCACCAGAACTACAGCCCCGTCGCGGGCAGCATTCTCCTTTCGGCGCTCGTCGCATCAATCCCGCCGATCCTGCTCGCCTTGATGCTGGCGGTGCTGGCGCTTCGCGCCGTGGAAGTCGGCGATCGCCGGCGCCGCCAGCGCCTTCCTGCTGGCGTGGCTGGTGTGGGGCATGCCGCTCGCCGTTGACGATCGCGGCCGCGACGCACGGCATGGCCTACGGCCTCTGGCCGATTTGCTGGATCGTCTTCAGCGTCGGTGCTGTTCTACAACCTCTCGGTCGAGAGCGGCGACTTCGACGTCATCCGCCGATCGCTGGCGCGGCTGACGACCGATCGCCGCATCCAGATCCTGCTCGTCGCCTTCTGCTTCGGCGCGCTGATCGAAGGCATTGCCGGCTTCGGCGCGCCGGTCGCGATCACCGCCTCGATGCTCGCGGGCCTCGGCTTCGAGCCGATCATGGCCGCCGTGCTCGCGCTGATCGCCAACACCGCGCCGGTCGCATTCGGGTCGCTCGGCATCCCGGTCACGACGCTCGGCGGCCTGCTGGCGCCGATGCTCGGCAAGCGATACGCAGACGACCACGCGCGCGCTGTCGGCGATGGTCGGCCGGCAACTGCCCTTCTTCTCGCTGATCATTCCCGCGTACCTGGTCGTGCTCTATGCCGGCTGGGGACGGATGATGGGCGTCCTGCCGGCGGTGCTCGTCGCCGGCGTGACGTTTGCGATCGGGCAGTTCGCGGTGTCCAACTACGTCGGTCCCGAGCTGACCGATACGCTCGCCGCGTTGTTCTCGCTCGCCTCGGTGGCGGTGTTGCTCAAGTTCTGGAAGCCGAGCGACGCCTTCGCTGCCGAGAACAACTCCGCCGCCGAAACGAGGCAAGACACCAGTTCGCGCGTGTGGCGCGCCTACGCCACCTACGGCATTCTTGTCGTGACGGTGTTGATCGGCCAGAGCGGAAACTTCGCCGGCATGTCACAGGTGAAACCGCCGGCCAACGTGACGGCGCTGCTGCGTTGCGGCCAGGCCGGATATCGCTCTGTGCCCCGATCCGTGGATCGGACCGTCAGCGGCATCGGCACCGCAGTCCTTCCGATTCCCGGTGTGGGATTTCAGCTGGCCGGGTGCGTATCAGATGGTGGACGGCAAGCCGAGGCCGCTCGTCCAGCGCGAAGCGCCGGTGGTCGCGCAGACCGCGCCTTACGCACTCAACTACCGGTTGGATTTCATGGCCGCTGCCGGCACGCTCGTGCTGTTTGCGACCTTCATCGCCTTCATTCCGATGCTCGCCGCCGGTGCACGCACATCGATCCTTGGCGTCGCGTTCGGAAAGACAGTGGCGCAGCTGCGACTGCCGATCGTCACGATCGCGTTCATTCTTTCGATCGCCACCGTCATGAACTATTCAGGCATGACCTCGTCGATGGCGCTCGCGCTGGCGCAGACCGGCTGGCTGTTCCCGTTCTTTTCGGCGTGGCTCGGCATGCTCGGCGTGTTCCTGACGGGCAGCGACACGTCATCGAATACGTTGTTTGGACCGCTGCAGGCAACGACCGCGAAAGTGTCGGGACTCGATCCGATCCTGATGGGCGCGACCAACAGCTCGGCCGGCGTGATGGGCAAGATGATCAGCCCGCAGAACCTGTCAGTCGGCGCCGCCGGTGTGGGTGCGGTCGGCCGCGAGGGCGAGATCTTCTCCAAGGTGATCTTCCACAGTCTCGTGCTGACCGCGCTCATGGGCCTGCTGGCGATGTTTCAGCAGTACGTGGTCCCCTGGATGATTCCGACTTTGTAGGCAACCCCAACGAAGGGGTTGCCTCCACAGCGTCCTACTTCAATTCTTCGGGAATGGGCGGCGGGTCCGGCATCTTCTTCGGGCCCGGCGCGGCTTCGGCGGCCTGGAAGTTACAGGCCTTGTGAGAGCTGTCGCAAAACGGCTTTTCCTTCGACTGGCCGCAGCGGCACAGCGCGAAGGGCTTCTTTGGAACGATGTACTCGGCGCCGTTCCAGTCGATCAACTTGACGTCCTCGCCCTCGACGAGCAGCGAGCCATTCTGGCGAACCTTTATCGTGACCATTACTTTCCTTCTATCCCTTCTGCATCGCCGACAGGAATTCCGCGTTGTTCTTCGTCTTGGCCATCTTGTCGAGCAGTAATTCCATCGCTTCGACCGGCGACAGCGGATTCAGCACGCGTCGCAGCACGTAGATGCGGCTGAGATCTTCCTTCGGAATCAGCAGCTCTTCCTTGCGGGTGCCGCTCTTGAGGATGTCGATCGCCGGGAAGGTGCGCTTGTCCGACAGCTTGCGATCGAGATGTATTTCGCTGTTCCCGGTGCCCTTGAACTCTTCGAAGATCACGTCGTCCATGCGCGAGCCGGTGTCGATGAGCGCCGTGGCGACGATCGTCAGCGAGCCGCCTTCCTCGATGTTGCGGGCCGCCCCGAAGAAGCGCTTCGGCTTCTGCAGGGCGTTGCTGTCGAGACCGCCCGAGAGCACCTTGCCCGACGCCGGAATGACGGTGTTATAGGCGCGGGCGAGACGCGTGATCGAGTCGAGCAGGATTAGCACGTCCTTCTTGTGCTCGACGAGTCGCTTGGCTTTTTCGATCACCATCTCGGCGACCTGCACGTGCCGCTGTGCCGGCTCGTCGAATGTCGACGAGATCACCTCGCCGTCGACCGATCGCTGCATGTCGGTGACTTCCTCGGGACGCTCGTCGATCAGCAGGACGATGAGATAGACCTCGGGGTGGTTCTTCGCCACCGACTGAGCGATGGCCTGCAGCAGCATGGTCTTGCCGGTCCGGGGCGGCGCGACGATCAGCCCGCGCTGGCCCTTGCCGAGCGGCGTCATCAGGTCCATGACGCGTGCCGACAGGTTCTCCGCCTCGGTCTCGAGCTTGATCGCGCTCGAGCGGATAGAGCGGCGTGAGGTTTTCGAAGAACAGCTTGTCGCGCGCCTGGTCCGGCGCCTCGAAGTTGACGGCTTCGACCTTGATCAGCGCGAAGTAGCGCTCGCCTTCCTTCGGCGGCCGGATCTGCCCCGAGACCGTGTCGCCGGTCTGCAGATCGAACTTGCGTATCTGGGACGGCGACACGTAGATGTCGTCGGGGCCGGGCAGGTAGTTGTAGTCGGGCGCACGCAGGAAGCCGAAGCCATCGGGCAGAACTTCGAGCACGCCTTCCGAGAAGATGAACCCGCTCTGCTCGGTCTGCGCCCTGAGGATCTGGAAGATCAGTTCCTGCTTGCGCATGCCGGTCGCGCCGGCGACCTCCAGTCCTTGGCCACCTGGGTCAGGTGCTGGATGCTCATCTCCTTGAGTTCGGTGATGTTGAGGCCGGGCTTCTTGCCGTCTTGGAGAGCGGCCGCGGCGTGTTCGGCGGCTTCGGCGGCGACGTCCGGCTGCGGAGGGGGCTGATGACCGCCGCCACCGCGGTGCGGTCCGTGACGCTTATGACTGGGCATGCAGGCTATCCAAGAGTGATCGTCTTCGCGGTTGTCAGAGTCTGATTGAGAGTGCGGAGCGAGTCCGCGAGAGAGAACGGAAGCAAAACCGGCCGAAACTCCCGGTAGTATAGCAGAAGTGCATCGCATCACGCTTCCGCTGCTCTTGCTCGCGGCGCTGACATTCTTCGCGGGCCTCGGGCGTGGCGCCATCACCGATTCCGATGAAGCGTTCTATGCGGAATCCTCCCGGGAAATGGTCGCTTCGGGCGACTGGATCACGCCCCATTACAACTACGAGCCGCGTTTTCAGAAGCCGATCCTCTATTACTGGCTGACCTCCGCGACCTATCTCGCGACGGGCGCAACGGAAATGGGGGCGCGGTTGTGGGCGGCGCTGGCCGGCGTCGGCCTGGTACTCGTGACCGCGGCCTGCGGGCGCCGCTGGTACGACGAGGCGACCGGCCTGCTGGCGGCCGCGATTGTCGCGACGAACTTCGGCTATTTCTCCATCGGACGAATGGCGCTCCCCGATTTGCCGCTCACCTTCTGCATCACGCTGGCGATTTGGGCGGCGCTCGTATCCACACTCGAGCAGGAGCGATCGACGCGCACGTTCGTGATGCTCGCCTCGCTCGGTCTCGGCCTGGGCTTCCTGATGAAGGGACCCGTCGGAATCATCATTCCGCTGCTGGTGATTGTTCCCGTCCTGATGATTGAGCGCCGGTCGATCGGACTGAACCCGGCGGACGTGGTCGTTGGCTTTCTGATCATGCTGGCGGTGGCGCTGCCGTGGTACGTCGTGATGTGGGCGCGTCACGGCAACGGCTACCTGGAGAGTTTTTTCATCGGCGACAACCTGCAGCGTTTCGCCACCGACCGTTTCAACGACCCGCGGCCATGGTGGTTCTACCTGCCCGTGGTCGCCGGCGGGCTGCTGCCGTGGACGCCGCTGGCGCTCGTCTGGCTGGGCCCCCTCACGCAGTTCATGCGCGGCCGCCGGTCGGTCGGCACAATCGACCTGCGATTGTTGCTGTGGGCCGCCTTGCCGCTGATCTTCTACTCGTTCTCGGTCGGCAAGCAGCCCCGTTACGTGCTGCCCGTGCTCCCGCCGCTCGCGATCCTGCTGGCCTCCTCCATTGTCGAACGCACCCAGGAATGGCGCGGCTTCGACGGCGTGCGCTCGATGCCGCGTCGGGCCATGCCGGTGATGATCGGCTCGCTCGCGAGCGGCATCGTCATCGTCGCGCTGGCGGTGCTGCTCTATCGCGCTCAACCGCTCCTGATCAACGTGCAGTCGGCGTATACGACGATCGCCGCGGTGCTCATCGCGCTGGCCGGGGCGCTGCTGATCATCACGGCGGTGTCGAAGCACTGGCGCAGTGCGCCGGTCGTGATCGCGCTGGCTTCGGCCGTGACACTACCAGCGCTCCAGTACGGCGCGTTGTCGAGCGGCGGCGACGATACGGTTCGCCAGATGGCGCGCCTCGTCCAGCAGAATCACGCTGCCGGCGACCAGGTCGGCACGATGGGCGTCTTCGTCCGCAACCTGGTCTTCTACTCGGGAATCAAGACCACCGACGTCATCACCGATGACCAGGCGCGCGATTTCCTGTCCCAAACCGAGCGCGTGCTGATGGTCGTCCCCGCCGAGACGATGGATCGAGTGGAGCGCGAACAAGGACTGAAGGTGCGGCGCCTGGCCGAGCTGCTCTATTTCAACGAAGCCGGCATCCGGGTGCGCACGTTGCTCGAACCGGATGTCTCACGCGATTTGACGCGTGTCGTCCTCGTCTCGAACCGCTAGTCAGCCGGCCGTCGTGAGCTTGCCGGAGGATTCGAGCTTCCGGACGAAGTTTCGCAGCCGGTTGCCGCCTTCCTGGAGCCGCTCGATCGACGTCGCGTATGACAGGCGGAAGAATCCGGGCGCGTCAAAGCCCTCGCCCGGCGTGACCGCGACGGCCTCGTCGCTGAGCAACGCCTCAGAGAATTCAGCGCTGCTGCGCAAGCCGTTCGGCGACAGCAAATCCGCGATATACGGGAACAGGTAGAAGGCGCCGCCCGGTTTCACGCAGACAATTCTCGGATCGGCAGTGAGCGCGGCGTGGACGGAATCGCGGCGCTTGCGGTATTCGTTCAGCATCGCCGTGACACCGTCCTGGGGACCGGTCAGCGCGGCAATCGCCGCCTTTTGCGTAATCGAGTTGATGTTCGACGTCGAGTGGCCCTGGATGACGTTGCACTGGGCGATGACGTCCTTCGGGCCGATGGCCCAGCCGCAGCGCCAGCCAGTCATCGCGTAAGCCTTCGAGGCGGCGCTGCAAATCACCGTCTTCTCGCGCATGCGATCGAACAGGACCTTGATCAGGTTGTGCGCGACCGGCTCATAGATCAGCTTTTCGTAGGTGAAATCGACGACGACCCAGAGGCCCCGCGCCTTTGCCGCATCGGCGATCGCCGCCATCTCGCTCTCGGCGATCAGCGCCCCGGTGGGGTTGCACGGCGAATTGACGATGATCGCCCGGGTGCGAGGCGTGATCGCATCGATGATCGGCGCCGCCTTGATCGCGAAGCCGTCCTCCATGTGGGTTTGGACGATCACCGGCGTCGCGTCGGCCAGCTTGATCTGATCGCCGATGCTCGGCCAGAACGGTCCGTGGGTGATCACTTCGTCGCCGGCCGCGTAGAGCGCCATCGCGGTGTTGTAGAGCGCCTGTTTCGCGCCGGCGGTGATGATGACTTCCTCGGGTTTGATCTCGACGCCGTAGTCGAGGCGATACCGGAGGCAGACGGCGTCGCGCAGCTCGAGCACTCCGGCCGACGGCGTGTACTTCGTGAAATTCGCGTCGAGCGCCGCATGCGCGGCATTCTTGACGTGTTCAGGTGTCGCGAAGTCGGGCTCGCCGGCGCCCAGATCGACGATGTCGACGCCCTGGCGGCGCAAACGGTCGGCTTCGGCGCTCACCTTCAAAGTCGGGGACACCGTCACCCGGCTCATGCGCGATGCGAAATTCATTTTGCCTTCTGCCTTCTGCCTTTGGCCTTCTCGCGAAGCTGCTCCTCGACCACCGGCGGGACGAGACCGGTGATTTCGCCGCCGAGCGTGAACACTTCCTTGATCAACCGCGAGCTGATGTAAGTGTACTGCTCCGCCGGCATCATGAACACCGTCTCGAGGCCGGGCGCGAGGTGACGGTTCATCAATGCCATCTGAAACTCGTACTCGAAGTCCGAGACCGCGCGCAAGCCTCGCACCAGCACGTTCGCGTCCTTGCGCTGTGCGTAATCCACCAGCAATCCGTCGAAGGTCTCAACCTGCACGTTCGGCTTGCCCTTGAAGACGTCGCGAATGATGGCGACGCGCTCGCTCTCGCTGAAGAGCGGCGTCTTTTCGACGTTGCCGAGGATCGCGACGATGATCGAGTCGAAGATCCTGGCGCCGCGTTCGATGATGTCGACGTGCCCGTTGGTCAGCGGGTCGAACGAACCCGGGTAGATGGCAACGCGCTTGGGTGTGGGGGTGCTCATGAGTAAAAGGTCAGCGCGCTGTCGCCCGATGTCACCGTGCGTGTCAGCGTGAGGCCGTCGGGCCGCGGCGGCGTCACGCGCGAGGCATGTTCGAGTATGACGATTCCGTCCGCGGCGCGCTGCCCCGCGGCATGCCGCACCGCCTCGTCCAGGCTCTCGAAACCGTACGGCGGATCCAGCACCACGATGTCGAACGGACCGCCGGGAAGAGGATGCTTGAGTGCGTGCAGCGCGACGTCGCGGATGATAGCACAGCGTTCCGACTCGCGGCAGAGCGCAGCGTTCTCGGCGATCAGCGCCGCGGCGCGCCGATCGTAATCGATGCACGTCGCCGAGAGGGCGCCGCGACTCAGCGCTTCGAGCGCGACCGCGCCGGTGCCGGCAAAGACGTCGAGCACGCGCGCGCCTTCGGTCCGCCCCTGCAGGATGTTGAACAGCGTCCCGCGCAGTTTGTCGGAGGTCGGTCGAAGGCCGTCCCATTTCGGGGCCTTCAACGTGCGGCCTTTGTTCGATCCGGCAATGATTCTCATGACAGGCAGACAGGCCAACAGGCGAACGGGCCAACAGGAAGCAATGCCATCAGCCGACGGCGATCAGGCCGAATTGGCGTTGCCAGACGCTCTTGACGTACGCCAGTTGCGCGCCTGTGAGGGTGCCGGACTCGACTCGCGTGCGGGCTTCTTCGTAGGCGCGCTCGAGCAGGTCGCCGTCGCGCGTCAAGTCGCCGGTGCGCAAGGTCGGCAGTCCCGACTGCCGCGTGCCGAAGAAATCGCCGGGGCCGCGCAGCCGCAAGTCGCGCTCGGCGATGACGAACCCGTCGCTCGTTTCAGCCATTGCCCTGAGCCGCTCCCGTGCATCGTCAGACCAGGGCGCCTGATACAACAGCACGCACGTCGACGCGTGCGCGCCGCGGCCGATGCGCCCGCGCAGCTGGTGGAGTTGCGACAACCCGAATCGCTCCGCATGCTCGACCACCATCAGCGTGGCGTTGGCGACGTCGACGCCGACCTCGACGACCGTCGTGGCGACCAGGATGTTCAACTTCCCGGCGGCGAACTGGTGCATCACCGATTCTTTCGCGTCGCCCTTCATTCGCCCGTGAAGCAGGGCGACGGCGAACTCGGGAAACACCTTTGCGATCTGCTCCGACATCGCGGTCGCGGCCTTGAGATCGATCTTCTCCGACTCTTCGACGAGCGGATAAATCACATACACCTGACGGCCGCGGCGGACCTCCTCGCGCATCATCGCGTAGACCTCGTCGCGACGCGAATCGGCCTTGACGAGCGTCCTCGTCGGCTGGCGGCCGGGCGGCAGGCCGCGGATCACCGACACTTCCATGTCGCCGCATTCGGTCAGTGCCAGCGTCCGCGGAATCGGCGTTGCGGTCATGACGAGGACGTCGGGATTCGACCCTTTCGCGGCCAGCGTGCCGCGCTGCACGACGCCAAAGCGATGTTGCTCGTCGATGACGGCGAGCGCCAGCGCCTTGAAGTCGACGTGCTGCTGGATCAACGCCTGGGTCCCAACGATGAGGTTGATCTCGCCGCGCGCGATTGCCGGCAACAAATCGCGGCGTGTTGCGGCCGTCACCCGTCCTGTGAGGAGCGCGACGCGATAGGCTTTGCCGTTCAGGGCTTTGACGATCGTCCGATAGTGCTGTTCGGCAAGGATTTCCGTCGGCGCCATGAAGGCGACCTGGTAGCCGTTCTCGATCGCCACGATCGACGCCAGCAGCGCAACAATCGTCTTGCCGGCGCCGACGTCGCCTTGCAGGAGCCGTTGCATGGGCCACGCGCGCTGCATGTCTGCGACGATTTCGGCGAGCGCGTCACGCTGCCATTCCGTCAGCTTGAACGGCAGCACCGCGCGCGCGCATTGGCGAATGCGATCGTCGACCCTCGACACGAGGCCCTTGCGCACCTGCGCGTTCTCGTGCCGGCGAAGCGCCAGGCCCGTCTGGAACACGAAGAAATCCTCGAACACCAGCCGCCGCTGCGCCGGCGTCATGAACGCATCCAGCTGATCGACGCTGGTATCCGGCGCGGGAAAATGCGCCGCCCACAACGCCGCCTTGCGGCCGGGCCAGCGCTCGCGCGCGAGGATGTCGGCGGGAACCGGATCGAACTCCCCTTCAGGCAACTGCGAAAGCGCCTGCCACACGAAGCGTCGCTGCATGTTCGTCGTCACGCTGCCGGCGCGCTCGTACACCGGAACGATGCGTCCGGTGTGAAGCTGCACTTCGTCGGGTTCCCGGTTCCCGATTCCCGGTTCCGGGTTGTGCTCCTTGATAATTTCAAATTCTGGGTCGGTGATCTGCAGTCCCCGCGATCCCCAGATCTCGACCTTGCCGAAGAGGACGATACGCTGCTGCGACTTGATGACGTCCTTGAGAAAGGCCTGGTTGGGCCACACCGCCTGGATCTGCCCGCTCTCGTCCTGCACGAGGGCCGAGAACAGGCGAAAGCCCGGCCGGCGCGTGTGCGCGAGGCCGGCATTCAGCACGGTGCCGGAGATCGCCGCCGTCATGCCCGGCCGCAGCGAGATGATCTTCTGCATGCGGCTGCGATCCTCGTAGCGGCGAGGGAAACGAAACAGCAAGTCTTCGACGGTGTTGAGGCCGGCCTTCTTGAGATCCGCGGCCTTGCGCGGACCGACGCCCTTCAGGAACTGCAAGGGCATCTGCAGGACCTCGTCTGCCATCAGTTATTGATGGACGGTCCAGCGGCTGGCGTCGACGTCGATGCGTTGAATGTTGGCGGGCAGCTCGAAGGTGTCGTCGATCGACGAGCCTCCCGGATTGTCCGCGGTGCGCGTGAAGAAATTCACCATTTGCGCGACGAACGACCTCGGGATCGGCACGCCGCTCACTTCGGCGGTCTCGAGCTCGAACTTTCCTTTGCCGTTCCAGGTCACGATGCGGCCCGATGCCGTCACGGGCAGCTTGCCGGTGAGATAACTGGTCGGGTCGAACCATCCGCCACTGCTTTGCTTTTGTCGCACGACGTCGAGATCGACGATGGCCTTTCCCGATACCTTGCCCTGTCCGACCATCGTGAGCTCGGGCTGAGTCAGTCCCGTCGGTAGCAAATCACCGGCCTGGAATTTCAGATAGGAATTCGTTTCAGCCTGCGTGAAGGCGGTCGAGCGGCTTCCGACAGCCTTCTGCTCCCCCTGTTTCTGGACGAGAACAATCTTCTTCGCGAACGCGTCGGCGAGCTGCGGCGTCAGGACATCGGCGGCCGACACGAGACCCCCGAATGCCAGGAGGGCACCGAATAACACCGTCGTCGCATGCATGATTGCATTCTAACAGTAGCCAGCAGCCAGATGCCGGTAGCCAGAAATACAGGCGTCTTTCTGGCTACTGGATACTGGCTACCGACTACGGACCAGGCGGTCGCACGGGTGGATTGGCTTTCGGTCCCTGCTGATTGTTGAGGCGATTCTGCTGCCGCGCGCGCATCAGCAACTCGATCTTGCGGCGCTCGATCTGCTCCTCGAACACGCGGAATCTCGCCTGCTGACGGATGTCCAGCACCTCGTCGAGCGCGTTGTAAGCCTTGCGCATCTCGGCGGCATTGCGCGATTCGAGCTCCTGGAGCGCGGTTAACCGTTCCTTGATCATCGCTTCATCGCCGCGCACCTGCGCGCGGGGATTCGTCAGCCGCTGCAGCTGGTTCATCAGTTGATTGCGTTCCTGCTGATTCTTGCGGCGCGTGTCCTGCAGCGTTCGAAGGCGCGACAGAAACTGCGGATACTGCTGATCGCTCAACTGCAGCGCCTGTTGCGCTTCCATCACCAGGTACGCGTCGAACAACTTCTGGATCTCACCGGGCGTCATGTCGCCGTTGTCGAGACCCGGCAGCGGCCCGCCACCCCGCGGTGGCGGATTCTGCCCCTCCTCCGCCGAAGCGACGGTGGGCAAGGGCTGCCCGCGAAGGTCTTGCCCAAACGCCGGCGCCGGGGCAACGAGTGCCGCAATCAATACGACTGTTCTCATGACTTTGCTCGCCGCAACTCCGCCTTCAGTAAACGTGTCAGTTCCTGCCGCTCTTCCGCCGTGAGTTGCTGCACAGCTTTGTCGGCAACGCCCGGTTCGATCACGCCCGCGGCGCTTGCCGTGTCGAGATCGATGTCGCCTACAAGCTGGGTCACCATCACCCATGAATCGCCCGGCTGCTCCACCGCGGGCGACAAACTGCCCACGATGTCGCCGGGGACATCTCGTTGGGGAACGTTCATCGCCAGCGCCAGAATGACCATCGCCACCGCGCCGGTCGGCACGAGGATCTGCCAACGCAACCACGACGGCCAGCTGCCGGCTGGAACGGCATCGCGATCGATCGCGGTGCGCACGCGCTCCGAGAAGTGCTGCCAGAAGAGCGGTGACGGTTCGGGAACGCTACTTTGCTTCGCGTCGTTCAGCACGCCCGCCAGGCCGGCGAGCTGCCGCTGACACTCGTCGCACGTCGCGAGGTGCGCCTGCCGGTCGGCCGCCAGGAGTCCCTCCATTGCGTCGATGAGTTCATCGGGTGTCAGGTGGCTCATGGTTCCGTTCCGAGGATCTTCTTCAAGTTGGCAAGGGCGTGGAAGAAATTGGCCTTGACCGCGCCGACCGAGTTGCCCAGCACATCGGCAATCTGCTGGTGCGACATGTCGTGATACGTACGCAGGATCAACGTCGCACGCTGCTTCTTGGGCAGGTTCGCAATCGCCTTGCGCACGGCGACGGCGCGTTCCTCGCGAATCATCGCCTGCTGCGCGCCTTCGATGCGGACGTCGGCGATCTGTTCCCTCGACTCGATCGGCTCGGTCACCGGCGTCTTTGCGCTCACGCGGTTGAGGCAGACATTGACCGCGATGCGATAGAGCCATGTTGACAACGCCGACTCGCCCTTGAAATTCTTGAGGCCGCGCCACGCGCGCACGAACGCATCCTGCGCGAGGTCGCTGGCGTCTTCGTGATTGTTCACGAAGCGATAGCAGACTTGGTACACCGTGCGGCGATGACGCTCGACGATCACGTCGAACGCCTCGCGCCGGCCGGCCGCCGCTGCGGCGACGAGGCCCGCATCGTCCAGATCCGCAAGCGCCTCGGTCGAATTCGTGGAAGCCGGCTTTACCACCGAAATCGACCACGCTTTCGACGCCGGCCAGATGCGAACTGCTGATTCATGCGTCATGCTCGCATTCCTGTGCTGTCGATTAGACCAGTGTCGACGGCGATGGGTTGAATCGTCGGTTCCGGTTGACTTTCGCATCCTGTTCGCTTACGCTGCATTTTCAGGGCGAAGAAAGGGAGTAAACCCCTTCCCGCCGGAGCGACTATGCAACCACTAACGAAGCGGCAGCGAGAGATTCTCGATTACTTGAACGAGTTCATCGCGCAGCACGGCTACGCGCCGAGCCTCGAAGAGATTGGCGAACGCTTCAGTTTGTCGTCCCTGGCGACCGTGCACAAGCACCTCACCAACCTGCAAGAGAAAGGCTTCATCAGGCGGGCGTGGAATCGCAGCCGCTCGGTCGAGCTGCTCCCCAGCCGCTCGGGCGGACGGGCCCTCGAGCTTCCGATGCTCGGTTATGTCGCGGCCGGCATGCCCATCGAGGCTGTGGCTGGAAACGAGACCATCAGCGTTCCGGACTCGCTCGTGACCGGCAAGCGCGACACGTATGTTCTCCGCGTGCGTGGCGAATCGATGATCGACGAACAGATTCGCGACGGCGACTGGGTGGTCGTCGAGGATCGCAAGACGGCGGACAACGGCGAAATGGTGATTGCCCTCGTCGGGGGTCAGGACGTCACCCTGAAGAAGTTCTACAAGGAAAGTAACCGCATCAGGCTGCAGCCGGCCAATCCGACAATGCAGCCGATCTATGTCGATCCGGACGGCATCCAGATACAGGGTGTTGTCGTCGGAGTAATGCGCAAGTATTGAGTTAGAGTGTCGGTCAGGCTGAATCATGACCGACCGAAAACAGATCAACTTCACCATCGTCCCCGAGGACGGTGGCACCGAACCGCGCACCTACGCCAACTTCTGCGCGGTCAACCACACGCCATTCGACTTCACGCTGACCTTCTGTGAGGTCATGCCGCTCTCCGAAAAGGAGATCCGCGACGCCGAGGCCGAGCACGTCGTCCGCGCGCCGATCCGCGCGCGTCTCGTCCTCCCGGTGCAGTTCGTGCCGACGCTGATCGCGGCGCTGCAGGAGAACATGCGCGTCTTCTCCGAGTCCCACGCCCAACCGCAGCCGGCGCCGCCGCCGGATAAAGGGCCTGTCCATTAGGCAATAAAGAATAAAAAGTAACAAAGAAACAAAGGGTCGGTTTCGTTACTTTTGTTATTCGTTATTCTTTATTCTTTATTTCAGTGAAACCGCCTGCGGCAGTCACGCGGATCTTCGACGCGCTCGATCGGCATCACCCGAATGCCGACACCGAGCTCGTTCACCGCAATGCGTTCGAGCTGCTCGTCGCGACGATCCTGTCGGCGCAGTCGACCGACGCGCGCGTCAATCTCGTCACGCCGGCGCTGTTCGATCGCTATCCAGACGCGGCCGCGCTTGCCGCGGCCAGGACGCCGGACCTCGAGAAGATGATTCTGTCGACGGGCTTCTTCCGGCAGAAGTCGAAATCGCTGATCGGCATGGCGACGATGCTCGTCGAAGAGCATGGTGGAAAGGTGCCCGCCGACATGGCGGCGTTGACGAAGCTGCCGGGCGTCGGTAGAAAGACGGCCAACGTCGTGCTCGGGCACGCGCTCGGAGTCCCCGGCCTGCCCGTCGACCGTCACGTGCTGCGCGTCGCCAATCGGATTGGCCTGGTCAAGGGCGACGATCCGGTCAAGATCGAGGCGCAGCTGTGCGCGATGCTTCCGCCCGAGCGGTGGACGCGCGCGTCAGACACGCTGATTCTGCACGGCCGGCGAATCTGCAGGCCAAAGCCGCTCTGTCCGCGCTGCAACGTCCGGCCCGATTGCGATTTCTATCGCACCGGCTTCGTGACCAAGCCGGTGAAGCGGGGTGGAGCCCGCCAAGGCCGCGAAATCCACGGTCAAGCGGGCGGCGGCGAAGAAGATCGCGACGAAGGTCGCGAAGAAGTGACCAGGGAGCGCTTTCGCGAGCTGGTCGAGGAAGCGATCGATTCCATTCCCGAACGCTTCGCGCGTCATGTGCGAAATGTCGGATTCATCGTCGAGGACGAACCCTCGGATGAACTGCTCGACGAGATGGAGGTCGAAGACGGCGGGACGCTGATGGGCCTCTACCACGGGACTCCACTCACCGAACGCCACTGGGACCACGGCAATCAGCTGCCCGATCGCATTCTCCTGTTTCAAAATCCCATCGAGGACGACGGCGACGGTAGCGATGACGATGTCTTCGCCGCAATCGGCGAGACGCTCATCCACGAACTGGGCCACTACTTCGGCCTGACCGAAGAGGAGATCGACGTCGTCGAAGAGATGTGGCGCAAAGAACAATTCGACCAAGACGGCGACGATGAAAGCGCGTAAGCGATTCGCCCAGCACTTCCTGGAAGCGGCATGGGTCAACAAGCTCGTCACCGCCGTCGCGGCGACGCCGGATGATTCGATTCTGGAGATTGGGCCCGGCAGGGGCGCCATCACCCGCCCACTGGCTGCCCAAGTCCGCCGGCTGCTGGCGATTGAGATCGACCGCGATCTCGCCGCTGACCTCGAAGGCGCCGGGCTACCCAACGTCTCCGTCGTGACGAGCGATGTGCTGTCGGTGGACCTCGTGCCGATCATCGCTGAATGGCTCGGCGCCGCGCCCGGTCCGGAGAATCAGATCCGCATCGTCGGCAACCTCCCCTACAACATCTCGTCGCCGATCCTGTTCGCGCTTCTCGCTCTCGCCGCCCGGACCAACGGGGTGCGGGACGCCATGTTGATGCTGCAGAAGGAGGTCGCCGATCGCCTCGTCGCGAAGGTGGGCACGGGCGAGTACGGGGTCCTCACCGTGCTCACGGCCCTCAACGCCGACGTGACCAGGATCCTGTCGTTGCCGCCGGGCGCGTTCCGTCCTCCTCCGAAGGTGCATTCAGCCGTCGTTCGGCTCGTGTTTCGACCGCCCAGGGTCGCCATCGCCGACCCAGCCCTGTTCGTTCGAATGGTCCGAACGATGTTCACGCAGCGGCGTAAGACGGTCGCGAACGCGCTGAAGCCGTTTGGTGGCGAACGGGGCGTGGATCCGGTTCAGGCCTTGTCGGCGACTGGAATCGACGCCAGGCGCCGTCCGGAGACGCTCGACCTGGCGGAAATGGCCGCGCTTGCGGGGGCCTTTTCGCGCCCGTAAGGTGAAGCTGTGCTATAGTTTCCGGCGAAACCCGCCCGTAAATACAGGTCCTCCCAGCGGCCTGAACGGCGACCTTCCGGACCCTCCCGGGTCATGGGTTGCCTTGTTAGCTTTTCCGCCGGCGCGTCCGACGCGACGGTGGATTTCCCTGAGCGCGCGTGCCACGCGGGACGCGGCGTTCGGCTGGGATGTCGCATGAGTGTGTCCGCGGCGGAACCGGTGTCGGCCGGTGCGCCTCAAGTCGATGTCGTGCCGCTTGGCGGCCTCGGCGAGTTCGGCCTCAACATGATGGCGATCTCGTGCGGGGAGACGACTATCGTGATCGACGCCGGCGCGATGTTCCCCGAGATGGACCTGCCCGGCGTGGACCTGATCGTGCCTGACCTTGCCTACCTCGAGAATCGCAAGGGCCAGGTGAAGGCGCTGGTGCTGACGCACGGGCACGAGGATCACATTGGCGGGGTTCCGTACCTGTTGCCGCACCTCGATGGCGCGGTCTACGGCACGGCCCTGACACTGGCTTTCATCGCGAACAAGCTCGAGGAACACGCGCTCGAGCCGAAGACCATCGAGGTCAAGCCCGGATCGTCGATTGCGATCGGGCCCTTCACGCTGGAGTTCGTGCGCGTCACGCACAGCATGCCCGACTGCGTGGCGGTGGTCGTGCGCACCCCTCAAGGGGTACTGCTGCACACCGGCGACTTCAAGGTCGATCAGACGCCGCTCGATGGCGAGGCCTTCGACCTGCACCGCTTCGCGCAGCTCGGCTCTGAAGGTGTGCTCGCGATGTTCTGCGACAGTACCAACATCGATCGCCGCGGCTATACCGGATCGGAAGCCGACGTCGAGGACGCCTTCGAGGAGATCTTCACCAGCACCGAAGGCAAGATCATCGTCGCGACCTTCTCGTCGAGCCTCTACCGGCTGCAAATCGTCGTCGATCTGGCGGCGCAGTTCGATCGCAAGGTCGCATTCGTCGGCCGCGGCATGATCGAGAACTCGCGGATTGCCCAGGAGCTCGGCTTTCTGCACCTGCCGACGGGCGTGGTGATCAAGGACAGCGACGTGCAGTTCTTCCCGGTCCAGGACGTCGTCTGCCTGGCAACGGGATCGCAGGGCGAGGCCAACGCCGCCCTGTCGAGAATCGCGATCGATGATCACCGCCACGTCCAGCTGAAAGAGAACGACCGCGTCGTGATCTCCGCGCGCGCCATTCCCGGCAACGAAAAGGCGATCGGCCGGGTGATGAACCACCTCGCCCGCCGCGGCGTCGACATCGTCACCGAAGCGCAGAAGCACGTGCACGTCTCGGGGCACGGCTCCGAAGAGGAATTGAAGCTGGTGCTCTCGCTGGTGCGGCCCAAGTATTTCGTGCCGATCCACGGCGAGTACCGTCAGCTGGCCCGGCATGCGCGTGTCGCGAAGTTCGTGACGCGGGGATTACCCTCGCCGGTCGAGGTCATGACCGCGGAGAACGGCGACGTGATGCGTTTCGACGCCGGCGGCGGGCGCATCGTCGAGAAGACGCAGGTCGGCCGTGTCCTGATCGACGGCACGCGGGTTGGCGAGGTCGACGACGAAGTGCTGCGGGATCGCCGGCACATCTCGATCGACGGACTCGTGATGCCGGTCGTGGCCATCAACGCGCGCAGCGGTGTGATCGAAGGCGTGCCGGAGCTGGTGGCACGGGGCTTCGTCAGCAATGAAGGCACGGCCGACGTCCTCAGCGAGGGGGCCGTGATCGTCGCCAACACGATCAACAGCTGCAGTGTCGAGGAGCGCGGCGATCCGGGATTGATGAAAGAGCGCATTCGCGTGGAACTGCGTAAGTTCCTGAAGAAACGCACCGGCCGGCGCCCCATGGTCCTGCCGGTCGTGATGGAAATCTAGGCCGCAGATGGCACAGACGACACAGAGAGGTTTTTGAGTGGCTGCATCCGGTTCCGCCCTGTCGCGTCGCTTGAGCGAAGTCGTGGGGGTCGCGCTGTTCGCAATCGCGCTGATATGGCTGGTCGCGCTGGCGACGTACGACCCGAACGACGCGGCCTGGTTCTTCAGCACGGGCACGCAGGATGTGCCGGCCAATTTTGCCGGGCGCGTCGGCGCGTTCCTGAGCGAGCTGTCGTACCAGGTCATCGGTTACGCCTCCTACCTGGTTCCGGCACTGATCGGCATTGCCGGCTGGCACTACTTCTGGTGCCGCGCAATTGATGCGGTCTACACGAAGCTCGTCGGCGCCGCGATGTTGTTTTCCTGCAGCAGCGCGTTTCTCGCGCTGACGCTCGGCCGCGTTGACTTCGGACCGCGGGCGTTTCGCGCCGGCGGCTACCTCGGCGAGTGGCTCGGCAGCTTCATGTCCGACTACTTGAGCCGCACCGGCTCCTTGATCGTGATCATGGCGCTGATCGTGGCCGCGGTAATTCTCGCCACGCAGTTTTCGTTTGGCCGCCTGTTCAGCATGTTCTTCGCAGCCGCGGGCAGCGTCGGCTCGCGGGGCGTCGTGGCGTATCGGCAGTGGAGCGAGGAGCGCCGCAAAGCGAAGCAGCGCCGCGAGGTCATGGTGAAGTACGGCAAGAACGACCCCGCGATCGTCGCCAAAGGCGAGAAGAAGACGACCAGGGTTGAAAAGCCTGACGTGCCGGTGACCGCTCGCGAAAAGAGTCCGGCGCCGACCATCGCCGAGGCCCATGCTTCGGCCGCGGCGCCGCCTCCGGTCGTCCAGAAGAAGGCGGTCACCAAGACACCGATCACGCCGCCGCTGCCGCTGCCTGAACCCGAGCGCGTCGAGCGTCGCCTCGGCTCGTATTCGCTGCCGCCGCCGTCGCTGCTCGATGCGCCCAAGGCCGAGCGCAAGATCGACGAGCGAGAGTTGATGGACTCCGCCCGGCTCCTCGAGGAGAAGTGCCGCGAGTTCTCGGTCGAAGGCTCGGTGGTGCAGATTCACCCGGGGCCGGTCGTGACCACGTTCGAGCTCAAGCCTGATGCCGGCGTGAAGTATTCGAAGGTCACCGGACTGTCCGACGATCTGTGCCTCGCCATGCAGGCGGAGTCGGTGTTGATCGATCGCATCCCCGGCAAGGCGACGGTCGGCATCCAGATCCCCAATCCCAACCGGGAGGCCATCTCGCTGCGCGAGCTGCTGGAGTCCGACGCCTACATGCGTCACAACTCCAAGCTGGCCTTCGCGCTCGGCAAGACGATTCACGGCGAACCGTACATTGCGGACCTCGCGACCATGCCGCACCTGCTGATCGCCGGTTCCACGGGCACCGGCAAGTCGGTCGGCCTCAACGCCATGTTGACGGGCATTCTCTATCGAGCGACGCCTGACGATGTGCGGATGATCATGGTCGATCCCAAGCGCCTCGAGCTCGGGATGTACGAAGACATTCCCCACTTGATGACGCCGGTCGTTGTCGAGCCGAAGAAGGCGGCGAACGCGCTTCGCTGGGCCGTGCGCGAGATGGAAGAGCGCTACAAGACGCTCGCGTCGTACGGCGTGCGCAACATCGATCAGTTCAATCGCAACGTGCGGGCCATGCTCGAGGCCGGCGAGACGCCGAAACCAGGCGAACCGACCCGACCGCTGCCCTTCATCGTCGTCGTGGTCGACGAGTTGGCCGACCTGATGATGGTCGCGGGGAACGAAGTCGAAGAATCGATCTGCCGCCTGGCGCAGATGGCGCGCGCGGTCGGCATTCACCTCATCCTCGCGACGCAGCGTCCGTCGGTTGACGTCATCACCGGCTTGATCAAGGCCAACCTGCCGTCGCGCATCTCGTTTCGCGTGTCGTCGAAGATCGACTCGCGCACGATTCTCGACAGCAACGGCGCCGAACAACTGCTCGGGAAGGGCGACATGCTGTTCCTGCCGCCGGCTTCGTCGCGCCACATCCGCCTGCACGGCCCCTACATTTCCGAGCAGGAATCAGCGCGCCTCGCAAGCTTCCTGCGCAAACAGGGACGACCCGTTTACGACGAGACGATCACCGAGGAAGACAAGAAGGGCGGGCCGGAAAACCTCGACTTCGAGAAGGACGAGCTCTACGACGAAGCCGCCCGCATCGTCGTGCAAACCGGCCAGGCCTCGATTTCATACCTGCAGCGCAAGATGCGTATCGGATTCAGCCGGGCGGCACGACTGGTTGACATGATGGAAGCCGAGGGGCTGGTGTCCCCCGCGACCGGTGGGAAACCCCGCGAGGTCCTCGTCGGACGCGACTATTTCGAAGAAGTGGATGCGCAGCTTCGGTAGACGCCACGCCCGCGTGTTGGTGACGGCCGCTGCCGCATGGCTATTGGTCTGCGATCTGGCCGCGCAGTCCGCGAAGCCGCAGACCGCCCAGGAACGATTCGAAGCGGCGCAGCAGCGCGACGAGCAGGTGCGCGTCCTGCTGACCGACCTCACGAACGCATCGTCACCCGCGGACGTCGTGAAGCAGGTCGGCCAGGTGACGTCGTCATACGAGTCAATCGTGCGCCGCTTCCCGACCAGCGGGTATGCGGACAACGCGCTGTGGCACGGCGCAAGCCTTTCCGACACCGCGTATCAACGGCTCAACCGGCCCGAGGATCGCGATCGGGCGATGAAATTGTATCGCTGGCTGGCGCAGGAATATCCCGCGAGCTCATTCGTCAAGCAGGCCAACGCGAAGATTGCGTCGCTCGGCAAAGCAGTGGAGGCGCCGACCTCGAATCTGCCGGTTGTCGCGATGCCCGTCTCGTTGCCGTCCACCAGCCCGGCGCCGGTGGCGCCGCCGCCGGAACGGGCGATGCTCACATCGATTCAACGGGTCATTCTCCCCGACACCGTGCGGGTAACCCTCGAGCTCGACAAGGAAGTGGCCTATCACGAAGAACGGCTGTCCGGTCCAGCGCGCGTGTTCTTCGATTTACAGAACGTCCAGCTGACGCCGGCGCTGAGGGACAAGGTGATCACCTATGGAAGCGACATCGTCAACAAGATCCGTGTTGGCCGCCGTCCGGACAACACCGTCCGCGTTGTCTTGGATCTCGAGGAAGTCTCGAAGTACAGCGTCTTCACTCTCTACGGCCCGTTCCGCCTGGTGATTGACGCCGAGCGCCCCGCGAGTCGAACCGCGACCGCAGTCAGCACGGCCCCGGCGCGCGCGGCTCCAATTCCCAAGCCTGCTCCACCTCCGCCGGTTCAGCGGACGGTTATTCCGCCATCAGAGCCAATCATTCCAATCGTGGAAACACCTGAACCACCGACGCCAGACGCTCCGCTGGCCGCGCCATCTGCTCCACTCGTCGCGACGGCGGCTCCAGCAGTGGCGACACCACCACCAGTGGCGTCACCGGCGCCGCCCGTGGCAAACGCCGCGGGCGGATTTTCGATCGCGCGCCAGCTCGGATTGAGCGTCTCGCGGATCGTCATCGACCCCGGGCACGGCGGCCGCGATCCCGGCACGGTCGCCAGAGGCCTCACCGAAGCGGCGTTGACGCTGGACGTCGCGCTGCGACTCGAGAAGTTGTTGCAGAAGGAGCTCGGTGTCGAGGTCGTTCTGACGCGCCGTGCAGATATTTATGTTCCGCTCGAAGAGCGAACGGCGATCGCGAATCGCCACAACGCCGACCTGTTTCTGTCGATTCACGCGAATTCGAGCCGCAACACCAGCGCGAAGGGCATCGAAACCTATTTCCTGAGCTTTGCGTCGTCGCCCGAAGCGGAAGCCGTGGCGGCGCGCGAGAACTCGGCGTCCGAGCGCGAGATGCACCAGTTACCCGACATCATCAGGGCGATTACCCTCAACAACAAGCTCGATGAATCACGCGACCTCGCGGGCATGGTGCAGGAGGCGCTCGTCTCGAACCTGAGGAAGACCAACAGGGAGGTCCGGAGCCGTGGCGTCAAGAAGGCGCCATTTGTCGTGCTGATCGGCGCGGCGATGCCGAGCGTCCTCGCGGAAGTCTCGTTCATCACCAACAGGCAGGAATTGCAACTGCTGAAGACGGCGAGCTACAAGGACAGGATCGCCCAGTCCCTCTACGCCGCGGTGCTGCGCTACCGCAAGTCACTCAAGAGTGCGCCGGTGACCACCGTCGAGCGGTGAACAACTAACCTCTAACCTCTAACCTCTAACAACTAACCCCTAAACAGATTGTGCTGGTGGCCGCGCGCCTCGATGATCGTGATGGCGCGCCGTGATCGATACCAGATGTAGCCGGCGCCGGCAATCAATCCCGCGAGGAGTGCCGCGACCATGATCACGCCCGTGAGGCCGAAGGCGGCCACGGAGACGTCGATCATGCTCAGCTCGCGCGCCGGCTGCTCCGGCGCAATCTGGACGATGGTGACCTGTTGTGCTTCCGGTGCCGGCTGTTGCTGCACCATCTGATTATCCGGCAAACCCGCCGCGCGCAACCTCGATCAACGTGCGGATCATCGCGCCGGTGGCGCCTTTCGGCTGCCACGGCTTGCTGTCCTCCGCCCACGCCGTGCCGGCGATGTCGAGGTGCGCCCACGGACCCTCGCCGGCGAACTCCTTGAGGAACATCGCCGCGGTAATCGCTCCGGCCGGACGGCCCGGGCTGTTCAGCATGTCGGCGATCTCGCTCTTCAGCTGCTCTTTGTATTCGTCGAACAGCGGCATCGCCCAGATTTTTTCGCCGGCGCGATCGGCCGCCTGTTCGATGTGATCGACCCAGGGCTGCGGCGTGCCGAAGAGCCCGGTTGTGATCTTGCCGAGGCCGACGACAATCGAGCCGGTCAGCGTGGCGACGTCGATCAAGTGTGTCGCGCCAAGCCGGCGCGCGTACCACAGGCCGTCGCCGAGAATCAGACGGCCCTCGGCGTCGGTGTTGTTCACCTCGATGGTGAGTCCTGACGCGCCTGTGAGGATGTCGCCGGGCTTGATCGCCTTCCCGCCCGGCATGTTCTCGGTCATCGGCACGATCGCCATCGCGCGAACGGGCAGTTTCTGCAAGGCCATCGATCGCAGCGCGGCGACGACCGACGCGCCGCCGGCCATGTCGTCCTTCATCCGCTCCATGCCGTCGGCCGGCTTCAGCGAGAGACCACCTGTATCGAACGTGATGCCC
Source organism: uncultured cyanobacterium (assembly GCA_963833135.1). Taxonomy (GTDB): domain Bacteria; phylum Acidobacteriota; class Vicinamibacteria; order Vicinamibacterales; family UBA2999; genus 12-FULL-67-14b. The sequence continues at coordinate 406,466 of CAWHWW010000014.1, read as the reverse complement.
TTGCCGACGAGGCCCAGCGTCTGCTTCGCCGGAGCGCCGTCGGGTGAATACGTCAGGACCAGGATGCGCGGCGGCTCGATGCTGCCGCGGGCGACGCCGAGCAGCAGGCCCATGCCGAGCTCTTCGATCTTCCGCTCGTCCAGGATCTCGGCGCTGATGCCGGGCACCGATGCCAGCGCCGCCGCCTTGTCGGCGAGCAGGCGCGGCGTCAGGTGGTTGCCGGGCTCATTGATCAGCACGCGCGCGGCATTGATCGACTCGCCGATCGCCGCGCCGGCCGTGACCGCGTCGCCGGCACCTTCGGACGTGAGGATCACGCCTTCGCGGATGAAGAACGGCTCGCCGTCCCGGCTCTTGTGGACGCCGTTCTCGAAATTCGCGAGCACGAAGCCTTCGGCCACCGTCTCGATGCGCGCCGCCGTCGCGGTGATGCCGGGCTCGACATCGGCCCATCCGACGCGAGCGCGCCGCTGGTGACGTGCGACCTGCGCGGCGCTCGCCGCCATGCGGCGAATACGCTCGACGTTGATCTCGCTGCGCGGGCCGCCGCCGACGAAAACGACCCGCGCCGCGCGCCATCCAGACCCGGGCGTGCGCGACACATAAATCTCGCAGGCCTTGGCGCCGAACTCCCCGCGCTCGAGAGCCGACCGCAGATCCTCGCCGAGCACGCCGTCATACTTCGCCGCTGCGGCGGCCGCATGGTCCTGGGCAATGGGAATGACGATGAGATCAACGTCTGCGTCGGAGGGCGCGGCACCGGTTACCGAAAACCGAGGTACTTCGTACGGAACATGCATGTTGGGTTAGAATTTCGTTAGCGCCCCGCCTGCAAGGGGACCTTTGTCATGCATTCACAATCAGGCGTCGCTCAGGCACTCGTCCTGGCGTTCAGCGCGCTTCTCATCATCCCGTCAAATACCCTGCTGGCCCGGGGGCAGGGCGGCAACAAGAAGCCAAGCTTATCACTCAAGGCTTCACCCTCGGTGTCGTTCGCGCCCGCGCGCGTCGTGGTGGTGGCCGAGGTAAAGGGCGGCGCGGATGATTCCGAGGAGTTCTACTGCCCGACCGTCGAATGGGAGTGGGGCGACTTCACGTCGTCAACGGTGGAAGCCGACTGTGAACCGTTCACGGCGGGTAAGAGCACGATCAAACGCCGCTACACTGTCGAACATCGCTACAAGAATGCGGGTGCGTTCAAGATCATCCTGCGCCTGAAAAAGGGCGACAGGATCATCGCCAGCGCAAACACGCAGATCCAGGTCCGCGCCGGTCTCGGGGAACCGCCGGGCGCTTCACGCTAACTCCCGCTAGGCAGGCTGGGCGGCTGTCGGGTCGACCGGCGGCGCCGTGATTGGCGGCGGCACCGTGTACCAGCGGCCGAGGCCCGTGATGATCGCCGCGCCCAGTCCCGTCGTCCACGCCAGGAATTCGACGCTCAGGCCGATGGCCATCACGGTGAAGGTGAGCGGTGCCGTCGCCGACCGAGCTCACGTCAACCATCCGCGCGACCAGCGTCGGGGCCAGCAGTATTAGAAATCCAATCGCCGTCGCGACAAAGGCGTTGCCCGGCTGCCATCCGAGGCGATCCTCGACCCACTCGCCGATACGGCATGCGAGCGCGGTGAAGCCCAGCACGAACGCGAACATGGCGATCACGATCGCGATCGGCACGAGAATGGCCACGAACGGAATTCCGATGATTGTCATCGCCAGCCCGATCGAGGCGGCGACCAGCAGCGGCACGAAGAAGATTTCCGCCGCGAGGCCGACGACCAACGCACGCAGCGGTTCGGCGAGCGCGGCGCGGCCGACGCGCGCCACCGGCGCGCGCGCCACGATCAGCATCATCGCCATCAGGACGCCGAGCGCGGAAACGCGCGCGAGCGTGCCGGCCAGGCTTATCCAGCGTCCGAATTCGCCGAAACGCACCGACGGCAACCATGCGAGGTTGCGGCGGGACCAGTCACCGAACGAGATGTAATCCACTCCGCCCGTGAGCTGGGCGCCGGGATCGCGAGTCAGCGTTCCGCCGACGAGGACCACGTCGCCGCGGACATCGGCGGTCGATGAGAGATGGAGGTTGCCGCCGACCACCACGACGCCGTCGCGGACGCGGCCGTCGACGTTGAGGCTGCCGCCGACGACGATGGCGGCGTCAGTCACTTCCTCGTCGCGCTCGATGCGTATGTCCTGGCCCAGGGCGATGCGAGTGCCGGTCAGCCGATAGGTGGTGGTGTCAGGAGACTGTGCGGAAACCGAGGCTTGAACGAGCACACCGACGGCAATGATCGTCGTCAGGAACGCCTTGCGCATTGGCACCTCACCACCCTACGACGTTAAAACCGTCCCAGGGGTTCCGCGACCGTGAGTTTCGCGCCGGTCGCCTTGATGACCGCGTCGAGCGTGGTGTCAGAGGCGATCTCCCGCAGCAGCAGGCCCTCTGGTGTCACGTCGATCACGGCCAGCTCGGTCACGATCTGGTTCACGACCTTCATGCCCGTCAACGGCAGCGTGCACTTCTGCAGGATCTTGTGGCCGCCGTCCTTCGTCGTGTGCTCCATCGCGATGACGACGCGTTTGGCGCCGGCGACGAGGTCCATGGCGCCGCCCATGCCCTTGACCATCTTTCCGGGAATCATCCAGTTGGCGAGGTTACCCTGCTCGTCGACTTCGAGCGCGCCGAGCACGGTGACGTCGATGTGGCCGCCGCGCACCATCGCAAACGAATCGGCGCTGCTGAAATACGACGTGCCCGGCAGCTCGGTGACCGTCTCCTTGCCGGCGTTGATCAGGTCGGGGTCGATTTCGGCATCGTTGGCCGGATACGGACCGACGCCGAGCATGCCGTTCTCGGAGTGCAGCGTGATCTCGATGCCGGGCGGCATGCAGTTGGCGACGAGCGTCGGCATGCCGATGCCGAGGTTGACGTAGTCGCCGTCCCGCAGGTCCTGCGCGATGCGGCGGACGATGCGATCGCGCTTATCCATCGCGATCGTCCTTCTTTTCGATGCGCTTGTCGTACGTCGGCCCCTGGATGATGCGCTTCACGAAGATGCCGGGCGTGTGGACGCTGTCAGGCTCGAGCGCGCCCGGCTCGACGAGCTGCTTCGACTTCGGCGATCGTGTGGCGCGCCGCCGTGGCCATCATCGGATTGAAGTTGCGCGACGTCTTCCGGTAGACGAGATTGCCGGCGCGATCGCCCTTCCACGCCTTGACGAATGCGAAGTCGGCATGGAGCGGCGCTTCGAGGATGTAGGTGCGGCCGTCGATGACGCGGCTCTCCTTGCCTTCGGCGATCAGCGTGCCGGCCCCGGTCGGCGTGAAGAAGCCGCCGATGCCAGCGCCGGCGGCGCGCATCCGCTCGGAGAAGGTGCCCTGCGGCACCAGCTCCACCTCGATCTCCTTCGGCAGGAACTGCCGCTCGAACTCCTTGTTCTCGCCGACGTAGGTCGCGATCATCTTCCGGACCTGCGGCGCGAGTGCAGCAAGCGGGCCGACGCCGAAGTCGATCGATGCCGGCGTTGTTGCTGATGATCGGTCAGGTCCTTCGTGCCGCGGCGATGCAGCGCTGCGATCAGGTGTTCGGGAATGCCGCAGAGCCCGAAGCCGCCCATCATGATGGTGGCGCCGTCGGGAATGACCGCCACCGCTTCGTCGGCGGTCGCTACCACTTTGTTCATACCTGAATTATAGGGAAGACTTCGCGCGATTGGCTTCGTCGAATAGCGCCCGCACGGCGTCGGGATCTTCGAGGCGTTCGGCAAACGACGTCAGCTCCGACGCCAGGTGCTTCATCAGCGGCTTGAGCTCCCGGCTGTTGCTGGACAGCACGCCCTGCCAGGTCTCTGCCTGGCTCGACGCCAGCCGCGTCGTATCCCGCAGCCCGTTGCCCGCCCATCGGAGATTGTCGGCACCGACCGTGCGCGCCACGATCGCCATGAGCAGCGTCGCCGTGACCTGCGGCAAGTGGCTCACCGCGGCCATCAAACGATCGTGCTCTTCACCGTGATCGGGGAGGACCACCGGCTGTGGCGCCAAGGGCCTCCACCAGTCGTGAGGCCCGGCCGACCGCGTCAGGAGCATCGGGATTCGTCAGAAACCACGGCCGGCCATCGAACAGGTCTGCCCGCGCATCCGCGATGCTGGTGCCGCCGGCCATCGGGTGCCCGCCGACGAAGTTCGTGATGTGCGCAGCGGCGGCGGCTTTCATGATGGCGTGTTTGGTGCTGCCCGTATCCATGACGAGCGCATTCGGTGAGATGACCGCTGGCAGCTTGGGAATCGTCTCGAGGATCACGTGCACCGGCGCGGCCAGCACGACGACGAGGGCGCTGCCGATCGCGCTGAGCGGCTGTCCCTGGTCGATCGTGCGGACTTGCAAATCGGGCCAGCGGCGTTTGGCCGCGAGCGCCACCGACGTGCCAATGAGCCCCGGCCCGACAATCGCCAGGCCCTGGCTGGTATCAGGCATTTCGTCCCTTGGGCACGCCACGCACCCTACGCACCGTACGCACCCTACGCACCGTACGCACTGTACGCACCCTGATTACCTCGCCCAGCCGCGGCGCGCGACCGGCTCGAGGCAGATGCTGCGGCCGATGGCCGGCGCGATGATGCGCAGCTCCGCCATCAGGCGGTCGAACTGCGCCGGGAACATCGACTGCGCGCCATCGCTCAGTGCGCGATCCGGATCGTTGTGGACCTCGATGATCAGGCCATCGGCGCCGGCGGCAACCGCCGCGCGCGCCATCGGCGCGACCTTGTCGCGCCGCCCCATGCCGTGGCTCGGGTCGACGAAGATCGGCAGGTGCGAGAGCTCCTTGACGATGGGAATCGCCGACAGGTCGAGCGTGTTGCGGGTGAAGGTTTCAAACGTGCGGATGCCGCGCTCGCAGAGAATCACGTCCTTGTTGCCGCCGGCGAGGATGTACTCCGCCGACAGCAGCCACTCCTCCATCGTCGCGGCAATGCCGCGCTTCAGCAGGATGGGCTTGCGCGTGCGGCCCAGCTCGCGGAGCAGCGTGAAGTTCTGCATGTTGCGCGCGCCGACCTGGTAGATGTCGGCGTACTTGCCGATCACCTCGATCTGGTTGGCATCCATCACCTCGGTCACCAGCTTGAGGTCGTGCGCGTTCGATCCCTCGCGCAGCAGCTGCAAGCCCGCTTCGCCCATGCCCTGGAAGCTGTACGGCGACGATCGCGGCTTGAATGCGCCGCCGCGGAGGATCTTGGCGCCGGCGCGCTTCACGGCGGCTGCCGTGGCATGCACCTGCGCTTCGCTTTCGGCCGAGCACGGCCCGGCAATCACGATCACTTCGTCGCCGCCGATCCGCACATCACCGATCGTGATGATCGTGTCTTCTGCCTGGAAGGTGCGGCCCGCGAGCTTGTAGGGCTGCGTGATGCGCACCACCTCGTGCACGCCGGCCATCAGCTCGATCAGCCGCGGGTCGACCTTGCCGCCGCCGACCACGCCAAGCACGATGCGCGACGCGCCGGTCGAGCGGTGCACGTCCATGCCGAGTTCGACGAGTTGCGCGATGACCGCTTCGACTTCGGTGTCGCTCGCGCGCTCTTTCATTACTACGACCATAGTTAACTCTCGGTACTTTCTTTATTTGTTGTTTCGTCTTCGTTATTTCTCGCCTTGTCGCGCTCGGCTTCGAGGCGCTGAATGCGGCGCGCCTCGTCCATGATGCGCTCGTAGAGCCGCGCCACCGCGTCGCCATCGAGCGGTCCGCCGAGCGCTTCGTTGACCTGCCGCACGTGCGCGATCACCGCCGCTTCACGCGCCGGCTCGTAGATCGGCCGGCCGAGTTGATGCTTCAACCGGCCGACGGTGTAGGCACATCGGGCGCGGCTGTCGAGCAGGCGCACGATCACCTCGTCGATCTTGTCGATCTCCTCGCGGAGCTGCTCGAGACTCAGTTCCGCAGCCATCGCACGTACCGCTCCACTTCGTCCAACAATCCCGCGGATTGTCCGTGCTCCGCGATCACCTTCACGAGCGCGCTGCCGACGACCGCCGCGTCGGCCCACTGCCCGATCGCACGCACGTGTTCGGGCCGCGAGATGCCGAAGCCCAACGCCAACGGCATTCGCGTCTCCAGCCTGACCCGCTCGGCCAGCTCGCGCGCCGACTCATCGACGGTGTCGCGCACGCCGGTGACGCCGAGACGCGAGATCCCATACAGAAACCCGCCGCCCAGTTCGGACGCCCGGCGGATTCGCTCGACCGTCGTCGTGGGGCTGAGCAGGAAAATTGTATCAATCCCGGCCCCGTCGAAGGCCGCGCGGAACGTGGCCCCTTCCTCGGGGGGCATGTCCAGCGTCAGCACGCCATCGACGCCGGCCGCGCGCGCCTCGGTCACGAAAGCCTCCAGGCCCATCCGAAGTATCGGATTGGCGTAGCTAAAGATGACGATGGGCGCTGAAATAGACGGTCGCAGCGCCTTCAGCATCCCGAGCACGCCTTTCAGGGTCGCTCCGGAGGCCAGTGCGCGTTCGGTCGCCCGCTGAATCACCGGTCCGTCCGCGAGCGGATCCGAGAACGGCACGCCGACCTCGAGGACATCGGCGCCGGCCTGGTCGAGACGCGTGATGATCTCCGCCGACCGCGTCAGGTCGGGATCGCCGGCTGTCACGTACGTGACGAGCCCGGTCCTCCCCGCGCCGCGCATCTGCGCGAAACGCTCGTCAATCCGCGACACTCTCAACTCCTTTGCGGGGGATGGCCGCGCTCTCCTTGAGGATCTGCTCGACGCTCGTGACGTCCTTGTCGCCGCGGCCGGACAGGTTGACGAGCAGCACGGCGTCCTTGCCGAAGTGCTTTGCCGCGGTCAACACGTGCGCGATCGCGTGCGACGACTCGAGCGCCGGCAAGATGCCCTCGAGCCTCGCCAACTCCTGAAACGCCGCGAGCGCTTGATCGTCGGTCGCGTAGGCATACTCGGCGCGGCCGGTCGCCTGCAGCCACGCGTGCTCCGGTCCAACGGCGGCGTAGTCGAGGCCGGCCGACACCGAATGCGTCAGCTCGATGTTGCCGTCCTGATCCTGCAACACGAACGTTCGCGTGCCTTGCAGCACGCCGGCCGCTTCCGCCGGCAAAACGCGCGGCGTGACGGCCCGGCCTGATCGCTTCACCACCGGCCTCGACGCCGACGAGCTTCACGTCGCGATCCTCGATGAAGGCATCGAAGATCCCGATTGCGTTACTGCCGCCGCCGACACAGGCGATGACCGCATCTGGCAATCGACCGGCCTGTTCCAGGATCTGGCGCCGCGCTTCCCGTCCGATCACCGATTGAAACTCGCGAACCATCAACGGGTACGGATGCGGGCCGAGCGCCGAGCCGAGCAGGTAATGCGTGTCGTGCGGACGCGCCACCCAGTCGCGCATCGCTTCATTGATCGCGTCCTTCAGCGTGCGGCTTCCCGAATCGACGCCCTCAACCCTCGCGCCGAGCAGGCGCATGCGGAACACGTTGAGAGCCTGCCGCCGCATGTCCTCGGTGCCCATGTAGACGACGCATTCGAGCCCGAGGAGCGCGCAGGCTGTTGCGCTCGCGACGCCGTGCTGGCCGGCGCCGGTCTCGGCGACGATGCGTGTCTTGCTCATGCGCCTGGCCAGCAGCGCCTGCCCGAGCGCGTTGTTGATCTTGTGCGCGCCGGTGTGCGTGAGATCCTCGCGCTTGAGGAAGATGCGCCCGCCGCCGGCAGCTGCGGCGAGCCGCCGCGCCTCCCACAGCGGTGTCGGACGGCCGACGTAGTGCGCGAGCAGCCGCGTCAGCTCCTGCGCGAACGACGGATCCTGCCGCGCCGTCAGATACTCGCGCTCGAGCGCCTCGATCGGCGCCACCAGCGTCTCGGGCACGAAGCGGCCGCCGAACTCGCCGTAGTAGCCGCGCGAATCAGGATCGCGCCGGCCAAACCATGGATTGTGATCAGTCATCTGTGCCTGCTGCGCTTTCTGTGCCTGCTCACATACACTCCTTCACTGCGTCCACAAACGCGCGCAGCTTCGCGTGATCTTTGATGCCGGGTTCGCTTTCGACGCCGGACGCCACGTCGACGGCATATGGCCTGACCATCCTGATCGCGTCGCCGACATTCGCCGGTGTCAGTCCACCGGCGAGCACGACCTGCCGTCGCGCCGCCACAACCGCGGCTCGCATGACAGTCCACCGGGCGCCCGGTGCCGCCGCGGAGGACGGGATCGTTGCGCGTCGAGCAAGACGGATTCGAGCGGCCCGACGTCGGCATCGAGCCCCTCCGCGTTATCGCCAAGATGAACGGCGCGCAGCACCGGCAGTTCGGACGGTGGCCGGAACCGAACCGTGCACCTGCGCCAGGCGGATGCCGGCCTTCCTCGCCTTCGCGATGTCGTCGGACGAAGGGTCGACGAAAACGCCGACCGGAGTCACAAACGGCGGCATCGTCGCCACGATCGATTTCACCCGCGCCAGGTCGAGGTATCGCGGGCTCTTCGGCCAGAGCACGAATCCGAGCGCGTATGCGCCGAGCGACGCCGCCACGGCCGCGTCGGCCTCACGGGTGATGCCGCAGATCTTGAACGCGGTCATGCAGGCGCTCCGGACTGCAATTGGACGAGGAGCGCGTTGAGCGCTCGGCCCGGATCGGGCTCAGTCATGAAGCGCTCGCCCATCAGGAACGCCCGATAGCCGAGCGATTTCATCGCCTGTAAATCCGCCGGCGTCTTGAGGCCGCTCTCGCTGATCCCGATCACGGACTTCGGCAGCACCTCGGCGACCTGGCGCGAGACATCGAGATCGACCTGGAGCGTCCGCAAGTTGCGGTTGTTGACGCCGATGATCCCGGCGCCGGCATCGACGGCGCGCCGGCACTCGTCGGTGCCGTGCACTTCGACCAGCGCGGCGAGGCCAAGCTCACGCGCCGAATTCGACAATGCACCGAGCGCGCGATCGTCGAGGGCGGCGACGATCAGCAGGATGGCGTCGGCGCCGGCAGCCCTCGCCTCGAGCAGCTGATACTCGTCGACGATGAAGTCCTTGCGCAGGAGCGGAATCCCGACCGCCTGTCGCACCGCGACGAGATGATCGAGCGAACCATCGAAGAAGCCCGGTTCGGTGAGGACCGAGATCGCCGCGGCGCCGGCACGCCTCGTAACCCACTGCGATCGCTACCGGGTCGTAGGCCGCGCGCAGCACGCCGCGCGAAGGTGATCGGCGCTTGCATTCGGCGATCACGTTGATCGATCCGCTGCGAGCCAGGCGTTCGGCGAAACGCGGCGGCGTCCGGCGTCCGCGACAGTCGCCCGGCGCTCGAGCGACGGATCGAGGCTCGCGGGCCATCGCCGCGTCAACGCGGCCGCGCGTGGCGGCGACGATCGCCTCGAGCAGATCCGGCGTCGTGCTCACGCGCCTCGCTCCGTTGTTCGAAACCGCAATCAGGTTCTTCAAGACGTCCATGGCCGCGCCGCTGTCGATCGCGGCCGACGTTCTGGCGATGCCGCGCCTTCACCGTGTCGACCTGGCCGGCGACAAACATCGCCGCACCGGCGTTCAGCAGCACGACGTCGCGCTGAGGTCCGGCTTCGCCGCTCAGCACCGCCCGCACGATTGCGGCGTTGGTCGCGGCGTCGCCGCCCTTCAACGATTCCGGCGTCGCCTTTGCCAGGCCGAAATCGGCGGGATGCACGTAGAAGGTCTGCACCGACTCGCCCCGCGACTCCGACACCTTGGTGTAGCCGGTCGTCGACAGCTCGTCGAGGCCGTCGGCGCCGTGCACGACCCAGGCGCGTTCCGAGCCAAGCAGCGACAGCGATCGCGCGAGCAGCTCCGTCAGCTCGGGCCGAGGCACGCCGACGATCTGCCGGGTCGGGCCGCGCCGGATTCGTCAGCGGGCCGAGCAGGTTGAACGCGGTCCGCACGCCGAGGTCCTTGCGCGCCTGCGCGGCATGTTTCATCGCGGGATGGAACGTCGGCGCGAACAGGAACGCGACGCCGACGTCTCTCAGGCACTGCTCCACCGTTGCCGGGGCGGCCTGGATGTTGACGCCGAGGGCCTCGAGGACATCGGCGCTGCCGCACTGGCTCGACACCGATCGGTTGCCGTGCTTCGCGATCCGCATGCCGCACGCGGCGAGGACGATCGCCGACGCCGTCGAAATATTGAAGGTCCCCGAGCGATCGCCGCCGGTGCCGCAGGTGTCGAACACCGCGCCGGGCGGCGTCTCGATGGCGATCGCGTTCGCGCGCATGGTCTGGGCGAAGCCGACCAGCTCGGTCGGCCGCTCGCCCTTGATCGTCAAGCCGACCAGCAGCCCCGCGATCTGCGCCTGGCGCCGCGTCGCCCTTCATGATCGCGGCCATCGCCGCGGCCGCCTCGGCGGTCGTCAGGTCTTCCTGGTGGCGAAGCTTTTCGATGAGGGCAGGAAACATGGTCACATCTCGAGGAAGTTGCGAAGAATTCGGCGCCCCTCGTTCGTCAGCACCGATTCCGGATGGAACTGCACGCCGTGAATGGGCAAGGTGCGATGACTGAGGCCCATCACCAGACCGTCGTCCTTCGTCCTCGCGGTCACTTCGAGATCGATTGGCAGCGTCTTCTCGCCGACGATGAGCGAGTGATAACGGCCGGCCTGAAACGACGGGCTCAGTCCCGCGAAGACGCCCTTGCCCGTGTGTTCGACGGTGGAGGTCTTGCCGTGGATCGGCAGCGGGGCGCGAATCACCTCGCCGCCAAACGCCAGTCCGATCGCCTGGTGGCCGAGGCACACGCCGAGGAGCGGCATGCGCGGCCCGAATTCCCTGATCACCTCGAGCGAGACGCCCGCCTGCTCAGGCCGCCCGGGGCCCGGTGAGATCACGACGCGATTGTGGCCGAGCCCGCGCAGCTCGTCGATCGTCGCTTCGTCGTTGCGGCGCACCACGACCGTCGCGCCCAGCTCCCCGAGGTACTGGACGAGGTTGTAGGTAAACGAATCGTAGTTGTCGATGACCAGGACCATCGGTCTACAACCCGCCCTGCGCCAGTTCCAGCGCGCGAATCATCGCGCGCGCCTTGTCACGCGTCTCTTCGTACTCAGCGGTCGGATTCGAATCGGCCACGATGCCGGCGCCGGCCTGGATGTAGGCCTTGCCCTTCTCGAGCAGAATCGACCGGATGGCGATACAGAAATCCAGGTTGCCGGCGAAATCGAGGTATCCCACCGCGCCCGCATACAGCCCGCGCCGTGTCGGCTCGAGCTCGTTGATGATCTGCATCGCGCGCACCTTCGGCGCGCCAGACACCGTGCCGGCCGGGAAGCACGAGACCAGCGCGTCGAGTCGATCGTTGCCCTCGGCCAGCTGGCCCTCGACGACCGACACGAGGTGCATGACGTGCGAGTAGCGCTCCAGCGCCATGAACGTCGGCACGCGCACCGTCCCGTAGTCGCAGACGCGGCCGATGTCGTTGCGGCCCAGGTCGACGAGCATCACGTGCTCGGCCCTTTCCTTTTCATTGCGCTTCAGCTCTTCGCCGAGCCGCACGTCTTCTTCTTCCGACTTGCCTCGCGGACGCGTGCCGGCGATCGGGTGCGTGATGGCGTGACGGCCTTCGACACGGACCAGCATCTCGGGTGACGATCCGACGATCGAGCGATCGCCCATCCGGATGAAGAACATGTACGGCGAAGGATTGACGTGACGCAGCGCTCGATAGACGGTGAAGGCGTCGACCCCGACCTCGGCTTCGAAACGCTGCGACAGCACGACCTGGTAGATGTCGCCGGCCGCGATGTACTCCTTCGCGCGCTTGACGATCGCCTCATACGCCTGCTTGCGGCATGTTCGACACGAGGTTGACGGCGTCGCCGCCGGTCGGCCGCTTGAGCGACAGCGCGCGCTCGAGCTCGCGCTCGAGGAACTCGATCTTCGCGCAGGCGAACTGATAGAGCGACTTCAGGTCTTCGTCACCGGAGATGCGCGCATTGGCGATCAGGAGGATGCGATGCTGGACGTGATCGAAGGCCAGCACCGTATCGAACAGCATGAAGCCCGCATCGTCGCGGTCGATCGGCGCGATCGCCGGCGCGCGCCGCCGTCGGCTCGAACCACGCCGCGGTGTCGTAGCCGAGATATCCGACGGCGCCTCCGGTGAAGCGCGGCAGTCCGGGCACGAAGGGCGACTGAAAACCATTCATCAGCTCGCGCAGCGTGTCGATGAACGGTTTGTCGCCGTTCGTCGTGACCCCGGCCTTTTCGATCACGGTTTGTCCCTGGCGGCCGCGAAGAATCAAGAACGGATCCTTGCCGAGGAACGAGTAGCGCCCGACGTGCTCACCGCCCTCGACGCTTTCGAGCAGGAAGGCGTAGTCGGAGTGCTCGGCCACTTTGAGGAACGCCGACACAGGCGTAAGCAGATCGGCCACCAATTCCTTGCACACCGGCACGAACGTGGCCCGCTTGGCCAGGTCCACGAACTCGTCAAACGTGGTCTGCTTCACTTCGTCCCCTCTACGGTTTCCGAGCCGAGTATGGCCAGCTGTGCGACCGCCGCGTCGCGCATCACGCGATCGGCGGGCCGACCACCCGTCCACCATTCAAACTGGGCCTGTGCCTGCGCGACGAGCATGTCGAGACCGCCGATCGTGCGGCAGCCGGACGCGGCCGGCAGCGGCGAGCAGCTGCGTGAGCGGCGGGTTGTAGACGAGGTCGTAGACGACGCCGCCGCGATGAAACAGGTAGTCCTCCGGCAACGGCGATTGGTCTCGGTGCGGTGCGGTTCCGACCGGCGTCGCATTGACGAGCAGATCCCACGATGCCGGCTCCGGAGGCCACACGCCGGCTGCGGCGCCCGTGAACGCCGCAACCTCGCGAGCCTGTTCGATACGCCGCGCGGCAATCGTGACCTTGACGCCGGCAGAAGCCAGCGCCACCGACACCGATCGGGCCGCGCCGCCGGCGCCGAGAATCGTCGCGCGAATGCCCGGCAACGGCATCGCCGACTGGAGCGGCGTCAGAAATCCGGTGACGTCGGTGTTGAATCCGAGCCACCTGCCGCCCTCCCGCCGCAGCGTATTGACGGATTGGATGCGGCGGCTCACCGGATCGCACTCATCGGCGGCTCGAACGCGTCGACCTTGAACGGCGCTGTGACGCTGGCGCCGGCGAGGCCGGCCTCCTCGGCAAACACCGTGAAGTCTTCGAAGTCGGCTGCCGCCAGCGGGAGATAGACGGCATCAAGCCGCGCCGCGCGAAACGCCGCGTTGTGCATGGCCGGTGACACCGAATGAGACACTGGCTTGCCGAGGATCCCGTAGATCGCCGTGTGCGCACCGATTCGACTGAATCGATACTCGTCCTGCATGTGTCTCGCCGAAATCTGACCGGGCGCCACGCCGTCCCCGGAGTAGGTCCAGCACGACCCCATCCAGCCGGCGAGCACACGCGACGCGAGGCCGGCCTCTCCCATCGCGATCAGCGACATCGGCACGCCGGTCTTCCTGCCGATCTCGCGAAGCGTGAGGCAGTCGCGAAGTCGATTGGCCGTAACCGCGAGCTTGACGACCTCGGCGCCGCTCGCGAGCATCGTTTGCGCCTTGGCCCTGATGTCGGCGGGCACGCCACCGAAGTCATGATGCGAGAGGATCACGCGGCGTCCGCCGGTTCGCTCCATCAGATCCGCGCACGTGCCATTCCACTCGAGATCGACGTACTCCGCGCCCAGCGCGAGAGCCTCGGACAGGATCGATCGACGCTCATCTTCGCTGCCCGCGAAGTAGCCGCCTTCCGACTTCGGCCGGCACGTGATGATGACCGGCTTCCTGCGGCCCGCGAGCGCTGCGGCCGCGCTCGGATCCTTCACGGTGTCCAGCCGCAGCTCGACCATGTCGGCGTCCGTCACCTGGTCGCGGCGCGTACGAAGTTCGGCCGTCGTCTCGGCCGTCACGGTCACGCAAAGCTTGGCTGGTCTCATCGCACAAATCCGATCCAAAATAAAAAGCGCCTCTTCGCTGTTGAGCTGAAGAGGCGCTTCGGTCGAGCGTCGAAATCTGTCGTGGTGGTTACACGGACCGGTTAGCCTCTCCTGCTGGGCACCAATACCACCATGAACCCACACCAATCCCCTTCCGGCCAAAATAACCGGTTGAAATCGAGGCGATGGCGACGGCTCGCGAGCGCATTTGAACGTCGAAAGGCTAACAGACGACTCGATGCGCCGTCAAACCCGACCTGTCCCCTGAAGCAGGAACCGCGCAGGGGGAAAGACGGCAAGGCTCGTATAATGGGGTCTAAGTCGGCTTCTATCCGGCACTTGCATGCAATTACGAACACTTTTCTCAGCCGTCCTGGCGCTGGGTGTCCTCGCCGCCGCGCCAGTCGCTCAAACGCCCTATTTGCCGCTGGACCAGGTCCGGCCGGGCATGATCGGCGTCGGCCGCACGGTTTTTTCCGGCAGCAAGCTCGAAGACTTCAAGGTCGAAGTGCTTGGCGTGATGCGCAACGTCATCGGACCGAAGCGCAACCTGATCCTCGCGCGCCTTGAAGGCGGTCCGCTCGCCAAGACGGGCGTGATTGCCGGCATGAGCGGCAGCCCTGTCTACATCGACGGCAAGCTGATCGGCGCCGTCGCGTATTCGCTCGGGCAGTTCTCGACGGAACCGATCGCGGGGATCACGCCGATCCACGAAATGGTCGACGCGACGATGATGACGGCGGCGCCGCGCGCGACGCGTCCGGTCGCGATGCCGCTTCAGCCGACGCCGCGCGAACTGCTCGAGATCTGGTCGCGCGATCTGGGCCGATCGAAGCCTTTCGTCGACGAACCGTCCCAGGCGCTGGTCCTGTCGGGCACGTCGTCAGATTTGACGCGCATGAGCGCAATGCTGCGCCCGATCGCGGTGCCGATGGTCGCATCGGGCTTCGATGCGTCGGTGTTCGACTCGATCTCTCCGGCATTCTCGGCCGCCGGCTTCGTGCCGATGTCGAACGCGCAGTCGCCCGGCGCCGGCGCTTCGGCCTCCAACAGCCGGCCATTGCAGCCGGGAGACGCGGTGGGCGTGGGCCTTCTGACCGGCGACTTCGAGCTTGGCGCGACCGGCACCGTCACGCACGTCGACGGCGATCGCGTCTATGCATTCGGCCATCCGCTCTACAACCTCGGGCCGACGCAGTTCCCGATGACGCGCGCGGTCGTGCAGGTGGTGCTGCCCAGCCTGATGTCGTCGAGCAAACTGGCGAGCTTCGGCGAAGTGGTTGGAACGGTGCAGCAGGATCGCGCCACGGCGATCGCCGGACGTCTCGGCCCGGCCCCGTCGCTCATTCCCGTCACCATCACGCTCAACTCCGATCGGGCGCCGTCGCGCACCTTCTCCTTTGGTGTCGTCCGCGACTTCACGTTCACGCCGCTCCTGACGTATCTCTCGGTGGCGAACGTCCTGACGTCGTACGAGCGCGGCGCCGGCCCCGCGTCATTCGCGATCCGCGGCAGCGCGTCGATTCGTTCTGAAGGCGATTTGGTCTTCGAGGATATTTTTAGTGGCGATCAGCCCGCCGGCGGCGCCTCCGCTTACGTAGCCGGACCGCTGACGGCCCTGCTCAAGAACTCCGGCGAGAGCGTCGAAGTGGAAAAGATCGCGCTGACGATTGACGCCAGCGAGCAGCCGCGCACCGCGCGCATCGAGCGCGTGTGGCTCGACACGACCCGGCCACGCGCAGGACAGAACGCGACCGTGAATGTCGCGCTACGTTCGGCGAAGGGGCAGGAGATCGTCCGCCAGGTGCCGATCCAGATACCCGCGAACCTGACCGGCTCGTTGCAGCTCACCGTGGCCGATGCCGTGCGCACGACGGCGGACGATCGCCGTGACACCCGCGGCGCGGACATGCAGCGCGTCTCCCAGCTGATGCGCACGTTCAACCGCTCGCGCCGCAACAATCGCATTTACGTTCGCCTCACCTCGCCCGACTCCGGCGCGATCGTCAACGGCGAGCCGATGGCCGGCCTGCCGCCGTCGGTGCTGGCGGTGATCGAATCCGATCGGAACAGCGGCACGGTCGGAGCGCTGCGCACGACGACGCGTGGCGAGTGGGAGCTGGCGCTCGACTTCGCGGTGTCCGGCTCCCGTCAGCTGACCCTTTCCCTCGACCAACCCTGATGAACTCATTGCACGGGCGCACGAGAGTGCGCCGGTATGTTCTTGCTGTGGTGATCGCCACCGGCCTCGTCGCGGCGCGCACCATCTCCGCGTCGCCTGGTTTCTGGCAGGCCGCCACCCAGGCTGATTTTCTTCGCGGTGAAGTCGACCAGTTGTCGATCGACGAGCATGGCCGCCTGACCCTCGGTCCCGAACTGTCGAAGGTGCACGATGCGGCCGCGCCGTTCGTATGGACGATGGTGGCCGGCGCAGATGGCGCGTGGTTCCTGGGCACCGGCAACGACGGCAAGGTCATCAAGGTCGATCGCAACGGGCGCGGCTCGGTGTTCTACGACAGCGCCGAAATGGAAGTGCACGCGCTCGCCGCAGCGCCGAATGGCGGGCTGTATGTCGGCACCTCCCCCGATGGGCGCATCTACCAGGTCGATGCCGCGGGCCAGGCGACGCCGTTCTTCGATCCGGACGACAAGTACATCTGGTCGCTCATCGTCGATCGCGACGGCAACGTGTTTGCGGGCACCGGCGACAAGGGCACCGTCTACAAGATCACGCCCGACGGGAAGGCCGCCAAGTTCTTCGCATCAAAGACCGCGCACGCCGTTTCGCTCGCGTTCGATCAGAACCGGCAACTGCTGGTCGGAACCGGAGCGCCGGGCCGCGTGTTCCGCGTCGATGGGTCGGGCAAGGGCTTCCTGCTCCTCGACACGACGTATCAGGAGATTCACGCCATTCGCGTCGATCCGAAAGGCGTTCTCTACGCAGCCGCGCAAAGCGCTCGCGCACAGGGCGGCGACTCGCTTCCCGAGACCGCGGCGATGCCTCCGCCGGTGACCCCCTCGATCCCGAACGTCTCCACCGAGATCACCTCGATCACCGTGGTCGACGTCGGCGCATCGCCATCCGGTCAGGCTCGACCTGCCGCCGAGCGCCGCCCCTCGATGAACGGTGCCGTCTACCGCGTGCAGCCCGATGGACTCTGGGATGAGTTATGGACGGCGAAAGATGACGCGCCCTACGACATCGCGGTCGAGCCCGACGGCGCGATTCTCGTGGCCACCGGCGCGAAGGGAAAGTTGTTCCGGTTGAGCGGCGATCCCGTCAGCGCAGTGTTACTGACACGCGTGCCCGCGCAACAGGCGACGATGATTGGCCGTGCGGCCGACCGCACGTTCATCGCGACCGCCAATCCGGGACTGTTGATGTCGGTCTCGTCGGTTCGCGCGACGCGCGGCACGTTCGAATCCGACGTGAAAGACGCGCGCCTCGTCTCGTCCTGGGGCGTGGTGGCGTGGCGGGCGAACGCGCCGGCCGGTGCGAAGGTCGAAGTCTCCACGCGTTCGGGCAACACGCGCACGCCGGATGAAGCGTGGAGCGAATGGAGTGCGCCGTACGGAAATGCAGACGGCTCACAAATCACCAGCCCCAAGGCACGCTACCTGCAGTGGCGCGCCGTGCTGAGCGGCACCGCATCTGCGGCGCCGATCCTCACGTCCCTGTCATCGGCGTATCTGCCGCGCAACATCCGCCCGCAGGTCGCGTCGATCACGGTGCATCCGCCGGGCGTCGTGTTCCAGAAGCCCTTTTCGAGCGGCGAGACCGAGATTGCGGGGCTCGATGACGACGCGCAGGAAAAGCGCGCGGCAGCGAACAACCCGGGCGGCGCGGGCGCTCCGGTGCTTGGCCGGAGGGTCTTTCAACGCGGGCTCCAGACCCTTGCAGTGGAAGGCTGACGACGACAACAGCGACGAGTTGAGCTACGACGTGTTCTACCGCCGCGAAGGCGACACGGCGTGGCGCACCTTGAAGTCGGACCTGCGCGACACGCTGCTCGTCTGGGACACGAGCTCGGTCCCGAACGGGACCTATGTCTTGAAAGTGCTGGCCTCGGATCGCCGGTCGAATCCCGCGGATACGGCGCTTGGCGGCGAGCTCGAAAGCAGCAGTTTCGAGATCGACAATGTCGCCCCGGTCGTACAGATCGGAACCCTTCGCAAGGACGGCACCCGTCTCGTCGTCCCGGCCGAGATCCGGGACAACGATTCCGCGGTCATGAAGGTCGAATATTCACTCGACGCGCAGCGCTGGCAGCCGGCATTTCCGCGCGATGGGATTCTCGACGGCAGGCAGGAATCGTTCGATATCCGCCTTGATGCGGACGCTGCCGGACGAACGCTGGTCATCCGCGCGACCGATGCGCTCGGCAACGTCGGAACCGGCCAGGTGCGAATTCAGTAGTTAAAGTCCGCTGGCCGCCGCTTCGGGCACGATCGGCTTCATCAACTGCGGCGGCTTGGGCTCGGCGGCTTCCGGGGGAATCGGCAGCGGCGCGATCGGCGCCGGCGTCGTGTTGAGGCGGAGGGCCCGCCGCAAGGCCTGCATGTTTTCGTCGTGGCGGCCCTTCACCGTGGTGTTCGCAACCAGCCAAACCATGCTTACCGCGACGGCGTCGCCGCGCGCGGTGGCGGGCGCAAACTTCATGCGATACGCCTCGTTCAGCATCGCGTTGACGCCCGCGCGGCCGGATGGATGGTTGATCATCTCGACGCCCTGGACGTCGCCTTCGCGCGACACCACCGCCGACAGCGCGTATTCGGCCTCTTCTTCCGACATTTCAATGGCCGCATCGGTGACGGCCCGCGGCGCCATCATGTCGTAATTGAGCCGGATCGGATTGTCGTTCGACCCGGGACTCGCGAGCACCGAGATGGCGCGGGCCATCGAATTCGGGAGCTCCTGGTTGGCGGCATGCAGCACGCTCGCCGATCCGGCGATGCAAATTGCCGTCGCGACCGACGCTCCGATCCCGGCCCAGACCAGGTGCATGTCCTGGAACCATTCGGTGATCTGCGCCCGCATCGAAAACGATTCTTCGACCTTCAACCGCTCGATGACGTGCGCCGAAATGCGCAGGGTTCCGACCGGCTGATGCTTGGCGGCGCCGTCGGCAAGATCTCTCAGCGTCGCGCCTAGCTCGGTCAGCTCGCCTGCCGCCGCATTGCACGTTCCGCATTCGCCGATGTGATTCTGGATCGCGATGCGTTCATCGATCGGCAGCTCGCCGTCGTGGAATGCCTCGAGGCGATCACGAACGTCGACGCAGCCGTAACCGAAAATCATGGCCGGACCTCCCGGAGTTCGTCACGCAACGTTTGCCGCGCGCGCGTGAGGCGCGACTTCACGGTGCCGATGGCAACGCCGAGGGAGTCTGCAATCTCTTCGTAGCTGAAGCCGTCGATCTCGCGCAGGACGATGACCGTGCGCTGATCGAAGGGCAGATGATCGAGCGCCGCCCACAGGCGCTCGGCCAGCTGCTTGCGCGCATACGCGCGGTCCGGAGCCGTATGGTCGCCCGGCTGGCGCAGGTCGCCATGTGTGGCCACGTGCTGATCGAGCGATACCTGGTCGGACTTGTGACGCCGCCTCCACCACCGCTGGCGGTTGCGGGCCTGGTTGATGACGATGCGGTAGATCCAGGTCTTGAGGGCCGACTGACCGCGGAAATTCTGTATGGTGCGGAAGACGCTGAAGAAGACTTCCTGGGAGAGGTCCATCGCCTCGTCGCGGTCGCCCAGGAGATGCAGGGCGAGCTGATAGACCATCCGTTCATGGCCCGACACGAGCTCGGAGCAGGCTATCGGATCCCCCGCCGCGCAGCGCTCAATCAAGGACGCCTCGCGGTTTCCGACCTCAACCCATCCGAGTGCTCCGGCGTCTTTCATGATGCTTTCGGCGACGATTCGAATGCCCAAGGCCAGTGTATCAACATTAGAAACCGGGCCAGACTGAAAGTTCCCTTCGGTCCCTTTTTCCCCGTTCCGCCCGAAGCCGGGATCGGGAGGGATATCATCTTGGACGTGCGGCCGAGCATCCTAGCCGTTGTGATCGTGGCAGTTGCCGGGGTCGCCGGCGCCCTGGCGTTCGGGGCGCTGGCCAACGAGCGGGAATTCGACCGGCTGATTGCCGACGGGGACGCCGCGGTCGTCACCGCGCGCCCGTTCGAGGCCATCGAGGCCTATAGCGGCGCGATCGCGCTCAAGCCGGACTCCATGCTCGCGCATTTCAAGCGCGGGTCCGTCTACCAGGCCCAGAACGAGCTCGAAGCCGCGATGCGCGATTTCCGCACGGCGGTCGACATCGATCCGAGCTCGCTCCGCGCGCTTGAATCACTCGGTGACGTCAACGTCGCCCTCGGCCGTAACGAGCGCGCGATCGAGCGTTACCAGGCCTTCATCACCCTCGACGATCGTAATCCGCGCGTGCTCTACAAGCTCGGGCTGGCGCGGTATCGGGCCCACCGCACCAACGACGCAACGGCGGCCTTGAAGCAGGCGCTGGCGCTCGATCCCGGCATGGGCGAGGCGCACTACGTGATGGGCCTTATCCAGCGCGATCTCGATCAGGGTCCGGCCGCGCGCAAGTCCCTGGAAGAGGCGGCCCGCCGCTCGCCGGCGAGCCAGACGTCGGCGCGTGAAGCGCTGGCCCATGTCTACCTGCAGGACGGCGATTACACGAGGGCGATCAATCAGCTCGAAGCACTCGCCGCTCTCGAGCCGGGCCGCGCCGATCGCTCGGTAGCCGTTGGCCTGGCGCAAGCGCGCGCCGGGCGTTGGGACGCGGCGGTGGTCACGCTGGGCCGTGCCACGGAACGCTTCCCTGACGCGCCTCAGGTCTATGCGGCGCTCGGTCATGTCTGGCTGGCGGAAGCCGAGCGGGGCGGCGATCGCGTCGCGCTCGACAAGGCGATCGAGACGCTCCAGCATGCGGCCGGTCGAGCGGATGCGACGAGTCAAACCCACGCAGAGCTCGGGCGGGCGTGGATGCTCGCCGGCGACCGGCAGGCCGCCGAGCGCGCTCTTCGCCAGTCGGTCGCCACACTCCCGCTCGTGCCGGAAGCGTACCTGCGGCTGGCCGAGATCACCGGCCGTGACGGGCGGATCCAGGACGCGCGCGATGCGCTGCTGAAATACGCGACGCTCGTCGGCGACGAGAAACCCATGGCGACGGTCGCGACGCAGATTGCCGACTACTCCGTTCGGCTCGGCGAGCACGCGCTGGCCGTCCGCTGGCTCGATCGCGCGATCGATGAAGCCGGGCCGAGCGCGGCGCTTCAGGTGAAGCTTGCCGATGCCGCGTTACGCGCCGGTGATACCGCGCGCGCGCATCAAGTGATCGATGAAGGCCTGGCGTCCGAGCCCGGCAATCGCGAGCTCGAACAAATGAAACGGCGACTCCCCCGCTAGAAAGGAACCTGCGGGTTACTTGTTGCGCGGATCCAATGCGTCGCGTAGGCCGTCACCGAGGAAATTGAAGCCAAGGACGACGAGCGCCAGGAACAATCCAGGGAAGATGGTCAGATGCGGCGCATCGAGCAAGTGCACGCGCCCGCCGTTGATCATCGTGCCCCAGCTCGGGGTGGGCGGCTGCACGCCCAGGCCGAGAAAACTGAGTGCCGCCTCTGAAAGAATCGCGCCGGCCATGCCGAGCGTGGCCTGAACCAGCAGCGGCGGCACCGCCGTCGGCAGGACGTGCCTCACGAGGACGCGCAGCGTGCCGGCGCCGAGCGCCTTCGCTGCCGTGACGTACTCGAACTCCCGCGCGCGAAGCACCTGGCCGCGCACCAGACGCGCGTAGCCGACCCACCCGATGACGGCAAGCGCCAGCACGACGTTCACCAGGCTCGGTCCAAGTACCGCGACGAGCGCGATCGCGAGCAACATGCCGGGGAACGCCATCAAGACGTCCATCACGCGCCCAATGACCTGGTCGATCCGTCCGCCGTAATAGCCGGACACGCCGCCGATCGCCATGCCTGCGATCGATGACACGCCGACCACGACGAGGCCGACCATCAGCGAGACGCGAGCACCCAGCAACACCCTTGCGAGGATGTCCCGTCCCAGTTCGTCCAGGCCGAACCAGTGTTGCCACGTCGGACCCTGCAGGCGATTCGGCAAGTCCTGCGTGG
Source organism: uncultured cyanobacterium (assembly GCA_963833135.1). GTDB lineage: Bacteria > Acidobacteriota > Vicinamibacteria > Vicinamibacterales > UBA2999 > 12-FULL-67-14b. The sequence goes on along the minus strand of CAWHWW010000014.1, from coordinate 384,374 downwards.
CCGCGTCCCACGGCAATAACCACGGCGCCGTTACCGCGCCAAGCACGACGATCGCGACGATGATCAGCCCCGGTCGCGCCTGCCCTGAGAGAGCGGTTCGCGCGCGAAGCGCGTGAATCGCGAGTCGAAGGGTCATTCGAACCGAATCCGCGGGTCGAGGACGCCGTACATCAGGTCCGTAACCAGATTCACGGTCACGTAGGTGACGGCGATCATCAGGATGCAGCCTTGCACCATCGGGTAATCCCGGAAGCCGATCGACTGGATGAGCAGCCGTCCAATGCCCGGCCACGCGAAGATCGTCTCGGTGATCACCGCACCCGTGAGGACGGCGCCGAATTGCAGGGCAATGATGGTCAGCAACGGGATCATGCTGTTGCGAAGGGCGTGCGACGTGATCGACGCCGCATTGGACACGCCGCGAGCGCGTGCGGCCCGCACGTAGAGTTCGCCGAGCTCATCGAGCAGACTGGCCCTCGTCATGCGTGCCAGGATCGCCGCGAGCGCGAGGCCCAACGAGAACGCGGGCAGGATCAGATGCGCCGGCGTGCCTCGTCCGGAGACCGGCAACCATCCGAGCTCGACGGCAAATACAATCGCGAGCAGCGGCCCGAGCCAGAAGTTGGGAATCGACACCCCGGCGAGCGCGAACGTCATCGCGCTGTGGTCGATCGCGGTGCCACGCCACACGGCCGCGACCACTCCCAATGGCAGGGCGATGAGAATCGCCACGAGCATGGCTGCCAGTGCGAGCTCCGCCGTCGCCGGAATGCGCTCGATGATCATCGTCGTCACCGGCTGGCCGGTGCGGAAAGACCTGCCCAGATCGCCGGTGATTGCGTGGCGGAGGAACGTGCCGTACTGCGTCAGTAGCGGCTGATCGAGACCGAGGCTGGTGCGGAGTTCGGCGACGTCTTGCGGCGCGGCCCCGTCGCCGAGCATGGCCTGCGCCGGATCACCCGGCACGAGATGAATCAACGAAAACACGAGCGTGGCCACGCCGAGCAACACGGGTATGGCCAGCAGCACGCGGCGAACAAAATAACGCAGCACTCGCGCTTATCTTAATGCGGGCTTCCCTTCGCGAGTCCCAATCGCGCCGTCAGTTTTTGCAAGCCTTGCCGCGAGACGCCGAGTTCGCGAGCGGCCACGATGGCACGGCCGCCCGATCGGGCCAATGCCGCGCGCACATATCGCTCCTCGAATTCACGGCGGGCATCGGCGAGGGTGGAGCGGCTGGTGACCGCCCGCGATCGCGTGATGTGGCTCGGCAGCCCCTGCGGTCCGATGACGCCTCGTTGCGGACCGGCGACCATCACCGACGCGAGGACGTTCTGCAGCTCGCGAACATTGCCCGGCCAGTCGTAGGTACCGAGCAGCGACATCACTGATGGCGACAACACCGCACGGCTGCCGGTTTTCCTCGCGAGCAGGGACCAGATATGGCGCACGAGCGGCGGGAGATCTTCGAGTCTTTCGCGCAACGGCGGGATGCTGATCCGCAGGACGTCGAGGCGGTAACGCAGATCGTTCCGGAATCTGCCGGTGCTCACCTCCCCGCTCAATGGGCGGTTCGTGGCGGCGACAATTCGCGCGTCGACCTTGCGGGTGCCCGATTCCCCAAGCCGTCGAATCTCGCCCTCCTGCAGCGTGCGCAGGAGCTTGGCTTGCACCCGCGCGCTCAATTCGGCGACCTCGTCGAGAAACAGCGTGCCGCCCTGCGACTCCTCGAACAGGCCGGCCCGCTCGGCAATCGCTCCGGTGAATGCGCCGCGAGTGTGGCCGAACAGCTCTGCCTCGACCAGGTCGTCCGCAATCGCGGCGCAGTTCAGGGCGCAAAAGCGCCGCCCTCGCCGGATGCTTGCGGCGTGCACGGCTCGCGCCACCAGTTCCTTGCCCGCGCCGCTTTCTCCCTCGATCAGGACCGGGAACGGAGAGGCGGCGGCCTTGATCACCGCCTCACGCACTTGATCAATGGCGCTGCTCTTGCCGATCAGATCCGGAATCGACGCTGCGACCAAGTCCGGCATTCGCATCCGTTCGCGCACCTCGTGGACCGCGGGAGCCGCCGCAGCCGAGGCAAGGCCGAGGACGCCGGCGACGTCCTGCGGAATGAGCGGAATGCCGAGCGACCAATGGGACCACAACGCGCCGACGACGGTTCCGCCGTAGCGAATCGGCCACGCGGCTTCCTCTGCTTGCCCGCGGGGTGCCGACGGCTCGGCGACACCCGTATCGAGGACGCGCGAAGCAACCTCGAGCTGCGAGACCGTCGGAACGAACGCGCCGGCGTGCGCGACGGCGTGCGGCCGCTGGCGATCGGCAATTGTGAACGCCACCACGGACGCGCCAAGGATGTGATTCAGGCGGACGGAAACGCGCGACAGGGCCGTGATCGGGTCGTCGCTCTCCTGGCATGTGCGCAGGATGTCGAGGAACGACTCCACCATCGCGGGCTCGGTCTTGGGCTCCGCCGACACTTGCTTGAGGTGATCGCGAAGCGACAGTGCCTCGCTGGTCTCGAGCGGTGCGAGCGCTGCCCGCGCCTCGAGCAGCCGTCGTTGGCCGATGAGCGATCGGGCAAGCGCGCAGCGGCCCGGCGATTGATCGGCCGGCGCCGACAGCAGCAGGCTCCATCGGGCCGCCGCTTCCGCCTCCACGAACCGGCCTCCATCGATCAGGGTGCCCGCGCGTGCGATCAGCGACTCAGGCGACTCGACCCGCTCGGAAGGCGCGCCCTCGTGAATGTGCATCGGCGCCGAGACGAGGCGCGGCCGCCACAGTTCGCTCGTGATGCCACGAACGACGAGGTGGGGCCGGGCGTCCTTCGTGGCGAGCTTGAACAGCGCGAGCATCGCGTCGGGAGTGAGCCGCGTGTCGGTGGCGAAGACGACGAGTGACCGATCCCTGAGCCAGGACGGCCATCGCCATCGCGCCTGCGACAGCACCGCGCCGAAGGCGTCGGCCGCCATCGGCACGAAGCCGGCGAGTCGCGCCTCGCGCGCCAGGACCCGCTGGACGTAGAGCCACTGCTCGGCCGACGGCCCCGCGAGATCGAGCGCGCGCGGCCGGCCGTCGCGAGCGTCGGCCAATGCGGCGCGAAAGGCGCACAACGTTTCGTCGCTGTCCTGGTGCAGGCCTCCCGGGTGGCGCTCCCAGACTTCGATTCGCGTTCGTCCGCGCAGATCACAATCGATCAACCAGGACCGTCCGCGCACGCTGAACAGCGGCGGCAACGGCGACAGGCGCTGCCGTCGCACATGCCATCTGATCGACGCGCCCGTGGCGAGATCCAATGCGCGTCCACCGGCGACGAGATAGCGATCGAGCATCAACATGCCATGTGCCGACTGCAAACAGCAGGCCCCTCGCCGATCAGCTGATCGTCGCCTGATCCCGCGCGCGCGCCGCCGGGGTGTCGCAATTTATTCGTATAGAATGCTCGACGGATGCTGCGGTTTTTGACGTCAGGCGAGTCACACGGACAGGGTCTCGTGACGATCCTCGAGGGGCTGCCCGCCGGATTGCCGATCGATTTCGACGCCATCACGCTCGAACTGCGCCGGCGCCAGGGTGGCTATGGACGCGGCCGCCGCATGGCGATCGAATCCGACCGCGCCGAGGTTCTGTCCGGCGTGCGCCGCGGCCACACCACAGGCGCGCCGGTGGCGTTGCTCGTCCGCAACAAAGATTGGGAGAACTGGCAGAACACGATGCATGTCGAGCCGCAGGCCCCGTCCGGGTCGACCGGGGCCAATCGGGCCCCCGTGGTGCGCCCCCGTCCGGGTCACGCCGATCTCGCCGGCGTCCTCAAATACGATCTCGACGACATTCGCGACGTGCTGGAGCGTGCGAGCGCGCGAGAAACCGCCGCCCGGGTTGCCGGGGGAGCCGTCGCCCGGCAGTTGCTCCGCGCCGTTGGCTGCGACATCACGAGCCACATCACCGGCATCGGCAGCGTCGTGGTTCCGACCGGCACCGGCGTGTCATTCGACGCTGCGCAGGCCCTCGCGCCCGAGGCGCCGCTCAGGTGCATCGACGTTGGCGTCGAACGGCAGATGATGGCGGCGATCGATGCCGCCAAGGAAGCCGGCGACACCCTGGGCGGATCGTTCGAAGTGATCGCCCGGAACGTTCCAGTCGGCCTCGGCAGCTACGTGCAATGGGACCGCAAGCTCGACGGACGGCTCGCCCAGGCCCTGATGTCGATCCCGGCAATCAAGGCGGTCTCAATTGGCGACGGCGTCGATGGCGCGCGACGCCCTGGTTCGCAGGTCCATGACGAGATTGTCGCCGATGCGCACGCGCGCGCCGGCGAGCCGGTGATCTTCAGGCCGACGAATCGCGCCGGCGGCCTGGAGGGCGGCGTCACCAACGGCGAGGAAGTGCGGGTGACCGGTTTCATGAAGCCGATTTCGACCCTGATGAAGCCGCTCCGCTCCGTCGATCTCACGACGCTCGAAGAAGCGCCGGCGGCCATCGAGCGCAGCGATACCTGCGCGGTCCCGGCTGCGGCGGTCGTGGCCGAAGCGATGGTGGGGCTCGTCCTGGCCGATGCCCTGCTCGAGCGGTTTGGCGGCGATTCGATGGTCGATCTCCGCGCGCGCGTGGCGGGCACCGGCTCGCGCCTTCGCGGCCGCGTCTCGCGCCGTCCCGCACCAGCCCGGGCCTGAACCGTGCTTCGTCCCATCCTGCGACTCGGGGACTCGATCCTGAGCCAGCCGACGCGTGCCGTGGAGACGATCACCCCTGAGATCGAAACCCTCATCGACGACATGATCGAGACGATGTATGCGGCGCCGGGCATCGGCCTCGCCGCGCCACAAGTCGGCGTCTCGTTGAAGATCTTCGTGATCGATCTGTCGCTCGGCAAGGATCCGGCCGGGCTCCACACGATGATCAACCCGCAGTTCATCGAGCGCGACGGCATGCAGCTCGAAGAGGAAGGCTGCCTGAGCATCCCCGGCTTCGAGGCCACGGTGGCGCGACCCGGCCGCGTCGTCGCCGAGGGCCTTAATCGCCACGGCGAGAAGTACCGGCTGGAAGGCACCGGCCTGCTCGCGCGCGCCTTGCAGCATGAAGTGGATCACCTCAATTCCTGCCTGTTCGTCGATCGGCTGCAGGGGCATCTCGCGTGACCTGATCCTGCGAAAGGTCAAGAAGCTCTCGAAGGCCGGCAAATGGTGAGGCGCTGATGCCGCTGCGCGTCGCCTTTTTCGGGACACCGGGATTCGCGGTGCCGACGCTCGAACATCTGGTGAACTCGCACCACGAGGTTGTCGGCGTGATCACGCAGCCGGACCGGCCGCGCGGCCGCGGCCATCACGTCGCCGACGGCCCGGTCAAGGCGCTGGCGGCCACGCTGCGGCTGCCCGTCCTGCAACCTTCGAAGCTCGCGCGCGATTCGTTCGAGCCTCAATTTGCGCCGCTCGACGCCGACATCGGCGTGGTCGCCGCCTACGGCAAGATGCTTCCGGACTGGTTGCTGGCGACGCCGCGGCTCGGCCTGATCAACGTTCACGCGTCGCTATTGCCGCGTTACCGTGGCGCCTCACCGGTGCATCGCGCGGTTATCAACGGCGACGCCGAGACAGGCGTGACGATCATGAGGGTGGTCAAGGAGCTCGATGCGGGGCCGATGTTCGCGGTGGCGCGCGTGCCCATCGCGATCGACGACACCACGACCATCGTCGAATCGGCGCTGGCGATTCGAGGTGCGGAGCTCCTGATCTCGACGCTCGACGTCATCGAAGCCGGCACGGCCAGGGAAACGCCGCAAGATCCGGCGCTCGTCACGTATGCGCCCAAACTCGCAAAGGCCGAGGGGATCCTCGACTGGACGTTGAGCGCTGCCCGGATCCACAACCTCATTCGAGGCCTGTGGCCCTGGCCGCATGCGTTTACCTATTTCGCTGGTACGCGGTATATCGTCCACCGCTCGCGACTATCCACCCGATCGGCAGAAGGTGCGGCACCTGGCACCATCGTCCATGCCTCGGCGATGGAAGGGCTGCACGTCGCATGCGGCGGAGGCACCGCGCTCGAGCTCGTCGACATCCAACTCGAAGGCAAGCGTGTGATGAGCGCCCGTGACGCGATGGCGTCCAGGTCGCTCGTGGCCGGTGCGCGCTTCTCCCCGCCATGATCGCGCCGGCGCGGCGCGCCGCAGCCGACGCGCTGGCGATCATTGATGCCGGCGATCTCGACATGGGCACCGCGATTGCGCGCGCCCGGACGGGACTCCACGACGAACGCGACCGCGCCCTGCTGTTCGAGATCGTCATGGGCACCCTGCGAATGCAGGCGGCGATCGATTATCAGGTCGCCGCGCGCCTCAAGCGTCCTCTGGCCAGGCTGGACACCGCAGTCTTGCGCGTCCTGCGAATGAGCGCCTTCCAGCTGATCTACCTGTCCAGGCTCCCCGCATCGGCGATCATCAACGATGCCGTCGAACTGACGCGGCGATCCGGAAAATCAAGCGCGGCTGGGCTCACCAATGCGGTGCTGCGATCCGTGTCGCGGGACCGCGCCGCGCTGTCGTGGCCCTCGCGGGCGGACGTCGGCGAGCATTTTTCGATCGTTCTCTCGCACCCGCGATGGCTCGTCGATCGATGGCTGCAGCGTTACGGCGAACACGCGACCGGCGCCTGGCTCGCATTCAACAACGAACCGGCGGCCATGTGCCTGTCTGTCAATCGTCACCTGACGACGCGAGACGCGCTCGCCGGCGAGCTTGCGGACGTCGGAGTGAGGACCGAGCCCACTCACCGTGCGGCCAACGGCCTTCGCGTGATCGAGGGGCGCCCTCTCAGAACCGATGCGTTCACTCAGGGACGGTTCGTCGTACAGGATGAGGCCTCGCAGCTCGTCGCCGAGCTCGCCTCGCCGCCCGCGGGCGCCACCGTTCTCGACCTCTGTGCATCGCCGGGTGGCAAGACGGTGACGATCAGCGCGGATGCTGGTCCGCGAGGTGTCGTCGTCGCCTCGGACGTCCGGCCGCAGCGCGTTCGCCTGCTCGCCAATACACTCGCGCGATGCCGGGTCCCGAACACATCGGTCGTGCAGGTTCCGGCGGAAGGGCCTTTGCCATTCCTGAGTGGCACATTCGATCTGGTCGTGATTGATGCGCCGTGTTCGGGACTCGGCACCGTTCGCCGCGATCCAGATATCCGGTGGCGCCGCTCGCCGGACGATCTCGCGCGCTTCGCGGCCGCCCAGCGCGAGCTGCTGGCGCGGGCGGCCGGCCTCGTCAAGCCTGGCGGCCGGTTGCTCTATTCGACCTGTTCAAGTGAGCCCGAAGAGAACGAGGAGGTCGTCGCATCCTTCCTCGGCGATCGCCGCGACTTCACGCAGGAGCGGACCCACCAGACGCTACCGTTCCGGGACCATCTCGAGGCGTTTTTTGCTGTCGTCCTCCGTCGAACGATCGCCGTAGAACGCACGTAGAACGACCGTCGAACGCCTGTAGTACCATTGCTCTGTTGCACAGCGTCTTCAAGACCCGGGTATGGAGCTACAGCAAGATTCTCTTGCTCGCGGCCGCTCTTGCCGGAACGTTTTTCGCGTTTGCTGGCATAGCGACGCGCGTGGCAAACCGGGCCCGCCAGGTGACGGTGCCCGATTTCGTCGGCAAGCCGGTCGCCGACGCCACGAACCTCGCGTCGGGCCTCGACCTCCAGTTGCGCATCGACGACATCAAGCGCCCGGATCCCAAGGTGCCGGCCGGTGCCGTGCTCGGCCAGGATCCGGTGCCGGGCTCGACGGTACGCCGCCAGCGCAGCGTCCGTGTCTGGGTCAGCGCCGGCGCGCATATCGCGCGCGCCCCGAGCCTCCTCGGCGAAACACAGCGCTCCGCCGAGATCCGCCTCGCCCAGGAAGGCCTCATGATCGGCACCATCTCGGAGATCCGCTCCGCCCTGTATCCGCCCGATGTCGTCGTCGCGCAGGATCCGCCGGCGAACACGCAGACCGCGGAGATACGGCTGCTGGTCAATCGCGGCGAGGATCGCGCGACCTATGTGATGCCTGATCTCATCGGATTGAATGGCGATCGCGCCGCGGACGTCATGCGCGTGCGCGGGTTCCGCGTCTCGATCACCTCGCAATCGGCGGCGTCGGCCATTCCGCCGGGCGTCGTGGTCCGCCAGACCCCGGCCGGCGGTTATCAGGTGCATCCGGGCGACGCGATCGCCCTCGAGGTGAGCCGATGACCCTTCGACTCGATGCCACGCTTGCGAGGCTCGCATGACATCTCGCTCAGAGCAGGCGATCCGCCTGGCGCCGTCGATCCTCGCCGCGGACTTCTCGAGCCTCGGATCGGAGATTGCGGCGGCGACACGCGGCGGCGCCGATCAAGTCCACGTCGACGTGATGGACGGCCACTTTGTGCCGAACATCACCATTGGCGTGCCGGTGGTGAGGTCACTGCGCAAGGCGACCACGCTGCCGCTCGACGTGCACCTGATGATCGCCGACCCCGACCGCTACATCGAGGCCTTCATCGACGCGGGCGCGAACATGGTGTCGGTGCACGTCGAAGTGCTGCCTCATCTCCATCGCACGATCGCGCAGATCAAGAAGCTCGGCGCCAAGGCCGGCGCCGTCCTGAATCCGTCGACGCCGGTGGTCGCGATTGAAGAGATCGCCGCCGACGTCGATTTCGTGCTGGTGATGTCGGTGAATCCCGGCTTCGGCGGCCAGGTATTCATCCCCCACAGCGTCAAGAAGATTCAGAACGTGCGCGCGTTGCTCGATCGCGCCGGCAACCGCGCGCCGATCGAAGTCGATGGCGGCATCGATCTGACGACCGTCGAGAGCGTCGTCAAGGCCGGCGCCGAATGGCTGGTCGCCGGCAATGCGATTTTCGGCAGCGGTGATGCCGAGAAGGCGGCGCGGGCGCTCAAGGACAAGGCCATCGCGGCCGCGAAGGGATGAGCGCCCGCCAGGCCACCTCCAGCGTTCGAGTGCGGTACGCTGAGACGGACAAGATGGGCGTTGTCTACTACTCGAACTACCTGATCTGGTTCGAGATTGGCCGCACCGATTGGCTGCGCGAGACCGGTCTGGACCTATCGCGAGATGGAAGCGGACGGCATCCAGCTGCCCGTCATCGAAGCGCACTGCGAATTACCGGCTCGGCGCGCGCTACGACGATGACATCGAGATCCGCACCAGGGCGAAGAAGCTCTCGCCGGTGCGGGTGCAATTCGATTACGAAGCGATTCGGCGTGCCGACGGCGCGCTGCTCGCCACGGGCCACACCGTGCACGCCACGATCGATCGCGACGGCCGGCCGGTCCGCATGCCCGATCGCGTGGAGGACTTGTTCGCATGAATGCATTGGTCACCGGCGGCGCGGGATTCATCGGGTCGCACTTGAGCGAGCGATTGCTCGATCAAGGCGCGCAGCGTGCGCGCCATCGATGCCTTTACAGATTTCTATCCGCGGCCATTGAAGGAACGCAATCTGCAGAACCTGCGCGGCCGCCGACAACTACGAGTTCATCGAAGGCGACCTGCGCGAGCTCGATCTCGCGAAGCAGCTCGAGGGCATCACGCACGTGTTCCACCTTGCCGCGCAGGCCGGCGTGCGCCGCAGCTGGGGCACGGAGTTCGGCGTCTACACCGGGCTCAACATCGACTCCACGCAGCGCCTGCTCGAGGCGTGCGCGAAGCAGCCAATCGAGCGCCTCGTCTACGCGTCGAGTTCATCCGTCTACGGCGACGACGTGCAGATTCCGATGGTCGAGACCGCGCTGCCGCAACCGGTATCGCCGTACGGCGTCACCAAGCTCGCCGCCGAGCAGCTGTGCCATCTCTATTACGTGAACTTCGGCGTGCCCTGCGTGTCGCTGCGATATTTCACCGTCTACGGGCCTCGGCAGCGCCCCGACATGGGCTTCAACCGATTTTTTACGGCAATGCTCCAGGCCAAGCCGCTCATCCAGTACGGCGACGGCCTGCAGACGCGCGACTTCACCTACGTCGCCGACGCGGCGCAGGCGACCGCGGATGCCGCAGTCCGCGGAGTCCCCGGGCGCGTCTACAATATTGGTGGGGGCTCGCGTGTCTCCCTGCGGGAGGTCTTCGACCTGATCGCCCGCGTGTCCGGCCGCAAGGTCACGATCGATCAGCAGGGCCCGCAAAAGGGCGATATGCGCGACACCTACGCCGACACGTCGCGGGCCAGGACCGACCTTGGCTTCGCTCCGTCGGTAACGCTCGAAGAAGGACTTCGACAGATGTGGCGCTGGATGGAAGCCAATCAATGATCTCGGATTTCGGATCGAGTGGATTTCGGATTGGTGCGGTGCTCGGTGCTTGCCGCCATGCTGGCCGGCTGCGCCGCCAAGACCAATTCGATGCCGCCCGGCACCGCCGACGCGGACAAGTTCCTGTTCGATCGCGGCACCGAAGCGGCGAAAGACAAGAAGTGGCTCGACGCGCGTGAGTACTTTCGCAACATCGTCGACAACTACCCGCAGAGCACGTATCGTCCGGACGCCAAGCTGGCACTCGGCGATACCTACGTCAGCCAGGGTGGCACCGAGAACCTTCTGCTCGCCGCCAACGAGTTCCGCGAGTTCCTGACGTTCTACCCCACGCACCAGCGGGCCGATTACGCGCAGTTGCAGCTGGCGCGGTCCTACACGGAGCAGATGCTGGCGCCCGAGCGGGATCAAACCGCTACCCGCGACGCGATCAAGGAGATCGAGATCTTCCTGCAGCGGTTTCCGAACAGCCAGTTGATGCCCGAGGCGCGCAAGATGGAGCGCCAGGCCAAGGATCGGTTGAGCGACGCCAACTATCGAGTCGGGTTCTATTACTACCGCATCAAGTGGTACACCGGCGCGATCGATCGCTTCAAGGACGTGCTCAAAAGCGACCCGGAGTACAGCAACCGGGACGCGCTCTACTTCCACCTGGCCGAGTCGCTCTACCTGATGAGCAAGAACAACCAGCTGGGTCAGGTCACGAAGGAGACCACGTCGGAGGCCCTGCCCTACTACGAGCGGCTCGTGAAGGAATTCGAGAAATCCGAATATCTGGCGGCCGCCCAAAAGCGCATCGCCGAACTGAAGACGCCCTCCTGACCTGGGGTTCAGGAGATCTTTTTTCTCTCGCCGACTTCGCCGCGTCGAAGTCGGCGACCTTGGCGCTGCGGCTCACCATCGCGCGCTGGAAGCCCTGGTAGTAATCGAACGCGGAGACCAGTGCGGTGACGAGCACCACCCACATCGCCGCCTGCCCCGCCCACACCAGCAGCGGCATCCGTTCCCACCCCAGAATCAGCAGCAGGATCGCCGTCACCTGCGACGCCATCTTGATCTTGCCGAGGCCGGATGCCGGCATCGTCAGGCCCCGCGAGTAAGCGAGATTGCGAAGGCCCGTCACGGCGATCTCGCGGCTGATGATCACCGCGACCATCCACGACTGCACCAGATTGAGCTGCACCAGCGAAATGAGCGTGGCGGAGATCAACAGCTTGTCGGCGAGCGGATCGAGAATCTGTCCGAGCGTCGTCACCTGCTTGCGGCGCCGCGCGAGATAGCCGTCGAGCCAGTCGGTCAGCGAGGCGATGCCGAAGATCGCGGCCGCGACCAGCTCGACCGGAAGGCCCATCACCAGCCGGCCTTCGAATTTCGTGAGCAGGACCGACACGAGCAGCGGCACGAGGAAGATGCGGGCCACCGTGAGCGTGTTCGGCAGGTTCATGCGCCTGCGGTCATTCTACGCCTCGGTCGTGTAAGATGGAAGTTTGTCATGAAGGCCATTCTGCTCGCCGGAGGCAAAGGCACGCGCCTGCGGCCGCTGACGATCCACACGCCGAAGCCGGTCGTGCCGATCTTCGATCGCGCGTTTCTTCACTACCAGATCGATCTTCTCAAGCAGGTTCCCGAGATCGACGAGGTGATCCTCAGCCTCAACTATCAGCCGCGCCGCATCGAGGAAGTGTTCGGCGACGGCGTCGGCACCGGCGTGCGCCTGCGCTACATCGTCGAGCCGTCGCCGCTCGGCACCGGCGGCGCGATTCGCTACGCCGCCCAGGGCATCGACGACACGCTCGTCGTCTTCAACGGCGACGTGATGACCAGCGTCGACGTCAAGGCGGTGGTCGCGCTGCACCGCGAGCGCAAGGCCAAGGCGACGATCGTGCTGACGCCGGTCGACAACCCGGCGTCCTACGGGCTGGTCGAGAGCGAGCCCGACGGCCGCGTGCGCCGCTTCCTCGAGAAGCCCAATCCCGACGAGATTACCTGCGACACGATCAACGCCGGCATCTACGTGCTCGAGCCCGACACCTTCGATCGCATCCCGAAGGACGTGTCGTACTCGATCGAGCGCGCCTACTTCCCGTCGCTGATCGAGCGCGGCGAAACGTTCGTCGCCTACGTCGACCGCGGCTACTGGATCGACATCGGCACGCCTGAGAAGTACGTGCAGGTCCATCGCGACATGTTCGAGGGCAAGTTCAGCGGCGGCGTGTTCGCGAACGCCGATCGCGGCAAGCCGATCGATCTCGCCCGAGGCGCGGATCGAGGACGGCGCGACGATCACCGGGCCCTGCTTTATCGACGCCGGCGTGCACGTCAAGGCCGGCGCGACGATCGGCGCATACAGCGTGCTCGGCCGCGGTGTCCTCGTCGAGGAGTCCGCCGATCTGCAGGACACGATTGTGTGGCCGAACTCGCGCATCGGCCAGAACGCGGTCGTGCACGGGCCGATTATCGGCCGCAACTGCCACATTGGCCGCGACGCCGTTCTGAAGGGGCGATCGCTCCTCGGCGACAAGACACAGCTGACCGACTTCACGAGCATCGGAACATGATCAATCCGTCCGTCTTCAAGGCCTACGACGTTCGTGGCCTCTACCCTTCCGAGATTACCGAGGATCTGTTTCACCAGCTCGGTCGCGCGTTCGTCGCGTATCTGGGGCCCGGCAAGTACGCCGTCACGCGCGACATGCGGGTGTCGTCGCCGTCGCTCACCGAGGCGTTCATCGACGGCGCCGTCAGGCAGGGCGGATCGATCATCGACTACGGCCTGGTCGGCACCGATCAGATGTACTACGCCGTCGCCGCCGACGGCCTCGACGGCGGCGCGCAGATCACCGCGTCGCACAATCCTGGCGAGTACAACGGCTGCAAGCTGGTCCGCAAGGAAGCCTTCCCGCTCAGCGGCGAATCCGGCATCAAGGAAATGAAGGAGATGATCCTCGCCAACGCGATTCCACCCGCGCCGGCGACGCCGGGCTCCGATCGAGCGCGCCGACATCATGGATCGCTACATCGAGCACGTGTTGTCGTTCGTCGACGAACGCTCGATCAAGCCGTTCAACGTCGTCCTCGACGCCGGCAGCGGCGTCGGCGGCATCGTCGCGCCGCGTCTGTTCGATCGGCTGCCCTGCAAGACGACGCGGCTCTGCTTCGACGTGGACGGCACCTTCCCCAACCACGAGGCGAATCCGCTCATCGAGGAGAACCGGCAGGACATCACCGCCGAGGTGATCAGGCAGAAGGCGGACATCGGCATCGCCTGGGATGGCGACGCCGATCGCTGCTTCTTCATCGACGGCACGGGCGAGTTCATCGCCGGCGACTTCATCACGGCCCTTCTGGCCGAAGCCTTTCTGATCAAGTCGCCGGGCCAGACGATCATCTACGACGTCCGCGCCAGCTACGCCGTCAAGGACATCGTCGCAAGCTACCAGGGCAAGGCGTTGATGAACCGGGTCGGCCACGCGTTCATCAAGCGCCGCATGCGCGAAGAGAACGCGGTGTTCGGCGGCGAGGTCACCGGGCACTACTACTTCCGAGACAATTTCTACGCGGACAACGGCTTCATCCCGGCGCTGATGATCCTCGACCTGATGTCGAAGAAAGGCATGTCGCTGCGCGACCTGCTGAAGCCGCTGCGCGAGAAGTACTTCATCTCCGGCGAGATCAACACCAAGGTCGCGAGCATGGACATCGCGGCGAAGAAGATTGAAGAGCTCAGGACGCGTTACGCGGACGGGAACCCTTACGACCTCGACGGCGTGTCGGCGGAGTATCCCGACTGGCACTTCAACGTGCGCCAGTCGAACACGGAGCCGCTGCTGCGCCTGAATCTCGAAGGGCTTGACCCCGGAGATCATGGAAAAGCGCCGCGACGAAGTGATCGGGATCATCAGATCGTAGGGGCGGACTTAGTCCGCCGTCTGCTAGAATCCATTTCGCTGAGCGGGAGTAGTTCAGCGGTAGAACGCGAGCTTCCCAAGCTCGATGTCGCGGGTTCGATCCCCGTCTCCCGCTCCAACCTTCGCCCACGAGCACGCGAAGGTTGCGGATCATATCAACAACTTGCGGCGAGTGGGTCGGGCTGGCAACGGCCGATTTCGCCTCGGTGGGCCCAAAAGTGTGCCCATGACGTTCGTCCAATCGACGCGCCGCGTCGCGCAGATCGCCCGGCGACACGATGTTGTAGCGCTCGAATACCGAGCGGGTCTTGTGCCCGGTCATCTGCATCGCCACGCGCTCGGGAATCCCCGCGCGCACGAGATTGCGGACAGCGGTGCGGCGGAAGTCATGCGGGATCTTTCCCGGACACCCGGCGGCGCGACAGGCCGCGTGCCAGGTCTTCTTGAAGTCGCCGATCGGCGTCGCCCGTTGACTGGCCCGCCGGCCGGTCCGTGAGCCGCGGGTAGGCTCACGAACGCGATACCGAGCGCCTGCCATTCATCGAGCAGGGTGATGAGATGTTTCAGGTCGCGGGTGAGGCGATCCAGCGCGGGCGGCGTGTCGCGCGCGCCCGACACGCCGTGGTCAACGTATTCGGCTTCGGCGTCGGCACATGGCGAGCCATCGCCGCGGCGATCATGGTCGTTCCGTCTAGGCAGCCGCGACCACAACCACGTGTTCATTCGCCTTCAGGATACGCCCGGTTCCCGTCGGCCGCGCCTGAACTGATCTGTCACAATGCCGCCGCACACTGGGCGAGGGACAAGACCATACGAGTCTTATCCCTCGCCGTGAAATTCTTGTGTCAGGGAACCGGGACGCCCTCGAAGAACCAAAGACCACTACTCACGTATCCAACCCCAGCAATTCCCGTACTGAATCGGTATGTGTATGAGACAAACTGTGCGGCCGCTTTGTCGAGCCGTAGCGGCCGGGACAGGACGCTGTCTGGAGCTCCTGCCGTGAGGACCGCCACGAGGCCTGCGGGGTCAAAATCTCCGGGGCCAAGGCTGACCGTAATCTGCCAGTGCAGGACGTTTGTGCCAAGGTTCATCACATCAGGCGAGAAGTACACCCGCTGCACGTCCATGGCCGTTATGCCATCCGGGCAGTGAACCGATAACTGGACCGAGAGCCTGCCGCTGCCACCGCCAGTCGGGACCGAACCAGACCCGCTGCCCGTTGCGAACCAACACTTCACGAGGGCTGGCGCCGCTGCTGTGGTGTTAGTCACGACCACCGGCACCGGATCCGTCACCTCATTTACGATCGTTGCCAGAACTGGCTTAGCGGGCGGTTGCGCCTCGGCGGGAAGCGCGTTGGCGGCCAACAATATCCCAAGGAGCAATCCCAGACCGCTCCCTTCGCCGATGTAACGTCGCATCATACATGTCCTTCCTGTGAAACGCTGCGGTCGTGGACGGTCCTCGCCAGGCGCGCGCTCCGGCTGGACTCTATAGCACGATTCGGCGGGGCCCATGCCCGAATGTGGTTTCGGAGCAAGCAATGGTGAAGGCGGCAGGCGGCGCGGACGCCCTTCCCTCCATTCTTGAAGGAACCGCCTCGCACTACACGCAGGACAGCCCCAGCTCTCAGAGGTACCGAGACCGAAGAATCTAGGTTGAGACGCGGAAGACCAGCCGGATTCTTGTGCATGATTTGGGTAACAAATCCGGACGCACACGTCGACGCTAAAGGTTCACGAGGGTCAACGACGAACACGAATCATCACGAGGGATCATGCCGCGACCCCGAGATCGTGCGCGGCCCGCGCCAGCCGCCCGTCGCGCGTGGCGAGCGTGGCGTGGCTGACCAGGGCGGACGCCAGCAGATGCAGATCGATCCAGCCGAGCCCCTGCCCCATCAGCCGATGTCGCTCGACGAACTGCAGCATCTCCCGATGGGAGACGACGGCGGCTGGCGGGAGCTGGTCGAAGAGCGCGAGCACTTCGGCCCGTCGCGCCATCTGGCCGCAGGCGAGCTCGCCCTGGACGAATGGATGCCCCAGCACCAGCCCCTCGGTGAGCCACGCGGCCAGGCCGGCATGACGCCGACGCCCATGATCGATCCAGATCGAGGTATCGACGAGGATCATCGGCGCGTGCGCCGCGGCCGGCGGCGCCGGGGCGGCGTCGTCATCGGAAACTGCCCGCCCAGAGCGGCCAGCCGCTGGGCGCTGGCCCGCGCAATCAAAGCATCGAGGCCCGCGTGGATCAGCGCCGTCTTTTCGGCCACGCCGGTCAGTTCACGGGCGCGGGCGATCTTGTCGTCATCGAGATTGAGGGTCGTTCGCATCTGCAGCTAGCATACATCTAAATACAGATTGTTCGTGTACGCTGACCCGAACGTATAGCCGCATACCCCGCCCCGGCAATTCCAGCAGATGCCGGATGTTGGTTGATCCTGATCAACACACGAAGCCGAAGACCGCAGGTACGCTCATCTATTTGGGATGAGCGATTTGATTATGTCTGTAGGAGTGGTCGTGGTGTTTGCCGCCGATGGGAGGAAGCTGACATTTGCCGATGGGAAATCGGCGCGACTTCTGAAACCTGGCGTCGAAGTCTCAGACGCAGCCGGCAAGGTGCTGTTCCGATCCAAGTTGGAAGTGCTCTCTGTCACGCTGTATGAGCAGCCCGTCATGCAGGAATGGACCGACGACGATCCGCTCGCGGAATTCCGGGCGGAGTGATGGCTATGAACGACTCAGGCAAGCCGACGTTTGCGTGTGAGCGGTGTCGTGATGCGAACCCGTCGGCCAGTTAACTCTGGGGATGCCCGAACTGCGGGCATCGGTGGTCATGGTGACCGCTACGCCGCCTCCGTGCCCTGCCGAAGGCGCTTTTGCTGCAGCACACTCCGGCAATTCTGCTCGAGATAGTCGACACCCTCGGCTGTAATCATCAGCCGCGACTGATCGTCCCGCGTCACATATTTGCGCTGCGCTAGATACCAAATTGTGAACTCAAGCTGCTCGCGCGACCGTCCGAGCATCGTCTCCAGCTCAATTGGATAAATGGACGGCGACCGCGGGTCTCTGCGGCGCCTCGTGTAGAGCGCTTCAAGCAGCGTCAGGCGGATTATCTGCTCCATCTCGAAGTCGCTCTCGGCCTGCGCGCCGGTGGAGACGAGGCGAAAGCGGTCGTGCTGCTCGTAGTGGACGTCGAAGCGGGCGCGTTTTTCAGGATCGCTCAGGACCGAATAGGCCTCGAGAATTTTCCGGAACCTGCGGTCGTCGCCGGTCTCCTGGTTGTCGGGATGAAACCGCTGCGCAAAAAGGCGAAAAACGCGGTGTATCGTTTCCGGTTCGGCGTTGCTGTTGACCTGCAGAACCTCGTAATAGTCAACCTTGTCTGCAATCGGGTCCATTGTTCAGACCAGTATGCCTCGGCTGAGTCGATCCCCGTATTGACCTTGATCACCGTGGCGGGAGTCGGGACCGGAGATTTCTTTGCTCAGGACCATCTAATCGATCCTGGCTGCAGCCAAGATTCGGCTCCGCGATAGCTGGGCGGTTAGCTCCCGCTCCGACCTTGGCTCGTGTCGCGAGCTTCGGTCAGCAAGCCAACCTTACTGAATCGAGATCCCGGCGCTGATGTTCCAGACCTGCGTGCGCTTGGCGGCCGGCAGCGTGGCCGTCGCTGAGCGGGATCCGAGTTTCACAAACCGCACGTCGAAACCAGCGCCGAGGCGAGGCTTCATGAACCACCGCGCGCCGCCACCGAAGTTGAGCGCCGAATTCCATGAGTCCGGCACCGCGGTCGCCGGCGTCGAGTCCACGGCATCGGCGCGGCTGGTGACCTTCGATACGCCGAGCCCGGCGCTCAGATAGCTCCAGCCGAGCTTGCGTCCGAAGTTGATCGACACCTGCGGCACGAGGCTGGTGATGCCCGTATGCACGACCGGCGTGGTTCGCGTCGTCGCGGTCGCGCCGGATCCCGTCGTGATGGTCAGCGACTGGCTGCTGCCCTTGCCGACGATCACCGACGCGCCTGCGCCAAACGTGACGAGCCCGAGGCGCAACGGATAGACGGTCGCGCCGGTGCTGAGGCCCCAGTTGCGGCCGGGGAGTTCCGTATCGGCCGAGACCGCCGGCACCCAGCCTTCGGCCTGTGGAAGGCCGACGGTCGCAGCGTGCGCATCAATGGCGAACCACGGTAGCCGGTCTGGTGTCTGCGCGCCGGCCGGCAGGGCTGTCAACAGGATGAAGAGAACGGCGGCCGCCCTCATCAGTAGCCGCTGGCCTTCCCCGTTGTCGTGCCCTCTCCTCGTGACTCCTTGACGATGCGTACCCCGGCGCTGGCGCCGATACGCGTCGCGCCGGCGGCGACCATCGCCTTCATCTGCTCGAGATCGCGGACCCCGCCGGACGCCTTGACTCCCATCTCGTCGCCGACGACGCGCCGCATCAACGCGACATCGGCGGCAGTGGCGCCACCCGGACCGAAGCCCGTCGACGTCTTCACGAAGTCTGCGCCCGCCGCCTTCGACAGCGTGCAGGCGGTGATCTTCTCTTCATCGGTGAGGAGCGCCGTCTCGATGATCACCTTGCTGCCGGCGCCCGCGGCGTGACAGGCCGACACGACGCCGCGAATGTCGTCGGTGACCAGGCGCACGTCGCCTGACTTCAGGGCGCCGACGTTGATGACCATGTCGATCTCGGATGCGCCGTCGAAGATGGCGCGCCGCGCTTCGAACTGCTTGACGTCCGGTGTGGTGGCGCCGAGCGGAAACCCGACGACCGTGCACACGCCGACCGGCGTGCCTCTCAATTGCCTGGCGGCGAGCGCCACCCATGTGGGGTTGATGCAGACCGTCGCGAACTTCCATTCCGCCGCTTCGCGGCACAGCTGCTCGATGTCGCTCGCGGTCGCATCCGGCTTCAGGAGCGTGTGATCGATGTAACCGGACACGCCGCTTGCGCCGCCGTCGGCGGCGTGCAGCCCCAGGCGTGTCGCGCCCGCGTCGATGACGTGCTGCACGCGATCCGGGCAGCACTCCGAGGTGAAGCCGTGACAGGCGCAGCGAGACGGCGCCACCGCCCCGGCGCGCGCCAGCTCCTCGAGGATCAGCTCGATCACCCGCCGATAGTCGGTCACGGCATCCTCTCCAGCGCGCGGATCTTCGCGAGACGCCGAATGTATCGCGCCTCGCCCATCGGCGTGGCGAGCCACGTCTCGACGATCGCCATGGCATCGTCGACGGACACCAGCGTCGCGCCAAGCGCCAGGACGTTGGCGCCGTTATGTTCCCGCGAATAGCGCGCCAGGGTCTTGTCGTTGCACATCGCGGCGCGGGCGCCGGCGATCTTGTTGGCGGCAATCGCCGAACCGAGTCCCGCTCCGTCGATCACGATCGCGGCGTCGACTTCCTTGCGCGCCACGAGGCGCGCGACCTGGGCGGCGATGTCGGGATAGTCGACCGGATCGGCGCCGTCGGTGCCGACATCGAGGACGCTCAGGCCGCGCTGACGCAGGTGGTCGCGCAGCCTGGCTTTCAGGGTCACTCCCGAATGATCGCTGCCGATCGCGATTGACTTGATATCGGCGACAGGCGCCAGGCCGTCGAGGCTCGCCTCGGCAACCCCGCTCAACACGGTGATGCGGCGCGCCTTGAGGGTGTCCGCCGCAAGCGGCGTCACGTGCCCGCCCGGCTTGAGCGTCACACTGGTCCCGATCTCCAGCGTCCGGGCGTCGGCTTCGGTGATGATGTCGAAACTCTTCATCGACAAATGTCAGTCTGCGCTATCTGAGCCATCTGTGGCTTATGTTAGTCTGTCGACCGATGCCGACGACAGCCACTCCGACCGTCCTCATCGATCAGGACGAACTTTCCGCCCGTATCAACGCGCTGGCCCAGGAGATCCGCGCCGATCTTCCCGGCGGCCAGCTGCATTTTGTCTGCGTCCTCAAAGGGGCGTTCCTGTTTCTCGGCGACCTGATTCGCTCGATGGACGGACAGGTCAGCATCGATTTCATGGCCTGCTCCAGTTACGGCGCCGCCACGTCTTCTTCCGGCGAAGTCCGGCTCTCGAAAGACCTCGATGCCAGCATCGAGGGCCGCGACGTGATCATCGTCGAGGACATCGTCGACACCGGCCTGACGCTGCACTACCTGCAGGAGATCCTGCAGGCGCGCGGACCGCGAACTCTTCGCACCGCGTGCCTGCTCAGCAAGCCCAGCCGCCGCAAGATCGACGTGAAGGTCGATTACATCGGCTTCACGATCGAGGACAAGTTCGTCGTCGGCTACGGACTCGACTACGCCGAGCAGTATCGCAATCTCCCCTACATCGGGGTCCTCGAGTAACATCCACGGATTACACGGATTACACGGATTACACGGATGCGCGGAGCGTTCTACTGCACCGCTTTTCTAACGAGGTCCGCGGCGGCGCGGGCCTCGCTCAAGCACCTTCGACTCGTCGAGCGTCAGCACCTTCCGATCGCGCATCAGCACCTTCCCGTTCACGATCGTCGTCTCGACGTCATCGCCCCGCGAAGCATAAACGACCTGCGCGATCGGATCGAACAGCGGCTGCTGACGCGGCCTGGACATCCCGACGATGATCACGTCGGCACGCTTGCCGGGCTCGAGCGACCCGATGCGCGCCTGCTGACCGAGCACCCGCGCGCCGCCAATCGTGCGCCATCTCGAGCGCTTCCGGCGCGCTGATCGCGGTTGGATCCATCGTGATCAGTTTCTGCTGGAACGCAGCCTGCCGCATCGCCTCGAACATGTCGAGGTCGTTGTTGCTGGCGGCGCCGTCGGTGCCGAGACCGACGTTCACGCCGGCCTTGCGATACGCCACGACCGGCGCGGTGCCGCTCGAGAGCTTCATGTTGCTTTCGGGATTGTTCGAGATGCCGACGTTGCGCTGCTTCAAAAGCGCGATCTCGTCGTCGTTGATCCACACGCCATGTGCGCCGATGGTAATCGGCGCCCAGAACTTCAGCGATTCGAGAATCGCCACTGGCCGCATCTTGTGCCGCTCCTGCGACAGCCCGATCTCGGCGCTGGTTTCGGCGAGGTGGATCTGCACCGGCATCT
The DNA here is from genome assembly GCA_963833135.1 of uncultured cyanobacterium. Taxonomy (GTDB): domain Bacteria; phylum Acidobacteriota; class Vicinamibacteria; order Vicinamibacterales; family UBA2999; genus 12-FULL-67-14b. Next base: position 363,105 of record CAWHWW010000014.1, on the reverse strand, counting down.
TCAGGCGCTTCGCCAGCTCACTCGTGGCCGAAAGCGTTTTTGCATCGAGCGTGTACACGGAATGCGGAGCGAGCGACGGCGTGATCAAGTCGTCGCCGGCGAATTCCTTCGCGAACGCCTCCGCGCGCTTGAGGGCGTCAGCAGGCGTCTTCGCATCAGGGACCGGGAATTCGATCACGGTCTGCCCAAGAACGCCGCGCACGCCGGCTGCCTTGGTGACGCGGCCAACTTCTTCCTCGAAGTAATACATGTCGGCGTAGGTCGTCGTCCCCGACTGAATCATCTCGAGCAGCGCGAGACGCGTGCCGACCCGCACGAATTCCGGCGATACGGTCTTCCCCTCAGCCGGGAAGATGTACTTCTGCAGCCAATCCATCAAGTTCAGATCGTTGCCGAGACCGCGATACATCACCATCGCGGCGTGCGTGTGCGTGTTGATCAACCCGGGCATCACAACCTTGCCTGCGGCATCCAGCGTCTGCAGCTGCCTTGTAGCGGGAGGCGATCGCGGCGGGTGTATCGACCGCGACGATGTCGGTGCCGTTAATCGCCACTGCACCAGGATTGAGGACGCGGCGATTGCCGTCGACGGTGAGGACGATGCCGTTGGTGATGATGAGCGAGACTGCGGCGGGGCCCTGCGCGAACACTCTTCCGGAGCGTCCGGCCGCGCGATCGTCACCGCCACCGTCAGTGCCAGCGCCATCGCCGGAACACGAATCGACATGCAGGCTGAATTGTACGTGAATACAGAGATTGCGTGTAAGCTTCTGGCGCCGTGCTGCAACTCGTCAACCACCCGCTCGTGCACGACTGTCTTGCGGAACTGCGCGACTCGCGCACATCACCAGAACGTTTTCGCTCGCTGGCCAACCGGATCAGCGTGCTGCTCGGCGCCGAAGCGCTGCGCGATGTGCCGACCGTGGACGGCGTCGTGGAAACACCTCTCGGTCCCTCGCCATGCCGCCGCCTGGCCGCCGACGTCGTCATGGCGCCGGTGCTGCGCGCCGGCCTGGGCATGCTGCCGGGGATGTTGGAGCTCGTTCCGAACGCGCGCGTCGGCCATCTCGGCTTGCAGCGTGACGAACGCACCGCGGTGGCATCCCAGTATTACGCGAAGCTGCCGAAGGACATTCAAGACAGCTACGTGCTGCTGATCGATCCGATGCTGGCGACCGGCGGCAGCGCCGTCGCCGCCCTCGACATGCTGACCAAGGCGGGCGGCAGGCATTTGCGCCTGGTCTGCATCGTCGCGGCGCCCGAAGGTGTCGCAGCCGTCGAGCGCGCCTATCCGACCGTGCCGATCTTCACGCCGGCCGTCGACCGGGAGTTGAACGCGCACAAGTTCATCGTGCCCGGACTTGGCGACTTTGGCGATCGCCTCTTTGGCACCATCTAGGAAAAGCAGAGTTGGTGCTATGATCGACGGTCTGGGCGCGCGCTTGGCTCAGCGGTAGAGCACCGCCTTCACACGGCGGGGGTCGGTGGTTCGAATCCACCAGCGCGCACCAAACCTAACTTCGGTTCAATCAATCACTTACGGTGAGCGCCCAAAACCCTCAATATTAGGGTTTCTGGCATTCATTGGGAATCCATTGGGACTTCATGTTCGCAAAGGCCCTCACTGATGGCGAATCGGTGAATTCCTCCGCCGACTACATCTAAGTAGAGCGAGCGGCCTGATCGCACGGCTCGTTCGTGTTCGTCGATTCCGGCTTGAAGCCTACTCATTCCCTAGTTTGTTCGGCGGCAGCACCGCCAAATTAGTTGGCCGGAAAACCAGCCCGGCCACCTTTCCCTCGCTGTCGAAGACAGCGCGTTGGATGATCGTTTCTTTCTCGAAAGAGAGGAAGAGTTCGACGGCCTGCCTGCCCTCCATCTGCCCTTCGCGGCGCTCGTTGATATTTTTGAATGCGCCAAACTGGGCGACAAGTGCCTGCCACACCGGCATCAGCTTGGCTTCGGGGAGTTCCTGCGTCATCCTGGCATCGAATTGCGTCACGATGTCCGCCGTCTTGCCGTTTTGGAGGTTCCTGAGGATGGCCTCGGCCTTGGCAATCGCAGCGTCCCTGGGAAGCTGCGCGAAGGCCGGGGAGCAGAGGAATGCGACGAAGATAGCAATAGTGATCTTGTTCATGGCTCCATCACCCAGCTCGCAGTCATCAAGTCCTCCCACTTCGATCCAGGCCCACACTGGGCGCGTCGAAAAGCTGACGGCCCGGGGTGACCTCCCTATGACGTTGGGATGTCTGTCCGAGTCTGGTTCAAGTTTCCATTCATGGCGAATCGGTCCGTGAGTTCACACCCTCGCCAGTTGAAAACAACTCCAAAAGTAATTGCGGTAGGTTGAGGGATTGCGGCGCGTGGCGTGACCGGCGCCGAGTGGAGCGCCCTGGCGATGAATGGAAGAAGGCGGAGTTGAACGCGCTGTCGCTCCTAGATGGAAGTCACTGATGGCGCACGGTTTCTGGTTCAAGCCCAACGCGATCGACAACTTCCCTGCCTCGCTTCAGTCGACACCAGTCATCCCGAGTCGTCGGTAATCGACCCCAATTTTGAAGACGATTTGGAGACGGGCTGTGGCCTGCCAGCCACTGGTTGCGTGGGCACGCCACCAACTATAACGACGTCATTGTATATCGTGGCGGCTTAACAGTTTTCGATTAGCCGGGTGTCCACGACCGCAGGTCAGGAGCCGCCGGTCGGCTAGCGTTGGTCGGAATTGATCTGCACCCAAGCTGGACAATTCACATCTGCAGCTCAGCAGATGTGATAGCTTGCCGCGACTCAGCCTAAACCTTGCGGCGGCGCGGTCAGCTCAGCACGAATGGGTCGTGTGGTCGGGTGGGGTCTGTCTGAAAGCCCGCCTTCCGTCACGCTCAACCCCTGTTCCTGTCTATCGCTTTGCTTCGGGAGGATGTCCGATGATTTCGAAATTACGTTGCTCTGTTCTGTGGGGCGCGGCCTTCGTGGGCTTGACCCTGGGCGTCCCGGCGGCATCCGCCGGTCCCGCACCAGCGGCAGGCCGCGCCTATCAGGCCTGGCGGTCGGCTATTGCGTCGTCGCTCAAGGTCCCGCTCGGGGGCGTAGGCGGCACGCTCACTTCTGCCAAACCCGCTCCCGGTGCGGGAGGACAGACAGTCACCACCACCGACACGGACACCGACGGCAACGGCATCGTCGATCAACGCGCCATCGCCACGACCAACTTCGACAAGAAGGGCCGAGTCGTGCGTACGGCCGAGGAGTTCGACACCGCCGCCGATGGGACCGTGGAAGCGAGCACGGTGGTCACGACCGAGTACGACAAGTCGGGCAACGCGATACGTCAGGTCTCCGTGTCCAACATCAACGACCTCGGCTCGGGCGGCGATGGCAGCGTGTACGAAACCTCGACGTCCACCACGATGTACGACTCGAAGAATCACCCCGTGCGGCTGGTCGCGGAACTCGACGAGGACAGCGACGGCACGCTCGAATTGCGTTCTACGACGACCTACGTGAACGACGCGAGCGGGAACGTCCTCCAGACCGTGTCCGAAGTGGACCAGGGGGCCGACGGATCGGTGGACGTTCGCTCTCGCACCGCCGCGACGTATGACCCACAAGGCCATCAGCTCGACTTGGTGGGTGAGAGCGACAACTTCCCGGCCGACAACGTAGCGGACTCCCGCTTCCACACTTCGTCGTCGTACGACGCGGACGGCAACTTGGTCGAGCAGACGTCGGAGTTCGACGACGGAGCCGATGGCACCATCGACTCCACCAGTCATGATCTCGTGACGTATGACGAAAGCGGCCATCCGTTGAGTTTTCTGTCAGAGGGCGACGACGACGGGGATGGCAACCTCAGTCAACGCATCACGGCGCGCTTCACCTACAACTCGCAGGGCGAATTGCTGGAGCAGGTCGTCGAGACAGACCAGGCGGACGTGCCGGGTGGCGAAATCGATGGAGTCATCGATACCGTTCAGTCGGCCACTTTCGAGTACGACGCGCGTGGCAACGTGGTGCGGCAGGTGGCGCATGCTCAGCAAACAGGCTTCCCGCCATCGACCCAGATCACACTCCAAGAGTACGACTCCGACGGGAACCTCCTAAGCTATCTGGCTGAAGCCGATTTCAACGGGGACGGTACGATCGACGTCCGAGCCAGCAACGTGAATACCTACAACTCGCGCGGGCAGCTCCTGACATCGGTCGGCGAAGTCGATTCCGACGGTGATGGCACGATCGATCAGACCAGCGTCGTCACGACGGTCTACGACGGCGTGAAACGCTGAAGCGTCCGGCTCCGCCCGCGGCGCTGCCGCCCGGAGTCCACCACAGCACGACGGCACGATCCACGGGTTCAGGGGAGCGGTCGAACAGCACCGACACGGGCCGCTCCCCGCCTCGCTTGCTGTCATGCGCGGCAGGTCGCCGGAGGACCCGTTCAGCCACTCAACGGCTCCGCTGATCGCTCAGACACGGCGTTTCGATTGAGCGCGACTCTCGACCGAGCACAATGGGCAGCAGGCCAGCGAACAGCACGACCAGCCCTTGCTCATCGGAACCCTGCCGACCTGGATGCTCGACGTTGTGGGGCACGGGTCAGGTAAACGCCAGGCCGAGCGGCCTCATCTGTCAGAGCATGGCAACACGGTGGTGGCGATGTCGAATGTGAACCCCTTCAAGGGCAGAACGACAAGCATGCATCCGCCGATGCGGGTGCTGCATAGCTTCGCGAAGCCTGGGCGGTCACTGGGCCGAGATTCGCGAACGCACGATGACGACGTTCCGCGCCATCGAATACATCGTCTCGTCGATGGCTCGCTGTTGGAGAGCCAACTGTTTCACAACGGGCGCGAGGGCCGAGTATCCCAGGAAACTGGAAGCCCGCATCAAGCAGTTCACCGATGGCGGCTGGGTTGAAGAACGACGCGAGGCTCCCGACGTGCCGCCATTGTCGTGACGGATGTCCGCACAACACACGTAGCTAGCTCGTGCGATTCCTGGCGAGCGCCCACGACGCTGCCTGAGCCGCCAACAATGCGCCCCACGCGGCCAACCAGAGCACGGTGGTCGGCACTTCTGGATTAAACACGGCGCGACCGAAGATAAGCGCAGCTGATGCTCCGACCCCGGCGACCAATGCCCAAGTGGAAATAGGTATCGCCATGCGTCGCATTCTATCGCCGCTAGCTGACCAACCGGCCGGGACACTCGGCTCGCAGCATTTTCACTGCGCTGCGCGGACATGGGTGGCCGTGGAATCTATTGCGGCGTGGGTGACTTCATTTCGTACGTCCACGCGTGGCCGCAGGACGAACACTTAACCTTGAGACGGAGAACGTTCGGAACGTCCGCAATCGTGCTGACGCTGGCGGGCTGCGCCGCCATCGCGTCGCAGTTTGGGCAGCGCGAAGGATACTGCTGCTCGCGCGGTACCGGGTGCGATGCTGAAGATACTTCCATGGCGGAAGTGACTACCTACCCTTAGGTCCTGGCCTTTCGGTTTTTGTTTCTAATATCTTCGATCTTCCGTTGCAGAAAGAACGGCGGCATCGGAGAGGAAACTGCCCACTGGTGGCGGCAGGAGCGGCAACGGATGTCGGCCGTGATCAGTGCGTCCGTCGTCACGTTATACGGGAAGCCTGTGGCCGCTTGGCAGCTCGGACAGGCCATCGGAAAGCGCTGGCTCGCGAGCTGATCACAAAAGCGCATGATTTGTATACCAAAGCCGGACTGCAGGAGGGCGTGACCAGAACGCAGATGCGCCTTGATGATTACCAAAGGGCCGCTCCAGAAACATGAGAGCGGTCCGAGAATCAACCGTTTGATGAGCCCGATGCGGCGGCTCTGTCTCGCCAATGAAACCAGGGCGAAAGGTAAGCCGCTGTGGGCTGGGTCTTATGGGCCCGCTGGGTGGTGTCTCACCTTGATCCCTTGGCCGTTTTGGGCATACTTGCCGCGATGGTCTGGCTTACGCTCGGCCTGACGACTCTGCTAGGTCTCCTTCTTGTGTGGGTCGCCACACAAGAGAACCGCAGTGCCCGCATTCTCGGTGCGGCTGCGGTACTGGTGCATACGCTCACGCTCACCGGAGGTCTCGGCTTGGAGCCGACGAGCATCTGGATACCTGTCGTCGGTGTGATGGCCGTCGCTTCACAGGCTACGGTGCTGGGCGTCGTCACTCTGTGGATTGCCACCAGACAGAGCCGGGTCGGTCGAGTCATTGGTGGTTTTATCCTGGCCGTGCTGTCCATCGCGTTGACGTACGGCATGATTTTCGGACCCATGTGGAAGGTCAACGTCCTGATTGTTGCGACGATTGCGATCATATGGATCTTTGGACGGCAGAAACGCGAGGTGCGCGCCTAAGGATGTGGCGTAGCGCGCTTAATCAACGTGAGACACGACGGCCCGCCGCCAGCGCTTGACCGTCGCCAGCGAGACCCCAAAGCTTGCCAAAGCAACGGAACAGAAACTCCGGAAGGCGCGACGCGGACGTTCGGCGCTCAAGAAGGTGGGCTAAAATGCCTCTGGGAACCCCCATTGGGAATCCGTTGGGACTTTTTTCAGAAAAGGGGTCAAATACTGTTTACTACGGTGAAGGCTACCGAAACGGTTTCCCTATGAAAACGGCCTCTTCTTAGTTGTTCAGAAGCGCTGCACCCCCTTCACACGGGGGCCGGTGGTTCGAATCCACCAGCGCGCACCAACCCCGCTTTCAACATGCGCCTGCAGCCGATCGTCACGGCGTGCCTCCTGGCCGGACTCACGTTGCTGCTTTACGGCTTTCGATTGACAGCGGCGCCGGTCACAGCCCGAAGAGTCGACGTTCAATACTGCCGCGCAAACCATCCGCACCGGGGCGACCCCGCTGTTCTTCCATGTGCGGGATGACCAGTGGCTGCAACCGGTTGCCGTCTATGGCAACGCGGCGATGCGCTTGGCCGGCGGCGATTTCTCCGGCCGCATCGCGAGCGTGATAGCCGCTGCGATCGACGCTGGCCTGGTGTTCCTGTGCGCGCGCGTGGTGATCGGCAGTGATTTCGCGGCGGCGATAGCGGCCATCCTGCTGATCTTCACGCCGGCGCATCTCGCGCTCGGCCGATCGGGATCGGCCGCCATCTTCCCGCTGCCGTTCGCTTTGCTCGCGATGTGGAACGTGACCGCGTATCTGAAAGACGCGCGGACGCTGCGACTGCTCGGAGCCGGCCTGATGCTCGGAGCAGGCGCCTTCACGCATCCCACGGCCCCGCTGACGATGGCGTTTCTCGCGGCGCTCTTCATCTTCATCCTCGCGATCCATCGGCAGTCTTGGGCAGTTGCACTCCCGATTGCCGGCGCGTTCGCCTTGTGCCTTGTTCCCGCGGCGATCTGGTTCGTCCTGCATCCCGATACTTACCAGGACACCTTCGGCCGTTGGGCGATCCATCAGGCGCACATTCGTTACCCGCTGGACGGCATCAGAGGGTTCATGAACTGGAACACGCTGGGCACGCGTGCCTCGCTCTACTGGGGTTTCTTCGATCCGGCCTGGTTGTTTTTCGATGACGCCGCATCGGTGGCGCCGCTCTTGCTGTTCATGGTTCCGCCCTTGGCCTGGGGCGTGGCAAAGGGACGCGCGGCGGTGTCCGGTTCGACCTTCGGATTGATTGCCGGCGGGGTCGTCGTCGCACCACTTGCAGGCAGTTCTTTTGGGGTCGCGCATTCGATCGAGAACGCCGCGACCTTTCTGCCGTTTGTGGCATTGCTCTGCGCCACCGGTATCGCCGCGGTCGCCAGGAAACCGGAACTGCGCATGCGCATCATGGTGACCATTGTTGCGGTTGGCGTGATCGTGGAGTTCTCGCGCGCCTATTTTCGCGCCGTGCTCTAACGCGCCCGCTCGAACACTTCGTGACTGGCGGTACCGTCAGGCTGCACGCCGGACCCGAGATGATGCCATCCTGAACGCGTCGCCAGCTGCTTTGCCATCACCAGCTCAGATTCGCAGATGAGCAAGGCGCCTGGCGGTAGCGAGTCGATGTCAAGTTCGGACGGGTCGTAGTAAATCGGCCGCTCCGCAAGATCGTCGCGGTGGCGCGCGGCCACATAAAAGCGCCAGTACCGCTCGATCGGCGTCCGTCGATTCAGATAAATTTCCGGCGTCTCAGGCGTAGCGCGCTCGAGCACCAAATTGATCGCAGTACGGCTGTTGCCGCCGAACCAGAATCCAGCCTGGGTTCGGTACGGCCCAAGGTAGTGCGCCTGGAAACCGGCGAACTGGATCGCGACACCGAGGACGAGAACCGCCGCAATCCATTTGACCGCGCCATTCATCGCCCACAGGTGGCTGGCTCCGGCGCTGGCCGCGAGGACTCCGAAGGGGATCGCCGTGAGGACGCGATTGATCTCCAAGTGGCCTAACAGAGCGGTGGCAATCGGCGAAAGAAAGAACCCGAAGGCGACGAGCGCGCCCACCGGCCCACGCTCGCGCACCAGCTGATACAGGCCGACCGGGATCAGCACCGCAAAGGCGATCGGAAACAGGCCCGCCTGGCGCGTGGAATTGGTCAACCGCCCGTCGCCGGAAATGAACAGATAGTCGGGACTGAAGAACATCCAGAACGCCGTCAGCCGTTCGCGAACGCCGCCGCTGGTAGCCATGCCGCTCGGACGATATGCGACATAGATATTCGTGAACCGATCGGGATGCATGATCAACCACACAATCAGCGGCAGCAGCATCACGCCGAAACCAAGCAGCATCTGCGCCGCGTCGCCGCGCCGGTCCCGGCGGACGCACACGCCGCAGGCCGCGACCAGCAGCAGCGGCATCACGACGACGCTCGCAAGATAGGTGTAGATGCCGATCCCAAGCACGACACCGGACGCCATCGCCCAACGCGGCTGCTTCGAATCAAGGGCCCGTTGCAGGCAATAGAGCCAGGCGATGATGACGGGGACGGCGTAGGTAATGCTGAGCGCCAACCTGGCATTCGTGAAGTAGCCGGGCGTGAATGCCAGGAGCGCGGCGGCCAGCAAAGCGGCGACATCGTTGCGCAACCACCGGCGCACCAGAAGAAACATCAACCCGACGCTGACCACCGCGAGCAGCGCCGTCGGGAATCGCACCGCCGCCTCCGACAGCGGCCGCATCGTGAGGAAGAGCGCCGTCCAATAGATCAACAACGGGTCCCGGCCCGCCTCAAACCCGGTTTCGGAAAAATACACGGGTAGCAAACGACCGTTGGTATCGCGCGCGGTCGTGGCGATGGCGTGGGCTTGCAGCGAAAAGTTCACCTCGTCGTGCATCAAGTACGGCGGTACGTTCGAGAGGCCAGTCAAATACACCGCCGATGTGACGATCAGGAGAACGATGAGCGCGATCGCGGCGACGGACCTGCTCATCAGAACCCCGGTTGCTTCGCCAGCACTTCGAACGAAGCTGTTCGATCGGGCTCCGCGGCGGTGGCGATGCGCCGCCAGCGCGGCGAGGCCACCATCGCCTGGCACTGCGTCGTTGCCGCCTGGCAAATGACGTGCGACCCCGGCGCCGCATCGTCGGGGGGCGTCGTGAACGCTTGCAGGCGAGCGATCAAGTCTTCCCTGCCGCCCGCAATCGCGTAGAACCGCCAGTACCGCGAGGAGAACGGCACATCGGCGCCGACATAGACCGGAAGAGTCGATCCCCGCGGCTGGTCTGCGATCACGGCATTGACCGCATCGCGCATGTTGCCGCCGAACCACGGCGCCGACTGGCTCCGGTACGGGCCCATATAGTCGGCGTAAAAGCGCGCGAATTGCAGCGGCACCGACGCGAGCAGCAGCAGCGCGGCGATTCGTGTCCACCGCGATTCGGTCAGCATCGAGATCGCGCCTGCGGCCGCCGTCAGCGCGCCAAACGGAATGGCAAACATCAGGCGGTTCATTTCGACCGCACCTGACACAATCGACGCCAGCGGCGCGGTCAGGAACCCGAGGCCGATTATCCAGAGCGCGGTTCGCCCACCCTTCCACATCCAATACAGACCTGCCGGAATGAAAACGACGAATGCCATCGGGAAGAAGCCGATGCGCCGCGTCGAGTTGATCAGGCTCGAATCTCCCGACACGAAGAGAAAGGCGGGATCGAAGAACGACCAGTACAAACGGAGGCGCGCCTGGACTGCCTGCGAGATCGAGACATCCGGTGTGTCCGAGTACAGGCGATACGAGCCGGCGATCTGTTGAATGCGTTCGGGATGCGTGGCATACCAGATCAGCATCGGCACCAGGACGATGGCGAACGCGACGATGGCGACGCCGCCTGCCTTGGCGTCGCGATGCTTGTACGCGAGCACGCAAGTGGCCGCCAGGTACATCGGCATCATCACGACGCACGCCAGATACGTGTAGACACCGAGGGCCAGCCAGGCGCCTGCGAGCGCCGCCCGTCGCGCCGTCGGCTGACGATCGAACTCGATCACGGTCCAGAGCCACAGCAGCACGAACGGAATCGAATAGTACGGACTCAGAGCAAGCCGGGCGCGAATGAAATGCGCGGGCGTGAGCGCAATCAGGACGGCGGCCAGCAGCGCACAGGCATTGCTCCCGAGCGCGACCCGCGCTACAAAGAACACGAGCACGATATCCAGCACACCGACCAGTGCGGTCGGCAGTCGGACCGACGACTCGGAGAACGGCAGGAGCTTCAGGATCGCCGCCGTCGCGTACATGATCATCGGATCCCGGCCGGCAGGAAACTCAGGCTCGGTAAAAAAGACGGGCATGAAGCGTCCGCTGAGGTCGTGACCGGTCGCCGCAATCGATTGCGACTGTAATGCAAACTGCGACTCGTCGTGCATCACGTAGATCGGCGCGTAGCCGAGTCTCGTCGCGTACAGGGCGCCGCCGAGAACAGCCAGCATCAGAACGAGGAGCACCGTGATGCTGCGGTGCGTCATGAGGCGGTTGGGGTCAGACCGACCGACTCTCCCGCGCCTAACCAGGTTTCTTGATCTCGTCGATCAGCGCCTGCACCGCCTTCGCGTAGGCGGCGTCGGCCTCGGCGTGCGCCTTCATGTAATCGGCCTCTGACATCTTGTCCTCGCGCCAGCTGCCATCGAAGCGCATGCTCTTCGCGCCGGCATCGTGCGAGTCAGCAGGACCCTTGTTCTGTTCGGGCTTGGCGCGCAGGCCGTCCGGGCCAAGGTCGGTCACGAAGTGGCGCGACTCGACCACCGACGCGCTATTGAGGTCGATGTAGACCTCCCGGTAATCCTTGCGCATCAACTTTTCGTTGACGACGGACGGCGCCGTGGTTTTGGCCCACACCACCATCAGCTGGCCGGGGAATGTGAGCGCGCCGACGAACTCCTCGCGCGAGTCGGGCATCCGCGCGGCGATGCTCTCCAGCTTCTTGCTGGCCAGCAGCTGGGCGAGCTCCTTCGCGGGTGCGGCAGACTTTGGTTCCTGCGCGGCGGCGCTTACAGTCAAGACAGTCGTGAAGGCGACGAACAGAGCGACGGTGGCGGGAGGGAGGGATCTCATGTCCCCCATTTAACACACTTGTCCGCCGTAGCCAATGGCGAAGGCGGATCAGCCGATGAAAAGCGATTCTTCTTCGTCGACGGCGGCGCGGCTTGCGGTGCGCCGGCGCGAGGCCTCGCGCATGCCTCGGAACGACTCAATCACCGCTTTGACTCCGGCCATGATCGCCATGCCCTGTCGGGCCGGGCCGGTCACGAACTCCTGCGCCGCGGCGAGCGTTTCATCGACGCGTTGAACCAGTTCACCGAAGACGCGATCGAGACGCTCGGCCTGCCTGGCAGCCAGGGCCGCTGCGCGCGACGCTTCGCTCGACAGCGTTGTCAGGTTCGCGAGGAGCGGCTTGATTTCCTGATCGAGCTGCGCGGCAAGCTGGTCGACCCGCTTGGCGAGGCGGATCCCGGCGAAGATGGCGAAGACCTGGATCCCCGCCATGACCAACACCGCTAATGCGATGATGCCGAGAAACAGCTCGCCGGTCTGGCTCACACCTGGTCACCCCGCTCGCGAACCTGCCTGAAGGCCTCGCGGCCGCGCTCGACAGCGGTGACGATGTTCTCACGCTGGCCCGGTAGTACTCGCGGCCCTGCTCCATCGCCTCCCGGGCCTTGGCCTTGCCCTCGCGCGCCTTTTGCCCGAGGTACTCACGGGTATCCTCACCCGTCGCCGGCGCATACAAAAGCGCCACTGCCGCGCCGGTCAACGCGCCGATCACGAACGCGACCATCAAGTTTCCAGAATTGTCCTTCGACACCGTTTCCTCCGTACTTCTCCGTGAGCTCCGTGCTTAGAAGATGCTCACTTTCACATTGAGGTACTTCTTCGGATCCTTCTTGATTTCGGCGATCAGCGCGCGCATCTCGCTGACCGTCTGGTTCATGTTCTCATATAACTGCTTATCGTGCAGCAGCTGGCCGGCTGTGCCTTCGCCGTTATTGAGGTTTTGCACAACCGTGTCGAGCCGCGCCGTCAGCGAATCCATCCGTTTGTAGAGCGCATCGTCGGTCAGCAGCTTCCCGGCAGTGCCCTCGCCGCGATTCAGCTTGCCGGTCACGCCTTCGAGATTCGCCGTCGTCGCATTGAGCGATTTCGCCATGGCGGGGTCGTTCAGCAGCTGGCCCAGGCTGCCCTCGCCGTCCTTCAGCTTCGCCGTGATCGCGTTGAGGTTGGCGACCGAGGCATGGAGCTCGTCATAGACCTTGGGATCATTGGCAAATTTGCCCATGGTGCCCTTGCCGCCGGCGACGTTCTGCGCCACGCGATCGGCCGCCGCGATCAGGTTGTTGAAATCACGATAGACAGCTTCGTCAGTGAGGAGCTTGCCGACCGTGCCTTTTCCGGCCCGCAGGTCGGCGAATATCGCGGTGACGTCCGCGATCCCCGTGCCGGCCTGCTCGGTCAGCTCGGCGATCGTCGGCGCTGGTTTCCCGGTCGGCACATACCCCCAGTCAGGAATCGGTGTTCCGCCGGGCCCCGCTTCGATATCGACGGCGCCTTCGCCAAGCAGCGAGATCGATCCGATCTTGGCCGTCGATCGATCGGTGACGATCGGCCTCATGTCGTCGATGATGTTGAACGACACCTCGGCGCCGCCGGCCACGAGCGCGACGTCGGTGACCGAGCCGACCTCCACGCCCGCGACGCGGACGGGCGATCCGCTCATCAGCCCCGCGACGTTGGGAAACTGCACCTTGAGCGGATAGTTCTGCCAGAAGAACCCGCCGCTGCCGCCGACGGCGAAGATCAGCAGTCCCGCCATGACGAGTGCAAAGACCGCGATGAGACCGAATTTCAATTCGGCCCAGGCGAGTGAACGTGTTCGTGGCATGGTCGTGGCCCTTTACGAGAGGAACTTCTGCAGGTACGGGTCGTTCGAGTTACGGAGCTCCGCGGCCGTGCCCTCAAAGTAGACACGGCCTTCGCGGATCATGACGAAATCGGCTTCTTCGACTTTCTGTTCGGCGGCCTCGACGAGCTGAATCTCCCCGCCGTCGGTCCTCTTCGCTTCGTGCGTCGCGACGTAAAACGCATCGCGCAACTGGTGCGTGACGAGCACCGACGTGACGTGTTCGATGTCGCGCAGCTTCACCACTTCCGCATCCACGGTCAGCGCCGTCATCGGATCGAGCCCGGTGGTCGCCTCGTCGTACAGCAACAGCGTCGGGCGCGCGGCCATCGCCCGCGCGATCGCGACGCGACGACGCTGGCCACCCGACAGCGCCGAGGGCAGTTTGTCGATATGCGTCTCGAGCCCGACGAATCCCATCACCTCGTCGACCCGTGCCCGGACTTCATCGAGCGGCATTGTCGTCTCCTCGTAGAGCTTGTAGCCGACGTTCTCGCCGACGGTCAGCGAATCGAACAACGCGCCCTCCTGGAACACCATGCCCATATGGTGGCGGACGCGCATCAACTGCGCTTCGTCCATCAGATCGACGCGGTGTCCCAGCACCCAGATGGTTCCCGAGTCCGGCTTCAACAGGCCGAGCATCAACTTCAGGATCGTCGACTTGCCGGCGCCGCTCGCGCCCGAGAAAGATCTTGGTGTGCCCGGCGCGCACCGAGAACGTCACGTCAGTCAGAATCACCTTGTCGTCGAACGACAGGTTGACCTTGTCGAACAGCACCACCGGCGCGTGCGCCTCGGCAAGTTCAACCGGCAATCCGAATTCCGCGAGGCTCTTGGCGCGCATCAGAACAGGATCGAGATCAAGAGCCGGGTCACGAAAAAATCCACCACCAGTACAACGACGGAGGCCGCAACGACGGCGTTCGTCGTCGAGCGGCCGACGCCCTGCGTGCCGCCCGATGTGCGCAGGCCGACGTGGCAGCCGATCGTGACGATCACGACGCCGAGAAAAAACGGCTTGATCAGGCCCATGTAGACGTCCTGGATGTAGAGCCCTTCCACGACCGAGCTCCAGTAGACCCCCGACGACACTCGCAACTGCGTCAACGCGATGATCCAGCCGCCAAGCATGCCGACCGTGTCGGCAACCACCGTGAGGATCGGGCACATGATGAAGCCGGCCAGCACGCGCGGCACCACCAGCTTGCGGATCGGATCGGTGCCGAGCGCGCGCAAGGCGCTAATCTGCTCGGTCACGACCATCGACCCCAGCTCCGCGGCGATGCCCGAGCCGACCCGGCCGGCCAGCATCAATGCGGTCAACACCGGACCGAGCTCCTTGATCATCGAGGCGCTGATCAAACGTCCAACGAACGGGCGCGCGCCGAACTGATCGAGCGTCATGCCCGACTGCAGCGCGAGCACGGCGCCGGTGAAGAAGCCTGTCAGCAGGACGACCGTCAGCGACCCGAGGCCGATGACGTCGATCTGTTCGATCAGGTCGCGCGGGTAGAACGGCCGGCTGAAGGTCGCCTTGAGGGTGGCGAAACAGAGGCGCACATACTCCTGCACCTCGAGCAGCCCCTTCTTGACCGCTTCGATCGCCCAGATGCGCAGTGCGTTCATCGGGCCGGCGCCGGTCCGAGGCCGAGATCGCGCGTGCGCAGCATCCGAATCTGATCACGCAGCGATGCCGCCTTTTCGAAATCGAGGTTGGCGGCCGCGGCCTTCATCTGCTGATCGAGCGTGGCGATGTGCGCGTCGAGCTCGGCGTGGGTCCGGAACACCAGTCCCGGCGTGCGCGGGTCAGCGACGGTCGAATAATCGCGATCGTAGACGCTGGATAAGACGTCGTCGATCGCCTTGACGATACTGGTCGGCGTGATGCCGTGTTCGTCGTTGTAGGCGGCCTGCCGCGCGCGGCGCCGCTCGGTTTCGTTGATCGCCACCCGCATCGAGTCGGTCATCGAATCGGCATACATGATCACGCGGCCGTTGACGTTGCGCGCCGCCCGGCCCGAGGTCTGAATGAGGGCGCCGCCGGAGCGCAGGAAGCCTTCCTTGTCGGCATCGAGGATCGCGACCAGCGACACTTCCGGCAGGTCGAGTCCCTCGCGCAGCAGGTTGATGCCGACCAGCACGTCGAAGACACCGCGGCGAAGGTCCCGCAGGATCTCGACGCGTTCGAGCGTATCGATGTCCGAGTGGAGGTAGCGGACCTTGACGCCCAGCTCCTGGTAATAGGTGGTCAGGTCTTCCGCCATCCGCTTGGTGAGCGTCGTGACGAGCACGCGCTCCCTGCGCTCGGCGCGATCGCGGATTTCCTTCAGCAGGTCATCGACCTGCCCCTTGACCGGACGAACCTCGATCGGCGGATCCATCAGCCCGGTCGGCCGGATGACCTGCTCGACGAATACGCCGCCGGACTTCTGGCAGCTCGTACGGCCCCGGCGTCGCCGACACGTACACGAGCTGCCCGACGCGCGACTCCCACTCCTCGAAGTTCAGCGGGCGATTATCCAGCGCCGACGGCAGCCGGAACCCGTACGCGACGAGCACTTCCTTGCGTGATCGATCGCCGTGATACATGCCGCGGACCTGCGGCACGGTCTGGTGGCTCTCGTCGACGACGATCAGCGAATCCGACGGCAGGTAATCGAGCAGCGTCGGCGGCGGCTGGCCGGCCTGGCGCTGCGTGAGGTGCCGCGAATAGTTCTCGATGCCGTGGCAATACCCGATCTCGCGGATCATCTCGAGATCGAACATCGTGCGCTGGTGCAGGCGCTGCGCCTCGAGCACCTTGCCGTCGCGCTCGAGCTCGGCGCGCCGGACCTCGAGCTCCTCCTTGATCGTCACGACCGCTTCCTTCAACCGCTCACGGCCCGTCACGAAGTGCGACTTCGGATAGACCGCGGTGCGTTCGTGCCGCCTCAGTGCCTTGCCCGTGATCGGATCGAACGAGGTCAGCTCGTCGACCTCGTCGCCGAACAGGCCGATGCGAAGTGCGGACTCTTCGTACGACGGATAGACCTCGATGATGTCGCCGCGCACGCGGAAGTTGCCGCGCGCAAACTCGTGGTCGTTTCGCTCGTACTGAATCTCGACGAGCTTGCGCATGATCTGCTCCCGATCGATGCGCTGCCCTTTTTCGAGCGGCAGGACGAGGCCGTAATACGCATCCGGCGAGCCGAGGCCGTAGATGCACGAGACGCTGGCGACGATGATGACGTCGCGGCGCTCGAACAGCGACCGTGTCGCCGACAGCCGCATGCGGTCGATCTCGTCGTTGATGGTCGATTCCTTCTCGATGTAGGTGTCGCTGGCCGGCACGTAGGCTTCCGGCTGGTAGTAGTCGTAGTAGCTGACGAAGTATTCGACGGCGTTGTCAGGGAAGAACCGCCGGAACTCCTGGAACAGCTGCGCCGCGAGGGTCTTGTTGTGCGCCATCACCAGCGTCGGCCGGTTCACGCGCGAGATCACCTGCGCCATGCTGTAGGTCTTGCCCGAGCCGGTGACGCCCAGCAGCACCTGGTGCTTGTCGCCGCGGTTCAGCCCCTCGACCAGCTCGGGTACGGCATGGACCTGATCGCCGCGAAGCTCGAAGTCGGATGCGAGGTTGAAGTGACCGGTGACGGAAGGCATGGATGCGTGTGCCGTAGCACATCATCGTACGCTACGTGTATGGACCAAAGTATCCCTTGCGTGCGCGAACGCGCACATCCGGTCGTTTCACGCGGACGTCGACCTTGCGCCACGCGCCGTCCTTCGCCGTGTTCGTCGACAGATATCCCACGTGATACTGCCCCTTGATCTCGGCCAGGACCTTGTCGTATGCGCTCTCGACGTCTTTCATCGCGGACGGGAAGAAGGCCTGACCGCCGGTCGCTCTCCGCGATCTGGCGTAGTGTCATCTGCAACGTCTGCCGGGCCGACCCGGTATTCTCGACGAGCCCGATCGCGTAGACCGTCACTTGCGACGCCTTGAGCAGCGTCAGCGTCTCCTGCAGCGACAGCGCCGACCTGGTGTCACCGCCATCGGTGTACATCACCAATACCTTGCGGCCGTCCTGGGAATCGGCACCGTCGAGGTAGGTGCCGAGCGCATCGTACAGGGCCGTGAAGCCGTCGGGCTTGCGCTGCCGAATCCGCTCGACCAGCCGTGCGAAGTCGCGCTGCGGATATCGCGTGATGCGCACCTGCGTGTCGAAATCCACGAGGGTGATGTCCTCGGCCGCCGGCAGCATGTTCAGGAACTTGATGGCGGCGCCCTGCGCGAGCTTCATGTCGGCTTGCATGCTGCCGCTCGCATCGAGCATCAAACCCAGGTGCATCGGCGGGCCGGCATCGCCGTCGCCGTGCGCAAAGTACTCGATCGTCTGCAGCTTGCCGTCTTCGATGACCTCGAAGTCATCCTGCGTGAGGCCGGGAACCAGGTTCCCCTTCTTGTCGGTAACGGTGGCGGCAAAAGTCGCCAGATCGACGCCGCCGCGGAAGACGGGTTGGGCCTGGAGAAATATCGAATAACAAATGACGAATAACGAAAGAAACGAACAGCCCCGTCGCATCGGCCGATTCTACCAGCGGCTATAATCAAAGGATCGTGCGTTGTCTTGCGGTCTGCCATACAGAGCTGGTCATCCGGCTTCTCGAGGCAGTCCTGACTCCGTCCGCGGAGCTCGACGTTCTTGTGGAAAGCCGGGCGCTCGCCCGCAAGTTCGAATCCTCGGAGCTGCCCGTGTCGGTTGACGAGACCGACCGCATCGACAGTTACGTGAAGCTGGGTGTCTCGCCGGTGATGCCGGTATTCATCGAGGACAACGGCCGCAGCGGACTGCGCAAGGTGCTCGAAGCGGTGCGCGGCGCGGGCGGCACGCTCGTCTACGTGCTCGGCACCAGCCTCAACGACGTCAGGAAAGCCGAAACGCTCCGCGACGACTTTCCGGAAGTCACGACCATTACGCTGGCCGAGCTCGCCGGTCCGGCGCTGCTGACCGAGCTCGGGCGCTCCGTGACCCGCCAGCGGGTCCAGCAGTACCAGCGTTACATGGACGACGCCGACCGCGTCTTGATCCTGACGCACAACGATCCAGATCCCGACGCGATGGCGAGCGGCCTGGCGCTGCGCGCCGTGCTGCGGCGCACGAAACAGACCGCCGTCATCGGCTGCTTCGAACCGGTGACGCGCCCTGAAAACCTGCGGATGGTGAAGCTGCTGGACCTGAAGATCGAGACGATCGCGCCGCAGCAGCTCAAGGACTTCGACAAGATCGCGCTCGTCGACGTGCAGCCGCATTACTTCCACGGCCACCTCCCCCACGTCGATCTCGTCATCGATCACCATCCGGAACAGTCAGGCTACAACGCCATCTTCAAGGACATCCGCCCCGAGTACGGTTCGACGGCGACGATCCTCACCGAGCACCTGCGCGCGGTCGACATGGACATCTCGGAACGCACCGCGACGGCGATGCTCTACGCGATCAAGTCCGACACGCTGTTCTTCAATCGCCACGCCAACCGCGCCGACATCGAGGCGTTCTCGCATCTCTATCCGCTCGGCGACTCCACCATGATCCGGAAGATGGAAGGCGCCGAAATCACCGCCGAGCGCCTCGATTACCTGATCAAGGCATGGCAGCAGGGCCGCATGATGGAGCACGTGTTCTGCGCGTTCCTCGGCGAGCCGCCGCGCGAGGACTTCATCCCCTACGTCGCCGACTTCTACCTGCAGCTCGAGAACGTCCAATGGACGGTGATGAGCGGCGTCGTCAACGATCAGTTCGTGGTGTCGGTGAGGAACCTCGGCTACTCGCGCAACGCCGGCGATTTCGTGCGCCGCTGGTTCAACGACATCGGCAGCGCCGGCGGTCATCGCACGATGGCGAAGGCGGTCGTGCCGGTGGAGGCGTTCCAGAAGAAGTTCGGCACCTACGAAGGCAGCCGCATCAACCAGCGCATGCTGGAACTCGTGCTGGAGTTTCTGCACGAAACGAAGGAGAAGTAGCCAGTAGCCAGAAGCCAGTAGTCGGAAAGACAAGAGCTTTTCTGGATACTGGCTACCGGATACTGGCTACCGTTTGTATGTGCGGCATTGCCGGATTCGTCAACGTCGACGGCGCGCCCGCCGACGCCGGCGTGGTTGCCGCGATGACGCGCGCGATCCGGCACCGCGGGCCCGACGATCGCGGCCAGGTGCGATTGTCGCTCCGCAGGGGTGAGATCGTCGCCGATGCCGAAGCGACGGCAGACACAGGTATCGGCTTCCATCGGCTCAAGGTTCTTGACCTGTCCGACCAGGGCCATCAGCCGATGGTGAACCCGTCTGGCACGGTCGTCCTCGCGTTCAACGGCGAGGTCTATAACGCCTTCGACTTCAAACCGGAGCTCGAAGCGGCCGGCTTTCGATTCCGCAGCAGGACCGACACCGAAGTGCTGCTCTACCTTTACGAGCGGCACGGGTTCGACGGCATGCTGGACCGGCTGAATGGCATGTTCGCAATCGTGATCGCGGACTTGCGATCGCACGAGATTCACATCGCGCGCGATCACTTCGGGATCAAGCCGCTCTACTGGGCCCAGGCCGGGTCGAGCGTGCTGTTTGCCTCGGAAGCCAAGGCGTTTCTCGCGCATCCCGCTTTCACGGCGACGATCGACGACGACCACGTGGACGAGCACCTGGCCTTCCGGTACGTGGCCGGCGAGGCGTCGCTCCTGAAGGGCGTCCGCCAGCTGCGTCCCGGCCATCGCCTGACGATCACACCCGACGGCGTCACGACCACGCGCTACTGGTCGATTCCCGACGGGGTCGAGAAGGCGCGGCTCACCCGGGACGAGGCGGTCGATCGGCTCGACGAGGTGATGCGCCGCAGTGTGGGCTCGCAACTATTGAGTGACGTCAAGGTCGGCTGCCAGCTGTCGGGCGGCATCGATTCGTCACTCGTGACCGTGTTCGCGTGCTCGCACGCCGGCGCCGACATGGAGACCTTCTCCGTGGTGTTCGACGATCCCGAAATTTTCGGAAGACCGCTGGATCACCGAGGCGGCTGCCGCGGCACAGAGCCGAGAGCCATCGCTTCGTATTCTCCGAAGCATCGTTCACCGGCCCGCTCGAGCGCGCCGCGTGGCACATGGATCAGCCGATCAGCCATCCCAATTCACTCGGCATCTGGCAGCTCGCCCGGCAGTCGCGCGAGCGCGTGACGGTGCTGCTGAGCGGCGAAGGCGCCGACGAAGTCTTCGGCGGCTACACGAGGTTCTGTGACGCGCACCGGCTGACGGTTGAGGCATTCATCCGAACCACGCAATTCCAGCCGGCGTCGAAGCTGGCGCGCTTGCGGCCCGGCGCCGACCTGGCGCCCGCCCTCGCGCGGCGCACGGCGCTCTTTCACGAAGGCAGCGGCGATCACCTGTCGAATTGCCTGAAGTACGACATGCAGACCCACCTGGTCGACTTGCTGGTCCGCCAGGACAAGATGACCATGGCGCACGGCGTGGAAAACCGCGTGCCGTTTCTCGACCGGCGCGTCGTCGATTTCGCGCGCACCCTTCCGGCCGAGCACCTGGTTGGTGATGCCGTCCCAGCCGGCGGCGTCCCACCTTCGCCAAGGCTACGGTGGGCAGGCGCGATGCGCTCGACCAAGATCGTCGTCAAGGAACTGGCGCGGCGGACGTTCGATGACGCGTTTGTCTATCGACGGAAATCCGGCTTCAACCTGCCCCTCTCGCAGTATTTTCGGAGCAAGACGTTCACCGAGCTGATGGAGGACCGGCTGCTGCCCGGCATGAAGCAGCGAGGGCTGGTCAGTGAGCCGGCCGTGCGTGAACTGTGGCGCCGTTCGTTATCGGCCCCGGCGCTGACGGAGCCATTCTGGATTCCAGTCGCCCTGGAACTCTGGGCGCAGCAATTCGTGGATGGACGCGCGCCCTACGTCAACGCCTGATCGAGATCGTCGATCACGTCGGCCGTGTCTTCGAGGCCGATCGAAATCCTGATCATTCCCTTCGACACGCCTGCCTTCACCAGTTCCTCGTCCGTGAGACCGTACTGCGACGTGAGGATCGGCATGCTGCAAATGCTCTCGACGCCGCCGAGGCTGGCGGCGCGCTTCACGATCTTCAGCTTGTCGAATGCGCGGAAGGCGGCGTCCTTGCCGCCCTTGACATCGATCGTCACCATGCCGCCGAATCCGCTCATCTGCTTCGCCGCAATCGCGTGATCCGGGATGCGACGCCAATCCCGGGTAATACACGCGCTCGATCGCCCGGTGTCCCTCGAGGAACTGCGCCACGGTCATCGCGTTCGCATTGTGTTGCGCCACGCGAAGCGGCATGGTCTTCATGCCCCGTCCCAGTGCGAACGCCGGTTGCGGATCCATGACGCCACCGAGCAGGCGCCGCGTCGTCGCCATCGGTGCCATCAGCGCCGACGATCCCGACAGGACACCGCCGGTGACGTCGCTGTGCCCGTTCAGGTACTTCGTGCAGCTTTGCATCGACAGGTCGATGCCCATCGACAGCACCGGCTGATTGATCGGGCTGGCGAAGGTGTTGTCCATCGCCGCCAGCACGCCGGCCTTCTTGCAGGCCGCCGCAACCGCGCGAACGTCCACGCAGCGCAGCGTTGGATTGATCGGTGACTCGAACCAGACGACCTTGGTGTTGGGGCCGATCACCGATCCGACATCGCCGAGCTCTTCGATGGAAATGAAGCGATGCGAGATGCCGAGTCTGGGCAGGAGATCTTCGATGATGTGAAAGGTGCCGCCGTAGATCGCGCTGCAACAGAGGATCTCGTCGCCGCTCTTCAGCAGCGTGATGAGCGCCGTTGAGATCGCCGCCATGCCGCTGCTGAACAGCAGCGACGTCTCCGCCCCGTCCACCGCCGCCAGCTTCTGCTCCACCGCGACGACCGTCGGGTTCTCGTAGCGGGAGTAGAGGTAGCCATTCAGCTTGCCCTGCTGATACTTCTCGACGTCGGCAACCGAGTCGAACACGAACGTGCTCGTCTCGTAGATGGGCGTGGTCAATGACGGCGTTCGCGCCGGTGTCGACGCCCTCGCCCGCGTGAATCAGCTTGGTCGCTTGCTTCATGGCAGTGTCTCTCTCGTCGTTGCTTGCTAGTCGATGACGGCACGTCCCAGCTGGCTGATGCGCTCGCCGGACGCTCCGAGGAAGGGTTCGATGAACTGGCGGTAGGTATCTTCGTAGCCGCGCTCCATCAGCTCATCGAGCGACTGCACGCGATCGGACTTCTCGTCGTACGCGCCGGTGAGATCGAGCGGGCGGATCGGGTTGTGCGCCGGGCGAATCAGGTAGACGCCCTGGAAACGATGATGCAGATGCCGAATCGCATCCGCCAGGGCCGCCGCATCGGCGGACGCGATCTGTTCGCCGACGCGGCCGAGGCCGTCGAGCCGCGGCGGCCGCAGTTCGTGCGGTCCCGGCGGCTCCGCGGATGAGGCGACGACAATCACCTGCTCCGCTCCGGCGGCAGCCGCTTCTTCGAGCAGGCGCCCGATGCTGGCCGGCCGATCCATCAGCCGATGCGTCTCGCCACGCCAATAGGAGTCCGGCGCAAACCGCATCAGGCGTGGATCGCTGACCCCGGGCAGCGTCAGCGCCGCGGCCAGGACATCGGCGAGAAATCCTTGCGTGCCGCTCGATAGATCCTGCGCTTCGGCGCGACGTGACGACGAGACGCCGCCGGGTGGAGGGAAGAGCATGCGTCGATAGGGATCGCGGACCAGTCCGAACACGAGATCGCGGTTCGAGTCGAGGTCGTGGACGACCAGCAGCAATTCGCGGAATCCCGGCTGGCTGAGATTCTCCGCGAGCAGCTCCGCGTAGCGGCGGCTCAGGTCATCCGCTTCGGGCCGCTTGATCGATGCGCCGCCCTTCAACAACCGCCACACCGTCTCGATCGCGTGATCGATTGCCCCGCTCGCGTCGACGGGCGAACCGAGCAGCGTCCACAACCGGCTGCCGCTCGACCGGCGATACAACGGCGATTGCCACCACGCCAGCCATGCGCCGACGCCAAGCACGGCGAGCGCCAGCGTCGAGAAGAGCGTGGCGAGACGCGGAATCCAGGTGGGCAGCGCCCCCGGTGAGAACGCCCGGCCGAGCAGCGACACGAAGCCTTCGACGAAGTACGCGCCGACCGCCAGTCCCGCCATGCCGAGGACGAGCGCAATCGGATACACGACGAGACCGAGCAGGATGACGGCAGCGGGAATGGCGAGAACCGCGAGCAGGGCGATCCCGAGCCAGCGCAGGACGGCGAACGGCCAGCGCCACCGATAGAACGTTTCGACGGCCGGCGATCGCCAGAAGCCGCCGTTGTCCCAGAGCTGCGAACCGCCGTCGACCGCGCCGAGCACGGCGGCAACCGCTCCAATGCCGCGGCCGCCGACGACGTCGACCTTGACGCCGGCCTCCTGGATCGCCCTCATCGCGCCGGCATGGTACGCGCCGTCGGCGCCCGTGCCGGTGAACAGCAGGGCCGTTCGTCGTTCTGGAGAGTATGCGTCTCGGGTTTCGCTCACTCGTCGTGGATGGTGACGAGCTTCAGTATCTCAAACTTTCGCGTCCCGTTTGGGGTCGAGACGGTGATTTCATCGCCCTCCTCTTTATTGAGGATGGCGCGGCCAATCGGCGACGAGGTGGAGATCATGCCCTTCTCGGCATCGGCGTCTTCGGGCATCACCAGCTGATACTGCATCTTCTGATCCTTCTCGCGAATCGTGACCGTCGATCCGAAGCCGGCCTTGCCGTGAGGAATCCTGTCGAGGTTCATGAGCGCGATCTCGCTCATCCGCCGCTTCAGCATGGCGATGCGGGCGTTGACGTAGGTCTGGCGCTCCTTCGCCGCCTGGTACTCGGCGTTTTCGCGGAGATCGCCAAGCTCGCGCGCGCGCTGAATCTCCTTCGGGAGCTCCATGTGCAACTCGCGCTCGAGAGCGTTGACCTCGTCTTCAAATCGCTTGATGAGTTTTTCCTTCATCGGTTCAAACTTTGGAGTCTAGCATAGGACGTGATCAGCAGCCGGCAGCATCCCATCGTCAAGGAGTTTCGCGAGCTCGCCCGCGGCGCCGGACCGCTGATGCTCCTCGATGGCTGGCACCTGCTCGCTGAAGCGGCGGATGCCAGGCTCATCGTCGAAAAGATCGCGATCTCGGGTCCGTCCACGGCGAACGAGCAGACCGTAGTCGATCGCTTGCGGCAGCAGCGGCGCACTCGTGATCGAGGTGACCGGATCCGTCCTGAATGCAGTATCTCCGGTCAATTCGCCGACGGGTGTCGTCGCGAGCGCGCAGATCCCCGTGGTGTCCTCAGTTTCGGTGCTCACGCCGCCGCCCGCGCTTGTGCTGGCGGCAGCGGGACTCCAGGATCCGGGCAACGCCGGCGCGATCATCCGCGCGGCCGCCGCGGCGGGTGCGACCGGCGTCGTCCTCGACGAGCTCTCGGCGGATCCGTGGGGGTGGAAGGCGCTACGAGCCTCGATGGGCAGCGTGTTCCACGTACCGGTGGTGCGCAGTCGCGCGCTTGCTGCGTTGATCGAGGACTGGCGCGGCTCCGGCGTGCGCCTCGTCGCGACCCTGCCGCGCGGCGGCGTCTCGATGTACGACGTCGACTTCACCGTGCCGACGGCGCTCCTGCTCGGCGGCGAAGGCCCGGGCCTGCCCGACGAGCTGCTCGGCGCGGCCGACGCGCGCGTCAGCATTCCGATGCACGGTGCCATCGAGTCCCTCAACGCCGCGGTCGCCGCGGCGGTGCTTCTCTACGAAGCGCAGCGCCAGCGTAATCGACAATGAGCCTCTTCAACGACGAGCCTGCGCCGGTTGATCCACAGACGATCCCGCTTGCCGAGCGCATGCGGCCGCGCTCGCTCGATGAGATCGTCGGGCAGGACGACCTCGTCGCGCCGGGCCGCCCTCTGCGCGAGATGATCGACCGCGATCTGTTGCAGTCGATCATCCTCTGGGGTCCGCCTGGAACCGGCAAGACCACCCTGGCCCGCCTGATCGCTGATTTGACGCGCGCGGAGTTCGTGGCGTTCTCCGCCGTGCTGTCCGGGATCAAGGAAGTCAAGGACGTCATGTCCGCGGCCGTGCAACGCCGCCGCATGACCGGCAAGCGCACGATCGTGTTCGTGGACGAAATCCACCGTTTCAACAAGGCGCAGCAGGATGCGTTCCTGCCTCGCGTCGAAAGCGGCGACATTGTCTTGATCGGCGCGACCACCGAGAACCCGTCGTTCGAAGTGATCGCGGCCCTGCTCTCGCGGTCGAAGGTCTTCGTGTTGAAGCCGCTCGACGAAGCGGCGATCGTGACGATTCTGCGCAAGGCCATCAACGACACCGAGCGCGGACTGGGTCGCCAGAATCCGGAAGCGGACGATGACGCGCTTGGCGCGATCGCGCGGTTTGCGAATGGCGACGCCCGATCGGCGCTGAATCTCCTGCAGATGACCGTCTCGTCCGCGCAGCAACCGGCGGGCCGGCCGAAGATCGACCAGGCGCTGCTCCAGAAGGTCCTGACCAACAAGTCCCTGCTCTACGACAAGAGCGGCGAAGAGCATTACAACCTGATGTCGGCGCTGCACAAGTCGATGCGAAACAGCGACGCCGATGCTTCGGTCTACTGGCTCGCGAGGATGCTGGAGGCCGGCGAGGATCCGAAGTATGTCGCCCGCCGCCTGATTCGATTTGCGTCCGAAGACATCGGCAACGCCGATCCGCAGGCGCTGGCGATCACCGTCGCTGCGAAGGATGCGGTGCATTTTATCGGCATGCCCGAAGGCAATACCGCGCTCGCGCAGGCGGTTCTCTATCTCGCCACCGCGCCGAAGAGTAATGCCGTGTACACGGCGTACAACGAAGCCGCCGATGCTGCGAAGACCGACTTTGCGTCACCGGTGCCGCTGCACATCCGGAACGCGCCGACGAAGTTGATGAAAGAGCTCGATTACGGCAAGGGCTACAAGTACGCGCACGACGAGCCCGATGCCGTCGCGAACATGGACTGCCTGCCGGACAACCTGAAGGGGCGGGAATTCTACAAGCCGACAGAGTACGGGTTTGAAAGGGAAATAAAGAAACGCCTTGAGTGGTGGAGGAAGAGGCGGAAGGATGACTCACGTAGTTGACAGTTCACCAGTGAACTGCCAACTACGAGCATCAGTTTCACGGCGCTGTCTGCTTCGCATCCAGCGCAAACGCAAAGACGCGCCCCTTCGATATCCCGGACATCACCGCGATGTACTGCTTGCCATCGAGCTCGTAGCTGATCGGCGTGGCGACGCCGGACATGAGCTGCGATTCCCACAGCGTCTTGCCGCTCAGTGGATCCAGCGCGAAGAACTTCCCTGTTGAATTGCCGACGAAGATCAACTGACCGGCCGTCGACAGCGCGCCGCCGCTTGGTTGAAATGGAATGCGCCACGCGAGCTTGTTGGCAACCGGATCCCACGCGAGGAAGAAGCCGCCCATCGGCGGCGCCTTTGGGTCTGGCGGCGGCGGTTCCTTGAAATTGGCGCCGCCCATTTTCATGCCGAGATTCCAGCGGCCTTCGACGAACTCGAAGCGTTCCTCCATCGCCGCCAGGACCTGGGTTTCCTGACCTGGATAGTAGACAAGCTTCGTCACCGGGTTGAACGCCATCGGCGGCCAGTGGTGCGCGCCGACCGGACCGGGCGACAGCCGAACCGGCGTGTAGCGAAAGCGCGCCTGCTCGGTTTCCTTCGGACGGCCGGTTTCCTTGTCGATCGACGTCGCCCAGGACGTGTACACGTACGGCTCGCCCGAAATCAGTTTGCCGTTCGTCCGATCGAGCACGTAGAAGAAACCGTTCTTCGGCGCCTGCATGATCACTTTGCGCGGCTGGTTCGCGATCGTCAGCTCCGCCAGAATCATCGGTTGCGCGGCGTTGTAGTCCCAGTTGTCGCCGGGCGTCGTCTGGTAGTGCCACGCGTACTTGCCGGTGTCCGCGTTGAGCGCGACGATCGACGACAAGTACAAATTGTCGCCGCCGCCGGGACTTCGATGCTGCGCGTTCCACGGCGAGCCATTGCCGGTGCCGACGTAGACCAGGTTCAGCTCGGGATCGTAGGCGATGCCGTCCCATGGCGTGCCGCCGCCGCCGTACTTCCACCATTGACCGTTCCAGGTCTTGGCGGCCGTGGCGAGTGCCGGATCCTCAAACCCTTTCGCCGGATCGCCGGGGATCACGTAGAACTTCCACGCCAGCTTGCCGGTCTGCGCGTCATACGCACCAAGGAACCCGCGGACGCCGTATTCCGCGCCGCCCTGTCCGATGACGACCTTCCCCTTGATCACGCGCGGGGCGCCGGTGATCGTGTAATCGGTATTGGGAGGCGTCGTTTGCACGGCCCACACGGGTTTGCCGGTCTCGGAATCCAGGGCGACCAGGCGGCCGTCGAGCAGGCCCACGTAAACCTTCCCGTCGTAAAGCGCGACGCCGCGATTGACCGGTCCGCAGCACGCTCGCGGTCCCATCGCGTCGAACCCCCCGCGCACGAGACCCGGATCCCACTGCCACTTCACCTTGCCGGTTCGAATGTCGATCGCGTAGACCTGGCTCCACGTCGACGTGCCATACAGCACTCCGTCGAAGACGAGGGGCGTCGTCTCGAGCTTGCCTTCGGAGCCGACTTCGGCCGACCATGCGAGGCTCAACCGGCTGACGTTGCTCTGATCGATCTGCTTCAGCGGGCTGTGATGCTGCTCGGCGTAGTCACGCCCGTAACCGACCCAGTCGCCGTCGGCGGGCTTGACGAGCGTCGCATCATCGACCTTGCGCGCTTGCTGCCCGTGCAACGAGGCCACCGTCAATGCGACTGCCACACCTGCGGCCACGCCGCCGATCCATCGTGAAGTCAAGGACATCAATTTCTCCCGGTCAGGAATTGTAGCTGAACCGGCGTTAGAACGGGGTGTCGCGCTGGAAGACGCTCCGAATGAAGGCATTCATCCCGGCGACGACTTCGTCAGGGATATCGTGACCACCGTCGAACGGCAGCCAGGTGACGTTCAAGCCGAAGGCTTGCAGCCGGGCTTGAAACCGTTCCATCCGCTCGAACGGCAGCACGGAGTCGCGGCGCCCGTGCGCAATGAAGATCGGAAGGTGCCGGTGTCCGGCGAAACGCTCGGCCCAGCGTTCTTCATCGACGGTCGTTCCGCTCAGCAGGATGAGGCCGGCCAATTCCTGATTCGACCGAAACGCAATCTCGGCGCTCGTCATCGCACCCTGCGAGAAACCGCCGAGGATGATCGGCTGCCTCACGTCCTCCAGGTAATTGCGAACCAGCCGCGAGGCGACCTGAATTCCGCCCGGATGAATCTTCGAGTAATCAGCGAACGTCTCTCCCGGCGGCACGTGTCCATTGAGATTGAGCCACCACCATCCGCGCCGGCCGGAGAGCGGTCCCCGTAACGGCGCCTGAAGATAGACGAGCTGCGTGTTTCCGGGCAACGAGAGCCTTGGCTCGAACTGCAGCCAGTCTTCTGCGCGTGATCCGTATCCGTGGAGTAAAACGACTGTGGGTGGCCCACCGCCGCCGTGCACGATTGCCCCGAGGGGACTACTTAACAGCCGCAGCCACAGCAGGCCCGCGACGGTGGCAACCAGGAGCGGGATGACCAGGAGGGCGCGCTTCACCGGGGTGTGGCTAGGATAGCGGAACCTCGGAAAATCAATTGACCGCCCGGCCTGCCCGGCTTAACCTCCCATCATGCGCAAACACCCGGTGACTGTTGCGATGCTTGCCGTCGGCCTTCTGGCGGCCGTGGCCCTTACGGTACCGTCCGCCCAGTCGGCCAGGCGCGGCACGGAGAACGGAGAGTGGCGGACTCTGGGCGGTGACATGGGTCATACGCGATACTCGCCGCTCGATCAGATCACGCCGGGCAACTTCGAAACACTGAAGGAAGCCTGGAAATTCAGTCCCATCGACGTCGTCGGCCCCATGACGGCCCGCGCCACGCCAAGTTACGTGGGCGGGAAGCTGCTGAGCGTCGCCGGACCGCGGCGGCACGTGGTGTCGATCGATCCGACCAGCGGCAAGCTGCTCTGGAACTGGGTCGAGCCCGAGACCTATCGCTCGAAATATTCGATGCGCACCGCCTACGGAAAGGGCGTGGCGTACTCGGAGGTCAACGGCAAGGGTGTCGTGTTCATCGCAACGCCCGGTTTCTTCCTCGTCGCGCTGGACGCCGACACCGGCCAGCCGCTTCCAAACTGGGGCCGTCAGGTTGGCTTGCCTGGCTTCCCCACGTCGGGCGTCGTCGACCTGGCTGAAGACCTGATCCGCGACTGGGATCCGTGGATTCGCCGGAAGCAGAAGTACAACCCCAACGAAGGCGTGCCGCTCGAACTCGGCTACATCACCAGCTCGTCGCCACCCATCGTCGTCAACGACGTCGTCATCGTCGGCAATTCCGCGGAGCAGGGCTATCACCAGACGCGCACGGAGAACGTGCCCGGCGACATCCTCGCCTACAGCGCGCGCGACGGAAAGTTCCTGTGGAAGTTCCACGTCATCCCGCGGCCGGGCGAAGTCGGTCACGAGACATGGGAGAACGACGCGTGGCGCACGACGGGCGACGTATCGTCGTGGGCTCCGCTCTCGGCTGACGCGGAGCGCGGCATCGTCTACGTGCCGACCAACAGCGCCACGGTCGACATGTACGGCGGCTTCCGGCCCGGCAACAACCTGTTCGCAGCCAGCCTCATCGCTCTCGACGTCAAGACCGGCAAGCGGCTATGGCACTACCAGATGGTGCACCACGACATCTGGAATTACGACACGCCGACCGCGCCAATCGCGATGGACGTCACCGTCGGGGGCCGTCGCATACCCGGAGTGTTCCAGGCGACCAAGCAGGCGATCCTCTACGCGTTCAATCGCGTCACCGGCGAGCCGATCTGGGGCTTTGAAGAGCGGCCCGTGCCGCCCTCGAAGGTGCCGGGCGAGAAGCTGTCGCCGACGCAGCCGTTCCCGATCAAACCCGCGCCGTACGAGTTCATCGGGCGCAGTGCCGAGCACGTGATCGACTACACCCCGCAGATCAAGGAGCTCGCGCTGAAGCGCGTCACCGAACAGGGTCTGCTCGCGCCGCCCTTCAATCCAGTGGTCCATCGAGGCAACAAGGAAGGACTCACCGGCGGCCGCTTCTATCCCGGCGAAACCGGCGGCACCAACATCACGCATCCGCCGGCGGCCGACCCGACGACGGGCATCATCTACATCCAGTCGCATAGCGGCGGCGGCAATCGCACGGTCGTCCCTGGAAGCGAGCTGGACTGCTTCGGGCAAACCGGAACCACGGTGTCTGCCTGGGTCGCAACAAGCGCCGGCTGCCCGGCCGAGTCAGTGCGCGCGGCGACGGAGATGTATCCGGAAGCCGCGAAGAAGGCGGGCATCCAGCCGAAGGCCACTTCCGGTGGCGGCGACGACGCGCCGGCGGGCGGCGGTGGTGGCGGCGGCGGTGGTGGTCGAGGCGGCCCGGCGACAGCGGCCGCCGGAGATCCGCTCGCGGGCTTCCCCACCCTATTCAAGGGACCGGTCGGGCGTATTACCGCGATCGACCTGAACACCGGCAATCACCTGTGGGTGAAGCCGTACGGCGATGCGCCGCAAGCGCAGCAGGACGCGATCCGGAATCATCCGCTGCTGAAGGGCGTCGCCAATGTGAATCCCAATCTCGGCCGGGGAGGGCTCGGCGCCCTGGTCGTCACCGGGACCATGCTGCTTGCTCCCGGTCAGACCGCTGATGGAGGGCAGAAGTTGTTCGCCATCGACAAGAAGACGGGCGACCGGCTCGGCGCCATCACGATCGGCGGGGCAAGCCGCTACGGAATGATGACCTACATGCACCAGGGCAAGCAGTACATCGTCGTGCAGCTTGCCAACGGATTGCAGGCTTTCGCACTGCCCTAAGGAACGGCCGGTCAGGTCCGGTCGAGGGTTTGTTCGATCTCCCGCCTCGTGATGCACAACATCACGGGGCGGTCGTGCTTTGACGTCATTTCGCCGGAACCGGCTTCGGTTTGCCGGTCATCGGCACGAACCGGACCGGGAGCGTCTCGAGTGTTTCGAGGCCGGTCGCCGTCCGGCGCAGGATGCGTAGCTCCTGGTAGGACGTCCCAACGGGGATCGCCATCAGGCCGCCGACCCTCAGCTGCTGGACCAGCGCCGGCGGCACTTCGTCCGGCGCTGCCGTCACCATGATTCGGTCGTACGGCGCATGCTCCGGCCAACCCAGATAGCCGTTGCCGTGGCGCACGTGAACGTTCGTGTGCCCTTGCCCCGCCAGTGTCGCGCTGGCGCGCGTTGCGAGAGGCTCGACGATCTCCATGGTGTAGACCTCTTTGGCGAGGAGGCCCAGAATCGCGGCCTGGTAGCCGGATCCGGTTCCGATCTCGAGCACACGATGACTCGCGTCGACTTTGAGGCCCTGCGTCATGAACGCCACGATGTAAGGCTGCGAGATGGTCTGGTCGTGGCCGATGGGAAGCGGATGATCGCCGTACGCTTGCGCGCGCTGCGGCTCAGGCACGAACAGGTGGCGTGGCACCTTGAGCATGACGTCGAGGACGCGCGCGTCGGTGATGTCGCGAGCGCGAAGCTGATCGCGGACCATGCGGGAGCGCTCGCTGTCCCAATTGCGCGAATCCGGTTGTTCGGCGAAGCCTGGACCGCACGCCGCCCCGCTGACAAGGGCGGCTAGCAATATGGCCCTCATCGCCTCATCCTACCGCGAACGCGTCAGGGGCGGCGGCTCACGCCGGCTTGCCGCTGAGCTCCCGCCGCAACACCTCGACGTCGAGCTCGTTCTCCCACCGGGATACGACGATCGCCGCGACGCCATTACCGATGAAGTTGGTGATCGACCGCGCCTCGGACATGAAGCGATCGACGCCAAGGATCAGCGCGAGGCCGGCGACGGGGATCGAGGGGACGACGGCCAGCGTGGCCGCCAGCGTGATGAAGCCGGCCCCGGTCACGCCTGATGCGCCCTTGGAAGTCAGCATCGCCACGCCAAGGATCGTCAGCTCCTGCCTCAACGTCAGGTCGATATTGAGCGCCTGCGCGACGAACAGCGAGGCCATCGTCAGGTAGATGTTGGTGCCATCGAGGTTGAAGGAGTAGCCGGATGGCACGACGAGGCCGACCACTGACTTCGAACAGCCCAGCCGTTCGAGCTTCTCCATCAGGGGCACGAGCGCCGATTCCGAAGACGAAGTGCCGAGCACCGTCAGCAACTCCTCCTTGATGTAACCAAGGAATCGCACGATGTTGAAACCGGTGTATGCGGCGATCGAGCCGAGCACGACAAGGACGAACAGCAGGCAGGTGAGATAGAAGCTGCCCATCAGCAGCGCCAGCGGCTTGAGCGAATCGATGCCGTAACGCCCGATCGTGAACGCCATGGCGCCGCCGGCGCCGAACGGCGCCAGCTTCATCAGCGCGTTCATCATCCGGAAGAACACGTGCGAGCAGGTTGCAATCACCTGGTGGACGACGCTGCCCTCGGAGCCGAGATGCGTCATCGCGTATCCGAACAGGACGGCGACGAAGAGAACCTGCAGCAAATCACCTGAGCCGGTAAAGGCGTCGAAGAACGTGCGCGGGATGATGTGCAACACGAAGTCGACGGTGCTCTGGTTGGCCGCCACCTTCGCGTAATCGGAAACCGCCCTGGCATCGAGTGTCGCGGGATCGGCGTTGAATCCGGCGCCGGGCCGCACAAGGTTTGCGACGATCAGACCGATGACCAGCGCGAACGTCGAGACGACCTCGAAATACAACAGCGCCTTGCCGCCGACGCGCCCGACCTTCTTCATGCTGCCGGCCCCGGCGATGCCGAGCACCACCGTGCAGAAGATGATCGGCGCGATCAGCATCTTGACGAGCGCGATGAAGCCGTCGCCCAACGGCTTGAGCTTCACGCCTGTTTCGGGACTGACGTAACCGATGGTGCCGCCGGCGAGGATGGCGACGAGGACCCAGAAGTAGAGATGGCGCGTCAGCTGTTTCATGCAGCGCCGCTATCGTAGAGCCTTCGTCTAGATCCGATCGAAGTTTTTTTCGATCTCGCGTCGCGTGATGCGCAACATCACCGGGCGTCCGTGCGGGCACACGGTTGAGTACGCGGTGGCGCGCAGCTCCTCGAGGATGTGATGCATCTTTTCGAGCGTGAGCGGATAGTGCGCCTTCACCGCCGCATGGCACGCCGTCGTCGCCGCAATCTGCTTGAGCGCGTCTTCGATTCGCAATCCTCGATCAAGGCCTTCAAGATCGTCGGCGAGCGCGCGCAGCGCCGCATCGCAGTCATCGGGCGGCAGCAGTGACGGCGTCGCCGTGACCTTGATGCTGTCGCCACCGAACTCTTCGACCTCGAACCCGAATCGGGCCAGCGCTTCCGCCTTGCCAACGAGCGCGGCCCGCTCGGCCGGCGGCAGCTCGAGGACGACCGGGATCAACAGCCGCTGGCTTTCGAGTGATTCCGTGGTCAGCTTCTCCATGATGCGCTCGAACAGCACGCGCTCGTGCGCGACATGCTGATCGATGATGCACAGTCCCTCGTCGTCCATGGCGATGATGAACGTGTCGCGGAATTGGCCCAACGCGATCATCGGACGGACGCCAGGAGACGAATGGACGGTCTTCGCTGTCGGTGGCAGTCTGGCTGTTAGGACCAATCTGGCTAGATCCAGATGCGTCCACCACCTGACGGGATCGGCGGCGCCCACCGGCTTGGGAAACTGCCGCCGCTCAGTGCGCCCGGTATCGACGGCTGCATCGGCCGGCCCGGCAATACGTCCGATGTGCGAAGCGTCAGCTCCGGCGCGGGTCCCTTGCCGAGCGCGTCACCGAGCGCATGACGAACGAGCTGGTGTACGTGCGACTGCTCTTTGAAGCGGACTTCTGCCTTGGTCGGATGCACGTTGACGTCGACGCGATCGGGCGGGACGTCGAGAAACAGGTGCACTTCAGGGCTGCGCTCCTTGTTGGTGGCGACGCTGTATGCATCAAGGATCGCGTGAGCAATCGTTCGATCCTTGACGATGCGCCGGTTCACGAACACGTGCTGCGGTCCGCGCACCGGGCCCTGCTCGGCGAGCGCGGCGGCAAACCCGTGGAGCCGCAGCCCGCCAAATTCGCGATCGACCTTCACGAGATCCTGGCGGTCGCCATACAGCTGGTACAGACGGTCGGACAGGCCGGTGACCGGCGACACCGAAACGACCGTGCGGCCCGAGCTCGTCAGCGTGAAGCCGACTTCCGGATAACAGAGCGCCAGCTGCGTGACAAAACGCGAGAGTTGCGCGGCCTCCGCCGCGTCCGACTTCAGGAACTTTCGGCGTGCCGGCAGGTTGTAGAACACGTCGGCAACTTCGACCATCGTGCCTTCCGGACCGCCGGCCTCGACCACCGACTCGACCATGCCGGCATTGACGCGAATCTCCGTGCCGCTGTCGCTGCCGCGCGCTCGCGTGCGCAGGCGGAAATGCGACACCGACGCAATGGACGGCAGCGCTTCACCGCGAAAGCCGAGCGTGACGATCGCGCCAAGATCGTCGGCCCGCTTGATCTTGCTGGTGGCGTGCCGCTCGAGACATAACCGCGCGTCCTCAGGGTCCATCCCGATGCCGTCGTCCTCGACTCGGATCAGTTTCTTGCCGCCGTACTCCGCGGTGATCGTGATTCTGGTCGCGCCGGCATCGATCGCGTTCTCGATCAATTCCTTGACGACGGAGGCCGGCCGCTCGACCACTTCGCCGGCGGCAATCTGATTCGCGAGATCTTCCGGAAGCCGGCTGATGCGTCCCATTTACCACCAGCCGGATTTCTTGAACCAGAAGAAGAGCGCCGTGCTCGACAGGACCATCAGGCCAATGATTTCCCAGAACTGGTAGGCCTCGTTGCCGAAGAGGGTCGGCAGCGGCACGTTCATGCCGAACAGGCCGGTGATGACGGTGAGCGGACCGAACAGCGCCGCAATCACCGCCAGCACCTTCGACACGTCGGCCAGCCGGTTCGAGACGCTCGCCAGGTGCGCGTCCAGAACGCCGGTCACCCGATCCTGGAACACGATCGCATCGTCGGCCATCCGCACGAACTGGTCGTAGACATCGCGGAAGCGATACGCCATTTCCTGGCCGATCAGGTCGAACTCGCGCCGCGCGAGCCGGCCGACGACATCCCGCTGCGGCACGACGATGCGCCGCAGCGTCGTGATGTCGCGCTTGACCGTCAGGATGTCGCCGGTCAGCGAGACCTGCCGCAGTTCGATCACTTTCTCTTCGATCTGATCGAGACGCGCCTCGAGCTCGTCCACCTCCGGCCGGTAATGATCGACCATCGTGTCGACGATCCGGTGCAGCAGCGCCACGGTGCCCTCGCCGAGGACGTGCTGGGCGCGCGTGCACAGCTCGCCGACGTGCGCGATGCTCCGCCGCTGTCCGTCATGGACGGTGACCAGGAACTTCGACGACAGGAAGAAGTCGGTCTCGTGCGTCTCGAAGCGGTGCTCTGCCGCATCGAAGTTGATGCCATGCAACACGATGTAGAGGTAGTGATCGTAGTGCTCGACCTTGGGATTGGTCTCCCGCTGAAAGGCCGCCTCGACGACCAGTTCGTGGAGACCGAACACCTCGCGTAAAATCGCGCCATCGGCCTCCGTCGGTTCCGCAACGTCAGCCCACACGACAGCATCGTCCCAACCGGCACCGTCCGGCCTGTCCTCCGTAGCCGTGGCGAAGGAGGAGTCGAGGTGGTCGACCAGCTCGGTGCGACCGCCTCTGTGGACGAAATACCTGATCAATCCCCGACCTTGACGCTCAATGCGGCTTGCGCCGCGGCCAGTCGTGCCACGGGCACGCGATACGGCGAGCAGCTCACGTAGTCGAGGCCCACCTTGTGGAAGAAGTGCACCGACGCCGGATCGCCGCCGTGTTCGCCACAGATTCCGAGCTTGAGATCCTTGCGCGTGCTGCGGCCTTTCTTGACGGCGATTTCGACCAGCTGACCCGTGCCGGCTCCGTCGAAGCTCGCAAACGGATCCTTCTCCAGGATCTTCTTGTCCTGATAGATGCGCAGGAACTTGCCGACGTCGTCGCGCGAGAAACCGAACGCCATCTGGGTCAGGTCGTTGGTGCCAAACGAGAAGAACTCGGCTTCCTTCGCCACTTCATCCGCCGTCAGGGCGCCGCGCGGCACTTCGATCATCGTGCCGACGAGGTACTTGATCTTGATGCCCTTTTCCTTCATGACCTCTCCGGCCACGCGCTCGACGATCGCCTTCTGATCGCGCAGCTCGCGGACGTCGCCGACGAGCGGGATCATGATCTCGGGCACGACCTTGAGGCCCTCCTTGTTCAACTGGCACGCGGCCTCGATGATGGCGCGCGTCTGCATCTCCGTGATTTCCGGATAGGTGATGCCCAGGCGAACACCGCGGTGGCCGAGCATCGGGTTGAACTCGTGCAGTTGTTCGACGCGGGCGAGCAGGTTCTTCTTCTCCGCCAGGTCCTTGCCCTTCTGGCCCTTGGACTCCATGACCGCGATCTCGACCATCAGGTCTTCCCGCTTGGGCAGGAACTCGTGCAGCGGCGGATCGATCGTGCGGATCGTGACCGGGCGTGCCCTTCATGGCCTTGAACACGCCGTAGAAGTCTTCGCGCTGCATCGGCAGCAGCTCGTTGAGCGCCGCGCGACGATCGGCCTCATTGTCCGCGAGGATCATGCGCTGCACGATCGGGATGCGGCCCTCGCCGAAGAACATGTGCTCGGTACGGCAGAGGCCGATGCCGCGGGCGCCGAACGCGTACGCCAGCTCGGCCTGGTCCGGCTGATCCGCGTTCGCGCGCACGCCGAGGCGGCGGAACTTGTCGGTCCATTCGAGCAGCGTGTTGAAGCGCCGGTAGATCGGCGATTCAGACGCCTTCATCTTGCCGGCGACCACTTGCAGGATTTCGCTCGGCTGCGATGCGACCTTGGCCAGCTTCACTTCGCCGGTCAGGCCGTCGAACGCAACGTAGTCGCCTTCCTTCACCGTCTTGCCCTTCACGGTGAAGCTCTTGCCGTGCTCGTCGATGCGGAGCTCGCCCGCGCCGACGATCGACGGCTTGCCCATCTGGCGCCCGACCACCGCCGCATGCGACGTCATGCCGCCTGTCGCCGTGAGAATGCCCTGCGACACCCACATGCCGTGAATGTCGTCCGGCACCGTTTCACGGCGAACGAGGATCACCGGCTCACCCTTGTTCGACCACTCGACGGCGGTTTCCGACGAAAACACCGCCTTGCCGCACGCCGCCCCGGGCGATGCCGGCAGGCCCCTGGTGACCGTTTCGTGCGCCTTCCATTCCTTGGGGTCGAATCCAGGAGCCAGGAGCTGCGACAACGCTTCTGGATCGACCAGCAGGATCGCTTCCTTCGGCGTGACCAGCTTCTCCTTCACGAGATCCGTGGCGATCACAACCGCCGCGTAGCCGGTGCGCTTGCCGCTGCGGGTCTGCAGCATGTAGAGCGTCTCGTCCTGGATGGTGAACTCGAAATCCTGGATGTCTTTGTAATTCCTCTCGAGTCGAGACGTAATGTCGCGCAGCTGCTTGTAGGCTTTCGGCATCACGCGTTCGAGCTCGGCAATCGGCTGCGGCGTGCGGATGCCGGCGACGACATCCTCTCCCTGGGCGTTGATCAGGAACTCGCCGAAGAATTCCTTCGCGCCCGTCGCGGGATTACGCGTAAAGCCGACGCCCGTGCCAGACCGGTCTCCGGTATTGCCGAACACCATCATCTGCACGTTGACGGCCGTGCCAATCGAATCCGGAATGTCGTAGATGCGTCGATATTCCCTGGCGCGCGCGTTGTTCCACGAGCGGAACACGGCGTTGCGAGCGCCGCGCAGTTGATCCATCGGATCCTGCGGGAAGTCTTTCTTCGTCTGGTCCTTGACCACTTTCTTGTAAGCGCTGACCACCTCACGAAGCGCGGCCTCGTCCAGATCCGTATCGAGCTTTGCGTTCTGCTGGTGCTTGATCGCTTCGAACTCGTGCTCGAACGCCGCCTTCGGAATCTCGAGGACGACGCTGCCGAACATCTGGATGAAGCGGCGATAGCTGTCGAACGCGAAACGGCCGTTGCCGGTCCACGCCTTCAGACCTTCAACCGTCTTGTCGTTGAGGCCGAGGTTCAGGATCGTATCCATCATGCCGGGCATCGAGAACTTCGCGCCCGAGCGCACCGACACCAGGAGCGGCTTCTTCTCGGACCCGAGCTGGGCGCCGGCCGCCTTCTCGAGCTTGCGCAGCTCCGCGACCATCTCGGTTTCGATGTTCGCCGGCAGCTTTCCGCTGTTGGCGTAATAGAGATTGCAGGCATCGGTGGAGATCGTGAAACCGGCCGGCACCGGCAGTCCGGCGTTGGTCATCTCGGCGAGGCCCGCGCCCTTGCCGCCGAGCGTGTCCTTCATCGAGCGATTGCCGTCGGCCTTGCCGTTGCCGAAGAAGTAGACGAACTTCCTGCGGACCTCTTGAACTGCTTTGAACTGCGTTGAACGCTTTGAACCGACCTTAGCCTTTGCCTTCTTCGCCATTACTGTCTATTTCTCCTCAGGTACGATTTCAGATACATCGGCGAGTTGAAGAATGAGTCCTTCGAGCCGTCTCAACAGACGCAGCCGCGCGTCGCGCAACTTCGCATCATCGGTCATTACCATCACATCATCGAAGAATTTCGCTACCGCAGGACCGGCCTTCGCCGCTTCGGCAAACGCCTGGCGATAACCAGTCCCTGACGCCACTGCGGCCTCGACCAGCGGCGCGATGCGATCGACCTCTTTCGCCAGCGCGATCTCGGACGCCTCGGTGAGCTGTCCGCCAAGATCCGGCGCGCCGGGTTCGAGGTTCTTCGCAATGTTTCGAACGCGTTTGAAGAGCAGGGCGAGCTGGCGGAACTCACTAGTCTCCGTGAACTCCGGGAGAGCCTCCAGCTTTCGTTTCGCAACCAGGGGCGCAAGCTCCGTGACCTCGGAATGGGTGACCGCTCTCACATTTCGCGGATCGTAGCCACGTTGTTCCAACACGAAACGAATGCGGTCACGCATGAATGCCCAGAACGCCTCATCCGCTGCAGCCTGTCCCGCCGAAGCCGCCTGCTGCGAAGGCGGAACGAGATCGGCCAGCGTCAATCTCAAGTCGAGGCCAGTCAACTCGGGGAGGTCGACGAGGATGCGCACGATGCCCTGGGCAGCGCGACGCAGTCCGTACGGATCGCGCGATCCGGTCGGCCGCTCGCCGGCCGCGAACATGCTGATCACGCTATCAAGCTTGTCGGCGAGAGAGACGGCCGCCCACGTTACCGCCGCCTTGCCGAGTTGCTCCCTGGTCGGGGGCGCCGTCGCTTCGACGCCCACAGGGCAGGTAGTGGAAGTAGATCGCCTTCCAGACCTCCTCGGGCCGGCCATCCTCGCGCGCGTAGATGCCGCCCATCGTGCCCTGAAGTTCGGTGAGCTCGCGCACCATGTCGGTCGCCAGATCGGCCTTGCAGAGCTGACCCGCTTCCCGCGCAAATGTTTCGGCCTGGGGCGCCCTGAGCACCGTCGCCGCGATCGCCGCGGCCCGTCCGGCGACGCGCTCCGACTTCTGCAGGTAGGTGCCGATCTTCTTGTGAAACTGCACCGTGTCGAGCCGCTTCTGGTGCGACGCCAGCGGCTGCTGCCGATCGCTCTGATAAAAAAACTGCGCGTCACGAAGGCGCGCCGTCAGCACGCGCTCCATGTTGCGCGAGACGATCTCCGGCTGATCCGGCTCCATGTTGAGCACCGCGAGAAACACCGGCAGGAGCTTCCCCTGATCGCTCACGACCGGAAAGAAATGCTGATGATGAATCATCGTCGTCGTCAGCACCTCTTCAGGCAGGCGGAGGAATTCGTCCGAGAACGATCCCGACGCCACAACCGGGTACTCCACAAGATCCGGCACCTCGTCGAGCATGCCCTGCCCGACCAGCGAGCGCGCGACGCGTCCGCCACGGCGGCGGCTTTCGGCGTCGAGCTCGCGCGCGATGCGATCGTGCCGCTCGCTGCGATCGATGACGACGAAATGCTCGGCGAGCCGCTTGCGGTAATCATCGAAGTGCTTGACCTTCACCGCGCGCCCGGCCCTCCCGCTTGTCGTCAGGAAACGATGTCCGTAGGTTGACGCGGCGGTGCTGATCTCCTGCACGCGCGAGCCCGAGGCCAGGGGCGAACGGCCAATCGTGAACGGCACGACGCGCCCGCCGTACAGATACAGGATCCAGCGAATCGGGCGGCCGAACGGCAGCTCGCCCTTGCCGTCGTTGAGCATCGCGTCCCATCGCATCTGCTTGGGAAACGACATACCGCGCAGCACGTTGTTCAGCACCTCGGGCAGCACGTCGACGGCGGCCTTGCCCCGCTGGTGCTTGCGCACGCCGATGTATTCGCCTTTCGGAGTCTGGACGCGCTCGATCTGATCCTCGGTGGCGCCCTGCTTCTTGACGAAGCCGGCGCCGGCCGGCGTCAGCCCGCCGTCCGCGCCGAATGCCGCCGAGACCGGTGGTCCAGTGACCAGCTCTTCGAGATCGCTCTGTCGTTCGGAAATACGGGCCGACCTCACGGTCAGACGACGAGGCGTGCTGTAGGTCTCGATCGGCTCGTCGGTGGACAGACGCGCTTCCTTCAACTTGGCCTCGAGCACCGTGCCAAGCTGCGTCGTGAGACCCGGCAGCCAGCTCGCCGGGATTTCTTCGGTGCCGATCTCGAGGAGGAGCTCTCGATCCATTACGCTTGCCCCCCCGATCCCTGATCCCCGATCCCTGATCCCTGCTCGACGTAGGCCTTGCAGATCGCGAGCGCGAGCTGGCGCACGCGCAGGATGTACGCCATTCGCTCGGTCACGCCGACACTGCCGCTCGAGTCGAGCAGGTTGAAGAGGTGCGAGCACTTCAGGCAATGCTCGAGCGCGGGCAGGATCAGCCCCGCCTTCAGGAGATCTTCGCCAAACTTGTAGTTCTCGTCGAAGAGATGGCGATGGAACGTCGAATAGCGCTCGGGGTCAATCCCGGTGTTCTGGTTGAATGCGTACTTCGACTGCTCGATCTCCTCGCGCAACCGCACGTCGCCGTATTTCTTGCCGCCGCCCCACTCCACGTCGAAGACGTTGTCCACCTTCTGCAGGAACATCGCGATGCGTTCCATGCCGTAGGTGATCTCGCACGAAATCGGCGACAGGTCGATGCCGCCGACCTGCTGGAAATAGGTGAACTGCGTGATCTCGGTGCCGTCGAGCATCACCTGCCAGCCGATGCCCCAGGCGCCGAGCGTCGGCGACTCCCAGTTGTCCTCCTCGAACCGGATGTCGTGCAGCCGCGGGTTGATGCCGACGGCTTCGAGACTGTCGAGATAGATCTGCTGCACTTCGTCCGGTGACGGCTTCAGGATCACCTGCAGCTGGTGATGCTTGAACAACCGATTCGGATTCTGGCCGAAGCGGCCGTCG
Source organism: uncultured cyanobacterium (assembly GCA_963833135.1). Classification (GTDB taxonomy): domain Bacteria; phylum Acidobacteriota; class Vicinamibacteria; order Vicinamibacterales; family UBA2999; genus 12-FULL-67-14b. The sequence continues at coordinate 321,206 of CAWHWW010000014.1, read as the reverse complement.
TCAGGACGCCGCGTCGGCTGGATGTACGCGACGTTCCACGGCGTCGATCCGAGCACGCGCAACAGTGTCTCCGGATGCGAGGTGCCGGCGCCGACTTCGAGATCGAGCGGCTGCTGAATCAGGCAGCCCTGCGACGCCCAAAACTGCTGCAGCTTGAGAATCAGGTCCTGGAACGTCACGTCACGAACGCCGCAGCTCGTTCAACACGCGAACGGACCGTGGCTCCCTTTCGAGGTGCATCGCTATCAGCTTCCGATGAATGAGCTCAATCTCCCGCAACACGCGGTTGCTCGCGCCGAGTGACTCGACGTCGCGCGGCGCCACCCTGTCGCACGCCGTCGAGAAACGTCGCCGCGTCGCTCGAGAGCGACAAATCCGGCGGATACACGCCTTGCAGCCGCAACAACCAGCATTCGAAGTACCGCGCCAGCGCTTCAACCGGCGCGCCCGACAGCAGCGCCTCGAGTGCCGACGTGCCAAGCCGATACAGCTTCTCGTCCACGTCCGCGTCGGCCGCCCACTCGTCGATCAGCTCGGCGAAGTAATGGCTGTAGCCAAGCGCCTCCGGACTCGCCGCCGACAGCGGCGACCGCACCGGCTCGGCGTAGTTCAGCCCAACCAGCTCGCGCCGTTCCTTCTCGAAGTACGAGATGCGCACTTCGGTCAGCGGTTCGAGCGCGGCGCCAAACCGTTTGCGCGACTTCCTCGCATTGGGTGCAACGCCTCGCTTCTTGCCGCGATCTCGTGTCAGGAAGACCACGATGCGGTCCGCTTCGCCCAGCTTGTAAGTGCGAAGGACGAGGGCTTCGGCCGTGTACAGCGGCATGCCGTAGCCGCCTATTGTACTTTGACCAGGTAGTGCAGGAACACCGTCGCCAGCCCCAGGAACGACGCAAATCCCACGACATCGGTGAAGGTCGTGATGAACACCGACGAGGCCAGCGCAGGATCGATCTTCATCGCCTTGAGGCCGAGCGGCACCAGCGTGCCGGCGGTCGCCGCCACGAACATGTTGACGACCATCGCCATGCCGAGCAGCAGCCCCAGCATCGGGTCGGCCTTCGTCGCCCAGGCAATGCCGGCCGCGATGAGTACCAAGCGCGAGGCCGTTGGCCAGCCCGATCGACGCTTCCTTCGACGAGCGCCTTGCGGGCGCTGTCCCACGACAATTCGCCCAAGGCAAGGCCGCGCACGATCACCGTCAGTGTCTGCGTTGCGGCATTGCCACCCATCCCCGCAACGATCGGCATGAACACGGCCAGTGCCGTGACCTGCTGGATCGTGCCCTCGAACAACGCCACGACCGAGGCGGCGAGGAACGCGGTCGCCGAGGTTGACCGCAAGCCACGGCAGGCGCTTTCTGGATCGCCTCCCACGCCGGCGTCGCGATGCGCTCGTCGCCGGACACACCGGCCAGCCGCAGCAGGTCTTCCGTCGCTTCGTCCTTGATGACGTCGATCACGTCATCCACGGTGACGATGCCGACGAGCTTGCTTTCCTCGTCGACGACCGGCACGGCAAGCAGGTTATACGAGGCGACCTGCCGCGCCACTTCTTCCTGGTCGGTGTCGACGCGAACGCTCGTCACCTCCGGCGTCATGATCCGCTTCAGCGGCGTCTCGGGCGAGACGAGCAGCAGGCGGCGCAGCGAGGTCACGCCGACGAGATGGCGCCGCGCATCGACGACGTAGAGGTAGAACACCATTTCGACGTCACGCGAGCTCTGCAGCGCCGTGATCGCCTCGCCGACCGTCAGGTCCTCGCTGAGCGCGAAGACCTGCGGGTTCATGATGCGGCCCGCGGTCTGCTCGCCGTACTCGAGCAGGCTTTCCACCTGGCCCGATTCGCGCCGCCGCATCAACTCCAGGACTTCCGACGACAGCTCGTCCGGCAAGTAATCGATCAACGCCGCCGCATCGTCGGATGGAATTTCCTGCAATAACTTTGCAATTTCTTCTGCGGACCGGCCGGTCAGCAGCTTGGCGCCCGCTTCGGGACCCATTTCGCTGACGGTTTCCATGGCCAGGCGCGCGCTGCGCTCGACCAGGATGGAAAATACGGCCTGGCGTTCGGTGTCGAGGAGAGAGCCGAAGACCTGCGCCAGGTCGGCCGGATGCTGCTTTTGAAGCAGGTTCAGCAGATTGGCCGTCGCACCAATGCGGAGGAGCCGCTTGACCGAGTCGAGTACGACGTCAATTCTGCGCTGCGGAGCCATGGCGATCCGTGCAATTTTAGCCGCAGAAGGCACAGAAAGCGCAGAAAACGCGGCCGAGCGCCGCGGTCAGCGTCGTTTTTTTGAGGGGAGTCCGAGCGAGTCGAGCATCCGTTCGTCCTCACGCCAGCCCTCTCGGACCTTGACGTGAAGATCGAGGAACACGCGGGCGTCGAAAAATTTCTCGAGCTCTTTGCGAGCGGCCGTTCCGATCGCCTTGATCATCGAGCCGGCCTTGCCGACCAGGATCGGCTTCTGCGTCTCGCGCTCGACGAGGATCGTGCAGTAGAACCGCATCAGGCCCTTGGCGTCCTGCTCTTCGAACTTGTCGACCACGACCGCGGTTGAAAACGGCAGTTCGTCGCGCGTCTGTTGCAGGACCTGCTCTCGAACGAGCTCCGCGACGAAGAAACGCTCGGGCTGATCGGTCAGGTAGTCGTCCGGGTAGAGTCGGATCGCCGTCCGGAAGATGCGAAAGAAGCACCTGCTCGAGCCGATCGACGTTCTCCCCGGTCTTCGCGGATAGCGGAACCAGGTCCGCGAATCCTTCCTTTTCGAATTCGACGAGGCGCGGCAACAGGTTCTGCTTCGGGAGCAGATCGACCTTGTTCAGGACGAGAATTCGCGGTGTCTTCGAGCGGGCAACCAGATCGAGCAGGAAGCGATCGCCGCCGCCGCTCGGTTCGCTCGCATCGATCACGACGGCAATCACGTCCACCTCGCTGAAGGTGTCGATCGCCGCATCGACCATGCGCACGTTCAGGCGGTGCAGTGGTTTATGGATGCCCGGCGTGTCGAGAAACGACGATCTGGCCGATCGTCTGTTGGCCCGTTGGCCTGTTCGGCCGTGTTGGCCCGACAACCTGTTTCACCCCAACGATGCGGTTGCGGGTGGTCTGCGGCTTGTCGGAAACGATCGCGAGCTTCTGGCCGACCAGGTGATTGAGCAGCGTCGACTTACCGGCGTTCGGCCGGCCGACGAGCGCCACGAGGCCGGCCTTCATTTGCCCTGGGTCCCGCCACCGGTCGCCACGGGCTGCAGCCGGCTCATGCGCACGCGCGTGATGCGGCGCGGCTCGGTCTCGACCATCTCGACGTCGATGCCGTCGACCTCGAGGTGCTCGCCAACGGCCGGCACGCGGCCGAGACGCGACAGCAGATAGCCGCCGACCGTCTCGAATCCCTGGCCTTCCACCTCGACCTTCATCAGGCTGGCCATTTCCTCGACGTGCACGCTGCCGCTGAACAGGAACTTTCCGCTGCCTTCGTCGACGATGCGCTCGACTTCGACATCGTACTCGTCTCGGATCTCGCCGACGATTTCCTCGATCAGATCCTCGACCGTCACGAGCCCGGCGGTGCCGCCGTATTCATCGACGACGATCGCGCTTTGCAGCCGCTTGCGCTGGAATTCCTTGAGCAGGTCCGGAACCCGTTTGGTCTCCGGCACGAAGTGAGCCGGTCTGACCAACGGCGTGATCGGTCCCTGCATGTTGAGGCCGGGTCCGCGCTGGATCAGATCCTTGACGAAGACAAACCCCTGGACGTTATCGAGCGTCTCCTTGAAGACCGGGATGCGCGAATACTGCTGTTCCCGGAACAGCGTGTGCAACTGTTCGAGTGTTGCCGAGCTGTCGATCGCGATGATGTCAGGGCGAGGCGTCATCACCTCGCGCACCATCGTTTCGCGGAAGTCCGCGAGGTTCCGAAGCAGCTCGCGGGCCTGCCCTTCCTGCATCACGGCTTCCGACGCGGCGTCGCCGGGCTGCACGGCGACCGTCACCTCGACCGGCGGCGGCGCCTGCACGTGGGCATCGGTGCGCACGCCGGACATGTTACGCCGGCGGCTGCTGGTGCCGAGCCGCAGCAATCCGTAGGTCAGCGGCTTCAACACCCGCGTAATCGCGTCGAACGACGGCAACAGCACGTCGAGCACCCGCTCGGGATCCTGGCGGACGATCAGCAGCGGAATCAGGTGCTCGCACGCGAGCACCACGCCCAGGATCGAGAAGGCGAGCACTGGAAACCCCTTGGTGTCGACACCGGTGACCCGCGCGAGCAGCGCTGCGGCAAGAATCGTCAGCGTGCTGATCAGGATGCGTGCCGGAATGAAGAGGCGCCGCGGGTCTTCAAGGTACTGACCCAGCACGTCGTCACGATCCGTTCGTTCGGCGTGGATGCGTAGAGACAACCGCATCAGCGCATTGAACGCCGCTGAGACGGTGCCGAGGTAGGTCACGGCACATCCCAGGAGAAACAACAGCAGGGGGGTCATCCGGTCCTGAGCGAGCGAGAGCGAATCGAAGGGCGCTGCCGCTCGATCAATCCTTCCTTGAGTCCGGCCTTCTTCCGGAGCCGCGCTTCCACGCGAGCCATCGTGCCACCGTCCGACTCGTGATCGTAGCCAAGAAGATGTAACAAACCGTGAAGAGCCAGGACGCGCAGCTCGGTTTGCACGGGATGGCCGACGGAGCGCGCCTGTTTCATCGCGACGCCGCCGGCAATGACGACGTCGCCGAGGAAGCCGCGGCTCTCCGCCGGAAAGGACAACACGTCGGTCACCGTGTCCTTGCCCCGAAACTGGCGATTCAGTGCCCGCATGCGGCGGTCCGAGACGACGGCGACACTGAGATCGCCGCGCGCGGTTGTGGGGGCGATTCGCGAGAGCCACGGCGCGAGCCCTCGCGTTTCGACCTTCAGGCCATCGGGACTTGCCACACTAACGCGTAGACGGGCCGCTGCCATATGAGTCGTATGCCTTCACGATCGCTTGCACGAGCTTGTGCCGCACGACATCGCGCTCGTCGAAGTAGACGAACGAGATGCCCTCGATCTTGCCGACGACTTCCATTGCCTGCACGAGACCAGACGTCCGCCCGCCGGGAAGATCGATCTGCGTCACGTCGCCGGTGACGACGGCTTTCGATCCGAAGCCCAGGCGCGTCAGGAACATCTTCATCTGCTCGGTGGTGGTGTTCTGCGCCTCGTCGAGAATCACGAACGCGTCGTTCAGCGTGCGGCCGCGCATGAAGGCGAGCGGCGCGACTTCGATCGCGCCGCGTTCGAGGTACTTCTCGGCCTTCTCGACGTCGAGCATGTCGTAGAGCGCGTCGTAGAGCGGGCGAAGATAGGGATTCACCTTCTCCTGGAGATCGCCGGGCAGGAACCCGAGCTTCTCGCCCGCCTCCACCGCCGGACGCACGAGGACGATCCGGCTGACCTTTTTCGCGAGCAGATAGCTCACCGCCTGCGCCATCGCGAGATAGGTCTTGCCAGTTCCCGCGGGGCCAATGCCAAACACGATGTCGAACTGATCGATCGCTTCGAGGTAGCGACGCTGGTTCACGGACTTCGCGGCGATCCGGCGTTTGCCCGCCGTGCGCACCTGTCCGTCTTTCAGGAAATGATCGCGGAGATCGATCGTCGCATCTTCGGCGACGAGCTGCGCGGCCGTCTTCACGTCGCGATCGGAAATCGAATGACCTTCATCGATCAGCCCGCCGAGTTGCTCGACAAGTCGCGCGACCTTGGCGGTGCTGCCCGCATCGCCTTCGACCAGCAGCTCGTGGCCGTGGGTTCGAATGCGAACGTTCAGGAGGGACTCCAGTTGCCGGAGGTTGTCGTCGTAGGCCCCGAACAGGGTCGACATGCCCGCCTCGGGCACTGCTACTTTACGCATCGACGCCGTGCTGATTCTCGTATCTCCTTGTGTTACAAACAGTTAACTAACTACAGCCACGTTAGCACCTCGCCGCCGGGGAATGCAAGCCATGCGGCGCGTGGCTGGCTCATATAATCGCCGCAATGCGCATCTCTTCGCTATCACGACGACAATTCATCGCCACCGGCACCGCGCTCGATCGCCGCGACATATGTGCCGGACTGGGCCGAGGCATTCCAGCCGGGCGCGGCGGGAGACGCTGCGCGCGCCGAGGCCGCCGACGCCGCGCTCGTCCGCGCCGCAGCGCTCGGCGCGTCGTACGCCGACATCCGCATCAATCGCTATCGCCGCGAGTCGATCGCGACGCGCGAACGCCAGATTCAAAACGTCTCGCGTTCGTCGAGCTACGGCATGGGACTGCGCGTGCTGGTCGACGGCGCGTGGGGCTTTGCCGCGACGAACAAGGTCGATCCCGCGTCGGCCCGCGCTGTCGCCGACCAGGCGATCGCCATCGCCAGGGCCAACGCGATTCTCCAGACGCGTAAAGTCGTGCTGGCCGACGCCGACAAGGTCGTCGCCGCCTGGAACAATCCAATCAAGCGGGATCCGTTCGAAGTGCCGCTCGAAACCAAGACGGCATTCCTGATGAAGCTCAACGAGACGGCGATGGCGGTCCCCGGTGTCAGCTTCATCAATTCGCAGATCCAGTTCGTCGACGAGCAGAAGTACTTCGCGTCGAGCGAAGGATCGCGGATCACGCAGCGGCTCGTTCGCACCTATCCGCAATTCACGACCACTGCCGCCGATCGCGCGTCAGGCGATTTCCAGACCCGCGCCGTCGTCGATCGCGCCAAGCTCCTCGGTTACGAGTACGTCGAGGATTATCCGTGGCTCCAGGATGCGGAGAAGGCCGGGCACGAAGTCGTCGAGAAGCTCAAGGCCAAACCCGTCGTCCCCGGCCGCTTCGACATCGTCGTCGATCCGTCGCAGCTGTTCCTGGCGATTCACGAGTCGGTCGGACACTCGACGGAGCTGGATCGCTCGCTCGGATACGAAGCGAACATGGCCGGAACCAGCTTCGTGAAGCCGACCGACGCCGGCAAACTGCGCTTCGGCGCGAAGATCGTCAACCTCGTCGGCGACCGCACGCAGCCGGGCGGCCTCGCCACGACCGGGTATGACGATGAGGGCGTGAAGTCGGAGCGCTGGCATCTGGTGCGCGAAGGAATGTTCGTCGACTGGCAGACGACGCGTGAGCTCGCACCGCTCGTCGGACAGCAGAAATCGCATGGCTGCCTGCATTCGGATGACTGGTCGAGCGTCCCATTCCCTCGCATGCCGAACGTCTCGCTCGAGCCGGCACCGACCGAGGTCACGCTCGACGACCTGTTCAGCGGCATCAAGAAAGGCCTCTTCATCGAAGGCCGCGGCGTCTCGTCGATCGACCACCAGCGCTACAACTTCCAGTTCGGCGGCGCCGTGATTCGCGAGATCACGAACGGCAAGCTCGGCGCGATGGTGCGTGATGCGGCATACCAATCGCGGACGCCGGATTTCTGGGCGTCATGCGACGGCCTCGGCGGTCCCGCGACCTACCGGCTGTGGGGCACGTCCGCCGACGGCAAGGGCGAGCCCGGCCAGACCAACGCGGTCAGTCACGGCTGTCCGCCGGCGCGCTTCCGGAACGTGAACGTCCTCAACACGGGAGCAGCGTGATGGTGACGCGCGACGAAGCTCTGAAGATCTGCGACACCGTCCTTGCCCATGCGAAGGCTGCCGGCGCCGAGGACGCGACGGTCTCGTTACGCAGCACGACGCAATCGCACGCGCGCTTTGCCGACAACCGCATCACGACGAGCGGCCGCGCCGAGGATCTGCAGATTACCGCCACGGTGTGGGTCGCCAGGAAGCGCGGCACATCGATCGGCAACGATGCCGGCGCGGATGCACTCAAACAGTTGGCGGATGAAGCCGTGCAGATCGCCCGGGTGTCGCCGGTGCATCGCGAATACCTGCCGACCCTCGGGCCGCAGACCTATCCCGATCATCGGGGCTACGCTGCCGCGACCGCGAGCATCGATCTCGAGGCGCGCGCCAGGACGCTGAACGGCGTGCTGGCGACGTGCCGCACCGCGAAGGTCATCGGCTGCGGGCTTCCACACGGCGAACGAGACCGCGACCGCCGAGGCCACCGCCAACGGCAACCGCCGGTACTTCCGGTCGACCAACGCCGACTTCAGCGTCACGGCCCGCGCCGGCGATGGCACCGGGTCGGGCTACTTCTCATCGGACCATTTCGACCTTTCGAGGCTGAACGCGCAACATGTCGTCGACCAGGCCGTCAACAAGGCGGTCGGGTCGCGCCAGCCGAAGCCGATCGAGCCCGGCGTCTACCCTGTCATCCTCGAAGCGCAGGCGGTTGCCGATCTCGTCGGCTTCCTGACCAACAGCCTCGACGCGCGCACGACCGATGAAGGCCGCAGCGCGTTCTCCGGCAAGGATGGCAAGAGCCGCATCGGCGAGCAGATGTTCAACGAAAAGTTGAACCTCTACAGCGATCCGATGCACCCGGACTTGCCGGCCGCGCCAAGCACCAATGAAGGCGTTCCGGCGACGCGCTTCTCGCTCGTCCAGAACGGCGTCCTCGAGAACCTCGCCTACTCCCGGTTCTGGGCGCAGGAGAAGAAGAAGGACCCGACTCCCGGCCCGGTGAACTACATCCTCGAAAGCTCGCAGCCGCCGGCGTCGATGGACGACATGATCAAGGGCATGGAGCGCGGCCTGCTGATCTCGCGCTTCTGGTATGTGCGGCTGATCGACGGACGATCGATCATGCTGACCGGGCTGACGCGCGACGGCGTGTGGTGGATCGAGAAGGGGCAGATCCGCCATCCCGTCGGCAACCTGCGCTTCAATCAGAGCGTGCTGGCGATGCTGGCGCCGTGGAATGTCGAAGCGATCGGCGCGGCCCGAGCGGAAGGCGCCGCTGATGGTGCCGGCGCTGCGGCTGTCAGGCTTCACCTTCACGTCGGTGTCGGACGCGATCTAGTCAGAGCGTCTCTTGCCAGCGCTCGAAGTCTTTTCGCAACCGCCGCAGCAACGCGTCGAAGCGCGGGTCCGTCTTCAGTACCGCGAGGTCGGCTTCCGTCGAAAAGCGCGAGTACGACGGATAGCCCTCGTTCGCAGCCTTCGTCAGCCATTCGAGGGCCTTCTCTGCATCTCCGAGGAGCGCATAGGCGCAACCAATGGCGAATTGCGCGTGATGGGTGTCGGAGAGACCCGTTGGATTCGCTGAAAGTGGAATGGCCACGGCCAACGTCCGCTCGGCGTCAGCGCGCCGGCCCTGGCGCGCGAACAGCTGCGCGAGCAGGGCAACTTCGTTCATCTCGACCTTCTTCAATTGCTGCGGATCGGCCCCACCGGGAACGATGGCCGCCACGGCTTCATCCGTTCGTCCGAGAAACGACAGCGCGGTAGAGCGCGCCCTGAGGGACCACCGCGGGTTGCGCGCCAGGGCGTCGGCGACTTCGGCATGCCGGCCGCCATCGATCCGTGCCCGCACGAGACGTTGCGTTGCCGCCGCCGAACGCGGCTCGAGCCGCAATGCCTGCTCGTTGGCGGCAATCGATTTGTCGATTAACCCGAGGTGCAGATACAGCTTGCCCAGTTCGATGTGAGCCTCAGACAGGTTCGGATTGTTCTCGAGCGCCCGGCGCAGATCGGCGATCGCCGGCTCGTGCGGGAAACCGTTCCGCAGGTTCCACCTCAATTGTGATCGCGCCAGGTACGCCTCGGCCAGATCAGGGTTGACGGCCAGCGCTTTTTGAATCTCCACGAATGCCTTGCTCTCGAGCTCCGGATCGGAGGCGTTGTAGAAGAACTGCTGCGTGTAGGCGCTCGCCAGCCGTGCATGTGCGAGCGCGAAATTCGGGTCGAGCGCCACGGCCCGCTCGAGCTCGGTGATGGCATCGACAAATCCAGACGACGGGCCACGAAGATGAGTCAATCCACGGAGGAACGCATCGTAGGCTTCCGGCGTCGTCTTCGGAGTGTTGTCCGGACGCGGCGGCGGCTCCGCGCCGAGTGCAGTCGCGAGCCGCGCTGCAACCTGCCACGCGATATCGTCCTGGACGGCAAGAATGTCCGCGGCGTCGCGTTCGTAATGCTGCGACCAGAGCGTGGCGGCGTCGGCAACATTGACCAGCGATGCGCTGATGCGCAGCCGCTCGCCGTCTCGCTGAATGGAGCCGCGCACCAGCACATCCACGCCAAGCTCCCGGCCAACCTCGGCAGGCGCCTCAGTCCGGCCGCGATACGCGAACGCACTGTTCGACGCGATGACGCGTGTGCCCTTGATGTGACCGAGTTCGCGCGTCACGGCTTCGGTAATGCCGTCGGCGAGATACGCGCCGCTGTCGCCAAGGTTCGTGAACGGCAACACGGCGATCGCGTGCGTCACCGCGCCTGTGACCGGAGGCTGCTCACGGGCGCGGGGCCATCCGATCACGATCGCCGCGACGACGGCTATCGCTGCAGCCGCAGTTGCGATCCGCCAAGGCAAGGGATTCCGGCGCGCCACGGCCGGCGCTGGAGTGCTGAGCACATCAAAATCGGCACGAATGTCGTCAATCGCGTGCGCCAGATCGATCGTCGATGCGAAGCGCTGCTCTGGATGTTTCGACAGGCAGCGCGCGACCAGGCGGGCGAGCGGCACGGGAGTATCAGGACGCAGTCCGGTCAGGCTGCCCGGCTCATCGCGCAGAATCGAGGCCGACAACTCCGCGGCAGTGTGACCACCAAACGGCCGCTGGCCCGAGAGCATCTCGTGCAGCACCACACCGAACGCAAATTGATCGGCGCGATGATCGATCTCGCGCCCCTCGAGCTGCTCGGGCGACATGTAGGCCGGCGTGCCTACCGTGGCGCCGGCGGCGGTGAGGACGGTGTCCGGGACCTCCGTTGCGGCATCCGGCGGGGCGACGAACTTCGCAACGCCGAAGTCGAGCACCTTCACCGCGCCGGAGGCGGCGGCGATCATCACGTTTTCGGGTTTCAAATCACGGTGAACGACGCCGCGCGCGTGTGCGGCGGCGAGTGCGGACGCGACCGCGCAGGCGACCTCGACCGCTTCGCGCACAGGCATCACGCCGCGGCGGATGCGCTCGCGGAGCGTCTCGCCTTCGACAAGCTCGGAGACAAGATAGAACTGCCCCTCCTGCTCGCCGACATCGTGGATGGCAATGACACCAGGATGATCGACGGCCGCCGCCATTTGCGACTCGCGCACCATTCGCGCAATGAACTCGGGGTCGCTCGATCGAAGGGACGGCAGAATCTTGATCGCGACGTCGCGTCGCAGCTGCGGGTCGTGGGCGCGGTAGACCTCGCCCATCCCGCCGGCGCCGAGCGGCGCGATGATGCGGTAGCGTCCGAACTGGGTTTGGCTGGCGGCCATTTTGTCAGCGTCCCGGGCCGACGGGATTGTACTGCTGGACGAGTTCTACCGGGCCTTTCGGGTGCTGTCCGCGCCATCCGCGAGCATCCGCGTCAACTCCGCCGCTGGCATTTCCTGGCAGGCGGCCGCGTTCTGCCCCGCCCACATTCCCGTGAAGTCGTTCACGCCTTTCGGCTCAGCCTTCGCGCGCAACGCGAAGATCGCGGTGGCCGCGAGCGGGAATGCCGGCGCCTTCGAATTGACCGGACCGATCTCGCGCATCAGGCGATTGACGATGGCGCGGGCCGGCCGGCCCGTAAAGAGGTTCGTGATCGCCGTGGTGCGAGCGGCGTCGCTCTTCAGTGCAGCGCGGTGCAGCGGATTGGTCGTCGCTTCCGGACAGAACAGGTACGCGGTGCCGACCTGCGTTGCGACGGCGCCGAGCGCCATCGCCGCCTTCACCCCCTTCGCATCGGCGATACCGCCGGCGGCGATCACCGGGACACGGACGGCGCGTACGATTTGTTGCACCAGCGCGAACGTTCCGACCTGGGTGCTCAGATCTTCGGTCAGGAACATGGCGCGATGCCCGCCCGCTTCGGAACCCTGCGCAATGATCGCGTCGACGCCGTGTGCTTCGAGGTACCGCGCCTCGTCGAGCGTCGTCGCTGACGAGAGGATCTTCGATCCCCAGCTCTTGACGCGCTGCACCAACGCAAGCGACGGTAACCCGAAATGAAAGCTGACGATGGGCGGCTTGAATTCTTCGAGCACGTCGGCGGCGGCGTCATCAAACGACAAGCGTGGCGGCCCGGCTTCAATCGCTGCCGGATCGATTCCGTATTCGGCGAAATACGGCCCCAGCACCTTGCGCCACGCGTCCTCGCGGGCGGAATCGGGCGTCGGCTCCTTGTGAACGAAGAAGTTGACGTTATACGGCTTGGATGTTGACGAGGTAATTGCCTGCAGCTCCTTGCGGATCTGCTCCGGTCCGATAATCGCGCACGGCAGCGATCCCAGCCCACCGGCATTCGACACCGCGATCGCAAGCGCGCTGCCCTGCGACCCCGCCATGGGAGCCTGGATGACCGGCAACTCGACGCCCAGCACGCCAGGCACTCGAGGCACCTCAGGCACCCGACTCGTGCACGTACACCCACGCCTCGCTGCCGGACGCGAGTGGCACGTTGATTCGCTTGTAGTTGTACTGCGCTTCGAACGTGTCGGCGTGTGCGAGCTCCGCGTCGGTCACCTCGAAGACGGTGCCCTGGACCGAGCTCCAGTCGTCGCCCGTGTGCTTGACGTTGTCGTGGTGGAGCTTCTGGAGGCGCTTGGCGACCTCGGGATCAGGAATCTTTACCAGCGACGGCTCGTAGCCGATCAGCAGATCCTTCTCGCCGTCGAGCTTGCGGCCGAACGTCGAGACTTGGACTTCTTCGTGTTGCAGAGATCCGTACGAGAACAGGCGCGGCATAGAGCTATTGTGCGTCAAGTGCGTGCGGTGCGTACAGTGCGTACGGTGCGTGGATTGCACCGATTACCAGGAAGAGCACCCTACGCACATTACGCACGGTACGCACAGTACGCACCTTAAATCGGCTTGATGTGCAGTTCGCGGAGCTGCCGGGGATCGACGGTTGACGGCGCGTCGCACATCAAGTCCACCGCCTGCGTCGTCTTCGGGAACGGAATCACTTCGCGAATCGAGGTCTCCCCCGCCAGCAGCGCGCAAATGCGATCGAGGCCGAGCGCCAGGCCGCCGTGCGGCGGCGTGCCGTACTCGAGCGATTCGAGGAAGAAGCCAAAGCGGTTCTTCGCGTCCTCGTCCGACAGGCCGAGCAGGCGGAACACCTTGGCCTGCGTCTCGCGGTCGTGGATACGGATGCTGCCGCCGCCAAGCTCCCATCCGTTGAGGATGACGTCGTAGGCCTTCGCCAGCACCTTGCCCGGGATCCGATTCGAGCATGTGCAGGTCTTCCTCACGCGGAGCGGTGAACGGGTGGTTCACCGAATCCCATCGCTTCTCGTCCTCGTTCCAGTCGAACAGCGGGAAGTCGGTGATCCAGGTGAGTTCCCACTTGCCTTCCGGAATCAGCTTCTCCTTCTTCGCCACCTGCAACCGAAGCTGGCCGAGGATTTTCGAGGCCGCATCCGGCGCGCCAGAGGCGAGAACGAGCAGATCGTCCTTCGTCGCGCCCGAGGCCTCGAGCACCTTGCGCGCGCCCTCTTCGCCGATAGCCTTCGCGGACACCTGCACGCCCTCGGCGGTGTAGCGCGTGTAGATCAGTCCGCCGGCGCCGGCCTGCTTGGCCATGTCGACGAGCTCATCGACCTCGCGGCGCGAATACCTGGCGGCGCCTGGAATCACGAACCCGCGAATGGTTCCGCCGTGCTCGACGGCCTCGCGAAAGATCCCGAACGGCGACTGCGCGAAGAGCGGACCGAAGTCCTGGATCTCCAGGCCAAAGCGAAGATCGGGCTTGTCCGACCCGTACTTGGCCATCGCCTCGACGTACGGCATCCGCCTGAACGGTCGAGGGATATCGACGCCGATCTCCTTGAAACACGCGGCCAGCGCGCCCTCGACAATCTCGAACACGAGCGGCGGCGTCGCGAACGACATCTCGAGGTCGACCTGCGTGAATTCGAGCTGGCGATCCGCGCGCAGCGCCTCGTCGCGGAAGCAGCGCGCGATCTGCACGTAGCGGTCGAAGCCGGCGATCATCAGGATCTGCTTGAAGATCTGCGGCGACTGCGGCAGCGCGTAGAACTCGCCCGGGATGCACGCGCGCCGGCACCAGGAAGTCGCGCGCGCCTTCCGGTGTCGACTTCGTCAGGATCGGCGTCTCGATCTCGTAGAAGCCCTGCTCGTCGAAATACTTCCGCAGCGCCATCGTGATGCGATGCCGCAGGCCGATGTTGTGCTGCAGCTGCGGGCGACGCAGATCGAGGTAGCGATACTTGAGCCGCGTCTCCTCCGACACGTTCTGATCTTCGGCGATCGAAAACGGCGGCGTCTTCGCTTCGTTGAGGATGCGCACTTCCCTGGCGCGCACTTCGACCTCGCCCGTCGGCAGTGACAGGTTGATCGTCTCCTGCGAGCGGCGCTCGACCTCGCCGATCACGGCGACGACGAACTCCGAGCGGATGCGCTTGACGCGCTCGAGCAGCGCGTCGTCGCCTTCGACGATGACCTGCGTCAGGCCGTGGCGATCGCGGACGTCGAGGAACAGCAGCGATCCCAGATCGCGGACGCGATGCACCCATCCAAGGAGCACGGCATTCTTGCCGACGTCCGACGGTCGAAGCGCTCCGCACGTGTGCGTGCGCGCCAGTGAACCTAACTGCTCAGCCATTTCGATCGCTTCCGCGCGAGGACACTGATTTCTGCTCGCCTGTCTTCATATTCTTGATCGCCACCGTGTCGTTTGCCAGTTCATCGGCACCGATGACGGCGACGAATGGGATGCCGCGCGCCGACGCATACTTGAACTGCTTGTCGCCGACCTTCTTGCCGTCTTCACGCGGCGCGTCCGGATAGAGCTCGACGCGCAGCCCGCGTCTCGCAACTCGGTCGCAAACGCGAGATACAGGTCAGTGCGATTCGCGAACCACTGCACGACCATCACGTCCGCCGGTGTCGAGACGACTGCGGCCGGGAACATGCTGCGCTCGCCCATCACGACGAGGATGCGCTCGAGGCCGAGCGAAATGCCGCTCGCCGGAATGTGCCTCGCCCGAGAACATCCCGATCAGGTTGTCGTAACGGCCGCCGCCGCCAAGGCTGCCGGCGAGATCCGGGACGCGAATCTCGAAAATCGGCCCGGTGTAGTACGACAGACCGCGCGCGAGGCTGCGATCGAGGACGAGATGCGCGCCCGCGCTCGTGCTCTCGGCAGAGCGCGAAGATCTGCCGCAGCTCCTCGATCCCGGCCTTGCCGTCGTCATTGAGCGCGCGTCGACTGTTGCCGTCATCCACTGCGACAGATCCGCCGGCGGCGTCCCGCTCAGTTGCTCGCAGCAGCGCATCGGCGATCGCCGCCGAAAGCCCTTTCTCGCCGAGCTCCCTGCGGACGCCGTCGACGCCGATCTTGTCGGCCTTGTCCATGATCGACCAGCGCCACGCCGTGCAGCTCCGCCGGCACGCCGGCGCTGCGCCAGCACCGCGTTCAGCAGCTTCCGGTGATTGACGACGATCTGGAAATCCTTGAAGCCAAGCTTCACGAACACGTCGGCCGCGGCCGAGAGCAGCTCCGCTTCGACGGTCATCGACGTCGATCCGATCGCGTCGACGTCGCACTGGTAGAACTCGCGGAAGCGGCCCTTCTGCGGGCGATCGGCGCGCCAGACCGGCTGCATCTGATAGCGCTTGAAGAACTTCGGCAGCTTGCCGCGATACTCGGCGACCACGCGCGCAAGCGGCACGGTGAGGTCGTAGCGCAGCGCCAGATCCGCCTGGCCGGTCTCGGCGCCCTCGCCGCGCTTGAGGATCTTGAAGATCAGGCGATCGCCTTCTTCGCCGTACTTGCCCTGCAGCGTCTCGAGATTCTCGACCGCCGGCGTCTCGAGCGGCTCGAAGCCGTACTTTTGATACACGTCGGCGATCACGCCGATCACGTACTGTCGGCGCCGCACGTCTTCCGGCAGGAAGTCGCGCATGCCGCGTGCTGGTCCTGTATTCATCGCCACTCTTAACTCTTAACTCTCAGCTCCGGCGAGTAGTCGAGCCGGTAGTTCACGTAGCTATCGGCGTACCAGCGAATCTCGGCGACTTCCTCGTCGGTCAGCGGCCGCTTCACCTTTCCCGGACGGCCCATCACGAGCGAACGCGCCGGGATCCGCGTGCCCTCGGTCAGCAGCGTCCCGGCGGCGATCACGCAGTCGTGCTCGACGTGGACGCCGTTCAGCAGCACCGCCCCCATGCCGATCAGCACGCGATCCTCGATGGTGGCGCCATGAACGACCGCCGAATGGCCGACCGTCACCTCGTCGCCGATGATCGTCGGATGCGTCTCCCGCATCACGTGCACCATCGTCAGATCCTGGATGTTGGTGCGCTTGCCGATGCGGATGTGATTCACGTCGCCGCGAATCACGACGTTCATCCAGACGGACGATTCCGCGCCGATCTGAACGTCGCCGATCACTTGCGCGGTCTGATCAACGTATGCCGAGGCGTCGACTGTCGGCGCGACGTTCTTGAATGAGCGCAGCATCTGTGTGAATTCCGTAAGCCCGCAGCCCGCAAGCCCGCAGGACCTCAGATCTTCGGCAGTGTCACCCCACGCTGCGCCTGATACTTACCCTTCTTGTCCTTGTAGGAGATTTCGCACGGCTCGTCGCTCTGGAAGAACAACACCTGCGCGATGCCCTCGTTGGCGTAGATCTTCGCGGGCAGCGGCGTCGTGTTCGAGATCTCGATCGTGACGTGCCCTTCCCACTCGGGCTCGAACGGCGTCACGTTGACGATGATGCCGCAGCGCGCGTAGGTCGACTTGCCGAGGCAGACCGTCAACACGTCGCGCGGGATGCGGAAGTACTCGACCGTCGAAGCCAGCGCGAACGAGTTCGGCGGCACGATGCACTCGTCGCCCTTGATGTCGACGAACGACTTCGGATCGAAATTCTTGGGGTCGACCACCGTGTTGTAGACGTTGGTGAACACCTTGAACTCGTTGCCGACGCGGCAGTCGTAGCCGTACGACGACACGCCGTACGACACCACGCCCTGCCGCACCTGCCGATCCTCGAACGGCTCGATCATGCCGTGCTCGAGGGCCATCTTGCGGATCCAGCGATCTGCCTTGATCGCCACCGCGCTACAGTTCCATGCCGCGGAAGAAGTACCCGAGCTCGAACGCCGCCGTCTCCGGCGCATCCGATCCGTGCGTCGCGTTGTTGTCGATCGAGGCGCCGAAGTCCTTGCGCAGCGTGCCCGGCTCCGCCTTCGCGGGATCGGTCGCGCCCATCAGGTCGCGCCACTTCTTGATCGCGCCGTCGGCTTCGAGGCACATGACGACGCACGGGCCCGACGACATGAAATCCGTCAGGCCGCCGAAAAACGGGCGCGCCTTGTGGACGTAGTAGAAGCCTTCGGCCTCGGCCTTGCTCATGTGAATCATGCGCATGGCGCGGACGCGTGAAGCCGGCGGCTTCGATGCGCGCGAGGATCTGTCCCGTCACGCCCTTCTTGACCGCATCTGGTTTGATGATGGCAAACGTTCGTTCCATAAGAGATCGATTATATCTGCCCGCCTCCGGCAGCAGATCGCGGATTCCGCGATCATCGTGGCAAGTCTCGCGGCCGGATAACAACCCAGCACCTTGACAAACACCGTCCGCTCGGCCAGGCCGGCCAGCGCCGCCTGCATCCGCGGCGAGCTGATGTGCCCTTCCACGTCGACGTAGAACACGTATTCCCACGGCGTGCCCGGCCGCGGCCGCGACTCGAGCTTGGTGACGTTCAGCCCTTCGTCGGCGATCACGTTCAGGCAGCGCACCAGCGCGCCGTGCTCGTGCCGCGTCGACAGCACCATCGACACCTTGGCGGCGATCCGCGGATCGCACTCCACCGGCGTCGCCGACACCACCACGAAGCGCGTGTAGTTCACCGGCTGGTTGGCGATGTCGCGCTTCAGCACGTGCAGGCCGAAATGCGCGCCCGCCTCCTCGCTGGCGATCGCCGCCTCGTGCGGGTTGTTCAGATCGCGCACGTGCTTCGCCGCCAGCGCGGTGTTCGCGGCGCTGACGCCCTCGCACTCGCGCAGCGTCGACAGGAACTCGCTGCACTGCGACAGCGCCTGCGGATGCGAGTGGATGCGCCGCAGCGACTCGATCGGCACGTCGGCCACGCCGAGCAGGCAGTGGCGCACGTCGACGATCTCCTCGCCGACCAGGGAGAGGTTGAATCGCAGCAGCAGATCGTACGACTCGTAGACCGATCCGGCCGTGGTGTTCTCGATCGGCAGCATCGCGCGATCGACGTGCCCTTCGATCACCGCCTCGAGCATCGCCTTGAAGGTGCCGTAGGCCTTGAAGCCGACCGGCCGTTGCGCGACGGCGAAGTGCTGCAGCGCGGCCTGGTGGCCATAGGCGCCTTCGGTGCCCTGGAACGCCACCGTGATCTCCTGCGCCGCATCCGCGGCGCTGGTCTGCAGCGCATCCTGCTGCCGGCGCACCGAGTCATCGAGGATCTCGCGGAAGATGCGGCGCACGAACGCCGGGTCGAGGCCAAGCCGCTCGCCATACGACGATCGATGCTGCAGCAGCGCGGTCTCGCGATCGGCATCGCGAACCGGGCCGTCGCCTTCGGCCTTGACTCGCGCGATCTGCCGCGCCAGCCGTGCCCGCTCGCCGAGCGCCGACACCAGCACCGCATCGATATCGTCGAGACTCTTCCGAAGTGCCGCAAGATCCTGATTGGTCATAAAAGGGGCTTTCGGGCTACGGGCTTGCGGTCCTGCGGACTGCGGGCTTGCGGTCTTCCGGGCGTCTCTGTGCCGTAAGCCCGTAGCCCGTAAGCCCGTAAGACCTCTACTTCTTCATCGTCTCAACCAGAGCCTGCCCCATATCCGCCGGGCTCTTCACAACTCTCACGCCAGCGGCGGTCAGCGCCGCCATCTTCTCGGCCGCGGTGCCCTTGCCGCCGGCGATGATCGCGCCCGCGTGGCCCATGCGCCGTCCCGGAGGCGCCGTCTGCCCCGCGATGAACGCGACGATCGGCTTCTTGAAGTGCTGCTTGATCCACGCAGCCGCTTCCTCCTCCGCCGATCCGCCGATCTCGCCAATCATGATCACCGCGTCGGTATCCGGATCGTCCTGGAACAGCCCGAGCGCGTCGATGTGCGTCGTCCCGATCAGCGGATCGCCGCCGATGCCGATGCACGTGCTCTGCCCGAGGCCCTGACGCGTCAGCTGATCGATCGCCTCGTAGGTCAGCGTGCCGCTCTTCGAGACGATGCCGATGCGGCCTTCCTTGCAGATGTTCGCGGGGATGATGCCGGCCTTGCCCTTGCCCGGCGAGATGATGCCCGGGCAGTTCGGCCCGATCAGCCGCGTGCCCGGATGATCCTTGAGGAACGTCATCGCCTTCATCATGTCGACGACGGGAATGCCTTCGGTGATGCAGACCACCAACCCGATGCCGGCATCGGCCGCTTCCATGATCGCGTCGGCGGCAAACGGCGGCGGCACGAAGATCACCGACGCATTCGCGCCGGTCTCCTTCACCGCATCGGCGACGGTGTTGAACACCGGCCAGCCTTCATGGGTCGTCCCGCCCTTGCCGGGCGTGACGCCGCCGACGACCTTCGTGTGATACGCCGCGCGGCCTTGGCGTGGAACGTGCCTTCGCGGCCGGTGATGCCCTGGACGATCAGGCGCGTGTTCTTGTCGAGCAGGACAGCCATTAGCGACCTCCCGCCTGGGATGGCCAGCGCCACTACCTTGTCGGCAGCCTCGCCCATCGTGTCGGCGGTCGTAAAGTTCAGCCCGCTCTCGGCAAGCATCTTCTTGCCTTCCTCGACGTTCGTGCCCTTCATGCGAATGACGATCGGAACCGGCACGCCCAGTTCCTTCACGGCGGCGATCACGCCCGCCGCGAGCACGTCGCAGCGCAGGATGCCGCCGAAGATGTTGATCAGCACCGCCTTGACGTTCTTGTCCATCATCAGGATGCGGAACGCGTTCTTGATCTGCTCGGCGTTGGCGCCGCCGCCGACATCCAGGAAGTTCGCCGGCTCACCGCCCGACAGCTTGATGATGTCCATCGTCGCCATCGCCAGGCCGGCGCCGTTGACCATGCAGCCGATCGTGCCGTCGAGGCGGATGTAGTTGAGCGAGAACTTCGACGCTTCGACTTCGAGCGGGTCTTCTTCGGCGATGTCGCGCAGCTCGCGGATGTCGGCGTGGCGATAGAGCGCGTTGTCGTCGAAGTTCATCTTCGCGTCGAGCGCGAGCAGGTCGCCGCTCTTCGTGACGATCAGCGGGTTGATCTCGAGGATCGACGCATCGGTCGAGATGAAGGCGTTGTAGAGCGCCAGCATCATCTTGACGCCCTTCTTGAGCGAGTCGCCGCTCAAGCCGAGCGCGAAGCCGAGCTTCTGCGCCTCGAACGGCCTGCAGTCCGACGGCGGGATTGATGAAGACCTTGTGGATCTTCTCGGGCTGCTCTTCGGCGATCTTCTCGATCTCGACGCCGCCCTCCTTGCTGACCATCAGGACGATGCGCTTCGAGGAGCGATCGAGGACCAGACCGAGATAGAGCTCACGGTCGATGGCGAGGCCTTCCTCGACCAGCAAGCGCTGAGACCTTCTGGCCGCTCGGCCCGGTCTGATAGGTCACCAGCGTCTTGCCGAGCAGCTCGCGTGCGATCGTCTCGGCTTCCGAGCCTGACTTGGCCAGCTTGACACCGCCGGCCTTGCCGCGGCCGCCGGCATGAATCTGCGCCTTGACGACCGAAATCGGTCCGCCGAGTCGCTTGGCGATGTCGTGAACTTCTTCGGGTGTGAACGCCACTTCCCCGCGGGGAACCGGCACGCCGTATTTCGAAAGGACCGCTTTCGCTTGGTACTCGTGAATCTTCATGAAGAGAAATAGTTTACTCCACTCCCCACTCTCAACTCCCTACTGCTAATATCAAGAATCGGGTCGTTCTTCATGCATCCTCAGAAAGCCTTTTCCTCATCGATCGGCTCTAAATTCCTCATCGCGCTCACCGGCCTCTTTCTACTCGTCTTCCTATTCGCTCATCTCGCCGGCAACCTTCTCTTCATCGCCGGACCGGACGCGTTCAACGAGTATTCGCACAGGCTGATCAGCAACCCGCTCGTCTACGTCGCCGAGCTGGGTTTGCTCGCCATCTTCGTTCTCCACATCTTCAAGACCGTCGGCATGATTGCCGGTAGTTACTCCGCGCGCCCTGAGCGTTATGCGAAAAAGACGTGGGCGAAGACCAAGAACGATCGCAGCCGCAAGAGCGTCTCGTCTTCGACGATGATCCTGACCGGCACGATCACGCTGCTCTTCGTGGTCACGCACCTGGCGACCTTCAAGTTCGGGGTGTATTACGAAACCCCGGAAGGCATCCGCGATCTGTATCGCCTGCAGCTTGCGGTGTTCAGCAGTCCCGGCTACGTCGCCTTTTACATCGTCGCCATGGCCGTCATCGTGTTTCACCTGTGGCACGGCGCGTCGAGCGCGCTGCAGTCGCTCGGCATCAACAGCCCGACGTGGACGCCGCGGCTGCAGTGGATGGGCCGCGGAGTGGCCGTAGTCATCGGCCTCGGCTTCGCGATCCTGCCGGTCTATACCTTCATCCTGGGGATGCGCTGATGATGCTCGACCCTCGCATCCCGAGCGGACCGATCACCGACAAGTGGGATCGCCGCAAGTTCGAAAACAGGCTGGTCAACCCGGCGAACCGGCGCAAGTACCAGATCATCGTCGTCGGCACCGGGCTCGCCGGTGCATCGGCGGCGGCCTCGCTCGGCGAGCTCGGCTACCCGGTCAAGGCGTTCTTCATTCACGACAGCCCGCGCCGCGCCCACAGCATCGCGGCCCAGGGCGGCATCAACGCCGCCAAGAACTACCGGAACGACGGCGACAGCATCTATCGCCTCTTCTACGACACGATCAAGGGCGGCGACTATCGCGCCCGCGAAGCCAACGTCTATCGGCTGGCGCAGACGTCGGTCAACATCATCGACCAGTGCGTCGCCCAGGGCGTGCCCTTTGCGCGCGAATACGGCGGCCTGCTCGACAATCGATCGTTCGGCGGCGCGCAGGTCTCACGCACGTTCTACGCGCGCGGGCAGACGGGCCAGCAGCTGCTGCTTGGCGCCTATCAGTCGCTGATGCGCCAGGTCGACGCCGGCACGGTGACGCTCTTCCCCCGCCGCGAGATGCTCGACCTTGTCACGATCGACGGCAAGGCGCGCGGCATCGTCGTCCGTAACCTGGTGACCGGCGAGCTCGAATCACATGACGGGCACGCCGTGCTGCTTTGCACCGGCGGCTACGGCACCGTGTTCTATCTCTCGACCAACGCGATCAACTCGAACGTGACCGCGGCCTGGCGCGCGCACAAACGCGGGGCGTTTTTCGCCAATCCCTGCTTCACGCAGATCCACCCGACCTGCATCCCGGTCAGCGGCGATCACCAGTCGAAGCTGACGCTGATGTCGGAAAGCCTTCGCAACGACGGCCGTGTCTGGGTGCCGAAGCAGCAGGGCGACAAGCGTCCGCCGTCGCAGATCCCCGAGGCCGACCGCGACTATTACCTCGAGCGCCGCTACCCGAGCTTCGGCAATCTCGTCCCGCGCGACGTCGCGTCACGAGCCGCGAAGTCGGTGTGCGACGAAGGACGCGGCGCCGGCGATTCAGGCCTGTCGGTCTATCTCGACTTCGCGGACGCGATCAAGCGCAACGGCGTCGAGACCATCCGGGCGCGCTACGGCAACCTGTTCGACATGTATCGCCGCATCACCGACGAGAACCCTTATCAGGTGCCGATGCGCATCTACCCCGCCGTCCACTACACGATGGGCGGGCTGTGGGTGGACTACAACCTGCAGTCGACGATTCCCGGCCTGTTTGTGCTGGGCGAAGCGAACTTCTCCGACCACGGCGCCAACCGCCTTGGGGCGAGCGCACTGATGCAAGGGCTGGCCGACGGCTACTTCGTCGCGCCCTTACACGGTGGCGAACTACCTGGGCGGCACGACCTTGCCGCCCGTGACCCTCACGGATGGCGCGTTCGGTGCCGCCATGGCTGAGTCGCAGGATCGCATCGATCGCGTCTTGAAGGTCAAGGGCAAGCGGACGGTCCGCGAGTTCCACCGCGCCATCGGCGCGATCTGCTGGGACAAGGTCGGCATGGCCCGCAATGAAAAAGGACTCAAGCAGGCGATCGACGAGATTCGCCGGCTGCGCGATGAGTTCTGGCAGGACGTCAGCGTTCCGGGCGAGGCGAACAATCTGAATCCGGGCCTCGACTACGCCGGACGCGTGGCCGACTACATGGAGTTCGCCGAGGTCCTGGCGCTCGATGCGCTCGAGCGGCGCGAATCCTGCGGCGGACACTTCCGCGAGGAATATCAGACGCCCGACGGGGAGGCGCAGCGAAACGACGACGAATTCACGTACGTCGCGGCATGGGAATTCAAGGGCGTGGGGGCCACGGCCGGCGCTCCATAAGGAGCCGTTGGTGTTCGAGGAAGTCCACCCCACACAGAGGAGCTACAAATGATCTGGGTGGGCTTACGGGCTTGCGGGCTACCTGCACGGGCTTGCGGCCGACGGGCTGGCGGGAAATGACATGCGAGTAAACCTGAAAGTGTGGCGGCAGGCCGGGCCGAATCGATCCGGCCGGCTCGTGGACTACACCGCCGACAACGTCCATCCCGACATGTCCTTCCTCGAGATGCTCGATGTCGTCAACGAATCGCTGATCAAGAAGCGGCGAGGACCCGATCGCATTCGATTCTGATTGCCGCGAAGGCATCTGCGGCAGTTGCGGCCTGGTTATCGACGGTATCGCGCACGGACCCGACAAGGGCGCGACCACCTGCCAGGTGCACATGCGCCGCTTCAGGAACGGCGAGACGATCACGATCGAGCCGTTCCGCGCCAGGGGCTTCCCCATCGTCAAGGACCTCGTCGTCGATCGGTCGGCCTTCGACCGCATCATCGCGGCCGGTGGTTACGTTTCGATGAACGTCGGTGGCGCGCCTGACGCCAACAGCCTGCCGATCGCGAAGAGCACCGCCGATCAGTCGATGGATTCGGCGCAGTGCATTGGCTGCGGCGCCTGCGTCGCGGCCTGCAAGAACGCGGCCGCGCATCTCTTCACATCAGCGAAGATCACGCACCTCGGGCTGCTGCCCCAGGGCGAATCGGAACGTGACCGCCGTGTCGTCAGGATGGTCGAGCAGATGGACGCAGAAGGCTTCGGAAGCTGCTCGAATGAAGGGGAATGCGAAGCAGTGTGCCCGAAGGAAATCCCGATCTCCAATATTGCCCGGATGAATCGAGACTTCCTCCGCGCGATCATTGATTAAACACCGATGACGTCGACGAGCTCCTTCACGGCGCCGGCCGATTTATTGAACGCGGCCTGTTCCTCGGCCGTCAGCTTGATCTGGATAATCTGCTCGACGCCCTTTGCGCCCAGCTTGACCGGCACGCCCACGAACAGGTCGTTGATGCCGTACTCGCCCTGCAGGAACACCGAGCACGGCATGATCTTCTTCTGATCCTTCAGGATCGCTTCGACCATCAACGCCGCTGACGCGCCCGGCGCATACCAGGCGCTCGTGCCGACCAGTTTCGTGATCTCGGCGCCGCCGTTGGCCGTGCGCTCGCAGATCGCCTTGATGCGGTCCGCCGGCAGCAGCTCGGTAATCGGAATGCCGGCCACCGTCGTGAAGCGCGGCAGCGGCACCATCGTGTCGCCGTGGCCGCCGAGGACGAACGACGAGACGTTTTCGACCGACACGTTCAGTTCCATCGCAATGAAGGTGCTCATGCGGGCCGAATCCAGCACGCCGGCCATGCCGATGACGCGCTCGCGCGGGAACTTGCTGAGGCGGTAGACGGCCTGCGACATCGCGTCGAGCGGATTGGCCACCGGGACGATGATGCAGTTCGGCGAGTGCTTGACGATTTCGGCAGTGACGTCCTGCATGATCTTGTAGTTCACGTTCAGCAGGTCGTCGCGGCTCATGCCCGGCTTGCGCGGCATGCCTGACGTGATGACGACGACGTCGGAGTTGGCGCTTTCGGCGAAATCTTTGGTGCCGACGCCGATCACGCGCGATGCAGAGCCTTCGATCGGGCACGATTCGTAAATGTCGAGCGCGACGCCGGCCGCCTTCGTATCCGCAATGTCAACGACAACTACGTCGGCGAGCTCTCTTTGCGCGATCGAACGCGCGACCGTTGCGCCAACATTCCCCGCTCCGCCGACCACCGTCACTTTCCGATTCATGAATGCACTCCGTTAGGTCAGATTCCCTTTGTCAAGCGCGGCGCGATCCACAGGTTCTGTGGAAAACCTTGTGGAAAAGGCCGCGTTAACGCCGTGTAACGCGCATGATCCGGAACAAATCAGCGGATTGCACCATCCATGGTGCGTTACAGCCACGACAAGCAAAGTATTATATGCGTTCGTTCATACGGTCATTCATACAGACGTTCAGACAAACGTTCAAACAGACGCTCACATCCCACTATGCGTATCGTAGTTGCCGACGATCTTCCGAAAACCGCTCTAGAGCTCCTGAAAGCCGAAGGATGGGATGTCGATTCGAAATCCGGTCGATCCCCCGAGGAACTCGTCCAGAGACATCACCGAAGCTGACGCACTTGTCGTGCGCAGTGCCACGAAAGTCACGCCTGAAATCATCGCGGCCGGCAAGAAACTCAAAGCGATCGCCCGCGCCGGCACCGGCGTCGACAATGTGAACGTCGAGGCCGCCAGCACGCGCGGCATCGTCGTCATGAACGCGCCAGGCGCGAACAGTATCAGCGTCGCGGAGCTCGCCATGGCGCAGCTCTTGTCGTTGGCACGAAAACTTCCCGCCGCCGATGCGTCCATGAAACAGGGCAAGTGGGACAAGAAGAGTTTTCTTGGCGAGGAAGTCCGCGGCAAGGTCCTCGGGCTTGCCGGGCTGGGGCGAATCGGCCAGGAAGTCGCGCGTCGTGCCCAGGCCTTCGAGATGACCGTGATCGCGCACGATCCGTTCATCGCTTCGAACATTGCGGCCGAACTCAACATCGAGCTGGTGTCGCTCGACGACCTGTGTGCGCGCGCGGACTATCTGTCGCTGCATATGCCGGCGACGCCGCAAACCCGTCACACCTTCAATGCCGCACGGTTGGGCAATTGCAAGAAAGGCCTGAAGCTGATCAACACCGCCCGCGGTGAGTTGATCGACGAGGCCGCGCTCGTCGACGCGATCAAGAGCGGTCACATCGGCGGCGCCGCGCTGGATGTCTACACGTCCGAGCCGACAACGGACCAGACGTTGCAGCAGCTACCGCAGGTCGTGGCCAGTCCGCATATCGCGGCGTCAACCAGGGAAGGCCAGGAGCTTGTCGGCGTCGAGACCGCCACCGCCCTTCGCGATTTCCTGAAAACAGGCGTGATCCGCAACGCGGTCAACTTTCCTTCCATTCCCGCAGAAGAATTCCAGAAGATTCAGCCGTACGTCGACCTGGCCAAACAGCTCGGATTGCTTGTTGGTCAAATGGGCGAAGCGCGGATTGAAGGCGCTCAGCGTCCGTTACTACGGCGAGCTCGCCTCCGGCACCCATCCGCTCATCATCAACGCGGCACTGGTCGGCCTTTTTCGCGCGATCCTGAACGACACCGTGACCGAGGTCAACGCCCGCGCCGTCGCCAAGGCGCGTGGAATCGAGCTGACGGAGTCGTCGAGCACGCGCGGCCGCTCGTTTCGGAGCCTCCTGTCGCTCAAGCTGACGACGAGCGCAGGCGAACGTCACGTCGAAGGCACCGTTGTGCCCGGTTACGGCCCGCGCCTGGTGCTGCTCAACGGCGTGCCGATCGACGCGCAGCTGACCGGCACGACGATCCTGTTCATGAACAACGATCAGCCGGGCGTCATCGGCCAGATCGGCACGATTCTCGGCAAGCACAACATCAACATCGCCAACTTCGCGCTGGGCCGAAGCGAAACTGGAGCCGTGGCCGCCGTCAATGTCGACGAACCTGCGGACGCGAAGATTCGCGAGGACGTGATGAAAGAGATTCGCGGACTCGCGCCTGTAAGAAACGCCTGGCTGGTCAGGGTTTAGTCGGGCTCACGGGCTTACGGTCAACGGGCTTACGGGACTGCGGTTCTACCGCAAACCCGTAGCCCGCAAGCCCGTAGCCCGTAGGCCCGAAGAATATGCGGTCGTACTTAAGGCAGCCGTATCGTCTGAGTCACCCCGGACGAATCGACGATCGTCGCCGACATTTCGTCGATGCGTACCACGCTGTAGCCGTTCGACAACCTGTCCCCCGCCTTCACGAACACCATCAGTCCGTTATCGATCACGATCGCGGTCAAGACGGCCACCCCGTTCTCGGTATTCGATGCGATGCCTGACAGCTTGAACGCCGGCGGCGGCGGAACAGACGGCGCCGGTGGCGGCGCCACGCCTTCATCGCCGTGCTGTTGGTGATCGCGAATCACGGGCGCCGTGCGCGCTCCGTAAACGAAAGGGTTTCTTCCGCGACTCGGCAGAGGCGGTTCCGCCAACCTCTCGCGCAGTTTCTCAGCGGGAGGCACACTCACAGGTTCGGAACGCTTGGCGGCCGGGCGCGGAGTTGACTGCGCGGGCATGGGCTGCTCGGTCACCGACGCGCCGAGCCAGCCGGCTGCAAGAGCCGTCGAGACAATCAATCCGACGGATCGCGGAGTAAACGTGATGGCCATTTACAAGACTGAGACAACAGAATACGCAAACAGGGTCCCGGAAGCTATCGTCGCGCCACGCCGGTCACCGCAACCCCGTGTGGTATGATTCGTCGTGCACCCCAATTCGGTCCAGCGTCTGCCATATACGCTGACTGAATCGTCGGTCCTCGCAGTGATCCCGGCGAGGTTCCAGTCCACCCGTCTCCCAGGAAAAGTCCTCGCTGACATCGCCGGCAAGCCGATGATCGAGCACGTGTATCGGCGCGCCGCCGCAGCCTCGCGCGTGCACGCCGTGATTGTCGCGACCGACGACGAGCGGATCGCCGACGCTGTGCGATCGTTCGGCGGCGCCGCGCTGATGACTCGCGCCGACCACGTCAGCGGCACCGACCGCATCGCCGAGGCGATTGGCAACCTGCCCTGCCGGGCGGTCGTCAACGTCCAGGGCGACGAGCCGCTGATCGAGCCGGAGACCATCGACGCAGCCATCGCCCCGCTTCTCGCCGACACCTCGGTCGAGATGAGCACGCTGAGCCGGCCGTTCCAAAGCGTCGAAGAATTCAAGAGTCCTCACGTCGTGAAGGTGGTCACCAATCTGCTGGGTGACGCCCTGTATTTTTCCCGTGCCCCGATCCCAGCCTCCGTGTCGTCTGCGCCTTCTGCGGCCCTGGGATCTTCGGTGCCGCTCGGTGGCCCGTGCGCATGTCGGGCTATACGTTTATCGGCGCGACACGCTCCTGAAGTTAGCCGCCACCCCGGCTGTGCCGCTGGAACTCGAGGAATCGCTCGAACAGTTGAGGGCCCTCGTCCACGGCATCCGGATCCGCGTCGTCGAGACCCGACACATCGCGGCCGGCGTGGATACGCCGGAGGATCTCGAACGTGTTCGTTGCGCTTTCGCTCGCGATGCAGTGGCCGGCGCGACCTATGGCGCATCCGCCGTAGCTCCGCCCGCCATTTCTCGGAGCGAAGCCGGACCTCCCGTGCGGAGCTACTGAATGGAAAACAGCGCGCGTCAACCGAAATACATCTTCGTGACCGGCGGCGTGGTGTCGTCGCTAGGCAAAGGTCTGGCCGCCGCCTCGATCGGCGCCCTGCTCGAGGGCCACGGCTATAAGGTCAGCCTGCAGAAGTTCGACCCGTACATCAACGTCGATCCGGGCACGATGAGCCCGTACCAGCACGGCGAAGTGTACGTCACCGACGATGGCGCGGAGACGGACCTGGACCTCGGGCACTACGAGCGGTTCACGAGCATGACCGCCACGAGGAACAGCAACTGGACGACCGGCAAGATCTACATGTCGGTGATCCAGAAGGAGCGGCGCGGCGACTATCTCGGGCGCACCGTCCAGGTGATTCCGCACATCACCAACGAGATCAAGGACTGCATCCGCCAGGCGGGCCGCGACGCCGACGTGGTGCTGGTCGAAATCGGCGGCACGGTGGGCGACATCGAGAGCCTGCCGTTCCTCGAGGCGATCCGCCAGTTTCGCCAGGACGTCGGCCGCGACAACACGATCTACGTTCATCTGACGCTGGTGCCGTACATCGGCGCGGCCGGTGAGCTCAAGACCAAGCCGACGCAGCACAGCGTGCGCGACCTCCGATCGATCGGTATCCAGCCCGACATCCTGCTGTGCCGGACGGACCGCATCCTCGCCCGCGACATCAAGCAGAAGATTGCGCTCTTCTGCGACGTCAACGAGGACGCGGTGATCACGGCGCGCGACGTCTCGACGATCTATGAAGTGCCGCTCGCCCTGCGAGACGAGGGCCTCGACTCGGTCGTGCTCAAGTACCTGCATTTGCCGCCGAACGAATCGCACATGCAGCCCTGGGAGGAGCTCGTTCACCGGATCAAGAACCCGGAGGACGAGATCACGATTCACGTCGTCGGCAAATACACGGGCTACGAGGACTCATACAAGTCGCTGAACGAGGCGCTCTATCACGGCGGCTTCGCGAATCGCGTTCGCATCAACATTCAGTGGGTCGAGTCCGAAGCCCTCGAACAGGAGGGCGGCTCGCGGCTGCTCGACGGCTCGGTCGGCATCCTGGTTCCCGGCGGTTTCGGGTCACGCGGCACGCGTGGGATGATGAAAGCCTCCGAGCACGCGCGGACACATGGCATCCCCTTCTTCGGCATCTGCTACGGCTTCCAGTGGGCGACGGTCGAGTACGCCCGCAACGTCTGCGGCCTCGACGGCGCCGATTCGACCGAAGTGGACGAGGCGGCGCCGCACAAGGTGATCTACAAGCTGCGCGACCTGCTCGGCGTCGACGATCTCGGCGGCACGATGCGGCTTGGCCGCTACGCATGCGAGCTCGCCAGCGGATCGCTGGCCCGCAAGATTTACGGCACCGACCTCGTCCACGAGCGGCATCGGCATCGCTTCGAGTTCAACTGCCTGTACGAGCCCGCGCTTTCCGACAAGGGCATGAAGATCTCCGGCCGCTCGCCTGACGGCAAGTTCGTCGAAATCGCCGAGCTACCCGGGCACCCGTGGTACGTCGCGGTGCAGTTTCACCCCGAGTTTCAGTCGCGCCCGTTGAAGCCGCATCCGCTGTTTGCGAGCTTCGTCGAGGCGTCGAAGCGCCGTAAGCAGGGCGCCGGCAGCGAAGCCGGCGTGCGCGTGGCGAGGAGCGATTCGTAAGGCCACCGATGGCTCAGACAGCACAGATCAAATGCAGGCCGTGACGCCAGTCTCGGCGGGCGCCGTTTCTTTTGGCACCGGCCATCCGCTCGCGTTCATCCTTGGTCCGTGCGTGATCGAGAGCGAGGGTCACGCGCTCGAGATCGGCGAGGGCGATCGCCGAGATCGGGCAGCGCGTCGGCGTGCCGGTTGTCTTCAAGGCATCGTTCGACAAGGCCAATCGCACCTCGATCGGCTCGTTCCGGGGTCCTGGTCTCGAGGACGGCCTCCGTGTTCTCCGACTCGTCAAGGAACGGACCGCGCTGCCGATCCTCACCGATATTCACGATGCCAGCCAGGCGGCTCCGGCTGCCCGGGTCGCCGACATCCTGCAGATTCCGGCGTTCCTTTCGCGGCAAACCGATCTGATCGTCGCCGCGGCAAAGACCGGGCGCGCGATCAACATCAAGAAAGGCCAGTTCCTCGCGCCGAAGGACATGAAACACGCCATCGCCAAGGTCACCGACAGCGGCAACGCGAAGGTGATCGTGACCGAGCGCGGCGTGTCGTTCGGCTACAACAATCTCGTCGTCGATCCGCGGTCTTTCCCGATGCTGCGCGCCCTCGGTTATCCCGTGGTGTTCGACGTGACACACAGCCTGCAGCTGCCCGGCGCGGGTGACGGCGTGACGGCAGGCCTCGCCGAATACATCGAACCGATGGCACAGGCCGGCGTGGCCGCCGGCGTCGACGGGGTCTTCATGGAAGTGCACGAAGAGCCGAGCCGCGCCAAGAGCGACGCCGCCAACGCGCTCAGGCTCGATCGCCTCGAGCCCCTCCTGCGGCGCCTGGTCGCCCTTGATAAGATCGTCCGCAATGCCTGACCTCACGCTCGCCCGCAAGGTCCTCCAGACCGAGGCGGCCGCGGTGCTCGCGCTGGTGGATCGCCTCGACGATCGCTTCGCGACAGCGGTGTCGCTGGTGGTCCGCTGCAAAGGCCGGGTGATCGTCACCGGCATGGGCAAGTCCGGCATCATCTGCCGCAAGATCGCGGCAACGCTGGCCAGCACCGGCACGCCCGCGTTCTTCCTGCATCCAGCCGAGGCCGTGCACGGCGACCTCGGCGTGATCCAGTCGGACGACGTCGTGATCGCGATGTCGTACAGCGGCGAGACCGAAGAATTGACGCGGGTCCTCGAGACGCTGAAGCGGATCGGCGCCCCGCTGATCGCGCTCACCGGCGGCCCGAACTCGACGCTGGCCCAGGCCGCAAACGTCGCCCTCGATTGCAGCGTTTCTGAAGAGGCGTGCCCGATGAATCTCGTGCCGACCGCGAGCACCACTGCGGCGCTGGCGATGGGCGATGCGCTGGCGATGACGGTGCTCGTCGAGAAGGGCTTCAAGCCCGACGACTTTGCCAGCCTGCATCCAGGCGGAAAGCTCGGCAAACGGTTGATGCGTGTCGAGCAATTGATGCATAGCGGCGAGTCGCTGCCAGTCGTGCAGCTTCACACCGCCATGCGCGACGTCATCTATGAAATGTCGCGCAAGGGCCTCGGCATGACGTCGGTCGTCGAAAAGGACGGCCGCCTTGCCGGGATCATCACCGACGGCGACCTGCGCCGGAAAATGCCCGGCACGCCGAACATCCTCGAGCTCACGGCGCGCGATGTGATGACGCCGAATCCGATCGCGATCACCCACTCGATGATGGCCGTGGAAGCGCTGGCGGTGATGGAACAGCGCAAGATCACGTCGATCGTGGTGATCGACGCGGATCGCCGCGTCGAGGGCGTCGTGCACCTGCACGACCTGTGGCGCACCGGAATGGTCTGACGGCCACAGAAGACACAGATAGCGCAGAACATGAACCTCGGCGACTCGCTTCCGCTGCCTCGCGTCCCTCGTCATGCTGCTCCTCGGCCTGGCCATCGGCAAGGCGTGGGAGCGCTACAAGCTGCGCGACGGCAAGTGGATCGATCGGCGCCGCGCGCGCGAGTCGCATCACTACGTGCTGGGCCTGAATTTCCTCGTCTCCAACCAGATCGACCTGGCGATCGAGGAGCTGAGCCATGCGGCGCGCGTCGACAGCGACGCGCTCGAGATTCACCTGATCCTCGGCAACGTGCATCGCGAGCGCGGGCAGGTCACGCGCGCCATCCAGGTGCACCAGGCGCAGCTCCAGCGCCCGAAGCTGACCAAGGTCGAGCACGCCTACATTCTGCTGTGCCTCGGACTCGACTTCAAGCGCGGCGGCTTCGTCGATCGCGCGCTCGAAGCGTTCAATGAAGTCATCCGCCTGGATCCGGCAAACCAGTACGCGCTGCTCTACCTGCAGAAGCTGCACGAGGAGCAGCACCAGTGGGCCGATGCACACCGCCTTCGCAAGCAGCTCGTCGCGCTGAGCGGACCGGACACGCAGCCGCGGAACCAGGCCATCCTGGCGTTCCTCGAGAACGAACTGGGCAAGGAAGCGCTCGGCTTCGGGGATCGCGGCCGCGCCCAGCGTCACTTCCAGTCGTCGATCGAACAGGATCCGGACACGTCGCCGGCGTACTTGAACCTCGGCGACGTGCGCTTCCTCGAGGGCGATTTCAAGGGCGCCGAAGCCGCCTGGGATGGCCTGCTCGCGCATTCACCCGAGCGCGCCTACCTCGCCTTCGATCGCCTCGAACGCCTGTACGAGCAGCTGGGACAGCCGCAGCGTTTTGAAGAGCGATGCGCGCGCTTGATCGCCGCCCATCCCCAGGATTGGCGCGCCCGCCTGGCGATGGGCCGGCACCTCGCCGCACGCGATCATCACCAGGACGCGTTCGAGTTCCTGCTCGCCGCGCTCGAACATAACCCTCACGGCCTGACCGTGCACCAGGCCATCTGGAACGTGCTGCTGAAGCTGGATCTGAATCGGGCGCTCATGCAGCGCTACATCGAATCGGCGCGAACGTCGGTGTTCTTCCTCGATCCGCACGTCTGTCTCAAGTGCCACTACCGCAGCACCGAGCTGCTCTGGCAGTGCCCGCATTGCCACGAGTGGAATTCGTTTGTCGAAGAGCGGATCGCTCCCGCCAAAGAAGCAACCGTAGAGATGTAGCGCCGCCTTTAGGCGAGATTGTCCGTGCAGTCCGGCGCGCCACTTCGAATTGAGTTTCTGAATCAACGCGTCGACCTGCGCGTCGGTGTTCTCGAAGGTGCCGTCGTTGTTGATCACGTAGGTCGCCTTCTTGACCTTCTGATCGATCGGCAACTGGGCGGCCAGCCGCCGTTCGGCGTCTTCCTTCGACAGCTGGTTGCGCTCCATCAGGCGCTGCAGCTGCATCTCGCGGGGGCACGCCACGACGATGATCGCATCGAAGTCCTTGTCGCGCCCGGTCTCGAAGACGAGCGGGATGTCGGCGACCGCAAATGGCGTGCGTTTCGGCAACCCGGCGAAGAAATCGCTCACGGCCTTGATGACCGCGGGATGGATGATCGCTTCGAGATCGAGCCGGGCGCGTTTGTCCTTGAAGACGATCTGCGCCACGCGGATCCGATCCATCGTGCCGTCACGCCGCACCGCATCGGGGCCGAACCGTCTGCGAATCGCCGCGAGACCCGGTGAGCCCGGCGCCACCACGTCGCGCGACAGCATATCTGCGTCCACCATCGGAACCCCGGCCTCCCGGAGTCGACCGGCCACATAGGTCTTGCCTGTCGCTATGCCGCCGGTCAGGGCAATCTTCCGCGTCACATCGCCGCCTTTCGGGTTGCACGAAGCTCCGCCGCCATGACGGTGTTGCGCAGCACCATCGCCACCGTCATCGGTCCGACGCCGCCTGGAACCGGGGTCACGGCGCCGGCAACCTCGTCCACGTTCGGGTGCACGTCGCCAACGAGAACTCTGCCTTTTTCTGCAAACACCGCGCGCTGGCGGCTCCCTTCCGGAAACAACCGCATCACCTCGTCCTCGCTGGTCAGGGTATTGATGCCGACGTCGATCACGGTCGCGCCGGGCTTGATGAAGTCACGCGTCACCAGGCCGGGCCGGCCGATCGCCGAGACCAGGATGTCGGCGGTCTTCGCGATGTCCGCCAGCCCGGTGGTGCGCGAGTGGCAGGTGGTGACCGTCGCATCACGATGCAGCAGCAGCATCGCCATGGGCTTCCCCACGATGTCGCTGCGCCCGATGACGACGGCATGCTTACCCTTCATCGCGATGCCCTCGCGTTCGAGCAGCTCGATGCAGCCGAGCGGCGTGCACGCCACGAGCGCCGGCCGTTTTTGCACCAGGAGACCGACATTCTGCGGGTGGAAGCCGTCCACATCCTTCGCGACATCGATTGCATCAAACACGCGCTGCTCGGCATCCGTTCCCATTCCCGCCGGAAGCGGCGACTGCACCAGAATGGCGTCGATCGCCTCGTCCGCGTTCAACGTCCGCACCAACGTGAGCGCCTCGTCGAGGCCTGCCGACTCGGGCAGACGGAAGAGATCGGCCCGGCACCCTGCACTCGCCACTGTCTTGATCTTATTGCGGACGTAGACCTCGGACGCGGGATTTGTTCCAGCCAGGACCACGGCAAGCCCGGGGGGCCGGCCGTGGCGCGCGGTGAACGCGGTAATACGCGGCGCGACGTCCTCTCCAACCCGCGCCGCGCACGCCACACCATCCAGTCGTCGGGCTATGCCTTTTCTCCTGAGGCCTTGGTGAGACCAAACCCGACCACCCACACCGCGATGGCCACGGCGAGGAATCGCAGGCCGAAGGCGTCGGCCTCTTCGGCGTCGTGACCGATTGATCTCCGACCACTTCGCCGTGGTCTCGTTGGTGATGCCCAACTCGGTGAAGAAGCCCAGAATCGCGATGCAGGCCGCGTTGAAGATCAGCAGCAGGCCGAAGGTCGTGATGAAGTTCGCGAGCGACTGCAGCGGCGTCCGCGCCTTCGCCTCGGCGGCATTGACCAGCGGGCTATGCGTGCGGCCGTAGGTCCAGTAGATGATCATGCCGATGTCGAGCCACACGAGGAATCGCACCCACGTCAGCACCGGCAGGCTCAGCATCAAGTATGAGCACGACAGGATGCCGAGGACCGGGAACACCGGCCCGAACGGCACGCGGAACGGACGCTTGGCGTCCGGCCGCTTCGCGCGCAACACCAGTACCGCCGCGCAGACCACGACGAACGCGAACAGCGTACCGATGCTCGTCATTTCGCCGACGACCTGAATCTGCGTCAGGCCGGCGACGAGCGCCACAATCACGCAGGTGATGATCGTCGTGATGTAGGGCGTGCCGAACTTCGGGTGGACCTTGCTGACATTCTGCGGCAGCAGGCGATCGCGGCTCATCGAGAAGAAGATGCGCGGCTGGCTCATGAGCATGACCAGCAGCACCGATGTGATACCGGCCACGGCGCCGGCCGAGACGAGGCCAGCCGCCCAATCCTGGTTGATGAACGCGAGCGCGTAAGCGACCGGCGCATTGAGAAACTTGATCGATTCGGCCTGGTCGACCATCGCCACTCCGGGCAGCGCCTCGGCGGCCGAGCGGAACTGAATCACCGGGACGATGCCGCTCAACACCAGGCCGACGGCGAGATACAGGACGGTGCAGATGACCAGCGACGCGATGATGCCGATCGGCAGATCCCGCTGCGGGTTCTTGGCCTCTTCCGCGGTCGTCGAGACGGCGTCAAAGCCGATGTAGGCGAAGAACACGACCGCAGCGGCCGCCATGATGCCCGGCCATCCGTACGGCGCGAACGGCTGCCAGTTCGCCGGTTCGACGTAAGTGACGCCGGCGGCGAGGAAGAACAACACGGCCGCGAGCTTGATCGCCACCATCACCGCGTTGAACCGCGCCGACTCGCGGACGCCGACGACGAGCAGGACCATGATGCAGCAGCACGATGAGCACGGCCGGCAGGTTGATGATGCCCGCCGGTGGCGCGGCGGCGATCGCCTGCGGAAGCGTCACGCCGAATCCCGCGAGCAGTCGCTGCATGTAGCCGCTCCAGCCGATCGCCACGGTCATCGATCCGACCGCATACTCGAGGATCAAGTCCCAGCCGATCATCCACGCGACCAGTTCGCCGAGCGTCGCATACGCGTAGGTGTAGGCGGAGCCGGCGATCGGAATCATCGATGCGAATTCCGCGTAGCAGAGCGCCGCGAACGCGCACGCGAGGCCCGCGGCCAGATACGACATCGTGATTGCCGGGCCTGCCTGATTGGCTGCGGCTGTGCCGGTGAGCACGAAAATGCCGGTGCCAATGATGGCTCCGATACCGAGAAGCGTCAGGTCCCACGCAGTCAGGCTGCGCCGAAGGGCCTTGCCGCCATGTTCGACGTCGCCGACGAGAGCCTCGATCGACTTGGTCTTGAACAGATTCGAATCCATTCCCCCTCCAAACGGGTTGGTCGGACCGGCTCTGTATAAGAAGAAGCCGGGGCTGGCGTAACCCCGGCATTATAGTTGGGAACCGGCGGCAGATGCCGGTTCAGGCTGGATTTCCTGCTAATTTCGCGCCTTCTTGTCGCGGAATGCGTGCCAGTGCTTGCGCATCCGCTTCGACTGATCGGCCGTGAAGTTATCCATGCAGACGTCGTCAACGTAGTCCATGAAGTTCGTGATCGGGTCATCGCCGGGAAACGGTGACCCAACGCAACTGTCGCGCGACGCGCAGAAGAACTGCGGCTCGGACTCGGTCGGCGTGTCTTTTATGAGGTCGCCGGGATGGGTGCATGCACCAGTGCCCGGGCCGAAGGTGTGCTCGAGGCCAAGCCAGTGGCCGACTTCATGCGTGCCGGTATCGCCCTGATCGTAGGTCAGGATGCCGTCGGGTTCATCCGGATGCGGACCGGCGAGGCCGGTGCCCGGCAGCGCCGCCCACCACAGGACCACGCCGTCGTAGCCCGGACTGAACTTGTAAAAGAACGGCAGCGTCGCCCAGCCAAGATACACGTCGCCGTTGGTGGTGTAGATATTGAGGCTCTCAGGACCGCCCTTCCGAAGGGCGGTCTTCATCGCGACTTCATCCGCCGATCCCAATTCCGCGGCGAACCACGCGTTGTTGGCAACGACTTCGACACTCTTCAGGTCGAAGGCGAACTTGCTGCCAGCGAAGGCATCGCTTAGGACCTGCATTTGTGCGGGGATGAGCGGCGCGACATTGCCGACGCCGCCCGTCGTCGTGACGACGTGCCAGTACACCGGGATGGTGACCACGCCGCCGGCTTCGCGGGCGCTCGTTGACGCCTGCTCGATCAACTCGAGCTGATCGAGGGGCGTCGCCTCAACGGCGCAGCGCTCTGCGCGCGACGCAAGCGACGGCGGCTGTCGCTTCTTCTGCTCGATCGATGCGCCGGTCGCCGACGCATCGTATGTCGCAAACCAGGCAACGGCGCTGACGAGACACGCCGCCGCGAAACCTCTCAGGATGTGTATCTGCATACGGCAACTCCAGACTGCGACTCTATCCCCGCCCTGCGACCAAACCGACTCGGCCGTTGCAGATTATTTGAGCGTCTGGATGAACTCGCGACAGCGCGCTTCGGGATTCCCTTTGAGAAGGTCGCTGATCACGGCTACCGAGGCGGCGCCTGCCTCGATTACAGAAGCGGCATTTTCAATCGTGATACCGCCGATCGCGACCGCAGGAAATCCGCTGGCTGTGGCCGCCTTCGACATTTCTCGCACCACATCGAGACCAATCGCCTCATAACCGGTCTGCTTCGTCGCGCTGCCGAACACCGGACCAATGGCTACATAAGAAATCGGCTCGAGTAGCGCCTGCTCCCACTGCTCACGCGTATGCGTCGACAGTCCGAGCAGCGCCGACGGACCGATCACTGCGCGTGCGTCGGCCGGAGACAAGTCTGTCTGCCCGACGTGCAGGCCGTGCGCGCCCGACAACGCCGCGACGTCGGCGCGGTCGTTGATGATGATGGTCGCGCCCGCGGCCTTCGACTCTTCGATGAGTGATCTGGCGAGGTCGAGAAAAGGCCCGCTCGCCATCTCCTTGAAGCGCAGTTGCAGCAGGCGGGCGCCGGCCGAGAGAAACGCCCGCGCCACATCCATCGGCAAGCGGCCCGCTGACGCGCACGCGTCGGCATCGACGATCGCGTAAAGCCTGGGAATGCTTCGCAATGTCACTGCGCGTCGCCTCCCCGGCGCAGCGTCGCCGTGTCCCGCCTCCGGCAGGACGATTAAGCTGACTCAGCGAGAGCTGCGGACGTCTTGGGCTTGGCGGCGAAGCGCTCCATGAAGTGCGTGCTCAGGCGCCCGGCAACGAAATCCGGCTCGTTCAGAATCTTGAGGTGCAGCGGGATCGTCGTGCGGATGCCCTCGACGACGGACATCTCGAGAGTGCGCTTCATGCGCGCGATCGATTCCTGCCGGTCGCGGCCGTGGACGATGACCTTGGCCACCATCGAATCGTAATAAGGCGAGATCAGGCATTCGGAATGCGCCGCGGTATCGACGCGCACGCCGGGCCCGCCCGGCACGCTGAACGCGTGAATCATGCCCGGTGACGGCACGAAGGTTTCCGGGTCCTCGGCGTTGATCCGGCACTCCATCGCGTGGCCGGTGAACGTGACTTCGCTCTGCTTGAAGCCCAGACGCGCGCCGGCGGCGATACGGATCTGTTCCTTGACGATGTCGATGCCCGTCACCATCTCGGTGACCGGGTGCTCGACCTGCACGCGCGTGTTCACTTCCATGAAGTAGAAGTTGCCCTTCTCGTCCATCAGAAACTCGAAGGTGCCCGCATTGGTGTACTGGACCGCGCGCGCGGCGTCGACGACGAGACTGCCCATCTTGCGGCGAATCTTCTCCGAGACGGCAACCGAGGGCGATTCCTCGAGCAGCTTCTGGTGCCGCCGCTGGATCGAGCATTCGCGCTCGCCCAGGTGGACGACGTTGCCGTGGTGATCGCCGAGTATCTGGAACTCGATGTGCCGCGGCGACTCGAGATACTTCTCGACGTAAACGTCGCCGACGCCAAACGCGGACTCCGCTTCGCGCTGCGCGGTCTTGAACGCATGCGGCAGATCCGCCGGCGTCTTGACGATGCGCATGCCGCGGCCGCCGCCGCCGGCGACCGCCTTGATGATGACCGGATAACCGATCTGCTGCGCAGTCTTGATGGCGCGCTCTTCGCTCTCCACCGGGCCGTCGCTGCCGGGCAGCATCGGCACGCCCGGCCTTCTTCATGGCCCGCCGTGCCTTGGCCTTGTCGCCAAGGAGGCGAATCACGCTCGGATCCGGACCGATGAAGCGGATGTGGCAGGCCTCGCACACCTCGGCGAGATAGGCGCTCTCCGAGAGGAAACCGTAACCGGGATGGAGCGCGTCGGCGCCGGTGATCTCCGCGGCGCTGATGATCGCCGGCACGTTCAGATAGCTCTGGGCGCTTCGTGCCGGGCCGATGCAGATGTCCTCGTCGGCAAAGCGCACGTGCAGCGAATTCTCGTCGGCCTCCGAATACACGGCCACCGTCTTGATGCCCAGTTCGCGGCACGCAAAAATCACGCGCAGCGCGATTTCTCCACGATTGGCAACAAGGATCTTTTTGAACATGGCTAGTTTGAGGGATTGATCGCGAACAGCCGCTCACCGTACTGCACGGCCTGTCCGTTTTCGATGTAGATGCTCGTGACTTCC
Source organism: uncultured cyanobacterium (assembly GCA_963833135.1). Taxonomy (GTDB): domain Bacteria; phylum Acidobacteriota; class Vicinamibacteria; order Vicinamibacterales; family UBA2999; genus 12-FULL-67-14b. The sequence goes on along the minus strand of CAWHWW010000014.1, from coordinate 281,195 downwards.
CCGTCGTACTCGGAGTCGATCTCGTTCATCAACTTCATCGCTTCGATGATGCACAGCACCTGGCCCTTGCGCACGGTGTCGCCGACCGACACAAACGGCTTGGCGCCGGGCTCCGCGGATCGGTAGAACGTGCCGACAATCGGCGACTTGACGATCGCCAGTTCGCCGCCCTCATCCTCGTCGGTCGGCCGCCGGAACCGCGGACGCGGCAGCCGGCGCAGCAACGGGAGCGGCCATCGGCGTCGGCATCGTCGGCATCGACGCCTGCATCTGCGGCACGGCCATCGCGTGGTGATAGTTGCCGCCGCTCTTGACGCGAATCTTGACCCCGTCGTGCTCTAACTCGAATTCACTCAGGTCGTGAGCCTTGATGAATTCAATGAGTTGCTTGATGTCGTCCAGTGTCATCGTCACTCACAGCGTCTCTTACCCCGCCTCTGGCGGGGCTGACGTCACTACGTCCAGAACCTCGGCACGTCGGTCAGCCATTGGGCCCCCGACGCTGTCAGTGCCGCATCATCCTCGATCCGCGCGCCGCCCCATTGCGGGAAATAGGCGCCGGGCTCGATCGTGAACACCATGCCCGGCTGCAGTGGTTCTCCGGGCAATTCGGCCCGATACTGCGCGATCCGGGGCCGTTCGTGCACGTCCAATCCAAGTCCATGGCCGGTACCGTGGCCGAAGAACTCGCCCAGCCCTGCCGCGCTCATCGACATCGCGCGCCGCACGATCGACATCCGTCGCCAGGACACCCGGCTGCGCCGCGGCGAAGCCGGCGTCCTGCGCGGCCGCAATGTCGTCGAGCAAGCGGCGCTGCCGTGCGCTTGCCGGACCCACGCGTAATCGTCCTGGTCATGTCCACGGCATACCCGCGGAACATGCCCCCAAAGTCCAAAACGACCAAATCTCCGCCGGCCAGAACCCTATCACCTGCCCGGTAATGCGGCACGGCCGAGTTCGGTCCGGAGGCGACGATGGTATCAAAGGCGGGCTTGTCGAACCCGACCCGCCTCAACTCCGCTTCGATGACGGCGGCAACTTCCCGCTCCTTCATTGCCGCTAAGGCTTTCGGGATTATACACTTAGCGGCGTCCGAAAGTCTTCTGCCGGCCTCCCGCAAGACATCCAGTTCCCATGCGTCTTTCACGATTCGTAGTCGCTCGATCAGGCCTTCGGTGCCCTCGAGGTTGATACCGGACGCCATTCGAGCGAGGCGAGATTCCAATTCGCGGAACCGCTTCACCGTGAAATGCATCGACTCGAACCCGGCGCGGCCGTGCGCAATACTGCACAAGGTTTCTGCCAGTTGCTGGTCGAAAGGGACCGACGCCGGCGTGATCACGAGGTCGACCCCGGCCAGGTCGTCAGCGATGCCGTTTGCGATGCCGAGGTAGCGGCCATCTGTGATGATCGTGAAGCGATCGCGCGTGATCACAATGGCCGCTGCCGAGGCGAACAGCCCACTCAGATACGCGACGTTCGACAACGATGTGATCAGAAGTGCGTCGAGTCCTTCGTCCTGCAGCAGCCGGCGAAGCCCGGCGTGGCGCGCCAGACGAAGGTGCGCGGGCGCGACCTGCATCAGGAACGCCAGCGGTCGTGATCCGCAGTCACGCCCACATTCTAAGGCACGACCGTGAGGCTCTTTTGTGCCGACGCCGTGCGTCCGAAACTGTCGGTCACGGTCAGGGTGGCAACGAACGACCCGGCGCCGGTGTAGACGTGCGTCTGGATCGGGTTGGTGTGCGTCTCCTCGGGCGAGCCGTCACCCCAGCTGAACACGTAGCTCGTGATGTTTGAGCCGCTGCCTGGCTTGCTGGCACTGGCGTTGAACGACGTCGGCTGATTCGCTTTCGGAGTCGCCGTCACCTGCAGGTCGGCGACCGGCGTGCCCGTGAGCCCTGAAAGCCCGACCGTAAGCGAGATGTTAGCCGGCGTGCTCTTCGTGCCTGCATCGTCGGTGGTCGTGAGCTGCACCTGGTATTGGCCGGGCGCGGTGTACTTATGCGAGGTCACGAGCCCCGAGCCGGTCGACCCGTCGCCGAATGACCAGTCGTAATTCGTGATTGTCCTACCCGAGGCAGGAGCCGACCCAGTGGCGTTGAAGAATATGTCCTGGTTGACACCGGGATTCGCCGGCGATGTCGTAAACACGGCGGTCGGCGGCGTTCCGGCAGCGACCAGTACAGACCCTGGTGATGAACGCCGTCGCACCCCTCGCGTCGGTTACGGTGAGGGTGACGCTAAAGTTGTTGATCGTGCGGAACTGGTGGGTGGTGGTTTGACCCGAGCCCGACGTGCCGTCGCCGAAGTTCCACGAATAAACGCACGAGGCGCTGCACGCAGTGCCATTGTTGGTGCGAGGTCGACGCATCGAAGGACACGGTCTGCAGGATCTGCGGCGTCGACGGCGTAAAGGTGAAGTTCGCGACGAGGTTCGGGTTCGTCGGCAGGATGATGCCCTGCGGTAGAAGCTGGATGTCAATCTGACGAATGTTTTCGGCGCGGAAGTCCCCGCTCGAAGCCGTGGTCACGGCGATGGTCACGATCGTCGGGACCTGGCCGGCCGGGAGTGTCGACGCCGGCGGCGCCGTATACCGGATCGTCCCAGGTGTGATGGGGGCCTTTGTGCTCAGCGTGCCGAAGTCCTGAGGGACGCCGTCGACGTAGACCTGTGCGCGCAGCGCGATGTTCTCCGACTGGCCGCTCGGGCTGAGCGACGTGATGCGAATGTCGGTGAAGTCCAGGCCGTTCTGGGTCAGCGTGTCGCGATCGGCGACCATGATGATCGAATGCGCGAAGGTCGACGGCCCCGCCAGCGCGGGCTGATCGACATCCTTGACGCACCCGGCGACGGCCGCGAGTGCGGCAGCGCCGAGCAGTGTGACGAAAGTAGTGGCTCGCATGATGGTTCGTCCTGAACTATCTGTCGGCGAAATCGCCAAACTGCACGTCCATCCGTCCCGTGACGGATACCTCATTGCCGTTCTGGTCGTGACCATAGAAAGTGATCTCAGCGATCGTCGAGATGAATCCCAGTCCACCCTGGCCGGCAAGGTTCTTGAGGGGCGGTTCGAGTTTGGCCTGATGACGAACGATTTCGAACGCCACGTCGACCGAGCTGCCCGGGTTGACGCTGATGCCCAGGCCGCCATCGAAGCCGTACGGCACGTCGACCCCTGGGAGTGGCGCGGCCGTCAGTGCGGCGGAAGTCGACGCGATAGCGCGTCAGCGTGATGCCGTTGATCTCCGTCGAGGTCGCACTCGGGTTTTTTTCCACCGAGCGGATCGTCGCCGTCGCGCGGTCGTTGTAGATCGTCGGGACCCTTGTCTGCACGCCGTTGATCGTCTGATCGACGAGGACCTGGACGTCGGACAGCAGGAACGCCGACGGCGTGCCGCCGTTGCCCGCAGTCCCTTCCATGCCGTCGACGATCAGGAACATCGGCGAGCGCCCGGTGCGCATCATTTCGCCGCCGCACGACGCCAGTGAGACCGCACAGGCGGCCGCTCCAGCGAGCCGCCCAACCGTCGCGAGAATCGTTCGTGTGTTCATATGCCCTACTTCGCGATCCGCGGGGTGATGAAGATCAGCAGTTCGTCGCTGTCGTCGAGATGCCGATCGGTCTTGAACAGCCAGCCGAGGAGCGGCAAGCGGTGCAGGAACGGGGTCCGCACCTGGGCGTCGCTCTCTTCGCGCGTGTAGATGCCGCCGATGACGGTGGTTTCGCCGTCATCCATGAGCACGCTCGTCACGGCGCGCTGCGTGTCGATGGACGGCACCGGCTGCGCCGCTGACGTCTGCGTGTAATTCGGCGCGGCCTTCTCGACGAAGATTCGCATGATCACGGTGTTCGACGCGGTGATCTGCGGCGTCACGCGCAGCGTCAGAGCGGCATCCTTGAAGGTGACCGTGACGGTGTTGTTCGACACGGTCTGAATCGGAATCTGGGAGCCCTGCGTGATCTCCGCTTCGACGTTGTTCTGCGTGACGACGCGCGGCGTCGACAGGATGCGGCCCTTGCCTTCCGCTTCCATCGCGCGCAGGTTGACATCGATGTTGAGCGCGCCGTTGATCGAGCCGAGCGCGAGGCCGATGGCCGACTGGTTCGCCGGGTTGACGGCGCCAGTCGCGGCGCTCAGGTTTCCACGGCTCGGGAACGCCAGCCCGGTACTGGTGCCGAACTGCGGATCGATGTTGCCGTTGAAGCCCCACTGGATGCCGAGCTCGCGCGCCGCGTTGCGATTGAGCTGCACGATTCGCGCCTCGATTTCGACCTGCGGCTGCGGCCGGTCGAGCGTCCGCACGAGCTCGGCGGCGGCGGCGATGCGCTCCCCGAGGTCGCGGATGATCAGGGTGTTGGTGCGGGCATCGACCTGCACGTCACCGCGCGACGACAGCGTGCTGCGCGTGATGACCGGCACGAGGTCGGCGGCCTTCGCGTAGCTGACCGGCACGGTCAGGGTGCGGAGCTCGCCGGCCAGCGACTGCGCTTCGCTGAGCTTGCGGCGCTCTTCGTTCTCCTGCGCCAGCACGTTGAGCGGCACGATGCGGACGATGTTGCCCTCGACGCTGTAGCCCAGCTTGTTGGAGCGAAGGATGATGTCGAGCGCCTGATCCCAGGGCACGTCGCGGAGCGACACGTCCACAGTGCCCTGAATGCTCGGGTCGATGATGATGTTGAGCCCGTTGCTAATCTCGGCAAACGTGCGGAGCACCGCGCGCAGGTCCGCGCCCTGGAAGTCGAGGGTCACCGGGTCGCCCGAGAATTGACGCTGGCCCTGATTGTTGGTCGGCTGCTGTAACGGCGTCGCCGCCGCGGTACGACTGGCCATCAAGGTCAGGGCCAGCACCGCCACGATGGGCGCCACCAATACCAGTCGACGAGTGCGACCGCGCATCACTTGACCTCATCGCCGCCGCGCAGGAATTTACGCACTTCGCGCTGCCTTTCGAGCGACAGCGGATCATGGACTTCCTGGAGAATCACTACCGACGCTGCAGTCACTTGCCGAACCACGCCGTCCGCAAGCTTGTCGCCTGCGTGCACGGTGTAGACCCTTCCATCCGGTCCCGACACCATCGCGACCCACGCGCCGCGGGTCTGCATGATGCCGCGCACCGTCAGTTCGGCAGTGAGCATTCCGGGGATGCCCTCCGCGCGCTCCGCCGTCGCCGCGCCGTTCTGGGCGCGCTGGTCCTTGCCGCGATTGACCAGGCTGATGAACGGATCGCGGCGCCCTTGGGCCTCGTACTCGAAGTTCGGCGCCGGCGCGGGCAGGTCGACCTTCTTTGCTCGCGGCTGCTCCGCGGCAGGAGCTGGCTTCCCGTCAGCTTTGGCCGTCTGATCCCTCGTCGTCCCCTGGGCGTAGGACGGCATTGCGACGGCGAGCGCCGCGACCCACATCAGCAGTTGGATCGAACGCAGGGCTGTCGTCATTGCTTCTTCGCCGGCGCTTTGGCCGGCGCCTTCTTCGCGCCCTTCTTGGCCGTCGGGTCCGCGGCGGCAGCCGGCGGCGTGTCGACGAGCACGAACGTCGTCGCTGTGGCGTTGATGGTCATGCTCGATTGCGGCGTCGGCCGATCCTTCGCGGCGACGTCGATGCCGCCGATGTTGATGATGCGGGGAAACTTGCTCACCCGATCGAGGAACGCCCCGAGGTTGTGATAGCTGCCGTCGAGTTGCAGCGCGATCGGCCACTCCGCATGCATCTCCTTGGTGGTGATCGCCTGCGGGCGGAAACCCCGCACCTGCAAGTTCGACTGCGTCGCCAGCGTCTGGACGCGCCGCAGCAGTTCGCCCACGTCACGCTCGTCGGGAAGAATCGGCTTGAGCGATTCGAGCCGCGCCTCGAGCCTCCCGATCTCCTTGCGGAACTCGGGCAGCTGGCGCGCCATCGCCTGGCCCTTGCTGATGCGGCCGCGGATATCGCTCAGGTCCTTTGACTGCGCGGTGATCTGCTCCTGCTGCGGCACCTCGTAGAAGTAATAGAACGTGCCGCCGCCGGCGATGGCGATCGCCACCATCGCGGCGATCTGCACGTGCCACGGCAGCTTCGCGAGACTGAGGTTAGCCACGCTTGCCTCCTCGTCCGCCCGTTCGCGCCGGGCGGCGGCGGAGCCACGGACTCGACGCCCGCCATCTGGAAGGTGCCGCGGATGGTGAAGATGATTAGCTCGGGGCCGTTGTCGTCGGCATCGGTGATGGTGTCGATGATTTCCACCGGCCTGATGAAATAGCGCGAGGCTTCGAGGTTGCCGATGAAGTCCGAGAGCGACGTCAGCGTCAGGCATCGTCCCTGCATCGTCAGGGTGTAGCCGCCCTGCTGCATCGCGGTCAGCCAGGTCATCTCCGGCAGCGCCTTGCTGATCTGATCGATCATGTGCACCGGGGCGCTCTGGCCCTTGCGCAGCTCGTCGATCAGCGCGACGCGCGACTCGAGCAGCTTGCGGCGCTTCTCGAACTCCTGGATCTGCTTGAGGATTTCCTGGAGGTGCGCCTCTTCACGCTTCGCCGCGTCGATTTCGCGGGCGACCTCGCGCCTTGTCCTGGCCGATCGCCCAGTAACGCCAGCCCGACCCCGGCCACGGTCAGCACCAGCACGAGGCTGCCGATGACCATCGTTTTCTGTCCGGCCTGGAAGCCCGCGGGCGCGGCCTTCGCCGCGCGCCGCTCGGCGGCAAGAAGGTTGATGCGAATCATCGGTCACCCACCCTGCGAAGCGCGAGCCCCATCGCCACCGCGGCAACCGGTCCGAACTCGTCGACGTTGTCGATGCCCAGCTTCTTCGCATCGCAGGCCACCTGGCGGAACGGATCGAACTGCGCCACGTCCGTCGCGAACCGCTCGCGCAGCGACTCGGCGAAGCCCTCGACGCGCGAGGCGCCGCCGCACAGCATGATGCGATCGATGCGGTCATTCGACGCCGTCGCCTTGAAGAAGTCGAACGTCTTCTCGACTTCGAGCAGCACGTTGTCGGTCATCGCGCGCAGCACCGCGCGCGCGTCCTCGTAGGTCGCGCCGTCGACGTCCTGGCCCTTCTTCAGCTGTTCCGCGCTCTCGTACGGAAGGTTCAATTCCTTCTGCACGGCCTCGGTGAAGGCGTTGCCGCCCGTCGACACGTCGCGCGTGAAGACCGACTGCGCCCCCGACAGGATGTTGATGTTGACCGCACTCGCGCCGGCATTGAGGATCGCGACCACCCTGTTCGGCTCGAAGCCGTAGTTGGCTTCGAACGCGTTCTGCAGCGCGAACACGTCGACGTCGACGACGGCCGGCGTCTTGCCGGCCTGCGCGATCACGTTGGTGTAGTCGGCGATCTTGTCCTTCTTCGCCGCGACGAGCAGCACTTCCATGCTGCCCTGCGTGTCCTGTCCGGTCCCGGCGTCGAGAATCTCGTAATCGAGGTTGACGTCCTGGATGTCGAACGGGATGTATTGCTCGGCCTCCCAGTAGATCGACTCGGAGAGCTCGGCTTCGGTCATCGCCGGCAGCGTGATCTTCTTGACGATCACGGAATTGCCGGAGAGTGACGCGACGACGTCCTTGGCCTTGAACTTCCTGGTGGCAAAGAGGCGGCGGATGGCGTCTGCGACGGCACCGGCATCGATGATGGCGCCGTCGACGATGCTGTCGGGCGGGACCGACTCGGCCCCGAGGGCCGACACGCGGAACCCTTGCCCGGCGGGTTTCAGTTCGATGGCCTTGACGGAACTCGACCCGATGTCGAGGCCCGACGAGGCCTTTGGCTCGGCGGAACAGCACGTTGCTTATCTCCAGGCCGACCGAGATGGCAAACTGAATACCAGTCTTGCTGGGCTTTCTGACTCCACAAATTCGGCCCTGAATATCGGAATTGGCGGTCCGGAGCCGTCTGGAGGTGTCCGAACTTGATTACGAAGCTGCAAGCGGCCAACGGCTTTCGTAAGTTGCGGGAATTAGCCAGCCTGCTAGCGCAGCGGCGCACTTGTCGCGAACTGTTTCAGGGACTGTTACGGCCCAGCTGGCACCGTCCGTGGCGACGCTGACAGCCAGCTTGTCCATCCCCCGAAATCCGTGTATGATTTGGGTTTGCCGTCCTCCCGATGAAGTCGGCATGGGCCGCGATACAGAAACAGTCAGTAGAAACTCGGGGAAGAAAGAGTTCAGGGAACGCTCGGATGCCAACTTACGTACCGCCCGTGAAGTCGATGCCCACCAAGTGGCATGTGATTGACGCCAATGGCAAGGTCCTCGGCCGCGTCGCGACCGACGCCGCAAAGCTGCTTCAGGGCAAACATAAGGCGATTTACACGCCCTACCTCGACACGGGCGATCACGTCGTCATCCTCAACGTGGCCAGAGTCAAGCTCACTGGCCGCAAGGAAGAACAGAAGGTCTATCAGCGTCACAGCGGTTATCCCGGAGGCCTGCGCGAGGATCGCGCCAAGGTCGTTCGCACCGCGAAGCCGGAACGCATGATGGAAGAGGCCGTTCGCGGCATGCTCCCGAAGTCGAAGCTCGGTGATGCGATGTTCCGCAAATTGAAGGTGTATGCGGGCGACAAGCACCCGCACACCGCGCAGTCACCAACCGTCTTCGAGGTCGCATAACTTGGCAGCAACTCAGTTCTACGCAACCGGCCGCCGCAAGGAATCCACCGCCCGCGTGTTTTTGCGCCCGGGCACCGGCGCCATCAAAGTCAATTCGCGAGAGTTCGCAGAATTCTTCCCGCGTGAGACCCTTCGCATCCTGGTGAAGTCCCCGCTGCTGCTGACGGAAACGCAGGAACAGTTCGATGTGCTCGCCACGGTTCGTGGCGGCGGCGTGTCGGGACAGGCCGGCGCGATCCGCCTCGGCATCGCCCGCGCGCTGTGCGAATTCAACATCGAGCTCCGCTCGCGGCTCAAGAAAGACGGCCTGCTCACGCGCGACGCGCGCGCGAAAGAGCGCAAGAAGTACGGGATGGCCGGCGCCCGTAAGCGGTTCCAGTTCAGTAAGCGTTAGTCAGCAAGACACATGTCAGCTATGGATGGAGGCAGTTTGACCCCGCTCGCAATGAAGGACCTGCTCGAAGCAGGCGTGCATTTCGGACATCAGACCAAGCGCTGGAACCCCAAGATGAAGCCGTTCATCTTCGGCGAGCGCTCGGGCATCTACATCCTCGACCTCGGCAAGACGGTCAAGCACTACCGCGAGGCGGAGGATTTCGTCCGGCAGCTCGCCGCCGAAGGCAAGACCATCATGTTCGTGGGCACCAAGCGCCAGGCGCAGGACGTCGTCGCCGAAGAAGCATCGCGGTGCGGCATGTTCTACGTCAACGAGCGCTGGCTCGGCGGACTGCTGACCAACTTCACGACCATTCAGCGCAGCATCGCGCGCCTGCGCGACCTCGAAGCGATGGCGACCGACGGCCGCTATGAATCGATGCCGAAGAAGGAAATCGCCAAGGCTGAGAAGGAAAAGCGCAAGCTGGTGAAGAACCTCGAAGGCATCCGCCACATGGGCCGGCTGCCCGATGCCCTCTTCGTCATCGACACGCGCAAGGAACAGATCGCCGTCGACGAAGCGCGCAAGCTGAAGATCCCGGTGATCGGCATCGTCGACACCAACTGCGATCCCGATCAGGTCGACTACATCATTCCGGGCAACGACGACGCGCTGCGCTCGGTCAAGCTGTTCGTGTCGCGCATCGCCGACGCGGTGATCGCGGGCCGCGGCGAGCGCGAATCGGCGATGGCCGAGCAGGCGCAGAGCGAAGCCGACGAGAAGGCCGCTGACGAAGCGCGCCGCACGGTGCGTCCGGCGGACATCCGCAAGCCGCAGCGCCCGGCAGAGACCCCGGCGCCGACAGCCTAGTCGCTCTCGGCGACTCCCCTCTCGCGCCGGCTGCCTCAAACCGCCGGCGCGAATCGTGTACAGACACGAGGTCCTGCGGGCTTGCGGGCTACGGGCTTACGGACCGTTCAACGGCAAGCCCGTAGACCGCAAGCCCGCAAGCCCTAACGTTTTGGAGATAGTGAAATGGCAGCAACAGCAGCACAGGTAAAGGCACTCCGCGACAAGACCGGCGCGGGAATGATGGATTGCAAGGCCGCGCTCGAAGAAGCGGGCGGCGATCAGGAGAAGGCCGTCGAACTCCTCCGCAAGAAGGGCCTGGCGCAGGCCGCCAAGCGCGCGGGACGCATCGCGAAGGACGGCGTCATCGGCCACTACATCCACATGGGCGGCAAGGTCGGCGTGCTCGTCGAGGTGAACTGCGAGACCGACTTCGTTGCGCGCACGCCGGAGTTCCAGACGCTCGCCAAGGAGATCGCGATGCACATCGCCGCGGCCAGCCCGCTGGTGGTGAAGCGCGAGGATCTGCCCGCCGACACGCTCGAGAAGGAAAAGGAAATCTATCGCGCGCAGTTCGCGGGCCAGAACAAGCCGGCGAATGTGATCGACAAGATCGTCGACGGCAAGCTCGAGAGCTACTTCGCGCAGGTCTGCCTGCTGGACCAGCCGTCGGTGCGCGATCCGAACGTGACGATCAAGCAGATGGTCGCCGCCGCGACCGCCAAGACCGGCGAGAACGTGACCATCACGCGATTCGTCCGCTTCAAGCTGGGCGAAACCGTAGAAAACTAGAGTGCGTAGGTGCGTACGGTGCGTGATGTGCCTAACGGACTTCGGCACCATACGCACCGTACGCACGGTACGCACCTGTACGCACTATAATCTCTGTTTGTGCCCGAGTCTGCCGCGCCCAGTCCTCACTACAAGCGAATCCTCCTAAAATTGTCGGGCGAAGCCCTCATGGGTGATCACCCCTACGGGATCGATCCGGCCGTTGCCACGCGCATCGCGCAGGACGTCGCCGAGATCCAGTCGCTCGGCGTCCAGACGGCCGTGGTGATCGGCGGCGGCAACATCTTTCGCGGCCTCGCCGCCAGCGCGCGCGGCATGGATCGATCGACAGGCGATTACATGGGCATGCTCGCGACCGTCATCAACGCGCTCGCCCTCCAGGACGCGCTCGAGAAAAACGGTGTCCCGACACGCGTGCTGACCGCGATCGAGATGCGCGCCGTCGCCGAACCCTTCATTCGCCGCCGCGCCGTGCGCCACCTCGAAAAGGGCCGCGTCGTGGTGTTTGCCGCCGGCACCGGCAATCCGTACTTCACGACGGATACCGCCGCCGCGCTCCGCGCCATGGAGATGAAGGCTGAGGTCATCCTGAAGGCCACGAAAGTCGACGGCATCTACACGGCCGACCCGGTCAAGCATCCCGACGCGACCCGATACGATCGCATCTCGTACCTGCAAGTGCTGCAGGAGCGGCTTCAGGTCATGGACGCAACCGCGATCTCGCTGTGCATGGACAACAAGCTGCCGATCCTGGTCTTCAACATGAAGACGCAGGGCAACATCCGCCGGGTCGTCATGGGCGAGGCCGTCGGCACAGTGGTTACGGCATGAAGAACTCTACACTTCGAGGATCTGTTATGGACGCATCAGACGTCAAGAGCCTGCACGCCGAAGTCAAGAAGCGCATGGACGCGCAGATCGAATTCGTCCGCAAGGAGCTGGCCGGCGTACGCACCGGGCGGGCCTCAACCGACATGCTGCAGAGCGTGGTGGTCGAAGCCTACGGATCGAAGATGCCGATCAATCAGGTCGCCAGCTTGTCGATACCGGAGCCGGCGCTGATCGTCGCGCAGCCTTTCGATCCATCGACCATGGCGGCGCTCGAGCGCGCCGTGCGCCTGTCGGATCTCGGCCTCAACCCGTTGAGCGACGGCAAGGTGCTGCGCATTCCGATTCCGTCGCTGACCGAAGAGCGCCGCAAGGAGCTGTCGCGCCACACGCACAAGATGGCCGAGGAGGGCCGCAATCACGTCCGCGTCGTGCGGCGTGAAGCGAACGACAAGCTCAAGAAGCTGCTCAAGGACCACAAGATCTCGGAGGACGACGAGAAGCGGGCGCTCGACGACGTGCAGAAGGTCACCGACGCCCACATCAAGATGATCGACGAGCTCCAGGCCAAGAAAGACCAGGAGCTGCTTGGGAGATAGTTATTTCACGCACCTGGAATGCAGCAGCGGCTGCGGAGCGGGTCCGTTCGATCCGCGTGAAACACATTTTCTTTGCCCGTCGTGCAAGCTTCCGATGCTGGCGCGCTACGACCTGCAGGCGGCGCGGGCATGGAAGAGAGAGTCGCTGGCCGATCGCGCGCCGAACATGTGGCGCTATCGCGAGCTGATGCCGCTGCTTCAGGGCGACCAGCCGGTCACCCTTGGCGAGGGCTTCACGCCGCTCATTCATGCCAAGCGCCTCGGCGCGACGATCGGCCTCGATCGCCTGTTGATCAAGGACGAATCGCTCAACCCGACCAACTCCTTCAAGGCACGCGGCCTGTCGGCCGCCATCTCCCGGGCGAAGGCGCTTCGCGCCGAGACCGTATTCCTGCCGACCGCCGGCAACGCCGGCAACGCTGCGGCCGCGTACGCGGCAGCGGCGGGCATGACCTGCGAAGTGTTCCTTCCCAAGGACGCCAAGCAGCCGTTCGTCGACGAGTGCCGGCTCTACGGCGCCAACGTGACGCTGGTCGAAGGCCTGATCACCGACGCCGGCAAGGTGGCGACTGAAACCGCGAAGCCGCGTGGCTGGTACGAAGTCTCCACGTTCCGCGAGGTTGGCCGGGCCGAGGGCAAGAAGACCATGGGATATGAGCTGGCGGAGCAGCTCGACTGGAGGCTCCCCGACTGGATCATTTATCCGACCGGCGGCGGCACCGGTCTCATCGGCATGTGGAAAGCCTTCGCCGAAATGGAAGCGATCGGATGGCTGGCGCCCGGTCCGCGGCCCAGGATGGTGTCGGTGCAGACCGAAGGTTGCGCGCCGATCATCCGCGCCTTCAAGAACGGCGCCGAGACGGCGAGCACCTGGGAAGATGCGCATACCGTTGCCGATGGCTTGCGTGTTCCCCGCGCCATTGCCGACTTCCTGATCCTGCGCACGATTCGCGAAAGCGGCGGCACGGCCGTCACGGTCAGCGATCAGCAGATGGTCGACGACATGAAGGTGTTGGGCCGCGAGGAAGGAATCTCCGCGGCTCCCGAAGGGGCTGCGTCATTGGGCGCCGTGCGTCAGCTGGTCGCGGCTGGAACCATCAAGAAGCACGACGCTGTCGTCATCTTCAATACCGGCGGCGCGTTGAAATACCTCGATCTGATTCGCTGATGCTCAGTCGCCGAGCGATACGCCGATCGCGCGCGCGGTCTTGATCAGATCGGAATCGAGCGGCACCGTCTTGGTCCGGCCAACGACATCCGCAAGCGGGATCGGCACGATGTCCGGCGGATTGTTCGCCACCATCTTTCCGAACGCGCCGCGCTGAATCAGCTCCACGGCCGCCCCGCCGAACCTGGTCGCGAGGACACGATCGAACGCGGTCGGTCCGCCACCGCGTTGCAGGTGCCCGAGCACGACACAGCGCGCCTCGCGCCCGGTCATGTCCTCGAGCTGCTCGGCCAGCACGATGCCAATACCGCCCAGGCGCTCGACATAGCCGGCGCGTGCAGCCGCCCGGACCGTGACGGCGCCGCCGACGGGCTTGGCGCCCTCCGCGGCCACGACAATGCTGAACTTCGCGCCGAACGACTCACGCCTGCGGATCGCGGCGGCGACCTTCTCCGCATCGTACGGAATCTCGGGCAGCAGGATCACGTCGGCGCCGCCGGCAATGCCGCCCTGCAGCGCGATCCATCCGGCGTAACGGCCCATCACTTCGACGACCATGATTCGCTTGTGGGCTTCGGCGGTCGAGTGGAGTCGATCGATCGCATCGGCCGCGAAGGCGACCGCCGTATCGAAACCGAAACAGCTCGTGGTCCCGACGATGTCGTTGTCGATCGTCTTTGGCACGCCGACCACGGGAATGCCTTTCAGGTAGAACTGGTGCGCGATGCTGAGCGAGCCGTCGCCGCCAATCACGATGAGCGCCTGCAAGCCCATCTTGTGGAATGTGTCGACGACGCGATCCGAATAGTCGACCTTTCCCTCCGGCGTATCGACCGGATATTCGAACGGGTTGCCGTGATTGGTCGTACCCAGGATGGTCCCGCCCAGGCGCAGGATGCCGGTGACGTCGTTGGGCGTCAGGATGCGGGATCGCGACGGGTCCAGCAGTCCGTCGAAACTGTCCTCGAGGCCGACGACCTCGATTCCGGCGTTGCAGGCGGACTTGACGACGGCGCGGATGACGGCGTTGAGGCCGGGTGCATCACCGCCGCCGGTGAGCACGCCAATACGTTTGATCGAAGGCACGACTCAACGACTATATTTGAAAAGCACGACAGTTCTCTTTCGCCTGTAAGTTTGATACAGTAAATAAGTTATTGGCCTGTCGGGCGGCTAGCTCAGCTGGGAGAGCGCAGCGTTCGCAACGCTGAGGTCGGGAGTTCGATCCTCCTGCCGTCCACCACATTCCCCGCATAAATCTCCAAGGTCCGGATCGTTGGCGTCGCTGCCATTTTCGATTTGTGACCACGTTCTGACCACGCGAGCACCAGTCTCGAGCGCCGCGATCTTGAGCGCCTGATTCTGATGCACGTACCGCGTTGAAGGTCCACCGCGCGACCGTCCGCTACGGCAGCCAGAGCCGACCGGGATATGCTGGTCGCCCTAGTCAGTAGCCGACGAACTGGAGGCACAGACAGGTGGCCCGAGTATTCATCTCGTCAACCTCTGAGGATCTTAAGGACCATCGCGAGGCGGTGTATCTCGCCGTGAGACACCTGGGACATCAATCCGCAGCGTTCGAATACCACACGCCGACCGACCAACAAGAACAGCCGCTCGAACTGAGCCTCCCAGAGATTCGTGCTTCTGATGTGGCCATATTTCTTGTGGCTTGGCGATACGGATGGGTACCTCCAGGCCGACAGCATTCGGTAACCGAGCTTGAGTATCGGATGGTTCGCGAGGCTGGTATTCCTTGTCTGGTCTTCTTAATGGCGGACGACGCGCGAACGTCGTCGAAGTATTTTGACCAGGATCTCGCTAGTATCCTGCGATTTCGGAGTGAACTGCAGCTTGAGCGCAGCGTTGCCTTATTCACTACGCCCGATCAATTGGCGCTGCAGGTTGCAACTTCGTTGCACAGTTGGGTCGCCACCGGCGCTCGAGAGCCGTCCGCAACTCCACCCGAAGCAGCGTCGCCTAAATCAGGGCCAGAGGTGTTCCTTAGTTATGCGCATGAGGACGTCGCGGTGGCGCAAGCGATCTCTCAACGGATAGCGCACGAAAGGTGGTCCGTCTTCTGGGACCGGACAATTCCCGTCGGTTTCACATGGGACGACATCGTTGAAGAAGCGCTGGACGAGGCGAAGTGCATCGTCGTCTTGTGGTCCCCCGCAGCACAAAAGTCGGAGTGGGTTCGAATCGAGGCGACGGAGGGAGCCGAGAGGCGGATCCTGGCACCGGCACTTATCGAGCAGACGAAGATCCCGCTTAGATTCAGACAAATCCAAGCGGCCAACTTGGTGGGATGGAGCCCTGGTGTGCCAGACACACAAGGAATGCAGGCTCTACTGTCCGCGATACGTCGGTGCGTTAGCGGCAGAGATCGCGGCGCGGCCTAACACCGCGTGACGCGTTCGCAACAGTTCATGCGCGCCTTTTTACCTGGTTCGTCGCTGCCTGGCAGCTTGTTGAATCGCCTTCCGTAGTCGATTCGAATCCGTGCTCACGACACGGCCGCCTGGCTCGACGTTCCGTCCGCCCGGCTTCCAGTACGGAATTTGATGGGCCAACTTCTTCAGGACGTAGACCACGATCGCATCAACCGATTCGCCGTCGTTCACTGCATCACCGGCAACTTCGATGATGTTGGCAAGTGGTCCTTCAGCGCCAATAGGTAATTTCACTTGAGCCTGGCGCTCGTGCTTCTGAATCGAGCGGGTGTATCGGGTGCGGATCCCGGCTAGCGCGGCCGGGACCGGCCCTATCCGACCGTGAATCTCTTTCGTCGTCTCCGCCAGCGCATCGAGCTGCCGAATGGCGCGCCGGAGCAACTTCGATTCCTTCTTGCCGGCATCCGCGAAGTCCTTGAGTGACTTGACCTGAGCGCGCTCCATACTGTCGCGCCGGTCGGCCTTGACAGCCGAACGAAGACGACGCGCCCACCTCGGATCGATGTGACCGGACTTGAGACTATCGGCCATACGGCATCATGCTAGCCTGTCAATGAATGTGAATGTGTGATGGTCACACGGGATCAGCTCGCAAACCATCACCTAAGTTGTTGTAAGGACGGGCTCTTACCTCGTTTTACGGTAACGTTGTAACGCTGAGGTCGGCAGTTCGATCCTCCTGTCGGCCTCCTCACAAAGCAACCGGATCGACACACTCGTAGTCGAACTAGTATGGGATCCATGAAGTCGCTTGTCGTCCCGGCGGTCGTTCTGGCATCGATGTGCGCCGTCGGCGCGCAAGGCACCGATCCCGTCGCGCTCGCCGTCAAGGTGCAGCAGCGCTATAACGGTATCAAGGACATTTCAGGCGACTTCGTCCAGACCTATGAAGGCGGGGTCCTGCGGACCAAGACGACCGAGCGCGGCACCATCGCCATCAAGCGGCCGGGCCGCATCCGCTTTCGTCTACGAGAAGCCGGAAAAGAAGGAGTTCGTCTCGGACGGCAATCGCCTCTACGCACACATGGTCGCCGACAAGCAGGTGATCGTGAGCCCGGCGCCCGGGCCGGATCAGGGTGACATCCCCGCGATGTTCCTCGCGGGTCAGTCCGATTTGGCGCGCGACTACACCCCGAGCTTCACGGCATTGCCCGGCGCTGCACAGGGACTGCTGACGCTGAAGCTGATTCCGAGGAAGCCAAGCGCAGAATACGAATCAATCGGGATCGGCGTCGACCCGAAAACGCTCCAGATCCAGTTCCTGACGGCGGTCGACACGCAAGGCGGGCGATCGTCGTTTTCCTTCACTAACCTGAAGGAGAATCGGGGTTTGTCCGATAAAGAATTCGAGTTTCGCATTCCGCGCGGCGTGGATGTGGTGACCAATGGTGGCCGAAATCAATAATTTGCTCGCGCGTCCAACCCGCCTCGCTCTGGCTGCCCTCGTCGTCGGCCTGGCCGTGTCGTGCGCATCGGGCAGCGGATCACTCAAAGTCGCCCGCAATGCCGAGACCACGCAGAACTACGACCTCGCCGTTGCCGAGTACACGAAGCTGCTGCGCGCCAATCCCGACAACCGTGAGGCCAAACAGGGGCTCGAACGCGCCAAGCTGCGCGCTTCGCAGGATCACTTCACGACCGCCCGCCGATTCTCCGCCACGGGCAGGCTCGAAGAGGCGCTGGTCGAGTACCAACTGGCCGCCGAGCTGAATCCTTCCAACCCCGACATCGAGCGCGAGCGGCAGGAGACGCGTGCACAACTCCGCGCCAAGATCGCCGTTCGTGAGGACGGCAAGACGCGCCTGGAGTCGCTGATTGAACAAAGCCTCGCTGCTCCACTGCCGGGCTCGAATCTGCCGCCCGATGCCAAACTTCCTGAGTCGGTCGTCTTCCGGGACGCGAGCGCGCGCGACGTCTACGCCGCGATTGGCAAGTTCACCAACCTCAGCGTGATGTTCGATCCGACGTTCCGGGATCAGCCGGTGTCGATTGACATGCGCGGCCAGTCGCTCGAAGAAGCACTGGACGGACTGTCCCTGACGACGCGCAATTTCTGGCGGGTCACCGCACCGCGCACCATCAACGTCGTGCCCGACACGACCGCGAAACGGCGCGAGTATGAAGAGGAGATCGTCCGCACGTTCTACTTGAGCAACGCCGACCTCAAGGAAACGATCGACATGCTCCGTATCGTCGTCGATGCGCGCCGTCTGTCGTCGATCACCGCGACCAACGCCATTACGATCAAGGACACGCCGGAGCGTATTACCGCAGCCGGCAGGATCATCGCCGCCATCGACAAGGCGCGGCCGGAGGTGATCATCGACGTCGAGCTGCTCGAGGTGAATCGCACCCACCTGCATGAATACGGCCTGCAGATCGCCTCGCCGGGCTCGCCGGGCATCAGCGGCAGCGCCGACATCAACCGGGCGGGCATGTCGCTGAGGGACCTCTCGAGCCTGACGAGCGCCGATGTCCTGCTGACCGGTCTTCCGGCGCTCTACTACCGCCTGCTCAAGAGCGACGGGGCGACCCGCATTCTTGCCAATCCGCAGCTCCGCACGTCTGAAGGGATCGCCGCGCAGGCGCGGTTCGGAGAGCGCGTGCCGGTGCCGGTCACGACGTTCTCGCCGATCGCCGCAGGCGGCGTGCAGACGCAACCGATCACGTCGTTCAACTACGAGCCGATCGGCGTCAACATCGACATCACGCCTCGCATGCATCACGACGACGCGGTGACGCTGGCGCTGAAAATCGACCTGAGCAGCATTTCCGGCAAGGGCTTCGGCGACCTGCCGACGTTCGGGAGCCGCCAGATCAACACCGTCATCCGCCTGAAGGACGGCGAGACGAACATGCTGGCCGGGCTTATTCGCGATGAAGAGCGGACGTCGCTCTCCGGGGTTCCTGGCCTCAGCGATCTCCCGGTCATCGGCCGTCTCTTCGCTTACAACCACAAGGAAACGCAGGAGACGGACATCATCCTGACGTTGACGCCGCGCATTGTCCGCGTGCTCAACCTGAGCGCCGAGGATCTGCAGGCGTTCAAGATGGGACGCGACGCCAGTGCGCCGCTCGCCGAAATCGCGCCGCCGATCCCACTGCCGCTTCCGGTGCCGACACCGGCGAAGCCGCCAGGTGGTGACGCGCCGACGACGGCGCCAGTGGGTCCCGCGACGCCGGTGACGCCGCCGCCACCGATCAAGCCGCCCCCGCCCAAGGGCTAGAGCTTTCGGACCGCCGCTCCCAGCTTCTGCAGCCGTTCGACCAGGCGGCTGTACCCGCGCTCGACCGTTTCGAGCGGCTCGACGCGGCTCTGCCCGTCCGCAATCAGCGCCGCGGCGATCAGCGCCATCCCTGATCGGATATCCCGGCTGTCGAGCGACTTGCCGCGCAGCCGCCTCTGCCCGGTCACGATGATGCGGTGAGGATCGCAGAGAAAGAGATCCGCGCCCATGCCGCTCATCTGCTCGAGCGCGAAGAGGCGCAGCTCATACATCCAGTCGTGCACGAGCGTGGCGCCGTCAGCCTGGGTGGCCAGCACGGTGACGAGGCTCACCAGGTCGCTGGGAAACCCGGGCCACAAGCCGGTTGTGATGCGCCCGGCGCCGACCAGCTTGCTCACCTCGACGCGGAACACGTCGTTGTCCTGGACGCAGTGCACGCCCATCTTCGTCAACACTGCTGCCACGACTTCCATGTCGACGGGCCGCGTGCCGCCGACGTCAATGTGGCCGCCGGTGATGGCCCCGACCACGGCCCAACTGCCCGCCTCGATGTAATCACCGTAGAGCGCCTTGGTCGCCCCGCGCAGCCTGGCGACGCCCTCGACCCTGATCGTGTGCGAGCCCTCACCGGCCACGCCGACGCCCATGCTTCGCAGGAACTCGCAGAGCTCGACGACATGGGGTTCACAGGCGGCGTGCCGAATCTCCGACACGCCCGGTGCGGCCGCCGCGGCGAGGAGTGCCGTCTCGGTGCCTGTCACGGACGCTTCGTCGAGATAGATCGACGCCGGCTTCAATCCGTCCGGAACCTCGAGACGATGACCCGAACCCGCGATCACCCGCGCGCCCATCGCCGTCAGCGCCTCGAGATGAGTCTTGATGCTGCGCCGGGCGGGAAAGTCTCCGCCCGGCGGGGCGACAACGGCACGTCCCCGGCGCGCCAGCAGCGGGCCAAGCAGCAGCACCGAGCCGCGCAGCCGTCCGACCAGCGTGCTGTCGGGTTCGTCCTTGGTGACGTTGGCGCACTGGACGCGCAGCGTCGTGCTGCCGATCCCTTCCACCTCGGCGCCCAGGTCGAGCAGCAACCGCGCCATCACCTCGACATCCGCAATGCGCGGCATGTTGGTGAGCGTGCACCACTCGTCGGTCAGCAGGCAGGCCGCGAGGAGCGGCAGTGCGGCGTTCTTGTTGCCCTCGACGTCGACGCGCCCCTCGATACGGCGGCCGCCCTCAATCACCAATGTGGACATATCGGCTTTCGGCTGTCAGCTACCGGCAGAATCAAACTCGCCGAGACACATGATCTCATTTCGCAGCGTGACGCCGAACTGCTCCCTCACCGCAGCGCGGCACCGATCGATGAGCTGAACGATCTCGCCGGCCCTGGCTGAGCCATCGTTGATGATGAAGTTGGCATGCGTCGGCGACACGCGCGCGCCGCCAACGGACGCGCCCTTGAGACCCGCTCGATCGACGAGGGCGCCCGCCGAGGAAGGAACGCCGGCCGGCACCTTGTCGCGCACCGGGTCCGGGTTCATGAAAATGCAGCCTGCGCTCGGCGATTCGAGCGGCTGCGTCCGTTTTCTGAATGCGAGCGATTCGCGCGCCACCTGTCGCAGCGCCGCCGCATCGCCGCCGGGCGTCACGCGGAACGCGGCCCACAACACGATCTCGCCGGTATCTTTCAGCCTGCTGTAGTCGTAGTCGAATTTCATGCGATCGGCCGGCGCCTGCAGCAGGGCCCCGTCCGGCCTGAGCAACCGCACGCTCTCGATCAGATCACCGATGTTGGTCTTCTTCCAGTGGGCGTTGCCGTAGATGGCGCCGCCGACCGTCCCCGGCGTGCCCGCCCACGTTTCGAGACCTGCAGAGCCCCGGTTGATCGTCCACCGTACCAGGCCGTTAATCGTGACCGCGGCATCGGCACGAACCAGCCGATCGCCGATCGGCGTCACTGCCCCGCCTCGTGTGCGGATGACGAGGCCGCGAATGCCGTGGTCGGCGATCAGTACGTTCGATCCGCCGCCGAGCATCGTCACCTTGACGGCTGCGGCACGCGCGAGTTTGACGGCCTGTACGATCTCATCGGAATTGTGCGTTTCGAGAAGGATGTCGGCGGGCCCGCCCACCTTGAATGTCGTCAGCAGCGCAAGCGGCGCGTCACGCTTGACGCGATCGACACCGAACGCCGTTTCGAGCGAAGAGATGAGCTCGTTCACGTGATGTCCTTCAGGTCCGCGTATCGCAGCAGCTGGCGTTCGCGGGCGATCAGCGCCGTCACGGCTTCCTGTTGGGTGCACAGGTGGAACTCGATGAAGTCGCCCGGCGCCAGCTGCCCCGCCATCGGCAGGTCTGCGGCAATGACGTAGCCAATCTTGGGATAGCCACCGGCGGTTTGCCGATCGGCCATCAGCAGGATCGGCTCCCCCGCGGCCGGGACCTGGATGGCGCCGATCCCGAGCGGCTCTGAAATCAGTTCGTCTTCCCTCGCCCGCACGAGCGGCGGGCCCTGCAGGCGATACCCCATGCGGTTGGATTGCGGCGAAATGCGAAAGCTCACGCTGGCGATTGCCCTGAGGGCATCGGCCTGGAACCAATCAGCCTGCGGCCCGGGCATGACGCGCAACAGCGCGCGGCCCGTCGACGGCAGCGTCAAACCCGCGGATTTGCGTTGAGGACCCGGCTGTGGACTGTTTCCAATCGGCACGCGATCGCCGGATTGCAGCGCTCGACCGCTGAGGCCACCCATACGGCTGACCAGATGCGTCGCTCGGCTTCCAAGCACGGGTGGCGTCTGGATGCCGCCGGCGACCGCGAGGTAGGCGCGGGCTCCCTGCACGATGCGGCCGAACTTGAGACGCTGCCCGCGTGTCACGACGAACGACGCGCCCAGCGCGACCGGCCGATCGTCGCAGGTCACCTCGAAATGGGCGCCCGCGATCGCGATCGTCGTGTCCGCCTCGACGATCAAATCGGGGCCAATCAGCGTGATCTCGAGCGTCGCGGCATCGATCGCGTTGCCGGCAAGCTGGTTGGCGAGCCGGTGCGAAAAGGTATCCATCGGCCCGGCCACCGGCACACCGGACGCCTGATGCCCATAGCGGCCGAGGTCCTGCACGGTGGTCAGCAGCCCGGGCCTCACAATGTGGAGTGCGGCGCCGGTCATCGATTGCCCGCCGGCACGAATCGCACAAGATCGCCGGCAGCCAGCAGGCTCGGCTTGTCGCGTCCGGGGTCAAACATGACAAGCGTCGTGTGACCGATCAGCTGCCAACCCCCGGGGCTCTCGACCGGGTAGACACCGGTTTGCAATCCGGCGATGCCGACCGAGCCGGCACGCACCCGCTCTCGCGGCACGCGGTGGCGCGGCGCGGCGATCGACGGATCGACGCGGCCCAGATAGGCGAAGCCGGGCACGAACCCAAGCATGTAGACGCGGTAAGTGCGGTCGCTGTGCCGCCTGATGACCTCCGTGGTCGAGCACCCTGCGTGCGCGGCGACCGCCTCGAGATCGGGCCCGTGGTTGCCGCCATACTCGACGGGAATCTCGATCACCGGCCGCGCCGCAACCGCGTCGAGCGACGCCAGCGCCCGGAACTCGCGCTCGATGGCCTGCTCGAGCGCCGCCAGGTCCGTCTGCAGCGGGTCGTAATGAATGCCGAGCGTGCAATACCCGGGCGCGATGTCGCGGACACCGCGCGCGTTTCGCTGACGCAGGCGCGAGGCCAGAAGGATCGCGCGTTCGTTGACGACTGGATCGATCGCAGGCTCGAGTTCGACGAGCAGCATCGAATCGCCGCACGATTGGATCTTCACGCGAGCGCCGCCAGCAGCTTGCGATGGATGCCGCCGAAGCCGCCATTCGACATCACGACGATTACGTCGCCGTCGACCGCCTCGTGTTTCACGGCCTGAACGATCGTGTCGGCGTCCGGCAGATGCCGCGCCGGCACGTTGGCGGCGGTGAGATCGTCGACGAGCCTCGATTCGGACAACCGCTCTTCAGGCGGCAGGCTTGACCGGAATACGGAGGCGATGACGACTTCATCCGCCCCTGAAAACGCCCGTGCAAAGTCCTCTTGAAAGACACGCCGGCATGACGAGGCGGAACGCGGCTCGAAGATGGCCCACACCTTCTTGCCCGGCGCCGAACGCCGTACGGCCTTGAGCGTTTCCTCGACGGCTGTGGGATGGTGCGCGAAATCGTCGTAGACTCTGACGCCGCGCGCCTCGCCGACGAGCTCGAGCCGCCGCTTGACGCCCTTGAATGCGGCCAGACCGTTGCGCAGCCGCTCGAGATCCAGGCCGAGGTCCACGCCGACAGCAATCGCCACGAGCGCGTTACGCACGTTGTGATCGCCCAGCAGGGGCATGGTGAACTCGCCGAGATCCTGACCCGCGCGCTGTACCCGGAACGCGGTGCCGGCGCCGATGCGGATGTCGACGCCGCGCCATTCAGCGCCAGCGTCCAGTCCGAATGTCTGAACACGACTGCGAGCGTGCCCGGCCAGGGCGGCGGCGTCCGGGCTGTCGGCACCGATCAGCGTCAGTCCGTTGCGCGGAACCAGGTTGACGAGCCGGCGAAACGCGAGCCGCACCTCGTCGAGATCGCGATAGATGTCGGCGTGATCGAATTCGATGTTATTGACCACCGCGACATCGGGCAGGTATTTGAGGAACTTCGCGGTCTTGTCGAAGTAGGCGCTGTCGTACTCGTCGCCTTCGATGACAAACGCCTTGCCCTTCCCGATCCGGTAGCTCGCGCCGTCGTGTCCGAAATTCCGAGCGATGCCGCCGATGAGGACGGTCGGATCCGCTCCGGCCGCGGCCAGCAGCCACCCGGTCAGCGCTGTCGTCGTGGTCTTGCCGTGCGTGCCGGCGATGACAATCGAGTGCGCGTCCCACAGCCATTGATCGCGGATCGTTTCCGGCAACGATGCGTAGCGGATGCCGCTGTCGAGTACGGCCTCCAGCTCCGCGTTGCCGCGCGAGATGGCATTGCCGACGACGACGAGATCGGGGGCCGCCGCGACGTGTTCAGCCCGATAGCCCTCGAGGACCGTGATTCGCTCGGCCGCGAGAAAGTCACTCATCGGCGGGTAGACGTGCTCATCGGAGCCGCTGACGTCGTGCCCGCGATGCTTGAGCAGAGCCGCCAGCGTTGCCATCGCAGCGCCGCACACTCCTATGAGATGAATTCTTTGTCTCATGTAATCTGTGGATCGCGTTATCAATCGGCGGCCTACTCGACCGCCGCCTCGACGATGCGCACCATCGACGTCGAGCCGCCCACGACTTCGGCTTTGACGCCGAAGGGCAGCGTCCACGTCGGCCCGCTGGTGTGCCCAGATGGAAAGTTGAACAACACCGGGCCTGGACACTCCTTCGTGAAGTCGCGCAGCACGTCGCGAATCGCCGGCTCGCCGCCCGGCTCATCACAGCCGGGAAATTCCCCGAACACGATTGCGCGCGCACGGGCGAACACTCCGGCCTGGGCCGCCTGCGTGAGCATTCGGTGAATTCGATACGGCCGCTCGCCGATGTCTTCGATGAACAGCACACAGCCTTCCGGCGGCTCGAATGCCCACGGCGTGCCCATCGACGCCATCAGCTGCGTGAGGGTGCCGCCGGCGAGAATTCCCGCAGCCGCTCCAGGGTGCAGCGCCTCGAGTTGCGCGGGCTTCATCTCACCCGCCGGTTCGGCCGCCATCATGACCCTGCGAAACGACACCTCGTCGTACGCCGATGGCCCTTTGGAAATCCGGCGATCGATCATCGGACCATGGATCGCGGTCATTCCCTCACGGGCGTACAAGGTCAGAATCGCGGTGATATCGCTGTAGCCGACCAACGCCTTCCGCGCGGAGCGTAGAACGCCAGGATCGAGAAAGGGCAAGAGCTGCGCGCTGCCATAGCCGCCACGGACCGCGATAAGTGCCGCTATCGACGGATCTTCCAGGGCGCCCAGGATCGCCCGCGCCCGCGTTTCGATTGTTCCCGCGACGAACCGATCCTTCTCAAAGACGGATTGCCCGTAGACCGCCTCGAGGCCGAGACGCGCCAGTTCCGCGACGCCGGCCTGGACCTCTTCCGCGGGAAACGAACTGGCCGGAGCCACCAGCGCGACACGATCGCCGGATCGCAGTCGGCGGAGGCGGATCACAAGTACGCCGCCATCTCGGCGGCGACGAGCTGATGCTCTTCGCGGCCCAGGATGCCGCGAAGCTGCTTGATCCGCGCGCCCGGACCGGGGCGGCTACCGAGCAGGAAGCGCTGCTTGGCGCGTTTCAGGCGCGCGAAGGCATCATTGTGGCGCGTCGCCGGGATCTGCCCCGACTCGACAGCGCGCACCAGCGCTTCGAGCGTGCGGCCCTGCAGGTCGATGTCGCCGCTGCACACAAGCACCGCGTCGCAGCCGGCGCGAATCGCATCGACAGCCGCATCCGGCACCGCGTGCCGTGCGCTGACGGCTTTCATCTCCAGGTCGTCGCTCAGGATGACACCGTCGAAGTGCAGCTCTTCGCGAAGCAGTTTCTGGACGATGTCGGGCGAGAGCGTCGCCGGCCGGGTCTCGTCCAATGACGGCACGAGCACGTGCGCGGTCATGATGAACGCCACTTGCTCGGCGATCGCGGCGCGGAACGGCTCGAACTCAATCGCGCGCAGTCGATCCGGCGGATGCTCGACGAGCGGCAATTCGAAATGTGAATCGGTGCTGGTGTCGCCGTGACCGGGGAAATGCTTCCCGCACGCGGCGAGGCCGGCCCCCTGCAACGCGCGGATGATGACCCGGCCGAGCCTGGCGACATCATCAGCGCGCTCGGCGAAGGCCCGATCGCCAATGACGGCGTTCTTGGGATTGGTATGAATGTCGAGCACCGGCGCGTAGTCGAGCGTGATGCCAACGGCCAGCAGTTCCTGGGCCAGCGCCCTGGCAAACCGCTCGGCGAGAGCCTCCGAGGCGTTGCCGGCGCGTCCCAGAGTAGCCATCGGCGGCCACTTCGTGAACGGTTCTTTCAGCCGCGCGACGCGGCCGCCCTCCTGATCGACGCTGACCCAGGCCGGCGCCGTTCGTCCGAGCACCTCACTGTCGAAGGCGAGCTCGGCGACCTGTTCAGGCGCCTCGATGTTGCGGCTGAACAAGATCACGCCGCCGAGGTCGAACTCCCGAGCCAGCGATCGCAGCTCCACCGGAACGCTCGTGCCGGGCAGGCTGCCAACCAAATATTGTCCAATGTCGCGTCGCGTCGCCAGAGGCATGCTGCTTCGAGAATTATAATTGCGTCGTGCGCATCTCGGCGTCTGCTCCTACACGAATTGATCTGGCCGGCGGCACCATCGACATCTGGCCTCTCTACCTCTTTCATCCCGGAGCTCAGACGCTGAACGCGGCGATCAGCCTTCGCGCGAGGGCCTGGATCGAGCCGCGGCCCGACGAGCGCATCGAGTTGCTGTCGGAAGACACGGATCGAACGGTCAATTTGCCGTTCGATCAACTGCCGGGCGACGACACCCTGCCTCTTCTCGGGCGCCTGGTTCATCGCTTCGGGGTTCATGGCATCCGCCTGACGACCCGTGCCGAGTCGCCCGCCGGTGCCGGCATCGCGGGCTCGTCGGCCCTGAACGTCGCCGTTTGCGGCGCGCTCGCGGCGCATCGTGGCGACGAACGCAAGCCGGAAGCGATCCTGGAGATCGCAAAGGACGTCGAGGCGCAGGTGATCAAGGTGCCAACGGGACTGCAGGACTACAGGCCGGCGATGTACGGAGGCATTGCGGCGCTGGAGCTACTTGCCGGCGAAAGCAGGCGGGTCCCGCTCGATATCGATCCGCAGGAACTCGAACGGCGCATCGTGCTGTGTTACACCGGCGAACCTCGCCACTCGGGCACCAACAACTGGGAGATCACCAAGCGGCACCTCGATGGCGATCAGCACATCTTCGATTGCTTCGAGCGTATCCGGGACACTGCGGCTGCGATGCGCGAGGCGCTCACACGCGGCGACTGGGAACGGACCGCCGCCTGCCTGGCGACCGAATGGGAGAATCGCAAGCGTCTCGCACCGGGTGTCACGACCCCGGCGATTGATTCGCTGATCGCACGCGCCACATCCGCCGGCGCGACGGCGGCCAAGGTGTGCGGCGCCGGTGGCGGTGGCTGCTTCTTCTGCCTGGCACCGCCCGCCGATGTGCCGAAGGTTCGCGAGGCGCTCGCCGACGGCGGAGCGAGCATCCTTGACTTCCACATCGAGACGGCCGGGTTGCAAGTGACACGCGAATGACGACGCCGCTGTCCTCTCCGCTCGACAACAAGTCGGTGGCGCGCACGCTGCTCGAGATCGCCGATCTGCTCGAGCTGAAGGGCGAGAATCCGTTCAAGATCCGCGCCTATCGAAATGCCGCAGACGTCGTGTCGCATGCGGCGGAGGCCGTGTCGGCGCTCGACGAAGCGGAGTTGCGCGGGTGGAACGGCATCGGCAAGGACCTTGCCGGACGCATTCGAGAAATCGCGGTGACCGGCGATTGCGGCATCCGTCGGGATCTGCTGACCGAGTTTCCCGCCACCCTGCTCGAGGTGTTGCGCCTGCAGGGCGTCGGCCCCAAGACAGTCGCCATTCTCTACAAGGAACTGCGCATCAAGAGCCTCGAGGACCTCGCCGCCGCCGCGCAAGCCGGCCGCATCCGCGGAGTCAAGGGCATGGGCAGCAAGAAGGAGCTGCTGATCCTCCAGGCAATCGAGGAGCGGCAGCGCTTCGCCGGGCGTCACCTTCTCTCGCGCGCGACCGAGATGGGTGACGCGCTCGTCTCTTACTTGAAGGAGCACGCCCCTTCAGCTGAGATCACCACGGTCGGCAGCGTCCGTCGCGGCGCCGAGACGAGCGGCGATCTCGATCTCCTCGCGAGCGGCGCCGATACCAGTCTTGCCGATACGTTCACGACATTTCCGCAGGTCGAGCGTGTGCTCGCCAATGGCGGCACCAAGGCCAGCGTGTTGTTGAGAGGCGGATTCCAGGCTGACTTGCGCATCGTCACGCCCGGGCAGCGCGGCGCGGCCCTGCAATACTTCACCGGCTCAAAGGCCCACAACATCGCCCTTCGCGATCGAGCGCTCGCGCGCGGCTGGAAGTTGAACGAATACGGGCTCTTCGACTCAGACGAGAAGCCGATCGCCGGCGCCACCGAACAGTCAATCTACGAGGCGCTTGGCCTGGCTTTTGTCGAGCCCGAATTGCGCGAAAACCGCGGGGAGATCGAAGCCGCCGCCGCCAGGACGCTGCCCAGGCTGATCACGCAGGCTGATCTCAAGGGCGACGTGCACATGCACACGACCGAGTCCGACGGTCGCGAGAGCCTCGAAACGATGGTCGGGGCCGCACGGGCGCGCGGGCTCCAGTACATCGCGATCACCGATCACTCACAATCGCTCGCGATGGCCAATGGCCTCGATGAGACTCGAGCCATGGCCAACGCCGAACGGATTCGCAACTATTCGAAGACGCAGCAAGACATCACCATCCTGGCCGGCATTGAATGCGACATCCTCGCCGACGGGGCGATGGATCTCTCGGACGACTGCCTCGCGTCGCTCGACATCGTGGTCGCGTCGATTCATTCGGCCCTCACGCAGGCCGAGACGGAAATGACCCGGCGGGTCATCAAGGCGATCGAACACCCTTCGGTCGACGTGATCGGTCACCTCACGGGCCGCATGCTGTTGCGGCGCGAGGGGTCGCGGGTGCAGGTCGAGAAGGTGATCGACGCGGCCAGGGCCAATGGCGTCGCCCTCGAAATCAACTCACAGCCATACCGCCTCGATCTCTGCGACAACCACGCGCGGCTGGCCCGCGACCGCGGTGTCAAGCTGGTGATCGATTCAGATGCGCACTACACTGACGCCCTCGATTATCCGAGATGGGGAATCCTGACCGCCCGCCGCGCCTGGGCGACGAAGGACGACGTGCTCAATACACTGCCCCTGAAGCAATTCAAGAAGTCGCTGCGCAGAAATCGTTAGGCCGGCCGCACGCCCGCACGCCCCTTATACTGTCCGCGCCGATGGATACGATCGCCGAGATCAAGAAAATCTACTACGCCGCCACCAGGGCGACGATCCAGGACGACCTCGCGCGTGCGATTGATCTGCTGAAGACGCTGCCTTCCGAAGAAGAGCGCCAGCGCGTCGCGGTCTACATGGACGGCCTGTCCCAGATGCGGTCGGAATGGGCGCAGGCGGCCCGGGGCGGCGTCAGCCCTTCACGTTCGCGACCGCGCGCTTCCGCGCGGCGATCCGGAGGGCCTCGCGGACGTTCCGGTTAATCGAGATCTTCGCCGGCTCCGACACCGTCACGCGAGTCATCGAACCGAGTCAAACGCCTGTCGTAGAGCTCTGACACGGTCTTGCACGAAATCCGATACGTCGTCGCCTGCCGCAGGAATGAAGGCGCCTATCGCCGCCAGCCCGGAGGCACGCGTTGCAGCCAGCATCGGAATCGCGGACAGATCCAATCCACCGATCCCGAGCACGGGCTGCCCCGCCGCGGCCTCGACGACCTTGCCGAGCCCATCCCGATCCAGATAATCGACCGCTCGTTTGGATGCTGTCGGCAGCACTGTCCCGGCAATGAGAAAGTCCGCGGACTTTCGTGCAGCGATGCTTGAAATTTCGTGGATGGAGCAGCCAATCAGAAACCTCGGCGGCGCGATGCGGCGGACCTCGGCCGGGGGAATCGAATGCTCCTTGAGGTGGACGCCGTGCGCCCTGGCTGCGAGTGCAACGTCCAGCCGATCGTTGACCAGAATCCGGCTGGCTCCCGAGACGACCCGCATCAGGGATTTCACCAGATCGACCAGTGGACCGGCCTCGATATCCGGTTCGCGAACCTGGATGTAATCGATTCCGGCGGTGGAAGCCGCCTCAACCTGGCGGTGGAGCGCGTCGACCCAGCCGCTTTCGGGAAGTCCCATGGCGCCGCCCAGGCGACGGCGATCGGTCACGAGACACAGGATCATTGCGGATCGTCGAAAGGCGACCGCGGCCGATCGTCCGATCGCCTCGAGCCAAAGAGGTCGGCAAGTTCAGCCAGGGCCGCACACACATTGACGAGCCCCAGGCCGGTGATCGCGCCGCGCGTGTAATTGCTCGTAAAGATCACCGCCAGGGCCGAACCCTGGACGAAATAGTTCCGTTCCCAGAATGCCGACCACGGAATCAGGACCAGCAACAGCCCGGTTTCGAGCAGAAGGGCAACGAAGAGAAGCCGTCTGAACAGAGTCTAGCCCCGGGCCTGCACGTTCCGGTCGCGCGGATAGGCTTCGACAGCTTTGCCGCACTCGGCGATAGCGGCGTCGAGCTTGCCACGTTTCAAGGCCTTCTCCGCTGCCTTTAGCGCGGCGTCACGATCAAACGGCGGCACGATGAGGGCTCTTAATCAATGGTATCAAACAGGGTCGCCGGTCTGAACGAGCGCCGATGCTGCGGCGAATAGCCAAACCGTGCAACCGCCGAGAGATGTTCGGCAGTCGCGTAGCCCTTATGTCGGTCGAACCCGTACCGAGGGTCAGCGTCGTGCAGGGCCTGCATCAATCGATCCCTCGTCACTTTGGCCACGATCGACGCCGCCGCGATGGCAGATGCCCGGCGGTCACCGCCAATCACGCCGCGTTGGGCCATCGGCAATGACGGAATTCGAAATGCATCTACCAACACGGCATCTGGCAAGGGGGCAAGGGACAGGACCGCGCGCCGCATGGCCTGCAAGGTCGCCTGGTGGATGTTGATCCGATCGATCTCGTCGGTTTCCACGGCGACGACCGCCCACGAGACACACTTGCGGCAGATCTCGTCGTGCAGGCGGTGTCGCTGCTGGGCGGTGCAGGCTTTGGAATCGGCCAGGCCGTCGATACGGCGATCGGGATGGAGAATCACGGCGCCGGCCATGACCGGTCCGGCCAGGCAACCGCGGCCTACTTCGTCAACACCTGCGACCGCTACGAACCCGTAGCGGTGCAGGCCGTTCTCGATATTTCGGCGGGCGGAAACCTTAGGCACCTAACGCACCGTACGCACTCTACGCACTGTACGTATTCTTGCGCGAGCTAGGAAGTCTTTTTGACTTCCTTCATGCGGGCCGCTTTGCCCTTGAGGTCGCGGAGGAAGTACAGCTTGGCGCGGCGGACCTTGGCCGACCGCACGATTTCCACCTTCGAAATCGTCGGCGAGTGCAGCGGAAAGATGCGCTCGACACCCTGGCTGAACGACACCTTGCGCACCGTGAAGGTCGCGCGGTTCCCGCCGCGGCGCAAGCCAATCACCACACCCTCGAAGATCTGGATGCGCTCCTTGTCGCCTTCCTTCACGCGCACGTGCACTTTGACCGTATCGCCGGCCTTGATGCGCGGCCTCTCGATCAGTTGCGCCTTCTCCACCAACTCCATCGCAGTCATGACTTGCTCCTTTTCAACCACTCTTGTTCGTCGGCGTCGAGCGCCGCGTCCGCCAGCAGGTCCGGCCGCCGTTCGACCGTCCGCTGCAGCGCCGTTTCGCGCCGCCACCGCCGAATCTCACCGTGATGCCCCGACACCAGCACGTCGGGCACCTTCAATCCTTCGAACTCCGCGGGCCGCGTGTAGTGCGGATAGTCCAGCAAGCCGCGCGTGAACGAATCCGCCTCCACCGACTGGTCGTCGCCGACCACGCCGGGCACCAACCGCGCAACCGCGTCGATTACGGCCAGCGCCGGCACCTCGCCGCCCGACAGCACGTAATCGCCGATCGATATCTCATCCGTCGCGAGCGCCTCACGCACCCGCTCGTCGATCCCTTCGTAGCGCCCGCAAAGAAACACCACGTGGCCGATCGACGCCAGCCGCCGCGCGCCATCCTGCGTAAAGCGCCTGCCGGCCGGCGTCAGCAGCACCACCGCCTCCGGCACGCCGCGCCGCTCGCGAATCGCCGCGAGCGCCGCAAAGAACGGCTCGGGCTTCATCACCATGCCCGGCCCGCCGCCAAACGGCACGTCGTCCACGACGTGATGCTTGTCGGTCGTGAAGTCGCGCAAGTTGTGGACGACGACGTCCAGCAGTCCCGCGGTGCGGGCCCGGCCAACCACGCCTTCGGCGAGGCCCGCCTCCACCATGCGCGGGAAGATCGTAATGACGTCGATCTTCACCGTCTGCCTTTGCCTCGCTCCGCTTCGGCGGTTGCTGTGCCTCGCCTCGCTTTCGCGACTCAACGCCATTCTCCGTTGAGCTCCAGCAGACCCTCGGGAGGCCGCACCGTGATGCGCTTGCCTCTCAGGTCCACCGTGCAGATGGCGTCGGCCAGCGGAATCAGCACTTCACTCCGCCGGCTTCGCACCACCAACCGGGTCGCCGATCGATCGCCTTCAATCGCGGTGACCTCGCCGATCGATTCGCCTTCCTCCGTCACGACGGCGCAACCAATCAGATCGCGGTGGTAGTACTCGCCTTCACCGAGGAGCTCGGCATCGCCTCCAGCCTCGGCGATCCGCAGCTCCTGCCCTGCCAGTAGCTCCGCGTCGTTCATCGACGCGACGCCCGTGAACAGGATCACCGGCCGCCCCTGATGCATCCGCATCGTGGCGACTTCGAGCGTCGCCGGCGTGCCGTCCTTCCGGCGCGTCATCAACCGCGCGCCTTCGCGAAATCGCTCTTCGGGGAAATCGGTCTCGGCGTTGACGATCACCTCGCCCCGATTCCCGTGCGTCCGGGCGACGACGCCAATTAGGATCGCGTCGTCCCATTCGCTCATATCAGCGGCTCGTCAGCGTCCGCCTTGCGGATCGCGAATGTCCAGACTGACGCGGCGCTCGTCCTCCGCCACGCTCGCCAGCAGGGTGCGCAGCGCCGCGGCGGTGCGGCCCTGGCGCCCAATCACGCGGCCCAGATCACCAGCGGCGACCTGCAGTTCGTACACCGTGCCGCCGCGCCGCTCCGATTCGCGGACGCTGACAGCGTCCGGCTGATCGGCCAGCGCGCGCGCGACGGTCTCGATGAGTCCCTTCAGGTCTGCAGCCACGATCGCCCTAGGCTGTCGGCGCCGTCGGTTCGGCCGTCACCGCTCGACTTTGCTCGTCCCTCGACTCCGCTCGGGACGACCCTGAGCCTGTCGAAGGGTCGGGGCTGGCCGGCGCATCGACAATCGCACGGTCCTTCGTCAGGTGGCGCGCCAGCAGCGTGCGGACCGAATCCGAGGGGCGCGCGCCGCTCTTGATCCAGTGCGCGATGCGTTCCTTGTTGATCTCGACGACCGCCGGCTTGGTGCGGGGGTTGTAGAAGCCGAGGACTTCGATGAACTCGCCTTCCTTCTTCGAGCGGGCTTCCGATACCACGACACGGAAGAACGGGCGTTTCTTCGAACCGGTCCGACGCATACGAATCGACAGCATTTCAACTCTCTCTTGCGGCGCTCTGTGGCCGCGCTTTCTTGCGTTAACGAACTAGATGTTAGAGGTTAGATGTTAGTTGTTAGGAAGAACCACTAACATCCAACCACTAACCTCTAACATCTACTACCTCATCAAACTAAACGGGCCCTTTTTCTTCTTCTTCTTCGGCGCCGCGGCGATGGGTTCGCCCGTCATCTGGCCCACCATCTTCAGCATCCGCTGCATCTCGACGAACTGCTTCAGCAGACGGTTGACGTCTTCGACCGTCGTGCCGCTGCCCTTCGCCACCCGCTTGCGCCGGCTTCCATCGAGGATGTCGGCGTATTTGCGTTCATCGGGCGTCATCGAATTGATGATCGCCTCGATGCGCCCGAGCTGCTTCTCGTCCGGCTTCTGGCCGGCGAGCTCTTTCATGCCGCCCATGCCGGGCAGCATCCCGAGGATCTTGTCGAGCGGGCCCATGCGCTTGAGCATCCGCAGCTGATCCCGGAAATCTTCGAGCGTGAACCCGCCCTTGCGGATCTTCGCTTCGAGCTTTTCGGCGTCGCCTTGATCGATGACCTCTTCGGCCTTCTCGATGAGCGACAGCACGTCGCCCATGCCGAGCATGCGCGACACGAACCGATCGGCGTGGAACGGCTCGAGGTCCTCGAGCTTTTCGCCGCTGCCGACAAACGCGATCGGCACGCCGACGACCGACACCACCGAAAGCGCCGCGCCGCCGCGCGCGTCGCCATCGATCTTCGTCAGGACCACCCCGGTGACGCCGACCTGCGCGTTGAACTCGCCCGCGCTCTTGATCGCGTCCTGTCCCGTCATCGCGTCGGCGACGTAGAGCAGATCCGACGGCCCGGAAACGTCCTTGATCGCGACGAGCTCCTTCATCAGCTCGTCGTCGATATGCAGTCGGCCCGCGGTGTCGACGATGACGACATCGTTGCCGACGGCCCTGGCCTCGGCCAGCGCGCCTTTGGCGCGGACGACCGGATCCATTTCGCCGGCCGGGTCGTGCACGCGCACACCGGCCTGCTGCGCCACGATCGCCAGCTGCTGGATCGCCGCCGGGCGCCGCACGTCGGTCGAGACGACGATCGGGTGGCGCCCCTGCTTCGCGAGCCACTTCGCGAGCTTGCCGGTGGTCGTGGTCTTGCCCGAGCCCTGCAGCCCGAGCATCAAAATCACCCGCGGCCGGGCCGACGTTTCCTGCAGGCCGCCCTTGGCATCGCCGAAAAGTCCGAGCAGCTCATCGCGAACGATCTTGATGACCTGCTGCGACGGGTTGAGGCCCTTCTGGACCTCCACATCCATCGCGCGATCGCGCACCCGATCGACGAATGCCTTGACGACCTTGAAGTTGACGTCGGCTTCGAGCAGCGCCAGGCGGATCTCGCCGAGCACCCTCTCGACTGTCGCCTCCGTGAGACGTGTTTCTCCCTTGAGCGACTGGAAGACGTCCTGGAGGCGATTACTAAGCGCGTCGAACATTGGGCCGTCATGCATGACGAAGCACAAGCTCCGCCGCGCAAACCCTTATCTTAGCTGAGCTTCCGGGGATTGGTCAAACGGACTCGAGACGGTGTCCGAGCTTTTCCTTCTTCACTTTCAGGTACTTGCGGGTCGTCGCCGAGGCCGGGATTTCGAGCGGAATGGTCTCCGAAATCGATAAGCCATACCCCTGCAAGCCGACGAATTTGCGCGGGTTATTGGTCAACAGGCGCATGGAACGGATGCCCAGGCTCCGCAGAATTTGGGCGCCGATTCCATAGTCGCGCTGGTCGGCCTTGAAGCCCAGCCGCTCGTTGGCCTCGACGGTGTCCAACCCCTCGTCCTGCAAGGCGTAGGCCCTCAGCTTGTTCGCGAGGCCGATGCCGCGCCCCTCCTGATTCAGATAGAGCAGCACGCCGCGCCCGGCGCGGGAAATCTGCTGGAGCGCAGCCTCGAGCTGGGAGCCGCAGTCGCAGCGCGCCGAGTGAAACACGTCGCCGGTGAGGCATTTCGAGTGCACGCGCACGAGCACGTCGTCGCCGTTGCCGATGTCGCCGCAGACCAGCGCGAGGTGCGTCTCCTTGTCGATCATGCTTTCGAAGCCGTGGATGCGGAACGCGCCGTGCTCGGTGGGAAGGTCCGCTTCCGCCACTTTCGCGACCAGGCCTTCGTGGCGCATGCGATAGCGAATCAGGTCGGCGATGGTGATCATCAGCAGCTTGTGCCGCTTCGCGAACTTCGCCAGCGCCGGCACGCGCGCCATGGTGCCGTCGTCGTTCATGATTTCGCAGATCACACCGGCCGGCGTCAGGCCCGCGATGCGCGCGAGATCGACCGCAGCCTCCGTCTGGCCGGCGCGCACCAGCACGCCGCCGTCCCGCGCACGCAGCGGGAAAATGTGTCCGGGCCGGGCCAGGTCGGACGGCTTGGTCCCCGGATGGATCGCCGCGCGTACGGTCGCGGCGCGATCGGCAGCGGAGATGCCGGTGCTCGTGCCTCGCTTGGCTTCGATGGCGACGCAAAACGCAGTCTCGAAGCGCGTCGAATTCTTCTCGACCATCAGCGGGATATTGAGCTCGTCGAGCCGCTCCCCCGTCATCGGCAGGCAGATCAGCCCGCGTCCGTGCTTCGCCATGAAATTGATCGCCTCGGGCGTCACTTTCTCGGCAGCCATGGTCAGATCGCCCTCGTTCTCGCGATCCTCATCGTCGACCACGATGACCATCTCGCCGCGGCGGATTGCGGCGACGGCGTCCTCAACGGCCGCGAACGGCCCCGACGAGCGCGCGCCTTTCGCGATCGTGATCTGCGTCTCCGTCCTCTTTGCCATAGCTACTGCTTTCGCAACTCCATCATGCGCACGATGTACTTGCCGATCATGTCGCACTCGAGGTTAACCCGGTCGCCTTTCTTGAGGCCCTTCAATGACGTGTGCGCCCAGGTGTACGGAATCACCATCACATCGAACTGCCGCTCACCCAGGCCGGCGATCGTGAGGCTCACGCCATCGACCGCGACCGAACCCTTGCGGATGAAATACGGCGCCAGGATCGGCTGAAACCCAATTGTCAGCCACCTCGAGTCGCCCTCCATCCTGATCTCTTCGATGACGCCCACCCCATCGACGTGTCCCAGCACGAAATGGCCGTCGACGCGCCCGTCGCCGCGCATCGGACGTTCGAGATTCAGTTCCTGGCCGCGCTCCAGCGCGGCAAAGGTCGTGACGCGTGCGGTTTCCGGTCCGACGTCGGCAATCACGTGGTCGCCTTCGGTGAGGATTACGGTCAGGCACACGCCGTTCACAGCAAGACTGTCGCCCACTTTCATCGCCGACGACAGCGGCGTGTGAATGCGCACACGGGAGCCACCGTCCGTGGCCTTCACTTCAGCAAGCGAACCGACCCCCTCAACGATGCCCGTGAACATCGGCCTCCATCCATGCGTCCGGCCCGAGCATCTCGACCCTCACGGGGATCAACTCGGACAACGGCACATCGATGCCGTCGAAGAACCTGACGCCGCCCTCGCCGAGCGCGGTCGGAGCGACAATCACATGCACCCGGTCGATGACGCCCGCCCGCCACGCGGCGGCATGCATCGCGGCGCCGCCCTCGAGCAGCATCGTCGAGATGTTGAACTGGACCAGCGTGCGTAGATCGAGACGCAGATCGCCCGCGCCGGTCACGATCGTCGCGCCTGCTGTGGTGAGGGCCTCTGCTCTCGCAGGGTACTGGCTGACAGCAGCCGCGGTTGTCACTATTATCACCGGCCCGTGCGCCAGCGTCGTCAAGATGCGAGCGGTTGAAGGAGTGCGCAACTGGCGGTCGAAAACGACGCGAGCCAGCGGTCGCAACCGGTAGCAATCCCGCACCGTCAGCACGGGATCGTCGGCCAGCAGCGTTCCCGACCCGATGCCAATCGCATCGACCGCGCCGCGCAGCCGCTGCGTCCGGCGGTTGGCGTCGGCCGACGTCAGTTGCGTGCGCTCGCCGGGCGCGGCGGCGATCTTCGAATCAATGCTCGTCGCCGCCTTGGCAATGACCATGGGACGGCCTTCGGTCTGGACGATGGTAAACGCGCGATTGAGACGCTGCGCTTCCTCAGCGAGCACGCCGACGTCCACCTCGATGCCATGTGCACGCAGCTCATCGAAGCCCCTGCCGCTGACAACGGGATTGGGATCGGGCATCGCGGCGACGACGCGCTTCAGGCCCGCCGCGATGATCCGCTTCGTGCACGGCCCGGTGCGGCCCGTGTGGCAGCACGGTTCGAGGTTGACGAACATCGTCGCGCCGCGCGCGCGATCGCCGGCGTCGTCGATCGCAAACACCTCCGCATGCGCCGCGCCGGCGCGTGGGTGGCGCCCCTGGCCGACGACGACGCCGCCCGGTGACACGATCACCGCGCCGACGAGGGGATTGGGAGTCGTGACGCCTTCAGCGCGACCGGCGTGAAAAAGCGCGCGTCGCATGAAGTCGGACTCGGTCACCATTTTTCCTGGAAGATCGCGTCGACGTATTCCTGTGGCGAGAACGGCAGCAGGTCGTCGACGCCCTCTCCGACGCCGACGTAGCGAATCGGCAGCTTGAGATCGTGCGCAACCGCCACCGCGATCCCGCCCTTGGCGGTGCCATCGAGCTTGGTCAGCACGATGCCGGTGACGCCCGCGACGTTCGTGAACTCGCGCGCCTGCGCGATGCCGTTCTGCCCCACCGTCGCATCGAGCACGAGCAACACCTCGTGCGGAGCGCCGCTCACTTCACGGCCGGCCACGCGTCGAATCTTGTCGAGCTCGTTCATCAGGTTCGTGCGGGTATGCAGGCGGCCGGCGGTGTCGACCAGCACCACGTCGCGTTGACGCGCTTTCGCCGCCGTCATCGCATCGAACACGACCGCGGCCGGATCCGACCCCTCCTTGGCCCGGACGATCTCGACTCCGGCGCGGTCGGCCCAGATCTGCAGTTGGTCGACGGCCGCAGCCCGGAATGTGTCGGCCGCGCAGATCAGCGTCGTCCGGCCTTCCTGGCGCAATTGATTCGCGAGCTTCCCGATGGTGGTGGTCTTGCCGACGCCGTTGACGCCGACAATCAACATCACATGCGGAGTGGCGCGGTCCACCTTCGCCGCGTGATCGTTCGCGGCTTCGGCCGATTGCTCGAGCATGCGGAGCATTTCCTGTTTGACCAGCTCTCGCAGGCTCTCCCCGCGGCGCTGGCGCTTGCGGACCGCGTCCACGATCTCGCGGCTCGCCGCCACACCCACATCGGCCATCAGGAGAACTTCTTCGAGGTTCTCTGCGGTATCGACATCGATCTCACGCGTCCGCGCCTCCGGTGTGTTCGCGAGACCGACCATCGCGTCCAGACGATCGAGACGATCTTTGAGCTGTTGTGAGGTTTTTTGCAGCCCCTGTTTGAGTTTGTCGAATATTCCCATCACTGACGACTGACCCTTGCCGACTGGACTCTTAACTGCCGACTCTCGACTGGTGACTGCCTCACGCGTGTTCCAGCTTCTGTTTCCGTCCCATCAGATTGCGAATCGCGGTCTGGGGATCGGTTCGGCCTGACAGGACGTCCGACATTTCGCTCGCGATCGGCAGCTCGATGCCGTGCTTCGCGCTCAACGCAAGCGCCGCCTCGGTCGTGCGCACGCCCTCGGCAACCATCTTGGTGCCGGCGAGAATGTCTTGAAGCGCCTGACCCTTTGCCAGTGCCAGGCCGACACGCCGGTTACGGCTCAAGTCGCCCGTGCACGTCAGCACGAGATCGCCAAGACCGGCGAGGCCCGCGAGCGTGTCCCGCTGTGCGCCAAGCGCGACGGCGAGGCGGGACAGTTCAGCCAGACCGCGCGTGACCAGCGCCGCCAGCGCGTTGTGACCGAGGCCGAGCCCTTCGACAACGCCGGCGGCGATGGCGATGATGTTTTTCAGCGAGCCGCCGAACTCGACGCCGATAACGTCGCCGCTCCCGTAGAGCCGGAGCGCCGGCGATCGAAAGTGCGCCATCACCGATTCAACGACCGCCGGTGAGTCGCCGGCCGCCACGATCGCGGTCGGCAGCCTGCGCGCCAGCTCGCTTGCGAAACTCGGACCGGAGAGCACGACCACCTCGCCGCCATTCGTAAACTCCTGCCGTAACACCTGCGACATTCGCAACAGCGAGCCCTCCTCCAGTCCCTTCGTCGCGCTGACGATTGCGCACCCATGCGGCAAATGCGGATTGGCGAGGCGCGCGACATCCCGCACGCCATGCGACGGCGCGGCGATGACGACGAACTGCGCGCCATCGAGGGCGATGTGCATCTCGGCGGTCGGCGCGAGCGACGATGGCAGCTCGATCCCCGGGAGGTAGGCTCGATTCTCGTGCGACGCAGTCATCTCGGCCGCGAGCGCCGCATCACGCGCCCACAACCGCACGTCGTGCCCGGTGTCGGCCAGGTGCACGGCCAGAGCCGTGCCCCAGCTGCCCGATCCGATCACGCCGATGCGATGCGTCATGCTCCGCCCGTCCGCCGCAACGCGCTGCGGGAAGGGAGCGCCTGTTCCGTGCGGGACAGCAGGCGCCTCGCGTTAGCCCGGTGCCGGAACAAGATCAACGCGGCGACGATGGTGGCGCCGATGTCCACGCCGCGTCGTCCGGGCGTCAGCCACTCGACGACCGGCAGCACGATCGTGGCGACGATTGATCCAAGCGAGACCAATCGCGTGCGCGCGACGACGAGGGCAAAGGCCGTGGCGGCGATCGCCGTTGGGATTGGCGTCAGGACGCCGAAAACGCCGCTGGCCGTAGCGACGCCCTTGCCGCCGCGAAACTGCAGCCAGACCGGATAGATATGTCCGATCACCGCGCCGACGCCGGCCGCCACGGCGCTCGCGCCTCCGCCGACGACCAGCACAGCCGCTGCGCCCTTGGCCATGTCGGCAGCCATCACGAGAAGCGCTCTGGAAAGTCCCGCCGTGCGATACACGTTGGTCGCGCCGACGTTCCCGCTGCCAACCTGGCGCAGATCGATCCCGCCCGCGCGCTGTGCGACGAGATAACCGATGGGCAGTGAGCCCACCGCGTAACCGATCAGGATGGCTGGAATCATGGTGCGACGCTCGTCAACGGAGCCTGACCAGACCAGTATAGTGCGGGCCTTGCTGCGACCATTGGCTGCCGGCGTCTTCGCGGCCTCGAGCTCTTCGATCAGCACGCTGATGACGCGCGTCACCTCCGGCGAACGGCATCGCCGACGTCGATCGCGACGAACACATTCATTTCGCGTTGAGCAGATACCGGCGCAACATGTCGATCGCCCAGTTGGCCGACATCGCCTTGACCATTTCGCGGCCGCCTGGAAAACGGAACGTGCGAACCCTGGCTTCGCCGCCCACCTTCGCCGAGGCTACGGCGGACACGCTATCGACCGCAATGCACACGGTGCCGACCGGCTTATGTTCGCTGCCGCCCCCCGGCCCGGCGATGCCGGTGATGCCGACGCCGATATTCACCCCGGCGCGCTTCCGGATTCCCGCGGCCATCGCGAGCGCGACCGGCTCGCTGACCGCGCCGTGCTCGGCGATCAGCTGCTCCGGCACGTCGAGCAACTCGACCTTGGCGCGATTGCTGTACACGACCACGCTGCGTTCGACGTACGCGGAGCTGCCGGGAATGTCCGTCATCCTCGACGTCGCCAGTCCGCCAGTGCAGGACTCGGCGAACGCGACCCACCAGCCGCGCGCCCGCAGCAGGTCGCCGACGACAGCTTCGAGAACGGCGCCGTCGGTGCTGACCAGGTCCGGACCGAGGGCACCGGTCAACTCCGCCACCGCGCCGTCCAGCGACTCCGATGCCATGATGGCGCGTTGTCCGACTGCGTGACCAGGTGCAACTCGACCTGGCCGAGGCCCGCAAGGATGGTGGTTTCGATCTTTGGCGACTGACTCAGCCACCGCGAGTAGATTGGCTGCACGATCTCTTCGACCGCCGACTCGCCTTTTCCCGCCACGCGCACGAGCCGCCGATGCAGGCGCACGCTGCCGGCGATGGCGCCGAGGCGGAGACGCACCTCGCCGTCCATCATCGGTTTCATTTCTCGCGGCGGACCCGGCAGAAGCACGATAACGCGCCTGCCCCCGTAGCTTCAGCGGAGGCGGGATCACCGTGCTCGATCCAAAGACCCGGCGCCGTGCCATGCGGATTGTCGAGCACCGTCGCGCCTCGCGGCACCATCGCCTGCCGTCGATTCACCGCCGGCATCTTCCAGCCGCGTGCCGCGAATCGCCGCTCGATGGCGTCGAC
Source organism: uncultured cyanobacterium (assembly GCA_963833135.1). Taxonomy (GTDB): domain Bacteria; phylum Acidobacteriota; class Vicinamibacteria; order Vicinamibacterales; family UBA2999; genus 12-FULL-67-14b. The sequence goes on along the minus strand of CAWHWW010000014.1, from coordinate 239,635 downwards.
GATGGCGGCATCCTCATCGAGCGGCAGCGCGAGATGCGAGGCCACGACCTCGCGCGTGAGATCGTCGTCGGTCGGCCCGAGACCGCCGGTCAGGATGAGGACGCGGTGACGCGAGAGCGCGTGCGCAACGTGGGCCGCCAGTTCGGCGCGGTTGTCGCCGACGATTGCCTTGAATGCCACGGCGATGCCGAGATCGTTCAGCACCTCGGTGACATACAGCGAGTTGGTGTCGGTCTTGTGCGGCGTGAGCAGCTCGCTGCCGACGGCGATGATCGCCGCGGTCAGGCCGTCAGCCATGCCGGCACCATCCACACACAGGCACGCAGCACCAGGTGCGCGTAGAGCCCCGCCACGGCATCGTCAGCCATGATGCCCAGTCCGCCGTGGAGGTGTTCGAGCTGTGCCGCCGGATACGGCTTGACGACGTCGAGCGCCCGGAAAACCAGGAAGCCCAACGCGACCCCGGTGAGCGACAACGGCAACAGCGCGAGGGTGATCAGCATGCCGAGCACTTCATCGATGACGACGACACCCGGATCCTTGCGAGCCAGCGCCCTCTCGGTCCCCGAAGCGGCCCACACCCCGACCGCGAACACCAGCGACAATGGCCGACAGTTCCACCGCAGGCACGCCGACCCATCTGATGAACGCGAACAGCGCGAGCGCGGCGAGCGAGCCGGCGGTGCCAGGCGCGATCGGAAAGTAGCCAACAAACCCGAAGCTCGCTATGAAGACCGCCAGTCCGTTCATTCCTGGACCACGCGCGTACCCGCAAGGCGATCGTGGAGCGCCCGATGATCGCTCGTGAATAGCGCGGGCAGGTACGAAAGGCCCAGGGTAACCGGTACCAGCATGCAGGCGAGCGCGCGGATCATACCGCCGGCGGAGTCCACCGGGCGCCCGTCATCGCCGATCACGCGCAGGCTGAGCAGCATCTTGCCGATCGTCTGCCCTCCGGCAACGGTGAACGCGGCCACGTAACCAAAGGCCAGCATGCCCAGGAAGCCGACGAACGGAACCGGCGGCAGGACGCGCAGATCATCGACCGTGTTCTGGAGCCCCGTCACCTGAAGTGTCAGATACAGCACTACCGCGTCGATGGCGACGAGCAGCAGGACGTCGATCGTCGTGGCGGCCAGGCGCGCCGCCAGGGATGGGAGTTCCATGAGCGACTGAACGGTGTCGCTCGCCGCCTGCGATGCAGCTGAGGATTTCTCCTGCGGGGACGGCTCGAAGTCGAGGGATTCGGTGCGCAGCGGCCGTGTCGTGCGCTGCCGGGTGCGCGAAAATTCGGGTGTCGATCGGCGGACGCCAAGCGGAGGGCGCGCCGGCGGCGGCACGATCGGACCATCGTCGAACGGTAACGCGCTCCCTTCGACCTCGGCGACGGGAGGCGCCTCTTCTGCCGATTCGATCGCCATCGCCGGCGTGGGCTCCGCAAACGCGTCGTCGACAGGTGCCTGTCGCGCCCCGGACGCGTAGTCCACGACGCTCGCCGAGAGCGGGTCGGGCTTGCGGATCAACGGCGAACTCGCCGGTTCGGCCTCGCCGAACAGGCGATCAAGGTCGAGTTCGGTGCTGGGCGTGTCGGCCTGGCGCTTCAGGGGTGGCAGCTCGAAGTCTGTTGAAGATTCGATCGTGCGGTCGTCGCCGTGAAGCGTGAGTTCCGGCTCTGGCGACGACGAAGCGAGCGAAAAATCGTACTGACAGTTCCGGCAGCGGTCCGTGGTTTCAAACCCGAGGTAACCGCACTTGGGACATTTCATTCGCGAGGTGGCGACACTGGAGCGGCAATGGACGATGCCGATGACGCTTCGGCGCCGGCCACGGCCAGCAGTTCTCGTTGGATGTCGGCACGAAGACGTTCCGCGTCCGGTCGCAGCGCGTCGCCGGCCGGCACACGGTCGAGAGCCCGCAAGGCGTCGCGGAGCTTGCCGCTCGCAAAGAGCGATCGCGCCCGAACCACATAGGTCTCGGCCGGTGAGGGCAACGGAATCGGCGGCGGGAGGCTGACAATCGCGGCGGGCGCACCGGTCGTCGCCTGCACCGGGAACCACGCCAGTCCATTGGGCGCCACCAGCACGAACGCAATCGCCCCGACGATCACGATGGCAGCCGCGGTGATCCACCACATGGCAATGGTGCCGCGGCGCTGGTTGGCATCAGCCGACGCCGGTGTCCGCGCGGCGCGTTTTCGCAGCGACGGTGCCGGCGGCGTCGCCGGCCGCGTGCCCGCATCGAGGCGATCGATGCGTCCGAGAACGCCCAGCGCCACGTCGTGCGACGCGCCTTGATCGAGCGCGTCGCTCAGCAGCGCGCGGGCGCGCGCCACTTCGCCGCGGTCGAAGGCCTCGAGGCCTTCATGCACCAGGGCTTCGGAGATGCGCTGCTGTTCGGCCTGCGCGCTGCGCGCGCGGTCGATGTAGGCGCGGGCCCGATCGTGGCTGCGATCGAGGAACAGCACGCGTGTCCAAAGGTTGATGGCCTCTTCGAACTCGCCCGCGAAATAATGATCGAGGCCGGTGACGAGGAGATTCTCTATTCGCGCTTCATCGTCGGCGCCCGGCGGCGCCTCGAAGCGGCGCGGGCCTGACTTTTGCGGGTCGGCCATTGGTAAGTGACGGTGATTATAGCACTTAGCGGGTGCAACGAGTGCAACGGGTGCGAACCTCGACTAAGCTGAAGCCGCATGGCCATTATCGAATGTGTCCCCAATGTGAGTGAAGGGCGTCGCCCGGACGTCATCAGCAAGTTGGCGGAAACGCTCAAGGCGGTTCCCGGCCTGCGCGTGTTGGACGTGCAGTCGGACCCGACCCACAACCGATCGGTATTCACTCTGGCGGGCGACGCGGCAGCCCTGACGGCCGGCATCCCAAGACTCTTCGAAGGCGCCATTACCGCGATCGACTTGACGACGCACAAGGGCGAACACCCGCGCCTGGGCGCCGTCGATGTGACGCCGTTCATTCCGATCGACGGCGTCACGATGGCTGAATGCGTGGCGCTCGCCAAGACGATCGCCGCAGACGTGGCATCGCGCTTCTCGCTCCCGATTTATCTGTATGAAGACGCGTCGTCGAACCCGGAGCGCAAGAATCTCGAGGACATCCGGCGCGGTGAATTTGAAGGGCTGGCGGCGAAGATGGCCAAGCCCGGCTGGGCGCCGGATTTTGGTCCCGCGGTGCCACATCCGACGGCCGGCGCGTCGGTGATCGGCGCGCGCATGCCGCTCATCGCCTACAACATCAACCTCAACACCAATCGTCTCGACGTCGCGAAGAAGATCGCGTCGGCGATTCGCATGAGCAGCGGCGGGCTGCGTTACGTCAAGGCGATGGGCATCCCGCTCGAAGCCCGCGGCCTCGTGCAGGTCTCGATGAACCTGACCAACTACGAGAAGACGCCGATCTTCCGAGTCTTCGATCTGGTGAAGCGGGAAGCGGCACGCTACGGTGTGAGCGTGCTCGAGAGCGAAATCGTCGGCTTGGTGCCGGCGGCGGCACTCCGGCAGTCAGTCGAGTACTACCTGCAGCTCGAAGGGTTCTCGGGCGATCAGGTCCTCGAGAACAAGCTCAGGCGCCGCCCCGGGGAGTGACGCCGAACGCCCGCAGCTTCTTGTAAAGATTCGATCGTTCGACGCCGAGCACCTCGGCGGTCCGCGACATGTTGCCCTGCTGTGCCGCAAGCGTCTGCAGGATGTAATCCTTCTCGAATTGATCGCGCGCTTCAGACAGCGGCACCACCGACCCTTGCGGGGCGGGCGCATCCGGTACGCCGTCGCGGCCGAGGAAGCCGAGGTCCTGGGCGGTAATCGTGTCGCCGCCGACCATGATGATCACGCGCTCGATCACGTTGCGAAGCTCGCGGACGTTGCCGGGCCATCCATATTGCTGCAGGCGCGCCGCCGCCTCCGACGCCAGCCGCTTTGGCCGGCGCCCGTATTCCGCTGCCAGGATCGCCATGAAGTGCTCGGCGAGCAACGGAATGTCCTGCTGGCGCTCGCGCAGCGGCGGCACGAAGATCGGGATGACGTTCAGGCGGAAATACAAATCCTCGCGGAACCGGCCGGCCCGAATCTCCGCCGGCAGATCCTTGTTGGTCGCGGCCACGACGCGCACGTCGACCCGGATGCGCTGCGTCCCGCCGACACGCTCCATGACCTGTTCCTGGAGCACGCGCAGCACCTTCGCCTGCGTCTTGAGGCTCATGTCGGCGATTTCGTCGAGGAAGATCGTGCCGGCGTCGGCCTGCTCGAAGCGCCCCGGCTTGTCCGAGACCGCGCCGGTGAATGCGCCTCTGGCGTGGCCGAACAACTCCGACTCGATGAGCTCTTCCGGAATCGCGGCGCAGTTCACTTCGACAAACGGCTCGTTCTTGCGCCGGCTGGTGAGGTGAATCGAGCGCGCGACCAGTTCCTTGCCGGTGCCGTTCTCGCCGAGAATCAGCACGCGTCCATTGGTCGGCGCCGCCAGCGATACCTGCTCGCGGAGCCTGTGCATCGCCGGGCTCTCGCCCACCATCGTATGTTGCTGCTGCCGATCGACCTTGGCGCGCAGGACACGGTTCTCCGCCTCGAGGTCGCGCTGGCGCAAGGCGTTACGCACGACGAGCACGGTCTTCTCGAGGGACAGCGGCTTTTCGATGAAATCGTAGGCGCCCATCTTGATCGCGCGCACCGCCGACTCGATGTTGCCGTGCCCCGAAATAATCACGACCTGCGAATCGATCTGGCGCTCGCGCAAGCGCTGCAACGTCGTCAGGCCGTCGAGACCGGGCAGCCAGATGTCGAGGACGATCACGTCGTACGAGGCGCCGTTGGCTTTGTCGAGACACTCCTCGCCGCTGTCGGCGGTATCGACGTCGAAGCCTTCGTCTCTCAGCACACCGCTGATCGACGATCGAACGCCCGGTTCATCGTCAACGACAAGAATGGACGCCATCTAATGGCTCGTGCGTTCGAAACGACACAGGGCCGTTCCGTAGGAACGGCCCTGACGCGTTGTATGAGAAACGATGCAGCTACTGGCCAATCTGTAGATACGCTCCATTAAGAAGGTAACTCGATGATAAAGCGGGTGCCGGTCGGCACGTTATCGGTGACGTCGATGTTCCCGCCATGCTCGGCGACGATGCGGCGGACGATGGCGAGGCCAAGGCCGCTGCCGCGGCCCTTTGTCGAGTAGTACGGCAGGAACAGCTTGTCGCGCTCGGCGGGCGGAATGCCAGGGCCGGTGTCGGCAACGACGATACGAACGAGGCTGTTCGAGACGTCGCGCGCCGTTTCGATCACGATCGTCCCCTGCCGGCCCATCGCTTCGATGGCGTTGTCAATCAGGTTGATCATCACCCGCTTCAGCTGCTCGGGATCGAGACGCACCTGCGAGACACCGGCATCGAAATGCCGCTGGAATTCGACCGAGCCGAACAGGCCGTCGTAGAGCGCGAGCGTCTCGCCCAAGAACGCGTGCAGGTCGGTCGGCACCGCGCGCGGCGCGGGCATGCGCGCGAACTGCGAAAACTCGTCGACCAGGCCCTTCAGCGACTCGACCTCGCCGATGATGGTCGAGGTGCACTCCTGCACCAGATCCTGCAGCGGCGGTGACACGTCGCTGAGCTTTCGGCGCAGCCGCTCGGCCGACAGCTGGATCGGCGTCAGCGGATTCTTGATTTCATGCGCGAGGCGCCGCGCAACTTCCCGCCAGGCGGCGACTTTCTGAGCGCGAATCAGCGGCGTCACGTCGTCCACGACCAGCACGGTGCCGTCGAAGCTGCCGTCGGTGCCGGCCACGCGCGTCGCCGCCGCGACCACGTGCCGCTCGCGTCCGTCCCGGACCAGCGCGACTTCCTGCGCGAAGGAATCCATCCTGGCGCGGGCGGCCTGATCGAGCACGTCGTTCACCGGAGTGAGATCCTGCCGCGCGAAGACGTCCACGGCGGCGCGCCCGATCACCTCATCGTTCAGCTCCAGCAGCCGCGAGGCCGAGGGATTGATGGTGCCGATGCGGCCACCGCGATCGATCGAGACCACCCCGGTGGCAATGCGTTCGAGGATCGCCTCGATGTAGCGCCGGCGTCCCTCGCCTTCCTCGTGCTTGCGCTCGAGATCGATGCTGGCGCGCTCCAGCCGGCGCCGGCTCTGCGAGACCTCCGCGGCCATCGCGTTGAAGGCTTCGACCATCGATCCGAATTCGTCGGTGCCCTCGTGCTCGATGCGGTGATCGTAGTGCCCGGCGCCAATTTCCTTGGCGGCTTCCGACAGCATCTGGACCGGCCGCGTGATGCGCTTGGCGAGATACAGCCCCATCCACGTCGAGCCGACGAGAATCAGCAGGGTCACCATGACGAAGAACGAGACGTAGACGCCGGCCAGCGGCTGCTTGAGGACGCGCAACTGGGTGTAGTCTTCGTAGGCCTTCGACATGCGCCGCGCGCGCTCGGCGAGATCGCCGGACAGGTAATCGCTCGCCACGACCACGCCGGTGATCTGGCCGCCGCCGGTGCGCACCGCGATCGCGACGTGCTTCAGGACGCCGCCCGCCTCCATTTCCTCCTCGATGCTCGGCGCCGCCTCGCCGTTGGCGGCGCGGGCGGCCAGGCGATCCGCGGAGCCGCGCGCCCAGCCCTGCGGCATCGACGGCGACGCCACGTCGACCACCGAGATGACGTCGATCGGCTGGTTCGGCGCGCGGACGGCGCGGTAGACCTGCACCATGGCAATGCGCTGCCCTGCCACTTCGGGCGTGACGATGTTCTGCACGCTGGAGACCTGCGCCGATGCGAGATCGAGCCGGCTCAGCGATCGCGCGAGGCGCGTTGCCTGATCCGCCACGATCCGCTCGCGCTCCTGGTAGTAGTCGCCGGCGATGCTGTTGGCGCCGGCCAGAATCTCTTCCATCGGCGCGTTGAACCAGCGATCCACCGCGGTCAAGCACGACGCGGCTGCCGACGATCAACACCAGCACGGCCGGAATGACGGTCATGCCGAGCAACGCCAGCACGAGCTTGGCGCGGAAGCGGCCGAGCGGCAGGCCGCTTCGCCCCTCCATGATCGCCTTGATGACGTTGCGCGCCAGCACGAACGCCAGCGCCACCAGCATCGTCACGTTCGTGACCGAGAGCGCGATCAGGACGACTTCGGTGAGAAAGTCCGGCGACAGCGTCGAGGTGCGATCGGCGAGCCACACGATGCCGCCGAGCACGACGAGCAGGATGACGATGCCGGCAAGGATGAGCGGCGGATTGTCGCGGAAGGGCCGCCGGGCAGGCGCCGCCGGGTTGGCGACCGGACGCGACGCCGAGCCGAGCTTCGCGGTGGCCACGATGTGCCTACTCCTTGTATCCCTTCAGGGCGCGGACCTCGTGCGCGAAGTCATCGACGTCCCGGAAGTCACGATACACCGACGCGAAGCGCACGTAGGCGACCTGGTCGAGCTTCTTCAACTCCGACATGACGTGCGCACCCAGCTCGCGGCCGGAAATCTCGCGCTCGGGCCGGTCGTTCAGGATCTGCTCGGCGCGATCCGCGATCTCGTCGATGTCTGCCGGCTTGATCGGCCTCTTCTCGCACGCTTTGAGGAGGCCGGCGACCAGCTTCGACCGCTCGAAGCGTTCGCGCGTGCCGTCCTTCTTGACCACCATGTAGGGGATCTCTTCGATGCGCTCGTAGCTCGTGAAGCGCTTCTTGCACTTGTCGTTGAGGCATTGACGGCGGCGGCGAATGACATCGCCCTCGCGGCTTTCGCGCGAGTCGACGACCTTGTCGCCGATGTCACCACAGAATGGACACTTCACTATGATCGCCTCGCGATTCGTCCAGATTCAAGCGTCATATCTCTCCTCTCGCCATGCCGCCCAGCTTCAACCCGTCCTGGACGATGAACAGCAGGCCCACGATGATCACCGGCGCGACCGAGATCGCGTGCAGCACGATCGCCGCACCGACCGCGATGTCGTTGTCGGCGCCGAAAAATCCCGTCGCGCCGATTCGGTACGCCTCATGAAATCCGCCGACCGCGCCAGGCGTCGGCACCGCGACGCCGACGACGAGCGGGCGCCAGCATCAGCCAGGCACCGGTAAACGGCATCGCGATCCCGAACGCGACCGACACCGCCCAGAGGCCGCCGGCGATGGCGATCCACAGCACGATCGACCAGGCGATCGCGGCGACGAGACGGACCGGACTCCGCACGACCGCGAAGCCTTCGGCGAACGTCCGCGCCAGGCGTGCGATCAGCGCGGCGATTCGCGCCGGCAGGATGGCCTCGGCCTTCAGCACCCACGCGTGCAGTCGCTCGGGGTGGCCGGCCATGAAGAACATCACCGCCAGCGTGCCGACGGCGACGGGCGCCATCGTCAGCCCGCCGAACCGAATCGCCTGGAACACCGCCGAATCGCGCGACTCGAGTCCCGGATCGAACCAGATCAGAAACGCCGCCATCAATAGCAGCACCGCGAGGAGATCGAGGATGCGCTCGACCACGATCGTGGCAAACGCCGCCGTCGCGCTCAGTCCCTCGCGACGCGCGAGCAGATACGGTCGAATTACTTCGCCCGCGCGCGCCGGCAGCACCGCCGATGCCGCAAAGCCGATCACCGTCGTCCGAAAGACCGTGCTGAATCTGGTCGGGCCGAGCGGCCCCAGCAAGTACTGCCATCGCTCGGCGCGCACGATGAACGTCACGCAGGTCAAGACGAGCGCCAGCAACAGAAAATCCTGTCGGGCCGCGGCGACCGAGGCCCAGACGTTTCCGAGATCGGCATTCCGAAGAAAAACTGCAAGGAGGCCAACGGCGAGGCCGATGACGACTATCGTCCGTATGATGTTGCGCAAATCGTTTCCATACTACCGGAAGTGTCTCTTCCGAGACACACCCCACTGATTGGCGTCTTGCCTCCGATACCTGGCCGCGTACTATGTGGACTCTTCACGCGAGCGCCCGTGCCTTCACACGTCCTCTTAGATACGAAACTCGACGGCTTGTCCCTGGTGCGCCGCGGCAAGGTCCGGGACGTCTACGCCGCCGGCGATGACCTGATCCTGGTGGCGACGGACCGGATTTCCGCATTCGATTACGTGCTCGGCTCCGGCATTCCCGATAAGGGCCGCGTCCTCACCCAGCTTTCCGCCTTCTGGTTCGCGCGGACTGGCGGCATCATCCGCAATCACCTGATCTCGACCAGCGTCAGCGACTATCCGGCGAGTGCCCGTCCGTTTGCGGCCGAGCTCGAAGGCCGCTCGATGCTGGCGCGCCGCACCACGCCGCTGCCCGTCGAGTGCGTCGCACGCGGCTACATTTCCGGCTCGGGCTGGAAGGACTACCAGGCGACCGGCGACGTGTGCGGCATTCCGCTGCCGAAGGGCCTGAAGGAATCCGATCGCCTGCCCGAGCCGATCTTCACGCCCGCCACCAAGGCAGATTCAGGACACGACGAAAACATCAGCGAAGAAGCGGCTGCGAAAGTCGTCGGCGCCGATCTGTTGGAGCGGTTGAAGAAATTGACGCTCGGACTCTACGCGCACGGCGTCGCGCACGCGGAATCGAAAGGCATCATCCTCGCCGACACCAAGTTCGAGTTTGGATTGACCGACGGCGGCGAGCTGCTGCTCATCGACGAGATGATGACGCCGGATTCGTCGCGCTACTGGCCGAAGGACACGTATTCGCCCGGCGGTCCGCAACCAAGCTTCGACAAGCAGTACGTGCGCGACTATCTCGAGTCGATCAAGTGGAACAAGCAGCCGCCCGTACCGTCGCTGCCGGTCGACGTCGTCGAGAACACGCGCCGAAAGTACCTGGATGCGTTCCGGCGCCTCACGGGCGCACGAACTGGACACCGAGAGTGCATAGGCTTCTGGACCAGCTCGTCGCTGAAATGGTGGCTCGCGGCGTCCATTTCGACGATGCCCAGCGTGAATTCGAGAAGCGGTTTGTCACACAAGTGATTCACAAGTGCGACGGTAACCTCACGAAGACCGCTGATGCGCTCGGCGTGCATCGGAACACGCTCGCCAGGAGGATGGCGACGCTGAAAATCAAACCTAGAGACTGACGATTTCGGATTTCGGATCGAGCGGATCTCGGATCAATCGGCGATTGCCGATCGAAGGATCAATCCCTCATCCAAGATCGTCAATGGTCCGAAATCCGCTCGATCCGAAATCCGAAATCGCCAGGATCGCCGGGCCTTGACGGCCTTTTTCCCGCCTAGTATGATTAGCAGTCGTGCACATCGACTGCTAGCTCAGAGGGTAGTCGACTGCCAGCACTCGTAGGGTCACAGGTTCAAGAGTTCAAGAGTTCAACCGTTCAACAGTTCCGGAGAGCAACCACTATGGCTTTAAGACCGCTCCACGACCGCATCCTCGTGCAGCGCATCGAGGAAGAAGAACAGAAAGTCGGCGGCATCATCATCCCGGACTCGGCCAAGGAAAAGCCGCAGCAGGGAAAGGTCGTCGGCGTAGGCGCTGGCAAGGCCGACAAGGACGGCAAGCGCATTCCTCTCGATGTGAAAGACGGCGACACCATCCTGTTCGGCAAGTACTCGGGACAGGAAGTGCGGGTCGATGGCGAAGATTACTTGATCATGCGCGAAGACGAAGTGCTCGCAGTGATCGAGGGCGGCAAGAAGAAGTAACGCGGGAGAGTTATTCACATGGCTAAGCAGATTATTTACGGCGAGCAGTCCCGCCAGGCGATTCTTCGCGGCGTGAACCAGCTGGCGGACGCGGTGAAGGTCACCCTCGGCCCGAAGGGCCGCAACGTCGTCCTCGACAAGAAGTTCGGCTCCCCCACCATCACCAAGGACGGCGTGACGGTGGCCAAGGAGATCGACCTCAAGGATCCGCTCGAGAACATGGGCGCCCAGATGGTGCGCGAAGTCGCCAGCAAGACCTCGGACACGGCCGGTGACGGCACGACCACGGCGACGGTGCTCGCCCAGGCGATCTACCGCGAAGGCGCGCGTAACGTGGTGGCCGGCGCCAACCCGATGGAACTGAAGCGCGGCATCGAGAAGGCCGTCGAGGCCATGACCGCCGAAATCAAGAAGATGGCCAAGCCGGTCAAGGGCAACATGATCGCGCAGGTCGGCACCATCTCGGCCAACAGCGACGAGACCATCGGCAAGATCATCGCGGAAGCGATGGAAAAGGTCGGCAAGGACGGCGTCATCACCGTTGAGGAGGCCCGCACGCTCGAAACCACCCTCGACGTCGTCGAAGGCATGCAGTTCGATCGCGGCTACCTCTCGCCGTATTTCGTGACGGATCCGGAGCGCATGGAAGTGGTGCTCGAGAACCCCGTCATCCTGATCCACGAAAAGAAGATCAGCTCGATGAAGGACCTGCTCCCGGTCCTCGAGCAGGTCGCGCGCCTCGGCCGTCCCCTGCTGATCATCGCGGAAGACATCGAAGGTGAGGCGCTGGCGACGCTCGTCGTCAACAAGCTGCGCGGCACGCTGCAGGTCGCGGCCGTCAAGGCCCCGGGCTTCGGCGATCGCCGCAAGGCGATGCTCGAGGACATCGCGATCCTCACCGGCGGCAACGCCATCACCGAGGACCTCGGCGTCAAGCTCGAGAACATCAAGCTCGAGGATCTCGGCAAGGCCAAGAAGATCACCATCGACAAGGACAACACGACGATCGTCGAAGGCGGCGGCGTGTCCGGCAAGATCGAGGGACGCGTGAAGCAGATTCGCGTCCAGGTCGACGAGACGACCTCGGACTACGATCGCGAGAAGCTGCAGGAACGCCTCGCGAAGCTCGTCGGCGGCGTTGCCGTCATCAAGGTCGGTGCGGCCACCGAAACCGAGATGAAGGAAAAGAAGGCGCGCGTCGAAGACGCGATGCACGCGACCAAGGCGGCTGTCGAAGAGGGCATCGTGCCCGGCGGCGGCGTGGCCCTGATCCGCGCCAGCAAGGCGCTCGATAGCCTGAAGCTCGAAGGCGACCAGAAGATCGGCGTGGCCCTCATCAAGCGCGCCATCGAAGAGCCCGCGCGATGGATCGCCACCAACGCCGGCCTCGAAGGCTCGATCATCGTCGCCCAGATCAAGGAAGGCAAGGGCGACGAAGGCTTCAACGCCGCCAGCGATACGTTCGAGGATCTCGTCAAGGCGGGCGTCATCGATCCGGCCAAGGTCGTTCGCAACGCGCTGCAGAACGCCTCGTCGATCGCCTCGCTCCTGCTGACGACCGAAGCCCTCGTCTCCGAGATTCCCGAGGAGAAGAAGGAATCGGCCGGCGGCGGTCACGGCATGCCCGGCGGCGGCATGGGCGGCATGTACTAAAGACCAGTCGGCAGTCGAGAGTCGACAGTTAAGAGTTGGGCCCGGGAGCGAAAGCTTCCGGGCCTCTTCTTTTGAGGGGCAACGTCTCCGCTTTACGGAGTGATATGGTGCACCCCGTGACTCCTGTCTGGTTACGAGGCTACGGGAGGGAGCAATTCCGCCCCGACGTCATCGCCGGCATCACGTTAGCCGCGTATCTTCTTCCCGCCGCCATTGCCGACGCGTCCCTCGCAGGGCTGCCCCCGCAGGCCGGCCTCTACGCATGCCTGTTTGGCGGCCTGGTGTTCTGGGCGCTCTGCAGTTCGCGTCACACCGCGATCACCGTTACGTCCGCGATCTCGCTGCTGGTCGGCACCTCGATCGGCGAGCTGTCACTCGGCGACGAGGCTCGTCACGTCGCGCTCAGCATGGGCGCCGCAGGTACTCGTCGGCTTGCTCGGTATTGCGGCCTGGGCCACGCGCGCAGGTGTGGTCGTCAACTTCGTCTCCGAGACCGTGCTGACTGGCTTCAAGTGCGGCATCGCGTTTGTCCTGGCGAGCACCCAAATACCGAAGCTGTTCGGGTTTCCTGGCGGCGAGGGAGGGTTCTGGCCGCGGCTCGCGCACATCTTCGAGCACATTGGTGAGACGCATGGAGTGGCGCTCGCGCTCGGCGTGGCCGCGTTGATCGTTCTCGTCGCCGGAAAGATGCTGCTGCCCGGCAGACCGGTCGCGCTTGCGGTTGTCGCGCTCGGTATCGCGGCCACATCGATCTTCGACCTCGAAGCGCGAGGCGTGCACGTCCTCGGCCTCGTTCCGCAGGGGCTGCCGCCGTTCGGCTTGCCGGCGCTGACACTCGCCGATTTCGACGGCATCCTGCCGATTGCGATGGCGTGCTTCCTGCTCGGTGCCGTTGAATCGGCGGCGATCGGCCGGATGTTTGCGCTCAAGCACGGCTATCGCTTCGACGCGAATCGCGAGTTGCTGGCGCTCGGCGGCGCCAATCTGCTGTCGGGGCTCGGTCACGGTTTCCCCATCAGCGGCGGGATGTCCCAATCATTGGTCAACGAATCTGGCGGCGCCCGCACGCCGCTGTCCGGCTTGATCGCAGCGCTGATCCTGCTGACCATCACCGTGGCGTTCTCGGGCCTGCTGCGCGACCTGCCGCAGCCGGTGCTGGCGGCAATCGTGCTCGCTGCCGTGACGGGTCTGGTCAGTCCGTCCGCGATCGCCAGGCTCTGGCGGTTCAACCGCTCGGAATTCGCCGTTGCCGCGGTGGCGTTCGCCGGCGTCCTCGGCCAGGGCATCCTGCGCGGCGTGCTCGTGGGCGTGGTCCTGTCGCTGCTGCTCCTGCTCCGACGCGCCTCTCATCCAAACATCGCCGAACTCGGGCGCATGCGGGATGGAAACGAATTCGCGTCGATCACCGACGAGGAACCGCGGACGCGCGTGCCAGGGGTCCTGGTCGCCCGCATCGACGGCGGCCTGCTCTATTTCAACGCCGAGCGCGCGCGCGATCGACTGCTGGAACTCGTGACCGCGCGCAGCGAGCCAGTGTCGCATGTGATTGTGTTTCTGGGAACGGTACCTTCGGTGGATCTCGCCGGCGCGGACATGCTCATCGAGCTGGCGCACGCGCTTGCTGCCCGCGGAATCGAGCTTCGCTTCGCCGGGGCCCACAGCCGCGTGCGGGAAGCGCTGGTGCGCGCCGGATTGGATACGGCGGCCGTCCACGCATTCCGGACGATTGCCGAAGCACTGCCGAACCGCTGATCGGCGGTGGTTAGTTGTTAGAGGTTAGTTGTTAGAGGTTAGAGGTTAGTGGTTAGAAGCGAAACTTGACGCCGGCCGCGAACTCGAACTGCTGCAGCGTTGACTGGCAGAACCCGAAGGGATCGCAGAAATCACCGGCCGCGGAATCGTTCATCATCGTCGGCTTGTAAGTGACGCGTCCTTCGAACGCCAGGCTTTGCGAGACGAAGTAGGCCAGGCCGCCACCCAGACCGAACGACAGCTTGGTTTCCGATTCGAGATCGCGCGCCCACAGGAACTTCGTTCCGGCGCCGCCAAACGCAAAGGGCCGCATTTTCGCTGCCGCGTCTCCGAAACGATAAATCGCGTAGCCGTGGAGATGAGCGATGCTCATGTCGTAGAGCGTTGTCTCCGCGTCGGCCGTTTCGATCACGAACCCCGAGAACTGCTGGGCCCACTCGACGCCGACTCCCCAATGCTCGCTGAGAAATCTTGCCCCGCTGATCGAGAAGGTCACGCCGCCGTCGAGACTGACGCCCTCCAATTCGGGAGCGTGTCGATCAAGTGACGCTGCAGGGGTAAAGCCAGCCATCATGCCGAGCTCGGTGGATTGTGCGGCGGCCGGTATCGCGATGAGGGCCGCGATGAGGCCGGCAACGATCGTTCGCATCATTGTGCGTCTCCGAGCGGCGGAAGAATCACGACATACCCGGTGAAGTCGGTCGGGCCGGCACCGGAGCCGACCAATACGCGGCCGTCGCGCGACATGCCAAACACAGCGCCGGTGTTCACCCAGCCTTCGAAGGCTGAGGGCACGCCGTTGGCGCGCAGGTAATCCTTCAGGTAGTGCGGGACGCGATCGATCCAGATCACCGCCTCGCTCTCGAGGCCGAAGCTCTGAGCACCCGCGATCACCCGCCCATCGTCGCTGACCGCGTAGGCCGCGCCAATGTAGACGAGCGGCAGCCTGAGACGCGGCGACGGCAGGCAGACGACGCCGCCCGCCGCAGTCCAACTCCACGCACTTTGATCCTGCGGGTCACCGAAACGACAGAGCTGCCCGACGATCGTCGACCCGTTGGTCGTCGCCGCGAATGCTTCGCCGACGAATTCGGTGGCACCTGTAAAGATTGTTTGCCGGCCGTCGACCCATCGCGCTCCCATACGGGGGCCGGTGGCGTGTTCCTGCCAGCCGACCACGACCCGCCCATCGCCCGAGACGCCGTTCGCGCGGCTCGAGCGACCCGGCACCGTCGATCCCAGATCGACCATGCCGGTCGACTCTTCCCACCGGAAGGCGCGCGCGAAGTTACAGCCATTCCAGGCCAGGCCGACGACGACCTTGCCATCAGCGCTGGAATCGTAGGCGCTGCTCAACAGATCGTCGCAGGGCACGGCGTTAGGGACGACCGATCCGAGAACCTTCCATTCGGCGCTTCGCAGCCAGATAGCGGCCTGACTGATCCTCTGATCGAATGCCGTCCCGACGATCGTCTTACCGTCGCGGCTGACGGACGAAGCATTCTTGCCTCCGACGAACACCACGCCCGTCGTGGGCATCCAGTAGAACCCGCCGCCGTTGCGGAAACTGCCGACGACCATCGATCCGTTCGCGCCCACGTCGCTCGGCAGCGCTCTATCCGCCAGCGTGATCATCACCGCCTGATCGCCGGCGTTGGCGCTGGCGCCGAGGATCACCATCACGGCGAGCACTTGCGCCACGAAGGCGCCGACTGTTCGCATCAGCATGTCGAATTGACTCTAGCAGGAGTCATGCGGGAAATGGAACCGGCAGCGCACTCGGCACTAACCTGGTGCCGCGCCCGGCCGGGGCTGTCAGTCTTCGTGAAAGGCGAGGAACCGGACGTCAGGATTGGTGCGCTGCGCGTAGTCGAGCGCCCACTCCGACTCGAAGAGCATCACCGGCCGGCCGTGGCGATCGTTGACGAGTCTCGTGCCGGCGCCGCTCAGCATCGCGCCGATCTTCTCTGGCGGTCCGGCCAGCCAGCGCGCGGACGTGTACGTCAGGGAATCGACGTCGGCATCGACGTTGTACTCATCCTTCAAGCGAACGGCGAGCACTTCGAGCTGCAGCGGACCCACGGTCCCGAGAATCGGCTCACGGCGTCCGATCGTCGGAAACAGGACCTGCATCAGACCCTTCTTCTTCGAGCTGGCGGATCGCTTCGTCGAACTGCTTGAAGCGCACATCCTTGAGGCGCGCGACGCCGAAATGCTCGGCGGGAAACCGCGGAATCGGCGGGTACTTCACCGGCTGAGTCGGCAAAGAGCGTGTCGCCGATGGTGAACTGCCCGGGGTTGACCAGGCCGACGACGTCTCCGGGAAACGCGCGATCGATCGTTTCGCGCTTGCCGCCGAAGAACCGATACGGCCGCGCGGCGCGGATCTCCTGGCCTTCGCGGGCGTTGGTGATCACCATGTCTTTCTCGAAGATACCCGAGCACACACGAAGGAACGCCACTCGATCGCGATGACGCCTGTTCATGTTCGCCTGGATCTTGAACACGAACCCGCTGAAGTGCGGTGTCTCCGGCGGAATCACGCCGCGGTCGCTGTCGCGGCCCTTCGGCGGCGGCGCCAACTCGGTCAGCGCCTGGAGAAACGGCTCCAGGCCGAAGTTCGACAACGCGCTGCCGAAGAATACCGGCGTGTGGCGAAAGTCGAGATACGCCTGGTGATCGAACACCGTGCCCGCGCCCGTGACCAGGGATGTTTCGTCGATCAGATGCTTCCAGGCGTCCTCGCCGATCAATTCCGCGAGCTTCGGGTCGCCGGCCGATCCGACGTTGACCGGCGCCGGGTGCGCGCGTTCCTTGCGATCGTAGAGATGGACGATGCCGTTCTGCAGATCGTAGACGCCGCGGAACCGATCGCCGCTGCCGATCGGCCAGTTCATCGGCACGGCGTGAATGCCCAGCACGCGCTCGATTTCGTCGAGCAGGTCGAAGGGATCGCGGCTCGGCAGATCGAGCTTGTTGATGAAAGTCAGCACCGGCAGGCGGCGCAGCTTGCAGACCTCGAACAGCTTGCGCGTCTGCGACTCGATGCCCTTCGCGGCATCGATCACCATCACCACGCCGTCGACGGCAAAGAGCGTCCGGTAGGTGTCTTCGCTGAAGTCCTTGTGGCCCGGCGTGTCGAGCAGCGTGAGGTGATGCCGGCCGAGATCGAACTCGACCGCGGCCGACGTCACCGAGATGCCGCGCTCGCGCTCGATGTCCATCCAGTCCGAGACGACGTGACGATCGGTCTTCCTGCCGCGCACGGCGCCGGCCAGCTCGATCGCCCCCGCGTACAGCAGGAGTTTTTCAGTCAGCGTGGTCTTGCCTGCGTCGGGGTGGGAAATGATGGCGAACGTGCGGCGGCGCTCAACCTCTTGCTGAAGCGTCTTGGAGGAAACGGCGGTTTCTGTCACGGTCACTCGATCTCGGATCTCGGACTGCGGATCAATCGTCGATCTCAGATCGGAGATTAATCCGAAATCCGCTCGATCCGAAAACCGAAATCTACTGAAGCTCTCTCGAGAAGTTTACCAGTTCCCCGCCCCAGATCGCAGGCAGAGAATGCGTGCCGTGCCCGCGGGTGTCGTCGGTGATCGGCAACAGGACGAAGCGGCCGTGTTTCACCTGCTTGATGAGGTCCTGCATCATCGGCAGCTCCGGTGGATTCACGAAGTCGTCGGCGGAGTTGATCGCGAGCAGGCGCGAGGTGATCTTCGACAGGTGCGGCGCCGGATTGTAGTCCTCGATCGCGTGGTAGTAGTAAAGCATGTCGTTGGCATCGGTGTTCGTCGATCGCGCCGCGACCTGATCGGCCACGTATTTGTCCGCGGCAGCCACTGTCGGGAACTGCTTCTGCCATTGCAGCGGGGTGCTCGTGGCCATCATCAGGAAGCCGATCGCGCTCGCGAGCCCGCGCGGCTGCTCCGTGTAGTTCCCGTTGTTCCAGGTCGGATCGGTTTCAATCGCATCGATCAGGAACTTGCGCCACACCCGGTTGCGGCCGCCGATCTCGACGGGATTGCTGGCGAGCGGCACCAGGCCCGCGGCGAAACCGGGATACAGGTAGCCCCAGTTCCAGGCGTGCATCGCGCCCATCGACGTGCCCATCACGAGCTTGAGATTGCTCAAGCCAAGCCCTTTCGTGACGAGCTCGTGCTGCAGCACCACCATGTCGGTGTAGCGGTACTTCGGAAACTTCGTGCGGAGGCCGTCGCTCGGCTTGCTCGACTGGCCGTGCCCGATGTTGTCGGGCAGGATGATGAAGTACTTCTCAGCGTCGAGCGGCTGTCCCTTGCCGAAGAGCCTTCCGGCGTAGTTCGCAGCCCAGAAATCCGGCGCCGGTTCCTCCGGTGCCGTGCAGAATCAGCACGCCGTTCCGGACGACGCCGTCGGCATCCTTTCGCGGCGCGCCAACGGTGCGATAGTGGATCTTCACTTCGGGCAAACGCTCGCCGCTCGTGAACGTGAAGTCGCGCGCGATGAAATCGCCGTCAACGGGGGCTGGATATTGCGCCGGCTGGGCGCTCGCCGTGACGGAGAGACACAGTAAGACGATCGCGGAAAGGATGAGCGCCATGGCGCAATCGTAGCAGGGCTTGCGGGCTTACGGTCTACGGGCTTGCGGGCGCCGGGCTTGCGGGCTAGCGAAGCGTGAAAGTCAGTTCGATCGTGATGATGACGGGCACAGGCTCACCCTGGCGCATGCCGGGACGGAAGCGCCACATCTTCGCGGCCTTGATCGCTTCCTGATCGAGTCCGAAGATCGGATCGAGCGAGCGCGTCACCTTGACCTCGCCGACGCTGCCATCCGGCATCACGATGCATTCGAGCCAGACCGAGCCTTGCACCTTGGCGCGCATGGCGTCGGCCGTATAGGCCGGCTTCACTTCGCGGAGCACTGTCGGCAAGCTGACGCCGGAACCGGGACGATACGCGCCGCCGCCCGTGCCCCCGCCGAAACCGGGTCCGAGACCGGACCCCTGCCCTGACCCGATGCCCTGACCAGTGCCGGTGCCCGCGCCGCCTTCCTTACCCGCGCCTTGCGACTCCGTGACTGGCGCCTCCGGTTTGATCACGCCCGGCGCTTCCACCGGCGCCGCCGCCATTGTCTGAGCAGGAATCACAAGCTGCTCGGGTGGAGGCGGTTCCTTGGGAGGCTCCGGAACGGGCTTGGGTTTTTCCTGAACGGGGACGGTAATCTTGTCTTTGCCCGGCACCTCGGCTTTGCGCGGAGGCTCCGGCATCTTGTTGCCGCCGCCACCGCCGCCACCACCGGGTCCCGGAACGGCCAGCCAGACGATGTCCTTGACTGGGGCGTCGGGAATAAATTCGAGCGCGCTCGGCTGCGGCGCAAAACGAATGGCGAGAAGGATCGCTAGCGCAAATCCGACGTGCGCGGCCATCGACGCACCGACCCCCACGCTCGACTGCCGCTGTTCGAAGCCAAAACGCAGCTCGACAGGGCGATCGGACAGGTGCAACGGCGCCGTACGCGATTCCGCGAGTTTAGGCTGTGAACTCTTTGTCATCACCGATTATCAGGAGTCCAAGGTCATTCTGACGTAGGGGTTCAGGCCTGACAAGGGCAAAGCCAGCGCCATGAGTATTTGACGCCATTTCGAGACAAGCGGCTTCGCCTGCGTCCCAGCCCTCTTTTCAGGCACGGAATGCCGGAGGCAGACATGAGCTACAATCGAGCCACGGTTGCGGAAGAAGGTCGCAGCTGCAAGGAGCACTCATGTTTTCCCTGTTTGGTCCCGTCGGGCTGCCGGAAATGCTCATCATTCTGGCGATCGTGATCCTCATTTTCGGCGCGAACCGCCTCCCCGAACTGGGTAAGGGCATCGGCGCCGGAATCAAGAATTTCAGGAGCTCGATGAAGGAAAACACCGAAGAAAAGTAAGGCGCTCCTACAAGACGAGGCGGACGTCGCCCGTGCGTCTCGTTACACGTTCCCGGTCAAGATACTCGAGTAGCGGTATCGCGAATTTCCTCGACACGCCATAACGATCCTTGAACGCCGCCACGTCCACGGTGGCGCGGCCGCCGGGCGCGCTGCCCTTCAACGCGGCGACTTCCCTTTTCAGTGACTGCAATGCATCGGTGTGAAACACGATGGAGTCGAGCTTCACGAGCACCTTCTCCCGCAGCAGCAAGGTGGTGACCTTCTCGACCACGGCCCGCGGCGCTCTGACCGCCGCTTCGACAGCTGGGGCATCCGGCGGCTTCAGGCCGCCGGCGCGATACGCGCCGATGATCGCCGATCGAATCTGAGCGTCGGCGCCCGCGACGCTTGCCTTGTGCGTCGGCAACGCCAGGCGCTCGGCGCCAGCCAGTGCCCGAACGGCCTTCAGGTCGTCGACGACACGCTCGAAAATTGCCGGTGCAATTTTCGCGAAGCCCCGGCCGCGCGCCTCTTCGCGCGGCACGCCGTCGCTCATCGGGTTCGCCCTGTGTGCCGCCGCGACCAGTTCGAGAAGCTGGCCCTGCGCCCTCTTCAAATGCGTCGCATCGACCAGACGATCGTGCACGACGACGGA
This sequence comes from uncultured cyanobacterium, assembly GCA_963833135.1. GTDB lineage: Bacteria > Acidobacteriota > Vicinamibacteria > Vicinamibacterales > UBA2999 > 12-FULL-67-14b. The sequence goes on along the minus strand of CAWHWW010000014.1, from coordinate 219,052 downwards.
TCCGAGCGCCGACAACCTCTGCACCATCGCCGCTAACTGTGACGGCGCCACGCCCATTCGCGACACCAGCGAAGCCGTGGTGATGCCAGCCAGTCCCGCGTTGTCGATCAGCCATTGAATGGCCGTGACGCTGTCGGCATGCCCTCGTAACGCATCGAGGCCCGCGCGCCCGCTTTCGGAGCGAATACCCGGCCGGGTCGGCGCCGGGTCCAGCACCACGCCACCGCCGATCGTCCTCGGCGGTGAGTAGGTGCGGATGATCAACCGATCTCCGCGCGTCAACACGGCCGGTGCTTCGAGCCGCACGCGAACGAGTGCTGAATCGCCTGGCGCGATCTCGTCAGTCGACTTGTCCGCCGTAGGCTTGGCGGAGGTCGACGGGCCGGCAATCGACACGCGTCCCAGCACTTCCGCGGTGCCGTGGTGGAGCCGCACACGCGCGCCATGTTTGAGCGGCTTCGCCGACGACAACAAATCAATCTCGGCGTCCACTCGGCGCGTCACGCTCAACGTGCCCGACGCCAGGAGCGTCTCACCACGCGCCACGTCGCCGACCTCGACGCCGCCGAGATTGATCGCCGTCCGCTGTCCCGCGACCGCCTCGGCCGACGGCTTGCCGTGCACCTGGACACCGCGCACCTTGACGGCGCGGCCGCCGGGCTGCACCACCAGTTCGTCGTCGACGGCGATGCGCCCCGAGACCAGCGTGCCGGTGACGACGGTGCCGAATCCCTTCATCGAGAACGCGCGATCGATGGGCAGGCGCGCGGCGCCGTCGACGGGTCGCGACCCGACCGCCGTCACCTGACTTGCGATCGCCTCGCGCAGCCGATCGAGCCCGGCGCCGGTCGCCGCGGACACATCGATCACCGGCGCCGCCTCGAGGAACGATCCCTTGACGAGCGAGGCAATGTCCTGGTGGACGAGGATCCGCGTGTCTTCATCGGCGAGATCGGACTTGGTGACGACGACGATACCGCGCGGAATGCGCAGCAGGCAGCAGATGTCGAAATGCTCGCGCGTCTGCGGCATGACCGACTCATCCGCCGCGACGATCAGGAGGACGCAGTCGATTCCTCCCACCCCTGCGAGCATCGTCCTCACGAACCGTTCATGCCCCGGAACGTCGACGAACGCGATGCGCGTGTCGCCGACCGTGGTATGCGCAAACCCGAGCTCGATGGTGATGCCGCGTGCTTTCTCTTCCTTGAGACGATCGGGGTCGATGCCGGTCAGCGCCCTGACCAGCGAGCTCTTTCCGTGATCGATGTGGCCGGCGGTGCCGACGACCAAATTAAGCATCTCAGATCTCAGATGTCTGATTTCAGATTGATTGTTGATTCGACCTGCAATCATCTGGACTCTGAAATCTTACCTCTTAGATCGTCCTCGCTCTTGCTTTCCCAGTCGCTGCTTCCGCTTGCGGCGCTGCTCCTGGGTTCCCTTGCGCTGTTCCTTCTTCACACGCGCCGAGCTGCGCATCGGTCCGCGCGACCGCTCATCTTTCCGCACCTTCTCGAGCACCTCGTCCAATCCGAGATCGATCTGGCGCCGTTCCATGTCGACGCGGATGATTTGCACGGACACCCGGTCGCCGAGGCGATAGGTCTTCTTGGTGTTCTCGCCAAACAGCGCGTGGGACTGCTCGCGGAACCGATAGTAATCGTCGGCCATCGTGCTGACGTGCACCAGGCCTTCGACATAGTGTTCGATCAATGCGACGAACATGCCGAACGCCGCCACGCCGGTGATGTAGCCCTCGAAGACGTCACCGACCTTGTCCGCCATGAAACGGACTTTCTTCCATTGCAGAATCTCGCGCTCCGCCTCCGCGGCGCGCCGCTCCCGCTCCGACGTGTGGCGGCCGACCTCGGGGAGATCCTCGTCGAGCTCGGCCTTCCGCTCGTCGCCGACCTTGGTGTGCCGCTGTTCTCGCAGCAGCCGGTGGACGACGAGATCGGGGTAGCGGCGGATCGGCGACGTGAAGTGCGTATAGGTCTCCGCGGCCAGCCCGAAGTGCCCGACGTTCGTCGCGTCGTAGCGGGCCTTCTGCATCGTGCGCAGCATGAGGAAGGCGATCGGACGCTCGGCCGGCACGCCGCGGATCTTCTCGACGAGCTTCTGGAAATGCTTCGGCCGCACGGCCCCTTCCGCGGCGCCCAGTGAATAGCCGAACGCGCTGATGAACTCCTCGAACTGCAGCACCTTCAGCGGATCCGGAGGCTCGTGAATACGATACAGCGCGGGCATGCCCTTCGATTCGAGATGCCCCGCGACGGTTTCGTTCGCCAGCAGCATGAACTCCTCGATGATGCGATGCGCCACGTTGCGCTCGGAGGCGACGATGTCGGTGATGAAGCCTGCCTCGTTCAGCACCACTTGCGCTTCAGGGAGGTCGAAGTCCACCGAGCCGCGCCGATGGCGCCGCGCATTCAGGATTTCGAACAGCTCGCGCATCAACTCGAACATCGGCACGAGTTGGTGGTAATCGCGGATCGTCTCGGGATCCTTCTCGGTCAGGATGGCATTGACAGCCGTGTAGGTCATGCGCGCGTCGCTGCGGATCACGCCGTCATGCATCTCGTAGCGGACCACCTCGCCGCGCGAGGTCACTTCCATCAGGCAGGACTGCACCAGCCGATCGACGTGCGGGTTGAGGCTGCAGAGGCCCGTCGCCAGTTCCGACGGGAACATATGCACCGCGCGCTCCGGGAAGTAGACCGACGTTCCTCGCTCGTAGGCTTCCTGGTCGAGGGCGCCGCCCTCCTGCACGTAGTGCGCGACGTCGGCGATGTGCACGCCCAGCCAGTAATGGCCATTCTTCAACTTCTCGATCGAGATCGCATCGTCGAAATCGCGCGCGTGCTCGCCGTCGATGGTCACGACGGCGCGATCGCGAAAGTCCGTGCGCCCGGCGATGTCCTTCGGCTTCACGGCGCCGCCGATGCGTTTCGCCTCGGCGATCGCCTCGGGACCGTGCTCGTCGGGAATGTCGTGCTTGCGCAGGATGATCTCGGTGTCGACGCCGGGATCGTTGATGTCGCCCAGCACCTCGACGATGCGTCCGGCCGGACCGCGCGTCGGCGTCGGCCATCGTGTGACCTCGACGGTCACCATCTCACCGGATTCGGCATCGCGCGTCTCGCCGCGCGGAATCTGGATGTCGGTGCTGAGCCGCTTGTCGAACGGCGTGACGAAACCGAGGCCCGAGATGTCGACGACGTAGCGCCCGACCACGGTGGTCGCGGCCCGCTCGAGGACCTGGACGATCTGTCCTTCTGCGCGTCCGTCCTCCCGGTAGCGCTCGATGCGAACGACGACGCGATCGCCGTGCATCGCTTCCTTCATGTTGTGCTCGGCAACGTAGATGTCCCGGGTCAGCCCCTCGACGGGACGCTCCGGCGTCACGAAGCCGAATCCTGATGGGTGGCCATCGAGCTTTCCCACCACGAGATCCATGCGATCGGGCAGCCCGTATCGATTGCCCTTGATCTCAACGAGCGCCCCGTCGCTCACGAGGCTCCGCAAGTTGCGCTTGAAGCTGGTTCTCTCGTCGCGAGGGATCTTGAGGACGCGGAGCAGCTCGCGCGGCGTGGCCGGATGCGGCACTCGCTGCCGCATGAGGCGAAGCAAATCTTCTTTAGTCAATCAGTAACACCTGTAAGTCCCCGACATTCGTGTCGGTGCGCCCGAGTTCGGACGGCATCGCCGAGCGGCCCGAAAAAGGCGAACGAATCGTTCGCCGCAAGATAACTGCCGGGCAGCGCCAGACCTGCCAGCGCCGATCGCGTCATCGTTGTCGAATCGACGATGCCGCCGGCGACGCCGGAGGAGCCATCGATGCCATCCGTGCCGATGCTGGCCGCAGCGCCGTTCGGCCAGGATGACATCGCATCGGCGAGGGACAGCGCGAATTCCAGATTACGTCCGCCGGTGCCCTTGCCGGTGACCCGAACGGTGGTCTCACCGCTCGAGATCACACAGACCTTGCGGGCGGAGGGGCCGATCACCTGGCGCGCGCGATCGAGCCACTCGGGTCCCGCAATCCTGGCCTCGCCGGTGACCGGCTCGGTCATGACAAACGCCTCGTAGCCGCGCTCGAGCGCCGCGGCACGCGCGCCCTCCATTGCGTCGATGCGACTGCCGATGACGCGGGCCATCGCTCGCGCGAGCGACGGATGACCCGGCTTCGGCGTGTCGGGCACCGCGCCGGCGAGGCCTGCCGCTATCACGCTGCGGACGCCCGTCGAATGTGCGTCGCCGCCGAATCGATCGAGCGCCGCTGCCGCATCGGACCACGTCGTCGCATCTGCCACCCCGGGGCCGGAACCGATGGCATGCAGATCATCACCGACGACGTCGGAGATCGCCAGGGTCACCGTCGCGCCTACACACGCGGCTGCAAGACGACCGCCCTTCACACGCGACAGGTGTCGCCGCACCATGTTCAGCGAATGGATGTCGGCGCCGGAGGCCATCATCCGCTGCGTCGTGTCGATCTTGTCCGCAAGCGTGATGCCGTCGATCGGCGCCGCCATGAGCGCCGATGCGCCTCCGGACAACAGGATGACGAGCGCCTCCCCCGAATGAACGCCTTGTGCGACCGCAATCGCCCGGTTCCCGGCGGCCTGGCTCCGCGCGTCGGGAAATGGATGGCTGGACTCGATCCACTCCACGCTCGGTGGCAGATCTGCGTGCGCATGCGTGCCGATGGCAATCGCCTGCCTGATCGCCAGGTGCGGTATGGCGACAAACGCTGCGGCCATCGCCGCGGCAGCCTTGCCGACCGCGATGACGTGAAGTCCCCGCGAGGCGAGAACGCCGGCGATGTCGCGATCGGCGAACGCGCGCGTCAGCACACGCCGCGGACTCACGGCGTCAACGCCCGCGCGAACGACGTGGTCGATATCCTGTCGGAGCGTGGAAACGGGAGCCGTCAGTGAACCTTGCAGGGGTCTGACCAGCCGGAAAGACCGGTCACCACGTCGAATTCTTTCAGCAACTTGGCGACGACGTGTTCTGCGTTGGCGTCTTCGGAGAGTCGATCGAGGTCGGCGATGATTTTCAGGAGGGCGTTCTCGGCGTTTTCAATGGCCTGTGCGCTGAAGTATTCGCGCTGGGCCTGCAGGCATTTCTGGTGTTTGCGGAACTCTTCCCGGTAAAACTCGGTGAGAGCCGAAACAGTAGCCGGCGTTGAAGGATCCAACAAAAAGCCTGGGATTCGGGTTCTTGCCCTCGGCATAGCGGATTAACAGCAGTGTAAAAGGGTTCGCGGTAATGTGTCAACGGATGTCATCGAACGGCTCTCGATGCCACCGGTGCCTGCCGGCAGCCCCGCCCCGCCACCGGGACAGCGTTGAACCAGCCACCGGCGATCGTATCGAATATCGCTGAGCCGGGCTTCGCGGCGATGGTCTACACGGCATTTTCCGCGCCCACTGCGCCTATCGCGGCCTTCATCAACTCCGTGACGATCTTCGGATCGCCCTTGCCCTTGGTCTCTTTCATCACCTGGCCGACGAGAAACTGGAACTTGCGATCCTTCCCTGCCTTGATCTCCGCGACGATGTCCGGGTTGGCGGCGACGACGCGCCGGACGATTGGCTCGAGGCTGGAGGCATCCGAAATCTGCGCAAGGCCCTCGGCGTCGACAATCTCAGCGGCGCCGCGGCCGCTGTCGTACATTTTCGCGAAGACGTCCTTCGCGACGGTGGAGCTGATGGTCCCCTTCTCGACGATCGCAATGAGTCCGGCCAGCGCCGGCGGCGCGATTGGAATCGCCGCGATGTCGATGGCGCGCTCTTTCATGTTGCGCAACACCTCGCCCATCACCCAGTTGCTGGCTGCCTTCGGGTTGCCGGCCCCCTTTGCGGTGTCTTCGAAGTAGTCTGCGACGCCGCGCGTCTGCGTCAGCAGCGCCGCGTCGTACTCAGGCAGCCCATACTGCTCGATGAAGCGGCGGCGCCGCGCGTCGGGGAGCTCGGGCAGCTGCGCGGCGATGGTGTCGCGACGTGCCGCGTCGACGACGAGCGCCGGCAGATCGGGATCCGGGAAGTACCGGTAGTCGTGCGCCTCTTCCTTGCTGCGCATCGAATAGGTCTTGCCCTGCGCCGCGTCGAACAGCCGCGTCTCCTGAACAATCTTCCCGCCGTGCTCGATCACGTCGACGTGGCGGCCGATCTCGGTACTGAATCGCTTTCTCGAGATAACGGAACGAGTTGACGTTCTTGACCTCGGTCTTGGTGCCGAGCTTTTCGCTCCCGTGCGGCCGCACCGAGACGTTGGCGTCGCAGCGCAAGCTGCCCTCGTCCATGTTGCCATCGTTGACACCGAGCCACACCAGGATCTGCCGCAGCGTTTCGAAGAACGCCGCGGCTTCTTCGGCCGATCGCATGTCGGGCTCCGACACGATCTCGACGAGCGGCACGCCGCTGCGGTTGTAATCGAGGTAGGTCTTGCGGTCGGAATCGGCAAAGCCCTCGTGCAGCGACTTGCCCGCATCCTCTTCCATGTGGATGCGCGTCAGGCGCACGAACTTGCCAGCTCGTAGCCCGCCTCGCCGGCCTGCCCGCGGCCGGCAGCGTCGACGCCGCCGCCGGTTGCGAGCGGCTGCTCGTACTGCGAGATCTGGTAGCCCTTCGGCAGGTCCGGATAGAAGTAGTTCTTGCGCGCGAACACCGATCGCTCGTGCACGTCGCAGCCAAGCGCGACCGCGGCGGTCACCGCGAGATCGACGGCCTTGCGATTGAGCACCGGCAGCGCGCCGGGCAATCCCGCGCACACCGGACACGCGTGCGCGTTAGGCGGCGCGCCGAATGCCGTGGGACAGCCACAAAAGATCTTCGTGGCCGTGAGCAGCTGCGCGTGAATCTCGAGGCCGATGACTGCTTCGTACGACATAAAGGTGGTGAGTTCGGCTAAGCCGGACCCCACAGCCGGACCCTACACGGTCGGCCCGGCGGCCAACACTTTCGGATCCGCGTCGGCGAAGTTCGTCTTGAAGTTCTCGACGAACATCTTCGCCAGTTTTGTCGCCTGCGCGTCGTAGGCCGACTTGTCCGACCACGTGCCGCGCGGATCGAGCACCGCAGCCGGCACCTCGGAACAACTCATCGGCACGTCGATATTGAAGACCGGATGGCGCTGATAGCCGACGTTGTCGAGCTGACCCGACAACGCGGCGCGAATCATCGCGCGCGTATATGCGATCTTCATGCGGCTGCCGACGCCGTGCGGTCCGCCCGTCCAGCCGGTGTTCACGAGCCACACGCGCGAGCCGTACTTGGCGATGCGCTCGCCGAGTTGCTTGGCGTAGACGTTCGGATTGAGCGGCAGGAACGGCGCGCCGAAACAGGTGCTGAAGGTGGCGCTCGGTTCGGTGACACCCTTCTCGGTGCCGGCCACCTTCGCGGTGTAGCCCGAGAGATAGTGATACATCGCGCCCTCGGCCGAGAGACGCGCGATCGGCGGCAGGACGCCATAGGCATCGGCCGTCAGCATCACGATGTTCTTCGGATGGCCGCCGGTGCCCGACGGCACCGCGTTGTCGATGAACTCGATCGGATACGCGGCGCGCGTGTTCTCGGTGAGCGACGCATCGTCGAGATTGAGCAGGCGCGTCACCGGATCCATCACCACGTTCTCGAGGACCGTGCCGAAACGCCGCGTCGTCGCGTAAATCTGCGGTTCGGCTTCAGCCGAGAGCCGAATGGTCTTCGCGTAGCAGCCGCCTTCGAAGTTGAAGACGCCTCGATCGCTCCAGCCATGCTCATCGTCGCCGATCAGCTGCCGATCCGGATCGCTCGAGAGAGTCGTCTTGCCGGTACCCGATAGTCCGAAGAAGAGCGCAGTGTCGCCGGCCTGGCCGATATTGGCCGAGCAGTGCATCGACAGCACGTCCTTCAAGCGGCAGCAGGTAGTTGAGCACCGTGAAGATCGACTTCTTGTTCTCGCCGGCGTAGCTCGTTCCGCAGATCAGGATTTCGCGCGACGCGAGATTCACCGCAATCGTCACGTCGGACCGCGTCCCGTGGCGCGCCGGATCCGCCTTGAACGAGGGCGCCGTCATCACGGTGAACTGCGGCTGGAAGCCTGCGAGATCCGCGGCAGGCGGAACGATGAAGAGATTCCGGACGAACAGGTTCTGCCAGGCCAGTTCGTGGATGAAGCGGACCGGCAGGCGATACTCGGGGTCGGCGCCCGCGTACAGGTCCTGGACGAAGAGCTCCTGGCTCTTCAGGTGGTTGATGATGTCGCGCCTGAGCACGTCAAAGTGCGCGGGATCGATGGGCTTATTGACCTTGCCCCACCAGACTTGCGCTTCGTTGGCCGGCTCCTTGACCACGAACTTGTCGTTCGGAGACCGGCCGGTATGCGCGCCGGTTCGGCAGACGAGTGGCCCATCCTGCGCGAGGTGGCCCTCCTGGCGCCGAATCGCGTGCTCATAGAGCGAAGCTGCGGACAGGTTGAAATGGACGGGCTTCGAGGTCTGCACCCCGTGCGCCTCGAGTCCCTGCCCCACCTGTGTCGAACTCATAAAAATATGACTCCAAACTCGACCGGTCGCCCGGCCGCATTGAAACCATCGATGGTACAGATGGCTGTCGGGCTAAGTCAATATGCCGCGAGGACTTGAACCGACCCTGCTACACTATCGTAAGTAAACGGTGGCACGGCCACTCCCGTAGACAATGCCAGGACAGCCCAACGTCGACCTCGCCGCCCAGCGCTCGCCGCGCTCGACCGACGCCTCGCAGCCGTCGCCAGCCTCCGTGCTGGCCGCGGAGATCAAGGCGCTCGTCGAAGCCGGCGATCGTGACGCGGCGCGGGACCGCTTCGGGGCGCTTGTGGCGCTTCTGCAGCGGCGGGCCGTCCGCATCGCGTTTCAGTACCTGCGCGATGCGGCGGACGCTGACGAGGCCGTGCAGGACGCATTTGTGAAGGTGTTCCTGCACATCGAGCAGTATCGCAGCGACCTGCCGTTCGATGTCTGGTTCACGCGCATCCTGGTCAACGCCGCGCTCGATCGATTGAAGGCGCGCGGCCGGCAACAGCGCTGGATCAGCCATTCGACCGATGAAGAAATCGGCCGGCCCGTCGAGCAGGTGCCGGCTGGGGAAGCGTCGCACGAACGGCGGCTGCTTGCGAAGGAACGCTGGGAGCAGGTCACCAATGCCGTGGCGGCCCTCCCCGATCGTCAGCGGCTGGTGTTTACGCTCTGTCACCTCGACGAGCGGACGCCGGCGGAAATCAGCGCCGCGACCGGCATGAGCCAGGCGACGGTGCGAGTGCATTTGTTCAGGGCGTTGCGGAAGTTGAGAGGAGTGCTGGGAGGTCAGGCATGAGCCGACGCGACATCAGCGAGCTGGACCAGAACGCCGCGCTCGAGGCGTATCGGGCAGCCGCCTGCGCGGAGGCCGACGCGCATTTCGATGACCGCGCGCTCGAGGCCCAGCGTCACAAGATCCTCGATCGCCTCGCACATCTCGGCCACCCGGCCAGGGTGATTCGTTTCCCGAAGGCCGGGAACGTCGAATTGCCGACCGTCGGCGTGAACCGCCGCTGGATCAGCGTCGCCGCGGCCGCCGGGCTCATCATCGGACTCCTTGGCGGACAGCTCGTGCACCTCGTCCCCCAGAACGACCGCCGGCTCGCCCCGATGGCCACGTCGATGGCCCCGAGCGCACCCTCCTCCGGACCAAAGTTCGTGCCGTGTCAGCGCGTCGGCAGACGATGGGTTGCTCGGCGAAATCGAGGTGGTGATCGAGATGCGCAGCGCGGCCGAACTGCGCGCCCTCGACGAATTCACGCCCCTCGCGGATCAGCGCTAGATCCGCTCCCGGTCAGTGCGCGCTAAACCCAGGCTTAATCAGCAATTGCGACATTTTAGTGGCACGGCGGTAACCTCCGCGGTTCCGTAAACACCAGCTTTGCGCCCAAGTCGTAAGGCTACTGATACCATGAAGACCCTACCTAAGTTGTTCATTTGTCTGGTTTTGTCTCTGATTGCGCAGGCCGTGGCGAGCCCTGCCTCCGCCCAGGGTTTCAAGTGGTGGCAGACCGAGCGGTTCAAGAAGGAGCTCGTGCTCACCACGGAGCAGATCTCGCGCATCGAAGGGATTTACCAGACCACCGAGCCGCTGCTGCGGGCGCAGAAGCAGGCGGTCGATCGCCGCGAGGAAAAGCTCTCGAAGGTCATTCAGGATCCCAAGTCGGACGAAGCGATGCTGCTCCAGGCGACGGACCGTCTCGAAGCGGCGCGCAACGAGTTGAGCCGCACGCGCACGCTCATGCTCTTCCGCATCCGCCGCGTCCTCACCGACGAACAGAACGTCAAGATCAACGCCATGCACGCCAAGGATCGCGCCGAACGCGAGAAGTCCGAGCGTGACCGCAAGAGCAACAACAAGGGTCCCGGCCGGGACGACAACAACCACTCAGACTGTCAGTAGTTTCGTCAGCGATTAAACGTAGGAACTCAAGGAACATGAAGCGCTTTACTTCGTTCACCACCGCTATCGCCTTCTTGCTCAGCACGCCGGCGTTCGCGCAGCAATCGTCCACCGCCGACGAGGCGCGCACCGACACGGTCGTCAAGCAGGCCATGCGCACGTATCAGCAGGGCCTCGACGGAATCAAGGAGGCCGTCGCGCATGATTCAGCCGGGCACGAGCTCCGGCGCGCTGCGCGAGCTGCGGCTCGAAGAAGCGGTGACGCTCGCGCTCGAGAAGAACCTCGACATTCAAGTCGCGAGGCTCGAGCCGCAATCGGTTGATTTCCAGATTGCCGGATTCCAGAATCAGTATCAGCCGGTGCTCGCCTCCACCGTCGGGCAGCGCGATCTCTTCCAGTTGCCGACTCGTACCATCAACGGCGGCACGCGCGTCAACCAGGCGACGACGACCTACAACGCGTCGATGACGCAGGAGGTGCCGATGTTCGGCGGCAGCTACACGCTCTCCTGGACCAATCAGCGCGTCGCCTCGTCGGACGCACTGGCGACGCGCAATCCGCTTTACACCACCGGCCTGGTCGCGACCTACGCGCAGCCGATCCTGCGCGGCTTCAAGACCGACAACCTGCGGCAGCAGCTGGCGATCAGCGTCATCAATCGCGAGATCTCCGAAGAGAGCGCGCGGGCGACCGTGGCGCAGACCCTGGCCAACGTGCGCAACGCCTACTGGGATCTCGTCTTCGCGCAAAGCGCCGTCGAAGTGGCGCAGCGCGCGACCGAGCTCGCCGACAAGCTCGTCGAAGACAACCAGGCGCGCGTCGAAGTCGGCACGCTCGCGCCGCTCGACATCGTGCAGGCGCAGGCCGAAGCGGCGACGCGCCGCCAGAACCTGGCGGCGGCCGAAGCCACCGCGCAGACCGCCGAGCTCGCGCTCAAGCGCTACATCGTCAGCGGCACCGACGACCCGATGTGGCGCCAGACGATTCGTCCGGTCGATCTGCCCAGCATCGAGCCGCCGCCGACCGACGTCGAAGGCGCCGTTCGTCGCGCGCTCGCCGAGCGCACCGACATCATCAACGCGCGCAAGGGCCTCGACACGAGCGACGTCAACATCAGGTACTTCAAGGACCTGTCGATGCCGGCGCTCGACCTGACCGCGAGCTACGGCGCGCAGGGCCTCGGCGGCCCGGAGCTGGTGCGCTCGGGCAGCGGCCTCGACTCGCCGCGTCGGCTCAATCATTCCCGGCAATTTCGGGCAGGCGCTGTCGCTGCTGACCAATCGGGATTACCCGAACTGGAATTTCGCGGTGACGATGAGTTATCCGTTGTTCGGCAGCCAGGCCACGGCCCAGCACGCGCGCGCGCGCCTGCAGCGCAATCAGATCGATGACGCGCATTCGCGCCCTCGAGGTCCAGATCGCCGCCGAAGTCGCAAACGCGGCGCTCACCGTGCAGAGCAACTTGAAGCGCGTCGAAGCCGCGACCGCGGCGCGCGAGCTCGCGCAGAAGCGCCTCGAGGCGGAACAGAGCAAGTTCGAGGTCGGCATGACGACCAATTTCTTCGTCGTGCAGGCGCAGCGCGATCTGCGCGACGCGGCGAACACCGAGCTGCGCGCGCTGGCCGACTATCGCAAGTCGCTCGTCAACTTCGAGCGCGCGCAACAGGCGCCGGCGGGCGGCGGTGGCGGCGGCAACTTCGCGGCGACGCCGCAACAGTAACGTGATTTTCGATTGTCAGCAGACGGTTTGAGACGGACAGGTATATGCGCAAATTTGTAGTGATCGCGATCGTGGTGGCCGTCGTCGGTGGCGCCGCAGCGTATTTCGGCGTCTTCTCGCGCGGCGGCGAAGCCGCGTCGGGACCACAAGCCGGCGGACGGCCAGGGCCAGGGCGGACAGCCAGGCCGCGGCGGCCAGCCGTGGCGGCGGCGGCTTCGGCGGTGGTGGCGGCGGCTTCGGCGGACCGGGCGGCGGTGGCGGCATGCCGCGCGTGCCGATGACCGTCGAGCTCGGCGCCGCGAAGAAGGGCGACGTGCAGGCGCACCTCACCGTGGTCGGCAACCTGATCGGACTGCAGACGGTTGATATCGCGCCGCGCACCGGCGGCCGTCTGCTGAGCGTCAACGTGCAGCTCGGCGATCCGCGTGCGTCGCGGCCAGGTGCTCGCCAAGGTCGAGGATCGCGAGATCGTCGAGCAGGTGCGCGCCGCTGAAGCGTCCCAGGAAGTGGCCAAGGCCACCATTCGTCAGCGCGAAGCGGACCTCAAGGTCGCGGAGCTCAACTTCGAGCGCTCGAAGAACCTGTTCACCCGGCAGCTGCTCGCCAAGCAGGCGCTCGACGACGCCGAGTCGCGCTACCTTGCGGCGGTCGCGCAGTTCGACCTGTCGAAGGCCCAGCTCAATCAGAACGACGCGCGCCTCCAGGAGCTGCGCATCAACCTGCAGCACACCTCGGTGACCTCGCCGGTCGACGGCTTCGTCGGCAAGCGCAGCGTCGATCCGGGCGCCATGGTCAACACCAACACGGCGATTGCGTCGGTGGTCGACATCTCGCGGCTGAAGCTGGTGGTCAACGTCGTCGAGAAGGATCTCCGCATGGTGACGGCCGGCGACGTCGGCGATCGTCGAAGTCGACGCCTATCCCGGCGAGAAGTTCAACGGCCGCATTGCGCGCGTCGCGCCGGTGCTGGATCCCGCGACGCGCACCGCGTCGATCGAAATCGAAATCCCGAACACCGACAACCGGCTGAAGCCCGGCATGTATGCGCGCATCAGCCTCACCGTGGAGGAGCGCAAGAACACGCTGGTGGCGCCCAAGAACGCGGTGATCGACTTCGAGAGCAAGCGCGGCGTGTGGGTGCCGAACGACGAGCGGCGCGCGCAATTCGTGCCGGTGACGCTCGGCATCGAGGGCCCCGAGCAGGTCGAGATTCTCGGCGGCCTCAAGGAAGGCGACAGGTTCGTGACGACCGGCGCCGCCGCGGTTCGCAACAACGATCAGTTGATCATCGCGGGCGAAGGCGGAGCGGGCGGGCCCGGCGGCCAGGGCCGCGGTGGCTCCCCGGGTGGCCAGGGTCGCGGCGCCAGGGTGGTGACGGCGCGCGCAAGTTCCAGGGCAGGGACAGCGTCCGCCCGGTGGCAGGCGGCCGCGCCGCCGTCGAAGCGCCCTCAGGGTAACTAGTCTCTTAACTATTAACGTTTGACTTTTAGTTTCAAGAGTCACCAATGAGCATTCCTCGTATAGCCATTGAGCGCCCGGTCACGATGTTCATGATCAGCATGGTCATCATCCTGCTGGGCGGCATTTCACTGACGCGCCTGCCGGTCGACCTGATGCCCGACACGCAGATGCCGACCATCACGGTGCGCGTCAACTACACGGGCGTCGGGCCGCTCGAGATGGAAGAGCTGGTCACGCGACCGATCGAGCAGGCGGTCAGCGCCGTCGCCGGCCTCGAGCGCGTCGACTCGACCTCGTCGGAAGGCAACGCCAACGTCCGCCTCAACTTCGCGTGGGGCACCGACCTCAGCGAGGCGGCCGACGAAGTGCGCACGCGCCTCGATCGCGTCCGCGGCCGCCTGCCGGAAGACGCCGACCCGCCGACGGTGTTCAAGTTCGACTCGACCGCGATGCCGATCATGGGCATCGGCGTCGAAGGCGACTTCGATCCGGTGACGCTGCGCGAGCTGGCGCAGAACGATCTGTCGCCGCGCCTCGAGCGCGTCGCCGGCGTCGCCGCGGTGACCATCAACGGCGGCCTGCGCCGCCAGATCCGCGTCGACCTGTCGCGCGAGAAGATCACCGCGCTCAACCTGTCGCCGGATCGCGTCATCCAGATCCTGCGCACCGAAAACCAGAACATCCCGCTCGGCGAGGTCAACGACGCCGACCGCACCCTGCTGCTGCGCAGCCCCGGCCAGTTCACCAACGTCGAGGAAATCAGGAACATCGTCGTCATGACCCGCGAGGGCGTGCCGGTCTACATGCGCGACATCGCCGACGTCCGCGACACCACCGAGGATCGCCGCTCGTTCATGCGCATCAACGGCGTCAACGGCATCCGCATGCAGGTGACCAAGCAGTCGGGCACCAACACCATCCAGATTGCCGAGGGCGTCAAGCGGGAGGTCGAGCGCATCAACGGCGACGTCGACGGCGTCAAGCTGCAGGTCCTCGACGACCAGTCGCGGTTCATCGAGCGCGCCATCGGCAGCGTGCAGGAGCACGCCATGCTCGGCGGCATGCTCGTCATCGCGATCATCTTCCTGTTCCTGCGCGACTTCAAGTCGACGATGATCATCTGCACGTCGATTCCGGTGTCGGTGATCGGCACCTTCGCGCTGCTCTACTTCGGCGGCTACACCCTCAACACGCTGACGTTCGGCGGCCTCGCCCTCGGCATCGGCATGATCGTCGACGCCGCCATCGTCGTGCTCGAGAACACCTACCGGCACCTCGAGATGGGCAAGGACCGCATCACCGCGGCGATCGACGGCTCCGAGGAGGTGTGGTCGGCGATTCTCGCCTCGACGCTGACGCACATCGCGGTGTTCGTGCCGATGCTGTTCCTGACCGGCGTCTCGAGCATCATGTTCGGCCAGCTCGCGGCGGTGGTCTCGTTCTCGCTGGCGATGTCGCTGCTGGTCGCGGTGACGATCGTGCCGGTGCTGTGCTCGCGGCTGCTCGATCCGCCGCACGTGGCGCACGGCAAGAAGGGCGTGTTCGCCGCGCTCAACCGCACGGTCGACGGCTGGCTGAACAACCTCGACGAGTTCTACGCCCGGATGCTGCACCTCGCGCTGGCGCACCGCCCGACGGTGTTCGCCACCGGCTTCCGCTGTTTGCCGTCGCCATCGTGCTGATGCGCGGGATCGGCTTCGAGTTCCAGCCGCAGACCGACGAGGGTGAAGTGCAGGTCGACGTCGAGCTGGCGGTCGGCTCGCGCATCGAGCGCACCGAAGCGGTGATCCTGGGCGTGGAAGAGCGGGTCAGGCAGCTGGTGCCGGAGGGCGTGCGCTTCATCAGCCAGGCCGGCGGCGGCGGTGGCGGTGGCGGCGGCTTCGGCGGCGGCTCGATGCACCGCGGCAACGTCAACATCCTGCTGGTGCCGCGCGACGAGCGCGACCGCATCGAACGAACAGATCTCCATGATGCTGCGGCGCGAGCTGTCGGGCATCCCCGGCGTGATCGTCCGCGCCCGCCCGTCCGGCGGCCAGAACAACATGATGCGCGGCATGGGCGGCGGCGGCGGCGACGGCCGGTTGTCGATCGAAATCCTCGGCCACGACCTCGAAACGTCGAAGACCATCGCGCAGGACCTCAAGACGATGCTCGATTCGACACCCGGCATCGCCGACACGCCGCCTGCAGCGGGAAGAGGGCCGTCCCGAGCTGGCGGTGCGCGTCGATCGCGACAAGGCGGCGCTGCTCGGCCTGACCGTGACCGGCGTCGCCAACACCATCCGCACCAACGTCGCCGGCACGCAGGCGGCGATGTTCCGCGACGCCGGCAACGAATACCCGATCATCGTCCGGCTGCGCGAGGCGGACCGCGAGGAAGTCTCGGAAGTCGGCGACGTGCTGCTCAGCACGCCGTCGCGGCCAGGTGCTGCCGGCGAAGAACGTGATGGTGATCGATCGCGGCACCGGCCCGGTGTCGATCGAGCGCAAGAACCAGGAGCGCGTGCAGCGCGTCAACGCCGAAACCGAGGTCACGCTCAGCGAGGCGGTCGAGGCGGTGCGCGGCACGCACTGAACGAGATCCAGGTGCCGCAAGCGACTTCGCCGTCGGCTTCGGCAGCGAAGTCGAGGAACAGGCCAAGTCGTTCCGCGAGCTGCAGCTGGTGCTGATCCTCGCGATCGTGCTGGTCTACACGGTGATGGCGTCGCAGTACGAATCGCTGCGCGATCCGTTCATCATCATCTTCTCGATTCCGCTGGCGGCGATCGGCGTCGTCGGCATGCTGATGATCACCGGCACGCCGTTCAGCATGCAGGCCTATATCGGGGTGATCATGCTGGCCGGCATCGTGGTCAGCAACGCCATCCTGCTGGTCGACTACACCAACACGCTGCGCCATCGCGACAAGATGGAGCTGCGCGCCGCGATCGAGCTCGCCGGACGCCACCGCCTGCGCCCGATCCTGATGACCTCGCTCTGCACCGGCCTCGGCCTGGTGCCGATGGCGATCGGCATCGGCGAAGGCGCGGAGCTGCAGGCGCCGCTGGCCCGCGTCGTCATCGGCGGCCTGCTGACCTCGACGATCATCACGCTGGTGTTCGTGCCGGCGATGTATACGCTGTTCGAAGAAGGCTGGCGCGGCATCTTCAAGAAGGGTCCCGTGCCGCCCGCCGCGCCTGCTCCAGCAGCGCACTGACCGTCTGACCGGTGCCGGGGTCAATCCAGCCCGGCGCCACTTCGGCGAGCGGCTCGAGCACGAAGAGCCGCTCGCGGAATCGCGGATGCGGCACGACCAGCCCGTCCTCCTCAATCCGCTGATCCCCAAACAGAATCAAGTCGAGATCGAGCGTGCGCGGCGCCATCGGTGATGGCCGCGTCCGTCCGGCCTCGCTGCTCGATCGGCAGCAGCCGATCGAGCAGCTCGCGCGCGCTGAGCGCGGTCTCCCCGATCGACGACGCCATTCAGATAGCGCGGCTGGTCGGGAGACACGCCGACCGGAGTCGTGTCGTGCCAGCTGGATTGTTCGAGGTTGGTGATGAAACCGGGAAGTGCGGAGAGGCCGAACGCGAGATGGGCTTCGCGATCGCCGAGGTTGCGAGCCCAGGGCGATCGCGACCCTAGTCACCTGTCCAGCGGGCGGCCATCACGGCGCCGCGGATGATCGTTGATCGCGAGCGACTTGCCGATCAGATCCTGCCGGCCGGCCGCGGCCTGCTCGAACAGGCGCTTGTGCTCGAGCATCTCGCCGAGGATCACCTTCAGCATGCCCTTGTGGCGCGCGTTGCGTCACCGTCTCGACCTTCGGCCGCCACTTCTCGACGAACTGGCGCGTTGGCGCGCGCGTCGTCGGCGGCCAGCGACTTCCACGCATCGCCCTTGGCCGACAGCACCGGGCCGCGCGACGGATCGTCCACGAGCGTCGCGCCGAGGTCGAGCAGCGCGTGCTGCAGCCACGACAGGTGCGTCTGCTCGCGCGCGATGATGTACTGATAGGCGTTGTTGATGTCGTAGTCGGTGATGACCTGGGCGACGTCCTCGTGGCGCATCAGCAGGCTGACGCGCTCGAGATACATGTCGCGGATCAGTTCGGCGAGGGGCTGGTCGCTCACGGCGTTCTGCGTCACACCTTTTGCTTTTCCTTGCAGGTGATGCAGACGCGGGTCCACGGAATGGCGTTCAGCCGGGCCTCGGCGATCGGCTCGCCGCAGTCCTTGCAGATGCCGAAGGTGCCCTTTTCGATCCGCATCAGCGCTTCGTCGATCGCCTGCAGGATCTTGGCGTCGGTCTGCTTCAGCCGCAGCTGGATGTGGACTTCGTTGTTGCCCGCGGCCTGGTCGGCCATGTCGCCCTGGCGGCCGTTGTTGTGCTCCATCGAATCGGAGAGCGGCTTGAGACCCGCGGTCTCCTCGAGCTCGGCCCGCTTCTTGAGCAAGGCGTCCTTGTAGACCGAGACGTTCATGTAGCTAGTACTCCCACTTCCCCCGGCGGGCACTGATCTAAACCTCGATGATAACACCGATTGGAACAGTCCGGCCAGCCGGACGCTACGTGAGCGTCCGCATCAGGCGGACGTTCATTCGGCTCGGAGCGTCGCCAGCGGCTTTCGCTGCAGAACTTCCCAACTCGAGATCACGCCGATCGCCGCGACCAGCAGCGTGGTCACGACGACGCCGAGCGCGCTCAACCCAATGAGCGGCTTGAACGGAATCTCGAGCGCGTACTTGCTGATCGCCCACGTCAGCGCGATCGCGCCGCCGGCGCCGATGCCGCCGGCAAGAATCCCGAGCAGACCGTACTCGATGACGCAGCACCGTCGCGATCAGCCGTCGTGTCGCGCCAAGCGTCTTGAAGATCGCGGCTTCATAGACGCGCCGGAACTTCGTCATCGCGACCGCGCCAATCAGGATCAGCAAGCCGCTGAGGACGACCAGCGTGCCGACCACCGTCACCGCCAGCGTGACGTTGTCGACGACCGACTTGATGGCGTCGATGATCTCGCGGCCGTCGATCACCGACACGTTCGGCGCCGCCGCCGACCAGCGCCGTCTGCAGCCGGGCGCGCGCGATCGAGGTCCTGCGGCCCGCGCAGGAAGCCGATGAAGCTGTGCGGCGCCTGCTCGAGCACCCCGGGCCTGAACAGGAACATGAAGCCGCCGGCGCGGCTTTCGCGACCACTCGACGAACCGCACGCTCGTGACCTTGGCGGCGATCGTCCGGCCGAGCACGTCGAAGCGGATCGTGTCGCCGACGTTGATCTTGAACGACTCGCTGATGAACTGCTCGATCGACACTTCCGGCTCGTCGGACGGCGTCGGATCCCACATCTCTCCGGCGACGATGCGCTCGTTCGACTCGAGTGTCGATCGATAGGTGATCGTGTATTCGCGGCCCAGCGAGCCGCGGCCGCGCACGTCTTCGTAGTTCTCGAGATTGAGCTCGCGTCCGGCCACGCCGACGACGCGCGCGCGCAGCACCGGCACCAGCGCGCGGCGCGGTGGCGCCGGTGTCGAGATAGCGCGGCGATCGTCGCCTCGACCGCCTTCACCTGATCGCGCTGGATGTCGATCAGGAACATGTCCGGCGAATCCGCCGTCATGCGCACCGCGAACTGCGTCGATCAGGTTCTGCTGCAGCGATCGCACGCCGATGATGAAGAAGCTGCCGAGCCCGACGGCGAGCAGCACGATTCGCATCTGGCTGCCGGGCCGGCTCAGCTGCAGCACGGCGTGCCGCAGCGCAAACGATCGCGAGCGCGCCAGCGGCTTGATCGCCCGCAGCAGCAACGTGCCGGCGAGGTGCAGCACGATCGCCGTGCCGGCAAAGCCCGCGGCCACGAGCGAGCCGATCCGCAGCGAGCCGGCCTGCCACACCGTGAGGCCGACCAGGCCGGCGACGACCAACACCGTGACGACGATCTGCGTCACGATCGGGACGGCGGACGCGCGCCTCGTCGCGCAGCAGCAACGACGGCTTGACGTGCCGCACGTCGAGCAGCGGCACCAGCGAAAACAGCAGCGACACCAGCAGGCCGATCCCGAGGCCCTGCAGCACGGCCGGCCAGCGTGAGCGCGTAGCTGATCTCGACGCCGGGCGTCGCGCCGGCCAGCAGCGACGGGATCGCGCGCATCGCGAGCGCCGCGAGGATCACGCCGAGCAGGCTTCCGGCCAGCCCGAGCACCGCCACCTGCGCCACGTAGACCGCGAGCAGTTGCGATGACCGCGCGCCGACGCACTTCAGGACCGCGATGCTCTTCATCTTCTGCTGCACGAACACGCGCGTCACGCTCGACACGCCGATGCCGCCGAGAATCACGATCACCAGGCCGACGAGGCTCAGGTAGTTCTCGGCGCGCGTGAAGTCCTCGCCGATGTCGTCCTCGGTCGCCTTGTAGGAGCGCACGCGCGCGAACTCGTTCGCGAAGTCGGCGCGCAGATCGACGATCAGCTTGTCGAACGCGCGCGTCAGGCACCTTGAGCAGCCGCTGCATCGCGGCGCGGCTGCCGAAGCCCATCAGGCCGGTCTTCTCGAGGTCGGCGAGGTCGACGAACACGCGCGGGCCGATGCTGAAGGCGCCGAGCCGCCGGCCCGGCTCCGAGTCGATGCACGCCGCGAATCGTGAACCGCTGCGATCCGATCGTCAGCGCGTCGCCGACCTTGACGTCCAGCTGCGCCAGCAGCTCCGGACGCACCAGCACGCCGAAGTCCTCGAGCAGCGCGTGACTGTAGGGCCGCTCGTCGGCCAGCTTCATCCGGCCGTAGTACGGAAACGCCCGCTCGACCGCGCGCAGCTCCACCATCCGGGCGCGGCCATCGGCGCGATCGGCCGGCCGCGCCATCGTCGCCAGCTCGATCGACCGGGTGCTCTCGGCGCCCGCGGCGTTCAGCCGCTGCTCGATCTTCGCGATCACTTCCGGCTTCAGCGGCCTGATTGCTGGTGATGATCGCGTCGGCGGTGATCAGCGAACGCGCCTCGCCGGCGAACGTGTGGCGGACGCTCTGGATCACCGATCGCAGCGCGACGATGGCGCCGACGCCGATCGCGATGCAGACGAAGAAGAACAGCAGCCGGTGCCACGACGCGCGCATCTCGCGCGCCGCCATCACCAGGACGAACCTCATGCGTTCGACTCGCTCGACGCGCGGCTCGTCCCGCGTGACTCGCCGCGCTCGGACGCTCGCTCGACCACCGGTCGGCCGTCGCGCAACACCAGCCGATCGTCGGCGACCGCGGCGACATTCGGATCGTGCGTCACCAGCACCAGCGTCACGCCGCGCGTGCGGCGCACCTGCAGCAGCAGGTCGAGCACGTGGCGGCCGTTCGAGCTGTCGAGATTGCCGGTCGGTTCGTCGGCGAGAATCAGCGGCGGATCGTTGGCGAGCGCCCGCGCGATCGCGATGCGCTGCTGCTCGCCGCCGGACAGCTGCGACGGATAGTGATGGCCGCGATCGTGCAGTCCGACCTCGTCGAGCAGCGCCTGCGCGCGCGCCGCCGCGTCGCGGCGGCCGGCGATCTCCATCGGCACCTGGATGTTCTCGATCGCCGTCAGCGACGGCACGAGGTGGAAGAACTGGAAGACGAAGCCGATCTTCTCGCCGCGCAGCCTGCGCGAGCGCGTCTTCGTCGAGCCTGGTGATGTCGGTGCCCGCCGATCGTGATCGTGCCGCTCGACGCGGAATCGAGTCCGGCGATCAGCCCCAGCAGCGTCGACTTGCCGCTGCCCGACGGACCGATGATCGCCAGGCACCTGCCCGTCGGCGACATCGAGATCGAGGGGATGAAGAATGGTCAGCGGCTGGCCGCCGCTCTGCACGGTCTTGCTGACGCCGCGTAGCTGAATCATGGAGGGCTTAGGGGCCTGAGGGCTTAAGGGACTGGGCCATGCTTCAGTTTGGACGCCGCAGCGCCGGCTCCAGTTCCTTCCAGACGAGGTCGGCCACGATCTCCGCGCCGCGAGTGTTTGGATGAATGCCATCGGCCTGATTCAACGACGCGTCTCCGGCCACGCCCTGCAGCAGGAACGGAATGAAGCGCACCTTGTATTCGGCGGCCAGTTCGCGCGTACACGTTGCGGAACTCGCGCGTGTAGTCGGGACCGTTGTTCGGCGGCGCTTCCATGCCCGCGAGAATCACCGTGATCTTTCGCTTCGCGGGCGCGATCGAGAATGGCGGCGAGGTTCTTCTTCAAGTCGCCGGGCGGCAGGCCCGCGCAGACCATCGTTCCCGCCGAGCGCGACGATCAGCACTGCGACATCGCCCTCGAGCGACCAGTCGAGCCGCCGCACGCCGCCGGCCGACGTGTCGCCGGACACGCCGGCGTTGACCACCTCGTAGCCGAGTCCCGCTGCTTCCAGCTTCTTGCCGATCAGCGACGGGAAACTCTGATCCGCCGGCAGGCCCAGTCCCGCGGTCAGGCTGTCGCCGAGAAAAACGATACGGGGCCTGGCACTGCTTGTCTGTGCACGTGGTGCACGTGTGCTGCACCCTGCGCACGAGGGGGCGGCGGAGCGTCGTTACCGCCGCAACCAACAAGAAGTGCCATCGACGTGGCAACGACGAGACGCCGCATCTCGGTTCTAGGCAACGTTAATCACGAGCGCTGTGGCGTTGTCCGACGTGCCGCGCGTGATCGCTTCGCCGACAAGCGTCTCGGCGCCGGCCGACGCCGACGCTGCGCGCATGAGCAGGTCGGCCAACGCCGTGCTATCGAGCTTGCCGTGGACGCCGTCCGTGCACAGCACGAAGCGGTCGCCGGCGACGAGCTGCTCGACACGCGATGCGGGCCTCACATCATCCTTGGTACCGACGACACTCGTCAGCACATGACGGAGCGGATGCTGCGGGTCCGCATCTTCCGCTTGCTTCTCGCCGAGCACTGACGCGAGCCACGTATCGTCCTTCGTCAACTGCTCCAGCGCGCCGCTGCGAAACCGATAGATCCGGCTGTCGCCCACGCTGACGATTGTGATTCGACCGTCGCTGACGAGCGCGGCAACCACCGTCGTGCCCATGCCGCTCAGGTCCGGGCTCTTCGTTCCTTCGTGGTAGATCTTGCGGTTTGCCAGGCGCACGGCCGTCGTCAATCGGTTGGTGTCGATGGAATCCGTCACCTCGAGGCCGAACGGCCAGGTGATGTCGGCCGAGATCGCGCTCTCGGCAATGAAGTTGCGGATGGTCTCGACCGCCAGGTGTGAGGCGACCTCGCCCGCATTGTGGCCGCCCATGCCGTCGGCCACCACGAACAGGCCGATTTCCGGCCATGATCCGTGGTGGTCCTGGTTCATCTTTCGCGGACCAACTTCGGTCCGGCTTCCTATGGTCAACTCCATACGACTGGCTTCAACCCGTCCTCGCCAAGGCAGGGTCTGCGTTAGACCGCGGGCAGGCTGCCATCACTATTGAACTGTTCGCTCCCGTGCTACGGACGCCCTCGTCGCTCACCAGGGAAGACGAGCTCAGTGTCCGGGTCATGCTCGCTGAATCGTACCTCTTGCAGGGGGATCTTGCACAGGCCGGAACCGTGCTCGGCCGCTCGCCCGACACCCTGCGCGAGACCGTCGCTCCGGTCCTCCACTCGAATTTGTGGCGCCTGCATGGCCGCCTCGCGTTCGCGCGGCGTGACGGCGCCTCGTACGCGCCAGGCAGTGGCGGTGTAAGAAATACGAAATGACGAATAAGAAATAACGAAACTGCTGGCGCTATTCGCAATTTTTTTATTTGTTATTCTTTATTTCGTATTTTTTTTGCCAATACCTCGCCAGTCCCTGCCATAACTGATCGAACGGCGCGGCGAGTTCCGCCGCGCGCGCTTCGTGTTCGGGCAATGCCTTCCTGGCGTCCTGACGCATCCGTTCGGCGAAGCGCTTCGCCAGTTCATCGTCGGTTCCGCCGGCGGCGATCATTTCCTGTGCGACCGCTGCCGCCGAGTCCAGCGTCGTCCGGAAGCGGACGAGGTGTGCGCGTGCCGGCGTGATTGGGCCGAAGTGGGTCAGGAACAGCGATACCGGCTGCCACGCATCGATCGTGTCCAGGCTTTGCTGCCACGCCTCGATATCGATGTCTGGCGGCGGCGTCGGCGCGATCAGGTAATCGCCGCTGACTCGGACACCGGCGGTGTCTCCCACGTACGCCATGCCGGCGTGTTCGTCGAGATAGCTGACGTGATGCTTGGCGTGGCCGGGTGTATATGCGACGTCGATCGCGGTACCCGCAAGGTTGAGTCGTTCTCCACCCTTCAACACGGTGACCTGGCCGGCCGGCACCGGCACGAACGCTCCCCACAGCGCATCCATCCGGTCGCCGTAGAGGCGCGTGGCGCTGGCGAGCAGCTTGGCGGGATCGATCATGTGGGGCGCGCCGCGCTCGTGCACGAAGACCTTGACGCCGGGGACGCGCTCAACGATGGTCCCGCAGGCGCCGGCATGATCGAGATGGATGTGCGTCAGCAGCAGCGTTCGCACGTCGCGCAGCGTCAGGCCGCGCTCGTCAAGGCCGCTCTCGAGCGCCGGCAGGCACGAGGTCGGGCCCGGATCGATCAGCGTGACGCCGTCGGCGCCCTGCAGAATCGCGGTGGCAATGACCCGCGGACTGCCGCGAAACAGCAGATCGATGAAGCCGGTGCTCACCGTACGCCCAATTGGTGCTTAATCTGTGGCCTCACTCGTTGAACGAGAGCATCCTGGTGCTCTCGGCGTATCGGCCGTCCGCCGTCGCCGGCAGGAACACTTTGCAGTCGTCGAGATCGCCGCCGTAGACGTGCAGCGTAACGGAGGCGCGCGTCGGCCGCGCGTTGGCAAGGACGTGATGATCGGTCGGCGGAATCAGGCAGCCGGCGGATCCGGTTCCGGCGAGCAGCGAGCCGATTGGTGTCACGCGGTAATAGCCGTCGGATTCCTGCTGCACCAGGTACTGCGTCACTGCAATCTCGCCATCCACCACACCTTCGACGCACCACAGGCCGCCGTGGTCGTGAACGGCGGTGCCCTGTCCTGGTCCCCACGTCATCACGATCACCGAGTACCGGCCCTCCGGGTCCCGGTGCAGCAAACGCCGCGCATACGCGTCGGGCCGCGGCGCCATGAACGCGCTCGGCAGCGTCAGCCGGCCGCAACCGAGCATTTCCTCGAGGTCGGTCTTCACTGCCGAGGTGATCGCTTCGGGCGATCCGGCTTCAACCGATCGATCGAGCCTCGCGATCAGTTCCGCCAGGCCCGGACACGCAACTTCGGTGGTTTTCAAGACCTCAACCTCAAAACGCCCAGACCTCAGGACCTCAAGACCTCAAGACCTTCCGCCCTCGCAAAGGCTTCGGCGGTAAAGCAAGACCTCACTTCTTCAAGTGTGTCTCGAACAACTTCAGAATGCGCTTGTATTCGTCGGCCCAGCTGGCGGCCTCGACGAACCCGTGGTCCTCGACCGGGTAGGGCGCGATCTCCCAGTTCTCCTTTCGCAATTCTATCAGCCGCTGGACGAGTCGAACCGAGTCCTGGAAATGCACGTTGACGTCGACCATGCCGTGCGCGATGAGCAGGGGCGACTTGAGGCCTTCCGCGAAATAGATCGGCGAGCTCTTCCGGTAGGCTTCCGAGTCGGCCTGCGGCTCATTCAGGATATTGGACGTGTAGCCGTGGTTGTAGTGCGACCAGTCGGTCACGGGCCTCAGCGCCGCACCTGCAGCGAATGTGTCGGGCGAAGTAAAGAGCGCCATCAGCGTGATGAAGCCGCCATAGCTCCCGCCATAGACGCCGATACGTCCGACGTTCACCTTCTGCGTCTTGACGAGATACGCCGCGCCATCGACGACGTCGTTGAGATCGTGGCCGCCCATCCAGCGATAAATGGCCGTGCGCCAATCGCGGCCATAGCCGGCGCTCGCGCGATAGTCAGGATCGAGGACCACATAACCCTTCGAAGCAAGCAGGTGGTGAAACATGTATTCGCGGTAATAGGTCGACCAGAATTTGTGCGCGTTCTGCAGGTAACCGGCGCCGTGCACGAACACCACTGCCGGCGCTTTCGGATCGCGCTTCGCGCCGACCATCTCCGGAGTGTACAGCCGCGCGTAGACGTCCTTCCCGTCGCGCGACTTGTAGGTGACGAGCTGAGGCTCGACCCATGGATGTGCCGACCATTCCGGCGACGCGCTCGTCGTCACCTTCGTCGCCGCCGCGGACGGCCGATTCGGCATGACGAACACTTCGGGCGGTCGATTGGCGAACGACGAGACCAGACCGAAGGTCGTGTTGTCGGGAGAAATGGCCCCCTGGTGTCCGCCCACCTGCGACGTGATCCTCGTGCGGGCGCCACCGTCGACGCTCATCGCGTAGACGTGTTTCTCACCCGGATGCGCTTCGTTGGACTGGACGTAGAACGTGCTGCCGTCCGGCGACAGTTCGATCGAATCGAGCTCGAACTTCCCGCTCGTCAGCTGCTTTCGGGCCGGGGACGACGAGGTGACGTCGATGGTGTAGAGGTGCATCCAGCCGTCGTGCTCGGCGAGGAACCATAACCGCCTGCCATCCGGAAGCCAGCCCAGTCCGCCGTCGCGCACCCATGCGTCGTCTTTGAGGTGATCGAGCACGGTCGCGTTCCCGGTCGCGGGGTCGATGGCGGCGAGCCAGCGCTCGGTGTTGTCGGCGGCGCGAACCGACGTGACAGCGATCCTGCCGTCGGGCGATAGCATCGGGTTGCCCCATCGAACGTCGCGCTTCGGCGCGGGATCCGGCTTCGTCGCAGGGCGCGGCTCGTCGCCAAACGGCGGCTTCGGAATCGCGATCGTATCGCTGATGCCCTCGAGGCCGGCCCACACCGCCTCACCGCTCTCGAGATTGAGCACCGCGATACGGCGGCGATCCTGGGCGTCGCCGACGAAGGTCCGGGCCTGGATCTCTTCCGTGAAGGACGACTCGCTCACGAAGCGAGGCACCTGCGCTGTCCGCGACTGCGCGCGATCGTTCACGACCAGGAACGCAAACTTGCCGTCGCCCGATACCGCCGCATCGGCGATGCTCTGCCGTTCGGCGAGCTCGAATTTCGGCAGCGCGCGTGACTTGTCGAGCTCTTCTCGGCGCTTGCGGCGAGCGGCTTCCTGCGCGACCCAGTCAAGGATCTCCGTCTCTTCCTCCTTGATGAACTTCTGGCTGTCGGTGATCCGCGGATCGGCTCGGCGCGTGGAAACGTCGGTCAATTGCACGACGCTGCCGGTGCCGACGCTCTCGACCGGCACGATGAAGAGGTTGTTATCGCGCACGAAGGTGACGTGCGTCTCGCCGCGCGCCCATCGGGGGCCCGACTCATTCCCCGTCATCCGAGTCACGTCGATGCGCCTGCGCGCCACCGTGTCGATGATGACGATGTCGCCGCGATCGACGCCGAGAATGCGGCGGCGCTTTGCATCCCACTGGCCGTTCGCCAGCGGCGCTATCCGCCGCTCGATTTCGCTGAGGCGCTTCGGTGCCCCGCCGTCCCGGCCGACGACCCACGTCGACGGTTGATCGTCCTTCGGGATCAGCCATTCGAAGTAGAGCTCCTTCGAGTCGCCTGACCATCGCAGGTTGTTCGGAGGGTTGCCGACGAGTTCGGGGCCGCGCATGATGCTGTCGACAGTCAGCGGAAACGGCTTGGCGCCGTTCTGCTCGCGAGTCGACACTGAGACGGCCGTCGATGCCAGGACGCATACAATCAGGAGTCGGTTCTTCATAAGGTTCGATACGCTGCAAACAACAGTTGGTCGCGGATCTTTCCGTCTTTGATAGCGCTTTGCCGAAGGTGGCCTTCACGGACATAGCCGGCCTTCTCGAGCACGCGCACCGATGCGGCGTGATCGGCGAACGGCAACGCGTAGAGGCGCGTGATCTCGAAACGCTTGAACGCTTCAACCGTCACGGCCGTCAGTGCCTCAGTGGCAATGCCGCGTCCCCAGAACGACTCGCCGATCCAGTAGCCGACCTCGGCAGAGACCCGTTCGACGTCGGTGTCCAGCTCGATGCCGATACCGCCGATGGCTTCGCCGGCAACGTCAATCGCCCACACGGTAGGCGAATCCTGCTTGGCGATCCAGCCGACGAAGGCCCGCGCCTGTTCCATCTCGTAAGGATACGGAAACCGGTCGCGCAGATGGATCGACACGCGGCGATTGTTGGCGTGACGCTGCAGGGCGGCCGCGTCGGTCTCCGCCCAGGGGCGAATCGTGCACTGGGGTAGCGTGAGATACATCGTGCGCGACACAACCAGATCGAGTTTGAACGGTAAGGCATTCTAACCCGGCCTGACGGCCCCCGAGAGTATGATCGGTGGCTGAGGAGATGGTGATGAAGCGTGCTGTCTTGATGGCGATGTGCCTCGGTGTCGCGGCGTGCATGAAACCGGCCGGGCCGGCAGCGCCGGCGACAGCACCAAACTCTGGACTGGATCCGGCGTCGTTCGATCGCGAAGTGCGCCCGCAGGACGATCTGTTCCGCCACGTCAATGGCTCATGGCTGGCGAAGACCGAGATTCCCGCTGACAAGGCGTCGTATGGAGCCTTCGACATTCTCTTCGACAAGGCGCAGGCCGACCTTCGGGCCATCGTCGAGGAGGCGTCCAAATCGTCTGCCAGGGCCGCCGGTTCCGAGGCGCAGAAAATCGGGGACTTCTACGAGAGCTTCATGAACGAGCAGCGCGCCGAAGAGCTCGGCATCACGCCGCTCAGGGCGGAGCTCGACGCGATCGACGCGATCAAGACCAAGAGCGACCTGGCCCGCCACTTCGCCCGCTTCTTCAAGCTCAATCTGATCAATCCGATCGTCGGCTACGTCGACGGCGACGCGCAGCAGCCGGCCAACGACATCCTGTACGTGTTTCAGGGCGGCCTCGGCCTTCCCGACCGCGATTACTACCTGAAGAACGACGACAAGCTGAAGGAGTACCGCGAGAAGTACGTGGGCTTTGTCGGCAACATACTCGGCCAGGCCGGCGATGCCAGCGCGAGCAAGTCGGCGCGGGAGATTTTCGTGCTCGAGACCCGGCTGGCGCGCGCGCACTGGACCAATGTCGAAAACCGCGACGCGGTGAAGACCTACAACAAGGTCATGGTCGCCGATCTCGCCAGGCAGTATCCCGGCTTCGACTGGGAGACGTGGACGAAGGAGCTCGGCGTCGGCGCCATTCCAGCCGTCGTCGTCAATCAGCCAAGCTACTTGAAGGCGCTCGCCTCAACCGTCAACGAGTTGCCGGTCGATGCGTGGAAGCCGTACCTGAAGGCATCGCTCCTGAACGGCTTCGCTCCGTATCTGAACAAGTCGATCGTCGACGCCGAGTTCTCGTTCTACAACACCACGCTTCGCGGTGTGAAGGAGCAGCAGCCGCGATGGAAGCGCGGCGTCAACATCCTGAACGGCAATCTCGGCGAGATGCTCGGCAAGCTCTATGTCGAGCGCCACTTCAAGCCCGAGGCCAAGGCCCGCATGGAGGCGCTCGTTGCCAACTTGCGCGAAGCCTATCGCGCGGCCATCGACAAACTCGAATGGATGGGGCCCGAGACGAAGAAGGCAGGCGCAGGAGAAACTCGCCAGGTTCACACCGAAGATCGGCTATCCCAACAAGTGGCGTGACTACT
This sequence comes from uncultured cyanobacterium, assembly GCA_963833135.1. GTDB lineage: Bacteria > Acidobacteriota > Vicinamibacteria > Vicinamibacterales > UBA2999 > 12-FULL-67-14b. The sequence continues at coordinate 189,823 of CAWHWW010000014.1, read as the reverse complement.
CGAAGCTCGAGATCAAGAAGGACGACCTCGTGGGCAACATCATGCGCGCCTTCGAGCACGAGAACACCTACCAGCTCGGCAAGGCCGGCAAGCCGATCGACCCCGAGCAATGGGGCATGACGCCGCAGACGATCAACGCGTATTACAACCCGGTCCGAAACGAGATCGTCTTCCCTGCCGCGATCCTGCAGCCGCCCTTCTTCAATCTCGAAGCGGATGACGCCGTGAACTACGGCGGCATCGGCGCGATCATCGGGCACGAGATGGGTCACGGCTTCGACGATCAGGGCCGTCAGTACGACGCCAGCGGCGCGCTGCGCGACTGGTGGACGAAAACAGACGCCGCTGAATACGAGAAGCGGGCCAAGGTGCTGGTCGAGCAGTTCAACGAATTCGAACCGCTCCCAGGACTGCACGTCAACGGCGCATTGACACTCGGCGAGAACCTCGCCGATCTGACGGGACTCGTCATTTCACGCCAGGCATACCTGCTCTCGCTCAAGGGCAAGGATGCGCCGTCCATCGACGGCCTCGCGGCTGATCAGCGTTTCTACATGGGGTGGGCGCAGTCGTGGAAGGCGAAGGAGCGCGACGAGTCGCTGCGCCAGCAAGTACTGACGAACGTGCACTCGCCGGAAATGTATCGCGCCAACGGACCCGCTTCGGAACATTCCCGAGTTCTACGCGGCGTTTGGCGTGAAGGAGGGGGACAAGCTGTATCTCGCTCCCGAACGGCAGGTAAAGATCTGGTAGGAGAAGTAGACCAGTAGCCGGTAGCCAGAAAAGACAAGAGCCCTTCTGGCTACTGGCTACTGGATTCTGGCTACTGGACTGGCTACGTCGCCCGCCCGAAACGTATCGCAGCTGTTGATGTCGCCCGTTTGCAGGCCCAGACGGAGCCATTGGGCGCGCTGTTCGGACGTGCCGTGCGTAAAGCTCTCGGGCGACACCCGTCCCCCGGTCAGTCGATCATCACCGATCGCCGCGGCGGCGCTCAACCCTTCGTCGACATCGCCAGCATCCAGCAGCTGCTTCTTGTTGGCGTGATGTCCCCACACGCCGGCAAGACAGTCTGCCTGTAACTCGAGCTGCACCGAGAGTGCGTTCGCCCCGGCGCGACTGCCGCCCTGCTGCGCTTCCCGAACCTGCCGGTTGATGCCAAGGACGGTTTGAACGTGATGCCCGACCTCGTGCGCGACGACATAGGCCTGGGCGAAATCACCCGGCGCTCCGAATCGCCGATCGAGCTCGCGGAAGAACGAGAGATCGAGATACACCTTCTGATCGCCCGGGCAATAAAACGGTCCGCTCGCGGCCGATGCCGAGCCGCACGCCGATCGCACCGAATCCTCGAACAGGACCAGGACCGGTTCGCGATATTGGCGTCCGCCAGCCGAGAACACGCGTCCCCAGGTTTCCTCGGTATCGGCCAACACGACCGCGATGAATTCGGCCTGTGGATCGTTGGAAGGCGCCCCGGTCGGGGCGCTCTGGGTCTGCTGCGGCGCGACCCCCTCGACCATATCGAGCAGCGCGAGAGGATTCGTTCCCGTCAGACACGACACCGCGAGCACGAGCAACAGTGTGCCGATGCCGCCGGCGCCGATCGTGCCGGCGCCCAGGCCCCGGCGGTCCTCGATATTCGTACTGCGACGTCCACCTTCCCATCTCATGGCCTAAACCATATGCCAGAAACGCGCCAAGACCGAAGGCTGAGCTGGCTCGCCGGGCGGTAAGCGACCCAGTTGCCTCAGGAACTCTTCGACGATCTGAGGTCGCTCGACATGTCGCCGTTAAACGTGCGCTCCGGCTCGCCTGAGAGAATATGGTCCACCGCCTCGACGCCTTGCATGAGTGAGTGGTCCTGGTTCGACACTTCGTACTTCCAGGCGCCGAAACGACCGCGACTGTATATGCCGGCGGCGTGAAGCGCGTGTTCCGCTTCGGCGAGGACTTCGTCGCGACCGAGCCATGGCGTCGGATAGCCGTGTTCGAGCCGGCAATGCCACCGGCTCACCAGCTTCGCCCGATCAATCAACCCGCATCGCTCGAACGCGGTCACGACCTCATCCGCGATGGTCGTGACCGCTACCGGCTTCTCCGGCGATTCGCTGACCTCAGCCATCAAGGACCAGTGGCCGGGCGGCGCGTTGTTCGGCGAATAGTTGCTGAAGACGGTGGCGCGATAGAACGGCGACTGTGGCTCTGGAAAATAGATCCAGCACTTCGTCCTCAAGGCGTCAGGCACGTTGCCGATCATGCCGAGGCCAAGAATGTGGGTGGATGAATGAACAAACCTCGGCGCAAGCGCTCTCAAGTTCTCGAGGCCGTCGACGACCCGCAGCAGACGATCGAGCGGCATCGTGGAAATCAGCGCGTCGTAGTCGACGGTCTCGCCAGTCCGCAGCTCGATCCGGCGCGTTCGAGCATCAACGCGCGCAATCGAGCAGTCGAAACGCATCCGATCCCGAGGCAACATTGCCCGGACCGCGCTCCAAATCGCGCCGGTGCCACCCTGTAGGGGGAAACGAAAGGTCGAATTGGGACCCCAGCTCACGTCGTCGCGTTTGAGCGCGATGTTCTCGAGAATGCGAGGCAGGTCCACGGTCGCGACGCGCTCACCCATCCATGACACGTTCAAGGCCGCCGGATCGTACGCCCACACCTTGCGGTTATAGGGAAACAGGAAGGCGTCGCAGATGCCCTGACCGAACGATCGCAGGAGCCATTCGCGAAACGTCGCAGGCGGCGCGGACGCGCCGATGTTCTGCAGCGCCTTCAAGCCGTCGAGGCACGCCCCTAACTCCGCCTCCGGCAGCCGCCAGATGTTGTTCTGGAACGGATACGGAATCCAGCGATCGCGCATCCAGACCCAGGCTTCGCGCGCATGCTCGACCCAGGCGTCGCCGAGCGCGCGATCCATCACGTCATCGAAGTACTGGTAATGCGAAAACAGGACATGGCCGCCAAGGTCCCAGGTGAACCCATGCGGATCGATTACCGAAGATGCGAGACCGCCCGCGTGCGACGCCGCTTCGTAAAGGGACCATCCGGAATGCCCTCGTTCGTGGAGGCGCCACGCGGCGCCGAGCCCGGTGGGGCCCGCGCCGAGAATGACGATGCGCCCACCTTCGCCAAGGCTACGGTGGACAAGCGGCTCAGCGGACACGGCGTATCAGCCTGAGCATCTGCCCCAGTCCCCTGGCGCAGAATTTCAGCAGCTTGAACTTCCGCAGCGTGACCTCACCGGTATCGCGCTCCTTGTGAGTCACGTCGATCTCGAGAATGTTGTAGCCGCGCGACTTGGCCGCGATGGCGAGAAACATCGACGGCGCCAGCGTGCCGTCCGGCACGCAGTCGCGCGCTTCGGCCCAGATGCCGCGCCTGAACAGTTTGAAGGGCGCATTCGCATCGCTCAGATTGACGCGGAACAACACGTTGACCGAGTGCCGTATCAGCCTGGAGAGATAGAGCCGCAACACGGGGTCGTAGCGCCGGCGGCGCACGCCGAACACCGCGTCACGGCCCGCCATGACCTCTGTCCAGGCGGTCTTGAAACAGTCGAGCGGGATCTGCCGATCGCTGTCGATGAGGAAAATGTATTCGCCGTGCGAGGCCTTCAAGCCAGTGAGCACCGCGGCGCCGTGCCCGCCGTTTGGTTGATGGATGACACGAATTCGCGGATCGCCGGACGCGGCGGCGTCCAGCAGACGGCCCGTATCGTCTCTCGAGCCATCGTCGACCACGACGAGTTCCGATTCTGGAACGAACTCCAGGATGAACTGCTTCACCTCGTCGACGGCGGCAACGATCGCGCCCTCCTCGTTGTAGACGGGCATGATCACGCTGAGGCGGCGGGAGTCAGACACCGGCCACGGGCTCCTTCAGCCATTTCCAGGCCGCGACAATCGGCAGGACGAGCGGCACGATCAGGCTGAGCCACAGCGGCGCGCCGAGGAGCGTCCCCAGGTTGTCGGCGAAGCGACTGTCGTGGAAGCGAACCAGATAGTACGACTGAAGAGGCGTCAGCACATCACCGGGCGGATCGATCGCAATCGCCGTCACGCCGAGCATCAGGCCGATGGAGATCAGGGCGAGGACCAGGCCGGGTTCCGGCCATCGCTGGATGCCGTATGCCGCAGCGAGCCCGACCAGAGGTAATACAGGCGCCAGATAACGCGGGCCTATCGCGTTGCCGCCGAACCACATGTAGAAGGCAGCGGACTCCAGCAGGACCAGCAGACAGCCGATCATCGTCATGATCGCGACACCGCGATCATTTCTGAACATGTAGTAGGAACCCGGCAGCGCCATGAGCAGCGCAGGGCTCCAGAAAAAGAGCCCTCGATACTCTCCCCATAACAGTCCGCTAATCGCGGCCACCTCGGGCATGCCGAAACCGTAGCTGGTCGTCGCCGCCAGTTCCGGAAACAGCGGATTCGATCCATAACTCAACTCGAACGCCGATCCCGAGATCGCATAGTTGTTGGCCAGGATCAACGCGGCCGCCGGCATCGTCGCCAATCCATATCGCCACATGCGACGAACATCCAGCATGCCAAGGCGCAGGCCGAGCACCACGCCCGGGAAGATTGCCGGATACTCCGAAGCCACAGCGAACCCTGCCGCCAGGCCGGCCAACACGTCCCGGCGGGGCGACCCAGGACCGAGCGTCCCCCACAGCGCAATCGCCATCAGGCCGATCGTGCCGGCATGCGCGAATAGCGACGTCGCGTACGGCCACGTGATGGAACCGAGAAACAGGCCAAAGGTCGCCAGCACGGAGGTCAAGGCATCGAAGCGGGTCCTGAGCAAGGCAAAAAAAGCCACGCCGCCAAGCGCCGCCAGGAGTCCGACCGAGGCCGCTGTGGCAATCCACTGCGACACCCGCCCTGCCGACGGCGAGTCCGGATCGACTCCGAACAGTTTCTGGACCGCGACGGTGAGCGCAAACGACGGCAACGCGAACAACACCATCGCCGGAGCCTTCTCGCTGTAGTAGTGACCGTCAATCAGTGCGCGGTCGCCAGTGTAGGCCAGATAGTCGTCGATGCGCAGCGTGCCTTTGATGACGATGGCGTGGAGCTCCGCAATGCGAACACCCTGGTTCCAGCCGTCGCTGTGATTGAAATACGAGAAAGGAACCAACAGCGCCACGAACAACAGCGCGAACGCGGTACGGCCACGAGCGGAGCGCGATGCCGGGGGAACAGCCACGAGCGCCCATATCTTAAAGGAACCCTCAGGCCGTGTCTTGAGGACTTCCAGGCAGCAGCGGTTCGAGCTCCAGCGTGCGGGCGCCGTTCTCGGTGCACACGGCATACTGCGTCTCTCCCGCGCGATACATCGAGACGCCGGCGTACTCGCCCTTCTTGTTGAGCACGAAGAAGCGAATGTTGAAATTCGGATTGCCCCTGCCGTTCAGCAGACGCTTCTCGATCGTGTTCGCCCGAATGCGCGCCAACGCCTCCATCCCGGCGTCCTTCGGCGACATTCCGCGCCGCATCGACTCCACGATCAGGAAAGACGAGAGGTTGTAGAGGTTAGCTTCACCGCGGCCGGTCGAACCCGCGGCGCCGATCTCGTTGTCGACGTACAGCCCTGCGCCGAGAATCGGCGAATCGCCAGTCCGACCCGGAATCTTCCAGGCGAGCCCGCTCGTAGTGGTGACGCCGCAAATGTCGCCGTTCGGGCCGATGCCATCACAATTGATCGTGCCCCAGAAGCTCCCTTCCCTGATCAGACCGTCGCGCACCATGGAAAGCCCCGCCTCGAAGCCGCGTGACTCGAGCATTGCCGCGTCGCCCGGATCCTTCTGGTGCTTCGGAATGGGCTTGCGTGCGTCGCCATCCGGATCGAGCCAATGCTCGGGATCGATGCGGCGCTTCCACTCACGCCACAGCTTCCGCGAGTTCTCCGTGTTGAGGTCGTCTTCCACGGTGAAGCCCATCGCGCGCGCAAACTGCTTCGCGCCGTCGCCGACAAGAAGGTGGTGGTCGGTATGATCCATCACCGCCTTCGCAACCAGGGACGGCGTGCGGACACCCTGAATGGCCGCAACCGCGCCCGCTCGCTTCCTGGGCCCGTGCATGCACGACGAGTCGAGCTCGACGATGCCGTCTGCGTTCGGGAGCGCACCGTAGCCGATGCCGGTTTCCAGCGGATCGAGCTCGGGAATGTTGACGCCTGCGATCAATGCGTCGAGGACGTCCTTGCCTTCCGCGATCAGGCGAAACGCGCGTTCGACCGCATTTTCCCGGCCGCCATTCTTGAATTCCCATCCCGAATAGTCAGAGATGACGACAGGCTTCACCGCGCGCTGAATCCAGATCTCGGCGGATCGCGCTTCGGACGGCGCGGCCGTTGCCAGCGTCGCGAGCGGCCCTGCCGCTGCTAGTGAGGTCGAGGTGGTCTTGAGAAAGTCGCGTCTGGTGATCATGACGCGACAGAGCCTAACCGATTTATGATGCCGCGCGAATGGCTAATCCAATCTCGCGCACCGCCTACTACACGCTTGCCGTGCGGGCCGCGGACGCCGCGCAGGCGAAACCGATCCTGGGCGACACCTTCGCGCAGAAGTTCATGAATGACGATGCGAAGGCGGTGTGGGAGGAATTCAAGTCGTTGACGAAGCCAAACGGCAGCAACGCTGCGCGGCATGCGATCATCGACGAACATCTGCGGCGCGCCCTTCGGTCCGATCCCCAGGCTACGATCGTGTTCATTGGCGCCGGCTTCGATACGCGCGCTTTTCGTCTTCGAGGCGGCCATTGGTTCGAGCTCGATGAGCCCGAGATTCTGACCTACAAGGAAAGCCGATTGCCGGCCTCGACCGCGCCCAACCCGTTACGGCGCATGACCATTGAATTCGCCCGGGAGCCGCTAGCAGACAAGCTCGCCATGATCACGGCACCGTCGAGCGTGCACATCGTCATCGAAGGCGTGCTGATGTATCTCACCCGCGATCAGCGCGTGTCGTTGCTCAAGACGATTTCGGAACGCTTCGCACATCACACCGTCTACTGCGATTTGATGCGTAAGCGCTTCTTCGACAAGTACGGCCGTGACATTCACGAGAAGATCGTCGGCATGGGAGCGACCTTTACCGACATGGAGGACGCTCCGGAGCGGCTCTTCACCGATCGCGGCTACACGATGGTGGATAGCGCCTCGGCGCCGTTGCATGCGGCTGAGCACGCGAACATCGGTATCCCGGCATTTGCAATCCGCTATTTCATGAGTACGCTTCGCGACGGCTACGTGGTCGCGGTGTTCCGGCGGTAGCATGTCCTCAAGGCTATTCAGCGAGACCAGCGCTTCTGGTGCGGAAAGACCTGACATTCGAAGTAGCGAGGACCAACCAGACATACTTCGACAGTCGAGCTGTCCAGCATCTGAGGCTCACTGTCCATCGTCATCGTGAGCTCCACGTTGTTGGGTCCCACTTGCAAAGGGGCCTGCCCGCAGCGAATACCGCCGACCCGCGTTCCCCGCGCGTTCGCGCCTCGAGGACACGCCTGCAACAGGATGCGTGACGTGCCAAGGGTGCCGTCGTACCAGATAGAGACATTGACAACAAGTTCCGATGGCGCCGCGTCGCGGGAACGAAAGTTCGTCACAGTGTTCATGGGCAACACCCATTTTTTCGCGAGCGGAAACGTCTGACAATGGACGGGCTCTGTCCGTGGGCCCGGTCTCGTCGCTCTGATACAGAGGTTGACATCGGTGCTCGTGGCGTCGGCAACCGTGCCCCACATCCTCAGAGTCACACTTGCGTGACCGGCGCCGACTCGAAGTGGCGATGACAAGTGCGCAGTCGCACCGCGCATCTGGGTTTTTCCGTTCATCGCCGTAGCCGTAAGGTAGATCCGGTCGGTGCCGCTCGCTCCATCGTAGAAGACATCTGCCTCGAAAGTGACCTCCGATGGTGACCTATCGGTTGCGCGGATATTTGTAATCGAGTTCGTAGCGGGAGAGCGTGCCCCTCGCGCACGATTGCTGTCGGCTGGTGCTGTGGATACCTCCGCAATCACCAGCGCGATCGGAGTGCCCGACGGTTGCCGCGTGCCGGCGGCCGGCTCCTGTGAGAGAACGGTGTTGGCCGCCATCCTGTCGCTTGCCCGCGTCGTGACACTGCCGACCGTGAGGCCACGACGCGACGTGCGATCTCGCGCTTCTTCGATCGAGAGTCCCGTGAGGGCGGGCACCTCGATTCCCTGGGCGACGCGATTCTCGGTCTTCGGGTCTGACCGCGCACGTGACGTGGGCGCGGGCTTCGCGCCGGAGGACCGCGCGACGACCAGATCGACCGCCGCGCCGGGGCTGACACGCTCGCCGGCGCCGGGACGCTGTGCCGTGATCGTTCCAGCTGGGCCGTTTTCGTTCGCCTCTCGCACGCCGCCGACGCGCAACCCGATTCCGTCGAGTCGCGTGCGCGCGTCGTCAACTTGCAGGCCAACGATCAATGGCACGTCAACACGGGGGTCTAAGGTTATCCCGGGCGGCAGCGTGCGTGGGTGCTCGAGAGGCTTTTCACTCACGGGAGGAGCAACTGCCTGACGGCTCGTCAACCACCAGGCTACGCCGAGCACGAGCATAGCGATGATACCGAGGGTGGCCCAGCCGAGAGCGTGTGAGCGGCGACGTTCGGGTTGCTGTTCCGTCACATCCCGCTGAGACGAGCTTTCGAAAAGGTCCAAAGAGGGCTCGGCAATCCGTGGCGACGCGATACCTGCCGGCGCGACCGCCGCGGGTTGTATCAGCGCCGTGATCGACTGAACGAATCGTTCGAACTCCGGGTCCGCAGGGTCGCCGTGCCACGACGTGAGGTCTGCAGCCTGGACGCGCCTGAACTCCAGCGGAATCTTCGCGGCCTCGAGGAGCGCCGGCACGAGGATGCCGCGGCGGGCCCCTTCCGCAGCTTCGGCGCGCACCCAATGGGACAAGACCGAAGTCCTCGACCACAGCACGACGACACACGCCGCACGGTCGAGTGCATCCTCGATGACGTCGTCAAAGGTCTTGCCGGGGGGAATCGTGCGATCCCACCAGACAGTCCAGTCTCGTCCCGACAAAGCCTTGGCGATGATCGCGGCTTTGGCACTGTCCTCGCGCGCATAACTGAGAAAGACGTTGGCCATCTCGCCTTGGTGCTATGTGACTGCGAGCCGACGTATCGCTGCTGCGCTCGGCCGGCCGACGTCGGCGGATGCGACGTCTGCCGCGAGAGCGTCGTAAGTATGCGCCTGAACACTGCAGTCCAGGGCATGTCAAACTTCCGGACCATCATTGCCAAACCACCTCGCTTTCTGTACTGTTGAGCTTCAACTCAACAGTAAGGTCAGCAAAGGGGGTCCGGATGAGACGGTTATTCGTGATCGGCGCTCTCGCGGCAGGGCTCGTGGTGGTCGGATCGGGTGAGGCACACGCACAACAGTATCGAACGTTCATGTTTGTCCCTGGCGTTCCGGGCAGCTCCGTCGACGCAAACCACAAGGACTGGATCGACGTCCTGTCGATGTCACAGGGGGTGAGCGGTACGAAAAAGGCAGTTACCTGTTCCGACGTGTCGATCATGAAATATCTCGACCAAGCAGGTCCGGCGCTCTGGGCCGCGGCGGCTATGGGGCAGGTGTTTCCAGAAGTCCGGATCGAGGTCGTCAAGTCCGGTGTGTTTTCGGGTGTGGTGTACGACATCCGCATTAACAATGCGAGGGTGACGTCGAGCCAGACCTCTGGCAGCAGCGAGTTACCGATGGAAAGCGTCTCCTTCTCCTATCAGTCGATCACACTGACGTTCAATCCTTCGGACCCGAAGGGCGGGATCCATCAGGGCATTCCGCAGACCATCGACTGCAAGTAGATTCCAGGTGGGCAGGTCGCCGATCATCTGAGGGGCGCCGGGCACTCGCCGGCGCCCCGGATGCTCGCCGTCGTTGATTCAGATCGTGAGCGGCGTTTCACCTGACGATCGCATCGTCGTGTCGGACATGCGGACATGGGATGCGTTCGAGCGACCGCGATTGAGGCTGCGTTAGGCCGCCCGGCGTCGTATCCCAAACGCACGTGGTAACGTCTATTTATGATCGGCTCCCTCCGATGCGGATCTCGCGCGCCCTCAGCCGCTAACCCCCGAAGTTGAAAGCCGCACGATGACCGTGCGGCGTGGCGATGCGCTCGTCGTCGCCCTTGTGGCGGCCCTTGCACAGCTAACCTACTTTCGCGCGGTCCCGGTCATCGTCTGGCCCGACTCCGTGCGCTATGCCAACCTGGGCGACGGATTCTTCCGGGCCCTGGCCGCCGGCCAGTGGGACCTCTGGACGACGCCAGCCTATCCGCTGTTCGTGTGGCTCCTGACGCGGATGGTTCACACAGTGGAGATAGTGATCCTCTCCCAACACATCCTGGCCATCATCACCTGCGTGCTCATGCTGATGATCGGGCATACGCTTCTGGGCAGGTGGGCAGGACTGGTGGGAGCCCTGCTGGTCGCGCTCGATCCGATGCGCCACTACTATGCCCAGACCTTGCTGTCGGAAAGCCTGGCCGAATTCCTCATCGTGGCCGGGTTCATCGCCCTCGTGGCCGCGATGCAGGCGGCGGCTCCCGCCTTCCTCGGCTGGCGCGCGCTGATGGGACTGCTGCTGGGAGTGGCCGCGCTGGTTCGTCCCGCCCTGGCGCCGGCCATCGCGGTGGCGGCAGCGACTCCACTCGTTCCACCGCGAGTCACCCGGCGGACGCCCTGGATGATTGCCGGAGCATCCGTCACCTTGGTGACGGCCTTCCTGGCACTGCTCCCGTGGCTCTCGTACAACGCGCGTCGGGGCGAGTTTGGTCTCTCTCTCAACTCCGGATATACCATCCACGACTACGCCAGCGCCATCGGGTTCCCCGAAGATGCGGACACCGAGCGCCTGATGAAAGGCGCCCATTCGGTGGAGGTCGATCGCGAGCTCAGGAGGAAGGTGCCCGGGCGCTTTCTGGGAGCGCCACTTGCCTACGTGCGCGCCGTACTCGATACGACCATAGCCCTCATCGTCCCCGTCCGTCCGCGAGGTGACGTCGCTCCGGTGATCGCCAGGTGCGAATATGTGGGCGCGGAAAGCATCATCTTCGTCCTGCCGCCGCCGGTTCTTCGCCCCATCTCCTGGTGGCGCTGCGGGCTGCATAGGCTTGTCGTGCCGGTCTTCGCGCTCCTCATCAGCGCCGGGTGGCTGGGCCTGATGCTCTGGTGCGTCGATTCGCTGCGCCGCCGCTGCTACGATTTGGCCGTGCTGAGCCTCGTCCCGCTGGTCGTCATCTTCGCCCACTCATTTTTCCTCCTGTGGAACACGCGGTTCGCCTTCCCGTGTGAGGCGCTGGCGCTCGGCCTGGGCCTCCCCGCCGGGCTGAGCGTCGCATTACGGAGGCTGGCGCCGGCGTTAAGGAGGGAAGCTCGTCCGACCAGCGCTCAATGACGCTCAGGCTGCTTCAGCGTTTGCTGTACCTGACCCGTTTGGTGATCGAACAGTTAAAGTGTGGCCCCGCTGGGAATCGAACCCAGAAGCCCTTACGAGCAGCAGATTTTAAGTCTGCAGTGTTTGCCAATTTCACCACGGGGCCGTGCGTGGTCAGTGTAACTCACCGACAATCACGGACTATCTCTATGGCCGAAAGCGTCCCGCGACGGGTCTTGATGGCCTGATGGCAAGTTGATCCTGATCAACACACGAATCAGAAGACCGCAATTAGGATCATCCATTTGGGATGACCAATATAGTCATGTCTGCAGGAGTGGTCGTCGTGTTTGCCGCCGATGGGCGGCAGGTGACACTGGCCGATGGGAGATCCGCGAACTTTCTGAAACCTGGCGTCGAAGTCTACGACGCGGCCGGCAAGGTTCTGTTCCGATCCAAGTTGGAAGTGCTGTCTGTCACGGTGAGTGGGCAACAAATCGCGACTTAAGCGTCAGGCGTTCCCAGTCAGTGAACTAACGTCGACACCCTTGGCCCGCCAAGTACCCGGCCGATCATCTCCGTCAAGCGCGTCTCGCCGATTGCAAACGGGCCGGCGCTGACGGTGCCGAGCTGCATTTCCAGATGCAGCAGCACGCCGCCATCATCGGCGCTCACAATCCAGCTGAAACCGCGCAGCGTCACCTCTGGCGGAACGCCGCCCGGATTGTTGACGCGCTCGAGCGCGAGCAGCATACCCTCGAGCAGCTTCTTGACATCGACATCCGTCCACGATGCGGCGTTCTGGCTGATGCCGTCGATCTGTTCGGTCGCCGCATCCTGGCGCCCACGGACCCAGACGTCCACGTCAATCATGTCGGTTCACCGTTCATGGGTTCAATGGTTCAAAGGTTAAGGTTAACTGTTCTTCCAGGTGGGCGAACGCTTTTCCAGCCATGCCCTGACGCCTTCGACCGCGTCTTCGGTCTTGAGCAAGCCATCGAGATAATCACGCTCAGCCTGCTCGAGCGCGGGCTCGGCCTGCGCTCGCAGGGTCAGCCGCGCTGCCATGACCGCGTGAGACAGGGCAATCACCGAGTGCGGCGCCAGGTGCGCATCAAACCATGACGCGGCGGCTTCGAGCAGGCTGGCCTGGGACGCGACCATCGACAGCAGGCCCGCGTCGTGCCAATACCGGGCGCCCTGCGTCTGGCCGGTGACGATCGACCGCGTGGCCCGTGAGGCGCCGACACGCAATGGCAACAGCGCGGCCGCCGCAGGCGGAAACGCTGCGAGCCGGATCTCGGGCAGGCCGAACGTCGCCGCTTCAGTGGCAATGATGTCATCGCATCCCAGGGCCAGTTCGAATCCGCCGCCAAGACAACGGCCTTCCACCAGGGCGGCGGTACAGGCGGGAAATGACAGCAGCCGCCTGATGACGCGATGCGTTTCGGGCAGCACCGTCGCCATCAGTTCCGGCGTGTGCTCCTGGATTCGCGCGCCATATGAAAACTCGCCGCCGCTGCCCTCGAGCGTCAGCCACTTGATGCCGCGCTGCTGACTCCAGTGAATGCAGGGCGCGATCGAGTTCGCGAACCAATTCGAGCGAGAGCAGGTTCCCTCGCCCGCCGCCGAGCACGATGCGGCGCCACGCGCCCCTGGCGGTCGAGACGACATCGATTGTCGCGCTCACGCAAGCACCGCCGGATCCGTCGAAGGCGCGTCGCACGTAAAACCACGGCACACGTAGACAGTTGGCTTGCCGTCGATCATTTTCATCCCCGCGGTCCACGGCATGTGCGCGGCGAGCGCTGCCTGGTCCTTCGGATCGATGCGCGTGATCACCGAGAACGGCCGGTACTTCTTGTGCGCGGCGATCCACAGCGCCTCTGTCGCCGCGGCGTCGCGCGGGCCGACAATCACGATTTGTTCGCTCGGCGGCGATCGACATCGACAACGCCGCCGCCATGAACGGCACGGCGCGGCCCGTTTCTTCGAGGCGTCCGCCGAACGACGCCATCGCCTCCGTCGCCCGATCGGCGTAGGTCGCGCTCGCCCGTGAGGTGCGCGAGCGTCAGCAGGTTCATCGCCGATACCGAAGTCGGAGCCGGCTCGGCACCGTCGTAGTCCTCTTTCATCCGCACCAGCACCGACGGATCGTATCCGGTGGTGCTGAACCATCCGCCGCTCCCGGAGTCCCAGAAGAGCTCATCCTGGCGTGCCTGAAGATCACGCGCCCATGCCAGCCAGCCGGGATCGCCGGACGCCTGGAACAGCTCCAGCACGCCGAAGATGAGGCAGGCGATAGTCCTCGGCATAGCCGTCGATTGCCGCACTTCCGGCGCGATAACGGCGCAGCAGGGTGCGCGTGCTCGCATTCCACATCGTGTCGCGGATGAACGACGCTGCCGCGGTCGCACTGCGGAGATGCGCCGCCGGCCGGATTCTCGCCGTTGTCCTGTCCCAGCGCGCCACCGCCCAGCACTCGCGACGCGCGGGCGAACGCCGCGATCATCAGCCCGTTCCACGCGGTCAGCACCTTGTCGTCGAGCTGCGGACGAGGCCTTGGCTCACGCGCGTCGAACAGGATTTGACGCGCCCGCAGCAGCGATTCGGCGACGTCGATCGGCGCCTTGTTCGCGCCCTTGGCGAGGTCGGCGATCGATTGCGCCGTATACAACAGGTTCTTGTTGACGAACTCGTGCTGCGGATCGAACGGCGCGTTGCCATTCGGCAGAACGCCGTAACGACCCTCGAAGATCGCGCTGTCGTCGCCGAGCGCGGCGCGAATCTCCTCGGCGGTCCAGACGTAGAACGCGCCTTCGACTTTATGTGCGCTGGTGTGGTCTCGAGGTCCTGCCTGCCCACCGGAGCCTTGGCGAAGGTGGATCTCGAGGCTGCTCCGGCGGCAGGCTGTCCGCATCCTCCGCCGAATAGAAGCCGCCGCTTCGCGTCGGTCATGTCGCGGCGCACGTACTGCAGCGTGTCTTCGGCAATCTGCGCGAAGAACGGATCATCGCCGGCCTGCGCCGCCTCGAGACACGCCAGCACGATCTGCGCCTGGTCGTAGAGCATCTTCTCGAAGTGCGGCACCCGCCAGTTGCCGTCCACCGAATAGCGATGAAACCCGCCGCCGATGTGATCGCGCATGCCGCCGAGCGCCATCGCCCGGAGCGTCTGCACCACCATTGTCCGGCCCGCGTCGTTACCGACGCGGGCTGACTCCCGCAGCAGGAACAACAGCTCGCTCGGCCGCGGAAACTTCGGCGCATCGCCAAAACCGCCGCGCCGGGTATCGAACGACTGTTGAAACTGGTTGCAGCGTCTTGGCGAGCGCGTCCTCGCCGGGGATCCGGCGATCGTCCTGCCCGCGCGCCATCAGGGTCAGCCGCTCGACGATCTCCGCCGGCGGACTTCACCACCTTCAGCCGATCCTCGCGCCACGCGCGGCCGATCTCGGCCAGCACGTCGACGAACCCGGGCCGTCCCCACTGTGACGACGGCGGGAAATAGGTGCCGCCGAAGAACGGCTGCAGCTCGGGCGTCAGCCACACGCTCATCGGCCAGCCGCCGGATCCGGTGGTCGCCTGCACGAACGTCATGTAGACGCGATCGACGTCCGGCCGCTCCTCGCGATCGACCTTGATCGAGACGAACAGATCGTTCAGGACCTTCGCGACGCCCTCGTTCTCGAACGACTCGCGCTCCATGACGTGACACCAGTGGCACGTCGCGTAACCGATCGACAGGAAGATGGGCTTGCCGGACGCGCGCGCGGCCTCGAACGCGTCCGCGCCCCAGGGATACCAGTCGACGGGATTGTTGGCGTGCTGCAGAAGGTAGGGGCTCTGCTCGCTCGCGAGTCGATTGGGCATTACACGATCATACTGGGCTTGGGGGCTTGGGGCTTGAGGCTTGGAGGCTTGAGATTCTCGGACCGCAAGCCCTCAAGCCCTTAAGCCCTCAAGCCCTCAAGTTTCAGGCGCCTGCAGTTCCTTGCTCAGCGTCGTGTGCCGGATGGCGGCGTCCTGCAGCCGCGCGTAGCTGGCCGTCATCTCGACGCCGTACAGCAGGATCACCGCGCTCACGTAGATCCACAACAGGAACACGACGACGGCGGCGATCGAACCGTGGATCACGTTCCAGGTCGCAAGGTCGGCGGCGTACCACGAGAAGAGCCGCAACGCGATGCGCCACAGCACGCCGACGAGGATCGCGCCGGGCCACACGTCGCGGAAGCGGACCTTGCGTATTCGGGATGAAATAGAACACCAGCGCGACACAGCCGATCAGGAGCAGCGTCGCCAGGTAGCTGCGCAAAGACGCCCGAAAAATTGTCGAGCCACGGCGATCGCACCATCGCCTCGCCGAGTCGCGTCTCGGCAAGACGCACCAGGCTCGCGATCACCAGTCCGACGCATCAGGACGAGGCCGGCCGACACCATCATCAGGAAGCCGACCAGCCGGTGCTTCAGGAAGCTGCGCCGCTTCTCCACCGCCCAGGCGTGATTGACCGCCGACGTGATCGCGTTGAAGACGCCGAGCGACGCCCACACCAGCGCGACGATCCCCCAGAAGCCAAACGTGACCGGCGTGCGTCTGGAACGCGTCGAGCTGACCGGAGATGAATCCGAACTGGCGCGGGAAATAGCGGAAGACGAACCGCACCACGGCGTCGCGATCGGCGGGGTCCGACGTCATCTCGCCGAGGATCGACAGGGCGAGCAGCATCATCGGGAAGAACGACAGCAGCGTGTAATAGGCGATCGACGCGGCGTGGGTCAGGCCGTCGCTGTTGTACAGCTCGCCGACGCCACGCCAGGCGGCGAGGCCGATCAGGCGGATGTGGCCGGCGGGCCTCGGCTCGGGCATGCGCCGCGCTTACGCCGCGAGATCTCACGCCTCTTCGGCGACGCGCACCTGGGCGCGTGGATCCTTGATGTCGTGCTTCTTGATCTTGCTGTAGAGCGTCGGCCGATAGAGTCCAAGGATCTGCGCCGCCTCCTGCTTGTTCCAGTTCGTGCGCTGCAGCGTCTGCACCACCGCCATCCGCTCGATCTCGGCGAGCGTGTGGTGCGGCGGCACGGTGAACGCGTCTTCGGCGACGGCGTCGCCGCGGATCGAATCGGGCAGATCCTGCGGCTGCACGTCGGCCGACTTCGCGACCAGCACGGCGCGCTCGATCGCGTTCTCGAGCTCGCGGACGTTGCCGGGCCAGCGGAACCGGATGAGCAGATGATACGCCGCCGGCGAGATGCCCTTGACGTTCTTTTGATAGCGGCCGTTGAACTTCTCGAGGAAATGCGCGCACAGCAGCGGCAGGTCCTCGCTGCGCTCGCGCAGCGGCGGCACGCGCAGCGTCACCGTGTTGATGCGGAAATACAGGTCCTCGCGCAGCCGGCCGTCCTTGATCGCCGCGTCCGGATCGACGTTGGTCGCGCAAATCAGCCGGAAGTCGACCTTGACGAGGCGATCGCTGCCGATCGGCCGGTACTCGCGCTCCTGCAGCACGCGCAGCAGCTTGGTCTGCAGCAGCAGCGGCATCTCGCCGATCTCGTCGAGCAGCAGCGATCCGCCGGCGGCCAGCTCGAGCAGCCCGACCTTGTCGGTGGTCGCGCCGGTGAACGCGCCCTTCTTGTAGCCGAACAGCTCCGACTCGATCAGCTCCTTCGGCAGCGCCGCGCAGTTGATCTTGATGAACGGGCCCTTGGCGCGGCCGCTGCGCACGTGAATCGCGTTGGCGATCAACTCCTTGCCGACGCCGTTCTCGCCCTGGATCAGGATGTTCGCGTCGCTCTCGGCGACGGCCTCGATCAGCTCGAAGAGCTCGCGCATCTTCTTGCTCTTGCCGATGATGTTCGAGAACGCGTACTGATCGCGCACCTTCTCCTTGAGCCGCTCGTGCTGCGCGCGCTCGACCTGCAGGTCGGTCGCGCGATCGAGGATCGAGACGATGCCGGCCGGATCGAGATTCGATTTCTCGATGAAGTAGAACGCGCCGGCCTGCCCGGCTTCGAGCGCGCGCGTGATCGTGCCGACGCCGCTGATCACGATCATCTCCGGCGCTTCGTCGATCGCCTTCAACTGGCGCAACAGCGCGATGCCGTCGATGTCCGGCAGCACCAGATCGATCAGGACCACGTCGGGCCGCCAGGCGCGGAACATTTCGACCGCGCGCGACCCGACCGCCGCGGCGCGCACCTCGTATCCGGGCGCGGTCGCCGCCTTGCTCGATGCACCATCTTCAACCAGTCGGTCACCATCGGCTCGTCGTCGACGACGAGCACGCGGCGCCGGTTTGCAGACTTCATTGAAGACATATCTGCAGGCCAACCATGCGGAAGTGTAGCGTATTAATACAGAAGATGACAGCCTGTCTGCGAGTGGCGAGCGGAGGAGCGGGGAGCGATCTTGACGCTCCCATCTCCCCAATCACTCCCCACTAACGGGAGCCAGCGACCCGTCAAACGACTCGTCGGCCCTGAATCACGCGGATCAGCACGACCGCGATCGCGAGCACGAGCAGGATGTGGATGAACCCGCCCAGCGTGTACGAGCTCACCATTCCGAGCAGCCACAGGACGATCAGCAGAACGAGAATGGTTGTCAGCATTGATAGTCGCTCCTAGACGCGCGGCATGCCGCTAGGCGACGTCGTGTCGCCCATGGTTGACGTGGTACGGCCCTTGTACTGATCGACTTTCTGTTCGAACTTCGCCGACGCCTGGTCCAATTTCGCCGAGGCGCGATCGGCGAGATCGCGGTAGCGGCGCGTGGCCGCGTCGCGCACCGAGCTGTAGCCTTCAGCTGAGATCCCTGCGGACCTCGGCGCCCGCCTTGGGCGCCATCAACAGCGCGACGCCGGCGCCCACGAGCGCACCAGCCAGCGCGCCCAGCAGGAACGTGCCGCTGCCCGTTGATTCTTCGTCGTTCCACCGTGTCATTGCCCTCTCCTTTTCCAACTGCGTCGTGTTACAACTCTGAAGTAGCGGCCGCAGCGATCCGCTGCGCGGCGCGACGCCTGCGCCAGACTTGAATTCCCCGCCAGAGTCCGAGTGCGAGCGCGGCGCGCGGCGCCGGTTACCACCGACGCCACCGTGCCCACCGAATTCCTGACCGTGCCCATCGCATCGCGCACGTCGGTCATCACGTCATCGACCGCGTTCGTGCCGCGGCGCAGCGCGCGCGCGGTTTCATCAACCGTGGTCGCCATGCGATCGAGATGCGCCGCGAAGCTCGGCGATCTGCGCTTCGGTCCTGGCCTTCACCTCCGCCAGTGCCGCGGCCGTCCGGCGCCACGCGATGAACGCTGCGACCGCCGCGCCCGACGAAGCAGCAGGGTTTGCACGGCCATGGAAATGGCCATCACGACCAGCGCGCGCTCAAGCACAGCCGTATCTGTCGTCATTTGCTCCACCGCTAGGTAACGTGCTACCCATTGTTGTGACGATGCTCCACAGCCATACTGGCTGGGCTGGTCGTCCGGACTCCGTCAGCGGCATGCAGCAGCCGCTCGATTTCCTCGACGAGCAAGTCGGGGTCGCATGGCTTGACGACGATGCTGATCGAAGCCGGCATCGCGCGCGCGGTCGAGTTGCGTGACGTGCGAATAGCCTGTCGCCGCGATGAGCGGAATGTGTTGCGTCTCGGGATTCGCGCGCAGCCGGCTGCGCCACGTCGAATCCGGACATACGCGGCAGCTCGAGATCGAGGACGATGAGATCCGGAAGCAGGCGCTCCGCCTGCGCGAGGGCCGCGGCGCCATCGCCGGCGGTCGAGACCTGATAGCCCATGCGCCCGCAGATAGATCGCCCAGATATCGAGGGCGTCCGGGTAATCGTCGACGATCAGAATGTGTTTGCCGGTCGTCATGGCTACACGCCCATCTATCGCCTGCCATTTCACGATGCATGCCAAACGGTTGAGGATGAGCCGGACGTGCTACGTCTTCGGGAATGCAGCCGAACTTGGCTCAGGTCTTGAATACTCTGGCCCACGAAATCCGGACGCCGCTGGCGGTGTCCCAGGGTTACTTGAAGCTTTATCTCGATGGCCGACTTACGAACGTCGACGACACGCGCCGGGCGTTCGAACAAACGCGTCAAGCACTCGGCACGCTGGCCACGCTCTGCGTGGACATGGGAAAGGTGAGCGCGCTCTCAGAGAGCGCCTCGCAAGGCATCCCTGAGCGCGTGTCAGCGCGCGGACTTCGTCAAGAGCCTGCAGGCTCAGAGCGAAATCGACGGCGCGGCGTGGTGCGGCGACGCCGGCACGCGGCGCGATCGAGACGACGAATGCACCGCGACCTTGCGCAAGCGGTCGCGATCGTCTCGAAGGCCGCGTTCGACGAAGCGCGCGACGCGCCGCACGCCGTGCGCACCGGCGCCGGCGACGGGTTGATCGTGCTGGCGGGAGCGAACGACTCGCTCGCCGCACTTGCAAGCAGGTCCCGGCGCGCCTAATGCGCGGCCGGTGGATTTCGTGAAGGGCGGCAAAGGCTTGAAGCTGATCTGGGCAGCGTTCGTGCTCGACAAACATCGCGTGCAGACGTGGACGGATTGCAGACCACCGCGCGTCCGTCGGATTCCGTATTCCATTGGTACAAGCATGAGCAGCAGCGCCACACTCGCCATCGTCGACGACGACCAGCCGTTCGCCGACTACCTGCAGACCATGTTGCGGTCGCGCGGCTACGAGACCTTGACCTACAGAGCGGCGACGCACTGCTCGCGGGGCTGCGCGAAGGCGCGCTTCCCGACGTGATTCTGCTCGACGTCTCGATGCCCGGCCTCGACGGCCTCGAAACCCTGCGCCAGATCCGCCTCGCCCATCCCGCCGCGCAAGTGGTGATGCTCTCGGGCGGACAGACGCCGGCCACGATCGTCGAAGCCGTCCGCCTCGGCGCCGACCGACTACGTCGTCAAGCCCGGCGATCCCGACGGCGTCGGCGAAGTCGCGCTCGAAGCGGCGATTCGCAACGCGCTCGAGCGCCTGTCGCTGACGAGCGAAGTGCAGCGCCTGCGCACGCAGGTCGGCCAGGATCCCGACGGCGCGCAGCCCTGCTGGAGCTCGGGCAGGGCGATGCAGCCGGTGATGACGATGGTCGATCGCGTCGCGGACAACGACATCAGCGTGCTGCTGCGCGGCGAGAGCGGCGTCGGCAAGGAAGTGATCGCGCGCGAGATCCATCGGCGCTCGCCGCGGCGCTCGGCCCCGTTCGTCAAGGTCAACTGCGCGGCGCTGCCCGCCGACCTGCTCGAAAGCGAGCTGTTCGGTCACGAGCGCGGTGCCTTCACCGGCGCCGCCTCGACGCGCGTCGGCAAGTTCGAGTTCGCGCAGCACGGCACGATCATGCTGGACGAAATCGGCGAGATGCCGCAGGCGCTGCAGGCGAAGATCCTGCACGTGCTGCAGGATCGCGAGTTCACGAAACTTGGCAGCAACCGCACGGTCGAAGTCGACGTGCGCGTGATTGCCGCGACCAACCGCGATCTCGAGCAGATGATGCGGCAGGGCACGTTCCGCGAAGACCTCTACTACCGCCTGCAGGTGATCGAGGTCCACGTTCCGCCGCTGCGCGAGCGCCGCGAGGAAATTCCGCAGCTGATCGAATTCTTCCTGTTGAAGTTCGCGTCGGTGTACCACCGGCCGGCGATGCGGCCGTCGCTCGTGCTGCAGGAAGCGCTGCTGTCGCTACGAGTGGCCCGGCAATATCCGCGAGCTCGAAAACATGATGAAGCGCCTCGTCGTGCTGCAGGACGAAACGCTGATCCTCGCCGAGCTCGGCCGCCTGCGCACCGCGCGCGCCAATGCCGAATACGAGCACGCCGAACGAGTCGCGGCGGCGCCGGCGCAGCCGATGCCGCAGTCGGCGCCGATGCCGCGGCCGATGGCCGCCGCTCCCCCGCCGCCGGCGTTCGCGATGCCGGCACCGGCGTCCGCGTCATCGCCCGCGGACGGCATCGCTGCCGCGATGGGCGCCGATGGCGTGAATCTGCAGGAGCTCGCGCGCAGCGCTGCGATGGGCGCGGAGAAGGAAGCGATCCAGCACGCGCTCGAGCGCTTCCGCTGGAACCGTCGCAAGACCGCCGAGTACCTGCAGGTGAGCTACAAGACGCTGCTGAACAAGATGAAGGAATGCGGGATCAGCGAATCGCCGAGCGCTTAGGCCGCCCGGCTGAGGTGTCGACTGAGGAGGCGGTATGAGATTGTTGATGCCGATCGGCGTGCTGCTCGTCGCCGTGGGAATGGCGGGCTCGGCCGCCTCGTGCTACGGCAACGGGATTTTCGGCGGTGCAGACAGGCAGACTTCGGCGGCGCAGTTGAGCGGGGCGACCGACGCGCCGGCGGACCAGGCGGCAGACTCGTCGCCACGCCTGTTCCTGGCGCCCTTAGCCGGATTGACGCTCGCCATCGGACTGGTGTGCATCGGCGTCGGGATGGGCAACTGGCGCCGTCCGATCCCCTCGGATGTGCGGCCCGCGAACCCCTGGAGCGATCAGCCGGGTGAGCATGGCGATCCGCCCAAGGGATTGGTCTAGGCGCTACCGGCGAGACGCCGCGGTCGGCTGCGAGTTGCTCACGAGATGCAACCGTCGATCGCGGCGATCAATCGTCCATCCGTGCGTCTCGTAGCCACACAGCAGGCACTGCTGATAGAGCTTGGTATCGGTGTGCGCACGATAGAGCTCGTGGCCGCCGTTGACGACCGTGCACACGACACTGGCGCGTCTTCCGGCGTAACCGGTTCACCGTCTGCTTGAACGCGGTGCCGACGTCCACACTTTCGGTAACCAACGCCATCGACGACAGAATCACCGTGGTGATTGAACGCTCTCATCACGACCTCCGCTGTAGTCCATAGCAACGGTGATGCCGAGTCGGTCTGGAACGCAAGTTGCAAAATTGAATCTACGGATTTGTCGAGAGGAGTGATGATGAAATACGGAGTTGCTTGGTTACTGGGCGTTCCGGTGTCGATTATCGCGCTGTGGTTCGTTGCGAATCAGATGGGTTGCGGGCTTGTCACGATTCAAGGGCATCCACCTCGACGCCTTATAATGCCGGGGTGGATGAACCTTCTCCGAAGCCCGTTCCGCGCCTGATCGTCACGCCGATCGTATCGGCACTCCATGCCGCTCCTGCGTCTCCCGCCGCGGACGCGATGAAATGCGAGCGCTGCGGCGCCGACATGTATCGCATGCACGCCGTCTGGCGCTGCCCCTCCTGCCGATTCAAGACGGACTGCTGCGGGTGGTAATGGAACGTCTCCACTCGCACATCGACATCAGCAGCGCGGAGTTCCGCGCCAATCGTGACCGCATGCAGGCGCTCGTTGACGAGTATCGCGGGCGCATCGAGCAGGTACGCCAGGGCGGCGGCGCGAAGTATCTGGCGCGGCATCGCGAACAGGGCAAGCTGCCGGTGCGCGAGCGCATCGAGAGGCTGATCGATCCGGGCTCGCCGTTCCTCGAACTGTCGCCGCTCGCGGCATGGGACATGTACGACGGCGACGCGCCGAGCGCCGGCGATCGTCACCGGGATCGGCCGGGTCTCCGGCCGCGACGTGCTGATCGTCGCCAACGATGCCACGGTCAAGGGCGGCACCTATTACCCGCTCACGGTCAAGAAGCACCTGCGCGCGCAGGAAGTGGCGTTGCACAATCACCTGCCCTGCGTTTACCTGGTCGATTCGGGCGGCGCGTTCCTGCCGATGCAGGCCGACGTCTTTCCCGATCGCGAGCACTTCGGGCGCATCTTCTTCAACCAGGCGCGCATGTCCGCGGAAGGCATTCCGCAAATCGCCGTCGTGATGGGTTCCTGCACCGCCGGCGGCGCGTATGTGCCGGCGATGTCGGACGAAACGATCATCGTCAAGGGCACCGGGACGATCTTCCTCGGGCGGTCCGCCGCTCGTGAAGGCCGCGACCGGCGAGGAAGTCACCGCTGAAGATCTCGGCGGCGCCGATGTTCACACGCGGTTGTCCGGCGTGGCCGACTACCTTGCCGAAGACGATGCGCACGCGCTCGAACAGGCGCGCGTCATCGTCTCCACGCTCAACACGCGAAAGAAGCTGCCTGACGACATGACCGCGCCCGAGGATCCGGCGTTCGATCCGGCCGAGCTGTACGGCATCGTCAATCTCGATTTGCGCAAGGCCTACGACGTGCGCGAAGTGATCGCGCGCATCGTCGACGGATCGCGATTCGATGAGTTCAAGGAGCGCTACGCCACCACGCTCGTCTGCGGTTTCGCCCGGCTTCACGGCTTCCTGGTCGGCATCATCGCGAACAACGGCGTGCTGTTCTCCGAGTCGGCGCTCAAGGCGACGCACTTCATCGAGCTGTGCAACATGCGCGGCGTGCCGCTGATCTTCCTGCAGAACATCACCGGGTTCATGGTCGGCAGCCAGTACGAACGCGGCGGCATCGCCAAGGACGGCGCCAAGATGGTGCACGCCGTCGCCAACTCGGTGGTGCCGAAATTCACGGTGATCATCGGCGGCTCGTTCGGCGCCGGCAATTACGGGATGTGCGGCCGCGCCTACGAGCCGCGGCTGCTCTGGATGTGGCCGAACGCGCGCATCTCGGTGATGGGCGGCGAGCAGGCCGCCGGCGTGCTGACGACGGTGAAGCGGGATCAGATGGCCCGCGACGGCCAGACGCTGGCGCCGGATGCCGAAGCGGCGATCCGGCAGCCGATCCTCGAGAAGTACGACGGCGAAGGATCGCCGTACTACTCGACGGCGCGCCTCTGGGACGACGGGATCCTCGATCCGGCGCAAACACGCAACGCGCTGGCGCTGGGCCTGTCGGCCGCATTCAACGCGCCGATTCCTCCCGCGAAGTTCGGCGTCTTCCGTATGTGAGACCGCAAGCCCGTAGCCCGCAAGCCCGTTAAGACCCCTCCGCGCCGCCGATATAATCGTGGGACGTAGATGAACTATCAATTCCTCACGGTTGAGCGCAGCGGCGGCATCGAGCGCGTCACGCTGAACCGCCCGGATGTCCGCAACGCCTTTAACGAACAGGTCATCGCCGAACTGACCGAGTGGGCGAAGCGCGCGCACGACGACGCCACGCTGCGGGTCGTCGTGTTCGCCGGCGCCGGCAAGGTGTTCAGCGCCGGTGCCGATGCCGCCTGGATGGCCAAGATGGCGGGCTATTCGCACGACGACAACGTGCGCGATGCGCGCGCCGGCGCGGCGATGTTTCTCGCGATCAACACGATCCCGGCCATCGTGATCGGCCGCATCCACGGCGCCGCGCTCGGCGGCGGCTCCGGCCTCGCCGCGGTGTGCGACATCGTCGTCGCGGCAGAAGACGCGATCTTCGGCTTCACCGAGACGAAACTGGGCATCCTGCCGGCGATGATTTCCCCGTACGTGCTCCAGAAGATCGGCGCGTCGGCGGCGCGCGACTTGTTCCTTACGGGCCGGCGGTTTGACGCGAAGAGAGGCAAGGAGATCGGGCTCGTTCACGAGATCGTGGCCGCCGCCGATCTCGACGAGGCCGTCGATCGGTTTGTGCACGAAGCGTTGAGCGCATCGCCGACCGCAGTGGCGCGCTCGAAAGCGCTGATTCAGAACGTGATCGGCAGGGCGCCCGCCGACGTGATGGGGATCACCGCCGACGCAATCGCCGCCCAGCGCGTGTCCCCGGAAGGACAAGAGGGATTGAAGGCGTTTCTCGAAAAACGAACGCCGTCGTGGACGAACATGCCGTCCACCTCCGCAAGCTGCGCCGGACCAATGATGCGCCGGCTGCTGATCGCCAATCGCGGCGAGATTGCGCGCCGCATCATCCGGGCATGCCGGGAGCTCGACATCGAAACGGTGGCGGTTTATTCCGACGCCGATGCCGACGCCCCGCATGTGTCGGAAGCCGATCGGTCGGTTCGCATCGGCGCGGCGCCGGCGCGTGACAGCTACCTGAACATCGACGCGATCATCGGCGCCGCGCAATCGTCCAGGGCCGACGCGGTGCATCCCGGTTACGGCTTCCTCTCCGAACGTGCACCGTTCGCGCGCGCATGTGAAGAGCGCGGGGCTGATCTTCGTGGGTCCGCCGGCATCGGCGCTCGAGAAGATGGGGTCGAAGATTGGTGCCAGGGCGCTCATGACCAGTGCCGGGGTGCCAGTGGTGCCAGGCGAGACTCCGGCCGATCAGTCAGACGATGCACTGAGGGCGGCGGCGGGGCGCGTCGGCTTCCCGGTGCTGATCAAGCCGGCCGCGGGTGGCGGCGGCATCGGGATGAAGGCCGTCCGTGACGCCGCCGCGCTCGGAGAGGCGCTCGCGGCGGCGCGTCGGGAAGCCCGGCGTCCTTCGGCAACGACTCGCTTTACGTGGAGCGACTGATCGACAAGCCCCGCCACGTCGAAATCCAGGTCTTCGCCGACGCGCACGGGAATACCGTGCACATCTTCGAGCGCGAGTGTTCAGCGCAGCGGCGGCACCAGAAAGTGATCGAAGAGAGTCCGTGTCCCGCGCTCAGTGCGGCAGTTCGCGAGCGGATGGGCGCGGCGGCGATTGCCGCCGCCAGGGCGGTCGGTTACCGCAACGCCGGCACGTGCGAATTCCTGCTCGAAGGCAGTGGTGACGCCGCCAACTTCTATTTTCTCGAAATGAACACGCGCCTGCAGGTCGAGCATCCCGTGACCGAATGCGTCGACGGGTGTCGATCTGGTTCATGCGCAACTGCGCGTGGCGTCGGGTGAGCCGCTGCCCTTCACGCAGGACGAGCCTCTCACAACGCGGGCACGCCATTGAGTGCCGCATCTACGCGGAGGATCCGGCGCAGGGTTTCATTCCGCAGGCGGGACCGATCCTGCTCTACCGCGAGCCGCAGGGACCGGGCATTCGCGTCGACAGCGGCGTGAGGGCCGGCTCGGAGGTCTCGGTCCATTACGATCCGATGCTGGCAAAACTGATCGTGCACGCCTCGAATCGCGAAGAAGCGCGGCGGCGGGCGATCGACGCGCTTCGCGAATATGCCATCCTCGGCATCCGCACCAACATCCCGTTCCTGCTGCAGATACTCGAGCATCCGCAGTTCGTGAGTGCGTCGATCGACACGGGCTTTCTCGATCGAGAGAGTGCGTCGCTTGCGGCCGCGATTCCGGCTGCACTGCCGCCGGCGGTCCTCGCGGCCATCGAACAACCTGGCACCTCGGCACCTCAGGCACTGCTAGGCACCCTAGGCACCCTAGGCACCGATCCTTTTGACACCCTCCGAGGCTGGCGTGGCTGACGTTCAACCGCTTGGCGATGGCTGGTACCTCGTCACGGATGGCGACACGCGATGGCGCGTCGCGGTCGCCGGCGGTCGCGACGCGACATGGGTATTTGTTGACGGACAAGTGGCGCGCATCGAAGCCGGTGCCGCGTCACGGACGCGGACGCGTCAAGGGCGCGTGGCGACGCGGGCGTCATGGCGCCGATGCCGGCAACGGTCGTCGCGATCAACACAGCCGCCGGCCAGGCCGTGAACGAAGGCGACACGCTGATCGTGCTCGAAGCGATGAAGATGGAGCTGCCGATCAGGTCGCCGCGCAGCGGCATCGTGAAGGCGGTGCACTGCGCCAAGGGCGAACTGGTCCAGCCCGGCGTCAACCTGCTCGAGATCGAGTGATGCGCGTGCCAGCCGGCAGTCACGATCGTCGAGGTCGGCCCGCGCGACGGCCTGCAGAACGAGCGCGCCACGGTGGCGACCGACGGACAAGATCGCGTTCGTCGATCGGCTCTCGGACGCCGGCCACCAGCGTGATCGAGGTCTCGGCGTTCGTGTCGCCGAAATGGGTGCCGCAGATGGCCGACGCCGACGCAGGTGTTTGCCGGCATCACGCGGCGTCCCGGCACCCGCTACACGGCGCTCGTGCCTAACCGGCAGGGGCTCGAGCGGGCGATCGCCGCGGCCGTCTCCGAAGTGGCCGTCTTTGCCGCCGCGTCAGAGACCTTCAGCCGCCGCAACATCAACCAGTCGATCGACGAGTCGCTGGCGAACTATGCGACGGTCTGCGCCGACGCGCGCGCGGCCGGACTGCGCGTCCGCGGATACCTGTCGACGTGCTTCGTCTGTCCGTTCGAAGGGCCCGGTCGATCCCGCGCGGGTCGCCGACATCGCGGCCGCCTGCTCGACATCGGTGTGTACGAAGTGGCGATCAGCGACACGATTGGCGCGGCACACTCCGGGCGACGTTGCTCCGTGTTCTCGGACACCGTCAGCGCCAGGCTGCCGCTCTGCATCAAGTCGGCTCTGCACTTCCACGACACCCGCGGCACCGCCCTCGCCAACGTCCTCGCGGGTCTCGACTACGGCGTCACGACCTTCGACAGTTCCGCCGGCGGCCTCGGCGGCTGTCCCTTCGCACCCGGCGCGGCCGGAAATCTGGCCACCGAGGACTTGCTGTTCATGCTGAACGGTCTCGGCATCGAGACCGGCGTGTCGATCGATCGTAGTCGCCGCCGCCTCGCGCTTCATCGAGGCAAAGCTGGATCACAGACTTCCGTCACGCTATCTCCAAGCGCCAAGACTGAAGCTTGCCGACTGAACTCTTAACTGCCGACTGAACTCTTAACTGTCGACTGTTGACTGCTGACTGTCTCTGTCAGATCCGTCCGGGCGAGGACTCGGCCGGTGCCGACTCCTCGCCCGAAGGCTTCAAGGTGGGTTTGGTCTTACGCGGAAGTTCCAGAGGTTGTCTTGCTTGAAGTTCCCTTGCCTACGGCCTCGTTCACGGTCGTGACGAGGTATTGCCAGTGCCGGCGGCTCCTGACGAGTCGGCGGCCCAGTCGTGACCATCCCCGCTGCGCGTGACGCGCAGCTGGTTGGTCACATCCTTACGCCGCTAACCGATCAGCGACGTCTTCGGCGCGGCGCTTCTGATCGCGGCTCATCACGGAGCCCGAGAGCGTCACTTCGCCGTTAATCACCTCAACCACGATCTCCGACGCGTCGAGCGCGGATCGTCGGTCATGCAGTCGCAAATCTCATCGCGAATGCGATCGTCGGATCGTTTGTAGAACTTCGGTCCCCGGCCCGCGTAATCCGGGCGCGCGGCCTCGTACTGCCGCCAGTAGCCGCCACGCTCGCGCGGGCCCCACACCGGCGCATGGTCGTCCCTCGGGAGGTGCTGCTGATGTCGATCGCGGAAATCACTCGTCGGCGGTGCTAGGCGCGATCGTGCGCGATCGATCGGAATCGCGATCGTCAGTGCGATACATGCCGAATGCGCGATCGTCCGGTGCGCCTTCCGCGCATCGCGGTCCGAGACCACGAGCGAACTTCGTCGCCTGCCCTATCCGGCCAGTCGCGATCGTGACGTCCGTTCTCGTCGTGCTGTCGTCTGTAGTCCGCCATCGACCCACCTCCACCGCGCGCACTCGAACAGGCGCGTCAGTTGGAATGTGTGATTCGATCGGAACGAAAGCAAGCTTCCTGCCACGCGTTCATACCTGTGGGCTGCTGAAACTCGCCCGGTTTCGCGCGCAGAAATCCGCTAGTGCAGAGACCGACCATAACCAGGGAAGCGCCTCACCCACCCTGTGTCGTGCTGGGGCCGATGAAGAACACGCGCAAGCCTGAAGAAATTGCACCATCGATCGTCCTTTTTTGCTCACCGAGCCGCTACGAGCTGCTTTTAGGCGGGAAATGACCGCTCGCTTAACGGTCCAGCTTCGGCATCTTGCTTGCTTTGACGATTCCGACCGAGTAGTTTCACCGAAGCCGGTTGCCCAAGATAGGTATCGGTCTATCCATTCAGGCCCAAACGTCATGCGACACGAAGCCGCGTACGAACGTAGAGCCAGCCTGTTGGAAGACGTCGGGGTCGGGGTCGCAGTCGCCGCCATAGCGGCTGCGGTCGTGGTGGGAGTCGGGCTCTGGTATCACTATGTCACCGGAGCGATCTTCATCCTGGCCACCGCCATCCTCGCGTGGCACAGCGGTTTTCGGCCGGCGCTGGTCAGCACGATCGCCAGCACTGCGGCCCTCGGCCCGCTCGTCAAGCTGCTCGACGCCAACGCGACGCTCATCAACATGCCGGTGCGGCTCGCGTCGATCGCCGTCATATCGCTGGTCGTGTCGTGGCTCTGCGGCAATCTCTACCGATCGCGGGAGCGGTTGCTGATCGAGCAGTCACGGCTGCGCGAGAGCGAGAATTTCCACCGGCTGATCGGCGAACTGGCCTCGGACTTCGCGTTTCATGCGCGGGTCGAGCCCGACGCAAGAATCGTGATCGATTCGGCGACGAGCGGCCTCCAAGTCCTGCTCGGCTACACGCTCGAGGATCTGCAGGCCCGTCCCGGCCTCGCATTGATCCACCCCGATGATCGCGCCGATATCCAGGATGCCCTCAGCCGCGCGAGCGCCGGCGCAGAGGTCAAGGGCGAGGCTCGTGTCATTGCCAAGGACGGCCGCCTGGTCCACGTGGCCTACCGCGCGCACTCGGAGAGAAATCCTGACGGCACCATCGCCGGCGTACTCGGCGCGTTTCGAGACATCACGTTCCAGAAGCAACAGGAAGCGGCGCTCACCAACGAGCGCCAGCGGTTGCTCGTCGACATTGCCAAGCGCCAGGAAATCGAAGCGCAGCTGCGGCAGGCGAAGGAAGAGGCCGAGCGCCGCGCCGACGAAGCGGAAGAGGCGCGTGCCGCGGTCAAGGATCGCGAACATCGGCTGCATTACGAAGCGCAATTGAAGGATGAATTCCTCGCCACGCTCGCTCACGAGCTTCGCAATCCGCTGGCTCCCCTGCGCAACGTGGCGGCCATCCTCCGCATGGAGCACTCTGTCCGGAACGGCCCGCCATGCCACCGGGGTGATGGAGCGCCAGATCTCGCAGCTCGTGCGGCTGATCGACGACTTGATGGACGTGAGCCGCATCACCCGCGGCCAGTTGACGCTCCGCAAGGAGCGCGTCGACCTGCGATCGATCATCGAGAGCGCCGTCGAAACCGCGCAGCCGCAGCTCACGGCCGCGGGCGTCACGCTGACGCTCGACATCCCGGCAGCGCCGTTGATGCTCGATGCGGATTCGACACGCATTTCGCAAATCGTCCTCAATCTGCTGACCAACGCCGCGAAGTTCACGCCGTCGGGCGGCCAGGTATCGGTGATCGTCCAGCCTCACATGGGTCGGGTGTCGGTGAAAGTGAAGGACACCGGCGTCGGGATCAACCCCGAGGACCAGGAAAAAGTGTTCGGGATGTTCGTCCAGCTGAATCGCGACATGAGGCGATCGCAGACGGGCCTCGGTATCGGGCTGACGCTCGTGAAGCAGATGACCGAAATGCACGGCGGCATGGTCGCGGTCTGGAGCGCCGGAGCCGGCCACGGCAGCGAATTCACGATCACCCTCCCCCTGGCGGAGACGGTCGACACGCCCGGTGACCGAGAGGGCGTCGAACCCGCCGCTCGCGCCACGCTCAAGATCCTCGTCGCCGACGACAGCCAGGACGGCGCCGATAGTCTCGCGTTCCTCCTGAAGGCCGCCGGCCACGAGGTCATCACCGCCTATGAGGGCCGCACTGCCGTCCAACTCGCCGAACAGCATCGTCCGGATGCGGTTCTGCTCGATATCGGCATGCCTGAGATGTCCGGCTACGACGTCGCCCGCGCCATCCGCCGCGAGGCCTGGGGCCGGCCGATGCGGCTCATCGCATTGACGGGCTGGGGCCAGGCCGAGCACCGCCGGCGGTCGATCGAGGTCGGCTTCGACGATCATCTCGTCAAACCGGTTGAGCTGGAGCTTCTGGAGAACGTTCTGCAGTGTGGCAGCTCCTTCACCCATTTCGGGCAAAGGGCAACCGATCAGCTAGGCGCGTGCCGCTCAAACCCGTCAGTGGCACGTCGTTTGTAGGAGTTAGCGGCGATGCGCGCCATGGCGCACGGGAGGAACGGACTAGCGATGAGTGCCAGAAACTGGTTGGTCGCGAGTTTGCTCGCAGTTTCGGTTGCGATACCTGCGGCAGCTCAACAATCGAACACACAGGACGATGCTCGTGGACGCGTAGCAACCACCATCGACGGCGACGCCGGTTTGTGGTGGCTTCCCGTTGCCGACACCAACGGCAAGAAGATGACGCGAGGGTCCGTCGAACGGAACTCACGCAACACGCCACAGGGCCAGATGAACGTCGCCACTTTCACGGCGAACGTTTCGTACGGCTTCACCGAGCGACTCGATCTCTATGCGGGGTGGGATTTCATCACGCGCGTCGATCGCGACAACCAGGTCCTGTATGTGCCATCCGATCCGGAACGCGGCGGCATCGACACCCAAAATCCCTACGCGCGCGAACGCTGGACCGGCAACAAGATCGGCGACTTGCGCGTCGGCGTGAAGTACGCGTTCTTGAGCGAAGGCCAGGGCAACCCCTTCAGCCTCGCCGGCCGCGGCACCTTCAACCTGCCGACAGGCGACGCTGACGCCGGCGCCGGCCAGGGCTCCATCGCGGCGGATCTGTCCGCAGTGATCAGCCGCTGGGTCTCGCCCAAGGTCGTGCTGAGCGGCACGGCCGGCTACAACCTTCGCAAGAACCCGACCGACCCGGTTGTCGTGCACGTGCCCAACAACTTCCACTGGGGCGCGGGCATCGGCTTCAACCCGTCGCCTTCGTGGTTGATTCACGGCGAGATCCTTGGCGATCAACCGGTCCGTGACAACGCGGCGATCGATCAGCAACTGGTCGCGGAAGACGGCAGCACCAGCCCGGCCGTCAGCTTCGTCGATCGCCAGACGTCGTTCACTGGCGGCGTCACCTGGTTTGCCGACAATGGTTTCTTCATCGGCGCCGAAATTCGTCTCGATACGCCGATGCCCGAACGCCTCAACGCTTCGGAGGAATCGCGCTCCGATTATCTCGATTATCACGTCCGCATCGGCTGGGCGCCGCGCCGTTTGCCGCCGCCACCGCCACCGGTGACTCCCGCACCAGTGGCAGCAGTGCCGCCGGCGAATCGTCCGCCAACGGTCAAGGCAGCATGTAACCCTTGCACCGTCTTCGTTGGCGAAAAGTCGCAGCTCAGCGCGGACGCCAACGACCCGGATGGCGACCAGCTCGCCTATAAGTGGACGACACCAGCCGGCACGCTCGACAACGCGACCATCGCCAAGCCGGTCTGGACCGCGCCGATGACGGTAGGCTCGGTGCCCGCCACCGTGACCGTCTCCGACGGCAAGGGCGGCACGGCTTCCGACACGGTGACGCTGCAAGTGATCGCGCGCGCCACCAAGGTCTACACGTTTGAAGACGTCCACTTCGACTTCGATCGATACACGCTGCGGCCGGAAGCGCTGCGCGTGCTCGAACAGGCGGTCGCCGCGATGAAGGAAGACGCGACGCTGCGCCTGACGGTCGAGGGCAACACCTGCAGCATCGGCACGGCGGAATACAACCTCGCGCTCGGTGAGCGCCGAGCCAACGCCGTCCGCGACTACCTGACGTCGAACGGCGTCGCTGCCACTCGACTGCAGACGGTCAGCTACGGTGAAGAGAAGCCGAAGCACGACAACATGCGCGAAGAGACGCGAAGGTTGAACCGTCGCGCCGCGCTCGTCGTTCGCCTTGATAAGTAGGGATCGCGATGCTTGCTGAACTGACGATGATCGCCACGCAACCTGTGGACGAGAACGCAGTGCAGAAAGCGACCGAGGAGGGTGAGGTGCAGGCCCAACAGCCGGAGACACCTCACCCGATTCCCGGGCTGCCGAAGGCTCCTGAGCAGCCCATCGTGCCGCCCGATGATCCGCACCGCAAGGATGTCGACCGCGAACCAAGTATCGATCCCCCGCCGGTCGAACCGCCGGTAGAGGCTCCGTCGGAGAAGCCCGGCATCACCGAACCACCACGCCCCCGGGCGTGAGCGAGACCACGACCATGGCAAAGCCCACGCAGGCCGCAGCTTTCCTCGCGGTGGCACTCATCGCCGCTGCGTGTGATCAAACCGAAACGCGTCACGCGCAGCGTCACGACCTCGTCGCCGGCGGGGTCGTCGACCGTGCCCTCATCGGCCGCCGCGGAGCAACGCGACAATGCGCTGGTGCGTGTGCTGCATGCCGTGCCTTCCGGCACCAGGCTCGATGTGTTCGCGGGTGATCTGGTCCTGTTCGACGGGCTCGGCTTCAAGGCCGTGACGCCTTATCGCGCGGTCGACGGCAAGCGTTACGCATTTGCGTTGCGCCCTGCAGGCATGACGCAAGCCAAACCGCTATCGTCGAACACCGAGAACCTGAAGGACGGGAATTTCTACACCGCGATCGCGATGCCGGGAGACGGCAATGGCCCGCTCCTGCGAATCGTCAACGATCATCTCGACTCGCCCTCCGCGGGCAAGGCCCGCTTGCGCATCGTGCATGCCGGCGTACGACGCCGGCCAGATCGACGTGCGCGCCGCAGGTTCGCCGATCGCCTTGTTCGACGACGTCGACTATCAGACGGTCAGCGACTACAAGGACGTCGTGCCGATGAACGGGCAACTCGAGGTCGTCGGCACGAGCGGCGATGCGACGACCAATGCCCATCTCGAGGCCGGCCGCTTCTATACACTCGTGATTGTCGGGAACGCCGCGGCCCCGGCGAAGGTGGAAGTCTTTCTCATCGAGGACGCATTGTCACCGTGAGAAAGCGCACGCGAATCATCATCGCCATCCTGGTCGTGGTGATCGCCCTCTCCGGTGTCGGCATTGTGGTCAGCCTCCGGGCGCTCGAACCGCGGCTCCACGAGTGGGTTGCGTCGAACCTCAGCAAGTCACTCCAAAGCGAAGTCGAGCTCGGCGAGGTCCACCTGAGCTGGATGCCGCTGCGATTGTATGGCCGAAACCTGACGGTGCGACACCACGGCCGGACGGATATCCCCCCGTTGCTCGTAGTTTCGTCCTTTACGGTTGACCTTAAGCCAACTGAGCTGTGGAGCTCGACGGTCGAGCGCGTGTTGGTCGACGGACTCGAGATCAGCATCCCTCCCAAGGACACCGAGACGGGCAAGCGGCCTCTACCCGGGGCGTCTGGCGGTAAACAGAAGGAGGGTGACGAGGGCTCGGGCTTTGTCGTTCGACATCTGCGCGCGACCAACACCCGTCTTGCGGTGGTGCCCCGGAACTCGAACAAGAATCCCAAGGTGTGGGATATCTATGAGCTCGACATCAGCAACCTCAAGGCGAGGGAGGCGGCCACGTTCACCGCGTCGCTGATCAATCCGATCCCTTACGGGCAGATCGAAGCTTCGGGACAATTCGGGCCATGGCAGTCCGAGTGAGCCAGGCACCACCCCTTTGAAGGGCGAATACACGTTCGACGCAGATCTCGGCACCATCGATGGCCTGGGCGGAACCCTCGCGGCGGTCGGCGAGATGAGTGGGACCATCGAACAGATCTACACGAAGGGTCAAACGAAGACACCGGATTTCCGGCTGACCGAGCTCGACGGCGCCAGTCTGCCCCTGCAGACGGCCTACGACGCCGTGGTCGACGGCACCAAGGGCGATGTTGAGCTCAAGCACGTCGCCGTCACGCTCGGCAAGTCACGGTTCGACGCGCGCGGTGTTGTCGAGGGAACCAAGGGCGTCAAGGGTAAACGGGTCGTCGTCAACGTCAAGAGCAGCTCAGCCAACCTCGGCGAACTTCTGCGCCTCGTCAGCAAGGGTCAGCCTGCGGCGGACGGTACGCTCGTCATCGATGCAGCAATGGACCTCCCGCAAGGCAAGGAAAAAGTCCTTCAGCGTCTCGCACTCGAAGGTTCAGTGCGAGCGGAGCTCGTCAGGTTTGCGAAAGACTCGGTGCAGGACAAGATCGACGAGCTGAGCCGGAAAGCGCAGGGCCGCCCGACCGACGAGGCGATCGACGACGTTGCGTCGCGGATGGCGACGAAGTTTGCGCTTCGTGACGGCGTCTTTGTCTATCAGGGCCTGTCATTCGACGTGCAGGGCGCATCCGTAAAGCTCGACGGCACGCACTCGCTTCGCGCAAAAACGGTGGATCTGTCCGGCGTGGTCTTGCTGAACGCGACCGTGTCGCAGACGCAAACGGGGTTCAGGAGCCTGCTGCTCAAGCCATTCGACCCGCTGTTCAGGAAGAATGGCGCCGGCACCCGTCTGGTCATCACGGTAGCCGGCACCCAGGATCAGCCGAAGATCGGCCTGCAACTCGGGCCGACGCTCAAAGGCGGAGCGCCTAACGGCCGCGTCGAATCGAAACGATGAATTCGCCCGCGTTGTCCGAGCGCTCATCGTCATTCACCGCCAGATAGAGGACGCCGTCAAACGGCATGGGCACCGCGGCCTGATCGCCGATCCCGAACGGCTGACCGTTACCGATGCGCCCAATCAGGGCTCCGGCATTCACGGCCGGCAGCGGCGCACCGGCCGCCATGCGTCCCGCTCCGGCCGCGCGAGCGCGATCGTTGCGGTTTTCTGACAGTTGCACCTCGCCGCTCGTGCTGAACGAGATCCACTCGCCCTTGCGCACGCGCATCCCCGTCGACACCCAACCACCGGCCGCGCCAATGCGAAGCGCTCCGGGCGTATCGACGCCAGCCGACAGGTCACTCGTGTTGTTGCTCGCGGCACTCGCGGCAAAGGGATACGCTCCCAGGTAGACGCGCGACACTTGCTCGGGCGCGTAGTTCTGTTCGCGGCCGTCGGCAGCGCGGAACACATACGTGCGCGGCATGCTGTCATTCGCCGAGCCCTCGCCGCCACGAATCGCAACGAGCCGGCCCTTCTCGCTCGAACCATTTCTCAACAGCAACAAGTGCTGCGCGCCGGTCGCTTCGCGAATTTCTGTTTCTGGCAATCCGCTCGCGCCACCGACCGCGTCGATCAGCGCCACGCTCGTAACGGACAGGCGCCGCTGATCCTGCTGGGACACCCGCACGAACAGCTCACCGTTCGCCGTGAGCTCCTCGATTCGCCCTTCGAGCTTCGACCCGTCGCGCATCTGGACGGTGGCGCGCTCCTGCGCCGCTCCGGTCGCGCCGATTGTGACCCACACCGCCGCTACTGCACACGTCAATCGTTGCAACATGACTTTCTCCCGGCTGCTTACAAAGCAAGGGGCCCGCCAAGTCAGCCGTGCCCCAAATCATCTCGTCGCGGTGGCGAGCTACCGTCCTTAACCCCTATGTCGCGCTGGCCGGAGCGGCGACTCTACTGTTGTGGCGGGCTCTTCTGGGCTGCGCGCTCATGAAAGGCGGGAGATCACCAGTGAAATTGACCACGCCGCCGCCCGACGCTGAAGACGCAGACAGTCGGAAGACGGGGTCTCGTCGCGTTCCACAGATCGGTAAATAACGACCAACCCCTGGTCAATTCCACACTCACATCGTCGCGCTGAATTTTCACTTAGTCACGAAATCGTTGGAGTTTGGTCTTCCAACCGTGGCACCTGAAATGCAATGCTTCATGACGGGAGAGGTCCCGATGACGAACCCACCAGATCATTCAAAAGACGCTCTCAGCATCCGCGCGCGCGCGGAGTTCCGTGAGATGCCCGGCATGTGCCTGACGACCGCGCAGGCAGCACGGCTGTGGCAGCTGAGCCCGGCTCGCGCCGAAGAGCTTCTCAGCGAGCTCGTAAAGTCCGGCTTCCTGGTCCGCCGCGAAGGCCAGCGCTATCGCCTTCCCTCGTCCGTGTAAGTCCCCACATATTTTGAACAATTGCCGGCGAGATCAAGCCGGACGGCGGATCTCGAACTGGCGTTTGAGCGCGAGGAGCCCTTCCCTCGTCAGCCTTGCCGGATCCTCGCCGGCCATTTTCGCGAGCCAGCTCGCAGCCTTGCCGCCTGGGGCCGCGTACTGCAAGTGCACGCGTACTTCGGTGCCACCGTTACCAGGCACCGGTTTGAACGTGACCGAGCCGGCGTTCTGAATTGTCTCGCCCGGTAGTGTCTTCCAGCCGATGATCTCGAACGGCACCTCGTTGATGATTTCGGCGCTCCACGTGATCGGCACCTGGGCGAAAGCCTTCGCCGTCCAGCGTGAGCGCTTGGTATCGAGTTGTTCAACCTTCTCGAGGTGCGGCATCACTTCGGGAAGTCGATCCAACTGGCGCCAGAATCGATAGATGCGATCGGCGGGCGCGTTGATCGTGACGGATTCACGGATATGAAGGCCTCGACCGGCCGTCAACGCGCGTCTGGTATCGGTGCCGTTGACGCCCATGGCCGCGTAAGCGGGGCAGTACCCGGAGACGCTGCGCGCGAGCAGTCCCGCAGACATCGCGCCCACGCCCTTGGAACCGCTCTTCGACTGCGTAGCCCAGCAGCGCCGCGCCAGCCACGCAGAGTGAAGAGCCGCTCAGTATTGCCGACGTTGGCGGCAGGCAGGCGCGATGCAAGCTCGTTTGCCCTTGATAGTGTGTACGTGTCTTCCATCTGGATCTCCCGTCATCGAGACGGTGCAATGGATGTGCCCTGCTGGCGATCGCCGAGGAGCTGGCTCAGGCTCGACAGTGACTCGATGTGATCCGCCACCGTCTTGATGATCATCAACACCGGGACGGCGAGAATAAGGCCGAGCGGCCCCCACATCCAGCCCCCGAACATGACCGCCACGAAGATCGACACGGAGTTGACGCTGGCCGCGCGGCCGAGCGCGATCGGGGCAAGCAGGAACCCCTCGAGCGACGTGATCGCCAGCGACGTGAACGCGACGAGCGCCACCATCGACGCCGACTTGAATTGCAGCACCGCGGCGGCTGACGCAGCGACCATGATGATCGTCGGGCCAAAGTACGGAATACAGTTCAGCACGCCGGCCGCGACACCCCAGAGGCCGGCGTAAGGCATGCCGATCCACATGAAGGAGAGCCATGTCACGACGCCGACGAGCAGGCCGCTCCAGAACTGGTAGAACACGAACTGCCCCACCTGCGCGATGATCTCGTCGATCATCTGCACCGTCACTTTCTTCTGCGACAGCCGCTCGCCGCTGAGCTTGACGAGTTTCTCCTTGAACATCTCGCCTTCGGACAGCAGGAAATAGACCAGGAACATCAGGAGGATAGCGGTCGCGGAGTAATTGGCGGCACTGCGCGCGCCATTCATGACCTGCCGCTGCACGTCGACCGATTCCACGATCGTGACCGGCGTCGCGTCGGGGCTCTTCGTCGCTGTCGCGGTCTTCTCCAATTCGGAAACAGCCTGCTGCAGCTGATTGAGCAGGCTCTGGCGCGGTGACACAGATTGCACCGCGAGTCGAATCTCTCGGACCATGCCTGGCAGCCGGCGGCTGAACGCGGCGACATCATCAGACAGAACCCAGACACCGAAGCCGAAGCTCCCGGCGAGTCCCAGAACCACGATGGCGGCGGCCAGCCAACGCGGCATCATGCGGGACAACGATCGGACGAGCGGCGCCAACGCCACTGCGGTAAGGACACCGAGCAGGATAGGCGCCAGCACCCCCCTGGCGTAGTTGCAGGCTGCCAGCGTCAGGATGACGGCGATGACCTGGCCGGCGGTGATCCGAGTCGGAACCTCGGGGATGACGACGGTCTTTTCACCCTCTAGAGCCTCAGCCATATCAATACTCAAACCACGATCCGTGCCATCCACCTCGTCAAATCCGGTGGACCCGGGAGACGGGAATCGGGAACCGGTACACTTGATTTGGTGAATCTCGACCAGTACCACGCCCCGTTCGAGGCAAGCCGCGCGCCGGCGAGTTCGTGTTCGCGCGCCTGCGCTACGACTCCGGGGATTGGGACTACAACCCGAAGGTCGCCGCCAACGTCCTCAACTCCATCGTCGAATACACCAGCATCGCCGTGTATCCCGAGGAGATCGTGATCACCGCCGACTCCGACGAGTTGCCGGCGTTCCCCTTTTTGTTCATGACCGGCCACAAACTGGTCCGTTTCAGCGATCGCGAGCGGGAACGCCTGCAGCAGTTTGTCGAGCGCGGCGGTTTCCTGTTTTCGGACGATTGCAATCACGATGTCGCCGGGCTCTATGCGACGTCGTTCGAGCAGGAGATGCATCGCGCTTTCCCGGGCCCAGGCACGCTGGACAAGCTGCCGCGCACGCACGCGATCTATCGATCGTTCTTCCAGTTTCCTGACGGACCGCCGCAGACGGCGCACGAACTCAACGGGTGGGGCGACGACCTCGTGCACGATTACCTGCGCGGCATCCCTTCGACTCGCCCGCCGGCGAAGCCGACGGGCTCGCTCAGGGCAAGCGAATCACCGCGTATCGGCGTGCTCTACTCGAACAAGGATTACGGCTGCGAATGGGACTACGACTGGCGTAACAAGCGGTTTCAGCGCGACGACAACACTCGCTTCAGCGTCAACCTCGTGGTCTACGCACTCGGCGCCTGAAGAAATAACGAATAACAAATTACGAATAACAAAAGGCGGGACTCTCTTTTGTTATTTCCTATTTTGAATTTGTTATTTCTAACGTCACGCTCTTGATTGCGCGCACCAGATCGGCCGGCGCCACCGGCTTCGCCAGGTGGCGATCGTAGCCGGCGCCGAGCGCCGCATCGGCGTCCTGCGCGCGGGCATACGCGGTCAACGCAATGGCCGGCAGCTTTCGCTCCCCGCCCATCTGCCGCAAGCGGCGAATCAGCGAATAGCCGTCCTCTTCCGGCATGCCGATGTCGCTCACGAGCACGTCCGGACGGCGATGCGCGACGCGATCGTAGGCCTCCTTCGCGGAGGCCACCGCCTCGACAAGCGCACCGAGCCGCTGCAGCAAGACCGCGAGAACGTTGCGTGAATCGGCATCGTCCTCGACGATGAGGACGTGAACGCCGTCGAGGTGATCGAGCTCCGATTCCGGGAGCTGGTCCGCGAAGGCGCGAAGGACCTGGGCCGGCGCTTCGGATGCCGCGCCGGCGTGGCACGAGAGCCGCAAGCGGAAGGTGGTGCCCTGGTTCTCACCGGCGCTCTCGACACTGACGGTGCCGCCGTGCAGCTCGACGAGATGCCGAACAATCGCCATGCCCAGGCCAAGCCCGCTGTGACGGCGGCTCATCGAGCTGTCGGCCTGCCGGAATCGATCGAACACAAACGGCAGGAACTCCGGCGAGATGCCGATGCCGGTATCGATGACTTCAATCTGCGCGTCGCCCTCGACCTCCGTGAGCCGCACTTCGACGCGACCGCCCTTTGGCGTGAACTTGAAGGCGTTCGAGACGAGGTTCCACACCACCTGCTGCAGCCGATCGCGATCGCCGACGACCGTGATCTCACGATTCAGATCGCGAGTCACCTGGATCGTCTTGGCCGACGCCGCCGGCATCAACGAGTCGATCGCATCGTCGATGACGACGTGCAGGTTCACCAGCTGGGTGTCGAGCACGAGCCGCCCGCCGACGATACGCGACACATCAAGGATGTCGTCGATCAGCTGCGACTGCGAGGTGGCGTTCTGGCGAATCACGGCCGCCGCGCGCTGCACCGTATCGCGATCGTGACTGCTCAGCCCCAGCACGTGCGCCCAGCCCATGATCGCGTTGAGCGGCGTCCGCAGCTCGTGCGACAGAGTGGCGAGGAATTCATCCTTCACGCGATTCGCGCGCTCGGCCTCGAGCCGCGCCGCGTGTTCGCCCTGCAAGAGCTGCACGCGCTCTTTCTCGATCCGGCTGCGTTCTTCGATCTCAGCCTGCAGGGCCACGTTGGTCTGCGCCAGCTCGCGGGTGCGGTCGGCAATCGTTCGCTCGAGCTCCTCCTGCGCGATGCGCAGCGCCTCCTGGCGATTGAACAGCTCGACGAACACCGCGACCTTGGACCGCAACACGTCGGCCGGCACCGGCTTG
The DNA here is from genome assembly GCA_963833135.1 of uncultured cyanobacterium. GTDB lineage: Bacteria > Acidobacteriota > Vicinamibacteria > Vicinamibacterales > UBA2999 > 12-FULL-67-14b. The sequence goes on along the minus strand of CAWHWW010000014.1, from coordinate 148,626 downwards.
ACCAGATAGTCGACGGCGCCGACGGTGTAGCCGCGGAACACGTGCTGCGAGCCCCAGTCGTTGGCGGTGAGGAAGATGATCGGCGTCTGGCGGGACCTCGGGCGCTCGCGGATCAGCGTCGCCGTCTCGTATCCGTCGACACCCGGCATCACCACGTCGAGCAGGATCAGCGCGAAGTCCTGGTCGAGAACCTGCTTCAACGCCTCCCGGCCCGATCGGGCGCGGACCAGGTGATAGGCCGGGTCGCTCAGCACGGCTTCGACCGCCATCAGGTTCTCGTCGCGATCGTCGACGACGAGGATGTTGACTTGTCGTTTCACCGCGACAGCCACACGCGCAGCAGCGAAACCAGCTGATCGGAATCAACCGGCTTGGTGACGTAGTCGGAGGCGCCCGCGTTGATGCACTTCTCGCGGTCGCCCTTCATGGCTTTCGCCGTGATGGCGATGATCGGCAGATCCTCGAACGCGGCGTTCTCGCGAATGCGTCGTGTCGCCTCGTAGCCGTCCATCTCCGGCATCATGACGTCCATCAACACGACGTCGATGTCCGGGTTGTCATTCAGCAACTTGAGCGCATCGTGGCCGTTCTCGGCGTACTGCACGTCCATCTCGTACCGCTCGAGGATGCTCGTCAGCGCAAAGATGTTGCGGATGTCGTCATCGACGACCAGCGCTTTCTTGCCGGTCAGCGTCGGATCGCTGCGATGCAGGCGATCGAGCAGCCGCTGCTTGTCAGGCGGCAGCGCGCTCTCGACTCGGTGCAGGAACAACGTCGTCTCATCGAGCAGGCGCTCGGGCGACTTGACGTCCTTGATGATGATCGTCTGCGCCAGTTGCCGCAGCGCGGTTTCCTCGGTCCTGGTGAGCTCCTTGCCGGTGTAGATGATGACCGGGACCTGGGACAGCGCCCGGTCGGCCCGCATCCGTTCGAGCAGCTGCAACCCGCTCATGTCGGAGAGGCCGAGGTCGAGAACGATGCAGTCGAAGGGCCGCCTGTCCATCTGGTCAAGCGCTTCCTCGCCGCTGCCGACGGCCGTGATCTCGACGTCGCGATCGCCGATCAGCTCGACGAGCGTATCGCGCTGGATCCGGTCGTCTTCGACGATCAACAGCGTGCGCAGCTTGCGATTGTCGAACTCGCGAATCGCATCGAAAGCCCGGTCGAGGCCGTCGCGATCCGACGGCTTGGCCCAGAACGTCTTGGCGCCCAGGCGCATGCCCCGATGCGGATCGTCGGTCACCGTGATGACGTGCACCGGGATGTGGCGCGTGCTGGCGTCGTGCTTCAGCCGGTCGAGGACGTTCCAGCCGTCAAGTCCCGGCAGGTCGAGATCCAGCGTAATCGCGTCGGGACGATGCTGGCGGGCCATCTGCAGGCCGATGTCGCCGCGCACCGAGGCCAGCACGCGGAAGTCGTGTTCGCGCCCGCGATCCATGAGGATCCGCGCAAACGCCTGATCGTTCTCGATGATGAGCAGGACCCGGTCGCCGGGCTCGATGCGCTGGCGATCGTCGTTGAGCGGATTGTCGTCGGCCGGGATGTCGGCGGCGGCGAGCGCCCGGTCCACGGCGATGCGCGTTTCGACGGGCACGGCGGCGATGCGCTCGGCCGCGGTCAGCGTCGACACGTACACCGACGGCAGGAACAGGGTGAACGTACTGCCGCTTCCGACCGCGCTCGTGAGCCTGATCTCGCCACCGAGCAGCCGTGCGATCTCGCGGCTGATCGACAGGCCGAGACCGGTGCCGCCGTACTTGCGGCTGGTCGTGCCGTCGGCCTGCTGGAACGCTTCGAAGATCACCTGGTGCTTGTCCGGCGCGATGCCGATGCCGGTGTCTTCGACCTTGAACGCCACGACGTTGGTCGCCCGATCGAGGCCGGCATGGTCCATCGTCCAGCCGCGAGTGGCCGGCTCGATGGTCAGGGTCACCGAGCCGCTCTCCGTGAACTTGATCGCGTTCGAAATCAGGTTCTTCAGCACCTGCTGGACTCGCTTCTGGTCGGTGATGATCGAGCCGATCGTCTCCGGATCGAGGTTGACCTTGAAGGACAGGCCCTTGCTGCCCGCCACCTCGCGGAAGGTGCGGTCGACGTAGGACTGCACGTCGGCCAGCGAGACCGGCACGGCGTCGACGTCCATCATCCCGGACTCGATCTTCGAGAGGTCGAGGATTTCGTTGATCAGTTCGAGCAGGTCGGAACCGGAAGCGTGAATCGTCTTCGCGAACTCGACCTGTTTCTCAGTGAGCGTGCCTTCCGAGTTCTGCGCCAGGAGCCGCGACAGGATCAGGAGCGAGTTGAGCGGGGTGCGGAGTTCGTGGGACATGTTGGCCAGGAACTCCGACTTGTAGCGGCTGGTGAGGGCAAGCTGCGCGGCCTTGTCTTCCAGCGAGAGGCGGGCCAGGTCGATTTCCCGGTTCTTTTGTTCAACTTCGGCATTCTGCTTCGCGAGCAGTTCGGCTTTTTCCTCGAGCTCTTCGTTGGTCTTCTGCAGCTCGGTCGCGAGCGACTGTGACTGCTTGAGCAGCTCCTCGGTCCTCATCGTCGCGGTGATCGTGTTGAGCACGATGCCGATCGATTCGGTGAGCTGGCCGAGGAAGTTCAAGTGGGTTTCGTTGAAGCGGTAGAACGAGGCCAGCTCGATCACCGCCTTGACCTGGCCCTCGAACAGGACCGGGACGACGAAGATGTTCGTGGGCGGCGCCGAGCCCAGGCCCGAGCTGATCTGGACGTAATGGGCCGGGACGTCAGTCAGCAGAATCGGTTCTTTTTCGAGTGCGGCCTGGCCGACCAGACCTTCGCCGGCGCGGAAGCGTGTCCGCAGCTGCTCGGCTTCCGTGTAGGCATAGCTCGCAAGCAGCCGCAAATCCGGCTCCTCCGTCACCGATTCATTGAAGTAGATGACACCGTGCTGCATCGGCACGAGCGGCGCAAGCTCCGAGAGAATCGTCCTTGACACCGTGGCGAGGTCGCGCTGCCCCTGCAGCAGGCGCGTGAACTTCGCGAGGTTGGTCTTCAGCCAGTCCTGCGCGGTGTTCTTCTCGGTCGTGTCGCGCAGGTTGACGATCATCTCGTTGATGTTGTCCTTGAGGGCCGCGACTTCGCCGGCCGCCTCGACGTTGATCGACTGCGAGAGGTCGCCCTTCGTCACGGCGGTCGCGACTTCCGCGATCGCGCGCACCTGCGTGGTGAGGTTGGCGGCGAGCCGATTGACGTTGTCGGTCAGGTCCTTCCACGTGCCGGCGACGCCGCGCACGTCGGCCTGGCCGCCGAGCTGACCTTCGGTGCCGACTTCCTTGGCGACGCGCGTCACCTCGGCGGCGAACGAGCTGAGCTGATCCACCATGGTGTTGACGGTGTCCTTCAGCTGGAGAATCTCGCCGCGGGCGTCGACGGTGATCTTCTTCGACAGGTCGCCGCGGGCGACGGCGGTCGTCACGTCGGCGATGTTGCGCACCTGGTTGGTCAGGTTGCTGGCCATCGCGTTGACGTTATCGGTCAGGTCCTTCCACGTGCCGCCGACACCGGGCACGTCGGCCTGGCCGCCCAGCTGCCCTTGCGTACCGACTTCGCGCGCCACGCGCGTCACTTCCGACGCGAACGCGCTCAGCTGATCCACCATCGTGTTGATGGTGTTCTTGAGCTCGAGAATCTCGCCGCGCACCGCGACCGTGATCTTCTTCGAGAGGTCGCCCTTCGCGACCGCGGTCGTGACGTCCGCGATGTTTCTGACCTGGCCGGTCAGGTTGCCGGCCATCGAGTTGACCGAGTCGGTGAGGTCTCGCCACGTCCCGGCAACGCCGCGCACGTCCGCCTGGCCGCCGAGCTTGCCTTCCGTGCCGACTTCGCGCGCCACGCGCGTGACTTCCGACGCGAACGCGTTCAGCTGGTCGGTCATCGTGTTGATGACATTCTTGATCTGCAGAATTTCGCCCTGCGCCTGCACCGTGATCTTCTGGTTCAGGTCGCCGCTGGCGATCGCGGTCGCCACCTTCGAGACGTCGCGCAGCTGTACCGTCAGGTTGCCGGCGAGCTCGTTGACGTTGTCGGTGAGGTCCTTCCACGTGCCGGCGACGCCGCGCACGTCGGCCTGCCCGCCCAGCTTGCCTTCCGTGCCGACTTCCTTCGCGACGCGCGTCACTTCCGATGCGAACGACGACAGCTGATCGACCATCGTGTTGACGGTGCTCTTGAGCTCGAGAATTTCGCCCCGCGCATCGACAGTGATCTTCTTGGAGAGGTCACCGCGCGCGACGGCGGTCGTCACGTCGGCGATGTTGCGCACCTGGTTGGTCAGGTTGCTGGCCATCGCGTTGACGTTGTCGGTGAGGTCTTCCCACGTGCCGGCGACGCCGCCGACCTCGGCCTGGCCGCCGAGCTTGCCTTCGGTGCCCACTTCCTTCGCGACGCGCGTCACTTCCGACGCGAACGCGCTCAGCTGGTCCACCATCGTGTTGATGACGTTCTTGATCTGCAGGATCTCGCCGCGCGCCTGCACGGTGATCTTCTGGTTGAGGTCGCCGCTGGCGATCGCGGTCGCGACCTTCGACACGTCGCGCAGCTGCACCGTCAGGTTCGAGGCCAGCTCGTTGACATTATCGGTGAGGTCCTTCCACGTGCCGGCGACGCCGCGCACGTCAGCCTGGCCGCCGAGCTGACCTTCGGTGCCGACTTCCTTGGCGACGCGGGTGACTTCCGACGCGAACGACGACAACTGGTCCACCATCGTGTTGACGGTGTTCTTGAGCTCGAGGATTTCGCCCTTGACGTCGACCGTGACCTTCCTCGAAAGGTCGCCCTTGGCGACGGCGGTCGTGACGTCGGCGATGTTGCGCACCTGAGACGTCAGGTTGCTGGCCATCGCGTTGACGTTATCGGTGAGGTCCTTCCACGTGCCGGCGACGCCGCGCACGTCAGCCTGGCCGCCGAGCTTGCCGTCGGTGCCCACTTCCTTTGCGACGCGCGTCACCTCCGATGCGAATGAACCAAGCTGGTCCACCATCGTGTTGATGACGTTCTTGATCTGCAGGATTTCGCCCTGCGCCTGGACCGTGATCTTCTGGTTCAGGTCGCCGCTCGCGATCGCGGTCGCCACCTTCGACACGTCGCGCAACTGCACCGTCAGGTTCGAGGCCAGCTCATTGACGTTGTCGGTGAGGTCCTTCCACGTGCCGGCGACGCCGCGCACGTCGGCCTGGCCGCCCAGCTTGCCTTCCGTACCGACTTCCTTCGCGACACGCGTGACTTCCGCGGCGAACGACGAGAGCTGATCCACCATCGTGTTGACGGTGTCCTTCAGCTCGAGGATTTCGCCCTTCACGTCGACAGTGACCTTCTTCGAGAGGTCGCCCTTGGCGACCGCCGTGGTCACTTCCGCGATGTTACGGACCTGCGAGGTCAGGTTCGCGGCCATCAGGTTGACGTTGTCGGTGAGGTCCTTCCACGTGCCGGCCACACCCTTCACGACCGCCTGGCCGCCGAGCTTGCCTTCGGTGCCCACTTCGCGGGCCACGCGCGTGACTTCCGACGAGAACGTGCCGAGCTGCGCCACCATGGTGTTCACGACCTTGGCCGTGCGCAGGAATTCGCCGGTCAGCGGGCGATCCTCGATCTCGAGCGACATCGTCTGCGTGAGGTCGCCCTTGGCGACCGCGCCGATAACGCGAGCGACTTCGGTGGTCGGCTGAACCAGGTCGGAAACGAGCGTGTTGACCGACTCGACGGCGGTGCTCCACGCGCCTTCCGCTGATGGAAGCTGCGCGCGCTGCTTGACGTTGCCGGCCTTGCCGACCACGGTGCTCAAGCGCTCGAGCTCTTTGACGAGCCGCTCGTTGCGCTCGATGGCCGAATTGAGCGTGTCACAAATCTTTCCGGCGAGACCCGTGCGATCGTCGGGCATCCTGACCGTGAAGTTGCCGCGTTGGTAGTCGGCGAGCACGCCATACAGCACCCGATGGTCCAGCGTGTCCGTTCCGGCCACAGCGGTCGTTGAAGCGCGCGCTTTGTTTTTCACTGCCTTGGTACGGGCCAAGTGCATAGGGGGAACCTCTTCCGGTTTCGAAACTCGGCCTTTCAATGCAAGGACTAGTCCCAAGAGTTTAGCTGCTATTGGGCCGCGCTCTACCCTGAATGGGGAGACGGCTACCCACCAATCTGATGGGTTGGGAAACTCAGGCGCAAGACGACCTCGGGACCGAGAAGTCGCGAGACGGGAACAGAAACTCCACGAATTGGCGCCCGGTTCCCGGTTCCCGGCTGTCCGATTCCCGTAAAGACCCGGCAGGCTTTTTGAAGTCTCCATCGTTGTCGGGCGTCAGGCCCGTAGGAGGACCGATGAGATTGAAGAACGGATATCTCGCTGTTGCGTTGCTGAGCGGCCTCTCATTGGCAGCCTGCTCGAACACCGCAGCCGGGGCCAAGAAGGACGCGGAGATCAATGCCGATAAGGCCGCCACGGCGGCTGACAAGGCAGAAGACAAGGCCGATCGCGCGCAGGACAAAGCTGCCGCCGAGGGCCGCGAGGCCGCGGCGGACACCAGGGCCGCAGCGCGCGATGCAACGGGCGCGCTGAAAGCCGCTGTCGAAACGATCGACGTGAAGTCGGCCCTGATGGCCGACCGTACGGTGGACGCGAGCCACATCAACGTGGACACGTTCCACGAAACGAAGACCGTCGTGCTGAAGGGTTCCGTCAAGACGGCGACCCAGCGCGATGAATCGGCGCGGATTGCCGCTGCCGAAGCCCCGGGTTACCGCATCGACAACCAGTTGCTGGTAGTCCCCAATCCGTAATCGAAGGAGATCGATGTGAACGAAGACATTCTCAAGGGCAAGTGGGCGCAGCTGAAAGGCCACGTCAAGGAACAATGGGGCAAGTTGACCGACGACGAGATCGACCAGCTGGACGGCCAGCGCGAGCAGCTCGTTGGCAAGGTTCAGGAGCGGTACGGCATCGCCAAAGATCAGGCGGCTCGCGATGTTGACAACTGGCTCAACAATACGGCCGCACGCTACTGAACCAGCACTGTTCTGAGATCCACGATCTCGGATCCGCTATTCTGGGGAGACCGAAGTTGAGCGTTGGCACGCTCTCTTCGGTCTTTTTTTTGCAAGCTCAGGGGAGCGGCCCATGCTTATAGCGATTGCGCTTGTCATCATCGTCTCGCTGGCGACCGGCGCATTCGCGCAAGCTCCCCGCTCAGGCAAACTGGGCGAACTTAAGCAGCTTTCGATCGAAGAACTCGTCGATACCGACGTCACGACGGCGTCGCGGCGAATCGAGCGGCTGGCCGACGTCGCCGCGGCGGTGACGGTCATCAGCAGCGAGGACCTGCGGCGCATGGGTGTCCAGACCCTCGCGCAGGCGCTGCGCCTCGCCGGACACATGCACGTCTCGCAGATCTCCGGCCCGCAGTATGGAATCACGGCGCGCGGATTCGCGATCAGCACGGCCAACAAGATGCTGGTCCTGCTCGACGGACGCACGGTCTACTCGCCGGTGTTCGCGGGCGTGTTCTGGGAAACGCAGGACATGTCGCTCCTCGACATCGACCGAATCGAGGTCATCCGCGGTCCGGGCGGCAGCATCTGGGGCGCGAACGCGGTCAACGGCGTGATCAACGTGATCAGCAAACGGGCCACCGAGACCAAGGGCACGCTCGTCAACATCTCGGCGGGGTCGAGCGTCCTGGGACCGTACACGGTGCGACACGGCGGGCGCTTCGGCAGCGCAGGCGCGTATCGAGCGTATGCAAAAGTCCGATTCGAGGACTCGCATCAGCTCCTCAGCGGCGCGGATGCACTGGACGACTTCGACTTCGGCCAGGCGGGCTTCCGGATCGACTCGGATTCGTCGCGCCGAAGTCAACTGACCCTCCAGGGCGACATGTATACAGGGACGACCGGGCTTTCGGCCACGACCGAGGCCAACCTGTCGGGTGGCAATCTGCTCGGACGCTGGACGGTCGCGGGCGCGAACCACGCCACCATCGTCCAGGCATATTTCGATCGCACCTACCGGCGCGTTCCCAATCAGTATCGCGGCACGCTCCACACCGCCGACATCGACGCCCAACATCACTGGACCTACACGCGCCATAATGTCGTCTTCGGAGCGGGCTACAGACACTACGACGGCGACGACCTCGGTGATGGGCCGGGGTTCTTTTTCGAGCCCCGGCGGCGCGCCTCCCACCGCTTCAACGTATTCGCACAGGACGAAATCACCATCGCGCGCGGCGTCTTCCTGACGATCGGATCGAAATTCGAGCGTAATGAATTCACCGGGTTCGACATCCAGCCGACGGTGCGCGGCCGCTGGAGCGGCACGCACCAGAGCGCGTGGGGCGCCATTTCGCGCTCGGTGAGGGTGCCGACGCGCTTCGATACCGACCTTCGGATCCGGATTCCGAACACTCCGAACCTGGTGCTGACGGGTTCCGAGGATTTCGAATCCGAGGCGGTCGTCGCCTACGAAGCCGGCTATCGCCGCCAGTTCCACGAGCGGCTGTCAATTGATCTTGCAGCTTACGTCAACCGCTACGACGACTTACGCTCTCAGGAGCTCGCCCCGGGCCGGCCGATTACCCTCGCCAACATGATGAACGCGCTGGCTCGGGGTCTCGAGACCACCGCGTCCCTGCAGGTCCTGACGCGCTGGCAGCTGCACGCATCGCACGCGTATCACTGGAAGGAACTCACGTTCGATCCGGGCAGCACCGACCCGACCAATGGCGCCTCCGAAGCGAACGACCCGCGCAATATCTTCAAGCTGCGCTCTTACGTCACCGCCACGAACCGCATCGAGATCGATGCGTTCTATCGCTATGTCGGCGAGCTGCCGCAGCCTGCTGTCGACGCATACCACGAGCTCGACGCGCGTTTCGGATTTCGCGTGCTGCCCGGATGGGACCTGTCGCTGATTGGCAACAGCCTGCTCCACGACCGCCACCTGGAGTTTCGCGCCGGCACGGCGCCCGAAACTTACGAACGGTCAGTGGCCCTGCGGTCGGTATGGCGCTTCTGATACCGCCGCGCCTTCGCGTCCTGCTCGCGGCCGTGGTGTGCCTGCACGCGTCGAGCGTGTGCGCGCAACCAGCGGTGCCGATCGAGGCAAACGTCAGGGCCGTCTTCCTCTTCAACTTCACCAAGTACGTGACGTGGCCGGCCGCCGCTATCGGCGAGCGCTCGCTTTCGGAACTTCGGATCTGCGTCACGGCGAACGACGAATTTTATTCGCTGCTGAAGGCGGCGGTGGAGGGCGAGACCGTCGACGGCAGGCGGCTCGTCCCGGTCGCGCTCGAAGGCCTGGACGACGCCAAGACGTGCCAGATCCTGTATGTCGGCGATTCGCGGACGCTGGACGCCAAAGCGTGGCTCTCGATGGTGCGCACGGGGCAGGTGCTGACCGTCGCCGATGGCGCACTCAATGACGAGACGGTGATTACGTTCGTGCGGGACGACAACCGCATTCGCTTCGACATCAATCGCGCGGCGGCGGACCGGCGCAACCTGAACGTCAGTGCCAAGCTGTTGCGCCTGGCGCGACAGGTGAGGGACCGGTGATGTTCAACCGGCTCTCGATACGCCAGAAACTGACGGCGATGCTGATGCTGACGAGCGGCGCGGTGCTCGGCCTCGCCGCCATCGCGTTCGTCACGTGGGATTTCTACCGCTTTCGCGCCGACATGCAGGCGGACCTGGAGACGCAGGCGGCGCTGGTGCTCGACAACACCGAGGCCGCGGTGAACTTTGACGATCCGGATGCCGCCGGTGAAACGCTCGAAAGACTGGAGATCCACCCGCATACGCAGATCGCCTGCCTGTATCTGCCGAACGGCCAGTTGTTCGCCTTCCGTGTGTTCCGCGATCCCGCCGACACCTGCCCGGCCGGCGCGACGCCGGGCCTGCGACTCACCAGCACACGCATGTTCGTGACCGCGCAACTTTCACGAGGACGCGACATCGGTACGATGCTGCTGATCGGCGTCGATCTCGACGCGCACCGCGCCCGGATCCGAACGCAGGCGACCGCAGTCGCGGCGATCCTCGTGGCCGGACTGCTCATCTCCTTCCTGCTTTCCAGCGTCCTCCAGGGGATGGTGGCGCAGCCGATCGGCGCACTGGCCGACACGGCGCGCCGGATCGCCGACCAGGGCGACTATTCGATCCGTGCCGGGAGCCGGAGCGGCGACGAAATCGGCGTCCTGGTGCAGGCGTTCAATCGCATGCTCGATGAAATCCAGGAGTCGCAGCGCGAGCGCGCCGGGCTGCTCGACCGCGAGCAACAGGCTAATCGCCTGAAGGACGAATTCCTCGCGACGCTTTCACACGAGCTTCGGACGCCGCTCAATGCCATCGTCGGCTGGGTTCACCTGCTGCGCCGCGGCCAGGTGCCCGAAGAAGAGGTGCAGCACGCGCTCGAGCGCATCGACCGCAATGCGCACGCGCAGGCACGGCTCGTCCAGGATCTCCTCGACGTGTCGCGCATCACGAGCGGCAAGCTGCTGCTGGACATCCGCGCGATGGATGTGGCGACCGTGGCCCTGAACGCGATCGACGCCTGCCGCCCCGCCGCCGACGCGCGGCAGGTCTCGCTCGTCACCGAATTCGGCGGCACCTTCCCGACGATGGGCGATCCGGATCGGCTCCAGCAGGTGTTGTGGAACTTGATCAGCAACGCGGTGCGCTTCACTCCGTCGAACGGCAGCGTGACAGTTTCGATCGCGCGCGCGGATGAAATCGACACTATCGAAGTGCGCGATACCGGCGCCGGCATCGAGCCGCAATTCATTCCGTTCATGTTCGAACCGTTCCGCCAGGCCGACGCCGCCAGCACCCGATCCCACGGCGGCCTCGGGCTGGGCCTGACGATCGTCCGCCGCCTCACGGAGCTGCACGGTGGCACGGTGTCGGTCGCGAGCGAGGGCGCCGACAAGGGCGCGACCCTGACGGTAATGCTACCGGTTCGACGTCCTGCGCCGGCCGCCACGGCGCCGCTGGCACATCGTCAGCGCGTTGCTTCCCTGGCAAAGGCTACCGTCCTCGTCGTTGACGACGACCATGACACGTTGATGCTGCTCGAATCGACGCTGAGGCTGGCCGGCGCGCGGCCGATCGGCGCGGAATCGGTCGCCGAAGCGGTGCGTCGCTCGGATGGCATCACCATCGACGCGATGGTCAGTGACATCGCCATGCCCGGGCAGGATGGCTACACGCTGATCACGCTGCTGAAGGATCGACTGGGCGCTGGGATGCCGGCCGCCACGGTGGCGCTCACCGCGTATGCGAGCCCAGCCGATCGCGATCGCGCGCTCGCCGCGGGATTCCGAGAGCACCTGGCCAAGCCCGTAAACCCCGACCTGCTGCTGCAGACGCTCGAGGATCTGCTCGCCGAAGACGCCGCACGAACCACCTGAGTCGCTACCGCTCAGGTTGCGTCGGAACTGGCCGAGGCCGATAATCTTTGCAACCATTTCACAGGCGCACTTGGACGGCGCGGCGATGGCTGAGCGATTCAGCCGAGGTGTGTCGGCTTGACTACGACCGGGTTTTCGGAAGCGATCGCGGAGCGTCTGGCCGCGGAGCACGCGTTGCTGGCGGCGCGGTGGTTCTCGCGCCTCAACGATCTGCTGCCGGTCGAGGCGAATGAAGTCTTCCCGAGCGACAGCCTGCTCGATCACATTCCGTCGCTGATCGTCGACATCAGCGCTTACTTGAAGGCGCCCGAGGCCGAGGCCATTGCCGCGAACACCCAGGTGGTGAACAAGGCCCGCGAGCTCGGCAAGCTGCGCCACGAGCAACGTGCCTCGCTCCACCAGGTGCTCCGCGAGTATCAGCTGCTCGGCAGCATTCTGATGCGGTTCGTCGAGGACGAATCGATCCGGTTGAGGCTCACGCCCGCCCCGGAAGAATGCATCGCGGTCGTCGCCCGCCTGCATCACGCCGTCTCGGTGCTCTTGCAGGAAACCGTTGAGACCTTCGTCGGCCTCTATACGGAGACGATTACCGAGCAGTCCGAACGTCTCCGCCAGTTCACGCGAATGGCGACTCACGAGTGGCGCCAGCCGCTCGCGCCGATTGCCACCGCGGTCTCGCTGCTGCGGCTGCCGGGGCTCGATGACACCCAGCGCACCTACACCGTCGATCTGATCGCGCGCAACGTGTCGAATCTCGTCGACATGACCTACAAGCTCGAGCGGGTGGCGAGACTGGATGGCGAGGCCGACAACCCCAGCCTGCAGGCCGTCGCGATCAGCAGCGTCGCCGCGGAAGCGGCGCGGCAGCTCAGGGAGATGGCCGACGCCCGGGGCGTGCAGTTTCGCATCGCCGACGACATGCCCTCGCTGATCGTCGATGTTGGACGGCTGGAGCTGGCGCTCGTCAACCTGCTGTCGAACGCCGTCAAGTACTGCGACCCTGCGAAAGAGCCGCGCTACGTCGACATCACTGCCGGCGACGCGACCGACGGCATGTGCGACATCATCGTCCGGGACAACGGCATCGGCATTCCCGCCCAGCGCGTTGCCGACATCTTCCGCCGATTCACGCGCGTGCATGCCGATCGCGACGGCGTCGACAACATCGCCGGCGTCGGCCTGGGCCTGGCGATCGTCGACGATTGCGTGCGGGCGCTGAACGGGGCGATCAGCGTCGAGTCGCAGGAGGGCGTCGGGACCGCCTTCGTCCTGCGGCTGCCGTGCAAGCCGGCAGTCGAGGCGCCGAAGGAATCGCTCGCCGCGCCCGAGTCCCGTTAGCCGCGGTTGGCTTTCCAGTCGGCGTCGAAGACACGCGCAAGCTGGCCGACGGTCCGCCGATCTTTGGTGATCAGCCCCACTTCACGCCGCTGATCCAGTTCCAGCTTGCGCATACTCTGGCTGCCGACGAACGCCGCCTGCCGATCGCGGACGATGCCGCGCACGTGCAGCTTCATGGTCTTGAAACTGCGTACCCGCCAGGCAAGCTCGCCCTCCCACTTCTTCTCGACCGAGCCGAGCACCTTGATCTTCACGCCTGACTCGGCCTTCTGTTTGAGCAGTGCGATGATCTTGTCGTCGGTGAGGCCGACGTCGTAGATCAGCAGCTCTCGCCTGGCGCGGCCAATGAAGCCGGCGAGCCGCTCGCGCGCGTTCTCGGGGCTGACGACGATGCGCGTCGAAGTGATCTTTGGAGCGACGCGGTTGTGATCGGCATCGATCACATTCAGAATGTCGCGCACGATGGCCGGGTTCCTCGTGACGAGGCCGAAACTGCGGCTCTTCTGGATGTCCTGCAACGTGTAGTTGAAGCCGAGCACGAACGCCTTCTGCCGGTCGGTGACGAGCAGCTTGCCGTGATAGCGGACCATGTCGTCGGCCGTCCGCGACAGCGTCGCGCCGGCCTCGAGCAGCCGGCTCTCGAGCTTGCGCAGCTTGCTCTCGCCGCCGCGGTTGGTGTGCGCGATCAGCGCCCGCACCACGACGCCGCGCTGCACCGCCGCGGTCAAGGCTTCTTCGATCGCCTTGATGTCGAATCGAAAAATGACAATGTCGGCGCACTTCTTGGCGCGCTCGATCGCCCTCAGAATCGGGACAACACCGTCCTCAGGCTGCGTGATCAGCTGCATGCCCGAGGCGGCTGCAAGCGGCGTGCCGGGGCAGCCGTCGTCTATTGACCAATCGGTTTTGCGTTTTCATTGCAGATGTACTCGAGCAAGTCGGTGTCCGGCAGCAACCGGTGCGCTTGCGTGTACCTGATAGGTTCCTTGTAGGCCTTGGGGTCGTCGATCCTGACCTCGACGTCCATCGTGCCGACGTTGCGGCGGAGGAACCGTTCCGTCAACCGCATCTCTTCGCTGTGCGGATGGCCCATGCCGTCGAGCCATGTCTTGTCGTTGAAGCCCGCGCTCTCGACCACCAGCACGTCGCCGTCCCACCGGCCGATCGAATAGCCATACCAACTGGGCTCGGCATCCCTGGGCAACGTCCGGCCGTCCATGAACACCTGGCGAAACGTGGTCTGGGATTCGTAGAGGATCACGACCAGGTTCGGCGTCTGCACGATCTTGAACGGATGCGTGTAGGCGTTGAGTCGTGGCACGCCGGCAGGCAGGCACTTGATCATCGGGTTGTCGCGCAGTTTGTTCGCCTGCCGCTGGCGATGAATCTCGGCCGCCCACGGCTGCATCAACGCGTCTTCCTTGCCGTCGCGAAAGATGTTCAACATGTACTTTGGCACCTGCATGCCGGCGGTGCCCTCGATCGGATCTCTCGGATCGGGCAGGCCGTGCCAGACTCCCGACAGGTCGGGCCTGCCCTGCGCGGTCCGCGGTGTTGGCTCGGTGAGATTCGGCTTGCCGTCGGCGGTGCGTGGCAGGCCCTTCGTCGGGTAATCGAGCCACTGAGCGCCGAGCGTCGCCGTCAGCATGGCCAGCGCGAACGACACGACGACCGCACCGCGCATCATTGCCCGGCGCTCGATGCGGCGAACAGCCGCTGGCCGGTCTTGGTCAGCACGACCGCCCGCGCGTTGCCCGTATGTTTGCGGTCCCAGGAGCGATAGCCGTCGACGGACACCACGTCACCTGGGTTCATCGATGTGCGCTTCCATCCGGCCCGTACGAGCGCATTCGGGCTGCCCATCTCCATCGACCAGTGTTCGACGACCCCGCTGTCGCCTTTCACGTCGATATAGAACCACGTATGCGGGTTGGTCCACTCGAGGCGAGTCACGGTACCGGTAACCGTGAACGGTGAGTCCCTGTCAAATTCGGAGCGAAAGTTGTGATGCGCGTGAACGGCGGACGCCGACAGGAGCACGAGCACGGCAACGTGACCAATCCTCACGAAGCACCTCCGCAACGGGGATCGCAGGGTCCGAACCAGGCACGCCGGCGCATCCTCTGCGCCGGCTGCCAGACGCCTAGCTGTAGGCCGCGCCGACCATGATACGGCGGATGCGCACCCACGGCGAGCCGTGCGAGGGGTGATTGATCTGGACCGGCTGCCCCTTCGCGTCGCCGGTCGTCCCGAACATCTCCCACGATTCCCTGCCCGAGGTCGCGTCGAGATTCTGCCAGAAATCGGTGGTGATGGCGTTGTAGGTGACGTCGCTCAGCATGCGCGTCTTCTTGCCGTCCTTGATCTCCCAGAAGGCGTCGCCGCCGAACTGGCCGTTGAAGCGCTGCTGATCGATCGAGTAGCTGCCGCGGCCGTCGATCAGGATGCCGTCCTTGGTGTCGGCAATGATCTGTTCCGGCGTCGGCGATCCCGGCGGCCCCGGTTCGACGTGGACGTTGGGCATCCGCAGGAACGGGTAGTTGCGCCACGAGGTGGCGAAGGTGCAGCCCTTCGACGTCGTCTGGCCGATGTAGTGCGCGGTCTCGCGGTTCGTCTGCAGATCGACGAGGCGGCCTTCCTGG
The DNA here is from genome assembly GCA_963833135.1 of uncultured cyanobacterium. GTDB lineage: Bacteria > Acidobacteriota > Vicinamibacteria > Vicinamibacterales > UBA2999 > 12-FULL-67-14b. The sequence goes on along the minus strand of CAWHWW010000014.1, from coordinate 133,226 downwards.
ATGATCGGCCAGCGCTGCGACTTCACGCCATCGTCGTCGTAGCCCACCGTGCACATGCCGCCCGGCAGGGTGCGATCGCAGGTGACGTTGAACAGCTTCGAGCCCATCATCAGTTTGCCGACGTCGTTCGCCTTGACGAAGCTGGTGCCGGCGTAGTTGGCCTCGTAGCCGACCACGCGATCGAGCTCCGTCGGATGCGCGACGATCTCGTGGATCGTCAGCATCGCGTGCGCCGGCGTCATGATGATGTCCTTGAGGCCGACACCGACCGGAGCCGCCGAGCAGTGCTCGACCGCCTCGCTGGCGATGCGCTCGGCGTTTTCGAGCATCTTCGCGTCGAGCACCACTTCGTATCCGGCGGACTTCGGCGCCACCGAGAACGTGCGCGACTTGGTCTTGCCGTCTTTGCGCGCCGTCACCGTGAACCCCGGCGAGGTCCGCCAGATTTCCTGCTCGATGTAGGAGCCTTCGGAGGTGGCGAGATACTTCCACTCGTAGTCGAACGCCATGTTCGACTGGACGCGCGTCACGCCCGGCACCTTCAGCGCCGCCTCGTTGATCTTCATCAGGAACTGGATCTTGTCGTCGAGCGACACGTCCTCGGGCTTCTGCTTGACCGGCACGGCCCAGTAATCCTGGTAGGCCTCGACCGGCGTCAGTTTCACGTCGAAGCGCTTGCTGATCGCGCTGGCCTTCGCCACTTCGGCGGCTTGCGCCGTGATCTTTCTGATCTCCGACTCGGTGACGAACGGGCTGCTGGCAAAGCCCCAGACGCCGCTGTGAATCACGCGGACGCCGAACCCGGCGCTGGTCTCCAGGCCGCCGGCGCCGAAGCCGAACGAGTCGACGACGATCTTGTCGCGGAGGGCGACGCTGTCGTTGACGTTGCGGGTGAAGCGAATGTCGGCGTAGGTGCAGCCGAGGCGTTTGGCCTCCGACAAGGCGACGTCGGACAAACCCTTGAAACGGGAGTCCATGACGCGCGCCTTGGGCGACTGCGCGACCAGATCACCGACGAGATCGCTGGCATAGAGGGCAACGCCGGTGGCGCCGAGTGTCTTGACGAAATCGCGTCGTTTCATGGTCTACACCGCCGGAGATATGGACGTCATGGTGAAGTCTTCGAGGCGCATCGCCGGCACCAGCGCGGTGCCGGGATTGTCGTAGGCCTCACCGGTATGCATCGGGATCGACGGCCCGAGCGCCGTAATGTTGTTGAAGCTGACCGCCGGCGACTCGTTCCAGCGGAAGTTCTGCACCGGCGCGACGATCTCGCCGTTCTCGATCAGGAACAGCCCGTCCCGGGTCATGCCGGTGTTCAGCAAGGTCATGTTGTCGACCGCCCGGATGTACCAGAAAAAGCTGACCAGCAACCCGCGCTTCGTGGTCTTGATCATCTCGGCGACGCTGGTCGTGCCGCCTTCCATCACCAGGCTCATGTTGGTGCCGGTCACGGTCGGCTCCTTCTTCTGCCGGCTCGCCCAGTAGCGATCGTAGAAGAGGTTCTTGATGACGCCCTTCTCGACCCAGGTGACGCTCCTGGCGGCGAGGCCGTCATCGCCGATGGGACTCTGCCGCAGGATCGGATTGCCGATCTCGCTGCGCAGCGTGAAGTTGTCGCCGAACACTTTCTCGCCCAGCCGCGTCTGGCCGCGCTGCTTGCCGCTCAGGAAGCTGCGGCCTTCTTCGGCGTTGCGCGCGTTGAAGGCGTTCAGCATCAGCGACAGGTAGCGCGCGGCCGGCCGGGGTTCGAGAATCACGGTGTAATTTCCCGGCTCGATGGCGCGCGGCTTGCGCGAGCGGCAGCGCCTTGTCGGCGGCCACATTGGTCAGCATTTCGGCATCGATGTTCTTGATGTCCTTCACGCCGGTGGTGCCGGCCCAGCCCGACCCGGTCTGATCCGGCGTGCGGCAGGTCAGGATGAAGCTGGCGTCGGCGTAGTGGAAATACGTGAACAGCCCCTCGCTGTTTGCGGACGCATTGACCCAGTCGAATTTGGGAATGTAGCCGGCGCCGAGGACGCCCTTCTTCTCGCAGATGTCGGTGCTGGCCTTGACCATCTGCGCGCGTTCGCCGGGTCCGAAGTTCACCGCCGAGGACGACGCCGCGTCGACTTCGGCGTAATTCTGCGGCGGCTTCACGAGCGGCATCAGCTCTTCGTTATCGGGCTTGCGGCGCGCCAGCGCCTGCACCGCATCGATGGTCCGCTTCAACGTCTCGTCATCGGTCTGGTGCGTCGTCGCGCTCGCGCTCTTCTGCCCGTAGCGCACCTCGATCGAAACTTCCTGGTCGTGCTCGATCAGGTTGGCAGTGATGCTGGAATTGGCGAAGCGCGTCGCCGATCGTTCGCCGCCGGAGAAGCGCACCTCGACGGCGTCGGCCTTGCACATGTTCAAGACCTTGTCGGTGATCTGCTTGATTTCGTCTTTCGAGTAAGCCATGTCTGGTCACTCATCTTAATCCGTTGCGGCGACGCAGCCACCACTCGGCGGACACGAGAGCCGCAAACGGAACTATCCACCACGGCTCGCGCATCGGATAAACGGAGACAACGCGAGACACCCTGGCGGCCCCGGCGATCGCTCGAGCCACATCTTGCTCTTCCCCGGCCTTCGCGACAACGCCCCCTGACGCGCGCGCCTGACGCTCGAGCTTCGCGAGCGTCAGCTCGGTTCCGCGCGCCGGTCGATCGACGACCGCGATCGATCCGGTCACAGTCCGACCGTCGACCGTCGCCTCGACCGTGCACCCGCCCTGTTGGGCCGCCGGCACTTCGCCGACGAACTCTCCGGCCATTCCCGCAGGCCACAAGCGAATCGCGTGTGTCCCGGTTTCGCAATTGGCGACCGCCGAGGCTTCGACGATCGCGCGCGGCTCGAGCCTCCGATCGCGGACCGTGAATCGCGCGCGCGACCCGCGCGCCGCGATGCCCTGCTCGAACGTCAGCTGCAATCCTTCGCCGAGTGCCGCGCCCCGGGCCGCCAGGGATGTCCAGAATCGATCGAACGCGCCCGAGTCGAGGTGACGGTAGCGCCAGGCGTCCATCGCGCCGGAGACAATGATTCGGCCGTTGCCCGTCGGACTACTCACGATCGCCGGCGACGATCCCGACCTCGCGATGACGGTAGCGGTCACGGGGATGTCGCTCCAGCGCAGGATCTCCGCGGCGCGCAGTGCGCCGACTCTTTCGGCGGTGGCGGTGAGGTGTTCGGAGCCATTGGCTGGAAACAGGTGCGCCGAGGCGCCGCCTGCGGGCCGCTCAGGCAGCAACACCAGCGTTCCACCCCTCACACGGACGAATCGCCCGAGCAGCCCGGCTTCTTCAGCGGTCAACGCATCGGGCCCCCCGACCATCACGACCGCGACCGCGTCGAGGACAGTCGTATCGAGGCGTCCGTTCGGCGTGCCGGCAGACAACGCCGGAGCGATTCGGCTGCGATATCCCACTGTGAACCGCGCATCGTCTTCAAGAGCTCTTCTGACGAAGGTGCTGTTCCACGATGGACGCGCATCGAAGACCAGGATCGGAAGCCGCGTGCCGGCGATCGTCGCGCCCGCATCGATGACGTTGTCGATCGCCGTGCTCTCACCATCGAGCGGAATCGCTTCAATCCGCAGTGCCCGCGCGCCGAGATCGAGCGGCCACCACGGAATGTCGATCGTCGCGGTCGACGCCGACGACCACTCGTGTGTCGCTGAGCCGACGACGGCCCCGCCGTCGGAGATCCGCAGTTCGGTGCGTTTTCCCGCGACGCCGTGACCCGACAGCACCACCCGGGCGGCGCCGGCGGCAGATCGATGACCGCCCGACAGCACGACAGACTGCACACCCACATTCGGTTGGGCGTTCACGTCCGCGATGATCACCGCGACGGGGCGCGCCGTCTCCCAATCCGAGTCGATCGAACCATCCGCGATGGCAACGCACTCCTCGTCGACAGCGCATGGCAGGCGGTTACCAGTCTGAACGCGGGTAATCAGCTCACGCTCCGTTCAAGTGCTCCTTCAACGCGGCGTCGATCGCGTCCGGCGAACCGGCTGTGAGATGGATCGCAACCACTGGACGATCGCCTAAGGCGCTCCTCGAGAACACCGGATCGATCAACGCGGCGACTGCAATCGCAATCGCGAATGTGCGCAACAGAACCCGGACAAAGGGACGGTTCACGGCCGGGGCCTCCGTGCCAATTCGTCGGCCAGTACACCGCCAAGCGCCGCGTTTCCGAGATCAATAGCGGTCGCCGCGGCGACGCTGCCGAGCACATGCGCTGTCAATGCCTGCATCGCGGTTCGCGCCGCGATGCGCCGCGTCGCGTCGCTTGACGCTGACGCCACAGCTACGGCGGCGCGCTGAAGGTCGGCGGAATTCGGGTCGACGGCAGTGAGTCGCGCCGCCAGCGCGGCGTCTGCACCAGCGCCATCGACAGAGACCACCGCCAACTCCCTCATCACGCGCCTGGCTGCCTCGACGGCGTCGCTGTCGGGAACGAGGCGTGGATCGCGCAACCATGAGCGCGCGTCGCGCCGCTCGCCGCTCAGGCGCCTGGCCGGGTCGATCCGCGACCGGTCGGGAAGCGTGCGCATGAAATAACGCCGCCGATCGAGCGCCCGCTCGAGGCTGGCAAGGGCCTGCCGCTCAAAGACCAGCGCCTCGGCGAGACGCCCGTCATTCAGCTGCGCTTCAGCACGAGACATCGCGTTGATCGCGCGCAGCATTTCGGCGCGGCCCGTGTTCTGCAGGCGGCCCTCGACAAGCTCGTCGGACTTCGCCGCTTCCTCGAGCTCGTCCTCGATTTCTCCGCCGCCCAGGAAAACGACCTCGGCACGCACCATCCGCTGCTCGACTGCTATGCCTCGCGACTCGTTCAGAAATTCGGCGCCTGCCGCGCCGGAGCCTTGGCGAAGGCGGGGGCGGCTCTTCAACAGCTGCTCGGTCTTGTAGATCACCATCTGCTGGCTGATGGCGTACTTCTTTTCCTCCGTTGGCAGCGAGAACCCCGCGTCGGCAATCTGGAAGCCCTTGCCGATCTCAATCAGGTACTGCTCGGACTGAACGGGCGAGCCGGCGGGATTGATGTCGCGGGCGATCGCTCGATACACGACGATGTCGCCGTCGGACAGCTTCAACGACTCGAGCGCCAGACTGGCCTGCGCATTCCACTGCTGGTCGCTGCGGCGATCGACACGCAGCGGTATTTCGCCTTCGGTGAACGAGAGATTCTCGCCGCCTCCAGACGCTTTCGTATAACGCAGGGCCAGAGACGCGAGACCGAGATCGTCGCGGCTCTCGAGCGTGATCGCCACATTGCCTTTCGGCTCGGCGAGCGCGGTATCCCTTCCAGGCGTGACGACGCGCAACAGCGGAGGCGCGTCCGGCACCACGTTGACGAGGAGGAACCTCGGCGGTCCTCCCCCTGCACGAAGCTCGATACCTTCGGATTTGTGTGCAACCCACGCCCGAATAACGGTTCCGGCGACGTTGACTTGAATGCCGCTGCCCGCAATCACCGATACCTGAACGGGATCGTTGAGGATCTGGGGCTTCCGCTTCGTATACGCCGGCGGCGTCACGCGAACCGTGAGTCCCGCCGTCTCACTCGCGGGCGACGAGCCCGCTGAGATCGTATCCCGCGTCGCAGGTATCGACGTGCCGCCGATACTCGCCAGCACCGCGCACCCAATGACAACCGCCGCGCCGATGGCCAACGGCTGCAGTAGCGGCACGACGCGCGCAGGATCGACGGCGCGAACCCGCTCTGAAGCCTGGCGCTGCAGTGCATCGAGAATCTCCGCGCGCACCGGCCTGGGTTTCTCCGCTATTTCAGCCGCAGTGATCAACAGGTTGTCGAGCCCGCCGGCTTCCCTTTCGATCAGCGCCGCTGCGCCGGCGTTCGACAGCGAGACACCGCGAACGAGCATCACGACGAGGGAGATGGCCGACGCGACGAGCGCGATCGGGATCGACGTGAGGACAAGGGCCGCCGCGAACACGGCTCCCGCCACGGCGAGCGCGAACGCGATCGAACGGACGCGCCACCGGCGCCGGACCTGGCCGATCACGGCTGCGACCGAGCCTTCCGCGCCGACCCGTCCGACGTAGCGCGGAGCGCGAAGGCGGAAGCCCTGGGCGAAAGCCGGTCAGGCAACGCGAGCCTCCACGGTGCCATCGGTTGCGGCTTTTGCGGCCGCCGCGGACCGCCGCACTGACGATTCCAATGCGAGCAGCGCGAGCGCCGTGGCCCAAAGCCAGCGGCGATCGCCATCGTCCGACAAAGGCGCATCAGGCGATGGCGCGCCTGGGTTGCGCGTCCACCGCGCCAACTGCTCGGCGCTGATCGCGAAGGGCTCTTTCCGGTCCGGACGGGAGACACCCGCCAACACCTCGCGGACCGCATCGGCTGCCGAGACAGCCGGCGACGGTACAGGCATTCGAGTCACTCGCGCTCCGTCTGCCAGGGGCGGTTGCGGCGCCCCGTCCCACAGGATCACGACCCGGCGATCGAAGTCCGACCATGGAATTCCGGCATCGAGCGCGGCGCGAAGCGCTGCCGCTGCGAGGTCGGCGTCCTGCGGCGCCGCAGCGATCGTCACCAGGTCGACGGGAATCGGCATCCGGCCAGCCTCACTGACCCACGTCGCGTCCGCGTCGAGACGCACGTGGCGATCGATGCGCGTCAGTACCCCGTCGCGACGGGTCAGGATCGACATCGTCTGCTCCGTCTGCGGAGGCGTCGCGACAGGAACGAAACGAAGGCCGATCTGGGGCGGCACCGACGCAAGATCGCTGTCGTCGATCGCGCCGCGGCGCAAGTCGCCGATGACGACGATTTCCCGCGCCGAGGGCGGCTGTCGATCGAGCCAGCGTGCCGCATCGGCCAGCGCATCGGCCACGATCGACCGCGTGAACGTCGCCGACGTAAACGCGCCTTCGGCCGCTCCGGCGATGGCGGACTGATCGCTCGAATCGATCGTGACGATGGCGCGCGACGTGCGATTGGCATGACTCGCCGTTCTCGCCGGCGTCTGCAGCACGGGTCCGGCGACGTGCCAGCGCGGCAATCGCAATGATCGCGACTCGGCACATCAGCAGCGTGGCGTCCTGAATCGAGCGGCGCCGCAACGCCGCCAGCTGCGTCTCCTGAAGGAAGCGCAGCGACGGATACTCGAGCACCCTCGCGCGGTGGCGCGCCAACAAGTGCACCACGATTGGCAGCGCGACCAGCAGGACGCCGATCAGTGCCGCCGGCGTGATCCAACTCACCGACATGATTACGACGCCCCTCGGCGAGTGACGAGAAAGCGCCGCAGCGCGGGCTCGAGCGGCTCGCCGGCAATCAGGCGCAGGTAGTCGATGCCGTCGCGGCGAAGCTGCTGCTCGATCGTCGTCAGCCAGCCGGTGACCGCAGCCACGTAGGCCTCGCGCGCCGCCGACGGCTGCACCAGGAGCCGCCGCCCGCTCTCGAGATCGACGAACTCCGCGGCGCCGCCGACATCGAGCGTCAGCTCCTCGCGCGACAGCGTGTGCACGACGATCACGTCGTGACCCATGCGCGCCAACCGCCGCATCTGTCCGACGGCGGCCTCGTCATCGTAGAGATCCGAGACGACGATGACGAGCCCGCGCCGCTTCAGGATCGTCGCGGTGCGGCGGAGCGCCTCGGCGATCGAGGAGGAGCCGCGTGGACCGAGCGACGCGAGCTCCGCCAGGAAGACGCGCAAGTGATGATGCCCGCTTCGCGCCGGCACGAAATGCGCGCGTTCGTCGAGCGCCAGCACGCCGGCGGCGTCGCCCTGATCGAGCACCAGCGTGCCGAGAATCGCCGCGACCGAACGCGCCAGCTCGAACTTCGAGCGCCGGCTCCCGGATCCCGCCTCCCGGTTCCCGGCCGGAAAGTCCATCGACCGGCTGATGTCGACGACAAACAGCGCGGACAGATTCGTCGTCTCGCGGAACTGGCGGGTGTAGATCCGATCCGTTCGCGCAAACGCCTTCCAGTCGACGTACTTCAGGTCGTCGCCGGGACGATAGTGACGATACTGGCTGAACTCCGCGCTGTAGCCGTGAAACGGACTGCGATGGAGACCCTGTCGAAGGCCTTCGACCGTCGCCTTCGTCATCAGCTCCAGATCGCGAAGCGACTGAAGCTCGGACGACGTGACGACGTGCGGCCTCGACACACTACCTCGCAGGGACGCCGTCGAGCAGTCGCGTGACCACTTGCTCGGCGTCGACGCCGTCGGCCTCCGCCTGGAAATTCACGAGCATGCGGTGACGCAGCACCGGCGGCGCCACGGCGCGAACATCCTCGAGCGAGACCGCCGGCCGGCCGTGCAGCACCGCCCGCGCCTTGCCGGCCAGCAGCAGCGACTGGCCGGCGCGCGGACCGGCGCCCCATCGCACCCACTGCGTGATGAAATCCGGCACTGCCTCGCCGTCGCCGCCGGATGGCCGCGTCGCGCGCACGAGCCGCGCCGCGTAATCGATCACGTTCTCGGCGGCGACCACGTCGCGCACGAGCATCCGCGCGCGCTCGATCTGCTCGCCGGTCGCGACCGGCGTCACCTTCGGTTCGTGCGCGGTCGTCGTCTGCGCCAGGATCGTCGCGCTCATCCGCCGCGCTCGGATAGTCCGATCACGACGTTCAGCATGAAGCGATCGAGCTGCGCCTCCGGAAGCGGATACGTGCCCTCCTGCTCGATCGGATTCTGCGTCGCCAGCACGAACAGCGGGCCGGTCGAGCTGGTGGCGCACGCCGCCGACCGTCACCTGGTACTCCTGCATCGCCTCGAGCAGCGCCGCCTGCGTCTTCGGCGGCGTGCGGTTGATCTCGTCGGCGAGGATGATGTTGGCGAAGATCGGCCCGGGCATGAAGCGAATCGCCGCGCGATCCGGTCGCGCGATCCTCTTCGATCACTTCCGTGCCGATGATGTCCGACGGCATCAGGTCCGGCGTGAACTGGATGCGGCTGAACTTCAGGTGCACCGCTTCGCGCGAGCGTCTTGATCAGCAGCGTCTTCGCCAGCCCGGGCACGCCGCGCAGCAGGCAGTGGCCGCCGGCGAGGAAGGCGGTGAGGATTTCGGCGATCACCTCATCCTGGCCAACGATCACGCGGCGAAGCTCTTTTTGGAGGGAACTGACCAGGGCGGCGGTCTCGGACAAGCTCATCTCCAGAAATATTAGTCTGTCTGTGCCTGCTGAGCCTTCGGTGGCTCTGGCGGAACGGCTGATCCGCCCAGCCTTCTGTGGCTCTAGCCGTTCGGCTGATCCGCGGCCGACCACGGCCGGCTATCGTGGAGACATGAACACATGGACATCACTTTCCAACGAGATCGCCGCCGCGGTTGAGAAGGCCGCGCCGTCGATCGTGCAGGTCCACGGCCATCGCCGCGTGACCGCCGGCATCGTGGTCGCCGACGAACCTGATCGCCACGCCCGCCGCGACCGACGACGACAAGGTCGCCGTCGCTGACCGGCGACAATCAGACCGCCGAAGGCGTGGTGCTGGGACGCATCGGCAACATGGGACTGACCGTGGTGCGCGTGGACGGGCCTCAACCGTCCGGCCGCTGGCGCCGGCGCAGGAACCGAAGCCGGGTCACCTCGGCGTCGCGGTCGGCCGCACCTGGAGCGGCGGCGTGATGGCGACGCTCGCGCCGATCGCCGTCGTCGGCGGTCCGCTGCGGACCGGTCGGACCGGCTCGATCGATCGCGTGATCCGCATTCAGCACGCGCCGCACGGCGCGCTGAACGGCGGCGCGTTGATCGACGCCGACGGTCACGCGCTCGGCATCATCACGTCGCTCGCGATTCGCGGCACGACCGTCGTCATTCCCGCGTCGCTCGCGTGGGCGGCGGCAACGAAGGTCGCGACCGAAGGCGGCGCGAAGCAGGGATTCCTCGGCGTCAGCTCGATGCCGGTGCCGCTTCCCGAGCGGCAGCGCGCCGGACGATCGCAGGCGCGCGGCTTGCTGATCAGCCACGTCGCGGCGAACAGTCCCGCCGAAAGCGGCGGCCTGCTGGTCGGCGACGTGATCGTCGGCTTCGGCGGCGAGGCGATCCAGGATGCCGAATCGCTCGTCACGCGGCTGCGCGGCAATAGGGTCGGCAACGCGGTGCCGATCACGGTGATTCGCGGCGCCACCGCCGTCGATGTAACCGTCACCGTCGGCGAGCGTCCAAGAATCAGAGGATAGTGCCTCTTCGAGTATTCCTCAGCGGCCGCGCGTCAGGCGAACTCGATGCGCTGCGACGAAGGCTCGCCGGCGGATCCGAAACTCGAACTCGTCGATCGCGCCGAGCTGGCGGAAGCTGTCGTGTCGCTTGCCGCCTCGCCGCGTGAGCCTGCCGCGCCGAAGCGCGGAGCGCGAAGGCCGGCGCTGATCGAATCGCTGACGACGCGCGAGCACGACGTGCTGGCGCTCGTCGCGGACGGCCTGCCCAATCGCGAAATCGCGCGCGACCTGGCGATCAGCGAGCACACGGTGAAGTTCCACCTGGCGTCGATCTTCGGCAAGCTGGGCGTGTCGACCCGAACCGAAGCGGTTCAGAGAGGGGTTCGACTTGGCGTCATCGAAATCTGATCGACCTGTCCTGAGCGAGGATGAGTCGCGTGATCGCGACTCATCCGAGTCGATGGACGCGTACTCGCAGGCGGTGATCTCGGCCGTCGACCTGGTCGGTCCGTCGGTCGTGAAAGTGGATGCCGGCGGCACGGGATCGGGATTCATCTTCGCGCCCGACGGCCTCATCCTCACCAACAGTCACGTCGTCGCTCGGCGCGAGACGCATCGGCGTGACGCTGCCAGACGGCCGGGATCTCGTGGCGGACCTCGTCGGTGACGATCCGCACACGGATCTCGCCGTTCTGCGCGTCTCGGCGCCCGACCTGATCGCGGCGCCGTTCGGCGATTCGTCGACGCTGCGCCCGGGTCAGCTGGTCATCGCGATCGGCAATCCGTTCGGGTTTCAGCACACGGTCACGGCCGGCGTCGTCAGCGCGCTCGGCCGCTCGCTGCGCGCGCGCACCGTGCGGCTGATGGAGAACCTGATCCAGACCGATGCGGCGCTCAATCCCGGCAACTCCGGCGGTCCGCTCGTCACGAGCGCGGCGCAGGTCGTCGGCGTCAACACCGCGGTGATTCTCGGCGGCCAGGGCATCGCCTTCGCGGTGCCGATCAACACGGCGCGCTACGTCGTGTCGTGCGTTGCTGCGCGACGGCCGCGTCCGCCGCAGTCATCTGGGCGTGGCCGGGCAGGACACGCCGATCCCGCGCCGTCTCGTGCGCGCTGCATCACCTGGCGCACGATCGCGGCGTCACGATCACCGCGGTGTCAGAAGGCACGGCCGCGGCCGAAGCGCGAGCTGCGGCCCGGCGATGTGATCGTCGAGTTCGGCGGCGAGCCGGTGCGCGGCGTCGACGATCTGCATCGCCTGCTCACCGAAGAGCGCATCGGCGAGCTGGTGCCGATCAAGATCCTGCGGCGCGGCGAGCTGCGCCGCGTCCTCGTCACGCCGCGCGAAGTGAACTGAGCGGCTTACGGGCTTGCAGGCTGACGGGCTGTACGGCTCTACTGATCGCTCAGCGCGATCAGCGGATCGGTCTTCGCGGCGCGCCGCGCCGGCAGCACGCAGGCGACGAGCGCGACCGCGATCAACATGCCGGCGACGGCGGCGACCACGCGCGGATCCATCGCGCCGGTTTCGTAGAGCTGCGCCTGCAGCGTCTGCCGCAGGAAGAACGCGCCGACGAGGCCGAACGCCGCGCCGGCGCCGACGATCAGGCCGCCTTCGCTCAACACCAGATTGAAGATGCTGCCCGACTGCGGCGCCGAGCGCCATGCGAATCCCGATCTCGCGGCGGCGCTGCGACACCTGATACGCCAGCACGCCGTAGATGCCGATCGCGGCGAGGAACAGCGCCACCGCGGCGAAGCCGGTGGCCAGCAGCATCGGCGTGCGCCGATCCATCAGCGACGTCGACAGCCGATCCTCCATGTGTCCGCACGCCGTAGAACGGCATCTCCGGATCGATCTGCGCGATCTCGCGGCGCACCGCGGCGGTCACGCGCTCGGGCGCCTGCGTCGTGCGAATCGCCACGCCGAGCGTGCGCGACGGCGCCTGGCGCAGCGCCGAGTAGTAGGCGCCGGTCTTGCTGCGTCTCGGCGCATCGACCAGCCCGCGCAGCCGCATCGGCTCGATGATGCCGACGATGGTCATCATCTGTTCTTCGCGTCGGCTTCGCCATGCAGGTTGTTGATGTCGGCCGGGAAATACATGCGCTTGCCGAGCGCATCGCCGTTCGGCCAGAAGCGTCGCGCCAGCCGGTCGTCGATGATCAGCACGCGCGGGCGCCTCTCGACGTCATCCGCGGTGAAGATAGCGGCCGGCGACGAGCGTCGCGCCCATCGCCTCGAAGTAGCCCGTCGCTGGCCACCACCTGGCTGGGCGAGATCAGCGACTCGCCCGGCTGCATCTGGTAGCCCTCGGCGAGGATCACGCTGTCGCTGTACGAGCCGCTGAACGGCAGCGTCGTCGTCACGCCGGCGCCCTCGACGCCGGGCACGGCGCGAATGCGCTCGAGCATGCGATCGGTCGTCGCGCGCAGCGCCGCGTCGTCACTGGTAGCGCGACGCCGGCAGGCTGATCGTGCCGGTCAGCACGTTGCTCGGCGCGGAAGCCCGGATCGATGTTCAGCACGCGCTCGAAGCTCGCGAGCAGCACGCCGGCGCCGATCAGCAGCATCAACGCGAAGGCGACCTGGCTGGTCACGAGCACGCGCCGCATCAGGCGCGGGCCGCGGCCCTGCGTGCCGCTGCGGCCTTCCTCGCGAATCACCTGCGCCATGTTGGCGCGGCGCATCGCGATCACCGGAATCATGCCGACGCCGATGCCGACGAGCGCGATCAGCAGCATCGTGAAGCCGACGACCGGCGCGTCGAGCGCGAGGCCGACGCCCGACGGCAGCCGATCGAATCCGAAGAACGGCGCGGCGCGCAGCGCCCACCAGCCGAGGCCGAGGCCGGCCAGGCCGCCGGCGATCGACAGCACGGTCGATTCGGTGAGCGCCTGCCGCGTCAGCCGGCCGAACGTCGCGCCCATCGCGTGACGCGTCGCCAGCTCGCGAATGCGCGAGGTCGAGCGCACGAGCACGAGGTTGGCGACGTTGACGCAGCCGATCAGCAGCACGAAGATCGCGCCGCCCCACAGCATCGTCAGCGTCGAGCGCCGCTCGCCGATCAGGTTGGTCTGGAAGTCGACGACCTCGCTGCTGAAGCGCGCGTTCTTCAGGATCTCGCGCCACTGCGGAAAGCGTTCGAGGTTGGCGGCGTTGATCGCATCGAGCTGGCTCTGCGCCTGCTCGAGCGTGGCGCCGGGCTTCAGGCGGCCGAACTGCTGCCAGTTGTTGCTGTGGCGCGAGTCGTCGGACTTCTCGCGCGCGGTGAACGCCGCGGGCCGGAACAGCTGGATCTCGGGATTGAGGAACACGAAGCCCGGGCGGCATCACGCCGACGATCTTGTACGGCTCGCCGCCGAGCCGCAGATCCTGGCCGATCGCATCGTCGCGGCCGCCGAACAGCCGCTGCCAGAAGCCGTGCGTCAGGATGACGACCTTCTCCTGGCCGAGCTCGCCCTGCGCGTCGGTGAAGAGCTGGCCGCGATACGGCTGCGGCGCGCAAGACGCGGAAGAACGACGGCGTGACGAGCATCGCCTGGATGCGCTCGGCCTCGCCGAGGCCGCTGCCGCTGATCGTCACGCCGGCCTCGCGGAACAGCGCCGTCTCTTCGAGCGCGGTCATGTCGCGCTTGCGATCGAAGTAGTCGGGCACGCCGTTGGAGCCGTCGGCATCGACACCGGCGCCCGGATACTTGTTGAACATGCGGATCAGCCGGTCCGGCTCAGGAAACGGCAGCGGCTTCAACAGCACGCCGTTGACCACCGCAAAGATCGCCACATTGGCCGCCAGACACAGCGCCAGCGTGGCAATGGTCGTGAGGGAGAAATTGCGATCCTTCCAGAGCAGGCGGACAGCAAAACGCAGATCTTGCAGCAGTCGGTCCATGGCTACGTGTCTACGGTGCGATCACGGCAAGTTCCGCAACTTGTAACGGGGACTGGCCCCTTTACCAGCGGTTTTTGATGCAGAATCTGCCCACTCGTGACTGATCAGATCGCAGCTTCCGCCCTCCGCAAGGTCCGCTGGCGGCTGATTCCGTTTCTGTTTCTGCTCTACATCGTCGCGTACCTCGATCGCGTCAATGTCGGCTTTGCCGCGATCGACATGAACCGCGACCTCGGCTTTTCAGCGCCGCGGTCTACGGACTGGGGTCGGGGATCTTTTTCCTGAGCTACACCCTGCTCGAAGTGCCGAGCAACCTGATGCTGGCGCGGATCGGCGCCCGCGTGTGGATCGCGCGCATCATGTTCACGTGGGGCGTGCTGTCGACGGCGATGATCTTCGTCGACAGCCCGGCGCGCTTCTACGTGCTTCGATTTCTGCTCGGCGCGGCGGAAGCCGGATTCTTTCCGGGCATCATCCTCTACCTCACGCAGTGGTTCCCGCAGCGCGAGCGCGCGCGCGCCGTCGGGCTGTTCATGACCGCGACGGCGATGGCCGGCGTGATCGGCGCGCCGATCTCGAGCGCGCTGCTGCGGCTGGACGGCGCGTGGGGACTGCGCGGATGGCAGTGGCTGTTCATCGATCGAAGGTCTACCCGCGATCCTGCTGGTGCCGGTCGTGCTCATTTACATGACCGAGCGACCCGCGGACGCGAAGTGGCTGCGCGCCGACGAGCGCGAATGGCTGGTGCGCGAGATGGAGGCGGAACAGGCGGAGAGCCGCACGACGATCGTGACGCTGCGGCGCCGCGCTCGGCACGCTCCGCCTGTGGGTGATCTCGCTGCCCTATTTCTGCATCGTGATCGCGTTCTACGGCATCAGCCTTCTGGCTGCCGCAGATCGTGCAATCGATGAGCAGCCTCGGCTCGGCAACCATCGTCCTGCTGTCGGCGATTCCCTACGTCGCGGCCACGATCGGACTGGTGGTCGTCGGATCGCGATCGGATCGGACGCGCGAACGGCGCTGGCACGTCGCCGGTTCGTGCCTGATCGGCGCGGCCGGCTTCGTGCTCACCGTGCTGGCACCGGCGACACCAGCGGTCGCCTTGACGACGTTGTCGATCGCGGCGTTTGGCATCTGGGGCACGCTCGGACCGTTCTGGGCGATTCCGACGGCGCTGCTCCGAGGCACCGCCGCGGCCGGCGGCATTGCGCTCGTGAACTCGATCGGCAATGTCGGCGGCTTCGTCGGCCCTTACCTGATGGGCTGGATCCGCGAAGCGACCGGCGGCTTCACCGCCGGCCTGCTGACGCTCGCCGCGATCCTGGTACTCGGCGCGGTGATCGTCTTACGACTTGAGCAACCCGACGAGCGCCGCGTCTAGCGTGCCGTGGGATCGAGCTGGAGGAAAAGGCCGCCGCTTGACAACACCAATTCCTTAGTACTAAATAATTAGTATGCGTCCCAAGTCGGACACCCTCACCGGCCAGGAGCTCGAGATCATGAAGGTGATCTGGCCGCGCGGCCAGGCCACCGTCCGCGAGGTCTACGACGAGCTGCGCGACCGCCGCGCCGTCGCCTACACCACCGTGCAGACGATGATGAACATCCTCGAGACGAAGGGACACCTGAAGCGCGAGCCGGGTGAAAAGGCGCACGTCTACGCGCCCGTCCGTCCGCAGCAGATCGTCGTCAGATCGATGGTGCGTGAGTTCGTCAACCGCGTGTTCGACGGCTCGGCCAGGCCCCTGCTCGTTCACCTGCTGAAGGAAAAGGGCCTCACCGAACGCGAGCGTCGCGAGCTGCAAAAGCTGCTCGACAAGGAGGAGTGATGACGGTCTCTCTCTGGAGCCTCGCCGCGTACGCCCTGCAGCTGGCCGCGCTCGTGACCGTCGCCTTCGCCGCCGTGTGGATGCTGCGGATCCGGACTCCCGCGCCACTCGCTGAGATTGTGGCAGGCGGTGCTGGCGATCGCCCTGCTCCTGCCGCTGGCTCAACCGGCGCAATGTCGAGCCGTCCGCGCTGCAGGTCCTCACCGGATCGATCTCGGCGGCCGCCCTCGCGGAGGGCGCGGGCTCGATCGTTCCAGCGGGTCTCGATTCGGGGCGCATCGTCCTGCTGATCGTCGCTGGCGGGAATCATCGCGCGGCTGCTGTGGCTCGGCCTCGGACTGATCAAGCTGCGATCGATCGTCGCGCGCGCGGCGGTCGATGATGGATTCGCGGACATCATCGGCGAGCTGACACGCTCGCTCGGCGTCACCGCCGTGGTGCGAGTCTCCGACGATCTCGAAGGGCCCGCGACCGTCGGCCTGCGCAATCCCGTCGTGCTGCTGCCCCGCTCGGTGCGGCAGATGTCCGCCGCCCGTGCAGCGCGCCATCCTCTGCCACGAGCTCCTGCACGTGAAGCGCCGCGACTGGCTCCAGACCATCGGTGAGGAAATCTGGCGTTCGCTGCTGTGGTTCCATCCGCACGCGCACTTCATGGCGTCGAAGCTGTCGCTCGCGCGCGAGATGGTCGTCGACGAACAGACCATCCTCATCACCCGCGATCGCCGCGCCTACGCCGAGGCGCTGCTCGCCTTTTCGAATCCGCAGCCGCACGTGATTGGCGTCACGCCCTTCATCGGCCGCCGCACGCTCAGCCAGCGCATTTCGCTCATCGCAGAGGAGGCTTCCATGTCCCGTCACCGCGCCATGGCCAGTGCGGCCATCGCCCTCACGGCAACGATCGCGATCACTGCCGCGGCCGTCGATCGTCTTCCCGATGTTCGCAACCCTGAACGCTCAATCGGTGGTCCATAAGCCGGGAAACGGCGTGACCCTGCCCGGAGGTCGTCAAGGAGGTCAAGCCGGAATACACGCCGGGCCGCCATGCAGGCAGAAGATTCAGGGCTCGGTGTGGCTGAAGTGCGTCGTCGGCGAAACCGGCGACATCACCGACATCAAGGTGACCAAGTCCCTGGACAGCGAATTCGGGCTCGATCAGGCGGCCATCGACGCCGCCCGGCAGTGGAAGTTCAAGCCCGGGCGAAAGGACGGGAAACCGGTCGCGGTCAGGCATCACGCATCGAGCTGACCTTTACGCTCAAGTAGTAGGCCCTTCGTCCAAGCTACGCCGGGCGCAGATTTCTGCTATTCTCGGGGCAGGAATGGGCCTTCGCCAGCAGGCGCCATTTCCCCCGAGGTAGTGTCACATGGCTCACAACGGGCACCGTTTGCGCGGTCTGATAGTGAGTTGCACCGCGCTGGTCCTTCTGGCGTCCCCGGCGTTCGCGGACGGTCAAAACCCTTCGGCCAATTCGTCGGCGCAGAGCGCGTCATCGTCCCCACCCGACTTCCTGCTGGGCAGGCCGCGTGCGATGGTCGGCGTGCGAGGCAGCTGGTTCAAGGCCAACGCGGCGAGCGACATCTACGATTTCTTCACCGACCAGTTCACCGTCGATAAGTCGGATTTCAACTCGGGTTCGTTCACGGCCGAACTGGCCGTCAACGTGACGTCCCGTCTCGACATCACGGGAGGCATCGATTTCAACGGCATGAGCAAGCCTTCCGAAGATCGGGACGAAGACGAGTTGTTGCCGAACGGGAGTCGCGTCCCGATTGAACAGGTCACCGAATTGGAGCAGATGAACCTGTTTGCGTCGGCAAAGTTCCTAGTGCTCCCGCGCGGCCGTCGGGTCAGCAGCCTGGCGTGGATCCCGAACACCTTTGTCCCCTATGTCGGCGCCGGGGCGGGCTACGGGAAATACACCTTGCGCCAGAACGGCGATTTCGTTGACTTCGTCGATCACCACATCTTCACCGACACGTTCCGCTCCGAAGGCTGGTCGCCGATTTTCCACGTCCTGGGCGGAACCGACATTCAGGTGTTGCGCCACCTCGTTCTGTCGTTCGAAGCGCGCTACTCCTGGCAGCACGCCGACCTGGATAGCGACTTTGTTGATTTCGAGCCGATCGATCTCGGCGGATTCCGTTTTGGCGCTGGCATTCACTTCGCGTTCTAGGGATTGCATATGAAGAAGATCACTTTCCTTTTCGCGTTGATCCTCTCCGCCGGCAGCGCCTTCGCGCAGCCCGGGGCCCCGCCGCGCGGACTTTGCGCGGTGGGGTGGAGCAGCCGGCCGATGCCCGCTTCGCGGGCTGGCTTGGTTGCTGGCGGCTTGACGATGATCTCGCCGGCACCGGCGCGCGCATGTGCATCACCGCCGAGAACGGCGGCGTGCGTCTGCAGACCGTCGTCGGCACCAACAAGGGCATCGACGAGCTCGTGATTGCCGATGGCGTGTCGCGTTCGATCACCGACCCCGAATGCAAGGGCAACGAGCAGGCGGACTGGTCGAAGGACGATGCGCGCGTGTTCCGCACGACGAACGTGACCTGCGGCAAGGACCCTGCCCGCACCATCAAGACCGTGACGTTCATGGCGCCGGGACCAGCGTTGGTCCACGTGCAGCACGTCATCGGCGACTCCGCAAACGCGAGCGTGCGCGTGCAGCGGTATCGCCGCGCCGCCAACCAGAAGCTGGCCGACGGCAGCACCGCGCCGCAGCCCGACAACGGCGTCGCGCTCCGCACGACAGCTGAGCGCTGGAGCGTCGAGGACGTGATCGAGGCCAGCGACAAGCTGCCGGTGGCGGCAATCCAGGCCGCGCTCACCGAGTTGCGTCACGGATTCGATCTCAACCGGAAGACGTTGGTCGCGCTCGATGATGGTGGCGTGAACGAATCGGTCATCGATCTGATGGTGGCGCTCACCTACCCGAAGAAGTTCGTCGTCGAGCGCGCCAGCGGCGGCTCGGCGCCGATCGGTGTCTCAACCGGCTCGGGCTGGTTCGATCCGTTCTTGTCCGCGGAATACGCGGCGCCTCTCATGAACTGCTACACGCCCTACGGCTACGGCTATCGCAGCTACTACAGCATGTGCGGCCCGGGCTACTACGGGTCGTTTGGTTACAACTATTACGGCTACGGCTACCCCTACTACCCCTATTACCCGGGTGGCGGCTGGGTGGACATCGGCGTCAATCCGCCGATCGTCGGCCCGCCGGTCACGCCGCAGCCGGAGGGCCGGGTCGTCAACGGTCACGGCTACACGCAAATCCGCGATCGGCAGCCCGAGCCCGCGCCGCGCATCAACAGCAGCGGCAACGGCGGCGGCTGGGGCGGCAGCGGCGGCGGCGCGTCGTCTGGCGGCTACTCGAGCGGGTCGTCGAGCTCCGGATCCTCGGCGGCGGATCGGGCGGCGGCGATTCGGGCGCGCGCATCGCCGTGCCGAAGGGTGGCGGCCGGTAAACCACCGCTGGCGCTTCCGCGTGAAGGCGGGTAACCTTCCAAGGCCTGAGGGCATCACAGCCCTCAGGCCTTTGATCTTTCGAGGAGATTTCGCATGAGCAGCGGTCCTTTGCCCATCGGCAGTGATGCCCCAGACTTTCAAGCGCAGACCACCGAGGGTCCGATCCGCTTTCACGAGTGGCTCGGCAGTTCCTGGGGCGTGATGTTCTCGCATCCCAAGGACTTCACGCCGGTCTGCACGACAGAGCTCGGCTACATGGCGAAGATCAAGCCCGAGTTCGACAAACGCGGCGTAAAGATCATCGGGCTGAGCATCGATCCGGTCGATCGTCACGAGGGCTGGGCGAAGGACATCGCCGAAACGCAAGGCACCGCGCCGAACTATCCGATGATCGGCGACATCGACCTGAAGGTCGCGAAAATGTACGGGATGCTGCCCGCGGGCGCCGGCGAGACGTGCGAAGGCCGCACCGCCGCGGACAACGCGACCGTGCGCAACGTCTACGTGATTGGTCCCGACAAGAAGGTGAAGCTCGTGCTGTCGTATCCGATGAGCACGGGGCGCAACTTCGACGAGGTGCTGCGCGTGCTCGATTCCATGCAGCTCACCGCCAAGCACAAGGTCGCGACGCCCGTGAACTGGAGGGACGGCCAGGACGTGATCATCCTGCCGGCGGTCAGCGACGACGAGGCCAAACAGAAGTATCCGCAGGGCTGGAACGCGCCAAAGCCGTACCTGCGCATCGTCCCGCAGCCGAAGTAATGCCCCGCTTACCAGTTGTCGCAGCCGTCACGCTGCTTGCCCTGAGTGAGATCGCGGCTGGTCGAGAGACCGGCCCCGATCGAATCGAAGGGAGCGACGGTCTGACTGGCCAGGCCAGTCAGACCCGAGTCGAAGGGTGGCCCCAGTGGCGCGGGTCGAATCGCGACGGGGCGGCGTTCGTTTGCGATTCCCTCGACCTGGCCTGATCAACTCACCCAGAAGTGGAAGGTCGAAGTCGGCACCGGCTACGCGGCGCCGATCACGGTCGGCGATCGCGTCTATGCGTTCTCGCGCCAGAACGAAGACGAAGTGATGCGCGCGCTCGACGCCGGCCACCGGCAAGACGATCTGGGAAACGAAGTACAACGCGACCTACAAACCAAATGCCGCGGCGACGCGCACGCACGGCACCGGCCCGAAGTCGACGCCGGCGTTTGCGGACGGCCGTCTCTACACGCTCGGCATGAGCGGTCTCGTCACCGCGTTCGACGCCGCGACCGGCAAGCAGCTCTGGCAGACCACACGGCCGAAAACCGAAACCCTCTATCACACCGCCATGTCGCCAATCGTCGATCGCGGGCTGGTAATCGTTCACGTCGGCGGCCACAACGACGGCGCGCTGACGGCGTTCGACGCCCGGACCGGCGACGTCAAGTGGGCGTGGACCGGCGATGGGCCGGCGTACGGATCGCCGATCGTCGCCGAGCTCGGCGGCACGCGGCAGGTGATCACGATGACGCAGGAGAACCTGGTCGGTGTCGCGGTCGCCGACGGCCAGTTGCTGTGGAAGCGGCCTTACTCGGTACGCGCCACTCGCAACGCCGTGACCCCGATCGTGCACAACCAGATCGTGATCGTGTCCGGGCTCGGGCATGCCGGTCAGCGGCTTCCGCGTATTCAACAAGGCCGGCCAGTGGTCCACCGAAGACGTGTGGGTCAACAACGACGCGACGATGGACATGAGCACCGGCGTGGTGATCGGCGACAGCCTGTTCGGCTTCTCGCCGAGGAACAGCGGGCAGTACTTTGCGATCGACGCGAACACGGGCCAGACCGCGTGGCTGTCGGAGCCGCGCCAGGGCGACAACGCCGCCGTGGTGCGCGCCGGCGATCTGTGGTTCGCGCTCGACACGAGCGCAGAGCTCAAGGTCGCCAGGGCGAACGCGAAGCAGTTCGAGATCCTGAAGCGCTACGACGTCGCCGACAGCGCGACGTGGGCGCAGCCGGTATTGTCCGGACAACGGTTTGTTGATCAAGGACCTGTCCACGATTTCCCTGTGGACGTTGAACTAACCAGCTGCCGCCCCGGGGTAAAGGAAATGGCCGGCGGTGTCGTAAGCACGAGCGGAGGCGACATGGAACGTGAACGTTTGACCGCGAAAGACTTCAGCCCTGAGCTCCTGACCATCTTCGACCAGTACGTGCATGGCGACATCGATCGCCGGGGCTTCTTTGATCGCGCCGCAAAGTACGTCGCCGCGCCGCTCACCGCAGCGATGGTCCTCGATCTGCTGAACCCGAAGTTCGCCGAGGCGCAGCAGGTCCCCAAGGACGACAAGCGCATCAAGACCGAATCGGTCGAGATCGATTCGCCGAAGGGCTACGGCAAGATCAAGGCGTATGTCGCAAAGCCGGCCAACGCGACCGGCAAGCTTCCCACGGTGCTCGTGATTCACGAGAACCGCGGCCTCAACCCGCACATCGAGGACATCGCGCGCCGTCTCGCGCTCGACAACTTCCTTGCGGTCGCGCCTGATGCGCTGAGCCCGCTCGGCGGCTACCCGGGCGACGAGGACAAGGCGCGCGAGGTGTTTCCGA
This sequence comes from uncultured cyanobacterium, assembly GCA_963833135.1. Taxonomy (GTDB): domain Bacteria; phylum Acidobacteriota; class Vicinamibacteria; order Vicinamibacterales; family UBA2999; genus 12-FULL-67-14b. Next base: position 111,287 of record CAWHWW010000014.1, on the reverse strand, counting down.
AGCTCGATCAGGCGAAGACGCGCGAGGATTTCATCGCCGCCACCAACTACGCGCGCACCCGCCCGGATTCCACCGGCAAGATCGGCGCGGTCGGCTTCTGCTACGGCGGCGGCATGGTGAACTTCCTCGCGACGCGCGTGCCGGAGTTGCTGGCCGGCGTGCCCTTCTACGGCGGCGCGGCCGCCGGTCGAGGACGTCAAGAACATCAAGGCCGCGATGCTGGTCCAGCACGGCGGCAACGACAAGCGGCTCGTCGATGGCGTGGCCGGCCTACGAAGCGGCGCTGAAGGCGGCCAACGTGCGGTACGAGGGCTACGTCTACCCGAACGCCGAACACGGGTTCAACAACGACACCACGCCGCGCTACGACGCGGCCACCGCCAAGCTGGCGTGGGACCGCACCATCGCCCACTTCAACAAGTACCTGCGCTGAGCGGAGGCACGGGACTTGCTCTAGCTCCTGAGTTGAGCCATCGAATGTGGAGCCCACGCTCCACATTCGGTGGCAATCTGCCCAGCTGGAGGAGTCATGCCGACCGAGACACAGGCCAAAGAGAACGCCACCACGTCCGTAACGCGCCAGGACCTCATCAAGGGCCTGCAGGAAGATCTGTCCCGCGAGTATCAGGCCATCATCGCCTACGTCGTCTACTCGCAGGTGCTCAAGGGCGCCGAATATCAGTCGATTGCCAAGGAGCTCGAAATCCACGCGGCGGAGGAGCTCGCGCATGCGATCACGATCTCCAAACAGATCGACTATCTGGGCGGGATGCCCAACGCGACCGCATTGCCGGTGAAGCTCACCGACGATGCCGAGGAGATGCTGCGCGCCGATCTCGCAAAACGAGAACGACACCGTGCGCGCCTATCGTGAGCGGGTCCGCCAGGCCGACGCCCTCGGCGAGTTCGCGATCTCCGAAGAGATTCGCGAAATCCTGCGACAGGAACAGGAGCACCAGATCGATCTCGCCACCGCGCTCGGCGAGGAGGTGCCCGACGTCTCGAAATCGAAGAAGAAGTAACTACGACAGGCCGAGCTGCGAGAAGATCCGCAGCCACGGCACGACGGCCGCGAACAGATAGAGCGCCGACAGCGCCGCCAGCACGCGATGCACGCCGGCGGCGTACAGGACGCCGCCGCACGCGCACGCCATCAGCTTCGCGCCGACAAGCGCCGGCCCTGTTCCCGTAATGACGAACCAGGTGGCAAGGATGGGGTTGCCCTCGGCGCTCGTGCCAAAGCGCTGCACGGCCGCGTAGGTCAGCACGCCGTCAGCAAGCTGCAGCAGTATGAAGAACACGAGCCAGTAGCGCGGCTTCACACCTTGTCTCTAGCCCAAGCCCCCAAGTCCCAGGCCCCTCTTACTTACTTCTTCGTCATCTTCAGATTCGACACGGTCGCTTCGGTGTTGTGCGCGAAGCGGATGCCGTAGACGCCGTCAGTCGACTTCAGCTTGCCCGCGGCGACGACGTCGGCCTTGTTGTAGCTGCCGACCACCGTGCCGTTGATGGCGCACTCGACCTTGTCGGCGTTCACCGTCACCGCGATGTCCTGCTTGACGGGCGACATCTTGCCGGCGGCCTTGGCGATCGCCGCGTTCGGCTCGGGCTTGCGCGCGCTCACCTGGAACGGCGTCGGGCCCATGCCGCGGACGATGAACGTGCCGTTGCCGTACGCCGAGCAGTAGATGTAGCTCTGGGTCTCGGTGCCGAGATCGTTGCCGGCGATCATGATGCCGTAGGGATGCGGGTGATCCATCAGCTCCATGTACTTGGCTTCGTCGAACGTCGCCGACACGGTGTAGTTGCCGGCCGCCTTGTTCGCGGGGTTCCAGTACGTCACGGCCGGGCCGGTGCGCACGTGCAGGACGCCGCCCTTTTCATCGAGACGCGCGTTGTTCAGCGCCTGGCCGGCCTTCTCTTCCTGCGCGTCGATCTTGCCCGCCCAACCCTTCGCGAAAATTCCGCCGTCCTTGACGGCAACCGCCGCATCCTGGGCGAATGCCAGTGAGCTGCTACACAGGGTCAAAGCGACTGCCATTGCACAACCGTTAACAAGACGCATGGTGTGTCCTCTCAAAATTTGTGGGTGCTCGATGCACGAGCCTGTCTCGCCGTAGCCCTCGCAGGGCGAAGGCTGATAACTATACTAGATACCAGCCATATGGTTATCCGTCGCTTTGCTTCGTTCCTGCCGGTCGTGGCACTGATGTGCTGCTCGTCACCGGCGCCGACCCAGCCCCAACCCGCCGCGCCGGCTCCGGCACCGGCGGGTTCCGAGGTCCGATCGCAAGTATCTGCTGGACCGCGTGGACGACGCGGCAGTCGTGCAGCTGTATGCCGACGGCTTTTCCTCGCTGCCGCTCAAGCAGAAGACGCTGATCTGGCATCTCTACCAAGCGGCGCTCGCGGGCCGCGACATCTTCATCGATCAGAAGCATAAGGACGCGCTCGAGATGCGCGAGGTGATCGAGCAGATCGTCGCCTACCCGCAGGGCGTCGATGCCGCGGCGCTTTCCGAGATTCAGCGATACGCGAAGTTGTTCTGGTTGAACAACGGCCCGTACAACAACCTGACGGCGCGAAAGTTCGTGCTGAACCTCACGCCGGAGACAGCTCAAGGCCGCGGTCGAGGCCTCCGCGAAGGGCGGCGCCCGCTTCACGACCGGCAACGAAACGATCGATCAGAAGCTGGCGCGGCTGCAGCCGATGTTCTTCGATCCGGGCGTGGATCCGATCGTCACCAACAAGACACCCGGCGCCGGCAAGGACATCCTGCAAGCAAGCGCCAACAACCTCTACTCGGGCGTCTCGATGGCGGACCTGAAGGGCTTCAACGAGAAGTACGGCCTCAACTCGCGGCTCATTAAGGATGATCGAACGCGAACGGCAAGCTCGTCGAAGAGGTCTATCGCGTCGACGGCAAGTACGGCACGTACATCGCCGAAATCATCAAGCACCTCGAAGCGGCGAAGGCCTTTGCCGAACCGCCGATCGCGAAGGCGCTCGACGCGCTCGTCAAGTTCTATCGCACCGGCGAGGTCGCCGATCGCGAGGCGTACGACATCGCGTGGGTCCAGGACAAGGCGTCGCCCGTCGACACCATCAACGGCTTCATCGAGGTGTATCTCGATCCGCGCGGCGTCAAGGGCAGCTGGGAAGCCCTGGTCTTTTACGTCAACCAGGAAAAGACCGCAGCGCATCAAGACCATCGCCAACAACGCGCAGTGGTTCGAGGATCACATGCCGTGGGATCCGAAGTACCGCAAGGCCAGCGTGCAGGGCATCGTCGCCAACGCCATCGACGTCATCGTCGAAACCGGCGACTCCGGCCCGGTGACGCCGGTCGGCATCAACCTGCCGAACGATCAGGCGATCCGCGAGAAGTTCGGCAGCAAGTCGGTGGCGCTGGCCAACGTCAACGAGGCCTACGACAAGTCGGCGCCGGGCAACATGCGCAGCGAGTTCTCCTGGGACGAGGCCGAGGCGTCGCGCGCCCAGAAATTTGCGACCTTCAGCGGCGAGCTGACGACCGACATGCACGAGGTGATCGGGCATGCCTCCGGCAAGCAGGCCGAGGGCAAGGCGAATCCGCAGGCGCTCGTCAAGGAGCACTTCTCCGCCCTCGAAGAGGGCCGCGCCGATCTGGTCGGCCTGTATTTCATCGCCGATCCGAAGCTCGTGGAGATCGGCGTCATCCCCGCCGCCGATCACGACAACATCGTGCGCGCCGAATACGAGGCCTACACGCGCAACGCGCTGGTCCAGCTGCGCCGCATCCGCGAGGGCACGCAGATCGAGGAAGACCACATGCGCAACCGGCAGATGATCGTCCGGTGGCTGATGGCGAACACGAAAGCGATCGAATCGCGCACGCGCGACGGCAAGTCGTACCTCGTGATGGTCGATCCGAAGGCCTTTCGCGACGGCGTCGGCAAGCTCCTCGCCGAAGTCCAGCGCATCAAGTCCGAAGGCGACTACGCGGGGGCGAAGAAGCTGTTCGACACCCACGGCATCCACTTCGATGCGAAGCTGCGCGACGAGATCGTGGCGCGCGTCGACAAGCTGAACCTGCCGTCCTACAGCGGCTTCGTGATGCCGAAGCTGACGCGCGGTGACCGCGCGCGGATGGATCCATTACCGACGTGACGATCTCCTATCCGCAGGACCTGACGAAGCAGATGCTGGAGTACTCGGGCGTACGCAGGTAGAATCCGGCGCATGATGCGCCGACGCTCATTCGCCTTCGGCATCGTTCTCATCTCCGCGATGGCCGGCGTCGCCGCATCTGCGCTGTCGGCGCCTTCTGCGGCCCAGACGCCGGCCGTCCACACCTTCACGCCCGATCGCTTCTACAACACCTTCTCGTTCGCGCATCCACCGGCGCTCCGCATCAAGCCGGGCGATCGCGTCGTCACGAAAACGATCGATGCGAGCGGCACCGACTGGAACGGCAAGGCGGTGACACAGGGCCCCAACCCGCAGACCGGGCCGTTCTTCGTCGAGGGCGCCGAGCCCGGCGACATGCTCGCCGTCACCTTCACGAAGATCGAGATCAACCGCGCGACCGCCTACTCCGCCGGCGCGCTCGCGCCTTACACCGTGACACCGGGCTCGATCCTGAGTCGAACCGAGCGGCAGGCGCCGCGCGCGAACTGGATCCTCGACAACGCGACTGGCATGGCGCGGCTCGACAACGACGACATGAAAGGCCTGCAGCTGAGGATGCGGCCGATGCTTGGCTGCGTCGGCGTGGCGCCGGCGCGCAAGGAGGCGATCGCGACCAGCACGCCGGGCGCGTTCGGCGGCAACATGGACTACGCCGGCGTGAACCAGGGCGTGAAGGTGATGCTGCCGGTCAACGAGCCGGGCGCGTTGCTCTTCATCGGTGACGGCCACGCGCTCCAGGGCGAAGGCGAGGTCGTCGGCACCGGTCTCGAAACGTCGATGGACGTGGAATTCTCGGTGCAACTGGTGAAGAAATCACCCATCCAGTGGCCGCGCCTCGAGAACGAGACGCACGTGATGGTGCTTGGCAGCGAACGGTCGCTGATCGAGGCCTTGCAGCAGGCGACAAGCGAAATGCATCGATGGCTGATGCAGGACTACGGCCTGTCGGAACGCGGCGCTTCCCTGCTGATGGGCCAGGCGCTCGAATACGAAGTCGCCAACGTCGTCGACCCGAGATTCACGATGGTGGCGAAGATGCGGAAGTCGGTGCTTGCCGGACTGAAACGCTAGCCGATTTTCTTCCGAAGGCGATCGCTCTCGGCTGTCGCCTTTTCGCGGGCCGACTCGCTGGCCGACAGTTCCTTGCGGGCGGTCTTCTCGGCTACGGTCGCGTGCTCCAACTCGCTCTCGATTCGTTCGCGAGTGCGTTCGGCGCGTTCGAGCGTACGCTTTGCGCGATCGACCGACGCCTCCGCTTCCCGCTCCGCAGCTTCGGCAAATCGCAGACGCTCCTTCGTCATCGCGAGCTCCTGCTGTTCGGCCTCCCGCTTCTTACGCTCGCGCTCGCTTTCGTCTGGCGCCGGCTTCTTTGGCTCTGCTTTCGCGACGGGTTTGGACGGTTTCGCCGCGATCGTGACGCCTTGCAGCGCCTCGAATCCGGTGCGGCGCAGCGGCCTCGTCAGCCGTCCCGGCGGGTCCGTTGTCGGCAGCGCGTCGAGCGTTTCGGTGACCGGCGTCATCACCGCGTCGGCGGCGCTGCTGCCCGCCGATTCCAGGATCGCGCGAATGGCGTCCTTGGCTTTCCGCATCGCTTCGTTGTGAAACACTTCCGCGGCGCGCACGTCAGCAGACTTCCCGGCGAGCATCTGCTTGTAGGCGGTCCGAACCTGTCCCGAGGTCTTGATCACCTCATCGTAGAGCTTCCGCTTCTGCCAATAGAGCTGATTGACGGCCCATGCCGCCAGAGTGGGTTTCTCGAGCTTCTTGATCGTGCTGTCGCCGGTTTCCTTGGCGAGCGCATTCCGCGCGGCGGTGAATTCGTCGAGTGGACCCTGATAGAGCTCGTCGGCCCGGTCGTCGTTATCGCGCGTAGCCATCGGTTGATTGTCGTTTGTTTCGCGACCTGGCGCCAAGCCACGCGGCCGCGCTGCTGGCGGTACGAGTCTTGAACACGAACGGTTCATGGCACCAACTGGCGGCTCGACAATCAACATCGGCAATGCAGTGCGCTATGGATTGCAGCTCGAGGCGCGGGAAGCAGTCGCCCTGATTCACGAGGCCTGCGCGCAACTGGAGACAGGCGTGGTGGCGAGACTGCCTGCTTCCATAGACGAGCTGTCGGTCGACCCCTCCGGCGCCGTCATGTTTCCGTCAAGCGGCGAGCAGCAAGTCGTTCAAACCGCAGTGGCCGGCTTGCTCGAGACGCTGCTGGCCGCCATGAACGAAGAGGCCGTGCCGTCGGCGCTGCGCTCGCTTCCAGCGCGTCTGCATGCGGCAGCGACGGACAACTCCTCGGTCGTTCGCGATCTATTGTCGATCTTGCGTTGGCATCTACGTGACGATCCGCGCCGAGGTACTGAAAGGACTGGCCGCGCGCGCGGCATGGGCAACGACCGAACATGAGATTCCGCTGCACCACGCACCCGCCGTGGCTACTGCGCCACAGCGGGATCTCGACCTGCCCTTAACTATGACCGGCCTGTCTCCGGCGGACACACTTCCAACCGGGCCGTCCACGACCGCCCCGGTCCCGGTCCCGGTTTCACCGGTTCCGATCGCTCGACCACGGCCGGCAATCACATGGGCATTTGGCGCTGCCGCGCTCGTCGCAATTCTTCTGTCGGGATATGCGGGCTACCGTTACCTGGCCTGGCCTGGTCGTGCAGAAGAACCGTCTTCCGCGGCGACGTCGACGCCCGCGGGTACCGAATCGCGGATCAAGACGGCGGCCGCGCGCGTTGAGCCGCAGTCGCTTCCGCTGCCCGTTCGCGGCGGGGCATTTTCGCCGTCGTTTGCCGCGGAGCCGCGCACGCTGCTGTTTCACGCGGGCCGCAACACCGCCGGTGACCTGTACACCGCGACACTGGACGACCGCGGCCTTCCGTCCGACATCACGCCGCTGCTGCACGAGCCCGCGCGCAACTATCACGCCCGGCTGTCGCCGGATGGAAAGTGGATCGCGTTCGACTCGGATCGGAACGGCGAGCGCGGCGTATACATCGCCGACCGGACGGGCGCCAGCATCTCGCGCGTGAGTGGTGACGGCTTCGGCGCCGTGCCCAGTTGGTCGCCGGACATGAAGTCGCTGGCATTCGTCCGCGCCGAGCCTGGACGGCCGCGTGTCTGGAATCTGTGGATTCGTACGCTCGCTACCGGGACGCTGTCTCGCGTCACCGATTACCGATACGGACAGGTCTGGGGCGCGTCGTGGTTTCCTGACTCAGCTTCGTATGCGTACTCTCACGAACAGGAACTCGTGATCGCGGATCGCTCGGGCCGACAGCTGGCGACCCATCCGTCGCCGGTTCCAGGGCGCACGGTTCGGACGCCCGCCGTCTCGCCTGACGGCCGTCAGATCGTATTCCAGGTGTTCCGCGACGGCGTGTGGATGCTCGATCTTGCGAGCGGCACGATGCACGGTCTGCTCGACGATCCGTCCGCAGAGGAATTTGCGTGGGATCCGTCGGGCCGCCGTATCGCCTACCACAGCCGTCGCGACGGCGAATGGCGCATCTGGCTCCTGACGTTGTGACGCACGCTTATCGCGGCCGTCTCACAGTTCTGCCACATCTTTCTGGTGCGAATGGACGTCTCACCATTCAGGAGAACGAAGTTGAACGACCAGCACCACGACGAGCCTCACGACGATTTCGGCGGATTGCATCGCGACTTGACAGGCGACGCTCGACCGGCGCGGCCTGCTCCGGCTCGGCGCGCGGTTCGGCGCGGCGTTCGGCGCCCTGCAGCTCGTCGGCTGCGGCGACTCGCCGACGTCGCCAACCAGCACCGCGAACAGCACGACGACGACCACGACGCACGACCACCACGCCGCCATCGGCCACGACGGGGACCTGCAGCAAGATCAACCAGGAAACCGCCGGACCGTATCCGGGAGATGGATCGAACGGGCCGACCGTGCTGACGTCGAGTCGGCGTGGTCCGAAGCGACATCCGCTCGAGCTTTGCCGGCATGAGCGGCACCGCCGCCGGCGTTCCGCTCAACATCGTCCTCACGATCGTGTCGGCGTCGACGTGCGCGCCGCTGGCGGGCGCGTGCGGTCTACCTGTGGCACTGCGATCGCGAAGGGCGCTACTCGCTCTACACGCAGGGCGTGACGAACCAGAACTACCTGCGCGGCGTCCAGGAGAGCAACGCGAACGGCCTGGTGACGTTCCAGTCGATCTATCCCGGCTGCTATGCCGGACGCTGGCCGCACATCCATTTCGAGGTGTTCCCGAGCCTGTCGGCGGCGACCAACGCGAACAACAAGTCCGACACGTCGCAGATCGCGCTGCCGAAGACGGCCAACGATCTGGTCTACGCGACATCCGGCTACGAAGCGAGCATCCGCAACGCCGCGCAAGTCACGCTGGCGTCGGACAACGTCTTCAGCGACGGCTCGGCGCTCGAGCTGGCCACGACGACCGGCGACGTCACGAGCGGATTCACCGCGACGCTGACCGTCGCCGATCTAGGAACGCGTCTAACACGCACCGACAAAATCGATTGGACTCCGCCGCGCCGGATCGGTAGGCTCGGCGCGGAGGTAGTCCCGTGGATCGAAGGGAATTCATCGCGACCGTCGCCGCCTCTCCGGTCGCGGCCGCCACGGCGGCCACCGAACAGAGCGCCGCCGGCACCGACCGCGCGGGCCTCGAGGCCGCTCAGCATCACGCTGCTCGGCACCGGCACGCCGGCACCCTCGCTGACGCGGCAAAGCTCCGGATACCTCATCGAGGTCGGCACCGATCTCATCGTCTGGGACCACGGCCCCGGCGCGCATCATCGCTTGATTGAGAGCGGCCACCGCTCCATCGACGTCACCCACGCATTCTTCACGCACCTCCATTACGACCACTGCATGGACTACGGGCGGCTGGTGCTGCAACGCTGGGATCAAGGTGCCGGACGCATCCCTGAACTGCAGGTCTATGGCCCGACACCGATCGCGCGCATGACCGAACAGCTGTTTGGAGAGAACGGCATTTACGCCGGTGACATCGCTGCGCGCACCACTCACCGCAGCAGCCTCGACGTCTTCGAGGCCCGCGGCGGCAAACTGCCGCGTCTGCGACCCGGGCCGCGCGTCACTGAGATTCACACTGGCTCGGTGGTCGAAGGCAACGGCTGGAAGATCACGGTGGCCCACGCCCAACACGCGCAGCCCTACCTCGAATGTGTCGCGTTGCGGCTCGACACCGCCGAGGGGTCAATCTGCTACTCGGGCGACAGCGGCGGCATCGCCGACAGCGTCGTGCAGCTGGCGAAGGGCTGCGACCTGTTCATCGCCATGAATCACTTCTTCAGTGGCTCCGAGCCAACGCCGGCATTCCGCGCGGCGACCGGCAATCATCTCGACAACGCCGAGATCGCCAAACGCGCCGGCGTGAAGACCCTGGTGCTGACGCACCTCACCGAGCAGATCGATCAGCCGACGATCCGCGAGCAGATCGTCCACGAGATCCGGCGAGTATTCGACGGCAAGCTGATCTGGGGCGAAGACCTGATGAGGCTCAACCCGGCCGGTTCCAAGCTCGCCAACATCGAGCCACGCACGGCACACGAATAATGATGCTGCTGAGCGCGCTCGCGTTGTCAGCTGTTACTTCAGGCCACCGACTTCTCCGGGCAATGGACGGCCGACCCGCCGGCCGAGAAGGCGCCTGGCGACATGGGGAGCGGATGGGGCCCGGCACTGACCATCACGCAGGACGGCAAGCAATTGATCGTCGAGCAGCCGCTCTTCTCTCGTTACGACCTGCAACCGCCGGTCAAGACCGTCTACGCACTCGACGGGACCGAGTCGCGCAACACGGTGATGACCGGCCACGCCACGCAGACGCGCGTGTCGCGCGCCAGGTGGGACGCCGCCGCCGTGGTGATCGACACCACTTATCCGGCGATCGATCCGGCGACCGGCAAGCCGATCACGACCAGCGTCACTCAGCGTCTGACGATCGAGTCACCAGGGGTGATGGTGATTGAAGCGACCCGCGCGGGCGCCTTTGGCGGCGTGTCGACACGCACGCGGACGGTCTACCGAAAGAAATAGACGCTACCGCTTCGGCGGTTCGTAGGGATCGGGTGCATTCGGCGGCACATGCGGATACCGCGCCGTCGTCGCCTTGAAGTCGGCGACCAGCTTGTCCATCACGCCCTGTGCCCAGGGATTGCCGTCCTTGATGTCGGTTTCTTCCTTCGGATCCGACAGCAGGTTGAACAACCGCATCAGCGGCGGCACCGGCGGCGCGCCGGCTTCAGGCTGATACGTGTAGTGGAACTTCCAGTCGTGCCACTTCACCGCGCGCACGTCGTTGTTGGTGAAGAACAGCACCGACTCGCGATTCGACTTCGCCTGCTTGCCTTCGAGGAACGGCAGCTGATTCACGCCATCGATCGCGCGATCCGCCGGCATGGTCGCGCCTGCCGCGGCCGCGAACGTCGGAAAGAGATCGACTTCGTGGACGATCTCATTCGACACTCGCCCCGCCGGGATCCGTCCCGGCCAGCGAATGATGCAGGGCGTGCGAATGCCGCCTTCCATCACCGTGTTGTAGAAGCCCGACCACGGCCCGGACGATCCGCGCCAGGGCCGCCGCTGCTCCGCGCCGTTGTCCGTGCACCACAACACGATCGTGTTCGAGGCGATCTTCAGACGGTCGATGGCATCGAGCACGCGACCGACGTTGGCGTCCATCTCCGCCATCGTGTCGCCGATGTCACCGGCGCCGGTCTTGCCGGCGAAATCCGGATGCGGCAGCGTCGGGAAATGGATCTGCGTGATCGGGTAATAGAGGAAGAACGGCGTGCGCGTGCGCGCATGCTTCTCCATGAACGCGATGCCCTTGTCGGCGGACTCGCGATCGACGAACCGGCGCGTCTCGGTGTTGAACGGCTTCACGCTCGTTGATGGGCGTCCAGCAGCGCCCTCCCAGATGAACGACGTATTGGGTGTCGTCTGGCCTTGCGCGATGGTGGTCCCCGCTTCGTTGCTGGTGCGCGGAATCCCGTAGAACTCGTCGAAGCCCTGGTGCGACGGCTCGCGCCGGCCTTCAGGACGATCGCCGCCAAGGTGCCACTTGCCGAACAGTGCCGTGGCATAGCCAACCTGCTTCAACGTCTCAGCGATCGTCACCTCCCACAACGTGATGCCGCCGGGCTGCGTGGCGCCGGACCGGATCGGCATAGCGCCCGGTCATCAATGCCGCGCGCGAGACGGTGCACGAGAACTCGACGTTGAAGTTGTTCAGGCGGATGCCTTCGGACGCGAGGCGGTCGAGGCGCGGGGTAATCGGCCCGCGCACGCTGCCATACGCCCCGACTTCTCCCCAGCCAAGATTGTCAGGGAACATCAGGACGATGTTCGGACGCGCCGCTTGCGCCGACACTTCACCGGATGTCACCCGCACTACGGCGAGCCCCACCAGGGCCGCAGCGAGGACAACCGCCCATCCTCGACGCCATGTCATGGCGCACAGCATAGATCACCACGCAGAAGTGTCGTCCGGCAGGTAACAGCGATAGAATCCACCCATGCGGGGGCGATGGCTCATCGCCGCGGTCACCGTTGCCGCCATCACCGGCGGCATCACGGTGATCGCGCGCTCAACGGATCCCGGCGCCAGCTACTCGGAAATCACGCTCGCACGTCTGCGTTGGGGATCCGACCTCGGCGGCTTTCGCCGCGGCGGCTTCAGCTCGGCGTGGAACCACGACTACCCTCGCGCCGAACAGCACCTCTCGCTGATCATCAAGGACATCACGTTCGCCGACATTCGCACCGATGCGGACGTGATCGTGAAGCTCGACGATCCGGCGCTCTTCAGCTATCCCATCGCCCTGATGTGGGAGCCGGGCTTCTGGAACCTCACCGATCGCGAAGCGGAGGCGTTCCGCGCGTATCTGCTCAAGGGCGGCTTCGCGATCTTCGAGGACTTCGACGGCGCCGAGCAGTGGAGCGTGTTCGAATCGCAGATGCGCCGCGTGCTTCCGGAAGGCAGGCTCGTCAAGCTCGAGAAGTCGCATCCGATCTTCGACTCGTTCTTTCGCATCAAGGACATCGATGCGATCGTGCATCCGATGTACGGGCAGAAGCCGAGCTACTACGGCATCTTCGAGGGAAACGATCCGTCCCGCCGGCTGATGGTGGTGGCCAACTTCGACAATGACGTGCCCGAATACTGGGAATGGTCGGGCGACGGCGTGTTCCCCTTCGACATGTCGAACGAAGCCTACAAGCTGGGCGTCAACTACGTGATCTACGCGACCACGCATTGACGCCCGTCAATTGATCTACCTGGCGAAGCAATAGATGCGGCCGGCGCCGCCGCGCGGTGCGGTGTCGGCACAGTTCTGATTGGCGTGAGCGGAATTCCATGACGCCAACGCGCCGGCGGTGCTCTGCCCCGGGCCCATGCCGTCCGAATGACCCACTTGCCCGACATTCGCCGCCGAAGCCGAGGTCCAGTCGGCGCAGGTGAATCCGCTCATCAACGTGCCGTCGGCGTTCGATCCGGTGAGGATGTCGTGCTGAACCGGCGACGGCGACCCCGTCCACTGACCATTGATGCGCACTCCGCGCTCGTCGACGAACAACGCCGCGTCGCCCGGGCGGGCGTGCAGTTCGCCGACATTGTTCGCCACGAGCGCGCCGGTCGCGTTATACCAGGGGCCGGTGCCGATACGATCGCGCGCATTGACCGGCTGATTGCTGTTCGAGGCGTCACGCTCGACGCTCAGATACGCGCGCCAGAACCACTTGCCCTCGCCGACGGCATCGGCGAGCCGTTGACACGTGGCGTCAGCGCCGGCAAGGCCGCCAAGGTTGCCGGTCTGGGACGTCTGGCTGGTCACGAAGAAAGTCATTGGCTGCGCGGTCGGCGCCGACGGGGAGGATTCCTTGCTGCACGCGCTCGCCGCCAGGACTGCGACAAGAAAGAACCTTTTCACAAGCTCCACCTTTCCCCCGGGGCGCGCGGGACGATCGGATTGTACGCCATTCGGGAGTCCGCGGTGGTCTAATGCGGGGGAGCCTGTGCTCGACGGTCCGACCGTGAGCCATGACATTCAAACATTTCGTCCAGCTGATCGCGATAGGCCTGCAAGCCCGCATTCCGATGCACATGACCGGCTTTCCCGGCGTGGGCAAGACGGAATTCACCAAGAGCCTCGAGGCCGCCTTCACGCGCGCCGGCATCAAGTGCAAAGTGATCATCCTCATCGGCTCGATTCGCGAGCCGCAGGATTTCGGCGGCTTCCCGGTCTCGACACCCGACGGCGTGCGGCTATTGCCGATGGCGTGGGCGCGAGACGCGCGCGCATGGGCCGAACAGGGTCACCTGGTCATCGTCTTCCTCGATGAACTGACGACGGTCCCGCCGACGACGCAAGCGGCGATGCTGCGGCTGCTCACCGAAAACGTGTGCGGCGAGCTCCAGTTGCCGGATTACGAGCCGGGCAAGGGCGGCGTCGTGTATCTCTGCGCCAGCAACGCCGTCGAATGGGCTGCGGGCGGGCAGGACGTCCAGGCGCCGATGGCGAATCGGCTGTGGCACGGCGAATTTCCAATGGACCACGAGACCTGGTGCGAGATGATGGTGAGCGACTTCCCTGCTCCCACCGATCTGCCGATCGTCCCGCCGGATTACCTTCGCCAGCATCATCACCAGCGCGCGCCTTGATCGCCGCTTACGTGAAGTCGGCAGGGCGCGATTCGTGGCTCGCGCCGCCGGACGATCCCGTGCGCCGCAGCGGCCCCTGGGCGTCGGGCCGGACCTGGTATCTGGCGTCGCGATTCCTCGCGGCGATCGATGCGGTATCGCCCGGCAATCGACTGCTTCAGGGCGCGGCTCTCGCGGGCCTCGTCGGCGATCAGGCATTGCCCTTCCTCGAATACGCGGAGCAGCTGAACCTTCCGGATCCCGAGAGCATTCTCAAGGATCCGCGGAGCCTGGTCCTGCCGGATCGCACCGATCGCGCGTACGCGATCTGCTATTCGCTCGTCGGCGCCGTGCTCAACCACAAGACGCCCGAGCGATGGGAAGCGGCGATGATCGCCCTGGGCGTCGCCGGCGCGAAGAATTCCGATATTCCAACCGCCGCGGCACGCACGCTGTGCGACAAGAGGAATCGCCCTGAAGGCGACATCAGGCTGCCGCCCGAGTGCCGGCCCTTCTACGATCTGATGCAGGCCGCCAACCTGCTGCCGAGGGCATGAGCCGTGCTGAGCCAGATCGCGAGCCTGATTCGCCGGGCGGATCGCACCGCTGACGGGTACTCGCGCGACCTCCAGGCGGCACGGCTGCGCGCCTCCTACCAGCGCGCCTATTTCGCGCCGGCGCTCTTCAATCTCGTACCGGTGAAAACGGATCTGATCGCCAGCATGGCGGTCGACGCCTACTGGCGCCTCTATTACAACGAATCGTGGATGGCGACGCACACGGTCGACGAGAATGCCGCGCTGCTGATTCACGAAGTCGGGCACCTGCTGCGCGATCACGAGGCCCGGAAGAAAGCGGCCGCCGCCAGGAGCGCGCGGCTCTGGAACACGGCGGCTGACTGCGAGATCAACGACGATCTCGCAGCCGAGGGCCTGCCGCTCCCAGGCGATCCACCCCAACCCGGCAATTACGGCCTGCCGACAGGCGAGACCGCGGAGCTGTACTACAAGGAGCTCTCGAAACCCGCGGCCGCCGTCGAAAGACGAATGCGATTGCGGCTCGGGCGCCCATGGCGATCGACGGCCATGGGAGCTGCCGCCCGATGAAGAGAGCTCAGGCGGCACACCCGGTGTTGATGCCGTGAAGGCAGAGATGGTGAGGCGCGACGTGGCACGGCGCATCATGGATATCTCCGGTCTTTCCGGCGAAGTCTCGCTGGGCTGGCGCCGTTGGGCGCACGGCGTGATGACGCCGAAGGTCGACTACATGGCGATCATCCGCCGCACCGTCCGCATCGCGCTTCGCGAGAGCACGCTCGGCCGCTACGATCGGACGTATCGAAAACCGCATCGGCGGCAGGCGTGTTACGGCGAGTTCATCATGCCGTCGTTCTACCAGCCGCGGCCTCGCCCTGGATTCCTGATCGACACATCCAGCTCGATGGAAAACACGCAATTGTCCAGGGCGATGACCGAGCTCGGCGCGCTGACGCGGCAACTCGGATACGCGAGCGAAGTGATCGTGGCTTGCTGTGACGCCGCCGTCCACGGTGTGAGGAAGATCTTCAATCCCTCGCAATTGCAGCTGCTCGGCGGCGGCGGGACCGATATCGCCAAGGGCCTGCAATGGTTCGTCGACAGGAAGAGCGGGCCGATCGATCTGCTGATCATCGTGACGGACTGCCAGACCGAATGGCCGGCTGACGCCGCCCCCCTTCCCCGTCGTCACCATTCGCGTCGGCGACGGACTGCCGCCACCGTGGGGCAATCGCGGCCTGAACACCGTCATCACGATCGAGGATCGTTCCGAACAAATCGAGCGCTCGCTGGCACGCAGGAAGAGACGATGGCCCACGGAGCCCTGAACGAGATCACGCCGTGGCGGCGCCGCTCGCTGACGATTCCACCGGATTCGTGGCGCGCGTGGGTGCACCTGGCCGTGTGGGAAGCGTGGATGGGCATGCTGATGTGCGGCTTTCTCGCCTTCGGCGACCGCGCTCATCGTTACATCGCGGGATCGGATCGTGACGACCGAGGATTTGTCGGGCTGCTACGCGCCGCCGCCGGTCGAGCTGCCCTGCGAGCGGACCGTCTACAGGACGGGCGCCCTGAACGCCGCGTTTACCGCGCTTATGCGGACTGCTGTCGCTGCTCATGGGAGCGTGGTTCGTGTGGGAGTTGTGGAGCGCTGTCGCCCCGAAACCGATCACGGACGATTTTCTGAAACTGCTGAGCGACTCGTTTGCCCGCAACTGGCGCGATCCGCGAACCTGGCCGTGGTCGCGCATGCTCTGGGCCTACGGATTCACCTTCGTGGGGGTGTTACTCGCAGCGAGCACTGCCCTGCTCATCTGGACCGCCGTCTCGTTCAAGCGGCCCGTGGCGGTGCCCGTCATCAATGTTGATACGTCGGCAGGATTTCAGGCTGAACCCGTAGGCGCGGCAACCCGTCCGTAGCAGCCACGTCAACCGGGCGGGGCGTGCACTCTGGCGCGTCCACGGAATATCGGAACTCCTCCGGTCTAATGGACGAAGCGGAGCTCGATGATTTGAACATCAGGGACCAAACGCGCCTGAAATCCCAATAAATCTCGTCTTTCGGCACTTGTCGAAACCGGGCACACTCGCTGCAGCAAAGGGCACGACCATGGGCGGATTGCATCGGCGGCTTCCTCTCTTTGCTGAGAGGGCCAGCCTCGCATTAGGGCTAGTGGGCCTGGTGATTTGGGGCGCCTTGTTCTTCGGAACGGCACGTACTGCAGGGCGTGACGTGGAGCGTTTCGCGGCGCTTCAGGCCGGAACCTCGACCGATGCGGCGCCCGATTTCTCGCTGTGGTCCACGCAGCGCGTGTTCGCGTGGCGCAAGGCGGTCAAGGAGTCGTTCCCGGCGCCGCTGGCCGTCCTGCGCATCCCGAAGATCAAACTGGAAGTGGCGGTCCTTCCCGGGACCGACGAAGCCACGCTCGACCGCGGCCTGGGTCACATCGACGACACTGCCCTGCCCGGCGCGGATGGCAACGCCGGCATCGCCGGCCACCGTGACGGCTTCTTCCGCGGCCTCAAAGACATCCTGCCCGGTGACACGATCGAAATCGACACGCTCCTTCGAAAGGAAGTCTATCGCGTCGAACGCACGTGGATCGTCGATCCGTCGGATGTGTCGGTGTTGGACCCGACGGAGTCGGCGTCGCTGACGCTCGTCACCTGCTACCCCTTCTACTTCGTCGGCTCCGCACCTCAGCGTTTCATCGTTCGTGCCGTCCGCGTCGACGGCGAACGTTTGTCCTCGCACGTCCGTGAACAGTTCGGTTCAAGTTAGAAGATCAGAATGGAGAAGAACTTATGAGCAGTGTAATGGTTCGAGCAGTCCTGGCCGCGGCGCTCGTATGTGCGGCCGCGGGCGTGTCGCAGGCACAGACGACTTCGACTTCGTCGGAAACCAAGAGCTTCGAAGTCCTTGCGGTCGAAGGCAACACCCTCGTCGTCCGGTTGCCGGAAGGCACGAGAGAGCTGACAGTCCCCGATGATTTCCGCTTCACGGTCAACGGACAACAGCTGTCGGTGCAGCAACTGAAGGTGGGCATGAAGGGCACTGCCACGGTCACGACAAAAACGACCGTCACGCCCGTCACCGTCACCGAAATCAAGAACGGCACGGTCGCGATGCAGACCGGTATGTCGATCATCGTCCGCACCGAGGAGGGAATAAAGTCGTTCACGCAGAGCGATGTCGACAAGCGCGGCGTGAAGATCATGCGCAGCGGCAAGCCCGCCCAGATTTCGGATTTCCGTGAGGGCGACAGGTTGTCCGCGACGATCATCACCTCGAAGCCGCCGACGGTCCTGACCGAGAAGGAAGTGCAGGCGACCCTCGCGAGCGCGGGCAAAGCCGGCGGAGCGGGCGGAGCGGGTGGTTCGACGGCTGCCAAGAGCGCCGGAACGCCCGGGTCGGCGGCAAGCGCGGGTGGCGGCGCAAGCGCCGCGGCTGCGGGTGGCGGCGGCGCCAAGACGTTGCCGAAGACGGCCAGCCACCGACCGCTGGTCGGATTCGGAGGAGCCGTCTCGCTCCTGATCGGAATCGTACTGGCCGTTCGGCGCCGGTACGTCAGCTAATCGATTGAAGGCCGCGTTCGAGGTATCGAGCGCGGCCTCTTTCATATCGCGTCAGATGACGACTGCTTCGACGACCACCGCGCGCTCGATGTGGGCGATGGGTGACTACCACAGGTTTGCCCTCTCGACCGTCTGGGGGCTTGGCCCGGTGCTGGTCAGCGCCTGCAAGATTCGCGCGGGACAACGGGTTCTCGACGTGGCCGCGGGGAGCGGCAACGTCGCGATTCGCGCTGCCCACGCAGGGGCGGCCGTGACCGCTTCAGATTTGACGCCCGAGCTTCTCGACGCGGGGCGGCGCGCCGGGCACGCTGAAGGCGTCGATCTCGAATGGGTCGGAGGCGACGCGGAGGCCCTTCCGTTCGAGGACGGCGCGGTTCGATGTCGTGACCTCGTGCTTTGGTGCGATGTTCGCTCCCCGCCATCAAAAGGTCGCAGACGAGCTGCTGCGCGTGTGCCGGCCCGGCGGTGTGATCGGGATGATCAACTTCACGCCTGAAGGTGCAGGCGGCGACTTTTTTCGGATGTTAGCGCCGTACCTGCCACCGCCCCCCGCGGACGCGCTTCCACCGCTGTTGTGGGGAAGCGACGAGCACGTTAGCAAGCTCTTTGGCGATCGGGTTGAATCGTTGGAGCTGACCCGAAGCGAGTACGTCGAAGGGGCGGCGAGCGGAGGCGACTACCATGAGCTCTTCAAGGGTTCGTTCGGTCCCATGGTCGCTGTCTACGCGGATGCTGGCCAACCGGCCGGAGGATGCGGCGAGACTGGAGCAAGAGTTTCTTCAATTTGTCAGCCGATGGAATCGAGACGGTTCCGGATCGAGAATCGAGATTCCGTACCAATACTTGCTCGTCGTCGCACTCAAATCGCGCGCATCCTAGCGCGCAACAGTAAACAACGCCGATCTTACTCCGATCGAATCGCCACCATCGGCGGGACGGTGGTCGCCCGACGCGCGGCCGGGATGCCGGCCAGAAGTGCGACGGAGACGGCGATAACGGAGGCGCCCGCGTAGATCACCGGCTCCATGAACCCCAGCGGCGTCGTGCCGACCGTGAGCGGGGTGCCCATCACATCCTGCATGGTGCGAATCAGGATGGCGCCCAGCATCAGGCCGCCGATCACGCCGGGGATCACCAGCCTGACCACGTCCGTCAACATCAAGCGGAACACGCGCAGCCGCGTGGCGCCGAGCGCCATTCGCAACGCCAGCTCGCGCGTGCGCGTCGTGACCATGAAGGCCACGACGCCGATGATGCCGAGCGCCGCCAGCACCAGCACCGCGCTTCCGGCCACACCGACGGCCGTGCCCTCCGCGATCAAATCGCCAATGCTCTTGTCGAGCATGTCCTGCCCGGTCACGATGCCGGGAAACACGCCGGGAAGCGCTTCAACGCCCAATTCGCGAAGCTCGATCTCGAGGGCGGCCTTCAGCTTCGGCTCGTCGCCAGGCGCGCCGCGCGCAATCAGGAACATCGTTCGCGGCAGCTTCTCCGGCAGCGGCAGCAGGATCTGCGGTCGAATGGTCGTCAGCTGCGACGTGGCGAAGTCCGCCGTGACGCCGACGATGGTGTATTCGCCTTCACGCGCCTCGTCGAGCGTGACCTTGACGCGTTCGCCAATCGGCTCCTTGCCCGGAAACAGCAACTCGGCGAGCGGCTGGGAAATCACCGCAACGTCAGCAGCATTGATGCGATCGTCGGCCGTGATGGTCCTGCCCCGCAACAACCGCGCGCCGACGGTCTCGAGAAAGTCTTCGGCGACGTGTGTGACGTGCGCCGTGGCGAATTTTGTGTCGCCTACCGCGGCGATCCGAAATTCCCTGTAGTCGAAATCAATCGGCATGCCCCCGGCGACCGCGACCGATTGAACGCCGCTGGCCTGCCGCAGATTGTCGCGGACCCGTCGAACGGCGAAGGCCGCGTCACGCTCTGATCCCTCCGGCAGCGGCAGGCGCGCGCCGGCGAGTCCGGCGGTCGGAAAGCCAAATTCGGCGGTCCGTGCCCGATCGATCATCACGCCGGCGACGACGAGAAACGGGACAGCGATGCCGATCTGCACCATCGCCGCGATGCGATGGATGCGGATGGTCTGCCGTCCGCCGGCCCCAACATCGTCCTTCAATGCGGGAAGCAGCGTGGGACGGCTGAATCGCATGGCCGGCAGCAACCCGAAGAGCATGCTGACGGCCAGGCACAGTCCCAGCGCGATCGCCATATTGGTCGCGTCGAGATCGATCTCCTCCGGGATCGGCACGCCCAACTTCCAGCCAATGATCGCTGGCACGCCGAACAGCACGAACGCGCTGATCGCGCCTCCAGCAAACGCCAGCACGAGTGCTTCGAAGAACAGATGGCGGATCAATCGTTGCCGGCTCGCCCCGAGCGCCGCGCGGATCGAGAGCTCGCGCTCGCGCGTCGCGCCGCGGACCAGCATCATGCCCGAGATGTTCAGGCACACGATCAGCAACACTGTTCCGGCCAGGCTGAGGAGGACGCTGATGACGCGCGTCGATTCAGGCTTGCCCGCCGCGCCCATCGAGGCGTAGGGCTGGATGGTGGCCGACTTGAATTCGTTGGTCCTGGGATAGCGCTCGGCCAAACCGGCGGCCGCCGTGGTGACCAGCGCATTCGCGCGCTCGATGTCGACACCCGGCCTGAGGCGCCCATGGATGCGGATCCAGTCCACGGCTCTGTCGTCGCGAATGCTCGCATTCTCGCGGAGACGCGGGTGCCGCTCCAGCGGGATGAACACCAGCGAACTCGGCGATTGAAAGGCATGGAAGTGACCCCGAAAGTCTTCCGGCGCGACGCCAACGACCGTATACGGAAGGCCATTGATCGCCAAAGCCTTCCCGAGAATCTCAGGATCCGCATTCATGCGGCTCCTCCAGAAGTCATGGCTCAGGATGACGCGCGCCTCGCCCGACGGCTTGTCGTCGATGGCGGGATCGAAGCCGGCGCCGCGCGCGAGCGACACGCCAAACGTGTGAAAGTAGTTGGGCGAGACGTACAACACCGATACACGAGGGGACCCTGCTCTTTCCGGATCCGGCTCGCCGAAGACATCGGACTCCTGCACCCACCCCGTGAGGTCCATGCCGGTATCGGCGTCCCGCAGCGCCTGATAATCCGGATACGACCACTGCTCGAGCGCCCACACACCGGCTCTGGCGCGCAGCGGCCCCTGCGGGAGCACCAGGAGCTTCGGTCAGCCCGTTCGTATTGATGACGCGCGCCGGCGCCGTGATCATGCGGGTAAAGGTCGCGAGCGCGACCAATCCGCCCATGCCAATGCCGAGCGAGATCACGCAAACCAGGGTGAACGCTCGCTCCTTGGCGAGGGACCGTGCGGCATGAGCCAGGTCGCGCCTGATCGAACTCAACATATCCAGATACCGCTCCACAAGTAAGAACGTTGTTTCGGGAGATACGTTCGCTTACTTTACAATGCAAAGTTCTCTATGTAAAGTCGTGATAGCATCCGCCCCTCACCTACTTGCCTGGAGGGTTATGTCAGCACACCTCGCAGCAGACCTGGCGGTCACGCTCGACAGCGATCGACCCGGCGCCCTTGCCAAAGCCCTCGGATGCGTCAGTGCCGCCGGCATCAACATCGACGGCTACAGCGAGATGAACGGCATCGTCCACATCCTCGCGATCGACCTCGCAGCGACGCGAGACTGCCTGCACCAGGCCGGGTTCCGCGAATTACAGAAGCAGGAAGTGGTCGTCGTTCCGGTCGAGGACGAACCGGGCGCAGCGGCGGGCGTGTTTCAACGCATCGCCGATGCGCACATCAACGTGCGCTACACCTACCTGGCCACCGGCAATCGCCTCGTCATCGCCGTCGGCGATCCGCAAGCGGTGATCAACGCCTTGCAACATTGACAGGTGCTTCGCGCTGCGTGAGCTACCCGAAGCTCTGATCGTCGGCGGAGGGTCCGTAGATGGACGGTACCTTCGCACCCATCAAGCGCAAATACACCGTCATCTGCCCGCGATGGTGCGCCCAGTGATTGAACGTGTCCTGGATCAGCCGATGGCGAGGGCCTTCCTGCACCACCGTTCCCCGCGCCTTGAGCTGCCAGTTGCTCGAGAGATGTTCGTCGGTCGTGTCGCGCAAGGCCGCGCGCGCCGTCTCGGCTGCTTCGTCGAGCGCCTTCACGTGGTCGCCGGAGGTCACCTTGCGCGTGCGCTTGATCGCTGCTGAGCCGTCGGCCGGCGCGATGTCGAGCGAGTCCTGCGTGATCTGCATCGCGACCCACGACGGCATGGTCGCGACCATGTCGGCGAGGTACTCGAACTTCATCGACTTGTCGTGAGGCGTCCAGTCGGCCTTCCCTTCCGGCAGCTCTTGCAAAGCGCGCCGCGATCGCTCGACTTCGCGATCCAACTCTGCGGCGAAGAACTCTTTCAACGTCATGGTCGCCTCCTCGAATTGGCAATGCTACTACACGCAGTTGACGACTCCGGACGAGCTCAGCCGTGGAATGACGGAGCCGTCGCCGTGATTTGACACTGCCCACGCCGTCGCATTACGGTGTGCTCTCTCTTCCCGAGCGTGGTTAACCTTTGAGGCAGGAGTCACATCATGAGCAAGGGTTCTGATGAGTGGTACGACCTTCCGCGTGCCACGGCGGGTATCAGTCTGTATCGCCTCCGCGAGAAGATGCGTGAAAAGAACCTGAGCGACACTGAGGAGCCGCCGCTCGACACCTCCGCGACGCCGGCGGCCGGCGATGCCTACAACGTCCGCACCGCCGATGGCAAATACAACGACTTGAAGTGCCCACGCATGGGCGCCGCCGGCGTCCGCTTCGGGCGGAACGTGCCGCTCGAGGAAGCGTTTCCGGATATCGCCAACATGATGAACCCGAGCCCGCGGCGGGTCAGCCTGGAGCTATTGACGCGAACGACGTTCCAGCCGGCGACGATCCTCAACGTGATCGCAGCGGCGTGGATCCAGTTCATGGTGCATGACTGGTTCGTCCACAAGAAGGGCACGTGGAGCGTGACCCACGATATCCCGCTGGGGGACGGGGACGGTTGGCATGAACGACCGATGCGCGTGCCCAAGACTCCGGCTGAAGCACCGAAAGTTGAGGGCTCGAAGCTGCCGCCGGCCTACGTCAACGAGAACACGCACTGGTGGGACGGCTCACAGGTGTACGGCAGCTCGCCCGCTGAACAAGCGTCGCTCCGTACCGGGCGTGACGGCAAGCTGCTGGTCACCCCGAGCGGGCGGCTGGGCGTGGATCCAGCCTCCGGCAAGCAGATCACCGGCTTCAGCGAGAACCTGTGGGTTGGACTCAGCCTGCTGCACGCGCTGTTTGCGCTGGAGCACAACGCCATCTGCGACAAGCTCAAGAAGCACAACACGCACTGGGATGACGAGCGCCTGTTCCAGCAAGGCCGGTTGGTCAACTCCGCGCTGCTCGCGAAGATTCACACCGTCGAGTGGTCGACGGCGATCCTGCCGCGGGAGATCCTCAGCACGGGGCTCCGAACCAACTGGTACGGCCGCTTCAGCAGGCTCCAGAACGTGTTCCCGAAGCTGGCGGAGAACGACATCTTCTCCGGGATTCCCGGTTCGCCCACCGAGCATCATCACGTGCCGTTCACGATGACCGAGGAATTTGCCACGGTCTACCGCATGCACACGCTGATGCCCGATCACTTCACCATCCTGTCGGCCAAGACCGGTGATGGATTGGCCAACGCCGAACTGCCGGAGCTGTCGGGCAGTCGCGGTGTGGAGTTCCTCGCGCGCTTCGAGCCGGCGGATCTCTTCTACTCGTTCGGGATTCACAATCCCGGCGCGGTGCGGCTGCACAACTTCCCGAAGTCTCTGCAGAACCTGGTGCAGGACAACGGCGAACGCTTCGACCTCGGCACGATCGACATCCTGCGCGATCGCGAGCGCGGCGTGCCCCGTTACAACCGGTTCCGCCGGTTGCTGCACAAGGCGCCGGTCAAGAGCTTCGAAGAAATGACCGACGTGCCCGAGTGGGCAGCCCAGATGAAGGATGTCTACAACAACGACATCGAGTTGGTCGACACGATGGTGGGCATGATGGCCGAGCCGTTGCTCGAAGGAATGGGCTTCAGTGAAACGGCGTTCCGAATCTTCTTGTTGATGGCCTCGCGCCGGTTGAAGAGCGATCGATTCCTGTCAGTGGACTACCGGCCGGAGGTCTACACCAAGGAGGGGATCGACTGGGTCGAGGACACCACGATGAAGACCGTGCTCACGCGTCACTTCCCGTCGGTTGCGTTCGCGATGGAAGGGATCGACGACGACAACGCGTTCAAGCCGTGGAAGCCGAAGAAATAGCCGCGCTGAGCCATCGAACGCGAGCTCAGGGCTGGCGGACGATGCCGACGGTATCCCAGCCCGATGCCGAGCGGCGAAAATACACCTGGACCGGTTGGCGCCAACCGGGATGATCGGGATGCTCGCCGCGGATTGTCGCCATCACGAACTCCGCATCGGCGAGCAGCCCGGACGGCGCGGTCGCGCGTTCCCGGGTCACCTGCATCTCGTCGCCCGTGGCGTCGGCCTTCCCGAGGCCGTTGTCGAATCTCGACCAGCTCACGGTGTAGCCGCTTCCGGGCGTGGCGGCGCCCGCCGCGACCGCCGCGTTCGCGAACGTCAGCGTGCCGTCGGCCGCGAGGCGCGGATCCACGACGGGGTTCACGCCATTCAACCAGGCCCGTGCGATGGCGTCGCGACGCTCGATCAGCACCCGGGTGATGTGCTCGCCGCCAGGCGATCGTCGAACCGGACCTGATCGACGATCGCGCGAATCGCTTCGTCCGAGAACCGTGCCACCAGTCGCGCCCCCCAGAACGCATCGTCTGGACGCATGTTGGAGAACGCCGGGTTCGGGTAGTTCGCCTTCCATCGCACCGGATCGAACGAGGTGCTGTCGAACGCACCCGCCGAGGGCGGTCCATCGGCACGGGGCACGCGGAGATAGCGCGGGACGGCGAGGCCGAAGCTCGCCAGGGCAGCGAGGCTCGCGTCCTTGTCGAGGTAGGTTTCGTGGTTGCCGGTCGACGGCTCGGCGAACCTGGTCGCGCTGCCGAGAGTGGCGCCGAAGTCGTACATGTAGTGGCGGATGTGCTTGCGCCCGTTCGCCGCAACCAGCAGGTCCAGGGTGTTGACGGCCCGCGAGTCGTCGTGCGCCAGCCACGCGGAAAACACACGGTTCGCCCGCAACTCGCGGCGGTGCTCGTGCGGGTGGATGTCGTTCGGGTCGTCGCTCCGGCTGCCGTGGTACTCGAAGTTCCCGACGGGCTCGCCCTGGTGGAAGCGCGTGGCCGACACGTAAACGCGCCCCTCGACGGTCGCGCGCCGCCAGGCGCAGAATCGCATCGAGGTCGCGCCGGTTGAAGCGGCGCCGCCCTGAGGCGTCGCGGATGGTCGCCTTGTCGGAGATCGTGATCCTGGCCGGATCCACCCTGATCGCATAGACGTCCTCGACGTGATACCCGAGCGCGTGGTACACCAGCGTGCCAATCAGCTCGGCGCCAGTGGCCATCTGCGGGTGATCAACCGGATCGATTTCGAGCTGATACACCTGGCCCGGGTCGCCCGGGTGTTCCGCCACGAAGCCCGGGTGGAAACCGCCCGGACTCTTGCCGGCAACCACGACCCAGTCCATCGGCGTCGAGGCGCTCGAACTTGTTCGGTCCCCGGGTGATCTCCGCGATCGGCAGATCGCGGACGCCGATGCGGTTGGTGAACCAGCTCGAGTCCGGCACCTCGTCCAGGGTGTTCACGTTGACGGCGCGGATCGGCTCGCGGTCGCCCGGCGACGCGAACGTGTTGATCAGGAAGTCGTAGGACTCCGAGAGCTCGAGCTCCTTGACGCCACTCGCATCCATCGCCGTGTCGTCATCGCGCGAAATCGGATCGTCAGGGAAGAACGCCTGCGCAGCCCTGGACGCCTGCCCCGCGGCGCCTGCGCCCGCCCCGGTGGCGGCCGCAACAACGCATGCGACGGCCGCCACAAACCTCAACATCTCAGAACACATCGTCGAACCTCACGAGAAAGCGAGTGCCTTCGCGCCCGCCGAATGCGACGTCGACTCGGACCGCCACGGTTGCGCGGCTGCCGGCGCGCAGGCCGAAGCCGTAGTCGCGCTCGAGCCGTCCGATGTCATCGAGCCTGGGCGCGACCGCACCGGTGTCGTAGAAGAGCGCGCCGGTCACGAACTCGTTGATGCGCCACCGGTACTCCGCCTGCAGCAGAAGCGCGCTGCGATCGCGGAAGCGGAACGTCCGGAACCCGCGCAGCGAGCGCGCGCCTCCGAGAGTGGGCTGGAGGTAGAACGGCACGCTGTCGCCGTCCGAAGGGTCGCTCGACGACGCCCACGCCCGGAGCGCGAGCGTGTGCGTGTCATGCACGAACGGGATGAACTGCCGGAGATCGACGTCCCACCGATTGAACGAGAACTGGTCCAGATCGCGATCCGCGTATCGCGTGAATGTCACCCGATACCGGCCGCCGGCACGATCATCGATGGCCCGATCGAAGGTCGCGAACTCCACAAAGGGCTCGATCACGCCAAACGCCGGCTGGGCATCCAGGCCCGGGACCTCTGCCGGCCCGAAGATCTCGTCAGTCGACGGCATGCTCGTGTCCGTGCCGCTGCCGATCGACGGATCGAGGTATCCCAGGTTCACGCCGGCGGTCAGATAGCCCCGCCGGACGGCTGGCGTGACGCGCACGAACGTGTCCCGCTGCGCGAAGTTCGATCGGTTGTCCTCGAGGCTGTCTGGCCCGAGACCGTAGAAGTCCTCCTGGGGAGAGTCGCGCCGCCGCGCGTACACCTCCACGTAAGGGCCGTTCGCCCAGGTGTAGAGATCCTCGCTTTGCGTGCCCGGAAAGCGCAGCGACCCCTCGGCGATGAAGTAACCCTTCAGAGAGGCGGCTGCCGAGGTCCGGAGATCGAATGGCACGCCGATGAACTGGTAACCCGGACCGCCGCCAAACCCGGCGCCCTCGCCAATGCCGCCGACCCTCGCGTGAATCCCGCGCGGCGGATTGAAAATGCGCTGGAGGATCAGGTCCTCGTCAATCTTGTAGAGGACGGCTTCGATTTTCGTGCGCCGTTCAGGGACGAGCCGGAGCGCCTTGGCCTCCCGCCTCGCGCGCTCCTCCTCCGCTCGCGTCGTCTGCGCGATCCGCCCCTCGGGGATGTCGGCGGTCTGTGCGAGCGCAGGGACATCGAAAAGGATGAGGACGATGGCAATCTGCCGAACCGCCGCGGTTGAGTTGGCCAGCAAGCCGCGCATTTCATTGGCCGCTGGGCGGCAAGAGCTTTACTGCTTCAGCAATGAACTTCGCCGGAACGACTCCCGCCATCAACAGAGGGTCATTGGATCTGTACATCCGCTGAGACACGACGCCTGCGATGTAGCGGTGAACGTCGCCCTTGCTGGACACGCCTCCGATCATTCGATCTGAATACTCAAAGTAGACCGGCCCGCCGCTGTTCCCTTCGTAGGTTGGCACGTCAAGATAAAACGACGTCAACACGCTGCCCGGTACGTGAATCGGCGTAGCGACCGCACCACGACGCAACATCGGGTATCCCTGCGGGTTTGCCATCGTGCAGAGCGGATAACCAACGGTGAACATTTCGTCGCCGGGGTGAATGCCTAATTTGGCAAACACTTCATCGGTGGCCAAGGCGGGCCAGTTCACCATCGCATGCGCGTGATTCTTCGGCAAGGTGACGCGCATCACCGCGACATCGGCGTCGGGATGTTTCGCGTAGAGACGTATGCTCGATTGGCGGATCGGCACGGTCAGAACCGATCGGACGATCTTGCCGTCACGCCTTAGTCGAATAGCGAATTGAGCATCTTCGCCGGCGATTCTGTCGAACACATGCGCGGCTGTGACCAATGTGTATTGTGATGTTTCGGAAGTTTGCTGGGTTGGCCCACCGATGAAGAAGCCGCTGCCACACGTCTCCTTTCCTGCCGCGTTAGACGGCCCGCCAATTTGAATCGTCGCATCCATCATGGACGTGTTGAATTCGACGTCTATCTGCGCGTCGGTTGGACGGCTGATCGAAAGAACTGCGCAGAGCGTGGCGAGGGGAATGAAGACGAGTTTCAGCATCCAGGGGTTCATCTTGCACCATGGAGACGGGCAACGCCAGCTGGCGCGAGCTCGAGGACGCACAGCGCCGATCACGAGCGGGTCAGACAGAGAAGCGGGAGCCTCAGGCCTTTGAGTCGATTATTGTTGGCGCGGAAGCGCCGCTTTCTGCAGGTATAAGGGGTGCGGCGTCGCGCCGCACCCCCCACACGCTCTAGAATGAGAAGCGGAACCCGATCTGGCCGACGCGCTGTTCGGGCTGCTGGAAATCGCCCGCGTACGCGTCAGGCTGCATGAACAGCGCGCTCGTCTGGTTGTTGACGATCGTGAAGTTCGGATTCTTGGCGTTCAGCAGGTTGAACACCTCGGCAATGGCCTCGAGGCGCGTGCTGCCCAGGCCCAGTGCGAACGAACGCGAGACGCGCAGGTTCATCTGCGTGCGCCAGGCGCCGCGGCTGCAGTTCCAGGTCTCGCACGGACCGATGTCCTTGGCCGCCTCACCGATACCCGTGAACTGATACGCGCGCTCCGGCAGGTCGTTGTTCTCGGCGTTGAGGTTGACGTCGCGCCCGGTGATGGTCTGCACCGGCAGCGGCGAGCGGTAGAAGTAGGTCGGGGCGACGGTGAAGCCCTTCACCAGCCACACCATCGAGAACGAGCCCGAGTGCCGCGCGTCGGTGCGGGATGTCGGGCCGTAGACGCGCGGGTCGTCATACAGCAATGTCGAGTCCTGCAGCAGGTTGGCGTTCAGCTCGTCGGACGCCGTGCCGATCTGGCTGCGCGCTTCGGCGAGCGTGTAGGTGATGCCGAAATCAATGTTGTTCGTCATGCGGCGCTTGACGCCGGTGATGAGGGCGGTGTACTTCGACTCGCCGCGGCTGATGGCAGGCCGCGTGCCGATCGCGTTCGGCAAGAGATTGAGGAACTGCAGCACGCGCGCGCCGTTCGGGATGATCCGCGTGTTGATGCGCGGACGGACGTTGAGGTCGCGGCCGTCCGCGCGGACGACGTCGGCCGTGACCACGGTGCTTGGCGACAACTCGTGCG
Organism: uncultured cyanobacterium; assembly: GCA_963833135.1. Taxonomy (GTDB): domain Bacteria; phylum Acidobacteriota; class Vicinamibacteria; order Vicinamibacterales; family UBA2999; genus 12-FULL-67-14b. Next base: position 82,180 of record CAWHWW010000014.1, on the reverse strand, counting down.
ACCAGCCAACGGAAGCCTGGCGCGTGTACGGCATCTGCAGCCGCGGATCGGTGAACTGGCCGAACAGCGGCAGCGCGTTCGGGTTCGACTGGTTCTGGCTCGCGATGTTCGTGAGTGGCTGGCCGTACTGAAATAACGAGCCGTCAGGGTTGCGAATGCCCTGCTGATTGTCGACCGACAACACGGCGCCGAAACCAACGCCGGCGGCGTCGACGGCGGGAAACAGCGCGTTCGCGTTGGTGTAGGCCATGTCCATGTAGACACCCCAGCCGCCGCGAATCACGTCCTTGCCGTTACCGCGCAGGTCGTAGGCGAACCCGACGCGAGGCTGCCAGTTGTTGGTGTCGTCCTTCGGATCCTGGCCGAAGTTCTCCATGCCCTTGATGCCATTGAGCAGCCCGGCCCGCCGCTCCTGTACCTTGACGAAGTTCGGGTTCTTCGACTGGTCGAACTGGTAGCCGGTGATCAAGTCGTAGCGCAGGCCGACGTTCAGCGTCAGCTTGTCGTTCACTGCCCAGTCGTCCTGGACGAAGAACGCGTACTGCTTGAGCGGGATGTTGGCCGACGCGGACCGATTTCTACGGTCACCCGCAACGACGTCGGCGTACTGGAAGATGAACTCATTGAGCCGGGCAGCGTGGCGGCAAGGTTGGCGAACTGACGGCCGGCCACGGTTTTTTTGTCGGCGAACGTCAGCGGCGTGTGGCCTTCCAGGGATGCGTGACAGCGTGCCGCGTTGTAGTAGGCCTGGCTTCTTGGGCACGGGCTTCGGGCTGCTTCTGGCTTCTGTTTCTTGTCCCCCTACGCCCTCATAAACCCGAGATCGGTTCTCGCGAAGCGTCCGATGTTCGGAAACACGAGGTGCAGGTCGGCCGGGCTGACGCCGTACCACGTTGCGAGCGTCGCAGCGTACTGCTCGACCGACGCGGTTGGAATCCAGCGGCCGCGACTATCGGTATCGCTCGGTCCGCTCAATTGCAGCACCGGAAACACGGTGCCGTCCGGCCCGGGCTCGCCGAAGAAATCGCCACCGCTGACTGCGCCTCCGACCACCAAATGATGGCTGCCCCAGGCGTGATCGCTGCCGACGATCGCTCCGCTGCCGGCCGGGTCGAAGGTGCGGCTGAAGTCGGAGAGCGTGAACGTGGTCACCTGGTTCTGGATTCCCAGCTCGACCGTAGCGTCATAGAAGGCCTTGATTGCGTTGCCTGCCTCCGTCAAGAGAGTGGCCTGTGTGGCGAGCTGGTTCTGGTGGGTATCGAATCCTCCAAGCGACGTGAAGAAAATTTGCCTGTTCAAACCGAGTGTCGGGGATGCGCTATTGAACTTGATGACCCTCGCCACCTGCAGCAACTGGTTGCCGAGCGTGGTGTTCGGGAACGCCGTTGAAAGCGTCGGACTGGCATTGAGCATCTGGCCGATGTCGAGTGTCTGCTGTACTGTCCGGCTCGTCGCTCCCACGAGCGCGTTAGCCGTATCGATCGTGCGCAGGAAGGTCATCGAGTTACGCCGCGCCACTTCGTCTGCCGCGGTGCCGAAGCCGTTAAGGACGAGCACCTGGTTGAGAGGTTGCGGCGTTGTCTGCGACGCCGTCGAAAGCGTCAACGGACTGGTCGCTTGGCCGCGGGTGAAGAGCCCGCCCGAGATCGCGGTGACCGCCGGGAAGCCGGCTGTATGTTCCGGGAAGCGATCGGCGATTCGCCCGCCCCAACCAGTGCCGGAGACGCGGTCGGCGATTGCCGATTGCCATTGAGCGATCTGATCCGAATGTGAAAAGAGCTGATACGGCCTGGGAGAGCCGCCCAGATAATCCGCGCGCGTGATCGGCTGCGCGAGCGGACCCACATTGGCGACAACCGAAAGCTTCTGATCGTCCCACAGCGTGTGGAGAGCTCCGAGGCTCGGGTGCAACCCGAAGGGGCTGCCGATCGACGACGGCGTAATCGGCAGGAGCTGGTCGCTGGCGATTGCCAGCGTGGACGCCGAGCGGACGTTCGCGTAGGCCGCGTATCCTGTTGTGTCGAGCGGGACGATCATGTTGTTGGCGTCGTTGCCGCCGGCGAGGAACACGCACACGAGCGCACGGTAATCACTCCCCTGCGCGAATGCGTTGATCAGGCCAAAGCGCTCGATCCCACCCGCAAACGCGGCGGCGCCAAGGGCGTAGCCAAGGCACGCATGACCGGATTGAAGCAAGAATTCTCGTCGTGTGACCTGCATGGCTACCTCTGTACTTGATACTGGGATGACGTGGTCACGAGATAGACAGCCGTTCGCGCCCGCTTGAGCGTGTTGCTCGCCGCCACCGCGTTGACGGCACCGATGATGCCCGTGCGCATCTCGCTCGACATCGTTCCATGCAGAAGCAGCATGTCGAGTGCATCCACCAGCGCCGGCGGATCGGTGGCCAACGCCTGGAGCGGCGCCAGATCGAGTGCCGTGCCACTCGGCCAGAAGGGGTAGTTGTTCGGATTCGCGTTGATTCCGGTGAATACGATCTGGTTCATGAAGTTGGCGCGTTGTATGGCGGTTGACGTGGACAGAAGCTGGAACTCGGGCCCGCGCAGGCCGCCGCCCCCCGGCACTCCGCTGAACGGAGAGAAGTAGCTGAAAACGGACGGCGGTAGGAACACGTTCATGCCTAGGGTGGTGCTATTCGGATTCAAATAGCCGTCGCTTTCAGTGGTGAGATCCCGCGAGCGGGCGTTAAACGCCCGAAGGATGTTCAGGATGAGCTGCGCGGGATGGCGGAGTCGCCCGTAGCCGGCTTCGGTCTTGACGGCGCCACGCGCCTCGGAGTCGAGCAGGATTGCGCGAATGGCTGCCGACATGTCGCCCGTCACGCCAAACGCCGAAGCGACGCGCCCCACGTACGCCGGGCTCGGGTTGCTCGTGATCAGGTGCTGGATCAGAAGCTTCGAGATGTACGGTGCCGTGCTGGGGTCAGCCATGATGTTGTCGAGCGCGTCGTTCAGATCCTTGTCGGTGCTTTGATCGGCAGGCAGCACGACGCCGTTCAGCAGCGTTTTCGCGTTTACATCGTGGTTCACCGCACTCACCACCATCGGGTCGATATAGTTCAACGCCCCCGCAACTGGCGGGTTCAAGCCCGCCCGGACCCAGCCGGTGAACACCCTCGAGAAGTTGTCGATCTGATCCTGGCCGTACGTCGGGATGGGCTGGCCGGACGCGTCGAGCTTCTGCGTTCCGTCGGGATTCAGCTTGAACGTTCCCAGAGAGAAGAGCTGGAGGACTTCGCGCGCGTAGTTTTCGTTCGGCGGCCCTGCCGCTCTCGTGCCGTTCGCGTTGAATCGAAGCCGAGAATTGCCGGTGATGTCGAGGTAGTTCCCCATCGCGGGGTTGCGCGTGATGTCGTAGAGCAGCTGGCGGTAGGTGCCGAACGCATGGCGATCGAGTGTCTGCAGGTACGGCGCCATCCAGAAGGGACGATTGATGTCGGCAGCCGAGACGACGATGATCTGATGCAGCGCGAACGCCACACGCTGTCGCAACTGATCCTGTCCGTACAACCCGTTTCGGAAGAACTGTGTCTGCAACGGGTACATGGAGTAGTTGTCGCGCTGACAGACCGAGTTGTTCGGGCATGTCGCCGTGTCCCGCGTTGTCGGAACCGGGGGGAGCGTCGGGTAGCTCGACATCGACGCGCTCAGCTGCTCGTCGATGAAGGCCTCGAAGCCCACCTCCCTCACATGGTCGATCAGTTCGGGCGTGGGGCCCCACGTCGCCTGCTCGAGGAAGCGCACGATGTCGGCGGTCGAGAGATCCTCACCACCACTCCCCGGCGACACGGGGCGGAGACGCCAGCGCTGATTGGTCACCCCGACACAGGTCCATTGCACGACGCCAGCGCCATCCTCGTGGGTGGGATACACGGAGAGACATTGGCCGCTATGGCCGATGCGCAAGTAGTACGAGCCGTCACCCGACGGTTCGAGCGTCCATTCCTGGTTGTTCTGGCCGACACACGACCATTGAACTGCCCCCGCGCCGAGATCCTGCGTCAGCCAGACGGACAGACACTGGTCGCTGTGGCCAATGCGCAGGTAATACGATCCGGTACCCGAAGGTTCGAGTCTCCAGTGCTGATTGCTCTGGCCGACGCAGGTCCATTGAACCGCACCCGCGCCGAGGTCATGGATCCCCCACACGGACAAGCACTTATTGCTGTAGTCGGAGACGAGCTCGTAGACGTCTGTCGGACCGCCTCCCTTCTCCGCAGCCGCGGCCGGCGCTGCCATCGAAGAGTGCGCGTCAAGACGTTCACCGCCACTGGTTGCAAGCGTCAGTGCGCAGGCGATCGAGACTCCAATGGTCCACGTGCGTCGAGACGCGGCGAGGTGACTCATGAGCTTCTCCCCAGGGTATCGATCGCATCAGGGCGATCGACAACAACCTCGGCTGGGCGCTCAGTGAAGCGTGACGCCTGGATGGCTTGGTTGCGGCGCGAAGGTTATGTCTGAGGCGGGATCAAATCAAGTGAATTTTGCGATACGGCCACGCTATTGTCGGCTTTCCGAGCAGGGACTGAGCGCGGAAACTGCCGCCGAGGCCGTCGCGGCCTACCCTAATCCTCGACGGATCGGTTTCCGCCACGTGAGGTATCCGTGAGTCTAGCCGCGTGCCTCAGAGACGTCTGGTCAACAGGATGGGAATCACCATCCGCTTGCCGTCGCGTTCAATCGCCAGCATGCGTGTTTCACCAGGCGTGCTTAACAGGTTGCGGTGCCGTCGATCACGATTGGCGATGCCGGGATGTCTTGCGCGACAGCCGGCGCGCCGAGCGTCAGGACAAGGGCGACGACGTGGCCGTTTCTCGCATGCCTTACCTTGTCGTCACTCTGTATTGCGCCGTCGATGATCGGCTCACTCAATCACGCCGCAACAGTTCACACGGTTCCGCCCGCGAGGCGGTCCGTGCGGGCAGCCAGGTCGCAACGGCCGCGACGATCAGCACAATCAACATCGCGGCGGCGATCACGAGGAGGCCGGGACTCGACAGATCGAAGATGATCGACCGCGCCGCCCATCCGACGAGCGTCGCAACGACGACGCCGTTGATCGCACCCCGTCCCGCGACCGTGGTCCCTTCGAACAGCATCATCAACAGGACTCGTTGTCGAGAAGCGCCGACCGCGAGGCGAACGGCAATCTCCTGCCGGCGCTCGGCGACGGAATGGGCGAACGCGGCATACAAGCCCAATGCGGCGGTCGCCAGCGCGAGCGCGCCAAAGATCAGCAGCAGCTGTGTGCCAATCAGCCAGTGAGACACTCGTGGGCCGTTGAGGCTCGCGTAGGACTGAACGTCGACGAACGGCAAATCGGTTCTGCCGCCTGTGACAGCGAGGCGGATCTGCTCCGTTGAGGCCTCGACCTCGGCTTGTTTGCACCAAGAGACCTTCCGCGCGAGGCCCTTGCATCATCCAGGGCGGCAAGGTGGAGCGCTTGCGAGAACGGCACGTAGTAGTACATGAGTCGTCGTTCCCCTCTACCGCGTGAAGACGCTCGACGCCAGTCTCGCGCGATGCCGACGACCTCCCGGCAGGGCGCAGTCGCCGGCGGACCCGATGGCCCTCTTGAGATTCCCGGATCACTCGACGGATCAAAGCCAATCCGAAGGCACTTGCCAAGGGCGGTCGTTCCCGGCCACACCGCTCGCGCCATCGTCTCGTTGACGATGACAACCGGCGCGCCGCGATCGTCTTCCGCGGTGAAGCGCCGACCCTGAACGACGTCGATGCCGAAGAATGTCGAATGACTCGGGTGTCAACTCGATCATGGACGGCGCCTGCGCCGTCGAGACGCGGCTCCCCCACTCCCGGCACGCTGATGGGCGGCCGATGGATACCTCGAAATGGCAGAGCAGCAAACACTGTCGCCGACCGAACGCCCGCGACCTTCCGGAGTCGATCGACGGCGTCCGTCAGCAATTGATCCTGATCGCGTACCGATCCGGGCCCGTCGTCGAAAGACACGATCAGGACGTCGGTGAGCCGTGACTCGTGATTTTCGCCGGCCATCTTGCGGTAGCTCTGGGCGAACATGCCCGCACCTGTGATCAACAAGACAGACAGCGTCGTCTGAACGATCAGTAATTCGCGTTGGATGCTGCTGCGGCGCCAGATGCGGGGACGGCCGGCGAGATCCTCCGAACTGACCTCGGCCGGTAGCTGGAGAGCACCAGCGACGACGCCGACAACAAGCGTGGACGCTCCACCAATGAGGGCCGCCACGATCACAACGGCGTTCAGGCCGGCGCGCTCGACCAACGTCGGAAACAGCACGCGTCGGACGAGCTCATCGAACCAGAATCCAAGGAGCAGTGCGACGCCCGTCGCGCCGATCGCGACGATCGCCGACTCGACGAGCAGCTGACGGACCAGGCGTCCTCGCGTCGCGCCCATCGCGGCCCTGATGCTGTTCTCTCGCCGGCGGCGGGCACCGCGAACCAGGAACAATGTCGCCCCGTTGGCAAGGCCGGCGGCGAGCACCACCAGCGATACCGCGGTCAGCCACATCGCGATCCGGTACGAGTCTGGCGCAAAGTCCGCCCCGATGAGCGGCGCCAGGATGACCGTCGTACCGGTCGCGGCGGCCAACTGACTCGACACTCCGTTAGCGCTATCGCCACTGGCGATGCGAACACCGAGTTCGACGACGGCCATCTTGGCCTGCCTGTGCCACCCGGGCGAATCGTGCATCGCGGTGCTGAGGGGCAGCCAGAGATCGACGCGCTCGGCGGTGTGCCCGCTGAAACCGGGCGGCATCACGCCGACGATCTGAAGGCTGAGTCCGCCGAATCGAAGTTGTTGGCCGACGGCCTGCGGATCGGCTCCGAAGGCGCGGCGCCACAGCGAATGACTCAACACCGCCACCGGCGCACCCACCGGGGGCCGATCGTCGTCAGGTAGCAGCGTGCGTCCAAGCGCGGCGCGCGCGCCGAGCATGTTGAAATACGCCCCAGTGACGCCGTTGGCTTTCACGGGAACGCGGCTGTCCCCAACGCCGATGCTGGTACTAGAGGGATGCCAGGCCGCCGCGGTTACGCTCGTCACCCGATCCCGGACAGCTTCGAACGTGAGATAGGACGCCGTGCTCGTGACGCCCTTCTCACCCGAAGGCGAGCTGACTTCGAATCCAACCGTAAAGACCTGCTGCGGATCGACGACAAACTCCGGCGGGCTGAGCAAGGCGCGATCGATCAGGCCGGCCATGGCCAGGTTCATGGCAACCGCGAGCGAAGTCGTGAGCACAGCCGCCATGGGAATTGCCGGCGCGGCGCGGAGGCTTCTGAGAGCCGAAACGACGTCGGACACCAGACGATCGATCATGGATCCGGATTGTTCACAGGTTCTAGTCAGTCGGGAATGCGCGTAACCATCAGCTGCGACAGACCCGCGTCGACTAGCTTCGTCGCCGAATTCGCTGACCGCAGTTGATGACGATGCGATGCCCACCATTCCGAGGCTCGCTGGTTGGTCCATCGACGAGCGGCGTCGCAGGCCCGCAGCTGGTCGCGCAGCCCGTGCGCCGAAGGCGGGCGATCCTCCGGTCGCTTGGCGAGGCAGGCGAGCAACACCTTCTCGAGATCGCGCTCAACCGCGACGCCCAGGCGGGCTGACGGCGTCTCCGGTGCGGAATGCAGATGGTGCGCGAGCACTTCCATGACCGTATTCCCACGAAAGACGTGCGTGCCCGTCAGCAGCCAGTACCCGACGGCGCCGAGCGCGTAAAGGTCCGTCCGCGCATCGACGGTATCGGGAGCGGTGATGGTCTCGGGCGCCATGTAGAGCGGCGTGCCGGTGATGGTGTCGGCGATGGTGAGCGTGGCCTCGGCAGCCCCGCCGCCACGTACGTCCTTGACCAGACCGAAGTCGACGACCTTCACGAGATCGGAGATGCCGCCACGATCGACCACCAGGATGTTGCCGGGCTTGATGTCGCGATGAATCAGGCCGGCGTCGTGTGCTTCTGCGAGCGAGCCCGCGACCTGCTCGAGAAGATGGATGACACGTTCCGCGGGCTGCGGACCGTCGACCTCGACGATCTCCTGGAGCGACGCGCCTTCCAGTAGCTCCATGGCGTAGTAGAAGACACCGTCCGTGGTGCGGCCGTAGTCGAAGACGGTCACGGTGTTGGGATGGGTGAGCATCGCCGTGCGACGGACCTCGCGCTCGAAGCGCGTCAGGGCCTCCTTGCCGGCGCGATCGGGCAGGAGAAGCTTGATCGCGGTGGGCCGGCGGAGCATCGCGTGCGAGGCGCGGTAGACGACGCCCATGCCGCCTTCGCCGAGCTTCTCCTCGAGCGTGTACTGTCCGAGCCGCCGAATGTCGCTCACCGCCTTGCGCAGGCCATAGATCGTCTGCGAAAAACTCGCCGCCATGGCGACGACGATCGCCCAGAAGAAGGCCGTCACCAGCGTCGCCGGATAGGCCATGTCGCCGACCTGGCCTTTGGGCCAGGGCGCGGCGGGCGGATCATGCAGCGCGGGATCCCACGCGGAGAAGGCGATGAAGATGCAGCCGAGCAGCGGCACCGTCATCAGCGCGGCGACCAGCAGCGTGTGTCGCGCCGTGGACGGCACGTAGACCGCGTACACGAGCAGCATGTACGTCAACAGCGTGCGCACGAGCATGTCGGGATTCGCCAGCAGGTCCATGACCAGCGCCATCGCCGAGAACGCCGCGGTGCCGACGAACAGCGTCGACAGTTCGACGACGCGCACGAACTGGCGGGATCGCGGCGCGCCCCGCAGCAGCAGCCACATCAACCCGAACGCGGCGCTCGCCACCAATTGCAGCGCGCTGCTGCGACTGAAGAACGAGAGCCGCCCGAGCCAGCGGCCAAGCAGCACGTTGACCACGATGAAACCGAGGCAGATCAGCGACGAGCACCGAACCGAATCTGGAGAGGCGGAACTGCCTCAGTTCATGATCAGTCACTCCATCGGTAGAATGCATGAAGCCACCATCAGGACGCCTTTCGCAGCTTCGCCAGCGCTGATTTCGGCAGCTTCGCCGCGATGCTCACCTGCGTCCCGACCAGATCGGCGACGTCATACTTCATCGCGAATCCCATGACGACAGCGGCTTCGGTGGCATTCAGTTTGTAGTCGCGTTCGAGCCACCGCATGATGCCGGACGTGGCCATCTGCAGCGCCTGATCGAGACTGCCGCCGATGCCGACGCTGATCAGGTACTCGGCGTTCTCGAATAATGGATGGCCGAACGCCCCGGCCCTCGATCAGATCCACGGTGAACTCGATGTCCATCGACGTTTCGAGTGCATCGCCGGTCAGCTCGCCATCCCCCTGAGCGGCGTGGCCATCGCCGACGAAGAGCAGCGCGCCGGGATGATTCACCGGCAGGTACACCGTCGTTCCCTCGACCAGCTCGTTGTAGTCCATGTTGCCGCCGAATCGTCCGGAATCGGTCGTGCGAATCGCCCACTGCTCTCCGGGCGCCACCGCCACGCAGCCGAGCATCGGCCGCAAGGGAACCGTGAAATCCTTCAGCGCGTCGGGCGGCTGCTCGAGCCGTGCGATTCCGGCGGCGGCATCGATTGTCCAGCGGCTGTTGAACGAGTCGGCCCACTTCAGGCCGGCCAGGTGGCCCGGCTCGACGCGCAGTAGGCATCACCCTGCTGCCGCTGACCGCCCACGCCCGGTTCGTGCGAAGGCGATTCAGACGCACGACCAGCGTGTCGCCCGGCATGGCGCCCTCCACATAGAAGGGGCCGGTCTGCGGGTTGCCGCCCGGCGAGCGACGCTCGCCTTTCGCATCGACGCCATCCGCGCCGACGCTCCATGTCTTCACGGTATCGCCGGGCGCGATGCGAAGCACCGGGTCGACGCGCGACGTGAAATACAGCTCGAACTTCGTGGGCTCGAACGTATGTGTCCGCGGCTTCGCCGGCCGCTGCGGAAGGCGCTCCGCCGACCATTCCAGCGTGCGGCCGCCCTGCGTCACCTGGCCGGCCAGGCGCCCGGCCGTGAGCTTCCCTCTCGCTTCTCGGTTGCCGACCTTGAACGTGATATCGACTCCGGCGAGCGTGCCTTCGAGCGTCTGGTTGCCTAAGGTGCCGGTCAGCTTGTCGCCATCCTGTTTCAGCACCAGCCGCATCGTGTTCGGCACGCCGAAGTCAACGACCGTCATCGCCCACGCGCCCGATACATTAGGTTGCGCCTGAACTGACATCGAAAGAAGCAACGACAAGAGCGGCGACACGAACGGCGACATATTGCCTCCTTGATGAGCGCCGATGTTACATCACTGACTCAATCATCAGCCCCCACCCAGCACTCCACAGCTACTCGCAAGCTCCGGGCACACACTACGTCATTCCTGGACGCCCAAACGGGCGCCAGGTTTCAACGTCATGTCATCTCACCGCGACGCACCAGCAGCTGGCAGCAGGTTCCTGAACACCACGACGTCCGCATCGATTTCGGCGACCGCCGCATAAATGAAGCGACTGTCACGCGACCACGACACGCGGCGGGCGATCACCACCGCGCGATCGCCAAAGTCGGTGATGCGGCGCATGGAGCCATCGGCGGCGCTGATCAGCCACAGATTGGTGGCCGCGCCATCGATGAGCGGCTGCGCAAGCCATTTCTCGTCGGGCGACAGGGTCGGATTGAATGCTGACATCCTGACGGGGATTCGCGATCCGCTGACCTTGACGAGATCAATCGCGGCGGCAGTTTCGGGCCGAGCCTTCCGCAGGTTCCATTCCCAGGGGCCGTTCGTGCGGCGCGTCGGAGAGGCAAAGTACAGCGTACCATCCCGTCCCAGCATCGGTGCGACGACGTCGTCGGTCCTAACGGTGATCGGTTCGCCGCCGTCAGGTGACGTCTTCTGTATGATGTACGTATTGTCGCGCGCCACAACGTGATAGAGCCAGCGGCCATCGGGAGACCAGTGCGGCCACAGGCCGGTGACGAACTCCCGCAGGCCACTGCCGTCACGATTGATCAGCCACTGTATCCCCGTCCCGCCGCGGGACATGATGAACGAGATTGTGCCGGCCGTCGGCGACCAGACGGGTACGCCAATCGACACTTTCGCGTCGCCCTCAAATGTCAGTTGCCGGACTTCGGATCCGTCAGTCGCTGTGATCCACAGGTTGCCATGGCCGCCGTTGTCGGAGAGGTACACGATTTCGTTTTCATCGTGGCTGAGCGATGGTACCTGTGCCGCCGAGGTCTGCCTCGTGATGCGCGTTGCCGTGCGCGCGTTTTCGGCCGGTGCGCCGGTGACAGGAATTTTCCAGAGATTTGACAGGGTCTTCAATCGGCTGACGGTCAGAGCGCCACTCGCATCGATGTCCGGCTGGACGAAAGAATCATCGCCGAACGTGAGTTGCCGATCGCCACCGCCATTCAGCGGCGCCATCCGTAAATTCATGGTCGGGGGGTAGAGGACCGTGCTGCCTTGGGAGGAGCTGTAGACAACGCCTGAACCGTCGGGAGTCCAGGCCAGGCCACCCACTGCGTCGCCTCGTGCGATGTCCCGCGGTTCTCCCCCGTTCGCGGGAATGACGGCGACGTAGTGGTTGAACTCAGCGGGGTCGGATCGCTGAAATGCGATCCAACGATCGTCCGGAGACCATCGTGGGTTGAGATAGATGAAACCCACTGGCAGCGTTGTTGTCCGGGTCGCCGAAGAGCCATCGCGCATGATTATGCTCAGCACCGTGCGCCCGGCGTCGAGCTGAAAGACAGCGAGGCGTTTGCCGTCGTGACTCAAGTCTCCGCCACTCGTTGCGGTCACGATACGCCGCGGTGGCCCGCCAAGCGCCGGCACTTCCCAAAGCGTTCCTTCTCCGGCGCCATCGGCACTGGCGATGAAATACACGATCGCCGCTGAGTCAAGCGTCCACCGCGGCTGCAGATGATCGACCGGGTCGCGCGTCAACTGCAGCGCGGTTCCACCCGCCAGGAGCCGCACCCAGATTTGCCGATGCCCATCAGCGGGCGCAACGAACGCGATGGAGCGTCCGTCTGCAGAGAATACCGGAGATTCCTCGAGGCCCACGGACGCGGTGAATTTGTGCAGCTCGACGACCCGCGCGGGGTGTTCCTGACCGCTTCCCAGCTGCCGCATGCCCACTAAGACGGTCGATGCGACAAAGCTGCCGGCGACGAACCACAGCAAACGGCTCGCGCGAGAAGGCTTTATCCGCGCCACCGCTGGAGGGTGGGCTCTGGGATCCTCGAGTTCCAGCCGCGCGTCGCCGATATCGCGCAATCGCCGTCGCGGATCCTTCTGCAGGCAACGAACAAGGAGCGTTCGGATATGAGCTGGCGTGTCGGAAGGGAGCGCCGACCAATCGGGCTCGTTCTTGACCACCGCGGTAATGATGTCGGTAACGGTTTCTCCGGCGAAAACCCGTCTGCCGGTGAGCGCCTCGTAGAGCACGCAGCCAAAGGCCCAGATGTCCGAGCGCTTGTCGACGGGCTTGCCGCGGGCCTGTTCTGGCGACATGTAGGGGGCTGTCCCGATGATCATGCCCATCTTCGTGGCATGGGCAGTGCGCGTGGGGATGTTGTCCACCGACGCGCCGGCCGTGTCGGCGGTAAGCGCTTTGGCGAGACCGAAGTCCAGCACCTTCGCCGTGCCGTCGGGACGGATTTTGATGTTCGCGGGCTTGAGGTCGCGATGAATGATGCCCTGTTCGTGCGCCGCTTCGAGCGCCTCGGCGATTTGCTTCGCGATGGGCACCGCCTCGTCAATCGGGATCGCGCCGTGCGCGATGAGCTGCGACAAGTCCTTGCCTTCGACCAGTTCCATCACGAGCGCCGTGATGCCCCCGCTCTCTTCGACGCCGTAGATGGCGGCGATGTTGGGATGATTCAGCGAGGCCAGGGTCTTGGCTTCACGCTGGAAGCGCGCGAGCCGATCGACCTCGTGCGCGAACGCTTCGGGCAGGATCTTGATTGCGACGTCGCGATCCAGCTTCGTGTCACGCGCGCGAAACACCTGGCCCATCCCGCCTTCGCCGATCGGCGCGGTGATCTCGTAGACGCCGAGGCGCGTGCCAGGGGTGAAAGCCAATGTCTTTGCGATTATACGAAGGCAGGAATCGCGGCTGGGAAATTACTCCTGATCAGCCGCGCGCGGCGAGGTCTGAACTTTTTTGCCAGTGGTGTCGTCTATCGACACCAATGGTCCCGAGCACCCCTGATCTGCTCCCCGGAACACTGGACCTCCTGATCCTGCGCACGCTGCAGAAGGACGCGCTCCATGGTTGGGCGATCTCCGAGCGAATCCAGCAGATTTCCGAGGACGTGCTGCAGATCAACCAGGGTTCCCTCTACCCGGCCCTGCACCGCCTCGAGCATCAGAGCTGGATCGAAGCCGAGTGGAAGGTGTCTGAGCTCGGGCGGCGGGCGAAGTACTACCGGCTGACCGACGTCAGGACGGAAGCAGCTCACCATCGAAACGCGTGAGTGGGACCGGATGCAGCACGCGATCAGCCGCGTGATGAAACTGGCGTAACCCCATGAATCTTCGCGACCTGACATTGCGCGCCCGCGCGCTGTTCGCGCCCGCGCGCGCCGAGCGCGATCTGCGAGACGAGCTGCAGTTCCACATCGAGCGCGAGACCCGCAAGCTGATCGACGACGGCATGACCGCCGATGAGGCGCGGATGACAGCTCACGCGCGCTTCGGATCGATCGACCGTCGCCGCCGACGAATGTCGCGACGAGCGCGGCACCGCGTTCATCGACAACACCATCGGCGACCTTCAGTACGCCCTTCGCACGTTCAAGCGCGCGCCGCTCGCAGCGCTCACCATCGTCGTCACCGTCGCGATTGGACTCGGCGTGGTGGCCGTCCTCTTCACGGTCCTGAACGTGCTGCTGTTCAGGACCGACTCCGTGCCGGACATCACCGAGATCTACACCGTTGAACGCCCGGAGCAGGCGAACGGCGGCCTGTCAACATTCACGCGCCGGCATTTCGAAGCATTGCGATCGGACACCAACGTCTTCACCGAGGCCTACGCGGCGCTGAACGACATCGATCTGCGGGTCGACGGGCGGATGATGGCGGTCAATCTCGTGTCGGCGAGCTTCTTCCGTGTCGTCAGCGTGAACCCGATCATGGGACGCGCGCTCAGCGCTGCCGACGATGATCGCGCCGGCGGCAACCCCGTCCTCGTGCTGAGCGACAAGGGATGGCAGCGCCACTTCAACCGCGATCCCAACGTGATTGGACGCACGGTGCTCGTCACCGGCGCGCCATACGAGATCGTCGGCGTGATGCCGGAGGGGTTCCGCGGTCTCGAGGTCAGTGCGCCCGACTTCTGGGCGCCGCTCGCGCGCCTCGTCGATTTCGTGCCGGACGTCCGCGGCAGCGAAGACAAGGCCGGCATCGAGATTATCGGACGCCTGAAACCCGGCGTGTCGATGGAGAGCGCCCGCGCCCAGCTCGCGGCATGGGACTCGAACCAATCGGCGACCACCGACCGGACGATGAGCATCGAGCTCCTGCCGCGTCGCGGCACCGTGCGATCAACCGCTCGAAGCCATCGCGCTCTTCACGCCGCTGTTCTTCGCGTTCGGATTGATCCTGTTGATCGGTTGCGCCAACGTCGCGAACCTGTTGCTCGCCCGCGGCGTGGCGCGTCAGCGGGAAATCGGCATTCGACTGTCGATTGGCGCCTCGCGGCGCCGCATTGTCCGGCAGTTGCTGACCGAAAGCGTGTTGCTCGCGTTGGCGGCCGCCGGCGGCGGATATCTCGTCTCGCGCCTCGCGCTCGAGGGCGCCGTCTACTGGGCGATGCGCACCATGCCCGTCGATCTGGGTGACGTCAACCTCAGCGTGCCCGCCGCCGATTGGCGCGTCGCGCTGTTCCTGGTGCTGGCGGCGATCGCCGCCACCGCCTTCTTCGCCCTGGTGCCGGCGCTGCACGCGACGCGCATCGAGCCGGTCCGGACGCTGCGCGGCGAGCTGGTCAAGGACGCGCGGCCTGGCCGCGCGCGCAACATCCTGATCGGCGTGCAGGTCTTTGCATCGGCGCTGCTGTTGATCTGCTCCGCGATCTTTCTGCGAAGCGCGATCTCATCGTCGCAATTCAATCCGGGGTTTCGCACCGCCGATACGCTCTTGATTGACACCATCAACGACAACAAGCGCGACGCCATGCTTCAGGCGCTTGGCAGCGACCCCACGGTGACGGCGTTCGCGGGCGTCAGGCCACCGTTGCTGGTACTGCCACCCCGCGCACTTGGTGACGCCGGCGCGGGGAAGATCGCGCTCACGTACAAGTACGTCTCGGCGGGGTACTTCGACGTGCTTGGCGTTCCCATCGTGCGAGGGCGGGCGTTCACGGCCGCGGAAAGCGACGAGCATCCGGTGGCGGTCGTTTCGGAGTCGGTCGCACGGACGTTGTGGCCGAATGGCGATGGCGTCGGCAAGACGTTCAGGATCGAGCCGGATCTCACCGCCCAGCGAACGCGGCGGCATCCTCACCATCAATCCCGAGGCAGGCGCCGGCGACGCGCCAGTTGACGCCGCGCACGGTCACGGTGATCGGCGTCTCGAAAGACGTCGCCGGTTTTCGAATCACCGATGTGAGGGAAGCCGGCGTGTTCCTGCCGACCACCGTCGATGCGCCCAAAGACCTTCCTGGTCGCTCGCATTCAAGGCGATCCCGACCTGGCGCGGCAAACGCTTCTCGAGCGGCTCACCAGGATCGATCCGAACATGGGCAAGATCATCACCATGCGGACCGTGGCGAGGCTCGAGACCTTCTTCCTGAAGATTGCCTTCTGGGTGTCGGTGATTCTCGGCGGGCTCGCGCTGTTGCTGACCGTGTCGGGGCTCTTCAGCGTGTTGTCGTATCTGGTCGAGCAGCGCACCAGGGAGATCGGCGTGCGGATCGCGCTCGGCGCCTCGTCTCAGAAGGTGACGCAGTTGATGTTGGCGCAAACCACCCGGCCAGTGCTGTTCGGGCTGCTGGCCGGTGCTGGACTCGCCGCCTCACTGGCGACGACTCGTGCTCGCAACCGAACTCGGCGCGATGATTTCCGCAGATCGTGCACGTCACCGATCCCGTCGCATATCTCTCCAGCCTGCTGGTGATTGTTGTCGCGTGCCTGTTCGCGGCGTGGATCCCTGCGAGTCGAGCCGCCCGGGTCGATCCGATGAAAACGCTGCGGCAGGAATAGCATTCTACCGGCACTGGACAACCTACATCCAGAACGAGATTGTGACCACGATCTCGACAGCAACGGCGACGCCGTTCCTGGTGCGCGGCGCGTACTCCCATTGCTTGAGGGCGTCGATCGCCGCCTGGTCGAGCAGCGGTATCGACTTGAGCACCTTGACATTGCGAACCTTGCCGTCCTCGCCGATGGTGGCTCCGAGCATGACAGCCCCCTGCACGCCTTTGTCCATGGCCGCTTTTGGATAGACGGGCGCGACGTACTTGAGTCGCGTAGGCTCCGTGATCTCGATCTCCTGAGAGACCCTGGTCGTCGTTCCTTCTCTCGTGACTTCCCGTGCCAGCGGCTTGACGGCGGGCGGTTCGTCGGTTTGCTTATCAACAGAAGGTCTTGCCGACTGAGCTGTTGCTGCTGCTGTGTCCCTTGGCGACGCGGCAGGCATTGTGGGCTCCGGCGCAGATACCTCCTTGGACGGCGTCCCCTCGCGCCGATCGCCATTCGTCGCGGCGGCGGCATCGACCTGTCGTAGCTGGCCCGTTGGCTTCGACGCTGCAGGTCCGCCGCTCGTCCCACGGCGGCGAGTGGCGGGATCGCGGGGTGGCACTGTCGAGGCCGGAGTCGATGCGACTGGTGTCGGGGGAGTCGAGTTCTCTGTCGACGGCGGAGCCGAAGCGGCCGGTGACGGCGCATTCGCGGCCGAAGCCGGCGCGGTTGCCGAATCCGTGCTCGGGGCCGGAAGGCCCGCCTGGGGTGCCGGGGGTGAAGGTGAAGACGACTGCTGCGACGAGCGAACCGTCTGTGAGGTTTGTCCCGTGTCGCCGGATCCGCCAAACAGTGCCCACGCGCCCAGACCCGCAAGTAGCACCGTCACGGCTGCAGCGGCGACTACCGGGGCGCGCGAAGAACGCCTGACGTCGGCTACAGGCTGCGGAGCGGCTACGGCATGGTCCGGTATCGGCGAAGGCTGCGCAGGCGTGGGAGCTGCCGGCGGAGTGGGCGGGAGCTTCACGCGCGCCGTGGACGGGGTGGGCGCCGCGTCGCGGTTTCCAGCGGCAAACTCCGCGCGGGCCTCGGTGACGGCTATATGGGCGCGCTGCCTGATCTCTCGATTGCGGCGGCGCTCGTCGTCGCGGTCGCGTTCGCGCTGCCGCCGCAAGGCGAGCACTTCGCCCCGCAAGGCGGTCGCCGCCTCATGGACCGGGTTCACCGCGATCGCCTGATCGATCAGTTCCGAGGCGGCGGTGAGCTGCGCATCCTGAATCTGTTCGCCGGACATCAGCTGGCGCGCCTGCCCGAGCCATCCCTGAATCTTCTGCTCGTCGCGGGCGCCCTCTGCCCGCTGCTGCAGGTCGCGTGCGTCACTGTCCTGCGGATCCAGCCACAAGGCCTTTTCGCATGCTTCGAGCGCGTCTTCGTACTGAAGCGCGTCGAGTGCCTGACGGGCGGCGTCGACATGCTCCGCGATCTGATGGTTGCGCCTGGCAGCGATCCTGTCGAGTCCGCCGCGCTCGTGCACTGAAGGCTTCTCTCGCGTGACTGGACGAGGTTCGGGCAGGCGCGGAGGCGGCCGCGGGCTTGCCTCCGCGGACTCGCCGCACGCCTTTTCGATTGACCGGATGAGCAAGGTGACGTCGGATTCCCAGCGCGAGTCGCGAAGCTCGAAGCAGTTGCGGTACGAAAGCGGGACAAGATCCTCGGGTAGATCCTCCGCCGTTGGCATCGTCGCGTCGCCCACGAGGATTGGGATCACCAGGACGGAATCGTTCCTGAGGGCCGTGAGGATTTCAACCCGCAGATAGTCGTGCGGGTCGTCGATGCGGCGGATGTCCGCCTTCGGCTTCCTGGCAGTCAACCAGTGCTTGCCGATGACCGCCAACAGGACCGAGCATGTCTTGAGCTGGCTCTGGATGACTTTGGTGAAATCCTGGCCCGGAGCAATGTTGTCCGTGTCCTTGAAGACGCGCTCCTCGCCGAACCTGTTGCGCAGGGGTGTGAACAGGGCATTGACGTGCGCGATGGCATCCTCGCGCCGGTAGCTGATGAAAATCCGTGACCCCGCGGCCCCTTCTTGAGCCATACTTCGGTCCTGATTCGCGGAAACATACCACGGGTAGGGCACAGCCGAAACCGAGCGCCCCGGCTGCGTCCACGCTCATTTCTGCACGTTGACGGACGAGTTCTCGTCACCTCGCTGGATCGTTTGACGTCAGCGGACGCGTACTGTTCCACATCCAGGCCGACCCGCCGATCACGCAGCACGGTCGCAGTAGTTAAGCAGTCCCCACATGCGGGAGCGCCGACGCACGGGGCGGGCCGCGTCGGCCGCGGGCGTCCCAATGATCAGCCGATTGTCGAGTCCTTGGTGATTTCGTTCGCGATGATAGTGCCCCACAAACTCCGTGATCGCGCGTCGGACGTGCCGCTCCCCCGGCGAATGATTCGACCGAGACATTCTTCCTTCGTGTTCGGCATCCGATCCGCTCTCCTCAGCGACGGCGACTATGGCACTGGCGTTGGCGGGCTTCCGCCTTCATGGCCGCCATTCGGCGGTGAAGCCGTCCCACGAACAGGAGGCGGGGCTGGATTCGCTTCGTCATGTGAACTCCTGGTCGTGGCAGGTCTGGTCCGTCGACGACGACCACGCTGCAGTTCTGCGCGACGGTCCTCACCGGCCCGGATCGCGGCGTCTGTGTCCAGGTGCTCGGCTCCTCGATCGAGACCGCTCCGGCTATAGGCCGCCCGCATCGTCGCGCTGTCGACGACGTCCGGCCACCCGGCGATTTCGACGGCATGCTGCAGTTCGTGGGCAATCGCGACTGACAGCTCGGCCTTGCGCCAGACGCCGAGTTTGGCCATTCCTAGCGGCAGCCGGAAATTGATCCGAATGTATCGAACGTCCGGTCCGCCGCCTGCCATCATTACGCAGGCAGTCGCGAGCAGTGGGCAGTTACCTCTCGCGAGGTAGACGATGACATTCGAGTCATCGATGGTATCGACCAACCGTTGAATCACCGCGGAACTGAGAAGACCGTCTCTCAGAACCGCGCCGATGACCGCGTCCTCAGATCGAACGTGCGAACTTGCGACGAGTGACGCCGCCGTGATGATGGTTAACATGTTCGTTTCGTGCTGGCCAGTCTGCGATTGGCAGCTGGAGTCAGTCGGGCGGGCGTTATTGCTCTTCGTCCGATCGGCACGACGGCGCGACGCGTGCCCATGAACGAGCTTACCGGTGGCGCGGGCGGCCGATGTATGACGCCGATCAAGCCCGTCGCAAGCGCCGTCCCGTACCTGTCCGGGTGTGGACCTCGAGTGCTGGAAGTTCGATTGCGTCGCCTGTCGTTTCGGAGGGTCGCGGAATGTCACGGCGATCCTTCATGAAAGCGTCAAAGATCGTCAGCAACGCATCTGGCGAACGCCGCAATGCTTCGTCACGTGTTTGACCGAACGTCACTGCTTCAGGGACATCCGGAAATGTGACGGTGAACTGTCCGTAACCTTGCTTCGCCAGCCACCGTTTGAGTTCCTGGCTTGTCACTCGAGTCTGGAAGTGACCTGACCGGCGACGAGTCGGCCGATCTGATGCTACTGTGAGGGCCGTGACGTTCGATCGCGGCGACTTCCTCACGGCGATGAATCGCCTCCACGCTTACTACAGGGCGCCCGAAGGATTGCAGCGGCCCAACGGGTTGTCGCTGGGAGGGCGTCCCGACTTCGAGGGGATCGCGGCGTGGATCTTCGACGTCTATCTGACGTGCCGCTCCGGCGGGGCGAGCGTCGAAAGCGCCTGGAGCGAAGTCGTCGCCTCGATCACACAGAGCGACGAGTGGCGGAGGAAACATCCTGGCGAAACACCGAGCCAACCACGAGGGTGCACCCGGACCATCGCCATCGACCGCGGCGAGTTCCTGCAGGCGATGCAGCGGCTCGACGACTTCTATCGCGCTCCTGAAGGCCTGCAGAGACCAGAAGGGCTGTCGATCAACGAGGCACCGGACTTCGAGGGGATCGCCGCGTGGATCTTCGATGTCTATCTGAACGCCCGCCTTGCTGGTCGATCGATCAACGCCGCATGGGGTGAGGTCGTCCGCGGCATCGAAGCGTCTGATGAATGGACGCAGAAGCACCCCGACCAGGCGAGCCGGGTGCGCTTTGCGGTGATCGGCGACTACGGTCGCGCCGACCAGCCGGCCAGAGACGTCTCGCAGCTCGTGAAGAGCTGGGGAGTCGATTTCATCATCACGACCGGGGATAACAACTATCACAACGGAGCGGCGTCCACGATCGACGCAAACATCGGGCAGTACTATGCGGACTTTATCTTTCCTTACGTCGGCGGCTTCCCATCCCGCGCCACGCGCAACCGCTTCTTTCCGACGCTCGGCAACCACGATTGGGAGACGCCCGGCGCCACGCCGTATTTCAGCTACTTCACGCTCCCCGGCAACGAGCGCTATTACGACTTCGTGAGCGGCCCGGCTCACTTCTTCGCCATTGACGGCGACCCGCACGAACCAGATGGAACCTCACAGGGGTCAGTGCAGGCGCAATGGCTTCGCAACGCGCTGGCGGCGTCTACGCGCCCCTACCGGTTCGTGTACATGCATCACTCGCCGTACTCTTCCGGCCCGAACGGTTCCCAACCCGCGTTGCAGTGGCCCTATCGCGCCTGGGGCGCCTCGGCGGTTCTCTCCGCTCACGATCATTTCTACGAACGGATCGTGCTCGACGGCTTTCCCTATTTCGTCAACGGCGCGGGGGGCCACTCGCTCTACGGCTTCGCGGCCCCGGTACCGGGAAGCGCGGTCCGCTACAACATGGATCACGGGGCGATGCTTGTAGAAGTCACCCGCACCGAGGCCGTCTTCCGTTTCATCACGCGCGGCGGCGGTGTCGCCGATACGTTCACCGTGGGCCCACGCAACAGTGCGGCCTCTGCCCGATGAAGGATCCTTGCGACCGCCACCGCCTCGCGATGAAATACGCCTTCGTCGTCACTGCCCTGCTGGCGTCGGTGACCATCGCCGCCGGCCGGCAGCCGCAATTCAAGTCCGGCGTTGAAGTCGTCTATCTCGATGTCACCGTCCAGGCGCCGGATGGTTCGATCGTTCGCGGCCTCGCGAAAGACGACTTCCTGATCTACGACGAAGAGGTGCCCCAAGACGTGGCCGTCTTCTCCGCCGAGCCGGCGCCGATTAGTGTCGGCGTCTTGATTGACACCAGCGGCAGCATGACCGGTGAACGCATGGCCGCCGCGATTCGGGCCGCTGACGCGCTCGGGCACTCGCTGCAACCCGGCGACCGATGGAGCATCTCCACCTTCGACAGCACCCGGCGCACGATGATCACCTGGCGCCCGTACAATCCGGGCATCGTCAACTCACTGAGAGCCATGCCGACCTCCGGCAGCACGGAACTGTTCAGGGCCGTCACGGAAATGGTGCCCTACATGAAGGAAACGCCGCATCGCAAGCGGGCGATGCTGCTGATGACGGACGGCATCGACAACTCGATCATTGCAGCCAGCCGCGACGGCCGGGGCGATCCGTTCGAAGCACCCGGCCCGCTCGAAAGTTCCGCCAAGGCGCAGGCAGCGCTGCGCGAAGGCGAAGTGCTGCTCTACGCGCTCGGCATCAACGTGGCGGGGCGAGCAGGCGCCGTGCACGTGCCGTCGCTGCAACGACTCGCCGAACCCACGGGCGGGTCCGTCATCATTGCGTCGACAGTTCGTGAGGTGGAAGCGGCGGCGCAGCGGGTGGCCGAAGAACTGCGTCAGCAGTACACCCTGGGGTTCTATCCGCAGAACGCCGGCGACAAAACGTATCACCGCCTGAGGGTCATGACGAGACATCCGGACTACCGCGTTCGCACGCGCGCCGGATATCTGACAACCAATCCGAAGTAAGGCCAGCGCGATGTCTCGACCTGTGCGCCAAGCTCGACGACGCGGCGTCTTCACTGATCGAATTTGCTTTACACCCGACCACCCCGAAGTGTCCCATTCGTCGGCGTTCAGACGATCACGCTGCCCGTAGTAATTCGGTCATCCGCCGAGGCGCGGCCGGCGACGAATCGAACCCGTCGCGTGCGCAGGTGGGCCGGTTTTCCAGACTGATCGAGACGCCAACGAGAAGGCGAAGAAATAGCCGAAATCCGCGCGTTTCCGTGAGAATCACTCGTATCGATGTTGGCTGGCGCTGGCTGAAATGTGGTGCGATTTGCTCGTCAGAGGGACAGTTTAGGGACAGTGTTTCGCTCACTCTCCATCGCGAACGACTAAATTGCGGTGACCCAAACGTTCATCAGTTGGAACCATCTGAACCAGTGGCTGCGGCAGGTTGAGCGGCTGCGCCGAGTGGTCAGGGCCCCAACGTGATCGGCCGAGAGATCTGCCGTAAGCTGGGTCGAGCGGTCAGCAACCTCGCGGACCTCAGCATCGAGGAGTTCCACGCGGGAGCTGACGGGCTTGCGAGCGTGGCAACAGAGTGCGACTGCAGTCGGACTACCGCCGCGAAACGATCTGCCGTTTGCGGGACAGCCTTGCACACACGGAAAATGACATGAGTTATCGCTCCGGCGCAGAGGCTCGGCTGTGAGTGAGCTCGGCGGAGATCGGGACAAGGTGTCGTGGCGCGACAGCTTGCTGAGCGTGCTGACGGCGTGGAACCGCCACCAGGTCTGGAAAGTCCTGACCGCTATCGTGGTGATCTGGATCGTCAGCGGCACAGCACTCCACTTCGCGGAGCGCGGCACGAATCCGGCGTTCGAGACCTGGCGCGAGTCCCTCTGGAACGTCTGGGTCACCCTCTTCAGCGGACTCAACAACGCGCCCAACTCTCCTGTCGGGCGGCTGGTGGTGTCCGCCGTGCTTGTCGTGGGTGTCGCCCTGGCCGGCTTGTTCACGGCCAGCGTGGCGTCGATCTTGATCGAACGATCACTAAGGAGTCGTGAGGTGACTAATCTTGAAATGTCTGGCCATCTGGTGCTGTGCAACTGGTCGCCGCGAGCACTGGACTGGATACGCGAAGTGCACAGCGATATCGTCATCGACAAACGGCCCGTCGTAATCGTTCACGACACGCCCGACGACGTCGTGCTGCCCGACAAACAGGATGAAGGCGCCTTCAACGACGTCTACATCGTCAAAGGTGACCCGGCCAGCGATGTCATCCTGCGCCGCGCCAAGGTTGCGCAAGCGCATTCCGTCGTCATTTTGTCCGATGACCGTCAGGGGCAGCACGCCGACGGCAAGACCATCGTGTGCTGCATTGCCGTCAAGAACGTGTGCGGGCAGGAGCGCCAGCCAAACATCGTGGCCGAGTGCGAGGATCCGAAATACCGGCCGCACATGCGCAAGGCAGGTGCCGACGAAGTCATCTCGGCCGCCGACTTCGGATTGCGGCTGATGGCACGTGCCTCGCTCTTTCATGGCATGACGCGCGTGTATCAGGAGCTGCTCTCGGTCCGCCGCGATGCCAACGAGATGTACCTGGTGCCGGTGCCTGCCCAGCTGGTCGGGATGGATTTCGTCGCGGCGGCAAACGTGTTCCTGCCCGATCGCAGGAATATGAAGGCGTGCCTTCTCATCGGGCTCTATCGTGGTGATGCAATGATGCTCAACCCGGTCGACGGGGAAGCGGGACCGTTACGGGAAGGCGATGAGCTGATCTTGCTGAGCCAGACTCTGCCGGATCTGTCGCGGCTGCAGCCGCTGGACACCAAATAGCCTGTGATCCGCAAAAACTTGCGCTGGCCATTCGAATATCACGCCGCTCGACGGCGCGTGGATGGCTCGGCGCGGCGCCGCCGGTCGTGGTCAGTCTGGCGCTCCTCCGGTTGACGAAGAACTCGCGCGCAACAGTCCAGAATGTCCGTGAAGAAACTGGGCTGTCAGCCGCACCCAGCGAGGTATCGTGCTACCGCGCGGGCGATCGGCTGGCCTGTCTGCGATTCGTAGAAGCTGAAGCCAGGGCTGGGATTCACCTCGAAGCACACCCATTCACCCTCTGGGGTTCGACGTAGATCGATGCCGGCGAAGGGCAGGCCGAGGTCCGCGGCGAGGGCCACGCACTGGCGCCGCGACCGCGTCTTCGAGGTTGATGGCCCGAAGCTCGGCAGGCCGTCCGTCGCGCGCCGCATACCGATAGTCGGTCGCGTCGCTGATGATCTCGGTGGCGAACACCTCCCGATCGATCACGTGTACGCGAACGTCGGTGCCCGTGACATACGCCTGGAACTGCGTTGGGCACCAGCGGACGCGCTCCAGCCGATCGAGGTCGGCAGGACCCAGCACTCGCACGATCGATCGAATGCCGCTCGCAGACTTGTAGATGACGCGATCATGCTGTGCCTGGAACTCGAGAACGCGGTCGGGATCGTTGGTGATGATCGTCTCGGGGACGCGGAATCCGTGTCGGGCGATGAGCTGCGCCTGATACGGTTTCGAACCATTCGAACCCATGGCCACTGTGGGGTTCACGACACGTGCAGGCGTGAGAGCAATCAACCGGCTGATCGCGTCGTGCAGGGCACGGCACTGCGCCCGCTCCGGGCGCGCCTTCCCGCAAGGCGACACACTCCGGCAGCCGCCGGTCGTCCATGAGTCGTGCGTATACGCCACCAACCGTCTCGAGCGACAGTGTGATTCGCCCCATTCGCAGCTCGCCGCTCACGCTTCCGGATGACAGGTCGAACACGCAGTGCGTGTCTGCGAAGTGCCGCTGGTTGAAGGTGAAAAACGGACATCCCAGCTCAGACAGGGCGTCGGCCACCATGGCGAGCGGCGTCTCGGTCGGGATTCCGCACAAGAGCACGACGCTGGCCGCAATCACGTGGCCGGTCCGCCGAGTGCGGGCATCAGCGCATCGAGGAGCCCCTCCCCGCCAATCCGCAGGTCAGGCAGAATCGAGGCCGCAGTGAACCACCAGTCGCCCTCCGAAGATGTGATCGAGATCTACCCCTAACAGTCGAGCCTCCGCCAGTCGCGGCCAGGGCGATAACCCGCGTTCGGACGACAGCGGGTAGCGCCGCCCCGTACACTTGGTTGTCGAAGACGATGGCGTGAAGCGCCGTGCCCTCGGGTAAGCCGCGATGTGCTGATCCCATCAAGGTCGTCCTCCCGGTAGTCCTGCGTCCGTAGTCCCGCACGCCCGGCCAACGCAAGCCATTCCGCGTGGCTGCGCAGACGACCTGCCAGGCCCTGCGGCGTAGGACGATTGACGACTCGAACGCCCAATCCATAAAGGACGCTCAGCATCAGTGCGTGTAGTTCCTGTTGGGCGTATAGAGCATCCTCGGGGCTGGCGCCTGCGAGATGGGCCAGTGGCAGTCCAGTCATCCGATTGAGCACCCCGTGCACGCCCGCGCTGTCGATCACACGCCCGTCTGGCAGGGTAAAACTGGTGCGAGGTTGTCCGTTTGCGATCTCGTGCGCGAGGGCACGGCTGTAGACCAGGCCCTCGGGCGAGATCGCCTCGATCGGTACGAGGCCGCGGCGCCGGAGCCCTGTCAGCGCCCAGTGCGCCGCGGCATCGTGCGGAGAACACAGAACCAGCCACATCGCGTCAGTATTCGCGGGCCTTCTCGACGTCCTTCTGGTCCTTCATCGCTTTGGCGTCGGCAGCCTGTTTCCTCAACTGCGCGGCGAGGTCGGCTTCCTCACCGAGCGCCGAGTGCTGGAGATCGGGACGATCCCCGGCACTGATGAAGTGCACCAGGCTGGCGACTGTCTGCTCAAGCTGTGCCAAGCGGTCCCCGACATCCTGAGGCTGCGACGGCGACGCATCGATGATGTCCTTGATGCGGGATTTCTCGCTGTCCTTGGTCTCCTTGACGTCCTTGTCCTTGACGTCCTTGTCCTTGACGTCCTTGACCTCGGACTTCTCTTTGTCTTTGATCTCCTTGACGTTGTCTTTGTCCTTATCCTTGGCGTCCTTGGCCTCGGACTTTTCTTTGTCCTTGATCTCCTTGACGTTGTCCTTGTCCTTGTCCTTGGCGTCCTTGGCCTCGGACTTCTCCTTGTCCTTGACCTCCTTCAGCAGGCCCTTGCCGAGGCCAAGACTTTGAAACGCCTGGAACAGATCCGGCCGCCGACCGATTCGCTGCGTCGCCGGCCGGCCGGGCGCATCCTGCTGCGGGCTGCCGGTGCTCCGGAGTAGGTCACGTGCCGTCGCGGGCGTCAGCAGTGGACGGCTGCGCACCCGCAGTACGCCTTGCAGGCAGCCGAGGGCGCCCACCACAATCGGCGATGCGCTCGAGGTGCCGTTGAACCCGTCGGTGTACCAGAGATCCTCGTTCGCTCCACCCTGCAGGTCGCCGTACCCGCACGTGGTCACTTCCTCGCCCCAGCCCTGCGCGTCGACCCGAGCTCCGAAGTTCGAGAACGCCAGTCGAGAACGATCCGGCCCATGGTTATGGCTATGCGTTCCGGGCGGGGGCGCGCCGGCGCCCACCATGATCGCGCCCGATTGCGGATTGCTCAGGTTGAACGGGTTCGTCCAGGTCGTCGGAAATCCGGTGGGGCGCGTGTTGTATAGCGCGTCGTCGAGGTTCTCGGCTCCGTTGCCTCCCGCCTGGACGACGATCACGCCGCGTACCGCGGTCGCAAACAGAATGGCCGCGAAGTCGTCGGCCCAGAACTCGACCCCGATGTACCCCATTCGATCGTCGCGCTCGGCGAAGTTGAAACGCGGACCGGGCGAGTGCAACTCGATCAGGATGATATCCCCGGGATTCAGGGCATTGGCCGCGTCGGTGATCGCCTTTGCGGAACTCTGTCCTGAGCCGAAGACAGAGATGGCCCGAAGGTTTGCCTCCGGACAGATGCCTGTGACGCCAATGCTGTTGTCGTCCGCCCCGATCACGCCTGCGACCGCCGTTCCATGATTGCGCCAGACTAAATCGGTTGACTGCAGCCCCCCGATGACGCCGCCTTGGTTCTGCAACATGTCTTCGTGGCTGAACCGCCAGGCGCCCTCGAGATCGATGATTCGTACGCCCCGGCCCCTGCCGCCTGGTCGGGTCCTCGCTTCGACGGCGCCGATCCCGCCGGGCGCCGCGTCGAGATAGGTCTGCCGCGCAAAGAAATTCGGGGTCGCTGGAGGGGCCTCCTGAGGCGATGGCGGGAGCTGCCGCATGACAGGGGGCTGCAACCGTGGCTTGATGTATGCGCCGTCCACAACCGCCTGGTCGAGCAGCGCCTCGGCTAGCGCGTCGAGTTGATCATCGGGAGCTTCGACGTGATAAAAACGCGTCAGGTCTGGTGCAGAATCCGGCATCGCAGAGGGAGCCTCCGACAGCGCACGGCGAACTCGCTCCTCATTCCCAAACGTCGGGATGAGCGTTGCCGCGTACTGCTTCAGGACTTTTGCGAGTGGCTCGACGACGGCTCCGCTCACAGACGAGAGCGCCGCCGGCCCGACGCGCAGCCCGGCAGCGTCGGTCGTCACGACGACGAGTGCGCGTCCCGATGCGGAGATCTGAGGCGCGGTCGCAGGTGTGCGCGGTGGCCTTCCCGGTGTTTTTCGTTTCGCAGCCATGATTCTCCCCCTGGAGCTTCCGTGAAACCGTCAGGCCAACTCGGCGGGGGGCCGAACCCATGCAGCCTCGACCCCATTTACTTGCTGAAGACGCTTTATCGCGCGCTCTGCCGTGGCGCGGTCGGGAACTTCGACGAAATAAAACGGCGCAAGCAGTTCGTGTGTCTGTCCTGGATGAACCGGCACGAGCGCCACTCCGAGTTCACGGGCAACCTGGCGTACTGCGTCGGCGCGGGACGAGCCACCGCCTCGACCTGGGGCACCTGGTTCACCGCACGCATGCAATTCGAGCGCAGTGTGGAGGTCAAGCTGAATTTCGACGCGCAGACGCGACTCCCCTCGTGCGGGCGCAGAGTTTCAGTCGGGCTTCCACTCGCACCAAGCGCCCGACTTTACAGGCGGGGGCGATGCGGCGATGTTCGCTTTTGCACACCTTCAGGCGCCTAGTCTTGGTCTGCCGGACGCGACCACCCTGGGGCCCGGACCTCCATGCCGTCGATCAACTCGCCCGCAGGAATGCCTGCCACGAGGTGGGCCGCTCGGCGGGATCCCGTGGTGTCACGATCTTAGACCCTCCCCGCGATTCGAGCTCTTATCTTTGGTTCCCGCTTCTGTAAGTAGAGGGGCACTCCGATGACGAACCCAACGTGCGCTGGCATGGTGCGGTGCTTGGGAAGGCTGCCCTCGCGCATCCAGACGCACATCGACGACGCGGCGTTTCCGCTTTCTGATTAGGAGAACAGAGTGACCAGGACTACGAGCATCCATAGGGGAGTATCGCTGTTGGCGCTCGCGATAGGATTTGCTGCCTGCGACGGACGCTCCCCATCAGGGCCGACGGCGCTCTCACCCGCCGGCCGCAGCGCGCCGAGTGTGACGGCGATCTCGCCGTCTACCGGTTCAACAGCCCGTCCAACACCGGTCACGATCATCGGGACCGGATTCCTCCCCGGGGCAACGGTGATGGTCGATGTCGTGGCCCTAAGAGTCACCGTTGTCAACAGCACGACGATCACCGCAATCGTTCCGGCCCACTCCGCCGGGCGCGCCGACGTCGTCGTGACCAACCGGGGTGGGTCGGGCGGAACGCTACCCGCGGCTTTTACATACTTCTTCGACGCGCCCTTCACGCTGACGCCCAGCACCAACGTGATTGACGCTGGAGGCCAAATGAGTGTGAGCTGGATAGCCCCGGCGGGTCTCGCGGGCGACTGGATTGCCGTGTTCAGGGTGGGAGCGAGCTACGAGGACGACTGGTATGGTCTGACGAATGGTGCGACGTCCGGCACGCGCACACTCACTGTGCCGACGCGGCCGGGACACTACGAGTTTCGCTACTTGGTGGACGACGGTGGTTTTCTCGACGTGGCGCGTAGCAGCCCGGTGACGGTCCAATGAGGCGGAAACAAACCGGAGCCTCATGGCTCGTACTCGTCGCGCTGTCAGGTTAGAGACGGCGGATACCGCCGCAATGTGTTGGCCGACGCGGGTGTGGAGAACGTCAATGCCAAGGTCGACGAATTGATCGCCACGGGCGTCCTTCGCCGTCTGCTGGCCTTTACGGAGCTGAAGTTCTCGAACTCGATAATCGAAGCCTGGTGGCGTTCCCTCAAACACCACCAGTGGCTCTTCGTCCACCCCGCTCGCGAGCGTCGCGACGATCCGCGGGCTGGTGGCGTTCTACGCCCACGAACACAATCACGTGCTTCCGCGTTCGGCGTTTCGAGGACAGACGCCGGACGAGATGTACTTCGGCACCGGCGATGCGGTGCCGGCGGACCTGACGTCACGCGCCGCAGCCGCGCGCCGAGCACGCGCGGAGGTCAACCGATCGGCGTCGTGCGAGGCGTGCAGGTCCCTCACCACGGCTACATGACCCCAAGCCGACCACCGTTCCGACCACGGGCCTCGCGCGCTCGTCCGACTTGAGGCCTGGGAGAACCAACCGCGTGCGCTTCCACGACTAGAGGGGCAGCAAGAACGTGTGCGCGATCAGACGCACCGTTCACGATCGCCCTATGAATTCGTTAGTAGCTCACCGGGTCAGCCACCCCACGATAGGTTCGCCCCATAACCAGATCACGATAAAACACGCGACGGCGATCAAAATGCTGAACGGGAAACGCTTAGTCATTTGGACACCTCGCCTCAAAAGGCCGGACCGGCGGGATTTTACGTAATTCAGGATTGTTATGCAGTCAGATTTCAAAGGAGCCACAGCGCTGCCCTCTTTCGGGGGCAGGATTCGCGGTCTTCTTCGTGATCGAGCTGCAGACGCGCCGCGTACAGATCGCCGGCATCCACCAGCAGCCCGACGGCGCGTGGGTGGAGCAAATGGCCCGCACGCTCACGGATTCCGTTGACGGTTTCCTGCGGACAGCGCGCTCTCTCATTCACGACCGGGATCCTCTGTACACCCGTGTCGTGACCGACATCCTGATGAGCGGCGGGTCCAGCCCATTCGGCTGCCGCCGAGGAGTCCCAATCTCAACGTGTACGCCGAACGGTTCGTGCGCTCGATCAAAGAGGAAAGTTTCGATCGTGTGGTCCCGCTCGGCGAGGACCACGTGCGCCTTCTCGCGCGAGAGTACGTCGAGCACTACCACCACGAGCGAAACCATCAGGGACTCGACAACCGGCTTCTGCGGCAGGCGTCATTGCCCCGGCGCGCGAGGTGGACAAGACTTCGCTATTCGCCTTCTTCGACTTCCACTCGTTTCGACTTTGCCTTGAGACTTGCCTTCCCTCGACTAGGACGTAAATGCGAAATTGTACTTCTCGAAATTCAGCGCAATGCTCAGGTGATCCGTTGCCGCCTTGTTGTCGAGAACGCTAAGCTGGTAGGACGTAATCTGCACGTTCTCCAGCTCTATCCCGAGATACACCTGCTCGCCGGCATTGCCGGACGTCGCCGTGCCATGAATCTCGACTTTCTTGAACACTTTCCCCTTGACTGCCGCTTCGAGTAGTTTGGGCAGCGCTTTGTCGGTAATGATGCCCATCGAGATGTCCTCGAGGTGCATCTTGCCGCCAACGCGCCCCACTCCTGTCCCATCGCCGCCTACCGTGTGCCCGCGCATGTTGACGCTAGCGGCGCTGCACCATCCCTTGTGATCCTTGTGCAACGCGCTCCCGTCGACGCCGTCGAATTTCGCATACCACGCCATAATGATCCTCCTCCTTCAGATTCTGTAAGTTACGGAAGCTACGATGCCGTCCTTGCCTTGGATCCCGGCCATGCCGTAGCACCTTGCACCTGGTTGCACCACGGCCGATGTGTCCAATAACCCCGCCTGGACACTTATAGGTGGTCCTCTTTGACCCGAACAAAGCGCTCCGCATAAGCATTGCAGTTCGGGGCTCGGAACGGTGTTGGATCACACGCACACCCGACCTCTCGAGCAGGTCTCGAACCGCAACACTCCACTTCCGATCGCGGTCGCAGATCAAGACGCGAGCGCGGCCTTCCTGGTGTGGAGGTACGAATATGCCAACACCGCATACATGCTCCCTACCAACAACGCTGGCCGCGATCAGCTTGTGGCCGGTCCAATTGAGCAGCGCGAGCCTTCTCCCCTAAGCGCACAACAATGGTCCTTGGTTCGCTCTTCGGCTGACGAGACTTTAACGTACAGAGTGTTCCCTGGTCGTGCCTGTCGGGCAGAGTTGTGCTTCAAACGACGCTGCGGATCGTGCGCGATGAGATCACGCCGCGGCAACCGCGATCCCGCCACATCCTTCGGACGCTCGGGCGGCTCGTGAGAAAGGGCCGAGCTTCCTTAACCACCTAATAAGACCACCTTCTTACCATCTCATGACCATTTCCTCAGGACTTGCCTCGCCCCGCTGAATACTCTGGAACCGTCGTCGCGTTCTGCAATGACGAACTGGAGTATGTCAATGAACGTTGTTCGTCCGCGCGCTTCTCTCGCGCGCCTCATCTGCTTTACGGCGATGGCTTGGGCCGTCACCACAACCGCCATGGCTTCGCCACCAGCCAACGAGGCGACCCAACTCGTAATCGTCAACAACAACCGACGCCCAGCGGGCGCCCTCGAGGGCGACGTTCTCACACTCACCCTTCGCGCCGGTCGCGGTGTGTGGCACCCGGAAGGCCCGTCGGGTCCCGGCCTCACCATCGAGGCGCTCGGCGAGACTGCCGCACCACTCAGCGTGCCTGCGCCGATGATCCGCGTCAAGGAAGGAACCAGGATCGTCGCCTCGGTCCGCAACGACCTGGATGCCTCCCTCGTTGTCCGCGGTCTGTGCGCGCGTGAAGGAGCGCCCTGTTCGCCTCTGGCAGTGCCCGCCGGTGAAACTCGCGTCGTGGAATTCCCGGCCGGACACCCTGGCACTTATCACTATTGGGCGACCGCGATAGGGGCGCCGGTACCGTTTCGCGAAATGGCCGGCGCATTCATTGTGGACCCGTTGGAGGGCGTCGCTGACGATCGGGTGCTCGTCATCACCGAGTGGACCAGCCTCTCCCCGGCGCAGCTCGGCGAAATCATGCGCGCCGACGACCCCGGCGACGTCTTCGTCAAGATGCAGCCGCGTGTCACGTTCGTGATGAACGGCCTTTCATGGCCGGCCAGCGAACGCCTGACCTATCGACTCGGCGAGAGAGTGCGGTGGCGCGTCATTAACCTGAGCTCGCAGCATCATCCGATGCACCTGCACGGGTTCTATTTCGACGTCGAGAGCCTCGGAGACGGACAGCGCGATCATCCGGTGGCTGACGCAGATCGGCATTCCGTGGTGACGCAGCTGCTGCGCTCAGGTGGGACGATGACGATGACGTGGACGCCGGAGCGGGAAGGCAATTGGCTCTTCCACTGCCACATCATGCATCACGTGTCGCCGGAGCGACGCTTGGCCGCCGGTGATTCTCACGCCGTCCACCTGCACCACGGCAATCAGGTCGCATCGGCCGGTATGGCCGGCATGATCATCGGAGTCACCATCGTCACGGGGACGGCAACGGCGCCGGCCGTTCCCGCAGCCACGATCGGCCGTGTCCCTCGGCGGCTCGCGCTGGACATGGTCCGCGATTCGAGAGCAGACGAGTCACGATTCGGATTTACGCTGCGCGGCGACCGCGTGACCGCAAGCGAACTCGGAAATCGCGTTTCGTCGCCCGGACCTGTGCTCGTGCTGCGGCGCGACGAGCCGGTCGAGATTACCGTCGTCAATCATCTGAGCGAGAGCACCGCGCTGCACTGGCACGGCATGGAGTTAGACAGCGTCTACGACGGCGTGCACGGATGGAGCGGCGCCGGCCAGATGCTGGCGCCGCTGATCGAGCCGGGACACTCGTTCGTCGTTCGCTTCACGCCGCCGCGAACGGGAACGTTCATTTATCACACGCACCTGCACGACGAGCGGCAGCTGCCGCTCGGACTCTATGGCGCGATGATCGTGGTCGACGACGTCGAGAAGTTCGATCCGGCAATTGATCACGTCCTGGTGATAGCGAGGAGCGGCCTCGATCCGGCCGCACCGAACGTCCTCATCCCGAGCATTCCGGTGGTGCTTAATGGCGAGTCGGCTCCGAGGTACGTCTGGAAGGCCGGCCAACGTCATCGCGTCAGGCTGATTAACATCACCCCGGACGACATTCTGACCATGGCGCTGGAGTCGGCGCAGGGACTGACGACGTGGAAGCCGTTGACCAAGGACGGCGCGCCGCTGCCGCAACATCTGCGCGCGGAGGTGCCCGCTCGGCAAACGATTGCGGTCGGTGAGACCTACGACTTCGAGATCGACCTCTCACCCGTTCCGCAGAATTTGTGGATCGACGTGCGCAGCACCGCGGGCAAGTGGCTCGCCCAGGGCCACGTCATCGTCAAGTGAGGGGACGCCGGCGTCTCCGGCTCGCGGAGAAGGTCGCGATGCAGTTAGCAGGGAACTCGTTGTGTCCCACCTCTCGAATCGGACCGCACCTACGCGGCTGACCGGTAGTAGTAACTGAGCATGCCATCGACTCGCTGCCGGCGGCGAACGGCGCCACTGGGTCTTTGCACGGCGGGAGGTTCGATCGGCTCGTTCGCGAGTCCTTGGTGGTTCTGCTCGTGATGGTAGTGTGCGGCGAATGCCTGAAGGGTCGTCCGCAGGTGCCGTTCCCCGAGCGGAACGACGCGGTTCAAGCATTCCTCTCTCACTGAGCGGACGAACCGCTCGGCGTAACGTTGCAGTTCGGCGCACGCGGCGGTGTCCGAACCACGCGGACGCTCTCACCCGTGATCGGCCGCAGGCTTTGAATCACGAAGGCTTCGTCCGGATATGGCGTGCAACCGATGACCTGGACACGCCGCGACTGCACGTCGATCACGAAGGCCGTGTAGTACGTCATCAATCCGCGCGCCAAATCGTGACTTCGCTTATCGTGACTTGAGTTGGCGCACGGTAGACGAGAGCGGTGTTGTCGGTAACGGTAACCACACCGGTTAGGAAACCGAACGACAGGTATTCCTGCAGGTCGCCATAAGTCCCGTCTGGCTGAACTCGTCCCAGCAGCAGACTGTTTGGTTTCTCAGGGTCGTCGGGACCCTTATTGAAGGCCACCACGCCGTTGCTCAGGGGAACAGGCGAACCCAGTTTTTGTCGAACTGGTGATTCCGTAAGTCCGTGTAGTTGCCGCTCGTATCGACTCGACCGACCGTGGCGAGGCCAGTGCCAAATCTGTAGAAGAGTAGCACTCCAGTCTTTCCGCCGGTGATTACCGTACCGACGCTTTGTGGTCGCTCTGCCTGTGTCATTCGGACGCCTCCCGGTTTTGAAGAGCGGTTGGGTGAATTGTCTTCGGGGACGTCTCAGCGAACACTCACGGGGCCAGTTGCCGTCGCGGCGATCACGGCTCGAACGTCGGCTGCGCGCAATCCAGACGTCTCTCAGCCGCCCGCTCACCTCTGAAGCCCGAGTCCTCTGGCGCGGAAAACGAGTGAAAGACCGCCGATCAACACCAGCAGCAACGTCCCGGGTTCGGGCACGGGCACGGCCGCCGTCACCGTGGGCGCGTCGAGACCTTCGCCGCTGGCGCCAAATCGCACGAAGCTCGAAGGAGACACCGTGCCGCCGACGAGATCCAGCAAGAGCAGCGCGCCGCTCGCGTCGTCCGAGTAGCAGGTGCTGATCGTGGCGTCGCAGAGATACATGGCGAACTGGTCCGGAACGGCGCCAGTGTAGTTGTTCGTGGACGTGAGCACGAACGACAGCGTCGAGCCGGCCTCGAACTGCTGCGTGAAGAGCGCTGCGACGTCCACATCATCCAGCGTCACTCCGCTGGTCAGGTCACCACTGCATCCGGCGCCGCTGAAGGCTCCACCGAACGTGCAGTCTTCCGATCCGCTCACGGCGCTGCCGCCGCCGAAATCGAAGGCCGACAACGAAACCGTGTTGGCGCTGCCATCGGAATTCGTGAGCCCGAACCCGAGCGTCTGGATTCCCGACAACGGTGAAGTGTCGACGAACACCAGAATCGAACTCAGCGTGGGCGCTCGTCGCAACACAGAGGACCGGAATCGACAGGACGAGCGCTCGAAGCAGCTGGCTGACCATGATCTCCTCCTACCTCGAACCCGGACCGGCAAGCACGCGAGCCTGGTAGGTCACGGCGACGTTGCCCGGATTGGTGAATTGCAGCTGCACCGAAACGCTTTGCCCCGGCGACAGGCTCGTATCGACGTTGATGTACGGCCTTCCGGCCGGCAGGATCAGCGTCGTGACTGCCACTGGCGTTGTAGAGCGTGACGTTCGCCGTCAACTGGTCGAGCACCAGCGACACCGGTCCGGCGATCGGTGGCGGACGAATTGTTCTTGAGCGTCACCGTCTGCACGTACCGCCTCGTCATCGGGTTGATCGTGAACCCGCTGTAGGTGAGGCCGATCGAACTGGTGACGTCCTCCGCACAACTGCACGCCTCGAACCCGGCGATCACGGTCTGCGAAGTGATCATGACGATCACGGTTGACGGGTTCGCCGGATCCGCGACGTTCTGGCTCCACCCGTGAACCGATAACCGGGATTCGGAGTCGCCGTGAGGGCCACGGGTGAGCTCGGAGCGACACTGATCGTTCCCTCGGCGGGCACGGTGGTTCCGCCTCCCGGGGGATCCACCTCGATCGTGAGCTGCAACGGCTCTCCGCCGCCGGGAGACTCTTCGAAGCCCGCGATGACGCAGGGCAGCTGGGCATCGAATATGTTCTGAAGGCACAACTCGAAGGCGCCGATGTCCACGCCGCCGAGGGCGGGCCGCCTCTGGCCCCGCTGATCGAACCCGAGCGACGTGCCGAAATCAGCTGTATTCCAGGCGGGGCTGCTCACGGCGATGGCCATCGTCGGGGTCGGCCCGTTGTTGAGTGCCAGTGGCGCGAGCTGAGGATCGGCGGTGGTCACGACACCCGGGCATGCGACGAATGTCTTCTCGCGCATGATCTGGCCGATGGCGTTTTGCGTGATCAGATTGCCGGCGAACGCGCCCGCAATCGAGGACCCGGTGACGGCGCACTCCGCCTCGCCGTTGTTGGCGACGATGGTGTTCTTGAGCACGAACAACGTCGGGGCGGATTCTTCCTGCGCGACCATGATGCCGCCGCCGAGCCCGATGACCGACGAGTTCCCGTTGATCGTGGCGTTGAGGACCGTCAGCTGGCCGTTCCTCGAGAAGATGGCTCCGCCGCCGCCACGCCCTTCAGGCGCGCCGCCCAGCGACGAACCTCCGACCGCGCTGTTCGCGGTGAAGGTGCTGTTCGTGATGACGACGATGCCGCTGTCGTTGAAGATGGCGCCGCCGAGCCCAGCGCCGCCGCCACCTGCCTCGGATCGACCGTTGCCGCCGAAGAATCCGCCGTTACCCGGATTGCCGTCGGTGATCATGCCGTAGTGGCCCGCGCCACCACCTCCACCAAACCCGCCGTTGCCACCGTCTTCGCCGAAGGTTCCGGCAAAGCCCGAGGCGCCGCCACCACCACCGAACCCGCCGCGCGCACCAGTGCCGCCGCCGCTCATAGACGCCGCCACCGCCCCCGCCGCCGTACGCGCCATTGCCACCGTCGTACGAGACGGCGCCGGTGAAGTGTTCGCCACCACCTCCGCCGCCTCCTCCGGGGCACTGTCCGCCCTGGCCGTTTCCCGAGCTGCCGCCTTGCCCGCCGCAGCTATAGCCGCCATCTCTGGCCTGGTGCGTTGAACACGGTTCCGCCGCCGCCGCCGCCCGACGGACCACCGCAGGTCGAGCCGTTACCCCGCGACCCGCCGCCGCCAGTGCCGCCGCGATTCGTGGCGTAATAACACTGCACGCCGCCGTTGCCGCCGATGCCTCCCCCGCCGCCGCTGTGACCGCTCCCGCCACCTGCGCCACCTCGCGCGATGTTCGCACTGAAGGTGCTCGCCTCGACGACCAGGCTGCCACTCATCACATAGATGGCGCCTCCGGCTCCCATGCCGCCGCCGCCGCCGAGTCCGCCATTGCCACCCTGCGCCCGAAATCCTCTGATGTGTGCCTTCTTGATCGTGAGGTGCCCCAACGGATGCACCGCAAAGAGCCGGAAGTTCTTGGCTGCCGGTCCGTTCCAGGATCGCGCCGTACGCAAACAGCGTGATGTTCGAGAAAATGATCGGTGTCGCGGTCGGGCCGGTCGGATTGTCGGCGTCGTCGACGATGTTGCTGAGCTGAAAGACCGCGCCCGCCGGCAGCACGATCGAGTCGTCCCCGCTGCCCGGCGACGCACTGCGTTGGGATCAAGACCGGAGTCGCACCGTTGAATCTGACGGCGACGCTGGCGTCGTAATTCGCCGAATAGATCGCTTCCTGCAGCGAACAGCCGCCGGTACTGCTGATCTTCTGCTGGACCGTGGTCACCGGGATCACCGCGCCTGCCACCGGGCGCGCGCCTGCAAGGACGATGGCGAGCGCAACCGCTGAACTGGCGATACGGTCGAATGGACAGTCTTTTCATCGGCGCCTTCTGTAGGACTAATCGGAATCCGAAGGCGAACACCGACAGGAGAGCGCTGGCCAGCCTCAGGAATAACGAGAACGCGGGCGCGAACCTGCGGCTCAGCGGACGTCAGGGCTCGACGTCGTCTTCGCGCCGGCGTCGGTGAGCTGGCGCAGCACGAAGGGATTGTCCGGGTGCGTCCGGTTCCACTGCTGCCATAGCGCCAGCCGCCGCGCGTCGAGCGCGTCGGCTTCGGCCGACCCACCGGCATCGCGGTGGAGGCGAGCGAAGTCCCGATAGAGCAGCGACAGACTGTTGGCGTCGCGCAGGTCGTGCTCGATGTCTGGCCTGGCCGCCATCACCTTCGCGAGCAGGTCGGTGTACTGCTGGACGGCGCCGGCGAGCCTGCCTTCAGCGACATCCTGATCGGCGCGCGCCTGCAGGACCGAATAGAGCGGGCTGTCGAGGCTGACACGGTCGGCGGGATAGTCGCGTGTTTCCTGCAGGATCGCCAACGCTTCGTCCACACGCCTGCGGCCGTCCGCCTGTCGAGCGAGGCGCCGCAGCGCGTACGAGGAGTTGGCGAGGACGAGCGCACCGTCACGGCGCGCACCGACATTGTTCCGGACCTCCGCGAGGCGGGCAATCGCGACGTCGTACACCGCCAGCGCCGCGGCCGGATCGCGCCAGCGCAGGATGTCTCCGAGCTCGCGCCCCGTCGTTCCAACGCGGACGCGGCTGGTCGTATCGTCCGGATCCCGCCGCGCGCCGGCTTCGTGCAGATCGAACGCCTGGCGGAGCAGCGCCGCCGCTTCCTCTGGCCGGTCGAAGCTGA
This sequence comes from uncultured cyanobacterium, assembly GCA_963833135.1. Lineage (GTDB taxonomy): Bacteria > Acidobacteriota > Vicinamibacteria > Vicinamibacterales > UBA2999 > 12-FULL-67-14b. The sequence continues at coordinate 43,674 of CAWHWW010000014.1, read as the reverse complement.
TGCCGCGGTCCTCGCCGAGGATGAAGGCCTCGCGCAGCAGGAGCGGGTACTGGTCGATCATCCGCTGCGTCTCATTCGGCCGGACGTCGATCTGCGCGCTCATCGAGCGGGCCTCGCGGATCGCGCGCAACGCACCATCCAGATCGCCCTGGTATCGGCGCGCGTTCGCGATTACGGTCAGCGCGCTCCTCATCGGCCGCAGCTCGGGTCCGTTCGCCCGGGCGAGATCGAGCAGACGGTTCAACTGGAGAATCGCCTCGTCGTAGCGATGCAGGTTTACCAGTCCGAGGCCGACGTTGTTGTACAGCTCGAAGGCGCTCTTCAGTTCGGCTGGCGTTGGGGAACCGAGACTCAGAAGCGCGTCCATCCGCGTCAACGACCTCCGCGCGTGCGCGAGCGCGTCGTCTTTCCGGCGCTCGGTGTCGGCGACGATCATCCGATCGTGCGCGACCACCGCCGAACGCTGCAACGCCCGGCGATCGCGCGGCCTCGCCGCGAGCACGGCGTCGAGCAAATGATCCGCGTTCCTCAGGCTGTCCTCGGCCTTCGCAAGGTTGCCGAGCGAGAGACCGATCGGCACGCCCTGAATGCGGCCGACGCGCCAGTAGCCGTCGGCGAGCTCCTGCATCAGCGCCAGATCGCCGCGCGTGTCGCGTGCGAGCCCCGCGAGGTATTCCAACGACGCGGCGACGAGCGCCTCCCGCGCCTGTGTCGCGCCGGCCAGGTACTGGATTCGATCGTCGAGGCCGAACACCTGCTGTGACAGCTGGCGGAGCTGCCCAAATCGGCGCTCGGCAATCTGCCGCTCGCGATTGACCACGAGCAGTCCGATGATCAGCAGTGCAAAGGCGGCCGCGGCGGCGGCCATCGGCCAGCGATGCCGCCGGATGAACTTTGCGGTCCGGTAGCCCCACGCCTGGCCGCGGACGCTGAGGGGCTCGTGGTTCAGGAAGCGGCGGATGTCCTCGGTCAGCGCCGTCACCGAGGCGTAGCGGCGACCCGGCTCCTTCTCGAGGGCCTTCGCCAGGACGTTGTCGATGTCGCCGCGATATGTCCGGCGCAAACGGTGGGGAGCCGCGTCGCTCGCGCGAACCGGATCGCGCTCGAGCAGCGCGCGCAGCTGCTCGGCCGACGTCCGGCAGCCGTCTCCCGTCGGATGGCGGCCGGTCAACAGCATGTAGAGCAGCACGCCGAGCGCGTAGACGTCGGTCGCCGTGGTCACCGGTTCGCCACGCGCCTGCTCGGGCGCGGCGTATTCCGGCGTCAGCGCCTGCGCGGCCGGCCCGGTCAGCGTCGCCTGACCTGGCGCGTTTTCCTCGAGCAGTCTCGCGATCCCGAAGTCCAGCAGCTTCACCTGCCCATCGGCGCCGACCAGGATGTTCGACGGTTTGAGGTCGCGGTGAATGACGAGATTGGCGTGCGCATGCGCCACGGCCTCGGCGACCTGCAGGAACAGCTCGAGGCGTCCGATTGGATCGAGCCGTCGATCGTCAGCGAAGCGGTCGATGCGCGCGCCCTCGACGTACTCGAGCACGAGGTACGGCTGACCGGTCGATGTCACGCCGGCGTCGAGCAGGCGCGCGATGTGCGGGTGCGTCAGTCGGGCGAGCAGCGTCCCCTCGCGCCTGAAGCGCTCGTCGCCGCCTTCCTCGAGCAGCGCCAGATTCAGCAGCTTCACGGCGACGGCGCCTTCGAACCGTCCGTCGCTCCGCCGGGCGCGCCAGACCGTGCTCATGCCGCCCATCCCCAGCGGCACTTCGAGCGTGTACGGGCCCACCGCATAACCGGCGAGCGTCGGCGACGGCGCATCGTCCAGCGTCAGGGAGGTCTCGAGAAAGGCGGATCCCGCCAACCGGTCGTGTTCGCTCAGCAGGCGCACAAGAATCACCGCCAGTTCGGGCTGCTGGCGCGCGATGTCGTTGCCAAGCGCCTCGCGCCCCGCCGAATCAAGCTCCAGCGCCTGGTCGAGCAACGGGCTCAGCGCCTGCCAGCGGTCCTTATCGAGGCGCAACATCCTGCCTCTTGATCGGAATCAGCCGCCGGAACCCGACAGCGGCGGGTTTTCGAGCGTGTCGTGCAGCAGCACGCGTGCCTTGGCCCAGTCGCGCTCGACCGTGCGCTCCGAGACGCTTCGCATGGCTGCGATTTCGGCGAACGACAAGCCGCAGAAGAACTTCAGATCGACCAGCTCGGCGAGTGACGGATCGAGTTGCGCTAGCTCGTCGAGCGCATGACCGAGAGCCTCCACAGACGCGGCCACTGCTGCGGTCCCGACGTTCTCGTCCAAGACGGAGACGAACGTGATCTCCCCGCCCCGCTTCTGCGCCCGCCTGGCGCGGATGTAGTCGATGACCAGGCCGCGCATCGCGCGCGACGCGTACTTCAGGAACCGGAGGCGATCCGGAAAGGCCACCCGGCTGCGCCGGTTGAGATCCAGGTAGGCTTCGTGCAGCAACGTCGTCGCACCCATGGTGAGCTGTCCGCCGCTGCGCTGGAGGTGAGACTGCGCGAGGGTGTGCAGCTCGCTGTACAGGGACGCGAACAGGGCGTCGCGGGCGGCCGGATCGCCCGCGTCGGCACGCTCGACCATCGCTGCAATCTGCTGCGGGTCTCCGGGAGGATTCGAATTCGCCATACCTCACCCACTGCCGACGTCTGCCGGCACGGAGTGTAGCAAACCGCGTGGAATCCACCATGCGGCACGCGACGATCCATCTGCTGCTGCCGTCGGTCGATGTCGAACTTGTTGCCACACCACGCCCGTGATGCCGAGCCTGCGCTTCCCGACAGCATCAGTTGATAGATGGCGCTAGCGACGGGCCAATAGAATGACGAGACTCTTTGGAAGGATGGAGGTTCTTTGAACCAGCGGCTTACGGCAGTGACCACGGCGATCGATAGCCGGTTTGTAGTCCACCGAGTCCAATTGGAAGGCGTCCGCTTGTGCTGCTGGAGCGCAAACGATCGAATTTGAACCGGAAAATTGGAGGCGTCGCCCGGATTTGAACCGGGGATGGAGCTTGCAGGTTCGGAAATGCACGGTCACGCTTCACCCTTCCATTTGAAAAGTGTCGTGCTGACCCCGTCACCGTTTGTCGCTCTCGCAGCCTCCGATTGATCCTCCGAAACGGCCGAACAGCGGCAGCTTCGCGAAGATGCGCAGCGGGTTCACTGGCAAATATTTCCATTTCATTTGTCACTTTGACCGCTTACGCGAAAGAAGTAACTGCTCCGCCAAGTCGGTACTCAGCCATTCCTCCTTGATAAGACTGCCTTCAAACTGGCTCACTACCATATCTCGCCAGACTATCTTTCGGCCGCTTGCAGGGAATCCCTTGAAAGCGCCTGAATGGGTAGCAGTCATTGTCCTTTGCCAGGAAATTCTGTCTACTCCTTCGAGCAAGACTTCGACTTGGATTTCAATGTCCGAAAATGCTTGAATCATCGCACTTAGGACGCTTTGAACGGTGGAATGACCGCCTGACAGCTTTTTATTAGTAAGGTGCACGATATAGTCCTTCGTGAAATAATTTTCCACCTCGTTCAGTTTGCCTCCAGCAATTAGTATCGCATTAGCATCTTGAATTATTTGTGAGAGTGATATGTTCATTTGCTGACCTGCGCGCCAAGCACTTGGCGACCGGAAATTCCAGTCTCGTTTGAAGTTTGTCCGGGTCGACCATTCTAGGGTCATTCAGGTAAATTTCTCTGGGTGAACCAGCTAGTTCGTAACGGGAGCTAATCACGCGAAGGGATGACGCCGGCCGGCAACTGCCCTTTCATGGTGCGGTTTCGCTCAGTACAACGCTACGTACAACGCTAGGGGTCGGCACGGTGCCGACCCCTTTTGTTTTGCGTTTTTGGACAATTGGAGGCGCCGCCCGGATTTGAACCGGGGATGGAGGTTTTGCAGGCAAGGCCAGGTTGTCTAGTTGTTGACTCGTCTTGCGTTCTGATTGGCCCGAGCACCGCTGGCGCCGATCGTCAGGCCGCTCGCGATGGTAGTGATCGACAAACACCGCGAGCGTCCGTTCGAGATGTTGCGCATTCACGATCAGCGTCCAATCCAGACACTCGGTTCGGACCGTTCGGACGAACCGTTCGGCGATCCCATTGTGGTGACTTCCTCACTGGCAGCCCGAGCGCAGTTTTACAAGCAACCCTCCGTCATTCAATCGCATACCGTATCAACAGAAAAATCTGTGCATCGGCATCTCGCTCGATAACGGGACTGTCATCAGCAAATACCAGCGAAATTTCGTCTGGTTCAGCCGCGGCAAACGTAGGAAAGCCAGGCAGTCCGACCTGCTGAGCAGAGAGCGCCGTCGAAACTGGCGCCGCGCCCGTCAGCAAGATGACGCCGATGCCCAGAACCTCGATCGCATGCCCTTGTGCGATGTACGGAAATCGGTCGCGGCCGAACGGAACGATCAACGATTCACCGTTGACGTATCGATGCCATTCACCGGGGTAGTCGTTGCGTAGGCTCACAAGCAGCACTGGGCCGGAATCGTTAGTTGCGGCCATCACGGTGGACAGGCTCTCGACGGCGGCCTGGCGCAATTGCGTGCCGCCTTCGCGAGCGGTATAGCGAAGGTGGAGGATCACGTCGGAAATCGTTGTGTAATCGAATTGCCGAAACTCGCTTGGAAGCTCGAGCCGCCAGCGACCGATCGCGCCGCTGCCCTCGAACGGCAAATAGCGTTCGTCGCGCAGATTGGTTTCGAACATGCCGGCGTCGGTGCTGCCGCTGCTGGTGACCACCGACTGAATGGCGCCGAAGTAATCGACGAAGCGCGCCGTGTCCTCGCCAGCGCGCGCATAGCCGCCCGCAAGAATCGGCGAGGTCCGGACACTGCTGTTGAGCAGCGATGCCGTGCAATTGACGCTCGCATAGGGTCCGATCACGCAGGGGATCGAGAGGCTGACCGTTTTCAGCCGTCGCAGGTAATGGCCGGGACCATCGAGATCGAAGAGCCACTCGGGCAAGGTCACCTCGCACGTTCCGGTGGCTTTCAGCTCGAGCAGGGCCAGAGGATTGAGCTGACGCAGCGAGACGTGCTTGGTCAGCTCGTATTCGCGCTTGTTCTGATCGAGATAGGCGCTCGACATGCGGGCGAGGTCGAGGGTGAGGCTTTCGCCGGCCAGCAGTCCCTTCTTCAGGCTGTCCCAATGCCCCGGCTGGATGAAGCTCGAAGTCGAAAGGCCGAGTTCGAATCGAAACGACCGTTCCGCACGCGTGGCCAGATCTGTCGCGAGCTGGAAGGCCTGGAAATACACGCTTGACAGGCCCGCGATCATCCAACCGTAGAGATCAGGGCTGGTGTACTTCGAATTCAAGTAGTCGTCGACCTCGGCGGCGTGCGCGATCTGCTGGTCGTGGATATCGAGCTCGTGGTTGGCGACTGCAGTGCGCAGGTCGGCGACGGTGATGAGCGCGTCGATGTGGCCGAGCTCAAGCTGGGCCTGGTCGCGCTGGTGCTCCCATTCTTCAGTGCGACGGTTCCAGCTGCCGGTCAGGGTCGCGGCGTTGGACTCGCGAGATGCCGCGGCGGCACGGTTGCTAAACCCGAGTGCAACGAATTCCGTGAAGGTAGTGTAGTTGCTGTGCCCGAGGGTGGCGCTTGTGGTCGGGAACGGCCCCCCAAAGCCCAACGAGATATCGGGCATCAACATCGAAATGATGCCTGACGCTTTCCGCGCTTGCTCGGCCTTGCCTTCGTCGCTGCCCGCCTCCAGCATCTTTGCTTGGCTGGTACGCTCGGCTTCGATGAGGGTGTCGCCCTCGGAATTGACGGTTACCAGATCGACGTAGTGCTGGTGCCGTGCCGCTGTCAGCGCGCGAGATTGGTCGAGTGCCAGGCGCTCTTTTGCCAGCTGGTCCAACTGCGCGGTCTTGATGTCGCGCATCGACTCGAGCAGCCGGCGCTCTTGCCCCGAGCGGAGCAATGAAAGTTGCTCGGCATCGCGCTTCTCCAGTGCGGCGAGCAGCGCAGCCCCGAGGCCGCTGACCTGGGCAGCGACCTCGCGTGCCTTGTCGAGCAACACACCAAAGCGCACGCCCGGCATCGGTCCGTTCAGACCCGCCACTGCGTCTCCGACGCCGACACCACTGGCAATCGCCTGCACGAGCAGCGCCGGGTCGATCGGCGGCTCGAACAGCGCAAGCTGTCGGACCACGCCTTCGATGTTCATGCAATGGCGGATCTTGAAGAGGCGATCCGCCACGATGTCCCAGTAGCCGACGAGCTTGTCGTTGCGCGGGATGCAAAAGAACAAGGTGGGGCCGACCAAGGCCGGAATCGCTGCCCCTGCGGTGGCGCCAATGTCAGGCGTGCCGCCGGAGCCCGGGGCCGTTGTCGCCTTGTAGTCGAGGCCATCCAGCAGGCCGCCGCCACCACCCGCGCCTTGGTCCGCCTGCCCGGGGTGCAGGATGGTTTCCATGTCGACCAGCGCGTTCGAGAAGGCATCGAGATGCGGGCGCAGGTCGTTGAAGTTCCTCACCGGCTCGCCATCGATGGTGCGCCACGTGCCTTCGTGCGCGGCGATTTCGCGCGGCCGGTCGCCGAGGAGCTCTGCCGCGAGCAGGTAGAGTTGGCTCGCCTCGTTGACCGACTCCATCGTGTCCCGGCGGAACAGGTCGTCGGCCCAGGCGATGAGGTGGTCGAGATAGGCCATCACCACGGCCATCATGTAGGGCTGCACCCGCATTCGGGCGATCAGGTGCGGGTTGAACGGGTTCTTGCGCCACGCCTCGACCTGCTTGTTGAGCGCGTCGCGCTGCTTCTCCTGTTCGTCGTTCAGTCCCGAGGTGTGGAGCAACAACATCATCTGTTCGATGGTCCTGCCGGTGCCGTGCTCGTAAAAGGGCTTGATGTTCCAGACGCATTCGGGCCAGGGAGACTCCGAGGAGGGGCTATTGGTCGGCTCGAAGATGTAGTGAAACCAGCGATGGGCCTCTTCGAAGCGGCGATTCGCATCGAGTCGCTTCGCGATCATGAAGGGGGCGTGGAAGAACAGTTCCCAGTTGTAGCTGGAGTACGCACCGTCGAACTCAAAGTCGAAGTCGTCGACCGGCAATGGACGGCGCACGACGTTGTCAACGATGCTGGGCAAGTACTCGTCACGAAAATAGGTCCGAACCATCGTCTGCCGATGGAGCGTTCCTTCCACCCCATGAACCACGGGCTCCGTCGTGCCCCGTGGCCGGAGAATTCCGCCGATGCCATGCTGGTTGAGCTGCGCGACGAGCACGCGCACGAACGGATGGTGGTGGTTCTTGAAGAGAAAGCTCGTCGTCTCCCAATGACCCGGCAGGAACGACCCAGCGCCGGCCATCGTTTCTCCGTCTTCTGTGGCTTCCACCAACGCGGCCCGGGCGACGCTTACGTGGAACGCGGTCACTTGGTCCGGCAGGTCCAGCGGCGTCGTTCCATGGGTCGGCGTGGGGCCGGCTGCTTTCCCGAGTGGTGACCCGCTGTCGGGGTCGGATAGATAGTGACCGTCGGGAACGACGAGAAAGCTGCGCCGCGGGTCGCTATAGAAGAACGGTGTACGACAGAAAAATGGGCGTTCGTCCTGGTTAAAGGCAATCGTGTACGGCCGTCCCGGGTTGCGCAACACGGTCGAGCTCTGAAAGTCGACGACTGCCGCCGCCAGGCGCGTCCATACGCGCAACGCGATGTTGCCAAACGAGCGTTGCATGTGGTTGAAGCTCCACTCCATCTCCGGAAAGGCGTGTCCCGCGTCGGAGAGCGAGCTCGAGTCGCTGAGGCCGCTTTCGCCACTGACCTGCAGCACCAGGTCCCGAACGGGGAAGTTTTCCGTGTGTATTCCCACGTCACGACGCCGCGCAAAGGTGAGGACCAACTCGTCGGGGCCGAGGGATTTCGTCCAGAAGGCGAGCTCGACCGGCTCGCACACCTGCGGGTCTGAGAGATCGCCGATGATCGACTCCGCGGTGCTCACGCTCTTCGGCGACCACACTCCGTCGCGGTACTCGCTCCATTGCAGCCGAGCAAGCTGGTATTTCTTCTGCGTCGTGCCATGGAGGCCGCCACTCAGCTCGACTCCGGCGTTGACGGTCGCGTCGATAATCATCGGCCAGAGCAGGAACAAGCGGTTGTTCCACACGACAGGAACCAGATGATCGGTTTCGAGGCCGATGTCGACCGGCTCCCAGCACGTCCACGAACTGCCGTCCCAGCGCCGATAGTGGTACTTGTACGGCGGGTTGTGGCTGCGACCGAAAACATGCAGGACCTTCTGCGTCGCGGTCGGCGAATCCTGGTAGAGCCCGACGATCTCGAGATTGGCGATCTCGTCCAGCGACGTCAGGTAGCGCAGGTACTCGCGCTCGACCGTGGCGTCATTGAGCTCGTCGCTCAGCAGGCCCTGCTCCAGGGCTTTGAAGAGCGGCGTTTTATCGTCGCGCAACTCCGGCTGGATCCAGTTCTCGGGATAGAGAAAGATTTTGCGATTGGCTTCCCATACGCGGTAGTTCTTCATCCAGTGCCAGAGATCGATGTCGATCGCCGACGACGGTACAGCGGACTCGAGACCGAGCAGGCAGCGCTGCACGAAGAGCTGCACCGATCCTGTCGCCAGCACCATGCGCGAAGTCAGCATGCACGGCGACATCTCGACGTCGACGAGGAAGTGGCCGTACAGATCGCGAGGCGTTTGCAGGCCTTCGCGATGGACGAGGAAGTCGACCAGCGCTGCACGCTGGCGTTCGCGCAAGCCATCGCGCAGCGGCCGCGCCACCTTCAGCCACGCGTTCTTGTCGGGGTACCTGGAGCGCGCCCCCTGAATCACAGTGCGCGCGTCATCCAGGGTCGCTGACAGGCTCGCCCATGCCTGCGCCGTGGATGCGGCGACGCCCAGCCGCTTCAACTGGGCCATGCAGGGTTCTATGTCGGCTAGAAAGCGGCCGTCGCGGAAGCCGTCGGGAAAGGCGATGGCCAGCACCTGCGGGCCAACCAGGAATTCGACGTCGTCACGGTTCCAGCCGGTGCGCAGGCTCACCTCGTCGAGGTAGCTCGCGAGGTCCATGCCGGCCGCTTCGAGCGTTTCCAGCAGGCCGAAGAAATCTGCCAGTCCGCCGGGAAGCCGCGTGCCCGCAGCGAGGGCGTTCGCCATGCGTTGGAACGCGGCGAAGCCGGCCTCGGCATCGTCAACCACGGTAAGCGGGAGGTCGGTCAAGTCGACCCAGCCGAGCCCGGGGCCGCGCTGCAGAACGAAACGAAGGTGTGAATCGCTGAGGCCCAGGAGGCGCGCGAATTGGACGAGCTTTGCCATTCGCTCATAGCTCGCAAACTGCTGCGGAAAGGTCGCGCGATCGACGGCGACCGGAGGTGTCGGCTCGTCGGGCGGGCCGACGAAGCCTGCGTCGGTGAAATCGTCCTGGATCGGCCGCGACGCATCGGCCGGTGAATGCACGACCTCGCCCAGCAGCGCAGCTGCCACCGGTGCATCGACTTGCAGTGCCTCGGCGAACGCGGTCGCGACTTGGGCCCTGCGAGCGGAGGCACCGAGGTGCGCGAGCAGAGCGCCGAGCACGTAGTTGTCGCGTGCCGCGAAGGTTGTGAGCGCCCCTTCCCCCAGCAGCCGCTCGGCCGCCTCGGCCGGATCAAGGAATGCCCCCAGCGAGGTCTCGATGAAGGCCTCCGGATCGGCCGGCGCGTGTACGGTGTCCTGGCGAATCAGCGCCATCGCCTGGTCGACCGCGTCGCCAGGAAGGAGCGCGGCGAGGTGTTTCACCGTGCGCGAGCCGTCGGGATCGGCGACGAAACCCGGGTCACTCGGATCCACGTCGGGCGGCGCCAACGCGAACTCGGTAGTGATCGTGCGCAACGCGGTACGCAGCGTGGCGAGAAAGCTGCCGATGTCGGCCTCGGCCGGCACGAAGGCGGCGTTTGCAGCGAATCGATGCCGCAGCAGGTAGTCGAGCACGGGCAAGCCGTAGCCGGCTTGCTTTAGCCAGGCCGCGACATCGGCGAAGCGCAGCGTCGCGGCTGTATCGACGGGAGGTCCAATCGGCTCGATGCCGCTCAGGGCGCGCAGTGCAAGGTAATCGGGGATCTTGAGACGCAGAGCCTTTGCCAGTAGGGCCGGGCGCGCGAGCCGGGTCAGGTTCGCGAGGTTCAGGACATCGTTGGGCAGACCCGGCAACAGGGAGTCGAGATCGGCCGCCGTGATGCCGAGTGCGGCATGAATGGGCGCCAGGTTCTCCGAGATGAGCTCGGTATCTGCACCCAGGAGCTCGCTGTCGGATGCGTTGAGCGCGAATATTGCCATCTCCGGGCGATTGACGCTGGGGTCGAGGAAGAGCTCGGTGTACAGCGACGGCTCCGAACCGATCCCGCGGGTTGCCAGAAGCGGCTGCCACCAGGCGATCAGCACCCGCACCGGCACGTTTAGGTTCAGCTGCAGCCGTTTCGCATCGGCAAGCCGCAGGAGGGCTACCTCGTCGATGGCGACGCCGAGGGTCTCGAATATCGCATCGAGCTCTTCGATGCTCCATCCGAGCTTGCGCTGCACGCGCATAAAGGCCTGCAGCCGAGTTAGGGCCGTCGGCGTGAGGTTGGTGAGTGTTGCGGCGTCTAGATCACAACCGGCACCGGCGAATTCGATGTCAATGTTGCCGACCCCGTCGACGAACCGCACCGCCAGCGCAGCATCGAGCTCTTCGTACGACAGTCGCGAGCGCTCGAGCACGGTGGCGGCGTTTGCCACTTGCACCATCTGGTTGAAAGCACCGGGATTGGAAAAGCCCCACAGCTCGTGCGCCGGGGCCGCCTCCGGGTCGATCAAGATGGCTCGCAAGGCGGCACCGAGCCCGAGGAATTCGGTCGCGACGTCGAGCGCCTTGCTCGGATCGGCCTCGGCACGGAAAGACTGCATCAAGGCGTGCCGCGGCACGCCGAGGTGATCGAGGTAGGTGCGGGCGGTTTCCGTCGAGAGCTCGAACGGCAGGCTCCACGGATAGACAGCCAGCGCCAGCTCGTCGTACGCCGCCTGGTTCAGCTGGGCCGGGCTCGCGAGCAGGTCGGCGGCCTCGCCCTCGGTCTGGAACGGGAAGCCGCCGCCGGGCGCGACCGCATTCTCGAGGATCTCCATGACGAGGTCGACGTACGGCAGCGTGGTCTCGGCGTTGGCGCAACTGAGATCGACTTCGCCGATGTCGGGCCGGCGCTCGAACAGGACATCGAGCGCACTCTCGCCGGGCGTCGCCGAACGGCTGTTACTCAGGAAGTGGAGGATGTCGACCAGGTAGGCGGCAGGCCCGTAAACCGACGCGCAGTGCTTGCAGCGGCAGGTGTCGAGCGTGCCGAAGAGAGCCTCCAGATCGGGAATGCCTTCGCCCAACAATTGCGGCGCGAGCACCTTCATGGCCGTAGGATTCATGGTCGCCGTCTGGCTCAGCAGCACCAACGCGGTATCTGCCTTGTGCGCGGCGTTGGCATAGACAGTCCGTGCGACGTCGATCCCGCCGAGTGAAACGGCAGCGCGCTCGACGAAGGCGGATTCGCCCAAGCGACGGATCTGCGTCGCCGAGGCAATGCCCTCGGCAAAGAGCGCCACCGTGCGATGCTTGTCGAACGGCGGCGCGACATCGAAGAGCCGCTGCAACGCGCTCAGGCTGGCGCGGGTCTCGTCGGGGCTGGTGTCGTCGTCGAGCGCGTCGGGGTTTTCGCGCAGGAACTCGCCGATGCGGTTCGACCGAAAGTCGAAGGTCGAGTGGCGACGCAGGAAGGCCACGGCCGGCGCCAATGTCGGGTGTGCGAGGGAGGCGAGCCGTTCGGTCAGCACGCGGGTCGGTGCCCCGGCCTCGACGTAGCGCGCCAGGAAGGTGGCGAACAGCGCAGTGCGATCGGCATCGGTCCGGGCGAGAAACGCCGGCGCTCCGATGGCACGGCCATCCACCTCCCGTTCGAGCAGTCGCAGCCAGTCTTCACGACTGAAGCGCGCGAGGCTCGCCAGGTCGCGGTCGATTTCGCCGCCGGCCCTCATGCGCGTCAGCTGGCGCACCAGTGGCTCGTGGTTCATCGAAAGGGCCGCAATGCGGACGACGAACTCCAGCTCGTCGGCCCTGTCGTTGCCGAGGCGGCGCCGCTGCCGCTCCCAAAACGCAGCCACGGTTCCGGTCCGTCGCACGTACTCGGTCAACACGGCAGTGCGATGTCGCTGTGGCGTTCCGGCAAGCTCGAACAACGAGACGAAGCTCGGCTGCGCGGGGGTCGGGTCGCGCAGTGCGAGCCGGACGATGACCGCCTGCAAGGCCTCGATGATCTCGGCGATGCGCGGCGCGACCGGGGTGCCGATGACGTTGTCGGCGATCGCCCGCTCGAGTGCCAGGCGGAGGGTCTCCGGGGCCTGCGCGATCAGAGCCTCGAGCACCGTCGGCAGGTCTTGCATCACGAGGCCGAACAACGCCTCGTGCTCACCGGGTAGTTGCGCGTCGCGGGCAAGTCGCGCTGCGGCCACGACGCGGGTCAGGTGCCCGGCGTCGAGGTCATGTCGGCACGCGAGCCATTTGACGTCTTCTTCAGTGAGATCGGCCTCGACCACACGATCCGCCTCGAGCTGCGGACGAATCGCCGCTTGCAGGCGGGCGAACAGCGATGGACCGCGAAGCGGCTCGTTGTTCACGACCAGATCGACCGTTTCCACCGGCCGGGCATGGCAGATCACCGAGGACGCAGCGATTTCGCTGCCCGATGCGTCGAACGCCCGGACGATCAGGCTCAGGTTTCTCTCCTGCGGGATCACGTATGTGATGCGATAGGCGCCCGCCGCATCGGGCACCGCCTCGCCGAGGGGAATGTCGCGGCGCAGTTGCTTCTCGAACGCCCGCACGCGGGAGCGCGGAGGCGGGGTCCCATCCCCACGAAGCAGGCGTCCCTGTACCAGCCATGCCTCGCGCGGCTGCACTTCGATGGCCTGGTTGATGAGCGCCGCCGTGCGCGCATCGACGATGCCAGTGACGGGGACGTCGTGCTCGGCCTGGAAGCGCCGAACGGCCAGCAGCGTCGTCGAGCCGAACAGGCCCGGCGGGTCGGCGATCTGCAAGTCGAGTTGGCGCAGCTCGGTCTGCAGCAGCGTAACGTCGTCGCCGCGCATGTTGAGAGCGAGATTTCGGCCTTGGAGATTCATCAATGCGTCCCCCGGGGGTGGCCAGCGCTAGTGGTCGAGATGCTCCTGCGCATCGGTGTACGTGCACCGAACGCCGCTTTGCGCTTGAAACGGTTCGCCATGCCACGCCTCACGTCATCGGGTCAGTAGATCCCAGATGGCCTTCGGATTGCCGAGTTGCAGCATCTCCGGAGTCACCACCAGGACCTGTGAGGCATCGAGTTGCATCCCGCCTTTCGGCAGAACCCCGGGCTTGTGGGCGATGCCGCCCTTGTCCTGGAACACCGGAACTTGGCGCTCCTGCGCTTTCGTCCACCGCTTGGTTGCGCCCTTGGCGTCGAACACGCGCCACACCCCTTCGATCTGAACGACAAAATCGGCGACGAAATGAATTGCGCGCCACTTGCCGGTCTGGATCTTCACCTGTGACAAAACAGCAGAGCCGGGATCGGCGAGGCTTTCGACGAACGCCCGAGTGTCGTCTTGATGTGCCGCTCCCCTTGCGGCGAATTGCGGCCTGGTGTCGGTTGGCATGGCCCCGGCTGCTGTACCGCGCGGTCCGGGCGCAGGACGCATCGACGCGGGTTCGGCCAGAGCAAGGATGGCCTCGCTCAGGAGCCCGATGGCTCGTGCATAGTCGTCGAGCGCGGCAGTTTCGTTCTGGCGCGTCATGCCACGACCGATGTACTGGCCAGCGAGATCCGCATTGCGTGGCACGTTGAGAATTGCCTCACCTCCCTTGTCGAACAGCGCGAAGGGTGCGAGAAACGTCATTTTCAGCTGCGCGACTTCGCGATCCCAGAACGACGCCGATGGGCTGAATGCAGTTGCCGCGGACTCGTCGTACGCCAGCGAGACGCTGCCTCTGATCTCCGGATAGAGTTCTTGGATCGGCGGCGGCTGCGAGTATTCCGAGATCTGCTCTGGTGTCGCTACACGCTGATCGAGCGCCTGCTTTTGCCCGGAACGCGCCGTCGCCGGTTCGCGTTTGGCGTCGATTTCTGCCTTCTGTGCGGCCACCTGCGTTGCCTGCTGGATCGCAACGGTCGGAAAGGCCCCATTGGTGTCGACCAGGTTCACGGGGTTGCTTCTCGCATATCGGAAGAGATTCGGGCCATCGGCTAGCCCTGTCGGATCCGCTGATGTCCAACTTCCTAACCAAGGCGCGTAGTACCGCGCCCCGTGATATCCCAGCCCGGTCTCCTCATCACGCTCCTTGCCCGTGTACCGATATCGCTTCGAGCTCACCCCGATCACATTGCGCCCGGCCTGGAATGCTGTGCTTCCATACGGGAAGTACTCCTCGTAGCAAATGATCACTGCCTCCTCATCCAGCTCGAGGCAGGCTGAACCGAGGTGGTTGCCGAACTGATAGCGGGTAAGCTGCGCGGGTGAGCCGTCGTCGCCCTGTGTGCGCGACTCGACCAAAGCGACCCGTTGCTTGTCATCCGTGACGTGCAAGGTCTGGCGCTCCAACCTCACCGTCACCACATCGTTCTCGTACTCGCGATAGACCTCGAAGCCGCCGAGATAGATGCGCTCATTCATGCGCGTGGGTTCTTGACCCGTCGCTGCCTGACGCTCCGTGACCTTGCGCACCCGCTGACCCGACGCGTTGTAGACGTACCAGGTCGTCTCCGGGGTTCCGTCGTTGAACACTTGCCGCGCGCTGGCCTGCATCCGATCCTTGAAGTCCCACTGCATCAGGGGCAGGTGCGGCATGCTCGTCATGTTGCCGTGGATGTCGTGGGTGTAGCTCTCGTCCAGCGGCTTGGCGACATCGGGGCTAACGATCGTGCGGCTGAGGCGATTGCTTTGCTTCTGCGGCTCGATGAGGCTCGCTTCGTCGTAGGCGTAGTCGCGCGTCCAGCTTCCGCCGTTGGCGGCCTGGTGAATCATGCGCATGAAATTGCCGACGCCGTCGTAGTCGTACTGCTCGTCGTACCGCCGCATCGCTTGACCGTCGTGCGGATGGGCGAGTCGAACTCGGCCCTCGTCGTTCCAGCTTGTCTGCGGCGCGGCCAGTTGGCCGATGTGCTCGCGGCCGCGTGGCTGCGATCAGGCGATACACCGCGTCGTAGGTGTAGTCGGCATGCGGCTCGACGACCGCGTTGTTGAAGTAGATCGTCTGCTGTGCGTCGTCGCGGAGGTCGGTGATGTTGCCGGCGGGGTCGTAGGTGTAGGAAGATCCTGCAGGATCGTCGTCGCCGCGAACGCGTGTCGTCATGGCCGTCGAGGCGGAAGGTCGTGCGTCGTCGTAGCCGTAGGTCGTGCGAACGCCGTTGCCGTAGTCGATGCGCGTGCGCTGGCCCTTGGCGTTGTAATCGATGTTGGCGACGAAGATGGTGGTCGCGGGCGCACCACGCACGCTGACGGCGACGCGTTCGAGCAGGTTGGCTTCGTTGTAATCGGGGCGCGTGATGCTACCGTCCGGCGTGGTGACGGTGACCGGGCGATTGAGGGCGTCGTAGGTCGTGCTGGCTTCAAACTGCTCGAACTCGGGCTCGAGCGGCGGCTCGCCCGCCCAGTCGGGATGCGTTCGGTACTCCACTGCCAGTCGTCGGTGGCTGCGCAGCAGGTTGCCCTTGTAGTCATAGGGCGCGCTGGTGACGACGCCGGCCGCGTCGAAGACGCGCACGACTCGCGTGCGCAGATTGTTCTCGACGTCGTTGGGCTCGCCTTCGCCGTACTCGGTGCGGCCGAACAGCAGCTCGGCCGATCGGGTTCTGCGCATCGTGGCCGCGCACGAACTGGCGCAGCGGGCGGCGCAGCGCGTCGTACTCGGTGCGGAACGCGTGGCCGCGGCTGTCCCAGGCGCGAAGCGGCTGCCCCGAGACGTCGTTCAGCATCCAGCGCTCACCCGCTTCCATGCTGGTCGAGTGCACCCGATTGCCGAGCATGTCGTAGTCGTAGCGCATGACGATGCGGCCGAGCGGATCGCCCGCCTGCTCGATGGCGTCGCGCACGGTGCGCTGATTGCCTTCGATATCGAGTTCGACGCGGGTGGCGATAGTGTTCTTCAACCGTCGCGCCATCGCGCTCGAATCGGTTGTGCGCGATCGTGAGGAACGGCCGACCCAACGCATCGAAGTGCGCAATCGTGGGCGTATTCGCATGAACCGTGGTTTTCTCGGCCGCGGAGCGCTCGCGTGCGCCCATTGCGCCGGCCGATGCGGTGCGGCGTGCCAGGTGGGCAGATAGTCTTCGGTAGGCAGTCGGCGGAAAGAGTCGCCGACATCGAGATCGTCCGCCGGATCCGGAATCAGCGCGGTGTCGTTGACATCCCAACGTCTCCTGCCGCCACGGATCGAAGCGTACTTTCTCCCAGGTGTGATTGGCGATGCAACGTGGCGACGACGCGCTCGACCGGGTCGTAGAACAGGACGGGGCTCACGCCTTGCTGCCGATCAAACTCGAACGCGTGCGTGGGACTGAAGAAAGGCTCGAACTGTCGGACCGGCTTTCCCTTGTTGTTGAAGACCGTCCAGCCGCTGCCGACCCACGGGTCGACCGGCTCGTCGCTCACCGGATCAGGCTCGGCCCGCATCTTCTTCTGGATTTCGCGCCCGAAACCGTCGGAATACGCGAAGCTGTGCTGCACGCGCGTCAACTCGTCAGGGCCGAGATCGGAAAGATGGGTCTCACGCGCGAGGCTGTAGACGACGGCCGGTTGCGGCTGCGCATCGGTTTGCGTTCGCTGGTAGGCGAAGAGGTCGTACAGGAGGCGCGTGGTCGCGCCCTGCAAGAGGGTGTGGGGATCGACGAGCGGCGCCTGAAGGTGGCTGGTGACGGTGTCGTCATCGAGATCCGCCACGAAACCCTGCAGTGAATCGCCGAGGCCTTCGTTCGGTTTGCCCATGACGGCGGTGCCGACCACCATGCCCAGCGTGTCGAAGGCGGCCTCGCTGCGATTGCCATTGGGATCGGTGACGAGGCGCGGTTGCAGCACGCGGTAGTCGTTGACGACCTGCACCGTGTTGTCCAACGGGTCGCGCGTGGCGATCGGCAGCAGATCCTGCGCGTCGTAGCTGACGATCGCGACGTTTCCGAAGGGGTCCTGCAAGCGTTGCGGCACAAAGAAATGCTGCCGCGCGAAGGCGAGTTCCTGCTCCGGGGTGTCGTCCGCGTTCGGGGAGAGAAAGCTGCGGCCGGAGGGCACCCACCAGTTGGCGTCGGACTCGCTGTGCACGTAGCCGCCTTCGGCGAGCATCGCGTCGGCGACGCGATCTCCAAACACCTGTGTCAGCAGGCCGGGTGTGAACGCGAGTCCGTGGCTCTCGAACGGCAGAGCCAGCGATTCGATCTGGCCAAGCGGCAGTGCGCCCGACAGATCGTTGCGGCGGTACAGCGTGCGCACGTGCTCGATCAGACGACGCTGCAGCGAGCCGTCGGGCGTGGTGTCGTAAGCGATGTCTTGCGCTTGCGCCGTCGCTTGATCGACTTCGTCGAGCGTAAAGCGAGCTTGCTGGTCCGGAAGCGACAAGCCTGTCACTTCGTAGCTGCGCGTCTGCGCTCGGGACGGGCACGCGGTACGCGTCGGGCTGATCGATGGCACTGCGTGAACTCGTTTTCGCTGTAGGTCGCCAACAGTTGCGTTTGCCGGGTCCGGTCCTCGGGCAGCAGAACGCCATCGACCTCGCGGCGTCCGTAACCGATGGCGGCGGAACGCAGGACGTTGCCGAACGCGTCCACTGCCAGCGTGAGCTGGTGCGCGATGCGCGGGATCGGCCGGATTGCGCTCGTAGTGGAAGCTGATCGATTCGCGCGGATGGACGAAGAACACCGCGTGCCGGTTGCCGCCCTGTGCCTGCACGCGCACGATGGCGAAGTTCTGTTCGGACACCGTGTAGGGGTCCGCGGCCTGTGGCGTGCCGTCGACGGCATAGACCTCTTGGCGCAGCATTGAGCCCTTGAGCGCACGGCAGGCCTCGCGGGCTTCCTGCAGGGCGAGTCCCGCGGGCAACGATCGGTGTCGGGTAGGAGCTGCGCTGGGACTTGATCGTCGTCGAGGCCGGGCTCGGGGTAGTACTCGGTCTTCGAACTGCCGGCTGATCGCGAGGCCGTCGAGATAGGCGCCGGTATGGAACCAGGTTCGCGTGTGCACGGGCGGCACGTACGACGCAGCATCGATGTTCGTCGCGTCGGTATCGTCAGGCCGCAGGGCGCCCGATCTCTTCGGTGTCCCATTGATCGACGCGGCCGAAACCGCGGAATTCGCGCTCCCCGCCGTCAAAGTAGCCGTGACGATAGCGGTAGCGCGTGACGAAGCGGTTGCGGCTGATCCGGTCGAGCGTCTCGACCCGCTCGACCACGTGCACCGGAAACGGCAAGCGCGTGATCCACGGGCGTGCCGGCGGCGCGATCCTGCACATAGAAGCGCGTGGAAGGGGCGTAGTGCACATGCGTCTCGCGTACCCAGGTTGTTGCGCGCGGCGACGAGCAGGTGCGGCTTCTGCCCGCCCATCAGATCGATGTAGCGCATCGGCCGGCGCGAATCTCCTGCGAGCGGCGACGACCAGACAAGGCACGCAGTGCCGTTGCCGAGCAGGTCGACCACGGCCGCCGACGCCAGGCTATCGGCAGGCGGGAAACTGAGCCAGCGCGCGCGGCGGCGACCAGCTGTTGCCCGATTGGTTGAAGTAGATGCGCACGCCCGTGCTGGCCAGGTAGAGGATGTCGGTGGTGCCCGAGCCATCGATGTCGGCAAGGCGGATGCGACGCGAGTCGAACACGTCGGGTGCTTCGAACCAGGGTGCGCGGTCCATGCTGACCTTGGCACCGAAACGACAGTAGCCGACGTTCGGCCAGTAGCAGACTTCGCCATTGCGAACGCGCACGATGTCGGTCAGCCCATCGCCGGAGAGATCCGCGAGGAAGATCGATTGCGTGGCGTCGGCGAAGACGATGCGCGGGCCGGGCTCTTCGTCGAGCACCTTCTGCATGCGCTGCGCCGGTCCGAAGCCCGCCTCGGCCAGCGAGGCGTACCAGCAGAAGGCGTCGTTCTCGGTGATCAAGAGGTCAGCGTGACCGTCGCCGGTGAGATCGACGAACCTAAGGTCTGGGATCTGCTCCAATCGACGACGGGAAGCGACTTGAACGGCGTGTGTTCTGCCCAGTCGCCTTGCTGCGTGCGTTCGTAGAACCCGGGCGACCGCGCCGCCCAGTTCGACGAGATCGAGTTGGCCGTCGCCGGCGAGATCCAGCAACTGTCGTGCGCCGCTGATCGCGGGCGTGCGACGGTTGAGCGGTCAGCACCTGCAGTGGGCCGAAGGCGGGTGCGGCTGCTACAAGGCCATCGTCCGTGCCGGTGGCCGGGCTCTCGTTGCGCTTGAAGTACCAGCGCTCGGCTTGGTCGGTCAGGATGCCGGGCATGCCCTCGCCGTCGAGGTCGATCCAGCGGTATCCCGAGTCATCCACCCCATAGGGCAGGTTGCGGAGCGATTCCGGATCGATATCGCGAATCTGGTCGTCGACGACTGGCCTGGCTGTACTCGGAACTCGATCGCCGGCATCGCGCTGCGACTGGTAGCCGCCGTCGCGGCGCCGGTAGCCCGCGTGGGTGGCGGCAAGAAGAAAGGAATAGATGGGATTGCGTGCATCGGCCGGGTTGGCCTCGAACGAGTACTCGAAATCGGTGGAGCGCACGAGGCAGTTCGCGCCGACTTCAGGCTCGTCTGGAAAGTGATGGAACATCAGAACGCGTTGGCACAGTCGATAGGTGCGCACCTCGAAGCCCGAGCGGTAGGTCGAGAACGGGTCGTTGCGGCGACTCCATGGGACCAGCTCTGCGAGCGGTTGCGGCGTTGTCCGAGTCGTGCTCGCCGTAGTCGAACACAAGCTCGAAGCACCAGTCGGTAGGCAACGCGGTGCGCGGCGACTCGGCCAGGTCGGGAAAGTACGGCTCGCGGTTTCCGTAGCGCACGCGCTTGATGTAACGGTTGGCGCTGCGCAGACGCGCTGGTGCGGTTGCGTTCGTGCAGAAGCGCCTCAATCGATACCTTGCGAGTCCTCCTCCTTGTATCCGTAGCTCACGACGTTGCCTTTGTCGTCGTGGGTTTCGCAGATAAGCCAGCTGAACGTGCGGCGTGCGTCGGTCGGGTCGGAGATCCGGCTTTCTTGCGTGCGGCCGTACCAGGTGGTGACGTTGTCTCGAGAGATGGATCGCCAGAAGGTGTCGATAGGATCGGATTCGTTCGACCATTGTTCGATGCGCGCGAACAGTCCCTCGATGCGCGGACGGTAACGCTGTACTACGTAGGTCGCGCCAAAAGCGTCACGTGTCTCGCGCTGCGGCTGAGGATCGAAATCATCCGCGACGAGTGCAGGGACCAGATCCTCCGCCCCGGAAAGAATGAAGACGTCTGGTTCGGCGTGATCTCCGTAACGAGGAATGCCTTTATCGGTCTTGCGCGTGATGGCCGGAAGAGAGAGGCTCCAGCCAAAGCCGAACGGACCATTGGCGGAGCCGGAGTCGTACGACAAGGCCAGTATGGGGCCGAACCCCGAGCGGCCTGGGCTGGCCGCGATCGGGATGCTCATTGTGCCGCTGCCGGTCACGGGATTAGCCGCAAATTTCTCGCCGATGCCATGAATGGCACCGCCACCCTTCGGGAGTGACAGTTGCGGTGGTGATGCGACTCGTCCGATCGCCGACCGATCGTCGGGTTCTTTTCCTTGGTTCATGCCCGCGGTTCCCACGATTGGGGACGTTAAACTGAGTGATCGCGAACGCGGCGCCGCACCGGCCGCCTGCGCAGGATACGGCATAGGTCAAGCGGCACCGAGCGCTGCGGAGCGGCGCGGATCATGACCGCGCGCGGCTGGGCTCCATCTCGCGCACTAGCAGCTCGACAATTAACGGCGATGACTCAACGGCGAGGCTGAGCGTGAATGCCGGCCGCCTGTGCTGGGCAGCCGTACTGGCTACGAACCGTGATATTGGGTCCATGCGGCACCTCACCCCGGACGGTGCCACAGCGCACACAAGCCTGTCCTTACAGAACCAGGAAGAATTTCCTACAATATTCCTCCCTTGGCGTCAACCGCTCCGAAACCCAGAATCTACTGCTTTGGTCGGTTCCGATTGGATGCGCCTCAGAGGATTCTGTATCGAGACGGAGGCGTCGTCTCCTTAACGCCTAAGGCTATTGATCTCCTGATCGTGCTGGTGGAGCGCAGCGGCGAGTGGGTAGACAAAGAATCGCTCCTTCAGGCGGTCTGGCCCGGCACATTCATCGTCGAGTCGTCGCTCACTAAGAATGTCTCGGTCCTGCGGAAGGCGCTGGATGATCCGGATGCCGCCGAATCGCTTATTGAGACCGCATCGAAGCGCGGCTACCGGTTCGTGGCGGCTGTTCGCAAGCAACCCGTGTCGGCTCCGTTTGTGTTCCGGCACAAGCGCGTGGCTGTCTTAGTCGCCATCGCGCTCCTTGCAACGCTGGTGAGTTACCTGCGCACGCGCCACAGTGCAGGGCCAACTTCGATGAGCGACGCGGAGCGCTCATACCGCATCGGCGGTTACTTGTGGGACAAGATGGACCGCACCCAGATGCTGAAGGCGCTCGAGCAGTTTCAGCGCGCTGCGGAGCTCGATCCGAACTCCGCACCGGCCCACGCCGGGGTCGCCAACGCCTACGTCATGATGGCGACGATGGGACTCGGTCAGGAGGCCAACTTGTCGAGGGCACGTGAAGCAGCTTCGCGCGCCCTTGCGCTCGATCCCGGTCTTGCACTGCCGCATGTCAGTTTGGGTTGGGTGCGCCTGATGGTGGATTTCAATCCGCGTGACGCTGAGCGCGAGTACTCACTCGCGCTGACGCTGGATCCGAAATCTGTGATTGCCCGCCATGCGTACGCCTCATTGCTCTCACATGCGGGACGCCTGCAGGAGGCGCGGGTACAAATCGCCCAGGCGCAGGAACTCGATCCGGCCTCGCCGCTGCTGGGAACGGGGGCCGGGCGGATTGAGTACTACGCAAGACGCTATCAGCACGCTATCCAGTTGCTGCGCGACGTATTGGATCGCGAGCCTTCGTTTACCTCGGCGCATTACTACTTGGCGATGGCACTGGGGCAGCTCGGCAGGACGAGTGAAGCACTGGAACACTTGCACCAGGCGAAGCCGCACGCCAGCCTACGCGCGACCGAGGAGGCTTGGCTGCAATCGGTCGCAGGGAACCGTGACGCGGCGCGGAGACTGATAGCGGAACGCCGCGGGTTGGTTGCCACCGGCCGGGCCAAATCGGTGGTGTTGGTTATGCCGGCGATCGATGCAGGAGATTACGCGTTGGCCCTCGACAGTTTAGAAGACATGTGGCACAGCCGCCAGATTGAAGTGCTGATCATCAAGGTCTCGCCTCGATTTGACACTCTCCGGGGGGAACCCCGATTTGAGGCGTTGGTGAGGCGTGTCTGGCCGGAGAAGTAACGGCCTTCATCGGGCCGCCTCGGACAGGCAGGCGGAGGACACAGGTTGGGCGGATCGGCGATCAGGTCACAATTGGCAAGGTCGTTCTGCTGTATCGCTGCTCGACATCAGGCCTGTCGACAGAGCCAATCAGGCTGTGACGTTGACCACGGGACCGTACGTCGGGCTCATCCACCGCTCCTTTGGCCTTTCCGCCGATGTTTCTCGAACCCAAGTATCGAGAATAGTTTCCCGGATGGAGGTTCTTGCAGATTCAGCAGGGTTGTCTATGTTGTTGACTCGTCCTGCTTTCTGGTGTCTGCCAAAGCCTCGTCTTGCCCTGTGTTTGGGCGGTTGTGGACCCAAACTGGTCCCAACCTTGGGCGGGGTTCGTCGGCCAGATGGTGATCAACAGCACGCCCCTTGAACAGTGCGCACCGCTCCCCAAGTGAACGAGATGCTCTGCTTCTTCAGATGTCAATTGAAGGTCCATAACGCGAAGAGCACGGCACCCGGTTTCGCGAAGGGAACCTGCGACCCGCCCTCTAGCTGAGATGCTCATTTCCAACCCGCACGATCTCCGCTACTCATCGTCAGGGCCGCAGATGGCACAGAGCATTTGATCCAAGACATCGGTGTCATCGGTGGCCCGGGGTGAGCTACCATCTGCGGCCGGAGGACTCATGGCCAAGCTCACCCGTCGTGATTTCGTCAGGACCACCACGGCCGCAGGCGTCGCCCTCGGCACCTCGACTTCGGCGTTCGGCAAGGCGCCGGCCATCCAGACCAACGCCGTCAAACCGGTCGTGGTCGCCTCGAACAACGGCAACGTCTACAAAAACGGCGGCGCCGAGGTTGGCGTGCAGAAAGCGTTCAACCTGGTCACCAAGGGCGGCGACGTGCTCGAAGCGCTGATTGCCGGCGTCAATCTCTGCGAGCTCGATCCCGCCGACACGAGCGTGGGCTATGGCGGCCTGCCCAATGCGGACGGCATCGTGCAGCTCGATTCGTGCTGCATGCATGGACCCATGAAGCGCGCCGGCGGCGTCGCCGCGCTCGAAGGCGTGCGCACGCCGTCACTGGTCGCCAAGGCGGTGCTCGAGATGACCGACCATCACCTGCTCGTCGGCAAGGGGGCCCAGGAGTTCGCGCGCAACATGGGCTTCCGGATCGAGGACGATCTCAACACCGAGAAGTCGCGCGGGTTGTGGCTTGAATGGAAGCGGCGCATCGATCCCGAGCATTACCTGGATCCGAAGAAGCGCGGCCAGGCGATGGAGATGGCCGGGCTCAGCATGGTACGCGAGGGCCTGATCGATCCCGACCACTACTTCGGCACGATCAATTGTGACGGCGTCAACAGTAAGGGCGAGGTCTGCGGCGTGACGACCACGAGCGGCCTGGCCTGGAAGATTCCCGGCCGCGTCGGTGATTCGCCGATCCTCGGCGCGGGCCTATACGTCGACGGCGACGTCGGCGCCGCCGGATCGACCGGGCGCGGCGAGGCCAATCTCTACAACCTCTGCTCGTTCCTGATCGTCGAGCAGATGCGCCTGGGCAAGTCACCGAAGGATGCCGGCATGGAAGCGTTGCGGCGCATCCAGAAGAACACTGTCGAAAAGCGGCTGCTCAACGGGCGCGGGTTTCCGAATTTCGGGATCAACTTCTATATCGTCAATAAGAAGGGTGAGTACGCCGGCGTATCGATGTATGCCGCGAACTACGCGGTGTGCACAGAGAATGGCCCGCAGACATTGCCGTGTGAGCCACTCCTCGAAGGACGCGCCAACTCGTAACTACTGAAGGAAATTGAAGGCGCCGCCGCATGCGCGCCTATCGGCTGGGCCGACGTGCGCTGTCTGTACCGACAAGCGCCATGAGGCCGTCGGCCAGCGTGCCTCGCCAATTGAGGTAGTCGTGGCCGCTGTTGAACTGCTGATAGCGAACCTCGTAGCCTTTCGCGAGCAGCACGTCGCGCATGTGACGGCTCGGTTCGAGAATTGCGCCGCCGTTGCCGCGCGAGTCGACCTCGAAGACGCCGGCGTCCATCCAGAATCTCAGCGGCAGCTTCGGGCTCTTGATGAACTCCTTGGCCAACCATCCCGTCTCGGTCGTCGCATCAGCATCGGGGCCCATGCGCTCCGGTGCCCACCAGAAGGATCCAGACTGACAAAGCACGTTCCCGAATATTCGGGAGTGACGAAGTCCGGCGTAGGTCGCAGCAATGCCACCGAAACTGGATCCGCCAACAGTCGTCAGCTTCGGATCGCTTGTCACACTGTAGTTGGCGTGGACCCAAGGCACGAGCTCTGTCGCGAGGAAATCGGCAAACTGCGGATTGGGTGGGAGCTCTTTGTTGCGCGTCTCCTGACTCGGATTCGCGATGAGGACCGCCACCGTCGGCGGGATCTTCCCCGCCGCGATCAGGTTGTCGAGGATGATCGGTGTCGGCACGTTGTTTAGATAAGCGCCTTCGTCGAACAGAACCAGCAGAGCGTACGGCTTGCCATTCGCGCGGTAGTCCGGTGGCGTGTACACCGACAGATTGCGCTCGTTCTTCAACAAAGTGCTGACGATCTTGTGCTTGTGCACCTTGCCGGCCGGGATCTGGTCGTTGCGCACGATCCACGGTTGCGGTGGCGCACCTGGTAATTCGACCATCGACTGGCAGTCATGACGCGTCGCAGTCGGCTGCGAACATCCCCAACGGCGTGGATTCAGCGGATCGCCCTGCACCGTCGCGGCACGCTGCGCCGCGCGTGGCGAACCGGACGCCTGCGGGTCGTTCGGCGACAGCGAGTAGGCGAAGCGTGACCCGCTCGGCATGCGGACCGTCAGGTACCAGACGTCCGTGTCCGCGAAGCGCGTCATCGCGTAGTCGGTGGGCGGTCCCGTCATGAACGATCCCATTACCATCACGTTCCTGGTCTGCGGTGTCGCACGCCAGAGAAATGTCACCAACGTCCGTGTCGCGTCGCCTTCGATCGGCTCGACCAGCGGCGTTCCCGATTGCGCGACTCGCACCCAGAACGATTCCGTGCTCGGATCGCCGGCGGCAATCTGCTTTCGCAGTGTGTCGATCGCCGGGCTCGTATATCTGTCTTGCTGGGGCTGCGGGTTCATCCGCACGTCGAATGCGAGCCGCTCGAGCAGCTTCAGTTCGTAGGTGCCCTTCTCAGCCTGGGACCCGCCGAGCTCCGCCACTTCCGAGACCGACGGCGCGCGCAACTCGAGCCGATAGGTGCCCGCGCGTTCGGCGATGAACGCAAGCGTCCGCCTCCCATCCCGAGGTCCGCCGAAATTACGGAGGCGTGCTCCATCCGGCGTGAAGACGGCCGCGAGAACGGTGATGCCGCGCTGATCGACCGCACCCGCCACGTAGTCGCCAGCATCGAGGGCGATCGTGTATTCGCGTGCGGAGCCAGCCGTGATTGCGCCATCAACCGACTGTCCGACTGTGAGGAGATCCTGCGCCTGAGCGTAACCGGCGCTGAAAAAGAGCGCCGTGAATGCCGCGGTCGCCGCTCGTACCATAACGCTACGCCTCCTTACGTCGGCCCGAATGATAGTGGAAGTAGGGCCGACGCGACTAAGGAACAGAGGAGATCTGATGAAGGTGTCTTAGTGACTTATAGACGCGACCGTCCGAAGCACCTCAAGCCACCTCAACCGTCCGGAAAGTTGGTTCCAACTCGTGAAAGTTAGGCTCACGGCTCCGCACTGCTCGCGAAGGACTCACGGATCTACGACGCAGTGGTGGGCTCTTTCCCTTGCCAATCAACCAAGGCCCGTAATGTCCCACATGTGGGCCGAGCAGATGCGCACCACTGGTTCCCATTGTCACGCCGCTCGCTCGTAGAAATGCAGCAGGCCACCGAGCCGCGGACGCCGACGAATTCGGCCGACGCATCGCCTGACGTTTCTCGAACCCAACCGTCCATGCCAACCGCGTTGTGCATCGTTGAAGCGTGACGGCCCTGCATCGACCGCCCCCTTACGTTTCATCGGTGCAGGTGCGGGTTTGAGGTTCCCTATCGAGGGAATGCAGGGTTGGCTTGCACTCGGCGAATCTGCTCTCCGCTCCATGTGAAAGCGCAGAAACTCAAGACGTTGGCGTCCGTCCAGCCGGAGAACCTCGTGGGTTCCGAGGTAAACGCCTGCAGGAGATGCAGGTCAACGCCCTGAAATCACGTGGCATTATATTGTCGGGCGGCAAGAAAATGGTGGAGCAGGCGTTGGCTACATCGGCGAACTTCAATGTGGCTGGCTCGTCGTCGTCCAACATGATGACCAGTCCGGCGTGCCACCGAGGTCGACGACAATCAGCGGAGTGCCGGCCGTTCGTCGTTGGCGCGCTGCTGGTGGCGTGTGTCGGAGCGGCTGCCGCGCACGACTCGCCGCAAGACTATCCTCAGTGGCGTGGACTCAACCGCGACGGTGCGGCGAGCGCGTTCGCTGAGCCAACATCGTGGCCCGATACGTTGACGCGCAAGTGGAAGGTCGACGTCGGAGAAGGCTACGCGACGCCACTCGTCGTTGCCGACACCGTCTACCTCTTCACCCGGCGGAACGGAACCGAGGTGATGACGGCGCTCGAGGCCGAAACTGGTAAAGAGCGGTGGCATACGAGCTACCCAGCGCCCTATGCGCCTGACACTCCGGCCGCCGCGCACGGCGTAGGTCCGAAGGCCACCCCGCTCTTCCACAGAGGCAGACTGTACACCCTTGGAATAACCGGCACGGTGTCTTCGTTCGACGCCTCAACCGGGAAAATTGTGTGGCAGACGCCCGCGGCGAGCGAGCATCCGACTTACGGCACGTCCGTGTCTCCAGTCGGTGAGGGCGATCTCGTCATCGTCCATCCTGGCAATCACGGCCCGTTGACCGCGTTCGATGCGAACACGGGTGTCGTCAGATGGGCCGGCAGCCGATCGTGGGGCGTATGCCTCGCCTATGATCGTGGAACTGAATGGAATCCGTCAGGTCGTGACGATGACCCAGGAAAGCGTTCTCAGTGTTTCTCTCGACGATGGAGCGCGGCTCTGGGAGTATCCGTGGACGTCCCGCTCGACGCCGAGCGCCATCACGCCGATCGTGTACGACGAGACGCTGATCGTCAGCAACCAGGCCATGGGCGTGACCGCACTTCGGCCGACCAAACACGCCGACAGGTGGGACGTCAAGGTCGTGTGGGCAACCAAGGATGTGTCGCTGTTTCTGAGCAATCCGGTCATCGTCGGCGACACATTATTCGGCCTGTCCGAGAAGGCAAGAGGGCAGTTCTTCGCGCTCGACGCAAGGAGCGGCAACGTTTTGTGGCTCGGTCAGCCCCGTCAGGCCTCGAATAGCGCCATCGTCAAGGCCGGCAGTCTTCTGCTCCTGCTGAACGACGACGGTCAGCTGATTGTGGCCCGCAGCAGTCGGAATGGATTCGAAGCGCTGAAACGGTACACTGTCGCCATCAGCGCGACCTGGGCCCAGCCGGCCGTCTCGGGCAATCGAGTCTTCGTCAAAGATGTCACGTCGCTCTCGCTGTGGACGCTGCAATGACGCGCGCGAGGAACATGGACAGACGGTGCGTGACGACTGTCCTCGTCGTGGTCTCTCTTGCGGCTGCCTCGATCCACGCGCAGTACGGCATCCAGCGGCCCGGCGCTGAACCCGCGGCGACGATGACGCCAGTGATCGTAAAGCGCCAGTTGAGAAATGGCCTCCGCGTCTGGATCGCCGAGCAGCACGGACTGCCCGTCGTGCAAATGAGCTTGCTAGTGCGGGTCGGCACGAATGCCGACCCGCGGGGCCGCTATGGAGTCGCGAGCCTCACGTCGGCGATACTCACCGAGGGCGCCGGCTCTCGCACCGCCGTCGAGATCGCCGACGCGCTCGACGCGCTGCTCGCCAATCTCTCCTCGTCGAGCGCCGTCGATTCGACGTCGCTTCAGCTGTACGTGCCGGTTGGGCGGCTTGCCGAGGCGCTGCCGCTGATGGCCGACGTGGCGCAGCGGCCAACGTTTCCGGCGCAGGGGCTCGAGACCTTGAAGCGGCAGCGCCTGGTCATGTTGCGCAACGCGCGCGACGATCCGGACGCGATCGCGGCCCTGGCGTTCGCCCGCGGCAGTTATGGTCCGTCGCACCGTAGCTCCGCAGCGCTGATCGGGACGGCCGATAGCATCCAGGCCTTGACACCCGAGGATCTCCGCGCCTTTCACGCCGCCGCTTACCGACCGGACAACAGCACCTTGATCTTGGTTGGGGACGTAGTGCCGGACCAGGTGCTGCCATTACTGGACACCCACTTCGGCAGATGGCAGCCGACGAGTGTGAATCGCGTTGCCGAATCGGCGCCGGCCCCTCGGAGGGTTGCGCGGCGGCTGATGCTGATTGACATGCCGGGCGCGCCGCAGTCGAAGATTCTCGTCGGCGGCGTGGGCGGGTCGAACTCGTATGCCGACTTCTTTCCGATGCAGGTCCTGACCACAATCGTCAGCGACAGATTGAGCTCAGACCGGAACCCGACGCTGCACGACTACACGACCGGCGTGCGATCGGGCTTCGATATGCGCAAGTCGGCGACACCGTTCGTGGTCGCCTGCGCAGCGCAGGTGGAGAAGACCGCCGAGTCTCTCAGGGTACTCCTCGACGAGTTGAGCGGTATGGTGAAGGGCATCCCGAGCGACGAACTGGTGCGCGCGAAGGACGACACCGCGCGCCAGTTTCCGAAGACGTTCACGCCGACGGGGCGCATTTCGAGTCGACTGCGGTTGTTGGAATCGCTCCTCGTCTACGCCCTGCCGGACGACTATTACGCCAACTACGCGACTGCGACTCAGGCGGTTAGCTCGGGCGACGTCCAGCGCGTTGCGCAGCAATACATTGGTCCCGACCATCTCACGATCGTGATCGTCGGCGACCGGAAGACCATCGAGCCGTCCATTCGAGCGTTGAATCTCGGATCGATCACGGCGCTCAGCATTGACGAAGTGTTTGCGCCGGCACGGTGACGACGAGTGTGGCGACGAGGAGATCCCCGCCAATAGGTGGGTTCAGCCCGCGCCGCACGCGGCGAATGTGACTGTGTCAGGCACTGGGTCCGCTCGACGCCATCACGAACGCGGATGTGCAGCGGTTGAAGTTGCAGCTGACGAACAGAGCGGCCAAGACGGTATGCGTGTGCGGGAGCAGCGATTGTAAGCTGTTGTCCTCGAAAGAAGTGTGGCTGTCGCCTGTTAGATTCTCGCGATGCCTCCAATCGCTCGGGGTTCAATGGTTTTACGAAGGTGTCAGTCGCACCTCACAGACGCCCAGCGCCGTCGACTCGCGGTGCGCGGCAAGCGACTTGGCCGGCGCGCATTGATGCAGGTGGCCGGTATCGTCACTCCGGACACGATCCTCCGCTGGTACCGGAGGTTGATCGCCCAGAAGTACGACGGCAGTCCTCGAAGACGGCGAGGCCGTCCGATGACGCGCCGAGAGATCGCTGACCTCGTGGTGCGGATGGCGGGCGAGAATCCGCAGTGGGGCTACACGCGGATCCAAGGTGCGCTGGCCAACCTCGGTCACGAGGTCGCCCGGAACACGGTGAAACGGATCCTGCAGGACCACGGGATCGACCCGGCCCCCGAGCGGAGTCGGCGCACGCCGTGGAAGACGTTCTTGCTCGCACACTGGGCCGGCCTCGCGGCTGCCGACTTCTTTACGGTCGAAGTGCTCACGCTCGCCGGTCTCAAGCGGTACCTCGTCTTCTTCGTGATCGAGCTGCAGACGCGCCGTGTACAGATCGCCGGCATCCACCCGCAGCCCGGCGGCGCGTGGGTGGAGCAAATGGCCCGCACGCTCACGGATCCCGTTGATGGGTTTCTGCGGACCGCGCGCTATCTCATTCACGACCGGGATCCCCTCTATACCCGCGTCGTTGCCGACATCCTGACGAGCGCCGGGATCCAGCCCATTCGGCTGCCGCCGAGGAGTCCCAATCTCAACGCGTACGCCGAACGGTTCGTTCGGTCGATCAAAGAGGAATGTCTCAATCGAGTGGTCCCGCTCGGTGAGGGCCACTTGCGCCTCCTCGCGCGGGAGTACGTCGAGCGTGGCGCGGGGCTGACGCGTTAGCATCGGTCAACAGCGTGGCCGTGCTGCTCGAGGCCAGTCGGGCCGCGACGCGCTCAGCGAGGCCGAGTTATCGGATATTACGCCTCTCTCGCCGCCGCGCTGCCAATACACCCGCCAAGCCGATGCTCAACAGAAAAAGCGTGGCGGGCTGCTCGGGGATCGGCACAACCTGGACGTCGAGTTGAAAGGAGCGTTCGCCGCCCAGGAACTCTCGCGAAGCGAAATACTCCAGGTTGTTGTTGACGATTATCGGACCACCCAGAGCCTCGTCGTCTGCGCGGAACAACAGGCTGAAAAGGCCACTCTGCGCCAGATATGCGGTGTTGAACGCGGACGTCACATCCCAGGACAGGAACGTTCCCGGCGTTGCGGCCGCGGCGTTGAAGCCCCCCAGCGGGGCACCGATCGCGCCAGGTTGGTTGTTCCACGTTATGGTCGACTCGGTCCAGGTCGTGGGCGCCTGGTAGAAAGAATGCGTGCGATCGTCGAACGTGTCCCAATCGTCATTGTAGAAGCCACTAAGGACAGCCGACGAGATGGACGTGGCCGGCACGAAGGTCGGGACCAGGAACGTTAGATAGAAGCGGTAGGGACCGAAAAATCCGCTCCCATCGCTGCCTGTCAGCAGTCCGCCCCGAGTGCCCTCGCTGCCGAAATTCACGTCCGCAAACGGCCCCGCAACCACGGTCGCGTCCCCCAAAACAAGGATTGGACCCGCCTCCGCTCTCGCGCTGAATGTCAGGATCAGAGCCAACCACGCCAATCGCCTTGCCAGCCTGCGCATGACGCCTCCTGTCGATTACGCCTTCAAGATTTGTTTTTCCGTGCCTTCGTGGCGTGTTCATTGCCGCGGAGTGAGCGCGGCTCATGACGACTCTGTGGCCGTCGGTTGCTCTTGCCACGGACTGTTTAGGTGCCTCCCGGCCGTGCGACCGTAATCACCGGTGAGGTCCACGTCTCGTAGTGCGCCGGATTCTGGTTTTCCCCCAGGGGTTTCAGTACGGAGAGGACCAGTCGGTATTGCCCGTTGGGCAGCGTCAAGAAGCCGAATCCCGTTTCGACCGTGCCGTCCCAGACGAAGACAAATGCGGAATTCGGGCCGCTGTTGCGCGGGAAGTACTCCTCGTACCCGGCACGGCCGATCGTCAGCCCGGTAGCGACATGCTGGATCGTCATCCGCGCGCGATAGAACTGATGGTCGAAATGCGCGACGATGTATGCGATGTCACCGTTGACGAACGAGTAGGTTGCGCCGTCGGGCTGGTTGATGATCGCCGTTTGTACCAGCTTGGCCAGCCACGGAAATCCTGCGGGCGTCGGTCTGAGGATCTGAATCGATTGATAGTCGCCTTTGAAACCGGCGTAGGGCACGCGATAGACTTGGCCCCCGGGATCGGCAGTGGCGACGAGATAGCCGTTGAAGATCGTTTGATCTGGTGCCGCCGGAGACGGAGTGATCGTAACGTCCACCGTCGCCGTCGTCCCTGCCCCTACGACGACGCGGCTGGCACTGAACGAGACCATCGATGGGACGTTCAAGAATTGCAGCGCATTGGGCGGTGCCGGAGTGCCCGGGTGCGTCCCGCGGGTGGCAACCGCGGCGACATGCGACAACGTGTAGGTCACGTCACTCGCTCCCTCGTTCGCGATGCTGAGCGTTCGAGTGACGGAACCGCTCTCGACCTCTCCCAGCGACAGCTTGCCCGGTGTGATCAACGTAGTGGATTGGATGGCTCCGACGATGTCGAGCATCCCGGCACCTTGCCGGTGAACGTGATCAACCAGGCCGCTCGCGGCATTCAGCGACCAGACATGCGGATCGGCGCTGTTCTGGAGAACGTCGCGAATGTTCAGCACTGGTGTGGATGGCTTGGCCTGAAGCAACAGCGCCACGGCGCCGGCTGTGTGCGGCGACGACATCGACGTGCCGCTGAGCGTGGCGTAGCCGTTGTTGCCGCCGGGGTGATCCAACGGATAGGTGGATCGAATCGCCCCTCCCGGAGCGCCGATGTCCGGTTTGATGGTCAGGTCGGGAGAGAGGCCATAGGCACTGAAGGCCGAGATGAGGCCGCCATTAGGCACGTTTGGGAAGCTCGCGACGTCGCTGGTCCAGGTCAGGCTCACTGAATCGGGCCCGCCGGCCGCGAGTCGCGCATCGATGAGCGCGCCGTCGGCATCGGAAATCCCGACGACCGGAATAGTGACCGCCGGCAAGCCCGGCGGGGTGGTCGGCGGAATCACCGAGGGATTAATCACTCCCGGCACGTTGTTGTAGAGGAGGACGGCGAGCGCACCAGCCGCTTGCGCGTTGATGGCCTTCTCGTAGAAGGCGCACGTGCCGCGTCGAATGAGTGCGGCCGCGCCGGTCAAACTTCCCGGCAGCGGCGGCGTGGGAGGTGTCGCACTGCTGCACGCGTCGGCAGTGCTCGTCTGGCGGCCGGTGCGACGGACGGGCAGCTCTCCGGACAGCGGGGGCAGCGGCGCACCACTGGCCGGCGAGTAGCCGATTGGCCGCCCATCAGGAGAAACGGTCAGGACGCTGAGCCGCACGTGGCTGTTGTCGAACGACGCCACGCCGATCACATCCCGGCCGACCCCTGCGGCCGCTGCCGAGTAAGCACCCGTTCCGCCGCCGTTGCCAATCGACGCGACCACTGAAACGCCCTGTCGCACGAGACGGTCGGCCGCTTGCGCGACCGGATACTGCGGCCACAAGAAGTCGGCCCCGATGCTCATGTTCAGGACGTGCGGCCGGCCGAGGCCCGCTGCCTCGATGGCGGTGAGCAGAATGTCCGTAGCGGTCGAGACACTAGCACCCACCGGAACCCCGCAGCCGAAGACGCGATAGACGGAAAAGGTGACATCCGGGGCGACGCCAGTGATTCCCTCCGGGCTTGCGGCGCGCGCGCCGACGACGCCCGACACGTGCGTGCCGTGTCCGTTGCAGTCGTCGGGATCAGGATCGGGCACGGCAATCGGGCTGTAGCCTGGCGAGGATGGATTTGGCTGATACGCATCGCCCACGAAATCGAAGCCGCGCTCGACCCGGCATCCGGGGCCGAAGCAGCCGCCCAGATCTGGATGTTGGTAGTCGATTCCGGAATCGATGACTGCCACGCTGATCCCCGCGCCCGTATAGCCGGCAGCGTGCGCGATGTCAGCGCCGGTCTGAGCGAGCGCCGTGTAGAGCTCGGCGCCGTCGACGGGCTGCTGTGGCTCGATGTGGGCCAGTTGCACGGGATACGTCGCTCGCACGCCGCGAAGCGTCGCCAGCTTGCTGAAATCCTTTGGATCAATCCGGATCGACAAGCCATTCCACAGCGACTGGAACGCAAATCGCTCCTCGTATTGCAACCCGACGCGTGCGGCCGCGGCGCGAAATGCGTTCTTTTCCTGTTCGAGGACCTGCCGGCTGGTGCCTTCGACCTCTGGTGGGCTCGCCAACTCCACGAACCAGAGATCGAGTGTGCCTTCAATTGGCAGAGCAACGGATAGCGATTGCTGCGCGTCGCCGGGCGATGGAGAAAAAGCCAAAATGGCGCAGAGCGCGATCGTCGCCAATCGCCGTGTTCTCATGGCTGACCTCGATGTCGGACTCCCGACACGCCAAAGCAAGGACCGCGAGCCTACGCGAAGCAACCGATGCCGCGCGCGACGCTCGCCGACAGCGGCACCTTACCAACAGGGAGCTCCAGCGCGCAACAGGAGTCTCAATCGGCGATTGAGTTTGTCGCAACGCACCCGACCGGTACGAATGCGGCTCTCCAAGATGGACCGGTGCCTCTGGGTCACGCTCTCCCGCATCTGGACTGGATCGCGAACGTCGCTGGTGATCGTCAACCCTGAGACCTCGTATTGTCCCAAATCGCTGCCGAGCGGTTACAGCCGGCTGGCGAACACTTCACGCTGCTCGCTCGTAGTAATTCAGCAGGCCACCGAGCCGTGGACGCCGACGAATTCGACCCGCGTCGCCTCGGCGCGTCCCCATCGATCAGGCGATTCTCAAGTCCCTGGTGATTTCGCTCCCGATGATAGTGAGCGACGAATTCCTGGAGGACCCCTCGGAAGTGTCGCTCGCCGGGCGGGACCATGCGGTCGAGGCACTCGTGTTTGATCGACCGGACGAACCGTTCGGCGTGGGCGTTCGCATTCGGCGCCTGAAACGGCGTCTGCACGACGGCCACCCCGGCATCGCCCAGCAGACCCCGCACCTCCCGACTCCATTTTCGATCACGATCACAAATCAGCACGCGATGATCGCTCAACAGGCCGTCGGTTTCAGTCAGCCTGCGACTGACCTGGCACATGAAGAGATCATTCGGGATGCGGCGTGGACCCCACAATCTGAACACGCCGTGAGGCGAGGTCGATCACGAATACGGTGTAGAACGTCACCAACCCCCGCCACGTCCACACTTCGGTCGTGAAGAAATCGGCCCCGGCGATCGCTCCCCAGTGCGCGCGCAGAAACGTGTGCCAAGAGGTCGGGCGCGCCGGTACGGGCGAGACGCCGTGGCGTTTGAGAATCCGGGCGATTGTCGAGCGGCCCACGCGATGCCCGACGTTCCTCAGCGCTCCCTGGATGCGTGTATAGCCCCACGTCGGATTCTCTTCCGCCATCCGCACCGTCAGACGCCGAATCTCCGTTAGCACTCCCCTACGACTCTGGCAACGTCTGGCGTACGTCCACTTCCGGGCGATGAGCTGCCGATGCCAGCGAAGCAGCGTGTCAGGAGTTACGACGGTCATGATCTCCCGCATGCCGTCCACGGCCCAGCCGATACGCCCGCACGGCGAGTCGGCGCCGATCGGCATCGGTCAACTGCAGGCGTCGACCACTCAACTGCCGGCGAAGCACACGATTCTCTTCGAGCAGATACCGAAGGACTTCTCGATCTTGGCGGTCCAGCCAACTGGTCAGCAGCGTGAGCAGCAACTGGAACGCGGAGATGTCGATCACGGCCGGGAGTCTATATCACCGGCCGCAAGGTCCTGCCGTCGTCGGTCGATCCAGTGAGGGACATAACAGGGTAAAGCCGGAGGTGCGTTTTCAGTGCGCCCAGTTGTTCGCGTTCATAGTCGAGCAAAACAATTCGTCGCCAGCGCCATGGTCCTTGGCAGGAATCCCCGTGATCCGTGATCCCGCCATTCGCGAAGGGTGGATGAAACGATGGGCTGCTATGTCAGCGGTCACCTCGACTGCTGGATGGTAACTGTACGTCCGGCCACCGTCATCGTGCCGGTTCGCTTCTTCGGCTTTCCGACGTACTGCGCCACAGTGTAGTCGACGCTACCGGTGCCGGTGCCGGTGGCGCTAGTGACGGTGATCCACGGGCTGTTACTGCTCGCGGTCCACGTGCATCCGGGATCCGCCGTAACGTTGAGTGTTCCGTTGCCGCCTGACGCGGGGTAGGTAGCGCGCGTCGGCGAGACCGAATATGTGCACGTGGGCGTCGTCCTGGCGATACGGCTCACGCTGCCATTGAGATCGACGACGTAGACTTCGCCTA
This sequence comes from uncultured cyanobacterium, assembly GCA_963833135.1. Classification (GTDB taxonomy): domain Bacteria; phylum Acidobacteriota; class Vicinamibacteria; order Vicinamibacterales; family UBA2999; genus 12-FULL-67-14b. Next base: position 7,512 of record CAWHWW010000014.1, on the reverse strand, counting down.
GTTCGTCTTCGCCGAAGGACGAAATCAACATCGCGGTATCAAGCAGCAACGACGGCGTGCTACCGCTCCACGCGAAGATCTCGCCGGAACAGTAGTCACCATACAGGTAGGTGCCAGTGGCCACGGCATTCTGGAAGCCGCGGTAGACATATCCTCCGGTCAGCGAACAGCGGCCGCCGATGTGTTCGTAATCAAAGAGGGGAAAAAGGTAATTCTGCTGATTGTCGCACTGGTTCGCGTTCTGTCCCTTCGTGGTGCAAAGGTTCCCCTCGAAGAAGGGCCATCCATAATTGCCACCGATCTGAATCGGGGTATCGACTTCCTCACGAGCGCCCTGACCGACGTCGCCGACCCACAAATGGCCGGTTCCGCGATCGAAGCCGAACCGCCATGGGTTGCGCATCCCGTAGGCAAAGATCTCGTCGAGCCCGGCGATCGGGCCGAAAAACGGGTTATCCGCAGGTGATGTGTAGGTGGTCCCCGAGTTCACGTCGATGCGGAGGATCTTGCCAAGCAGCGTGTTGACGTTCTGGGCGTTGTTGTTGGGATCGTTGGCGCCTCCGCCATCCCCGACACCGGCGTAGAGGAATCCGTCCGGTCCGAATGCGAGCATTCCGCCATTGTGATTCGAGAAACCAGGATGCGGAATCGTCAGGAGCACTTCTTCCGTCGTTCTCGCTGTATTCGAGTTCGGCGGCGAGGCCGCGTATTCGGCGATGACCAGTGCGCCATCACCGGCGCGTGTGTAGAAGACGAAGAACCGGCCGTTGCCGAAGTATTGCGGGTGGAACGCCAGCCCCAGCAGGCCGCGCTCTCCGCCGGCGAGAATCCTGGTGCGGATATCGAGAAAGGTGGTCGGTTCGGTTTCGCCGGGCTGCAGCACTTTGATGACGCCCGCCTGCTCGACGATGAACAGGCGGTTGATGCTGTCGTCTGCATGACCGACGAACACGGGACTCGAAAGCCCTGACACAACCGGAACGAGCTGAAGCTGCCCAAACGCGGCATTCGGAACGGAAAGAAAGGCAATTAAGGTGACTGCGCAGCGGCCGTACCCGCGGCTGTCCGTGTCCTATTGGCACTGGTCCAATGCACACCTCCGCGACCACAACCCTCCTTGATGACGGTTGGGGCAGCGCGCGTGGCTGATGGGCGTTCACACTTTTCGATCGCGAAGCCAACTGAAGGCCATTGGAGACTGGCTTTCGAGGGAGACTGAGGTCCTGTCGGCCAGCCGCTCGTAGCGTTCGGCCTGACGGCACAGCTCGTCCTGGGCCTGGGCGGCCTTGCCGCTCACCGTTCGTCCTGCGATGTTCCAGGTCTTGACGAGGTGCTCGATGATGGATGCGTAATCGCGGACGGTGTAGACGTTGGCACGCTGGGCAACGATCGCAAAGTGATCGAACAGATCGGGATCGCTGCCGTCGTCCATGAACCTGCCGGGCATCGCGATGAGGCCCCGAAGCATCGACCGGAACGCGAGGATGCCTCCCGCCGGGTCGAGGTCGAGCACCCGGCCCATCATGCGCGTGTAGAACGCTTCGTGCCGGGCCTCGTCGCCGGCAATCATTCCGCAGATCCGCGCGAGGGTGGCGTCACCCTCCCTGCCGGCAATCCTTCCGACGTTGCCGTGTGACAGGCGCGTGGCACGCTCCTGAAACGAGGTGTAAACCAGGAGATTGTAGGGATCGTTCGCGCTTCTGGGGTTGAAGCCGTTGGCGATGAGGTGATGGATGGTCCGTTCCACGGCGCGCATGTCCACGCGGCCAGTGAGACGCAGGTACGCATTCAGCAGGTCACCGTGCCGGTTTTCCTCAGCGGTCCAGCCTCGGAGCCATCGTGCCCACGGCGCGGGGCTGGTCCCTTCGTGGTCGCGCACCAGGCCGTTGAGCGAGACCGCATAGCTGGGGAGCGCTTCTTCGGTGACCATGTCTCCGACCAGGACGACGAGCAGCTCGTCGGAGATCGCCATCGCACTCTTCCGAAAACCCTCGACCTGTTCGCGCCAGTTCTCGGCCTCGAGATCCGGTAAGTAGTCGGTGGGCTGCCAGGCCCGGTCCACAGGGACCAGCAAGTCGAGGTTCTCTTCAACGGCCGGCTCGATCGCCCGGATCACGTCAAGGGCATCAATCACCGCTTCGTCGGCGCGCGCCATGATTTCCAGCACTCAGGCCGCCGACTCGGCCGCGTCCGCCTCCTGCGGCGCGGTGGCGGTGTCGGACCACGGCTCGTTGAAGAGGTGGCGCCGGGCGCCGTTCTTGAGCAGCATCAACTGGAAGAGTCCGGTGTGCCGTTCGAGGAACGTCGCTTCGCACGACCCGAGATACAGATCCCACATGCGAATGAAACGTTCGTCATGGCCGAGCGCGCGAACGCGGTCGAGGTTGTGATGGAAGCGGGTGCGCCACGCGTGCAGTGTCCGGGCGTAGTGCGTGCCGAAGTTCTCGGCGTGATACATCGAGAGCGATGTCGATCGCGCGAGCGAGCGCAGAATCTCGCCGACCGACGCGAGCTCGCCGCCGGGAAAGATGTACTTCTCGATCCAGTCCGGCGTGCCGTGATACTTCGGGAACCACTGATCGTCGACGGTGATCGTCTGCAGCAGCATTGAGCCGTTTGGCACCAGCAGCCGATCCACGGCCTTGAAGTAATCGTCGTAATGGTTGAGGCCGACCGCCTCGAACATCTCGATGCTGACGATCTTGTCGAATTCGCCGGCCAACTCCCGGTAGTCGGCGCGCAGCACGTCGATGCGGGACCCGGCCTCGCCCATGCGCGAGCGCCAGTCCCTGACGTGGCGGTATTGCTCGTCGCTGATCGTCGTGGTGGTGACGCGGCAGCCATAGTGCGTCGCCGCCCACACGGCGAACCCGCCCCAGCCGCTGCCGATCTCCAGGACGCGATCGCCGGGCGACAGCGCCAGGGTCCGGCAGATGCGGTCAACCTTTCTGGCCTGCGCCTTCTCGAGCGAATCGGCGGCTGACTCGAAATAGCCGCACGAATACATGCGCAGCTCGCGATCGAGGAAGAGGCCGAAGAACTCGTTGCCAAGGTCGTAGTGCCGGTGAATGTGCCGCCGGCTGCCACGCGAGGGAATTGTCGCGGAGGCGGCGGGCGATGCCGCCAGCCAGCCGGTGCAACGCACCCGCGACGCGGCTCTGCCCCTCGAACACCCTGCGGCTGCGCAGCATCAACCGCACCAGCGGCACCACATCCGGCGTTGTCCAGTCGCCATCCATGAAGGACTCGCCGATGCCGATGTCGCCGCCGGTGAGCGCCCGCAGGAAGAACCGCTCGTCGTGGACCGTCAGCGTTGCATCCAGCTCGTCATCATCCCCGAACCTGTACGGTGCGGTCGGGACACTCCACGGTCAGCGTTCCCCCCGTCAGGCCCGCCGAGGCCCGAGAGAAACGCGGTCTTCGCCCACTGCGTCACCATGCTCATTGCTCCATCACCGAATCCGTCCGAGCGGCAGCCTCGGCCGCCCACGCCGCACGCTCGCCGACGCCATCGCGCGTGACCCGGCGCACGCGCGGCACACCCTTCCACCACAACCTGAGCGCTTGCCAGTGGATGCCGGCCACCACGTGCGCGGTCATCGCCGGATGCCGGAGGAGCGACGCGCCGAATCTCGTTCGCGTCCCAGGGCCGTCGTTCGAGCGACAGCGTGGCGTCGAAGCCCACCACGCCTGCACTCGACCGTTGCCATGTGCGCGACGAGCCGGTCTTCCGGCGACGTGAAGGCGAACGTGTAATCGACATCGACCGGCATGAACGGCGACACGTAGAGCGACTTGGTGGCGACGGAACGAAAGCTCCGCGACGCCGCATCGGGACGTAGCCAGTAGTTGTGCGTACGCCGCCGAATGTGTTGCTGACCTCGGCGAGGACGATCTGCAACTGCTCCGCGGCGTCGAAGCAATAGAAGAACGAGACGGGGTTGAAGCCGTAGCCGAGATACCGCAAGTGCGTCAGCAGGAAGATGCGGCCGTCCGGCAAATCAAGCCCGTGTCCGGTGGCGGCGACGGCGAGGCGCTCCCGCAGCGGACGCGCGGGATCGCCGAGGTGATCGCGGTCGTGGAAGCTCGCCCAGTTGAAGCGGTTGTAGCCCGTCACCCGCGACACGCGCATCAGCTCCGGCAGGCGATCGATGTCGAGCAGCGCCATGAACAGCGGATAGGTGAAGGCGTGCGCGATCGGCGCGAACCGCCGATGGCGCAGCGTGCCGATAAACAGCCCCGAGTCGATCACCACGCGACCCCGAGCGTGCCGGCGACCCTGATGGCCGAGTTCAGTCCATCCTCGTGGAAACCGTAGGACCAGTACGCACCGCAGTAGTGCGTGCGGTTGACCCCGCTCACCTCTCGCCACTGCTTCTGCGCGCCGACGGCCGCGCGGGTGTAGAGCGGGTGGCGATAGACGAACCGCCGCAGCACGCGCCGTTCGTCGATGTGGCCATCCGGGTTGAGGGTGACGCAGTACTGCTCCGGGGTCGCCAGTCCCTGCAGTCTGTTGAGATCGTAGGTCACCGTCGGCGCCGCGTCGGGATCGCCGGCGAGCCGGTAGTTCCACGAGGCGCGCGCCGGCGCCCGCAGCGGCAACACCGACGCGTCGGTGTGAAGCCAGGCGACGTTGGCCGTGGTGGTGAAGTTCGCGAGGACGTCACGCTCGCGATCGCTGGGATCCGCGAGCAGGGACAGCACCTGATCGCCGTGGCAGGCGAACACCACCTCGTCGAACGTCATGGACGGGCGATCGCGGAAGGCGATCGTCACGTCGCGCTCGCTGCGCCGCACGCTGTCGATCTCCGCTCCCTGGTGAATGCCGCGTCGACACCGGCGCCGTCAGCTGCGGAATGTAGGTGTGGCTGCCGCCGGCGACCACCTTCCACGTCGGCTGTGCGTTCAGCGAGAGCAACCCGTGATTGTCGAGGAAGCGGATGAGGGTGATGGCCGGAAACGATCGGATCGCGTCGAGCGACGCCGACCAGATCGCCGACGCCATCGGCAGCAAGTAGCGATGCGTGAACGCATCGCCGAAACGCCGCGACTCGAGGAAGTCGCCCAGCGTGTGACGCTCGGCATCGGCCGCCTGGAGGAGCGCCGGCGCTTCCCGATTGAAGCGCAGAATCTCCCGCAGCAGGGACAGGTGCGACGGCCGGACCAGGTTCCAGCGCTGCGCGAAGAACCCGTTGGCGCCGCGGCTGCTGTACTCGAGCCCGCTGTGGCGGCACGACACCGCGAACGACATGTCCGAGTGGCGAGTCGCCACGCCCAGCTCCGTGAACAGCCGCACCAGGTTCGGATAGGTGCGGTCGTTGTGGACGAGGAAGCCGGTGTCGAGCGCCACGCCTCCCTCCGGCGTGGCGACGATCACGGTATTGGTGTGGCCACCCAGCCGCTGCTCTTTCTCGAACAGCTGCACCCGATGGCGGCGGCTCAGCAGGTAGGCCGCGGCCAGTCCGGAAATGCCCGCGCCGATGACCGCGATGCTCTTCATCGGCCCAAGGATGGCAGTACCACGGCGCGTTTGTCAATGCATTTGTCCATGACAAATCATTGACAACAGACGCTGACCCGCGATACGCTGGCGAAGTAACTCGGTGCTCGAGAAGGCGGAGAATGTCGATGGGACTGACGATCAAGATGGCCGCGATAGGCGCCGTCGCCTTCATGGTGCTGGACGGCGTGTGGCTCGGACTGCTGATGAAAACGTTCTACCGCGATCAGCTCGCGCCGATCGTCCGCCTCGCCAACGGTGGCATCGCGCCCAACTGGCCGGCCGCGCTCGTCGTCTATGCCCTGCTCGGGACCGGCATCGCGCTCTTCGTCATCCCGCGCGCGCCCACCGTGCCGCTCGCGGCCGCCTACGGCGCGCTGTTCGGACTGGTCGTCTACGGCGTCTACGACTTCACCAACTACTCGACGCTGCGGCAGTGGCCGTTGGTGCTGGCGTTTGCCGACGTCGCGTGGGGCGTCGTGGCATCAGCGGCGTGCGCGGCGGCCGTCCGGATCGTGGTCCGGTGAGCAAGGCCCCCGCGCACTACCCGATCCGCGCCGTCTCCAGACTGACGGGAATCAGCATCGATACGCTGCGCGCCTGGGAGCGGCGTCATGACGCGGTCACCCCCGTCCGCGACGAGCGCGGGCGGATGTACACGGACGCCGATGTCGCGCGCCTGCGGCTGTTGCGGCAGGCGGTCGAGCAGGGACACAGCATCGGGCGCCTCGCCGGGCTCACGGACACGGACCTGCTCGGCCTCGCCGTGCCGGCTGGCACGACCGCTGCCCCGGCAGCCGATCCGGTGCGACCGACATCGCTCGATACCGCCGCGCTCAGCGCGGCGCTGCAGAAGTACGACGCCGCCGCGATCGACCGGGAGATCGCGCGTCTGGCGGCTGTCCTCCGTCCCCTCGACTTGCTCCGCGACGTGCTGATGCCGGTGCTGGTGCAGGTCGGCGACGACTGGCATCGAGGACGCGCCGGCATCGCGCAGGAGCACCTGATGTCCTCGACGGTACGGCACATCCTCGGCTCGTTCCTCCGACTCTACGCGCAGCCTGATGCCAAGGTCCGGTTGGTGTTTGCCACCCCCTCAGGCGACCGCCACGAGATCGGCACGCTTGGCGCGGCGATGCTCGCGGCCAGCAGCGGACTGGGCGTCGCGTATCTCGGGCCGGATCTTCCCGCACGGGAGATTGTCGAGAGCGTGACGTCCGCAGGTGCTCAGGTGTTGGTGCTCGGATTGACGACGGCGTCGGCAGGCAAGGCGACGGAGCGCGAACTTCGCGCGATCGTTCGCGATTTGCCGAGGGACGTCGAGCTGTGGGCCGGCGGGCGCGGCGCCGAACGCCATGCCGCGATCATCATCCCGCGAGGCCTGGTCCTGCCCGACTACCACGCGTACCAACAGGAGCTCATTCGCCTCGGCGGACGCGTGCGGTGATGCTCGTGAGAAGTTCGCAGGAGCGGGTGCGATGCGCGTTTACGCGTGTCAGGTCTGATCGCCGCCATTGTCCTGCGCCTGGTCTCCACGTCGGCGCTGGCACAGGACACGACCGGCGTGGGCGCCATCAACGGCGTCGTGGTCAACGCGGCCGGCGAAGCCGTCCGCGGGCGTGCGCGTGTGCGCCCTGGACACCACCTCCTGTGCCACCAGCGACACCCAGGGCGCCTTTCGGCATCGGCGAACTGCGTGCGGGATCGTACCGGCTGGAGAGTGATGCCTCTCGAGGGACTGCCCATTCACCAGCGCGTTGGTGGACGTGCGCGCCGGTCTCGACGGCGCCGTGGAGGTCTCGCTGCCCAGGGTCGAGGGCCTCGAGCAAACCGTCACGGTGACCGCCTCCGCCTTCCAGGTGCCCGACGAGGTGAAGAACTCCGGCTTCCTCGTGGAGCCGCGCCAGATTCTCAAGAGTGCGGCGGCCCTGCAGGACGTCTCGCGCTACGTGCAGGGCCTGCCCGGCGTGGTGATTGGCTCCAACGACTTCCGCAACGACATCATCGTCCGC
>CAWHWW010000013.1:0-124897 GCA_963833135.1 uncultured cyanobacterium | reverse complement strand
CGCCGCCGCCGACCACGACCATTCCCTTGCCGTGAGCCGGATCCGCGTCGCGGTCATCTCGGGCGGCCGCTCGAGCGAGCACGAGGTGGCGTCGCATCGGCGCGCAGCGTCGCCCGAGGCGCTGACCGCCGGCGGCTGGGACGTCGTCACCGTCCAGATCGACCGCGACGGCGCGTGGTCGCTCGCCGCGGGCCCCTCGCAGCCCGAGCTCGATGCCGGACGACGCGCCGAGCGAGCTCCCGTCCACCTGCCCGGCGGCTCGGTGACGGGCGCGCTCGGCGGCGTCGACGTGGTCTTTCCGGTCCTGCACGGCCCGTTCGGCGAGGACGGCACCGTGCAGGGGCTGCTCGAGCTCGCCGGCCTCCCCTACGTCGGCGCCGGCGTGCGCGGCGTCGGCGCTCTGCATGGACAAGGACCTCTTCAAGGCGGTCCTGCGCGACCGCGGCATCCCGGTTGCGCGCAACGCGACGCTGCGCCTCGGCGACGAGATCGAGAACCCGTTCGGCTACCCGTGGTTCGTCAAGCCTGCCCGGCTCGGGTCGTCGGTCGGGATCTCGAAGGCCCACGACGCCGCTAGCTCGAGGCGGCCTCGCCCTGGCGCGCCGGCACGACGAGAAGGTGCTCGTGGAGGAGTTCGTCGAGGGCACCGAGGTCGAGTGCGGCGTCCTCGGCAACGTCCGCCCGCCGCCGGTCGCGTCGGTCGTCGGCGAGATCGTCCCGCACGCCGAGTGGTACGACTACGCGGCCAAGTACGACGAGGGCGGCTCGGACATCATCGTTCCCGCCCGCATCCCCGACGAGACGCCGCCCGCGTCCAGGAGCTGGCCGTCGACGCGTTCATCGCGACCGAGTGCGAGGGGATGGCCCGCGTCGACTTCTTCGTCCGCGAGGACGGAGAGGTGGTCGTGAACGAGATCAACACGATCCCCGGCTTCACCTCGACGAGCGTCTACGCGCGCCTGTTCGAGGCCTCGGGGATCCCGTACGCCGACCTGCTCGACCGCCTGATCCAGCTCGCGCTCGAACGGCACGAGCGGCGCTCCAACCTGGAGTACTAGTTGGCGACGGCTTCGTTGACGTGCGCCACGCGATCGAGATCGGTGACCCAGACGACGTAGTACCGGGACTCGGCCCCGTCGAGATCCCACGTGGTGCTCTCCTTCACCGTCCGGGATGGGCCGACCACAGTGTCGAAGGGGCCGTCCTGAGAATTGCCTGCACGGATCTCGGCCGTGAACCCCGGCGTATCGGTCGTGATCGCGATCTGCGACAGCTCGCGCGGCTCACCGGCATCGAGCACGAGGCCGACACCCGGCTTGAAGAACGTGTTGTAGTTCTCCGTCGTCCAGTAGGTCGCCGGGTCGCCGTCGGTCGCGTCCTGGACACGCTCGCTGTGCTCCTCGCCGTCTCCAGGAGGCTGGGGGTCGAACGACGCGGCCCCTTGCAGCTGGACCGGTTCATCTGCGACCGCACCCGGGTCGTCTCCACCTCTGTTCACGAGCAAGATCGCTCCGATCACGCCGGCGAGCAGCAGCACGCCGAGCAGGACCGGCCAGATCGGAAACGGCCTGCGCGGCGAGCGTTGCCGCTGACGCTTCGGCGCGGCCTTCGGCTTGACGATCATCGTCGCCTCGCCGTCCGGCTTCGCCGCGAGGTCGGCGCGCACCGACTCGAGCTCGCTGACGACCTCGTTCATCGAGGCCGGCCGGTCGGCGGGCATCTTCGCCATGCAGCGTTCGACCAGCGCCGCGAGCCGCAGCGGCGTGTCGGGTCGCTGCTCGAGCACGTTCGGCACCGGCTCGTTGACGTGCTTCATCGCCACCGAGAGGAAGCTGTCGCCGGGATAGGGCACGTCCCCGGCCAGGAGCTCGTAGAGGACGACGCCGAACGAGTAGACGTCCGTGTGCGCGTCGACGCGCTCGCCGCGAGCCTGCTCCGGCGCGATGTAGTGGCTCGTGCCGAGCACGGTGCCGGTCTCGGTCTGCCCGCCGACAGCGTCCAGCGAGCGGACGATCCCGAAGTCGGTCACCTTGGCCAAGCCCTCCTCGTTCAGGAGCACGTTCTGCGGCTTCACGTCGCGGTGGACGAGGCCCTGCGCGTGGGCGAACGCCAGCGCCCGCCCGATCTCGAGGCCCAGCTCGAGCACGCGCCGAATCGGCAGCGGGCCGCCCCGGGCGACGAGCTCCTTCAGGTTCTCGCCCTCGATCAGCTCGAAGACGATGAACTGACGGCCGTTCTCCTCGCCGCGGTCGATCACCGTGACGATGTTCGGGTGCGAGAGCTGCGCGACCGCCCGCGCCTCGCGGCGGAACCGCTCGACGTGCTCCTCGTCGCCGCCGAACTGCTCGTGCAGGATCTTCAGCGCGACATGACGTTCGAGCAAGGTGTCGAAGGCGCAGTAGACACTCGACATGCCACCGCTGCCGACGATCTCCTTGAGCTCGTATCGGTCCGCAATGAGTTGCTGCACAGCCACAGAAACCTAGTCGTTCCCTGCTACTGGGGAATTCGAACTAGCCGAGAGCGTCGGCGAGCGCGTCTTCCCAGACCGCGAGCGCCTCGTCGAGCTCGGCGTCGGTGAGCACGAGCGGGCAGAGAACGCGAATCGTGTTGCCGTGCACCCCGGCTTTCAGCAGCAGCAGCCCCCGCTGCATCGCCGCGTCGATCACGGCCTGGGCAAGGTCGGGCGCGGGCTGCTTGGTGGCGCGGTCGGCGACCAGCTCGATCGCGAGCATGGCTCCGAGCCCGCGAACGTCCCCGATTGCCGGGAAGCGCTCCTGCCAGGTGAGCATGCGTGCGCGCATCGTCTCGCCGATCGCGAGGGCACGGTCGCAGAGGCCTTCCTCGTCGATCACGTCGAGGACGGCGAGCGCTGCGGCCTGCGCAACGGGGTTGCCGACGAACGTGCCGCCGATGGCGCCGTCGTGCGCGGCGTCCAGAATCTCCGTCTTGCCGAGCACGCCGGAGAGCGGGAGGCCGGCGGCGATCGACTTGGCGACCGTGATCAGATCGGGCTCGACACCGTAGTGCTCGATCGCGAACAGCTTGCCCGTACGCGCGAAGCCCGTCTGCACCTCGTCGGCGATCAGGCAGATCCCGTGCTCGTCGCAGATCGAGCGCAGCCCGGTCATGAACTCCTGGCCCGCCGGCAGGAAGCCGCCCTCACCCTGGACCGGCTCGACGATGATCGCCGCCACCTGCTCGGCGGCGACTTGCGTGACGAAGAGCTGCCTGAGCTCGGCGAGGGCGGTCTTGGCGTCGGGACCGCGGTAGTCCTGTGGGAAGGGCGCCCGGTAGACCTCGGGCGCGAGCGGCCCCATCCCGGCCTTGTAGGGATGCGGGCGCGACGTCAGCGTCATCGCGAGCAGCGTGCGGCCGTGGAACGCGCCTTCGAAGGCGATCACCGCCGGACGCTTCGTGTAGAGCCGTGCGAACTTGACGGCGTTCTCGACGGCCTCGGTGCCGGCGTTGAAGAAGACGGCCTTGGCGCGGGACGCCGGAACGGCGCGCGCTCGAGCAGGCGCTCGGCGAGCTCGACGTACGAGCTCGTACGGGACGACCGTGAAGTCGGTGTGCGCGAAGCGCGCGAGCTGCTCGGTCGCGGCCTCGAGCGACGCGCGGATGCGCGTGGCCGACGTTGAGGCAGCCGACGCCGCCGGTGAAGTCGATGAAGACGTTGCCGTCGACGTCGGTGAGCGTGGCACCGCGGCCTTCGTGCGCCACGATCGGCAGCACGATCGTCTTCGCGTTCGCGATCACGCGCTCCTTGCGCTCGAGGATCTCGGCCGAGCGAGGGCCGGGGATCGCGGTGCGGATGTCGATCGTCTTCGTCGTCGCCATATCGTCCACAGTAGCTCACGAACCGGCCGGACGCATAATGAATACTCTTCGATGCAATGGAGGAGCGCGACCTCGACCCCGACCCGTTGCGCCAGTTCGAGCGCTGGTTCGAGGAGGCGCGCGCCGCCGGAGTCGAGCGTGCCGGAGACGATGGCGCTCGCGACGGCGACGTCCGACGGCAGGCCGTCTGCGCGGATGGTGCTGCTGAAGGGAGCCGACGAGCGCGGCTTCGCCTTCTTCACGAACTACGAGAGCCGCAAGGGCGGCGAGCTGGCGGCGAACCCGCACGCGGCGCTGCTCTTCCACTGGCAGCCGCTCGGCCGGCAGGTGCGGGTCGAGGGGCAGCGTCGAGCGGGTCACGGACGAGGAGTCGGCGGCGTACTTCCACACCAGGCCGCTCGGCAGCCGGCTCGCCGCCTGGGCTTCACCGCAGAGCCGGCCGCTGGCCGATCGAGCCGAGCTCGAGCGGCTCTACGCGGAGCGCAGCGACACGTTCGGGGAGGACGTACCGCTGCCGCCGCACTGGGGCGGGCTCCGTCTCGTCCCGGACGCGTACGAGTTCTGGCAGCACGGCGACGACCGCTTGCACGACCGTATCCGCTACGAGCGGGACGGCGACGCGTGGTCGCGTGACGCGGCTCGCCCCCTAGTCGCGCCTTGAAGAGCGACCGCGCGGTGTCGTGTGCGTCGGTGTCGCGCGCCTGCCAGGCCGCTCGACGAGGCTGCCGAGGACGTCGCGGATGCCGATCATCCCGAGCACGTGGTCGCCCTGGACGACCGGCACGTGCCGGATCTTCGGCGCTCGCCCATCAGTCGGGCCGCGTCGAGGATCTGGACGTCGACGTCGACCGTGACCGGATCGCGCGTCATCACGTCGCCGACCCGGACGGCGTCGAGATCGGTGCCGTCACCGGCGAGTGCGAGCACGTCGCGCTCCGTGAAGATGCCGACGAGCTTGCCGCCGTCGCAGACGGCGACCGAGCCGACGCCTTCCTCGAGCATCCGCAGCACCGCGAGGCGGGCCGAGTCGTCCGGCTCGACGGTCACGACACGCGTCCTCATCACGTCGCCGATCGCCATTGGGCCGCGAGTGTAACGGGTGTTACGAAGCCGGTGCCAAGGCGCCCGGCGTGTAGATCCCGAGCGGGTTCCAGAGCAGGTAGCCGCGCGCGCCCATCAGCCGGGCCGCCTCGATCTGCGCCTTGACGTCGGCGAGCCCGTACGTGCGGCCGTAGGAGAAGTCCTGCAGCCACGGGATCAGCTCCGCCTTGCCGTTCTTCAGCTCACGCCGGAAGTCGGCGAGCGACCACTCGACGGTGGCGCCCGGGGACGCGTTCGGGTTCTCGAGCCCGTACTCGCCGGCGCCGTAGTGCGACGGGTAGACCATCGGATAGATCGCGTCGACGTACTTCGAGATCCGCCGCGGGACCTGGCCGATGCCGAGGTCGCGCGTGGCCGAGAGGCCGAAGACGTCCGCCGAGACGCGCACTCCGAGCGGCTTCAGGCGCTGCGTGGCGTAGTGGACGAACTGCGCGATCACCCAGCCCGGCGGCGTCGCCGTCTTCTTCGGGTAGACGATCGAGTCGACGTCGCCGTCGGTCGGGAAGCGGACGTAATCGAATTGGATCTCGTCGAAGCCCGCGCGCGCGGCGACCTCTGCGATCGAGACGTTGTAGTCCCAGACCCGCTTGTCGTACGGATTCGTCCAGCCGAGGCCGGCGTGGTTGTGCCAGACCGAGCCGTCGGGATTCTTGATCGCGAGCTCCGGCTTGCCCTCCGAGAGGCGCGGATCCTCGAAGGTGACGACGCGGCCGATCAGGTAGACGCCCTTGGCGATGGACCAGCTTCGCCGCCTCGCGCGGCCGGTAGTACGACTTGGCGGCGCCGACGGTGGTCGCCAGCGGCACCGCCGACGGGATGAAGCCGATCTCGCCGTTCTCGTCCTTGACGTCGAGCTGGATCGTGTTCATCCCCTCGTCGACCAGCTTCAGGTACTCCTTGAGCTTGCCGTCGAGCGACGCGAGCGCCATCGTCACGTGGATTCCGCGCACCTCGTCCGGCAGCGCGCGCGGCTGCTTCACGGGCACGGGCTTGGCCGCCGGCTTCGCAACGGGTGTCTGCGTCGCGCCCGCATTCGCGGCGTGCTCGTCGTCGATGACGAACCGCGCGCCGAGCGTGGCCGTCGCCGTCACGCCGAGCAGGAGTCCGAATGCGACCGCGCGGCGCCGTTTGCGGCGCCGGCGCGCCTCCTCGCGCCGCGCGCGGAAGCGCTCGTTCGGCTCCATCTGCTCGAACAGCATCGACACGGGGCGGGAACAGTATGTGGAAAACGTCCTTTTTGCAACGGACCTGCGTCTCTGGCGGTCCCGACCAGCGGCGTGGGGAACCGTAGAATCCGCGCGTGGTTCTCAGCGACGTGACGATCCGACGGCTGCTCGACGCGGGAAGGATCGAAGTCGAGCCGTACGACGACTCGCTGATGCAGCCGTCGAGCCTCGACGTCCGCGTCGACCGCTACTTCCGCGTCTTCCGCAACTCCCGCTACCCCTACATCGACGTGAAGCAGGAGCAGGAAGAGCTGACCGAGCTCGTCGAGATCGACGACGAGACGCCGTTCATCCTCCACCCGGGCGAGTTCGTGCTCGGCTCGACGCTCGAGCGCGTGCGGCTGCCCGACGACCTCGTCGCGCGCCTGGAGGGGAAGAGCTCGCTGGGTCGGCTCGGCCTGCTGATCCACTCGACGGCGGGGTTCATCGACCCGGGCTGGGACGGTCACGTCACGCTCGAGCTCTCGAACGTCGCGAACCTCCCGATCACGATCTACCACGGGATGAAGATCGGCCAGCTCTCGTTCGTGCAGCTGAGCGAGCCCGCCGAGAAGCCGTACGGGTCGGGTGGGCTCGGCTCCAAGTACCAGGGCCAGAAGGGGCCGACACCGAGCCGCTACTGGAAGAACTTCGAGTCGTGAGGATCCTCGTCACCGGTGCGACCGGCTTCGTCGGGCCCGCGATCGTCCAGCGGCTCGTCGACGACGGTCACACGGTGCGGGTGCTCGAGCACACCGCGGGCTCCAGCGCCGAACTGCCGAGCCAGGAGGCGGTTCCCGGGTCGATGACCGATCCGGAGAGCCTGCGCCGGGCAGTCGACGGGCAGGACGCCGTCGTCCACCTCGTCGCGCTCCTCAGCGGCAAGCCAGAGGAGTTCGAGCGCGTGATGGAGCAAGGGACGCGCGACCTGCTCGAGGCCGCCCGCGACGCCGACGTGCGGCGGTTCGTGCTGATGTCCGCGCTCGGGACCACCGAGGAGACGAAGGACCTCGTCCCCTACTACGGCGCGAAGTGGCAGATGGAGCAGGACGTCAAGGCGTCCGGGCTCGAGCACGTGATCTTCCGGCCGAGCTTCGTCTTCGGGCGCGCCGGCGGCGCTCTCGGCCAGTTCAAGAAGATCGCCAAGCTGGCGCCGGTGACGCCGATCGTCGGGCCTGGGACGCAGCGGATCCAGCCGATCTGGCTCGACGACGTGGCGGCCTACTTCGCGGCTGCGATCGAGAAGCCGGAGGCGGCGAACCGGACCTTCGAGGTCGGTGGGCCGGACGCGGTCACCTGGAACGAGTTCTGGTCGCGGCTGAAGCAGGCGCAAGGCGCGCACCGGTCGAGCGTCCACGTCCCGTTTGGGCTGATGCGGGTGCAGGCCGCGGTGCTGGAGAAGCTGCCGAAGCCGCCGGTGACGCGCGACCAGCTGAAGATGCTCGCCGCCGGCGACAACGTCGTCTCGAACTCCGACGCCGTCGACACCTTCGGCATCCCGCTCGTCCCGCTCGACGAGCAGCTCCGCCGCGCGACGTCCAAAGAGGCGTAGTCCGTTCCCGACATGTCGGGGCCAGGACCCCACACGTCCGCAACGGACAAGTGGTGAAACAGACGGAGGGCCGCTCTGAGAGCGGCCCTCCGATCTTCGGTACCAGCTTGTATTGGCAGAGACGCTTCCTGCCGAAGCGGCGCGTGTGACGTCCGTCACCGGACACCTTCCGCGAGCCCCCTACGCTGGCTAGACGATTCCCCTTGCAGGTCCTAGGGGCACGTCCCTACCGGCTGGCACCTCCACTGCCCGTACTGGAAATCTCCACTGCCGGACCACCTCCTTTCCGCGGATATCGAGAATGTAGCAAGACGAGGCGACGCGCCATCGCCTCCCGGAGACCTTCGCGGCCCGGCTCGACCTGGCACGACGCCCGCAACTCTGGTAGGACCGGCTTGCAGCTCCACGGCACGGTGTGATGCACGCATCCACGGGAGGGGAGAGCATGCTCAGAGGACACAAAGTGCTCCTGGCGCTCGTCGTGATCGGCTCGGCGACGGCGATCACGAGCGCGATCGCTCACGACGGCGGGTCGAGCAACGACGGTGCGGTCGACAACGCCAGGATCACCCACAGCCACCACCACGGCCAGCAGCACGGCCCGGACGAGGGCCACCTGCCGCCGACCTCGGCGAACGTGCAGCTCGTCTCGCATCTCGAGCTGAAGAATGTGGTCGAAGACAAGATCGCGGACGTCGGCGTCTTCAAGGGGTACGCGTATCTCGCCGCCTGGGGCGGCGCGATGTGCAAGTACAACGGCATCCACGTCGTGGACATCCGGACCCCGGCAGCCCCGAAGGAGGTCGCCTTCATCCAGGCGAAGGAAGGCAGCGCGCCGGGCGAGGGCATCCAGACGATCCACATCGACACGGCCTCGTACGACGGCGACATCCTCGTATCGAACAACGAGAAGTGCAAGGACAAGGCCGGCTTCGGCGGCCTGAACATCTACGACGTCGACGATCCCGCCCATCCGACGCTGCTCGCGGAGGGCTTCGGCGACGAGACCGTTGCCGGCCAGGGAAAGAAGGCGGCAAACGACATCCACAGCATCTTCGCCTGGGACGCCGGCTCGAAGGCCTACGCGGTGATCGTGGACAACGAGGAGGGCCCGGACGTCGACATCGTCGACATCTCCAACCCGAAGAAGCCGGCGGTCATCGCCGAGTACGACCTGGACGAGAAGTTCCCCCAGATCGTGCAGGCGACCCCGACAAACCTCGTCGAAGTCTTCCACCACGATATCGTCGTCAAGCCCATCGGCGGCCGGCAGATCATGCTCGTCTCGTACTGGGACGGCGGCTACGTGACCCTCGACGTCACCGACCCGACGAACGCGACCTACGTCGGAGACTCTGACTTCGCGAGCCCGGACCCGGAGCTCCTCGAGCAGACAGGCCTCAGCGAGGCGCCCGAGGGCAACGCACACGAAGCGGAGTTCACGAAGAACTCGAACTACATCATCGCCGCCGACGAGGACTTCAACCCGATGGGCGTGCGCGGCACGACCGACGACGCCGGCACGTTCAGCGCCGGTTCCGGCAGCGGCACCGAGCAGATCCCGCTCGGAGCGCCGCTGACGAATCGTCTTACGCGCTACGTCGGCAGGGCGTGCATCGGCGATCCCGCGCCGCCGGCTCCTGCCGGGGCGACGGTCGCCGTCGTCTCGCGCGGCCTGTGCACGTTCACGGAGAAGATCGCCAACGTCGAGGCGGCGGGCTACGAGGCCGCGATCGTCGTCAACCGCGAGGGATCCGACGGTTGCGGTGTCTTCGGCATGTCGGTCGAGGGCGGCATTCCGGCGCTCTCGATCCCGCGTAGCGACGGCTTCGCGCTGTTCGACAAGGGCGGGTTCAATCTCGCGGCGTGCCTCGCGGGCACGGCGGAGCTGCTGCCGGACGTCGCGCTCGGCCAGACCGGCGACCGGGTCAACCTCAGCTCCTTCTTCGACGGCTGGGGCTACGTGCACCTGTACCGGAACAACGCGGGCAAGCTCGTGGAGCTCGACCGGTTCGCGATCCCGGAGGCTATGAACCCGGCGTACGCAACGGGCTTCGGCGACCTGTCCGTGCACGAGGTCGCGGTCTCGCCGACGCGGAACGACCTGGCGTACTTCTCGTATTACTCCGCCGGCCTCCGCGTCCTCAAGATCGTGAACGATCAGCTCGTCGAGGTCGGGCGCTTCATCCACGAGCACGGCAACAACTTCTGGGGCGTGCAGGTCTTCCAGCACGCCGGTCGGGAGTACGTCGCCGCGAGTGACATGGACCACGGGCTGTTCATCTTCAGGTACACCGGCAGCGCCTGATCTCTGCCGGGAGCGACTGGGCCGCGGCGCACCTGCGCCGCGGCCCACAGTCTCCTAGACCTCGACCCGGACCCAGCCGTCCTCGACCTTCACCGGGAAGGTGTCGACGGGCTCGTAGGCCGGCAAGGTCAGCGGGCGGCCCGTCGTGATGTCGAAGCGTGAGCCGTGGCGCGGGCAGATCGCGATGCACTCGTCCGGCTCCCATTCGCCCTCGCAGAGCGGCCCGTCGTCGTGCGAGCAGCGGTCCTCGAGCGCGTAGTAGCTGCCGTCGCAGTTGTAGACGCCGATCGCGAGCGGGCCCGTCCAGATGATCTTCACGTGCCCCGGCGGCAGCTCCGCGACCGGGCAGACGTCGACGGTCGCCACTAGGCGATCGTCAGGTCGTCGCCCTGCGTCCACTCGTCCGGCAGCGGCGTTCCCTTCGACTTGTGCAGCGCCACCTTCAGCACGCCGAGGCCGAGGAGCGCACACTTGAGCCGGACCGGAGTCAGCGGGATCCCGATCTCCTCGAGCAGCTCCTCCTTCGGCATCCGCGCCACGTCCTCGGCACTGCGTCCGACGACGATCTCCGTCAGCATCGACGTTGCCGCCTGCGAGATCGCACAGCCGCGGCCCTCGAAGCCGACCTCGGAGATCGTCTCGCCCTCGAAGCGGAGCGAGACGGTCACCTCGTCGCCGCAAAGCGGGTTCTGGCCCTCCGCCTGCGCGTCGGCCGCGTCGAGCAGCCCGTGCCCGCGCGGGTTCTTGTAGTGGTCGAGGATGACCTCCCTGTACAGCTGGTCGAATTCAGACATCAGGCTGGGTTGATCTCAACCAAGGTGTTGCTTGACCTTGTGCAGCCCCTCGACGAGGCGATCGATCTCCTCGGGGATCGTGTAGAGGTAGAAGCTCGCGCGCGTGGTCGCAGCGACGCCGAGGCGGGCCATCAACGGCTGCGTGCAATGGTGGCCGGCACGCACGGCGACGCCTTCCCAGTCCAGGATCTGCGCCACGTCGTGCGGGTGGATCCCCGCGACGTCGAAGGAGACGATCCCGGCGCGTCGCTCGACGGGCGGGCCGAAGATGCGCACGAAGTCGAGCTCCGAGAGCTTTCCGAGCGCGTACTCCGTCAGCTCGTGCTCGTGGCGCTCGATCGCGTCGAGACCGATCTCGGAGAGGTAGTCGATCGCGACGCCGAAGCCGTATGCCTCCGCGATCGCGGGCGTGCCGGCCTCGAACTTGTACGGCAGCTCGTTCCAGCTCGTCCGGTCGAGCGTGACCGAGCGGATCATCTCGCCGCCGAGGTTGAACGGCGACATCCGCTCGAGCAGCTCGGCCTTGCCCCAGAGCGCGCCGACGCCGCTCGGTCCGCAGAGCTTGTGCGAGGAGATCGCGAGGAAGTCGCAGCCGAGCGCCTGGACGTCGAGCGGCCGGTGGGGTGCAGCCTGCGCCGCGTCGACGACCATGATCGCTCCCTGCTCGTGCGCCCACGCGGCGAGCTTCTCGACCGGGTTGATCGTGCCGAGCGAGTTCGAGACGAGGTTGTTGGCGACGACCTTGACCTTGCCCGACGCCGCGATCTCGTCGAGCGCGTCCAACTGCAGCTCGCCTGCGTCGTCGATCGGGATGTGCTTGAAGCTCGCACCGGTGCGGTTGGCGACGAACTGCCACGGGACGAAGTTCGAGTGGTGCTCGAGCTCGGTGATCACGACCACGTCGCCGGGACCGAGGTTCTCGAGGCCCCAGGCGTAGGCGACGAGATTGATCCCCTCGGTGGCGCTGCGAGTGAAGACGACCTCGCGCGTCGAGGGGGCGTTGACGAACGCGCGCACCTTCTCGCGGGCGCCCTCGTAGCCTTCGGTCGCGCGCTCCGCGAGCCGGTAGACGCCGCGGTGCACGTTCGCATACCGATGCGAGTAGAAGTCGTGCATCGCGTCCAGCACCTGGCGCGGCTTCTGGGTCGACGCGGCCGAGTCGAGGAAGGCGACGGGCTTGCCGTTCGCGAGCTCCTCGAGGTAGGGGAAGTCGGCGCGGATGCGCTGGACGTCGAGCTTCGCGTGAGCGGTTACGGCCATGACGCCATGGTACGTGTCAGCCCCTGGGGTCGACCTTGCCGTTGCCGTGGGCGCGCTCGGCGATCTCCCGCTCGCGCTCGACGGCAGCTGCCGCGCCGGCCAGGAGCTCGGCGAGCAGCTTCATCCGGGCACGCTCCGAGGTCAGCTGCAACAGCCGTTGCTTCAGCTCGGGGGCGAACTCGAAGCGGCCGGCGAGCTCGAACGAGAGCTGCTCCACGTCGAGCCGCGGCTCCTCGACCTCCGCGCCCGTCAGCTCGACGAGGCGGTGGTAGAGCTCGAGCGCGTGCTCGGTGTCCTCTGGGTCGGCGGCGTCGGGCTCGTCCGCGATCGCCTCGACGATCCCGGTCTGGAAGGAGCGTCCCTCGGTCAGCTCGACGAGGCGGAACCGCTCGCGGCCCTCGGCGACGATGTTCAGGCGCCCGTCGTCGAAGTGGTCGAGCACCTCGGTCACCGCCGCGCGCGTCCCGATCTCGCGCAGCCCGTCCTCGTCGGCGTAGACGAGCCCGAACTCCCGCTCCTCCGCCAGGCACTCGCCGATCAGCTCCTGGTAGCGGTCCTCGAAGATGTGCAGTGGGATCTGCTCGGTCGGAAGGAGCACGATCCCGAGCGGGAAGAGGCCGAGCTCGCTCATGGCGGAAGCCTACTGAGCGACAGAGCTTCTAACGTGATGGGGCCTCGACTCAGAGTCTCATTGCGTTAGGAGCTCTTGCGCCGGCCGAAGTGGCCGCGTGAGGTCATCGACATCACGGTCACGCCGTCTTGGTTGACCATCTCACCGCGGATCCGGATCGTGCCGCGGTCAGGCCGGCTCGCCGACGGCGTGACGTCGAGCACGGTCAGGCGACCTGAGAGCGTGTCCCCGGGACGGACCGGCGCAAGCCAGCGAAGCTCCTCGACGCCCGGCGAGCCGCGTCCGTCGGAGTCGCCGAGCATCGAGTCGACGTAGAGGCGCATCCACATCGCGCCGGTGTGCCAGCCGCTCGCGATCAGGCCGCCGAAGACGGACTCGCGGGCCGCTTCCGGGTCGAGATGGAACGGCTGCGGGTCGAACCGGCGCGCGAAGTCGACGATCTCCTCCTCGGTCACCGTATGGCTGCCGAGCTCGTACACCTGGCCGGGCTCGAAGTCTTCGAAGGTGCGACCGGGCACGGACGGAGCCTATGGCTATCGTGCCCGGACGGTGAGCGACTACGTCTTCACGATGTACCGGGCCGACAAGTTCTACGGCCCCGACCGGCAGGTGCTGGCGAACATCTCGCTCAGCTTCCTGCCTGGCGCCAAGATCGGCGTGCTCGGCCCGAACGGGGCCGGCAAGTCGACGCTGCTTCGGATCATGGCCGGGCTGGAGGAGCCGTCGAGCGGCGTCGCCGAGCTCGCGCCCGGTGCCAGCGTCGGCATGCTCGCCCAGGAGCCGGAGCTCGACCCCGCAAAGACGGTCCGCGAGAACGTCGAGGACGGCGTCCGCGAGCTGCGCGACCTGCTCGATCGGTTCAACCGGATCTCGGCGCAGTTCGCCGAGCCGGACGCGGACTTCGACGCCCTCCTCGAGGAGCAGGCGAAGGTGCAGGAGCAGATCGACCGTGCCGACGCGTGGAGCCTCGACGCGACGCTCGACCGTGCGATGGACGCGCTGCGACTTCCCGAAGGCGACCGCGACGTGACGACGCTGTCGGGCGGCGAACGGCGGCGGGTCGCCCTCGCGCGGCTGCTCCTCTCCTCGCCCGACCTGCTCCTCCTGGACGAGCCGACGAACCACCTGGACGCCGAATCGGTGGCCTGGCTGGAACGGTTTCTGGAGCAGTACAAGGGCACCGTCGTCGCCGTCACGCACGATCGCTACTTCCTCGACAACGTCGCCGGCTGGATCCTCGAGCTCGACCGCGGCAAGGGGCTGCCGTTCGAGGGCAACTACTCGTCCTGGCTCGAGCAGAAGCAGGCGCGGCTCGCCGTCGAGGAGAAGCAGGAGTCGGCGCGGCGCCGAACGCTCGCCCGCGAGCTCGAGTGGGTGCGCGCGAGCCCGAAGGCGCGCCATGCGAAGGCGAAGGCGCGGCTGACGCAGTACGAGAAGCTGCTCGCCGACGATCAGAACGTCAAGCTCGACAGGGTCGAGATCCACATTCCGGCCGGCCCGCGGCTCGGTGACGTCGTCGTCGACGCCGAGGGCGTCAGCAAGGGCTTCGGCGACCGCCTGCTCGTCGAGGAGATGACCTTCTCGCTCCCGCCCGGCGGGATCGTCGGCGTGATCGGCCCGAACGGTGCCGGCAAGACGACGCTCTTTCGGATGATCGCCGGCGAGGAGACCCCGGACGCGGGAGCGCTGCGGATCGGCGACACCGTCGAGCTCGCCTACGTCGACCAGGCGCGCGCCGACCTGACCCCGGAGAACACGGTCTGGAAGGAGATCTCCGGCAACCAGGACGTGATCGAGCTCGGCAAGAAGGAGGTGAACTCGCGCCAGTACGTCTCCTGGTTCAACTTCCGCGGCTCCGACCAGCAGAAGCGCGTCAGCGACCTCTCCGGCGGCGAGCGCAACCGCGTCCACCTGGCGAAGCTGCTGCGGAGCGGCGGCAACGTGCTCCTGCTCGACGAGCCGACGAACGACCTCGACGTCGACACGCTGCGCGCGCTCGAAGAGGCGCTGCTCGACTTCGCCGGCTGTGCCGTCGTGATCTCCCACGATCGCTGGTTCCTCGACCGGATCGCGACCCACATCCTCGCCTTCGAGGGCGACAGCCAGGTGACCTGGTTCGAGGGCAGCTACGAGGAGTACGCCGACTGGGTCAAGGAGACCCGCGGCGCCGACGCGCTCGAGCCGCACCGGATCAAGTACAAGCCGCTCGTCCGCGCGTGATTGCCCAGCGGGACGACGTTCTGCTCCGTCACGCGACGGAAGCCGACCTGCCCGCGATCGACGGCCTGACCACCGTCGCGTACGCGCCGATCCAGGAGAGCTTCGTCGCGATGCTCGGATCCGACCTCTACGAGACCGTGCAGGCCGACCCGGGCAAGACCTGGGATGAGCGGAAGGCCGCGCAGAACCGTCGGCTGTTCGCCGAGCATCCGGAGCAGGTGTGGGTGCTCGAAGACACCGGCTGGGTCTTCGGCTACGTCACCTTCTGGCTCTTCCCCGAGCGCAGCTACGGAACTCCTGACGGCGCGATCAGCGCGACCGACTGCCCCGACCACACCGCAAGCTCTGCGCCCTTGAGAATCTTCCAGGGTGGCGGCACCCTGATGGTAGCGCCGCTCGATCGCGTGCAGAAAGACCGCGGGCTCCTTGTCCTTGATTGCCGTGTCGCGCTCGCGCACCGCCTCATTCATAGCGCAGCGCCTCGACCGGATCGAGCCGCGCCGCACGCCAGGACGGGTAGAGCGTGGCGAGCAGCGAAAGGGTGAGCGACATCACCACGACGGCGGTCGTCTCGCCCACATCCAACTCGGCCGGCAGGCGCGAGGAAATAGAGCTCGGGCGAGAAGAGTTCAGTGCGCGTCAGCCACGGACAGGAATTGCCGGATCAACTCCACATTCATGCAAACGACGACACCGAGCAGGAAGCCCGCGATCGTGCCCACGATACCGATCGAAGAGCCGGTGATCAGGAAAATGCGCATGATCGCGCCCTGCGTCGACCCGATGGTGCGCAGGATCGCGATGTCGCGTCCCTTGTCCTTCACCAGCATGATCAGGCCGGAGATGATGTTGAGCGCCGCAACCAGGATGATCAGCGTCAGGATCAGGAACATCACGTTGAGTTCGACCTGCAGGGCATTGAAGAAGGTCGCGTTGCGCTGCCGCCAGTCGATCATGAAGATGGGGCGCTCCGCCGCAGTGGTGGCGAGCCTGCGGAAGGCGTCGATGCGGTCCGGATTGTCGGTGTAAACCTCGATGGCCGTCACGTCGCCGGCGCGATTGAAGTAGAGCTGCGCCTCGGGCATCGGCATGAACACGATGCTGGCGTCGTACTCCGACATGCCGATCTCGAACACGGCGGCGACCTTGTAGGTCTTGATGCGCGGCGTCGTGCCCATCGGCGTCACCGCACCGCGCGGCGCGACCAGCGTGATGTTGTCGCCCGCGCGCACTGAAGATTGTCGGACAGACGGCGGCCAATCGCGAGGCCTTGCCCGGTATCGAAGCCTTCGAGCGTACCCTGCTTCAGGTTGTTGGCGATCGAGGTGAGCTTCATCAGGTCCGCGGAACGGATACCGCGCACCAGCACGCCGGCCGAGTTGAACGGTGAAGACGACAGCGCCTGGCCCTCAACGATCGGCGCCGCAAGCCGCACGCCCGGGATCTTGGAGAGTCGCTCGGCGACGACCTCCCAGTCGGTGAGCGGCTGCTCCAGCGGCTGAACCAGCAGGTGGCCGTTCAATCCGAGGTCTGTTCGAGCAGTTGCCTGCGAAAGCCATTCATCACCGCCATCACGATGATCAGCGTCGCAACGCCCAGCATGATGCCGAGAAACGAAAACCCGGCGATGACCGAGATAAATCCTTCCTTGCGCCGCGAGCGCAGATAGCGCAGCGACACCATCCATTCGAATGGAGAAAAAGGCCGGGTCCCCGCAGGCTCTGCCATCAAAATCCGTCCACGTCCGGCATTTCATCCAATTCTGGCCGTTTCAGGCCATTAACAGCCCGCCGCTCCAGGAGCGAACAAATTAGCGGCCAAGCTGTGCCACCGCGTCAGCCGGGGCGAGCATGGTGCGGCTCCCGTCGGCCCGGCGCTTCAGCTCGACCTGGCCAGCAGCGAGCCTTTGGGCCGACGAGAATCTGCCACGGGATGCCGATCAGGTCAGCGGTTGCGAATTTCGCGCCGGGCCGCTCATCGGTGTCGTGATAGAGCACGTCGAGGCCCTTGGCGCTGAGTTCCTTGTAGAGCTGCTCGGACGCAGCGTCAGTCGCCGCATCGCCCTGCTTGAGATTGAGGATGATGACATCGAACGGCGCGACCGGCTCCGGCCACTTGATGCCGTTCTCGTCGTGGCAGGCCTCGATGATCGCAGCGACAAGGCGCGATGGCCCGATGCCATAGGAACCGCCGTGCAGCAGCACCTCCTTGCCGTCCGGCCCCGCCACCACCGCCTTCATCGGCTCGGAATACTTGGTGCCGAAATAGAAGATGTGCCCAACCTCGATGCCGCGCGCGGACACCTGCTTGTCGGCGGACACCGCGCCGTATTTCTCCGGCTCGTGCATCTCCGAGGTCGCCGCATAGAGCGACGTCCATTTGTCGACGATGCCCTGGAAACTGCAGTACGAAGAGGCCCTGCGCGAGCGCGTCCGCCAGGTCGGCCAATCCGTGATCACGCGTTTCCGCTCATCGTCGCCGTGGAGCGGCTGGAAGAGGACGCGACGCTGGCGCTTGTGTCCACTCATATTTCCGGCAAGCGCCTGTCGGTCCTCTTCGAATGGTATGCCCGGGCATGCGGGGTCTCAATCCGTCGTTTGTCACAGGCCTGGTCAAAGAGGTCGTCAAGTCGTTGACGGTCTTGCAATCCAAGGGAGTAGACATCACGCACAGCGCGCTCACGTCAGACCGTGTCGTCATCACCGGCAGCGGCCGTGTCTGCATCGTCGAGCACGTACCTCGGGTCGGCCTTGCGCCGGCTCGACCTCCCGGCTTCGCAGTTATGGGCCGACTTCGGTCTGGTCACCGCGCCCGACCCTTCCGGAATCCGTCCGCCTCGACGCACGCACCGATGTGTTCCAGCTCGGCGTGCTGGCGCTCGAGCTGCTGCTGGGCCGGCGGCTGACTCGCCTGGACCTCAAGAGCGGCTTCCGGACCTGCTCGACCAGTGGAGCACCGCTTTGCCCGTACGGGGCTGTCCAGCAACCACCTGCGCCTGTGGCTGGAACAGGCGCTGCAGATCGGGCACCACACGTACAGACCGCCGCCGACGCGTACGCCGATCTCCGTGACATCCCGTCCGAGTTCACTGCGGCTACCTTTGAGTTGCAGACAGGCGACGTGGACGCCCTCGCAGCCCGGCGATTGCAACCCGCGAAACCGGTAACGACACGAGAGGTTTCCACCGCCAACGCCTCCGCAGCGCGAATGCATGAAGCAGCGGCGGCCACTGCTCCACCGGCGCTCACGCCGATTCGATCTTCGAAGCCACAACACGAATCAGCTCAGACCGCGTCGACGGTTGTGAGGGGCGCCACAGTGCGCCGGATGCCGCCAAAAGTCCACCGCGCATCACGCTGGATCACACCAGCGCTTGGTCTCCTGGCCTTCTTCGAGGCGGGCGTCATCGCCGCGCTGGTGATGCGGCAGCCCCGGTCGCCACGACCCGGCACGCGCAGCCGAGCCTCGCGCGCCGATCGCCGGGAGCGAGCCGCTCTCGACCCCGTCGACAGCGCTTTCGGCCGTCGCCCTTTCGGCGGCTCCAGTGACCTCCGTAACGGCGACAGCGCCAGACCCAATCGCCGCGGCCAACAATCAACGGTCGGGGGGGGTGCGGCTTCAGACGCCGATCGAGCTGAAAGTGATGCATGGCGACGAGGTGCTCGGCTCGACCGCTGACGGGCCCATCATCATGAGGGCCGGCACATATCAACTGGACCTGATCAACACAACGCTGGGGCTCCGGATGCGCCGCGACGTCACGTTCCGCGAAGGGCAGCTGGCGAGAATGGACATCACGCTGCCGATGGGGCTGGTCAGCGTGAACGCACAGCCCTGGGCTGAAGTATCAATCGACAACCGGGCGTATGGGGAAACTCCGCTCGCCAATCTGTCCGTGCCGATCGGCAACCACGAGATTGTGTTCAGTCACCCGGTTTTTGGCGAGCGTCGTCAGATGATCACCGTGCGGGCCGACGGGGAAACGCGCGTGGGCGCGACGTTCGGACGATAGCCGTCGTTGAGCGGCCAGGTTAACGCCTGTCGTTCACTAGGGTCGTGCGGCGGCGGCGACTGACTGAGTGGGCACGCTGGTAAGAACGGTCGCACCCGACGGTGTGTCTCCGCCGTTCACCGGTTCCTCCGTCACGATCACTCCGACGATCGCGCGCGGCACGGCGGGCATCTGCTGGGCGAGCGTGAAGGTTCCGTCGGGTTCGGCGGCGAGCGGTCCCATCTTCACGGCCGTGGTGCGCGTCAGCAGCCACGTCCGGTGGGTGCCGTTCGCCGGCGGCGACGGCAGAAAGGACCCGCTAACGACAAAGCCGCGCGAGCGGCTGACCAATGCCTGACCGGATGCTCCGCCCGCACCGGAGAGTCGGAAGCGGAGGAGATCGGGCGCAGCCAGGACGCCCGCAATCCGCCGGGCGCTATTCGCCATCTCTTTTGCGGTCGCGAGTTCCTTCGCCGCCGCCAGGCGTCCGGCCTCGGACTGGCGCGCGGCATCGTCCAGCACGGCCTGATTCTTGAGATCGCTGACGCGCTGACGCTCTTCGGCCGCCGTGATCTGCTGCTGCAGCCGCCAGCCGAACACTCCTGTCAACGTTGCGGCGATGGCCAGGCCGAGAACCGCAGCGGCAGCCCACTTGACCGGGATGCCCGTTGCGCTTCCGAAGGCGCCGCGGCCAATGATCGCCTCGAGGAACGGGCGCCCCGGATCTTCAGAAGCCCGCTCCGCCGACAAAACCTGGCCCGTCTCGACCGCAGACGAGTAGGGCAACTCTCTGGCTTCACGGACGCCTTCGCGAAGCTGCCCGTGCAGCCGCGTCACGTCATCGAGCGACCACTGGTTGGAGGCGTCTTTCGAGGCAGGCTGACGATCGAGCCGCGTCCTGATTTCGGTCAGTGTGGACTGGAGCTCTTTCGTCAGCTCGTTCAGCCGGAGGTGGACGTCATGCGCGAAGGCGGACCGTAGATTCCGTTCGAGGTCCTGCTGCGAAGCATTCGCCATGGCCGCGGACGCCTGCGTCAGGCTTGCCGCCTGCTCGCGAAGCTCGCGAATCGGCTCCTCCTGCATCCGCTTCAGGGTCTCGAACCCGCGCTCGACGGTTGTCACGAGCTGTTGCAGTCGATCGGCCGTGTCCTCGCGCATCTGGCGGCTGGCGTCGCGCCACTGGCCAGCGTATGCCTCGAGTTCTCCTACGATCCGGGAATGACGTTCGACCGTGACGGCGCACGCCTTAAGGTGAATGGCGGACTCATCGGCCATCGATGCGAGGCGCGGCTCGATCGGCAGTACGCCGGCGTCCGCTTTCCGCAGACGCTCGAGCCGCGATTGCACGGTCAAGAGATGCTGTTCGAGTTCACTGCTTTCGGACATGACCGCCTGTTGCGCATGATACACAAAGCAAGGGCTCCGCGACGGTCCGTTGCCGCAAAGTGGCTCCGTCGCCTGGTTTCAACGCGATCCACTCCGCGACCGCTAGCCTCCTTCGAGCGGCTCCGGATTCGCGACTTCGCCCGGCACGATGCGCGTGAACTGGCCGCGCTGCAGCAGCTCGCGGCCCTTGCCGCCCCGTCCGGTCACCTCGTATTTCGCCGTGCTGATGGTCTGTTCGGCGCCGCGGCTGGTTTCGACGCGCAGCAGGTCGCGGTCGCCCACCGACGCCAGGAACCCGAGGACACGGTCCTCGTTCGGCTTCAGCTTGATGAGGATGACGCCGCGCCCGGGCCCGGACAGGTAGTTCACCTCGTCGGCCTTGCACAGCATGCCGCGGGCCTGCCGCGTCGCCGCGATGATCACCTCCTCGCCCGTGATCTTCGCCACGCCCACGACCTCGACGCCGTCGCCCACGCGCGCGTAGCGCCGGCCCGACCGCGTGCTGGCCTCGACGAACGGCTGCAGGCCGAAGCGCAGGCTGTAGCCGTCGCTCGTCACGGCGATCGCATGCACCGGCGGCGGCTCGTCTTCGGCGACGACGCCGCGCTTGTTGGCGACCGGCGCGATCTCGCCGGCCACGCGCGGGTCCAGGCTCAGTGCGGCCACCACACGCTCGCCGTCACGAAACTTGAAGAGCTTCTGGATGGGCTCCCCGTACCCGGTGGAGGCCGGCACGTCGATGATGCGGGCCGTGTAGGCGGCGCCGAGGTTGCTGAAGAACACCACCGTGGCGCGCGTGCTTCCCGGCAGCACCGCCAGCACCGAGTCGCCCTTCGCGCAGCCGCGTGGAGGACAGATCGCGCACTTCCTTCTGGCGCTTCAGCCAGCCGTCGCGCGAGACGATGACGACGTTGTCCTCGTCGACGATGAAATCGTCGGCCGTGAACTCCACCTCCTCGGCGGCTTCGATCACGGTGCGCCGCTTGTCGCGCTTGGCGTAGGCGTCCTGCACGGCCGCGATGTCCTGGCGCACCAGGCCCCAGCGGCCGTCCTCGTCCTTCAGCAGGCCCGTGATCTGCCGGGCGCGCTTGCGCTTGTCGGCCAGCTCGTTCTGGATGACGAGGATCTCGAGGCGCGCCAGCCGATAGAGCTTCAGCTCCAGGATGGCGTCGGCCTGCTCGGCGTCCAGGTCGAAGCGCTTCATGATCTTGTCCGCCGAGTCCGCCTTGCCGTCCGACTTGCGGATGATGCGGATGATCTCGTCCAGCGCGTCGAAGACCTTCTCGAAACCCTCGAGAATGTGGATGCGCCTGCGAGCGACTCCAGCTCGTGCTCGAGCCGCTTGGTCACGACCTCGAGCCGGAAGTGCAGGAAGTGCCAGAGGATCGACTTCAGGTCCAGCCGCTCGGGCCGGCCGACCTCGGGGTTCTCGGTCGGAATCAGGCACGTCAGGTTGACGATGACGTTGGTCTGGAGCGGCGTGTTCTTGAACAGATACGCCATCACCATCCGCGGATCGGCGTCGCGCTTCAGCTCCAGCGCGATGCGGACGTCGTCGGTCGACACGTCCTTCACGTCGAGGAGCGGCGGGAGCTTGCGCGACAGCACCACGTCGGCGATGCGCTCGACGAGCGTGGACTTGTTGACCGCGTACGGAATGCTGGTCACGTAGA
This sequence comes from uncultured cyanobacterium, assembly GCA_963833135.1. GTDB lineage: Bacteria > Acidobacteriota > Vicinamibacteria > Vicinamibacterales > UBA2999 > 12-FULL-67-14b. The sequence continues at coordinate 102,936 of CAWHWW010000013.1, read as the reverse complement.
CGTCTGCGTGCTGCGGTTCGACGGGCCTTCCTCCCACGTGGCGCGCACGCGGATCGTGCCCGAGCCGGTCTTGTAGATCTCCTTCAGCTCGTCGGCGGAGTTGAGGATCTGCCCGCCGGTCGGAAAGTCGGGGCCCTTCACCCACCGGCACAGCTGCAGCGCTGCTGAGCTCGGGGTTGTCGAGCAGCTTCAGCAGCGCCGTGCACACCTCGCCCAGGTTGTGGGGCGGGACGTTCGTGGCCATGCCGACCGCGATGCCGGTGGTGCCGTTGACCAGCAGGTTCGGCAGCCGCGCCGGCAGCACCACCGGCTCGGTGCGCGTGCCGTCGTAGTTGGGCCGGAAGTGCACCGTGCGCTGCTCGATCTCCGACAGCATCTCGTCGGACACCCGCGTCAGCCGGCACTCGGTGTAGCGCATGGCCGCGGCGCTGTCGCCGTCGAGCGAGCCGAAGTTGCCCGAGCCGTCCACCAGCGGGTAGCGCAGCGAGAAGGGCTGGGCCATCCGCACCAGCGTCTCGTAAAGCGCCGCGTCGCCGTGGGGGTGGTAGTTGCCCATCACGTCGCCGACGACCTTCGCGCACTTGCGGTGCTTGGCGTCGGCCGTCAGGTTCTGCTGCCACATCGTGTAGAGGATGCGGCGCTGCACCGGCTTCAGGCCGTCGCGCACGTCGGGCAGCGCGCGCGACGTGATGACCGAGAGCGCGTAGTTGAGATAGCGGCTCTGGGCGGCCTCGTGCAGCGCGACGGCGTCGGGAAAGCCCCCGGGTGGCGGCGGCGTCGGTTGATCGGGTTCTGGAGAGTCGAACAGCGAGGGCGTGCGCCCGGCGGGCCTCCGTGCCATGGTTCAACGAAAGATCCTACACAAGTCCTACACTATCTTTCCGGGGTTCATCAGGTTCTTCGGATCGAGTGCCTGCTTCAGCGTGCGCATCACCTCCACCGCAGCCTCGCCGTGCTCCTCGACCAGATACTGCTTCTTGCCCATGCCGATGCCGTGCTCGCCCGTGCACGTGCCGCCGAGCGCGAGCGCGCGACGCACCAGCCGTGCGTTGAACGCCTTCGTCGCCGCGTAGTTCGGCGGCGTCGTCGGGGTCGATGATGATGTTCAGGTGGAAGTTGCCGTCGCCGGCGTGGCCGACGAGCGGCGCGAAGAGCGACGGTCGCCGCCAGGTCGCGCTTGGTCTCGACGATGCACTCGGCGAGCCGTGAGATCGGGACGCACACGTCGGTGACCCACGGCTTGCCGCCGGGCCGACGCGCCAGAGCGGCGTACAGGGTGTTGTGGCGGGCCTGCCACAGCCGCGTGCGATCCTCGGACGTGGTGGCCCACTGGAAGTTCGAGCCGCCGCGCTCGGCGGCCAGCTCCTGCGACGGCGGTGGCGCTTTCGGTGACGCCGGCGACGCTGGTGCCGTGGAACTCGAAGAGCAGCGTTGGCTTGGCGGCGTAGGACAGCTTCGAGTAGCGGTTGACCGCGTCGATCATCACCTCGTCGAGCAGCTCGATACGCGCCACGGGAATGCCCAGCTGGATCGTCGCGATCACGGTCTGCACGGCCGCTCCGATCGACTCGAAGGCGCACACGGCCGCCGACACCGCCTCGGGCTGGCCATAGAGCCGCAACGTGACCTCGGTGATGACGCCCAGCGTGCCCTCAGAGCCGACGAACAGGCGCGTCAGGTCGTAGCCCGCGGACGACTTGCGCGCGCGGCTGCCCGTACGGATCACCCGGCCGTCGGCCAGCACCACGGTCAGCCCCCGCACCACCTCCCGCATCGTGCCGTAGCGGACCGTGGTCGTCCCGGACGCGCCGGTCGCCGCCATCCCGCCGATCGTGGCGTCCGCGCCCGGGTCCACCCAGAACGCCGCGCCGGTGTTGGCCAGCGCCTTGTCGAGCTGCTTGCGCGTGACGCCGGCCTCGACGGTCACGTCCAGGTCCTCGGCGCTGATGCGCAGCACGCGGTTCATCCGGGTGAGGTCGATGGACACGCCGCCCTCGACGGCATTCACGTGCCCTTCGAGCGAGCTGCCGATCCCGAACGGTACGACGGGCGCGCCGTGCCGAGCGGCGGCACGCACCACGGCGCTCACCTCATCGGTGCTCGTCGGGAACACGACCACATCTGGCGCGGCCGAAGCGTGCCACGACTCGCTGTGGCTGTGGTGCTCGATCTGCGTCGTGAGCCTCCCGAGCGCAGTCCTCAGCAGGGCGATCGAAGATCTCGCGCGCGACATCGGACAGCCGGTCAGCGATCTCGCCGGCAACTTCATCGAGCGGCAGGCGCCGTTCGTGCCGACCAACAGCACGCACGTGACGATCTTCGCCGGCGGCAACGACGCGAACGTGATCGGCCGAGCGACGCTTGCGGGCCGCGGCGGCAACGACGTCAACAGCTACATCGACGCGCAAGTCCGGCAATGGGGCACCGACCTCGAAGACCTGGTCGCGCGCATTCGCGCCCGCGCCCCCAATGCACGCATCGTCGCCCTCAACATGATCAACCTGGCAGCCTCGCCGTATCTCGCGTCCCGGCCACCGTCGGAAAAAAGCATCATGCAGCGCATCGCGGTGGGAATTTCCGATCGTGTCAACGCGCTCGCCAGCCGGCAGGTGCTGGTGGTCGACCTGATGTGCGACGGCCGCTTGTATCTGCCGTCGAGCTATGCCTCCGACGGCTTTCATCCTGGTGACACCGGCTACGCGGTGTTCGCCGAAGACGCCCTCCCAGCCCTGAGAGACGGCGCAAACAATCAGCCCAACACCAGTTGCGGCCAACGCCGCCTGTTCCCGTAGCGGGCGAACAGGCTAACGGGCTAACGGGCTAACAGGCTTCATGGTGAGCACGTAGGCGTGCGATTTCTGCATTTTGGAAACGCCACTTTGCATTTTTTGAGCCTCATTCGCGGTCTAGATAGGTCAAATCTTGCAAAGTGATATCTCGATCGTGCATACTTGTGCATTCTGCCGCCTTCGCTGGACCGTTAGGCCAGCTTCGGCGGGACAGGCAGCCGCAAACGGCATTTCATACACAAAGGGGCGTAAACACATGGGATCCGCAGCACTGGGCGAGGCAATCAAGGGCATACGCAGTTGGGCCATGAACGAAGGGCGCGTGGTCCACACGCCCGCGTCGGTCAAAGACACCTTTGGCGCGCGCGTGTTCAACGACAAGGTCCAGCAGGCCCGCCTGCCGAAGCCGGTCTACAAGTCGCTGCGCGACACCATGACGCGGGGCACCGCGCTCGACGCCTCGACCGCCGATGCGGTGGCCTCGGCGCTGAAGGACTGGGCCGTCGAAAACGGCGCGTCGCATTTCACGCACTGGTTCCAGCCGCTCACCGGCATCACCGCCGAAAAGCACGATGCGTTCTACAACCAGACCGCCGACGGCCGCGCGCTCGCGGAATTCAGCGGCAAGGAACTGGTCCGCGGCGAGCCCGACGCCTCGAGCTTCCCGTCGGGCGGCATGCGCAGCACCTTCGAGGCGCGCGGCTATACCGCGTGGGATCCGACCAGCCCGCCCTGGCTGCTCGTCAACAACAACAGCGTCACGCTGGTGATTCCGACGGCGTTCGTCAGCTGGACCGGCGTGGCGCTCGACAAGAAGACGCCGCTGCTGCGCTCGATGGAAGCGCTCTCGACGCAGGCCGTGCGCGTCCTGCAGCTGTTCGGATCGAACGGCGACGCGCGTCACCGCGACGTGCGGTCCCGAGCAGGAATATTTCCTGATCGACAGCAACTTCTACTTCGCGCGTCCCGACCTGCTGAACGCCGGCCGCACCCTGTTCGGCGCGCGCCCGCCGAAGGGCCAGGAGCTCGAGGATCAGTACTTCGGATCGATTCCCGAGCGCGTCCTCGCGTTCATGGCCGAGGTCGAATCCGAGCTCTACAAGGTCGGCGTGCCGATCAAGACGCGCCACAACGAAGTGGCGCCGTCACAGTATGAAGTGGCGCCGATCTTCGAGAGCGCAAATGTTGCCACTGATCATCAGATGATGACGATGGAGACGATGAAGCGGGTGGCGCCGAAGTACGGCCTGGCCTGCCTGGTGCACGAGAAGCCGTTTGCCGGCGTCAACGGCTCCGGCAAGCACCTGAACTGGAGCATCGGCGACGATCTCGGCAACAACCTGCTGAGCCCCGGCGAAACGCCGCACGAGAACATGCAGTTCCTGTTCTTCTGCACGGCGGTCATTCGCGCCGTCGACGTCTGGCAGGGCCTGCTCCGCTACAGCATCGCGCACGCCGGCAACGATCATCGCCTCGGCGCCAACGAAGCGCCGCCGGCCATCCTCTCGGTGTTCCTCGGCGACATGCTCACCGACATCTTCGAGCAGGTCGAGGCGGCCGGCGCGGCGAAGAGCACCAAGATCGGCGGCATGCTCGACATCGGCGTCGGCGCCCTGCCGAAGCTGCCGCGTGATGCCGGCGACCGCAACCGCACCTCGCCGTTTGCGTTCACCGGCAACAAGTTCGAGTTCCGCGCCGTCGGCTCGACGCAGAACGTCGGCCTGCCGGCCACCTGCCTGAACGTCGCCGTGGCTGAATCGCTCGATGCGCTCGGCACCGAGCTCGAGGCGCGCCTCAAGAAGGGCGAAAGCCTCGAAGACGCCGTCAAGGCCATCCTCAAGGCGACGATCAAGAAGCACAAGCGGATCATCTTCAACGGCAACGGCTACTCCGCCGAATGGCAGAAGGAAGCCGGCAAGCGCGGGCTGCTGAACCTGAAGAACACCGTCGATGCCCTGCCGCAGCTCGTCAAGCCCGAGGTGATCAAGGCGTTCGAGAAGTACAAGGTGCTGACCGAGGCCGAGCTCCACGCGCGCTACGAGATCAGCCTCGAGACCTACAACAAGACCATCAACATCGAAGCGCAGCTGATGGTGCTGATGTCGATTCGCTACATCCTGCCGGCGGCGCTCGAATACCAGAAGCACGTCGGACAGAGCGTCGCGGCGGCCAAGGCCGGCGGCGTGCCGAGCAAGGAAGGCAAGAAGCACCTGGCGCATCTCGTCAAGCTCGTCGACGCCTTCAAGGCACAGGCCGACAGGCTCGAAGCCGCGGCCGCGCACAACGGCGGCGCGTCGGAGAAGCACGCGAAGTACATGCGCGACACGCTCGTCCCGGCGATGGCGAAGCTGCGCGATCTCGGCGATCAGCTCGAGCTGATCGTGCCGCACGAGACCTGGCCGCTGCCGACGTATCGGGAAATGCTGTTTGTGAAGTAAGGTCTTACGGGCTACGGGCTTACGGGCTACGGGCTTACGGGCTGCGGGCTTGGGGCCTGAGTACCCTAAGCCCCAGTTTCTTCATGCCCGCACTCATCATCTTCGCGGTCGCGTTCGCCATCCGCCTCCTCCACGTCTGGCAGCTCGCGACCACTCCCTTCTTCGACACACTCCTCGGCGACGCCAACGGCTATGACAAGTGGGCCGTGCGGCTGGCCTCCGGCGACTGGATCGGCTCCGACGTCTTCTACCAGGCGCCGCTCTATCCCTACTTTCTCGGTGTCGTCTACGCGATCTTCGGACGCGACCTGTTGATCGTCCGGATCATCCAGGCGCTCGTCGGATCGGCGTCGTGCGTGCTGCTCGGCCTCGCCTGCACGCGCCTGTTCTCGCCACCGTCGCCAGGGCTACGGTGGCCAGGCAAGCGCGTCGGCCTCGTCGCCGGCCTGGCGCTCGCGCTCTGGGCGCCGGCGATCTTTTTCGACAGCCTGTTGCAGAAAGCCGTGCTCGACATGTTCTTCATGTGCCTGTCGCTGTGGCTGATCGCAGGCATCGATCAGGCGCCTCGAAGGCGTCGGCTCGGACTGCGGAGTGGCATGCGGCTTGCGACTCGGGCTGCGCAATGGCGCGCTCTCGCGCTCACGCGTGAGAACGGCGCTGCTGCTGCATCGTGCGTCGATCGCGATCTGGGCGATCGGTGTCACGCCGAGCGCAAGAGGTCGCTGCTGTTTCGCGGCTGGGCCTCGCGATCGTCTTCGCGCCGGTCGTCGTCCGCAACTACTCGATCGACGGCGGCTTCTACCTGACCACGTCGCAATTCGGATCGAACTTCTACATCGGCAACAACCCGCAACGCCGACGGCACCTATGCCTCGATCCGCTTCGGCCGCGGCGCGCCGGAGTTCGAGCGGCTCGACGCGAAGGAAGTCGCGGAAGAATCCGTCGGCCGCGCGCTGTCGCCCTCGGAGGTGTCGAGCTTCTGGGCCGGACGCGCCTTCGACTACATCACCTCCCAGCCGGTGGCGTGGCTGAAGCTCACCGGCCGCAAGATCCTGCTGCTCTTCAACCGCACCGAGATGCTCGATACCGAGAGCGCAGGAGAGCTACGCGGAATTTTCGACGCCGCTCAAGATGCTCGGCTGGTTCGGGCACTTCGGGATGCTGATGCCGCTGGCGATCGCCGGGATGATCGCGACGTGGCCGGATCGCCGGCGGCTGTCGATCGTTTACGCGCTGGCGCTCGCCTACGCCGCCAGCGTCGTGATGTTCTTCGTGTTCGCGCGCTACCGGTATCCGCTGGTGCCGTTTCTGATTCTGTTTGCGGCTGCACCCTTCGACTCACGTGCTCGCGACGTTCGTCGCGAGCACGTTCGCTCAGGGTTCGCGTCGAGGACAGCTGGCGGCTCGTTGTCGATCGCGGTTGCCATCTTTTGCAACTGACCCGTGCTGTCGCTCGACGCTCATGATGTCGATCACCGAGAACAACCTCGGCACGGCGCTCCTCGAACAGGGCCGCTACGACGAAGCGATCGGGCACAACGAGCGCTCGATCGCGATGCGGCCGGACTACGCGCCCGGCTACAACAACCTGGGCGCGGCGCTGCGCGCCGCCGGCCGGCTCGACGAGGCGGTCGCCCGCTATCAGCAGGCGCTCGAGCTCAAGCCCGATTTCGCCAGCGCCAGCTACAACCTCGCCAACGCGCAGCTCGAACAGGGCAAGGCCGGTGACTCGGTGGCGAGTTTCCGCCGCTCGCTCGAAGCCAATCCGAATTCCGTCGAGGCTCGCAACAATCTCGGCATCGCGCTCGCCAGCCGCGGCGACCTGGCCGGGGCGATCGCCGAATTTCGCGCCGCGCTGGCGATCGACGATCGATCGGTCCACGCGCATCGCAATCTCGGCAACATGCTGGTCGACGCCGGACGGCGCGCCGAGGGCCTGTCGCATCTCGAGCGGGCGGTGCAGCTCGCGCCGTCGGAACCGGAAGCGGTCTACGACATCGGCACCGTGCTTCTGCAGGATCAGAACTTCGCCGCCGCGGCGGTGCGGTTCGAAGCCGCGCTGAAGATTCGCCCCGACTGGGCCGAGGCGCACAACAATCTCGGGATCGCCCTCGCGTCTCAGGGACGCATCGCCGCCGCGCTCACCCACTTCGAACGCGCCGTCGCACTCAATCCGTCATTGGCCGACGCCCGCGCCAATCGCGACCAAGCCCGCGCCGCTCTGCAAGACGATAACTGACGAACTGCCAACTGCCAACTGCCAACTCTTAACTGTCGACTCTCGACTGCCGACTAAAAAAAGGGGTGGACCCTTTCGGATCCGCCCCAGTTAGAGGAACGGCGCAGTTCGTCTCGTTCAGCTTAGTAGCGGAACACCACTCCAAATCCATACATGCGGCCCTGCATGATGCTGTTGGGCGCCAGGTAGGTCGTCGACAGGACGTTGGTGGTGTTGTAGCTGATGATCGCGTCCGAGTTGTTGAGGTTGAACACCTCGAACGTCGGCAGCACCTGGTAGCGGCCGAAGCGGAACGTGCGCGCGACCTTGATGTCGAGCTGAACGATCCGTTCCACCGACGACTGGCGCGCCGACTCCAGCATGTAGCTCATCGTCGTCTGGCCGAAGGCGGCGGTCGGCATGATGATCTCGCCGGCCGGGCAGGGCGACGGGCAGTTGGCCGGGTAGCGCGTGGCGCCGCGCGTCACGGTCATGATGCGCGAGCTGGTCGGGCTGGAGTTGTTCTGGAACGACATGCTGAGGTTGATGCCCCAGCCGATTTCCTTGGTGCCCGACATCTTGAACTGCGGGCCGCCACGGAATGTCGAGCGCGTAGTCGTCGCAGAGCGCGACGCCGTTGAACACGCCGGCGGTCGCCGTGACGTAGTTCGGATCGTCAGGCGCGGTGCAGGACTTGACGCGTTCACGCTCCACGGCGAGACCGCCGTTGATCTGTCCGCCGCCCGGAATGCGCCACTTGGCGTCGAAGCCGTAGGAGTCGTAGGTGTTCTTGCGCTCCGGGTCGAAGGTGTCGAGGTTGCGGATCGGACGCGCGGTCGCGGCAGTGGTACGCGCATACACCGTGAACGGCTGTCCGGTCGTCGGGTTGTACCAGGTGTAGGGCGAGTAGTCCGCCGTCGACCACGACTGGTTGACGGTATTGGTCAGGTTATGGAAACTGCCATGCCACCAGTTCGCGCCGATCGAGAGGCCGTCGAGCAGCTCATGCGAGAACTCGACGCCCTGTTCGAGGTTCCACGTCCGCGGGTATGCGCCGTACTCGTTCAGCGCCGCGATGCCGTAGTTGGCCGAGAGGCTGGCGAAGTTGATCTCGCAGTCGGGGCTCGTGAAGTCGCAACGCAGCGAACCCTCGGCGACGTCGTTGCGGTTCTTGTCGATCCACGGCAGCGTCGCGGTCTGCGACAGCAGCGGGTTGTAGTTGGCCGCAATGCCGGTGGTCCGCGACAGGTTGTAGCGGTTCAGCGAGTACTTGACGGCGGTCTTGCCATTGCCGAACAAGTCGTAGACCAGGCCCATGCGCGGCGCGAAGTCATTCCAGTCCGGAACGTCAACGACTTCATCAAAACGTGCGCTCCGGCACGAAGCGGCCGGCCGGCGACTTGCCGGCGAGCACCTTGGCATTCAGGACTTCCCAGCGAATGCCGACGTTGGCGGTCAGGCGGTTGAGGCGCCACGAATCCTGGATGTAGACGCCCATGTCGCGATTCAGGCGCTCGCCGTATGAGAGCGGCGAATTGCGGATCAGGACCGTGTCGGGCAAAGTCCACCGCTTGGACTGCACGCACGCCGGATCGCTCGCGCAGCCAGGCACCGCGGTGACGGCGGGGTTACCGCGGTACTGCTGCACCAGGTCGGCGTTTGCCAGGCGGCGTGTGCTTGAACGTGCCCTGCCGATTGTTGACGCCGAGCTTGATGGTGTGGGCGCCGGTCACGTAAGTCGCGGCCGCGTTCCAGTAAAACGCGACGGGACTCTCGGTGGTGTTGATCGGGCCGGCCTGCGTGTAGCCGCCGAGGTCGAGCTCGTTCTTCGCGGCCGTGCGATACCACTCCTGCGTGAACACCGGCTTCTCGATGCCCTCGACGTATTCGTTGGTGTAGTACTCGGTGTTGTTCGAGAAACCCGCCTCGAGGAACAAGCGAGCTGGTCACCGGCGAGGTCCACTTGATTGCGGTGGTGTGATACGCGGGCGAGTTCCACACGGTGGCCGCGGTCTCCGGATCGTAGTTGGACTGCATGTCGTGGCCGCGGTACTTGTCGATCTCGTCGAAGTAGGCCGAGATCTTGTTGCGCGGCGACACCTGCCACGTCAGGCGACGCCATGGCGTTCTTGATGAACTGGTCGTCGATGCCCTGGCTGCCGTCGTCCAAGATAGGTGTTGGCGATGTAGTTGTTGACCGAGAAGTAGCGCGCCGAGGTGAAGAACCACAGCTTGTCCTTCATGATCGGACCGCCAAGCGACGCGGTGTAATCGATGATGCGGTCGATGGCGTTGCCGGAGGTGAGGCCCCTGTCGAGGTGACGGTCGGTCAGGTTGCTCGACTGCCACGAACCGGGACGCTGCGCCATCTTGAAGTCGCCGTGGAACTGATTGCCGCCTTCACGCGGAATCATGTTCAGGCGCACGCCGCCCGACGACGTCTCGGCGCCGATCGCCGCGGTCTGGTAGCTCATCTCGGCGTTCATCGCGTCGTTGTAATAGCTCTGGATCGCGCCGTCGCCCTGCAGGCCGTTGGTCATCTGGCCGTCGACGAGCACGGTGGTATTGGCCGTGGTCATGCCGTGCGTCGACATGTAGGTCTGCTGCATGGCGCGGGCGCCGCCCGTGTCCGGCAGGTTGAGGCTGACGCCGAGCACGAGCTGGCCGAGGCCCTGGATGCTGCGGCCGGTCGGGATCAGGTCGATCGCCTCGCGGTTGAGGACCGCCGTTTTTGCCGTCGAGGTCACGTCGACGACCGGCGAGGCGCCGGTCACGGTGATCGTCTCCTCGAGGGCGCCGACGCCGAGTTCGGTGTTCAACGTCGCGGTGAATTCCGACGCCAGCTCGAAGCCGTCGCGTCTGAATGTCTTGAAGCCGGGGAGCGTAAACGTCACGCTGTAGATGCCGGGACGAAGGTCGGCGATGCGATACGCACCGTCGCCGTCGGTCACTGCTGACTTGACCTTTTCGATCAGGACGTCGCTTGAAGCTTCGACGGTCACGCCGGGCATCGCCGCGCCCGACGTGTCTTTCACGACGCCGACGATTGCGCTCTGCGCGTACGCCGTGCTCGACAGGAAGATCGCTGCCACGAACGCCAATAACGTCCGAGTAGTGCTTCGCGCCATGCTGTTCCCCTCCAATGCAACCAAAGTGGCCGGGCGGTTTCCCTGCCGCCGCGACACACCGCCCCTAACAGGAGCGATTGGGAGGCTACGCCTCATCCCCTGACGTGTCAATACAAAGGATTGCAATCAAAGACCTTTGTTTGCTTATAGGTCAGGCAAGTGAAACAGATGGCGCCTGGCACAGCCTAAGATAGGGAGATGAAAGCTTTTCCCTTTGTAGTGATGGCCCTGGCGCTCGTCGTCAGCGGCTGCAGTGATTCGAACAGCATTCCAACCGCCCCCTCGGTGAATGTTCCCTTTTCAACCGTGGACCTGCGCGTCGGAACCGGCGCGGAGGCGACGACCGGCCGCTTGGTAAACGTGAACTATTCGGGCTGGGTCTACGACTCGGCGGGAACGGACAACAAGGGCTCCCGGTTCGACGCCGGGACCTTTTCGTTCACGGTCGGCTCGGGACGTGATTCCCGGTTTCAGCCAGGGCGTGGTCGGCATGAAGGTCGGCGGCTTGCGCCGCATCACCATCCCGCCGAACCTGGCCTACGGCAACAACCCACCCCCCAGCAGCGGCATCCGCGCCAACGAGACGCTGATCTTCGAGGTCGAGCTGCTTGCCGTTCAGTAGCCAGTAGCCGGTAGCCAGTAGCCAGTAGCCAGTAGCCAGTAGCCAGTAGCAGCAGGTTTGATCTGGCATCTGGCTACCGGATACTGGCTACTAATTCGGAAACCGGCCGAGCGCGACCAGCAAGTCGAGTCGCGCCAGGCGCACCCCGTCTTCCGCCAGCACCACGGCCGCCTCGAGGTCGCGCGACGCGCGTTGCGCGTCGATGACCTCGATGTTGGTCGTCGATCCTGCATCGAAGGCGACGATCGTGATCTTCAGCACTTCGCTGGCCGCCTGGGCGGCCTGCCGGGCCTTGGCGAGCGCCTGTTCGCGGCCCGCAATCGTGGCGCGCGCCAGGCGCACTTCGGACCGCGCTTCGATCTGCAGCTGCTCGAGGCTCAGCTTCGACGCTTCGAAGATTGACTCGCGTTGGCGGCGCACGCCGCGCCGCTCGCGGCCGTCGTAGATTGGCTGCGCCAGCTGCATCGACAGCGACCACGCGCGCGACGGCTGGAAGATGCCGGAAGGCGTCAGCACCTGCGGTCCGAACGAGACCGAGGCGACGGGCCACCAATCCTTGCTGCTGTCGTTGACGACCCGTTCGCTCGCGTCGCGTTCGGCGATTAGCACCTTCACGTCGGGGCGGTTCGGCAGCCACTCGCTTTCAGGAGCCTCTTGCGGGATCTCGAACGCCGGCTCGCCGTTGACGTCGACCGGTCCATTGGCCGCGAGCAGCACGCCGAGCGCCTCCTGCGCGCGCACCACCGACAGCTGCAACACTTCGAGCTGCGCTTCGGCCGATGACAGCACCTGCGAGGAACGCAGCTCGTTCAGGCGGCTGCCGACGCCGCCCTCGCGGCGTTTGGTGTTGTAATCGAGCTGGCCGCGAGCGGTTTCGATCGCCGTCATGATGACGTCGACCTGGCGCTTCTGGGCGATCACCGCCAGATACGCGGAGGCCGTCGCCACCGCGATCTGGCGTCGCGCGTCGGTCACCGACAAACGCGCAATCTCCACCTGGTCCATCGCCTGCGTCTTCGCCGCCCATTGCGCCGGCGCCATCGGCAGCGCGGCGTTCAGGCCGAACACGGTCTGGTTCTGCGGCTGCACCGTCTGGCCGCTGAACTCGCGGCCGGTGTCGAGCGTGGTGTTGGTCGCGGTCACGGCGAGGCGCGGCATGGTTTGCGCGCGCGCCTGCTGCAGCAACGCCTCGGATCGCAGGATGTTCGTCGCCGCGATCGCGAGCGAAGGATTCTTTTCGAGGGCGCGCGCGATGGCTTCGTTGAACGTGACGGTCTCGACGGTAGGGACTTGGCGGCTGCGCGAGCCTGCGGACTTGGGCAAAGGCCGGCGCCGACGCCGTCAAGCCGATCGCTAACAGGATGCCAATTGCCGCCGGAGCACCCGCACACTCGCGTCACCCGCGTCACCCGCGTCAGCCGTTCGCCTCCGCTCGATCGCGATGACCGCGGCCCGGGAACAGCGACCGAATCACGACGTAGAGCACCGGAATGAAGACGATCGACAGGAACGTCGAGGCCAGCATGCCGCCCGCGACCGCGGTGCCGACGGAGTTGCGCGATGCCGCGCCGGCGCCGGTCGCGAACGCCAGCGGCATGACGCCGAGGATGAAGGCGAACGACGTCATCAGGATCGGCCGCAGGCGGATGCGCGCCGACTCGATCGCCGCATCGACGATCGACAGTCCGCGCTCGCGCAGCTGCTCGGCGAACTCCACGATCAGGATCGAGTTCTTCGCCGCGAGGCCGACGAGCAGCACCAGCCCGACCTGGCAGAACACGTCGTTGCTGAAGCCGCGGAAGCAACTGCGCCGAGAGCGCGCCGAACACCGCCAGCGGCACGCCGAGCAGGATGATCAGCGGCAGGACGAACGACTCGTACTGCGCCGAGAGCACGAGATACACGAGCAGCAGGCTGAGCCCGAAGATCAGTCCCGACTGCCCGCCCGCGAGCCGCTCCTCGAGCGACTGCCCCGACCACGCGAAATCGTAGCCGGCGGGCAGGTTCGCGCGCGCCAGCTCCTCCATCGCATCGAGCGTCTGCCCCGAGCTGCGCCCCGGCGCGGGGTTGCCGGTGATTTCCGCCGAGCGGAACAGGTTGTAGTGGCTGATCACCTGCGGCGCGGTCGTCTCGCGCAGGCGCACGACGCTGTCGAGCGGGACCATGTCGCCGTTCGACGCGCGCGCATACAGCTGCTTCAGGTTCGACGGGCTGGCGCGGAAGCGCTGATCGGCCTGGACGTAGACGCGATAGGCGCGGTTGTTGAAGTCGAAATCGTTGACGTACTGCGATCCGAGGAACACCTGCAGCGCGTCGGTCACTTCGCGCAGCGGCAGGCCGAGGCTGCGCGCCTTGTCGCGATCGATGTCGACGATCAGCTGCGGATCGTCGGCGCGGAAGCTGCTGAACGCGCCCTGCACCTGGCCGCTTTGATTGGCGGCGCCCATCAATCCGAAGGTCGCGTCGGCCAGCGTGTTGATGTCGCTCGATCCGGTCTGGTCGAGCACTTCGAACTGGAAGCCGCCGAACCGCGACAGGCCCTGGATCGACGGCGGCGGGAACGCCGCGACGATCGCGCCGGGAATCATGAAGAGCGGTCCGCTCAATCGCTGCAGCACCGCCTCGAGGGACTGATCGGGATTCCTCCGCTCCTCGTAGTCCTTGAGGCGGATGAAGATCATGCCGTTGTTCGGCGCCGCGCCGGAGAAGCTGAAGCCCATCACGGCGAACGCCGCGGCGACGTCCTTGTCGGCGTAGATGATCTGCTCGGCCTGCTTCGCGATCTCGGTCGTGTACTCGAGCGACGCGCCGGCCGGCGCCTGCACGATGCACATCAAGTAGCCTTCGTCTTCCTGCGGCACGAACGAAGACGGGACCATGTTGAAGATCGTGTAGGTCGCAAACAAGCCGCCGACAAACAGCAGCAGCATCACGTATCGCAGCCGCAGCGCCCCGCGCACCAGCCGGACGTAGCCATTGGTTCCCGACTCGACGACGCGATTGAACGCCGGTGAAGAACCGTCCGTGCGAGTGGCTCTCCTTGTCGAGCAGCAGCGCCGCCAGCGCCGGCGTCAGCGTCACGGCGTTGAACACCGACAACACCACCGAGAACGCAATGGTCAGCGAGAACTGTTGATACAGCCGTCCCGTCACGCCGGGGAAGAACGCGACCGGCACGAACACGGCCACCAGCACGATGCCGATCACGACGACCGCGCCGAACACCTCGCGCATCGCGTCGATCGCCGACTGCCGCGCCGACTTCTTGAACTCGCGCATATGGCGCTCGATGTTCTCGATCACGACGATCGCGTCGTCGACGACGATGCCCGTCGCCAGGACGATGCCGAAGAGCGTCAGGACGTTGATCGAGAAGTCGAACAGCTTGATGAACGCGAAGGTGCCAATCAGGGACACCGGGATCGTGATCGCCGGGATGATCGTGCTGCGCCAGTTCTGCAGGAACAGGAACATCACGAGAATGACAAGGCCGATCGCCTCGACCAGCGTCCACAGCACCTCGATGATCGACTCGCGCACGACCACGACGTTGTCGAACGCCACCTGCCATTCGAGCCCCGGCGGAAAGTTCTCCTTCAGGCGGTTCATCGTCGTGACCACGCCGGTGAACGTCTCGATCGCATTGGCCGACGGCAGCAGCGAGATGCCCATGCCCTGCGCTTCGAGGCCGAGGAAGCGGAGGTTCGAGGCATAGGTTTCCGCGCCGAGCTCGACACGGCCGACATCCTTGACGCGCACCATCGCGCCGTCCTTGCCGGCCTTGACGACGACATCTTCGAATTGCGGCGCTTCAGACAGGCGGCCCATCGCGCGCACGCTCATCGTGTACTGCTGCTCGGCCGGCGCCGGCGCATCGCCGAGCGCGCCGGCGGCGACCTGCACGTTCTGCTCGCGCAGCGCGCTGAGCACGTCGGAGGCGGTGATGTTCCGGCCGGCCAGCTTGGTCGGATCGAGCCACAGACGCATCGCGAACTTGCGCTCACCGAACACGATCACATCGCCCACGCCGGGCACGCGCTTGATCGCGTCACGGATATAGAGGTCGATGTAATTGCTGATGAAGAGGCTCGAGTAGCGGTTGTCCTTCGAATAGAGGCCGATGCCGCCGATGAACCCGGTCGCGACCTTCGCGACGGCGATGCCGTTCTGGCGCACCTCGGCCGGCATGCGCCCGAGCGCCTGGTTGACGCGGTTCTGCACGTCGACCGCGGCAAGGTCCTGGTTGCGATCGATGTCGAACGTCACCGTGATCGTCGCAAAGCCGCTGTTGGTGCTCGACGAGGTCATGTACGACATGCCCTCGACGCCGTTGATGGCCTGCTCGAGCGGCGTCGTCACCGCGCTTTCGACGGCCTGCGCGTTGGCGCCGGTGTAGAACGCCGACACCGTCACCGACGGTGGAGCCAGATCCGGGTAGCGCGCGATCGGCAGCGTCGGGATCGACACGGCTCCAGCGAGAATGATCAGCAGCGAGCAGACCGTCGATAGTACCGGTCTGCGTATGAATACGTCAGCTACCATTACTTCTTCTCAGGTGACTGCAGTGCCGAGGTGACGCGGGTGATGCAGGTGACGCCGGCATCACCGGCGCGCCGTCACGAATCTTCTGCAGGCCGGAGACGATCAACTGCTCCCCGGGCGCGAGGCCGCTCTGCACGACGTAGTCGTTGCCGATAATCTCGCCGAGCTGCACGGGCTTCTGCTTCGCCTGCAGGCCTTCGCCGGCCTTCTCCGCCACGAAGGCGAAGAACTGTGCGTTGATGCGCGTCACCGCGGTGACGGGAATCGTCAGGCCAGGCGCCGTGGTCCACACGACGCGGGCGCGCACGAATTGATCCGATCGAAACTGGCCGCGGCCTTCGATGAGCTGCGCCTTCGCGAGCACCGACTGCGTGGCGGTGTCGACGTTCGGCGAGATGAACGTGATCTTGTTGGTCGCAAGCGTCTGGCCGCGATCGTCGACGAGGCGCACCGGCAGCCCGGGTCTCAGCTGCGGCGCCTGCGGCACGGGCACGTTGATGTAGACCTCGAGCGTGTCGTTCTCGTCGATGGTCGTCAGCACCGTCGTACGTGTCACGCGATCGCCGACGTTGACCTGGATGTCGCCCACCGTGCCGGCAATCGGCGCCGTCACGCGGTAGTAATCGAGCTGGCTGCGCTGCTGCTTGATCTGCTCGTCGAGCGCCTTCAACTGCGCCTCCGCGGAGCGCAGCTGCGCCTCGAACTGCTCGACTTCCCGCTGGCTGATCGCACCGGCGAGCAGAAGCGTGCGGTTGCGAATCACCTGCTGCCGCGCGAACTCGACGTCGGATTCCCGGCTCGGCCGCATCGACTGCAGCGACCCGAGCACCGCCTGCTGCGGCGCCGAATCGATCTCGAACAGCAAGGTCCCTTTGGAGACCTGCTGGCCCGATCGCACCGCAATGCTCATCAAGGCCGCTTCGACTTCCGGCTGGATGGTGCTCGAACGACGCGATTTCAGCGACGCGATGTATTCGGTCGTCTGCTCGACCGGTTTCGCCGCGAGCGTCACCATCTCCACCGGCATCGGCGGCGGAGCTCCGCCACCCGGGCCGCCGTTCGATCCGGCCTGCTGTTCGCCGCCCCCGCACGCAGCGCCGATGATCGCCGCCCCAGCCAGCGAACAAATGGCGAATATTCGGGATGCGTCGAGAGAAAATCGGGCGGTTGTCATGGCGGAGCTCATGGCTTGATTCGAACCTGGGAGACGTAGAAAAAGCGAATCCTTACTATACGCCGAGGCTCCAAGAGCAGGCAAACTGGGCGGGCCGACGAAACCACGGACAATAGGGTCAGATGCAGGAGACGCTGCGCGGTTTCAGCCGCGGCATGTATTCGAACTGGTTGTGGCACCGGCCGTTGCAGTTGCTCGTGGACGCGGGCGAAGGCCTGCAGATCGCGCTGGGCTCCAACGTGTTTTCGCCGTCGGTCCTGGCGATCACGCACGGTCACTCCGACCATGTCCTCGGGCTTCCCGGCTTGATCGCGGCACGGCGGTTCGGAAAAGGCGCTGTCCACAAGCCTTTGACGATTGTTTTCCCTGAAGGGTCCGTTGGCGTCCAGGCGGCGCGCGAATTGTTGGGGCGGGCTTACACCGGCGTCGTTTTCCCCCTCAACTGGATCGCCGCCGTGCCCGGTACCGCGGTGCCAATCGGGAAGAACAAACAGCTCGAGGCGATCCGCGTTCGTCACACCGCCAACGAGGCCGCGCTCGGTTATCGCGTCGTCGAAACCCGAAAGCGATTGAAACCGGAGTTTGCCTCCCTGTCGCAGCCGGAAATCGAGGCCGCGGCGAAGAACGGCACGCGCAACGAACTGCTCGAGGAGGTGGCGCACGTGCTCTTCGCGCATTCGGGCGATGCCATGCCAATCGAGCCGTCGCTCGTCATGCACGCCGACCTGCTCGTGCACGATGCGACGTTCCTCAACGAACCCGATCGCCGCGAGCCGATCCATGCCACCACGGAGGAGGCGCTCGATGTGGCCCGGCGCGCGGCGGTCAAGAGTTTGGTCCTTTACCACCTCTCGATCCGCTACGACCGCGCGACAGCAATACCCGCGCTTCGCGCGCAGGCGGCCGCGAGTGGATTCATGGGTGAGTGCTGGCTGCTCGATGAAGACCGGTTTCTTGAAGTAGCCGGAAGCCGGTAGCCAGTATCCGGAAGAACGCTGTCTTTCTGGCGACGGGCTACTGCTGCTTACTCTGGCTACTGGCTACTGGCTACTGGCTGCTGTTATCCTTCTTCGGATCGTGTCCAGCCTCAATCGACAGGATGTGCAACGCATCGCGGACCTGGCGCGCCTCGAACTGAGCGCCGAGGAGCTCGATCTGTTCACGCGTCAGCTCGGCGACATCCTCACCTACGTCGAACAGA
Source organism: uncultured cyanobacterium (assembly GCA_963833135.1). Taxonomy (GTDB): domain Bacteria; phylum Acidobacteriota; class Vicinamibacteria; order Vicinamibacterales; family UBA2999; genus 12-FULL-67-14b. The sequence continues at coordinate 84,824 of CAWHWW010000013.1, read as the reverse complement.
TTCGCGCGCTCGACACCACCGGCGTCGCGCCGACCTCGCAGGTCCTCAATCGTCCCGTCGATCGAGACGACGCACCGGCCGCAACGCTCTCGCGGGAAGATCTGCTGGGCAACGCGCCGGACGCCGCGCTCGAAGCGGGTCTGTTCAAAGTGCCGTCCGCCTTCGCTAAGGCTCCGGCGAGACAGGCTAAGTAACGGCTGTCATGAGCGCCAGGGAACTCGCGAAACAGATTCGGAACGGTAAGACGACGGCGCTCGCGGCCTGCGAGCAGTCGCTCGATCGGCTGAAGCAGCTCGAGCCGGCACTGTCGGCGTTCAACACCGTCATGGCGGAGCGCGCGCTCGATCGCGCGCGGGCGCTCGACGGCGGGAAGGCCACGGGACCGCTGCACGGCGTGCCGATCGCGCTCAAGGACAACATGTGCACGCGCGGCGTGCCCACGACCGCGTCCTCGAAGATCCTGGCCGGATTTGCGCCGCCGTACAACGCGACCGTCGTCGAACGCCTCGAGAATGCCGGCGCGGTGATCATCGGCAAGACCAATCTCGACGAGTTCGCGATGGGCTCCTCGACCGAGAACTCCGCGCTCGGTCCGTCGAAGAACCCGTGGGACGTGACCCGCACGCCCGGCGGATCGAGCGGCGGATCAGCGGCGGCCGTCGCCGCGCGCATCGTGCCGCTGGCGCTCGGGTCCGACACGGGCGGATCGATCCGGCAGCCCGCGGGTCTGTGCGGCATCGTCGGGTTGAAGCCGACCTACGGCCGTGTTTCCCGGTATGGCCTGCTGGCGTTTGCCTCGTCGCTCGATCAGATTGGGCCGTTCGCAACCACCGTCGATGATGTGGCGCTCGCGCTGCAAGTGATTGGTGGTTTCGATTCTCACGATTCGACCTCATCGCCGGAGCCCATGCCCGATCTCGGCGGCGCTCTGACGGGCGACGTCAAAGGCGTGCGCATCGGCGTGCCGCGCGCGTTTCTGGGCGAAGGCGTTGACGCCGACGTCCTGAAGGCGTTCGAGTCGGCGCTGGCGACGCTGGCGTCGCGCGGCGCCACACTCGTGGACATCGATCTGCCGCACGCGGCCTACGGCATTCCGGTCTACTACCTGATTTGCACCGCCGAGGCGTCGTCGAACCTCGCGCGCTACGACGGCGTGCGCTACGGGTTGCGGACGAAGCTCGAAAAGGACGACACGCTGCTGCAGATGTACGAGCGCACGCGCGACCAGGGTTTCGGCCCGGAGGTGAAGCGCCGCATCATGCTCGGCACCTACGTGCTGAGCGCGGGTTACTACGACGCGTATTACCTCAAGGCGCAGCAGGTGCGCACGCTGCTGCTGCAGGACTATCAGCGCGCATTCGAGCGGGTCGACGTGGTGGCGACGCCGACGACGCCGACGCCGGCGTTCAAGCTGGGCGAAAAGACCAGCGACCCGGTGCAGATGTATCTGAACGACATCTTCACCGTCAGCGCCAACCTCACGGGGCTGCCGTCGATCAGCGTGCCGTGCGGGTTCTCCGCGTCGAAGTTGCCGATCGGGTTCCAGCTGACCGGCCGCGCCTTCGACGAAGCCACGCTGCTCCGAACCGCGGACGCGTTTCAGCGCGACACGGTCTTCCACACCGAGGCCCCTCCCATCGACTGATGGCGATCGTCCTCGCGCTGTGCGCCGCGTATGTCGCGTATTGCCTGGGGACGAATCCGGCGGGGCCGTTCACGACGCCCGACTCGATTCACTACCTCGAGGCGTGGCCGATCGTATCGCTCGGCTATCCGTTCTTTCTGAAGATCGTCGGCGCGCGCGGCGCGATCGTCGCGCAGCCAATCCTGTTCGGGGCGGCCCTCGCGTTCCTCGGCCGCGAGATCGTGCGGCTGACGCGCAGCACGTGGCTCGCGGCCGCCGTCGTGATCGCGACGGTCGCGCTGCCGCAGATTCGCGAATTCCACGCCTCGATCCTGTCCGAATCGCTGTTCCTGTCGCTGTTGATCGCGTTCCTCGCGCTCAGCGATTCGCTTCTCCTATTCGCCGACGTGGCAACTGATGGTGCTTGTCGCCATGACCGCGGGCCTCGCCGGCACGGTGCGTCGAACGGGCTTCGCCCTCGTGCCGGTCATGCTCGTGATGGTGTTGCTGGAGCGCCGACGGCTCACAGGCTCGCAGACGGCGTTGTTCTTCGTCGGCGGCGCTCGCGCCGTTCCTCGTGATCGTCGGCGCCGAACAGGCCATTGCGCCGATCGTGCATCACGGGGCCACCTCGAGCCTGATGGGCCGTCACATGTTCGCCAAGGCGGCGCTGATCGATGCGCCGCCCGCGTCGCCGAGGCTTCCACCTCCGCTGAAGCTACGGTGGACAAGCCGGCGGGCAAGTCGGCCGCAGCTGCCGATCCGGTGCGAGACGCGCTCGATCGGCATCTCGAGAACGACTACGCGCCGATTCGCACGTTCCTGGCGTCCGCGCCGCGCGATCTCCGTGCCGTCCTGTCGATCTATTACGAAACGTGCCTGCAGGGCGGCTGCGTCGATCGATCGCGCGAGGTGATGCCGGACCTCGATGAGGCCGGACAGACGACGACGCTGGGTGGCGCCGCCAACGCGCGGATTGCGCGCGCGCCGATCGCGTTCCTCGACCTGCTGGCATTGAATTACAGCTCGCTATGGACGGTCGATCGCTTACGGCATCCGGATCGCGCCGACCGCCTGACAGCGTTCATCGCCGCGCATCGCCCGATGCCGTTCGAGCAGCTCGCCTTCTCGCTCGAACCGGATCAGGTCCTCGCCTTTCGACCATCGCCGCGCATCCGCTATGCGCAGTGGGCGATGACGGCGCTGGCAATCTGGACGGCGCTCGTTGCTGTCGCGGGATTGATCGGCGTCGCCATGCCTGAGAGGTTATCGCCGCTCCTGACCGTTGCTGCCGTGGCGGCGCTCGCGGCGGAGGCCTGCTTGTTGCTGACCGCGGCGACGGCCGCGGGCTTCGCGCGATTCACGCTCGGCGTCTGGCCGGCGATCGTGACGGCCGCGCTGTTCGGTGCCTGGGCGTTGCTGTCGGTTCGGCCAGCAGGCACAGTCCGCCTGAAGGCGGACGCTATTGCGCGGTGATGTTGGCGCGGCCCTTACGCAACACGAACTTCTGAATCTTTCCGGTCGCGGTCTTCGGCAGCTCCGCGATCGGCGTGAAGTCGTGCGGCACCTTGAAGTGGGCCATCTGCTCGCGGCAGAACTGCCGCAGCGCATCCGCCGTCGCCGACTGTCCCGCCTTGAAGACCACGAACGCGTGCGGCGCCTCGCCCCACTTCTCGTGCGGCACGCCGACGACCGCGACTTCCTGGATCGCGTCGTGGCGAAGCAGCATCGCTTCGACTTCGACCGACGAAATATTCTCGCCGCCGCTGATGATCACGTCCTTCAGCCGATCGGTGATCTGCACGTAGCCGTCGGGATGCACGACGGCCGCATCGCCGGTATGGAACCAGCCGTCGCCCATGCACTTCTCGGTGGCCTCGGGATCGTTGTAGTAGCCCTGCATGACGACGTTGCCGCGCGCGATAATTTCTCCGGCGGACGTCCCGTCGGCGGGCACGTCGCGGCCCTGATCGTCGACGACGCGCAGCTCGCCGGACGTGATCAGCTCGACGCCCTGCCGCGCCTTGATCTTCGCGCGCTCCTCCTTCGACAGCGACTGGTGCTCCGGCCTGCGGCTCGCAGATGCTGATCGCCGGCGCGGTTTCGGTGAGGCCGTAGATCTGGATGATCGACCAGCCGAGCTCGTCCTCGATCCGCTGAATCGTCACCGCGGCCGGCGGCGCGCCGGCGGTCATCACGCCGACGCCCTTCGGCGCGAGTCGCTTTCACCTCGGCCGGCGCGTTCGCGAGCATGATCAGCACGGTCGGCGCCGCGCAGAGGCGCGTGACCCGTTCCTGCCGCGGCGACCGTGAATACGGTCGCGGCCATCGAACTTCGGCAGGCAGACGTGCTTCGCGCCCGCCGCCGTGACGGTCCACGTGAACGTCCAGCCGTTGGCGTGGAACATCGGCAGCGTCCAGAGGTAGACGTCGGCCGGCGTCATCGGCGTGTGCGTCAGCATGCCGACGCAGTTCATCCACGCGTTGCGGTGCGTGATCATCACGCCTTTCGGCCGCGACGTCGTGCCGCTGGTGTAGTTGATGGTGAGCAGATCGCGCTCGCCGATCGTCGGGCGCGTGAAGCTCGCGCTCGCGTCCGTCGACGAGCGATTCGTAATCGAGCCAGCTTCGTGCTTGTCCGCGATCCGTGCGAGGCGGCGTGCCATCGAGCGACACGAAATGGTCGACGCCTGTCAGATCCGATGCGAATCGAATCGACGGCCGCGATGTGATCGGCGCCGGCGCACACGACCTTCGCGCCGCTGTGCTGAATCAGGTAGCGGAAGTCATCGGCGACCAGCCGGAAGTTGATCGGCACGAGCACGGCGCCGATCTGCGGCACCGCGTAGAACGACTCGAGCTGCGCGTGGGTGTTGGGCGCGATGTAGGCGACGCGGTCGCCCTGCTTCACGCCGAGGCGCTGCAGCGCCGCCGACCAGCGATCGCAGCGAAGGCCGAACTCTTCGTAGGACCAGCGCTGGTTGCCGTCAACGACTGCTTCGCGTGCGCCATACAACTTGCCGCGCGCGCCGCATGAAGTCCAGGGGGGTTAGTGCCACTTCCATGGGTGGCATTCTGTAGTTGCAGTTGACAGTTGGCAATGGCAAGTCGAGTGATCAACTCACAGCTACAGGTCTCTTTCTGACGATCGCCCAGATCATCAGGCCAAGCAGAATGAACGGAATCGCGGGAACGAGCAGGGCGACGAGCGCGGCGATGGCGCCGAGGACGGCGACGACCAGGCCGACGACCAGGAGGATGGGCAGGAGGGCGGCGCCGGCCGCGAGGCTCAAGCGCCCCCATCACCAGGCCGATCGGCAGCCACATCAACTTGAAGAGGAGCCGGAACGGCAGGAATACGGCCCAGAAAACGACCTTGAAGACGAAAAAGACGACGCCGACCACGGACGACGACCGCCAGACCGGCGATAAGCAGCCCAGCCAACGCAATCAGTTCCAGCATCCTAAACTCAAAGACGAATAGTTCGGGTGCCGGGTTCCTGATTCCTGGTTCCCGGTTGCCGTACTCCTTTGGCCCGGGATATGCTGGGAGGCTATGTCAGAAGCTTGAAATCCCGCAGGTGGAGTCGACGACCGTCGACGCCTCTGCCGCCGAAGAAACGCCGATCGTTCACCCGAAGGCGGCGCCGATCGAAAGCCGTTTTCTCTACGTCGACGTGGCGGCGCTTCGCGCGAAGCAGCTGCGCCGCGGCGCGCGCCCCCGCCTCGATCAGGCCGAAGAGACCGCTCCCGATGTCGAAAGCCGTGAAGGCCGAGCGCGTCGCCATGGAAGAGGTCAAGCAGAACCTCGTCCAGTGGAACCTCCCCGACTTCAAAGTCGTCGTCGACCTCCGCGATAGAAGTCTCGAGGTTAGTGGTTAGAGGTTAGAGGTTAGGAATACCTAACCGCCAACTCCAACGCTCCAACCTCTAACTTCTAACCTGCGTCTTTCCTTACGCCGCCACTTCGACGTTGATGGTGCGCGGCTTCGCTTCCTCGCGGAACGGCAGCGTCACGGTCAGCACGCCGTTCTTGTATTCGGCGGCGATGCGCGTCGCGTCGACGGTTGACGGCAGCGAGAAGGACCGGCTGAACGTGCCATACGCGCGCTCGACGCGGTGGAACTGCTCCTGCTTCACGCGTTCTCTGCGGTATTCTCGAACTTGCGCTCGCCCTTCAGCGTCAGCGTGTTGTTCTCGAAGACGACCTGGATGTCTTCCCGCTTCATGTCGGGAAGCTCCGCCTTCAGCACGAGCTCCTGCTTGCCATTCTCGAAGATGTCGACGGCCGGCACCCACCGGCCGTTGGTCAGCAGATCAGCGAACGGATCGAAACGAATAATGGACATGTAACTCCTTCATGGGCGGACTGAGTCCGCCCCTACTTGGCCTCCGCGAATTCGGCGTCGACGACCTCGCCATCCTTGGCGGCGTCGGCCGGGTTTTCCTGGTTCGGCGCGTTCTGCGCGGCTTTCGCGGCCTGTTCCTTCTGATAGGCCTCGGCCTCGGCCCGTTGCGCGCATCGACTTCCTCACGCTGCTTCGCATCGTCGGCAGCGTTGGCTTCCGCTTCCTTCACCAGGCGATTGACTTCGTCCTTCGCGAGGCCGCTCGCGCCGGTGATCGTGATCTTCTGCTCCTTGCCGGTGGCCTTGTCGGTCGCCATGACGTTGACGATGCCGTTGGCGTCGATGTCGAAGGTCACTTCGACCTGCGGCAAGCCGCGCGGCGCCGGCCGGGATGCCGGTCAGGTGGAACCGGCCCATCGTGCGGTTGTCGCGCGCCATCGAGCGCTCGCCCTGCAGCACGTGGACTTCCACGCTGGTCTGGTTGTCGGTCGCCGTCGAGAAGATCTCGCTCTTCCGAGCCGGGATCGTCGTGTTGCGCGGGATCAGCACCGTCGTCACGCCGCCCAGCGTTTCGATGCCGAGCGACAACGGGGTGACGTCCAGCAACAGCACGTCCTTGACCTCGCCGGAGAGCACGCCGCCCTGGACCGCCGCGCCGATCGCGACGACTTCGTCCGGGTTCACGCCCTTGTGCGGCTCCTTCGCGAAGTATTCCTTCACGACCTCCTGCACGCGGGGCATGCGCGTCGATCCGCCGACGAGCACGACTTCATCGACGTCCGCCGGCTTGAGGCCCGCGTCCGCGAGCGCCTGCTTCAGCGGCTCGATGGTGCGCTGCACGAGCGGCTCGACCAGCGACTCGAGCTTCGCGCGCGTCAGCTTCATCGTCATGTGCTTGGGACCGCGAGGCATCCGCCGTGATGAACGGCAGGTTGATCTCGGTCTCCATCACCGACGACAGCTCGATCTTCGCCTTCTCGGCCGCTTCCTTCAGGCGCTGGAGCGCCATGCGGTCCTTGCCGAGATCGATGCCGTCGGTCTTCTTGAACTCCGCGATCATCCACTCGACGACGATCTGATCGAAGTCGTCGCCGCCGAGGTGCGTGTCGCCGTTGGTCGACTTCACTTCGACCACGCCTTCACCCACTTCGAGCACGGAGATGTCGAACGTGCCGCCGCCGAGGTCGAACACCGCGATGGTCTCGTCCTTCTTCTGGTCGAGGCCGTAGGCCAGCGCCGCCGCCGTCGGCTCGTTGACGATGCGCAGCACGTTCAGCCCGGCGATCTGGCCGGCGTCCTTGGTGGCCTGGCGCTGCGCGTCGTTGAAGTACGCCGGCACCGTGATCACCGCGTCGCTGACCTTCTCACCGAGGTAGTCTTCCGCGGCCTGCTTCAGCTTCTGCAGGACCATCGCGGAGATCTCGGGCGGCGAGTACTGCTTGCCGCGCGCCGAGATGCGCGCATCGCCGTTGCCGGTCTGCGGCCACCGCGTACGGCACGCGCTTGGTTTCTTCCGTGACCTCGGTGAACTTGCGGCCCATGAAGCGCTTCACCGAGAACACGGTGTTCTCCGGATTGGTCACCGCCTGCCGCTTCGCGACCTGGCCGACGAGCCGCTCGCCGTCCTTGCCAAATGCCGACGACCGACGGCGTCGTGCGCGCGCCCTCCTGGTTGACGATGACGACCGGCTGGCCGTTTTCCATGACCGAGACGACCGAGTTGGTCGTGCCCAGGTCGATTCCGATGACTCTTCCCTTGCTCATTCTTCGAGTCCTCCTCAGGACTGTCCGCCGAGCTCGGGCGAAGGCGGACGCTTCCAGTATCGAATCACTATGAGTGTATGTCAAGCACTTTATCTTAGTGTATTAACACTCATATGACGCCGAGTCGGTTGAAATGGTTACAGAAACTGAGCTTTATGCGCCGATTTCGAGCTGCGGGAGAACCCCTGATCCGGCCTGATCCCTGATCCCTGATCCCTGATCCCTGATCCCCGATCCCCTTAGAATGCTGGATGGCCGCGTTTTCCCCGGGCTCAATGGACCAGCCGGCTGATCTCGCCGAGGACGTCCATCGCCTGCTCGACGACCTGGCGAAGCGACGCGCCGATCGGCGGCACGCCGTCGCCGGCGAATGCATGCCGGTCGTCGATGTCTTCGAGACCGAAAAGACCGTCGAGATCGTCCTCGACCTGCCCGGCGTCGCCGCGGACGCGGTTCGCATCCTCTTCAAGGCCGGCGTGCTGCTGATCGTCGGCGAGAAGGAACGGCCCGATCTCACGAAGCGCGGACCGGCCAGCTTTCACCTGGTCGAGCGTGACTTCGGACGCTTCGCGCGCGCGGTCAGGATCAACGCCGCGATCGACGGCGCGCAGGCGCGCGCCCGGCTGGCGAACGGCGAACTGCGCGTCGTGCTGCCGCGCATCACGGATCGCCGCGGCGCCGGACTGCATCGTTCCCGATCGACACGCCGTCACGCGGATGAAGCTGCTCTTTCTCGGCGACATCGTCGGCCGCCCGGGCCGCGATCTGATCCGGCGGCACGTGCGGGCGCTCGCCGTCTCATCACGACGCGGATCTCGTGATCGCCAACGGCGAGAACGCCGCCGGCGGCGCCGGGCATCACGCGCGAGAACATGCTCGAGATCCTGTCGGCGGGCGTTGACGTCATCACCACCGGCAATCACGTCTGGGACAAGCGCGAGACGCTCGAGTTCATCGGCAACGAGCCGCGGCTGCTGCGGCCCGCGAACTATCCGGAAGGCACGCCGGGCGCCGGCTCCTGCGTCGTCGCGGCGAAGAACGGCGTGCGCGTCGGCGTGATCAACGTGATGGGCCGCGTGTTCCTGCACGCCATCGACGATCCGTTCCGTGTCGCCGAACGCGAGATCGCGCGAGTGCGCGGCGACGGCGCGCAGGTCATCTTCGTGGACATGCACGCGGAGACGACGTCGGAGAAGATCGCGCTCTCCTATTACCTGGACGGCATGGTCACCGCCGTGATCGGCACGCACACCCACGTGCAGACCGCCGACGAACGGATCCTCGCGGGCGGCACGGCGTGCCTGACCGACGTCGGCATGACCGGTCCGCACGACGGCGTGATCGGCATCGAGAAGGAGCGCGATCATCGCGCGCTTCGTGACAGGATTGCCCGGGCGATTCGAGACGGCGACCGGCGATCCGCGACTGAACGGCGTCACGATCACAGTCGATGCCTCCACCGGGCGCGCCACGGCGATTCAACGCATTTCACTGTCGGAAGACGAGCTCAAAGAGCATCACGGACAGCGTTTCGGCCGGAGCGCGCGCGTGAGTCGGCTGCCGTTCGACGATGAACCCGGAACAAAGGTTCCAAGGGTTCCAGAGGTTCCAGAGGGTTCCACAGGCATCGTTCGGAATGCGGTTCCAACCGTTCCTGGCTCCAACGGACGAACCGTGGAACCGCATCCAGAACGAAACCTGTGGAACCGTCTGGAACTCCTGGAACCCCTGGAACCCTCGGACGGTTCTGACCGTCAGCGAGCTGAACGCGACGATTCGCGACCTGCTGGAAAACGCGTTGCAGAACGTGTGGGTCGAAGGTGAGATCTCGAATGCGCCGTGTCTGGAACACCGGCCATTTGTATTTCACGCTGAAGGACGGCGCATCGCAGATCAAGGCGGTGATGTTCCGCTCAGCGGTTCGCTACCTGAAGTTCAAGCCTGAAGACGGCTTGAAGGTCGTGGCGCGCGGGAAGATCAGCGTCTACGACCCGAAGGGCGAGTACCAGATTCTCTGCGAGCACATGGAGCCGAAGGGACTCGGCTCGCTGCAGCAGGCGTTCGAGCAGCTCAAGAAGAAGCTCGCGGCCGAAGGCCTGTTCGATCCGGCGCGCAAGCGGCCGCTGCCGGCGCTGCCCCGCCGCATCGGCCTCGTCACGTCGATCGACGGCGCGGCGCTGCGCGACATCATTCGCGTACTGCGGCGGCGCTATCCGAACGCGCACCTCGTGATTTCGCCGACGCGCGTGCAGGGCGAAGGCGCCGGGCGCGAAGTCGCGCACGCGATTCGCAAGGTCGCGCGCATCGAGGCCGTCGACGTGATCATCGTGGCCCGCGGCGGCGGGTCGCTCGAAGATCTGTGGGCGTTCAACGAAGAGGTCCTGGCGCGCGCGATCGCCGCCTCGCCCGTGCCCGTCATTTCCGGCGTCGGGCCACGAAACCGATTTCACGATCTGCGATTTCGTCGCCGACCTGCGCGCGCCGACGCCGTCGGCGGCGGCGGAGCTCGTCGTGCGGCGGAAGGACGAGTTCTTTTCGCACATCGACCGCATCGGCGAGCGCCTCGATGCGGCGATTCATCATCGATTGCGCCGCATGGAGACGCGCCTGCACGTGCTCGAGGCGCGTCCGGGTTACGCGGGCTTCGAAGGCCGGCTCGCCGTTCGCGGCCGCCACGTGTCGGAGTTGGCGTCGGCGCTGAGGCAGCGCATCAGCCAGGGCGCGGCGCGGCGCGGCGCGCCGGCACGAGCTGCTGCGGCGATCGCTCGATCAATTCGATCCGCGCCATCGGCTGGCGGCGATCCGCACGCGCCTGGTGTCGCGCGACGGCCAGCTGCAGCGCAGCGGTGCGACGGCGAATGAACGTCGCGCAGACCCGGCTTGGCGCGCTGGCCGCGCGGATCGAAGGCCTCAGTCCGCTGGCCGTGCTCGGCCGCGGCTATTCGGTAACATGGGACGCGTCGCGAACGCGTATCATTCGTGACGCATCGACGCTGAAGGCGGGTGACAAGGTGAGCGTGACGCTGGAGCGTGGAGCCTTTGATGCCACCGTGACGCGAGTGAGAAGTGAGCGTGAGTAAGGATCCGACCATCAAGGACTTCGAGGCGGCGATCGCCGAGCTCGAGGGCATCGTCAAGAAACTCGAAGAGGGCGACCTCGCGCTCGAGAAGTCGCTCGAGCTCTACGAGCGCGGCGTGCAGCTGTCGCGCTTCTGCCATTCACGGCTCGAAGAGGCCGAGCGCCGCATTGAAATCGTCAACGAGCGCGGCGAGCTGAAGCCCGCGCCCGCATCGCTTCGCCTTCCCGACGACGAAGACGATCAGTGAGATTCGACGAGTGGCTCGACCGCGCCGTAAGGAAGTCGAGTCGGCGCTCGAAAGCTTCCTCGACTACCCCGCCCGCGTCTCCTCCGGTCATCACCGAAGCGATGCGCTACAGCCTGCTCGGCGGCGGCAAGCGACTTGCGTCCGCTCAATCGTGCTCGCCAGCGCCGAAGGCGTGGCGCAGGCGATCGGCGCCTCCGAAGCGGCGGCGCGCGACGCGGCGATGCCGGCGGCATGCGCGATTGAAATGATTCACACCTATTCGCTCATTCACGACGATCTGCCGTCGATGGACGACGATGATTTGCGGCGCGGCCGGCCGACCTCGCACGTCGTGCACGGAGAGGGCATGGCGATTCTCGCCGGCGACGGATTGCAGGCCGAGGCGTTCCGCCTGCTTGCGCGCGAGCCGCAGGGGTTTCACCCGGCGCTGATGATGCGGAAGCTGCGCGTCGTCGGCCTGGTCGCCGATGCCGCCGGCGCGCCCGGCATGGTCGGCGGCCAGGCGATCGATCTTCACGCGGTGCACGTCCGGGACCGGGACAGCCGGGCAGCCGGGGATCGGGGACCGGACTGCAACCGCCACGCCGACGCCCTCCGCGACATGCACGCGCGCAAGACCGGCGCCCTGATTCGCGCGTCGGTCGCCGCCGGCGCGGTCATGGGCGGCGCGACCGATCGCCTGTTCGCGGCGCTCGATCAGTACGGCACCGAGATCGGCCTCGCGTTCCAGATCGTCGACGACATCCTGGACGAGGAAGGCTCGGCGGCGTCGCTCGGCAAGACCGCCGGCAAGGATCGCGCGGCCGGCAAGCCGACCTACCCCGCGCTACTTCGGCCTCGATCGATCGCGCGAGCTGGCGGCCGAATGTCATGCGAATGCGCGGAGGCGCGCTCGAGAAGGCCGGTCTCCTCGATTCGCGGCTCGCCGACATTGCGAGCTGGATCATTGAGAGAAAGACTTGAGGGCTTGCCGGGCTGCCAGGCTTGCGGGCTTAGGGCTTAGGGGCTTAGGACCGAGATGAAATCGCCAAGGCGCCAGCGCCTCGACACGTTGCTCGTCGAGAAGGGACTCGTCGAGTCGCGCGAGAAGGCGCGCGCGCTGATTCTGGCGGGCCAGGTCGACGTCGATGGGCACGGAGCCGCCAAGGCCGGGACGATGGTGCCGGTGGATGCGGACGTGCGCGTCATCGGCCCCGATCATCCGTGGGTCGGCCGCGGCGGCATCAAGCTCGCGGCGGCGCTCGACGCCTTCGGCATCGACGCCACCGATCGCGTCGCGTTCGACGTTGGCGCCTCGACGGGCGGCTTCACCGATGTCTGGCTGCAGCGGGGCGCGCGGCATGTGATCGCGCTCGACGTCGGCCACAGCCAGCTGCACTGGAAGGTGCGGAGCGATCCGCGCGTGACGGTGATCGAAAACACCAACGCGCGACATCTGAAGCCCGGCGATCTGAAAGATGCCGGCGCGCCGATCACTCGCGTCAGCATCGACGTCTCCTTCATCTCGCTCCGCCACATCTTCCCGGTGCTGCCGCCGCTCGTGTCGCGGCCGACCGACATCGTCGCGCTCGTCAAGCCGCAGTTCGAGGCCGGACGCAAGGATGTCGGCAAGGGCGGGCTCGTGACGGATCCGGACGTGCACGCCCGCGTCGTCAGCGAGGTGACCGCCGCAGCCGCTGAAGTAGGATTGGAGCGCCTCGGGCTGATCGATTCGCCGATTACCGGCGCCCACGGCAACAGGGAGTTCCTCATGCATCTCAGACTCGCGAGGTCTTGAGGTCTTGAGGTCTTGAGGTCTTGAGGTCTTGAGGTCTTGCATTCGATGCGTATCGGGATTGCCGTCAAACCGAAGCTCGTCGAAGCGCGCGAGACGCTCGCGGAGCTCTCGGCCTGGCTGCGCGAGCGCGGCGTCGACGCCGTATGGACGACCGAAGCGGCGAAACTCGTCGACGGCGCCGGGCACACAGTCGCCGATGGCGCGGAACTGGCGGCGCAGGTCGATGTCGCGCTGGTCCTCGGTGGTGACGGCACCCTGCTGTCGATGGCCAAGGCGATCGCCGAAAGCGGTCGCGATGTGCCAATCCTTGCGGTGAATTTCGGGTCGCTCGGCTTCCTCACCGAAATCACGCGGCCGGAGATCTTCCAGGCGCTTGACGCCGTCCTCGACAACCGCGCCACGCACGATCTGCGCATGATGCTCCGGACGACGGCGGCGCGAAAGGGAGAGCCCGCCTTCTCGCACATCGCGCTGAACGACGTCGTCTTCACGCGCACGGCGTTGTCGCGAATGATCGAGTTGTCGGTGTCGGTCGGGGATCAGTTCGTCACGGCGGTCAAGGCCGATGGATTGATCGTCGCGACGCCGACCGGATCGACAGCCTACAACCTGGCGGCCGGCGGCCCCATCGTGCACCCGTCGATGGACGCGCTCGTGCTGACGCCGATTGCCCCGCACATGCTCACCAACCGCCCGATCGTGATTCCGACCGAGCGCGAAGTGCGCGTGCGATCGACGAGCACGAATGCCGGCGATGAAGTCTACGTCACGGTCGACGGCCAGACCGGCTTCGGCCTGCACGAAGGCGACGAGATCGCGATCGCCAAGTCGGATCGCCCGTTGCGGCTCATCCGATCGACGACGCGCAGCTATTTCGAGGTGCTGCGACAGAAACTGAAATGGAATGAGCGATAAGGGCCGCCCACGCCAATGGGCGGCCCTGAGCACAATCACGCGCCGCCGCTTAGAAGTCGAAGCGGAAGCCGAGCTCGATCTGGCGCATGTTGCCCTGAATCGCCGTCGAGGTACCGAACAGCGCGGAGCGTAAGTTACCGGTCGGGCTCGCGTAGTTCACCTTGTTCGTCGTGTTGAACCCCTCGATGAACAACTCGAACCGCGTGCGATCCATCGTGAACAACTTCGAGAGGCGGGCGTCCAGCGTCACGAACGACGGCCCGATGTTGGCGTCCGGTATCGAGGTTGTTGTCGCGGGCCCGCTCATGAACACGGGACCGATGTCGCGGCGGGTGATGCCGTCAAAGACCGTGTCCGGTACCTGGGCCAGGACGGAGGATGCCGAAAGGAGCAGGGTGACCAGGAGTGCAGCACGCAGTGCCAGCATAGTGACCTCGATCGGCATTATTCTACGACCGGCGACAGGAGTTGCACGCCGATGTCTCGGCGCGGCTCACCGGGCGCGCTGCTTGCGGAAGTATTCGACCTGCCAGGTAAACACATTCTGGTTGTGCTCGGCGAGCGTCGACGCAAACACGTGCGTGCCGTCGTTCTTGCTGACGAAATACAGGAAGTCGACGTCTGCCGGTTTCGCCGCCGCTTGCAGCGAGGCCCTGCCTGGCGCGGCAATCGGCCCCGGCGGGAGGCCCGCGTACCTATAAGTGTTGTAGGGCGAATCGAACTGCATGCTGTCGCGCGACAGGTTGCCGTTGTACTTGCCGGCCTTCTGCAACGCGTAGATCACCGTCGGATCCGCCTGCATTCCCATCTTCAGCTTCATCCGGTTGCGATACACGGCGGCGACGAGCGGCCGTTCGTCCCCCGCGCCGGTCTCCTTTTCGACCAGCGACGCGAGCGTCACCAGTTGCCGGACGTTCAGGCCGCCTGCTTCAGCGGACGTGCGCATCTCCGGCGACAGCGCATTCTTGAAGCCCGGCGACCATCTGCTCGACCACGGCCGCCGCCGGCGTGTTTCGCGGCAGCGAGTAGGTTTCGGGAAACAGGTAGCCTTCGAGATCCGGCGCCGCCGGATCGAGATCGGCGATCAACTTGCTGTCCATCGCCGCCTTGCGGAACTCATCGGCCTTGCCGAAGCCCTTGTCTTCGAAGACCTGCGCCATCTCGTCGATCGTCAGCCCCTCGCGAAAGGTCAGCAACCGCTTGTAGACGTCACCGCGCGCGATCTTGTCGATCACGTCGAGCGCGTGCATCGGCTCGGTGAAGCGATACTCGCCGGCCTTGAGGGCGCGGGCGCGGCCACTGATGACGATCGCGGCGCGGAAGATCGTCGGATCGCGGACGACGCCGGCGTGGGCCAGCAGCTCGCCGATCCGTGCCGGGCTCGACCCGCTTGGAATGTCGACGAAGACTTCCGCCTCGCCATAGCCGCGGTACGGGTCAACGACCTGACGGTAGATCCACCAGCCGCCGGCACCGGCGATGACCGCAACCACGACGACGAGGAGAACGAGCCGCTTAATCCAGCGCACCATTCGACCCGGCCATGGTCGTCACGACGACCCGTCCTCGCTCATGGCAGGTCGTGGTCTCGGACGGCTGTCGAGATAGTCCTGCAGGATGACGGCGGCCGCCGCGGCATCGAGCCTGGCTTTGCGCTTCCGCCAATCCGGTTCCCGCGCCGCCAGCCGGGATTCCGCTTCGTGACTCGAGAGACGCTCGTCCTGCAACACGACGGGGACGGTAACCTGCGCTTCGATGGCGCGCGCAAACGCTTCGACGTGCTTCGTCTGATCGGTCGGCGATCCGTCGAGGCGGCGCGGCCAGCCGATCACGACGGCTTCGAGCCCGTCATCATCGTTGGCAAGCACGGTGATTTCCTTGATCATGAGTTGAAGGGTGTCGGCTTCCGACGGCGGCCGCTGCACGAGCCGCCACGGCGATGCGAGGGTCGCGGTTGCATCGCTCAGCGCGAGACCAATGCGCCTGGCCCCGTAGTCGATGCCGAGCACGCGCACGGGGTCAGTATAATTCCTACGGTGCGTACGGCGTGCGTACCGGTGCGTACAGGTGCGTACAGTGCTTTTGTGCCGGGTGCCGATAGCGCTGAGCGCGACCATCTGTGCCGGCATTCAGACGCCGGATGCGAAAGAGGCGATCGCGTCCGCGGGAGCTGGCTCATCGGTCATGGCGCTGGCCTTTCGCCCCTTCACGGGTGATCTACCGCCGGACTGCCCGTCGTCCGCCGGCGGAGCCGCCCTGTATTTCGAGGTCCGAATCGACGGGCGCCCGGTTGATCCCCTACAATGGCTAGCGAGGCGTCGCGGCCGATCGCGCCGCTGAGGAGATCACGAATGAAGATTCGCGGGCGCGTTCTCGTCCTGGCGGTGTCGATGCCGATCATTGCCTTTGCCGTCGTCGGCGGCTTCATGAGCAAGGCGATCGCGCGTGAAGACAGCTATCAGTATCTGCGGATCTTCGAAGACGTCGTGTCGCTGATCCTCAACAATTACGTCGAGGAAGTGAACGTCGACAAGGTGATGCTCGGCGCGATGCACGGGCTCGCCGACGGCCTCGATCCGGACAGCGCCTATCTCGACTCCACCCAGGTGAAAGTGCTCGACAAGGGCGAGCTCGGCGGCGCCGCCGGGATCGGCCTCGAACTGACGCGCCAGTACTACCTCCGCGTCATCGCCGCGCGCGACGGCTCCCCTGCCGCAAAAGCGGGGTTGATGCCCGGCGACTATATCCGCGCCATCGACGCCAAGTCGACGCGCGATACCACGGTCTACGAAGGCCAGCGCCTCCTCCGCGGCAAGGCGGGCACCAAGGTGCGTCTCACCGTGCTCCGCGGCAATGCCGCCGAGCCGCACGAAATCGATCTCGCGCGCGAAGAGCTGCCGGCAATTGCCGTGAAGTCGCGCATCGCGGCGCCCGGCGTCGGCTACCTGCGCATCGCGGAATTCGTCAAGGCCACGCCCGATCAGATCAAGGGCGAGATCGCCTCGCTCACCAAGTCAGGCGCCAAGAGCGTGATCATCGACGTGCGCGGCACCGCGTTCGGCGATGTCGACGCCGGCCTCGCCGCCTCGCGGTTGTTCGTCAAGAGCGGCGTGCTCGTGTATCGACAGGATCGCGGCAAGGAAAAAGAGGCCGTCTCGGCCGCCGCCGGCGACGGCACCATCACCATCAACACCGTGGTGCTGACCGACAACGGCACGTCGAACGGCGCGGAAGTGTTCGCCGCGGCACTGTCCGGCAACAAGCGCGCCGAGCTTGTCGGCGAGCGGACGCTCGGCCGGGCGGCGCGGCAGAAGCTGGTGCGGTTGCCTGACGGCAGCGGGCTGATGCTCACGCACTTGATCTACCTGACACCGGGGAGCGTCGCCATTCACGAGAAGGGCCTCGCGCCCGATGTCGCCGTCGAGCAGCCCGACATCGACTTCGGCCAGCCGCCGGCGCCGAAGGATGCGACACTCGAGAAGGCGATCGAATCGCTGACCGCCAAAGCGGCGGCGTAGATGAACAAGCAGCAGTTGATCGCGCGCCTCGCCAAGGACGCCGGCGTCAGCAAGTCCCTCGCATCGAAAATGGTGTCGACCACGATCGCCGCCATCACGAAGTCGCTGAAGAAAGGTGATGCCGTCACCCTCGTCGGCTTCGGCACGTTCAAGACCGCCGTCCGCAAGGCCCGCAAGGGCCGTAACCCGCTGACCGGCGGCGCCATCAAGATTCCGCGCCGGAGAACGGTGCGCTTCAGCGCCGGCAAGGCGCTGAAGACCACGATCAATTAAACTAGAGGTTTGGTAGGCGCGGGTGGATTCGAACCACTGACCTCCTCCGTGTCAGGGAGGCGCTCTAACCAACTGAGCTACGCGCCTGTCTCGGTCTGATCGACCGAAGGCCGAACGAGAAGTATAGCAGACGCCAGATGAGTCTAGTCACAGTCACACTTCCGGATGGCTCAACAAAACACGTTGAGAGCGGCGCTCCCGTCAAGGCGGTCGCCGAGGCGATCTCTCCACGCCTTGCCGACGCTGCCATCGTCGCCTACGTGAACGACAAGCTCGTCGACCTCACCTATCCGATGACCGCGGACGCCACGGTCCGGATCGTCACCAACAAGAACCCCGAGGCGCTCGAGGTCTACCGCCATTCGACGGCGCACCTGCTGGCCGCCGCGGTCACGGCGCTCTTCCCGAAAGTGCAGTGCGGCATCGGTCCGCCGATCGATGACGGCTTCTTCTACGACTTCGTCGTCGAGCGACCCTTCGTGCCGGAGGACCTCGAGGCGATCGAAGCGAAGATGAAGGAGCTCGCGTCGAAGGACTTCGTCTACGAACGGCAGATGTGGCCCAGGCAGGAAGCGATCGACTTCTTCACGAAGCGCGGCGAGCCGCTCAAGGTGCAGCTGATCGAGGAGAAGACGGCAGGTCAGCCCGAAGTGTCCGTCTACACGATCAAGGACAAGGACACGTTCCTCGACTTCTGCGTCGGCCCGCACGTCCCGTCGACCGGGCGGCTCAAGGCATTCAAGCTGACGTCGACATCGAACGCGTACTGGAAAGGCGACGCGAAGAACGCGCCGATGCAGCGCGTCTACGGCACGGCGTTCTTCTCGCAGAAGGAGCTCGACGAGCACCTGACGCGGCTCGAAGAAGCCAAGAAGCGCGATCATCGCAAGGTCGGCAAGGAGCTCGGCCTCTTCACGTTCCACCCGTGGGCGCCGGGCGCCGACGTTCTGGACTGCCAAGAGGCACGACGCTCTACAACACGCTCGTCGAACTACATGCGCGGCGTAGCTCATCCCCGCCGGATACGTCGAGGTCAAGACGCCGATCGTGTTCAACAAGGCGCTGTGGGAGCACGTCCGGCCACTGGGACTACTACCGGAGAACATGTTCCTGGTGAAGTCGGCGGACGGCGACGAGATGGGCCTGAAGCCGATGAACTGCCCGGGCCACTTCCTGCTCTACTCGGCAGCGAGAAGCGGAGCTACCGGGACCTGCCGATGCGCTTCCACGAGCAGACGCCGCTGCACCGCAACGAAGCCTCGGGCGCGCTCGTCGGGCCTGACGCGCGTGCGGCAGTTCTCGCAGGACGACGGCCACTGCTTCGTGATGCGAGGAGCAGATCGCCGCGCGAAGTCGAAGCGCTGATCAAGCTTGATCCAGCGCATCTACGGCGACTTCGGCCTCGAGTACGCGGCGAAGCTGTCGACGCGTCCGGAGAAGTTCATCGGCGACGTCGCGACGTGGGACGACGCCGAGGCGGCGCTCAGGAACGCGCTCGAGAGGTCGCAGCAGGCGTACACGCTCAACGCCGGCGACGGCACCTTCTACGGCCCGAAGATCGACTTCGACATCACGGACGCGCTCGGCCGCAAGTGGCAGTGCGGCACGATTCAGCTCGACTACGCAGTGCCTGAGCGGTTCGATTTGAAGTACGTCGGCGCCGACAACACCGAGCACCGCCCGGTCGTGATTCACCGCGCGATCTTCGGCAGCTTCGAGCGCTTCATCGCGCATCCTGATCGAGCACTTCGCCGGCGCGTTCCCGCTGTGGCTCGCGCCGGTGCAGGCCATCGTCCTGCCGATCGCCGACCGTCACCTGGACTACGCCCGCGAGGTGGCGGCCGACCTTGACAGGCGCCGGCCTCAAGGCCGAGGTCGACGACCGGCAGGAAAAGGTGAATTACAAGATTCGCGAGGCCCAACTTCAGAAAATCCCCTACATGCTGGTCGTCGGGGACAAGGAAGTGGCCGACCGCGCCGTCGCCGTTCGCAGCCAGAAGAAGGGCGACTTGGGTGCCCGGCCGCTGGATCAGTTCGTGACCGACGCGCTTGCCGAGGTCCGGGCTAAAGCGTTATCCTAGTAATCTTTGTCGCTGGAGGAAGCGTATCGCATTCGATAGATCTCGCCCGACCCGTCGTGACGACCGGCTTCGCATCAATGAGCGGATCCGGGTCCGTGAAATCCGCGTAATCGACGACGCGGGGCAGCAGCTGGGCATCATGCCGCCGCCCCAGGCTCTCATCCTTGCCCGACAGAAAGGCCTCGACCTGGTCGAAATCTCGCCGACCGCCGTGCCGCCTGTCTGCCGCATCATGGACTACGGCAAGTATCAGTACCAGGAGCAGAAGCGGGCCCGCGAAGCGAAGCGGCACCAGAAGGTGATCGAGGTCAAGGAGATCAAGTTCCGTCCGAAGGTGGACGAGCACGATTACCAGTTCAAGAAGCACCACATCGAGCGCTTCATTGAAGACGGCGACAAGGTGAAGGCGACGATTTTCTTCCGCGGGCGCGAGATGGCGCACCCGGAGATCGGTCACCGGATCCTGATGCGGCTGATCAAGGACCTGGAAGAGGTCGCGATCGCGGAAACGATGCCTCGTCAGGAGGGCAACCAGATGCACACGATCCTGACCGGCAAGAAGGGCACGCCGAAGCCGAAGGCGAAGGCGGAAACGCCGGAAGCCGAAGTAAAGAGTTAAGAGTTAAAGGGTAAGAGTTAAAAATGGCGAAGAAGCAGAAGCTCAAGACGCACAGGGGTGCGGCGAAGCGGTTCAAGAAGACCGGCACCGGCAAGATCGTGCGCGGCGCGGCGTTCAAGCGTCACATCCTCACGAGCAAGACGACGAAGGTCAAGCGTCACTTGCGCGGATCGAAGGTGGTCACACCTGGCGACGCGCGCAAGATCAATTTGATGCTTCCGTATAAATAAGTGCAGAGTTACGGAGTGCGAGAGTGCGGAGAATTCCGCAATTCCGCACTCCGTTAATCCGCACTCCTTTCGGCGCGTCGCGGCAGCGGATTGGGGCAATTTCGCTGCGACATCAAGCGCCGGTCGGCGCATGTAGTGCCGACACAAGTCCGGTAATCACCGGCCCCCAATGTCGCAAGAAAGTCAGTCATGCCTCGCGTCAAACGTGGCGTCGTCCGTCGTCAGAAGCGCAAGAAGCTCTCGAAACTCACCAAGGGCTACTTCCAGAACAAGAGCAAGCTCTACAAGTTCATGAAGGAGGCGTCCGAGAAAGCGGGCGTCTACGCGTACACGGGCCGCAAGCGCAAGAAGCGCGACTACCGCGCCCTGTGGATCATCCGCATCAACGCCGCGGCGCGCGAAAACGGCGTCTCCTACAGCGTGTTCATGCGCGGCCTGAAGAAGGCCGGCATCGAGCTCGATCGCAAGAGCCTCGCGGAGCTCGCGGCTCGCGAGCCCGCCGCGTTTGCAAAGCTTGCCGACAAGGCGAAAGCCGCAGCCGCGTAAAAGTATCCAGTAGCCAGTAGCCAGATGCCGGAAAGACAAGTGTTCTTCTGGCTACCGGCTACTGAATACTGGCTACTGTCATGAGCGCGCCCATCGACACGTCCATCGGACCTGAACGCGCGCGCGAGCAATTCCGCGCCGAACTGGCCGAGGTGCGTACGGACGCCGAGCTGCAGGCGCTGCGCACGCGCTGGGTCGGTCGCCACAACAGCTGGACCACCGCCTTCATGGAGGCGCTCAAGGCGGCGACGCCCGAGCAGAAAAAAACGCTCGGCAAGGGCGCCAACGAGCTCAAGAAAGAAGTCGAGACGGCACTCAGCGACCGCGAAACGGCGCTCGCGGCGACGCGCCGGCCGGCCAATGCCGTCGACGTCACGCTGCCCGGCCGCGTGCCGCAACTGGGCCATCGTCACCCCCTCAGCCTGATTCGCGATGAAGTGATCGAGATCTTCACGCGCCTCGGTTACCAGGTGCTCGAAGGCCCCGAGATCGAAGACGACTATCACAACTTCGAAGCGCTCAACATGCCCGCGGATCATCCCGCGCGGGACATGCAGGACACGCTGTACCTCGAGACGCCTGTCCCCGTATCCGCCTCCGCCGCTGACGCGGCTTCGGCGAGACAGGCTCGGTTGGGGACACTACTGAGAACGCACACGAGCGCGATGCAGATCCGGCACATGGAGAACAATCCGCCGCCGGTGCGGCTGGTGGCGATCGGTCCGGTCTATCGCCGCGACAACCTCGACCTGACGCACACGCCGATGTTCCACCAGGTCGAGGGCCTGGTCGTAGGCTCGGGCATCACGCTCGCGGACCTCAAGGGCACGCTCACCGCCATGGCCGAGTCGCTGTTCGGCGTCGGCACGAGCGTCCGCTTCCGTCCGAGCTTCTTCCCGTACACGGAACCGAGCGCCGAGGTCGACATCCGCTGCATCAAGTGCAAGGGTTCCGGCTGCGCGATGTGCAAGAAGACCGGCTGGATCGAGATCCTCGGCAGCGGCATGGTGCACCCCGCGGTGTTCGAGGCCGTCGGCTACGACCCCGATGAGGTCACGGGCTTCGCCTTCGGCATGGGCGTCGAGCGCGTCGCGCTCCTCAAGTGGGGCGTCGAGGACATCCGCCTGTTCTACGAAAACGACCTGCGCTTCCTGGAGCAGTTCGGACTATGAAGGTTCCGCTGTCCTGGATCCGCGAATTCGTCGACGTCAAGGCGTCGGCGGACGAGATCGGCACGCTGATGGGCGTGCGCGGCCTGGCGCTCGAAGGCCTCGAGGCGCAGGGCGACGATGTCGTCATGGATTTCGACGTGACGGCCAATCGCCCCGACTGCATGTCGGTCATCGGGATCGCGCGCGAGATCGCGACGGCGTACAACCTGCCGCTGATGAATCCGGCTAAAGCCGGACTCCACACTGAGGAAGTGGGTGGAGCGCAGGTCACCATCGAAGCTCCAGATCTGTGCGGTCGATATGTCGGCTGCGATCGCCGACGTCGCTATCGGACCGTCGCCGCAGTGGATGCAGGATCGGCTGATGATGTGCGGCGTGCGGCCGATCAGCAACATCGTCGACATCACCAACTACGTGATGCTCGAGACCGGCCAGCCGATGCACGCCTTCGATCTCGCGAAGATGCGCGAGGGCAAGATCATCGTCGCGTCGCGCGAAGCCCGGCGAGACGATGACCACGCTCGACGGGAAGAAGCGGACGCTGACGGCCGACATGCTCGTCATCGCCGATGCGGAATGCGCCGAAGATATCGGCGGCGTGATGGGCGGCGCGAGCTCGGAGATCTCGAACAGCACCACGCGGATCGTGTTCGAGGCGGCGTACTTCACCCCGGCGCAGATTCGGTCGACGAGCAGGACAGCTTGGCCTCAAGACGGAAGCCTCGTCCCGTTTCGAGCGGGGCGCCGATCGCACCGCTCCGCCGCGGGCGATGAGTCGCGGCGCTCGAGCTCCTCGAGACAGATCGGTGCGGGCACGCCAGAAGGCAACATTACCGACGTCTACCCCTCTCCGTACCAGCCGAAGACGATGCAGCTGAATCGCGCGCGCATCGGCGGACTGCTCGGGATGGACGTGCCGGACGATGCGGTCGAACGAATCCTGACTTCGCTCGGCTTCGAAGTCTCCACGACCCACGACTCACGACCCAAGACCTCTGAAGGCTGGAACGTCATTCCACCGCCGTGGCGTGTCGACATGCATCGTCAGGTGGATCTCATCGAAGAAGTCGGACGTCATTACGGCTTCGAGCACCTGCCGGCGACGTTCCCCGGCGTCGAGCAGGCGCCGCCTCCGTCAGATTCGCGCATCGCGCGCGATCGCCGCGTTCGCACGGCGCTGCTCGGCATGGGATTCTCCGAGGCGATCACGTTTGCCTTCATCGAGGCCGCGGCCGCCGAACCGTATCCTCGAGTCGGGGCAGGCCGCCGGTCGCGCTCGCCAATCCGTTGTCCGAGAAGTTCGCCGTCATGCGGCCGAGCCTGTTGCCGGGTCTCGTCGACGTGCTCAGCCACAATCGGCGCCACGGGCGGCCTGACGTCCGCGTCTTCGAGATCGGCACGCGCTTCACGCCGGCGGGTGAATCCCGCGGCGCGGCGTTCGCATGGATGGGGCTCGGCACGCCCGATCACTGGAGCGGCGCCCGGCGGCCGGTGGATTTCTCCGACATCAAGGGTGTCGTCGAGCAACTCGCGGCGCTCGCGTCGGTTCCCGTCACCTTCACGGAGGTCGAACGCACGTTCCTCGTGCGCGGACGCGCGGCGAACATCCTGATCAACGGCCGGGTGATCGGCGGCCTCGGACAGCTCTCGCCGGAGATCGGCGAAGCCCGCGACTTGCCGGCCGCGAGCGAGGTCTACGTCGCCGAGCTCAATCTCGACGCTGTCACGGCCGCGTCGCCCCTCGAGACGCGCCGCGCGACCACACTGCCGCGCTTCCCGTTCGTCGTGCGCGACGTGTCGATTCTCGTCGCGAACAGCCTTGTCTGCGGAAACGGTTCGTGTCACCATTCGATCGGCCGCGCCCGACACGCTCATGCAGGTGCGCGAGTTCGATCGCTACGAAGGCAAGGGCGTACCGGACGGCAAGGTCAGCCTGTCGTTCCGTTTGACGTTCCAATCACCCGAACGGACCCTGACGGATGACGAAGTCAGCGCGGCCATGACGGCGATCGTAACCGCGCTCAACCAGGCTCACGGCGCAGAACAGAGATAGGCCACAGAAGGCACAATGGCACAGACAAAGACGACCACCCCCGGGCTCGAATCCATCGATCGGCTCGAAGAGAAAATCAAGCTGCTCGTGAACACCATCGTGCGCCTCAAGGGCGAGCAGACACGGGTCGCTGAAGAAAACGGCCGGCTCAAGGGAGAAATCGAAACCCTCAAGGGCCGGATGTCATCCGCGGAGAGCGCCGGCGCCGAGGTGACGACACTCCGCGAAGAGCGCGATCTGATCAAGAGCCGGGTCACGGACATGCTCAAGCAGCTCGACGGCCTGAACCTGTGATCATCCTGTTGGCCCGTTCGCCCTGTTGGCCAGGTGGCCTGATATGGCCGAGCCCAAGGTCGTCAACGTCGAGGTCCACGGGCAGAAATACCCCATCAAGACCGAGCTCGACGCGCGCTACGTCGAGGAGCTGGCCGAATTCGTCGAGGCGCGGATGGCGCTGGCGGCGCGCAGCTCCCCCTCGAGCGACGCCGTCGGCCTGGCTGATCCTGACCGCGCTCAACATCACCGACGAGTACTTCCGCACCAGGTCCGCCCTGACGAGCAGCTCGGGGACCCTCACCGCCCGCGCCGAGGCCCTCGAGAAGATGGTCGACCAGGCGCTCGCTCTCGCGGAATAACGAACGAACGTGACCTCGTCTATTCGTTATTCGTTATTCAGTCATTCGTCTATTTCTTCGCCCGCCAAGCTTGACCTCAGCCCCCGCCGGACCTAATATCCAGTTTCCTGCTTTGCTCGTGATGGTTAGGAGGCTCGTCTGAGCCGATGTCTTTAACCCAAGCGAGTTGCGACGGCCATGTGGTGTGCATGCCTCCGCGGAGAGGAAGCCTAAAGCGTGGTTTTTACAGCAGCTCCACCTGCTAACGCAGGTTCAGCGATCCTCCCCACACGGCAAAGCGGGGCTATTTTTCTTGACCCGCCTCCGGCGGGTCCGCCTTCGGCGGATCGCATATGACGACCGTCGAGGGCCTCGGCGAGCACGCTCTTCTTGCGAGAATCCTGGCTCGCCTACCCCGCCCATCAGCCTCGGTCCTCGTAGGACCTGGAGACGATGCGGCGGTATTGGCGCCGGGCAGGAACGAACGGTTGGTCGTCACCACTGACGCCGTCGTCGAAGGGGTGCACTTCACTCGCGCCTTTTCGAGCCCGGCGGACATTGGGCACAAGGCGCTCGCCGTCAACCTGAGCGACCTCGCGGCGATGGCGGCGACGCCCCGATGGGCGCTGCTCTCACTGGTATTGCCCGGCTCGTGGCTGGTGAGCGACGTCGAAGATCTGGTGGACGGACTGGCGGCCCTCGCGGGACGCCACGGGGTCGCGGTGGTGGGCGGAAATATCACGCGGACCGACGGGCCGTTGGTAGTGGACGTGACCGCAGGAGGCGAGGTGGCGCCAAGGCGTTGGCTGACGCGAAGCGGCGCGCGAGCGGGGGATGAGATCTGGGTTAGCGGCATGATCGGCGGAGCCGCGGCAGGTCTCGAGATGCTGCGCGCCGGTGGTCAGGGATCAGGGATCGGGGATCAGGGATCAGGGTGCATCGGCGCGGCATCGACGGCCTGAGCCGCGAGTGCGACTGGGCATCGCGATGGGCCGGGCGCGCGCGGCGCGTGCGGCGATGGATCTGAGTGATGGGCTCGCTGATGCGGCTGCGGCAAGTCGCGGCGGCGAGCGGCGTTGGCGTGCGTATCGACGGCGAGGCGTTTGCCGATCGACGCGTGCGCGCGTGAGTGGTGGACGGCTCGCGGCGTCGATCCCGTGAGCGCGGCGGTGCGCGGCGGCGACGACTACGAGTTGCTCTTCGCGGTGCCGCCCCGAAGCGGCGGCGCGCTGCGGCTCGGTGGCGCGGCACGTCGCGGATCCGCCGCTGACGAAGATCGGGGTCTTCACGAAAGACCCGCGCGAGCTCGTGCTCGCGCGCGCCGGGAAAGAGGACGCGTTACCGGAAGGTTTCGAACACTTTGCGACATCGCTGAGTCCTACTGGAAGAAAGCGATCGCGACGTTGTCTGTCGCCACGGTATTCGTGTTTGCTGTACGAGATTCAAACGCGTGACTCCAAGTCCGAGGCCAGCGTGCCGACGATCACCGAAATGACGGTGCTGCCGCAGGCCGGCGCCCGGTTGCAGTTCTCGGCCACCGCCTATTGCAAGGGCGAGACGACGGCGTCGGGCGTTGGCGTGAGGACCGGCATTGCGGCGGCCGACCCGGCGATCCTGCCCGTTGGCAGCGTCGTCCGCGTCGAGACGCCGAACCCTCGATACAGCGGCGTCTGGACCGTCATGGACACCGGTCCCGCCGTGCGCGGACGAAGCGTCGATCTGTATCTCTGGAGCTGCAAGGAGGCGTTGCAGTTCGGCCGCCGGAAAGTGCGGCTGACCGTGCTGCGCCTTGGCTGGAGCCCGGAAAACAGCATTCCCGGCATGGTCGATACGCTCTTCCGCAAGCGCGAGGCCGAATCGAAGAAGGCGGCGCCCGTCGCGCCTCGCCAGCTCCCTGCCTCTGACGCCGATAGCCGTTAGCTGTTCGCCTGTTGGCCTGTTGGCCCGTTAGCCTGTTAGAATTCCCCACCTATGCATGCACTGTACGTAGTCCTTCCCGCGCTAGGCATCCTCGCTATCGCGTACAGGTATTACAGCGCCTTCCTGGCCACCAGGGTCTGGATGCTGGATGACGCGCGCAAGACTCCTGCTCATACCAAATACGACGGCGCGAACTACTACCCAACCAGCAAGTGGGTCATGTTCGGCCATCATTTCGCGGCCATCACCGGCGCCGGACCGCTGGTTGGCCCGATGCTGGCGGCGCAGTTCGGCTACGCGCCAGGGTTCATCTGGCTCGTCGCCGGGTGTTGTATCGCGGGCGCGGTCCACGACGGCACCGTGTTGTGGGCATCGACGCGCCGCGGCGGCCGATCGCTGCCGGACATCGTCAAGCAGGAGATCAGCCCGACGATGGGCCTCGTCGCGGCGATCGTGATCATCCTGATTCTCGTCGTCGCCCTTGCCGGCCTCGGCGTCGCGTTCGTCAACGCGCTGGCCGACAGCGTGTGGGGCACGTTCACCGTCGCCATGACGATTCCGCTCGGCATGTTCATGGGCATGTGGATGTATGTGTGGCGCAAGGGCAAGACGACGGAAGCCACCATCATTGGCGTGATCGGCCTGCTGGTGGCGCTCTGGGCCGGCGAGCCGATCAGCCACTCCGATTCGTGGTTCGCGGGCCTGTTCCACCTCTCGCGCTCGCAGATCGTGATCGCGCTCGGCGTCTACGGCTTCGCGGCCTCGATGATGCCGGTGTGGCTGCTGCTGGCGCCGCGCGGCTACCTGAGCTCCTTCACGAAGATCGGCACGATCTTCCTGCTCGCCCTTGGCGTCATCATCGTCAATCCGGAATTCAAGATGCCGGCGCTCAGCGAGTTCACGGGCGGCGGCGGCCCCATCGTTCCCGGCCCGCTGTTCCCGTTCTGCTTCATCACCATCGCGTGCGGCGCCATCTCCGGCTTCCACGCGCTGATCAGCTCCGGCACGACGCCGAAGATGATCGACAAGGAAAGCGACATCCGTCCCGTCGGCTACGGCGCGATGCTGGTCGAAGGCGTCGTCGGCCTCATGGCGCTCACTGCGGCGGCATCAATGGCGCCCGGAGACTACTTCGTGATCAACACGCCGCCGGCGGTCTACGCCAACCTGACCTTCCAGGGACAGGAGCTGGTGCCGGTGAACGTGCCGGCGATCGAAAAGGCCGTCGGTGAAACCGTCGTCGGGCGCACCGGCGGCGCGGTGTCGCTGGCCGTCGGCATGGCGCAGATCTTCTCGGCGCTCCCCGGCATGTCGGGACTGCTCGCGTATTGGTACCACTTCGCGATCATGTTCGAGGCGTTGTTCATCCTCACCACGGTCGATTCAGGCACACGCGTCGGCCGCTTCCTGCTCCAGGAATTCATGGGCCGCGCCTACAAGCCGTTCGCGCGCCCCGACAACATTCTCGCCGGCTCGGTCGCCACGCTGATCATGGTGTTGTCGTGGGGCTATTTCATCTACACGGGACAGGTGACCACGATCTGGCCCCTGTTCGCCGTGGGCAACCAGCTGCTCGCATCGGTGGCGCTGGCGGTGGGCACCAGCATCCTGATCAACCTGGGCCGCACGAAGTACATCTGGGTGACGCTGGTGCCGCTGGTGTTCCTCGGGACCAACACCCTGTATGGCGGCTATCTGAATATCACGACCAACTACTACCCACTCGCGGTTGGCGCCAACGCCGCACGCAACATCGAGGGTTGGGTGCTCACCATCTGCACCGTGGTCATGATGGTCCTGGCGGTCATCATCCTCGGCGCGGCGGTCCAGAAATGGATATCCGTGATGAACGGGGGCCCGGTTCCGGCCACCGCCGAAACCGCATGAGCATGAGCTTTTCGGACGCCGTTCGCGCGTTCGTGGACGGCGTCCGCAGACTCTTCCGCGAGCTCTACAGGACGCCGCCCGGATGTTGAGGGATGGATGTGCGCGGCCTGGATGGTCGCAACGACAGCTGGGGAATACGGAAATCTTGAATGGTCGATTTCAGATCTGAAATTTGTTATTGTTGATTGGCCTAGCCTCCCAGCAGGCACCGTGCTCCCTCCCCCAGGGCGCAGCCCGTACCTACGGGCAACCGTCACTTGAATGAACTGAATCGGGGCTGAGACCGCTATGCGAATGTCTGTCTGCCGTCTGTACGTTTTCGTGAGTGCCGCGCTGCTGGGAGTCGTCGCCCTTCCTGCCATGGCCTGGGCGCAGTATCAGAGCGCAGATCCCAAGCCCGGCATTGCCGAGGATTACCACATCGAGGCGTCATACGCCTGGTGGAATGCCAAGCCCGGATTTGTTCGTCAATTCCGAATCGCTCGACATCCTCGGCAGCGACATCGACTTGATCAACGACCTTGGCATCGAGCAGCACCAGCTCGGCAAGTTCGACCTGGTCCTGAAGCCGGCGAAGAAGCATCGCTTGAGATATCAGCACCTGCCGATCAAGTACGAGACCGACGCGTTTCGCGTGACGCGCGAGTTCGTGTTCAACGGCCAGCGCTACACGATTGGCCTGCCGGTGACGACGAGCGTCGATTTCTCGAGCAACAGCTTCGGCTATGACTACGACTTCCTGCACTTCCCGCGCTTCTTCGTCGGCGCGGGCGTCAGCATGAAGCTCACCAACGTCCACGTCGACCTGCAGAGCCCGATCGGCGTGGAGTTCTTCAAGCAGACGGCGCCGATTCCGGCGATCAACTTCGCCGGGCGCGGCTACATCACGCCGAACCTCTCGGTCGAGTCGGAGATCACGTTCTTCCGGATTCCGTCGAGCATCGAGGAACAGATCGAAGGCGACGGCAGCTACAACGACTTCGACCTCCACGCCACCTACAACTTCAACAAGTACGTCGGCGCGCAGCTCGGCTGGCGCAAGACGACGATCTTCTACGAGGCCGACCGCGACAGGGGCGACCTGAAGTTCACGGGGATCGTACTTCGGCGGGGTGGTGCGGTATTAGAGGTTAGAGGTTAGAGGTTAGAGGTTAGTAGGTGCGCTAACACGAACCCCTAATCATCTAACCTCTAACCTCTAGTCACGTTTTTCGCGCCAGACACATCAGCGAGCTGCCGATCGGCATGTCGACGGCTCGCAGTGCCAGCGCCTCGAGCGACACCAGTGCGGTCAGGGCGGCGTTGACCGGCGCCATCGGCACCGTGATCTCGCCCTCGCCGGCCGCCACCACGCCGTCCTTCGCCGTCAGGCGGTGCCACACCCGAACCGGCAGCATGATCGGCAGCAGGCTGAAGTGATCGAACGTCAGCCGATCGATCTCGAAATCCCGCGCCGCTCGACGAGCGCGCGAAGGCGCGCCGGCGTGTAGCGGCG
Organism: uncultured cyanobacterium; assembly: GCA_963833135.1. Lineage (GTDB taxonomy): Bacteria > Acidobacteriota > Vicinamibacteria > Vicinamibacterales > UBA2999 > 12-FULL-67-14b. The sequence continues at coordinate 54,661 of CAWHWW010000013.1, read as the reverse complement.
CTGTCTCCTCCGACAACACCGAATGCTTGCCGTGAAGCATCTTCCAGCGCGGCGACGTGCAGCAGGATCCATCCGCCGGGCTTCAGCACCCGCGCCATCTCGCGAATCGCCGACTGCTCCACGCGTCCGGCAAGACCTGGAACACGTCGAACGACGTCACCAGATCGAATACGCCGCTCCTGAAGGGAATCTCGCCGATGCTGGCCTGCGCGACGCGGTGGCCGTGCGACTTCGCGAACTCGGTGCCGATGCGCGTCAGGTCGAAGCCGATCGCGCTGCCGTACGGGCCGAGCATCTCGAGGTTCGATCCGGTTCCGCAGCCGCAATCGAGGATGCGCGGCGACGCGAACGCCCGCGGTCGCGCGCGTCAGCGCCGGCTTCATGTACTGGCGAAAGCCGCGAAACCAGAAGTGCGATTGCTCGGCGCGGTAAGTCAGTTCCAGTAACCGATCCACAGATTTGATTCGGCCCGCAGAGGCAATCGTCTGGATGCTATCCTACCGTCACACATGCGCTTTCGCGGATTCGTCGAGGCCACGGCCGTCGTGCTCGGCGCCGTCTTCCTCGCGTGCGTGTTCACCTATCCGTACATCATCCAGTTCAACAACGCCGGCCGGCTCGACACCAACGACGGCCGCTGGAGCATCTGGGTCGTGTCGTGGGTGGCGCATGCGCTGACCACGGATCCGCGGCAGTTGTTCAGCGCCAACATCTTCTATCCGCACCCCAACGCGCTCGCGTTCTCGGAAGGCAACATCGTCGAAGGCGTGATCGGCGCGCCGGTCTGGGCGCTGACGAAGAACCCGTACACCACCCACAACTTCGTCTTCCTGTTTGCGTTCGCGCAGTCGTTCGTCGCGACCTATTACCTGATCCGGCCATCTCACCGGCGATCGGCGCGCGGCGATCATCGCCGGGATCATGTATGCGTACTGCCCGTTCGCGTTCGTCGCGGCAGGCCCACATCCAGCTGCTGATGGTCGGCTTCCTGCCGTGGGTGATGCTGGCGTGGCACCGCTTTCTCGATCGCACGACGATCGCGCGCGCGATCGAGCTTGGCGTCGTGATGTGCCTGACGGGGCTGGCGTGCGCGTATTACGGCATCTTCGCCGGCGGCATGATCGCGCTTGCGAGCATCTGGTTCGCGATCGACGCGGCAACGCTGGAAGGACACGCAGTACCTGATCGGCGTCGCCGTCGCCGCGGTGATGTGCGTCGGGCTTGATCGCGCCGTTCTTCCTTCCCTACATGCAGATGCAGGAGTCCACCGGATTCCAGCGCACGTTGAGCGGCCAGTATTCCGCGAACGTCGGCGCCTGGCTGATCTCGTCGGCGTGGGCGCACCGCTGGTGGGCGGCGTATCTTACGGCGCCCAGCGAGGTGCTCTTTCCAGGCATTCTGGCGATCGTTCTCGGCATCTGGGGCGCGGCAATCGCACTGAGCATCCCCGATCGTCGAACGCCCGTCGAACGATCGTCGAACGACCGTCGAACGATCGTCGAACGCGACGTCGCCTGGTATTACGTCGGCCTCGCGATTTTCACGTTCTGGCTGACGCTTGGCCCGAAGGCCGGTCTCTACACGCTGCTCTACTACACCGTTCCGGTGTTCTCGTTCCTGCGGGCGCCCTCGCGCGCCGGGATCGTCGTGACGCTCTGCCTGGTCGTGCTCGCGGCGCCGGCGCTCATCGTCCTGATGCGGCGGCGGGCGGTGAACACGGCGTTCGCGATTCTGCTTCGTGCTGGCCGTCGCCGATTTGTATCGAGCTCCGCTGCGGATGCGCGAAGCGCCGCCATTGCCGGCACGTCTATCGGACGCTCGCCGCGCTGCCCAAGGCGCCGGTCATCGAGCTGCCGTACTGGGCGACCAGCATCGAGTATCACCGCCACGCGGAGTACATGCTGGCGTCGACCGCTCACTGGCAGCCGCTCGATCAACGGCTACAGCGATCACATCCCGCAGGACTTTCGCGATCACGCGCCGGCGCTCGCCAGGTTTCCGAGCCGCGAGTCCTTCGCCATCCTCGAGCCGCTCGGCGCTCGCTATGCGGTGTTTCACCTCGATCTGATGACCGCCAACGATCGCGATGATCTGATCCGGCGGCTGGACGTCGAATACGCTCGGTTACCTGCGGCCGCTCGAGAAGGACGGCGACGTGTGGCTCTACGAAATCGTCAACTGGCCGCGCTAGCCTTCTTCGTCGGCGATGGCGGTGCTGCACTCGTGGCCGCTCGCCAGCGACCCGGCCGCGCCTGGCACGGCTCGACAATCACGACGCCGAGCTCAATACCTGGATCGTGGCGTGGGTCGCGCACATCCTGCCGCGCGATCCGCTGAACCTCTTCGAAGCGCCGATCCTCTATCCCGAAGCTCATTCGCTCGCCTTCTCCGAACACATGTTCGTGCCGTCGGTGATGGGAGCGCCGCTACTGTGGGCCGGCGCGTCGCCGGTGCTGGTCTACAACCTGCTGATCATCGCCGGCCTCGCGCTGTCGGGATGGTCGATGTACCTGCTGATGCGGCGCTGGACCGGCAGCGAGTCGGCGGGGATCATCGCCGGGCTCGCTCTACGCATTCAACGCGCACGTGCTGACGCGCTTCGTGCACCTGCAGGCGCAGCACGTCGAGTTCTTTCCGCTTGTGCTGTATGCCTTCGATCGCGTCCTCGCCGAACGGCGCTGTCGCGATGTCGTGCTGCTCGCGTTCGCGTTCGTGCTGCAGGCCCTGTGCAGCAACTATCTGCTGGTCTTCACGACCTACGCATTGCTCGTCGTCGGTCAGTCGTGCGATGGAGGGAGTTGCCCGCCGCTGGACGGCTGCTCCTCGGCGCCGGCGTGCATCAGCATCGCCGTCTTGCTCGCACCGTTCCTGTGGCCGTATTACGAGGTCAGCCGCGATCAGGGCCTGGTGCGCAGCGTCAGCGACGTCGCGCAATACAACGCGACTGGCGCGACTACCTCGTCACCGGCGGCCGCCTTCACTACGCGTGGTGGAGCCAACGGTTCTTCGAAGGCCGAGCGGCGCTCTTCCCCGGCGTGACGGCGCTCGGCCTCGCGGCCCTGGCGGTGACCTCGAAGCAGCATGATTCGCGACCCGCGCGTCCGCATGGCGATCGCGATCGGCGCGATCGGCTTCGCGTTCTCGTTCGGCACGTCGCTGCCCGGTTATGCGGTCCTGCACGAGCACCTGCCGCTCTTGAGCGGGCTCCGGAATGTCGCGCGATGGGGATGGCTGCCGCTCGCCGCGATCGCGATCCTGGCGGGGTTTGGCGCGAGCGTCCTCGACAGGCGCGGGTGGCGCTACGCGCCGATCGCCCTTGGCCTGCTGGTCACCGTCGAAGCCATCCGCACGCCGGTCGGCTTTACGCCGGTCTATGCCATCCCGCGCCTCTACGATCGGCTGGCAACGGCATCGGACGTCGTCATCGCCGAGTTCCCGTTCTATTCGGGAGCGAACGTCAGCCTGAACGGGCCGTACGTGCTAGCGAACACGCGCTACTTCAAGCCGCTGCTGAACGGCTACAGCAGTTTTCACCCCGACACCTTCGAGGCTCGCGGGCGCGCGCTCAATTCATTTCCAGGCGAAGCGGCGCTGGCGGAGCTGAAAGTGGCGCACGTCACCCACGTGCTCGTGCACGCGCAGGATTTCGCACGCCGCTACGGACGCCAGGCGCTCGAGGCGATCGACACGATCCCGGAGCTTCACTTCGAAATCGAAGAAGACGGCATCAGGCTCTATCGCCTGAAGTGACTGACAGTCGCGCCAGCCGGCGATCCGCCTCGTGCAGCGTCTCGTCGCGCTTCGAGAAACAGAAGCGCACGGTCTGCGGCGCCGCCGCGGGGTCGATATAGAAGCTGCTGCCGGGCACCGTCGCCACGCCGATCTCCTTGACCAGGTAATGCGCAAACTCCGAGTCGGATGAAAATCCGAATCGGCTGACGTCGGCCATCACGTAGTAGGCGCCGCCGGGCGTGTAAGCCGGCGAAGCCGTGACGGGCAAGGATGTCGAGCATCAGGTTGCGCTTGGCTTCGTAATCGGTCGCGAGATTCGTGTAAAACTGGTCCGGCATCGACAGCGCCGCGACGCCGGCGTCGTGAAACGGCGTCGGTGCCGCCACGGTGAGGAAGTCGTGCAGCTTGCGAATGCCGCCGGTCAGCGCCGCCGGTGAGATCGCCCAGCCGATGCGCCAGCCCGTCACGCTGTAGGTCTTCGACAGGCCGCCGATGGTGATGGTCCGATCGGCCATGCCGTCGAGCGACGCGATCGGCACGTGTGTCTGGCCTTTGATAGACGATGCGTTCGTAGATCTCGTCGGAGATCGCCAGGACGTCCCACCGCTGGCAGAGCTCGGCAATCAGCTGCAGCTCCTCGCGCGTGAACACCTTGCCGGTCGGGTTGTTGGGCGAATTGATGACGATCGCGCGCGTGCGATTGTTGAACGCCGCCGCAAGCTCGTCGGGATCGAAGCGCCAGTCCGGCTCCCGCAGGCGCACGTACTTCGGCTCCGCGCCGGCGAGGATCGCATCCGGCCCGTAGTTCTCGTAGAACGGCTCGAACACGATGACCTCGTCGCCCGGGTCGATCGCACGACAGCATCGACGCCATCATCGCTTCGGTCGAACCGCAGCAGACCGTCACCTGCTCGTCGGCAATGATATGCACGCCGTGGCGGCGCGTGAAATCGGAGGCGATGGCGTCGCGAAGCGCCTTGGTGCCGTACGGCGGCGCGTATTGATTCTGCTCGGCCTGGATCGCGCCGCAGGCGGCGTCCTTGATCGCCTGGGGCGCCTCGAAATCGGGAAAGCCCTGCGAAAGATTGACGGCGTTGTGGAGCTTGGCCAGCCGCGTCATCTCGCCGAAGACGGAGTCGGCAAACGAAGAAACACGTTTCGAGCTTCTGATCCTTGTCATCGACAGTTCTACGGTCGTTCTACGACTACCGTTCGCTATACAAGTAGCGATAGTCTTCCGCCGTTCCAAGTATTCGCTTGACGTAGTTCTGCGTTTCCGGAAACGGGATGTCGTCGATGAACTCGTCCTGCGGCAGGCCGGGCTTCTCGCGTTGCCAGGCGACCACGCGGCTGCCGCCGGCGTTGTAGGCGGCCAGCGCGAAATGGACGCCGCCAAACTTGCGGATGTCGTCCGAGAAAATCTGCGTGCCGAGACGAACGTTGACCTCGGCTTCCTTCAACCGCTTCGTCGAGAACGGCCGCACGCCCAGTTTCCGGGCGTAGCTGCGGCCGGTGCTCGGCAGGATCTGCATCAGGCCGTAGGCGTTCGCATGGGACACCACGACCGGATCGAAATTCGACTCCTGCGCGACCAGCGCCGCGACCAGATACGGATCGAGGCTGCGCTCCTTCGAATACTTCTGCAGCAGCGGCCAGTAGTCGACCGGAAAGATGACTCTGCAGGATCTCGGCGGGCAGCGTCTCGCCGCCGGCGGCGAGATATTGCGGGTAGGCGCGCTTCATCGCGTTGATGCCGGCGCGCACATTGCCGAGCCGCTTGTGCGTCACGGCGATCGTCGCCTGCAACTGCGCCGAATCGCCCCACACCCGCTGCGCGTACTGCAGCTCGCTCATCGCCTCGCGATTGAGACCGACCGACAACAGCGCCGCGATCCGGCCTGCCGTCGGAATGGCCGTCGACGGCAGCGGCTGGCGCTGCAGCGTCGGAGCGATCGCCGCGCCGCCCCGCTCGCCTTCGAGGCGCTTGACGGCGAGGCGTCCGTAGTAAGAGTTGTGATAATCGGTCGCGGTCAGCCGCAAGCGGGCGACGCCGGTTTCGATGTCGCCGGCCTCCTGCGCCGCCCGGGCCGACCAGTACAGCCACGACGGCCGATAGTCGGAGCGCGGGAACTGCGCCGCACCCCGATCGAAATACTGCAGCGCGTCGGCGAATTGCCCCTGGCGATACGCCCGCCATCCGGCTTTCCACGCGGCCCGCTCGGTGAAACGTCCGGCCGGATAGCGATTGAGGATCTCGCGGAACACTTTGTCGGCTTCGTCGTCCTGGTCGTCGATGATGTAGGCCGAGGCCAGGTTATTGAGCACGTCTTCGGCGAATGCGCTGTTCGGATATTTCTCGACGAACGCATGCGCAAGCTCGATGTGCTCGTCCTTCAGCTTCAGGCCGCGCGTCGCGGTAATGAAATGGAAGCCGGCTTCCTCGGCGAGCGGCCCCGACTGGTACGGCCGAAGCGCATCTCGACCCTCGCGGTGCCGCCCGAGCGCGATCTCCGTGGCCGCGATCCTGACCAGGACGCGATCGCGCTGGTCACCGGCCACGAACGATTTGACGCGGTCGTAGGACTGCCGGGCGCTGGTCCATCGGCGTGCCTGGAACAACGTTTCAGCGCGCGCCAGCTCCTTTGCCGCAAACGGTGCCTCGAGATCGACGTCCTGCTTGTCCAGCGCCTGCCCCGCCTGATCGGCTTCCGCCGTCGCCGGGAAGTCGTAATAGGCGCGCTGCAGCGCCTCGACCGAGCGCATCGGCTGTCCGGCAAGATCGGCGGCGAGGCCCAGGCGCAGCCACGCGAGTTGCGGTTGGGCCAGTTTCTTCAGCAGCAGCGATTCGTAGACCGCGACCGCCCCCTTGTAGTCTCTTTGCGCCTCGCGGATTCCTGCAAGTTGGAAGGCCGCATCCTCGGGAAGGTGTCCGTCGATCTGGCGCGCGGAAAGATCGGCGAAAACGCTTTCCGCTTCGGCATGCCGATCGAGCTTCGCCAGCGCGAGGCCGGTGTAATAGCGCGCGTAATCAGCGACCGGCGTGGTCGACAGCGCGCCGTCGCTGACGAGGGGCAGCGCCGCGGCGGGGTTGTCGTCTTCCTCGAGCAGGCGCACGCCGCGCACGAAGTTCGTCATCGCCGGACCGAGCCTGGCGCTCTGCGCGGACACGAGCCACATCGATGCCAGATCGTTCGGCACCGGCGGATGCGTCGTCGGCGACAGTTTCGCAGGGGTAATCGGCCCGGACCGACCGGGGACGACGAGTTGAGACGCTGATAGCGTGACGCCGGCCACAACGACGCCGGCGATCACCATCGGGGGAACTTTCATCTTCAGATCAAGTTTCCTAGTAGCGCCGCCTTGTGTCGTATAGCGATCATTATGGGGAGAGGCGGGGAGTGAAGTCAAGACACGACATCTCGCAAACGATTGATGCGTAACCGTTTGACCGGAGGAGATGGTGTTGGGTTCCGGGCGGTGGTCGTGGCATGATCGCCGGCGAATGTCCAAGAGCGCAGACACCCGTTTCAACTGGAGCGACCCGTTGCTCCTCGACCAGCAGCTGACGCACGAAGAGAAGATGGTGCGGGAAACCGCCCGGGCGTACGCGCAGGACAAGCTCCTCCCTCGCGTGCTCGAGATGTTCCGGCACGAGAAGACCGACCCGTCGATATTCCCCGAGATGGGCGCGCTCGGTCTGCTCGGCATCGTCATCCCGGAGCAGTACGGCGGTGCGGGTTTCAACTACGTCAGCTACGGCCTCGTCGCGCGCGAGATCGAGCGGATCGATTCAGGCTTCCGCTCGATGATGAGCGTCCAGGGGTCGCTGGTGATGGTGCCGATCAACGAGTTTGGCACCGAAGCACAAAGGAAGAAGTTCCTGCCCAGGCTGGCCACCGGTGAGTTCATCGGGTGCTTCGGGCTGACCGAGCCGGGGCACGGGTCTGATCCCGGCGGCATGCAGACGCGCGCGATACGAGTCGATGGCGGCTACGCCCTCACGGGCACCAAGTCGTGGATCAGCAACAGTCCGATCGCGGACGTGTTCATCATCTGGGCGAAGGACGACGAGGGCGTCATTCGCGGCTTCGTTCTCGAGAAAGGCATGAAGGGACTGAGCGCGCCGCCGATTCATGGCAAGGTCGGCCTGCGCACGAGCCTTACCGGCGAAATCGTGATGGACAACGTGTTTTGCCCCGAAGAGAACGCGTTTCCGGAGGTTCGCGGGCTGAAGGGCCCCTTCACCTGCCTCAACAGCGCGCGCTTCGGGATCTGCTGGGGCGCGATGGGCGCGGCGGAAGACTGCTGGCACCGCTCGCGCAACTACGTGATGGAGCGCAAGCAGTTCGGCCGCCCGCTCGCGGCGAATCAATTGATCCAGAAGAAGCTCGCGGACATGCAGACCGAAATCGCGCTCGGCCTCAACGCGTGCCTGCGGCTTGGCCGCATGAAGGATGAGGGTACCGCCGCTCCCGAGATCACGTCGATGCTGAAACGCAATTCGTGCGGCAAGGCGCTCGCGATCGCCCGTGATGCCCGCGACATGCTCGGGGGTAACGGCATCGTCGATGAGTTCGGCGTCATCCGCCACCTGGTGAACCTGGAAGCGGTGAATACGTACGAAGGCACCCACGACGTGCACGCCCTCATCCTCGGCCGCGCCCAGACCGGGATCGCGGCGTTCGCGAACTAGTCCTCGATCCCGCGGGCGGCGGCGTCGGGGCCGCGCTCGCCAGCTCGGCCTGCATGCGCGCGAGGATGGCCTGTTTCTCGAGCTCGCTGTCGCGATCGACGGTGGCGAGGCGCATCTGGAACGCCTCGTGGATCGCGGCTGCCGTGGGATCGGAGCTCAGGGCAGCCTCGAGCCGTTCCGTGGCTCGCTGTTTCGCCAGCTCGTGGGTCCGATCCTCGGCCTCGCCGGCGCGCTTCTGTTCGAGACGCAAATCGTCAATCGTCGTAATCGCCTTTTCCCGCGCCGCCTGGTCCGCCGCCTGAAAGTCGCGGAAGGCCTGTGCATCCTCTTCGAGAAACACGCGGTGCGCCTCTTCATGAGCAGCGTCGCGCTTCCTTCGGGCCTCGAATAGCGCAGCGTCTTTCCGCGAGCCGATCAGGATGCGGCCGTCACGATCTTCGGTTTCGAACTGGGCGTCGGCCTTGCGCAGGGCCTTGTCGCGTTTCACCGACGCCGCGTCCTGGGCCTTTTTCCAGTTCGCTTCGGCAAGCAACTGGTCGGGAAACTGTTGATCGATGGCTTTGGCCTCGGCCGCAGCGAGATCGATCTCGAGTTTGTCGAGCGCGGCCCGAAACGCCTGGAAAGCGTCAGCGATCGCGGCAGTGAAGGCTTCGATGGCTTTCTTGGCGCCCGGCGAATTCGTGATCAACACGTCCTGCTCCTGGCGCAGGACCTCGTCGTGCATCTCGCGGCCGCGGCGACTCGCCTCCTGGATCTCAATCTGATACCGCTGGAAGATCTCGGCTGTTCTGGACATGGGGGGTGATTGTGGCACGCAACGTCCGGCCCTCCGGCATGCAGAAGCGACTCACAGCTGTGCTCTTCGATGTCGATGGCACGCTCGTCGACAGCAACGACGCGCACTGCCGGGCGTGGGTCAAGGCCTTTTCGGAGTACGGGCTCACTGTCGACCCGAACGCCGTCCGCCGAAGCATCGGCATGGGAGGCGACAAGCTGATGCCTGCCGTCAGCGGTATTCAGCATGAATCTCCGCTTGGCAAGCTGATCGCGAAACGCCGCGCCGAGATTTTCAAGCGCGAGTCGTTGCCACGCCTCGAGCCCTTCAACGGCGCGAAGGGCCTGGTGGCGGCGATCAAGGAACGCGGCTGGACCGCGGTGGCCGCGAGCTCGGCCAAGGAAGACGAGTTGAGGCCGCTGCTCGCGATTGCCGGTGTCGATTCCCTGATGGATGCCAGCACCTCGAGTGACGATGTCGAGGAATCGAAGCCGGATCCCGACATCATCCAGGCGGCCCTGGCGCGCGCGCATGCTGATCCCTCCGAGGCGATCATGATCGGCGACACGCCATACGACATCGAGGCGGCGCGACGGGCGGGTTTGACGACGATCGCGTTTCGGAGCGGCGGCTGGAGTGATTCCGATCTCGATGGCGCGATCGCGATCTACGACGGTCCCTGGGATCTGCTCGCAAGAATCGAGGAATCGCCCCTGCGTCGCCCGTGAGTCGAACGACAGCCCAGCCGCGTATACTCGTGGCCGCCATGCTCAGCGCAGGTTCCCGCATCGGCCCCTACGAAGTGGTCAGCCAGATCGGCGTCGGCGGAATGGGCGAGGTTTACCAGGCCACCGACAGCCGTCTGAAGCGCGCTGTCGCGATCAAGATTCTTCCCGCGCCGGTGGCCGCGGATGCCGATCGGCTGGCGCGGTTCCGCCGCGAAGCCGAGGTGCTGGCGGCGCTGAATCACCCGAACATCGCCGCGATCTACGGCCTCGAAGAAACCGGCAGCGGAATCGCGCTGGTGATGGAGCTCGTCGAAGGACCCACCCTCGCGGATCGCATTCGTCAGGGTGCGCTGCCGGCGGATGAAGCCCTTCAAATCGCGCGTCAAACCGCCGACGCGCTCGAAGCGGCGCACGACATCGGCATCGTGCATCGAGACCTCAAGCCCGCCAACATCAAGGTCCGTCCCGACGGCACCGTCAAGGTGCTCGACTTCGGCCTCGCCAAGGCGGTCGATCAGGGATCGGGGATCAGGGATCAGGGATCGGGGAGTTTGGGGAATTCGCCGACCATTACGACGCCGGCCCGAAGGCTACTGGCAACGGCCGGGCGTCATTCTCGGCACCGCGGCCTACATGAGCCCCGAACAGGCGCGCGGACGAGTGGTCGATCGGCGCACCGACATCTGGGCCTTCGGCTGCGTGTTGTTCGAGATGCTGACCGGACGCCGCGCCTTCGACGGCGACGACGTGACCGAAACGCTGGCCGCCATCGTCAAGGACACGCCGGCGTGGAGTGCGCTGCCGCCCTTGCCGCCGCTGGTCGGACTGTTCCTGAAACAGTCCCTCGAAAAAGACCCGCGGAAACGGCTTGGCGACATCCGCGAGATGCGGCTCGCGCTTTCCGGTGAACTGGCGCTCACCCCCGAGGCCGCGCCGCGCCGCAAGTCATCGATCGCTGGCGCAGCTGCGTTGGTCCTGGCGACGGTCGCGATTGTGGCGGCAGCGGAATGGCGATGTGGCCCGACAGCCCCGCCGCTCCGCGAGCGGTCACGCGCTTCGAGCATCCCGTTCCCGATCTACCGACACTCGCCCGCCGCCTCATTGCCATCTCGGCAGATGGCCGGCGAATCGTCTACTTGACGCGTGCCGGCATTTTCGTGCGATCGATGGATGAAGTCGACGCGCGTCAACTGGTCGCCGGCCGCACGGCGGGCGCGATAGTCGGCGACATGGTCCTGTCGCCCGACGGGCAATGGCTTGCCTACGTCGCCGGACAGGAACTGAGCAAAGTCCCCGTCAGTGGCGGGGCGCCGGTGCCGCTCGCCAACGTCGGCATCGTTTCCGGTGCCAGTTGGACATCCGACGGCGCCATCCTCTACGGACACCAGCAAGGGATCATGCGCGTGCCACAGAACGGCGGCACGCCTGAGGTGTTCGTACGTGCCAGCGACGGCGAACAGATGCATCTTCCGCAGTTGCTTCCCGACGGGGACTCGGTCCTGTTCACCGTCACCAAGGACCGCGGCATCAATCGCTGGATGCAGGCACAGGTGGTCGTGCAGTCGCTCCGAACAGGACAGCGCACGGTGCTCGCCGCCGACGCCACCGACGGCCGCTACCTCCCGAGCGGACACCTCGTCTTCGCGCGCGGTAACGGATTATTCGGTTCGGCGTTCGACGTGAAGACGCTGGCCTTGACGGGCGCGACGGTGTCGTTGCTTCAGGATGTGCAGCTGCCGGTCGGCATCTTCTCGGCCGGGGTCAACTACGACGTGTCGAACGACGGCACATTGGTTTACGTTGAGACGCTCTTCATCGTCGCGCTCGCCGGTGTGGGTCGATCGTCGTAGCGGTTCGGTCGAGCCGATCAAGACGATGCCGCCCGGTGACTACGACGATCCGCGCTTGTCACCAGACGGCGGCCGTGTCGTCGTGACGCGCGACGGCGACTTGTGGATCTACGAACTGGCGTCGGGCCGCAGCAGCCGGTTGACCAGCGACGGTGGGAGCATGATGGCAGTGTGGGACCCGACCGGCACCCGCATTGCCTATTCGTCGTCAGGGTCCGGAATCGACGCCGGCGCACCGATCTCGGAGCCCGTCGGCCCGTCGACGCTTGGAAACCTCGAAGCCTGGCTGACCTGCCGACGGGAGCCAGGCGCCGCGCGCCCTGACAAAAATGGGCGGCACCGTGCATGTCGACTCGTGGTCACCAGATGGCCGAATCGTGACGCTTCATTTTCACGGCCGCATCGCCGATTCGGGCATCTACATGCTGCCGATGGATCAGGAGGGCGCTCAGCCCCAACGATTCGCAGGCACCGGTCGGGCGCTGAGGGCGCGGATTTCTCTCCCGACGGCACGCATCTGGTCTTCCTGTCCACAGCGAGCGGGACCAGGGAGATCTACGTGCGTCCGTATCCGGGCCCTGGCGGCCAGACGCCGGTCTCCGTCAACGGTGGAGTGGAGCCAATCTGGGCGGCTAACGGCGAGGTGTTCTATCGGAGCATGGAAGGCGACAAGTTGTTTGCGGTGTCGACGGCCACCCGTCCGTCGATCAAGGTCGGACAGCCGATGCTGTTGCTCGAAAAGCCTTTCTACGTTGCTCCGACGGGCTCACCCCGACCGCAGTACGACGTATCAGCGGATGGTCAGCGCGTGCTGATGCTGGCAAACGCCGGCGATCCGTCAGCAGCATCGCGTTCGCGGCTCGTCGTCGTGCAGCACTGGTTCGAGGAGATCAAGCGGGCAATTCCCGTGAACTGACACGAACCTCTCGGCCTAGCAAACTAACATCTAACATCTAACATCTAACATCTAATCACTAGCATCTAGAAATAGAACGTCGCCCCCAGCGTCCACATCGAGCCGCGGTGCCCCGGAAGGAGTCCGCCGATGAGGCCTCCGCCTTCCCCGCTGCCATCGTCATCGTCACCGAAGTCCAGGAAGGTGTATCGGTAGTCGCCGTGGAAGCCGAAGTGTCTGCTGGCCATGACCTCGAGGCCGATGCCGCCATGCCAGCCGAACTCGGTCGTGCTGACGTCCAGGTTCCTGGGGCCGTCGAGCACTTCGACTTTGCGCCGATACCACCCCGGCCCACCCAACAGGAACGGGGCAACCCTCCCTTGGCCCATCCGCAGGAGGAACGACGCCTGTAACGGAGTCTCCGAAAATTTCCGGTCGAGGGCTTCCGTCGTCTCGGAATGCCTGTCCATCGCCAGTTCCAAGCCATAGCGTCCGCCGATGAGGCGGATGTGGCCGCCGAAGTAACGCACGGCATCCACCTCGACCTCGGTGTCAGGGTGGACCCAGGCGACGCGTGCGCCGATCCCAAAACCCTGGGCCGACACTGGTGCGAGCGAAGCCAACAGCCCGCCCAAGGTGAGCATCGCGATGACGACGGGCCGCGGAGAGAGCGCGTATCTGGATGGCATGGTGATTCTTGCCGCTGGTCCTCATGATACAGAGCGATTAGAGGCTACCGATCTCTTATCGGACTCTTATCGGATTCGAATGGCTGGAACTTCAGCTCGCGGCTGCCAGCTTTGAAGTCCCTTGAGCTACGCCGCCTGAGCCGTCCTGCGGCTTACACCAAGGACTCGCAGCTTCGTCGTCTTTGCCGCTCAGCGAGACTTGGCGCGGCGTTGAGCGGCGGCGCCGGCCGTGCGAGGGCGCCCACCAAGCCGTCCATTGGTTCGCGACGCGCGTGCCTTCGTAGCGCTCCGGTGGGCGCCTACCAGCGCGGCAACGCCGACGATATCGACCTTCCGCTTCCCACTGTCGGAGAAGCGTGCGACGCGGACCCGTGCGTCTGGCCGACTGGCCGGGTGCGCATTCAGGTACTCTGCCAGCAGAGGCCGCTCCGCCTTCGCGGTGCAGATCGGCCGCGCTTCATTCAGCAGCCCCGGACGAGGTCGCGGCGCCGCTCCTGGTTTCGAACTCGGCGTGAGCATTGTCTTCGACACCTGCCTGCGAATGACGGTTGCCGGCCGCCCGAGGACTTCGACCGCACGCCGGAACCCAGATCTGAACGGGACGCAGCCCCGCCTTTCGCAATCGGCTGCGGTGGGCGCGGACCTTATCGCGAGAGGTGGAGCGAACGGTGGGTGGCATCGGGAATTCCCTAGGTTACATGTAACCTAGCCGTCGCGTGAGCCCGCGCAAACATGCATCGATCCAGGGCATCGCGCGTCTCACGTCGGCCCAAAGGCGGGCAGGAACGCGTAGACGCGCGCCTCACCCATATGGTCCGTCTCGATCGTGATCAAGTTGTAGTCCTGATGCTTGTCGAGCGCTCTGACCGTCGCCGCGTACTCGCCGGGACGAAACAAGTCCGCGTGCAGGATCACGCGTTGCACTCCGGTCCGCAGGAGCGCATCTGACGATCGTTGGTCGGGAAAGCCGACGAGCGCATCCAGCAGATCGAGATACGCCTGCGTGTGGTGGCCGCTGTAGCCGTTGGCCAGCGGATGCCAATGCCATGTCTGCGAGTACATGTAGAACGCGTCATGGAGTGGCAAATCCGTCGACCGGGGAACGGGCAGTTCGAGCGTGACTTGACGCGGCTGTTCGCTGACCCAGGTGTAAAGATGTGGCCGCTCACGCGGAATCCATTGAACCGATAGCGGTGTCGTGCTGTATTCCACGATCAGGATCGCCGCCGCAGCCAGGACGACGAATCGGCCCGACGGCATTCGCGTGATTCGAGACAGGCCGATCGCGGTCAGGACGCTCATCCCGAGCAGGACGATCGTCGCAAACCGCGCCGGCGCACGCACACCACGGAACGGCGGCAGCCACGCGCGCAGCACTGGAAATATGCGACCCGACGTGCCGAGCGACGCGTCCCAGGCGACCGCCATCACGGCGCCGTAGATCAGGGCGACAGGCTCGACCGGCGGAATCAGCGCGACAATCGACAGCACGATCGGTGTGATCCCGGGAAACAAGCGCTTCTCGTTGGCCCCGAGAGGCTCCGTGATCGCGCCGTACAGCAAGTTGTCCGGCGTCGCCGCGAAGTAACTCGACATGTCGGCGCTGTAGCGCGCGGTTTCGTCGAGATCCCGCTCGCCGACCAAATCACGCGCCAGCGCATACGGGCGTTGGTAGGCAGCCGCCGCGACGGCAACGACGATGGCGCCGGCGATCAAACCGCCTAACGCGCGGCGCCCAAGGCGGCCGCGCCGCCGCAGCAGCGTGAGCGGGCAGATCACAGCCATGGCCACCGCGAGGAACATGCCGTAATAGATCGACGACAACAGCTGCAGCAGGACGAACGCCGCGCACAGCAGCCCGTCGCGCGCGCGGCCGCCGTCGAGCGCGCGGTGCCAGGCCCACAAGGCCAGCGGCGTCCACATCGCCCATTGCAACTCGAGGTGCTTCAGGTGATCGCGGCGATACGGCGCAAACGCGAACACCAGCCCCGCGACGATTGCGCCTGCCGTACTGCCGGTGAGACGTCGCGCGAGCAGATACGCGGCGGTCGCCGAACCGGCCACACCTGCCAGCGTCAGCAGGTTGAGCACCGTGAGCGGCGTCAGACCGGCCGCGAGCAGCGGCCAGGCGAAGGCGGCCTGTACCGGCACGGCGTCCGAGTAGGCCAGCGTCTGCTGCGCCGGCCAGAAGATCTCCCCGTCGAAGAGCGGTCCTCCCCTTCCAATGTTGTGGACCACTCGAGCCAGCCGCCACGCCGAGAAGGGCGGATCGAAGTGGGCGATCACTCGCGTCGAAAGATCGGACGCAAGAGGCCACGTGAAGAGCACTGTCAGCGCCAGGTAGAACAGGACAACTGCCCCACCACGCGTGACGTTCGAGGGCGCGCTCCACAACCGGCGAAATAGCACGACCATATTCTCCCGCATGAAGTCCGGGCGCCACACACGAGGTAGTTTGGAAAAGGCAATCGTGCTGCTGACTTTGTCAATCACGCTGCTTTCGGCGACACTGCGGCGTATGAACGCAACGCAACTTCGCACGGCCCTGTTCGGCGCACTGCTTTTCGTGATCTCCGGTCCCGCGACCACCGGGCACGAGGTCCTCCACGCCACGCGTGCGGTTGCCGCCCAGGCCGCTTCGAGCGCGCAGGTCACATCGCGGATGTCCGTCACCGTACCGCACGCCGACGCCGAGCTTGTCGTCGAGGGGCGGACGGTCCTGGGATCGGGCCTGGTCCGCGAGGCCGAGACGCCGCTACTCCAGCCCGGTGTCACCTACGACTATTCGATTGCGGCCAAATGGATGCCGAACTCCTACACGTGGATGACGCGCACCAAGACCGTGTCATTCAGGGCCGGCGAGCGAATTGCCGTCGACCTTTCGGTGGAGGATCCGTCCGATCGCGTGCGTGTCGTCTACGTGCCGACGCCGGACGATGTGGTTGCGGAGATGATCAAACTGGCGGGTGTGAAGCCCGCCGATGTCGTGTTCGAGCCGGGCTGCGGCGACGCCCGCATCACCATCGAGGCGGTCAAGGCCGGGGCCAGGAAGGGCGTCGGCATCGACATCGATCCCGAGCGGGTGACCGAGTCCCGCGGGCTGGTCAAGGCCGCCGGTCTCGACGACCGGATCGAGATCCGCCAGGGCGACGCCCTCGACATTCGCGACCTGTCAGAGGCGTCGGTCGTCTTCCTCTACATGGGCGACCACTTCAACCTGCTGATCCGGCCGCATCTGTGGAGGGAGCTGAAAGTCGGCGCGCGCGTGGTGTCGCACCGCTTCACGATGGGCGACTGGAAGCCGGACCGGACCGTGCAGGTTGGCCCTTATGAAGGCGCGTATGAGCTGCACCTGTGGACGGTGACCGAGGAGATCAAACGGAGGATGGAGCGAAGATAGTTGTCTGACGATGAAATCTTTCCTCTCTCCCCTCCTACGAGCAGACGGTCATCGTCGCTCGCGCTGACGAATACCCGTCACGATCGGATCGTCGCGCGGACGCTGCTGACGGCCTTCGATTCGAAGAGCCGCCGGACAGGCCTGCTCAAGCACGGCTCATTGCCCGAAGGGAGTGCGCTCATCATCGCCCCGAGCCAGGCCATTCACACCTTCTCGATGCGCTTTTCGATCGACGTGGCGTTTGTCTCAAAGGCAGGCCTGGTCCTCAAGGTGCGTGAGGCGGTACCTCCGCGGCGCATCGCCGTGTCGTGGCGCGCCTTTGCGGTCATCGAGCTGCCGGCCGGAGCCCTCCATGCCAGCGACACGAAGCCCGGAGACAGACTGCAGATTGAGAGCAGGTAGGGACAGTTCTCGACCAGCGGGCCGGCAGTCGCCCGGCTCCGCCGCCCGCCAGACGAGCAGTCGGAGGTGTATGCTGAACCTGATGAAGCGAGGCGCCACGGTCATCGAGGTCGATCCAGAGGTCTTGGGGGGTACTCCCGTGTTCGCCGGGACACGAGTGCCTGCCGAGGCGCTGTTGGAGTACTTGGAACGTGGTCGGTCGCTTGCCGAGTTCCTCACCGATTTCCCGACGGTAACCGAGGCCCAGGCCGTCGCTGCCTTGGAAGAAGCCAAGGACGCATGGCTGGCACTGGCGCGCCGCCCGGGTGAATCCGTCATCGACCTGTTGGACTCGTGGCTCGAAGAGGATTCAAAGCACGAAGGCGGCTCAGCATCGTGGGAGCAGTTAAAGCGCAGCCTCGATCGTGACCGACTGTCTAGTCGTCCGCTCTTTCCTTGAGCCAACTCATCGTTCTCGATACGGGTATCCTCGGCATGCTGGTCCATCCTTCGGAGGCCGGCGAGCCGCGTGAATGCAAAGCGTGGCTGAAGCAGATTGTGCTGCGAGGCGCGTTGGTCCACATCCCTGAGATCGCTGACTACGAGCTACGGCGCGAGCTTCTCCGGATGAAGAGCGATGAGTCGGTCAAACGTCTGGACGCGCTGAGGGCACGGTTGACCTATGTGCCCATTACGACGGCGGCCATGCTCAAGGCGGCCGAGTATTGGGCGACGACGCGCAGCGCCGGGCGACCAACGGCAGACGAGAAGGCGCTGGACGGCGATGTCATTCTGGCCGCCCAGTGCGCGGCTCTCGTCCAACCGGGCGACGAGCTGGTCGTGGCGACAACCAACGTCGAGCATCTGTCTCAGTTCGTTGACGCGCGGTCGTGGCGGGAGATCCTCTGACTCTCCAATCCGGATCCGACGGCACGCCGGCACGGGTCGCACCGTCCTAAACGACGATGGCTGACGGGCCGAACAGGTTCGGGCGGTGCCCGTGCCGCGCGTACTGTCCGATAAGTGCGCCAGCCGTGTTAGACATCAGTTGCGCTTGGTTACGCCGCTCGAAATCCACCAAGGATGCTCGGCTCTGGCGCCTAGGCTTGAGTATGATCATATCTTACGTCATACTGTAGATATGCCTGCGATGGAGCGCGTCACCGTCACTCTGCCAGCCGATCTCGTGGAAAAGATCGATCGACTCGAACGGAACCGCAGCCGGTTCATCGCCGAGGCCGTCGAGCACGAATTGACTCTGCGCCGCCGAGATGCCCTTCTGCAGTCCGTCCAGAATCCTCATCCCGAGACGACCGGGCTCGTTGACGTTGACCTCAGCGACTGGGTTTCCGATCTACCCACGGACGAGACCCTCGTTGATGCCAGCGCCGGAACACCGGTTCGCTGGATCGAAGGCCAAGGATGGACGAAGGAATCGGCGTGACCCTGGATCGAGGAACGGTGGTGCTGGTGGAACTCGATCCCACGGTCGGTCACGAGCAGCGTGGTGTTCGCCCATGCATCACCGTGAGCGATCCAGCGGTCAACGCGGACCAACGATTCCCCCTTATCGCGGTGGTCCCGGTTACAGGAACGGCCGGCAACGGTGCGCTGTATCCCGCCCTGGCACCAGGTTCGAGCGGCCTCACGAAGGCGTCGTACGCTCTCGTCGATCACCTTCGATCGATTGATAAGCGCCGCATTCGAAGAATCTTCGGACAGATCTCGCCCAACGAGCTGACCAACATCGAGCAAGGCCTTGAGCTTTTTCTCGGTCTTCGCGTCAGCCGATAGCCTCGCTGTGGCACGCGCATAGACGACCCTGCCCCTGCATGAAGCCTTGTCGTCACGGACGAGACAGCCTACCGCACCCCGCACGATTGACAAGCGATACTTTACAGGTTACGATCTGGTACGGCGTGAGGATTCGCACGTTTGCACATGCAGGGCTGCGGCGCCTGTATCAACGCGACCAGGCGCGCGGGCTGCCCCCGGACGCCGTGGACAAGCTCCGAAAGATACTGGCCTTCCTGCAAGACATGGAAACCGAGCAGGAGGTCCGGACGATCCCGGGCTGGCGGGCGCATCAACTGACCGGCGATCGGCAGGGCACGTGGAGCTTGCGGGTCACGGGCAATTGGCGGCTGACGTTTCGGGTGGAGGCTGGCGACCTCGTCGAGGTGAACTATGAGGACTATCACGGCTGATCGGGACGACCGGATGAAGAACCCGCCGCACCCCGGCGCGTTCGTGCGGACCGAGATTCTCGAGCCGCTCGGGCTGACGGTGACCGCGGCCGCACAGGCACTCGGCGTCTCCCGCGTCGCGCTCTCGAGCCTGGTCAATGGCCAGGCGGATCTCTCCGGCGACATGGCCCTGCGCGTCGAGAAGGCCTTCGGCGTCCGCATGGAAACGTTGATGAGGATGCAGTCGTCCTATGACATCGTCCAGACGCGCCAGCGGGCCAAGTCGATTAGCGTGCGGCGGTATCGCCGCCGCGCGGCCTGATCGTCATGCCGCCCCGCCGGTCGCGTCCCCCGCTGCGCCTCGTCGTCGATCAGGGGAGACCGTCCCGCCCACATCTCGTCGCGCGGACGTTGCTGACGGCCTTCGATTCGAAGAGCCGTTAAGACCGGCCTGCTTCTCCATGCGCTTTTCGATCGACGTGTCCTGGCGCGCCTTTGCGGTCATCGAGTTGCCCGCCGGAGCCCTCGAGGCCAGCGACACAAAGCCCGGGGACACACTGCAGATTGAGAGCAGGTAGGGACAGTTCTCCAAGCGGCCACCCAAGCTGTCTGCATCGCTGACCTACAGGACAGCTTCCAGTCCCTTGTCCGCAATGACGTTCAGCAATTTCAGGGCAGGCCCGGCGGGCCGGGTGTCGCCCTGCTCCCACTTGCGCACCGTCGATGCCGTCGTGTGCAGCAGGTGGGCGAACACGGGCTGGCTGAACTTCAGCCGTTCGCGCAGCCGCTTGATGTCGGCCGCGCTGAAGTCTCGCACCGGCGGCGGGCAGATCGCATCGAACTGCCGCATCGTCACCTTGCTGATGGCGCCGACCTTCTCCAGTACCGC
The DNA here is from genome assembly GCA_963833135.1 of uncultured cyanobacterium. Lineage (GTDB taxonomy): Bacteria > Acidobacteriota > Vicinamibacteria > Vicinamibacterales > UBA2999 > 12-FULL-67-14b. Next base: position 34,443 of record CAWHWW010000013.1, on the reverse strand, counting down.
GAGGTCGCCGCGAAGGGATTCAATGAGCTTGCTGGACACAGTGCACCTCCACCGCACAGCTATACCCGAAACGGGTATGTTTTGCCGATAGGCCCAAGGTGCCGGAATGTCGCTTCTGACCGAGCGTGGCAGAATAGGCGCTCTCAGATGAGCACCGAGCTACCCGCGACAATCGGCAGATACGAGGTGATCGATCGGCTCGGCGCCGGCGGCATGGGCGTCGTCTACCTCGCGCGTGATCCGCTGCTCGAGCGGACGGTCGCCGTCAAAGTCCTTCGCATTCATGACACCGACGCGGACTTGCGTGAACGCTTCGCACGGGAGGCACGCTCCGCAGCCGGACTTCGCCACTCCAACATCGTCACCATTTACGACATCGGCGAACACGACGACCGTCCCTTCATTGCAATGGAGTATGTCGACGGCGGATCGCTCGCGGACATGATTCGACGTCACGCGCCAACCGGACTCGAGCGCAAACTGCAATTGATTCAGCAACTGTGCGCCGGCCTCGGATACGCGCATCGATCAGGGCGTCATCCATCGGGACATCAAACCAGCGAACCTGATGGTGACCGCCGGGGGCGACCTCAAGGTTCTCGATTTTGGACTTGCCCGTTTGACCGAACTGGGTGGATTCACTCAGACCGGCGATCTCATGGGCACGCCGAACTACATGTCCCCCGAGCAGCTTCGCGGGCGACCACGTCGACGCTCGCGCCGACATCTTCGCCGTCGGTCTCGTGATGTACGAATTGCTGACCTTCCAGCGGGCATTCACCACCGGTAATGTGGCAGAGCTCGTGCTCAAGGTTATTTCTACCGATGTACCGTCGATTCGCGAGCGCCTTCCTGATGCTGATCCGGAGCTCGAACGAATTGTCGCTACTGCCACACGGAGAGATGCCGATCAGCGCTACCAAAGCATCGACCAGCTCCACAGCGATCTCCAGCGGATCCTCGCTCGTGTGGACAACGACGATCCGCTGACGGCACGTATAGACGTGACCGCAGCGGTCGCGCCGCGGCAAGCGTCTGCGAAGGCGCCAGATCCTGACACCGGCCAGATGCCGAACACCATTGGCGCTGCGCGCCCGCCATCGGGCGCCCCCCTGCGGCGCTCGTGGATCATACGGTGTACATCCCTCTCCCCATTCATCACCCGGTCGAAAGCCGAGCAGCCTCCGGTCCGCGTCACGGTGGTGCAATGTGACGACGCGCGCGTCGTCAATCAGTCGTTCGATGTCGGCGAATCGTTCGAAATCGGTCGCGAGAGCGGGAACCTGCGCGCGAACGACATGAGCTGGTCGCGTCGTCACGCTGTCATCGAATACGTCAACGACGGATACGCGATCCGCGATCTCGGGAGCACTGGAGGCACCTATGTGAACGGACGGCGTGTGCGCCCGAACGCCACAGAATCCCTGCTCTTCGGCGCGCGTATCACGATTGGTGGCAGCGTGCTGGTGTTCTCGCCGGCCTCCGACACGCGACTGCCCGACCTAACCGGCGCAGTGGTCGCCGACCGCTATGTTCTCGAGCGATTGCTTCGCACCAGTTCCAAAGGGGCCGTCTATGCCGCTCGCCAACAGACGATTGCGCTGCGGCATGCGCTGAAACTGCTGTCGCCGACGCTGCTCGACTATCCCGGATATCGCGACCGATTCAAACGCGAAGCTGAGGTCGCAAGCGAACTTCACCATCCTCACATTTGTGAAGTGCAGGACTACGGTGAGGCGACGATCACTCCTCCCGGGAAGAACGCCGTCCACACCGCCTACCTCTGCCTTCGGCTGATGACCGGCGGCACGCTTGCCGATCGACTCGATGCACGTGAACAGATTTCCCTGCCCGATGTCGGACGGTGGATCGACAGCCTTGGTGGCGCGCTTGCCTACGCGCACGAACGGAATATCGTGCACGGCGACATCAAGCCGGCGGCGGTGGTGTTCGATGACGGCGCCAACGCCTACTTGACTGATTTTGCGATCGGACAGCCCCGCGAAGGCGATAGCACGCCGGGTGTGATCGGAACTCCGGCGTACATGGCTCCCGAGCAATGGGAGGGTCAGCCGTCAACCCGCGCCACGGATCAGTTTGGACTCGCCGCGCTGGCGTACTACATGGTCGCGGGAGTTCGTCCGTTCGAAGGTCAGGACAACCAGGAGATCCGCCGTCGCAACTTCGAGCATGGTCCCCTGGCCGCCCACAAGGAAGCCACCCTCCATGCCCGGTCCGAGGTTCCGCCGACGGTGTCAGAGGTGCTCGCGCGAGGCCTCGCCTTCAAGGCTGACGACAGATACGCCGACCTCACGGAATTCGCCCGCGAATTCAACGAGGCGTTGAGCGGTCGGCGCGATAGACAGAACGCACCTGCGACACCGCGCGTCTTCCTCAGTTATCAACGCGCAGGCGGCGCCGGTTTGTCGCTGTTCATCGTCAGCCAACTCGAAAAACATGGCATCGACGTGTTCCTCGATGTGCAGCGCGCAGATGGCGCCGTCAAGTTTCCCGAGCGCCTGATTCGGGAGATCCAGGGGGCCGACGTGTTCGTGTGCCTGCTCGGTCCGGAGACGCTTGGAGTCTCGCTGGGTGCGCCACGAAATCGAGCTCGCCAGCAAGCATCGCAAGCCGATGATCCCGGTATTCCACGAAGAGTTCGTGATCCCGGACACTGTCGTCACGGACGAGATCAGCGAACTGCTCTCGTTCGACGGCATCCGCCTCATGGACCATCAGAATCTCTACGTGCAGGAAGGGATCGAAAAGCTCGCGAAGCAGATCAGCGACACGGTCTCGCGCCGGCGCCGGCCGCATTGAGGGCCAGCAAGCGACGATGAAGTCTTCCTCTCTCCCCTTCTGCGAGCAGGCGGATCGTCGCTCGCGTTGACGAACACCCACCTGAATAAAAATTCGGGATCCGGTACGGCGGATTCGTGTATTAATGCACGTCGCTATGGAGGAAGTATGAGACCAACGCTGACCCTCGCCGCAATCACCGCCGTCCTCGTCGTGGCCACCACTCGTCCGGCGCCCTCGCAGGGGTTCGACCCACCGAGAACCTTTCGGCTGGTGGAAGCGACGATTCCCGAGCTCGTCGCCGCGCTCGAGACGCACCAGATCAACTCAAAGCAGCTCGTGAAGCTCTACCTCGATCGGATCGCCGCATATGAGGGCACCCTGAACGCGATGATCACAGTGAACCCCGAGGCCATTGCGATTGCGCACCAGCGTGATGTCGAGCGCGCCCACGGGGACATCCGTGGACCGCTACACGGCATTCCCATCGTGCTCAAGGACAACGTCCACACGCTCGACATGATCACCACCGGAGGAGCCCTGGCGTTCGCCGATCTCCACGTGCCGTACGAGGCCACGCTCTCTCAGAAGCTCAGGGACGCCGGAGCGATCATTCTTGGAAAGACGGTGTTGACGGAGCTCGCCAACTGGGTCGCCGAGGGCATGCCCGGCAACTACAGCGCCGTCGGCGGCTACGGGATGAATCCGTTTGACCCGCGTCCCGACCCGCGCCCTGGCCTTGACGCATTGGGACGGCCGTTCAACGATGGCCGTCCGGTGATGGCCACGGGGGGATCGAGCTCCGGCATCGCCACCTCCGCGAACTTCGCCGCGGGCAACGTCGGCACCGAGACGTCGGGCTCGATCCTGAGCCCCTCGAACCAGACGATGCTCGCCGGGATCAAGCCGACGGTGGGGCTAATCAGCCGCTACGGCGTGATTCCGATCGTGGCCGACCAGGACACGGCGGGTCCCATGGCCCGCGACGTCGCCAGCGCGGCGATCATGCTCGGGGTGCTGCAAGGCTACGATCCGAACGACCCCGCCACCGCCGCCTGCCTCACGCCGGGGAACTGCTTCGACGACTACACGCCGTACCTCCAGGCCGATGGTCTGGCGGGCGCACGCATCGGCGTGCCGCAGATTGGCTACTACAACACCTTGAACGCCGCGCAGAAGGCGGCGGTGGATGCCGCGATCGCCGTCATCCAGGCGCAGGGCGGGACCGTCGTGATGACGGACATTCCGAGTCGAGCTGACGGCACGCTCGGGGCCTGGGGGGTCTGCGCGGGGGCCGCGGACAGCAAGGCCAACGACGACACCAACTGTTCGGTCGTGTTGAAGTACGGATTCAAACGCGACTTCAACCGGTGGCTCGACAGCCTGGGTGACGCGTCCGGCATCGACACGCTCACCGAGCTGATGGCATTCAACCTGGCGAATGCGGGCAACAACGCCATCAAGTACGGCCAGACGCGCTTCGACATCTCGGAGGAGATGAACCTCGTGGCAGATGCGGCGCGGTACGCGACCGATCGCGCAAAGGACATCTTCCTGACGGCGACGCACGGGATCGATGAAGTCATGGCGGCACAGGATCTCGACGCGCTGCTGTTCGGGGGAGCGTCGAGCGCGGACCTCGCGGCGAGGCCGGGGTATCCCACCGTCATCGTGCCGTTCGGCTTCGTGCCGAACGCGCCGACGCCGGCCATTCCGGCGGGATTCAACCCCCTGCCGCAGCCGTTCGGGATCAGCTTCACGGGATCCGCGTTCGATGAACCCACGCTCATCAAGCTGGGGTTCGCCTTCGAGCAGGCCACCCGCCACCGCGTCTCGCCCGCAAGCGCGCCACCGCTGAAGAAAGACGTGAAGGGCAACCCGAACCGGTAAGTCATTCGATGGAAGCGCAGATAGAAGATAGTTGTGGGCTTGAGCCAATCGACGTTATCCTCACGCCACAGCCCCCAAGGTATTTATGCGGCTGGGTCAACAACCTTTAAAGGAGACCTGGAGATGAGACGACTGTTGGTAATTGCGGCTGCCGTGATGGTGGTCATGGCTGGCGGAGCATTCGCGGGCGAAGTGAAAGGACCGCCGGGCAGTAACGGAGGCCAGACCGGCGCTTTGGAGCACGCGAACTCGGCATGCGCCGCCAGCGGGCTGAATGACGGGGATGCAGAAGAAGGACAGAACGCGTCGCAGGTTCAGACCGCGGCGGACTCCTGGAAGTATTACGGGCTTCCGCACGGCGCCCCCGGCAAGCTCGGACTCTGCAAGGGCGGAACTGGACAGAAGCCGTAGATTCGGACTCGAGGTTGGCCCCGTCGTACGGCGGGGCCAACCTCCCCTACTGATACCTCAACGCTTCCATTGGATCGGCTTTCGTGATCCGCCAGGCTGGCAGGAAACACGCCAGTCCTGCGACTGCGAAGAGCCCGGCGGCGACAACGGCGATTGTCAGCGGGTCGTTGTTGCCGACGCCGTAAAGCATCGACGACATCACACGACTCGCGACACCCGTTCCGGCCAATCCGACCAGGAGTCCGATTAGCGTGAGCTGCATCCCTCTCCGGATGATCAGCCAGCGCAGGTTGCCTGCGCCGGCTCCAAGCGCCGCGCGAATGCCCATCTCGTGCGTCCGCTGGGCGGCCATGTACGCAACGACGCCGTAGATGCCCAGGGCTGCCAGCAGCAGTGCAATCGCGGCAAAAGCCGCGAGGATCGTGCCCGTGACGCGGTTGGCGAGCATGGACTGATTCACGATCTGTTCGAGCGTGCGGACATCGTCAAGCGCCTGGTCCCTGTTGACGTTGTCGATCGCGGACCGGATGGCCTTCCCCAGTGACTCTGGAGGCACGCTTGTTCGCACGATGAGGTTGACACCGTAGGTCGGGCTCTGCTGGTTCGAGACGTACATGCCGGCGCTAATCTCATCGCCCAGGCCGGTAATCTTCTCACCTGCAATGACGCCGACGATCTCCCAGGCGATCGGCTCGCCGAAGTCGGTCTTGCCCGGTACGATCTCACGCACCAGGATGCGGCGGCCGATTGGGTCCTCATCGGGAAATTCCCGCTTCGCCAGCGTCTCGTTGATGAGCACGACGGGCGCCCGGCCTGCCAGATCGCTGTCGCTCAACACGCGTCCCGCGACCAGCTTGATGCCCAGCGCGTCGAAATACGACGGGCTGACCATCTTGAAGAACGCCGGGCGGCGATTGGCCGCGTCCCTCACCTCGCGATTGGCGATCGAGTAGGGAACGCCGTAGCCCCAGCCCTGCAGCGGTAGCGCCGAGGTGATCGCGGTCCCGCGAACGCCGGGCACGGCCTCCACGGCGGCTCTGATCGAGGCGAGATAGGCGTTCAGTTCGACGGGATCAGGATGCTGTTCTTGATTGATGGGCAGACCAGCCGTCAGGACATTCGTCGCCTCGAACCCGGGATCGATGTCGAGCAGCTCGAGGAAACTGCGCATCAGCAGTCCCGAGCCGACCAACAGCATGAATGCGAGCGCGATTTCTGCGACGACCAGAACGCTGCGCACCCGCCGGCCCGGGTGGCCAGCCGTCGTGCCGTGTCCACTCTCTTTGAGCGCGCTGACCAGGCTCGGGTTCGTGGTCTGCGCTGCCGGCGCCACGCCAAACAGCAGGCCTGTCAGGACGGCAACCGTCAACGTGAAGAGCAGGACGGACAGGTCCATTCCAATGTCCACCGCCGGCGGCAGCGCGTAAGGAGGAATCAACGATTGGATCCATCTCAACATCGCGTAACCAACGCCGATTCCCACGATGCCACCGCACGCAGAAATCAGGACGTTCTCGATCAGCAACTGCCGTACTAAGCGCCAGCGGCTTGCACCGAGCGCCGCGCGCACGGCGATTTCGCTTTCCCGTGAAATGCTGCGTGCAAGCGCGAGGTTGGCCAGGTTGGCGCAAGCGATCAGCAACACGAGCAGAGTGGCAGCGAACAGGATTTCGACGGCGGTCTGCAACTGTGGGCCGATCAGCACATCGGCGAGACGGTCGACAGCGACGCCCCAGCTCTTGTTCGAGTCCGGATACGCGCCGGCCATCCGCTGTCCGATCACGCTCATCTCGGACCGCGCTTGCTGGAGCGTCACGTCCGGTTTGAGCTTCGCGCTCGCGCCGAGCCAGCGAAAATCACGCGTCAGGTTTGACGGCTGGAAGGCCAGGGGTTTCCAAATCTGGGCTGCGGCGCGATCGAAGGGACCGCCTTTCGGAAGGACGCCGACCACCGTATGCGGCTCCCCGTTCAACAAGATGTCCCGTCCCACCATGGCGGGATCGGCACCGAAACGGCCTTCCCAGAGCACATGGCTCAGGAGCACAACACCATCTTTGCCGGGCTGGTCTTCGCCCGGAAGAAACGCGCGACCGACCGATGGCTTCACACCGAAGATATCGAAGTAGCTCGGCGAGATCCGCGCCCCTCGGATCACGACCGGCTCCGTCCCACCGGTCAACGTTGCACGCCAACCAACCTCCGCAGCGATGTGCTCGAAGACGCTGTTCTGGCTTGTCCAATCGAGATAGTTCAGGGTCGAGACGGCATTCAGCCCGCCGGTGGGGAGCCGTTCGAGGACGCGCACGATGCGGTCCGGCTCGGGATATGGCAAGGGACTGAGTAATATGCCATTCACAAAGCTGAACATCGCCGTATTCGCGCCGATCGCGAGCGCGATGGTGGCAATCGCGACAGCCGAGAATCCCGGGCTGTTGCGAAGACGGCGAATTGCGTAGCGAAGGTCGTGAACTACGTTGGAAGGGTCGTACGCCACCTGGACAATATCTTATCTCTCGCGCCGCATTCCTACCTTCTCCATGCGCTTTCGATCGACGTCGCGCGCGCCTTTGCGGTCATCGAGCTGCCGGCCGGAGCCCTCGAGGCCAGCGACACGAAGCCCGGAGACAGACTGCTAATTGAGAGCAGATAAGGGACAGTTGTCGGCGGCGACATGCTGTCACCGGATCTCGGCTGCACGCCGGCGAGTCGCGTGCGGCCTTCCTGCAAGACATGGAAACCCAGCAGGAGCTCCGGACGATCCCCGGGCTGGCGGGCGCATCAGCTGACCGGCGATCGGCAGGGCACGTGGAGCTTGCGGGTCACGGGCAATTGGCGGCTGACGTTTCGGGTGGAGGCTGGCGACCTCGTCGAGGTGAACTATGAGGACTATCACGGCTGATCGGGACGACCGGATGAAGAACCCGCCGCACCCCGGCGCGTTCGTGCGGACCGAGATTCTCGAGCCGCTCGGGCTGACGGTGACCGCGGCCGCACAGGCACTCGGCGTCTCCCGCGTCGCGCTCTCGAGCCTGGTCAATGGCCAGGCGGATCTCTCCGGCGACATGGCCCTGCGCGTCGAGAAGGCCTTCGGCGTCCGCATGGAAACGTTGATGAGGATGCAGTCGTCCTATGACATCGTCCAGACGCGCCAGCGGGCCAAGTCGATTAGCGTGCGGCGGTATCGCCGCCGCGCGGCGTGACCGTCATGCCGCCTTCGATTCGAAGAGCCGTAATCGAAGGCGGATTATGGTCGCGTAACGCGAATCGGAGAAGCTTCTGATCTTGAAGCTAGCGGCGACATAGGGAGCGGTGACACGATCGGCCCGCTCATTTGTCAGGCGCACACTCCACATGTCGCCCAACACTTGAACGCCAATGAAGTCGTTGTAGGTGTCGGAGATCGGCGAAAAGGCGTAGCGCCTATTCTTTGGATAGTGAGATCGCGCCGTTTTCAGGAACGGTGCAATCGGTTGCGGCGTACTGCCCAGCCAGCCGCTTGGGATCTGTGCGCATCAACGTCAAAGAAAACCCACATTGCCCAGGAACGCGGGGCCTCAGCGTTGCGCTGATCACGTCGCCGTTCGAGCCGCTCGTGACGACGCCAACGAGCGCCCCTCCATACCCCGACATCATGGACCAAGTTCCTAACAGCGACGGGCCGTTCTGCTGGAACGTCACATGCGCCGCAAACGAGGTGTTGTCGCGGCTCGTGCCGCTGCCGGACCATTCACCACTGACAGTGCGAGAGCCGGTCGGCGCCGTGGGCGACTCCTTGACGCTGTCACATCCGACCGTCATCATTGCCGTTGCCACACACACACCAAACACCAGTCGTTTCACTTGCTACTCCTTGAGCGAGAAAGTCCCAACGAGGGACGTCTACGAAATCGAGGACAACGTTCATGTTTCATGAACGAGTGTCCTTCCGTCGCGTGATCAAAGCACGGGGCGTGCCACAGGCGTCGCTCCGTTTCCCAACTGGAGCCGCTGCTGAGCGTGGCTGTGTCAGTAGCGAATCCCGAACCCTGCGAACACGCCATTCGGCGTGAAATCGGTCGGACCCTGATACGGCTGGAAGTAGCGATACCCGACGTCGATGTACCCTGCGGCGCCGACCGGGAAGGCTATGCCGGCGCCCACTTCGGTGAGAAAGCGGTTCTCGCCGTCGAAGAACTCGGGCAGTCGAAAGTGCATCATGCCGGCGCCCGCGCGGAGATACGGCCGGAGGAAGGTATCCCGCAACACCATCAGCTTGATGCCGCTCGTGAAGTGATACGCGTCCCTAAGCGCCGGCGGCACCTCTTCCATCCAGCCACCCGCCAGGTAGATCTCCACATTCCGGTTGATGGCGTGGCCAAAGTCGGCCCCAACGGCGAGTTTGGGCTGCTGCGAACTGCGCTGTCTCTGCGCCGGTCGTCACGCCCACTTGAAACAAGGCATATTCCTTCTTGTCCGTCTGCGCGCCCTCAGTCTGCGCGAAAGCGTTCGTCGCACATACCGCCATCGTCGCTACCGCGGCCACTCCACATAACACCGTTCGCATTACACTCTCCCTTTACCAAGATCCCTTTGGCAGATCGTTGCCAGCTACCTGACACCAAGCCCTATCGCAAGAGCCGTACCGGGGATGCGCGCCAGCTACTGGGCAAGAGCCAACCGAGCTGCGTTGGAAAACTTTGACCGACGCGGCAGAAAATCGCTCGCGAATGCAAGCCGTTGGGGGACTTTGAAACATGGGCACGTCTCGTTCGGCGTGGATCGCTGTCCGTTCTCTTCGCCGAATTCTGGCCCTGGTCAGACTTTCCGGGTGCCCAGAGCAAAATTCCACGACCTCGGTTTGCGCTCGCGGCGCGGTCGCCTGATCACGGCGAGCACCCACAGGCCACTGGAATCTAACGATGAAATCTTTCCTCTCCCCGCTCCTGAATCGTTTCTGAAGAACGTCAGGCGCACCTTGCGTACGACGAGCAGGACTTCGCTAATGACCGGCGCCGCCTCCGGCAATTTCTGCCTCGATGACCGGGCTCCGAACGTCGTCGATCAGGGGCTACAGCGGCGCGCGAACATCGCGTTGCCTCATCGAAGCCTTTGTCCTGGGTTCAGTGGACGCCTTGCGCCTCGGTGCGTGACGGCCGCTACGGGCGCTGCCGCGCGATCATCGCCAACATGGACTTGGCGTTATCGCTGACCAAACGAGCCGGATCGCGCTGCATCTCAGTAAGGAATGTGCGAACTTCTGCGATGAGAGCATTGGAGGGAGGAGGCCAACGGGGCTCCGGATGCCCGAATTCAAGCAGGTTATAGGAATCGACGACCGCCCGAGCCCTCACCTTGTCGTCTGAGTCCTTTGCCCCGAGTCGAAGGTCTCCGAGCGAATCAGGTCCAAGCATGTACATGATTCCGTTGTACGCAAGCGCCCGTGCCTGACCGTGTGCGTCTTCTGCCGCGACGCGCCGAAGCACAGGTAGATATGCGCGATCTCCTGAGCCACCCAGCGCCATCGCGGCCCAGGCGCGCTCATCGCCGCTGCCGGACGTCGTGAGAATCTTAGCGAAGAACGGCGCCGCTCGTTGGAGCCGCCAAGTCACCACGGCATTGGCCACGAGACCCGCTGCATTCCACGCGCCGAGCACAGGACCCACTTCCCTAACCGTAGGCCAGGACGCCAGAAGAGCATCGGCCAACGCGGGAGACGGCACCTTGATTTGATCTTTGGCCTTCCAAAGCGCCCACATCTGCAACTCACTATCTGAGTTTTTCAGCGCAGCGACATAGGCTGCGTCAGCCTCGGCGTCGCCGCGCGCGGCTCGAGCCTGAAGCGCGACGAGGCGTTGGATCGACGCTACGGTTTGGGACAGGCTGCGGGGTTCTGCTCTAAACGAATCGATGAGCCGGTCGCCGTTCACGGCCATGCGCCTGTCTCTGATCCTGCACCGGCGCGTACGCATCGCCCTTCATGGTTAAAAACAGCAGCTCTCGGGCACCTGCTATGAGGGGGGTTCGTTGTGCGGGGAACCGCAAAACCGTCGACGTAAGCCACCAACGTGATCTGCTTTGGCACCTCGCCTTTCAAGACACGTTCAACGTTCACCAAGGCCAATACCGGATCCACGACACGCGCCAGCACGACGATGTCAGACACTTGCACACGTCCGTGCATACCGAGGTCGAAGTACTCCGTCGCCGTCGCGGGGGCGACGACCAAGAGCACGTAGAGCAACGCCAAAGAGACAGCTTTCGTCCTGAGCATGACAGTCGGACCCGAATTCAAGTGTAGCAGTCCAGAGTCCGCCCGGACCGCACATAACTCGCGAGAGTGCCATTGGATGCCACGCACTGCAGCCTAGCCAACCTGGCCACGGTCATTCGGACCTCCGTAAACAGTCAACACGACTATCAGATTGGCGTCCGTATCCGGCTCGACGATCACGACTCACAGAGTTCCTGCCGCACCAGAGAGGCCCACGTCTTGAACGCGGACGATGTCGAGCTCCGGGTTTCGGCGAAGAAGCCCTCGGACGATGTCTCCGTTGAAGTTCTCGTCCGCTGCGAGCCGCAGCATCGAAGGCGTGTTCCTATTGGCGCCGGGCTATCACTCGTTCCCGTACGCCGGAAGGACGAAACCGCCGCTCGACTCCCTCTCGAACAGTCGCGGCGTGTTCATGGCGCGTCTGAAGGTAGGCGGAAACCGCGCTCTTGTGGCGCAGGTAGTACGTGATCACGGAGTACACGTCCGCCAGGGCGACGGAGAAGTACGCTGCGAAATCTCCTCAGCGGTCGCACCATCGTCGAACGCCGCGACAATCGTGTCGAGGGTCACCCGCGTACCGGCGACACGCACGACGCCGTCGGCGAGGATCAGTTGCCAGCTGTCTGTTCGGGCCGCCGATGACGCCGCCCGATTCCCTTAACGCGCGGAGAATCGCGTCTCGTCCGACGTGGAAATGTGCGCCAGTGCTGCTGCGGGTTCAAGCGCATCGCCGAAGGCCGACAGCCTCGCTCGCATGCGACTCGGCCGGAACTTGACAATGCACCACAGCGCGCGGACGCCGTCACGCCAGCCGATCTTCTTGCCTTCCTCGTACGTCCGTCCTGAGTACGAAATACCCACTTCGTAAATCCGGCAGCGGAGCGCGGCCAGTTTGGCGGTCACTTCCGGCTCGAACCCGAATCGGTCTTCTTCGATATTCAGCGACTGAAGCACCTCGCGCCGGAACACCTTGTAGCAGGTTTCCATGTCGGTCAGGTTCAGGTCCGTGAACATGTTGGACAGGAGCGTGAGCACGCGATTACCGACGGAATGCCAGAAATACAGGACACGATGGCAGTCACCGCCTATGAAGCGGGAGCCGTACACGACATCGGCCCTGCCGTCGAGAATCGGCTGGAGCAGCCGTGGATAATCGGCTGGGTCGTATTCCAAATCAGCATCCTGTATGAGGATCACATCGCCAGTCGCATGATGGAACCCTGTGCGAAGCGCCGCGCCCTTACCGCGATTCTGCTCGTGAAGGACGATTCGTACGCCAGGAAGCGTTCCGAGATCCTCCAGGATCGCGCGTGTCCCATCAGTCGAGAAATCGTCAACGATGACGATCTCGATTCATCCAAAGGCAGATGAACTGAACGAACGCGCGCGACGATCTCGCGAATCGTACGCCGTTCATTGAACGCGGGGATCACAACTGATAGCTTCACGATCTCTTCTTGTCCTGTGGCTCGAGTGACGGCCTGCCGCTTTGGCACTGCGTATTACCTGGAGCAATTCCAGTGCCAGCCTCTGGTCAACGCAACAGAATGACGAACCAGCTGCTGCCAGACAACAATTCTGGTCCTGCGCAGACAGTTTGTCTGGTCGACGCCAGCCATCTGGGTTGAATTTTTCGGCGGCGAGCCCCACCTTGCCCTACGTTGCGTCCGCTCTCCATCGTGCCCCGTTGGTTTAGACTTAGGCCCTCGCGAGGTGCCGTTCCATGTCCGACGACTTAACTTTGAGTCCGCGGTGATTGAGTCGCGATCTGTGTTCACGACGGTGGCGTCATGGACACATTGCCCTGTTCCTCGCGATAGTTGTGACAGGCGCGGTGCCTTCGCGGCGTGGATCTCGAGCGCGAACCGCTCGACTTCGACGAGGCGGCGAGCGTGTACATCGCCGAGATGCCCCTCGCCTCGGTCATCGAACGAAACGGAGCCTTCCAAGAGCTCGCCGCCTGCGATGCTGGTGCTTCTGCACTACGTTCTCAACGTCGGTCAATCAGAAGCGTTCGTCCGCATCATCTCGGTGCTCTCCGGTATCGCTACCATCGCAGTCGTGTTTCAGATCGCCCGGCATCTGGACCCGACGGGTTACGTGGCCCCGCTGGCTGCGTTGCTCTTTGCCCTGTCTTCCCAACAGATCGAGCTGAGTCGACAGTTTCGCGTTTATGCGCTGGGAGAGTTCTTCGGGTCGCTCGGGTTCCTGGCTGCCCTGTCGTTCGCGCGACACCCGAACTGGCTCAGATGCCTGCCTTGTCGCGGGCCTCTTCTTCATAGGCATGCAGATCCAGTACGCCTTGACGCCGTTTTTCGCGGCAGTCGGCCTGGCGCTGGCATGTGGAGCCGTGACCAGCCTTCCAGTCTTCCGATCGAGGTTGAAGTATCTCGCGTTGATCGCAGCCATTGCAGTGCTCGGTCTCGTCGTCGTCTATCAGACCGCTTTGAAGTTCCAACTGTATCCCGGGAGAGGCACCAGCTATTCACCGACCCTCTCGTCGGCCTCATCCTGGCTCGACATGGTCGGGTGGTTTCTGATCGCATCCTGGAACCTAATCGGATTCGGACTCGGTCTGGAAGCGGTTCCCCGGTCGGGACCGGTGCTCACCCTGTTTCTTGCCGTCGGCTGCTGGAGCCTGTTCGCCCGTCGTCAGCCGGGTCCATATCTCCTGTCGATTGTCTTCGCTCTGGTGGGCTTCGGTGTCCTGTCCGCCGCAAACTACTACCCGTACGGGCCGGTCCGCCAGTGTGCTGTCCTTCTGCTTCCTCTCTACGGCGTCGCCGCGCTCGGCGTGATCAACAGCCGTGTCCAGGGGCCCGGCACTTACCCGCGTCGGCGGGTTTGTGCTCCTTTTCCTCCCCAGTGGTTGGGCCTATTGTCTCGATGACTACCCGGGATCGGGCGAGCCCGACGAGCGTAAGTTCACCCGACGTGCGTCAAGGCATCCGCCTGCTGCAGCAGAACTGGCAGCCGGGAGATGTCATATTCATACCTCCGGGAACGTTTCCCATCTACGCGTACTATGCCGGGCGCGTCGGAACGAGGCCCTGGACGGCGGGCGTGGGTTCGAACGAATGGATGCAGGATGAACGGGCGTGGCGAGAGATGGTGAAGGATGAGCCACCTTATGCCGATCAGCTCGAGGGACTGCTGCGCACAAACCGACGCGTGTGGATGCTGTACTTCCCATTACCACCCGGGCGAGATGACGTTCGAGGCGTTGGCCCAGCGCCGCGGCTGGACTGGAAGCGTCGACACGCTGGCGAAGGCACGAGGACGGGGTGGAGAAGGCAACGAACTGTACCTGTCACGTCGCTAGGAGCGTGTCCGAGTAATCGACCGCGCGGTAGGGTAGATCGCCATGGGCCGGCCCCTGCGTCCGGAAGACGTCGCGCAGCGCGTGCATCACGGCCTCGGTGGTTTCGCGTGGATAGAACGCGGCATGCAACACGCGACTCGTCGAGTCGTCGGGCACGGCGATCAACGTCGCGCGGGTCTCGGCGCCTTCAGCATCACTTATTGCACCGTCATGGCCCGCTCTCATGCGGCATCGGATACGCCATCGAGCCTCCTGACTCTATCGTATCTCAGCCGCATCCGTGAAGTGGACAGATGCCTTGCGCTCAGGAGCGGTCAGATCATGCACTCCCTACACAGGCGGCGCGGCAGGCAGGTTGACACTCGGTACTGGCGGGTGATAATCGTCTGGCTCGTGCCCGCTCGCATCGTCATCATTTTCATGGTCGCAGGCGCGTGTCTTCGTGACCGGCGCGGCCGGTTTCATCGGCAGCCATCTCTGCGACGCCCTGGTCGAACAGGGCGCGAGCGTCACCGCGCTCGTCAAGTACTCCTCGTCGGGCTTTGCCGGCCACCTGGCGCAGTCGCCTGCACGCGCGCGCATCCAGATCGTCTACGGCAACGTCGAAGACGCGCCGTTGATGCTGAGCGGCCACGCGTGACCAGGACGTCATCTTCCACCTGGCGGCGCTGATCGGCATTCCGTATTCGTACACGGCGATGGCGTCCTACGTCGCGACCAACATCTCGGGCACGCTCAACATCCTCAACGCCGCGCGCGCCAACGGCCCGCGGCGGGTCGTCGTGACCTCGACGTCGGAATGCTACGGCACGGCACGCTACGCCCCGATCGACGAGCAGCATCCACTCCAGGGCCAGTCGCCGTACTCCGCCACGAAGATCGGCGCGGACAAGCTGGCGGAGAGCTTTCACCTCAGCTTCGGCCTGCCCGTCGCGACGATCCGGCCGTTCAACACCTACGGGCCGCGTCAGTCGGCGCGTGCGGTGATTCCGTCGGTCATCGCGCAGGCGCTGGCCGGTGGCGCGGTCAAGATCGGATCGCTCACGCCGCTTGCGCGACTTCAACTACGTCGCCGACACCGTCAGCGGCTTCCTTCGCGTGGCCGAATCCGACGCGGCGATCGGCGAAGTCATCAACATCGGTTCCGGGCGCGAAGTCTCGATCGGCGAGATCGTCGACCAGGTGAAGACGCTGGTCGGCCGCGACTTTGCCGGTCCAGACCGACGACGCGCGGGTGCGCCCGGAGCAGAGTGAGGTGATGCGGCTGCTGTGCGACCGATCGAAGGCCGAGCGGCTGCTCGGATGGACGCCGCAGGTGAGCCTCGAGGACGGCCTGAGCGCGCACCGTCGACTACATTCGCGACCACCTCGCGCTCTATCAGACCGAGCGCTACGCCGTCTGACATGCAGGCCGTCATCCTCGCCGGAGGCAAAGGCACGCGGCTCAAGCCGTACACCACGGTCATTCCCAAGCCGCTGATGCCGCTCGGCGATCTGCCGATCATCGAGATCATCCTGCGGCAGTTGAAGGCGGCGGGGATCGAAGAGATCATCCTCGCGCTCGGCTACCTGCCGCACCTCTTCGAGGCCGTGATTGGCCACGGCGATCGCTTCGGCCTCCGCATCGCCTACGCGCAGGAGCCCGGCGAGCTGGGAACGGCCGGCCCGCTGGCGAACCTGCTGGATCGGCTCGACGATCATTTCCTCGTCATGAATGGCGATCTGCTGACGACGGTCCGCTACGATCGGGTGCTCGCGGCGCACCGCGCCGCCGCGTGCGGCGGCCAGCATCTGCACGTTCCGCCGCGAAGTGAAGATCGACTTCGGCGTCATCGAGTCCGAGCAACGGCTATCTCGCGCGCTACATCGAGAAGCCGACGTACAGCTATCAGGTGAGCATGGGCGTGAACGCGCTGACCCGGACGGACATCGCCCCGCACCTCAGCGCGGGCACGCGGCTCGACATGCCCGACCTGCTCAACGCCCTCATGGCCGCGGGCAAGCGGGTGCAGACGCTGCCGCAGGAGTGCCTGTGGCTCGACATCGGCCGGCATGAAGACTACGCGCAGGCCACCGACATCTTCGAGGCGCGGAGGAGCGAGTTCCTGCCATGAGCGACATCCTGGTCTTCGGCGCGTCGGGCTTCATCGGCCGCGCGATCATCGAGCAGCTTCAAAACAAAACCTCTGCGCGCGCGATCGCGGCGCCGAGTGGCGTGCTGCGGCAGGGCGACTCCCGGCCTGATCGACGACCTGTTACGAACGCACGCCGCCAGGCGCGATCATCCAGGCGTCCGGCCTCAGCTCACCACCGCGGGCAGGGATTTCACGAGCTGTACGAAGGCAACGTCATGCCCACCGTCCGGCTCGCGTCGGCGCTCGAGCGGGTCGGCCGGCGCGACGTGCCCGTCTACGTGCTGGGATCCGCGGCTGAACTGGGGCGGACGGATCACCCGGCCGCAGAGACCGATGCCTGCCAGCCGCACACCGACTACGGGCGCAGCAAGTGGTTTCAGACGCTGTTTGCGCTGGCGAAGAATCGGGACGGCTTCCGGTTCAACGTCCTGCGACTCTTCAACGTGGTCGGCCCAGGCATGAACCCGATGCAGGTGCCGCGATGCTTTGTGGACGCCATCGTCCGGGGCGATGCCGTGCTGAAGACCGGCGCGCTCGATTACGAACGCGACTATCTGACGGTGGAGACGGCGGCCGACGCCATCGCCTCGCTTGCGGCCGGTGGCTGGTCGGGCGGTCTGGCTCATGTCTGCACCGGTCGCGGCACGACGGCGCGCGCCCTCATCGACGAAATCCTCCGCCAGACCGGACGCGCCGTGACGATTGACGAGCGCCGCGCGCCCGCGGCGGGCGACTACCATAGTGTCGGCGTTCCCGCGGTTCTCGAGGCCGCGCTCGGTCGCCCGCTGCCGTGGTCGCCGGAAGCGTGTATCCGCGACCTCATCGCGCACGCATGAAGACGCTCGACGTCATCTGCCCCGTGTTCAACGAAGCCGCCGTGATCGGCGACTTCCACCACGTGCTGCGTCAGCAGCTCGATGCGCTTCAGCGACCGCTATCAGACGCGCATCATCTTCGTCGTCGACCGGAGTACGGACGGGACGGAAGACGTCGTGCAGCGCTCTGTGCGCGCGGATCCGTCGCTGACGGCGATCGTCCTCTCCGCCCGCTTCGGCCACCAGATGTCGCTCGTCGCCGGCATGGATCACTCCACCGCCGACTGGTGCGTGATGATGGATTGCGATCTCGAGCATCCGCCGTCGGTGATTCCCGCAGCTGCTCGAGAAGGGCGAACAAGGCTTCGACGTCGTCTACACCGTGCGCCAGTACGCGGCGGAGGTGTCCGCGCTCAAGCGGATCACGTCCTCGCTCTACTACCGCTTCATCAACGCGCATGACCGATCTGTCGGTGCAGGACGGGTCGGCGGACTTCCGGCTGATCTCCGGCAAGGTGCGTGACGTCTTCAAGCACGCCCTGCGCGAGCAGAATCAGTTTCTCCGCGGGCTGATTTCGTGGGTCGGGTTCCGATCGACCTTCGTCGTGTTTCGGTCGCAGACGCGGAAGGCCGGGAGAGTCGAAGTACCGGCTGCGGAACGCTGCTCAGGTTCGCGGCGGTTGGCATCATTTCGTTCAGCCGGAAGCCGCTGCGGCTGGCGATCTATGCCAGATTCGTCACGGCGCTGGCTGGCGCTCGCGACGCTCGCGTATCACCTCTACGCCTGGGTGCGTTACGCCAACCTCCCGCAGGGGTGGACGACGCTGGCGCTGCTGATTTCGATCATTGGGAGCGTGCAGTTGCTCGATCCTCGGGATCATCGGCGAGTACCCTCGGGTTCATTTTCGAGGAGGTCAAGCGACGGCCGCTGTACATCGTCGATCGGACGATCAACGGCGTGACCGACGCCCGAGCACAGGCCTCTGCGTGCGGCGAAGTCGACTGTGGGCCCATCCGTTCAGACCATTGCTGGAGCATCGCCAGTGCCCGACCGTCGTGTCTGGTCTGCGGTGGGTCCTGCATCGCGAATCTCCCGGGCTGTTGACCTGTCGAGCGTGCGGATTCATCACGGCCAACGTCGATCTCACTGCCGACGCGCTGCGCCAGCTCTATACGTCGAAGTACTTCTCGGGCGAGGAATACCGCGACTACGTCGCGGAACGCGCGCTCTTCGAGAAGCACTTTCGCCTGCGCCT
Organism: uncultured cyanobacterium; assembly: GCA_963833135.1. Lineage (GTDB taxonomy): Bacteria > Acidobacteriota > Vicinamibacteria > Vicinamibacterales > UBA2999 > 12-FULL-67-14b. The sequence continues at coordinate 15,565 of CAWHWW010000013.1, read as the reverse complement.
GAAGACGCTGCTGCGCTTCGTGCCCGATTCGGGGACCAAGCGGCTGCTGGAAATCGGCTCCGCCTACGGCTTTTTCCTCGCCGTGGCGCGCGAGCACTTCAAGAGTGTCGAAGGGATCGACATCTCCGCCGACGCGGTCGCCTATGCCGTGACGGAACTCGGCCTGACGGCGACCGCCGGCGACTTCCTCGACTATCCGCTCGCCCAGCCGGTCGATGTCGTCTGCATGTGGGACACGATCGAGCACCTGCAGCATCCGCACCTGTACATCGAGCGCGCGTCGGCGAACATGAACCGCGGCGGGATGATCGCCATCACCACGGGCGACATTGCCAGCCTGATGGCGCGGATGCGCGGCGCCAAGTGGCGGCAGATCCATCCGCCCACCCACCTGCACTACTTCTCGAAGGCGACGCTGACCCGGCTGCTGGATCGGTGCGGGTTCACCGTCCGCTACGCGGGATCGGACGGCGTGTACCGCAGCCTCGACACGATCGCGTACATCATCCTCAACATCAAACGGCAGAAGCCGAAGCTCTATGAGGCGCTGAAGCGCACGGGGTTGCTCCGGTTCGATTTCTACCTGAACGTCTACGACATCATGTTTCTGATTGCGGAGAAGCGATAGGGCGGCTGGCCCGCGTGCGACAGCCTGCGAATGCTACTTACAGTCAACTCCGACCCTCTGCGACACGGGGTCACGTCGGTGTTTCTGGGACCAAGAACAGCGAGCGATCGTCTTGACGAAGGGCCCCTGCGCGTGACGATCTCGCAGATCGGCCGCGGGCCGACGTGGAACGGCGCGGCGCGATGCGCATCAACAACGACAGAGAGCTCGTCGTTGACACGCGCAGCCCGTTGACGCGCAAGGCCCCAAGCACCATCTTAGCCGCGGCGAGCAGGCCAGAGCCATGGCGCTGGCATCCCCGTCGCGATGACGTGGCCGAGGACCACAATCGACACGGTCCGGCGCCTTCAGACCTATCGGCCAGGCGTTTGTCCGTCGGTATGTCGATGACTCACGGAAAGCACCGCGGCATTGGTGTCCCAACGCGGAGCGGCGGCAAGTCCGCGCGGGTGGCGACGAGCGATTGCGCTTTCTGCAGGTCGAGCCGATAGCCCTTCGCCGCGAAGGGCCGGCCACTTGAAATGCGCTTCATGGCAGCAATCCCAGTGCCACCTCTGAGGCAAACGCTACAGAATGACGAAACCGTTCTGAGCTATGGAAGGAACGCACTTTTCTGTCTGTAGCTGGCGTATGAACCAGTTGCTGCGATACAGAAATTCTGGTCCTGCACAAACGTTTGTCTGGTGGACGCCTGACATCGAGTTCAGGAACTCAAACCGCGCTCACCAAATGCGATGGTGTCGAGACGATGGGACACATTGAATATCTCCTATCGTCGATCCGGTTTCACCAGAACTAGTGGCTTCCTCAAAGATTGAATCCCGTGTCAACTCCTGTTTAAGGCACGGAGTATTCTCGTACTTCCGAAAAGAAGGATCCGACGAAGCGCTTCGTGCTGATCAGGCTGAAAGATTTGTCGAGGTGGTCTGTCAGGAGGTCAGCGAGTTTTGCGCCTTGAGGATCGTAGAAGAGCCCCGGCTTATTGCCGCAGAGCACGAAAAGCCTGCTGCCGCGGGGCAATTGAGCCAGGCGGGCCACAAGCTGCCTGGCCTCATCTTGGATCGGAGGCTCCTGAATATAGGCCCGTCGGCTATCGAGCCATCCCATATGGGTGGCAAACTCGGCCGGAAAGCTGATCTCATTAATGTCCCCGTTCGATCTCAAGCGCTTCAGGTAGTATGCAACCGAAGCACGGCTCAGACTCGTGTACACCACCGTATCCCCTGTTCGTAAACGCTGGTGTATGTGTGCTGCCGCAGCGCGATCGCCTAACGGGACTGGTTCCAACCACCCTCCAAAAATGTCGGTGGTGCTAGACAGAGCAACCAGCTTGTGAAATGTCCAACCGCAATTGATACAGACAAGACTCAGGAGCACGACTCTCACAGTCGAATGCAACTTCGAAATTGCGAGGCCTGCAAGAATCGCGAGGAAGGGGAGGCCAATGATCGTGTAGCGATTCACACCGAATATGGGCTTGACATAAGAGACAGCAAAAGGCACCGCTAACGCGCAGAAGAGACCCACGAGCAAGAAGGCTGTCTTTTCCGACAGGCGCAGTGCCCGGATGCCATGCCGCCGAATGATCATCACTGCGATGGTGCCTATGAGCAGACAGAACACCCATACGTCCGGAGGGGAAAGGGAAAATCCAGAAATGCTGCATCACCGCATTCGGGAGAGCCTGCCATTGAGGGGGTTGTTGCCATGAAGCGCTGGCGTTCTGTAACTGCAGCAGAAATGTCCTGAGCCAGAGAACGGTGAACGGCAGGGTGACGGCCACAAAAAGAAGCACGACGTCTCGCAGCCTCCAGCGGCTCCAGGTGCCGAGAATCCAGGCTGCCTGCCCCAGTAGAACAAAAGCAAACCAATAATGTGTCAGCAGGCCCAGCGCCGCGACAGCGCCATGCAGAATAATCAGCTGGAGGGTCCGACGCTCTGCCCAGGCGATTTTGAGGAAGATCCATGTCGAGAGGATCGTCAGGAGAGCGAGTAAGGTGTACATGCGCGCATTCTGTGCTTGACGTCCTGCAACCGGACTCATCGCAAAAAAAGCGCAGGCCAAGAGAGCGACGTGGCGGTCAAAGAGGTAGAGACCGAGGCGGTAGATCGCTCCAATGCCACAGAGGTAGGCCAAGAACGACGGCATGCGGATGGCCAACTCTGAATCCCCGAAGAAAGCCATGCTCAGTTTGAGCAAGAAATAATAGAAGGGCGGATTGCCATCCCGCGAAAGGGCGTCCAGCACCCCTGAGGGCGATTGCCAGGCGATCCAGACGGAATTGGCTTCGTCAAGCCAGACTGAACGATCGATTCCGGTGGTGAGATAGAAAAGCGGTGCGAGAGCCGCGCATGCGAGCGCTACCCAGTCGGCCAGCTGAAGCCGTGTAGCTGAAACTGTTCCTACCTCGTAGATATCGCCTTTCATCACCGTGTTGCATGCCAGCCGCTCGGCTCATGAGCCGGAAGCGCGGGCGACAGATTGGCGGCTGTGGCGCTGCAAGACGACAGACGCACTTCGTAGATCACGAAACGCGTATCTTCGGGCACATGATACTCCTCCCGAAGACAGCTCGGCCGCGTCCGAACCGCCTCCTCAATCAATTGGTTGAGGGGCTCCTCCTCGGCGAAACCGGGCATCGGGAGCTTCACAAGAAATTTTGCATGATGCTGATTCAGGATGGACACAAGGTCATCCACCGTTCCCGTCGCAGCGCCCTTTTCCCCATAGAACAACATTCGCGGTCTCGACTCGAACGCCCTCACCGCCTGGCGGTCAGTGTACAAATACAGCATGGAGTCCAAACCCGACGCCAGTACGTCCTCCGCCGCCGTGTTCTCGCGGATCCAGCGAAACAGTTGCTCGTAGTCACTCCACCTCGCCTGATCATGACCTTCAACCTGGATATGTGGATATCCAGTTCGCCGGACTACCCGTACCTGTTCCCCAAACGCCAGCAGATTCGAACCAATCGCGAGAATCACCGCGGTCACGAGGGTAGCGGTCCGCAGGCGCCCGGGAAGCGCGCGCACAGCCCGGCTCGAGCCTCGCACAAGAAAGATAGTCGTGAGCGGCAACAGAGGCACCAGGAAGCGCGCAGGCGGCCATGGCCAAAACAAGATGAGTGCGGCATACGCCAGGAGAGATATCACCAGCGCTGTCCTGTTCCGCCACGCCGCGATGATCAAAGACCACGTCACTGCTCCAACGACCACAGCCAACATGAGACTGCCAGACGACGCGATGCCTTGTACCGGCATCGTCGCCGTTGCGTGCAGCATGAAGAGCAAGTTGAAAACGATGATTCGGACCAGATCGGACGCGCTTTGCAACCACCACTGTGAGTAGTTCTGCACCGTGTAATATGCCGTCACCTCGTCGGAGGACGCAGGTTGCAGGAGCCCCTTTGCAATCCACAGAACCCAGGGCAGCATGGCGCACGCGGCACCAACAAGGACCCAGATGCTGCGTTTGCGCCACGCGACGAGCACGGCACAGACGACCGCAATCGGAGCCGCAATGACCCGACAGAGGAATGGCAGCGCGATGATGACACCGGCCACCCAGTTTTCGCGGCGGCTTCCAGGCGCACGTCTGGTCATGACTTCGTCCGCCCATCCAGAGCCCGCAAGTCAACAGGACGGCAAAGAATGGTTCTGACAGCGTCTGGGTGCTGAAGTACAACAGCAATGGAGAGGTAGCGCAGAGGATGCCGGCAATGGCGCACTCGGTGTCGGAGAAATATCCGAATCGCACCAGGTAGAGGAAACCGATGGCAATAGCCAGTCGCGCTGCAAAGCAGCGAGAACCACTGCAGCACCGCAAGGTTGGCCGGAAAGGCCGGCCACATCTTCCAGAAGACCGACAGAACTGCAGGGTAGAGAAATGGGTATTTTGTCTGGGGAGGTTCACCAGGCAGGTTGATGAGGTGGTAGCCTTTCCCCTCCGCGATGGCCTTGCCCGTCGCAACATAGATGCCGTCGTCATGGTACACACCCGAAACGCCCGGGGCCATGCGACTCGCCCCGAGAACGACGACACAGGTGAACAGCGCGGCGGCAACCAGCCAGTGGCGACGAGTGAACGGCTTGATCATCTGAATCATGCGGCTCTTGCCGAACGTGCAAGGCTCATGCACAAGTGCCAGTTCTGATTTGCTAACCATTTTCGGGACGCGGTGGTGTGAGACACCGGACCTCTGGCTGGAACGAGACTAAACGTCTGGTCGGGACCAGACGATTGCCTGCAGCTCTGAAACCCGGCTCTGCACACAAAACACTCCGGAAAAGTGGCGGGGGGATTTGCCACCGCCCGGCACTGGCGTTGCACGCAGGTCATCGAGACATGAATCAGGTCGAGACGGCGCTGCGGCGTCAATTGCTGGATGCCAGGAACGACGACGGCGGCTGGGGATATGAGGCGTCGCGTACCTCTCGCCTCGAGCCGACGTGCTGGGCTCTGCTCGCACTTCGGGAGCCGCGCGAAGATCCGATCGACTGCTGGCCGCATGGCCGTCCAGTGGCGGCGCTCTCGTCGAGCATCGTGACGGGCTCGCGAACTGGTCGTTCCACGCTCTTGCTCTCGCGACGCGATTGGCGCTTGGCGAAGCGTCAGCCGTCGAACTGCACCCGCTCGCGAAAGCACTGACGGAGGCTCGTGGCCTCGCGATAAAATCGTCTCCCATTCAGCGTCAGGACAACAGTCTTCAAGGCTGGTCCTGGGTTGACGACACCTTCACCTGGGTTGAACCGACCGCATGGGCCCTGCTTGCGTTGAAGACGTGTCGCGCGAAGGGCATGGCTGTAGCGGGCTCGGACAAGCGCATTCGCGATGGCGAGGCCGTCCTTCGGTGACCGTCTCTGTGTCACCGGCGGTTGGAACTACGGCAACTCCAATGTGTTCGGACAAGCAGCTCCCCGCCTACATTCCGACGACGGCGATCGCGCTGCTGGCGCTGCAGGATCGGGCCGGCGAGGCCTTCGTACGAACGTAGTCTCGACTACCTCGAAGAGCATGCCGCCAGCCACGCGTCCACGCGCGCGCTCGCACTGACCACGTTGGCACTGAGACGGCACGGTCGCTCGACGACGCGCGTGTCGAGGGAGCGCTGCGGACGTGGATTGCCAGTCAGCCATCAGCCGACGTGCTCTCGACCGGGACGGCGCTTTGCGCGCTCGAGGAACCTGCCGCCGATGAACTCATTCGCCTACTAGGCTCGGACCGGCGCGCCTTCCTCGCCGCGCTGGCGGCTGCGCCGCTCGCCGCGGCGGTGTGCGGACGACGGAAGTACGATCCAGCACGCTTTCAGCGGCCGGCGGTCTCGCCGGTGTTTCTCGCCGCCGTCACCGACTATGCCGCCGACCTGGCTGACGTCGTGCTGCGCGGGATGCGCGAGCTGGACGTTGACGTTCGCGGCAAACGCGTGCTGCTCAAGCCCAACCTGGTGGAATACGGGCCCGGCGCTCCCATCAATACCCATCCGTCGGTGATCGTCGGCGCGACAATCGCGATGCGCCGGGCCGGCGCGGCCGAAGTCGTCATCGGCGAGGGTCCCGGCCATCAGCGCGACATCGAGCATCTGCTCACCGCGACCGGCTTGTCCGACCACCTGCGCGAAGATCGCATCCGCTTCGTCGATCTCAACACCGACGACGTCGAGTGGCGCGAGCTGGCCAGCAACTTCAGCGGCATGGGCCGGATTGCGCTGCCGGCGTCCGTCGTGCACGCGGACCTCGTGGTGTCCATGCCGAAACTGAAGACCCACCACTGGGCCGGCATGACGTGCGCCATGAAGAACCTCTTCGGCGTCGTCCCGGGCGCGGTGTACGGGTGGCCGAAGAACGTGTTGCACGCGCACGGCATCGACAATTGCATCGTCGATCTCGTGGCGACCGTCCGGCCGGGGCTGACCATCGTCGACGGCATCGTCGGCATGGAAGGCGACGGCCCCATCATGGGGCAGCCCCGCGCGTTCGGCGCGCTCGCGATGAGCCGCGATCTCGTCGCCGCGGATGCCACCTGCGCGCGCGTGCTCGGTTTCGACGCCGCAAGGCTTCCGTACCTCGAGACGGCGGGCCGCTTCCTCGGGAACCTCGACGAGCAGCGCATCGAGCACCGCGGTGAGCCGCTCGCGCGGTTCGCGACGCGAGCCAACGTGCTCGATCAGTTTCGCGGCTGGCAGGTTGGCTCGTGAGCACGGAGCGGTGCGCGTCGACTGACCGCCGACTCGTCACCGACGATGCTCGTCATCTGCCAGTGACTCGACTGTCTGCGCCTATTTCGCAACTTACAGCTCCATCGCGGTACTGACTTGCGATTCACGACATGAGGCAGTCACTGCGTTTGGCTGCCAGGCTCAGAGCGAGACGCCGACCGTGCCGGCAGCGGACTGGCCAGGACCAGACGTTTCATCTGGCCAGGGCCAGACATCGAGGCGGGAAGAGGGCGAGTTCGGCTCCGAGATTCGGGCTCATTCGCTGCAAGTGACTGAATTCAAAGCAGTACGCCGGCACTCCGGACACGGGTGCCCAGTTGGTACGGCCGCTGCAATCTGGTGAGGCACGAGCAATTCGAATCACCGAAAGCTCAAAGAGTTCGCCGACGTGTGTTGGCGACATTGCCGGGGCTTCCGCGCGGGCGGTTCCGGTGCAATTCAACAGACCCGCGCATGGAGAGTAGAAATGAAGAATCTTGTTCGTTCGTTTCGTTCGTGAGGAAAATGGCCAGGACCTGATCGAGTAGCCCTGCTTCTGGCGGCACTCATCTCCGTTGGTTCGATCGCGGTGATGGATCCGCTCAGCATCGGCGATCAAGGTCGGCGTTTTCACGACTGTCGACGACGCGCTCGGACCGCATCGTAGTTGCTGTCCGGCGCGATTGGGAGCGCGGAGCTCCCATCGCGCCGGGTCAGTTTCGCAAGAGGAGCTCACATCACATGAAGCCTGTCGCCTGGCAAATCGCAGTTGCAGAGGGGACCACAGGTCCGACGTTGCGACCGAATTGTTTACGCGACGAGAGCGGGCAGGACCTCATCGAGTACGCGCTGCTCACGTCGGTGTTGTCGGTCGGTTTTATCGGGACGATTCAGGCGCTCGCCGACGGGGTGATCCCGTTCTTCGACAAGGTTCTCGCGGCCTTCCATCGCTGTAGCGCTGTGCACGCGGCTGCGTCAACTGGCATGAATTTATGAATATTTCACACATTGTCCTCGGCGTGGTGCTGGCCCTCGCGTGCATCTCGGATCTGCGCACGCGGCGCATTCCGAACGTGCTGACGTTCTCGGCGGTTGCCGCCGCGCTCGTGTTTCACCTCCTGACGGGTGGCTGGAGTGCGGCGGGCTGGAGCATCGCCGGCTGCGTTCTCGGCGCCCTCCTCTTCTTTCCGATGTTCGCCCTGCGCGGCATGGGCGCCGGCGACGTGAAACTGCTGGCTGCCGTGGGCGCCTGGCTCGGACCGTCGCAGGTCCTGATCGCCGCGCTCGCCACGAGCATCGCCGGCGGCGTCATCGCCCTGGCGGTGGCGCTCGGTCACGGGTATCTCAAGACGGCGTGCCGCAATCTGTGGATGCTGCTGACCACCTGGCGGGTCATGGGGATCCGCCCGGTAGACGAGTTGACCCTCGAGGGTGCGCGCGGCCCGCGCCTCGCCTACGCGGTCCCAATCGCCATCGGCACGCTGGTGACGCTATGGCTCAAGTCAGATTCGTAGAGTAACGAAGGAGAAATCAGATGGATCGGAACAAACGCACGGCGGTGGTGGTCGTCGTCGCGGTGCTGCTGGCGAGCTGTGGCCAGTTTTGGCATCTATCGCGTGGTGTCGGCGCGGCCGGCCCAGCGCGGGCCCCGCCGTCAAGACCGTCGACGTCGTCGTGGCGCAGCAGCCGCTGCCGCTCGGCACCCGGCTGACCAAGGATCACGTCAAGCTGGTCAAGTGGCCGGCGGAGACACAGGTGCCCGGCGCGTTCGCAACGGTCGAGGAGGTCGCTGGACCGCGGCCTGATCGCGACGGTCGAGGCGAACGAACCGCTGATCGCGGCCAAGCTGGCGCCGCTCGAGGCGGGGGCCGGCCTGCCGCCGTCGATTCCTCCGGGCATGCGCGCCATCTCGGTCAAGGTCAACGAAGTGGTCGGCGTGGCCGGCTTCGTCGTCCCCGGCACGCGCGTCGACGTCATGGTGACGCTGTCGAACCGCCAGCGAGGACAGCCTGAGCATGAGTCGCGTGGTCGTCAGCAACGTCCAGGTGCTCACCGCGGGCACCCGCTACGACCAGGAGAACGCCAAGGACGGCAAGCCGATTCCCTCGACCGTGGTGACCCTGCTGGTGTCGCCGGAAGACGGAGAGCGCGTCGCCCTGGCGGCGTCCGAGGGCCAGATCATGCTGACGCTGCGCAATCCGCTGGATACGGCACCGACCACGACGTCGGGTACGCGGACCAACGCGCTGTTCGGGACAGCCGGCCGTGGCCGCCGCCGGCGGCGCCGCGCCCCGCGGCGTCCGCTCCGGCAAGCCGGTACAACCCGAGCCGGCAGCGGCGCCGACGCCGAAGGTGTACACGGTGGAAACCTTCCGCGGGGCCAAGCGAAGTGAGGAGATTGTTCGATGAAGACGTTGAAAGTCGTTTCGAAGCGAGGCCCGCGCGCCGTCGCTGTGGGCCTGGCCCCTGCTGATGCTGCAGGGCAGCCTGCCGATATCCGCTCAGCAGCCTCCAGCGGCGGCGGCAACGCCGCGGCCGCAGTACGAGCGCGTCGTGGTGACGTCCGGTCGATCGACCGTGGTGCCCACGGACTTCGACGTCACGCGCATCGCCGTCACCAATCCCGAGGTCGCCGACGCGGTGGTCGTGGAGCCGCGCGAGATCCTCGTCGACGGCAAGAAGTCCGGCACGGTCAGCCTGATCGTCTGGGGGGGCGACACGCGCCACCAGTACGACATCGTGGTCGAGCCGGCCATCACCGCCCTCGAGCTGCACCTGCAGGCGCTCTTCCCGGGCGAGGCGATCGCGGTCAGCGCCAGCGACGAAGCCATCATCCTGTCCGGCCTCGTGTCGAGCACCGCCGTCATGCTCCGCGCCGGCGAGATCGCCACCTCGTCGTCGGAAGAACCGGGCGCTCCTGCTGCCTACGGCGGCGCCGGCTCGATTGACGGCAGAGATCCCCGGACGCTTCTGATCAACCTGCGGACGACGGACCTGCATAGCAGGTACAGCCTCGCCGATCTGACGTTTCATGAGGCGATTCCCGGCCACATCTGGCAGGGCGAATACATGCACCAGATGCCGCTCGTCCGGCAGATGCTCGCGTTCAATGCCTATTCGGAAGGGTGGGCGCTCTATGCCGAGCAGCTCGCCGACGAGCTCGGCGCCTTCGAGAACGATCCGATCGGCCGCCTCGGGTATCTGCAGTCGATTGCCTTCCGCGCCTGCCGTCTCGTTGTCGACACCGGTCTTCACGCCAAGCGCTGGACGCGCGAGCAGGGCGTGCAGTTCTTCGTCGACGTGAACGGGTCGAACCCGCTCGAAGTGGCCAGCGAGGTCGACCGGTATTGCTCGTGGCCGGGGCAGGCGTGCGGCTACAAGGTCGGGCACAGCGAGATCAACCGCCAGCGCGACAAGGCCAGGACGGCGCTCGGATCAACGTTCGTCGACAAGGGATTCAACGATACGGTGGTTCTGGGCGGGAACGTGCCGCTCGACGTGCTGGCAAAGAACGTCGACCAATACATCCGCACCGCCAAGGGCTAGACTGAGCCTCGGTGACCGGCACGGCGTTGCTTTGCATACCAAAGTTCTCTAAGATAGAGATATGAAGTCAGCACGCCGCCGTGCCGAGGCGGTGCTCACCGCCCTCGTTGCCGGCGCTGCCGTTGTCCTTGTCGTCGGCGGCGGAATCCTGTTACTCCGGATCCACCGTCAACCCCGTGCACACCAGTCCTGCGGCGATCCCGTCGGCAGCGGCTGACGTCGACGCCGGGCGCCATGTGGCTGCGGTGGCTGAGGCAAGGCGCCTCGCGCGCGCGCTCCTGGTTGAAGAGAACCTGCCGGGCCTGTCGGTGGCTGTGGCCGTGGACGGCGCCATCGTGTGGGCAGAGGGCTTCGGCTATGCCGCCGTGGAGCGCACGCCGGTGACGCCGCTCTCGACGCGCTTCCGTCTGGGCGCGCTATCAAAGCCAATGACGTCGTTTGCGGCCGCCCTTCTGCACGATTCCGGGGGCGCCTCGATCTCGATGCGCCGGTTCAGCGCTATGTGCCAGCGTACCCTCAAAAGCAATGGACGGTCACCACACGCCAGCTGATGGGCGACGTCGCCGGTGTCCACCGCAGCCGCGGCGACAACATCGACGGCGACAGCATGCCCACCCAGCACTGCGCGAACCTCGACGAGGCGGTCGGGCTCTTCGCCGGTGACCGGCTCCGGTTCGAGCCGGGGACCCAGCATCGCTACTCGATTTACGGTTGGGTTCTGGTGAGTGCGGTGGTCGAAAGGGCCGGCGGAGAGCGATTTACCCGCTTCATGGAGCGCCAGGTGTTCGAGCCACTCGGCATGGACCGCACCGTCGTCGCGGAACGAGAGGGCCTCGACGACGCGACCTCCTACACGCCGAGATCGATCCTGCGGACCCGGCTCGGCATCGACGAGGACGGGGCCGCCGGACTACTCCTGCCTGGCGGGCGCTGGGGCTGTTCTCTCCACGCCGACGGACCTGGTGCGCCTCGGCTGTGCGCTGCTGAAGCCCGGGCTGCTGAAGGCGGAGACCATCACGACTCTCCAGACGCCCACGCGCCTCGTCTCCGGAGCGCCCACGACATACGCGCTCGGTTGGACGGTCGGCAGCGCCCAGCTGGCGGGAGGGCCGGCACGGATGGTCAGCCATCGGGGAAGCCCCAGGGGCGGAACCGTTTCACTCCTGACGTTCCCGGATCTCGGTCTCGCGGTTGCCGCCGCCGCCAACATGACGAATGTCACGGCGTCAACCCGCTCGCGCTACAGGTCGCCGACGCCTTCGCCAGACATCAGAATCGCCGCGACGATTCGAGGAAATGAGCGGTCTGACGACGTTCCGGTGGCTTCAGGCTAATCTGTCGCATGGAAAATGTGCGCCGCATCGCCGACGAAAGGAGCTACGCGAGATCGCCGAAGGATGGCGCCACTGGGCGACGCACCGGACGCCTGGTACGCTGTCCTCCACGGCGAGATCCTCTCGCCGCACCTAGCAAGGACTGCCCGGTGTCGCCAGTGGCCGATTAGCCACCATCAGGTTGCCTGACAACGTCGTCCCAAGACCAGACTCAGCGGCGATTTCCATCCGGCGAGTCGCGAGATCAGGCAGGAACGTAGGTCAACCTGATCACGTCCTCGCCAATCCGATCATGAGCCATAAGGCGGAGCGGCGGCCGGGGTCCGGCGAAGTATGGCTTGCCGTGACCAAGCACGACGGGGTGCAGGTAGATTCGATACTCATCGATCAGGCCAAGTTCGGTGAGGCTTTGCGCCAGGTCCGGGCCAGCAACTTCGATCTCCCCGTCGCGCTCGGCCTTCAGCTCGCGGATCGCGCCCTCGAGATCATCCTCGACAAGCCTGGCGTTGGGGCCGACCGACTTCAACGAGCGCGAGACGACCCATTTCGGCTGGTTCCGCCACGCCGCCGCGAAGGCGTGTTCCTCTGCATCCCATTCAGGATGATCGTCGTCCCAGTAACGCATGATCTCGTACATCTGGCGACCGTAGACACTGCCCGCCTGCCCCTGAGCCTCCTCGATGAAGTGGCGGAAGAGCGTGGGGCTTGGCGCAAACGCCATATGGTCGACGTAGCCGTCCAGGGACTGGTTCATTCCGAACACGAGCCTGGCCATACCACTTCCTTTCCTCACGCGGCACATCCGTGCGGTCTGATCGCGTTATGCAATCGGGTTGTAAGCTAGATCGACTGATTTCATATCGCAATTGGTTTTTGGAGTGCGCTTTGAACGCCCCACGCTCGGGCTGCCCGATCAACCTGGCTCTCGAGGCGCCGGGGATCGCTCGCAGATGCCAATGGAAGCGAACGAAGCCTCAGACCAAGAGTTTCCGTCGAACTGTCCGTGGTGTGGTGGGCCGCTGCGCTTCGTGGGTACGGCTGAGGATGCCCAGGCCCAGTCGTGGAGCGTGCCGCTTACAGATTGCCGGACGCACGGCTCTCTGTACCTGACGACAGAGGGGCTACGGCGCGAGCCGCCAGCCACCAGGCCCTAGCGCACGCATGGGCGGCCGTTTTATGCGCGGTGCTGCGGATCGACACGGCGGAGGAGCTCGCTTTCAAGAAGGCCGCGGTCGCCGTCAGACACGCGATGCACCAGACCGCCAGCGCGATGTGCAACGCTGCCGCCGGCAGCAAGCCCATGCCCGACATGCCCAGCCAGAAGCGCGCGGAAGCCAGCAGTACGCCGGCCGCGATGTTGTAGAACAACATCCCCGCAACGATCCCAACCGCCGGTCGGCTCTGCGAGTCGCGTCGGCCTACCGCACACGACGCCGAGCGAAACCAGCGCCGAGCCTGCAATGCGGGCCACGACCAGGCCGGCGGATCCGTCGAGCGTGGCGCCAAGCAGGATCGGCGCGAGCCACGCGGGTACAGCCACCAGGGGGATTCCTACCGCGACCTCGACGATCGCAGTGGTCGTGAGAAGTGCTTTCGCCTCGAATGCCACTTCCTCCCTCAATCCTTCACGGCCGGTTTCCGACCCGCTGTTGCGCCTGGCGCCTGGCCCTGCGACAGCAGGTTCGCGAGCAGTCGGTAGGCGCCCGGTACGCCGGACGGCAACTGACGGTGAAGCGCATAAGCGAAGTAGGTGTAATGGCCTTTGCCGTACGTGGCGTGGAGCCAGCCGCCCTTCTGCGGTGGCTGGCCCTTGTCCCACGTGGCGATCATCGGTCAGTAGGGCGGTGTCCCACGTCGACCAGAACTTCGATCCGCGCTGTTCGACCCAGCCGTCGAAATCGGCTTTGGTAATCCTGTTCGGACTGTTGAAGACGGGATCGGCAGGCGCGAGGATGTCAATCGGCGAGTCTTCCTCCGACACCTCTTCGGCGGTGCGCGGCAGCTCCCCTGGATACGGTGCGTAGTCACCCGGCACGAACTCCTGCGTGTTGTAGAGAACGATCAGGTTGCCACCGTTCTTCACGTAGTCGAGCAGACGACGGTTGTACGCCGTCTTGAGGTCGTCGCGCACGGCATACGCCCGCGTGCCCGTGATGATGGCGTTCAGCCTGCTCAGGTCCGCCGTCGCCAGCTCCTGCGGTCCGAGGAGTTGAACGTCGACACCCAATTGCGCCAACCCGCCCGGCACATCGTCGCCAACGCCCATCACATAGCCCACCTTCAATCCGGGCGCAACCTTCAGGTCGATGCCACGTACCGTTCCCGGAAGTGGCGTCGCGCATAGAGATACCGCGTCTCGAGGTCGCGGTGCTGGATGGTGTCGTACCCTTCGCGATACTCCCGTCCACCCGAAGTTGCGACGGCCTCGAGACGATAGTCCCGGTTGTCGAGTGCAGGGATCGTGACGGTAAACTGATAGAGCCCGCGCTCGCCTGAATGCGAGAATTGAAATGCGTGCGTCGCGGGCCTCACCTGCCAGCCTGCCGGCACCTTCAATGTCAGTCTGCCGTCGGATGTCCCTTCGCGGTTGTGCACGACCTCAGCCTTCAGCCTCACCGTCCTGCCCGCCTGGCCGACGGGCGCCACGGCCTGAGCCGGGCTGAGCGTGACGGCCATCGTCGGGACGATGGCGAGCACCCGCGTGTCGTAGCCGTATGGCAGGTTCGCATCGAGCCTCGTCACCGCCCGTCGGATGTCCACCGGAATGCCATCGACGTCGTACCGCGCCACAGCCTCCAGTGGTGGTTCGGAGGACGGCCGATAAGATCTCGCTCCGGGTCGATGATCGCGTAGCGCGCCTCCTGAATCGATTTCCGCACGAAAATACGGACGCGTGAGCGGCGCGTTGTCGGGCACGGTGACCGAGAATGTCTTCGAGACAGGCTGGTTCAGCTTCGCGTGTGCCGGCGCCGGATCGCCCTTGATCGACCAATTGCCCGTAGCCCGGACGTTCACGCGTACCGATGTCACCTCGACCGGGCTGCGGTTCACGAAGACCGTTCGCACATCGATGGTCTGGCCGGGTGTCACCGCCGCCATCGCGACGGGACCGGCATTGAACGGACCGGACGCCTCAGGTGTGTCGGCGGGCTGGGCGATTGCCGTGAAGCTGACGCCGAGAGCGGCGTGAATCGCGTCGGCGATCTGCTGTTCCTCGAGCGTGAGCAGGCGGGCAACATCAGGATCGGTGCCAAGCTGCGTTATCGCGGTCCGGTCGCGCGGAGCGCTCGCGCAAGCGCGGGGACTGCCGCGGAGGGCTCGGTCCACTTGAAGGCCTGCACGGCCGTTTTCACCTCCCGGTCGATGGCTGTCAGCAGTGCGCCGGCCTCGTCTGGTGGCGTTTTCCGCAACGTGCGATAGATTCCCGGGAGCGTGGTATCGATGCCGTCGAAGAAGCTCGCTTCCTTCGCGGGCGCATCGACGACCGACTGCAGGCGCTTGTAGTACGACACGGCCGGACCGGGTTGCGGACTGAAGCGGCCGCTGTTCTGAGAGCGCTGGAAGCTGAGGCCAAGCCGCGCGAGTGTCTGATAGGAGTCGCCCAGCACCGGATCGTATTCACCGGTATCCACGCGAATCGTCCAATCCTCGTTCTCGCGAACGCCTCCCATGTACAGCTTCAGCGGCTGCCACGAGCCGAGCAGGCCGCCTGAGAGCTGCTCGGGAAACATCTGTGAATCGCCGGCGGCTCGGAACGCGTCCTGCGTGATGAGACCCGCGGCTTGATGGTTCCCGTGGCCGTCGCGCTGATCGCCCTGGAACCGTGCGATGAGCACGAACGGACGTTCCACGCGAATCACATG
>CAWHWW010000012.1:0-43148 GCA_963833135.1 uncultured cyanobacterium | reverse complement strand
GCTTTCAGGGCCTCAACGACCTTTGCGACCGCATCGTCCAGGGCCAGGACTTTGTTGCCGCGGCGTTCGCGCTCCTTGAGGGCTTTCGGCATTGCCTCGTCGATGAAATTGTCGATGCGGCGCAGCACGGAGGTGTAGGCGCCGCCACTGAGGTTCTTGCGTTGCTCGTATGCCGCGCCCAGCGTGAGGAATTGCGACTGTTCGAACTCGAACTCGAAGTCGGTCTCCTTGCCCTCGCGCCGGCCGGCCAGCGCGCGTGCCATGCGAATCGTTTCGAGCGATTTCTCTTTGACGTTGTGCGCCTTCTCGGTGTTGAGCGCGAGGATCTTGAAGGCGACCTCGGGGTCGGGCACGAGCAAGCCGATGATGCTCCTGGCTCCGAGCTTCCGCATCGCCTGCAGCCGATGGTTCCCGTTCGGTGTCCAGTAGCCGTCGTCCTGGCGAATGAGTACGAGCGGATCGAGAAAGCGGCCGACCTTCTCGATCACCGTCATCAGTTTCTTGATGTGGGTCTCGGAGGGATCGCGCTGGTAGGGCGTTGGCTCGACGCGATCGATGGGCAGCGCAACGACCAGTACCGGCGTGCCGCCGAAAGGATCGCGATACTGCCCGAGGACGGCGCCGCCGTCGTGTTCGACCGCGGTCGTCAGGTCGCGGATTTCCCGCGGGTCGACGGCTGAGGTTTCAGCGGCGGCAAGACCGACGGACGCGGCGGCCGCTTTCTTTCGCCGTGGGGCCCGTTTCTTGGCCTTTGCCATCGACTATCGAACCCGCTCCCACGTCAACTGAATCGGCGGGTTCGCGCCACCGACCGGAGTCAGCACGATCCGGTTGCCGCCGTCGGTAAGCTCGAACTTGCGCACGAAGTCCACCGCGCCGCTGTCCAGTTGTCCCTGGCGGTGATGGGTCACGATGCCGGCCTTTTCGTCGATGGTGTAGGTTCCGAAATACGCCGTGTAGCCACGCGCGCGTTCGGCCAGTTGTTCGGTCGTGGGCGTTCCCGTATACGTCGGCCGCTGCCGGTCGGGTTGGATCTGCGCCGCCATGTTGCCGTGCGCGTCGTAGATGATGACGCCGGTCGGCTTGCCGCGCGCGGCGGGATTGGCGCCGCCGGTGATGGAGACCAGCCGCCACGTCCCGACGAACGCCTTGCGCAACTCAGCCTGAGACTTCCCCTGTCCGGCGCGTCGCCGCGTCCGGCCCTCCGACGAGTGCCGAACGCCAGCCCGAATGCCAGTACCAGTCTGTTCATCGCGCCTCCTGCGCGCCATGATATCGGGATCGTTATTTCGCGATCGCGTAAAGATATTTGTAGCCGCGCATGAAGATCTCGCCGTCGACCAGCGCCGGCGACGCGTCGAACCCGTCGTCCAGCGTGTTTTCCGCGAGCACTTCGTACGTCGCCCCGTGCTTGATCACCGTGGTGACGCCGTCGCGGCTGGTGACGTAGACGCGGCCATCGGCGCCGACCGGTGACGCTGAACACTTCGCCCGGCGCCTTCGCAATGCGCTGCACCTGGTAATGCGGCTTGCCGCTCGCGGCGTCGAACGCCGACAGCAATCCGTTGTTGGTCTTCAGGAAATAGAGAATGTTGTCGTAGAGAAGTGGTGACGGCACATACGGAGTGTCGCGATCGAGCTGCCATGCGATCGCGCCGGTCGTGCTGATGTCGCCCTTCGCCTCGGCAAGCTTGATCGCCTTGAGGTTGTTGCCGCGGAAGCCGCTCATGACGAAGACCATGCCGTTGCCGGACACCGGCGACGGAATCACGTTCATCGTCGTGCCCGGACCGTCCCACACCAGCTTGCCGGTCTGCAGATCGAAACTCCGCACCCGATTCATCGCGTTGACGATGACCTGCGGCCGGCCGTCGTGCTCGACGACGAGCGGCGTGGCCCAGGTGTCCATTTCGGGGTGATCGACGCGCCACAGTTCCTTGCCGGTGCTCTTGTCGAGCGCAATCACGTACGACGGCTGATTGAGATGATCCCAGACGACGACCAGCGTGTTGCCGTGGAGGGCCGGCGTCGACCCTTCGCCAAACTGGTTGCGCATTTTCTTGTCGCCGAAGTCGGCCTGCCAGATCGAGCTTGCCGTTCATGTCGTAGGCATACAGGCCGCGCGACTCGAAGTAGGCGAAGACGTGCGTGCCATCGGTGATCGCCGAGCTCGAGGCCCACGTGCCGTTGTCCTGGTGCGCCGCTTCGTGCGGCTCCTCCTCGCGCGCCACCTGCTCCCAGATGGTCTTGCCGGTCTTGCGATCGATCGCGAGGACCTTGTATTGATGGACGCCGCGCGTGCGGCAGACCGCCGCGAGGCTGCATGCTGCGCGTCGCCTGACACGCCGACGGGAATCGCGGTGAGCAGGAAGATGCGATCGTTCCAGACGACCGGGGACGACGATCCCCGGCCGGGAATCTCGACCTTCCACTTGACGTTCTTCGTCTCGCTCCATTCGATTGGCGGCTTCGCGGTGCGCGACACGCCGGTCATGTCCGGCCCGCGCCACTGGGCCCAATTCCGCGGATCGCTGACGGACGCGCCGAGCGCAATGGTAGTGACGGCGACGAGGAAAGCAGAGGTAGCCACGCGACTGAGCATGGCAACAGTCTACAGTCGAGAGTCGACAGTTGACTTCAGCCAGCATGGCAGTTCAGTCAGCAGTGGGCAGTCCAGTCACCAGTCCGCAGTCAGACTGGCACCTTCCGACTGCACGAAGACAGTCGGCTGAACTGCGAACTGCTGACTGAAAGCTCTTAACTGTCGACTCTTGACTGCCGACTGTGTCCGGCTGTATCATTCCTTCATCCGGATATACGGATAAATGACCACAGTCGCTCCGATTCTCGACCACATGGCCGCCTTGGCCGACCCGATCCGCTGCCGGATGCTCCTGCCGCTCGAGCGGCACGAGCTGACCGTCAACGAGATCTGTTCGGTCCTGCAGTTGCCGCAGTCGACGGTCAGCCGTCATCTGAAGACGCTCGCCGACGACGGGTGGGTGTCGTCGCGGCGCGACGGCACGAGCCGCTTTTACGGCATGGTCACGTCGGACCTCGATCCGGGCGCGCAGCGGCTGTGGCCGCTCATCCGCGAGCAGATCGCCGGCACCAACGGCGCCGAGCACGACGAGCGCCGGCTCAACAGCGTGCTCGCGAAGCGTCGATCGAAGTCCGAGGAGTTTTTCGCGTCAGCGTCGGGGCAGTGGGATCACCTGCGGTCGAGCTCTTCGGCGATCGGTTTCACCTGCACGCAATGCTGTCCTTGATCGATCCCACGTTGACAGTCGGCGATCTGGGATGCGGCACGGGGCAGGTGAGCGAGCTCGTCGCGCCGCACGTCGCCAGGGTGATCGCCGTCGACGGCTCGACCGACATGGTCCAGGCGACGAGGAAGCGCCTCAAGGGCCTGAATCAGGTTGAAGTCAGGCGCGGCGACATGGAAGCCTTGCCGATCGACGACGGCACGCTCGACGTCGCGGTGGTCGCCCTGGTGCTGCATCACGTGCCCGAGCCGGCGCGGGCGCTTGCCGAAATGCACCGCGTGTTGAAGTGCGGCGGACGCGTCCTCATCGTCGACATGCTGCCGCACGATCGCGTCGAGTACCAGCAGCAGATGGGGCATGTCTGGCTCGGGTTTTCGGAAAAGACGATCAAGAAACAGCTCGAGACGGCCGGCTTCGAAGCGGCGAACATCGCCAGTTTGCCGGCCGACGAAGCCGCCCGTGGTCCAGCGTTGTTCGTGGCAACGGCGCGCAAGAAGTTGGCAGTTCCAGAGTTGACAGTTGGCAGTTGAGTTGTAGAGTTTCGAGTTTCAGTTCCAGTTCCAGTTCCAGTTCAGGAGAGCGCTAATGGCAACCGCAGTGAATGAAGTCCACGCATTTGAGCTCGCGAAGAAAGCCGGTCGCGAACCCTACAAGGTCAAGGACCTCGGCCTCGCCGAGTTTGGCCGCAACGAGATCCGCCTCGCCGAGCACGAGATGCCCGGACTGATGGCGCTGCGCGCGCGCTACGCGGGCAAGCAGCCGCTGGCCGGCGCCAAGATCATGGGCTCGCTGCACATGACCGTGCAGACGGCCGTGCTGATCGAGACGCTGAACGCGCTCGGCGCCGATGTGCGCTGGGTCAGCTGCAACATCTTCTCGACGCAGGATCACGCCGCTGCCGCGGTGGTGGTCGGGCGCCCCGAGGCCGGCGGCACGGTCGCCAATCCCCAGGGGCACGCCGGTGTTTGCGTGGAAGGGCGAGACGCTGCCGGAATACTGGTGGTGCACGGTTGAAGCGCTCGTGTGGCCCGATGGCAGCGGCCCGACGATGATTCTCGACGACGGTGGCGACGCGACGCTGTTCGTGCACAAGGCGCTCGAGTTCGAAAAGGCCGGCGTCGTGCCGGCATTCAACGCCGACAAGGATCCCGAGGAGTGGGGCGTCATTCTCGACACGCTGCGCAAGGAGCTGACGAGCAAGCCCGGCCAGTGGTCGAAGATCGCCAGGGCGATCAAGGGCGTCAGCGAAGAAACCACGACCGGCGTGCATCGCCTCTACGAGATGACCGCGGCCAACACGCTGCTGTTCCCGGCGATCAACGTCAACGACTCGGCGACGAAGAGCAAGTTCGACAACCTGTATGGCTGCCGCCACTCGCTCATCGACGGCCTCAACCGCGCCAGCGACGTGATGCTGTCGGCGAAGGTCGCAGTCGTGTTCGGCTATGGCGACGTCGGCAAGGGCTGCGCCCAGGCGCTCAAGGGCCAGGGCTGCCGCGTCATTGTCACCGAGATCGATCCGATCTGCGCGCTGCAGGCGGCGATGGAAGGCTACCAGGTGACGACGGTCGACGACGTGATCGAGACTGCCGACATCTTCATCACTGCGACGGGCAACAAGAACATCATCACCGTCGACATGATGAAACGCATGAAGGACAAAGCGATCATCGGCAACATCGGCCACTTCGACAACGAGATCGACATGGCCGGACTGGCGAAGACCGGCGCCAAGCGCGTGCAGGTCAAGCCGCAGTACGACGAGTGGGTGTTCAAGGCTGAAGGCAAGCGCGGCGAGCACAGCATCCTCGTGCTCGCGGAAGGCCGGCTGCTGAATCTCGGTTGCGCGACGGGTCACCCGTCATTCGTGATGTCATCGTCGTTCACGAACCAGGTGCTGGCGCAGCTCGATCTGCACTTCAACATGACGGGCCAGCCGACGTTGTCGGGCACGCACTACGACGCGAACCGCGTTTACATCCTGCCGAAGAAGCTGGATGAGGAAGTCGCGCGTCTGCATCTCGGCAAGCTCGGCGTGAAGCTGACCGCAGCTCACGAAGGAGCAGGCGGATTACATCGGCGTGCCGGTGGAAGGTCCGTTCAAGAGCGCGCACTACCGATACTAAGCAGGCCAACGGGCCAACAGGCCAACAGGGCGCGAGGACTATTCGTCTTCGCGCCCTGTTCTCGTACGCGGGACGTCAATACTTTGAAACCATCGCCGACCGTGGCGATGCGCCGGTTCTGGAGCTCGACGTCCCGGATCTTGCATGGACGGCCGGTGTGCCGCTACTGCTGCTGTTGCTGCTGCTACCGCTCATCGTCGTAGCGATGACGCCCTTCCTGCTGATCCAGCGGTATCGCGCCGGATCGGCGCGCCGTGAAGCGCGTCCGTGGGTGGCGACGTTGACGACGGCCGTGATGTTGTTCTCGGCCGTGTTCTTCCTTGCAGCGGCAGCAGTCACCGCGATTTGGATTCCCCGGGCGTTCATGGGCGCAATGATCGGCATGGCGATTGGGTTGGGCCTTGGCGCGTTCGGCACGCTGCTGACGCGATGGGAGCCTACCGTCCGCACGCTCCACTACACGCCGAACCGGTGGTTGGTGCTGATCGTCACGCTGATCGTTTCAGCGCGAGTCGTTTACGGTCTATTCCGATCGTTCGTAGTGGCCAGCGCAGGAGTCTCGGGCGATGCGATGATCGACGCCTTCGGCGTGCCGGAGTCGCTCGCTGCCGGCGCCATCGTGATCGGTTATCACCTCGCCTACAACGTGGTGCTCAGGTGGCAGCATCGCCCGCTGGCAGCGCCGACCGCTGCGCGCGCTTTAGATGATCGACGTCAGGGCCGTGCGGCTGTGCCGCTGCCGAAGAGCCATCCCAGCCCCAGGCTCATACTGAATCCGCTGTAGTTCCTGCGCGCGCCGACAGGCTGGTCAAAGTCCGCCAACCAGTTGTAGCCGGCGTCCGCGCCGATGGCGAACGAGCGGGCGAAGTGAAAATCGGCGCCGGCGCGCAGGTAGCTGCCGACCGTCGCGCTCGTGCGCACGCCCGCGGATCCGTAACGGCTGTCCGTATAGCCGCTGACGTTTTCGCCCAGCACCGGTCCGGCACCAGCGGAGATGAATGGCTTGATGCCGTCGTTCTGGCGCCCGAATGAAAGCGGATTCCACCGCACAGCCAGCGGGAAAACGACGACGGTGGAAACTGCCCCGTCGCCGACCTGCGACTCGAGCCCCTCAATCGCAAACGTGATAGAGAGGTTCTCCTTGAGGTATCGCGTGTATTGCAGGCCGCCCACCACATCGTCGGTGCCGACGAGGGGCGACACCGTGGGATTCTCGCTGGTGCGCCACATGCCGAGCCGCAGCTCGAGGCGGTGCCGCCCTTCCACCGCATACGGCAGCACATCCACGGACCCGCGCGAGCGCGTCGGCTCGACCGTCGTCTGGTTGAACTGCTTGCGATCGACGATGAGCTGGCCGCCATCAGCCACGCTTACCTTCGCCAGCAGCGCCGTCTTTTCAATCTCCACTCGCACTTCGTACGCGCCGGGCTCCACGCCCAGCGAGATGGTCCGGCCATACGGTTTGTAGACCTCGACGATCAGCTCCTGCGCGGCGTTGCGGACGAAAAACCGGCCCTCCACTTCCTCGCCGAGCACGAGCGTCGCCGACAGCTGCCGGACGTCGGTCATGACCACGTCGCCGGTGCCGGACATGTTGATGTCGTAGGAAGGATGCTGCGCCCCGCCCTTGCTGTCGACGGTTCGGCCGAGCGTTTCGCTGAACGCGAACTGGTAAACCTCGTTCAACGTGATGCGGCCGTCGCCGGACAGATCGGCGGCGCCGCGCAAGCCCGAGACGAGGTAGTGGGTGAAGTAGGAGGCGCGAATCCGATCCGACTCCTGCGCCACTTCGTTTGCGGCGCTGGACGTGAGAAAGGCGTGACCACGCATGCTCGTGGATTGGTCCACGAGAAACGGCGGACGCGCCCGTCCGCCCTTGATTCGGGTGAAGGCGCCGGACGCGCAAGCATCGAGGACGGCAATCCGCACGTCGGCCGGGATCTGATCGAGCCGATCGCGCAGGCTGACGTACGAGAAGCGATCCTCGCCAAGCAGCAGTCCTTTTTCGTCGGCATGGCCCGAGTAATAGACGATGACTTCGGTGCGCGCCGCGCCGGGACCGGCGAGGCGCGACGCGTCGGTGACGCGGCGCGTCAGCAGGTCGAGCCCGTCGATCAGGTCGCGCAGCTTCGGCTGCTTGAGGATCGTGTTGTGCTCAGGGCTGACGCCGCCAAGATCGACCATCACGCGCGCGAACCGCTCGGCGTCGGACACTCCGTACTTGAGCACCGGGCGATCGGCGCCCCCGAAGTTCGCGCCGACGATCAGCGTGTAGCGCTGGAGTCGTGTGGCGGTTTGGGCCTCGACGGCATTCGCCATGAGCGTTAGCAGCCAGCAGGAGAGAAACAGGCGTCCGGGGCGGCTCATGGCGTGCTCACTTTCTGAAGAGAAACGACTGACTGATCGAGGCCTGCGGCGAGGGGCAATGCGCGTACGGTATCGCCGCCGGCCTTTGCGATGGCGCGCTCGGCGGACGCGACGATCGGCGCGATCGCGAACGGCTCTGCTCCGGTGATGAGATAGAACCGCTCCCAGTGCGGCGCATCGTCCAGTTCGTACGCCTGATCGAGCAGGACCGTCGGCTCCCGGCCGAGCGGCACGGCGCGATCGCCGCCGGTCGGCAAATGCATGGTGACGTGCCCGCGGCCGTCGATCGAGAGAATGACGCCGTATGCGCGCCCGGCGGCACGGTAACCGACGCGTATGACGTCGCCTTGACGCGCGACGGCGCCGTCGACGAGCGTTTCGCTGCCCGCCCCCACCTGCCGAAACAGCGTCAGCGACGCGTTGAGTCCCTTGATGCGCTCGTCGCCGCCGGCAGGCGCGAAGAGCGTCCAGGGTAGCAGGGCTATGAGCGCGACCCCGGCTGCGACGGCTGCCGGCAGCGCCCAGCGCGCCACCGGCGTCCACGCCCGCCGATCGACGGTTCGATCCGCCCCGAGACGATCGCGAACGCGCGCGGCGACGAGTTCCAGGCGATCGCTCGTCCGAATCTGTTCGTCGGAGCGGGCGAGCGCGTCGGCGCGGCGACGCAGGTGCTCGTCCACCTGCATCCGCCGCTCCAGACGGGCCGCAGCGTCGGCTCCCAGCTCCTTCAGCCGATATCGCTCGAGCGTGATTTCGGCGACGGGGCCGTCGTTGTCAACTGCCATGGCCCATCTCCACGAGTGTGTCGCGCAGCCGCCGGAGCCGCTTGCGCACACCCGAAACTGACAGCCCGGTTTCCTCGGCCACCTGGTCGAGCGTCAGGCCGTCGATGTGATGCAGGACCGCTATCGTCCTGCTGGACGCGGGGTGCCGCCCGAACAGCCGGTCCAGCAGCATGCCTGCATCGCTGCCGGCGCCGGCGCGCTCGACGGCGGCGATCTGATAGAGGCGCTCCTCATCGGGCGTTTCCGGTGTTCGCCGGCGATCGCGGATCCGGTTCAAACAGACGTTGGTCGCAATCCGGTACAAGAGGCTCGAGGGATAGCGGGCCTCGAGGCGCGTGCGCCGTTCGAGCAGCCGGACGAACACGTCCTGGCAGGCGTCCAACGCTTCGTCCTCGTTGCGTAACAAGTGCCGGCAGCGTCTGAGTACCATAGGGCCGTACCGCAGGGTGAGCGCCGTGACATCGAGCCCGTCCATCGCGCTATCAACTTGAACACCGCGGACGGGCGAAAGTGTCACCAGGTCCCGACGAATGGCAAACACGGAGTGGTGGCAGCGTGGTCCGATCGAGGGTGTGCCGGCCGTTCTTCAACCGGTCGCTCACATCCTGCTCCAGGTGCGCGAGAGCGTCGCCGAGATGGTTCCCGGCTTGTCGGAAGATGAGTGGAATCGCCGTCCGGCCGGGGTCGCGTCCGCGGCGTTTCACGTCCGGCATATCACCGGAGTGATCGATCGGCTGTTCACGTACGCCCGCGGCCAGGCGCTCTCCGCTGAACAGCTGGCCGCGATCCAGCTGGAAGGCGGCCCGCTGGCCACCGGAGACGTGGCGAGAGTGCTCGAGACCCTTTCCAACCAGGTTGACGCGGCGATTGCGGAACTGAAGACTGTCGATGTCACGACACTCGGCGACTTTCGCGGCGTCGGACGAGCGCAGCTGCCGTCGACGGTCATTGGATGCCTGGTCCATGGTGCGGAACATGCGATGCGTCATGTCGGACAGTTGTCCGTTACGATCCGCGTCGTTCGGCAATCGAAGGAGCCATCGTGAAGATCATTACAGCGTTTGTTGTCATCCTGCTCACCGCCACTCCCGCGTCCGCGACGTTTTCCATTGTTGCGTTCGATCCCGTGACCGGCGATCTCGGCGTCGCCGTTGCGTCGCGGGTGTTTGGCGTCGGCAACCACGTGCCGTGGGCGGAGGCCGGCGTCGGCGCGGTGGCCACGCAGGCGGCGATGAATGGCGGCTATGGTCCGCGCGGGCTCGAGCTGTTGCGACAAGGCCTCTCGGCACAGCAGGTGCTCGATCGGCTGCTCGCGGAAGACAAATTCGAGCGACTCGAGGGGCGCCAGGTGGCGATCATCGATGCCAAGGGCAATATCGCCGTGCATACCGGGCCGGCTGCCAACGAGTGGAAGGGCCACATCAAGGGCACCACGTACACGGTGCAGGGAAACATCCTGACTGGACCGCATGTCGCCGAGGCGATGGCGCGGGCGTTCGAGAGCGCCACCGGCGAACTGGCCGAGCGTCTGTACGCCGCGCTCAAGGCCGGTGACGATGCAGGCGGCGATCGGCGTGGACGCCAGTCGGCCTCGATTCTCGTCGTGCGGAAGGGCGGCGGCTCGAGCCTGAACAACGATCGTCTCTGCTACATCAACGTCGACGACAGCAGCGATCCGCTGCTCGAACTTGGCAGGCTGGTACCGCTGCAACTCGCGTGGAGCTTGTCGGGCAAGCGCGCTCCGTTCGTGCAACAGGGGCAGATGGCGCAAGCGATGCAGCTGGCCGACAACCTGGTGCGGTGGGCGCCGCGCAATGGCGCGCACCGGCTGCACCAGGGCTTCATCGCGTATCTGACCGGAAACAAGGAGAAGGCGCTCGCTGCCTTCCGTCGGGCGATGGAGTTGGATCCCAATGCATACAAGGCGGCGATGGACAGCGCGCTGTCGGCGCCGGCGACCGTCGCGTATCGGAAGGTGATGCAGGACGCCGCCTTCGTGGCCCAACTGCCTCAATAGGTGTTGCGATAAACTGCGCCGCATGGCCGTTCGTCTGCTGTGCTGTTGCCTCGCGATAACGGGCCTGCTCGCGTGCGCTCCCGCGACGCCCGCTGCGCGCGTCGAACCCGAAGGCTTCGTCGACGTTCCCGGCGGCAGAGTCTGGTACCGGATCATGGGGAGCGGCGGCAAGACGCCCCTGCTCCTGCTGCATGGTGGTCCTGGCGGACGAAGCTGCGCATTCTCGGTGCTCAGCGAGCTCGCGACAGATCGCCAGGTGATCATGTACGACCAGCTTGGATCGGGTCGATCGGACCGGCCGAATGATCTGGCGCTCTGGCGTACCGATCGATTCGTCGAGGAGCTTGACGCCGTCCGGAGCGCGTTGGGCCTCCGCGAGGTGCATATTCTCGGGCACTCATGGGGCGGCACGTTGGCGACGGAATACTTGCTGACCAAGGGCCAGCAGGGCGTGCGGTCCGTCGTTCTTTCGAGCCCGCTCATCAGCACGCCGCGTTGGCTCGCCGATACCCGGCGGCTGCGCCTCTCGCTTCCACAGCCGGTCCAGTCGGCGCTGAACAACTGCGAGGCCGTTGAGACCGCCGATGATCCGGCGTGTGTGGCCGCAAACGACGTGTTCGAGGAGCACTTTGTCCGTGGCACTAAAACGTTGCCCGCGGTCCCTGAATGTGAAGGCGTCACCGGCGGCGACGAGGTGTATCGCCACATGTGGGGCGCCGGTGAGTTCACCGCGACCGGATTGCTGCGCGACTACGATCGAACGGACCGGCTGGGCGAGCTGAAGCTGCCGGTGCTCTTCCTGGCCGGTCGGCACGACGAAGCGGTGCCCGAAACGGTCGCGGATTTTCAGCGGCGCGTGCCCGGCGCCAGGATGCGGGTGCTCGAGAACAGCGCGCATGCGACCTACCGGACCGAGACGGCGGAGTACGTGCGGATCGTCCGCGAGTTCCTGGCGGAAGCAGAAGCGAACGGTCCGGCGCCGGCGACACTGGCGATCGCCCAGGAGCAAGCGCCCGAGCGCCGCGAGTTCAGCCTGCCGGCAACGAAAGCACGAGGATTGCCGCTTGCGGATGCCGTGCTGATCGGGAACACGCTCTACATCTCGGGCCGCGGCGGCGTCGATCTCGCGACGATGAAGGTGCCCGCAGACGTCAAGGACGAAGTCAAGTTGATGATGGACGACTACAAAGCCATCCTGGCGCTGGCGGGCATGACGATGGATGACCTCGTGTCGGTGACGATCTACAGCCCGGATCTCGGCCTGTACTCCACCTTCAACGAGATCTATCGGTCGTACTTCACCAGGGGATTCCCGGCGCGGGCGTTCATCGGGTCAGGTCCGCTGTTGTTTGGCATGCGCTTCGAGATGCAGGCCATCGCGATCAAGCGATAGATGGACGACCGATGGATGCGCGCACGATGAGACGCCGGTTCGTGGCCGGGTTCTTCGCGGGACTGCGCGTGGTGTGGCCGATCCTGTCTGGCCTGATCGGACTGATGATCGCCCTGGGCCTCGTCGTCGGGCTGAGAGAACGCTGGTCGATTCAGGAGTCGATCTACTTTGCTTTTGTATCCGGTCTGACGATCGGTTATGGCGATCTCGCGCCGAAGACGCTGCTGGCGCGAATTCTCGCAATCGTTATCGGGGTATGCGGCGTGCTATTCACTGCAGTGCTGGCCGCAGTAGCGGTCAAGGCCCTTGCCGCGGCCAGTACCGACGGCCACCAGTAGCCCGGCGGCATGCCCTTAGGTTGACAGCGAAGGACACGCAGAATGGTCTGTCGCGTTGCGCTTCACGAAGTCCGGTATCGTATTGTCCTTGCGTGACAGCGGCAACCCATGACTCGAGTCAAGACGTCGATTCCTCCGAATACCCCCGCTCCAATTGGCCCCTATAGCCATGTCGCGATAGTTGGTGAATTCATCACCATCGGCGGAACGGCAGGCTTCGATCCCGCAACAGGGCAGCTCGCCGGATCCGATGCCTATCGCCAAACCAAACAGATCCTCGACTCGTTCGAGGTGATGCTTGAATCGGTCGGCTCGGATCTCAAACACGTCCTGCACGTAAACGTGTTCCTGCAACGGATGGCGGACTTTGACGAGATGAACCGGGCGTACGTTGAAGCAATGGGAGAGCATCGGCCGGCGCGCACCGTCATAGGTGTCAATGAGCTTCCTAAGCCGGGTGTCATGCTCACGATGAACTTGACCGCCGTGACCAGGAAGCCGGCAGTGGTCTAGACTCGCGATTGAGGCATCTATGGAAATCACGGACATACTCGGCCAGATGGGTGGATTGCAATCGATCGCTCGCGAATTGGGAATCAGCGAAACCCAGGCAGCGTCCGGCGCGACTGCGTTGGCGCCGGCGATCCTCGGCGGATTCAAGAAGCAGGCGCAAGCGCCGGCCGGCCTCGAAGGGTTGGGCGGTCTGCTCGGTCAACTCGGCGGCGGCGGCCTGCTCGATAACGTCCTGGCGAAGGAACCGACCGATGTTGGCCGCGGCAACGACGTGCTCGGCCAGATTTTCGGCTCCAAGGACGTAAGCCGAACCGTTGCCCAGAACGCCGCCTCGCAATCGGGCCTCGATCCAAGCCTGATCAAGAAGATGCTGCCAATGCTGGCCATGCTGGTCGCCGGCTACATGGCGAAGCAGGGCGGCGCCGCCGGGCGCCCAGCCGGGAGCGCCGGCCTCGAGGGCATGCTTGGCGGGTTACTCGGTGGACAAACGGGAGGGGCGACGCCAGGCGCCGGGGCCGGCCTTGGTTCGATGCTCGACCTCAACGGCGACGGCAATCCCCTCGACGACATCTTGCGGATGGCCGGCAAGGCGCTGCGGTAACCTCCACGCGTGCAGTCGACGTCGGGACGACCCAGGGCAACGCTCGAGGACATGGCATGAACGAGAGGGCACTGTTCACGGATTTCTGGGTCAAGGAATCCAGGACCACGCGCAATGTCCTGGCGCGGATTCCTGAGGGATCGCAGTACCGCCCCGATCCAAAGTCGCGCACCGCGCAGGAGATCGCGTGGCAAATACTCTGCGAGGAACGCATGCTGATCGACGCGCTCGAGAGCGGCAAAGGCGAGTGGTCGCCTGCGCCGGTGCCGGCGACGATGAAAGAGATTGTCGAGACCTACGAGAAGCAGGGCGCCTCGATCACGGAGCGACTGGCGGCCTTGCCAGATGCGCGTTGGGACGGCACGCTCGACTGGTTCGGAAAAGAGCGGCCGACATCGCCGATGGCGTGGAGCTTCTTGTTCGACATCGTTCATCACCGCGGCCAGATCACGACATACTTGCGGCCGATGGGCTCGACGGTGCCGCAGATCTACGGTCCGAGCGCCGATGAACCGTGACGCCCGAAGGCAATGTCGTCCAGTTTCGCGAGGCCGTTCATGAACACTGGACGGCAGGAGAGATAGATGACAGGACATCGCTGGCTTCTGTGGCTGCTTGCATTCGCGATGCTGGGGACCTTGACCACGGGCTTCGCGCAGGGCCAGCAGCCAAACCTCGGGTACGACGACACGCCACTTCAGCCGGACAGCAAGTGGCGGATCCACGATCTCCGGCGTCCCGTACCGCCGATCGTTGTGCCCGGTCCGTTCGTAAGCACCCCTCCGCCCAAAGATGCGCTGATTCTGCTCGGTGAGGGCGCCGATCTTTCCGGCTGGCAAACCGACGGCGGCGCGCCGGCGCCGTGGACGATGGCAGGAGGAGTTCTTCAAACCGGAAAAGGCTTGATTCGAACGAAAGCGGAGTTCACCGATCTTCAGCTTCACGTGGAGTTCGCAACGCCGTCGACCGTGGTTGGGAACAGTCAGGACCGCGGCAACAGCGGAGTGTTCCTGGCGAGAGACTTCGAGATCCAGGTACTCGATAGTTTCGAGAACCCGACGTACGCAGACGGTCAAGCCGCTGCGATGTACGGCCAGCATCCGCCTCTCGTGAACGCTTCCCGGCGGCCGGGCGAGTGGCAATCCTACGACATCGCGTTTACCGCTCCCAGATTCACATCGTCCGGCGAAGTGTCGTCGCCGGCCCTCGTGACGGTCTTTCACAACGGCGTCCTGGTGCATCACGCGCGATCCTTCTGGGGCGGGACGGGCCATCGAAGGATCCTGCCGTACAAACCTGACATGGCCCGCGGACCGATTCGACTCCAGGATCATGGCAACCCTGTGCGTTACCGCAATATCTGGCTGCGATCGCTAAGTGTCAACAAGTGAGGATTGAGGGCGCGCCGGCCCTGATAGACTGCCGCCACTTCCGTGGAGGCAGGAACCACCCTCGGAACCTACCGCATCGAGCGTCCGCTCGGCCGGGGCGGCATGGGGGCGGTGTTCCTCGCCTACGACACGACGCTTCATCGGCCGGTCGCGCTCAAGGTCGTAGATCAGGCCGCGGCCGATAGTGAGACGTCGCGGACTCGCTTGCTGCGCGAAGCCCGTAGCGCCGCTGCCCTCAATCATCCCAATATCTGCACCATTCACGAAGTCGGGCAGGAGAGCGGCACGGCCTTCATCGCGATGGAGTACGTCGAGGGCCGATCGCTGCGGGAGATCGTCGACGAGGATGGCGCGCTGCCGTTCACCGATGCGCTCAGATACGCGATTCAGACGGCCGATGCACTGGCTTTCGCGCATCAGCATGGCGTCGTGCATCGCGATCTGAAGGCGGCCAACGTGATGATTTCGACCGATGCGCGGCTGAAGGTCGTCGATTTCGGCTTGGCGCGTCGCGACGATGCGCTCGTCACCGACGCGACGACTCTCGCGTCAGCGGTGCCGGCAGGCGCGCCGGCGGGAACCCCGTACGCAATGGCGCCCGAGCAGGTGCGCGGCGCCACGGCCGACACGCGCACCGACGTCTGGGCCCTGGGAGTATTGCTCTACGAACTGGTGACGGGGGCGAAACCGTTTGTCGCCGCCACCGTGCCGGAGCTCTTCTCGGCGATCCTCAAGGAGCCGCCACGGCCCTGGCCGAGTGGGACGGCGATGGCGCTGCGGCCGGTGATCGAGCGCTGCCTGGAGAAGGATCCGGCGCGGCGTTATCAGGATGCGGGCGAAGTGCGCCTCGTGCTCGAGACGATTCAGTCAGGGTCGGCGCCCCTGTGGACGACATGGCGATATCGTCTGATGCGTCAGGGCCGGACGGCTGCGGTGATGACGGCCCTGATTGCGATTGCGGCGCTTGCCCTCTTGATGAACGTTGGCGGCCTGCGCGATCGTGTCGCCGGACGGCCTCTCACGGGCGCTCCCATCAAGCTGGCGGTCCTGCCGTTTGAAAACCTGACCGGCGACCCGGCGCAGGAATATTTCAGCGACGGGTTGACTGACGAGATGATCATGCAGCTGGGACGGCTGCAGCCCGATCGTCTCCGCGTCATTGCGCGCAGCTCGGCGATGCAATACAAGAACCACGAATCGCCCATCGAAGCGATGGGCCGCGACCTCGGCGTCGACTACGTGCTCGAGGGAAGCGCTCGACGGGAGGGCAATCGCATTCGCATCAACGCGACGCTGATCCAGGTCCGCGAGCGAACCCAGCGCTGGTCGCAGAGCTTCGACCGCGAGATATCGGGGATCCTGACGCTGCAGAACGACGTGGCGCGCGGTGTCTCGGGCGCCCTGGCCCTGACGCTGCTGCCGGCCGATCAATCGCGACTGGCCAGCGCACGCCCGGTGAATCCTGCCGCCTACGAGGCCTACTTGATCGGGCGCAGCCACGAGCGGCGGCTGACACGGCCGGAGCTCGATCGCGCGCTGGAGTACTACGAAACCGCCGCTAAGCTGGATCCGGACTTCGCGCTCGCGCATTTCGGGATCAGTGGTGTGTGGGGGGCACGCGTCCAGTTCGGACTGGTGCCGCGGGCCGAGGGAGCGCCGCGCGCTGACGCCGCCTTGCAACGAGCGTTGGCACTGGATGATGCCTTGCCCGAAGGGCACATGGCACTGGGCAACCGTGCGACGTGGCAACAATGGGACTGGTCGAACGCAGAACGCAGTTTTCGGCGCGCGCTCGATCTCAACCCGAGCCTTGCCGAAGCGCACATGTTCTATTCCCACTATCTCTACATCGTGCAGCGTCCCCGGGAAGGCACCGCGGAAATCCAGCGCGCGTTGGAGCTGGATCCGCTGAACGATCTGGTGCAGCAGTTCTACGGCATGACGCTTCGATTCGAGAGGCGTTTTGATGATGGGATTGCCCATGCGCGACGGGTGCTGCAGACGAGTCCGAACTCGCCGAGTGCCTGGAGCGCTCTTGCGGAGAACCTCTACCAGCTCGGCAAGCATGAAGAGTCATTGGCGGCGCAGAAGAGCGCGATCGGCGCCCGCGGCAATCCCGCGGCGCTTGCTGCCTTGGCCAAAGGGTGCGGAGCAAGGTGACTACCGTGGCGCCGTGCGCCAGCTCGCTGACACGCGGGCGCGGCTCGGCCAGTCCTGGGTGGCGGCACAGGACTACCTTCGCGCCGGAGAGCCCGACCTTGCGCTCGACCAGCTGGAACAGGCGTACGAGGAGCGTAATCAGAATTTGCCGTACATCGGCGTTGCGCCCGTGTTCGATTCCGTGCGCGACCACCCACGCTTTCAGGCGCTCGTGACGCGTCTGAAGCTGCCGCAATAGGGGCGATGACAGTTTGGACTCAACGAATGGGCAGCAAGTGAGGGAGGCCTGATGGCTTGCATCGAAACCGGCGGCGACTCGCGGATCGATCGGCGGACCTTCCTTCTCGCCAACCTCGCTCTGGCGACAGGAGTTTCTGCACAAAACCGACCGCTCGAGACGTTCACTCAATGGCTGTCTGCGTCGCGGAGAGCGCGTGAGGACGCGTTGCCGCCGTGCATCGATCGCATTCGATCGCTGGACGGTGACATCAAGGCATGGGTCCAGGTGCTTCCGCAGACCCCGACAAGCGCGGGCGCGCTAAGCGGGATTCCGTTCGGGGTAAAGGACATCATCGAGACAAAGGGCCTGGCAACGGAATATGGCTCGGCCATCTATAAGGGGCGCCTGGGCACGGAAGACGCGGCGATCGTCCGCCAGTTGCGCCAACGAGGAGGTGTCCTGGTGGGCAAGACGCACACCACCGCGTTCGCCTATATCACTCCGACCCCGACGCACAACCCCCGCAACCTGGCGCACACGCCAGGAGGCAGTTCAAGTGGATCCGCGGCCGCCGTCGCGGCCGGGATGGTGCCTGTGGCCCTCGGTACGCAGACCGGTGGCTCGACGATACGACCGGCATCTTTTTGCGGCGTGACCGGATTCAAGACGAGCTACGGCTTGCTCCCGATGGACGGAGTGTTTCCGTTTGCGAAGAGCCTCGACACGCTCGGATTCTTCACTCACACCGCCGCCGACATGCTCGCCTTCTGGGAGACCGCCGGCCATTCGACGGGTTCCGCGGAGGACTTCTTGCTGGCTGCATCCGATCCAGTCCCCGGTCTCGAGCCCGCGATGGCAGCCGCGTTCAGCGCCGCGCTCGCGCGGTTGCGGAGGGAGGGCATGGTCATTCATCCGCTGGATATCATGCCGATGCTGGCGAGGGTCCGGGACGCGCAGCGAACCGTCATGTTTTACGAGGGCGCTCGATTTCACGAAGAACGCTATAAGCAGTATGGTGATCGGCTCGCTGACATGGCGAACCTCGTTCGCGATGGTCTTCAGATCCCGGCCGACCGGTACGACGAAGCACGAAAGTACATCGCGGAGAGCAAGACCCGGATGACTGAGATGTTCAAGGTGACGCCGGTGATCTTGACACCTGCCGCACCGGGGCCGGCCCCTGTGGGCCTCTCGTCGACAGGTGATTCGCGACTGAATTCGCCATGGACGGCGTTGGGCACGCCTGCCATCACGATTCCGATGCCGGTCGGATCGGCCTTACCACTTGGTCTCCAACTGACCGCGGACCACGGTCAGGATGCGCGGGTCATTCGGAGTGCGGTAAAGTTGGAACGACTGCTCAGCTAGGTGGCGAACGGCATCACGGACAGCAAGCCGTGCGGGCCGCGTTTGCGGCGGTTACGGATGCGACCTGTTGACCTTTCGCGATGGCAAGATTGCCGTGAAGAATGCTTTCAGAAGGAATCGACCTCCGCTCGCGTGAGCTGCCAACGTAATGGCACTCGGGTGGTGAAGAATCTCGTCGCCTCATTCCCGAGATAGGAAATCGCTCGCGCACGCGTTCCAGTCCCGAACCGGTCATCACTTGCGGCACTCGTGCTGCCATGAAGGAAATGCCATGCGACTCGCACTCGGTCTCGTCATCGCAGTGCTCACCGCGATACCAGCCACGACACAGACTCGCCCTCGCGGACGCGATCTGGGCATTCCGTTTCCGGGCCAGACCGGTCCCGCCAACGCCATCACCGACGTCGCCGGCATTGCCGTCGGTCATGTCACGCTCATTGAAGGCGAGGGGAAACTCGTGCCGGGCACGGGCCCGGTTCGCACGGGCGTCACCGCCATCCTTCCGCGCCCCCGCGGCAATTGGGACCCCGTGTTCGCAGCGACCTTCAATCAGAACGGCAACGGCGATATGACGGGCATCAACTGGATCAAGGAATCGGGGTTTCTCGAAGGCCCGATTCTGCTGACGGGGACGCACAGCGTCGGGACCGTGCGCGACGCGGCAATTCAATGGCAATTGAAGAACGGTCGCGACTTCGTGTTCACGTACCCGATCGTCGCCGAAACGTTTGATTCCTTGAACGACGCCAATGGCGAACACGTGAAGCCCATTCACGCTTTGCAGGCACTGGACCGCGCGAAGCCCGGCCCGGTTGAAGAAGGCGCTGTCGGCGGCGGCACAGGCATGGCCTGCAATGGATTCAAGGGTGGCATCGGCACCTCGTCGCGCGTGCTGGCGGCTGGTTACACGCTTGGCGTGCTCGTGCAATGCAACTACGGCGGCGATTTGAGGATCCTCGGCGCGCCGATCAGATCCGAAATTACAGACCTTGGTCAATGCACGGTGCTGCCGCAGCCGCTCACCCGACCGTGGACACGCGGAATTCCGCCCTGCCGCGCGGGTGGCGGGGCGAACATCGCACCGGTCGCAGAGGATGAACAAGGCCGCGGTTCGATCGTCGTCATCGTCGCGACTGACGCTCCCTTGCTGCCGCACCAGCTCGAACGCCTTGCACGGCGCGTGGGTATGGGACTCGGCCGCCTTGGCAGCTGGGCCGGCAACTCTTCGGGTGATCTGTTCCTCGCATTCTCAACCGCGAATCCCGGTGCAGCGAATCCCGTGGGGACGCCGTCGATGACCATGCTGCCCAACGATCGGATCAATCCGCTGTTCCAGGCGACGATTGATGCGACCGAGGAAGCCGTCGTCAACGCCATGCTGGCGGCGCAAACCATGACCGGCGCGGACGGAATACGGTTGTTCGGCCTGCCGGGTGATCGGGTTGTGGCGGCGTTGAGAAAATACAACCGGATGAAATAGACTTTTTGGCGCTTATTAGAGAGGGCTTCATGAAGCAGCTACCCGACGCAGCAGTCAGCGACTTCAAGGGCAAATTCGGAGGGGATGTCATTCTCCCAGGCGGCGCGGGCTACGACGAAGCGCGCCAGATCTGGAACGCCATGATCGACCGCAAGCCCGCGCTGATCGCCCGGTGCAAGTCGGCGGCGGATGTCGTCCAGGCGGTCGAGTTCGGGCGGACGAACAACCTGGTGATCTCGATCAAGGGCGGCGGACACAACATCGCCGGCAATGCCGTGTGCGACGACGGCGTCATGATCGACATGTCGCTGATGAAGCGCGTCGATGTCGACACGACGGCTCGTACCGCGACCGTCGAACCGGGCTGCACGCTGGCCGACTTCGACAAAGCCGCGCAGGCGCACGGACTGGCCACGCCGCTCGGCATCAACTCGACCACCGGAGTGGCCGGCCTCACGCTCGGCGGCGGCTTCGGTTGGCTGAGCCGCAAATACGGCATGACCGTCGACAACCTGCTTTCCGCGGATGTCGTCACGGCCGATGGCCGCCAGGTGCGCGCCAGTGAAAACGAAAATGCCGACCTCTTTTGGGGGCTGCGCGGCGGCGGTGGGAACTTCGGCGTCGTCACGAGCTTCACGTTCCAGCTCCATCCCGTCGGCCCGAACGTGCTGAGCGGGCTCATCGTCTACCCGTTCGACCAGGCGAAGTCCGTTCTCACCCAGTTCGCGCGCTTTACCCAGACGATGCCGGAAGAACTCAACGTCTGGATGGTCACGCGGCAGGCGCCGCCGCTGCCTTTCCTCCCCGCGGCTGTCCACGGCAAAGAGATCGTCGTGCTCGCCCTGTGCTACGCAGGCGATCCCGCGGCGGGCGAGAAGCTGATCGATCCGCTTCGCAAGTTCGGCACGCCGCTCGGCGAGCACGTCGGCGTGCAGCCGTATACGGCCTGGCAGCAGGCGTTTGATCCGCTGTTGGCGCCTGGCGCCCGCAACTACTGGAAGTCGCACAACTTCTCGGAGTTGAGCGACGGGGCGATCGATACGATCGTCAAGTACGCCGGCGCCCTGCCGGGCCCTCAGTGCGAGATCTTCATCGGTACGATCGGCGGCAAGACCACCCGTCGCCGCGCCTGAGGCGATGGCCTACTCGAGCCGCGATGCCAAGTACGTGATGAACGTGCACGGCCGCTGGGATTCGGCCGGCGAAGACGAGAAAGGCATCGCCTGGGCGCGAGAATTCTTCGCCAAGTCACAGCCATATGCCAGTGCGGGCGCGTACATCAACTTCCTCACGCAAGAGGAGGCCGACCGCGTCGCGTTCGCCTATGGCGGGACCTACAAGCGGCTCGTCGAGCTGAAGACAGAAGTACGACCCGACGAATCTCTTCCGGATGAACCAGAACATCAAGCCGGCCTGAGAAGCGACGGCCACGTCAGGACGTCTGACCGCGGACGATGTGCACTTCGCGCGAAGCCGGCACGGGATTACGGAAATCGTCGAGCAACGAGCTGTGTGCATCCGCAGCGTCGAGCAATCGATGGACGTCGGCGTCTGAGGCGTCTGTATCGACGGTGACGACATACACGATGTCAAGGTAGCCCGGCCGGATCGAGTCGTCGATGCCGAACTCGCCGCGCACGTCGTAGCGCGCCCGCACTTCGACGGTGAGAGAGCGGATCGGGAGTTCGAGCCGTGCGGCCCACATCCCATAGCCGATGGCGAGACACGTGCCGAGCGCTGCGCGGCCATAGACGCCGGGGTTCGGGCCGTTGTTCTTTCCGCCGTACTTCTCCGTCATTCCGGCGCTGAACTTCCAGGGCCCGTCCTCGACTTCGCACGCGAGTCCGGGATGGAGGGTGACCTTCGTGACCGCGGTGCCCTGGCCGATCGACGGCTGGGCCGCGATGCGTTTCAGGCTTCCTGCAAGTGCGTCCTTGATGGCGGCTGGATCGGACATGCGCTGATTCTCGAATCGAACGCATCACACCGTCAAGAAGTTCAGTGCGTGAGCGCGTCCAGGCGATTGGTCGCGACGAGGATGTCGCGCTTCAACCGCCGGACCATGTCCTTGATCAGGTCCTTGCCCTTCGCGGCTTCGTCGTCCACCATGGCCTTCAATTTCCACAACGACGATTCCTGCATGGCGAGCAGATCGCCGGCCAGGACGTGCAGGTGCTCTTCGATCTGATCGATCCGTCGAACGAGGCGCAGGCGCATCGCCTCCTGGTCGGTGCCCTGCACGGCCTCCGGGCTGCGCTCCCACGCCTGGAGAATCGCGCGCAGTTGTTCCTCATCGCCGACGGCATAGGCGCGGTTGGCTTCGACCATCAACGAGTGACGCCGATCGCGCGCCATGGCATCCTGCGCGAGATCGGGATGAATCGCTTTCGCGACGTCGCGGAACAACTTGCGCATCGCATCGGTGGTAAAGCGTGGCGCCGACTCGATTCGATCCGCGGTGGACGAATCCGGCTGCGGCTCGGCAGTGTCGCCGAGGCGCTCGGTCAGGATGCCAAGTTCGGCTTCGGCAAGCGCGAGCTCGAGTCGATCGAGCTCTTCGTGCAGAAGGCCGACTTCGTGACGGTATCTGATCCTGAACGCGTCGAGTTCAACCCTCGTCCGAGCCACATCGTCACTGCGATTGCCGAGTTGATCTTCGAGCCCGGTCAACCGCGCATGCAGATCCTCGAGCTCGTTTTCGGGATGCGGCCCCGACGGCACCAGCGTGCTCACACCCGGAATGATATCGAATGCGGTAGACTCCTCGCAAAACCGTCGCCCTGACGCGCGCACGCGGCAGCCGAACATCACGGAGACACGCATGACACGTCAGCTTGCCGGGATTGCGATCGCGATGCTTGCGGTCGGGTGGAGTCCCGCCGTTTCGGACGTGAGCACGGAGCAAGCGCGGACGGCGCGTCCGAACATCATCTTCATCATGACCGACGACCACGCTGCGCATGCGATTGGCGCGTACGGGTCCAAGGTCAACACCACGCCGCATCTGGATCGCCTCGCTCGCGAGGGCGCGCTGCTGACCAGCGTCTTCGCGACCAATGCCATCTGCACGCCGAGCCGTGCCGCCATTCTGACCGGGCAGTATGCGCATCTCAACGGCGTCACCATGTTCAACCGGTTCGACAGTTCCCGCATGACCGTTGCGCGTCTGCTGCAGCAGGGCGGGTATCACACGGGCATGGTCGGAAAGTGGCACCTTGGCAGCGACCCCGCCGGCTTCGACCGGTGGGAAATCCTTCCGGGCCAGGGCGCGTACCGCGATCCGGTGTTCTACACCGCGACCGGTGAGAAGACCTACACCGGACGCTATGCGACCGATGTCATCACGGATCTTGCGCTCGAGTTCGTCGACACCCGTCCTCGCGACAAACCGTTCTTCCTGATGATGCACCATAAGGCGCCGCATCGGCCGTGGGAGCCCAGTGACGAACACGCCGCCCGTTTCGCGGCGCAGCGGATTCCGGAGCCCGTGACGTTGTGGGATGCGTACGAGACGCGTACCGACGCGCTCCACGAAAACCAGCAGCGTGTGGCCGCCGATCTGACGAACCGCGACCTGAAGCTGACGCCGCCGCCTGGCCTCACTGCCGAGGAGCTGGTGAAGTGGCGCGCCATCAAACCGGATTCGGTTACCGTCGACCGCGACGGCAAGCGCGTCACCTTGACCGGAGAAGCGCTCGTTCGATGGAAGTACCAGCGATACATGCAGGATTACCTTGCCACCGTGCAGTCGGTGGACGACAGCGTCGGCAAGGTGCTGGCGTCTCTGGACAAGTCGGGGCTCGCCGGAAATACCATCGTCGTCTACACGAGCGACCAGGGATTCTTCCTCGGCGACCACGGTCTGTTCGACAAGCGATTCATGTACGAAGAATCGATCCGGATGCCGTTTCTTGTCCGTTGGCCGGCTGGCATCAAGCCGGGCACCAGGAGCGACGCGCTCGGACTCAATATCGACTTTGCGCCGACATTCATCGAGGCGGCAGGTTTGCCCGCCTCGTCTGAGATGCAGGGCCGTAGCCTGTTGCCGGTGCTCCGCGGTCGCACGCCGGCCGATTGGCGCACTTCGATGTACTACCGCTATTACCACGACCCTGGCGACCACAATACGCGGGGGCACTACGGTGTTCGCACGCGCACGCACAAGCTGATCTACTTCTGGACCAAGGATCAATGGGAGTTGTTCGACCTGGTCAACGACCCTCATGAGCTCCACAACTTGTACGGCCAACCCGGGCAGGACGACCTGACCGCGAAGCTGAAGGCCGAGCTCACGAGGCTGAAACGCGATGTGCGAGACGACGATCGGCTGGCGAACGAGCAGTTTGCCGAACGGCGTCGATGGCCCGGTGGCCAGGCTGAGGGGCAAATGAAGCCGCGGATCGTGCTCACGATTCTCGTGCTCGGGTTCGCCATCGGAAACCTGTGGGCACAAGCGCCTCGCCGGCCGAACATCGTCGTCATCTTCGCCGACGATCTTGGTTACGGGGATCTCGGGGCCTTTGGCGCGCCGAATATTCGCACGCCTCGCCTGGATGCCATGGCAGCGGAAGGGCAGAAGTGGACCAGCTTCTATGTGCAGCCTGTCTGTTCGCCGAGTCGCGCTGCGCTTCTCACTGGCCGGCTGCCGATCCGCAACGGCATGTTCGGGACCCCGGGTGGAACAGCGCCGAAGGTCTTCCGCGACAACGCCGCACAAGGATTGCCGCTCGAAGAAATCACGGTTGCGGAGCTCCTGAAGTCCGCGGGATACGCGACCGGGATGGTGGGCAAGTGGCACCTTGGCCAATTGCCTGAGTTCCTGCCGATGCGGCAGGGCTTCGACTCGTGGTTCGGCCTGCCCTACTCACACGACATGCGAATGACCGTGCCGCGCGACAACGGCTTCAGGACGTCGGCCTATTACGCGCCGAAGCCTGAGTACTGGGACGTAGCGCTGATGCAGAACGAACGAGTCATCGAGCGGCCGGTTGACCATCGCACGTTGACGAAGCGATACACCGACGAAGCGGTTCGGTTCATCACCGAGAACACGAACCGGCCGTTCTTCCTCTACCTGGCGCACTCGCTGCCCCACATCCCGCTCGCGAGATCCGACGAGTTTGTCGGCCACAGCGCCGGCGGCATGTACGGCGACGTGATTGAGGAAATCGACTGGAGTGTGGGCAAGATCCTCGATGCGCTCAAGCCGCAGGAGTTGAGCGGAACACCCTGGTGCTCTTCACGAGCGACAACGGGCCGTGGCTGCCGTTTCGCGACCACGGCGGCTCGGCAGGACCCTTGAAGCAAGGCAAGGGTTCGACGTGGGAAGGCGGTGTGCGGACACCTGCGATCTTCTGGTGGCCCGGAACCGTTAAGCCCGGTGTGGTGACCGACATCGGATCCGGGCTCGACCTTCTCGCTACCGCTGCGTCGCTCGCCGGTGCACGGGTGCCGGCCGATCGAGTGATCGACTCCATCGACTTGACGGCGGCGCTCAAAGGAACCGGGCCCGAGTCCGCGCCACGAGTTGTTCTACTACTGGGACAGCGAGTTGAGGGCCGTTCGGCGCGGCACCTACAAAGCGCATTTCATCACCAGCGGCGCATACGACGATCCCGAGCCGCGAGCTGTTCACAATCCACCGCTGCTGTTCGATCTCTCAGCGGACCCGGGCGAGCGATTCAATCTTGCGGCGGCCCATCCTGACGTCGTCGCGGAACTGATCGGCGCGGCAAACGCCCATCGCAAGACGGTCGCGGCGGCCAAGCCGCTCTTTGATGTGCTCTTGCCGAAGCCGGACGGACGCTAGATGTAAGATTGGCAGCGTGTCTCCGATCATGAACCGCCGCGAAGCCATTGCCGCTCTCGCGTCCACCGCCACCCTGCCACTGCTGCATGGCTGCGGTGACTCACCGTCGCCCGCATCAAGCGCCAACCCTCGCAACACCGAGGCCGATGCCATCGCCTTGCTCGATCAGATCGGCGAGAGCTACCTGCGCTTCGCGCCGGAAAGCGCCACGTCGCTCGGCATCGATACCGGTGCGAGGGCCGCGCTGCGATCGCAGCTCGCCGATCGATCGGCCGAGGGGCAGCAGAAGATCGCGACCCAGGTGCGGCAGGACCTCGAGAAGCGTCAAGGCGTTCGATGCGTCCGGGCTCTCGCATGCCACGCGCACCAGCGTCGAGGTGGTGCGAAGCGCGTATCAGACTCGCGTCCGATGGCTTCGCGCTGCCGTACGGCGACATCACCGTCGGCAGCTGGCGCAACACGCCGTACGTGGTGATCCAGAACGTCGGCGCCTACCTCGACCTGCCGCGTTTTCTCGACAGCGATCATCCGATCGAGAACGCCGCCGATGCCGACGCCTATCTCGCCCGGCTGCAGTCGTACGCGAAGCAGCTCGACGGCGAGCTCGGCCGCATCGAGGCGGCGCGCGGCAAGGGGCTGGTGCCGCCGGCGTTCCTGATCGACAAGGCGCTGTCGCAGATGCGCCTGTCCGCGAAGAGCGCGCGCGAAGGCGGATCG
This sequence comes from uncultured cyanobacterium, assembly GCA_963833135.1. GTDB lineage: Bacteria > Acidobacteriota > Vicinamibacteria > Vicinamibacterales > UBA2999 > 12-FULL-67-14b. The sequence continues at coordinate 16,597 of CAWHWW010000012.1, read as the reverse complement.
CTCGTCGAATCGATCGAGCGGCGCACGAAGGCGAAATCGATTCCCGGCAACTGGGCGGAGCGTGCGCGGACGATTGCGGAGAAGGAGATCGCGCCGGCGCTCGATCGCCAGATCGCCGAGCTCGAAGAGCAGCGCAAGGTCGCCAAGGACGATGCCGGCATGTGGGCGCGCCCGAACGGCGACGAGTTCTATCGCTGGGCGCTCAAGGCGTCGACGACGACGAGCATGACGCCGGACGAAGTGCATGCGATGGGCCAGCGCGAGCTGGAGACGCTGCATGCCGAGATGGACACGCATCCTCAAGGGCATCGGCTTCACCACCGGCACGGTCGGTGAGCGCATGAAGGCGCTGGCCAAGGATCGCCGCTACCAGTTCGCCGAAGGCGACAAGGGCCGCGCAGGAGATCCTGGCGTTCATCCAGGATCGCCTGACGTGGATCCGCGCGCAGCTGCCGCGCGCGTTCAACACGCTGGTCAATCCCAACATGGAAGTGAAGCGGCTGCCGCCCGAAGAAGAGCCGGGCGCGCCGACCGCGTACGGCGGCGCCGGATCGATCGACGGCAAGATTCCGGGCAAGCTACTGGATCAACCTCAAGTCGACCGACCTGCACAACAAGTACAGCCTCGCCGACCTGACGTTTCACGAATCGATTCCCGGGCCACATCCTGCAGGGCGAATACACGCGCAAGATGCCGCTCGATCCGGCAGCTGCTCGCGTTCAACGCCTATTCGGAAGGCTGGGCGCTCTACGCGCAGCAGCTCGCCGCCGAGCTCGGCGCCTATGACAGCGATCCGGTCGGCCGGCTCGGTTACCTGCAGGCGATCGCCTTCCGCGCCTGCCGGCTCGTCGTCGACACCGGCATCCACGCGAAGCGCTGGACGCGCGAGCAGGGCGTGAACTTCTTCGTCGACGTGAACGGCTCGAATCCGCTCGAAGTCGCCAGCGAAGTCGATCGCTACTGCTCGTGGCCCGGCCAGGCGTGCGGCTACAAGGTGGGGCACAGCGAGATCAACCGGCAGCGCGAAAGGCCGGGGCGGCGCTCGGCGCGAAGTTCGACCTGAAGGCGTTCGACGACGCGCTGGTGCTCGGCGGCAACGTGCCGCTCGACGTGCTGGCGAAGAACGTCGACGAGTACATCCGCACCGCGAAGGCGTCGTAGTTCGAAGAGACCAGCGATAGAATCCCCGGCATGACAGCCATGCATCGTCTTGCCATCGCGTGCTGTCTCGCGATTCTGCTCGGCAGCGCCGGCTCTGCCCAGCAGCCGGCCACGACAGCCAACGGGGTCACTCCCGGTGAGCTCGTCGTCGATCCGCCGACGCTGATCAACCTCGGCTTCGAGTGGCTGATCGACGGCGATGCCAATCGCAACGCGAAGGTCGACGTCTCGTACCGAAAGGCCGGCGACAGCGCGTGGAAGACGGGCATGCCGCTGCTGCGGCTGCAGGGCGAGCGCGTCACGCAGCCGAACGTGTTCGCGCTCGTCTCGCCGAACATGTTCGCCGGCAGCATCCTCGATCTCGAGCCCGACACCGCCTACGAGGCGCGATTCGTGCTGAGCGATCCGGATGGCGTGAGCGGAGCGGCCGCGAACGCGACGAAGACGGTCACCGTCCGCACGCGTCCCGAGCCGAAGCCGGCCGAGGGCGGCAAGGTCTATCACGTCTATCCGGTCGGCTACACCGGCGCGAAGACCGAGCCGTCGTTCACCGGCATCATGTGCGCCTACAACTACTACTGCGGCGCCGGCGACACCGCGCCGGGCGGACGGCCGCGCGTCAAGGCGGGCGACACCATCCTCGTCCATGCCGGCACCTACGCGTATCGATACGAGCTCTACGCCAACCAGACCACGATCAACGCGACGACGACGTTCGAGGGGACGTATTACCTGACCGCCGACGGCACGCCGGAGAAGCCGATCGTGATCAAGGCCGCGGGCGACGGCGAAGTGATCATCGACGGCCGCGACAACTTCAACCTGTTCAACGTCAAGGCCGCCGACTACAACTACTTCGAAGGCATCACCTTCAGGAACACCGACATCGCGATCTGGGCGGGCACGCAGTTCATCGCCGGCTCGAAGGGACTGACGGTGAAGCGCTGCCGCTTCGAACAGGTCGGCATGGGCGTGTTCTCGAACTACTCGGGCTCGAGCAACTTCTACATCGCCGACAGCGTGTTCCTCGGCCGGAACGACTCGAAGCACCTGATCGGATGGAACGGCGCGTTCTGGGAACAGTTCAACGGCGTCGAGGGCCAGGAGTTTCCGCCGATCATGAAGTCGTACACCGCGATCCGGCTCTATGGTCCCGGCCACGTCGTCGCCTACAACCACGTCGCGGACTTTCACGACGGCATCGACACCGAGATGTACGGCATGCCCGACGGCTCGCATGCGCACGACGGCCCGGCCTATCCGCCGCGTGAGTTCTGGGATCGGCGGCCGGTGGCGATCGACATCTACAACAACTACATCACCAACGCGCACGACAACTCGATCGAGATGGACGGCAGCATGCACAACATCCGCCTGATGCGGAACGTGCTGATCAATTCGGCGTCGCACCCGATGTCGACGCAGCCGTCGGTCGGCGGGCCGATCTACTGGATTCGCAACATCGTCTATCACGCGCCGGGCGGATCGACGCGCATGACGGCGGGGTCGCCGGGCGTGCTCTTCTACCACAACACCGTCACCACCGAGACCAGCGCGGGATCGTCGGCGAACTCGCACTGGCGCAACAACCTGATGCTCGGCCAGGGCACCGCGCCGGCGATCTTCAGCGTCAACACGCAGCACCAGTTACAGCTCGTCGGACTACAACGGCTTCCGTCCGAATCCCGGCGCCGACGGTCGCGTTCCGGTGGAATGTCGGGCCGCCGCCGGCGCCGGGCGCGCCGGCCCCTCCGGGATTTGCGACGCTCGCCGACTACGGCAAGGCGACCGGCCAGGATCAGAACAGCATCACGCTCGACTACGACGTCTTCGTGAACGTGCCGAAGCTCGATCGCGATCCGAAGACCGTGCAGCGCCTCTACGACTTCAAGGATCTCGATTTCCGCCTGAAGCCTGGCTCCGCGCGCGATCGATCGCGGCGTGGCGATTCCGAACATCAACGACGGCTTCGCCGGCAAGGCGCCGGACCTCGGCGCGCTCGAAGCGGGACAGCCGCTGCCGCGCGGTACGGCCCACGGCCGACTGACCGTCGATAGATATCCAGCTCAGCCGTTGATGCAGTAGACTCCCGGCGAGGTTGCCCCCGCCCATCCTCGCGATCGCGATCTTCGTCGCGGTGTTCGCGATCGCGACGCTTCGCAACGTCCACCTCGGCATCCTGATGTTTCCGGCCGCGTGCGCCGTCGGCGTGACGCTGGCCGGCATGCCGCTGCGGCGAGGTCGTCGGCGGCTTTCCGATCAACATCATGATCCTGCTGGCCGGCGTGACGTATTTCTTCGGCATCGCGCAGGTCAACGGCACGATCGACCGGTTGATCGATGCGGGCCTGACCCGCGCGGGCTCGCGGCCGGTGGCGCTGCCGTATGTGTTCTTCGTGCTCGCCGGCGCCGTGGCGGCGATGGGATCGCCGCAGGCGGGCCTCGTGCTCGCGCCCGTGGGCATGCCAGTCGCCCGACGCTCGGGTGTCGATCCGGTGGTGATGGCGATCGCGATCAACGCCGGCATCAGCGGCGGCGGTCTTGCGCCGACCAGCCTCTTCGGCATCGTCAGCTATCGCGTGGCGCGCGAGGCCGGCATCGCGATCAGCCCGCTGACCTTGTTCGGCGTGGCCGTGGCTGGCAAATGTCGTCTTGCTGACGGCGGCGGTCCTGATCTTCAGGTTGCGCACACCGGCGACTGTCCGCGACGGCCGCCGACGCTCGCGGCTGCATCGCGGCTTCGATTCGAACGGCAGCACATCGTCACGCTCATCTGCATGGCAGGCCTCGTCACGACCGTCGTGGCATCGGCGCTGCGGGGCGTCGAGCCCGACATCGGCGTGCTGGCCCTCGGATTTGGCGCCTTGCTTGCCCTCATCGACCCCTCGATGGGGACGCGCGCTCTCGATCGCATCGACTGGTCGACCGTCTTCCTCGTCGGCGGCATTGTCACCTTTGTCGGCGTCCTGCAGAAGCTCGGCGCTGTGGACCTGCTTGGTCATGCCGCCATGAACGTGGGGACGCCGCTGCTCGCGGCCCTCATCATCTGCATCACGGCCGCGACTCGTGTCGGCGTTTGCGTCGACCACCGGAATCCTGGCCGCGCTCGTGCCGCTGGCCGTTCCTCTCGCGACCTCAGGCGCCGTGAGCGACTGGGCGCTGATCTGCGCGCTCAGCGTGTGCGCGTCGATCGTCGACGTCTCGCCGTTCTCGACGACGGGCGCGACACTGGTCGCGTCGGCGCCGCCCGAAGAACGCGAGCGGACGCGACGATTGACGATGCGGTGGGGGATGTCGATGGTCGGCGGTCGGTCCGGTCGCGTTCGTGCTGGTACTTTCCTGGCCGGCGGTTCCTAGGTCCTGCAATTGGTCGCGGCGAGGATGACTCAGGTCATTCATGAGGCTCGCGGCTTGCTGATATGATCAGGACTCCCGCAGATGTCCCGTTCGTTTGTCCTCCTTGCACTCGCTTGTACCCTGCTGCTGGCTGCGGCTGCGGCAGCGGCAACGGACCATCCGGTCCGACGCCGAATCCTGCCCGCATCTCGCGCACGAAGTTTCTCGCCTTCGGTGACAGTTTCACCGCGGGCGAAGTGACGAATCCAACTTCAGCGCTGCCGTCCGGGCTTCACAAACTGATCCTCGTGCCGGCCGCGTCGTATCCGACCCAGTTGCAGTCGCAACTGCGGATCCACCTATGCGTCGCAAGCGGCGTCGATCACGGTCACCAACGGCGGCGAGCCGGGCGAACGAATTCTCGACGGCAATCAGCGATTCCCGGGTGTGTTCGAGGCGAACCGGCCGGAAGTGGTGCTGTTGATGGAAGGCGTGAACGGGCTGCCGCTGGTGGGACCGGACATCTCGACCGGCGTCATGCGGATCATGGTGCAGGCCGCGAAGAACGGCGGCGCGCGCGTGTTCGTCGGCTCGATGATCCCGCAGGTCGCGGGACGGCCGCGCGGCGACGACGCCGGTCGAGCGAGCTGCTGGCCTACAACAACACGCTGCAGATCATGTCGACACAGGAGAGCGTGACCTACGTCGACCTGTATAACCCGATGCTGGCGGATGCGGCGACGCTGATCGGCAGCGACGGCCTGCATCCGACCGAAGCTGGATATCGCAGGATTGCGGATTTGTTCTTCGCGGCGATCCGAACGCGAGCTCGAAGAACGCTGATCACGTACAGGCCACGGAGGCACTGAGGCACGGAGCAGCTTTCCAAAAGCCATCGCCGCTGAGCGGCTCTGGCATTTCCAAAGATGTCTCCGTGTCTCCGTGCCTCCGTGGCACGTCCGTCAACTACTTCAGCGAGACCCGCTGCACGCGCCAGTTCGTCATTTCGCCGATCAGCAGCTCGTTCTCGTTGCGGCAGTCGATCGAGTTGGCGAGGCCGAATTCCTTCAGCTGCTTGCCGGCCGATCCGAACTTGCCGACCACCTTGCCGTCGAGCGTCGTCTTGTAGATGGTGGCGTCGTCCATGCCGTCCTCGTCGCCGGCGTGCGAGATGTAGAGATACTGCGTCGCGCCGCGCGTCATGCACATCGTCAGCGGCGTGCCGACGTTGCCGAACTCCGACTTGAACTTGCCGTCGCCGTCGAAGACCTGGATGCGCTTGTTGCCGGCGTCGGCGACGTAGACGTCGCCCGGCGTTCGACACCGCGATCGACTTCACGCCGGTGAACTGGCCCTGGCCGGTGCCGGTCGATCCCCAGTGCGTGATGAACCTGCCGTCCTTGTCGAGCTTGGCGACGCGATTGTTGGTGCCGATGCCGTCGGCGACGTAGATGTTGCCGGCCTTGTCCCACGCCACATCGGTCGGGCGGCTGAAGCCGGATCCGGGAATGCCCGAACCTGGCGCGCGTCCAGCCTGACCGCCGCCACCGCCACCGCCACCGCCGCCCGCGGCGGGCGCCGCGGAGCCGGCATGCGGCGGACCACCGGCAGCGCCGCCAGGCACCGGCGCACCACCGCCTGGCGCGCCGCCGGCTCCCGGCGGGCGGCAGTCCCGGCCGCACGCCGATCGCTTCAGGCTTGCGGCCGAGCACGAGCCCGATGCTGCCGTCGGTGTTGAACTTCACGACCTGATTGGCGGCGACGTCGATCGTCCAGACGTTGTCCTGCGGATCGACGCGCAGGCCGATCGCCGCGTTGAAGCCGTAGACGTCCTGGCCCCACTCGCGGACGAAGTTGCCGCTTGCGATCGAAGAGGAACAGCCGCGAGCCGCCGTGCGAGAACGTGCGGTTGTCGCCGAGCGTCGCGTAGGGATGGCCGGTGCGCGTGTAGACGAAGATCTCGCCCTTCGAATTGGCGCCGACGCCGGCCACTTCGCCGACGTAGACGTCCTTCGGGGTCTTCAGCACATCGACGGAGGAGAAGGTGAGGTCCTGGGACTGCGCAAGGACCGAGGTGCCCAGGGTGCCATCAAAGTGCCTGAGAGTGCCTACAGCGTGGTAGCGTACGATGCGTGTCATGATCGGCCCCTTCATTGCTGGCTCGTTGTCTTCATCTGTTGGGGCTTCAGCAGAATCTTCTGCGAGCGCCAGTCGTTGATTTCCGCGGTGTAGATGGTGTCGGGATCGCGGCAGTCCATCTGGTGGATGGTCGCGAACTCGCCGGCCGCCTTGCCGGCGCGGCCGAACTTGCCGACGATCGTGCCGTCGAGCTCGACCTTGTAGACCTCGCCGGTGATCTCGGCGCCGGCGGCCGGCGCGCTGTCCTGCCACGAGTTCGAGATGTAGAGATACTGCTTGCCGGGATTCTTCGGGCCCGGCCCGCCCGAGACGCACACCGCCCACGGGTTGCCCATGCCGGTGAAGTTCGCCTTCCAGTTCAGGTCGTTGTCGAGCACCTGCACGCGCGCGTTGCCGCGATCGCCGACGTAGACGTTGCCCTGGAAATCGGTGGCGATCGAGTGCGGCGTGTTGAACTGCAGGTTCTGGTTGCCGCGCGTGCCGACCGCCTTCACGAAGCGGCCGTTCTTGTCGTACTTCACGACGCGGCCGTCGAAGTAGCCGTCGGAGACGAAGATGTTGCCCTGCTGATCGAACGCGACGTCGGTCTGGCGGCCGAAGCGGTACTTCGCGTTGCGGCCGTGGAAGCGGCCGCTGGCCGGGCATGTTGCGCGAGCATCGTCGACCGGATCCTCGCGGCGGCCGATCGTCATCAGCACCTTGCCTTCGGGGCTGAACTTGGTGAGCATGTCGGTGCCTTCGTCGACCGTCCAGATGTTGTCCTGGGCGTCGACGCGCACCGAGTGCGCGAACGCAGAAGCCGTAGATGCTGCGGCCGATCTCGCGGACGAACTGCGCCCTGCGGGCGTGTACTCGAACAGCCGCGTCTCGTTGGCGCGATGGTAGATGTAGATGTTGCCCTTCGAGTTGGTGGCAATGCCCATGTTCTCGCCGGTGTAGATGCCCGGCGAGTGCTTGAAGAAGTTCGGCACCGCTTCGTGCGGAATGGTCGCCACGTTGGTGACCGTGGCCTTGGTCTGGGCTGGCAGCCGCGTACCCGTGGCCGCGAGCGCAAGCGCGACGGCGAGCCCGCTCAGGATTAGCTTTTTCATCGAGTTCCCCTCATCGAGTTCGGGCCTTCTCCGGCCCAAGACCTGTTCGCCAAGGCGCGCGTTCGGCGGCGGCGGACGAACGAAAGTCTACTCGATTGAGGGCCCCTGAGAGTGCAAATCCTCCTTGCATCACCCACCTGATCAGCGTAACGTTCGCGCAATTCCTTTCGCTCGTCGCGCAGTCGTTTCCCGTTGTGTTTTGCCTTAGGAGGGACGGTATGCGAATCAACGGCAGCTTCTCGTGTGCGCGCCATCGTCGGTGTCTGCTGCTCTGGATTACGGCCGGGCTGGCCTGGCGCAATCTTCACAGGGTGGCTTGCGCGGTGCGGTGCGCGACGCGCAGGGAGTGATTCCCGGCGTCACGGTCACGCTGACCAACGACGCCAATGGCACCTCCCGTGACACGGTCTCGAACGCGTCAGGCGAGTATTCATTCCCGGCGGTCGATCCATCGACCTATTCGATCAAGGCCAGTGTCCAGGGGTTCAGGACCTTCGAGCGGCGCGGCGTCCGCATTGGCGCGCAGCAGTTCGTGACCCTCGACATCACGCTCGAAGTTGGCACCGTGTCGGAAACCATCACGGTGACCGCCGACGCGCCGCTGATCGAGACGTCCAATGCGTCGCATGCCGAAGTCCTCGACAGCAAGACGCTCGAGACGCTGCCGAGCGTGGGCCGCAACGTGTTCCTGATGGCGGTGACCGTGCCGACGGTGCAGAGCAGCGGCGACACGCACTGGAACCGCATGCAGGATCAGAGCGGCGCCTCGACCCTGTCGGTCGGCGGCGGCGGCGTGCGCGCCAATAACTATCTGCTCGACGGCTTCCCGATTACCGACTTGCAGAATCGCTCGTCCACGAACCCGAGCGGCGAAATGGTCGAGGACATTCGCGTGCAGGTGCACACCTACGACTCCGAGATGGGCCGCACCGGCGGCGGCGTGTTCAACACCGCGGCCAAGTCGGGCACGAACACCTATCGTGGCTCGGCGTTCTATCTGACGCGTCCGAACGCGCTGATCGGCGGTGGCTTCTTCAACGAGATTCGCGGGCTGGAGACCAACGAACAGTATTGGCGCAGCCCCGGCGGCAGCTTTGGCGGCCCGCTGATCAGGAACAAGACGTTCTTCTGGCTGGCCGGTGAAGGCTACCAGGACGGCCAGGCGCAGAGCGATAACCTGCGGGTACCGACGGCGGCGATGCGGCGCGGCGACTTCAGCAACTTCCGCAACGCGAACGGCCAGATGATTCCGATTTACGATCCGCTGACGACCGACGCTGCGGGTAACCGGACGGCGTTCCCCGGCAACATCATCCCGCCCAATCGCATCAACCCGGCGGGACAGGCATTCGCCAACGCGCTGCCGCTGCCGACGCTCCATCCCGAGTATGACGACGGCACGCTGAACCTGCCGGCGCAGACCATCATCGAGTCCACGGCGCGCCAGTTTTCGCTCAAGCTCGATCATCACTTCAGCGAGAACGTCTCGCTGAACGGCGTGTTCCTGAACCAGAGCACGTTCGAGCCCGATATCAATTACTTTCCTGACGCGCCCTATGCGGCGGATGCGTTCCACCTGCAGCGCGACGTCAACGTCTTCGTGTTGAACAACACCTACATCGTCAACCCGACGACCGTCGCGACCTTCCGTGTCGGCATGAACACGTTCAGCGACGACAACGTGATGCCGTATCCGTTCGACATGCGCACGGTGCCGGGCATCAACGCGAACTTCGCCAACTCGCTCCTGGTCCAGAAGTTCCCGGACCTGACGCTCAGTGGCGGCTTCCCCAGCACCGGGAACACCGGCCTGAACGACACCAACTACTACTCGTGGGGTGTCAATGGTGCGCTGACCAAACTCGCCGGATCGCACAGCCTCAAGACCGGCGCCGACTACCGGATCATCGGCGTCGACGCGATGCAGAACGGCAATTCCGCCGGCGCCTACACCTTCAGCGGCATCTTCACGCGCGCCGGCAATGCCGCGGCGAACAACAACGCGATTGCCGACCTGCTGCTGGGTTATCCGGCGTCCGGCACCCTCGCGCTGCCGAGCCCGTTCAATCAGTACGTGAAGTACTACGCGTGGTTCGTGCAGGACGACTGGCGCGTCAACGACAAGCTGACCGTGAACTACGGCATCCGTCTCGAACATGAAAGCGGACTTGCCGAAGAGAACAACCAGCTGGTGGTGGGCTTCGATCGCAACGCCGTCAGCCCGTTGAACGTCACCATCCCCGCCGATCCGGTCGCCGGCACGCCCGCGCGGCAGGTTCGCGGCGGATTGATGTTCGCCGGACAGAACGGCGCCAACGAGCAGGTCGGCGATCCGCCGGCGGTGAAGATGTCGCCGCGCGTCGGCGCCGCCTACTCGCTCAACGACAAGACCGTCCTGCGCGGCGGCTACGGTCTGTTCTGGGCCCCCTGGCAGTCGGGCCTGCAGAGCACGCCGGGCTACTCGCAGACCACCACGCTGCAGCAGGACACGCTGACGCCGATCACCTCGATCGACAACCCGTTCCCGACCGGGCTGACGCCGATCAGCGGCAACTCGCTCGGCCTGCTCACCGGCGCCAGTAGCGCCGTGACGTTCATCGACCAGACCCGTGATGCGCCGCGCGTGCACCAGTATTCGGTGGACATGCAGCGTCAGCTGGGCGGTGACATGAGCATCGGCCTGACCTACATGGGCTCGTTAGGCCGCCACCTGACCTGGGGTGGCACCGGGACCGGCAGCGTCAACATCAACCAGCTCGATCCACGGTTCCTGCCGCTCAATAACGTGAATGGCGTGAACGCGTTGACGCAAAACGTGCCGAACCCGTTCTTCGGTGTGGCGGGCGCGGGTTCGTTTACCACGCGCGCGACCATTCCCCGGAATCAGCTGCTGCGCCCGTTCCCGCAGTTCGACAACGTCAACATGATCTACAGCACGCTGGCGCGGTCGAAGTATGACGCCGGCGTCATCTCGATCAGCAAGCGCGCCACCGGCTGGTGGGGCGGCCGCATCAGCTACACCTACAGCCGCCTCTCCGACAACCAGTTCGGCCAGGGCAATTACTACTCGAGCTCGCCCGGCATCCTGAACAACTTCACGGCCGACCCGGAGTCGTCCTATTTCAATCCCGATGCCGAGTACGGCCGGAGCCTGCTCGACTCGCCGCACAAGCTGGTGGCGAGCCCGATCATCCGGCTGCCGTTCGGTCAGGGTCAGCGCTGGCTGACCAGCGGCGTCGGCAACGCTGCTCGCCGGCGGCTGGACGGTGTCGTTCGTGATCCAGATGCAGAGCGGCTTCCCGATGGGAGTCACCCAGAACACCAACAACACCAACCTGCTCGGCCACGGCCAGCGTCCGAACGTGGTGCCGGGAGTCGAGATACTGACCGGCGGCAGCATCACGGATCGCCTCCGCGACAATCCGGACGACAATCTGTATCTGAATCCGGCGGCCTTCACGCAAGCGCCGCAGGGAACGATCGGCAACGCTCCGCGTTACTTCGAAGGCGTGTATTCACCGTGGCGCAACTCGACCGACATGGCGCTGAACAAGGACGTCTCCGTCGGCGGATCGCGACGCATTTCACTGCGCCTGGACATGATCAACGTGTTCAACAACCCGTGGTATCAGGCGCTGGGCAGCTCGGCGCACGGCAACACCAACTTCGGCCGCGTCACCGCGCAGGCGAACTACTCGCGGACGATGCAGGTCACGGCGAGATTCTCGTTCTAGGCAGTTGATCTAGAGTTCAAGGGTCAAGTTGAGTTGCGAGTGCCAGTTCAGCTCATCGGCTCGACTGGGCATTCGCAACTCAGCTGACGCTCAACTCAGTCGCCTCCAACGCCGCAAGTACCAAGCGCTTCTGCCCCGCCGCAAACGCGGCAGGACCCAGCCAAGCAGCGCGCTCGTCGGCGTGTGACAGGTCGACACTTTCCATCAGCGCATCGCTGAAGACTTCGCGATCGACCGCGCGGCCGGCGGCGTGCGGCGTTCATCACCGCGAGCGCGCAAGCGGCATTCAGGTACGAGACCGCGATCGCGAAGTCATCGAGCATCGGCCGCTCGCGGGCGCCGAGGGCCTCGATGCTGGCGCGCAGGTAGTGATACGCCACCGGCTGAATCGCCGGGGCGTTGACGTCGATGCGCTGCCGCTCAACGCCCGCACGTTCACGCGATCCACGGCCGGCGCCAGCCGGTGAAAGTGGGCGAGCAGGCGCAGGCGCCCGAGCCGCGCAAGTCGCCCGCCGTCGATTGCGCCGATGCTCGATGCATCGCGCGGTCGCCGCCACGACATAGAGAAAGCCGAATTGCATCAGCCGGCGGCAGATCCGCCTCCGCTCGGAGCTTCGAGCGGGGCAGGCCGCGTCTGAGGCTCGTGGGCGGTCGCGGCATGAGGCAGCGTCAGCTTGATGTACTCGGCGAAGTCGGCGTCGGCCAGCCGCAGCACGCGGCTGCGCGTGAGATCGTCGAGCGCCAGCGCCGATGCGGTGAACGTTGGCGCGGAGATCCAGGCCGCCCTCCCGCTGAGCGAGCATCGCAAGCAGGTCTCTCGCGAAGATGCGAGGTCGACCGCGTCGTCGATCGGCCGACTCCTGCACGAACTGGGCGGCGCGTTTGCGACCGATCGGCTGACGAACCATGGTCCGTTGCGCAGGGACCTCGAGCCGATCGTCGCAGCGTCACCCGCGGCGACCAGCTCGCCGCGATTCGCGACGATCGTCGGGCAGCCGAAGCTGGCGGTCACCACCACGCTCGTCCGTGGACGGGATGAAACGTGAACGGAAACATCCGGCAGGTGAGCGGCTTGCTGCGCGCCGCCGAGCTCTTCATGCAGGCGGCAGCGATTGTCGGCTGAGAGAAAGCCGCAGGCGCCGTCGGCGCGCGAGCGAATGCGATGGTAGCCGCGCCAGCCGGGAACCGGCTCGAACGGGTCGCCGTTCGGCCTTTCCGCCGAGCCTCGACGGACAAGGTCGGATCCGTCCCTTGCTGCGCCGGCCTCGGTTTCGCGGAACCATCGCGCCACTCCGCGGCGGACATAGCTGGCGCGCTCCGCGTCGGTGACGAGCACGTCCCAGCGCCGGCAGCACCGGCCGCACTGCGCGCACGAGAAGCGTTGTTCGGGATCGATGCGGAGTGAAGCAGCCAACCGAGGATGATTGTAGACTCTGCGCATGCGAAAGGTCTCTTCCGGCAGCGCGATCATCTCGTCCTCGGTGCCCGGTGCCACGCTCGATCGACGTCCGCGCGCAAGTCGACGGCGTGCACGGTCGAGGCGCGTGCAGGCCAAGGCGCCAAAGGGCACGACGATCACCGGCGCCGAGATGGTCGCCGCCGCCGGCCGACGTCGCCGGCGCACTGCCGCGTCGATGGTCACGCCACCTCCTCCGGCAACGAAGTGAACTTCCGGCTGGCCTTGCCCGAAGGATGGAACGGCAAGTTCCTGTTTCTGGGCGTCGGCGGTCTCGGCGGAACGATCGCGAATCTCAGCAGCGGTTTGATGCGTGGCTACGCCTCGGCATCAACCGACACCGGGCACTCTCGCCGAGCGATCCGAACTGGTGGAGCAATCGCGCCAAGGAAATCGATTACGGCTATCGCGGCACCCACGTGACCGCGGTGGCGAGCAAGGCGTTGACCGCGTCGTTCTACGGCAAGCCGCCGCAGCACGCCTATTTCAGCGGCTGCTCGAACGGCGGGCGGCAGGCGATGATGGAAGTGCAGCGCTATCCCGAGGACTTCGACGGCGTGATCGCGGGCCATCCCGCCACCGGCACGACGATGCAAGTGGGCCGGGCGATCGTGTATCAGCACATGCTCGCCTCCAGCGACAACTTCCTGACCGACGAGGCGATCGAGCAGTTGTCGACGGCGACGCTCGCGGCCTGCGACAAGAAGGATGGACTCGAGGACGGGCTCATCAGCGATCCGCGCGCGTGCACGTTTGATGTCGATACCTTGACCTCGCTCACGCCGGGACAGCGCACGACCATCAAGAAGAGTCTACGCGCGGCCTCAAGACCAAGGACGGCAAGACCTACGCGCACGGATTTCCGATCGGCCATGAAGGCGGCGCGACCGGCTGGCGCGCGTGGATCTCCGGCGCGAACCCGCCGGTGAAGCAGCCCGACGGATCGCTGGCCTACGGCCCGGAGCGGCGGCCGAGCGGCTTTGGCCTGATGGATCCGAACTTCCGCTTCCTCGCGCTCGATCAGGACGATCCGAATTTCAGTTGGAAGACGTTCGACTTCGATCGCGATCTGCCGCGGCTGAAGACGATGACCGAGATCCTGACGCCGGCCGATACCGATCTGCGTCCGTTCAAGAAGCACGGCGGGAAACTGATCATGTATCACGGCTGGTCGGACCCCGGCATCAGCGCCACGGGCACGGTGGATTACTACGAGCAGATGGTGAAGAAGGCCGGCGGTCAGAACGAGGCCGACGCGTTCGCGCGCCTCTACATGATTCCCGGCATGCACCACTGCAGTGGCGGCGCCGGCACGAGCTCCTTCGACATGCTGGACGTCGCTGGAGCAGTGGGTGGAGAAGGGCATTGCGCCCGCCAGCGTCACGGCATCACGCATCGTCGACGACAAGGTGGTAGGACACGGCCGCTCTGTCCGCACCCGCAAGTGGCGCGCTACAAGGGACAGGGCAGCGTCGACGAAGCGTCGAGCTTCAGCTGTTCGGCCAGGTAGGCTGCCACTTCATGTTGGACGTCACTCCTATGAGACGAACCCTGTTTTCGATCGGAGCGCTGTTGTGGCTGGCGGCCGTTCCCGCGCTTGCACAGGAGAAGGGCGGCGAAGACGAGACCGGCGTGTACGAGGTCGTTGCGAACTGGCCGCAGCCGTGGTCGCCGGCCGGATACATCTGGGGCTCGCAGCCGGCGGTCTTCGCGCAGTCGCCCGACCGCGTGTTCATCGGCGTGCGCGGTGAGATCAAGGCCCCGAATCCGGCGCCGCGCGGCTTCAACGGCTCCTGGGGATCGACCGGCCAGCGCGCCACCGAACCGCCCGCCGAGACGCGCAACTGCCTGGTCGTCGTCAATCGCTCCGGCCACGTGATCGAGTCATGGACGCAGTGGGACAAGCTGTTCGAGGGCGGCGGCAGCCCTCACAAGATTCGCATCAGCCCGTACGATCCCGACAAGCACGTCTGGGTCGTCAACGACGGCAAGCACGTCATCTACAAGTTCACGAACGACGGCAAGCAGTTGGTGATGACGATCGGCGAGACCGGTGTGCCCGGCGACGACGCGACACACTTCGGCAGCCCGCAGGATCTCGCGTTCCTGCCGGACGGCTCGATCCTCGTCGCCGACGGGCTGCGCAATGCGCGCATCGCGAAGTTCGACAAGAACGGCAAGTTCGTGTCGTCGTTCGGCACGCGCGGCAACGCGCCGGGCCAGCTGGCCGGCGTGCACGGCATCGCCGTCGGCAAGGACGGGCGCATCTACGTGGCGGATCGCTCGAATCGCCGCATCCAGATCTTCGACGAGTCAGGCAAGTCGCTCGACATCTGGCCGAACCTCCGCCAGCCGAATGACATTTTCCTTGGCGACGACGGCCATGTGTGGGTCGTGGATGGAACGAACGCGCGATTGCTGCAGTTCGACAAGAACGGCAAGCGGACTTATTGGTGGGGCACCTACGGCATGCAGCCGGGACGATTCTGGGAGCCGCATCAGATCTACATCGATTCAGAAGGCAATCTCTATATTGCCGACAGCTTCGGCGGACGGACGCAGAAGTACATGCCGTCGAAGACGGGCGATCGTAACAAGCTGCTCACGCCGGGGAAGTGATGATCGATCCAATCACGCCGCCGAGGGTTCGTCGGTTCGCTGGGCGCCGTCGCCGGAGCGGGATGCCTGCCGTATGTGCCGGTCCTCGCGAGCACCGCAATCGAGCCTGACACGGTCGTTCACACGTCGGGGGACGGCATCGGCATCACGCCGCGCGAGTACGCGTCGCTGCTCGATCGGCTCTGTCAGGCAACGACGTCTGCGAGGACAACTACCTGCTCGGCGGCGAGGTCGAAGCGCTTCGAACAGCATTGGGCGCAGCTCCTCGGCAAGGAAGCCGCGGTGTTCATGCCGTCGGGCACGCTCGCCAACCAGCTCGCCCTCCGCGCGCTGGCTGGCCACGAGACGCCGCGTCATCGTCCCCGAGATGAGCCACGTCTACAACGACACGGGCGATGCGTGCCAGACGCTCTCGGGCCTGACGTTGATGCCGCTCGCGCCTGGCGCGGCGACGTTCACGCGGGCCGATGTCGAAGCCGTGCTCGCCCGCACGGCCAGCGGCCGGCGTGGCTGCCGACGTCGGCGCCATCCTGATCGAAGCCCGATCCGCCGGCTGTCCGGCCAGATGTTCGACTGGGACGAAGCGAAGCGCATCACGGCCTTCGCGCGCGAGCGCGGCATCGGCACGCACCTCGACGGCGCGCGGCTGTTCATCGCGTCGGCTTACACCGGCATCTCACCTGCCGAGTACGCAGCGCCGTTCGACACGGTCTACGTCTCGCTGTGGAAGTACTTCAACTGCGGCATCGGCGCGATCCTGGCGGGACCGAAGCGCGTGCTCGACGGCATGTTCCACGTCCGCCGCATGTTCGGCGGCAACCTCGCCGTCGGGTGGCCGGCGGCCCTGGTCGCCCGCCACTACATGGACGGCTTCGTCGATCGGCTGAAGAGCGCCGTCCGCGTCTCCGAGGACGTTCTACGCGGCGATCGCGCGGCACCCGCGCGTGAGCGTCGAGCGCATCCCGAACGGCACGAACCTCACGCGGGTGACGTTCAGAGGTGCGAACGTGGCCGATGTCGCGAGGCGGCTCGGCGAGCGCGGCATTGCGATGTCGGCGCC
>CAWHWW010000011.1:0-112865 GCA_963833135.1 uncultured cyanobacterium | reverse complement strand
ATCTTCATCGCGTCGACGAGCGGTTGCTCGCCGACGCTGCTCTGCGCCGGCATCGGAGCGCGACAACGACAAGATGACCGGCAAGACGCTGGCCGCGTGGATCACGTCGCGCGGCGAGAAGCCGGCGCCGCCGGTGGTGGCCAACGATCCCGCTGGCCGGCATCCCCGATCTCTTCAAGGGACCCGGTCGGCCGCATCACCGCGATCGACATGAACACCGGCGAGCACCTGTGGATGACCCCGCACGGTGACACGGACGCGAAGGTCCAGGACGCGTTCCGGAACAACCCGCTGCTCAAGGGCGTGTCGAACCTCGACACGAACTGGGGCCGCCGCGGCCATCCGGCGCTCGCCGCCTCGTCGACGCTGCTGTTTGCGACCGGACAGACCGCGGACAACCGCAACAACCTGTTCGCGATCGACAAGAAGACCGGCAAGCGCGTCGGCACGGTCGCGATGGCGCGCCGGGCGGCTACGGCCTGATGTCGTACCTGCACAACGGCAAGCAGTACATCGTGGTGCCGACGAACGGCGGGTACACGACGTTCGCGCTGCCCTAGAGTCAGTACCGGCCCAGTAGCCAGAGCCGGTAACCAGGAATCGAATATCAGAGGCCGGGCTCCGACGAGGGGCCCGGCCTTTCATTTCTGGCCTCTGGCTTCTGTGCTGCTGGCTGATCTCAGAAGCGAATGCCGGCGCCGATCGTGCAATCGCAGCGCGTGCCCCCAGAAACCTTCGTCGTCTGGTCTCGAAGCTCGGCGCCGAGTGATGGACCCGGGTACTTGAGGACGCGATCGGTGACGTCGAGTCTCGAGCAGGGCGGGCCCGGTCGGCAAGAGTTCAACGCCTCCACCAAACTCGAAGGCCGCCATCGTCGGGCCGCCGGCCATCAGGCACGAAAGCGGAGGCGGAAAAATCGCAAGACAGATAACCGGTTCCCGCGACTCGCTGACCTTCATGAATCCAGCAGCGGCTTTCGCGAACGGGCGGAAGCCGGCGAGACGCGGACCGGCGGTCACGCCGAAAAGTCCCTCGAAACGATTCCCGGTGAACGGAATGCGGTCCGGTGGAAAGTCGCCGGGATACCACGTCAGATCGGCGTCGACGCCGATGATCGACGTCGGCTTCCACGTGAAACGCCCGCCGACACCGATGTCGGTGCCGTCGAATTCGCTCCATTGCGACGACGCGAGATGCGCGCTTGCTTCGAAGGATTGCGCCGATGCGGCAACGGAGGCCAGGACGAGGGCCACAGAGATGGCAAGGGTACGGCAGGTTCATACCCCAGATTAATCCGCGAGCGACCAGAACGATCCGATGAATCCCGCGTCGGCCAGCAATTGCTGCGACCACTCGCGCGGCCGCGGCTTCCAGTCCGGCGACAGTCGCCCGTCGTACCACGTGCTGCGCAGAGGTGCCACAGATTGGCGACCGGCATGATCGCGCCGATCGGAATTTCGTGTTGCGCCGACCATGCCTGGACGTGTTCTTCAGACCTGAAGAACCGAATCGTCGAGTCACGTGAAGCCGATGTTGTCCCACCACTTGGCCGCCGGCACGGCGAAGTGCACGACGCCGTGCGCGTCGACGAGGCGATGCTGCTTCGACGCGATAGCACGATCGGCGCCTCGCAGTCCTGGCACGTCGTCGAGAGCACGGCATCGACGCCGACGAGGATCGGGAATGCCGAACGCGTCCCACGCGCAGTTGGCGAACCACGATCGGCCGCCGCCTTCGATCACGAAGCGAAAGTCGGCACGCCGAGAACGGCAACGCCATCCACACTTCCGCGTGTGCGGATCGAGCACGATCGCGTGCGCGGCGTGGAGGCGCTCCATCGCGGAGCGGACCTCGGCGGCGGTCATGCTGCGAGCTGCGTCGACAGCGATCTCCGAGCGCGGGATGCCGCCCTCGGCGAAGGTCTCGTAGATCGCGTGTCGGACGCGCGCGTCAGGCACGTGCGGCCGAGCGGCGCCGCATCTCCGAGAACTTGCGCACCGCGCGATCGAAGCGATCCTGCAGCGGCTTGCGCTCGTTCGGGCGCCAGCGGACCGAGGCGCGCCCACGCCGCCTGCGCGCTGCGCACTTCCTGCTCGGCGGCGCGCTGCCGCGCGTCCTCCGCCTGGCGCGCCGCGCCGGCGCCCATCGTGTTGGCGGCCAGCGCCTCGCGCCACTGCCGCGCGAGCAGCTCGGCGGGCGAGAGGTTCTTGGCCGGCTCCGCGCTCTCGGTCGGCAGGAGCTTCTCGACCTTGGCGATGAGCTTCTCCATCTTGCCCCTGGTCTGCTCGGGATCGAGATCGGTGCCCTTGAAGCCGTCGGGCCAGCGCGTCACGAGATTGAAGAGCGCGGCATTGACGCGCTCGGCCAGCGGCGCCAGCGTGTGGCGCGGCAGCTCCGGTCCCTGCACCCAGCGCGCGCGAGCGGCCTGCACCTTCGCGTAGAGATCGTCGGGCGCCGGCGCATCGGCGCGCATCGGCGGCCGGCAACAACGCTTCGAGCTCGGTGACCGCCGATTCGCGATCGGCCATCTTGCCCTGCAGCGCCGCCTGATCGCGATTCTTGAAGCGCTCGAAGAACAGATCGCACGCGCCGCGGAACTCGTTCCAGATCGCGTCCGACTTGCTCTTCTTCACCGGACCGATCGTCTTCCAGTCGACCTGCAGCCGCTTGATGCGCGACGCCGCCTGCTCCCACTCGGTCGATTCGCGACAGCTGCTTGGCTTCGGCGACGAGCGCTTCCTTGCGCTTGAGGTTCTCGGTCCAGTCCTGCTTGCGCTGCTTCAGATCGTCCTGGCGGCGCGTGAAGAACTTGTCGCACGCGGCGCGGAACCGTTCCCACACCGCCTTCTCGTTGCCGCGGGTGACGGGGCCGATCGCTTTCCACTCGGCCTGCAGCGCCTTCATCGCATCGGCCGTCTTCACCCAGTCGGTCGAGTCGGACATCGATTCGGCGCGCGCGCAGAGCACTTCCTTCTTCTTCAGGTTCTCGACGCGCTCGGCCGCCTGCTGCGCGAAGAAGTCCTTGCACTTGTCGTAGACCTGCTCCTGCGCGGTCTTGAAGCGCGTCCACAGCGTCTCGGCCTGCGATCGCGGCGCGGCGGCAACCGGCTTCCACCGCTCCTGCAGCGTGCGCATTTCGTTCGAGGCCTTTTCCGGATCGGTCTCGGCGAGCGGGACGAGCGCTTCCATCTTGGCGCAGAGCTCTTCCTGCACCTGGACGTTGGCCCAGCGCTTCCACTCCTCCGCTTCGCGCAGCTCCTGGATGCGCGGCGTCAGCGAGGTCCGCACCGCCTGCAGCCGCACCATCAGGTCTTCGCGATCCTGCTTGGCCGGCAGCGGCCCCATCGTGCCGACCGCCAGCTTGACGTCCTTCATCAGCTGATCGGTCTGCTTGAGCGTGAGCGCTTCGGCGGCGGCGCGCGTCTCGAACTTCTGCACCAGCGCCTGCAGCCGCTGCAGGTTCTCGACCTGCTGCTGCCCCTTGGCGTCGCGATGCGTCTGTTCCTGCGCTTCGAGCTTCTGCGCCGCGGCGTCGTAGCGGGCGCGCAGGTCGGCATCGATCTCGACGTCGCGCGCGATCGCCTGCCACTGCTTGCGCAGCGAATACCACTGGCTGCGAATGTCGTTGTACGACGGGTTCTCGGCCAGCGCCTCGATCTCGGGCACGAGCGTCGGCAGCCGCTCGGCGGATTGCTTCGCGAGCTGGCGGCGCTCGAAGCGCTTCTCGGCGGCGCGGCACGCCTCCGCGAAGCGGCGATCGAGCTCGGCGGCCCACGCCTCCGGCATCGCCGGCATGCCTTCCCACGTCGCGCGCGCCTGCGGCGACGCGGTCGGCGATGTCGTCGCCGCTCAGCCCTTCGACGCCGCGCGCACACGGCGATGCGATCGGCCTGTTCCTGCTCGAGCGCGCGGCGCTGGCGTTCGGCGTCGGCGCGCGCCGCTTCGTCGGCGGCGAGCCGCTCGCGCACGACGTTCGACGCACTCTCGAAATCGGCTTCGATCGCTCGACTGGATGTCGGCGTCGGCCAGCAGCTCGACCCACGCCACACGCGCGGCCGCGTACGCCTCGCGCAGCTGCGCGAAGTCGGACGTCGACGACAAGCGTGCGTCATCTGCGCCGACCAGGTCGCGCGCCTTCTGCTGATCCGCTTCCTTGTAGGCCGGACCGCTTTCGGCCGGCGCGGCGCGCGCGGCTCGGCCGCCTTCAACAGCGTGCGCGCCTTCTTCTGCGCCGCCTTGGTGCGCGCCTTCTCGGCAATCGCCGTCAGCGTGTCGTTCGACGGATTCGACAGGCGATCGATCGCCGCCACCGCGGCATCGGCATGCTCGCCGCGCAGCGCCACGCCTTCGATCTCGGCGGCGTCGCTCAAGCGCTCGAGCGCCACCAGCCGCGCGCCGGCTTCCGCGGCGTGACGCGCGATGCTGCCGAGCGACCTTCTCGTCGCGCACGGCCGCAATCGCCGCGCGGCGCACGTCATCGGGACCCGCCGCCTTCGCCACCGTCGCGAGCTCGCGCTCGCGGCCGAGCGACGCGAGCGCCGCCACCGCGGTCATCGCCACCGCGGCGTCGTGCTTCGACGCCTGCTCGACCAGCTGGCCGAGCGCATGGTCGCGCACGCTGCCTTCCGATTCGTTGCGGACGATGTCGGCGAGCACCGACGCGTCGCCGATGCGCGCCACGGCGACGCGGCGCACGCGCGCGTCGGTGTCGTCCTTGGCGAACGCGTTCAGCGACTCGATGTCGGCCGGATCGAGCTCGTGAATCGCTTCGATGCGGATGTTGGGATCGGGGTGCGTGGACTTGGACTGGGGGCGGAGCTTATCGAGAATTCCCATTGGTGTTTCAGACCCCGGCGGCCCCGTGTGGGCCGGCCGGTGCCTTCCTTCCTGTCTGTTACGTCAGGTAGACCTCTCGATGCCGAAGGCCTGCGCGAGCACAAAGACGGGGCATTATCGCACTGAACCAAGGTGCCACAGGTGCCGGTGCCAAGGTGCCGGTGCCAAGGGTGCCGGTTGCAATTATGCATCCACTAATGTACATTAGTAGATATGAAAGAGGCGTCCGCGCTCTACCGGCTGCTGGGCGACGAGGCCCGGCTGCGGCTGCTGCGCGTGCTCGACAAGGACCGCTTCAACGTCAAGGAGCTGACCGGCATCCTCGGCCTCGCGCAGTCGGGCGTGTCGCGCCACCTCGGCCTGCTCAAGGAAGCCGGAGCTCGTCGTCGAAGAGCGCGACGGCGCCTACAGCTTCTATCGCCTGTCGCCTGCCGTGAACGGCACGGCAAGGGCCCGCTCTGGCCGCTGCTGCAGTCGCAGTTCGATGCGGCCGCGGCATCGCCGCTCGTCAAGGCGGACGAATCGCGGCTGCAGGAAGTGCTGCGGCTGCGCCGCGAGAACTTCGAGCACGTCGGACCCGACACGCGCGACGGCCGCCAGCTGGTGCCCGGGCCGCAGCTGGGCGGCGTGGTCGCGCGCGCTGGGCCTGCTGCTGCCGCCGCTCGACGTCGCCGATCTCGGGTGCGGCGAAGGGCTACCTGACCGTCGAGACGGCGCGATGGGCGAAGCACGTGACCGCCGTCGATCGCTCGGCCGGCGTGCTGGCGCGCGCCAAGGCGCTCGCCGAGCGCAAGAAGCTGTCGAACATCACGTGGAAGAAGGGCGAGCTCGAAAAGCTGCCGATTGACAACGGCGACGATGGACGTGGCGCTGCTGTCGCAGGCGCTGCATCACGCCGCCGAACCGTCCAAGGCGCTGGACGAAGCGTTCCGCATCCTCAAGCCGGGCGGCCGGCTGCTGATTCTCGATCTGCGGCCGCACGACGAGACCTGGGTGCGCGAGAAGCTCGGCGATCGCTGGTTCGGCTTCAGCGACGAACACCTCTCGGGCCTGCTGACGCGCGCCGGCTTCACCGAGGTCCGCGTCGCGCTCGGCGCGCGGCGCACGAACGATCCGTTTGCGGTGCTGCTCGCGATCGGGACGAAGAAGACGTCAAGAAGCAAAGTAGCCAGTAGCCAGGAAACACAAGCACACGACATGACTGACACACCGAAACTCTCGAACAGCTGCTCGCCGAACGCATCCTCGTGCTCGACGGCGCGATGGGCACCATGGTCCAGCGCCACAAGCTGACCGAGGCCGACTTCCGCGGCGAGCGGTTCGCGACCATCCGAAGGATCTCAAGGGCAACAACGACGTGCTCGTGCTGACGCGGCCCGACGTGATCGCCGGCATCCACGCCGAGTATCTCGACGCCGGCGCCGACATCATCGAGACCAACACGTTCAGCGGCACGTCGGTGTCGCAGGCCGACTACGGCCTCGAGGCGCTGCGCCTACGAGCTCAACGTCGAAGCGACGAGGCTGGCGCAAGCGCGTGGCCGCGAGTGGACCGCGAAGACGCCCGACCAGCCGCGCTTCGTCGCCGGCTCGATCGGCCCGACGACCAAGACGCTGTCGATTTCGCCCGACGTCAACAACCCGGCGTTTCGCGCGATCACCTTCGACGAGATGCGCGACGCGTTCAAGGACCAGGCGCGCGGCCTCATCGACGGCGGCTCGGATCTGCTGCTGGTCGAGACGCAGATCGACACGCTGAACGCGAAGGCGGCGCTCGTCGCGATCGACGAAGTGTTCGAGGAGAAGGGCGCGCGCGCTGCCGGTGATGATCTCGGCGACGCTCACCGATCGCAGCGGCCGCACGCTGTCGGGACAGACGCTCGACGCGTTCTACCTGTCGATCGAGCACGTCAAGCCGTTCAGCGTCGGCCTCAACTGCGCGCTCGGCGCGCGCGAGATGCGCCCGTACCTCGCCGAGCTGTCGCGCGCGGTCGACGGGCTACGTCAGCTGCTACCCCAACGCCGGTCTGCCGAACGCGTTCGGGCAGTACGACGAACAGCCGGCGGAGACCGCGGCCTGGTCAAGGAATTCGCGGAGAGCGGCTTCGTCAACATCATCGGCGGCTGCTGCGGCACGACGCCGGATCACATTCGGGAGATCGCGCGGGCGGTTGAAGGACTTCGCCGCTCGCGATGCCGGTTCGCCGGTTCGCCGGTGTCGCCGGTATCACCGGCTCACACGCTTGTCCGGCCTCGAGCCGCTCGTCATCCGGCCGGACAGCAACTTCCAGATGATCGGCGAGCGGACCAACGTCACCGGCTCGAAGAAGTTCGAGCGGCTGGTGAAGGCGAAGCGACTGGGCGGGCGCGGCGAGCGGTCGCGGTCGAGCAGGTCCGCGGCGGCGCCAACATCATCGACGTCAACATGGACGAAGGCATGCTCGACTCGGAAGCCTGCATGACCGAGTTCCTCAACTACATCGCCACCGAGCCCGAGATCGCGCGCGTGCCGGTGATGGTCGACAGCTCGAAGTGGTCGGTGATCGAAGCCGGCCTGAAGTGCGTGCAGGGCAAGGCGGTCGTCAACTCGATCAGCCTCAAGGAAGGCGAAGCGGATTTCCTGCACAAGGCGAAGACGATCCGCCGCTACGGCGCGGCGATGATCGTGATGGCGTTCGACGAGAAGGGCCAGGCCGACACCGTCGAGCGCAAGGTCGAGATCTGCAAGCGCGCCTACAAGCTGCTGACCGAACAGGCCGGCGTCGATCCGTCCGACATCATCTTCGATCCGAACATCCTCGCCATCGCGACCGGCCTCGAGGAGCACAACGACTACGCCAAGTACTTCATCGAGGCGACGACGATCATCAAGCAGGCAGTGCCCGGGCGTGAAGATCAGCGGCGGCGTCAGCAACCTCTCGTTCTCCTTCCGCGGCAACGACGTCGTGCGCGAAGCGATTCACTCGGCGTTCCTGTTCCACGCCATCAAGGCCGGCATGGACATGGGCATCGTCAACGCCGGACAGCTGATCGTCTACGAGGACATCCCGAAGGACCTGCTCGAGCACGTCGAGGACATCATCTTCAACCGCCGGCCCGACGCGACCGAGCGCATGGTCACGTTCGCCGAGCAGGTCAAGGGCACGGGCACGAAGCGCGAAACCGATCTGAAGTGGCGCGAAGGCTCGGTCGAGGCGCGGCTGTCGCACGCGCTCGTGCACGGCATGGTCGACTTCATCGAGCAGGACGCCGAAGAGGCGCGCGTGAAGTACGGCCGGCCGCTGCTCGTGATCGAAGGTCCGCTGATGGACGGCATGAAGGTCGTCGGCGAGCTGTTCGGCGCCGGCAAGATGTTCCTGCCGCAGGTGGTGAAGAGCGCGCGCGCGATGAAGCGCGCCGTCGCCTATCTCGAGCCGTTCATGGAGGCCGAGAAGAAGGCGCTCGAGGCGCAGGGCGGCACGCGCAAGGCGCAGGGCAAGCTCGTGATGGCCACCGTCAAGGGCGACGTCCACGACATCGGCAAGAACATCGTCGGCGTCGTGCTCGGCTGCAACAACTACGAGGTCGATCGACCTCGGCGTGATGGTGTCCGACCGACAAGATCCTGCAGGCGGCGATCGACAACAAGGCCGACATCGTCGGCCTGAGCGGCCTGATCACGCCGTCGCTCGACGAGATGGTGTTCGTCGCGTCGGAGATGCAGCGGCGCCAGCATGACGCTGCCGCTGCTGATCGGCGGCGCGACGACGAGCCCGCAGCACACGGCGGTGAAGATCGCGCCGGAGTACTCGCAGCCGACCGTGCACGTGCCCGACGCGTCGCGCGTGGTCGACGTGGTCGCGAGCCTGTTGAGCCGCGAGCAGCAAGCCGGCGTTCGACGCGGCCAACCGCGCCGCCCAGGCGAAGCTGCGCGAGCAGCATGCGGGCCGCAAGGATCGGCCGATCCTGACGATCGCGCAGGCGCGCGCCGAATCGCTTGAAGCTCGACTACTCTGCAGCCCGGCGACGCCGTCGTTCACGGGCTTGAGGAAGGTCGACGTCGCGCTCGACGAGCTGGTGCCGTTCATCGACTGGCAGTTCTTCTTCGCGGCGTGGGAGCTGAAGGGCCGCTTCCCGGAGATCCTCGACGATCCCGAAGATCGGCGCGGCGGCGACGGATCTCTACGAGCACGCGCAGAAGCTGCTGAAGCAGATCGTCGACGGCAAGCTGATTCGCGCCCGCGGCGTCTACGGCTTCTGGCCGGCGAACGCGCGACGGCGACGACATCGTGCTGTGGACGGCGAGCGGAACCCGGACGGCCGAAGAAGATCGCGGCGCGGTTCCCGATGCTGCGCCAGCAGGAAGTGATCGCCGACGACAAGCCGAATCGATCGCTCGCCGACTTCGTGGCGCCGATCGACAGCGGCATCACCGACTACGTCGGCGCGTTTGCGGTCACGGCCGGCATCGGCGTCGACGCGCTGGTCAAGAAGTACGAAGCCGCGCACGACGACTACTCCGCGATCATCGTCAAGGCGATCGCCGATCGGCTGGCCGAGGCGTTCGCCGAGTACCTGCACGCGCAGGCGCGCAAGGACTGGGGCTTTGGCGAGCGCGCTGTCGAACGACGACCTGATCGACGAGAAGTATCGCGGCATCCGCCCGGCGTTCGGCTATCCGGCGTGTCCCGATCACAGCGAGAAGGAGCGGCTGTTCGCGCTGCTCGACGCGCGCTCGCAGGGCCTGGACCTGACCGAGTCGTTCGCGATGACGCCGGCGGCGTCGGTCAGCGGCCTCTACTTCGGTCATCCGCAGTCGAAGTACTTCGCGATCCAGCGCATCGGCCAGGATCAGGTCGAGGACTACGCGAGGCGCAAGGGCATGAGCGTCGCCGAGGTCGAGCGCTGGCTGCGGCCGGTGCTCGCCTACGAGCCCGGTTCCGGTCACCGCCTGATTTGTGACATGACTGTGGCAGCCGTAAACGTGACCTAACAGGACCGCGTAACCCAAACAGACATGAAGCGAGCGATCATCGTGGTCGTCCTGCTCGCCGTCGTCGGCGGCGGCGTCGGTGCCTGGTATTCCCGAACGCAATCGCACCGAGATCCAGGTCACGACCGCGCCGGTCAATCGCGGCGACATCGTCGACACCGTCGGCGCGACCGGCACGTTGCAGGCGGTCACCACCGTGCAGGTCGGCAGCCAGGTGTCCGGCAACATTCAGTGGCTCGGCGCCGACTTCAACAGCATCGTCAAGAAGGGCCAGGTCATCGCGCGGCTCGATCCGTCGCTGTTCGACGCGCAGCTGCAGCAGGTGCAGGCCAACCTCGTGCAGGCCCGCGCCAACCTGACCAAGGCGCGCAGCGAGCTGGATCGCGCGCGCGTGCAGCTGACCGACGCGCAGCAGAAATACACGCGCGCCAAGGAGCTGGCGTCGCAGCAGCTGCTGGCCGCGAGCGAGCTCGACGCCGCGAAGATCGCGGTCGACTCCGCGCACGGCGGCCGTCGCATCGCAGCAGGCCACCGTCGTGCAGGTGCAGGCCGCGGTCACGCAGTCGGAAGCCTCGGTCAACCAGTCGCAGGTCAATCGCGATCACACCGTCATCCTGGCGCCGATCGACGGCATCGTCACGCAGCGCAGCGTCGACGTCGGCCAGACGGTCGCGGCCAGCATGCAGGCGCCGACGCTGTTCGTGATCGCCGCCGACCTCACCGAAATGCAGGTCAACGCCAACATCGACGAGGCCGACGTCGGCCGCATCCGGCCCGGCCAGCAGGTGTCGTTCCAGGTCGACGCCTACCCGACCGACAACTTCGTCGGCACCGTGACGCAGATCCGGCTGCAGCCGGTCGTCGTGCAGAACGTCACGACGTACGGGACCGTGATCACCGTCCCGAACCGCGAGCTCAAGCTGAAGCCCGGCATGACCGCGAACGTGAAGATCGAAATCGCCAAGCGCACGAACGCGCTGCGTGTCCCGAACGCGGCGCTGCGATTCCGGCCGACCGAGGAGATCTTCGCGGCGCTGCAACAGACGCCGCCGCCAGAAGCACTGGCGGGCGCGGGTGGCGGGCGTGGCGGCCGCATGGGCGGCGGCGCCGCGGGCAACCAGACACCGACGGCTTCGCCGGCGCCGAACAGCAATGTCGTCGCGGCTCCGGGTGCGCCGTCCGCCTCCGCTCGTGCTCAATCGTCCGCCTCCGCTCGCGAACCATCGGGCGAGCCACGGCGAGACGCCACGGCATCGGGCCGCGGCGGCGGGGGTGGTGGTGAGCGTGGCGGCGGATTCCGCGGGAGGCGGCGGGCGCGGCGGTCCGGAGTTCCAGGCCCGCATGCTCGAACGCTTCAAGACCATGTCGCCCGAGAGCAGCAGCAATTCCTCGCGCGCATGAACGAGCGCGGCGGCGACACGTCGGCATTCGAAGCGGCGATGGCGCCGGCGCGCGGCGGACGCGCGGCAAAAGCGCCGCAAGCCTCACAGGCGCAGACCATCGATGCGCTTGTTCGCTCCCCTGCCACCGGTCGAATCGCGCGGGCGCGCGTGGGTGTATGTCGACAAACAGTTGAAGCCGGTCGCGCTGCGGCTCGGCATCAGCGACGGCACGTACACCGAGCTGCTCTCGGGCGAGCTGCAGGAGACACATGGAGCTCGTGACCGGCGTGACCGGCCTGCACGACCGCACGGCAGACCGCCTGCGGCGACGCCGGCAATCCGCTGATGCCGGTGGCCGCGGTCCCGGTGGCCGCGGCGGCCCTCCCGGCGGCGGGCGCGGATTCTGATGAGCGGGAACGCGACTCCGGCGAGCGCGCCGCCATCGGTGATCGCGACACGGAACCTGGTCAAGACCTTCGTCGTCGGCGATCACCAGGTGCGCGCGCTGCGCGGCGTCAATATCGAAGTGCCGCGCGGCGAATTCCTCGCCGTCACCGGACCGTCCGGATCCGGCAAGTCGACGTTCATGCACATCGTCGGCTGCCTCGATCGGCCGACGTCCGGCCAGTACCTGCTCGACGGGCAGGACGTCTCGACGATGTCGAAGAACGAGCTGGCGGAGGTGCGCAACAAGACGCATCGGCTTCGTCTTCCAGGGATTCAACCTGCTGTCGCGCACGACGGCGCTCGACAACGTCGAGCTGCCGATGCTCTATAGCGGCGCGACGAAGAAGACCGCCGAACGTCACAAGCGCGCGACGGAGATGCTGGCGGCAGTCGGACTCGGCGATCGCCTGACCCATTTTCCCAACCAGCTGTCGGGCGGCCAGCAGCAGCGCGTCGCGATTGCGCGCGCGCTCATCAACAATCCGTCGATCCTGCTCGCCGACGAACCGACCGGCAACCTCGACTCGCGCACCAGCATCGAGGTGATGGGCCTGTTTCAACGCCTCAACGAAGAGCGCGGCATCACCGTCGTCCTGATCACGCACGAACACGACATCGCCGAGTACGGCACGCGCATCGTCTCGTTCCGCGACGGCCACATCGTCAACGACCGCAAGGTGGCGCGGCGGCGGACGGCGGCCGAGGAACTGGCGCAACTGCCGCGAGGAAGCGGAGGCGTGTAGGCCGCAGATGACCCAGGGCCGCAGATGACGCAGATAACGCAGAGGATCCACGCATGTCATTCCTGATGGTGCTGCGGGTCGCGTTCAAGGCGCTGGCGCGCAACAAGATGCGCACGGCGCTGACGATGCTCGGCATGATCATCGGCGTCGTCGGCGGTGATCACGATGGTCGCGCTCGGCACCGGCGCGCAGTCGTCGATCGAGACGCAGATCCAGGCGGCCGGCACCAACATGATCATGGTGAGCGCCGGCAACTTCCAGCAGGGCGGCGTGCGCATGGGCCAGGGCAACGCGAGCACGCTCACGCCGGAGGATGCGATGGCGATTCGCGAACTGCCGGGCGTGCAATACGTGGCGCCCGGCGTCAACACCCGCGGCCAGGTCGTCGCCGGCAACATGAACTGGGGCACGCAGGTACAGGGCACCGACGTCGATCTGCCGCTGATCCGATCGTGGCCGACGACGTACGGCGCTTTCTTCGCGCCCGTGGATGTCGCGACGGCGTCGAAGGTCGCCGTGCTCGGCTCGCGTGGTCGCACGAACAGCTGTTCGGCGCCGACGTCGATCCGGTCGGCCAGATCATTCGCATCAACAACCAGCCGTTCACGCGTCGTCGGCGTGATGGCGAGCAAGGGCCAGTCCGGCATGGGCCAGGACCAGGACGACCTGATCTACGTGCCGTACACGACGGTGATGAAGAAGCTGCGCGGCATCACGTTCATCCAGAACGTCACCGTGTCGGCCACCACCGCGGCCGACACCAGTCCGACCGCCGAGCGCATCACGCAGCTGCTCCGTGGCCGCCACAAGGTGGCGTTCGGCGATCAGGACGACTTCATGGTGCGCACGATGGAGGAAATGGCCAGCGTGCGCGTGCAGGCGACCGAGACCATGACGGCGCTGCTCGCCAGCATCGCCGGCGTGTCGCTGCTCGTCGGCGGCATCGGCATCATGAACATCATGCTGGTGTCGGTGACCGAGCGGACGCGCGAGATCGGCCTGCGCATGGCGATCGGCGCCAAGAGCCGCGACGTGCTGCTGCAGTTCCTGGTCGAAGCCGTCGTGCTGAGCGTGTTCGGCGGATCGATCGGCATCGCGCTCGGTCTCGGACTGTCGAAGGGCGTCACGGCCTGGATGACGTGGCCGACCAAGGTGTCGCCGGAATCCGTCGCGGTGGCATTTGTGTTCGCCGCCGTCACCGGTGTCTTCTTCGGTTTCTATCCGGCGCGCAAAGCCGCGGCGCTCGATCCGATCGACGCGCTCCGCTTCGAATAAACGTCGCCTGCCCCGGTTGGTTACCGAAGAGTTGGAGCTCCCGTCACATCTGGCAGCCGCCTTGCAGATTTCCTGATCGCGGCTGGGCTCCTCCCACGCCGCTTACAAAGGGAGCGACCGTAATGGCGCACGATATCGATCGTCCGGATGATTCACCCGCTCGCAAGCACGCCGATTCCCTCGCCGAAGAGACCTCGGCGACCGGCCAGCGCGTCAAGGGCGCGATCAAGGAAGAAGTCGGCGACATGCTCGACGACGAGGAAATGGAAGAGAAGGGCGCACGTGAGAACGAGGCCGGCAAGGATCGGCAGAAGAAGAACGACGCCGTATAGATCCGTTCGACCATGATGACCAACGTCGGGGCAGCTCGCCTCGACGTTGGCACTTAACTTTGGCTCATCATTTGTCGTGAACTTCAGCTGCTGAAAAAATTTTTCGCGGCGCCTGCCATTAGAGCGCAGAAACGCTGTTAGTGTAGACCCCCCATGACAAAATGCTCCCCACTGGTCGCCGTAGGTCTCGCTGCATTTAGCATCGCGTTTCTCACAGACAACACGCGCGCGCAGTCGAACGACCCGCATCTACCGCCGACGCGTGCGCTACCCTCGCTGAGCGAATTCATTCGGATCGACGACATGCTGCTGACACCGGACCAGCATGCCCAGCTGACGGCGCCACCGGTCAGCCGTCGGCAAGCGCACATCCCATTTCCAATGACTCGTCAATGGTTCTGGGATTCAGGGGTCATCCCGTACGAAATCGCGCCCAACTTCTCGCCAGCTGAGCGACAGCGGGTGTTCGACGCCATGACCACTTGGACACGCACGGCGCCGATCACCTTTGTGCCGCGCACCTCACAGACCGGTTTCTTGGCGATTACGCGAGACGAACTGACGGGACCGGAGGCGTCGCCGTGCTTTAGCCGCGCGTGGGCCACCGGCTGGGGACGATGCAGACGATTCAACCTTGGGCAGCCAGTTGTTCAAGCGACATGGGAACGATCTTGCACGAAATGGGACATGTGCTCGGCTATCTCCATGAGCAACAGCGTCTCAGACCGCGACGACTACGTCACGATCGATTTCGGAAACGTGCCTGGCAATGCCCGTCACAATTTCGACAGGTGGACGATTCAGTCGCCGGGACCGTACGACTTTGGGTCGGTCATGCACTACGCCGCCAACGCCTTCGCCTTGACCGGTCGCGACCGACAATCATTCCGAAGCCGCAGTACCATCCGAGACCGCACGAATGGGTCACGGCAGCTCTCGGACACTGATCACAACATGATGGCGGTCGCTCTACTTCTCGCAGATGAACGAGAGCGCCATCCGTACGCCGACCGAGCCGCAGCGCGACGCGATTCGATCGCGGCGACATGCTGTTGGCGATGGAGCGGCTGCACGGCTTCTACATGAGCCGCATGGGATTGCATCGGCCCCAGGGCCTGTCGATCAACGGCCGCCCGGACTTCCTGGGCATCGCGCAGTGGATCTTCGACATCTACCTGCCGGCCCGCTCGGCGGGCTTCAGCACGCAAGGCGCGTTTGACATCGTCGTCGCGGCGATCACGAGGACCGACGAGTGGCGTCAGAAGAACCCGGGCCGCACGGCGCTGACGCCTGCAACCTTCCGCCCGGCCGTCAGTTTCAGCCGTGACGAGTTCCTCGACGTCCTGAACCGCCTCGATCGGTTCTATGCGGCGCCCGAGGGACTGCGCCGTGAGAATGGCTTGTCGATCGCCGGCGGGCCGGACTTCCTCGGCATCGCCACGTGGATCTTCGACATCTATCTCAAGAGCGGCTGAACGGCATCTCGCCGAATGGCGCGTGGACGATCACCGAGAATGCGATTCGCGCCACCGACGAGTGGCGAAGCAAGCACTAGAGCGAGCTGGCCCGGCGCCGCGGCACCTCAGCCGCGCGCCGGGAATGCGCTAGGATTGGCCGATGGCCACGCGCACGCCGACGCTTCCGCCTGACAAGCTGTCGGACAAGGTCGTCCGCCAGCAACTGACCCGCATCCTGGGCAGCAAGACCTTCTCACAGGTCGAGCGCCTCAAGCGCTTCATCAGCTTCATCGTCGGCGAAACCGTCGGCGGCCGCGGCGGCGATCTCAAGGAATACGTGATCGGGGTCCAGGTCTTCGGCAAGGAGCCCTCTTTCGATCCGCGCACCGATCCGATCGTTCGCGTCCAGGCCAGGCGGCTGCGCACGCGACTCGCCCGCTTTTATCGCGACGAGGGCCACAACGACGAGTTGATCGTCGACCTGCCGAAAGGCGGATACGCCCCGGTCTTCCGGCTTCGCGAAGAAGCGCCGTCGCTGAAGCGGTCGCTGACCGCGACGCTGGCGAGCCGCAACACGGTGGCGGTGATGCCGCTGGCCGACGACAGTCCGGGCGCCAGCCTCGAGTACTTCTGCCGCGGCCTGCGCGACGAGATCGTCCACGCGCTGACGTCCATCAAGCCGCTGCGCGTCCTCGCCGCGCGCGGCGAGGACACCGCCGACGACCAGGTCGAGAGCGACCCGTCGAATGCGGCCCTGGTCATTACCGGCGGCGTGCGTTCGGCGCGCGATCGCGCTGCGGGTCACCATTCATCTCGTCGATGGCGCGAGCGGCTTCTACCTCTGGTCCGAATCGACCGACGTGGAGCTGGCCGATCCGCTGGCCGGCCAGGAAGCCATCGCGAAGATGGTCGCCGACAAGGTGGCGCCCGAAGTGGATGCCGACGGCGCGCCCGGCGCCAGGCGTCAATCCGACAACCTGGCCGCGCGCAACTGGTACCTGCAGGGCCGCTACCACCTCAATCAACGCACCGAGGAAGGCCTGCACAAGGCCGTCGACTTTTTCGAGAAGGCGATCATCGAGGACGCGCAGTTCTCGCTGGCGCACAGCGGGCTCGCCGACGCCTACGGGCTGCTCGCCCACTACGGCGTGCTCGGTCCGGCCGACGTGTGGGCCAAGGCGACGTCGAGCGCGGCGGCGGCCGTGATGCTCGACGGGCATTCGGCGGAGGCGCACACCTCGCTCGCGCACGTGCGCGCGACCCAGGACTGGGACTTCACGAGCGCCGAGCAGCTGTTCCAGAAAGCCATCCAGCTGAACCCGCGCTATTCGACCGCGCGCCACTGGTACGCGATGTCGTGCCTGGTGCCGATGCGGCCGCCTCGACGAGGCGCTCGAACAGATCCTGCTGGCGCAATCGCTCGATCCGGTGTCGTCGATCATCGCCCGCGACGTCGCCGTCACGCAGTACTACCGGCGCGACTTCGACGCGGCGCTCGAACAGTGCGATCACACGATCGAGCTCAATCCCCACTTCGCGCCGGCGTATCTCACGCTTGGACTGATCCAGGAGCAGCGCAAGGAGTTCGACGAATCGGCGGCGGCGTTCCGGCGCGCCGTCGACCTGGCGCCCAACTCGCTGCGGATGCAGAGCGCGCTGGCGCGCACGCTGGCGCTGTCGGGCAAGCCCGAGCGCGCCGTCGAAGCGCTGCGCACGCTCGAGCGGCTCGCCGGCGAGCGCTACGTCTCGCCCGTCGAATTCATGACGACGGCGTTTGCGGCCGGCGATCGTGAAGCCGGCTATCGCTGGCTGGCCAAGGCGTGCGACGAGCGCTGCTTCGAGATGCTGACGCTGAAGGTCGATCCGCGGTTCGAGGCGATCAGCGACGACCCGCGGTTTGCCGCCGCGGCCGGGCGCGTCGGGCTGGCCTAGCTCCTGCGCTGCGCTCAGGGCCGCATCGCCCACTTCAGGGCTTCGAAATACATCTTCTGCAGCCACGGCTCGTCCCACAGCTCCCGCGGATGACCAAGCGTGGAATAGAAGACGCGGCCCTTGCCGTATTCCCTGGTGTAGGCGACCGCGAAATCGCGATCGGTGCGGTGCACCAGCGGCGCCTTCAGATCGAGCTTCTCCGGATCGAGGCGCGCCAGGACGTGGACGTTCTTCCGCGAAAAATCCTTCAACTGATAGTGCTCGTCGGTCACCGCGAATGCGGCGTGGTAGGTGACGCGTGATCGGCGACGTCGCGATCTTCGACGATCACCGTGGCTTCGCTGATGCCCCACGGGATGCTCGTCGAACCGGCCGCCCAGCATCTCGCCGAACTCCGGCCACGAGAAGAACGCGGTCGCGCCGGCATGCGTCGCCACGAATCCCTTGCCATCGTCGCGCACGAAGCTGCAGCAGATCCGCGCGCTGCTCGGCGTCGAGATCGATCTCGCGCACGCCGAAGAAGAAGATCGCGTCGAAGTAATTGAGGTTGCGGGCCAGGAACTGCTCGCCGCTGGCGATGCCGGTGCCCTGCCTGAACAGGATCGGCGACTTCGTGATCGACTGTGAATCGGTGCGGATGATCGTGTCGTAGACGCCCGACTCCCAGCCGAGCCGCTCGATCGTGCTGAGCGCGTGCGTGATCGACTCGTGCTGATAACCGTTGCGAACATCGGCCCAGGCGAGCACGTGTTTCGGAAACGTTCTCGGGGCCTGGCGAACGAGGCCCCGAGAACCGTCAACGACAGCGCGCTGATCGCTATGGCGCAGGCGATCCGCAGTCCCATCGTCGACTACTGCGCGGTCCGAGCCGGCCGCGGCGAGGCATCGCCTTCGGTCAGGCGGAGCGCCCACTTGATCGCTTCGAGGTACATCAGGGCCACGTCGCGGTTGTCCCACGTCGCCGCGTCATGCGCGAACGACGAGTAGAACACGCGGCCCTTGCCGTAATTCATCGCCCAGGCGAGCGGAAAATCCTTGTTGCGGAGCTCGGCGTGCGGCGGCATCTTCGAGACATCGAGGCGCAGCAGCACGCGCGCATTCGGCGAGAACGCCTTCGGCTGGTAGAACTCGTCGCTGATCGCGAACGTCGACGGGAAATGCTTGGTGGCCGGGAAATCGGCGCCTTCGTTGATCACCGTCCCGGCCTGATGCCACGGATGCCCGTCGTAGCGGCGCGCCGAGCAGCTCGCCGAATTCGGGCCATGACTCGAACGCCGTCAGCCCGGTGTGAGCGGCGACGAAGCCCTTGCCCTCATCGCGAACGTAGGCGAGCAGTTCCTTCTTCTGCGCCTCGTCGATCGGCACGTCGCGGTGCCCGAGGAAGAAGATCGCGTCCGCCATCGCCAGGCTCGGTCCGCCGCTCGCCGGCTCGCCGGTCGTCCGCTTCGGCTGCCTTCGCGATGATGTTGGAGTCGGTGCGAATGAAGGTGTCGTAGGCGCCGGTCTCGTAGCCGAGCCGTTCGATCACCGACAGCGCATGCGACGTGAACTCGTGCTGCGCGATGCCGTTGCGGGTGTCCGCCCAGGCCAGGACGACCTTGCGCGTGCGCGCCGCCCGCGGCCCGCGCGGCGGCCCTGCTCGCGCGTCGAGCGGCAGCAACGCCGCACCAAGCACCAGCGCCACGACGAAGATGAAACGCGATCCCTTCATGTCCCTGATCCCTGATCCCTGATCCCGATCCCTGATCCCTGATCCCTGACTACGGCAACCGGAAGGCCACCACTTCATCACTCTGCGGGCTGCGAAGGAATCCGCCGCCGCCGACCGTGATCGCCACGTACTGCTTGCCGTCCTTGCCCATGTAGGTGGACGGAATCGAGTGGCCGGGCACGGTGAGCTTCGTCGACCATAACTCGGCGCCGTTCCGCGCATCGAAGGCGCGGAAGTATCCGTCGGTGGTGGCGGCGATGAACACGAGATCGCCAGCCGTCGTGATCGCGCCGCCGAGGCTCGGCCGCCCGGCCTTGATGCCCTTCTGCTCGAGCTCGTCGAAGGTGCCGAGCGGCACGCGCCAGGCGATGTCGCCGGTGTTCGTATTGACCGCGATCAGTTCGCCCCACGGCGTCGGCGCGCAGGAATACTGCGTCTTCGGATCCCAGAAGCGTCCGCCTTCGGGCGTGACCTTGCGATACGGCTCGCGGCTGCGCGGCGGACCACCTCCGGCGCCAGGTCCTCCGCCACGTCCACCCCGGCCGCCGCCACCGACGCCAGGCTGATCGCCGCCGATCGGCGCGCCGGCGCTCTTCTCGAGATGTCCCCACTGACCCGCGTTCATCACGTTGGTGATGACGAGGTTCAGTTTCTTGTTGAACGCGACGCCACCCCAATTGCCGCCGCCGATCGCGCCGGGAAACACGACGACGTCCTGATCCATCTTCCACGGCGTGTACGGCACAGAGTCCTGCAGGCCGTACTTCTCCCACAGTCCCTGGCAGTAGGCGGTGTGCTCGGGCGAAATATTCGTCGGCAGCTCCGATCGCTTGATCGAATTTCTCGCCAGCGGCGGCGGCTTCACCGGGAACGGCTGCGTCGGCGATGTCTTCTCGCCGGGCACGGTGCTCTGCGGAACCGGACGCTCCTCGATGCCGAACATCGGCTCACCGGTGACGCGATTGAAGATGAAGAGCAAGCCCATCTTCGTGATCTGCGCGACCGCAGGAACGGTCTTGCCGTTTCTCGTGACCTCGATCAGCGTCGGGTGCGCGCCGAGATCGTTGTCCCAGATGTCGTGATGGACGAGTTGCTGGTGCCAGAGACGCTTGCCGGTCGCGATGTCGATGGCGACGAGCGCAGTGCCATAGAGGTTGTCGCCCGGCCGGGTGACACCGACATAGTCGTTCTCGCCGGCAATCGATGTCGGCACGTAGACGATACCGCGATCGGTATCGATGGTCAGGTAGCCCCAGGTGTTGGTGCCGCCGACCGACTTCCACGAATCGCCTTCCCACGTCTTGTTGTTGGGATCGCCAGGCTGCGCCACGAGATCGAACGTCCAGACGAGCGCGCCGGTTCGAGCATTCCACGCGCGTATCACCGGCGACGTCGCCGGCGTGATCAGGATGTCCTTATACAGCGACGCGGGCGACGCCATCGTCGTCCCCATGTCCACGAAACCGCCCTGGCCGAACTGCGGCACCATGCGGCCGGACTTCGCATCGAGCGCGATCAATCGCTCCTGCGCCGATCCGAAAATACGCGCCGGTGTCTGGTCGTCGCCGGGCCAATACGTCACACCGCGACGAGTGCCGCCGTCGGACTCGAACTTCCACAGCTGCGCTCCGGTTTGAGCATCGAGCGCGTAGACGCCGTTCTGCGCCGTCACGTACATCGTGCCGTCGACAACGAGCGGCGTGCTCTCGAAGAAGCCGGTCTTGTCGCCGGTGTGAAACGTCCACGCTTTCTGCAGCGACTTGACGTTGCCGGTGTTGATCTGATCGAGCGTCGAGTATTTCGTCCCGCCGGGATCCTGGCCGACGTGACCCCAGTTCTGTTGGGCGCTGACGACGGCTGCGGAGAGTGCCGCAGCCGTCATCAGGCCGATGCTCAGCGCGGACGCGCATGCCGATTAGAAGTCGACCTTCAGCGCGAACTGCATGATACGCGGGTCGCCGGCGCTCTGGATCTGGCCGAAGCTCGCGCTGTTGAGCGCCGTCACCGGCGCGTTGTAGTTCACCTTGTTGATGACGTTGAAGATCTCCCAGCGGAACTGCAGGTTCTGCGTGCTGCCCACCTTGAACGTGCGGGTCACCGCCAGGTCGTTCTGCAGACGCGAGGGGTTGACGACCGAGAACGGCGCCAGCGCGCTGTAGGTGCCGGAGGTCGGCGAGGCAAAGGCGGCACGGTTCAGATAGTTGCCCGGCGTGCCGTCGCCATACGGATCGTCGAGGATCTGCACGGCGCGCTGGCCGCCCATCCCGGTCAACGCGTTGTCGACGCCGGTGGTGATCGACGAGCGGTTGCCGCTCTGCCAGCGCACCAGCGGCGAGAACTGCCAGTCGCTGAACACCGCCTTGACCACGCCGCTGCCAACCTCCCCGACGCGGACGACGGCGGAGACGTTGAACACGTGCCGGCGATCCGACGAGCAGTAGGAGTAGTCGAGATCGGGGTTGTTCGGATCGACGATCGTCGGCCCGGTGATTTCCGTCGTGGCCGGATCCGACATGCACTTCGACAGCGTGTAGTTGGTGAGGACGCTGAGGTTGTTCTTCAGGCGGCGCTGTGCCGACAGCAGCAGGCCGTGATAAATGCCGCGACCGGTATCGTCGACGTGTCCGATCGTGCCGTAGAACTGCCCCTGCACGGGATCCTGCAGGATCAACCGGCGGCGCTGGTTGGTATTGCCGGTCGTCGCGCCCGCGGCAAAGATCGCCGGGTTGAGCTCCGTCGCCCGCCACAAGTGCGTCGACTTGTTGCCGAGATATGTCGTCGACAGCATCCAGTCGCCGAACTGACGTTGCGCGCTGATGTTCCATTGCTGCAGCGACGTGGGAGTGATGTCCATCGGCGCATTCACGTAGACGCCGAACGCCGGGAACGCCTGCGTCGCCCAGTTGGTATTGAGCGACGGGAATGGATTGCCGCCAGGATAGGTCGAATACGGATCGGCCCAGCCGCCCGGCGGGTTCGACAACGTGATCTGCGCGCCCCACGGCGGGTTGTTCGCAAACCGCGTGTTGAAGAACAGGTGCGGCGTGTCGAAGAACACGCCCCAGCCGGCACGGATGCTGGTGTTGCCGTCGCCGCCCGGAGTCCAGATCGCGCCGAGACGCGGCGCAAACTGCGCCATCTTGCTCTTGGTCGTGCCGCGGCCCGGATACCCGTCATCGCCCGGGAACAACAATCCGGCCGGCGCCTGCGGATACACCGTGCTCCTGATACCGGCATCGAAGCGCGCCTGGTCGAAGTTGCTCGCCCAGCTGTAGGTGTTGCGCAATGGGATGAACGGTTCCCAGCGCACGCCGGCGTTGACGGTCACGTTGGGGCTCACGCGCCAGTCGTCCTGCACGTAGGCGCCGATGTAGTCGTGATCGTCGTAGTCGTAGACGGGATTGCCCTGCAGGAAGCCGCCGCTGAGCGCGCCCATCATGAAATCGGCGAGCGACAGGCCGGTGCCCTGCCCGTTGAACGTGAACGCGCCGTTGGTCGGGCGGTTGTTCAGCGTCTCGATCTTGGTGTGGATCCAGTTGCCGCCAAACGAGATCTGATGGTCGCCCTTCAGCAGATCGACGTCGTCAGCCAGCTGCCAGCCATCCGAATCGAAGTAGCCGGGATTGGTGCCGCCATTGCCGACCGCGAAGCCGTTGCCGGTCACGTTGATGCCCATGTATCCGGGCAGCGGGCTGTAGACCTTGCTGCCCAGGTCGGTGGCGGTGAAGAACTCCGGCAGCGGGCGATCGTTGATCGTCTTGTTGTAGGTGACGCGCAGCGCGTTCACGAACGACGACAGCACGAAGTTGTGGCCGACCACCATCGAGTGCGCCTGGTTGTTCTGGCCAGTCCGGCTGAGCGTCAGCACGTTCTTGCCGTCGTAGGTCGCGGGGTTGTCGTAGACCGCATAGAGATACCGGGTAAAGAGGGACTGCTGGTTGTTCAGCGTGTAGTCGACCTTGGTCAGCGCCCGGTGTTCCGTGTTGTTCTGGGGAATGCCGTACTGCACCTTGCCGCACGGATCCGCCTGATCGACCGGCAGGTACTTGGCAAAGTTCTGGGCGATCGGGCTGAGCCGCGCCGGATCGATCTGATTGTTCACGAAGCCGCCGGTCAGGTTGCGCTGAACGCCGCCGTTGCAGGCCGGCGACGCGAACGCGGTGAAGTCGCCGTTCAACATCGCGCGGGTCGGGATGTAGCTGATGCTGGTCGGCGGATTGGTCTTCTCGATCTGGCCCTGGTAGCCGCCGAAGAAGAACGCCTTGTTCTTGATCATCGGACCGCCGAGCACGCCGCCGAACGTGTTGCGCCGCAGGCTGTCGCGAGTCGCCGCAAAGGCATTCTTCGCGTTGAAGTGGTAATCGCGGTTGAACTCGAACGCGCTGCCCTTGAAGACATTGGTGCCCGACTTGGTGATGATGTTGACCGCCGACGCCGCATGATGGCCATACCGCGCCGGCAAGGAGCTCGTTTCCACCTTGAACTCCTGCATCGCGTCCGGAAACGCCGTCGGCAGGTTCAGGTTGTTGAACGGATCGTTGTGCGTGCCGCCGTCCATGATGTAGGTCATGCCGTTGGCCTGGCCGCCGGCGACCGAAATCGTCACGGTCGGAAAGTTCTTGTTGGTGTTGAGGTCGCCCGCGGGCGCGGACGTGGCCAGGCCGGCGAGGAAGATCAGCTCCGTCGCCTGCCGTCCGTTGAGCGGCAACTCGACGACGCGCTGGTTGTCCACGACCTGGCCGATGCCGGTCGAGTGTGTTTCGACCATCGCGCTGTTCGCGATCACCGTGACCGTTTCACTGACGGTTCCCACCGCCAGCGTCACGTTGATCTGCGGATTCGAGCTGACCTGCAGCACGATGCCGTCCTGCTGATAGGTGTTGAATCCCTGCAGCTCGACTTTCAGCTGGTAAGGACCGACAGGCAGGTTGGGGAACACGTAGGCGCCATCGACGCCGGTGACGCCGATCGCACCGCGCCGGTATCGACCTTGGTGATCGGTCACGTCGGCACCAGGCAGCGCGCCGCCGCTCGAATCGCGGACCACGCCGGACAATTGAGCACTCGATACCGACTGCGCCCACGACGTGCTGGTCGTGAACACAATCAGCAGAACCGCGCACGCAACCGCTGACAGATATTTCAAGTTAACCACCACTGCCTCCTCTGAAGCCGTCGTCACTCACCACGTCGATAGATGTCGTTGATGTCCCAGTGCCCCGGCGTCGGCGTCGGGGCGTTTTCCATCGGCACCTGGATCACGGACGGACGCCCGGACGCCAGCGCCGATTCGAGCGCCGGCCGCAGCTCGTCGGCCGTCGTCACCATGTAGCCGTCGGCGCCGAACGATCGCGCCATCGCCGCATAGTCGACGCGATAGGGCTTGCCGTCGCACTCGAACATGCAGCCGAAGGTCGTGCCGTAATGCATCTCTTCGAGCCCGGCGATCGTCCCGAACGCGGAGTTGTCCATCACCACCCAGATCACGTGGAGGCCGGCTTCCATCGCGGTCGCGATCACCGACGGATTCGTGCTGAAGCCGCCGTCGCCGATCAACGCGATCGAGTGACGCTTCGGCTGCGCGACCTTGACGCCGAGGGCGGCCGCCGGCCCGAAACCCATCGTCGCAAGACCGCTCGGCGTGATGAAGGTGCCGGGGACATCGATCGGGAACTGCTGGCCGACGCCGTTCTTGTTCCAGCCCACGTCGGTGACGATGAACGCGTCGGCGGGAGCGGCGCGGCGCAGCTCGCTCAGGATGCGCTCGGGTCGCAGCGGATACTGCGACGAGCTCCACTGGTCGGCCCAGTTCGAGGCGAATTCCTTGCGGCCGCGCGCGATCTCCTCGGTGAGACGGCCACGATCGGCGTGACGCTTGCCGCGCGCTTCGTCGGCAAGGGCCGCGAGCGCCAGCTTCGCATCCGCGCACGACGCCCAGCTCGGTCTGGTAATTGCGTCCGAGTCTCCGCGAGATCGGCGTCGATGTGAATCAGGCGCGTCGGAGGAATCGAGAAGGTGAAACGCGGATCCCAGGAGCTCGAGTTCGCCTCGGCGAGGCGCGTGCCGATCGCGACGATCAGGTCGGCGGTGCGGCACTTCTCGTTCGCGATCGGCGTGCCCCAGAATCCGGACTGGCCAAGCAGCAGCGGATGCTCGTGCGGCAGGCAGCCCTTCCCCATCAAGCGTGTGCGCGACCGGAACCTGCAAGGCTTCGGCAAGCTCCTGCAATTCCTTGGTGGCGCGCGCGGACAGCACGCCGCCGCCGGCATAGAGCACCGGACGGCGCGAGGTGGCCAGCGCATCGACGATGCGCGCAGCTGTCGCCGGATCGAGACCCGACTTCGCGATCTCCGGCGGCGTCGTCGCGAACGCGTCGACCTCGAGATCCGCGGAGAAGATGTCCATCGGCACGTCGACGAGCACCGGGCCCGGGCGGCCGGACTGCGCAAGATGAAAGGCGCGCTCGACGATGCGCGGCAGATCGCGGACGTTGTCGACGCGATAGACGCGCTTGCAGAACGGCCGGTAGATCTGGAATTGATCCGCATCCTGGTGAAGGTTCACTTCCTGGTGCGGATGGCGTCCGTAGTAGTAGCTCGGGATGTCGCCGGCGATCACCACCATCGGGATCGAGTCGAGCGCGGCGTTGGCGACGCCGGTGGCGGCGTTGGTCAGGCCCGGACCGAGATGCGTCATCAGGACGCCGACCTTGCCCGACGCCCGCGCGTAGCCGTCGGCGGCGTGCGCGGCGATCTGTTCGTGGCGGGTCGAGATGAAGCGAATGCGGCTCTTGCCGAGCGCGTCGAGAAAGCCGATCACGGTGTGGCCGCAGAGGCCGAAGATCACCTCGACGCCGAGGCGCTCGAGGTAGTCGGTGAGCAGGTACGACGCGATCCGCGTGTCGGCTTTCGGCGCGGCCCGCTTGACGGCGGTTTGTGCAGCGATGTCCATGGTGCTTAGTTCTTTCCGGCCGTGATCGGCGTCTTGTAGAACTCGCCGAAGAGCTCGGCTTCCGACGGTTTGTCTTCGGGAATCGGCCGCGACACCCAGGTCACGTTCATGTAGTGCTTGAGCGCGACGTTCTCGTTGGTGATGTTGCCGCCCCAGATGCCGCAGCCCATGCTCGAGGTCATCGGCATGCCGTTGGTGAAGGTGCCGGCGTTCGAGCTGGACTGGACCTGGCGCACCATGATGCGGCTCACCGGCGCCATCAACGCGAGACGGTTGATGTGCTCGTCGTTGAACGAATAGATGCCGCACGAGTGGCCGCGGCCGCCGGTCTCGAAGATCTGCCGCACTTTGTCGAGGGCATCGTCAAAGCCGTTCGCCTTGAACACGGCGAGCACGACGCCAAGCTTTTCCGTCGAGTAGAGGAACTGCTTGCCGATGTTGGCTTCTTCGACGAGAAAGAATGTCTTGTTCGGCG
Organism: uncultured cyanobacterium; assembly: GCA_963833135.1. GTDB lineage: Bacteria > Acidobacteriota > Vicinamibacteria > Vicinamibacterales > UBA2999 > 12-FULL-67-14b. Next base: position 86,353 of record CAWHWW010000011.1, on the reverse strand, counting down.
GGAGGTTGATGCCGGCTTTCGCGGCGATGGCGGCGGCGGGTCGGGCGATGGTATCGGCGGTGCGCCTGCCCTGCTCGTCCCAGTAGGCCCGCTGCAGCTGCTCCTTCTCCTGCTGGTTGACGAGGTATCCGCCCTCCTGCTGCAGCTGCTGCAGCAGCGCGTCGTAGATCTTCGCGTCGACGACGAGATTGCCGTCGGCCGAACAGCCCGATCCGTGATCGTTGGTCTTGCTGATCGCGGTATTGCGCGCCGCTTCCTTGATGTCGGCGGTCTCGTCGATCGACCATCGTCGCGTTGCCGGCGCCGACGCCGTAGGCCGGCTTGCCGGAGCCGTACGCCGCCTTGACCATCGCCGGGCCGCCGGTCGCGATCGTCAGGTCGCAGATCGACATCAGCTCGTTGGCGAGCGGAATGCTCGGCTGCTCGACGCACTGCAGCACGTCTTCGGGAACACCGAGCTCCTTGAGCGCGGCGCGCATCAGCCGGACCGTTTCGTTCGTCGTCTTCCTGCTCGATGGGTGCGGCGAGAAGATCACCGCGTCCTTGCACTTGATCGCGTAGATCGCGATGCCGATCGGCGTGATGTACGGACTGGTGACCGGAATCAGCGAGCAGATCACGCCGGCGGGCTTCGCGTACTTGACGATGCCCTTCTCCGGAATCTCCTCGATGACGCCCATGCTCTTCTGCCGCAGGGCGTCGCGGAGGATGCCGAGGACCTTGGCGCGGCGCCGCGGCTCGCGGCTGCCCATGCCGCTCTCGTCGACGCTCATGTTGGCGAGGCGCTCGGCGGAGTCGGGATTGGCGCCGGCCCAGGCGATCGCCTGGCAGATGCGATCGACCCTGGCCTGGTCGTAGTCGGCGATAGCGGCCATCGCGGTGCGAGCGTTGGCCAGCAGGCGCTGGGCCAGCTCGGATTCCTGCGGAGTAATCGTGCGTGGTGCCATAAATCGTTATGGGAGAAAGACGGAGCGATTATGGGTGGGCGGGAGGCAGGTAGCGAGAGTGTTACGGTGCCGCTACCGTAACGTCGTAGGTATCACGCCGTGTAACCTATACCCTCACAGAGGTTTAGGAGCCCTATGGAGCCATGGCGTACGGCCATTGTCGAGGCCAGCGACGGCACGATCCGCTTGCGCGGACACGACGTGACGTCGCTCATGACAGAACGCACGTTCACCGACACCATCTTCCTGCTGCATCGATCGCGGCTGCCGTCGGACGCCGAACGGGCGCTCGTTAACGCGATCCTGTCGAGCGTCGCGGATCACGGCTCCGGGCGCCCCGTCCTGCGCCACGGCGCGGCTGGCAATTTCAGGAAATCGCAGTTCGGTATCCGCGGCGGTCGCGGCGGGCATTCTCGCCGTCGGCGACGAGCACGGCGGCGCCGGATCCGGGTGCATGGAGATGCTCGCGGCCGGCATCGAGCGCGCCAGGCGCGAGTCGTTATCGTTCGAACAATGTGCCGCGAAGATCGTCACCGAGCATCGAGCGATCGGCAAGCGGGTCGCCGGACTTGGTCATCGCGTCCACACGAAGGACCCGCGGACACCGGTGTTGTTCGACCTCGCCAGGCAGCACGGACTGGCCGGCGACGGCATCAAGTTGATGCTGGCGATCGGCGCCGAGGTCGCAACACAGGTCAAGCCGATGACCATCAACGTCGATGGCGCCCTGGCCGCCGTCCTCTATGACATGGGCTTCGAACCGATATTTGCGCGGCTGATTTTCATCATCGGCCGCGTCGCCGGCCTGACCGCGGAGGTCATGGAAGAACTGACGCGCGAACGGCCAATGCGCATCCGCATTCCCGTCACGTTTGACGGCGAAGGCGGCGGGACCAGCTCGGAAAGCGAATGACGCCGGGTCGAACCACTCGGCGATGGGTCCCGGTGCTCGCGCTGGTGGCCGTGGCGACGATGGTCAACTATCTGGATCGCACGGTGCTCGGCATCGCGGCGCCGTATCTGACAAAGGAACTGGGCCTCACCGCGGCGGCGATGGGAATCGTGTTTTCCGCATTTTCGTGGAGCTATGCGCTGCTGCAGATTCCCGGCGGTATCTTTCTCGATCGATTCGGCACGCGGATCACGTATTCGCTCGCGCTGACGCTGTGGTCCGCCTTCACCGCGTTCATGGGCGTGATCACCAGCCTGCCGATGCTGTTGTTCGCGCGCATCGGCGTCGGCGTGTTCGAGGCGCCATGCTTCCCCGCCAACAGCCGCATTCTCGCGACCTGGTTCCCGCAGCAGGAGCGTGCCCGCGCCAACTCGATCTATTCGGTCGGCCAGTATGCCGGCATCGCCTTCTTGAGCGTGCCGCTGTTCTGGGTCACGCAACAATTCGGCTGGCGCGGCCTGTTCTTTCTCGCCGGCGGCTTCGGCATCGTGCTCGGCGCGCTGATGTGGTCGATCTATCGCGAGCCCAGCGAAGATCCGCGCGTCGGCGCGGAGGAACTGGCCCACATCGAGGCCGGCGGCGGCGGTGAGTATCGAGGCGCGCGCACGGCGTTCAGCTGGAGCGACATCGGCATGCTCCTCAGGCATCGACAGATCGTCGGCGCGTCGATCGGGCAGTTCGGCGGCAACTCGACGCAGGTGTTCTTCGTGACCTGGTTCCCGACGTATCTCGTCAACGTCCGCGGCATGAGCTTCATCAACGCCGGCATGATGACGATGCTCCCCTACATCGGCGCGTCGATCGGCGTGCTGGTTGCGGGACAGTTCTCGGATCGGCTGCTGAAGCGCACGGGATCGGCGAACCTCGCGCGCAAGCTGCCCATCGTCGGCGGCATGCTGCTCGCGTCGACGATCGTGATCGCCAACTACGTTCCCGTCGGATCCGATGCGCTGGTGATCGCGATCATGTCCGTCGCTTTCTTCGGCCAGGGCATGACCAATCTCGGCTGGACCGTCATCTCGGACGTGGCGCCGAAGGAGCTGATCGGCCTGACGGCCGGCATCTTCAACTTCAGCGCGAATCTCGCCGGCATCGTAACGCCGCTGGTGATTGGCTACGCCTACCAGTCAACGGGGTCGTTCGTCGGTCCGCTCGTCTATATCGGTGTGGTCGCGCTCGTCGGGGCTTTTTCGTATAGCGTGATCCTCGGAGATATTCATAGACTGTCCGTCAACCGGTCATGAATCCCGATCTCCGTATCCAAATCGAGAAATACATCGAGTCGCTGTTCGTCGGTGCCGATCCCGTCCTGACGCACAACATCAGTGATGCGGATGTGGCGGGCCTGCCGGCGATCCAGGTATCGCCGAACCAGGGGAAGCTCCTCTACCTGCTCTCGAAGATGTGCGGAGCGTCGCGCGTGCTCGAGATTGGCACCCTGGGCGGCTACAGCACGACGTGGCTGGCGCGAGCGTTGCCAGACGGCGGCATGATCACCAGCCTTGAGCTGGATCAAAAGCACGCCGACGTGGCGAGAAAGAATGTCGATCGCGCGGGAGTGGGCGCTCGCGTCACCATTCACGTCGGGCCTGCTGAACAGACCTTGCAGCGACTGATCGAACAACGGGCGCCGAAGTTCGATCTGATCTTCATCGACGCGGACAAACCGGGCTACCCGCGCTATCTCGACCTCAGCCTGCAACTGTCGCGGCCGGGAACGGTCATCCTCGCCGACAACCTGATCCGGGACGGTGGCGTGCTGGACGCGGTGCCGGAGGAGGAGAACGCCCGCGCCGCGCGGGCGTTCAACGCGATTCTGGCGGCGGATCAGAGGCTCGAGTCGATCATCATTCCCGTGCTCGGAAAGAAGGTCGACGGAATGTCGATCTCAATCCTCAAATAAACGGTTCCAAGCGTTCCAAGGGTTCCAGAAGTTCCAAGGCGTCGTTCTATCGGAGTTCCAATCTGTTCTCAGAACCGTTGGTACTTCGTCAGAACGATGCCCTTGGAACTTCTGGAACCCTTGGAACCCTTGGAACCCTATCTTTAAACGATCCCGATCACTTTGTGCGGGATGTACGGCTCCTCGAGCGACGCGATCTCGTCCGGCGACAACGTGACTGAGAGGCCATCGACGAGCTGATCGAGCTGTTCCAGCTTCGTCGCGCTGACGATCGGCGCGGTGACGCCGGGCTTGCTCAGTATCCACGCCAGCGCCACCTGGATCGGTTTCACGCCCTTCCGTCGCGCCACTTCGACGACGCGATCGACGACGTCGTAATCGGGTGCGGTGAAGTACAGCGTGTGTCCCCACGTGTCGTGCTGGTCGCGCAGCGATGCCGTCTTCTCGCCGCGCTTGCGGTTGCCGGCCAGGAAGCCGCGCGCCAGCGGGCTCCAGGGAATGATCCCGATACCCTCTTCGATGCAGAACGGGATCATCTCCCGCTCCTCTTCTCGATAGACCAGGTTGTAGTGGTTCTGCATCGACACGAACCGCGTCCAGCCGTGTTTCTCCTGCGTCGCGAGCATCTTCGCGAACTGATACGCGTACATGCTCGATGCGCCGATGTAGAGGGCCTTCCCCGCTTTCACGACGTCGTGTAGCGCCTCGAGCGTCTCCTCGATCGGCGTGTGGTCATCGAAGCGGTGAATCTGGTAGAGATCGACGTAGTCCATCCCCAGCCGGCGCAGTGACGCGTCGATTGCCGACATGATGTGCTTGCGCGACAAGCCGCGGCTGTTGGCGTGTTCCTCGACCGGATAGAACACTTTCGTCGCCAGCACGATCTCGTCGCGCTTGGCGAACTCCTTCAGGGCGCGGCCGACGACCCGCTCGCTCTCGCCGCGTGAATACATGTCGGCGGTATCGAAGAAGTTGATGCCTCGTTCGAGGGCGCGCTTCAGGAACGGCCGGCTCGTTTCCTCGTCGAGCACCCACGGCCGCCACGCCGGCGTGCCGTAGGTCATGGTGCCGAGGCAGAGCCGCGAGACCTTCAGCCCCGACGTGCCGAGACGGACGTAGTCCACTGCCGCTTCTCCATGTAAAGAAAGTACGGAATCGAGAGCAACGCAATCGCGCCGGCGATGCCGAACGCGCGGCCAAAGCCGTAGCGGCCGCTGATCCACCCGACCGCGATCGAGCCCGTGCCGATGCCGGTATCGAACGCGCCGATCATCGCGCCGAAGGTCGCGCCCCGCCGATGCTCGGCCACATGATGCATCAGGTGCGCGACGAAGAGCGGATAGGCCGAGCCAAAGCCCAATCCGAAGAGCATCGCCGAGACGACGAACATCAGCGGGCTGCCGGCGAGGGCCAGCGCCCACACCCCAAGGACGATCATCACCAGGCACGGGACGATGATCCGTGCATGGCCGGCCCGATCGGCGTAACGGCCGATGAACGGCCTGGTCGCGACAATCGTGAGGCAAAACACCGTGAAATAGAGGGCCCGCGGCGCGCCGACCGTTTCGGCATAGACCGCGACGAAGCTGGTGATGCCGCCGTAACTGAACGAGTAGAGAAACAACGTGACGGCGCCGACCAGGATGCGCCATTCGACGAGATCCGAAGGATGGAGCGAACGTGCATGTGGATGCAGCGTGTCCGGCGGCAGGCGCCAGGCCAGGAACGCCATCAGCATGTTGAGGCCGGCGGCTTCGAGGCAGAGCAGCCGCCAGCCGCCATGATCGAACAGCCACAATCCAATCCACGGCGCCACCGCGACGCCGAGGATGCTGGCAAACCCCGAATACCCCATGCCTTCCGCGCGGCGCGACTTGGGCAGGATGTCGATCACGTACGAGCTCGAGCTCGATAGCAGCCCCGACCAGAACACGCCGTGCACGAGCACGAGCCCGAGAATGACCTGGTATGACGGCGCCACCGCATAGAGCAGCGAGAACACCGTGATCGCAAGGCTCGCGATGATCAGCACCAGACGCTTGCCGATGCGATCGGCGATGGCGCCGGTAATCGGCGCCGAAATCGCCGAAGCGTAGGTGAGGAACCCGAGGAACAGCCCGGCCTCGGTGGTGCTGCCGCCGAGCGACATGATGTGGAAGGGCGCCGTCGGCAACAGCTGGAATGCCGACAGGAACACCGTGAAGCTGTAGCTCCACAACAGGAAAAACCGCGGCGTAAATAACGGATCAGGCGCGGAGGTCGAGGATGAGCTTGCCAATATGCGTGCTTTCTTCCATCAGCCGGTGCGCCGCGGCGGCCTGCGCAAATGGAAACACCTTGTGAATCACCGGCGCCACGGTGCCCTTCTCGACGAGCGGCCACACATGCGCGAGCAGATCGCGCGCGATCACGCCCTTCTCCTGCCGGTGTGCGCGGGCGCAAGGTCGATCCCGTGATCCATACCCGCTTTCTCATCATCACCGAAAAATCGAGCTCCGCCTTCGCGCTCTTGAGGAAGGCGATCTGCAGCAGCCGGCCTTCGAGCGACAGGAGATCGAGATTGCGGGCGATATAGTCGCCGCCGACGATATCCAGGATGAGATTCACGCCGCGGCCGCCGGTGACGCGCTTGCCCTCTGCGACCCAGTCCTCGGTCCGGTAATTGAACGCGTGCTCGACGCCGAGTTTCCGCATCGCCTCGCATTTCTCGTCGCTGCCTGCGGTGGCGAACACGCGGGCGCCAAAGGCCTTCGCCAGCTGGATCGCCGTGGTGCCGATGCCGCTCGTGCCACCGTGGATCAGGATCGTCTCGCCGGCCTTCAACTTGCCGCGCTGAAACACATTGGTCCAGACCGTGAAGAACGTTTCCGGAATGCCCGCCGCCTGGATCGCCGTCAGACCCTTTGGAATCGGCAGGCACTGCTCGTGCGGCACGGCCGCGCGCTCGGCATAGCCGCCGCCGGCCACCAGCGCGCAAATCGGATCGCCGATCGCCCAGCCGCGCACGCCGGCGCCGAGCGCCGCGACGACGCCGGCGACTTCGAGGCCGGGAATGTCGGATGCGCCAGGCGGGGGCGGATACTTCCCCAGTCGTTGAATGACGTCGGGCCGATTGACGCCGGCGGCGGCGACGTCGATCAGGATCTCGCCGGCAGCGGGAATCGGATCGGGCCGCTCGACGACTGTGAGGACCTCTGGCGGTCCGAACTGGCTAATTTCGACGGCTCTCATCACAACTCACACGGAAACACAGAAACACGGATCTAAATGGGTTTGCCAAGTCGAAGTCCCCAAGATGCAAGCCCGCAAGCCCCAAGCCCGTTTCTGTGATTCCGTGTGACGTTTTTCACTCTCGCCCTGATGGCAAGCCAACGCCGGGAGCCTGACACTCGTGTGCTCATTTCGCATAGCGCTCCCTGATCGTCGGAATCAGGTAATCACGGAACGCGCGTTCGAAATCATAGGCGGGCGCGAAACCCCAATCGCGACGCGCCGCCGTGTCGTCCACATCCTCCGGCCACGAATCGACGATGCCCTGCCGCTTGACGTCGTTCTCCCAGGTGATGTCGGCGGCGGGGAACGCGCGGATCACTTCGGTGCGGACCTCTTCGGCCGACGGATGGAACGCAGCCAGGTTATACGCGGTCCGCGTCAGGTTCGCTTTCGGCGCCGCCGCCAGTTTCAGCAACGCATCGATGCCGTCCGGCATCGCCATGAACGGGATGCGCGTATCCGGCCTCACGAAGCATTCGTACGGCTCGCCCCTGGCCGCGGCATGGATCATCTCGGGTGCGTAGTCGGACGTGCCGCCTGAGGGCACCGTCAGCGCCGAGATCAGGCCGGGGAACCGCACGCCGCGAAAATCGACGCGGCCCGATTGCGATTCGGCGGCCAGCTGCTTGTAGAACTTTGCGTAGTAACGGCCCAGTTGCTCGCAGTACAGCTTGTTCGCGCCGTACATCGTCGACGGCGTGTTGAAATCGTCTTCCTTCACCTTGCCGGCGCGTCGCTTGGTCTCCAAATCCGGCAGGCCATAGGCGGCGATCGACGAGGGATAAAGAAACGTGACGGGCCGGCCATGCGACTCGGCCTCGCGCTGCGAGAACTCGAGGAGGTTCAGCGTCCCTTCGACGTTGACCTGGTGCGCCGTCACCGGCGTGAATTCCGCTCGCGTCGAAAGCAGCGCCGCCAGGTGGTACACGGTTTCGACTTCGAATTCCGACAGCACGCGCTCGAGCAGCGGCTTGTCCATGATCGAACCCGTGAACTCGCGCTGCACCATCCTGCCGAGCGTGGGCTCGAGGGGATTCACGTCCAACGTGACGACAGGCTTTTTTGCCTTCGGAGGCGAAGTGCGCGATCAGGCCATGGCCGATCTCGCCGCCCGCACCTGTAATCAGTACAACCGGCTTGCGAATCACTGCGATTCTCCTGCGACGGCCGGCAGATAGACCCTGAAGCTGGCGCCCTTCCCGGGCTCGCTCTCGACCGTAATCGCGCCGCCGGTCTGACGGACGATGCCATAGACGGTGGACAGGCCCAGCCCGGTGCCCCGGCCGGTTTCTTTGGTGGTGAAGAACGGTTCGAAGATGCGCGCCTGCGTCGCCTGATCCATCCCGACGCCATGGTCGCTGACCTCGAGCATCACGAAGGCGCCCGGCGCAATCCCCGCCTGGATGACTTCCGGCGCGCCGGTCTCGAGCGTGACGTTGGCAGTGTGAACGGTGATGGTGCCGCCCGAGGGCATCGCGTCCCTCGCATTGACGGTCAGGTTCAACAGCACCTGCTCGATCTGCGCCGGGTCGGCGAGGACCAGCGAGATCGACGGCGAGAGGTCGAGGCTGAGCTGCACGTGGGTGCCGATGATGCGGCGCGTCATCCGCGAGACGCCGCTGACGATCACGTTCATGTCGAGGGCCACCGGCTGCAGCACCTGCTTGCGGCTGAACGCGAGCAGCTGGCGCGTCAGCGAGGCCGCGCGATCCGCGGCGTGCAGGATCTCGGCAACTTCCACGGCCATCGCCGGGTCCTTCTTCACGCGGTGCGACATCAGCTCGGCGTTGCCCCGTATCGCCGCCAGCAGGTTGTTGAAGTCGTGCGCGATGCCGCCGGCGAGACGGCCGACGGCCTCCATCTTCTGCGCCTGGCGCAGCTGCTCCTCGAGCTTCACGCGATCGCTGATGTCGTGCACGGTGGTGAGGATCGCGCGCTTGTCGCCGAACTCCGTGAGCGAGCAGAACGCCTCGACCTGGATGACCTCGCCGTCCTTGCGGACACCGCGAATCGCGAGCTGCACGCTGGGCATGCGATCGGGGTCGAGGCGCGCGAGCTGGTCGCGGACCAGCGGGCGGTCCTGCTCGTGCAGGAAGGGGAACGGCGCGGTCAGATCGATCAGCTCGTCCTGCGTGTAGCCGAGCAGCGCCGCCGCCTTCGGATTGACGTAGACCAGCCGCTCGTCCTGCATGATGTAGACGCCCATCAGCGATTGCTCGACGAGGGCGCGGTACTTCGCTTCGGCCGCGCGCAGCGCCTCCTCGGTCTGGCGCCGCTCGGTAATGTCGCGGGCCACCGCCTGCATCCCGGTCAGCTTGCCGGTCGCATCGGTAATGATCCACGCGTTCTGGCCGAGCCACACTTCCCTGCCCGACTTGGTGATCGCCGGAAACTCGATATACGAATTCAGCCGGCCGTCTCGCGTCTGCCGATAGTAGTGGTGCAGAATCTGCGGCCGGTAGTCGGCGCGGATGAACTCGGTAAACCGCCGGCCGATCACTTCGTCGTGGTCGAACTCGAAGAGCCTCAGGGTCTGCGGGTTGACGAAGCGAAAGTATCCTTCCGCATCCGCTTCGAAGATCACGTCGGCCGCCGACGACACGATGTGGCCGTAGCGGTCCTCCGTGTCTTTCAGCTGCTGTTCGGTCGCCTTGCGAGACGAGACATCGCGGTAGTAGACGACGATGCCGCCGACCCGCGGTTCTTGCAGGAGGTTACGTGCCACCCCTTCGGTCCAGCGCGCCGATCCGTCCTGGTGGCGGCACCGGAACGTGCCGCGAACCGGTACTGATGGATTGTCGAACAGCCCGTCGACCAGCGCCTGCCAGGCATCACGATCGGCAGGCTCGACCAGGTCGCGCGCGTGCACGCCAACCACATCCTCGGCGCGATAGCCGAACACCTCCTTGGTCGCCGGATTGGCCCACTTGATCACGCCATCGGCATTCAGGAGCACGATGGCATCGACGCTGAAGTTGACGAGCTCGCCGAGGCGGTCGGCCGACGGGGCGCCGCTCACCAGAGCGCCGCCTTCATCTCCGCAATGGCGACTTCGACCCTGGCGAGGTCGTCGAGCACGCGCTCGACTTCGGCGAGCGTCGCGGCCAGCGATTCGGCCGGCGGCAGGTGGCCGCGCTTCACTTCCCACGCCAGGTCGCGGGTGGTCTCGGCGCAGGCGCGGCACACCTGCAGCGTGTGCTCGTGCGCGTCGATCAATCGCCTGACTTCCTGCTGCTCGTCCGGGGTCACGCGGCGCTTTCGTCAGGTGCGATGGAGGTCCGGCCGCCAGGCCTTGATCGAGGCCTTGATGTCTTTCGGCTGGAGATTCTCGCGCGCCGCGCGCTCGAGCAACACGCCGAACTCCTCGTCCGACGCAAAGCGCAGCGCGGCGATCTGCTTGCTGCTCAACTTTGCGAGCTGGGCATCGGCGCCGGCGGGCAGCAGCTCGGCGGCACGCACCTTCACTTCGAGCATGATGATGCGGTCCTGCAGCTTGACCGTGTAGACGCGGCTGATCCAGCCGAGCTCGAAGACCGCGAGAATGATCGCGATGATCGCCAAGTCGCGCGTGTCGGAGCCGCGCAGCTGCTGCACCATCAGCGATCAGCGCGATGAGCGCGAAGACCCAGACGACTGCGGTATGCGTCGGGCGATGCGCGTGATTCTTGAATGACTGCTCGGCCATTATTTGAGTTTCCCCTCAATCTCTTCGTAGATTTTCCGGACGGCGATTGGACCTTGCTGTTCGACGAGAAACCATTCCTTGTACGGACCCCAGTCGGCCTGTTTTGCCGCGTCATCCGCCGACTGACCCAGTTTGTGAAGCCGATTGACCTCGGCGATCACCGCGCGCATCGCCTTCTGGTATTCGATCAGCTCCTCGCGCGATGCCTTTGGCTCCTCGATAAAACCGTGGCCGGGCACGAATCGATCGACGTCGAGTTCGAGCGCCTTGTCGATGACGCCCACCCATTCGGTGGGATAGGCCGATCGCATCGCCGGGAACACGCGATTGAGGAAGACCTCGCTCATGAAGAGGATCTTCTGCTTCGGCAGGTAGACCACCAGATCGCCGCCCGTGTGCGCGCGGCCGAGAAACAAGGCCTGGACCTCGATGCCGCCGACATCGATCACCTGCTTGTCACCGGTCATCGCCGGCGCGGCGAGCTTCATCTGCGCCTTCGAAAACGGCGTCGCGACGTAGGTGATGTCTTTCGGCAAGACCGAGTTGCCCGCGGTGTGATCGCCGTGATCGGATCCGGCGACGTACCACTTGATCGGCCTGGTCGTGACCTTCGCGATCGCGTCGAGCATCTTCTTCGTCGCTTCGGCGCTGCCCTGGCCGTCGGCGATGAGAACGCCGTCGTGACCGACAACGAACAGGCTGACCGTGGTGAAGCCTGGCGGGCGAATCTCTTCGTAGCCGTAGACGTTGTCGGCAAGCTTGATCGTGCGCGGGAAATCGGAGAGCTTGAAGCCGCGTTTGTCTGGATACGCGGTCCGCACCTGGGCCATCGACTCGTCCGCCGTGCGCGACTTGCCACTGTAGCCCGGAGGGCGAAGGCGGAAGCGCGAATGGAGGGCACGGACAACAACACCAGGGCCACAGCAAGCGCAGAAACCACAGACAGTCGTCGCATCGGACGCCGCAATGGTACCACGCGCTCAGGACCCGAAGATCCTCCCGAGGTCCCGGGGATTGGCGGCGTCGGCGGCGAACTCGAACGTGCCGCGGTGGCGCATTTCGTTGGCGGCGCGAAGGAATGCGCCCATCGCCGTCCGATACAGCGCGCTGCCGACGCTGATGCGCCGCGCACCGATCGCCGACAGGTCGTCGGCGCCGAGAAGGACGCCCTGCAATCCCATCAACACGTTCACCGGCCGCCGCACCGAGGTCACGACCGCGGCAATGTCGTCCCTGGTGCGGAGGCCAGGTGCGTACAGGACATCGGCGCCGGCATTCTCAAACGCCTTGAGCCGCCGGATGGTGTCGTCGAGATCGGGACGACCGTGCAGATAGTTTTCCGCGCGGGCGGTCAGGGTGAACGGAAACGGCAGCGCCCGGGCCGCCGCAACCGCCGCTCGCACCCGCTCGACCGCAAGATCGATGTCGTAAATCGGATCGCCGGCGCGGCCGGTGGCGTCCTCGATCGATCCACCGACGACGCCGGCGTCGGCCGCGAGGCGAATCGTTTCGGCAACGGTGTGCGGATCGTCACCGTAACCGTTCTCGAGGTCGGCATTGACCGGTAACGAGGTCGCGCCCGCGAGCGCGGCGATGTGCGCCAGCATGTCGTCGCGATCGACGGTGGTGTCGAGCCTGCCGAGCGAAAACGCATAACCCATGCTCGTCGTCGCCAGCGCCTCGAAGCCGATGTGCGCGAGGATCCGCGCCGAGCCGATGTCCCAGGGATTCGGAATGATGAACGCTGAGCTTCGCTGGTGGAGCGCCCGAAAAGCCTGGCCTTTCTCCAGTTGCGTCGGCATGGTGGTGACGGTGCTACTTTAGGTCATGCTCACCGCTGAATCCAGTCGCACGCTCGCCCACCTGTTCTCCGAGCTCGTCGATGGCGTCACGGGCAGCCGCGGCGGCTTCATGCTGAACACCGGCGACCTCGGGATGCTCGCCTCGCTCGACACACTGTCCGCGGACGATGCCTCGCACTCGGTAAACGGCGGCGCGACCATCGCCGCGCACGCACAACATGTTCGATACGGCCTGTCGCTGATGAATCAATGGGCCGCCGAAGGCGGCAATCCGTTCGCGAACGCGAAGTGGGACGAGGCGTGGAAGATCGCTCGCGTGGATGCGAGTCAGTGGGAAGAAATCAGAAAGGGCCTGCGCGCCGAAACCGAGCGGTGGCTCAAGGTCTTGACGACGCCGCGCGATGTCGCCGGCATCGAGTTCACCGGACTCGTGTCGAGCATCGCGCACCTCGCCTACCACCTCGGCGCGATTCGACAGATCGACAAGACGGCGCGCGGACCGCGGGAAGGCTCCTTCTAGGCCCGCTCAATCCGTGGCCCGCGCACCGACGTCACGTCAGGCTACTGCTTGTCGTAGACCGCGACGTTACTCACTTGCTGGCCGGCGGCATTGACACCCTTGGTCGTGACCGTCCTGGTCTTCCCGTCGGCCGATACCGTGGACGTCTGCGAGGTGGTCACCTTTCCGTTCTTCTTCGACACCGTCTGCACGGTGCTGGCGTCGATGCGCGTGCGTGCGACGGTATCGGCGTCGGGGTTGTTCCCGGTCATCTTGCTGTCCTTGCCGTCGTAGTTCGCGGTGAACTCCCAGTGACGCACCGTGCCATCGGCCGCGACCTGGTCGACAACCACCTTGGTGCCCTGGCCTGCGGCGGTGATGGTGGTCGTCGCGCTCTTCGGCGCCGGACCCGGGCTGTACTTCGACTTGGCGAGATTCAGTTTCCACGTGCCCACTTGCGAATCCGCCTGGGCGAACGCCGGAACGACCAGAAGACACGACAGCGCGACGTACGCGACGGCGACGACGAGGGGGCGAATGATCGGTCTCATGTGATCTCCTACCGAGGGGCTTCCTGCTGGCTCGCACGCGACCGAAGGACGCCCGGTCGGGTCGAATGCCCGCGAAAGCTGCAAGCACTCTACACCCTCTGGATAGTCCTCACGAGCGGGCAGAAGTGTTCCACGCGCCGGGCTTGGCGCACATCATGACAACAGTGCCAGGGTCTTTGGGTCCGGCTGGCCGTTGAAGTACTTCTCAATCACGCGCTCGAAGGCAGATCCGCTCGGCGCGACCGCGGCAAACAGTGTCGCGCTCGAGCGCAGCTTCAGGTCGTCCGGAGTACCAAACATCTCGCGCGCCGATCGGCCGTCGACAGCCAATGCTGCCTCGGCGCAAGCGACCAGCCGCGGGCCCAGCACCGGATGCCGAAGATACGCCTCGGCTTCTTCCCTGTTCTTGACCGCATAGTGGCGCGCCGCAGGGCTGGAGCCAAGCCCGTCGATCTGCGGGAAGATGAACCACATCCAGTGGGTGCGTTTCAGCCCTTGCGTGACTTCGGCAAGCGCGTGCTCGTAGACGCCGTGCTGGGCGTCAACGAAGCGCTGCAGATCGAACGGGTCCATGGCTAGTGCCGCAGCCGCCATGGTTGCACCTTCACAATGGTCAACGGGTCCAGGCACCCGGCTGCAGATAGTGGAATCGAATCAGATACACGTTCCGTCCCGGACCATGCTTCGCGGTGCCCAACAAGTCGGCGACGCTTTCGAACCCGCCCTCGCGCGCAAGATCGTGCGTGATGTCCTTGATTCTGATCTTGTCGATCGAGTCGACGACGATGTGGCCGTCGTCCATCGGGTAACGTCCGCCGGCTTTCACATGCGGCTTTTGCCAGATGCGGACGCTGCATCTGATCCGGCCGCGGCGGACCCCGTCACGCAGACGCTTCGAAAACACCATAACGACCGGATCAGCGGCCGTCGATCAGGTCGCCGAGGCCGCCGACACGGTCGAGGATCGATCCCTCTTCCTTGCGCCAGCCCTTGCTCTGCGGCGCGGCGGCAGTAGATGCGATCGGCCATGCGGCTGAGCGGCAGCGACTGCAGCCACACGCGGCCGGGCCCCTGCAGCGTCGCGAAGAAGATGCCCTCGCCGCCGAACAGCGCCGTCTTGATCCCGCCGACGAACTGGATGTCGTAGTTGACGCTGGGCTGCAGCGCCACGAGACACCCGGTGTCGACGCGCATCGTCTCGCCGGGCGCGAGCTCGAAGTGGTGGATGGTGCCGCCGGCGTGCACGAAGCAGAGGCCGTCGCCTTCGAGCTTCTGCATGATGAAGCCCTCGCCGCCGAACAGGCCGACGCCGAGCTTCTTCTGGAACGCGATGCCGACCGACACGCCGCGGGCCGCGCAGAGGAACGAGTCCTTCTGGCAGACGAGGTGCCCGCCGAGCGCTTTCAGATCCATCGGGATGATCTTGCCGGGATAGGGCGCGCCAAACGCGACCTTGTGCTTGCCCTGCGCCTGGTTGGTGAAGACCGTCATGAACAGGCTTTCACCGGTGAGCAGGCGCTTGCCGGCGCCGAGCAGGGCGTCCATCACGCCGCCCGAACGCTGCTGGCTGCCGTCGCCGAAGATGGTCTCCATGCGCGATCCCCTGCGTCATGTACATCATCGAGCCCGCTTCGGCGACCGCGCCTTCACCCGGATCGAGCGCGACCTCGACAAACTGCATCTCGTTGCCGTGGATCTCGAAGTCGATGTCGTGTGCGCGGCGGCCGGGCGCCGGAGGCGGGACAACGGCACCCGGCGGGGCCTGCCCCGCCGAGGCGCCGGAGGCGCCCTTGACTAAACTGCGCGAAGGCGGCCACATCCTTCACCTTCTGCCACTGCGTCATGCCCGCCGAAAATACCAGCGTCTCCGCGTCGATGCTGCCGTTCTGCAGGTTGGTGATGATCTCCTGCTGGCTCACCGGCCCGACCTGATGGCCGCCGATGGCCATGTACCACTGATTCGATCCGTCCATTTCTGCTCCTTGTCAGGCCAACAGGCCGTCGGGCCAACAGGCCATCAGTTCTCAGACAGTGAATCGATCTTGCTTGCCGTTTCGTTCTCGATTGCCTGCACCGCCGCGGGATCGAGTCCGAGCTGATGCGCGAGCTGCGCCAGGTAGATGCGTTCGGCGCCGGACACGTTCTCGTCGGCGCGGACGATGGCGAACGCCAGCACGTAGAGATCCTTCTTGATCGCCGGGTCGGTGACGCCCCGGACGATGTCGGCGAGCGGCCGCGTCTGGTTGAGCTCGGCCTCGACGGCGGTCTCGAGCCCGGCCTCGCGCGCGCGCGCCATGATCATCGCGCGCTCCTGGTCGGTCAGCTGCCCGTCGGCCTTCGCCGCCGACACGGCCAGGCGAATGATGCGCGCCAGCGGATCGAGCGCCGCCTCGAAGGCCGCGGGCATCGCCGGCACCGTTGGAACGGCTGGAACCGTGGAACCGGCTGGAACCGAACCCAGTGGAACCGTGGAACCCCCTGGAACCGTGGCACCGCCAGGCGCCATCGGAGAGTTCTGGTTCTTGAGCGTGTCGTAGATGCCCCACGCCACGCCGGCGGCGGCAATCATCGTGCTGGCACTCAGGAAGCCACCATGGCCCGTCAGGAACTTGGTGGCGCGGCGGGCGCGCTTTCGGCCCGAACGGCCGAGCGTCCCGCGCAAGACGACCGACAACACGTCAGCCGGATTGTTCAGCACTGTGTTCGTCCCTCCAAAACAATCAATACGGGCCGTGTCACTGGGAGTTCC
Organism: uncultured cyanobacterium; assembly: GCA_963833135.1. Taxonomy (GTDB): domain Bacteria; phylum Acidobacteriota; class Vicinamibacteria; order Vicinamibacterales; family UBA2999; genus 12-FULL-67-14b. The sequence goes on along the minus strand of CAWHWW010000011.1, from coordinate 69,992 downwards.
ATTCTAAAAATCGAATGGTCGCTATCAATTATTCGATTAAATCTGTGTCGAGGCCGGCTTGAGCGCGACCGGCTTCGGCGCCTCCGGCGTCCAGTCCTCGCCGGGGTTGATGAAGCGGTTGGTCTCGAGCTTGTACTGTTTATCGTACAACTGGCGGTAACGTCCATCGCGCGCCAGCAACTCGTCGTGCGTGCCGCGCTCGACGATCTCGCCGCCTTCCATCACCAGGATCTGATCGGCGCTGCGGATCGTCGACAGGCGATGCGCGATCACGAACGTCGTGCGTCCGGTGCGCAGCTGCTTGAGGCCGTCCTGGATCATCTCCTCGCTCTCGCTGTCGAGGCTCGAGGTCGCCTCGTCGAGGATCAGCACTTTCGGCGACGCCAGGATCGCGCGCGCGATCGAGACGCGCTGCCGCTGGCCGCCGCTCAGCTTGATGCCGCGCTCGCCGACGATCGTGTCGTAGCCCTCGGGAAACTTGAGGATGAACTCCTCGCAGTGGGCGACGCGCGCCGCGTGCTTGATCTCCTCGAGCGTCGAGCCCGGCCTCGCATAGCCGATGTTGTCGGCGATGGTGCCGTCGAACAGGAAGTTCTCCTGCAGCACCGACGCCAGCTGCTCGCGGTAGTCGCGCAGCGGGATGTCGCCCAGATCCTTGCCGTCGACGAGGATGCGGCCCTTGTTCGGGCGGTTGAACGCCATCACCAGGCTGATCAAGCGTGCTCTTGCCCGAGCCGCTCGATCCGACCAGCGCCGTCGTCGTCCCGGGCGCGGCCTGGAAGCTGACGTTCTTCAGGACCGGCACGCCTTCGTTGTATTCGAACCAGACGTCGTCGAAGCGGATGTCGCCCTGGATGGCGCCGAGCGACGGCTTGCCCTCGTCGGCTTCGTCCTCCGTCTGCATGTTGAGGATCTCGCGGATGCGGTCGAGGCCGGCGAACGCCTCGGTGATCTGCGTGCCGATGCTGGCGATCGAAATCATCGGCGCCGCCAGCAGGCCGATGAAGAAGATGTACATCACGAAGTCGCCAAGCGTCATGCGGCCGGCGACGATGTCGTTGCCGCCCATCCAGATCATGACCACGCCGACGACGCCGATGATCACGGTGCTGCCGGAGGTGGTCGCCGACACGCCGGTCATCGATTGCGCGATGTTGCGGAACAGCCGGTGCGCGCCCTTCGTGAACACGATCTCTTCGCGCTTCTCCGCCGTGTAGCTCTTGACGATGCGGATGCCGCCGAGCGCTTCGGTCAACCGGCCCGTCACTTCCGCCTGGATCTTGCCGCGCTCGCGGAACAGCGGCCGCAGCCGCTGGAAGGCGTAGGCCATGCCGCCGCCGAAGAGACCGAGCACCACCGCGGTGACGAGCGTCATGCGCCAGTTGAGATAGAGCAGCACGCCGAGACTGATGAAGGCCGTGACCACGCCGCCCACCAGCTGCACCAGGCCGGTGCCGACGAGGTTGCGGATGCCTTCAGCGTCGCTCATGATCCGCGACAGCAGGACGCCGCTCTGCGTGGAGTCGAAATAGCGCACCGGCAAGCGCATCACCTTGGCCTGGACGCGCTTGCGCATGTCGGTGATGGCGCGCTGCGCGGCGACGCCGAGAATCTGCGAGAGCCCGAAGCTGGTGAACGCCTGCACGATCGTGGCGCCGCCGGCCGCCAGAGCGATCGGCACGAGCAGCTCGTGCCTGCCCTTCCCAATCACATCGTCGATGACGTACTTGGAGAGCGCCGGCAGGACGATGCCGGCGAGGCGGCTGATCATCATCAGCGTCAGGCCGATCGACAGCCGCCGCCGATGCACCCAGACCAGCTCGCGGAACTCGCGCCACGCGGCCTGGGAGTCAACCTTCTTCTTGGCACTGTTCGGCGCCGCAGGCGTCACCGTCGCGCGGCGGGCGCCTGCGCCCTCCGCTCTCCGCATGCTTGGCGCGCCTGATCGCATTAAAGCCATGGTGGTCTGTGCGGTGCGTACGGGTCTGTGCGTGAGTGCCTAGCGGTTGCATCAGCATCTCAATTCAACGCGTTTGGAACTGCCAGCGTAAACGGGGCGATGCGCGCCTCGAACGTCTCGCCGTCCGGCGTCACCATCGTGTATTCGCCGTGCATCGTGCCGACCGGCGTCTTCAGGTTGCAGAAGCTGTTGTAGTTGTAGAAGCCCCCCGGCTCCAGCACCGGCTTGTCGCCGACGACGCCTTCGCCACGAACTTCTTCCTCTTCGCCGTCGGTGTTGGTAATCACCCAGTGTCGGCTGATCAACTGCGCGGTGTCCGGGCCGACGTTTGAAATGCGAATGAAGTAGGCAAACCAGTATTCGTGATCGCGCGGTGAGCTGCGTTCGGGAAGATACTTGGTCGTGACCTGCACTCGAATCCCGTTGGTCGTCGTATCGCTCACAATAATGATTATTACTCAGGCTCGGGCTTGCGGGCTACGGGCTTCGACGGGCTTGCGGGCTTGGGGCTTGCGAGCGTGGCTCTCAATCAAGATGCCCGCGCTCGGAGTCACCCATCGCAACATTGCCGGCCGGGAAGTATTCCTTCCAGCGGCTGGTGACGGTCGCGGCAGTAGCCGGGTCGCACGTCACCTCCTTCGGGTACCACGGCTTGATGCGCGCGTCGATCACGACCGGAGGCTCGTAGGCAATGTGATGACGGACCACGCGCTCGGCCGCCGCATGAATGTCGGCGGCCGGCTCGAAGCGCGTGAACGTGGTCCACAGGAAATTCATGTCGCTGCGCGTGGCGCGCGCCGGCTCGTCGCTGACGACGATCAGCGGCCAGCCTGCGAAGGCGGGGTGCGACGCGATCCGCGATGGCGCGTCGCGATCGTCGGCGAATGCACGAGCGCCGACAACCAGGCACCCGCCGCAGAAGACGCGCACGTCGGTGACATCCGACGGCGGCGGCACCGGCGGCGCGAACGTCCGCGACAGCTCGCGAATCGGATCGCCGAGGCCCAGCCACACGCCCTTCGAGCCCTCGTTGACGACGGGCCCGGTGTAGTCGAGCGTATCCATCGACAGGTTGGAAAACACGTAGAGATCGGTCTCGGGATTGGTGCGCGCCAGCACGTGCTCCAGCGTGGCACGAAAATCCTTCAGATCCACCAGCCGATCGGTCAGGAGGATGAATTTCGTGAGCGACAACTGCCCTTCGCCGAGGATCCGGAAGGCGCTGGCCATCGCCTCACGCTTGTAGCGCTGCTTGACGACCGCGCCGGCGAGCGAGTGATAGCCGGTCTCGCCGTACGACCACAACTGCTCGACCGCCGGCATGACGAGCGGAAACAGCGGCGACAGCAGGTCCTGCAGCAGGTCGCCGATGAAAAAATCCTCCTGGCGCGGCTTGCCGACGACGGTCGCGGGATAGATCGCATCCCGCCGATGCGCGATCTGCCTGACGTCGAACACCGGGTAATCGTGCTGCAGCGAGTAGTAGCCGTAGTGATCGCCGAAGGGCCCTTCTGGCTTGCGCACCTTCGGTCGCGACCTGCCCCATCAGCGCGAACTCCGCGTTCGCGATCAGCGGATGCGGATGACCATTCGGCGCGGCGGTCTGCGGCAAGCCGATCGCCGGCGATGAGCGATGCCAGCATCAGCTCGGGAACGTTCTCCGGGAGCGGCGCCACCGCGGACAGAATCAACGACGGCGGACCGCCAAGAAACACGGTCAGCGGCAGCGGCTCGTTGCGCGCTTCGGCGCGCGCGTAGTGAAATCCCCCGCCCTTGCCAATCTGCCAGTGCATGCCGGTCGACGCGCGATCGTAGACCTGCATCCGGTACATGCCGAGGTTGTGCCCCGGCTTCTCGGGATGCTGCGTATAAACCAGCGGAAAGGTGACGAAGGGCCCGCCGTCCTCGGGCCAGCACGTCAGCACCGGCAAGCGATCGAGCCGGACGTCCGACGTGACCACCTCGCGCACCGGGCCGGTGGCGACCCGCTTCGTGCCGACCTTGAGCAGATCACGGCCAATGTCGCGGGCACCCCAGAGTTTCGCCGGCGTCGGCGGCAGCAGCGTTTCAGCCAGGTGCACGAGGCGCTTGATGAAGGCGAGCGGTCGAGTGCCGAACGCCAGCTCGGCGCGACGCGCGGTGCCGAAGAGGTTGGTGACGAGCGGAAAGTCGGCGCCTTTCACGTTGGTGAACAGCAGCGCGGGCCCGCCGGCGGCGATCACGCGTCGATGAATCTCCGCGGCTTCGAGATTGGCATCCACCGGCGCGCTGATTTCAACGAGCTCCCGTCGCGGCGGAGTTGATCGATGAAGGATCGGAGATCACCGAAGACCTGCCCTGAGCGAGCCGTCATGCGAGGCACCCGAGCATGATGGCGAGTCGAAGGGTCAACGCACGGCTCCCGTTTCGTGAACGATGCGGCCGCCGAGCATCGTCAGGACGCTCGTCACCTTCGGCAATTCCGGTGGAGGAACGGTGAAAATGTCGACCGACAGCACGGCAAGGTCAGCGAGCATGCCGACCGCAAGCTGGCCCTTCTGCTTTTCCTGAAATTCAGCGAACGCCGATCCCGACGTGTAGGCCGTCACCGCCTGCTCGCGCGTCAACGCCTCCTTCGGATTCGCCGGATGCGTCGTCGCGGCCATGATGTTGAGGAACGGGTTCATCGGGCCGTCGGCGCCAATCGCGAGCGGCACGCCTGCCTCGAGCAGCGACTTCATCGGCTGCATCGACGCGCGCCGTTCCGGGCCGACACGGGCGGCGAGGATCTCGCCCGACATGAAATGCAACGGGTTCTGGACGACCACCATGCCCAGCGCCTTGACGCGCGCGATCAGATCCGGCGGCATCATGTCGCCGTGCTCGATGCGGGGCCGCTTGCCGCGCCAGACTTCGGCGCGGCCGGCCTTCTCAATCGCGGTGACGTAGGCGTCGATGGCGCCATCGCCGACGGCATGGACCGCGAGCGGATCCTCGCTGCCGTAGGCCCAGCCGACAAATTGCCCAATTCGATCTGACGTGAGATTGAGCCGGCCCCGTTCCCCGGGCGCATCGAGGTAGGGCGCGCGCAGGAACGCCAGCCGCTCGATCGGCGTCCCGTCGAGTATCCACTTCATGCCCCGCACCTCAACGAGCGGCGCCGGCTGCGGCGGCAACGGCGGACGGCTGTCGATCGTCTCGCCGCCGTCCTCGCGCATCGGGAAGCGGAATACTCTCCAACGCACGGGCACGCCGGCGTCGACGAGGTGTTTCGAGACTTCGGCAACCGGCAGATTCGCCATCAGCTGCACCGAGGTAATCCCGAAGCCGCGCGCCTCCGCGGCGAAACGGCGATACGCATCGACCATCTCGGCCGGCGCGGCCTTCGAGGCGAGTCGCCGGCCGGCGAGGTAATCGGCATACTCCTCGAGGCGGCCATCGAGGCGGCCCGCCGCATCGCGGCCGTATCGGCCGCCCTCGGGATCCTTCGCGGTGTCGTCGATGCCAATCAAGGCGAGCGCACGGCTGTTGAGCAGCGTGCCGTGCCCGGTGAATGCCGACAGCCTGACCGGATGATTCGGCGCAATCGCATCGAGCCAGGCGCGGGTGAACGACGGATCGGCCCATGCCGTCTGGCTGAACTCGCCCTGGATCAAGCGTCCCGCCGGCGACACTGTCACCTGCGCGCCGATTGCGGCGGCCAGCTGATCGAGCGTTGGATCCTGCGGCAGGCCCAGTCGATCCGACGCCGGCGCGATGCCGACGTGCTGATGCGCGTCGTTGATGCCGGGAATGATCGTGCGGCCGCCCGCATCAAGCCGGCGCGTCGAGGAACCGGCCAGCGCGGCGATCGTGGCCGTGTCGCCAACCGCGATGACGCGATCGCCTCGAATGGCGACCGCCCCCGCCCACGGCTGCGCGGGATTCGACGTGAAGACCTTGCCGTTGACGAGGATGGTGTCGGGCGTGGCCGGTCCCGCACAACCAGCGATCAACACCATCGCGACAATCGCAGCCGTTACCGTGGCGCGCATATCCAGTAGGTACCCGTGACCGCCTCAACGCCGCCATCCGCGCACGGCTGCCGCTGAATGGTGACGGCTTCCTGCCGATGCGCGGCCACTCGATTCTGATACGCCGCGATCCGCACCGTGTCGTTCGACGCGATCACCACTTGCTCACCGGCCAGGAATGTCGTTGCATAAGCGGTCCAATAATCCGAGCGCGCGTAGTGGATCCCGTGATCGACCAGGTATGTGGCCAGCGCGCGATGCGGTGCAGCCGGCTCGCGGCGGAGGTATTCATCCCAGAGCAGCGCATGACTGGCGACGCTCGTCGCCGTCCACGCCACCATCACCGCCACCATCGCGCCCCGCCAGACTCGATGCGTTTCGTAGACGAAATACAACGCGACCGCGCCGACGCCAGCGTACAGCATCAGCAGCGCGTAGCGGACGGTGTCAGGTTCGAGGCGGCCGCATCGCGCGACCGCGTAGACGACGCCTGATTGCACACCGATCAGGAGCAGAAAGGTCGCGACCGCGCCGGCTCCCTGCCAGATCGGTCGCCGATCGCGCACGGCGATCCAGGCCACACGAATCAACGCAGCGGCGAGGATGCCACCCAGCACGGGCCAGAATGACGGCAGGCCTGACGGGAGCAGGCTCCGCAGGCCGAAATCGCGCATCGGGTATGGCGAGAACCCGAACGCGACGCCCATGAAGCTGCCGAACAGCTCGCGCATCGACGGCGCGACGCTGTCGGGAACCCAGCAGTAGCGGCTCGTCAGCGCCGACCCAACGCCATCGAACGACGCTGACACGGTGCTGCCGGGACCAAACGGCGTCGAGAACAGAAAGGCGGTGCGCACTGCCTGGGAGACGACGAAATACGCAATCGCGGCAAGCGCGATCGCCTTCAATCGAACGGCATTCAGCCGGCGATCGGCAAGCCACGCGATCGCGATGATCGCGGTCACGCCATACGCCGTGAACTCACGGTGCAGGAAGCCGAATGCGAAGACGGCGCCGAAGGCGATCGGCCGATCGCGCAAGAGCCACAGGAGCAACACGTAGAGAAACGGCTCCGGATTGCCGCCGCCGGTCTCGGCAAGCAGCTTGGCCATCACGGGCGGCATCAGCACGAAGAACGAGGACGCGACAAGCGCGATCGACGGCCGCAGTTCGCGCATCGCGGACCAGGATCCAGACCAGCAGGACGGCGGTCGTGACATTGACGAGCACGACGGGCGCTTTCAGGATCGCGACAGAAGAGCCCGCGATCGCGAACAGCGGCGCCGCCAGCCAGGCCTGCACGGCCAGCATGTAGCGATCGCCGTAAATGAACACGGGAGCGGCGCGGCCTTCGGCGATGTGCCGGGCCATCAAGCCGAAGACCGCCTGATCGGAATCGAAGGCGGCCTCTTCCCAGATGAGGAAGACGGCCGAGCGCGCGATCACCAACACCGCGGCCGCGGCCAGCGCACGCATCACGCTCCGCTCGGTCATCCAGGATTGACGATAATACCCTCGTTTGACGAGCGAGACGATGTTTCGCGCTAGTGCGCCGCCGTGGGCGGCGCGCGCCGTACTGGCTGGGGTTGGCGTGATCGCCTGTGTCGCCTATCTCGCCGGCGGCCGGCTCGACATCGGCACCGCGGCGTTCGATCGCGTGTTCGCTCCCGTCGACCGGGCGGATGCGCAAGTGCGCCTGCCCGCCCTCGATGTGCCGTTCGATCACGCACCGACTGCGAGTACGGCGACGGCGCGACTATCGCTCGCGGTGGCCCGTGGGCGTCGCACGGCGCTCCGCGATCTCGCCGCCGCGGCCGGCGCCGCCGCGATCATCGCGTTCGGCGCGTGGCTGCGCGCCGCTGGCGTTCCGGTCTTTTCGATCGCGCTCGCAATGATCAGCATGGCCTCGAGCGCGACCTTCTGGTGGCGCGGTGTCTCGTGGAACGGCGATGCCTTGTCGCCGGCACTGGCGTTGCTCGCCGGGTGGAGCCTGTGGCGATGGCTCTCGACGGGGAGGCCATCGCTGGCGGCAATCGCCGTCGTCAGCGGAGCGGCGGCGTTGTTCGAGGATCGCGCATGGCTGGCGGTGCTGCCGGCGCTGGCCATCCTGATCGGCACCCGAGTGCCCGCGCCTCGTCCTGCGATCATCGCGATTGGCGTGATGGCAGCCGCAGGGGCCGTCTTCGGCGCCGGTCCGGTGTTGGTCGCCGGGCCCGCCACCGCGGGCGCGTTGACAGCCGCCCTCACCACTGAGTTCACGTCGTTAGGCGCATTTCTCGTCGTCGTTGGAATCGGCGCGCGTGTGGTCGACGGCATCGGCACGCCTGGCGACGCTCGTCTGCGGTGTCTCGCTGGTGATGTGGTTCTTCCTCGCCCCGCGCTCGCAGGTCGAATACCTCAGCGTACCGCTGGCCGTCTGCGGGTGGGCGGCCATTGCCGTCGCGCTGGCATGGGTGCAGCAGTCCGTCCGCGGCCGCGCCGGCATCGCCCTCGCGACCGTCGCGGCGATCGCCCTGGTCGCCTCCAGCGCGCTCGCTCGCGGTCGCTTCTCCGAGCTCGGGCGCGACCTACCCTCTTCACTCGCCGTGCGCGCCGCCTTTGATGTTCGTCCGGCCGACCTGCCGGCGAACGCCGCGCTCGTCGCCGAGAGCCGTCGCGTCGATGCGGCAATCCTGTTGTCGGCGAAGCAGGCCGGCCATGACCTTGCGCTGGTGCCGCAGTCACCGGCGGCGATCGACAAGGCGCTCGGAGACGGCACCACGCTCTACGCCTTCCCCCGGGCGCGCGAGAACCTCGAACGGCTTGGCTTCATGTTCGAGCGCGAGTGGATTGGCAATGCCGGCGCGGCGGTGCTGCTCGGTCATGCGCCATGCGTCGCGCTGATACCGGGCGAATGGCGCGATGTGTCACCGCTCGTGGCCGCCGGTTCGTTCGTCCTGCATGGCGGCACGCCCGGTGAAGCACCGGGAGGCGCCGTCGTGCGCCTTCTCAACACGGAGCGGCCGCGAGTCGCAACGATTGAGCCGCGCAGCATTCCCTTTGAAATGATCGATCCGCAGCCAGGCTCGGTTGCCGTGCGCGTGGCGAAGACCGGCCGGACCGATCCCGTCATCGTCACGCTCGATTCCGCTCCGGCGGGCGCGACCGCAACCGCCGAGGATGCATCGCCGGTCACGCTGTGCCAGGGCATCTTGCGGGCGCCGCTGACGGTCGGCAGGCGCAACATCGCCACGGTGGGGATGAACGACTCGGCGCCGTTTCTGTCGGGATGGCATCCCGTGGAAGCGGATCCCGACCTGTTCCGATGGACGGCGGAGCCGGACGCCGTACTGCGCATCAGCGTCGCACCGCCAGGGCCGATACGAATCACGATCACGGCCACGCCCGCCGCGCGGGCCGCGCAAGATCCCCGGATTGCTCTACGCGTCAACGACTGTCGTCTCGGCGCGCAACCGATGCCGGCGGGCCAGGGCGATTACGAGTGGCTCGCCGGCGAGCCATGCTGGCGCGCGGGCATGAATCAGCTCGCGATCGGCGTCACGCCGTTGGTCTCGCCGGCAGCGTTTTTTGCGAGCCACGACACGCGGCTGCTCGGCGCGCGCATCGGCGCGATCCGGCTGACGCGCGTGCCGGCCGATCAGAAGGCGAAATAGATGAAATTGAGCGCCGTCTGGCTGCGCAGGGTCAGGATGACCGCGAATAGGACGCCGCAGAGCGCCGCCTGCGCCACCGCGTGATTCCACCGCACCCCTCCTTCGCCACGGCTATGGAGGGCGAGCTCTGACTTCGAGTCGATCGACGCGGTGAGGTCGACACCTCCGAGCTCCACCCAGAGGTCGTGTAGCCACAACGGCGTCGAATAAAGGAGCACCAGCAAGAACAGGTAGATCCCCGTCGATCGTTCAATCGCTGTCGACGCCGACGGCACGAGAGCGAAATCGGCGATCAACTGGCTCAGTTCCGTTTCACGGAAAATCAACCAGCCGATGCAGGTCAGCACGAACATCGCGATCACCTGCAGCGGACGGAGCCACCTGGGGGCTTGCGGGCTTGCGGGCTTACGGGCTTGCCAGGACGCCGATCCTCGTTCGCGCTGCGCGCTACGGAGGACAAGCCCGGCGGCCCGGGCGATGATCAACAACAGCCCGTGATAGGCGCCCCACAGGACATAGTTCCAGCTGGCGCCGTGCCAGATTCCCGATGCGAGAAAGGTGATCATCAGGTTCGCGGCGACGCGGCCCGGGCCGTGCCGCGACCCGCCGAGGGGGATGTAGACGTAATCGCGGAACCACGTCGACAGCGAAATGTTCCAGCGATGCCAGAAGTCGGCGGGGCCGGCGGCGAGGTACGGCCGCTGGAAGTTCATGATCAAATCGAATCCGTACCACTTCGCCACGCCGCGCGCGATGTCGGTGTAGGCCGAGAAGTCGGCATAGATCTGAATCGCAAACGCAAACACGCCGGCCCACAGCACGAAAAAGTCTGGATCCTGCAGTGCAAACACCTTGTTCGCAATCACGCCGGTGTTGTCCGCGATGACCAGTTTCTTGAACAGACCCCACACGATCACGACGGTGGCATCGCGCGCCGCCGCGGCCGAGAAGCTCCGCTTCTGCTCGATCTGCGGCAATAAGTTGGTCGCGCGCATGATCGGACCGGCAACGAGGTGCGGGAAGAAGGACACGAACGCCGCGATGTCGATGAAACTCCTCCGCGCCGGCGCGTGCCCGCGATACACGTCGATCGTGTAACTCATCGACTGGAACGTGTAGAACGAGATGCCGGCGGGCAGGGCCAGCCGCAATGCGATCGGCGGAATGTTCCAGCCGACCGCTGCTCCGGCAGCGGCGACGTTGACGACGAAGAAATCGAAATACTTGTAGACGCCCAGCAAGCCCAGGTTGGCGGCGATGCTCAGCCAGAGCCAGGCTTTCTTCCGCCCAGGTCTGGTGAGGTGCTTGAGGCTGATCTTGAGGTCCTGAATTCTCGGCGATGCGGCGCGCGGCCCAGTAGTCCACAACGGTGGTGATGAGCAGCAGCACCGGCCACCACGGATGCACCCAGCCGTAGAAGACATAGCTCGCGACCAGCAGCAGCACGTTCTGCGCCTGACGCGGCAGCCGCCAATAAACCGTCACCGTGACGAGGAAGAACGCCGCGAACTCGAGGCTGTGGAAGATCACTGGAGGAAGCGGGCGTGCCGTTCGGCGAACCGCTGCGTGTAGCGGAGGCGTCCCTCGGCCGTCAGGTGATCGCCATCGGCATACATCGAGAGGGGCTCGTCCGGATCGCCCCAGTCGTCGTGGAAGTACGCGCCGCGGGCCTCGAGATACCCCTTCAGCGCATTCACGTATGCGGTCACCTCGGGCGACTGCGGCGGTGGCCCATCCGCTGCGGGGCGGCGTTGCACGCGGATGAATGCGAGCTTGATCTGCGCGCGCCCGGCAAGCCGGATGATCTCCGGCAGCAGCGAATCGCCGACGTTCGCCTGGAAATCGAGCGCGTCCCCTTGTGCCGCGGCGAGGTCGGCGGCCTCGAACGCCCGCAATCGGTCGAGCGCGAACACCTCGGTATTGATCGCCCTCAACAATTCAGCCGAATCCATCGTCGCGGCCGCAAGTTTTGCCGGCGCGTGCAACAGGACCGGTTCCAGCCAGGTCCGAGTCCGATCGAATTGATAGACGCTCCGGGCTGAGCGGTGGATCTCCGAAAACACGCCGAGTCGGTTCGCGGCGAGCGCGCGATCGAGCTCCGGCTCGTGATCCCTGGCGACGCGATCGAGCGACCCGGGCGTGACTTGCACCTGGGTGGTCAGTTGATCATCGCGGAAGAAGAAAATCGCGCCGCGCAGGCTCTTGAGATCGTTCTCAACCGCCAGGTTCTTGAAAGCGAGGTACCAGTAGGCGACGGGGCTGCCTTGCTGATAAAGCCCGACCACTTGCGTGTGGGCCTGCCGCGATAACTGCAGCGGATCGATGCGGATGCCGGCCATCGAATCGCCGATGACGACGAATTGGGGCTGCACGTCGCGGACGGCATCGGCGGCGACCTGGTCGAACGGCTCGCGAGGACGAGGCGTTTCGACGCTCGGCAGGTAGCTGTCGCGGACGTCCGCACCGGGCAGCGCGCTATTGAGAGCGCGCAGCCCGAGCGGCACTACGAGGATGCCGGCCAGTACGACCGCTAGTGACAGGACCTGGTTAGCCACCCATTTTTTCGTCGAAGCTTTCGCCGTACATCGCCGGCACCTTGCCGCCGGTCGGACGGATGTAGGTGGTCAGCTGGCCGCGATGATGAATCATGTGGTTGTTGCAGAACATCAGGTAGGTCACCGACGGCAGCTTCATGCCCCACGACTCGACGATCTGGCCGAGATGATTGCCGTCGAGCGTGAGCACCTTCTCGAGCGCCTTCGGCATCTCGTGCTTGTACCAATCAGCGAGCGCCGGAATCGTCTTGGCGTCGCACTTCGCCGGGAAATCGGCGAAGCTGTTGTTCTGGACCGCCTGCAGGAAGCCGACGTCGCAGACGGCGATGTGATAGGCGAGGTCCCATGCCGAGCGCGAGTTGTCGGCGGGCGCATACTCCTTCTTGCCGTCGTTGATGGCGTTGATCGCCTTGTAAGTGTGCATCCACTCGCCCTGGAGGTTCTGCCCGATCACACCCGCGAGAAACTTCGCCTGTTCTGCGTTCATCGCTCTCTCCTTTTGGGCGGACTAAGGTCCGCCCCTTCACTACGACCTCGTCAGTTTTCGATACTTGATGCGATGCGGCTGATCGGCCTCGGCGCCGAGGCGGCGCTTCCGGTCGGCCTCGTAGTCCTGGTAGTTGCCCTCGAACCACACCGTCTCACTGTCGCCTTCGAACGCGAGGATGTGCGTCGCGATCCGATCGAGGAACCAGCGATCGTGGCTGATGACCACCGCGCAACCGGCATAATTGAGCAGCGCCTCTTCGAGCGCGCGCAGCGTGTCGACGTCGAGGTCGTTGGTCGGCTCGTCGAGGAGCAGCAGGTTGCTGCCCTGCCGGAGCAGCTTGGCGAGGTGGACGCGGTTGCGCTCGCCGCCTGACAGCGTCCCGACCTTGCGTTGCTGCTGCCCGCCCTTGAAGTTGAACCACGACACGTAGGCGCGCGAGGCGACCTTCTTCTTGCCCATCTCGAGCTCGTCGACGCCGCCGGTAATCTCGTCGAACACGCTCTTGTTCGGATCGAGCTCGCGCGACTGATCGACGTAACCGACCTGCACCGTCTCGCCCAGGCGCAAGGTGCCGGCGTCGGGCTTCTCCTCACCCGTAATCAACTTGAACGTCGTCGTCTTGCCGGCGCCGTTCGGGCCGATCACGCCGACGATGCCGCCGGGCGGCAGCGTGAAGGTCAGGTCGTCGAAGAGCACGGTGTCGCCGTACGCCTTCTTCAACCCGCGCGCCTCGACGACGATGTCGCCCAGGCGCGGACCGGGTGGAATGTAGATCTCCACCGTGTCCACCTTCTGTGCGGTGTCTTCGGCGAGCAGCTGTTCGTACGCGTTCAAGCGCGCCTTGCCCTTGGCCTGGCGCGCCCGCGGCGACATGCGGATCCAGTCCAGCTCGCGCTGCAGAGCGCGCTGACGCTTCGATTCGGTTTTCTCTTCCTGCTGAAGACGATTCTGCTTTTGCTCGAGCCATCCCGAGTAGTTGCCTTCGTACGGGATGCCGCTGCCGCGATCGAGCTCGAGGATCCAGCCGGCGACGTTGTCGAGGAAGTAGCGATCGTGCGTAATCGCGACGACGGTGCCCGGGTAGTCCTTGAGGAAACGCTCGAGCCACGCTACCGATTCCGCGTCGAGGTGGTTGGTCGGTTCGTCCAGCAGCAGCAGATCGGGCGACAACAGCAGCAACCGGCACAGCGCCACGCGGCGCCGCTCGCCGCCAGACAGTCTGCGTGACGTCGGCATCGGGGGGCGGCAGCCTGAGCGCGTCCATCGCGAGATCGAGGCGCGAGTCGAGGTCCCAGGCGTTGGTGGCGTCGATGCGATCCTGCAAACGCGACTGCTCCTCGAGCGTCTTGTCCATCTCTTCGGGAGACAGATCCTCGCCCAGCTTCGCGTTGATGGCGTCGTACTTGTCGAGGACGGCCTTGATCTCGGCGACGCCCTCTTCGACGTTGCCGCGCACATCCTTGCGCGGGATTGAGCTGCGGCTCCTGGGCAAGATAGCCGACGCTGACGCCCTGGCCGACGAAGGCTTCACCGATGTAGTTGGTTTCGACGCCGGCCATGATCTTGAGCAGCGTCGACTTGCCGGCGCCGTTCAGGCCGAGCACGCCGATCTTGGCGCCGGGCAGGAACGAGAGCCAGATGTCTTTGAGGACCTGGGAATCGGGAGGATAGACCTTCCCGAGTCCCTTCATCACGTAAACAAACTGCGGTGGCATGAACTCACGATCATAGGAGATCTCGGATCTCGGATCGAGTGGATTTCGGATCTAATCCGAACGATCGCTAAATTCAGATCCGAGATCCGCTCGATCCGAGATCCGAGATCGTCTGGCTCGTCACTCGGGCTTCAACGTGACGAGCGTGTATCGGTCCGTCGGAAAGTACTTCTGGAACATCGCCTTGATGTTCTCCGGCGTCAGCCGCTCGGTGCGTTCGCTGCGGCGCGCGATGCCGGCCGGATCCCAGCCGTAGAGATGCACGGTCTGCATCGAGCCGAGCCAGTAGGAGTTCTGCTTCGCGTTGGTTTCCAGATCGCGGCGCTCGAGCTCCTTGACCTTGCTGACATCGTCGGCCGACGGGCCTTCGGCCTTGAGGCGCTCGATCTCCTTCAGGCTGGCCGCGACGAGCTTGTCGACGTTGTCGGGCGAGCTGCCGAACTGGATCTGCATGGCGCCGTAGCCCTTGAGCGGCGGCGAATTGGTGAAGCCGACATTGACGCCGTAGGTGCCGCCGAGCTCTTCGCGCAGGATTTCGCGAAGGCGGATGTTCAGCACCGCGCCGCGGCGCGGGCGCGATGCATCTCGAATTCATCGAAACCCGGATCCGCGAAGAACGACAGCACCGTCTGGCTCGCCGGCTCCTTGCCCTTCTTCACTTCTTCCTTGACGACCGCGGTCGGGAATTTCACACCCATGTCGCGCGCTGCGGAGGTCTTCTTTCCGGTCGACGGCAGCGACGCGATCCACTTCTCGAGGAGCGGCGTGATCTCGGCTTCGGTGAACGCGCCGACGAAGAAGTACGTGAAGTCGGCGGCGTTGCCGAACCGCGCGTTGTAGAACGATCGCATCGCCTCGAGGTTCAGGTTCGGCACATCGGCCGCGGTCATCGCCCTGGCGCTGTAATGATTCGACGTGTTGACCTGTTCGACCTTCTCGCCGAACACCGCGCGCGGATTCTGATCGCGGTTCTGCAGCGACGGGCCCAGGCGGCGCTTGAGCAGTTCGAGCACGTCCGGTGTCATGTTGGGTGCCGTGTTGGCCAGGTAATTGAGCTGCAGCGCGGTCTCGAGATCCTTTGGCGTGCTCGAGCCGCTGATGCCCTGCTGATACTCGGCGATCGAAGGTGATGCCTGTGCGATCTTGCCGGACAGCATCTTGCTCAGATCGACGGGATTGAGTCCGCCCATGCCGCCGACACCGACCATCGCCGTGGCGAGGCTGGCGCTGTTGAAGGTCTGCTCGGACGCGAGCGACACGCCGCCGGGCGCATAGGCCGAGAAGAGCACCTGATCGTTCTTGAAGTCGGTCGGCTTGAGCCACACCTCGACACCGTTCGAAAGCGTCAACACGGTCGCGCCGATTTCCGGGACCGCGCGGCGCGACGCGACCTTGCCGGATGCGGGCGGTTTCTCGACGAGCTCACGCCCTGCCGTCGCTTCCGCCCAGCGCTCGACCGGCGCCGTGCCGGCGCGATCGATCGCCGCGCGCATCGTCTCGGTGGACGGCGGCGGCGTGTCTTTCTTCTCGGGCGCGACGCCCAGCACGACGCGGTTATCTTCGGTAATCAGCTCCTTGGCCAGCGCGGAGATTTCGTCGGCGGTGATCGTCGGCAGGTAGGTCGCCGCGATCTTGTACTCGAACTCCATTCCAGGAATCGGTTCCTGCTGAAGGAAGTGGCGGACGTATTCGTTGGCGTAGTTCGCACTTTCGGAGGTCTCGCGCTCCTTGTAGGCGCGTTCGTAGCCGGCGAGCAGCGCCGCCTTCGCGCGATTCATCTCGTCGGCGCTGAAGCCGAACTGCTGGACGCGCTTGGCTTCCGTCATCAGGGCGCCCAGGCCTTCGGTGATCTTGCCTTCGGGCACCACCGCCTCGAGCTCGAAGAGATCGAGCGACCGGCCAATGCTCGTCGTGCCGGCCTGCGCGCCAAGGAACGGCGCGTTCGGCCGCCGCGCCAGATCGCGGAGCCGGAGGTTGAACATCTGCGACAGCAGATTCTCGGCGAGCGTCTTGCGATAGCCGCGGACCGTTTCGTCGTGCTCCGCCTTGCTCTTGAATGCAACCGAGACCGACCAGCCCTGCGCCTCCGGATCGGTCGACATGTTGATCAACGTGTCCTTGTGCGCGGGCACGCTGGTGTCGACGTTAGCGACCGCGCCCTTCGCCGCCGGAATCGGCGCGAAGTGCTTGACGATGAGCTTGCTCGGCCTCGGCAACCGGGATGTCGCCGACCACGACGACGGCCATGCGATCGGGGCGATACCACGTCTGATAGAAGGCGAGGAGGCGCTCGCGCGGGGCCTTCTGCAAGACTTCCGGCAGACCGATCGGCAGCCGTTCCGCATAGCGCGATCCCTGGAAGATCACCGGCAACTGCTTGTCGGTCAGGCGCGATCCCGCGCCGAGGCGGCCGCGCCATTCTTCGAGGACGACGCCGCGCTCCTTTTCGACTTCGGCAGGCAGCAGCGAGATGCCGGCGGCGAAGTCGCGCAGCACGAGCATGCCGCGATCGACGTAGCCAGGCTTGTCGATCGGGATCTCGAGCATGTAGATCGTCTCATCGAACGACGTCGAGGCGTTGACGTGCGGCCCGAAGCGCGCGCCGATCGATTCGAGGAACGACACCAGCTCGCCCGGCTTGAAGTTCTCCGAGCCGTTGAAGGCCATGTGCTCGAGGAAGTGCGCGAGGCCGCGCTGATCCGGTTCTTCCTGGATCGCCGCCGCGTCGACGGCCAGCCGCATCGCCACCCGTCCCGCGGGCCGCTTGTTCTCGCGGATGAAGTAGCGGAGGCCGTTCGGCAGCCGCCCGGTCTTCACCGCCGGATCGATCGGCAGCGTGCGATCGAGCGCGAGCTCCGGCGGAATCGCCGCTTGCGGCGCGCCTGGCTTGGGCGGACTCGAAGGAGCCGTTTGCGCGAGCGGTGCCGCGACAAACGCGAGAACGGAAAAACCGAGGGCCAGCAATAATCGGCGAGTCATGTTCCAAAGCATACTATTCAGCCATGCGACTCAAGATTAAACGTCTGCCGTCGGCCATTGGCCTGCCGGAACCGGCCACCGGCGGCGCCGCCGGCTTCGACCTGGCTGCCGCGGCCGACATCGAGATCCCGCCGCGCAGCATCCGGCTCGTGGGGACGGGACTGGTGATCGCCGTGCCGGACGGTCACTTTCTCGGGATATTCGCCAGGAGCAGCACACCGCTCAAACGAGGGCTGATGGTGGCCAACGGCGTCGGCATCATCGATTCGGACTATTGCGGGCCGGACGACGAAATCAAGATCCAGGTGTTCAACATCACCGATGCGCCGGTGAGCGTTGCGCGCGGCGATCGGCTGGCACAAGGCATCGTGCTGCCCTGCCCCCGCGTCACCTGGGAGGAAGTCGACGGACATCGCGGCGCCCACGCGCGGGGGGTTTGGCAGCACGGGGTGACGATTTCGGATCTCGGATCTCAGATTGCGGATCAATTGCCGATCGCAGATCGAATGATTGAAAATCAAGCATTCTGAAGTCTGCAATTGATCCGAAATCCGCTAGATCCGAGATCCGAGATCGTCATGAGACGGATTCTCCACATCGACATGGACGCGTTCTATGCGTCCGTGGAGCAGCGCGACAATCCGTCGCTTCGCGGCAAGCCGGTTGCCGTCGGCGGCGACCCGACCCAGCGCGGCGTCGTCGCCGCCGCCAGTTACGAGGCGCGCCAGTTCGGCGTGAGATCGGCGATCCCGATGTCGCGCGCGGTGCGGCTCTGCCCTTCGCTCGTGATCGTGCGGCCCGACTTTCACAAGTACCGATCGATCTCGCAGCAGATCTTCGAGATCTACCGCGAGGTCACGCCGCTCGTGGAACCGTTGTCGCTCGACGAGGCGTATCTCGACGTCACCGACAACAGCTGGAACGAGCCCCTCGGCGTCAACGTGGCGCGGCGGCTCAAGGATCGCATCAAGGAAACCACCAATCTCACCGCGTCGGCCGGCGTCGCGCCGAACAAGTTCCTCGCGAAGATCGCGTCCGGCTGGAAGAAGCCCGACGGGCTCACCGTCGTCGCCCCGGAGCGCGTCGAAAAATTCCTTCAGGGACTGCCGGTCGATGCGTTGTGGGGTGTCGGCCCGGTGACTGCCGAGCGGCTCCGCGAACACGGCATCGAGAAACTCACCGACGTGCGCGCGAAGCCGGTCGCGGAGCTCGAGTCGATCGTCGGCAGCCTGGCGCCATGGCTGATCGACCTCGCCAACGGTCGAGACGATCGGGCGGTCGAGCCGAATCGGCCGTCGAAGTCCGCAGGGTCCGAAGAGACCTACGCCATCGATCTGGTCTCGATGGAAGAAATCCGCCGCGAAATCGACAGGATGGCGCGGGACATCGCCGGCTGGCTGGAGCGCAAGCAGAAGACCGCGCGCACGGTGACGATCAAGGTCCGCTATTCGGACTTCACGACCATCACCCGGAGCAACAGCACCGCCGAGGCGACCGCCGACCCTGACAACATCGCGGCGCGCGCGTTGAAACTGCTGGAGAAGACCGAAGCGGGCCACAGACCGGTTCGCCTGCTGGGCGTCAGCGTCCACAACTTTGGGGAAGGAGATCAGGAGGAGGCGGGAGAACAGGAGGGGCGCCTGCCCTTCTAGTGTTCTCAGGGCCGCAGACAGCGCAGAAACCTACAAGTCAAAGGTCGGCTGGCGATGCAGATCTTGCCACGCCGACCGATGCGGTCAATGGCACCGAGCGAAAAACAGGCGCATCAGCGCAAGAAGCTCTGACGGCGAGGAAGTTGCTCTCCTGTCTCGCATGCGACATCCATTCCGCTCTCAGAGGACCAACGGACCTACGCGATCATCGGCGCCGCCCTGGAGGTCCATCGGGTGCTCGGTGCCGGGTTCCTGGAGTTGTTCTACAAGGACGCGTTGGCACTGAGTTCGCTGCGCGAGTCAATTCCCTTCGAAACCGAAGTGCCATGCATCGTCGAGTACAAGGGGCGGCAGCTGCGCGGTCAGTATCGAATGGACTTCGTTTGCTTCAGCGAGGTGGTCGTTGAAGTGAAAGCCAGGTCCGTTACTGGCCCTGCCGACCACGCTCAAGTAATCAGCTATCTCACATCGTCACGGTTGCAGGTTGGCCTGATGCTGAACTTCGGAGGCCAGCGCCTCGAACACAAGCGGTTTGTTAGAACCGCTTGAGAGAACGCTCTGCGCCATCTGCGGCCCTGGCATCGGCTATTGGCCCGTCGGATCGCGGGCCGCTGCAACGATGGCTTCGGCCGGAGTCGAAACCAGTTCTGCCGACGTGCGATTCAGCTTCTTCATCGCCACATCGACGAGATACGTCCCGGCCCGCATGCCAATCCAACGACGCCCGTCATCATGTTGCCTGGCAATCCAGTCGGCCGGCACTCGCACCTGGCGGCTGCATCAACAACTCCTCCACCCACGTCGAGACATCGTCCGGATATTGGCCCCATGGCGGCGATGCGCCGGCGAAGTCCCGTTCGAAGGCGGTGGCCATCCCCTCAAAGATCACATGATCCATCAACGTCTTCGGCGGCAGCGTCGCTCCACGAACGAGATGATGAAATTCGTGAAACAGCGCGGCGCGAAGATGCGCCTCGGCGATCTTCACCACGCCTTCAGGACGATCCGGGTCGACGGTCCACGAAACCCAGTCGGGCGGCCCGGCGGCGGCTGTTGCGCCCAATTCGGGAATGACGTCCTTCCCTGACTGCACACGCAGGGTGATCTGAGCCGCCAGCGCCGGCAAATGCTGTCGCGCCTCCCTCACCGCGTCTCCAGCGACGCGCGCGATGACCCTTCGTTCAGTCGCGGTAAAGGGATAGGCACCGACGAACTGCGTGCGAATCCCCGGCGTGGCGTCGCGGCAGCCGCTGATGCCCAGCAGCAGGGCGCACGCAACAGCCCACGCGGGCGAGCGTGAGTGAGAGGTTACCGAGGCCACTCGCTGGAGACCGTCAGCTTGAAGCCGCTCGGATCGCTCAGCTCGAACTGCCGCGTCTTCCACTCGGTGTCGAACGGCTCGGCGTCGAGCACAAAGCCTGCCGCCTTCACGCGAGCGGCAATCTCGTCGATGTTCTGCGCCGTTTCGACATTCAGCCGCGTGCCAAGACCCTTTGTGCGATCGCGCCCCTTCTTCCAGTCGTCCTGACTCAAGCCGATCTGCAGATCACCGGCCTGGATCATCACGCCGATCAACGTGCCGTCCTGCTCCCACCGATCGGCAACGCCAAACCCGAGCGCCTCGTAGAACGTGATGCTCCGGGCGAGATCGTCCACGGTAAGGCCGGGCAGAATGGTCTTGGCGTTGAGCGTCGTCGGTTGCGTCAATGGCATCGTCGTTCTCCCTGTTAGCCTGTCGCTCCATCTTGGATCACCAGGGCCGCAGAAGGCGCAGAGACATCCTCATCCAGGGCCACTGAAGGCGCAGAATAATACAAGTCACAGGTCGGTCGCCGATGCAGATCTTGCGCCCTCAAGCGATGCCGCGAACGCGACCGCGCGAAAACAGGCGCGTTACTCCAAGAAGCGCGAGAGGCGAGGAAGTTGCTCTCCTTTCCGCATGCCTGCATCTACCCCGCTCTCAGATGACCAACGGACCTACGCGATCATCGGCGCCGCCCCAACGACTCGAGCGCAGGCGATTCATTCGGACAGCTTGAGAGAACCTCTGCGCCTTCCACCTTCGCGCTGCGCGCTACGGCGGACCGTTCTGCGGCCCTGGACAAAAGAAGTCTCTGCGCTTTCTGCGGCCCTGGTGTGTTGAGCAAGATGACTCTGCGGCTGAGCCGCGCTACCTCTTCACAATCGTTACCTTCCTCAATTCCACTCGTTGCTGCGGCTCCTCACCGTTCACGGCGACGGCTTCGATCTTCTCGACGACATCGAGGCCGCTCTCGACTTTCCCAAACGCCGAATACTTGCCGTCGAGCGCCTGCGCGCGGCCGGTGACGATGAAGAACGAAGTGCTGGCCGAGTCCGGCTCGGCCAGCCGCGCCATCGAAAGCGTGCCCTTGTCGTGCACTTCATCGTTGAACTCGGCTGTCATCTGCCGCACATATTTCTGCTGCGTCTCACTCAGGGGACCGCGCGTCGGCAGGTGGCCCGACTGAATCACGAATCCCTTGACGACACGGTGGAAGCTCATGCCGTCGTAGACACCCGATTGCGCCAGCCTGAGGAAGTTTCGCACGTGGTTGGGCGCCTTGCCGGGCGCAAATGACAGCGTGATCTCCCCCATCGACGTATCGAGCACGGCTCGATAGCGCGCGAGCTCTTCGGGAGATTCGGTCGAGAACGGCTCCGGGGTCGCCGCCGGCCTGTCGCGAATCGTGACCGTGTTGACGACCACGCGATCGATCGCGAGGCCCTTGTCGTCGACGGCCGTTTCCGAAATCTTCTGCACGGCGAGCATGCCTTCGACGACGCGCGCGAAGATCGTGTACTTGCCCTCGATGCCGGGCTGGTCGGTGACGGCAATGAAAAACTGGGTGCCGGCGCTGTCGGCCTTGCCGGGAATCAACGTCGCCGACACCGCGCCGCGCGTCTGTTTCTCATCCGTCATTTCGGGCTTCAACAGGTTGAGTCCGCCGGTTCCGTACCTGACGCGCGCATCTGGATCCTTCGTCACCGGATCGCCGCCCTGCACGATCCCGTACTTGATCATTCGAAAGAACGTTGTCCCGTCGTAACCGCCGGACTCGGCGGTCTTGATGAAGAGCGCCACGTGGTTCGGCGCCTTGTCCGCGAGCAGGTCCATGACGATCGGCCCGGCCGTGGTGTCGAAGACCGCTTGCCTCCCGGGCTTGTCCTGACCCTTCGACAAGCTCAGGGTCATCCCGAGCGAAGTCGAGGGATGCGCGAGGCGACTCGACGAAGTCGAGTCCGCCGAGTCGAAGGGTGCCGCGGTTAACAGGAGTGTGACGGCTGCAATTCGTCCCAGCATTACATCCCTCGATTTGTTCAAGTGTTCCGCAAACGGTCACAACCGATCGCGAGCCACATCTTATCCCGCGACTCGACACCGCAAACGCGATTCACGCACGAACCGCCTTCGAGGCCGGCCCGTCGAAGCTCACGAGAAATAACAAATAACGAATAACGAATAAGAAACCGACTCAGGGACCGGCAGGAGGAAGCCATGCGAATGCTGCTGACCGTTGCGCTCGTTGCCGTGCTGTCGATGTCATCCGCGGTTGCGGCGGAGCGCCTCGGCGGCCCTCGCCTGCGGCCGCAGGATTCACGCAGCGTCCAGGTCCTCAAGGAAGGCGCGGCGCGCTCGGCGACGTTTCGCGCGCTCGTCGACCGCATCGAAGCCAGCAACCTCATCGTCTACGTCGCCGTCAACCCGGTCATGAGGTCGACCCTGTCGGGCGCGTTGACGTGGATGACGCGCGCCGGTGGCTTTCGCTACGTGCGCGCCACGATCAGCACCGATCTGCCGTTCGATCAGATGATCGCCTCGGTCGCTCACGAACTGCAGCACGCGGTGGAAGTGATCGAGGACGAATCGGTCACCGACGAACGCTCGCTGGTCGAGTTGTACAAGCGCATCGGGCAGCCGAGCCGCGCTGCCGGTCCGTCCGGCTGGGAAACACTCGCCGCACAGCGCACCGGCACACAAGTCCGCCGCGAACTGGTCGCCGCTCCCGCGACGGCGATGACGCGAATCAGCGACAGCCAATCGTGACGGTCGAGTTCGTTCACCCCGTCACTAACCGTCGCGATCCTTGTAGAGCTTCTTGAGCGACTGATTGACGGACTTGATCTTTCTCTTCGCGTCGATCTGCGCGCGAACGTCCTTGCGCGCTTCGAGGCTCTTCAACTCGTCCTGTAACTTCAGGAAGCCTGCGAGGCGATCGGCGGCCAGCGAGCCCTCCTCGACGGCCTGCTTCACCGCGCAGCGCGGCTCATTCTGATGCCGGCAGTCGGTGAAGTGACAGCCGTGCGCGAGCTCGAGGATGTCCTCGAACGTGTCGCGCGCGCCCTCGCCTTGCGACCACAATTGCAATTCGCGCATGCCCGGAGTGTCGACCAGCAGCCCACGGCCGTTCAGGCAGCAGAATCAGGTTGCGATGCCTGGTCGTGTGGCGTCCTCGCGAATCGTGCGCGCGCACGTCCTTGGTCTTGAACTTCTCCTCGCCGAGCAGCGCATTGACCAGTGTCGACTTGCCGACGCCCGATGATCCCAGGAGGGCGCCGGTCCTGCCCGGCCCCAGATAGCCGGTAATGACGTCGATGCCGTCCTTCTCCTTCGCGCTGATCGCGTGCACCGGGATCCCAACCGCCAGCCCCTGAATCTCGTCAATGTCTTCAGCGAGATGGTCGGCCACATCGGACTTGTTGAGGATCACGACCGGCCGGGCGCCGCTTTCGAACGCCAGCACCAGGTACCGCTCGAGCCGGCGCGGGTTGTAGTCGCCGTCCAGGCCCATCACGATGAACACCGTGTCGATGTTGGCGGCGACGATCTGCTCTTCGGTCAGCTCGCCGGCCACCTTTCGGGAGAACTTGCTGCGGCGCGGCAGGATCGCCTCGATGGTGCCGGTCGCTTCGCCGGGCGTCGGCCGCACCGCGACCCAGTCGCCGACCGCCGACAGGCCCTCCGCCTGGTGCCGCAGCCGTCCGGTATGCTGCGCCTGCAGCTCCCCGGACCCGGCGAAGACCCGGTAGATGTAGTTGAATTCGATGGCCACGCGGCCGGGCACCAGCTGGTCGGCGGCAAAGGGCGCAAATGCCTTCGACCAGTCGTCGTCCCAGCCGAGGTCTTTCAAATCAAACGTCACTCGCGACTAGGATAGGCCACAGAGGCCGCAGAAGGCACAGAAAGCGCAGAAGCCAGGACCCAATGCTGCATGACCTCAAGCACGCCTACCGGATGCTGATGCAATCGAAGGGCTGGACCATCGTGGTCCTGTTGTCGCTCGGCATCGGCATCGGCGCGACCACGGCGTTGTTCACGGCGGTCAACGGCCTGCTGCTGCAAACCGTGCCGGTGCACGACCCGGACCGGCTGGCGGTCCTCAAATGGACCGGCAAGAACGACATGGTCCGCAGCTCGAGCGACTACGGGTTTTCCCAGCCGTACAACGGCCAGAACGTGCGCAGCACCTTCTCGCATGCGACCTATCTGCAGCTCAAGGCCGCGAACCAGACGATGACCGACCTCGTCGCGGGGACGTCGCTCGAGTCGTTCAACGTCTCGTCGAATGGCACCTCGGAGATCGCCACGGCCTTCGGCGTGTCGGGCAACTACTTCAAGGTGCTCGGCGTGTCGGCGATCGTCGGTCGCACGATCGAAGAGTCCGACGAACAGCCCGGGCGCCGAGCCGGTCGCGGTGATCAGCCACGCGTTCTGGCAGCGGCGCTTCGGCGGTGATCCGTCGATCGTCGGGCAAGACCGTGCGGCTCAACACCACGACGGTCACGATTATCGGCGTATTGCCGCCGTCGTACATCGGCATTCAGCGGATGGCGGACTCGGTGCGCGACGTGTGGGTGCCATTCGTGCTCGAGCGGCAGCTCGTGACCCCATCGCAGCCGTTCAACACAGGCCCGGCCCCGAAGCACCGCCTCGACGATCCGACCAACTGGTATATCCAGGTTGCCGGCCGCCTCAAGCCAGGCGTCACGCTCGAACAGGTCAAAGGCAATCTTGCCGGCCCCTTTCAGCAGGCCGCGCGTGCCGGCATGGATGGGTTCATGGCCGGCCTCACCGACGCCGAACGCAAGCTCTCGCGCAACCAGCGGGAGATCTCGGCGATGCCGGAGTTGCTGGTGCTGCCCGGCGCCCGCGGCATTTACGACCTCGATCGCACGGCGACACGATCGGCGTCGGTCCTCAGCGCGATCGTGGTCCTGCTGCTTGTTGATCGTGTGCGCGAACGTCGCGAACCTTCTGCTGTCGCGCGCCGCGGCGCGGTATCGCGAGGTGTCGGTGCGCCTGTCGATGGGCGCATCGCGACGCCGGCTGGTGCGACAGCTGCTCACGGAAAGCCTGTTGCTCTCCGGCGCAGGCGGCCTGCTCGGCATCGCCATCGGCTACTGGAGCAAGACAGCTGCTGCCCTTCGGCCAGAACACGGCGATCGACTGGCAGGTGCTGGCGTTCGTGGCGGGTATCAGCGTGCTGACGGGCCTTGTCTTCGGCCTGATGCCGGCGCTGCGCGCCACGCAGGTCGATCTCGCGAGCGCGATGAAGGAAAACAGCCGCAGCGTGGTCGCGTCGCGCACCTGGTTGAGCAAGGTGCTGCTCGTGACGCAGGTCGCGATTTCGGTGGTGCTGCTGATCGGCGCGGGCCTGTTCGTGCGAACGCTGCAGAACCTGCGATCAGTCGACGTCGGATTCACGTCGAGCAACATCCTGATGTTCCGGATCAACCCGGCGCTGAATCGCTACGAGCCCGAGCGGGTCACCGAGCTCTATCAGCGCGATGCAGACGGCGCATCGAGGCGCTGCCCGGCGTGCGAATCGGTGTCCCTCACGCGCACGGCGCTGCTGTCGGGCAGCACGAGCACGACCGGCATCTTCCGCCAGGGCGCGACCACCGAGAAGGACGCCAAGGACTTCTACATCATGTCGGTGTCGCCGAAGTTCTTCGACACGATGCAGATTCCCGTGCTGCGCGGCCGCGACTTCGACCAGCGGGACGTCGAGAACCCGACGGCATCGGTCCTCATCAACGAGACGGCGGCGAAGAAGTACTTCCCGAACGAGAATCCAATCGGACAGCGCGTCGGGCAGTCGCCGGAAGACAGCGCTCAGTCGGAGATCGTCGGCATCATCCGCGACACCAAGTACGACAGCGTGCGTGATGCGCCGCCGCCGACCATCTATACGTCGATCCGGCAAGGCACGCGTTCGCTCACCGTGCTGGTCCGCACCGCCGGCGAGCCGGCGGCGATGACCGAGACGGTGCGGGCGGCGCTGCAACAGGTCGATCCGGATGTGCCGATGACCGGCATCACGACGCAGAGCGAACAAGTGGACAACCGCTTCGCGCAGGAGCGGCTCTTCGCGCTCGCCTATTCGCTGTTCGGCGGGCTCGCCTGCTGCTGGCCTGCATCGGCCTCTTCGGCCTGATGTCCTACAGCGTGTCGCGCCGCACCAACGAGATCGGCATTCGCATGGCGCTCGGCGCCCAGCGCGCCGGCGTGGTCGGCATGGTGCTGCGCGAATCGATGCTGATGGTCGCGATCGGCGTCGTCCTCGGCCTGGCCGGCGCGATCGCCGGCGGCCGGTTCGTGGAGAGCGTGCTATTCGGACTGTCGGCGACCGACGTCTGGACGATCGGCGCGGCGATCGGCGCCACGGTGCTCGTCTCGCTCGCGGCAGGCTACCTGCCGGCGCGAAGGGCATCCCGAGTCGATCCGATGGTGGCGCTCCGGTACGAATGAGTGCGTACAGTGCGTACAGTGCGTACAGTAGCGTAGAGTGCACCAGTGCCTATCGTGCATAGAGTGCACATCATGCACTTGCACAGTACGCACTGTCTGCGCGGTACTGCGCTGTACGCGCTTTGACTCATTCGTAGCGGAGGGCACCAGCGGATCGACTCTTCCCGCCCGACGACCTGGAATCCAGCTGGCGAGCAAGGCGATCAGCCCGAGCGCGAGCGGCACTGCGACGAACGTGATCGGATCGAGCGGCGAGATGCCCGGCAGGAGCGTCCGCACGGCGCCGATCGATCCGAAGGCGCCGAGCGCGAGCGCCAGGCCGATCGCCAGCCCAATCGTCGGTCAACTTCATGCCCTGCCCGACGATCATGCTCAGCAGCGATGCCGGGCGAGGCGCCGAGCGCGAGGCGGATGCCGAGCTCCTGCGTCCGCTGGCTCACCGCGTACGCCATCACGCCATACAGACCGATCGCCGCCAGCAACAGCGCCAGCACGCCCATCGCGCCGAGCAGATTCGCGGCCATGCGCTGCGCGAACACCGCGACCTGCATGTGCTCGCTCAGCGTGCGCGCGTCGTAGACCGGCAGGCTGGCATCGAGGGCGCGAATCGCGTTGCGGACCTCGGCGACCAGCGGGCCGGGATCGCCGCTGGTGCTTGCACGAACAGCCGCAGCGTGCTCGACCTCGCTGCGCGACATCGGGAAGAACAGCTGCGGCAGCGGCCGCTCGTTGATGCTGCTGTATTTCGAGTCGGCGACGATGCCGATCACTTCGGCGGTGTTCGGGCCCAATCGAATGCGCCCGCCGAGGGCGTTGCCCTGCGGCCAATAGCGGCGCGCCATCGCTTCGTTGATCACGAGCGTCCGCGGTGACTGCAGCGTGTCGGTCTCGTTGTATTCGCGGCCCTGCCGGATCGGGATGCCCATCGTCTCGAAATAGCTTCGGCGCCGACCGTGCGTGTAGTTGATGACGATCTCTTCGTTCTCGCGCGGCACGTAGCCGTCGACGCCGACGCTCGTCGAGTTGTTGCCGCCGAATCCGAGCGGCAGCCGCGATCCGAACGCGGCCGACTTGCACGCCGGGCAGCGGCCGACACCGCTTCGATGGCGCGCCGCTGGAACTCGCGATGCCGATCGCCGGTGTAGCCGCTCGGCAAACATGTCCATCGACGCCGTCACGACATGCGATCGGCGTCAAATCCCGGCGACAGCGACTGCGCGGCGATGAAGCTGCGAAGGAACAGCGTCGCGCCGACCAGCAGCACCAGGCAGACGGCGACCTGCGCGACGACCAGCGCGCTGCGGAGCCGGCCGGTCGTGCGGCCGCCGCTGCCGCTGCGGCCTTCTTCCTTGAGCGCATTGATCGTCTGGGTGCTCGATGCCTGCAGCGCCGGCGCGAGACCGAAGACCAGCCCGGTCACGAGCGACACGGCGAGCGCGAACATCAGCGTCGTCGCCGTCCATCCGCAACCCGAGATCGATCGGCATGTCCACCGGCGGCACGAACGCCATGATCACGTCCATCGTCCAGTAGGCCATCACCACGCCGGCGATGCCGGCGACGACGGCCAGCAGTGAACGACTCGGTGAGCAGCTGGCGGACCAGGCGCGTGCGGCTGGCGCCGAGCGACAGGCGCACCGCCACCTCACGGCGGCGCGACACCGCCTTCGACAGCAGCAGGTTGGCGACGTTCGCGCACGCGATCACGAGCACGAGCGCGACGAGGATCGACAGCACCGCGAGGATCGGCGCGAGCACCGTGGCCGCGCCAAACGGCGCCTCCCACGTCTGGACGATGCGCAGGCGGCGGCCGTCGTTGAAGTCGCGGATACTCCTGCTCGAGCTGCGCCATGATCGACGATGGCTTCGGCCTGCGCCTGCTCCTGCGACACGCCCGGCTTCAGCGGACGATCGACTGGAACCAGCCGTTGCCGCGCTGGTTCATGCGATCGCCGCCCATCATCTCCTTCTGCATCGCCATCGGCACCCACGCCGCCGAGGCGACGCCGAGGAACGAGCCGATGAATCCCTCCGGCGCGACGCCGATGATGGTGATCGGCGTGTTGTTGATGGTGACCTGCTTGCCGACCATCGCGGGATCGCCGGCGAAGCGCCGCTGCCAGTTGGCGTAGCTGAGCACCGCGACCGGGTGACCGCCCGGCGTCACGTCGTCTTGCGGCGGTGAAGAAGCGGCCCGCGGCGGGACGAATGCCGATGACCTCGAAGTAGTTGCCGCTGACGAGCGCGCCCCAGGCGCGCTCGGCGGTGTCGTCGACGGCGATGCTGAACGTCTGATCGTCCTGCGCGACGACGTCGATCAGCGTCGTGCGATCGCGGAAGTCGACTGAAGTTGGGATACGACCACGATCGGCTCTGCCCTTCGCGGTTCTCCATCGCCGCGATGCGGATCGTCGACGGATCGGCAGCCAGCGGAATGGGCCGGAACAGGACCGCCTGCACCCACGTGAAAATCGTCGTGTTGGCGCCGATGCCGAGACCGAGCGACAGGACCGCGGCCAGCGTCAGGCCCGGGATTCTTCAGCAGCGAGCGGAAGGAATAGCGAATATCGGCGATCAGTGTGGACACGTGTCCCCCTGACTGCCGTTAGACGGGGTCAGCTCATCAAGAGTTCATCGACGAAGGCGCCTGCCCTCGCAATAAATGCCGGCGCCCACTCGTGACCGCCGTCGAATACGTGCTCGATGACGGTGACGCCGGCGGCTGCTGAAGGACCGCGCGATCCTTGGCGGCTTGCTCGCCGGTGTACCACTTGTCCTCGGTGCCGCGGCCAAGCAGCACTCGCGGCAGCGACGAGGCGAGCGGCGCGACATCCGGCGGCACGTCGCCGGCCAGCGCGATCACGCCGTCGCACGGACGCTGCGCCAGCGCCGCCGCGCGATAGGCCATCGCGACGCCTTGCGAGAAGCCGGCGTAGATCAGCGGACGCGTGATGCCGTGCTCGTCGGCGACCGCAGTCAAGCACTTTGCGCGACGTACGCGACGTTGTCGGCGATCGCCTGCTCGCGATCCTCCTTCGTCATCCAGCTGGCGACGACGTCGTTGCGCGCGCGTGTAGAAGCGATGCAGGCCCTGGATGCTGACGAGGCCGATCGAACGGCCGCCGGCGATCTGCCGCAGCACATCGAAGGTGATCGCCGCGTTCTCCTGGTAGCCGTGAAAACCGACGAGCGTGCCGCGGCTGGGCTCGGGAATGTCGACGAGATAGCGTCCGTGCGTTCCGGTAGCTGACGGTCCTGGTGTCCAAGCTCGGCCTTTCGCGAATGTTATAAAGGTTTGTGTGAGTCCTGTCGCCTTCAAGCTTCCCGGAGATCCCGACACAACCGTTGCCGCCGCGCTGTATGCGCCCGAGGGCGATCGCCAGCTCGATGCGCTGTTCGTGTTCGCGCACGGCGCCGGCGCCGGTCATTTTCATCCGTTCATGACCAACTACGCGAGCGGCCTGGCCGCGCGCGGCATCACGGTCGTGACGTTCAACTTTCCCTACATGGAGACAGCGGCGCAAGACGCCCGATCGCGCGCCGGTGCTCGAAGACGCGTTCCGCCGCGCGGTCGTCGGCGCCGTCGAGCATCGCCACGTCAAGGCGTCGAAGCTGTTCATCGGCGGCAAGTCGATGGGCGGGCGCATGGCGACGCATCTCGGCGCGTATCTCGACAAGTGGCCGGCGGTCCCGAGGCCGTCCGGGATCATCGCCTTCGGCTATCCGCTGTCGCCGCCGCGCGGCAAGCGCACCGGCGATCGCGTCGCGCATCTTGAAGCAGCTGACGATCCCGACCTTGATCGTCCAGGGCACGCGCGATCCGTTTGGCGGGCCTGACGAGATCAAGGAAGCGCTCGCCGATGCGCCGACCGCCGCCGCCGATCGAGATCCTGCCGGTCGAGGGCGGCGATCACTCGTTCGCGCGTGCTGAAGTCGAGCGGCCGCGATCAGAACCTGGTGCACGCGGAGATCCAGGACGCGGTTGCGGACTGGATCAGAAGCAGAAGTGACTAAGGACGAGTCTTGAAGACCGAAGTCCGTCTTGCTAGTCGTTAGCCGTCAGCTCGTTAGTCCTCAGCCGGCGTGATAGCCGTCGTGCAGCTTGACGGCCTTGCCCTTCTTCGAGGCGCGCAGGTTGATCATCTCGACGAACACCGAGAAGCCCATCGCGAAGTAGATGTAGCCCTTCGGAATGTGCACGCCGAAGCCGTCGGCGATCAGCGAGCACGCCGATCAGCAGCAGGAAGCTGAGCGCCAGCACCTTCACGGTCGGATGCGCGTCGACGAAGCGGCTGACCGACGCCGGCCGACGAACATCATGATCGCCGACCGCGATGACCACCGCGGCGACCATGACCGACGACGTCGTCGGCCATGCCGACCGCGGTGATCACCGAGTCGAGCGAGAAGACGATGTCGAGCAGCATGATCTGCCCGATCACCGCGGCGAACGACGGCGCCACGCGCGCGGCCGACGTGGCCCTCCTCGCCTTCGAGCTTCTCGTGAATCTCGCGCGTCGCCTTGAAGAGCAGGAACAGGCCGCCGCCGAGCAGGATCAGATCGCGGCCGGAGAACGGCCGTGGCCGAACACCGTGAAGAGCGGCGCGGTCAGCCGGATGATCCAGGCGAGCGACAGCAGCAGCAGGATGCGCATCACCATCGCCGCCATCAGGCCGATGCGGCGGGCGCGCGCCTGCTCCGCCGGCGGCAGCTTGCCGGCGAGGATCGAGATGAAGATCACGTTGTCGATGCCGAGCACGACCTCGAGCACCGTCAGCGTGACGAGGGCGATCAGGCCGTCGGCGGTCAGAAAGGCGTCCATGGTCAGCTCCGGCGGCTGATGCGGGCACGTCGCGGTGTTGACGCAGGTCGGCCAGGCGCAGCCGCGTCACCGGCCGGCCGCCGATGATGTGCTCGCTCGACGATTTCGGTGACGTCGGCCTCGGTGACGCGGCCGTACCAGACGTCGTCGGGATAGACGACGACGGTCGGGCCCTTCTCGCATTGATCGAGGCAGCCGGACTTGTTGGCGCGGATGCGGCGGTTGCAGGCCGCGCTCGGCGAGCGCCTTCTTGAAGGCCTTCTGCAGCGCTTCCGATGCCGGTCGGATCGCAGCAGCCGCGCGGTGGCCCGGCTCGCGGCGGTTGCAGCAGATGAAGATGTGCTTGTCGAACGGAGGCACGGCGAACTGACGATCGTGAGCCGTGAGGTCAGCTGGCCAGTTCGGGCCGGCCCTTCAGGCCGCCCCACGTCTCGGGATCCTGCCAGAGCAGCGCCCAGAAGTAGCGCGCGACGTCGGCCTTCGGATACTGCGCCGACAGCTCCTTCGACGGCCTTGTCGAGCGTCGCGGCGTCGGGCGCCTTCGGCTCTTCGTCCTTGATCAGCCCGTCCTCGTGCGCGATGCCGAGCAGCGTCGAGAAACGCGCCCATCATCGGCCGCTGGTGCTCGAGGTGATACGCGATCAGCAGCCGCGCCGCCAGCAGGTCGGACACCTGCGCCAGGCCGGCCAGGTGCTTCGCCTTCTTGTCGAGCGGCAGCGAGATGCACGCTCTTCGGACGGAACTTGATCTGCCGCGAGATCAGCGCGACGGCTTCGGCCTGTTCGAGGGCGGCCTGTTCGTCGGCCCAGAACGCGCTGGCGGCCGAGGTGCGCAGCTCGGAAGGCATCTGGCGCCACATCCGCGCCGGGCGAATCTCTTCGGGAGACGACATATACGCCGTTCAGTGTATCCCAAGCCCCAAGCCTGCAAGCCCGCAAGGCCCAGGCCCTGTAGAATTCAGCGATGAGCGGACAGGCGAACTTCTTCGATCAGGTCACGCAGTACTTCAACGAAGCCGCGAAGTTCACCGACTACCCGGCGGGCCTGCTCGAGCAGATTCGCGTCTGCAACAGCGTCTATCGCTTCGACTTCCCGCTGCGCCGCGCCGGCGGCGAGATCGAAGTGATCCACGCCTGGCGCGTCGAGCACAGCCACCACAAGATGCCGGTCAAGGGCGGCATCCGCTACAGCCCCGACGTCTACGAAGAAGAGGTGATGGCGCTGGCCGCGCTGATGACCTACAAGTGCGCGATCGTCGACGTGCCGTTCGGCGGCGCGAAGGGCGGCATCAAGATCGAGCCGAAGGACTATTCGCTCGACGAGCTCGAGCGCATCACGCGCCGCTACGCGCACGAGCTGACGAAGAAGAGCTTCCTCGGCCCCGGCATCGACGTGCCGGCGCCCGACTACGGCACCGGCGAGCGCGAGATGGCGTGGATCGCCGACACCTATGCCGCGCTCAATCCCGGGCCAGCTCGATGCGCTCGGCTGCGTCACCGGCAAGCCGGTCACGCAGGGCGGCGTGCGCGGCCGCAAGGAAGCCACCGGCCGCGGCCTGTACTTCGCGCTGCGCGAAGCCTGCAACGAGCCGACGAGATGAAGCGGCTCGGGCTGTCACGCGGCCTCGACGGCAAGCGCATCGTCGTCCAGGGCCTCGGCAACGTCGGCTATCACGCCGCGAAGTTCTGCCGCGAGGGCGGCGCGCATCGCTCATCGCGATCGCCGAGCGCGAAGGCGCGATCATGAATGCGAAGGGCCTGAACGAGGACGAGGTCTTCAAGCATCGCAAGGCGACCGGATCGATCCTCGACTTCCCCGGCGCCACCAACCTCGAGAACACGCGCGGCGGCGCTCGAGCTCGAATGCGACGTGCTGCTGCCGGCGGCGCTCGAAAGCGTCTTCACGGCGGAGAACGCGCCGCGCATCAAGGCGAAGATCATCCTCGAAGGCGCCAACGGTCCGACGACGCCCGACGCCGATCCGATCTTCCGCGAGAAGGGCATGCTGGTGATCCCCGACATCTACTGCAACGCCGGCGGCGTCACGGTGTCGTACTTCGAATGGCTGAAGAACCTGTCGCACGTCCGCTTCGGCCGCATGCAGAAGCGTCACGAGCAGGCCAACGAGCTGCCGATGCTCAAGGTGATCGAAGCGGCGACGGGCCGCAAGTTCACCGACGCGGAACGCGAGGCGCATCGCGAAGGGGCCGGACGAAGCAGGATCTCGTGAACTCGGGCCTCGAAGAGACGATGATCGCGGCCTTTCACGATCTGCTGAACACGCAGCGGAAGACCAAGGGCATTCCCGACCTGCGCATCGCGGCGTTCCTGTCCGCGATCCACAAGGTCGCGCGCAGCTACATGGAGCTGGGCATCTTCCCGTGATACCGGCGCTGCTCGTCGCCGTCGCGCTGGCCTCCGCGCCGCAGCCGGCCGCGAAGCCGGTGACGTTCTCGACCGACGTCGCGCCGATCATCCAATCCCGATGTGTCGGCTGCCACCGGCCGGACGGCGATGCGCCGTTCAGCCTGGCGTCGCTCGATGATGTCCGGCGCCGCGCATCGATGATCGTGTCGGTCACGAAGAGCCGCTACATGCCGCCGTGGAAACCGGCGCCTGGCGCCGGCGATTTCGACGGCGCGCGGCGCATGCCCGACGAGGAGATCGCGATCATCGAGCGATGGGTCGACGGCGGCATGGCGCCCGGTGACGCCGGCAATGCCGCGGCCGCGACAGGTCGAGCTCTGGAATGGGAGCGCGGACAGCCAGACCTGATCCTCCGGCTGCCCGCCTACGCGCTTCCGTCCGGAGGCCAGGATGTGTTCCGGAATTTCGTGGTGGCAGTTCCGGGCGGACCAACGCGGATCGTGCGCGGCATGCAGTTCCGTCCCGGCAATCGCGCCGTCCACCACGCGAACATCCGAGTTGATGCGACCTCGGCGTCGCGCCGGCTCGACGCCGCCGATCCGTTGCCGGGTTACGACGGGATCATCGCGCGCTCCGCCGATTTTCCCGATGGCCAGTTCCTGGGCTGGACGCCCGGCCAGCTTGCGCCCGTGCTGTCCGATGCCACATCGTGGCGACTGCCAGGCGGCGCCGACATCGTCGTGCAGCTGCACCTGCGGCCGACCGGAGCGACCGAGCACATCGCCCCGGTGATCGGGCTGTACTTCGGCGATCGCCTGCCGGCGCAGACGCCGACGATGATCCGGCTGGGCAGACAGGATCTCGACATTTCTCCCGGGGCCGCCGCGCACGCGATCACCGATTCCTTCGTGCTGCCGGTCGCGGTCGACGTGCTCGCCATCCAGCCGCATGCGCATTACCGCGCCCGGTCGGTCGACGCGCAGGCCATCCTGCCCGACGGCGTCGCGACGCCCGCTGCTCCGCATCGATGACTGGGACATCAACTGGCAGGATCGATACGTCTACGCAGTCACCGGTGGCGCTGCCTGCCGGGACGCGCCTTCTGATGTCGTTCGTCTTCGACAACACCGTCGCGCAATCCCGCGCAATCCCGATCGTCCGCCGGCGCGGGCCCGCTGGGGCTGGCGCTCCAGCGACGAAATGGCGGACGTCTGGATCCAGGTGACCACATCATCGGATGACGATCGCGCGCGCCTCGGGCGCGCCATCGCGGTGAAGATGCTGAATGAGGATGCGATCGGGACCGAAGTGCTGCTCGAGCGCGAGCCCGATCACGTCCACCTGCGGAACGATGCCGCCCAGATCTACCTGGCGCTCGGGCAGCCGGACCGCGCCCTGGCGCACTTCGAACATGTCAGGACGCGCCAGAGCCGCATCGGCGCCGGCGTGGTTCAACGAAGGCACCGCGCTCGAGGCGCTTGGCCGCACGGCCGATGCCGCATCGCGTTATCGGGAGGCGATCCGTCTCGACCCCGGCTACTCACCCGCTCACAACAATTCAGGAGCGCTGCTGCTGCGCGCCGGCCGGATCATCGAGGCGCGGGCGGCATTCGAGCGCGCGGTCGCCGCCGATGCGGCGAACGCGGATGCGCAGGCCAACCTTGGCTTGACCGTGCTGGCCGGCGGATCGGCGGACGAGGGATTGACGCATGTCCGCCGCGCGCTCGAACAGAAGCCCGCCCTGCTCCCAGGGATGACTCCTCATGTCTGGTTCCTGGCTGCGCATTTCAATCCCGGGAGCCGCCGGCCCGCTGAAGCCCTGGCGCTCGCGCAGCAGATTTCGCGCGTCAGCCCCGATCGCGCCGATGCGCTCGACGTGCTCGCCGCAAGCCAGGCCGCGAGCGGTGACTTTACATCTGCCGTACAGACCGCGGGCGCGGCCCTCTCAGCCGCGCCCGCAGATC
Organism: uncultured cyanobacterium; assembly: GCA_963833135.1. GTDB lineage: Bacteria > Acidobacteriota > Vicinamibacteria > Vicinamibacterales > UBA2999 > 12-FULL-67-14b. Next base: position 34,072 of record CAWHWW010000011.1, on the reverse strand, counting down.
GACCTGAACTTCACCAGGCGATCCTCGATCGAATCGCCCTCTACCGCCGCGGCCGTCCCTACGTGCTGCCGCGTTGATTGGTGCCTGGCACCAACCGTGACTTCGGCTGGCAATCCCTGCGTGCCTGGCTACTTCTGCACACCGAGCAGCCATTGGTGCCAGGCACCAATGGCTACTCGACGTCAGAAGGTAAACTGGGCGCCGAATTTCATGTAGCGCGCCTGCAACACGTTCAACGGCCGCAGCCACGCAGAACCATAACGTCGTGATCAACGACGCCGGCGGTTCGCCCGCGTTCGAGGTCGCGCCGACCGCCGCGTTCGAGTTGGTCACGTTGAAGATGTCCGCCATCAGCTGCAGCTTCTGATTCGTGCCTGAGAAGCGGAACGACTTCGACACGCGCAGATCGATCTGCGTGCGCCGCGGCGTGAACATCGTGCCCGGCTCGATGAGCGGCACGACGCGCGACGTGTTGGCGCCGCCGGAGAGCGGCCGTCCCAGCCCGCTGCCGACGACCTCAGCCTGCGTGATGTTCCACTGCGCGAGGATCTGCTGGCCCGGCAGGTTCTGGAGGACGCCGGCGATCTGGATCTCCTGCCACGGGAGCGTATACGAACCGTTCACCTTGGCCTGCGTCAGCAATCCGGATGTGTAATTGCAGTGAGAGAACGTCGAACCGGTCAGGCCGAAGGTGGCGGCCGGATTGTCGACGAACGCCTCGCACTGGTTGAAGCGCGATCCGGCCTGTGGCGACGCCGCCGTTCACGAACACCCCGCGGCCGAGACGCGCATTGAAGGCCACATCGAGGCCGTCGAACACTTCTTCCTGGCGGACGCCCAGCTTCTCGGTATGCGGTCACCACGTTGTTCGTGGCAACGCCGAACTTCGTCGGCACGATGTCGTAGAGGCCGCAGATCTGCTGGCCGCCGCCGCCAGGCAGGCGCGGGTCGCGCGGCGCCGTCACGCAGTACGGCTCGAAGTCGGTCGGAGCGACGTCCAGGTTGTCGGTGGTCGTGAAGTTTCCCTGCGCTCGCCGATAGTAGGTCGCGTCCACCGACAGCTTCGAAAACAGTTCCTGCGTGACGCCGGCCGAGACTTCCCAGTTGTTGCGGCGCTTCCCGAAACCGACGATCGTATCGGGATCGTAACTGCGTCGCGACATTCACCTGGCCAAACGCGTTGTTCGAGAGCGCGCCGAGCTCCGCGACTTGCGGGATGCCGTCGTTGTTGGCGTCGGTCCACGGCCGCGTCGTGGTGTTGACCGATGTGTTGAACGGATTGAGCAGGCGTGCGACGGCGACGGTGTTGGGCACGATGTATCGGCTGAGCGTGGCCTTCACCGCCGTCTTGCCGTTGCCGAAGAGATCGTAGGCGACGCCCAGGCGCGGCGCGAGGTCCTTGTAATTCGGCACGTCGGTCAGCGCCGGGAAGCTGCGCGGCCCGATCCATGTGCCGCCCGAAGCGCTCTGCGCCTCGACCTTGTTGTTCAAATAGTCAAAGCGCAGACCCAGATTGGCCGTCAGCCGGTTGATCGTCCACGTGTCCTGCAGGAACACGCCGAGGTCGGCGACGAGCCGCTCGCGAGCGGTATACGGCGTGGTCCGCACGGTCACCTGGAACGGTGCGCCGTTACGAACAATCAATGCGGTGTCGTGGCTCGTATACACGTCGGTGATGGCAGGGCCTTCCTGCAGCGTGAACCCCACCTTGAAGGCGTGCGAGCCGGTCACATACGACAGCGCGGATCGATAGGAGCGCAACGAGGTGTAATTCCTCGAGAAGGTCGCCTGAGTAGGCGCGGAAGTTGATGCCCGTCGTCTGCTCTGTCACCGGATACCCCGTCGACGTCGTCGAATCCTCGACCGGTTCGCGCGTCCAGACTTCGGTCATGTTCCCGGCGGCGGCCTCGAACAGCATGCGCGACGTCAGCGTCGAGCGGAACGTCAGCGTTTCGAAATGGTTGACCGGGAGGTTCTGCAGGTTCGACGCGTCGGGCTGGATGGTGCTGACGAGCGTCCAATGCTCGGTGCGGCGCGGCGCGTAGTTGTAGTAGCCCGAGATCTTGTTCTTCGGGCTGATCTGCCAGGTCAGGCGCAGGTCGAGGCTGCCGTTCTTCTGCGTCTCGGTGCCCGGGCTTGCTGCGATCGGGATCGAAGACGAAGTCGTTGGGATTGCCCTCGTAGAACGTGTTCGTGCGGATCTGTTCGTAGCCCCAGAAGCGATGCGCCGTCCAGAACCACAGCTTGCTTTCCTTCAGCGGTCCGCCGAACGCGAAGCTGGTGTCGTAGATCTTCTCGATGCTGTCGGCCGTCGTCTACGCCCTGCGCGCGAAGGGCGTCGTCGACGTTGTTGGTCTGGAGCGAGGAATTCGCGAAGTTGCCGAAGGCGAGACCGCTGAACTGGTTGCCGCCCTCGCGCGGAATCACGTTGACGCGCACGCCGCCGCCGCCCGTCTCGGCGGAAATCGCGCCGAACTCGTAACTCAGCTCCTGCGTCGAGGCGTCGTTGGTCGAGATGCCGGTGCAGGCATAGTTGCAGGCCATGTTGGCAATCATCAGGCCGTCGAGCTGCACGATGCGATCGTTGAACGATCCGCCGTGGGCCTTGAGCTGGTTCTGATGCTCGCCTGCCGAGCCGCCGACGTCGTTCTGGTTGCTGAACACGCCGACGGTCATCACCCCGAGCGTCGACCAGTTCTTCGAGGTCGGCATCGACGCGATCACTTCGGACGACACGACCTGCCGCTTGATGACGTTGGAGGTGTCGACCAGCGGGCTTTCGCCGGAGACGGTGATGGTTTCTTCGAGCGCGCCGACCTTGAGGTCGACGCTCACCGTCGCGGTGAACGCCGCGGGCAGCTGGATTTCCTCGCGGCGGACGGTCGAGAAGCCCGTCAGCGTGAACGTCACGGTATAGACGCCGGGTCTGCAGGTCGACGATGTTGTAGCGGCCCTGCGTGTCGGTCACGGCGGTCCGGGAGCGCTCGATCAACGCCGGGCTGGCGGCTTCGACCGTGACTCCAGGCAGGACGCCACCGCTCGAGTCGCGGACCACGCCGGCAATACCGCTTGATTGAGCGCGAGCACTCGCCGGCAGCGCCAGCAACATGCCCATTGCCAAAGAGCAAACGAGTCTTCGCATGGCCCCTCCTGAAAACGTTCGTTACTGCAAACAGAAACGAAGTAAGACGGGTACGCGGTATGAGACGGCGCCTACTATAGCGCCAAACGGAACGGCGATGTTGGCGGGAAGGTCGAGTGTAGGGACCCTGTGTGCAGGGTCCCTACACCCGAGGCGCCTAGAAGGTGAACCTGAAGTTCAGCTGCGCCGTCCGCGTCGGGTTCGCGACGCCGCGGAGGATCAAGAACGTCGCCGTGTCGCGCCGATCGCTGCTCGGCGTGTTGAAGTTGGCGCGGTTGGTCAGGTTGAAGACGTCGACCCACGCCTGCAACGAGCGGTTCCCGGGCAGCCTGAACGAGTATCGGCCGCGAATGCTCAACAGCATCTGATCGGGACCGCGGGCGCCGCGGAACCCGCCTTCGTTTTCGACGGTAATCGCATCCGCGTTGCCGGCCGCGCCGCTATACGTTCCTGCCGGCAGGACGTTGTCGGTAAACAAGCCGTTGCGGTTGTCGTCGGTCGTGCTGTCGGTGAGCGTGAACGGCGCACCGCTCTGATATTGGAACGAGCCGCTCAACTGTAGACCGCCGGTCTTCGGGATCTCAGCCGCGCCGGTCAGCGACAGCACGTGCGGCCGGTCCTGCGAAGTACGTGCCTCGGCCAGCTCCAAATGCAGATCGTTGAGCACCTGCGTGTCGGCCGGTCGATGACACCAGGCGACGGCACGTTGCCGAACGTCTTCGACAACGTGTAGGCCACGCGATACTGATAGCCGCGGGTGTAGCGTTTGACCAGGCTGAACTGCAGAGAATCCGAATTCGCCCACCCAAGATTGGTGATCTCGCGGACCGACGAGGTGAAATTCGGATTGACGCGAGTCACCGTCGCCGTGCGCGCGGTACTGGCTCGAACGCCGGGATTCAGATCCTGGCGCAGATACAGGTCGCGCAAGTCGTTGCGGATGTAATCCACGCTCGCCGCCATCGCGGTGCCGAACTGGCGCTCGTAGCCGACGCTGGCCTGGCGCGTATACGGCACCGTGCGACTTGGATTGTCGAAATCCACCGTGCCGGTGTTCTTCTGCAGCGTGCCGGCCGGGAACATCTGGTTCAGCAGGGTTCGATTGACAACCGGTCCGTTGACGAGGAAAGGATCGGTCGGCAGCCGTCCCGCCGACGGACCCGCATCGACATTGTTCGCCGGGAAGTTGCACGATGAACGAATCCGAATACACGCCTGCCGACACCACGCCGGTCAGGAACGTGAACGGCGTCTTCTGGTAGAACTGGCCCCAACCGCCTCGGACGACCGAGCGGCCTTCATCATCGAGCGACCACGTCAAGCCCAGGCGCGGCGCGAAGTTGTTCAAGTCGCGCGGATAGTCGTCCGGGCTCGAGAATTTCGGATTGTCCTTTTCCTCGATCGGCAGGATCTCCGCGTCCCAGCGCACGCCAACGCTTGCCGTCAGGCGGTTGTTGATCTTCCATTTGTCCTGCATGAAGACGCCGTAGTAGGTGCCGGTGACGATGTAGTCGGACGGCGACGGCACGCGGACTTGCAGGCGATCGGGGTAGGTGCGCGGGTTGGCGGCGTTGAAGTCGGCGTCGCTCGCCGAGAACGTGAACTGCCCGTTCAGCGAGCTGGCGTCGTAGATGTGCAACGGCGTGTGCACGATGCTGGCGCCGAATTTCAGATCGTGATCGCCCCGCTTGCCGGGCAGGAACCATGCGAACGACTCATCGAACTGGTAAGCCGGATCCATGCGGCGGTTGGCGCGGGTGCTGAAGCCGTCGCGATGGGTCTGGAAAAACAAATCGGGCCCAAGCGCGGCCTGATCCCCGATGTCGAAGTAGCCCGGGTTGCCGAAGAACACGTCTTCCTTCGTGTACGAGAGTTTCAACGAATTGACGCGCGTGTTCTTGATCACGGAGTTCAGCGTGCCGACGATCGAATAGTCCGTGTCGGTCTCCTTCTCGGCGCGCGACCTGGTCCACGTCGTGACGCCGGGGAACTGGTTCGACTGCGGCGAGGTTTCGCGCAGGTAGCGCACCGCCCACGTGTTGCTGCCGTTGATCTGGTGATCCATGCGGACCATCCAGTTCCAGACGTTGTCGTGCGTGAAGTCGCTGAAGTTGAGCTCGGGCCGCGCCGGCATGTTCATGGTGACGCCGCGGTTCTGGTCGATGCGCTCGAGGTTGGCGAAGAAGTGCAGCTTGTCCCTGATGATCGGACCGCCGATGTTGCCGCCGAACTGGATCTGCTTGGTCGGGGCCTCTTCGAGATTCTGCTTGGCCGCGAAATAGTTCTGCGCCGTCAGGTCCTGGTTCGCGTTGAAGTAGAACAGCACACCGCGATACGCGTTGGTGCCCGACTTCGAAACCGCGTTGACGACGCCGCCGGACGAGGCGCCGAACTCGGCGTCGAACTGGCTGGTCAGCAGCTGGAACTCCTGCACCGCTTCGACCGGCGTGCGCGCCTGCGCGCCGCCGTTGCCGCCGTTGAAGGTGTCGTTGTTGCCGGCGCCGTCGAGCGTGTAGTTGACGTTCTGCGTGCCCTGGCCGTTGATGCGGATCGAGTCCGCGCCGAAGGAGTCGGTCGAGATGAACGCCGTCACGCCGGGCAGCGTGCCGAGGTAGGTCGTGAAGTTGCGGTTGATGGACGGGATGTCGTTCAGCTCCTGCGAGGTGACGACGCCGCCGATCTGCTTCGACGAGGTGTCGACGAGCGGCGTTTCCGCCGTGACCGTGATCGACTCCTCGACGCCGCCGAGCGGCAGGTTGATGTCGATCGCGAACGCCTTGCCGACCTCGACGCGCACGCCGGCGCGCTGGTATTTCTTGAAGCCCGACAACGTCGCCGTCAGTTCGTAGGTGCCGGGCATCAGCGCGATCATCGAAAACGTTCCGTCGGTGCTGCTGATCGTCTCGCGATACTGCCCCGACCCTTCATTGGTCGCAACGACGGTCACGCCGGGCAGGAGCGCGCCCTGCGGATCCATCACCCTGCCGCGCAGATCGCCGGTTCCCAACTGTGCTGAAATGGAAACCGGCGCCAGAAAGGTCACGCCGAGGACGAGTCCTCCAACCATCTTCCAGAATTTCATAGCAAAGCCTCCGTTAACCGAGTTGTCCGCACCGACGTGTGAGGCAAAACAAACAAGAACCGCGACGAGTAGCGGCGAGAGGCGAGAGAGGCGCGCCTGGAGAGCCAGACGCGCCTAAGGACAGGAGCAGCGCACCTGCTGCATGAATTCCGCCGAATTCATGCGGCTATTAAATACTTGGGTTGTCTCTGAATGTCAATCGGCCTGCGACAGGACTTCGGTCCGCCTCCGCCCAGGGCTACGGCGAGACAGGCTGTTGGTCACAGCCCCTGTCACAGCAACATTCGTTTCTTTCTTATTCTGCGGTGCGCTTGGGCCGGATGTTGCTGGCAAGGATGCGTTTGCGGAGGCGGATGTTCTTCGGCGTCACCTCGACCAGCTCATCGTCGTTGATGAACTCGATGGCCTGCTCGAGACCCATGATGTGCGGCGGCACCAGGCGGATCGCTTCGTCCGCCGACGACGCGCGCATGTTGGTCTGCTTCTTTTCCTTGGTGACGTTGACGTCGAGATCGTTGTCGCGCGAGTTCTCGCCGATCAGCATGCCCTCGTAGACCGGCGTGCCGGGATCGATGTGAATGACGCCGCGCTCCTGCAGGTTGGCAAGGGCATACGCGGTGGTGATGCCGGCGCGGTCGGACACCAGTCCGCCGGTCTTGCGCGACGGAATCGGTCCGTGCCACGGCTCCCAGCCGGCAAACAGGTGGTTCATGATGCCGGTGCCCTTGGTCTCGGTGAGGAACTGCGACCGGAATCCGATCAATCCGCGCGCCGGGATGCGGAACTCCATGCGCACGCGGCCGCTGCCGTGGTTGACCAGGTTGGTCATGGTGCCGCGGCGCGTGCCGCAGCCGGCGATCACCACGCCCTGATAGTCCTCGGCGACGTCGATGACGAGATCCTCGACCGGCTCCATGCGCACGCCGTCGATTTCCTTGACGACGATCTCCGGGCGCGACACCTGCAGCTCGAACCCTTCGCGGCGCATCATCTCGATCAGGATCGCCAGCTGCAGCTCGCCGCGACCGAGCACCTTGAACTGCTCCGGCGTGTCGGTCGGCTCGACGCGCAGCGAGACGTTGCCGATCAGCTCCTTGTCGAGCCGCTCCTTGAGGTGCCGCGAGGTCACGTACTGGCCGTCCTTGCCGGCGAGCGGCGAGGTGTTGATGCCGAAGATCATCGACACCGTCGGCTCGTCGACGTCGGTGTAGGCGATCGGCCTGGCGATGCTCGGGATCGGCGATCGTCTCGCCGATCGTGATGTCCTCGATGCCGGCGAGGCAGATGATGTCGCCGGCGGCCGCTTCCTCGATCTCGACGCGCTTCAAGCCTTCGAACGTAAACAGCTTCGTGACCCGCGTCTCCTTCGCCTGCCCGTCGAGCTTGCAGACGACGATCGGGTCGTTGAGGTGGACCTTGCCGTTGAAGATGCGGCCGATCGCGATGCGGCCGAGGTAGTCGCTGGCGTCGAGGTTCGACACCAGCATCTGCAGCGGCGCGTTGACGTCGCCGCGCGGCGGCGGCACGTGCGTGAGGATCGCGTCGAAGAGCGGGCGCAGATCCTCGCCGGGCACGTCGAGATCGGTGCTCGCGGTGCCGGCCCGGCCGCTCGTGTAGAGCACGGGGAACTCGATCTGCTCTTCGGTCGCGTCGAGATCGATGAACAGGTCGAACACCTCGTTCAGCACTTCCTTCGATCGCGCATCGGAGCGATCGATCTTGTTGATGACGACGATCGGCGGCAGGCCGCGCTCGAAGGCCTTGCGCAGCACGAAGCGCGTCTGCGGCAGCGGCCCCTCCGCGGCGTCGACCAGCAGGACGACGCCGTCGGCCATCGACAGCACGCGTTCGACTTCCCCGCCGAAGTCGGCGTGGCCGGGCGTGTCCATGATGTTGATCAGGGTCTCGCCGTAGTGCACGGCGGTGTTCTTCGCCAGGATGGTGATGCCGCGCTCGCGCTCGAGCTCGTTGCTGTCCATGGCCCGCTCGGCCACCCGCTCGTTGGCCCGGAGCACGCCGCCCTGCCGGAACATCGCGTCGACGAGCGTGGTCTTGCCGTGGTCGACGTGCGCGATGATGGCGACGTTGCGGCGGAGCGGATTGGCTACTGGAGCGGTCTTTCCCGAAGAAGGCATCTAAACAGTATAACAGCCCAACCTCTGAACGCTCGTTCGAACTCCGAACGCCTTGAACTCCTTGAACCCCTTGAACCTTTGAACCATCATGTAGCCATGCCCTTATTCGAATACGCGTGTCGTGATTGCGATCACCATTTCGAGCTGCTCGTGCGCGAGTCGACAAAACTCGAGTGCCCGAAATGCGCCAGTACCGAACTCGACAAACAGCTGTCCGTATTCGCGGTCAGCGCTCCATCGGCCGGGTCGTCACGCATGGCTGGTCCGGCGCCTTGCGGCGCGTGCGGCGATCCGCGAGGCGCCGGCAGCTGCAACAACTGAGATGGGCGACCGACTGATGGCCAGAATCCGCCTGAAGGCGGACACTACATTGTGGTGTCCGGCTTTAGCCGGATTACTCGTCATCGCGGCGACGACCCGCCCGTCATCTCAAGAGTGCTTCACTTGTCCCACCGAGGCCAATCACCACACCGGCCGCCGCCAATTCCGCGCAGCCGCAACTGTCGGTCTCGAAGCGCGGCGTCCTCCTCAGCTGGATCGAACGAACTGGTGATCTCGCGACGCTCAAATTCTCGGAGCGCACCGCCACCGGATGGTCGGCTGCGAAAACGATCGCATCGGGACGTGACTGGTTCGTCAACTGGGCCGACGTGCCGTCGGTCGTTGCGCCTGCCGTCAGGCGCGCTGGTCGCGCACTGGTTGCAGAAGAGCGCGGCATCGACATACGCATACGACGTGCGCTTGTCCTATTCGCGCGACGACGGCAAGACATGGTCGCCGTCGTTTCTTCCGCATCACGACGGCACGCCGACAGAACACGGGTTTGCATCGCTCGTGCCAATCGGTGACGGTTTCGGACTGGTCTGGCTGGACGGCCGCGAGATGAAGGGCGGCGAGCATGGCGAACATGGCGGGGGCGGAGCGATGGGCCTGCGGTTTGCGCGGTTCGACAAGAACTTCAAGCAGGTCGAAGAGTCACTCGATCGACGCGAAGGTCTGCGAGTGCTGCCCCACCGCGGCTGCGGTGACGTCGGAAGGGATCATCGCTGCGTACCGCAATCGCAGCGACGACGAGATTCGCGACAACTACATCACGCGGCTCGTCTCCGGCACATGGACCACGCCGCAAGCCGTGTTCAACGACAACTGGAAGATCGCGGCGTGTCCGGTGAACGGCCCGGCGCTCAGTGCCAACGGCAGTCTCGTCGCGATGGCCTGGTTTACCGCCAAGAACGATCAGGGCCAGGCCTTTGCCGCGTTCTCGCGGGACGCCGGCAGGACGTTTTCGCGGCCGATTCGCATCGACGATGGCGGCACCCTCGGGCGGGTGGACCTGGAATTGCTGCCCGACGGCTCGGCGCTCGCGACGTGGATCGAGTTTGCGAACGAGCCTGTCTCGCCGAAGCCTTCAGGCGGAGGCGGACAGTTCCGGGCCAGGCGCATCGAAGCGAACGGGACCCGATCGGCGCCGGTCACGATCGCAGGGATCGCGGGCTCCCGCTCGAGTGGATATCCGCGCGCCGCCGCGGCGAACGGCGAAGTCGTGTTTGCCTGGACCGAATCTGCCGAGGGCGGCGGCTTGCAGGTTCGCACAGCGGCGGCCAGTCTGAGCCTGTCGCGCCGGAGCTCACAATGAGTCCAGGAGCGAAGGCGGAATGAAAAAGCTCCTTCGTGTCATCGCGTGGCTCGGCTTCCTCGCCATCGTCGTAGTCGCCGGCGTGATGCTGTTGCTGCAGGGCCGTGGCGTCAGCGCCAGGCCCGAGCCATCGGGCCTCGAAAAACGCGCCGCGTTGTTCATGCGTGGATGGCTGACGCCGGCCACCTACAAAGGCCTCAAGAATCCCGTCTCGAACACGGAAGAGAACTTCATCGCCGCGCGCGAGCACTTCGCCGATCACTGCGCGGGCTGCCACGCCAACGACGGCAGCGGCAACACCGAGATGGGCCGTTCGTTCTACCCGAAGGCGCCGGACATGCGGTTGCCGCGCACGCAAGACTTGAGCGACGGCGAGATTTTCTATTTCATCGAGAACGGTATTCGCCTGACCGGCATGCCGGGCTGGAGCACCGGCACGCCCGAGGGCGAACGATCGAGCTGGCAGCTGGTCCATTTCATCCGGCGTCTGCCGAAACTGACCGCCGAAGACCTGGCGGCGATGGAGCAATTCAATCCCGTTTCGCGGCAGCAGATCGAGGAAGAGAGAAAGGTCGACGATTTCCTGAAGGGCGGCGAGCCCACTCCTCCGCCGGCCGCGGATCCCCACGCCGGTCACCGCAAGCAATAGACACCAGGGCCGCAGACCTGCCCGCCGTAGCGCCTTGCGCGAAGGTGGAAACCGCCGAGCCTATTTCTTCAGTGCGCGATCGAAGACGTGCTTCACCACTGACACCACAAGCGCCGGATCGTCACGGTGTACCTGGTGGCCGGTGTGGCCGGCAATCGTGAAGAGGCTGTTCGGCGAGCCGAGCGTCCACTCCATCTGATGCTTGATCTGCAGCCGCACCAACGCACCGCCATCGCCGCGCAGCCGATCAGCGCGAGCGGTCACGATCACGCCAACAGGAACACCCTGCGGCTGGCGCCAAGGCCGAGCGGACGGGAAGTCGTCACGCATCTCCAGGAGCAACTGCTCATAGACCGGCCGAAGCCTTGCCGGCGTGTCGGCCGGAATGGCAGGCAGATCCGGCGGTTGCAGCGAGCGCCCGCGGGCCTCACCCGACAGGACCGAGGCTCGCTCCTCCCGCGTCGCTTCGAAGTCCGGAACGTCAAGATAGACCAGTCCCGCGGTTTCCGTTGCGTAGAGATGCGAGAACCCCGAACGATTACGCCGCCGAGCGAGTGTCCGACCAGCACATACGGCGGCGCCGTCAATTCACGCAGAACGTCATGCAGCGTTTCGATGTTGCGCGCGAGCGTTGGCGTCTTCGGATCCGCCCCGGATTGGCCCAAGCCAAGCCGGTCATAGGCAAGCACTGGTCCGAGCGCCGCGAGCTCAGCGAACACCGGCTTCCACGTCTCGAGATCGGCGCCACTCCCGGCTTCCAGCGCAATCACGGGCTGGCCCGTCACACGTCGATCGAAACCGGCGGTCCAGACACGAACCGGCACGCCGCCAACGCTGATCATCCTCGGAGCAGTCGCATCCTGCTGAGCAGAGCCGTCGACCAGCAGCAGGCCTGTCCACACCGCAATCACTCCCGACCATCGACTCAAATTCATGATGCCTGAGCCTTCTGTGCCGTCTGCGGCCCTGGAATCTTCTGAGCCTTCCAGGCCTCAGCCAAGCGGGAAAGCCGCCGTGTAATCCGCCATCGCCGCCATCACCACCTTCAGCGCGTGGTCACGCTCGTAGACGCGAGTGACCTTGGTCGGTGTCTCGACACCCGGCATCATCTTGTAGGTCGAGAAGTAATGCTGCAGGCGCTCGACCAGCACCGGCGGCACGTCGCTCAGCCCGCGCGCTTCGCCCCACACGTAGTCGTTCTCGAGCACGGCGATGATCTTGTCGTCGGCCTCGCCGCGATCGACCATCTGCAGCCCGCCGATCACGCGGCAGCGGACGATGATCTCGTTGCGGGTGATGGCGCGCTCGCTGAGGACGCAGATATCGAGCGGATCGCCGTCGCCGCGCTTCGCGCCGGGCGCCAGCTTGCAGACGCGCTCGGCGCAGTAGGTGCGCGGGATGAATCCATACAGGGCCGGGTGTTGTGCCGAGGTCCGCTGCGGCCGGTCGACCCGAAGGTAGCCGGACACCTTGTCGACTTCGTATTTCATCAGATCGAACGGCGTGATCTCGATGTAGGCGTTGAGCACCGCGGGCGGCTCGGGACCGACGTCGAGGCCATGCCATGGGTGCGGACGAAACTGGATCATGCGACTCGGAGACTTTGCGGCGCGCTTCTTGGCCATCACCCTCACGATATACTGAACTCGTGAAGCGGTGGTCGATCCTCATCTTCGCCCTCCTGATCGGCGCCGCCGCGCCCGCACGGGCATGGTGCGAAGCGACGTGCCTGACCCCCGCGCTGCCATCTGAGTCCTTCCGGCCGCACTGCCCCTCACACGAGTCGTCCTCGAATACGCCGATAATGTCGGCCGCGGACGCCGACTGCCAGGCGGTCGCATCGGCGCGCCCGATCCAGGCACGACTCGATTTCGCACTGGCACCGATCTCCGTTTCCGCGCACGCCGTGGCACCTCAGCACCCAGGCACCAAAGCACCCAGGCACCCTGCGCACCCTACGCACCCTACGCACCTTCGTAGTACTCCCCTTCGCCTCTGATTTCTTCCCGTCGCTAACCGCGCGCCGAGGCGCGCCATTGCAGCGGAGAAGAAATGTCTGTCGTTTCACGTCGTACGTTTGTCAAAGGACTCGCCGCCGGCGGCGCGCTCGCCCTGTCCCGCCGAAGCGTCAGCGCGAAGGCGGACGGCCTCGGTGGAGCTGCGGGTGACTTTCGCGGGCACGCGTCGCCCGCAAGAAGTCCTGCGCGGCACGTCGTTCGATCTCTCGATCGGCGAAGCGCCGATGAACTTCACCGGTTCGACGAAGATGGCGCAGACCATCAACGGATCGATCCCCGGCCCGCTGCTGCGCTGGCGCGAAGGCGACACGGTGACGCTGCGCGTCGCCAATCAACTCGACGAGGACACGTCGATCCACTGGCACGGCATCATCCTGCCGGCGAACATGGACGGCGTGCCTGGACTGAGCTTTCACGGCATCCGCCCGCGCGAGTCCTACACCTATCGCTTCGACGTCAAGCAATCGGGCACCTACTGGTATCACAGTCACTCGGGGTTCCAGGAGCAGCGCGGCGTCTACGGCCCGCTCGTCATCGATCCGCGCGAACCCGATCCGATCGCGTCCGATCGCGAGCACGTGATCCTGCTGTCCGACTGGACCGACGAGGACCCCGAGCGCGTCTTCAGCGAAGCTGAAGAAGCAGTCCGACTACTACAACTTCCACAAGCGGACGCTCGGCGACTTCTTCAAGGACGTGCGACGGAACGGGCTTGGCGCGACGATCGCCGATCGATCGGCCTGGGGCGACGATGCGCATGAACCCGACCGATCTCGCCGACGTCGGCGGCGCCACCTATACCACCTGATGAACGGCGTCGACGCCGAACGGCAACTGGACCGGTCTCTTCAGAGTCCGGCGAGCGCGTGCGGCTGCGGTTCATCAACGGATCGGCGATGACCTACTTCGACGTTCGCATTCCCGGCTTGAAGATGACGGTCGTCGCCGCCGACGGGCAGCGCGTGCATCCGGTCACGATCGACGAGTTCCGCATTGCGACCGCGGAAACCTTCGACGTCATCGTCGAGCCGTCCGGACAGGACGCGTTCACGATCTTCGCGCAGGCGATGGATCGCTCCGCGTTTGCGGCCGGCACGCTGGCGGTCCGCGACGGGCTGCGCGCGCCGGTGCCGGCGCTCGATCCGCGGCCGATCCTGACCATGGACGACATGGGCCACGGTCACGACATGTCGGCGCATGCGGGCCACGACATGCCGGGCATGCCGCACCATCCGCCAAGCGAGTCCGGCAACCCGCTCGTCGACATGCAGGCGATGATGCCGGCATCGAAGCTCGACGATCCGGGGATCGGCCTGCGCGACAACGGCCGGCGCGTGCTCACCTATTCCGATCTGCAGCAGCGTCTTTGCCGATCCCGGACGGCCGCGATCCCGGCGCGCACGATCGAGCTGCACCTCACCGGCCACATGGAGCGAGTTCGCGTGGTCGTTCGACGGCGTCAAGTTCTCCGACGCCGAGCCGCTGCGTCTTCACCTACGGCGAGCGGCTGCGCATCGTCCTCGTCAACGACACGATGATGACGCACCCGATCCACCTGCATGGCATGTGGAGCGATCTGGAAAACGACGCCGGCGAGTTCGCGGTGCGCAAGCACACCATCGACATGCCGCCGGGCACGCGGCGCACGTATCGCGTCACGCGCGGATGCGCTCGGGCCGGTGGGCGTATCACTGCCACCTGCTGTTTCCACATGGAAGCGGGCATGTTCCGGGAAGTGCGGGTGCAGGAATGACAGGGCCAGCAGGCCGATCAGGCGATCGGGCCGATCAGGGCACTGCGTGTCGTTCGCGACGCTCCTTGGCGCTGTTACCGATCACTGGCGTTCGCCCAGGACGTCCGATCACGGCGGGCACACCGTTCACGATCGCGCGATCAACTTACCAGGTCCTGTTCGATCAGCTCGAGGGCAGTTCGTGCACGGCGAGCCGGGGCTGCGCTGGGACAGCCGATCGTGGATCGGCGGCGATCGCAATCGCCTCCTGGTGCGAACCGAGGGCGAAGCGGTCGACGGCATCCTCGATGCCGCCGAAGCGCAGGTCCTCGTTCGGGCGCTCGATCGGCCGCTGGTGGGACGTCGTTGCCGGCGTGCGCTTCGACGCGCGGCCGGAGCCGGCGCACACCTGGGCTGGCGATCGGCATCCAGGGGCTGGCGCCGCAGTTCGTCGACGTGCAGGCGACCGCGTACGTCGGCCCGTCCGGCCACATCGCCGGCGCGCATCGAGGTCGAGTACGAGCTGCTGCTCACCAACCGCCTGATCCTGCAGCCGCTCGTCGAGCTGAGCCTGTCCGGCAAGGACGATCCGGATCGCGGCATCGGCGCCGGCCTCAGCACGGGCGAAGTCGGCTTTCGCGTGCGCTATGAGATCAGGCGGGAGCTCGCCCCCTATGCCGGGCGTGGTGTGGCACCGGAAGCTGTTCGGCACCGGCGACGCCGCGCGCGCCCGCGGCGAGGACGCCGGCGGCTGGCACCTCGTCGGCCGGCCTCCGCTGGTGGATTTAGAGCCAAGCCCGTAAGCCCGAAGCCCGCAAGCCTCGTTGACATATAGGGGATGGGGGTATATGATGGGTGATCAGGATACCGCCATGAGCATCACCGAGAAGACCTTCACCATCCAGGGCATGTCGTGCGGCGGCTGCGTCAACAGCCTGACCCGCGTGCTCAAGTCCGTGCCCGGCATCGAGCCGCTCAAGATCGAAGTCGGCAAGGCGCAGCTGCGCCTCGACGAGCGCGTCACGTCGCAGGCCGTAAGGGCGCCGTCGAACGCGCCGGCTTCGAGGTGACCGCCGAGGCCTGACATGCCGTCCGTTCAAGACCGCAAGCCCGCAAGCCCGCAAGCCCGCAAGATCACCCTGCCCGTCGAAGGCATGACCTGCGCGGCGTGCCAGGCGAACGTGCAGCGCGCGCTGACCAGGGCGCCTGGTGTGGCGAAGGCCGCGGTCAACCTCATGACGAATGAGGCCACGGTCCACTACGACCCGGCCGGCACCGATCCGGCGAAGCTCGTCGTCGCCATCAACGACACCGGCTACGTCTCGCGCCTGCCGGCCGCCGATTCGTCTGCCGCTGTCCGAAGACGAGGAGCGCGAGCAGGCGCAGGCGCGCGAGTACGCCGTGCTGCTCACCAAGGCCGCTGGTCAGCCTGATCCTCGGCGCGCTGGCGATGATCGCCTCGATGCCGCTGATGGGGGGCCGCATGGCGGGCACTGCGGGCGATCCGTTCATCGCGTGGACGATGCGCGTCCTCGATCCGCCGGTGCGGCGGCTGCTGCCGTGGCTCTATGCGATCGATCCCGGCACGCCTGCTCTTCGCTGCTGCTCGCCGCGACGGTCTTCGTGATGGCGTGGGCCGGCCGGCACTTCTACGTCGGCGCGTGGAAGAGCCTGCGCCATGGCATCGGCGAACATGAACACGCTGATCGCGATCGGCACCGGCGCGGCGTTCGTCTATTCGGTGGTCGCGACCGTTCGCGCCCGGCGCTGTTCGGCGCGAGCGGCGCCCGCGCCGGACGTGTACTACGAAGCGGTGATCATCATCATCGCGCTGGTGCTGCTCGGCAACGCCATGGAGGCGCGCGCGAAGCGCAACACGACGCGGGCCCTGCGCCAGCTGGCGCAAGCTGCAGCCGTCAACCGCGCGAGTGCGGCGCGACGGCAGGAGCATCGATGTGCCGATCGCCGACGTGCGGAGCGGCGATCTCGTGATCGTCCGTCCGGGCGAACGCATTCCGGTCGACGGCGTGATCACGGCCGGCGGCGGCGCCGTCGACGAATCGATGCTGACCGGCGAATCGATGCCGGTCGAGAAGCAGCCCGGCGATCGCGTCATCGGCGCGACGATCAACACCGTCGGGCGCGCTCGACATCGAGGCGACCAGCGTCGGCGCGTCGAGCGTGCTGGCGCGCATCGTCACGCTGATGAAGGAGGCGCAGGGATCGCAGGCGCCGATTCAGCGGCTCGCCGATCGCATCTCCGCGGTCTTCGTGCCGGTCGTGGTCGTCGATCGCGATCGCGACCTTCGCGCTGTGGATGATCGTGCCCGGCCGAGCCGTCGCTCGCCTCGGCGCTGACCGCGGCGGTCGCGGTGCTGATCATCGCCTGCCCGTGCGCCATGGGCCTCGCGGTGCCGACAGCGGTGATGGTGGCCAGCGGCCGCGGCGCGGCCGCCGGCGTGCTGATCAAGGGCGGCGAACCGCTCGAGCGGCTGGCCGGCGTCGACACCGTCGTCTTCGACAAGACCGGCACGCTGACCGAAGGCCGGCCGCAGGTCGTCGATGTCGCTGCTTGCGCCGGCGATCGACGAGACGCGATCGCTCGGCCTGGTCGCCGCGGTCGAAGCGACGATCGGAGCATCCGCTGGCGAAGGCCGATCGTCGCGCATGCGGTCCGCGCGCAAGCCGGCCGCTCACGCGGTCGAGCGACTTTCGTCGCGGTCGCCGGGCGAGGGCGTCGTCGGCGACCGTCGATGGCCACCACGTGATCGTCGGCACGCAGGCGCTGCTCGCGCGAATCGCGGCATCGACACGTCGCGCGCTCGACGCGACGGCCGCGACGTGGACGGCGCAGGCGCGCACCGTCGTGTTTGCCGCGATCGATGGCAAGGCCGCCGCCGCGTTTGCGATCGCCGACACGCTGCGTCCCGAATGCGCGCCGACGGTCGTGCGTCGCTGAAGCGCCGCGGCCTGCGCGTCGTGATGCTGAGCGGCGATCGCCGGGCGACCGCGGAGGCGATTGCGCGGCAGGTCGGCATCGACGAAGTGATCGCCGAAGTGCTGCCGGACGGCAAGGTCGACGCGATCAAGTCGCTGCAGCAGGGCGGGCGCCGCGTGGCCATGGTCGGCGACGGCTTGAACGACGCGCCGGCGCTGGCGCAGGCCGACGTCGGCATGGCGATGGCGTCGGGCACCGACATCGCCGCCGAAGCCGCGTCGGTCACGCTGATGCGGAGCGACCTCGCCGGCGTCGAGCACGCGATCGTGCTCGCCCGCAAGACGATGCGCACGATGAAGCAGAACCTGTTCTGGGCGTTCGTCTACAACGTCGTCGGCATTCCGATCGCGGCGGGCGTGCTCTACCCGGCGTTCGGCATCCTGCTCAGCCCGATCCTCGCCAGCGCCGCGATGGCGTTCAGCTCGGTGAGCGTCGTCGTCGAACAGCCTGCGCCTGAGAGGAGCGAGTCTCTCGTGATGAAACAGGATCCCACCTCCGCCAGGGCTTCGGCGGGTAAACACGCCGACGCCGTCGATCCGGCGATCAAGGACGCGAACCTGAAGCGGCTGCGCCGCATCGAGGGCCAGGTCCGCGGCCTGCAGAAGATGGTCGAAGAGGATCGCTACTGCCCCGACATCATCACGCAGATCGCGTCGGTGCAGGAGGCGCTGCGCGGCGTCGGCCGGCAGCTGCTGCGCAATCACTTGAAGCACTGCGCGACGACCGCGATCAAGAAAGGCCCGGCCGAAGCCGACGCACGTACGACGAGCTGCTGGAGCTGTCTACGACACTTGCGTGTCGGCAGCCTGATCTACTTCAATAAGGTCGATAGCCGTCACGAACCGCGGCTCGATGTCGACCGGCACCGACGTCAGCTTGTCGAGCACCGCCTTGGCTCGGCGGCCGCAGCACGCCGAGCGTGTCGATCATCTGCCTGCGCCTTCGCGTAGCTGCCTTCGGCCTGCAGCGTCATGATCTCGCGCGTCAGCGCGTGACGCCGTCGCGAATCTTCGCCGCGTCGACGCTGAACGTGCCGTCGCCGTTGACCTTGAAGCGCGCCCTTGTCGAGCAGGTAATTCAGCTGGATCGCCTGGCCGCGGCCGTGCGCTTCGTTGACGCCGAAGCGCAGCGATCGAAACGCCGACGCCAGGAACGTCGTGTACATCGTCTTCTCGAACGCCTTGTCGAGCTGGCCCTTGTCGACCAGGAACTGCAGCGCGAACAGGCCCGAGATGTCGGCCTTGGCTTCTTCGATCGCGCTGTAGGTGTCCTTCAGCTCCTGGCGCACCGTCGTGGTGCGGCCGCCGACGTTGATGTCGTGCGGGCCGAGGCCGTGCATCAGCTCGTGCATCAGGATGTGCGTGAAGAACGCGTCGAACGCGATGTTGCCCTGATCGGCCGGCGCGAGCGCGACCTTCGAGATCGGCACCAGCACCTTGTCGAACTTCGCCTGCTGGTTGTTCTTCAGCATCACCCGCTTGCTGCCCTTCTCGCGGATCACGCGCTCGTCGTTGGGCAGGTTGAACGCCGCGGTCTGGACGCCGCGATTGCCGTCGCCGGCCGAGAACACCGTGTTGACGACGGCGATCGGCGCGAGCGCGCCGAGCTTCGGGTTGCGGTACTTCGGATCGATCGGCAGGTTGTTCTCGATCTCCTGCAGCGACGCCGGCAAACTTCTGCAGCTTGTCGGACTCGGTCTGGTCCTTGACGGTGATGAAGGCCTCGAACGCCGCCTTGTAGTTGAACCACTCGTCTTCGTAGACCTCGTACGGCCCGATCGTCGGCTCGATGCGTCGCGTCGAGCTCCATCCACTTCACGTCGCTGTCGTAGTAGTCGTTCGACGCGAACGCGGCGGCGCGCGATTCGAGGAACGCCTTCAGCGTCGGCTGCGCCGTCGCCGCGGCCGCGGCGCGCAGATGCTGCGCGGCAATCGCCAGCTCGCCCTGGTACTCGGTGCTGTACGGCACGGCGACGAACCGGCCGTCGGGACCGCGGCGGATCGTCGTGAAGAAGCCGGTCGCGCGTCGCCTTCTCGGCGCCGCTCAGCGAATTGATCCACTTCTCGACTTCCGCCTTGGTCGCGCCTTCGGGATAGTAGTTGGCGGACGGCGGCTTCTCGCGGCGCGCCGGGAATGAAGACGGCGTTGTGATCGAGCCGCGACCACGGTCCCTTGTTGATCAGGAACTCGTGCAGCCGCGCCTTGCCGAGCGGCGACTCGTCCTTGATCAAGCGTGTGGAGCATCGCCTCGTTGCCGGCCCACACCTGCTCGAGGAACAGCGCGTCCATCACCTGCGCGGCGCGCACCATGTGCGCGAGCGCTTCGCGCTCGTTGGCCGGCAGCGCGGTGATGTCGGCGGTCAGATCGGTCGGCGCAAAGCGCGCCGACTTCGGCTGCAGTTCGGCGACGGCCTTGTCGACGGCCGGCGCCGGTGCGGGCGGGCGGCGTCGACGGCGCCTGCGCCCGGCACGCTGCCAGTGTTGCGATTAGCGACGCCGATGCGACTGCCATGATCACTCTCTTCATGACTTTGCCTGTTGGCCTGTTAGCCCGTTGGCCTGTTCGCCCGTCGCCTGTCGCCTGTTCGCCTGCCTAATGAACGCCCGAGGATCCGTGCAACATCGAGGGCTCAGCGCCCAGCCGGCGGATCGCGGCTTCCCACATCGTGTCCGCCGAGGTCTCGAAAATCAGGTCGGGCTGCGACCGGCGCCAGCAGCCACGAGCCCTGCGCGAGCTCGACGTCGAGCTGCCCGGCGCCCCAGCCCGGCATAGCCGACCACCATCCGCACGCCGGGATCGGGTGCGGACTCGAGCGTCCTGCGCACGATCGTCGCCGACGCGGACAGGTAGACGCCCTTCATCACTTCGAGCGCCTCGGGATCGAGATCGTCGCGTTGGCGGTGAGAATCCACGCGCGCGTCGGCTCGACCGGACCGCCGGTGTAGAGATACATCTTCGGATGAATGTCGAGCGGGTCGTCGGCCGTGACGATCGACATCGCCGGCTCGTCCATGCGGCGGTTGACGACCAGGCCGAACGCGCCGTGCGCGCCGTATTCCGCCAGCAGCACGACGGTCTTCGAGAAGTTGGGATCGAGCATCTGCGGCATCGACACCAGCAGGACGGGGGCGAGAGAGGCGTTCGCCATGACCTGATACTAGCAGCCTGCGCCGAGCGAAGTCGAAGGGCTGGCGGCACCCGCGGATCCGATCGCCAATGCCTGCTGAGGGTTAGCCAACCGCCCGCACGAGCGACTCCCTGACGTGCTGGGGCAGCGCCGCCGACCGGCGCGCCCTGGTGTCGAAGCAGACTTCGACCGTCTTCTGGGTCGCGCAGTGCGTCATCGACTCGCTCTCGTGGAGACGCATCTCGTAGGCAAAGCTCTTGTCGCCGGCGCGGCGTGAATGCACCGGTCACGACAATCAGCTGACCGGCGGTGAGCTCGTGGTGAAAGTCGATGGTCAGTGACGCGACGACGCTCCCAAGGCCCTGCGCGCGCAGATCGTTCAGCGAGATGCCGGCCTTCGCCAGCATGTGCCAGCCGGCGTCGTCGAAGAATGCCGCATAGTGCCGCACGTTCATGTGCCCGTATGCATCGCAATGTGCGGGCATCACGATGCCACGCGTCAACTCGTGCCACGTCATGCCTGGTCCACCCTGTGAACGATGACGTCGAACGCTTCGTCGGCGGCCGGCGCCACGAAGTGCGACGACACCAGCTCGAAGTCCTCCTCGGTCGTCCACTTCGTGCCTGGCGGGAGATGCGCACTGCGCGCCTTCAGCTGCGCCCTGCACACTGCATCAGGCGTGTCGACGAAATGCAACTCGTGCTCGACGCCGCTGCTGTCGATAATGCCGCGAAACCACGCCCGCTGGTTCCGCGTGTTGGCCGGAAAATCAAGGACGACGCTGACGCCCTTTGAGAGGATGGCCGCGACCTGCGGCGCGATCATTCTGTTGATTCGTCCGGAGTACTCGAGGTAGCTCGCGACATTGACGATCAGGCCTGGAAACAACGCGTCCAACAGCTCGTCCTGGACCAACAGGATGGCGTTTTCGCGTTCGGCCAGCTGTTTCGCCAGCGTCGATTTGCCCGCGGCCATCTTACCCGCGAAGAAGAACAGCTTTGCCATTCGCGTATCAGCGCAGCTTCTGCCGCGCCCACTCGACGGAGTCCTGCACCGCCGGTGTCAACGTGCTCCGCGCGGCGTTCTTGACGCCGCGGCCGGGACGATCGAGCACGCTCGCCAGAGACGCATCACCGGAATTGCCGATGACGGTCGCCAGATTTCTGCGCAGCCGCGACAGCGGCACGTAGGTCATCGCGCTGCCCTTGATCATCGCGTGTAGCTCATCGTCTGATTCCTGCCACAGCTCCGACGCCGATCGTCCGTCACGAGCAGGCCCTTGCCACACGGGATCCGTGGTGATCGCCGGCGCGAGGTTCCACGGGCAGACGTCCTGGCAGATGTCGCAGCCGTAGGCGTGATTGCCAATCTGCGCGCGCAGTGCTTCGGGAATATCAGCTTCGGTCTCGATGGTGAGATAGGAAATGCACCTGGTCGCGTCGAGCTCGCGCGCGTCGACGAGCGCACCGGTCGGACAGGCATCGATGCACAGCGTGCACGCACCGCATTGATCGAGCGCAGGGGCGTCGGGCTCGCAGCACCAGGCTCGTCGCGATGCCCGACAAGAACATCCACGATCCCAGCTCGTGGTTGATCACGCACGAGTTCTTGCCGATCCACCCGATGCCGGCGTGATGCGCGAAGACGCGTTCCTGCACCTGGTGCTTGTCGACGAAGTGCGCCGCCTCGAACGGGACCGGGCTCCGATCGTCCATCCACTCGATCAGCTCGAGCAGCCGGTCCTCGATGACCTTGTGATAATCCTGACCGCGAGCGTAGCGCGCGACCTTGATTCGCAGTCCTGATCCCTGATCCCTGATCCCTGATCCCTGATCCCCGATCCCTGTTCCGTGTTGTACACGGTCCCCATGACGATCACGGACCGGGCCGTGGGCAGAAAGTTTCGGATGTCGGCCCGCACGGCAGCCGACTTTTCGAGATAGTCCATCTCGCCGGCGTAGCCGCGGGCGATCCAGTCGGAGAGAAACTTCAGCTCCGGAAAATCTGTCGCCGGGGCAATTCCACAGAGGTCAAACCCGATCTCGAGAGCTCGCTGCTTGATCGCTTCGGGGTTCAGCATCCGAACGGGTCACTGTGACTTCTTGACGAGCTGACGCAGCACGTACGGCAGGATGCCGCCGTGCGAGAACGCGACCAGCTCCTCCGGCGTGTCGATGCGGGTGGCGACCGTGAACGTCTTCGTCGATCCGTCTTCGGCGCGCGGCCGTCACCGTCACTTCACCACGCGGTTTCAACGCCGCGCCGGCGCCGCTGAACGAGAACACCTCGCGGCCGGTCAGGCCGTGGGTCGCCGCATTCTCGCCGGCCTTGAATTGCAGCGGCAGCACGCCCATGTTGACGAGGTTGCTGCGATGGATCCGCTCGTAACTCTCCGCGATCACGGCCTTCACGCCGAGCAGCATCGTCCCCTTCGCCGCCCAGTCGCGCGACGATCCGGATCCGTATTCCTTGCCGGCGACGACGACCAGCGGCACGCCGGCCTCCTGGTACTTCATCGCCGCGTCGTAGATCGGCATCACTTCGCCGCCGGGCAGATAGGCCGTCACGCCGCCTTCGATGCCGGGCACCATCTGGTTCTTGATGCGCGTGTTGGCAAACGTGCCGCGCATCATGACTTCGTGATTGCCGCGCCGCGCGCCGTAGGAATTGAAGTCCTTCGGCTCGACGCCGTGCGCGATGAGGTACTTGCCGGCGGGGCTGTTCGCCTTGATGCTGCCGGCCGGCGAGATGTGATCGGTGGTGATGCTGTCGCCCAGCACGGCCAGCGCCCGCGCATCGCGCAGGTCCGCGGGCGGCGGCGGCGTCATCGAGAGCCCTTCGAGGAACGGCGGCTTGCGGACGTAGGTGGACGCGCCTTCCCACTGGAACTGATCTCCCGTCGGCACCGGCAGCGTCTGCCAGCGCTGGTCGCCTTCGAACACGCTCGAGTACTGCTGGCGGAACGCCTCGGACGTCACGCTGTGCAGCATCGTCTGCTGGATCTCCTGTTCGGTCGGCCAGACGTCTTTCAGATACACCGGCTTGCCGTCCGACCCCGTGCCAAGTGGCTCCTTGGTGATGTCGATGTTCATCGATCCGGCGAGCGCGTAGGCGACGACGAGCGGCGGCGAGGCGAGGTAGTTCGCGCGCACGTCCTGCTGGATGCGGCCCTCGAAATTGCGATTGCCGCTCAACACGGACGCGACCACGAGCCCCCGCTCGTTGATCTCCGCTGAAATCTCGTCCGGCAGCGGACCGCTGTTGCCGATGCAGGTCGTGCAGCCGTAGCCGACGAGATTGAAGCCAAGGCGATCGAGATACTGATCGAGGCCGGACTTCTTCAGGTAGTCGGTCACGACCTTTGATCCGGGCGCGAGGCTGGTCTTGACCCACGGCTTGCGCGTGAGGCCCCTGTCCACCGCCTTCTTGGCAACGAGGCCCGCGCCGATCATCACGCTCGGATTCGACGTGTTCGTGCAGCTCGTGATCGCGGCGATCACGACCGAACCGTGTTCGAGCGCGGTCGCCGTCGCCACCGCCGTGCCACCACCGCTCGCCTGCACCTTCACGCCCTTCTTCAGTTCTTCGAGTGCGGCGGCGAACGATGGCTTGGCCTTCGAAAGCGACACGCGGTCCTGTGGCCGGCGCGGGCCCGCGAGGCTCGGCTCGACCGAACCGAGATCGAGCTCCATCGTCTCGCTGTAGGTCGCATCCGGGGTGTCGGCGGTTCGGAACAGCCCTTGTGCTTTCGCGTAGGCCTCGACGAGCGCGATCTGCTTCGCGTCGCGGCCGGTGAGGCGCAGGTAGTCGAGCGTCATGTCGTCGATCGGGAAGATCGCGACCGTGGAGCCATACTCCGGGCACATGTTGCCGAGCGTCACGCGATCGGCGATCGTCAGGTGCGCCAGTCCCGGACCGAAGAACTCGACGAACTTGCCGACGACGCCCTTTCTTGCGAATCGCTTCGGTGATCGTCAGCACGAGATCGGTGGCCGTCGCGCCTTCCGGCAGCCTGCCGGTCAGCCGATAACCGAGCACCGGCGGAATCAGCATCGAGCTCGGTTGGCCGAGCATCGCCGCCTCCGCCTCGATGCCGCCGACGCCCCATCCGACCACGCCCAATCCGTTCACCATCGTGGTGTGCGAGTCGGTGCCGAACACGGTGTCGGGATATGCGACCGCGACGCCGTCCGCTTCCTCGCGGCACACGACGCGCGCGAGATATTCGATGTTCACCTGGTGGACGATGCCGGTCTCGGGCGGGACGACGCGGAAGTTGCGGAACGCCGTCTGTCCCCAGCGAAGGAACACGTAGCGCTCGCGATTGCGGTGGTATTCGAGCTCGCCGTTGAGCTCCAGCGCATTCGCCGTTGCAAAGTGGTCGACCTGCACCGAGTGATCGATCACCAGCTCCACCGGCTGCAGCGGGTTGACCTTCTGCGGATCGCCGCCGAGGGCCACGATGCCGTCGCGCATCGCCGCGAGATCGACGACGCAGGGAACGCCGGTGAAGTCCTGCAGCAGCACCCGTGCCGGCATGAACGACATCTCGGTCTGGCCGATCGCCTTCGGGTCCCACGAGGCCAGCGCGCGGATGTCCGCCGTCTTCACAAACGCGTTGTCTTCGCGGCGCAGCAGGTTCTCGAGCAGGATCTTCAGCGAATACGGCAGCCTGGCGACGCCGGGAAACTCCTTCTCGAGCGCGGGCAGGCTGAAGATGCTGACGGTGTCGGCGCCGACGGTCAGTGATGTGCGGGTCTTGAAACTATCCAGGCTGGGCATGATCGGTGTCTTCAAATCTGTGTCTAATCTGTGTCTAATCTGTGGATCTGTGTTTCATCTGTGGCCCAGTTTATCAAGGAATGCCCGGACGACCTGGAAAGGGTCCTGTTTCTCGCCGTCAACCGCGTAGTTCATGCGCCGCATCTCGGCGGCCGAAATCGCGCCGTCCAGCCGCCCGAGCGACGCGCCGATCTCGGGATGCTGGAGCAGGACGCTGGCGCGCACGAGCGGCACCGCGTCGTAGACGGGAAAATAGTGGCGATCGTCGTCAAGCACGACGAGATGTTGCGACTCGATCTGGCCGCTGGTCGCGTCCCCGGCCGTGACGTCGATCTCGCGCGCCGCCACGGCGCGGTAGATCAGGTTCAGATCCATGGTCCGCGGCTGACCGGCCAACCGCAGTCCATAGGCGGCGGTCAATCCCGTGAATCCGTCCGGACGCTCGAGAAACTCGTAGCCAAATCCCGCCCTCGCGCCGGCGAACTTGTTGAGGTCGCCGATCGTTTCGAGACCAAGCCGCTTCGCGTCCTCGGCACGAACGAGCATCGCGAAGGTGTTGTTGAAACCGAGCCGCGGAAGGGCCGTGACTCCCAGCGCGGCGTACTGATCGCGAATCTCCGCGTAGACCGCGTTCGAATCCGTCGAAGGCGGCCGATTGAAGATCGCCGTCAGCGACGTGCCTGAATACTCGACATAGGCGTCGATGCCGCCGCTGATGAGCGCCTGGTGCGCGATCGCGGTGCCGCCAAGATTGAATCGGCGTTCGACATGCACGCCCTGCCTCTCCATGACCTGCGCGAGGATCTCGCCGAGCACGATCTGTTCGGTGAAGTTCTTCGAGCCGACGATCACGTCGCGCCGGTTCGACGAGTCCGGATGCCCACAGCGCGGCGGCGCTGGCACCGATCAGGAGCACGGCGAGGACCGCTGCCGTTCGGTTCGATCGGCGGCGTGGATCGGCGATCCGGCCGGCCAGCGCGAGCGCCGCGTCGCACACGAGCGCGAGCAGCGCCGCCGGGACCGCGCCGGCGAGGATCACGGTCGAGTCGACCATCGCGAGCCCGCGGAAGATGTAGTCGCCGAGCCCGCCCGCGCCGATCGCCGAAGCGATCGTCGCCGTGCCGACGCCGATCACGACGGCGACGCGCAGGCCTGACACGATCGACGGCAGCGCCAGCGGCCACTCGACCTGCCTGAGTATCTGCCGCGGCGTCAGTCCCATCGCCACCGCGCACTCGATCACCGGCGCGGCGACGCCTTGAACGCCGGTGATCGCTCCGCGGAGGATGGGCAGGACCGCATACACCGTCAGCGCCACGAGCGCGGTGCGCGTCCCGATGCCGCCGACCAGCGGCAGCGGGATCAGGAATCCGAACAGCGCCAGGCTGGGGATGGTCTGCGCCAGGTTGGCGAGCGCGACGATCGGCCTGGCGATCGAGGGGCGTCGCGCCGCCAGGATGCCGAGCGGGATGCCGAGCGCCGCCGCGACCGCGGTCGACGCGAACACCAGCACGACGTGCTCGCCGAGCCGCGCGATGAATTCGGCCCGATGCCCGGCGATGAAGGCGACGAGCTCGGTCATCGCGATCCCACCAGCGCCGATACCCGCGGATCGGAGGACGCTCGCACCGCCGCGGGCGTGTCACACGCGACGACCCGTCCATCGCACAGGACCGCGATGCGATCGGCGAGCGCGAACGCCTCCGCCATGTCGTGCGTGACGAGCACGACCGCGCGATGCAGCGCCGCCTGCAGCCGTTTGAACTCGGCGTGCAGCTCGGACTTTGTGATCGGATCGAGCGCGCCGAATGGCTCGTCCATCAACAGCAGCGCCGGATCGGCCGCGAGCGCGCGCGCCAGCCCGACGCGCTGGCGCTCGCCACCGGACAGTTGATCGGGCCATCGATCGCGATACGTCTGCGGATCGAGACCGACCATCCCCAAGAGCTCGTCGACGCGCGCGCTGACTCGCGCGTCGGCCCACGACAGCAGCCGCGGCACGATCGCGATGTTGGAGGCCACCGTCATGTGAGGGAACAACCCGGCGTCCTGGATGACGTAACCGGTCCGCCGGCGCAGTTCGATCGGATCCCACGACCGTGCCGGGCGGCCAGCGACCACCACGTCGCCCGCATCGGGCTCGATCAGCCGATTGATGAGGCGCAGCAGGGTCGTCTTGCCCGACCCGCTGCGCCCGACCAGCGCAACGATCTCGCCGGCGCCGATCGACAGCGACACGTCTTCCAGCACGCGGCGGCCGCCGCGGCTCGCCGACACGCCGTCGAGTTGAACGGCGATGTCCACCTTCGCCAAGGCTCCGGCGGACATCAGAGGCCAACGAATATGGCAAGCGAGAACGTCGAGTAGGCTCGCATCGTGTTTTCGAAGTCGATGCCGTTGCGGCGGAAGTTCACGCGCGCGTCCCCGCGCAGGCCGACGGCCCGCCGGGTCCCGTGCCCGCCGCGCAGAAAGTAGCGCGCACCGCCTCCGGCATGGTAAACCTCGCCGGTCTCGGCGAGCGTGCGATCTTCGTGGAGCTGGCGAAGGAAGGCGGCGCCTCCGGAGACGAAGGGCGCCAGTCTGCTGCCGATCCGGATCGGCAGTTGCCACGTGGCGCCGCCTTCGAACAGATACTGTTCAAGCGTCTCGCCCGGCAGATGCTGTGACGGCGCTTCCGTATCGCCCGCGATCGAGACGCCGATGTGAGGCTGCGTCACGGACACGCCGAACTCCAGCGCAACGCGGCGCGTCATCGCGAACCCGATGCGCAACTCGGGCGACGTCGCCGAAGTGACGCGGGCATCCGATGTGAACAGCGTGACCGGCGGCGCCGACGCCCCGGGCCCGTTCCCGCGCAGGTCGGCCGTGGCATCGCCGATGTCGTACGCGCCTGACCACACGAGCCCGCCGCCAATCGTGAAGCGATGCTTGCGCAGCGACGGCGCCTCCTGCGCGCGCGCCACATCGCTGGCAGCAACAATCGCGACACACACAAGAGCCAATTGCGCGAGCCTAATCTGTGCCGCGAGCCATCGTCGCGAACCTAATCTGTGGATCGTTTCGAATCGAATGGCTCATCTCGGCTGCACTCGAATTTCGATCGATGGCGACGAGCCGCCGTGCGGCGCGACCACCATGCGCGGCGCGTAAGTGACGCGGAAATCGGTGTTGATCGCGGACGGGAAGAAGCTATCCGGCTCCGCATCGTCAATCGGCTCCACGCGCAGGATGTAAGGGCCCGGCGGGAGCCTGGCAATGACGAAGTCCCCTGCCTCGTTGAGCGTAAAGTTGCCGATGAGAACACCGGTCTCGGGATTGAACGCGACGACGTGCGCGCCCATCACGCCTTGCCCATTCTTGGTGACGCGGCCAACGATGCCGCCGGTGTCGAGGGTCGATGGCCCCGAATACAGGTCGGAGATCCCGGCGATGTCGTCCGCCTGCAGCACCCGATCGGCCGTCGCGCCGGCGGTCATCGCAATCGGAAACATCACCGAGCCGCTGCCGATCACGCGGCGGCTGCCGCTGCTCGTCCGCTCCGTCTCGCCAATCGCCGAGTGGCCCAGCCCGAGCAGGTGTCCGAGCTCGTGCAGCACGACCGACTCGAGATCGACGCGATCGGCCTGGCCATTCGGCGCCACCGAAAAAGCAAACCGGCTGTTGAAGAAGATGTCCGCTTCGGCGATCTCGCCGGTCGTCGTGTCGATGAGAAAGCTGGTCGCGCCGAGCACACGGTCGAGATCGGGGCGATCGATGAAGCCAAGCGTCGTCTTGCCGTCGATCCCTTCCGCCGGCGCTGACGTCATGCCCTGGAACGCGAAGCGAACCATCGCGGATTCGACGCCGGACCATGTCGCCGTCGCGCGCCCGGATGCGGCCTGCAGGTCCGTCGCCGTGACGCCGTTCCCCGGGCGATCGGAAATGAAATATCCGATCGGTTGCTGCTTCCAGGTCGCGTCGATGACCCGGCCGTTCAGAATCGCGCCGAGCTTGAGATAGGCCAGCGGCGATGACGACCCGAGTGTGAGGATCAATGCTGCGGTGACAGCAAGACCACGTGTCATCGCGCGTCCGCGACCGCGCCGCGCACGGTGCCCTCGAACGCCGCCAGCGACACCGGCTTGCGGCGCGGATCGCCGCGAACAATCCGGCCCGTACCTTCGACGATCGGCGGCATGACCAGCATCTCTCCGGAGGCGGCATCGCGCCGAACGCGGTAGATGCCCTGCGTCAGGCCGGTCGTGACGGGCAGGCGCGCGCCCCTGGCGGTGAGGAAGAACACCGCCAAATCGCCAGCCGCAAAGCTCGGCGCACCGGGAATCACATTCAGGTAGCGTCCGACCTGGCCGCCGGGAACGGTGAACACGATCGATTCACGCGCGCCGCCCTTCATCCCGCGCAGGATCTCGATCGTCACCACGCTCTCGATGAAGCGGCGATCATCGGTCCACTGCGCGCGCACATCCGACACGCGCCCGTACACGACCGACTGCGATTCGTTGACCAGTTGCTCGAAGCTGAGCGGGATGACAGTGGTTGCGTAGCCGGGAATGGCCAGGCAGAGGCAGACGAGGACGATCGAGGCATTGCGACGCATCAGACGATCCTACCTCTCCGCCGGTTCCACGGTTCCAGGGTTCCACGGTTCCACGGTTTCGTTCTATCGGAGTTCCGAGTGCGGCTTGGAACCGGAACATGGAACCGTGGAACCCAACCGTGGAACCGTGGAACTGTGGAACTATGGAACCCTTGGGACCATTTCAAGAATTGCCTGCGCCGCCCGATCGCTCGCGCCGGGTCCGCCGAGCTGACGCCGCACATCGCCGAGAGCGGCCGTCATCTCCCTGCGGTACGGTTCGTCGGTCAGGATGCGCACCGCTTCGCCCGTTACCGCTTCCGGAGTGCAATCGTCCTGGATCAATTCGACGACGATGCGGCGGCCGGCGATCAGGTTCACCATCGCGTACATGTCGACTTTGGCGAGGCCCTTGCCGAGCCGAAACGTCGTCGGCGACAGCTTGTAGACGCACGACCATCGGCTTGCCGTGCAGCGCGGTCTGCACGGTCGCGGTGCCTGACGCGGTGACCGCGGCATCGCACGCGTTCAGCACATCGTCGGTTTGCACGTCGGCGATCCGAATCGTGACGCCGCTCAATCCAAACGGCTCGAACAGGCCGTCGTTGAGATTCGGCGCGCGCGCCACCACGAACTGCAGGCCCGGCACCTGCGCGGCGATCGCCGGCACGGCCTTCGCAATCACCGGCGCCAGGCGCTCGAGCTCGTTCTTGCGGCTCCCCGGCAGCAGCGCCAGCACCGGCTTGGCCGGGTCGAGATTCAGTTTCTTCAGGAACGCCTCGCGCGTCAGGCGCGGCTTCGCGAGATCGATCAGGGGGTGTCCGACAAAGCGCACGTCGATGCCGTGACGCTGGTACAGGTCGGATTCGAACGGAAAGATCGGCAGCACACGATCGACGCTGCGCTTCATCAGCTTGATGCGGCCGGGCCGCCACGCCCACAACTGCGGGCTGATGTAATAGACGACGGGAATGCCCTGCTTCTTGATGAAGCGCATCAACCGGAAGTTGAAATCCGGGTAGTCAATGACGACGAGCGCGTGCGGCTTGTGTTCCCGCGCCGCCTTCGTCAGCCTGCGGAGGGTCGCGATCGATCGAGGAACGACGCTGAGCGCTTCGGCCAGGCCGGTCACGCTCATCCCGTGGAAGTCGGCGATCAGTCGGCCGCCGGCCGCGGCGAACCGCTCGCCACCGAGCCCGAACACGTCGACATCGGGCTCGAGGCGGCGCAGCGCTTCGACCAGCGCGCCCGCGTATAAGTCACCCGAGGCCTCGCCGCAGGACAGCAGGAGGCGCGTCACTCCTTCCGAGGTGCTCCCTGACGCTTCGTCAAGTCGGCCGACATCAGGTCGACGAGCTCGATCGGGATGCGTTCGAACGTGCCAATGCCGACGCCCTTCAGGCTGTTCACGAACTTATCGGCGTCGCCGACCAGCACAATCGACAGCTGCGAGGGCCGGATGAACCACCTCGCCACGCGTTGAATCTCGTCCGGCGTCACGCGCAGCACGCGCTCGCGGTACTTCGGCAGGTCGTCGACCGGCAGCTCGTAGAACAGCTGATTGAGGACCTGCGTGGCGATTGCGTCCGGCACTTCGATCGTGAGCGGGAAGTGGCCGACCATGTAGTCCTGCGCGCCTTCGAGCTCGCCGTCGGCGACCCGCTCGCGCTGCAGGCGCGTGAACTCGTCGATGACGAGCCGGAGTGCTTCGGCAGTATTCGCGGTCTGCGTGTCGGTCTCGGCGATCACCGCGCCGGAAAACTTGTAGGTGTCGAGATCCGCAGATGCGCCGTAGGTCAGCTGCTTCTGCGATCGCAGGACCTGCTGCAGCCGGTTCGCGCCTTCGCCGCCGAGAATCTTGACGGTCTGGTCGACGGCTTCGAAGTCGTTGTGCTTGCGGGGGATCGCGATGTGGCCGACGCGGATCTCCGTCTGCACGGCGTCCTTCTTGTCGATCACGATCACGCGGCGCGTCGCATCGGGCGGCTCGGTGACGGCGAGCGCAGGCACCTCCGCGGCTTTCCACGCGCCGAAGTGTTTCTCGAGGCCGGCCATCGCTTCGGCAGCAGCGATGTCGCCGACGACCGCAATCAGCGCGTTGTTCGGCACGAAATACGTCTTGTGGAAATCGACGAAGTCGGTTCGCGTCAAGGCGGCGAGCGATTCCGGCGTGCCCGCCCCAGGCATGCCGTACGGATGGAAGCCGTAGATCAACCTGCCGATCACGCGACCCGCGATCGACTCCGGATCCTCGGCGGCGACCTTCAGCGCCGACAGCGCCTGTTGCCGCTGCCGCTCAATCTCTTCGGCCGCGAAAGTCGGCCGCTGCACGACGTCGGCCAGCAGGTCGAGCGCGATGTCGTAGCTGTCCTTCATCACGACGGCGCTGACGAAGCTCAGATCGGTGCCGGCGCCGGTGCCGAGCCCGCCGCCGACGAAGTCGATGGTCTCGGCGATCTGCTCCGCGTTCCTGGTGCCGGCGCCCTGGTCGAGCAGCGTCGCCGTCAGCATCGCGAGGCCGTTCTTGCCCTTCGGATCGTGGGCCGCGCCGGCGCGCACGATCATCCGCACGCTCACGACCGGCTGCTCGTTCTGGCTGACCAGGACGACCTGCATGCCGTTGGCGAGCTTGCGGATTTCGTACGGGGGGAACGTGACCGGACGCGCCGGCAGCGGCCGCGGCGGATTTTCCCGCGGCCAGTCGACCCGGGACTGCGGTTCCGACCGTTCGCGCGCCGACCGGCTGTCGCCGCGCAGCCTCTCCGTCAGCGACGGGGTCGCGGCCAGCAGGCCGCTCAATCCGCCGAACAGGACGATGGCGAGAAACGTTCTGGCCGTCACTTTTGCACCACCCCGCCGCGCGGCATGATGCGCATCACCATGCGGCCTTCAGGCACGAAATACTTCTGCGCGACCCGCTTCACGTCGTCGAGCGACACCTTCAGGAAGGTGTCGAACTCGCCGTCCGCCGAGGCCATGTCCTTCTGGATCACTTCGGCGTGGCCCAGCTGCGATGCCTTGTCCTTGATCGACAATCGGCTGACCACATAGTCGCGCGCGAACTGGTTCTTGGCGCGCTGCAACTCGCGCTCGGTGATGCCGCTGGTCTTCAGCTTGTCGAACTCGGCGACGAGCGCCTTCTCGACCTCGTCCGGGGACTTGCCGGGATTGACGAGCGCGACCGCCGAGAAAATCCCCGGCTGCTCGAGGAAGCTGCTGCTGCCGAATGCGGTCAGCGCGAGCCCGGTTTCATACACCAGCTTGCGGTGGATGCGTGACGTCTGCCCGTCCGACAGCGTCTTCGACATCACGAACATCGGGTACGAATCGGGATGCCCGTTGTACGGCACGTGATAGGTAACGACGACCGCGGGCAGCGGCCACGGCTGCTCGAGCGTGACGCGCTTCTCTTTCGTGTGCTGCGGCTCGACCGGAATGTCGCGGGGAACCGGCTTTGGCGACTTCGGCACGCGCGAGAAGTACTGGTTCACCAGGTTCGTCACGGTGTCGGTGTCGAAGTCGCCGACGATCATCAGGGTGGCGTTGTCGGGGACGTAATAGGTCTTGTAGAAGTCCCGGACGTCGTCAATCGTCGCCGCGTTCAGGTCGGTCATGCTGCCGATGGTTGGGTGCTTGTAGGGGTGGACGTCGAAGGCGTTGGAGATGATCAGCTCCTGCAGCAACCCGTACGGAGGATTCTCGATGCGCATGCGACGCTCCTCCTTGACGACCTCGCGCTCCGCCACAAAAGTGTTCTGCTCGATGCGAAGCGAAGCCATGCGGTCCGCCTCCATCCAGAGGATGAGCGGCAGATACTGGGCCGGGATGGTCTGCCAGAACACCGTCGTGTCTTCGTTGGTGTAGGCATTGGCCTGGCCGCCCACCGACGCGATGATCGACGTGTGCTGCTCGGGCTCGACGTTGCGCGAGCCCTTGAACATCAGGTGTTCGAAGAAGTGCGCGAAGCCGGTGCGTCCCGCCTTCTCGTTCTTCGATCCGACGTGATACCAGAGCTCGACGTGCACGATCGGCGTCGACTTGTCCTGGTGCAGGATGACGACCATGCCGTTCGGCAGCACGAGCCGCTGGTACTCGAGCTTGGGCGGGCGCACCGCGGCCTTTAGCGGCACGTACCAGATCGCGACCGCCGCGGCGACCGCCACGAGGAACAGAATTGAAAGTCGTTTCATTAT
>CAWHWW010000010.1:0-82410 GCA_963833135.1 uncultured cyanobacterium | reverse complement strand
CTTGGACGTCAATCTGATTTCCTCGGGGTGTGCGAAGAGCCGATCGGGCACCTTTCCACGTCGTACGTTGACGACGGCAGTCGAGCCCTTTCGAGCCTTGATCTTGGTGGCCGCGCTTGCGGGCACCGTAACACGGACTGTCCTCCCGGCGGTATCGGACAGCATGTTACGGTGCCGCGATCCATCGGCCGCGGCGACATCGTCGACGCGATCCACCACGATCGTCAACGTTCCTGGGTCTCCAGCCTTCTTCGGTGGATCCCACGCCTCAACGCGCCCGCGAAGCCGTGACCAATTTTCGGCAATCGGCATTCGTTCACTCAATTGAGTATTGCCCGGCTCGAGTCTAGCGCCGACGGCCTCGCGACTTGCCTGCCTTCTTCGCCTTCTTCCCTTTCCCTTTTTCGCGGAGCTTGTGGCCGGCCCCTTGACGCCAATTCGCACCTTCATGTTCGGCCCACTGGCGCCGATATTGGTGATCGTCACAAACGTCTCGCTGCCTGCGTACGATTTCGAGCTCGGATTGGACTCCGCGGTCAGCGAGACGTTCTTGGAGCTTCCCGGATAGGGATCCCCCGGGTCGCCGCGATTCGCGCCGTCGTGCAGATGCGCCTTCGCGTCGGCTTCCAGAAGCTTGATGAACGGATGGTCCTCGTCCTCGTTCGAGTCGAGCGCCTCATCGACGTGATAGACGAGCAGGCCATCGCCCGGCAGCTTCTGGTCGTACAACTTCCGCTGCCGATTCTCGACCAGGAAATACTCCTTGCTGGACGCACCATCCTTCCACAGCCGATACACCTTCTTTGTCGTCTTCACGTCGCCGATCGTGACGACGCCGTTCGTCGTGCGGTTGACGACCGACACCCAGCCCTGGTTGGCCTTGCACCAGGCCGATGGATGCGCCGGGGTGTTTCCGGTTCCGTTCCAGCTGCCGCCGCCCATCAGACACCAGTTGCCCAGGCCTTCGCTCGATCCATCCGTGTCGTACAGGTCGGGCCAGCCGAAGACAAGGTGTCCGAGCTCGTGCGCGCAGACCCCAATCTTGCTGTCCTCGGGAATTGTCAGGTAGGCGAAGATCTGGGTGCCGTCAGCGTTGAACGGGCCACCGCTCAACACCCACTTGTGAGACCAGATGTGACCCTCGTTCCCGGTTTCCTCCGCCCCCGGTCCCGCATGCACCACGATGAACGCGTCAACGAATCCATTGCCGTCGTTGTCATACGGCGCGAAATCCACGTCCGCGTTCGCCAGCACGGCGGCGTCTCGCGCCATCGTGCGGGCGTTCGGTTCGGGATTGTCCGTGCCCGCCTTCCCGCCTGCATACGCGGCAAGGGTTCGAGGAAGCCGGTACGGGCCGACGACTTCGCCGTCGAGCGTCAAGAGTCCGTTTGCGACTTCCTTGAAGTACTCCCGGACGCTGCCCGTCGGAATCTTGCCGGTCGAGAAGAACAGATCCCGGAAGTGATCGGCCGACGCCGTCATCGGTGCGTCCGAGAAATCCGCGAGGACGATGATGATGCGGACAGTTCCGCGCAAGGGCGCGCGCGTCGCTGCTGCCCGGCGAATGGTACGCGTTGGCGTGCCCAGCGGAAACTCGGTGCCGGGAATGATCAAACCATCGTTGAAGCCGGGACGTTGCTGTGGCTGGAACACGACGCGGCCACGAGCGGCGACCCCGGGAGTTTCGTTGATGCTCCGCAAGACTTCGCGGATACGTTCCCGCAGTTGAGGACTCGGCGCAACACAGCAGCGGTCGTTGAGATCCGACGGTTCAAACGATGACGGGCGATTACGACGCGACATGTGCACCCCCTGCTTCGACCTTACGCCATGGCTTGAAGGCATTGTCGACACCCCGGAGGGCAGGCGCCAAATCCGGATGGTGTCGCTTCAAGACCGTTAACATTGAGTTGTCCTTCAGGTAGTTCAGTCCGAATTCGGTATATACCTCGGCGCGATAATCGTTCGTAAAGAAGCGGTCGCTCTTCAGGCGTCGTGACGCCATGAGGACGAAGACGCGGAACGCCGTATCGCTAAAACCGAATCCGGGCGGCAGCGGTTCGGCATAGAGCCCGGTCATCAAGTCGACCTTCTCCACATCGTTTCCGTAGACGCGTCGAATTTCTTCGCGCCACACCGGGTTGTCCGTCAGCTCCTCGAACGACTTCACCGGGTCCTTGTGAAAGAGCCGGCGGAACTGGTTGTACCGGGGCACGCCACGTTCCCGATCTCTGAAGATGTCTACGGCGGCGAGGTCGAGATGTTCACCGTTGTCGCGACTGAGATTCTGCAGATGCTTCGGGTAGTTGTGCAGGGTGATGGCGCCGGGGTGACACCGTCCGAACGAGTAGAACAAATCGGACATGCCTATCCGGTTCACGACGCCGGGAGCCTTACGGCCGGACAGCTCGGGCAGCTCGATCGTTTCCGCGACGGCATCGTTGTCCAACGACCTGATGGCCACGTCGTCGGGAATGAGCGGGTGCATCCGGTACACGGATACGAACTCTTCGGTGAACGCGTAGGGAGCCGTGTGGTGATCGTATTTCGACCCGACGATGCCTCCGAGAATCTCGTTGTCGTTTAGAAACTTCAGGACTTCCTGCAGCTCGTCGCCCGCCAGGCCGTACCAATTTGCGTGCATTGCGAGCTGGGTGACCGGGTGCGGCAGGATGGCCGGAGTCCACTCGACGGTATGGATCTTGGCCATGAGCGCTGAGTTGATGAGCTTCGCCTTGGCGTGGAGCTCGAGATCGTTGTACGAGCCATCGACGGTGCGCTCTTCCCGCAGCGCGGCATCCGGCTCAGCAGTATCAACTCGCTTTTCAAGTGGCGATTCTTCCGTATCGTGCAGATTCTCACGCCTGAGCTGGTTGCGAATTTCGACGAGTTGCGGCATCGCGGTCAACTTCGGCTGCCTGTACCACGGTCCCTTCAGGTGCTTGTCCGTCATTCATCCCTCGCAGCAGAACCACGTGCTCGATGATCAGCGTGCAGAATCGCAGACTATGCCACAGATCGAAATTCGTGCACCCGCCTTTTGCGCATATAATTCGCGCCGCCATGCCATACGAACGCATTTTTTCGCCCCTGAGCTTCCGCAATCTGACGGTGAAGAATCGCATTCTGCGATCGAACATCGCGGGCCGCTTCGACAACTACGATGGCACTGGCGCGCAGGCGCGCATCAACTGGGAAGTCAAGTTCGCGCGCGGAGGCGTCGGCGCCATCGTGTCGTCGTTCGTGCCGGTGCATCAGCGCGGGCGCATCCTGCCGAATTACGCGACGATCGTGAGCGACGATCGCATTCCGTTCTGGCGTGCGCTGGGCAACGCCGTGCACGAACACGACTGCAAGTACATCCTCCAACTCAGCCATGGCGGCCGGCAACGCGACATCGCGACCTTCGACTATCCGAAGGGTCTCAGCTCGACGGGGAAACGTGATCCGCTACATGGCTTCGAATGCGAAGCGATGACGCTCGCCGAGATCAAGGAAGCGATCCAATCCTTCGCCGAGGGTGCACGACGCGCGCGCGAGGCGGGCCTCGACGGCGTGGAGCTGCACGGCGCGAACGGCTACTTGATCACGCAGTTTCTCAGCTCCGCAATCAACGATCGCACCGACGAATACGGCGGCGTGCTCGCCAACCGCGCACGGTTCGTGCGCGAGATCGTCCAGGCAATCCGCGCGCGCGTGGGGCGGGACTTCCACCTGCAGATGAAGATCAGCGCGACGGAATTCAACGACGCGATGCTGTCGGACGAGAAGCCCGGCAACACCGTGGAGGATTCCGTCCAGGTCTGTCAGTGGCTGAAGGAAGACGGCGTGGACGCCATCCACGTGTCGTCCGGGCAGCTCGTTTCCACACCCGAAGAATCCGGCCGGCGATCTGCCGGTGGACGAGCTGCGAAAGACGTACGACAGCCTGATCTCGAGCGGCGTGCTGGCGCTCAGAAACTACATCTTGTTCAGCGGGCGGATCACCGGGGAACTGTTCAGGAAACGATGGGAAAACGCGCGCGGTCCGAAGGACAAGATTGAAGGACTCAATCTCCACGATGCCCGCGCGATCAAGCAGGCGGTGGGCAGCATTCCGGTGCTGTGCACCGGCGGATTCCAGACGGCCGCGATCATCGAAGACGCCATCGCTCGTGGCGACTGCGACGCGGTGACCATTGCGCGGCCGCTGATCGCCAACAACGATCTCGTGCAGCAGTTCGCGAACGGGATCGGCCGGCCGGAGAACCCGTGCACGTACTGCAACCGCTGCCTGGTGAATGCACCGGAGAACCCGCTCGGCTGCTACGACGAAAGCCGCTACCCGTCGCGTGAAGCGATGATCGAGCAGATTCTGTCCGTCTATCGTCCGCAGACCTTTCAATAGGCGCTTCTGGCAAGGCTGCGATGGGAGACCTCGACGAATGGCTGAAGCAACTCATCTCGACCCTCGACACGGCTGATCGGCTGCTCGCCGACGAACTCCGACAGATCAGCGGTACCCGCTCGCTTCGCGATGCGGGTCAGAGCCTTCGAAATATCGTGCTTCGCGTGGGACGGCCGGTTCTGGCGGTCGTCGGCGGCGCGGCACAACTGGAATTCAGGGAAAGCGAAAGCGAGGTCTGGCGCACCCGTCTTCAGGCCTCGAGCGCGCAGCTGCAGCGCGCGGCGGGTGCCGTCGGACGCATCAACGTCACCGGTCGTCCGGGCGTGCCGTACGTCGGCACGGGCTGGCTCGTGGAGAAGGACACCATCGTGACGAATCGTCACGTGGCGCGTGAGTTCGGGCAACGAGGGCGCGATCGTTTCATGTTCAAGAAGGAAGACGGATCACCATCCGGCGTGTCCATCGACTTCCTCGAAGAAGTGGGCCGGCCGGAACGCCTCTCGTTCCCGATCGTCGAGATCCTGCACATCGAAGACGACGATGGCCCGGACTTCGCGCTCCTGCGCGTGGGCGAATCGCGCGGTCAGGCGCTCGCGCCTCCGATCCCGCTCTCGGTGTCACCGCCTCACGCCGCGCAGCAGGTGGCCGTGATCGGATATCCCGCCAGGGACAGCCGAGCGCCCGACGAGCAGTTGGTGCAGTCGATCTTCGGCGACGTGTTCGACAAGAAGCGCCTGGCTCCGGGTCAAGTGACGGAGGCGAAAACGGATGTCCTGCTCCACGACTGTTCGACGCTTGGAGGGAACTCGGGTTCGGTCGTGCTCGATCTGGGGACCGGGCACGCCGTCGGATTGCACTTCGCGGGCCGCTTTCTCGAAACCAACTACGCCGTACCGATGACGGTCGTTGCGGAGCGCCTCGAACAAGTGCGACATCCGAAGCCCGGAAAGCCCTCGAGCCGCCCGCCCCAGGGTCCCGTCACTCCTCACGCCATCGTCACGCCGACACCGGACGCCGGGACGCCTGCCGGTTACGAGGTGTTCGTCGAAGGCGTGCCCGAGGATTACATCGGGCGCAAGGGGTATGACCCGCGGTTTGTCGGAGTGGATGTGCCACTGCCCGCTGGTGAACAATGCGGCCGACGTCCTCACATTCCCCTGGAATGGTGCTCAGGAATCGGAGCTCAAGTATCAGCACTTCTCGGTGGTGATGAGCCGCAGCCGGCGTCTGTGTATCTTCAGCTGCCGGCAACATCGACGGCGCAACGCCTCGCCGGTTCAAGCGTCCTTCGTGGCGCCTCGATCCTCGCATTCCCGTCAGGCAGCAAATCAAGGACGAGTGCTATGGGAGCGAGCCGAAGTTCTCGCGCGGCCACATGACGCGTCGCGAAGACCCGGTCTGGGGCGATCCCGACGAGGCGGCGCTCGGCAACAGCGACTCGATGCACGTGACGAACACCGTGCCCCAGATGCAGCCGTTCAACGGCGGCATCTGGCTCGCGCTCGAGAGCTACGCGCTCGACAACGCGCGGTCCGATGACATGCGCATCTCCGTCATGACGGGACCGTTCCTGATGCCCGACGATCCGATCCGTGACGGCGTCCTGATTCCACGCTCGTTCTGGAAAGTCATCGCCTTCATCCACGACGAGACCAGGGAGCTGTGTGCGACCGGCTACACGATGTCGCAGGAAGATTTTCTGCGCGACGAGGAGTTCGTCTTCGGGAAGCACAAGACCTCGCAGACACGGATCGCAACCATCGAAGAGCGCGCCGGGCTTTCGTTCGGTTCACTCAGCGAGCTTGATCCGTTCGACGGTGACGACGAAGGGCGTGGGCGCCCTGCTGACCGATCCGGCGCAAATCAGATTCCGTCGCCGATGACCAGCTGGTTACGGCATTCCGTTGGAGTGGGAGGGTGTGAATGGCTAAGCGAGCGTTGCTGATTGGAATCAACAAATACCGGATAGACGGCGCCGATCTCCGGGGGTGCGTCAACGACGTGGAGGACCTGAGCTCCGCGCTCGTCGAGTGTTACGGCTTCAAGAAGAGCGACATCGCCGTGCTCACCGACTTCGAGGCAACGAAGAAGGCGATAGAGGCCGGAATCAAGGCGCTTGCTGCGCGACTCGAAGAAGGGCGATGTCGCCGTCCTTCATTACTCCGGCCACGGTTCGAACGTGCCCGACGACAACAGCGACGAGGCCGACGGCCGCGACGAGATCCTCTGCCCGACCGATCTTGACTGGGACGATCCGCTCCGCGACGACTGGCTGCGCACCACGTTCGACGGGATGAAAGACGGCGTCAACCTCACGGTCATCATGGACTGCTGCCATTCGGGCACCAACACGCGCGCCTTCCTGCCGCCCGACGCGCCCGTCAGGCAACGCTACCTCCCGAGTCCCTGCGAGCCTGAAAGCGGTGGAATCCGGACGGAGTCTGCCGAGAAAGGTCACGAGCGAGCTCCGGCGCTCGCTCGCGGGCGGCCCGCAAGACCAAGGACATCGTGAAGGCGGACCTTCCCGAAGTGCTCATCACCGGGTGCCGCGACACGCAGACCTCGGCCGACGCCTTCATCAACGGCCGCTACAACGGCGCGCTCACCTTCGCGCTCGTCGAGGCCATGCGCAAGGGCAAGGCCGCGCTCACCTACAAACAGCTGCACGATCGCGCTGCTGTCGTACTCAAGACCAGGAAGTTCGAGCAGGTGCCGCAGCTCGAAGGCCGGACCGCCCGGTTCGAAACGCCGCTGTTTTCCGCCTGAGGTGTCACATGTCGAGACCTGATCAGTCAATCACGTTCCTGCGCAGCTTCGGGTTCAGTGTGTTTCGTTTTCCGCGCGCATCGGCGCAACCGCTCGAGCTGATGCACCGTGACGGGAAGGATCTGACGCGTCTCGGCATGGTGCCGGATCTCGTCGACGCCGGCGAGATCGCCGCACCTGATGTGCGGCGGGACGGAAATCCGGGCATCGACATCGAGGGGAAGGAAACCAGCAAGGTCAACGTCGCGATCGGGTTGAGTATCCTCGGTGCGTTCATCTCGGCGCTCGGCGGCGGCAAGCTTGGTCTCGACGTCGCCTTCAACAAGGCGCGCACCGTGACCTTCCAATACGCCGCGGTGATGGAGGACGTCGTCGATGTCCTTGCGGTCGAAAAATTCGTCAAGGCGGGACGGATCAGCCCGCACATTCCGGCCGGCACGCTGGAGAAGCTGCTCGATGACGAGGTCTATGTCGTGACGTCGGTCTTGAAGACCAAGAAGATCGTCGTCGCGGCGCAGGGCGAGAACGGCGCCACGGTCAAGGTCGACGTGCCGGTCATTCAGCAAGCCGTCGGCGGCAGCGTCAACGTCGGCACGGCCAGCGGAATGGAATCGAAAATCGCCTTCGAGGGCGCCGTACCGGTGGCGTTCGCGTTTCAGGCCGTGCAACTCGTGTTCGACGAATCCGGTCAGTTCCTGACGACGCAGCAACTGGGCGCCGGAGAAGCGGCGGCGCGGGCCTTTCCTCCGGCCGGCGGGGCCGCCCGCCGCCCGGTCTTTCTCGAGACTCGCGGCGCCTTCGTGCGCGTGGCGCAGTAAGGAGGCGACGGTGACCGAGAAACGGCTGACCGTCATCCTCTACGGCTGCGATCGAAATCTCTGGCGCGGCGGTGCCGCTGAGCATCCGCGTCTCCGACGTCTTCGCCTCCGGCGGTCCGCGTCTCCTCTTCCAGGGAAAGACCGACGAATCGACGCTCGAGCTCCGGCTCGCGCTGCCCTTCGATGCCGGACAGGTGTACGGCATCACGTTTTCGGCGCCTCAACATCGGCCGGCGTGGCAACTGATCCGGCGCCGGGACTTCATTCGGGTTCCGGAGAACGTCGAAGGCGACGACCTGGTATTGCGGCTGATGCTGGTGCCCGATGCACCCGGAACGACCGATCTCCCGAACGGCTTCGATCGTCTCGCAGCAGATCGCGTCGCCGTTTGTGGCGCCAAAAAGCGGCATCGACGCTGCGGCCTTTCGTGCGCTGGACGTCGGCCGCCAAGATGGCCTTTCTGAACATCGAGGCCAAGCTGCGCGAAACCGTTCTCGATGGGGCCCCGCTCCTCGGATTCGTGCGCGGCGTGCGTCACGTCGCCGTCGATCGGGCGTTCGTGTTTTTCGATACGCCGCGCTCAAGGCGCGGATGCCGCGCGCAAGCGAGTTTGCCGGCGCGCCGGGACATGGCGCCCCCGGCGGTGACCTGGCCGATCTGCCCGCGCATCCCGACAGCTGGAAGCACACGCGGTTCGCCGAAGGAAACGTTCAACTGTCGTTCTCCAAGGACGCAATGCCGTTGCCTGGCGGGGACCCCGCGTCGATGGTGCACTCGGCCGATGTCGACATCGATCTCGGACGGGGCCTCGCACACGCGAAGGAGTGGCTCGAGAACAACGTGTTCAAGCCGGGCCACAAGACCAATCAGGCGCTGGTCTACGGGTTGCTCTATACCCAGGGGATCCTGCCCCGCTACGTATTGGATCCGGCGGCCGATACCACCGCCCGTGTGGCGCCGCGGCTGCGAACGATCGCGCCTCCCTCGACACGCGCGCGGGCCGTCCGGAAACCGGTTCGCCGCGCCGCGCGGCAGGCCAGAAAAAAGAAAGCCAAGATCATGCCCCGCGAGCGCGACTGAATCGGCAGGAGCCCGCACGGTAGCGGGCGCCGTCTATCCGAGCAGACCGACCCAGCGCCGATAGTCGGCGTCCGTCTTGTCGAGCGCCTTTTTGATCAGCTGCAGCCCCCGGGAGATGCTGGCCTTCTGGGAATCGGTCGGCTCGAACTCCCGAATGCGGGCAAGGTAGTCGAGCGCCTCTTTGTCATCAACCTCCAGCACCAGTGCGGCGGTCGCACGCGTCGCAAGGCTCCACACGCTCTCAGTCTCGCGGGTCACATTCTCGAGAGCGACGCGCGCGCGCTCGTAGGCTCTCTTGGCAGCCGGGATGTCGCCGAGCGTCAGGCTCAACTGCCCGACGTTGTCGGCCATGTAGAAATCAACTTTGACTCCGTCGAT
Organism: uncultured cyanobacterium; assembly: GCA_963833135.1. GTDB lineage: Bacteria > Acidobacteriota > Vicinamibacteria > Vicinamibacterales > UBA2999 > 12-FULL-67-14b. Next base: position 72,981 of record CAWHWW010000010.1, on the reverse strand, counting down.
GTTCATTGCCGCCTCGTACGCCTGCAGCGATTTCCTGAACGACTCCTGCGCTTGTTGGGGCTTGCTCTCGGCCTGATGCCTCCGGCCCTGGTCCTTCCAATAACGGCCCTCGAGGCCGGCGATCTCGGCATTCCATTTCAAGGCGTCCTTGTCGAGGTTCAGGATCTTGATCGATCGTCCGCCGCGAAGCGTCCGCATCCGCGACGTCGAGATAGACCTGGGCGAGACGGTGCAGGACGAACGCGTCGAGTGGCGCGAGTTGCGCCGCGAGCAAATACTGCTCGATGGCTTCCTTGTACTGTTGCGCGATCGTGTAGTTCTGCGCCAGCCGCAAATGCAGGCGCAGGTCCCACGTTTCCCGGCGCGGCGTCTGGCTCCAGGTCTGCCGGTCCGCTTCCTCCTGTTGCGGGCCCTCGTACATCAGGCGGATCCAGTGGTGCAGGTAGCGGACCTCCGAGCTGCGCCGCTGGTCGCGCAGTTCATCGAGCCGGCTGCACCACTCCATCACCATCCCCTCGGTCACCATGGGCGGAGAGTTTTCGAGCCAGCCTTTGATCGTCTGGGCCAGTGAAGGAATCTGATCGTTCAGCACGGCTCTATAGGTCGCCTGCGGCGTTCCCGCGTAGTCATAGCGCTTCATCAGATCGCCGAGCAGCTTTCGGAGCGATTCCGGATCCCGCCCGTCGATTGCCTGCGTGACGACGAAAGGGCCGGGCAGCGCTTCCTGCGCGATGTTGAAGCGAATCGGCGTCACCACCTTCAACGGGGCGGCAGCCGGATCCGGATTGATGATCGCCATCCCGCCGACGGCGCCCGCCTCCCACATCGGCCAGGGCTGCCGTATCGAATACGGCGTCAGCAACAGCAGTGACTCCTGACAGTCGCGCATGCGAGTGTGTATCCACTCGAGCCAGTTCGACCCGGACGAGGGTCCTCCTCCAACGGTCTTGTCAGACGAAAAAGCGACGTCGACGTTGTTGAAGATGTTTTTCAGCGTGTCACGGAACGCCGAGGCCAGTGGTTCGTCCTTGTGAGAGTGGCTGATGAAGACTTTCCTCAGTTCAGGCATGACAGGTTTCTCTCAGAGAGAATCATTCGCCAACCGGCGGTCCGGGAGGAGCACCGTCCGGGTCACGGGATTGAACACGGTCAAGAGGCGTCCGACGCTCTCGCGCGTACTGCACGATATCGCCGGTTCCGCCGACGTCGGCGGCTGGCTGACCATTCCACACCGCAAACATTTCGTTGCTGCGATCGACGATTCGTTTTCCGGCCGCCAGGTAGGCCTTCTCGTCGGACGCTTGTGCCGGCAGGACTTCGACACGTGACGCGCGCGACAACAAGGCGTCGTAGCGCTTCGCATCCTGCTCGTCGGCGAAACGGCTCCGGTAGTCAGGAAACGGCACGACGACCTCGAGCGCACCGTCTTGATCGAGCACGATCGACGCAAAAAGCTGATCGGCGCCAATCGCGAGCGAGCTCAGGCCTGCGAAAGGACGAGGTGACCGTGATACGGCGTCAGCCAAGGCGATGCTCACCCATTGCCATGTCGTCTCATCGTCCAACCGTTGATGTCCGGTAATCCCGATGCGTGTCATCGCGCGGTCTCCGGCGACCCCAAGCCCGTGACCCGCAAGCCCGTAGCCCGCAGCGCGCAAGCCCGTAGCCCGCAAGCCCGCAAGCCCTCCTTATGCTCTGTCAAATCCGATTCCGTTCAACCAGGCGACGGTAATGCTCGCCGAGCGCCGTCAGCTTGCAGCTCTTTGATTCCATGGCCGCATGCCACATGTGGGGCGCGCCAACGGGCACGAGGAGGTTGACGCGGTTGAACTGTCGAAGCACGTCGAACTTCGCGGTGTTTTCAGGGTCCGGAGGAGCGACGCCGGGCGGCCTTCCGTTCGGCTCGGGCTCAAAACTCGGATCGAGATCGAACTTCATCCCCGGCTTCGGGAAGAACTCGGTGAGCCGAAGCAGATATTCCAGTGGAATGGGCGCGGGCACGCGCCTCAGCGAAACGAACTCCTTCACATTCGTCTTGAACACCGGCCGCTGCTCCCACGGACCGAGCGACTGATCGATGTGCGCATACACGGCGCCCGGCGTAACTGTGCCGACCAGGTCGCATGCTCCGCCGTTCAAGGCATCCACGAGTAGCGACGTGAAGACGCCGCTGCCATTCTTCTCGGTCGCGTACTGTTCCTTGGTCGACGCCGTCAGGATGGTCACACCCTCGGCCACTTCGGCTGCCTTTTGACCGGCCGGCGTGCCGGCGATTCCGGAATGGCAGCTGTCGAGAAATATCACCTTGTTCTTGGCCGGCGAGTCATTGGCAAACGTCATCACGTCGGCGAGCGAGAGGTCGTCTCCCTCACTGGAATCGCTGCTGCACAGATAACCGCCGGTTTGCTCCACGTGCCCGTGACCGGCGAAGTACAACAATGCCACCTCGTGATCTTCGGCAAAGAGCTCGCGAACGAGGCGCTTCAGAGTGCTGCGGCTGATGGCGTCGGCGTCGCTGTCGGCCGTGAAGAGGTTGGCGGTGAAGTTGATCGTGCCGTCACCGTTCCGCTCCAGGGTTTTTTTCACCGCATGGGCGTCGTTCACGCAGCCATACAGCCGGGGAATCTGTGAGTAGTAGTTGATGCCGACGATCAGTGCTTTTCTCATGGGAGTGATTCGATCTCCTTGGACTCAGGCCCGTGGCGTCCCACGAAAAGCCGCCATCGCGCGATAGATCTCACGGCGCGCGCGGTTGAAGTCGCCGAGCGGGCGGTGATCCGCCGGGGCGTGCCAGGGATTGAACGAAAGCTGCTCGCAGGACGCGGCGCTCGGACCTTCGAGCGTTTGGACGGGGATGCGAATTTCGGCGACCGCGCGGAACGCGGAGTCGTCCTCCTTCCATTCCACGCTCGCGTCTTCGATCGGCATCTTCCGGCCGTCGGTCTGAAACTGCACGAGAAACTCGAAACGAGCTTCTTCCCGCGCAAGATGGGCGACCAGGCGCTCCCGCAAGTAGTTGTCGGTCAACGGGTCCGGCAGCGGCGTCTTTCGAGGCGAAGCGGGACGCACGCTGTATTTGACCGCCCGGCCCGGCCCGAAGAGGTAGGGCGTCGTGCTCCAGTAGGGAATCTCGAGGTGACTGGTGGCATGCTGCCGCGAGGCCAGCGCCACGGCCGCGGCGCGCGGATGTGTGACGAAGAACAGTCCTTGCGCGGCACCGCCCTCCTCCACCGCCTTGAGCAAGTCGAGAAAGGCCTTGGTGTGCCCCACCATCATCACCGGGTGACTGTTCAGGATGAAGTCGTGGTCCGCCACACCCGGGGTCAGATTCTCGCCACCCACGCCTGCAACCTTGATCGACATGCCGCGAACGTCGCGCTCCGTGTCCGACTCCGATGAGGCGTGCGCGAATCGAATGCGCGCCTTGTAGGTGCGAGGGTGAGCGAAGAGGCCGACACGAAGATCCTGCGGCAAGCCGTCAGGCACGATGAACTCCGCCTCGACACACCCGGCAGCGCGGCCCTGGTTGAATCGCGGGACCGTACCGGTGGGGTGATGCTTCGTGCTTGTCGCCTTGAGAAACTCGACGAACGCCGTCGCGACCGCCGCCTCGTCCGGGTCGATAGCCTCTTCGGCCAGCGCCGGTGTCTTGAAGGTCATGCCCTCTCCTTGTCAGGCCGCTCATGGCGCGGGCCCAGCCACCTCAGCATGATGCTGCCCGGCCCATTCAATCACAGTGCAGACACGGTTGCGGAGTCCGGTTAGGATGGCGGTTGCGCCGTCGCGTTCCGGATGAGCTGGTGCAGGCGCGAGCGAGGAACGTATGCCGACCATCGACGGATTCGATTTCTTCCCACTGAAATTTGATGATCACGGAACGTTGCAGTCGCGGCAGGAATTCGAGGCGCTGGCCGCGCGCGCGAGTTCCGCCACCGATGTGGTCTTCATCGCGCACGGCTTTCGCAACGACGAGAACGACGCGACGAACCTCTACACGCGTTTCTTGCAGACATTCAGGGCGAACCTCTCACGTCCGGAATTCAGCGCGCTGGCCAACCGGCAGTTTGTCTTCGCCGGCGTCTACTGGCCGTCGAAGCAGTTTCGAGAGGACTTCGACGAGGGATCGGGCCGCACACGCGGACTGCACGATCCTTCGCCCACGCTGGCCGACGCGAAGGCGCAGCTCGAGGAGTTCAAGGACGACAACGCGACGCCCGCGCAGCGCCGTAACCTGGATAAAGCGATCGCACTTCTGCCCACGCTCGAGACGAATCCGCAAGCGCAAGACGAATTCGTCGAGCTGGTGTTGTCGTTGGTCGACGCTTCCGGCGCGGATGCGACGGAGGGACTGACGCGGATCCGCCAGCGATCAGGTTCCGAGATTCTTGCGCGATTGAGTCCGCCTGCTGATGGCACCCGCGGGATCGGCGACGTTGCCGGCAGGATCGCCGGCGGCGTCGGACAATTCCTGAACCTGACGACGTGGTACGTGATGAAGGAGCGATCGGGAACGGTAGGCGCCACGGGCCTCGCCAAAGCGGTGCGAACACTGCGCGCCAGCTCGCCGAGTCTTCGCCTCCACGTCGTGGGACACAGCCTGGGCGGCCGCCTGGCGGCGGCGTGCGCCAAGGCGCTCGCCGAAGCACCGAAGACTCCCCTTGATTCCCTGATGTTGCTCGAGGCGGCGTTCTCGCACTTTGGCTTCAGTTCGGACAACGGGCACGGCAGCGCCGGATTTTTCCGCGACGTGATCGTTCAAAAGGTCGTCAAGGGCCCGTTCCTGTCGACCTTCTCCGCCCAGGACACCGTCGTCGGGAAGGCCTACTCGGTCATGTCGCGTCTCGCCGGCGACAACACGAGGGCGATCGGCGACGCAAGCGACGAATTCGGCGGGTTGGGCCGCAATGGAGCGCTGCGGACGACGGAAGTTGCCAGCTCGCGGCTGAATGCCGCGGGAACGCCGTACGACTTCAAGGGCCAGGTCATCAACAACCTTGACGGCTCGGGCGGCCTCATCAAGGACCATAGCGACGTGACCAACGAGGCCATCACGTACGCCTTCGCAACCGCGGTCGCTCGAACGTAAGGAGTAGTACGCGATGAGACGAGTTGAGAACGGCGCGCGCGTCGGTGGATCGCCGCGGATCGTGACCAAGATTGTCTTCGCGATTGTGATCTGCGCATGGATTGGCCTGGCAGCCCAGTCCACTCCGGACATCGCCACCGAGTTCAAGTACGGATCAATCGGGACCGAGGGAACCGTCGGGGTGCCCTACTGGCTGTGGAAAGTGCTGCCCGAAGTGTTCGCCGACAAGCTGCCCAATCGCCCTGGGAACGGCTACGAGCGCATCGGATTCACCTACGACAATCCCAAGGGCGACCTGCCGATGGGCGCGTCCAAGAGCAACGACTGGGTTCCGCGCGTGGGACTGAACTGCGCGACCTGTCATGTCGGCGCAGTATCGCGAGGCGCCGGGAGCCGCGCCGAAGATCGTTCTCGGGATGCCCGCGCACCAGATGGATCTCCAGGCCTATGCGCGGTTCCTGTCAGCCTGTGCCAGCGATCCCAGGTTCAACGCCGATACCCTCGTCGCCGCCATGCAGAAGCATCCGGAGTTCGGATTCCTCGATGGCCTCACCTACCGGTTGTTCGCGATTAACGCCACGCAGAAGGGCATTCGTGAGCGTGACCCGCGCATCGCCTGGTTCGACAAGCGGCCGCCCCAGGGACCGGGGCGTGTGGATACGTTCAATCCGTACAAGGAGATGTTCTCGGCCGAGACGAATTTCGCCTCCGATACGAGCGTCGGCACCGCCGATCTGCCGTCCCTCTGGAATCAGCGGATTCGCCAGGGATTATGGCTGCACTGGGATGGCAACAACGATTCGGTCGACGAGCGGAACAAGAGTGCGGCGATAGGCGCCGGCGCGACGGAGCACTCCATCGACCTGGCGGCGCTCGATCGGATTGCCAACTGGATTCTCGATCTGAAGCCGCCTTCGTATCCTTCCAACCGCATCAATGCCGCCCTGGCGAGCACGGGACGGCCGCTCTATCAGCAGCACTGTGCAAGCTGTCACGACGTCGGCCAGCCGAAGGTGGGACAGACGATCGACATCGCCGAGATCGGGACCGATCCGGAGCGACTGAATTCCTTTACGCCGGAACTGGCGAAGATGATGAACACCATCGGCACGGGCAAGCCCTGGAGGTTTTCGCACTTCCGCAAGACGAACGGCTACGCCGGCATGCCGCTCGACGGCATCTGGCTGCGGGCACCGTATCTGCACAACGGTTCGGTGCCGACGCTTCGCGCGCTCCTGCTGCTCGACCCGCGGCCGGCGGCGTTCTATCGCGCCTACGACGTCTACGACTTCCAGGGCGTGGGTTTCGTCTCGTCCGGACCAGAGGCCGAGAAACAAGGCGTCCTTTTCAAGACGTCCGATCGCGGCAATGGCAACGGTGGGCACACCTACGGTCACCAATTGTCCGTGGCGGATCGCGAGGCGCTGCTCGAGTTCCTCAAGACAATGTGAGGATCCGGCGCGCCGGCGATCTTCGACGAATCATCGAGTCACGGGCATCCGCGCAGCCGCCTGGGTAAAGAGTGCACGGGCGGCGTCTGCGCTCGCGAGAAGATCGTCGAGACGCCCCGCGTTGATGGGCCCGGGCACTCTCACCAGCACGTAGTCGTCGACGGCGGCAAGCTCCGCGTCGTGCGGCCATGCGTCGATCGCCGCCGCTTGCGTCTCGCTCGACCAGAAGGCGAGCGCGTCGTCGTTCGACCCTTCGACAGCCCACTTTCCTTGACCGACGCGATGGACGGATCGCTCCGTCACTTCGATGCCCAGCGCGTCGCGCACGGCGCGACCGGGCGCAGTCACCGCGTCCGTGACGGCGCGAATCACCTGCGACCCGCTTGGGTGAATCGCACGGCATCCATTTTCAGACCCGGCACGCGCGTGACCGCCAATGTGTGCCAGCGGGCCGGGCTCTTGACGAACCTCTCTTCGTGTTCCGCGATTGTTGTTTCGAGGCCGGCTGTTTCGCCGCGGAGCACGATGCCCCAATGTGAAGCGCTGGTCGTGGCAAACCGTTTGGCCCACGCGATCAGGCGTTCGTTGTCATGTTCCGGTTTCGGCACGAACGAGAAGCCATGTGTCTTGCCCCAGCGCGTGACGGCTTTCGTGCGAAACGAATCGCGCAGCAATCCAGCCGCGAGCACGATGGCGATCAGGAGAATGACGGAGAGGGTTGTGCCCATCGGGCGAAACCCTACCACGGATGAGCTTGGGGCCAACCGGGATTACAACTCGAGCCGTCACGATCGAACCGATATGCCGCGCGCAAGCACCCCCGCGCCCGCGCCCCACTTGGAGATGACCGTCACCGCCTGCGTGAATGGCACGTCCAGCGGATGCACACGCTCCCGCGGGAGGATGTAGAGGGCACCTGCGGCAGGCGTCGGCACCGACGGCACGAGGACGGTGTAGCGCCCGTCCTCGAGCTCTTCGATGATGAAGCCGGGAGAGAGCGCGTCCTCGATTTCCACGAGCGCCGGCTGAAATGCGCCTTCGGTGTCTTCGCCGGAAACCCGTTCGGTGATGCCCCGCACCAGCGAATACCCGGGGATCTTCTTGAGGACCTTGCGCTCGAACCTCCTCTTGGCCCGCAGTCCGGGGCCGGTGCGAACAATGATCCCGGCCACCAGGCAAACGGCGAGCACGATCAGGATCGCGATGACCTGCCGGAACTGCGCCCCGGCCGGGACCGCCGCGGTGACCGGCGACAGCAACGCGAGGATGCCGGCCAGCGTCTTGACCAGTAACAGGATGGAAACGTAGATCGGCAGGACGACGAGCAGTCCGCCGATGAGCGTCGTCTTGGTGAGCTCGGCCAGGCCTTTCATGCGGCAGTCCTCCAGGAAGTGAGTCGAAGGGCAGCGTAGCACTCCGCATGTTCAGTTCAACGCTGGCATTTCGGACAGTAATAGGTCGACCGTCCCGCCTGGGTGAGCCGGCGGATCGTTCCGCCGCAGCCGCGCCGCAGAGCACGGTTGTCCTTCACGTTCGTAAACCTTGAAGCGCGCGGATCGGTACGGTGACTCGCGCCGCCCGATAGCGCTCGTCAGCACGGCCTTGATCGCTGACGCCAGCTGCGTCGCTGATCGTTTCGGCGCGCCCGAGGCCGTGGCGATCGTCGACGCCTTCCTGAGCGGCGAGAGCCGGGCGTGATGCAGCGCCTCGCTCGCGTAGATGTTGCCGAGGCCGGCGACGACGCGTTGATCGAGGAGCGCGACCTTGAGCGACACCTTCTTGCCTTTGCAGGCGCGCGCGAGTGAAGCGTCGTCGAACTCGGTCGACAGCGGTTCGGGCCCCATCGCGCTCAGCGAGGGGTACTCGCGCAGACGCCCCTCCCCGGCCAGATCCATGAAGCCAAAGCGCCGTGGATCGTTGAACAGCACCGTCTGGCCCGATGACATGACGAAGGCGACGTGGTCGTGCGGATCGGCGTCACGCGAGCGATCGCCAATCGGCGCGACGTGAAACCATCCGGACATGCCGAGGTGCATGATCAGCGTCTCGCGGGACGACAACTCGACGATCAGATATTTGCCGCGCCTCGAGACGGCGACGGCCGTCGCACCGCGCAGGCGGTCGGCGAATCGATCGGGAAAAGGGATGCGAAGGTTCGGCCGATTGACGATGACCCGGCGGAAGCGCGAGCCTTTCATGGCAGGCTCGAGCATCCGCCGCACGGTTTCAACTTCCGGAAGTTCGGGCACCCGTCACTTGTAGCATGCCCGCCGGATCAGTGCGCCGCCGCGGCCATGGCAGCTGCGAACGGGTTCTCGTCGGCGGTCGGTCCGTAGACCGACGGTAGCGGCACGTCGTGCATGCGCAGATACACCAGCAGCTGGCCGCGGTGGTGATACCAGTGGTTGAGCATGATCACGCGAACAATCGCGGCGCGCGGCATCGCCATCAGCTCCTTGCCGCCGCTCATCAGCCGCCACGTTTCCATCAACTTCGCATCGTCCATGCCGCCGAGAATCTGTCGCGCCTTCTCGAGGCTGGCCTTGAGCGTGGGGACGAGCTCGGCCGCGGTGGCTGCTTCCGGCTGAATGAACTGCCGGCGGTTCCGGAAGCGTGTCGTGCGACGCGAGCTCGGCGACGTTGCCCGGGATCGTCGCGACGTGCAGCGCGAGCTGCCCGAGCGACATCGACTTCGCGTGCGGCCGCCACGATAACTTCGCCTGCGGCACGCGTTCGAGCACGCGCGCGGTGCTGTGCGCTTCCTGATCCATCTCCGCGAGAAGTACGTCGATCATTTTCATTGCCATCTCCTTATTCCTTCGCCGCTTCGGCCTGCTTCTTGACGCGGGCGTGGATGCGCTTCCCACCCGGGCGCCATGTTGCTCGCGGAAGTCGTCGGGCACGGGGCCAACCAGCGTGTGCTTGAACGCGATCAGCGTGCCGCCGTCGACTTCGGACAGACGGTAGATCAGGTTGTTGCTCGTCGCGGTCGACATGAACAGCGGGCCCCAGATCTCGAGCAGCGCCGGGCGCTTGATGCTCTGCACGAATCCCCAGAGGTGCCCGTTGTCGCCGCCGAGATCGCGATACCAGCGGCCGCCTGGTCTGGCTTCGAGGATCATCGCCAGCGGCTTGCCGTCCGGGGTTTCGTTGAGCCGTCCGAGACTGCGCGATGAGCGACGCGAACGTCGTCTCCATTGACGCGCGCACCAGAATCTCCTCGGTGATCGTGAAGGTGGGCTGATCGACTGCTTGTGCTGTAGTGGTCATCGTCTGTGCCTCCGCGTGCGCCTTGATGCGCCGCAACTGTCCGCGCCAGTACTTCTCGAACATCGCGCTCCACTCGTGGATCGAGCGCAGCATGTCGGCGTTGGTTCGATACATGGTTCGCCTCCCGTCACGCCTGGCCGTAACCAGGCCCACGTCGCGGAGCACGATCAGGTGCTTCGAGACCGACGGTTGGTTCAGGTCGAGCGCATCCGCAATTTCCGAAACCGAGCGCTCCTCGCCGGCAATGAACTCCAGGATGTGACGGCGGCGCGGTTCCGCAATCGCATTGAAGGGATCCGAGGTCGTCGCAGCGCGCGGCATTCCAGAGTTATATATTCCGATATGGGAATATGTCAAGCCGATCGTCGAACGCTACGCAGAAACGCCATTAGAACGATCGTAGAACGACAGTAGCGGTCGGGTTAGGTGACGGCGGCGCGGATTGCGAAGCGCGGATCGCGCCATTCGCCGCTCGTCATCACCTGCGTGAGGCGATCGACGGCATCCCACACGTCGACGAAGCGGGTGTAGAGCGGCGTGAAGCCGAAGCGCAGGATGTCGGGCGGCCGGAAGTCGCCGATGACTCCCTTGGCGATCAGCGCCTGCATGATCGCGTAGCCATCCCCTCCGCGCTCGCGTGATGCGCCGACAACTGATGACACCTGGCTGCCGCGCTGGCCGGGTTCGCGAGGCGTGACGATCGTGAAACCGTGACCGGCGCAGCGCTCGTCGACGAGCCGCATGAACAGGTCGGTCAGCGCCAGCGATTTGCTCCTGATCGCCGCGATGCCGCCGCGATCGCCTGCAGCGAGCACGGTATCGACGCCGCATTCGAGCGCCGCCATGGACAGCACCGGCGGCGTGCCGCAGATGAATCGCTGAATGCCGTTCGCGGGCTGATAGTGCGGCGCGAAGGCAAACGGTTGCGCGTGACCGAGCCATCCTGACAGTGGCGGGCGCCAGCTCTCGCGATCCAGTCGCTCCGTGTGGCGCGGATGGACCCAGATGAACGCCGGCGCGCCAGGGCCGCCGTTCAAGTACTTGTAGCCACAGCCGACCGCGATGTCCGCGCCGGCCCCGTGCAGATCGACCGGCACGGCGCCGGCGGAGTGCGCGAGATCCCAGATCACGATCGCGCCCGCATCCCTGGCCGACCGGGTCACCGCTGCCATGTCGTAGCATGCGTCCGGTGCGGTAGCTGGCGTGGGTCAGCATCAGGACCGCCACGCGATCGTCGAGATGCGAAGCGATCTCCTCGTGATCGACGAGCGTGAGCTCGAGGCCGCGCTCACGCGCGAAAGTCTCGGCGATGTAGAGATCGGTCGGGAAGTTCGTGCGCTCCGACAGGATCCGAGTGCGAGCCTGTCTCGCCGAAGGCCCACGCGGAGGTGGAAGCGCCACCGCGGCGCTCAGGGCCTTGAAGAGATTCACCGATGTCGAATCGGCGACGATGATCTCGCCGGCTCCCGCGCCGACGAGCCGCGCGATCTTGTCGCCGATGCGCTGCGAGAGATCGATCCAGCCGGCGGCCGTCCAGCTGCGAATCAGCCCGACGCCCCACTCGGTTTCGACGACGTCGCGGACGCGATCGATGGCGGCTTTGGGCAGCACGCCAAGCGAGTTGCCGTCGAGATAGATGATGCCTGCGGCATCGACGCGATCGAGCGCGAACAGCTCGCGCAGCGGCGCCAGCTGATCGCGCGCGTCCTCGTTGAGGCAGTCGTCCCGGTTCACTGTGACAAGAATACATCCACAGATTTCACGGATTACACGGACTACGGACCCGCGATGGCCCTTCGGGCCATTGACGAGGTCGAGAGGCGCGAATCAAGAGAGCGGAACCGCGTCAATCGGGCTCTCTTGATCGCGCCTCTCGATCTCGTCATTTCGCCGGCCGAAGCCCGGCGTCGCGGGTCCTTGCGATCCGTGTAATCAGTGGAATCTGTGGATCGTTCATGACAGCGAGCGCAGTACGGCGCGGACCGGCGAGGCGCACGCCTGGGTGAGCTTCAGGGGCAGCGCGATCAATTCGTAGTCGCCGGCGTCGACGTCATCAAGGACCAGGTTTTCGAGCACGCGCAGATCGTGCGTCAGCAGCTGCTGGTGGCTGTCGAGCGTCTTGCTGTCGGCGGGATCGACCGACTGCGAATCAATCCCGACGAGCTTCACGCCCAGTGACGCGAGCCACGCGATCGTGTCGGGCGCGAACGCCGAGAAATGCGGCGACCACGTCGGTCGGTGCCTTCGCGCAGGTTCGCACCAGCACGCGCGGCGGCAGGTTCGCCGACGGCGTGTTCGAGATGCGCCCTGCGTGATCAAGCGGTCCCTTGTCGATCGCGTGGATGACGCGGCAGCGGCCGAGGAACGGATCGAGATCGACCGCGCCGATCGCGGCGCGCATCCCGCCCGTAATGCAGCGGCGCATCGGCGTGCGCGCCGAGGTGCGGCGACATCGTGATCGCGCTGACGATTCACCGGGCAGCCCGGGCCCGATCTCGGCGGTCCATCGCTGCTGGTAGATGGTGTCGCCCGGGAACGCCGGCGTGGCCGGCGAGATCGGCGGCGAAATATCCCAGAGGCGCGACATGTCTCAGCACACAATAGCGCGGATGAATTCCGAACGGGAATCGCTGACGCGCGCCATCGGCACGGTTGGCCTCGCGGCCGGGATCATCAACATCATGATCGGCGGCGGCATCTTCCGGGTGCCCGCATTGGTCGCCGCCTCGCTCGGCGCGGCGGCGCCGGTGGCCTATGTGATCTGCGCCGTCGCGATGGCCCTGATCGTCACCTGCATTGCCGCCGCCGGCAGGCGCGTGACGCTGACCGGTGGTCCGTACGCCTACGTCGGGCGCCACTCTCGGGCCTTACGCGGGATTCCTCTCCGGCGTGCTGTTGTGGATGATCGGCGTGTTCGCGACCGCCGCGGTGTCGTCGGTGATGGCGTTCAGCATCGGCGAGCTGCTGCCGGCGTTGTCCGGCAGGGCGATGCACGCCGCGATTCTCGTCGTCGCGTTCGGGTTCTGGTCGTGGGTCAACATGCGCGGCGTGACGCTCGGCGTGCGGCTCAACACCGCGATGACGGTGGCGAAGCTGCTGCCGCTCGTGTTGATCGCGGTCGCGGGCATGTTTTTCGTGCGAGCCGAGAATCTCCAGGTCGCCGAGTGGCCGGCGGCCGGCGACTTCGCGCGCATGTCGCTGATTCTCGTCTTCGCGTTCGCGGGAATCGAGGTGGCACTGATCCCCAGCGGCGAAGTGCGCGATCCCGGAACGAACCGTGCCGAAAGCCATCGTGCTGGCGATGGTGGGCGTCACCATCCTCTACATCGCGCTGCAGGTCGTGGCGCAGGGCATTCTCGGCGCCGGCGCTGTCGCAATCAGCGGTGCCGCTCGCTGATGCGGCCGGCGCATCACTCGGCGCGTGGGCGCGATCGCTGCTGCTTGCCGGCGCCGCGATCTCGATGTTCGGCCATCTCGGCGGCATGACGCTGTCGATCCCGCGCATCGTCTACGCGCTCGCGCGCGACGGCTATCTGCCCCGCGCGCTCTCGAGCGTGCACCCGATCTATCGATCGCCGCAACTGGCGATCATCACTCAGTCAATCCTCACGCTCGCGCTCGCCATCACCAGCACCTTCGAGCAGCTCGCCGTCATCGCCAACGTCTCGGCGCTGGCGCTCTACCTCGGCTGCGCGGTCGCCGCATGGAAGCTTGGACAATCACCGATTGTTCCACTCCTCGCATGCGGCGTGATCGCGTGGCTGCTGACCGGCCTGACGACTGACGAGTGGCTCGGCTTCGGCGCCTGCATCGCAATCGCATCGCTCGTTTACGTTGCGCGCCGGTCGTTCGCCACGGTTGCGACGACTTAGGCCTCCCCTCCTCTATCAACACGTCGAACCGACTGCCGGCAGATCGACACAGGGCCTAGAATGGCGGGCATGAAGAGCCGGACCGCCCTGATCGCCTCCTTCGTCTCGGTATTTCTCGCAATCGTTGGCGCGCAGCCGGCTCAACGGTTCGATCTGCTGATTCGGAACGGCCGCGTCATGGACGGCACCGGCAACCCGTGGTTCCCGGCCGACATCGGCATCCGAACGGGCGCATCGCGGCGATCGGCAAGCTCGACAGGCGCCGCAGGCCGCGCGCGTGATCGACGCGGCGGGCAAGTACGTCGTCCCCGGTTTCATCGATATTCACTCGCACGCCGACGATGGATCGGGGCCGCGTGGTGGGTTCCGCGATCCCGATCCGATCCGCCGATCGGCGCCGAACCTCGTCTCGCAAGGCATCACCACCGTCGTCGTCAACCAGGACGGCCGCTCGCCGTGGCCGCGTCGCCGATCAGCGGGCGCTGCTCGAGAAGACCGGCATCGGTCCGAACGCGATGCTGCTCGTCGGTCATGGCACGGTCCGCCGCAGCGTGATGGGCGACGATGTGCGGCGGCCGGCGAGGGCGGATGAGATCACGCGCATGCGCGCGCTGGTGAAGCAGGCGCTGCAGGAAGGCGCGGTGGGGATGTCCGCCGGACTCGAGTACGAGCCGGGCCGATGGAGCACGACCGATGAAGTCGTCGAGCTCGCGCGCGAGCTGCCCGCGTTCAACGGCATCTACATTTCGCACGAACGGAGCGAAGGCAGCGATCCGCTCTGGTATGTGCCGAGCCAGGACGGCCCGAATGCCGTCACGCTGCTCGATGCGGTGCGCGAGACCATCGAGATCGGCGAGAAGACCGGCGCCCGCGTCGTCGCGTCGCATCTGAAGGCGAAGGGCGAGCACTACTGGGGATCGAGCGCGGCCGCGGTCACGCTGATCCAACGCGCGCGCGATCGCGGCGTCGACGTGTGGGCCGATCAGTATCCGTATCCGACGAGCGGCACCGACGGATCGACCGTCCTGATTCCGGCATGGGCGACGCGTCCGCCGGGCGCGAACGCGAACCAGCCGCGGACCAATCGCGCCGACATCCTCAAGCGCGTCCTCGGCGATCCGCCTTCGGCGAAGCTCGTGCGATCCGACATCGCGCACGAGATCCGCCGCCGCGGCGGCGCCGAGAACATCACCGTCTACGAGTACACGGACAAGTCGCTCTACGGAAAGTCACTCGCGGAGATCGCGCGGCTGTGGAAGCTCGATCCGGTCGAGACCGCGATCAAGATCCAGATGGAGGGGCTGCAGGAGCGAAACGGCGGCGCCCGCATGCGCGGCTTCTCGATGGCGGAGTTCGACATGGAGAACATCGCCAAGCAGCAGTGGGTCGCAACGTCCACCGACGGCGGCATCGCGATGCCCGCGGACGGTCCGACGACGCACGCGCGTTTCTACGGCAGCTTCACACGAAAGATTCGCCACTACTCGATCGATCGCGGCGCGATCACGCTCGAGCACGCGATTCGATCGTCGACGTCGCTGCCGGCGCGAATCATGGACCTGAAGGATCGCGGCCAGCTCCGCGAAGGCTTCGCCGCCGACATCGTGATCTTCGACCTCGCGACGATCCGCGACAAGGCGAC
This sequence comes from uncultured cyanobacterium, assembly GCA_963833135.1. Taxonomy (GTDB): domain Bacteria; phylum Acidobacteriota; class Vicinamibacteria; order Vicinamibacterales; family UBA2999; genus 12-FULL-67-14b. The sequence goes on along the minus strand of CAWHWW010000010.1, from coordinate 57,660 downwards.
CTTCTTCGAGCCGCATCAGCACTCCGAAGGCGTCGACTACGTGCTTCATCAACGGCACCGCCGTCGTCGACGCCGGCAAGCTGACGCACGCGACGCCCGGCAGGGTTCTCGTGCGCTAGCCGCCAGTGGCCAAAGTGGGCTACGGGCTTACGGGCTACGGGCTTACGAAAGTCCGCAACCCGCAAGCCCGTCGTCCGCAAGCCCGCAAGCCCTCAGAAGGTCAGCTGCGCCCCGAAGCGCACGTAGCGGCTCGTCTGGATCGTCTGCGGGTTGTTCCAGACGCGGGTCGCCGCAACCGCGCCGAACGTCGTATTGACCGTCGTCACCGTGCCGGCGTTCAGCAAGTTGTAGATATCGAGGAGGCCCTGAAGCCTGGTCTTGCCAATCGTGAACGTCCTCGCCAGGCGCAGATCGAGCGTGTTGAGGTAATCGGTGAACATCGTGCCCGGCTCGATCAGGTTGACGTTGATCTGCGCCGCGCCCGCCGTGCTGCCGATGATGGGCCGGCCGGCCAGGGCGCTGGTCACCGTGTAGTTCGCGGAGACGCTGATGCCCGGCCGGGAGATGAAGCTGCCGCTGATCTGAATCTTGTACGGCAGCTCGTACGAGCCCGCCACCTTGAACAGCGTGCGGTAGGGGCCCGCCGAATCGCAGAATCGCAGGCTGTTCGGGTTGTCGCGCTGATCGCAGGTGGTGGACACCGAGCGCTCGTGCGTGACGCCGCCGAGCAGGAACGCCGACGCGCCAATACGCGCGTTCACGTTGAGGTCCACGCCGTTGTAGGTGCGCGCGTTCTTCGTCGAGAACGTGCGCAGGTTGTCGGTGGCCGAGCCGACCTTGTTCGCGTTCAGCGTGTACATCGTGATCGGATAACCGCCGCCGCCGGGCAGGCGATCGTCGAGCGGCGCGGTAATCGTGAACGGCGACCACTCGTCCACGCCGAGGTTCAGGTTGTCGGTGACGGCAAGGTTGCCGTAGGTCCGGCGGTGATAGCCGCCCGACACCGAAACGCGCGGGAACAGCTCGTGCTGGATCACCGCGCCGTATTCCCAGTTGTACTCGCGCTGCAGCGCCGGATCCGGCCGGTCGGTGCCCGATGCCTGGCCGAAGTTGGCGGTGCCGCCGAGGATCTCGTTGCGTTGCAGGTTGCCGGCCGCGTCGAGCACCGAGCGATTGCCGTCGGCGTCGTTCCACGTGCGCGTTTCGGTCGCCGCCGTCAAGTGTGTTGAAGGTTTCGGCAAACCCCAGCGCCGCAGAGGCGACGTACTTGCTCGCGTTCACTTTGATTGCCGTCTTGCCGGTGCCGAACAGATCGTAGGCCGCCGCGAGGCGGATCGCCCAGTCGTGCCAGTTCGGCACGTTCTCGACCGCCGGCCGATCGCGCGCCGCCACCCACAAGCTGGCCGGCGCCGACAAGGCCGGGACTTCGGCGTTGAAGTAGTCGTAGCGCGCGCCGAGGTTCAGCGTCAGGCGGTTCATCGTCCACGCGTCCTGCGCGTAGAAGCCGAGGTCGGCGTTCATCCGCTCGATCGACTCGTCGATCGGCGTGTTGCGGACCTGCACCTGCGTCGGCGCTCCATTGGTGAAGCGCAGCTGCAGGATGTCCGCGGGATTGGGACTGGGCCACGTGCGGATCCGGCGCCCCCACCCGTAGCTCATGCCGGTCTTGACCGTGTGCGATCCCGTGACGTAGCTCGCCGACGCCACCGACGTGTAGTTCTTCGTCCAGCTGTCCATCGTGCCGGCGTAGGTGCCGGAGTTGACGCCGGAGGCCACTTCGAATCGCGGCAGGTCGAGCGGACCGACCCCGGGCTGCGGCTCGCGCCGGAAGTTCAGGTCGTACATCGTAATGCCCGCCTCGAGCATCAACCGGTTGGTCGTGGTCTGCATCCACTTGAACTGCGGCGTCATGCCGCGCGGCGTCCAGAGCTGGTGAGACGCTTCGATCGTGGTCGTGGCGCCGAGGCCTTCATAGCGCTGGCCGTTCATCTGCTTGTCGACGTAGACGCGGAACTTGTCGCGCTGGGTCGCCTGCCACGTGAGGCGAACCACGTAGCTGTAGTTGGGCCAGTTCTGCTGGGTCCCCTGGCTGCGGTCCGGCAGCGTGGTGTAGCTCTTGGTGTCCGACAGCTTGTAGGTGAAATAGAACCAGGCCTTGTCGCGCATGATCGGACCGCCAAACGACGGGTTGATTTCATACGTGTAGGCGAGGCCGAGCGGCTCGGGGATAAACGCCTTGACCTCATCCGACCGGTTATCGCTCGCCAGCGGCCCGTTGGCGCCCTGGATGAAGAAGATGCCCTTGAACTGATTGCCGCCCTCACGCGGAATCATGTTCACGCGCAGCCCGCCCTGCCCCACTTCGGCGCTCTGCGCGCCGGTGTCGTACGAGATCTCCTGGGCCATGCCGTCGTTCAGGTAAATGCCGCTGAACTGTCCCTGCCCTTCCAGCAGATTGAGTCGCATGCCATCCACCATCACGACCTGATCGGCGGCCTGCGAGCCGTAAATGGTCATGCTGGTCTGGCCGGAACCGACCGGCGTCACCATGGTGCCGGGAATCAGGTAGGCGCGCGCCTGCAAGCTGCGCGTCGAGGTGGGAATGGCGTCCATCATGTCGCGGTTCACGACGACGGTGGCGCGGTTGCTGGTCACGTCGACGACCGGCGACTCGCCCAATACCGTGACGGTTTCGTTGACGTTGCCCACTTCGAGTGAAACGTTCACCGGTGCGGTGAAGTTGCCCTCGAGCACGATGCCGGCGCGCCGGATCGGCTTGAAGCCGGTGATCGTAAACGTCACGTCATAGATGCCCGGGCTCAGATCGATGATGCGGTACTGTCCGGCGCCGTCGCTCACAACGCTGCGCGCGCGTTCAATGAGCGCGGGACTGGACGCTTCCACGGTCACGCCGGGAAGCGACGCTCCCGTCCCGTCTTTCACGACTCCGGCAATGGCGGCTTGCGCGTGCACATCAGGCGGCAGGATCAGTATCGCGGCGAACACGACGACGAGGCTCAGCAGAGGGCGACGCATAGGTTCTCCTCCCTAAAGGCATCAACGACGCGACGGCGTACAAGGAATGGGCAGTGAGGCGGCCCGATGTTAGCCTCCGATCGGTGCGCACGCAACGACCATCTGGTGGCGGCATACTCGGCCGTAGTCGAGTTGAAGCCGTCGCATCGACGGGTGGTCCACCGCATCATCAGCGACCGGGCACTTGACAAACGCCCGGAACTTCCGCGACAGTATTACTGTATTAGTTCAGTAGCACAGTGATACTGCTCAAACCCAATCCCTCGTCGGGCGTGCCCATCTACCTCCAGCTGATGGAGCAGGTGAAGCACGCCATCGAAACCGGCGCGCTGAAGCCGGGCGAACAGCTGCCGAGCATCCGGCCGCTCGCCGAGGAGCTCGTCGTCAATCCCAACACCGTGGCAAAGGCGTATCGCGAGCTGGAGCACGACGGCGTCGATCGAGCTGCGCCAGGGCGCCGGCGCGTTCGTGTCCGACAAGGCGCCAACGAAGAAGGACGCCGACAAACTGCGGGCGGCGCAGTCGACGGTGGCAGGCGCGATCGAGAAACTGCGATCGCGTGGTGTCACGGACGAGGAAATCCGGCGCCTCGTCGAAGCAGAGCTCTCGGGTGTTTACCGAACTGGAGGCCCGTCCGCCGTGAAGGCTTCGGAGGGTAGATCAAAATGAGCGATCGCCACGTGATCGAAACGGCGGGACTGTGGAAGCGCTACGACGATGTCGAGGCGCTGCGAGGACTCGATCTGCAAGTGCCGGTGGGATCGATCTTCGGCTTCCTCGGCAGGAACGGCGCCGGCAAGACGACGACCATCAAGGTGCTGCTCGGGATGTCGAAACCGAGCCGGGGCGAGGCACGCGTCTTCGGCCAGTCGCCTTTCGGCAGCGACACCGGCGTCGAGGTCCGCAGACGCACCGCGTTCGTGAGCGACGAAAAGGACCTCTACGACTACATGACCGTCGGCGAGATCATCGCCTTCACGCGATCGTTCTACCCGCGATGGCGCGGCGACCTCGAGCAGCAGCTATCTGCGCACCTTCGACCTGTCGCCGAATCGCGGCATCAAGACCCTCTCGCGCGGCATGCGCACGAAGCTGGCGATGCTGCTCGCGCTCTGCCGGGGCGCCGAGCTGCTGATGCTCGACGAGCCCACCTCGGGCCTCGATCCGGCGATGGCGGAAGAGATGCTGCAGGCGCTCGTCGGCCATGTCGCCGCCGAAGGGTCGACGGTGTTCTTCTCGTCGCATCAGCTCGCCGAAGTCGAGCAGATCGCCGATCACGTCGCGATCATCGACCGCGGCCAGACGGTGGTCGCCGGCGCGCTGGACGATCTGCGCGCGCAGTATCGGCGAATCCAGCTGGTGTTCGAAGGCAACGCGCCTGATATCAAGGTGCACGCGTCGGGCACGCATCGCCTGCGTCGCGAGGGTCGCGTGATCACGGTGCTCTCCTCTTCCGGCGGCGACGCCGTGATCGAGGAACTGCGTGGTTACCGCCCGACTTCGTTCGAGGTCTCGCCGGTCAGCCTGAAGGACATTTTTCTCGAGTCGGTAGGGCCGCAGATGACACAGAAAGCACAGAAAGGCGGGACTGACATGTTGTGGCACAAAGCGTGGCTTGAAACGCGGTGGCGCTTCATCAGCGCGCTGGTGATCCTGACGATGATGGCCGGCAGCAACGTCTACGACTATCTCGCGACCCAGCAGCTGCTGCCGCAGCTCAGCGTCGACGACCGAGCGTCACCGGTCGCGGAGTCGACCGGCGCTGGCCGCGTGCATCCGCGAAGCGATCGAGATGCAGAAGGACTTCCGCGGCTTCATCTGGTACCGGACGTTTCGCGACAACCTGACGAACATGGGGGTGTTCTTCGCGATCCTGCTCGGCTGCGGCGGACTGCTGTCAGAATCGTCGAAGGGCTCGGCGCTTTTCACGCTGTCGCTGCCGGTGACACGCAGGCAGCTGCTCGGCGCGCGAACCGGCACCGGGCTCGCGCAGCTGCTTCGCGATCGCGATGGTGCCGCCGCTCGTCATTCCGATCCTCGCGCCGTCGATCGGCCAGCAATTCAGCGTCGTCGACGCGCTCGCGCACGGCATCTGCCTCTTCGTTCGTCGCGCGCGGTGTTCTTCAGCCTGGCGTCGTTCCTGTCGACGCTGTTCGCCGACATCTGGCGGCCGCTGCTGATCGCGATCGGGCATCGCGTGCGCGCTCGCGTTCGCATCGTTCGTCGTGCCGCAGCTCGACATCTTCAGCGTGATGAGCGGCGAGTCGTACTTCAAGACGGGATCGCTGCCGTGGGCGGGATTCCTGACAAGCGCGGTGATAGCGACGGCGTTGCTATACAGCGCTGCGGAAACACTTGAACGCCGTGATTTCTAGGAGCACATCATGATGATCGCTGCCTGCATCGGCGTCGTCGCGGCACTCGTGGCCGGCGTCGTCTTCATGCGCGCGAAGGGCGCGTAAGATGAGCTCCTTTATGAAGGCATGTGAGATCCCGACTCGGCGAAGCCACCTTCGCCAAGGCTTCCTCCTCCGCCAAGGCTACGGCGGACAGACGGCGGGCAGGCTGGAGAATCGGGGAATGATGTGGGTGATAGGGGCGTTCGTCTTCTGCCCCTGTCACCTGCCGATCACCTTGAGCGTGCTGGCGCTTCTCCTCGGCGGCACCGCGGCCGGTGCGCTGCTGCGCGCCCACCCTTACATCGCAGGGGCGGTCGTCACAGTTCTCTGGGCGGCCGGCACCTGGCGCGGCTTCAACCTGATTCGATCCGCGCGCTCGTACGTAGAACGTACGTAGAACCCGCGTCGAACGTCCGTAGAACCTACTTCGTCTGTCGCTCGACTGGCTCCAGTCGCAGCACCGGCGTCGGCTTGCCGTCGCGATCGTCGGTCACGAGATAGATGAAACCGTCGAGCCCCTGCTTGATATCGCGAATGCGGCCGAGGTCCGTCGCGAGCAGCTCGCGGCCGGTGAAGCCGCGTTTCGGATCGCGCGTGAGCCGGACCACCTGCTGGCCCGCCATGCCGCCGACGAAGAAATTGCCCTGCCACATCGGAAACTTGTCGCCGGTGTAGATCATCAGGCCGGAAATGCCGATCGAAGGCACCCACACCTGCGCGGGCTGCTGCATGCCCTCGCGGTGCGTGCCGGCATGGATGGCGAGGCCCGTCGTGTAGTTCACGCCGAAGCCGATCACCGGCCATCCGTAGTTGACCATCGGCCTGATCAGGTTCAGCTCGTCGCCGCCCTGGGGGCCATGTTCGTTGGTCCACACTTCGCCGGTCTCGGGATGAATCGCGAGCCCCTGAATGTTGCGATGACCGTAGCTCCAGATCTCGGGCTTGGCGCCGGTCTGCTTTGCGAACGGGTTGTCCGCGGGCACTCGCCCGTCGTCGTGGAGGCGGATCATCTTGCCGTGATGGTTGGTCAGGTCCTGCGCCGGATGCGCCGAGAGGTTGCCTTCGGGCGGCACCTGGCGATCGCCGAGCGTGAGGAACAGAAAGCCGTTCTTGTCGAACGCGATCTTGCCGCCGAAGTGCCCGCGTCCCTGCGACACCGATTGGAACAGCTGCTGCACGTCGGTCAGCCGATCGTTCTCGAACCGCGCCGCGGATGAGCGCCGTCGTCGCCGGCACCGGGTCTTTCGGTGTCGCCGGCTCACCGATCTGTCTTTGAATAGGTCAGGTAGAGCAGCCGGTTGGTCGCGAAATTCGGATGCGGCGCCACTTCGAGCAGACCGCCCTGGCTGCTGTGCACGACGGGCGGCACGCCCTCAACCGGGTTCGGCAGCAACTTGCCGTTGCGGACGATGCGCAGCCGGCCGGGACGCTCCGTGATCAGGGTGTCGCCGCCGGGAAGAAACGCGATCGACCACGGCTGGACGAGCGCGTCTACGTAGGTCACCACCCGGTAGTCGTAATACGCCGAGCGGGAAGTGGTTTGGCCGGAAAGCTGAATTCCGCCAAGAAGGACCAGGGCCGCAATCGCGAGTGTTCTAGCCATCGCTACACTATAATTCGCGCGCCATGGCGTATCGCAGTCCTTACCCGGACATCACCGTCCCCGATATTTCCCTTACGGACCAGGTTTTCCTCAACGCGGCGACGAAACCCGGGTCGATCGCGATGGCGTGCGGCCTGACGGGACGCACGATCACCTACGGCGCGCTGTTCGACGCATCCGCCGGACCGCGGCGGGCCTTGCCGCCCGCGGCATCAAGAAGGGCGACGTCGTGTCGCTGTGGTCGCCGAACGTGCCGGAGTGGCCGATCGTGTTCTTCGCGGTCGATCAAGCTCGGGCGCGATCGTGCACACCTCGAATCCGGTAAGCACGCCGGACGAGCTCGCGTTTCAGCTCAACGACGGCGACGTGAAGATGCTGTTCACGGTCAACGCGCTGGCCGACAAGGCGAAGGCGGCGATCGTTGAGTCGACAGACGCCGATCGAGCTCGTTCACGATCGACGAGACGCCGGGCATTCCGTCGCTCGCCTCGCTCGCGATCGACAAGGATCCGCCGGCGGTGTCGATCGATCCGGCCAACGACTTGTGCGTGCTGCCGTACTCGTCAGGCACGACGGGCTTGCCGAAGGGCGTGATGCTGACCCATCGCAACCTGGTGGCCCAGCTGAATCAGATCGATGCGATCGAAAGCGTTCAGACGCCGGCGCTGCTCGGCGTGCTGCCGTTCTTTCATATCTACGGCATGGTGATCCTCGTGATGCATGGGCTGATGCGCGGCTCAACGATCGTCACGATGCCGAAGTTCGAGTTCGAGCCGTTCCTGAAGGTGCTGCAGGACTGGCCGATCGTGACCGCTCACATCGTCCCGCCGGTGGTCGTCGGACTCGGCAAGCACCCGGCGGTCGACAACTACAAGTTCCCGCACTTGAAATATCTGTTTTCGGGAGCCGCGCCGCTCGGACCCGAGCTGACCGACGCCGTCGAGAAACGGCTCAACGTCAAGATCCGGCAGGGCTACGGCATGACCGAGGCGAGCCCGGCCACGCACTACACCGTCGCCGGCACCGAGCGGTCCGGCACGGCCGGACGGCTGATGCCCAGCATGGAGATGCGCATCATCAGATCCGGAAACCGGCAAGGATGTGCCGAGCGGGCAGCCGGGCGAAGTCTGGGTGCGCGGCCCGAACGTGATGAAGGGCTACTTGAACAATCCCGAAGCCACCGCGCGCACCGTCGATGCGGACGGCTGGCTTCACACCGGCGATATCGGCGTCGCCGACGACGACGGCTATCTCACCGTCGTCGATCGATTGAAGGAGCTGATCAAGGTGAAGGGCTTCCAGGTTGCGCCCGCGGAGCTCGAGTCGCTGCTGCTGAAGCACCCGAAGATTGCCGACGTCGCGGTGATTCCCGTCGCCGACGAACAATGCGGCGAAGTGCCGAAGGCCATCATCGTCAAGCGCGACTCGCTGACCGCCGAAGAGGTCATCGCGTTCCTCCAGCCGAAGGTCGCGCACTACAAGTGCGTGAAGCACGTTGCGTTCGTCGACGCGATTCCGAAGTCGCCGTCGGGCAAGATTCTGCGGCGAGTGCTCGTCGAGAAAGAACGACTGGCGAGAGCTTAGGTCGCCTTCAGCTACTCGTTTCTCAACACCACGGCCGGCTGCACGCGCATGGCGCGCCAGGCCGGCACCGCGCACGCGATCAGCGCGACCGACACCATCAACGACGCGACGCCGGTGAACGCGAGCGGATCGGTGGCGCCGACGCCGAACAGCAGGCTCGACATCAACCGCGTCGCGGCAAACGCGAGCGCGGTTCCGGCGATCACGCCGCCGATCACGACCGTCATTCCCTGCCCGACCACCAGCTTCGCCACATCGCCGCGGCTGCCGCCGAGCGCCATGCGGATGCTGATCTCCTTGAGGTGCTGCTGGACGTAGTAGCCCATCACGCCGTAGATGCCGATGATCGACAGCAACAGGGCGACACCGGCAAAGCTCGCGACCAGCACCGATATCGACTGCGGTCGCACCAGCGACTGATCGATCAGTTGATCGACGGTCGCCACGTTCCGACAGCGGCGCGCCCGGCTCGAGCTCGCGCACGATCTGCGCGCACCGTCGGCGCGACTCCTGGGTGGGATCACCTTTCGTGCGCACGACAAGATAACGGAAGGTGCTGACCGCGAGATCGCGAAATAGACCGTGCCCTGATCCGGCTGATCGAGCCCGTCGTAGTTCACGTCGCTGACGACCCCGACCACGGTTGTCCACGGGCAGGTCGCTGCAGCCGCCGGACTTCAACCGCTTGCCGACCGCCGTCTCGTTCGGGAAGAACCGCCGCGCCCACGCGCGATCGACGATGACCGACGAGCAGATTCTCGCGGAGCTCGCGCATGTCACGCTGATCGAGCAGCCGGCCTTCGATCAGCCGCATCCCGAGCGCGTGCACGTAGTCGGGCGAGATCGCCGACCCACGGCGTCACCGGCTGCGACTCGTCGGCGCCGGCCGGAGACTGTTCGAGATCGAAGTTGTTGTGCTGTCCGGCCGTGGTTCGGCGGCACGGCCGTCGGCGAACGCGACACCGGTCGACGCCGGGTTGCGCTTCGACACGCCGCTTCGAGCTCATCCCAGAATGCGTCGATGCGCGGCTGCTCGCGATACTGCGCGCCCGGCAATCGAATCGATCCGGTCAGGATCCGATCGCCGTCGACACCCAGATCCACGCTGCTTCAGGTGCATTGAGACTCGACAGCAGCAGCCCCGCGACGACGAGCAGCGGCGTGGCGATCGCGAACTGTGCGCCACGAGTCCCCGTCGCAGGCGGCGGACACCGACGCCGGCCGTCGACGATCGACTTGATCGCAACGATTCGTCGACGCTGCCGCCGGTGACGTGCAATGCCGGAACGAGTCCGAACAGCAACGCGCTCGACATCGCCAGCGCGAGCATCAGCCAAGCCAGTTGCGGCATCGAACTGAATCTCGCCGGTGCGCGGGAAAGTAGGTCGCGCCGAGCGTCTGCAGCAGCTGCATGCCGCCGTACGCGATCGGCGATCGCGACAATCGCCGCGCCGGCCGCGAGCAGGCCGCTTTCGACGAGCAGGTAGCGAATGACGCGCCCGCGCGACGCGCCGAGCGCCGCTCGTACCGCCAGCTCCTGGCGCCGGCCGGCGACGCGCGCGATCAGCAGGTTCGACGCATTCGCGCAGGCGATCAGCCAGACGAGAGCGACGGCGCGCGAGCGAAAGGCCGGCGATCGCGCGCACGTCGCCGACGAGGTTCGTCTTGAGATCCTCCATGCTCCACGTGGACTTTTCGTCCTGGTAGGACGACTTCCAGATCGGGAACAGGGCGCGATTGATGCGCGCGCAGCTCGCCGGCGGCGAGCCCGCGATCGGCGCCTTCCGGCAGCCGCGCGACGACCGAATAGAAGAACGGGCCCTTGCGCGTCGGCGGCGTGAACTGCTGAATCAGGAACAGATCCTGCCGGCGCTCGAGCGGACCCGCGGCCGGCGGCATCACGCCGACGATCGTGCACGTCGTTGCCGTCGAGGCGAACAGGCTTGCCGATGGCGTCGGCGCGGCCGCCAAGACGCTGTTGCCAGAACGCTGACTGGCCAGCGCGACGACAGGCGCGCCAACGCGTCCGTCCGCTCTCGTTGAAATCGCGGCCCTGCACGGGGCTGATCGCCGAGCACCGAAAAGAACTGCCCACGACACCACGCGCGTGCGCAGCAGCTCCGCAACCTCGCCGTTGCTGAAGCTCACCGAACGATCGGTGTAGGTCGCGTGCCGCTCGAAGCGGGTCTGCTGCTCCGTGAACGCCAGGTAATCCGCAGCCGAGAATCGGAACTTGAACGGCGGCGTGTCGGTGTAGATGCGCACCAGCCGATCGGGATGCGCGTACGGCAGCGGCCGCAGCATCGCGGCATCGATCGCGCTGAAGATCGCCGCGGTGGCGCCAATGCCGACGCCGACCGTCGCGACGATTGTCAGCGTCAGCAGCGGCACGCGCAGCAGGCTGCGGATGCCGATGCGGAGATCCTGTACGATCGTCTGCGTCATCATCCCCCTTTAGACGTCACGGGGCACGGGTGGTTAGGGTGCGTACAGTGCGTAGGGTGCGTAAGGTGCCAAAGAAGGGTTGATATGTCTGTTTTTTCCAATACTTCCAAGGATTCTCCGGAGCTTCGCGCTCAGTATGCGACGGCAGTTTTGGGGCTGGTTGGCGAACGCCCCGCACTGGACGTGCTTCGCGAGACGCCGGGGGCCGCCGCACGCGCCGTTGCCACACTCACGCCGGAAAAACTACGCACGCCGGAAGCACCGGGGAAATGGTCGGTCGCCATGGTCCTGCGTCACCTGGCGGATACCGACGTGGTGTGGGGATGGCGGATGCGGCTGATCCTCGCGCAGGATCGGCCGGTCATCACCGGCTTCGATCAGGATCTCTGGGCCGACCGGCTCGATTACGCGAACGCGGATCCGAATGAGTCACTCGAGGTGTTCGCGGTGCTGCGACGCGACAACCTGCGCTTGATCGAGCGCGCCACGCGCGAGGATCTCGAGCGTGTCGGCGTGCACGCCGAGCGCGGCGAAGAGAGCGCCGGATACCTCGTGCGTCTCTACGCCGGCCACGATCTGATGCACCTCAATCAGATCGATCGCATCAGCCGCCGAGTGTCCACAGATTAAGCACAGCTTCAGCTTAGTCCTGACGGGACGCGGACGTCGTCGTGCCGCGTCCCCTCTTCGCGTAGGTATCGATCCACTTCAGCTCGTTCAGCATGCGGTGCACGTTGTTCCAGTGCCCGCTGATGCCGTGCGGCTGCCCCGCATACTGAATCATCTTCGCCGGCACGCCCTGGCGCCGCAGCGCGAAGAACATCTGCTCGCCCTCTTCGTACGGCACGCGCTGATCCATCTCGCCGTTGATGAAGAGGGTCGGCGTGCGCACGTGCCCGGCCTGCATCAGCGGCGACTGCAGGATCATCCGCCTGATGCCCTCCTCCTGCCACGGCGCGCCGAAGAATTCCATTTCCTTCGTGCGATAGATGTCGGCGGTGCCGTAATCGCTGAACCAGTTTGAAATGCCGGCGCCCGATGCCGCGGCCGCGAAGCGATCGGGATACTGCGTGATCAGCCAGTTGGTCATGAACCCGCCGTAGGAATGTCCCATCGTCGCGACGCGCGCCCGATCGATCGGGTGGTGCGCGATCACGTAGTCGATGCCGGAGACGACGTCCTGGCCGTCCTTCGTGCCCCACGCGCCCCACGTCGCCCACTTGAACGCATCGCCGTAGCCGGTCGAGCTGCGGAAGTTCGTGTCGAGCACGAAGTAGCCGTTCGCGGCGAAGTACTGCTGCTTGAAGTTGAAGCCGTAGCCGACCGCTGAATGCGGGCCGCCGTGATTGAAGACGACGAGAGGATACGGATCCCCCGGTCTTGCTGAATCCGTACGGCTGCGTGAGCCAGCCCTCGATCTCGGTGCCGTCGTTGCTCTTCCACGTGATGCGCTCGGTCTTCGTGATGCCGATCTCGGCGCGGATCTCGGCGAAGAGGTCGGTGAGACGTTTTTCGCCGCTGCCGTCGATGTTCGCGGTCCAGATGTCGGACGGACTCTCATAGGTGCCGACGCTGTAGGCGATGCGCGTCATGGCCTTGTCGAAGGTGACGTTGTTGACCCGGCGTTCGCCTTTCGTGATCTGCTCGACGGGCGCGCCGGCGCGTGCCGCGACGCGGAACACGTGAGTCGTGCCGCCCTTCTCGGCGGTGAAATACACGTGCTTCGAATCGGCGGACCAGCGCGGCGCGTTCGGCTCCAGATCCCACGACGCGGTGAGATTGATCGGCGCGCCGCCCGAGGCCGGCCACGCGATCAGATCATCCGAGCCGCCATGCGACAGCTTCTTCTCGATGATCATCGCGGTGCCGAAGGTCCGCTCCGACAGCAGGAACTGTCCGTCCGGCGAATACGAGAGCGAACCCCACACGTAACCGTCGTTCGTCAGGCGCTTCACGTCGCCACTCGTGGTCACGGTGTAGATGTCTGGCTGCTCGTACGCCTGTTCGTTCTTCCACATGTCGTCGGCCGTGAACGCGATCGTCGCACCATCCGGATGCCACGCGACATTGGCGGCGCGCATGCCGAGGGTCGTGATGGTCTTCGGCTGACCGCCATCCACCGCCGTGATCGCGATCTCCGCGGCAGGGCGCGTGCGCGGATCCGGCGTCGGATAGTCCTGACCGTCGGACTGGAATCGCATCCAGTCGAAGGTGCGGCCCTTGAATCGCGATGCATGCCGCTTCTCGAAGTCGGTGCCCGTGACTTCGGCAGCCGGCGTGCGCGGCAGCTCGCGCGCCTGCGCGCGCCACTTGCCATCGGCGCTAAGCGCTCCTGCGGGCGACGCCGTCGCCGACTACCGGCGTCGCATTCGGAGTCATCGACGGCGACCTTGAACAGCGCGGCGTCCATGCGAATGCGCGGGCTGTGGAGGCGGTCCGCCGAGGAACACGTCGCTGTTCACCTTCGCATTGAGCGAATACTGCAGCAGGTTGTCGTCGGTCCATCGCGGCGACGCGACGCTCTTGCCTTCATGCGTGATGCGTCGAGGCGCCGCCGATCCATCCGCGGGCACCACGAACGTCTCGATCGCGTTGGTGTTGTCCTCTTCCACGCGCGTGGTCAGCGTGAAGGCAACCCACTTGCCGTCCGGAGAGATCTGCGGATCGCCGACCGTCTTGATCCTGTAGTAATCCTCGATCGTCAGCGCGCGCTGCGACTGCGCAACCAGCGACGAGGATGGAAGGGTGAGGGCGACACAGGCGGCGACGACGGCAGCCACGAGCTTCATGGAAACCTCTCGCCGCACACTCTAGCGCCAGTCAGTCCCGGAGGCCAGTGGTGGATCTGTCAGACTAGTGCCCACAGTGCACGAATATGACCTGATCCTGACGCTCACTGGCGGATTCGCGGGCGCGCTTGTCCTCGGCTACATCACGCAGCGGCTGGGCTTGTCGCCGATCGTCGGCTACCTGCTCGCCGGCACGCTCCTCGGCCCGAACACCCCTGGGCTGGCCGTCGACTCGGCGATGGCCGAGCAGCTCGCCGAGATCGGCGTCATCCTGCTGATGTTCGGCGTCGGCCTGCAGTTTCACATCGAAGAGTTGCTGGCGGTGCGCGCGCGTGGCTATACCCGGCGCGATCGGTCAGAGCCTGATCGCGACGCTGCTCGGCGCCTGGCTGGTGATCTCGCTCGGCTGGACGATCGACGCCGCACTCGTCTTCGGTATCGCGCTGTCGGTGGCGAGCACGGTCGTCGTGGTCCGCGTCCTGTCCGATCACAACGTGCTGCACACCCGTGCCGGCCACGTTGCGGTCGGTTGGCTCGTGGTCCAGGACGTGTTGACGGTGCTGGCGCTCGTCCTGCTGCCGGCGGTGTTCGAACGCGATGGAACCGGCCAGCCGTTGTGGATGGCTATCGCGTTCACGCTGCTGAAGGTCACCGCGCTCGTCGCATTCACCGCGATCGTCGGCGCGCGCGTGATCCCGCGCCTGCTCGATCGCGTCGCCCTGACGCGATCGCGTGAGTTGTTCACGCTCACGGTACTGGTCATCGCGCTCGGTATCGCGGTGGGATCAGCGCGGATCTTCGGTGTCTCGATGGCGCTCGGCGCGTTCCTCGCCGGCATGGTGGTCGGTCGGTCCGAGTACAGCCTTCGCGCCGCATCGGACGCGTTACCAATGCGCGACGCCTTCGCGGTCCTGTTCTTCGTCTCGGTCGGCATTCTGCTCGATCCGGCGTCGTTGCTCGACTCGCCGGGCTTGCTTGCCGGCTCGATCGCCATTGTCCTCGTCGCCAATCCCCTCGTGGCATTCCTCATCATGTGGATGACGCGCGAGCCGTTCCGGTACCAGCGTGATGGTAGCCGTGGCCCTCGCACAAATCGGCGAATTCTCTTTCATCCTGGCGACGCTCGGCCGCGATCTTGGCCTGCTGACGCCCGAGGCCACCAACATGCTGGTGGCCACATCGATGTTCTCCATCGTCGTGAATCCCGTGCTGTTCCGCGCGATCGACCCGATCGTTCAGTGGATGGCGCGGCAGCCTCGCCTGCGCGGCCTTATGGATCGACCGCGTCTGATCGACACCGATGCACCGCCGCCGGAAGCACGCGCGGCACGACACGAGCATCGGGCGGTGCTGATCGGATTCGGACCGACCGGAAAGACAGTCGCCCGCCTGCTCAAGGAAAGCGGCATCGAGCCCACCGTCGTCGAGTTGAACATCGAAACCGTCCGCGCGATCAGAGAAGCGGGTTGTGATGCGGTCTACGGGGATGCGACGCGACCGGAGACGCTTGTCGAAGCCGGCATCGCGTCGGCGCGACAGCCTGATTCTCACGTCGGCGGGCATGGCGAACAGCACGGAAGTGATCCGTGCCGCCCGCGATGTGAATCCGGGCATTCGTGTCCTGGCGCGCGCGATGTATCTGCGGGAACTGCCCGACCTGAAGCGCGCAGGCGCTGATACCGTCTTCACCGGTGAAGGCGAGGTGGCGCTGGCGTTCGTCGAGGATTTGTTATCGAGGCTGGGCGCCACTGCCGAGCAAATCGAACGCGAGCGCGATCGCGCCCACCAGGAGCTTTTCAGCCAGGCCCAGCTGTAAACGGTTTCGATTCAGATGTTTACGGCCGCGTCGATTTCAGGGCGGGCCGTTCGACGTGTAAGCAGGAGAACAACCGTGGACAAGGTCATCTCGAAGGACGGCACTCCAATCGCGGTGGATCGGTTCGGCGACGGCCCGGCGCTCATCCTGGTCGATGGCGCGATGTGCTCGCGCGGCTTTGGGCCGATGCCGCCCCTCGCGAAAGAGCTGGCGTCGCAGTTCACGGTGTATCACTACGATCGCCGCGGCCGCGGCGATAGCGGCAACGGCACCCGCTACGACGTGCAACGCGAGATCGAAGACCTCGATGCGGTGCTGCAGCACGCCGGCGGATCGGCAATGGTGTTCGGCATCTCGTCGGGCGCCGCACTCGCCGGCGAGGCCGTGCGCCAGCTGCGCGGTATTCGCCGCCTCGCGCTGTATGAAGCGCCCTACGTGATCGACGGCACGCACGAACCGCTGCCGCCCGACTTCATCGCCGAAACCAAGGCCTTCGTCGCTTCCGGCGATCGCAGCGCCGCGGTGAAGAAGTTCATGCGCTACGTCGGCACGCCGGCGATCGCGGTGTTCGTGATGTCGCTGCTGCCGTTCTGGAAGAAGCTCACGGCGATCGCGCACACGCTGCCGAACGATCTCGAGATCATCGCGCCGCATCACAACGGCAAGCCGTTCCCGCCGGGCAAGTGGTCGATGGTGACGCTGCCGGTCCTGGTGATGGCGGGCGGCAAGAGCCCGGCCTACATGCAGAACTCGATGAAAGCGTGGGCCGAGGCGTTTCCGAACGCCGTCCACCAGACCCTCGCCGGTCAGACGCACATGGTCAAACAGGACGTGCTGGCGCCTGAGCTCATCGAGTTCTTCGCGCTTGATTCCCAACCGGCCCCGGCAAAAGAATTGGCCCTTCAACGTTGAATGGATAAGTCATGGGACTGCTGACCGATTTCCGCTACGCGCTTCGTTCACTGGCCCGGGCCCGCGGCCTGGCCATCACCGTCATCGTCACGCTGGCGCTTGGCATCGGCGCCAACGCCGCGATCTTCAGCGTCGTCCGGGGCGTCCTGCTCACGCCGCTCGTCAACGACGACGAGGAGCGGCTCGTCTACATCCGGCAGAGCGCACCCGGCGCCGGCAGCGAGAACGTCAACTTCTCGGTGCCGGAGATCAACGATCTCAAGACCGGCATCAAGTCGATTACGCGCTCGGTGATTTTTCGACGATCGAGTTCACGCTCGTCGGTCTCGGCGAACCGCGCGTCGTCCGCGCCGGCGTCGTCAGCGGATCGTTCTTCCCGGTGATGGGACTGCAGCCGATCCGCGGCCGCCTGGTCGATGCCACCGACGACGGCGCCGCAGGCGGCGAGCGTGACGGTCCTCACCCACCGCTTCTGGACCGAGTCACTGAATAGCGACGAGACCATTCTCGGCAAGCAGATCAAGCTGGGCGATCGCGCATCGACGATCATCGGCGTGCTCGAGCCGTCGGTGCCGTATCCCGCGGAAACGCAGCTGATCGCCAACGTCGTGACCAGCTCGCATCACATGTCGGCGACGATGCAGGACGGCCGCGTGCATCGCATGACCGAGTTGTTCGGGCGCCTGACGCCCGAGGCGTCGCTCGAACAGGCGGTCGCCGAGCTGCGCGCGATTCATGGCGGCATGCTCGACCGCGCATCGAGGAGGCGTATCCGGTGAAGGATGACTTCCGCATCAACGCCGTCCGCCTGCGCGATCAGATCACCTCGCCGGCGCGCACGATCCTGCTGGTGCTGCTGGCCGCATCCGGCTTGATCTTCGTGATCGCGTGCTCGAACGTCGCCAACCTGATCCTCGCGCGATCGGTGCGCCGCGAAGGCGAGCTGGCGGTTCGCGCCGCCCTCGGCGCCAGTCGAGGGGCGCTGCGGCGAACGCTGCTCGCCGAGAGCGTGCTGCTGTGCGGCGCCGGCGCGCTGCTCGGCGTCCTGATCGCGCGGCCGATGCTGTCGGTCATCGCGCGCTATGCGTCCCGCTACTCTGTGCGCGCGCTCGATCTCACCGTCGACAGCACGCTGCTGTGGGTCGGCGTGAGCCTCGCGCTGATTTCGTCCGTGCTGCTGGCATTCATTCCACGCCTGCCGTCGGCCGATGCGGCGGCCGGCCTGGGGCTGTCGAGCGGCAGCGTCCGCATCACGACCGGCACCAATCGCCGCCTGCGCCTGTTCGCCGTCACGCAGATTGCCGCGTCGTTCGTGCTGCTGGCCGGCGCCGGCGCATTGCTGACCACGTTGATCGCGCTGCAGCAGACGCAAGACCGGCCTGAACCTGAGCAACGTGCTGGCGGTGCACGTGCCGCTCAACTTCGAGCGTCCGCCGGAGCAGACGCTGCCGCTCTATCGCGAAGCGATTCGCAAGATCGGCGAGCTGCCCGGCGTGGAACAGGTCGCCATCGGCACCATCGTCCCGTGGCGTGAAGCGGGCGCGTTCACCTTTGACGCGCAGTTCACCGTGGAGGGATACGCGAAGGTCGGCCGGCGAGGACGACCCGCGCGCCAGCTTCCGCACGGTGTCGCCGGGCTTCTTCAAGTCGCTGGGCGTGCCGATCATCGCCGGCCGCGACTTCAACGCCGACGATCTCGCCGACAGCGAGAAGGTCGTGATCGTCAGCGAGAGCGTCGTGCGTCGCATGTTCAACGGCCAGGACGCGGTCAACCGCAAGTTGATGTGGACCGATCCGGTGATGAAGTTCATCGGCGTCTCGACCGGCGGCCGCCGCATCGTCGGCATCACCGCCGACCTGGACGACGAGAACATCGTCCCGGGACCGAAGATGACGGTGTATCACCCGATGGAGCAGGAATTCGGCGGCGGGCGCCTGTTCGTGCACGCCAAGGTCGATCCCTACACGCTGGTGACGCCGATCACGAAGATCATCCGCGACATTTCCGCGGAGCAGCCCGTCGAGCGCGCGGCGACGCTCGAGGACGTGCGCGCCGAAGTGCTGGCCCCGAATCGCCTGAACACGCTGGTGTTCGGCGGCTTCGCGCTCGTCGCGTTGACGATCGCGATCGTCGGCGTGGCCGGCGTGCTGGCGTTCTCGGTGAGCGCGCGCATGCGCGAGTTTGGCGTGCGGCTCGCGATCGGATCGACGCCGTCGAACCTGCTGACGCGGATTCTCGGCGAGGGCGCGGTGATCGCCGCCGCGGGTATCGTGACCGGCGTGATCGCAGGACTGGCGTTGCTGCGGTTTGCCGGCGGCTTCTTCGGCAACATCGAGGTGCCAGGCGTGGCGCCGCTCGCCGGAGCAGCGGCGGTGCTGGTCGCCGCCGCCGTGGTCGCCTCGCTGATGCCCGCTACGCGCGCCTCGCGCGTCGACGTGATGGAAGCGCTGCGCTCCGAATAACTCGTCGGTTCAACGGTTCAAGGAGTTCAAGCAGTTCAACGGTTCATTTAGGTTCACCGAGTCGTCAACCCTTGAACCCTTGAACCCTTGAACCCTTGAACCCTTGAACCCATGCACGGGTAAGCGGCCGCACCGCACCGGCGGTGGTCAACGTCGTCTACCTGGCCATGATCTACCTGTCGGGGCTGTTCATTCCGCTGCCGGCATCGATCCGCTGGATCGCCGTCTTCTCGCCGGCGTTTCACTTCAATCAGCTGTGCCTGGCGATGGCCGGCGTCGGCAGCATCTTCTCGCAGACCATGCACTTCGCGGCGTTGGCGGGCGTGACCGTGTTGTTTGCCGGATTGACGGTCCGGCGGCTCGTTCGCGCCAGTTGATGTAACTCGTCGGTTCAAATAGTTCAATTGTTCAAGATGTTCACAGGTTCATTTGGTTCAGCGTTCAATGGGTTCACAGGTGAACGTTTGAACACGTGAACGCATGAACGAAAGAGAACCCGTGAACTGCTTGAACCTCTGAACCCCTGAACCGACCGAGTGATTAAGGAGAAGCGGTTTGGGGGTCAGCGAGCCGCGGTCGGCTCGAGATCCGCGAAGAGCCGGGTCACGCGATTGGAAGGCACTTGCACCACGCGCGTCCACCGACGATAGCCGGCGCGCTCGACCCAGATCAGGTGCGACCCAGCTTTCAGATCGTTGAGACGCAGCGGCGTACGGCCGGCGCTCTCCCGGTTGAGGAACACTTCGCCGTCGCCGGGTTTCGAATCGATTGAAAGCGAGCCGACGTATTTGATCGGCGTGTCCGGTTTGACAGGCGTGTCCGGCGCAGGCGCGCGCGCGGCGACGGGAACAGGCACAACACGCGCGGGCGCACGGGCGGGCACGCGGGCCGGGACACGGGCGGGCGGCGACGGTGTTTCCAGTTCCGCCGGTGCGACCGGTTGGTCGGCCGGAACGAAGACAGTTGTTTCCTGGGGCTCAGGTGCGGAGCCGACGAGCGTCGTATCAGCAGCGGCGCCCGTGAAATAGACCC
Source organism: uncultured cyanobacterium (assembly GCA_963833135.1). Lineage (GTDB taxonomy): Bacteria > Acidobacteriota > Vicinamibacteria > Vicinamibacterales > UBA2999 > 12-FULL-67-14b. The sequence continues at coordinate 37,581 of CAWHWW010000010.1, read as the reverse complement.
AGCCGAACACCACGAAACCGAGTCCAACGATCGCTCCTAGAAGGGCCGAAGCTTTCTTCGGCGCCCGCACGGCGGTCAACAAGTCAATCCCGGGGTTCTTCACGGCGCCCCGCAGGCTAATCTCCGGGCTCTTCTCGCGCCGGGATTGCTTCTTGATGTCGCCGATGGCGCGGACTAATGTCGCCAGTTCGGACTTCAAAGTCGACACCTGGAACTTCGAATCCACTAGCGCGGACTCGAGACGATTGATTCGCGCAAGCAGCGCTTCAGCCGAAACGGACGGGGACGGCTTCGGCAGCGCAGGCGCTGGATCTACCGGCGCTTCAACGGGTTGAGGGCCCGCCTTGCGCGCGCTCGGGACCTGAATCACGGCGCTGCGTTCGGCCGAAAATTCGAGGAGCGGATCCGGATCGTCAGCTTGTGGTTGCGACACGGCGGCCTCCAGGAAAGTGCCTGAGGCTGCGAATCATATGCCAGCTGAGGACTAGGCCGTTTTCTTTTCTGCCGCCTTCAGCTTCATTTCGTTCTGGCCCTGCAGGATCGAACACCACTGCTTGTGGTCGGCCACCGGCATACCACATTCGACGCAGACCTGAACTCGCGGCTTGGGGGGTTCGCTCTTACCTAGCAATTTGCTCAGAAACGACATGAAACCTCCGTTTTTCTTGATACGTTCGACGGGCCCGAGACGGTTCAAGGTTGGGCCACAGAAGGCACAGAAAGCACAGAATGACTTTGATTTGTCTGAGTCTGCGCCTTCTGCCTGGCATTTCTGTGGCCCTGGGATAACAACCCCTGCTTCGGTGGCCCGTCTAACTTCTCGGAATGACGCTGCCAACCAATGACCTCAAGCTGGCCGTCCGCGGCCTCTTTCGCAGCCCGCTGTTCTCGATCGTCGCGATCCTGTCGCTCGCGCTCGGCATCGGCGCCAACACCGCGATCTTCACGTTGATCGACCAGATCCTGCTACGCAAGCTGCCGGTGAAGAACCCGGACGAACTGGTGATGCTGTATCAGTCAGGACCGCACAGCGGCAGCAACATGGGCTCGCGCATGCACTCCTATCCGATTTACCAGGAGTACCAGAAGCGCGCCGAGCCGCTCGGCGAGGTGCTGGCGCGCCGGCTTGCCGATGCATCGGTCGCGATCGACAACCAGACCGAGCGCATCGACATCGAGATGGTGTCGGGCAACTACTTCACGATGCTCGGCGTTGGACCGGCCGCCGGGCGCGTCTTCAATTCGCAGGAAGACGATCAGATCTACCAGGGCCATCCAGTCGGTCGTCATCAGTCTACGACTACTGGACGCGGCGATTCAATCGCGACCAGCAGGCGGTCGGCAAGAAGATCCTCGTCAACAACTATCCCGATGACGATCGTCGGCGTGTCCGCGGCCGGCTTTGCCGGGCATCGATCCGGCGCGCTCGCCGCAGATGCGCGTGCCGATCCTGATGAAGCCGGTCATCGTGCCCGAGTGGGGCTGGGTGCGGATGGACGATGAGCGCACGCGCTGGGTCCAGGTCTTCGCGCGGCTCAAGCCCGGCTACACGATCGAGAACGCGCAGGGCCCGCTGCAGGGACTGTTCACGCAGATCCGCCAGCACGAGATGACGCTGCCGGGCGCGAAGAACTGGACGCCCTTCATCCGCGAGCGCTTCATGACAGGGGCAGTTGAAGCTGGACAAGGCCGAACATCGGCTATTCGCCGCTCCGCAACGACTTCTCGACCGCGCTGGTCGTGCTGATGGCGATGGTCGGCCTCGTGCTGCTGATCGCGTGCGCCAACGTCGCGAACCTGCTGATCGCGCGCGGCTTCATGCGCCAGCGCGAGATCGCGGTGCGCCTGTCGCTCGGCGCCACGCGCGGCCAACTGGTGCGCCAACTGCTGACGGAGAGCGTGCTGCTGTCGCTGATCGGCGGCGCGATTGGCATCGCGCTGTCCGTGGCGTTGACGCGCGGCTTGATCGCCTTCATTCCGCAACAACAACCGCTGCTGATCCAACCGACTCCGGATCTTCGGATCCTGTCGTTCACGTTCGCGCTGACGCTCCTCACCGGCATCGTGTTCGGGTTGCTGCCGGCGCTCAAGGCCAGCAATCCCGATCAGTGGGCGACGCTCAAGGACACGGTCGGCGGGATCGCGGGCACCGGCGGATCGCTCTTCCTGCGCAAGGGCCTCGTCGCCGCGCAGGTGGCGTTGAGCTTCCTGCTGCTGTTCGGCGCCGGACTGTTCGTGCGCAGCCTGCAGAACCTCCAGACCACCGACACCGGCGTGCAGATGGACAACCTCGTCACCTTCCGGCTGTCGCCGGCGCTCAGCGGATACGACAATCCGCGAACGGTGAATCTCTACAACGAGCTGCTCGATCGCCTGCGCAGCACGCCGGGCATCAAGTCGGCCGGGCATGCCGGAGTGTCGATCCTGGCCGGCGATGAGTGGGACAGCACCACGTCGGTCGAAGGCCACCAGGCCAAGGACGGCGAGGACATGCAGGCGTTCATGAACGCGCTTTCGCCCGGCTACTTCGAGACGATGGGCATCAAGGTGCTCGAGGGACGCGACTTCAGGACGTCGGACATCGTCGAGAACCCGAAGATCGCCATCGTCAACCGCAAGTTCGCGCAGCACTTCTTCGGCGACAAGAGCGCGATCGGCAGGCGGCTGGGCCGCGGGCTGGGTCCGGAGACGAAGCTCGACATCGAGATCATCGGCGTCGTCGAAGACTCGCTCTATGAAGGTCCGCGTGAAGGCGTCCGCCGCCAGGTGTTCTGGCCGGGATATGGCGGCAGCTCCACGTTCTACGTTCGCACCACCGAGGCGTCGGCCTCCGCGTTCAACATCATCAGGAGCGAAGTGAAGCGGCTCGATGCGGGCATGCCCGTGTACGACGTGAAGACCGTGCAGGGTCAACTCGACGAAACGCTGCTCACCGATCGGCTGATTGCGCTGCTCTCCGCGGGCTTCGGGATGCTCGCGACGCTGCTGGCGTCGATCGGCCTCTACGGCGTCATGGCGTTCATCGTCGCGCGCCGCCGCAAGGAGATCGGCCTTCGTCTCGCGCTCGGCGCGGAGCCGTCCGGCGTGTTGTGGATCGTGATGAGGGAAGTGCTGATCCTGCTGGCCATCGGTCTCGCCGTCGGCGTGCCCGCGGCGATCGGGCTCGGCCGCTACGTCTCGTCGCAGCTGTATGGAATCCAGCCGAACGATCCGTGGATGGCGATCGGCACCGTGCTGCTGTTGACGGTGGTCTCCGCGGCGGCGGGTCTGATTCCGGCGACGAGGGCGAGCCGGATCGATCCGATCCTGGCGCTTGCGCTATGAGTGAATCGCGGGCTTGCGGGCTACGGGCTTGCGGGCTTGATCGCTACTCGACCTTGAAAGCGCGCGTGCCGACCTGCACGCCGTCGATGAAGACGTCGACGCTGTAGTCGCCCGGCGGGAATCCACCGGAGTTCTGCAAGTGGAACTCGGTGGACGTCGGGCCGTCGTTGTAATCGACCGGCTTGGTCGGCTCGTCGATGACCTTGTCGCCGAACTTCCACTTCACGCCGATCATGCCCTTGCCCGCGCCGCGTCTGCACCGCAACGTAGACGGTTTCGCTCGGCTTGAACAAGCGTCGTGATGCTTGCGACGCTGCGATCCTGGTTGAGCGAGCGGCCAACCTGGATGTTGGCCAGCTGCAGCGGCCGCTGAGCACGCGGCGGTGAACATCGCCACCGCCAGCGACGCGCCGAGCGTTCTCGACGTACGACGGCCATTGCGTCTGCCATCACTTCTTCTCCTCGGCGATGCGGGCCTCGAGGCCCTTCATCGCGGTTGCCGCCAGCGCCTTGCAGCCGTGATCGACGAACGGATCGGGACCGCCCTTCTGCGCCGCCCGCTTCTTGATCTTGTCATCGAGATTCGTCGCCGACGGATGCGTCGAGACGACGATGTCGCAGGGCAGCTCGGCGACGCGAGTGATGCTGCGCCGAAACGCGTTGACGACGCTCGGGTTGATCGGTGAACTTGAAGCCCGGCGCCGACACGGCGGAAATGCTGTCGGCGTAGACCATGTTCAGGCATTGCGATCCCTCGCACGATTGCCATGTCCAGGTCGTGCTGCCGGGCGTGTGTCCTGGCGTGAAGTTCGCGGTGATCGCGAGCGTTGCCGACGCGCAGCACTTCGCTGTCCTTGATCACCTTGACGTTCTTGACCGGCGGAAAGCCGTTGTACTGCCTTGCCGAATCCATATTGCGGATCGTCGGTCGTGTTCTCGCCGCGCTGCAGTGCGTCCGCGCCCGACGGGCTGGCCGCGACGGTGGCGCCGCTGGCCCGCTGCAGTGCCGCAATGCCGCCGGCGTGATCGTAATGGCCGTGCGAGTTGACGATCAGCTTGATGTCCTCGGTCTTGAATCCAAGCTTGCGGATGTTCGCGTCGATCACCGCGGCGGACTGCTCGAGACCGCCGTCGAGCAGGATGTGACCCGCGTCGCCGGCGATCAGGATCGCCGACAGTCCGTCGGTGCCGACGTAATAGCTGTTGCCGAAGAGCTTGAACGGCTCGCGCGGCTTGTTCCACTCGTCGCAGCTGTCGCACTTGTGCGGCGGATCGGACTTGAATGTCGGGGCCTGAGCGAACGAGAAGCAGCAGAGCGAGCAGGACCGGCAACGTGGGCACATCCCTATTCTGCCTTGTTGTTGACGAGGTCCGTTTCTGACCAGTTCGGCGCTGTCGATCCGATCTAAGCTCGGTCGGTGATGGAGCTCGACCGGCGGGTCTGCGATCGCGCGCGGCGCTCCCGCGATGCGCGGTTCGACGGCAAGTTCTTCATCGCCGTCACCAGCACGCGCATCTATTGCCGGCCGATCTGCCCGGCGCGATCGCCGAAGGACGAGAACGTCCGCTACTACGCGACCGCGGCGGCCGCGCAGGCGGCCGGATTCCGTCCGTGCCTGCGTTGCCGTCCCGAAGCATCGCCGGGCACGCCGGCCTGGTCGGGCACCTCGAGCGTGGTGTCGCGCGGGCTGCGTCTCATCGGCGAAGGCGCGCTCGATCGCGAGGGCGTCGAGGCAGCTGGCCGATCGCCTCGGCGTGACGGCGCGCCACCTGCGCCGGCTGTTCGTGCAGCATCTCGGCGCGACGCCGATCGAGGTCGCGCTGACCCGGCGCGTGCACTTCGCCAAGAAGCTGCTCGACGAAACGCAGCTGCCGATCGCGCAGGTCGCGTTTGCCGCCGGATTCGGCAGCCTGCGCCGCTTCAACGGCGAAATGCCGCAGGACTTTTTCGCGAACGCCGACCGAGCTGCGCAAGCTCTCGCGCAAGCGATCGGACGGTTCGGACGGCTATCGCTTCCGCCTCGCCTACCGGCCGCCCTACGACTGGCCGCAGGTGATTGGCTTCCTGGCCGCCCGCGCCACGCCGGGCGTCGAGCTCGTCGAAGCCGACCGCTACCAGCGAACGATCGCGATCGGCGAGCACGACGGGCACGATCGCGATTGCGCCGGCCGGCGAGGGCTCGGCGCTGATGCTCGACGTGCAGTTCGGCGATCCGCGCGCGCTGCTCACGATCGTCGAGCGCGTCCGGCGGATGTTCGACCTCGGCGCCGACCCGTCGCTGATCGCGCAGCAGTTGTCGGGCGATCGCTCTGCTGCGCCGCGCCGCCGCCGCGCATGCCGGCATTCGGACGCCAGGCGCGTGGGATCCCTTCGAGATCACCGTGCGCGCGATCCTTGGCCAGCAGATCTCGGTCGAAGGCCGCGACGACGATCGCCGGACGGATCGCCGAGCGATGGGGCACGCCAATCGAGTGCGGAGTGCGAGCGGGCAATCGGGCCACTCGACGCTCAATCGCCTGTTCCCAACTCCCGATCAACTCGCCGATGCGCCGCTCGAAGAGGCCGGCATCATCTCTGCACGGGCGCGAACCTTGCGAGCGCTGGCGCGGGCCGTGCGCGACGGCGGCGTCGTCTTCGACGGCGTCTCGACGCTCGAGTCGCTGCGCGCCATTCCGGGAATCGGCGACTGGACGGCGCAGTACGTCGCGATGCGCGCGCTCAACGAGCCGGATGCGTTCCCGTCGGGCGATCTCGTGCTGAGGCGGATGGCCGGCGACTGCAGCGCGCGCGAGCTCGAGCGCCGCAGCGAAGCCTGGCGGCCCTGGCGCGCCTACGCGGTGATGCTGCTGTGGCAGGCGGCAAGGATCGCGATCGACCGGTTCGGAGGACTCCACATGCGCACGACCAGCGACCGTCGACCTGCTGGCGACAGTTGAACGACGATTACATCCAGTCGGTGCAGCACTCGAACGTGAAGCGCTTCGAGAAATCCTCTCTGACGACTTCTCTGCTCGATGCCGACGGTCGCTGATCGATCGCAAGGCGTTCCTGCAGCAGACGGCAGGCCGGTGACCATTCGGAACCTCCAGGCGCACGACGTCAACGTGCGGCTGATGGGCGATTTCGCGATCATCCACGCGCGAACGCAGCTACACGACGGCGACGGCGCGAAAGCGGCGGCCGCTACACGGACGTCTGGGCGCGCCGCAACGGCAGTGGCTGGCCGTGTCGGCGCATGTGACTCGCAAGTAGTCCACGGATTACACGGACTACACGGAAGAGCCGCAGTAATATCGCGGTGTGCGAGTAGCCATTGTCGGCGGACCGGGTGTCGGGAAGAGCACGCTCGTCCGCCAGCTCGCCGACCTCTATCACAACGGCTCGTACGGCGAGGGCGAGAAGGGCGTCTGGGATCCCAGCGTCCTCGAAGACATCGCCGCCGGCGTCAACTCCGTCGGTGTCACCGAATACTTTGCGCGGCTCTACGACGCCAACTACCGGGACGCCGCGCTGCACGATGGCCCGCAGCCGCGTGATCTTTTTCGAAGGCGCGCGCATCACGCTCGAAGCGCACATGGCGGAATATCCGCTGATCGACCATCCGGCGCTGCGCCAGGTCCTGTCGATCGGCGATGCCTGGAATCCCGACAAGGTCATCGTGCTGACGTCGAGCACCGACACGATCGAAAAGCACATCCGCCTGCGCAACCGCGATCACGAAGAAGTCGAGAACATGGTGCGGCGCTTCCGGCTGATCGACTTCGAGTTCCGGCGGCTGGCGCCGCTCTATCCGAACACGATCGTGATCGATCGCGACAGCAAGGAGTTCCACGAGCGGCGCGGGCTGCTCGAGCATCATCCGCGCCGCCGGGCTGCCGATGTTCAAGGAGATCCCGTACGTGCGCGCCTGAGACCTGCCGCGCCGGCTCGAGCTGGTCGAGTTTCGTGCAGGCCGCGCCGGGCAGCCATCCTCTCGGCGGCGGCACCGCCCTTGCAGTTATCGCGGTATGGCCGAGTCGACACCCGTATCCGTGCAGTCTTTGAGTCAGCGAATGGAAACTCTGGCCGCGCTGGAGCCCAGTCCGTTCCCTGTCATCAGCCTCTACCTCAGCCTCACGACCAACCAGAACGGCCGCGAGGAGCTACGAACAGTTCGTGCGCAAGGTCTTCAACGAGCGCGCGAAAGGCGCTGCCCGAGCGAGTCCCCCGAGCGCGAGAGCTTCGACAAGGACGCCGCGCGCATCCAGGAGTACCTCGAGAACAAGGACAACAGCCGCCGGGGCAGGCACTCGCGATCTTCGCGTGCAGCGGCTCGGACCTGTTCGAAGCCATCCCGCTTGAAGCGCCGATCGACGAGCACTCGCTGTTCATCAGCTCGGTCGCCGCATCTCTATCCGCTCGCCAAGCTCGTCGAGAACTACCCGCGCTACGCGGCCGTGATGCTCGACACCAACAAGGCGCGCATCTTCGTGTTCGGCGCCGAGCACCGAGCGCGAAGAAAAGATCGTCGGCGAGAAGACCCGCCGCACCTCGAAGGGCGGCTGGTCGCAGGCGCGCTATCAGCGCCGCGCCGACAACTTCCACATGCATCACATCAAGGAAGTCGTCGACACGCTCGACAAGATCGTGCGCGAAGAAGACATCCACCAGATCGTCGTCGCCGGCGACGAAGTGGCGATGCCGATCCTGCGCGAGCAGCTGCCGCAAGCAGCTCGCCGACAAGATCGTCGAGATCGGCGCCGCATGAAGATGGCGAGAGCGGCAGCTTCGTCGCAGCGGACGATGGCGGCGTTGCGCGAGAAGGATGCGGAGACCGACGTCGAAAAGGTCCAGGAGCTGATGGACGCGTGGCAGAGCGGCGGCCTCGGCGTCGCCGGACCCGAAGCGACGCTGTCGGCGTTCCAGCTCGGTCAGGTCGACGAGTTGATCATCACCGGCTCGCCGGAAACGCTGAAGCCGGTCCAGAAACTGCCGGACGACGCGGCGCCCGGCGACGTGCAGGTGGAGACGTCGAATCCCGGCGGAGCAGACCGACGAAGCGCGCGCTGAAGCTGTCGGACGAATTGATCACGCGCGCGCAGCAGACCGCGGCTCGCATCAGGTTCATCGAGGACGCCATCGCTGCTGGCCGATGTCGGTGGCGTTGGCGCACTGCTAAGGTTCCGCATATGAGCAGACAGAACAAAGTGAATCCCGGGATGTACACGCAGCGCGGACGCCTGACGCAGGACGATGCCGCGCGCGAGCTGCGCGAGCAGCGCTCGATCGGATCGCAGCACACCTGGCAGCCGGTGAAGAAGGACCAGATGCCGCGGCTCGGATCGGCAAACGAACCGGACCGCGATTCGGAGACGTCTGAAGACAATGCGATCGAGGATACGACCGCAGCCGGACGCAGAGACGCAGCCGGTGTCGCGTGCGACGAAGCAGAACATCGCGAGGAAAGCCGCGCCGGCGAAAGTCGCGCAAGGCCAAGGCGGCGAAGCCAAGGCGGCCAAGACCGCGAACGGCGAAGAAAACCGGCGGGAAAGCCAAGACCGGCAAGGTCGCGAAAACGGCGGCGAAGCGAACCGCGACCAGGCTCGAGCGAAAAGCAGTGCTGGCCCGCAACGTCGGCGGCGGTGGACCGAAGCCGCGTCCGGCCGCGAAACGCCGAAAGAGCTGACCGCACTCCGGCCGCGCAACGTTAGAATGACCACTCTCCAGGAGTGGTCATGTTGAAACAATCTGCTTTACTGATCAGTACGCTGCTGCTTGCAGGTCCGGTGCTCGAAGCCCGGCAACCCGCGCAGCAGCAACAGCGTCCGGCCGCGCCGCAGTCGGTCGAAGATCGCACGGCGGGCCTGAAGAAGCTCGACGGTTACTTCCCGCTCTACTGGGATGAGCGCACCGGCGGCATGTTCCTCGAGATCTCCCGGTTCGATACCGACTTCCTGTTTTCGAGCGGGCTGTCTGCCGGCCTCGGCTCGAACGACATCGGTCTCGATCGCGGATCCGGCCGCGGCGGCGGACGGCTGGTGCAGTTCCAGCGCGTCGGCCCGCGCGTCTTCCTGGTGCAGCCGAACCAGTCGTTCCGATCGAGCAGCAAGAATCCGCTCGAGAGGAAGTCGGTCGAGGACTCGTTTGCCAAGTCGATCCTCTGGGGATTCGCGGTCGCGGCTGAATCATCCGGGCGCGTCCTCGTCGACGCCACCGATTTCTTCCTGCGCGATGTCGTGAATGCGGCGTCCAGCCTGCGGCCCGGCAACTACCGCGTCGATCGCACGCGCAGCGCGTTCTACCTGCCCAACACGCGCAACTTCCCGAAGAACACCGAAGTCGACATGACGTTGACGTTCGTCAACGAGCAGACCGGCGGTGGTGGCGGCGGCGGTGGCGGTCCGACCCAGGGCCCCGCGCCGATCGGCGCGACCGGCGGTGGTGGCGGCGGTGGCGGGTTCGGCGGCGGCCTGTTCTCCGGATCGGTCGGCAGCGTGACGCCGTCGCCCGAGGCCGTGACGATGCGCGAGCACGTGTCGTTCGTCGAGTTGCCGGACATCACCGGTTACACGCCGCGGCTCGACGATCCGCGCGCCGGCTACGGCGGCGCGACGTTCGTCGATTTCAGCCAGCCGATCGCCGAGTCGATCCAGTTCCGCTACATCCGTCGTCATCGGCTCCAGAAGAAGGACCCGGGCGCGGCGATGAGCGAACCGATCAAGCCGATTCAGTACTGGGTGGATTCCGGCGCGCCGGAAGACGTCAAGAAGGCGCTGGTCGAAGGCGCGATGTGGTGGGACAAGGCGTTCGAAGCCGCCGGGTTCCGCAACGCGTTCAAGGTCGACATCCTGCCCGACGGACGCCGATCCGATGGACATCCGCTACAACATGATCAACTGGGTCCATCGCTCGACGCGCGGCTGGAGCTCGGGCGGCTCGGTCTCGGATCCGCGCACCGGCGAGATCATCAAGGCCACCGTCACGCTCGGCTCGCTGCGCGACCGCCAGGACTACATGATCTTCGAAGGGTCTGCTCTCGCCCTACACCAACGGCACCGAGCGGCCGGCGGTGCTGTACGAGACCGCGCTGGCAGCGCATCCGCCAGTTGTCGGCGCACGAAGTCGGCCACACGCTCGGTCTCGGCCACAACTACTACGACAGCAGCAAGGGCTGGATCTCGGTGATGGACTACCCGACGGCGCTCGCCGAGCTGAAGGCCGACGGCACCATCGATCTCTCGAAGGCCTATCACCAGAACATCGGCGAGTGGGACAAGATCGCCATCAACTGGGGCTACCGCGAGTTCCCGAATCGCGGGAATGACGAAGCCGCGCTCGACAAGATCATCGCCGATGCGTGGACCGGCGGACTTACCGCTACTACACGAACCAGGACATCGACATTCATCCGAAGGCCGATCAGTGGACCAACGGCGCCAACCAGACCGACGAGTTGACGCGGCTGATGAAGGTCCGGCGCGCCGCGCTCGATCGGATCGGCACCAACACCATTCGCACCGGCGTGCCGACGGTGATGATCGAAGAGCCGCTGGTGCCGATCTACATGTATCACCGCTACGCGGTCGAGAGCACCGCATCGGCGATCGGCGGACAGGACTTCGTCTACGCGATGCGCGGCGACAACCGCACGCCGCTCGAATGGGTCAGCGGCGAGATGCAGCGCAAGGCGATCGACGCGCTGACCGCCACGTTGAAGCCGTCGGAGCTGACCATTCCGAAGCGAATCCTCGATCTGCTGCCGCCGCGGCCGCCAGGCTACGGCATGCACCGTGAGCTGTTCCCGCGCACGACCGGTGAAGGCTTCGATCCGGTGAACCCGGCGTCGATCGCCGCCGACGTCACGATCGGCTTCATCCTGCAGCCGGATCGCGCCGCCCGCATGGTCACGCAGAACGCCGTCGATCAGTCCCTGCCGGGCCTCGGCGAAGTGATCGACAGGCTGGTCCGGGCGACGTTCGATCAGCCGACGTCCGGGCCCTACGAAGCGGAAGTGCGTCGCGCCGAGGAACGCGTGCTGGTCGATCGCGTGATGTGGCTCGCCGCCGCGTCGCCGAATGCGCAGGTGCGCGCGATCGCCTCGCTCAAGCTCGAGCGCCTCGCCGCCCGCGCTGCGTACCGCGAACGGCGGCGCCGCCGCACAGGGTTCCCAGGCGGAGAGCGAGCGCGCGCATCGCACGCTGATGGCCGCCGACATCAAGCGCTTCCTCGAGCGCCCGATGAACGACGCCCTGTCGGCGCGCATCGTGCCGCCGTCACCGGCGCCGCCGGGCGCGCCGATCGGCGGCGATGTGGGCCAGCACTGGCTGGCGCGTCCGCCGATGTGTGAGTGGGACAACATCACGCCGGAGATGTGGCTGCATTACACGCCACAGTAGTAGCCAGTAGCCAGTAGCCAGATGCCAGTGCCAGAGCCAGAAGCCAGGAAGACCGAGGACGAGTGCTTCTGGCTACCGGCTACTGGCTACTGGCTACTTCCCTGAGCGGCCGCGCCGGTAAGTAGTCCTGCGTCAAACGTGATACCGCCGGGAGCAGGATCATGACCGGCGGACGCCGCGATCGTCTTGAACGGCACCCATTCCGGATACGGAATCAACGCCGGAATCCCGAACAGCGGCTCTCCGCCGCCCAATCGCAGGATCAGCGACACGCTGAACGCCGCCATCGATCCGATCAGGTTCGCCTTGCTGTCGAAGAGCGCCGCGACCAGCTGCGGGAACAGCAGCACGAAGACGAGATCGCTCGTGAAGAACCACAGCGCCTGCACGCTCTGGACCTTCAGCGCCATCCACACCGCGCCGACTCCGAGGAGCGCAATCGCGATCCGCATCACCATCGTCAGGCCGCGGACCGACATGTCCGGGCTGGAGCAGGCGGCGGTAGACGTTCCACGCGAACATCGATCCAGCCGAAAGGATCGACGACGAGAAACTCGACGTCACGGCGCCGACGATCGCGGCGAGACCGAGCAGGCCGATCACCGGCGGCGTCACGTAGCGGAAGATCAACGGCAGCGCATCCGCGGGCTGCGCCGCGAGACGATCCGCCAGCGCCGGCGGCCACGCATACGCGAACGCGACCAGGCCCATCAGCAGCGGCGGAATCGTCAGCGCGATCGTCATGCAGGCCGGAAAGGATCGAGTGCGCCTGCGCCGCGCCCGGCGAGCGGCACGACAGCACGCGCTGGAAGTAACAGTTCCACGGCACGCCGCCGAGCATCAGCATGATGCTGACGTCCCACCACGACACGGTCGAGTCAGCGACAGCCTGGCTGCGGCGCCGCCTGGTAACACCGACCACGCATGGCTGATGCCGCCGGCCGCCGACAGCGCATACGGCAACGCCGCGGCGAGGCCGACGCCGACCAGCAGCAGCTGGAACGCGTCGGTGTAGGCGACCGCCCACATCCCGCCGGCCATCGTGTAGAGCGTGACCACCGCCGCCGAGATCACAATGCCGGTCGCCAGGTCCAGATCGAGGACGACGCCGAAGGTCGAGCCGAGCGCGACCAGCAGCTCCGCGCTCCAGAACATTTCGGCGAGGACCGCCGGCATCGCCAGCACCACCGCCCACTTCGCGCCGAAGCGCGCCTCGAACGGATCGATCAGCGTGTGGAACTCGAGCGCGCGCATCCGCCGCGCGAAGAACAGGCCGCCGATGATCAGGCTGATGCCGAAGCAGACGCCGCCCTGCAGACCGCTCGCCAGGCTCGACCGGTAGACGCCCTCGGCGGTGCCGAGCAGGTAGCCGCCGTCCACCCACGTCGCGGTCATGGTGAACGTCGCCAGCCACAGCGGCATCGACCGCCCGGCGACCATGAACGCGTCGACACCGCGCCGCCGCCAGCCGCCGCGATGCCAGCCAGCCGATGCCGATGAACGAGGCGTACATCAGGGCGATTGCGAGTAACGCCATTGAGTGGTGAGTGGCGATATTACGCTGGGTCGGCGACGCCATTACGTATAATTGCGTAATGATTACGTCAACTAACGTAATGGGCGACAACCCCTTCGTCTACGGCGAGATCGTCACCGCGGCGGCCTTCGCCGACCGCGAGGACGAGCGCGAGCGGCTCGGCCGCGACCTCGCCTCCGGCCAGAAGGTCTTCCTGATCTCGCCGCGCCGCTACGGCAAGTCGTCGCTGGTCCGCGACGTGATGCGCGGCCTGGCCCGCCAGAAGATCCTGACCGTCGAGGTCACCGTCGCCGCGTCCAGCTCCTACATCGGCTTCCTCGAGTCCTACGCGCAGGCGCTCATCGCCGCCGACACGCCGGCCGGCCGCCTCAAGCGGCTGGACCTCCGAACTGCTCGGCGCGATCCACCCCGAGCTGCGCTTCGACGCCGACCCGAGCGGCCGCACCAAGTTCTCGATCGGCTTCCCGACCGTCCGCTCGGCGCGCGACACCGCGCGCGTCGCCGCGGAAGTGTTCGCCCTGCCGGCGCGGATCGCGCAGGCACGCAAGCAGCGGCTGGCCATCGCCCTCGACGAGTTCCAGGCGATCACCGCATTCGACGGCGGCACCGTCGAAAACGCGCTCCGCGCCGCGGTCCAGGATCAGCGCCAGGTCGGCTATGTGTTCTCGGGTTCCGAGCCGTCGTTGATGGAGCGCATGCTCGGCCCGCGGCGGCCGTTCTACAAGGCCGGACCGGTGATGCGCCTCGAAAAGATCAACCCCGACGACTTCGCGGCCTTCATCGACGAACGATTCCGCGGCAGCGGCGTCCGCCCCGACGACGGGCTCGGCGAGGCGATCGTCGATCTCGCCGCCAACGTGCCCTACGACGTGCAGCGGCTCGCGCACGAAACGTGGGACGACGTCAGGGAGGCCGGCAAGACAGACCGGCGGGGCTCGAAGACCTGCACGTCACCCTGACGCGGCTGCTGGGCGAACAGCACACCGTGTTCGAGGAATCGTGGCAGCGGCTGACGCTGCCGCAGCGCGCCGTGCTTCGCGCGCTCGTGATCGAAGAAGGCCGCGAGCTGATGTCCGCCGACGTGCGCTCCCGCCATCGATTGCCGGGCACATCAACCGTTCAAGCGGCCCTGGCGGCGCTCCTGCGCATGGACATCATCACGAAGGACGACGGCCGCTACGTCACCGTCGATTCACTCTATCGGGAGTGGGTCGCTCGCAAGACTTACTGAGCGCCGCCGCATTCGTACGGCGAGCTCGTCGAAGAGCGAATACGCGACCGGCGTCACCACCAGCGTCACGAGCAGCACCATCGTCTGGCCGCCGATCACGACCCAGCCGATCGCGTGATTGGTCGCGGCGCCGACGCCGGTCGTGACGACCAGCGGGATCATGCCCGCCACGAACGCCAGCGTCGTCATCAGGATCGGGCGCAGCCGATCGCGGCTCGCCTGGACGACCGCGTCGTGCGTGTTCATGCCGCGTTCCTTCAGCTGGTTGGCGTGATCGATCTGCAGGATCGAGTTCTTCTTGACGACGCCGAAGAGCACCAGCAGGCCCAGTCCCGAAAAGATGTTCAGCGACTGCTGGAAGATGATGAGCGAGAGCAGCGCGAACGGCAGCGTCAGCGGCAGCGACAGCAGGATCGTCACCGGATGCAGCCACGACTCGAACTGCGCGGCCAGAATCAGGTACATGAAGATGAACGACAGCGCGATCGCCGTCAGGAACGCCGTCGCCGTGCGATTCAGCTCCCGCGAGCGTCCGGCAAAGTCCGCCCGGTACTCGGGGCCGAAGTTGAGCTCGGCGGCGGCGGCGGCAATCGCCTCCTGCGCGGTCGCCTGTGACGTGCCCGGCAGCATGTTGGCGTTGAGGGTCACCTGGCGCTGACGGCCCATGCGGCTGATCGTCGCGGGCGAATCGCTCGCCGCGAAGGTCGCAATGTTGTCGAGCGTGACGATGCCGAGGCGCGACGACGGCACCGGCAGCGCCGCGATTGCTTCTTGCGAGCCGCGCTCGCCCTCTTCGGCGCGCAGGTGAACCTCGTACTGCTCGCCGTGACTCGTTGAAGGTCGTGACCTGATCGCCCGCGACGAGCAGGCGCAGCGCTTCCGCCGCGTCCGCCACCTGCACGCCGAGGTCGGCGGCCTTCGGGCGATCGAGCAGCACCGACATCTCGGGCTTGCCGGCATTGAGAGTCGTGTCGACGTCGACCAGGCCGGGAATCGTCCGGGCCTTGGTCGAGCAGCGCCTCGCTGTACTTCTCGAGCTGATCCAGGTCGGGACCCTGCACCATGAACTGGATGCCGCCGCCACCGCCGCCCGGGCCGCCGCCGAGCGACACCGCCGTTCGGACGCCGGCCTTCACGTAGTCGGGCAGCAGCGTGGTGCGGACTTCGGACATCACCGCGAACTGATCGCGATCGCGCTCCTCGATGGGATGCAGGCGCACCAGGATCGTCGCCGTGTTCAGCGTGCCGGCCGCGTCGCCGGCCACCGTCGTGAGCGTGAAGTCGACTTCCGGAATCTTGCGAACCGCGGCAGCCGAGCCGGTTGGCGAGCACGTCCATCGCCGCGAGGCTGGTGCCTTCCGGGGCCCGCAACGAAATGTCGAACTGCGACTGATCGTCCTCGGGCGTGAAGTTCACGGCGGTGATCATGAACAGCGGCACGCTCGACAGCAGCACCAGCACGGTCGCGACCGCCACCAGGCCGCGATGCGCCATCGCCCATTCGAGCAGGCGCGTGTAGCCGCGATCGAGCGGGTCGAACAGCCGGTTGTGCTTGGAATCGTGCTCGGGCGTCTTTCGGCAGCGCCTTGAGCCAGTACGCCGACATCATCGGCGTCAGCGTGAAGCTCACGAACAGCGACACCAGCACCGCGAACGCCATCGTCAAGCCGAAGCTCTGCATGAAGCGGCCGACCATGCCGCTCATGAAGCCCACCGGCGCGAAGATCGCCACGAGCGACAGGGTGGTGGCCATCACCGCGAGGCCGATCTCCTTGCGTCGCTTCGACGGCCGCCTGCAGCGGCGGCATGCCCTTCTCTTCGATGAACCGATAGATGTTCTCGAGCACCACGATCGCGTCGTCGATGACGATGCCGACCGAGAGCGTCAGCGCCAGCATGGTCAGCATGTTGAGCGTGAAGCCCATGTACCAGATCAGCGCGAAGGTCGCGACGATCGAGGTCGGAATCGCGATGGCCGCGATCATCGTGGAGCGGAAGTTGCCGAGGAACACGAAGACGACGATGGCGGCGAGGATCGAGCCGACGATCAGGTGTTCCTGCACGCTGGCGATCGAGGCCTCGATGAACTGCGCTTCGTCGCGGACGATGCGCAGCTGATAGCCGGGCGGCAGGATCGGTTCGAGCTCGGCGAGGCGGCGTTTCACGTTCGCCGCGACCTCCACCGTGTTGGTGCCGGACTGCTTGCGGATCTGCAGCAGCACCGTCGGCGTCGCCGTTGACGCTGGCCTGCGTTCGCGGCTCGGCCATGCCGTCCTCGACGCGGGCGACGTCCCGCAGCCGGATCGGGTGGCCGTCGACTTCGCGAAGGACCACGTCGCCGAAACCGTCGATCGTCTCGATGCGTCCGCGCGTGCGCAGCGTCACCGTCTGCCCGCCCTGGTCCATGCGGCCGCCGGGCACGTCGGCGTTCTGCGATTGCAGCGCGCGCGCCACGTCGTTCACCGACAAGCGCTGGGCGCGCAGCAGTGCGGGATCGAGCCACAGGTTGACCTGGCGCTTGCGGCCGCCGATCACCACCACCTGGCCGACGCCGTCGGAGCTTTCGAGCCGGCGGCGGAGGACGCGATCGGCGAACTCGGTGATGTCGCGCACCGGTTTGTCCGCCGTCACCGCCACCGTGATCACCGGCGCGGCGGTGAAATCGAGCTTCTCGACGGTCGGCTGCAGCACCGTGCGCGGCAGCTGCGGCATGACGCGGTTGACGCGATCGCGAACTTCCTGCGCCGCGATGTCGGCGTCCTTCTCGAGCTTGAACGAGACGACGACCTGCGAGATGCCCTCGGACGAGGTCGAGCTCAGCGTGTCGATGGCGCTGATGGTGTTGACCGATTCCTCGATCTTGTCGGTGACCTCGGTCTCGATCTGCTCCGGCGCGGCGCCGGGCAGCCGGGTCGTGACCGAAATGGTCGGGACGTCGACGTTCGGAAAGCGATCGACGCCCAGCTGGCCGAAGGCGAACAGGCCGACCACGGTCAGCGAGAGCACGAGCACCCACGCGAAGACGGGACGCCGGACGCAGAGGGCTGCCAGCCACTGCATGACCGGTTACCTCGCCACGACGCGGACGCCGTCGACCAGCTGATCGACGCCGCCGGTGGCAACGCGTTCGCCGGCCTTGATGCCGCTGGCGATCTCGATCTGATCGCCGACGGCCTGGCCGGTCATCACGATGCGTTCTTCGGCGCGATCGTCGTTGATCACGAAGACCCTCGCGGTGCCGGCGATGGTGCGGACGGCGGCGGCGGGCACCAGGATGCCGGGGCGCTTCTCCGCCTCCTCGATCTGCGCGGTCGCGAAGAATCCCGGCTTCAGCCGTCCGTCTGGGTTCGGCACGATCGCCTCGAGCGTCAGCGCCCGCGTCGTCGCCGTCACCGACGGCGAGACGAATCGGACCTGGCCGGTGAACGTTTCCTTCGGTAGGCGTCGACCTCGAAGGTGACGGCACGGCCGACGGCGACCGCCGACGACGTACTGCTCAGGCACGGTGAGCTCGACACGCAGGGGATCGATCCGCACGACCGAGGCGACCTTGGTGCCTTTCGTGACGTAGTCGCCGACGGACACGAAGCGCTCGCCGACGGCGCCCGCAAAGGGCGCGCGAACCACGGTGTCGGCCAGCGCCTTCTGCGCCACCGTGACGCGGGCGCGTGCGCCCATCAGCGCCTGATACTGCTGCGCGGCGCCGTTCCTGGCCACGTCGTACTGGCGCTCGGTGGCTTCCATCTGCGCGCTGCGCTGATCGAAATCCGACTGCGACAGCAGCTTGTCGTCGTAGAGCCGTCTTGGCCCGCTCGAACTCGTTGCGCGCCAGCTGATAGGCGGCTTTCGCATTGGCGACCTCGGGCACGCGCTCGGGATCGAACGCGGCGCCGCCGCCAAGACCGAGCCGTGCCTCGATCTGCGCCGCATTGGCCTGCGGCCTCGCGCGCCTGCGCCTCGACGTCGGTGGAGGCGATCTGGATCAGCGCGTCGTTGGCGCGGACCAGCGCTGCCGCGCTCCACGGGCGTCGCGACGACGCGGCCGGCGATCTCTGCGGCGACCTCGGCGTCTTCCTGCGGCGTCAGCGTGCCGCTGACGCGGATGAAGCGCGTGATCGGCTGTTCGGCGGCGGTGATCGCCGTCACGTTCACGGCGACAGCTTCGGCGGATCGACCCGGCGTCGGTCGCGTTGGCGCCGCAGCCCGCCGCGACGGCGGCGAGCAGGATTGAGAGAAGGCAGCGAAACACGGGAACTCCTGATCTGGTCATGACGGTCGGCGCCGGGAGGCGATGCGGCGTGGAGAGCGGCGGCCGGCGCGATCCGGATCGGGCGGCTCCAAGCAGGAACTGATCGACGTGCTGCCGCGCGAAGGCGCGCGGGTTCTTGATCATCGGCAGATCCGCGTCGATGGCGTGCAGCTGCCGCCACGTGACCAGCGGGCTGACGAACGCGACCGCCAGCAGCATGGGCGTCGGCGCGGCGCAGCCAGCCGTCGCGGATCAGCCGGCGCAGGATGTCGTGCAGCCGCTCGCGGCTGTGGCCCAGGCGCTCGTAGAGGTTGAGCCGGCCGCTCTTGGCGAGACGGATGCCGTCCGACGTCAGGATGCGGAACAGCTTCTGTTCGCGCGGTTCGACGTAGCTGCTGAGCGTGGCGGTGGCCAGCCGCAGCAGCACCGCCCGGCCGTCGTCGATCGGACCGTCGGCGAGCGGCGCGAGCCGCTCGACCCTGCGAATCCTGCTGGGCTGACAGGAGCGCGTCGAACAGCGCGTCCTTGCCGGGAAAGTAGTTGTAGAGGGCGCTTTCGCGCACGCCGACCGCGGTGGCGACGTCGCGGAGGCTGGTGCCGAAAAAGCCCTTTTCGGCGAACAGGTCGAGCGCCGCGTCCAGGATGGCCTGGCGGGTCCGCTGCCCGTCGGCGTTCTTGGGGCGTGCCATAAGAAATTAATGGTCGTTCATTTAGTTGCGTTTGTCAAACCTCGGCCGCGGGGCGCCGCTGCCGCCCCGGCCGTGCGCGCGGCCGATCGATCGCACAAGGAATCGCGCGTTCACGCGTCAGTTGTCGTAGCATTTCAACTGACGGGGGATTTGATGCAGGAACGTCGTAGGTCAGCGTGGATCGGCGGCATGGTCGTCGTCCGGGGGACGGTCGTCGCGACGGAGGATCTCGTCATCGACGGACAGGTGCACGGCACCATCGAGGTCGGCGAAAACAATCTGACGATTGGCGACGTTGCGATGGTCGAGGCGGATCTCGAGGCCAAGGCCGTCGTCATCAGCGGCACCGTCAAGGGCAACGTGATCGGCAATGCCACCGTCGAATTGAAACCGACCGCGAAGGTCGAAGGCGACATCACCGCGCCGAAGATCGTGCTCGCCGACGGCGCCAGCCTCAGCGGGAAGGTGGATACCGGCCCGCGCAAGGAGCCGTGACGGCTACTTCTTCGGAACGAGCTTGAGCAGCCGGCCGGCGGCGCCGTCGGTCAGCAGGTACAGCGCGCCATCGGGACCCGTGCGCACGTCGCGGACCGCTTCCGGTTTCGGCTGCAGATCCTTGAGCAGGCGCTCCTCGCCGGTGATCTTCTCGCCATCGAGCGTCAGCCGCACCAGGTCACGCGAGCCGTGGCCGCCCACGAAGAGGTTGCCCTTCCACTGCGGAAAAAGGCTGCCGGTGTAGAAGGTCATGCCGCTCGGCCCGATGATCGGATCCCAGTAGTAGATCGGCTGTTCCATTCCTTCCTGCTGCTGGATGCCGCCGGTGATCGTGCCGCCCTGGTATTCGATGCCATACGCGATCGTCGGCCAGCCGTAGTCCTTGCCCTTGCGCGCGATGTTGATCTCGTCGCCGCCGCGCGTGCCGTGCTCGACTTCCCACAGCTCGCCCGTGACCGGGTTGAGCGCCGCCGACTGCAAGTTGCGATGGCCGTACGACCAGATCTCCGGACGCACGCCTTCCTTGCCGACAAACGGGTTGTCCTTCGGAATCGATCCGTCGGTGTTGATGCGCACGATCTTGCCGATGCCGCTCTCGAGCTTCTGCGCCTGCATGCGCCCAGGGATGATCGAGCGATCGCCCTGCGTCACAAACAGCGTGCCGTCGCGTCCGAACACCAGGCGGCTGCCGAAGTGCAGGGGCGAATTCATCGACGGCGTCTGGTGGTAGATCACCTGCACATCGTCGAGCGCGCGGCGCAACCGGATCGTCCACGAACTTGCCGCGTGCCACCGCCGTGTTGTTCTCACCATTCTCACGCGGCTCGGAGAAGCTCCAGTAGATCAGGTTGTTCTTCGCGAACGCGGGATCGAGCGTCACGTCGAGAAGGCCGCCCTGACCCCGCGCCAGCACGGCCGGCAGCCCGGTCACCGGCGCCGACAACTTGCCGTCGGTTCCGAGGACGCGCAGGCGACCGGGCCGCTCGGTGATCAGCATCTTGCCGCCGGGCAGGAACGCAACACTCCACGGGTTCTGCAAACCCTCGGCTACGGTGACGACTTCGAACAGAACGTTGAGCTTCTGCTCGGGCGCATCGGTCTGTCCGGCAAACGCCGGCTTCTGTTCTGGATTATTCGCCGGCCGCGGATCGGCCTGCGTCTGGGCGGCGGCACCCTGCGGCATGGCGGTCAACGCCGACAACGCCGCAGCCGCCACGAACAACTTGATTCTCATATATGAGTCACTCCGCGGGCCGATTACCTGTCGGCCCAGACAGAGATCTTACACAAATCGCCCGGACCTTCGGCTAATCGGTGGATCGGTGGCCTTACACAATCGACAACGAGGCTGGCGAGCCGAGGAACTCGCCGTAGCAGTCGGCCGCGTTTGAAACGGCGCGCGTCTCGGCCGGCGTCAGCTTCTTGTAAGGTGCGATGTCGATCGCCACGGCCGCGTTCGGCCTGAGCGTCCGCGACCAGCCTCCCGCGAGCCGTCCGTCAAGGATCAGGTGATTGGCGAACCCGCCGCCGCTCCTGGCGACGATGTTGGCCGCGCGCGCTTGATCGACGAACGCTGCGCGATCCTTATAGGCGATGAGGTACTCGTCGTAGTTGGGCAGCAGCATCGCCGCGGCGCCCTTCGGCGACCCTCGGCGCGGATCCTCGGCGCTCCAATAGGTCAGCCCGCCGATCGCCGACGACTCGAGGATTGGCCGCACCGAATCGATCCCCTGCTGCGCTTCCTTCGCGCTGAGACCTGACCACCACGCGAAGTCACGGGTGGTTGCAGGGCCGTGGCTCGCGAAATAGCGTCTCGCCAGTTCGGCGAGAGCCTCTTCACGCGTCTTCGGCTTCGTCGCGGGCACACGCTCGTCGAGCAGCGCATACGTGAACTGCTTGCCGCGGCGCGGGCCGCTGCAGATCACGCCGTCGAGCTCGGCCTGCATCATCAGATACGCGAGCTTCAGGCCGTCCGCCGGCACCTTCGCGCGCTTGAGGTGCGTCGCGATTTCAGCGCGCGTCAGCTTCTCGCCGCCCTCGAGCACGCGCTGGATCATCGCGCAGCTCCTGGCAAATGTCTTCGCGTCGAGGCCGGCCTGCCGGTAGTAGTAGGCGTTTTGCGCGTGGATGCGAGGCGAGCTCAGCGCCAGGAGCCAGCGAATATCCTCCGGGGCGACGAAGTGCCAGGTCGGCCGCAGCACGTGCGTGCGCAGGATCAGGCCGTCGTTGAACGCCTGCTCGACGTCCGCATCCTGGACTCCGGGCGCGCGCAATCCGATCGCCCACTTGGCCGCCGGAAAATCCTGCGCCTGCATCGCGCACAGCCACGACACCACCTGCGCTGTCTTGCGCCGGCTCGATGCGATCAGCTGTTGATTCTGCAGCCGCGAGCTAAGCAGTTCAGGGATTGCGGCCATCATGAAGTCGGATGACAAGCCGGGATCCCTCGGGATCCCGGCCTCACTGACATCTTGATCAGTAACCCAGGGGAACGGGACTGTCAAAGCGAACACGAAGCACGGTTCCTTCCGGGAGATGGACGTCCTTGCCTTCGGTCGCGGCGATGACGCCGCCGCCGCCAATCAGAATGCCGGCGATCGCGCCCTTCACGCCGCCGAAAATGCCGCCGATGATTGCGCCGACCGCGGAGCCTGCGCCGACGCGGCCCACCTCACCCTTGAGGCCTTCGCTCTCGAGCGCTTGCGTCACGTAAGCGCGCACGTCATAGCTGCGGTTGCTGACCCGCAAACGATTGAATTCGATCGTCAGGCTGCCCTTCCGATCGGTGCGGCTCGCGCGATCGACCGAGGTCACCCATCCGGTCAGCGTCGCGCCGGCCGGCACGAGCAGGTCGTTACCGCGATACAGATCGATTAGTGTGGTCGCTTCGACGCGATCCTCGACCTGCGCGGTGTCGGATGTCAGCGCCGTCAGCAGCCGCACGTCGATTTCGCTGCCGCTTGAAATTTCGAGGCGGCCTCGGCCTTGATTCGCGCCGTCGCGATCGTCGGGGTTGGTCCTACCGTAGGCGCCGGTCGAGGACGATGCGCGTCCGTTCAACCGGACAAGGAACCGATCGACGCGGTCGCTCAAGCGCATCCGATCGGTGCGCGTCACGGCCTCGCCTCGGCTCTGCTTCACACGCAGGTATCCCAACTCGTCGCGGATCTCGGACATTTCCTGGCGGTCCGCGCTGCCTTGGTTACGGTCGTAGGCCGCCTGCGCGTCTTCGACTTTTCTCTCGAGTGTCGCCATGTCGATCGCCACTTGCGCGAAAGCCACGTTCGAGGCAAGGACGATGGCGCCCAAGATCAATCCAATCTTCATCGGTCACCCCCAGGCTCGCCGAAGCTCGCGTCTTGGTGCGAGCGCAGGCAGCCTACCCGTGCTTGAGCAAGTGTCGTGCCGGGGGGAAGTGACGCAAACGACCTCGGGAGAACGCCACAGCTCGTCCGTCTACCATTTCTGTGGACGGAATCGCCCACAGAGGACAGAGAAAGGCGGCGCAGTTTTTGAAATAGAGCTCCGTGAGGATACGACCTATGAGATTGCTGAGCCGCCTGGCGCTCATTATCACGCTGACAACGACCACCGTCTTCGCGCAGACGAAGGTGACGCCGCCCAAGAACAAATACACGCCGCAGCAGGACGTGGAAATCGGCCGCGAAGCTGCCGCCGAAGTTCGGAAGCAGTACCCGATCATCAACGACTCGCAGATTCGCGCCTACGTCGAACGTCTTGGCGATCGTCTCGTGGAGGCCGCGCCGCGCGAGCTCAATAACCCGGTGTTCGAGTACTCGTTCACGCCCGTCAACCTGAAGGACATCAACGCTTTCGCGCTGCCTGGCGGCCCGATGTTCGTCAACCGGGGCATGATCGAAGCGGCGGGGACCGAAGGCGAAGTGGCCGGCGTAATGGCGCACGAGCTCGCGCACGTGCTGCTGCGGCACGGCACCGCCAACGCCACGAAAGCGCAGGGCTTCCAGATCGGCGCGCTTGCCGGCGCGATCGCCGGCGCGGTGATCGGCGGAGGATTGGGCGAGGTGATCTCTCAGGGATCGCAGTTTGGTCTCGGCACCTGGCTGATGAAGTACAGCCGCGAGTACGAGCGGCAAGCCGACATCGTCGGCGTGCAGATCATGGCGCGCGCCGGATACGATCCACGCGATCTCGCGCACATGTTCGAGACGATTCAGCGCCAGGGCGGGGGCGGAGGCCCCGAGTGGCTGAGCAGTCACCCGAACCCCGGCAATCGCACGCAATACATCAACCAGGAAGCGTCGCAGCTGCGCGTCGGACCGCGCCCGAACAACTCTGGATTTCAACAGGCCCGGTCGCGACTCTCAGACCTCGGACCGGCGCGGACGATGGCGGAAATGGAGCGCGGCGGCGGGGCAGGCGGTGGCGGCGGTCGAGCGGGCGGGTCGGTCGGACGCATCGGCGAGGCGGTGCCGCCGCCTTCGCGTCAGTATCGAACCGTGCAGGGCGGTCAGTTGTTCACGGTGAGCGTGCCGTCGAACTGGCAGGCAGTGTCGTCGAACAGTTCGATCAAGTACGTCCCGCAGAATGCCTACGGCGACCATCAAGGGCAATCGACTCTGACTCACGGCATCGAGCTCGGGGTGGCGCGGGCTTCGTCGCGCGACCTCGGCCAGGCGACACAGACAGTGATCGACGGCTTCGTGCGCGGCAACGACGGGATGCGGGTCGCGGGCCGCGAGGAGTATTTCCAGCTCTCGGGCCGCGAGGCGATCGTGACACCGCTCCAGGGCCGCTCGGCACTCGGCGGGGTCGAGCGTGTCGACGTGCACACGACGCTGCTCAGCAACGGCGATCTGTTCTATGTGCTGACGGTGGTTCCGGAACGCGAGCTGGGCACGTATGGCCCGGCGTTCGATCGGGTTGTGAAGACGGTAAGGATTAACGACCGGTAAGGTCTACGGGCTTCACGCGCCTACGGGAAAGGTCTTGCGGGCTTAACGGGCTACGGGCTTAGGGAAGAGGGCGTTCGGGCTTGCGGTCTACGGGCTTGCGGGTAGAACTCAGAACCCCCGTAAGCCCGTAGCCCGTAAGTCCGAAAGCCCTATCTGTCTTCGTCCGCTGTCACCGCTTCCGTATTCGTCGACAACGCGGCGATATCCGCCTTCGCTTCCTGGCGCGCGCGCTGCGCTTCGGATCGCGCATCGATTTCGGGCTTCGATGCAGCAATGGCGTTCTCCAGCGACTGGCCTTCGACGAGCACGCGATGCTTCAGCAGGCTGAACGGCACCTGCGTGTTGTGCGCCGCATGCGCGATCGTCGCGAACTGCTCGGCGCTCGTGAAACCTTCGACGGCGAGCGGCAGCCTGGTGCCGCGCGCCAGGACGGGCTTCATACGGGCGTGGAGCTCTGGCGCCGACACCGGAATCGTCATCACCAGTCTGGGAGTCGATTCCGGCATCGGCGCCTCGACGGCGCCGGCGGCCGGGCTGGCGACACGGTTCACGCGCGTCGCGGGCTTCGGCCTGGCGGGCGCCGCCTCCGGCGACTCTTGCTCAGCCTCGGTCGTCACCGCGGGCGGCT
Source organism: uncultured cyanobacterium (assembly GCA_963833135.1). Taxonomy (GTDB): domain Bacteria; phylum Acidobacteriota; class Vicinamibacteria; order Vicinamibacterales; family UBA2999; genus 12-FULL-67-14b. Next base: position 12,118 of record CAWHWW010000010.1, on the reverse strand, counting down.
CAGGCGCGTTCGCGCGGCTCGTCGTCAGTTCCGCGCCAATCCACGCACCGAGCACCACTCCGCCGACCAGGCCGAGAGTCGCCGCTGAGGTTTTCCCGGTCTTCATGTCACACCTCCAAGTCTTGCTGACATGCAAAGACTCCAAGTTCCGTACCGCGAGTTTTGCTGGGATATTCGTGATCTTCGCCGGATGATCCCCGGCGTTTTTACACGGTCCGCGGAATAAGATTCGACTTTGAGGTCGATCAAGCTCATGAGCATCGCGCGCATCCTTTTCGTGGCAGTCATGATCAATGGCGCAACTGTCGTGGTCCTCGCACAGCAGCCGCCCCGGCCGGTCCCGACCACCGTTTGGGCGGCAAAGCCAATCAAGACGCCGCCTTACAAGACCGGCTTGACGCCATGGGTGAAGCTCGCGGATGTGAAGGCGCGGCACAAGAGCCAGGCGAGCTGGCGCGAAGTCATCGTCGATGACGGTAGATTGATCGGCGAATACGTCGCGGATGCGCCCGGATCGAAGCTGTCGCGGCGCTTTCATCCCGACACGCGCGAATGGTTTGCGGTCGTCGAAGGCGACGTGCGGGTGGAGATCGAGGGCCAGGAGCCGTTCACGGCGACGCGCGGATCGCTCGTCAACATTCCGCGGCAGACGATCTACGCGGTCGAGACAATCGGCACCGCGCCCAGCCTGCGATTCACCTTGAACGTGTCGGGCGCGAAGACCGTCTACCCGCGCGACATCGAGCCGCCGCAGCCGCCGCCACCGGGCACCGCGTGGATCGAGGCGCGGATCAATCGCACGCCGGCCAGATACGACGAGTTCAACCAGCCGCATCTGAACATTCACGCCGCCGCGGCGAAGGACGAGAAGTATTCCGGCGGCCGGTTCGTGCGCGACGACAAGTCGGAAATGCTCGTGATCTACGGTCACGAGAGGAACATGCCGCCGCTCGATCCTGGTGACAAGGGCCACTTCCACGCCGAGAGCGCGGAGATGTGGCTGGTGTTCTCAGGGAAGATTCGCTACTCGTTCGAAGGCCAGCAGCCCTTCATCGCCAGCGAGGGTGATGTCGTCTACGTGCCGTCAAACACCTGGCATGCCACGCGATTCATCGGCGACAACGCCTGCCGCCTCTCGATCACCGAATACGTCGGCAACGGCTTGATGCTGCCGCCGCAGTAGATGTAACGGGGACAGACCCCGCAACACGCCTTTTTGCTTCAGTTTCTGCGTACGGTCAGAAATCGAGATTGGCAGTAATTCGCGTTCCGTCCACACGGAAGGTGTCGGCCAGCAGCTTGATGCGGCGCTTCGCTTCGTCCAGGTCTTGATTGCCGAGCGTGATGTTCAGCAGATCGATGTACCACGGCAGCTTGGTCTCATCGAGCAGGTAGGTCTCGACGATCTCACGCGCGATTGGCAGCGTGGTCTTCTTCGAATCGTCGTGCACGTCGCGATTGCCCGCCTTCAGCAGCTTGTCGTATTCCTCGCGCAGCAGGCGCAGGCAGAGCTCGCGGGTGAACGTCGTCTCCTTCCTTCACGCCGGTCTCGGCGTCGGCCGCCGTCAGCTTCGCGCCTTTGTGCAGCCATTCCCAGAGGATGCTCAACCTGATCTCGCCGGTCGCCATGTCCTCCATGAGATAGAGCACGTCGTCATTGCCGAAGAAATCGGCCGGCTTCAGTGCGGCCGCCTGCATGCCCTGACCGAAGGCGTTGCCGTACTGGATCGCGACGCTGAGGAGATCGCGCGCGCCTCGAACGGTTCGCGGCGCCGGCTCGAGCTGGGTGAGGTCCGCAGCATCCTTGTCGGTGTAGGTGAGCCTCGGGAACGACCGCCCGAGTTGATTCGCGTCGCCGATCTTCTCCCAGACGGGGCGGACGATGTGCACCATCTTCCAGTGCGCGACCCACTTGCCGCTGGCGCCTTCACGCTGTTCGCGCTCGGCACCGGCGGTGGCGCGCTTCATGCCGGCCGTGACGCCCGCCTCGGATCCCACCGGAATGTTTGGTTCCATCCCGCCCTGCCACAGCGCGAACTGGCCCTTGAGATCCGGCGTGTTGACGGCGCGGCGGACGCGATCTTCATACGTGCGCATGTAGCCGTAGGTCATGGTGATGGCGTCGATATTCGGGTTGATGAAACCGGGATCCCACGCGACCGCATCCGAGACGCTGTTGATGTAGTCCCACCTCCCGGTGTTGAAGCCGACAAAGTGCAGGCCGAGCGCGGCGCGAATCTCCATCAGCTGATAGCACGCCTCGACCTGCTCGACGAGCACGTAGGCCTTGATCGCGCCGGTCGCGAGACCAAGCTGTTGCTCGAGCGAGGTCAGGATGTCGTTCCACAGCGCCGCTTCTTCTGCGGTCTGGATCTTTGGCAGGTACAAGACGATCGACGCGCCGGAATCGATCAGGCGCCGATGGTTGTTGACGATGTAAAGCGTCGCGTCGACGATCGATGCCGAAAAACCGGAGCCATCCCCGTTGCGTACGTGCCGGTCGTCGAGATGAAGGCCACGAGCGCGATAGATCTTTGTCGTAAAATCCAGCTGCTTGCGCCAGTCGGCGATGATCGGCCTGCCGAAGAAACCCGTCGCCCATTTGTTCATTTCTGCGGCGACCTGCTCGGCCACCGCCATGAACTTCGGATCGCGATGAATCGCCAGCTTCAAGTTGCGTTGGTTGTCGAGCGACATCGTCGACACCTGGCCAAGCGCATCCTCGCCATCGAACATCCATCCGTCGGCGCCGCTCAAGAGGGCATAAGCGACGTTGCGAAGACCGATCTCGACCGAGGCCCCGGGCCGGGCGGCCGGGCCGGTCCCCTGAATCCACTGGCGCTGCAGGTCGCTCGGGATCTCGGCGCCGGCGAAGTCGCCCTCGCGCGCCTCCTTCACCTTGATCGACGTGCGCCCGATGACGGCGTTCGGATCGAGAAAGCCGATGCGTTCCCGCTTGCGGGCGCGATCCCCCCGCCGCGCGATACGGGCGGCCATGACCTGCTTGCGCGCGGCATCGAAACGCGCCAAAGCTTCCATCACGCGAACGGCATCGTCCGTGATTACATCCGAATAATCGGCTCTGACAGTCCGTCGAAATTCTAGCGCCATGCTTTTTTGCTCTTAACTTTTAACTATTAACTCTTAACTTTTTGGAACAATCCACAACAGTAATTCAGATTCATCGACCCTGATCTTCTTGTCGGGAAGCCACCGCGGCATCGCAAATTGATGCGAGACGATCCGCGTGCCGGGCTTGAGCGCGCGCAGCCTGGGCTCGAGGATCTTCATGATGCTGGGCGAAAGATACATGGTCACGACGGTCGCCGTGCTCAGGTCGGCCTCGAACAGGTCGCCGACGGTGAAGGAGACGCGGTTGGCGACTTCCGCTTCGTTGGCGGTCCGCCAGGATAGCTCGACGAGGCGCGGATCGATCTCGATGCCGATGCCCCTGGCGCCGTATTTCTGCGCCGCGATGATCGGCAGCCGCCCGTCACCCGATCCGAGATCGTAAACGACATCGCCGGCCGTCACGTCTGCGAGCCGCAGCATCGCATCGGCGATGTTATGGCGCGTCGGCGTGAAATGGATGTCGGGCGTACGCGCCCCTTCGACTCGGGATTGGTTGTGCGCAACCAATCCCTCGCTCAGGGCAAGCGGCAGGACAGAGATAAACAGAACGCCAGCCATTACTCGCACAGGCGAAGGCTATCCTATACTCTGCGGATGCTGCGCATCCTCATTCTGTCCGCAATTGCCGTCGGCGTCGCCTCACCTGCTATCGCCCAAGCGATCGGCGGCCCCGAAAAGGGCCGGCCCGTCGCCGGCGATCCCGGCATCTCCTCGATGGTGGTGATGGATCGTCCCGAGTTCCGTGTCCTGCGCGACTGGGCGGAACCTGGCGCCGTCCGCCGCATGCACAATCATGCCGATGCGACGTATCACGTGTTCACGCTGCTGACGGGCCAGCTGACGCTGACGGTCGAGGGACAGGAGCCGGTCGAGGTGAAGGCCGGCGATGCGATCGATCTCAAGGGCGGCGCGATGCACACATTCAAGAACACGGGAACCGTGACCGCGACGATCGTCGAAGTGTTCGGGAAGGCCCGCCTTCCCGGCCAGTAGCCTTGCCGGTATTGGCGCGGCAGCCTGTGGAGGTTATTGACTCCCTGGACCGATGAACTCGACCAGGTTGCCGCGGATGCCGGTGCGCCGCCACACCTTCTCGTAGACGGGCTCGAACGCGGACCGGCTGATCACGCGCATCGCGATCTCGTTGGCCAGGCGCTCCGTCTGCACGTACGGATGGTGCGTGTAAATCCACACGTGGCCAAGCTCGTGCGCTATTGCGGCTTCGATTTCGTCGTGGCCGAGGTCGCTAATGAAGTCGCGATCGACGGTGATCACAAAGGGACCGACGCGTCCTCCGAGGGTCTCGACCGACATCACCAGCGGATTGTGGTCGACGAGCACGACAAGAACGCGCTCGGTGATGTCGAGCCGCTTCCTTAGATCGTCGGTGATTGCCTGAAGCACCACGATCTCGGACTTCTCATCAACTGGGCCAATCGAGACGCTGCCCTCTGCGCTCACTGGATCCAAGCGCAGAGGTAACAGCGATAGCATCAGGACAACCCCAAGCTCGTTCATGGGCGACGCCAATCCGTTTCTCTGAGAGGCGGCAAGTGTAGCAATGAAAATCGCAGCGCGAATGTAATTCTTGGTTACACGCAGCGAAATTTCTTCCTGACGCCGCCCGGTCAATGTGCCGGAATGATTCGGATACGCGCGACCACGCTTACGACCCGCTTCTTGCACCCTGAGGTGCCGGAGGTTTTCATGAAAGTAGCTCGAACTTTCGTCGCAGTCGCGATCGCCGGCCTGATTTCCATCGGCTCGGTTGCGGCTCAGCAATCAACGCCACCGGCAGGTGAGCAAGAGCGTGCGAAGACGCCTGAGCCCGTAACCGGCGAACTCGTCTCAATCGCTGCCGACACTAAAACACTCGTTGTCAAGACCGGCGCAGACAAGGAGATGACGTTCACCTACAGCGATCAGACCGAAATCATGGGCGCCGATAAGGGCGCGGCAGGTCTGGCGACAGCTAAGGGCTCCATGGTCACCGTGCACTACACCGTGCGAGGCACCACGAACGTAGCGGCGAAGATTGAAGTGAGTCCGAAAAAGTAGCCTTCGGTCGGCGCGCAGGGCATCCACAGGATCGACCTGTGCAGCTCTGCGTGCCGGCCACAGGCTGGCAGCATCGCTAAGCTGCAGGCAAACCAAGCGTAGCCCGAAGGCCGCCTAGCGGCGACGAACCGAGAGAGACTGCGCCGCCGTAGAGTTCGACAAGATCCGCAACAATCGCGAGTCCCAATCCCGATCCCGGCGCCGCTTCGTCGGCGCGAACGCCCCGTTTCAACACGGACTCGCGCAGCGACGGATCGAGACCGGGCCCGTCATCATCGACGGTCGTGACCACCCGGCCGTCCTCGACCGACGATCGCACGTCGACGCGGGCCCTGGCCCACTTGCAGGCGTTGTCGACGAGATTGCCGAGCATCTCCTCGAAGTCCTCGCGCCGGCCGCGCACGAAGTGCTCGTGGTTGACGTTGACGTCGATCGAGAGATGGCGATCGGCATGGATCGTCATCATCGTCCGCGCCAGCGCGTCGGCCGACGTCAGCACGTGGCACCGCGCCGTCGGATTGCCGCCTGACGCGGAGGCACGCGCGTGCGCCAGATGGTAATCGACCTGTCGGCGCATGCGATCGACCTGCTGCGTGATCGCGGCAGCCAGCGCGGCCTGTCCGTCGGCTTTCGCGCGCTCCGCCTGCTGATTCAGCAAGGTGAGCGGCGTCTTCAGTCCGTGCGCGAGATCGCCGGCCTTACGAAGCGCGCGCGACACTCGCTCTTCTCGATCGCCCAGCAGCGAATTGAGATCGTTGACGAGCGGCTGTACTTCGGACGGATACTCGCCCTCGAGGCGATGATCCTTTCCTTCCCTGACGCCGAAGAGCCGCGCGCGGAGCTGGTCAAATGATGCCAGACCCTGCTTCACCAGCCTGAATCCAATCACCATGCTGGCGATCGTCCCGAAGAAGAACTCCCACATGTGGTGATAGAACAGTCCATGGAAGATCCCGGGCGCTTCCGGCGCGAACAACATGTAGTGCGTGAGAATCAGGCCGCTGCCAAGAAACAACCCGATGCTCCAGAGAAAAGCACCAAACAACACACGCGCGCGAAGCGACAGCATCGATCTCATCGATCCGCCTCGATGCGATAGCCCATGCCGCGCACGGTTTCGATGAACGATCCGCCCAGCTTGCGCCGCAGCCGCGCGATGAATACTTCAACCGTGTTCGAATCGCGATCGAACCCCTGCGAGTAGATGTGTTCCGTCAGCTCCGCCTGCGACACGATACGGCCGCGATGATGCATGAGGTACGACAACACGCGGAACTCGTGACTGGTCAGCTTGACCGGGACGCCGGCGACGGTGACCCGGGCGCCACGCGGATCGAGCACCACCGATCCGGCACGCAACTCCGGCGTGACTTGCCCAGACGATCGGCGAATCAACGCGCGCAACCGCGCGAGCACTTCCTCGATCTGAAAGGGCTTCGCCACGTAGTCGTCCGCGCCGCCGTCGATGCCCTGAACCTTCTCGTGCCAGCTGCCGCGCGCCGTCAGTACCAGCACGGGTGTCGCCAGGCCGGCGTCCCGCCATTGGCGAAGCACGGTGAGGCCATCCACCTTCGGCAGCCCGAGATCGAGGATGATGGCGTCGTATCCCTCCGTCCGACCCAGGAACTCGCCCCTCTCGCCGTCCCCGGCACGGTCCACGGCGTACCCGGCCGCCCCCAGCGCCTCGCTAAGTTGCTCTGCGAGTTGAACTTCGTCTTCGACGACGAGAATACGCACCTTCTTAACTCTTCACTCTTCACTCTGAACTGTACCTGAACGCTTCCTTCATGGCCGGTTCAGCCGCCGATCAATACTCTGGGCTTCCTATGACACTTAAAGCCCTTTTCACGATTGCCCTCGCACTCGTTGGTGCGCTCGCCGTCGCCGTTCACCTGTTCGCGCCGGAGCTCATGCACCACCTCGGACACATCCTTCACGGAGGCCGTTGACATGTCGAAGACGCTGCTCGCGATTGCGACTGCCTGTGTGCTCGCTTTCACCGTTAGCGCCCAGGAGCGGACTACGAGCTCGCTCACCGATGTGACCGGAACCTGGGCGATCACGATTGAGAGCCATCAACTCGGTCTCGAGCTCGAACAGAAGGACGCCAGGGTCGAAGGCGTTCTTCACGCCATGGGACAGCGGATCCTCCTCGTCGGATCATTTGCCGATCGCAAACTCATCCTGAAAGGCGAGCGGTCCGAGGATCAGATCGCGGATGCAAAGGAGGCCGGCGCAGGCCCGATCACAGCCACGATGATGGAGGACGGCACTCTTTCAGGTGAATTGTCGACCAATCACGGTCGCGCCAAATTCACGGCTGAGCGACTCAAAAAGCCATAGGATGTGCCGGTGATTCGACACGCGCTCCGCACGATCGGCCGCATGCCCGGGCTCGCGGCGGTCGTGATCCTCTCGCTCGGCATCGGGATCGGCGTCAACACGACGGTGTTCTCGTGGATCCAGGCAGTCCTGTTGAAGCCGATTCCCGGCGTTGACGACAGCGGCAGTTTCTATCACCTCGAGCCCAAGTCCGACACCGGCAGCTATCCCGGCATGTCGTGGACGGAGTACCAGGACCTGAAGCCGCGCCTCCAGTCGATCGAGGAACTGGTCGTGTTTCGGATGGCGCCGCTCAACGTTGGAGAGGCCGGCCGCACCGAGCGCACCTACGCGCAGCTCGTATCGGGCAACTTCTTCAGCGCGCTTCATCTCCAGCCGGCGGCGGGAAGGTTTATCGCACCCAATGAAGTCGAGCGCCCGGGTGCCGAGCCGGTGGTGGTGCTATCGCATGACTACTGGCAGACGCATTTCGCAGGCTCGCCGTCGGCGATCGGGCAAACCATTCGCGTCAACGACTTCGAGTTGACCATTGTCGGCGTCGCGCCCCGCGGTTTCCAGGGCACGATCCTGGCGCTCCAATTCGACCTGTGGGTGCCCGCGACTCTGGCGCCGTCGTTGTTTGCAGGTTCGACCGAGCTCGTCGATCGCAATCAGCGCGGCTACTCCGCACTTGGCCGCCTGCGTGAAGGCGCCGACGAAGCACGCGCGACGGGCGAGTTCGTTTCGGCGATGCGTGATCTCGCCGGTTCTTTTCCGGAGAGCAACGAACGCATCAGCGGCGAGCTGATGCCGTACTGGAAAGCGCCGCGCGGCCCGCAGATGATGTTCATCACTGCGCTGGGCGTCCTGCAGGGCGTGATGTTGCTGGTCCTGCTCGCCGTCTGCGGCAACACCGCCAACCTCGTCCTCGCGCGCGCGAGCTCCCGTTACCGCGAAGTGGGTGTCCGCCTCGCCCTGGGCGCGGGCCCCGGCAACGTGATTCGCTTGATGCTCACGGAAAACCTCATCCTCGGCATCTCGGGCGCGGTCGTTGGCATCCTGATCGCCTGGTGGGGCACCGAAGCGCTCCGCTCGATGCCCCCGTACGGCGCGTTTCCCGTCCGCTTTCAAACCAGCCTCGACGGACTTGGACTCGCGTTCGCCGCGATCCTGGGAGTCGGCAGCGGCCTGCTGTTCGGCGCCGCGCCTGCGCTGCAGCTCGGACGCATCGATCCCCAGCAGGCCCTCAGGAGCGGCTCGAAGTCCGCGGGTCGAAGCACGGTGCGCGACGGCTTGATGGCCCTGCAATGCGGTCTCGCCCTCCTCGTGCTCGTCGTCGCCGGCCTTTTCTTCGAAAGCTTCGTCGAGACGCGCGAAACCAATCCCGGGTTTCAAGTCGAGGGACTGCTGCTTGCCACCTACGACCTGAGTGGCACGGTCACGACGGATGAGTACCCGCGGCAGTTTGCGACCGACCTTCTCGATCGACTCCATCGCGTCCCGTCGGTGCAATCGGTCGCGCTCGCCAATGCGATGCCGCTCGATATTCACGGACTGCCGCTCCGCGGCTTTGCGCTCGAAGGCCGTGCGCAAACGACGGCGCAGCAGGAATCGGCGCTCAGCAACATCGTCTCACCGGGCTACTTCAAGACGATGAGCATCCCGATCGTCGCCGGTCAGGATTTCGCCGAGATGTCGGACCGCTCGCTGCCGCCGCAAGTGATCGTCAACGAGGAGTTCGTGCGGCGTTACATCGCGCCGGCCGATCCGCTCGGACGACGGCTGACGAACGGGGAGCAGACTTACACCATCGCCGGCGTCGTGAAGAACTCGACCTACGACGCCTTCGGAGAACCGCCGACCCCGGCGTTCTTCTTCTCGTATCGCGATCGCGCGCGATGGCTTGGCGAAATCCATCTGCGCGCGCGACCTGGATCAGAAACGCTGCTCGCGTCCGAGGTGCAGCGCGCCGTGCGCGAGATCGATGCGTCGCTGCCGGTTTACAACATCCGGACAATGGCGGAGCACATCGAGCGAAACCTGTTCCTGCGAAAGATCCCGGCCCGGATGTTCCTCGTGATCGCACCGCTGCTCCTCGCGCTCGTCGCGATCGGCATCTACGCCGTCATCAGCTACACCGTCGCTCAGCGCACGACCGAGATCGGGGTCCGCATTGCCCTGGGCGCAACCTCGAGCCGGGTCGTGAAGCAGATCGTGAAGGAAGGATTGCTGGTTGCATCGGGAGGCCTGATTCTCGCGTGGGTCGTCGCAGCGATGGTGCAACTGCACCTGTTCAGCGCCGGACCAGGCGCGTGGACGGTCCTCATTGCCGTGCCGGTTCTGTTGTTTGGCGTATCGGCGTTGGCCTGCTGGCTGCCGGCGAGACGAGCGACGACGGTCGATCCGGTGGTCGCGCTTCGCGCAGAATAGTGCGGAGTGCGGAATGCGGAGATGCGGTTGTTCCGCACTCCGCCCTCTGAACTCCGCACTACCCGATCATGATCTTGCGCGGATGCTGCGAGTTGTCCTCGAGGAAAGTCTTCTTCGACTCAATCTCCTCCGAGGTCGGCTGCACCAGTCCGTTCGCGTCGGTGACGCGCGACACCAGCGTGTGCTCGCCGGCGGGCGCGCCCTTCCAGGTGTGGTAATAGAGCTTCCACCCGTACTTGGCGTTGGTCTGCGGATCCAATGTCGCCGGCATCCACGGGCCGTCGTCGACCCTGACCTGGACGGCCTTGATTGGCGTGCCGTCGTTCAGCACGATCGTCGTGATCTTGTGATCGGAACCGTTCTTGGTGACACGCGCGACGAATGACTTCAGCTGCAGGTGACTGACCGCCTTCTCCACCCACTTCACTTCGCCGTTGATCATCTCGCCACGCAGCGTGCGGTACCAGTTCGCCTGGAACTTGCCGAGGTACGGCTCTTCCTGCACGAAGATGTCCGACACCCACTTCACGTTCGGCGCCCCGTACCAGCCTGGCATGACCAGGCGCAGCGGCGCGCCCTGATGCTTGGTCAGCGGATCGCCGTTCAGCTCATACGCGAGGAATGGCGCGCGATCGACCGACAGCGCCTGGTCGCGCTGGATGCTGCGGCCATACTGCTGCTCGACGTCGTAGTTGGTGCCGCGGAAGTTGACGCTCTCCTTGCCGCGATCGGCGCCGAAGAACACAATTTCGCGCGCGTTGGGCTTGAGCCCGGCCTTGTCGAGCACCGCCTTCAGCGGCACGCCGGTCCAGCGGCCGTTGCCGATCAGGCCCTGCACCGGACGACGGTTGCCTGAGCACTCGAAGCCGGCGATGAGCTGCGCGCCGCCCATCTTCCTGAGCTCGTCGAGCGACAGGGTCAGCGGGCTTCCGACGAGGCCGCCGACCTTCAATCGATATGCAGCCGGATCGATCTCCGGGTGGCCATAGTGCTGCGTGGTGAAGAACTGATCCTTCGGCGTGTAGATGGTGCTGAGCGTGCGCGTGTCGAACAGGCGCCGATCGGGCGCCGGCGTCGGGTTGAACGGCGGGTTCACATGCGAGTCGGTGAACGGCACCATCACCTCGCCCTGCGCCAGCGCAGGCAGCACCCACTCGAAGTTCGCAGCCGCGCCCAGAGCGGCGGCGGCCAGGCCGGTCTTCATCACTTCACGACGAGACATCTCGTTAGCCATTAATGGCTCTCCTGATCGGCCTGTTGGCCCGTTCGCCTGTTCGCCTGTTGGCCCGTTCGCCCGTTCGCCTAGCACGTAACGCAGCGGTTGTTGTTCTTCGAACCCAGCTTCATCAACAACTCGATCGTTTCCGGAATGGCCGAGAGCCGCTGCACCGGGCCGTTGGCCATGTCCGCCGTCGACTGGCCGCTGCGGGCAACCGCCTTGACGTCGGCCCCCTTGCTCACCAGGTACAGGATCATCGGGTTGTCGCCGCGCGCGGCCGCGTGATGCAGCGGCGTGTAGCCGTCGTTGTCGCGGGCATTCACGTCGGCGTGAAGTTCCTCGACGAGGTACTTCATCACGTTGAGCCACGCGTCCGGGGCATGCCGATGCGCGTTGCCGGCGAAGCCTTCGCCGTATTCAACGCCGGCCGCGGCGTGAATCGCGTAGGCGCCCGGGCCGCCGTACGGAATCGGCGGGGCGTCGTATTTCTCCATGTTTGCTTCCGCCGTCGGCATGATGGCGCCGCCGGCGCCCTGCGGCTGGCCGCCGGGAGCGCCCGGAGGGCCACCGCCGCCGCGGCGAACCTGCTGCTGCGGCGCAATCGTGGGAATGTCGGTGTCGGCCCCATGCGCGACCAGTAGCTTCATCGCCATCAGGTCGGTGCCGTAGGCGGCGCGCCAGAACGCCGTCGAGCCGGTGGTGTCGGCGAGGCCGCAGTTGCGGTTGCCGCACCCGGTGTAGACCAGATACCAGGGATGCGACGCGATGCGGTGATTGACGTTCGCGCCTTTGTCGACGAGCGCCTGCATCACCTCGAGGTAGGTGGCCTTCTGCAGCTCCATCTCCTGCGGCTGCGGGAACCGCGTCCGCGGCTGCCACATCGTGTTGACGGCGGCCCAGAGCGGCGACACCGCATCACGCTTCGAGGTGATGTTCGGATCGGCGCCGCGATTGCGG
>CAWHWW010000009.1:0-139742 GCA_963833135.1 uncultured cyanobacterium | reverse complement strand
TAGTCGTACGAGACTCTTCAACGCTGCTGCCGGGTTGCACTCGCTAGTCAGCCTAAGATTCGGTAGCCGGACGGAAACCGCAGACTTCGGAATGTCCGCGGCCCGGTCGCTTTGGAAAAGGAGTCTGTCGATGGAACGAAAGCTGAGGATTGCTCAGTACGGTTGCGGAAAGATGTCCGTTTACACCATGCGCTATGCCATGGAGAAGGGTGCGGAAATCGTCTGCGCCTTTGGTCGGAGTCCTCACACTATCGGCAAGGATATTGGCGAAATCGCGGGAGTGGGGAAGACGGGGGTTCTCGTCCAGGATTCAAAGGACGCAGTTGCGATTCTGAAGGAGAAGAAGCCAGACGCCTGCATCATTACCACCGCGAGTCTGATGCAGGATCTCAAGCGCCCCTTCATGGATTGTGCCGAGAGTGGCGTGAATGCCATTACCACTCTGTGAGGAGGCCTTCTATCCCTGGAATTCCTCGTACAAGACGACCCAACTGCTGGACGAGTTGGCCAAGAAGAACGGCTGTACCCTCTGTGGCTCCGGATATCAGGATGTGTTCTGGGGAAATCTGATCACCACGCTTGCGGGCGCCACTCACACCATCAAGAAGATCACCGGAAAATCCAGCTACAACGTTGAGGACTACGGCATTGCGTTGGCGAAGGTTCACGGGGCAGGCTTGTCCCTTGCGGACTTCGAAAAGGAGATCGCTGCCGCCGACAAGATTTCCGACGCGGAACGAAAGGCCCTGATCGAGCAGGAGACCTTCCTGCCTTCCTACATGTGGAGCGCAAATGGTTGGCTCTGTGCCCAGCTGGGACTCACAGGTCAAGGAACAGACCCAGAAGTGCGTTCCCCAGACCCACGACAAGGAACTTCGTTCCGAAACGCTTCAGATGACCATCCCCGCTGGACACGCGACGGGAATGTCCGCAGTGGTAACGACCATCACGGAGGAAGGGATTGTCATCGAAGCCGAGTGCATCGGCAAGGTCTACGCCGCGGGTGAGTTCGATCAGAATGTCTGGACCATTCAGGGAGAGCCCAACACCGAGGTCATCATCAACCGACCGGCAACCGTCGAGTTGACTTGCGCGACCATCGTCAACCGCATCCCCGATTTGATCGCTGCCGCGCCAGGCTTCACCACCACTGAAAAGATGCCGACCAATGCCTTTCGCGCAAGGGATCTCGAGTTTCTACGTGAAATAGTCAGAGCTCGGATAGACGCACTCAGGGAAGTCGAACTGGCCGACGAGGACGGACTTGCGCGAGCTCGAAACGACCTGAAGGGACGTCCCTGCAGCCATCGCTTTCCGACGCCAGTTTTCTCTTGACCGTCGTAGACCGTAGCCCATAGCGTTGCGGCCTGCGGCGGGATGGGTGATGTCAGTCGGGGAAGGAGGCTGGACATGAAACGGGTGGGTCTGGTGATCGTGCTCCTGGGCCTCGCGACGAGCCTCTCCGCACAGAGTCGTCGAAGCGTACTTATCCGGACGGCGCGGCCGTACGATGCGATCGTTCAGACGATCGAACAAGCCGGCGGCCACATCACGCATCGATTCAGGCACGTGAACGGGCTGGCGGCGGAGGTGCCAGACTCCGCGCTCGCGACGCTCGAACGGCTGGTCGGACCGGACAACATCGGACGGGACGACATGATCCCGCTGCCCGACCTCACCGACCCGCGAGGCGGCGCGGCATTCGGCGAAGCCGAAGCGGACGACATGATCTCGCTCGACGCGCCCGGCGCCCCCGGGATCGCGCCGGCCAACTACACCTTCAACGCCACGTTCACCAACGTGGCGCCGCTGCACCAGGCCGGCAAGATCGGCAGCGGCATCGTCATCGCCGTGATCGACAGCGGCTATCGTCCTCTGATGCAGCACGTGGCGCCGGCCCGCCTGATCTCGCCCGGCCTGAACCTGGTTCCTGGCGCCACCGAACCGCCGGCCATCGACGACCGCAACACCCCGCACGGGACGTTTGTCGCCGGCATGGCCGCGGCCAACATCGCGTTCTGCTTCGGCGCGGGCAACCGCTTCGTCGTCGTCGCCGAGCACTACGGTGCGGCGACCGTCTCGCCGCAGTGTGCGGCGACGTCGCGTTTGATCCCGATGATCGGGAGCGCGCCTGGCGCGAGGATCTTCCCGATTAAGGTCTTCGCCGCCGGCAGCCTGAGCACGCCGACGTCCCGGACGATCGCGGCGATGGAAGCCGCAATCGACCTGCGTCAGAAGTTCGACGCCGGGGAGCCGGGAGGGCTCAACATCCAGGTGGCGAACCTCAGCCTCGGCGGGCCGACCAACGCCGCGGCGCGCACGTTGTCGGACGAGACAGTCGAGGCGATGCTCAATGCCGATATCGTGCCGGCGATCGCGGCAGGCAACGAGGGCTTCTCGTCGGTCACCATCGGTTCGCCGGGCACGTCGTTCGCGGCCCTCACCGTGGGCAGCGCAACGACGGCGCAGCACGAGCAGATATTCCGCGCGCAGTTCTCGCAGGAATGCTTCAACGCGCCGCTGGCGACGGTGCTGGCATGTGCCAAGGCCTGGCGCCCGGACATGAACGTGCAGATCTCGGAGTTCAGCTCGCGCGGGCCGACGCACGACGGCCGTGTCGATCCGGAAGTCGTGGCCAACGGGTCCTTCAACTTCAGCCAGGGCAGCGGCACGTCGCCGGGGACGGTCAGCTTCGGCAGCGGCACGTCGTACGCGACGCCGACCGTGGCCGGCATTGCCGCCGTCCTCCGGGCAGGCCGTGCCGAATGCCACCGCGAAGCAAGTGCGCAACGCGATCATCCTCGGCGCCGACGGCGACCGCGTGCCGACCGCTCGCCTGAACGATCAGGGTGCGGGGTTCGTCGACGCGGCGCGCGCGCTCCAGTTGCTGGAGACCGGTCACATGCCCGACTTCTACCTGAAGGGCATCTTCACGCGCAGCCTGCGGTTCAACATGCTGCTGGCCGGCAAGTGGGTCTACTCGGGCACGCCGAAGCTGCAATTCTCGAGCGTCAGGCCCGGCGAGGTGACCGACATCCCGTTCGAGGTCAGCGAGCACACCGAGCAGCTGTTCGTGCGCATCCACAGCATCACCGCGCAGCTGCCGCCGGAACAGCAGAACCAGTTCTTCGCCGACGACGTGTTTCTCAAGATCCAGAGCTCGACGGTGCACACCGACGACTACCGGGTGACGGGCTGTTCCTGGGTGCAGGCCAGGAACAGACCTTCACCTTCCCGCGGCCCGAGGCCGGCGTGTGGCGCATCACGCCGTCGGGCGACTGGACCAACGCCGGCAACGTGTCCTACAAGGTCGACATCTGGACCACCACGGAGGCGTTCCCCAAGCACACGGCGAAGGCGAAGATCGACAACGGGGAGACGCACGTCTACCAGTTCGACGTGCCGGCCGGTACCGCGGCGCTCGAGACGCGCCTGCGCTGGATGAACATGAACGGCAACTATCCGATCAGCGATCTCGACGTGATCCTGACGCCGCCGAGCGGGCCCGTGGTCAACTCCTGCAACACCGTACGGACGCCGGAGCTGTGCGTGGTGAGCAATCCGGTCGACAGGCACATGGACGGCCACGGTCGTCGGCTTCAGCATCCCGGACTTCGGTGTCCCGGGCGGCCGCGAGCATTACACGCTGCGAATCGAGGCTGACGAGAACGTACTGACGGTCAAGAAGAACAAGTGACCGCGGCTTCGACGGGCGGGGGCCGCGCGCTCCCGCCTCGTCACACGTCAACGCGGGCTTTTCGTGAGCTGCCTGACGTGGACGACGATGGAGTCTCGACGCTGCCTAGTTTCCGGCAGACGCGACGGACCCAAACAGAGCGACTCGTGGAGAACGCGGGTGATGCGTCAGCGCCTTGGCGAATTCGTAGCTGAGGATGCTCGAAAACGGCGCGAAGAGCCAGACCACGGCGGCCTCGACAGGGAAGATGGCGTCTCCACGCGACCAGGCGGCGATGCTCAGCCCGACCATCCCCGACGGCTCATATCCCCACCACTGCCGCGGGATCGCAAGCGTCACCTCCCAAATCACCGACGTGACGATCACGTACAACGTGGTGACCGCAAAGGCCGGCCAGTTCGTCAGGTTGCCAATGGTGCGATACAAGAAGATCGCGGGCACGACGGCGCCCGCCGCGATGAAAACAAAATAGGTCGGAAAGGTTCCGTTCACGCGCCAGAGCACAAGTGCGGCGACGAGCGGCGCCGACCGCGACGACCACGAGACGCGGCGACACCTGAATCAGTTTGAGGTCCACCAGATCGTCTTTGGGGTTGTAACGACTCAACCAGAGCTCATCGGCACACGCGTAGACCAGCACGATGGCCACGGGGCCCATGGCGTAGAACAGCAGCTCCTCAATCGGGATCCTGCCACCCACGGCGGGCAGACAGAACAAATAGGGACCGGTGCCCGCCGGCTCGCTGCAACCAGGGAATCGCAACGTCAGGTATCCGAGCACAAAGTCGAGCACGATGCCGAGCGCGACGATCGTGCCGGCGGTCCAATACAAAGCTCGCCGCCGCCGCCCGGTGCCGTCGGCCGTGATCGATCTGAACACGGGCCAGAGATAGAGAATTGGAAGACCCCACAAGGACAGGCTGGTGAAGTACGTCAGGCGTCCGACTGCATCGAGCACCAGGGGCAACGCCACCGTCACCACCAGCACGACCAGCCAACCGAGATTGAGCCAGAAGGTGCGAATCGTCATCGATCTTCAGCCAGGTCAGCGCACAGGCCTTATAATGGCGCCCGCTGCGGGTTGCCAAGGAATTACATTAGCGCCGATCTAATGTCAGATTGCTGAGGAGCGTCAAATGGCGGCAGACATCTTTGCAAAGATCGGGGACATCAAAGGGGAGTCGCCGGACTCCAAACACAAGGACGAAATCGAAGTGCTCTCGTTCTCGTGGGGAGTCGCGCATGCGGGAGCCGATTCCGGTGGTGGAATTGGTGCGGGAAAGGCGACCTTCCAGGACCTTTCCATCGTCCACAATATCGACAAGGCGTCTCCGCTGCTCCTGAAGGCGTGCGCCACCGGGACCCACCTCAAAGACGTGATCATCACCCATCGAAAGGCCGGCAAGGGCCAGCAGGAGTACCTTATCGTCAAGTTGAATGACGTCACCATCACTGGCGTCACGCATGGCGGAGCCAGCGGCCAACCGTATTCGGAGAGCGTCAGCTTCGCGTTTGCCAAGATCGACCTCGAATACAAGCCGCAAAAGGCCGATGGGTCGCTCGATGCAGGGGTTCATTTCAAGTACGACCTCAAGGCCAACAAAGGCGGTTAGCGTCCTGCCGGCCGCTGAGCGAAGAAAATCTGCTCGCGTTCCGCCATGGAGCAGCCGGACACACCGCCGCGCGAGTTGACGCTCGAGGAGGCGGTCGCGCTCGCTATCCTGCTGCAAAAAAATGAGCAGCTCGCAGAAGCCCAGGAGCTGTATCGCCGCGTACTCGACACGGCGCCGAATCATCCTGACGCGCTGCACTATGCGGGCGTGCTGGCGCATCAACAAGGGCACAGCGACGAAGCCGTCGCGCTGATCGAAAAGAGCCTTGCGCTCGCGCCGGGCCGGGCGGATTGCTACAACAACCTGGGCATCATTTTCCAATCGACGGGCAAGCTGCAGGCGGCGATCGACGCGTATCAACATGCAATCGCCATCGAGCCGGGTCACGCCAATGCGCACAGCAATCTCGGCGTGCTGTCGAGAGCGACCGGAAAGCCGCTCGAGGCGGAAGCCGCATATCGCACCGCCATTCAACTGAACCCCGAGCACATCGACGCGTACACCAACCTGGGCATCCTGCTCAACGCGTTGAAGCGAACGAAGGAAGCCGCCGAGTGCTACTGCAAGGTGATCACGCTCAGGCCGAAGCACCGGGAAGCGCGACGGCTCCTGGCGCTGGCCGCACTGCGTGCTTGGTGACATCGACGAGGCCGTGAACATCCTCGAAGAATGGCTCGACGAAGAGCCGGGCGACCCCATTGCGCTGCACATGCGGGCGGCCTGTACGGGTCGAGATGTCCCGGCGCGCGCATCGAATGGATTCGTCGAGAGAACGTTCGACAGTTTTGCCTCCAGCTTTGAATCAAAGCTCGAGCAACTGTCGTACCGCGCGCCGGCGCTCGTTGCGGCCATGCTCGAGGATTCGGGCCTCGAGCCGTCGAACGAGCTCGATGTGCTCGATGCCGGCTGCGGCACCGGACTCTGCGGTCCGTTGTTAGTCCCTTATGCGCGCCGATTGGCCGGCGTTGATCTCTCCGAGGGCATGTTGGCTCTCGCGAAGGAGAAGCATGTTTACGACGTACTGATAAGAAGCGAGTTGACGGACCACTTGCGCGACCACTCTGCTGCGTTCGATCTGATTGTGTCAGCCGACACGCTCGTGTATTTCGGCGACCTGGAATCGGTCGCCGCCGCCGCGGCCGGGGCGCTGCGTCCGAATGGGCTCTTCGTCTTCACTCTCGAGCACGCGGTCGAGGCCGCGGCCGATATCAACTGGCGCCTGGAGTTGCACGGCCGCTATGGGCACGCACGCGCCTACGTGGAGCGGGTGCTCACCGCCGCCGGACTGCAGCCGTGGATCGTTCCGGCCGAATTGCGGATGGAGTCAGGCGCTCCGGTCGCGGGATTGGTGATTCGAGGCACGAAGTCTGTGCGTGGTCGGTTTACAGGGTCTTGAGGAAGGCAATCAGCGCAGCCTTGTCTTCCGCGGTCAGCCGCAAGCCAAACTCGTGTCCAGGGACGGCGCGCCGCGTCACGTTGTAGCCGACGAAGCCGGACGGGACGAAGTCCTGGCGCAGGCGAGCCGGATCGAACCATTCTTCCAACGTGGTCACCGACCCGTCGTGATTGAACATGCCGCGATACCACACGCCTTTGAGAGAGGGCACTTTGTAAAAGCCGGTGCCTTTGCGGGTCTTGAGTGCGAGGTTCGGATCCGTTCCTACCGAGAGCGGCATCACGTCCGCACGATTCGGATGATTCGCTGGCAGTTCATACCCCTGGGCCAGCGTCAGCTTGTTGTTCGTGTAGAGCGGAGACGTGTGGCAGCTCGCGCAGCCTTCCCTCTGAAACACTTCACGACCCGCCGCCGCGCGTGGATCACCAGCGTGTGGATTCAACGGCGGCTCGAGGGAGAAGAGGTATTCGGCCAACGCGAACAGCATGTCGTCAGGCATTCGGTAAACGATGTCGCGCTGCGCATCAGGCAGGATGCGGTGTGGTCCGAAATCGGCGACGTCGCAACAGGACACCAGCGCGGCATACCGCATCACGTCCGCCGAACCACGAAGGCGATGCGTGCCGGTGTGGTCGATGTATTTGCGATCTTTGATGCCGATGAGATCCGGCACTTTCGTCATGTAGTACGGGCTGCCGTTGAAGCGTGGGAAGGTACCGGGCGGGGCGCTGCCGAGGAGTGCGCCCAGCTCGCTTTCCGCCATCGATTTGATGCCGTCGTGAATGTCGTTTGCGATCCACGGCGTGCCGGACTCGCGCCAGGTCGCTGTTGACGGTGAATCACCGGGGAAGAACTGCGCCGAGCCCCGCGCAACCAGCTCACCGAGCACGCCATCGAACGGCAGGTTGAACGGCGCACCGCTCAGGAGCGAGCCGTCCGGCATGGCTCGGGTGTGGCACAAGCTGCAGTCCGAGACACCGAGCGCCAATCCCTTAGCCGTTGGTACCCAGCGCAAACCGAATACGCGTCCGTCCTGGTGCGCCCGTGCGCCGCGGCGCACGAACTCGTCCGCCGACCGCGCGATCGCGATCATCTGCGGATCTGTGCTCCGGAACAAAGGGACGTCCATCTCGTCGAAGACACGTTTCCCGGTGTCGATCCATTCGGCCCCGGTTCGCGCGCCGGCAGTAACGAGCGGCTCCGGTTTCCTGGCGCGCAGCATCTCCCAGTAGCCTGCGGGTTCCCGTCCGGGGAAGTACACCGGGTAGGTGCGTACCCACTCCGCCTCGGGCGCGGCGTAGTAGTCACGTTCAGAATAATGCCCGGGCCGGACGTTAAGGCCGGCGACCGGCGTCGCCCAGTCCGCCAGCTCCCGATCGTTCCAGAACCGTGGCGCCTGACGGACGGGCCTGTTCGATTGGGCGGCCACGCCGACCAATCCGACGAGCATCATCAGGGCCAGCACTCGCAACCGCATCGACGCGTGGTGACGAGGACTCATAGCAGCTTCAGGAACGCGACGATGTCGGCTTGATCCTCCGACGTGAGGATGATGCCGGCGAACAGTTCGAACATGAACGCGTATTGCTCGGCCACGTCTTTTAGCGTCCTCGACGAGTTGTCGTGGAAGTAGGGCGCGGTGTGCCTCACTCCCCAGAGCGACGGCGTCTTGAACAGGTTGCAGGCGATGATGAGCGGGAAGGGTCCGCCCGGCCCAAACAACTCCGGCGGGAATTCGTTTGGATCTGGCGGGTCCGTCAAACACGCACCGGGATCGGGCGTGACGATCCTGTCGGTGCCGTCGACGATGAATTCGTAGGTCGGTAGATTGAGTTTGTTGCGCTCGGAAACGCCGACGCCGAAGAACCGCAACCCCGGGAGATCCGGCAGGAAGAAGTTGAACTCGTTCGTGACGTCGAGCATCGGGCCGCTGTGACACATCGCGCACAGCCCCCTGGTCGAACCCGGCGTGATCTGGACGTCGTCGAACATCGCCCGCCCGCGCTTCTCCGACGCCGTGACACCATTTGGCAGACGGGGCGTCGGCCCTCCGCGAGCAAAGAGGAACAGCGGCAACGATGAGAAGAAACGTGGCGAGGTTCGCTGAAACTCCGCGATCAACTCGAGCTGCAGCGGCGTCGGCTCCATACCGTTCTGCGCGTGCGCGTGGACCGCGCCGAGGGCTTGCGCTTCGAGCGTCAGATCGCGGCCGTCGTACATGAAGACGGGCTGGAGCGACGGCGTATTGCGGGTCGTTGGTGTCCCCCGGAGGAGCGTGACGCTCGTCGCGGTCGGATCGTTCGCGAGCCTGACGCGCGGAGGAAGCGGGATCTCAATGCGGACGGTCGCGTGCGCGGTGATTCGAGACGTGCCGACCACGCCGTCGTCAAGACCGTCGCCCACGAACAGGGGATCGCCGGGGTTTGCCGCCAGACGTTGTTGCGCGTCCTCGGGCGAGAACGTGCCCGTCTTAATGCTGTGACACGTCAGGCAGGTCCGGCCGTTGCCCTGGAATGTCTCTTCGTCGAAGAGACGCCGACCCTCTTCGAAGCGTTTTGCCAGACACGTAAGCCTGGCCGCGCCGTGAAGCTGTTCCGGATCGCAATCAAAGGTGATGTGGCGCGGTGTCCTCGCTGCGGCCGTTTGCGCGTCGATCTCCAGGATCAATTGGCTGACGAAGACTGCCGACATGATGGCGACGGAGAGGCCGAACTTGAGTGACATGAGTGACCTCCGGGTCGCAGAAGGGCGACATTCCGCGCGACCTTGGATCGTGAAGGTAGGGGACGCGCTCCCAGAAGTCGCAGGCGTGCGGCAGGAATTCGTCAGGCGTCCGGCAGGATTCGTGATTGAGCCGGTGGCTAGCCTTCGGTCTCAGTCGAGCTCGGCGTTTGAAGCGCCCTGACCGTGAGCTTCACGGAGCCGACGGTGATGACGTCGCCATCACCGATCGATCTGGATCCGTCGACTCGCTGATCCCCGACAAGTGTCCCATTCTTGCTTCCCAGGTCTTCGATGGTCGCGCGGGCGGCCGCGATCGTGATCAGTGCGTGGCGCCGGGATACCCCTGGTGCGTCCAGATAAATTTCTGCGTCTGGGTCACGTCCGAGGACGTGCTCACCCTCGGCGAGCGTCACTCGGCCGGACACCCATTTGATACCGAAAGACACTCCTCCGCGATGCACCGGCTGATGGGCATCGGTGCGGGTGACCGTTTCGCGAAACGCGTAGCCAAATCGGGGCACGGTCCGGATGAATCGCGGATCGGAAGGATCGTCGCCGAGGGCCGCGCGAATCTCGCTCACCAGGTTGGCGAGGTTCTTCTCGACCACGAATGTCGCGGGCCACAACCGCTCCTGAAGCTCGCCCTTCGAGATCGCCTTCGGCCTGCTTGCGACCAGGATGCTCAGCAACTCGAACGCCTTGGGGGACAGCGACACGCGGTGGCTGTCGCGACGCAATTCACGGCTGTCAAGGTCGAGCACGAACGCTCCGAAGCGAGCCTGCATCTCACTTCAGCCCATCGACCACGAACAGGTCGCCGAGCCGTCGCGTATAGGAGTAGCAGTACGACTGCGCGTCCGGAGTAATCACGACTGTTCTTCGCATGTCCTCGACCCCGACGGGGTCAGAGGGCATGAGAGTCTTCCAAAGCCTCCGGTCTCCACTCGCCAACTCCACGCGAAAGACATCAACGGCTGCCCGCGTACCCTCATCTACGTTGTCGACGGTGTACACGTATCGGCCGCCATGGCTCCATTGAAGCGGGACGTCTCCAGGCGCCAGCGCTGGAACCGTCCGGCCGTCCCCACCCTGAGTCGGAAAGAGCCTCCACTCGTCGCCGACGCGGCCGAGGACGGAGCTCTCGTCTCGCGCCGCCGATGTGTCGGCGAGAACCACTCCCGGCGGCGTGATCGCGCGGGGAAGTCCGGCGGGGATTTCCTGAAGGTAGCCTCGCGGCCCGTTGTCCGCGGTGTAACCAGTGAACACGATACTTTGCGAGTCCGGCAGCCATGCACCATTTCCAACCCGCGCCAGGTCTCCCTTGGGCAGCGTAATCGTCGCACCAATTCCGGTTGGCAACAACACCAGGTCCCCTCCGCGCCGCGCGAGCACCCACTTTCCGTCCGGGGCCAGCGCCGCCCCATTGCCATCGCCAATCGAGATCGCGGGAGACCCGTCGATGTTCCTGCTGAAGATCGGCGGGTTTCCAGAGGGCGACGAAAGCAACTCATCCTCGAAGATCAGCGTGCTGCCGTCTGCTGAGATTCCCTTGGCCGCAGAGGCCAGCTGCCATGTCAGGTCGCGTTCGCTCATGTCCCCTGATCGCTTGCAGGCCAGGTTGATACGAATGGTGTTGCGCGACAACAGCACCCTGCCATCCTTGGAGATGTCGTGCAGCACGAGCCAATCGGGCGCGCGATACACCGGTCGCTCGACGCCCGAGAGCGACACGGCATGGAGCGACGGCGCATATTCGCCCGGGATCGGACGCGTGGCCGTAAACCAGATCTCGGTTCCCGATGGCGCCCACGCCAATCCAAAGGCTGCCCAGTCGCGTGTCACGGTGGACTTGCGGCCGGATCTGTCGACGACCGTGATCATCGCCTGCGCTGCACTACCAAACATCACCGGCCCTTCGAAGAACGCCACACGACTGCCGTCGGGTGACACCCGCAGCGACCACGCGGCTGGAGTTTCGTGGACCGTCGTGCCGGCGGGAAACTCGACGGTCCAGGGACCATTGCCCTCGGTGTCCCGAATGACGGCGAGCGTGTCGGTGCCCGGAATCCAATCGGCGTCCACCACCCCGGAGAGCAGGTCGCGGCGCGATCCCCCGGCCATGGGGATGCGCGCCAGCATGCGCGCGCCCCGGGTGTGCGTGATGTCCTGGGGACCGAACAAGACCGCCATGTCTCCCGCTCCGGAAATCGACATGATTCGTGCATGCTGCAATTGCAGATCGCGCGCATCCGGGTTTGCCGGCCGACCGAGGAACGCGGCATAGGGCTGACCTTCCCAGCTGGCGCTATAGACGAAGCTCTGACCATCTGGCGTGAAGCGGGCGGCAGATACGGCGCCCTTGCGGAACGTCGCTGGTAGAAATTCCGCGGCGCCGGGTTTGGGCCACATCGACAGAGCAATCGCGGTCAGAACAGCGGCAGCCAAGGCAGCGCCCGCGACGCCCACCCAAATACCGGCACGGCGCGGTTGGCCTGCCGTCGCGGCTGTGACGTTGCTGCCCGGGCGCCTCCGCGATCCACCGCAACCCGGCCGCCATGTCGCGCGCGGTCTGCCACCGATCGTCAGGATCTTTCGCGAGGCAGCGCCGGATCAGCCGCTCGAGCGAGGCCTGGGCACGCGGCTGCAGCGACGACAATGCCGGCGGCTCCGCGGCGACGATGGCCGCCATCAACGAGGCGCGACTGTCGCCCGCAAACGGCCGTTGGCCGGAGAGCATCTCGAAGAGGACGATGCCGAACGCGAAAATATCGGTGCGGCTGTCGACTTCGCGCTCTTCGATCTGCTCCGGCGACATGTACGGGACCGTCCCCGAGATCGATCCGACCTCGGTCAGTCGCTCGGTTCTCGTCGCATCGTTTGGGGTCTCGTCATCCCGAGCCTTCAGCTTGGCCAGGCCAAAGTCGAGCAGCTTGACGCTGTCGCGAGTCAGCATGATGTTGCCGGGCTTGAGGTCGGCGTGCACCACGCCCTGACGATGCGCATGGTCCAGCGCATCGGCGATCTGGATCGCCGCGCGCAACGCAAGGTCCAGCGGCAACGGGCCGTCCGCGAGTCGCGCCGCCAGAGTGACGCCTTCCACGTACTCCATCACCAGGAAGATCGCGGGGCCATCCTCCCCGACGTCGTGCAACGTGCAGATATGTGGATGGGTAATGCGCGCGATGGCGCGCGCTTCGCGACGAAACCGTTCGATCCTGCGGCTGGGCGCGTTCAGGAACTCGCTCGGCAGCAGCTTGATCGCGACCGTTCGATCGAGCCGCGTGTCGCGTGCCCGATACACTTCGCCCATCCCCCCGGCACCGAGCGGGGACAGGATCTCGAACGGGCCCAGACGGGCGCCGGACTCGAATCTCATCGAACTGGGGCCGACGAGGGGCAGTATAGCGATCTCTTCTTCAAGAGCCTTCGTGGGTCGTGATGTGCGTCAGCACGCGCGGGCGGAATCTGTTTGTGACGCACGCTGCGACTACAGAAGAGCTTCAGTCTTGCCGTCCTGCACGCAACGTGATCGCCGAACGTCGTCAGTCATCGAATCGTCGCTTCGCCGGCTCGCTCGTTGAAGTATTATCCCGGCTCCGAACTTCTGGAGGTGATGCGCCATGCCCGTTTCCGTCAGCTATCCCGGTGTCTACATCGAAGAGATTCCGAGTGGAGTGCGCACCATCGCCAATGTCGCGACCTCGATCACGGCATTTGTCGGCAAGGCCGTGCGCGGGCCCGCCGGCGATCCCGTGACGATCACGAGCTTCGCTGATTTCGAGCGGCTCTTCGGAGGACTGCATCGCGATTTCACGCTCGGTTATGCCGTGCGCGACTTCTTCCTCAATGGCGGCGCGATCGCCATCATCGTCCGGCTCTACAAGCCGACGAACAACAAGGGCAGCAAGTCGAGCTTCAACATCGGCAACCTCTCGCTCGAAGCCGCCAACGAAGGGGCGTGGGGGCAGAAGGTGCGCGTCCGGATCGAGAAGAAGGCCGCGGCCGATCCCAATCTTGCCGCCGCCGCCGCGCGGCTGGGCCTGGCGCCCGCCGATCTGTTCGATGTCGTCGTACGCGACGGCAACACCGGCCGCATCGAAACGTTCCTGAACCTCACGACCAAGGAGAGCGCGCGACGTGCCGATCGCGTGCTGAAGAACGAATCGAGCCTGATTCGATCGACGCAGGCGCTGCCAGCCAACACGACGCCCGCGGCCAGCGCCGGCGCTCTCACCGACGCCGACGTGTGGACCGACGCGACCAAGTCCACTCCGGCGCAGAGCACGGCCACCACCGAAGCGGTGGACAGCGCCGTCGTCGGCGCCACCGAGTTCAAGGCCGGCGTGGCGCTGCTCGAGAAGACCGATCTCTTCAATCTCCTTTGCATCCTGCCCGATGCCAGGGACGGCGACGTGCCGGACGATGTGTATCAGGATGCGCTCGGCGTGTGCGCCCGGCGCCGGGCGTTCTTGATCGTCGATTCGAAGACCGGCTGGAACTCGGTTAGCAGTGCGCAGACGGGCGTCGCCGGCATGAACCTGAACGGCGATGCCGCGCGCAACGGCGCCGTGTTCTTCCCGCGCATCAAGCAGGCCGACCCGATGCTCGACGGCCAGATCGAGACGTTCCCGGCGAGCGGCATGATCGCCGGCGTGATGGCGCGCACCGACGCACAGCGCGGGGTGTGGAAGGCGCCGGCCGGCACCGACGCGGCGCTCCTCGGCGTTGCCGGCTTGCAGTTGAACACGACCGACGCCGAGAACGGGCTGCTCAATCCGCTCGGCATCAACTGCCTGCGCACGCTGCCGGTCTTCGGCAACGTGGTGTGGGGCGCGCGCACGCTGCGCGGCGCCGACGCCGCGGCCGACGAATACAAGTACATCCCGGTGCGGCGCACGGCGCTCTTCATCGAGGAGAGCCTCTATCGCGGCCTCAAGTGGGTCGTCTTCGAGCCGAACGACGAGCCGTTGTGGGCGCAAATCCGGCTCAACGTCGGCGCCTTCATGCACAACATGTTCAGGCAGGGCGCGTTCCAGGGAAAGACGCCGCGCGAAGCCTACCTGGTCAAGTGCGACGCCGAAACCACCACGCAGAACGACATCAACCTCGGCATCGTGAACATTCTGGTGGGCTTCGCGCCGCTCAAGCCCGCCGAGTTCGTGATCATCAAGCTGCAGCAGCTGGCCGGACAGATACAAGCGTAGAGGGAGACTCCCATGGCCCAGTTCTCCGTGAATCCTTCGCGTTTCGACCCGTACAAGAATTTCAAGTTTCGCGTGAAGTGGGACGGCCGCTATGTGGCAGGCATCAGCAAGGTCAGCGCGCTGAAGCGCACCACCGAAGTGGTCAAGCACCGCGAAGGCGGCGATCCCAGCAGCACCCGCAAGTCGCCGGGGCGGACCGAGTTCGAAGCGATCACGCTCGAGCGCGGCGTCACGCACGACGCCGAGTTCGAGAAGTGGGCGAACAAGGTGTGGAATTTCGGCGCCGGCCTGGGCGCCGAAACATCCCTGAAGGACTTTCGCAAGGACCTCATCATCGAGCTGTACAACGAGGCCGGACAGGTCGTCATCGCCTATCGCGTGTTCCGCGCGTGGGTGTCCGACTTCCAGGCGCACGCCGATCTCGATGCGAACGCCAACGCCGTGCTGATCCAGAGCATCAAGCTGGAAAACGAAGGCTGGGAGCGCGACACGAGCGTCGTCGAACCGAGCGAGCCGACGCTGGCGTAGGTCGTCGTCATGCGTCCGACTCCGGCACGACAACTGCTCGATGGCTGGGAGACCTTTCGCGGCCAGCCGATGCCGGTACGCGCGGCTGCCCTGGCAGCGCTGTTGACCGATCAGCCGCTGGCTGAGGTGATGCGCTGGAGTGTGGCGCGGCGCGACCACGCGCTGTTCGATTTTCGCGCCCAGATATTCGGCGACCGTGTCGAGGCGGTGACCTTCTGCCCGGCCTGTGCGGAGCAGCTGGAAATGCACCTCGCGCTGGCGCAGATCGCGCCGGCGCAAGGCGCCGCCGCACGTTCGGCGTTTCGGACGTTGCGGATCGGCGGCACGCGGATCCGCTGCCGTCTGCCGAACAGCGAAGACCTGCTGGCGGTCGCGTCGCTCACCGACATCGCCGAAGCGCGCGAGCAGTTGATCGCCCGCTGCGTGCAAAGCGACGACCCCGATCTGCGCGAACAGGCCGCGTCGCTCCTGGCCCATCAGGCTGACGATGTGCAGTTGGACCTGACCTGCCCGGCGTGCGGACACGCGTGGCAGACCCCGTTCGACATTGCCGCGTTCGTGTGGCGCGAGCTGGACGACTGGGCCGAGCGGACGCTGCACGAGATCCACGTGATTGCCGGTGCCTACGGGTGGAGCGAGAGCGAGATCCTCGAGCTCGGCGCCCGCCGCCGGCAGACCTACGTCGAGATGATCTGATGGCCGACTACTTCGCCGCACTGGCAGCGAGGACGCTGCGGCCCGAGTTGAGCGTGCAGCCGCGGCAGCGCGTGCGCTGGGAAGAGGCCGCGGAGCCGATGGCCGACGCCTTGCCAGCGGCGAAAAAAAGATTGCCGATGGTGCGCGGCCGAGCGTGTCGGACGGAGGCGAACCGCCTCGTCGATCGCGCCGCAGGTCGACTGCGGAAGACACCCCGCCGGAAAGCGAGCAGGGGTTGCCGCGGCCGAGACAGAAGCGCGGCAAGCGCAAGGGTGCCGGCGATCAAGAGGACACGAACGGCGCGACGAGCGTCGACACCGCACCCGACAGTGCGCGCGCTGGAGCCGGCGGTGCAGGTGCGGTTCGAGCGCGTGGCGGCACGCGCCGGCGATGCGCCGGGCAAGGGCCCCGCGGTCGCGGGCGATCGCCGAGCGCCCGCCGCTCGCGTGGGCGGTATCGAACGCGCCCGTCCGCTTCCTGCGCGTCTTTCGCCGCGCGAGCGGGAATCGACGAGCAGAACCTGCCATTCGCATTCACATCGGTCGGGTCGACGTGCGTGCCGTGACAACGGCGGCACCCGGTTCATCACCTCGCGCCTCCCGTGACAGCAAGCGCGCGCTGATGTCGCTCGACGAATACGTCCAGAAGCGCGACCGGGGGGTGTCGTGAGCAGCGCGCTCGCGCTCGCGGCGGTGACCGCCGTGCTCAAGGACCTGCTGAACAACGGCATCATCGCCAACGACCTCGCGGCGGTGGCCGGCAACTCGGTGCGCGTCACGTCCAAGCCGCCCGATCTGCTGAAGACGGGCGCCGACGAGGAGGCAGGCCTCAACCTGTTTCTCTACCACACGGCGCACAACACGACGCTGCGCAACAACAGCCTGCCGGCATTCGACGCCCGCGGCGATCGCGTGAGCAATCCGCCGCTGGCGCTCAGCCTCCACTACCTGCTGATGGCGTACGGCAAGGACGAATACCAGGCCGAGATCCTGATGGGCTACGCGATGCAGCTGCTGCACGAGACGCCGGTGCTGTCGCGCAAGGCCATCCAGGATTCGCTCTCGGCGATTCCATCGCTGCAGGTGAGCGGCAGCATCCTGCCGCCGGCGTATCAGGCGCTGGCCGCCGCCGATCTCGCCGATCAGATCGAGACGGTCAAGATCTCTCCCGAGCCGCTCGGCGTCGAAGACTTGAGCAAGCTGTGGTCGGCGTTTCAAGCCAATCACTTCCGCCTGACCGCGGGCTACACCGCGTCGGTCGTCTTGATTCAGAGCAAGAAATCGACGCGCGCCTCGCTGCCGGTGCTGAAATCCAACCTCTACGTCATGCCGCTCAAGCACCCGCGCATCGACGAGGTCGTGTCGGCGGCGGTGCCGCCTGCCGACGTGCGCATCACGTCGGCGAGCACGATTCTGATCAAGGGCAGCGGCCTCAGCGGCGACGTCACGCGCGTCCAGATCGGCGAGGCCACCGTGACCCCGGCGAGCGTGGGCGATGCCGAGATCGCGATCGATCTGACCACGGTCGGCGACCTGCGCGCCGGCGTGCAGGCCACACAGGTGATCCACGACCTGCTCATGGGCGATCCGGCGCCGGGCGAGCCGCATCGCGGCTTCGAGTCGAACGTCGTGCCGTTCGTCCTGCATCCGGCGATCACGGTGCCGGCGATTATCTCGCTCGCGTCGGGGACGCTGGCGGTCGGTTTCAATCCCCCGGTCGGCAAGGCGCAGCGCGTCACGCTGTATCTCTACGAGCGCGACGCTCCAGACACCCGGCCGGCGCGCGCCTATAGCTTTCTGTCTCCCAAGGACAACGGCATCGCCGGCGCGGCCACGACGGCCGCGAGCATCGCGTTTGCCGTCGCGAACGTCGTGTTGGGCGACTACCTGGCCTACGTGAGCGTCGACGGCGCGGAAAGCCTGCTCGGCCTCGCCGCCGGCAAGTTCGATTCGCCGAAGGTCACGGTGATCGCATGACCGGCCGCCGACGTCCAAAGCCCGTCGACACGGCGCGCGATGCACTGCGTGACGACATCGCGGCCGTTCGCGCGCGCCTGGACGCGGCTGGCAGGCGGCGACCAGGGGACGCCGCCGTCGTTCGACCCCACCGCCGAGACGCTGCGCAGCGTTCGCTCGGCGTTTGCCCTCTCGCCTTTCGAGGCCAACCTCCTTTTGCTCGCGGCCGCGGTCGAACTGGACGCGGACGTGGCGTCGTTGTGCGGCGGATTGCACCAGCAGAACGGTGGCAGTGGGGCAAGCTTCGCGCTGGCCAGCCGCGTCTTCGAAGGCGCGCACTGGAGCGCGCTGTTGCCCTCGGCGCCGCTCCGCTACTGGCGGCTGGTCGATCTCGATTCGCGCCGCGACGGCTCGCTGTCGCATGCGCGCCTCCTCGTCAGCGAGCGCACGCTGCATCACCTGCTGGGGCTCGTCTACCTGGACGACTCGCTTCACGCCCTCCTCAGCGCGGTCCACGCCGCCGGCGATCTCTGGCCGGTGCACCGCGACGCTGCCGCGCGCATCTCGAAGCAGCTCTCCTCGGATGCCGACAGCGCATTTGTCCTGACCGGCGGCGACGTCCAGTCGCGGCGCAGCGTCGTGGCGCGCGCCTGCGCGGATCTCGGTCTGCGGCTGTTCGCGCTACGCGGCGAAGATGTGCCGGGCGACGCGACGGCGCGCGACCGCCTGGCGCGTGCCTGGATGCGGGAAGCGCTGTTGTCGCCGGCGGTGCTGCTCGTCGATGGCGGCGCCGTCGCCGCAGGTCGCCGCGCTCGCCGATCGGATCGGCACGGCGCTGGTCATCAGCACCGAAGACAACATCGCGGATTCCAGCCGGTCGTTCGTACGCCTGCACCTGAACGCGCCGACGTCCAACGAACGCAAGGCCTCGTGGCGCTCGGCGCTCGGCGAACGTGCCGAGGCGCTGAATGGCAGCCTCGATGCGCTGTCCGCGCAGTTCGAGCTGAACCCGGGGCAGATCGCCGCGACGATTCAGAGCGCCGACGATCAGTCGCCAGACTCGCTGTGGCGGGCGAGCCGGCTCCAGGCGAGGCCGTCGTTCGGAGAGCTGGCGCGCCGTCTCGAGCCCACCGCGACATGGGACGACCTGGTGCTGCCTCCGGCGCAGATGGGCGTGCTTCGGCAAATCGCCGCGCAGGTACGGCAGCGAACGAAGGTCTACGAGGAATGGGGGTTTGGCGGCGAGCGCCGCGGGCTCGGGATCACTGCGCTCTTCGCCGGCGTCAGCGGCACCGGCAAGACGATGGCGAGCGAGGTGCTGGCCAACGACCTGCAGCTCGATCTCTATCGCATCGACCTGAGCCAGGTCGTCAGCAAGTACATCGGCGAGACCGAGAAGAACCTGCGCCGCGTCTTCGACGCTGCGGAGGGTGGCGGCGTGATCCTGCTGTTCGACGAGGCCGATGCGCTCTTCGGCCGGCGCAGCGAGGTGAAGGACAGCCACGATCGCTACGCCAACATCGAGATCAGCTACCTGCTCCAGCGGATGGAGGAGTATCGCGGCCTCGCCATCCTCACGTCCAATCAACGCGGGGCGCTCGACCACGCGTTTCTCCGCCGCCTCCGTTTCATCGTCGAGTTCCCGTTTCCGGATGCGATGGCGCGGGCGGATATCTGGCGTCGCGTGTTTCCGGGGGCGACGCCGGTGGATGGCCTGGATACCGACAAGCTGGCCAGGCTGAACGTCGCCGGCGGCAGCATCCGCAACATCGCGATGAATGCCGCGTTCCTCGCGGCCGATGCCAGCCAGCCGGTACGGATGCGCGACCTGCTGCACGCGGCACGAACGGAGTGCGCCAAGACGGACAAGCCGCCCAGCGACGCCGAGGTGCGGGACTGGATATGAAGATCGAGCTGGTGATCGACGAGCTCGTGCTGCACGGCTTCGATCCGCGGCAGCGTCACGCCATCGGCGACGCGGTGGCGCGTGAGCTGACGCGCCTGGCCCGCGCGCACGCGCGCGAGCTCGGCGGACATCACTCGACGGACGTCGCCCGCCTCGACGCCGGAGCGTTCGAGACACCGGCGCGAACGCCGGCCGGCACCGGCTCCGGCATCGCGAACAGCGTCTTCACCGCGGTGCGAGGAACTTCGTCGTGATGAAGATCCACAAACCGGTGCCCGGACCGGCACCGAAGTCGACGCTGCCGGTCAGCATGCCTGGCGATCGCTTCGAACAGGAAGCCGACCACGTGGCCGACGCGGTCGTGCGCGGTGAATCGTCACGTTCGGCGGGTGCGTCCAGCCCGGTGTCGACGCTGCAACGGGCGAGCGATGGACGCGCGGGCGCGGTGCATCGACACCGATCACGTCGCTCCGGTGCTGCGCAGCAGCGGTCAGCCGCTCGGCGAGAGCACGCGTGCGCAGATGGAGGATCGGCTGGGATTCGACTTCAGCGGCGTGCGAGTGCATGCCGACGCCGAGGCCGCGCACAGCGCCCGCGCCGTCGGCGCGCGCGCCTACACCATCGGTTCCGACGTGGTCTTCGGCGCGGGCGAGTATGCCCCGCGCAGCCGCGAAGGACAGCGCCTGATCGCCCACGAGTTGACCCACGTCCGTCAGCAGGCGTCGGCGCCGCCGATGCTGCAGCGATGGTCACTGGGAGACGAGATCGCCGGGTGGTTTGCCGGCGACACCTTCGATCCCAAGACGCTCACGCAGTACATCACCGACCTGGGCACGTCGGGAAAGATCGAGGACCACTCCGACAGCGACAACAAGGCGCGCGCCGTCGTGGCGGCATGGAAGAAGGACAAGACCGCCTTCGCTCTCAACGCCACACTCAAGGCGCTCCTGATCGAGGAAATGCGAGCGGGCTTCTGCGGAACCGACGACGAGCTGGCGATTCTCGACCTGTTGACCAGCGCTTCAGACGACGAGCTGACGGAGATGTTCACCACCGGGGGCCTGACAGCCAAGAGCCTCAACTCGGCCCTCGACTTCGGCGAAAACGACAAGCTGATGGACTTCTTCGCCGCCCGGTTCGACGGCGGCTTCGAAGGCGCGAAGAAACAACCGGTGGTGAAGAGCGGCGGCGCCCAGAAAGCCAAGGCTGCGACGACCGGCAAGGCGACGCCGGAGAAGCCGCGTCTCGACTACGTCTTCATCATGGGAGAGGACTCGGCACGGGCGAAGAAGGTCAACCCCTTCTACACGGAAGCGGAAAAGTACTTCAAGGTGCACTATCCGAAGGCCGAGATGATCACCAGCGAACGGACGCTCGACGGCGTGCTGGAGTACATCGAGCGCAGGATCGAGGCGCCAATCGGGCATCTTTACATCGTGTCGCACGGGAACCAGGACGGCACCCTGCAGTTCGGTTTCGACGAAGGCGACACTGGTGCGCGACCCCAAGAAGCCGAAGAGCCTGCGCGGCGACTCTCATCTCAGTCCGATGGAGGTCCGCGACGCGCTCCATCCGCCCGGGGGCGGCAAGAGCACGCTGCGCGATGTCAGCGCCAAGATCGACGGCAAGACCACGATTCACATCCGCGGCTGCGATCTCGGCCAGAACAAGGAGTTCGTCAACCTGATCGACGAGGCGTTCGGCGGCAAGGGACAGGTGATTGCGTCGACGCACGAACAGGTCTACGGCACCAACAAAGAGCTGGCCAAGCGGGCGCGCGCCAAGGCGAAGAAGGACATCGAGGACTCCGAGCCGATGCCGCCGCCGGTCGATGCGGGGATCAAGGACAGGGCGAAGAAGAGGACGGCCATGCAGGAGCGCGAGAAGGCGCTCAAGGATCGTCGAGCGCGCATCGATCAGAAGCTGAAAGACCAGAAGGAAGACATCGATGAAGCCGCGGCGCTGGCCCAGTCCTACGAGGCCATGTCGGGCGTCGTCATGCAGCGGCCCGGCAACAGCAAGTTCACCGAGGCGGAAGTGACGGCCGAGATCGAATCGCCGTTATCAGCATCTCGACAAGAAGCAGCGCGCTGCGCTCATTGCCGGCGTCCTGCGCGGGCAGCGAGTGGAGAAGCAGACTTTCCCGAGTTTCCGTGGCAACGTGCCCACCACCTCCGCCCAGGCCTTGAGTGTCTTCGCGCAGGCGATGAGAAAGGAGGGGTTTCGTGCCCGACCGCAGGAAGGACGTCGAGATCACCACGAGCGAGCCTGATGAGGACGGCAAGGAAACGAAGACATACACGATCTACGGCGCTGGCGGGGCGTACTTCGAAGCCGAGCTCGGCGGCATCCCGGTCAACGACGACAAGATCCTGCGCGAGGCCAAGACCGACTCGCCGAATCCGAAGGAATACTCGTGGGTGGTCAAGCGCACGCCCACCGGCGCGATGCTCGACGTCTCGGCGATTGCGACGCGGGTCTTTGCCGACCTGCACCATCGATCGCTGAACGTGTCGAGGCACGAGCCGTTCACCCCGCGGCGAAGACAATCCGATCTTCTACGCGAAGTCCACCTACGAGCCCAAGGATCCCGCCAAGAAGGCCGCGAAGAAGGACGACAAGAAGAAATAGCCTATGACGACCTTCCCGAACTCTCCGCGCCTGCTCAAAGGCGGCATCGTCGTCGTCGACGCCGAGTCAGGAGCGATCCAGCGCGTGATCGCGCTGCAGTACAACCCCGACACGCTCAGCCGCACGCTGCAGCCGAAGAGTGCGGGCGCCGACAGTCCCGATCGCGCCGAGGCGCTGCGGCTGAAAGGGCCGGCGGTCGAGACGTTCAAACTCGAAGTGGAGATCGACGCGGCCGACATGCTCGAGCGCGGCGACAGCAGCGCCGCCGAGGTCGGCATTCAACCGAGCCTGACCGTGCTCGAAGCGTTGATCTCGCCGACCAGCGCGCAGCTCAACGACGTGAATCGGCTGGCACGCAGCGGCACGCTGGAGATCGCTCCGGTGATGGCGCCGCTGACGCTGTTCGTCTGGAGCAAGAACCGCGTCGCGCCCGTCAGGATCACCGAGTTCACGATCAACGAGGAAGCGTTCGATCCGGGCCTGAATCCGATTCGCGCGAAGGTGAGCCTCGGCCTCCGCGTCTTGAGCGTCGACGATCTGGGCTTCGATACCAGGGGCGGCAACATCTTCATGGCGTACCTGCGCAACAAGGAACAGCTCGCCGCACGCTACAAGGCGGGAGCGCTCAGCGCTCTCGGCATCACCGGGATTCCGTGACGAGGATGTGATGAGCTTTGCGGCCAACAGCCGTTATGCGGCGACCGAGACAGCGGCCTACACCCTGCCTGATGGCAGGGAGGTGGTGTACCTGCGCCGGCGGTTCGTGCCTTCACCGGAGAATTTCGCCCTCCTCCACGAGCACTTCGTCGTCGAAGGGGAGCGGCTCGATGTGTTGACCGCCCGCTACATCGGCGATCCGGAACAGTTCTGGCGCGTGTGCGATGCCAACCGCGCGCTGCTTCCTGACGATCTCACCGCCGCTGCCGGCAACGTGATTCGCATCACGCTGCCGGAGGGCGTGCCCGCTCCGAGCGTCGAGTAGGCCGCTACGATGTTCAAGGGGATCCACCTCACGCTCATGATCGGACCGGCCGTGCCGGTGCCGGCGCCGCGCTTCGTTCTCGACGCGCTGCAGAGCGTGGACATCACGGTGAACGATACCGGCCCCAGCGTGTTTCAGCTGCGCTTCACCATCAGCAAGCGCTCGCCGCTCGAGACGCTATTCCTGCTCACCGGCGGATCCGCTCCCATCAGCATCCTGCGCGTCGTCGTGATGGTGACCGTGGGCGGCGCGCCCTCGGTGCTGATCGACGGCGTCGTGACGCAGCAGCAGATGCTGCCCGGCGCCGACGCCGCGCACTCGACGCTGTCGATCACGGGCGAAGACTTGAGCGTGGTGATGCGGCAGATCGACTTCAGCGGTTTTCCGTTCCCGGCGACGCCCGCGGAAGGACGCGTCGGACTGATGCTGCTGAAATACGCGTGGCTGGGCATCGTGCCGATGGTGATTCCGAGCGTGATGATCGACGTGCCGATCCCGACGAACCAGATTCCGTCGCAGCAGGGCACCGATTTCGATTACATCAACGAGCTCGCCGACAAGGTCGGTTACGTGTTCTACCTCGAGCCGCAGTCGACGCCCCGGCATGAGCATCGGCTACTGGGGGCCGCAGATCAAGGTCGGGGTCCCGCAGCCGGCCCTGAATATCAACATGGATGCGCACAGCAACTGCGAGGCGCTGTCCTTCACCTTCGACAACCAGCTGCGCGAGCTTCCGACGGTCTACGTTTACAACGAGCTCTCGAAGGTCCCGATTCCCATTCCGATCCCGAACATCACGCCGCTCAGTCCGCCGCTCGGCCTGGTCGAGCCGATCCCGGTGAAGCTGAAACCGATCGACGGCGTCTCGAAATACTCGATTCCCAAGGCGGTGATGATCGGCATGGCCAAGGCCGCGCGCACGGCCGACGCGGTGAAGGGGGAGGGCTCGCTCGACGTCCTGCGCTACGGCCGGGTGCTGCAGCCGCGCCGGCTCGTCGGCGTCCGTGGCGCCGGCATGGCCTTCGATGGGCTGCACTACGTGCAGAGCGTGACGCATCAGATTACGCGCGGTGAATACAAGCAGCGGTTCAAGCTGGTCCGCAACGGGCTGATTTCCACGCTGCCCAGCGTGCCGGCGTAAGGCCGGCAGAGTCCCTGGACTATGGCGACACAGAACAAGTTCTACGGAAAGTATCGCGGCACGGTCACGATCAACGTCGATCCCGAACAGCGCGGGCGCATCATGGCGATGGTGCCCGACGTGCTCGGCTTGATCCCCTCGTCGTGGGCGATGCCGTGCTTTCCGATCGCGGGCAAACAGCAGGGCACCTACTTCATTCCTCAGATCGGCGCGGGCGTGTGGGTCGAGTTCGAGAACGGCGACCCGAGCCATCCGATCTGGACCGGCTGCTTCTGGGGATCGGCGGCCGAAGTGCCGGCGCTGGCGCTCGCCGGCAACCCGGCGAGTCCCAACATCGTGCTCCAGACCTCGCTGCAGAACGCCGTCATCATCAGCGACCTGCCAGGGCCGACGGGCGGCATCATGCTGAAGAGCACGACGGGCGCCAGCATCATCGTGAACGACACCGGCATCTACATCCAGAACGGCAAGGGCGCGAGCATCGTCATGACCGGGCCCACCGTCACCGTCAACAACGGCGCGCTGGTGGTCGTCTGAAGGAGGCGATGACGTGCCTGGATTTCTTCTCCACGTCGGGGCGACGGTGATGTGCGCGCATGGCGGACAGGCGCAGCCAACCGCGCCGAATGCACGGGTGCTCGTGAGCGGACAACCGACCACCACGATGCCGGCGCCCTACGCGGTGGCCGGGTGTGCCTTCAATGTCAGCGGCGCGCCTTCACCGTGCGTGACGGCGACCTGGATGACCGCGGCGACGCGCGTCACGTCGAACGGCCAGCCGTTGCTGCTGCTCGACAGCCAGGCCATCTGCGCACCGAATGGCACGCCGTTGGTGATCGCGACGACGCAGACGAGGGTGACCGCGACATGAACATCGACTATCCGTTTCATTTCGACAACCGGCTGCAGACCGCCGTGACCTCGGACGACGATCACGTGCGCGACCTGATCGAGCAGCTGCTGCTCACCGGTCCTGGCGAGCGCGTCAACCGGCCGACCTTCGGCGCCGGCCTTCAGCAGCTCGTGTTTGCCGGCAACAGCCCGGAGCTTGCCGCGACCGTGCAGTTCATGATCCAGGGCAGCCTGCAGCAATACCTCAGCGACCTGATCGAGGTGAATGCCGTGCAGGTCGACGCCATCGATTCCGCGCTGCAGGTGCGCGTCGATTACGTGGTGCGCCGAACGCAGCAGCGGCAGACGACGTCGATTACGACGGGCGTGAGCTAGCAGAGGGTGCGATGACGCAGTACTTCTGTGCCACCGAGCGCCGCCGGGACGAAGTGCGCCGGGTGAACTTCCTCAACGGGATCGACTTCGTCGAGGTCGCGATCGCCGACCAGCGCACGCTGCTGGTGCACTTCATCCATCCGGTCGCCGGCCTGACGAAGAACAACTTCCGGATCGTCGGCGGCGTCCGCGTCACCGACGTGCAGGTGCAGGCGATCGTCGGCACCGTCGGCGAAGTCGTTACACTCAAGACCGATCGAAGCGGCGACTTTTCGACCTACACCCTGCAGCTGGTGACCTCCGCCGCGGTCAGCGATGCGCCGCCCGGGTTCGATCCGATGCTCGCGGCGGTGTCGTTCTCGTTCAAGGTGAATTGCCCGAGCGATTTTGACTGCGCGCCCGACGACGAGTGCGCACCGCTCAATCTGCCGGCGCCGCACATCAACTACCTCGCCAAGGACTACGCGAGCTTCCGCAGGCTGCTGTTCGATCGCCTGGCGGTGACGATGCCGGCGTGGCGCGAGCGCAATCCGGCGGATCTCGGCGTCACCCTCGTCGAGCTGCTGGCCTATGCCGGCGATCAACTGAGTTATTACCAGGACGCGGTGGCGACCGAGGCATACCTCAACACCGCGCGCACGCCGCGCCAGCGTGCGCCGTCACGCGCGCCTCGTCGACTATCCGATGCACGACGGCGCGAGCGCGCGCACCTGGCTGGTCTTCGAAACGGATGGCGATCGCGGCAACGCCGCGGAGCCGGCTGTGCGGAAGCGGACGCTGGTAATGGCCCCGGCCACCGAAACGCAGCCGGCGCTCGCCTTCGAGACCGTGCACGCGGTGATCGAGCTGCGCGAGAGCCGAAACGCGATTCAGTTCTACACCTGGAGCGATACGAACTGCTGCCTGCCGGCGGGCGCGACGCGCGCGACGCTGCAAGGCAGCGCCGGGCTCCTCGGGTTGCACAAGGGCGATGTGCTCGTGTTCGAAGAGGTGCTGGGCGCGGAGAGCGGATTGCCGGCCGACGCCGACAGAACCCACCGCCACGTCGTGCGCCTGGCGGAGGAGCCACAGGAGCGGACCGATCCGCTCGGCCCGACGACGGTGCTCGAGATCCGCTGGCACGACGAGGACGCACTGCCGTTTTCGCTCTGTCTTCATGAATTCGCGGGCGGCGTTCGTGCCGGGCTTGCGCGCGGCAATGTGGCGCTCGCTGACCACGGACAGACATTTGTCTCCGCAACCGCCGGTGACGATCTGATTCCGCAGGAAGCGGGCGAGCGTCCATACCGGCCCACGCTGAAGAAAGCAGGGCTCGCCCAGGTGGTGGCATTCGACGAGGGCGCCGCCGGCGCCATCTCCGCCACCGCGCTCAGCCGGGTCGACCCGCGGATGGCGCTTCCGGCGCTCGAACTGCGCGCCAACGGCGAAACCTGGCGCCCGCAGCGCGATCTGTTGAACAGCGATCGCTTCGCCCGGGAGTTTGTCGTCGAGACCGAGATCGATAGCCGCGGTGAGGCACGAGCGCGCTTGCGCTTCGGGGACAGCGTGCTCGGGCGACAGCCGGCTGCCGGTACGCGGTTCGTGTGCGAGTTCCGGCTTGGCGGCGGCTCGAGAGGAAATGTCGGCGCTGACGCCGTGACCCAGATGTGCCTGCTGTTCCGGGAGTCAAGGTGCGGAATCCAATGCCGGCCCGCGGCGGTGCCGATCCTGAGCCCATGTCGCAGGCAAAGCTGTACGCGCCGCAGGCG
This sequence comes from uncultured cyanobacterium, assembly GCA_963833135.1. Lineage (GTDB taxonomy): Bacteria > Acidobacteriota > Vicinamibacteria > Vicinamibacterales > UBA2999 > 12-FULL-67-14b. The sequence continues at coordinate 112,294 of CAWHWW010000009.1, read as the reverse complement.
TTTCGCACGCAGGAGCGCGCGGTCACCGAGGCCGACTACGCCGCCGCCGCCCAGCGTCATCCCGACGTGCAGCGCGCTGCCTGCACACGGCGGTGGACGGGCATGTTCCACACCATGTTCATCACCGTCGACAGGCGTGGCGGCAAGCCCGTGACGGCTGAATTCGAGCAGGACCTGCGCCGCTTTCTCGAGCGGTTCCGCATGGCAGGCTACGACCTCGAGATCGACGGCCCGCGCTACGTCGCGTTGGATGTCGTGCTCAACGTCTGCGTCCTGCCCGGTTACCTGCGCAGCATCGTCAAGCAGGGACTGCTCGACGCCTTCGGCACCCGCGAGATGATCGATGGCGGCCGCGGCTTCTTTCATCCGGACAACTACACGTTCGGTCAAGCGGTGTATCTCAGCCAGATCATCGCGCGCGCGATGCAGGTGACGGGCATTCAAAGCGTCGACGTTCCAGCCGACGGCTTCAAGCGCTTCGGACAGGCACCGCATGGCGAGCTCGACGCCGGATACGTGGCGATCCATCGCCTCGAGATCGCGCGCGTCGACAACAATCCGAGCCTGCCCGAGAACGGGCGCATCGACTTCGTGCTCAAGGGGGGCCTCTAACACCATGGCCGACGAATCGGGTCGCTGCGATTGCTGTAAGACCGGCATAGCCGAGCCGCGGCTGCACAACGCACCGGGCCTCGGGACGTTGTCGTACCGGCTGAGCGGCTACGGCGGATTCCTGCGTCGGATGCTGGCGCAGTTGTCGCGCGAGAGCATCGAGGACGCACCGAACGTGCTGCGCTACCCGTTGGCCAAGATGGCCACACGCAGCACCGACGACCCCGCCATCGCGCTGCTCGATGGCTGGGCGGTGGTCGGCGACGTCCTGACGTTCTATCAGGAGCGAATCGCCAACGAAGGATTCCTGCGCACCGCAACCGAGCGCCGATCGATCCTGGAGCTGGCTTCCCTGATCGGCTATCAGCTCAATCCCGGCGTCGCCGCCAACGCCCACCTCGCGTTCCAGGTCGACGATGCCGCCGGCGCTCCTGGATCGGCGATCGTCCCCAGGGGCATGCGGGTGCAGAGCGTGCCGGGCCAGGGCGAGCTGCCGCAGCCGTTCGAAACGACCGAGACGATCACCGCACGAGTCGAGTGGAACACCCTGCGCCCGAGGCAGATGCGGCCGCAGGAACTGGCGATTAGCAACGGCAAGCTGGTGATGCTCGGGCTGAGCGTCGGCCTCGGTGGTGATGCCGCCGACGTCGATGCATCGGCCGTGCATCCACTCGATTTCGATCTTCCGCTTCCATCGTCCGGCGAGGTCAAGACCGCCGAGGTGAACACGATTTACGTGTCGGGCACCAACAGCGGCATCAAGACCGGCGACGTCGTGTTGCTGGTCGGCAAGAAGAACGCAGCGGACGCCTCGGAACAGACGCTTCCCAAAGTGGTGCGCGCCGTTGACGCCGAGGACGCGCTCAACCGGACACGCGTGGAGTTCGAAGGACCGGTCGTCAAGCCGCTCGGCTACGGCATCAAGCTGAATAAGGCGACCGCGATCTCGCTGCAGGCCGTCAGCCTCAACGCATCGAGTGCCAATGCGATTGCCGGGGCCACCTTCAGCGAGCAGGCGCTCGGCGCCTTCGGCGCGGTGCAGGGCTGGGGGATGCAGTCGCTGGTCAGCTATTACCTCCACGCCTTCACGCTGGCCACCCCCAAGGCCAAGCTTCCGCCGGCCGCGCCCGGGGCATTCGCCATGCGCACGCGGCTCGGGTTCTTCGGCCACAACGCGCCTGCGTTGATTGCCGGTATCGGCAACGCCGGCATGCAGAGCCAGGATCTCACCTCGACGTCGATCTGGCGCAACAGTGATGCCGACTGCTATCTCGAGCGCAACGTCTCCGGCATCAGCGACAACAGCTGGCTGGTGCTCGATCTCAAGAAGCAGCTCGCGGCCTTTCGCGTCACGACCGCACACGACGCGTCGTTGGCCCAGTTCGGGCTGAGCGGCAAAGTCACCGGGTTGGTGCTCAATGCCGGCACCACGAAGGACGAGAAATACAAGGTTCGCGAGACCACCGGGCTCGTTCAGAGCGAGCGTCTGGCGCTCGCGCAGTTGCCGATCGAAGCGCCGATCGGGAAGGGAACGGCCGAAGAACTGCAGCTGACGCTCGAGCGCACGGTGCTCAACCTGCGGCCCGGCCAGTTTCTCGCACTCACCGGCGAACGCGCGGATCTGCCGGGCGTGAAGGCGAGTGAGATCGTGACGGTGAAGGAGATTCAACATAGCGGCGGGTTCACCACGCTGTTCTTCGAATCTCCCGGTCTGACGCTGTGCTACATCCGCGACACGGTCGTGCTCAACGCCAACGTGGCGCCGGCAACGCACGGCGAGACGGTGGCCGAGGTCCTCGGCAGCGGGGACGGCGCGGCCACTTTGCAACGCTTCACGCTCAAACGCCCGCCTCTGACTTACACCGCCTCGTCCTCTGAAAGCGGCGTGCAGAATTCGCTGCAGGTTCGCGTCGATCGCCTGTTGTGGGCGGAAGCCGCTCAGCAGATCGATCAGGGGCCTTCGAGCGAAAGCTACATCGTCCGTATCGCCGACGACGGGAAAGCGAGCGTGATCTTCGGCGATGGCGAGCATGGCGCGCGGCTGCCGAGCGGTGTCGAGAACGTCACGGCGACGTACCGGACGGGCATCGGCACCCCGGGCATGGTGGGCGCCGATCGGATCACGCTGATGACGATGCGACCGCTGGGCATACGGGGCGTCAGCAACCCGAAGGCCGCCTCCGGGGCGGCCGATCCCGAGAGCCGCGACAGCGCGCGGGCCAACGCTCCGCTGACCGTCCTGGCGATGGGCCGCATCGTCTCGCTGCGCGATGCCGAAGACTTCGCCCGTGCGTTTGCGGGCATCGGCAAGACGCACGCCGCGTCGGTCTGGGCTGGCGGCACACGCTGGGTGCACGTAACGATCGCCGCGAGCGTGGCGGCCCCGGCGAGCGACGGGGCGGCTTCGGCCCTGCCCGACTATCGAGTCGATCTCGGTTCGCCCCTCGGGGCGAACCTCACGGCGGCGATTGAGACATTCAAGGAGCCGTCGATGCGGCTGCGCCTCGACACCTATCAGCCGCTCTACTTCGACGTCGGCGCCAAGGTGGCGATCGATCCGCGCCACGAGTGGAGCGATGTCGAACACGGTATTCGCACGGCGCTCGTCAGCGCGTTCTCATTCGACCAGCGCCGCTTCGAGCAGGCGGTGTCACTCGCCGAGGTCGTACGCGTGTTGCACTCGGTTGCCGGCGTCGTCTTCGTGGATGTGGACACACTGCGGCGATTCGATCAGACGTCTCCGGACTTGCCAGCAGGCGGAGTGCTCCGCGCCACGGGGGTGCAGTGGCAGGGAGACGAGGCGGAGCCGGGCGCGCTGGCGCAGCTGCTGCTCATCAACCCGTTCGGAATCGCGCTGGTGCGCGTGTGATGTCGTCATGAAGCCTCTCTTCTCACTTCTTCCGGCAGTGCATCGGCTGCGCGACGCGGCCCAGGGCGACCCGCTGCGTGCGCTGCTCAACCTGATGGACCGCGAAGTGCAGCTGGTCGAGGACGACATCAGGCAGCTGTACGACAACTGGTTCATCGAGACCTGCGACGAATGGGTCGTGCCCTACATTGCCGACCTGCTTGGCGTGCGGGCGCTCCCCGGCGTGGCGCCTGGCGCCGAGTCCTCCTTCAGCCAGCGAAGCTACGTCGCCAACACCCTGGCGTACCGCCGGCGCAAAGGCACGGCGGCCGTGCTCGAGCAGCTGGCGCGCGATATCACCGGTTGGCGATGCAAGGCTGTGGAGTTCTTCGAGCGAACGGCAAGCACGCAGCACGTCAATCATCCCCGTCCGTCACACCAGTTCACGGTCGACGTTCGAACACGATCGACCATCCGGATGTACGACACGCCGTTCGAGCAGGCCGCGCACCTCGCCGAGGTCCGCCATATCGACAACGCACGTGGCCGATACAACGTGCCGAACGTCGGGCTGTTCATGTGGCGCCTCCAGAGCTACTTGCTGCGGGACGTCTCGGCGCGACAAATCGACGCCAAGCGCTACACGTTCGATCCGCTGGGGCGGAACGTCGTGCTGTTCAACATGCCGCAGACCGAGCTCTCGGTGACGCAGGCGACCGGGCCCGCCAACGTGCCGATGCCGTTTTCGCGGCAGGCGTTGCACGATGCCGTGATCGACTCCTACGGGGATGACAACACGCCGCGCAGCCTGCTGGTTTCCGTTGCCGACGTCCCTGTGCCGGTGAATGGCATTGCCGTGTGCAATCTCTCCGACGACGGCGCCCAGTGGGCGCATGCGGCACCGGCGGGGAAGACCGCCATCGACCCCGAGCTGGGGCGAGCCGCGTTCGACGCGGCGCCCGCAGGGCGCCGTGACGGTGACGTATGCCTACGGGTTCGGCGGCGATCTCGGCGGCGGTCCTTACGATCGGCTCGCCTCGCTCCAGCCCGCACTGCGGCGTGGCGTCGGCTGGCAGATGGGCGTGTCGCACGCGCCGCCGGCGAGCCAGACGCAAATCGTGGCGACGCTCGGTGCCGCCGTCACCGAATGGAACAAGCAGCCCGCCGGCACGAGCGGCGTCATCGCGCTGATGGACAGCCGCAGCTACCAGGAAGATCTCACGACCGCCGCGAAGCGAATCAAGATTCCCGAGGGCAGTCAGCTCCTCATCGTCGCCGCCGGCTGGCCGGCCGAGATCGTGAACGGCACGCCGATCTGGCGCACCGGACAATTCGCACCGAGCGATGTGCGCACGCACCTGCGCGGCACCATCGAAGTCGTGGGCACCGCCCCGGCGAACAGCGCCAACCCCGGACGGTTGATCCTCAACGGCGTACTGATCGAGGGAGCGCTCAAGGTCCAGGCCGGATCGCTCGCCGCCCTCGAGCTCGCTCACAGCACCCTTGCGCCCGGTCTCAGTACGCTGACCTGTGCCGACAATCCCGGACTGTCGATCGAGCTGACACGTGCGATCTGCGGCGATCTGGCACCGGGCGCGAGCGCCAGGACGATTCGTATCACCGAGTGCATCGTCGACGGCGATGTGTCGGGGCGCGACGTCCAGGTCGAGGCGAGCACGATCTTCGGCACGACAAAGGCGCAGACGCTGCATGCCAGCAACAGCATCCTGCTGGGCAAGGTGACGGTCGAACGGCGGCAGGAAGGCTGCGTGCGGTTCTCCTATCTGCCGTTTGATTCCGAGTCGCCGCGACGCTACCGCTGCCAGCCCGAAGACGCGACAGAGGCGGCTCGAGTCCGGCCGCGCTTCGAGTCGGTGAGCTTCGGCGAGCCGGCATATGCGCAACTGACCGGCACCACCGCGCCGGAGATCGTCACGGGCGCCGACGACGAGGGAGAAATGGGCGCCTGGCATTTTGTGCAGGCGCCTCTGCGCCTCCGCAACCTGCGCGTGGCGCTCGACGAGTATTTGCGATTCGGGTTGGAGGCGGGCGTGTTCATCGTGCCGCAACAACCGCAGCAGGCCGCCGCCGTCAGCCGCGCCACGACGAAACCGAAGACTGCCACCGCGCGAAAGCAGACTGCGCGCACATCGCGGAGAACCAAATGAAGGGTGACTTCAGCCGTTCGACATTTCGCGCGACGAATCATTACAGCCAGGTCCGCGCCCAGCAGGGGCGCGGCGTGCTCGACGCCGAGCTCAACGAGCAGGCCGACATCACCGGGCACATCGCGCGGAGGTCCGCAACCGACATCATCGGGGTGAGCGGCGCGCCGTTCCATCCGGCGACCGCGTTCCGGAATTTCCAGGTCAAGGCCGCTCCGGACGGCAAGGATCTGCAGATCGCGCCCGGGCGCTTCTATGTCGACGGCATCCTGTGTGAAAACGAAGCCGAGCCGGCAATGTTCCTGGCGCAGCCGGATCTTCCGGCGACGGCGCTACCCACGGCCGCCGGTTCGTATGCCGTGTACCTGGACGTCTGGGAGCGGCATGTGACCGCAGGCGAGCAGCGCGCTGACGGATTTCCTTCGTTGCGCGAACCCGCGCTCGGCGGCCCCGACACCGCGTCGCGCGTGCGCGTCGTGTGGCAGATCAAGCTCGCCTCCGTTGGCTCGAAAACGTGCGGCGCGTTCACGCCGCCGCCATTACCGACGGGAAAGCTGCGGGCCAGCGAAGCGCCTGCCGGTGCGGCGACCAACGATTGCCTGGTCCCGACCAGTGGCGGCTACCGCCGGCTCGAGAACCAGCTGTATCGGGTCGAAGTGGCGTCGGTCACGGCTGCCAAATCGACCTTCAAGTGGTCGCGCGATAACGCCAGCACGGCGAGCAAGGTGAAGAGCAGCGATCAGAATGCCGCCACGATCGTTGTGGATGATGCCGGCCGCGACGACGTCATCGGGTTCGCCGCCGCAAAGTTCGTGGAACTGAGCGACGAATCGCAGGCGTTGAACGGGCAGGCGGGCCTGCTGCTCGAAGTGGAGACTGTCTCGGGCACGTCGATCCGCGTGAAGAACCCGGCCAATGCCAGCCTTGCCCTCGGCCCCAATCCGATGCTCCGGCGTTGGGACGGCGTTGGCGATATCACGGCCGCCGCGCCGCTGGAGCTCGAGGATGGCGTCCAGATCGAGTTCGACGGCGGCACATTTGCGGTCGGCGACCACTGGCTGATTCCGGCGCGCACGCTGACCGGGCGGGTGGAATGGCCGCGCACGGAAACCGGCGCGTCGGTCTTCGAGGCGCCACACGGCATCGTCCACCACTACGCCGCGCTCGCCGTCGTGTCGTTCACCGGCACCGTCTTCGACCCGGCGGTCACCGACTGCCGCAAGCTGTTCCCGCCGCTCACCGCCATTACCGCGCGCGATGTTTCGTACGATCCCTCCAGCTGCAGCAACCTGAAGGGCACGTCGACCGTGCAGCAGGCGCTTGACGTCCTGTGCCAGGGCACCGGCGGCGAGAAAGACGACGGGATCCACGTCAAGGGGATCTTTCTCCCGTCGGGCGCTCCGCTCCTCAACGACAACCTGATCGCGCCAGGTGATCTCCTGAAAGGGTTCCGCATCGACTGCGACGAGGTGCTGTTCGACGGCAGCGTGATCAACAAGAACGGTCTGCCCAATCCCGTCTGCACGCTGACGGTGGAAGTGCCGTGGCCGCTGCGCGGCGATGAACGCCAGTTCTGGGGCCTGGACGGCGGCACGATTGTCGGCTTTACCCCGGTGACGCTCGCCGCCGAAGTGACGTCGCGCGAGAACGCGATTACGTGGATGCCGCTGCCGCCCACGCAGAAGTGGTTGAACGAGCGGCTGCTGCAGATGTTCACGGAGATGACCAACCAGCAGGACCCGCGCGTCCTGGTGCGGCTGAAGCTGGCGGGCAACTTCATCTGGGGACCTCAGCGAACGCCGAAGCTCCATCTCGACGGCGAAGTGTTCGGCAAGCCGGCCGATGGCCGCGTCGACATCGGGCTGCCGAGCGGCAACGACCGCCGCGGCGGCGACCTCGACATGTGGTTCTGGCTGTTCCGCCGGCCAAACGTCCCCGGCGTCGGGTTCTTCCCGAGCCGCGTCAGCCGGTTCTTCGCGGCCCAAGCGGGCGCAACCTCGCTCGGCAAGGAAGCCGTGCAACTCGGGATCGATCAATCAGAGGTCAACCTCCAGCGCCTGCTGCCGGCCGGCTATCAGGTCGACGCCTCGCAGCGCTTCAGTGCCAACGACGCGGCCGCGATCGCGAGGCGAAGCGGCGTCGCACGCCTGGTCGGGCTCATCAGCGATCGCCACGATCGACTCGGCAGGTTCCTGAGCGAACGGCTGCAGGGGACGCTGCAGATTCAGATCGCGGCCGAGGTCGTGCCCGATGCGCAGATACAAGAGCGCGTGCGGGCGATGATGGCCAACCAGGCGGGGCCCGACTTCGTGATCGGTGACGAAGCACTCGCCGCGCGGCTGCAGCAGCTGCAGTTTCACACCGAGTTCATCAGATTGTAGGGAGAGTCACGATCCTGGGCCGGACAGCGTGGGCTTCGGGTCACGATCGGTCAGGATCCGTCGGCTGAACGATGAGTTCGAACAGAGCGCCATTACGAAGCCGCACGGTCGCGAAATGACGCACGTCCCGCGTGGCGATACGACGGATGCCGAGTCTCTCCGCGAGCGCGATGACCGAACCGTCGACGAGCCCGAGGCTGAGATCTGAGTAACGCCGATCGATATCCATGGCCCGGGAGAGCTCATCGAGCGCCGCGGGCGAGGTCGCGCATAAACGATTCCATCGCCCGTCGCTCATCACGAAGAAAGTAATCGAGCTCTGTCAGCACCAGCGCCGGTACAGTAGCGAGTGCGGGCTCGGTCGATGGCGCTTCGAAATAGGTGATGGCCCTGTCCGCTCTCGACAAGATAGTCGAGCAGTGCACCGGTGTCGCAGATCAGCGCGGCGGTGCTACCGGCCACCACCGAAAAGCTCGCGCTCGTCGCCGCGCTCGGTCAGCGCACGGACGACGCCCGCGCTCTTCGGCTTGGGATGCCGACGGTACCTGCTCGAGCACGAGGGCCAGATGCTGCCGGATGAACTCCGAACGCGAGATGCCTCGGTTTCGAGCTGCGAGAGAGAGCAGCCGATCGTCCTCCGGATGCAGCGCAATGGTGGTCGCCTTCTTCCTCGACAGTGCCATGAAAGTAATATGACCAAAATGGCGCCGACCGGTCAAGCAACCGTGCGCAACCGCTTCATCTCTGCGAACGCCGCGACCGCTATCCATGTCGAGAACGCAGGGGCGGCGGCCACCTAACAGTTCACATTCGCAGACGGGTGTCGATGAGCGACTTCGCGGTAATGTCCTTCAGCGACACCGTGCCGCAACCGATCATCGCGAGGCGCAGCTCGGTGTCGAGGATCTGCAGCACGCGGTCGACGCCGGCCTGACCGAACGACGACAGGCCCCAGATGTACGGACGGCCGATGCCGACTGCCGTGGCGCCGAGCGCCAGCGCCTTGAACACGTCGGTGCCGCGCCGCACGCCGCCGTCGAGCAGCACGGGTATGCGACCAGCCGAACCCTGCACCACTTCCGGCAGCGCGTCGATCGTCGGACGGCCCGTCTCGGTGGCGCGGCCGCCGTGGTTGGACACGATGATGCCGTCGGCGCCGCTCGTCACCGCGAGCGCGGCATCTTCGGCAGTCTCCAATCCCTTGATGATCACCTTCATCTTCGTCACGTCTTTCACGCGCTTCACGAAATCCCACGTCAGCGTTGCCGACGTCAACGTCACACCCTTCATGTCGATGCCGGCAAACATCGGCTTGACGCCGGCGGCGCGTCCATCGGCTGAAGGGCCGGCCGCGCCGTGACAGCTGGCGCACGCGCGGGTATCGAGCCGCGCCATTCGCTGATCTGTTTCGGTATTGCGGCCGTTCGGCAGATCGACGGTCACCGCCACCACGGGACATCCGGCCGCCTCGGCCCGCTTCAGCAACTTCGTGGTGACGTCCCAGTTGTTCGTGGTGTAGAGCTGGTACCACAAGCCGCCGGCGCCTCGCGCCCTGGCGACGTCCTCGATCGCCGTCGACGATTGCGTCGAGAGAATCTGCAGCTGTCCTCGCGCCTGGGCGGCGCGCGCCGTGGCCAGCTCGCCTTCGGCATGGAACGCCCGCTGGCTGCCGACGGGACACAGCATCACGGGCGAGGTGAACTTCTGTCCGAAGATCTCCATCCCCATGTCGATGCGGCTCACGTCGACGAACCGGCGCACGCGCAATTGATACCGATCGAAGCCTCGTGGATTCGCCCGGAGCGTCTCCTCCCCGTCGGAGCCCGTGGCCATGTAGCCCCAGTGCGCGGGTGGCAGCACCCGCCGCGCCATCGCCTCGAAATCGAAAACGTCCAGAGCGTCGGCGGCGCTCGCCAGGGTCGCGGCGGCCGCTTGCGACGTAGGCGCCTGAGTGAACGCCTCGAGCAAGGCCGGATACGCCAGCATCAGCGGGCTGCCGGCCAGGAACTTCAGGAACTCGCGGCGATCAGACATGCAGGCTCCGGCCAAAAAGTATTCGAGGTTCAGCGCACGCCACTGACGCGTGGATTATACGGCCGAGATGGCGGCGGGCACATACCGCCAGCTCTTCTGCACGAATTCAGCACCGAGACTCGTCGCCGCGGTGACGGGCTGACGCCGTCGGAGTAATGTTTACCGATCCTTGGCGGAGGTCATCGTGAAGAAAAAGTACGTAGTCCTTCTGATCGTGGCGGTCGTCGTCGTCGCGGCAGTGCCGTTCCGTGAACAGGAAGCTCGACGAATTCCGGGTGGTGCTGCCCGACATCGACCGGCCGCCCGAAGTGGTGAAGCTCGATCAGAACTGGACCGATGCCCAGAGGCAACAGTTCCATCACACGCCGCAAGGCACGCGGCTGATTCCGGCCGACTGGTTCAAGGCGCTCGAGCAGCCGTGCTTTTCCCCGTTCGGCTGCGGCAAGTTCGCCGATCCCGCATACCTCGGTCGCTTTGGCTTCATTCCCAGCCAGGCTGACGCGCTGAATCCGGATGGACTGCCGATCGGCTTTGCGCTCGACAAGGACTTCGTCGATCCGATCGACAAGAGCGCCGCCTCGGTCGTGGGGCTCACATGCGCCGCGTGCCACACCGGCGAGCTCCATTACGGGAAGTACGCCGTGGTGGTGGAAGGCGCGCCCGCGATGATCGAAGTGGCCGCGTTCCAGAAAGCGCTCGGACTCGCGCTCGGCTTCAACACGACGTTTCCGTTCAAGTACGGCCGCTATGGGCGATTCGAGCGAAATGTGCTGGGACCGAACGCGACCGACGAGCAGAAGGCCGAACTGCGTCGACGCGTCGACGCGTTCGTGAGCGCCGCGCGCCGCCAGGCCGAGGTCACGCAGGTGCGCAAGATCTACGACAACCCGGCCGGCTTCATGCGGACCGATGCGCTCGCCCGCATCGGGAATCAGGTCTTTGCCGCCGACACCAACATCGACGACAACTATGCCGTGGCGGACTCGCCCGTTCGCTTTCCGCAGCTCTGGGACGCGTCGTGGTTCAACTGGGTGCAGTACAACTCGTCGATCGCGAATCCACTGGCGCGCAACATCGGCGAAGCGCTGGGCGTCCGTGCGGTCGCCAAGCTCTATGGGCCGGACGCGGGCGAATTCGAAAACTCCATCAACATGGCCGGCTTGCGTGCGCTCGAAAATCTGCTCTCCGGTCCGAGGCCGTTCAAGGGCCTCGCGTCGCCGAAATGGCCGTCGGTGTTTCCGGCGCTGGATCCGAAGAAGATCTCCGCCGGCGCCGCGCTCTACAAGGAGAATTGCCAGAAATGTCACCTGCCGCCGCTGCGGGACCTCGAGGCGGAGTTCGAGCGGCTCGCGTCCGACAAGGACCATCGGCCGCTGCACTGGTGGCAGAGCAAGAACGGAAGTTGGTACCTCCAGGTGACCGACATTCCGCTCGAGTTCATCGGGACCGATCCGCGCCAGGCGACGGACTTCATGAACCGGAAGGCGAACTCGGGCGACCTCGGGAAGGGTGTCATATCGGCCAGTGAAGGCTTGGACCTGGTGACGATGGGCATTGCCGACCGCTTCTTCCGGCTGCAGAAAATCAGCTCCGAGGATCAGATCGGGTGGGCCAACGGCCGCGATCCCGCAGATCCGCGCATCCGCGCGGAGCTGATCTACAAGGCGCGCCCGCTGAACGGCATCTGGGCGGTCGCGCCGTATCTGCACAACGGATCGGTGCCCACGCTCGACGCGTTGCTGTCGCCGGACGACTCGGCGCGTCCGCTCACGTTCTGGATGGGCAGCAGGCAATTCGATCCGGTGAAGGTGGGGTACTCCGGTATCGAGATGCAAGGGCGCGACGCTCTTCGACACGACGCGGCCGGGCAACGCGAATACCGGCCACCGGTTCAAGGACGGCCCGCGCGGCAAGGGTGTCATCGGCCGCGCGCTGACGGCCGAGGAGCGCGCGCAGATCATCGAGTTCCTCAAGTCGCTCTAGGCCAGAAGTCTTGATCGACGTGTCGGCGCGCTAGAGAGACTGCCGACGAAGTGCGGTTGATCTGCCAGACCATCATCTATACAGTTGCGGCGCGAACACGACGTCCCGTGTCGCAATTGGCCGTTACAGCGCCGGAGGGTCTATGACGATTCGAAGGGTGTTCTCAGTGTTCCTGGTGGTCTGCGCACTGCAGTTCGGGATCTCGCGTAATGCGGGCGCGCAGAGCCCGTCCGAGATTGTGATCGAGTGGAATCGCATCCTGCAGGCCACCCTGGGCATTCCGGGAGCGCTTCCGCCGACGATCTTCGTGACGCGGCCGTTCGCCATCCTGCACGTGGCGATGTTCGATGCGCTCAACTCGATCGACTACCTGTACCGGCCATACGCGTTTCGTGCAACCGTCGCGGGGAGCCCGTCGCGCGAAGTGGCCGCGGCACGGGCCGCCCGCGACGTCATGGTGGCGATGTTTCCGGCGCAAGCCGCCACCTTCGACGCGGCGTTGGCAACGACGGTCGCCCGGTTTCCCGGCGATGCCGCGACGCAAGGCGCCAGCATTGGGGCTGCGGCGGCACAAGCGATTCTGGCCGCCCGCGCCAACGATGGCTGGTTCCGGACCGCACAGCTACCCTACATCCTGCCCGGTCTCCCGGGGTACTGGCAGCCGGTGCCGCCGCAGAACGCGGCGGCAGCATTTGTCCACTATCCGGAGGTGCTGCCGTTCGCCATCGGCAGCCGCAACCAGTTCCTGATGGAAGCACCACCGGCGTTGACGAGCCAACGTTACGCCGCCGATTTCAACGAGGTGAAGATGCTGGGTTCGGCGACCAGTACGGCTCGCACTGCCCAACAGACCCAAACGGCTCAGTTGTGGGCCAGTGTCGGCTATTCCCCGTCCGTTTTTGGTGTCTGGTACAACGTCGGCCGGGATCTGGCGCGCGCGCGCAGTCTCAGCGGCGTCGATACCGCCCGAGCAATGGCCTTGCTGGCCATCACGCATACACGACGCGCTCCTGACCTCGTTCTCGGGAAAGTTCCTCTATGGCTTGTGGCGGCCGACGACGGCGATCCGCGGCGCCGATCGTGACAACAACCCGGCGACCGAGGTCGATCCCAATTTTGTTTCGTTGATACCGACTCCGCCCTATCCGAGCTATCCAGGCAACGTGGCCTGCATCGGCGCTTCATCGTCGGCGCTGTTCGCTAGTGTGTGGGGTCGAGACGACATTCCGTTCTCGGTGACCTGGACCGGGATTGCTCCGCAAGCCGACGTGACCCGCTCATACAACGGCTTCCGGCAGCTCGCGGATGAAGGGGCAATCAGCCGTATCTATGGCGGCATCCATTTCACGTTCGATCACACGGCGAGCTTCGGCGTGTGCTCGAATCTGGCGAACTACGTGTTCAGCAACGCCCTGCTGCCAAAATAGTTCCCTGGTGATCGATGCGAGCTGATTCACTTGGCCTCGGTGCTCGGCCGCGCCTGTGCGCTGGCCAGATCCCCACTGGCCTGGTGAATCAGCCACGCGACTAGAGGTCAAACCACTCGCGAAAAATAGCTGAGCAATTCGACCAAGCCGCGAAGTACAATTCGCCGCCTCCTATCCCCCCAATCTGATCACGAGGAGTTCCCCGACATGTCCAACGGCAACGGCAGCAGTCCCGAGGCGCCTCCGCCTCACGCGCAACTGGTTCAGATGGCCATGGGCCACTGGATCTCACGCATTGTCTATGTGGCTGCGAAGCTCGATCTCGCCGGCCGGCTCGCCTCTGGACCGAAGACCGCCGATGAACTCGCAGGACCCACCGGGACCGACGCGACCGCGCTCTATCGGTTCATGCGATCGCTCGCGACGCTCGGCATCCTCAGCGAAAGCGACAGCCGCCAGTTCTCACTCACGCCGCTCGGCGAGGCGCTCAAGGCCGATGCGCCCGGCGCCGCGCGCTCGTCGGTGCTGACCATTGCCAGCGACTGGTGGTTCCGCGGATTCGGCGAGTTGATGTACTCGGTGCAGACAGGCAAGAGCGGATTCGAGAAGGCGCTCGGCGAGCCGATCTTCGACTACCTGGGCCGCAGCCCGGAGGATGCGTCCCTCTTCAGCGAGACGATGATCGGCTTCCACGGCGCCGAACCGCCGGCGGTGGCGGCTGCGTACGATTTCTCGGACGTCGGGACACTCGTCGACGTGGGAGGCGCGTCCGGCCACCTGCTCACTACGATCCTGCAGCGCTATCCGAAGACGCGCGGCATCCTGTTCGATCTGCCGCACGTGGTGCGGGACGCGCCGGCGATGATCGGCGCGCGCGGCCTGACGGATCGCGTGGAAATCCAGTCGGGCAGCTTCTTCGATACCGTTCCGGCGGGCGCCGACGCGTATCTGCTATCGCACATCATTCACGACTGGCGCGAGGACCTGTGTCTCACTATCCTCGGGCATTGCCGGCGGGCGATGAATCCTGGCGGCCGCGTGCTCATCACCGAGATGGTGCTGCCGGCCGCCGATACGCCGCATCCCGGCAAGATGCTCGACGTGATGATGCTGGTCGGCCCGGGCGGACAGGAGCGCACGGCGCAGGAGTACGACGCGCTTCTCGGCAAGGCGGGCTTCCGTCTCAACCGGATCGTACCCACGGCGTCGGCCGTGAGCGTTGTCGAAGCCTTCGTCGCCTAAGCAGCGTGAAGTGCAGCAAGAGACATGCGGATCACCGAAAGTTGTCGAGGCGCATAAGGTCGGATTCGAACCGAACCATCTTCGTCGCCAATGCCCAGCGTCCGTCGCGGGACGCCGTCATGTGCGTGTAGATCCCCGGTATTCGAAATCCCAGCCGCCCCACGCGGACAGTTCGCCCATCGCTGAATCGGTACGCATCAATCGCATCGAAGTCCGGCTCGCGGGTGACGAACACGATCCCGGTATCCGTGACCGACCACAGAAACGGCCGAATGTGTTCGAGCACCACTTCCTCGTGTCCGCCGGCGAGCGGTACGCGCATCAGCCTGGCCTCGATCGGTGCGCCTCCCGGAGGACGGTCGAGATAAAAGAGGGTAGTGGCCGTCCGAAGATTCCTTCGGCTGGAAGCCCCCGTTGCGAGTCACTCGGATGGCTTCGCCTCCGTCAGGGGAGACCCGCCAAGTGTCCGGATTCACTCCTTCGCGTGTCGATGCGAAATAAATCAACTGCCCGTCCCGCGACCACGACGGCACTCCATCCATGGACGGTTCGGTGGTCAATCGACGCAAGTGCCCTCCATCTGCCCCGACGAGGTAGACGTCGGTATTGCCGGAGACTGCTGCTTCGAACGCGATCCGTGTGCCGTCCGGAGACCATTCACCGAGCATCACTCCGACGGCGCCCAGCGACGTGACCTGCTGAAGTCCGCTCCCATCTCGTTCAGCGACCCAAACCTCCGGCGTTCCTGAACGGAGCGACGCAAACGCAATCCGGCTGCCGTCTGGCGAGAATCGCGCCGAGCCCTCCATGCGAGTCGAATTCGAAAAGGGCAGCGACTCGAGCGTGTCGTTCATAGGGCGCGCATCGAGATCTATCAGATGAAGGTCGACGTCTTGTGCAATCGTCTGAAACGCCAGGCGCGCCGGCCGTCCGGCTATTGGCCTCGAGATCGACGGATACCTGGCCGCCGTTGGGATGTCGGCAATCGGCGATCCTCGAGCAGGCGTGGCGGTAGTCGCGTTGATTCGCCAGAGCCGGCTCGCTGTCGGCTCGTCGACCGAATAGACAATCTCCCGACCATCGGGAGTCCACGACAACCCGTAGAGGGATGCGTTCCAGTTCGAAAGCCGACGCGGTTCGCCGCCTGCCATCGGTACGACGTAGACGTCGGAGATTCCCACCTTCTCATAGCGGAGGAACGCGAGCGTGCTGCCGTCCGGTGAGACTTCAAACCTCCAGTCTCCCGCGCCGACAGGGGCCTGAGTCAGGCGGCGACGCTCCAGCGTGTCGAGGAACACCCGGTAGATGCCAAAGGGACCGGTATCCCGTTCCCGGTCCCGGATGAGAACCGACTTCGAGTCACCCGCCCACGCGACGTGAGTGCCGGACGCCGATACCTGGCGTTCGGCTCCGCCGAGTTGCGACATGGTGAATACTCCTCGTCCGTTGCGGACGAAGGCGATGCTGTGTCCGTCGGGGGACCAGGCCGGGTTGTTCTCCGAGTCTGGCGTTGCTGTCAATCGGCGAAGCGCTTCACTCTCGACGGCTTTCACATAAATATCTGTCGGTCCAGGGTCGGCGCCGCCCGACCACTCGAAGGCGACGAGGTTGCCGTCCGGGGACAACGCCGGCGGCCCTTCCACGCCTGGGGATGAAGCCAGAGGGAGCAGTTGGGTTGGGGCGCTCACCGTACTGAGTGTTCGCCAGTAAAGCGCGGCGACGATGACCGCACCGACGACGGCCAGAGCGCTGACGGCGATCCTGGCGCGACCGAGACTGAAGTTCGCGACTGACGGCGTCTGCTCCGGCTCCGTAGGAACGGTCTGCTGCGGCTCGGATGGAACAACGGGAGGAGCCGCGTGAGTGGGTGAGGCGGAATTCGCTTCGAAGACCGGTGCGTAGCTGCCCTTCGGCAGCGAGATCACGACGGGATCGGATCGGCCCTCGTAGTACTCGCGCAGTTTGTCGCGAAGACGTCTGGCGTCCACTCGAACGACGGGATCGGCACCGCCGTCGAAGTCAGTTCCCTTCCCGTACAACTCGTGAGCGAGAACCGACTCTTTGAGCGAATGGCCCTGCCCGGCCAGTCGTTGTTCGACGACGAACGAGAGGAAGCGTCGCAGCTGCTGGGATCGGGAGAAGACCTCGCTCGCGAGGATTCTCTCGAGTTGAGTGCGGACGACGGAGTCCGCTAGTTCGCGTCGCTCTTGGGCGCTCCTGTCGGTTTCCGAGGGCATCGGAGCGCTCCGAGCCAACGGTTCGGAGTGTACAACGGTGCGCGTGAACACACATCAGGCCGTTTCCGAAGGTAGAACACCGTAGAGATCTGGCGCCTCCAGACGACGTGCCTCACAGTTCGGCCTCATCGAAGAGGAGGCTCCATGGCTCGAACCTCACGTCAACTTGCTGCGCTGGGCGTCACGATAACTCTCGCGCTCTGCAGTGGGAGCAACGTATCCCCGTCGACTGGGCGTGCCCAGGACGAGCTTGACAGTCAAGCTCAACGGGAAGAAGCTCTTCGACAAGGAGACGTTCGGCGGCAACGGGCGAACGTGTCTGCACATGCCACAGCAAGGACACCGGTACCCTCACCTTGTCCGACGTGCAGCGGATCATCGATAAGGCGGACCCCGACGACGCGTTCCTGATTCACGACGCGCTCGACGAAGACGGAGTCGGCACGACGCGGGTCCAGACGCACGCGCACCATTCGCGTCACCATCCCGCTGCCGCCGTGGGTCTCGCTAGCGGATGAACCTGGGGCGACCGAGGTCAGCGTATTTCGAGGCACTCCATCGACCCGGAATACGCCCGCGCTCGATCCCGTTCTGAACCACGACGGCCGCGCGCCCACGGTGCAAGAGCAGGCACGTGAAGCGATTCACGGTCATTACCAGAACACTATCGAACCGACGACGGCGGATCTCGATGCCATCGCAGAATTCCAGCGAACCGACCCGCGCTTCTTTTCCTCGCCTGCGCTAAAGAGGTTCGCCGCGACTGGAGCACCACCTGAGCTCCCCCCTGGAATGACACCAGCGGAGCGGCGAGGACGCACGTTCCTTGTCGATGCGCCCTTCAGCCCTCCTTCCAAGAGGGGCATCTGCGCCCTCTGTCATAGCGGTCCGATGCTGAACATGGTCAACCAGGCGTTCTCGACGTTTGCCAACGGCAGCCCGCCGGTGGGAGCCCGCTTCATCAACACCGGTGTGACGATCGTCAACGAACCCAACAATCCGATTCGGACGTGGGTCGTCAACGACGGAATCAATCCAGTGGTGACGGTCCGCTCGCCCGATGTCGGCCTGCTTCTCGACCCTACTCCGGCGACGCCGCCACCGTCCGTTATTCCGCGCGCCTTCTTTGCTGAGCTGTTCAAGATCCCGACGCTCTGGGGCGTCGCGGACACAGCGCCATACTTTCACAACAACGGCGCGAAGACGCTGCGCGATGCCGTCGCTCACTATCAGCGGTTCTTCAACTTCACGGAGGCGCAGGACCCGGTTGGTTCGCAATCGCTGGGCGGTAAAATCACGCTGACAGACGGCGACGTTGACGACATCGTCGCGTACCTGCAGCTTCTTGGAGGGAACCGGTAGATAAGAAGCGTCGACACCATCACACACCCAGGGGTTTCAGGTCGTAGCAACGCGCCAGGTCGTTGATGTTCGCGCGGAGCACGCTCCAGTAGCGCTCCGCCTGCGACCCGTACTTGCCGCGCGTCAGGGCCTGATTGATCTTCCGCGCGTCGTCCAGGACGTTTTCGACTTGGGCCTTCGTCTCCAGCCACCGGTCGGTGGAGTCGAACTTGCGGCGCAGCCGATTCGTCGATCCGTTCAAGTCGCTCAGCGCATCGTCCAACTCGTCGGTCTTCTCGCGTGCCGTATCCTTCTGCGACTCGGTTGCCGTTTTTCCCCGAGCCCGCCCGGAACCCTGGCCTTCCTTCGATCGGTCTCTTCCTTCCTCGACCCGCTTCTCCGACCACTTCCGAAATTCATCGACGCCGTCTTCCACTTTGCGGATGCGGTCGGCGACCTGCGGTTTCGTGAAGGCCACCTGCGCAGATGCCAGTCCGCTCACGGCCAGGCACGCGACGATGGTGCCGACGACGATTCTTGTTGCTTGCATAGCGTCCCCTCGAAACCGATGCGTTGATGTCAGGATCTCTCGGTAGCCTCGTCGCAAGTACCCGTACCGCCCTTTGACGGTTGCAACTAGGGAACGAGACTTGCTTGGTGCATCGGCTGAGGCGGCACAGCGGAAAGGCTGTTCTGCCGTGCAATTCTTGATACTTTAGGCCATTCTGTCGCGGCACCGTCTCGGGCAGCGCTCGAAACGATTCGTTTGCGTCCCCTCCCGGTCGGGGACTGCTACGGGATTTCGGAGAAGCCATCACGCCGAACGCACTGGGGGCCGACCGGATGTTCGAGCGCCACTTCGTTGCATACGGAGTGCGGATTTCACTCCGCGTCGACTCTGGAGAGTTGTTCGACGCTCTCGAACGGGATCCGGTAGTCATGCACCTGCCATTCGGTTGGCGCGCAGTTGAAGACCACGAGCCCGATGCTACAGTGTCTATCCGCTACGAACTTCGTCGCGATGCTTCGCCTGGAGCGTCGCCGTCCTACCGTGTGTATGCCGGCACCGACCTGATCGCAAACGCGCGCAGCTTGACGGATGCCGGTCAGGCGCTGGCCGCGCATGCTGAGTTCCACGTCGCCGAGCACGCACCGGATCACCTCTTCGTCCACGCAGGCGTGGTTGGCTGGGAAGGCCATGCCATCGTCATGCCCGGCTCCAGTTTCGCTGGCAAGACGACGCTCGTTCGGGCATGGCTCGAGGCGGGAGCGACGTACTATTCCGATGAATTCGCGGTTCTCGATCGCGCGGGACATGTGCATCCGTTCGCGCGGCCGCTGGCGATCCGTGACGGCTTGACCGCGGTGAGTCGCCGCGTGCCCGTCGCGACACTGGGCGCAGCGTCGGGGACGACGTCCTTGCCGATAGGGCTTGTTCTCGTCACCTCGTACCGTCCGGGCGCGCGCTGGCGCCCGCGCCGGTTGACGCCGGCGCTCACGCTGCTCGAGCTGATGCGCCACACCGTCGCGGCTCGCGGGAACCCGGCCCACTCGATGCCCATCTTGAAGCATGCGGTGAGTGGTGGCGTTGCGTTCGCGGGCGTACGCGGCGAGGCCCGCGTGCAGGTCTCATGGGTCCACGAGCACCTCGGAGTGCCGATGTTGTCGGCGGTTTCACAGTGAGGAACGATCTGGTATATCCGCGACAGTCTTCGACCACCCACACCGAGACGCTGGGCGACGAAGCGTCGGTCTACGACTGGGCGCATGCGCAAGTGCACGCGCTCAACCCGACAGCGGCACGCGTGTGGCGGTTGTGCGACGGCGCGAAGAGTGCTGGCGCGATCGCCGCGGCCTTGCAGCGAGAGATCGGGATCCCCGAGGCCGAAGCGGTCGTCGACCTGACCCTCAAGGAGCTCGCACGCCTGCACCTGCTGGAGCTGCCAGCCGAGTCGCTCAGGGAGCGAGCGGCACCGACACGACGTTGGCTGCTCGAGCGGGGCCTGGCGGCGGCGATGCTGCCGGCGGTCTACACGATCCTGACGCCGTCTCCCCTGGAAGCGCAGTCGCAGGGGGGCGCTCCTGCGCTGAGCGGCCTCTCGCCGAATCTGGGAATTCAGGGCACCACGGTGGCGGTCACGGTGTCGGGCACTAATTTCGTCGCCGGCGCGACGGCGGTGAACGTCAGCGGCAGCGGTGTGACTGTCAGCAACGTCAGCGTCTCCGGCGCGACGTCGCTGACTGCCAGCTTCGTGATCGGGGCAGCCGCGGCCGAGGGTCCCCGCACGGTTACGGTCACGACGGCGACCGGGACGAGCGGCGCACAAGTATTCACGGTCACCGCGCGGCTGCCGCAGGGCACTCCGACGCTGAGCAGCATCTCGCCGATTCAGGGAACCCGTGGCACCACGGTGGCGGTCGCACTGACCGGCACCGATTTCATCGTCGGCGCGACGACGGTGAACGTCGGCGGTAGTGGCGTGACGGTCACCAACGTTGTCGTGGGGAGCGAAACCTCGCTGACCGCCAATTTTGTGCTCGATCCGGCCGCTGCCGAAGGGCAACGCACCGTCACGGTCACGACGGCTATCGGGACCAGCGGACCGCGGTTCTTCACGGTCCTCCTGGGCGCTCCGACGCTGACCGGCGTCACGCCGAACCAAGGGAGCCAGGGCACCACGGTCGCCGTCACGCTGACGGGTGCCGGTTTCGTCGCCGGCGCCACGACGGTGGCCGTCTCCGGTGCGGACGTGTCGGTCACCAATGTCGCCGTGGAAAGCGCGACGTCGCTGACGGCGAACTTCGTGCTTTCAGCGGCCTCGGCTACCGGTGCCCGCTCGGTCACGGTCACCACGGCCGCCGGTACCAGCGGCGCACAAACGTTCACGATCAACCTGCCACCAGGTGCGGGCACTCCGACGCTGACCAGTGTCTCGCCGAGTGAAGGGGTCCGAGGCACCACGGTCGCGGTGACGCTGACGGGCACCAATTTCGTCGTTGGGGCCACGACGACGAACGTTGCCGGTGGCGGCGTGACGGTTAACACCGTTGTCGTGGGAAGCACAACATCGCTGACCGCGAGCTTCGTGCTCGATCCGGTCGCCGCTGTGGGTCCTCGCATCGTGACGGTCACAACTGCCGGCGGGACAAGTGCGCCGCAAGCCTTCACAATCCATCCCCCACCGCCGACGCTGACGGCCGTCTCGCCAAATCAAGGTATCCGGGGCCAGACGGTCGCAGTGACGCTGACGGGAACCAACTTCATCGCCGGCGCCACGACGGTGGCCGTCTCCGGTGGCGGCGTGACCGTTACCAACATTGCCGTGGGTAGCAGTACGTCGTTGACTGCCAGCTTTGTACTCGATCTGGCCGCAGTTGCCGGTGCCCGTACGGTAGCGGTCACGACCCCTGACGGAACCAGCGGGACGCAACCCTTCACGATCAATCTGCCGGCGCCCGGTACCGCGACGTTCCCCTACACCGGGGGCGAGCAGCTCTTTACGGTGCCCGCAGGCGTCGTCGCGATCACCATTGACGCGAAGGGCGCGGCGGGTGGCAAAGGGTCCGGGGCGGAAGAAATCGCCCTCGCGCGTAGCATGGGCGGTCGGACAACAGCGACCGTGTCCGTAGTGCCTGGGACATTGCTCACTGTTCGTGTCGGTGGCAGCGGTCCCGATGGCCAAAGCCCTTCGACGGCCGGTGGCTTCAACGGCGGCGGCGCGAGCGCCGGAAACGGCGGCGGCGGCGGCGGCGGCTCGAGTGTTCGTGATGGCGAAGTTCCGTTGGTGATCGCTGGCGGCGGCGGCGGGGGTGGTGGTTCTTCCGACAGCCTCGGCGGCGTCGGCGGCGCCGGCGGTGGTCTCACGGCCGCGGCTGGTGGAAGCGTACTTCTTGGCGGTGGAGGTGGTGGTGGTGGAACCCAGGCCGCTGGCGGCGCCGGGGGCGCCAGGGCATCGCAAAACCCCGGTGCCACCAATGGCACCGCCGGCGTAGCGGGTACGGGTGGAACCGGTGGCGTCGTGCAGGTGGGAAACGCCGTTAGATGCGGCGGTGGCGGGGGCGGGGGCTATTTCGGCGGCGGCGGCGGCGGCGGGGGCGGTGCGGGCATCGGTGACCTCGATGGCGGGGGCGGCGGGGGCGGCTCGTCGTTCGCTGCGCCCGGCGCGGCCAGCGTCTTGCACGAACAAGGTGTCAACATCGGCAACGGTTCGGTGATGATTTCCTGGTAAGTCGCTGGATCGTTCCGAGAGTTCTCAGGCGACGAATGCCGAAGCTGTCTGACGGCGTGTTTCGGTTCTTATCGCTCTGCACGCAGCGGCCGGGAGCAGCGTCGGTTGCCGAACGGCTTCCGTCGGCGCTGTCGGCCGTTGCGTCGTTTGACGAACTCGCGATCGCTGCGGAATATCACGGCATGGAGCCGCTCGTACTCGCGCACATCGAGCGGACAGGCCTGGCGATACCGGATGATTTCCGTGCCCGCCTTCGAGCCCGTCGGACGCAGCACGCGCACGCGGCGACCGTACGAACCGAGGTAATCGATGACGTCGCGGGTGCCATGGCACGCGCGGGGGTGCCATTCCTCGTCCTGAAGGGTGCTGCGCTCGCGCACCTGGTCTACGACGATCCCCGACTCCGGCCGATGCGCGACGTCGACCTGCTCGTTCACAAGGCCGACACCAGGCGCGCGCTCGACGTTCTGACTCGCTGCGGCTTCAGCCCAAGCGGCTTCGCTCCCCCTGCGCGTCACCACCACTTGCAGGGGATGTGCAGGACGCTGGATGGGGCGACCGTGACCATCGAGTTGCATCACGAACTGATTGTGCGAACGCCGTTCGTCGAACGGCGCTGCTATGACGACGTGTTTCGCAAGTCTTCGCCATTCGAATGGGGCGGCATGCGCTATCAAACGCTGGGACGCGAAGACATGCTGTGGCACGCGTATGCCCATGCATTCCTCATTCACCCGTTGCATTTCAGCGCGATTCGGTTGCTATCGGTCGCCGACCTTGTGCATGCCACCGAGGCGTGGGTCGATCAGATCGAGTGGACGCGGCTGCGGCGCGAGTACCCTCGCTTATTGCGAGCGCTGCACGTGGTTCACGGTCTGGTGCCGTGGGCGCCGCACGTCGCGAAGGTGCTGCGCGAACAGGTGCAACATCCGATGATCTTCGTCCGTGCCTGTCCGATTGACTTGGAGCCGTATCGGTCCGTGCCGATTCAGGTCGTGATCTGGCCGACGGAATGGCGGTTCCGGATGCGGTACGGCATTACGTCATGGCCTCGCTGGGTCTGGTTTCGCGCCGTCGGCCATCCGGCGCTTCTGGCGCTGCCCGCAGCATTGGCCGTCACGAGGCGCCTCCTGGGATGGTTCGGACTGCGCAAAACGGATCACGCTCAGGCGTGATTGAGCGGACGCTCGAGCTTCGATCAGGGTCGCCGAAAAGTTTGCCGGGCGGGTTGACACCGGGCTACCCGACCGGTCTACCGTTCTAAACGGGTGACATGACGGACCTCGCCATATTGCGGCGTGGGCGGAAGTCGTTCGAGCAGCGGGCGTGGTCCGAATCGTGTCGGTTGCTACAAGCCGCCGATCGTAACGTGCCGCTCGCACCCGAAGACCTCGAGCGACTCGCGATCGCGGCGCACCTGGTGGGCCGGGATGACGAATGCGAGACCGTCACCGCACGCGCGCACCAGGCCTTCCTCGATCGCGGAGACCGTGAAGGGGCCGCTCGCGCGGCGTTCTGGCTCGGTTTTTCTCTCATGGAACGGGGCGCTATCGCTCCCGCATCCGGATGGTTCGCAAGAGCCGGCCGCCTGTTGGATGAGGGACAACTCGACTGCGCCGTTCGAGGCTATCTGCTGATCCCGGTTGCCATCAAATGCATCGTGCAGGGTGACCCCTCTGCGGCGCACGCCACATTCAGCCAGGCGGCGGAGATCGCTCGCCGCTTCGCCGATCGTGATCTGGCGGCGGTGGCCTGCCACGGACGTGGTCGCGCGCTCATCCGCCTCGGACGCATTGCCGAAGGTGTCGCGCTTTTCGATGAGGCGATGGCGTCGGTCGATCGCAGGTGAGGTGACCTCACTCGTGGCCGGCGATGTCTACTGCAGCGTGCTGGAAGGCTGTCGGGAGACGTTCGATCTGCGGCGCGCGTATGAATGGACGGCCTCGCTTGCGCAGTGGTGCGCGACCGAGCCCGATCTCGTGCGCTATCGCGGCGAATGTCTGCTCTACCGCGCCGAAGTCCTGCAGCTGCGGGGCCAGTGGAACGAGGCCGCGCGCGACGCACAGGGCGCCTGTGAGCTCCTGATCTCCCGCGCGGCGGCGGGAGCGGCGTTCTATCGCTGCGGCGAAATCCATCGGCTGCGAGGCGAGCTCACCAAGGCGGAAGAGGCCTACACGCGTGCGCACGAGCGCGGACGTAAGTCGCAGCCAGGACTATCGCTGCTCCGTCTGGCGCAGGGTCAGATCGGCGCGGCGGCCGCGTCGATCAGAAGCGCTCTGCTCGATACACACGAACAGATTGGTCGCGCCAGAATGCTGCCGGCAGCCGTCGAGATTCTGCTGGCCGCTGACGATCTCGCTGCAGCGCGCGCGGCTTCTTCAGAGTTGTCGGAGATCGCCCTCGCTTTCGGCGCGCCGCTGCTGGCCGCAGCGTCCGCGCACGCCGCCGGCGCGGTGCTCCTTGCGGACGGCGACATCGAAGCGGCCTCGACCTCGCTGCGGCAGGCGTGCGAGACCTGGCGCGAGCTGGAGATGCCGTACGAAGAAGCGCACACCTGCCTGCTGCTGGCCGCCGTCTGTGAACGGCGAGGCGACGAGGACGGCCGCCGGCTCGAGCTCGAAGCCGCGCGACGACGGTTCAAGCAGCTCGACGCCGTGCAGTGCCTCGCGCGCATCGCCGAGCAATCGGAGCGCCCCTCGCGTCAGCGAATCGGCTCGCTCAGCCAACGCGAGGCGCAGGTCCTTCGGCTGCTCGCGACCGGTAAGACGAATCGCGCCATCGCTGACGAGCTCTTCATCAGCGACAAGACTGTCGCCCGGCACGTGAGCAACATCTTCGACAAGCTGGGGGTGTCGAGCCGAACCGGCGCGACCGCCTGGGCGTTCCAGCACAACCTCATCTGAGGCGTACGCAGAAATACCCAATTTCACAGCCTTCGCGATTTTGGGTATTCCATCCGATGTTCGCGCCTCCGGTCTCCGGTACCGTCAGTGGTGACGCGGAGACTCAGATGTACGATGCCATCATCGTCGGCGCGCGGTGTGCGGGCTCGCCGACAGCCATGCTCCTGGCGCGACAGGGGTTCAAGGTCCTGCTCGTCGACAGAGCCACCTTTCCGAGCGACACGATCTCGACGCACATTCTCTGGCCCCACGGCGCCGAGATCCTGGCGCGCTGGGGTCTCCTCGACACACTGGCGGCGACAGGCGCACCCCCGATCTGCCGGCACATGACGTTCGATGTCGGCCCGTTCGCGCTTCGCGGCGCCATTCCCGACGCCAACGATGGCATGGGCGGGTTTTGTCCTCGTCGCACCGTGCTCGACAAGCTGCTTGTGAATGCAGCGGTCGAAGCTGGCGTCGAGGTCAGGGAAAGCTTCACCGTCGACGAGTTGATGGTGGCCGATGACACCGTCGTTGGCGTTCGAGGCCATGGAAGGGATGCCAATCGCGTCGAGGAACACGCCCGAATCGTGATCGGCGCTGACGGCGTGAACTCCTTCGTCGCACGATCGGTGCAAGCTGCGGAGTACGACGTTCGACCGGTCGCGGCCTGCGGGTACTACTCGTACTTCAGCGATGTCAGGCAAGACGATATCGAGCTGTACGTTCGGGACCACCACGCTTTCGGAGGCGCGCCAACCAACGATGGTCGCCACCTCGTGATGGTCAACTGGCCGGCCAGGGACTTTCCGGCCGTGCGCGCCGACATTGAGGGTTACGTCTGGCGGGCGCTCGAGTCCGCTCCCGACTTCGCGGCTCGCGTGCGCCAGGGCCGTCGCGAAGAAAAGTGGTACGGCACGGCAGGCGTGCCCGGCTACTTCCGCAAGCCGTATGGCAGAGGATGGGCGCTCGTCGGCGACGCGAGCTACAACCGGGATCCGATTACCGCGCAGGGCATCAGCGACGCATTCATCGAGGCCGAGATGCTCGCGACGGCCCTCAGCACGGTGTGGTCGGGCGCCGATACGCTCGAAAACCAGCTGGCGGCGCACGAGGCGGCACGCAACGAACGGGTGCGACCTATGTATGAGTTCACCAGTCACCTCGCGACACTCGAGCCCCCTCCGCCAGAGATGCAGGCTCTCTTCGCCGCGCTCCATGGCAACCAGGACGCCACCAACGCCTTTCTGTCTGCGATCACCGGTGCCATTCCGCTGCCAGATTTCATGTCGAACGAGAATGTCGGCCGCATCATGGCTGCCGCGAGGGACATGGAGTTCCACAGATGAACGACGATCTGAGAGGAGTGATGTCATGTACGTAATCCGTGAAGTAATCAACTGCAAACCCGGGAAGGTCCGCCAGATGGTCGAGAAGTTCAGGGCCATCTCAACGGCCCTGAAAGAAATGGGACACGAACCGCTCCGTGTGCTCACCGATGTCACGGGCGAACCTTTCTGGACCATCGTCGCGGAGGCCAGGGTCGAGAAGATCGATGACTTCTTCGGCGTCGAGCAAGCGCTTACGGCCAACGAGACTCTCCGCAAGACGATGGCTGACTATCACGACCTCGTAGACCGCGGTCGGCGTGAAATCTACCGCGTGGAGAGTTAGCGCATCACGGTCCGTCGAGATACCGAATGACTGGTCAGCACGTCGGAACCGTGGTCATCGGCGGAAGCCAGGCAGGCCTGGCTGTCGGCTATTACCTCAAGCAGCACGGCCTGCCGTTCGTGATCCTGGACGAGAACGCCCGGATCGGCGATGCCTGGAGGAAGAGATGGGACTCGCTGCGGCTATTTACGCCCGGCCGTTACGACGGACTCCCGGGGATGCCATTTCCGGGATCGCCTTGGACCTATCCGACCAAGGACGAGACCGCCGACTATCTGGAGACTTACGCTCGCGCGTTCGAACTGCCTTTCCGGACAGGCGTCAAAGTTGATCGGCTGGCGAAGTCCGGAGATCGATTCGAGGTGACAAGTGGCGAGCACACGTTTTTGGCCGGGAACGTGGTCGTGGCTACCGGCGCGTTCAACAACCCGAGGGTTCCGTCATTCGCGCGGGACCTAAATGAGAGCATCCTTCAACTCCACTCTAAGGAGTACCGCAACCCATCCCAAATTCAGGAAGGAGTAGTGCTCATCGTGGGCGCCGGGAACTCCGGGGCGGAGATCGCGATCGAGCTCGCTCGCCATCACAAGACATGGTTATCCGGCCCGGACACTGGGCAGGAACCCACTCGCGCCGGAAGTCAACTCGATCACCTGCTCACACCCATGATGTGGCTCGTTGCGACGCGGCTGACGGTAAAGACGGCGCTTGGACGGAAGCTTCGCGACCACTTTATCGACCCGCCTCGTGGTATCCCGCTAGGGCGTGTGCGACGAAAGGACTTTTCGCGCGCAGGCATCGAACGAGTGCCGCGAGTAACCGCCGTGAGGAATGGCGATCCCGTCCTTGAGAATGGAAGGGTCCTCGAGGTGTCGAACGTCATTTGGTGCACTGGATACGCGCCCAATTACGACTGGATCGATCTCTCGCTGCAAACCCACAATGGCCTTCCCATTCACGATCGGGGCATTGTCGAGTCCTGTCCGGGTCTCTACTTCATCGGCCTCCTCTTCCTCTACTCGCTGAGCTCGGCGCTGGTGGGTGGTGTGGGACGTGACGCCAAGCACATCGTCGATCACATCGTTTCCACGCAGGGACTTCAGAACTTGAAGCCGAACGCGTTCGACCAGCCGTAGTCGTTCTGGGAAAAGCCCTCCGCCGGTTGGCTGTCGTAGTTGTCGAAGAACCCGACGCGGAAATACCAGTCTCCCGGCAGGTTGAAATCAAAGTCGAATCGATAAATCAGGCGGTAGCGGTCGTCGATCGTCAGGCTGGGATAGTACGTGAACCGCGTGATGAAGTCGGTGATCTTCAGCTTCTCGGTCATGAACTCGGTTGAGAAATACGCCTCGGCCGAGTCCTTCGTCGGCGTATCGTCGGTGTAGTTCTCGTTGGTCCACGCCAACCCTCCGCCGACCGCCAGATGCTGCGACGACGTGCGCAGGAGGTAGCGCCCGCCGCCGCCGCCAACCGTCGTCCGCAGGTCCAGGCCCTGTTCCTCGCTGTTCAGGAAATCCTGCGTGGTATTGGCGTACCACCGGCTGCCCAGGAAGCGGCGGAAGTCATTGCCCACGTCCCAGCGTTGCGTGTCTGGCGCGTTGTCCTGGGTGCTGCTGAAGACGTTGACGAAGAGCACATCGTAGTAGTCCACGTCGCGGTAGGAGAGGTTCGACCCGAGCGAAAGCTGTGTCGCCGAGTTGGTTTTTGTCATGCTGTAGCCGAAGTCCAGGCCCGAGTCGAACCGCGACCAGAAGTTCCGCTCGACCGGCTGCATCACCGACACATCCGCCAGCGGCACGTTCGTGCCCGCGACCTGAACGGCCGCCCTTCGTGGTCGCGTCGGTTGTCAGCGAGCCCGACAAACGCTTTCCGTCGAAGGTCTCCACCACGAACTGCCGGGTGCTCTCAATCGACGCGATGTCGCCCCACTCGATCTTGAAGTCGACATCCGAATAGCCGGTGGAGAACGTCAGCACGTCCTTCTCGACTCGAATGATCTCGCCGATCAGCTTGTCGCCCGTGATCGTGATCACCACGTCCGGGACCTGGGCGTACGCGACGCCGGCGTGACCCAGGACGCCGAGAATCGACGCGACGGCCACTCCGGTTCTCGCGACCGTTGACATCCATTCGAATCGGGCTCGCCATGCGCTGATCATTTTGTCCTCCCCAACGAGATGCGCCTTCAGTTTATGAAACGTACCTATTCAGGACAATGGCGCGCCTGCCCGCTATGCAAATTCGGCACGCGCCCCCTAACCACAGCACTAGAGTGTAAGATCCCCAGCCTCAGGTTTCCCACAAGCCCCGTCGTCTGGAGAGAGAACAGTGCCGTACATCATCGCCCTCGATCAGGGCACCACGAGCTCCCGCGCCATCGTCTTCGATCACGATGCGTCCATCGTCGCCGTCGGCCAGCGCGAGTTTCAACAGATCTTCCCGCAGCCGGGCTGGGTGGAGCACGACCCCAATGAGATCTGGGCGACGCAGATTGCGGTGGCCACCGAGGCGCTTGGGCGCGCGAACCTCCGGCCTCGGGACATTGCCGCGATCGGCATCACCAACCAGCGAGAGACGACGGTGGTGTGGGACCGCGAGACCGGAAAGCCGGTCTACAACGCGATTGTCTGGCAGGACCGCCGGACGGCAGATGTCTGCGATCGCCTGAAACGCGAGGGGCACGAAGCGCTCATTCGCGAGCGCACCGGGCTCGTCATCGACGCCTACTTCTCCGGCACCAAGATCGCGTGGATTCTCGACAACGTCCCCGGCGCGCGCGCCAGGGCCGAAGCGGGGAAGCTGGCGTTCGGCACCATCGATTGCTGGTTGGTGTCGCAGCTCACCTGCGATTCGACCCACGTCACCGATGTCAGTAACGCGTCACGGACCATGCTGTTCAACATCAACACCATGGCGTGGGACGACGATCTGCTGAAGCTCTTGCGGGTGCCCGCCAGCATGTTGCCCCTGGTGCGTCCGTCGAGCGAGATCTACGGCCGCGTCGCGTCGACACTCGGCCTCGGCGGCGTGCCCATCGCCGGCATCGCCGGTGACCAGCAGGCTGCGTTGTTCGGTCAGATGTGCGTCTCTCCCGGGCTGACCAAGAACACATACGGCACTGGCTGTTTCCTGTTGCAGAACACCGGTGAGCAGCCGGCGGTTTCGCGCAATCGACTGGTCTCGACGGTGGCCTGGCAGGTCGGCGGCAAGACCATGTATGCGCTCGAAGGCAGCGTCTTCATCGGCGGCGCGGTGGTGCAATGGCTTCGTGATGGCCTGGGCATCATCAAGACTTCATCCGACGTCGAAGCGCTGGCGCTGTCGGTTCCGGACAGCGGCGGCGTCTACCTCGTGCCGGCATTCGCGGGCCTGGGCGCTCCGCATTGGGATCCCTACGCGCGCGGCACCATCGTGGGCATGACGCGCGGCACCACAGCCGCGCACATCGCAAGGGCGGCGCTCGAGAGCATCGCATTCCAGGTCGCTGACCTGCTCGAGGCGGCGCAAAACGATGCGGGCATCGACCTGGCGGAGTTGCGCGTCGACGGCGGCGCGGCAGCCAACAACTACCTGCTGCAGTTCCAGTCCGACGTCCTCGGCGTGCCCGTGGTGAGGCCGAAGGTGACTGAAACGACGGCCCTGGGCGCGGCTTACCTGGCGGGGCTGGCGGTCGGCTTCTGGGACTCGATCGATTCACTCGCGCAGCATTGGCACGTCGACAAGCGATTCGAGCCGTCCGCGCAGTCATCGGCCACGTCGGCCCGCCGCGCGGAATGGCGCGAGGCGTTGAACCGATCGAAGTCCTGGATCACCGCGGGGCAATAGCATGCAGAGGGCCGATATGCTCGCCCGGATCGACGACCGTCACGATCCGTGGGACATGATCATCATCGGCGGCGGCGCGACCGGCGTCGGCATCGCCGTCGACGCCGCGAGCCGCGGCTACCAGGTGTTGCTCCTCGAACAACATGATTTCGGTAAGGGCACGTCCAGCCGAAGCACCAAGCTGGTGCACGGGGGAGTGCGTTACCTCGAGCAGGGCAACATCGCGCTGGTGATGGAAGCGCTCAAGGAGCGCGGCCTGCTTCGCCAGAACGCTCCACACCTCGTCAGCAACCTGGCCTTCGTGGTGCCGAACTACGACTGGTGGGAGGCGCCCTTTTACGGGCTGGGTCTCAAGATCTACAACGTGCTCGCGGGCAAGTACGGGTTCGGCACGTCCGAAATCCTGACGCGCGAGGAAACCCTGGCGCGGCTGCCGACCATCAAGACTGAAGGGCTGCGCGGCGGCGTCGTCTACTACGACGGCCAGTTCGACGACGCGCGGCTGCTCGTCAACCTCGTGGCGACCGCGGTCGAACAGGGCGCGACGGTGCTCAACTACGCCCGCGTCGTGTCCATGACGAAGGGCGCCGACGGGTTCGTCGACGGAGTCGTCGCGGCCGACCAGGAGAGCGGCCGTGAATTCACCGTATCGGCGCGGGTCATCGTCAATGCGACCGGCGCGTTTTCCGACTCGGTGCGCAGGCTGGCCGAGCCCGACGCGGCGACGCTGATCGCGCCGAGCCAGGGAATTCATCTGGTGTTTGATGGGTCTTTCTTGTCGACCGATTCGGCGATCATGGTGCCGCACACCTCGGACGGCCGGGTGATGTTCGCGATCCCGTGGCACGGCCATACCCTCGTTGGCACGACCGACACGCCGATTACGACGCCAACGCTCGAGCCGCAACCGCTGCAGGGAGAGATCGAGTTCATCCTCGAGACGGCCGGCCGGTACCTTCGCAAGGCGCCCACGCGAGACGACGTCCTGAGCGTGTTCGTCGGCATCCGTCCGCTCGTGAAGAGCGGCGACAGCAAGTTGACCGCGGCGCTCTCGCGCGACCACACGATTCACATCGACGCCTCGGGGCTGCTGACGACGACCGGCGGAAAATGGACGACGTATCGGAACATGGCCGAGCACACCGTGGATCAGGCCGCCGATCTCGGGCGCCTCGAGGAACGGCCCTGCGTCACGCGCACGCTCAACGTCCACGGATATCACTCCAACGCGGATGGGTTTGGCGCGCTTGGTGTCTACGGATCCGACGCGCCGGCGATTCAGGATCTGATGCGCGGGACACCAACGCTGGCCGAGCCGCTCCATGCGCAGCTGCCGTACACCGGCGCCGAAGTCGTGTGGGCGACCCGCCACGAGATGGCCCGGACCGTCGAGGACGTGCTCGCGCGCCGCACGAGGGCTTTGTTCCTCAACGCACGCGCCGCGGAAGCCATGGCGCCCGAGGTGGCAAGGCTGATGGCCGCCGAGCTCGGCTGGGATTCATCCCGCGAGGCCGCGGACGTGTCGGCGTTCTCGGCCCTCGCAAAGGCATACCAGCTCTAGATCGCGCGCGTTGCACACAACTTGCGAGTCAGCCATGAAAGACAAGTTTCGGCCGCAGCCGATCTGCTAGGATTCGCCAGCGTGACGCCCCCAGTCACGGATCCTGTTCAGGCTTTCCCCGTCGGTACGTAGTCTTAACGAACGGAGGATCAGGATGCGGAAGACGACGAAGTGCGGCACTCTGTTGGTGCTTGGGTCGCTGCTCTTCTTGCCGGCGTCGGCGGCATTCGCACAAGGTGCCGAGGATGCGGCTCGCAGCCAGAGCCCGCAAGGCCTCACGCTCAGCGCCCAGGTCTTCTGCAGCGAAACCAAGCTTCGCACCGCCAATGTCCGCCTGAACTGGGCGTTGGCGCCCGGCGCGCGTGAAGTGGCGAAGGTCGACACCCTCGCCAGCGCCAAACAGACGCTCGACACAACGGTCTACGCGCAGGGTTTCGAGAAGGGCCTTTACGCGACCCTGCCCGTTCCCACCGGGGGCGCCGTGAAGGCGCCCGTCGCGGCCGTGGTGAGCCCGGCCGCCGGCGGCGCAACCGGCGCGCGAAACACCACGGGCGTTCCAGATTCGGCTCCTCGAGGCAGGGGTCGTCCGGCAGGAACTCCGGGATGCATCGAGCGGTGAGTTCCAGGTCGTCGTCGAGGATCTCGAGCCAGGTGTCAACTACACCTGGCGCCTGACGATTGAGACGCCATCGGGCAAGCTGCTTTCCGCGCCAATCACCATCCAGGCGCCGGTCTGTCCGGCGGACATGGTCGAGCCGAAGAAAGTCCCACCCAAGAAACCTCCTCTTGCGAAGCGCCTATGATCTCGCGCAAACACGGACTCCTTGTCGCCGCGTGGTTCGCATTCGCAGACGTGGCGTCGGCGCAACTCGTCGTCAGCGTCCGGGACATCAGCCCCGACACCTCGTCGCTCGACGCCGCTGATTCGAACGGCGCATCCGGCGGCCGCGTCAACGGCCTGGGCGTGAGTCGCTCCACTCCGGCCACAATTTACGCCGCGAGTGAATGGGGCGGCCTCTTCCGCAGCACCGATGGCGGCGCGCGCTGGGCGCACGTCGACGGTCACGTGCCGCAGGCGACGTGGGACGTGGAGGTCGATCCGACCACCGTCAATCGCGTGTATGCCACGTCGTTCTACGACGGTCGTGCGCCGGCGCGCTCCGGCATCAACGTCAGCAACGACGGCGGCGCCACCTGGGTCCACCCTGCGACAACGACACCTCCGGCCAATTTCTGCTTCACCGAGACCCGCCGCACCGAGCCTGCAGCTTTTGGCATCTCGATCGATCCCGCCAACGCCAATCGCGTTTTCATCGGCACGAATTGCGGGCTGGCGATGACGACCGATGCCGGCGTGACGTGGACCTTCATCGATGCGACGCCGGGCGATCGCGCGAGGGACGTCTGGGACGTGGTCGTGCACGACGGCGGCATCATCGACATCTGTGGAGACGACGGTCATCAACGATCGACGAATAACGGCACCACCTGGACGACAGCCACCTCGTCCCCCTTGCAAACCGGCCGGTGTTCGTTGGCCGTGTCTCCGGACGAACCGTATGTCCTGTTCGCTGTCGTCGGCATCTCGATTTTCGAGAGCGACAACGGCGGCGACAGTTGGCCGGTCACCTACGTCAACCCGATGCCGCAAGGCCGCATTCCATTCGTCGCGACGAATCAGCGACAGGGCGCGGCCTATGACCTCTGGTTCGGCGACGTGAACCTGTTTCGCGGCGCCTGCACCACGCCGTCACCGGCGAATCCCGGAGGGGCCCGCCGCTGCGCGTTGTCGGGTGCATGGACCAACGCGCAGAACGATGCGCACTGGGACTCGGGCGACATCGCCTTTGTTCCGGCGGTCGCAGTAGACGCGTGTCCAACCTTGTTCTCCAACGACGGGGGCATTTACCGCAACACCGTTGCCGCCAGTCCCGCGTGTCACACGCCCAACTGGGATCAACCGACCATCACGCCGCACGCGCTCTTCAACTACGCATTTGCCGGAGCCGCACGAGCGGGTGCGCAGCCCGAAGACGTCTACTTCGGCAACCAGGACAACGGCAGCTTTGGCACGACCAACGCCGGGGCAAACACGGTCACCTGGACTAACGAGATGTGCTGCGATGCGTTTGCAGTGGCGGGCGAAAACGCCCGCGGCGTCACCACGATCTGCTGCTTCAATGTGGCCCCGGCGACGCGGATGTTCCTGAGCCCGGCCGGGCTCGGCGGTCCGGTCGAGATCGGCAACTATCCTGCCGGCGGACTGCGAGGCTTCCAGCATCTGTCGACGCTGCTGAACTTCGGCGCCAACCAATACATCGTTGGCACAAGTAGTGGCGTGTTCGTCACGCTCAACATCGGTGCTAGTCCAATCGTCTGGACGCAGCTTGGTGCCGCCACCTCGCCGGCGAATGCGTGCGGCTTCCACGTGGCGTTCAGCGCGGGCACGCCGACGTTTTTTGCAAAGAGCGGAGGCTGTAACGGGGATCAGCCGGGCACGTGTGGCGGTATCAAGGCACCGCAGCGGGCGGGACGTGGACGCAGATCGCAAATGCCGGCACCACGGGCGGATTCGGCGTCTTTGCCGTCGACCGCAACGATCCGCAGCGTCTCATCGCCTCCCACATCGCGCCAGCCGGACCTCGCATGGTGATGACGACCAACGGCGGGACGACGTGGACCGCGCTGACGGCGCTCGACGTCATGATGACCGGGGGCGGCACTTTCAGATACACCAACCAGTCGGGCCCGACGATCGTTCCTGGCGGAGCGAGCATGCGCCTGAATGGCTACCCTCAGCCGACGTTGGTGGCCTTCGATCCGTCGGATTCGGACATCATCGTTGCGGGCGGCGCCGATTCAGGCGTCTTCATCAGCACGAATCGCGGCGCGCGCTGGCAACTCGTAACCGATCCGAGCGCGCCGGGGACGTCGGGCGTTCCGCACATACCGCGTCCCTACTACGCCCACTTCGATCACGATCCGCCAGCCGGAGATATCAACCTGTTCCTGGGCACGCGAGGCCGCGGCTTGTGGCGACTGACGTTCAAGAAGGTCGACATGCCGGAAATCCAGGTGCCGTCGCCGCCGGACTTCGCGGCCGCCTGCGTCGGCGAGATCAGGCGGGCCGAATTGCGGGTGTGCAACACCAGCCCGGGTAACCTGACGATTAGCAGCATCACTTCGTCGAATCCGCAGTTTACGGTGACGACGCCTTCGGGCGGCTTCCCGGTGACGGTCAGCCACGACTTCTGCTTCCCCGTGCAGGTGTCATTCACGGCCGCTGCGGCGGGAACCGCGTCGGCCGATCTCGTCATTGCGAGCAACGACCCGACGTTCCCAAGCGTGACCATCCCCGTCACGGCAAGCGTCGGGCAACCGACAGCAGTCGCGATGACCGTCGACACGGGTAACTTCGGCGAGTTCTGCGCCAAGCCCGGCGCGTTCAAGGATCTCGACTTGACGATCAACAACAGCGGGTCGTGTCCGCTGCTCGTCAATGGCATCAGCTCCTCGTTGGCGTCCGAGTTCGAAACGCCCCAGGTCCTGGTGTTTCCGATGAAAGTTGCGCCGGGCGACTCGCTCGCGATCCCGATTCGATTCCATCCATCCTCACCGGGCTCGAAGAGCGGCGTGATCACGGTGTCGACGAACGCGTCAACTGCGACGGCCGTGAACGTCACCGGCTCGGCGCCGCCGGCGTATGTGTGCGATCCGCTGTCGCTTGCGGCAATCGATGCGGCCATTGGTCCGACGTGGGGTTCGGGCCGGACCGGCAACTACACCTACAACGCCAGCGGCCTGGTCCTGGCCCCGTTCGGCCCCGAGAATGCTTTCGGTATCCAGGCGCAGGCCGAATACATGTTCTATCCCGGGCGACAGGAAGGACAGGTGGATACCGCGCTCTTGTATCGGCGAGGTCAATGGCAGTTCGGGGCGAGTGGCAGCGTCAAGCGCGCCAACCTGCGCGCCGAAGCATCGTCCGGTGCGCTGAGTCATGCGACGGTGACCGTGGACGCATTGTTACCGGCGGTCCGGATCGGCGCATTTGCAGCAAAAGGCCTCCGCGAAACCGACGTCGTCACCCTGTCCGAAACGATCGGACCTGGCGCGATCACCGGGCAGCCGATCGTCGCGAACGAGCGCCTGATTCATACCGTCGATCAATTCGGAGGGGCGCTCCAGCTCGAGCTGGTAACCGACATATGGCTCGACGGCCACGTGGAATGGCTGCATCGCCACGCGCCTGGCGTGAGCGACACAGGAGGCGGAGCGATCCGAATCTCGACCCTGATGTTTGCCGGCGTGGTGATGACCGCGCAGTTCGACGTCAACGAGAGCTACCTCGGCTCGAATGCGATCGGCACCTTTACCTTTGGCTTCACGCTCGGGCGCCGTTCACGGCCGGCGGATTTCTCGAATCCGGTGAATCCGCTGGGCACGACACTACCGCGCGTCCATTACGAGGTGTTTCCCAGGGTTCGGTGATCGGCGAGCCGCAGACCAGCAGACGGCGGGATCGAATGGTTATGTCGTCAGACCCGACTCGCCGAGGGCGTATGCAACCGCCTCCTCCGACGACAGGGCACGGCCCGTTGTCCAGCACGACGCAAACTTTTGCTTCCCAAGAGCGGTCCGTGTCATGCCGATTGCGCGGTCATAGTCTGCTCGATAAAAGGCGAGCACCGAAGCCCCTACGGCCTCGCGCAGCGTCTCTGCTGCGCCGAACAGGTGCGCGGCGCGTTCGTAGTCTCCGGCGGCCGACATCACCTCGGCGAGCGTCTCCATGCTGCGCGAGAGAAACCACTTTTCGCCCACCGCTCTGAGCCCGCGCAGACTCTCCTCGAGAAAGGTGCGAGCGGTGCGGTAATCCTGCTGGCGATACGCAATGATGGCGAGATTTCGAAGCGGCAGGGCAACAACCCATGCATCGCCACTCGCTCGTCCACCGGCGACGCTTTCTTCGAGCGCGGCGCGGGCGTCATCGTAGTGTTCAAGCGCCAGAAGCACGACTCCCTTGCTTGCGAGCGCGAGGGTGAGACAGAACGCATCCGCCGCCTTACGCGCCGTCGAGACGGCCTGTTCGCCCAGCAAACGGCCGCCCGCTGCATCACCCTCGCCCAGGCGCACCATTGCCAGAAAATGCAGCGCGTGGGCCGCGGTGGGCAGTTCTTCGATTGTTCGTCCGAGCGCGGCGGCGTTCTCGAGCCGCGGACCGGCGGCACCAAGATCGCCTTCGGCCCACGCCAACACGCCATCCCCCAGGAGCGCTCGTGCGCGGGCAGGTGTCGGCCTCTGATCACGTTCGATGGCGGCCGAAAGAAAGGCCCGCCCCTCGCGCCAGTGACCTCGATGGAACCAGAACCAGAACAGCGCGCTCGCGAGCCGCGCCGCGCTGCCCTGTGCTCCCTCGCATGACGCGCGTTCCAACGCGATTCGCAGATTGGAATGCTCGCGTTCGAGCACGGCGAGCCAGGTCTGTCGAGCGGACGAGTTGATGATGGGCTCAATCTCTTCCGCGAGCCGCAGGTAATGATCGGCATGTTGCGCCGTCGCTGCTGGTGCGTCTGCAGCAGCGAGAAGCTTCTGCCATGCGTACTGGCGCACGGTCTCCAGCAACCGATACCGAAGATTCGCCCCTTCTCGATCGGCCACCTCTGCAAGCGACTTGTCGATCAAGTGGCCAAGAAGCTCGACGACGGAGGTTGCGTCCCCGCCGAGTCCGGCGGCCACGTCCTCGGCCGCCTCGAGCGTGAAGCTGTCGACGAAGACAGACAACCGGCGTAGCAGTCGGCGCTCGGGCTCGGTAAGCAGGTCGTAGCTCCAGTCGATCGCCGCTCGCAGAGTCTGGTGACGTGGCAGATCAGTGCGGTGGCCGCTCCCGAGTACGCGCAGGCAGTCATCCAGGCGGGTGGCGATCTGTTCGGCCGAGAGCGCAGGGACCCGCGCCGCGGCCAGTTCGATTGCCAGCGGCATCCCGTCGAGATGACGGCAGATGTCTGTGACCGCCTGGCAGTTGGCGGTCGAGAGAGCAAACGATGGCATCGCCGCTCGCGCCCGTTCGGCAAACAGCCGAACAGACTCGTACTCGAGGGCGTCGTCCGGCAACGGCACTTCCTGGGAACCAGGAACGGACAGCGGCGGCACGAGGAAGACTTGTTCGCCATCGTTCCGCAACGGCTCGCGGCTCGTGGCGAGGACCCGCAATCGTGGGGCTGCCTGCAGGAGCTGCTGCAGCAGGCTGGCGCTTGCGCTAATCACGTGCTCGCAATTGTCGACGATGAGGAGCATCTCTCGACGTGCGAGAAACTTGCTGAGTATGTGGGTCAGACCCTGGCCCGGCAGGTCGCGCACGCCAAGTACCGTGGCGACCGCCTGCGGCACGAAGGACTCGTCGCCCAGTGGTGCCAGGTCAACCCACCAGACACCGTCGCTGAACTTCTCGTCGAGCGATCCCGCTACTGCGAGAGCGAGGCGCGACTTACCGGAACCGCCGGCACCAATGAGCGTCAGCAGACGCGACCGTTCAAGCGCCTGCGCGATCTCGCCGATTTCGCGCTGCCTACCCACCAGGCTCGAGAGTCTCGCTGGCAGATTGGAGTGGGAGGCCTGCCCGACGAAG
The DNA here is from genome assembly GCA_963833135.1 of uncultured cyanobacterium. Lineage (GTDB taxonomy): Bacteria > Acidobacteriota > Vicinamibacteria > Vicinamibacterales > UBA2999 > 12-FULL-67-14b. Next base: position 73,231 of record CAWHWW010000009.1, on the reverse strand, counting down.
CGGTAGCCGAGGCGATGAGCGGTTTCGACGAATCGCGGGGCATCTGGATCGTCGCCAAGAGCATTGCGGATTTCCCGGACGCAGACTTTGAGCACGGTGTCGGTCACAGCCGTGTTCGGCCAGACCGCCGCCAGCAACTGGTCCTTCGTCGCCAGACTCCCGGCGCGTGTCACCAGATGTTCCAGCACCGCGAACGCTTTCGGTCGCAGCGGAATCACCGACTGCCCTCGATGGAGACTGCGATTCACCCGGTCGAGCCGAAACGGCCCGAACGTGACCTGCGGTGAGTCCTTGGACATACGTCGTGCTTGAACCGAAATTGAACCGTCCTGTTAGGACTGCAACGTCATCCCGTTGCTATTGTGCGTCTCGTCCGCATCCCCTGCAACGGAGGGTGCGATCGGTGTGGGGTAATGAACATGAAACAGTCCAAGTTCGATCGGCGGCGGATGTTGGCGTTGCTCGGACGTGCCGGCGGCGGGCTCGCTGCTCTCGGGGCCGCCACGCCTGCGAACGCTGCGGCGCCCGAGCGCGACCAGGCAAAGGCTCGATTCGAGTCACTGGCGGACCGGGACAGCGGTGGACACGTCTTGAGCACGCGACTCACGCGCGAGTATGGCGTCCGGTATCCGTTCGTGAGCGCGGGTATGGGATTCGTCTCGTATCCGCCGCTGGTGACCGCCGTATCCAATGCGGGCGGCATCGGCGTGCTGGGCAATGCGGTCGAACCGCCGCCCAGCACGCAATCGCTGATCCGGATGATTGCGGAAGGGACGCCCAACCTCTTTGGCGTCGATCTGCTGCATGACACCACGGCGTTTGGTCCGGCAACGACCGAGGCGCATATCGACGTCTGCGTGTCAGAACGCGTGAAACTGGTCGTGTTCCACATGAACGTTCCGCCCAGGAACTGGGTGGACACACTGCACACTGCGGGTTGCCGCGTCTGGCAACAAGCGGCATCAGTCGAACAGGCGCTGGAGGCGGCGTACGTGGGCGTCGACGCAGTGATCGCGCAGGGCCGGCAAGCTGGCGGACACAACAAGAGCGTCGTCCGAACGATGCCGTTGCTGCGGCGGGTCATTCGTGCCGTCAAGCCGATGATGGTCCTCGCGTCCGGGGGCATCGCCACCGGCGCAGACGTCGCCGAGGCGCTTGCGCATGGAGCCGAGGGTGTGTGGGTCGGCACAAGGATGGTCGCCTCGACAGAAGCGTTCGCGCATCCCGAATACAAGCGTCGCCTGCTCGCTGCGCATGGTCGTGCGACCGCCGTCACGACTGCCTTCGGCCCTGAATATCCGAACGTCCCGTACCGTGTTCTGAGGACTGACCTCGTGAAGCGGATCGAAGGCCGGGAAGATGAGATTCCACCGTCACAGCCCGGCGATCCTCCGATCGGCGAAACGGTTCTTTTTCCATTCACGCTTCGAGTGCCCTATGCCATGCCGCCGTTCAGTGCTGTGGTCCCGACGCCAGACACGAATGGCCAATTCGACCTGATGGGGCTTCCGGCAGGGGAAGACAGCGTCAGGAAGATCAAAGCCGTCAAGTCGGCGGCCGAGATTGTGACAGAGATGATGGCCGAAGCGCGGCAGATTCTCAGGGCGGAGCTGGGGTTGCCGCTAGGGGAGGGGGCATTTCTGCCAGGCATCGAGAGACTCGAAAAACTGCTGTGACTCCACCACGGAGTACTCGGCGATATATGCGAGCAGCAGCTTTCTGTGTTTGCAGAGTCGTTTCTCGACGTACCAATTGAGCGGAAACCTGACATCGTCCACTCGCACCAGGCCCGAGCGTACTGCGGCTTGCAATTGACTCACTTGGAACAGGAATCGGTCGAATCGATCCGTGATGAATCGCTGTGTCTCCGTGCGCTGCGGCCCGTTCGCTCGTAAGGACGCTTCGATCGCGACAGGAACGTCACGGGGGAGGATCCGCACCGTTGTACCTGGCGCGATCTCATAGGTGCGGCCTTCCTCCCAATCGAGCATCGTCATCGCCTGCCAACCGTCATCGGCCATCATGCCGTTGACGAGTGTGCGCGCCATTTCGGCCTGTTTCCATTCGAGCTCCTTGATGCTCTGCGAAACGCCTCGACGGTATTGACCGATGCCGACTGCCATAGCGACAAGGGCGCTGAGGATCGCTGCGTACTTCCCAATCCATTCGAGCCTGTTGGCGTTAGGCATGACGTTTTCTTTCTAATAATGCGCTATTGCCGCCCACACCACGAGAATCGCTATTACGCGCGGTCGCTGCATGCTTCAGCTCCTGGAGGTCGGCGTAACCTCACGTCGATGGCCTGTCAAAACTTGAGTGTCCAGCCACTCTGAATCTGGCTCGCGGAGGCGCGCTGGCCGTCCTTGTTGACGCGCGTGCCGGCCAGGAACTCGACGACGATGTCCACGAACGGCACCGGATTCCACGTCAGGTTGACCGAGGTCCGCTGCGTTCGGTGAAATGCTTCCCCCGGCTGCGTATCGAGGTTACTGACGTTCACGACTCCGTAGGTCACGGCGGTAGTGAAGACCCGCGACCACGCGCGCTCGTAGCCGAGGTACCCGCTCGAGACCGGAAGCGCGCGCAGGCTGACCTGCACTGGGTCATACACGGCATCCTGCCCGCCGAGTGAGCTCAAGTCGGCAATATAGCGTCCGATCCCGGATCCGGCATTGACGGCAAACTTGATGCGGTCGTCCTGATCCCAACGCGGCAGGAGAACGCCGGTGACGTTCCCGCCGATGCCGCCAGTCATGAGCGCGCCGCCGGAATCGCCAAGCACCTCACCACGCAATTGCCTGACCAGCAGTGCCGCCTGTACGTGACTCGTGTGGAGCAACAGCCCCCGTTTTCGATCCGGTTCGAATCTGAGCCTGGCGACGAAGTCGGGCGTAAAGTTGACGCCCTCGGCGCCAGTGAGATCCGGCGCGGGATTCTCGAGCGCGAAGGCCCACTGATAGCGTGATTCGGTGCTGCTCGGCGTCCAGCGAAACAGCGGCTGCCGGAATCGCGAAATGGCGTTCAGGCCTTCGAAGTCGATTCCGATGGGGTCCGCCTGCGGATCCGAAAACGTCGACCATGTCTGGCCGGCCACGAACCGAGTGGTCTGGAGGAACGCGTGCCTCAGCCTCATCGTCCGGCCGGCCCCGGCGAAGTCGCTTTCGATGAACATGCGCATCGGCCCTCGCTCACTGGGCATCCGAAGTTCGGTGCTGAGGCGGCTCGCGGTGGGAGAGTACACCGTGCGCGCTTCCTCGCCCGCTCGCGTGGCCCCTACCGGAATCGACGAGGTGACGAATCGATCGTCAGTGCCGAGGGCGTCGAGCGTGTGAACCGCAACCACCCGGGCCTGACCGCCCAGCTTGATTGACGACTCGGTCCCCGGAATACGCAATGAACCCGGGAACTCTCCCGCCGACACGACCGCGACGGGCAGATCGGGCGTCATCTCGGCAGCGGTGCGGCTGGTCGGTTGTTGTGATGCCGGCGCCTGAGTGTCCCCGGCGACTGCCGTTGTGATCGGCGTCGACGGTTCACTCTGTTCTCGTGGCTGCGTGCTCCGAATCGCGCCGTCTACCTGCTGTTGCAACGCCGTCAGTCTTCGCCCCTGCTCCGCGATGATCTCCGACTGGCGAACGAGGGCCGCGCCCTGGTCGGCGAGCAACCGCCGCAGGTCCGCAATCGCCGAATCAGTACTCTCCGTCGATTGCGCGAGCGCGGAACAAGGAACGGCGAAGAACGCCACAACCGCAAGGACCTTGGGCCAATAACGATCACGTCGCATCGCGATTCTCCGTAGCAAACGGTGGCGTAACTAGTTCGTCATGGGTCTGGCGATGGTATAGCGGGCATTGACCAAGCCGATGGTGCCGCGCTTTGGACGCTCACGGCTCGTACATGACCTGCGCGATCGCGTTCTTCAGACTGCGCGGACGTCTCGCTCGTGCGAGCTGCATGGCGTAAGCAGTTTCGGCCACGCTGACGGCGATCGCCAGCGAAATCGGGCGAATGTTCCTGAGCGGCGGATAGAGAGAGCCCGCCTCGAGATCTCGTGGCGTGACGAGTCCCGCGAGCGTCCGGGCCGCAGCCAGAAAAAACTCATCGGGTATCCGACGCGCGCGGCACGCAATCGCCCCCAGCCCAATTCCGGGAAACACGTAGGCGTTGTTGCCCTGTCCAGGGCGGAACGAGCGACCTCGATAGCTCACCGTGCCGAATGGACTGCCGCTGGCGAAGACGGCGCGGCCGCGGCTCCACGCGTACGCCTGTTCGGCCGTGCACTCCGCTTTCGACGTGGGATTGGAGAGCGCGAACAGCACAGGGCGCGTGTTGTGCGCGCACATGCGCTCGACGACTCGCTTGGTGAAGGTCCCAGGCGCGCCGGTGGCGCCGACGAGCACGTGGGGTCTAATCGCGTCGATGGCATCGACGAAATCGAGCGCCTCATGATCGTGCGCGTAGGACAGATTGTGCGGCATCAGGTCCTTCCGGCCCTTGACGACGAGTCCGTTCACGTCGACGAACCAGAGGCGTTGCCTCGCCTCCTCGAGACCGAGACCCTCACCAACCAGCGCTGACGCCATCAGGTCGGCGATGCCCGTCGCGGCGGAGCCAGCACCGAGGAACATGATCCGCAGATCGCGCAGCGGCCGCTTGATGATGCGCGTCGATGCCGACACGCCGGCCAGCGCCACCGCCGCCGTGCCCTGGATGTCGTCGTTGAAGCAGAGCACGCGATCGCGATACGTGTTGAGAAGCGCGTAGGCGTCGGGTGTCTGGAAGTCTTCGAACTGGATCAACGCGTTCGGATATTTCTTCTGCACGACGCGCACGAATTCGTCGACCAGCGCGAAGTACGCGCGACCGGAGAGGCGCCGCCGCGGATAGCCGATGTAGAGGGGATCATCGAGCAACGCTTTGTTGTTGGTGCCGACGTCGAGCATGACCGGCAGGCAGTGCTTCGGCGGAATGCCCGCGCACGCGGTGTAGAGCGCGAGTTTCCCGACGGGAATGCCCATCCCGTTGGCGCCGAGGTCGCCGAGTCCCAGGATGCGATGTCCGTCGGTCACGACGATGACCCGAATGTCCTTCTCGGGCCAGTTGTCGAGAAACTCTCCAATCCGCCCCCGGTCGTCAGGCGTGATGTAAAAGCCTTTCGGCTCCCTGGCGATATGCGAGAACTCGCTGCACGCCTGGCCGACGGTGGGCGTGTAGATCCACGGCATCGTTTCTTCGATGTTCGTCATCAGCGTCCGGTAGAACAGCCGCTCGTGACGTTCCTGCATCGATGACAGCGCCATGTATCGATCGATGTCGCGTGGCAGCGCCCTGAGTCCGTTCATCGCGCGGTCGACGAGCTGCGCCTGTGTGGCGACCGCGTGCGGGAGCAGGCCCTCGAGTCCCAGTCGCAGACGCTCCTTGCGGCTGAAGGCAATGGACTTGTAAAGCGACTTGTCGCGCAGGATGTCGAAGGATTTCTTGGGGGCCATGCTAGACGCGTTCGGACTGCAAAACTTCGACCGCGACCGAATCGCCGTTCAGGCGGAATTCCTGAGCAATTCCGTCTTTAAGAGCCTCCTGTATGCCGTAGGAACCCCGAAAAGACACAGGGCCGGCGGCGGTGGCCGGGCCACGATTCGGGATTTCCTCAGCATTCCTTACCACCTCATCGGGCACGGCGTTTGCGAAACCACCTCCAACGTTCGACAGGATAGGCGCGTTCGCTCTCCGGAGGTCGCCTCGAGTGTCCTGCTTGCCGACTGGACCTCGCTTCACCTAGACTTCATCGCCCGCGACCGCGGACTCAAGCGGATGTCCGCGTCGCTCTACGATCTGGAGACACAGTGAGCTTGCGTCGATTGTTCATTCTTGCCGTGCTGTTGCAGACCCTTGCCTGGACGAGCGCGATCGCCCAGACGGCGCAACCGCAGTTTGGCGGGACCTACGCCGAGCTCGACGAGCGCCGCCAGCGATTGGTCGACGGCTGGGTCGTGCGCCTCGAGAAGACCACGGGCCAGAAGATCGAGCCGGCGGCGTTGTACGACGACATCGTCAGCCTCTCCACCAAGACGACGTTCGTGGCGGTGACGCATGCGCTGATGACGACGCGCCTGACCGATCGGGCCGGCGCCGATCTCGGCGACGCCCTGACGCTGGTGGAAAGGATCGACGTTGTCCGGGGAGAGGTGACAGGGGAGCGGGGCGATCATCAGTTTCGCATCTACGTGCGGCTGACGCGCGGACGCCTTCGACAAGTTATCGCGCTCGACGCAGTTCAAGCGCGCCTCGGACAACTCCGTCTATCACAAGGGATATCCCATCAACTTTCGAGGACAGGGCGGGACGCCGTCGATCCAGGTCTCGATGGCCGTCGACCGGCGAAACGCCGACGTCGACGTCGACTACCGGGCGTCATTTTTTCCGGTCGCGCTCTTGAACGGTCACCTGACGGCCTCGAACTCCGATGTCCGCGCCGGCAACAACTACGACAAGCACCTCAACCGGTGGACGGGCTTCCAGAACTGGTGGCAGGGCTTCTTCGGCGTTCGGCTCGAGCAACCGGCTGACAAGGCCGAGGGGCGGCACGAGCCTCTCGGCGGTGCCTCGCGTCGGCAAGAAGGACATCGACGTGATGGCCGAAGACTTCCTGAAGGCGTGGCTGGTCGAAGGCAACGCCATCGCGGCAGGGGCGTACGTCTCGGAGCGTTCGTATGCGTGCCTCGCGCAGGACACCGACGACCCGCTCAAATTCGATCGCGGCATGGCGCCGTTTCAACTGCTCATCAATCTCAGGGCTGCGTACAACTCGCTCGGCAAGCATGAATCGCTCAAGGGACTGGTCGTCGGTACGCGGCTGACCAAGCCCGGACTGCGCGTCGTCGAGCAGCCTCACGGCGGGCAATTCGTGGTGTATTCGGTGCCCGACGACATCGCGGTCACGCTGGACTGTGGAAGCCGGTTGATGCCGGGCGAGTCGACGAGCGTCAAGCGCACCTACGGGAACTACTTCGGCACGACCTTCTACGTCGCCGGACAGCAGGACGTGCCGGTCGCGCTGTTGTGGGCGAAAGACAACGGCTACTGGAAGATCGTGTCCTGGCGGGTTGGCGCTGCCGATGAAGGCGGCGGCACCGGCGCCGATCGCCGGAGCCGACGGTGACGCGAATTCCTGCCGACCATTCGTTGACCGTTGCCGCGCGCGGTTTCCTCGAGAGCTGGCTGGTCAGAAAACAGTACGACGCCGCCTTCGCATACCTGTCGCCCAGCAGCTACAGCTGTTACGACCTCGAACGGGACCCTGCACTACCTCCGTCAACATCGGCGGAAGACGCAGGCCGCAAGCTTCGCGACGCGCTCGCGGCCTCGTCGGCGGCTATCGGCACCGGGCGCAAACTGAATCAGGTGATCGAGGCGGTCGAGCCGGTCCATTCCGCCGTACGCGTGATGGATCATGCGGATGAGAAGGTGTTCACGCTGACCAGCCTTCCCGACGCGATCGCCGACGCGGCGGAGTGCGCGACTCGCGCGGGCGACATCACTGTTCCGGATCCGATGCCGGTTTCATACGGCAACGGGTTCGGCACGAACGTGCGCTTCAAGACTCGCGCCGGAGAGGCGCCGGTCCTGCGGCTGTTGTGGCGCAAGGAAGACGGCCGCTGGCGCATCACGTCTTACGGCATCGAGCTGCCCTGATCTCTCACGAGACGGAACCCGAGGTGATTCGTGCCCGTGCTGCTCTCGCCCTTGCCTCGCGTGCCCACCATGTAGCGTGAGCAGGTACCTGGTCGGTGCAGAGATACGAGCCGCCGCGATGCACGCGCTTCTTGACCCCGGGCTCGTCTGGATCGACCGATGTGTCGGGGCCTTTCGGGTTTTTCGAGACACCGCCTGAAGCCGCGAGTTGCGCGTAGTAATCCGGGCGATACCAATCACTCGCCCATTCCCACACGTTCCCGGCAACGTCAAACAATCCGTAACCATTCGACGGGAATTGTGCGACCGGTCCGATTCCCTGATGGCCATCGTCGTGCGCGTCGTTGTGGGGAAAGTGCCCTTGGAAAGTGTTGCCCATCCAGCGGCCGCCGGGCGCGAACTCGTCTCCCCACGGGTACAACTTTCCGCTCAATCCTCCCCGAGCGGCGAACTCCCACTCCGCTTCGGTCGGCAGTCGCTTGCCCGCCCACTTCGCGTACGCGACCGCATCGTCAAACGCGACGTGGACCACCGGCCATTGTTCTCGTCCGATCAAGTTGCTCCTGGGACCTGCAGGATGACGCCAGTCTGCGCCGCTTACGAAGGCCCACCATTGAAGCGCATTGTCCAGCGGCACGGCGCGCGGCGGAGGCGCAAAGACGGCAGACCCTGGAACGAGATCCTTCAAGGGCACACCCGGAAAATCCTCGGGCTTGAGGGCGCGCTCGGCGATTGTGACGTAACGCGTGGCCTCGACGAACGTCGCGAACTGTTCATTGGTCACCTCGGTCGAGTCCATCCAGAATCCGTCCACGTATACACGGTGTATCGGCCTGGAGTCGCCGGTCGCCTGCATGCCGACCATGTTCATGTCGGGTGATTCGGCGGCGCCCATCGAGAACTCGCCGCCGGGAATCCACACCATGCGGGGCGGGGGAGCACCGGGAGCCGTTTTCGGGTTCTCGATCGTCAGCCCCGGCGTTGTTGCGGATGCCGAGCTGGATGGCTGCTCCGGGCCGGGCCGCGAGCATGCACACAGGCTGAAAGCCGCCATGGACGAGAGAACCAGAAGACGAATGGGTGACCTCATTTTTCGAGAGATAGGCACAGCGCTTGCCACTCCATTTGGCGTTCCAGCGGCATCCGAATAGTTGATGCCGGATTCGGGGCTTGAAACAACAAAAAGATCTGCGCGTCGGCGCGGCATTCCGGAGTCCCTCCGGCTGGCCGGAGGCACGCGAGGAGAAACATGACAGCCATTCGCATTACCACCGTCCTCCTGTTCGGGATCCTGGGCGCGACCGCCTGTGGCGCGCCGCCGGCCACGCAGACCGCGCAGACCGCGACGCCTGCAGCAGGGGCCGCGGCGCTCGATCGAACGGTGCTGCCGATCGCGGAGCCGATTCGCCAACCCGTTAAGGAGTTCGACGCCCGCAACGCAAAGGCTCCAGAACGCTGGGAAGTCAAGCCCCCCGCAGGCGCTCCGAACGTGGTCATCGTTCTGATCGACGACATCGGCTTTGGGCACAGCAGTGCGTTTGGCGGGCCGATCAATATGCCGACGCTGCAAAAGCTGGCGAACAACGGACTCCGCTACAACCGCTTTCACACCACGGCCCTGTGCAGCCCGACGCGCGTGGCGCTGCTGACCGGGCACAACCACCATGCTAACAACGCCGGCGCGATCATGGAGCTGGCGACGGCCTTTCCCGGCAATACCGGCGTGCGGCCGAGAGAGATCACGACGCTCGCCGAGATTCTCAAGCAAAACGGCTACAGCACGGCGGCGTTCGGCAAATACCACGAGACGCCGCCCTGGGAAGTCTCGACGTCGGGGCCGTATGACCGCTGGCCGACCGGTTCAGGTTTTGACAAGTTCTACGGCTTTATCGGCGGCGAAACCAATCAGTGGGCGCCGGCGATTTTCGATGGCGTGGCGCGTGTCCACCCGAAGGCGATGGAGAACTACCACTTCACCACGGACATGACCGACAACGCGGTGAACTGGGTGAGCTCTCAGCAGGCGCTCACGCCGGACAAGCCCTTCTACATCTACTTTGCTACCGGAGCGACGCACGCCCCGCACCATGCCCCGAAGGAGTGGATCGAGAAGTACAAAGGCAAGTTCGCGGGCGGCTGGGACAAGCTTCGCGAGGAAAGCTTTGAGCGGCAGAAAAAGGCGGGCGTCATCCCGGCGGACACCAAGCTCACGCCGCGTCCGAAGGAGATCCCCGCGTGGGACGGCATGAGCGCCAGCCAGAAGCGCCTCTTCGAGCGGCAGATGGAAACGTTCGCCGGCTTCGCCGAGCACACCGATCACGAAGTCGGCCGGCTGGTCGCGCAGCTCGAAAGCATCGGCGAGCTGGATAACACGATCTTCTACTACATCGTCGGCGACAACGGCTCGAGCGCCGAGGGCGGACCTGAAGGCACCTACAATGAGATGCTCGCCCTCAACGGGATCGTCGGCAAGGCCGACGAGATGATGGCGCACATCGACGATTGGGGCAGCCCCACCACGTTCCCGCACTTCGCCATCGGCTGGGCGTGGGCCGGTAATACGCCCTTCCAGTGGACCAAACAGGTGGCCAGCCACTTCGGCGGCACGCGCAATGGCATGGTGATGCACTGGCCGAAGGGGATCACCGCTAAGGGTGAGATCCGCAGCCAGTTTCACCACGTCGTAGACGTGGCCCCGACCGTGCTCGAAGCGGCAAAGATCCCGCCGCCCAAGACGGTGAACGGCGTTGCACAGCGGCCGATGGACGGCGTGTCGATGCTCTACACGACGAGCGACGCCAAGGCCGCGGATCGCCGCAAGACCCAGTACTTCGAAATGTTCGGCAACCGCGCCATTTACCACGAGGGCTGGGTGGCTGCGACGCGACACTCGATCCCCTGGCTGCTGGCCGAGACCCCGCCGCTCGCCAATGACGTGTGGGAACTTTACAAGGTCGATGAAGACTTCAGCCAGGCCAACAACCTCGCGGAGCAGAATCCGGCAAAGCTGAAGGAGCTTCAGGACCTGTTCTTGAAGGAAGCCGAGCGCAATTTCGTCCTCCCGATCGACGATCGCCGCGCCGAGCGTTTCAACCCCGCTCTCGCCGGCCGGGCCGACCTGCTGGCCGGACGCAAGACGCTGACGGTCTATCCCGGGATGGCCGGAATGCTCGAGAACGCGTTCATCAACGTCAAAGGTTTTCACCACACCATCACGGCTGAAGTCGAACTGACGAACGCGAACACCAACGGCGTCATCATCGCCCAGGCCGGATACTTCGGTGGGTGGACGCTGTACATGAACAGCGGGAAGCCGGTCTACGAGTACAACTTCTTCGGGCTCGAGTGGACAAAGACGCCATCGACAGCGGTGCTCACACCGGGCAGGCATACCATCTCGTTCGAGTTCATCCCTGACGACAAGCAGCCCGGAGCCGGCGGCAAGACGACCCTGAGCGTTGATGGCAAAGTGGTCGCCGCGGGGCGCATCCCCAAGACCCAGCCGTTCATGTTCTCGGCAGACGAGGGCGCTGACGTGGGAATGGATGGCGAGACGGCCGTGTCCAAAGACTACAAGCAGGGCGATAACGCCTTCACCGGCAAGATCGTCAAGGTGACGGTAGAGCAGAAGTAGGGACACGACTCGCCTTGGCGCGCCAGATCAGGTAATCTTTTTGCGGCTCAGGCCGTCTTTTATTTACTCCGGAGGTTTCATGGCTGGTCAGGTTTCTCGTCGCAAATTCTTCGGCACCGCCGCCGCTACGGTCGGCGTCCTCGGGTTGGCGAAATCGCCCGAACTTTTCGCGCAGGCCGTCACCCAGCGCTTTGGCGGCAACGATGCGGATTACGACCGCATGGTGAAGCTCGCCAGCAACGAGAACAATTACGGGCCGCCCAAGGCCGTGATGGATTCGATGCAGGGCGCGTGGAAGTACGCCAACCGCTACGGCTACCCCGATGGCGACGTCATCGAGGTGATCGCCGCGCACCACGGCCTGAAGCCCGAGAACGTCCTGCTGACTGCGGGGTCAGGTGAAGTGCTGCAGGTCGTCGGCACGACGTTCCTCGCCGGCGGCAAGAAGGTCGTCGGCGCCGATCCGTCCTACGGCTCGGTCTACCAGCACGCCACCAATATCAAGGCCGACGCGATCAAGGTGCCGCTTCGCAAGGACTACACCGCGGATATCGCCGGCATGATTAAGGCCGCCAACGACAACGCGGCGCAGGTGGGCTTCTTTTACTTGTGCAACCCGAACAACCCGACTGGCGTGATCGTGCCGAAGACCGACGTCGACGCCGCCGTGACGGGTATTCCGAAGGGCATGCCGATCCTGATCGACGAGGCGTACCACCACTTCGTGGACGACCCGAACTACGCCGAGTCGGTGAACTACATCAAGGAAGGCCGCCCCGTGATCGTGGCGCGCACCTTCTCGAAGATCGCCGCGCTCGCCGCGATGCGCATCGGCTACGCGCTCGCCCCGGCCGAATTGATCAAGCAGATGCGTCCCTACTCGATGGGCAGCGTCAACGTGCTCGCCAAGTGGGGCGCGGTGGCGTCGCTCAAGGACACCGCCGGCCAGGCCGATGTGAAGAAGAAGATCACCGAGACCCGCAACAAGACCCAGCGCGAGCTCGAGGCCTACGGCTACCCGACGATTCCGTCGCAGGCCAACTTCTTCATGGTCAGCCTCGAAGGCCGCACGGTCCAGCCGGTCATCCAGGAGTTCCGCGGGAAGGGCATCCTCGTCGGCCGTCCGTTTCCGCCGATGCTCAACCACCTGCGCGTCTCGGTCGGCACGCCGGAGGACATGGACAAGTTCCTCAAGGGCTTCAAGGAAATCTTCCCGAAGAAGGCCGCGACGACCATGGCCGGCCGCTGATTAGGGATCCACAGATTCAACACAGAATCCCTATTAATCACCGATTCACAAACACAAGACGCCGCCTTCGGGCGGCGTTTTGCTTTTCAGTCGGCGCGCCGGCGCGTTTTCTGCGGGTCGAATCCCTTGTTCACGATCAACGCGACGAGTTCCTTCGGCGCGCCTTCTGCGGCCGCGGCCGCGATCACCGACATCCCTTGATCGCTGAGGATGTTCGGGTCGGCGCCGTGCTCGAGCATCACGCGCGCCGACAGGAATTGTTCGTGATGCAGCGCGACGAAGAGCGGCGTCCATCCGGAGGATCGGCCGAAGCCTTGCGGCCGTCGATCCTGGATGTTCGGATCGGCGCCAAGCTGCGATCAACGCCGCGATGACCTCGGGACGTCCGGGATCCTCGCCCTCGCACCGATGCGGGCCGGGCGGATGGCCGCCGCGCGCCGCCCAGTAGAGCGCCGTGGCGCCCATGTCGTCCGTGCCGTTGACGTCGGCGCCGTCCTTGACCAGTTGCCGGACGGCCGCGACATCACCGCGCCATGCCGCATCGTGCAGTGGACTGGACGGCACCTGCCAGAACATCGAGCACGCAGAAGTGGTAGTCACCGCAACAAACAAAGCACTTCGTATTACAAAGTTCATGACCTGCCCTCCACCAAGCACGAATCAACCCTTGAACTGTTTGAACTCCTTGAACCCTTGAACCCTTGAACCGGCCTACGTGCGTCGAGCAGCCTTGATGAGCGCATCCATGTGATCGAGATACTTTTCGAGCGCGCGCCGGCCCGATGACGGTGAGGCTGTAGTCGGTCCGCGGCGTGCGTCCCGAGAAGGTCTTGGTGCAGGCGACGTAGCCGGCTTCTTCGAGCTTGCGCGCGTGGACGCTCAGGTTGCCATCGGTCGCGTTCAGCGCCGCCTTGAGGTCCGTGAACGACATCTCGTCGCCGGCGGCCAGCGCGCTGACGATGCCGAGGCGCATACGATCGTGCAGCAACCGATCGAGGTTGGTCGCGATCTCGCCGGTCGCCACCTTGGCGGGCGCGGTGAACCCCCGTGGTGACCCTTCGTGCTGAACCTTTGCGTTGAACCGTCGTGCCGCAGCTCTGTTAGCCACCGTAATTCCTCGTGATGTAAGCGCCGAACCCGACGTGCAGGCCGCCGAAACCGATGGCCAGCCACACATTGCCCCACTCGGGCGGCGTCGCGATCGCCGCGATGCCGAGCGTCATGAAACACACGCCGATCGCCCGCACGATCGGCACGCTGAAGATCCCGCCGGTGAGCACGCCCGCCCCGTAGAGCAGCAGCCACGACGGCGCCATCACGGTGAAGTTGCGAACGGCCCACAGCTCATACGTGATCGCAGCGCCGGCGACGAACGGCGCCGCCATGCCGAGCGCGAAGCGCCGTGCCGTCGCTCCGGTCAGCGTGACGCCGGCCTGCCTGGCCTTGCGCGCCATCGCGAACAAGCCGACAACCGCGGCAATGGCCGCGGCGGCGAGCCAGACGGCCAGCCACCTGTCCGCGGTCGGCTGCGACGCCGCTACAGCCGAGGCGCCAAGCGCGACCACGCCCATAGCAACGCCGCCGGCGCCCGGGATCGACGTAAACGTCGCGCTTCTCTCCATCGCCTGGCGGATAAACACGAGGTTCTCCGCGGCGTGGTCGCCCACCGAGCTCGGCTTTACCATCCTCAGGGTCACGAGCTCATCCTAACATCGTTCACTTTATAGCGCAAAGTTGACCTAGAATTCGAAGATGTTTCGCCCTTCACGTGTTGGGAGGGTGATGGAGGACTCTATGAAACGCGTGTTAGGTATTGCCGCTGCCGCCACCCTGGCGTTGTCCGTCGCGGCCACGGCGCAGGAGACGAAGAAACCGCCAGCCGAGCACACCATGGCCGGCTGCGTGCAGAAGGGTGCGACCGCCACCCAGGGTGTTGTGCAGAACACTGCCGAGAAAGGTCCCAAGCTGGTCGGCGTCGTCGAGTCGAAGGACAGTCTCGCGGGGCACGTCGGACACAAGGTGGAGATCACCGGCACCGCGGTGCCGACTGCCGAAGCCGAAGCGATGAAGCCCGCTCCGCCGAAGGCCGATCACTACATGAAGATCACGGCGGTGAAGATGGTCTCGGCGACTTGCCCCTGAACAGTCGGCAGTCGAGAGTCGACAGTTAAGAGTTGAGTCGGCAGTTGACAGTTAACAGTTGAAGGGCCGGAGCAATCCGGCCCTTTCTCTTGTACCCTGTGGGTCAGCTTCGTTATACGGCGCTCGCTGGCCCGGCGATAGCGGATAATTCTCGCCGGCGATGACGGCATCGATTCCTGGCGACACCGTGCATGTGGATGAACGCAGCCTTCGATACGAAGGCTGGCGGGTGGCGGCGGTGTCGGGGATCGGGGTGTTTTTCGCGTCGATGGCTGCGTACGGATTCTCCGTCCTGCTGAAGCCGCTGTCCCAAGAGTTCGCGTGGTCGCGTGAGACCGCATCCACCGCCTATAGCTGTCTCGCGCTTGCTTCCGCATTGGCGGCGCCGATCCTGGGGCGCCTGCTCGATCGGCGCGGAACGCTGCGCGTCGTGCTGCCATGCATGATCGCGAACGGGCTCGGCATTGCGTTGCTCTCGACCATGACCGGGTCGCCGGCGCACTTGTATGTCCTGTATACCGCGCTCGGTCTCGTCGTGATCGGGTCGTCCCCGCTCGCCTTTTCGCGCACGGTATCGGCGTGGTTCGATCTTCGCCGGGGATCAGCCCTCGCGATCGTGATCGCCGGCGGCGCGGTTGGCGCGATCGCGCACCCGCCCGCGATTGACGCGCTGATCGGCATGGCCGGCTGGCGCACCGCGTGCCTGATCATGGGTGCCGTGCTCGTCGGCGTCGGTGTGCCGCTGGTCGCGCTGTTCGTGCGCGAGCGGCAGGCACGTGCAGGCGCGGTGCCGGCGGCCGTCAGCGGCGCGACAACATCGGAAGCGGTCCGCTCACGGATATTCTGGACGTTGATCGTGGTCATCGGCGGCGCCGCAGTCGCCTTCAATGGCGTGGTCGTCCACATCGTCTCGCTGCTCACCGATCGCGGCGTGGCGTCCGGCTCCGCGGCGATGGCGCTCTCGTTGATGGGCGCTGCCGGTCTTGCCGGCCGGCTGATCACCGGATGGTTGATCGATCGCTTTCGCGCGACTTACGTGTCCGCTGCGCTCCTCGCGTTGGCCGCCGCGGGCATCTTTCTGTTGTCCAGCACCGCGTCTTTCACCACGGCCCTGGTTGCCGCCGCGATGATCGGTTTTGGCATGGGCGGCGAGCTCGATGTCACGCCATTTCTTCTGTCGCGGTACTTCGGGTTGCGCTCCCTCTCCACGTTGTACGGCGTCGCGTGGATGGCGATGGGCGCAGGGGCCGCGATTGGACCGGTGATGATGGGCCGGGCCTTCGATGCGAGCGGCTCGTATGACGGCATGCTCGCGAACCTCGCGGCAGAGACGCTGTTCGTTGGGCTGCTCATGCTCACGCTTCCCGCCTATCGGCCGTTGAAGTCCGGGCAACCTGTAGCGGTCGTGGAGGCCTAGCGGGCGCCGGCCACCAGCTCGAAGCCGAGGTCGTCGTTACCGATCGCAGAGTTAGCCAGCACGATCGCGGCGATCTTGCGCGTCTTGTCGAAGCCGAGCCACGTGCGGTAACCGCCGGTGCCGCCGTTGTGCCAGACCACCTCGTGGCCGTTCAGGCTTCGGATCAACCAGTTCATGCCGATCGACATGTCCTTGCCGACGGACCGGCGAACGACATGCGTTTGCTGCATCAATCGCGGCAACCGCGCGCCCGACGAATCAAGATTCGCGCGCGCAAACTTCAGCATGTCGTTCATCGTCGATCGCAAAGCGCCCGCGCCGGCCAGCGCCGGAAGATCCCAGTTCGGCATCACCATCCCGCCGGCCGAATAGCCCTTCGCCAGATGCTCCTGCATCCATGGTGTCAGCGTGACACCGGTGTGATCCATCTGCAGCGGCTCGAGGATCCGTTCCTTCACCAGCGCCTCGTACGGTCTTCCCGGCTCGCATCGCCAGCGCCTGGCCGAGCAGGCCGACGCCGAGATTCGAGTATTCGAACTCCGCTCCAATGTCGCGCGTGAGCTGATACCGGCCGAGGAATTCGAACAACTGCTCCGCGGTGTAGTCGGCGTACGGATTCATCGGGTTCGCGGGCTTCATGTTGTCCGGCAGTCGCGGCAGCCCCGAGGTTTGCGTCGACAGGTCGATTAACGTGATGGCCTTCCCATTGCGTTCAGGAACGCGCACGCCGGCGCGCAGATGACGCGCGACCGGATCGTCGAGCTTCACCTCGCCGCGATCGACCATGTCGGCAAGCAGGATCGCGGTAAAGACCTTGGTGATGGAGCCGATCTCGAAGACGGAATCGCCGTCGAGAGCTTTCGCGTCCTGACCCGGATTGCCGTAGGCCGCCATCGACGACGAGCCGTCGGGCTCGATGGTGGCGACGACCATGCCGCCGCTCTTCTTGGCGTCGACGCGGGCTTTGATGGCAGCGGCGATCTCGGCGTTGCGGGCGCCGTCGGTAGCGGCGGCAACGCCAATCGTCACGACGAGGGCGGCAACGATGGGTCTCATGCCTGTTCTCTCCAGGGGCGGTGGACAGTGGGCAACCTATCACGGGAATCCTGTATACTGAGTGCCGTGACGATGACCCGAAAGCGGATGCCTAAGCGTGCCAAGCGTGGCGCGGGGGGCGGACGTCTGTAGGAACCGGTCACACAGGTTTCCGAACGATCGACAAGCCACCCGCCGCGGATTGAACCGTGAGCGGGTTTTGTTGTTTCAGGGACCGATGGTCGAGAGTCGCAGGCGATCAGGGGGATTCGAGTGGACGCGATTGAAGTCGGCGTGTTGGGCGCGACCGGGGTGGTGGGACAGCAGTTTGTCTCGCGCCTGGCGCGGCATCCGTGGTTCCGGTGCACGTGGCTCGCGGCGAGCGAGCGGTCGGAAGGCAAGCCCTACAAATCCGTCGCGCCGTGGAAGCTGACGACGCCGATCCCCGGCGGCTCCGCCGACCGCATCGTCGAAGCGTGCGTGCCCGGCAAGGGACCGAAGGTCGTGTTCTCCGGTCTCGATGCGTCGGTGGCCGGCGACATCGAAGGCGCATTCGCCGCGGCCGGTCACATCGTCGTCAGCAACGCCCGCAACTTCCGCATGGATCCGCTCGTGCCGCTGCTGATTCCTGAAATCAACGCCGATCACCTGAAGCTGATCGGCGAGCAGCGGCGAGTCGAAAGGCTGGCCGGGCGCGATCGTCACCAATCCGAATTGCTCGACCATCGTGCTCGCGATGGCGCTGGCGCCGCTGCGCCAGTTCAACATCCGCGCGGTCGATCGTCTCGACGATGCAGGCGGTGTCCGGCGCGGGCTATCCGGGCGTGCCGTCGCTCGACATCCTCGGCAACGTCGTGCCGTTCATCGGCGGCGAAGAAGAGAAGATGCAGAGCGAGACGCTGAAGATCCTCGGCAGCGACGGCGGGCGCGCGCCGTACCCCGCCGTCGTCAGCGCGCACACCAACCGCGTGCCGGTGATCGACGGCCACACCATGACGGTCTCGGTGGCGTTCGAGCAGAAGCCGTCGATCGAGGCGATCAACGAGGCGATGCGCAACATTTGCCGGCAAGCCGCAGGAGCTCTGGTTGCCGAGCGCGCCGCAGCCGCCGCTGGTCGTGACCGAAGAGCCGAACCGGCCCGCAGCCGCGTCTCGACGCGGACCTCGGCGGCGGCATGGCGATCACGATCGGCCGCGTGCGCGAGTGCCCGGTGATGCACGCGAAGTTCGTCGCGCTGGGGCACAATACGATTCGCGGCGCGGCAGGAGCAGCGATTCTGAACGCCGAGCTGATGCACGCGGAGGGAATGCTGCATGGAGGTGCTTCAGTGCCTCGTGCCTCAGTGCCAGTGAGAATTGAGACCATGAAGGTGATGAAGTTCGGCGGCACGTCGGTCGCCGATCAGGCGCGATCGAGCGGCTGATCGCGCTGGTGCGTGCCGAGCGGCAGGCCGAAGCGCAGACCGAAGGCGGCGATGCGCGCGGGCCGGTGGTGGTGGTGTCGGCGCTGTCCGGCGTCACCGATCGCCTGCTTGGCGTGGCGGCGCTCGCCGGATCGGGCGACGTCGAAGGCGCGCGCACCAGCCTGCAGGATCTGCGCGCGCGTCACATCAAGGTCTCGGAAGTCATCAAGGATCCAGTCGCTGCGCCAGCCGGTCGTCGATGCGCTCAATCGCGAGTTCGACGAGCTCGAACGCGTCGTCTCCGCGCTTGCGGTGCTGCAGGAAGTGTCGCCGCGCTGGCTCGATGCGCTGGCGGCGACCGGCGAGATTCTCAGCAGCCAGATCGTCGCGGCCGCGCTGACCTCGCACAAGCTGCTCGCCACCTACGTCGATTCGCGCAAGGCGGTCGTCACCGACGGCGAACACACCGCGGCGGCGCCGATGTTCGAGGAAACGACCGCGGCGTTGATGACGCATGCCGATCCGCCGCTGGCGGCCGGACGCATTCCGGTGATCGGCGGATTCGTCGGCGCCACCGTCGAGCGGCGTGACGACGACGCTCGGCCGCGGCGGTTCGGATTTTTCCGCGGCCATCGTCGGCGCGTGCCTCGGCGCGTCGGAGATCCAGATCTGGACCGACGTCGACGGCATGCTCACCGCCGATCCGCGCATCGTCAAGAACCCGCAGGTCGTGCCGCACTTGTCGTTCGCGGAAGCCTCGGAGCTCGCCTACTTCGGCGCGAAGGTCCTGCATCCGGCGACCATCCAGCCGGCGGTGGCGCGCAACATTCCCGTGCGCATCCTCAACTCGCATCGCGCGCACCGCGCGCGGCACGCTGATCACCGGCGAGCGGCCGAAAGCCGATCGGCCGTTGACGGCGGTCGCGTCGAAGAAGGCGCGTGACGGTCGTCAACATCACCTCGACGCGCATGTTGATGGCGCACGGCTTCCTGCGCCGGCTGTTCGAAGTGTTCGAGCGCTACAAGACGTCGGTCGACGTCGTCACGACCTCCGAGGTCAGCGTGTCGGTGACGATTGACGATGCGCGGCGGCTGCCGGCGATCATCGAGGGGCTGTCGGGATTCGCGCAGGTCGAGCGTGAAGATCGAGATGGCGATCGTGTGCGTGGTCGGCGACGGCCTGCACGACGATCCGGGCCTGGCGGCGCAGGTGCTGGCGTCGGTCGGCGACGTGCCGCTGCGCATGGTGTCGCAGGCGGCGTCGCGGCGGAACATCACGTTCGTGATCCGCGAAGCGGATCTGCCGTCGGCGCTCGGCCGCGTCCACGACAAGTTCTTCGCCACCGTTCGCGTGAAGGGCGATTGTCACGCTTCATCGCTCGCAGCGACGCGCGGAGCGCGGCAAAGGTGAGAGCCTGATGCGCATCCTGCTGCTCGGTCACGGCCGGATGGGCCGGCTCGTCGAATCGCTCGCGCCTCGAATACGGCGCGACGATCGCGGGCGTGATCGACGAGCACTCGGGTGAGCGCGCGATCGCCGACGGCACAGTTCGGCGACGTCGACGTGGCGATCGATTTCACGCTTGCCGACGCGGTGCCGAGGAACCTGCCGCAGCTGGCCGCCCGCAGGATCAACGTCGTGATCGGCACCACCGGCTGGCAGTCGCAGGAAAGCGGCGATGCGGGACATCGCGAAGGACGCCGGCATCGGCGTGCTGGCGGCGTCGAATTTTTCGCTCGGCATGAACGTGTTTCAGCTGGCCGTCGAAGAGGCGAGCCGGCACTTCGCGAAGCATCCGGAATTCGGCGCGTGGATTCACGAAGCGCATCACGTGATGAAGAAGGACGCGCCGTCGGGCACCGCGCTCACGATCAAGAGCGGGCATGGAACACGCGGGTTACCGCGGCCGATCGACGTGTCGTCGACGCGCGCCGGATCGATGCCCGGCACGCATACCGTCGGGTTCGACGGTCCGTCGGAAACGATCGAGTTCACGCACACCGTTCGCGATCGCGCGGTCTTCGCGCGCGGGCGCGCTGACCGCGGCGAAGTGGTTGGTCGGGAAGCAGGGCTGGTTTTCCATTAGAGACATGTTGGCTGATGTTCTACGGACGTTCTGCGACGTTCGACGGACGTTCTACGATCGAGGATTGCAATGAGAACGATGTTTACCGGCGTTGGGACCGCGCTAGTCACTCCGTTCACGAAGTCGGGCGCGCTCGACGAAGCCGGCGATCAAGCGGCTGGCGAAGACGTCAGATCGATGCGGGCGTCCACTTCCTCGTGCCGTGCGGCACGACGGGTGAGACGCCGACGCTGAGCGCCGCCGAGCGCCGCCGCGTCGTCGAGCTCGTGCTCGAGGCCGCGGACGGCGAGGTGCCGGTGATGGCCGGCGCCGGCGGCTACGACACGCAGGAAGTCGTGCACGTCGCGAAGGAGATGCAGAGCATCGGCGTGCAGGGCCTGCTGTCGGTGACGCCGTACTACAACAAGCCGACGCCCGAAGGCCTCTATCGCGCACTTCTCGAAGATCGCCGAAGCCACGTCGCTGCCGATCATGCTCTACAACGTGCCCGGACGAACCGGCTGCAACATCGACGCGGCGACGTGCGCGAAGCTCGCCACCATCCCGCACGTGATCGGCGTCAAGGAAGCGTCGGGCAACATCACGCAGATGGTCGAGATCTGCCGCGCGGTGCCGCCGGACTTCCTCGTGCTGTCGGGTGATGACGCGCTGACGCTGCCGTTGATGGCCATTGGCGGCCGTGGCTTGATCTCGGTGGCGTCGAACGTGATTCCGGCGGAGATGTCGCAACATGGTTGAAGCCGCCGAGCGCGGCGATTTCGCGGCGGCGCGCCAGATGCACCATCGGCTCGTGCCGCTGATGCTGGGCAACTTCATCGAGTCGAATCCCGGCCCGGTCAAGTTCGCGATGGCGGCGATGGGCCTGTGCGAAGAAGTCTACCGGCTGCCGATGGTGTCGCCGCGGCCGGCGTCGCAGGAGAAGATCCGCGCGTTCCTGAAGGAGCTCGGGATTGTGCCGGCTCCTGTAGGAGCTGGCGATTGAGTCTGCAGTCCACCATTGAGGCGCTGGCCGCGGCGGGCGCGGGCGCCGATCGCGCGCAGGCGCGCGCCGCCTTCGACGAGCTGAAGGCCGCGCTCGAAAAGGGAACCGTTCGATCCGCCGAGCCTGATGCCGTCGTCGCCGACCGGATGGCGCGTCAACACCTGGGTCAAGCAGGGCATCCTGCTCGGATTCAAGTTCGGCGATCATCGTCGATCAGTCCGCCGGCCTGCCGTTCTACGACAAGGACACGCAGACGGTGCAGCGATTCAGCACCGAGTCCAACATCCGCATCGTGCCGGGCGGATCGGCGGTGCGCGGCGGCGCGCACCTCGCCCGCGGCGTGATCTGCGTGCCGCCGATGTACGTCAACATCGGCGCCTACATCGGCGAGGGCTCGCTGATCGATTCGCACGCGCTCGTCGGATCGTGCGCGCAGATCGGCGCGCGCGTGCACGTCAGCGCCGCGGCGCAGATCGGCGGCGTGCTCGAGCCGGTCGGCGCCATGCCGGTGATCGTCGAAGACGATGTGCTGGTCGGCGGCAACACCGGCATCTACGAAGGCGCGGTGATCAAGCAGCGCGCGGTGATTGCGGCGGGCACGGTGCTCACCGGATCGACGCCGGTCTACGACCTCGTGAACGGAACCATCATCAAGCCCGCAGCCGGTCAGCCGTTGGTGATTCCGCAGGGCGCCGTGGTGGTGCCGGGCGCGCGTGCCGTCACGGTCGGCGCCGGCAAGGAGTGGGGCCTGTCGCTGGCGACGCCGGTGATCGTGAAGTACCGCGACGACAAGACCGACTCGCGCACGGAGCTCGAACAGTGGATCCGGTAGAGAGATCAGGGATCAGGGATCAGGGATCAGGGACCGGGGATCAGGGACCGATCGGTCGACGTGCTTGCGCTCGCACGGCAGTTGATCGACATCGAATCGACGACCGGCAACGAAGGTGAAGTCGGGGTGTGGCTCGCGGCGTATCTGCGCGGCCGCGGCTATTCCGTTCTCGAGCAACCACTGGATCGCCTGACCCCTGATCCCCGATCCCTGATCCCTCGAGTCAACGTCATCGCCGCGGTCGGCGAGCCTGAGGTCGTCTTCTCGACCCACTTCGATTGCGTGCCGCCGTTCTTTCCCAGCCGCGTCGAGGACGGCATGCTCTACGGGCGCGGTGCGTGCGATGCGAAAGGCATCCTCGCCGCGCAGGTCGCGGCCGCGGAGCGGCTGCGCGCGAAAGGCGAGACGCGCATCGGCCTGGTGTTCGTCGGCGGCGAAGAGCGCGGCAGCGACGGCGCGAAGGCCGCCAATCGCATCGCCTCGAAGATCGCGATTCCTGATCAACGGCGAGCCGACGGATCTGCGCCTCGGCGCGGCGACGCGCGGCTGCTTCCGCGTGCGGCTCACCGCGTCGGGCAAGGCGGCGCACTCCGGCTATCCGGAGCTCGGCGAATCGGCGATCGAAAAGCTGATGGATTGCCTGGTGGCGCTGCGCTCCGCCGACTGGCCGTCGGATCCGCTGCTCGGCAGGACGCACTACACGGTTGGCCTGATCAACGGCGGCGTCGCGCCGAACGTGATTCCGCCGAACGCGGAAGCCGAGGTGTTCTTTCGCACGGTCGGCGATCACGCGCCGCTGCGCGAAATGCTGCACCGGACGCTGGCCGGCCGCGTCGACGTCGAGGAGATCCTCGAGCTGCCGGCGATCCGCATGCACACCGTGGCCGGCTTCGAGACCGCGGTGTTCTCGTATTTCAGCGACATTCCGTTCCTGGACGAAGTGGGGCACGCCGCTGCTGCTCGGGCCGGGGTCGATCCACGTCGCGCACACCGATCGCGAGCACATCGCGATCGACGAGCTCAATCGCGCCGTCGATGTCTACGAACAGCTCGCCGCGGCGCTCCTTTCGTCGTAGGGCCAAAGTGTGTCAAACTAAAGGTTCGGCCCGGAACCTCGGCAATCTCAGGGCGGCGAATCGCGTCAGGGCCGGAAGGCAGCAGCGCTAAGTCGTTTCCGTGATGTGCTGAGGACCTCCGGGCCGAGTAATCAGTTGGAAGTCAAGAGTTGACAGTTAAAAGTCGAGTAACGTCGACTTCCACCTTCAAGTCGTCAACTCTACTGTCAACTGTCAACTCTTAACTTTCAACTGTCAATGGCCTATCAAGTTCTGGCGCGCAAGTGGCGCCCTCAAAAATTCGAAGACGTCCTCGGACAACAGGCCGTCACGCGCACGCTGAAGAACGCGCTGAAGAGCAAGCGCATCGCGCAGGCGTTCGTCTTCTCGGGCCCGCGCGGCTGCGGCAAGACGACGACGGCGCGCATCCTGGCGCGCGCGCTCAACTGCGCGAACGGGCCCGACGCCTGACCCGTGCGGCGTGTGCGACGCCTGCATCGAGATCGCCGAAGGCCGCGACATCGACGTGCTCGAGATCGACGCCGCCACGCACACCGGCGTCGACAACGTCCGCGAAGTGATGATCGAAGGGCTGGCGATCGCGCCGGTTCGCAACCGCTACAAGGTCTTCATCATCGACGAAGTCCACATGCTGTCGACCTCGTCGTTCAATGCGCTGCTGAAGTCGATCGAAGAGCCGCCGCCGCACGTCATCTTCATGATGGCGACGACCGAGCAGCACAAGATTCCGGACACGGTGCTGTCGCGATCGCAGGTCTACGAGTTCAAGACCATCTCCGGCGAAGACGGTCGCCGATCAGCTGCGGTCGATCGCCGTCGCAGAGCAGATCGAGATTCCCGATGCAGGGCTGCATGCTGCTGGCGCGCGCCGGCGAAGGCAGCATGCGCGATTCGCTGAGCGCCTTCGACCAGGTGCGCGCCTTTGCCGGCGACACCATCGCGGTCGACGACGTCGTCACGGTGCTGGGGCTGGTGGGCCGCGACCTGGTGTTCGACTGCTCGAGGCGGTGGCGGGCGAGGATGCGCCGTCGGCGTTCGCGCTGGTCGAGCGCGCCATCGAGCGTGGCTACGACCTGCGGCTGCTCTGCCGCGAGCTGGCGCGCGCGATGCGCGACCTGCTGATCCTGTCGGTCGATCCCAAGCGCGCCTCCGATCCCGACGTCGCCGCCGACGCCGAGCGCGAACGCCTGGGCGCGATGGCCGGCCAATGGTCGCGCGAGGATCTGCTGCGCGCCTTCGATCTGCTGACCAAGGCGGAACAGGAAATTCGCGTTTCGGATCAGCCGCGCTTCAACCTCGAAATGGCGCTCCTTCGCTTGATGCATCTCCGCAAGCTGGTGCCGCTCAGCGATCTTCTCTCCGGAGCGGCCAGCGTCGCATCGGTTCCAAGTGTTCCAAGGGTTCCAGAGGTTCCAAAGGGCAGCGTTCTGAAGGCGGTTCCAAGTGTTCCGCCGCGGCCCGAGCGCACCGGTTGGAACGCGGGAACCCCGTCAAGAACGAAACCTCTGGAACCACTGGAACCTCTGGAACACCTGGAACTGGCTCCGACCGACGGCTTCAAGGACAAGTTTCTTAGCGAGATCAAAGTCCGGCAAGTCGACGTTCTACAACCTGGTGGTGGCGTCCGCGTTTCGAATCGACGCGGCGCCGTCGGGTATCGTCTTCACGTTTCCTGCCGAATCAGAAAAACGCGAAGAGCCAGTGCGACGAACAGAAGGCGTGGCTGCAATCGATCGCGGAGAAGGTTGCCGGGCGAGCCCGTGCCGGTATCGATCGCCGTCGCTGACGCCGGCACGCCGCGTCCGCCTCCGCTCGCGAACAGTCCGGCGAGCTACGGCGAGACGTCGCCGGCGCTCGGCCGCAGAAGGCGTCGCCCGAGGACGCTGAAGGCCGAAGCGATGGCGAATTCGACCGTGCAGGCGGTGCTCGAGATCTTCCCGGTCGACAAGACCACGATCGAAGAGAGATAGACAGATGGGAATCCAGGACATGATGAAGCAGGCGCAGGAAATGCAGGAGCGCCTGCAGCGCGAGATGTCGGAGCTGACCGTGCAGGCGACCTCCGGCGGCGGCATGGTCACCGTCACGGTCAACGGCCACAAGCACCTGCAGAAGATCGCGATCGATCCGGAAGTCGTCTCGAAAGACGATGTCGGCATGCTGCAGGACCTGATCGTCGCCGCGGTCAACGACGCGCATCGCAAGGTCGACGAGGCGATGAAGCAGAAGATGGGCGGGCTGCTCGAGCGGCCTGGAACTGCCCGGGCTGTGATGTCGCTGCCCGCGTCCCTGCAGGAACTCGTCGAACAATTCAAGAAGCTTCCCGGCGTCGGCGCCGAAGAGCGCGCAGCGGCTGGCGTTCCACGTCCTGCGCACGCCGCGTGAGGACGCCGAGCAGGCTGTGCCAGGCGATCCGCGACGTCAAGGATCGCGTCACCTACTGCTCGATCTGCAACAACATCACCGACGCCGATCCGTGCCCGCTGTGCGGCGATGACCGGCGCGATCACCGCATGATCTGCGTCGTCGAAGAGCCGCAGAACGTCAGCGTCGTCGATCGCACCGGCGGCTTCCGCGGCGTGTATCACGTGCTGATGGGCGCGATCTCGCCGCTGCAGGGCGTCGGCCCGGACGACCTGAAGATCAAGGGCCTGCTCGCGCGCATTGCCGGCGGCGGCGTCGACGAGGTGATCCTCGCCACCAACCCGACGGTCGAAGGCGAGGCGACGGCGATCTACCTGGCGCGGCTGCTGAAGCCGCTCGGCCTGCGCGTGACGCGCATCGCCACCGGCATCCCGGTCGGCTGCGATCTGGACTACGCCGACGACCTCATCGGTCGGCAAGGCGATGGACGGGCGCAGAGAAGTGTAGAATCGGCGCCACCCCCGATGTTGCCTGCCGCGTATCAGGTTCCAGCGGCCGCCATCCTGCTGGCCGGCGGTGTCCTCGCCTGTTTCTTCGGCTACCGCCTCTTCAAGGTCGTGCTCGGCGTGTTCGGCTTCATCATCGGCGCGCTGGCGGCGAGCTCGGTGTTCGGCGCCGACGGACACGACGCCGATGGTGATCGGCGGCGATCGTCGGCGGCATGGCCGGCGCCGGCGCTGCTGCTGGCGGCCTACTTCGTCGGCGTCGCGCTGGTCGGCGCGGGCATCGGCGCGCTGCTCGTCAACGTGATCTGGACGCAGATCGAAGGCGATCCGCATCCGGCGGTCGTGATCCTGTTCTCGGTGGCCGGCGCGGTCGTCGCGACGTGGCTGCAGCGCTACGTGATCATCCTCGGCACCGCGTTCGCGGGCGCCTGGACGTTGCTGGTCGGCGCGCTGGCGGTGATGGGCGACAGCGGTCCGCTGACGGCGGCCGCGGCCGGCGATATCTGGGTCGCCTATCCGCTGAATCCCGGCGCCCGGGCATGCGGTGGCTGCCGTGGGCGTGGGTCGCGCTCGGCGCGTTCGGCACGCTGGTGCAGATGCGCTGGACCGGCGGCGATCGCGGACGCGTCGGCAAGGCCGAATAAGAAGAAGGCGCCGAAGGAAGAGTAGGAATCAGGGAGTCAGGGATCAGGGATCAGGGATCAGGGATCTAGGGATCAGGGACTGCGGCCGCTTCGAGTCCGCTCAGATACGCATCCTCAATTCGCGACCCCTTACACCAGTCTCCACACAACGTGATTCGCGATTCGCGCGTCGTGAATCGCGCCGACGGCGAGCGGCGGATCGGCGGTGCGCGTAGCGCCAGCGATGCACGGTCGCGTAGAACGCGCGCGGCAGTCCGGCGCGGAATCAGATCCTCGAACGCTTCCATCAGGAACGCGCCGACATCATCCGGTCGATCGTCGAGGTGCGCCTGGCTCCAGGCGGTGGAGGCCTGCAGCACCCAGCAGTCGATCTTCCAGTTGCGTTTTGGCTTCGACGTGTTGCGCGCGATCCAGCCGAGCGCGCTGCCGTTGACGAACGCGGCATCGAACCGCGCCGCGACGCGATCCTCGAACGCCGCCATCACCGTCCAGCTCGGCTTCATCGTGACGCCGCTCGATCTTCGAGACGAGCGCGGCGCGGTCGCCGACCAAGCGCCCGGGCCTGATCGGCGGGCACCGCGACGATCACGTGATCGAAATCCGAGCAGCAGTGCATCGAGCGATTCGACCTTCTGGTCCGTAGTCGACGTCGAGCCCGTCAGCCAGCGCAGCGGCGATCGCGCTCATCCCCGGCGTGCCGACGTAGCGGTTGGTGCCCTTCGTCGACGTCCTCCCAGCCTTCGCCGTCGAAGCTGACGATGCGGCCGGTCCATTTCGCGATCACGCGATCGCGTTCCCATTCGGCGGCGAGCGCGGAGAATCGCTGGTCGCGGACGGTGAAGTACTGCGCGCCATGATCGAAGGCGACTTCGCCCGACAAGCCGCGCGGCAGCTCGATGCTGCGGACGATGCGCGTGCCGACGCGTCCGCCGGCAACGCGCGCGCGCTCGAAGACCTTCACGGCGTGGCCGCGATCGACCAGCGCCCGCGCTGCCGAGAGTCCCGCGATGCCCGCGCCGACGACGGCGATGCGCATCATGAACTCTCCGCAAGCCCGTAGCCCGCAAGCCCGCAGGACCTCACTGATCCCGACAGCACCCGCCCGAGACTGCCGTGATACCCGGTCATCTCCAGATACCCTGATCCCCTGACAGCCTGGCTGCCTGACTTGCCTGCCGGACCTGCCACGTCGATCATCCCTTCCCAATACGCGATGCCGGTCGACTGCACGAGCGACAACTCCTGGTCCTTGAGCGGCGTCGTGACTGTGCAGCTCGATGTCGTGCGACGGGATCGACGACCGTCCACTCGATCGGATAGACGGCGCCGTTCTTCGACGTGAACGGTCGCGCGCCCCGGCGTCAGCGTGAAATCCGTCGTCGCCGAGATGGATCGACTTGCCGTCGGCATCGACGAGCGTGCCGCTCGATCGCGGATCGCGCTGCCCGTCGGCGCGGCGCAGCTGATACAGCATCAGCTCGCGGTTGTCCGACAGCTGGATCGACAGCCAGTCCCAGCCGCGCTGCTCGGGCTCGAGAAAGCTGGTGCTGAACTCGTGATCCATCCAGCGTCTCGCCGGTCACCGTCGAAGCGTCTCGCCGTCGATCGCGATCGTGCCCGTCGTCGGCATCCGCGTCAGCGAGTAGTAGTGCGAGGCGTTGCCCGGCTGCGCGCCCTTCTGGCTGATGCCGTTGATGCCGTTGATCGACGGCGGCTTGCCTTCGTCGAGCGTCAGATCGATGGCGGCTTGTGCGACTCTGCGCGCGCAGCACGTGTTCCCTGATCCCCGATCCCTGATCCCTGATCCCTGCCGTCCAGTCGTCGTTCCAGACGTAGTAGCGATCGGTCCGTCGCGCCGGCCAGTCCGGGTCCGCCGCGCGACAGCTTTTCCGCGTAGCGATAGCGCTGGCCCTTCGCGTCGCTGACCGCCAGGTGGGTCATGTAGAGATCGCGGACCGCCCACTTCGACGGATTGGCCGGCGCGTGATCGATGCCGACGCGAAAGAAGGTGATCTGGTAACCGAAGCGCCGGCCGTCGGCGGCCTTCACGTTGCCGGTGTAGTACCACCATTCGATCTTGTAGTCAGGATGGCTCGCGTGGTCGCGAGGGAATGAAAACGTGTAGCCGGCAGTCGCTTGTTTCCAGGGACCTGATTGCGCGTCTGCAATCACGAGAGAACCAGGTACCAGGGCCAGAACCAAACCTTTGGAACCCCTGGAACTTCTGGAACCCTTGGAACTGTTTTCATTCATCATGTGACAACACCAATTGGGCGGCGCGGCGTGCCGGATAGATGCCGGCGATCGACGTCGCGATCACGACCGCGATCGACGCCTGGATCAGGAACGCGACCGGCACGTGGAACTGAATCGTCCAGCCGAAGCTCTGCACGTTGATCACGTAGATCAACACCATCGACAAGCGCGAAGCCCACCGACGAGGCCGATGCCCTGGCTGACGGCGCCGATCAGCGCCGCCTCGATGATCACCATCCGGCGCACCTGCCGGCGATCGGCGCCGGTCAGCCGCAGCAGCGACAGCTCGCGGCGCCGCTCGAGCACCAGCGTCAACAGCGTTCCGGCCACGCCGAGCATCGCGACGGCGATGGCGATCAGCTCCAGCGCGTAGGTGATCGCAAACGTGCTGTCGAAGACCTGCAGGATCTCGCCGCGCAGCGTCCTGTTGCTGAAGATGAAGGCGCGATGGCCTTCGTCGAGCATGTCGAGCATTTCCGCGCGCACCGTTTCCGGATCCGCGCCGGGCTTCAGGTAGGCCGCGACGCCGGTCGGCGGCAGCTCGCCGAAGTACTTCGCGAAGGTGCCGCGGTCCATGATCACCACGCCGCGATCGCTCGCGTAGTCGTAGTAGATCGCCGCGATGCGGAACGGCAGCACGCCCTGCGGGGTCGGAATCTGCAGGATGTCGCCGTCGCGCTTGTGATAGCGGGTCGCGAACGGCTCCGAGATGATCACCGTGTCCTGGCCGATCGCCTTGCGCAGCTGCGTCGCGCGCGTTGGCCGGGACTCTTGAACAGCAGCCCGCCGTGATCGAGGACGACGTCGAACGAGCCGGCGCCGAGCACCGCGAGGTTGCCCTCGTAGACCAGATCGACGTTGCGGAATCGATCGAGCGCCGCGACCTGCGGGATGCGTGGCGAGCGTCGCGATCACGTCCTCCGACACCGTCTGCTCGGAGCCGACCGTTGGCCGGATGCCCGGGCCGATGAACAGGTCGGCCTTCAGCGTCTGGCCGACCCAGTAGACGACCGTGTCGCGGAAGCTGCCGATCATCACGGCGATCGCGACCATCATCGACAGGCTGACCGAGAGCGCCGCGACCGAGATCGACAGGCGCGGAATCGCCGAGGTCAGGTTGGCGTGGGCGAGCAGGCCCTCGACGCCGAGCCGGCGCCGCAGCGTCATCCGGCCGAGCCGCGCGAGGCCATACATGATCGCCGGCACCAGGAACGCGGCGCCGATCACGATCGCGAACGACGACATGTAGCCGAACATCGGGCGGCGGCCGATCGGCGGCAGCTGCGCCAGCGCGATAGGCGACGGCGAGAAACACGAACGCGCACGACCAGCGCGGCCGGCTTGAAACGGACGCGCATGTCGAGCGTGTCGTGGCCGCGCATCGCCGCGGTCGGCGGCACGCGGCTCGCCTCGAGCGCGGGAATCGCGGCGGCGACGAGCGACAGCGGCAGGCCGATCGCGATCGCGGTCCAGAGGTGGCAGATGTTCATCTCCGGCGGCGCCGACGACGGCCGCGATATACAACGTGCTCACCGTCGACGCGGTCATCGTCACGGCCGCATCGGCGAGCAGCCGCGCCAGGCCGAGCCCGATCGCGATGCCGGCGACGGCCAGCGCGGCGGCCTCGCCGAGGAAGAGCAGCAGCACCTTGTTGCGGCTCAGGCCGAGCGCGCGCAGCGTGCCGATCTCCTGCGCGCCGTGCCACGACCGAGATCGTCACCGTGTTGTAGACGAGGAACAGACCGACGATCAGCGCGATCCACGACAGCGCCGTCAGGTTGGCGTGAAACGCCGCCAGCATGGTCTCGACCTGCTCGCCGCGCCGCGACGGCCGCTGCGCCGACAGCGCCGGCGGCAGCCGCGCCGCGATCGCCTCGAGATCGCGATGCAGGTCGGCGCCTTCCGGCAGCAGCACGTCGATGCGATCGACGCGGCCGAGGCGATCGAACGCCAGCTGCGCCGCGGCGATGTCCATCATGATGAAGTTGCCGTCGAGCACGCGCGCCGGCCCCTCGTTCTTCAGGACGCCGCGCACGACGAACGGCAACACGCGATCGCCGATCATCAGCCGCAGCGTCGCAGCCGAGCGGATAGTTGCGCCGCGTCGCCAGCTTCTCGGTGATGACGACGATCTGCTCGCTGGTCAGAATCTCGAGGAACTGCTGCGTATTGAAGTCGCTCGTCGCCTGCTGGCGTGCGGCCTGTTGGCCTGTTGGCCCGTTGGCCGTGCTGTCCAATCTCCAGCAACTGGTAATCGCGGAACGGCTGATCGCGCAGGATGTCGATGCCGAGGATCTTCACCGCCTCCATCTGCCGGCGCGACAGCGCCTTGACGTCGCCGACGACCAGCGCCGCGCTGCCTTCGATGACCGGGCTGATGATGCCGAACTCGCGCAGCCACGACAGCTCCGGCAGCAGGTCTTCGTCGACGCCGGTGCCGGCGCCGATGATCTCGATCGCCGTCTTGCCGGCCACCGTCTCGAGCGCCGTCTCGAAGCCGCGCACCGAGCTGGCATTGGTCAGCTGGATCGCGATCACGACGGCGATGCCGAGCGAGACGCCGAGCACCGTCGTGATGGTGCGGATCTTCTCGCTGACGAGCGGCCGGAGGATGAACTGCCGGAACAGCTTCATTGCGGAGGCGACCCCTTGCTGGCGTTGCCTTCGGCAAACCGCCCGTCCTTCATCTTCAACACGCGCGACGCCGCGGCCGCAACGTCCGCGGCATGCGTGGCCAGCAGCACGGTGACGCCCAGTTCCTTGTTGAGCTCGGCGATCAGCGCCAGCACGTTGGCGCCGTTTTCGGAATCGAGGTTGCCGGTCGGCTCATCGGCGACGAGCAGCGACGGCTGATGCACGAGCGCGCGCGCGATCGCGGCGCGCTGCATTTCGCCGCCGGAGATCTGCTGCGGATAATGCGACAGCCGATGGGCGATGCCGACGCGCTCGGCGAGCGCCCGCGCGCGGCGTTCGGCCTCCTGGTCCTTCACGCCGGCGAGCAGGCAGGGCAGCGCGATGTTGTCGCTGACCGTCAGCGTCGGCAGCAGGTTGAAGAACTGGAACACGAAGCCGACCTGCTCGCGCCGCACCCGCGTCAGCTCGTCGTCGCCCATCGCCGACAGATCGCGATCGTTGAGGCGAAGCGTGCCGCTCGTCGGCCGATCCATCGCGCCGCACAGAGTGCAGCAGCGTCGACTTGCCGCAGCCGACGGCCCCATCAACGCGACGAAATCGCCGGCCTCGACCTCGAACGACACGCCGGCGAGCGCGGTCACCCGCGCTTCACCGGTGACGTAGGTTTTGCTGGAGGTTCTCGGCGGCGAGAAGGGGCATGTCTTACCAGTATCCAGTAGCCAGTAGCCAGTATCCAGAAAAACGCTCTGGACGTACTGATCTGGCTACTGGCTACTCGGCTACTGGCTACTTCAGAAGTTCAGCTTCACCCCGATCCGCGCCAGCCGCGGCGGGACGATGCTGAGCGGACGGTTGAACGCGGTGCCCGAGCTCCACTGCAGGTTCTGCGCCGGGTTGGCGTTGAACATGTTGTAGAGATCGAAGAACACCGAGATGTCGCGGCCGCCGCCGAACCGTGTGCGTCTTCTCGACGCGCAGGTCGGTGATCAGGATGGTGTCCTGCCGGCGCGTGTCCATCGGCTCGGCGAGGAAGCGCACGCTGCCGATGCTCAGCGCCGACGACGAGAAGGTGCGGCCGAACGGGACGCCCTGCTGGTAGCGCATCATCGGCGAGAACGAGATGTCCCACCACGGCGAATTCCAGGTGCCGTTCAACTTGACGGTCGAGCGGCGTGTAGACCTGCCGCCCATCCTCGGTGTTGATCTTGTCGTTCGGAGTCACCGGCAGCGCGTTGCCGCGAATCGCGTTGCCCTGGATCGTGCCGGCCTGGTCGAAGCTCTTGGTCCAGCCGTACGACGCCAGCAGGCTCCAGCGGTTGCTCATGCGCTTGGTGCCGGTGATTTCGAAGGTGTGGTAATCGGCGTCGCTGTCGTCGACGTTGATCTGCCGATTGACGATCGGCAGGCCGCGGAATTCCGGCGCCAGGTCGAATCGCCTGCAGCGGCGCGCCGTCGTCCGCGTTTCCCACGCGTGCCGTCCGGTCCCGGATCGGGGACCGAGACCGGCACGGTGAACGCGCGAGTACGGCCGGTTGATGTTGTAGCGGCCGTACTGGTTGCGCTGGCCGCGCCACACGTAGCCGGCGCGCACGCCGAAGTTGGGCATCAGCTCGCGCTCGACGAACGTCGCGAACTCCTTGGTGTAGGTGTCCTTCGAGGTTCGGATCGAGCGACTCGGTGGCCGAGCCGCCGCGCGCGTCGGTCTGCGCGCCCTCTTCGCCCGGCTGCCAGCGGTTGTCGTTGTTGGTGTCGGTCCAGCGATACCGCCGCCACCAGGCCGATGCATTCGGGCTGATGTTGAACACGAAGTCGGCGCCCGGGTTCCACCAGTACGTGCCGTAGTTGGCCTTCAGCACCGTCTTGCCGTTGCCGCTGACGTCGTAGGTCATGCCGAGGCGCGGCGCCGGCAGGTTCCACGAGATGTAGTTGTCCACGGCGGCGAACGTCTGCGCGGTCGGATTGAAGCGGCTGGTCGGGTGGCCCTGTTCCGGCGAGTAGGCGCGATAGCGATCGAAGCGCACGCCGAGGTTGAACGTCAGCCGGTTGCTGGCGCGCCAGGTGTCGTGGATGAACGCGCCGTAGGTCCGCAGGCCGCCGATCGACTCGCCGGGCTGGAACAGGATGACGTCGAGCTTGGCGTTGTTCTGCATCACGTGCATGAAGTCTTCCTCGAAGCCGTCGATGAAGACGTCCGTGACGGTCTCGTCGAAGAGCTCGCCGCCGATCTTGAAGTTGTGATCGCCGGCCTAGCCGTTCTTGAAGTAGCTGAGGGTGCCGAGCACCTGGTTGCGGCGGCGCTCGCGCGCCCAGTTGCGATTGCGGCCGTTGATGATGTTGTTGCCGATGTCTTCGTAGCGCAGGCCGGTGCCGTTGACGCCGTTGGTCCAGTCGTAGCCGTACTGGCCGGCGCGGATCTCGGCGAACGAGTTGTCGCTGAGCACGCCGTTCCACTCGCCCTTGTGCACCCACGCCCAGAAGTTCTGGTTCCACGTCGTCGACTCGGTGCTGTTGATGCCGGTGTCGACGCCGAGCAGCCACGAGTCGAAGCGCTGCGGCTGCTTCTTCTGCGACGGCTGCGTGTAGCCGATCAACTTGTTGTTGGTCGACAGGTTGTAGGTGACCTTGGCGCTGTAGTTGTTGAGGATCGTCGTCTGCGGCTTGACCGGGAAGTTGACGTAACTGGCCTGGATGTCCTGGTGGCGGTATGAGCCGTACCACCAGAGCCGATCCTTGATCACGTAGCCGCCGAGGCCGACGTTCATGTCCTGGTAGCTATTGAGCCGATTGACATCCTCAGGATCGAGGCCGCCGCCGCCCGTCAGGCCGCGCGCGATCTGATCGTCGTCGATGTTGAACGCCTGCCAGCTCCCCGGCGAGTAGCCGCCGAAGAACGTGCCGCGGAACTGGTTGCCGCCCGACTTGCTGATGAACTGCGACTGCACGCCGGGCGTCGACGCCTCGGCCGAGTGCGCGGCGGTGTTGATCTGCACTTCCTCCATGCCGCCGATGTCGGGATAGTTGCCGAACGCGCCGGTCGCTTCGGTGGCGTTGAGGCCCTCGAAGATCACGCGGACCTGGCCCGTCGTGCCATAGACGACGAAGCCCTGCTGCGTGCCGTTGGTGCTGCCGCCGACGTCGATGCGCGTCATCTGCACCGCCGGCGAGCCGGCCAGCAGCGAGAAGTAGTCGCGCGATGTCGGCAGCGCCGACAGCTGCTTGGCGTCTGAAGGTGTTGCCGATCTGCGGTGGCCGACGGTGTCGACGACCGGCGACTGGCCGGTGACCGTGACCGATTCCTGCAGCGACGCCACCTTCAGCTCCGCATTCACCGTGGCGGTGAAGCCGAGGCTGACGCGGATGCCCTCATTGCGGACGGTCGAGAATCCGGCGAGCTCGAACGGCGACGACGTAATCACCGGGCGTGACCGCCGTGAAGCGATAGTTGCCGTCGGCATCGGTCACCGCCGTTCTTGCGCCCATCTGCTGCGGGCTCGTGATCGTGACGGTGACGCCGGGCATCACCGCCTCGGATGCGTCGGTCACTTTGCCGTTGATGGCGCCCGTGCCTGAAGTGACGGCCTGGGCAAAGGTGAGGGACGCAGAGAAGAGAAGCGAACACAAGGCAAGCGGAAACGCACGACGCATGGGTACCCTCCAGGAGTGAGGTTACGGCCGATGGACGAACGAACAAGACCCGCGCCAGACGAAATGAAAACAATTAGATCAAACGAGCGTATCCTACGCCTTTTCTTTACAACCGCGTCATGCGTTTTGCACTAGTAAGCCATGACGTAACTATCTCGAGTCGGACTGACGCCGCCCATCAGCACGCCGGTTCTGGGATGAATGATGATCGCCTTCACCGAACCCACGCCCCGCACGTTGCGAATGTCGAGCTTGTGTCCCATGGCCGCCAGTTCGTCCAGCACATGCTTCGGCAGCGTGGCCGGCACCTGGAGTTTCCCCTCGGCATCGTGCGGATAGTACGAGCTCTTGAACGACGTGCTGACCACGTAGTCCTGTTCGAGCGCCTGCTGCACGTTCATGCCGAACTCGGCGACGTTGAGGAAAAACTGCAGCTGCGCCTGCGGCTGCGTGTCGGCGCCGGGTGTGCCGAAGACCATGTAGGGCTTGCCGTCCTTGAGGGCCAGCGCCGGATTGATCGTCTGTCGAACGCGCTTGCCGGGCCTGAGCACGTTGACGTCGTCTTCGTCGAGGCCGTAGTAGGCCATGCGGTTGTTGAGCACGAACCCGGCGCCTTTGACGACGTGGCCGCTGCCGAACAGGCTGAGCAGCGACGAGGTCACCGACACCATGTTGCGATCCTTGTCGACGACCGCCAGATAAGTCGTGTGGCCGTTTTCTTCACCGGTGATGACCTGCGAGTAGTCAGGTCCCGGCTGCGGCGACGCGTACGCGATCGGGTTGCGATGAGCGTCATCGGCTGCCTGGGATTGCCGAACGGCGCTTCGCCGGCGATCGCCTTGTCCGGATCGATCAGCGCCCGGCGGATCGCCGCGTATTCCTTCGACAGCATCTCGCGCATCGGGATGTTCGGCGTGAATTTCGGATCGGCCACGTACTTGTTGCGATCGGCGAAGGCGAGCTTCAGGGATTCGGTGACTGCGTGCAGATATGGCGCGCTGTTATGGCGCATGTAGCGCACGTTCATGCCTTCGAGGATGTTGAGCGCCTGCAGCATGACGAAGCCCTGTGAGTTCGGCGGGCATTCGAACACGTCGATGCCCTTGTAGTTGATCCGCACGGGCGTGTCCTCGTTGGCCTTGATGCCGGCGAGATCCTTCTGATCGATCAAGCCGCCTTCGGCCTTCATGTAGGCCGCGAACTTCTCGGCGATCGGACCCTGATAGAAGGCGGCGCTGCCTTTCGCGCCAATTTCCCGCAGCGTCGCGGCAAGGTCTTTCTGGATCACCCGATCGCCGAAGCCGAGCGGGGTGGTGCCGTTGAACCAGATCTCCTTTGCCGACGGCGACAGTTTCTCGCGGCTGTTGCGGATCGCGCCGGCGAGCGATTCGGTGATCGGGAAGCCGCGATCGGCGAGCTCGATCGCGGGAGCGAGCAGCTCGGCGAGCGGCTTGGTTCCGTAGGTCTTCGCCGCGAGCTCGGCGCCGGCGACCGACGCCGGCACGCTGACCGAGAGGATGCCGTCGCCGGGAAGACCGCCCTTGCCCTTGTAGAAATCAACGGTCGCCGCCATCGGCGCGACGCCGGTGCCGTTGATGAACTTCACCTCGCCGGTCTTCGCGAGATAGATGAGCATGAACATGTCGCCGCCGAGTCCGGTCATCTCCGGCTCGGTGAGTCCCTGCACCGCCCACGCCGCGACCGCGGCATCGATCGCGTTGCCGCCCGATTTGAGGACGCGAATCCCCGCTTCAGACGCGAGTGCGTGGCCCGACGCAATCATGCCCGTGTCCGACAGCACGACCGGGCGCCAGGTCGATGTTTGTGCAAGCGGAGCAGCGGTGAGGGCGAGAACGGTCAGCGTGGCGAGCGACGCGATCCGGCGCATGGGCACCTCTCTGCCCGCGCACTCTGCGCCCATTTTCGTGAAAATGCAAGCAGTCTTGACAGCTGCGCTGGCGCGTGACAGCATCGGCGAATCGTGTTCGCGGTCAACTACTGGCGCGTGTTGTTGTCGCGAGGCGCTCTGCCTCCGCCGCCGCGCTCTGTACGCGATCGTGATTCAGTAGCTCTTACACACGACCACTTCAGAACGAGGCCCGGAAGGCGAGACCGCTTTCCGGGCCTTCGCCGTTTCCGGCGCAATCCCCGAAAAGTCCTCGGCTTTCCACCATCAGCACTGGGGACTTGAGCATGGCAACTGCAAAACCGATCGGCATCTACTACGAACATCCGGACTGGTTTCGCCCGCTCTTCAACGAGCTCGACCGCCGGGGCGTGCCATACGAGGCGTTGAACGCGGATCGGCACGTCTACGACGCCACCAACGGCGACGGCTCGCAGTATGGGCTCGTGTTCAATCGCATGAGCCCGTCGGCCTACCTGCGTGGCCGCGGGCACAGCATCCTCTACACGCTGAATTACCTCGCCCACCTCGAGCAGCTGGGCGTGAGGGTCGTCAACGGCCTTTCGGCATTTCGCACCGAGACGTCGAAGGCGCTGCAGTTGTCGCTCCTGAAGTCGCTCGGCCTGCCGTTCCCGGCGGCGCGCGTGATCAATCATCCCGACTCCGCCCCCGCGGCGGCCAAGGGACTGCGTTTCCCAATCGTCGTCAAGGCGAACATCGGCGGAAGCGGCGCCGGCATCGTCCGATTCGACACGCCTGACGATCTCGACCGCGCCGTCGCCGAGGGACGCGTGCAACTCGGGCTCGACGGCACGGCGCTGGTGCAGGAATTCGTCCCGGCGAGAGGCGGCCGCATCACCCGCGTCGAGGTGCTGGGCTACGAGTATCTCTACGCGATCAACGTCTATAGCAGCGGCGAGAGCTTCAACCTGTGCCCGGCCGACATCTGCCAGACGAGCGACGGCGTCGAGCTGGCGCGCGGCGCGTGCCCGGTAGATGCACCGAAGAACAACCTCCGCGTCGAGCGCGCCGATCCGGAGCCGGAGGTGATCGCCGACGTCGAACGCATCATGCGCGCCGCCGACATCGAAATCGGCGGCGTCGAATACATGATCGACGACCGTGATGGCCGGCGCTACTACTACGACATCAACGCGCTCTCGAACTTCGTCGCCGACGCCCCGCGCGTGATCGGCTTCGATCCGTTCCAGCGCCTGGCCGACTACCTCGAGAAGGAGGCGCGTTGATGCGGTGCGGATAGCGGCTGGCGATGTTCGGCTGGCCGCAGCCAGGACCCCGGGCAACGTCAGCGCTTCTTCGCTGAGCGGCGCGTCTTGCGGCCGGTCTTCCGAGGCGGCACCTTGCCGCCCTTCTCGCGCGCCTCGCTCAGGCCGATCGCAATGGCCTGCTTGCGGCTCGTCACCTTGGCGCCCGAGCTGCTCCTGAGTGTGCCTTTCTTCTTGCGGTGCATCGCAGACTTGACTCTCTTGGACGCGGCTTTTCCGTACTTCGCCATCGAACCCTCCGTCAGATCGGTGCTTGCAAGTCGCGGGCCGATACGCGTTACGCTAACGGCCGTGCGCAAGCTCGACGTCTTCAATCACATCTACCCGCGGCCGTACTTCGATCGCATGCTGGCGGTCGCGCCGGAGTTCAAGGACATCGGCAAGCGCATGCGCGGCATCCCGATGCTCGTCGACCTCGACGAGCGCTTCCGCGTCATGGATCGCTTCGACGGACTATCAGCAGATCCTGTCGATCGCGACGCCGCCGATCGAGGTCTACTCGAACGGGCAGGACAGCGTCGACCTGGCCCGCCTCGCCAACGACGGGATGGCGGAGCTCGTCGCGAAGTACCCGGATCGCTTTCCGGGATTCGTCGCCTCGCTGCCGCTCGGCGATCCCGACGCGGCGATGCGCGAGATCGAGCGCGCGGTCGGCGAGCTCGGCGCGCGCGGCATCCAGCTCTTCTCGAACATCAACGGCAAGCCGCTCGACACGCCGGAACACCTGGCGCTCTTCGAGCGCATGGCGGCGTTCGATCTGCCGGTGTGGCTGCACCCGTATCGCGGCGCCGACGTCAGCGACTACGCGAGCGAGACGAAATCGCAGTTCGAGATCTGGTGGACGTTCGGCTGGCCGTACGAAACCAGCGTCGCGATGGCGCGGCTGGTCTTCTCGGGCATCTTCGATCGCCATCCCGATCTGAAGATCATCACGCATCACCTCGGCGCGATGGCGCCGTACTTCGAGGGCCGGGTCGGTCCCGGCTGGGATCAGCTCGGGACGCGCACGTCGGACGTGGACTACACCGGCGTGCTGAAGGGCCTGAAGAAGCGGCCGATCGATTACTTCCGGATGTTCTACGGCGACACCGCGGTGTTCGGCGCCTACGACGCGACGGTGTGCGGCCTGAATTTCTTCGGCGCCGATCACGTGCTGTTTGCGTCGGACGCGCCGTTCGATCCGGAGAAGGGGCCGATGTATATCCGCGAAACGATCGCGATTCTCGATCGGCTGCCGATGCCGGAGGCCGATCGCGAGAAGATCTACTGGCGGAACGCCGTGAAGCTGCTGAAGCTATGATTGGGGCAATCCCCAGGAGGAAATGATGACTAAGCGCGCGAGTGCTCTTTTGCTGTTGGCGTTGATTGCCGCGCCCACTGTCGCGACGGCGCAGAATCCCAATCCGCTCACTGCCAACGCCAAGGTGCAGTTCGGCGCGCTGAGCGGGTTCGTTGTCAGGTCGGCGGAGAAAGTGCCTGAGGGGCTCTATAATTTCCGCCCCACGGCGGAGGTGCGCACCATGGCGCAACTCTTCGGCCACGT
The DNA here is from genome assembly GCA_963833135.1 of uncultured cyanobacterium. Lineage (GTDB taxonomy): Bacteria > Acidobacteriota > Vicinamibacteria > Vicinamibacterales > UBA2999 > 12-FULL-67-14b. The sequence goes on along the minus strand of CAWHWW010000009.1, from coordinate 32,899 downwards.
CGCGGACGCGATGTTCGGGATGTGCGCGACGGCCGCCGGGACGAAGCCGCCGCGCACCGGCATCGAGAAGGAGACCGCCAAGCCGCTACTCGTCGCCGCGTTGAAGGAAGGCGTGTCCTATTGCAACAGCGTCTACGACGGCATGACCGATCAGAAAGGCGCCGAGACAGTGCCGTTTGTCTTCGGCCCCACGCCGCGGCTGTCGGTGCTGTATTTCGTGGTCACGCACACCTACGAGCACTACGGCAATCTCGTCACCTACATGCGCCTGAACAAGATCGTGCCGCCGTCGAGCGAGCCGGCTCCGAAGCCGCAGCAGTAGGACGGATTATTCGGCGCGCAGGATGATGCCCGGCTGAACGCGCAGTGCGCGGGCGGCCGGAGCCAGCACGGCCAGGCAGACAACGATGGCGTAGACGATCATCGCAGCGCCGATCGTCGGCGGATCGAGCCGGAGCGATTCGCGCGGCAGTCCGAAGGCGTTCGCCACGGAAGGGACCAGCCGCATCAGCCACGCGGCGGCGAGGATTCCGATCGCGATGCCGGCAGCCGTCCACCCGAGCGTCGGCACTCCCAACAGCCGCAGCACGTCATTGGACGTGGCGCCGATCGCGCGTCGCAACGCGACTTCTTTCGTGCGCCTCGCCGTCATGTAGCTGACGACGGTGTAGACGCCCAGCATCGCGAGCGCGACCGCGAGAACCGCAAAGCTGCCAAGCAGCCGCGTCATCAGGCGCGGTGTATTCGTTGACTGCGCAATCACGTCGGTGAGCGGCCGGATGTCGAAGATGGCTTGTTCGGGCACGACCGTCCTGATCGCCTGTTTGATCGCGTCGACAGGCGCGCCCTGGCCTGCGGCGGTTTTTACGAGCAGCGTCGCGCTGGGCTCGCTTTGCTGCAGGTAAGACGTATAGATCTGCGGCGGCACTTCGAGCCGGTGCGACGGCCGCACGTCGCCGACGACGCCGATGATGGTGGCAGTGCGCAAGCGCGGACCCATGCCCGACTTGATCTGCTGCCCGATCGGGTTCTGATCCGGCCAGAAGCGCCGCGCCATCACGTCGTTGATGACAATCACCTGCGGCGCATCCACGCTGTCACTGTCGGTGAACGTCCGGCCCGCTCGAAGCGGAATGCCGAGCAGCGTGAAATAATCCGGGCTCACGATTGACCAGCCCGCCCGTTGCAGCGACAGCGTGGCCGCATCGTCCGCGCGGCCGACGACGGAGAATTCAGTGCCGCCAAAACCTTGCAGCGGAGCGTCCGCGATCGCCGCGTAGCTGAGCCCGGGTACCGAGGAAAGCGCCTGTAGATATTGCTGGTATCCACCGCCGGTTCCGCGCGGATCGGGTCGCCCGGCGGCGCGCAGCCGCATCATGGTTACGCCGTCGGGTTCGTAACCGGTCGGCGTGTCCTGCAGCTGTCGGAGGCCCGTCGCGACCAGGAGTGCGCCGACGAGCAACACCACCGAGGCTGCGACCTGCGCGGCGATCATCGCATGACGCGTGCGCGCGCGCGTGGTGCCGGTGAGCCGCGATGCATCGCCGGCGATCATTCTCCGCCGCACAAGGTGCAGCGCCGGGAAGAGCCCGGAAACGACCGTGACCATGGCCGTGACAATCGCCGTGAACAGGATCACCGGAATGTTCAGGCCGAGCCCAAGAAGGAGCGGAGACGGTGATGCGATGAGCGCTCGCAGCACGCCGACCAGCACTGACGCCTGCAGCACGCCGAGTGCCGTGGCCACGGCGGCGAACACGAATGCCTCGGTCAGGAATTGACGCAGCAATCGCCCCGCGCCCGCGCCGAGCGCGGCGCGAATCACGACTTCCGGCTGGCGCTCGATGGCGCGCGCCATCAGGAACTGCGCGGTATTGGCGCAGGCAATCAACAGCACCAGGCCGACGGCCGCAAACAGCACGAGCACGGCGGTGCGAGTGCCGCGTCCAAGCACGATCTGCCGCAGCGGCGCTGCGCCCATCGCGAAGCCGAGATCCTGTCCATCCGAGCCGCGGTGGTAGAGCCTGGGGTAATCGGTCTTCAGCCGCTGGCCGATGGTGCGCAGCTCCGCGTCAGCCTGTTCGATCGTCGTGTTGTCGCGGAGCCGCGCGACCGAGATCACCCGGCGAACCGACGCGAATGAGGCGGTGCGCGACGTATAGTCCGGCGTCATCGGAAACGGCACGTACAACTCAATCGGCTCGGCCGTGAAGTAGTCGAAATTCACGCCGGGCGGCAGCACCCCGATCACGGCGTGCGGGGCGGTATTGACGATGATGGTGCGATCGATCACGGTCGGATCGCCGCCGAAGTTCTGCCGCCAGAAGGCGTCGCTGAGGATGACGACGCGCTCGCGGCCTTGCTCGTGATCGCCGGCGTTGAAAATACGGCCGAGCGCCGCCTGCACGCCGAGCGTGCGCAGAAAACCGGCTTCCATGCGAGCCGAGATGGCCCGCACCGGCTCCGTCCCGCCGTTGATCTGCACATCGCGCGTGTCGAAGAACGACACCGGGTCGAGCGTCCGGCTTTCGGCGCGGACGTCCAGAATCTCCGGCACCGTCGGCGGCTGGTCGATCTGGTTCTCGGTGACGAAATCGTCGACGACCGCGACGAGTCGATCCGCAGCGGGGAAGGGCAGCGGGCGAATCAACGCCGCATGTAACAGCGCATAAATGATGGTGTTGGCGCCGATGCCGAGCGACAGCGTCAGCACCGCCAGGAACGTCGTGCCCGGCTGGCGCCGGAGCATCCGCGCGCCATACACGAGGTCCCGGGTGAGCGTGTCGATCCACATCATCACGCGCGCCTCGCGCATGTCTTCCTTCGCGACCACGGTGTTGCCCGCGTGCCGCCGCGCCTGCCGCTCCGCTTCCTCCCGCGACATGCCTTGCTTCGCGTATTTCTCGGTCAGCATCTCAATGTGGAACCGCAGCTCATCGTCCAGCTCGCGATCGACTTCCTGGCGGCGAAACAGGTTGAGGAACCGGGAGGCGCGAGACATGGGAATCAGGCGTGTTTGAGGACGCGGCCGACGGCGCTCGTCAGTGCCGACCAGTGCGCTTCCTCATCGGCAAGGCGGCGCCGGCCGATAGCGGTGATGGTGTAGAACCGCGCGCGGCGATTGTTCTCCGACACCCCCCAGGATGATTTCACCCAGCCGGACTCGGTCATCCGGTGCAGCGCCGGATAGAGCGATCCGGCTTCGACGCGCAGCACGTCTTTCGACACCTGCTCGATGCGCTCGGCGATCGCGAAGCCGTGCATCGTGTCGGCGCTCGACAGGATGCGCAGCACCAGCAGATCGAGCGTGCCCTGCAGTTGATCCTTCTTGTTGTCTCCCATAGATGTCTATACAAGTGGGACGATACGCCCGGCGCCGCCGATCGTCAAGCGATTTCGGTATGATGCGGATTCATATGCTCTCGAGACGTCGGCCGCTCGTCCTTGCCGGCATGCTGTCTGTCGCGGTCGCCGTGTGTGCCGGGGCGCAGCCGATCCGCGCCGGCAAGACCGCCTCAGGCATTGCCTACGATGTTCGCGGCAGCGGCCCCGTCGTCGTCCTGCTCACCGGATCGAACCTCGATCGCCGGATGTGGACGCGTGAGGCGGAGTGGCTGTCGAAGGACCACACCGTCGTGCGCTACGACCTGCGCGCGCACGGCGAATCCGACACGGCGACGAGCGAGTTCACGCATCTGGACGATCTCGTCGCCGTGCTCGATGCGCTGAAGATCGAGAAGGCGACGCTGATCGGGCTTGTCCGCGGGCTCGGCATTGCGCTCGACGCGGCGCTCGATCTTCCGCATCGTGTCGAACGGATTGTCCTGGCCGGGCCGGGAGTCAGCGGCTTACACCGGCAAGGTGCCGCCGTCATTTCCGCCCGGAAATGTGCCGGCGATCCAGGCGAAGGAGTATCGCCGCGTGTCGGAGATCCTGCTGAAGTCGCCGGTGTTCGCGGTGGCGCCGGAATCGCAGGCGCTCGTGCGGCAGATGGTGACGAAAACGAGCGCCTGTGGACCGTCGATCGCGCGCTGATGAAGAACTGCAGCAACCGACATTCGGCCGGCTCGAATCAGGTGCGCGTGCCGACGCTGGTGATCGATGGCGAGAACGATGTCTTCCAGAGCGATCATGCCGACGTGCTGGCCGCCCGCGTCCCCGGCGCCCGCCTCGTCGTCGTGCCCGGGCGGCACGCACATTGTCAATCTCAGCTCGCCGAAGGAATTCGACGCGGCGGTCAGCGCGTTTCTCTCCGGCCGCTGATTCTTATCTCCCAAGCCGAACGCCGAGCGTGAACGGCCGCGGCGCTTCGACGCCAAGGCAGAGGCGCACCTGTTCGCTATTGACAACGCCGCCTGGTGCTCCTAGTGTCAGGCACGCGCGGCGATCGGCCCCGGTCCCCCGGCATGGGAGAACGACATGTTCAGAACGATGTGCGTGCTATTGGCAGCGCTTGTCTTGGGAACTGTTTCCCTCTTTGCTCAAACGACCACAGGAACGCTTCGCGGGACGGTGAGGGATACCTCCGGCGCGGTCCTGCCCGGCGCGACGGTCGAAGTGACCGGCGCCGCCGGCACTCAGAGCGTCGTGGCCGACGCCAACGGCCAGTATCGATTCCCGGCGCTGACGCCAGGCGTCTATGCGCTCAAAGCCACGCTCGACGGATTCAAAGTCATCGTGATGGAAGGGCTGCGGGTCGAAGTTGGACGCACCTTCGACGTCGACCCGCACCTCGAAGTGGGCGCGGTCGCGGAAACGGTCACCGTCAGGGGAGAGAGCCCGCTCATCGACACGTCACAGTCCTCCGTCACGGTCAATTACAACCAGGAGCTGATCCAGGACACGCCGGTCCTCCGTTTCTCGGTCTTCGACTACTTCCAGATGACACCGGGGATCGCCTCGACCCAGGTGCAGGACTCCACGACCTCCTCGGCCTTCGGGTCGAACACCAACGAAAACCAGTACCAGATCGACGGCACCAACATCACGTCGCCCACGGCCGGGCAGATGTGGCCCTATCCCAATACCGACATCGTCGCCACGATGGAGTTGGTTGGCGTTGGCGCGCCCGCCGAATACGGCAACATGCAGGGCGCGGTGTTCAATATCGTGACCAAGAGCGGCGGCAACGCGATGAAAGGCCTGTTCAACTGGTTCAGCCAGTACCAGGCCACAACCGGCAACAATCAGCCTGACGAAGAGTTCCCGTACCACCGCGAGAAGTTCCAGGATGCCACCGTGCAGCTCGGCGGGCCGGTCAGCGTCGACAAGATGTGGTGGTTCGGGTCCTATCAGTACCGCCGCGACTACTTCTCCGAACCAGGCACCGACCCGGCGTTTCCGACGCAGGACTTGCAGGATCGGGTGTTCGGCAAGCTCACGTGGCAGGTGAACCAGAACAACAATCTTCTGTTTGCCTACCACAACGATCACTGGCGGCTGCCCGACACGATCACGCCGTCGCTGCCGCCTGACGCGGCGAGCATGGGACGCGGCCACAATCCAACCGTCACGGCGACCTGGCGCCGCGTGGTGAACGACAGCACGACGTTCGACCTGCGCTACGGTGGCTTCTACAACTGGAGCAGCGGCCGCGGCCTGACCGAAGATTTGATCACGCCCGGCGTCTACGACGAAATCAGGGATGAATATTCCGTGAATGCCCGGGACTACACCTGGAGCAACCTCGCGCCGTACACCACCGGGATCAGCGCGCGGATCAGCCGCTTCATGACTCTCGGCGGCCGGGCGCACGACGTGGTGTTCGGTCTACAGTTCACCGACGGCGGCACCCAGGGTGAGTCGGTCTGGCCCGGTGGCCGTCAGATCACGCTGCGCGACGGCGCGCCCGGCTACATCGACGTCCGCGATCCCAGCATCTCGGGCGGCCACGTCCGCGCGTTTGGCGTCTATGCCGACGACTCCTGGGCGATGACCGACCGGATCACCCTCAACGCCGGCGTCCGCTTCGACCTGAACTCGGGCGACATCCCGGAGATGCCGATTCTGAACGCGGCGCGCGAGGAGGTCGGCACGGCGGAAGCCGTCAAGGATCTCGTCGACTGGAAGACGTTTTCGCCGCGGCTCGGCGTCAACGTCAAGCTGCGCGAGTCCGGCACCGTCATGCGCGCGAGCTACGGCCGCTACTATCAGGGCTCGACGACCAACCTCTTCTCGGCGCTGTCGCCGGCGCAGGCGGTGACGCGGCGCTTCGGGTGGAACCCGGCGACGCAGGCGTACGACATCCTGCAACAAATCACCGATCCGCGCGGCACCTACGTGGTCGATCCGGATTTGACGGCGCCCTACACCGACCAGTACACGGTCGGCGTGGATCACGAGCTGATGCCCAGCCTCGCGATCGGCGCGAGCTATATCCACAAGCGAGCCGACGACTTTGTCGGCCGCGTCGACGTCGGCAGCACGTTCGAGCCCGAGACGAGGAGTGATCCGCAGACCGGTGAGCCGCTGACGGTCTATCGCCGGACCTCTCCCGCGACGGCTCGCCTCGTGCGGCTCACGAATCCCGGCCCCGAGACCTGCTCCTACTGCACGGAGGACTGGTGGCAGCGCTATAACGCGTTCCTGATGACGCTGACCAAACGCATGTCGCAGAACTGGCAGGCCGTTGGATCGATCACGATCTCGAAGACGGAGGGACTCCACTCGGCGTCGAACCTGACGACGGGGTCGTCGCAGAGCTCGGCGGCGAGCACCTTCGGCGACGATCCGAACGAGTTGACCAACGCGGCGGGCCTGCTGCCGGGCGATCGCGACGTGATGTTCAAGCTGCAGGGCAGCTATGCCTTCCCGTACGAGTTCGTCGTCTCGTCGAACTGGCAGTGGGTGTCGGGAAAAGCCTACACGCGACGCTTGAGCGCCGGAAACCTGCCGCAGGGCACCCAGACGGTCTTCCTGGATCCGCGCGATGGCTCTCTCCGGATGCCGTCGCAGAATTTCGTCGACATGCGGTTCGAGAAGCGGTTCCGGTTGGGCGCCACGTCGAGGATCACGGTGATGGCCGACGTCATCAACGTGCTGAACATCGACACGCCGCTGACCTGGATCAGCGAGGTGGCCACGAGCGCGAACTTCGCCGTGCCGAATCTGATCGCGAATCCGCGTCGCGCGATGTTCGCGTTGCGCTACGAGTTCTAACGCTCGAACACGTACTTCTGCTGCGCGGTCTCGAACAGGAGCGTCGGCTTCGCTCCGCTCGACTGCGGCCAGAACGCGAAGCCCGCAAAGGGCGGCCCCGTGAGGAGCAGCCTGCGCACGCCCGATTGATCCTTGTGTTCGCCGACGGTCGACTTCCATTCGCCGACATCGAGGGTGACGCCGGTGCCCTCGCGACGGAGCTCAATCGTGCCCAGGCGCGGATTGGTCCACCTGCCCAGGACCGGCTCGACGAAGGCGGCTTCGGGGGTCATCGTGATTTCCGTGAGCTGTTTCTTGATGTTCTCCGCCTGCTGCTTGATGCCGAACGCGAGGCCCTGCTCGGCCTCCTCGTTCGCGTCGAACAGCAACTCGACGAGCCGGCGGCGGACCGCGCTCATGTAGCCGTTGGCCGCCTGGGCATTGGTCAGCATGACGAACCCGATGCCGTGCTCGGGGAAGAAGGTGGCGTCGGCGCTGAAGCCGAACGTGTTCCCGCCGTGGCCGATGGCGGTGAGCCCGGCCGACTCGTCGATGAAGAGCGCGAGGCCGTACGCCTGCTTGGCGCTGATCTTCACGCGCGGCTTGCGTCGCTCGAGAATGTTCGCTTCGCTGACGACCTGCTTGCCATCGCGTTTGCCGTTGCCCAGCTCGACGAGCAGCCAGCGGGAGATGTCGCCCACCGTTGACCAGGCGCCGCCGGCGGGCATCACGGAATCGACCCCACGCTCGTACTCGGTGGGGATCGCCTGCGACTCGAAGGTCAGCGTGCGACCGTGCGGCCGCGCGTGCTCGCGCTTCCGCGCGACATCGAGGTCGAGCGCCGTCGACGTCATGCCGAGCGGACCGAGCACCTCCGCGGTCATCGCGTCCGCGTAGGCGCGCCGGAGATCCTTCTGACCGGTTGCCGTCATCGCGGCGACGTAGCCACCTGAAGCCACCATCAGGTTGCTGTACTGGAAGGTCTCTCCGAAGCCGGTCGTCGGCTTCATCGCGCGCACCAGCTCGATGCGCGACGCCGGCGTCGATCCGGTCGATTCGAAGATGAACTCCATGTCCCATCTGGGCAGTCCCGTACAGGCGCACACCGTATGTGCCATCGTCACTCGGGAGGTCGCGTCGGGATCGCCCAGCGCAAACGCCGGCATCAGCTTGGTGATCGGCGTTTCCCACGTGAACTTCTTGCTGTCGACCAGTCGCGCCATCATCAGCGACGTGAGCGGCTTGGTCATCGAGCCGATCATGAACATCGTCGAAGGCGTGACCGGCTCGTTGGTCCCGAGCTCGCGCACGCCGAGGCCCTTCTCGAGCACGATCTTGCCGTCCTGAACGACCGCCAGCGCGACGCCCGGCACGTTGGTCTGCTTGCGCGCCGCCTCGGCGAACGCGACGAGCTTTTCGAGTCGGGCGGGATCGAGCGTGTGCGCGCGGCGGCCGGCGAGATTCTCTTCGGTGCGCGAGGCGACCTCGAGGCTGCCGACGGCGATATTGAGCTGCGCCCCGCGCCGCTCGGCTGCCGCGACGGCGCCATCGATCAACGTGACGTAGTAGGTCTGGCCCTTCCGCCGAGCCGCGCCGACGACGACGCGCCGTTCCTCGGCGCCGGTCTCGTAGGCGATCTGCGCGACCTCGTCCCATCCGGATGTGGCCGGGGGCTTGGCGGTGGCTCGCACCGTGCGCGCGAAATCAGGCCTCCAGCGCTTCCAGGCCTGGGCAATGGCTTCCTCGACGGTCGGCGCGGCAATCTCGACGAAGGCCGCCGACAGCTCGCGCTCCGGCTCCTGGATCACGATCATCGTGTCCGTCCGGGCCACGTGCCAGCCCTTGCTCACCGTGAAGGTCGCCCCTGACGCGGTCGAGAGCTTCGTGTCTTCGGAAAGCTCTTTGAACGCGAGCGGCGGTTGTTGGGACCCGGCGGCGGGCGGTGTCTGCAGCGTGACGAGGACGGCAGCCGTCAGCCAGAGCGTCGACAGCAGTGTTCGCATGACGCGCATGGTAATACAACGACGTCGTTCCAGGCCTGGATGGACTCGCGGGAAGCGGCTTGCCAACCGAAGCTCGTCAGGTCCTGGCGAGCGAAGGCTGGCCGACGAATGCCGCGAGGTGCTCGCCCGTCAGCGTCGACCTCTTCGCCACCAGGTCGGCCGGCGTGCCTTCGAACACGATCCGTCCGCCGTCGTGGCCCGCGCCCGGCCCGAGGTCGATGATCCAGTCGGCATGCGCCATCACCGCCTGGTGGTGCTCGATGACGATGACCGACGTGCCGGAGTCGACCAGCCGGTCCAGCAGGCCGAGGAGCTGCGCGATGTCGGCCAGGTGCAAGCCGGTGGTCAGTTCGTCCAGCACGAAGACGCCGCCGCCATCACCCATGTGCGTCGCGAGCTTGAGGCGCTGCCGCTCGCCACCCGACAGCGTGGTGAGCGGTTGGCCGAGCCGCAGGTAGCCGAGGCCCACGTCGGCCATGCGCTCCAGGATCGCGTGCGCTGCCGGCGTATGCGCGTCGCCGCTGCCGAAGAAGTCGACTGCGGCGTCGACCGGGAGATCGAGCACCTCGGCGATGTTGAGTCCGCCGCCTGGCCTGAGCGAAGTCGACGGGAGCCGGTACTCCAGCACCGACGCCTGGAAGCGCCGGCCCGCGCAGTCCTCGCAGACCGTGGTGACGCCGGCCATCATTGCAAGGTCGGTGTAGATCACGCCAGCGCCGTTGCAGGTCGGACAGGCGCCTTCGGAGTTGGCGCTGAACAATGCGGGCTTGACGCCGTTGGCCTTCGCGAACGCGTTGCGGATCGGATCGAGCAGGCCCGTGTAGGTCGCCGGGTTGCTCCTCCGCGAGCCGCGAATCTGCGTCTGGTCCACCGACACCACGCCGTCCCGGCCGGACACCGAGCCACTTACTAAGCTATATATGAGCGAGCTCTTGCCCGATCCAGCCACGCCCGTCACCACCACGAGCACGCCGAGCGGGATGTCGACGTTGACGTTCTTCAGGTTGTGCGTGCGCGCGCCGCGCACCTTCATCACGCCCGACGGTGTGCGCACCGACGGCTTCAGCGAGGCGCGGTCGCTCAGGTGACGCCCGGTGAGGGTACCGCTGGCCCGGAGCGCATCCACAGTGCCCTCGAACACCACCTCGCCGCCGGCGGTGCCGGCGCCGGGGCCGAGGTCAACCACGCGATCGGCGATTGCGATCACCTCCGGCTTGTGCTCGACGACGAGGACGGTGTTGCCCTTGTCGCGCAGCCGCAGCAGCAGGGCATTCATCCGCTGGATGTCGTGAGGGTGCAGCCCGATCGTCGGCTCGTCGAAGAGATAGCTCATGTCCGTGAGCGACGACCCGAGGTGGCCGACCATCTTGGTGCGCTGCGCCTCGCCGCCCGAGAGCGTGCCCGATGGCCGCTCGAGGCTGAGATACCCGAGCCCAATCTCCACGAACGAGTCGAGCGTGTGCTGTAACTTGGCCAGCAACGGCGCGACCGACGGTTCGCCCACGCCGCGCACCCACTCCGCCAGCTCGTTGATCTGCATCGCGCAGGCGTCGGCGATGTTGATGCCCTTGATCTTCGACGCCCGCGCGGCGGCGTTGAGCCGGGTGCCGCCGCACTCGGGACATGTCGTGAACGTAACCGCGCGCTCCACGAATGCGCGGATGTGCGGCAGCATCGCGTCGACGTCCTTGGACAGCAACGACTTCTGGATCCGCGGGACGAGGCCCTCGTAGGTGAGGTTCAGTTTCTCGACCTTCACCTTGGTCGGCTCGTTGTAAAGAAAGATCTGGCGTTCCTGCCTGGTGTATTTGCGAATCGGCTTGTCCGGGTCGACGCCCGCGGCGGCAAAGGTTCGAATGTGCCAGCCGTCGGCCCTGTAGCCCGGAACCTTCAGCGCGCCTTCGTTGAGCGACTTGCTGTCGTCGAACAGTTGCGACAGGTCGATGTCGGTGACCGAGCCCATGCCCTCGCATCGCGCGCACATGCCGCCGTTGATCGTGAATGTACGCTTCTCGGTCTTCTTGCCGCCGGCCTTCTCGATCGTGATCGACCCGGCTCCGCGGACCGACGGGACGTTGAAGGAGAAGGCGTTGGACGAGCCGACGTGCGGCCTGCCGACGCGGCTGAACAGCACCCGCAGCATCGCGTTCGCGTCGGTCACGGTGCCGACCGTCGAGCGGGAGTTGGCGCCCATCCGCTCCTGGTCGACGATGATCGCCGTCGTCAGCCCTTCGAGGACGTCCACCTCGGGCCGGGCCATCGTCGGCATGAATCCCTGCACGAAGGCGCTGTAGGTTTCGTTGATCAGCCGCTGCGACTCGGCGGCGATGGTACCGAACACCAGCGACGACTTGCCCGATCCCGAGACGCCGGTAAACACCGTCAGCCGCCGCTTGGGGATCTCGACGCTGACGTCCTTGAGATTGTTCTGGCGGGCGCCCTGGACGCGAATCAGGTCGTGGCTGTCTGCCTGGTGCCGGTTGGACGAGCTCATGTTCGCCGTCAATGTTATCGACGATCGACGGTTTGAAGAGATCCCACAGGCGTCTCCGATGAGCTGGAAGCTGGTGGTATCGTTTCGCCAGCCCTGCCAGCGCCTGAGGTTCATGTCAGAAGACTCGAAGCAAGCTGAGAAAAACTATCTGCGCCGTTCGGCTGGCGGCGAATGGGAGCTGTCGAAGCCGTTTCCGCCAGCGGGCCAGGTGGGAAGCGAGGAACACGCCCAGCATCTGCTTGATTTTGCGGTACTGCTTCGCATCCTCGCGCCGGCGCCCTCTGACTTGATACTGGATCTCGGTGCAGGGTCATGCTGGGTATCGGACTGGCTGAGGCGTTTTGGATTTGCCACCGTCGCCGTAGATATCTCATGGGACATGCTGGACCTTGGTCGCACGCGACTCGCACGCGGGAACGGGCTCGTCGTCGGCGACCTCGAGCGTCTACCGTTCGCGGACGGCAGCTTCAGCAAGGCCTGTTGCCTGAACGCCTTTCATCATGTCCCGGACATGAACGCCGCCTTGCGTGATATCCGTCGCGTGCTTTCGGCTGACGGCGTGGTCTTCTTCTCCGAGCCCGGCGAAGGACATTCCTCACACCCGACATCGATCGCGGCCACACGGAACTACGGGGTTCAGGAGAGCGAGATTCTCATCCAACCCTTCATGGAGGCCTGCCTGGAAGCCGGGTTCGCGGACGTGAGGCTGCACCCGATCTCGCACATCGTTCCGTTGTTTGAACTGACGTCCGAGCAGTGGGCGCATTGGTCGCGTTTCACCGCGAGCCAACGCCCGGTTCGAGCGCTGGAGAAACTGTATCGAGCGGTTCTCGAATTGTTCGGGGCCGGCAAGAAGAGTCTGTTATTTGAAGAGGCTTTCGCGATTCGGTTGCTTCGGGAATTGCAGCCGGTGATCGCCCAGCATCCGGTGGTTACCGCCCACTGTGCCCCGTTCGCCAAACCCACGCTGGCAGTAGACGCTGCCGTATTCGAATTCGTCAGGAAGCCGGAACATGTTCGCGCCGGAGAAACCGTCCACGTGCTTCTGCGTGTCGTCAATACGGGAACAACGACGTGGAATCGGTCCGACGGTCAGGAGATTCGACTTGGTGTTCAGCTGCTGAGCGCAAGCGGACAGATGATGGAACGGAATCATGCACGGCATTCGCTGCCGCCACTGCTTCCTGGTGGTCGATGCGAGGTCGCGCTCGATTTCGCCGCACCCATGGAGACGGGGTCGTATTCCATTCGCATCGATGTCGTGCGGGAAGGCGTCCACTGGTTCGAAATGAGCGGTTCGCAGCCGGCCGGATTTGCACTTACGGTAACGAATTGACCCGTGGGTCCTCGGGCAGCCAGCGTCTGACGTAGTCACGAAACCGTCCGGCTTGCGAATGGAGTAATGGAGATCCGGCGAATGTTCCAGCGGGTCCGGCCAGTCGAGGTATTGACGCTCGCGGCGGCGGATCGCGCGATATCGTTGGAACACGTCGCGGTCTTCCTCGAGGCCCAACATCGAGCGCCAGGTCGTCCCTCGGAAGGTGTGAGCCAGCATCCGCCGTCCATTTCGCAACACGAACCAGGGATCGTGGCGGAACGCGGCCGGCATGTGGCGCACCTTCATCCAGCGCTCCGCTTTCCATCGCATGAACTCGACCTCCTCGGGATCGAGGTGCTCGCCGCGCGTCACGGCGGTGGTGCCGTCGTACTCATCCGGTCGCGAATTCACGACCAGGCCGCGCTGCTCGAAATCGCGTGTCATCGGCGTTCCCGGGTACGGTGTCGGATGCTGGATGTACGGCCAGTCGACATGCTGCCGCGCGAACTCCAGGTTCGCGGCCACTGATTCCCGCCGATCGCCGGGGTTGCCGACAATCAAGCCGCCGACGACCAGCATCCCGTGACGGCGCAGGACATTGACGGCGGCCAGAGACGTGTTCGTCCGGCCGGCGGCGTTGGTGCGGCTGTTCTTCGCGCGCGCTTTCAGGAAGACGAGATCCTCATCGAGGACGTTTTCGATCCCGAGGAAGACGTAGCGGAACCCGGCCGTCGCATCAACGCCGCCAGCGGCGCCCCGCGGGCAGCGATCGGCGCCGTCATGCCCTGGACGAGATAGTCCAGGCGATGCAAGCCCGCCTCGATGATCGCATGGCACAGCGACTCGAACCGTTCGACGTCGAGCGTGATGTTGTCGTCGACCAGGAAGATGCTGCGGGCGCCGCGATCGCGCGCGTCGCGGATATCGTCGATCACGCGCTCGATCGGGAAACGGAAAAAGTTGCGGCCGCGCATCTCGATGATCGAACAGAAGCTGCAATCGAAGGTGCACCCGCGCGACGTTTCCACGACGTCGATCGGCCGCCCCATCATCGTGTAGCCGGAGAGCGCGCGAGCCGCGCGATTGGGCGGCCGAATGTCGCCGCGATCGAGTCGCGCCGCTTCGCGATGCGGCGTCTTGCGGAACTGGTCGCCGTCGCGGAACAACAGACCGGCGATGTCGCCGAGCGGCCGCCCATCCTCCATCGCGCGAACCAGCTCGCGGAACGTCACGTCGCCTTCGCCGCTCACGATGGCGTCCACACCCAGATCGGGATGGGTCCACGCTTCAGGCGCCAGGCTTGGATCGTATCCGCCGACGACGATGCGGACATCGGGCTTGAGGGAGCGAATCAGTGCGATGACGCGGCGCGCGGTGGCGCGTTGGAACGTCATCACCGACAGGCCGACGAGATCCGGCTGCATGCTGATCCATCAGCTGCTCGATGGTCCGGCGCACGGACGACTGGGCCAGGACGAGGTCGGCGATGGCAACGTGGTGGTGCGGATCGAGGTTGCCCGCCAGCGAGGCGAGCGCACCATTCGGTATTCGAATCGCGATGGTCGGGGTGTGCTCGAATGAGTCGGGCATCGACAGCAGGAGAATCCGCATCGCCCGGCGAAGATAGCACGGCCTTTCGGTCACGGCCACGATCGACGACGAGGCAGCTCAAGCGTGGGTCGGCAGTTCTATTCTTCCCTCAGCGCTTCGGTCGGCTGAATGCTGAGGCCCTGTCGTGCCGGCCCGATCGCGGCGAGCACGCCCACCGTTGTCATCACTAGCGCGACCGCCGGCAGAATGATCGCGCCGCGGCCCTGGAACATTTCGCCCTCGAGTGCCTGTTCGAGACCGAACGCGCCAATCATGCCGACCGCCGCGCCGGCGGCGAGCTGGCCAAGCGCTCGAGAGAAGATGCCGGCGAGCAGCCGATTGCGGTCGGCGCCCAGTGCCGCGCGGATGCCGATCTCGCGCTTGCGTCGGGCGACCGTGAACGACATCAGCGCGTAGATGCCGGCCGCCGACAGAATCAAGACGCTGAGCATGACCAGTCCGACAGTTGCGCCAATGATGCGGAACATGCCTTGCTCGCGCCTGACCAGGATCTCCGTCGTGGAGATGTCGCGCACCTGCAGGTTGGGGTTCACGGCGACGCTGATGTCGCGCAGCGCGTCGGCGAACGTCGCCGGATCGGCGGCCCGCACCCGCACGCCGATGCGCGCGGGATAGAGATCGCCAAACGCGGCCGGCGTGATAGACGCGCTGGTCGGGAATCAGACCTGGTTCACCGGAAAATCGGGAACGACGCCGACGATTTCGTGCCAGCGCTCGAGTTCGAGCGGCCGTTGTCCTCGGTGGCTTCGCGGCTGCGGCCGACGTACTTGATGCGGCGGCCCAGCGGATTGCGCGTGCCGAACACCGTGCTCGGCCAGCGTGCGGTTGACGACCACGTGATCGGTGCCGAGATCGGCCGGCGTGAAGCCGCGTCCAAGGATCACCGGCACGTCGAACGCGTCGAAGAAATCGATCGCGATGCGGTTGTACCGCACCAGGTGGCCGATCGTGCTGCCTTCAACGATGTTGTAGTTCGCGGGCTGGATCGGCGGCGGCTGATCTTCGGCCACGGCGACCATCGCGTGCTCCTGCCCGGCGTCCGATGAGCGAAAACGTCACGTCGGCCGCCGTCGGCTTGCGCGCGCAGGCGCTCGTCGAGCTCGCGATGCGCGGCGGCGTATCGGGACGTGAACGCCGCATCGCCGGCTCGGAGTCGGCGCCTCGGACGATCGATCCATCGCCAGCGTGGCCGAGATGAACTCGCGGCTCGCAAATCCGGCATCGCCGGTGCGCAGCCGCAATCCATCCCACGCGTAGAACATCGCCGCCGGCATCAGCGCCACCGTCAGCGCGACCTGCGCGACGATCAACAGCGTCCACAACCGTCCCATCTGCATCCGCGAGCCGCTGCCCGGCGACAGCGACTGCAGGCCGGTGTGCACGTTCTTCCCGGTGGCCTTGAGCGCCGGCAGCACGCCGACGATGGCGGCGGCCAGCAGCGTGAGCGCCACGACGTAGATCACGCCATCGGCCTTGAGCCGGAACTGCCATCCAGAACGGCAGCCGTCCGCCGACAATCCCGCAGGAATGCGGCGTCCAGTTGCGGCATGGCGATCAACACGATGAACAGTCCGATCGCGGCGGCCACGCCGGCGAGCGTCAGCGCCTCGACGAACAGCTGCGCGATGATGCGAAAGCGGCTGGCGCCGAGGGCGCCGCGCACCGCGATCTCGCCCTGCCGCGTGGCGGTGCGCGCGTAGACGAGAATCGCCACGTTGACGCACACGATGACGAGCAGCAGCACGCAGCGCGAACTGGATGGCGCGCATCGCCAGGAAGTTGTCCGGGATCGCCCATGTCGGTGTACGCGAAGACGTAGGGCATGCACCCGCGGCCGCAGGTGCTCGTGCGTCGCCGGTGAATCGGCGGCGGCGCGGCGTCCGAGCTCGGTGAGCTCGGCTTGCGCGGTCTCGATGGTCGCGCCCGGCGCGAGACGGCCGAAGATGCCGACGAAGGGCCCGGTTCGCGGCTGATACGCGAGCGGATCGAGCCGCCACGGAATCCAGAAGCTGTTGTTCACCGGGAACCCGAACCCGTCGGGCATCACGCCGACGATCTCGTAGGTCTCGCCGCCGAGTCGAACCGAGCGGCCGACGATGTCCGGATCGCGCGTCGAAGCGCCGCACCCACTCGTCGTAGCCGATCACCATGACGCCGGCGGCGCCTGGCGCTTCGTCTTCGGGGAGGAGATATCGGCCGCGCAGCGCCTCGACGCGCGCAACGCGGAACGCCGACGCGGACATTTCGACAACGGTCACGGGCTCGGATGAACGGCCCTCGACGAGCAGGTTGCGCGACACCGTGCGCGCGATGCTGAGGTGCTCGACCGACGTCAGGCCGCGCCACGTCTCGTAATCGCGGACCAGCCGCATTTCGTTGCTGCTGGTGCTCGCATCCACGTTGATGCAGCGAGACGATGCGATCGCCTTCAGGCAGCGGCAGCCGCGGATCCATCAGCATCGAGATGAGCGCGAACGCGCCCGCGGCCACCGCGATGCCGACCGCCATGCCGAAGACGCTGACGATGCTGAGGCCGGGATAGCGAACGCAGCATCCGCCAGGCGAGCGTGAAGTCGAGAGCGGAGAAGAAGTAGCCGAATCGCACGACGTGGCGACGGCGGCGCTCGATGAGTCCCGGTGGCGATGAGATTGGCGAGTGCCGCGACGGCGAATGCGCAGCGTCGCCCGCGATCCCGTCGAGCGCGCGGTCGGGCGAGCTCGCGCTCGAAGGCGTCGATCATCTCCGCGCGCGTAGACATCGCGATGGCGTCGCGGAAAGGCGACGCAGCGCGATTCGATACAGCCGCGCGATCACTTGCGCTCTCCGAAGATCTTCTGCGCCCGTGCCACGTCGAGGAGCGCCCGCAAGCGTTCGGATTCCGCGCGCGCAACCGCGCGGCCGAAGCCGGTCCGCCGGTAGTAACGCCGTGGCGGCCCGCCGCTCGGGTCGTCGTGGCGCGGCTCGGATTCCTCGACGAGCCCTTCGTCCACCATCCGCGCCAGCGCCGCGTAGAGCGTGCCCGGCAGGATCGTCTCGCGGCCGCCGGTCATCTCGGCGACGGCCTGCATCACGGCGTAGCCGTGACAGGCCTCGCCGTCGCCGAGGGCGAGCAGGATCTGGTAGGTCGAGTGCTTGAGCGGCAGGAACTCGGCAGGGTCGCGTGTCAACCGGCGCATCGGGGCTGTCCGGATTAGACTATAGTTCGTTTCGAATAGTTCCCTGCGCTGTCCGAATAAAATGAGACGATGCCCGGCCCCGTCGACCTCCTCGTGTTTGGACCGCATCCCGACGATCTCGAGATCGGGCTCGGCGGCTCGATCGCCAAGCACGTGGCGCTCGGCCATCGCGTCGGCCTGTGCGACCTGACCAGGGGCGAGCTCGGCACCAACGGCACGCCCGAGGAACGGCTCACGGAAGGCGAGGCGGCGCGGGCGGTCCTGGGCGCCGACTGGCGTGAGAACCTCGGACTTCCCGACGGCGACATCGGCGGCGATCGTTCGCACCTGCGCGCCATCGTCGAGCTGATTCGACGCGCCCGGCCAAAGACCATCGCGGTTCCGTACGGCCGCGATCGGCATCCCGATCACGTTGCGGCCAGCCGCCTGCTGACGCGCGCGGCGTTTCAGAGCGGCCTCGCGCGCTACGCGCGCGGCCGGCGAGAAGTGGCGCGCCGACTGGCTGCTCTATTACTTCATCAACGATTCGACGCGGCCGTCGTTCGTGGTCGACGTGTCGGCGCACTACGCCACCAAGCGCGCGGCGCTGGCGTGCCATCGATCGCAGTTTGCGCCGCCGTCGACCGGCGCGGCGGCGACGCGGCTGAATACGCCGCGCTTTCAACAACTGATCGAAAGCCGCGATGCGCAATTCGGCGCGCTCATCGGCGTCGAATTTGCCGAGGGCGTCATCGTCCGCGAGCTGATGACGCGCGAGCACCTGCTCAAATGAACATCGGCATCGTCTGTTACGCGTCGGTGGGCGGCAGCGGCGTCGTGGCGTCGGAGCTGGCGCGGTGCCTCGCCGATCGCGGGCATCGCACGCACGTGATCAGCAGCGACACGCCGTTTCGCCTGCGCGAGTCGGATGCCAACGTGCGCTTTCACCGCGTCGAGACCCCCGGCTATCCGCTGTTTCGCGAGCCGCAGTATCTGCTGGCGCTGGCCAACCGGCTGGTGCAGGTGGCGCATGCGCACCGGCTCGACATCATCCACGCGCATTACGCGATTCCGCACGCGGCAGCGGCGTATCTCGCCCGGCAGATTCTCGCCGGCGCCGGCGGCGCACGTGCCGCGCACGATCACGACGCTGCACGGCACCGACGTCACGATTCTCGGCGCGGATCCGTCGTATCGCGAAACCGTGGCGTTTTGCATCGATCAATCCGATGCGGTGACGGCGGTCTCGGCCAGCCTGCGCGACGACACCAGGCGCGAGATGCCGGTCAAAAGCGACATCGTCGTGATACCGAACTTCCTCGATTGCGAGTTCCATCGCCGCGCGGCCGATCCGGCGCTGCGGGCGCGGTTCTGCGCGCCGGGTGACAAGCTCGTGATTCACATGTCGAACCTGCGTCCGGTCAAGCAGGTGGACGCGGTGGTGCGCGTCTTCGCGCGCATCCGGGAGCGCGTGCCGGCGCGACTGCTGATCGTCGGCGAAGGGCCGGAGCTGGGCAGGGCCGAGCAGTTGATCAACGAGCTCGGCGTGGCCGCCCATGTCGAGCTCGTCGGCGAAGCGCAGGACGTGACGGGATTGCTGTCGATGTCCGATCTGTTCCTGTTGCCGTCGCTGCAGGAGAGTTTCGGCCTGTCGGCGCTCGAAGCGATGGCGTGCGGCGTACCGGTGGTGGCGTCGAACGTCGGCGGGTTGCCCGAAGTGGTGATCGACGGCGTGACGGGCTTCCTGCATCCGCCAACGGAGGTGGAGCAGATGGCTGAGAGCGCGATACGGATCCTTTCGGATCCCGCGCTGCACGCGCGGATGGCGGCCGAGGGCGTGCGGCTGGCGACGGAGCGCTTCAGCGCGAGTCGTATTGTTCCGCTGTATGAAGCGCTCTACGAACGCGCGCTCGCGGGCTGATTCATCATGCTGAAATCTCTTCACGGCTGGCTGGGCATTACCGAATCCGCGCCGGCGCCGGAGCAGGCGCCTCTGCGCGATCTCGTCAACGCGCTCGATCGTCTCGAGCCTTCGCGCGCGCAATACCTGGCGCGGTTCGCCTATCTCCTCGGCCGCGTCGCGCTCGCTGATGAGCACATCAGCGACGAGGAAACCAACACCATGGAGCGGCTGTTGGCCGAGCATGGCGGGCTGCCGGCCGAGCAGGCCATGCTGGTGGTCGGTCTTGCCAAGGCGACCCACGCGATGTTCGGCGTGACCACCCACTTCGCGATCACGCAGGAATTTACGGATTCAGCCGAGCTACGAGGAACGCCTCGCCCTGGCGCGGTGTCTCTTCGCCGTGGCGGCGAGTGATGCGCGCATCTCCACCGCGGAAGAGGCGGAGGTGCATCGCATCACCAACCAACTGCGCATCGAGCGGCCTGACTTGACGACGATCCGCCTGCAATACCGGCGCGCGCTGCCCGGCATCGGCTGACAGCTATTGAGGCCCCGGCGCAAATGGGTCACAGGACACGTTCGCGTGCCAGTTCGAGAACGCGCCAGTCGGGTTTTCCTTCCACGCCCAGACGTGCAGCGTGTAGAAATTCGGCAGGCCAAAGCGGTTGGGGCTTTCGAACAGGTGCAACAACTGCCCCTGGAGCTCGGGTGTTGCGGCAGTGGTCTTGTGCCAGTCCTCCGCGAAGACGAGGAAATCGGCGCCGGTCATCTTCAAGCGCCCGTTCGGCAGCGGTTCGTAGATGATGATTTCCGGCTTCGCGGGATCGAGCACGCCGTCGGTCACCAGCGGCAGGTTGACGTAGTGCAGTCCCATCGCTCCATAGTCCGGTCCGCTGACGCAACCGAACATCAGCGCGTATCCTTCATCTTCAGCAACCTTGACGTCCTTGAAGCGCTCGGTCGCTTCACGCACGGCCTTGATCAGGCCGGCAGCCTGGCCATGGTGTTTGGCGCTCGCCTGCTCGTTCCCGGTGCGTGCCAACGCACGCGAAGACGGCAGGGCGCCGAGAGCAAGAGCGCCAACACCAACCAGCGTCCACTTCACGGCGATTCGGCGAATGTTCATACGATCCTCCTGTGAGTCTCCATGGCTCACCGTGAGGATGCCGCGGCGGAGAGGTCGCCGCTATCGCCGGAATGTCCCGATCCGCGTGGATTTCGCGCCGGCGCGTGAGACAAATGTCCCGATCAGCTACCGGCGCTCGCCGTACGGCTGAGGCAGCAGACGATCCCGATCGTAAGGTGGATCCTCGTGCGCAGGAATTGCGTCATCAGGGAAGTCTCTGGACCACGCCAGACGGTCGTCCTCATCCGCGTAATAGCGAAGATGGACGACGCTCCAATCATCGTCACCGGCGAGAGAAAGGTCCACGTGCTCGTTGAAACCGATCTCATCTATCGCCGGCACCTCTTGATTCAGCACGCGATGCCATAGCGTGCTGTACAACTCCCGATCGCTCAGGTGATCTGTGTAGTTGAGGAACACGCGGATTTCTGCCAGCGCGCGGATCACTTCCCACAACTTCGAGTTGATCTGATCGTCCGGAATTGTGCCCGGCTCTGGCAGTTCGAGGCCTCTCGCGATCAGCTGCTCAAAATTGGTGGTCGTTGGTCCTTCCTCGAGGAGACGCATCTTTCGCGCGTACTCGCGGTAGGTCTCGTCGTTCCAAGCGGGCTTGGTATTGAAGTCGTCTTCCATGACGCGTACTGATCGCACGAAAGATGCCGTCGGCTTTTCGGCCTGAAACCGCTTGAATGAGCGAGGCGAATCGCAGATTGTGCGTGCCCTTCGGCGGTTCGACGGCGCAATTTCTGCCCTCGTCTCTTGCTCTCCTGGACCCAAAGACCGCGGAATCGCGGCCAGATACCTGCGAATTGAAAAGTGGTGCTGTGATGGCGTACGATGAGGGTTCTTCTCACCGCGAGAAGTCCTGCCTATATTCCTCGGTAGCTCAATGGCAGAGCATCCGGCTGTTAACCGGAGGGTTGCTGGTTCGAGTCCAGCCCGAGGAGCCAACGTTTTCAATAACTTGCGGACCACGCACGTTTCGCCGGATCTTCACGTCGCCCTTTTTCGAGCCCATTTTATGGGGTGTTTCTTCAGCGTCCAAGAGCACCCGGATGCTCGCGGTACAGCGATGGGATTTCTCCATCATTTACTCGCAATCTCTTCACGTTCAACATGATCCTGTAGGCGAGAGTCGCCACAGCGTCTAACCTTGTCCCTTCCCTGGCATCTGACCACCTCAAAACTCTTGCCGTTCCGCAATGGTTGGACGATTGAACCCTCGAACATTGTGGTGTCCGCCGACCTGAGACGGTCCGCCGCAGTGACGACAACTCGCGCCGGAAAGTGCAGAATGTCCGTGCAGACAGCTCGGCTGGCTGCAAGGACATTTCGAACATCTGCTGGTCTACGCATACGGAGAATGGCTGACCCGTTACGGCGGCCTCGCGGGGCTAGCCGGACGCGCGGGTCGCGCTCGCATTCACTCACGCGAGCGGCACGGCGGGACTGGCCCGTATTGAACGGTGAGAACCTGATGGCTGACCAACCAGACGACGAGTTACCGCCACCCGCGGACGAGGCCGTTGCGTCGGAGCGGCAGAAGGAATTCACGCGCCGGGCGCTGCTGCGCGCGGGCTGGACGGTGCCGCTGGTCACGACCGTGAACGTCCGCGCAGCGGCCGCGCAGAGTCCCGCTCCGCACAACGACGCGCACGGCGACCACGTGGACACCCCGCCCCACGTCGACGTGCCGCACACCGACCATGCCGACGTGCCGCACACCGACCACGTCGACGTGCCGCACACCGACCATGCCGACGTGCCGCACACCGACCACGTCGACGTGCCGCACACCGACCATGTCGACGTGCCGCACACCGACCACGTCGACGTGCCGCACACCGACCATGCCGACCTCCCGCATCAGGACCATCAAGATCACGCAGACAGCCACGTCGGCGCCGGGCTCGTCGAGGTGAACCCTTCCAATCGGGCGGCCACGACAGCGCACCTCGATGCGCACGGTGACTCGCATGGCTCTGCATGACGGCATGTCGTCCTCCGGCAGCGAGCGGCTCGCTCGCGCCGTCGCACCACGACGGCTGTGATCCGCAATTATTAGGTCCGAGCCTGAATTCTCGAAATTTCCGTGTGGAGTGAGGATTCCAAGGCATTGCCAACTTTGTGGCAGGCTTTCGCATGCGGAAACCCTCGTCCTCGTCGATGGTGTGGTGGACCACCGTACGCGTGCTGGTCGACCTCCTCATGTTCGTGTCGCTCGGCCTTCAATCGCGGTCGCGGCTGGCGGCCGAGAATCTCTTTCTCCGGAAGCAGCTGGCGCTCTATGCGGAGCGCCGAGTCAAATCCCGCCGTGCCGATGATGCGACGCGGATCACCCTCGTCGTGCTCGCCCGGCTGATTGACTGGAGAGCCGCGCTCACGATCGTGCAACCGGACACGCTGATCCGCTGGCACCGCAAAGGATTCCGCCTCTTCTGGCGGTGGAAGTCCAGGGCGCGTGGCCGACCATCAGTCCCGGCGGATCTCCAGCAGTTGATTGCCGCCATGGCTCGTGCTAATGCGACGTGGGGCGAAGAGCGGATTGCGGCGGAACTGCTGCTGAAGCTCGGTCTCCGGGTGTCCCCGCGTACGGTCAGGCGCTACATGTCACGAGGAGGGCGACCTCGGGATCGCCGGCCGTCCCAGCAGTGGAGCACCTTCGTGCGCAATCACGCGGGTGCCATGCTCGCGTGCGATTTCTTCGTGACCATCACGGCGAGCTTTCGCACGCTGTATGTCTTCGTCGTCCTGGAGGTCGGCACACGCCGGATCGTGCATTGGAACGTGACGGAGCACCCCACGGCCGACTGGACCGTTCAGCAATTCCGCGCGATGGTTCCCGGTGATCAACCGCAACGCTTCCTCATTCACGACCGCGACAGCATCTATGCGGCGGCCGTCGACGGCGCAGTTGCCGCAATGGGTCTGACGGTGTTGAAGACTCCGGTGCGCTGCCCGCAAGCGAATGCGTATTGCGAGCGGCTGATCGGCACGATCCGTCGCGAGTGTCTCGACTGGCTGATCGTGCTGAATGAACGGCATCTCCGGTGCGTGCTCCAGGAGTGGGTGGGTCACTACAACCAGGCCCGACCGCACGCCAGCCTCGGTCCGGGCATTCCGGCCATGCCGGTCGACAGACTGGCGCATCCGAACGGTCATCAGATCCCGGATGATCAGCGAGTGATCGCCACGCCGATTCTCGGCGGGTTGCATCATGAATATCGCTTGGAACCCATGGCCGCATGAATTGTGTTATGTGTGCGCCGCACGTGGTTATTGCGGAGCACAGCCCGTTGATCAACCGCAACGATTTCTGATTCATGACCGCGACAGCATTTATTCGGCGGCTGTCGACGGCGCGGTGTTCGCGATGGGTTTGATCGTGCTGAAGACGCGCTGTCCACAGGCGAACGCGTTCTGCGAGCGGCTGATCGGCACGATTCGTCGCGAGTGTCTCGACTGGCTGATCGTGCCGAATGAACGACACATTCGGTGCGTTCTGCACCAGTGGGTGCATCACTACAATCATGGGCGACCGCACGCCAGCCTCGGTCCGGGCATGCCTGACGTGCCGCTCGAGAGGCCGGTGCAACCGAACGGTCATAAGATCCCTGATGGTCAGCGAGTCATCGCCACTCCGATCCTGGGAGGGTTGCATCATGAATATCGCTTGGCACCAATAGCCGCGTAAACCGTTTTACGTGTGGCCGGCACTGATTACTGCGGAGCACAGCTATTTCGCAGCGGCCGTCGTTGCCTGGCTGAACGCTCGCAGCCAGACGCCGTCACGCTTCGTCCATACGGCCGTGTTCCAGATGCGTGAGCCGTGATCCCCAGCGGTGAGACGAGTCACGATGCCGAGGGTGCCGGAGACCTGGACGCGCCATTCCTTCTGTCGGTCGGCGGCATCCTGCATCGTACGCTGCACTTTGGCCGGACCGCGCTGGGCGACGTCTTCCAAGAACTGCGCCTTATCCTGCACGATTCCAGAAGCGCTGACACCAGTCCAGTCCGCGGCGGTCAAGCGATCGAGTACCGCGATGTCGGCCGCATTGTTTGCCGTGATCTGCGTCTGCTGGACAGCGATCAGCTCATTTTCGACAGCCGAGCGGGCGCCCCGTGACTGTTGACTAGACTGCAGTATCGTCGAAAGAGTGACAAGCGCTACCCCCAAGCACAATGCGCGTCCCATCGCGTTCCTCCAGTTGTGAAATGAGCCATCTCTCGCTGTGGGTTCCCGAGCGCTGTATGTCGTGCTACACGCAGTCGGCACCACGAGCTGAAGCACTGGACTTGCAAGGATTTCAGTACCCTAACGAGTCCCGACGTCGACGATACCAGAGATCCAGTAACCCAATCGAATGTTCGAATGTGCCCGTGGCTGAGCACCACCTGTCCTTATCGAGAACTCCATCCGCAGTCGGAAACCGGTGCCCGCGACCGCTCGAACGAGTCATCACCGTACTTGCATGGAAATGTACACGGATTTTTCGGACGTCGAAGCTATGGAAGCTCGGGTGCAACCGACGAACTCGTCGAAGGCGGTCAGCATCGCTTGCGACTCGATGATTGGGACGCTGGAGCCGACTACACTCCTGACCGCGTCGGCAAGGACAGCGATGATTCGGGACTTCAACTCGTCGTTCGTCAACGTCGCGAACGCGCCGGCACTGCGCCGAGGTATTCGACACAACGCCATCCCTGGAATGCGTTACCGCATGGTGCAGCCCTGGGCCAGACACCTTGCTGCGGTGGCATCGCCAATTGATCGCCCGGAAGTGGACGTACGCGAGAGATCTGGACGGCGCGGTGTGCTGTCCGAGATCGGCCAGCTGGTCGTGCGGATAGCGTCGGAGAATCCGACGTGGGGCTACACGCGGATCCAGGGCGCGCTCAAGAATGTCGGCCATTGCTGTGGGGAGACGTCAGTCGAGCGGCTGAGGCGATAATAGCGTCCTGCGACTCGATGCCTTCATCGGCTCGACGGTCGAATCAGGAGGTCGTCATGCCCTTGCTACCGGTTGGAGATGTCTGCATCAGACGGTTCGCACGCACGTTCGACGGCATCGCCGAGGGAATTGACGTGGTCCGTTACAAGTGTCGCGCGACAGCGACCGAGCGGATGAGGACGTCGGTGACGTTCCGTATCAGCGCCAAAGCGGACTGCGACGACATTGGCACGCTGGTGCCGGTTACGGGACTCCGCGCCAAGGGGACAACCATTCGACGGACCGACGGTTTCGCGCACTTCGCGGGACGCGCACAGATTATCGACGCGGGGCCGGACCCGGAGGTCGTCCTCTTTAGCGGCACGCTGGACCTGATCGCTCGCATCGGCTCGCACCCTGCACTCGGAGAATCTTGCGCCCCCGAGGAGCATGTCGAAGGGTGGTTCACAGGTCGCGGCACGGGCCGCTATGCCAAGATGACGTTGAGCGTGGTCCTGAGCGGGAGCGGACAGTTGTCGACGGGCACACACGCATTCCCCGACACCAGCCAGAACCGGGTCATCGGGACACTGGTCATTGCGCCGTGATTGGCCTGCGCAGCTCGAAATCTCATTTCACACTGTAACCCGTGTTGTTGTGCCAATCGACAAGTTCATCTGAACACGCATGACGTCGAGTTGCTGAGACTGTGACGCCGCGTGGGCATTCCGAGTGCCCGCTGACCGGCGCATTCGTGCCGTGACTATCGCAGCGCAAGATCAGAGAGGTGACGAGGGGGCACTAGCGGAAGAGACGCCCGGGAGGTGTGCCGATTGTGCGCTACGCTGCGACGTAATCGTAGCCGTGGTGCAGGCCGCCGACTTCCGGTGTCGCCACGATGCGTCCGGCCGACGGCGACTGGACGCGGCGTGCCACGGGGCTGTGGTGCGTACCAGAAACTCCACCTGCCTGCCAATTCGCACATCCCGCCTCAAGATCTGAACGCCGTCGCACTAGCAAGTCGTTGTGCGAGTGAGAAAGGACGCCAAGCTATCTGCAGGGACATTCTGCACTTTCCCGCGCGAGTTCTCGTCACTGGGCGGCAGGCGGCTACGGGAGAGCGACGCTGCCCCCGGTCACGGCGCTGGCCGTCTACTCGGGCGATCGGGCGATCCGCTTCGCACGGCAGTGCCTTCAGGAGGGCGGGCCCGCGAGTTTCGGTCGTCGGAAGGCGTTAGCACTCCCTGGTCACGCGGCCGCGTCGGCTGACTGGCATGCCTCGCACGACGCCGATCGGTTGGTTTCAACGCGGGCCCGGCGTGCAGCGCTCGCGCGTGCTGTCAAGTCTGCCGGCACCGCGTCCCCTGTGTACGCTCAGCTGCGCGAGCTGCGTCTGGATGTCGTTGCGATGGAAGACAGTCAGGATGTCGTCTTAACGAGGGCGTCTGCCAGTCGAACCTTGATGAACGCCTGTCGCGTGACGCCGAGCCTCCGGGCCTCCTGATCGATCTCACGCAAGAGGTCCATCGGGAAGTCCACGTTTACGCGCTGTACCGCGCGGCCGGGTCGGACCGCCTTGGCGAGGTCCATGTGCGCCGACAGATCTACGCCGACGTCGTGCATAGCGTCGAGTTCGGCGGCCGAGAGTGCTCTAGTCTTGGAGGTACGCTGCTTTTTCTTCATCGCGTGCTCGCCTGGCGGAGATGATCCGGATGCGATCGCCTCGTATGGTGATGAACGCCGACCACACTATGTCGCCGATTCGCCCAATGACTTGGGTCCGAGGTTCGTCGAGCGAGCGGGCCGGGATCTCAAGCCGGTCGGGGTCGCTCCACAACGCCTGAGCGCCGATGAAGTCGGTACCGTGCTTCTTGAGGTTGGCTGCCGACTTCGCCGGCTCGAACTCGAAGCCGTCGAGGCTGGGTGGCTAGCGGCGTGACGAGCGGCGCCAGCGGGACGCAATCCGCTCGGCCCAGGTCGTCGCAGCTGAGCTATCGTCGCTCGAAAATCAGGAAGTGCTGCCGCGGCAGAAAGTCGTGTTGGCCAACCAAGGCGTACCCGGCGTCCGCCATTTCTTTCTGAATCTGTTCCGGCGTAAATCGAAAATGCGCCGGCGGTCCGTCCGGAGCGTCCTTGCGGAAATCGATGACTGCGATCCGGCCAGCCGTTGTCAGCTGCGATTGCAGCGCTCGGAAGTATTCCGATCGATTGCCGATGTGGTGATACGTATCGACGACGAGGATGAGGTCGACCGGCTTGGGCAAGTTCGGTGACGTTGCTGAGGCGAGCGCCGGCGTCACGTTGGTCATCTTCTCTCCCGCCGCCCTCGTCTTGAGATGGGCGACCATATTCGGCTCGATGTCCACCGCATAGACCATTCCGTTGGGCACCGCTTTCGCCAGTCGCATCGAGAAGTAACCCGTGCCGGCGCCGATGTCGGCGACGGACTGCGCAGGTTTTAGGTCGAGCGCCGCGATCACGCGGTCCGGCATCTGCCACCCATCCCGCTTCGGATCATCAAACGACTTCGCGAGCCGAGCCGGATCGTCGAAGCGATGCTGCATATGATCGGGAGGCTTTGGCGGAGCCTGTTCGGCTATCACCAAAGACAAAAAGCCGACGACCACAACCGTGATGCATGCGATGAACTTCATGCTCTCTCCTGTCGGGAACATACCATCAAATCGCCGCGATCACTCGACGCGAATCCGTACGTCGATCATGCGCATGTTCTCGGTTCGAGACTGCGCCAATGAGCGTCATCGGACGGCCTCGACGTCGTTGAGGACTGCGGTCGTACTTCTGGGCGATCAACCTCCGATACCAGCGGAGGATCGTGTCCTGTCTCTACCGAGAAGTCGATCTGGCACGCTCAGCACGAGCCCGTAGTGTCCCATGACTAGATCGACGGACATCGGGCAGGACTTGCGGCGCGTGATATAGACTCCGGCCGTGATCGACGCGTCAGCGCTCCAGATGGTGCTGGCCGCCCTGACTGGCTGGATGGATCGTCAGGAACGCCAGGCGGTGGCGTATCTGATGGAAGAAAATCGGATCCTTCGCCGCCAGCTACGTGGACAGCGGCTTCAGTTCACCGATAACGATCGACGTCGCTTGGCGGTCCGTGGGCATCGGTTGGGTCGGCGGGTCCTGCGTCAGATCGCGAGCGTCGTCACTCCGGACACGATTTTGCGGTGGCATCGGCAGCTCATCGTGCGGAAGTGGACGTACCCGAACACGCGCTCGGGCCGTCACGAGGTACTCGCCGAGATTCGCCGGCTGGTCGTGCGGATGGCGGACGAGAATCCAACGTGGGGCTACACGCGGATCCAAGGTGCACTCGCGAATGTCGGGCATCGCGTGGGCCGCTCAACGATTGCCCGGATTCTCAAACGGCACGGTGTCTCGCCGGTGCCGGCGCGCCCGACCTCCTGGCATACGTTTCTGCGCGCGCACTGGGGTGCGATCGCCGGGGCCGACTTCTTCACGACGGAGGTCTGGACGTGGCGGGGGTTAGTAACGTTCTACACCGTGTTCGTGATCGACCTCGCATCACGGCGTGTCCAGATTGTCGGGTCCACGCCGCATCCCAATGATTTCTTCATGCGTCAAGTCGGTCGCACGCTGACCGGAACCGAAGGCCTGTTGGGCGATCATCGCATCCTCATCTGTGATCGTGATCGGAAGTAGAGCGGGGAAGTGCGACGGCTGCTGGGCGATGCCGGAGTGCACGTCGTGCAGACGCCGTTTCAGGCGCCCAATGCGAACGCGCATGCCGAACGGTTCGTACGGTCGATCAAACACGAGTGTCTCGATCCCATGGTCCCGCTCGGCGAGCGCCACTTTCGACGGGCCCTCACGGCATTCGTCGATCACTACCATCGCGAGCGGAACCATCAAGGAGTTGAGAATCGCCTGATCGATGGGGACACGCCGAGGCGACGCGTCGGCCGAATTCGTCGGCGTCCGCGGCTCGGTGGCTTGCTGAACTACTACGAGCGAGCGGCGTGACGATCGGCACTATCGGGGCGCAGGTCTGCGCGGCCCACTCGTGGAACATTACGGGCCCGTGCCTGAGCTACGGCTGGCAGGCCGCCCTTCGCCCAATCCTTCGAAGAGTCTGCGCTGTCTTCAGCCGCGCAATCAACGGATCCTGCCAGGTTCGTGGCGCTTGGTTTCCAGTTCGCTCGAGATTGCGGCAGGAGCGCGCCGGCATCGCGGCAGGAGTAACCCACTGTGAGGTTTCAGGATCTCGATCCTGTTTACCAGGCGCGGCCAATTCCCTGCTCATGCGCGGCTTCGAGCGCCTCGGCGATCGATTCAAATTGCGCAAAGTGGACTACGTCCCGCCTGCTCTAAACGGCGGATCACTGCAGGGGAATCCGATACAAGTTGCGCTGCACGCTCTGCCGCGTGAAGGCGTAGATATCCGCAGTCGGGCCGGGCACAACGTTGCCCAAAGGAATGACCCTCGCTCCTGGCAGCTTCAAGATCTCCTGCTCGGACGGAAGCCCATTGACGAGACTCTCGGGCACCATTTGACCAGGGGACAATGGAAAGATGTAGGCCTTGTCCAGGTTTGCCGGACCCTTACCCTGCACAAATAGATGCTTCCCGTCACCGGACCAACTGAGCGTCGTCGAAGAGGCCCTGATCTGCGTCCGAAGCGGAGCGCCGCCATCGACCCGGAAAATCACCACACCTCCGGAGCCTAGCGTCAGCCAGTTACGGTCTGAAGATCCGCCCCTGAGAGCAACAACAGGCGCATCGATGGCTTTCCGCAGCTCGCTTCCGTCTTCCTGGACACGGTAAAGGAACGCAGAGGTTCCCTCAACGCGCCGGAAAAAGACTTCACCGGTCGCGCCGAAGACGGGCTGTTCACCTTCGACATTGGGAATTTGCCGCGGCGGCGAGCGGCGGTCGAGAGGCGCGAGCCACAAGCGAGACTTACCACCGCTGTCCGGTGATGCCGCGACGACCTGACGGCCCTCCGGGGAAATGTCGTAACTTCCGTATGAATTGGGCCCCATCACTGCAACGGCAAAGCCCGGCAGCAACGGCTCGCTGCGTCCGGAATCGAGTTCCGCCACCCACAATTCGCTCGCGGCTCCTTTTCGCACCTGGTAGAACAGCCGCTTCCCATCCGGCGAGAATTGGGGCGCGAAGGCGTAACCTTCCAGCGAGACTTGCCGATCGCCCGCGCCGTCGTGCAACCAGACGGAACTCTGCGTCAATCCCACGGCCGTGATGAACGAGCGGCCGTCGGGCGCCATGGCGAGTCCTTCTTCTTCGGTCGGCCCCGAAGTAATTTGCTCCGGCTCGCCGTCGGGGAAGCGCTGACGCCAGGTGTGGAAGGCCCCGCCGGAGTCGGAGCTGAAGTACATCCACTCTCCATCGGGCGACCAGGCGGCAAAGGTACAGGAACCACTTGGCGGGCCGATCTGCTGCCCTGTCGAACTGCTGTCCATAGGGACCAGGCGGCATCGGTCAAGGGCTCCCCCCTCGTTCATCTCCACCAACAGCATCTGTTTGCCGTCGGGTGAGGGATACGAGCGATGCGCCATGGCGCGCTCATGGGGCGGCACATAGAGATCGCGCGAACCGGCCCGGCTCTCATCGGCCGTCACGATCGCCATATGCTGACGCTGATCTTTGATCTCGGAAAACAGCAGCTTCGATTTGCCGATCCACACCAGCCCGGAGGCGTTCGGAAGCCACAGGCGTGGTTCTCCTCCCAGCACGGGCACGGCCCACATGTCCCAAATCCCTCCTGTCACCGAGTACGCGATCCGCGACCCGTCCGGTGAAAAGACCGGGCTCATCTTCGTGCGATTGTCGCGGGTGAGCTGCACCGGCTCGCCGCTGGGCAGCATCTTCACGTAGACCTGCCCGGCCGTATTGAAGCTCGAAGGGCCGCGGATGAAGGTGAGCATGCGGCCGTCTGGCGAGAGCGCCGGCTGGACGGCCGAGTCGGGGAGGTTCGTGATTTGCACCCATTCGGAGCGCGCCGGCGCGGAAGCCGGCCCCTTCAGCAGCCACCATGTCAGGCCGGCTGCGGCAACGACCAGCGCCACAACTCCCGCTGTGATCGCGACAAAGCGTCGAGGCCACGCGGGCGGACGAACGGCCGTGGCTGCCCCGACTTGCCCCGAGAGTCTGCCCGACTCGGACTCCTGCTTCAGTTCTTCGAGAGCGAGGCTGATATCGGCAATGCCCTGGGCCCGGCGTTCCGGATCCTTGCGCAGACAACGGGCGATGATCTTGTCCAGTTCCGTCGGCACGCCCGCTGAAATCCCGCTTGCGGCCGTCGGCTCTGTGTGCAAGATGGCGCCCAGCGTCGAGATTTTGTTCGTGCCCTCGAAGGCGCGCCGCCCGGTGACCATCTCGTAAAGAACCGAGCCGAACGAAAAAATGTCAGAGCGGCGATCGACCTTCCTGCCCTCGGCCTGCTCGGGAGACATGTACGCCACAGTGCCCAGGATGGCGCCCTCTTCTGTTTGAGGGTTTTCCCGCGCCGCCGTCGCCGTAGCGCCTTCCGGATCGCCGTCGATTACTTCAGTCAGCTTGGCCAGGCCGAAGTCGAGCAATTTCACACGGCCATCGTCGCCCACGATGATGTTGGCCGGCTTCAGATCGCGGTGGACGATTCCGGCGGCGTGGGCGCGCGCCAGTGCGTCGGCGATCTGAATTCCGTACTTCAATGCATCTTTAAGACTCAATCCACCTATCCCGATGTATTGGTCGAGCGTCTTGCCTGGCACAAACTCCATGGCGATGAAGTCGGTGGGACCATCAGGCAGATTTGCGCTGTCGATGTCGTAAATGTGGACGATGCCAGGGTGATTCAGGGCGGACGCCGATTTCGCCTCCTGCACAAAGCGGCGCTTACGGTCTGGGCTGGCAATGGCATCCGAGCGCAACACCTTGATGGCGACGGCACGCTCGAGATGGGTATCGAAAGCACGGTAGACGACACCCATGCCGCCCTCACCGAGCTTGGAATCGATCCGGTAATGGCCTAGCGTCTGGCCGATCATAGCGGCAGGGCCATGAGGCTTAGGCTCAGTGCGTCGTTCGCGCTTTGCGCCACCGATGTCGGCAGCACCTTGATCGCCACCGACCGCTTCAGATTGCTGTCGGTCGCGCGATAGACCTCGCTCATGCCGCCGGCGCCGATCTGCCCGGTGATGTCGTAGACGCCGAGGCGGGTACCGGAGTTA
>CAWHWW010000008.1:0-148128 GCA_963833135.1 uncultured cyanobacterium | reverse complement strand
CCACCGCGTGCCAGCGGAGGGGCGAGCGGTGTCGAAGAGCGAGACGCCTCCACCGACGAAGCCGCCGCCGCGCACGGTGCGGTAACCGGCGAGCAGCTGCCGTGCGTCGTCGCCACCAGCGGCGTCGTCAACACTTGCAGGGCCCGGTCTGCCGGCGGGACAGCGTCGAAGACGACGTTCGCCGAATCCGGCGCGGCGAGATCCGGCCACACGCCAAGCCGGTGCATACGGCCGTCGCCCGCGTAGCCATACACCACGAGGCCCAGCCCCCCGTCAGGGGACGCCTCATTGACCACCGCGACCGGCAACCACGACGTCACCGGCAACACCGCCGACTCGACGACGCGGTACCCGGCGCCAACCTGCGCCGTGCCGAGCACAGCGTCGTGTACAGCCTGGTCGCAAGTCAGCAAGCCTCCGTCGCCGGGACCGCCGTCTCCGTCGGGGGAGCTTCCGTCGGGGGAGCTCGAGTCTGGCGGGCCCGCATCCGGCGGGGGCGCGTCGCTCGGCCCCGCCGTCGCCGGCGTCGGGCGGCGGCTTCGACGCCGAAGAACAAGCTGCGAGCACGCATAGCAGAGGAGACAATACGAAGAGACGAGTCATGTGGAACCTCTTATGAAATCGGTTTTCCGCCGCGCAACCTCGAAATGCCCCCTCATCCCCGAAGCGTGGTGCTCGAGGATGGGGCAGTGGTACATCCGCTCGCTTTCCGGCTGTCGGCGTTTTTCTTGTCTGAGAGGGAAACGCAACGCCGGCACCACATACAGCGGTCAACTCCGCGGGTGACGCGCGCCTCGACCGCTCCTTTGGGCCCGATCGCAAGCGGCCCGGCGCGCGCCCTGGCTGGGACACGCGCCGGGCCGCTGGAGCCCTGCCGTACGGGCGCCTACGCGGCCTTCAGGTCGGCCGCTCAGCGGCCTCAGCTTGCCGCGGAGCTCGGATGGCGAGCGCCGCCACGAGCGCCGCACCCACCGCGATGACGGCCGCGCCCATGAAGGCCGTCTGGAAGCCAACATTCAAGGCACCCGGCGCCGGCACGCCCACCGCTGAAGCCACCACCGTTTTGGCCGACGAATCGCCACCATCACCGCCAGGCCCAGCGCCGAACCGATCTGGTAGCTCGTATTGATGAGCCCCGACGCGAGCCCGCCTTCCTCCGGCTTCGCCCCCGACATGCCGGCGATCGTCGCGGGCACGTAGGCGAGTGCCATGCCGAGCGCCGCCAGCAACGAGGCCGGCAGCACATGAACGACGAAGCTCCCGTCCGTCAGCGCCAGCGCAAACAGGACGAGCAATCCCGCCAGAACCAGGAGGCCCGCGATGAGGTTCGTCTTGAAGCCGAATCGGTTCACCATGCGCGCCGTCATCGTCATCATCAGGACCATGATGGCGACGGTCATCGGCAGCAGGGCGAGCCCACCCTGTATCGGCGAACGCCCGAGGACTTGCTGCAGGTAGAGGTTCAGGAAGAACCACCCCGGAATCCAGGCCGCCCCGAGCAGCGCCATCACCACATTGCCAGCGGAGAGGTTCGGCGCGGAGAAGATCCGCAGCGGCACGAGCGGCTGCGCCCGGCGCTTCTGAAGAGCGACGAACGCGCCGAACAACACGGCGGCGATGCCGAGGAGCACAGGCATCCGCGCGAGCCCGGCGCCGCCTTCAGCGCCGACGATGGCGTAGACGGAGAGCACGAGCGCCGCCGTCCCGACGAGCGCGCCCGCGACGTCGACCCGGCCCGAGTGGCGCGCGCCCTTGCGGAGAATGGTCGGGCTCGCGATGAGCACACCGCGAGGGCAAGCGGAACGTTGATGAAGAACGCCCAGCGCCAATCCAGCCACTGCGTGATGACACCCCCGAGGAACACGCCGGCGCTCCCGCCCGCCGCCGCCGAGGCACCCCAGAAGCCGAGCGCGCGGGACAGCTCCTTCGGATCCCTGAAAGAGCTCATCACGAGCGTCAAGGCTGCCGGCGCGATGAGCGCCGCGCCGAGTCCTTGCGTGGCACGCCCGAGGATGAGCGTGCCGGCCGACCAGGCAGCGCCGGCAAGCACCGAGCCGCCCACCAGGATGGCGAATCCCGCCATGAACACGCGCCGGGCGCCCGTCAGATCACCGAGCCGCCCACCGAGAAGCAAGAGGCCTCCAAACGCGATCACGTACGCGTTGAACACCCACTGCAAGCCGGCGGGCGAGAAGCCGAGCGACTTCTGAATGGCCGGAAGGGCGATACCGATGATCGAGGTGTCGAGAATGACGATGAACTGCGCCGCGCAGAGCAGGAAGAGCGCCTGCCAGCGGCGTGGGTCGAGATGAGTCCGTTCCATGGCGAGTCTCCTTTCGGAGACAGGGACGCCAGGGTCGCCCGAGCATTACAGCTACAGAATCACCCGCCGTGCGTGTGGCCGCAGCCGCCACTGTCGGGCGCCGGCTTGGCGCAGGAGCACTCGAGGCAGCCATGATCGGCGCAGGTGCCGCAGGAGCGGGAGACCTGCGTCTTCAACGCTTCACGCGCGCGGAACACGCGCACCGCGGCGTTGTTCGCGGAGATCCCGACCTCCTGCGCATAGGCCTTCACGCTCACGCCATCGACCTCGATCCGCTTGAGCGCGGTGGCGTACTCCGGCTTGAGGGTATCGGCCAGCTCCCGCACGCACTGGCAGACCGCGTCCTGGAGGTCCGCGTCCATCGTCGCCTCGGTATCGCTCTCCTTGGCGAAGGCGTCGAGGGCCCGCTGCGCGGACTTGTGTCGCCGATGGTGATCCACGGCCGCGTTGCGCAGCGTCCGGTAGAACCAGGCGATCACGGACTCGTCCTGACGGGCGTCGAGGCGGCCCATCCCCTTGACGAACGCCTCCTGCAGGATGTCCTCCGCGATGGCGCGCCCCCGACCCGCCGCTCCAGGAACGCCAAGAATGCCCTGTGATTCGCTACAAAGATAGGCCGCCCACGTCAGGCGTGACGGCGCGCGCCGGCTCGGCGTCGGCATCAGCAGACAGGTCGGCTCCAACCTGCCCGGCGCTTCCCTTGATCGTGCCCATCGCTGAGAGAATGCCCACTTCTAGGCTTAAGTCGATCCGTCTTGCACGGCGGCCTCTAGGTACCGGCTCTGCATGTCAGGATCGCCGGGTCAGGTGGCGACGAGTCTCCACAGGCGTCATCCGAGCCGTGTCCCGCGACGATCGACCCACCCGCCGCGGGGCGGCTGGCCCCACAGAATGTCGGCTTCAGCCGCGACGTGATGGGCTACGCGCTCCGCGCCGAGGCTTACGCGCTGATGATCGAGGACCGCTTCCGTCGTTCGACGCTTTTTCGCCGGTGCGGGAACCGGCGCTGGCGTGACAGCGGCCTTCGGCACCACGAGTGCGGGCTGGCCGTTGTCGAGCGCCGCCTTCACCTGCTCGGCGTCTACCGGCTCAGGCAGCCTGAGCTTGGCATCGGGCGCTGGTGTGACGGCCGCAGCCTTCGGCAGCACGAGCGTGAGCTCGCCGTTGGCGAGCGCCGCCTTCGCGTGATCGGCGTCGACCTGCTCGGGCAGCGTGAGCTTGGCCTTGTAGACATACGCGTCTTCCTTCTCGGCGACGCCGAAGCTGGCCGCAACGCTGGCGCTGCCCCAACGGAACATCTCGCGCATAAACTCGCGCATGAACCAGAACGGAATTCGCCAAACCGCAACGTGCGCCATGATTGTCCTCCCCTCTTGTTACTTCGCCCCGCGACGGGCGTTCACCTTGAACTCTTGAAATGAGATTTGGAGCGAACGTCATCTACAAACCGGCGCTCACTTCGTCGGCGCCAGGACCTTACCAGCGGGGGGGGCTGAGCTTCTGAGTGAGACAACCAGCTTCTGCGCGGTCTCGCGGTGTTTCTTCCAACACCGGAATAGTTGAGTCCAATAGCGCCTTGAGCTTGGCGTCTGTGGTCGTATCGCGAGCAGCCTTGCGCCGCGTCAGACGTCTTTCGTGTGGTCTTCGAGCATGGCGCTGGCGAACGCCCTATCAAACTCGGCGCCGACAGCTGCCTTCAGCGGAGCCATCTGGTCGTTCTTCATCGGCGGCATCGCGGCCGTCAAATCGATCTTCTCCTGCTTGGCCAGCGCCACCACCTTCTTGTCCGCCGCTGTGTGATCGGTGACGAGAGTCCTGCCGAAGCTCTTGACGTCCTTCGACTGCCCCTTGTCTTGGGCGAGCTTTCCCATCTCGATCTCCATCTGATTCGAGTGATGGAGCTGGCCGAGCACCGCGGCCGTATCGTCCGCGGCACTCGCGACACCAGCGGCCGTCAACACGACTGCCACACCACAAAACGCCAGACCCTTGCTCACCTTCATATTCCCTCCTCACCTCGGCACATCGCCGAGGTGGGAATGTAGGGCGTGCCCTGGGGAAACAAGCGTCGGCGATGAGATTGGGGATTAGTCCCGAGGCGGACGAACAGTGGCAATTCGCTAGTCACGTTCCCGATCGCTGGCGAAGGGTGGAGTAACCGGTTCGTGAGCGCTCGCGGCTGGCAAGGCGATCCACCATACGCACAATGGACGTCGGCTCGGCGCCCTTGGTCAAGGCCACGTCAGCCTGCTCGGCAAACCTCTCGAGGCCCTCCACCCGGACGGCCGGGCAGGACGGGCGTCCTTCTTCCCCAAACCGTCGACCTGACCAGGCGCAGAACTCACGTCCACTCATCCGCGGCCGCTGCTAGACATCGCCGGGGTAAAGGACCTCGTCGAGCAGAAGACTTCATCCTCGGACGTTGAGTCAGTCCAAGCCCGATCCGGACGTCGTCAACGCGGCGATCGATCGCCTGGGGGGCGCGCCCGCGATGGCCCGGGGGTGGGCGACACGCCTTACGATATGGAAGCCGCCCGCCGGGCCGGCGTCGGCTTCATCGGCTTCCGCTCCGGCGGATGGACCGACACCGACCTGGACGGCGCCCAAGCAATCTTCGATGGTCCGGCGGAGATGCTGGCCGCCCGCGCCTGGCGAGCCTGGCGCTGACGGCGTGGCGTCGGTTCACGACGCCTAGTGGCGGGCGGGTCCGCATGCCGGTGTCACCGGTCGAGCCCGCTGGCGACCCGTGTAGCCGGTGGCTGCGCCCGCGCGGAGAGCTAAGGCGCTCGTGCGGTCAAGGATGGACCTCTCGTGGCGTGGCGATAGCGACGGGATGCGCCGCGCGTTCCCTGCGTGGACGGCCGGGCTCCCTCGACGCGCCCACCGCGCCGCCGACCAAGGCGGCGATCAGGCCCATGAGCAGCGCGCCGAACACTCCCCAGAACGCCTTGCCCGTGGCGTCACCCACCTTGAGCGCGCCAGTCTGCGCCTGTTGCGCCGCCGCTTGCAGCCGGTCGCCGATTTGTCCCGACGCTTGCTGCACCTGTGTCTCGATGCGGCCGGCAATCTCTTCCGCGTCGGCGCGCGACAGGTTGGTCTGCTGGACGACGGACCCGATCACTGCCTCGCGATCAAACTTGCCTTCTCGAACCGCTGTCTGCGCCACGTCACGCGTCGCCGCCTGGAGCTGAGCCGGCGTGATCTGCGGCTTCCCCTCCGCGCGCAAACGCTCGTTGATCGGCCCAACCGCGTCGTTCGCGTCGACGCCCAACCACTTCGCCGCGCCGCCGGTACCGGTGGCGGCCGCGCCGATGGCACTGCCGCCCGCGCTGACCGCCGCTTTGCCGACCGACACGGCTCCGCCGATCAGCGCGGACATCGTCAGAGCGATCATCGATGCGCCAATCAACGTCGTCAGGCCCCACATCACCAGCCCGTGGGTCGCGCCTTCACCGCGCGCGTGGATGTTGGCCCCCCGCCCCGCGACCCATCCACCGGCGAACAGCGCGATGAGCGGCGCAATCAGTCCCCACACACCCGTGAAGATGCCGGCGCCGCGTGCGCTGCCGGGATTGGCGGGGTTCAGGCTCGACAGCCCGACCGCGAGGCCGAACGCATAAAGGAGAATCCACAAACCGAGCGCGGTGACGGCGCCACCAAAGATGGCGCCCCAGCTCATACGCGGGCGTTCCACCACTTGCTCCACCACGACATCAGCCATTTGCTTCCTCCTGTCTGTCAAAAACAAACCTAGCGATGGCGACGCGTGCGGGGAGATTCGAGCGGGCACGCTTCTTCAAGCCCAGGCGACAAAGTCGCGAGCATGAGGTCCCAGGACTATGGAGCGCCAATCGCCCGCGTCGGTTGAGTCGTACCGTCTTAGAGTCCGTTGCAATCCTGGTCCACGCTTGGAGATGGGCGTCTACCGCCGGCACAAGGACGACCGCGCGCTCGGATAGCGGACGCGACCGCTCGGCACGGGCACAGGCGACCACCAGGAATCGCGTGGGAGTGCGCCGTTCTGGGTAATGCCGACTGAGCCAACGCCAGGCGCAGCGGACCAGGGATCCTTTACGTACAGCACCCAGCTCGGGGTGGAGGCGGCGACGCTGGCACCGTAGCCGGGCTCGCCTACCAGACGCTGCGCCAGTTGCGATGAGACCCCGGTCGGCCCGCCGCGGAAGACCAGCGCGTCGCTCGGTCCCTGGGGAAAGCCGTCCGGCGGCGGTGGCGGAAAGACGGTGCTGGCGCCGACCAGGAATCGTCGAACCCGTCGGCGTCGAAGTCGCCCGCGGTCGTCGAGATGACGCCGAAGCGGTTGTGATTGTCGGGGAAGTAGTCGGTCTCGACCAGGCTCTGGGCGACGAGCAGCTTGAAGACCCGACCGACTGCCGAAGTGGATGTCGATCCGCTCGTCATCGAAGAACAGGATGTTGATCCCCCGCGCCAATGGCGGCGGCGACGTCCTGGATGCCGTCTCGGTTGAAGTCGCCGATCGCGAGCGTGCGGGCCACGCCGTCCTCGGTGAAGAGCGTCAGCTCCTGCGAGGGCGTGGCGGGCAGCCCGCTCGGGCCGCCGAAGTAAACCCGCGCGGTGCCGTAGGTGCTCATCACCAGATCGCCGAAGCCGTCGCCGTTGAGGTCGCCGATCCCCGCCGCCTGCGGATAGTCGGCGAGGGGCGCAAAGGTGGGGAGCGTGCCGGCGAGCAGCCCGTCGGGACCGCCGCGCCCGAGCCCCAGCCACAGCTCGTTGGTCATCCTGTTCCTCCGCAGGAGGACAGCGTCTCCGTAGCCGTCCCCGTTCAAATCGCCGGCCGCAAAGGGATAGGTCGCTATGGACGGATCGTCGGTCGACAGGTCGAACGTGACCGAGCTGGCCAGACCCGTCGCTGACCCGAGCGCGACGGAGAAGATGCTGGAGAAGTTCCCCGAGCCGCTGAGGACGTCGCCGTAGCCGTCCCCGTTGAAGTCGCCGATCCCGAACGCACTTCCCGATAGAAGAGCTCGCCGAGGCCGTCGCCATTCAATCGCCGACGACCACCGGAAAAGCGCTGCCCTGGTCATCGACGATCGTTTCACGCGTCGGATCGATTCCGTTCGGCCCGCTCTGGTAGAGGTGGGTGCGGCTGTCGAACGGACCAGGCACCGCCGGGGGCGCTAGGGTCCGCACGGCGGCGTGCCGACGAAGCCGTCCGCGTTGACGTCGTAATGGAAGCCGAGAACGGCGCGCGGCGCTGCCGGGGGTACCGAGGACGAACAGCTCCACGGCTGGCTCCAGCGCCCATTCCTGTCGATCACGCGCCAGAAGAGCGGCCCAGTCAGCAGCGGCAGCAGGGGCTGGGCCGAATGGTTGTTGCCAAGGAAGACCGATACGATCCGGCGGCAGTCGCAATCGCGGCAGACCACGCCCAGCGAAAAATCCGGGCCGTCCCAACGAAGCAGCGGGCGACGCAATCCGACGATCGCGCCCGACAGCGGCGCGATCAACCTGAGGGGCGGCCGCGGCGCGCTGGCACAAGGCCGCCGCTCGCTCACGACGTCGGGGACGGACGGCGCTGGTTCCTCGCACCCCGCCAGAGCCAACGCCAGAGCTCCGACAACCCACGGAAAGGCCGCGTACGCGCGTGTCATGGTCGCCTCCTTGTTCAAACCGAGAGGCGATCCCCCTCGCCGCCTCCACCGAAACCGCCCGCCACGATACCTAGGGCCTCCCGGCCGAGAAGAAAGCCCCGAGACAGCGCCATTGTCGACCGCGGGCCCTGCCCCGACCCCTCCTGACAGCGTGGCTGCAGGATCGCGCGGGGTCACTCCCAACCGGCCGGGTGTGACAGCTCGATGATTAGTTTGCTTCGCCTGCCTGTGCGAGCCATCCAGATCGATGCGGGAACGATCGTGGCCACAGTGCCGTCGCGAGCTCGCGGGCGCAGCACTCCGCCGAGCGGGCGTCCACGGTCTGCGCGGCTACTTCGCGGCCGCGCAGCGCTTCGACTGCTGCGCAGGGGATGACAGGGCGCCGTCTATCCGGGTGGCTTCACGCCCTTGAACAGGGCGACTCTCGGGAATCGTTCGTGTGGTGTGGTACAGACTCTCCGGAGTCGTCGCAAGAAC
Organism: uncultured cyanobacterium; assembly: GCA_963833135.1. Lineage (GTDB taxonomy): Bacteria > Acidobacteriota > Vicinamibacteria > Vicinamibacterales > UBA2999 > 12-FULL-67-14b. The sequence continues at coordinate 139,698 of CAWHWW010000008.1, read as the reverse complement.
GTGTGGAACCGCAAATCCGTGATTAGTTGAAAACCCTTCCTTTGAGAGTTGGCGAGGCCATTCGCCGTAAGTGGCGGCGCTCCGACGACGATGCTGGTCAGCTTAGACGGCCTCGCTCCAGAGCTGCGGAGCTCTTCAGCAAGGTCCAGCTCCAGGAGCACGCGCGGGCGCTTGCGCTGCGTCACCGCCTGGAGGCGAAAACCCCGAGGTCGCCCGACAGTTTGCTCGCGCGCCTGGCCACTAATGCGGCCGCTCTCGAAGAGGCCCACACCTTCATCACGCACGTTGCGTCCAGCGGCATGAGGATCACCCCCGCCGCGGAATGGTTCATCGACAACTATCACATCATCGAAGAACAGATCCGGACGGCCAGGCGGCATCTGCCGCGCGCCTACAACCGCGAGCTTCCGCGTCTGGCCAACGCCTTCGCGGGCGGGATGCCGAGGGTCTACGACATCGTCCTCGAGCTAATTTCTCACTCCGAGGGCCGGGTCGACCTCGAGGGGCTGCGAGCCTTCGTGGCCTCCTATCAGACCGTCACGCCACGGTCCCGGCATCGTGCCGGCGCGTCGAACAATGCACGATGATAACGACGCCGCATTCGTGACGTGGCAACGCACCAATGCCGTCGCTCAGAAACAGCAGGAGTTCGTGGCCGCGACCGTCACCGTGCCGCTCGGCGACCTCAGCGGCGCGCAATTCCGGGTGCTCGCCGATCTGGCGTGCGCGTACAGCGATGGCACCGTGCGCGTCACCGCCGTTCAGAACCTGGTGTTCAGGTGGGTACGACGTGGCGACGTGGCCGCGCTCTTTCGATCGCTGCAAGCCGCCGGCCTCGGCTTGCCGGACGCCGATTCGATCGCCGACGTCACCAGCTGCCCCGGAGCCGAGTCGTGCAAGCTCGCCGTGACGCAGTCACGGGGCCTCGGTCAGGCTGTCGAGCAGCACTTACGCAGCACGCCGGCGCTGATCGACATGGCGCGCACACTCGATATCAAAGTCAGCGGCTGTCCCAACGGGTGCGGACAGCATCACATCGCGGCGATTGGCTTTCAGGGCAGCCTGCGAAAAGTGGACGGCCGTGCCATACCGCAGTACTTCATCCAGATCGGCGGTGGTATCGATGCCGAACGCACGACTTTCGGCCGGCTGGCCGCGAAGGTGCCGGCACGCCGGGTACCGCAGGCGCTCGAGCGGCTGGTCCGCCTCTACGCCGCCGAGAAGGAGGATGACGAAACGCCGTTGGCGTTCTTCCGCAGGCTCGAGGTCGCGCGCGTGAAGGTGCTGCTCGCGGATCTCGAGACGCTCACCGCCGCGACGGCGAGCGGTGACGATTACATCGACCTGGCCGAGACCACGCCGTTTCGTCCCGAGACTAGCGACGGGGAGTGCGCCACTTAATAAGGTTCCAGGGGTTCCACGGTTCCAGAGGTTCCAGAGGTTTCGTTCTCAAATCAGTTCCTGGTCATGACCAGCACTACCGGGAACCTTGGAACGCTGGAACCCTTGGAACCAAACCATGGAACCTCTGGAACCCCCTGGAACCATGGAACCTTTGTTCTATCTCGGTGCTCGGTTCGCGTAGGCGCTGGGGTCTGACACGCTGGCAGCAGCAAACGCGTCACGCCGCTCGCGACATTTGCTGCAAAGACCGCAGTGACGGGGTAGCGCACTCGCATCACTCGCATCACCCGCTCACCCGCGATCGGATTCATGCACGACAGCGTCAGCTCGAAGGGCACGGCGAGCTCCACGCCGCGTTTGATCACGTCTTCTTTTTCCCAGGTGAGAAACGGCGTCGCGATTTCGATCTGATGATCGAGCCCGAGCGACAGCGCGTGCGCCATCGCGGTGAAGAACGCGGGACGCGCATCCGGAAACGGGTTGCCGGCAAGCGGGCCGAGCGCGATCCGGTGTGCCCTGGCCTTCGAGGCCACGACGCCCGCTTTGGTCAATAACACGAGGTTGCGCCCCGCGAGATAGACCTCCTCATCGGGTGTGTCATACGCGGGCGGCACGCCGCGGATGGCCCAATGTGTGGGCGGATACACATCACGCATCGTGAACTCTACGCGCGACAGCGGCTCGACCTGATCCGCGTACGCCGGCGACGCGAGCAACCGCTCGACCATTGCGACTTCCGCGTCTTCCCACGCCAAGCCGACGCTGACATAGACGGGCAACACCAGCGCGTTCTGCGCTTCGTGCGCCGCCAAGACGGCGCTGTCGAGACCGCCGGACAGAAGGACTAGGGTGATCATGAAGTTGGCAGTTGGAAAGTTCACCAGTTGGCAGTTGAGTTGACAGTTTAAACTTACCGTTGAAATTCGAAACTGGAGACTCAATTGTCAACTGGTGAACTTTCAACTGCCAACTACAAGTTTCAGTGATCACCGCTTTCGACCTCGATGGCACGCTGATCGATTCAGCGCGCGACCTGGCCGAGTCGATCGGCGAGATGCTCGAAGGATACGGGGCGCGCGCCGCTGCCGTTGGGCGAGGTCGTCGCGATGGTGGGGGAGGGCGCGCCGGTGCTGGTGCGCCGCGCCTTGAAGGAAGCCGGGTTGAAGCCCGAGCCCGGGGAAGCACTGGCGCGCTTCCTGCAGATCTATGACCGGCGCCTCATGAATCACACGGTGCCCTACGAAGGGATCGCCGAGAGCCTCGCTCTGGCAATCCGCCGCGGGCCGCTGGCAGTTGCTCACGAACAAGCCGCTCGGGCCGTCGATCGGCCTCCTCGAAGCGCTTGGCATGCGCGGGTTCTTCTCGCGCATCATCGGCGGCGACAGTGAGTTCGGGAGAAAGCCGGATCCCGCCGGCCTGCTCTCCCTGCAGACGCTCGCGCCATCGGGATCAGATCGTGATGGTCGGTGATTCGCCGGCCGATTGGAAGGCGGCCGAGGCGGCCGGCGTGCCGTTCGTGTTCGCGCGATACGGCTTCGGCGCATCGAAGTTCGGGTCGGCGCCGCCAAACACCGGGTTTGTGATTGATCACGCCGCGCGAACTGGATGGTGTTCTCGGAACAATCCGGCTAAAGGCGGATCTCAGCCGGCTTAGCCGGACTGATCAGCTGGTCACCAACAGCTTCGATGCGGCGCGGGCGCCGATCGTCATGCGCTGATCGTCCTTGCCCTTCAGGCGCACGCTGTCCGACACTTCATCGCGCTCTTCGACTTCAATCGTCTGGCCGGGCTTCAAGTGGTGGCTCTCGATGAAGCGCAGGAAGGCGGCGTCCTGATCGGTGACGCGCGCCACCGTCACGGGCGTGTTGAGCGGGCAGGTCAGCAGCGTCTCGAGCGCTCGATGCGCCAGCTGCCCGTCGGCGCTCGGAATCGGATCGCCGTGCGGATCGAACTCGGGCCGTCCCAGCATTTCGTCGATGCGCTCGATCAAGCGATCCGAGACGACGTGCTCCATCTGCTCGGCGTCGTCGTGCACCTCGTCCCAATTCATGCCCATCACCTGAACCAGGAAAAGCTCGATCAAGCGGTGACGGCGGAGGACGCGCGCCGCGAGTTTTTCGCCGGCGCTCGTAAGGCGCACGCCGTTGTAGGGTTCGTAAGTGACGAGGCCGGATTCGGCCAGCGCCTTGACCATCGTGGTCGCGGTGCCGGGAGCGATGCCCAGCGCGGCAGCCAACTGACCCATCGGCACGAGCTTTTGCCCGCCGACCAGGTGGGTCTCGCCGACGTAAATCGCCTTCAGATAATTCTCTACGGTGCTCGACGGAAGCATCGCGATTGCAACATTTTAGCAAAAGTTCGGACAATCGGACTTGATTTTTCTGCCGATACTAGTTTATGATTTTGACTAGTCAAAATGTTCCACAGATTACACGATGACACGATTGCGATGACCACCAATCCTCCGTCGCCGGCGGTCAGAATTCCTTCGCTTCCGGAGGTCTACCGGACCATCGCGGATCCCGAGGGCGCGGGGCGTGGTGGAAGCGGTTTCTCGCGTTTCTTGGCCCGGGTTATCTGGTGTCGGTCGGCTACATGGATCCGGGCAACTGGGCCACCGACATCGCCGGCGGATCGAAATTCGGCTACACGCTGCTGAGCGTCATCCTCATTTCCAACCTGATGGCGATCCTGCTGCAGTCGCTCTGCGTGCGCCTCGGCGTGGCGACCGGACGCGACCTCGCGCAGGCATGTCGCGATTACTACTCGAAGCCGGTCTCGATCGTGTTGTGGGTCCTGTGCGAGATCGCGATCGTCGCGTGCGACCTCGCTGAGCTGCTCGGCAGCGCGCTCGCGCTGAATCTGCTGTTCGGGATTCCGATGGGTGTCGGCGTGTGCCTGACGACGCTCGACGTGCTGGTGTTGCTGTGGCTGCAGAACAAGGGCTTCCGCTACACGGAAGCGATCATCGTCACGCTCGTGGCCACGATCGGCGTGTGCTTCGGCGCACAAGTGCTGATGTCGCGGCCTGACTGGTTGGGCGTGGCCGGCGGCCTCGTTCCGACCACTCAGGTGCTGTCGAATCCCGAGATGCTCTACATTGCGATGGGCATCCTCGGCGCGACGGTGATGCCGCACAACCTCTACCTGCACTCTTCCATCGTCCAGACGCGCGCGTGGAACGCAGACGACGAAGGCAAGCGCCAGGCGATCAAGTACGGCACGATCGATTCGACCGTCGCGCTGTCGATGGCGTTCTTCGTCAACGCCGCGATCATGGTCGTGGCCGCGGCCGCGTTCCATCGCGCCGGCCGCTTCGACGTCGCCGACATCCGCGACGCGTACCTGCTGCTGTCGCCGCTGCTCGGCGTTTCGATCGCCAGCACGCTGTTCGCGCTCGCGTTGCTCGCGTCGGGCCAGGCCTCGACGCTGACGGCGACGCTGGCCGGCCAGATCGTGATGGAAGGGTTCCTCCACATCCGGCTGCCGGCCTGGCTGCGCCGCCTGGTCACGCGCCTGCTCGCGCTGGTCCCGGCCCTCATCACGATCGTGTATTTCGGCGAGAGCAGCACGGGCAGCCTGCTGGTGCTGAGCCAGGTCGTGCTCAGCCTGCAGCTGTCGTTCGCGGTGATTCCGCTCGTGATCTTCACGAGCGATCCGAAGCGCATGGGCGTGTTCGTCAACCCGAGATGGCTGTCCGCGCGTCTCGTGGGTGGTCGGGATCGTCATCGCCGCGCTCAACGCGTGGCTGCTGATTCAGACGTTCGGCACTGTCTTCGCCTAGATGCTCAGGGTGCCGCCTTAGCAACGGCTAGGTGCCTAGGCCTAGTGAAGCTCGATGACGCGTTCGACTCTCCCGAGTCGAAGAGCCGTTATGTGCGCGCGCTGTTCGCGACGATTGCCGATCGCTACGATCTGATCACTGCGGTCCTGTCGTACGGCCAGGACGCACGCTGGAAGGCGAAGCTGGCGTCGCTGGCGAACGTCAAGACGGGCGAGCGCGCGCTCGATCTCGCGGCCGGCACCGGTGACATCGCATTCGCGATTGCGGCGCGCGGAGCGCAAGACCATCGGTCTCGACATCACGCATCGAATGCTGCAACTGGCCCACCTTCGCCAAGGCGCCAGTGGGCAGCCGGTCGCCACGCGTGTCGAATTCATCACCGGCGACATGACGAGCCTGCCGTTCCGATCCGCGTCGTTCGATCTCGTCACGACCGGGTATGGACTGCGCAACGTTCCCGACCTCGACCGGGCGATCGACGAGATCGCGCGCGTGCTGAAGCCGGGTGGTCGATTGCTGTCGCTTGATTTCAATCGACCGGACAACGCAATCGTGCGCGCGGCCTACCTTGGCGTATCTCGCCGCCGTCGGATCGACGCTCGGCTGGATTCTGCATGGCGATCCCGACACCTATCGCTACATTCCCGCATCGATCAGGCGCTACCCCGGAGCACGCGGGAGTTGCCGATCGGCTCGACCGCCCGCGGATTCGATCGCGTCACGGTGATTCCGTTGCTGTTTGGATTGATGTCCCTTCATCTCGGGACCTGGTCGAGCGAGGCTAACAGGCCGACGGACCAACGGGCTAACGGGCCAACGGGCTAACAGGCCAACAGGCTAACGGGCCAGCAGGACTACAATCGAGAGATGGCAGACGTAGCAGTGGTGCGCAAGCGCGTGCGGACCGCGGTTGAACAGGCGCGGCGCGATCAGGCGGAGCGGCGCGGCCGCGTCGCCGAGGCCCAGCAGAATTACGACCTATTCCTCGACGCTTCGGCGATCCCGGCGTTCAGGATGATCGCCAACGTCCTCAAGTCGGAAGGGTTCCATTTCGAAGTGATGACGCCCGCTGCCGGCGTGCGGCTGCAGTCCGAGCGCAACCGCGAGGACGCAATCGAGATGGAGCTCGACACCACCGCGGATCCGCCGCAGCCGCTCGTCACGATTACTCGCGTGCGCGGCAGCCGGATCGTTCAGACCGATCGCACCATCAAGGGCAGCAATCCGCTCGTCCACCTGACGGAGGACGATGTCATCGAAATGCTGCTGGAAGAACTAAGACCCTGGCTTGTGTAGGGGTTCCAAGATGTTCCACGGTTCCACAGTTCCACGGTTTGGTTCGGGCACGGTTCCAAGGTTTCAGGTCAGCGGCTCGAACTTGGAACCTCAGTAGAACGTTGCCCTTGGAACGACTGGAACGACTGGAACTCTTGGAACCTTCGATCAGATCACGCGCTTTTCGCGGAGCGAGGCGATGCTTCGAGCGTCATAGCCAAGCTCGCCGAGCACTGCATCTGTGTGCTGCCCTAAGGTCGGTGGCGGCGTTCGCACGCTCGCGGCATTCTCCGAAAACTTGATCGGCGCGCCGATCACCCTCGTGGCGCCGACGGTGGGATGCATCAGCGTCTGCACCATTTCGCGGGCGGCGAGCTGCGGATCGTTCAGCATCTGGCCGATGTCGCGCACTTCGCCGTTGGCGACGCCGGCATCGTTCAGCAGCTTCACCCACTCGGCGTTGGTCTTCGATCGAAACGCGCGATCGATCGGCGGGCGCATCGAATCGTAGTTCTCCATTCGGTCCTTGTTGCTCGTGAACCGCGGATCGGCGGCCAGCTCCTCGAGCCCGGCGGCGGCGCAGAAGCGCTTCCAGATCTCGTCGTTGCCAACCGCGATGACGATCTCGCCGTCCTTTGTCGTAAAGACTTCGTAGGGCGCGATCGTCGCGTGACGGTTGCCCTGGCGCTCGGGAATCCTGCCGGTCGCAAACCAGTTGGCCGCTTGATAGGTGAGCAGGGCGGCCGTCGTATCGAGCATGCCGATGTCGACGCGCTGACCTTGCCCCGAGCGCTCGCGCGCAAGCAAGCGCCGCGGTGATGCCTTGCGCGCAATACAAGCCCGCGACCATGTCGGTAATCGCAACGCCGAGCCGATAGCCGGGACGATCCGGGTCGCCCGTCACGCTCATCAGTCCGCCCTCGGCCTGCATCACCGCGTCGTAACCGGCTTCGTCGCTGCGCGGTCCGGTCTGTCCGTAACCGGAAATCGATGCGTAGACGAGACGCGGATGCCGCTTGTGCACCTCCTCCCATCCAAAGCCGGCCCGCGCAATCGTTCCCGGCCGAAAATTTTCGACGAACACGTCCGCCCGCGCGATCAGCCGCTCGAGCAGCTCACGCCCCTCGACCGGCTTGAAGTCGACGGTGACGCTCTCCTTGTTGCGGTTGATGCTGAGGAAGTAAGCGCTTTCCTTGCCGAGAAACGGCGGTCCCCAGTGGCGCGTGTCGTCGCCCTTGCCCGGGTGTTCCACCTTGATCACGCGCGCGCCCAGGTCGGCCAGCACCATCGTGCAGTACGGTCCCGACAACACGCGCGTCAGATCGACAACGGTAAATCCTGATAACGGTCCAGCCATCAGAGTTCTTTGAGCCTTTGTGAGATGCGCGCGACATCACTGAGCAGCGCGTAGGCGGTCTGCGTCAGGCTGCCGCCGCGTTGAACGATGCCGACTTCGCCGAGCAGGTCGGTGGTGAGATACAGCGCGTTGTTGAGATCGACGAGACCGGCAAGGGGATCGGAGCGATCGAGCATCTCCGGCTCGACCCGCGCGTTCACCTTGCCTCCCTGGCGTGATGCCGACGCGACCAGCCGGATGCGTTTGTCGCGGGCCAGCGCATGGCGCGCATCGAGGCCGGTGACATCGCGGATGCCGGTGCGCTGCACGTGATGCGGCGTCATCACCCCGCCCATCAGCACGTTCACCAGCGCCGCGGTTTTCGCGGCCGCGTCCCAGCCGTCGATGTCGAGCGTCGGATCCGCCTCCGCGATGCCGCGCGACTGCATCTCGGCGAGCGCGCCATCGAACTCGGCGCCCCGCTCGAGCTCGGACAGGATGTAGTTGCAGGTCGTGTTGATCACGCCGCGAAATCCTTCCACCCTGATCGCCGGCATCGTCTCGCGCACGAGGTTGAAGACCGGCACGCCGTCCATCACCGCGCCCTCGAAAAGGAAGACCCGATCGACGGATTCCGCCAGGGCGTCGAGCTCGTGATACGCGAACGCCGCCGGCCCCTTGTTCGCGGTGACGACATGGGCCTGGCCTTCGAGGGCGGCGCGCACGTGCCCGACCGCGGGCTCGCCGCGATCGATGTCGAGCACCGTCGTCTCGATGCAGATCAGGCGGCCTTCCGCCGCATCGTCGGCCATCGCGTCATTGACTTGCCTGATCACGTCGATGCCGCTGCGCTCGCGCGGCGCGGGGTCGAGGCGATCGAGTGACTGGCGGCCCTCAACGGTGGCAATCGCGCGTCGAGTGTCGATGCCTGCGGGATCGACGACGCTGCCGTGATGGCGTGTCGAGATGCCGACAATCTTCCAGCTGAAGTCGAAACGGTCGGCAGTCTCGCCAAGCAGCTTCACGAACCGCCGCGCGACGTTGCCGAACCCGATCAGGACCAGCGTCAGCTCTGGCTGGGTCATCCTAGACGGGTGAGACGGGTGAGGCGGGTGAGGCGGGTGAGACAGGCGCCGGTAGCGACGCCAGGAACTCCTTTAGTCGATCGAGGCCGGCGCGGTTGTACTCGGCTGGCTCGCCGAAGCCGAGCCGCAGGTAGCCGTCCATGCCGAAGTGATCGCCGGGCACGATCAAGCACGCTCTTTTCCTCGCGTAAACGGTTCGCCAGCGTCGTCGAATTGATGGCGTGGTCGTAGCGCACGTAGATGATCGCGCCGGCTTCCGGTGTGATCCAGCTGAAGCCGCCGGCTTCCGTCAGCCACGCTTCGATCAGCGGCAGATTCCCCCGCAGGATATGTCGGGTGCGTTCGAACAACTGAGCACGGCGCTCCGGCTTCAGCGCGATCCGCGCGAGGCGATCGCTCAAGGCGCCGGGCGCGATGGTCACGTAATCGTGGTACGACCAGAGCGACGCGATGAGCGACGGCTGGCCGACGATCCAGCCGATGCGAAGGCCCGGAAGCCCGTAGGCCTTCGACAACCCGCTGGTGACGATCGCTTTAGGCGACCGGCCCCACATCGACGCGGTTTCGCTGCCGTCGATCTCTGCGCCGCGATAGACCTCGTCCGACAGGATCCACGCGCCGTGCTGGTCGGCGACGCGTGCAATCGCATCGAGATCGGCGGCCGTCAGGCGCGCCCCGGTGGGATTGTTGGGATTGCAGATGACGATCATCTTCGTTCGCGGCGAGACCAGCCGCTCGAGCTCGTCGATGTCGACGCGCCACCGTCCGGCCGCGCGATCCTCGACCAGGCGCCACTCGCGAATCGTGCCGCCAAACGCGCGCGACAGGCCCCATGTCTGCATGTAGTTCGGGACGAGCATCACCACTTCGTCGCCCGGCTCGATCAGGTTGAAGATGGTGATGAAGTTGGCTTCCGAGCCGCCGTTGGTGACTTCGATGTGATCGACGCCGGCGCCCGGATACATCGCGGCGATCGCCTGGCGCAGCTCGATGGTTCCGTTCGATTGCGAGTAGACCAGCGGCTGGTCGAGCAAGCCGTCGCACCCGGTGGCGTCCGCGATCAGTTCGCGGGGCGTCAGCGGGCGGACGCCGCTCTCTGAGAGGTTGAATTCCACCAGATTTTCGTAAGTGGACTGCATTCGCTCCATGGCGAATTGTTCGAGCTTCATGTCCGGCAGTTTATACTTACGGGCTTGCGGCACGGTGCATGCGCGAGGACCTATCCCGCGGCTTCGTGCGGGTCCCGGCGCGCGAGTTCGCGATGGGCTCTGACGATGGCGCGGACGACGAACGGCCGTGCACATCGGGTGCACGTGGACGCCTTCTACGCGTCCGGTCACGCGATCACCGTCGAGCAGTACGCCGAGTTCACGCGCGAGATCCGGCCACGGCGTCGCCCGGCATCCGCGACCTTCCGCTGGTCGAGTCACGCCCGACGCACGAATCGTCATTCCGCGAGCTGCCGAGCCGTCATCTGGCGAGGCGGCGAGCGCGCGCGACGACCGCGGACGCAATCGTCGATGCGACGCGCACGTACGTCGACGCTTCTCCGCTCGCTGCGCGCAGCGTTGCCACGGTGCTGCGATCGACGGCGAATCGCTGCCGACCGAAGCCGAATGGGACGCGCGCCGCGCGCGGCGACCGCGCGGACGCGCTATCCGTGGGGCGACGACGTCGACGCCTCGCGCGCGAACTTCCTGCCCGATCCGGCGTTGAAGCGTCATCGCGGCACGCGGCCGGTCGGCTGCTATCCGCCGAACGGCCTGCAGCTGTACGACATGGCCGGCAACGTCGTGGCAGTGGGTCGCCGACTGGTATCGCGCTGACGCGTATCGCGCTACGGCGAGCAACGCGATCCGCGCGGCCCGGCAGCGGCACGCTGCGCATCGTGCGCGGCGGCTCGTGGGTCACGCACGACGTCGATCAGCTGCGCTGCCCGTAGCCCGCAAGCCCGCAGGACCTCGCCTAAGCACGGCAAGCCGTAGCCGTAGCCCGTAGGACCGGCCTAAGCCCGTGCACTCATGCGATAGTGGCTACATGAAGATCTTGAGTGTTGCGCTGTTGAGTTTGCTGGTTTGCCCAGCCGCGCTGAACGCTCAAACTGCCGAGCCGCCCCAGATCGTTGTCACCGGTGAAGGCATCGTCAAAGCGACTCCCGACCAGGCATGGGTGCAGATCGGCGCTGAGAGCCGATCGAAAGTGTCCAAGGAAGCGCAGCAGCGTAACGCCGAGGTGATGACGGCGGTGCAGCAGAAGGTCTCCTCGTTCGGGATTCCGAAGGATGCGATCAAGGACTGTCGCCATCGATCTGCAGCTCGAGTTCGACTACGCAAACGGCAAGCAAACGCCGCGTGGATACGTCGCGCGCAACACCTCGAAGTGCGCGTCGACGATCTGGCCAAGCTCGGCGACGTGCTCGATGCGGCCGTCGGGTCAGGCGCGCCACGATTCACGGGTTGCGGTTCGACGTGAAAGCGCGCGAGCGAAATCGAACAAGCGGCGCTGCAAGCAGCCGTCAAGGACGCGATGGCCAAGGCGCAAGCGATCGCGGCCGGCGCCGGACGCGCGATCGATCGCATCCTGAGGATCGAAGAGCTGTCTGGGCGGCGGCGAGCCGGTGCCGATGATGAGACAGCTTGCGATGGCGGCGCGCGCCGACGCCTCGACGCCGGTGGCGCCAGGAGAGATCGAAATCCGCGCCCAGGTGCGTCTGACGGTCGCGATCAAGTAATCCCGCAAGCCCGTCAAGCCCGCAAGCCCGTAAGCCCCTACTTCGCCAGACTCTGCCAGAGATACCACGCGGCGATCGATCGATACGGGCGCCACGCTTCGCCCATCTTGCGCAGCTGCTTCGGCGTCCGGGCGCTTGCGCAGCCGTAGGCGCGGTGCACCGCGTTCATCAATCCCGAGATCGTCGGCCGGCAGAATGTCGGGCCGTCCCAGCCTGAACATCAGGAAGATCTCCGCGGTCCAGCGGCCGATGCCTTTCACCGCGACCAGCTGCCGCATCACTTCGTCATCCGGATGTTTCGTCAGTCCCTGCAGATCGAGCCGGCCGTCGAGCACGTGCGCCGGCCAGGTCCTTGATGAACGTCACCTTGGGCCGGCTGAAGCCGCACGGCGCGTATCTCGTCGTCGGTCAGCGTCATCACACGCTCTGGGGTCGGTCTGCGGTCGGGCGGAAACAGGTCGCAGAAGCGGCGGAAGATGGTGGCGGCGGCCTTGGTCGACAGCTGCTGTGACGCAATCGACATGCACAGCGTCTCGAACGGATCTCGCGGTGCAACGGCGTGCAGCTCGCAGGGCCCGACGCGCTTGATGATGGTCGCGAGCGTCGGATCGGCCTTCATCAGGTGACGACGCGCGGCGGAGTAGTCGGGCTTCACGATTCGGTAACGCTATCAAACTCATGGCCTTCATCGCCGCAAGCCCGAGCCCGAGTCCGCAAGCCTTGGAGTTAAAGTAAGACCCTTGTAGTCGGACATGGCAATTCCCACGTTCACCGCCGGCGTCAGCCCCTCGATCGTCGACCTCGTCGGCGACACGCCGCTCATCCGCCTGCGCCGCATCGAGCGCGATCTGCCCGGCGTCGAGTTGTACGCGAAAGCGGAGTGGAAGAATCCTGGCGGCTCGGTCAAGGATCGGCCGGCGCTGCGCATGATCCAGGAAGGCATCGCGTCGGGCCAGCTCGCGCCGGGCAAGGTGATCCTCGACGCGACGTCCGGCAACACCGGCATTGCCTACGCGATGATGGGCGCGGCGATGGGCTACAGCGTCACGCTGTGCGTGCCCGAGAACGTGACGCCGGAGCGCAAGCGCATCCTGCGCGCCTACGGCGCGGAGCTGGTCTTCACCAATCCGCTCGAAGGATCCGACGGCGCGATTCGCATGGCGCAGCAGATGAACGACGCGAATCCCGGGCAAGTACTTCTACGCCGATCAGTACAACAACGACTTCAACTGGCGATCGCACTACGACACGACCGGGCCGAGATCATCCGCCAGACCGGCGCGCGGCTGACGCACTTTGTCGCCGGTCTCGGCACGAGCGGCACGTTCATCGGCGCCGGCCGCCGGCTGCGCGAGTTCAACAAGAACATCGTGCTCGCGTCGGTGCAGCCGGATTCGCCGCTGCACGGCCTCGAAGGCCTGAAGCACATGGAGTCGGCGATCGTGCCGGGCATTTACGATCCGACGCTCGCCGACGAAGACGTGCGCGTCGGCACCGAAGAGGCGTACGACATGACGCGGCGCCTCGCGCAGGAAGAAGGCCTGCTGGTCGGCATCTCGAGCGGCGCGAACCTCGCCGGCGCGCTGAAGGTGGCGCGCGAGGGCGCGGTCGATGGTGGTGGTGTTCTGCGACGGCGGCGAGCGCTACCTGTCGGAGCGCTTCTGGGAGAATCCGCCCGAAGGCGTGCTCGTCGTCGCGGCACGAACTGATGGCGATCGCGTTGACGGCGGCGGTGGATGCCGCGATTCGTGCGCATGGCCGCGAGACGTTTCCGCACGAGTGCTGCGGCGCGATGCTCGGCAAGGACGGCGTGGTGCGCGAAGCGTTCGCGCTGCCGAACACGACCGAAGAAGGGCCGCGGCGGCGATTCCTGGTGCGGCCCGACGACTACCGCGTCGCGGAGAAACGCGCGCGCGAAGCCGGACTCGACCTGCTCGGCTTCTATCATTCGCATCCGGATCATCCGGCGCAGCCGTCGCAGTACGATCTCGATCACGCGTGGCCGTCGTTCTCCTACGTGATCGTGTCGGTGATGGCGGGCGAAGGACACGCTGCTTGACGTCGTGGCAGCTGAAAGACGATCGATCGGCGTTTGACGAAGAGAGCGTGGAAATAACGAATAACGAATAACGAATAACGAAATAACAATGGCGACCAAGATTCTTATTCCCACTCCGCTGCGGCCGTTCACCGACAAGCTCGACGCCGTCGAGATCGACGGCGCGACCATCGGCGAGCTGCTGCAGAACCTGACCACGAAGTACGGCGGGCTTGAAGCAGCATCTCTATTCCGCCGACGGCAAGCTGCGCAGCTTCGTCAACATCTACGTCAACGACGATGACATCCGCTATCTGCAGAAGGATCAGACGCCGCTCAAGGCGGGCGACACGGTGAGCATCATTCCGTCGGTCGCGGGCGGCGCGCCGACTACGGGCATTCAAGGAACAGGGAGCGTTGCCCGAGTTGTCCGGCGACGAGATCAAGCGCTACAGCCGCCACCTGATCATGCCGGAGGTCGGCGTCGAGGGTCAGCGCAAGCTGAAGGCCGCGAAGGTGCTGTGCATCGGCGCGGGCGGGCTCGGCTCGCCGGCCGCGATGTATCTCGCCGCCGCCGGCATCGGCACGATCGGCATCGTCGATTTCGACGTCGTCGATTTCAGCAACCTGCAGCGGCAGATGCTGCACGGCACGCCGGACGTCGGACGGTCGAAGCTGGCGTCGGCGAAGGATCGTCTGAACGCGCTCAATCCGAACGTGCACATCGAGACCTACGAAGAAGCGTTGAGCTCGGAGAACGCGCTGCGGCTGTTCGCGCCGTACGACGTCATCCTCGACGGCACGGACAATTTTCCGACGCGCTATCTCGTGAACGACGCGTGCGTGCTGACGGGCAAGCCGAACGCGTACGGCAGCATCTTCCGCTTCGAAGGCCAGGCGTCGGTGTTCGCGACGAAGGAAGGCCCGTGCTATCGCTGCCTCTATCCGGAGCCGCCGCCGCCGGGACTCGTGCCGAGCTGCGCCGAAGGCGGCGTGTTCGGCGTGCTGCCCGGCATCATCGGCGTGATCCAGGCGACCGAGACGATCAAGCTGGTGCTCGGCGCGGGCGAGCCGCTGATTGGCCGCTTCCTGATCTACGACGCGCTGCGCATGCGCTTCCGCGAGCTGAAGCTGCGCAAGGACGCCGACTGCCCGGTGTGCGGCACGCATCCGACGGTCACGAAGCTGATCGACTACGAACAGTTCTGCGGCGTGGCGCCGCACCAGGTCGCGGCAGCCGCGGCGCCGGCGACGAACGCCGACGCGCTGACGTCCCGCGAATTGAAGGCGGAGCTCGATCGCGGCGACCAGGTCGTGATCATCGACGTGCGTGAGCCGCAGGAATATCAGATCAACCGCGTGCCCGGCTCGATCCTGATCCCGCTTGGGGACCTGCCCAAGCGCTACGTGGAGCTCGATCCGAACGCCAACATCGTCACCCAGTGCAAGTCGGGCATGCGGAGCGCGAAAGCGCAGGATTTCCTTCGTTCTAAAGGGTTTACGCGGGTTCGCAACCTGACCGGCGGCGTCCTCGGGTGGATCGACCAGGTCGATCCGAGCCAGCCGAAATACTGAGGGCCTGAGGTCTTAGGTCTTGAGGTCTTGCAGGTCCTGAGGACCTCAAGTCGGCCTAAGACCTCAGGCCTCAAGGCCTCGATCTTGAGACCCTGTCTCAAGATTGAACGCCGACTTGCCAGGTCCGACATCGCGGCCTAATATAGGACTGCGGCGGTCGTATATTTCACGGCACCTCAATATGCTGAGACTTTCCAAGAAATCCGACTACGCGCTGATCGCGATGAAGCACCTGGCGATGCGGCCCGACGGCGGCGCTTCGTCGAGCGCGCGCGAGATTTCCGAGTCCTACGACATCCCGCTCGAACTGCTGGCGAAGGTGCTGCAGCGCCTGGTGCGCGCGCGGCTGCTGGTGTCGGTGCAGGGCACGCGCGGCGGCTATCGGCTGGCGCGGCAGCGCCGCGCTGATTTCGGTGGCGGACGTGATCCAGGCCGTGGATGGTCCGGTCACCGTGACCGCGTGCTCGGACAGACGATCACAACTGCGACCAGTTCACGAAGTGCAGCATTCGCGACCCGCTCTGGAAGATCAAGAACCGCATCCTCGACGCGCTGAACACGGTGAGCGTGGCGGAGATGGCGGCGGACACGGATGCGCCGCCGCCGGCGCCGACGCACACGGTGTCGCGGATGGTGTTTGTGCCGCCGGTTGGAGAAGAGAGGCTTAGCGGCCTAGGGCTTACGGCTTGGGCACTGAATTTTCAGGACCGTAGGACCGCAAGCCTCAAGACCTGGGCGAAGGAAGCGAATGATTTATCTCGATCACCACGCGACGACCCCGGTCGATGCGCGTGTGCTCGAGGCGATGCTGCCGTTCTTCACCGAGAAGTTCGGGAACGCGGCGAGCAAGCAGCATCGATTTGGGTGGGACGCGAACGACGCGGTCGAGCGCGCGCGCAAGCAGGTCGCGGCGCTCGATCGGCGCGGGCAGCAAGGACATCGTCTTCACGAGCGGCGCGACCGAGGCCAACAACCTCGCGATCAAGGGCGCGGCGAGAGGCGCGGACGGCAGGGCGAGCGCGATCACCTCGTGACGATCGCGACCGAGCACAAGGCGGTGCTCGACCCGATCGCGACGGCTGGCGCGACGACGGCTGGCGCGTCACGGTGCTGCCGGTGACCGGCGACGGGCTTGGTCGATCTAACGCGGTCGCCGACGCGCGATCACGGAGCGCACGGCGCTCGTCAGCGTGATGGCGGCGAACAACGAGATCGGCGTGTTGCAGCCGATCAAGGAAGCTGGCGGCCGCGGCGCACGCGAAGGGCGCGTGGTTTCACACCGACGCGGTGCAGGCGGTCGGCAAGGTGCCGTTCGATGTGGACGCGCTCGACGTCGACTTCGCGTCGATGACGGCGCACAAGATCTACGGGCCGAAGGGCGTCGGCGCGTTGTATGTGCGGCGCAAGGGCCGCGAGCGTGGCGATTGCCGCGGAGATCGACGGCGGCGGCCACGAGCGCGGGATGCGGTCGGGCACGTTGAACGTGCCGGGCATCGTCGGATTTGGCCGCGCGGCGGAAATTGCGCGCGCGGAAATGCCGAGCGAAGCGAAGCGGGTCGCGGCGCTGCGCGATCGGTTGCTCGAGCGGTTGCGAGCGACGACCGACGGGATGACGGTGAATGGCGCGATGGACGCGCGGCTGCCGGGCAACCTGAACGTGAGCTTCGCCGGTGTCGATGGAGAAGCGCTGCTGGTGAGCCTCGACGATGTGGCGGTGTCGTCGGGTGCGGCGTGCACGCAGGCGGAACCGTCGCACGTGTTGATGGCGCTTGGGTCTGTCGAAGGACCGCGCGCTGGCGTCGTTGCGATTCGGACATTGGTCGCGGCGACGACGGCCGCGGAGATTGATTACGCGGCGCAGAAGGTGAGCGACGTGGTCGCGCGGCTGCGGCAGATGTCGCCGGTGTGAGTCTGAGGTGCTGAGGGTCTTGAGGTGCTTGAGGTTTTGAAGTACTCGGACGAAGTGCTGCGGCGCGTTCGTGATCCGCAGCGAGCCGGCTCGCTCGAGCGGCGATCACGTCGGGACCGGTGAAGTTGGAACGCTGGATGAGGGCACGGTGGTGCGCATCCAGGTGAGGCGCGAGCGGCGATCGGATCGCCGAGGCGCGCTTCAAGGTGTTTGGCTGCAGCGCCGCCATCGCGAGCGCAAGCCTCGTGGCCGAGTGGCTCGAGGGCGCGGCGATGGACGAGGCGAGCGCGGGTGACGGCGGAACGGGTCGTGCAGAAGTTGGAGTTGGCGCCGGAGCGCGAACATGTGGCGCGAATGGCGGTCGAAGCGGCGAAGCAGTGGCGCTTCGCCGACAAGGCGAGCTCGGCGAGATGGCCGCTGGCAGCAGAGGCAGAAATGATTGAGATCACGGAGAGCGCAGCGCGCGTGATCGAGAAGCAGCTCGACGAAGCAGCAGAAGCCGGGCGGCGGCCTGCGCATTGCCGTCAAGGCCGGCGGCTGCTCGGGATTCAGCTACACGTTCGCGTTGGACGACGTCGGCGAAGGACACCGATCGAGGTGTTCGAAGGATCGAACGGCGCGAAGGTGTTCATCGATCCGCGCAGCCTGAAGCTGCTCGACGGCACGGTGCTCGATTTCGACGAGAACAACCTGATGGCGACGAGTTTCACGTTGAAGAATCCGCACGCGAAGAGCACGTGCGGATGCGGCGAGATCTTTTTCGGCCTAGGCCCGTAAGCCCGCAGGCCGCAAGCCCTCAGGACCACAAGAATTCTATGAGCACAGCGACCAAGCAAATCGAAGAACTGGCGAATACCGAATACAAGTACGGGTTCGTCACCGACACCGAGCAGGACATCATCCCGGTCGGCCTCAACGAAGACGTGGTGCGCCTGATCTCGTCGAAGAAGGGCGAGCCCGAGTGGCTGCTCGAGTGGCGCCTCAAGGCGTTCCGCGCGTGGCTCAAGATGGAAGAGCCGCACTGGCAGAACGTCACGTACGAGCCGATCGACTACCAGGGCGTGAGCTACTACGCGGCGCCGTCGGAAAAGAAGAAGCTCAACAGCCTCGACGAGGTCGATCCGGAGATTCGCGCGACCTTCGACAAGCTGGGCATCCCGATCGAGGAGCAGAAGCTGCTCTCGAACGTCGCCGTCGATGCGGTGTTCGATTCGGTGTCGGTGGCGACGACGTTCCGCAGCAAGCTGGCCGAGCTCGGCATCATCTTCTGCTCGTTCTCGGAAGCGGTGAAGGATCATCCCGAGCTGGTGAAGCAGTACGTCGGCTCGGTCGTGCCGCACACCGACAACTACTTCGCGGCGCTCAACTCCGCGGTGTTCAGCGACGGCAGCTTCGTCTACATCCCGAAGGGCGTGCGCTGCCCGATGGAGCTGTCGACCTACTTCCGCATCAACGCCCAGAACACCGGCCAGTTCGAGCGCACGCTGATCATCGCCGACGAGGGCGCGACCGTCAGCTATCTCGAAGGCTGCACGGCGCCGAAGCGCGACGAGAACCAGCTGCACGCCGCGGTCGTCGAGCTGATCGCGCACAAGGACGCGACCATCAAGTACTCGACCGTCCAGAACTGGTATCCCGGCGACAAGAACGGCAAGGGCGGCATCTACAACTTCGTCACCAAGCGCGGCATCTGCAAGGGCGATCGCTCGAAGATCACCTGGACGCAGGTCGAGACCGGCTCCGCGGTGACCTGGAAGTATCCGAGCTGCATCCTGCAGGGCCACGACTCGATCGGCGAGTTCTACTCGGTGGCCGTCACCAACAACTTCCAGCAGGCCGACACCGGCACCAAGATGATCCACCTGGGCAAGAACACGCGCAGCACGATCGTCTCGAAGGGCATCTCGGCGGGCCGCGGCCAGAACACCTATCGCGGCGCGGTCAAGATCGGCAAGAACGCCAGCAACGCGCGCAACTACTCGCAGTGCGATTCGCTGCTGATCGGCGATCGCTGCGGCGCGCACACGTTCCCGTATCTCGAAATCAAGAACACCACCGCCAAGGTGGAGCACGAAGCGTCGACGTCGAAGATCGGCGAAGACCAGATTTTCTACTGCGAGTCGCGCGGCATCGCCAAGGAAGACGCGATCAACATGATCGTCAGCGGCTTCTGCAAGGAAGTGTTCCGCGAGCTGCCGATGGAGTTCGCCGTCGAAGCGCAGAAGCTGCTCGGCATTTCACTGGAAGGGTCGGTCGGTTAGGACATGTTGCAGGTCAAGAATCTGAAAGTTCGCGTCGAGGATCGCGAGATCCTCAAGGGCATCAATCTCACCGTCAACAAGGGCGAAGTGCACGCCATCATGGGTCCGAACGGATCCGGCAAGAGCACGCTCGCCCGGGCGCTGTCGGGCCATCCCGGCTACGAGGTCACCGAAGGCCAGGTCCTCTACAACGGCCAGGACCTGCTCGACATGGATCCCGACGAGCGCGCCCGCGACGGCGTGTTCATGGCGTTCCAGTACCCGGTCGAGATTCCCGGCGTCAACAACGCCTACTTCCTGAAGGCGGCGCTCAACGCGAAGCGCAAGCAGCAGGGCCTCGACGAGCTCGACGCCATGGACTTCATGAAGCTCGTGAAGGAGAAGCTCAAGATCCTGCACGTCGACGATTCGATGCTGCAGCGCTCGGTCAACGAGGGCTTCTCGGGCGGCGAGAAGAAGCGCAACGAGATCTTCCACATGGCGGTGCTCGAGCCGACGCTGGCGCGTGCTCGACGAAACCGATTCGGGCCTCGACATCGACGCGCTGCGCGTCGTCTCCGACGGCGTCAACGCGATGCGCAGCCCCGAGCGCGCGTTCATCGTCGTCACCCACTACCAGCGGCTGCTCAACTACATCGTGCCGGACTTCGTGCACGTGCTGAGCGACGGCAGCATCGTCCGGTCGGGCGGCCGCGAGCTGGCGCTCGAGCTCGAAGAAAAGGGCTACGCGGGCCAGACCGCGGCGGGAGCGAGACAGTGATGGAGACGCTCGTGCAGGCTCCCGCCTGGGTCAAGGAGCGCCGCGAGCGTCGCCGCGAAGCGATTTGCGGAGGTCGGCTTCCCGACGACGCGGCAGGAAGACTGGCGCTTCACGAACATGGCGCCGATCGCGGACGCGAAGTTTCGCGCTCGCGCAGGGATCGTTCGCGCAGGCGCCGGCGCTCGATCGCGCGTCGGTGAACGTGCCCGGCGCGGTGCGGCTGGCGATCGTCAACGGCCAGTTCGCCGCGGGCGCTGTCGGATCTGAGCGCGCTGCCGAAAGGCCTGCGCATCGCCGGCCTGCGTGACGGCGCGCGCGACGGCACGGACGGTCTCGAGCAGCATCTCGGCAAGGTGTTCAACATCGACGCGCATCCGTTTGCGGCGCTCAACACGTCGCTCCTCGACGACGGCGTGGCGATCTTCGTCGCCGAGCGGCGCGGCGATCGAGACGCCGATTCACATCGTGACCGTCACCGGCGGCGACGGCAGGCCGGTCGACCGCGCATCCGCGCGTGCTGGTGGTGGCCGGCGCCAACAGCCAGGTGCGGATCGCGCAGACGTTCATCGGCGCCGCCGAGCGCGTCTACTTCAACAACGCGGTCGCCGAAGTCGTGGTCGGCGAAGGCGCGATCGTCGACTACTACACCGATCAGCGCGAGTCGGAGCGCGCGTTTCACGTCGCGAACATCCAGGCGCACGTCGTCGGCGAAGGGCGTGTTCGCGTCGCATGCGTTCTCGACCGGCGCGAAGATCCAGCGGCACGACATCGGCATCGCGCTCAAGGGCGAAGGCGCCGACTGCACGATGAACGGCGTCTACCTGGCCGACGGCGAGCGCCTGCTCGATACGCACACGTCGCTCGACCACGCGATGCCGCACTGCACCAGCCACGAGATCTACAAGGGCATCCTGGCCGGCAAGGCGAAGGCGGTGTTCAACGGCCGCATCATCGTCCGCATCGACGCGCAGAAGACCGACGCCAAGCAGACCAACCGCGCGCTGCTGCTGTCGGACGACGCGACGATCAACTCGAACCCGCAGCTCGAGATCTTCGCGGACGACGTGAAGTGCACGCACGGCGCGGCGGTGGGGCAGCTCGACGAAGAGGCGATGTTCTACCTGCAGGCGCGCGGCCTGACGCGCCTCGAGGCGCGCGACATGCTGCTGCATGCGTTTGCGGGCGAAGTGCTCGAAGGCCTGAAGATCCCGGCGCTGCGCGAGCAGATCGAGACCAATTTCTTCGCCGCGCTGGCGCGCGACGTCGCATTGCAGCCACTGCCATGAGCACCAGCAGGCGAAGCCGCAAGTCGAAAGCCGCAGAAGTTCGACGTCGCGAAGGTCCGCGCCGATTTCCCGATCCTGTCGGAGATCGTGCACGGCAAGCCGCTGGTCTATCTCGACAGCGCCAACACCAGCCAGAAGCCGCTGGCGGTGATCAAGGCGACCGACGACTACTACCGGCACGCCAACGCGCAACATTCATCGCGCCACGCACCTGCTGAGCGAGCGCGCCACGGCGCTGTACGAGGGCGCGCGCAAGAAAGCCGCGACGTTCCTCAACGCCGCCGATCCGCACACCATCGTCCTGACCAAGGGCACCACCGACGGCATCAACCTGGTCGCGCAGAGCTACGGCCGATCGGTGCTGAAGCCCGGCGACGAGATCCTGCTGTCGTGGCTCGAGCATCACTCGAACATCGTGCCGTGGCAGCTCGTCGCCGAGCAGACCGGCGCGGCGATCAAGGTGGTGCCGATCAACGAGCTCGGCGAGCTCGATCAGGACGAATACGCGCGCCTGCTGTCGCCGCGCACGAAGATCGTCGCCGTCGGGCACGTCTCGAACGCGCTCGGCACGATCAATCCGATCAAGACGATGATCGCGCAGGCGCACGCCGCCGGCGCGGTGGTGCTGGTCGACGGCGCGCAGGCCGCGCCGCACCTGGTGATCGACGTGCAGGATCTCGACTGCGATTTCTACGTGCTGTCGAGCCACAAGATGTTCGGCCCGACCGGCACCGGCGTGCTCTACGGACGCAAGCGGCTGCTCGAATCGATGCCGCCGTACCAGGGCGGCGGCGACATGATCGCGTCGGTCACGTTCGAGAAGACGCTCTACAACCAGATTCCCTACAAGTTCGAAGCGGGAACGCCGAACATCGCCGGCGTGGCCGGCTTCGGCGCGGCGATCGACTACCTGTCGTCGATCGATCGAGCAGGCCGCGCTGGCGCACGAAGACGACGTCCTCGCCTACGCGACCGCGCGGGTCCGCGAGATTCCCGGCGTGCGCATCATCGGCGAAGCGCGCGCACAAGACCGGCGTGCTGTCGTTCCTGCTCGAAGGCGTGCATCCGCACGACGCCGGCACGATCCTCGATCAGCAGGGCATCGCGGTGCGCACCGGCCAGCACTGCGCGCAGCCGGTGATGGACAAGTTCTGCATTCCGGCCACGATTCGCGCCTCGCTCGCGCATCTACAACACGCGCGAGGACATCGACGCGCTGGTGCGCGGATTGCACAAAGGTGCGCGAGGTGTTTCGATGAAGGGCTTTCGGGCTTGACGGGCTTACGGCCCGCAGTCCGACAATCGCGCAATCCCGCAAGCCCGTAGCCCGCAGGACCGTCAGGACCACTGATGTCAGAGCTCACCGACCTCTACCAGGAAGTCATCCTCGATCACAATCGGCGGCCGCATAACTTCCGCGTCATCGAGTCGCCGACGGCGAAGCAGGAAGGCTACAACCCGCTCTGCGGCGATCGGCTGACGCTGTATCTCGACGCTCGACGGCGACGTGATCAAGGACGTCGCGTTCCAGGGATCGGGCTGCGCCATCTCGAAGGCGTCCGCGTCGCTGATGACCGACGCGCTCAAGGGCAAGACCGTCGACGAAGCGCGCGACGTTGTTCGAGCATTCCACGCGATGATCACCGTCGGACACCCGACACGCCAGCCGGCCGACCTCGGCAAGCTGTCGGTGTTTGCCGGCGTGCGTGAATTTCCCACGCGCATCAAGTGCGCCAGCCTCGCGTGGCACACCATGAAGGCGGCCGTCGCGCACGAGACCGACGCGCCGGTATCGACCGAATGACATACCTGCCGACGATGACGACGGGCGGGCTGCCGGAAGACAGCCCCGCCAACGCAGTCAGCCAGTCGACCGCGGACATCACGCCCGACCCGGCGAAGATGGACGCGATCGCGCCGAAGGTGATCGAGGCGCTGAAGACCGTCTACGACCCGGAGATCCCGGTCAACATCTTCGAGATGGGTCTCATCTACGACGTGATCGTCGACGCCACCGGACAGGTCGGCGTGAAGATGACGCTGACCGCGCCGGCCTGTCCCGGCGGCGCAGTCGCTGCCGGTCGAAGTGCGCGACAAGGCGCGCAGCGTCGAGGGCGTGACCGACGCGAAGGTCGAGGTCGTCTGGGATCCGCCGTGGACGAAGGACCGCATGTCGGACGCGGCGAAGCTGGAGCTCGGGATGCTGTAACCCGCCACAGTTTTGTCACCGATTCACGCGGCTCGACAGGCATAGCGTTTGCTGTCGAGGCTGCGCCGGGACGCGCGTTGTCCCCGGAGGCGGACGAGTCCGCCTGGTTGGCGCGTATGTGTAGCCTCGTCACTTCATCATCGGAGCAGTCATGAAATTTCTCGTGAAGTCGATCGTCTGTCGGTAGTCCTGTGTGCGGGCGTGGCCGCCGCTCCGGCCGCTGCACAGGCGCCGGAACAGCGCATCAATGTGACCTTCACGCCGGCATTCGCCACCGTCGGCGGCGACACCGAGATCGGCGCTCTCCGGCTCTGTCGGATATCGCTTTACGGAGCACCTGTCGTTCGAAGGTGACTTCACCTGGATCGACGCGGCCGCGGGCGGTGTTCGCGATCGCCAGTTCGGTCTCGACGGCCTGCCAGTTCACGACCGGCAGTCGTGAGCGATGTTCTCGGGCGCACCTCGGGAATGTTCGGCGGTCGTAACCGGCTGCCGTCATTCAATCTGGGCAACATTCCGAATATCGCCGCCATTCCGATTCGCGCCGGCGATTTCAGCGCAGCGGTCGATGGACAAACCATGATCGGCACGCTCGGCGTGCGCTTTGAGCCGCTGGTGCAGACGGCGCGCTTTCGTCCGTATGTATCCGGCGGCCTTGGCCTGAACCATACCGAGCAGGAGCTCACCGTGGACATCGCGACGATCACGCGTGCCTTCGACGAATCGGTCTCGCATTCCGGCTTTGCATTCAGCGCGGGAGGCGGCGCCAACATTCGACTGTTCAGCTCGGTGTGGGCCAATGCCGACGCGAAGTACTTCAGGCTGTCGCGCGACCGGAACATCATGAGGCTCGGCGGCGGCATCGGCCTCCGCTTCTAAGACCCCGGGCCCTCGCCCGACGTCATAATGAGGCATATGAGGGCCCTCACGATGTGGCTCGTACTCGCGGGACTGGCGGGTCCCGCATGGGCGCAGGACCCCCCGGTCCCACCGCCGGTGGCCGGCGGGCAGGCGATCGACGCCACCAAGCTCGGCGTCGATCTGGCGCGCATTCAAAAGGGCCTGCGCGTCGCGGAATCGCGCGAAAAACTCACGACCGACGGTTTGCGCCTCGATTTTTCGATCCAGGTCTACGGGCAGTCGCCGAAGATCGACGTGCTCAAGGGCATCGACCTGTTCAACGGCGGAGTGCCCGGCACGGCGCCGAGTCATAACCAGATGATCGAGTTCTGGACGCCGGCGATTTACCGCTCGCCGGTGATGCCGGTGTCGGCGCTGGCCTTCTGGGCGGCGCAGCAGATCTGGCAGAAGAGCAAGAAGTCCCAGTGTGAGGAGGAGATCGCGACCTATCGCGCCCTGATCATGCAGGGCGTCAACATCGCCGCGCCGCGCTGCACTCAGTAGCCGAGTATCAGTCAGCCAGTAGCCAGTAGCCAGTAGCCAGAAGACGGTCGTTGGAATAGGATTGGGCGCCCCTATGATCCCAGTCGCCATCACCGTCAACGGCAAGGTGCGCAAAGCGCACGTCGAACCGCGCACCCTGCTCGTGCATTTCCTGCGCGAGCATCTCAATCTCACCGGAACCCACGTCGGCTGTGACACGAGCCAGTGCGGCTCGTGCACCGTGCTCGTCGACGGCCGTAGCGCGAAGTCCTGCACGATGTTCGCCGTGCAGGCCGACGGCTCGTCGGTGACGACGATCGAAGGGCTGGCGCCGGAAGGGCAGCTCCATCCCGTCCAGCAGGGTTTCTGGGAAGAACACGGCCTGCAGTGCGGCTATTGCACGCCCGGCATGATCATGTCGGCGGTCAACCTGCTGCAGGACAATCCGTCGCCGAGCGAACAGCAGATTCGCGACGGCATCTCCGGCAACTTCTGCCGCTGCACCGGCTACCAGCACATCGTCAACGCGATCCAGCACGCCGCGAAGAACGGCGGCGGAAAGGCGGTGAGGTAGCCATGGCGACCGCAACTCCCGTCCTTCCGAAACTGATCGGCGAGCGCGTCAAGCGCCGCGAGGATCCGCGCCTGATCCAGGGCCGCGGCACGTATGTCGACGACATCAAGATCACCGGCATGCTGCACCTGGCGTTCAAGCGCAGCGACATCGCGCACGGCAAGATCACGAGCATCGACACCAGCGCCGCCGAGAAGATGGACGGCGTCGAAGCGGTCTACACCGGCGCCGACATCGCCAAGGTCCTCGGGCCGATGCCGATCGGCACGCCGTTCCCGTCGCCGCCGCACCACGCGGTAGCCGTCGACGTGGTGCGCTACGCCGGCGAGCCGGTTGCCGTCGTCGTCGCGTCCGATCGCTACCTCGCGCGCGACGCCGCCGACGCGATCGTCGTCTCGTACGATCCGCTGCCGGTCGTCGTCGATCCCGAAGCGGCGATGGAAGGCAAGCCCGGCGTGATCCACAAGGACTTTCGCCGAACAACCTCGCCGTCGCGCTGGTGCCGAGCGGCACCGGCGTCGCTCCGGACTTTTCGAAGATCGACAACACCGCGGTCGACAAGGCGTTCGCCGACGCCGAGGTCGTGATCAGCCAGCGCATGGTGAACCATCGCCTGGTGCCGAACGCGATGGAGCCGCGCGGCGTGCTGGCGCACTGGGAGCCGGGCAAGGACACGATGACCATCTGGTCGTCGACGCAGAACCCGCACATCCTCAAGACGATGATCGCGGCGATGAACGGCCTCGGCCAGCACCAGGTCCGCGCCATCGCTCCGGAAGTGGGCGGCGGCTTCGGCGCGAAGATCAACATCTACGCCGAGGAATACGTCTGCTCGGTGGTGTCGAAGAAGCTCGGCACTGCCGATCAAGTGGATCGAGGATCGATCGGAAGCGTTCGTCGCCACGACGCACGGGCGCGACATCATCGGCTACATCGACATCGCCGCGCGCAAGGACGGCAAGGTGCTCGGCCTGAAGATGCGGCTGATCGCCGACATCGGCGCCTACAACATGCTGCTCACCGCGGCGATCCCGACGCTGACGATGTTGATGGCGAACGGCACCTACGACATCCCGGCGATCCGCACGACGCTGACGGAGGTCTTCACCAACAAGACGCCGACCGACGCCTATCGCGGCGCGGGTCGTCCCGAGGCGACCTACTTCGTCGAGCGCGCGATGGACATGCTCGCGCGCGAGCTGAACATGGATCCGGCCGAACTGCGGCGCAGGAACTTCATCAAGCCGAATCAGTTTCCGTATCAGACGCAGATGGGCGCGGTCTACGACTCGGGCGACTACGAGAAGGCGCTCGACGCGGCGCTGAAGGCGGCGAACTGGAAGGGGCTCATCGCCGAGCGCGACCAGGCGCGGAAGGAAGGGCGGCTTGTCGGCCTCGGCCTCGCGATGTACGTCGAAGTCTGCGGCCTCGGTCCCTCATCGTCGCTGCCGACCGGCGGGTGGGAGCACGGGCAGGTCACCGTCGAGCGCGATGGGCGCATCACCGCGACGACGGGCGCGTCGCCGCACGGCCAGGGCAACGAGACGACGTTCGCGCAGATGCTCGCGGATCAGTTCAGCGTGCCGTTCGAGCACGTGACGATCCTGCATGGCGACACCGGCATCGTGAAGCAGGGCATCGGCACCTTCGGCAGCCGCTCGCAGGCGGTTGCCGGCACGGCGCTGCACCTGGCCGGCGCGCAAGGTGAGGAAGAAGATGGCGCAGTTCGCCGCGGCGATGCTCGAAGCGAGCGAAGAAGACATCGTCTTCGAGAACGGCACGATCGGCGTCAAGGGCGCGCCGGCCAAGGCGAAGACGTTCGCGGAGATCGCCGGGTATGCGTATGTGCCGGTGCCGCTGCCGCCGGGCATGGAGCCGGGGCTGAGCGACGAGGCGTTCTTCGAGCCCGCCAACAACACCTATCCCTTCGGCTGTCACATCTCGATGCTCGAGGTCGATCGCGAGACCGGCGAGCCGAAGCTGCTGAAGCTGATTGCCGTCGACGACGCAGGCAACCTGATCAATCCGCTGATCGTCGAAGGGCAGATCCACGGCGGCCTCGCGCAGGGCATCGGCCAGGCGATGATCGAAGAAGCGGTCTACAACGAAGACGGTCAGCTGATGACCGGTTCGTTCATGGACTACGCGATGCCGCGGGCGACCGACTTCCCGCGCTTCGAGCTGTCGGCGACCGTGACGCCGACGCCGTGCAATCCGTTCGGCGCCAAGGGCGTCGGCGAAGCCGGCACGCTCGGATCGACGCCGTGCATCGTGTCGGCGGCGGTCGACGCGCTGAGCCCGCTCGGCGTGAAGCACATCGACATGATGCTGCGGCCCGAAAAACTCTGGCGGATCATCAAGCCGCGTCATCCGCGCCATCCGTGGACGAGGGAGGCCGCTCATGATTCCGGTTGCATTCGACTACGAACGCGCCGCTTCGATCGACGACGCGATCGCCAAGCTCGCCGCCTCGAATGGCGGCAAGCTGATCGCCGGCGGGCACAGCCTGGTGCCGCTGATGAAGCTGCGGCTGAGCGAGCCCGGCACGCTGGTCGACATCTCGAGGATTCCCGGCCTCTCCGGCATCAGGGAAGCCGGCGGCCGCATCGAGATCGGCGCCACCACCACCCACAACGACATCGCCACCTCGAAGCTGTTGCGCGACAAGTGTCCGATGATCGCGGAAGCGGCATCCGAGATCGGCGATCCGCAGGTGCGCAATCGCGGCACCATCGGCGGCAGCATCGCGCACGCCGACCCGGCCGCGGATTTTCCGGCGGTCGTGCTCGCGCTCGACGCGGACATCGTGTTGAAGGGGCCGAACGGATCGCGCACGGTGAAGGCGTCGGCGTTCTTCCGCGGTTTCTACGATGTCGATCTCGCCCCCGGCGAGCTGATCGTCGGCGTGCACTTCACGCCGGTGAAGTCAGCCGCCTACGCGAAGCTGCACCAGCGCGCGTCGCACTATGCCATCGTCGGCGTGGCGGCGGTCGCTCGACGTGAAGGACGGCGTGATCCAGTCCGCCCGCATCGGTATCACCGGCGCGACGACGCATGCGATGCGATTGAGCGGCGTGGAGCAGGCGCTGGCCGGCAAGAAGGCGGATGGCATCGCGGCGGCGGCCGCGTCGGCGGCGAATGAAGTCACCGACGTCAACGCCGATCTGCATGCGAGCGCGGATTATCGCAAGGCGATGATTCCGGTGTTTGTCAGGCGCGCGGTGGAAAAAGCGCTGGCGCGCGCTTAGGGCTTACGGGCTTGCGGACAGAGGGCTTACGGGCTTACGGGCTACGGGCTTACGGGTGTGCTCCGTGGACTTTCTCGCGAACCTGATCGCGTTCGGACGGATGCTTCGGCACGCCGGCCTCCAGGTCGGCACCGATCGGCTGATCACGCTTTCGGAAGCGCTTCAACTGATTGATCTCGGCTCACGGGACGAGGTGCGCGCGGCCTGCCGCGCCGTGCTGATCGAGCGACAGGAAGACATCGCGACATTCGACAGCCTCTTCGATGAATTCTGGGCGTCCCAGCGTACCAGCCAGACGCAGAGCAACAAGGGCAATGACAATCACCGTCCACACGGCCCGGACGGCCAGCCGGAGTCACAGGCAGGGCCCGATTCGACGCTCGCGGATACGCCGGACAGCATCGCGCTCATGACGTGGAGCGATCTCGACAGGATCTCGACGCGTGATTTTTCCGAGCTCACCGACGGCGAGCTCGCCATGGTCCGCTCGGCGTTGTCCCGCCTCACCTGGAACATCGAACAGCGCCGGACCCGGCGTTGGGTCGCAGGCCCCGGCAGCCGCATCGATCTGCGGCGGGCGCTCTCGCGCAGCCTTCGCACCGGCGGCGACATCACGACGCTGCCGCGCCGGCGGCGCCGCACGCGCCGGCGCCCCGTCGTTCTGCTCTGCGACGTCAGCGGATCGATGGAGCAATACACGCGAACGCTCCTGCTCTTCGCGCATACGCTGTCGCGAGGCACGCGTGACGTGGAAGCATTTCTTTTCGCGACCCGTCTCACGCGCATCACGCTGGAGTTGCGGGCGCCGAGGCCCGATGCGGCAATGGCCGCGGTGTCGCGCGCGGTCACGGACTGGTCCGGCGGCACCCGCATCGGCGATGCTCTGCGGACATTTCATCAACGCTGGCGGCGACGCACCCTTCACGGGAGTGCCGTCGTGATTCTGATCTCCGACGGTTGGGATCGCGGCGAGCCTCATGTGCTGCGCGACCAGATCGCGCGGCTGCATCGCAGCTGCCATCGGCTGGTGTGGCTCAACCCGCTGATCGGCACGATCGACTACGCGCCGCTGACGCGCGGACTCCAGGCCGCCCTCCCGTTCGTCGATGATTTCCTGCCGGTGCGGACGCTGCGGGACGTGCGGGAACTCGCGCTACACTTAGGCGCGCTGCGGGCTACGGGCTTACGGCGGGCTTACGGGCTTACGGGCTTGCGGACCGCGGGCTAACGGGCTGACGGGCTACGGGCTTGCGGGCTTGAGTTTCGCCTGCATGCAGCTGAAAAAACGGTCTTGCATCATCTTCGCGGCGCTGGCGATCAATCGTTGACCGAGGCGGGCGATCGTGCCGCCGGTCTGCGCCGTGCCGTTGACGTCAACGATCGTGTTGGCGCCACCGCTCTCGGCGACAAACTCGCGGAGAGTGATTGTGACCGTGCCTTTCACGAATCCAGGCCGGCCCTGGCCTTCGACCGTCAGCCTGTAAGACGTCGGTTCGGCCTTGTCGGAAATTGTTACCGTCCCTTCGTAGTTGCCGGTAATTGCCGCCATGCCGATCGTGATCGCGGCCTTGTAGCGATCGATGCCGGCGGGCTCGAGTCGATTGCATCCGGGGATGCACGAGGCGATCGCCGCCGGATCCAGCATCAGCGTCCAGACCTCTTGCGGCGGCGCGGCGAAGATGTAACTGCCGGTGATGTCCATGCTCATTGGGCCTCAAACCCGTAACCCGTAGCCCCGTAACCCGCAAGCCCGTAGCCCGTAACCCTCGCAACCCTCACGTTCGCGCGACGAGCTCCGCGAGCACGCCACCGCGGATGGCGTCGATGTCTTCCTTCGCCTTGAGCAGCACGCCGATTGTTTCCTGTGCGGTCTCGATGTCGAGCGACGTCTGATCGAGCGCGGCCAGGGCCGCCGCCCAGTCGATCGTTTCCGACACGCCAGGGATCTTGTAGAGCTCGCGCTGACGCAATTGCTGCACGATGGTCGTGACCTGCGAAGCCAGCCGCTCCGGCGCGTTCGGCACGCGCTCCTTCACGATGGCGATCTCCTTCTCGAACGTCGGGTAGTCGATCCATTGATACAGGCAACGACGCTTGAGCGCATCGTGCACTTCGCGCGTGCGATTCGAGGTCAGGATGACGAGCGGCGCATGCGCCGCGCGAACGGTGCCGAGCTCGGGAATCGTGATCTGGAATTCCGATAACAGTTCGAGCAGATAGCCTTCGAACTCCTCATCCGCGCGATCGATCTCGTCGATCAGGAGCACGGCCGGCTTGGTGCGCTTTGGATCGATGGCCTGCAGCAGCGGCCGCTTGATCAGAAAGGCATCGCTGTAGAGTTGCTGTCTCGCCGCGGCACGGTCGACGGCGCCGGCGGCATCGAGAATTTTCAGCTCGAGAATCTGGCGCGCGTAGTCCCATTCATAGACCGCGTGGGTGACGTCGAGACCCTCGTAACATTGCAATCGAATCAGGTCGGTGTCGAGCGCCGCGGCCATCGCCGAGGCGAGCGACGTCTTGCCGACACCCGCTTCACCCTCGAGAAAAAGCGGGCGCTGCAGCTTGAGCGCGAGGAACAGCGATACCGCGAGCGCGCGATCGGCGATGTAATGCTGATGCGCAAGGTGATCCTGAAGGTCGGCGGCGGAGGCGGGGGGCACGGGGACAGTGTATCAAGGGAGGTCTTGGGGTCTTGAGGTCCTGGGGTCTTGAGGTCTTGGGGTCTTGGGGCCTTGCGGACTGGACGAAGATCGGCAGCGACCTAATCGGCGGGCGGGAAGACACCTTCCTGCTCGCCCCACTCCAGCATTTTCAACACGGCCGCCTCGTCGAGAGCGACCGTGTAGTCGTTCACATACAGCCGAATGTGCCGCTCGGTCACGCCGGGATCCATCTCCTGGGCGTGCGCCGCCACGTAGTGGCGGCTGGCTTCGGGATGCGCGAAGGCGTATTCGACACTGGCACGAAGCGCGCGATCGATCGTCGGCGCCAGCGTCGGCGCCAGGTCGCGCCGAATCGCAATGGCAGCGAGCGGCAGCGGGCAGCGCATGCGCTGCTCCCACACCTCGCCCAGGTCGGTGAGCAGCGTCAGGCCCTTTGCCTGATAGGTAAACCGGCCCTCGTGGATCAGCACGCCGCAATCGACATCGCCGCGGAGCACCGCATCCTCGATCTGATCGAATCGCATCACGACGGTATCGAAGCGGCCAAGTTGTCGCAATAACAGCGCCGCCGTCGTCCGCTCACCTGGAATCGCGATCCGTCCGC
The DNA here is from genome assembly GCA_963833135.1 of uncultured cyanobacterium. Classification (GTDB taxonomy): domain Bacteria; phylum Acidobacteriota; class Vicinamibacteria; order Vicinamibacterales; family UBA2999; genus 12-FULL-67-14b. The sequence goes on along the minus strand of CAWHWW010000008.1, from coordinate 107,573 downwards.
CGACCTCGCGTTTCGACTTCCCGACGATGACGGGGCCGACGCCGAAGCCCGCCGCCCCACCAGCCCGCAACAGGACGTAGCGATCGCGGAGGCCGTGGCCGTATGCGTTGATCGACACCTTCGTCACCTCGGCGTCAGGGCCGGCCGCGCGGATGTTCAGCGCCTCGATGTCGTCGAGATGGGGAGTGACGCTGACGCCGGGGATGAGCCCGTGCACGATCGCGTGAAATGCGAACGTATCGTTTGGGCAAGGGGAGAAGGCAAAGTTCACGGGCATCTTGAGGTCCTGGGGTCCTGGGGTCTTGAGGTCTTGGGGTCAGTGTCGACCAATCCATTCCAGTAGCGCCGTTTGTGCGGCAGCTGCCGCTTCTTTCAGTCGCCACGACTTGGAGTCGCGATTGGTGACCAGGTTGCTGATACCGCGCACTTCCCCGACCGGAACCCCGTGGAGCCTTGCGACATGTGCGATGGCCGCGCCCTCCATGTTCTCAACTGATCCCTTGGTTCGCGACGCGATCTCGCGAGCCGATGCCTCCGTTCCAGTGCACGTCGAGACGGTCACAAACCTCACGCAATTACTGTTTGGAAACACTTGCATCGGAATCTCGTTAAAAAGAGGAGCAGATCCCGCGACGACAGGGAACCCAAGGGTTTGCATATCGAGAAAGCCTGATGGACTTTGCGCACCGAGATCGCCATAGATTTCAATCTCGGCCGACGCGACATCGCCCACACTCAAGCCAGATGACAGATAGGCGCCACCAACACCGCAAACCACTATGGCACCCGGAGTCCTTTCGATGATCGCCACCGTTGCGGCATGCGCGGCGTTCACCGGACCGACTCCAGTGACGACCAATCGAACGCCCGGAAACTCGCTTAGACGCTCGCGAAGAAGCGACGCTTCGACCTCAGTGGCGACGCAGATCAACAAATCCAGGTGGACCGGAGATTCTGCCATCAGAATCTTAGCTCCGCTAAGCAGAAACTGCGGCCGCTGTGGGTGTGCCCACCAACATCGTCGAAGGCTGCGCACGCGATTCAGATCGCGAACACGCCCGGTATTTCGAAATGGCGTTGGGCTCAACCCGCGAAGCGATCTATTTGATCGGTCTATCCAGCCGTCTTGATTTTGTCGATCGGGCTCTTGGCGACGAGATCACGGTCCTCGGCAACCGCGTTGCAGCGGCGCTGGTCGCCCTGAAGAAATCGATCAAATGAGAACCCAAGGACCTCAGGTTCCTCAAGACCCCTTCGACTCGCTGCGCTCAGGACAAGCTACTGTTTCTTCGCTGGCGTTACGGGCGCGGCTGGCGCCGCTGCGGCCGCAGGAGCCGCCGGCACCTTGCCGCCGGCGTCGACGATCTGCTTCGCGAGCACGTTGACGACCACCGCGTCGTTGCGAAGCGCCGAGAGATACGCGGCGCGGAGCAACTGCTCCTTGCGGGTCTTCAACATCGAGCTGATGCCGTCCTTCACTTCCGGCATGCTCAGATCCTTCTGACCCTTCTTGTCCTTGGCGACGACGAGCACGATGGTGTGGGCGCCGCCCTGGCTCACCAGCTGCACCGTGCCGGGATTCGACTTCAGCACCGCGTCGCGCAACGCCGGCGGCGCCTGGGCCAGCGCCGAGATCGGCACGAAGCCGAGATCGCCGCCACGCTGCGCCGACTCCGGATCCTCGGAGTAATCCGCGGCGAGGTCGCCGAACGCGATGCCTTCCTTCAGGCGCTGCATCAGCATCTGCGCCTTGGCGGTCGCCTCCTGCGGCGAGCCCGCATCATCCCCCGTGCGATTGGCGCGCTGCTGTTCGCGAACCGGCGTGATCACGATCTGCGCGATGCGGACGGCATCCTCGTTGCGGTTGAACTGCGCCTTGTTCGCATCGAAGAACGCCTTGATGTCGGCCTCGCTCGGCGTCGCCTTCTCGCCGACTTCCTTTTCGACGACCTTCTGCGCGAGCAGGTTGCGGCGCAGATCCTCGCGCATGTCGGCGGCGGTGAGGTTGCGCTTCTTCAGCTCCTCCTCGAACGCGGCCGGCGGAATGTTCTTCTTCGCTTCGTTGTAGGCGTTCTCGAGCTCGCTTTCCGGCAGCTCGATCTTGAGCTCCTTCGCCTTGGCGAGCAGGATGTCCTGCACGATCAGCTCGTTCAGCAGATTGAGCTTCGCCGTGTAGGCCTCTTCCTCGACGGCGTCTGATTCTCCGGCGCGGCGCGTCGATATGCCTTCTCCACGTCGTCACGTGTAATCTCGTGGCCATTCACGACCGCCCATGCATTGGCGGACGGCGCGGGCGAGGCAGCCGGTCCGCCGGCGGGCCGGCACGCGGCCGCGAGGGCGGTCAAGAAGAGGACGATCGCGAATCTGGTCATCTCTTCATTGTACTGGGAGCGCCGGATGATGTCGTGTAACTGTGTCACCCCTTCGGTCAGCGCCGCCGGGCCCGGCTGCAGGATGTAGGTCGATTTCACTTCGTAGATCTGGCCGTTCCTGACGGCCGGAACATCCTGCCATCCCGGCCTGGCGGTGATTCGTTCCTTGCGCACCGGCTTTCCACACCACGATCCGATGATCACATCCGGCGCGCGCGCGATCACCTGCTCGCCGCTGACGATGCGATCCTTGGCGAGCCCGGCGTGAGCGAGCTCGGGGAAGATTGGCTCCCCGCCGGCGATGTGCGACCAGTTCCTCGGTCCAGCGAATGCCGCTGATCAGCGGGTCGTACCACTCTTCGAAGAAGACCTTCGGCCGGCGGGGCAGCGTCGCTGCCCGCTCGCGAATCGCGTCGAGTTCGCGCTCGAAGCGTGGCCGCTAGCGCCACGCCCTTTTCCGGAACGCCGACGATGCCGGCGAGCACGCGGATCATCTGCAGTATCTCGGCGACGCTACGCTGGTTGAACGTGAAGACGGGGTAGCCGCGCTTCACGAGGTCGTTGGTGATGTCGGCCTGCAAATCGGAGAACGCGAGAATGAGATCCGGTTTCAGGGCGTCGATCCTTTCGTAGCGCGCGTGCAGAAAGGACGAGACCTTTGGTTTCTGGCGCGCCTCTGGCGGACGCACGGTGTAGCCGGAGATGCCGACGACACGATCGCCTTCACCCAGCAGGTACAGCGTCTCGGTCGTTTCTTCGGTGAGGCAGACGATTCGGGTCGGGTAGGTGACTGCGGTCATCATCACTTTCAGCGGCGCCATCTTATAGTCGGGTGTATGAGCTAGTCGTCGGGGCGCCGACCGCCGAGCGGAACTGGACTTTTGGCACGTTCATACGGCTAGAACTTAGTCTGCTCCGGGCGAGACTAAATTCAACCGCAAATGGGGAAGTCGTTCAAGATTGTCTCCAATTGCACATGATGATGGGTGTTTCCGGACTATTTTTACGGAACATCGATTGCAATACCGCAGTTTGCGCTTCGTAGGACTCTTTGGTCCGTTCACTGACAGTAATTGGTGGAGGGCCGTCCGACTGGCTGATAGGTCGATCTGTAACTGAGGGGGCGAAGCTTCGTACTGTTGCGAATCTAAGCTCTTCGTTACCACTATTTGCTCAAATTAGATGAACCTTATGTCGAGGTCACGCGCTCTGATTACCGCTCTGCTGCTTGCGCAGGTTCCGGTCTTGCTCGCCGGACAAACGCAGAAGCCGGCCGTGGACAACAAAGCCAAGCCCATCAGCCCAGCGTCACCAGTGACGTTGCCGAGCAATTACGTGATCGGCGTCGAAGACGTTCTCGACGTCGTCTTCTGGCGCGACAAGGAACTGTCGGCTCAGGTCGTGGTACGGCCGGACGGCAAGATCTCACTGCCGATGCTGAACGATGTCATGGCCGCAGGCATGACGCCCGAGGGTCTGGCGGATGTGATTGCAAAAGCGGCGACGAAGTTTGTCCGGGATCCAGGCGCCACGGTGATGGTGAAAGAGATTCGGAGTCGTAAGGTTTACATCATCGGCGAGGTAGGGAAGCCAGGGACGTTTCAGCTTGTGAGCGAGATGACCGTCCTGCAGGCCATCGGCGAAGCCGGCGGCTTTATCGAAGGTGCCGACAAAGGTGACGTGATCATCGTCCGCAAAGAAAGCGGCAAGGAACTTCGCTTCAGGTTCAACTACAACGACGTCATCAAGGGGAAGAACCCGGCCCAGAATATCCGCCTCATCCCCGGCGACACGATCATCGTTCACTAGTATCCGCCCACGTTCTTGTCATCCTCCACATTGAAGCTCGGCCGGCTCGGCATGGTCCTGTGCCTGACGTTGGTCGCTGCTCGGCCGGCGTTGTCGCAACGAGCCTCGCCGCGCCAGCCATCGGGCGGCCTCTTCGGCGCGACGCGATCCGATGTCAGCGGGCCGCACAAGCTGAATTTCACGGCTGAAGTCGCCGAGGGTTTCGACAGCGACTCGGCGCCAGACTTGGCATTCTCGATCCCCAATCGCATACAGAGCGGCGGATACTCAACGCTCTTTGAGGGCTCCTCTGATTACTCTCACACCAGCAAGCGCGTGCGGCTGGCGGGAAACGCTGCGACGGCCTTCAGGTATTACCAGAGTCTGGACCGCCTCGATGCCCTGAGCCACACTGTTGGAGTGGGCGCAAATGTAACGCTGCCGAAAAAAGGAAGTCTCCAGTTCGATCAGGGGGCGGCCTACTCGCCAGCGTACCTGTATCAGCTGTTTCCTGTCGACGACCCCACTCTGGGTGGAGCGATTCCCGCGAATCCCGACTACCAGATCGTGGAGAACGAATCGTACTCGTACAACACCAGGCTGGCCCTCTCGTTCGGGTCCGCAACCGGAACGAGAGTTACGACGTCCGGGTCATTTACCCGCACAGACACGCACCATCAGGTCGCGACATACGACGACGTCGACACTTACGAGGCCGGCGTCCAGATCGCGCATCGCGTTTCGCGTGGAGCGCTCTCGGTCGGCTACGACAATCGCAGCGGCGAATTTGCATCTGGCGGAGTCAGCAAAGAAAATCGGTTTACGGTCGCCGTGGACTATACATCGGTGCTTTCCAGGACGAGGCGCGCGATATTTCGAGTGGAACTCACGCCCACTCACTTCGACGGCTCGCAGTCGGTGCCAGACGCAAGCGTCGATGGCCAAGTCAACCCGAAGAGATGGCTCGTATCCGGCGAAGCGAGTGTCGCTTACCCGTTTCGACCAAACTGGCGTACGACGGCGAGGTATCGCCGCGACGTGGAATATTTGTCAGTGCTGGGCCAGCCGGTCGTGGCTGATGCGACCAGGCTCGAGCTGACCGGACTGCTTGCGCGCCGGCTCGACCTTTCTCTGTTGGCAGGTTATGCAACGGCGGACTCCGCCGTGTCCCAAGTTGCACAGACGCTGGAGACGTACACCGGCCAAGTCGTTATTAGGTACGCCTTGAAACGCTCCGTTGCGCTCTATTCAGAGTATCTGTACTACTACTATGACCAGCGCGGCCAAGACCAGCTTGCGCCGATGTTGCCGGCCGTCTTCGAGCAACACGGCATTCGTGCAGGGGTAACCCTGTTCATCGAAGCGCTGGGTCGATAAATACCAGGAGTGATGTCGTGTCCGTAAGAGCCTATACACTTCGCGATATCGCTCATCTGATCGCTCAGAGGCGCTGGCTCGTCCTCATTCCGTTCGCGCTGGGAGTAGCCGCAGCACCGATTCTCGCCCGCTATGCACCGGAGCGTTACCGCTCAGAGGCGTTGCTGCTGGTGATTCCGCAGCAGGTGCCCACAGACTACGTGACGCCGACGATGACGCAAAGGATCGACGAGCGCCTGCCGGCAATCACCGATCAGATTCTCAGCCGCTCGCGGTTGGAGCAAATCATCCAGCAACTGGATCTGTACACCGCCGAGCGTTCGTCGATGGTCATGGAAGACGTCGTCCAGAAAATGCGCGAGGACATCAGGACCAGCGCAGCGGGCCGAGAGATCAACTCGTTTCGCGTCGGTTACGTCAGCGACGCACCTGAAAAGGCGCGTAAAGTGACCGAGCGGCTGGCGTCGCTGTACATCGAGCAGAATCTGAAGGACCGTGAGAATCAGGCCGACAGCACCAGTCAGTTTCTCAATACGCAACTCGAAGAAGCCAAACGGCGCCTGGTCGATCAGGAGAAAAAGCTCGAGGCGTATCGCAAGAGTCCACGCCGGGCAGCTTCCTTCGCAGCTACAGGGGAACTTGCAAGCGAGTCAGACCGCCAGCCTGCAATTGCAGTCGTTGAGCGAGTCCATCAACCGGGCGCAGGAGCGGAGGCTCCTCATCGAGCGGCAGATCGCGGATGCCAAGACTGTCCCGTTGCCTGCGGGTCCGAATCTGGAAGGGGCTGCGCCGCTGGGTACCGGCGCAGCAACTCGAAGTCGCCCGTGCGCGTCTGGCGCTGGCGCTGCAGCGTTACACACCCAGGCACCCGGAAGTCGTGAGCCTGGAGCGGACGATCGCCGATCTGATCGCCAAGATGGAAAGCGAAACGCCGATCGGTGCGGTTCCCGAGCAGAGAAAACCCGTGACTCCCGCAGAGGCCGAGCAGCAAAAGCGGATTCTCGCCTTACAGGCCGAGTTGTCGGTCATTGATTACCAAGTGGCCGCGAATCGTACCGAAGCCGCGCGGCTGAGTAAACTTATCGCCGCTTACCAGGCGAAGATCGATGTCGTTCCAACGCGCGAATCGGAGCTGGTCGAGCTGACGCGAGATTACGGCACGATGCAGGAGGCGTACACCAATCTGCTGGTCAAGCGGGAGGACGCAATGCTTGCCGCGAACCTCGAGAGGCGGCAGATCGGCGAGCAGTTCAAGCTGCTTGACACGGCGTCGCTGCCTGGAAGGCCCGACAATCAAGTGCAGCGCCTCGGCATCACGGCCTCAGGCGCCGTGGCGGGGTTGGTACTAGGCCTTTTGGTCATCGGGTTGCTCGAGTATCGCGACTCCAGCTTCAGGACCGAAGTGGAAGCGGCCAAAGCGCTGTCGATTCCGATCTTCGCGCAGATTCCCGTGATGATTTCTGACCGCGAACGGCGTGCGGCCAGGCGGCGCGGGCGGCTGATGGACGCTCGGCGGCACCGCTGTTCTGGTGATCGTCGCCGTCGTTGTGGTCGTCTGGCGTCTCCGGTCGTAGGGATTAACTCGATGTACGAAAGTTTCTACGGCTTATCGGAACGTCCCGTTCGAGCTCACCGCGAATCCGAAGTACCTCTATCTTTCCGCGCGGCAGCGCGAAGCGCTCAGCGTGCTTCAATACGGACTCTTCTCAGCCAAATCAATCACGTTGCTGATCGGCGATGCCGGCACGGGCAAGACGACGCTGATTCAGGCGGCCCTGGCGTCGGAGCGGTGCCGCCAAGTCCGTTGTGTGTATCTCAATAATCCAACGCTGCGCCCGGACGATTTCATCAGGCTGCTCGGTCGCAAGCTTGACTTGAGCGCCGAAGCCGGCGAGTCCAAAGCGTTACTACTCGAGCAGTTGGAAGCTCTCCTGCGCGAGCGACGTGCGGCCGGTATCACGACCGCACTCGTCGTTGACGAGGCCCAGAGCCTGAGTACCGAGATGCTCGAAGAGATACGCCTGCTGGCCAACATCGAAACTCCCGAGGTCAAACTGCTTCCGGTCGTTCTTGCCGGACAAACGGAGCTGGCGGCGCGGCTCGAAGAGCCGAATCTGCGGCAGTTGAAACAGCGGGTCACGCTGCGCGCTCTTTTGGAGCCTTACAATCTCAAGGGCACGGCGGCCTTTATTTCCCGCCGTGTGACCACCGCCGGCGGCGCGGCTGGCCGCATGTTCAGCCTCGATGCGGTCACGCTCATCCACGAATTGTCCGGCGGCGTGCCCCGAATGATCAGTGTCATTTGCGACAACGCGCTGCTAGGTTCCATGGCGCTCGGGCGCCAGCGCGTCGATCGGGCCTGTGTCGCCGAGGTGGCGCGTGACCTCCAACTGACGGCCCGGCTGACGCGACGCCCGAAGCGCCGCCGCGCAACCGTCCGGCGATAGTTTCCATGCCTTCGCCCCCTATTCATGCCGACGCTTCCGCGGCCAAGACAGACACAGATAACGACGATCCCGTCGAGAAGACACCGGATGCGGTCCAGAAGACGGCCGATGCCGTTGGGCGGGAGCGTCTCGGTTCGACGGCGGCCGCGAACTTCCGCCGCATGAGCAGGACGATTACCGAATGAGCCGGATTGACCGAGCGCTCCGAATTCATGAAGGTGGCACTGGAGTTGTGCCCACCGATCCGCCAGACGCGTACGCCGGCGATGCCTCGTCGTTACAGCAATACGAGCGCGAGGAGCGCATCGCCGTCCTGCAGCGCGACATCCAGCAAGAACCGGCCGTAGAGGTTGTCGAACCGAGTAACTCCTCAGCATCGAGTCGCCCGGTCCGGTTGAGACGACACTCACGTCCGCTGGACGCGGCAACCGAGGAAGATCGCCAGGCGCGCTTGGTGACAGGCTCTTTGAGCGGCGTGTTCCTCGAACAATATCGGAAGCTTGCGGCAGTGCTTCACGACGCACAGGTGCAGAGCGGGCTCAAGACGGTGATGATTACCAGCGCGCTGCCGGCCGAAGGCAAGACACTGACGGCCGTCAACCTGGCGCTGACGCTCACCGAGTCCTACGAACGGCGGGTGCTGCTGATCGACGCCGATTTGCGAGGGCCGTCATTGCATCACGCGCTCAATCTTGCCAACGATCGCGGCCTGAGCGATGCGCTACAGGACGGTCAGGAACTGGCGTTTGTCGAAGTCTCGAGCGGCTTGACCGTGCTCTGCGCCGGCACGCCCGGACCGACGCCGCTCGCCGGTTTGACGTCCAGGCGCATGGGCGAAATTGTCGAACAATGCGCCGCACGCTTTGACTGGGTGCTGATCGACACGCCACCGATAGGCGTGCTGCCGGATGCTCAGGTCCTGACGCGGTTGGTCGGAGCGGTGCTCTTCGTGGTCGGCGCCGGTTCCACGCCAGCGGCGACGGTCGAGCGGGCGATCGCCGAGCTCGGCGGACCCGATGCGATCTTCGGTGTCGTGCTCAATCGCGTCGACGAGCGGCGCATACCAGACGCCGGCTATTACGGCCGCTACTTGGCTGCTCCTTCGACTTAGTTTCTCAAATTTTCCAGCGTCCGTAACGGACACCCTCGCATCCTCCACGAACCGTCAATGGCACTCGAGTTGATCCCGGACTATTCCAGGTTTCGCGCCAGGTCCGTCGGTCACGTCTATAACGAGGCGGCGTTCCACTATTTTCTGGCGGCGGATCGATTGCGTGTCCAACGTTCCCAGCGGTCCATGCTTCTCGTAGTGATTTCGCTGAGGCTGAGCCCCGGCCGCAGCGAGCGTCTGACCGATGCCCTCGCGTCGACGCTCTTCGCCGCGCTGGCCGCCAGCGTTCGCGAGATCGATTTCGTCGGTTGGTATCGGCAAGGCCGCATCGCCGGCGCCGTCCTCCCGCAGGGTGTGGTTTCATCCTCCGAGCTCCGCCCCGTGCTTTTCCATCGCATCCTCACGTCGCTAAAACACTCGCTCCCGGACCGACGCCAGCAGGCATTTGCACGTGCGGGTCGTTCGGTTTGGCCGTAAGGAGCCCCGCTAATGCTGCTCACAACGCCATCGGTATCGCCACTTGCAGTCGCATTCGTGACCCGTCCCAATTGCCTGTTCCAGTCCGGTCGATCGAGCGCCGGCATGTGATCAGCGAAGAGTTGTTTCACGATGCGCTGATCCGCGAACGGAAGCGTGCCGATCGATTCGAAGAAGCGTTTGCGCTCGTGACGATCACGCATCGACCGCCGGCATCTGGACTGGCCGGCCGTGGCGCGGCTTGCCGAATCGATGTTGCAATCGCAGCCGGGCGCCGACGTGATTGGCTGGCTCGAGCAGGATTCCGTGCTGGGTCTGATTCAGTCGATTCCGGCGCGCGAGCCCGGCGACACTGCCACGACGCTCGCCACCGCCTTCCGCAGCGAGCTGGCGCGACGCCTGCCCTCCGATCAGGCAGGCTGCTGTTCGGTCCGCTGCGAAGCCTACTCTTCACGCAGTGACGCCGTCGCACCCGTCATCCTGGATCCGGGGAACCGACGCCACAGGCCGCGGCAGGTGGCGCGGCTGGCGGCGAAGCGCGCCCTCGATATCGCCGGCAGCGCAGCGTGCCTCGTGGCTTTCGGCCCGCTGTTCCTGTGCGCTGCCGCGGCGGTGAAGCTGACGTCGAAAGGGCCGGTGTTCTTCCGGCAGCAACGCGTCGGCGAAGCCGGCCGGCCGTTCACGATGTTCAAGTTCCGCACCATGCACGTGAACTGCGATCACCGCATCCACCAGCAATACGTCGAGAGCTTCATTCAATCCAATCAGCCGGCGGCGTCCGGCACGGGCGCGGTCTTCAAGCTCGTGGACGATCCGCGCGTGACGTCGATCGGAGACTTCCTGCGGCGATCCAGCCTCGACGAACTGCCGCAGTTCTGGAACGTGCTGCGCGGCGACATGTCCCTGGTCGGCCCGAGGCCGCCGCTGCCGTACGAGGTGGCGCGCTACAAGCAGTGGCACCGCCGCCGCGTTCTCGAAGCCAAGCCCGGCATCACCGGTCTGTGGCAGGTCGACGGGCCGCAGCCGGACGACGTTCGACGAAATGGTGCGGCTCGACCTGCGCTACGCGCAGAATTGTTCCGTGTGGACCGATCTGAACATCCTGCTGGCCACGCCGCGCGCCGTGCTCTCCGGTAAGGGTGCCCGCTAACCACCTCAGACCATGGACTACGTGTGCATTGCTCCCGACGTCAAGCTCGGCAAAGACGTCAAGCTCGCAAAATTCATCAATCTGTACGGCTGCGAGGTCGGCGACGAAACCAAGATTGGCGCCTTCGTCGAGATTCAGAAGAACGCCCGCATCGGCCGGCGCTGCAAGATCTCGAGTCACACCTTCATCTGCGAGGGCGTGACCATCGAGGATCACGTCTTCATCGGCCACGGCGTGATGTTCATCAACGACTCGTACCCGAGAGCGACGACGGCGGCCGGAGAGCTCCAGACCGCCGCCGACTGGAAAGTGGAGCAGACGGTTGTGAAGAAGGGCGCGTCGATCGGATCGGGCGCCACCATCCTTTCGAACGTGACGATCGGCGAACGCGCCATCGTCGGCGCCGGCAGCGTCGTCACCCGCGACGTTCCCCCGGACACCATTGTCGCCGGTAATCCCGCTAGAGTGTTGCGCGCCATCGGCGACGCAACCGGAGGTCTTGATGAGCAGCGATAGTCTTGCGTCGACGTCGGAGGTGTCGGTCGAGTTGAGGCCGAACCCATCGCCCGCTAGCCAGAGCCCGGCTGCCACCGTCCGCGTCGGCGTCATCGGCTACGGGTATTGGGGTCCGAACATCGTCAGGAACCTTCACAGCCTCGAGCATTGCGAGGTCGTGTCGGTCTGCGACAAGAACCCGGCGGCGCTGAAGCGCGCCCAGAAGAGCTACCCTGGTGTGCATCTCACCACGGATTTCTCCGAGGTGCTGCGCTCGCCCGACATCGACGCCGTGGCGATCGTCACCCCGGTGTGGACGCATTTCGAGCTGGCCAAGGCCGCCCTGGAGAACGGCAAGCACGTCTTCGTCGAGAAGCCGTTCACGTCGACGTCGCAGCAGGCGGAGCAGCTGATCGAGCTGGCCGAGCGGAAGAACCTGCGGATCATGGTCGACCACACGTTCCTGTTCAGCGGGGCGGTCAGGAAGATCCGCGAGCTGGTCGACAACGGCACGCTCGGGCCCGCTCTACTACTACGATTCGACGCGCGTCAACCTGGGGCTGTTTCAGCACGACGTCAGCGTCCTGTGGGACCTGGCCCCGCACGACCTGTCGATCATGGATTACTTGATCGTCGAGAAACCAGAGGCGGTGGTCGCGACCGGCAGCAATCACCTGAACCACCTGGCCGACATGGCGTTCATCACCGTCTATTTCCCAAGCAACGTGATCGCGCATTTCAACGTCAACTGGCTGTCGCCGGTGAAGGTGCGGAACACCCTGATCGGCGGCACGCGACAAGATGCTGGTGTGGAACGACCTCGACCCCGACGAGAAGATCAAGGTCTACGACAAGGGAGTCGAGATCACGAAAGCCGAGGGCGTCTACGACCTGCTGGTGAGCTATCGCTCCGGCGACGTGTGGGGACCCAAGGTGGATTCGACCGAAGCGCTCAAGGTGGAGCTCGAGTATTTCATTCGACTGCATCGTCGAAGGCAAGACGCCATCGAACGACGGCGCGGCCGGCCTGCGCGTCGTCCGGCTGCTCGAGGCCGCGGAACAGTCGCTGCAGGCCCGGGGCCAGCTCGTCACGCTGTAGACGCAGTGATGAGCGCCCTAGTCGATTACTTTCGTTGTCCGCCCGATCTGGCGCCGATCGGGACACGGCACGAGCTCTCCGCCACAGGACGGTTTCTTCAAGTTCGGCGACGCGATTGCCTTCGGGCGTCTGGCCGGCGAGCAGCCGGCCGGTATGCCAGCGATCCTCTCCGCAATGTCGCAGACGACGTGACGATCGCGGACGGCACGGCCTGCCTCCCGTTCGACCTTTCGGAAGTTGCGACCAACCTTCGCGAAGAACGATACCGCCAGAACGGCTACAACTTTCTGCAGAAGAGCACGACGCGCTCGGCGGTGCAGCGCTTGTACTACCAGTTCCGGCCGTTGCATGGGCGTCGGCGTGCGCAAGCACCTCCAGAAGGTGCGCCTGAGCGGGTGGGACAAGATTCCGTTCCCGCGATGGCCGGTGGACAGGTCGGTCGATGCGTTGATGGAGAGCGCGATGGCGCTCGCCCTGAAGGCGCAGGGCCGGTCCAGCATTCCCTTCATCTGGTTCTGGCCGGACGGGGCGCCGGCCTGCGGGATGATGACGCACGACGTCGAGGGCGAGACCGGCATCGACTTCTGCGACGCAGTTGATGGACATCGACGATTCATTCGGCATCAAGTCGGCGTTCCAGCTCATCCCGGAGGGTCGTGAAGAACAGTGGCGGCGGACGGCGGCGAGGCTGCGAGCGGCGCGGTTTCGAAGTCAACCTGCACGACCTGAATCACGACGGGCGCCTGTTTGCCGACAAGGACGCGTTCCTGCGCCACGCCAGGCGCATCAACGATTACGCGCGGGAATTCGGCTGCGAAGGCTTCCGCTCCGGCGCGATGTATCGCGAGCAGGGCTGGTTTGGCGCCTTCGAGTTCTCGTACGACATGTCGGTGCCGAATGCGGCGCATCTCGAACCGCAACGCGGCGGATGTTGCACGGTGATGCCGTATTTCGTCGGCAACATCCTCGAGCTGCCGCTTGACGACGATCCAGGACTACTCGCTGTTCCACATCCTGAACGACTATTCGACGACGCTGTGGAAAGAGCAGATCCGCTTGATCAGCGAGCACCATGGCCTGATTAGCGTCATCGCCCATCCCGACTACCTGACTCGGCCGCCGCGAGCGCGAGGTCTACGTCGAGTTGCTTCGGCATCTTGCACGAGCTCCGCGAGCGCGACGGCTTGTGGATGGCGTTGCCCGGCGAGATCAATCGCTGGTGGCGAAACCGCCAGGAGATGACGCTGGTCCGAGTCCGGTGACGGATGGCGAATCGACGGCCCGGACAGCGACCGTGCTCGAGTGGCCCACGCCACGCTTGAAGACGATCGTCTCGTCTACACGTTGCGTACGCAACGCTGGTCGAGCCAGTGAGCCATGGCTGTGCGGATCGTGCACGACCCGATCGAAAATCCGCGCTGGGCCGAACTGCTCGATCGTCATCCCGTCGGCCTCGATCTTTCACTCGCCGGGCTGGCTGAACGCGCTGCGGCAGACCTACGGCTACGAGCCATTCGTCGTGACGACGTCGACGGGTTCGACGCTCGAGAATGGGTTGGTGGCGTGCCGCGTCAAGGGATGGACATCGCGCCGGCTGGTGTCGCTGCCGTTCTCGGATCATTGCGATCCGCTGGTGGACAATGCCGCCGACCTGTCCGAAAGCTGACGTCCCTGCTCGACCATGCGCGCACAGACGGCCGGCTCGGCGTTCGGTGGAGTTGCGTCCCAACGCCGGCGTTGGCGCAGCGTCTTTCGAGCGCCGGCGCGGCCGGGCTGACGCCGGGCGGCCATACTGCTTTCACCAGCTCGACCTGCGGCGCCGAGGTTCGGAGATCTTCCGGCGATTCCATCACTCGAGCACGCAGCGGGCGGTTCGCCGCGCCGAGCGCGAAGGCCTGACCTACGAGATGCGGGACGTCGGAGCGATTGCTCGCGAGTTTCTACCGGCTGCTGCGGATGACGCGGCGGCGGCACGGCTTGCCGCCGCAGCCGCTCGCCTGGTTTCGCAACCTGCTGACGTATCTCGGCGACCGCGTGTCGATCCACGTGGCGAGCAAGGACGGCCGGCCGATCGCCAGCATCCTGACGCTGTCGTTCAAGAAGACGACGCTACTACAAGTACGGCGGCTCGGATGCGGCGCATCATCGCCTGGGCGGCATGCCGTTCCTGTTCTGGCGCGTCATTCAGGACGCGCGCGCGCGCGGGTTCGAGGATGCTCGACCTGGGCCGGTCGGACGTCGATCAACCGGGCCTGATCGCGTTCAAGGATCACCTCGGCGCGACGCAATCGACATTGACGTACTACCGCTATCCAAAGCGAGCACCGCGGCCGCCGCAGCGAGCTGGATGATCGCGCGCCGCCCGAGGGACGTTCGCCCACCTACCGGACGCGGCCCTGGACCTGGCCGGCAGGCTGATTTACAAGCGCCTCGGCTAGCCGCGCTGCCACCCCGAATGTCATTTCATTTTCCTAATCCATGGGAGTAAACGTGTCGAACGAGCCGGTTCCGTTTCTCGATCTAGTGACGCCGCACCGCGAGCTGGAGGAAGAACTGTTAGACGTGTTTCGTCAAGCGCTTCGGTCGGCGGCGTTCATCGGCGGCGAGCAGGTCGACGCGTTCGAGCGCGAGTTCGCGGCGTATTGCGGCGCGAAGTATTGCGTCGGCGTCGCCAACGGCACCGATGCCGTTCGATTCGCGCTGATGGCATCGGGCGTGGGACCGGGCGACGCGGTCGTCACCGTGTCGCACACGTTCATCGCGACCGTCGAAGCCATCAGCCAGGCCGGGGCGGACACGGAGTTCGTGGACATCGACGCGCGCACCTATTGCATGAGCCCGGCGTCGCTCGAGACGTACCTCGCCGCGTGCGCGAGGGACCCAAAGAGCGGCCGGCCGCTCGGGGCGCGCACCGGCAAACCGATCAAGGCGATCGTGCCGGTCCACCTCTATGGCCAGGTGGCGGACATGGACGCGCTGATGGCGATTGCGGCTCGCTACGATCTGCTGGTGATCGAGGACGCGTGCCAGGCACACGGGGCGCAATACCGGTCGGCGGACGGCATCTGGCGGCGAGCGGGCACGTTCGGCACGGCGGCAGCGTTCAGTTTCTATCCTGGAAAAAATCTCGGCGCGTGCGGCGAGGCGGGAGCGGTCACGACCAACGATGCGTCAATCGCGGCGACGATCAGGATGCTGCGCGAGCACGGACAGGCGAAGAAGTACTACCACGACCTCGAGGGCTACAACGGACGGCTCGACGCCATTCAGGCGGGTTTCCTGCGCGTCAAGCTGCGGCATCTCGACGACTGGAACGCACAGCGGCGCGCGGCAGCCGCTCGGTACACGGCAGGCCTGTCGTCAATGCCTGAACTGACCTTGCCGTTCGAGCCGGAGCAGTGCAACAGCGTCTATCACCTGTATGTCATTCGGGTCGAGAACCGCGACGCGCTGGCAGAGCACCTGAAGTCTCAAGGCGTCTCGTCCGGCCTTCACTATCCGCTCCCACTGCATTTGCAGAAGTGCTACCGCGAGTGGGGCTACCGGCCCGGCAGCCTGCCGGTGAGCGAGCGCGCCGCGGCGGAGATCCTGTCGCTGCCGATGTTTCCAGGTATCACCGATTCCGCTCAGCGGCGCGTAGTGTCCGTACTCGCCGCGCCGCCGCGGTTCACCTCTCGAAAACACCATCTCATGAAAATCAATATCTACGGTCTCGGATACGTTGGCTCGGTTTCGGCGGCGTGCCTTGCCGCCGAGGGCCATGACGGTTCTCGGGCATCGACGTCGACCAGCTCAAGGTGGATTGCCTCAACCGCGGGACAAGCGCCGTGGTCGAGCCTGGACTGGGTGAACTCGATTAACCGCGGCGTGACAGCGGGCCGGCTGCGTGCGACGACGAGAGAGCTTCGAGGACGCAGACGTCTCGATGGTGTGCGTCGGCACGCCGAGCAACGAAAACGGCAGCCTGTGCCTGGACTACGTCGCCGCGCCGCCGCTCAGATCGGCGAGTTCCTCAAGAACTGCAGCCGTTACCACGTGGTCTGCATCCGCAGCACCGTGCTGCCGGGGACCGTGGAAGGCATGGTCATCCCGCTCCTGGAGCAGCATTCCGGCCGGAAGAGCCGGCAGAGGACTTCGGCGTCTGCATGAATCCGGAGTTCCTCAGCGAGGGTCTTCCATTGCCGATTTCCGCTATCCGCCCATGACGGTCATCGGCGGAGCTTGACCTCGCAGCGGCGACGTCATCGAAGCGCTCTACGGCACGATGTCCGCGCCTGTGATTCGCACAAAGCTCGGCGTCGCTGAGATGGTCAAGTACACGGCCAATGCATATCACGGGTTGAAGGTGACGTTCGCCAACGAAATCGGCAACCATCTGCAAGCGTCTCGGCTTGGACGGCCGCGAAGTGATGGAGATCTTCTGCCGCGACGAGAAACTCAACATCTCGGCGGCCTATCTTCAACCTGGGTTCGCATTTGGCGGATCGTGCTCTGCCCAAAGATCTTCGTGCGTTGCTCCATAAGGCCCGCGAACTCGACCTCGAACCGCCAGTTCTCCGATCGGTGCTCGCCAGCAATAGCAATCAGATTGAAGAGGCCTATCGGACTGATCAAACGGTAGCGGCAAGCGAAAGATCGCCATGCTGGGCCTCAGCTTCAAGCCCGGCACTGACGACCTCCGCGAGAGTCCGATAGCAGCATTGGTTGAGATGCTGCTCGGCAAGGGCCACGAAGTGACGATTTACGACCGCGAGGTGCTGTTGGCGCGCTTGCACGGTTCGAACCGCGCATATATCGAGCACACCATTCCGCACATCTCGACGACTCATGAGAGCCGTCGGTCGACGAGCGCGATTGCAGGACGCCGAGCTCGTCGTGATTGCGAAGCGCTCCCCGGAATACAGCGAGCCGCTCCGCCAATTGGCAAACGGGCGTCATGTCATCGACCTCGCCAGCCTATTTGTCCCCCCCATGATGGAAGGAGGGACTGTCTATGAAGGGATCTGCTGGTAGGGTCGTCATGATGGTCGAGAACACTTTTCCTGCCGATACACGTGTGCGAAACGAAGCCACCACGCTTGTGGAAAACGGCTATCGCGTTAGTGTTATCACCCTTCGAGCGCAGGAGAGCGGACTCGAGAGAACGTGGCAGGTGTCACGGTCTATCGCGTCCCCAGGCTGACGATTTTCGGCAAGCTACCGGAGAAAAATCCCAAAGGGCTTCGGAGAATTTTTCACAACTATAACCGTCGTGGTTGGTTACGTGGCGGAGTATTCCTACTTCACGTCCGGCCTGCCTTGGCGCTCAGCTTGTCACATTCTGGTCACTGAAGGATTTGACGTCATCCACGCGCACAATCCCCCCGACACCTTGGTGGCTGTTTCGGCCGTGCACAAGCTGTTGGGCAGAAAGTCTGTGTTCGATCACCACGACCTTTCTCCCGAGCTGTATTTGTCCCGTTACAGGACCCACCGAGAAGGCCTCGTGACGAGCGGACTTCGGCTGCTGGAAAAGCTCTCTGTAAAGTGTGCGGATGTTGTGATCGCCACCAACGAGAGCTACCGCGCGATCGACATCGAACGAAACGGTGCGGCGCCGGAACGAGTGTTCATCGTGCGGAATGGTCCGAACGAGAAGCGTGTCCGATTGACAGAGCCGGACCGGCGACTCCGCGCCTTGAACAAGAAGATCCTGGTCTACGTTGGAGCCATGAACCCGCAGGACGGTGTCGACCACCTGCTGAGAGCCCTCGCGCATCTCGTGCGCGATCTGAAACGGACCGACTTCCACTGCGTCCTCATCGGGAGTGGCGACTCGTTGGACGAGCTGCGCGCGCAGGCGACAGCCTCGGAATAGACGACTATCTCGAATTCACCGGCTTCATCCCCGACGACGACTTGGTGCGGTATCTCTCGACCGCCGACATTTGCCTCGATCCGAATCCGTCCAGTCCGCTGAACGACGTCTCCACGTGGATCAAGGTCATGGAGTACATGGCGCTGGCAAGCCGATCGTGTCGTTCGACTTGAAGGAGACCCGGATTTCGGCCGGTGATGCGGCGGTATACGTCACGCCGAACGATGAGGCGCAGTTTGCCGTGGCAATTGCAGGACTGATGGACGATCCCGGCGCGTGTGCCGAAATGGGCCGGTGCGGTCAGTTCAGGGTCAGAACCGAACTCGGCTGGCACATAACGTCCCAGAACCTTCTACGGGCTTACGAATTCTTGTTTCAACGAGTCGGTGTCAGCGAGACCGGCAGCGCCCCATCCGTTGAGGCCCATCGCAAAGGCCGTCTGGAAGTTGGCAGCTCAGCCATCTCAAACCGGGATGCACGAGATCAATAACGCATGGTTAGCTCAACTGAACAATCAGATTGGCGGACGGCTTACAGCGAGAGATTCTACGAATCGAAGCCGGGCTGGAGAAGCCTATATGATCAATGGTTGGAACTAGTCGCGACTCATCTAGCCGACAACTGCACGGTGTTGGAAATCGGTGGCGGACCAACGCATAGCTTGACGCGTTTGCTGCGGTCGAAAGCAGAACGGCTTATCGGGTTGGACGTCGATCCAGTGATCCGAGACAATCCCTTCCTGGATCTGCCGGTTGTGTACGACGGCGGGGAGTTCTTGGCTATCCCAGATGACCACATCGACGTAGTCGTGGCGGACTGGGTCAACGAGCACATTAGCAATCCAGTTCTGCACTTTTGCGAAGTGAGTCGGGTATTGAAACCGGGAGGTTGTTATATCTTCCGCACGGTCAACTTGTATCACTACAAGGCTTTGGGGGCACACCTCGTACCTCACAGCCTGCAGGTCCCGCTAGCTCGCTGGCTCAGACACAGCGCCCCCGACGCCTATGACCCCTACAAGGTTTTTTACAGGGCGAACACCCGTAGACGAATCGAAAGCCTCTGCGCTCAGGCCGGAATGGAGGTTCGTTCGTACAGCACGATTGAATCAATTCCTGCTTACGGGTGGGCCGCTCGGCCTTTGTTCTTTCTTTTCATGGGGTACGAACGCCTGGTGAACTCATCGCCACGCTTTGCACTCCTGCGGCACACGATTCTATGTGTCGCTAAGAAGCGGCCGACCAAGGTTTGAAGCCCCAACGTCGGTGCCTCCCGTCATCAACGCCGTCTCGTTGCGAGTAAGACGAGAATTGCTCGAGGGTAATCGCTGAATGCCGAAAATACTGGTCACCGGTTCATCCGGCTTAATTGGTTCAGAAGTAGCCGATTATTTTTGCAAACTTGGCTGGGTCGTCGAGGGTGTTGACAACAACATGCGGCGGGACTTCTTCGGCCCGGACGGCGATACCCGGTGGAACCAACACCGATTAGAGGCCACCCATGGCAATTTCCACCACTCCGAACTAGATATCCGCGACCGGCCTGGTGTAGACGCGCTGCTGGAGAATCTGCGACCGTCCCTGATTGTTCACGCCGCCGCGCAACCCAGTCATGACTTGGCGGCCTTGCGAGCATTCGATGACTTCGACGTCAATGCGGTCGGCACGCTCAATCTGTTGCAGGCTGCGCGGCGCCATGTGCCCACAGCTGTCTTCGTGTACATGAGCACGAATAAGGTCTATGGGGATCGTCCCAACACTATTCGGCTCAAAGAACTCGCAACCCGCTGGGATTACGACGATCCGGCCTTCGCGGACGGTATCCCTGAGAACTATTCCATCGACCAAAGTAAACACAGCATCTTCGGCGCCTCAAAAGTCGCTGCCGACGTGATGGTCCAGGAATACGGCGGTACTTCGGCCTGAGCACATGTTGCCTCCGCGGCGGCTGTCTTACCGGCCCTAATCACAGCGGAGTGGAGTTACATGGTTTTCTCAGCTATTTGGTCAAGTGTAATGTCGATCGCCGTCCGTACAAGGTCTATGGCTACCTAGGCAAGCAGGTTCGCGACAACATCCACTCCCTTGACGTTGCCCGCTTTATCCACGCCTTCTACGAACACCCACGATGCGGTGAGGTTTACAACATCGGGGGCGGTCGGAAGAACAGCACCTCAATCCTGGAAGCGTTTGACTCCATAGCGACCCTGTCGGGCGAACCCATGCGATGGGAGTACGTCGACCAGAATCGTTCGGGCGATCACATTTGCTATATCAGTGACCTTGCCAAAATGCGGGATCACTATCCCGGGTGGGACATCACCAAATCCCTGTCGGACATTTTCGAAGAGCTCCATATCGCGACCCTGTCCCGCGCCTGAGCTCCGTAGAGCGTTGAAGCACTTCTGAAGGAATTTAGCACCCTTGTCTCGCAACAGTCAGTACCACGACGGAGTCAGAGAACACTATCGCCTGCTGTCATCTGATTACGGAGCCCGTGCCAACCGCACGTGCGAGGAAACGTACCTGAAGTTGGTAAGGGAATTTCTTGGAAGGAAGGACCGCGTACTGGAGGTCGGCAGCGGCAGCAGCGACCTCGCGAACCGATTGGAGAGTCGCTTTGCGGTCGGTTGCGATTTGAGTCTCGAAATGTTGAGAGCTCGCACCGGCGACGGGCGGTTACGTAGCGTCGTCGCAGCCGGTGAAGATCTCCCTTTTGCTGATGCTCAATTCAACGGACTGTTTCTCATAAATGTGTTGGAGCATGTTGCCAGCGTTGAGTCAGCACTCGAAGAATGTGCCCGAGTGCTCGAACAAGGTGGTGTGTTTGTCGCCGTCACTCCGAACGGGAATTGGCAATTCTGGCTGGACCTCGCCGAAGAATGGAAACTGAAGTTGCCGGAGGGCCCGCATACGTTTCTCAGCCCGCACACGTTGCGATCTCTCGTCCAGAAACGGTTCGAAGTGCTTCAACACCGCACGTTGCTAATGTTACCGGTCGGCCCGCCCGCTTTAGCGGCGCTAGTCGATAAAGTCACGTTCTGCGCCCCCCTCGGTCAAGGATTCTTCCAATTCATCGCGGCCAGGAAAAAGCCGTCCGCTGCCTAGCATCGAAATAGGTCTCAAGTTACTCAGAGGAATTCTATGTCGTCGATACAACTCACCGTACTGGCATCCGCGCAAACAGGCACGGTTCACAAAACAGACTTCGACGCCATCGCCATCCGCGAGCGACTGACCGAGAACTACTGGTCGAGCCGAGACCCCATCAATGCCCGGAGAATCACGTGGCGTGCCCAAACCGTGCGTCATACGTTCCACCTCCTTCCCGGCGAGACGATCCTCGAGTTGGGATGTGGCTCTGGAAGATTGACACGATCCCTCCTCAAGGTATCTCGAGGGGAATGTCCGATTACCGCGGTCACCTTCGGCTTCTCGACAGATGACGCTGCACTCAAATCCCTATCTCGTGAGGCGGAGGTGATCGGCCTTGACAGCTTTCCCGGTGATTTGCATGGTAGAACGTTTGACTATGTCGTGGCGAACAACCTTCTCGATCTGCGCAATACCGCCTGGATATTGAAAGAGGTCCAACACCTATTGCGTCCCGGTGGCCGGTTGCTGTTTTTCGAGACGAATCCCTGGAATCCCGTCTTTCAGCTGCGCCGACTGGCAAGCAAATGGATACCCTTCGTTGCTCGCGACGGTGAGCGAGCGCTGCCTACTCGAATTCACCTCTATGAATTGATGTCGGAGTTGGGTTACGTGCGAATTGGGACAACCTGTTATGACTTCCTCTACCCACCGATTCCACGCTGGCTTATGCGGGTCGCCCGGAATTTGAGTCTGGTGTTTGAAAATACGCCGGTGGTTCGAAATATGGCCGGCACGATTCTTCTCCACGCCCAGCGACCGCCCTGCGACCTGCCTCGCCCTGCGGTACGCATGGTTGAGCATGAGACGTTGTACGACGGTGTATCGGTCGTTGTCCCCTGCCACAACGAAGAAATGAACGCAGGACCCTTGGTCGAGGGACTGCTTCAACACTATGACGAATACATACACGAGATTGTCCTGGTGGACGACAACAGCACCGATGGGACTCGCCGGGTTCTGGAACAACTCGAAGCGATGGATTCCCGCATCCGCCCTGTGATCCGCACGCCACCGGGAGGAGTAGGACGGGCCATTCGCGATGGACTGCAGGCGAGCAAAGGTCGGTTTGTCTTAATCATGGACTGTGACTTCGTCCATATTCTTCCGGAACTGCGTGAGATGTTTGATGCGGCTGCCGAAGGTTCTGATGTGGTGCTGGGTAGCCGATTCTCGCGCGAGAGCGTTCTAATCAACTATCCAATTCAGAAGATTATCTTCAATAGAACGTTCCACCTGTTGGCGAGTCTCCTTTTTCGGCGCCGTCTCCGCGATCTGACCAACAATCTCAAACTATTGAAACGTGAAGTCGTGAACAACCTCTGTCTCGATTCGTCCTGGTTTTCCGTGAACGCTGAAACCGGCCTTAAGCCGCTGCTGATGGGGTATTCGGTTCGCGCAGTGCCTATCTCGTGGATCAATCGAACCCCCGACATGGGTCAATCCAGCTTCTCGCTGTTGAAGAACGGATGGGGGTACGCCAAAGTCCTGGCGTCGCTCGCTTGGTCTACGAGATTTGGGTGGCGGCCTCTTCCCAAACCAAGCGATTCCTAAGTCGCAGGCCTGATCGCAAACGAGAACGGACGAAGGGTGCCCTTTCCCACTGCAGGCCCAGACACGACGTCATCTCGGACCTTCGGCAGTCACCGAGGCTGGGCGGGAGCCCTATTTGTACTAGCGCTTGTGTTGCGGTTGGCTGCTCTAGGACTGACATTTCGCGGCAATGACGCGGTGGTCTACCACGATGATGCGAAGATCGCTCTGAATATCATTGACGGGCGTGGGTTTTCGATCACCTACGACTACCGGAACCATCTGTTGTACGAAGGCCTCCTGGACACTGCCGTCCTCGAGAATCCGATTATCGATGGAACAAGGCCGACGGCTCTCAAGCAACCGGTATATGGCCTGCTTCTTGCCGCAGTGTTTTATCTGTTCGGCGCAAAAAATTTCCTGGTTATCTTTATTCTGCACGCGCTTATTTCATCCCTGACGGTGTCCTTGTTGTATTTGTGCGTACAGGAAGATCGCGTCGGTCACGGCTCTGATCGCAGCGCTTGGTGCCGCAACCTATCCGCCATTTGTCGGCTATCCGGTAACGGTACCCGAATCGACGACTTTACTCCTGTTGCTGATTGTTGCCGTCCTATTCTGTCTGGTAAACGTGAGAGAACGACCCTCGTGGACTTCTTGGGGCCTCGCCGGGGTTATCACAGGTCTGACAATACTCACCGATCCGATAACGATCCCATTTCTTGGGTTCTGTCTGGCGTACGCCGCCTACCTGGACCGATCTGCGATTCAGAAGCGGCTCACCGGCCTGACAATAGCGGGTGCCGTCGTGGTCGCGATGCTCACGCCTTGGCTCATTCGGAACTACATCGTGTTCAATGAGTTTCCAGTCATGAAGACCGGCGCCTTGGGACATGTCTTCTTGTGGGGACTCAAGTTCTCAGGCAACGGGTCTTGGTTATCGGACGAACAGATCGTCGCACTGGAAAAGGCAGGAAGAAACTTAAACGAACTGCAAGAGGAAGAGGCGATTCAGCGGGAAATATTGGCCCAGTTCCCGAGCCATTGGCGCGATTTTGTTACCTCGGATGTCCCTCGTAACGTCTTCAATCTCTGGTGGGACATACGCGCGTACCAGAATGACTATTCGTTCCGCTACATGGCCGGCAGGAGGGTGCCTTTCATCCTGCTGCTGTGTTTCGCTGTGCCTCGGGTCGTCGTGACGGTGAAGCGGTTACTGCAACAATCACGGTCGACACTTCGAGATCAACCGATTGAAGTTGCCGGACTGGCGCTGATGGTCAACTACACTGTGGTGTATGGCATCTTTGGTGCCTTCCACTCTCGGTACAGGCTCCCGATCGAGCTGGTCTTGATCGTTCTTGCAGCGGCGACCTTGGCGAGTCTTGTGGCGACGCGAAGGCTTTCACGAAACCGATCAATTGCGACGGTATAACTGAGTTGCCTCTCAATATCGGTATCATTGCAGACTTCAACGCGGACAATCTGGTCCGGACCATGGTGAAGAACTGCGTTGAACCTAGCGCGTCGGTCACTGCGGCTCCATTCGGGCAGGTCATGCCGACGCTCCTGCAACCGTCGAGCGCGTTCTGGGACCGATCGTACGATTTGATCGTTCTTTGGACTTTCCCAGGCTCGGTAGTGGCGCGCTTCAACGATATAGTGGACTTCGAGGACTGGTCTGTAGACGAGCTCCATCGTGATGTGGATGTTTTTGGCGACGCGGTGCGCAGCCTCACTGGCCGCGTTGGCAGCATCTTTCTTCCGACCTGGGTCGCACCGGCAGTCACCGCACAACGTCCTTCGATCGAAATGAACAGTCGCGTCGGCGCCGCGGCCGCGCTGTTACGCATGAACCTGCGGCTAGTCGAGAGCCTCGACGGCGCTCCTGGTGTTGTGATGTTCAACACGGAGCGGTGGCTCCGTCAGGGCGGCCCCCACGCGTTTAGCGACAAACTGTGGTACCTCTCGAAGACCCCTTATTCGAAGAGTGTCTTCGATGCAGCAGCGAAGGACATGGTCGCGACGCTGCGGGGAATGAATGGGCTTCGGAAGAAGGTGATCATTCTCGACCTCGATAACACACTCTGGGGCGGGATTGTCGGCGACTTGGGGTGGGAAGCGATCCAGGTCGGAGGACACGATCCCATTGGCGAAGCCTACCTGCAGTTCCAGAAGGAGCTGCAGCGCCTTTCGAAACAAGGTGTCCTCCTGGCGGTGGTGAGCAAGAATGAGGAAACCATTGCGCTTGAAGCGATGGAGAAGCACCCGGAGATGGCGCTTCGGCCCCGCGACCTTGCGGCTTGGCGGATCAATTGGGCGGACAAGGCCCAGAACGTCGCTGACCTGATGAGCGAGCTGAATCTCGGTCTCGACTCCGCGGTGTTCCTCGACGACAGCCCTCACGAGCGGAGTCGCATCCGCCAGGCGTTGCCGGATGTGCTCGTGCCGGAGTGGCCATCTGACCCGATGGACTACGCCAGCGCGCTGCGAGAGCTCCGGTGCTTCGAATCTCCCTCGCTCAGCAACGAAGACCGGCTGCGGACCGCGATGTACGTGTCCAGCCGCAAGCGCAAGGAATTACAGGTCGAGGGCCAGTCCGTTGAGCAATGGCTTGAAATGCTCGAGATGGAAGTGTGCGTGGAGACGCTGTCGGCGTCCAACCTCGAACGGACCGCGCAACTATTGAACAAGACTAACCAAATGAATCTCACGACGCGCAGGATGTCGGCCCAAGAGCTGGCTGCTTGGGCATCAACCGAGAACCACCGCAGCTGGACATTCAGAGTGCGGGACAAGATCGGCGATTACGGCTTGTGCGGCATCGCCAGCCTCGTGTTTGACGGTTCGCGAGCCGATCTGGTCGATTTTGTCCTCAGCTGTAGAGCAATGGGACGCGGCGTGGAAGATGCGATCATCAGCGTTGTTGCAGAGAAAGCCCGCGAGGCTGGCGCAGAAGGGTTGACCGCGTCCTACGTCCCCACGAACAAGAACAAGCCCTGCATGCGTTGGCTTGAGCAACAGAACTGTTTTGTCCGCGACCAAGACGGTCAGACCTTCCTACTGGACGCAAGTAGCGATACGCCTGCCCCGAAGCACATCCGCATCACATTCTCGACTTAATGAAGTTTGCCCGACGGATCGCGAACCGTCTGTTCCATCTGATGGCTCGTCAGCTTCCCGGAGCAACCGGACTCCGCGTGCGCCTGCATCGATGGCGCGGCGTCAAAGTCGGGTTGAACGTGTTCATCGGCGATGACGTGTATTTGGAAAACGAGTATCCCGAGCGTGTTGAGATTCAGGACGGCGCTCAAATCAGTGTCCGGGCGATCGTCCTGGCTCATACCCGCGGACCCGGCTGGGTCGTGATCGAGAAGGACGCATACATCGGTCCCAACGCTGTTGTCGTTACCTCCGCCGGAAAGACTTTGCGCATCGGCGAAGGCGCGGTCGTCGGCGCCGGCGTTGTCGTCACCAAGGACGTACCACCGCGAATTTTCGTTGCCCCACCGGCAGCGAGCCCTGTCGCCAGGGTGACCGTGCCTCTCGCCAAGGCGAAGCGCGTCGAGGATTTCATCCGGGGACTCACCCCGTTGCGGGCGCGTTCGCAAACCGCCGCGCGCCCCAAGGCGCTCGGCAGCGACGCTCTCAGGCCGGATGGTGATGAATGAGTGACGCCGAGAAAATCAGGGTGGCGGTCTACCGCGCAGTCGACGCGGCCAACGACTTTCTTGCCCCCGAGCAGGCCATCGAGGCCAACGACACACTCGTGATCGTTGGAGAAAACGCCAGCCTCGATTCAATGGGGTTCGTCAACTTCATCGTGGCATTGGAGGAGGAACTTGAACGCGAGCTCGGACGAGGAGTGAACATCGCCGATCTCCTGAACACGCAGACTGACGCTGTCTCGGTGTCCACGGTGGCGGATCTCATCGAGGTGCTTTGCAAACGCTTTGAATAATGCGACGCACGTGTACGTTCTCTGCTCCTCGTCCCAACCGACCGCCGACGAAATGGGCTTGCAGACGTTGGCGCAGTTCCTCGGTCTGAAGGTTTGCGCTCTGAGTGAACCCACGGGGCGCGAGATGGCGCCGGAAGCTGCCGTCCAGATCGCGGCCACCTGCGAATCGTTAGAGGCGTTTCAAAGGCGGCCTTTGGGCCGAGCGTGGCTGACCAAGAGTTTGGCCACCAAGGGCAGCAGCCTGTTTCTCACGGGCATCACCCCGTCGACGGAGTGTCTTCAGACAGTTGAGGACTTGCTTCCGGGCGTCGTTGAGTCGGTGACGCGCGTGACGTCAAGGGGGTCCGAGTACCAGATCGCGCGGAGCCCATCCAGTGGGATGCCGCAGTTTGCGGGTCTAACCTTTGGACCGGTCGACACGGCGGCGGATGCAGTCTTGGCGCTGCGCCACGGCGCCGCTGATGTAACTGAGTTGGCGGCCATTGACGGCCGATCCTGTTACATCAAGGTCGAACGCGGCGGCGCCTCATATTTCCTGCTGGCGTGCGCGCGTGTGCTCGACATCGACACCCCTGCCCATCCGGGTCAACACCCGCTCGATCATTTTCTGCGTTTGGTCCCGTTTTTAGGATACTTGCGCCGGTCCTTTGGCGCGCTTTGCTGGCACAATGAGGCCCCTGCCGCATGCTTCATCATTGACGATCCTTTATTGAAGGAACGGTACGGGTTCCTGGATTTCAATAGTATCGAGTCGCACTTGGCGCAGTCGCGATTTGCCATGAACGTCGCGTTCATTCCGTGGAATTGTCGGCGCACCGATCGTCGAGTCGCCGAGAGATTCAAGCGTCCCGATCGTCGCTTCTCGATCAGTATTCATGGGTGCGATCACACCGAGGCCGAGTTCGGTAACAGCGATGCGAGCTGGCTCCGATATCAATCCAGGCGGGCGCTCCGTCGGATGGAGGTGCATCAGGAGCTTACCGGTATCGAGCACAACCGGGTGATGGTGTTTCCGCAGGGCGTCTTTTCTAAGGCCAGTCTCAGGGCGCTCGCTGACGAAGGATTTCTCGCAGCGGTCAACAGTACGATTCACCCCGTGGATGCGGGGCCTGAGGAAATTGCGTTCAGGGATCTGCTGCAGGTCGCTGTGGTTCGATTCGGCGGGGTGCCGCTGTTCTCCCGCCGCTATCCCGACAAGCTGGAGAGGATCGCGCTCGATGTATTTCTTGGGCGCCAAGTGCTTATCGTCGAGCATCATGGGTTCTTTAAGCGTGGCTACGAGGAGGTTGAGCGGGTCACAAATTTCATAAACGAAATCGCTCTGGGCATCACCTGGACCGACCTCGAGGAGTTGTGCAGTTCTGCCTGTCTCACGCAGCGTGAACCCGCGGACGGCGGCGTGCACGTCCGAGCGTTTGGCTCAGTCCTGCACCTCCGAAACCGTCACCCTGAAAGAATGCGTTTCCGAGTCGTGAATGTTGGACTCTCGCGCGACGTCGAATCCCTCACATGGAATGGTCGCGCCATCGAATTCGACGTGGACCAGACGGGTGTCCGATGCGAGGTTTTTCTGGACCCTGGGAAAGAGGGGACGCTCTCATTCCACTGCGCCACGAATGGTGCGGCGGTCGAGGAGTTACCCCAGACAGCGAAGGATCGATTCAAGGTATTCGTGCGTAGGCATTTGAGCGAGGTCAGGGATAACTACCTCGATCGAAGCGCTGTCCTGTCGGAGATCGCAAGGCTTGGGAAGAGTGTCCTGCCCAGAATGTAACGGATGGCTATTCTTGGATGTCGCCTGTCGGCAGGCTTAGACTCAAATCGTGACTAGAACTGTTGTCGCTTCGTACCGACGTCAGGTGCCGTCGCACTTGCACGCCTTGGCTGCACCTTCCAGCGCGCCGGTCGCCTCGAGCGACCAGTCGTCCTCGGTGGCCTTGAACCTTCTGTGCCTGTGGTTTGCATCGCAGTTATTCTTCAACGAAAAGACCGCAGCGATTTCGTCCTCTTGGCTCACCGCGATCCGCCCTGACCGCTTTGTTATTGTCTGTCTTGTATCGTACGTCCTCCTCTTCGGTCGAGGCAGGCACTTGAGACGCCTCAAGATGGCAAAAGAGGAGGTCCTGATGCTCAGTTTCTTTGCAATCACTGTCGTATCATGCCTCCTCTCAGCGAGGCCTCTGAACTATCACCTAAGTACGGTTTTCAGCCTTATCGGTCTTCCGATGTTCACATTCTGGCTGTGCCGCCGTATACCGTTTGCGAGCTCGAATGTAGCGCGTCTGGTATTGGTCCTGATCGCCATCGGCGGATACTTAGGGTTGTGCGGTTTGTGCGAACATTACGACTGGCGTCTCTTTATTTTTCCTGATTACATCTTCAACCCCTCCATTGGCATCCACTTTGGTCGATCCAGGGGTCCGTTCGTGCAGGCGCAAATCTTCGGCGGAGTGCTGTGCTTCATCGCTCTGCTGACACTCTGGTACCTTAACCATGTCAGAGCGACGGTGATTACCGTCATGCTGTTGGCACTGATGTTCGCGTCAATCTACCTCACTGATACTCGAGCCGTTTGGGTTTACTTCGCTCTATCAGTTGTTATCCTGGCGGTGACCAGAAACGGCATGCGACGGTACGCCTGCGGAGCTGTATTGCTTGTGCTGGCGATCTTCCTGTCCGGCGCGTTATCTAAATTCTCCCTTTATGAAGTCACTCTGTTTAAGAGACGAGACGAGGCGGCCCTCTCAAGGGTAGTTTTGGCCAACGCGAGCTTGGCATTTATCAAGAGCCGTCCCCTGCTGGGAGCCGGTTATGGCGCCTTCGCTTACGGCGGCACCGACCGTCTATTAGATCGTGAACAGGAGCGGATGGTGCAACTGGAGGGAAATCACCATACGATTTTGGGTCTCCTGGTTGAAGTGGGGATTGTCGGGTACGCTTCCGTACGTGCTGATCCTGGCTGGCTTCCTGCGGCAGAGCGTTCGGTTTTTGCGGTTGAGCAAGAATCACACCCCTGCGGCGCGAGATTTTGCGGTCTCAGCGTTGGCCGCGTTGGTCGGTTTCTTTTGTTTGATGCAATTCGGCGATCTGCGATTTGCCACTTTCTTCAACTGTCTCCTATTTGCCATCTATGGTTTCGTTTTCGCATGGACGGAGCATTTGCAGAACACCTCGCGCGATCAAGCCAATACAGCCTCAGAGAAAGCGTCCAGTCGCTCAAGCGAGCCACGCCTCAGCCGCCGGACGCCGAGATGGCGGGGTTCGGTCGCCTTGGCGCGCACATGAGGTGGCGTTTTGTTGTGGAACTATCGGCTGTCAAAAGGCTAAGGTCGAGATGGTGCTGAATGCGCAACGTTTCGCCCGGAAGAATGTAATGCTCCCACGGAAATGGTAATATTTGCACGTTCACCCAACCACGCGTCCCTCGACTACGCAGGCCGTTCGCTTGCGGGTTTGTTGTGGATGTCACTGCTTCACCGGTGAATGAGGGATCAGCTATGAGTCTGGATCGAATCGCGCGCCGTGCATTCCCATTCTTTTTTTCTTGCCTGCTATTCATGGCGCCGGCGGCTTCCGAGGCAGCCGAGTTCTTTGTCGACAATGGCCGTGCAGCCTCCGGCGATGGCTCGGCGGCCAACCCGTGGAAGGAGCGCTGGAATATCAATTGGG
Organism: uncultured cyanobacterium; assembly: GCA_963833135.1. Taxonomy (GTDB): domain Bacteria; phylum Acidobacteriota; class Vicinamibacteria; order Vicinamibacterales; family UBA2999; genus 12-FULL-67-14b. The sequence continues at coordinate 77,085 of CAWHWW010000008.1, read as the reverse complement.
CTGCCATCACGACGGCATTACAGAGCGGCCCGGTCACGATTTATTACTCGAGCCGGGCGACGTGGACCGACCCTTCCTGGACATATGTCGCGACTGGCACGAGTTTGAGCGCTGCTCGTCCCCTCGTCCTCGATGGGCAGTCACGGTACAACACGGTGGCCAGCGGAACAGCCGTCTGGCAGACGGAAACGGTGGCCAGCAACCGTGCCACGTTCAAAACCACCATTGGGCAGTCAGGTGGACCGATTATTATCCGCAATAATAACGCCTACGTCACGATCAGGGGTTTTCACATCATCAATGCGGCGAATGGCGCGATCGGACTGGGAGAGACCAACCCCACGACTGGCATCCACGACATCGTGATTGAAAACAACGTCCTCGAGTCGCCGCAGAATGGTCACGGCGTCTGGTTCGGCTATGCCGAGACCGGCTGCTACAACATCACCGTCCGCAACAACACCATCAGCAACACCGTGCTCGAAGGGATCTATATCGGGCACTTCAGCTACCTGGCGAACACCATTACCGGCGTCGTCGTTGAGGGGAACACCCTGATCAATACCGGCACGAACGGCGAGGGCGATATCGACATCAAGTCGGGGGCCTTCGGGGCCATCGTGCGGAACAACGTCATGTACTCCACCGGGCCCGGGAACACCCTCGCGGGCATCGTCGCGAATGCGAGCCACATGCAGATCTACGGGAATCAGTTGTATGGGCTGCGGGCCTCGTGGGCACCTCGCGACGGCGGAAGCGGCATCCAGATCAACGCGGACGGCGCGGACGGAAGGGGTTGGCCGATCGCCAACACGATCGTCTACAACAACCTGATCTACGGGAACATGCAGGCCGGAATCAAGCTGTTCGCGTACCGCGCGAGCATCGCGAACGTCAAGTTTCTGAACAACACGATCGTCGGGAACGGCACGAATGGACTGCAGGCGGGTGCGGGTAGCGGCTCCACGATCACGATTGCGGCGCTGGAGAACAACATCTTCTCGGGTAACACGGGCTATGAGATTGATATCAGCCCAGGGGTGACGATCGCGAAGGCCACCAATAATCTCGTCCATCATCCAGCCGGCGGCTCGTTCCTGCGCTACCAGGGCGTCGACAAGACCTGGTCCCAGTGGAGGGGCCTTGGGTTCGACGCCAACGGCGTCAACGCCGATCCCCGGTTAGACGGATCGTTTGTCCCGATGGCCGGATCGCCGGTGCTCGACGCCGGAGTTGTGCAGAGCGAATTCACCACTGACAAGAACAATGCTCTTCGACCGACGCCGTGGGACATAGGCGCCTTCGAATATGGCGCCGCCTCCGGGAAGCCCATTCCCCCACGAGGCTTCAAGGTCGTTCCGTGACGACGGGCACCCTAACCGATCGCGCCATCGCCTGGGGGGTCTGCTGGCGCTGACATCGCGTTGGGACGGTCGCGCGATCGTTTTCGAGTTAACTCGCTGCACTGGGGTTGCAGGCGTTCTCGGTCGCGCTTGAGAACGTGACGACCGGTAATACTTCCTGGTCGCCTTCGCTTCAGCAGTGCCACGGTCAGTCTGACATCTCCTGATACTCTCCGCTGCGCGTGGCGTACGTGATTCCCCGGAACAGTTCATGAAACGAGAGCACCTTCGATACCTGGTCTGCCCGCATTGTAAGCACGATCTAGCGTTCGAGAACGTGACAGTCGAGACGACCAGAGGGATTGAGTCAGGCAGTCTTCGATGCACGGCCTGCGCCGGCGAATTTCGCATTGCTCGTCACGTGCCGCGTTTCGTCGCGTCGGACAATTATGCCGGGAGCTTCGGTGCTCAGTGGCGGTTGCATGCCCTCACCCAACTTGACAGCCATACGGGAGCTGGCATCTCGTCCCGACGATTTTTCGACGAGACTGGTTGGCCGACACGCCTTGTCAGAGACGTGATTCTCGAAGTCGGCGGGGGCGCCGGACGATTCACGGAGCCGGCAGCCGGGACCGGTGCAATGGTGGTTTCGGTCGATCTCAGCGAGGCCGTGGATGTCAACTACAGCTCCCATGGACACCTGGATAACCTGCTCATTGTGCAAGCCGACGTTTACAGGCTGCCCTTCAAAGACGAGTCGTTTGACAAAGTATTCTGTTTCGGTGTGCTGCAACACACGCCGGACGTCGAGGCAGCATTCCAAGCGGTGTCGCGTTGTGTCAGGCGAGGAGGAGACTTAGCTATTGATGTGTATCGTCGCCGGACTGGAATCCAACGAGTACTGGAGACCAAGCGTTGGGTCAGACCGCTGACGACGCGCCTGCCGCAGGCAGCGTCTGTACAGATTCTGCAGGAACTATGTCACTTACATGTGGCCCGTTGCGGCGCAGCTGCGCAGAGTCCCGCGCGTCGGGAGGGCCCTTACGTACCGGCTCCTGATCCCGGATTATCATGGTCTGCTTGCGCTGTCCGATGAGGCGCTCAAGGAATGGGCGATTCTGGACATGTTCGATATGCTCTCGCCTGCCTACGATCAGCCACAATCTCTCGCTACCGTTCGCCGCTGGTTTGACGGCTCACGGTTCCTTCAGGTCGACGTGAGATATGGATACAACGGAATTCAGGGACGTGGTGTCAAGGTGACGAGCGATATGGCAAGTCATCATGGGAACGACTTCACGCCGCCCCAGAACTTAACCGTCGCATGAAGATCAGAAACAGCACGCTGCTCGAGGGAGCGCTGGCTTTGACGGGCTCATTTGCGGGCGGCGTTCTGCCTGGGCATAAGTGCTTCGACGGTGTCGAAGTGGCCCCATTCAAGGACGATTCGAAGGTTGCGGTCTGCATCTCGGCCGACTTCGAATTGAACTGGGCATGGAGATCTCTGTCGCCAACGGAGGCCGATTCATACGGTGAGTCGACGCGGGAGCAGTTCCCGCTGATGCTGGACTTGGCGCGCGATTACGACATCCCGGTGACATGGGCCACCGTCGGGCATCTGTTCTTGAGCGAGTGCAAGAAAGTCAACGGCCTGGCTCACCATGCGATGCCTCGGCCGTCGCGTAACGAGCTGTGGGATGGAGACTGGTACCGCCACGACCCGTGCACGGATCTACGACAGAACCCGCTGTGGTATGCGCCCGATCTGATCGAACAGCTAATGAAGGAGCCAGTCGGGCACGAGATTGGCACCCACTCGTTCAGCCATATAGATTTCTTGCCGGAATGTTCCTCCGACGAGCTGGTGAAACGCGAACTCGAAGAATGTGTTCGAGTCATGGCCCCGTTTGGGCTCAAACCATCGTCCCTCGTGTTTCCCTTTAATCATCAACGCCCGCACCTTGACCTGCTGTCGGCTTCGGGCATTACTGCTGTGCGTTGGCGCGACCGTGGCGTCAGGCTGTCGTACCCGGAGAGGACACACTCCGGTGTCTACAAGATTCATGAAAGCATGAGCCTGAGGGCTCCAAAGCGTTACGATCTCGTGGATAAATGTCGGATCATGCTGCAGAAGGCCGCTGAACGGCGCGCAGCGTATCACTTCTGGTTTCATCCGTCAGATCCGAGAAGCCTTTTCGTCAGAGAGTTCCGTGGCATTTTGGCGTGTATCGCTGAGGAACGACAGAAGGGCGTGGTGTGGGCAGCCACCATGAAGGAAATAGCTGCCTATTGCGAGGCTCGTGATGCCGTCCGCCTCCGCGTCGAACGCGAGGCCGATCGCATCACCGTAATGATAGACAGCAGCGCTTACTCAGACCATTACGGATCTTCGGAACTATCACTTATTTTCGCGGATACACCCGAGCCGCGCCTGGCACAGGCGATCGTCGGTTCTGCGGCTGGTCCCGTGGAGTTACCAGCACTGGTTAGGCCATCGAGCGGGCGAAAGCTGGTCGTCACTGTCCCAAACCGCGCGGAGGTTTTGCGGCTCATCTTCTAGGAAACCGGCTAGGCGTTGTCCTGCGCCGGTTGCCCATCCCTCGTCTAATCACATGTGCGGAATAACCGGACTCTGGTTCGCCCCGACCGCCCCGGAGGACGAGCTGCGGCAACGAATCGGTGCGATGAACGATGCCATCACCCACCGCGGACCTGATGATGGCGGCGTCTGGGTGGATCCCCAATCCGGCGTTGCTCTGGGGAATCGACGTCTCGCGATCTTGGATCTCTCGATGGCGGGTCATCAGCCGATGATGTCGGCATGTCAGCGATATGTACTCGCCTACAACGGCGAGACCTATAACTTCGAATCAATCAGGGAGGAATTGCGAAAAGCCAATCGCGTTTTTCGAAGCGATAGCGACACCGAGGTGATCCTGGAAGGCTGTGCCGAATGGGGCGTGCGCGCGACCGTCGAGCGGATGAATGGGATGTTTGCGTTTGCGCTGTGGGATCGAAGAGACCGCATTTTGACGCTTGGACGCGACCGCTTGGGCATCAAGCCCCTTTATTACGGGTGGTCCGCAGGCAAAAGGCTGTTCCTGTTTGGGTCGGAGCTGAAAACCCTGCATGCTCATCCTGAATTCACCGGAGAGATCGATCGAGACAGCCTGACGCTTTTCCTGAGAACAGGGTACATTCCGGCACCCTATTCGATTTACCGTGGGGTACACAAGCTGCCACCAGGCTCTCTGTTGGAGCTGAAGGACTCGGCTTCATCGGCGACAGTAACTGTCTACTGGCACCCCAAGGCGATAGCCGAACACGGCATGCTCGCGCCTTTCCCAGGCAGCGAATCCGAGGCCATCAACGAACTGGACAATCTGCTGCAGGACGCGATTCGTCTGCAAGTGGTGGCCGACGTGCCAGTCGGAGCTTTCCTTTCCGGCGGAATCGACTCGACGACGGTCGTGGCCATCATGCAGTCGCAGGCGCGATCCCCGGTCAGGACGTTCTCGATCGGCTTCAACGACCCTTCCTACGACGAAGCCGGGCACGCCAAAGACGTTGCGCGCTATTTGCACACCGATCACACCGAAATGTACGTGACCCCTCGCGAGGCCCAAGAGGTTATACCGCACCTTCCCGGTATTTACGATGAACCGTTCGCGGACTCTTCTCAGATTCCTACATTCCTGGTGTCAAAGCTGACGCGTGGACACGTGACCGTGAGCTTATCCGGTGACGGAGGCGATGAGCTTTTCGCGGGATACTCGCACTATGCGCTCTTTCAGCGTCGCTGGACCGTCTTGCAGCGAATCCCAGAATTGCTACGTGGGCTCGCTGGCATGGCGGCCGCACCGCTTCTGCGACGTCGAATCAGCGTCGTGCCAGAGCTCGGTCCTGACAAGGCTCCTTTCTGGATGAGGCGATCGACGGCATATCTGAGGCAGGTTGCCGAGATCCTGAGCGCTTCACGGCCAGAGCCGTTGTACGGATATCTCATCTCTCAATGGAAGACTCCCTCTGATGTGGTGATTGGCGGTTCCGAGCCAACCACCGCGTTTTCTCGAAGCGAGCAGCTCACGACCAGTCGTGATGTCCTGGAACGACTCATGTACCTGGATCAAATTACCTACTTACCTGATGACATCCTCGCAAAGGTCGATCGAGCGAGTATGGCGGTGGGCCTCGAGGCGCGGGTGCCACTGCTCGATCACCGGCTTGTCGAGTTTTCTTGGAGACTTCCGCTATCCCTAAAGAGCCGTAACGGCCAAGGGAAATGGCTGCTCCGGCAGGTCCTCAATCGGTACGTGCCATCTGAGCTCACCGAACGACCGAAGAAGGGCTTCGCCGTGCCTGTCGGCGACTGGTTATGCGGGCCTTTGCGCCCGTGGGCAGAGCATCTTCTCGACGAGCGTCGCCTCGCCCAGGAGGGTTTCTTCAATCCACGACCCATTCGAAATGCCTGGCGGGAACACCTGAATGGGCAGCGATCGTGGACCCAGCCGTTATGGACGATTCTCATGTTCCAGGCATGGAACGAAAGATGGCGCCATTGAGAGTCGTCCATTTCATCGACAGTCTTCGCGCCGGCGGAAAAGAGCGTCAGCTTGTCGAGCTCCTGAAGGGGCTTGTGCGTTTGAAGATTGAGGTCCTATTGGTGGTCATGGATTCCGCCGATTTCTTCAAACGCGACGCGGAAGCTCTCGGAATAACCATGCGAGAGATGCCGCGTCAGCGGCGATGGGACCCGTTTGTATTTCGCCGGTTGTGGCGCCTGTTAGCAACCTACCAACCAGACGCGATTCATACACATGATTGGGTGACCTCGTTTTACGCCCTCCCGCTCGCTAAGGCCCTGGGCGTTCCTCTCGTCAACGGCTCAATCAGAAATTCCTTCGGACACGGCGGCGTGCGCTGGCACGTGGAACGGATGCTCCTTTCCTATTCCGACGGGGTCGTGGCCAACTCCCACGCTGGTCTCAAGAGCAGACACTTCGAGGTCTCACCGAACAGAACGGTCATCCGAAACGGCTTCGACGTTTCGAGACTGACACAATTGACACCGCAACGAGATGTCCGCGCAGCTTGGAATATCGACGGCCAGCAGGTGGTTGGCATGGTTGCGGTGTTCAAGGACCATAAAGACTACGCCACGTATTTTGCGGCAGCGCAACACATCCTTTCCCGGCGAAACGACGTCGTGTTCCTGGCTGTCGGCGATGGCGATAACCTCGAGGCGTGCAAGAGGAGCGTCCCGGCAGAGTGCACTGGGATCCGCTTCGTCGGGGCGGCCAAGGATGTGGAGAGTATCGTCAACATTTTCGACATCGGCGTACTTGCCACGCATGGCGAGGGCATCTCGAATTCGATCATGGAGTACATGGCCCTGGGAAAACCGGTAGTAGCCAGCGAGGGCGGCGGCACGTGCGAGATCGTGTTGGACGGAATCACCGGCTTTCTCGTCCCGCCTCGAGATCCGCAAGCCCTCGCCGCAAAGATCTGTCAGCTACTAGACAATCCCGAATTGGGCCGCCGGATGGGATCCGCAGGGCGACAGCAGATCAAAGAAGCCTTCTCGGTGGAACGACTGACAGCTGACACTCTGAGGTTGTACGAGTCGCTTTCGAGACAGAATCTGGCTTTGCTCGCTCTTGCGAAGAAGTGAATCGGGGATGATTTTCCGTGATGTGGGGCGGACCCCGTCTTTCGTCGTCAAGCCGTTTCGGGTGCTGAATCGATTTCTCAAACTTGTGCTGACGTTAGGTTTGCCAAGCGCAGTCAAGCTGGCCCTTTTCGCTCGTCTGACCCGGGCTCTGGTTGCAATCGATCTGAAACCCTTGCATCGACCATTCTTTGTGCGAGGGAAGACGACCGACGATACGGTGGTTGAAAGTGTCTTTGCCGACCGGCAGTACCCATTGGTCGAAGGGTTCATCCCGAGAACAATTATCGATGCCGGTGCAAACTGTGGTGCAGCATCGGCGTATTTCAAAGCCTATTATCCAGGCGCTCAAATCGTCGCGCTCGAACCCGAGCAATCAAACTACGACTTGCTTGTCAAGAATCTGGGAAATGTGAAAGGGATTGATTTATTGAAGGGAGCATTGTGGTCACGAGAATGTGATTTGCAAATTACAAACCCGGACTCCAGCAAGTACGCGTTCCAAGTGACAGAGGTCTTCGACAAGTCTGATCGCCATGAAGGCCTTGTGAAGGCCTACTCAGTGGAACAGATCATGGCAATGAAGAACTGGCAGACAGTCGATTTGCTAAAACTGGACATCGAAGGTTCCGAGCGCGAGATCTTTCAAACGTGCCCTCTCTGGCTACGCAATGTATCCATGATTTTTGTCGAGCTCCATGAGGAGCATGCTCCGGGTTGCGGACAGGCGCTTTTCCGCGCGCTCGCCTCACTCGACTATCAGGTGAGTATTTGCGGCGAGAATCTGATCATACAGATCAAAGAGCCGAACGCGTCCGTTACAGACGGCCCATCTACACACGGCGTGAATTGAGCGCCGCTGATGGCGATGACCACTTTCTGGAGTCACTAGCATTCAAACATTAGGACGAAAGGCGTTTTCCACAGCGTTCACTGGGGCATTGGGCGTCGGCTGCACCGTGGTGGTCGACGCGCTCGTGCTGGCGACGTTTGGCCTGGGGTGGACGACCGACGCATACTTTCTTGCGACGACGGTGCCGTTGGCGTTGACTCCGGTTCTGGCCGTGCAAGCGTGGGTGGTTGTCCAACCGCTGTTCATCCATGCGCGGGAGAACGAAGGTGAGCAGTCGGGATGGCTGGTGCTGAATCTGATCATCACGACGAGCGCGGTGATCGTTTTCATCCTTGCAGCGATCGGTGCGTTGTCATCAACGTGGCTGATTCGTACTCAGGCGCCGGGACTCGAGGCACCTGCTCTGGTGTTGGCCACCCGGGCGAGTTGGGTGTGTTTTCTCATGCTGCCGATGGTCTGCGCGACCACAATCATGCAGAGTGCGTTAAATGGTTGTGGCTCATTTGCTTTGCCGGGGTCAGCAAAATTAATTGAGAGCGCCTCCCGATTGGTCTTTCTCCTGGTGTTCCATCGACAGCTTGGGGTGTTTGCGCTGGTGTTGGGCACATTCGTGGGTGTCCTGATCCAACTGGCAGTGTTTTATCGGGCGCTCTTGCAGTGCGGTTACCGTTACCAATGGCACTTCTCATTGCGGCATCCTGTCTTCACCAGAAGCTGGCGCATGATGCGCTACCCGTTGACTTCCCAATTGGCGTCGGTGGGCGTCGAGATTGCCAATAACGCGCTTGCTTCAATGGTCGGGGCCGGCGGCATTTCGGCTCTGCGGTTCGCGACACGGATTGTCGATTCGCTGGCCGGTTTATTCGCCAATAGCATCGTGGTCGCTGCGGCGCCGACGCTCGCAAGCGACCTGGCGCTCGGTGACACGGGGAAGGCTCAGGGCAGCCTGCGGCACGCGCTTCATCTGTTATTGCTGGTGACGATTCCAATGTCGATGTGGCTGGCGGTCATGGGACAGCCGTTGATCGCGTTCCTGTATGAGCGGAAGAATTTTACGACGGCGGACGTGCACGTAGTCGCCAGCGTGCTGATGTTGATGATTCCGTATATTTTCTTGAGCCGACTATTGGGTTTGACTGAACTGGTGTTCTTTGGCCGGTGCGACACGAAGACGCCGTTTATCGGCTCGATGCTTATCGCGGTGCTGTTCATAGGAACCAGCTTGGCTCTTTTCCCGCTGCTGAGCCTTTACGCGCTGCCAATCGGACGGTCAGCCTCATACTTCATCGGCTCGCTGCTGATGCTGTATCTCGCGCGCCGTGAGCTTGGCGGCTTGGGGTTGCACCGCTTGTGGAATTCAACCGGGCGAATCGTGCTCGCTTCGATGGCAATGGCTGCGCTGACACTCTTCATGCTGAAATTCGTCGAGTCGGTTCCGCTGCACGGGTTCATGAAGCAAGCCATCAGCCTCGGCGTGCCGTCGCTGGCGGGGGGATCCGTGTTGCTCTGGGCCCTGATGATGTTGAAAGTGGTCAATGGCGCATCCGTGTACTCTCTGCCTGGCATGCGCTGGTTGCAGATCCGAACGTAATGAACTGCCGACGTTGTGACCGCGCTGCCACTCGTTACTCAGATACATGCGGACTGTGAAGAAAGGTCGAAAGGACGCATGAAGATTGCTGCCGCCATGCGCGACCCGTACTCCGGATCGCGCCTTCAAAAGATCCTGCCGTACTTCGAGCCATGGGCAAAAGTGAGTTACGTCATCGCGGGCTTGCCTATGGGACAGAGCGTTTATAACCTCGCCAAGAGCCTGGCGCCGTCGCGAGAACAGTGGGGAGCGCGGACGAAAATGAACCCTTACTATTTTCGAGCGATGTCGGTAACTCTCGCCGACTCCATTCGTCGGCAGATGGCGGGCGACCACGACGTGGTCTTGATGTTCGAGGCGCTCTACAGTCCGGGGCTGGGAGCCGGGCGCCTGACGCCCTATGTGATCTACGACGACTGCACGACCGCCGCCGCCCTCGAACGTTGGCCAGATTGGGTGCCAGCCACAGCCCGGACCGCCGATTACCATCAACTACTGACGGAGTATTACCAAGGCGCGGCGCGCATCCTTACCTCGAATGAGCTGACTCGCCGATCGCTGATCGGGGACTACGGGGTTGCGCCGGACAAAGCGGTACGTCTTGGTCAGGGATGCGACTGGGGTCAGGAAACTATTTCGCGGTCGTGCATCGTCGACGGGCAGGTCTTGTTCGTGGGTTTTGAGTTCGAGCGAAAAGGTGGAAGGACGTTACTGGAAGCGTTTCGAGAGGTCAGGAAGCGCGTCCCTTACGCAACACTCACCCTGGTTGGGCCGAGAATCAACGTGACGGACCCAGGCGTCACCGTCATACGGCCAGGACATGACAAGGCAGCATTGCGGCGGATCTACGAGCAGGCATCAGTGTTCGTTCTCCCATCCTTCTTCGATCCCATGCCCAATGCAGCAATGGAGGCAATGGCGTTGGGGGTTCCGACAATCGTTGCTGACGGATGCGGGACCGTCGAGATCGTGACCGATGGCAAGGACGCAGTGGTTGTGCCGTCAGGAGACGCCGCTATTTTGGCAAACCGTCTGACACGACTCTTGCTCGAGCCCCACTACAGGGCTGCGATTGGTGCAGCAGGTGCCGAGACCATCAGGCGCCTAACCTGGGAAAGGGTTGCAGAGAATGCGCGACGGACCTTGGAGGAGGTCGTCAGTGAGTTCTCGGGCACATCAGGTGCGGTAGGTAGATGAAACTTGCCTACATCACCTCGATGGCCACGGGCGGGCTGGCGGGGTTCAACTTCAAGGAACTCGTTGAGTGTGACCGGCTCGGCGCGGATGTCTCACTGTTCATCACCAAGTACAAATCGGGGCCCTACATGCCTCCGGCGAAGACGGCGGTCGCCACGGTACGGCCAGCTCGCGTGATTGCGGAGCAGCCGCTGCGGTTTCTCCAGGCACCGGTGCTGTACGCCCGGCTTTGGGCCGAAGCGGTCCAGACCGGTACCGTGACTGATTTCGCCATCGCGCAAACCTGGGCTCCTGCCATGCTCAGGTCAGGGCGCGAGTGGATCCATTGTCACTGGGGCGACCACAAGCTGTATATCGGGTATTACTGTCACCGCCTCACCGGGCTACCACTCTCCGTGACACTGCATGGCTACGATCTCTACGCGAATCCCAACTGGGAGATGTGCGAACGGGCCTTGCGCGCATGCGCCCGGATCATCACCATCTCGGATTACAACCGGCAGTTGCTCATCAAGCGTTTTGGAGCGCTCGGTGAACGCGTCAAGGTGATCCGATTGTTCGCCGAAATGATTCCGGATCCGCATGCGTTGAAGCATGAAACCAAGCTGTTGATTGTGGGTGGATTTCAGGATCGCAAGGGCTACGACGTCCTGCTCAACGCCCTGCAGATTCTCAACCGGCCGGACGTGCGCCTTTGGGTCGTGGGGTACAAAGGGCCCGTGAATGTGCCGAAGCTCGTGCATGATCTCGGACTGGGCGATAGGGTCACGATTTTTGGTCAGGTGTCGGACGACGTGCTCAAGGTGCTTTACACGTATTGCGATATCTTCTGTATGCCGTCCCGCATCGACCGCCAGGGCATCGGCGAAGGGTTACCCGTGGCCCTGATGGAAGCGATGTCGTATGAAAAGCCTGTGGTCGCTACGACGCACACCGGCATCCCCGAGCTCGTCCCCGATATATTGGTGCCGGAAAATGATGCTACCCGGCTGGCCGAGGGGATCCTACGGCTGGTGGATGATCGCGAACTGCGACGCACGATGGGCGAACGGAACCGTAAGATCGTCTCCGAGCAATACTCCGCCGCGAATGTCCGAGCTCTCCTCGATCTACTCAAACGTGAATCATGATTGACAGGACGACGCTTTTCGTCGTTGAAATTCAATAGCGGCCTGCTGATTTCCGTTCTGACGTTCTCCCTTTACTCGACTTTTATTTGAATAGGTGAAGCTGAGCATGAATTGCGAGTACCTGGTTACTGGAGGCCGAGGATTTATTGGCAACGAATTGGTAAGGCAGTTGCAAGAGAAGGGCAAAGCGGTGGCCGTACTCGACAATGGTAGCCGCGTTGCGCCGCAGATTCAAGACCTTCGAACAGTTCCATCGTATGAAGTGGATATCGTCGACCATCGGCGGGTTGCGTCGATCCTGCAGGAACTGAAGCCACGAGTGGTATTTCACCTGGCGGCAATTCATTTCATTCCAGAGTGTAACGCGAGCCCCGAGCGGACGCTCAGAGTCAACGTCGAGGCCACGCTCGGTCTACTGCGGGCGTGTTCCTCGTCGGGAGTGGAGCACATGATGTTTGCGTCGAGCGGGGCGGTCTACGCAGACTCCGCCGAGCCACTCAGCGAGTCTTCCCCTGTTCGCCCGGTGGATATTTATGGGTGGACGAAACTGCAGGCGGAACAGTTGTGCCGGTGGCATGCCGAAACAGAAGGCCTCCGGGTAACGGCGTGCCGCGTCTTCAACAACTACGGTCCGCGCGAGACCAACGCGCATATCATTCCGGAGATCATCATGCAATTGCGAAAGGGGAATACGCTGCATCTGGGCAATGTCACTCCCCGTCGCGATTACGTGCACACCTCGGACACTGCAAGGGCGTTCCGGCTACTGGCCGACCGGAACCCTGGACCGGGGAGTTTCCAGGTGGTGAATGTTGCGAGCGGTCAAGACGCATCGGTCGAAGAGCTGATCCAGATTATTTCGCAACGATTGGATCGCGAGATCGCGATCGTGCGGGACGCCAGTCGATTTCGGAAGGCGGACAAAGAGGTCCAGGTCGCGGACATCTCGCTGTTGAAGTCACTGACAGGCTGGTCGAGACGCGTGGAATTTCACGATGGCTTGCGCGACTTGCTGGAATTCGAAGGGTTGTTGCCGCGCACGGTCAAGACCAGCTGAATCGGCCAACGCGATGACAGTAGGGCGCAAGGTCATTCATGAGCCGTCTCCTGAATGCGTAGTCGAAATGGCAGCACGTACAGCTTGTAGTACTGCAGCTTGACCCACTGCTCCAGGATATCCTGGACGCCATGCGAACTTTGAGTCCAGTACTCCCTTTGCCGTCCGGCCTGGACCGGCTCGCACCTGACCGTAATCCCGGCACGGCCCAGTGTGGCTCCGTAGACGAGTGCCGATCGCTGGCTGCGGAAGAGGGGCGCGACGACGATCACCGATCGGATGCGTTCCCGCTCGATGAAGCGAAGGACGTCCCGAGCCGCGTTGAGGGAAATGGGTTCGACTTGGCGTATCGCGACGATGTCGATCGTGCCGAGCCGAGCGATATTCGCCATCAATTCCGCCGTGCCCAGCGCTACAGCACTGAGTGGGGATGGGTCTGAATCCACTGGGACTGGGACCAGCACTCTCGCCGCAAAGCCATCGCGGCGCAGTCGAGTCGCGCGCTCGAATACGAAGTAGTCGGGGTCGAAGTTCTCGACCAGGATGGCGTCGCTTGGCGTAACGTTCGCGTCGCAGATCAGACTATCGGCGATGGCAAGGCTCAACCAGCCGCGGTTCAACCAGCAAATGAGCAAGACCAGCGCAACGACACCCATGCGAAACTTCCAGGTGCTCCTGGTGCGTTCGGAGCGGTAGAAGATGTGCCGCATCCAATGCGGGGTATCAGCGGATCGGGCCATGTCAGATCGTGAGATAGTATGCCAGCTTCCGTGACACGAAAGGCCGCTGCGCCAGTCAAACCGGCCATTCGATGGGGATCCGACGGTGGGAGCCCGAATCGCTCGCAGTCCCCGGATCGCGATTGAGTCATTGCTTCAGTTCAATTCAACGTTCGAAGTACGTAACGACCGGACCACTATGTCGAGATCACTGATCCGCGAGGATGCAGGCACACGGGCGACGTGGCGCGCCTTGCCGCGTCCGCAACGCCTGAGAATCGCCGGCTGGGTTGGCTGGATCATCGTGGCTACCGTCGCTTTCATTCAGCCGCTCACCAGGCTGATGCAATACGCCGATCAGAGCAGCCTGAGTTCGTACATCCAGCTGGTGCCGTTCGTGGCGGTTTACCTGCTCTACCTCCGGCGAAAGATCCTGCCCACCGCGTTTGGGAGCTCGATTGCCGGTGCAGGCGTCCTGTGCGGAATCGGCGTCTTGTCGCTGGTGGCGGCGACAACGTGGAGCGCGACACTCAGCGTCAACGATGGCCTCGGCTTGATGGCGCTCGCCTACGTGAGCGTCATCGCCGCCGGTGGCTTTCTGTTCCTCGGCTCGAGTTGGATGAGGGCCGCGGCCTTTCCCATCGCGTTCTTGATCTTCATGGTTCCGCTGCCCGATGCTGCGGTGTATTGGATTGAAAGGGCGTCGGTGCTGGCCTCGGCCGAGGTCACCGCCCTGTTGTTCAGGATCACTGGCACTCCTCTCCTGCGCGACGGAACGGTGTTCGCGCTGCCAGGGATAGTCTTGGAAATCGCGCGGGAATGCAGCGGCATCCATTCTAGCTGGGTGCTCTTCATCACGAGCTTGGTGGCCTCCCAGCTGTTTCTGACGAGCCCGTGGCGCCGGTTCATCCTGTTGGCTTTTGTGCTTCCGTTGGCGATCGTGCGAAATAGCATCCGGATTCTCGTCATTGGCTTGCTCTGCGTGCATATCGGCCCGCACATGATTGACAGCTACATTCATCGCCAGGGCGGTCCAATCTTCTTTGCGCTGTCGTTGGGTCCATTGTTCCTGTTGTTGGCGTGGTTGAGGCGCCAGGAACGATGACCGTACCCTTTCAATTGCCTTTCGTGGATGGAGTCGAAAGAATCGATGCTGTTACTGGCTTTGACTAAACGCGGTCTTACTCACATCGGGGCGATGCTCTCGACAGCCAGTCTGTTGCGGCTTCAAGCTACCGTGAATTATCTGATGCTCGGGCACTGGATGAGGGAGCGCGGATTTGTTGCCAACACGCGAGCGAGGAATCGGAAAGCAGTCTGGGACAAGATTATCGAACGTGTGGCTGATCAAAAAGTTTTGTATCTCGAGTTTGGCGTTGCCAGCGGAGCAAGTATCTCCTACTGGTCTGCTTCACTAAAGAATACTGCTTCGCACCTTCATGGGTTCGACAGCTTCGAAGGGCTTCCGGAGTCTGGAGGGCCGTGGGAGAAAGGACAATTTGACGCCGGCGGGATGGTTCCGAAAATTGACGACCCGAGAGTTCAGTTTTTCAAAGGTTGGTTTAACGAAGTCTTGCCGAGTTATGAGCTGCCGTCACATCAGGTCTTGGTTGTCAATATGGATGCGGATTTGTACTCTTCCACTATCTATGTGTTGCGTCATTTGTGCGCTCACATAAAGCCCGGAACCTTCATCTACTTTGACGAGTTGAATCACATGGAGCACGAACCGCGTGCCTTTGACATGTTTCTCTCGGAAACCGGCCGCAAATTCGAACTTGTGGCGGTCGACCATAGTATGGCCTTTGCCGCCTTTCGGTGTGTCATGTGAATCTTCCAGAAGGCTTAGATGCCGCCGTCGGATGGTGAGCTGTTAGTGTGGTCGAGACGCCAGGAACGATGACCGTGTTCGTCCAGTTGCCTTTCGTGGCTGGCGTGTTCAGCCTGCTTCTGGCTGCCATGAGCATCGTTCGCAGGAAGCCGTCGCCGGCGACGTGGAGTTTTTTCGCGGGCATGACGGCCCTCGGCATCGATAGCGTCCTGACCGGTTTTGCCCTTCAGGCCACCCGGATCGAAGACGTGATCCGCTGGATGACTGCGGCCTCGTTCATCAAGTGCTTCATCCCGGTGATCTGGCTCTGTTTCGGCCTCACCTACTCGCGCAGCGGCTACCGTGAGTTCCTGAAACGGTGGCGCCCTGCACTGCTTCTGGTCGGTCTGCTGCCGATCAGTTTGTGGCTCGTGTATCGCGATCAACTCCTTCAGAGTCGTCCTCGAAGAAGCGTTCCGGAACTGCGCGGCTGCAGTTTGGTCCGATGACGAACCTGCTGAACGCCAGCCTGCTCGTGGCATTGGTCCTGATCCTGATGAACCTCGAACAGACCTTTCGAGCCGCGGTCGGCACGATGCGCTGGCGAATCAAGTACGTCGTGCTGGCCCTGGTCGTGATTTTCGGCGCCCAGCTGTACGTCAGGAGCCAGGCCATCCTGTTTTCTTCGCCCGACCTCGCGCTATTGGGGGTGGAGTCCGGTGCGCTCCTGATCGGCTGCCTGTTCCTCACGCTGGCCTATGCCCGAACGGGATGGCGCGAAATCGACGTCCATCCCTCGTCCGCGGTCCTGCGATCGTCCCTGACCGTGGTCATCGTCGGCGGCTATCTCTTCGTCGTCGGCGTGCTTGCGGTCGTGGTGAAACGATTCGGCGGCGCCGGCGTCTTCCAGCTGCAGGCGTTTGTGGTGCTGCTGGGGATGGCAGGCCTGGCGGTGCTGCTCCTCTCCGATCGCGCACGGCAGGGACTGCATCGGTTCGTCGCCCGCCATTTCAAGAAGGCGCAGCACGACTCGGTCAGAATCTGGACGTTGTTCTCGCGGCAGCCTGGCCAGCGTCACCGATCAGGCCGGCGTTGTGCGCGGTGTCGGCGAAGTTGATCTCCGCAAACCTTCGACGTGCTGTCGGTGACGCTGTGGCTCGTTGACGAAGAGACAGGGCAGCTCGTCGTCGGCGACTCGACCGGGCGGCCATCGGCCAGGGCTGACGACGCGCAATCGTGCCGCGACGCTGTCGCGAGCGGTCAGCGAGCGGTTTAGCAGGCAGGACGTCGCCGTTCGATCTGGAAACCATCGACGACGCGTGGGCGGCGGAGCTGCGAGCAGCTCAATCCGACCGCGTTTCCCAGACGGCGGCAACCGCCTGTGTGTTCCACTGCGAGCTGGAACGCAGCACGTCGGTGTCCTCGTCCTGGCCGATCGCATCAACGGCGCGCCCTACACGATCGAGGAGCTGGAGCTGCTGGAGTGCATCGGCGACCAGATCACGTCCGTGCTGCTGAACATCCGGCTCGCCGCGGAAGTCGCCGAGGCCAAGGAGCTCGAAGCGTTCCGCACCATGTCGGCGTTCTTCGTGCACGACCTCAAGAACGCGGCGTCGTCGCTCAACCTGACGCTGAAGAATCTGCCGGTGCATTTCGATGACCCGGCATTCCGGCAGGACGCGTTGCGCGGCATCGGCAATACGGCGCAGCGAATCGACGACATGATTGACCGCCTCGAGCGCCGCTCCGGCGAGCGACCGACTCGGTGCGCGTCGACACCGACTTGAATCAGATCGTCAACGACCACGCTCGCCGGCGTCAACGACATGCCGGATGTCGAGTTGATTAGCGACCTGCAGCCGGTGCCGACGATTCTGGCCGACCGCGAGCAGATTCAAAGCGTCGTGACCAACCTGGTGCTCAACGCGCGGGACGCGCTGGTTTCGGGCGGGACGAATCGAGGTGCGCACCGAGCATCGGGGCAGTCGCGTGGTTCTCTCGGTGATCGACAACGGGTGCGGCATGAGCCCGGCGTTCGTCAAGGATTCCCTGTTCCGGCCGTTTCAGAGCACGAAAAAGAAAGGGCTGGGCATCGGCCTGTTTCAATCCCGCGCGATCGTCCTGGCGCATGGCGGCGGCGTGCACGTCGAGAGCGAAGTCGGCAAAGGCACGCGTTTCACGCCAGCTTCCCGGTCAACGACGAGCGATGACGAAACCCGCGCTCCTGATCGTCGAAGACGATGAGGACATCCGCACGCAGATGAAGTGGGCGCTCGGCATCCGAATTACGAGGTGGCGATGGCCGGCGATCGAGCCGAAGCGCGTCCGCGCGTTCACGTCCAGCCGGCCACTGGTCACCCTGCTCGATCTCGGCCTGCCGCCCCGGCCGAACGAACCCGAGGAAGGTCTCGCGACGCTGTCGTCGCTGCTGGCGATCGATCCGCTGGCCAAGGTGATCATCGTCTCGGGCCAGGGCGAAAAAGAGAACGCGCTCCGCGCCGTCGGGGCGGGCGCCTACGATTTCCTCTGCAAGCCCGTGCAGATGGACGAGCTCAAGCTCGTGCTGCAGCGCTGCGTCTACGTGGCCGAGCTCGAGCAGGAATACCGCGCCATGCAGCAAGGGCAGCGGGCGGAGGTGTTCGAGGACATGCTGGGCAGCAGCCCGCCGATGCAGACCGTCTTTACGTTCATCCGCAAGGTGGCGCCAACCAGCGCGCCGGTGCTGATTCTCGGCGAAAGCGGCACCGGCAAGGAGATGGTCGCGCAGGCGCTCCACCGCCGCAGCCCGCAGAACGAACGGCCCGTTCATCGCCATCAACTGCAACGCCATTCCGGAGAACCTGCTCGAGAGCGAGCTGTTCGGACACGAGAAGGGCGCGTTCACGGGCGCGCACACGCAGCGCAAGGGTCACATCGAATCGGCGTCGGGCGGCACGCTGTTCCTCGACGAGATCGGCGAGCTGCCGCCGTCGGTGCAGGTGAAGCTGCTGCGCTTTCTTCAGGAAAAGCGGTTCCAGCGAGTCGGCGGCCGGCAGGAGATTCAGAGCGACACGCGCGTGATTGCGGCCACCAACGTCAACCTGCAGGAGTCGGTCGCGCAAGGGCACGTTTCGCGAAGACCTGTACTTCCGCCTCGCGGTGGTGGTCGTCAAGGTGCCGGCGCTGCAGAGAGCGTGGCGACGACGTCGCGCTGATGGCGAAGGAATTCCTGCGCCGCTACGGCGCCGAGCACGAGCAAGACTCGGCTGGCGTTCGCGCCGGACGCGCTGCGCGCCATGAACTTCGCATCCGTGGCCCGGGAATGTCCGCGAGCTGCAGAACCGCGTGCAGCGGGCGGTGATCATGGCCGACGGCAAACGCGTCACCGCCGGCGACCTGGAACTGAGCGACGCTCTGGACGGAGCGCCCGCCCAGACCTTGAAGGAAGCGCGGGAAAACCTCGAGCGGGAGATCGTGCAGGAGGCGCTGAGGCGTCACGGCGGCAAGATCACGTCCGCCGCAGTCGAACTGGGCATCAGCCGGCCGACCCTCTATGAACTGATGGAAAAGCTCGGAATCGCCAGGGAGTGAACTGAAGGAGCTGAACGCCGTGAGCCGAAATAGTAAAGCGCGCGAGGCATTGTGCCTCGCGCGCTTTTGAGAAAGAACGGAACAGCCGGATCCGTTAGACCTTGCTGAATCGTCGGCGCAGCATGCCGAAGCCAACCAGCACCGAACCGAGCAGAGCGGCCGTCGAGCCGCCGTCTGGCACGACGCGTTACAGTCGCGTCGCCGCTCGCGCTGGGCCAGTAGCCGTTCGGAGTGGGCCCGACTCGCATGGCCAGATAGTAAGGTGAGACGGCCCGGTGACGTCTGCTGTGCAACCCGGCGGCGAGGCAATCGCGCAGGTGAGGATCGGGGCAGCAGCAACCAGGGGGCGCGAACGTGCCCGCCGCCCGAGAAGAGATTTCGCCGTTCCGCCGCTCAGAGCTGGCGTTGGCCTGGAACGTTGCGGTGCCAGGTGCGCGTGAACCCATCCTCCGCGACGAACAGAAATGGTGTCGGCGAACGCCGCCAAAGGCAGCCGGACCAAGGGTGTAGGTGAGATTCAGAGCACGGCTGCCGTCGGCTTCCGACGAGCCGGCTTACTGCTGGCGGTCACGCTGCCGGTAAAGCCGGCAACCTTAATACTGATCTGACCGCAGCGTCGGCATCATTGAGTCGATCGCCAGCCCCGTTGTCGGTAATCGTAAAGTTTGCTCCACCGGAGCAAAGCGGCGTCGTCACAAACCTAGACAATCAGAACGGCCTCTGACCGTGCCGCGCTCACGAGCACGAACGCGCCAGCCAGAAAAAGCGCGCTCGCCAGTCTGGCCGCCATGTTTCGATACACCTTCATAATCGGATCCTTTCACGTTGTAAGGCTCGCGCTTGTGATTCACAGCCAAGCGGTAATACCTGTCGAGTGACATCCAAAGCACGAGGCGTGCCAGTTGTCTCATTTCGCTGAATGACTGCAAGTTGCTCTATTTAAACAACTTGCAAACATCAGTGCGTTCGCCAACATTTTCAGCACGCGCGCCGTTGTAAGGATTTCCGACGTCCTAGCGGGACACCGACGCCAGCACCTGGCGGGCCTCTTCGCCACCGACCTTGGGATCCAGTTTTAGTGCTCGCTCCAGGGCTTCGCGCGCCTTCGCTTTCTCCCCGAGCTTGGCATAGGCGAGGCCAAGATGAAACAGCACCTCCGGCTGGTCTGGGCGCTTCTTCAAACTCTCCTCAAATGGCTTAACCGCCAGGTTCGCCAAGCCCTTCTTGTAGTAGACCCAGCCGATGGTATCGTCGACGCTGGCGTCATTGGGAAGCCGCTGCTTCGCTGAGGTCGCAAGTCTGCAGGGCCTCGTCTAAATTCGTGCCTTGCTCAGCGTAAATAAACGCCAGGTTGTTAGCCGCCACCGGAGCGTTCTCGGTGCCGCTGACAGCGGCCTCGTAGGCTTTTTTGGCTTCGTCGCGCTTGCCCTGCTGATCGAGCAAGATCCCCACCATCGTCCGCGCCATGACGTCGGATGGATCGCGCTGAACCATCGCCTCGAACTCGGCGCGCGCTTCATCGATACGTTTCTGCCGGAGGTAGAGCTGGGCCAACATGGCATAGCCGGTGGTAAAGCGAGGGTCGGCCGACACGGCGCGACGTAGCGCCTGCTCCTCCTTCGCCTGATCGCCCGCGGCATTGTGCGCTCGAGCCAGCAGCGCGAACAACGGCAGCGTTGCTGGGCTGCCTGGCAATTTCAGCTTCCAGGCGAGCGATCGCCGAGGCCGGAGCCTTGGCCAGCAGGTCGAGATAGGTGAGTCCGCCAATGGCTTCCAGAAATCCTGGCGACAGCTCGAGGGCCCGCTCGTAAGCAATCCGCGCGGCTCTTCGGATTGTTGACGCGCGCCTGGTGCATCCCGTTCACGGCATGCACCGCGGCAGCCTTCGGCGCCTCTTTCAGCAGAGCGGCGATCTCGACTTCCGCCCGCGACGAATTTCCGGCCGCACACGAGGCTTCGGGCCAGCGCGACCCGAGCGTCGAGATTCGATGGTTGCGTTTGACGGGCTTCTTCCGCAAACCGTTAGCGCGGCGGCGCTATCGCCGGACGCTCAGGCTCAGTCGCGACAACTCCACCTGCGCGGCGACCGCGCGTGGGTTGAGCCGCAATACTTCGTTGGTACGACTTGGTGGCGTCGGCACACTTCCCTGCGGCGGTCGTGCGCAACGGCGAGTGCGAAATGCGCGGTCGCCGACTGGGGATCGGCGGCGACCGCAGCCTTGGCGCGTTCCAGCGCCTCGTCCAGCTTGTTTTCCCTCGTCAGCCATTGCGCCTTCATCACCAACCCCGTGGCATAGTTCGGTGCGCGCTTCAATAGCGCGTCAAGGCGAGTGTGGGCTTCCGTCACGCGCTTTTGGCGCGTAGTCCAGCGCTGCCAGCCTGAGCTCGGCGTCGGCAGAGCTCGCCTGTTCCGTCGCCAGCGAGTTCAGCAGGCTGACGGCATCGTTCGTGCGGCCGACGCCGATGTAGTAATCGGCCAGCTGCAAGCGCGCCGCGGGCGTCTTCGAGATGTCCGCGACGTTCTTTAGCGGTTGCTCCGCCTCGCTGACCCGGTTTGTGCTGAGGTAGAGCACGCCGAGCATCCGGTTGGCCAACAGGTGCTGCGGTTCCTTCGCCAGAACCTCTTTCAGGACGGCTTCCGCTTCCGGCGCCCGTTCGGCCGCCCACAGGAAATTGGCCAACGCCAACTGGGCGTCGACGAAGGTTCGGCTCCAACGCGATGGCCTGGCGAAACGCGGCTTCGGCCTGTTTGGCGTCGCCGCTCTGCATCCGAACGGCGCCAAGGTTGACGAATGCACGGCTGCTATCGGGACTAATCTTGAGCGCCTCTTCGATTTCGGCAATTGCGCCGGCCGGGTCGCGCAACGCCGCCATCGCGTTGGCGTGCAGCAAGCAGGGCCTCGACGTCCTTCGGATTCTTCGTCAGCAGCGCGGCCACGCGCGCCTTGGCATCATCGAATCGTTGCGCCAGCAACAACAGCTCAATCGCCTTGAGCTGAACCTCGCGGTTGTCTGGCAAGGCGTCGGCGGCGCGGATGAACTCGGGGAACGCGGACTTGAGGTTGTTCATCCGCTCGTAGGTTTCCGCCAGCTTGAGACGAGCCTCCCCGAATTTGGGATCGATCTGGACGGCGCTCGCGTACTCGACGACGGCAAATTCGTCGCGCTTCTCAGCCGCGTACTGGTTGCCTCGCTCGAGATGCTTGAGCTTCTGGGCTTCGGGATTACTGCACGACGAGAGCGTCAGCGACGCCAGCAGCAGCACTGCACCGCCGCGAATGCGAGCAAGACACATTGATGATCTCCTTGCCGGACGTCCCGAACGCGACGGTGCCAGGCACCGTTACGATGGGCCTGGCGTTTCGTCTCAAAGCAAAAAGGCCACTATGTGTGGCCTCTTTACACAAGTCCGTTTGGATTATCGATCAGAGAAGCTTACGGCGCAACACCGATCCAACCTCTTCTTTAGACATCATAAGCGCCGGCGCAGCAACTAGTCTGACGCCGTTACTTGAATTTTCCGCCGACAACGCCTTCAGGATTGGTTGTGCTCAGCTGCGTCCAATTCGAGTTGTTCCACCACACCCACAGGCCGGCGGCGCCGAAGTCGACCACCAGATCACCTCGACCGTTGCCGTCGAGATTTGGCAGCCGTGAGCGCTTCCGCGTCCTGTCCGTCGAGCTGCCACCAAGAGGCGTCATTTATCCAGACCCATAGGCCGTCGCCAGGAAAGTCGATGATCGCCTCGTCCCGACCATTCCCATCGAGATCGGCCGTCGGTCATGAGCGATCGCTCCCGAGCGTGTGCAGCTGCGACCATGACGCGTTGTTGCGCCAGATCCAGATGCCGGCACCGGGAAAGTCGAGAAGGACGTCCTTACGGCCGTTGCCATCGAGGTCGCCAACCGCTATCGAAGAGACATTTTGACCGTGAAGCTGACTCCAGGACTGATTGTTCGCCCACACCCAGACGCCGTATCCGGTGAAATCGATCACCACTTCGTCACGACCATTGCCATCCAGGTCGCCCGTCGCCATGGAGCGTGGGCTCCTCGAGTCCAGCTGAGACCAGCCGGTGTTGTACCGCCACACCCAAAGGCCGATTCCCGGAAAGTCGAGCAGGACGGCGGCCTTATCGTTGCCGTCGAGATTAGCCGTAACGATCTGCGCAACGTTGAGCGTGATGCAACTGCACCCACTCTGCGTCGTTCATCCAAATCCACACGCCTTGGCCCGGGAAATCAGCAATCAGATCGGCCTGGCCGTTGCCATCGACATCACCGCTGGCCATTTCCTCCGGATTTGCCGAGTTAATCTGTCGCCACCCTCCCGACCGCATAATTCAGCCAGAGACCAGATGGGCCGAAGTCGACCGCGATATCAAGCGGCGACGGAGCGACCCCCCCCGGCGACGGAGCGACGCCGCCCGGCGACGGAGCGACCCCGCCCGGCGTGCTGCCCGCCGGCGGGGTCCCTTCCGGCGACGGGATATCGATAATCGCTTCCGCCGACTTGTCGCTCAGCCCGCCGGCCGTGTTGTACGCCTGCACCACGACGTAATAACGCTTTCCCGGGGCCGGATTGAACTGGTAGCTGGTGACGTTGCCGACGTCAATCGTGGTGGTGTGGACGCCGGATTCGGTGCCGTACGACAATTTGTATCCAGCGACGTCGGGCTCGCTGTTGGGATCCCACGACGCCGTGGCGGCGTCCACGACCGACGCGGCGCCCGCGACCAGCGCAAGGACCACCGCCAATCGCAGCACGCACCGCTGCGCATTCGACACTCTAACCATAAAGGATTCGCGTCGGGTCGGGCGCAAGGGTGTGCGCGCGCACTTCGCGGCGAGGCTACTTGCAGGATGGCTGCCAACAAAATGGGCGGAAATTAGGCGACTTTGACATGCCAAATGATGGCAATCGTGTCGATTTTGCTCGGAGGCGTATATTTTCGTCCCTGCCATCACGGCTTTGGCAACGGCAGGGCGCCGATGCGCTCGCGAAGCCGGCGGGTCTCATCGCGTTGCTCCAGGGTCGGGTCCAGACGCAGCGCCTCCTTCAATTCGCGTTCGGCTTTGGCGCGGTCACCTAGCGCCGCGGAGACGACGGCGGCATGCAGCCAGATCTCGGCCCCTCGCGGATCGATCTTGATCGCCTCGGCGAGAATCCTTGCGGCCTCGGCGTCATTACCCAGCAGGTGCTCGATCCACGCCCACGTGTCGAGCACGCTGGCGCTTCGAGGGGCGAGCGTCGCCGCTCGCTTCGCCAGCGGCAGCCCGTCCGCCGGTAGCATTGCGATGCACGGCGAGCGAATAGGCAAGGTTGTTGAGTGCGATCACGTTCGTCGGCTGAATCTCGATGATGCGTTGGTAACGCGCAATCGCCGCTGGATACAGACCGTCGGATTCCTCGAGTTGTGCCAGGGTCATAAGCAGCCCAACCGCGGTAGGTGCCGCTGCGACAGCCTGTTCGAGCGCGGTGCGTGCGCCGGCCTTGTCGCCACGCTGGAGCAAGGTCTCCGCTCGCACCGCGAGCACCACAGTCGCTTCCGCAACGTCAGGCGCCGCTTGCCACCGCTTGCGCCAGTCGCCGCTTGGCAAACAGGCCTGGCAGACCGGTTTGCGGATCGGTCGCCTCTTCGAGCTCAGCGCTTGTCAGCGAGCGACCGCTGAATGGCCGGCACAATGGATCGCCGACGACGACGGTTTGCCAGCTCAGAGCGGGCGTCGCCAGATAAAACGCCTCGGCAAGGTTGAAGCCGGCCAGATATGCGGGGAACAAGATATCCGGACGGACCGCTCCCAACAGGTAGGGCTCGCCAACCTGTCCCGCCACGCCGGTGACGCCGTCGCGAATGAGGTCGCCAATGAGCGCTTCCGCCGACCCCGCAAAAAATGTCGCAGGGTCGTTCGACGCGGCGGGAACCCAGCTTTCCGGCGGCGGCAAGAACGTCCGCGCATCCGAGCTGGCCAGCGTCGCGGCGATCGATCCCGGCACGAAATCCATCCGCATCGAGCGCTGCCGATTGTCGGGATCTTGCTCCGCCCGCGAAATAGTAGCCAATCACCCGGCTGACATCGCGCGCCGGTTTGGCTGTGGCTTCGACAACGGTGCGTTCACCGTGACCCTGATCGTTGAGCCGTCTGGCCGCCTGCGCGATCCACTGATTTCCCTGGCGCGTTGGCATCCTCGTTGGCCTGATCCAGCACGATGCGTCCTTCCGTGCCCGGCTTTTGCGCCTTGTCGACGAGCGAGATCGCCTGGTCCACCGTAAAGGCGTCAATCCGGGTCACCAGGTAGATGTCCTGCTCTCGATGCGAGAAGGGCAGCGCTTGGCGCAACTCGCGAGCGCCGAGGAAATACGGATTGTCGATCCTCCCGGCAGGCGGAACGACTTGACCCGTCAGTCGACGGTAGAGCAACGTCAACTCGGAATCGACGCTCGCGAGCGTGCCCTCGAGCCCGGTTGTGCCGGAAATCCGCAGCGGCACGCCTTTGGTAAGGACCAGATACAGCAGGCGATCGTGGCTTCCAGCGCGCCTGATTGCCGCGGCGATTGGAGCCTCGATGGTCGTCGCGTAGCCGGCGCGATCGACGGTCTCGTCGGTCGACGCGCGTATCCTGATCACGTTGCCCTCGGGCAGCGCGCGCGTGCGGGCGTAGTACTCGCCGATGCGTTGCGAGTCCGGACTGTTGTCGTTGATGACGACCGCGACGTTCTCGGCTGACTGCGCCGACGCTGCAGCGGCCAGCCACAGGGTGAGTAATGCGGCAGTGCCGCTCGAGCACCGCCAGGAACGCGAGGGGAAGCGCGGCATAGAAGGATCCTTTTCAGGCTAACAGGCTAACAGGCTAACAGGCGAACAGGCTAACAGGCAATCAGATCGGCAAACGTGAATCCGTCTCGATCGACGACATCGCCGAGTCGATGGCCAATTGGATGGTGGAACATCGGCCCGTCGAATGCAAACGAATGGAACTCGCCGTTTTCGCC
Source organism: uncultured cyanobacterium (assembly GCA_963833135.1). Classification (GTDB taxonomy): domain Bacteria; phylum Acidobacteriota; class Vicinamibacteria; order Vicinamibacterales; family UBA2999; genus 12-FULL-67-14b. The sequence continues at coordinate 51,152 of CAWHWW010000008.1, read as the reverse complement.
GCACGGATCGATGCCGGGCGGCAGGTCGGCCAGCAACCGGTCGTCGAACGTGCGGCCCGCAAACGACCGATCGAGCTTGCGCGGATCGATGCAGGTGAGCCGCGCCTGCAGCCCGCCCTCGATCATGTCGCGGGCGAGATCGGCGCGTCGGCTTCGTCTTCCAGATCGGAAACAGCGGCGCGAGCCCTGATCCCGCGAGACGCTCCTCGCGGTAGCGCCGCACATCCTCGAGAAACAGATCGCCGAATGCCACGTGCGTGAAGCCGTCCGCGACGAATCCGTCGATCGGCGTTCTTCATGATCGACTCGTACTGCGCGTTCGAGCACGGCCACGGCAGCGGCACGACATGGAGCGGCAGCCGCGCGGCTTCGGCCTGCGCCTCGAGCAGCTCACGCCTGACCGCGTGCATGGCCACGCGATCGAAGGCCTCGTTCGTCGTGGTCAGAAGTCCGGCGGCGGCATTCGGATACTCCTGGTTGATGACGTGCAGCATCCACGCCGAATCCTTGCCCGGTCGACCAGAAGTAGGACTTCATGACGATTCAGATCTCGATCTCTGATTCGGATCAATTGTCGATCTCGGATTGGCGATTTCATTCGCAATCTGCCTCGGCAATTGATCCGAATCCAGATCCGAGATCCGAAATCGTCATCACGGGTGTAATGCCCTCGCCATCTTCTCGATGCCGTCGATCACGCGCGGCCCGGGCACGGTCAGGCCGGGGCCGTTGAGGATGATCACGCGCTTGTTGCGGACCGCGGGCACGGCACGACAGCGTCATCCACGGATCGACGACGGCCTTGAGGTCGGCGTCGTTGAGCCGTGTCGCCGCATTCAGCTCGAGGATGACGTCGGGCTTGCGCGCGAGGATCATCTCGGTGCTCACCTGCGCCGACTCCTTGTCGATGTCGTTCAGCACGTCCTCGCCGCCGGCGACGACGAGCATGTCGTGGAGGAAGCCGCGGCCGGCGCTGGCGTAGATGTTCCGCAGCGAGCCTGGCTCGCGTCCGAACACCAGCAGCGTTCGCGGCCGCGGCTTGCCGGCGACGCGCGTCCTCACGGCGTCGATGGCCGCCTCCAACCCGCGCGCGACCTTGTCCGCCTGCTCGACGTGTCCGGTCCTCGCGCCGAGCGCGCGCATCGTCACCATGATGTGATCGAGGCCGCCGTGGCGATAGTCGAAGAAGGGAATCGACGCGCGCTTGAGCTGCTCCTGGAGATCGGTCTGGCTGCCGTAGGTGATCACGAGGTCGGGCCGCAGCGAGATGATCTTCTCGGTGTCGGGATCGACGAGCGCGCCGACGGTCGGCAGCGATCGCACTTCGGGAGGCTCGACGTCGTAGTTGCTGACGGCGACCACCTGCGGACCGGCGCCGATCGCAAACAGGATTTCGGTGACGTTCGGCACGAGCGAAATGATGCGCTTCGGGGTTGATTCTGCGCGGCGGCCACGAGACGAGCAGCGCCGCCACAGTCAGTCCGACCAGAACCGGATGTCGCTTGATCGTGTCGCCGCCATCCCTGTTGGCCTGTTGCCGTTGCCTGTTGCTTTTCATGATTTCTTCACCAATAACCACAGGAAGAACGGTCCGCCGATGAGCGCCGTGACGACGCCGACCGGAATTTCGAGCGGCGACATCAGCGTTCGCGCCGCCAGGTCGCACAACACCAGGAAGGCCGCTCCGAACAGGGCCGAAGCCGGCAGCACGATTCGATGATCCGATCCCACCATCAACCTGACAAGGTGCGGCACGATGATGCCGATGAAGCCGATCGGGCCGCCGAGCGACACCGCCGCGCCGGTGGCGAGCGACGCGCTGATGAACGCCAGCCGCTGGGCGCCGACGATGTCGACACCACGGGACGCCGCTGCTTCGCTACCGACGCTCAGCAGGTTGAGCGTCCGCGTCATCATCGCGAACGCGCCAAACGACACGACGATGAACGGCAGCGCGGCGACGATCGGAACATAGCTCGGCAACATCGAGGCCTCCCATCATCCACCTGATCGCGCGCAGCGCCTCGGCGAAGTCGGCCAGGTACTGCACGAACAGAATCACCGCCGAAAAGAACGCATTGAGCGTGACGCCGGCCAGCAGCAGCACGTTGGTCGACAGGCCGCGGCGTTGCGACGAGGCGAGCGCGTAGACGATGGCCGGTGGCGATGAGCGAACCGGCAAAGCTGGCCAGCGGAATCGAGGTAATCCCGAGCACGCTCAATTCGAGTCTCATCGTCACCGCGAGCATGGCGCCGAGCGACGCGCCGGCCGAGACGCCGAGCGTGAACGGTGTCGCGAGCGGGTTGCGGAGCAGCGCCTGCAGGACCACGCCGGCCGCGGCCAGCGTGGCGCCGACCAGCGCCCCCGGCGAGCACGCGCGGCAACCGCGCGACGAAGAAGATCTGCGCGTCGACGTTGTCGTCCCAGGGGATCGAGCGATCGAACGCGCGCGCCAGCGAGATCGACGTGCTGCCGACGGTCGGCGCCCAGATCATGACCGCGATCGCGAACACCGCCGAACGCGGCGACGACCGTGGCGATCCGGCGGCGGATGCTCACCGTGGTATCCGCCGGACCGGCACGACGGTCATGTGGCCGGTTGCGCTCGTTCATCTGGACGTCGGCCTCGACGTCGTAGAGACGCTTGCACGTTGTCGGGCGTCAGCACATCCGCGGTCGGGCCGGCGGCGAGCACGCGCCCGTCGCGCATCAGGATCAGCTCGCGGCAGATCGACGCCGCGAGGTTCAAGTCGTGCGTCGAGATCGCCATCGTGACGCCGTGGTCCTGGTTGAGGCGCCGCAAGAGCGCCGAGATCTCGAGCTGGTAGCCGAGGTCGAGCGAGGCGGTCGGTTCGTCGAGCAGGCCACAGAAGGCCGAGGCGCAGACGTCCGAGTCCGATTTGCGCGAGCGCGGCGGCGATGACGACGCGCTGTTTCTCGCCGCCGCTCAGCTCGTGGAACATGCGATCGGCGAGGTGGCTGGTGCCGGTCGCGGACAGCGCGTCCTCGGCGATGCGCATGTCATCAGGCCCTTCGACGGTGAAGACGCCGAGATGGGGATGGCGTCCCATCAGCACGATCTCGATCGCGCGATACTCGAAGGCGAGCTCGGTCTCTTGCGGCACGACCGCGATTTGCCGGGCCGCGTCCCGCCGCGACAGCTGCTCGAGCGGTCGATCGCCAAGCAGCACGCGCCCGGACGAGGGACGGCGCGTGCCGCTCAGCAATCGCAACAGCGTGGTCTTGCCGGATCCGTTCGGGCCGAGGATGCCGGCGAGCGCACCATCATCGAGGCGGACGGTGACCCCGTCCACCACCAGCGGCGCGCCCGCCGCATACCGGAACGAAACGTTATCTGCCCACAGCAACGCGGACACCCACGTAGCCCGTGCGGCCCGGCGCCGGGTAGCCCAGCACTTCTTCGTAGTCGCGATCGAAGAGGTTCAGCGCACGCGCGAAGATCTCGAGCGGCTTCACCGGCCGCCAGGATCCGCCGAGGTTGAAGACGGTGTAGCCCTCGTTGGTGTAGAGGCCGCCGCTTGGCCCGAAAGCGGGCTCGGCGTCGAGCGTCTCACCGCGCATCTGCAGCTCGCGCGAACGCGCTGACCGCGCCGCGCGACAGCGACGCATCGACCGATCCGGAATGACGCGGCCGCCGCAACAGCGGATCGCCGACGGCGTACGGCGTCTGCGCGCTCGACGATCCGTTGACCGCGAGGATCTCGGTGTCGAGGAACGTGTAGTTCGCGCGCACGCCGACGCCGGAGTTGCCGCGCCACGCCGCGCCGAAGCTCGGCGCCACGCGCCCGCGCGTTCGAAATGTTGTCGGTGCGGTAGCGGCTCGAGCCCGAGAACGTCCGGCCGACCGAGATGATCAGGTCGGTGTAGGAATTGAAGAACGCAGTCGCGTCGAGTTGAACGGCGCTGCCGGCGAACGTCTGCGTCGCGCCGAATTCGCCGCTCTTGCTGCGCTCAGGTTTCAATCCCGAATTGTCGGTGAATGCGATCTCGAACGCATCAGGCGGGCGGATGCCGGTGCCGAACGATCCGCGCAGCCGCGTGTTTTCGGTGACGCGGAACGACGCGGCGATCTTGGGGTTCACCGAGTTGATCGTCTCTTCGGGGAAGTCCGGCCGCGGCTGGAAGGCGAGCGGATCGCCGGGCAAGCGCCTCGCGCGTGATGCGCTCGCCGCGAATGCCGGCGGTCACGGTGGCGCGATCGGTGGCGTTCCAGCGGCCCTCGCCGAAGATGCCGAGCACGCCCCGCTCGATCGGCGTCGGCGCCGACGTTGGACCCGAAGTGATGAAGGTGCTGCCGCCGCGCTCGCCGAGCCACTCGAAGCCGCCGGAGAATCCGAACTCCGCATTCGCGGACACATCGGTCTGCACGCGCGCGTGCGAGCGATGGGTGTTGCCGTCCGAGACGCCGAACTGGCTCGTGAAGCTGAGATCGTAGTCCGTGACGTCGTACTCGATGCGCTGCCGGACGCGGCTCGACGCGCCGAACCATGGCTGCATGTATCGCACGCCGCCGCCGATCGCGCTTCGTGGTGCCACGGGAGATGGTGTCGACACCGGCGTAGCGGTCCGCGGGATCGGATCCATAGGGCCCGGGAGATCCACGCTCGGTATCGAGGTACTGAATCGAGCCTTGCAGGTCGGAGCCCGCCGTCGCATGACGCCAGCCGATCGACCCCGACGTCTGCATTTCCTGCGCGTCGTCGTTCGACACGGTCTGTCCGTTGGCGGCGGGGCCGGTGAAGCCGGCGTCCTCGAAGTAGTTGGCGCCGAGCTGCCAGCGCACGCCGTTTTTCTCCCCGGTGGTCGCGCCCGAGGCGCGCAGCATGTCGCGGCTGCCGGTCTCGATGTGCGCCTGGGCCGACGGCGATCCGCCGCTGCGAGTGATGACGTTGATCACACCGGCGATGGCGTCCGATCCGTACAGTGCGCTCTGCGGTCCGCGGACCACCTCGATCCGCTCGACGTCCTGCAGCGGCACCTGTGACAAGTCGAGGCCGCCGCCGAAGGCGTTGGCGCGAATGCCGTCGATCATCACCAGCGTGAAGTCCGATTCGCCGCCGCGGGTGAAGAGCGACGTGACCGTGCCGGGGCCGCCGTTCTGCTGCACGTCAGGCCGGGCACCGATCGCAGCGCCGACGCCGAGCATGAACTGCTGCTTGGCTTCGATCTCGGCGCCGGGAATCACGGTGACGCTGTCGGGTATGCGCGACAGCGGCTGATCGATCTGCGCCGCCGAGACGACGAGCGTTTCGGCGACCGCGCTGATGTGCAGCGTGATGTCGAGCGTCGCCGGCGAGGCGGTGATGTCGATCGGCATCGCGTCGCTGACGAGGCCCGGCGCGCTCGCGGTGACGCGATACGCGGCCGGCATCAAGTTCAGCGAAGACGAACTTGCCGTCGCCGTCCGAGCGGGCGCGCAGCGGTGTCGCGGCAGCGCCGGTGACGATCACTTCCGCATTGGCGACGGGGCGGCCGTCCGGATCGGTTACTCGGCCGCTGAGGCTTGCGGCGCTCGCGCTCCGGCGGAAATAACGAATAACGAAGAAAGAATTACGAAGAGAAGAGAGGATCGTCCGCATGCGCGGACGTAGTGCTGCAGTCATGGTTGCCTCCCGAGCGTCTCGCGCGCTCGAAATGGACTAGCCCTTGGACAGGAGGTCAACCTGACTCGTCCGCCTTCGCCCGTGTGGGCTTCGGCGAGACTTACAGTGGCGGGACCGTGTGGGCATCTCACCCACTTCCCCTCCTGTCCGGGTAATCGTTTTTTTCATATTAACCCGAAACAAGTTCCACGTTCCACGGTTCCAAGTTCCAGAGGTTCGTTCTGCGGGTTTCAAGGTTCGAACATGGAACCGCGGCAGAACGAAACCGTGAACCATGGAACTGTGGAACCATGAACCGTTACAATGGAGGGATGTCCAAGAGTTCGGTGGTCACCGTGCGGGAGACGCCCGTGGCGAAGACCACCTCGGCCAGCGCCGGCGGCCTCGCCGTCGTCGCCGAAACCATCGACGTCGACACCAGCGAGCGCATCGAGATCGTCGACCTGACCGACACCGTGATGGCGTTCGTGCGGCGATCGGGCGTGCAGGAAGGCCTGCTGTCGCTCTGGTCGATGCACACCACCTGCACGGTCTTCATCAACGAATCGCAGGTCGCGCTCGACGCGGACATGATGACCTTTCTCGAGGATCTCGTCGCGCAAGGGAAGTACTACAAGCACAACGATCCGGCGCATTCGGATTGCGACCGCCAGAATGCTGATTCGCACCTGCGCGCGATGCTGCTCGGCCACTCGGTGACGATGCAGATCAGCGGCGGCGAGCTGGTGGTCGGGCGCTGGCAGCGCGTGTTGTGCGGTGAGATGGATGGGCCGCGGACGCGCACAATTCGCGCACAAGTGATCGGGCTCAGCGAAGTTGGCAGTTAACCAGTTCGCCAGTTGGCAACTTTTGAAATGCATAGCCGCTTAGCAGCCGCCGGGTTGTCGAATATCGCCGAAAAGGTTCAGGCGAAGGAGCGGCTGTCGTTCGAGGACGGCGTCACGCTTTTCAACTCGACCGATCTGCTCGCGCTCGGCTGGATCGCCAACCGCGAACGCGAGCGCCGGCATGGCGCGCGCACGTTCTTCAATCACAACCTCCGGCTCGAAGCGACGAACGTTTGCGAAGCCTCGTGCCTGTTCTGTTCGTTCGCGCGGCTGAAGGAGGGCATGCCCGGCTCGCACACGATGTCGGTCGAGCAGATCCTCGACGAAGCTTCGGCAGCGCGCCGGCGAGCCGGTGACCGAAGTGCACATCGTCAACGGCCTGCACCCGGGACTGCCGTTCAGTTACTACACTGATCTTGCTGAGCGGGCTGAAGAAGGTCCGCCCCGGTATCCACCTGAAGTGCTTCACCGCCGTCGAGATCGCGTTCTTCGCCGATCACTACGGCAAGACCGACACGCAGGTGCTGCAGGAATTGAAGGCGGCCGGCCTCGATTCACTGCCAGGCGGCGGCGCCGAGATCTTCGCGCCGCGCGTGCGCCAGAAGATCTGCCACGACAAGTGCGACGGTCCTCGCTATCTCTCGATCCATCGCATCGCGCACGGCCTCGGCATGCGCACCAACGTCACGATGCTGTATGGCCACATCGAGACGATGGAGGAGCGCGTCGATCACCTGATGCAGACGCGCGCGCTCCAGGACGAGACCGGCGGTCTGCAGGCGTTCATCCCGCTGGCGTTCCATCCCGACAACAACCAGATGCGCAAGCTCCCGCCGCCGTCGGCGAGCGAAACGCTGAAGGTGCACGCGGTGGCGCGCTTGATGCTCGACAACGTCGATCACATCAAGGCGTACTGGATCTCCTGCGGCGTCGACGTCGCGCAGACGGCGTTGTGGTTCGGCGCCGACGATCTCGACGGCACGGTGCAGGAAGAGACGATCTACCACATGGCGGGATCGTCGACACCGACGGCGCTCTCGACGACGGACATCGAGCAGCTGATCTGGGACGCCGGCCGCGAGCCGATCGAGCGCGACACGCTGTACAACGTGGTGCGCGTGCCTCTTGCGATAGGGTCCTGAGGGCCTACGGGCTTACGGGCTACGGGCTTGCGGATTGCCGATTGCGGACTGTAAGCCCGTACTAGCCCGTTGACCGTAAGCCCGTAAGACCTCCGCAAGACCTCTCCTTTTTTGCTACTATCGATTCAGGCCAAACGAGACCTCAGCAATACCGAGATTTCGTTCGGTCTTTTTAATGTCCGGAGATTGAGAAAAGTTTCACAAGCCTTCGCGCCTTCGGCGCTACGGCTTGCAAGCAAGCGACATGAGCACCTTCTTACCGGTCCTGAACGAAGTCGAGAAGGCGTCGATCCACGAGCGGCAACCGCTCCCGGAGGCGTACCTCGGCCTGTCCGACGACGAGATGTCGCTGCGCATTGCGGCGGCGCGCGCCGCGCTCGGCGATCGACTCGTGATCCTCGGCCATCACTATCAGCGCGACGAGGTCATCAAGTTCGCCGACTACACCGGCGACTCGTTCAAGCTCGCGAACGCGATCGCCAAACATCCGCAGGCCGACTACATCGTGTTCTGCGGCGTGCACTTCATGGCGGAGAGCGCCGACATCCTGGCGATGCCGCACCAGAAGATCATCCTGCCGGATCTTGCGGCCGGCTGCTCGATGGCCGACATGGCCCCGGCCGATCAGCTCGAGATCTGCTGGTCGGAGCTCACGCAGATGGGCGTCGCTCCAGACGTCGTCCCGATCACCTACATCAATTCCGCCGCGGCGATCAAAGCGCTCGTCGGCGAGAACGGCGGCACCGTGTGCACGTCGTCGAACGCCGCCGCGACGCTGAAGTGGGGATGGGAGCAGAAGGAGAAGATCCTCTTCCTGCCCGATCAGCATCTGGGCCGCAACACCGCGTTCAAGATGGGCGTGCCGCTCGATCAGATGGTGGTGTGGGATCCGGTCGAGCCGTTCGGCGGCCTGACGCGCGAGCAGATCGACGCCGCGAAGCTGATCCTGTGGAAGGGGCATTGTTCGGTGCACGTGCGCTTCACCGCGAAACAGATCGAGAAGGTGCGCGCCGAGCATCCCGGCATTCGCGTTATCGTGCACCCCGAAGTGCCGTTCGATGTGCTGCAGGCCGCCGACGACAGCGGCTCGACCGAATACATCCTGAAGCAGGTGCGCGACAGCGCGCCGGGTTCGAAGTGGGCAGTCGGCACCGAAGTCCACCTGGTCCATCGCCTGGCCGAAGAGGTGGCGCCGGACAAGACCGTGGTGTCGCTCGATCAGTTCGGCTGCCTCTGCTCGACGATGTTCCGCGTCTCGCCGAACCACCTGTTGTGGGTGCTCGACTCGCTCGTCGACGGCGAGGCCGTGAATGAAATCGTCGTGCCGGAAGAGCAGAAGAAGTGGGCTAAAATCGCGCTTGATAGAATGCTAGCAATCCGCTAGGGCGTTCTACGATCGTTCTACGACGTTCTACGAACGTTCTACGAAAACGAGGTTTCCGAGATGGCTCACTCATTACCGGCGCTGCCGTACGATCCCGCCGCGCTCGAACCACACATCGACAGCCAGACGATGCAGATTCATCACGGCAAGCATCATCAGGCCTACGTCACCAACCTGAACGCGGCGCTCGACAAGCACCCCGAGCTGCACAAGATGAGCCTGGACGACCTGCTCCAGGGCGTCCACAGCCTGCCCGAGGACATTCGCGCCGCCGTGCGCAACAACGGCGGCGGGCACTGGAACCACTCGATGTTCTGGAAGCTGATGGCGCCAGGCGCCGGCGGCGCGCCGAACGGCGCGGTGGCCGACGCGATCAACAGTTCATTTGGTGATTTCGAGAAGTTCAAGACCGCGGTCAACCAGGCGGGCACGACGCGCTTCGGCAGCGGCTGGGCGTGGGTCATCGACCACGAGGGCAAGCTCGAGGTGACGAGCACGCCGAACCAGGACAATCCGCTGATGGAAGGGAAGAAGGCGATCCTCGGCATCGACGTGTGGGAACACGCCTATTACCTGAAGTATCAGAATCGCCGTCCCGACTACCTCGGTGCCTGGTGGAACGTCGTCAACTGGGACGAAGTCAACCGATTGTTGAAGGGCTAACGCTCTTCATTCTCCTCGCGTGTTCGGTCGCTGCCGGCGCACAGCCGGCGGTGACCGGCACGGTCTCGAACGTCACCCGCGTTGAATCCTGGTCGTACTTTCAACCCAGATCGATCCGCGCGCGGCTGACGGAGGCGCCGGTCGGCGACCCCGACTACACGTTTCTCGGCGATCGCGCCGAGCTCGGCGTCGGTGTGGAAGGCTCGCGATTCGATCTCAGCGGCGCCTTCAACTACGTCCGTCTCGAAAATCTTCCGACCGACGCGATCGGTCCTGGCGGTCTCGGCTCCGGCGCGTTCTACTTCGCCGCGACCGGTCTGTCCTACAGCTACCAGCTGTATCTCGGTGAGCTGACGGCCCGCCTCAAATCGCCGCGGACGTCGTTGACGATTGGCCGCATGCGATTTGCCTCCGGCGCCGAATGGGTGTCGCCGAACCAGTCGCTCCAGCGATTGAAGGAGGAGCGGCTGCATTCGCGGCTCATCGGCGTGTTCGAGTGGTCGTATTACCAACGCCGCTTCGACGGCGTGCGTGTCGACCTCGATCGATCGAGCAAGCACGTAACGGTGGCGATGTTCGTGCCGACGCAAGGCGGCTATGAAGAATCGACGAACCTGTCGATGCCGAAGGTGCAGGTCGCGACCGCCTCGCTGACGGGGAAGGCGCCGGCGGCCGAGTGGCAGGTGTTTGGATCCGCGTATCGCGATCGGCGCGGCGAGAAGGCGGTCGTCGACAACACGTTTTCCCTCGATGGCCCGGTCGACGTCACCGTGGCGACCGCCGGCGCGTCGCATGCGCGCGTCGCGTCAATGGGCGCGGGGGAGGTCGATACGATCGCCTGGGCCGCCGCGCAGTTCGGTGATTGGTACGGCCGCTCGCATCGGGCCGCGAGCGTGGCGCTCGAAGCCGGTTATCGATGGACGGGCGTGCAGTCGAGGCCGTGGCTGCGCGCCGGCTACCTGTGGGCGTCGGGCGATGGCAGCGGCGAGGATCGATCACCACGGCACGTTCTTCCAGATGCTGCCCTCATCGCGGAAGTACGGATTGTCGGCGACCTACGCGCAGATGAACCTCCGCGACGCGTTCGCGCAGTTGTCGGTTGAACCCGGCAGGGTCCGCGCGCGTATCGAAGTACATGCACTTCACCTGGCCAGTGGCGCGGATCTCTGGTATCAAGGCAGCGGCGCCACCGCGAGCAAGGGCCGCTACTTCGGATTCTCAGGACGCGCCGCCGGCGGCGACACCTCGCTCGGCACCGTGATCGAAGGTGTCGTTGACGTCCCGATCATGAAGCACTGGTCGATCAACGGCTATGCGGGCATCATGACGCGCCGGCCGCGTAGTCACGAACTGGTTTACTGATAAACGTCTGACGATGTGGTCGTTCGAGAATGTCCTTCGCTTTTGAAGGAGGAGACCGGATGACCGAAGCTCACGTTGTTCGCGAACCTGATTCCTCGCTCGTCACCACGCTGCACGTCACCTACGCATTGCACGCGGTCGGCCTGGCCATCGGTGCGTTCGGCGCCGCCACCGTGCTCGGCTCGTTCATCTTCGGATGGCCGTCGATCATCGCCGTGATCATCAACTACGTGAAGCGCGGCGATGCGAGGGGCACCTGGCTCGAGTCGCACTTCGACTGGCAGATCAGGACGTTCTGGTATGCCGTCCTGGCGTCGATTCTGATCGCCATAACCGGCGCGCTGCTCGCGATCGTCCTGATCGGTTTCGCGATCTGGGCGATCGGTTTCTTCGTGCTCGGCATCTGGGCGATCTACCGCATCGCGGCCGGGTGGATGCGGCTTCGCGATCGACGCGCGATCGCCTGACGGCGGCCCTCTGAGATTGGAGGAACTCCGGCCCGCTGTGAGCGCGGGCCGGAGATTCCGCGACGGTTCCCGGAGGCCGCTCCGCCTCCAACTCGTTGCTTCACAATCAGTTAGCCGGTTCGACGGCGCCGGCCGCCTGTGGCCTGCCGTATGCAAGTTCGCCGCACCGATGGGAAAACTTCTGCGTCCGAGGCCCCTCTGCGCGGCCCTTGTGTGCGCGCTCCTGGTCCACGCGGCGCCCGTCGCCGCGCAGGAAACGGAACCCTCGTTTCTGGCGCGCGCCATCGAATCAGCATCGCTGTTCGACTTGTCCCCCGTAGCGCCTCGCGCGAAGGGGGAACAGCGCCGGCCCCCGATCCGTACGCGAACGCCCGCCCGTGCGCCGGGTGTCCGCCCCGCAGCGTCGGACGTGCCTTCCTGCAAACGACGGTGGTGAACGTCTTTTATGGGCTCGCCAACCTCGTTCGCGGCCAGGTCACGGCGCGCGTCACGCCGAAGACCTGGTGGGAGAACATGGAGAACGGCTGGGTCTGGGATCTCGACGACTTCGTCGTCAACCAGATCGGGCATCCGTATCAGGGCAGCAACTACTACAACGCCGGCCGCGCCAACGGATTGAACTTCTACGGGTCGGCGGCGATGGCCGCATTCGGCAGCGCGACGTGGGAGTTCTACGGCGAGACCAACAAGGCGTCGCTGAACGATTACATCAACACCACGCTCGGCGGCATCGCGATCGGCGAAGTGCTGCACCGTGTTGCCTGGCTCGTGCGCGATCCGACGAAGTCGGGGAGCGGCCGGCTGTGGAGCGAGATCGGCGCCACCGCCCTGGATCCGGTCACCGGCTACAACAGGTTCAGGAGGGGTGACGCCTCGAGGATCGCGGAGAAGCCGGCCGAGATGGTGCCGTCCGTGCTCGGCGGATTCGCCTCTGCCGGTGTGTTGTGGCGCGGCACCGAACACGAACCATTCGAAGGGTCGGGGCAGGCGTTTCTCGAAACGGATCTGTTCTATGGCGATCCGCTGCAGGGGCGCAGCCGCACGCCGTACGACGCGTTCGTCATGACCCTGCGCTTTGGCGGCGGCAGTCCGGTGAGCGAGGCGCGCCTGGCAGGCCGGCTGCTGGGCGAGCCGCTCGGCAGCAGTGGAAAGTTCCAGTTCAGTGTCGCCCAGGCCTACGACTTCCAGCTGAACGACGCATACGCCTTCGGCGCGCAGTCGTTTGATGCCGGTATCGCTTTCATGCATCCGCTGTCGTCGCGCGTCAGCCTGGCGCTGCTCGGTTCGGGCGGGCTCACCGTGCTCGGCGCGATTGATTCGCTCCCGCTCGGCGTCGAGGAAGTGCCCGAGGAAGAAGAGGAGAACCGATCGGGCGGCCAGGGCGTTTCCGAAGGCCCGCGCTTCTACGACTACGGCCCCGGATCGAAGTTCACGCTTCGCGCCCTCCTGCTCCGCGACACGGTGCCGTTCGTGGTCGCGTTCTACGAAGGCCGGCAGCTGTATTCGCTCGACGGGCTGCGCGCCAATCATTTCCTGCAGCACGCGCGCCTGGATCTGCGCGTGCCAATCTACAAAATCGATCGGCTTCGGCGTCGCCGGCGAGTATTTCTCGCGGCACACCTATTACCAGGACGAGGCCCGGACCGAGAGGCTGTTCCGCTATCCGCAGTTCCGCACCTATCTGACATGGGACATTTCATGACGCGATGGAGCCTGGCAGGGGTGTGGTGCGCGCTGATTGTCCTTGCGCCCGCGGTGTGCGCGGCACAAGCGGACGAATCGCGATTGTGGGTCGTCGCCGGTGCGAGCATCGGCGACCGTCCGAGGCGATTGCCAGACGTGCGAAGAGGACTATCCGTATCGCCACGGTCCCGGCATCCTCGGCAATATCGGCTACCGAATCAACGACCGGATGGATGTCGGAGCCGAACTCTTCTGGGTGCCGCTCGAGACGGCGTCCGGCACGCTCAACACGACGCACATCGACGCGGTGGCGCAGTTTCGCCCCTGGCGGACGCAGGGATTCTTCTTCAAGGCCGGCGCCGGCATGGCCTTCATCCGCAACTGGGTCGACACGCTTGGGCCGGGTGCGATCAACTCGAAGGCGTTGTCGGTCGTGATCGGCACCGGTTGGGTGTTCCGTGCCGACAAGCGCGTCGGCTTTGAGCTGTTTGCGAGCCAGCACGCCGGAGCGCTGGGCGACTTGCAGACCGCCGCCGCCGACGTTCCCGACGTGATGGGCAACTACTGGTCGATCGGCGCCGCGCTCGTGTTCCGCTAGCAAGCGGCCGTGAACGTCTGCACGCCCTGCTAGAACAGCTTGACGTCGACGCGTCTCGCCTTTTTCGACGATGTCGGTCTGGGCGGGGATTTCGATGTAGCCGTCGGCCTGCGACATCGAGGTGATGTCGCCGGATGCCTTGAAGGCCGGCATCGCCTGGCCGTCGACGATCTTCACCGTATAGAACTGGTGCCGTCCGGTCGTCGAGACGATGCGCTGGCCGAGCGGCAGCGACACGGTCTCGGTGTGACGCGGCTGCAAGTCGCGCCATCGATCGCAACGCCGGCACGAGCAGCATGTAGGCGTTCGACAGGCACGACGTCGGGTAGCCAGGCATCCCGAACATCGGCTTGCCGTTGATCGTGCCGAACACCGTCGGCTTGCCGGGCTTCACCGCGATGCCGTGAAAGACGATCTCGCCCTTGCGGCCGATCACGTCGAGGATCAGGTCGCGTTCGCCGACCGAGCTGCCGCCGGAAAAGACCAGCACGTCGCACGAGGCGCACGCATCGATCGCCTGCTCGAGCGCTTCGATGGTGTCCTGCGCGGTGGAGAACGGCGATCGGCACGCCGCCGTGCTCCTGGATGATCGTGCTGAGCGTGAACTTGTTGATGTCGTAGATCTGCCCGGGCTGAAGCTCCTGGCCCGGGTCGGCGATCTCGTTGCCGGTCGAAAGAATCGCCACCGTTGGCTTGGCGTAGACCTCGACGTCGCCGACACCGAGCGCGGCGATCGCGCCGATGCGGCTCGGATTGAGGACGTCGCCACGCGCGATCACGGTCTGGCCGACGACGATGTCGGCGCCCTGGCGGCCGACGTTCTGCCGCGGATAGACGGGCGTCAGCACCCGCACGTCGCTCGCCGGCCTTTTCGGTTTCCTCGACCATCACCACCGCATCGGCGCCCTGCGGCATCGGCGCGCCGGTCGCGATCTCGATCGCCGTTCCCGGCTCGACTGATTTCGTCGGCACCTGTCCGGTATAGACCTTGTCGATCACGCGCAGCGTCTTCGGCTCGTAGCGGCTGGCGCCGAACGTGTCTTCGGCGCGCACCGCGAAACCGTCCATGCCGGCGCGCGAGAACGGCGGCACGTCGCGTGTCGAGTGCACATCGGCCGCGGCGACGCGGCCGTTGGCATCGACGAGCCGCACCCGCTCGGTGCGATCGATCGGCCGGCAGGCGTCGGCGATCAGCTGGCGCGCCTCCTCCAGCGGGATCGTTTCCTTGATCGGCTTCATCTCTGATTTCATAGGCAGGCCAACAGGCTAACAGGCCAACAGGCCAACAGGGGTCCGTCATTTCGTGGCTTGTTGAACGAGATGCGCGAGTTCGGGAATCACGAGCTTATCCATGGCCAGCCGCACTGCCTTCTCGGATCCCGGCAATGAAATCACGACCACCTTGCCGATCGTGCCGGCGCAGGCGCGGCTCATCATCGCCGCCGAGCCGATGTCCTCGTAACTCAACATCCGGAACAGCTCGCCGAAACCGGGCAGACGCTTGGTCAGCAGCGCGTCGATCGCTTCGAACGTGCTGTCGCGGCTGGTGAGCCCGGTGCCGCCGGTGGTGATGATCGCGTCGACGTCGGCGATTGCGGCCTGCTGCCGCACGAGCTCGGCGACGCGGCGCGGCTCGTCTTTCTCGATCGCCTTGCCGGCGACGTGGTGGCCGGCGGCCTTCAGCAACGCGCAGATCGCCAGGCCCGATGTGTCGGTGTCGTCGGTGCGCGTGTCGGACACGGTCAGCACGAACACACGCGCACGCGGCGGCGCGGCGGCCTTGTGGTCGTCACTGCTCACAGAACCCGATTATAGCGGCTGGATGCTACGATGAGCGCAAATGCGCGCGTTCCTCCTCGCCGCCCTGGTCGGCAGCCTCGTCATCACTGGCCGGGCCCAGGCACCGATCGACAAAGCGGCGCGGCAGTGGGTCGACGCGACGCTCAAGAAGATGTCGCTCGAGCAGATCGTCGGGCAGATGATCTTCGCGCCGTTCGACTCGACGTACCTGAGCAGCGACACCGACGACTACGACGAGCTCGTCAAGCTGGTTCACGAGACGCAGATCGGCGGCGTGATCGCGTTCGGCGGCAACGAGCGCGTCCCGCAGGTGATGCTCAACAACACCTACGGCAACGTGGTGCTCGGCCAGCCGCTGGAGCTCGCGTCGATCCTCAATCGCCTGCAATCGATCTCGACGCTGCCGCTGCTCACCTCGTCGGACTTCGAGTGGGGCGTGCAGATGCGCATCGCCGGCGCGACGAAGTTTCCCGCGCGCGATGGCGTTCGGCGCCACCGGCGATCCGCAGCTCGCCTATCGAGGCCGGCAAGGTCGTCGGCACCGAATCGCGCGCGCTCGGCGTGCACGTCGACTTCGCGCCCGGTCGCCGACGTCAACAACAACCCGCGCAATCCGGTGATCAACATCCGATCGTTCGGCGAGAATCCGGCGCGGGCCGGCGAGATGGTTTCGGGTTTCGCGCGCGGGCTGCAGGACGCCGGCATGCTCGCGATGCTGAAGCATTTCCCGGGCCACGGCGACACCGACGTCGACTCGCACCTCGGCCTGCCGATCGTCCCGCATGCCGCGCGAGCGCCTCGATGCGGTGGAGCTCGCGCCGTTCAAGGCCGGCATCGCCGCCGGCGCCGCCGGCGTGATGGTTGGCGCACATCGAGCTGCCGGCGATCGATCCGGAGAAGCAGCCGGCGACGTTCAGTCCGAAGGTGATCAGCACGCTGCTGAGGCCGGGATTCGACGGCCTGATCTACTCCGACTCGATGAAGATGGCGGCGATCACCAGGATGGCGACCGCCGGTCGAGGCGGCGGTGCGCGCCGTGAAGGCCGGCATCGACGTGATTCTCGATTCGCCGGATTCGGCCGCGGCGGCCGCCGGCGATCGTCGCCGCGGTCAAGGCCGGCGAGATTCCGCGCGCGCAAGTGGAGCAGTCGGCGCGCCGCATTCTCGAAGCCAAGGCGCGGCTTGGGCTGCATCGCACGCGCACGCGTCAATCTCGATGCCGTGCCGCTCGACGGTCGGCGGCCGCAAGCACGATGCGGTCGCGCGCTCGGTCAGCGAGCGATCGATCACGCTCGTCAAGGACGCGAGCAACAGCGTGCCGCTGCCGACGCCGAGAACCGGCAGCCTGTTGTACCTGTCGGTGCTCGACTATCCGTCCGGCTGGCGCATTGCCGCGCCGAGCCGCGCCGTCATCCCGGAGCTGAAGGCGCGCTGGCCGAATACCGAGGCGGTGGAGATCTCCGATCGCACGACGCCGTCGGAGCTCGAACTGGTGCGGGCGATGGCCGACAACTACGACGCGATCGTCGCCGGCGTGTTCGTGCGCGCGTCGTCGGGCAGCGGCCGCCTCGATCTCGCGCCGCCGGTGGTGCGGCTGCTGCAGGATCTGTCGCGTATTGCAGCGAGCGCCGCTCGCAGCCGTTCGTCGGCGGTGTTCTTCGGCAATCCCTACACGCCGATGTTCGTGCCGGAGATTCCCGTCGATGATGCTGACCTACGATTTCTCCGACTACGCGGAGACGTCGGCGGTGAAGGCGCTGGCCGGTGAGATCGCGATCGGCGGGAAACTGCCGATCGCGTTACCAGGGTTGTTCCCGATTGGTCACGGCCTATTGCGGCCCGCTCGCTGAGCCGCGAGCTTTCGCTTCGGCGTCGACATCCTTCTCCCACGCCAGTAGCTGTTGGGGCAGCCGGCGGACGACCGCGGTGTTGGACGCGGACAGATCGTTGCGCTCGCCGATGTCCTTGCCGAGGTCGAAGAGCATGGCGCGCCCGGGTCCATCGATGAGCAGCTTCCAGTCGCCGTCGCGGACCGCGCGCTGATTGAGACCGCCGGTGACGCGCCAGAACAGCGTGCGCGAGACCGGCCTGGCGCCCGCGGCCAGCAGCGGCATCAGGTTGATGCCGTCGAGTTTCGCCTCCGCGGGTACCGGCGCGCCGGCCGCCGACAGGATCGTCGCGGTCAGATCCATCGTGATGCCGACCTGCTGCGAGACGACGCCGGCGGGAATCCGGCCGGGCCAGCGCATGATCGCCGGGACGCGAATGCCGCCTTCATAGACCGAGAACTTGCGATTGAACAGCGGCGCGTTCCGCGACAGCCACTCGCCGCCGTTGTCGTTGGTGAAAATGACCAGCGTGTTGGCGGCGAGTCCCTGCCGATCGAGCGCGGCGAGAATCTCGCCGACGCCGCGATCGGCGCGTTCCATGATCTTGACATAGGACTCGCGCGTATCCGGATGTCTCGTCGGACGCCAGCACATGCGCGGCATTCCGCGATCGCCGTCGAAGGATGATCTGGAACCTGATACGGCCAGTGCGCGGCGTTGTACGCGACCTCGAGAAAGAACGGCGACCTGGCGTGCTCGTCGATGAACGTCACCGACCGTTCGGTGATCAGATCGGTCATGTAGCCGGTCACCGTGACCGGGGTGTCGTTCTCGAACAGGTCCGGCTGTCCGAAGCCGTCGGTGTGCTGGTAGTAGTCGATGTAGCCGCTCTTGAAACCGAAGAACGAATCGAACCCGTGTGCCTTCGGACTGAATTGCGGCAGATAGCCGAGATGCCACTTGCCGACGAGCGCCGT
The DNA here is from genome assembly GCA_963833135.1 of uncultured cyanobacterium. Classification (GTDB taxonomy): domain Bacteria; phylum Acidobacteriota; class Vicinamibacteria; order Vicinamibacterales; family UBA2999; genus 12-FULL-67-14b. The sequence goes on along the minus strand of CAWHWW010000008.1, from coordinate 32,795 downwards.
CGCGTAACCGCCGGTCTTCGAGCAGTTGCGGCAGCGACCGTCCCGTTGCCGCCAGGCCCACGGTACCGTCAGGACTGGTCGCACCGCTCAGCGGCCGTTCGAGCGTGAAGCGTTGCTGATACCGTCCGCTGATCAGTCCGGCACGTGTCGGCGTGCACGTTGATCCGTTGGCGTAGAACTGCGTGAACCGCGTGCCGGCTTTCGCGAGGCTATCGATATTCGGAGTCTTGATGTCCGGCGCACCGTAGCTGCCAATGTCCCCGTATCCCACATCGTCGGTGATGATCAGGACGATGTTCGGTCGCGACTGCGCCGCCGGTTGCGCGTGAAGCGAGATAACGACCGCAACGCAGGCGGCTACGCTGAACGCGAACAATCGACGCACGCGGATCCTCCTCAAGGCTGGGCCGATGAGATGTTACGCCTGAATGAGGGACGTTGGAGCGGTTTCTAAACTGACGAGATGTTTCGGGTGGAGATGGCACCGCAAGGACTGCACAAGCCAGCATCCCTGCGGTGCAAACTATTTGCGTTGCGCGATGCAACGCCGGTGACCCAGGAGAGCCACCTCAACGATCAGGCAGCCTGATTCTTCTTGCGGCGGCCCTGAGCGGCGACGCCCAGAAAGCCAGCGCCGAGAAGGATCATGGTCGCCGGCTCCGGAACCTCGGGGACGGTGTTAACTGTCGGCCCCTCGACCCTAATGGACTTGATTGAGAAGTCGTCGTCGAAGAGAGCAGCCCACTTCGCAGTCACCCGTAAAAGCAATCGAACTGACAGACTTATTGATGATCAAGCTATACGAACCGTCAGAATTGGTCGCCGCGAACGGGATCCACCCGCCGGAATTGTTGAGTCTGTAGTAGCCGGTCTCCGCGTAGGAACCGATGGCGAACAACTGCGCGAGCTCGACCTCGTAGATGTACTGATCTGGACTAAAACCTGACAACACAAGTTCGTCGTCCCCGACCTCGCCATTGTCGCCGCCCCAGCCATCAATGCCAATGCCATTCACTGCATCGTAGGTGAGCTTCTCGAATACGCCACTCCACAGATCGACGGTCACACCCTGGTCGACAGTTTCGAAGTGCCATTCGTTGTGGGCGCCAGCGTACTTGCCCGCCGTAAAATCGAGTGTAATCGGCGTAGCCTGGGCCGCCGTTGCACTAAACGTAATCGTAAGTGCCGCCAGGGCACTCATCCACACATACCGCTTCATCTTCCGCTCCAAATCCCGAGTAATCGAACCCAATCGTTCGAATCAAATGTACGTTCGGGAGTCGGAAATGCGTCTTGACTCAGATCAAGGAGGGGATAAGTCTTTCAGTGTAGGGAACTTGCGTTGAGGTGATGCGCCCACGCATTCGGCTGCGGTTCTGACGAGTTCGAGTCCCTGCGACTTATGGGCCGACCTCGTATCCGTCGTCGCCCGCGCGCGACGCCCGCGACGATATACATCGCGGCGAGGACGGTGCGATTCGCTCGTTGATGGCACAGAGCAGGTCTCATCGCATATGCTCTCGACGTGACTTCGCGGGGCACCTTCGCCCTCGCATCTGATCCCAGGAGATCCTATGGCCATCGGTGTCTATTTCGCCCCTGCGCTGAGCAAGACGCAATACGACCAGTGCATTGAGAAACTAGAATCAGCCGGAGCCGGCATGCCGGCGGGACGGCAGTATCACGCCTGTTTCGGCGACCCGGCGAAGGTGTCGGTCTTCGACGTGTGGGACTCGCAGGAGGCGTTCGACCGTTTCGGCGAAACGCTGATGCCGATCCTGCGCGAGATCGGAGCCGACCCGGTCCAGCCGCAGATCATGCCCATTCTCAACATCATCAAGGGCTGACGTCGCGGCTTCGATGTGGCGACGCCGTAGTGTCCCACAAGTGGATTAGTGGATTTCTTTCCGCGACAAGCAGCAACGTTCGGGCTGCGTCTGACGGTGCACGACGACCTTGTTCCCATTCCTGGAGGTACGCACTACCAGCGTTTGAGTTGTCGTTCCCGTGCCAGGGCCGCGTCGCGATCCGCAAGCTCCTCGGCGTACGCCATCCGCACTGGCCGGCGCGTCGCCGTGTGCCCGGAGGCGCAGCCCTTGTTGTGTTGCGGGAGCCGCCTAAGGAGATCGCAAGTCTTGCCGACATAGAACGTTCCGTCAGCACATCGCAGAATGTAGACGAACCACACGCGACGACGACGCCATCGTGTGTTCGGGAGCGATTTGTTCACGAATTGTTCACCAAAGATGCCGTCACAATAGCCCTGTTTCAGAACGGCGTGACGACAGACCGGACCGTCGCAGGCGCTCCGCTCGTCAGGTCTCCGGCCTTCACGCCTCGAAACGATTCTCAGCGGCGGCGCCCTCAGCCGCTGCGTTCGTCACCGCGGTCACGAGCGCCTTGTACGCGGCGGCATTGGCGGCGGTCAGCTTCATCTCGATGAGACCGTCGGACGCGATCGAATTGACCGAGTTCCCGCCGGTCAGGTTCGTGATCTGGTAACTCCCGGCGGGCAGTGCCTTTTGAATCAGGATGACCGCACGAGCGGCGGCGTGCAGGGCGCTGACGCGCCCATAGGCGCCGGAACTATGGCCGCCAGGTCCCTGGAACTCGACGCGCAGTCCTCCCGACTGCTGGGCGAAGGCGGGCGTGCCGGCCGCGGCGACACTGACGAGGAATGCGAGCGAATAAATCAGACGCTTCATGACCGTATGCTCCAGAGTTATCGCGCGACTTCGCGCGTCCGCTTGCCCATCGGGCCGATGGATGGCTGCACGACGGTGCCGTCCGCAGCGTGGAACCCCGACACGATCAACGCTGCCGTGAGCACGCGGTGCATGCGGGCCACCTCCGTCGCAGGCGCGCCTCGAGTGCCCCACTCCCAGAACGCATGTCCGCCGGCGCCGGCGGCCGAAGACGCCAGGCTGAATTGATAGGTCGGGATGCCGGTGTTGGCCGGCACGTTGTCGTTCAAGCTGCCGGATCCCGTGCCGACCATCGGAGACGTGAGAACCCCCAGCTGGATGCCCGATTGAAGACCCGCATGCACAGCGACGTTATCGACGCTGTCTGCCACGAACGCCGGCCGCAAGCCGTACCACATCAGCTCCAAGGTGATCCCTTCCGGGGCCGCCATCCTTGCGCCCATACCTGGCGTTCTCCGCCGACGCGCCCGCCTGGAACATGGGCTCGATCGTCTGGCGCATCTCCTCGAGCGGTTCCTTGCGCGTCGAGCGCATGTCAACCTCGAGCGAGCAACTCGGCACGACCGTGCGGCCGGCCGGCGGTGGTTCGCAGCTCGCGCGGCCGACGGTGTAGGTGGTGCGCGGCGCGCCTTCCCGGAGTTCCGACGGGGTCTTGACGTCGGCGATCTTCGCGATCGCGGCGGCCATCGCCTCGGGTGCACTTGGACCGTTCCCGCCTCCGCGGGGCACAGGCGCCTTGAACTTCATCTCGAAACGGTAGCTGCCGATGAAGTTGACGGTGCCGCCGCCCTCGAGGCCGAAGTTGGCGACGATGTTGAGGGGATTGGATCCGGTGCCGGCCTTCTGGTCGAAGCCGTAGAGCTGCTTGACGCCGGCCAGGTTGCCCTTGCCCTCCTCACCGGCGGTGCCGCAGATCCAGATGTCGTAGACCGGCTTGATGTTGTGTTTCTTCATCGCGGCCGCGAGCACGAATGCGTTTGAGGTGCTCGGCATCATGTCGCCGTAGCCGGGCACGTAGATGCGCACGCCTCCGCCGGCTTCGGCTTCCTTCGCATTGGCGAAGACCTTGCTGGCCGTGGCGTACTTGTCGTTCTCGACGACGCGGCCGCGAGCGTCGAATGACAGCTCGTCGGGGATTGCGGCCAGCTCCTCAGGCGTTGCGACCACCGGCTGTGCGTACGGCTGGAGCTTGATGCGGATGGATGGGTCACCCGCCTTCGGCAGTTCTTCGGGGTTGACGACGTCGATGTGTCCTTCGACGAGCACCTTGGGAAACTGGCCCTTGTAGTGCTGCGCGTCAGCGCGACCCGAGTACGACCCTTTGATCACCACGCACGCGTTGTAGACCGGCAGGCCATCGACGATGTTCGTATCGCTGGCGTCGATGATCCCATCGGCGCGCGTCATCACTTCGGCCGGAGTGAATCCCCATTCCTCCACCAGCCGGCGATGAATCTCGGCCGCCTTCAGATGCTCCTGGCGCGACGGCGACGGGATGCGAACGAGTTCGAGGAACTGATTCCATCGTGCCTTGGCGGCCGCATCCGTGCTCTGATCCTTGACCAGTGCCAGGACTTGCGGATCGTTGGCGATCTTCTCCGCCGCAGCGACCACGGACGCCGGAATCGTCGCAGGGGTCCCGGCTTGGGGCGGCGCGGCCTGTGCGCCTGCACTACCGAGAGCGACCACGGAGGTCAGAACGATCGTTGCCGCTGTGAAAAGTGCCCTTGCGTGCTCAGGTCTTTCCATCTTGTCTCCGAGTGTTAGCGGTGGGCCAAACCGTACCACAGGGCGCCTTAGGATGTCAGACTCGCCGTGAAAGGCCCGACGCGAAAAGATAAGCTCAAACTCATCGCCTTGGCGAGTATCTGCCACTCGTCCGATGATTTCCATGAGTTCAACGAAATCGTCGACGCCCTAAACCGTCAGGGTCACAAGCTTTCATTCAAACGGGTCCCCAGGGAAGTCTTCGCTACTCTTTTCCCTGGTGCCGCGGAGGTACTTGCCACAGCCGACAGGACTGGGCGAACGTCAGTCGCAGTCCGGGCATTTCGCCGTATTCACCCCGAACACGAGCGACAAGCGACAAGCGATTCAAGCGACGCCGTATCGCGTCCCAGTGCCACAATTCTCTCGACTAGCGGTGCCTCCCAGTCGCCCACGATCAGCGAAGGGCTCTATCGTCTACTGCGGAGCGGTTCGCGGAGAGATCGGTTTCACCTTCCAGCGCATGTACGCGACGAATGTGAGGACAACCAGCAGGACCGCCGTGGTCGCAGTGGAGCTGGGCGTTCTACCGCAGTCCGTCGATGACGTACACGTTCACCAGGCGGACCGCCGTGGCATAGGCGTAGGCGTCGCCGGTGCGCGAGACGAACACGTCGAATGCCGTGACGCCCGCAGGTGCCTGCGCCTGAATCTCGCGCACGAAGGCGCGCTCTCCAGTGGCGACGTCGTGACGAAAGACTCGAGCCACAACGCCGCGCTGTTCGATGACGAAGAGGGATCGGCCATCGGCGCCCCACGCGGCGACATTGGCGAATTCTGGCGCGCCCGGCAGAGGACGTTGTAGGCCTGTGTCCACCGCATAGATGACCACGCCTGAATTCTCAGTCACCGCGACGTGTCGCCCGTCAGGCGACAGCACGGCGGGCCCGGTGATGCCTTCGGGAGTAATCGACGTCGTGGCGTTCTGTGAGAGGTCGTACACGTACACTCGTGGCTGTCGCGCCTGCTCCCTCCCGTACGGAATCAGCAGCCGCTTCCCATCAGTGGAGAAGTCATACGTGCGTTTCGCCCAGTCGGTACGGCCCGACGTCCCTGCGAATAACGGTTCCATATCAATCGGCAGATCAAAGGTGCGCGCGGTACCTGCGCGCGTCGGGAACAGCGTGAGCTTGTTCCTGATGCGCTCGTTTGAAACGCCGTTGCCGATCGCGGCCCCCCACGCGCCGTCCGGCGTCAGTGCTGCTGGAGCCCCCGGGCCGAGCGGGACGCCGGGCAGCCCATTCACGCTCCGGAGGAATACGCGATCGCGGCGCGCGGCAGGGCTGTTGTCCCACAGCAAGGCGTGCCGGCCATCGTGGGCCAGCCCATACAGACGCGTGGCGTCGAAGACCGCGAGATCGCGGTCGACGGAGTCCGGACTCTCCCGGCCGTACGCGGAGTAGCGCGCCGTTCCCGCGGTGATCAGCACCTTGCCATCGGCAGCGATGTCTTCGATTTGAATCGTCCCGGTGTATGAGGCGATCGTTCGGCGGCCCCCGGTCGTGTCGAACGCCTCCAGGCTCATGTGCATGTCCCCGCCGCCGGCCTCCACCCAGATTTCCCGACTATCAGGGGTCCACGCACAGTGTCCGCCGCGGACCAGATCACCAGCCAGGAGGCGAGTCCCGCCGCCGCGCTCGCCGACCATCAGTTCGCCGTATCCGACGCCCGCAAAGAAGCACACGCGCCGCCCATCCGGCGAGATGCGCGGCGGCAGGATCGTCGGGGCTTCGTGAATGACGGTGCCGACGGGGAACTCGAGTCGCGAGACATTGCCGACGCGGCGGACTAGGGCCATGCTGGCGCCGTCCGGGCTCCAATCGGCGCCGACGATGTCCGAGTAGAGCTCGCGCGGTGCGCCGCCGGCGAGTCCCGTGACCGCCAGGGTCCCCAGCGGCTCCCATCCATCCACGGCGGGTCGCGCCATGGAGATGGCAAGTTCATTCTGTCTGGACACGGCGAGCAGATCCGCTGGTGGAAGGTCGATCGCTCTGGATTGCGCGTTGCCCAACTGCGTCGAGTAAAGCCGAAACGGCTCCCCATCCCACGCGGCGCTGTACACGATGCCCTGCCCGTCGGCAGTGAAGCGTGCCTTGCCGACGTTCCCCTGACGGTACGTCAGACGACTCACCTCACCCACTCCAGGTCCCGCGGCTCCGCGGCCTGCAACGAGCCAGCCGGCCAGGGCGGCACCACCGACGACAAGAGCCGCAAGCGCCGCTGCCCAGCCAGAACGCCCTCCGACCGGCATGGCGATCGCCCCGCTGGCAGGGGCCGAGAGCGCCTCCACGATCTCGAGCCGTGCATCCGCCATATCCCGCAAGCGGACGGCCGCGTCCTTCTCGAGGCAGCGCCTGAGCAGTCTGCGAATCGCTTCTGGCGTGTCGTTCGGCAGGAGCGCCCACTCAGGGTCCGATTCGAGCACGTTGACCAGGCAATCGGTCGCGGTCTCTCCGCCAAACGCGGCACGTCCGGTAATCAGCTCGTACAGGACACAACCGAACGACCAGATGTCGGTGCGCCGGTCGAGCGGCTTGCCGCGCGCCTGCTCCGGGCTCATGTAGGCGGCAGTCCCGACGATTGTTCCCGTGCGGGTCGCGGCGTGGCCGTCGTCGTGTGCTGCGTGTGGGAGGTCGTCGGCTATCGCCTTCGCGAGGCCGAAGTCGAGCACTTTGACTACGCCGTTGGGCGTGATCTTGATGTTCGCTGGTTTCAGATCGCGATGGATGATCCCTTTCTCGTGCGCCGCTTCGAGCGCGTCGGCAATCTGTCTGGCAATCCGCAGGGCTTCATTCATCGGGGCGACATGGTCGGCGAGCGTCCGCCCTTCCACGAACTCGAGCACGAGGCCGATCACCCCCTCCGCTTCTTCGACACCGTAAATCGCGGCGACATTGGGATGATTGAGCGTGGCGAGCAGCTGGGCCTCGCGTTCGAGGCGGGTGCGGGCGCTGGCGTCAGATGCGACGTGCGGCGACAGACACTTGATCGCCACGTCTCGTTTGAGTCGTGTGTCGAAGGCGAGGTACACCTGACCCATTCCGCCGACACCAACGATGGAGCGAATCTCGTATTGACCGAACCGGCGGCCGACCCACGACGTCGTCTCCTGCTGCGCGAGGGCGCGGCCCATGAGTTGCACGGCCGTGGCATCCAGGAAGCCTGACGCGTCGGCGGCGCGCGCCAGGAGCGATTCGACCTCGAGCCGCAGGTCGCGATCAGGGCCACAGGCCGCGTCGAGAAAGGAGTGCCTCTCGTCTGGTCCCAGGGCCACTGCCGCGTGGTAGATCTCGGCAATCCGTTCCCAGCGGTCAGACGTCATGGCTGTGACTCTATCCTGCTCCGATCCAGCTCGCGCAGCAGCCATGACTTCGCGAATTTCCAGTCGCGCGTCACCGTCGCGGTCGAGATGTCGAGGGCGGTGGCGACCTCCTCGACGCTCAAGCCCCCGAAGAAACGCATCACGACGATTTGGCTCTTCCGGGAATCGACACGCGCCAGCTCATCCAACGCTTCGTCGAGCGCCACCAAGTCATGACCGCGGCCGACATCGACGAGCAGTGAGTCGTCGAATGCGACGCGTTGGACATCGCCGCCTCGCTTCTGGTAACCGCGCGAGCGCGCAACGTCGATGAGGACTCGGCGCATGAGCCTCGCCGCGACGGCCATGAAATGGACGCGATTCTGCCAGCGGATGCGCTCGAGATCGACGAGTCGCAAGTAGACCTCGTTCACCAGCGCGGTGGGCTGCAGCGTGTGGCCGCGGCGCTCGCCGGCCATGTGGCGACGAGCCATACGGCGCAGCTCCGCGTGAACGAGCGGAATCAACTGCTGGAGGGCGGCGTCGTCTCCCTCACCCCAGGCCAGGAGCAGCTCGGTGACGCGCTGAGCCATCGTTGCGGGTGGGTCAGTGTAACGCACGCGACGGTCGACGCTCACTCCGAAATGCCGTCCAATGTAGGCGCGGGCCGCGGATGAACTGGCGCATGAGCCGTCATCTGCCGCGGTACGGCCTTTCGCACTGCTGACCAGGCTTGCGGCACAATCGGCCCGTTATGCCGGGGGTACTGCGCCTGTCGTGACGGCGCACCCTGGCCGCGCGCGCCGCAGGTCGCGGAGGATGGCCTCTTTCACGTCCTGGGCACCGTCGGTTTCGTAAACGTTCGCTCCGACGGGGCGCGCACCAGCCCCGATAAACGCCTCTCGGTGTCCATGCGCAACCGCGGTGGCTTCGCGCGCTTCGACCGCGTGCTGAAGCTCATGACCGACGGTCGCGATCAGATTGTCGGTGGGAAGTCTGACGTCGACAATGACGCGCAAGTAGCGTGCGCCACCGGCTGTCCCCAGGTCTGCGAGGCAGCCATTCAGGCGCTGACGACGAATCGCTGGGCAACGTCCAGATTCGATGTACACCAGAACCGGCGATTGTTCCAGAGTCTCGACCAGCCCTCTGAATGTCGGCGACCGTTCGTAGCCCAGGTCGAGGAGCCTGCCGATCTTCTCGCTCATCGAACGGATTCGCTGACGTTTCGGCACCGGCGTCGCCGGATACGTGACGGCATTCGCCGGGGCTGTATGCACCTCGAGGCAAGTCCGTCGTTCGGGTGGCGGCTGGAGCGTATCGGCGCTGATATTGCCGACACTCATCACGAACATTGCCGCCGCACCGCTAGCGTGAGCGATTCTCGACATGCCTGTTCTCCCTTGCGCCAGCAGCTGGCGCCTAGGAGAAAGGCGGGATTACGCGACAGAATCAGTCACGCAGCGCGGATTCCACCAGGAGGCACATATCTTTGGTTGCCGGGGGCGGGAGCGCGCCTCTGCGGCAGGGCTCAAGACGGCTGAGAAGCACTGTGAAGTCGGAGGGGTCAACATCCGTTCACCGGAACCCGTTGATCTTCGACAACGGCCGCCACGGAATCGGGCCGTGTGTGACCATTCTTCCGACGCCGCCGACAGCAGCCAGTTCCGAAACTCGTCCCGTCCACCACGCCCCCGCAGGCTGCGAGCTTGCTGGACAAGCTGTCGCCATTGGGACGCGCGATGGTGGGCTTGGCGGTACTCTCGGGTCTGCGGCGCGTCGAGCTATTTGCGCTGCGGTGGCGGGACATCGATGAGGGTGCGCGCACGCTCACGGTCCGTGAGGCGGTCTACGACGGCACGTTCAGCACACCGAAGACAGAGGCGGCCTGCGACAGATCCCACTGTCCCAAGCGGCACTGGGATTCATCGGTGAGTGGAGGCGACGAGTCGGCCGGACTGAACCCGAACGGGCTCGTATTTGCGACGCGGACCGGCAATTCCATCTCGCCGAACAACGTCCTGAGGCGCTTGATCTTCCCTGCGTGTAAGGCATTGGACCTGCCTAACGCGACATGGCTGACGTTCCGTCGCACGTACTCGTCGTGGTCACACGAGAAAGGCGTGCCCGGAAAGGTGGTCGCGCAGTTGATGGGGCATACCAACGTCGACACGACGTTGAACGTGTACAGCAGGTGCTCGACGGGTCGTTACGGGCTGCCGCCGACAAGGTCGGCAGCGAATTGTTCACGATTGTTCACCGACCGGAGGACCCGATCGCGCCACTTGGCTGAATTTGCTCAGGAAAAGTGGTGCGCCCAGCATGAATCGAACATGCTAACGACGCGCAACGCGCGTCGTGGCTTGACCTGGATTCAGGGTGGGCGTGACCAATCCAACGAAGTTGGAATGGTGCGCCCAGCATGATTCGAACATGCGACCTCCTGGTTCGTAGCCAGACGCTCTATCCAGCTGAGCTATGGGCGCGACAGGCTTTTGATCTTAACACAGCCAAACGGGGTCACAGACCTGATGCGGGCTGTGACCCCTGCGGGTTAGCGCTTCTGGATACCCACCGTGACGTTGAACTGACCGCGGTTGTCCGGCAGGTGATCGTCGTTCACACCAAGTAAGAGCTCGCCGCTCACGGGAGCGGTGATTCGAGTCTGGTCACCGATGGCCACGGGAGCATAGGCGCCGATCCTCGCAATCAGCGCGCCGGCAAGGACGCCGCTGATCGGCGCATCCGGCGCCATGCGACGGCTCAGCGACCCGGCCGGCGAAGCGACATCTTGCGCGTTGTCGCTCATCTGGATCTGGCCGCTCGATTGGAACGTGATGATGTCGCCCGTGCGCACCGTGATCCCGGTCGGAGTCCACCGCTGCTGGGCGTTCACCTGGAACGACTGCGAATTCGCCTGGCCGCCGAGCGCGCCAATCGTCGCGGGCGTACCGCCAGAAGTCTGCAGCTCGTTCCGCGAAATGACGCCGTCCCGATTGGCGTCCCGCTGGTTGAAGCTGTTGTTCGACCAGTGCCACTCCGCGCGCTCGAGCCGGTCGTTGCGGTTGAAATCGAGATTGTTGAACTCGTCGTACGTGCTCAGACTCGGCTGCGAGCCCGCGACTTCGTAACGGGTCAGGATACCGTCGCCGTTGCGATCGAGCGAGCGAAACTCGTTGGCGCCGCCATACCATTCGGCGCGCTCGACGCGGCCGTTGTTGTTGCGATCGAGATCGTCGAAGTTGTCGCCGCGAAGGTCGTCGACACCTTCACCGAGGAACTCGGCAACCGTGATCGCGTTGTCGCGGTTGCTATCGACACGGAGAAACGTCTCGCGGTCGAAGTGCCACTCGTTGTCGGTCAGGCGGCCATCGCGGTTGTGATCGAGGTTGGTGAACGCGCTTCGCGTATAGGTCAGGTCGCGCTCCCAGCGGTTCGGATTGTGATCCGCCGTTTCCCAGTTGGTGTTGCGCTGCGCGCCAACGCGGACTTCTTCGCCGGACAGTCGGCCGTCGTTGTTCCAATCGTGGACCTCGAACGAACGAGCCGATCCGTTCCACTCCTGGCGTGAGATGACGCCGTCGTTGTCGCGATCCATTTCGGCGAAACGGATGCGGTTCACCGGACGGCTCTGCGCTTCGACGGTGGCGACGACGGGCGTCGCCATCTGGCAGAGGCCGACGAGCGTCACCGATGAAAACGTCAGCACCAATGCACGAGAAAACATAACTAAATCCTCCACTGGGGAGGACTGCATAAGGTGTACCGGCTGGTCCGCGGCGGAGCTTGTCGTCCTATTTTTTCTTCTTCGCGCCGATCCGCTTCGCGATGTCGCTGACGACGCGCTCCCACACTTTGAGCGCGTTGTCATAGCGTTTGGCCGCGGGCGTATCGTTCTTCACCTCTGCGTCGAGGCCGAAGTCTTTGGGCTGAGGCATCGGCGGCAAGTGGACGACGATCCGGTCGCTCATCGTGGCTCCTCGCCGGTGGCGTCGACATCGTCCTCGCGGACGCGCTCGCGCTCCTCGTTTTCAAGACCATCGTGACTCTGCTGAGGCATCTGCTCGCCGGTCCGGTCAACGATATCGGCCGAGTCGGTGTCGCCCGGCACTTCCACATTGGGGTCCTGGCGGTCCGGTTTTGGGTCCTGAGTTGCCATGAGCTCAACCTTTCTGTCGGGGGTGCGCAATGCCCGTACCCATTGCTTTGGTCGGGCTCTCGTCGTCGGCGTCGGTGCCCGCGGTGTCGATGTCCTGATCGCCGGCAGGATTCGTGTCGTCGGGATCAGGCTGATGCAACGGGCCATTCGGGCGCGCCGGAGCCTGATCGGGATTCGGTTCGTGTGTCGCATCCGTTGGTCGGGTGGGCATAGGTCCTCCGCGAAAGGTGGAGCAAAGGATGTGCCCGTGATTCGCGCCGGCTATCGGCTGACCGTGCTCACCGGCAGCCCGGCGGCTTTCGACGACACTATCGGAGTCAGCGATCCCGGCCGGCCGATCGCGGCGTTCTCTTCCCAGCCGACAACCACCATACGATCCGCGGTGCCATTCGAGCGCTCGGTCTGCACCGTGCCCACGATTCGGACGGTGTCGGCCGCGATCATCTGGAGCGGTCGCGGCGCGACCACCGGAACGGGATCGGTGGTCTTCCATCCCACGATGACCGTTTCGACGGGCCGCCCGGTGAACTCACCCGGCCGCTGCGTCTGCGCCTGCACGGCGGGGAAGGCCGTCATCACGACGCACAGGTAAACGAGCGCGCCGGCGATCACGGTAAGGACGATCTTGGTGTAGCGGTCAATCATGTGGAGCTCCTTGTCAGGGATCAGGGATCAGGGATCAGGGATCAGGGATCAGGGATCAGGGATCAGGGATCAGGGATCGGCGGAAGCGCGAACGCGACGAGCGCGGTGTCTTCGCCGCGGCCGGTGGCGATGACGACGACTTGCCTGGCGTTCGCATCGAGATATGTCATCGGCGTCGCGGTGGCCTGCCGTGGCAGGACGTGCCGCCACAGTTCGCGGCCGTCGCGCGCGTCAAACGCCGACAGCGCGGTGTCGTTACCGCCGACGAAAATCAGGCCCGACTTCGTGACGATAGCACCCGGCGGTCCGACGGCGCCAAGACGATCCGGCAGCGGCACGCCTTTGAGGGCCGGCAGCGAGCGGATCTCCGGCGCATCGCCGAACGGCACTTTCCAGGCAATCTCGCCGCGATTCAGGTCGATCGCGACCAGATGCGCGTACGGCGGTTTCAGAATCGGCACGCCGTCGATGAACGACGAGGGGCTCCGCTGAATGTATTCGGCATCAACTTCATCGACCCGATCCTGCTGCTGCGATGACTTGTTGAAGGGTTCCATCTTGAAGATGCCCGGACTGCGCGTCGTCTTGACGTAAAGCCGTCCGGTGGCAGGGTCGTAGGCCCCGCCGCCCCAATTAGCACCGCCCCACACACCGGGCAGCACCACGGTGCCTTGCAGGGACGGCGGTGTGTAGAGAGGGCCGAGGCGGTACTTCTTCAGCTCGGCGACCGCCTTTTCTTTCCACTCCGGCGTCACGTCGAACGCATCGTCCACGGTGACGCCTTGTGATTCGAACGGGGGTGGCTTCGTCGGGACCGGCTGGGTCGGCCACGATGCTTCGCCGGGTACGTCGCTGCGCGGAACCTGGCGCTCTTCGATCGGCCAGACTGGCTTGCCGGTCACGCGATCGAACACGAAAGCGAAGCCCTGTTTCGTCAACTGAACCACGGCGTCGATGCGCTTGCCATCGACGGTGATCGTGACGAGGTTCGGCGCCGATGCCGGATCGTAATCCCACAATCCGTGATGGACGATCTGATAGTGCCACTTGCGCTTACCGGTGTTGGCGTCGAGGCAGACGAGTGATTCGGCGAACAGGTTGGCGCCGGGCCGGCGTCCTCCGTAGTAATCGTTGCTCGGCGTGCTGACCGGCATGTAGAGCAGGCCGCGTCGTTCGTCGAGGCTCATCGGCGCCCACACGTTGGTGTGGCCGGTGAACTGCCAGGATCCGCCGTCCCAGGTGTTGTTGCCGAACTCGCCGCGCTGCGGGATGGTGTTGAACTTCCAGACGAGCTTTCCGGTCCGCGCGTTGAACGCGCGCACGTCACCCGGCGGATCGTTCTTGTAGGTGAGCCGATCCCCATGTTGCCCGGCCTGAAGCAAGGATCACCTGTTTCGCAACCGGATGTGTAGCCGCTGACGACGTCGTGGCAGACCAAACACCAGATGCTATCGTAGAAGGTGTGATTTGTTGGCACATCCGTGAAATGGATCGCGCAGGCTGTGGGTGTCGAGGTAATAGTGGGTGTCGAGGTAGTCGAGGTAATAGTGGGTGTAGGTACAGTGGACGTGGGTGAGGGCGAGGGAGGGCACGGGGTCCTTGTAGGGTAGATAGTTTTGGCGACCGCTTCCGAAAGCACGTTGTTAGCTTCGTTCGGCTCGACAATCACGTTGTTGTAATCGACTGTCAGCGTATAGACGCTTGGCTTGTAAGATGGGCAGGGCACTCCGCTGCCGCAACTTACCTGCAATGAATAGCTTGTGCCCGAAAAAGGCGGCACGGCAAAATCAGCCGCTGCTCCGCTCTCGTGCTCGAAGCGCATAGTGGTAGTTACGGGAACGCCCATGATGCCGATGTTGTAAGTCGTGAGTGTGAATGGTCCCCAGAGTGGTCTCCTGGGAGAATACGATCGATCGCAGCCAGGCGGTGGGCCGGGTCCCGTGAAGTGGAAACCTGCGACCAGATCCGGCCCGCCGGGCGTTGGGCTTTGCGCAAGTGTGGGCGTAGATGTTGGGGTGCCCGGCGTGGGTGTTGCGCAGCTATCCAGCGTGAATATGACTGAGCCACTGATGCTCCCACCACACTGATACTGCGTGTAACTGGCAGCATCTCTCTGCACGCCTACGAGGGCGACAGTCTGAGGGGTGGTTCCGTATCTCAGCTCAAAGCGCCTCAGCCCTTCGTCCAGCCTGAGCGCGAAGTTGACATCCGCGCCGCAAATGCCTCCGTTGTAATAACACCCTCTCCACTCAATAGTGAAGATCCGGTTGGGTGCTGTGCCTGTTGTCGATGTATAGATGCCGTCTCCGGAGCTTGTCAGTAGCAGGTCATCTCCGTGCGCGAAGATTGTATAACTGGCGCCGGACACAGGCAGACAACTCGTTACCCGGGCGGGACTGTTCCCGAAAGTGGCAATACCGTTCGCGTAGACGCGCACCGTGGCGTAAGGTTGATCGTACAGGCTGTATGAGAAGGGGAGCGGAATATCGACACTGCAGTCATCGCAGTTCGAGCCTGGGACGAATGTATCGCCAGGTTCGATGGGGCCTGGTGTGGAAGACGCGCTGTAGTTCTGACTCGTGCACGACGTAGGCGATGGGGACGCAGACGTGTTTGTTGGTGTGTGGCTCGGTGGGCCGCCGGTGGTGGTGGCAATGGGAGTGGGGGTGCACGTAACGGGCACACTGCCGTTGTCGAAGCAGCCGGCGCTGGTGTTGGTCGGTCCCGGCGTGAAAGGTGTCGCGGTAGAGGTCGGACCAACCGTCGGCGTGAGGCACGGATCGCAGACCCACGTCAATTGCTTCCCTGATAGTGGGGGTGCTATAGCCCCTTCCGGATCGCAATAGTACCGGGTGTAGATATCCGAGGTCCGGCTCAGTTGCGTGCCGATTGTGAGGGCAGTGTCCGTGTCGAAGGAGGTGACGAGCTTATATACGTATTTGAATGTGCTCTGCCCTTCCTGCAACTGTATCTCGTAGTTGAGGGTGGGCGGGAGGTCTCGCTGGCCGTAATAGATGGTGCGCCACTCCACTATGAACGTGCGATTGGGGGCCGTGCCTACCGTGTTCGTGAAGATGCCACACAGGGGGCAGATACTTGTAGCCGTCCATTGGTCTACCCAGAACGGGGCCATTGCATAAGTTGAACCGGAGAAGGGCAGGCATTCTACGGTGAAAGCCGTGTGAGCAAACCCAAACGCCACGAGTCCCTTGCTTGTGACTTTGGCCGTTATGAAGTTTTCGCCGTACATGGATACGGAGAACGGCAGCGTTATGGTAGTGCCGCAGAAGTCGCAGTGGTTGCCGATGTCGTAGATGCCGCCGATTGGCGTGCCGTCGTCCAGCGTATAACTGTATAGCTCGCAGGAGGGGGTGGGAGTGGGGGACGCGCCTCCGTCCGTTGGCGTGTCGTTGAGTGAGGCAGAGGATGGTCGGTGAGATGAAGAGGCTGCGGCAATCCGGGTCGATTGGCCTGCGAGTATCAGCGCGGCCACGAATAATGCCGAGAGCATAGTAAGTGCTGCTCCCAGGGACGCAAGCCGAACAGTGGCGATAGACCTATCCTGCCTGACCATGCCGTATTATAGCGCAGGAATGTACCATTTGTAAACTGGGAATCTACAAAGAATGCAATCAAAATGGGCGGCATCGCCGCCCATTTTGATTGCTCAAAACGCCCATGCCTTGTGCGCAGGCGCTTATCTTCTCGGTGGGTCGCACTCCGGGAAGAAGGTGTTGGCCACGATCTTGGCGGTCTGGCCCCTGGTGACGTTGGCGTTAGGGCGGAAGTAGGGGCGATTGTCGGGGGGCACGCACGGTTCGGTGAGGCCGCCGCAAGCGTAGCCGGACATGACCGCTCGCGTGGCGAGACGCTCGATGAAGTCGTAGAAGGTGGGGCCT
The DNA here is from genome assembly GCA_963833135.1 of uncultured cyanobacterium. Lineage (GTDB taxonomy): Bacteria > Acidobacteriota > Vicinamibacteria > Vicinamibacterales > UBA2999 > 12-FULL-67-14b. The sequence continues at coordinate 16,319 of CAWHWW010000008.1, read as the reverse complement.
GGCGGTATATCCTCGAAGGTCTGGCCCGTGACGGGTTCTTGATAGCCCGCCGCGTTGGAGACGATCTTGGCTAGCTGGCCTCGCGTGGCGGAGCCGTTGGGGCGGAAGTAGGGGCGGTTGTCGGGGGGCACGCACGGCTTCGCCCGGCCCGCCGCAGGCGTAGCCGGTCATTACTTCCCTGCCGACCAGCCGCTCGACGAACTCATAGAAGGTGTGAGCCTGGCGGAACGTCCTCGAAGGTCTGGCCGGTGACGGGGTTGTTGAAGCCCGCCGCGTTGGACACTATCTTGGCGATCTGGCCCCTGGTGACGTTGTTGCCGGGGCGGAAGCAGGGGTCGCCCGTCTCGCAGCCCGACGCATAGCCGCTGATGATCTGCAGGCAGGCCAGGCACCGGATATTGGCGTAGAAGGTGTGATCGGGGGGCACGTCGGTGAACGTCAACGCGCACGCTGTGGGCGTGGCGGTGGGGGTAGCGGTGGCCGATGCGCAGATATTGGCGGGGGTGGTGGTAGCGTAGGCCAGCAGCCTCACCGATGCCGCGTTGAAGGTGATCCGGTAGGCGGTGTACTGCACGGGTATGTTCGTTTCGGTCATCACGCCCTGGAACGAGACGTAGGAGGGGCCGGGCGGGAACGTCACTGTGCGCGACTGCACGTCGTGGGTGGTGAACGGTCCGCCGAGGGTCTCGGCCACCTCGAAGGTGAGGGTGGCTTCGCCCGTGGCGCTGCTTCCGCAGCCCGACTCGTTGTAGAAGGAGAAGGTGTAGTCGTAGGTAGTGGGCGAGGAGCAGGTGGCGCTGCCCGTGCCGAATAGCGCAGCGCAGCCTGCCCCCGGCGTCCAGCTGGCCTGGGGAGTGGGAGTGAGTGTGGCTGTATCGGTGGCGGTGGCCGTGGGAGTAGAGGGCGTGCCAGATGCTGCGGTTGTGGGGGTCGTTGTGGGTGTCGAGATAGGGATTGTGGTAGCTGTGCCTGTATTGGTGGGGACTGATGTTGGCGGCAGTGTTGGCGTGGCCGTGCCCCCGCCGCCGGGCAGCACGTCGAGGAAGGTGGCGCTGATGGCCCCCCAGCTCTGGTAGCCCGCGTAGTCGTTCACGCCGCGCCCGCGCACCAGCAGGACGTGCCTGCCGGGGGCCAGGCTCCCCGTCTGGACTGTGGCCTGCACCGCCTCGGTGGGCGAGTTGTAGTTGCCGTCTACGGCCTGCATCGAGATGGCAGTGCCGCCCGCCCAGGGTGGGGTGTCGATGTAGTATTCGGCGGCGGCCACGTTTTGCAGGTAGGTGTTCGCCTCCGGCGGGTCGGTGCGACCAGTTGTAGTTGATGGTGGAGGTCAGGTTCGAGGGCGTGCCCTGCGTGACGGTCATGGGGTTGGAAGTCACCAGGTTGGTGTCCGGCCCGCGCGTCATGAGGTAGGGCATGCGCGACGATCTTGGTGATGTGGATGAGGGCGTTTCTGTTGGCGTTCCAGTCGCGTCATGGTACACGCACGCCGTAGGAAGGCCAAAAACTGCCGCCGCTCGCCAACTCGATGGTGAAGCTGGCCGCGCCGAGGTCGCCGTATACCGCGTCGTCGGAGGCGCCATCGGTGGGGTAGAGGCCGACTCGATTGCTCCATGTGGTAGCCGTTGCCTCCGGCGCTGGGGGCGGACATATGCTTGGCGATGTTGCGCAGGTCGGTGCTGTTGGGGGCAGGGTCGAACGTCTGGCCCCAGGGATAGAGGTGTCAATTCGGCGTTCGAGTGCATATCGATAAACGCGCCGGTGGTGGTGATGGGGGCGGGGTCGTTGTCGCCGGGGCCGCGCTGGTCGGCGATTAGCTCGTTTCGCTTGGCGGTGATGGCCTGCGTCTCCGGCTCGGAGGCGGCGTAACGGGCCGCGATAGGTGAGATTGCAGGCTTGCCGCTGGAGCCGCCGCAGCAGCCCCACTTGAAGGGGAAGTTGCGGTTGAGGTCGGTGCCGAACTGATCGCTGAGCATTGCGAACTGACGGAGCCATCGGTCATTGTTGGCGTTCTTGCGCTGCGTCCTGGGCTAGCTCTCGCCGTTCTCGACGATGTGATGCGCCGTCGGGGTTGAGACATCGGCACGATCCAGATGTCGTGGTAGTCGACCAGCCAGCGAGCGTCGGCGTTGGTGTTGTAGCCGTCGAGCAGCCAGTTGATGTAGCGCATGGAAATCTCAGGCGGCACCATCTCGCGCGGAGTGGATGCCGGTGTCGAACCAGAACACGGGCTTGGGGCCGGGGATGTTCTGGTTGGTGATACGCATGGACGTAGAGGTCGTAGCCGTTGTAGGCGTGGGCTGGGTGCAGGAGCCGGGGTGGGTCTTGCACCACGAGTCGCCGTAGTCCACCTTCTGCGCGAGGGTTGGGACTGCGCGACCCTCTGGTCGAGGAAGGCTTCCATCTCCTCGACGGTGTGATAGCCGCCCCAGAAGGTCTCGGGGTTGTGGCCGAAGATGGGAGGGTTGGCGTTGATCTTGTCGGTCTCGGCCTGGTCCACCTCCACGCGCAGGCCGCGCGCCAGCAGGGTGTCGAGGGTGGCCTGGTCGGCGGGGAGGAGGAGGTAGCCGCGTGATGATTGCGCTTCCTCCAGGCCGAACTCATTCGCCAGGCTGATATACTCGGCGCGGTCCCGGTAGTAGAGGCGGAGCATGAGTATATTGCTCGCGCTCGCCGTCTCGGTGGTGGGGGCCTGGGCGCGCGCCGGGCCGCTGCCGCTAGCGCCTACGAGCGCCAGGCAGGCCAGGGATATGAGCGCGATCAGCCTGAAAATTGCAGAGCGATTAGAGCGGTTTGACATCGGTATCTCCTCCCTTGCATGGTGAGTAGTTGCGAGGTATATGGGTGCGTGCCTCATCATTGTTAGCCCCCTTTAGCTCAAGATGCGATAGACGTGCTCTATAGGGACCACGCGTGAGAGGAGCGCGTGTACGGGACAGTATTTCGTGATAGAAAGCTCGATGGAGCGCGCCACTGCCGCTTCATCCACCTTCGGGCCGGACAGTATGTGCTCGACCAGGATCGATGTGTAGACCTTGGGGTGCTCTGTGGCTTCGGTCGCGTAGACGTTGATGGTGTAGGCGGTGACGACCTGGCGCTTCTTCCGCATTACCGAGATCACATCCATGCCCGTGCAGGAGCCGAGCGCAACGAGCAAAAGACCCTTCGGCTCGCTGCCGGTGTCTTCGCCTCCCACCGATGGGTCGGCGTCAACCCGGATGACGTGACCGGTGGGGGCGGTGCCGTCGAACGCCATGCGGGCCGGGTCGGGCATCGCGAGGCGGGCCACGCTGGGTAAGAGGCGGGGTCCACCGGCTCGGAAATAGGTCGCGGCTGGCCGGGCGAGATGCCGTCGGTAGGAGGCATCATATGGCAATAACCCCTCTTTCTAGTGCGGGCGAGGGAGGTAAGAGTGCCCTGATAAGAGAGTATAGCAAGCCCATGTCAGCGCCGCAAGAGGGCGCGGGCCTTCCAGCATATTTTGTATGGCTTTTGTATGGCTGAGAATGGGCCATCCTTCGGCTATGATGCCGTCAAAGGCACCACTGACGTGGGCCGGGACGTTATCGAAAGGTCGGGCCGGGTGTTACCCCGGCGAGGCAATAGCTTACAGAGCGAAGGAGAAAACCATGAAAGGGATGGACATTACAGGCAGGCAGATACTGGTGAAACGGTGGAAAGCGGTCGTGCTGCCGGCATTGCTGGCGACGGTGGTCGTGAGCGCGGGAAGCTGGGGCACGGCGAGCGCGGGGCAAGCCGCAACAAATGGAGGCGCCGGTAGCGTGAGCGCGCCTGAAGTCCAGTCGTGTCCGGCTGGGCAGTGCTTCACCGACGTTCCCACCGGCAACACGTTCGCCGCTTTCGTGAACCACCTGTACGAGGCCGAGATCATATCAGGCTACGCTTGCGGTGGGGCCGGAGAGCCGTGCGACGCTAACAGCAGGCCCTATTACAGGCCGAGCAACACGGTGACGCGGGCGCAGATGACCAAGTTCGTGGATCTGGCCCGCCAGAAGCCGGGCTTAGTGCTAAGCGCCACCGCTGCCGAAGGCGACTATTTTGCCCTGGGCGCATTCCGGGATACCCCTGGCGTAGGTGGGGCGTTCGATGGTAATGGGGCGATCTTTGCGTACAACAGCGGGGCCGGTCCCAGCGGCACTGAGCCGAACGCGGGCATCTATGCCGCAGGCTCGGGGGCCAGCAACAGCGTGGGAATCCGTGCCGTGTCCACCAATGGCCAGGGCGCATATATCGACACACTGACGCCGTCGAACCACTATGGAACGTATATAGAGGATGGCGGGATGCTGGTCGGCAGCGCTACTGTGAGCACCAACTATGTCTTTATAAGAGGCCCACTAACGGTGCAGAGCGGCTGGCATTGGTTGCTTCCTCTCCGGCGTGATGCTAAACACGGGCACCACAGACCTGCACCCAGGCGAGGTGGTAGCGATGACCGGCGGGCAGGCAGGGCCGGCGCAGGTTGGCGATATGCCTGCCGTAGGAGTGGCCGCGACCGGTGAGCCCTACAGCACAGGCGCGGTGGGCGTGGTCTCGATGCGCTGGGTACCGGCTGACCCTGCTGCCGGCCCGACTTCCAAAGCCGGAACGGGCTATGCTGAAGAGGCGTCGGTCATCAAGCCGGGCGAGTACGTGGTGGTAGTCAACGAAGGCATGTATTCCGGCATCAAGGCTGATGCTTCCAACGGCCCCATCCGCGCCGGAGATCTGCTGGTGAGCGGCAGCACGCCGGGCGTGGCGGTGAAGGCGACCGACAAGCTGGAAGCGGTGGGCGCGATCATCGGCAAGGCGATGGGCGACCTGGAGACGGGCACGGGCACTATCCCGGTGATGATCACTCTCAAATAACTCTATTCTAAAGATTGAAAGAGAACAATCGGTCGCGCAGCGACCGATTGTTCTCTTTCAATTAGTTAAGGTTCTTTCCGCCTTCTAGCGCGCAAGGCGAGCGCAGCCCCGAGCGCCAGCCCGCCCAGCGCCCACCCCCGCCATTGTCGCTTGCCTGTCTGCAAGTCGGCGAGGACGGCGGTGGCGGTGTTGCGTCCCGAAGCGCCCGATACGCCTCCGCCGGGGTGGGTGCTCGCCCCCGTCAGGTAGAGGCCGGGTATGCGCGTCCTGTACTAGACAGTTCGGGCAGCGGGCGGAACATGAACATCTGGTCGAGCGACATGTCGATGTGCATGATGTTCCCGCGCAAGAGGCCCACGTTGCGCTCCAGGTCGAGCGGGGTCTGGATGTAGCGGTGGGTTATGCTCCCCGCCACGTTGGGCGCGTACTCCGCCAGCGTCTCGATCAGCCTGTCGGTCTCGCGCTCCCTGATGCTGTCCCAACTCTCGCCGCTCGCCAGCGTATAGGGGTGGTACTGCGCCCAGATGTAGAGCGAGTGCTTGCCGGGGGGCACGAGCGTCGGGTCTACAGCGGAGGGCGTCATAGCCACCAGCGCGGGCCGCTCCGCAGGGCGGCCCATCTGCGCGTCGTCGTACGCCCGCTGTAGGTACTCCACGCTCGGGCAGATCAGGTGCATTGCGGATTTCGGTGGCCCAGAGGGCACCCCGATTTCGGATTTATCGTGATACGTGAGACGTGAGACGTGAGCTTCTTCTGCCTTCTGCCTTCTGCCCTCTGCCTTCTGCTCGCCGTCGTCGGTCGTCGGTCGTCGGTCGTCGGTCGTCGCGTACCCCGGTAGCTCATCCACCGCGCAGCGCACCGTCATGCCGATGCCGTTGCCCACGCGTAGCGACTCCAGACGGGCGCGGAGGTGGGTGGGCAGGTTTTCGCGTCCGAGCAATTGGAGCAACGTGGTCTGGACGTGCGCGCCTGACACCACTATGCCGGCTGCTACGCGTTCTCCGCCCGCAAGCTCTACTCCCGTGACCTTGCCGTTGCCGTGCAGGATGCGCTTCACGGGCGCGTCGCAGCGCACCGTGCCCCCGTGGGATCTCCAGGCAGCGGCCAGCGCGTTAGCGAGCATGCCGGAGCCGCCTCGCGGGTGGGTCGCGCCCACGTCGTGGTAGAGGCTATGCGCCCCGGCCAGCGCTCCCGCGCCCACCTCCGACGGAGGCGGCCCCGACTGCGCCGCCATCCAGGCCACCGCCGCCTTCACCTGGGGCGACCGAAGGTCTCGTCCAGCATCTTGCCGTAGTTGCCCAGCACCCTGCTCAGTAGTGGGAGGCCCGACATCGCGGGGTCGGCCTGGCCTCTCGACTTGATCTGCCCGATGGCCGTCCGCCGGGCGATCTCTGCCGATGCCGCGCCAGGCGCCGGGGCCTCGGAGAACAACTCGAATACCGGCTGGTTGAAGTCGTGCCACTTCAGCACGAACGCGCGATATGCCTCGGCATCGCGCTCCGAAATGCGCGCTATAGATTGGCAGGTGCGGTCGAGGTCGCGGTAGAAGATGAGTGCTCGACCCGTCGGGGAAGGGCGCGAAGCCCCACGGGTCCATCTGCATGTAGTCCAGCCCGAACTTGCGCAGCTCCAACTCCCCGATCGACGGGCGTCTTGTGGATCAGGATGTGCATCACCGAGCAAGTATCGACCTGGTACCCGGGCCACAACTCCTCCGTGTTGACGGCCCCGCCCACCCGCGAGCCTGCTCTCGAACACCGTTACGTCGTGGCCTGCCTTCGCCAGGTAGCAGGCGCACACCAGGGCGTTGTGGCCGGCCCCAATGACTGCTATGCTTTGCCGCCTCATGCATGCCTCGCATCCGTTTCGAGGAACCTGAATAGGTCGAATGGCGGGTGGCTTCGATGCCGCACGTAGAATAGCTGTGGTGCTCCACCCTGGGATAGCTCAGGCCAGTCTAGCTCGCCATCGGAAGCATTGTCAAGAAGCCGGCTAATTTCAAGTCGAATAGTTACACAAAACTTAGGCGAGCATCTAAATATGCAGTATCCTAACACTCATGAAGCGCGCATGGGCGCAAACTATTATAAATACGTTCAATAGTGTAATGCGTGATATAGATGAACTTCTAGCGAGAATGCGTTGCGCACACAATTAAAGTTGACAAAAGACAATATTTGTGCTACAGTCCTTGAGGCTATTTGTTCCCTTAGGGCACTTATCATCAGCTATAGTTCGCGACCGACGCGCTAATCTATAGCAGAACCAGGGGAATGAAACGTTTGCCTCGATGCAGGGGGAGGAACACGCATGTGCTTTCTCAGCATCATCATGTCCAGGAATCGGTACTTTCAGGATCAGAGAAAGGAGCGATAAATGAAACGGTTGCGAAGGACTTATTTTACGTCACTGATACTCACGCTCGCGTTGCTCGGCACCACGCTCTTCGTAAACTTGCCCGCCAGCGCACGAGTTGACACCCAGTTAGGGGCCAGCCCCGGCGTCGCAGGCAGTGACCAGCCTATGAGCGGTACAGTAGTCGTTACCCCATCGAACCTGGCAGGCTGGCGCTGGATGCAAGAAGATACAGCAGGTGGTGGCGGCATGCTGGTAACGGGCCCGGTCATTCCACCGCTCGGCACGGGCAGCGCCAAGCTATCTGTAGATGGCACCGGGCGTTTTATTTTGTCGAATATGTCTTATGCCGGTACTCGGCTCGACGCTATCACTAACCTCTCACACAGCTCCTATAGCGAGGGCGCAAGCGCTATTCTCGCGCCGTCTTTGCAACTCGATATAGATTACGACTTGAACGATGCCAACACAGCGTGGCAGGGCCGGTTGGTCTATGAGCCGTACCAGGACGGGAGCGTCATCACGCCCGGTAACTGGCAGGCATGGACCCCCATGACGGGTAAGTGGTGGTCGTCCGGCGCTCCCGGCAACGGAACGTGCCCACAGAGCACCCCATGCACCTGGAGCCAGGTGCTCACCGCCTTCCCCAATGCGGGCTTGCGCGCCGGGAACGGTTGGCTGCACTTCAGGGTAGGCGGTCCGTGGGCGGGAGGCTTCACCGGCTACGTTGACGCCTTCACCTTCGGCGTGACGGCAACGTTACGACCTATAACTTCGAGCGCCCTGCCGGCACGCTCGTCGTCGGCAGCGGCCCCGGATGCCCCGGCGCGGTCTTCAGCACCATCCAGGCAGCCATTACAGCCGCCAGCCCCGGCGACACGATCCAGATCTGTCCCGGCTCGTACAACGAGAATGTCGATGTCAACAAGAACGGGATCACCTTGATCGGCTCAGGGGCCAGCGCGAACGCAGCCTTCGGCTCGATCGTCGAGGGCACGACCCCTGTGGACCTGGGCAGCAATCCCGGCATCAACATTCCCCCCGGCGTGACCGGCATCAGCATCCGCAACCTGCGCGTGCAGAACTTCGACGCCTGATCCGGCATCCACGCCAGGTCGGCCAACAACAACTTTATCGTCGACTCGGTCACCACCTACAACAACAACTCGACGACCATAGCGAACGGCGCGGGCATCTTCATGACCGGGCCGGTGTCCAACGTGACGATCAACAACGTGACCGCCGACAATAACAAGGCGCGCGGCATCGTCATCTGGGACGGCTTCAAGCAGAACATCACGTTCACCAACAACATCGTCACGAACAACGGCTGCTGCGGCCTGGAATTGCAGGACGGCACTGCCTCAGGAGTGACCATAATCGGCAACCTCAGCGTGAACAACGGCGACAGCGGCATGGCCGCCACCGGGCTGATGTCCGGGGCCGGGCCGAACCTCATCGCCAACAACTTCGTGCAGAACAATGGCCGCTTCGGCATCGAGATCAAGCTGCCGAACGGCACAGGGCTGGAGACGGGCGACGGCAGCATCGTCGTGCGAGACAACACCGTATTGCGCACGGTCGCTATCGGCGCGGAGGCGCGTGACATCGCCGGCATCGCCGTCTTCCGGCGTGGGTATGTCACCGGCTACAACAACGTTGATATTCCCACGGGCGTGGTAGTCAAGGGCAACACGGTCAGCGGCTATGCGCAACCATCGACGAGTGACGGCTTCGGCATCGTTGTCGAGAGCCTACAAACCAAGGTCTACAGCAACACCGTCAGCTCGAATGACGTCGGCATACAGCGGCAAGCGGGGCACCTTCCCTACACGCCGAACATGCCCGGCGACGGCGACCAATCTAATCTCCCCGATATGTACTTCGGTCGCGGCAACTCGCCCGCCGTCTGCGCGGAAGTGTTCGGCAACACCTTCTCCGGCAACGGCGCCAACACTCGCGACGTGGGGCCGGTGAACGCGTCACCGTGCGGCAACAACGCCTTCGCCCACCTGGCGCCTTCCAGCGAGATCACGGTAGCAGTCGGCAGCACCTTCACCCTGGACCTGCTGGTGAACGGCGGCACGCACGGGGTCCGCGCCCAGCAGAGCTACCTGACCTTTCCTCCGACCATGGTCCAGAACATCGTACTTGGCAGCGCTAATACACTCACCAACACGTTTACCCCCGACCTGGCGAACCACGAGACCGTGCTGCAAAACCAGGTGTGCAACAGCCCGACACCTTGCGTCTTCGGTAGCCTCACCGCGCCGGGAGGCTCAATCGCCTATGCTTCGGGGACGTTTGACCGCAAGCCCGCCCACCGGCGACTTCCGCGTGGCGCAGGCTGCCTTCTCGGCGACCAGGTGGGCGATGCCAACCTGCACTGGCAGTTCAGCCCGTCCGATCCGGCCAACCGCAACAGCCAGATCAACGACGAGAACAACACGTCAGTGAGCGGCCCGTCACTCTACCAGGACTACGTGGTCCACGTCGTGCACGCGACGTTCACGGGCCACGTCTTCTGGGAAGGCCGGCCGGCCCAGCCCAATCCGCTCCAGTCGCTCCCGATCACGCTCACGCTGACCCTGGGCATGACCAACTACAACTTCCACGCGGCCTGACCACCGACGCCAACGGCAACTTCTCAGTGAACGTGGACAACCTGCCCAACGGCACCTACTACCTGGCGCGTCAAGGGGCCTCAATACCTGACCGAGCAGCGGCACGGTGGCGCTCAGCCACGCTACCAGCACCCCAGCCGAGATGGGTCTGCAACGGCAGGCGACGCCAACAACGATAATCTGGTAGATATCACCGACTTCACGATCCTCCATGCACCTTCGGCATCTTGCCTCCCACCCGCCTTCGACCCGCGCGCAGACTTCACCGGGGACCTGCTGGTAGATGTCACCGACTTCGGCACTCCTGGCAGGCAACTTCGGACGACTGGGCGATCGGCCCGGCATAGGCCGAGTCGAGCAGCAAGGCGGCAGCGCGGTGATGGAGCTGCGACCGCAAGGCAAAGGCCCGGCCAACGGCGGCACGGTGCGCGTGGGCGACCACTTCATGCTAGAGCTATGGGTGAAGGCCAACCCGGCACGAACGTGATGGCGCAGCAGAGCTACATGACCTTCCCACAAATCAACTGCGACTGGGCACGCGCGCCAACCCCTCCGACCGGGGCAGCGGCACTCACGCCCGATGGCGGGTACTGGATATTACCCTGCAAAACGGTATCTGCAACGGACCGGCGGCTGCGTCTTCGGCGGGCTCACCTACCGGTCAGGGTCGCTGGCCTTCGCCTCAGGCACACTCAACCGACGCCTCGGCAGCGGAGCCTTCCGCGTCGGGCAAGTGACCGTGCAGGCGACCGCCGCGGGCACCGCGCATCTGCGCTGGCAGATCGACCCGTCGGCCCGATTGCCCGCAACACGAAGATCGTGACGAACAACGGGACGGAGGCTACCAAGCCGGGTCGATTCGTGGACTACGTGGTGAAAATCCTCCCGGCGAACAAGTAATCCGAAATCAGCGCCGGCCCTGAGTGATTGGGCCACCACAAGGGAACTGGGGGCTGCGTGCCCTCGGTTCCCTTGACCGTCATTAATCGCGCCGTTTTTCGGCGCAGCGCAGGACATCGAAAACTATCTTGCTCAAAGGAGCGAAGCAAATGATCGGAACCGGAATTGCAGTCACAGACGCCGTCTCGCGGCCCTATTGGGTCTCGCCATCCTTATCATCGGGCTGATTGGTGTAGCTGCTCCGCTCCCCGCCCCTTCCTATGCCACCGTCCCTGGCGCACCGAGCGGTAGCGTTAGGGCCAACGGGTGGTGGCTCGACCAACCCACTGGCCTTGCCTGCTGATCAGGCGCCTGATCTCGTGGATGCTTACGCCCATCTGGTGCCCAACCCTGTCCTTACGGCGACGGTCGGCACGAAATTCACGATCGATCTCTACATCAACAGCGGCACCAACACAGTCCAGGCCCAGCAGAGCTATATGACATTCACCGCACAGCCTCTTGCAGGTGGTGAGCACAGGCTCACCCGGCTGTGTGGCATCTACCACCGTGAACCCCGATACCACGACCTTTAACGTGGCTCTACAGAATGTGGTGAATAACGGCATCGGCGAGATCGCTTATGCTTCGGGGACCTTCGGCCCAGGCGCGCCACCGGCCAGCGACTTCCGGGTCGCGCAGATCAGCTTCTGCGCGAGCGCGACGGGCACCGCGACGGTGCACTGGCAGTTCTCGCCCCCGGCCCCCGTCAATCGCAACAGCAAGATCACAGATAATGGCGCCAACACGGTCAGCAATCCGGCCCTTTACGTCGATGGAATCATCAACATCATTGCCCTCACGCCGACCGCCACCAGTAGCCCGACGCAGACGCCGACCAGCACGGCCACCAGCACACCAACCAACACAGTAACGAATACGCCAACAGTGACACCTAGCAACACGCCCACCAGGACAAGCACCTCCACCAACACTGTAACAAACACACCAACAACTACACCGACCAGCACGCCAACAAGGACCAGCACCTCCACCAACACCGTAACGAATACACCAAGCAGTACACAAACAAACACGCCAAGCAGCACGCCAACAAGGACCAGCACCTCCACCAACACGGCCACCCTTACGCATACCGCGACCAGGACACCAACCGCTACTAATACTCCCACTCAAACTTCTACCAGCACTCCGACCAGGACGAGCACCTCCACAAACACGCCCACCGGCACAATAACGCCGCAGCCTACCCACACAAACACCAGCACTGCTACCAACACACCCACCAGAACACGCCCACGCCGGCCACCAACACGGCCACCCAACACACCCACAGCTACTTTCACTAATGCCCCCAAAACGCAATACCAACACCCCTACCAACACGTCCGCAACCACGCCCACCGGCACGATAACGCCACAGCCGACTAATACCTCCACTCAAACGGCTACCAGCACCCCGACCGTGGACCAACACCGGCACGGCAACCGGCACTGCCACGAGCACTACTACGAATACAGCTACTGACACGCCGACGAACACGCCTGAGCCAACTCACACGTCCACCGGCACGGCTACACCCACGCCGACCAGTACTCCCACTTCGTGCCCAATCGAGTTCACGGACGTGCTGCCGAACAGCACCTTCTACACGTTCGTGCGCTGCCTGGCGTGCCGTGGTATCATCAACGGCTACTCCACAGGGTGCGAGTCGGCAATCCCTGCTTCAGGCCGGGCAATAACGTGACCAGGGGCCAGCTTGCTAAGATAGCCTCCAACTCGGCGGGCTTCAGCGAGCCGGCCGGGTGCTCAGCAGTACGAGGACGTGGCTCCCGGCCACACCTTCTACGACTTCATCGGGCGCTTGTCCAATCGTGGCTATGTCAACGGGTATCCCTGCGGCGGCCCCGGCGAGCCTTGCGTGCCACCCGGCAACAGGCCGTACTTCAGGCCCGGCACGACGTCACAAGGGGGCAATTGTCCAAGATAGTGGCTAACGCGGCAGGGTTGAGCCAGCCTGTGGGCAACCAGCAGTATGAAGATGTGCCTCCAGGCTCGACGTTCTACGACTTCATCTGGAGGCTGACCGACTCGGGGTGATGAAGGGCTACCCGTGCGGCGAGCCTGGGGAGCCTTGCGTGCCACCCGACAACCGGCCGTACTTCAGGCCGAGCGCTAACGCCTCTCGCGGTCAGGCGAGCAAGATCGTGGCTAACACGTTCTTCCCTGACTGCCAGACTCCGTCGCGCCCTCCCAAATAACGGGACAAGCGTGAGATCTTATTCAAAAACAACCAAAATGGGCGGCGAAGCCGCCCATTTTGGTTGTTTTTGAGATGCTCGATCAGGGGTTGGCAAACGAGCGCGTCTGAACGATAATCTAAACGTCGGGCGCGGAGCGCCGTCAGCACCACTTCGTGAAAGGAGCTTAATACTATGGTAGTAATGAGCAAGGGTAAGTTCGACGGGCATCAACGCCTGCGCGAACGATCAGGGCGTGATAGCGGCTGCGGCGATGGACCAGCGCGGCTCGCTCAAGAAGGCCATCGCCAAGGCCCGCGGCGAGGGCGGCACAGCCACGGCTGACGACCTCGCAGTCTTCAAGAGCCGCCGTCACGCAAGGTGCTGACCCGGCATGCCACCGCCATTCTGATGGATCCTGAATACGGGCTGGAGGCCCTGCAGGAGCGCGCGCCCGGCACCGGCGTGCTGCTCGCTTACGAGAAGACGGGCTACGACGCGAACGTGAAAGGCCGCCTGCCCGACCTGCTGCCTGAGTGGAGCGTGCCTCCGGCTAGTCGAGGTCGGGGCCGACGCGATCAAGATCCTCCTCTATTACAACCCCTACGACGAAGCTGGGATCAACACGATCAAGCATGCGTTCATCGAGCGGATGGGCGCGGAGTGCGCGGCAGTAGACCGCCCGTTTTTCCTGGAGCCGCTCGTGTATGACGACAACGTGGGCGAGGAGAAGACCATCGAGTTCGCCAGGGTCAAGCCGAAGTATGTGACCGCCACATCGAGGAGTTCTCCAAGGCGCGCTATGGGGTGGACGTGCTCAAGGTCGAAGTGCCGGTGAACATGAAGTTCGTCGAAGGCACTCGCGCCCACAGCGGGCAGACGGCGTACACGCGAGAAGAGGCGTTGCGGCTCTTCCGCAGAGTCGGCGGGTGCTGCCGGCAAGCCGTTCATCTACCTGAGCGCGGGCGTGAGCGACGAAGTCTTCAGGGAGACGCTGGAGCTGGCAGCCGAGGCCGGCACGCCCTTCTCCGGCGTGCTGTGCGGGCGCGCCACCTGGCAGGATGGCATCCCGATCTACGCGACAGAAGGCCCCGAGGCGCTGGAGGCGTGGCTGGAGGACCGGGGCGTGCAAGAACATCGAAGCGCTCAACGAGGTGCTCGCCAAAGGCGCGCAGCCCTGGTGGACGCTCTACGGCAGCAAGGAGAATATCGAGGTCGAGGGCTAGGGATCAGGGGTCAGGGATCAGTAGACCGAAGACACAAAACGTAAAACGTAAAACGTAAAACGTAACCGCTATCGTCCAGTCGTCCATCGTCCATCGTCCATACGTCCATCGTCCTACGTTTTACGTTTTACGTTTTACGTTTTACGTTTTACGCCTGATCCCTGACACAAAGGAGCGCATCATGGCTATCAGTCCTCTTGCGGGTAAGCCGCCCCCGGCTGAACTGCTGATCAAGGTTGCTGATCTTCGGGACCTGTATTTCCAGGTGCACCCCGACCCTGAGGACCCTGCCCAGCGCGTGCAGTTCGGCACTTCGGGCCACCGGGGCACGTCGGCTAACGGCTCCTTCAACGAGGACCACATTCTTGCCACCACCCAGGCTATCGTCGAGTACCGGCACGGCAGGGGGATAAACGGCCCGCTATTTATGGGGATGGATACGCACGCCCTGTCCCTCCCGGCCCAGGTGACGGCGCTTGAAGTGCTGGCAGCGCACGGGGTGGATGTCATGTTCGCCCCCGATGAGGGGAAAAGCGCTTACACTCCCACCCCGGTAATCTCCCACGCCATCCTCACATACAACCGGGGCAGGCGGGAGGGCCTGGCGGACGGGATCGTGATCACGCCGTCGCATAACCCGCCCGCCGACGGCGGCTTCAAGTACAACCCGCCCAACGGCGGTCCGGCTGACGTGGATGTGACCGGCTGGATCCAGGACCGTGCAAACCAGCTATTGCGAGAAAAGCTGAGCGGGGTAAAGCGGGTAGCTTACACGACGGCCCGGTATGCGCCCACCACCCACGGTTACGACTTCATCACACCTTACGTCAGCGACCTGCACGAAGTGATCGACATGGACGCGATCCGCGCAGCGGGCTTGCGGATCGGGGTGGACCCGCTCGGTGGGGCCAGCATCGGCTTACTGGGAGCCTATAAGCCGGGTGTATGGCCTGGACATCACGGTCGTGAACGAGGCCGTCGATCCTACCTTCCGGTTTATGCCCGTGGACCACGACGGCAAGATCAGGATGGATTGCTCCTCGCCCTACGCTATGGCGAACCTGATCAGGCTCAAAGATGAGTACGATATCGCCTTCGGGGCCGACCCGGACGCGGACCGGCACGGCATCGTCACGCCCAGCGCGGGCCTGATGAACCCCAACCACTACCTGTCGGTGGCGACCTGGTACCTCTTCCAGAACCGCCCGCAGTGGCCGGGCACGAGCGGCATCGGCAAGACGCTGGTCAGCAGCGGCTTGATCGACCGGGTAGGACGAGAGATCGGGCGGCAGATATGCGAGGTGCCGGTCGGCTTCAAGTGGTTCGTGGAGGGCCTGCTGGACGGCGGCCTGGGGTTCGGGGGCGAGGAAAGCGCCGGGGCATCCTTCCTGCGTCGTGACGGTGCGGCCTGGTCGACCGACAAGGACGGCATTATCATGTGCCTGCTGGCGGCGGAGATAACCGCGCGCACCGGCAAGGACCCCGGCGTCCACTATCAGGAGATGACCGAGCGCCTGGGCAGGCCGTACTACACCCGGATAGACGCCCATGCTACGCCCGAACAGAAAGCCCGCCTGAAGAAGCTGTCGCCGGAGGATGTGAAGGCTGGTAGCCTGGCCGGGGAGCCGATCCAGACAAAGCTGACCAGAGCGCCGGGCAACGGGGCCGAGATCGGGGGTTTGAAGGTGGTGGCCGAAAACGGCTGGTTCGCGGCCCGGCCTTCGGGCACCGAGGACGTCTACAAGATCTACGCCGAGAGCTTTACGAGCGAGGAGCACCTGCGCCAGATCGTGGAAGAGGCCCAGGAGATCGTTGGCAACGCCTTGTAAGTTTATGGCAGGATGACGTCAACGTGGGATAGCCCGGCGGTTGATTGTACGGGCATTCTTGATGAGCGCGCAACAAAATTCTGTCTTCCCACGGAACTTCCTTAAGTGGGATGTCAGATTACTTTCAGTGGGAATCTGTTCTGCACACGGAAATTCTTTAAAGTGCACAGAACAGATCCGTTGGGTGTGAACCTAACCTTTGATGGAACCTTCTTTAGTCAAAGGTTAGGTTTTGGCGGGTGCGCAACTTCACCGTAGCGGCGGACATGGTCGCCTTC
>CAWHWW010000007.1:0-129548 GCA_963833135.1 uncultured cyanobacterium | reverse complement strand
GGCCGCGGCGTCGTCAAGGCATGGCTGATGAACGGTTATGAAGTGCAGGTGGACCTGGGCAGCGGCCGTGTGATGCAAACCGCGTTTCGCCGTTCCGACCTCATCGAATCCATCCACGACGGCTCGTTCTTCGGCGGCGACTGGACCAAGCTGGATTGTTCCTGCCCTCGGGTATTGTCGTGCTGCTCTTGTGGCTGAGCGGCTTGTGGATGTGGTGGGTGCCGTTTGCCGCCAAGCGCGCCAAGGCGCGCAAGTTGAAGTGGAGCAATCCGGCGGCGCTGCTCGCCTGCCTGGCGTTAGCCTGCTAGCCTGCTGCCTGGCTAGACGGTCACGGCCCTCTCGATCACGAAGATGTTGTTCTCGGTTTCCTGGATCGTCACTTCGATCGTGTAGCGGACGTTCTTGCCTGGATACTGCTTCCGGATCAGCGCGATGACGCCGTCGTAGACGTAATACGCGACGTTCTCGACGCTCGGCCCCTTTCCCTTCAACAGGACGACGCCCTCGGGTTCGAAACAATTCCGAGGTGAGGAAGGTGGTGTCCTGCTCGGTGACGAGCATCTTGTGATCCATGAACCGCATCACCGCCTTGATGTCGCCGAAGTCGAGCGACATATCCAGATCGTCGCGAGGGAATTCCGCCGAGACGACGACCTTGCCCTGCCAGGTGTGACCGTGGACGAACTTGCACTTGCCAGGGTAGCCGAGCTGGCGGTGGCCGGTATGAAACTTGGACGTGACGATGATCCGTTCCATTGCTGATCTGATTATCGTGGGCGCGATGCGCAGGTCGCCGGGCCGCTGGCCGCCATCGTGGTCGCCGCGGCCGTCGTGTCCGCACAGGAGCCCACGCTCCAGATGGTGCTGGCCCGTGCCGCAGCCTACGTGGCCGACTATCAAAAGCAGCTGCAGGGTATCGTCGCCGAAGAAGCGTATTCGCAAAACGTGATTACCAACAGCGGGCGCGGCGTCGGCGGACGGGGGCGCATGAGTCGCGAGGGCCGGCAGTTGAAGTCCGACGTCCTGATGGTCAAGCTCGGCGACGAGGAACGGTGGCTGCAGTTCCGCGACGTGTTCGAGGTCGACCGCAAACTCGTGCGCGATCGCGACCAGCGTCTCTACAAGCTGTTCGTCGACGGCAAGGCCAATGCGCGGGCGATGGCCGAAACGATCCAGAGCGAAAGCGCGCGCTACAACATCGGCCCGGTGATGCGGACCATCAACATCCCGATGCTGGCGATGCTGTTCCACCAGGCAACCAGCAATACGCCATCTTCACGCAGCAGCCCGCCGGCAATGTCAAGCGCTTCAGTGCAGTGGCGGTGCTCGAAGACATCTGGTTGATCGAGTTCAAGGAGGTCGGACGGGCACGCTGATCAAGGGCGCGAACAATCGCGACATCCACTCGAGCGGACGCTTCTGGATCGAAAGCAGCACGGGGCGCGTCCTGCGGACGAGCTGGTCGCCCAGGATACGAACTTGCGCGCGTTTGTCGACGTCAGCTACTCGCATCGATCCGGCGGTTGCCGTGCTGGTGCCGGGAGAGATGCGCGAGACTTACAACGTGCGCGCCAACGACGCGCGCATCGACGGCAAGGCCACCTACAGCCACTTCCGACAGTTCACGGTGTCGACCACGGAGAAAACGGAAAAGCCGAAGCAATGAGGGTCGGGTTGTCTGGCACCACGGCGACCGAGGACCAAATCGACGCGCACTTCGCGACCGCGAATGCCATAATTGCCTGGCTCGGACCAGGATGAACCGTATGAGGGATACATGACGCTTGGACGTCGACATCCAAGGTCGCGGCCATTCCGATGAGACGCAGGCCGTTGCTCCTGTTGATGATTTCAGGCGCCCTGTCTCTGCACTCGTGGCGCAGCGCAGGCGTTCCAGTGACAGCGGCGGTTCTTACGCTGGGCCAGTCGGGACAGGAGGTCCCACCGCCGAGACCTGCTTCTGCACTCATCGCTCAAGTGCCCGCCATGGCCGCCGACACGTCAACCACCAACGGCACGGAGCTGACGCTCCAGTGGGTGACGAACGTCCCTCCAGACACCGGTTCCCTGTCGTCGTTTGGAGACGTGGCCGCCGTCGTCAACCGGTTCGACATTCTGAGTCGACGGGCGGTGCAAATCGGTCCCGTCGTCGAGCGCGACCCGCAATTGTCCAATGACGACCTCGTGATTGTCGCCGTGAACCGGGCTGGACGGGAAGTCGGCTGGGAGCGGGTCAAGGATCCACATGTACGAAGCGAGCAACCCGCGCCTGACGCGAGGCTATCGGGCCGTGTGCTGTATCGCGTGGAGGCGGAGCTCGTGGTGTGGCTTCCCGGCCGGTTGCAGGCCTCAGAGCTGCGCGTGTACAAACCCGAGTGGAACGGCTTCGACTTCACCCTCATCGGTCTCGGCACCGTCGACCTCCGATGAGTGGCTCGATCATCTGGCGGTGGTCTTGCGCGGCGCCACTCTGATGCTGCTCTGCTGCTGGCCCTCGATCAGCACAGCCGAACCGGTGACCGTCGTTCGAAACAACGGCCTCAGCGCCAACCGCGTCGACCTCACCATCCTTGGCGACGGGTACACCGCCGCTCAACTCGCCTCTGGGAAGTACACCACCGAAGTCGAGGCGTTTCTATCGAAAGTGTTCGAGCAGGAACCCTATCGGGAGTATCAGCGGTATTTCAACGTGCTGCGTGTCGATGTGACGAGCGCGCAATCGGGCGGCGATCACCCGGAGCGCGGCGCCTTCGTGGCGACGGCACTCGACGCGACCTATAACTGCTCGGGCATCCAACGCTTGATTTGCGTGGACCAATCCAAGGTCAATGCGGTATTGGCTGCGAGCGGAGTCCCCGCCAACGCGCGCGACATCGTCCTCGTCATCGTCAACGACCCGGAATATGGCGGATCGGGCGGCGCGGTGTCGGTGGCCTCGACCCATACGTCGGCGGTGGAGCTGATCCTTCACGAGCTGGGACACAGCTTCGCCCTGCTCGCAGACGAGTACGCGGCCCATCTCCACCAGCATGTAACTCCGGTGTGGAGCCCCCGCAAGTGAACGCCGCAAAGGACGTCGGACGGGCAACGATCAAGTGGGCACCGTGGATTCTTGCGTCGACCCCCCTGCCAACCATCGCTGCATCGAACGACGTGCCGGGTGCGTACCAGGGTTCTCTGTACCTGTGACACCGGGTTGTATCGTCCCACCTACGACTCGAAGATGCGGAGCTTGGGTCGTCCATTCGAAACCATCAACCGTGAGCAGCACGTCCGGCGCATCTACAACCTGGTCTCGCCAATCGACGGTGCGCTACCCGCCGGATCCGATGTGTCCGTTCCCGCGGCGACGCCGCAACCTTTCTCGGTTAGCACTCCGCAACCTTTCACGCATGCCTTCAACATCGTCTGGCGGTTGGACGGTGCGGTCGCGGGCTCCGGCGCGTCCTTTGATGGGTCCACCATCCCACCGGGCAGCCATTGGCTGGAGGCGACAGTCTCGGATCCATCGCCGTGGGTCAGAAGTGCGTTCGCGGCCCCCCTGTCCGCGATTCGCGGTTGGAATGTGACGGTGACCGTTGGCACTGTGCCTTCGCCCTTCGCAAAGGTCAGCCCCATCAACGGTGCCTCCGGTCAGCCGGGCACTGTGATGCTGACGTGGCAGGCCAGCAGCGGCGCGACGAGCTACGAATACTGCTACGACACGCTCAACAACAACAGTTGCGAGGCGAACTGGATTTCGGCGGGCGCGGCGACCAGCGCGATCGTGAATGGACTCAGCGGGGCAACGACGTATTTTTGGCAGGCGCGTGCGTTGAACGCCGCGGGATCGACGGTGTCGAACGCGGGCGCCTGGTGGAGTTTCCAGACGCAGGTGGGAGCTGCCAGCGTCACGGGCGACGCAGCGATCGACTTCGGCGCCGCTGGTCTCTGGATCCGCTCCGGCATTGGGACCGCGAGTCCTGTCTGGTCACAGCTCCACTCGGCGAATCCCTCACACCTTGCCACAGGCGATCTCGATGGCACAGGCCGTGACGATCTGCTGATCGACTTCCCCGGTAACGGCATCTGGGCCTGGATGAACGGTGGCACATCGGTGCCGATCCATCCGTTCGACGCGCGGGAAATCCGCATGGGAGATCTCGACGGGAACGGCAAGGCCGACGCGATCATTGATTTTCCAGGCGTCGGCATCTGGATCCGGTACGACAACGGGACGTGGGCGCAATTACATAGTCTGAACAGCACGGGCCTCACCGTCGGAGACGTCGACGGCAACGGGAAGGCGGACGTGATCGTCAACTTCAGCGGCCAAGGCGTCTGGATGTTCGCGAACAATGCCTCATGGAGTCAGGTGCATCCCTCGAACGCGATCCACATCGCATTGGCCGATCTGGACGCGAACGGCCGGAATGACATCATTCTCAACTTTCCGGGACTGGGCATCTGGCTTCGTTACGACAATGGGTCCTGGCTGCAGCTCCATCCGCTCAGTGCCGCCAGCATCGTGACAGGCGAGATCGACGGCGATGCGGCCCGTGCGAAGGATGTGATCATCGATTTCCCTGGCTTTGGCGTGTGGGTGTGGCTGAACCACGGGTCCTGGGCACAGCTGCACGCATTGGACGCCACCCTCATGGCGACCGGCAATACGGATGTGAACGGGAAGGATGAAGTGCTCATGAGCTTCCCGGGCGCCGGCGTGTGGATCTGGATGAACAATACCGAGTGGATCCAGCTTGATCCCCAGAACCCTGAGGGCATTGTCATCGGTCGGTTCGGCTCCTAGTCGACTACCTGAGAAACCTGTGCATCACGTACGCGTCCACCTTGCCGAGCATCGCGTGCTCGAACGCTCTCGGCAGCGTTCCGACAATCTTGAAACCAAGCTTCTTCCATAGCGCCATACCTGCGGCGTTTGTGCTGACCACGAAATTGAATTGCATCGCGTCGTAGCCCTGCCGTTTTGCCTCATCGAGGCAATGCTCGCCGAGTGCGCGTCCCAGGCCGCAGCCCTGCGCGTTTGGGTCGACCATGAATGACGCATTGGCGACGTGCGAGCCGCGGCCCAAGCGATTCGGAATCAGTTTGTACATCCCCAGCACGTGTCCTTCGACTTCGCCGACAAATGAGGTGATGCCAGGACCGAGAAAGTAGGCAACGGCATCCTGCTCCGTGGTGTCGGTAGTGAATGCGTATGTATCGCCCGGTGCGACGACGGCCTGGAAGATCTTCCAGATAGCCGACTCATCGGCGACAGTGGCGCGGCGGATCTTCACGCTTGGGTTTGCTGACAACCTGCCTACTGCTATTCATACCGAAGCGCATTCATCGGGTCAATTTTCGAGGCACGAAGAGCGGGAATGAAGCCGGCGCCGAGCGCAACGATCGTCAGCGCGGCCGTGGCGCCGGCCAGGACTAGCGGATCGTGGCCCTCCATTTCGTACAGCAACGACTTGGCGAGACGGCCCACACCGACGGCGATCGCCATTCCGATCGCGCCGCCGACAGCCGCCATCACGGCAACCTGCCTCATCACCATGCCGCGCACGGCTCCGCCGTCGGCGCCGAGCGCCATGCGCAAGCCGAACTCGCGCGTCCGTTGCGCCACCGTGTAGGCGAGCACGCCGTAAAGACCGATCGCCGCGAGCACTGTCGCGAGGACGGCAAACGCCAGCGACAAGGTGCTGATCAGCCGATCTTCCGAGACGCTCTCGCGAATCTGCATCTCCATCGTCTTGACGTCGCCGAGCGGCAGGCTGGCGTCGAGCTTGCGCATCACGCTGGGAATGGTGGTCAGCATCTGCTCCGGCGGCGTCGCCGTGCGAATGTAGAAGTAGCCGAAGCCAAGGCGTTCTTCCTGGCGGTACGGCCGGAAATACTGCGGCGGCACCACGCGCTTGACGTCGCTGTACTTCGCGTCCTGCACGATGCCGACGATCTCGATGTCCAGCTTCGCATCCTGGCCTCCCTGCCCGATGCGCTTGCCGATCGGGTTGTCGCCCAGATTGAACTTTTTCGCAAAGGCCTGGTTGACGATGGCCACCTTCGGCGCGCCAAGCGCATCGGCGCGCGTGAACTCCCGGCCGGACATCAACGGGATGCCCATGGTGCGGAAGTAGCCGGGGCCGACGCCGTTGAACGAAGCGTTGGTGTCGGTGTCGGGTCCGGCTTCGAAGCCCTCGACCACGAGGCTGTTGCCCCAGTTGTCGCCGGCGAGCACCGGCACCAATGCCGCGACCACGCTGGTCACGCCGGGAACCGCAGCGATCTCGTCTTCGATGCGCTCGAACAACTGCCGTGTGCGCTCGGTCGTATACGAGTTGAGCTCCGGCGCGATGCTGAACAGCATCATGTTGTCCGACTTCAGCCCAAGGTCGACGCGGCTGATGTTGAAGAGGCTCTTCGCGAACAAGCCCGCAGGCACGAGCAGCGCCATCGACATGGCGATCTGCACCGTGGCGAGCGTCGTGCGGAACCGCCGCGCGGCTTTGGCGCCGCCCGGTTGTCCGGCCTGGTTCTTGAGCGTAGCGGCGAGATCCGGGCGCGTGCTGTGCAGCGCCGGAAACAGGCCGAACGCAATACCGGTCACGATCGCCGAGACGGCGGCGAAGCCCAGCATGGTCGGGCTCAGCGAAAACGCAATCAGACCCTCCGCGTCTGGCGGCAGGATCGACACGATTAGATCGAGCGTCCACTTTGCCACGAGCAGGCCGGTCACCGCGCCAAATGCCGCCAGCAGGATCGACTCGGTCATCAGCTGAGTGATCAGCTGGCGACGGTTGGCGCCGATCGAGAGGCGCACCGCCATTTCGGCGGCGCGTCCCGCGCCGCGTACCAGCAGCAGGTTCGCGATGTTGGCGCACGCGATCAGCAGGACGGTGCCGGTGACCGCCAGCAGGACGACGAGCGGCGTGCGCGCATCGTTGTCGAAACTGCTCTGGCCACGGTCGCCACGCTCGGTCGTGATCTCCTTTTTCTTGAACCGCACCATCGTCTCGTCGCTCATGCCCTTCTGCAGGGGCGCTTCGACGTCGTTGAGGATCGCGCGATAGGGGCCGTTGATGGCGACGGTGGCCTGCTCGATCGAAACGCCAGGCTTCAGGCGCCCGAAAAGATACGCCCAGTACTGGCGGCGGTTCTGGAATCCGTTGAATCCCGGCGACATCAGGCCGCGCATCGTCAGCGGCACGAAGATGTCGACGTCATTACCGAGCGTGGTGCCGTTGAAGCCGCGCGGCGTCACGCCGACCACCGTCATCGCCTGGCCGTTGATGACGAGCGTTTCGTTGAGCACGGCCGGATTCAGCGAGAAGCGCGTGCGCCAGTAGTCGTAACTGAGCACAACGACGAAATGGCTGCCAATCGTCTTGTCGTCCTCGGGCGTGAACAGCCGGCCCAGCGCCGGATTCAGTCCGAGCACCGGGAAGTAGCTGCCAGAGACGAGCAATCCTTCGGCGCTGAGCGAAGTGCCCTGGTAACCGACGCTGCCCCCGAAGTTGCGATGGGCCGCAATGCCCGTAAAGCTGGTCTGCGCGGCCTCGAGATCCCGGAACATTGGGTAGGTGAACACTTCGTCGCATCCGCCGGCCTGGCTGCACGAATTCGAACCCGGCTTGGGTCCAGGCGACTTGAGGTTAACGAGCTCCCCGGGATTCGGCACCGGAAGCGGACGGAGCAGCATTTGATCGAACAACGAGAAAATCGCCGAATTCGCGCCAATGCCGAGGCCGAGCGAAAGAATCGCGACCAGCGTGATGAATGGCGACTTGAACAGCGTGCGCAGCGCGAGGCGGATGTTGGGCATACCAGTCGATTTGACGAATTGAGAGCCGTTGTGGTTTACAAACCTTTTCGCTGCTCGGCCATTGTAAGGTGGCGCGATGGAGCTGGACACCGGGCCGACTTCGAGCACGCCGACGCGACAGGACAAGCCGATCTAATCAAATAACGACGGCTGCTTGCCCGCCCTGAGCGACTGACGGCGCCCGGCGCGCGCGGCATCGCGAGTCGAAGGGTCGTCGAACACGCTGCGACCGCCGAGCGATTTCGAGATGGCGTGTTCGTGGGCCACGACCGAGTCGAAGTCGGCCTCCGGCGAGTAGGCCGCTTCCACCGCGCGTACGAACTTCTCGAGCCGCTTCATGCCGTCGATCTTGTCGGTGTCGCCAACCTTTGCCGCATCGAGGCTGCGCCGCAGCACGTCGATCGATTCGTCGTAGGTCTTGAGGGGCACAGGAAACGGGTGACGATCCTTGCCGCCGAGCGCGAAGGAAAAGCGCGCCGGATCGGTGAAGCGCGTCGGCGTGCCGTGGATCACTTCCGCGATCATCGCCAGCGTCTGCAGCGTGCGCGGACCGACGTTCTCCATCAGCAACAACGACGCGAAATCTCGCAGCTGCTGATCGTGCGAGACAGCCAGCACCGCGCCGAGCCGCTTGAGATCGACGTCGCCTGCGCGGACGTCGTGGTGCGCCGGCATCCGCATCTTCATTACCTCGGTCAGCGTGCGTTGCGGAGTGTCGTTGGCGACGGCAAGTAGAGCGCCCTGGGCTGGCCTGGCGCGTTCGTCGACGAGATTCTGAATCAGGAGGTCGGAGCCTGGCGCGCCGAAGCCGCCCGGCGAAGGCGGCCCGACGATACCGGTATGCGGCTCGCAGGTGAAGTCCTTCACGGTTGCGGAATGCCAGTGATAGCGGCGCGCCAGCCGCGTGCCTTCATTCATGCCCTGCTGGACGATCGCCCACTCGCCACTCTTCGCGAGGATGAACCCGTGCAGGTAGATCTGGAAGCCGTCGGCGATCGCGTTGTTGTCGACCCTTGCCGCAAGACGGCTGCTGCGGACCAGCGCCTCGCCGTCGAGACCCGTCGTGTCGGCGATCGCTCGCAATTCGGCGGGAGTGTTGCGCGAATGGGTGCCGCGGCCGCCGCAGATGTAAACGCCGAGCTCGTGCGCCCGCGGATTGAGACCGCGCTTGAGCGCCCCGATCACGGATGTCGTGATGCCTGACGAGTGCCAGTCCATACCCATCACGCTGCCGAGCGCCTGGAACCAGAAGGGGTCGCTGAGCCTGCTCAGCAGCGCCGACGATCCGTAGTGATGGAGGACGCTCTCCGAAATCGCCGTGCCGAGCGTCGTCATTCGCGTCGCCAGCCACTGCGGCACGCGTCCGCCGTGGAGCGGGAGATCAGCGACACCTGAACGCTTCACACGATCATTCTAAGCCCCTGAGCCCTTAAGCCCTTAAGCCCTCAAGCCCGTCTTAACGCGTCATCGAGCGCTCGGCTGATCCGGAGTAGTTGATGAAAACGGTCTTCAACTCGGTGAAGAAGTTCAAACCTTCTTCCGCCATCTCACGTTCGCCGACGCCTGTCGACTTCGTGCCGCCGAACGGCAGCTGTGCTTCTCCACCCACGGTCGGCTCGTTGACGTGGACCATGCCGACCTCGACGTCTTCGACGAACTTCATCACCGAGGTAATGTCCGACGTGAAGATCGACGTCGTCAAACCGTATTCGACGCTGTTCGCGAACCGGAGCGCTTCGTCGAGCGAGGACGCCGTGGCCACGGACAATACCGGTCCGAAGATCTCTTCCTTGAAAATTCGCATCGAAGGAGAAACCGCATCGAAGATTGTGGGTTCGATGAAGTAACCCTGGCTCAAAGACGCGGGCCGGGTGCCGCCGAGCAGGAGCTTCGCGCCCTCGCCCTGGCCGACCTCGATGTAGTCCATCACCGTCTTCCATTGTCTTTCGTCGACCGACGGCCCCATGTCCGTGCCGTCTTCCAGCCCCGGACCCAGCTTGATCCTCTCCGCCGCAGCCACCAGGCGATCGACCAGCGCCTTCTTGACGTCGGGATGGGCGATGACGCGCGAGGTCGCGGTGCAGCGCTGCCCGGTCGATCCGAATGCGCCGCCATGAATCGCGGTCGCGGCCTTGTCGAGGTCGGCATCGGGCATGACGATGACGGCGTTCTTGCCGCCCATCTCGCAGGTGACCTTGGCGCCGCGCTGCGCCGCCTTCACGTACAGCGCATTGCCGATCTTGTTCGAGCCGGTGAAGGAGATCGCGCGCAGCTCGGGGGCGTTGACCATCGCCTCGCCGACTTCTGAGCCCGAGCCCACCAGCATGTTGAACACACCCGGCGGCAGTCCCGCCTCTTCATAGATCTCGGCCAGCAGGATCGACGTGGCCGGCGTGAGCTCGGCCGGCTTGAACACCACGCAACAGCCCGAGACGATCGCCGGCGCGCTCTTCCACACCGGAATCGCCCATGGGAAATTCCATGGCGCGATGAGGCCGACGACGCCGAGAGGCTGGCGGATCGTGTAGGTGAACGTGTCGCGCGATTCGGACGGCAGCGTCTTGCCGTGCATGCGGAAGCCTTCGCCGGCGTAGTACTCGAGCAGCGAAATGCCTTTCAGCACTTCGCCGCGTGCTTCCTTGAGGATCTTGCCCTCTTCGCGTGTCAGCGTGTGCGCGATCTCGTCGATGCGGCGCCGCGCGATGTCGGCGGCACGCCACAGCACGCGGCCGCGCTCTGGTCCGGGCGTCTTCTTCCACGACGGCCACGCCTTCACCGCAGCATCAATCGCCGTGCGCACGTCGGCGGCGGTCGCGAGCG
Organism: uncultured cyanobacterium; assembly: GCA_963833135.1. GTDB lineage: Bacteria > Acidobacteriota > Vicinamibacteria > Vicinamibacterales > UBA2999 > 12-FULL-67-14b. The sequence goes on along the minus strand of CAWHWW010000007.1, from coordinate 118,921 downwards.
CATATTCCGCGATCACGTCGCCGGTATCGGCGGGATTGATGTTCTTGCTGATCTTCTTCGAGGACGGTTGATACCACTTGCCGTTGATGTACGAGCCGGTGTTCATGACTGGAATCTTATCCTGTCACGGACGTTAACCACTGACGCACGGAGGCAGCTACTGGAAATACCAAAGCCGCTTAGCGGCACTGGCATTTCGTGCGTGTCAAGCAGCGGCAATTTTGTGCCGACGCATCAGTGCGAGATAGATCGCCGCACTAAGCGCGAACGTGACGAACCACGCGTAGGTGTAGAGGTGATCGAAAAAGCCGGGGCTGGCGACGACGCCGCCGGGCGTGGTTGCGGCCCGGATGAATCCGGGAATGACGGGCAGGACAGAGATGACGAGCGCGATCATCGCCTTGCTGTTGACGCCGCCGTTGTAGCTGTAGCGCCCATCAATCTTGAACAGATCGGGCAGCGACAGTTGGCGTCCGCGGAGGATCCAGTAGTCGGCAATCAGCACGCCGCCGATGGCGCCCATCAGGCTCGAGTAGCCGATCAGCCACGTGAAGATGTACGCGGATGCATCGGCGTAGAGCTTCCACGGCATCATCCCGATGCCGACCGCGGCGGTGATCAGGCCGCCCGTGACGTAGGAGATTCTCTTCGGAGCGAGGCTCGAGAAGTCGTTCGCCGGCGAGACGACGTTGGCGGCCATGTTGGTGGTGATCTGCGCGGCGAGAATCACCAGCGCGCCGAAGATGACGACGGCCGGACTGCCGATGCGCGCAATCAGCACGACCGGATCCCAGATCGCTTCTCCGAAGATCACGATCGTCGCGCTCGTGACCGCGACACCGAGAAACGCAAATGCCGTCATGGTCGCCGGCAGGCCCAGCGCCTGGCCCATTGCCTGCGATCGTTGTGATTGCGCGTAGCGCGTGAAGTCGGGAATGTTGAGGCTCAAGGTCGCCCAGTAGCCGACGTTCGCGGTCAAGGCGGCCGGGAACAGCGTCCAGAACGGCGTGCTGCCCCGCTGCAATTTCGGCGCTTCTGAAAGGATGTTGATCAGGCCGCCGCCGTTCGCGATCGCCCACCACAGCAGCAGCGCCCCGCCGCCGAGCAGCAACGGCGCCGACCAGGCCTCGAGCCACTTGATGCCCTCGAGGCCGCGGATGATGATCGCGACCTGCGCGGCCCAGAAAATCGCGAACGAGATCCAGATCGATCCCGGCACGCCCGCCCACGCTGGCCAGGCGGCCGTCAGCAACGCCTGCAGTGCCAGCGCGCCGATCCACGTCTGGATGCCGAACCAGCCGCACGCGACGATCGCTCTCAGGATCGCGGGGACGTTCGCGCCCTTGACGCCGAACGCGGCCCGGCACAGCACCGGGAACGACACGCCGTACTTGGTGCCGGCATGCGCGTTGAGGATCATCGGCACCAGCACAATCGCGTTGCCGAGCAGGATCGTGACGAGCGCCTGCCACCACGTCATGCCCTGCTGCATCAGTCCAGACGCCAGCGTGTATGTGGTGATCACGACGCTCATGCCGATCCAGAGCGCCGCGATGTGATAGGTGGACCAGGTCCGGCTCGCGATCGTCGTCGGCGCCAGATCCGGATTCCACAGCGGACTCGAGGACACGTCCTCGGCCAACTCCACGAAGTCTTTCCTGTTGGCCTGTTGGCCTGTTGGGCCGTTCGCCTGGCTAGCTCGCATACCCCTCGGCGTCGTGACCTCCGTGGTAGTCCTTGCCTTCGGGCCGTCGAATTTGCGAGTGGACGACAACGTTGCCGCGGCGGATGCCGCGAAAGTCTTCGAGGGATGCGTAGCCGCGTTTCTCCATGAACTGCTGCATGCCGTCGATCAGGTTCTTGATCACGGTTGGCCCGATCGCGCGATCGAGCATCGCGGCCGTGCAGACCTGCACCGTGCCGCAGCCGAGCAGCATGTAGTTGAGCGCATGCGCGAACGTGCTGATGCCGCCGATGCCGGAGAACTCGCGGGAGGGAAAGGCGCTGGTCAGCTGCGACATCTTCGCCAGCGATTGCGGAAGGATGGCCGGTCCGCCAAGGCCGCCGCTCGAGACCAGACCGTCAACGTTCATTTCGAAGTCGAGCGTTTCGGGGTCGATGAGCGGCAGGGACGGGAATGTGTTCGAGGACACAATCGCGTCGGCGCCGCCGTTGAACGCCGCCCGCGCCTCTTCCACGATCTCCGTCGTCGACGGGGTGAGCTTCGCCCACACCGGCACCTGCGCGACTTCCTTCACGATCTCGGTGACGATCGACACCTGCTGCTGATCCTTGCCGAGGTTCGAGCCCATGTCCTTGCGATCCATGTGGGGGCACGACAGGTTCAACTCGAACGCGTCGGCGCCGGCGTCCTGGCAGGCCTTGGCGAGGTCTTGCCAGTGCGCAAGCTCCTTATCACTGCCCGATCCGGCCATGATCGACGCGATCAGCATCCGATCCGGATGCGCCTTCTTGATGCCTTCGATCTTCGGGATCCACCAGTCGAGCGTTTTGTCCGAGATCAGCTCCCAGTTCCACGAGGAATGCAGCGCCGTTTCGGGCCGCTTCTGCATCGACAGCTGGCCGTCAAGCGTGGATCGCAGGAACTTGGTCTTCGGACCGGCGACGTTGGTCACCGGATGGAGACCGATGGTCTTCGTGACCACCCCGCCCCAGCCCGCCTCGAACGCGCGCATGATGTTGCTGTCCGACTCCGTCGGCGGCGCTGACGAGAGCAGGAACGGGTTCGTGAACTTGCGTCCCGTGAACGTCACCGAGATGTCGGGCTTCATGGGCGCACTATAGGTTCAATGGTTCAAAGGTTCAAGGTGTTCAGGGGTTCATCAGGTTCAGGGGTTCGGTCCTGCCTCACAGCGTTGACTACTGGAACAGTTCCTATTTGAGTGGCAATAGTGGGTCTGCCGCCGACCGGAGGTCGCCGACGGCGAGGCGGTCGCGGCCCGAACGATTGGCGATTCTCGATCGGGCCGCCGCCCCCGATGGTCAGGCCTTGACGATGTTGTGAACCTGGAGGATGTCCGGCGGGTTGGTCAACTGGATGCCGGCGTCGGCGAGGATCGGCATCAGACGTTTGCCGAAGGCCTCGAACTGCTCCCGCGAGTTCCAGATCTCGCTGACCTTAAGGTCGCCATCCGAACCGAAGCAGACGTGGTAGTCGAGGCCGGCCGGTGGCCATTCGCCGGCATTCTCGAGTTGGCGAATCGTCTCGTCGTACTTCTTGGCAGTGAGAGCGATGGGACTGAAGCGGACAACGATACTCATGATATGAACCTCCGTGATCGCGGTCGCGAATAGATCCGATGTAATCGTGAAGCGACAGGTCGTCGCTCCAAATCATACCAGCGCAGCGGTGTGGGGAGCGGATCGGTCCTCAGTGACGCCGCAGCGTTTACGATCGCGCCGGCGCGAGCGGCGATCGCGGGCGTAGAATGCCGCTCGTAGACCGTAGCGAGTTTGGGCGACTCGGAAGGAAATGCCCGGACACGAAGAGGTGACCATGCTTGACCGAATCTCTGGCGGCCGCACCGACTTGGTATTCGACTATGTGGCTGAGGGCCACGCCGCGACATCCACGGATGGCAATGGAGTGTCGCTCATGAAATGGTGCGCCTACCACGGCGACGTCAGTGGCATGCGATTCCTGCTCGCCAAAGGCGAATCCCTGAAGTCGCTTGGAGAGAATCTCGACCTCAATGGGGCGGTGTTTCACGGTCACTGGCAACTTTGCGAGTTCCTGATCGAGCACGGTGCTGATGTCAACTATCCTCAGCAAGATACAGGGGAAACGCCCCTCCACTCAGCCCTTTGCAAGGCCAATCGCCCGGCGTACAACCGGGTGCTCAAGGTGCTTCTGGCGAACGGTGCCAATCCGAATTGCGCGACGACGCCCAATGTCGAAACAGATGGCTTTATGCGCGACTGCCGAACGAAGGGTGAAACGCCGCTTCATCGAGCCGCCGCCTTTGGAACCGCAGAGGCTGTTCAGCTTCTTCTTGATGCGGGCGCAATCGTTGACGCCAAAGACATGCATGGCGATTCTCCCCTGACATGGGCGAGCTGGCACTTGCGTCCCGCGTCCGTTCTCAGAAAGCTGTGCTATGGCGAGTTTAGGATTCATCCTGGGAACAACTCGACCTACGACCATGGCATGGGCTGGTGAATCATCTGGTTCCAGTTCTCTTGGGGCACAGGTAGCGCACCTTCTTCTTGAAGTCACCGACGTGATGACCCCAAAGCACGCATGACAGGCGAAACCTCTGGAACCCTGGAACGCCTGGAACCTCTGGAACCTGTATGATTTCCCTCCCATGAGCATCCTGATCAAGAACGGCACCATCGTCACCGCGACTGATCAATACATCGGCGATGTCTTGGTTGAGGGCGAGAAGATCACGACGATCGGATCAGCCCTGAGCATGCCGGCCGACAAGAGTCATCGACGCCAAGGGCAAATACGTCCTGCCCGGCGGTATCGACGTCCACACGCACATGGACATGCCGTTCGGGGGCACCACATCAGCCGACGACTTCGAGTCGGGGACGATCGCCGCGGCGTTTGGCGGGACCACGACGATCGTGGACTTCGCCATTCAATACAAAGGACAGACGCTGCACCACGCGTGGGAAACGTGGATGAAGAAAGCGGAGGGCAAGGCCGCGATCGACTACGGCTTCCACATGATCATCACCGACCTCTCCGAACAGGTCGAAACCGAGATGGACGCGATGGTCCGGCAGGGCGTCACTTCCTTCAAGCTGTTCATGGCCTATCCCGGCGTCTTCATGCTGGACGACGCGAGCATCTTCCGCGCGATGCGCCGGACGGGCAAGAACGGCGGCACCATCTGCATGCACGCCGAAAACGGCGGTGTGATCGACGTGCTGGTGAAGGAAGCGCTCGCCAGCGGGCAAACGGCGCCCAAGTATCATGCGCTGACGCGTCCGGCCCGCGCCGAAGCCGAAGCCACGCATCGGGCGATCGCGCTCGCGGAGATCGCCGACGTGCCCGTTTACATCGTCCACCTCTCCGCCGCCGAAGCGCTGGAGATGGTGACCGAAGCGCGCGACCGCGGCTTGCCGGCATTCGCGGAAACCTGTCCGCAGTATCTGTTCCTCTCGTACGACAACTACGAGGAACCCGGCTTCGAGGGCTCGAAGTACGTGATGAGCCCGCCGCTTCGCCACAAGTCGACGCAGGACCGCCTGTGGCGCGGGCTCGCCTTCAACGATCTGCAGGCGATCGCGACGGATCACTGCCCCTTCTGCATGAAGGAAAAACACCTCGGCGACGGCGACTTCTCGAAGATTCCGAACGGCGCTCCCGGCGTCGAGACGCGCATGAGTCTCGTCTACGACGGCGGGGTCCGCGCGGGAAAAATCTCGATGAATCGCTTCGTCGAGCTGACCTCGACTTCGCCGGCGAAGATCTTCGGCATGTTCCCGAGAAAAGGCACGATCGCGCCCGGCTCAGACGCCGACATCGTCATCTTCGATCCGGAGAAGAAGACGACGCTCTCGGCGAAGACGCACCACATGAAGGTTGATTACAACCCCTATGAGGGCCGGCAGGTGACCGGCGTCACCGACACCGTCCTCTCACGCGGCAGAGTGATCATCGATGGCGGGAAGTTCACCGGCAAGGCCGGCGCGCGTTCCTGAAGCGAGACCCGCGGCAGAACTAATCCGAAATCCGAATCCGAGACCGAAATCTAAGGCGTATTCCAGCCGCCGATGTCGCCGACGAGATCGTCGGCTTGGCGCGGGCCCCAGCTGTCCGGCGCGTATTCGATCGGCATCGATGTCGAGGCGGCGATCAGCGGATCGACGATCGACCACGCCGCTTCGACGACATCCTGCCGGGCAAACAGGCTCGCGTCGCCATGCATCGCGTCACTCAACAGACGCTCGTATGGATCGGTGTCGCTCTTCGCGTCCTCACGCACGGCAAGTAACTCGGTCGTCGCGGCCGATCAGGTCTTCGCCAGGCTGCTTGGTGCGAACGCCGACGGCAATCGCGACGTCCGGACCGAGACGGAACCGCACGTAGTTCCCGATCGCCGTCGCCGGTTCCTTGAAAATCACCGCCGGCGCGTGACGGAGCTCGACCCGCACCTCGGTGCACGTCGCCGCCAGGTTCTTGCCGGCGCGAACGAAGAACGGCACGCCCGACCAGCGCCACGAATCGAGGTGCAGGCGCAACGCGGCGTAGGTCGGCACGCGCGACCGAGCGGCGACGCCGGCCTCATCACGGTAGCCGCGGAACTGTCCGAGCACGACGTCGCTCGCGCTCATCGCCCTGATGTTTCGAAGCACCTTGGCCTGCTCATCGCGAACGGACTCGACGCCGGTGCCCGACGGCGCCTCCATCGCCAGGTAACTGAGCACCTGGAACAAATGGTTCTGGACCACGTCGCGAATCACGCCCGTCTCTTCGTAGAAGGCGCCGCGCCCTGACACGCCGAAAGACTCGGCCATCGTAATCTGCACGTTCTCGACGTAATGACGATTCCACAGTGGTTCGAACAGCGCATTAGCGAAGCGGAAGTACAGCAGGTTCTGCACCGCTTCCTTGCCCAGGTAGTGATCGATGCGGAAGATGCGATCCTCGGGCAGGACCGAGTGTAGCGTCTGGTTCAGCGATCGCGCCGAAGCAAGGTCGCGCCCGAACGGCTTCTCGACGATGATCCGCGCGTTGGCGAGGCACCTGGCAGCGGCCAGGTTGGCGACAACGGATGGAAACATCGCCGGAGGAATCGCGAGATAGTGCAGCGGGCTGCGGCTGTCGCCGAGCTCACGCGCCAGGTTCGTGAACGTCTCCGCCACGCGATAGTCGCCGGCGACATAGCGCATCCGAGACGACAGCGTCTTGAACGCCGCAGCATCGACACTGCCCGTGGCCTCGACGCTGTCTCGAGCGCGCTGCACGAGTTGCTCCGTTGTCCACGGCTGCCTCGCGAAACCGATCACGAGCGCTGGAAGAGTCTCGCGCTTCGCCATTGCCTGCAGCGCGGGGAAAATCTTCTTGAACGCCAGATCGCCGGTGGCGCCGAAGAGAACCAGCGCGTCGCTTCTCTCTCCCGTCCCGCTCACGACTTCTGTTCCGCGTGGCCGCCGAATCCGAAACGCATCGCCGAGAGCACCTTGTTCTGGAACACGTCCTGGTCGCGTGAGGCAAAGCGCTCGAACAGCGCGGCGGCAAGCACGTGAGCGGGGACACCCTCGTCGTTGGCCGCCTGCAGCGCCCAGCGGCCTTCACCGGAATCCGAAACGCGGCCGCCGTAGTTCTGCAGTGATGGATCGGCGGCAAGCGCGGATGCGGTCAGGTCGAGCAGCCACGAGCCAATCACGCTGCCATGACGCCATACTTCCGCAATCTCGTCGAGCTTGAAGTCGTACTGATAGTGCTCCGGCATTCGAAGCGGCGTCGTCTCCGCATCATGCTCCGCGGTCGACGATCCGACATTGGCGTGTCGAAGGATGTTGAGGCCCTCCGCATACGCGGCCATCAACCCGTACTCGATGCCGTTGTGGATCATCTTGACGAAATGCCCGGCGCCCGCGGGACCACAGTGCAGATAGCCTGATTGAGCGGTGCTGCCATTGAAGGTACCGGGTGTCTCTGCAGCACTGCCGCCCGGAGCAAGCGTGCGGAAGATCGGATCGAGGCGGCGCACCGGCTCACGCTCGCCGCCGATCATCAGGCAGTATCCGCGCTCGAGCCCCCACACCCCACCCGACGTTCCCATGTCGATGTAATGGATTCCGGAAGCGGTCAACGAGCGCGCCCGCTCGATGTCGTCGTGATAGTGCGAGTTGCCGCCGTCGATGACGATATCGTTCGCCGACAACAACGGCACGAGCGATGCGAGCGCGCTCTTGACGACTCCGGCCGGTACCATCAGGCAGATCGCGCGCGGCGAGCGGCAGCGCTGAACGAGCTCCTCGAGCGAATTCGCGCCGGCGGCGCCGTCCTTCACCAGCGCCGCGACGGCATCCGGCGATCGATCGTGCGCCACCACTTCATGGCCGCCACGCATGAGCCGGCGAGCCATGTTCGCGCCCATCCGGCCGAGGCCGATCATTCCGATCTGCATGCAATGAGGATATCAGCGCGGTCCGGCTTGAAGCCGGATCCACTGTGGCTCAGCTCACCACGACCGCCGTACCGCTGATCGTCACCATCAGCATGCTGGCGTTGGTGCCGACAGTCTCGTAGTCGAGGTCGATGCCGACAACCGCATTCGCGCCCATCTCGGCGGCAACAGTCCTGATCTCGTCCATGGCGATCTCGCGCGCCCGCCTGAGCTCGCGCTCGTAGGTCGCCGAGCGCCCGCCGACGATGTCGCGGATGCCGGCGAAGAGATCCTTGAAGATGTTCGCGCCCATGATCGCTTCGCCGGTGACGATGCCCTTGTACTCAGTGATCTTGCGGCCTTCAATGGACGGGGTGGTGGTGACGATGACGGCTGACATTTTCAGTGCGCCTCCTGGGGACAAGAGACGGGAACGCGCCGGAGGGCGTTCCATCGGAAATAACGAATAAAGAATAACAAATAACGAAACTTCGTTTGTCATTTCTCATTTGTTATTCGCTTCTGAGCGCCGTCACCGGTTCGACCCGCGCGGCGCGCACGGCGGGAATCACGTATCCGGCGATGGCGATGCCGCCGAGTCCGAACGCTGAGCCGATGAAGACCAGCGGATCGGTCGCGCTGACTTCGTAGAGCAGGCTTCGCAGCAGGCTCGACGATGCGAACGCGATCAACGCGCCGGCGGCGATGCCGGCGCCGCTCAGCATCAATCCTTCGCCGAGCACCATCGAGAGCAGCGACGACCGGCTCGCACCCACGGCGGCGCGGATCGCCAGCTCGCGCTCGCGTTGCGCGACCGTGTACGACATGACGCTGTAGATGCCCAGGATCGCCAGGACGACGGCGAGCACGCCGAACAGGACGCTGAGCCACGACAGCATGCCCGATGTGCGTGTGGCATTCGCCACCACCTCGCCGAACGTGCGCATCGACGACAGCGCCACATACGGCGTCGTCGCGGCCATGGTCGATCGGATCTGGTTCGATAACCCCGTTGGATCCCCGGCCGCGCGCACCACGAACGTCATGCTGGGCGACGGGTTCTGCTCGAACGGCACATACACTTCCGGGTCGGGCGGCGCGTCGGGCCGCCGCGATCGGACGTTCGCCGCCACGCCGACCACTTCGCTCGTCGGCCCGTTCAGCCAGCCGATGCGGATTGACTGTCCGATCACCGCCGGCGGATCCAGCGCGGGAAACAGCCGCTTTGCCACGGTCTCGTTGAGCACCACAACGGGCGTGGTGCCGGCGCGATCGCGATCGTCGATCGGACGCCCCGCGATGATCGGCATGCCCATCGTGTCGAAGTAGCGATCCATGACGATGCGGAATTCGGTGACTGGAGCGCCCTCGTTGTCGCCGGTCTGATCGATCCGGCGCACCGGCCCGTTACTGCCCGTGAAGGCAATCGGCAGCATGCTAATCGCGCTCACATGCGTGACCCCCGGCAGGGCGCGCACCTTTTCGAGGAACTCGAGCTGGAAGCGCCTGACCGCGTCGTTGCCGCCGGCGACGAACTGCGGCACGCCGACACCGAAGGTCAGCATCGGTTGGCGCGTGATCCCGAGGTCCTGCGACTGCAACCGCATCAGGCTCTTGACCATCAATCCGGCGGTGGTCACGAGCGCGAGAGCGAGCGCGACTTCCGACACGACCAGCAGCCGGCTCGCGGCTCGCGCGCGGCCGGCCGTGACGCTGCGGCTGCCGCCGGATCTGATCACCCCGTTGAGATCCGAACGCAACAGATGAATCGCCGGAGCCAGGCCCGCGACGAGTCCGGCGAGGACCGCGACGACGAGCGAGAAACCGAGCACGCCGGTATCGAGCGTGATCGCGGCAAGGCGCGGGAAATTGGCAGGGGCAAGCGTCACGAAGATGCGCAGCAGTCCCCAGGCGAGACCGATGCCGAAGACGCACCCCAGTATGCCGAGCGCGATCGTCTCGCCCATCACCTGCCCGAACAACCGGCGCCGGCCGGCGCCCAGTGACGCGCGAATCGCGAGCTCCCGCTCGCGAACAACCGCGCGCGCGAGCAGCAGATTCGCCACATTCGTGCACGCAATCAGGAGGAGCAAGCTCGTCGCGGCGAGCAGCATCCACAGGCCGCGTGTTGCGTTCTCGGTGATCACGTCATGCAGCGGCCGCGCGGTGAAGGTGTACTTGTCGGCCGCATGGTCACGCGACATCTGCGCCGCGAGCTCCGCGAGCCCCTTTCGCGCCGACGAGAGCGTCATGCCGTCGCGCAACCGGCCGAACGAGAGCAAGAAATTGCTGCCGCGATTCGACGGATCCGCCTGTCGCCCGAGCGCCAGCCACACATCCAGCCGCCAGACCTCGGAGAAGCCGGACGGCGCGACGCCGATCACGGTGTATTGCTCGCCGTCCACCTGCACCGCTGTCCCGAGCACGCCTGGCGATTGCTGAAAGCGGCGCTTCCACAACCCTTCGCTGATGACGATCACGCGATCGCCGCCGGTCCGATCTTCATCATCGGAAAAATAGCGGCCGACGATCGGGGGCGCATCCATCACCTTGAAGAACGACGCCGATGCGGTGGCGCCGGCGACGCGCTCCGGGCCCTGCGGCCCGGACAGCGTGACGCCGCGAGGTGACCACGCGCCGAGGTCGGTGAAGACTCGCTGGCTCGATCGCCAGTCGAGATAGCGGGCGTATGAGGCGGAGCCGTACGTCAGGGCCGGCAGTTCACTGCGCCACACCTGAATCAGCCTGCCGGAGTCTGGAAACGGCAGAGGCTCGAGCAGCACGGCGTTGACGACGGTGAAGAGGGCCGTGGTCGCGCCGATGCCAAGCGAGAGCGTCAGGATTGCGGTCGTTGCGAAGCCTGGCGCTCGAAGCAGCTGACGGAAACCCAGGCGCAGGTCGTGAAGCGCATCCATCATGGCGGGTTTGACGATGAGCGCAACCTAACCGTTGACGGGCCGGAGGAAGTAAGGATGCGTTAGCATCTGGTGCGGATGACTGATGCTCGGGGCCTGGCGCTGATGCTGAGTGGCGGCGGCGCGCGCGCCGCTTACCAGGTGGGAGTGTTGCGCTACCTGGCGCGCGAATTTCCAACCACCGTTCCCGACATCCTCACCGGCGTGTCGGCCGGCGGCATCAACGCCGCCTTCATTGCCGCTCGACAGGAGCCCTACCCGGAAAAGATCGAAAGACTGACGGCGATGTGGCGCGACCTCCACATCGACCAGGTCTTCAACGTCGACATTCGCGACCTCGCGTGGCGCAGCCTGCGCTGGAGCGGCCGGCTGGCGTCGGGCGGCACATCGCCGCTGCCGAACGCCAAGAGTCTCGTCGACACGACGCCGCTGCGACGGGTCCTGGAACGCGAGCTTCGTGCCGATGGCGGACCGATTCCGGGCATTCAGACCAGTTTCAGTGACGGCTGGCTGCGCGCGTTCGCCATCACCGGCTCGAGTTACACCACCGGCCAGTCGATCACCTGGGTGCAGACGCGCGAAGACGGCGAGATGCCGTCGTGGGAGAGGCCGGCGCGCAAGAGCCACTGCTGTCCCCTGCGTGTCGATCACGTGATGGCCTCGGCGGCACTGCCGTTTTTCTTCCCCGCGATCGCAGTCGACGGCGCGTGGTACGGCGACGGCGGCATCAGGCTCACCGCGCCGCTGTCGCCGGCGATCCATCTCGGCGCGAACAAAATCCTCGCCGTCACGACGCGCTACACGCGCACGCGTGAAGAGGCGGATCGCCCGATGATCACCGGCTATCCGCCGCCGGCCCAGGTCGCCGGCGTGCTGTTCAACGCCATCTTCCTCGATCAGCTCGATGGCGACGCGCTGCAGCTGCGGACGGTCAACGATTTGATCGCGCACCTGCCCGAAGAGAAGCGGCAAGGCCTGCGCCCGATCGAGCTGCTGGTCGTGCGGCCGTCGGAAGATCTCGGACGATTGGCGAATGAGTACGAGGCGGAGTTACCGAAAGGGTTCCGTTTCCTGACCCGCGGCCTCGGCACGCGCGAGACACGTTCGAACGACATGCTCAGCCTCGTCATGTTCCAGGCGGATTACGTGAAGCGGCTGCTGGAGCTTGGCGAGGCGGATGCAGAGAAACGGCGGGGGGACTTCGAGGAATTCCTGCAATGACGAATCAGCGATTTAGCGATTGCCGATTGTTTGGCGATTGACGATTGCCAAATTGACGAATCGAATTTGCGATCGCGCATTTTCAAATCGCCAGACAATCGACAATCGGCAATCGCTAATTCGTCATTGCTCATTCCCCTCGCAACGCATTGATAGGATCGATACGCAGCGCCCGCAGCGCCGGGATGACGCTGGCCACGAACGCCGTTGCGATCATCACGCCGGCGGTCGCCGCAAACGAGACCATGTCGAGTGGCTTGACTGAATACAGCTGCGTCTCGACGAACCGGCCGAGCCCCGCCGCCGCGAGACCACCGGCGATGACGCCGATTACGGCGAGCAGCAAGCCCTGTCCGACGACCAGTCCCATTAACTGACGGCGATTCGCGCCGAGCGCCGAGCGGACGCCGATCTCTCGCGTGCGCTGGCCCACCCAGTACGCGAGCAGGCCGTAGATGCCGATGATCGCGAGCGTCAGTGCGGTCGCGGCAAACACGCCGGTGAGCCACGTCAGAAAACGGCTCGCCGCCAGCTGCTGATCGACCAGTTCAGAAAGCGGTTGCGGCGTGAATACGGCGACGCCGGCGTCGCGGCGCCGCATCACATCGGCAGCCGGCTTGATGAGCGATGACGGATCGCCGCTTGTCTTGATCAGCACCGCAAATCCGCGCGAGCGCTCGTTGAACGGCAAAAAGATGTCGGGGTCATTCGTCGGGTTGGCGGGAATGCCGCGCAAGTTCGCGCTCTTCAGCACGCCGACGACGGTCCACCAGGGAGAGTCGCCGGTCAGATCCCCGGGCTTGATGCGGCGGCCGATCGCGCTCTGCCCCGGCCAGAAGCGCTCCGCCATCGACTGTGTGACCATGACGTTGCTCGCGTCCGCGCCCAGGTCGGTGGCGCCGAACACGCGGCCTTCCTTCAATCGCAGGCCAATGGTCTCGACATATCCAGGCGAGACGCGATGCAGATACGCGCGCGGGCGGTTGGTCGCGTCGACGCTGCCCATGCCTTCGGCCGAATAGAAAATCGCACCCTGTCCGCCGAGGGGAATTGCCGATGCGAGCGCAGCGTGCGTGACGCCGGGAAGTCCGCGCAGATCTTCGAGCAGCGCCAGCGACGCTGCACCCGCATCAGCCGTACCTCCGGCGGAGCCCTGAGCGAGCGGCGCGGCGGTGCCGGCGTCGCGCCGCGAGTCGATGGGAAGCTGGACGCGCATGGCGAGGACACCGGCGGGGTCGAAGCCCGGATCGAATTTCGCGAGCGCCGCGAAGCTGCGCCCGAACAGCGCCGCGCCGACGAGCAGCGTCACCGTCACGGCGATCTGGCCGGCGACGATCACCTGCAGGGTGCGGCCGCTGGCGCCGCCGCGCGCCTCGATCGCGCCTTCGCGCAGATCCTGCGCGAGCGACTGCGTCCCCATCGATCGCAGCGGCGACAGGCCGATTACGACGGTAATGAGCACGGTGAGACCGACGACGAACGCCAGCGTGCGCCAGTCGATGCCGGGCGCGGCGAAACTCGGGAGCTGAACCGGACTGAGCGCAAGCAGCGCATCGCCCGCCCACATCGCGAGCAGGCATCCCGCCGTGCCACCGAGCGCGACGACCCACGCGCTCTCGGACAACATCAAGCGAACGAGACGGCGCTCGTCGGCGCCGATTGCCCGGCGAAGCGAAAGCTCACGCCGGCGGGATTCGGTGCGCGCCAGCAACAGGCTCGCGACGCTGGCGCAGGCGATCACCAGCACGAACGCGACCGCGCCGAACAGCAGCGAGATCGCGGGCCTGATCTGCCCGAACACTTCGTTGGAGAGCGCCGACACTTCGACACCGCGTCTCTCGTTGCTCTCCGGATACGCCTGCGCGAGCTGTTGAGCGACGCTGGTTACGTCGGCCTGCGCCTGTTCGATCGAGACACCGGGCGCCAGCCGGGCCAGTGCGGGGAAGCCGCGGTTGCCACGCGCTTCACGCCCCTGCGGCGACGCCGACGCGATCATCGACACCCAGACCTCGCTCGCATCGGATCGCCCTTTGAACGCCGCCGGCGCGATGCCGACGATCGTGAGGACCTGATTGCCGAGCCTGATCGATCTGCCGATCGTGTCTGGCGCGCGTCCGTAGGCGCGATTCCACAGCTGTTCGCCGATCACCGCGGCGAGCGGCGCGTTGGGGGCGTCATCCGCCGACGTCAAGCCGCGGCCGAGAATCGGCTCGACGCCGAGCGCGGAAAAATACTCGCCGGCAACGATCTCGCCCTCAATTCGTTCCGGAGCGCCGTTGCCGTACATGATGAAGCCGGTGTCGTTCCAGGCGGAGAAGAGGTCGAACGATTTGCTCTTCGCCTTCCAGTCCAGGTAGTCGGGAATCGACGTTCCGCGGCGCTCGACGACCTGGCGTTCGACGTTGCCCCAAAGTTCGACAAGGCGATCCGACTCCGGATACGGCAGCGGACGCAACGCCACCGCATTCAACAACCCGAACATCGTCGTCGTCGCGCCGATGCCCAGAGCCAGCGCGAGCATGGCGCCGATCGTGGTGGCTGGACTCCTCCACAACGCGCGCCACGCATACCGAAGGTCGCTCAATCATGCGCGGGCGTAGAGCAAGCCGCGTACCTGCAATTTCCGGCCCGAAATCACGGCTACCGTGACGAAGACGTTCCCTGCGCGGAAACGAAGTCGTCCGCTCCCGAACGAGCCTGCCTCGCCGTACCGCGCAAGCCGAACGAGCCCGCCTCGCGGTAGCGCGGAGCGCGGACCAACCTTTCAGCGGCTGCATCCGTCTGATATACAGCTTTCCTATATATGACGAAACTGCTCGATCGATCCGCGATTGACGCCGCCAAGAAGGGCAGCGCGGACCTGTTCATTCTCGCCCTGGTGGACGAGGAAGATCACCACGGCTACGAGATCGGCCGGCAGATCGAACTGCGATCGGGTGGCGCCGTGACGTTCACGATGGCCTCGCTTTACGCGACGCTGTACCGGCTCGAGGAGAGAGCGCTCATCAGGGGGCGGTGGGTCGAAAAAGCAGGCCAGCGACGCCGCCGCTATTACCGCATGACCGACAGCGGCCGCGCCATGCTCGCGACCGAGCGCGAGGACTGGGCCCGCTTCATCACGGCGCTCACACAGATCGCCGGCGTGAAACCCGCATAGGCCACCGAATTCACGATCCACCGATGACCACGACTCACGCTCGACCGATTACCAAGAGCATGACTTCATCATTCAATCCACGCGAGGCAGTGCGACGTCACGTCGCGCGATCTGGAGTCGAGTTGCCGGAAACGACGATCGACGAGCTCGTCGCCTACCTCGAAGATCTTTACAACGACGCGATCGATGCCGGCGCGGACGCAGCCGAGGCGCGGAAGCGCGCGCTCGCCGCGCTCGAAGAATCCGCCTTCTCGCTGCTTCAGCGCCATGCCGCGAGGCATTCCGATCGAGTTCAAGCCGCGCGTGCCGATGCGATGGGGCGATCCGCCGGCGGAAGGAGCCTGAACGTGTTGAGTGCAATCCAAGTGGCGATGCGGCAGTTCCGTCAGCATCCGACCTTTGCGATGGTGACGGTGCTCGTGCTCGGCCTGGGAACCGGCGCCGCCACCACGGTGTTTACCGTGGTCGATTCGGTCGTATTGAGGCCGCTTCCCTATGCGGAGCCCGATCGCCTGGTCACGCTGTGGGACACGAACCCGGAAAAGGGGCTGGCCCACGATCCGATCTCGCCGGTGAATTTCATGGACTACCGCGCGCTGCCGGTCTTCACGGATGCTGCGGGCTGGTGGCGGCCGGGCATCAACCTCACCGAGACCGGCAAGGATCCGATGCGCGTCAACACCATCGAGGTTGGCGGCAACCTGTTCGACGTGCTGGGTGTGAAGCCGCAAGTCGGCGCGGGCTTTCCGGAAAAGGGGCCGACGTTCGTCACCAACGAGCTGATCTGCGTGATCAGCGATCGGCTGTGGCGCTCGCGTTTCAGCGGCGATCCGTCGGTCATCGGCACGCCGATCTCGCTCAACGACACACCGTACATCGTCGTCGGCGTGATGGCGCCGAAGTTTCATTTCCCCGACGACGTGGATGTCTGGCAGCGCGTGCGCTGGGACTTCACACAGCACAGCCGCGCCGCGCATTTCATGGAAGCGGTCGCGCGGCTCGCACCCGGCACACAATTCGAGCAGGCGCAGAGCGCGGTGGACGCGCTCGGGACCCGGCTGGCGCAGGAGAATCCGCGCACCAACAAGGGCTGGAACTCACGGCTGGTGCCGCTGCTCGACGAAGAGCTCGGGTATTACCGGCCGGCGTTGATCGTGCTGTTCGGCGCGGTCGCATTGCTGCTGGTCATTGGCGTGCTGAACGTCGCCACGCTGCTCCTGACGAGGGCGTTGTCGCGCGAAAAGGAGATCGCCGTTCGTGTCGCCCTTGGCGCCGCGCCCCGGCAGCTGGTGACCCAGTTGATGGCGGAGAGCTTCGTGCTCTCGCTCGCCGGCGCCGCTGTCGGCATCGCCGCAACCTTTGCGGCGTTGCCGCTCATCATCAGCTTCACGCCCGTCCAGATCCCGCGGCTCGAAGAAGCCGGCGTCGACCTTCGCGCGCTCGGCTTGTGCCTCGCCGTCGTCGCGGTAACGACGATCATCTTCGGATTGGTGCCGGCGCTGCTGCTGCTGCGCTCGCAGTTCACGACCGACTTGAAGGCGGGTGAGCGCGGCAGCTCGAAGGGCGCGCGACGTGTTTACTCCGTTCTGGTGGCCGCTGAAGTCGCGATGGCGTGCGCGCTACTCGTCAGCTCGGCGCTCCTGGTGCGCACGGTCGGCCGCATGATGGAGACGCCGACCGGAGTCAGTGCCGATGATGTGACGATCTCCACGGTGCAGTTGTCGCCCTCGGCCGTCGGCGCGCCGGCGCGCGGTGGAACGATCGAGACCGTATGGGTGCCGACCGCCAACGTCCACTCGCGCATCCTCGACGAGATTCGCGCGCAGGCCGGCGTGGTTGCCGCAGGAGGATCCAACTTCCTGCCGTTCTCGGTGGGCTGGCGCAACCCGTTCCTGATCGATGGCCAGCCGCGGCCGGGCCGCCAGGAAGACCTGCCGCAGGCACAGATGCACAGCGTCAGTGAGGGCTATTTCGAGGCGATGGGCGCGACCATGCTGCGCGGCCGCACGTTCACGGATTTCGACAACAAGGATGCGGCCGGCGCCGTGATCGTCAACGAATCCTTCGCGACGCGTTATTTGAGCGACGGCGACGCGGTCGGCAAGGTCCTGCGCACGTGGGCCACCGGCATCGGTCCGCTCGGCACGCACCTGAAGTCGCCGCCCAACTATCGCCCGCCACCGGAAGGCATGGCGTCGGAAGTGGTCGGCGTGGTCAAGGACGTCAACAACGTCCCGCTCGGGCAGACCGTTGAACCAGCGATCTATTTCTCGACGCGCCAGTTCCCGTTCTCGGAGGTCTTCATCGCGGTGAAGGCGACCGATCCGGCGATCGCGCAGACGGCAATCCAAAACGCCCTGCGCAAGGTCGTTCCGAACGTGCCGATGAGCACGACGCAGACGTGGGCCGAGAAGTTTTCGGCAATGACGGCGGAAGCGCGATTGCTGATGACGATCCTGCTGTTCTTCGGCGGCCTCGCAGCGCTGCTTGCGGCGCTCGGCGTTTACGGACTCTTCTCGTGGTCGGTGGCGCTGCGCACGCGGGAGCTTGCGATCCGGCTGACCCTCGGCGCCACACCATCGTCTGTCGGCGCTCTGGTGATCGGACAGAGCGCTATTCTCGTCGTCGCCGGACTCGCCATCGGCCTGGTGATCGTCCGGTTGGCTGAAAGCGTGCTCACCCGCGTGGTTTACGGCGTGACGACGACGGATGCGATGGCGCTGGCGACCGCGAGCATGCTGCTGTTGGTTGCGGCGATCATCGCGTGCCTGCCGCCGGCACTCCGGGCAATGCGCGTCGATCCAGTTGAGGGATTGCGCGCGGAATGATCAGCCATAAGATCGGCGCATGTCATTGACCGCCGACGTGAACGGACTGCAGCTCTTCTACCGTGATTCCGGAAGCGGTGATCCGTTACTGCTGCTCCACGGTTTCACCGGGTCAGGCGACGACTGGAAGCACGTTTTTGCCGAGCCACTCGAGGGTTATCGCGTCATCGCGCCCGATCTTCGCGGGCATGGGCGATCGACGAATCCAGGCGGCGGCTTCAAGTTCGCTGACGTTGCGCGCGACATCTTCGCGCTGCTCGATCGGCTCGGCATCGATCGCGTCAAGGCGATCGGCATGAGCGCCGGTGCGAACACGCTGCTGCATATGGCTACCACGCAGCCGCAACGAGTGGTCGCGATGATTCACGTCAGCGGAACCCCGCGTTTTCCCGATCAGGCGCGCGCCATCATGAAAACGATGACGGACGAAGGACGATCGCAGGCGGAGTGGGAGGAGATGCGCGGCCGGCATCACCTTGGTGACGATCAGATTCGCGCCCTATGGCGCCACGCGCGCGATTTCGCCGACGATCGCGACGACATGAACTTCACCGCGACAACCTTGCCCACGATCACGGCAAGGACCCTGGTCGTGCACGGCGATCGTGATCCGCTCTACCCGGTCGAGCAGGCCGTCGAATTGTTTCGAGGGATTCCGGATGCGTCGCTGTGGGTCGTGCCGAACGGCGGCCACGGACCGATCTTCGGCGCGCAGGCCGCGGCGTTTGCCGCCGCAGCCCGCACCTTTTTAAGCCCGTAAAACCGCAAAGCCCGTAAGCCCAGTCATCCTTCTTACGCCGTCGCCTTCATTCGCTTCTCCATCTCCTCGGGCGAGACGTCTTCCTTGTGCGTCGCGATCGCCCAGCTGTGACCGAATGGATCGGTCAGGTTGCCCATGCGATCGCCCCAGAACATGTCGGCCGGCGCCATATCCTGCGTCGCACCCGCTGTGACCGCCTTCCTGAACACGGCGTCTACATCGTCGACGTAGAGCATCACCGACGAACTTGCGCCGCCACGCGATTTCGGTGAGAGGAAACCCTTCTCCGGATTTTCGTCCGACAGCATCAACATGGAATTGCCGATCTGAACCTCGGCGTGCATGACCCGTCCGTCAGGGCCTGGCATGCGGACCGTTTCGACTGCGCCGAACGCCTTCGTGTAGAACTCGATCGCCTCCGCGGCGCCCTTGATGACCAGGTACGGCGTCAGCGAGTAATACCCGTCAGGAATTGCCTTCACGCTCATTTTCTTGCCTCCTGCATCACTGGTTCAACAACCGTATGGCACTTCTGTACTACGAGTGCAACGCAGCAGGATGGCAAAAATGCAACGCCCGCAAGACGGCGGGGACGAACTGTTACTTACTTCTTCACCGAAGGCTCGAACCGATAGACGAGGTAGCTGATCGGCCCATCCAGCTCACTGAAGCTGTGGGGAGTGCCCGCGGGGACGATGATGATATCGCCGGGCTTCACCTTTTGCGCCTCGCCGCCGATCCGCGTGCCGGTCTGGCTCATGCCGGCATTGACGCGCGTGAGATCGGTCGGCTTCGCGTCGCCAAGGCGGCCGCCGCTCACGAAGGTTCCCGATCCCGACACGATGTAATACGTCTCGGTCACGTAGTCGTGAATGAGCGCGCTCGCCTCCGGCTTGACCCGGTGCAACATCGCCACGGAAGCCTTGCCGCCGATCACGTCCGTCGCCTTTATCGGCTGATCGACGACGTTCTTCGCGATCTGCTGTTTCAGGACCACTTCGTGATCTTCCTTGCTGATGAAGGTCGCGGGAACCTGGGTTTGTTCGGCCGATAGGGTCAGGAGGAAGGCGAGGATTGTCGACATGCGGGGGAATTTATCAGGAAACAGAACCTAACGGTTCCAGGGATTCCAAAGGGTTCCAAGACGTTCCAACGGCATCGTTCTATCGGAGTTCCAGGTTCGATAACACGGAACCGCATTCAGAACGATGCCCCTTGGAACCTTCTGGAACCCTTGGAACCTTGGAACCGTTAGGTTCTATTCCGCCGTCAACGTCCGCGCCGGATCGATGCGCGCGGCACGGCGAGCGGGCACATAGCAAGCGGCCATCCCGGTAAGCGCTAGGACAGTCGCGGCGATCGCCAGCGACACAGGATCGGTGGGCGGCACGCCATAGAGAACAGCGGAAAGCGATCGCGCGGCTATCAAGCCTGCAATCAGTCCGATCAGGACGCCGGCCCCGGTGATCACCCCACCCTCGCGCATTACCAGCCGGATGATGGCGCCGCGATCGGCGCCGAGCGCCACGCGCGTGCCGATCTCGCGGCGTACGGCGGCGCACGCTGTAGGCCATGACGCCGTAGATGCCGATCGCCGCGAGCAGCAACGCGACGATCGCAAACCCGGCCAGCAGCCGCATGGCCAGCCGCGCGATCGCCATCGACGAAGAGGCGATGTCCTCGAGCGAGCGCGCGCCTTGCACGACGACCGCGGGTTCGACGGAGCGCAGCGCGGTGCGCACTGCCGGCAGCGCCGCCAGCGGATCGCCAGCGGTCTCGAACGAACAGGGTGAAGCCCGGACCGTTGATCGGAAAATACATGTCGGCCCGGGGCTCATCGGTCAACGCCGCGCGGCGAATGTCGCCGACGACGCCGACAATCTCGAATCCGTCATCGCCGCCTTTCAGCCGATGGCCGATCGGATCCTCTCCCGGATAGAACCGGCGCGCGATCGACTCGCTGATGATCACCGGAGCGACCTTCGCGAAGTGATCGCGATCCTCGAAATTGCGTCCGGCCTTGAGCGGAATCTCGAGCGCGCGGAAGTAGCCGGCGGTGACGGCCTGCCACCCGACTTCCGGCGGACGCTCGCCGGCGGGCACCGGCCGATCAGCTCGATCGAAACCAACCGTCCAGTTGTTCCCCGTCAGCGGCGTGACGACGCCGGCACCGGCGTGCTCGACCTCCGGCAGCGCCTCGATCGCGCGGACGACTCGCCCGTAGACATCCGCCTGTGCCTCGCGCGACGGGTATCGCGCCGCGGGCAGGGCGATCTCGACCGTCAGGATGTTCTGGAGCCGGAAACCGGGATCGACCGCGATCAGGTTGGCGAAGCTGCGCAATGTCAGTCCGGCGCCGACCAGCAGAATGCCGGCCAGCGCCACTTCGCCGGCGACCAGCATCGACGCGGCGCGACGCGCGGCGCCGCTCATGGAAGTCCCGCGGGTCGAGGTCAGCGCGCTCCGTTGATCGCCGCTCGCCAGGCTGATGCACGACACGGCGCTAAACAGCAGCGCCGACAAGAGCGACACCATCACGGAAAACGCGACGACCGGCAGATTCAGGCCGACCGTCTTCAAGGCCGGCACCTGTGTGGTTTCGGGAACGAGCAACGCGAGTGCCGGCGCGGCCTGCCAGGCGATGAAAATACTCAGCGCACCGCCGGTCAGCGCCAGCACCAAACCCTCGGTCACGATCTGCGACGCCAGCCGCGTCCAGCCGGCGCCGAGCGCCATTCGTACCGCCATTTCCTGCCGGCGTCCGAGCGATCGCGCAAGCAGCAGGTTACCCACATTCACGCATGCGATCAGCAGCACGAATCCAACGGCGACGAGCAGCAACAGCAGTGGGCGCTTCGTGTCACCCACCAGCGCATCGCGAATTGGCTCCGCGTAATACTGCGAGCCGCGATTCTGCTCGGGATACTTCTGCGCGAACTCGGTTGACAGCGCGTCGAGCTCGGACACGACGGCGGCGATTGACTGGCCCGGCTTGAGCCGGCCTACACCGAAGGTCCATCCGCCTTTGCGCTGCGCGGGCGGGATCGGCGGTAGCGTCATCGGCACCGCCACCTGCGTGGCGGCGTTGGGCGGGAAATGAAAGCCTGGTGGCAGGACGCCGACCACGGGACGCCGGGTCGAGCCGAGCAGGATGCCGCGGCCGATGATGGTCGGATCGGATCCGAACCGGTTCTGCCAGAGCTCGTGGCTGATCATGACGACCGGCGGCGCGCCCTTGCGCAGATCGTCGGCGTTGATCAGACGTCCCATCGCCGGCTGCACGCGCAAGGCCTCGAACAACTCGGGCGTGGCGCCGAGCCCGGTGACGCGCGTCGGTTCGTCGCCCTCGAACAACGTGCCCTGCATGCCGCCATAGGCGGCCAGCGGCTGCATCGTTTGCTGTCGCTCCTTCAAGTCAATGAAGTCGCCGATGCCCAGGAAGTCCTTCGTAATGCCTGTCGTCGTGTCGCGATGTTTGAGAATGACGAGCTCATCCGGATGGTCGAGCGGCAGCGGCCGGAGCAGCACCGCCTCGACGACGGCGAAGAGCGCGGTGTTGGCGCCAATGCCGAGCGCGAGCGTCAGCACCGCGGCGGCGGTGAAGCCCGGTTCGAGTCGAAACAGGCGAAGGGCACGCCGGGCATCCTGAAAAAACATGGTGAGGTAGGCCTTCCGAAAGGAGTTGCCGTTGGTTCCTGCCCTGTTCAGGTAGCGTCCGGCTTTAGACGGACTGTTCGACAGCCAGACGCGCCAGCAATCGA
Source organism: uncultured cyanobacterium (assembly GCA_963833135.1). GTDB lineage: Bacteria > Acidobacteriota > Vicinamibacteria > Vicinamibacterales > UBA2999 > 12-FULL-67-14b. Next base: position 96,186 of record CAWHWW010000007.1, on the reverse strand, counting down.
ACCAGAGCACGATGGTCGCGAGTTGCAAACGGATCCAGCCGGGATTCGCCGCGCGCAGATCTTCGAGCGACGGATGAAACAGATCGCGCTCGGCTTCGCGTGGCAGCCAGCGCCCGAGGCCGCGGCGGAACTCAGGCATCGGACCACCGCAGTTTCGTCGCGGCCCTGGCGACGTGCTCGTAAAACGCGCGCGCCTCGCTCCAGCGCTTCTTGCCTTCGGGCGTGATGCGGTAGCGCCGCTCGGTGACCGCCTGATCGCCGACCGTGATCTGTTCGTAACGGCCGTCCACCAGGCGGTCCTTCTCGAGCCGGGCCATCAGTTGATAAAACGCCGGCCCGGTGCGGCGGATGCCGTACCCCGACAGCGCCTCACGGAGCGTCCGTCCCGGCAGGTCTTCGTTCCGCAACACCCCGAGCACGAGGAACTGCAGGTGCGTGAGCACGGGCAGCGGGGGTTTCGACATAATGTGACGTTATCTACGATCGGATTTGACGGGGTGTTCCCGAAATCGGTTGGCCCGCCTCCGCCGCTGCTCGGCTTCGGCGACGCAGGCTGCTAGAATCGCGGCCATGAAAAGCCTGGCCACAGCCGTTGTCGTGCTTTCGATGGCCGTTTCCGCCTGGGCTCCCGCTTCCGCTCGCGGAGCGGCGCGCGAGCTAGGGCGAGGTCTCGCCGAAGCGGCCTTCGGCCGCGAAGGCGGACAGGACGAAGCGCCTCGTGCCGCCGCCATGCGCAAGGATGGGCCGTGGTTCGGCATCGCGCTGCCGCCGAAAGCAAGCGCGGCGCCGGCGGTCAAGGTCGGCGCCCGGCCGCCAAGACCGATCATCGCTGACCCGGCCGCGCCGGAATTTGGCGGCGACGCCATCAAGGCCGACGTCGCGACGATCGTCGGCTTTGCCAGGGCCGCCGCCGAGCGCAAGGAGATCGGCAGCGGCCAGATGTGGGGGCGCATCTCCGGCTTTCCGTCGAGCTCCACCACGGTCGACTGGGCCGTCAACGAGTTTCGAAAGGCCGGCATCGCCGAGGTCAAGACGCAGGAGATCAATCAGGACGAGAAGTCGTCGCTGTGGCTGCCGCTGTCGTGGAAGGTCACGCTCATTGGTGATCAGGCGTTTGGACCGGGATCGAACGACGTGGTCCTCGAGTCCGCATTGCCGGTGTCGCCTTCGACACTCCAGGGCGGCACCATGACGGCGCCCCTGGTGTATGTCGGCGCGGCCAGTCCAGCCGTGCTCCAGCACATCGACGTCAAGGGGAAGATCGCCGTGCAGTTGATCGTGCCGCAGGGCCACATGATGTTCGAGAGAGGCGCGGTCGATTCACGCGCCGACGCGCTGGTGGAGCGTGGCGCCATCGGCGTCTTCAACCTGGTCCGCCTGCCCGGCAACGAGTTGTCGCGCGATTTCAGCAACTGCGGGAATCCCTGCTTCAACATCGGCGGCCGCGACGGGCTCTTTCTGGAGTCCGTCCTGGATCGCGCCGCGCAGGCAGGCGCATCGGACAAGGTTCGCGCCCGAATCGATCTGCAGACCCAGACGTATCGCAACCTGAAAGCGACGAACGGTGTCGCAGTGATTCGCGGCGCGTCGGACGAGGTGATCGTCCTGAACGCCCACGTCGACGGCTGGTTCGACGGCGCCGGCGACAACGGCGACGGGCTTGCGGTGCTGGTCGCGTTGGCGCGGCATTTCGCGAAGCCGGCCAACAAGCCGCAGCGCACGATCGCGTTTGTGGCGAGCGCCGGTCATCACACTCCGGGAATCAACGGCCCGCGCAGTTTCGTTGCCGCCAATCCGGAGCTCGCCAAGAAGGCGATCATGTTCGTGAACATCGAGCACGTCGCGCAGCGGAATTTCTCGCCGGCACGAACGACGTCCGCCGATGGCTATCGCGAAACGGTCGCGGATTCCGGCGAGGCGCCAATCGCGGTCGGTGTCACCAACAACTCACCGTTCCTGCAGGAGCTCATCGACGGCGGGCCCGCCCGCTTCGGCGTGAACTTCATCTCGGAGCGATCGACGTTCCAGAGCGGCGAGACCGGCGGCTGGGCCGGGCTGAGCGTCGCCAAGGTGAGCGTGATGCAGGCGCCGCCGCTGTATCACACGACCGGCGAGGTGCTCGACGTCATCTCCGCGCCCGGACTTGAACGCATCACCCGCTTCCTAGCATTCTTGGTGTCCGCGGTGGACAAGGCGCCGCGCGAAAGGATCAACCCGTGACACGTGTCTTAGTTCTGGGAACACTCGTCGTCGCCGGCATGCTCACCGCGGCCGTGGCTGCTCAACAACAGCCGCCGGCGGCGCCGTCCGTCGACAACATCGCCGTTGAAAAAGTCAAAGACAACCTGTTCGTGCTTCGCGCCCCAAACACCGGCAACACCGCGGTGTTCGTGACCGCGACAGGCGTGACCATCGTGGACACCAAGAGTCCAGGCTGGGGCCAGCCGCTGCTCGACAAGATCAAGACGCTCACCGACAAGCCGGTCACGACCGTCATCAACACGCACACGCACTTCGACCATGTCAGCGGCAACGTCACGATGCCCGCGACGGTCGAAATCATCGCGCACGAGTACACCGCGAAGAGAATGCCGCTCTTCTCGACCGTGACCGGGCGCGGCGAGAGCGAGAACGTGTTCAAGGCGAATCCGGGGAAGGGCCTGCCCAAGCGCATCTTCAAGGACAAGCTGTCGATCGGCTCCGGCGCCGATCAGATCAACCTGTATTACTTCGGACCCGCGCACACCGGCGGTGACGCGTTCGTCGAATTCGCGGCGCTGCGCGTGATGCATACCGGTGACGCCTTCGCCCGAAAGGGCGTGCCGCTGATCGACGCGGACAACGGCGGGTCAGGCGTGCAGTTCGCGTCGACGATCAGGAAGGCGGTCGACGGCGTGAAGAACGTCGACACCATCATCAACGGGCACACGGCTGCCCAGACGACGCCCGCCGAGATGCGCGAGTTCGCAGACTTCGTCGCCGATTTCGTCGCGCACGTCCAGGCGACAAAGAAGGCCGGTAAGACCGCCGCCGAGGCGATCAAGACGTGGACTGCGCCGGCGAAATATAAGGATTACGCCGCGCCTGACGCGGCGTCGGCGACGGCATGGGCGCAGGTGATTATGGACGAAACGAAATAACAGCCTGTTGACCTTCCGACACCTCAGTAAGAACCGGCAAGTGATTGGCGCCAACGATCCTGGATTGCCGCGACGGCGCTGGCGCACGGCATGCCCGTCGTGACGGCCGATAGCGCGGACTTTCAGCGTGTGCCGGGCCTCGACGTCCGCGATTACTGAATCACACCTCTTACGACACCAGACGCCGCGCGATCAACCAACCTTGGCCAGTTCGTCGTACGCGATCGTGAGCGCCAGGCCGAGGCGGGACTTCGTGCCGCCAAAATGCTCGAACCGCGGCAAGACGTCCGCCTTCGCCAGCTCGTCCCGCGTCTTGCCCTCCTTCCGCGCGCGCCGCGCCATCTCGATGACCGCCGTGAAGTAATCGCGCTGGTAGAGCAGATCGGGACGCGTGCCGATGAACGGATGCCCCGCTTCGGCATGTCCGTAGACGTAGAGCGCGTCGGCAGGGTACGCCGGCGCCATCTTCTCGAGCACCTGGATCCAGCCATGAACCGAGGCGCCGGCAGGCGCATCGACATTCGGATAGCCGCGATTGTTCAGCAGGTCGCCGAGGTGCACGACGTTGGCCTGCTCGAAATGAATCGCTGCGTCGCCGCCCGTGTGGGCCGGGCCCCAGTGGCGGGCGCGCACGGTTTCATCCCCGAGCTTCACGCTCCATGTCTCTGGAAATGTGATGTCCGGCAACGTCGTCGCCGTCTTGGTGCGTTCGGCCTGGGCTCGCTGATTCTCGAGCGACCGCGCGTGCGCGACGATCTGCTTCGCGCTGCGCAGCACGCCGTTGCCGCCGGTGTGATCCGGATGGTGATGGCTGTTGACGAGGACGTCGATCTGGCGCGGGCTCCGCTCCTTCAGGCCTGCCAGCAGGTTCGGCGCGGTATCGGCAAACTGGCTGTCAACCACCAGCACGCCGTCGCCGTTGATCAGCCAGCCGATGGTGCCGCCGCGCTGGTTGAAGATCCCGACGTTGCGCCGCAGCGGGGTAAAGACCGCGGGCGCCGGAGGAGGCGTCGCAGCCGGTTGCTGCGCGCCGGCTCGTTCGGGAATGGCGCTCGCCACCGTGGCCAGCGCCGACGCTTTCACGAAATCGCGACGATTCCAGGTCATGCGGTTCTCCTCATCCACGTTCAGCCAGCGAACACGCGCGCCGGCATGCGGCGGATGATAACCCAGCCGGCCCGCCCGGCGTCAGATGAGCGGGTTGCGAACCGCGAGTCCGCGAAAGCGGGAAAAGTCGCGATCGGCGGTCCACAGCTCGCGCACGCCATGCGAGACGCAAATCGCGGCGATGCGCGCATCGTGAATCATCGGGCCGGCCACCTTGGCGGCGGTGACGCACCCCTTCAGGGCATCCCAGTGCGCCCTCGTTTTCGCCCAGCAGGCTCGAGGCTCGGCGATCCGAGCCAGATGTCGACCTGCTCGACGGCGACGGAGAGCGGCGTTGCGGGCACGAAAATGCGAGGGTGCGTGACCATCCAACGAAACTCGTGCAGGCAGGTCCAGGGGATGGCCCAGGCCACCCGCCCCTCCGCAAGCTCGATCATCACCTGCCTCGCCCTGTGGTGGAAGGGAGACTCCTTGCGGTGGGCGTAGACCAGAATATTGGTGTCGACCGCGATCATCCGCCGTGACCCTCGTAGAGCCGGCGACGGATCTCTTCCCAGTCTCCGTCCTTGCAGGTCAGGGCTGCAGGCCCTTGCCCTTGAACGAAGCCGTCACGCAGTCGGAAGGGCTCGTCGCTGCCGTCGCGCCTTCAGCACATGCCGGAGCCCCTCTTCAATCAAGGCGCGCACCGTGGTGCTTATCCTTCTCGGCGGCGCGGCGCGCGTCCTCGAGCAAGCCGTCAGCGATCTCGACCGTGGTCTTCATACATACGACAATATCACATGACCCATATATATGGGCCGTTGGAGCGCTGCGCTCGGAGCACTCGTCGGTTCAAGGGTTCAAGAAGTTCATGGGTTCAAGGTTCATTAGGTTCACGGGTTCATGGTTCACGGGTTCACGCCTGAACACCTGAACGTGAACGAAGTAACCCGTGAACTGCTTGAACCGTTGAACCCTGAACCTGCCGAGTTCAGCGCCGGGCTGTCGTCAGATTCTGGCTGTCGACGGTGTAGTCGAAGTATCCGTTCATGATCTCCGGCCCGTACGGAACGCGGCGCTTCGGATCGGGATTGCGCTTGTTGGCGGCCGAGTTGTCGTAGTGCGCGATGGTTTCGATGCGGCTGCCCTTCGGAGCGGCGATCGGCGTCTTCAACAGATACGCCGGCTGCCACGCATCGTCGAACCGCGACACTTTGAGCAGGATGCGTGACGTGCCGTCGGGATAGACGAGCGTATACATGTAGTCCTTGCCGCGCTCGTTCATGCGCGGCAGCAGGCTGATGATGTGGCTGTCTTCCTTGAACACGAAGGCGTTGCCCTTCGCTTCGTAATTCGGCTCGCCGGGAGGAATGTCGAGCGCGCGGGTGCCTGACATGGCGGTGATCGCGACCTTCTCCACCGGGCCCTTGGCAAACTTGAATCCGATCTTCGTGTCGCCGTCGGTGGCCGCCACGCCGTTCGGGTTGTAGTGCATGTTGAGATTGATCGCCGCGCCCTTCGGGATCAGCTTGACGACACCGCGCGGCAGCGAGCTGGTCGGGCCCCCGGGCAGGTAGCTGGCAATGCGGCTCGAGCCGCTGCCGTCGTTCACCGACACGATGGCGTGATGCGTATGGCTCCGGCGTCCGGGGATCACTTCCGCAATCTCGACGTACTTGTCCTCATCGAACGTCGTTGCGATCGGGAAATCCTGGAGGATGCGCGGGCCGCCTTCCGGGATCGCGTAGGTCGACGGCATGCCGATGACGACGTCGGGCGTCCCGATCTTCCATGACGCGGGGAACACCGGCGCCGCGGGGAGATCGTTCGCCGCGCCTTCCGGCGCGCCGGCATCGACCCACTCGGCAATCGTCCTGATCTCCTGTTCGGACAGGCTGGGGTCGTTCGCAAACTCGCCGTGCGCGCGATCGGCGCCCCAGGGCGGCATCTCGCGATTCACCACCTTGAGCCGGATCGCCTTCGCCCACGGTCGCGCGTCGCTGTAAGTCAGCAACGGCATCGGCGCGCTCTCACCGGCGCGATGGCATGAGGCGCAGTTCCTGTAGAGAAGCGGCGCCACGTTCTTCGTGAACGTCGGCGCGGCGGACTGGGCCGAGGGCTGCTCGGCGCGTGAAACGATCAGAGCGAGCAACACGACGAGACTGACCGCAAGCCTGATGACCATCGCGTCTCCCTTGAACCGCTGAACCCTGAACCTCTGAACCTACCGGAACTGCCCCATCAGCTTCTGCAGCGCATCGTTGCCCGGGCAGAGCTGTTCGTGCGGCAGGTTGAAGAGCGGCGCGCCGACGGTCTCGTTCTGATCGTGCACGTCCTTCGAGTCCGGCGAGATGTAGAGCAGGCCGGTCATCACCTCGCCCTTGCGCTGGTGATCGCGGATCGCGCGCGTAGGCGGCGTCGCGATTGGTCGGGTCGTAATCCTCTGCGACCTTGCGCAACTTGACGATGCTGCCGTCGTGCAGCGTGACGCTCTGCACGGTGCCGTCGGCGTAGTCGGTTTCGATCGGATCGCGCAGCGGCACGAAGTCGGCCTGCACCACTTCGACCGCGTGCTCGCGCGTGTAGCGCGTAGCTCTTGGTCGAGCCCTCGTGATCGTTGAAGGTCACGCACGGCGAGATCACGTCGACGAACGCGAAGCCGCGAGTGCGCGATGCCGGCCTTGATGATCGGCACGAGCTGGTTCTTGTCGCCCGAGAAGCTGCGCGCGACGAACGTGGCGCCGAGCGTCAGCGCCATCAGCACGCCGTCGATCGCCTCCATCGTGTTGGCCTCGCCCTTCTTGGCGGTCGAGCCCGTGATCCGCCGACGCCGAGAACTGGCCCTTGCGTCAGGCCGTAGACGCCGTTGTTCTCGAGCACGTAGAGCATGTTGACGTTGCGGCGGATCGCGTGGCACAGCTGGCCGAGGCCGATCGACAGCGAATCGCCGTCGCCCGACACGCCGATCATGATCAGATCGCCGTTGGCGGCGTTCGCGCCGGTCGCGACCGCCGGCATGCGGCCGTGCACGCTGTTGAAGCCGTGGGCTTCGCGCAGGAAATACGCCGGCGTCTTCGACGAGCAGCCGATGCCGGACAGCTTGGCCACCTTGTGCGGCGGGATGCTGAGCTCCCAGAACGCCTGGATGATCGCGGCGGTGATCGAGTCGTGGCCGCAGCCGGCGCAGAGCGTCGTGATCGCGCCCTCGTAGTCGCGGCGGGTCAGCCCGATCGCGTTCGCCTTGAGCGACGGATGATGGACCTTGGGTTTCGCGATGTAGGTCATGCCACTTTCTCCAGCTTCGCCTTGACGCCGCTAATCACGTGGTGCGCGCTCATCGGGAAGCCCGCGTAGTAGCGGACCGATTCCAGCTTCTCGATGTGCACGCCGAGGTCGAGCATCAGCAGGCTGCGCAGCTGCGCGTCGCGGTTCTGCTCGACGATGAAATTGACGTCGTGCTGCTCGAGGAACTGCCGCACCTCGTCGCCGAACGGGAAGCCGCGGACGCGCATGTAGTTGAGCGCGATGCCGTCCTTGGCGAGCAGGTCCATCGCTTCGACGCACGCCGCGTGACAGCCGCCCACGGTGACGAGCCCGAGCTTCGCGCCGGGCGTGCTCTTGATGATCGGCTGCGGCACCGCTTTGGTCGCGCCCTGGATCTTGCGCTGCGACCGATCGAGCACCTCCTGGTACTCGTCGGCATCCTCGGTATAGCCGCCGTACTTGTTGTGGCCCGAGCCGCGCGTGAAGTACGCGCCCTTGGGATGCACGCCCGGCAGCGAGCGCTGCGGAATGCCGTCGCCGTCGTGATCGTAGTAGCGCCAGAAGTTCTTGGCCTTCTCGAGATCCTCGGCCGACAGCACCTTGCCGCGATCGGGCTTGTAGCTGTCGTCCCAATCGAGCTTCGGCACCATCCAGTCGTTCATGCCGATGTCGAGATCGCTGACCAGGAACGTCGGCGTCTGGAAACGCTCGGCGAGGTCGAAGGCCTTGGCGGCAAACTCGAACGCCTCGCGCGGATCCGACGGATAGAGGCAGATGTGGCGCGTGTCGCCGTGCGACGCGTACGCGCACATCATCAGGTCGCCCTGCTGCGTGCGCGTCGGCATGCCGGTTGACGGACCGGTGCGCTGCACGTCGACGATCACCGCGGGAATCTCGGCGTAGTAGGCAAGGCCGATGAACTCGTTCATCAGCGAGATGCCGGGGCCGGCGGTCGGCGTGAACGCGCGCGCGCCCGCCCACGACGCGCCGACCACCATGCCGAGCGCCGCCAGCTCGTCTTCCGCCTGCAGGATCGCGAACTTCTTTTTCTTCGTCTCCGGATCGCGGCGGTACTTCATGCAGAAGCTCTTGAAGGCTTCCATCACCGACGTCGCCGGCGTGATCGGATACCAGGCGCCGACCGTGGCGCCGGCGAACACCGCGCCGAGCGCCGCGGCGGTGTTGCCGTCGATCAGGATGCTGTCCTTGGTCGCGTCCATCTTCTCGAGATGGATCGGCAGCGGGCACTCGAAGTGCGACTTCACGTAGTCGTAGCCGAGCGCGATCGCCTTCTCGTTCGAATCGAGCAGCGCCTTCTTGGCCGCGTATTTTTCCCTGGTCAGCGCTGGCGATGATCTCGGTGTCCATGCCGATCAGCGCCGCCAGCGCGCCGGCATAGGCGATGTTCTTCATCAGGATGCGCTCGCGCACGCCCTTGAACTGGGCGTTGCACATCTCGGCGAGCGGCACGCCGATGTAGGTGATGTCGGGGCGCTTCAGCTTGTCGTCGAGCGGCCACGACGAATCGAACATCAGGTAGCCGCCGGAGCGCACCTCGGCGACGTCCTTCGCGTAGGTCGCGGCGTTGAGCGCGACCATCAGGTCGAAGTGCGGCGTCCGCGCGGTGTAGCCGTTCTTGTTGACGCGGATCTCGTACCACGTCGGCAGGCCCTGGATGTTCGACGGGAACACGTTCTTCCCCGTCACCGGCACGCCCATGCGGAAGATGGCCTGCATGATCAGGCCATTGGCGCTGGCGCGACCCGGTGCCGTTCGCCGTCGCGATCTTGAAAGCGAAATCGTTGACTCTGACTCATAGATCGATTCGTCGTGAACGAATTTCTGAGATCGCTCGTCTATCGGCCAACCGCCTCCAGCGGAATGAATGCCGTTCCCGCGTGCGGGAGCTCGACCACGAACCTGCGCATGTCCCAGGCATACGTCGGGCAGCGCTCGGCGCACAGGCCGCAGTGCAGGCAGACGTTCTCGTCCTTCACCATCAGCCGACCGGTCTGCTTCAGCGGGCTCGAGTGGAACAGCGGCTGATCGAGATTGGTCGCCGGCGCCAGGGTGTCGGCGCGGAGCTCGGCCTCGGTCTCCGTATCGGGAATAATCGTCAGGCAATCCGTCGGGCAAATGTCGATGCACGCGTCGCACTCGATGCACAGCGAGTCGGTGAAGTGCGTCTGCACGTCGCAGTTGAGGCAGCGCTCGACTTCGTGGCGCGTCTGCTCGGCCGTGAAGCCCTTCTTCGACTTCGACCGTCATCTTCGAGAAGCGCACCGGCAGCTCGACGTGCTTCATCTTCTGGCGCTGCACCGGATCGTAGTTGTTGCTGTACGACCACTCGTGCAGGCCCATCTTCGTGCTGGTCAGCGTCATGCCGTGCGGCGGACGCTCGGTGACCGGCAGGCCCTGGCAGTACTGGTGGATCGAAATCGCCGCCTGGTGGCCGTGCTCGACCGCCCAGATGATGTTGGCCGGGACCGAACGCCGCGTCGCCGCCGAAGAACACGCCCGGCCGCGTCGACATGAACGTCGTCTTGTCGACGACCGGCATGTCCCACTTCTTGTCGAACTCGAGACCCATGTCGCGCTCGATCCAGGGGAACGCGTTCTCCTGGCCGATCGCGAGCACCACCGAGTCGCACGGCAGCGTGATGCGGCCGGCCGGATCCTGGATCAGCTTGCCGTTCTCTTCGCGCGACGTGAACTTGTCGAACTCCATGCCGGTCAGCTTGCCGTTCTCGATGATGAAGCGGACCGGCGAGAGGTTCTCGAGAATGTCGACCTGCTCTTCTTCCGCGTCCTCGAGCTCCCACGGCGAGGCCTTGAAGTACTTGCGCGTCTTGCGCGAGATCACCTTGACGTCGGTCGCGCCGAGGCGCTTGGCCGAGCGGCAGCAGTCCATCGCGGTGTTGCCGACGCCGATGATCAGCACGCGCTTGCCGACCGACTCGATGTGGCCGAAATGAATCGACTCGAGCCACTCGATGCCGATGAAGATCTGATCGGTGTCGTGGCGGCCGGGCAGATCGAGCTCCTTGCCCTTCGGCGCGCCGCTGCCGACGAACACCGCGTCGAACTCCTTCGAGTCGACCAGCGCCTTGAGGCTCGTCACCGGCGAGTCGTACTTCATCGTGACGCCCATGTTCACGATGTAGCCGATCTCTTCGTCGAGCACTTGTTCGGGGAGGCGGAAGGCGGGGATGTTGATGCGCATCAGGCCGCCCGGGCGCGGCCCCTTCTCGAAGATGGTGCACTGGTACCCCAGCGGCATCAGGTCGTTCGCCACGGTGAGTGACGAACGGACCCGCGCCGATGAGCGCCACCTTCTTTCCGTTCTTCGCGGCGGGGATCTCCGGCAGCCGATCGGTGATGTCGTCCTTGTGATCGGCGGCGACGCGCTTCAGCCGGCAGATCGCGACCGGCTTGCCGTCGACGCGGCCGCGGCGGCACGCCGGCTCGCACGGCCGATCGCAGGTGCGCCCGAGAATGCCGGGAAACACGTTCGACTCGCGATTGAGGATGTAGGCGTCATCGAAACGGCCCTGCGCGATCATCCGGATGTATTCCGGGACGTTCGTATGCGAGGGACACGCCCACTGGCAGTCGACGACCTTATGGTAATAATTCGGGTCCGAGGTATCCGTCCGATTCATGATTTCCCAGAATTATGCCGCAGAAGGGCCACAGAAGGCGCAGAAGGCACAGAAGTCCGGAGCGCCTATGTGACCGGGTCAGGCCGGATCCGATGCTTCAATCAGATGGTTTCGGCCTGATTCCGTGATGAATCCCTTCTCGAAGCGTTCCTTCGTGCTTCGCTCCTGCACCGTGGCCACGCCGTAGAAGTCGGCCTGCAGCCGCTCGCTGCGTCAGATCGAGGATGAAGTAGCCGCGGTACCGGCCGTCGACGTAATGCAGATGCGGCCGGTTCGCCATGATGTCGGCGAGCTGCTTGCGCGCCATCCGGCCCGGCGCCGAGGTTGCTCGGCGAGCTGACCGATGTGCCGGCGAATTCGACACCGAGCGAGCCCTTGCCGGTCGTCTTGTCGTAGCCGTCGAACGGATCGCCGCGGCAGATCGTAGGCCCACGAGCTGTGAACGTCGCCGGTCAGCACGGCGAGGTTGTTGACCTTGGCGCGCTCGATCATGTCGAACACGCGCTCGCGCGACGCGCGATAACCGTCCCAGGAATCGGCGTTTGCCGGATCGCGGTGCCAGGCGCCGATCTGCGGCGCGAACATCACCTGCTGCCCGAGCACGTTCCACGTCGTGTTGTTGCGCACTGATCGACAAACTGCTCGCGCCAGCCAGTTCTCCTGCTCCGGCGCCGAGCAGCGATCGCGACGGCGAGGCCAGCGCCGCGAGATCCTCGCGATCGACTTCCTGATCGCGGCCGACCAGGCGCGTGTCGAGCATGAACAGCGTCGCGAGATCGCCGAAGCGGAACGTGCGATAGATGCGCGGCGTCAGCGTCTGCGGATCCTCGCGGATCGGCATCCACTCGTAAGTAGGACTGCACCGCCGCGGCGCGCCGGGTGACCAGTCGCCTTCCGTCGCCGGCGTGTGGTTCTCGGCGCCGCCCCACCACGTGTTGTTGGCGAACTCGTGATCGTCCCAGGTGACGATGAACGGATGCTGGCGATGGACTTCCTGTGAATCGGGATCGGCCTTGTACTGCGCGTGGCGCTCGCGGTATTCCTGCAGCGAGACGATTTCCTTGTCCGGCGCCGGGATGCGTCCGAGCGCGGTGCCGTCGCCGTACTGCTTGTTGGGATACTCGTAGAAGTAGTCGCCGAGGTGCAGCACCGCGTCGACGTCGCGGTTGGCGAGGCAGGCATAGGCGTTGAAGTAACCCTGCGGAAGGTTCGAGCACGAGACGACGCCAAGCCGCACGCGGCTGACGTTGTCGGCGGGCAGCGTTTTGCGTGCGGCCGATCGGCGACCGCTCGTTGTTGGCCTGGAACCGGTAGTAATAGGTGGTGCCCGGGCTCGAGCCCGACCGCATCGACCTTCACGGTGAAGTCTCGCGCGGCGCCGGTCTGCAGTTCCCCGCGGGTCACGACGTGCGCGAATTTTTCGTCGCGTGCCAGCTCCCACGACACGCTCTGCGCCACCGCCCCGGTGCCGGCGTCACGCGCGTCCAGAGGATCACGCGATCGCCCAGCGGATCGCCGCTGGCCACGCCGTGACGAAAAACCGGATTGGTGACTTGCGCGAGCGCGTCGATCGATCGAACCAGCGGCAGCGCGCCGAGCGCGGCGCCGCTCGTGGCGAGAAATCCGCGGCGGGAGATACTGTCGCATCCGGGGAGTTTACTTCGGTCAGGTCACACGCTGTCACGGACGTTAACCACGGAGAACACGAAGCACACGGAGCAATTCTGGCTAATACCAGTGCTGCTAAGCAGCACTGGTATTTGAAAAGAAGCCTCCGTGATCTCCGTGTCCTCCGTGGTTAACGTCCGTGTCAGAGAAGCGTCCGTTGGCCTTTTTCGAGTTCGAGCAGCGCGCGCTTGGTCGGTAGTCCGCCGCCGAATCCGGTGAGCGATCCGTTCGAGCCGATCACGCGATGGCAGGGCACGATGATGGCGATCGGGTTGGCGCCGTTCGCCATGCCGACAGCCCTCACCGCCTTCGGGTTGTCGATGCGGTTTGCGAGATCGAGATAGCTGATCGTCTCGCCGTACGGGATGCGCGTCAGCTCTTTCCAGACCTGGTTCTGGAACGGCGTGCCGTTGAAGGCGAGCGTCGTCGTGAACCTTCTCAGCTTGCCGGCGAAGTACTGATCGAGCTCCTTGCGGACATCCTTGAGCACGCCCTTCGTATCCGGCATCCAGTCGGCGTCGATGTCGCGTGGGCGTGATACCTGCAGCCGTTGCCGGCCTCCGGCCGGCGGCACGCCGAACGCGAGCACGTGCAACGCGTCTGAATCGCCGGCCAGCAGCAACGGGCCCACCGGGCTGTCGTCGATGTGGGTGTAGAAGAGCGCGCTCATGTCGTCAAGGTAGCCCGTCGAATCTCGCGCCGCGATCCGCGGCTTGCGTCCAGAGTATTTTGGCAGACGAGGGGTCGAATCGGCTCGTCAGTTTCGGACCTTGATGGCGGCGCGACCCACTCAGACGCCGGGCGATTGCCGGGCATGGGGCCCTTGATGCACCTATATAATTCCGCCGTGCCTGTAAGCCTTGGATCGTCGCGCCTCCTCGCATCCGGTCAACTGAAGGGCCGCAAGGTCGGCATCGTCTCCAATCCTGCGTCCGTCGACGCCAACTACGTGCACATCGTCGACGCGCTGATGAACGCGCCGGGCGTCACCGTCGGCGCGGTGTTTGGGCCGCAGCACGGATTCAGGTCCGACGTGCAGGACAACATGATCGAGACGCCTCACGGCAACGACTGCCGCCGCAGGGTGCCGGTGTTCTCGCTCTACAGCGAGACGCGCGAGCCGACCGCGGAGATGCTGCGCCACGTCGATACGATGATCGTCGATCTGCAGGACATCGGGGCGCGCATCTACACCTACATCTACACGATGGCGAACTGCCTGCGCGCGTGCGCGAAGCACGGCATCGACGTCATCGTGTGCGATCGGCCGAATCCGATCGGCGGCGTCGGCGTCGAGGGCCCGATGCTGGTGCCGGGCAACGAATCGTTCGTCGGGCAGTTTCCGATCCCGATGCGTCACGGCATGACGATCGGCGAGCTCGCGAGATTCTTCAACGACTACTTCGAGATCAAGGCGCCGCTCGAGGTCATCCGGATGGAGGGCTGGAGCCGATCGATGTACTTCGATCAGACCGGCCTGCCTTTCGTGATGCCGTCGCCGAACATTCCGACCCTCGACAGCGCCATCGTCTATCCGGGCACGGTGTTGTTCGAGGGCACGAACGCGTCGGAAGCGCGCGGGACGACGAGGCCGTTTGAGCTGGTCGGCGCGCCGTGGGTCGAGGCCGAGCGCTTCGCCGACGACATGAATGCGAGGCAGTTCCCCGGCGTCCATTTCCGCCCGGCCGTGTTCGAGCCGACGTTCCAGAAACATGCGAAGAAGACGTGCGGCGGATGCCAGATTCACGTCCTCGATCGCAGGACGTTCAAGCCCGTGCTCACCGGCGTGGCGTTGATCGATGCCATCAAGGCGGCGGGCCCGAAGGACTTCGCGTGGCGGAAGCCGCCTTACGAATACGAGCACGAAAAAGAACCGATCGACATCCTGGCCGGCTCGCCGGCGCTCAGAATGGCGATCGACGGCGGGAAAAAGGCCGAAGATCTCGTGGCGCTGTGGGAACGGGAGAGCAAACCGTTCGAGGAAGTTCGGGCAGAATACCTTGCGTATTCGTAGCCTATGGCGACCGAAACCAAGGCTCTCGACATCACGCGCACGCAACTGGTCCAGGCGCCGCCGGCGCGCGTGATGCAGGCGTTTTTCGCCGACACCGATCTCAAGAGCTGGTGGGGCGTCACGCGCGCGTTCATCGTGGCCCGCCCGCTGGGACTGTATGCGATCGAGTGGGAGACGACCGAATTCAAGGACGATGTGCTGGGGCGTCTTGGCGGATCGCTTCCACGGCACGATCATCGACTATCGCGCGCGCGGCGCGTTCTTCCTCGCCGAGGCCTACTGGCAGCCGCCCGACGGCGAGCCCATCGGCCCGATGGCGCTCGAGGTGCACTGCCGCCCGCACGGCAACAACCGCCAGACGATGGTGACGGTCCGGCAGAGCGCCGCAGGCGAGGGTCCGCGCTGGCAGCGCTATTTCGAGGTCATGGATCGCGGCTGGGAAACGGCGCTCGTCGAACTCGCGAACTTCATGGATCGCGAAACCGCGCGAACCAGGACGACCGGAGAATCGGCGTCGTGACGGTGGCTCCCTGAAAACACCGCTCAACCTGATCAAGTCCCTCACCCTGTGGGACGTCGTCGCGATGAACATCGTCGCAGTCGTCGGCCTGCGATGGATCTCGCGCAGCGCGCGACTGGGAGCGCCGTCGGTCACGCTTGTGGATCCTCGCGTGCCTCGTCTTCTTCGTCCCTCTCGCCGCGGTGATCGCGGAGCTGTCCAGCAGGCATCCTGAGCAAGGCGGCATCTACGCGTGGGCACGGCGCGCGTTTGGACCGGTGCACGGGTTCGTGTGCGGCTGGTGCATGTGGGTCAACAACCTGTTCTACTTTCCGTCGCTGCTGCTCTTCGGCGCCGCGAACCTGCTGGTGCCGCTGGGTCCGGGCGGCGCGGCGATCGCGGACAGCCGGTGGTACTCCGTCACGTTCGTGCTCGGAGTCCTGTGGCTGACGACCTTCCTGAACATCCTTGGGTTCGCCGCCGGCAAATGGATTCAGCACATCGGCAGCGTCGCAACGTGGATTCCGGCCGCGCTGCTGATTGGCGCCGGCGCGATCGCGTTCGCGACGTTCGGCAGCGCCACGTCCTTCGCGCCGCCGGAGTTGATCCCGCGCGACAACTTCATGGAGACGATGAGCCTGTGGTCGTCGCTGTGCTTTGCCTTTTCGGGGTTCGAGATCTCGTCGATGGTCGGCCAGGAAGTCTACGACCCGCGCCGAACCATCCCGCGCAGCATCGTGCTCTCCGGCATCGCGATCACCGCGATCTACATCCTGAGCTCGGCGTCGGTGCTGGTCGCGGTTCCAGCGAGCGATCTGGCCGAGCGCAGCGGCATCGCCGATGCGGTCGAGCTCGTCGGCGGTCGTCTCGGCTTCGCGGGACTGGGCGCCTTCATCGGCGTGCTGCTGTTCATCGGATCGATCGGCGGCACCAGCTCCTGGATCGCCGGCGCCTCGCGCGTTCCGTTCGCCGCGGGCGTCGATGCCGCGATGCCGTCGGCGTTCGCGAAGACTGCATCCGAAGTATCGAACGCCGCATGTCGCGCTCGTCGCGCAGGCCATCGCCACCACCGCTGTTGTTCCTCGCGAGCGTGTTCCTCTCGGTCGGCGGCGGCAGGACGACGATCCAGGAGGCCTACGACATCATGGTGAACCTCACCATCCTGATCTATTTCCTGCCCTATCTGTATCTGTTCGCGTCGTTCATTCGCTTGCGATCGATTGACCGGTCGATGCCGGCGGACGACAACACGATTGTCTTACCCGGTGGATCGCTCGGCGCCTGGGCGATCGCAGGTTGCGGCCTGATGGCTACGGTGATCGCCATGGGCCTGGTTTTTGTTCCGCCGACGGGGACGGAGAATGTCCTCAACTACGAGGTGAATCTGATCGGGCAAGCCGCCATTCTCATCGGTCTCGGAATGGGGCTGTACTTCACTTCGCGAAGGCAGTAAGGGTTACAAAGGTTACAAGGAAGGACTTTCAAGAAATCGTAGCGTCCGCTCTACCGTTATCGCGACCAATTGTCGGATTCGGCGCGGTCGGGTCCGGCAAATATCGCCGAGGGCTTCGGCCGTCACGGCAATCGCGAGTTCGCGCGTTTGTTCGGATCGCCAAAGGATCCGAAGCGGAGGTCCTCAATCACTTGATCGATGCCCGCGATCAGCAGCTGATCACCGATGAAGAATTTCGTGAAGCAGAACACGCTGCACGAAAGGCGATGAAGGCCGCAGTCGGCCTCATCATGCACCTAGAAAGGACCGAACATCCCAAGAGATAATCGCGAATCTAACCCTTATCACTCTTGTAACCCTTGTAACCCTTGTAACCTTACGCTCTCCGAATCCTCACAAAATTGGAAGATCCGCGATCGAGATCGACCGAGGTGTTCACGACCACCATCGTCGAGTTGTCGGGCGCCTGTGTTTTTTTCACCGCTGACTCAACGACCCGCGCGATGACCTGTTCGATGTCGCCGGTCAGATCGCAGACGATGGGGAGAATGCCGTGACAGAGGCTGAGGCAGCGGGCGACCTCCTCCTTGTCGGTCGCCGCCACGATCATCGCGAGCGGCCTGATTGCCGACAGCAGGCGCGCCGTCTGTCCTTCGCGCGTCACCGCGACGATCGCGTGGGCGCTGGCGCGGTACGACACGGACACGGCGGCCTCGCTGAGCGCCTTGACGTGATCGGCCGCGGCGGTGATTGACGGCAGTTCCGATGCGCCGGTGGCCAGCGACTCGGCGTCACGAATGATCGCGTCGAGCACTTCGACCGATCGCACGGGATACAGACCGGTCGCGGTTTCACCCGACAGCATGATCGCATCCGCGCCGCCGTCAACGGCGCCGGCGGCATCGCTCGCTTCGGCACGCGTCGGCCGAGGTTCGGTCCGCATCGACTCGAGCACCTGCGTCGCGACGATCACCGGCACGCCGCGGGCCCGCGCCTTGCGGAGAATCTCTTTCTGCACGCGCGGCACGCGCTCGAGCGGAATCTCGAGGCCGAGATCGCCGCGCGCCACCATCACCGCGTCAGCGGCCTCCAGAATCCCGTCGAGCCGCTCGATCGCTTCCGGCCGTTCCAGCTTGGCGACGATCGGCACCCTCGGCCGTCCCTCCTCCGCCATCACCGCCTTGACGCGCGCGATGTCGCCCGCCGACTGGACGAAGCTCAGGGCGACCAGGTCGACGCCGAGCGCAAGCCCAAACTTCAGATCGCGCTGATCTTTCTCGGTCAGAGTCCGATCGCAGCGGCACATGCGGCGCATTGATGCCTTTGTGCTGCCCGAGCTCGCCGCCGTCAATCACGCGCGTGTGGATCTCCTGCGGTGTCGCCGCCTCGACTTCGAGCTCCACCTTCCCGTCGTCGAGAAGGAGGTGATCGCCCTTTTTCACCTTCAGCGCCAGCTCGCCGTACGTCGTCGACACCCGCCCCGGCTTGCCGACCTCGTCGCCGATGGCGATGACCAGCGGGTCGCCTTTCCTGAGGGGAATCGCTTTGCCGCCTTCCAGCCGGCCAGTGCGGATCTTGGGACCGCTCAGATCCTGCAGGATGGCGACGTGACGATCGGCGCGCCTGGTGGCGGCGCGAATGCGATCGAATGCAGCGGCGTGATCGGCCTGGGTGCCGTGCGAGAAATTCAGGCGCATGACGTCAACACCGGCCGCGATCAGCGCGTCGAGGACCGCCGCATCGGACGATGCCGGGCCAACGGTCGCAATGATCTTCGTGTGTCGCATCCAGCCAAGCTTATGCTGTAATCGCGCGACATGCGGACCACCCTCACCGTCATCGCGCTCATCGCCGGCACGGGGCCTGCCGCAGCGCAGGGAATTTACACGGCGGACCTCCTGCGGGACTTGCCCTCCGGCGGCAATCTGTTCGCGCTGATCGAAGCGGCGCAGCCGGAAATCACCACCGATCGATTCAACGGCGGCGGCCTCAACGGCGGCGCCGCGGACAAGGCCGGCGCGTTCCTGGCGTCATGGAGCCAGACGCAGTACCGCATCGGTGACGTGCCGATCTCGAGTCCGGTCGATGGCACCCCGATGCTGTTTCCGGAACTGGCATGGTGGAACAAGATCGATGTGGCAACGGGCTTGATGCCCTCCGACGCCGGCGCCACCGGGCTCGCGATCTCGCTCGAGCCCATGACCGCTGCCAATCGTTGGACGGCGACGTTGGAGATGACCGCGTCGGACGCCTCGCTCTCGCAGGCGGCCTCCCCTAGCCGTCCACCGGCCATCCAGGCCCTCGATGAGTTTACGCAAGTGACGGCGCTCGCCAGTGGACGCCTCATGAGCGGGCGACTGGGCCTCCTGCTCGGAGGTTCACGAAGCGCGTCTGCAACCGTCGAACGCAATCTGGCGGCGCCGCGCCAACAGACCGGATCGGCGTTCGCCAATGCCTCCTTCTCGATCTCGCCGTCCAAGACCGTGGCCGCGCTGGCGTGGGTCTCCGACTCCTCATTCCACGCGCAGACGACCTTCCGTCACGGGGACCGGTGGCGGGTGTTCAGCGGCTACACCGACCGCACCATCAAGAGCGCGCGCCCGGCGAACGGGCGGCTGACGGCCGATCGACTCTACGACGGTCCCATCGGCCTTCTCGTCGATCGAGGCGGGCACGAAAAGCGCTTCATCGCCGGCGGTCGTCGCGCGAAGCAGCTGACGCGGCATGCGCTCACGTTTGGCGGCGACATCGAGCGCACGTCGTTCGCAGCGGCGCCGACGTTCACCGGCGCAATCGAAGAACGCATCGACGGCATGCCGGCGCGCATCTGGCATTTCTCGAGCCCGGGCCTCGCGTCGCACCGGCGTGCACTGGCGGTCAATGTGTTCGCGGCCGATCGCTTCCCGATCTCCAGCACGATCAGCATCGATGCCTCGCTCCGTTTCGAGTCCGCTGACGCGTCGACACACGGCGCGGCGCAGGGCATCCGCTGGCGATCGTTGCTGCCCGGGATCTACATGAACTGGGACCTGGGCACCGAGTGGCAGCTGCGCCTGCTCACCGGAGTCAGCCGCGCCGCCGACCAGGTCAAGCTCGGGCTGCTCGCATATGGCGATCCGGCCGCGCCCACCGCCGACATCTATCGCTGGACCGGTGGTCCGTTGTCGGGCGCGCCGCTGGTCGGACGTGTGGGTCCCGGCACGGGCGGCAACGCGGATTTCGTCACGATCGATCCCGGGTTGCGGCGGCCGATGATGGATCAATTCGCGTTTGGCATCGAAGGACGGCCTGTACCGAAATTGAAGGTCAATATCCTGGCTCTCGCGCGCCGGCAGTCGCCCCAGATACACGGCGTCAACACCGGGGTCCCAATCAGCGGATACACCACCTTCACGGTTCCCGATGTCGCCCATGACCTCCATGGATCCGCCGACGATCAGCTCTTGACCATCTATAACCGGCGCCCGGAGATGTTCGCGTCCGATCGATACCTGCTCACCAATCCCGATCTGATGTCCGCGACGATGGCGTCGGTGGTCGTGTCGGGAGAGCTCACCACAAAGAATGTCTACTTCCGGATGGCCGGCACGGGCCTGCTGTCGGGCGGGGCTGCCGGCAATCGCGGATTCACCGCCGTCGAGAATGACCTGGCGATGACCGGAGAGCTCTTCGCGGATCCCAATGCTGCGACGTACGCGCGCGGCCAGCTGTTCAACGATCGGATGTACACGATCAAGACCCTGTCCGTCGTCCAGCTGCCGCACGATGTGCGCGTCGGCGTGATCGGGCGCTACCAGGACGGGCAGGCGTTCTCGCGAATGGTGATCGTGCCAGACCTCAACCAGGGCACGGAAGCGGTGCGGGGGTTTTCAACGGGCAAGTCGCGATTCACATTTCGATCGACGGTCGACCTTCGTTTGCAGAAGCGGCTCGCGGCACGTGGCGCGGCGCTCGACCTGTTCCTGGACACTTACAACCTCCTCAACATGTCGAACGAAGTGGAAGAGTACGTGGTAACCGGCCCGCGCTTCCGCGAGACCACCGCGGTGCAGCCGCCGCGCTCGTTCCACCTCGGTGCGCGGGTGACGTTTTGAGCGCTGACGTTCTAAGCTCATGAAGTGTCGAACCTGACCCCTGAGCCGGTCAGCGCCTACCTTGCCGCGCTGCGCAAAGATCCGCATCCACAGCTCGCGGTCATCGATCGCGAAGGCCGTGCCGAGGGCTTGCCGCTCGTCTATCCGGACACCGGGGCGCTGCTGCACACGCTCGTGCGCGCGAACGGCGCCCGGCGCATTCTCGAGATCGGCACCGCGATCGGATATTCGACCCTGTGGATGGCGACGGCTCTGCCCGCCGACGGCGCGCTCGTCACGATGGAATACGACGCCGTCCGCGCCAGCCGGGCCCGCGATCACTTCCTGGCGGCCGGTTACGCCGATCGCATCAGCGTGATCGCCGGCGATGCGACGCGCTTCCTGCACAAGGTCGGCGGGCCGTTCGACGTGATCTTCCAGGACAGCGACAAGAAACTGTACGAGCCGATGCTCGACCGGCTGATCGAGCTGCTTCGGCCCGGCGGATTGCTGATTGCCGACAACATTTTGTGGAATGGCGAAGTGATTCCCGGATACGTGGCCAACAGGAAATATAGTGATGAAGATACGGTCGCGATCGTCTCGTTCAGCAGACGGCTGTCCGGTGATTCGCGGCTCTACACGTCGTTCCTCCAGGTGGGTGACGGCGTGTCCGTATCGGTAAAACTATGACGATAGCCGAATGGCTGACCGCGGCAAAGGCTGACGCCGAAGAACGCGGGTTGCCCGAACTGATCCCGATGCTCGATGGCCTGGCGCAGGCGACCGAGCGCCTGCGCGCCGCCGACTGGAACGACAATCCAGACAAGGACACTCCCTTCGACTCGGTCGACCTCGCTCAGGACAGGCCAAATGAAGACGATCAGTGACGTCACGGCGCGTGTCGCCGCCGGACAGGTCACGTCCGAGAAGCTCACCGAAGAGTGCCTGTCGAAGATCGACGAGCTCAATCCGAAGCTGAACGCGTTCATCACCGTCACGGGTGACGCAGCGCTCGCGCAGGCGCGCGCCGCCGACAAGGCGATTGCGGCGGGCCGCCGCATCGGACCGCTGCACGGCATTCCGATTTCGTTGAAGGATCTGATCGATCAGCAGGGCGTCCGCACCTCCGCCGGATCGCTGGTGCGCAAGGATCACGTGGCAACCGCGGACGCGGTCGTGACGCGCCGGCTGCGCGAGGCGGGCGCGGTATTCGTCGGCAAGACCAACCTGCACGAGTTCGCGTTCGGCACGACCAGCGAGGATTCGGGATTCGGCCCGGCCCGCAATCCGCACGACCCGGTGCGCTCTCCGGGCGGCTCGAGCGGCGGGTCGGCGGCGGCGGTCGCATCCGGCATGTCGCTCGGAACGGTCGGCACCGACACGGGCGGATCGATTCGCATCCCCGCTGCGGCGTGCGGCGTCGTCGGGCTGAAGGGCGAATGGGGACACGTCTCGTCGTCCGGTGTGGTGCCGCTCAGCCGCCAGCTCGATCACGTGGGTCCGCTCGCCGCGTCCGTCACGGATGCGTGGCTGCTCTACAACGCGATGCGGCCGCCGGCCGACCAGATCGGCGACACGCTTGAACCCGCGTCGCTGAAGGGCCTGCGTATCGGCAGGCTCTCCGGATATTTTTTCGATCGGCTCGATGCCGACGTCGAGCGCACCGTGCTCGACACGATCGACCGCCTCAAGCAACGCGGCGCCACGGTCACCGAGGTGACCGTGCCGCACGCCAACGACATCGCGGCGATCTACCTGCATCTCGTCTTCGGCGACGCCGCTGAGTATCACGCGCGCACGCTGGCGTCGCGGCCGCAGGACTACACGACGCCGGTCCGACTGCGGCTCGAGATGGCTCGCTACGTTCTCGCCGAAGATTACATCCGGGCGCTGCGCGGCAAGGCGATCATCGCGCGCGACGTCGATCGCGCGCTCGACGGCGTCGATGCGCTGGTGCTGCCGGCGCTCGCCGTGCCGGCGCCGCCGCTCGGGGCGGTCACCATGCCGGTGAAGGGCGGACCCGATCAGGTGCGCACGTTGATGCTGCGCTGCAGCCAGCCATTCAACCTCTCGGGCCATCCGGCGATGTCGATTCCCTGCGGCCGCACGCGCGATGGCCTGCCGATCGGATTGCAGCTGGTCGGCCACAAGGGCCGCACGCCGGCGCTCGTGCAGGCCGCGCTTGCGGCGGAGGCGGCGATCGATTCGTGATCCGGGATTATTTTCATCGCTGGGAGCAGGAGCTCGCTTCGGTCAGCAGGGACGATCGCAAGGTCAGGCCGTTTGAGTGGGGCGAGGACTGGATGGATCGGGGATCAGGGATCAGGGATCAGGGATCAGGGATCCTGATCCCTGATCCTCGCGCCCTGGTCACCGATTGGGTCGATCGCGTCATGCAGGATTCCGACGCGTTCTACACGCCGGCTCCGACCCGATACACGTTCACTGAAGCGCCAGGCACGGTCCGCGCGAGCGGCGAAGAGGGCGTGCTGACGTTCGCGAGCGGATTGACGACGCCTCACGAGAAGAACAACACGGTTGTCGCGCGCTACTTTCCGGCCAATCCAGTTCGCAAATCGAAGCCGGGCTCGGCGAGACGCGCGGTCGTCGTGCTGGCACAGTGGAACTCCGACGCTGACGGCCACGTCGGCCTGTGCAAGCTGCTGTCGAAACTCGGCATCGCGTCGCTGCGCATCAGCCTTCCCTATCATGACGTGCGGATGCCACCCGAGCTCACCCGCGCCGATTACATCGTCAGCTCGAACATCGTGCGGACCCTGCAGGTCTGCAGGCAGGCGGTGCGCGATGTCCGGCTCGCGCTGTGGTGGTTGCGCGACCAGGGCTACGAGCGCCTCGGACTGCTCGGGACGAGCCTCGGCTCGTGTCTCTCGTACCTGACGACGTGCCACGAGCCGCTCGTCAGGGCGCAGGCGCTCAATCACGTGTCGCCGTTCTTTGGCGACGTCGTGTGGCGCGGACTCTCGACCGAGCACGTCCGGCAAGGGCTCGACGGCCATGTCGACATCGATCAACTGCGCGAGCTGTGGCGCCCGATCAGCCCGTGGTCGTTCATCGATCGCCTTCGCGATCGCAAGACGCTGATGGTCTACGCCAAGTACGACCTCACGTTCCCGGTCGATCTGTCGTTGAAGCTGATCGCGGAGCTGAGGCGCCGCGGCGTGCCGCTCGAAGTCGCGGTGTTGCCATGCGGGCATTACTCGACCGGCGCCGCGCCTTTCAAATATCTCGATGGTTGGTACCTCGGGAAATTCCTTGCGACGCGCCTATAACCCTGTAACCCAAGGGTTCCGGCAGTTCCAGAGGTTCCACGGTTCCAGAGGCATCGTTCTGCAGCGGTTCCGAGTTCGAATGAACCTGGAACTCCGATAGAACGAAACCGTGGAACAGTGGAACCGGTTGGAACCGTGGAACCTTTGAGGCTCAGAGATATCTCAGGAGCCGAACGATTGCGTCGTAGATTGAACCAGCCAGCGATTGGACGAGCGGCGACACTTCGCCGGAGTCCATCGACTCCGCGACGGTGACCGGATCGGTGAGCAGCAGCCACACCGTGGCTCCCGCAATTACCGCGGCAAACAACCCGACGATGCCGACGAGGCTGAAGAGCCGGCTTGAAAGGCCTGTGGATTGCCGCTGACGTTGGATGTCCATGAAACCCGGACCAGCAAGGATTCTATCCTCACTTGGACGGCGCCACGGCTGCGGTTGTTCAGGTGACGAGGACGAGCTTGCCGAACTGCTCGCGCGATTCGAGGCGGCGGTGCGCCTCGGCCGCGTCGGCGAGTGGAAACGCCTTGTCGACGACGGGACCGAAGTCACCGGCGAAGAAAAACTGCGCCGCCCGCAGCAGTTCCGCCTTGCGGCCCATGTAAGAACCGAGTAACGAAATCTGCCGCGTGAAGAGCACGCGCAGATCGATGCGCGCGTCGTGGCCCGTGGTGGCGCCGCACGTGACCAGCCGTCCGCCGCGAACAAGGCTCTTGATGCTGCGGTCCCACGTCGCGGTGCCGACGTGCTCGACGACCACGTCGACGCCGCGCCCGTTGGTGAATTCGCGGACTGTTGCGGCCAGATCCTGGGTGGCGTGATTGATGACTTCGTACGCCCCGAGCTGGCGCGCCTTGGCAAGCTTCTCGTCCGTGCCTGCGGTGGCAAACACGCGCGCGCCGTTGCGCCTGGCGATCTGGATCGCCGCCTGGCCGACGCCACTTCCCGCGCCGAGCACGAGCACGTCCTCGCCGGCGCGCAGCCGCGCGCGGGTGATCAGCATGTGCCAGGCGGTGAGAAATGCGAGCGGGAAAGCCGCGGCCTCGACAAAACCGATCGAATCCGGAATGGCGATCAGGTTCTGCACCGGCACGCGAATCATCTCGGCGTAGCCGCCGTCGCTGCGATAGCCGAGCACGTCGTACTTCGCGCATTCGTTGTCGCGGCCGTCGAGGCACGCCGCACAGCGCGCGCACGACAGGCCGGGCTGCACCATCACTCGCCGGCCGGCGCCGAAGCTCGCCGGCGGGCGCCGACATCACTTCGCCGGCGATGTCGGCGCCGGAGATATGTGGAAACGGGATCTTGACGCGCTCCATGCCGCGGCGCTGCCAGAGATCGAGATGGTTGAGCGCGCAGGCGCGCACCCGGATCAGGGCTTCGCCCGGGCCGGGGATGGGA
Source organism: uncultured cyanobacterium (assembly GCA_963833135.1). Lineage (GTDB taxonomy): Bacteria > Acidobacteriota > Vicinamibacteria > Vicinamibacterales > UBA2999 > 12-FULL-67-14b. The sequence goes on along the minus strand of CAWHWW010000007.1, from coordinate 70,635 downwards.
TCGGCGGCGTCTTCATAGCGGAGGACATCGGGTCCTCCATGGGCATGAAACCGGACGGCCTTCATTGAGTCCCGAACAGGGAAGCTGCTTCAGCGGTGCAAGAAAATCAGAAATCGGTTGTCATCACCTGGTGCGGGCCGAGACCCAGACCCGGCAGCGATCCGTGAATCTTATCCAAGTCCCCGACGATCACGGTGCTCATTTTGAAGGTCGCCAGGTATTGGCGCGCAGCGGCGCTGATGTCATCGGCCGTTACTTGCGCAAGTCCAGGGACGAATTCCTCGAAATAGGTATCGGCGAGACGGTGCAGCGCCAGTTGTCCGACAGACCGCGCAACCTGTCCCGCCGTTTCGAAGCCACGCGGGTATCCCTTGCTGAGCGACGCGAACGCTTGCGCGACCTCGTCACCGGTCGCCGGGCGTCCGTCCGCGATGGCGCGAATCTCGGCCAGTGCTTCGTGAATCGCCGGACCGGTCACATCGGTGCCGACGCTCGTCTGCATCACGAAGGGACCCGACGCCGCGCCGCAGATTGAAGCCGGTTCGCACACCGTAGGTGTAGCCCTTCGACTCGCGCAAATTAAGATTCAGACGGCTGACGAACTCGCCGCCGAGAATGGTGTTGAGGATGAGCAGCTTCGGATAGTCCGGCGTGGATCGCGGCGCGCACACGTGACCAATGCGCAGCTCCGACTGCGCGGCGCCGGGCCGATGAACGACGACCAGCGCCTCGTGCGGCGGCGGCGGCGGCGCGAGACCGGCCGCTCGATCGATCGTCATTGTCGAGGCCGACGGCCGCCACGGATCGAACCTCACCGCCGCCAGATCGAGCAGTTGATCTTCGCTCCGATCGCCGACGATGACGAGCGTCGCGCCGGCCGGAGTGAAGAGCGCCGCGTGCATCGCCCGCGCCGCATCGACCGTCATCGCCGTCAGCGCCGGCTCCGAACCGAGCGACAGGTGCCCGTACGGATGAGAGTCATACAGCACGCGCGCAAAGGCGCGCTCGGCGATCGCGGCCGCATGATCCTTCATCTGCGCCAGCCGTTCGAGCCGAAGGTTGCGGATGCGGTTGAAATCGTCGTTGGCGAGGTTCGGCGCCGTCACGATCTCGTGCACCAGCTCGAGGCCGCTCTCGAAGAAGCGGTCGAGCGTCGTCAAGCCGATCACGACCGCATCCATCCCGACTTCGATGTCGAGATCCCCGCCGATGCGCGCGACGCGCTCGGCAATGTCCAGCGCTGATTGCCCGCGGCTCCCTTCGTCGAGCAGCCCCGCGGTCATCGACACCAGCCCGTGAGCGGCGTCGGGATCGACGGCCGAGCCGCCGGGCACGAGCAGCACCATCGACACGACCGGCACCGATCGATGACGGACGGCGCGCAACTCGAGGCCGTTGGCGAGCGAGCGGCGGATAATGCGCGGGAAATGAAACGGCCGATCCGGGCCGGGAATCGGCAGGCGGCTGCGATCGACCGTCACGATACCTGCACCTCCAGCGCCCCCGGCAGCGCGAGATCGCGGCGGCCCCTGGGCACGACGCTGAGCGACACCGACGGTGCGTTGATGAGCCAGCGCGACACCGCCGCGGCCGCGCCGCGGCCGGTGACATCGAAGTAGCGCTGCCGATCGGCGTCGAAGTACCCCGGGTTGCCGGCAAACGTGTTGTAGGCGTTCAGCTGATCGCCCTTTGCCACCGAACCCGCCGATGGTCTGCAGCCGGTAGATGAATTGCGCCTCCGTCTGCGCCACACCGCGCTCGATTTCGGCGGCGGTCGGGCCGCCGTTCCCGAGCTCGACGATCGCGCCGAGGATCGCCGAGTTCAGCTCCGGCAGCGCGATTCCCGCCGCGGCCGTGCACACAACCTGGAACATGCCGCCCATTTCGCGCGACAGCTGGTATGCCGATACGTCGGTGGCAATGCGGCGCTCGTAGACGAGCGCCTTGTATAACCGCGACGTCTTTCCGTGGGCGAGCACGTCGGCGACGATATCGAGCTCGGCATCATCATCCGCAAACATCGCCGGTGAATGCCAGCCGAGATAGAGCCGCGGCAGCTCGACGCGATCCTCGAGCACGAGCGTCGTGCTCTCCTTCAGCCGCGCCTCGACGCGGACGCGATCGACCGCCGGGCCGGCGAGCAGACCGCCGAAATATTTTTCGGCGAGTTCGAATGCCTGTCCGGTATCGATGTCCCCCGCCAGCGAGAGCGATGCGTTGCCGGCGTGGTAGTAAGTCTGGAAGAACTCGCGAACGTCATCGAGCCTGGCGGCGCGGATGTCCTCCGCCGATCCGATCGTCGGCCAGTGATACGGATGGTCCGGCGGGAACATCGCCGACGACATCGCGATGCCGGCAAGGCCGTACGGGCGATTCTCGTAGTTCTGCCGGCGCTCGTTGAGCACGACATCACGCTGGTTGTTGAACTTCTGATCGGTGAGCGCGGGCAGCAGGTACCCCATGCGATCGGATTCCATCCACAACGCGAGATCGAGCGCGCCGGTCGGCACCACTTCCCAGTAGTTGGTGCGATCGACGTTGGTCGAGCCGTTGAGCAGTCCGCCCGCCCGCTGGAGCGGCGGAAAATAACCGTGGTCGTGATGCTCCGACCCTTCGAACATCAGGTGTTCGAACAGATGGGCGAATCCGGTGCGTCCGGGTCGTTCGTTCTTGGAGCCGACGTGGTACCAGATGTTGACGGCGACCATCGGCAACTGGTGATCTTCGTGAACGATGACGTCGAGTCCGTTCGAGAGGGTCCGCTTGGAATAGGAGATCTGCATTAGCGTGGCACCAGCACTCTAGGCACCTTGGGCACCAAGGCGTGCATCGCATAGGCACCCAGTAGTGGACCTGGTACGAGCAAGAGCGATGCCCATTGCCAGCTCGTCGCTTCCGCCATTCGCGGCAGCAATTCGATGGTTACCATCGTCAGCAGGAAACCGACGCAGGTCTGCAAGGTCAGCGCTGTGCCAACGTGATCGCGCGGCGCATGCTCGCTGACGAGAGCCGAGAACTGCGCCGAATCGGCGACGACCGAGAAGCCCCACAGCACGATCAGCGCGTAAAGCATCCACGGCGCCCGGCCGTAGACCACGAGTGTCAGCGCCGCGCATGCGCGCGCTGCACCACATGGCCCACATCGCGACGCGCGCTCGGCCGATGCGATCGGCAACGTAGCCGGCCAGCCCGCAACCCACAGCGCCGCTGCCAATCGCGACAAATGCGGCGACCGATCCGGCCGCCGGCGCGCCGGCCACGCCTGAGGCCGCCAGGCTCGCCGCCGCAAACACCGCGACCCACGTCCACATCGCATAGAGCTCCCACATGTGTCCGAGGTAGCCCAATGTGGCGAGCCGCGCGCCGCGACTGGCCAACACCTTTCGGATCGCGTGCGGATCGAACGGCGCCGTCGGCGTCACGAACGGCCCGTCGCGGACGATGAGCACGACCAGCGTGCCGCCGAGGATTGCGAGTCCGGAGGCCAACAGCATCGGCTCGCGCCAGTCGGCCCCGAAGAGCGCCGTCAACAAGTGCGGGACCGCCGTGCCGAGTGTCAGGGCGCCAATCAGCAGGCCGAGCGCGAAGCCGCGGCCGTCGCGAAACCAGCCGGCCGCAATCTTCATCGCCGGCGGATAGACGAGCGCCAGTGAGGCGCCCGTCAGGAATCGCAAGCCGATCACCGTCGTCCCACCCGGTGCGATCAACACCGCGGCATTCGCCGCCGCGCCGGCGACCGACCCGATGAACATCAACACGCGCGCGTTCAGGATGTCGGCGATATTCGACAGCGCGCTGAATAACGTGCCGGCGACGAAGCCGGCCTGCACCGCCATGGTGAGCCAGGCGGCATGAGCGGGCGCGATGTCGAATTCGGTGATCAGGAGGGGCGTGACTGCCGTGGCCGAGAACCACAGCGTCATGCCGAGCAACTGCGCGAGCGACACCACGCCCAGCATTCGCCATGCCGTGGACGGGCTCGTCACTTGACCTGAATCAGAGGAATCTTTCCTTTGTTGGCGGCCACGGCCTTCTGCGCGTTCACGGCGAGCTGCGACATCACAGCCTCGGCCAGGTTCATGAAGGCCTGCGAGCCGGCGGACTCGGGTTCGGCGATCACGATCGGAATGCCGCGATCGCTGCCGACGCGGATCGGCTGGTAGAGCGGCAGCCGGCCGAGGAACGGGATATCGAGTTGGTGGGCCACCTGCTCACCGCCGCCGTGGCCGAAGATGTCGGCCTGGTGATTGCAGTTCGTGCACTCGTAGAAACTCATGTTCTCCACGAGGCCGAGCGTCGGGATCTGCAGCTTCTGATACATGCGCACCGCGCGGCGGCTGTCGGCGAGCGACACCTGCTGCGGCGTCGTCACGACGATCGCGCCGGCGGCCGGCACCGTCTGGCTGAGTGACAGCGCGACGTCGCCCGTACCGGGCGGCATGTCGACGACGAGATAATCGAGATCCTTCCACGCCACTTCGCGGCAGAACTGCTGGATCGCGCTGTGCAGCATCGGGCCGCGCCAGATCACCGGCGCTTCCTCCTGCGTGAGGAAGCCCATCGACACGACCTGGATGCCGTATTTTTCGGCCGGCCGGATCCGCTTGCCGTCCGATTCGAGCTGCGCCTGCAATCCGAACATGATCGGCACGTTCGGGCCATAGATATCGCCGTCGAGCACGCCGACGCGAGCGCCGTTCTTCGACAGCGCCACGGCGAGATTGACCGAGACGGTCGTCTTGCCGACACCGCCCTTGCCCGCGCCAACGGCGATCACATTCTTGACGCCGGGGAGGGGTGGTTTGCCGTGCTCCGGCGCTGACACCGACTTCACGACAAACGTCGTCGTCACTGCAACATCAGTGATACCGGGCAATGTACCGACCGCCTCGCGCACGCGCGCCACCAGCGTTTCCCTCTTCGCGTGCGACGGCGTGGCCATTTCCATGGCGATCGAAACCCGGCCGCCGTCGACGGCAATATCCTTGTCCTTGACGAACTTCAGCGTCACGACATCGACGCCGAGGTCGGGGTCGGTGACGGCCTTCAGCGCATCCAGGACCGATTGCGGGGTCATAAGAAATTCAGCTTACCACGCGCTTGAAATTGGTAAACTCGGCGCGCGAATCCCTGAAGAAGGAGAACCTGATGGCCGATGCAACGCCCGGTAGTGCTCCGTCGAGCAACCGTAACGTCATGATCCTGTTGTCTTACCTGTGGCTGCTGGCCTTGGTCCCGCTGCTCACCGAAAAGGACGACAAGGAAGTCCAGTGGCACGCCAAGCACGGTCTCGTCCTGATGGTGGCTGAGCTCTTCCTGTGGATCGTGATCAGCATTGTCATCGGCCCGCTTGGTATCTTCGGCTGCATCGCGGCGCTCTTCACGCCGCTGCTCGCGCTCGGCCAGTTGATCCTTCACATCATGTGCATCATGAAGGGCATCAACGGCAAGCGGTTGATCATCCCGGGCATTTCGGAGTTTGCTGAAAAGTTCTAACGACGTGACGGCCGCGGCGGGGGCCCCGCAACGCGGACTTTGCGTTGCAAGGCGGGACGATGTCGCGGCCGCACTGTCTCGATCGGAATGAAGAAGCGCGCCTTCGCCGTCCTCGCTGTTGTCCTTATCGCGATCGCGCTGGATCTGCGGCGACCGCCATCGTCACAGTGGTCCACCGCCGCCGCGGTTGGCGGCATCCATCTGTATCAAGCAACGCTCTCGCCGATTTACGCGAGACTGGGCGTCCAATGCCGGTTCACGCCGACGTGCAGTCATTATGGAGAGGAGGTCGTAAGCAAGTACGGCGTCGTCCACGGCGGTTATCTCGCCGCGAAACGGGTCCTTCGCTGCGGGCCTTGGACTCCGATCGGCACCATCGACAGGGTTCCATAGGTTCCAAGGGTTCCAAGGGTTCCAAGGGTTTCGTTCTGTCAGGGTTCCAAGGGTTCCAAGGGGTTTCAACGGTTCGAGCGATCGCAGCCTTTGCGACATCTGCTCTCGTGCAACCGCGCGAATTCTGATCGCCTAGTTCAGGCCATCTCGAAAACCCCGAACGAAATCGAGTAATTGATCGCTGGCCGTCGCGTTGCTTCAACCTGGCGACATGGCTGGCTGGAAGGACTTCCGAGAAATAGCCGCTTGGCGGTATGCACGCGACTTGAAGATTCGCGTCGACGAGTTCCTCGAGCGACCGAACGTGCGGCGCAGATACAGGTTGCACGATCAGCTGCACGACGCGGTCCGCTCCGCACCTAGCAACATTGCAGAGGGTTTTGGAAAATTCGGCAATAGAGAGTTCGCCAGATACGCGCGGATCGCGAAGGCTTCGGAAGTCGAAGTCCTTGAACCACCTGCATCGATCTGCGTGATCAACGACTTATCTCCGAGGATGAATTGATGTTGTCGGAACACGCTGCCAGAAAGGCCCTCAAGGCGGTCGTTGGTCTCATTCGTCACCTGGAATCCACACCCGATCCGCCCCGGCCGCCGAAAGGCGAAGAACCCTTGTAACGTTGGCACCGCGCGAGAACGAAACCCCTGGAACCCCTTGGAGCCTTGGAACCATCTGGAACCTTCGATCAGGGTTCAAACAGCCTCCGCCCCTCGTCCTTCAGCAGCGCCCATAAGGTGTAACACCCAAGCGCCGTTCCGAACGGGAACAGGATCAGGTTGCCGAGGGCGAGGCCGAGGGTCATCAGCCGCGCTGACGGCCGCAGCTTCTTCAACTGGCGCCCGACGACGATGTGGAGGATCGCCCAGATCAGGGCGATCAGCGCGACGACCGTGATGGTGACGCCGGTGAGGCGCGCGGCCATTTCCGATCCAAACCGCACCGGCCCTGTCGATTCAGCGATTGCGAAGGCTCCGCCGGCCAGCGCGAAGCCCGCGACCGCAACGAGCGCGAAGATCGCGCCCCAGGCGACGTACAAGGTGGAGAGGAACTCGACGTGGCGCTTCACGCGGTCACTTGGCGCGGCCGCGCTTCAGGTTTACCAACTGGTTTCAGCGAAGGTGGGTGACGGCGACGCGGACATCCACGCGCGTGCGCGGACCGCGAGGCAGCCACAGGGTGAAGCTGAAGCGATCGCCGTCGGCGACGCCGGCCGGCACCGCCACGGTCAGACGTTGCGGCAGCAGCTCCTGGCCCTTGCCATCACACGGCCCGCACGGCTCGCTCCACACTTCGCCGCGACCGCCGCAACACGCGCAGGTGCGCGGCACGTGGACCTCGAGCGGGACCATCGCGCCGGCCCGGCCTGCTTCGCGGAGATGGCGATCTCGGCGCGTGCCGTCAGTCCCGATCCGTCCGGCTCGACGTGATCGCGGCGGAAGAATTCGATCGCGGCGCGCGACGACGGAAAATCGATCGCGACTTCATCGGAAAACGAGCGTCGATAAGCGCGCTCGTGAGGCACGAGCGTCTCGAGCGCGAGTCGCGACTGATCGGATCGGCGGGGACGCAACACCTTGCAGTCACGATAGAAGCGCGACTGCGGGTTGTCAAGAAAATGCGGCGCGGCGACGATGCGCGCATGCCGAAAGAATGCCCGATGTGCGGCGAGTTCATGCGCTCGTGACGCGCGAGACGTGTCACGTGCCCGGCACGTCGCAGGAAGTGAAGACGCCGGTCGCGAGTGGATCTGTCCGGAGTGTGATTACTTCGAAGAGGCTGAGCGCGCGAACGCTAGCGCGCGCCGAGCGTGAGGAGCACTTCCTTGCGGATGGCCTCCTCCGCGTCTTCGAAGTTCAACGCCGTCTCGCACTCATCGCACAAGCACTTCGATCACACCGGGTTTGCTCTCTTCAGATACTTCGACCCGGCTGTCGTCGAGCTGGACGACATGCATCTGCAGCGTTTTCACCAGGAAGTTGCGGGCATTCCCGCAGTGTCGGACACGTCAATGGCACTCAGCGAGGCTCCTTGAACCTGACGAAATTGTATGGGATGCCCAGAGGCCGACGCAATGCAAATCGGCCTCCACCAGCCCCGGCCGTGCAGTTTTTCAGTGAGAACGCCGATTTCTCCCCGCTCATTGGCCGTCGATAACGATCGGCGCGTGGTCGTTGAGGCGGTTTCGCCGGTCAAACCGCGGCCGCCATGCGCGCGGCGTTCGGCCGGCGGCAGGGACGCGGCGGATGGCATGCGTGGATGAGGCGCCTGCCCAGGCAATCGCATTCGTGTCCGGCTCGAGCGCCATCGCCGCCGTCAGCGTCGCAGGCAGGACGCGGCCGATCGATCCGCGCTGCAGCGTCAGCTTCCCGTTCGCGATCGTGCCGGCCAGGTACAGCCGATCGCGAGCGCGCGTCAGCGCCACATACAAGAGCCGCTTCGTTTCCTCCTGGTCTTTCTCTTCGTCATCGCGATCGCGCGGCGCTCTCGTGATCGCTGATCGTCACCGACGGCTCGCCCTCGTCGTCATCATCGCCGCCAACGAACGGCGCCGGTGAGATGCGGATGTCGCCGCGATTGCCGCCGCTGCCCTTGCCGATGTTGACGAGGAAGACGACCGGGAACTCGAGGCCCTTCGCGGCGTGCACGGTCATCAGGTTCACCGCGTCGGCGGCGTCGATGATCGCGTTCGATTCGTCGCCGCCGGCGGCGAGCCCGTCGAAGTAGTCCGTCAGCCGCGCCAGCGTGGTGTAGCCGCGATTCTGGATGCGGCGGATCAGGCCGCGAATCTTCTTCAGGTTCTCGCGCGCCTGCGCGAAGCCGGCGCCGCCGATCTCAACGGCGTACGCCGATTCCGCGAGCACGCGATCGACAATCTCGGCGGGCGGCACTTGATCGGCGGCGGCGATCCAGGGGCCGATCGATTCTCGCGCCAGCAGCAACCGCTCGCGATCGTCGGCCTGCGAGCGCATCGACGAGCAGGCGCATCGCCGGTCAGCGCGTTCGCCAGGCCGGGCGCCAGCAGCTTCAGCGCTTCGATCCGACAGCTGCACGACCCGCGATCGCAGGAACGCGGCGGCACGAAGGTTCGAGCCGGGATCGGCAAGATAGGCGACGAGCGGCGAGCACGTCCTTGACTTCCTCGGCGTCGAAGAACCCAAGCCCCTTGTAGACGTAGTACGGCACGCCGCGCCTCGCCAGCGCCGCCTCGAACAGGCTGTGGCTCTCGCGCGTGCGGAACAGCACGCCAATGTCGCCGGGACCAATCGGCCGCCGCAGCCCGGTGTCGCGATCGCGAACCGTCGCGCCCTCGATCAGCAGCCGGGCGATCTCCTCGGCAACGGCTTCGGCCTGCGCGGCATCTGAATCGGCCGGTGACGACGCCAATGGCTTCGGCTTCGGTCGACGTGCCCTCGATCGCGGGCCTGCCCACCGTAGCTTCAGCGGAGGTGGGAAAGGCATCGGTCTCGGTGTATCGGAATGCGTCCGCGCGTTCGGTCCTTCTCGATCGCGACGACACGTCGTTGACGAACATCAGCAGCTCGCGGACCGAGCGGAAGCTCCGCGTGATCGCCGCGCGCGCCGGCGTCTCGGGCCTCAGGCGTCGATGAACTCGCGCCGCCGCGTCGAGCACCGTGACCTCGGCGTCGCGGAACCCGTAGATCGACTGCTTGCGATCGCCGACGATGAAGATCGACGGCGGGATGGGGCCGTGGCTCAGTCCCTCGCCGGCGCTCCACGCGCGCACCAGCTCGCGGACCAGCCGCCACTGCGCGCGGCTCGTATCCTGGAATTCGTCGACCAGCACGTGCTCGTAGCGCGATTCCAGCCGGTAGCGGCTGCGCGAAAACTCCTCCATCTGGCCGAGCAGCTTCAGCGTGCGTTCGAGCAGGTCGGCGAAGTCGAGCACGCCGTGCTTGTCGAGCGTGCGCCGGTATTCGTCCTGGGCGATCGCGAACAGCCGCCGCACGCCGCGCGCGAGCACCAGGTTGATGTCGCGCTTGAAGGCCTCGACCGCGGCCTGCACGTGCGGGCCGAGGCCGGACACGATCACCTTGTGCCGCTCGTAATCCGCGGGCGAACGGAACTGCGCCTTGGTGTGGGCCGGCCGCTTGCGCGGCTCGCCCTGTTTGGTCAGCACCAGGTCCGAGAGACGATCGAGCATGCCCGCGCAGGCGCGCCGGCGGCAGCGGCGCATCGATCATCAGCTCGCGCATTTCCCGCGCGAGCAGATCGAAGCCGGGCACATCGGGACCCGACGCGATGAACGCCTGGACGACGCGGCCATCGCCGGAGATCGACGACATCGCGCCGCGCAGCGCGTGGGTCAGGCGGTGGCAGGCCGCCTCGATCGACATCTCGCGGCCGCGCAGGAAACGGTTCAACGCGTCGCGCGCGACGAGCCGGCGATCGAGCAGCGCCGTCAGCGCCTTGCGCAGCCGCGGCTCGCCGAGCTCGGTGAACAGCAGCGCAACGTCGGCATCGTCGAGCGAGATGGCCCGGCCGATCGCGAGCGCGCTGTCGAGCGACGATTCGACGAAGCGCGGCGTCTCGGTTTCGTCGGCGAGATCGAATCCGGGATCGACGCCGGCTTCGAGCGGGAATTCGTGCAGCAGCGACAGGCAGAAGGCGTCGATGGTGCTGATGCTGATGTCGTTGAACGCATCGCGGATCTCGCGCCAGCGCTCGTCGCGTTGAGGCTGCCCTCGCGATGACGCTGGCCGCAGCGTCGCCATGACGCGCTGGCGCATTTCCGCCGCCGCCTTGCGCGTGAAGGTGATCGCCAGGATGTTGCGCGGCGCCACGCCGGCTTCGAGCAGTCGCACGTAGCGATCGACGAGCACGCGGGTCTTGCCGGTGCCCGCCGACGCCTCGAGGGCGACGTTGCGCAGCGGATCGATCGCCAGCCGGCGCGCCCGCGCGTCGGGCGTTTCCTGCGGCGCTCGGGCGCCGCGTCGAACTCGAAGCGCACCTGATCAGGCATTTCGATCTGAGCTTTCTGTGCCTTCTGCGGCTCGCGCTTCGGTGACTTCTGCGCTCTGTGCCTTCGGTCTTCTGCGGCCCCGCCCGGATGCCGGCAGACCGCCACGAACGCGCACATCGTGCAGAGATTCCGGGTCTCGGGCCGTGCCGGATAGTGGCCGGCGGCAATGTCGTCGAGCGCCGCAACGAGCCGATGTCCGGCCGAGGCCGTCAGTTCATCGAACGCCTTGCCGCGCTCCTCGAGCGGCACGACCGCCTGCGGGCCTTCGAACGACAGGTACATCGCTTCGCTGGCTCGGATGTCGCGGCCGTGCGGTCTTCGAGAGCGACGTGCGCACGCACGCGCTGTAGATCGGCAGCTGCAGCGCCTGCCGCCGATCGGGCACGTACTTCGTCTTGTAGTCGATCAGCCTGAACGTGCCGTCATCCAGGAGATCGACGCGATCGATCTTGGCGCGCAGCCGGACGGCGCGCGCCGCGCCGTCCTCGCCGGTGAACGTGAAGTCGCCATCGAGCTCGTACTCCATCAGGCGCTCGCGGATGCCGGCGCCTCGCTCCGCTTCCATCGCGAAGACGCGATCGACGATGCCCGATCCGACCGCCGAGCCGAACAGCCGCGCGCGCTCGAGGCCCGCTTCTGCCGGCGGCAACGATCGCAGCGCCGGACCGGCGATCTCCTCGAACAGCGCCCGGGCCTCGTCGATGTTGTCGCCGGTGATGCGGCCGCGCTTTCGCGCCTGCCACTCGTGGAAGAAGGTTTCGAAGAGCTCGTGCAGGAACCGGCCGCGCTCGAGCGGCGATCGCGACATTTCATCTTCAGGTTGCTCCGCAACCTGCAGCACGTTCGACGACGTAGAACTGGAACGGGCACTTCATGTAGCGCTCGAGCCGGCTCACGCTGACCCGCGGCAGCACCCACTCGCCGGCCTCGCCTTCGAACCGCTTGCGGTCGCGCTCGCGCGCTCGACGACGCGCGCCTTCGCCCATCGCGAGCCGGTCGCGGACGGATCGTCGGCAAGCACCTCGTACTCGAACACGCGCGCGTCATCGTCGGCGGCGGCTCGCTCCGTTCGCAAGCCCGAATGACGGCACATCGTCGAGAAACGTCGACGGCTCGACCACGGCTTCGGATTCGAGCGCAAACGTCGACAGCCGCGTCCGTGCGGCGGCCAGGCCGATCAGGTCGCGAAACGCCGCGCGCGCGGCGCGAACGTGATCGCGCTCCTCGTCGACGGCGACGCGTTCGGGCCGCGACGGTTCGAGCTGCGGCGACGAGCGATCGCGGATAGAACACGTTGCGGCGCTGCCGCTCGGGCCACTCGCCTTCGACGAGGCCGAGGATCTGCACGTCGTCCAGATCGGCGAACCGCGCCGACTGCGCGTCGAGGATCCGGACGCCGCCGCGAGTCGTCGCGACCGCGAACGTCTGCGAGCCAAGCCAGCGGCGAATCGCCGCTGACAGCTCGGTGACCGTGCCGGTCGCCGAGGGATCGTGCCGCCGATACGCAGCGATCAGGCCTTCGAGTGCCGTGACCACCGCCGGCGCGGGCGCGGCGGCGGCGATCGTCATGCTCGCGGTCGTGGGCGCTCGAGGAACGATCGCAACAGCCCGACCTGATCGACCATCGGCCGCGACCGAGCAGCGGCGCGAGCGTCGTCGGCGATGCCGAGCGCGGCGCGCGCGGCGGGACGTTCGGCGCCGGTCCACGTGTCGACCAGCGCGCGCAGCCGATCGAGGCCGCCGAGGTAACGCTGCTCCGCCATCGCCGACGTCGAGCTGCGGCGACCGACGCGCGATCGACATCGGCGCCGTCGACCTCGAAACGGAAATGCGGCGAGCGCAAGCAGGGCCATCATCGCCGGCGCGTGAAGTTCGCGGCCGCCGCATTCGAGAACGACGTCGACGGCCGCCGCGTAAGGCTCCGCGGCAAGCGGCAGGGTGTCGAGCGCTTCGTACGGAATGCCCGCGCCCGACAAACACCTCGCGCGCGAGATAGAGGTACGGCAGCGGCCTCGCCACGACGAGGGCAATGCGATCGAGCGGCGTCTTCACGCCGCGCCGGCGATCGGCCTTGATGCGCCTCGCCACCGCCTTCGAGCTCGTCCTCGCGATCGCGATAGGAGAACGACAGAGCTCGTCACCCGGAACGATCAGCGACGGCCCGGACGCGACGCGGCGGGCTTGATCGTCCGGAGATCGGTCCTCCTCGATCTCCACGAACGCCAGCCGCAGCCGATCGAGATACCCGGCATCGAGCATGTTCCTGGTCGCGACGATGTCGATCGACTCGAGACCGGGGATGGTCGTGAGCATCGTCACATCGGCGGGCCAGATAGCCGTCCGGATCGAACGGCCGATCGCCGATCGCGATGACGACATGGCGAATCGGTCTGGCGGACGTGACCGACGACAGGTGCGCGCGCGCGCCGTGCTCGTCGACGGAACCGCCGTCCTGCAGACGCGACTCGTAGGCGCGGAAGGCTGCGGACAGGAATCGCGTCTGTTCCAGCAGCTGCGCCGCGCCGCGATCCGATTCAGCCGCCGGTTCGAGCTCGCCGGTGAGCAGCCGATCGAAGTCGTCAACGGAGCGGCCAAGCCGGCGCAGATGATCGTACAGCGCGAGCATCTCCGCGACGAGCGCCGGACGGACGTGAAACGGCGGCGGTGAGCCCGACTCCTCCGCTTCGCGCGCGCCGGCCGCGAGCACCGCTTCGCGCTCGAATCCCGTCAGCAGCCGCAACGGCTCGGGCAACCGCGCGATCAGCTGCGTCGTAAAGCGCCGCGCGCGGGCCGATGTGCGGCCGATGCGCGTTGTCGCGCAGGCGCGCATCGAGCGTTCGCCTGAGCTGTTCGGCGGCGGCGGTGGTCGGCACGACCACGAACGTGTCGGCCGCCGTCGATGCATCGAGAGCCCGTGTGAGATCGACGAGCGTCGATCGATAGCCGGCCAGGTCGGGCGCGCCTAGCAGCCGGATGCGACGAGGGGTAATCACTTGCCGGCCGGCGGCTCCATCACGGTGAGCTGATCGGTGCGCGCGCGCTGATACAGCATCAGGGCCCCGGCCGCCGCGGAAGAGGCGCGCTGTGCGACGTCGATGTTGTTGGCCGACACGGCTTCGACGCGCAGGCGGAACGCATTCTGCGCCAGCTCCCACGCGCTGCCGATGATCGCGTGAGCGGAAGCGAGCTCCTCCGGCGCGCGCACTTTCTGAAAGCCGCGACTCGCCGCCGCCAGGCGCTTGGTGAGCGGGCCGATGGCCGATCACCGCGGGCCCGGTCATCGAGCGCACCTGCTCGAGCGCGATCGCCGCGTCGGTAAACACCTTGAAGGCGCTGTTCGTCGAGCGCCGATACTTTCGATACACCGGCGAGCGCTTGTCGTATTCCTGCCGCGCCTCGCGCGCGGCAATCGCCGCCGTCGCTTCGAGATCGATCGTGTCCAGCAGCGCGGCGATGTCTCCCGGCCGCTGCCCGCCGAGGCGGCGATCTTCCTCCTTCACCTTGTCGCGCAGTTTCTCGAGATCGGCGGCTCGCCCGCGCGCCGCCAGCTTGTTCGCTTCCTCGAGCGTGCGGGTCCGCAGATCGTTGTAGGCCTGCTCGGCGCGCTGCTCGCGATCCAGATCGCCGGTCACGACGCGGCGCATGCGGGATGCCCACTCGCCGGGCATCATCGCCATCGCGCGATCGATCAGCCGCATCACCGTCTTGAGCAGGCCGATGCGCTCGACCGGCGACTCGGCGACCGACGCGGCGGCGACGAATTGCTCGACCAGCTCGGCGTCGGTCGGCGGCGGCAAGGGCGGCGGCGGCGGCTCCGCCAGCGGCGCATTGGCGCTCAGCGACAGGTCGAACCGGGTGATGCCGACGGAGACGCGCAGCTGCGCGATCACTTCGTCGAGCACGCCAAGGGCGTCGCGCACCTCACCGATGCGATAGCCGTAGTGCGAGGCCGGCCAGTCGGCCAGCTTCTGACGCGCCCGCTCGGCGGTCCTCAGGCGCGAGGCCGGATCTTCGATCCTGGCGACGTCGTTCAACACCTTGGCCACTTCGCTGCTGAACGCCGCGAAGTCGGCATCGCCGCGAGTGGCCGCGTAGGCGGCGGCGCGGACCGACTCCGCGTACTGCTCGGTGCGCGGCCAGTCCACGCGCTGCGCAGGAATAGTGACGAGGTGCAGCTCCACCGGATCGCGCGACAGCTGCGTCGGCATCGAGAAGATCACGCGATCGTCGAGCCTGGCCCATTCGCCGTAGCTCGAAAGCACGCGGCCGTCCGACAGGAACACGCGGAACAGTACGCGGCTCGGCGCCTGGGCGGCAGCAATCGACGGAAGAATGGCGGCCAGGAACAGCACGCCTACCACGCGGCGCATCAGAGGTATTGCAAGCTTAACGCGCAACTCGGTATCCGTGTAATCGCGTGTAATCCGTGTAATCCGTGGATCCACCTGTGGAAAACCTGTTGATGAAGTGTGAAAACACTGTGGATGTCATGACACGAAAAAAAAATCCACGGGTGATCTCACCCTGATCGAGACGCCCAAACCGATCGGATGGCCGCTTTCGCGCCGCGCTTCGCTTGAATCGTCCGCTCGAACCCGTAGAATCAACATCCTCCTAACGTGACGGTTCACCACTACGAAGAGAAGATTGCCGGGCGTACGTACCAGATCGAAGTGTCGCCCGTTTCCGCGACGCGCTGGCGCGCACAGATCGCGCGGCGCCCGGGCATGCCGACCTCGCTGATGCCCTTTTACGGTCAGACGCCCGATGAAGCTGCACGCGAGCTGAGCAAATGGCTCTCCCTCGTATCCGCTCCGGTCCCGGCCAATACATAATTAGCGGAGTATGAATTCGACCCGCGTTCGACCGGCGCTGTCGGCGTCAAGGGCGCTGCTGTGCTGTTTGGCCGTCTTTTCTGCGTCGTCTGCGCCTGTTGCGGCACCGCTTGCGGCCCAACGAGCCCAGGCATCGCTTCCCCGAGTCCACTTCGTGGCGACCGGCGGGACGATTTCGAACAAGGAAGGCGGCCGCCTGACGGCCGAAGAGCTGGCGAAGTCGATGCCCGGCGTCGAACGCTATGCCCGGTTGTCGTACGAGCAGTTTGCCAATGTGGCCAGCAGCGAGCTGACGCTTGCGCAGTGGCTGGGCCTGTCGAAACGCATCAACGAGCTGTTTGCCTCCGACAAGGAGCTGGCCGGCATCGTCGTCACCAGCGGCACCGACACGCTCGAAGAGACGGCGTTCTTCCTTCACCTGACGGTTCGCGATCCCCGGCCGGTTGTGGTGGTCGGATCGATGCGCAATCCGAGCACGATCGGCTACGAAGGCGCGGCCAACCTCCTCGAGGGCGTGCGCGTCGCGGCCGAGCCCGCGTCGCGCAACAAGGGCGCGCTGGTCGTGCTGAACGACGAGATCAACTCCGCGCGCAACGTCACCAAGTCCGACGCGCTGCGGCTGCAGACCTTCAGGAGCCGCGAATACGGCCAGCTCGGCGTCGTCGATCGCGATCGCGTGGTGTTTTTCAGCCAGATCGTGCAGCGGCACAACGAGCAGATCGAGTTCGACATCAGCAAGATGACCGAACTGCCGCGCGTCGACGTGATCATGGTGTATCAGGGCGCGTCCGGCGATCTGATCAAGGCCGCGGTCGACCACGGCGCCAAAGGGATCGTGATTGCGGTGGCTGGAGCCGGAGCGACGAGCGGGACGCAAAGCGAAGGCCTGGCCTACGCGGCGTCGAAAGGCGTGTTCGTGGTGACCAGCACGCGTACCGGCAGTGGCCGTATCGCGCCGCGCCAGGGCGACGGCCCGCCCGGGTTTCAAATGACGCCCGAACAGCAGCGCCGCCGCCAGTTCACGATCGCCGGTGAAGATCACACGCCAGTCAAGGCGCGCGTGCTGCTGATGGTCGCGCTCACGAAGACCACCGATCGCAACGAGCTGCAGCGAATCTTTTCTGAATACTGATCTGCCCTCACTCCCGCGCGCCGCGCGACCGTAGATAGGCCACAACATCCATGTGGCCGTTCTTGCCCGCCTGGCTGATCGCCGTTCGCCACTCACCGCCACCCTGATACTTCTCGGTGTAGATCCTGGCGTGGATGTCTGCGCCTTTCTCGACGAGCAGCTGGACGACGCGCAGATGTCCTTGCTCGGCGGCGTTCATCAGCGGGTTCTCGTCGCCGTCGACCGCGAGATTCACGTCAGCGCCGCGATCGATCAGCATCTGCACCTGGTCGAGCCGGCCGTTGGCCGCGGCCTGGATCAGCGGACTGCCGTCGCCGTCGACGACGCCGTTCGGATCGGCGCCCTGATCGAGCAGCAGCTTGGCGATCTCGCTGCGCCCCGATCGCGCCGCGCCGATCAGCGGGCTGCCGTCGCCGTCGATCGTGGCGCTCGGATTGGCGCCCGCGTCGAGCATCTCCTTGACGCCTTCGATGTCGCCGGCCTGCGCGGCTTCGTAGAGCTCGCGATCGAGCGCGCGCGACTTGCGCTGGCCGGGGGCCGGCTGCTTCGCGAATTGCTCTTCGGACGCGACGGGGCGATCGTCGCGCACGACCGCGCGCACCGGCGCGACGGTGACCACCACGAGTGCGGCTGCCGCGACGGTGCCGGCCGCGAGCATGAATCCGGCGCGGCCGCGGCGCAGCCGATCGTCGAGCACCGCCGTCACGCGCGTTGACAGATCGCTGCGGTTCGCCATGCCGAGCATTGGTTGCGCGGGCGTCGCCGACATCCGCTGCGCCAGCCTGACGAGCTGTTCGGCATAGTCGGTGCGCTCCTCGCTGATGACGACGGCGTCGTCGCACGAGCGCTCGGCTTCCAGGCACAGGCGCCGCCACGCCGTCCACACCAGCGGGTGGAACCAGTAGAACGCCGCCACGGTGCGAGCCACGATTTGCATGAGCCAATCTCCTCTCTGGATGTGTTCGATCTCGTGCATCAGCGCGCGCCGCAGCTCGGCCTCGGACCACTCTCGCGCGTCGAGGGGGAGGACGATCACGGGTCTGCTGATGCCGAACGTCATGGGCCCGGGCACGGCTTCGTGCTCGAGCAGTTCGACCGGCAGGGAAACGCCTCGCGCGGCCGCGAGACGGGACAGTTCGGCACGGTGCCAGGCGACCGGCAAGCCCGTGCGGCGAATCATGGAGAGCCTCCACAACGCCGAGGCGACAGGAATCAGGAAAACGATCGCGCCGGCGCCCCACAGGATTCGCACCAATTGCGCAAGCGTCAGGCCGGGCAGGGCGCGCGCCGCCGCACTCGAAAGAGCGTCAGCGGTGCCCTGTGCGTTCATGGGGGCAACCCTGTCGTTGGGATCAGCCGCCCGCTGGAAGGCGACTGGCGCCTTCGCGAGTGGAACGTCAATGGCCGTCGCCGGCACGAACGCGATGAGCAGTGGCAGGACCAGGAGCGCGGCGAACAATGTCGCGACTACCAGATGCCGTGCCGACGCTCGCGCCGTGCGCGCCAACGCCGTCACCGCGAAACCGGCGAGCAGGATGATCGTCGCCTTCGCGAGCAGCGAGAGCTCGAATGAACTCGACAACCACAGCGCCGCGCCCGACAGGCTGGGGATCATGGCTTCCTCCGGGTCTTCCGCACGTGATCGATTGCCTTGCGAAGAGCGTCGAGCTCGGCATCGCTCCACGACTCCTGCTTGAGGAGCGCGGCGGCCGCCTCGCTGGCGGACCCTCCAAAGAACACGCGCATCAATTGACTCACGGCTTTCTTCTGAGCGGCTCGACGCGAGGTGACGGGTGAATACACGTAGCGCAAGCTTTCGGCTCGATGCCGAATCACGCCCTTGGCTTCGAGCTTCACGAGCATGGCACGGACCGCGGAATAGGTCGGCGGATCGCTCAAGCCCTGTCGGATCTGCTCCGCGTCGGCGCTGTCGCCCAGGGCATACAGAACGTCCATGATTTCGCGTTCGCGGCGAGAGAGTTTTTCGGTTGCCATTCGCGGCCCTGGCGCGCCGAAGCTCGCAGAGAATTTCTCCGAGCGAAGGCGGCTACGAAAGCAGCATAGTGCTACGAACGTAGCATGTCAACCGAAACAGCCTGCCTCGCCGTAGCGCGAAGTGCGAAGGCGGGGACGAGTGGCGGGACTACTTCAAGAACGGCCGTAATTCGGCGAGAACTTCCTCCGGCACGTCTTCCTGCAGGTTGTGGCCGCCGCCGAGGCCCTTGCCGGTGACGTTCACGCCTCTTTCCTTCCAGATTCCCAGGACGTCGTAAATGCGGCCCATCGGTCCCTTGAGCCCCCACAACGTCATCAGCGGGCACGCGATCGTCTTCGACAGATCGGCGGCGTCGTGCTGCAGGTCGATCGACGCGCCGGCGCGATAGTCCTCGCACATCGCGTGGATGTTCGCGGGGTCGCTCGACGTGCGCAGGTATTCGAGCTGGATCTCGCTGGTGGCGCGCGCCTTCTGCGCCTCGTACTGCGCCTTGAGGTCGTTCTCCGGGGCCGGAGCGGCGCGCACGTTGTTGAACCAGTGGAAATACGACTGTATGAAGCGGATGTCGACGTGCGTGTAGAGGTAATACGTCGGCACGATGTCGAGCACGGCCAGCCGCGTGATCGTGTCGGGGTGATCGAGGGCCATGCGATGGCCGACGCGGCCGCCGCGATCGTGTCCGACCACCGCGAACTTGTCGAAGCCGAAGCTCTTCATGACCTCGACCTGGTCGAGCGCCATCGCGCGCTTCGAGTAGTTGGCGTGGTTCTCGCCGTCGGGCGGCTTGCTGCTGTCGCCGTAGCCGCGCAGGTCGGGCACGACCACCGTGTAGTCCCTGGCGAGCTCCGGGGCGATGAGGCGCATCGACACGTGCGTCTGCGGCGCGCCGTGCATCAGGAGGAGCGGCGGACCTGAACCCGCGTGAACGAGGTTGATCTCGGCGCCGGAGGTCGTGACCCGCTTCGCCGAGAATCCCGGGAAGAAGCGCAGCGTGTTGGCGGGCGCCGGCGCTTGCGCAGCGTCTGCGCCGATTGGTAGGGCCGCAGCCGAGGCCGCCAGTTTGAGAATCTCTCGACGGGTTGGATTCTTCATGACCAGATACTACTCCCCTGATCCCTGATCGTCCCTGATCCCTGATCCCTGATCCCTGATCAGGACACCGGCGCTGAGTCGAGCCGAGCCTTGATCGCCTGGAACGCGGGCGTCGGACCGCGCCACTCCAGCTCGTCCACCGAGCCGAACACTGGAACATCCGTGTGCAGCGTCGCCAGGTCTCGAAACAGCATCGCCAGCTCGCGATTGTTCTCGAGGGTGATCGAGAGCGCACCGGGCCGCGCGCAGTTGACGCCCCAGGTGCGCCAGTCCGCAGGAATGTGTTCGAGGTGGCCAAACTTCGCAAGTACCGCCGCCGTCGACTTCGCGCCCCAGCCGGCAAGGCCCGGGTAGCCGTCCGAGGAATCACCGACAAGCGCGAGGTAATCCGGAATCGATGCGGGCGCCACGCCGAACCTCGCGATCACGCCGGCCTCGTCGCGAATGGTACGCCGCAGACGATCTTCCTGCACGATGCGCGTGCCGCTCACCGATTGCGCGAGATCCTTGTCCGGCGTACAGATCCGCACTTGTGTCACGCGCGGATCCGCCGCCGCCTTCACCGCCGCCGCCGCAAGCGCATCGTCGGCCTCGTGCTCCACCATCGGCCACACGACGACCCCGAACGAGATCAGGACTTCTTCGAGAAGGTGAAATTGCGCCAGCAGATCGGGTTCGATGCCCTGGCTGGTCTTGTATCCCGGCCACATGTCGTTGCGGAACGATTCGATCACCTGATCGGTCGCCACGCCGACATGCGTCGCGACCCGGCTGTTCAGCATGCCGCGGATCGAGCCGAGCACTCCACGCACCGCCCCAACCTCGATGCCGTTCCTGTCCTGCGCCTTCGGCACGGCATAGTAGTGGCGGAACAGCTCATACGTTCCGTCGATGAGATGAATGACCAAAAACGAACCTGCCACATTATTATCTGGGTATGCCTTCGGTGCGGTTCACGAGGAACATTCAGCGTCACGTCGAATGCCCGACCCGCGACGTCACCGGTGCCACGCTCGGCGAGGTCTTGAACTCCTATTTTGCCGGCAATGAGCGCGCCCGTGGATACGTCCTCGAGGATGACGGCCGGCTGCGCAAGCATATGGCAGTCTTCATCGACGGCCAGCAGATTGAAGATCGCGACACGCTCAGCGATTCCATTTCGGCCAACGCTGTGGTCGACGTCGTGCAATCGCTGTCTGGAGGGTGAGTTCACATGAGCCGCTGCCACGTCAGCACGCGCAAGGGTCTGTTCACGCTCGAACGCGGCGCCGGCGGCTGGAAGATCATCCGCTCCAGCTTCGTCGGCGACAATGTCACGCTGGCGATGCACGATCCGCGCACCGGCGATTTGATCGCGGCGCTCAATCACGGCCACTTCGGCAACAAGCTGCATCGATCGCGCGACGGCGGCGCGACGTGGACCGAGATCGCCGCGCCGAAGTATCCAGAGAAGCCTGAAGGCTATACGCCGAAGACGCCGGTCGAAGGCGCGCCGCTCGTCGACTGGTCGCTGAAACTCGTGTGGGCGCTCCAGCCCGGGGGCGTCGATCAGCCTGGCATCATCTGGTGCGGCACCTTGCCGGGCGGGCTCTTCAGGTCCGACGATGGCGGCGATTCGTGGACGCTCAACCGCGCGTTATGGGACGACCCGCGCCGCGAGGAATGGTTCGGCGGCGGCGCCGAACAACCGGGCATCCACTCGATCTGCGTCGATCCGCGCGACTCGCGTCACGTGACCGTCGGCGTCTCATGCGGCGGCGTGTGGACCACGCGCGATGCCGGCAGGACCTGGTCGCTGACCGCGAAAGGCATGCGCGCCAATTTCATGCCGCCCGACAAGCAGTTTGAAGAAAACGTCCAGGATCCGCACATGGTGGCGCAGTGCCGATCGAATCCCGACGTGCTGTGGGTACAGCATCACAACGGCATCTTCAAGTCCACCGACGGCGCCGCTTCGTGGACCGAGCTCACCGGCATCACGCCGTCGTCTTTTGGATTCGCCGTCGCGGCGCATCCGACTGATCCCGAACACCGCCTGGTTCGTGCCCGGCACGAGCGACGAAAAGCGCTGCCCGATCGACGGCAAGGTCGTCGTCAATCGCACGCGCGATGGCGGCAAGACGTTCGAGACCATCACCCGCGGGCTGCCGCAGGAGCACGCCTACGATCTCGTCTATCGCCACGCGCTCGATGTCGACGATCAGGGCCGGACGCTGATGTTCGGATCGACGACAGGATCGGTGTGGGTGAGCGAAGACGCGGGCGATTCGTGGACCGCGCTGTCGTCGAATCTGCCGCCGGTCTATGCGGTCGTGTTCGAAAAAGCCGGTGACTAGCGCGGAAGACGGGCGATCCAGACATGCAGACTCGTCGAGCAATCGTTGTCCTGATCTTCTTGACGGCGGCGTGCAGAGCGGCGCCGGCCAGTTCGAGACCTGAGGCGTCTCCCGCTGCGGCCACCGCCTCCGAGGTCACTGGTATCGTCCCGAAGAACGCGATCGTCACGCTGCTGCCGGCATCGGGAGCGCCCCCACTGCCGGCGGAACCCGCCGTGCTCGATCAGATCTCCAAGCAGTTCCTGCCACGCACACTGCTCGTTCGCGTCGGCCAGCCGGTCGAATTCCGCAACAGCGAAGACATGCCGCACAACGTCAGCGTCACGCGTCGCGAGAGCGGCAGCGAGGTGTTCAACGTCGGCACCGATCCGCATCAGAAGTACGATCACACCTTCGATCGCGTCGGCCAGTTCGATGTGACGTGTGATATTCACGAAGGCATGGAGGCGACCGTGATCGTCGCGCGCGGCCCGATGACGACCATTGCCGGCGACGATGGGCGATTCTTGCTACCGAATGTGGCGTTCGGTTCCTATACCTTGAGCCTGACCTACAGCGGCCAAACGGTTGAGCAGGCAATACAGGTCGGCGGCGCACGCACCGAGGTGAAGATCAAGCGCTAACCCTCCGCCTTCGGCCAAGGCGTCCACCTCCGCTAAGCCTACGGCGACAGGTCGGCGTGGCTGTCCTCGGGCGTATTTCTTGCACTTCATCAGTCCACGGAGCGAATGATGAGGTTCCCCACGCCTTTCCGGTCGGTCGTTCTCGTGGTTGCGCTGGTCGCGTGCGCAAATTCCCCCAACGCACAGCCACATTCAGGGACTGGCGGCGACATCGCCGAGTTGTGGCAGGACCCTGTGGATCTGGTCGAGCGCGATCTTTTCAACGGCCCAGGTGGCCCCGCGACTGGCGCCGCAGCCGAACGGCACCTACGAATTCGTCGCGTTCAAGACGACAGGCACCAACCCCGGCTACGACGTGAAGGATGCATCCGGCCGGCTGTGGAGCGTCAAGCTCGGCATCGAAGCGCAATCGGAAGTCACGGCGTCACGGATCCTGTGGGCGATGGGATTCCCGCAGCCTGCCACCTACTTCATGGAGCAATTCACGCTCACCGGCGGCCGACGCCGGTGTGAAGACCCACGGCGCGATTCCGCACCGACCTTCCGACAGTGGCGACCGACCGGCGAGTGGTCGTGGCAAGAGAATCCCTTCGTTGACACACCGCAGTTGCGCGGGCTGATCGTCGCCCAGCTCGTCCTGAACAACTGGGATCTGAAGATCGTCGAACAACCGCCTGTACGAAGCGACCGATCCGGCAGCCACACCGCGGCGCCAGTTCATGGTGCGCGATGTCGGCTCGTCGCTCGGGCACTCGAGGCAATTCAGGCTGTTCGCGATGCTCGGCACGCGCGGCGCGCAGGGCAGCAAGAACGATGTCGACGACTTCGAGCAGCAGGGCTTCATCGAGAAGGTCGACGGCAACAAGGTCGCGCTTCGACTATCGCGGCATGAACCAGCCGCTCGTCGACACGCGTGACGGTGTCCGACGTGATCTGGGCGTGCGAGCGGCTCGCGAAGATTCCCGACGGACACTGGCAGGCGGCGTTCAGGGCCGGCGCGTATCCGCCGGAGCATGCCGATCGCTACATCCGGAAGATCAAGGAAAAGATCGCGCAGGGTCTTGCGCTGAAGGCGACGGCTACGCGTTAGACGCCGGCCGCTGCAGCTTCAGCAACGTCGACGAGATCGCGGTGCGCCAGCACTGCTTCCGGCAGCTCCTGCAGCGCCGCATGATAGCGCTGTGCGTACGGCGATGCCGCGCTTCGGGCGCGATCAGATCGCGGGCGCCGGCGACGAGCGGGCCCGGTTCCGGTCTCGCTGCCTCCCGGCGGTCTTCGCTCGTCAAGCGCTTCATCGATGCGGACGATCAGCCCCGACATCGATCGCAGCCACGCGAATTCCGGATCGTTGAACATCACGTTGAGCAGCTGCGTCGGTCTGCAGCCGTCCGCGCACGCGCTCGTAATCGGCGCGCTGCCAGTCGATCAGTGTCTTGTGCAGTTGCGAGCAGAAGCTTGCGAAGCTCAACCAGCAGCGCGCGATCGGATGCCGTCATTCGTGTTTCGATCGTAACGCAGTTACGCTTCGATGAGATGGCCCGAGCGCGCGCCTCCAGCGCCACGCCGGGCCGCGGCCGTGCAGACATGCACGCCGCCGAGCCAGCGATCGATGCCGCAGAGCTGCATGCGATCGGCCGAGCCATCCAGCGACCGTTCCGGCCGGCGCGTGTCAGCGCGATTGTGCCGGACGGGATCGCGCTCGACGTTCGCGGTTGATCGACAGATCGCACGAGCGCGGGTGACGGCGCCTGCGAGCTCGCGCGCGCGATCGACGAACCACGCGTCGGCGATGTAGTAGGCGGTCTCGCCGTCGTGCATCCGGGGAAACGCGGCGTGGAGATCAGCGGGGCCCTCGATCGCCTGCTCCATCAACCGGCGCTCGCTGCGCGACAGGCCGTCGGCATCCGACGGAAACTCCTCGAGGTGTCGCGCGAGCGCGGCGCGCAAGAAACGGCAGCGCCGACGTGTCGCCCTTCAACAGCTCCTCGATCGCGCGCGGATCCGGCGATCGATACGCCGACCACGCCCGCTGTGGCCAGCGCGAGCTGCGCCGCCGTGACCGGCCGCCGATGTCGTGAACAAGGCGGCGAGGTCGCGCAGGCGTCGAGCTCGCCGAGCCCCTTGAAATCCGGGTGGCCGGGATACCGATCGATGCAGACCAACGTGACCGGTTTCGATCGCGGCTGACCGCCGAGGTGCGTCAGCAGCTGGATCGAGGTTCAGCTGATCGAACAGATCGTGCTCGAACCACAGCACCAGCTCGTCGTAGCCGTTGTCGTGGTCGACGGCCTCGCGCCATCGGCGCAAATCGGCAGCGACGTCGGCGGCGTCATATTGCGAGGCAAGGAAGCGAGCCCGGATCATCAGCAGTTCGTCGTCCGACACGTTGCCGGGCACCGGGCCTTCGTTCAGCGGATCGGCCCAGATCTCGGTGCGACCCGGCACACCCGACCGTTCGATCAGTCCGGTCGTGCCGTGACCGTTGGCAACGTGAAGAATGCTCACGCTCTGGAACAAGCTGTGGAGGCGGCCCTTACGGGGCGCCTGAAGAATTACGGCTTCACGAACATCTTGTCGTCGATCGCGACGTTGTTCTCGACCTTCGTAAAGGTCATCGTGATGCCCTGCATGGCATTGGTGAGGCGGACGCTTGAACGGCACCTTGACGCCGTCCACGTCGCGGAAATCGGAGGAGTCGGCGGTCTGCTCGAGCTCGCCGATCTGCGGCGTGGTGATCTTGATCATCGAACGCACCGGCAGAAAGCTTTCCGCGTCGATGAACTGCTTGACCGGCGATCCCGACGGCCGGCTCGAACATCACGACGAACGCATCGCGCTCGCCGACCTTCTCCTTGCCGCTCAGTGTCGCGCTTGACGCCCTTGGCCTTGTAGTTGAGGAACGGATGCGGAAACGAGTTGCGCCTTCATGTTCTCGAGCTGGTTGCCGGTAATCGTCGCTGATTGCCCTGCATGCTGTCGATCATGATAGCCGTTGGTGCCGTCGAAGCGCTGATCGACCAGCAGCTGGCCGGCGCCGAACGCCGAGAGGTCGGCCTTGATCACGGTGCGCATCTTGTTCGGGCGCCGCGTTCTGAACCTCGACGGTGCCGGGAATGTCGCCCGCCGGCGTTGACATCGAGAGTGTCGCCGGTCATCGAGCGGGTCTTGATCTTTTCCATCGCGGCCGTCCGCCCATGGCGGTGATGCTCTTTTCAATGACTTCATCGACGGTCTGCGCGGAGACAAGCGGTGCCCAGGCGAGGACGATGGCGACGAGCGCGAAACGAGTAACCTTCATTGAAATCTCCCGCCGCTTATCTTACCCGCTTTGACAGAGCGCCTCGTTCGCCCACCGGGGTTTGGTCGATCTGCCGTTTGAGAGATACAATCAGAGCTTCCCTGAGTGGGCCAGTAGCGCAGTTGGGAGCGCGCATGAATGGCATTCATGAGGTCACCGGTTCGATCCCGGTCTGGTCCACCAACCTCCGCTCCATGATCCAGGCGGAGGTTGTCCACCGTAGCTTGGCCAAGATTCTGAGCCGAGCGGAGGTGGACCTCTCTCCACGGTCGATTCGGAGCTACGGTTGGCAGGCCGCATCAGCAAGTTCTGCCATGCCGTCCGCGCGACCCGCCCGCGGTTCTTGCAATGGTCTCGCGGCTCGCCAGCGCTGTCAGACTGATTTCGGGAGTTCCTCGATCGGCGGATGCCATGCGTCACAAGGCGGCATGCCACTCCCTCAGACCATCGTCTACGTCCTCAAGAGCGAGGCAAGCCCGACCCGCTACTACACTGGCCTCACATCGAACATCGTGGACGGCTCGACGCCCACAATACCGGCCGCGTGTCTCACACGGCTGACGGCAGGCCGTGGATCATCGACGTCGTTGTCGAGTTCGCTGACGAGCGACGAGCTATCGCGTTTGAGAAGTATCTGAAATCAGGGTCCGGCTGTGCGTTCGCGCAGCGTCATTTCAGATACTACAAAGTCTTCTTCGGGAATCATCAGTACGCCGCTCGCCTTGCCTGTCGAAACGCGGGGCCGACGGCTCCGCCGATGATGCGAAGTGCCTGGGTTCCCCAGAAGAGCGGCACGCCGTAGCCGGCAATCGCGCCTGGCAGGCCGCCGGGAGCACCGAGGCATAGCAGAAGGTAAAGCATGGTTGCGACCACACCGACCAGCCCACCCTGCAGGACGGCGCGATAACTGACATGCCTGAACAGCCAGCCGCTGACGATCGCTGCGAAGACAAGACAGCCGGCCGGGACCGCGACGAGGAACACGGTCGTGTCGGTCGAGCCCTCGAGGAACGGACTGCCGAACACCAGTCCAATCGGCGTCAGTAGCGCGACCAGCAAGACTTCCAACAGCACTGCGCCGCCGACGATTCGCGCCCAACTGATCCGCGCCGGTGCCGTGGAAAGCGGCGTTGAAGAAACCTGGCGACTCATAGGAGGCGATATCCTACTGCAGCTGCGCGATTCTTACTCGCTTCGTAACGCTTCGTGGGATCGATGCGTGAGCCGCGTCGTGCCGGTCCGTCGTTTTCGCGCTTTCGCCTTCTTCTTTGAAGCGCTCGAGGATCTCGAGACCTTCTCGGCGGCAGTCCTCTTCGCAGACTCGGAGTTGTGTCGGCAGGCTGAGGTTTTCCGTCTGCTCTTTGGTACTGACGCGGATGTAAGTAAGCCAAGCCGTCATTTGGTTCCAACAGGCGTGCCCTCGGTCCACCACCTCTAGACTTTCTTAGCATCAAGGCTTAGCGCGAACGGCGCGTGAAGAAATGCACGTGCGTTCAGTTAAGCCTTCGAAGACGGACGAAAGCCAGGGTTGGCGTAGAATCCGGCTGCGGTCGCTGATGTCCCTTCAATCTGGCGCTTCACCGGGGCCCCGCCCTGTAGTCGCCAAACACGGTGCCGGCTCCTTCACGCGAGTGGAGGAGACGACGTGCTGAGCCCCGGCACTCGAATGGGCGGCTATGTGATCGGCAGCTCGCTCGGAGCGGGCGGCATGGGCGAGGTGTATCGCGCGACCGACACCCGGCTCGGTCGCGACGTGGCCATCAAAGTGCTGCCGGATGCGTTTGCCGTCGATGCCGATCGCATCGCGCGCATCGAACGAGAGGCCCGCGCGCTGGCGGCGCTGAATCATCCGAACGTCGCACTCATCTACGGGCTTGAGGACGCTGGCGGGGCGCGGGCACTCGTGCTGGAGCTCGTCGAGGGACCCACGCTCGCCGATCGCCTGGCGCGCGGCCCGCTGCCGCTGGACGAAGCGTTGGGCATCGCTAATCAGATCGCCGGGGCGCTCGACGCCGCGCACAGCAAGAACATCATCCATCGGGATCTGAAGCCCGCCAACATCAAGGTTCGCGACGACGGGACCGTGAAGGTGCTCGACTTTGGTCTGGCCAAGGCGCTTGACGCAGCGAGTGGGGCGGGCGGGGACGATCAGCTGAATTCACCGACCATCACGTCGCCCGCCGAGACCGAACGGGGCGTCATCCTCGGGACGGCGGCTTACATGAGCCCCGAGCAGGCCCGCGGTAAATCGGTGGATCGTCGCGCGGACATCTGGGCGTTCGCGTGCGTGCTCTACGAGATGCTGACGGGCAAGCCTCCGTTCGGCGGCGAAGGCGTGGCGGACACGCTCGGTGCGGTGCTGCACAAAGAGCCGGACTGGGACCGGCTCGATCCGGCCATCCCAGCGCGGATCCGCATGGTGCTGCAGCGCTGCTTGCGGAAGGATCCGCGTCAACGCCTGCACGACATCGCGGACGTGTCGCTCGTCCTGAGCGGCGCATTCGAGACGCCCGCGCAATCGAGCGGAGCCGAATCCGGCCAGCCGGTGTCTCCAGCACGCTCGCGTGGGACCACCCTCGCGGCCGTTGCCGGCCTGGCCATCGGCGGCCTCATCACCGGCGCCGTCATGTGGACGTGGCGTGCGGCGCCTTCTTCGACAGCACCGGTCCGCGTGGTCCTCACGACGCCGGATGATCCCCCGCTGAGGCACGGCGTCGGTCCCGATCTCGCGATCACTCCTGATGGCACGCGCGTGATCTACCAGGCGGACGCCGCAGGCGGCGGACTGGCGTCCCGCGCGCTCAACCAACTCCAGCCGGCGATGCTGCAAGGCACATCGGCGAGCGAGCAGCCGTTCGTGTCACCGGACGGCGCGTGGGTGGGGTACAGGGATGAGAAGGATGGCGCGATCAAGAAGATCTCAATCGAAGGGGGGCCGGCCATTACGCTCACTCCGCCCCAGTTCGGCCTGCAAGGTGCAAGCTGGGGTGACGGAGTGATCGTGTTCGCGTCCGCGCCTTCAGGCGGACTCTTTCGAGTGCCGGACACTGGCGGAGAGCCAGAGCGGCTGACCTCGGCCGACGAGAAGCGAGGGGAAGTAGGTCACGCCTGGCCGCACCTGCTGCCAGGGTCGGATGCGGTGCTCTTCACGCGTGAGATTCGGAACCAGGGGACCCTGCGTTCGGAAACCGTGCTCCTCGACCTCCGGACACGAGAGCAGCGTGTCCTTATCCCCGAGGGTAGCGGCGCGACGTACGTCGCGACGGGACACCTCGTGTACGCCGTCGGCGACACCTTGCGGGCCGTGGGGTTCGATCTGGCCACGCAACTGTGCGCGGCAGTCCCGTGCCGGTGCTTGACGGCGTCCTGTCCACCGCGCAAGCCGCGCCGAATTTCAGCGTCTCGTCCAACGGGTCGCTCGTCTATGTCAGGTCGCCCGCGACCACCTGGACAGGCAGGCCAGTGTGGGTCTCGCGCGACGGCCGTGAAGAAAGCGCGCGCATCACTGAGGATGTGATCGCGCCGCAGTTCCCGCGACTGTCGCCCGACGGCCGCCGAGTGGCGCTCATTGTCGCGGGCGACGTGTGGGTGTATGACCTGAGCGGCACGCTCCCAATCAGGCTCACCTCCGGTGCACGGTACGCGTCGCCGATCTGGACGGCTGACGGACGTCGTCTCGTGATGGAAGGAACGTCGCCGCTGCGCTTGTGGGTGATTGCGACGGATGGGAGCGAGCAGCAGCCCCAACCGGCCTCTGCGCTCGGTCATTTTCACCCGCTGGCGTGGAGCGATGACGGACGCGGTGTGCTCGCGGTGCAGTTCGTTGACGGCCTGAGCAACATCGACATCGTGCGGTGGCAGCCTGGCAAGCCCGATGAGCGAGAGCCGGTCGTGCAGACCGCGGCGCAGGACGGATTCAGAGGGGCGTCGCTCTCGCCCGATGGCCGGTGGCTCGCGCACACGTCCGATCAGTCCGGTCAGACCGAAGTGTGGGTCCGGCCATACCCGGGTCCTGGTGTGCCGGTCCGGGTGTCAACCAACGGCGGCATCGAGCCTGTCTGGTCCAGAACCGGCCACGAGCTGTATTACCTGGAAGGGCAACGGGTCATGGCGGTCGCCGTGAGAACTGGCTCGACGTTTGGGTTCAAGCCGCCGACGTGGCTCTTCGACAGCCGCTACCGGATCTTCGGTCAACCCTGGTCGTACGATGTCGCGGCCGACGGCCGGTTTCTGATGATCAAACAGACGACAGAAGCGCAGACCTCGCCGCAGGTGGTGGTCGTCCTCAATTGGCATGAAGAGCTGAAACGTCTAGTGCCGCTTCGACGAGAGGAATGAGTGTGACGAAGCGCCAGAGCATCTTCAATTCGCGCGCCGCAGATCGCGAACCTTCAAATTAGCCGGGTTGAAGAGAATGGTTGCGCGCGGAACGTCGAGGTCGACCTTACGCGGCTCTCTGGAAGTCTTCGATCTGGCGCATCCAGCTGGTCAGTGGGTTCCATCTGGGGAAAATCTGGTCCACCATCCTTCGCTCATGAATGCAGGCGAAGGATGCCCACCATAGCGTCGCTCTGAAATGCACGCGACGCGAAGGTGGGCCCCACGACAGCTGAACGAGCTTCGGATGGCAGGCCCCTGTCACGATCGGTTGATCGCAGAATCTGCGCTGCCGTTTCGGCAACAGTCCGGCAATTCCTTCAGCATCTGCGTTCTTCGCGAGTGCTTCCACGCGGAATTCAGATGAATTAGCCTCGGCAGACAGCTTGCGTCAGGCCCGCGCATGGCATTCCCTCAGTCCATTGTCTACATCCTCAATAGTGACGCCGACCCGACACGTTACGACACAGGCCGGACGTCGAATTTGCCTGGGAGGCTCGCGGCTCATAACGCCGGGCGGGTCCCTCACACATCTTCCGGAAAGCCGTGGATCATCGATGTGGTCATCGAGTTCTCCGACGAACGTCGGGCTGTGGCGTTCGAGAAGTATCTGAAGTCGGGGTCCGGTGGCGCGTTCGCGAAGCGGCATTTGCGTTGACAGCAGAGTTCAGACGATTCCGCGCTGATGGGAAGGGCTTCCTACCCGGGTACGAGTCTCTTGCCGTACGTTCGTGGGACGTTGATGTAGCCGAGGGGGGCGAGGAACGTCCATCGGCCCAATTCAAGAGCGGCCTTCATCCCGCGCGAGTGCGATCCGACCGTACGTCGTTGTCGAACTGGGCAAAGGACGCGAGTACGCCCTCCATTAATTTGCCCGTCGACGTGTTGTCGATAGGTTCGGACGCCGATCGCAAGGAGATGCCGAGCGATTTCAGATGTGACCGGAGCGCGAAGTGGTCGTACTTGCCTGCACACCGTAGCCCCTCGGGCGAAGGTGTGTCCCGCGCGAAGCGCGTAGGTACGCCATGGCGTGCGCGTGATGACGGATCGCATCGATGTCCACGTCGGAGAGTTCCCGTGCCCCGTTGTCCAGCAGCTCGCGGCAGCGGGTGATCGGAATCAGTTCCGGAATGAGAGCGTGCTCGAAGCGGTCGTCCATCGCGTCGTCGGTGCGATGCGGCAGATGTCAGCGCGAGATCCGGACCTACCCGGACCATCACGTAACTGCCGGTCTTCGGCTCGGTCGAGGCACCCGTCAAGGCCGAAGCCGCGCCGCCGACGCGCCTTGACGGGAACGAGAGCGAGCCAACCATCGCCGGCGTGATGGTCCGGCTCGTTCGATCGCGAGCGGTCGCGCCACTGGGGCGCTTGCTGCGGGAAGGCTCGTGCTGATTCGCACGAGCGTGGTGGCCGCTGGGGCCGCCCAGGGAGAAACGACGGTCTGCCGAGTGAGGTCGTCGCCTGTCTACCTGAACGCCAGTTTCCGGCGAAAACATACTCGAGGCTGGCTCATGTGCGTGCGCGTCCCGCCCGATGTGGGCCGCCGCCGGTCAGACAGTGACACCGACAAGCGGGGCGTGAGCGACCCTCCGCAATGGCGCGGAAACCCGTCTCGCGCGTTGGCGAGGGGGGTCGCTCACGCCCCGATTGCTCTTTGAGTGGGTGATTTGGCAGCGGCAGGAACGCCGCCGATCGTTGACGCTGTCACGACTGCAAGTTCGCGGCTATGAAGCGGTTCTGAGGATTCTTCAGCTGCTGACGCCCCGACCGCAGCTGACCAGGAAGGAAGGGAAGCAGGGAGACAATAGCCCCCAGCCTCTTGTCCCCTCCTTTGTCTCCCCTCACTGCCGGCGAGCCCATCCGGCTGCGCGTCGATTTCGCGACTTCTCGGGTGCTACGATCGGCACTCTGGATGCCGACGTTTCCGGAGTGGTGGGACCTGGGATCTGTCGTTTACCGGGCACGCCGAAATGCGCATGGAACAGCGCGGCGTGATCGTCCACGAGGTGTCCGAATGACCGAACGCTCGCTTCAAGTCACATATCGCAAGGGCCGGCCATTCGCCGCGTACCTGCATCTATCGCACGCCACGGGCGAGCAAAGCGCCAGGGCAGTACCGTCACCAGACGGGCTGCTCGTGGTCGACTACAGTGGCGGCGGTCAGGCGGTCGGCGTCGAGATCACAGCCCCGGAGGCTGTTTCTCTCGAACGTCTCAATCGGCTCCTCGCGGAGCTCGCTGAGATCCCCTTGGCGGAACACGAATACAGAAAAATCCGGGCTGGGTAGGCTGAGTTAAGGCCGAACTCAGGGCGAACTCAGATTCCTGGTTTCGCGCCGCGCGGCGACCATCTCGCGCAGGTTGCGTGTAAGTGTACGACGGTTCAGTCTTCGCGACCAGAATCTCGCTGGCGACACCGACGTCGCAGCAATTCCCCATACGTTTCCAGACTTCAGCGGCGGGCCGGTCGACCGTGATCTCGAGCGGGATCGACACGTAGGTGGGCGATCATCGGCGTCGTCGTCGAGTTCGCCGATGAACACCGCGCCGTCGCGTTCGAGAAGTATCTGAATTCGGGATCCGGAAGTGCTTCGCTCGACGTGACCTGAGATAAATTCGACGCGCATCCAATCAGGTCTATCGCGCAGGCCGTCCGAAGTTCATCGTCGGCCGCCGCGCAGTTCCGCGCGGCGATCATCACCGGCTTGGATCGCGGCGTCGGTATCCAAGTGCCTGCCGCCTCGATCGAGACCGCGCCGGTTATAGGCTGCCTGCATCGTCACGCCATCAACGACGTCCGGCCAACCCGCGATTTCGACTGCATGCTGCAGCTCGTGTGCAATCGCAACCGCTAGATCGTCCTTGTGCCATCCGCCAGGTTTCCCGAGTCCGATCCGCAGACTGAAGTTGATCCGCACGTGTCGGACATCGGGTCCACTGCTGCTGACCATCAAGCAAGCCACAGCGGGCCTTGGGCAGTCACCTCTCGCGAGGTAGACGATCACATTCGAGGCGTCGATGACATCAACCAGCCGTCGAATCACCGCGGAACTGAGAAGGCCGTCTTGAAGTGCCGGACCAATGATCGGATCCTCCGATCGAACGTGCGAACCGAAAACGATTGAGGCTGCCGCGATGATGGCCAACATGTTCCCCTCGCGTTGGCCAGCTTGGGAGTCGAAGGCGGCGTCAGTCTGGGGAGAATCGGGGGAAATTCGGGGGCTGCGCAGGGCACACGAACATCCCCGATATAATCGCGGCCGTGAGTGGTCCCCCAGTCGTGCGATTCCAAGGATTCGCACTGGACGCAGGGCGGCGCCTCGTCAGCCGTGACGGCCGTCGTGTGCACCTCACGCGCAAGGCGTTCGACCTGCTCACCACCCTCATCGAACAGGCGCCACGAGTCGTGTCGAAAGACGAACTGCATCGCCGTCTGTGGCCGGACACGTTTGTCACCGACGCCACCATCGCCGGCGTCGTCAAGGAACTGCGGCGCGCACTTGGCAATCAACACAGCGGAGAGCCGCTCATTCGCACGGCTCACGGCGTCGGCTTTGCCTTCACCGGCACTATTCACACGGGTGACAGGGATGGCCCGGCTGACGCGATCTACTGGCTCGTGTCCGGCAGCCGACGCCTGCGCCTCGGCGAAGGCGCGAATGACATCGGTCGCGACCCAGGCGCCTCCGTCTGGTTGGATTCTCCGCAGGCGTCACGCCTGCACGCGCGAATCACGATCTCAGACGACGCCGCCACTCTTGAAGATCTCGGGAGCAAGAACCGCACGCTGGTAAATGATCGGCCCGTCACCGAACCCACGCAGCTGAGTGACGGGGATGCCATTCAAATCGGGACAACCGTCTTTGTGTTTCGCGTCACGAACAGCCTGGCGAGCACAGAGACGGCGGCGAACAGCGGCACGAGCTAACCATGCACGAGTCGCTCACACCCGGGACGCGATTGGGGCGCTACGACATCGTCGCGCTGCTGGACGCCGGGGGCATGGGCGAAGTGTACCGGGCGCACGACGCCGAACTCGGGCGTGCGGTGGCCATCAAGATCCTCCCCGCGGCTTTCGCAGATCACCCCGATCGCCTGCGCCGCTTCGAGTTGGAAGCCCGCGCCGCCGCGGCGCTCAACCACCCCAACATCCTCGCCGTCTACGACGTCGGCCGTCACGACGGGACGCCGTACATCGTCTCGGAGCTACTCGAAGGACAGAGCCTGCGCGCCCGCTTGGACGGCGCCGCGCTGCCGCTGCGCAAGGCCATCGAGTTCGGCATCCAGATCGCCGAAGGGTTGGCTGCGGCGCACGACAAAGGCATCGTGCATCGCGACCTGAAGCCGGAGAACATCTTCGTGACGCCCGACGAGCGCCTCAAGATCCTGGACTTCGGCCTCGCCAAGCTGGTGGATCTCGACTCGGCGACACTCACCGCCGCCCCACACACCTCGGCCGGCGTGGTGCTTGGCACGGTCGGCTATCTGAGCCCCGAGCAGGCCAGCGGGCTTCCGGCCGATCACCGGTCCGACATTTTCAGCGTGGGCGCGATGCTGTTCGAGATGGTGACGCACCGGCGGGCGTTCGCGCGCGCGACGGCAGCACAGACGCTGACCGCAGTGCTCGAAGACGATCCGACGGCGTCCATCGCGGTTGACGCAGGTCCGAGCGCACGCGTCATGAACCTCGTGCGGCGCTGCCTCGACAAGTCCGTGGAGCGGCGCTTTCAATCCGCGCGCGATCTGGCATTGGTGTTGGCAAACGAGTTGGCAGACGGCAGTCTCGGCCAGCCACGCTTCGCACGCCTCCGAGTGCCGCGCCTCATGGCGCGCCGCAGCACCTTCGGATGGGCGGTGATGCTCGGGGTCGCAACGCTGGCGCTGGCCGCCTACCTCTTCTCCCCCGCTCGCGAAGGCGCCCGGCAGGAGATTCGCCTGCAACTGTCGCCACCAACGGGCATGCGCTTCGTCAGCGCGCCGGCGGTCTCGCCCGATGGCAGTCAGATGGTGTTTGCCGCCGTTGCCCATACTGGTGGCGCCGCACGGCTCTGGCTGCGGCCGCTTCGCCGCCACCGTGCCCACCGAGCTTCCGGGCACCGAGGGCGGAAGCTTCCCCTTCTGGTCGGCGGACAGCCGTGTCATCGGTTTCTTCGCGGACGGCAAGCTGAAACGCGTGGCCATCGCCGGCGGCAACCCCGTCATTGTCTGCGACGCGTCCGCGGGCCGCGGCGGGCTGTGGCTCGACGACGACACGATTGTGTTCGCGCCGACGCCGTTCTCGCCGCTGGTGCGCGTCAACGCCGCTGGCGGACCTCCAACGCCATGGACAGCGCTCGCCGATGACGAGACGGGGCACCGGTTTCCGCAACGCCTTCCCGGCCGCCAATTGCTGTATTTCTCCGTGAATCGCGCGCCGGAGAAGAGCGGCACACGCCTGATCGCGATCGACGACCCGCTTCAGGCCATCAACTACGTCCAATCCAAGGGGGCCGCTGAGTACGTGAAGGGGTTCCTCCTATTTGTTCCACCGGGGCCCGGCGGTCCCGGCCCCGTCCTCGCACAGCGCATGACGCTTCCTGGCGGTCAGCTGACCGGAGAACCCATCGAGATTGGCCAAGCCCGTATCTCCGAATCGCTCGGCCGCTTCGTGGTGGCCAGCTCGCCCACCGGCGTGATCGCCATGCTCGGGCCCTCTGACGCCGTCGGACAGTTCACATGGATCGGCCGTGACGGGCGCCCGCTCGACACCGTCGGCGAACCGACCAGGCAACTCGGCGTCGAACTGTCGCCCGACGGGCAGCAGGTGGCCACTCTCAGGTCCGAGGAGATCTGGACGATGAGCCTGGCGCGGCCCGTGGCGACGCGCGTCACCCGAGGGGGCCCAAACCGGCAGCCGATCTGGTCGCCGGATGGTGCCCACATTCTCTCGCTGTTTCAAGGGCGAGGAATCGGCACCTTCGATCTCGTGACCACGTCGGTGGCGACCGGCGACGTCGAAATCGTGCGACAGCACACGCACGGGGCGAAGCCCGTCGACTGGACCCGAGATGGACGGTTAGTCTGGATTGAGTATGAGGTGGCTGGTCTCGACCGGGGGACCATCTGGTCGAGGCCGACCAACGGTCAACCGGTGCCCGTCCTTCGAGATGCCGGCACGCAGAGACCCCCCGGGTCTCCCCGGACGGACGCTGGATCGCCTATGCTTCCGACCGCTCCGGCCGGTTCGAGATCGAAGTGACCAGCTTCCCGGAACCCGGACGGCGCTATCCGGTCTCGGTTCAGGGCGGCGGCTATCCGCGCTGGCGAGCCGACGGCCGCGAGTTGTATTTCCTGTCGGCGGACGCCCGACTGATGGCCGCCTCGTTCGCGGCGGGAACGCCACCGGCGATTGGGACCCCAGCCCCGCTCTTCGAGGTAAGGCTGATACCCTCTCCGGACAGGGGGATCTTCACGACGTATGAGTACGATGTCCACGCCGACGGATCACGGTTTCTGATCAACCGGATGGTGTCTCTGCCGGACGAGAGCATGACGATCATTGTCGATTGGAACCCTCCCCGCTGAGATCTTGCTACGACCTATTCGGTTACGCACCCATTCAGCGGCTGGTCGCTGACCGCGTCAGATCACATCGCCCCCAAGACCGATGAGTAGCGCCTGGGTCCGGCACAGCCAATCGGTGATCCGGTTCCAACTGCCCAACATCTGGTCCACCATCCTTCGCTCATGAATGCAGGCGAAGGATGCCCACCATAGCGTCGCTCTGAAATGCACGCGACGCGACGGTGGGCCCCACGACAGCTGAACGAGCTTCGGATGGCAGGCCCCTGTCACGATCGGTTGATCGCAGAATCTGCGCTGCCGTTTCGGCAACAGTCCGGCAATTCCTTCAGCATCTGCGTTCTTCGCGAGTGCTTCCACGCGGAAGCGTCCCCCACACATCTTCCGGGAGGCCGTGGATCATCGATGTGGTCATCGAGTTCTCCGACGAACGTCGAGCTGTGGCGTTCGAGAAGTATCTGAAGTCGGGGTCCGGTGGCGCGTTCGCCAAGCGGCACTTACGTTGACAGCGGAGTTCCAGACGGTTCCGCGCTGATGGGAATGGCTTCATACCCGGGCACGAGCTCTTGCCGTACGTTCTTGGGACGTTGATGTAGCCAACGGGGGCGAGGAACGTCCATCGTCCCAATTCAAGGGCGGCCTTCATCCCCGCGCGGGTACGATCCGACCGCACGTCGTTGTCGAACTGTGCGAAGGACGCGAGGACGCCCTCCATCAACTTGCCCGTTGATGTGTCGTCGATCGGTTCAGTCGCCGATCGCAAGGAGATGCCGAGCGACTTCAGATGCGACCGGAGTGCGAAGTGGTCGCTGCTGTTTGGGTTGTAAGTGAAAACGCTCTGGCAGTCGCTGCGAGAGGTGATTCAAGGAAGCGCCGAAGCGCCGGGGCGTTGCGCCGCGGCGTTCAGAGCGTGGTCGTGTGGGAACCTCGGCTTGACGCCACTGGTGCAACAAGCGGTGGGTTCGGTCCGCGACGCGCTGACCCGCATCGAGACCGCAGCCGACCAAGAACTGCTTCAGACGTTATACGCCCCCAGGGGTCGAAGGGCAAGCTGGTTGCGGAGGAGCGCTCGAAGATCATCGTTTCAGCCGAATGGCGCCATCAACCCTAAGGCCAGCCCAGCCCCCACGGCACACTGGCGCCGACAAGAAGCAAACCATGTGAGGCCGGTGTGGACCGAACGAAGAACCTCCCGCGCTTGGAAATTGTGATTGGTCGGCTCAATAGCTACCATTGCAACCGGGCACCGATCCGGAGGACGCGCGGTCCCGTGATTGCCGTCGGCCGCAGCCACGAGCCACCCGAGGTGGTGGTGAGCGTCTGTGCCGCATTGGTATTGAACATGTTGTAGACGTCGAAGAATCCCATGACGCGCACAGCTTTGATGCGAAACGTTTTCTCGGTGCGCACATCGACGATCGTGATGTTGGGAGTCCGATTGGCCGCGATCGGCTCGGCTTTGATGGTCGCGCTCCCATAGTTGAGCGTATGAACGAAGGTGCGCGCGAAGGGTGTTCCGGACTGATGTCGGATGACGGGGACGATCAGCACGCCCCAGCGAAGCTGCATCGTGCCGTGCAGTTTCGCCTGCCACGTCCTGAACCGATCCTGATTGTGCGTCGCGCTGATCAGGGCATTCGGCGTGAAATCGTTTCCGGTCCCAAGGGCGGCCTCGTGGCTCCACGTCTCCGTGAAGCTGGCCAGCAGCGACCAGATGCTGCGCTGACGTTTCGTCGCCGTGATCTCCCAGGTATAGTACTCGCTGTTGCTGTCGGGCAGGTTCGTGGTCAGGTTCACAGGCGAGGCGCTCAAAGACGCGGCCGTCAAGCTGTACGCGGTCATCGTTCCGCCATCGTCGGCAGAAGGAACTCGGCCGTCAGGACCGGGGTCGACAACAGCGACAGGTACCGAGTACGCACCGAGCGGCCGGCTGACGTTGACCGTACCGTACGGCTGCCACTTCGCGTTCAGGACCATCCCGGTCCGGATGCCGAAATCAGGCGCGATCTCGCGTTCGATGTATGCGCTGGCCTGATGGACGTAGGTATTGTCGATACCCGGATCGAGCCGGGTCGATGTGCTGCCGCCGGACACCCCGATCAATCGTCCTTCCTCGCCAGGCTCCCATCTGCCGTTCGCGTTCACGTCGCTGGTCCAGACGTAGGTCTGCGACCATCCGGAAGGATTGGGATTGATGGCTGACGTGAAGTTGTTGCCGGGGTAAACCCAGAACTGGCCGTAATGGAGTTTGAGCGCAGTCTTGCCGTCGCTCGTGAGATCGGCGCTCATGCCCACGCGTGGGCCCCAGTTGTTGAACGTGAGGACAGGATCCAGCGCTTGGAACGTCTGCCCAGCGGGGCCTTGCTGCTCGGGCAGAATCGGCTGGTAGCGATCCAGGCGCATGCCAAGAGAAAGCGTAACCCGGCCATTGAGACGCCACGCGTCCTCCACGAAACCAGCGGCGGTCGTCAGGGTGTTCTTAGACACATTCGGGCCCAGCAGGATCTGGACGACGGTCGGCACGCCGTTGTTCAGAGTCGACACGCAGTTGCAGGGGTTGCCGTAGCGGTCGATAGGCGCGACCAGCCGGTCGCTCATGTACTCGCCGCCGATTCTGAAGGTATGGCTCCCCGCCCACCCGGTCTTCAGGAAACTCAGCGAGCCGTTCACCTGCGGGCGGTTGATGTGCCTCTCCTGCGCGACCGCGCCGCCACTGATTGTGTTCGCGCCAACATCCGAGATGCGCGGGTCTGTGCCCTTGAACGTCGTCGCAGCGTCAGAAAGATAGCCCCCGACGCGCCCCTCGAGGTATATCGCGTCGCTCAGAGCGGCGTTGTACTCGCCCTTCCACACGGTCACGGGCAACACGAGGCTCGGCAAGGCATCGCTCGTCTGGAGCGGCTGGCTCGCGTTGGCAGCGAAGAAACTCGACTGCGTGAAGAGTTCATGCTGCAGATAGCCCACGAGCTTCTGGCCTGGCGACAGCAGGTAGGTAACCTTGCCCGTCACAACCTCCGCCTCGAGTTCTGCCGCGGTGTCGAGAAGCCACGCGTATCTCTGCGCGACCGCCGTTGAGCGGTACGCGCCGTACCACCAAGCCTTGTCCTTTTTGAGGTACCCTCCTGCGTCCGCGGTGAAGTCGCGGAACCGTTGCAGCCGGTTCACGTCGCGCGCATCAAGCCCCGGTCCGCCGGACACCCCGCGCGCGATCTGCGCGTCGTCGATGTTGGTCGATTCCATCCGGTCGTTCTGGAAGTCTGCGTACAGGTTGCCGTGATAGGTGTTGCCACCGGACTTGCTGACGTATTGGCTTAATGTGCCCGGGACGGGCATGGACGCCGTCTGTCCGACCGCCTTGACCGCGACCTCCGCAAAGGACGCGAAGTCGGAGAGATAGTTGTCCTGGGCGCCGTTGGCGCCGCCAACGCGAATGCCTTCAACCTCGTTGCGGTTCACGCCGGTCGTCGCCCGCAGTCCGTAGGCGGTGTACTCCTGCAGGGCGAGCGCGCCGTTCCCGCCCACGTCCATCTTCGACATGCCGATGCCAGGCGTGTTGGCCAGGATGGCAAAGATATCGCGCGCGCCTGGCAGGTTGGCGAGCTTCTCGCTGTCGAAATGGGTGGTCACGGTGGTTGACGAGAGGTCGACCACCAAGGCGCTGACGGTGACGCTATCGCGGAAAGTGCCCGGACGCATGTCGGCGTTCACGGTCGCCGTAAAGCCGAGCCCGACATGAATGCCCTCGCGGACAAGCGTCGCGAAACCGGCGAGTTCGAATGTCAGGGTGTGGTCGCCGATCGGCACAGCCGAAAACGTGTAGGCGCCCCCTTGGTCCGTCATGGTGGTCCGGGCTGTCATCAGTGACGGCCCGGACAGGCTGACGGTCACGCCGGGCACGACGGCCTTCGTGCCGTCCGTGACGACTCCATTGATGGCACCAGTCGTCGCGGTCACAGTCTGCGCTTTGGCGACCGCGACCCTGTTGCCTGCGATGACGCACAGAACCAGGCTGACGACCCAGCCTCCCGCCGACGCACGACGTCTCGAAACCGTCACATGTGCCCTGTATAGAAGTACGGGATTCCTGCCGGCCTCGTCGGCCGTCCTGAAGTGTTCACCAAGCGGATTCGGATGCAAGAGGACTTCCGCGCCAGGCGTTGGGTTTGCTGACTGTGCACTGCCGCGGCGCAAGGCGTTCCCACCACATCTGGTGAGTCATCACGGCGCACCGTCACCCGCCCTACCGCTCGCGTTTCACGACATCAACGAGCGCGTGACGTGTGGGTTATTCTGCCTCCAGACACAATGACCGAATTGCTCGTCGTCGTTCACCGCGCCTGCGGCAAGTGCGGCATGGGCGTTTCCCGTTCTTGGGGCAGCTGAGTTCATGAGTTGGGTCACCGTCATCTGGTCCATGGTCGCGTCGGCGTGCCTCACGCTGACAGCCATCTATGGGTTCGTCTGGTCAAGGAACCGCACCGCCTGGGCCCATCTGCTGTTTGCCGCGACGGCCGCCTCGACGGCGGTGTTCACGTTCTGTGAATTGTGGCTGATGCGGGTTGAGACACCCGGAGAACTCCTCACGGCGCTCAAATGGGGACATCTCTCGCTGCTGTTGTGGCTCGTATCGATCATCTGGTTCGTCCGACTCCACCTTGGGGCCGGCCGGCTCTGGCTCGCATTTACCCTGAGCGTCCTGCGCGCAATCTACCTGGTGCCCATGTTCGTGCTGGGGCCGACTTTCCTCTACCAGGAGGTCACGAGTCTTCGGCGCGTCCCGTTGCTGGGAGAGGCCGTCACGATCTTCACCGTCATCACCAGTCCATGGATGCTGATCGGTCAGGCGCTCAATTTCATGGTCATCTTCTTCGTCGCCGATGCCAGTGTCACCGCATGGCGGCGAGGCGAGCGGCGGAAGGCGCTAATCGTTGGTGGCGGTGTCGAGTTCTTTCTCATTCTCGGGCTGCTTGAGAGTGCGCTGATCTATTGGGCACAGGTCCCTATCCCCATACTCCTCAGCCCGTTCTACCTCGGCATGGTCGCGGTGATGGGGTACGAGGTCAGCCGCGACGTACTGCGGGCGTCGCAACTCGTCCACGAGCTTCAGGCCAGTGAAGCCGGGCTGCGCGAAAGCGAGGCGCGCGTGAGCCTGGCCGTCGATGCCGCCGATTTGGGCATCTGGAACCGGGACCTGGCGCGAAACGAGATCTGGGCGAGCCAGAAATGGCGCGAGTTGTTTGGCTTCGGGCCGTCAGAGCCGCTCGCGTTCAACGCCATCCTGCAACGGCTGCACCCCGATGATCGCGAAGAACTCCGGCAGGCCGACGCCATGGCGGTCGCAGGCGCGGACGGAGGCAAGTACCAGACCGAGTACCGGCTGCAGATGCCGGATGGCGGGACCCGGTGGATCTTCTCCCGGGGCCGCGTCGAGTGCGACGCCGCCGGCCGGCCGGTCCTGATCCGCGGGGCGGATCGCGACGTGACCGCACGCAAACAGGCTGAGC
The DNA here is from genome assembly GCA_963833135.1 of uncultured cyanobacterium. Lineage (GTDB taxonomy): Bacteria > Acidobacteriota > Vicinamibacteria > Vicinamibacterales > UBA2999 > 12-FULL-67-14b. Next base: position 28,011 of record CAWHWW010000007.1, on the reverse strand, counting down.
AGGAGACCCAGCTTCTCCGGCAGGAGATCGCGCATGCGGGGCGCGTCTCGATGATGGGCCAGCTTGCCTCGGGGCTGGCCCATGAGATCAACCAGCCGCTCGCGTCGATCTTGCGCAACGCGGAGGCGGCCGAGCTGTTCCTGCAGGACTCCTCGCCGGATCTCGATGAGATCCGCGCGATTCTGTCAGACATCCGCTCCGACGATGAACGCGCCGGCCAGGTCATCGATCGCATGCGCGGGCTGCTCAAGCGGCAGACCCTCGACGCGGCGCGGCTCGACGTCGGCGTGCTGGTCGGCGATGTGGCGGCGCTGGTTCGGATCGATGCCGCGACGCGGCAGGTGAAGCTGGATGTCGATGTGCCGGCCGACCTCCCGCTCGTTCGCGGCGACCGCGTGCAGATTCAGCAGGTGCTGCTCAACCTCATTCTCAACGGGATGGACTCGCTTGACGGGACGAGGCTCGAGGATCGGTGCATCGATGTGGTCGCGCGGCCCGACGGCGCGCAGTTAATCGAGATCTCTGTCGGCGACACGGGGCACGGCATTCCTGCCGACAAGCTGGCGCGGATCTTCGACCCGTTTTTCACGACCAAGCCGAACGGCATGGGCATCGGCCTGGCCGTCTCCCGCACCATCGTCGAAGCGCACAGCGGGCGCCTGTGGGCTGAGAACAGGCACGGCGGCGGCGCGGCCTTTCGTTTCACGCTGCCGATCGCGGAGGCGGGCGCCGCCGCATGAGCCTCACCGAACCTACCGTCCACATCGTCGATGACGACGCGCCGTTTCTGGCGGCAACCTCTCGGCTGCTTCGGGCGAGCGGGTTTGCGGTCAAGACGTACGGGTCGGCGAGCGACTTTCTCGCGCAACGGGTTGCGGACGCGCCGGGCTGCGTGCTCGCTGACGTGCAGATGCCAGGCATGAATGGCCTCGAGCTGCAATCGGCGCTGGCCCGGTCGTCCAACCCGCTGCCGATTCTCTTCCTCACCGGCCACGCTGACATTCCCTCGAGCGTTCGCGCGATGCGCGATGGTGCGGAAGACTTTCTCGAGAAACGAGCGGCGAAGGCACAGCTTCTCGAAGCCGTGCATCGCGCTCTTGCTCGCGACACGCGGGAGCGCGAGGCACGCAACCGACAGCGTGAACTGCGAGCGCTCTTCGGCACGCTCACCGCACGGGAGTTCGAAGTGCTCGGCCATGTGGTCCGGGGCAAGCTCAACAAGCAGATCGCCGGCGACCTCGGCATCCACGAGCGGACCGTGAAGCTCCACCGCACGTCGATCACCACGAAACTGGGCGTGCAGTCGGTCGCCGAACTCACCCGCCTGACCGACGAGGCGGGCCTGCACACCGAATCGAAGCCAGCCTTCCCTAAAGGGTAGTAGTCGCTTGTTGCTGCCGGTGCAATAGTGCTTGGTGGTATCGAATCTCCAGCACCCGCTGAGGTCGCGCAGTCGTTGCCGGACATCATCCCGCTGATCAGATGAGTACAACCGCAACTCTCTATGTCGCCGTCGTCGATGACGACGTGAGTTTCTGCCGATCGCTCAGCCGGCTGATTCGAGCTGCGGGCATGCAGCCGATCGCGTATGCCTCGGCTGAGGCGTTCCTCTCCGATGGGAAACATCCCCTGTTCGACTGCCTAGTGCTCGACGTTGATCTTGGCGGGATGTCCGGGATCGAGCTGGGCCAGCGACTCGTGGCCGAAGGCCGCGTTGCCCCGTTCATCTTTCTCACAGCTCACGACGATCCCGACACGCGCGCACGCGCGGAAGCAGCGGGCTGCGCCGCGTTCTTCGGAAAGACCGAGCCCGGCGCCGCCGTGCTGGCCGCCATTCGCCGCGTGGCGCTCTAAACGGCGCGGCAGACAGCCTGACTCCTGCCGAGATCGTTGTTGCTTGCGAGCCCTTAGGTCTGCGGGTCGGGCCCACCACTGCCTGTGAGCAGGCCAGGCGCGAACGCCGTGAAGATGCGCCGCGACGCGTGCCGCAGATAGAGGCCTCGAGAGCGCATTGCCGCGCGCACAGCCGGAGCATCCTGTGAGAGATGGCTCGTGCCGTCCTCCTGGTTAGTCTCTGGCGATTGACACGCCGGTTGCCCCTCGAGCGGGAGAGTCACCACGATCCGCGTGCCCCTGTCGATCACGGTTCGGATGCCGACTCGGCCTCCGGCAAGGTGCGCGCGTTCGCGGATGCTCAGGAGGCCGAGACCCGCGCCGCTGAACGAGGCGAGATCGAACCCCTTGCCACCATCCGCGACATGCAGACAGATGCTCCGCGCCGTCCCGACGAGGCGCACGATCGCTGCCGCGCCGCCGCTGTGCTTGACGACGTTCTGCAGTGCCTCCTGCGCGATGCGGAACAGGCAGAGCGCCGCCTCCGGAGATACATGGCGGCTGACCCCCCTTTGTCGGAACTCGATCCGGATGTCGCATTGGCGAGACACATCGAGGCAGAGGCCTTCAATGGCAGGTGCGAGACCGAGGAGGTCCAGCTTTGGCGGGTGGAGGTCATGTGACAGGCAGTGGACGTCGCCCGCGATGTCGGTCGCGCGATCGAGGAGCTGTGCCACCGACGCCGCGATCTCTGCTGGCAACAGCGATGGACTCGTGCCCAGACGCTGGAGATCAATGCACAGGAGCGCAAGCTTCTGGCCCAGGTTGTCATGAAGATCGCGCGCGAGGCGACAACGCTCCGACTCCTGCGTGGCAATCAGCCGACTGGCGAGGTCACGGGCATCAGTGCCGCTCGCACGGAGCGCCACCTCGCTCACACGGTGTGCATGCTCCGCCCGCTGTCGTCTCGAGCGCTCGACGAGCAGCGCTGAAATGAGCGTCGTCAGCGCGGCGTACACAACGACGGCTGTGATCATGTGGGTCGCATGCTCCGCATTGATGGTTGACGGGCACTATAAATGCCTGCTTGTACGGCGACTACTGCCCTTTGGGGAAGCGTCCTTCCCCTAAGGGCAGTAGCGGAGGTCGTACCAGTTCCCTATAGTCCACATCGGCTCGCATGGACACACCGGATGAAAGGAACTGGATGAAGACCTTCTACACGCAGCCTTCTTGCGTTCGTCGCGGTATTGCCGGCCTGCTCGTCGCGGCGGCTGCGATCGGCTGCTCCGACCGAAAGGACGCGGCGCCGGCGGCCGCGACGACAACGCAACCCGCGGCCACGCCGGCGACCGACACGCCGATCCCTCCAACCACATCGCCGTTCGATGCCCTTCCGGAAACCGTGCGGCTGGTGATGGACAAGCCGTTCACCGGTGATTTCGACGCGCTGGTGGCGCGCCGTTCGATTCGTGTGGCCGTGACGTTCAACCGCACCCACTACTTCATAGATCAGGGGCAGGAACGCGGGCTGACCTTCGAGACCCTCAAGCTGTTCGAGAAAGATCTGAACGAGGATCTGAAGACCGGCAACCTCAAGGTGCACGTGGTGATCGTGCCGATGTCGCGCGATCAGCTGTATCCCGCGCTCGCGAGCGGCAAGGTGGACATGGTTGCCGCCATGGTGACGATCAGGCCCGAGCTGGAGAAGCTCGCGGCCTTCTCGGAGCCGACGCGCACCAATGTGAGCGAAGTGGTGGTCACCGGGCCAGGCGCGCCACCGATCGCGACGGTGGACGATCTCGCCGGTCAGGAGGTGTTCGTCCGCAAGGGAAGCATTTATGAGGAGAGCCTCGTCACGCTGAACGAACAACTGAAGGCGCGCGGCAAGTCGCCGGTGGTATTCGTCGAGGCCCCCGCCGTCCTCGAGGACGATGACGTGCTCGAGATGGTCAACGCCGGCCTCGCTCCGATCACCATTGTGGACGATTACCTGGCCGAGTTCTGGAGCAAGGTGTTCACCGGCATCACGGTGCACCGCGAGCTCACCGTGCGGTCCGGCGGCAGCCTGGGGGTCGCGTTTCGCAAAGAAAACCCCAAGCTCCGAGAGGTCGTCAATGCGTGGCTCAAAAAGCACGGCAAGGGCGACGGCTTCCGAAACACCATTGAACGCCGCTATCTCGGTAGCCTCAAGTACGCGAAGAACGCTGCGGCCGATGCCGAGCGCAAGAAGCTGCAGGCCGTGATCGAGATGTTCAAGAAATACGGCACGCAGTACGACGTCGACTACCTGTTGATGGCGGCGCAAGGGTACCAGGAATCGACGTTGGACCAGGAAGTCAAGAGTCCCGTCGGAGCCATCGGCGTGATGCAGGTCATGCCCCCGACCGGAAAGGAATTGAATGTCGGGGACATCGGCGAGGTCGACGCCAACATCCACGCCGGCGTGAAGTACATGCGCTTCATGATCGACCGGTACTTCAAAGATGAGCCCATGGACAACCTGAACAAGGCGCTCATGACGTTTGCTGCCTACAACGCCGGGCCGGGCCGGTTGAGACAACTCCGGCGTGAGGCGGAAGCAAAGGGTCTCGATCCCAACGTGTGGTTCGGCAACGTCGAGCGCGTCGCCTCGGAGCGGATCGGCCGCGAGACGGTCACCTACGTCAGCAACATCTACAAGTACTACATCACCTACAAGCTGCTCACCGAGCAGCGGGATCGACGCGCAGCGGCGAAGGCAGAGATCGCGAAGCGCAAGTAAACAGGTTCGCAGAATCAACAACGTTTCGGTGGAGGCAATATGACGCTATTCAATCGCCGCGCACAGATCACTCTTCTCGTAAGCGCTTTGACCGCGTGGGCGGTTCCAGGTTTCGCACAGGCCCCCGAACGTGTGTCCGACAAGGACGTGAAGGCGCTGATCGATCAGGTTGATGAGGGGCGGGACAAGTTCGAGGGCAATCTCGACGGCAAGTTCAAGGGGTCCACTTTGCGGGGGCCGACCGGCGAGACGAAAGTCTCGGCTGCCCTTCAGGATTATCAGGACAACACCCAGAAGCTCAAGGATCGATTCACGCCGGACTACTCAGCCAGTGCCGAGGTGACCACCGTCCTCAAGCAATCCACGGCCATCAACGCGTTCATGGAACGCTCCGAGAGCTCGATGAAGGGCCGCAGCGAGTGGGACAGTCAGGTTGGGACCCTCAAGCGGCTTGCGCAGTCGTACGGCACCGCGTTTCCCCTGGCCGATGGCGCCACGGTACGCCGGATGAACGACAAAGAGACGGCCGCCACTGCCACCGCAATTGCCACCGCCGCAGATCGCTTCAAGAGCGACGTCGACAAGGACAAGACCCTTGCGAAGCCCGAGAAGGACGCCGCCAAGAAGGACGTCGAGACGCTTGATCAAGCAGGCCGATGCGGTGAAGGACCGCACGAGCGACGGCAAGCCGGCGACCGCTGAAGTGAAGCAACTCGTCGAACAGGTGGCCAAGGTTCAGACGTTTGTCGGCGCGCATCCGATCCCCACGATGACGAATTGGCAGGCCGTGCAGACCTCGCTTGCGAAACTTCAGCAGGCCTTCGGTCTCATCCAGTAGCGAACGACGGCGAACGCGTTAACGCAGCTTGGAGACGGACGATGACCAGTTCAGTGACCCACTTCGAGATTTATGCCGAGGAGCCGGTGAAGCTGGCCGAGTTCTACCGCACGCTGTTCGGGTGGCAGATCGATCAAGCGCCAGGCATCGACTACTGGCGTATCAATACGGCAAACGGAGACGCCAGAGCAACCGGCGGAGGGATGTTGTTCCGGCCGATCCCGGGGCCGCGCAGCTGGGTGCACTACGTCCACGTCCAGTCGGTCGATGAGGCTCTCGGGCGGATCCTCGAACTCGGCGGGTCGGTGGTGAGACCGAAGGCGGCCGTGCCGAAGACGGCTTGGTACGCCGTCGTCTCCGACCCGCAGGGGAACATCTTCGCCGTCTGGCAGGCCGACCCATTGGCGATGCCGGCGCACGAACCAGAAGTTTGAATCGGGAACAGAAACGCGAAACGACACACAAGGAGACGAGTTCACATGCGGTACACCGACGATGCGCTGTATCCCGAGAACATGCAACCGCTAATCATCTCCGCGGCGCCATACGGTCCGACCTGGCTGCCGGGCGACGCCTCTGACATCGCGGTCACCTGGGACGAGCAGGTCCAGGCAGCGGTGGATTGCTACAACGGCGGCGCCACCGTGCTGCACTTGCACGTGCGGAACCCGGCGACCGGGCATCTCTCCGCGGAGATCGAGCACTACAACTACATGATGGAACGCCTCAAGAAGGCGGTCCCCAAGATGATCATCCAGGTCGGCGGCTCGATTGCCTTCTCGCCCAAGGGCGATGGCGACAAGGCCAAGTGGCTGGACTACGACACGCGCCACATGCTCGCTGAACTTACGCCGGCGCCGGAGACCGTTACCGTCGCCATCGGCACCTCGATGTTCGATATCACGCAGATGTGGACGCCGGACGACATCAAGGGGACGCACCTCGAGGATCCGAAGGTGATCGCTGCTTACGCCGGGATGTTTACCGACGCCGGTCCGGCCTTCTACCTGGAGCACTTGAAACGCCTGCGAGTGCACAAGATCCAGCCGTATTTCACGCTGGCGCATGTGCACCAGCTCGAGATCGTCGAACGGCTGATCCGCCACGGCGCCTACATGGGTCCCCTCAACACGAACATCACCATGTACGGCGGCGGCGGATGCGGCCACAATCCGTTCGACTGGATGCACTGGCTCCAACGCGAACCGCAGGGCGCCGTCGTCACGTTCTGGGCCGCGATGCGGGTCGCGGCGGTCGCCACGCCGATGGCGATCGTCCTGGGCCAGCACGTGCGCGTCGGCATCGAGGACAACCTCTGGAACAGCAAGCGCGAGCGCATGACGACGCTCCAGCAGCTCGAGGCGGCCGTCGGCCTCTCCGAGCGATTTGGCCGCCCGATCGCGACCGCCGAGCAGGCGCGCGAGATCATGAAGATCGGGGTCTGGTACGACAGCGTGGACGAGACGCTGAAGCACCTTGGCATGCCGCCGAACCGCGGCGATGACGACCGCGGCTTCATGGTCTGGGAGACCGACGGCAAGAAGACCGTCCAACACCAGATCTCGGACTCGCATCCGATGGCGTATTGCATGACGCCGCCACCAGCTCTGGCGGCGACGAAATGAGACGCGGGGACCCGTCCTCTGATCCGAAGACGGGTCCCCGTGCTTACCACGCTCAGGAAAAATGCAATGGCCGTAACCGATAACGCAGGAGCCACCGGTCCCTGGGATACCCCTGCGCTCGCCACGTTTTGCGAATGGGACCCGGTCTTTGTCGACCAGTGCCTCGATGTGTCCTATGGTTTGTGGACCAACGGCATACTGCCACGCAAGGAAGTCGAGCTCATTAGTCTGGCCGTGAATGCGGCCATAACGAACCTGAGTCCCGGCGGAACCCGGCGCCATATTCGCGGTGCGCTCGCCGCCGGCGCGACTCGCGATGAGATCCTGATGGTCTTCAAGGTCGCGTCTCTGCTGTCGATCCACTCGGCCAGTCTGGGCGCGCCCATTCTGTTGAAAGAAGCGAAGGCGGCCGGCGTGAAGCTGGCGCCGAGGAAACCGGTGGCGACGCCGGTCTGCGACGCGATGAAATCCGCCGGTCAATGGAACGCGGCCTGGGACGGTTTCTTTGACCTGGATCCGGCGTGGACGGAAGCGATCATCGCCGCGAGCCTTCCCGTTTACACCAGCGGGGTCTTCACGCCCAGGCTGGCGGAGCTGCTGAGCATTGCCGTTGATGCGTCGATCACGCACATGTACGCGCCCGGAACACGCCGGCACATCCAGTCGGCCCTGAAGCTCGGCGTGACCATTGAGGAGATCATGGAGGTGCTCAAGATTTGCGTCGCCGCGGGCATCCAGGCGAGCAATCTCGGTGTCCCCATCCTGGCCGAGGAGCTTGAACGCGCTCAACTGACGTGAGTCTGCCAACGTTGGTCCTGTTCGGGCTGGCAGGGAGCGCACTGCTGAGCCTGTTCTCGGTTGGACTCAGAGCCAGCCTGCAGGACGCGATGTACTTGTTCCGCAGGCCCGGCGAACTGGTTCGCGCGCTGCTCGCCATGAACGTAGCGATGCCCCTGTTCGCCCTCACGCTTACTTCCATCTTTGAGTTCATTCCGGCGGTGAGGATTGCGCTCGTCGCCCTGTCGCTCTCGCCAATTCCGCCTCCGATTCCCGCCAAAGAGGTGAAGTCAGGAGGCTCGGCGTCGTACGCGCTGGGCTTGCAGGTGGCCATTGGTTCGCTGGCCATCATCTTCGTGCCGCTCGCGATGGCGGCAATCGGGCAGGTTCGCGGCGTCGCGCTGCACACGAGCATTGCGCGCGTCGCCGTAGTGGTCTTCGTGTCGATTCTCATTCCAATCGGAACCGGCATCTTCGTGCACAAGGTGTGGCCCGCCTTGGCTGAACGCTTCGCAAGACCATTGACGTCAATCTCCGGTCTTGGAGTCGCGGTGTGCATCATCGTCGTCTGGATCTCAGCGGCGCCTGCCATGTGGTCACTCGTCGGAAGCGGTACCGTCATCGCGCTCGCGGCATTTGTACTCGCGGGCCTGGCATTCGGTCACGTGCTTGGCGGCCCCGAACCTCGGAACCGAACTGCGCTGGCCATCGCGACGGCGTCACGTCACCCCGGGATCGCAATGATCCTGGCCAGGGTGAACTTTCCTGAGGAGACACTCCTTGCTCCGGCAGTGCTCTTGTACCTGCTCGTCAATGCCGTCGTTGCGGTCCCGTATGTTCTCTGGGTCACACGCCGGCAACCACAGGTCGGATGACGCGCGTGCCGCCACTACCGGGATCTCCCGACACCGCGACGCGGCTTGCCGCCGATCGCACGTGGCTCGCAAGTGAGCGCACCCTGATGGCGTGGGTCCGGACCGCGACGTCGCTCATCTCGTTCGGCTTCACGATTTACACGATTTTCGAGTCCGGAGCGGGCCACAACCTCCGTGCGAACCGACTCAGCCCTCGCGCCTTCGGCATGATCATGATCGGCACCGGCCTGGCCGCGCTCCTGCTTGGCGCCATCGATCATCGGCGGAGCTCCAGGCAGCTGCATGAACAGTTCGGCGTCGTCCACCGTTCGACGGCCATCATCGTCGCCGCGATCGTGAGTGTGCTGGGGCTGCTGGCGCTCGGCTCAATGCTGTTCGGGGAATAGGGTGGAGGTGACGAGCGGCGCGGATCGCGGTTGTCGACGAGTTCGGATTCTGATCAAAAGGCGAGCACCGCCTGAATCACTGGCCCCCAGCCAGTCATACCCGCGGTATACGGAGTAAAGGCTCCGCTATACGGAACCTTGTGATAGCGAATTGCCTCGGCGCTCAACCACAGGCGCTCGGTCGGAAGGAAGTGCCATTTGACGCCGCCGGCGTACTCCCACGCGTCGGCCAAACTGTCCAAAGACCTTGGAGCCGCGGCCATACACCATCAGTTTCTGAGGAATCACGAACTGGCCCGCCGACAATTCAAAGCCGTGGTCGAACGTCGATGCGAGCGGAAGCGGCCCGTCAGCTTGGAACTCGTTGAGCCAGCGAAAGTAGTATTGCCCGTTGACCGCAAGCCCGTTCCATTTGATGCCGCCGTCGATCGCCGACCTCGATAGAGCGCCTGGTCGACAGTGACCTCCGGCGCAAACGCTCCGGTCGAGAACGTCAGCACGCCGTCGGAGTTGTAGAGGGACGTGTTCTCGGGATTCGATTGATCGAGATTTGAAAACCGGTCTTCCCGGGACCGTGTAAACCCAGTGCCAATTCGGATGCGAAGTCTCTTGGACGCGAAGTAGTCGTCGTACATGTTGCGCGACTTCCCAGGTTCCCCGTAGGCCCCCAGCGGTTCCCACCAGACGTTGCCGGACAGCAGCAGGCTCGTATCGATCTTGACTGCCGAGACGTTCAGGGTGTTGAGACCGTTGCCGACGTAAGCACTGTAGTTCAGCCCCTTCAGGGGTTCCCCGCTCGCCCAGACGCCCTGGGTGAAGCCGTTGCGGAAGAAGTTGTCAGCCATGCTCCGATCGACGCCTGTAAAAAATGGGAACGTGTTGACAAGTGATCGGACGCCTGGAGCACCGTTGTAACCTCCAGTGATCGTCAGGGCCTGGTTGAATCGCCAGCCAATGTTCCCGGCGACGACGATTGACGCAGCCCCGGCGGCCGTCCACACGGTGTAGCTGTATTGCAGCCTCTTGTCGAACACGTAGCCGCTCAGGATGAACATCGCGCGATTGACCGTCAGGTCATTGCGCGCGTGCACGTCGCGGACAGTGCCGAGATGATCGGTGAACGTGGCGTCCGATGAGAGGGTGTTGAGATATCGGAACTGGGTATTGAGGTTGAACTTCAGCAGGAAAGGCACCTTGTCGTCGTCTGGCGTCTCCCAGATGATCATGCCATCCCGATAACGCTCTTTCGTGGGTTCCGTCTGCGCCGGAGCGGGCGGAGGATCCGCGGGGGCTTCGGCCCCCGCGGTCTGTCCATTTGCGGAACTCGCCAGCCAGGACTGACGTCACGGTCAGTGCGAGTCGCAGTCCGACAGAGTGGCTCGCCGCCGCGCCTAGCAGAGCGTCACCGACAGCGCCAGTCCAGCTTCGCTCGTTTCCTTGTACTTGCTGTTCATGTCCCTGGCCGTCTCCGCCAGGGCCAGGATGGTCTCGTCGAGGCTGACGCGATGACTGGACGCGACCTCGTTGCTGGCGATGGCATAGGCGGTCCAAGCCTTGACGGCACCGAAGGCGCACCGCTCGATGCACGGGATCTGCACGTACCCGGCGACCGGGTCACAGGTCATCCCCAGGTGATGTTCGAGCGCCGATTCGGCGGCGTTCTCGACCACGCGGGACTCCGCGTCGTGCGCCGTCGCGACCAGCGCCGCGGCCATCGCCGAGGCGACCCCGATCTCCGCTTGGCAGCCGCCTTCGGCGGCGGACAGCGTGGCGTGATGCTTACAGAGATACCCGACCGCCGCTGCGGCTAGCATGCCGTCGCGGATCTTCGCCGGCGACAGCTTCCGGCCGCCTTCGCCCAGGGCGTAGACGAGTGCGGGCATGACGCCGGCGGAACCACCGGTCGGAGCCGTGACGATTACGAAGGTGGCGGAGGCGAAGTGGGGTGAGGGTGGAACGACGCGCATCAGCCGAGTGGCCGACCCACCGTCTGGGCTTGCACCCGGCGCGGGAGCCGTGCTCGATCCGGACGTGTTCCGGTACAGCCGGTCACTCCAGTTCCCTTCTCAAGCCGGGGACAACGTCATTGGTCTTTGCGCGCTGCCTCTCGACGCGCACGCGCTCGCGCACAGCCGTGGGCCGGGCCGTCGGTTTGCCGACGTGCGATTGCTGAATGCCTCCAATCAGCAGATTCCCTACGTGCTCGAACGTCGAAACGAGCCGTTGTCCATCGACTTGCCCGTCCGGCCCGCGTCAAACGTACAGGCTCAGGAATTGAGGTCGCAGCCAGCCAGCGGTCAGCGTTCCGTCTACGTCATCACCCTGCCGTATCCGAGCCTGCCGACCTCGACACTCGTCATCGAGACCTCGGCGCGCGTGTTTCAGCGCACGATCCGGATCGGCATCGATCGGCCACCGGATCGGAACCGTCGCGAGCCGTACTTCGACATGAGATCGGACGAGACCTGGCGCCACGCTGACGAGCAAACACCGGCCCGGCCGCTGCCGCTGCGGGTGGAGACCATGCCAGAGACCGAGATTCTCGTCGTAGTCGACGAGGGGGACAACGCGCCGTTGCCGCTGACCAAGGCGCGCCTGCTCCTGCCGTCGTACCGGCTGAGGTTCTTTCACGCCGGTCAGTCGTTGCCGCGGCTGGCGTACGGTCGAGACGATCTTCAGCCACCGCAGTACGATCTCGCGCTGCTCGCGCCGCGAGTCATGGGCGCCATGGCAACGGAGATCAGTGCGGCACCGTCAGCGAACGCCACGCCATCGTCGGCCGCGTCTTTCGCGTCCCCGAGGACCTTCTGGGTCGTGCTGACCGGAGCCGTGCTCGTCCTCCTGGCACTCATCGTGAGGTTGATTCGGGGACAGGGGGAGCAGGCGGAGAGTTGAGGAAGAGCCTGCAGATTCAGTCGAGCGCCTGGAAAGCTCTTTCGATCCCTGATCCTGAACCCTGAACCCTGAACCTGTTCCCTACTTCTGCAGCTTGACCGCCACCTGCCGGACCTCCTCCATGACTCGCAGCAGATTGCCGCTCCAGATCTTGGCGATCTGATCCTCGGTGTAACCGCGACGGACGAGCTCGAGCGTGACGTTGAACGTCTCGCTCGCGTCGTTCCAGCCGTCGATCCCGCCACCGCCGTCGAAGTCCGACGAGATGCCGACGTGATCGATGCCAATCTTCTTGGCGATGTAGTCGATGTGATCGACGAAGTCCTTGACGTTCGCGCGCGGTGGCGGTGGGAACTGCTTATCGATCTCGGCCAGCCGCTGTTCGGCTTCGACCCGCTTGTCGTCGGGAAGCTGCGCCAGCGCGCCGCCGCGCGTCCTCGACCTCGGCCCGCGCCACCGGCCGCCGCGCCCCGCCCACGGCCCCCACGTCCGCCGCGTCCGAGGCTGCCGGCCGGCAGGCCGAATTCGTTTTCGAGCTTCGTCAGAGCGGCCTGACGCTCGGCGGTCGGCGGAGGCGGCGTCTTGACGTAGCTCGCGAACGCCACGGTCTGGACGACGCCGCCGTTCTTCTTGATCGCCAGCAGCTGCTCGTCGTCGAGATCGCGGCTGTGGTCGCAGAGCGCGCGGGCGGCCGAGTGCGACGCGATCACCGGCGCCTTCGAGAGCGCGATCGCCTGCAGGTTGGCCTGCTTGGAGGGATGCGAGAGGTCGACCATGATGCCGACCCGGTTCAGTTCGGCGATGACCTGCTTGCCGAGATCGCTCAGGCCGTTGTGCAGCCACTCGCCGGTCGCCTCGCCGGTGTTCGAGTCGGCGAGCTGGCTGTGACCGTTGTGCGCGAGCGAGAGATAACGCGCGCCGCGGCCGTAGAACTCCTTGACGCGCTTGACGGCGGTGGAGGCGTCGCCGAGCGAGTAGCCGTTCTCGACGCCGATGAGCGCGACCTTCTTGCCGGCCTTGCTGATCCGCCGGACATCGGCGGCGGTCAGCGCCAGCTCGATCTTGTCGGGCGCGATCTTCTCGGTCAGCAGGTGGATCGCGTCGAACTTCGCGATCGCCTGCTGGTAGGCGTTGTCGTAGCCCTCGGTGCGTGAGCGGACCCTGTCCGACGTAGACGATGAAGAACGACGCGTCGAGTCCGCCGGCCATCATCTTCGGCAGGTTGACCTGATTGCCGAGATCCTGCGTGTAGTTGCGCTCCGGCGTGAAGTCGGCGACGTTGATGTCGTCGTGCGTGTCGAGCGCGATCACCCGTTCGTGAATGCGCGCGCGCCTTCTTGACGAGCGCGTCGTCGGCGGCGTCGAGGTCTGTGCAGTTGGGGCGGCCAGCGCGGCGGCGAAGGCGAGCACCGCCGCGCCGCACGCGATCGAAGAGGCGTGTCATCCAGATCCTCCGCCGAGGATCATAGCGTGCGCGGGGTCCGATCTCGATCTTCTCTGCCGAGGACCGCGCACAGCTCCGAAGGAGAAAATCGAGATCTGACCCCGCTCACTCGCCTCTGAGCGCGACGGTCGGATCGATCGACGCGGCGCGTCGCGCAGGGAGGTAGCCGGCGAGTGAGCGACGACGGCGATCAGGATCGCGGCGAGCGCCGCGGTGATGCGCGCGTCGCTCGATGCCACGCCGAAGCAGCGCCCGCTTCGATCAGTCGCCCCAACAGGAGCGAGAGCGACGACGCCGATACGCGACCCCGATGGCGTCAGGCGTCCCGGTCTGGCCGACCGTCAGCAGGAGCACGTCGCGGCGAGTGGCGCCGAGCGCCATGCGGACGCCGATCTCGTGCGTGCGCTGCGTCACCATCGACGCCATGACGCCGTAGACGCCAATCACCGCCAGCAGCAGCGCCAGGCCGCCGAAGACCAACATGATCGCGCCAACGTACTGCAGTCCGAGCGTGCGCTCGAGGAGCGTCGTGCGCATCGACTGCAGCTCGAAGACGGGCTGAGCGGGATCGACGGCGCGCACCGCGGCGCGCGCCTCGGCGGCGACGCGTCGCCGGGTCGCGCGACGTGCGCACGAGGAGCGCCATGCCGCTCGTCGGTGCCTGCGGGAACGGACGATACAGCGTCGGCGTGTTGCGCCGATCGAACCAGCCGTGGATGTGATCGCCGCAGACGCCGACGACGGTCATCCACGGGGTCCGTGCCGGTGCGCATCCGCTTGCCGAGCGGATCGCCGTTCGGCCAGTGGCGGCGGGCGCAGCGATTCGCTGACGATGACGACCGGCTGCGTGTCCTCGCGATCGGCGTCGGTGAAGCCGCGGCCCGGCGCGAATCGGCATCTGCAGGGCCGCGAAGATCGCCGGCGTCGCCGTGCGGTAGTCGGCGGACGGCGGATTCGACGGATCGGGGTTGGGGACGCCCTCGATCTCGATCGACCGGCCCGAGTTGTTGTTCGAGGCGGGCATGATGTTGACGGCGGCGGCGCTGTCGACCCCCGGGATATTGCGAAGTCGCTCGACAGCAGCCTCGGCGAACGTGCGCGCGCGGCAGCGTTATCGTAGCGCGCCTCGGGCAGCAGCAGCCTCATCGTGAGCAAGCCCTCCGGGTTGAACCCTTGCGGCCCGTTCAGGAAGCGATCGACGGTCACGACGCTCAACGAGGCGGCCACGAGGAGCGGCAGCGCCAGGGCGATCTCGCCGATGACCAGCACGCGCCGCAGGCGCAGGCGCGCGCCGCCGGCCGTGGCGCTGCGGCCGCCCTCCTTGAGCGTTTCGGACAGTCGCGGCCGAGACGCCTGGAGAGCCGGGATGAGGCCGAAGACGAGCGCCGCAATCACCGCCAGCGCCGACGTGAACGCGATCGACCGGAGGTCGACGTCCATGTTGTGCCAGCCGTTGACGAACCGCGCGATCTTGGCCGGCATGTATCCGACGATCAACTTCAATCCCAGCCAGGCGACCGCCAGCGCGCCGGGGACGGCTGCGAGCGCCAGCAGCCCGCTCTCGATCAGGAGCTCGCGCACGACGCGCGCGCGGCTTGCGCCGATGGCGAGACGCACCGCCATCTCGCGCTGCCGCTCCGCGCCGCGCGCCAGGAGCAGGCTCGCGACGTTCGCGCACGCGATGAGCAGCACGAAGCTGGCCGAGGCCAGCCACATCGAGAGGATCGGGCCCAGGCCGGCGTCCATCATGCCGTCCGCGATGGTGTACACGCGCACCTCCCGGCCCTTGTTCGTCTCCTGGTATTCGCGCGACAGCCGTTCCCCCACGGTCGCCATCTGCGCCTGCGCCTCCTCGAGCGTCCGTCCCGGTGCGAGCCGGCCGATGAGGGTCAGGTACTGGGACCGGCGGTTCGCCGCGGTCTCGGCCGTGAACGACAGCGGCGCCCAGAGCTGCGTCCCCATCGGGAAATCGAAGCCCGGCGGCGCGATGCCGACGACTTCGTGCGGCGTGCCATCGACCTCGATCGAGCGGCCGACGATCGACGCGTCGGACGCGAAGCGGCGCTGCCACAAGCCGTGTCCGAGCACGACGCGGCGATGTTGTCCGCGCGTTTCCTCCTCGGGGAGGAAGTTGCGCCCGGCGATCGGCTGGACGCCGAGCACGGGGAAGAAATCTGCCGACACGAAAAAGCCCTGCACGTTCTCGGGCTCGTCCTGACCGACCAGGTTGGCGTTCCAGAACTGCCACGCCGCGAGCCGCTCGAAGGCGTCGGGCTGCTGCCGCTTCATGTCGAGGAAGTCGGCGGGCGACACCGACTCCTGAGGATAGATGTCCTCCGCGCGGCTGTACGACGAGCAGCGTGATGCGATCGGCGTCGGGCATCGTGAACGGGCGCAGCACGAGCGCGTCGATCATCTCGAACACGGCAGCGTTCGCGCCGAGCCCGAGAGCGAGCGTGACGACCACGATGGCGCTCATCGCCGGGCGCTTCAGGATGCTGCGGCAGGCATGCCGCACTTCGAGTCCGAGCGTTCGCATAAGAGAGTCTCCAGCCGGCCGAGATGGTAGTGAAGGAAGATCGCGTCTGACGCGCGACGGCCAGTTGCGACGGACACGGGCCGCTATGCCCATGGTTCCGAGGCGCCACACCTGCCGCCAGTACCAGCAAGCGGCGCGAGGCTTCGAAGAACCAGCACGCGCGGCATGTTCCTCGTGCAGATCGCCGAGAATCATCTCGCTCCACGCGCCGTCGCCGAGCGCTTTTCCCAACAGTCGTTCGGCAAATCTGGGCGGGGGTGGCTGGAACGAGGTCATGATTCGAGCCTGCCTTCGAGCCCCTGCCAGAGCCGCAAGAGGTTGCGGCGGGAGGACCGAATGGCGGCCAGACCCGCCGGCGTTACTGTGAAGTAGCGTCGCGACCGGCCGCCGCGCTCGGGCAGAGGTTCACTCATTCGCGATCGAAGGCATCGCTTGGTTTCCAACCGCTCGAGGGCGGTGTAGAGGGCGCCGCGCGCGACGGCACGCCCCGTCCGCTCCTCGATCTCCTCGCGGATCGGGATGGCGTAGGCATCCTCGCCAACCCGCAGGATTGCCAGCAGCACGATGTGTTCGAACTCGCCCAGGTTCATATGGCCTGCATTGTAGGCCAAATACGTATAGTCAGGTTCAAGAGGTTCAGGGTTCAAGGGGTTCAAGGTTCAGGTTCAAGGTTCATGGTTCACGGTTCTTGGTTCAAGGTTCGTTGCGGGGGATACTTCGGGGCGGAGGGGGCCTTCACATGCTTCGGGTGACCGGTTGGATTTTGACGGCAACGGCGCTCATCACGGCGCTCGGTGGCGGCCAGGACGCGATTCGGCGTGATCTGGACGCGATGGCTGATACGGAGCGGGAGTTTGCCAAGACCGCCACGTTCAAAGGATGGCGCGACGCGTTCCTCGAATTCTTTGCCGACGATGCGATTGCGCTCGGCAGGGAAGTGACGAAGGCCAAAGACGGGCTTCGAAAGCAGCCGTCGGTGCCGTTCTCGGAATTCGAGCTCATCTGGGAGCCGCGGACCGGCGATGTCGCTGCCAGTGGAGACCTCGGCTGGCTCACCGGCCCCAGCACATCCATCAATCATGCGCAGGGCAAGAAGCCTGGATACGGCTGCTACTTGTCGATCTGGCGGAAACAGCCGGATGGCCAGTGGCGAGTCTTCATCGACGTCGGTGCGAGCGCTCCAACGCCGGTTCCGTTCGCGCCCGGCTTTACACAGATCGCGTTTGGCGCGCGATACGCCGGCAAGGACGGCAAGGAGGCTGCGGGCAAGAGCCTCGCCGAAGCGGATCGCGAGTTCAATGCACGGATCGCCGCGGAAGGATCTGCGCGAGCGTTCGGCAACCGCGTGACGACGTCCTCACGGCTGCACAGACCTGGATTCATTCCCATCGTCGGCGCCGACGCGATCGCGGAGTGGCTCACCGAGCACGCTGCGGCAGCCACGGCCAAGGACGGCGCCGCTGAAGCCTCGCTCGCGGGGGACTTTGGCTACAGCTACGGCACGTTCGAAATCACAGCTCCCGCGGCGTCGGCTGGCGCCTACCTCCGACTCTGGAGCCGCGATGCCGCCGGGCGGTGGTGGCTGATGGTGGATGTCGCGCAGCCGTTCAGGCCGTAATCAGTCTTGGGCCTGGATGGGTCGCCGTCATAGACGCGGATCTAAAGATCCGCGCTCTGCTGTCTCTTGCCTCGAATCGTGTTGGCACACCTGATGCTCCCGCCTCGTCATGATGTCGCGGCGTCGTCCGCCACGCCTGCGAGAGTTCGACTATGTAGGCGAGCACCGGTATTTCGTCACGTGTTGCGTCGCCGAACGCCGGCCGGCCTTCGTGAATCAGGAGTCAGTGGACTGCGTGCGTACGCACATTCTGCGCACGTGTTCTGACAAGGAGTTTGTAGAACTTGTCTCGGTCTTCATGCCCGATCATCTTCATGTCCTGCTGAGTGGGACCAGTGCTTCGTCGGCCTTTCTTCCCTTCATGAAGTTGATGCGCCAACGGACGGCGATGTTCTACCGCCGGCTCACTGGTGAGTCGCTTTGGCAGCAGGGGTACTTCGACCGAGTCCTGCGTGCCGACGACGATATCACCGGCATAGCACGGTACATCATGGAGAATCCTGTCCGCGCGGGCCTGATCGGCAAATCCGAGGACTACCCGTTCTCTTACGGTCAACCGTTGATGACCGGACGATGAAACCTAATTCAGCTGAGCGAGCGCGCGATCCGTTGCACGTAGAAGAACCCGCGTGCGAACGGCACGAATTGTCAGTGACAACGGGAGCGCGCAACTTTAGTTGCGCGTCTTTGATCCCGCAGTATCTGGTCGGTGGCCTGGCGGCCTCAGTTCGTCCTCAATGACCGCATCGGATCGACGCGCGCGGCGCGGCGCGCGGGAAGCCAATTGGCGGCGACGGCGAGGACGAACAGCACTAACGTCGCGCCGGCCAGAATCGCCGGATCGTTTGGCGATACCCCGAAGAGCAGATCGGCGAGCAACCGGACGACTGCGAACGATGCCGCGAGACCAATCGCAACGCCGGCCGCAACGGTGACGAGACCCTTCCGCATTACCGCCCGGACAATGTCGGCGGTGCGCGCGCCGAGGGCGACACGAATGCCGATCTCGCGCGTGCGCTGCGAGACCAGATACGAGGTCACCCCGTAGGAGCCGCCGAGCGCGAGGACGAGCGCCATGGCCGCAAAGATGCCGAGCAGCCACGAGTAGGTCGCCCGCTGCGCCATCGAACGCCGCAGCGCTTCCTCCATCGTTCGCACACGGTACATCGGGAGCTCCGGGTCGAGCTCCCGCAGCGAGGCCCGCGCCGTGGCGGCAAACGCGCCCGGGTCGGCCGCGGTCCGGATCGCAACGGTCATCGTGTTGAACCTGCCGACGGTCAACGGGAAGTAGATTCCAGGCCGCATCGGCCGTTCGAGCCCGTAGTGCTTGACGTCGCCGGCAAGGCCGACGACCGTAATCCACGGTGCCTTCGGGTTGCCGGCACCCTTGAAACGTTTGCCGACCGGGTCGGTCACGCCCGGCCAGAACGTTTTCGCGAACGTTTCATTGACGACCGCGACATGGCGGTCGCCGGTCGCATCCTGTTCCTCCAGGAACCGTCCTTTCAGCAAGCGAACTCCCATCGCCTTGAAGTAACCCGCGGAGGCGGGCCGCTGCAGGACCACGGGATTGGCTTCGCCTGGCTTGAGTGGCGCGCGACCTTCGGGCTCGAAGAAGTTGCCCCAGTGGCAGCCAAGCGGCGGACAGCTCACGAGGCCGACGGCATCGACGCCGGGAAGCGTCGCGAAGCGTGCCGTCAACCGATCCCAGAACGCATTGACCTGCTTGCCGCCGACCGCGTCGTCGTCGCCGCCGTAGCTGGCCTCCGGTAGCGCGACCATGAACGTGAGGACGTGATCGGGCCGGAAGCCGGCATCCACGTGCTTCACGCGCTCGTAGGCGCGGAAGAGGAGGCCGCTCGCGACGAGCAGCAACGCCGCCATCGCAAATTCGGCGGCCACGAGCCACGACAGCGTGCGCCGCCCGCCCGGTCCGGCGGTCGTGCCGGTGCCGGCCTCGTGCATTGCGCCCTTGAGGTTGCCGCGGATCGCGTGCAGCGCCGGGGCCCAGCCGAAAAGAACGGTCGTCGCGGCGGTCACGACGAGGGCGAAGGCGCCGACGCGCAGGTCGAAATCGAAGTTGGCCCAGGAGGGGATCTGATCTCCGGCTGTCGTGATCAGGACGCGGAGTGCCCAGTGGCCGAGCGCCAGGCCGGCTGCACCCCCGAGCGTGGCGAGGACGACGTTCTCGACGAACAGTTGGCGGGCCAGGCGCGTGCGGCTGGCGCCGACGGCGAGCCTGATGCCCATCTCCCGCCGCCGGGCGAGCGCGCGCGCGAGCATGACGCTCGCGACGTTGGCGCAGGCCACGACGAGGAGGATCGCGACCGCGCCGAGCAGCGTCCTCGCCTGGGTGCGAAAGTCCCGAGCGAGATCCTCGCGCAGCGGGCGGGCGTATGGCGACACCGCGTGATCCTTGTCGCGCGCGTCCCAGATCGGTTGGTGCGCGCGCAGGAGGTCCTTCTCGCCGTCCTCCACCTGGACGCCCGCCTTCAACCGGCCGATCGCGCTTGCGAAGTAGCTCTGATACTGCTGGGCCGGATCCCCGGCCATGGGCACCCACAACCGGACGTTGCCGGGAAACCGGATGGCCTGCGGGCATCACTCCCACGATCGTGTGAGCCACGCCGTTCAGCTTGAGCGTGCGGCCGAGTACATCGGCGGGCTGCATCAAACCGTTCACGCCAGAGGCCCTCGTTGATGACGACGACCCGTTCGGCCTTGGGGCGATCTTCTTCTGGCGTGAACGTGCGCCCCAGGATCGGCCGGACACCGAGAACGGCGGCAAAGTCGTGGGTGACCCGGGCGCCCTCGATCCGTTCGGCGCCCGCGCCGTCCGACACGTTGAAGCTCTCCCCGTCGTAGAGCGCGATGCCATCGAACAGCTTGCTGCCCTGCCGCCACTGCACGAAGTCCGGGAAGTTCACGCCGACGACCTCGAGGTTCCATCGGGGCGCGGTCTCGTTGATGTAGACCAGGCGATCCGGTTCCGGGAACGGAAACGGCCGCAGGAAGAGCCCGTTGACCAGGCCGAAGACGACGACGTTGGCGGCGATCGCCAAGCGTCAGCATGCGCAACGACGAGGCCGGTCGACAGCTTCTGCCGCGCGAGCGACCGAACCGTGTACTTCAGATCGCTTCCCAACATGAGCTCACGCCTTTCTCGGATTGCCTGCCGATTGACTGGCCGGCGTCTGAAGGGTCGCGCAACTGAGGCGCGCAACAGATCCCACATGGCGGCACACCAGACGCGCGCCGTGGCGGCGCGGCCCCGCGCGCTCGCGTCGTGAAGCGCGTCGAGGAACAGATCTTCCATTTCGGTGCCGTGCGCCGCGCGTAGTGCGCGCGGGCCCGAGGCGCAGGAGCCGTCGGTACCAGCCGCCGGGCCGGGGCCATGTCGTTGTTCGCCACGTCGCCGGCACTCACAACGTCTCTCCAGCCCGTGTTTTCACCCGGGCGCGCGCGACGCGGACCAGAGCGGCGAGCCGGTCGGTTTCGACAGCAGCCGCCGCGCGCCCGGCGCGCGTGATCCGGTAGTAGCGCTTGCGTTCGCTCTCGTCCGGCGGCCGCCGCCGCGAGTCGGTCAGCTCTTCGATCCAGCCCCGATCGCTGAGATCTTCGAGCGCGCCGTAAAGCATCGCCGGCCACAGCCGGAGTTGCCCCCCGCTCAGCGAGAGCACCTCGCGGGCGATCGCCAGGCCGTGGCGGTCGGCCGACGCGAGCGACAGCAGGATGTAGTACCAGGAGACCTTGAGGGACGTGCCGGCCATGGGCCGGCATTATATTGATCGATATAACACCGATCAATACCGAATCCGGGCCAGCTGTGTCCGGCGTGCCGACTGGCGCATAATGTCGCCGATCCTGATCCTGTCGTGACGACGTTTCTTCAGATCTTATCGGCCCTGGGCATCATCGCCGGCCTGTTGGCGGTGGTGGCGATGTTGTGGTTTGGTTTCTGCTGGACGGTGCTGCTCCTGCTACGTTTTGTACCGGTGATCGGCAGGCGGCATCGGCACACACGGTGGGACGAGCTTACGAAACGATCGGCTCGGGGTCGTGACGTCACGAACCGTCGATCAGAGACAAGGACCGTAGAATAGCGGCGATGGATGTGACCGTCCGAGCCGTGACGTCCGCCGACGAACTCGCGCTGTTCGAGCTCACGAGCCTGTTCCCGACCCCGACACCGTGCACGCTGGACGGGTTTCGCGCGATCCTGCAGTCGAAGCTGGCCGATTCCCGCTCGGCCATATTCGTCGCCGAGTTGGGCACCCGATTGGTCGGTTACGTATCGGGGTCCACTCGCGATGCATTCTACGCCGCCGGGGTGACTGCCTGGGTGGATGAAATCCTCGTGGTCCCCGACGAGCGCGGCGCAGGCCTTGGTGCCAGGCTGATGATCGAGTTCGAGGCGTGGGCGGCGCGCCAGCAGTGCACCCACGTCGCGCTCGCGACGAGGAGCGCCGGACCCTTCTACGAGCGCCTTGGCTAC
Organism: uncultured cyanobacterium; assembly: GCA_963833135.1. Taxonomy (GTDB): domain Bacteria; phylum Acidobacteriota; class Vicinamibacteria; order Vicinamibacterales; family UBA2999; genus 12-FULL-67-14b. The sequence goes on along the minus strand of CAWHWW010000007.1, from coordinate 5,922 downwards.
GCCTCCAGAGCTGAGTATTTCAAGAAATATCTGGCGTAGACGTTGTCGGACAGGCGGCCCGCGGTCCGTTGCCGAGCGCCGCGGGAAGCGCCTCGCGAATATCTGGTATCGTTACTGATCGACGCGGCGCGTCATGCCTGCGCGCGCACCCTTCCGAATTCATTCTAAGGAGATGTACGTGAGTCGCTATCAGCCTGGAGCGGTTGCCCGCGCAGGAACCGCGCTGTCGTTCGGTCTCGTCGGCGTCGCCCTGTTCCATGTCGCGACGAGCGCACAGGATCGCCTGAAGACGATGCCGGGGTATGCGCAGTATCAGAAGGTCAGCGCGCAGCTGAACGGCGCCGTGCGCTCGGGCGCCGTCAATGGAACCTGGAGTGCCGACAGCGCCAGTCGTCGAATATGTGCTCGACGGCAAGCGGTATCGCTTCGACGTTGCCACTCGCAGCGCGACCGAGCTTGGCGCCGCGACGGACGCTGGCGGCCGCGGCGGCCGCAGTGGTGGACGCGGTAACACCGGCGTCGAACGCGGCCGGCAGGCCGCTATGGCCGATGCCCCCGACGGCAAGCTGAAAGCGTTCTATCGCGATCGCAATTTGTGGGTGAGCGACGTCAACGGGGCCAACGAGTCGGCGATCACGACCGACGGCAACGACAGGGATCGCATCAAGTACGGTACCGCGAGCTGGGTCTACGGCGAAGAGCTCAGCCAGACGAGCGCTATCTGGTGGTCGCCCGACAGCCGCAAGGTCGCGTACTACCGCTTCGACGAAAAGCAGGTCATCGACTACAACCTTCAGCTCGATCAAACCAAGATACAGAGCACCAACGACGTCGAAGCCTACCCCAAGGCCGGCGCGGCCAACCCCATCGTCGATCTCTTCGTCTACGACGTCGCCACGAAGAAGAGCGACGAGGGTCGACGTTCGCAGCGGCAAGCCCTTCGACAACGACGTCGTCGGGCACTACGTCTATCGGGTCTCGTGGTCGCCTGACGGCCGTGAGCTGCTCTTCAATCGCACGAACCGCCGCCAGAACGTGCTCGAGCTGATTGCGGCCAACCCCGACTCGGGCGCAGCCCGCGTCATCATCCACGAAGAGTGGCCGACGGGCTGGATCGACAACCGGCCGCTGATGCAGTTTCTCAAGCAACCGGGCGACGGCCGGCGATTCATCTGGGAGTCGGAGCGTAACGGCTTTGCCAATCTCTACCTCTATGACCTCGACGGATCGCTCATCACGCCGCTGACGAACCACACGTCGTTCGAAGTCACCGGCGTCGTCAAGGTCGACGAGTCCGCAGGGGTCATCTTCTACACCGCCCGCGATGGCGACAACCATCTGAAGCTGCAGCTCCACCGGGTCGGTCTCGATGGGAAAGGCGAGGTCCGCCTGACCGATCCCGCGTTCCATCACACCGTGGGCTCCTGCGTGGCCGCCGCGGCGGCGGGCGGCGGCGGGCGTGGGGCCTTTGGCGGGGCCGCGAGCTGCGGCATTTCGCCTGATAACAAGTACTTCCTCGACACCTATCAGACGCACGACGTCCCGCCGGCGACCCGGATCGTCGACGGGTCGGGGAAGGTCGTCGCCGAGATCGCCAAAAGCGATTTGACGAAGTTCAACGAGCTCGGCCTGAGGAAAGCCGAGATGTTCACCTACAAGGCTGCCGATGGCAAAACCGTGCTGCGAGGGCTGATTCAGTTTCCGTCGACCTTCGATCCGGCCAGGAAGTATCCGGTGCTGGTGCCCGTCTACGGCGGTCCCGCGTCTGCCAGCAACACGGCCCGCGAGACGTTCGTCACTCCGAGCGCTGTGGCCGAGTACGGCTTTCTGATCGTCAACCTCGATTCGCGCGCGGCGCCGGGCATGGGCAAGCGGACGCTCGATTCGATTTACCTCAAGCTCGGGCAGGTCGAGATCGACGACATGGCCGAAGGGGTGAAGGCGCTCGGGAATCGGCCCTACGTCGACCGGACGCGGGTCGGCATCTACGGCACGTCCTACGGCGGCTACTCCTCGGTCCTGTCGATCCTGCGCTACCCCGATGTGTATGCGGCGGCGTCGGCCTCGTCGCCGGTCACGGCCTGGAACCACTACGACTCGATTTACACCGAGCGCTACATGTGGATACCGCAGGAGAACAAGGCCGGCTACGAAGCGGGAAGCGCGATGACGCTATGCGAAACAGCTGAAGGGCCGCCTGATGCTCTACTACGGCACCGCCGACAACAACGTGCATCCCTCGAATATGATGCAGCTCATCGCGGCGCTGCAGCAGTGCGGGGAAGAGCTTCGACGTGCAGGTTGGCCCGGACCGCGGCCACAGCGGCATCAATACCGATCGGATGATGGAGTTCTTCATCGAGAACCTGGTCATCAAGCCGACGACCCAGACGACCCCTTCGCAGTAGCTGCAGCGCGAGAGCTTGCACCGCGGATAGCACCGAGGACGTGACTTTGGCGCCCTCAGCGGTGAGGAGCTTTCTGATCGTGGCAGTCGTGAGAGAATTTTCAGTTCCCGCATGCTGAAGACGCGTATCGTCGTCATCATTCTGCTCGTGATCGGCTTCGTGGGTTTCCACCTGGTCGAGCGGGCCTGGCACGGCGGACAGCCGCCGTCGTTCCTCGAAGAGCTCCTGTTCATCGGCGGGCTGGTGTTCGGAGTCTCGCTGCTCGTCGCCGGGATATTCCGGCTTCGGTTGATCCGGCGGGTCAACCAGGTGAGTTCGCGCGCGCTCGAAATCCTGCACGCCGACAACCGGACGGCCCGGCTCGAAGAAGGCAGCGCCGGCAGTGATCTGGCTGAGCTCAGCGGCGCCGTCAACCGCCTCCTCGATGCCGCGGATGAGTCCCAGCAAGAGCTTCGCAACAGCGAACGGCGGCTGGCCACTCAGAGTCAGGCGCTGACCGAGCTGACCTCGCGGCAGACTGGCGTGACGGTGACGGTCAGCGATCGGCTGCGCCTCATCCTCGAGACCTGCTCTCGCACCCTCGAGGTGGCTCGCGTAAGCACCTGGCGATTCGAGGAGAACGGCACGACGTTGCGCTGCGACGATCTCTTTCAGAGCCATACCGGGCAGCACACGTCCGGCGAGCGGTTGTACGCCCGCGACGTGCCGGCCTACTTCAGTGCCATTGGCCATGACCGGGTCGTGGCCGCCGCCGATGCGCACACCGATCCTCGAACCTGCGAGTTCAGCGCCTCGTACCTCACGCCGAACGGTATCGGGGCGATGCTCGACGTGCCGCTGCGGCAGGAAGACCGCGGCCTCGGCGTGATGTGCATCGAGCACGTCGGCGGGCCACGAACCTGGAAGTTCGACGAGCAGAACTTTGCCTTGTCGCTGGCCAATCTCGTCGTCGTGGCGCTCGCCGACGCCGATCGCCGCCAGGCGGTGCAGAATCTCGCCGAGAGCGAAGCGCGCGCGCGCCTCGTGCTCGATTCGGCGCACGACTGCTTCATCGGGATGGACTCCGACGGCCGGATCGTCTCGTGGAACGCGCAGGCCGACGCAACCTTCGGATGGTCGCGGGACGAGGTCATCGGGCGGCAGCTGTCAGACACGATCATCCCGGCCGGCTTCCGCTCGGCGCATATCGAGGGCCTGAAGCGATTTCACCTCACAGGCGAAGCCCCGATCGTCAACCGGCGACTCGAACTGCGCGGCTTGCACCGCGACGGTCGCGAGTTTCCAATCGAGATTACAGTGACCACGCCGGTCCGCGCCGGCCGCGGCTATTTCTTCGGCGCCTTCGTGCGCGACATCTCCGAGCGGCTGCGGCACGAAGACGAGCTGCGCATGGCCAAGGAGTCCGCGGAAGCGGCGAATCGCGCCAAGGGCGAATTCCTCGCGAACATGAGCCACGAGCTCCGGACGCCGCTCAACGGCGTCATTGGCTACGCCCAGCTCCTGCAGCGCGACCGGACGCTCGGCCCGAACCAGCGCGACGCACTCGATGCGATCAGCGCCTGCGGCTCGCATCTCCTCGATCTCATCAACGACGTGCTCGATCTCTCGAAGATCGAGGCCGGCCGCATGGACATCGAGGCGACGCCGTGCGACGTGCGCCAGGTCGCGGTCGATCTCCGCTACGTCATCGAAGAGCGGGCGCAGCGCAAGGGTCTGCAGTTTGTGACCGACGTCGACCCGGTCTGCCCGCCCGAGTCACGCTCGACGGCCGTCACCTGCGCCAGGTCCTGCTCAACCTGCTCGGGAACGCCGTCAAGTTCACCGCGCAAGGCCAGGTGGAGCTCTTCATCGCACTGGGCACCGCCGGCCGTCTGCGCTTCGACGTCGTCGATACCGGCATCGGGATCGAGGCCGAAAATCTGAGCGCGGTCTTTCAGGCGTTTCGGCAGACACGTTCGGGCGCCGAGCTCGGTGGCACTGGCCTCGGGCTGACCATCAGCCACCGCCTGGTGCGGGGCATGGGTGGTCGAGCTGAAGGTCGAGAGCACGCCCGGAAAAGGCAGCCGTTTCTATTTCGAGTTGCCGCTCGTCGAGGCCGAGGAGGTGGTGCCGGCGGACCCGTCGACGGCGATGGCGAGGCGCTCTCCTCTGACGCGCGCCTCGCGCCGGGCGAACAGCTGACCGCGCTCGTCGCCGACGACAGTTCCGTGAACCGCAGGATCCTCGCCAGCCTCCTCGAGAGCGCCGGCGTGCGGGTAATCACCGCGGCTGGCGGGATCGAGGCCGTCGAGCTCGGTCGCACCCATCGGCCCGATGTCGTGCTCATGGATCTCCGCATGGCCGACTTGAACGGATTCGAGGCGACGCGACAGCTCGGCGCCGACGAGGCGACCGCGGCGATTCCAGTCATTGCCGTGTCAGCCAGCGCGTGGGACGAAGTCCGGCAGGCCGCGCGCGAGGCCGGCTGCGTCGACTTTCTTCCAAAGCCGGTCAGGGCCGACGTGCTCTTCGCCAAGCTACAGCGCTACACCGGCACCAGGTTCGTGAGCCCGTCGGAGGAGACGGACGTCGCGATTCTGCCGCTTGGAGACGATGTCAGCGTTCGCGGACTCGCCGCCAGGATTCGCGAGGCGGCCGCCATCGGCAGCGTGGCCGACCTCGATGCGATTGCCGAGCAACTGTCGTCGGAAGGAGAGTCGCCAGGCACCCTCGGTCGCCGCATTGCGGCGCTAACGGCCGCGTTCGACTATGATGCGCTGCTCCGGCTCGCCGCGTCGCTCGAGCAACAGCCATGAGACAGCCCGAATGTCCAGCGTGACGCCAGTTCCGCCCGCAGGTCCGGCAGACGCCGCAGTTGGTGCGACCATTCTGGTGGTCGACGACAGCCCGGTGAACCTCCGGCTCGTCGTCCGCACCCTCGAAGGTCGGGGCTACCGTCTGCTCGCGGCGAAGAATGGTCGGGCGGCGCTCGACATCGCGCGCCGCGTGCATCCCGATCTGATCCTGCTCGATGTGATGATGCCCGAACTCGACGGCTTCGAGGTATGTCGCGCGCTCAAGAGCGATGCGTCGACGCGCGACGCGATCGTCGTGTTCCTGTCGGCGCTGGGAGAAGTCACCGACAAGGTCACGGCGCTCGAGCTCGGGGCGTCGGACTACATCACCAAGCCGATTCAACCCGAGGAAGTGATCGCGCGCGTCGCCAACCACGTCGCGCGTCAGCAGCTGGAGCGGGAGGTCCGTCGCAGCCGCGATCGCCTGGAACGGGAACTCGCGAGCGCCGGCGCGATGCAGCGCCGCATCCTTCCCGCCGCGCTGCCGTCCGGGATGGGCGCGACATTTGCCGCCTATTACCGCACCAGCTTGTATGCCGGCGGCGACTATTACGATGTGTTCCCGCTCCCCGACGGGCAGTTCGGCGTCATCGTCGCCGACGTGTCCGGCCACGGCGCCCCCTCGGCAATCGTGATGGCGATGATTCGCGCCGCGGTCCACGCTTTTCCCGGGTTCGCCT
>CAWHWW010000006.1:0-377353 GCA_963833135.1 uncultured cyanobacterium | reverse complement strand
TCCGGATCGGTCTTGAAGCTGTCGTCTTTTGCGGCCCTGATCGCGGCGATCGTTGCCGTGTAGTCTTCTTCCTTCGGCCCGCACGCCGAGAGCGCGAAAGCGACTAAAGCGATCCAAGCCGGCTTGCGAAACACCTCTCAACTATAGCGCGCTTGTCACGTACAGGCCACGGAGGCACGGAGGACTCTTTTTCAAAAGGCCCGTCTGCTTCGAAGCAGCTCGTTAAGATTCAGAGAGAATGCTCCGCGCCTCCGTGGCCCGTACGTGATTCTTACGGCCAGCGTCGAAAAAGCGTCAGGCCTCTAGCGACCGGTCTGCAGCCACTCGATGGCGCGCTGGATCATCTGTGTTTGATCGCTGATGACTTCATCCGGCGGAATCGAATCGCCGAACCGGTTCTTGTTCCGATCGGCCATCACCGACGTCGTGATCGTCAACATCCCGCCGTCGCTCAAGGTGAATGTCTGGTTGGCGGTCGACAGGCCGCACGTCGGCTGGCCGAACGAGCGGGTATTCGCGCGCTGACGGAAGGCGATGAGCGTCGCCTCGCCGGAGCTGGCGATGCCGACATTCGACAACACCGCGACGCGCGGCTGCTGGCGTCTCAGGACGTACGGCGGTGAGACCGTCGTCACCGCCAATCCTCCCGATCTCGAAGTGCCGTCGCGGTACTCCCACAGCGTTTCGTTGCCGGTGGGGCCGATGAAATAGCCGAGCGGTCCCTCGCCAAGAATCGGTCCGAGGCCGGCGACCATCGGCCACATGTTGCCGCCGCCATTCGATCTGAGATCGACGATCCAGCCGATCAAGTCGTCGCGATCGGCAGCCGCAATCGCATCCTGGATCTGGCGGGCGTAGGCATTCGCCTGTTCCGCCGTGCCGCTGAACGCGCCGACGCGCACCGAGCGCGATGTTCGGCGGCAACGACAACGGCACGACCGCGGGCGGCGCACACGATCGGAGCGCCACGAAGATCGTCGTCGTGCCGGATGCGGATCGATACGAGCTGTGACCGTCGCGCAGCAGCGTGATCGCGGTGCGAATCGCGGGATAAAGATCCGGCGATCGTCTGGGCGCTGCCGGCCTCTGCGATGACCGAGTTTCGGTAGGCGGTCCAGTCGATCGTCAGCCGGTTGATCGAGCTCCGCTCCGCAATGTCGATGATGCTGTTCAGATACGTGCTGGCCACCGCCGAGAGACTCGCCGCTGCCGGAGTCACCGACGGCTGCGTCGGCGACGCGGAGTTCGAGCCGCATGACGCCATCCACAACAACGCCAGCGCAAGCGCCAGACGCTTCATCGGAGTGGCAGTGTAGCCGAACTAGAAGATCGTCTGCACGAAGACGAGGACGGCCGCGGCGGCGGTTAACTGCAGCGCCAGCGCGACGCGATCGCGCAGGAACAACACGCCGAGCGCGAGGAAGATACCGGCGGCGAACAGGAAGTTCCAATACAGGTCCCTCGTGCCTTCCTGGATGCCGGTGGTCCCGGCGCGGCGCCGCGTCTGATCGATGATCTGTGTCGCGATCTCGCGATCGGTCTCGCGATCGAGCTCGTAATACCGTCCGCCGCCCGCCGTGGCGATGCGCGTCAGCTCGGCGCGATTGAGGATCGAGCGCACCACCGGCTGGTTCGCTTCGCGCTTCGGATCGGGAATGATGCCGCCCGCCGTGGTGCCGACGCCGACGACGCTCAACGGGATGCCGCGGCCTTGCGCGAGCGCCAGCGACTTGGCGACCTCGCCGCTCCACGACTGGCCGTCCGAAATGAGCACGAACGCCTTCGAGTTGTCGGCCTGCGGCAGCTTGTTCGTCATCGCGTTGCTGGCGATGCGGCGCAGCTCTTCGTCCTTCTCGATCAACCGCATGCCCCAATAGATGCCGCGCTCGATGTTGGTGTCCCACGTGCCGTCGTCTTCGAGACGGAACGGCGACTTGTCCTCGAGGTGATCGAGGAAGAAGAAATACGTGTTGGGATCCTTGGTCAGCCGGATCTGCGGCGTCGCCATGTGCGCGAAGAGCGCCATCGCGACGCGATCGTTCTCCCACCGCAGCGCTTCGCCGAGCGTGCGCAGGAACCGCATCGATCGCTGCCAGCGATCGCCCTTGACGTCGGTGACGTGCATCGACGCGGAGCCGTCCTGCAGGATGACGAGATCGACGCCGGCCGTGCGGACGAGCGACGTGACGGCTTGCGGCTTCGCGAGCGCGAGGATCGCCGAGCCGGCCGCGAGGACGACGAAGAACCAGAAGAGCAGCTCGCCGAAAAACGGAATGCGCTCTTCGACCGGCACCTGCCGGCGGCGCACGAACGCGCGCGCATCCGCACGCCGTCGCCACAACTGCCAGAACCACAGCAGCAGCAGCGCCGCGGGCACCGCGAGCAGCGGCAAGAAACTTGGAGCTCCGAAGCGCATTGTGGACGAAGCCCTAAGCCCCTAGGCCCGTAAGTCCCTAAGCCCTATCCCTTCCGTACCTTCGTCGTCCCCTTGCCGGCCTTTTCGGCTTCGAGCCGCTCATCAGGACGCATCGGCACGATCATCTTGAACTTCTTCATGTCCGCCTCTTCGGGCGGCGCGCCGGCGAAGCCGTGGACCGTGAGGCCGCTGCCCTTGGCGTTGAATGGCGGCACGGCCGTCTTTCTGGCCGCGAACACCGCGCGCAGCCGGACGACATACTCGTAGTTGAAGGCGGCCTCGGTGTTGCCCGGATTCTCGCGCAGGATCTCCGCGTACTGCTTCACCAGCGAATCCATGCGGCCGACCACGGCCTGCCACGACCCGCCCTGTTCGCGGATCTTGCGAAACTGCGCGTTGGCGGCGAGCAGCTTCGCGTCGGGATTCTCGATCGCCTTGTCGTAATCGCCGCGCCAGTAGCCCGCCGTCGAGGCGAGCGCCTTGGCATCCTGCGCCGCCGCCGACATCGGCATCAAGCCGGCGAGCCGTCCGCCGGGCTGCGCCGCGGCGATCGCCGCATCCTCGTATTTCAGCGTCACGAGATCGCGCTCCGCCGCCGCGAGGCGGCGCTCATACTCCGACGATCGCCACAGGATGGCGCCCGCCGCGACGAGGAGAATCGCGATCAATGCCTGTCCCAACCACGATGAAGATTTCATGTCTGTTCCTACGGAAACGTCTGAAACGTCGGAATCGTGAAACGCAGTAACAACGCCGCGCACCAGAGCAGGGCCGCCGTCATCGCGAAGGGCGCGTAGCGCGGCCGCTCGGTGCTGTATTGCTTCATCTCGATCTTGCCGGCGGCGCGGCGATCGATCGCCTGGATCGACGCGGATGATGGTGGCTTCGTCGCCGCCCGAGAAGAACTCGCCGCCGGTCTTCTTGACCGCGCCGATCCACAGCTCGTCGGCGACGCTGCGCTTGTTCTGGATGTTGCCGCCGATCTTGATCAGGTAAACCGGGATCTTCGCCTTCTGCGCGTCGGCGAGCACGTCGTCCACGGTCTTGCCGTTCTCGAGCACGTCGGCGTCGGCGCCGTCGGTGAAGATCACCATCAGGTTGCCGGCGGCATCGAGATAGTCGAAGGCGTTGAACAGTCCGACCGCCTGCTCGACGGCCCGCGCGACGACCGTGCCCTGATCGGGAAAGGCCATGAACTCGTTCCAGTCGCCGATCAGCGCCGTGCTCAGCAGGATGTTTTCGTAGTCGGTCGTAAACGGCGTGATCACGTAGGCGTCGTCGCCGAACTCGATCAGCGCCCATGAGGTCGCGATACTTGCCCGACATGCGCCGCTCGATGAAGTAGCGCGCCGCGCCGACGGTGGTGAAGAACGCCGCGTTGTTCGGCGCGCCCTTGGCGAGCGTCGTCGACGGCAGCGCCGACAACATGCTCGAGGACGCGTCGATCAGAAGCGCGATGCGCCGGCCAGGGAACGTGGTTTCCGATCGGGTCAGCGCCGTTCGCGGATCCGCCAGCGAGATGATGAAGAAGGGCAGGCCCGCGAGCGCCAGCATCAGCGCGCCGTGGCGCGACAGCGAGGCGCGTGACCAGCCCGATCCCTTGACGAGCGCCGGCAGCGCCATCCGGTGGTGACCGGGATTGCGGCTGCCGAACGATCGGATGACGACGAAGATCGCCGCCAGCCCGATGAGCGCGATCAGGATCTGGCGAGCCGTGGTGACCTCCGAGTAGAGCAGCCGCTCGAGGCGGATGTCCCCCACTCGGCCCACGTGGCCGTGATCACGCCGCTCAGATCACGAACGAATTGCATTCTTTAGGCCCTAAGCCCGTGGCCCGCAACGCCCGCTAGGACCACACCTTTTTTCTAAGGTCCACCACCGACGATGTGAAGTTCCTGCCCCACTCTTTGATCAACGAATGCGCCGACTGCTGATGCTTTGTCACCCGCATCGCGGTCTGGATGGCTTCGTCGGCCATCGAATCGAACTTTTCCGTGCGGCCGTATCGCGACACGGTCAACGTCCTCAGCGCATCAGCCAACCCTGCCGGCGCGTTCGTAAATGCGGACTCCGGCGTGGCGGCGCCCGACACATACACGTCGCCGCGCCCGAACGAACGGACGACCAGCACGCCGTCGACCGGCGTCTCTCCAGCGGCCGCGGGGCGCTGACCAACAGGACGGCTCATGGAGTAGGCGCCGGCGACACGCAGCGCGGCGAGCGCGCGGCCGGCCAGCTCCTGCGTCCAGCCGCCGCGGCTGCTGCGCTGCACCTCGCCGAGCTCCTTCGCGACCGCGCCGAGAATGGTGCGCGGCGCCATGTGCGCCGCCGCGGCCGCCGACTTCGGCGCCTTGCGGCGCAGCATGCCGATCAGCATCACGATCGCCACGACGACGGCGAGACCGAACAGCACGCCGGCGACCGTCTGCATCAGGTTGGCGCGCGATTCGCGGTTCTCGATCCCGGTGAACATCGACGCCGGCGCCTCGCGAATGTCCGAGGTGTCATCGGGCACGAGCGAAATCAGCCGTACCGACGCGCGTGGCAGCGAGTACGACTGGTCGCGGCCCTGCGTGGTGTCGCCGCCGGCGACCTTGCTCTCGATGCGATACGAGATCTCGAGAGGCGGAATCGACACGTCGTTGCCGAACGCGTCCTCAGCGATCAGGCGAAGGCGATAATCGTACTGGAAGAAGCGTTTGCCGGGCGTCACCAGATCGCCGGCATGCGTGCCGCCCAGCACCTCGAAGGGCGGCAGCTGCACCACGGTTGGATCGAGCTTCGAAAAGTCCGGCACGACCTTGTTGGCTTCGGTTTCGACGACGGCGCAGGTCAGGGTCAGGCCGAACGATTCACCGGTCTGCACCGCGCTCGTCGACGTCCGCCACCAGCAGGTGATCGGCTCGACTTCGACCATGTCGGTCCGCCGTTTGTGCCTGGGCAGGGATCGCAACAGCAATCAACGCGAATATGACGAAGGCTCGTATCATTTTGTTATTTGTTATTCGTTATTCGTTATTTACGCCGCCGCAGGCGGCGTTCCGCAACCCATTCGATTAACGCGACGTCGAACTTCACTTGATCCAGCGACAGGCGGACGACGTCGAGATCGTTGTCCTTGGCCTGCCTGGCAATTTCGTTCTGCCACGCCTTGACGCGCTCGCTCTGCCTGCCGAGCTCGCGCCGCGACATCATGCGCGTGCGTCCGGTCTCGACGTCGTAGACCTCGACCCAGCCCGCCGACACCTTCGGCAGCTCGAAGGCGAACGACGCGTCGACGATCATGACGAACACGTCGTGGACGTTGTTGACGCGCCGCAACTCGCGCAGGAACTCCGGCGCGTCATCGAACATGAAGTCCGAGATCACCGGCATCATCGCGGTCTTCCGTGAAAAACCCGTCAGCGTGGCGCTCAGGTCGCCGACGTTGCGCAGGTCCTGCAACCCGGCGCCGTACTGGTAGGCATCGAGGCAGTGGATGACGTGGTTCTTGCCGATGCGCGGCCGCACCGCGCCGAGCGAGTGGAAACCCTCGTCGAACGTCATCAGCCCGATCGAGTCCTGGAAGAACACCGCCGACATGCCGACGGTGGCGATGGCGCGCGCGATCAGGGTCGCGATCTGCGTGCCGCGCGTGTCGGACCCGCCGGTCGCGCCGCAGCGCGTCGACGCCGATCGATCGGCGATCATGATCACGCTCGACGTCGTCGGCTGCTCGAACTCGCGGACGATCAGCGGGCTGAAGTTGTTGAGCGACGATTGCGGCCAGTCGATGTTCTCGAAGCGATCGCCCGCCTGCCAGTCGCGCAGCCCGACGTAGTCGAAGCCGGTGCCGTGGAACATGCTGGCATGCTCGCCGATCGTGAACTCGCGCATCCGCTTGAGGATGATCAACTCGACTTCGGTGATCTCCGACAAATTGATGAGCGGCTCGACTTCTTGCTCGCGAGTTCTCAACGTGAATGCTCCTGAGAACGAGCGGGCAACCCTGAGCGAGTGATGGTCCCCGACTTGTCGCGGACCATGACGAGTCGAAGGGCAATCATGGGATCGGCGTCTTGTCGATGATGTCCTTGATGACCGCGTCGGTCGTCAGCCCGTGGCTCGCGGCATGCGGGCCGAGCCACAGGCGATGGCTCAGCACGTAGGTCGAGAGGTCCTGGATGTCTTCCGGATAGACCTCGTCACGGCGGCGCACCAGCAGCGCCCACACCTTGGCGAGGCGGCCCCACACGATGATCGCGCGCGGCGAGGCGCCGAGATCGACGCCGGTCTCGACCAGCTCCGACGGCGAGTATCGCAACCAGTCGGTGTCGGGATTGTGCGGACGGGTGTTCGCGACGAGTCGCTGGATGTAGTCGCCGAGCCGCTCGTGCAGGAACACGTGCTCGGTGATCGCGGCGCGCAGCTGGATGATGCGCTCTTTCTTCATCAGGTTGCCGAGGCGGACCTGCTTGAAGTCGAAGTTGACGAGCTTGCGTTCCTCCTCGGGCGGGAGATACCCGATGTTGACCATGATCGCGAAGCGATCCGTCGCCGCTTCCGACAGCGGAAACGTGCCCTGTCCGAGCTCGACCGGGTTCATCGTCGCGATCGCGAAGTTGAACGCGGGCAGCTCATAGGTCTTCTTGCCCACTGTCACGGTGCGATCCTGCAGGCCCTCGAGGAACGCGCTCTGCGACTTGAGCGGGATGCGGTTGATCTCGTCGAGCAGGATCACCTCCGCTTCCGCGAGCGGGCCCATTTCGGTGGTCAGCGCCCCGGTCGCGGGATTGATCATCTGGAAGCCGACAACTTCGGTCGGCTGCAGATCGGCGCGTCCCTGGATGCGCGCGAACTTGGCATCGCTGATCGCCGCGAGGATGACACCGAAGAACGTCTTGCCGACGCCCGGAACGCCGCGTAACAGCAGGTTGCCGGAGTTGACCTGCCGCTGCTCCTTCTTGTCGTAGGTGGTCGGAATCTCCGACAGGAGCACGATGTTCGCCAGGATCTTGGGCTGCGTATAACCGACGAGGGCCTTGCTGCCTTCCGCGAGAATGGCTTCGTGGAAGGCGATCGCTTCTATGAGGTCAGGATGCACGGGTCCGCCTTAGGCCCCACCGCGCAAAGTCCGCGCGTTGGGGGCCCGGAAAACGGTAATCGTATCCCGACTAGAGCTAGAATCCGTTGAAAATCCCGTTGGGACACAGGACGGGATGGAGGTTGCGATGCTGGAACTCCTTCTTGCGGCACTTCTTGGACAGCAGCCGGCGGCGCCTCCGGCGAGCCCGGCTCTCGATTACGAGTTCTACAAGGCCCGGGTCGAGCCGCTCTTCCTGGAAAAGCGCGACGGCCACGCGCGGTGCGTGACCTGCCACGGCGGCAGCGCGACGCTCCGCCTGGAGCGCCTGCCCGAGGGGGCGACGAACTGGACGGAGGAACAGACCCGGAAGAACTTCGAGGCTGCCAAGGCGATGGTCGTCCCGGGCAGCCCCGGCGCCAGTAAGCTCCTGCGCCATCCGCTGTCGCGGGATGCCGGCGGCGACGTCTTTCACGGCGGCGGCCAGCACTGGACCACGAAGAACGATCCGGACTGGAAGGTGCTCGAGGCCTGGGTCAATGGGGCCGATCTTGCTTCATACACGAAGCGGGCGAGCGCGACGAAGGTCGCGCGCATCATCCAGACCAACGCGGCCGGAGACAACATCCACCTGATCGATCCCGCCACCAACAAGGTGGTGGAGGTCATCCGCGACATCGAGGTGCCGCACGGCGTGACGAGCGCGCCCGACGGCTCGCGGATGTACTTCACCAACGAGGCGCTGCATACACTCGACGCCGTCGATTCGACGACGCTCGCGGTGATCGCGCGCGTGCACCTGAGCGGACGCCCGAACAACGTCGCGATCTCGAATGACGGCAAGCGCGTCTACGTGGGCATCGCGCAGCAGCCGGGCGCCGTCGACGTGATCGACACCGTCACGCTCACCAACGCCAGGACGATTCCGGTCAAGGGCGCGATCCACAACGTCTACGTCACGCCCGACGGGAAGCACGTCGTCTCGGGATCGATTCCCGGGCGCATGCTCACGGTGATCGATCAGGCGACGGAAACCATCGCCTGGGAGCTGCCGACGAGCGCCGGCGTGCGGCCGATGACCTTCGACACCAAGCCCGACGGGTCCACGAAGAACATCTACATCCAGCTGTCGGATTATCACGGCTTCGCGGTCATCGATTTCGATGCGAGGAAAGAAGTGCGGCGCATCGACATGCCCGAGATCAAGGGCGAGGAAAAGCACACCACGGGCTTGCAGGGCGCCCCGGCGCACGGGCTTGGGGTCACACCAGACGGCAAGGTCCTGTTCTCGACCAGCAAGGTCTACAGCACGATGTACGCGTATTCGCTGCCGAACCTCGAGCCCCTCGGTCACGTCCATGTAGGGCAGCATCCGGAATGGGTGACGTTCTCGCCCGATGGCCGGTATGTCTACGTGGCGGCGGCCGGGGACAACTCAACCACGGTCGTCGACACGAAAACGCTGAAAGTCGTTGCAAACATTCCAGTTGGGCAGGTTCCGAAGCGCAACGGGACCGCGATCTTGAGGCGGTAGGAAGAGAGTCCGTCCCGTAAAAGGCAACCTGCCGCATTTTTACGGATTGTGTAAGGGTAAAATAGATGGTCTCCGAAACCCGGAATCTCAAGGAGCTCTAAATGGCGGTTGGAAAGAACTTCGGCCTTGCGCTAGTGGCCGGCACGGCGTTGTTTGGCGTGGCGGTCTTCGTAACGCCGATGAGCGCGCAGCAACCGGCGGCAGCGGCGACGCCGCCTCAGTCGAGTGACGCTGTCACGTTCACCAAGGATATTGCGCCGATCCTGCAGCGCAGCTGCCAGAACTGCCACCGGCCCGGCCAGGTCGCGCCGATGTCGCTTCTCACCTACGAGGAGGCACGGCCGTGGGCGCGCTCGATGAAGGCGCGCACCGCGATCCGCGACAAGGCCGGCGCCATGCCGCCCTGGTATATCGAGAAGAGCATCGGCATCCAGCACTACAAGAACGATCCGTCGTTGAGCGATGAAGAGGTCGCGAAGATCGCGAAGTGGGCCGACACCGGCGCGCCGCGCGGCAACCCGACCGACATGCCGGTGGCGAAAGTGTTCCCGGACGGCGCCTCGTGGCACGCAGGCGAGCCGGACCTGATCGTCGAGAGCCCCGAGATCCTGGTCAAGTCGAATGCGCCCGACTGGTGGGGCGAGTTCCCGCCGACGCTGCTCCCGATCAAGGAAGACCGCTACGTGAAATCAGTGGAAATCCGCGAGGTCAACAACTTCAGCAACGAGTCGGGCCGCCAGACGGTCGGCCAGCGCTACGTGTGGCACCACCTGATCTGGGCGACCGCGCCGGTTGATGAAAGCGGCGATGCGCTCGATGCGTCGGTCACGCAGGACGCGGTGGGCTGGCCCGTGCACGAAGTCGGCCGCAACGCCGACATCTTCGACGACAACGCCGGACGCCTGCTTGAAGGCGGGCTCGAGCATCGTCTATCAGTCGGCGCACCTCCACTCGGGCGGTTCGGACGTGAAGTCGAAGCTGCTCTTCGGATTCCGGTTCCACCCTGTCGGCTACAAGCCGGAGCGCCGCACGACCCTGCACAGCCTGGCCAACGCGCTCGACATCGACATCAAGCCGAACGAGGCCAACCAGCAGCTGCACGCGTACGAAGTGCTGCAACAGCCCGCGAAGATCGTCACGTTCGAGCCGCACCTGCACGCGCCGGGACAGCGCATGTGCCTGGAAGCGATCTGGGGCTTCAACATCCAGACGCTGACCTGCGCCGGATACGACCACAACTGGGTGCGCCAGTACGAATACGAGGACGATTACGCGCCGATTCTGCCGCGCGGCACCATCCTTCACATCATCGGCTATATGGACAACACGCCGAACAACAAGAACATTCCCGATCCGCGCAACTGGCAGGGATCAGGCAACCGATCGATCGCGAACATGTTCATCGACCTCGGGCAGATCATGCCGTTGACCGATCAGGAGTTCCAGGCGGAGATGGCCAAGCGCCGCGAGAAGCTTGGGCCGAATCGTCCCGACGTGATCGTCGGGTGTCCGTTGTGCAACGTCATCCCGCCGCCGGCGACTCCGGCGACGACGGCAAAACCGGGGCAGCAGCAATAGCAATCAAGAGTCGACAGTTAAGAGCTTGAAAATACCGATGCTTCGAATTACCTGGATCAAGTTTGCGTTAGCGCTTGGTGTCGTGGTGCTCGCCTATCAAACGGCGAGCACCCAAATGCTTTCTTACTCGCGCGGCCAGAACGTCTCACCGGCCTTTGAAGGCTGGGAAAAGAACGACGACGGATCGTTCAACATGATGTTCGGCTACATGAACCGCAACTGGGAGGAAGAAGTTGACGTGCCGATCGGGCCCGACAACAACATCTCTCCCGGGTCTGCCCGATCAGGGACAGCCGACCCATTTCCTGCCGCGCCGCAACCGCTTCGTGTTCAAGGTGCGCGTGCCGGCCGACTGGGGTAAGAAGGAGCTGGTCTGGACGCTGACGACCAAAGGCAAGACTGAAAAAGCCTTTGCGTCGTTGCGCGAAGACTCGCTCGTCGACAACATCGTCCAGGCATCGGAGCAAGGCGCGCTTGGCGCCGGCGTCAGCAGCCCGCTGATTCGCGCCAACGTTGCTCCCGAGATCACGATCGACACCGGTGAGCGGCGCGCGCAGGTTGGCCAGCCGCTGACCCTCGTTGCGGTCGCCAAGGACGATGGTGTGCCGCGTCCGCGATTCGGTCCGGATTCACGCGAGGCGGAACGCATTGCCGCCGCGCGCGCGAAGTCGACCAACTCCACGCCGACGGTGGTGCCGCGCGGCACGATGACGTTCGATCCGGGAGCGCAGCGTCCGCCATCGGCGATTACGGTCGGCAGCCAGACGGGTCTCCGTCATTCGTGCTTCGTGTATCGCGGTGCGGGACGCGTCGAGTTCACGCCAAGACAGGCCAAGGTGTGGGAGGACACGCGCGCGGGCGCGAATTCGCCATGGGCGCCGCGCTGGATGGCGCCGGCTGTTCCGGCCGACGGCAAGTATCAGGTCAACGTGACCTTCGCGGATCCGGGTCAGTACACGATCCGCTGCATGGCTTCCGACGGCGCGCTCAACACCTATAAGGACGTCGTCGTTAACGTGAAGTAGGCTTACGGGCTAACGGGCGAACGGGCCAACAGACAGTTCCTGTTCGCCTGTTCGCCTGTTGGCCTGTTTACCTCTTCGCCTTCCACGGAGCGCGGATCAGCAGTTTCGGATCCGCGCCGGCCTTCGGGACGAACTTCTGCGTGCGGCCGTATTGATTGTCGCCGCCATACAGGTTCCCCTCAGAATCGACAGAGAACGTGTGGACCTCGAGGTAGCCGTCCGGCAGGTCGGGCGGCACCATCCACGTGTAGAGCCGCTTGCCCTTGAAGTCGAGCTTCACGAACCGCAGCGGCTTGAGGTCGGTGATCCACAGGCTGTCGTCGTTGACGATGATGTCGAGCGGCAGCGAGAAGCCGGGAAACGCGTTCACGTAATCGACCTTCCTGGGATCTGGCGTGGTGCGGAACACGTTGATGCGTCCGCCCGATCGATCGAGCGCGAAGATCAATCCGTCTGGTCCAACCGCCACGGCATGCACGCCGCTGAACTGCCCTGGGCCCTTGCCGTTGCCGCCGAACTCGCCGAGGTAATTCATGGCGGCGTCGAGAATCATCACGCGATGGTTGTCGAGGCCGTCGGCAATCAGGATGCGGCCGTCCGGCAGGAACGCCACATCCTGCGGCTTGGCGAAATGCGTGGCGTCACTGCCGGGCACGTTCTTTTCGCCAAGTGTCTTCAGCAGTTTCTTGCCGTCGTTTGAAAACACGTAGATCGTGTGGAAGGTTTCGTTGACGACCCACACGCGCCGCTCCCGATCATAGGGGCTGATGCGCAGGCGGTGAGGGCCTGGACCGGAGGAGCCTTCGCACAGCTGATCCCACTCCGTCCAGCGCTCCTTGACCTGGCCGTTCCGATCGAGCGTGTAGAGACAGTTCTGCCAGACACGGCGATCGGCCAGGGTGAGCACGTTCATCTTGATCGATCCGGCAAAGCCCGAGAACTCCGGCGGAACGGGTGTCGGCAACCGGAACTCGCCGCGTTGCGCGACGAAGATGCGATCCGGCGACTCGGCAAACACACCCGAGTTGCCGCCGAACGCAAACCCCGGAGCGGCAAACGGTTTGTGCCATCCGCGCACCACGTCGTACGGACTGGGACCAATCGGCCCTTCGTCCACGGACGTTTGTGCAGTGATGCCGGAACCTGCGATCAAGGCCGCAATAACCGCCACTGAGAACAATCGAATCGCGCTGCTCATCTTTTGCCTGTCTGCCTGCCTGTCTAGCCTGTTGGCCTGATTCTCATCGCCTTGTGAGATCGAACGCACTCAGTTGATGTTCGTTACGGACATAGTAGCGGCCATTGGCGAGCGCCGGGTAGGCGCGCACCACGCCCTTGACTAGCTGTGCGCGCGCGTTGAAGCGGAACGCCTTCGGCGATGCGGGCGCGAGCGCGAGCTCGCCGGACTCGCGCATGATGACGAGGGTGTCGCCGGCGACGAGCAGGGTGCCGGCGCCGAAGCCGTCGACATTCCACATCACCTTGCCGGTAGCAAGCTCGACGCAGCGCAAGGTTTGCCCGAATTCCTGCCGTCCGTCGAAACCGTAGAGATAACCGTCTTTCAACACGCTCGTCGAATAGTGATTCGACATCGATTCGTCGCCGGACCAGACTGGCTTCACCGCGTTGTCGGCGACCTGCAGCAGCACCGCGCCCGTTCCATAGCTCGCCGACAGAAATATGCGATCGCCGGCGACGATCGGCGTGGCCGCATTCACCGAAGCGGCCTGCCGCGCGCGCCAGCGGAATTGATACAGAACCTTGCCGGTCGCTGGATCGAGCGCGACGAGTCCGGTGCGCGTGAAGAAGACGCCGGTATGCTGCCCGCCGATGTCGGCGACGATCGGCGCGGAGTAACTCGGCTCGTCGGACGTTGCCGTCCACAACGTCTTTCCGCTCGCCGCGTCGAAGGCGACGATGCCGCCCTTGGTCCCGCCGACGTTGACGAGCACGCGGGTACCGTCGACGACGGGTGAGGAGGCGACCCCGAAATACCCCTTGGGCGCCTCGAACACTTTGCGGGTGTCGACGCTCCACAGCATCTTGCCGCTGGCGAAATCGATGCCGTGCAGCATGCCGTCGGCGCCGTGCGTGAAGACGCGGCCGCCGGCGATCACCGGGACGGCGCGCGGACCTTCGTCGAAGCCGAAGTCGTCGCGATACGACGTGGGGTAGTCGAACGTCCAGAGCGTCTTTCCGGTGTTCGCGTCCATCGCCTCGACGGTCTCGCGACCGTTGACGCGATGAAAGAGGATCAGCCGATCGCCCGCCACAGACGGACCGGCGAATCCGGCGCCGATGTCTCGCTTCCAGAGCGGAGGCGGACCCGAGCGCGGAAACGACGCAACGATCTCCGGACCGGTGTAAATCCCGTTTCGATTGGGCCCGAGGATCTGCGGCCAATCCCCCTTCGCCAAGGCTGCGGCCTGCGCGACAGAGGCCGACAGTGCCACGCCGAGCAGCGACGGGCGGAATATGTCGCGTGTCGGTCAGGCTATCCTTCCATCGACCGGCGACCCATCGTCCCGCCGCCCGCAGCGCGTCGACGTAGCTCACCATGTCGAAGTGCGTGACATCGTCGAGCGCCTCGAACTCGACCGGCCGGCCCAGTTTCTTGAGGTCGCGCGCGATCTGTTCCGCGGGCTCGAAGGGCACGACCTCGTCGGCGCGGCTGTGGATGATGTAGGTCGGCTGCCGCCCCAGCAGATCGATCGACAACTCGCGCGTCGAGGCGGCCATCGGGATCGCCGCCGTGAACAGTTCCTGATGCTGCGATGCCATGTGCCAGGTGCCGCGCCCGCCCATGCTGTAACCGACCACCAGCACGCGCTTCCGATCGATCGCGTACTCGCGCATCGCGTCCGCGATCAGCGTCATCACGGCCTTGTCCGCGGCCGCATCCGACCACGACGCCGTCGGACAGTCCGGCGCGATCATGATCGCCTTGAGCTGGCGCAATCCCGGTTCGGCCACCCGGCGCGTGAATTCGGCTCCGTAGTACGGAATGCGTTGGCCGCCGGGGTGCAGCACGAGCACGAGCGGCGCCGGCGTGCGCGGATCGTAGCCGTCGGGTATCGAGACGGCGTAGCGCACGCGGCCGACGCCGGGCACATCGGCTTCGAGCCGATGCAGTCCTCTTGTCGACGGGCAGGGACGTGGCCGTGGCGAATGCCAGCAGCCACATGGCGATCGCGATCATGTTATTGCTTGGTGCCTGCCGGCTTGCGGCGGCGGCTTCGGGAACGTGCCCTCGCGCATCGACGCCTGATAGAGGATCGCCGCCATCACCGTCGCGGCCTGCTTCAGCGCTGCCGGATCGATCCGCTCGGCGGTGTCCATGTTCGTGTGATGCGTGCGCACGTCGTAGTTGACGTATTCCTGCACGGCCTGGAAGCCGGGCACGCCGACGTCGAGGAACGAGAGATGATCGGTCGCGCCGATGTGTCCGGGCGCCGGCATGATGGCGCCGATATTCGCCATCGGCTTCAGCCACTCGGTCATGATCGCGCGCGCCGGATCGTTGTTCTCCATGTAGAAGCCGCTGATCGGCGGATAGCCGTTGTCGAGATTGAAGTAGACGGAGAACTTGTCGCGCGCGGCCTTGTTCTTGTCGCCGGCGAGGTGCTGCTCGACGTAGGCCTTCGAGCCGAGCAGGCCCTGTTCTTCGCCCGCCCAGAGCGCGGCGCGAATGGTGCGGCGCGGCCGGATGTTGAGCGCCTTGAGGATGCGCATCGCCTCCATCACCGTCGCCGAGCCGTCGGCGTTGTCGGTTGCGCCCGTGGCGGTATGCCACGAATCGAGATGCGCGCCGACCATGACGATCTCGTCCTTGAGGGCGTTATCGGTCCCGGGAATCTCGGCGATCACGTTGTGCGTGTTGCGATCGTCCTCGTTGAAGGTCGCCTGGACCTCGACGGCGAGCTTCACCGGAATCTTCTGCTGCAGCATCCGCGCGACCAGGTTGTAATGCTCCGATGCGAGGATGATCGACGGCACCGCGTTGGCGCCCTGATCGCGTCCGGTGACGAACAAGGTGCCGTGCTCGCCGATGTTCGGTTGGATCGCCACGCCGACGCCTTCGGCCTTCAGCATCGCGAGCCGCTCGGCATTGAGCTGCGGCGGACCGGCTGGACGCGGATCGGGAGGTTTCAGATCGCCGCTGGCCGCGGGACGATCCGCGCGAATCGCGTACTGCTGGATCGGGCTGGTGAAGAGAATGGCGCCCTTGAGTTTCCCGGCCTGCGCTTTCATCGCCGCGTCCTCGAGGCCCGGGATCCACACGGGTGTCGCGACAATGCGTCCGGCGGTCGAGGGCGACCAGCCCTGCGGATACCCGACGAGCGGCATGTAGCGCGGCTCGACCATCTCGACGGTGACCTTGTTGAGCGTCCAGCCGCGGCCGAACTGCCACGGCTCGGCGTGCACCTCGCTCAGCCCATACGCCTTGATCTGCTCCTGCGTCCACGCGATCGGCGCGCTTGTGCGCCGGCGAGTTGGTCAGGCGTGGTCCGATGGTGGTGACGAGATAGTCGAAGGTTTCCAGGATCTTCGAGCGCTCCATGCCCTTCGGCGCGGATCTTCTCGATCACGCTGAAGTCGACACGGTCCTGCGCCGCGAGTCCGGTGCAGAGCGCTGCCACGGCAACGAGAGCGATTGAGATGTTCTTCATGCGCGGATTCTACTCCTGCTGTCCGATACCGCCAATCGAGCGATGCCGGTATGCACTCTGCGCCGGCGCGTCGAAGCCGAACGCCATTAGCTCCTGCGGTCGCTCATTACGCCTGGGCAAATCAACGATTGCCACTGATTCGTTCGGCAACCGTTGATGTTGCCTGCCAGAAACCTGCCCGTCGCCTCGCCCTTGATGCCCCTGACCTGGACACATTCTCTCGGCTCCTCCGGCGGAATTCGCTTCCTCCGGAGCGAACGGCGTCCGGCCACGCGCCGGCGCGGAGCGCAGCGCGGTATCTCTCGTGGCGAGCGTTCGACCGAGCCGACGCAGGTTACTGGCAGACAAATCGAGCGGAGGCCAGGGGAGAGCGCGATAGCGGTTCCAGCGGCCCGTGCCGCCAAGCGAGATTTGACCGGCGAGCGGAGAGTGAGCCACGAGAGATACTTCGCAGCGCATAGCCCCTCTGGCGCCCTCCCGATCGCAACGCGAGGCATATAATCGTGCCGATCAGGGGGCCATCATGAAGAGCAATCGTCGAGCGTTTTTGCGGATGACCGGAGCAGCAGGCGCTGCGGCGTTCGTGCTGAACGACAACAGTATCGAGCTGGTGGCGCAGGCCTCGCGCGCGCTGGGCAATCGCACGCCGGACGACGTGGCCGTCGGACGAGAGCTACTGGCGCGACATCCAGAACGCGTTCACGCTCGATCGCTCGCTGATCAATCTCAACAACGGCAACAGCTGCCCGAGCCCGACGGTCGTGCACGAGGCGTATAAGCGTTATCTCGATTACTCGAACCAGGCGCCGGTCTATCACCGCGGTCTGATTGAGAGAAACATCGAAGTCGTGCGCCGGCGACTCGCCGATCAGTTCGGCTGCGATCCGGATGAAATGGCCATCACGCGCAACTCGAGCGAGTCGCTGCAGATCGCGCAGAACGGCATCGACCTCGAGCCCGGCGATGAAGTCGTGACCACCGAGCAGGATTACGGCCGCATGCTGACGACCTGGGATCAGCGCGCGCGGCGCAACAAGATCACGATCAAGAAGGTGAACTTCCCGGTGCCGACGACCGGAGAGAACCTCTACGGCATCCTCGAAGGCGCGATCTCGCCGCGGACGAAGGTGCTGCACTTCTGCCACATCACCAACCTGACCGGCCAGATCTTCCCGGTGCAGAACCTGGCGCGCATGGCCCGCTCACGCGGCATCATCACCATCGTCGACGGCGCGCACGCCGCGGCGCACTTCCCGTTCAAGCTGCGCGACCTCGAGATGGATTACTACGGCACCAGCCTCCACAAGTGGCTGCTCGCGCCGACCGGAACCGGCTTCCTGTATGTCCGCCGGGATCGCATCGCGAAGACGTGGCCGATGCAGGCCGCGCCCGAGCGCAGCGACAACGACATCCGCAAGTTCGAAGAAATCGGCACGTCGCCCGCAGCGACCAAGGCGGCGATTAACGAGGCGCTCGCGTTCCACCAGGCGATCGGCACCGAACGCGTCGCGGCGCGGCTGCGCTATCTGACACTTCGCTGGGCGAACAAGCTCAAGAGCAACCCGCGCGTGGTGATTCACACCGGTCTCGACCAGGTCTACGGCGTCGCATGCGTCGGCATCAAGGACATTCCGGCGCCGCGCATCAACGCGTTCATGTGGGACAGGTACAGGATCATCACGACCGCGATCAACCGCCCCGAATACAACGGCATCCGCGTCACGCCCAACATCTACACGCCGCTCGAGGAGATCGACACCTTCACTGCGGCAATGGAAGACCTGCTGAAGAACGGACTGCCAGCAACCGCATGAGGGAAACCGGCCCTTCGACAGGCTCAGGGCCGCCCCGAGCGGAGTCGAGGGCGGAAGCCGGACTCCGGAACCTGGAACGCCAAGCGAGCCGTCGAAGAATTCCGACGGCTCCGAGGCGTCGAGCCGTTCGGCCCTTTTGTCGATCTCCTCGTCAGCCCGGAATTGATGACGCGCGTCGGTGCGCTTGGTGAGTACTTGCGCTATCGCAGCGCGCTCGAGCCACGGCTCAGCGAGTTTGCCATTCTCGTGACGGCCGCCGCCTGGCGACAGACGCTCGAATGGGAGATCCATGCGCCGATCGCGTTGAAGGCGGGCATCCCGCAGGCGACGCTCGACGCGTTGTGGTCCGGCGCGATCCCGCAGCATCTCGAACCCGATCAGCAGGCGCTCTACGACCTCTGCACCGAGCTCCATCGCGATCGCCGCGTCACGCCTGCGACGCGCGAACGTGCGTCGCAGCGCTTGGTGAACAGGGTGCGATGGATGCCATCGGGATCTGCGGTTACTATGCGCTCCTTGCAATGGTGTTGAACGTTCGCCAACGGTAATGTCGCCGCAACATCGCGCCGGCGCGCGGAAAACCGCCGCACGCCATTCGCTCCTCCACTCGCTTCAGATGGCTGGGCAAATCAACGATTGCTCCCGATCCGTGCGATCAATCGTTGATCTTGCCAGTCAAAGGCCTGACCGGCCAAGAGAACCCTCTCGCGCGCGGCCCCGCTCGCTCAGGCCTCCCGCCAGCTTCCGCTCGTGTCGGATCGAACGGCGTCCGGCCGCCGCGCGCCGGCGCCGGCACGGAGCGCGTCGCGAGGGATTGCCGGATGCGGCCGACTTGAAGGACACGATCGCCCGATCGTCACGTCGAATTAATTACTGTTGAGCTTGTCGATTTTTGTTCTCGTCGAGCGACGTGTTGTTAGAGGGGAGAGAGACAGACATGAAATTCATGATTCAGATGAACGTGAAGAAGGGACCCTATCAAATGGAGGGCTGGTCACCGGACGACGTCAAGCGGATGGTCGGCTTCATGAACGAGCTCAATAAGGACCTGAAGGCGAAAGGGCATTGGGTTTCCGGAGAGGGCCTCGTCAGCCCGGAAGAGGCAAGGATCGTCAAGGCGAACGATGACGGCAGTCCGTCGGTGACGGACGGCCCGTTCGCCGAGACGAAAGAGTTCATCGCCGGGTTCTGGATCGTCGAGGCGAAGAGCGCTGACGAGGCCTATCGGATCGCCGCGCGCGTGTCCACGTGCCCCGGGCCCGGCGGCAAGCCGCTGAACATGCCGGTCGAAGTGCGACAGGTCGGCGAGGCCCCTCCCACCGATTGATCGCAGTACGCGACAATGCTCGGGCGATGACGACGTTTCTCGATCTCGCCCGGGCGCGGCGCGGCCACTTTCAGCTGGAATCCGGCCTGCATAGCGGCCTTTGGTTCGATCTCGAGGCCGCGTTCATCGATCAGGCCGCGCTCGATCCGTTCGTCACCCGGCTCGCGCAGTCGCTCAGGCGTCACGAAGTCGAGGCGGTGTGCGGGCCGCTCACCGGCGGCGCGTTTCTCGCGCAGCTCGTCGCGAGGCTCCTGGGCAGCGACTTCTATTTCACGACGCCGGTTCCGGGCAATGGCGGAGAACCGTTGGCCGCGCGGTATCAACTGCCGCACGGCACGGGTCATCGCCTGCTCGGCAGGCGTGTCGCCCTCGTTGATGACGTGATCAGCGCGGGATCGTCGTTGCGCGCGACGTTGAAGGCGGTCGAGTCCCACGGCGCCATCCCCGTCGTCGTCGGCGTTCTCTACGTGCTGGGCAACACGGGGGCGACATTTTTTTCTGAGCGAGGATTGCGGGTCGAAACCACCGGCCGCGCCGCGTTCGATTCATGGCGGCCGCCCGAGTGTCCGCTCTGCGCCGCCGGCGTGCCGCTCGAACGATCCGTCCGCGCCCACGCCATGATGCCGACCGCCATTCATCGCCAGGTCGAGGCCGCAAGACGCGGCGAGCTCTCGCGGGCGATCGCCCGCATGCGATCGGGATGGGCAGTGCTCGGCGATCCGCAGATCACGCGCGGCTACTGCCTGCTGCTTCCGGATCCCGTGGTGACCGATCTCAACGCGCTCAGCGGCGACGAGCGCCGCCAATTTCTCGATGACATGGCGGCTCTTGGCGATGCGGTGCTCGCCGTCACCGGCGCCGAGCGGATCAACTACGAGATCCTCGGCAACGTCGACCCAGCCCTGCATGCGCACGTGATCCCGCGCCACGCGAACGAAGCGCCGCACCTGCGGCGCCAGGCTGTATGGCTGCACGACTGGAATGCCGCGCCGCCGGTGGATTCAGAAGCGCTTGCGATCGCTCAGAAGATCGCCGCCCTGCTTGCTGCAGCGGTAAGGCGCGCGTGAGCCCGGCCGTACGCAGCGCAGTGCTGACGGCCGCATCGGTCGCGCTCGCCATCGTCATGACGTGGCCGCTCGGCCGCATCACCGACGTCGTCATCCCGGCATCGGACGACGCGCACTTCAGCATCTGGCGGCTGGCATGGGTCGCGCACCAGTTGCCGGCGGATCCACAGCATCTTTTCGACGCCAACATCTTCCATCCGGCCAAGGGGACTCTCGCGTTGTCGGACGCGATGCTGTTGGTCGGCGCGCTCGGGCTGCCGTTCTTCCACGCCGGCGTCAATCCCGCGATCGTTCACAACTATCTGATGCTCGCCGCCATCGTCTCGTCGATGTTGTGCATGTTCGTCCTGGCGAGGCGGCTGACCGGATCGGACCCGGCGGCGTGGCTGGCCGCGATCATCTTCGGACTGGCGCCATATCGAATGGCGCACATTGGTCATCTCGAACTGCAGTGGACGATGTGGATGCCGCTCGCGATGTTGCTGCTGCACCGGCTCGTGGAAAAGCCGACGTTCGCGCGCGGACTGGCTCTGGGCCTGGCGCTGGCGGCGCAAGCGTTCTGCAGCATTTATTACGGGCTGTTCCTCGCTTGCTATCTCGCGGCGGCATGGCTCGTGATCGTGCCGTTCGAAAAGGCGAAGGGGAGAATCGCCTCGGCAACCGCGATCGCCGTCGTGCCGCTGTTGCTTGTTGCCGTGATCTACGGTCCAGCCTACTCGGCGACACGCGCGCAGTTTGGCGATCGCCCCGCCGACGAAGTCGCGACATACAGCGCGGTCGCCGCGGATTACCTGCGCGTGCCCCAGGAAAACGTCCTGCGCGGCCAGCCGAATTCGACCGTCGCACCTGACGAGCGGAGCCTGTTCCCCGGGTTCCTGGCGATACTCCTGGCAATCGGCGCCTTCATTCCGCGATTCTCACGAACTTCGATTAGCTACTTGATGCTGGCGATCGTCGCCGCCGACTTGTCGCTGGGCGTCAACGGCATTCTGTTTGCGGGGCTGCAGGGCGTGTTTGGCATGGCCGCCAGCCTCAGGGCACCCGCCCGTTTCGGCGTCCTCGTGCTCCTTTCGGTGGCGACGCTGGCATCGATCGGCGCCGCCAGGCTCTATCAGCGCTGGCCGCGTCTCGCGCCGCTCGTATCGACAGGGCTGACGCTTCTCTGTTTGACCGAGTACTGGTCGTCGCCCATTGCGGTGCGTCGTTACGACGCGCGGCCGGGCGAGGTCTACACCTGGCTCGCCGGCCACCCGCCGGGCACGGTGGTGCTGGAACTACCGGCCCCGACCGGGAAAACGTTATGGCTCCGCGAGCCGGCGTATCAACTGCGATCGATCCATCACTGGCAGCCGCTCGTAAACGGCTACAGCGCGTTCGCGCCGGAGCCGTATGTCCAGTTGATCAATGAGTTGCCGGATTTCCCGGAGCGTCACGTGATTGCGGCGCTGCGCGAGATCGGCGTGAAATACATCCTGGTGCATCGCGAGTACTTCCAGGCGGAGGACTTCGACCGTCTCATGCAGAAGGTCGAATCATCAACCCGGGTGAGGCCCGTGCGCACGTTTGGCGATGGAGACGGAAGGGTCGTAGTCCTGGAACTGAACTACGACCCTGAGTGAGCTAGAAGATGTAGCCGCCCTTTTCGACGGTCGCATCGGCGAGGCGGCGGCGAAGCACGACGGTGTTGACCGGTGTCACTTTCAGCAGCCGCCGAAGCGCCGCCAGCTGCGTGCGAAGCACGTCGCCGTCAGCCATCGCCGCCAGCGCGCTGCGAGCCGAAAGCTCGATGCGGCCCGCCGATTCATTTACCGTGACCCTTGCCGCATCCTGGTGCAGTTCGGCATTCGACAGCTTGCCGGCCGCTGCCGCCTGCGCGCGCAGGACGGCACTCTCCGCGGCGTAGGTGTCGATCAGGATGTCGGCGAGGAAGCTCAGGACTTCCTGTTCCTGATCGATCTTGGTGCCGTAGCGCTGCATCGCCGTGCCGGCAACCAGCAGCACCACCTTCTTGAAGGCGCCGCAGGCGCGCCCTTCGGCGGCGAGCGCGCCGTCCGAATCCTCGGGCACGCTCATCGACGGGCTCATGATCTCGTCCTGCAGCGCCTTGGCCGCCTGCATCAACGGCAGGTCGCCCTTCAGCGCTTTCTTCATCAGCATTCCCGGGATGAGAAGCCGATTGATCTCGTTGGTGCCTTCGAAGATGCGGTTGACACGCGCATCGCGGTAGTGACCTTCGGCAGGGTAGTCGTGCACGAAGCCGTTGCCGCCGTGAATCTGCAGGTTCTCGTCGATGACGTAGTCCACGGTCTCGCTGCCAAGGACCTTGGCGATCGACGCTTCGACCGCGAACTCTTCGAGAGCCTGAAGCATCGGCGCGGCGTCGCCGGTCTTCCGGTCCGGCGTGGCATTGATGCGTTGATCGATCAAGCCGGCGGTGCGATACATCATGCTTTCGAGCGCATATTCGCGCGCCGTCATTTCGCCGAGCTTGTGCTTGATCGCGCCGAACGTGGCGATCGGCGTGTTGAACTGCTTGCGCGTCGCCGCGTACTTCGCCGCCTCGGCGATGTTGACCCTGACCCCTCCCGAGCTCATCGCGCCCAGCTTGAAGCGGCCGAAGTTCAGCACATTGAAGGCGACCTTGTGGCCCTTGCCAACCTCGCCGAGCACGGCATCAGCAGGCACCTGCACGTCCTGCAGGATGATCGGCGTCGTCGACGAGCCATGGAGGCCGAGCTTGTGCTCTTCCTTGCCGCTCGACACGCCCGCCCACTGGCGCTCGACGATGAAGGCGGTGAAGTGCTCGCCCTCGACCTTCGCGAACACGATGTAGACATCGGCGAAGCCGCCGTTGCTAATCCACATCTTCTCGCCCGAGAGCAGGAAGCTGCCGTCCGGCCTGTTTCATCGCGCGCGTCTTGGCGCCAAGCGCATCCGATCCCGATCCGGATTCGCTGAGGCAGTAGGCGCCGGCCATCTCGCCCGAGACGAGGCCGGGCAGGTATTTCTGCCTCTGCGCTTCGGTGCCGAACATGTAAATCGGCAGAATCGTGAGGTTTGCCTGCGCGCCGAACGTCGTCGCGAACGAGGCCTGTCCCGCGATCTCTTCGGAGACGATCAGCGTCGAGATCTTGTCGAGATCGACGCCGCCGTATTCTTCGGGGATGTTCGTGCCGAGCAGCCCGAGGCTGCCGCACTTCTTGAGCAGCTCGCGATTGAGCGACCACTCTTTCTTCTCCAGCCGCTCGACGGCCGGCAGCACCTCGCCCTTGATGAACTCGGCGGCGGTCTGCCGAATGAGCTTGTGTTCCTCGTTCAACTTCTCCGGCGTCATCACGGTTGCCGGATCGGTCTCCTCAATCAGCCACGCGCCGCCCTTGACCGTGTGTTCGCTCGCTGCCGTCACCATCGTTACATCCTTTCGAAGATACCGGCGGCGCCCATGCCGCCGCCGACACACATCGTCACCATTCCATACCGCGCCTTGCGGCGGTGCAGTTCGTTAATCAGGGTCGCCGTCAGCTTCGCGCCCGTGCAGCCGAGCGGATGGCCGAGCGCGATCGCGCCGCCGTTGACGTTGACCTTGTCCGGATCGAGATCGAGCGCCTTCATGCAGGCGAGCGCCTGCGCCGCGAACGCCTCGTTCAACTCGATCAAATCGATCTGATCCAGCGTCAGCCCGGTCTGCTTGAGCACTTTCTGGATCGCCGGCACCGGGCCGATACCGAACAGCTCCGGCTTGACGCCGGCCGTCGCGTAGCCGACGAACCGGGCGAGCGGCGTCAGCCCGCGCTCCTTCGCCAGTTCCGCCGAGGTGATGATCGCGGCGGCGGCACCGTCGCTTGTTTGCGACGAGTTACCCGCGGTGACGGAGCCGCTGACGTGGAACGCGGGCCTCAGCTTGGCCAGCGCTTCGAGCGAGGTGTCCCGGCGCGGACCCTCGTCGGTATCGAAAGTGATTTCCTTGACGTCAATGTGAATCCGGCTAAAGCCGGACACCACCTGGTGGTGTCCACCTGTAGGTGGATTCCTGTCAGGATTCACCACTCTCACGGTCAGCGGCGCGATCTCATTCTTGAAGTGTCCCTTCTCAATCGCCGCGATTGCCCGCTGGTGGCTGCGCAGCGCGAACACGTCCTGCTCGGCGCGTGACACCGTCGACTCACGGGCGTGGTTCTCGGCGACGAGTCCGGTGCTGAGATACACGTCCGGATACGACGACACGAGCGCCGGATTCGGCGAGATCTTGTTGCCGCCCATCGGCACCATGCTCATCGACTCGGTGCCGCCGGCGACGGCGGCGCGACCCTGGCCGAGCATGATTCGCTCGGCGCCGTAGGCGATCGCCTGGAGACCGGACGAGCAAAAGCGGTTGATGGTGACGGCGGAGGCCTCGACGGGAATGCCGGCCCGCAGGCTCGCGATGCGCGCGACGTTCATGCCCTGCTCGCCCTCGGGCATCGCGCACCCGATGATCACGTCGTCGATCGACGCCGGATCCAGCCCGGGCACGCGATCGAGCGCCGCCTTGATCGCGACGGCGCCGAGCTCGTCGGGCCGCATCACGCTCAATGTGCCCTTCGGCGCCTTGCCCACCGCGGTACGCATGGCCGAAACGATGACTGCGTCCTGCATGGTTATGTGTCCTGTAAAATCCGTGTCATCCGTGTAATCCGTGGATGGTCATCCGCTGGACCGTGTTGAAATCGGCGAGGAGATCTTCGACCGCCTCGCCGACCAGCGAAGTCTTGCCCTCGAACAGGTGGTTGGCGTCCTCGATCGTCACGAGCTCTTTCGGCTCGGGGATCTGCGAATAGAACTTGCGCACGTCCTTGATCGAAATCAGCTCGTCGGCCTCGCCGTGAATGATGAACTTCGGCAGCGTGCACGTCTTCAGCGCATCGAAGTCGTAACGATCGACCGGCGGCGCGATGCCGAGCAGCAGCGACACGCGCGCGTCCTCGGCGCCGCCAGTCATCGCGATCCACGAGCCGAACGACATGCCCGCGGCCCAGATCGGCAGATCCGGATAGCGCTCGTTCACGAACGCAATCGCCGCCTTGAAGTCTTCTTTCTCGCCCGGCCCCGCATCGAATGTTCCCGCGCTCCTGCCCACGCCCCTGAAGTTGAATCGCAGCGCCGCCACGCCAATGCGGGCCGTCGCCTTTGCCGCCTGATAGAGCGCCTTGGTGTGCATCGTCCCGCCATGCAACGGGTGCGGATGGCCGAACACCGCCACCGCCCGCGGGTCGCCGTCGGGCACGTCGAGCAACGCCTCGAGCGGGCCTGCCGGGCCCGCGATCTCACGCAGAAAGTCTGACGCCATCCACAAACCTTTCGAGCAAGCCGGCAAAGACCTCCGGGCGTGTGACGTGCATCGCTTAGTTTCGCAACGGCTTGCCGGTCTTGAGCGTGTGCTGGATTCGCTCCAGCGTCTTCGGCTGGCCGAGCAGGCTCATGAAAGCCTCCCGCTCGAGATCGAGGAGGTACTGCTCGGTGACCGTCGTCGCATGCGGCACATTGCCGCCGCCGAAAATGTGCGCGAGCTGTTGTCCGATCAGCTTGTCGTGATCGCTGGCGCGGCCGGCGCGCCACATCAGATGGACGCCGAGGTTGAGCGCCGCGGTCACCGACTCGCCGCCCACGGGGATCGCCGTTCTTGGCGGCGGCACGTGATACCCCTCCCGGACCCGCTCGAGCGCCTTGGCCTTGGCATCGGCCATGAGCCGATCGCGATTCATCGTGATCGAGTCGGTCGGCGCGAGGTAGCCGAGCCGCATCGCATCCGGCCCGCTCGCCGAGACCTTCGCGAGCGCCACCGTTTCGAAGGCTTTCGAGATGTAGGGGAGCGGATCGCTCTGCGGTGTCGGCAACTGTGCCACTGCGCGCACCAGCATTTCTTTGGTGCCGCCCCCGCCCGGAATCAGGCCGACGCCGACTTCGACGAGGCCCATGTAGGTCTCCGCCGCCACCTGGACCCGATCGCAATGCAGCGGGATCTCCGTGCCGCCGCCGAGCGACAACCCGCCGGGCGCGGCGACGACCGGCACGGGACTGTAACGCAGCGACATGTTCGCCTGCTGGAACGCGCGGATCATCAAGTCGAGCTCGTCCCAGTTGCCTTCCTGCGCTTCGAGCAGGACGAGCATCAGGTTCGCGCCGGCGGAGAAATTCGGCGCGTCGTTGCCGATCACCAGGGCCTGGCCGCTTCTGGCGGCTTCCTTCACTCCGGCCTGCAGCATCTGGATCGTGTCGCCGCCGATCGCGTTCATCTTCGAATGGAACTCAACCGCGATCACGCCGTCGCCAAGGTCGACCAGGCTCGCACCCGCGTTCTTCTTGATGACGCGATTCTGTTCTTTCGCGGTGCGCAGGATCTGCAGGTCCGCCGCAGCCGGCTTGACGTGACCCTCGCGGAAGCGGGTAAGTCCGCCTTCGACCAGGCTGGCGAAAAGAGGCGGGATGCCGCCCGCCAAAGCGTGCGTACCCTGCGCGGCCGTGAGCACGTCCTTGATGCCGATTGCATCGATCAGCTCGAATGGCCCGAGCTCCCATCCGAATCCCCACCGCATCGCCCGATCGACGTCGTCGATCGAATGAGCGATGTCAGGGGCGACGCGTGCGGTGTAAACGAGTGTCGGCGCCAGCGTGGCTCGCAGGAACTCACCGGCCTTGTCCGTCGCGTTGAAGAGCATCCGCACGCGCTCGCCGATGTCGTCGATCGACTTGCCGGCCTCGATCGATGCGATACGCGCCGACTGCTTCGGCCGGTAGTCGAGCGTCGCCGGGTCGAGCGTCCAGATCTCCGTTTCGCCGCCGGCGCCCCTGCGTCGCTCGTAGAATCCCTTGCCGGCCTTTTCGCCGAGAGCGCCGCGGCCGATCAACGCCTCGACGATAGGCGGGACCGCAAAGGCGGCGCGATCCGGCTCGCTCGACAGGCGCTCGTTCAGGTTGCGCATGACGTGGCCGAGCACGTCGATGCCGGCAATGTCCATCGTCCGGAAGGTCGCGCTGCCGGGGCGGCCGAGCGCGGGGCCGGTGATCGCGTCAATCTCCTCAATCGTGTACTTGCCGCTCGCCAGCGCCTCGAGTGTGCGGGCAACGCCGTAGAGGCCGATGTGATTGGCGATGAAGTTCGGCGTGTCCTTTGCGATCACCACGCCCTTGCCGAGCACGTGATCGCCGAACTTCACGATGGCGGCGACCACCGCCGGATCGGTCTCGGTGGTTGGAATGATCTCGAGCAGCCGAAGGTATCGCGGTGGATTGAAGAAGTGCGTGCCGAGCCAGTGCTTGCGGAAATCGTCCGAGCGCCCTTCCGCGATTGCCGCGATCGGAATGCCGGAAGTGTTCGAGCTGACGATCGATCCCGGGCGGCGCTTCTCGTCGACCTTCGCGAGCAGCTGCTGCTTGATATCCAGCCGCTCGACCACGGCCTCCATGATCCAGTCGGTCTTGCCGATCTGGTCCAGGTGCGTGTCGAAGCCGCCTGTCGTCACGAGCGTGAAGGCGTCGGGCGTGAACTGCGGATCGGGCTTCAGCTTGCGCGCCTTCTCGAGTCCCTGCCTGGCGGCATCGGCTGTCAGGTCGAGCAACAGCGCAGGGATCCCTGCGTTGGCGCAGTGCAGCGCGATCTGCGCGCCCATCGTGCCGGCACCGAGCACGGTGACGGAGTTGATCCCGATCGGCGTCATCTGTGCCTTCTGCGGCTCACCGGCGTTTCACTCCGTTGATGAAGAGGTCGACGACCGCGTCGGCGTCGGCGTTGAGGTCGTACTTGCGGCGGCTCAGCACCCAGTTGGTGGCCATCTCGTCGAGAGCGCCAAAAAAGATCTTCGTCGCCGTCGTAGCGCTGATGTCCCTGCGGAACACGCCGCTTTGCTGGCCGTCGGCGATCGCCTGGCGGATCAGTTTGAAGTAGTCCTGCAGGAAGGTCTCCGAGAACCGCTCCATGAACTTCACCGACTGGCGCAGTTCAACCTGGAACACCACGGCCAGGTCCTTGTCGCGGCCGAGGCGCTCGAGATGCAGATGCGCCAGCTTGCCGAGCCGCGCCGCCGGATCGGCGAGGCCGGCGATGGCCGCGCGACCCTCGGCGAGCACGTCGTTCATCGATCGCTCGAAGATCGAGACGAGCAGGTCGTCCTTGCTCTTGAAATAGAGGTAGACGGTTCCGGCCGCGACGCCGGCGACGCGCGCGACGTCGGCGACCTGCGACTGGAAATAGCCGTTCTGGGCAAAGACCTTGGTTGCTGCGCGCAGGATCAGATCCCGCTTCTCGCCGGCCGGCGCCGCGCGCACGATGATCAAACGCCGATTGCTCGAGGTTGCCCGCATCGCCACTGAATGAATGGTCATTCATCTGCGGTGCCTCTGTCAACTGCGGTTGCGCGCGAGGCAACTTGCGTTGTCGGTTCACGGGTTCAAAGGGGTTCAAAGCGTTCAAGAAGTTCATTAGGTTCGAAGGTTCTGCATACTTCCTGTCGGCATTCCGCTTGCTCTGGAGGTTCCGCATGGCGGCCGCAAAGGACTTCACCGAGCTGATTGCATGGCAACGCGCGGATGATCTCGAGCGGTTCGTTCGAGAAATCATCAAGCGTCCGTCCCTGGCTCGCGATTCTGACTATTGCGGGCAAGCTGCCAGTGCGGCGGCATCCGCTCCGCGAAACATTGCGGAAGGATTCGGCCGCTTCGCGCCTGTCCAGTTCGCCAACTTCCTCCGAATCGCCATTGGTTCCGAACTGGAGACGAAGAACCAGATCCTGAAAGCGTGGCAACGTGGAGCAATCACGGATGAAGAGCACTGGGCCGGCGTAGTGCTATGCAAGAGAGCAATCGCCGCAGCGGTTGGACTACGTCGATATCTGGTAACGCAGCAAGCGAAGGCGAACGCCAAACGAATCGAATCTGAACCCTTGAACCGACAGCGCTCGCTATCGCCAACGAATGAGGATGGTTTCCCGCCGGAACACCTGGATGCCAAGCCAGCACAGGATTCCATTGAGCAGTAAGCAGCCGAGAGCGCTCAGCAGGAGCGCGGCCGGGCCCACGATGAGAAGTCCCATCAGCTGAGCGACGAAGACGATCGTCAATGGCAGGATCAACAGCGCGGTCAATTGCTGCGCGGACCGTGGGTCGCTTGTCCTGGACGACACGATCACCGACACCTGCAGTGAGGCGAGCTCGATGAGCGGCCCCAGCAGCACGAACAGGATGAACAGCCGCGGGCCGACGACCGCTCGCCACACGCCGGGCTCGCCGATCGCGATCGCACCCGCGATTTCGAGGCCGACGGCCGCCCAGGTCAGGCCGAGCGCGAACAGGAACGGCGTCAGCGTCTTCGCCGCCAGCAGCTCGATCGTCGAGATCGGCGTGGCGAGCAGCGGCTCGAGTGCCTTTGACTGCTTCTCGCCGATCACCGCGTGTGTCGCCAGCGTCGTCGCCGACACGATCGGGACGAGGAGGAGCAGCAACGAGAACTGGTGGAACAGGAAGGCCTGGACGAGCGCATTGCCCGACAGTCCGGCCAGGTCCGGGATTCGGCCGACGGCGTCGGCCGCCGCTTCGGTGAATTCGCCGGACTGCTCGAGCGTGCGACCCATCACCGCCGGCACCAGGAAGATCACGAGGAACAACGGCAGGAGCGATGCGAACACCATCATGACTGCCGGGATGACGGCGCCCGGGTTGCGGACGAGCTCGCGGGCGTCCTTGGCCGCGAGCGCGGTGACCCGATGCCACGTGAACGCGTCCTGCCCCGAGCGAAGTCGGTGGGTCATCGCTCCGCCCCGACAAGGTCGAGATAGACATCTTCGAGCGATCGCTCCTCCGGCGTCACGCGGGTGATGCGCTCGCCTTCGCCGACCAGCCGCGCCACGATTGCCGGAATCTCGGCCACATCGCTGATCGCAAATTCCTGGCGCGTTCGGCCCTCGAGCTCGATCACCACGCGGCCGCCCGCCCGCGCCGCCCGCAGCGATGCGGGCGTATCGAAGGCGAGTAGATCAGTCTTGAGGACACCAATCCGATCGGATAATTCCTCGGCTTCGCCCAGGTTGTGCGTCGACACCAGGATGGCGCGGCCTTCGGATCGCAGTCCCAGGATCAGGTCGCGAATGTGGCGCGCGCTGGCCGGATCGAGCCCGGATGTCGGCTCGTCGAGCAGCAGCACCCGTGGCTGGTGGATCGAGCGCCCGGGCGATCGCGACACGCTGCTTCAGTCCCTTTGAGAGTTTGCCGGCGATCTCTTTCGAACGATCGAGCAGGTCGACGTCGGCGAGAACCGCCTCGACGCGCCGGCCGGGATCCGGCAGGCCGTAGAGGCGTGCATAGGTCAGGAGGTTGATGCGGACCGAAAGGCGTTCCCACAATCCAGGGGCTTCGGTCAGCAAGCCGACGCTGCCGCGGGCACGAGCGGCGGTTGAATCGGCGAGCTCGATGCCATCGATCGAAATGCGGCCGGCGTCCGGCAGGATCAACCCCGCCAGCATCCGCATCGTCGTGGTCTTGCCGGCGCCGTTTGGCCCGAGCAGCGTGACGATCTCGCCGGCGTTTGACCGACAGCGACACGTCGCGCACGGCGATGCGCGCGTCGAAAACCCGGGTGAGATGTGCCGCTGTAACCAATGCCGCCTGTCCCCCGTAGCCTTGGCGAAGGGGGAAAGGCTACCGCACTTCGAAATTGCTCTGAATGGCCTGGAAAAAAATATCGGCGATCTTCGCGTAGCCGGCTTCCGTGGGGTGGAGGCCGTCGACGCCGACATAGCGCGTCACGTCTGTGAGCAGGCCGGCGTAGATATCGACCAGCACGGCGCCCTCCCTTGAGGCGAGGTCGCGCATGCGGTTGTTGTAGTCGTCGATGTAGACCTGGCCGATGGTGCGGTTGCCGCCGGGCCGCGGCGGGGAGAGCGTCGCGATGAAAACCCGCATGCCGCGCGAGCGGGCTTCGATCGCCATGATCCGCATTTCGCTGGCGGCGCCGCTGGCGGCGCCGTCAAGACCGCCGGGAATGTCGTTGTGTCCGTGAAACAGCAGCACGGCGTCAGGTCGCACGACGTTGAGCGCCTCGAAGAATCGATTGCGCGCATTGATCGCCTTTTCGCCGCCGACCCCGTAATTGGCCACGGCGATGGCGTCGGCCTGCGCCGAATAGCGTCCCTGCAGCGTCTTGGCAAGGACCGTCGGGTATGCCGCGGAGGGAACCAGGACCTGCTTGGTGATCGCGTCGCGCCGTCGCGACGAGCCGAGCGGGAATGTCACTTCGCCGGCGGTGATGCTGTCGCCAAACGCGAGGAAACGCGTCTTCGACAATTGCGCGAGCTTGGACACCGTGATCGGGAACTCGCACGATGCCGTGCGGCTCAGCGAATCGGTGGCGGTGCACTTCACCGCCGTGACGCCGATTGGAAAGGTTTCGCCTGAGGACGGCGAGCAGGTCACGCTGACCGAGCCCTGGCCGCCGGTCACCGGCGGCGAATCGAAGCTCACCGGCATGCCGGCTGCGTTCACGGTCGCGCGTGAAATGCCTTCGCCGCATGACAGCGAGGGCGCGTCGGCGACCGGCGGTGGCGGCGGGGGTGGCGGTGTCGGCGCAGTCGGGCTGCTACAAGCGGCGCCAAGCGCCACCGACACTGCCATTGCCACGCCAATTACCCAAGACTGCACATTTCCCATCTATCTGAACCAACCATTTTACCGTATCGCCTTCTCGCCGTCCTTGATCCGGATCACGCCCCCGGATCGAACTCATAGCAACCGGGCGTGACCAGAACCCGGCCCTTTTCGTCGAACCAGAGGCTGGACGGCGATACGACGCCTGCGCCCCGGAACTGCACGGTGCGGATTTTTTCGCCGCCCGGATCGTAGACATACGAGAAGGGCAGGACGAACGAGATCCACAGCCTGCCGGATCGGTCTACGGCTGCAGTCCGGACCATCGGCGCGACGAGCGGCAGCTCGCCGGCAGTGCGTCGCGGCCATCGCTCGGGAATGGCCGCCACCAGCGGATCGATCTCGCGCCCCTGGACGCGACGCTCGTAGATCAGCCTGCCCTTGTCGTCGTACTTCCGGAACGCGGGCTGGCCCGCCATGAACACAAAGAAGAAGCCGCCCTTGGGATCGGCGATCGGAATGCCGGAATTCCAGGCGAGATGTAAATCACGATCGCTTTCGTGGCCCGTCGTCCGCAGCTGGCCGATCGATCGCAGCGGTGATCCGTCGAGCGCATACTCGCTCATCAGCCACCCGGATTCAGGGTGGCTGATGAGCAGAGTGCGGCCATTGAACGCCAGCGTGCCGACGCCGTTCAGGGCCAGCGAGCCCAGCACGACGCGAGACGCTCCCCGCCCCGGCAGGATGAATCCACCGGTGCGAACGCCTGCGGCGTCGAAGATCTGCACGCGCTCCCGGCTGTTGGGCGCGTCGGCCACCGCGAAGCTGCCGTTCACCGCGACGTCGAACGCGCTCGGCTCGATCAGCCGTCCTTCTTCAGCGCCGATCTGCACGAGCTTGCGGGCGTCGGCCCCGGAGGGGCCGACAAGATACACGGTGTGGCCGCGTCGTCGAAGACGTAGTAGTCGCCGTTGGCGGTCTGCTTGAAGCCGATCGGATCGCGGAAGAGCCCGACGATGTGGGGCGCGAGGGCGTTGACGGATTTGAGGACTTCAACAGCCCCTGGAGAAAAACGCGTGGGCTGGGCCGAGGTTGCCAGTAGCCAGTATCCAGTAGCCAGAACGAAAAGAACACTCTTCACGTCTGGCTACCGGCTACTGGCTACCGGCTACTAATACGCCGCAAGCGTCTTGATCGCCGCCAGGACATCCGATGATTGCGGCAGGATCTTCTCTTCGAGATCCGGGCAGTAGGCAACCGGGCAATCGAGCGCGGCGACGCGCTTGACCGGCGCGTCGAGATATTCGAAGAGCTCATCGCCAATACGGGCGGCGATCTCGGCCCCGAAGCCGCAGGTCAAGGTATCTTCGTGCGCCACGATGACTTTGCTCGTGCTCCGCACGAGATTGGCAATGCCGTCCCAGTCGTACGGCATGATCGTGCGCAGGTCGAACACCGCGACGCTGACGCCGTCTTTCTCCGCCTGCTGGGCCGCGAGCAGCGATCGCTGCACCAGCGCGCCCCAGGTCAGCACCACCATGTCGGTGCCGTCGCGGCGGAGCGATCCCTTGCCAAACGGAATCATGTAGTCCGGACCGGGATAGACACCCTTGTTGTAGGTCTGGCGATAGAGGTGCTTGTGTTCGAGATAGAGCACCGGGTCGTCGCATCGAATCGCGGTCCGCAGCA
The DNA here is from genome assembly GCA_963833135.1 of uncultured cyanobacterium. Taxonomy (GTDB): domain Bacteria; phylum Acidobacteriota; class Vicinamibacteria; order Vicinamibacterales; family UBA2999; genus 12-FULL-67-14b. Next base: position 343,561 of record CAWHWW010000006.1, on the reverse strand, counting down.
GGCCGGCGGCGTCGACGGCGTTGCTTGGGAACGCAATGCGCACCCCGGGGCAGTGCGCGAAGATGCTGACGCCCGACTGGCTGTGATACGGCGCGCCGCCGCGCAGGTAGCCGCCGATCGGCACGCGCACCACCATCGGGCACGACCAGTTGTTGCCCGACCGATAGCGCAGCATCGACATCTCGTCCTTGAGCTGCATCATCGCCGGCCAGATGTAGTCGAAGAACTGGATCTCGACGACCGGCTTCAAGCCGCGCGTCGCCATGCCGACGGCGCGGCCGACGATGTTGGCTTCGGCGAGCGGCGAGTTGAACACGCGGTCGGCGCCGTAGATCTTCTGCAATCCGTGCGTGACCTTGAAGACGCCGCCTTTGCCGGGCACGTGCGGCAGGGCCGAAGCCTTGCTCGCGTCAGCGACGTCCTCGCCGAAGATGACGATGCGAGGGTTCGTCGCCATCTCGTCCTTCATCGTCCGGTTGATCGCGCTGACCATCGTGTCCGGCTTGCCTTCAGGCTGCGCCGAGGTGAGGAACGCACTCGACGTCGGATCGACCGTCGGCGAGAACACGAACGACGCCGCCGAATCAACCGACGGCTTCGGCGCCTTGAGCGCGAGCGTCGGTCGATTCCGCGATCTCGCGGTCGACCGACTGCAGGACGGCCTCGAGATCCGCTTCGGTCGCGAGTTGCTCGTGCAACAGAAAGGCGCGCATCTTCGTCAGCGGATCGCGCAGCGCTTCGGCCTTGCGCTCCTCGGGTGTCTTGTAGAGGCGCTCGTCATCCGACAGCGAATGCGAGTACGGGCGAATCACCTTGGCGTGCACGAACGCCGGTTTGCGCTCGCGGCGAACGTAGGCCGCGGCCTCGCCGAGCGTGCGATAGCTCTCGATGAAGTCGGTGCCGTCGCAGCGCATCACCTTCAGGTTCGGGTAGGTCTCGACGAGGCGCGACACGTCGCCGCCCGGTGTCTGCACTTCAACCGGGACCGAGATCGCGTAGCCGTTGTCTTCGATGAGGTAGAGCACCGGCACACTGCGCGTGCAGGCGGTGTTCAGCGACTCCCAGAATTCCCCTTCGCTCGTCGCGCCCTCGCCAATCGAGAGATAGGTGATCTCGTCGGAATGGAACTGCTCGTTGCGATCCGCAATCGCCGTCACGCGCTCGTAGATCATGCCGGCTTCGCCGGCGCCGATGGCGTGCAGGCACTGCGTCCCGGTCGGGCTGCCCTGCGAGGGGATGTTGAGTTTCCTGTGTCCCCAGTGTGACGGCATCTGCCGGCCGCCGGAATTCGGATCGTCCTTCGGCGCCGACCGCCGCGAGCAGCATCTCGAGCGAGGTCATGCCGAGCGTCAGGCACAGCGCGCGATCGCGATAGTACGGATAGAACCAGTCGTAGCCGGGCCGCAGGTGCATGCCGGCCGCGGTCAGCACGGCTTCGTGTCCCGCGCCGCTGATCTGGAAAAAGATCAGGCTCTGATTCTTGAGCTGGATTTCCTTGTCGTCGATGCGCCGCGACAGCAGCATCGTGCGATACGCCCGCAGCAAATCGTCCGGCGAGAGGCCTTCCCACCGGGCGTCCGAGCCGGCGGTCGTCGCCGTGCGCGCGTCGGGGCTGGAAGCGAGCGTCGAAGCCTTCATGTCGGCCGAAATTATATCATCCGGGCCGGTGCTATAATCCGCCCCTAATTCTCATCGTACGAGACATTTACAGACATGAGCACACCCTTCGACTCCGCTCAGGGCAAGCGACAAGTTCGGCTCCACCGCTGGGATGAAATCGCGCTCGAAAAAGTCACCGAAATGATCTCGCGCAAGATCATCACCGGCGAGCGCGAGATGGTCACGCAGATCTACTTGAAGCGGGGCGCGATCGTGCCGATGCACTCGCACGAAAGCGAACAGATGACCTACGTCCTCCAGGGCGGCCTGCGCTTCCTGATCAACGGCGAGGAGATCACGGTCCGCGAAGGCGAAGTCCTGCACATCCCGTCGTGGGTGCCGCACCAGGCGGAAGCCATCGACGACACCTTCGAGATGGACATCTTCAGCCCGATCCGCCACGACTGGCTCGACGGCACCGACAACTATTTCCACGACAAGCCGAAGGAGAAGTAGCTTGTAGTTGGCAGTTCGCCAGTTTTCCAGTTGGCAGTTGAGGCATGAACGTCCTCGTCACCATCGTCCTCATCGTTGCCATCGCGATGTGGGCGATCGCGGTTTATGGCCGGCTGGTCCGGCTCCGCAATCAGGTGACGCAGGCGTGGAAGCGCGTGGAAGCTGATCAGACAAATGAGACGATCAGAACGGTCTACAACAAGCAGGTCGACGCGTACAACAACGCGCTCAAGAACTTCTTCGGGAGCCTGATCGGCGGGGCTGCCGGCTTCAAACCGGCAAGGCGTTTCTAACTGCCAACCGGTGAACCGGCAAACTGCCAACTACAAGCATCAGTGAATGTGCTTTTTCCAGTCACTCTTCCAGTCGTCGTCGGAAGAGCGTCCGCCTGAGTAGACGTCGAACTTGCTGCGGGCGCGGCCCATCTTCCATTTCAGGTAGCGGTACTTCAGTTCATCCATCGGCCGCGCGCGCAGGCCTTTCAGATACAGATAGCCCGCGACGAGCCCGCCGAGATGCGCGGAGTGCGCGACGCCGCCGCCGGCGCCGCCCATCGACGAGAGCAGTGCGATCGCGCCAAGAATCGTCACGGCGATCCGTGCGGGCACCGGGAAGATGAACAGGATCAACATCCGGTGCGGGAAATACATCGCGAACGCCAGCAGCAGGCCGTAGATGGCGCCCGAAGCGCCAACCGTCACGGAGTAGTAAAAGACGTCGGAGAACATCGCCAGCAGCAGGCTCGTCGCGGCGGCGCCCATTCCGGTGACGAGGTAATACTTGACGAAGAAGCGCGTGCCCCACGTCCGCTCCAGCTCCGTCCCGATCATCCACAACGCGAGCATGTTGAACAGGATGTGCCCGAAGCCGCCCGTGCTGTGGAGGAACATGTAGGTGAACGGCTGCCACAAGGCGAGCTGCTCGAACACGGCCTGAGGCGACAGGCCCAACCCGATCGTCATCGCGTCGCCGACGATCATGTTCATCACGAACAACACCACGTTCGTGATGATCAGGATCTTCACCGCCGGCGTGATGCCGCCGGGACCGAACGAATAACCGATGCCGGAGGGGTACCGTGCCACGAGTCAGATCGTAACATCTCCGCCTCGCGCGACGCGACGGCTTCGGCGGGACGGGCTACTGTTTACGGCAGGGTATCGACCTTGGGCTCGACGTGATGCACGCCCCGTTCGGGCAATCGCCACGCCAGCACGGCCGCGAGCATGGGATGAACGCCACGACCGCCAGCGTCTCGCGGATGCCGAAACGGTCCGCGCCCATGCCGATTAGCGGGACAGTCAGGCTGCCCATCCCCCACGCAAAGCCCATCATCAACGACGAGACCGTGGCGGCGCCGCCTTTGACGAAGGTCTGCGCGAACGTCACGCTAATCGGCAAGCGTCGACTGCAGCAGCAATCCGCCAATCGCCAGCATCGCCGTGAAGCCCAGCGGCGGCAGGTGCGGCGCCAGCGCCATGAACGGCACCGACGCGATCAGGGTCCACAGGATCACGCGCCGTGCACCGACGCGATCGGCGAGCGGCCCGCCCAGGAAGCCGCCGACGCCGCTCGAGAAGAGGTACAGAGACACGGCCGTGCTCGCCTCGCCGATAGTCCAGCCTTGCTGCGTCAACAGGGTCGGCGTAAACGTCATGAAGCCGTAGGTCGTCGCCGTGCGGAGCACGATCGTGAAGTAGAGCAGCGTCAGCGGCACCGCGCCGGGCTTCAGCGTCCGCCAGGTCGATCGCTCGTGCGCATGCGGGCTCGACATCTCCGGCACCTGCCGCAGCGTCCACGACAGCGCGATCAGACCGGGGATCATGACGAGCGGCGACCACTTCAGTCCCACGTACGCGATGAACGGCGCAAACAGCACCGGCGCCGCCGCGAAGCCGAGCGAGCCGCCTGAAAGATGCGTCGACATCGCCAGGCCTTTGCGGTGATCCGCAAGCTTGTAGACCAGCGCTGCAGCGGGTGGATGGAACGCCGCGCCGCCAAGTCCGCCAACCACGAGAATGAACCCCAGCGTCAGCGGCGATACCGCCAGCCCGATCATGCTCATGACGATCACCGCAAGGAGCGGGCCGCCGATGACCAGCACACGCGGCTTCCAGCGATCGGCGAGCGCGCCGAACGCCAGCTGCGAGACCGAGTTGGCCATCTGGAAGCACATCGCCAGGATGCCCGCCACCGACAGCGACAGGCCCAGATACGGGATCAACAGCGGCAGCATCGGCGCGTACATGTTGTTGTAGGCGTCGACGACGACATGCGTCGACGCGACCTTCCAGATCGAGGTGTGCAGGCCCAGCCAGCCGCGGTTCTTCAACCGGCCATCCTCTTCAGCCGCCCGAGAACCAGGTCGCGCGCCTCGGCGAACTCCCTGATGCGCAGCAGCTGTGCGACGGCCGCAAGCGCCGCCAGGGACACCGCGATGGTGATGACCAGGCGGACGAGCTGCATCGTCAGCGCCGGGCCGGGCAGCGCGCCGAGCATTGCCGTGTGGACGCCCCACGTCACCCCGCCCATCACCGCCGAGGCGATCACCACCCGTGCGAATGACGCCGCGATGCGCGCGCCCTCGATGCCGTGAATCTCCCGCCGCAGCAGGAACAGCTGCACGCTGGCGTTGAGGATCGCCGTGATCGACGTGCCGAGCGCGAGGCCGCGATAGCCGAGCATTCGGACGAGCGCGACGTTGAGCGCGATGTTGACGAGCACCGATCCCGCCGAAACCATCACCGGGATGCGGCTGCGGCCGACCGCATAGAAGGTCGGCGAAATGATTCGCACGATCGAATAGCCGATGAGTCCGATCGCGTACAGCTGCAACGCCGCCGCGGTCGCAACGGTGTCGGCAGCGGTGAAGTTGCCGTGTTCGAAGATCACCGCGACGATCGGGCGGGCGAGGACGATCAGGCCGATCGTCGCCGGCAGGTTGAGGAACAGCATCAACCCGAGTGCGTGGGCCAGCGTCGAGCGGATCCGCGCGAAATCCTGCTCCGCGACCATCCGCGAGATCGCCGGCGTCGCGGCCGTGGCGATCGAGACGCCGAACAGTCCGATCGGCAGGTACATCAGGCGGAACGCAAAATCGAGCCACGACACCGCGCCGGTGCCTTCGCCGGTGGCCAGCACCGTGTTGACGAAGACGTTGATCTGGGTCGCCGCCATGCCGATCGTGCCGGGTCCCATCAGCAACAGCACGCGACGCAGCCCCTCATCCTTGAGATCGAGCACGAGGCGATAGCGGAACCCTTCCTTGCGGAGCGGCGGCCACTGGATCGCGAGCTGACCGATCCCGCCGACCAGCGTCGCGAGCGCGACGATCGTGATCGGTTGAACGCCGAGCGATGACGAAAAGGGAATCAAGGCGAGCGACATCGCGATCACCGCGACGTTGAACATCGCCGGCGACAGCGCGGGGACGAAAAAGTGGCCGAGCGAATTCAGCATCCCCATCAGCACCGCCGCGACGGCGACCAGCGTCAGGAATGGGAACACGATCCGCGTCAGATAGATCGTCAGCTCGATCTTGCCGGGCACGGCGCTGAACTCCGACGCGAACAGCCGTACCAGCGGCTCGGCGAAGACGATGCCGAGCACGACGAGCGCGCCGGTGACGATCAGCAGCGCGTTGATGACCGAACTGGCGAGCCGCCACGATCGCTCGCGGCCCTGGAGCGTGAGCTGCCTTGTGAATGTCGGCACAAACGCGGCGCTCATCGCGCCTTCGGCGAACAGGTCGCGGACCAGGTTGGGAATGCGGCTCGCGACGCGAAATGCGTCGTTGGCGTCGCCGGCGCCGAAGTAATAGGCGATGACCTGGTCGCGGCCCAGGCCGAGGATGCGGCTCGTGATGGTCGCCAGCCCGAAGACCCCGGCGGACCGGGCCAGGCGTGGAGGTCCGCCTTCGCTCCTATGAGCTTCGGCGGGACTGTCGGAATCGGCCATCAGCTACCAGAAGCGTAGCATGGCGATTCCTGTGCGATGGTGGAACGACGTCCCGCAGGCGAACAGACTGATATTACGGCGTCGTAATGTAGGGAAAAAAATGGGGCCCGTACCGTTCGGTAGAGCCCCAAGGAGGATGGTGAGAGGCTGACTAGGCCTTTCAAAGTTATAGACGGGCCGCCCGGCAAAAATGTTTGCAGGTGCCGTTTGTAAAGGTTGTGAAAAGTCGTGGGACGAACGTAATCAGCCCAGTTTCGCCTTCACAGCTTCGCTGACCTTCCTGCCGTCCACGGTCTTGCCGGCGAGCCCGGCCATGACGGCCTTCATGACCTTGCCCATGTCCTTGGCGCTGGTCGCTCCGGTCTCGGCGATGGCCGCCGTGACGGCCGCGGCAATCTCGTCGTCGGACGCCGACGCCGGCAGGTACGCGTCGAGGATCGCGATCTCGGCCTGCTCCTTGTCGGCCAGGTCCTTGCGCCCGCCCTTCGTGAACTGCTCGATCGAATCGCGGCGCTGCTTCACGAGCATCGACACCACCTGCAGTTCCTCCGCGCCTTCGAGCGCGCGGCCTTTCTCGATGTTCTTGTTCGTGAGCGCGGTCTTCAGCATGCGCAGCGCCGTGAGCTTCGTCTGATCCTTGGCTTTCATCGCCGTGACGATATCGGCGCCGAGCGTTTGTTCGAGAGACATCTGCTTTAGTCCTCTGAATCTGAAATCCGAAATCTGAGATCCGAAATCTAGTGATCGAGTTCTCCATCGCCGAGTGTGAAGTGCCAGTCGTCCGCGAGTCGTAAAATCCCCTCGGCACCGGCACCGCGTTGACTTTCACGGTGAGATCGATGCCCGACTTCACGACGAAGTATCCCGATCGCCGGAGCACCCTGCGGAACGCCGCGTTGGTGACGTAGCAGCGAATCTTGTCCGAGTCGTTCATGCGCGCTTCGCGATCGACCCAGCGCGCCAGCGTCTTGATGCCGCGCTCGTCGGCGGGATCCGCCATCAGATCGACGATCTGGGTGACGCGGCCCTGCGGCTCGCGAAGGTGCCGGTAGACGACGTAACCTTCGACCTCTTCGCCGCGCCGCAACAGCGCAATCGTGTAGCGCACGTGCGGCGGCTCGGCGTACTTCCAGTTCAAGTATCTGGCGTCGCGCTTCACGGCCAGCGCGAATCGCGGCGCCAGCGACTCCCACAGCCGATCGACGCGGGAGTCGAAGCGCCGGACCGACCTCGACTTCTTCCTTCAGCGGCTGGGTGCGCGACACGACGCGGACGAGCGGAAGCGCGATTGCCGAGACGAGGCGATTGATCGCCACCGGCCAGGTCGGTATGCGGAACGCGCGGCGGCTGATCGGCTTCACGAGGCACGGCAGCGGCTGCGGTTTCGGCCAGCGCATTTCGTCGAGCCGGCCGCGCGTCGCCGTCGAGAGTGCCGCACCGAGCGCGACGCCGGTCCCGCGATCCCACGCGCGCAGCAGCGAGCCGCCGAGGCCCTGCCGCTGCCGCTCGGCGACCACGAGCGGATCCGAGCTCCAGGTCCCGGCGACTTCAGTGCCGGCGATCGAAACCTTGACGGGCGTGAGCGCTGAGCCGGCGATTAACGTCGGTCCTTCGCGCACGACCCAGTACGGCGGCTCCACGCCGATCGCGGGATTCCGGCGCGCCCAGTCCCAGTGCAGCCGCAATCGTTCGGCGGCCTCGTTGCCGAGCGTCCGCCGATGAAGCTGCTCGATGCCGCGTCGATCGTCTGGAGTGAAGCGTTCGATGTCCGCCATGTACGAACGTTCTGGGGAAACTCATTGTACAGGGCTGGAGCCAGTATTTAGTAGCCAGTAGCCAGTAGCCAGAAGCCAGCAGCCGTGCCAGTGCTCTGCTGGTTACTGGCTACTGGCTACTGGCTACTGGCTACTGATTTCCGCCGCGGCCGGGCGGGCGAATCATGCCCGGCGCCGTCGTCGGCGGCGGCGTGCGGCGGCTGCACCATCATGCCGGGCTGCGACACGCCGATCGGCGCCTGCGGCTGCGCCGGCGCGGCGGGCTGCGTGTTATTCGGCACCATGGTCCCTGGCACCGATCACCACGCCATTCGGTTGGGCGTTCTGGAACTGGCCCGGCTGATTCACGAAGCCGCCCTGGCCCTGCTGCGGGAACGTGAAGACCGGCGGGCTCGGCGGATTTTCATCCGGCTCGTCCTGCTCGTCTAGATTCTGCCTGCTCGGGCCGCTGGCGCGGAGGAACGAAACGCTGCGTGCCGTTGAAGGCGGGGTTTGGTTGCTGCGCCGGGCGGGCGTTGGTCGCGACAGGCGGCGGAACGGTCGTCGTCGCCATCACCATGATGCGGTCGTACCTTGACGCGCCGACTCCGGTGTTGCGTGGCGCGGCCATGTAACCCGGCGACGCTGCGCAAGATCGTCTCGAGCGCCTGCGCTTCGGTCACGTTGATCAACTTCACCGTGATCGGCGCGCCGCTGATGCGCTCGGCGCCGACGATCTTGGTGCCGCCGATCTTTCCCCACTCGGTCAGGATCGTGCGCACCGGAACCGAGGTGGCGTCCACCGACACGCGGCCGTCGTGGAATTCGACCTTCAGGTTCTGCGCGTCGGCCGGCCACGCGGCCACGACCGACAGTGCAACGGCGAGAAGAAGTGTTCGGCGCATGGTGATACGACAGGCCGATTATAAGGTCTTTGGTAAGACGCCGATCACCGCCCGAAAGTCGATGCCGCCTCAGCCACGGCGGCGACGGCCGCGTCCGACAGGCCCGGATACATCGGCAACGACACGACTTGCGAGCACACCTCGTCGGCGATCGGGCACATGGCCGGGCTGGTCGCGGCAAGCGCGGGCTGTCGCGGAATCGCGACGGGGTAGTGGATCAGGGTCTCGATTCCCCGTTGATTCATGTGCGACTGGAATCGATCCCGCTCATCGGTCAGCACCGGAAAGAGGTGATACACGTGACCGGCGTCGAACTCGCGCGGGACGCGGATGCGCGCGCCCTGCAGCGCCGCGCGATATCGGGCGGCGATGGCGCGGCGCTTGGCGGTCCATGCCGGCAGGTAGCGGAGCCGCGCCCTCAGGATCGCCGCCTGCATTTCGTCGAGGCGCGTGTTCACGCCGAACTCGTCGTGGCGATAGCGCGAGGTCTGCCCGCCGTTCCGCAATCGCTTGACGCGCGCTGCCAGCTGCGCGTCGCGCGTCAGTACCGCGCCGCCATCTCCGGCGGCGCCGAGATTCTTGGTCGGATAGAAGCTCGTCGCGGCGGCAACGCCGATCGTGCCGACCGGACGTCCGTCAGACGTCGCGAGGTGTGCCTGTGCCGCGTCCTCGACGAGCGCGAGATTGTGCCTTGACGCGATCGCCTCGAGCGGACGCATGTCCGCGGCCTGGCCGTACAAATGCACCGGCATGATCGCGCGCGTGCGGCTGCGTGACGGCGGCGTCGGCGGCGCGGGGATCGAGCGTCAGCCGCTCGGGATCGATGTCGGCAAACACCGGCCGCGCGCCGGCCATCATGATGGCGAGCGCCGAGTAGGCGGCCGAGAGCGGCGTCGTGATCACTTCGTCGCCGGGGCCGATGTCGAGCGCACGCAGAATCAGCGTGATCGCGTCGGTGCCGGTGCCGACGCCGACGGCATGCGGCACCTTGCTCGCCGCCGCGAACTCGCCCTCGAACGCCTCGACTTCAGGGCCGAGCACGAACCAGCCGCTCGCCAGCACGCGATCGATCGCCGCCCTGACGTCGGCGGCGTCCTCGCCGGGCGTAAGCGCGTTAAACGGAACTGTCGCTGACATACCGGGAGAGATGCTGGCGGTAATAGTCGAACGTGCGCGCAAAACCTTCGCGCAGCCGCACCGACGGTGCCCATCCCGTGCGCGCGCGGAAGAGCGACGAGTCCGCGAAGAAGCTGCCGATGTCGATCACCTTCTTGTCGGCCGGCCAATCGACGAAGGTGTAGCGGCCGCTGCCGGCGATCTCGACCAGCATCTTGACGAGCTCGCGATGCGAAATGTGTTCCTCGCCGCCGACGTTGAACGCTTCACCGTTCACGCTGTCGGTGGCACCCGCCGCGAGGAACGCCTCGACCGCATCGTCGACGTAGACGAAATCGCGAATCTGCGAGCCGTCGCCGAAGACCTGGATCTCCTTGTCCTCGAGCACGAGCCGCACGAACCAGCCGATGAATCCCTGCCGGTTGTGGCGGAGCAGCTGTCGCGGACCGTAGACGTTGGTCAGCCGCAGCGCGCAGGCGCGCACGCCGAACACATTGTTGTAAACGAGGTGGTAGTACTCGCCCGCGGCCTTGTTGATGCCGTTCACGTCGGTCGGCCGCACCAGATGCCGCTCGGTCACCGGCAGCTCGTCCGGCTTGCCGTAGATCTGCCGCGTGCTGGCGAAGATCACCTTGGCGCGCGGATTGTGATGACGGCACGCCTCGAGCAGCGTCAGCTGGCTGCGGCAGTTGATGTCGAGATCGGTGTGCGGATCGCGCATGCTGTCGATGTGGCTGACCTGGCCGGCGAGGTTGAAAATCACCTCGCGGCCCTGCACGAGGTAGTTCATCGTGCTGGCCTGCCGCACGTCGGCGACGTTGACCGTCACGCGTGTCCTCGATGCCGGCGATGTTGAACAGGTTGCCGCCGTAATCCGGGATCAGCGAATCGACGAGCAGCACGTCGGCGCCGAGCGCGACGAGCCGGTGCGCGAGGTTGCTGCCGATGAACCCGAGACCGCCGGTGATCATCACGCGCCGGCCGCGATAGAAAGTGTCGGCGGTCATCGGCCCTTGAGGTGTTCCTTGCGGATCACGAGCAGCCACCACAGTTTCATCACGTCAATCACCGTCTGATAGATTCGCGGAAAGTTGAAGAACTGCGACTTGCCGTGAGCGCGATGATAGTGATGAACCGGATGCTCCGCAACGCGAAACCCGGCGTCCTGGAACTTCTTCATCATCTCCAGGCAGATCACGCCGCTGTTCTTCTCGAGGCGCACCACGTCGAAGATCCGTCGCCGCATCAGGCGGAAGTCGCAATCGACGTCGCGCACCTTCAGGCCGAACAGCAGCTTCACCATGTGGTGATAGATGCGGCCGATGATGATGCGGTGCAGCGGGTCGGAGCGGCTGATCTTCCACCCGTTCACCCAGTCGACATCCGCCGGACATCTTCTCCCACAGCAGCGTCACTTCCGTCGGATCATACTGGCCGTCGCCGTCGGTGTAGAAGACGAAGTCCTTGCTCGCGGTGGCAAAGCCGGTGCGCAGCGCGCCGCCGTAGCCGCGATTGGTTTCGTGGTGCACGATGCGCACGTGTTCGGGATAGATCCGGGCCAGCTCGTCGAGGATCTTCGCGCGTGTCGTCCTGGCTGCCGTCGTTGACGACGATGACCTCGAAATCGTCGGTCAGCGTCGCGGCGATCTTCACCGACGAGATGACGAGGCTGGCGATCGTGCCGGCGTCGTTGTAGGCCGGGAAGAAGACACTGAGGCCTGGCATCGGCGGCACGTCAGCGCGATCCGGCGGGTCGCGACTTGATGCGGCCGTGCCGCATGATCAGCTTCCACGGCGTGAGCAGCGATTCGAGCAGGACGCCGCCCGACAGCTTCGACGCGCCCTGGCGCCGCTCGATGAAGATGATCGGCGACTCGACGATCGTCAGGCCGGCGTCGGCAGCCATGAACGTGACGTCGAGCAGGAACGCGTAGCCGTCGGAGACGATGCGATCCAGCGGCAGCCTGGCGAGCGATGCCCGGCGCCAGCAGCGGTAGCCGGTCGTGATGTCGCGCATGTGCAGGCCGGTCACGGTGCGGATGTAGAAGTTGGCAAACTGGCTGAGGATGATGCGGCGAAGCGGCCAGTTCACGACGCTGATGCCGTTGAGATATCGCGAGCCGATCACGAGGTCGGCGCCGCCGTCGGCGCGTTCGATCATCGCCGGCAGGTACTTCGGATCGTGCGAAAGATCGGCGTCCATCTGGCACACGAAGTCGTAGTCGCTCTCGATGGCGCGGTGGAAACCCTCGAGGTACGACACGCCGAGGCCGCGTGGTCCGGTGCGGTGCAGCGCAAACACGCGGCCCGGGAACCTGACGCCGAGCTCGTCGGCGATCTTGCCGGTGCCGTCGGGCGACTGATCGTCGAGGACCATCACCGACACGCCGGGGATGGCCATCAGATCGGTCACGAGGATCGGGATGTTGTCCTTCTCGTTATAGGTCGGAATCAGGACCAGCGTTTTTTTCATGCGCTACGTCCGCCGGCCTTCGAACCTGAGCGTGGAGATCTGCTCCGAGATCAGGCCGACCAGGATCACGATCACCGAAAACATCAGCAGCAGCACCGCGCCGTTCGGAATGCGCGCGTGATAGACGTAATTCCACGCGCCGTAGCCGGCGCCGACGGCGAAGGCGATTCCGCTCACCGGAGCGAAGATGCGCAGCGGGCTGAAGATGGTGATGACTTTCAGCAAGATCAGAAAGAACTTCGCGCCGTCGCTCGCCAGCCTGATCTTCGAGCTCCCCACACGCGGCAGCGCGGCGATCGGTTCGAAGGCGACATTGTAGCCTGCCTTGATGAACGCCAGCGTCGTCGTCGTCGGCGTCGAAAAACCGTTCGGCAGCAGGTGGATGAACTCGAGCAGGTATTCACGCCGCGCCGCCCGATAGCCGGACGTCAGGTCCGGGATTGGCCGCTCGGTCAGGTAGCTGGCGAGCCGGTTCAGCATGGCGTTGCCGATGCGCCGCCCCGCCGTCGCCTGCGTGCGCGGATCGCGCGCGCCGATCACGAGATCGAAATCGCCGAGCTTCTCGACGATCCGCTTCGCATCGTCGGTTCGATGCTGACCGTCGGCATCGACGATGGCGATCCAGTCGCTGGTCGCGGCGCGAATGCCGGTCTTCACCGAGGCGCCGTTGCCTTTGTTGTAGGGATGGCGAAGCACGCGGGCGCCGGCGTCGCCGGCGGCCTTGCCCGTGCCGTCGGTCGAACCGTCGTCGATGACCAGCACTTCATGCCACGGCGCCGCCGCGCGCAGCGCCGTCACCACGCCGCCAATGCTGCCGCTCTCGTTGAACGCGGGCACGACGACGGTGACGGACTCGGGCGCGGCCATAAGAACTAGGGTGCCTGGGGTGCCTAGAGGTGCCTGAGGTGCCTAGGTGGCGTGGCGGAAGTTGATGATGTCGCCGTCCTGCACCACGTATTCCTTGCCTTCGAGGCGCAGTTCGCCGCTGTCGCGGCAGGCGGCCATCGAGCCGCGCGCCATGAACGCGTCGTAGCCGACGACTTCGGCGCGGATGAATCCGCGCGAGATGTCGCTGTGGATTTCTCCGGCCGCGTCGAGGGCGCTCGTGCCGCGGCGGATCGACCAGGCGCGGCATTCGTCCTCGCCGACGGTCAGGAACGACATGTAGCCGAGCAGGTCGTAGCTGGCGCGAATCACGCGACCGAGCCCTGACTCGGTGAGGCCCATGTCCTTGAGAAACGCTTCGGCATCCGCCGGCTCGAGCGCGGCAATCTCGAGCTCGATCTTCGCGCACAGCGCGACCGCGCGCGTGCCTTCGCGCGAAAGAAACGGCTTCATCCCGGTTCGCTCGGCAGCCGTGTCGACGCTGGCGGCGGCGTCGGCATCGGCTTCGTCGAGATTGATCACGACGAGCAATGGCTTGGCCGAGAGCAACTGGAAGCCGCGCAGGCGCCGCAGATCCTCGCCGGCGAGGCCGAGCGCGCGCAGCGGCTGGCCGTTCTCGAGCGCGGTCTTGCACTTGAGCAGCAGCTCCTTTTCCTTGTCGAGCTCGGCGGACTTGTTCTTCTTGAGATCCTTCTCCATCCGCTCGAGTCGCCGTTCGACGACGCCGAGGTCGGCGAGAATCAGTTCGTCTTCCATCGCCTGCGCATCGCGCGCGGGATCGACTGAGCCTGACGGATGGGGCACCGCGGGATCGCGGAACGCGCGCACGACGTGCACGAGCGCGTCGGCATTCTTGTAGCCGGCGACGTCGACGAGCGCGGCGGCGCCGCTTCGGCCCGGCGCGATCAGATCGGTGAACTCGATCGTGGCGGGAACGGTCTTCTTCGGATTGAAAATCGCCGTCAGCTTGTCGAGCCTGACGTCGGGCACCTTCGAAATGCCGATCGCGGTGTCGCCCTTGCCGCGCGGCGCGTCTTTCGCGCTCGTCATCAGCTGGAACAGGGTCGACTTTCCGGTCGAGGGGAAACCTATCAATGCGGCGTGAAGCATGAACAGAACATCATATCCTTTCGCCCCCTCACCTTATCTAGTAGTCAAAATTTTGACACGCCTTCGCATTGGTGGCGAAACAAAGGCGTAACGCCAAACCTGTCAACTGTTTAACGCACTTCGACGTTGACAAGCCAGATGGGCTGTCTCTACTATCGCAGTGGATTTTTGTGGAGCAAGGTGGACTTGTCGGCGTGCTCTGGGGCAACGCGCCGGCGAAAATTGATGATAAGGGACGGCTCAAGGTTCCGAACGCATTTCGGGCCGTGATTATGAAAGATCACGGCTCAGATGTGTTCGTGACGAGCCTGACGGGCCAGTCCGTACGCATCTATCCGATGCCGGTGTGGGTCGAGCTTGAAAAACGGCTCGCGCAAGTCCCCTCCACGAATCCCGCGCGGCAACGCTTTCTCGATCGCGTGAATTTTTACGGCCAGGTCGCCGAGCTCGATGCGCAGGGCCGCGTGGTGATCCACCCGCGGCTTCGAGAGAGCGCGCAGATTACGGGCGATGTCGACGTGCTTGGCCAGCAGAGTTACCTCGAGGTCTGGAACCACGAGCGTCTGGTCGCGAAGCTCTCCGCAGAGCCCTTCACCGACGACGACGCGAAGGTGCTTTCGGACTTCGGAATCTAGTTGGAAGAACCGCGGCACGTTCCGGTTCTCGTCGACGAAGTGCGCGCGCTGCTGCAACCGGAGCGCGGCGGCATCTTCGTCGATTGCACGGTCGGCCTCGCGGGGCACGCGCGGATGCTGCTCGAAGCAGGAGCCGACGCGGCTCATCGGGATCGATCGCGACACCGACGCGCTGGCGATCGCGCGGCGAGGCGCTCGCATCGTTCGGCGATCGCGTGACGCTGGTCCACGCGGACTACCGCGAGATCGCGGCGGTGCTCGACGCCCAGGGCGTCGCGGAAGTGGCCGGGTTGCTCGCGGACTTCGGCGTGTCGTCGATGCAGCTCGACGCCGAGGGACGCGGTTTCAGTTTTCGCCGTGACGAGCCGCTCGACATGCGGATGGATCGCACGAGGGGCGAGACCGCGGCGGAACTGATCGATCGGGTCGACGAGAAAGACGCTCGCCGACGCGATCTACCAGTTCGGCGAAGAGCGGCGATCGCGGCAGGTGGCGCGGGCGATCGTGATGGCGCGGCAGCAGGCGCCGATCGAGACGACGGCGCGGCTGGCGGAGATTGTGCGGCGCGCGGTGGCCGCACGCGGATGGCAACGGATTGATCCGGCGACGCGCACCTTCCAGGCGCTGCGCATCTGGGTCAATGGCGAGCTGGACGGGCTCGATTCGTTTATCGGTTCAGCGGCCCGGCGGCTGCAGGCCGGCGGACGGATGGCCCTGATCGCGTTTCACTCGCTGGAAGACCGCGTCGTGAAACACACGTTCCGCGCGTTGTCGCGTCCGCCGTCGCTCGAAGAGCGAGCGTCGGCGGGACCGGCGCCGGCGGAACGGGCGGTGTTGAAGGTGCTGACCAAGCATCCGGTGATCGCGACGGATGCCGAGGCGGCCGCCAATCCGCGCGCGCGCAGCGCCAAGCTGCGCGCCGCCGTTCGAGTTCGGGTAGAGGGGGACGCATGGACAAGGGCACCTTCGAATACGAGATTCGGAAGGACTTCCGCAACAACCTGATTGTGCGGGAGGTCGACGAGCGCCGGCTGCGTGATCTTGTGGCAGTCGCTCGGCATCGGCGTCGTGCTGGTCCTCGCGCTGCTGTTCTCCGCGTGGCAGCACTTCGAGCTGCTCCGTCACGGCTATCGCCTCGAGCAGCTGCAGCGCGATCGCGCCGCCGAAAGCGACATCAATCGCCACCTGCGCCTCGAAATGGAAACGCTGCGCGCGCCGCAGCGCATCGAAAAACTGGCCACGGAACGGCTCGGCATGGTCGCCCCTGGCGATGCCGAAGCGGTGGTGCTGGAGCGGGTCGCCGCCACAGACGCCGCCCGCCAAGTCCGTCGTCGCGTCGCGGTAACCGGATCTTCGCGTGGCCCTTCCGCCTGATCCCCACTGGCGCCCGACGCTGAACAGCCGCCTCATGGTGGCGGCGGGCGTGCTTGTCCTGTGGGCGCTCGCGATCGAAGTGCGCCTGATCGTCCTGCAGGTCGTGCAGCACGATCAGCTGGTTGCGCGCGCCGAGCGGCAGCAGATGAGCACCGTGCTCGCGCCGGCGAAGCGCGGCGAGATCTTCGATCGCAACGGCCGGCTGCTCGCCTACAGCGTCGACGCCGACACCATCTACGCGGTTCCGACCGAGATTGCCGATGCGGCGAAGACCGCCGCCGCGCTCTGCGGCGCGCTCGGCGACTGCACGGCCAAGTCGCGCGAGGAGCTGCGCGATCGATTGTCGCAACAGCGCGCCTTCGTCTACGTGCGCCGGCGCGCCTCGCCGATGCAGGCCAAGCGCGTCGCCGCCCTTGGAGCTCGACGGCATTGCGTTCCGCAAGGAGAGCAAGCGCTACTACCCGAACCGCGAGCTTGCCGCGCACCTGCTCGGTTATGTCGGCGTCGACAACGTCGGCCTCGAGCGGCCTCGAAGCGACCTACGACAAGACCGTCCGCGGACGCGAGGGCAAGCTGCTGGTGCAGACCGACGCGCGGCGCCACGTCTTCAGCCGCCTCGAGCGCTCGCCAACCGCCGGCGCGTCGATCGAGCTGACGATCGACGAGCACCTGCAGCACATCGCCGAGCGCGAAGTCCGCAACGGCGTTGAAGCGGCGCGCGCCGACGGCGGCACCGCCGTGATCATGGATCCCCACACCGGCGAGATCCTCGCGATGGCGAGCTGGCCGACGTTCAATCCGAACGACTACGGCGACGCGCCCGAGAGCGCGCGCCGCAATCGCGCCGTCCAGGATCTCTACGAACCCGGATCGACCTTCAAGCTCGTCACCGCCTCGGCGGCGATCGAAGAGAAGGTCGTCACGCCGGACGAGATCATCGACACCAGCGCCGGCAACATCCGCTTCGGCAGCCGCGTGATCAACGACATGCATCGCTACGATCCGCTGACGTTCACGGACGTGATCGTCAAGTCGAGCAACGTCGGCGCGATCAAGGTCGGCTTGAGGGTCGGCGCCGAGCGCATGGGCCTCTACATCCGCCGGTTCGGATTCGGGCGCCCGACGTCGCCGGACTTTCCGGGCGAGAGCCCGGGCATCGTGTGGGAGCCGTCGAAGTTGAACGACAGCGCGCTCGCCTCGGTGTCGATGGGCTACCAGGTCGGCGTCACGCCGCTGCAGATGGCGGCGGCCGCGAGCGTGATCGCCAACGGCGGCACGCTGTTCGAGCCGCACGTCGTGCGCGCGATCGTCAAGGGCGGCGTGCGCACGATCGTCGAGCCCAAGGCCGTGCGGCGCTCGATCCTTCCCGAGACGGCGGCGACGCTGACCGAGATCATGGAGAAGGTCGTGACCGACGGCACCGCCAAGGCGGCGCAGGCTGGTCAGCTACAACGTCGCCGGCAAGACCGGCACCGCCGACAAGCTCGTCAACGGCCGCTACTCGCCGTCCCAGCAGAACGTGTCGTTCGTCGGCTTCGTGCCGTCGCGGCGCCCGGCGCTGACGGTCATCGTGATGATCGATTCGCCGCGCGTCGGCGGCGACACCGGCGGCGCGATCGCCGCGCCGATCTTCAAGCGGATCGCCGACTCCGAGCCTGCGTCACCTCGGCGTCACGCCGACCATCAACCCGGCGCCGCCGGTGATCGTCGCGCGCAACCAGGAGACGCCGGTCACGCCCGCCGTCGCGGTCGGCACGCCGAACGTCGTCGCGATGCCCGCGACCATGACCGACACCGGCCTGCCGGATCTGCGCGGCATGAGCGCGCGCGAAGCGCTGCGCGAGCTGGCGCGGCTCGGCCTGACCGCCCGCATGCAAGGCACCGGCATCGTCGTCGACCAGATCCCGGAGCCGGATCGCCGCTCGAGCCCGGCGCCACGTGCACGCTCGTTCTCAATCGCCGTGCGCCACTGCGGCCGGCAGGAGCCGTTGGAGATCCGCGGTGACGCTCGGCGACGTCGTCGACGCCCTGCGCGATCTGGCAGTGGACGCACCGTCCGCGGGGCTCACATGACGCTGAGTGCGTCGGCCGATCGATGCGCGGCGATCGCGTACGACTCCCGGCGCGTCGTTCCCGGATCCGTGTTTGTCGCCCTCAAGGGGCTGCGTGCCGACGGCGGCGCGTTCGCCGACCAGGCGGCCGAGCGCGGCGCGGCGGCGATCGTTTCCGAATCGCCGCGGCCGGACGCGTCGTCGATTCCCTGGGTCACCGTTCGCGACGCGCGGCTGGCGCTGGCGCTGCTCGCCGATCGCTTCTTCGATCACCCGAGCCGGCGCATGCCGGTCATCGGCGTCACCGGCACGAACGGCAAGACCACCACGGCTTACCTGCTCGCATCGATCCTCGACGCCGCCGGCCTTCGCGCCGGCATGCTCGGCACCGTCGCGTACCGCATCGGCGGCGAGGATCGCGAAGCCTCGCGCACCACACCGGAAGCACCGGACGTGCAGCAGCTGCTGAGCGAGATGCTGCAGCACGGCTGCCGTTCCGCGGTGATGGAAGTCTCGTCGCACGCCCTGTCGCTGAAGCGCGTCGACGGCATGCGCTTCGCCGCCGGCGTGTTCAGCAACCTGACGCGCGATCACCTCGACTTCCACGAGGACATGGAGGCGTACTTCGCCGCGAAGCGCCGGCTGTTCGAGATGCTGCCGGCCGACGCGCCGGGCGTGATCAACATGGACGATCCGCGCGGGCCGGCGCTCGTCGAGATCAGCCGGCGCCCGGTCACCTACGCCATCAACGCGGCCGCCGACGTCACGCCGGGACCGATCGACATGACGCTGTCGGGTCTGCGCTTCGACGTGAAGTCGCCGAAGGGCACCATTCGCATCGCGTCGAAGCTGGTCGGCCGGCCGAACGTCTACAACATCCTCGCGGCCACTGCCACTGCCGCGTCGCTCGATGTTCCGATCGGCGCGATTGAAGCGGGCGTCTCCGGCCTGTCGGGTGTGCCCGGCCGCTTCGAAGTGGTGTCCGGCAGCGGCGACGAAGTCACGGTGGTCGTCGACTACGCGCACACCGACGATGCGCTGCGCAATCTGCTCGAGACGGCGCGTCCGCTGTCGGCGAAACGGCTGATGACGGTGTTCGGCTGCGGCGGCGATCGCGATCGATCGAAGCGGCCGCTGATGGGCATGGTCGCGGCCCGGTTGAGCGATGTCGTCGTGATCACGTCCGACAATCCGCGCTCGGAAGATCCGGCGCGCATCATCGAGGAGATCGAGCGCGGCATTCCGGCCGGCAGCCAGGCGTCGTCGCGCGCCCCGCTCGTCGAGTCGGTGGTCGATCGGGCGGCGGCGATCGAGCGCGCGGTCACGATGGCCGCGGCCGGCGACGTCGTGCTGATCGCCGGCAAGGGCCACGAGAAGTATCAGCAGATCGGCGATCGGGTGCTGCCGTTCGACGACGGCGAGGTGGCGCGGGCGGCGCTGGGCCGCAGAAGGCGCAGCTAGCGCGGATGCAAAGCGCAGAAGGCACAGATAGCGCGGATACATAAGCCGCAGAAGGCACAGATAGCGCAGATGAAGAAGACGCTGCGCGCGGATGGGCAGTGAGCGGACCGATAGCGCTGGCGGCGGGGACGATCGCCGCGGCCATGAACGGCCGGCTGGTCACCGGTGATGACGACCGGTACGTGACGGGCTTCTCGATCGACTCGCGGACGCTCGCATCGGGCGATCTGTTTTTCGCGATCGTGGCCAGGCGCGACGGCCACGACTTCGCGGCGGCGGCGTCGAAGCGGCGCGCGGCGGGCCTGGTGGTGAGCCGGCCGGTGACGCTCGGCGACGACAACGACGCGTTCGTGATCGAAGTCGCGGACACGACGCGGGCGCTGCAGGACCTCGCGAAGTACGTGCGGCGCGAGTCGGGGGCAAAGGTCGTCGCCATTACCGGCAGCGCCGGCAAGACGACGACGAAGGACACCATCGCGGAGCTGATCGGGTCGCGCTTCACGGGTGGTGAAGAACGCGGGGAACTTGAACAACCACCTCGGCCTGCCGCTCTCCTTGTTGGAGCTGCGGCACGGGGCGGATGTAGCGGTGATGGAACTGGGCATGAATCACGCGGGTGAAATCCGGACGCTGGTCGACGTCGCGACGCCGGAGGTCCGCGTGTGGACGAACGTCGGTGAGGCCCACATCGGCTACTTCGGATCGGCCGATGCCATCGCCGATGCGAAGGCCGAAATCCTGGAGGGCGCATCGCCGGACTCGCTGCTCGTCGCCAACGCGGATGACCCGCGGGTGATGGCGCGCGTGCCGGCGTTTGCCGGCCGCACCGTCACGTTCGGCGCCGGCGAGAACGCGCAGGTTCGCGCCGCCGACATCGAGGATCTGGGCCTGGATGGGTCGCGCGCCGTGCTCGTGACGCCGGCCGGCCGCCGCGACCTGAAAGTGCCGCTCCTCGGCCGCGGTCACTTGATGAACGTCGTGTGCGCCGCCGCGGTGGCGCTCGAGATGGGGATCGATCTCGACACCATCGTTCAGCGCGCCGCCGGCCTGAAGCCGTCGTCGCGCCGAGGCGCCGTGCTCCGGCTGCCGAAGGGCGTGACGGTCATCGACGATTCCTACAATTCGAGCCCGTCCGCGCTGATGCGATCGCTCGACGTGATCGCGCGCCGCGTGGGCGCGCGCGACGCATCGCGGTCATCGGCGAGATGCTCGAGCTCGGCGAGCTGTCCGAGTCGCTGCACCGTGAATGCGGCCGGGCGGCCGCGTCGAGCAGGCTGGCGAGGCTCTTCACGATCGGCGGCGATCCGGCGCGCGCGCTCGGCGAGGCTGCCATCGACGCGGGCATGCCTCGCGCGGCGGTGATGCACTTCGACAACAGCATCGACGCCGCTGCCGGCGATTGCGGCCGAGCTCGACGTCCGGCGACGTGGTGTTGGTCAAGGGATCGCGCGGCACGCGCACCGATCTCGTCGTGGAGCGCCTGACGGCGGTGTTCGGCTGATGCTGTATCACCTCCTCCTCTCGTTCTACCCGCAGGTCTCGGTCTTCAACGTGGCCCGCTACATCACGTTCCGCACCGCGGCGGCGAGCATGACGGCGCTCGTCATCAGCCTGGTGATGGGTCCGTGGCTGATCCGCCGTCTTCGCGATTTCCAGATCGGGCAGGTGATCCGGCAGGAAGGACCGGAGTCGCATCGCGCCAAGGCCGGCACGCCGACGATGGGCGGGCTGCTGATCCTCGCGGCGGCGCTCACGCCGACGCTGCTGTGGGCGGACCTCACCAACCTCTATGTATGGATCGCCGTCGTCACCACCGCCGCGTTCGGCGGCATCGGGTTCCTCGACGACTACCTGAAGATCACCCGCCGATCGTCCGGGGGACTCGCGGCCGCGCTACAAGCTCGGACTGCAGCTCGTCGTCGGCCTGCTGGTCGGCCTCGTGATGATGTGGCTCGCCGACTCAGAACCTCTACAACACGCGGCTGATCTTCCCGTTCTTCAAGCAGCTGATTCCCGACGTCGGCTGGCTGGTACGTGCCGTTTGCCGCGTTCTTCCTCGCATCGTGGAGCAACGCCGTCAACCTGACCGACGGCCTCGACGGGCTCGCGATCAGCACGTTCGCCGTTGCCGCGGCCGCGTTCACGGCGCTGACCTACATCACCGGCCACCGCGTGTTCGCCGAATACCTGCTGCTGATCCGCTTTGCGCCGGCCGGCGAGCTGACGATCTTCTGCGGCGCGCTCGTCGGCGCCAGCCTCGGCTTCCTCTGGTACAACGCGCACCCTGCGGAGATCTTCATGGGCGACGTCGGCTCGCTCGCGCTCGGCGGCGCGATCGCCACGGTCGCGATCCTGATCAAGCAGGAGCTGCTCCTGGTGATCGTCGGCGGCGTCTTCGTGCTCGAAGCCGCGTCGGTGGTGATCCAGGTCGTGTCGTTCAAGTTTCGCGGCAAGCGCGTCTTCAAGATGGCGCCGCTGCACCATCACTTCGAATTGAGCGGATGGGAAGAACCCAAGGTGATCACGCGCTTCCTGATCGTCGCGATCATCTTTGCCCTGTTCAGCCTGACGACGTTGAAACTGCGATGACGGCACAGGACCTTCTCCGTGAGCGGTCAGCGCGTGCTCGTCGTGGGCGCGGCGAGGAGCGGTGTGGCCGCGGCGCAGCTGCTCGCCAAGCGCGGGGCCAAGGTCACGCTGACCGATCGCAAGCCGCAGATCGCGGAGCAGGCGAAGCTGGCGCCGCCGGTGTGACGCTCGAGCTCGGCGGTCACAACGGCGAGTCCTTCGAGACCGCGGACTTGATCGTGCTGAGCCCCGGCGTGCCGATCGACCTGCCGGAAATCGCGCGCGCGAGAGCCGCCGGCGTGCCCGTGATCGGCGAGCTCGAGCTGGCGGCACGCTGGCTGCGCGGCCCGATCGTCGCCATCACCGGCACCAAGGGGAAGTCGACGACGACGACGCTGGTCGGGCGGATGCTCGAAGCCGCCGGCCGCCGCGTTCTCGTCGGCGGCAATATCGGCTACCCCGTGAGCGCGCAGGTCGACGCGTCCACCGCCGACACGGTGCACGTCATCGAGGCGAGCAGCTTCCAGCTCGAAGGGACCGACACCTTCCGGCCCTGGATCGCGGCGCTCCTCAATTTCTCACCCGACCACCTCGATCGGCATCCGGACGAGGCCGCGTATGCGGCGGCGAAGCAACGCATCTTCGCGAATCAGCGGCCGGACGACTGGGCAGTCGTGAATGCAGACAGCGCGGAGGCGACAGCGATGGCGACCAATGTGCGAGCGCGCGTGATGACCTACGGCATCGAGAACGATGCCGCCGATGTGCACGTCAGCAACGGCTTCGTGTGGCAGCGGACGTCCGAAGGCGACATTCCGCTCCTGCCGCTGGCAGCCGTGGAGCTGCACGGCCGCCACATGCTGAGCAACGTCGTCGCCGCCACGGCGATCAGCCACCTGGCAGGGGCATCGAGCGAATCGCTGGCGCGGGCGCTCGCCGGATTTCACGGCCTCGAGCACGTCATGGAAGTCGTGGCGACGCGCGGCGGCGTGCGCTTCGTCAACGACTCGAAGGCGACCAACGTCGACGCGGCCGCGAAGTCGATCGAGAGCTTCGACAAGGTGGTCGCGATCATCGGCGGCAAATACAAGGGCGGCGACTTCGCGGATCTGGCTGCGCCGCTCGGCGCGCACGGCCGGGCCGTGATCGCAATCGGCGAGGCGCGTCCGCTGGTGAAGGCGGCGTTGAAGGACGTCGTGCCGGTCGTGGAGGCGTCGTCGCTGGCGGAAGCGGTGCGGCGGGCGTGGGATCTCGCGGTGCCAGACGGCGTGGTGCTGCTCGCGCCGGCCTGTTCGAGCTTCGACATGTTCGCGGATTACGCGGACCGCGGGCGGCAGTTCAAGGAGGCGGTGCTGAAGCTGATTGCGGTGAGCGCGTGAGGGCTTGCGGGCTTGAGAAGTGCGGGCTTGCCCTCCGTAGCGCGCCTGTCCGCCGAAGCTCGCAGAGCGAAGGTCGCGAAGGAGGGAGCAGTGAGTAGTCGTCAGCCGGTTTGCGGCAATTGAGAGCTGGTCGCTGGGAGCGCAGGCTGCCCCGGTCTGCGAGGCTGGTGTCTCGATTCCCTGATCGACTGGCGACTACTGACTGCTCCCCATGTATCGAGTGCAGCGGTCGAACTTTAGGTGCCCTGTTGGAGCGGGGTCGGAATTATGGCGAGGAAGCTGCAATCTGACAAGTGGCTGTTCCTGGCGACGCTGGCCTTGATTTGCGCCAGCGTGGTCATGGTGTACAGCGCCTCGGCGCTGGTGGCGCTGGAGCGCTTTCAGCAGCCCTATCTCTTCGTGACGCGCCAGATGATGTGGGCCGCGGTGGGCATTGCCGTCCTGTCGATCGTCATGCGCATCGACTACCGCGCCTATCGCAACGACAGGATGATCTGGCTGCTGCTCGGGTCTGGTCGGCTTGATGCTGGTCGCGGTGCTGTTCGCGCGGCCGATCAACGGCACCCGCCGATGGTTCGGCGTCGGCGGCTTCGGCATTCAACCGTCCGAGCTGGCCAAGATGGCCGCCATCCTGTTCACGGCGATGATGCTGGAACGCCGCCGCACGCGCATCAACGAGCTGCACTACTCGCTGCTGCCGATCGCGCTGATTGTCGGCGGCCTCGTCACGCTGATCCTGCTCGAGCCCGACTTCGGCACCGCGGTCTCGCTCATCGCGGTGATCGCGGTGATGGTGTTCGCCGCCGGTATCAGCTACCGCTATCTTCTCGGCGCCGCGCTGCTCGCGCTGCCGGCGCTCTACGTGATCCTGATGCAGGCCGACTATCGCCGCCGCCGCCTGCTGACCTTCATGGACCCGTGGGCCGATCCGCTCGGCGACGGGTTCCAGATCATCCAGTCGCTGATCGCCGTCGGCACCGGCGGCGTCTTCGGACAAGGGTCTGATGAACGGCGTGCAGAAGCTGTTCTACCTGCCCGAACCGCACACCGACTTCATCTACGCCGTGATCTCCGAAGAGACCGGCCTGCTCGGGGCCACGCTGGTGCTTGCTGTGCTTCTGCGTCATTGCCTGGCGCGGCATGCGCACCGCGATGCGCGCGCCCGACTCGTTCGGCGCGTTCCTCGCGCTCGGCATCACGATGATGCTCGTCCTGCAGGCGTTCGTGAACATCAGCGTCGTCCTCGGCTTGATGCCGACCAAGGGCATTCCGCTGCCGCTCGTCAGCAACGGCGGCTCGTCGATGCTGATCAACCTGCTCGGCGTCGGCGTGCTGCTGAACATTTCGCAGCACCAACCGATGGAGACGGGAGCCGCGTGAGACGTGCGTGTGTTGATCGCGGGCGGAGGCACCGGCGGGCACCTGTACCCGGCATCGCGCTGGCGCGCGAGCTGAAGCGGCGCGATCCGTCCACGCACGTGTCGTTCGTCGGGACGGCGCACGGCATCGAAGCACGCGTGGTGCCGCGCGAGAACTTTGCGCTCGACCTGATTCGGGTCGACCGGCTTGAAGGGCAAGTCGCGGCTCGAGCGCTCGATCGGGATCTCGCTGCTGCCGCTCGCGGCGATCGACGCCTGGCGCGTCGTCGCGAAGCAGCGGCCCGACGTGGTCGTCGGCGTCGGTGGCTTTGCGTCGGGTCCCGTGGTCGCCGTCGCGGCGCTGCTCGGCTATCCGACGATGTTGCTCGAGCAGAACGCGCTGCCGGGCACTCACCAACCGCCTGCTGGCGCGCGTCGTGCGCGCGGCGGCGGTGAATTTCGAAGCGGCGTTGGCGTACTTCCCGCGCACGGGCTTTGTGGCCGGCAACCCCGTGCGACCCGAGTTTTTCCCGGCGCAGAACGAGGAGGCGAATGATCGATTCACGCAGCCGCACGACGCGGCACGAGTCCTGATCTTTGGCGGTTCTCAGGGCGCGCACGCGATCAACGTGGCCATGGTGGAGGCAGCGGCGGGGCTGGCAGCCTCCGGGATACGCCTTGCGATCACCCACCAGACCGGCGAGCGCGATCTGGATCTGGTGCGCGCCGCGTACGAGCGCGCCGGGCTGGCGGCCCGCGTCGAGGCCTTCATCTTCGAAATCGACCGAGAGATGAAGGCGGCGGACGTCGTGATTTGCCGTGCCGGGGCCACGACCCTGGCGGAACTGGCGGCGTCGGCCACACCGGCGATTCTCGTGCCGCTGCCGACGGCCGCCGACGACCACCAGCGCAAGAACGCGGAGGTGGTCGCGAAAGCCGGCGGCGCGATCGTCATCGACGAGGGGAACTTGTCCGGTGATTCGCTCGTGGGCTTGTTGAAGGAATTGGTGGCCGATCGGAGCCGCCTCGCGCGGATGTCGGCTGCGGCACGAACGCTGGCGCGGCCCGATGCCGCCGAGCGGATCGCGGATCGAGTGGAGCAGTTGAGCGGACGCCGTGCTCGGTAAGACGCGCCGCATTCATTTCGTCGGCGTCGGCGGCATCGGCATGAGCGGCATCGCGGAGCTGCTCGCGAACCTCGGCTACGCGGTGTCGGGCTCCGATGCCAGGCGATCGGCCGTGACCGATCGGCTCGAGTCGCTCGGCGTGACGGTGCAAGCCGGGCATGCGGCGGCCAATGTCGGCGAGGCGGACGTGGTCGTCTTACTCGTCGGCGGTGCGGCCGGACAACCCGGAGGTCGAGGAAGCGGCGCGGCGGCGGATACCGGTGATCCCGCGCGCCGAGATGCTCGCGGAGCTGATGCGGCTGCGGATTCGGCATCGCGGTCGCCGGCGCGCACGGCAAGACGAGCACGACCTCGATGGTCGCGCTCGTGCTCGAGCGGGCGGGTCTGGATCCGACGGCGGTGATTGGCGGCCGGCTGAGCGCGTTCGGCAGCAACGCGCGGCTGGGGCGGCGGGGAATACATGGTGGCGGAGGCGGACGAGAGCGATCGCTCGTTCCTGAAACTGTCGCCATCGATTGCGGTGATCACGAACATCGATCGCGAACATATGGACGCGTACGGGAGCTTCGCAGACTTGCAGCAGGCCTTCATCGACTTCGCCAACAAGGTGCCGTTCTACGGCGCCGTGGTGGCGTGCGCCGACGATGCGGAGCTGTCTCGGGTGATGCCGGAGTTCAAGCGCCGCGTGATCACTTACGGGATAGGTCCGCCTGAAGGCGGACACCACGTGAGCGGACCACGGCGGCCATGATCGTCGCGACCGGTGTCGACGCTCGAAGGCTATGGATCGCGCTGCACCGTCGAGCATCGCGAGCGGCGTGGTGGCGCCGGATCGACCGCGCTCGGTGAGCTGACGCTCGCGGTTCCCGGGCGTCACTCGGTCCTGAACGCGCTGGCGGCGGTCGCCGTCGGGCTCGAGCTCGATGTGCCGTTCGCGAAGATTGCCGCGGCGCTCGCCGAGTTCCGCGGCGCGGAGCGCCGCTTCGAACAGCGCGGCGTCGTCAACGGCATCACGGTCGTCGACGACTACGGGCACCATCCGACGGAGATCGCCGCGGTGCTTGCGGCGGCGCGCGCCGCCAAGCCGCAGCGCATCGTCGTCGCCTTCCAGCCGCACCGCTACACGCGCACGCGCGATCTGATGAACGAGTTCGGCGCCGCGCTGGCGGCCGCGGATGAAGTCGTGCTGACCGAGCATCTACGCGGCCAGTGAAGAGCCGCTGCCCGGCATCACGATCGAAGCGCTGGCCGGGACGGTCAACCAGCGCCGGTCCACGCCGGTGCATCTCGTGCCGAAGCTCGAAGACATGGCCGCGCGCGTCGCCGACCTCGCGCGATCGGGCGATCTCGTCATCACGCTGGGCGCCGGATCGATCGCGTCGCTCGCCGGCCAGCTTGTCGCCGAGCTCGAGCGCCGCTACGGAAAGGGGGGCGCGCGGTAATGCCCGGCCTTCCAACCACCGACAAGCGCTTCCGCCGCGCGCACGTCAAGCCGTCACGCAAGCGCAGCCCCGCGTCGAAGCACGCCTGGCTGGCGGCGAGATTCCTGGCGCTGGCGCTGGTGCTTGGCTACGCGGGGTATCGCGGCGTCGCGCTGATCGCGGCCGCGTCGTCGCTGCAAATCGGCCACATGGTCGTGCGCGGCCAGGTGCGGTTGTCGACGGGCGAAGTGCTGGCGCTCGTCGAGGGCTTGCGCGGCCAGAACATCCTCGCCGTCGATCTCGAGGCCTGGCAACAGAAGCTGCTGTCGTCGCCGTGGGTCGAGAGCGCGACGATCCGGCGCGTGCTGCCGTCGACCGTGGAGATCTGCGGTGCACGAGCGGCGGCCGATGGGCATCGGCCGGCTGGGCACGGCGATGTACCTCATCGACGCGAAGGGCGTGATCATCGACGAGTACGGTCCGGCCTACGCCGACATCGACTTGCCGATCATCGACGGCATCGCCGCTCCGCCCAGGGACGGCGGCTCGATTGTCGACGTCGCTCGCGCAGAGTTCGCGGCGCGTGTCGATCGCGCGCGCTCTCGGCGCGGCCCGAGCTCGCCAAGCGCGTGTCGCAGATCGACGTCTCGAACCTCCACGACGCGGTGCTGATTCTCGACGGCGATCCGGCGCTGTTGCGGCTCGGCGACAGCGAGTTCGTGGCGCGGCTGCAGCAATACATCGATCTGGCGCCGGCGCTGCGCGAGCGGCTGGAAGGGATCGACTACGTGGATTTGCGTTTCGACGAACGGTTGTACGTGCGCCCGCCCAAGAAGATGGTGAAGAAATGACGCGATCGAAAACGGGAACCGGGATCGGGGAACCGGGAACCGCAAGTTCGCAGAGCGCGGAAATTCGGCTGGCCGGCTCCCGGCTCCCGGATCCCGCCTCCCGACTGTAAACGGAGGATTCGTGGCACGACAGGAACGATACGTGGTGGGTCTCGACATCGGGACCGCCAAGGTCTGCACCGTGGTGGGCGAACTGCTCGACGACGGCGGCGTCGACGTGATCGGCATCGGCGTGACGGACTCGAAGGGCCTGAAGCGCGGCGTCGTCGTCAATCTCGAGGCGGCGGTCGACTCGATCAAGAAGTCGATCGAGGAAGCCGAGCTGATGGCCGGCGTCGAGGTCGGCTCGGTGCAGCTGGCGATCAGCGGACCGCACATCAAGGGCTTCAACAGCCGCGGCGTGGTCGCCGTCGCCGGCAAGAACCGCGAGGTCACGAGAGACGACGTGCGGCGCGCGATCGACGCGGCGCGGGCGGTGTCGCTGCCGGCCGGCCGCGAGATCCTGCACGTGCTGCCGCAGGACTTCGTCGTCGACGAGCAGGAAGGGCATCGGCGCGCCGGTCGGGCTCACCGGGGCGCGGCTCGAGGTCAACGTGCACATCATCACCGGCAGCCAGACGGCGACGCAGAACCTGGTGGCGTGCGTCAACCGCGCCGGCGTCGAGGTGCAGGACACGGTGATCGGACAGCTGGCCGCATCGGAAACGGTGCTGACCTCCGACGAGAAGGAACTCGGCGTCGCGGTCGTCGACATCGGCGGCGGCACCGCCGATCTGGCGATCTTCGAGCGCGGCAGCCTGTGGCACACCGCCGTGATCGCCGTCGGCGGCGATCACTTCACCAACGACATCGCGGTTGGGCTGCGCACGCCGATTCCCGACGCGGAGAAGGTCAAGCGCCGCGCCGGTTGCGCGCTCTCGTCGATGGTCGAAGAGGATGAGACGATCGAAGTTGCCAGCGTCGGGGGGCGCCGGCCGCGCGTCATGGCGCGTCGCATCCTCTCCGACATCCTGCAGCCGCGCGCCGAGGAAATGTTCCACCTGATCTGGGACGAGATCGCCAAGGCCGGCTACGAAAAGTCGCTCAACTCCGGACTGGTCCTCACTGGCGGCGGCGCCCAGCTCGAGGGCATGTCCGAGATCGCCGAACAGATTTTCGACCTGCCGATTCGCCGCGGCGTGCCCGTCGGCGTCGGCGGCCTCGCCGATCACGTCAGCAACCCGGCGTTTGCGACGGCGGTGGGACTGGTTCTCTATGCGGCCCGGCACCGCGGACCGTCGACATCGACAGCAGGCGGCGGCGCCCTCACCCGCGTGATGGGCCGTCTCAAGACTGTGTTCAAGGAATTTTTCTAAGAACGCGCCGGTTCAATGGTTCAACGCGTTCAAAGAGTTCAAGGGTAACGGGGCAAATGAATTTCGGATCAGGAGGCAAGATGGCGGATCACGACGGCTTGGAATCCCTGCGGCTCACGCTCGATGAGGAAGCGCGCATGGGCGCGCGCATCAAAGTGGTCGGCGTCGGCGGCGGCGGCAGCAACGCCGTTTCGCGGATGGTGCAGGCCGGCATCTCCGGCGTCGAGTTCATGGTCGCAAACACCGACGCGCAGGCCCTCAAGGCCAACCCGGCGTCGGTGAAGATCCAGATCGGCGGCAAGCTCACCAAAGGGCTTGGTGCCGGCGCGGATCCGAACGTCGGGCGCCAGGCGGCGCTCGAGGACACCGACAAGCTGATCCAGGCGCTGTCCGGCGCGGACATGGTGTTCGTCACGACCGGCCTCGGCGGCGGCACCGGCACCGGCGCGGCGCCGGTGATCGCCAGCCTCGCCACCGAGCTCGGCGCGCTGACGATCGCCGTCGTCACCAAGCCGTTCAAGTTCGAGGGCAAGAAGCGCTTCAAGCAGGCCGAAACAGGCCTCGAAATGCTGCGCGACGCCGTCGACACGGTGATCACGATCCCCAACGAGCGGCTGCTGAGCGTCATCGATCGCAACACCTCGATGCTCGACGCGTTCGTCACCGCCGACGACGTGCTGCGCCAGGCGATCCAGGGCATTTCGGACCTGATCCTCGTGCCCGGGCTCATCAACCTCGACTTCGCCGACGTCAAGACGATCATGTCGGGGATGGGCGTGGCGATGATGGGCACGGCGATGGCCGAAGGCCACACCCGCGCCGTCGACGCCGCCAACCGCGCCATCTCGAGCCCGCTGCTCGAAGACGCGTCGGTCAAGGGCGCGCGCGGCGTGATCATCAACGTCACCGGCGGCCCGGACATGTCGCTGCTCGAAGTCAATGAGGCGCTGACCATCATCCAGGAGTCGGCGCACGAGGACGCGAACATCATCTTCGGCGCGGTCGTCGATCCGAAGCTCGCGAACAAGGTGAAGATCACCGTGATTGCGACCGGTTTCGATCACGTGCGGACGGATCGCTCGACGCCGGCCAACGCGCCGATGCAGACCCCGGTCGACATGAGCTCATATACGGCGCAGTTCAAGTTGCCCGAGGCCCTCCCGAGCAACGTGCAGGCGCGAGCCATCACGCCGACCCTCTCGCCCGGGTTAACCCGGCGGCCGCCGATCGAAATGCCGCTGGCAGCGCCCAAGGCTGTCGCCGTCGGTCAGAACGGCGGCGACGTGCCGGCCGGCGACGCGGGCCTCGAGCTCAATCTGGACCTCGACGTGCCCGCCTTCCTGCGGCGCAACGAGGGGTAGGCGGCAGAAGGTGCAGGGCCTGCAGAAGGGACAAGGGCCACGGAAGGCACCAGGGCCACAGAAGGCACGGAAGGCACAGAAGGCACAGACCTGAGACGGGACTGATACAGTAGAGAAATCCAGGGGAGCCGCGAGCGCCGACGCCGCAACGACAGCTCGACGACCCCCTGGCATCTACATGAAGTCCCGGCACCAGAAAGAGCTCGCACAGGAAATCCTTTCCCGCGAAGTTGGTTACGTGCAGAAGCCGCACGCCAACCGGCTGCGCGTCGCGCTGATTTTTCCCAACACCTACTTCGTCGCGATGTCGAACCTCGGCTTCCAGACGATGTACCGGCTGTTCAACGACCAGGCTGACATCGTCTGTGAGCGCGCGTTCCTGCCGCCGAAGCAGGAACTGGCGGCGCTGCGCGACGCCGGCACGCGCATCGTCACCCTCGAGTCGCAGACGCCGGTCGGCGACTTCGACGTCATCGCGTTCTCGGTGTCGTTCGAATGGGACTACACCAACGTGCTCACCATGCTGCGGCTCGCCGGTGTTCCCGTGCGCGCCGCGGATCGTGACTACACCCATCCGCTCATCGTCATCGGCGGCGCGGTGACGTTCGTCAATCCCGAGCCGCTCGCGCCGTTTGCGGACGTCATTGCCGCCGGCGAAGGCGAAGCGCTCGTGCCGGCGCTGCTCGATGCGTTCGGCACGTCCTCGCGCCGCGAGCAGTTGAAGCGCCTCGCCCAGGCGCGCGGTTATTACATCCCGTCGTTCTACGACATCGAGCACAACGCCGATGGCACGATCGCGCGGTTCGTTCCGCGCGAAGGCACCGGTGCGCCGCCGGTCGTCAAGAAGGCGGCGCTCAAGACGACCGATGCCGTCGATCCACCATCGACAACGATCTTCACGCCGGACACGGAATTCGGCTCACGCTTCCTGGTCGAAGTCGTGCGCGGTTGCGCCAACCTCTGCCGCTTCTGCTGGGCCGGGTACAACTACCTCCCGGTCCGTGCCTTTCCGGCCGAGCGCATCCTCGATCTCGCGAAGGCGGCGCGCGCGCACTCCTCGCGTGCCGGCCTGGTGTCCATTGCGCTCTGCGATCACCCGGAGATCGAGCACATCCTGCGCAGCCTGAAGGACATGGGTTACTCGATCAGCCCGGCATCGTTGCGCCTCGACGACCTGACGCCGGCAATCGTGTCGCTGCTCAAGGAGAGCGGCGAGCGCACCCTGACGATTGCGCCCGAGACCGGCTCCGACCGCCTGCGCCGCGTCATCAACAAGACGATCACCAACGAAGAGATCCTCGATCGCGCCGAGTTGATTTTTTCGACCGGCATCGAGAGCCTCAAGCTCTACTACATGATCGGCCTGCCAACCGAAGAGGACGCCGACCTCGTGGCGATTCGTGATCTGACATTGCAGCTTCACGAGATCATGCTCAAGCACGCCCGCGCCCGAGGCCGAATCGGCCGCATCGTCGCCAGCGTCAACCCGCTCGTGCCGAAACCGGGCACCGCGTATCAGTGGCTGCCGATGGCCCCGGCCGACGACATCGAGCGCAAGATGAAGCGCATGCGCACGCTCGTCGCCGGCATCGACAACGTCTACTTCAACATCAAGAGCGAGCGGCATTCGTACTACCAGGCGCTGCTGTCGCTCGGCGACCGCCGCATCGCGCCGGCCATCGAGCTTGCCGAAGCGAACGGCGGTCAGTGGCGCAAGGCCGTGGCCGACGCCGGCATCGACGGTGACTTCTACATCTATCGCGATCGCTCGAACGATGCCGTGCTGCCGTGGAACATCATCGACGGCGGCATGAAAGAGCCGTTTTTCCGCGCCGAGTTCGAGAAGAGCACACGCGCCGAATGGACGCTGCCGCCCAAGCGCGCCAAGGAAAACGCGCGTCTGCTTCCGGTTCTCAGCTAACGGCACGATAACTGGCGGCGCC
Organism: uncultured cyanobacterium; assembly: GCA_963833135.1. Classification (GTDB taxonomy): domain Bacteria; phylum Acidobacteriota; class Vicinamibacteria; order Vicinamibacterales; family UBA2999; genus 12-FULL-67-14b. The sequence goes on along the minus strand of CAWHWW010000006.1, from coordinate 310,362 downwards.
GCCGCGACAGTCAGCTCGCGACCGCCGCTCGCGACTCGAATTCCGCGTAGGCCTGGAGCACCAGATCCCGGATCGCATTCTGCGCATTGGCGTCGCCGATCGGACGAAGCAGCGAGAAGCTGCGGCGCTCGCCGTTCACCGAATACGTGCGCGCGGGGAACGTGACGTTGCGGCCGGGACCGTTGCGCCGCTCCCATACGGCAAACCCGAGTAGCCGCAGGCCGTCGAGCGCACCCTCGTTGAAGTGGACTTCCGCGTCGGCCAATTTTCCGTTCGGCTGACCTTTTTCGTTCGCCAGAATCTTGATCACCATCTGTTACTCCAGTCGCTGGTCTCTCCCAGTCGCGTGGCAGGACCGTGCGGTCCCGTCTTGTTGGGTTGTGCCGACTGACGGATGATCAAGGGCGATGCCACCACGAACCGGTCGAAAACCCGCGATCTGCGGCGCCTCGCTTGCCGGGTGGGACAACCGTGGTTGCCGTCATTCGCGGGTGCGGCGATGACGCTGCCGCAACCGGATGCGTCATTTCATTGGACCAGCGAGGCTTGGGGCGACGCGCTGCGCTGCCGCGCGCTCGACGAGGTGACGCAACATCTGTTTACGTCGAAGCAACTGGAGTTGCCTTCTGAAGCGGCGTGGCGCGCGGCGCTGGCGTCAGCCGGATCGACGCCGGATCGCCTGATGCGCGTGAAGCAGGTGCACGGCAATGCCGTTCGGATCCTGAAACGAGGGGACGTGCCCGAGAGACGCGCGCGCGGCACGTCCCGACGGCGATGCGATTGTGTCGAACGAAGGCGGCCTCGTACTGGCGGTGATGGTGGCGGACTGTGTGCCGATGCTCGTCTGTGATCCCGCTGGTGGCGCCGCCGCGGCGATTCACGCGGGCTGGCGCGGCACCTGCGCGCGCGTCGGACGAGCGGCGATCGACGCCATGCGCCACGAGTTCGGCAGCGATCCCGCGAATCTCATCGCCGCCATCGGCCCCAGCGTCGGTCCTGATGACTATGAAGTCGGTGAATCGTTGAGCGAGGCGTTCCTCGCGGCCGGTCATCCCCGTGCCGATGTCGATCGCTGGTTCATTCGCTCGCGCATGAAGCCCCATCTTGACTTGTGGTCGGCGAATCGCGATCAGCTGATCGCCGCAGGTGTGCGGCCGGCGAACATTCATCTGTGCGGGCTCAGCACGGTCGCGCATCCCCACGCCTTCGACTCCTATCGCATCGCCGGCGAGCGGGCCGGCCGCATGGCCGCCCTGATCAGAGTGCCGCAGTGAACACGGGCACAGGGCCTTCGGGTTTACGGGCGACGGGCCTGGCTCCCGATCACTGACCCGTGCGGGCTGTGCCGCAGCTCCGCCAGGCGGTCCGGTTGCCGCTTCTCGCGGGCGCGCATGCCCGCCCTGTCGGGAAGCAGCTCGTCGGCGGCGTGGCAAAGCCCCCCGGCTTAAGATTCCCCGGTGCCGACCCACGCACCCGGCCATGGACGCGCGCTGGCTGGAATGCTTGCGGCGATGGTCCTCGCCGTCTTCACCGTCTTCTCCGCCGGATCGATGACGCACGGGTTTGTCGCGTATTACGCCGCGTCGCGCCTGCTCGTCAGCGGCGAGCTCGGACCGATCGCGTACGACGATCGGTGGTTTGGTGAGAAGGTCCAGCAGATCACCGCCAGCAGCGTGCGCGAAATCTTCACGCCCAATCCGCCGACGATGGCGCTGATGGCGCTGCCGGTGGCGGGCCTCGACGCGCAGCCGGCGCGCGCGGTGTGGCTCGTTGCATCGCTCGTCGCGTTCATCGCTGCCGTCGCGGCGCTCGTGAAGTATCAGTCGCTTCGCAACCGCGATGTGTCGATCCCCGTGCTGCTGGTCATGCTGCTGTCGCCGGCGGTGTTCACGAATCTCCGCATCGGCCAGGGCTACCTGATCGTGTTCACGTTGTCGGCCGCAACGGCGTTGTTGTTGATCAAGGGACACGATCGTGCCGCGGGCGTCTGTCTGGGAGCGCTGCTCTCGCTGAAGATGAGCGGTCTCGCGATTGTGTGGTTGCTGATCGCGAAGAAGCGATGGGTGGCGCTTGGCACGGCGGCCATCACCGGGGCGATCGTCGTCATCGCGATCACGCCGTTCATCGATCCGCGAATGTGGATCGTGTTCCCGTCCGAAGTTCGTGCGTTTGTCGCAAGGCCGTCGGGCTCGGTCACGGCGTATCAAACGACGCTCGAGCCTGGCGCGCCACTTGTGCATCGCCGATCCGCAGTGGAACCCGGCGCCCGCTGCAAGCTGCGCGGCCCTCGCCTTCGCCGTACCGGCAGTTGTCATCGGCCTGGCCACGCTCATCACGATCGTCCTGGCGACACGATCGACGCGTGTCGAGCCGTGGATCGCGGCCGGCGTGACGCTGACCGTGCTGTCCCAACCGGCTGCCGCCGAGCCTCATTTCGTGTTGCTGGCGATTCCGCTCGCGCTGCTGCCGTTGACACCGCTGCAGCTGGCCCCACTCGCTTTCCTGCTGATCGTTCCGCTGGAATTTACCGCTGAGCAATTCACGACGGGGTGGACGGCGCTCCTTGCCTATCCACGGCTGTATGCGGCCTGGGCGCTGTGGGGTTTCAGTATCCGAGCGCTGGTGCGAGAAATTCCGCCGGCCTGAGCGGACGGTGTTACCATGCCCACACTCACACTCAGGAGGCAGGGTATGGCGCTTTCACGTCGCGATTTCGTTCGGAGGCTTGGCGCTGGCGGCGCAGCGGTGGCCTCCGCGTCCGCAATCATCGGCTACGGTCACGAAGAGTTGCTGGCGTTCACCGGCCAGGCCGGGCAGCGCCCGCCACGTCCCGCTGGACCCGCACCGATCCGCCTCAGCAGCAACGAAAACCTGAGAGGCCCGAGCGCGAAGGTCCTTGAAGTGTTGAAGACAGCACCCTTCGAAGGATCTCGGCCTCGGCTATCCGCCGCCCAACGTCAGCGCGTTTGTGGACGCCTGTGCGGCCATGGACGGCGCGCAACCGAACAACATCATCATCTCGACCGGGTCGGGTGAAATTCTCACCGCGGCGGTCATGGCCTACTGCAATGGCGAGAAGGGGCTCGTCACCGGCGAGCCGTCGTATGGCTCCCCGGCCGGGACCGCGCAGCGCATCAAGGCGCCGGTCAAGTTCATCGCCGTGAGCCCGAAAACACTGGCCCTCGACCTCGAGGGGATGATTCGCGCGTCGATTGGCGCCGGTCTCGTGTTCCTGTGCAACCCGAACAATCCCACATCGTCGGTGCAAACGTCCGTCGGATATCGAGCAGACTGTCCGCACCATCAAGCAGCGCTCGCCGGAAACCGGCATCCTGATCGACGAGGCGTATCTCGAGTACGCGACGAAGCCCGGGGCGACCACGATGGCGAAGCTGGCGCTCGAACTGCCCGGCGTGTTCGTCTCGCGCACGTTCTCCAAGGCCTACGGCCTGGCGGGCATGCGCATCGGCTATGCAATTGGCCAGCCCGATACCGTCAGGAAGGTCGGCAACGCGTGGGGTCTCGGCAGCATCAGCGAACTGCAGGCTGTGGCCGGCATTGCGGCCCTGAACGACAAGGCGCACATGGTGTGGGAGAAGGGTGAGAACAAGCGCGTCCGTGACTGGACGCAGGCGCAGTTCAGGGAGATGGGCTTCGAGACGCCGGATTCGGACACCAACTTCATCTTCGTGAACATCCGCCGTCCGGCGGTTGAGTTCCGCGACGGCTGCCGCGCCCTGGGCGTTGCGGTCGGCCGCGACTTCCCGCCGATGGAGAAGACCTACGCGCGCATCTCGCTCGGCCGCATGGAAGACATGGAGAAGGCGATGCCGGTCTTCAAGCAGGTGCTGGGCAAGACCTCGGTGTGATTGAGGGGCGTCGGCCCGCCTTCGCCAAGGCTACGGCGCGGCAGGCCGCCCGATAGCGAAGAGGGTTGAAACCCCTCGAACGTAGATGACTCCGTCGGAGAGTGCTGGTGTCGCCATCAGCATCTCTCCGATCGAGTTCGTCGCAATGTGTTTGAACGTGGCGCCCGCCTCGACGACCAACATTTCCCCATCTTCGTTCGACAGGTAGATCTTGCCGTCGGCCGCCACCGGCGACGCACTGAAGCCGCTGCCGACGAGCGGCAGGCGCTGACGATAGATCTCCCTGCCCGTCTCCGCTTCGTACGCATCGAGGACGCCATTGTTGGCGAGCACGTAAACCAGGCCGCGATACGCGAGCGGCGTCGGCATGTACGAGCCGCGCCCGGTCTTGCTCCACGCCACGGACGCGTTTTCAGTGACGCCCTTCGCCAGCGTGAGATCGCCGCGCGCGCCCGGCTTCACCGCGAACACCGGCCGCTCCGGCGCGCGCCCGCTGGCGACGATGTGCAATCCGTTGGCGAAGATCGGCGTCGGCGCGGTGATCTTCGAGCTGCCGCCAAGCTTCCAGAGCTCCCGGCCGGTTTTCGGATCGTAGCCGCGCACGAAGTTCGACGCGTTGGTGATGAGCTCGGGGCCCGCGCTCGTCGTCACGATCGTCGGCGTGCCCCACGACGGCAGCTCCTGGCGATCCGTCTTCCACACCGTCTCGCCGGTTTCCGCGTTCAGCGCAAGCAGGAATGAATCCGCCTGCGTGTCGCACTGAACGATCACCAGGCCGTTCCAGATGATCGGCGAGCTTGCCGGACCCCATTCGTAGGCGGGAATGTCGTAGGCGCCCATGTCGACGCGTCCGAGATCGACGGACCATCGCAGTCCGCCATCGAAGTCGTACGCATGAATGCCCTGCGATCCGAACCATGCGACGACGATCCGTCCATCGGTGGCGGGAGACGCGCTTGCATAGGTCGACTTGATGTGACGCTTGTTGCGCGGCTCGCCCTGCGCCGCGATCCGCTCCCAGCGGATCGTGCCGCGTGCGCTTGTCGATCGCGTAGAGCATCCAGCGCTGCGGCGATCGATCGTCGGACGCGTCGCCGTCGCCGTAGAGCCCCGGCTTGAATGTCGCGTTGGGCCGGCCGCTGATCGCGCTCGTGACGAAGATCGTGTCGCCCCAGACAATCGGACTGGAGTGGGCGAGTCCGGGAATTGGTGTGCGCCACAGGATGTTCTCGCCCGTCGCGGCATTCCACGCGTCGGGCAGGTTCTGCTTGTCGGCGATCCCGGAGGCTTCGCGACCCCTGAACGACGGCCAGTCACCGGCGCCCGGCTTCGCCGTGCGGAGCGGTGTCTTCGCGGAGCCCGCGGTTCTCACGATCGTTCGCGACACGGTCGCGGCGACCGTGCCGGGCGGCAGCCAGCGGCTGCGATCGAGGATCATCCTGCGCGGCGGACACTCGTCGGCGACGACATCGAGACCGAATTGCTCACCATCGCGGCTGATCGTGTAGCGCGCCGCAGCGCCGCAGTCCTTCGGGCCGGATTGATTCTGGAGCGTGATCTCGCTGCCGGCGAGCGTCCATGTGCCTGTCATCGCCGGCCATCCCTGGCCGGTCAGCGAAAACGTTCCTGCCGGCTCGAACTGCAGCCGGAAGTCGCGCATCGCCAGCGGCGCGGACGGCAGGGTGGATTGGGCCGCCGTCAGGCCGCCAGGCGACAGCATGCCCAGCACGGGGAGGAACCAGCAGAAACGAGCCATGGGGGGGATAGTAGCACCTGAATATGTTCAATGAAAAATGAGCGTGTTGTAATCAATTTTCATGTAGCATGATGGTGATGTTCGGCCGCCAGGACCACCTCCGGCGTCTCCGCCGCCAGCTCCGGCGTCAGCCCGTGGTCGGACTGCTCGGCCCTCGGCAGATTGGCAAGACGACGATGGCCAGGGCCATCGCCGCCGAAAGCGGCCGGGCGATGACCTACTTCGATCTGGAGGACCCCGCCGATCTCAGACGCCTGGACGATGAGGCCACGGCGTTGGGGAACCTGAAGGGCCTGGTCGTCATCGACGAAGTCCAGCGGCGGCCCGAGCTCTTTCCCATGCTCCGGGTGCTCGCCGACCGGCCGCGACGCCCGGCATCCTTCCTGGTGCTTGGCAGTGCATCACCGCACTTGCTCAAGCAGAGTTCCGAGACGCTCGCCGGTCGCGTCGCCTATCACGAACTGGATGGCCTCGGTTTCGATGACGCCGGCGCCGCATCGTGGCGAAAACTCTGGCTGCGCGGCGGCTATCCCAGAAGCTATCTGGCGCGTAGCGATGCCGAGAGCATGGCGTGGCGGGGCGACCTGCGTCGCACCTACATCGAGCAGGACCTCCCCGCCCTTGGACCAGGATACCCGGCCAGGACCATCGAGCGCGTGTGGGAGATGCTTGCCCACTACCACGGCCAGGTCTGGAACGGATCCGAGATCGCCCGCTCGTTTGGCGTGTCACACACCACCAGCCGCCGCTATCTGGATCTGCTGGTCGACACCTTCATGGTGCGCATCCTGCCGCCATGGAGTGAGAATTCCGGCAAGCGGCTCGTCAGGTCGCCCAAGCTGTACTTCCGCGATACGGGTCTCCTGCACCATCTGCTTGGCATCCGACGCGCGGATGATCTGGCCCACCATCCCAAGGTGGGGGCCTCGTTCGAAGGATTTGCAATCGATGCGGTGATCCGCCGGCTTGGCGCCGAGCGCCGCGAATGTCATTTCTGGGCCACGCATCAGGGCGCCGAACTCGACCTGCTGGTGGTCCGAGGCGACACGCGACTGGGTTTCGAGATCAAGCACACGGTGGCGCCGCAAGTAACCAAGTCGATGCGGATCGCAAGTGCCGACCTCAACCTCGATCGGCTCGACGTCATTCACATCGGCAGGAACACCTATCCCCTGACCGAAGGCATTCGAGCGGTGGCCTTCGACCGCTTGCATCTGGACCTCGCCCGCCTCCCATAGGGCGGTGCACGTACGGCCTACGGCGTGAACTTCACGCTGCCGAGAAACGCCTCGAACTGTTTCTCGGACGCAGCCACAGTCTTGACCGGTCCGGTGAGCTTGATGAAGTACGGACCATTGGATGTTTCGATTACCGCCGCACGCAAATGGAAGTTGGGGCTGTTGTGCCGCTGCGGCGATCCGGGCGTCATTTCCGCAACGTAAGTGCCGGGCACGTCGACGAGCGTGACCTTCAGTCCGTTGACAGTTCGCGATTGTCGCTTCGCCACCGCGCTCGAAGGACGGCCATCAGGCTGGTGCATCTGTCCGACCCACCGCTCGATGTTGGCCTCGACCGTTCCGCCGGTACCGCCGAAGTAATAGACGACAAGCTCGGCATCTTGCGTGTCGCCGGCGGCACGCGGCAACGAATATTGCGCAACGCGCATCGACGAGGATGTCGCGACCGATTTCCAGGTTGGCGGAGCGGTGAACGTGAGTCCGGCCGCGTGGGCGGAGAGCGACAGCAGCAGCGGGAGAAGGATCGCACGGACCATGGGCGCATCGTAACAGGCTAACAGGCTAACAGGCTAACGGGCGAACGGGCTCTTCCTGTTGGCCTGCTAGCCTGCTAGCCTGTTGGCCTGTATGAAAACCATGGATCGTCGAGACGTGCTTCGAGGATTGGCGAGCGGCGCCGCGGCGCCGTTGCTCGGTTCGCTCCTGCCCGCAGAGTTGTTGTCGTGGGGCAGGGAGGTGCACCGTGCAGTCAGCAGCAGCCAATCAGCGGCTGGGTCGCTTCCCGCACCGATCGTCGCGACGCTGACGGCTGCGTGCGAGCGGATCATTCCGGCCGACGAGACGCCGGGCGCCACTGCTGCTGGTGTGCCCGCCTTCATCGATCGCATGCTCTCGGACTGGTACGACCAGCCTGACCGCACCCGGGTGACCGCGGGGATCGAATCGCTCGACGCCATCAGCCGCACACGACACGGCCGCGCGTTCACGTCGTGTACGACTGCCGAACAGGACACGCTTCTCCTGGAACTCGATCGAGAAGGACCGGCGCATTGGTTCGGGACGGTGAAGTACCTCACGATCTGGGGCTACTTCACCTCTGAGGTCGGTGTGGTCCGCGAGCTCGGCCAGTGGCCGTCGCCGGGACGCTACGATGGCTGCGCGCCGTATTCGCCGCGGCCGCGAAAAGCTCAGGTGCAGGGATGAGCCAGCCTGAAACTCGCGACTACGACGCCATCGTCATTGGATCGGGCATGACCGGCGGCTGGGCAGCGAAGGAGCTCACCGAACTCGGGCTGCGCACGCTCGTGCTCGAGGCGGGGCGCTTATTGGTGCCATCCCGGGATTACTCGGAACACAAGCCGGTGTGGGAGATGCCGTTCCGGGGGCTCGGCGATCGTCGTTACGTCGAGAGTCGCCAGGCCAGGCAACGCCGCTCCGTTTCGTTCGATGAGTGGAGCCACCGCTCGTGGGCTGACGACGTGGACAATCCGTACACCACTCCGCAAGACAGGCCGTTCGACTGGTTTCGGTCGCGGCAGGTCGGCGGCAAGTCGACGATTTGGGGCCGCCAGGTCTATCGCTGGAGCGACCTCGATTTCGAGGCGAACGTGCGGGAGGGCATCGCCGTCGATTGGCCGATCCGCTATCAGGATCTCGCGAAATGGTACGACCGCGTCGAGTCGTTCATTGGCGTCAGCGGCCAGCGCGAGGGCCTTGCGCATTTGCCCGATGGTCCGTTCCTGCCGCCGATGGCCATGAATTGCGTGGAGACGCACGTGGCCGAGCGCATTCGGGCGTCGTTCCCCGGTGAGCGGTTGATGACCATTGGCCGCGCGGCCGTGTTGACGGCACCCCTCAATGGGCGGTCGGCTTGTCACTACTGCGGGCCGTGCCATCGCGGGTGTGTGACACGTTCATACTTCAGTGCGCTGAATGCGACGTTGCCGGCTGCCGAGGCCACCGGCCGCATGACGCTCCGGCCGTACAGCATCGTCAGGCACCTGACGGTGGATCCATCGAGCGGCAGGGTGTCAGGCGTTCACGTAATCGACGCTCAGACGCGACGCGCGCTCGAGTTTCGAGCCCGCGTGGTGTTTCTCTGCGCGTCGGCGATCGAGAGCAGCCGCATTCTTCTGAATTCCCGGACGGCGCAGCATCCGGAGGGTGTGGCCAATGCGAGCGGGCAAGTGGGCCGCAACATCATGGACCACATCAAGTGGGGCGGCGCCACCGGCCAGTTCGACGGCTGGGCGGATCGCCGCGTCACGGGTGCAAGACCCAACGGCATTTACGTGCCGCGGTTCCGCAACGTCGGCACACGCCAGAAGGACTTCGTGCGTGGTTATGGATTCCAGGGCGGCGGTTCGCGTCCAGGCTGGCAGACTCGTCTTCAGACGCCGGGCATCGGCGTCGGGCTCAAGCAATCGCTGAGTGACCTCGGGCCGTGGACAATGGCGCTGAACGGCTTCGGGGAAATGCTGCCTCGCGAGGAGAACCGCTGCACGCTGCATCCGACGACCGTCGACGCCTGGGGCATTCCGGTGCTGCATATCGACTGCGCGTGGGGTCCCAATGAGCTGGCCATTCACAAGGACATGAATCTGACCGCGGCCGAGATGCTGGAGAAGGCGGGCGCGAAGCAGGTCCGTCAGGACACGCGCATCAGCACACCTGGGAATACGAACCATGAGATGGGCACTGCCCGCATGGGCCGCGATCGCCGCACCTCGGTCTTGAATGGCTGGAACCAGTCATGGGACTCGCCGAACCTGTTCGTTACCGATGGCGCATGCATGACGTCGAGCGGCAACCAGAATCCGTCGTTGACCTACATGGCGCTCACCGCCCGCGCGTGCCACTACGCGGTCGACGAGATCAAGCGAGGCAACCTTTAGGCGGGCGAACGGGCAAATGGCTCTTCCCATTGGCCTGTTCACACATCAGCGATGTCCCACGAGCACATCGCCCAGCTGCCGTTCTCTCTCACGAAACGTGCGTAGAGCATGCCTTCGCGGTTGTTGGCAATCCACGGCCAGCTCGCGCGCACGGAACCGTCAAACTCCTGCTCGATCGCTGCACTATTGAAATCAGGTTGCGGCGACGGCGGCGTCACCGGCGCGCACGCCGCCGACACGACATTCCAATTGAGTTGCGCCGCAATCGGCGACGCCGATGTCGGCGACGTCGGTGACTGCGAACATCCGATCGCGAACAGCAACATGAGCCCCCCAAGTGTGCGCGTCACAACAGCCTCCCCGTCGCGAGGGAACCCGCGATCTGAGTCTCAACTATTCAGGGGTCGTGCCATCCGGCAGGTGGAGGGCCGTTCCGAAAGGTTCCACCACCGTGCCAGTTCTGGCCTGTGCGGTGCCGCTTCGGGCTGCTATGATTCCCGCCGGTCCTCCCAAAGTGTCCCTTGTGTCCTGCAGACGGCAGCTTGAGTCGCGTGTGGCAGCCCTCTGTGGTAGTCAGCGCTCTCACGAACACGAAGTTCTTACGTTGCGATCGCACCGACGGCGGTGTGAGTGATAAGCCACTGAGATGACAAAGTCGCGACCGGATTCCCCTGGCTGGTGGGGCAGCGTATTTCGCGCACCTCACGATCGGATCTTCATCAGCTACCGTCGCGAAGATGGCGACGCGGCTTGGTGGCTTGCCGCCAGCCTGCGGGCCGCGTTCCACGACGAGCGTGTGTTCATGGATACACGCGATATCGAGCCGAGCCGCGACTTCGCCGCAGAGGTCCAGGCGCAGCTGCAATCCTGTTCGGTCGTCGTCGCGTTGATCGGTCCTGCGTGGAAGCGCCGCATTCCCGATCTGCACAGTGAGAAAGATTGGGTGCGGAGGGAACTGTCGCTGGCCATGGCGTCCGGCGCCGTTGTCATCCCAGTGCTGAATGGCATCACTGCGTCGGAGCTGGTTGGACTTCCGCCGGCGCTAGGGGACCTTCTCAAATGCCAGGCCGTCAGCTTCGTGCAGACGACGGAGCCAGATTCGTCGCAGCTTCACAGCCAATGGGACAGCAGCCTTAGCGGATTGCGGCGAATGATCCGTAAGAGCAGTTTTCGGCGCCAGGAGAGCCGCTTGGCATTGAGCATGGTCGGTCTCTTGTCTCTCACACTCGCGTTGCTGGCTCTGATCGGCTGGGTTTATGTCTCTCCGCTTACTACAGCAATGTATGTCGGCGCGGGTACGTCGCTGTTCGTGACACCCGTCGGCATCGCGGCAATCGCCCTCGCCGTGACGGCAATTGGAGTGTCTTTCCTTCCACACGCAACCTGGTCGCTGTTTGCCAACTTGGGCCGCAGCACCCACGCGATCGCCATCCTTAGCTCGATCTCGCTATTGCTCGTCGGCGCGTTGTATAACCTTCGTCCCCTCGCGATCTCGTCGGGCGACGCCAGCCAGGCATATGAGAATCCCTGCGATAGTAACTATCAGGTCAAGCGATTCGACGATGCAGGTAATGCTCGGAATCCGTGCGCGGTCGAGTTCGCGGATAAGTTGACGCTTATCGAGATGAGGATCGGTTCGAAATTCCCCAACGTCGCGAAGGCGCAGATCGACATTTCTGTAGTTGGCGGGCGAATCAAGGCCATTCGTGTGCCGAACGCGATGACTATTGTCGAAGACGCACACTCGAACAGACTTCTCAGCCTGCCATTCGAGCTGACGGAGATCCAGGGCATCAGTACTCCGTTCGTTGTCTGGATCGTGACGGAACCAAAGAACAAACCGGTTCGTGCGTCACTGATCGTCGGGGGAAAGCAAAGATGACCAAAGCCTGGGCAGTGATTTCCTTCAGCGTCTCGATGACTTTCACCGCGACCATGGCGGAGGCACAACGCGCAATCAGTACAATCGGGCCCCCACTCTCCAGCGCCACACGCGTATCGACCTCGTTCGAGACAGCGGCGCGACGGGCCGGTTGGTCGTTCGAGTCGCAGACTGGTTGTACGGGGTTGCGTAATCTGCTGCGGCCGGGAGCTAAGATCGCCCTGCTCACCACGGCGGATTGCGTGCCCGAGCTTGCGGGAGCGCCGTTCGACCACGTCACCGCCAACATCGGCTCGCCTGCGCTGTGCTTTACAGCAACGCGCCGACCGGGTGAAGTATTCGTAGCCAACGCAAGAATTCTCATCCTGAAGGGCGATCGCAGTCGTTACAAGTTGCCGCTCGAACTAGCGCTGAAAGAACTAGGTATTCAGAATCCGATTGTAGATGCGTCCAGCAGCGATTACGAAGACCTCACCATTCGCTTTAAGAAGCCTGAGTTCAATGCGGCCTGCGTCTTCGAAGACGGCAGCGGCACTGCTGGGGCGCGGCTGCTGCGTGCTGACGGCGTGCCGGTCGTGCCGCCGCAACTAGGGCCCCCGGGGCGTGTTGTTGGTGGGGCCGTGGTCGTCCGACAACAGTTTGTTGCTGGACTCTGGAGCGCGGGACTGCCCGGAATCGACTCACTCCTTACCTTCCCCCTCGGCGCGACGATCGCCGCGCCGAGACCGTCAGTATCGGACCTTGCGATCACTGTGCGTGTCGCAGCGGCGGCTGAGCCACTGCACAGTCAACGGCCGCTGCCAGGAGTGACACCAGTCCTGTACACGATGGGAGACGTCCCGACTGAAATCCTGATTGCGACCAGAACAGCGATCCTCGGAGCGGCAGTCGATGGGTCAATCAATCCATGTATGTCGCTGCAGCAGGATGTCTACCGATCATTCCTGCTAGGTGCCATGAGTGACACACTCAAGATTCCGGTCCAGATCGCGCTTTGGGAACATGGAACCTTGCTCGACTCGCGCAACGACGCTGATCAGCGCTATCACGCCGAAAAGGAAAACGCGGATTACGCACTCGCGACGAGACTTGCAAAGGGCGCGTCGCTCAGAGAGGCTCTCGACCAAGCCACGTCGGCGCTCGAGAACATCGCAGATGAGACACAATGCCGGGCGCCGAAGCGGTACTGGTTCTTCCAGCCTGGTCGTGTCGCCTACTACCAATACGGAGTTCGGCGCCTGCGCGATGCGCTGGCCGCTACACCGGTGAACCCCGGTTCAGAAGCGTTCAAGGATGCCTCGAATTGCCTGAAGGCCGCCTTCGTGCATCGTGATCGCCTTGGCCGGGAGCCGACCTGCGGCGATCGGTTGTCCGGAATGTGGACCACGTATTACGCGCCTTACATGGCGTGGGCAGTGATCGAGGCGGAGCGAATGAATGCGCCCCGTTAGGGCTGCCTGCTGGTTGGCCGCTGCAATCGTATTAGTGTTTTCAGCACCGGGCGTGGCTCAAACCAACGAGCGGACTTACGAGGCCATTGGATTTCGTGTCGTAACGCCTGGTGCCCGCGCCGTCGCGATGGGCAAGACCTTCATTGGAATAGCGGATGATGCCACGGCCGCGGCCAGCAATCCCGCCGGACTCTCCAACCTGCTCGATCCGGAAGTGTCGTTCGAATGGTCCGGGACCACGCAGCGCCAGACGCGCATGCGCGACAACGACCCTCTGCTCACCGAAACAACTGACATCACGTTCGGATATCCATCATTCGCCAGCTATGTGACGCCGGTCCCCTTCGAGGCATTCAAGGATGTCACTGTCGGTGTCCTCTTCAACACGCTTCAAGCAACGAAGGAAGCATTCGATCTGCCGAACGAATTTGGCGCACAGCGTGGATACCGCGGCGACATTTCAATCAGCGGTTACTCGATAGGCGGCGCCGCCTCGTGGCTCGTCGGCCGAAAACTATCGATTGGAGGGGCCCTCACGCGCCGGTACCTTCACAACTCGACCAACTCATACGCTTATCCAGGTGGAAACAAGTTCAACGTTCGTAATGGCAGCGAAACCGATTCCAGCGATTGGGCGTGGGGTGGCCAGCTGGGCATGCTTCTGAAGCCGACCAGGCAGTGGTCGTTCGGCGCGGCGTTCCTTATCGGATCGACGTTCGACCTCAAGACAACGCTGATTGGCAGGTACTGTCCCGAAAATTGTCCCAACGAACGCGGTGAAGATACGTCTCGGCCCGTGAGCACGTTTCTCGATCCTGTGCAAGGCGTCCAGTACCGAATTCCGACGAGGCTTACTGGCGGCGTTGCCCTGAGACCGAACTCTTCGTTTTTGATCCTCGCTGACGTTGGCTGGATCAGGTACTCAGAGCGAATTACACCGAAATTCCTGATCGTCGACTTTCTCGGGCAACTGGAGTCATCAGGTCTGAAGCGCTCTTTGTATCACGTGAACGATGCGATAGAGCTGCACGGCGGTCTTGAGTACCGCTTCGTCCAACGCAACCGCGTCTGGGCCATTCGTTGTGGCGCCTTCGCCGATCCAGAACACCAGATGCGATTTGACTACGAAGCGTCCAACAAGAGCGGGCAGGCCCGGGCGCAGGATATTCAGTTCAATGTGTTCGCGCCGGGGACCGCGTATGGGCTGAGCGGCGGCGCTGGCGTCGTGCTCGCGAACCGATTCCAGCTGGATGGCGCGGTCAGTTATTCGCGCAATGCCACTGATCTCGTCCTGTCGTTCGTGTGGCGCTTTCCGCGATGAACTCGCCGCGCTTTACGCGTTTCCGTCCATGCCGACATTCGACAGGCGATCCGCTTCCGTGTTGTGCTCGCGACGCACGTGCTCGAACGACACGTCCCCGATCTGCATCACCAGCATGCGCGCTTTCAGGTAGAGCGGCCTGAGACCTTCGTTCTTCACCTTGTAGTTGCCGCGCATCTGCTCGATGATCAGCAGCGAATCGCCCTTGATCGCAATCGACGTGAGGTCGTGATCGACCGCCCACTGCAGCGCCGCGATCAGTCCGTTGTATTCGGCGACGTTGTTGGTTGCGATACCCAGCGAGCCGCTCAGCTCCGCGACGACCTGTCCGTCGTCGTCGACGATGTACACACCGTAACCGGCGGGACCCGGGTTGGCCCGCGCGCCGCCGTCAAAGTACGCCGTGATCACGACGCGGGTGAGCCGGGTGAAGCCGGTGAGGCGGGTGAGGCCGGTGAGGCGGGTGAAGGCGGCACGAAATACAGGATGCGGTTGCAGCTGTCGCACTGCACCAGCGATTCGTTCTTGCGGACTTCGGAGAACACCGCCGGCCTCAACCTGACCTGGCAGATCGTGCAGCGCTCGCCCTCGGCGCGCGCCACAGCGGTGCCGCGGACCTTGGCAATGCGCTGGAAGGTTTCAATCGCGCCCTTGTTGTCCATCGCCGCGACGATCCTGGCACGCGCGGCCGCGCACTCGACGACGGCCGCCTGCTGCGTCTTGCTGTCGGATTCAATCGCGATGCGTTCCGCGGCGACTTTCGCCTGCGCCGCCTTGAGCGCCGCTTCCGCCTTCTTGATGTTCGCGTTGATCTCGTCGGCCGCCATCATGCTCACGAGGACGCGCTCCTCGTGCTGTCCGACCTCGGCGGCAACGGCTTCGATCTGGTGCTGCATGGCGCGGAACTCGTCGTTGGTCTTCACCGCCATCAGCTGCTCCTTGTACTTTCCCTGGCGCTGCTGGGCGGAGATGAGGTCGTTGTCGATGGAGCGGCGGGCGGTTTGATTGTCGGTGAGGGATTGCCTGGCGGTGGCGAGAGCGGCCGTCGAGGATTGCAGCAGCGCGTCGAGCGCCGCAATCCGGCCGGGCGCCTCGGCGATCGCCTTGCTCGCGACCGCCGCCCGGCTTTCGATGTCCTGCAGTTGGATTAATCGTTCAAGATCAGCGAGCATCTCCTGCGCTTTCCAACTGTCAACTCGTTAACTGTCGACTGCCAACTGCCGAGCTGCAAGTGAGTGGGCCCACCTGGATTCGAACCAGGGACCAACCAGTTATGAGCCGGCCGCTCTAACCAACTGAGCTATGGGCCCGAAATAGATCTCGGATCTGGGATCGAGTGGATCTCGGATCTAAGACCTGCCTTCGAGGAACGCGCGTAGTTTACGCGATCGAGACGGATGACGCAGCTTGCGCAGCGCCTTTGCTTCGATCTGGCGTATCCGTTCGCGCGTGACCGCGAAGTTCTGGCCCACTTCTTCGAGCGTGTGCTCGCTGCCGTCGCCGACGCCGAAGCGCATCTTGATGACCTTCTCTTCGCGCGGCGTCAGCGTCTTCAGCACCGACTCGGTCTGTTCCTTCAAATCGAGGTTGATGACCGCTTCCGACGGCGACACCGCGGTGCGGTCCTCGATGAAGTCGCCGAGATGCGAATCTTCCTCTTCGCCGATCGGCGTCTCGAGCGAGATCGGCTCCTGCGCGATCTTGAGGACCTTGCGGACCTTCGAGACCGGGATGTCCATGCGGCGCGCGATCTCTTCCGAGGTCGGCTCGCGGCCGAGCTCCTGCACCAGCGCGCGCGAGGTACGAATCAGCTTGTTGATCGTCTCGATCATGTGGACCGGGATGCGGATGGTGCGCGCCTGGTCGGCGATGGCGCGGGTGATCGCCTGGCGGATCCACCACGTCGCGTAGGTCGAGAACTTGTAGCCGCGGCGGTACTCGAACTTGTCGACCGCCTTCATCAGGCCGATGTTGCCTTCCTGGATCAGGTCGAGGAACTGCAGGCCGCGGTTGGTGTACTTCTTGGCGATCGAGACGACGAGACGGAGGTTGGCTTCGACCAGCTCCTTCTTCGCCTGTTCGGCCTGCGCTTCGCCGCGCATGATCACTTCGAGCGTGTGGCGGAGGTGATCGACGCTCTCCTCGAGGTCTTCGGTGCGCTGCTTGATCTCGGCCTTGAGATCATTCATGCGCTTGGTCATCGTCTTGCGCTCGTCCTCTTTGAGCTTCGGCTTGCGCGTCTTGAGGTTGAGCTCTTTCTTCAGCTTGTCGTGCTCGCGCTGCTGCTTCGAGACGCGCTCGACGATGTCCTTCACTTCCTCGACGAGGCGGCGCTTGACCGGCTCGGTGAACTCGATCTTGCGGATGTAGCGCGAGGTCTCGACCTGCGCGCGCATCACCTTCCAGCGGGCGCGGCGGTACTTGCGCTTGTCGGCGCGCGGCACGGCCTCGAGCTTTTCGTCGAGCTTCTCGACGTTGAGGCGCGCCTTGCGGACGGCGTCGACCTGCTTGAGGAACTGCTGCGCGCGCTGCTCGATCTTGTCTTCGGTGATCTCTTCGTCGTTGAAGATCACCAGCTCGCGGATGGTGCGCTCGCCGGCGCGCAGCTGATCGCCCATGCGGATGACCGCCTTGGTGATGGCGGGCATGCGCGAGATCGACTTGATGACCGAGAGCTTGCCGCGCTCGATGCGGCGGGCGATCTCGACTTCGCCTTCGCGCGTGAGCAGCGGCACGGTGCCCATCTCGCGCAGGTACATGCGGACGGGATCGTTGGTCTTGTCGAGCGCGCCGGGCGTCAGGTCGAGCTCGGGGCCTTCGCCTTCGGGGCCTTCCTGGCGCTCGATGCCTTCGCGTTCGAGCTTGTAGCCTTTTTCCGAATCGACGAGATCGATGCCGGCGCTGGCAAACACCGCGAGGAGCTCTTCGAGATCCTCGGGGTTGGCGGTGAGGTCCGCGGGCAGCAGATCGTTCACCTCGTCGTAGAGGAGATAGCCTTTCTCCTTGCCGATGACGATCAGTTGCCGGACTTCATCAAACTTATCTTCAAGCGCGACGGCCATAGCTGGGTTGTTCCTCGGAGATGTAGAGCCCTTCATTGTAACTCTTTTGGCGGTTTCATCGCCTCTAAGGCGCGGATCATGCGCTGTTTCTTGACCAGCAGCGCCATGACGGCGCTGCCGCTATCTCCTTGATCCTGCAGGCGCTTAAGCTCCCGTTGGACTGCCGGCCAGCTCACGCTCGAGCCGGACGTATTTCAGGGCCACCACGCACAAGTCCGGAAGCACGGCCGGAGGAGAAGGCTCAGCCGCGACGGATGCCAGAAGTTCGGCTTCCTGTGTACTTAGACGCTCCATGAGCGTAGTCGGCACATCTTCCGCCTTCACATCGAGGTCGCGCGCGGTCCGAAGCAGGTTCTCCGTGCTAAGTCCTTTCAAATCATCGGCTTCCAGTTGACGAATGGCCGCGATCGCGTCACCGGGGTGGTGGACCAGCGTCCAGATGAGCCCTTTTTCCGCTTTGCGGATGTGGCCTTGAAGGGTCGGCACCCGTTCGGCCGGAAGCTCGGTTTTTCGCGCCGCCGCCGCTTTCCTGATTTCTGCCCGAACGACGTCCTCGGTCACCCTCGCTTTGTGCGCCAGCCGGTCCGCGAACTGATCGCGCGCCGCCGGATCGGGAATGCGGGCCGCGACGCCCGAGCATCTTTCTCAGAAATTCACGCCGGCTGTCGTCGCGCCCGAGATCGTGCTCGGCCGCCGCGCGATCGAGCAGGAATTCCAGATACGGACGCGACCGTTTGAGCTGGGCGACAAACCCGTCGCGACCGTGTTTCTGGATGAACGTGTCGGGGTCCTCGCCGCCCGGCAATTGAACTACGTTGACGTCGAAGCCTTCGCTTACCAGCAGCTCTGAGCTGCGCTCGGCGGCCGTCTGGCCGGCGCGATCGGCGTCGTAGCAGAGCACCGCCTTGCGTGGTGAAACGGCGCAGCGTCTGGGCCTGTTGGGTCGTCAGCGCGGTCCCGCAGGTCGCAATCACCGGAAAGCCGCCGGCCTGGTGCACCTGCGCGAAGTCGAAATAGCCCTCGACGATCAGCGCGAAGTTGCCCTTGCGGACGGTCGCCTTCGTCAGGTTGAGCCCGTACAGCGTGCGGCTCTTGGTGTAGATCGGCGTTTCGGGCGAGTTCAGGTACTTGGGCTGCTGATCGGCCTCGAGCGCGCGGCCGCCGAAGGCGATCACGGTGCCGGTGTCGCGCGCGATCGGAATCATCAATCGATTGCGAAAGCGATCGATCTCGGTGCCGTCGTCGCGCCGCGTCACCAGTCCGCTCGTCACGAGCTGCACGGGCTTGAAGCCGGCCTCGAGCAGCCGCTGCCGCAGCGCGTCGCGCGCCGGCGGCGCCCAGCCGATCTGCAGCTCGTCGATCGTCTGCTCGGTGAGGCCGCGGTCTTTCAGCAGATATTCACGCCACCGCGCGCCGGCAGGCGCGGCGAGCTGCTCGCGGAAATAGGCAAGCGCGATCTCGTGAATCTTGACGAGCGCTTCGCGCTCGGCCGCCGACTCGCGCTGCTCTCCGCCGCCTTCCAGCTCCGGAATCGGAATGCCGAAGCGGCCGGCGAGCGTGCGCAACGCTTCGCCAAAGTTGACCTTGTCCTGCAGCTCGACGAACTTGAAGACATCGCCGCCGACGCCGCAGCCGAAGCAGTGGAAGAAGCCCTTGTCCTTGTCGACCGTGAACGACGGTGTCTTCTCGCCGTGAAAAGGGCAGAGTCCCTTGTATTTCGCGCCGGCCTTGCGCAGCGACACGGAGTCCGAGATGACGGTGACAATGTCAGCCGCCGCCCGGACTTCGTCGATGAAGGATTGAGGGAATTTCAAGAGGTCTTCCTGAAGCTCCCATCATATTCGTGATCAGTGAGTCGTAATCTGTGGATCGTCGTCAGTGGCTCAGCGCTTGAGGCGCGGCACGAACTTGGTCAGTCCTTGAACCGGCCCCACTTCGCCGCCGTAAACATTGCCGGCCGCATCGACCGCCACGCCTTCGCCCATCGATCCGTAGCCGCCCATGCCCGACGGATTCTTCGAGACGTGCTCGGGGACGAAGTACCACACCTCGCCGGTGCGCGCGCTGCCGACGCGCAGGCCCTTGCGCCAGCCCGGGTTGTAGTTGTCGTCGGACTCCGAGTCGATCGCGTAGAGCGTGTCGTTCCGGTCGATGTAGAGGCCGCTGATGCGGCTGAACTGGTACCACGTGTCGAGGTGCTTGCCCTCCTGATCGAAGATCTGGATGCGCCGATTGCCGCGATCGGCGACGAAGAGCCGGCCGCGCGAATCCATGGCCAGCGAGTGCGGCCCGCGAAACTGCGACGGGCCGTAGCCGTACGATCCGAAGCTCTTGATGAACTTTCCGTCGGGCGCGAACTTCGAGATGCGGCCGATGCCGTTGGGCGGATTCAGGTCGAGGAACTGCGCGTTGTGCGCCTCGGCGACGAAGATGCTGCCATCGGGAGCGACCAGCACGTCGTTCGGCTCGGTGAACTTCGCCGGCGGATCGCCCGCTTCACCAGGCGTGCCAAGCGTCAGCAGGAGCTTGCCTTGCGGCGAGAACTTCATCACCGTGTGTCCCTTGGCTTTCCACTCGGGAAACTTCGCGAGTTCCTGCGGCGTCGCCGAACGCGAGTCGGCCACCCAGATGTTGCCCTGCTTGTCGACGTCGATGCCGTGCGGCCAGAGAATCTGTCCCGCGCCGAGGCTCGCCACGACCTTGCCGTTCGGATCGAGCTTCACGATCGGATCGACCGTGGACCCGACGCAGGCATTTGCGCCGCAACGATCGCCGGCCCAGATGTGCTTGCCGTCGATATCGACGTGCACGGCGCTCACCGACCCCCACTTGCGGTTGTCGGGCAGCGTGCCCCAGTTGCGGATGGTCTCGTAGGGGTTGGGCAGGTTGTTGATCGGCGTGACTTTGGCGTGCTCGGCCGGACCCGACGCTCCGCGCGCCGGCGCGGCGGGTTGCGGCGGAGCGGGCTGCTGCGCCGACAGCCAGGCGGCGCTCACTACTGCGAGACTGACAACGGTCATCGTGCGCTTCATGATGAGAGTTCCCCCGGCACAGTGTTGATCGAAATCGCCGCGATTTCTTTGCGCTACAATCGCGCGTCTCCCGAATGACCCGCGCACCTCTATCCGGGCGCAAGCTCGGAAATTATGACGTTGGGCCGCTGGTCGGCAGCGGCGGCATGGGCGAGGTGTATCGCGGCAGGGATACCTCGCTCAATCGCGACGTCGCGATCAAGGTGCTGTTGCCGGCGGTCGCCGCCGACCAGGAACGGCTGGCGCGCTTCAACCGCGAAGCGCAGGTGCTGGCCTCGCTCAACCACCCGCATATCGCGCAGATTCACGGCGTCGAGCAGAGCGATGCGGGTCCGCTGCTCGTGCTCGAATACGTCGCCGGTCCGACGCTGGCCGATCGCGTCGCCGAGGGCCCGATCCCGATCGACGAGGCGCTGACGATCGCGCGGCAGATCGCCGACGCCCTCGAGGCGGCGCACGAGCGCGGGGTCATCCATCGCGATCTCAAGCCCGCCAACATCAAGGTCTCTGAAGACGGCGCGGTCAAGGTCCTCGACTTTGGTCTTGCGAAGGCGATCGATCAGGGATCGGGGATCGGGGATCAGGGATCAGGGGAACGTGCCAACTCGCCGACGATCACCACACCGGCGATGACACAGGCCGGCCTGATTCTTGGCACCGCCGCCTACATGAGCCCCGAGCAGGCGAAGGGCCGCGTCGTCGACAAGCGCAGCGACGTGTGGGCGTTTGGGTGCGTGCTGTACGAGATGCTGACCGGCACGCGCGCGTTCGACGGCGAAGACGTGACCGATACGATCGCCGCGGTGGTTCGCGGTGAGCCGGACTGGTCGGCGCTGCCGCCGGATGTTCCGCCGCAGATCCGACTGCTGCTGAAACGATGTCTCGAGAAGGATCGGCGCGCTCGCATCTCCGACATCGGCGTGGCCCGGTTCCTGATGAACGAGCCGACAGCCACCACGGGTCAGGTTCCGGCGCCGCCGATCGCGGCTCCCGCTTCTCGCTTCCGATTCGGGATTGCGGCGGCCGCTGGCCTGCTGGTCGGCGCTCTTCTGGCCGCCTGGGGACTGTCTTCCCGCACATCGTCTTCGCCAGTCCGAGCGGTGTCGTTCACCATCACACCGCCAGCGAACCAGCGGCTGTTGCCGCAGGTGAACGATCACAACGTGGTCTTTGCACCGGATGGTTCGTTCGTGATCTACCGCGGGGGCGAAGGCTCGGCGCTTCAGTCGAACCTGATGTTCCGCGCCGTGAATGAGCTCGAGCCTCGGCTCCTGCCGGGGACCACCAACGCCCGCCATCCGTTCATTTCACCCGACGGCCGCTGGGTCGGCTTCTTCGTCGGTCCCGAATTGCACAAGGTGGCCGTCGGCGGCGGCGCGGCAGTCCTCATCTGCCAGATCAGCGGCAGCGCACCGCGGGGCGCCAGTTGGGGCGACGATGGTTTTATCGTGCTGGCCAGCGCAGAATCACCCGGTTTGCTGCGCGTGCCGGCGAGTGGCGGTGAGCCGAAGCCCTTCACCAACACCGACCGCGCCCAGCGCGAAGTGCATGCCTATCCGCACGTGTTGCCCGGGAGCAAGACCGTGTTGTTCACTTCGTATTCCGGCAACGACTTCCTCACCGCGAAAATTGAAGCCATTGACGTCGCAACCGGTGCGCGAAAGACCGTGATTCACAGTGGCAACGACCCGTCGTACGCTTCGGGATACCTGATGTACGCGACTGCCAACGAATCGACCGATGGACAAAGTCGCTTCCGCGCGTCGTTACAGGTGGTGCGATTCGATGTTTCGCGCATGGAGACCCTTGGTGAACCGGTGACCGCGTTCGACGGCGTTTCAATGGGAACCACCGCGGCTGCGAACTACGGCTTGTCGCGCCGAGGCGATGTGGTGTTCATCCCGGCCGGAATAAACCTTGAAGCCACCCGCCCACGGTCGCTCGTGTGGGTCGACCGTAAAGGCAAGGAAACTCCGATTGGCGCGAAAGCGCAGGGCTACGCGGTCGCCCGAATTTCGCCCGACGGCAGCCGTGTCGCCCTTGATATTCGCGATCAAACGAACGACATCTGGGTCTGGGATATCAGCCGGCAAACGCTGACGCCCCTCAATCGCCATCCGGGGCAGGACATGAGCCCGGTGTGGACACCCGACAGCAAGCGCATCGTCTGGACGTCGACCCGTGCCGGCGGCAACCCGAACTTGTTCTGGCAGCCTGCGGACGGCACGGGGACGCCGGAACGCCTGACCAACAATCCGGGCAACCAGTTTCCGACATCGATAACACCCGATGGGGCGACCATCGCGCTCTTCGGATCCAGCGGCAACTCGACGAATGCGATGGACGTCTTCACCGTCGGCATCAACGAGCCCGAACGCATGGCAAAAGCCCTTCTTGCCGCGGCGGGGCTGGATTTCGATCCGGAGATCTCTCCGGATGGGAAGTGGGTCGCCTACCATTCGAATGAATCGGGAGAATTCCAGGTCTACGTGCGTCCGTTTCCAGATGTGGATGCTGGCAAACAGCAGATCTCGACGAGTGGAGGCACCCGCGCGGCATGGTCGCGCAACGGACGCGAACTGTTTTATCTCGATAAGGACGGCTTCTTGACGTCGGTGCCGGTGCTGCCGCCTGCGGGGCCTGTGTTCGCTGCCGGCCCGCCTGCGAAAATCCTCAACTCGAAGTACTACCTGGGTTCATCGCTTCTCGGTCTTGACCTGCGCAGTTACGACGTTTCCACTGATGGTCAACGCTTCTTGATGATCAAGGAACTGGACGATCCGCGCGGACCTGTCCAGCTTGGCGCACATGGTCATCGTGCTGAACTGGGTCGAGGAGATCAAGGACCGTCTTCCGCCGCGCTGACTACCGCGCCGTCAGCAACACGCCAGGCCGCTCGTTCTCCGGTGAGTCTCCCGTCCACACCGGATGCCCGTTGACGAAGACCCGATAGATGCCGCGCGGCCGCAGCCGCGGCTGTTCGAACGTCGAACGATCGATGATCGTCGCCGGATCGAAGATCATGAGGTCTGCCTTCATGCCGACGGCGATCGTGCCGCGATCCTTCAGCTTCAACCGTGCCGCCGGCAGCGAGGTCATCTTCTTGATCGCCTCCGGCAGCGACAGCCACTTCTCCTCGCGCACGTAGCGCCCGAGCACGCGCGGGAAGGTGCCGGCGCCGCGCGGATGGCGCGGTGTTGATGCCGCCGTCGCTCGCCACCATCGCCCACGGTTGCTGCATGAACACCCGCATGTCGTCGGCGATCATCGTGTGACCGATCACGCCGGCGTCATCGTCCTGGACGATCTTGATGAAGAAATCGACCTCGCTGAGGCCATCCAGTTTCGCAGCTTCGTCGAGCCGCTTGCCGATGTACTGCGGATGCTTCGGCAGCCGCGTGATCTGCACGTTCCTCCCGCCGCCCACGTCGTCCAGGGCTTCCTTCACGCTGGCGGGATTGGTCCACTGCTTGTCGGGCACCAGCACCTTCAGGTTCGACGACCAGGCCAGGTAGGGATACACGTCGGCGGTGACGTCGACGCCGCGCTTGCGGGCGGCATCGATCATCGCCACCACCTCGTTGGCCTTGCCCCACACGCCGACGGTGCCGAGCTTGAGATGCGTGATCTGGACCGGGACCTTCGCCTTCTCGCCGATCGCGATCGCTTCGCGAATCGCATCCATCGACTTGTCGGCCTCGTCACGGATGTGCGAGATGTAGAAGCCGCCGTGTCTCGCCGCGACGCGCGCCATGCGCCACCACTTCCTCGGTCGATGCGTAGCTGCCGACTTCGTATTCGAGGCCCGACGACAACCCCATGGCGCCGCCGCGCATCTCCTGGTCGACGAGGGCCTCCATGCGCTCGATCTCCGCGGCGTGGCCGCGCGGCGGAAGTCGTTGCCCATGACCTGCCGGCGGATCGTGGCGTGGCCGACGAGCAGCGCGACGTTGACCGTCGACGGATTGGCGCGACGCTTCGCGAGGTAGTCGCTCACCGGGAACGGCGAACTCCCGTCCTGGCCGACCACCAGCGTCGTGATGCCTTGCGCCATTTGCGAGAACGCATCCGGTTCCGCCTCGAGACCGTCGGTCGAGTGATTGTGCGCGTCGATCACGCCGGGTGCGAGCACCAGGCCGGTGGCGTCGACCACTCGATCGTCGGGACGAGGCGTAATGGCGCCGATCTCGACGATCGTGTCGCCGCTGATGCGGACGTCCGCCGTCCGCAGCGGCGCGCCACTACCGTCGGCGACCTGCGCGTTCTTGATCGTCCAGCTCGCCGCCGTTGTCAGCGACGGCATCAGGATGGCGGCCACGCGATCGACCACGCGGCGAGGGTTCGCCTGCGCGAGGTTGGCGAGCGCGATCACCGTGGTGTCGTCGCCCCCGCCGGGCTGGTTGTAGCGCGCAATGTAGGTCTTGAAGCCCTGCCACGCGCCGCCGTGACGCTGGACGTCGCGTCCGGCAATGCGATCGACTTCGAAGCCGAACCCGTACGGATGCTTGCGTCCGCTGTTGAGCGTGACCGGGGTGAAAATCTCGCGCCAGCTTTCCGGGCGCAGCACCGCACCGGCGCGGATGCCGCGGTCCCACGCGATCAGATCCTGGAGCGTCAGGTACAACGAGCCGTCGGCGGTGGTATTCATCGCCGGCGATACCCATTGCTGGTTGCGCAGCTCGCCGCGCTCGAGGCGATAGCCGGCGGCGCGGTTGGCGACGATGTCGGACTCGCTGATGATCCGCGCGGTTGTCATGCCGAGCGGTGTGAACACCTTGTCGCGCAGCACGTCGCCGTAGAAGACTCCGGACACCCTGCGGACCAGCGCGCCGAGCAGGATGTAGCCGGTGTTGCTGTACTTCCACTCGGCGCCGGGCGTGAAGTCGAGCGGCAGGGTGGCGGCGAACTTCACGAGCTCGTCTTCGGTGTAGTCCTTCCGGTAATCGAGCTGGCCGTCGTTGTAATCAGGGATGCCCGAGGTGTGGTTGAGCAGGTGGCGGACCGTGATGGCGCGCCAGGTTTCGGGACCGTCGAAGTACTTCCCAATCGGATCCGACAGCGAGAGCTTGCCATCCTGCACCTGCAGCATCACCGCGGTGGCCGTGAACTGCTTGCCTAGCGAACCGGACTGGAAGATGGTGCGGTCGGTGACCGGCGCGTTGTGCTCGACGTTGGCGAGGCCGTAGCCCTGCGCCCGGATCACCTCGCCGCGTCTGATTACCGCGACCGCCATGCCGGGAATGCGCTGCGATTCCATCTCGTCGCGAACGATGGTGTCGATCGGATCGGACTGGCGCCCGGCCACCTGAGCGAGGCCGAGAGTCACCAGGAAGATGATGGCGACGCCGCGTGTCATATCACTCCTTCAGCTCAACGATCGTGGCGCCGCCGCCCCCTTGATTGTCCGGCGCGGCGTAATACTTCTCCACTTGCGGATGCGTCTTCAGGAACGCCGCGATGCCTTTGCGCAGCTGTCCGGTGCCGTGGCCGTGGACGATGCGGACTTCCTGGAGATCGGTGACGAGCGTGTCGTCGAGGAACCGCGAGACGCGATCGACGGCCTGATCGACCGTCATGCCGATCACGTTGATCTCGCTGAGCATGCCTTCGCGAGGCTTGAGATCGACATTGACGCGAACCTTCGCGGGACCCTGTTTGGAGGGCGGGCCACCGATGACGCGAAGTTCTTTCACCTTCGCTTGAAGGCGCTTGCCGCGCACGTCGATCTCCGCGCGGTTGCCGTCGATCGAGATCACGACCCCTTCGAGTCCGAGTCCTCCGACCGTGACGCGCGAACCGATTTCCGGCTCGGACGTTTGGAGAGCGGCCGCCCCTGATGCGCCTGTCGAACCGGCGACCGATGGATGCCGCAGATCCTCGACGATGCGATCGATCTCCGCCCGCGCCTCGGCGCGCGCCGATCCCGTCTCGCCGGTGTTGATGGCCGCGCGCAGCGATGCTTTCTCCGCGATCGCATCCGACTTTTCCTTCAGCTGCTCGATCACGGCATCGACGTCGCGCCGCGCCTGGCGCAGACGCTCGTCGAGGCGCTCGTTGAGGCGCTTCTTGAACACCTCTTCACGCTCGGCAAGCGACTTCTCTCGCTTCGATAGTTCGGCATTGGTTTCGTTGAACGCGCGACGTTCGCGCTCGAGCTTGACGCGATCGCTCTCGAGCGCGCGCGCCTGGGCGTCGAGGCGCGACAGGTGCGCCTGCAGCCGTTTCTGATCGTCGCTGAGGTAGCCGCGTGCCGCGGCGATCACCGATGGCGGCATGCCGAGGCGCTGCGCCATCTCGATAGCGAGGCTGCGGCCCGGCGCGCCGTAGAGCAGCTTGTAGGTCGGCGCGAAGTTCTGCGGATCGAACGCGAACGCCGCCACCGCGACGCCTTCGGTGCCGATGCCCCACGTCTTCACCGCATCGAAGTGCGTCGTCGCGATGATGAGCGCGCCACGCTGGCGGAAGTGCTGGACGATTGCGGTCGCGAGCGCGCCGCCCTCGTTGGGATCCGTGCCCGTGCCGACCTCGTCCAGTAATACAAGCGTCGGCATTTGCAGATCGCGATCCATCGCCACCAGGTTCCTGATGTGCGAGGAGAACGTGCTCAGACTTGCTTCGATCGACTGTTCGTCGCCGATGTCGGCAAACACCGAACGGAACACCGGCAGCTTCGCGACGGTCGCCGGCAGGTGCAATCCGGCCTGGGCCATCAACGCGAAGAGTCCCGCCGTCTTCAGCGCGACGGTCTTGCCTCCGGTGTTTGGGCCGGTGATCAGCAGGACGCGGTTGGGCGGATCGAGGAGCACATCCACCGGCACCGCGTGTTCGAGCATCGGGTGGCGCGCCGCCTTCAATTGCAGGCTCGTGTCGATCGTGAACTCGGGCTCGATGCCGTTGACCTTCGCGCTGTAACGCGCCTTGGCCTGCAGCACGTCGAGCTCGCGCGCCACGTCGCGGCTGACGATCATGTCCGCCGGCCGCGCGCGGAAGCGATCCGTCAGCTCGAGCAGGATGCGCAGGATCTCCTCGCGCTCGCGATCCTCGAGCTCGACGATGTCGTTGTTGATCTCGACGGTGGCGGCCGGCTCCATGAACAGCGTCGCGCCGGTCGTCGACGAGCCGTGCACGATGCCCGGCACGTTGCCGCGATGCTCGGCCCGCACCATCAGCACGAACCGTCCGTTGCGCTCGGTGATGACTTCGTCCTGCAGGTACTTCGACGCCGAGCCGCGCGTGTATTGCTCGAGCGTGCCGCGAAGCTTCTGCCGCTTCTGGCGCAGCTCGTTGCGAATCCGCTTCAGCTCGGGGCTCGCGCTGTCGAGCACCTCGCCGCCCGGATCGATCGCGTCGCGCACCGCCGCGACTTCGCTCTTGAACGCGGTGACCTTCGAGACCAGCTCGCGCAGGATGGGGAAGTCGTCGCCGGCGCCCACCCCACCGCGCAAAGTCTGCGCGGCGGGGGACCCGGCCCGGCCGATGCCGGCGCGCGCCTGATCGACCGAGTCGACGAAGTCGGCGACCATGCGCAGCTGCAGCGGCTCGAGCGGGCGGCCCTGCACCTCGAGCTGCGTCGAGCGCCTCCGGCAACGCGTCGCCGGCGCGCAGGGGAAAGAGCGGGTGGCGTTCGAGGAACCTGACCGTCTCGCTCGTCGCCGCCTGCGCGGCCACGACGACCCTCGGATCGGTCGACGGTGCGAGCTCCGACAGTGACGCCGATCCGAGCGGCGTCAGCGCGAGCTCGGTGACCGCGTCGACGATGCGATCGAATTCGAGAGTACGTAGGGATTGCACGTCTGGTCGCCAACGTCACGCGAGGCCTTCGATGTCCAACAAGTCCTGAGGCCGCCCACTCGCCCGTTTGTTCCGAATGAGTTCAGCGCGACCGATGTAATCGACGGCCTGGCTGCCGTAATGGCCCGGGACACGGCCGCGCCAGGCTTCGTCGAACGTGACGCCGTCAATGGTGGTCAGCAGATCGACGCGATTCGGCGCCACACCGAGCTGGACGATCTTGCCTGCCGAGGCGAAATCGGCCGCTGTGAGTCCCAGGCCGCCGAAGCCGAAGTCGGTGAGCGCCGCGAGCAACCGCTCGGCGTTCTCGGGAGACGGCTCGACGAACACATCGATGTCTTTGGTGAACCGGGGCTGGCCGTGAAAGGCGACGGCGTAGCCGCCGACGACGAGGGCTTTAACCTTCCGGTGCGTCAAGCACGCGAACAGTTCTTCGAAGTCCTTGGTCATCGGCCCCCTGGAACCTGGCCCACTGTTTTCTGAGGTCCTCGACCGCGGCGACGCGGGCATCGGGTGACACCGACCGCCAGAACTCGCGGTCCGCGCGCCTGGCGTCGTCGAACGAGTCGAGTTTTCGTACCCAGACGTCAGCCATGTGCGGGCTCATGATACTGCGCCCATGCCGGCTTAGGAGCATCGGGACTATGGCAGACGAGCCGCCAGCCTAAGGCAAGCGAGCCACCTTGAGGATCTTGATCGGCGGCGTCAGCCGTTGGGCCTCGGTGTTGGTCGTGCGAGTCGTCGACGAGGGCGCCGCCTGGATCTTCCGCACCACGTCCATGCCCGACACGACGCGTCCGAACGCGCGCGAAGCCCTGGCCGTCCGGATTGCGCGCGCCGCCGAAATCGAGCGACGGCTGATCGTTGATGCAGATGAACCAGCCCGACGTGGCGCTGTCCGGCGCGCCGCGCGCCATCGAGATCACGCCGTCCTTGTGCAGCAGTGCCGGTCACGCTGGTGCGCTCGAGCGCGATCGCCGGGAAGCCCTCCTTCGCGCGTGTCGGGATTGACGCCGGCCTGGATCACTTCGATCTTGACCGTGCTCTCCGGCTGGTTGTCCATCTTCACGGTGCGATGCCAGATGCCGCCGTCGTAGTGACCGGCGTCCACGTAGCGCAGGAAGTTGGCGGTGGTGGCCGGCGCCTTCGCCTGATCGACCTCGACGACGATGTCGCCGAGCTCGGTCTGCACGCGCACGCGAACGGTGCTTCGACTGCGGCGAAACGAGCGCGGTGGCCGAAACCACCGCGATCAGGACGAGAGCAAGACAAATCGCTCATGACGTTATCATCAGAATCGATACGTCAGGGCGAACTGGAACTGGCGGCTGGGCAGCACGTTGCCGCCGCCGGTGTGCTCGCCGAACCGCGGGTTGCCCGACCAGGTTGATGTAGCCGCCGGCGAGCAGGTTCTGGTTGTTGAACACGTTGAACACGTCGGCCCGGAACTCGATGTGGTCCGACCCGACCGGGAACTGCTTCCCCATCGTCAGGTCGGCGTAGTTGATGAACATGCCGCGCGCGGTGTTGCGTCCGCCCGGCGTGCTCGGCTGGCAGCCGCGCGAGTTGCAGGCCGCGCCGACACCCGCGCCGTAGCCAACCGGATCGCCTGCGTAGCGAATCGTGTACGGCGAGCCGCTCTGGCTGTGCGTCACCGTGCTCAGTCGCCAGC
This sequence comes from uncultured cyanobacterium, assembly GCA_963833135.1. GTDB lineage: Bacteria > Acidobacteriota > Vicinamibacteria > Vicinamibacterales > UBA2999 > 12-FULL-67-14b. Next base: position 280,394 of record CAWHWW010000006.1, on the reverse strand, counting down.
CGCCGAGGATCGCCCCGCTGCCGGGCAGGTTCCACGATGACGCTCGTCACGAGGTTGTGCGGTGTGCTCGCGCCGGTGGGACCGCGGTCGGACTCCGGATCGCGGCTGTTCTCCGGCGAGAACCAGTGGTTCAGCATGTCCTCGGCGCTTCGAGCACGTGTACGACGCGGTCACGACCAGCGGCGTCGTGCGGTGCATCGCCGGAGAAGCGGATGCCCTGATACCACGAGCGTCCCTCGTTGGTGAGCACGTCCATGTGCCGGAAGCCGTTCGGACCCGGCACATTCGGCCGCGTCAGATCGGCCTGCGCCGAGGTGCGGACGATGGCACTCGGATTCGCGCTCGAGCGCCGCGTTGAGCTGATCCTTCGGGATCGGCGCCGGCGCGTTCATGTCGAGGAACCCGTGCTTGACGCCGCGGTTGATGTTGAAGTCCACCGCCACGCTGCGTGCGCGCGCCGAGCTGATGCTGGACGCCGATGCTCGACGTCCACGCGTGCTCGTTCTCCAGGTCGGGCGAAATCTCCTGGATGCTGCGCGCCGGCAGAACCGCGCCCGGCGGGAAGCCCGGCAGCGAGTTCGGGAAGGTCGGGAACAGCGGATCGGTCGAGTTGAGCGACAGCGTCACCAGGCCGTTGCGGCCGCCGACGCCGCCCTTCACGATGGTGAAGATCGCGTGCTGCTGCGTGAAGTGGCCCGACGCCGCCGCGGACGGCCCACTTCTGATCGCCCCTGGGATCCCACGCGAACCCGACGCGCGGATCGAGGTTGTTGGCATCCGTGCCGGCCGGCCAGTCGGGAATGTCCTTGATGATCTCGACGTCGTAGCGCAGGCCGAGGTTGATGCGTCAGGTTGTTGCGGACGCGCCAGTCGTCCTGGAAGAAGCCGGCGAGGATGTAGGCCTTCGGGAACATCAACCGCGCCTCGGGAGTGAGCGCGAACGCCTGCGAGAACTGGAACGGGGTCGGCGCCACGGTCGGCGAGCCCGCGAAGGTGTAGCGGCCGTTCTGCAGCGGCGCGAACAGCTGCTCGGTCACGTCATACGTGAACGACGCGCCGGTCTTCATCGTGTGGTTGCCGCGCCACAGCGAGAGCGTGGTCGACAGGTCGTAGGTCTGCTTCCGGCAGCACGCCCCAGGTGCCCTGATCGTTGCCGCCGGAGGTCGAGTAGCCCTGGCGCACGACCGACACGCACTCGCACTTCGCGGCGCGGCGGTCGGTATAGCGCGAGTACTGGCCGCGAATCTCGTTGAGCATCTTGTCGGAGATCACCGTCGTGAACGTGCCGTGCACCGTGTCGACGTTGTTGTCCCACATGAAGCCGGTGCCCGGCAGGTTGAGGCCGCCGCCCTCGTTGTCCTTGTTCCAGCGGACCATGTTGTAGCGGACGCCGAGCGACTGCCGCTCGTTGAAGCGCATGTCGATCTTGGCGTGGCCCTGGTGCTCGTCGGCCGGCGTCTCCACGGTCGGCACCGGCGAGTCGACGGCCGTGACCGTCACCTCGCTGCGCTCGCGACGCCGCTCGTAGCTGCCGAAGAAGAACAGCTTGTCCCTCACGATCGGGCCGCCGGCGGTGCCGCCGAACTGCTGCTGGTTGTACGGCGCCTTGACCTTCTCGCCGTTGACGATCGGCGCCAGCGGCGGGGCCGCGTCCAGGTCGCCGGGCCGGATCATCACGAACGCCGAGCCGTTGAACTCGTTGGTGCCGGTCTTGGTGATCATGCTCGACACGCCGGCGGAGTGGCCGCCGAACTCGGCCGAGAACTGGTTGGTGATGAGCTGCACTTCCTTGACCGTCTCGATCGCGAAGCCGCTCGACCCGAGCTGCGGCGCGCGCTGCAGCGTCAGCCACTTCGAGTGGTTGTTGGTGCCGTCGACGTAGGTGCCGAAGTTCCAGACTTCCTGGCCGCCGACGTTGACGGCGTTCGAGCCCGTGCCGGTGGCGACGACGTTCGAGTCGAGGGTCAGCAGCCGGAAGTAGTTGCGCTCCTTGACCGGCAGGTTCTCGAACGCCTGGCGATCGATCGTGCTCGACACTTCCGACGACGTGGTCTGCACGATCGGCGCGTCGCCGGCGACCGTGATGGTTTCCTGCACCGTCGACAGCTGCAGCGAGAAGTTCAGCACCACGTTCTGGCCGGCGTTGAAGACGAGGTCCTGCCGCACCTGCGTGGCGAAGCCGGCGATCTCCACCTGCACGCGGTATTGCCCTTCGGGCGGCAGCGCGCGCACCACGTAGCGGCCATTGTCGTCGGTGGTCACCGTCCGGGTCAGACCGGTGGCGGTGTTGGTAATGGTGACCGTGACGCCGGGCAGCACCGCCTGCTGCGCGTCGGTGACGACGCCTTCGAGCGAGAACGTGGGGGTTTGCGCCTGAGCTGGTGCGTGCGCGCCGAGTGCGATCAAGAAGCGCGGCTAATCCGCGGGTCCAGTTCTTCCAGGACATCGACATGGCAGGCCTCCGTTAAGGCTGAGAAGGCGACAGTGTAACGGATCTCGGGAGCTGGGTGGAGCTTAGGGACGGGTGCAGGAAGCGCATGACCTTAGAGGTGGTTGATCATGCTGGCAATGCATCCGGCGCCGTAGCCGTTGTCGATGTTCACCACCGACACGCCATTTGCGCACGAATTCAGCATGCCGAGCAGCGCCGCGACGCCGCCGAAGCTTGCGCCGTATCCGACGCTGGTCGGCACGCCGATCACCGGCACGCCGACCATGCCCGCGACGACGCTCGGCAGCGCGCCTTCCATTCCGGCCACGACGATGACGACGCGGGCGGACGCGAGTCGATCGCGTTGCGCCAGCACGCGATGAATGCCGGCGACGCCGACGTCGTACATGCGATCGACCTCATTGCCGAGCACTTCTGCCGTCACCGCGGCTTCCTCGGCCACCGGAAGATCGGACGTGCCCGCCGAGCAGAGAGCGATCGTGCCCTTGCCGGGCACCGCCGTGCCCTTCACGGTTATGCAACGCGCGACCGCGTGATACTCGGCATTCGGGACTACTGTCTTGACGGTATTCCACGCCGCCTCGTCCGCTCGCGTGACCAGCAATGGCTGTCCGCGGCCGACAATCTGCGTGGCGATCTTCGCGATTTGATCGGGCGTCTTGCCGAGACCCAGCACAACCTCAGGAAAGCCCTGCCGAACGGATCGATGGTGATCGACCTTGGCAAACCCAAGATCTTCAAAGGGTTGCTCGCGAAGCGCCGCAAGGATCTGCGCATGAGCCGCCTCCATCGAGGTCCGCCCTTCGCTCAAGGCCTTCAAAAGTGTGATTAAGTCCACTTCGTTATTGAGAAACGCGTGAGTATGTCCACTTCGTCAGTAAGTGAAAGAAGTCGTATTATGATGGTTTGGTACGGGGCCGAAACCCCCATCATAGATGACCGCAGTCGAAACGCTCATACTCGCCTCGTATTTCTTCGTTCTCCTCATCCTCGCTGTCTATGGATGGCACCGTTACTACTTGGTGTACATCTACATGAAGCACAAGAACGAGCAGCCGAAGCCGAAGGCTTCGTTCGACGCGCTTCCCGTCGTCACCATCCAGCTGCCGCTCTACAACGAGATGTACGTCGTCGATCGGCTGGTCGACGCCGTCTGCCGGATCGAGTATCCGCGCGAGCTGCTTGAAATCCAGGTCCTCGACGACTCGACCGACGAGACCAGGGAGATCGCCGAGCTCGCCGTGCGCCGCCATGCGATGCAGGGCATCGACATCAAGTACATCCATCGCGAGGATCGCACCGGCTTCAAGGCCGGCGCGCTCGACGAGGGATTGAAGGTCGCGCGCGGCAGCTTCGTCGCGATCTTCGACGCCGACTTCATTCCGAAGCCCGACTTCCTGACGCGCACCATCGACTACTTCACCGACGAGAAGGTGGCGCTGGTGCAGGCGCGCTGGGGACACGTCAACGAGGACTATTCGCTCCTGACGAAGATCCAGGCCGTGCTGCTCGACGCGCACTTCGTGCTCGAGCACGGCAGCCGCAATCGCGGCGGCTGCTTCTTCAACTTCAACGGCACCGCCGGCATCTGGCGTCGCGACGCGATCTATGACGGCGGCGGCTGGCAGCACGACACGCTGACCGAGGATCTCGATCTCAGCTACCGCACCCAGCTCAAGGGCTGGCAGTTCGTGTTCGTGCAGGATCACGTGTCGCCGGCGGAGCTGCCCGTCGAGATGAACGCGTTCAAGTCGCAGCAGCATCGCTGGGCGAAGGGATCGATCCAGACCTTCCTCAAGCTGATGCCGCGCATCCTGCAGTCGGATCAGCCGTTCCACGTCAAGGCGGAAGCGTTCTTCCACCTCTCGGCGAATTTCAACTACCCGCTGATGTGCGTGTTGTCGGTGCTGATGGCGCCCGCGATGGTCATCCGCTACAACATGGGCTGGTACGAAATGTTGCTGATCGACATCCCGCTGTTCTTCGCGGCGACGGCGTCGGTGGCGAATTTCTACATGGTCTGCCAGCGCGAGCTGTATCCGCAGACGTGGACCGAGCGGTTGAAGTACCTGCCGTTCCTGATGTCGATCGGCATCGGACTCGCGGTCAACAACACCAAGGCCGTGTTCGAAGCGCTGTTCCACAAGCCCAGCGAATTCGTTCGCACGCCGAAGTACGCCGTCGAAGGCACCAACGACGAGTGGAGCCAGAAGAAGTACCGGCAGTCGGTGTCCGTGCAGCCGCTGATCGAGCTTGCGCTCGGCGTCTACTTCACCGCCACGCTGTTCTATGCGCTGATCAACGGCATCTACGGCACGGTGCCGTTCCTGATGCTGTTCCAGGTCGGCTTCCTCTACACCGGCATGCTGTCGCTCGTGCAGCAGTACGGGCCCGACACCGTCGAAGTCGTGCAGGGCAAAGAAGCCTAATAGATCTCGGATCTCGGATTTCGGATTTCGGAAGTACCTCCGGCCGCCTTTCTTGATCTAGCATGGCCGGATGCGACTGCTATTCCTGCTTGCCACGCTGCTGTTGTTCGTCACAGCGCCCGTCCCGGCGCAGACCTTCACCGTTCCCGTCGAATACTTCAAGCTCGACAACGGCCTGAAGGTCGTCGTCAGCACCGATCGATCGGCGCCGGTGGTGCTGGTCGAGGTCATGTACAACATCGGCTTCCGCGTCGAGCCGAAGGGGCGCACCGGCTTCGCGCACCTGTTCGAGCACATGATGTTCCAGGGCTCAGCCAACGTGAAGAAGATGCAGCACGTCTCGCTGATGCAGGAGGCCGGCGGCGTCGTCAACGGCTCGACCCGTTTCGACTACACCAACTACTTCCAGTCGCTGCCGTCGAACGCGCTCGAACGCGCGCTGTTCCTCGAGGCCGACCGCATGCGATCGCTCGACGTGACGCCCGAGAACCTCAAGAACCAGCAGAACGTCGTCAGCGAGGAAGTGCGCGTCAACGTGCTCAACCAGCCGCACGGCGCCTTCGACTGGATCGAAATCTGGGAAAAGGCCAACACCAACTGGCACAACGCCCACGACTTCTACGGCGACCTCAAGGAGCTCGAGGCCGCGACCGTCGAAGACGTGCGCCAGTTCTTCAAGACCTACTACGCGCCCAACAACGCCGTGCTCGTCGTCGCCGGCGACGCCACCGCGGCCGACGTCAGGCGTCTTGCCGAAAAGCACTTCGGGTCGATCCCGAGCCAGCCGCAGCCGAAGCCGGCGGATCTCGGCGAGCCGCCGCAGACGGCGGCCAAGAGCTCGACGCGCGCCGACGCGCTCGCGCGCACGCCGGCGATCGCGGTCGCCTGGCACCTGCCGCCGCGCATGACGAAGGACTTCTTCGCGTTGAGCGTGCTCGATCCGCTGCTCAACAGCGACGACAGCGCGCGGATGTATCGCAAGCTGGTGCGCGACGATCGGCTGGCGATGTCCAGCTCGGGCGGCTTCAACTTCCTCGGTCCGAACTGGGACATGAAGGGGCCGATGCTCTACACGATGCGCGTCGACTACTTCAACGACAAGACCGCGGACCAGGTGGTCGCCGCGATTGAGACCGTGCTCGACGACGTGCGGAAGAACGGCATCACGGCGGCGGAGCTCGCGCAGGCGAAGACCACGATGCGATCCGCCTTTTTCGACGACATGGAGGGCGGCGGAATGCCGCTGTTCGGGCGCGCCAACCTGCTCGCCGCGTTCGCGCTCTTTGACGACGATCCCGCACGCATCAACACCATCCTCAACGAGCTCGACAAGGTGACGGTCGAGGACGTGAAGGCGGCCGCGGCGAAGTGGCTGGTGCCGTCGAACCGCACGTCCATCGACAGCCGCCCGGCGGCGAAGCGCGCTGGGGGTGCGCAGTGATTCGCCGCGTGATCCTCGATCGCCGTTGCGCGTCTGCTTGCCGCTCTGCGCGGCCAGTCAGCGCGCTTGGCGCAATCGCTCGCCGCTGCCGCCGGTTGGCCCGGAGCGTCCGTTTGCGCCGGCGCCGCGCGTCGAGCGTGTCGCTGTCGAACGGCCTGCGCGATCATCACCATGCGCCACGGCGCAGTGCCCGAAGGTCACGGCGCTGCTGACGATTGAATCAGGCCTTGCCGTCGATCCGGCCGACAAGGCGGGGCTGGCGCAGTTTGTCGTCGATCTGGCGCAGGAGGGAACCGCGTCACGATCGAGCGAGCAGATCAAGCGGGAGGTGTTCGCGATAGGCGCAAACCTCAACGCCACCGCCGGCCAGGACGCCGCCACGTTCCAGATTCGCGGACTCACCACGACGCTGCCGCATATGCTCACGGTGCTGGCCGACGTCGTGCGCAACCCGACATTTCCGCAGGGCGAGCTCGATTTGATGAAGGCCACGACCGCGCAGCGGCTGCAGGCGCAGGCGGCGTCGCCGCAATTCGTGAACAACAAACTGTTCCGGCAGACGCTGTTCGGCGATCATCCGTACGCCCGTACCGGCGTCGACGCAGGAATCGCTGCCGGCCATCGATCGCAACGCGATCACCACGTATCACCAGACCTACTATCGTCCGAACAACGCGTTCCTCGTGGTGGTCGGCGACGTGGCGCCCGACGCGGTGTTCGAGGCCGCGGAGAACGCCTTTGGCGGGTGGGAGCGGCGGGCCCTGCCCGAGACGAAAGCCCATTCAGCTGCCGGCGCTAAAGGGGCGCACGCTGGTGTTCGTGCAGCGGCCCAACAGCGTGCAGTCATCGATCTCCGTCGGTAACTTCACGCCGGCCCGCAACGACGCGCGCTGGTACACGCTGCAGCTCGCCAACCAGATCTTCGGGGCCGCGTTCGACTCGCGTCTCGTGAGGAATATCCGCGAAGAGAAGGGCTACACGTACTCGCCGGGCTCGCTGTTCCAGGCGATGGAACAGGGCGGCCTGTATCGAGCGGTGGCCGATGTGCGCAACGAAGTCACCGGCGCGACGCTCAAGGAGATCTACGCCGAGATCGACAAGATGCGTGCAGGCGGCCCTGAGGCCGAAGAGCTCAGCGACGCCAAGCAGTATTCGCGCGGCCTGTTCGTGATCCAGAACGCCACGCAGACCGGACTGGCAAACACGCTCAATACCGTCAACACCTTTGGCCTGCCGAAGGACTATCCGGAGACATTCCAGCGCCAGATCTCGCAGCCGTCGGCCGAAGCGGTGAAAACCGGCGCCGAGATGCTGCTCGGCTCACAGGACTCGGTGGTCGTGATCGTCGGCGATTACCCGAAGGTCAAGGACCAACTGGGCGCCTTCACGAACATTCGCTTCCTCGATCTGAACGGCAAGCCGATCCCTGAACCGAAATAGCCACGCTACACGCTAAACCTGTTCACCAGCTTCAACGCTTCCATCCGGGCAAAGTCGGCGTCGTACGACCATACCAGGCCGCCGATCTCCTCGGTCAGCACGCCGATCAGCAGATCGCCGATCGCGAACGTCTGGCCCTTTCTGGAAGCCTGCGCCGTCCAGCGATCGATGGTTCGCCAGCTGTCGTCGGTTGGGTAGAGGAGCGGCAAGCCTTTCAGCGCCGCTTCGAGCTTCTCTCGATCGCCCGTCTTGGCGCCCATGAGCAACTCAGTGCGAACCGGAACTGCGAGCGCAACTTCATCGGCGTCAAGAAGTGACCCGAGCGCGATTGCATCAGGTCCCGACGCCGACCGCAGCGCCGCGATCCACACCGACGAGTCGACGACTATCACGACATCAGGCCTTCGTACCCACGGCCTTGGCCGCCGTCCGGCCGCGCGACTTGTTCAGGTCCAACTCGATGTGAACCTTCCCGAACAGCGTCTTCAGCCCCTGCACGTGCCCTCGCCGCACGACCTCTTTGAGGGCGTAGACCACGGTGTCGGTCTTGGACTTGAAGCCCAGTACCGCGCGCGCTTCATCGATCAAGACGTCCGGTAAGTCCAGTGTGGTACGCATACAAACATCGTAACTCATATGCCCAGAAGCGTCAATTCATACTGAATCGTATGCGGACCAAGCAACTGAAGCAATATAGCGCCGTGAAACGCTCACTTCTGTCGATCGTAGTTTCTTCGGTCGCCGTCGCCACCCTCAGTGCACAAGCGCCGCTCGATCAATCGGCGATCGCCCTCCGGCGCCACGCCGCGCTGGTCGCTCTCGATCGATACCTCGAAACGTGGAATTCGCGGAACGCGATGATATGGGCGACATCGCTGCATTTCCCACATGTCCGGCCCGGACCCGGGGCGTTTGAAATGACCCGCACGCCCGAGGACTATGCCAGAGGTGTCGACTTCGAACAGACGCTGAAGACCGGCTGGCATCACAGCGAGTGGGTGAGCCGCGAGGTACTGCACGTGGGCGCCGACAAGGTGCACGCGTCCGGCACGTGGCGCCGCTACACCGTTGACGACAAGCCACTCGCGGGCAGCGACATCACCTACATCATCACGCGGCAGGGCGATCGCTGGGGGGTGCAGGCGCGTTTCGCGGCCGGCGTCACCGGCCTCGATGATGCCGGCCGGACGGCCAACAGCACGTCGGCGCTCGAGGCGGTCAGCGCATTCTTCGATGCCTGGAACTCTCACGATCCCGATCGACTTGCGTCGGCCGTTCACTATCCGCACGTCCGCGTCGCTGACGGCGCCGTCGAGATCGCGCGCAGCGCGGCCGATTTACGGGCCGGCCCTGAGCTCGGACGCCAGCGCACCTGGAATCAAACGCGGCTCGATGCTTCGAAAGTCGTGCAGGTTACGGCGACGGGCGCCAACATCGTCGTGTCGTTCAGCCGAATTGGCCGGGACGGCCGCGTGCTGTCGAGCGACGAAGGCGTCTTCTTGGCAGTCGCTCGCGACGGAGTCTGGAAGATTCAGGCGCGATCGACGATGGGCTCGTAGCTGCGCTGTCGCGCTACAATCCGGCGCGTGAGAATGATCCTCGGCGGCGCAGTCCCCCTGGCGCTTGCCGTCACATCGCTCGTGTATGGACAATCCGGTGACGTCAACTGGGCGATCAACGGCGGCGAGAACAACATCCGCTTCTCGCCGCTCACTCAAGTCAACAAATCCAACGTCAAGTCCCTGCAGGTAGCGTGGACCTACGACAGCCGCGACGCCTTCAAAGACTCGGAAATGCAAAGCAACCCCATCGTCGTCGACGGCGTGTTGTACGCGACCACGCCGACAATGAAGGTGGTGGCGGTCAGCGCGGAGACCGGAACCGAGATCTGGAAGTTCGATCCGAGCGACGGCGCTCCGGCGCGGACACGGTTCCGCCATCGCGGCGTCACGGTGCATCAGGATCGCGTCTTTGTGACGTACCGCAACCTCCTGTTTGCGCTCGACAAGACGAGCGGTCGGCCGATCGCGTCCTTCGGGGCGAACGGTCGGATCGACCTTCGAGAAGGGCTCGGCCGGCCGGCGGCGGGGTTGAGCGTCAGCGCCAGCACGCCGGGCGCGATCTTCGAGGATCTGTTGATCCTGCCGGCGAGCGTTCCCGAAACGCTGCCGGGCACGCCGGGTCATATTCGCGCGTTCGACGTGAAGACCGGCAAGCAGCGATGGATCTTCCACACCATTCCTCAACCGGGCGAGTTCGGCTACACGACGTGGCCGCCGGAGTCGTACAAGCTGTCCGGCGGCGCGAACGCGTGGGCGGGCGTGACCGTCGATCAGAAACTCGGGATGGTGTTCGCGGCCACCGGCTCGGCGTCGTTTGATTTCTACGGCGTGACACGTCACGGTGACAACCTGTTCGCCAACTGCGTGCTCGCGCTCGATGCGCGTACGGGGAAGCGCGTGTGGCACTTCCAGGGCATCAAGCACGATGTCTGGGACTGGGACTTTCCTGCGCCGCCGAGTCTCGTGACAGTCAGGCACAACGGCCGCGCCATCGAGGCCGTCGCGCAGATCACCAAGTTCGGCGAAGTGTTCGTGCTGGACCGGCGCACCGGCGAGTCGCTTTTTCCAATCGAGTACCGCAAGGCGCCGCCCTCGTCAATCGACGGCGAGAAGCTGGCGGAGGCGCAGCCGTATCCGACAAGACCGCCGCCGTTCGCGCGCCAGGGTCTGACCGAAGACATGTTGACGACGCGCACGCCGGAAGCGCACGCGGCCGTGCTCGAACGCTTCCGCAAACTGAAGTCCGGTTATCTCACGCCGCCATCATTCGAAGGAACCATCGTATTCCCCGGATTTGACGGCGGCGCGGAGTGGGGAGGCGCGGCGTTCGATCCCGAATCGGGCCTGTTGTTCGTGAACTCGAACGAGATGCCCTGGATCGTCAAGATGATCCCGAACGACGACACCTCGCTCTACAACTCGCGGTGCGCCAGCTGCCATCGCGAGGATCGAACCGGCAGCGGCATCGCGCCTTCGCTCGTCGGCATTGGCGAGCGCAAGTCCGCCGACGAGATCGCCATGATCATCCGCCAGGGCACCGGGCGCATGCCGGCGTTTCCAGAGATGGGCGGGCGCAACATCACCGACATCGCGGAATTCCTGGTCACGGGCAAGGACAAGGGCCGGGATCCGGCGCTGACGAAGGATCCCAGCTGGCTCAAGTACCGCAACGACGGTTACGACATCTTTCTCGATCCAGACGGGTATCCCGCGATCACGCCGCCGTGGGGCACGCTCAATGCGATCGATCTGAACGCCGGAACGATCCGCTGGAAGATTCCGTTCGGCGAATTTCCGGAGCTTGCCGCGAAGGGCCTGAAGAACACCGGCAGCGACAACTACGGCGGTCCGGTCGTGACCGCGAGCGGGCTGCTCTTCATCGGGGCGACCAACTTCGACAGGAAGTTTCGCGCCTACGACAAGCTGACCGGCGAGCTGTTGTGGGAAACGACGCTCCCGGCTGCAGGAAACGCCACGCCCTCGATCTATTCCATCAAGGGGCACGAGTACATCGTGATTGCGTGCGGAGGGGGCAAGAACGGCGCCCCCTCCGGTAGTAGTATCGTCGCCTTCGCACTTCCCAAGTGAGGTCCCTATGATCCGCCGTTTCCTGTCGGCTCAATGCGTCGCACACGGGCGTCACTAGCGCGCCCGCCTCTACAAGGACGTGACGCGCAGATCGAGAAGGCTGTCGAGGTGTTGAAAGAGCAGCTGGGAAGCCGGCGCCCGACTTCCCAGCAATAAACGAGAAGGCCGCTGCGCGCTAGACGCGCGCGGCGGCCGCTTTCAACTCGGCGGCCAATGCCGCGGTGTCGATGTACTCCTCAAACGCGACAACCTTTCCGTCGCGGATCGTAAAGACGTGGCACCAGCCCTCGGACAGGCTCTTGCCTGACCCGCCCTTGACCTTGAAACGATCGACGCCGAGCACGACGACGCGATCGCCATCGGCCAGAAACGTTTGCGGCTCGAACTGCTCGAACTCGACCAGCTCGTTCAACGCCCGAAAGAATTCGCCTACCTCCGCGTGGCCGCGCCGGTGGCCGGCCGTCGGAAGCTCGGCAGCCCCCGGCGTCTTCCACTCGATGCCGGCATCAAGTAATGACAGCAGCCCCGGAATGTCACCCCGCCCGAACGCCGCGTAGCCCGCTTGCGCAAGCTCGATGTTTTGCTGACTCATGGACGCCTCCTGGAAAGGCGGCGATGATAGCGCAACTACCGTCCAATCCGATACAGCTTCGTCTGCGTTCGCAGGAAGATCGTGTCCGGTGCGAGCGCCGGCGAGGCGAAACTCATCTCGTCCACGCTGTTCTTCGACGAGCTCGACGTACTTGTCGCCCGCCTCGATCACGAAGGTGTGGCCGTCCTCGCTCAGCAGATAGATCTTGCCATCGGCCGCCCATGGCGACGCCGAGAAGGTGTTGCCCGATCCGCCGGCTCGCGCCTTGTAGATCTCCTTGCCGGTTTGCGAATCGAACACGGTGAGGATGCCGTTGTCGTTCACCACATACATGCGGCCGCGATAGACGAGCGGCGACGACGTGTAGGCCGACGCGCGCGGATGGAACCACGCGACGAACTTGTTTTGCTCTTCACCCTTGGCGAGCGAGATGTCGCCGCTCGCGCCCGGCCGCACCGCGAACACGGGGCGATTGCTCTCACCCTGCGATCCGGTCGCCAGGAACAGCAAGCCGTCGGCCGCGACCGGGCTCGGCGTCGACTGACCGGTCAGCCCGCGCATCCGCCACAGCTCCCTCCCGGTTGCCGGGTCGTACGACACCGCGTGCGAGCGGCCGATCACGATGAGCTCTGTGCGTTGATTAGCGTTTCCGGTCTGCGCCTTCCACCTTCGCGCTGCGCGCTTCGGCGGACAGGTCTGCGGCCCAGATGAACGGTGACGACCATCCCGACGTCGACGGCGCGGGCAGATCGCGGTCGACCTTCCAGATCTGCTTGCCGGTCTTCGCATCGACGGCTGCCGCGAACGACTTGCCGTCGTTGTCGTGGACGACGAAGACGCGGCCGTCGTGGACGACCGGCGAGGCGGCGGTGCCGAAGTCGAGGTACATCGGCTGCGGATCGAACTTCGCCGTCCACAGCGGCTTGCCGTCGAGCGCAAACGCGAACAGGCCGACGTTGCCGAAGTATGCGTAGAGACGCTCGCCATCGGTTGCCGGCGTTTCCGATGCGAAGGTGTTCTTGCGATGGCGTCCGCCGAACGGCGCACCCTTGTGCGCTTCACGCTCCCACTTCAACTTGCCGCTGTTGGCATCGAAGGCGTACACCATGTAGCGGATCTCGCCGCTCTCGCTCGTCAATTCAATGTCGCGCGAGACCACCCGCTTGACGACTTCGTCTTCCGAGAGGCCCTGCTTGGCCAGTTCCGCGACATAGTCGTTGCCGAAGATTCCGGTCGACGGCGCCTTGAACGCCCCCGGGCTGATCGCCGACGTCACGAAGACGGTGTCGTTCCACGCGACCGGCGACGACCAGCCGCGGCCTTTGATCTCGACGCTCCACGCGACGTTGTCTTTCGACGACCACGAGGTCGGCAGCTTGCCGTCGCTCAGAATGCCCGCGCCCGACGGCCCGCGAAACTGCGGCCACGCCACAGACGGCTCAGAGCCATACACCAGGGCCGCAGAAAGCACAGAAAGCGCAGAACAGAACAAGGACGGCCAACGATTCCGGGCGCATACTCGCAACGTAGCATACCGGGCTTCGGTGGTTTGAAGCTTGTGACGGCTGACTGCGAAGTGACAGATTCCCCTGATATGGCCACAGCTGAAAAGCCGAAGGGCGGTCTCGAGGACGTCGTCGCGACTTCGTCCCGCATCTGTTTTCTCGACGGCGATCGCGGCGTGCTCGCGTATTGCGGACACGACATCCACGATCTCGCGCGCAACGCCACCTTCGAGGAGACCTGCTATCTGCTGTGGCACGGCCGCCTGCCGAATCGTGCCGAGCTCGGTGACCTCCAGACGCAGCTGGCGGCGGCGCGCCCGCTGCCGGAGCCGATTCTGCGCCTGATGAAGATGCTGCCGCCGTCGGACGGCATGGACGCGCTGCGCACGCTGACCTCCGCGCTCGGGCATTACGATTCGGATGCGCACGACAACTCGCTGCAGGCGTCGTATCGAAAGGCCGTCCGCCTCACCGGGCAGGTCGCCAGCATCGTCGCCACGTGGGGCCGCATGCAGGAGGGTGGCGGGCCGATCGCGCCGGATCCGGCGATGGGGCACGCCGCGAATTTCCTCTACATGCTGTTCGGCCGCCGTCCGAGCCCGACCGAGATCCGCGCGATGGACATCGCGCTGACGCTGCACGCCGATCACGAGCTCAATGCCTCGACGTTCGCCGCGCGCGTCGCCGCGGCGACACTGACCGACATCCACTCCGCGATCGTCGCCGGCATCGGCACGCTCAAGGGACCGCTGCACGGCGGTGCGAACGCCGAAGTGATGAAGATGTTGATCGAGATCGGCCAGGACGCGCCGGCCGAGCGCATCGACGCGTACATCAAGGGCAAGCTGGCGCGCAAAGAGAAGATCTCGGGCTTTGGCCACCGCGTCTACAACACAGAGGATCCGCGGGCGACGCACCTGCGAAAGATGTCGAAGGAGCTCGGGCAGAAGGCCGGCAACACGCGTTGGTACGAGATGAGCGAGCGGATCGAAGCGCTGATCAAGGCCGAGAAGAAGCTGTATCCCAACGTCGACTTCTATTCGGCTTCGACGTATTACACGATGGGCATCGCGATCGACCTCTACACGCCGATCTTCGCCGTCAGCCGCATCAGCGGCTGGACCGCGCACGTGCTCGAGCAACTGGCGAACAACCGCCTGATCCGCCCGCGCGCCGACTACACCGGCCCTACCTATCCCCAGACCTGGGTTCCTCTGGAGCAGCGCTGATCACCTGAAGGTTTGCCTTCGTCGCCCCCTTCACCGCCGCGAGCGGAATCGACTGATCGAATGTGGCCAGCGCTCCGCCGGCCGCCTTGGCAAGGCCGAGAAGATAGATATCCGTGATCTGCTTGTGACTGCGAATGATGGAGGCCTCAAACAGCCGATCATCAGTCAACGAGAGCGACCCACTCCAGAAATGGTGCCGGCCGCTGCCCCGGAACGCGCGCATCTTCTCGATCGCCTCAGCCGGCCGCCATGGTTCGACGATGATTTGCCGGTTCGACAGAATGCGGATCGCTCCGTTTTCGGTGGTCGCGCAAGTGGCCCAGCCTTCACGCCGCTGATCCTCGAACCAATCGTGCGCGAGCTGATGATGCGTATGGCGATCAAAAAATAGCGCCACCATCAGGTTGACGTCGAGCAGCGCGATGCCGCTCATTCGTCGTCGCGCAGGCGATTCACGTCCGCCATTGTCAGCAGTCGCTGGCCCGGCCGTCCCTGAAGGAGCGGCACGCCGTTGCGCACCTTCGGGCCGTCCTTGTGGGGCGCGAGCGCCTTGCGAACCAATTCCGAGGCGACCTTGCCCGCCGTCTGTCCCCTGACTTCGGCGATTTCCTTGAGCGCCTGCAGCACATCCTCGTCGAGGTCGAGCGTCGTTCTCATTGAGCGATCATCACGCATCACGCATCAGATGTAAAGCCCGCCCATTCTCTGACGCCAGCTATAATCCCGCGAATTCATGGCCATTTCCGCCGGATCACGGCTCGGCGTCTATGAGGTGCTGTCCGTGATCGGCGAAGGGGGCATGGGGAAGGTGTATCGCGCGCGCGATACGAAACTACACCGCCATGTCGCCATCAAGGTGTTGCCTGACGATGTTGCCGGCAGCGCCGAGCGCGTGGCGCGATTCGAGCGTGAGGCGCGCACACTGGCCGCGCTCAATCATCCCCACATCGCACAGATCTACGGCACGGAACGAAGCGGCGACACGCATGCGCTCGTGATGGAGTTGGTTGACGGCGAGGACCTAGCCCAACGCCTCGCGCGCGGGCCGATCGGATGGCCCGACGCCGAACCAATCGCGCGCCAGATCGCGGAAGCGCTCGAGGCGGCACATGAACAAGGCATCGTCCATCGCGATCTGAAACCCGCCAATATCAAGGTGACGCCGGACGGTGTCGTCAAGGTGCTCGACTTCGGACTGGCCAAGGCGATAGATCAGGGATCAGGGATCGGGGATCAGGGATCAGGAAACGCGCTTGCCAACTCGCCGACGATCACCAGCCCCGCCGGCATGACGCAGGCGGGCATCATCCTCGGTACCGCCGCTTACATGAGCCCGGAGCAGTCAAAGGGCCGGCCCGCCGACAAGCGCAGTGACGTCTGGGCGTTCGGCTGCGTGCTTTACGAGATGCTCACCGGCAAGCGCGCGTTCCCCGGCGACGATGTGGTCGACACGCTGGCGGCGGTCGTGCGAGGCGAACCCGATCTCCCGGCCCTGCCGGTCGACGTGCCGCGAGACATCCAGCGACTGATTGCCGGATGCCTCGTAAAGGATCGGCGCGAACGAATCAGCGACATCGCGGCCGCGAAGTTTGCGCTGCGATTGCCATCTCACGCGCCGGCCGCGGCGGCGCGCGCACCTCGAGCCGTGCTCACCTGGGCCGCTGCTGGACTGGCGGCGATTGCCGCGATCGGCGTGATGGCACCGCGGTTCCTTTCGCCGCCGTCCGTGCAGCAACGAGTCGTCCGATCAAGCATCGCGGCGCCAGGTTTCACTGGCTTTCCGGTGATCGCGATGTCACGACAGGGGACGCATCTCGCATACTCGTCACAGGGCCGCTTGGTTGTTCACCGCCTCAGCGAAGTCGCGCCCCGTCTGTTGCAGGGGACCGAAGGCGCCGTCATCCCTTTTTTCTCGCACGACGGCGACTGGGTCGCTTTTTTCGCCGACGGCAAGTTGAAGAAGATCCCCGTGTCTGGCGGCGCCGTGCAAGTACTTGCGGAGGCGCCTTCGGGCCGCGGGGGATCGTGGGGAGCCGACAATACCATCGTCTTCGCGCCGCTCGCCGAGGCAGGCCTGGCGTGGATCTCCGCCAATGGAGGCCCGGTTACGACGCTGACGACCGTCAGACCGAAAGAGACTTCACATCGCTGGCCGCACCTGCTTCCCGACGGCCGTCACGTGGTCTTTACGATTCAGTTGCCAGGGAAACCTTTCGACGACGCAATCATCGCCACGGTTCCGATTACGGGAGGCGAGCCGACCGTCCTTCTGGAAGGTGGCTCGAGTGCGCAGTTCGTGCAGTCCGGCCATTTGATTTACGCCAAGGCCGGTAAGGTGCTTGCCACCGAGTTCGATCCCCGTCGCCGTGCGCGCCGACGGCGCGACGATGACGGTGATCGACAGCGTGCGCACATTTAGCATCAATGGCGCCTTGCCGCTAGCGGTTTCGGACGCTGGTTCCCTGGTCTACCTGCCCGGCCTGGATGCGAGTCCGAGCATGGCGCTGCTATCGGCAAATCGGGCGGGCCAAACGCAAGCGCTACTCGAACGAAAAACGTTTAACGGCTTTCGGTTATCACCTGACGGCAAACGCGTTGCTGTCAGCATTTCTGACGAGCAGGTCGACATCTGGATCGTCGAGCTGGACACTCGCGGCCTGCGTCGCTTTACGGTCGGCAGGGGCTCGGAAGTTGCACCTCTGTGGAGCCCAGACGGCTCTCTCTTGTATTACCTATCGAATGCTCGCGCCGGCGTCTTTCGCCCGTTCGTCAAGCCCGTTGACAACAGCGATGATGAGCATGAAGTTTCATCCAGCACAATGCGGCCAACGACGATTTCTCCCGATGGCGCCATCGTTGCGGGCCACGTGACCTCGAGCCGGGCAGACACCGATCTTGCTGCCGTGCATGTCCGGACGAAGAAAGAGTCTGCGATTGCGACGACGACGGCCAATGAATCGGCGCCCTCGTTTTCACCCGATGGCCGCTATCTCGCGTATCAGTCCGATGAATCAGGGAGAGCCGAGATCTACGTGCAGGAATACCCGACGGGCAGCCGGTGGCAGGTGACGACGGGCGGCGGTAGTGAGCCGCGTTGGACGGCTGCCGGACGCCAACTGGTCTATCGGAACGGCATCACTCTCTTTGCGGTGCCGATTTCGCCGCGTCCCTTCTCAGTCGGCACGTCGCAAACTCTGTTCAGCGTTCCTAACCTGTTTGAGTTCGACGTCAGTGCCGACGGCCAGCGCTTCATCGTGGGGGTGAATACGGAGAACCCTGCAAACGTCAATTTCGTCCTCGTTTCCGGCTGGTTCGAGGAGCTGCGCGTGAAGATGCAGCCGTCGCGCTGAAGTGCTACCCTCCCTGATTACCATGCTCAAACCGACCGTCCTGCTTGTCGTCTTCATGAGCGCGCTGGCGATGCCGTCGCGCGCGGCCGCACAGCCCGCGAATCCGATCACGCAGGCGCTGCGCAGTGCCTGGACGTCTGCGAAGTCGAACGTTCGTCATCCGCGGACGTGATGCCGGAGGCAAAGTACGGCTTCAAGCCGGTCGACAGCGTCCGCAGTTTCGGCGCGCTCCTCGCGCACGTCGCGGGTGCGTCCTACGAATTCTGCGCGGCGGCGAAGGGCGAGAAGACGCCGCACGCCGAAGACGAGTTCGAGAAGTCAGCGAAGACCAAGGCCGACATCGTCAAGGCGCTCGACGGCGCGATCGCCTATTGCGATGAGATCTACAAGACGCTGGACGATGCGAAGGCCGCGCAGATCGTGACCGGCGCCTTCGGCGGTCCGAAGGGGCCGCGCGCGGCGGCGCTCTTCGGCAACACCGGCCACTTCCAGGAACACTACGGGAACCTCGTCACGTATTTGCGGATCAACGGACTCGTGCCGCCGAGCTCCGCGCCGCGCAAGTAGGCCACGGAGACCAGTCCACGATTAGACACAGATTCATTACTGACGGAGCGGACAATGAGCAAAGTTCTTCTCGTCACGTTGTCAACGCGCTCCTGGCGATTGCATCGCCAATCGGTCAGGAGCTCGGCACCATCACGTTCCCGAACTCGGGCAACGCCGCCGCGCAGGCGCCGTTCATCGAGGGCGTGAAGGATCTCCACAGCTTCCAGTTCGACGAAGCCGCGGTCGCGTTCCAGCGCGCGCAGAAAGCCGATCCGAGCTTCGCGATGGCGTACTGGGGCGAGGCGATGAGCCACAACCATCCGCTGTGGGCGCAGCAGGATACGGAAGCCGCGAAGAAGATCCTCGAGAAGATTGCGCCGACGTCCGACGCGCGCCAGGCGAAGGCGAAGCTGCCGAAGGAGAAAGCGTTCCTGAAGGCGATCGACATCCTCTACTACTCGCCGGGCGACAAGCTCGCGCGCGACATCGCGTATTCGGAAGCGATGGCGTCGATGTATGCGCAGTGGCCGGACGATCACGAAGTCGCGACGTGGTACGCGTTGTCGCTGCTCGGCACGGTGCGGCCCGCCGACAAGGGATTCCGCCGCCAGGCGCTCGCCGCGTCGATTGCGGAGAAGGTGTTCGCGGAGAACCCGAAGCATCCTGGCGCCGCGCACTTCATCATCCACGCGTTCGACGATCCCGATCACGCGCCGCTCGGCCTGAACGCCGCGCGCGCCTACGCGGGCATCGCGCCGGCCGCGGCGCACGCGCTCCATATGCCGTCGCACATCTTCGTGCAGCGCGGCATGTGGGAGGACGTCCGCAAGTCGAACATCGCCGCCTACAAGTCGGCGACCGAGCTCAACGCGCGGATGAAGCTCGCCGAAGGGCGCGAGGACTTCCACACGCTCAGCTGGCTCGAATACGCGAACCTGATGCTCGGCAACATCGACGAGGCGAAGGCCAACGTCGAATCGGCGAAGCAGGCTGCCGCCGATCGCAACCCCGCTAACGCCGGCATCCGCAACGGCTACCTCGGCATGCGCGCGCGACTGATCCTCGAAACCGAGAAGTGGGAAAAGATCGCGCTCGATGCCCCCGCGCCACCGGCCGCTGGAGATGCGCACGCGGGGATGCCCGGCATGGCGAACATGGCGCCGCCGTCGAACAACACGTGGACGTTCATCGCCGGTTACAGCGCCGCGAAGCTCGGCGATCTCGCCACCGCGGAACGCGCCGTCGCCATGCTGCGCGGCGCGCGCGAAAAGGTCGAGGGCGGACCGAATCCCTACTCGGGCAGGTCGATCGCCATCCTCGAGAAGCAGGTCGCCGCGCTCGTTGCCAACGCGCGCGGGACAGAAGGACGAGGCGCTCAAGCTCGCGAAAGAGGCGATGGAAATCGAGCTGGCGCTGTCGGCGCCGTCCGGGCCCCCGGATCCGATCAAGCCGGCCCCCGAGTTCTACGGCGAATTACTGCTGGAAGCGGGGCGTACAGGCCAATGCCATTGCCGCGCTAGAATTGTCTTTGCAACGCACGCCGAACCGCACGCCCTCGGTGAAGGCCTTGGCGCGGGCAAAATCGGCGGGCACCGCAATGCCCTGATGTACGTCTAACCCGGTCTGAGGAGAGCAGAGATGAAGAAGTACCTGACGGTGGCGCTCGCGATGCTCGCGGCCGCAACGGTGTGGTCGGGAAGTTCTGTGACAGGCCGAGCAGGCCGCGGCGGCGCCGGCGGCGGTGACGTTCAACAAGGACATCGCGCCGATCTTCTACGCGAACTGCACCAGCTGCCATCGGCCGGGTGACATTGCGCCGATGTCGCTGCTCACCTACAAGGACGCGCGTCCGTGGGCGAAGGCGATCGCGAGCAAGGTTGCCGACGGGACGATGCCGCCGTGGCACGCCGATCCGAAGTACGGCACCTTCGTGGGTGCGCGTGGCCTGAGCGTCGCGCACAAGGAGACGATCGCCAAGTGGGTCGCGGCCGGTGCGCCAGAAGGCACGGCTGCGGATTTGCCGCCGGCCCCCGTCTATACCGACGGATGGAACATCGGCACGCCCGACGCGGTGTTGTCGATGCAGGAGGACTATCCGATTCCGGCTACCGGGGAGATTCCGTACCAATACCTGGTAGTCCCGGCGAACTTCGCTGAGGATCGCTTCATTACGGACTGGGAGATTCGGCCCGGCGACCCTCGTGCCGTGCACCACTTGCTCCTCTATTTGCTGGCGCCGAAGGAAGTGGTCGAGGCGCAAATGAAGCGGCAGCAGCAAGCGATGCTGAACCGCATGTTCGGTCCGAAGCCCGCCGCCAACGCTCCGCGGCCGACGCCGCCATTCGAAATGGCGTGTTGCGTCCAGATTCCCGACGGCGAAGAGGGCGGACGGCCGCTGCCGCCGGAGCAGCGCAAGGATCCAGGCCCCAACTATCGGCCGCGCCCGCAGGGTATGGCCCAGGGCATGGGCGGCTTCTCACCGGGTGGATCGATCCGCCACTTCCCGGAAGGCATGGGCATGCGCATCCCGGCCGGCTATTCGCTGGTATTCCAGATGCACTACACGACCTACGGCAAGGCGACCACGGACCGATCGAAGATCGGATTGAAGTTCGCCAAAACGCCGCCCAAGACCATTCTCAACACGATGGCGCTGATCAACGCGTCGCTGTCGATTCCGCCGGGTGCGACCAATCACCTCGTCGAGAACTCGATGACGTTCAATCGCGACATCGTGATCTACAGCCTGATCCCGCACACGCACGTGCGCGGCACCGGCTGGCACTACGAAGCGACCTATCCGGACGGCCGCAAGGAAGTGATCCTGTCGGTGCCGAAGTACGACTTCAACTGGCAGCACGAGTACGTGTTCACGCAGCCGTGGAAGGTGCCGGCCGGCACCAAGCTCCACGCCAAGGCGTGGTACGACAATTCGGCGAACAACAAGTCGAACCCCGATCCGACCAAGACAGGTGACGTGGGGCGATCAGACGTGGGAGGAGATGATGTACACCAGCATCACCTTCTGGATGCCGCCCGCGCCCACCACGTCGGCGCAGCAGCAGAACTAGCACTAGACGAAAGGTTCCACGGTTCCAGAGGGTTCCAGCGGTTCCAGAGGCTCGGTTCTGACGGTGTTCCAAGTGTTCGAGTTAGAACCGTTGGAACCTTTTCAGAACGATGCCCTTGGAACCTCTGGAACTGCTGGAACGCTTGGAACCATTGTTCGTCTACTGTGGCCAACCGGACGTTGGCATTCCCTTGAAGACCCTGACCGCGTTCTTGTAATACACCTTCTTCAGCACGTCGTCCGGCAGCGCCATCCCGTACATCTTCCAGAACGCGTGGTAGTCGCGGTAGTAGTCGAAGTACTCGTCCGCGGTTTCGAACACGCGCCAGTAGTACGGGATACTCGTCCGGCTGGATATGAATCCTTCCCGAACATGATCCGGTCCTGGTACTTCACGAAGAAGTCGCGCGCGGCGCGCGGCTGGCGGCCGAGATCGTACAGCATCGCGCCGGCTTCGATCGTCACGTTCGGGAATTCGTCGAGCAGCTTCGCCGAGCCGCTGCAGATCGTTGGCGTGCCACCCGAAATGCGCGAGCGACGAAGCGCGTCTTCGGATGCTTGCGGAACATGTTGTTGCGCTCGGTCATCAACTGCTCGAACGTCACCTGGCCCGGCTGGTTGTTGCGGCGATCGGAGAACAACGACAGCTCGAGCCAGCGCTCGTTGCTTGTTGTCCTGCGGCTGGAAGAACTCCTGCGGCTCCGCGGTGTGGATGAACGCCGGCACGTCGAGGCGCGCGAACGCGTCCCACAACGGATCGAGCTCGGGATCGTCGACGTGCAGGCGCGAGCCATCCGGCTTGGTGATGCGCAGGCCAAACTCCTTGCCGACCTCGCCGACGCCGATGCGCGCCGGCCTTCATGTCGGCGTCGAGCTGCTTGATCGCCTTGGCGGCCCAGCCCGGGCCGACGTTGCGGAAGTCGACGCCGGCGAGGACGCGGAAGCGATCCTTGTGCGGCGAGGCGTTGATCGCCGCGAGCGTCTGCGACCAGGCGGTCGCCGCGACACGTTGTCGGCGACGCAGTCAGGACCTGCAGATTGAGCGAATCCATGTCTCGACACGAGCGCGCTTGATCGCGTCGGCGGTGGTGAGGTTCCCTGGTGGCCGTGCATGTCGACTGACGGGGAACTTTGCCTTCGGCACCTTGTGCTCGACGGTGACCAGGGTGCTTTTCGGCCGGTAGTCGACAATGCTCGGCGGCGTCTCGCACGGCGCCTGGCAGCTGCCGGGCCGAGCTTCGGTCGTGCCCGGCGGGCATTCCTGGCCGGCGGCGACGCGCGTCCCGCCGCCGCGCTGCGCGGCGAGCCCGGCGCCAAGAATGCCGCTCATCAACACGATCGCGATAGTCCGCGAAAATTTCATGATCATCATCTTATTCGTTCTACGTACGTTCTACGTACGTGCTACGGACGTTCTACGTACGGAACGATCGATCGTAGAACGATCGTAGAACGGCCGCAGAACGATTGTCGAACGATCGCAGAACGTCAGGCGACAGCGCCCGCGTATCGCAGCTGTTCGATTTCGTCCTGGCTGTATCCCGCTTCCGCGAGGACATCGTCGGTGTGCTCGCCGAGCATCGGGCCGCGCCGTCCCGGGTTGAGCGGCGTCGCCGACATCTTGATCGGCGTGCCGAGCGTCCGCAACCTGCCGAGCGTCGGGTGGTCGACGTCGACCGTCATCTCCCGCGCGATCGCCTGCGGCGTCGTCAAGGCCTCTTCGTAGTCGAGGATCGGTCCGCACGGGATACCGGCTTTCTCGAGCTCCGCGATCCAGAAGCCGCGCGGTTGCTTCGCGGTGACGGCTTCGATCAGGCCGGCCAGCTCGTCGCGGTGCGTGACACGCTGATGATCGGCGGCGAAGCGGGGATCGGTGATCCATTCATGACGCCCGAGCACGCGCGCCAGCCTGGCGAAGTTGCGATCGTTGGCAGCGCCGATCGTGATGTAGCCGTCGGCGCACTTGAAGGCCTGGTACGGCGCGGTCATGCGATGCGCGGATCCAAGCGGCCGCGGCACGTTTCCGGACGCGAAGTAGTCCGTGACTTCCCACACTGACAGGGCGAGGCCGGCATCGACAAGCGAGGTGTCGACGTGCTGACCCTGCCCGGACGTCGATCGGTGATGCAGCGCCGCGAGGATGCCGACGAGCGCGAACAGTCCGGCGCCGAGATCGGTCAGCGGCACGCCGGCCTTGACCGGCTCGCCTTCGGCGGTGCCCGTGACCGACATCACGCCGGAGAGGCCTTGCGCGATCAGGTCGAAACCGCCCTTCGACGCCCACGGGCCCGACTGCCCGTGTCCCGAGATCGACGCATAGATCAAGCGCGGGTTTTCGGCGCGCAACGACTCGAAGTCGAGAGCGAACCTGGCCATCACGCCGGGACGGTAGTTCTCGACGAGGACGTCCGACAGCCGGGCGAGACGCCTGAAGACGGCGCGGCCCTTTTCGTGATGGAGATCGAGGACGACCCCCTGCTTGCCGCGGTTGACGGCGTTGAAGGCGGGGCTGTCGTTGCCGCGGGCGCCGGCCATGCTGCGCGTCGAATCGCCGGCCGGCGGCTCGACTTTGATGACGCGCGCGCCCATGTCAGCCAGTAACATCGCGCAATACGGCCCGGCCATGACCTGGGTCGCATCGAGAACCACTATGCCATCGAGCAATGTCGACTTCGTGATCAACGAATCCATCGCGGTTGTGACAGTGAATCGTCCCGAAGCGCGAAACGCCTTCACCTGGGACATGTATCTCGCGCTGGCCGACATCCTCGATGCCGTCGGCGCGGACGAGAACGTGCGCGTCCTCATCATACGCGGTTCGGGCGGCGCCTTCTCGGCGGGCACCGATATTTCCCACTTCAGGAACTTCGTCGATGCCGATTCCGGCATCGTCTACGAGCACCGCCTCGAACAACTGATCGATCGGCTCGAGCAGCTGCCGGTGGCCACGATTGCGGAGGTCGATGGTCCCGCAGTCGGCGGCGGATGCGCGATCGCGATCGCCTGCGACCTGCGAATCTGTTCCGATCGGGCGAAGTTCGGCGTGCCGGTGGCGCGAACTCTGGGCAACTGCCTGGCGATCGGCAACACGGCGCGACTCGTCGACCTCGTCGGTCCGACTCTCGCGCGCGACATGCTGCTGACGGGGCGGATGATCGATGCGAAGGAAGCGATGGCCTGCGGTCTTGCGACGATGGTCGTGCCGCCATCGACGTTGCAGCAGGAGGTCTGGCACCTGGCAGCCGAGTTGACGACGTGCGCGCGCAGCACGATCGTGGCGACCAAGGCGATCATGCTGCGGCTGCGCGACCACCGCCGCCCGCCGATGGGAGCGGACGACGACATCATCCGCGAGTGTTACGGATCGGTCGAATTCAAGGAAGGCGTCGACGCGTTCCTCGACGGTCGCCGCCCGCGTTGGTGAATCCCTGTTCGCCTGTTCGCCTGTTCGCCTGTTCGCCTGTCAAAACAGGATCCAGCAGATCGCGGCGCCGACCACCATCATCGACAGCCCCCACCACAGCAGCTGATTGAACAGCTTCTTCGCGTCAGCTTCATTCGGCAGTGCCGCGATGCAGAGCGCGCCGATCGTCGAGAGCGGAGACAGGTCGACGAGGTGTCCGCCGACATACATCGACGCGGCAATCGCAAACGGATCCGCACCGAGGCGCGCCGCCAGGCCGGGCACGGTCGGCAGGAACGCGGGCAGCACCACGCCCGATGTGCTGCTGTAGACCGACACCGCGCCTGTGACGAGCGCGATCATGAACGTGACGGTGCCTGGCGTCGCGATTCGCGCCAGGAGATCGGTGAAGAGATCCATGCCGCGCTGCGCCGACAGCACGCCGATCAGAACGGTCACCCCGCAGACCATCACGATCACGCTCCACGGCATCTTCTTGATGGCGTCCTTTTCGTCGGCCGCTCTCGCCAGCGACAGCAACGCGGCGCCGGTGAGCGCGGCAAGGCCGACGTGCGCGCGGAACTCGATCACGGCGAGGACCAGCGTGGCGATCACCGCCACGGTCAGCCAGTGCCTGGCCTCGAAGGGTTCGATGTCGACGATGTCGGCGTCGCCGCGCGCGCCCGCCTGATCGGATTGCGCGATTTCCACTGCCCCAGCGCGCTTCCGCGTGAACAGCTTCCATCCGCCGAAGATGAAATACGCGACGAACGTCACCACCAGGTGCGCGAGCAGGTTGTTCAGGTACGTCGACGTCTCGTGGCCGGCGAGCCCGATCGCCTCCATGTTCTTGTTGACGATGATGCCGGTCGGCGCAAAGCGCGACAGCGCGCCGGCCTGTGCGCCGTTGCCGACCATCAGGGCCATCAGGAACGGCGGGATCGCCGCGCGCAGGGCGACCGCCATCGCCATCGGCGCCATGATCGCCGTGGTCGCGATGTTGCCGGGCCCGATGCTCGACAGCGTCACGGCGATGAAGAAGAACATGATCGGCATGACGCCGGCATTGCCGCGGCAGGCGCGGACCGCGCGCGCCGCGATGCGGCCGAGCGTGCCGTTGTTGTTGGCCATGCCGAAGAGCAGCGTGATGCCGACCAGGTTGATGAGGAGATCGATCGGGAAGGTGCCGATCACCTTCGCGGTCTCCATGCCGCCCAGGTAGACGCCGACGATCCAGGCGAGCGCGAGGGACACGACGCCGACGTTGACGCTCGTCACCATGCTGAGCGTGATGGCGACGACGAGCGCGGCGAGCGAGATCCAGGCCAGGTTCATCGTGTGTCCTTTTCCGGGCCCCCGACGCGCGGACTTTGCGCGTTGGGGTGGAGGAGCGACCGCAATAGTACGGCGGGATGGACCGCCGTGACGCCGGCCAGGTCGGCGACCTGGTGGCGGCAGGATGTGCCGGCGGCGACCAGCACCGAAGCCGGCGTCATGGCCCGCGCCGCCGGCAGCAGCTTCCGCTCGGCGATCGCGCGCGACACCTCGTAGTGATCGCGCGTGTAGCCGAACGATCCGGCCATGCCGCAGCAGCCGGCATCGAGGTCGACGACCTTCGCCGACGGGATCCGCGAGAGCAACGCCTTCGCGGGCGGCGCCAGTCCCATCGATCGCTGATGGCAGTGCGGATGGAGCAGCACCTCGCCCGGTCCGGGCTTCAGGGCGAGCGTCGCGCGGCCTCCGGCGCACTCGGCCTCGAGGAACTCTTCGAACAGCACCGATTGATGCGCGATCACGCGCGCACGCCGTTGCAGTTCACCGCGCAGCAGATCCGGGGCATCTTCACGGACCGCCGACAGGCAGCTCGGTTCGACGAACACGATGGCGTGGCCGCGGTGCGCCGCGTCGTAGAGCGCGTGAACGTTGGCCGCGGCGAGCCGGCGCGCGTCCGACAGACGGCCCTGCGAAATCAGCGGACGGCCGCAACAGACATTGGGTGCGACGTGCGTCGCGATGCCGGCCGCGTTCATCACGTCGATCGCCGCAAGGCCGATCTCCGGATCGGCGTGATTCGTAAAGGTGTCGGCGAAGAGCAGTGCGCGATTCCCCTGATCCCCGATCCCTGCTCCCTGATCCCTGATCTGCTTCCGCAGCGTCTGCCGCGTCCATTGCGGCAGCGATCGCCGCCGATCGATGCCGGTGAGCTTCTCGGCGGCCCAGCGCGCGATCCTCGTGCTGGCGACCGCGTTCGAGAATGGCGCGAAGCGGCTGCCCCAGGCGGCGGCGGCCGGCGCGCCGCCGAAGACCTGCGCGGCCAGCGACATGCCGTGGCGATCCCAGTAGCCGGCACAGGAACTCGCTCTTGAATCGCGCCACGTCGACGCCAACCGGGCATTCGCTCTTGCAGGCGCGGCACTCGAGGCAGAGATCGAGCACGTCGTGCACGCCCTGGTCCGAAAGCTTCGCGTCGCCAAGTTGTCCGGCCATCGCGAGCCGAAGCGTGTTGGCCCGTCCGCGCGTCGAATGCGCTTCTTCGCGCGTCACCATGTACGACGGGCACATCGTCCCTTCGCGCTTCTTGCGGCACAGCCCGACGCCGCTGCACATCTCGACCGCGCGGCCGAACCCGTCGTGATCGGAGAAGTCGAAGAACGTCGCGGGCGACGGCGTCGCGTAGCCGGCGCCGTAGCGCAGGTGCGAGGTGATCGGCGGCGTGTCGACGATGCGGCCGGGGTTGAACAGGCCGTTGGGATCGAAGGTCTTCTTGACCTCGCGAAACGCCTGGTAGAGCTCCGAACCGAACATCTTCTGATTGAAGGCGCCGCGGACGAGCCCGTCGCCGTGCTCGCCGGAGAGCGCGCCGCCGAACTCGAGCACGAGATCGGCAACTTCGTTGGCGATCGCCTCGAACTTGGCGACGCCGTCAGCGGTCTTGAGGTTCACCACCGGCCTGACGTGCAGGCAGCCGACCGAGGCGTGCGCGTAGACGCCGGCGGTGGTGTGGTGGCGGCGCACGATGCCGATGAAGCGCTCGATGTAGTCGCGCAGCTTCTCCGGGGCGACGGCGGTGTCTTCGACGAACGAAATCGCCTTGCCGTCGGTCTTCATCGCCGTCGAAAGCCCGAGCGCCGCCTCGCGGAAGCTCCAGATCGCCTGCTGCTTCTGCGGATCGATCACCTGGCGCATCTGCCGCGGCCTCTGCGATTGCAGATCGCGCTCGACGCCGGTCATGCGCGCCTCCAGCTCGTCGATCGAGTCGCCGTAGAACTCCACGCAGAGCAGTGCCGATCCGTCGGCGGTGATCATCGCGCGGCGCTGCAGGTCGAGCGCCGGGTGGCTCTTGGCGTGAGACAGGATGAAGTCGTCCATCACCTCGACCGCCGACGGTCCGTGCTTGAGGATCGCCGGCGTCGCGCCGAGCGCGTCGAGCAGCTGATCGAATTCGATCGTCAGCACCGACTTCTGCGCCGGCAGCGGCACCAGCTTGATCTTCGCGTCGACGATGAAGCCGAGCGTGCCTTCGGAGCCGATCATGATGCGCGTCAGGTCGACAGGCCTGGACGGATCGACGAACGCGTCGAGGTTGTAGCCGCCGACGCGGCGCAGCACCTTTGGGAAACGGCGTTCGATCTCGCCGGCGTGGCGCCGGCCGAGCTCCGGGATCGCCCGATACGCGCGCGCCTCGATGCCGTCGCCGGCGATGGCGGCGCCCGCCTGGTTGCGATCGAGCGGCCGGAAATGCGCGAGCGCGCCGTCCGACAACACCACGCGCTGCTCGAGCACGTGATCGATGGTCTTCCCGTAGAGCACCGACCTGGCGCCGCTCGAGTTGTTGGCCATCATGCCGCCGACGGTGGCGCGGCTCGCCGACGACACATCGGGCGCGAAACGCAGGTTGTGCGGTCGGAGCGCCGCGTTCAGCTCGTCGAGGACGACGCCGGGCTCGACGCGCGCCCATCGCTCGTCCGGATTGATCTCGAGAACGCGATTCAGGTACTTCGAGGTGTCGAGGACGATCCCCGATCCGATCGACTGGCCGGCCTGCGACGTGCCGCCCCCTCGCGGCGTAATCGAAACGCCGTGCTGTGCGGCGAGCGCGATCGCGCGCACCACCGCTTCCGCTGATCGCGGGATGACGACGCCGAGCGGCTCGATCTGATAGACGCTGGCGTCGGTCGAGTACAAGCGCGCGCGAAACCGATCGAAACGCACCTCGCCGTCGATGGCCGTTTCGAGCGCGCGCTGCAGGCTGAGGGACATTCGCTGGTCTAAATCTGTGGGTCGTCAATCTGTGTCTAATCTGTGGATCGTCTATTCGGTGGCCTACTGGGACTTGCCTCGAGCGGCGATCGGCCAGACCGCTTCGACACGGTCGCCGCGCAGGGCGTAAATGGAATCGTACAGGTTGACCGTTGGATCGATGTGCGGCGGGATGAACTCAACGCGGTCGCCGACCTTGAGATCGCGTGAAGCGTTCGTCATGTCGAGCCGGCCGTGCTCGTCGCCCGCCCAGCCGTACGTCGCGCCGTCGATGCCGATCGGTTGCGGCGTGAACGGGCGATCGGTGGAAAACGCCTTGTAGCCGCCGTCGACGATCGCCATCCCCGCCGGCCTCGACACCACCGTCGTCACCACCGTCAGCGAATTCTTGAAGTCCCGGTACTCGGATCCGTCGGGCCCGCCGATCATGCCGTATTCCATGTCCATGAACACGAAGCTGCCGGGCTGCAGTTCGGTCATGCCGGGATTCTCGGAGTCGAATCGATAGGTGCCCGTCGAGCCGCCGGTGACGAGCGGGCACCGAATGCCGGCGCGCTCGAGCATGGCCTTCGTCTCGACCGCCTTGCCCATCGTCGTCCTGGTGCGCGATGACCGCGCCTCGAACGGTGTCGTGTGCGCCGCCGCGCCGTCGTAGGACTGCAGCCCGACGAAGGTCACGTTCGGTAACTTGTCGATCAACTGCGCCAGCTCGACGGCCGGCTGGCCAGGCGCGATGCCTGTCCGGCCGAAGAACAGGTCGACGGCGAGCTTGATCGGCTCGCGGCGGCTTCCTGCGGCGTCGTTGATGTCGCGAACGTTCTGCCGATCGTCGGCGACGAAGATCGTGTCGGGCGCCTTGTCCGCCAGCGCCACCGCGCGGGCGATCTTGTCACGGCCGATCACCGCCGTCGTGACGAGCAGTCCGGGAATGCCGGATGCGGCGAACATTTCCGCCTCGCTCAACCGCGCCGCGCAGCAGCCGATCGCGCCCGCGCGCAGCAATGCCTTCGCGACCTCGGGACACTTGTGCGTCTTGCCGTGCGGCCGGAAGGCCTTGTTCCGGGCCTTCAGGTGCGACGCCATCTTGTTGATGTTGTCTTCGAAGGCGTCGAGGTCGAGAAGGAGGGCAGGGGTTGGAATGTCGCCGCGCAGTTTGGCTTTCGTCGCTCCGCTCCATGGCATCGGAACGCCGATGCTAACACCGTTTGAATGTCAGTCCGAACGTCCGAACGGGTCAGGCTGAGTCATAATAAAGGACTGAACCGCCGGTGAAGCAGCCCCACATCCGTAACTTTTCCATCATTGCGCACATCGACCACGGGAAATCGACGCTGGCCGATCGCTTCCTCGAAATCACCGGCGCCCTGCAGGCCCGCGAGATGTCCGCCCAGGTGCTCGACAGCATGGACCTCGAGCGCGAGCGCGGCATCACCATCAAGGCGCACCCGGTCCGGCTCAATTACGAGGCGTCGGACGGCAGGACCTATGTCCTCAACCTGATCGACACGCCCGGCCACGTCGACTTCAGCTATGAAGTGACGAGGTCTCTCGCCGCCTGCGAAGGCGCGCTGTTGCTCGTCGACGCGTCCCAGGGCGTCGAGGCGCAAACGCTGGCCAACGCCTATCTCGCGGTCGAGAACAACCTCGAGATCATCCCGGTCATCAACAAGATCGATTTGCCGTCGGCGCAGCCGGAGGAGGCGAAGCGCCAGCTCGAAGAGATCATCGGGCTCGACAGCGACGGCGCCATTCTCGCGAGCGGCAAGGACGGCCGCGGCGTCAAGGAGATCCTCGAAGCGGTTGTCCATCGCGTGCCGCCGCCTGACGGCGATCCCGATGCGCCGTTGAAGGCGCTGATCTTCGATTCCTGGTACGACTCCTATCGCGGCGTGGTCATCGTCGTCCGTGTGCTCGAGGGCACGATCCGGAACTCGACGAAGGTCACGCTGATGAACACCAAGCAGGACCACGAGGTCGAATCGCTGGGCGTGTTCTCGCCCAAGCCGATTCCGGTCGACCAGTTGGGACCTGGCGAGGTGGGTTTCATCGCGTGCGGCATCAAGGTCGTGTCCGACGCGCAAATTGGCGACACCGTCACGGACACCGCGCGGCCGACGCCGGAACCGTTCCCGGGTTTCAAGGAACTGAAGCCGATGGTCTTCGCCGGACTGTATCCGGTCGAGAGCCACCAGTACGCAGAGCTGCGCGAATCGCTCGAGAAGCTGCGATTGAACGACGCCGCCTTCTTCTTCGAGCCGGAAACGTCGGTCGCCCTCGGCTTCGGATTCCGGTGCGGATTCCTCGGCCTGCTGCACATGGAGATCGTGCAGGAGCGTCTCGAGCGCGAATTCAACATGGACCTGGTCACGACGGCGCCGGGCGTGCTGTATCGCGTCACCAAGACGGACGGCGAAGTGGTCGAGATCGACTCGCCGGCAAAGCTGCCCGAGACCGGCCACATCGACAGGATCGAGGAGCCGGTGATCACCGCGACCATCCTGACGCCCGCCGAATTCGTCGGCGTGATCCTGCAGCTGTGCCAGGACAAGCGCGGCGTGCAGAAGGCGCTCGAGTTCAAGGCCGCCGATCGCGTGCTCATCTCGTACGAGCTGCCCTTCAACGAGGTCGTGCTCGACTTCTACGACAAGCTCAAGACCATCTCGCGCGGCTATGCGTCGCTCGACTACCACGTCACCGGCTATTGGGAATCTCCGCTCGTCAAGCTCGACATCCTCGTCAACGCCGAGCCCGTCGACGCGCTGTCGATCATCGTCCATCGCGACCGGGCGTATGATCGAGGCCGGATGCTCGCCTCGAAGATGCGCGAGCTGATCCCGCGGCAGATGTTCGAGGTCGCGATCCAGGCGGCGATCGGCGCGCGCATCATCGCGCGCGAGTCGGTCAA
Source organism: uncultured cyanobacterium (assembly GCA_963833135.1). Classification (GTDB taxonomy): domain Bacteria; phylum Acidobacteriota; class Vicinamibacteria; order Vicinamibacterales; family UBA2999; genus 12-FULL-67-14b. The sequence continues at coordinate 248,119 of CAWHWW010000006.1, read as the reverse complement.
GGCGCTGCGCAAGAACGTGCTCGCCAAGTGCTACGGCGGCGACATCTCGCGCAAGCGCAAGCTGCTCGAGAAGCAGAAGGAAGGCAAGAAGCGCATGAAGCGCGTCGGCACGGTGGAGATCCCGCAAGAGGCGTTCCTCGCCGTGCTGAAGATTGGCGACGAATGATTCATGGCTGAAGCCACCTTTCAGCAAGTCGACCGCGCGCGAGTATTTCGAGTCGATCGTCGTCGCGGTGATCCTCGCGCTGTTCGTGCGCACGTTCGTCTTCCAGGCGTTCAAGATCCCGACCGGATCGATGAAGCCGAACCTGCTCGTCGGCGATCACCTGCTCGTCAACAAGTTCATCTTTGCGCCGGCGGCGAGCGCGATCGAGCGCGCGCTGCTGCCGATGCGCCAGATCCGCCGCGGCGACATCATCGTGTTCAAGTTTCCCGAGGAGCCGGATCGCGACTTCATCAAGCGGACGATCGGCCTGCCCGGCGACACCATCGAGCTGAAGAACCAGACCGTGTTCGTGAACGGGCAGCCGCTCGTCGAGTCGTACGCGCACTACCTGTTTCCGCCGGCCGATGAGACCGAGACCGACGGCTTCGACCTGCGCCGGAAGTACGGCCCCGTGACGGTGCCCGAAGGCCACTATTTCATGATGGGCGACAACCGGGACGACTCGCAGGACAGCCGGTTCTGGGGCTTCCTGCCGCAGTCCTACGTGAAGGGCCGCGCTCTCTTCATTTACTGGTCTTTTGATGTTCCGGACGACGGATCGGGCGGGGGTTTTGCGCCCCGCTGGGGAAGGCTATTCCACCAGATTCATTGACCGAACGACGGAACAGCATGAAGACGCGGCTGTTTAGGCAAGGGCGGCCGGCGCCAGTAAGCGCGCCGTTTCCGCCTCGGTGGCGGACTTGAATCCTTCGTCCGTCAATCCTCCCAGATTGATCCGCACGTTGGCGGCGGCTCCGGCGGCCGCCGCCTTGAGCAGGCCCATCGCGACGCCGACGTCGCTTTCCGCCGATCGATTGCCGTAATCGGCGACGACGCGCGCGTGCTCGAGCGCGTCGGCGCACGCACGGAGCGTTTCGAGCGGAATCTCCGTGGCGCCGCGCAGTGCCGATTGAATCGCGTGCGAGCGCGCCATCTTTTCCTCATCGGTTGCCTTCGGCATCCGATACGCGCCCATCACCGCGTCGAACGCGGCGGTGTCGGCGTCGGCCAGGTCGGTGAGCCTCGAGGTGATCGGCTCGATCGCGGCGCGGGCGTTGGCGAGCGCCGCTTTCTCGTCGTCGGTGTTGTTTTTCGATTTCGCGAGCCCCGCCACCATGACGAGCAGCGAGGTCCCCATCGCGCCGGCGATTGCCGCCGCGGTGCCGCCGCCGGGCGTCGGATCGGGGCTGGCAAGCGCGGCGAGCAGCTGCGACACGGTGATTCCTGCGAAGCGGGTCACGATTCAATTCTAGTGTGCGCGACGCGGCCGCGCTTGATGACTTGCTTCACCACCGGGCCGCCGACGCGGATCAGGTCGGTCAACATCCCGGACGACGATCACCGCATCGAACTGCTTGCCGGTTTCGAGGCTGCCGATCGTATCCTGCCGATCGATCGAGGCCGCGGCATTCAGGGTGGCGCCAATCAGCGCCTCTTCGAGCGTCATGTTCATGGCGAAGCAGGCGAGTGACATCGCGAAGGGCATCGAGGTCGTGAAGCCGCCGCCGGGGTTGAGATCGGTGGCGAGTGCCACGGCGGTGCCCTGCTCGATCAGCATCCTCGCCGGCGCGTAGCGTCCCAGTTTCAGGAAGAACGCCGCCGACGGCAGCAGCGTGGCCACGACGTTCTTCTCCGCGAGCAGCCTGGCATGCGGTTCGTCGATGAAGATCAGATGATCCGCCGACCGCGCGCCGACATCGGCGGCGACACGCGATCCCCCGCTCAGCGCGAGCTCGTCGGCATGGATGCGCGGCTTCATCCCGTGCCGTCTGCCGGCCTCGAGAATGTCCCGCGACTCGCCGGGCGTGAAGACGCCCTGCTCGCAGAACACGTCGCACCACTCGGCGAGTCCCTCCTCGGCGATCGCCGGGATCATCACGTCGACGATCTCGCGCACGTAGGCGGCGCGGTCGTGCCGGAACTCGACGGGTATCTCGTGCGCGCCCATGAACGTCGCGGTGAGATCGATCGGCTGACCTGCCGCCACCGTGCGGATCGCGCGGAGGATCTTCTGCTCGGAGGCGAGCTCGAGGCCGTATCCGCTCTTGGCTTCCGCGGTAGTGGTGCCGAACGACAGCATCTCTGCCAGCCGCGCGCGCGCTCCTTCGATCAATTCGTGCTCGCTGGCCAATCGCGTCGCGCCGACGGTCTTGACGATACCGCCGCCCGACGCGGCGATGTCGGCATAGCTGGCGCCGGCCAGGCGGCGCCGCAGCTCGTCGCGGCGATCGCCGGCAAACACCAGATGCGTGTGCGGATCCACGAAGCCGGGCACGACGGTGCAGCCGGCGGCGTCGATCACCTGGGCGTGCGGCGCGAGCGTGATCGCGCTCTTGGCGTCGTGCGCGGAGCCGACGAAGACGATGCGCCCTTCGCATCCCGCGATCGATGCGTTCGGCAACGCCGAAATCTCGCGCTGCCCGGAGCCGCGCCGCGGACCGGGGCCCGCGCACGTCGCGACGAGATCGGCGTTGTCGATCAGGAGATCGGCCAGCACCTTTCCATTAAATCAGGGATCAGGGATCGGGGATCAGGGATCAGGGATCAGGGATCAGGGATCCACAAATAATCTGAAATCCGAGATCTGAAATCCGAGATCTACGAGGGCCTCTCTCCGAATATCGCCGTCCCGACGCGCACCATTGTCGCGCCCTCCGCGATCGCCACTTCGAAATCGTGGCTCATGCCCATCGACAACTCGCGCAACCGTTCGGCGGCGGCGCCGCCCTCCACCAACCCGTCGCGCAGCGCGCGCAGCCGGGCAAACCAGGGACGCGCGTCCTCCGGGTTGTCGGCCAGCGGTGGCAGCAACATCAGGCCCGTGAGCCGGGCCGCCGTGCAGTCTTCGGCGGCCTTGACGATTGCCGGAACCGTGTCCACGGGTGCGCCGTGTTTGGTCTCTTCCAGGGCCAGATCGACCTGGATCAAAACGTCGACGGAGCGCCCCGCTTCGCCGGCTGCCTGATCGACCCGCTTCAGCAGGTCGACGCTGTCGATCGCATGAATCGTGTTCGCGGCGGCCGCGGCTTTCCGCGCCTTGTTCGATTGCAGATGGCCGATGAGGTGCCACCGCAAGCTGGTATCGGTGGACTGCGCAATCTTCTGCAGGGCTTCCTGGACCTTGTTCTCGCCAAAATCGAGTTGCCCGGCGTCGGCGGCGGCCCTGACGGCTTCGATGGGATGGGTCTTGGAGACGGCGATCAGCCGGACATCGTCCGGCTCGCGCCCGGCGCGGCCGGCCGCATTCGCGATGCGCTCTCGAACCTCGGCCAGCCGCTCTGGAATGTGTTCGTACAACTAGGATCCTTGGACGCGCAGGCCCGCAAGCCCGTAGTCCGCAAGCCCTCGTCTATTTCTTCAACTGCGCAATCATCCCCTTCGCCTGCGTGGCGTACTGGCCATCGGGCGCCAGCTTCACGTAGGTCTCGAACTCGGTGACCGCTTCGGTCAGCTTGCCTTCGTTCAGGAGCGCCATGCCGAGCTGATAGTGCGCGTCGGCATGCGAGGCATTCATCTTGATCGTCTCTTCGAACTTCACCTTCGCTTCGGCGATCTTGCCCTGGTTCCAGAGGATGATGCCCTGGTTGAACGTCGCGTCGGCGCTGCCCGAACCGCCGCCGGCCGCCGCCGCCTTCGCGCTCATGGCCGCGGCTTCCTCGAATCGCTTCTGGTTGTTGTAGAGCGTCGACAGCGCGTTGAGGGGCTCTGCGTAGTCGGGCTTCATCTCGATCGCCTTCTTCCACGCCTCTTCCGCGCCCTTCTCGTCCTTCTTCGCCATCAGCGCGACGCCGATGTTGAACTGGCAGTCGAAGCACGCCGGTGAAATGGCGAGCGCGGCCGTGAACTTCTCGATCGCCGCGTCGTGCTGGCCGGCGCGGCTTGCGGTGACGCCTTCTTCGAACGTCTTCTTCAGCTCGGCGGCCTTGCGCCGCATCGTTGGCGGCCGTCGACGGCGCCAGCACGATCGTCATCTCCGACACCTTGCCGAGGACGACGCGAGTGTCGTTGCTGGCGGTGCCGATCTTCGGTTCGCTCGCGGTGATGCGGTACATGCCCGACGCCGTCAGGAGCTGGACGAACTCGCCCTTCTTGTCGGTCTTGGTCGTCAGCTTGCGGCCAGAGCCGTCGAGCGATTCGACCGTGATCGCGACGTTCGGGAACGGCTGCTGCTTGGCGTCGATCACCTTGCCGCGGACCATCGTCGACTGCGCCAGCGCCGGCGCGGCAATCGACAGCGCGATCAGGACCGCGGTCACACGTGCCGTAAGCATTTGTCTCATTGGAGTCTGACCTCGAATAGTTCCTGTACGCGTCCGGCTTCTCAGCCGGACCACACATAACAGTGTAATCAGCTTGCGAAAAACCGCGTGATCGCCTCCGGGTTCTGGGTCACCGGCGCGGGCGGAAACGAGTCGAGGAAGCGGCGGCCGTATGCCCATGGTGCGCAGCCGTGGGTCGAGGACGGCCAGGACGCCGCGATCGGTGCGATGGCGGATGAGCCGCCCGAGTCCCTGCAGCATCGCGAGGATCGCCAGCGGCACCTGGTAGTCCTGGAAGGCGTCGCCGCCCTCGGCGTTGATCGCCTCGATGCGCGCGGCCGTAATCGGATCGCCCGGCGAGGCGAACGGCAGCTTGTCGATGATCACGCAGCTCAGCTGTTCGCCGACGACATCGACCCCCTGCCAGAACGACGAGGTCGCAAACAGCACCGCGTTCGGCGTCGATCGGAACTGCGCGAGCAGTGTGCTGCGCGGCGCCGTGCCCTGGACGATCACCGGGTATGGCAGATCCGGCTCGACGAGGTCGCGGACCGTGCGCAGCATGGCGTAGCTCGTGAACAGCACGAATGCGCGGCCCTCGGTCCTGATCAGCAGGTCGCGGACTTCCCGCGCCACGGCGTCGCTGTACTGCGGTGATTTCGGCGGCGGCATCTGCCTCGGCAGATAGAGGATCGCCTGCTCGGCGAAGTCGAATTCCGATGGCACGCGCACGCAGTCGGCTTCGGACACGCCGAGGCGGCCCTTGACGTAGTCGAACGACCCCGCGACCGTCAGCGTCGCCGACGTCATGATCGTCGCGCGCATCCGGTTGAAGAGCATCTCGTTGATGATCTCGCGACACGTCGATCGGCGCCGCGCGCAGGAACACGCCGCGATTGCGCGTCTCGAGGAAATAGACGAACGACGGGTTCGCCGCCTCGAGCAGGAAGGTCAGGTGGTCGCGCAGCTCCGCGGCGCGGCGCGCCAATGTCGCGGCGTCTTCGTTCACCTGCGCGCCGGATTCATCGCTGCCGGCCTTCTTCCGCATCGCGTCATCGAGGCCGCCGAGCGCGGCGATCAGGCCCGAGGCCGTCGTCCAGGACGTCGCCGAACCAGCCGGGACCGATGCGCAGCCGCTCCTCGAATGCCACCGCCGCGGGCGTGACGCGCCGTCTGCAGCGCGCCGAAGAACGTCAGCGAGTGATCGTCGACGCGCGTGATCGCGTGGCGCAGGTCCGAATCGAAGTCCTCGATCATCCCGAGGTTCAGGGCGCGCTCGGAATCGCGCACGAGATCGCTGATGCGATAGTTGCTGACCGCGATGCCGAAGTACTGCGTCGCGACGTCCTCGAGGTGATGCGCCTCGTCGATGATCGCGTGGTGGCAGTCGGGGATCACCTCGCCGTAGGTGCTCTGCCGCACCGAGGCGTCGGCGCAGAGCAGGTGATGATTGACGATCACCAGATCGGATTCGGCGGCGCGCTGCCGCATGGTCGTGACGTAACACTCGCGATACTGCGGGCAGTCGCTGCCGAGACAGGTCTCCGCCTGCGCCGACACGTCGTGCCACAGCGACGAGTCTTCCTCGAGTCCGCTGAGCTCCGCGCGATCGCCGGTCTCGGTCACGCGCCGCCACTCGTCGATCGTCGAGATGAAATCCATCGGCGCCGCCGGATGCGCGCGCAGCTGATCGAGGCGGTGCAGGCAGAGATAGTTCGCGCGGCCCTTCATGTAGGTCGCGGTGAAGGGCACGCCGAGCGCCGTGCGCAGCGCCGGAATGTCCTTGAAGTAGATCTGCTCCTGCAGGTTCTTGGTGCCGGTGGAAATCAGCACGCGCTGGCGGCTGAGGATCGCCGGCACGAGATAGGCCAGCGTCTTGCCGGTGCCGGTGCCCGCCTCCGCGAGCAGGACGCCGCCGTGCTCGATGGTGTCGGCGACCGCGCGCCGCCATGGCGCGCTGACCGGCGCGCGGCTCGAACTGATCGACCGCCCTCACCAGCGGCCCGTCGTCCGCGAACGCCGCGTCGACCGCGCGCTTCAGGCCAGGCGTTCCGGGTACAGCGGGAACTTCCTGCACAGCGTTTCGACTTCCGCCTTTACCGTGGCGAGGACGTTGGTGTCGTCGGGCGACGCGAGCACGCGCGCGATGAACTCGGCGATCAGATCCATCTCCGGCTTCGCCCATGCCGCGCGTCGTCACCGCCGGCGTGCCGAGCCGGATGCCGCTCGCCACCATCGGCGGATTCTGATCGAACGGAATCGCGTTCTTGTTGACGGTGATGCCGGCGGCGCCGAGCGCCGCCTCGGCGACCTTGCCGGTGATGCCCTTCGAGAACACGTCGACGAGCACGATGTGATTGTCGGTGCCGCCGCTGACGATGCGGAAGCCGGCGGTCTGCATCGCGCTCGCGAGCCGCGCCGCGTTCTTCACGACCTGTTTCTGATACGCCGCGAACTCCGGCGTCGCGGCTTCCTTGAAGCAGACCGCCTTGGCCGCGATGATGTGCATCAACGGTCCGCCCTGCACGCCGGGGAACACCGTGCGATCGAGGTCCTTCGCGTAGCTCTCGCGGCAGAGCACCATGCCGCCGCGCGGGCCGCGCAGCGTCTTGTGCGTGGTCGTCGTGACGAACTCGGCGTGCGGCACCGGGCTCGGATGCACGCCGCCGGCGACGAGGCCGGCGATGTGCGCCATGTCGACCATCAGCGGCGCGCCGACGCGCTTGGCCACCGCGCCCATGCGCGCGAAGTCGATCACGCGCGGATACGCGCTGGCGCCGACGATGATCATCTTCGGCTTGTGCTGGTCGGCGAGCTTCTCGAACTCGTCGTAATCGATCCGCTCGTCGTCCTTGCGCACGCCGTACGGGACGATCGTGTAGAGCTTCCCTGAAAAATTCAGCGGGTGGCCGTGCGTGAGGTGGCCGCCGTGCGCGAGGTTCATGCCGAGCACGGTGTCGCCCGGCTTCAGCAGCGTGAGATACACGCTCATGTTGGCCTGCGCGCCGGAGTGCGGCTGCACGTTGACGTGATCGGCGCCGAACAGCGCCTTCGCGCGCGCGATCGCCAGCGACTCGGCGACGTCCACGAATTCGCAGCCGCCGTAATAGCGCTTGCCGGGATAGCCCTCGGCGTACTTGTTCGTCATCACCGAGCCGGCGGCCTCGAGCACCGCCGAGCTGACGAAGTTTTCAGACGCGATCAGCTCCAGGCCGTGGGCCTGCCGCGTCGTTTCGTTGGCGATGGCGGCGGCGATTTCCGGATCGGACTGCGCGAGGGTGTGTGACATCAGGGATGCGTTCATGCGGGATTCACATTTTGGCACACAGGTTCAGGGGTTCAAGCGGTTCAGAGGTTCACTTGGTCAACCTTGAACCTTGAACTCTTGAACTCGAACCGACTGTGTATAACCAAATGGTTATGAAAGACGCTGCGCTCAACGCGACCTTCGCCGCGCTCGCCGATCCGACCCGGCGCGCGATCCTGGCGCGTCTCGCCGGCGGGGAAGCGACGGTGATGGAGCTGGCCGAGCCGTTCGACATGAGCCAGCCGGCGATCTCGAAGCATCTGAAGGTGCTCGAGCGCGCCGGCCTGATCGTTGCCGGCCAGGACGCGCAGCGTCGTCCGCGCAAGCTCGAGGCGAAACCGCTCGCCGACGCAATCGACTGGATCGAAAACTACCGGAAGCACTGGGAAGCCGCGTTCGCGCGCCTCGATGACGTGCTCGAGGAGCTCAAAGCGGAAAAGAAGGACCGAAAGGGAAAAAAATGATGATCGATAACATCACCGTCACGATTACGACGCCGTCCGATCGAGAGGCCGTCGTCACGCGCGAGTTCAATGCACCGGCCGCTCTCGTCTTCGAGGCGGTGACGAAAGCCGATCTGATCAAGCGCTGGTACGGCCTGCCGGGATCGCTCGACGCATGTGAGAGCGATCCTCGTGTTGGAGGATCGTGGCGCTTCGCCTTTACGGTCAGTGGAAAGCAGATGGCGAAGTATGGCGTCTACACACGAAATCGATGCGCCGCGCCGGTTCGTCCGCACTGAGCGGTTTGAAGGCTGGGATGCGTACGAGGCGCTCCTGACCGTGGAGCTCGTTGAGCGCAACGGCAAGACGACCATGACGCAGAGTTTCCTGTTTCCGTCGCAGGAATTGCGTGATGCGGTGATGAAGACCGGCTTGACGCCACAGGGCATGAGCGCGTTCTACGAGCGGCTCGACGTATTGCTCGGCTCGATGGCGTGAATCTTCGCCACGCGCGTGGCATGGCGGCCGCCTTCGAACGGCGTTTGCAGAAACGTCTTGACGATCTCCCGCGCGCGTGACTCCGGGCAGCACGCGCGCGCCGAGCGTCAGCACGTTGAGATCGTTGTGCTCGCGCGCGAGCTTCGCGGTGTCGGTGTCGACGATCGGCGCCGATCGCACGCCCGGCACCTTGTTCGCGGCGATCGCCATGCCGACGCCGGTGCCGCAGACGAGGATCCCGCGATCGAACTTCCCGGCGGCGACGCCTTCGGCGACCGCCTTCGCGAAATCGGGGTAATCCACTGACTGTGCGCTCGACGTGCCGAAGTCTTCGTACGCGACACCCATCTCGTCGAGGAGCTTCTTCAACGAGTCCTTGAGCTGGTAGCCGGCATGATCCGCGCCGATCGCGATCTTCATTTCGCCGCAAATTGTAACGGGGACTGACCCCGTTACCCGGGTTTTCGTTGTCAGTTTTTTCAGTGCGTACGCAGAAATTGAAACAGAATGGGATGCTAAGGTGCCAGTCCCCGTTACAAAGAGCGTAGCGATCCTCAAACCGCGCGGCGAAGATCGTGTCCGCGGCGGACATCCGTGGGTCTATCGATCCGACATCGCCGACGTCGTCGACGCCGAAGCCGGTGCGATCGTCGAGGTGCGCGGGCCGCGCAATCGCCTGCTCGGCCACGCGCTCTTCAGCGATCAGTCGCAGATCACCATCCGCATGATCTCGCGCGACGAGACGCCGATCGACGAGGCGTTCTGGCGCGCGCGGCTCGACGCCGCGATCCGCTTCCGCGACTCGCTGCAGATCAACGCCACCGCCTTCCGCCTCGTGCACGGCGAAGCCGATCTCCTGCCGTCGCTCATCGTCGATCGCTACGGCGACTACCTGGTGATGCAGACGCTCTCGCAGGGGATGGATCGCCTGGCGCCGACGCTCGTCAAGCTCCTCGCCGAGATCACCGGCGCCAAGGGCATCCTCGCGCGCAACGATCCCAAGGTCCGCAAGCTCGAGGGCCTCGACCAGAAGGTCGAAGTCATGTACGGCACCGTGCCGGAGACGATCTCGGTCGATGAAGCCGGCATCACCTATACCGTCGATCCGTGGCGCGGCCAGAAGACCGGATTGTTCCTCGATCAGCGAGAGAACCGTGAGGCGGCCGCGCGTTACGCACACGGCCGGATGCTCGACTGCTTCAGCTACAACGGTGGTTTCGGCCTGGTTCTCGCCTCGAAATGCGAATCGGTGGAAGCGCTGGACGTTTCAGCCGAAGCCGTCGAGCGCATTACGGCGAACGCGGCTGCCAATGGCATCGCCAACCTCACCGCCCGTGAAGCCAACGTCTTCGACGAACTGCGCCACCTCGAGCGTGAAGGCGCCCGCTACGACACCATCGTCCTGGACCCTCCGGCCTTCGCCAAGAACAAGGCCGCGATTCCGAACGCTCTGGCCGGTTACAAGGAAATCAACCTCAGAGCGCTTCGGTTGCTCAATCCTGGCGGCTTCCTGATGACCTGCTGCTGCTCCTACAACGTCGACGAAGCGATGTTTGCAGAGGCGGTTTTCGCGGCCTCGTCCGATGCCCATAGCGCCGTCACGGTGGTCGAAAAGCGCATGCAGGGGCGCGACCATCCGATTCTGCTCGGGGTGCCGGAAACCTACTACCTGAAGAGCTTTATCCTTCGGAAAATAGCCTAAAATAGGAAGGCTGGAGGCCGACTCGTCCCGCCGGAGCACGCGCGCCACGGGGATAACGGCCATGGCTGCATACGCGCAAGTGATGGTAGCCATTAGAGTTTGAGGGGAGTGACAGCCGCTGTACCGGGCGAGGTACACTCCCCAACCGCAAGTAATCGGACACATTTTCGGAGGGGGAAGATGGCTAATCGTATCGTCGGCCGGGTCGTGATTGGGGCGGTGGGCGCACTGGGCCTCCTGGCTCTGCCCGCAACGCTCTCAGCTCAGACCGCGGCCGTACCGACGTTCACCAAGGACGTCGCGCCGATTTTCCAGAACAAGTGCGAGTCGTGCCATCGGCCGGATTCGATCGCGCCGATGTCGCTCCAGACCTACCAGGAGGCGCGGCCGTGGGCGCGCTCGATTCGCGACCGCGTGGCGTCGCGCAACATGCCGCCCTGGCACATCGACCCGAGCGTCGGCATTCAGCACTACCAGAACGATCGTTCGCTGACGCAGAAGGAAATCGACACCATCGTGAAGTGGGCCGGCAACGGCGCGCCGCAGGGCGATCCGAAGGACATGCCCGCGCCGGTCAAGTGGGCCGTCGGCAACGACTGGAACTATGCGTCGAAGTTCGGCGGACCGCCGGACATCATCGTCAAGTCGCCGAAATACAAGCAGAAGGGCGGCGCGATGGACGCGTGGTACAAGCCCGTCTCCGACGTGCCGCTGACCGAGCCCCGCTGGGTTCGCGCCATCGAGATGCGTCCCGGCTCGCTGAAGGGCCGCAAGATCACGCACCACGCGCTCGCCTACCTGATGCAGGACGAGAAGGAAGCGATCGCCTCCGGCCTGATCAGCGCCGACAACGACAGCGGCGCCGGCCTCTTCATGGAATGGGCCGTCAACAAGGAAGGCGAGATCATGCGCCCCAACACCGGCAAGCTGCTGATGCCGGGCGCGAAGATGCGCTGGGACATTCACTACAGCGACGGCGGCGAAGACATCGAAGACTCGGTCGAGATGGGCATCTACCTGTATCCGAAAGGCCAGGAGCCGAAGTTCCGCACGATGCTGTCGCTCTACAGCGGCGTCACCGGCGGCAACCGCAACCTCGACATCGCGCCGAACTCGATCAGCGTGGGCCAGAACTTCCACGTGATGCGCAAGGCCGGCCGCGTCGAGAACTTCCAGCCGCACATGCACCTGCGCGGCAAGGCGATGATGGTCGAAGCGATCCTGCCGAACGGCACAGCAGCAGGTCCTCGGCTACGTCCCGAACTTCGAGTTCAACTGGATGAACAACTACGTGTTCGCCGACGACTACGCGCCGCTGCTGCCGAAGGGCACGATCCTCAAGGTGACCGCGTGGCACGACAACACGCACGGCGAAGAAGAGCAATCCCGACCCGACCAGTGGATTGGCTGGGGCGACCGCACCGTCGACGAGATGGCGCACGCGTGGATCAACATCACCTACATGGGCGACGACGACTTCAACAAGGAAGTCGAGGCGCGTAAGGCGAAGTTGTCGACCACGACCGAGCGCCAGCAGCAGTAGGAGGATCGCTTGTCCTCGATGATGCCAGAAGCTCGTTTGCGCAGGAGCGAGCAGTGTTGCTGCTCGCGTTCGTTTGTCTGAGCGGCGCACAACCATCAGCCCCAGCAGCTGGCGATGGAGCCGCTCAAGGATTCGGGATCGAACATCTATCCCGCCTACGAGGGCTGGTATCAGAACGCCGATGGCTCGTACACGCTGTTGATGGGTTTCTACAACCGCAACAAGAAGCAGACGCTCGACATCCCGATCGGCCCGGAAAACAGGATTGAACCGGGCGGTCCCGATCAGGGCCAGCCGACGCACTTCGTTGTCGGCCGCGGCTGGGGCACGATCGCGATCAAGGTGCCGAAGGATTTCGGCGACAAGAAGCTGACCTGGACGCTCACCGCAAACGGCAAGACCGTCGCGGTTCCGTTCGGCGTCACCAAGGGCTATCAGATCGAGCCCTTCCTCGATGCGGCGATGGGCAACAAGCCGCCGGTGATCAAGTTCTCCGAGAACGGTCCGGAGCTGACCGGTCCGCCGCCGCCGCTCTCGCAGGCGCCCGTGATCAACGGCGCTGTCGGCGAGAACGTCGCGATCAAGTACTGGGTCACCGACGACGGCCACGAAGAGCCGCCGACGGGTGGTTCGGCCGCCGCGCCGCCGCCGGGTGGCGCGCCGCAGGGACCGCCGCGCCGGCCGCGCGTCAGCACGACGCTCACGAAGTACCGCGGCCCGGGCGAGATCAAGTTCGCCGACAACACGCCGACGATCGAGAAGGACATGGTCAACACCACCGCGACCTTCTCGCTGCCGGGTGAGTACGTCATCCGCATCGAGGGTAACGATTCGTCGGGCGTGGGCGGCGGCGGATTCCAGTGCTGCTGGACGACCGCGTACATGAAGGTCAACGTCAAGGCCGCGAACACCGGCAGGTAACGCAACGCGTAGACAAACGCATCTATTCTTGAAAGTTTCCACACGCCGCGATCCATTTCCAGATGGGTCGCGGCGTTCGCGCGTACGCCCGACCATGACGGCAGAGGTAGCCGCAGTCGTCGACGAATGGAACTGAACTTTCTGGTATGGTTGCCGCCGGCGATCGCATCTGCGACCGGTCATCGCGACTCTCTTTTCTTGGGGGTTCACATGCCAGTTCCGCGCTGCCAGTCGGTCCGCTTCTTCTTCACAGCGATTCTCTGCGTTTGGGTGAGTGCGTCGGGATTACTCCGTGCCCAGGGACTCTCAGATATGCGCGGCACGGTCGTCGACTCTTCCGGCGGTGCCCTGCCCGGCGTGCAAATCGTCATCACCAACCAGGCCACCGGCACCTTCCGTGAAGCGACCAGCAACGCCGACGGCAGTTGGTCTGTGCCGGGGCTGAGTCCCGGCGCCTACCAGGTGTCCGCGGAGCTGACGGGATTCAAACGTTTCCTGCGCCGCGATCTCGCCGTGATCGTCGGCACGACCGCCACGGTGCCCGTGACGCTCGAGCTCGGCGCGCTCGAGGAGACGGTTACTGTCACGACCGAGGCGCCGCTAGTCGATGTCACGTCCAAACAGATCGGTGGCAACATCGACAACAAGGACCTGACGCAACTGCCCAGTATCTCCCGCAACTGGCTCGGGTTCGCCGCGCTGTTGCCTGGCGTCATCCAGGTGCCGAACCTGGCGTCGTGGGGATCGGAGACGATCTCGGCCAATGGCGTGGACTCGCGCAACAATTCCTTTCTGATCGACGGGGCGTGGGACAACGACGACTACCTTGGGCAGAACAACGGCGGCCAGGTGCGGGTGCCGATCGAAGGCGTGCAGGAGTCGCAGATCCTGATCGGTCAGTACGACGCCGAGTTCGGCCGGACGTCCGGCGCCATCGTCAACGCGGTGACCAAGTCGGGCACCAACAACTACCACGGATCCGGGTTCCTGTTCTACACGAACAAGAACATGCGCGCCGAGGACTACTTCGTGAACCAAAACAATCTCAACGAGCCCGACGTCCGGAAACAGGAATATGGCGGCGCCATCGGTGGCCCGGTGCTCAGGGACAAGGCTCACTTCTTTGCCAACATCGAGCGTGTTTGGATCAACGAGGGGCGGACGATCCAGATTCCGCCTCGACCCGAATTGAACTGGGCGACTGTCACCCAAGTCCGGGCGTGGAACCACCTCTATCGCTTCGACCATCAGATCAACGCCAACCACAGTTGGTCGGTCCGATGGCTCGGCGAGTGGTCTCCACAAACCGGCCAGACGAACAACTTGGCGGTAACTCCGGCCGGCCAGCAGCGGGAGTGGGATCTCGACCAGCACTCCAATGTCTCCTTCAGCTCCGTGCTCAGTCGCAACATTGTCAACCAGGTGCGGTTTGGCTGGACGCGCGAGGACGACCGGTTTGCCCAGAACGACTTCTCGGACTGCCCGGATGGCGGCTTCGACGCGTGCAGCGATCAGAACTTTGCCGAGCAGCGGGACGTCGGGGCGAACATTAGCTACCTGACGTTCCAAGACGGCCCTCGCAACGTCGGCACGCATTGGATCACGAACTCGCCGGAAATTTCGGAAACCCTGAGCTGGTTCATGCCGGACAAGAAGGGCGACCACGATTTGAAGTTCGGCATGAAGTACTACTTCACGAAATGGACGTTCCAGAACCACGCCCAGACCAATGGTCAGTTCGTGATTCCGTCCAACAGCTCGTTCAATGCCGCCGACCCGCGCACCTATCCTGAGCGGCTCACCATCCAGGTCCCGCAGGATTACCGCGTTACCATGGACCAGCGGGCGTGGGCAGTCTTCGCGCAAGACAAATGGCGCGTGAATCAGAACCTCACCTTCAACCTTGGCCTGCGCTACGACCTCGAGTTCACGCCGCTCGACAACTCGGCGAATCCGTACTTCGCCGGCGATCCGGACTACTATCCTCTTGACAAGAACAACTTTTCGCCGCGGGTCGGCGCCACCTTCGCGTGGGATGAGGGTCGGTCTCTGGTGCGCTCGGGCTGGGGACTGTTCTATGACAAGATGAACTTCGGCATGGTCGTGGATTTCGACCGTAACGGCATCTATTCGGATTCATTCGTGGCGCAGTTCCCGGCTGACCGCATCGATCCTGGCCCGCGCGCTGGACAGATGCCTACCAACCCGATGCTGGTCAATGGTCCGGTCGTGAACCGCGCGCTGCTCAACCAGATCTATCAGCCCGGCCAGGCGATCCGGAACACCGGAGTGGTCTGGCTCGACAGCCCGGACCGGACGATGCCGAAGATCCAGCAGATGAGCTTCGGCTACCAGCGGCAGCTGGGTACCCGCATGTCGCTCTCCGCAGACTACGTGCACACCGCCGGCCGCGGCCTGTTCATGACTCGGGACTTGAACGCCGGCGTCCGCGCCACCACGGCCGCGGGATCGGCGATTGTGCGCCCGAATCCAGAGTTCCTGACCAACGTCAACACTCGCGCGAACGTCGGCGAGTATGACTACGATGGCCTGAACGTGCAGCTGGAGAAGCGGGACTCGAACAGGTGGAGCGCGCGCTTGTCGTACACGCTTTCCAATTCGCGCGGCAACACCAACGGGGATTTCAACGCGCCGATTCAGTTCCAGTTCGGCGACGACCTGAGGCTCGATCAGAACCAAGGTCCGACCGATCGCGATCGGCGGCACAATTTGGTGATTAGCGGCCGCGGCGAAGTACCGCACACCTACGGTATGACCGTGGCCGGCACGCTGCGCATGATGAGCGGTCTGCCGTTCACGATCATGAACACGTCGGTCGATCCCGACCGGAATGGCATCCTCTTCGATCCGCTGCAAGCGGGCTCCTACTCCGGCAATGGCGTCAACGCCATCACTGTGGACAACGACGGCGGCCGCAATGGGACGTACGGGCCGGGGTTCGTCCAGCTAGATATGCGCTTCGGATGGCGGTGGCACCGAGGTGGAAGCCAGACGCTGGACCTGACGCTGGATCTTGTGAACCTGACCAATCGCGCGAACTTCCTGAACCCGACCGGCGATCAGCGGCTGACGGACTTCCTGTTGCTGACGCAGCTGTCGGGCGGCGGTCAACCGCGGCAGGCGCAACTCGGATTGAGGTTCGGATTCTGATAGTCAGGTAGATTCATCGACAAACGAAGACGTTTGTCGTCATCCACGACGCCGCGGTTCATGCACGCACGCATGGATCGCGGCGTTGTCATTTCCGCGATTCATTCCAAATTTCCGGATCACATCAACGTTGTTCTTCGTTGACTGACGTGATGCACAACGTTAAGTTCATTGGTGCTCTTGGCGACGATGTGCCCGCACACGTCTCTTAGCGGCAGATGTGTGTTGGCTCGTTCGCTGATTGGGGGAAACAGATGGCGCGTAAGTTTGTTGTACGAACGTTCTTGCTTGTTCGTGGCAAGTCTCGTTCTGGTGCCCGCGTTGGCGCGGGCGCAGAGCGTATTCACGGGCACGGTGAAAGATACGTCGGGCGCGGTGATGCCAGGCGTCACCGTCGAAGCGGCCAGCCCGGTGCTGATCGAAAAAGTGAAGTCGACGATCACCGACGAAAGCGGTCTGTACCGTATCGTCGATCTTCGTCCCGGCACCTACACGCTCACCTTCACGCTTCCGGGATTCAACACCGTGACCCGCGAGGGCATCGAGCTGCAATCGAATTTCACGGCGACGATCAACATCGAGTTGGGCGTCGGCACGCTGCAGGAATCCGTCACGGTCTCCGGCGCCTCGCCGGTGGTCGACGTGTCGCAGAACGTCAAGCAGCAGGTGCTGTCGCGCGAAGTGCTCGACGCGGTGCCGACCGCCAAGACCATTCAGGGCATCGGTCAGCTCGTGCTCGGCGTGACGCTGAACTCGCCGGACGTGGGCGGTTCGCGCGCGATGCAGCAGACCTACTTCGCGATCCGCGGAACCGGCGGCGCGCAGTCGGTGGTGCTCGTCGACGGCCTGATGACCAACGGCCTGATGGGCGACGGCGCCGTCCAGGCGTACCACAACGAAGCGATGTCGCAGGAAATGGTCTACCAGACGGCCGGCGGCTCGGCCGAGACGCTGACCGGCGGCATCACCATGAACCTCGTGCCGAAAGACGGCGGCAACCAGTTCCGCGGCGGCGTGAAGTGGGCGAAGTCACCGGAGTCGTGGCAGGGCGACAACCTTACCCCCGAGCTCCAGGCGTTGGGCGTCACCGGCGTCGACAAGATCAAGCACTTCGAGGAATTCAACATCGAGCAGGGCGGCCCGATCATCAAGAACAAGCTGTGGTTCTTCGGCGCGTTCCGCCAGGCCTACTACGACAAGCCGATCGCCAACACCTTCCAGACCGACGGCAGCCTGCCGTATCCGCAGGCCGCGGCGGCGTGCGCGATCTCAAAGAGCTGCGAGCAGGGCGTTTCGGACGAGAAGATGGCCAACCCGGTTGCCCGCCTGACCTGGCAGATTTCGGAGCGCAACAAGTTCGCCGTCTACTCGGACCGGGCGCTGCGCCTGCGTGGTCACGCCATGGGCTCGCTGACCGATCCCAACACCGCGTCGGTGATCTGGAACACGCCGAACTTCTCGACCGGGTCCGCGAAATGGACCTCGACGCTGTCGTCGACGCTGCTGCTCGAGGTCGGCACGTCGTTCAACCGCGAGCGCTACGACAACCTCTACCAGCCCGGCATCTACGCCGAGCGCGGTACCGCGGAGTGGTATCGCAACGCGCGCAAGAACGACACCAGCACCAGCTACCTCTGGAACGCGTCGAGCGCGCAGCTCGGCAACTATCCGGATCGCTACAACGTGCAAGGCGCGATCTCGTACGTGACCGGCGCGCACAACGTGAAGGTCGGCGTGATGGATCAGTTCGGCAACTATCGCCGCTACAACAACGCGAACGCCGATCTCTACCAGACCTACAACAACGGCACGCCTTCCGCGTCACCGTGCTGAACACGCCGCTCGAAGTGCAGGAGAACCTCGACGCCAACTTCGGCATCTACGCGCAGGACTCCTGGAACCTGGGCAAGCTGACGCTGAACTACGGCGCCCGCTTCGACTATCTCAAGCAGCGCATTGTCGGCCAGCCGGCCATGGTTGGGCCGCTTCGCCAACGTCGCCGCCTATGACGACATCGTCCTGCCGACCTGGAAGGACTTTTCGCCGCGCGTGTCGGCGGTCTACAACCTGTACGGGCAGACGGCAAGACCGCCGTCCGCGTCGGCTACAACAAGTTCGTGACCGCGCAGACGACCGGCTTCGCGCAGCTCTACAACCCGACGGCGCTGACCACACAGGACCTGACCTGGACCGACGTCAACGGCAACGACATCGCCGATGGCGAGCGTGGCTGTGCCGGTTATCCGTCGGTCGGCTGCGAAATCAACTTCGCCGGCCTGCCCTCGAACTTCGGCGTGCGCTCGCTGGCGCAGTTCGATCCGGACCTGAAGCGTCCGTACCAGCTGGCCTTCAACGCCGGCATCACGCACGAAGTGCTGACGGGCCTGACTGCGACGTTCGAGTACTTCCGCAGCGACTTCCGCAACATCACCGTCCGCCAGAACACGCTCCGCACGGCGGCGAGCTACGACCAGTTCATCGATCGCCAGCCCGCTCGACGGCAGCAGCGTCAACGTCTGGCTGCCGAAGCCGGGTGTGGCATCGCAGGTGGCCAACGTCGACAGCACCAGCGACGACATGAAGCGCGCCTACAACGGCTTCGACATGTCGTTCAACGCCCGCATCCGCGGCGGCGTCCGCGCCTTCGGCGGCTTCAGCATCGAGCGCACGATCAACGACGTGTGCGTCTCGGCGGCCAGCGATCCGAACCGCTCGCTCTACTGCAACCAGGCCGACAGCGGCATTCCGTGGCAGAAGCAGTTCAAGGCGACGATCGTCTATCCGTTGCCCTGGTACGGCATCTCGGTCAGCGCGCGCTCTGCAGAGCCTGAACGGCTATCTCGCGGGCACCGCGGCGCAGGCCTACGGCGGCTTCACGGCCGGCACCGGCTTCGACAATCCGAGAGGCCTCGGCACCTTCTACCTGGTGTCGCCGACCACGCGCTATGCGGCCGAACTGCAAGGGCGCGTGCACGCCCGGCGCGCTGGTGTTGCCGGCGATGGCCGCCAGCGGCCTGGCCTCGATCAGCGTCCCGCTCGTGGCTCCGGAAACGGAGTTCACGCCGCGCATCAACCAGCTCGATTTCTCGGTCAGCAAGTCGATCGAGTTCGGCGCGATTCGCGTGACGCCGAAGCTGGATCTGTTCAACGCGCTCAACTCGGACGACTACACCATCGGTGGCGACGACGCAGTTCGGCGCGGCGACCTATCATGCGTCCCTCGGTCATCCTGCAGGGCCGCATCATCCGCATCGGCGTCGATGTGCGGTGGTAAAGAACTAGGGTGCGTGAGGTGCTTAAGGTGCGTAGGGTGCGTAAGGTGCCTGAGGTGGAAACGATCGGGGCGGGGGCTGCGAAGCTCCCGCCCTTTTCTTTGCTGGCTATACTGAATCTTCGACCATGCTCGCGGGCCTCGTCCTTGCGCTGCTCGTGGCGACGCACCGCTGACGCGGCTGACCGTCCGTACTGTCTTCACCACGACCGATTGCCCGATCTCCAATCGCTACGCGCCGGAGATTCAGCGGCTCGCATCGAAGTTCAAGGACCGCGCGAAGTTCGTCCTGGTCTATCCGGTGCCGACGGATTCAGCCGGATCTGATTCGCGAGCATCACAAGAAGTTCGGATACTCGCTCGAGTCGGTCCGCGATGCGGTCGAACTGGTGAAGAAGACCGGCGTGACCGTGACGCCGGAAGTGGCGGTGATGGCCGGCGACCGCATGGTCTATCGCGGCCGGATCGACGATCGCTACGTCGAGCTCGGACGGGAACGGCCCAAGCCGACGCAACACGATCTGGAAGACGGCGCTCGACTGCGCTCGTCGCCGGAAAAGCCGGTCGCGTTCGCGAGAAACCCAGGCGATCGGCTGCATCCTCGCGGACTTGGTCAAATGACGAGGCTATCGCGTTCGCCGTCTGTGCACGTGGTGCACGTTGTGCACATTGTGCACCTTGTGCACGGACGCGAGCGCGCAGCCGTAACGTTTTCGACGGATATCGCGCCGATCATTTTTGATGCCTGCGTGTCCTGCCATCGCGCCGGCGGCCCCGGCCCGTTTCCGCTGACGACCTACGACGAAGTCCGCCGCCGCGCCACGCAGATCGCGCAGGTGACGCGCAGCCGCTTCATGCCGCCGTGGAAGGTCGAGCCCGGCGTCGGCCATTTCGTCGGCCAGCGTCCGCTCGACGACCGGGAGATCGCGCTCGATCGAGCAGTGGGCGAAGAGCGGCACGCCCGAAGGCGATCCCGAGAGCAGCTGCCGGCCGCTGCCGAAGCTCGCCGATGGCTGGCTGCTCGGCAAGCCCGACCTGATCGTCAAGCCTGATGCCGCGTTCACGCTGCCGGCGCAGCAGACCGACGCGTTTCGCATCTTCGCGATCAGGTTGCCCGTCACGAAGCGCACCTACGTGACCGGCATCGAATTCCATCCCGGCAACGCGCGCGTCGTGCATCACGCCAACATCCGCATCGATCGCACGCCGGCGACGCGCCGGCTCGACGAGGCCGATCCGCTGCCCGGCTACGACGGCCTGATGCCGCGCTCGGCGGAATATCCGGACGGGCACTTCCTCGGCTGGACGCCGGGTCAGATCGCGCCGCTCGTGCAGCCGGAGCTGGCCTGGACGCTCGAACCCGGCAGCGATCTCGTCGTGCAGCTGCACATGCAGCCGAGCGGCGCGGCCGAAGAGGTGCTGCCGGAGATCGGCTTCTATTTCACCGATCGCGCGCCGCAGCGCACGCCGACGATCCTGCGGCTCGGCTCGCAGGGCATCGACATTCCGCCGGGCGAATCGCGCTACGTGATCCGCGATTCCTACGTGCTGCCGGTCGACGTGCAGCTGCTCGCCGTCCAGCCGCACGCGCACTACCGCGCGAAGGAGATTCGCGGCGTCGCCCGATTGCCGGACGGCACGTCGCGCCTCGTGATGCACATCAAGGACTGGGATTTCCGCTGGCAGCACGTCTATCGCGAGGAGACGCCGATTACGCTGCCGAAGGGCACGCGGCTGTCGATGGAATACACCTACGACAACTCCGCCGTCGAACGTCGCGCAACCCGGAGCTGCCGCCGGCGCGCGTGTTCTGGGGACAGCGCTCGCGCGATGAGATGGGCGACCTCTGGTTCCAGCTGCTCGCCGTCGAACGATGCCGACCGCGCGCGCATGAACGCAGAGATCACCGCCAAGATGACCGGCGAGGACATCGTCGGCTACGAGACGATGCTGAAGGTCACGCCGAATGATGCGGAGCTGCACGACGATGTGGCGCTGCTGTACCTGGGGATGGGATTTGCGGCGAATGCGGTGCGCCACTTCCAGGCGTCGGCGGCGTTGAAGCCTGAATCGGCGGCGGCGCATTTCAACCTCGGCACCGCGCTGGCGCAGGCGGGACGCTTCGACGATTCGATCAAGGCGTTTCGCGAGGCGCTGTCGCGGCGGCCCGACTACGCGCTCGCGCACGGCAACCTTGGCCGCGTGCTGCTGGTGAAGGGTGAGGTGCCGGAGGCGCTGAAGCACTTCCAGGAGGCGGTGCGCCTCGACCCGAACAATCCGCAGAACCTGTTCGGACTATCCGAAGCGCTCGCCGCAGCGCGGCGCCTTCGATCTCGCGATCGAGATGCTCGATCGCGCGCTGCGGCTGCCGCTGAACGACGCGCTCGCGAGCGGAGATCCGCGCGAAGCGCGAGAACCTATCGTCAAGCAGAAGTAGCCTCGTAGCCTCAGACCTCAGACTAACCTCTGACCTCTAGCTACTGGCTACCGGCTACTGGCTCGACGATCTTCTTGAATCAACGCTTCGAGCTGCTCCGACGTCGGCTGGCCCGGCAGGTACGACGACACCTTGCCGTCGCGATCGATCATCACGTAGGTCGGCGTCGTCGACACGCCGTACTTCAGGTACAGCTCGTCGCTGACCGGCGCCGACACCGTCTTCATCCACGGATAGAACTCGTCGCGAATCCGTTCGATGTAGGCGAGCTCTTCGGCCGGTCCGGCCGGCTTGCGCTTCTCGACGTAGCCAAACCGCTGCGTCGGCGCGACCACCGTGATGCCGGTGCTCTTGTACTTGTTGACGAGCGCGTCGAGGATCGGTCCCTGCGTCTTGCAGTCGCCGCACCAGTGCGCCCACAGGAACAGGACGACCGGCTTGCCCTTGAGCGCGGCCAGCGAGGTCTTCGGTCCCAGCCACTCGGTCGACTCGATCGGGAACGCCGGCTGGCCTTCGAGGCTCGAGCAGGTTCACGTTCTTGTTGAGGCGCATGATGATCGACGTGCCCTTGAACTGTTCGATCTCGCGCTGCAGCGTCATGATCGCTTCCGAGCGCTTGCCCTGTCCGGCGAGTGCCAGCGCCTGCACTTCGATTGCCGCGCCGAGCGCGATCGGCAGGCGCGCTTCGTCATCGAGCTTGCGCGTCTTCAGCTGCTCTTCGACGATCTCGTAGGTGCGCGCGGCGTAGGTCATCGCCTCGTCGTAGCGCTTCGCGGCGACCGAGGCCGCGGCCCAGCCACGAGAACGCCTCGATCGCGATCGGCGTGGTGCCGTTCGCCGCCATGTCGTCGAGCACGAGCTTCTCGGCCTTCTTGAAGTCGTTCTCCGCGATCGCATCGCGCACCAGATTGACGATCGTCTTCGGCGGCGGCGGTGCCGCGGCGGGCGTTTGCGCCGGCTGCGCGACGGCCGGCGACAATCAGAGACAAAATCAGGGTCGAGATCGTGCGCGTCATGCAGGCGAGCATACTCCCAAAGTAATCGTCTGCGTCATCTGCGCCTTCTGTGGCCCTCAGATATAGTTGCCGGATGCGACGAGCTCTTCCATTTCTGCCTTGTCATCACTTTTGCACTGATTTCGAGCCGCGCATCCTCAGGCCCAGGCGCGTCCGATTCGCGGATTTCCGGACGACGCGGTTGCGGCGCAGCGGCAGCGCGAAGAGCAGTTCCGCAAGATCCCGGATGCCGCGCGGCTGAAGGAATACATGGAGGCGATGGCGGGCGAGCCGCACGTCGCCGGCCAGCCGTCGTCGAAGAAGGTCGCCGACTACGCGCTCGCGAAATTCAAGTCGTTCGGCCTCGACGCGAAGCTCGAAGAGTTCGAGGCGATGATGCCGTGGCCGATCGAGACCACCGTCGAAGTCGTCGCGCCGAGAAATACGCGCTGCGCGTCAAGGAACCGGTGCTGCCGGAGGATCCCGACTCCGGCGATCAGACGCCGCTCTACAACGCCTACTCGGGCGACGGCAACGTCACCGGCGAAGTGGTCTACGTGAACTACGGCATGCCCGCCGACTACGAGAAGCTGAAGGAGCTCGGCGTCGACGTCAAGGGCAAGATCGTGATCGCGCGCTACGGCGCCGGCTGGCGCGGCATCAAGCCGAAGGTCGCCTACGAGCACGGCGCGATCGGTTGCCTGATCTATTCCGATCCGCGCGACGACGGTTACTACGCGGGCGATGTGTATCCCGGCGGGCCCGTATCGGCCCGAGTTCGGCGCGCAGCGCGGCAGCGTGATGGACATGCCGGTTCACGCCGGCGATCCGCTCACGCCGGGCTGGGGCAGTGAGCCCGGCGGCAAGAAGAACCGCATCGAGGACTCGCAGACGATCCTGAAGATTCCGGTGCTGCCGATTTCCTATGGCGACGCCGCGCCGATCCTCCGGCAGCTGAAAGGCAAGGTCGTGCCGAACGAATGGAAGGGCGCGCTGCCGTTCACGTATCACGTCGGCCCCGGTCCTGCGCAGGTGCACATGAACCTGCGCTTCGAGTGGAAGAACCGTCCGCTCTACAACGTCGTCGCGCGCATTCCCGGGACGACGCGGCCGACGAGTGGATCATCTTCGGCAATCACCACGATGCGTGGGTGAGCGGCGCCGACGATCCGATCAGCGGCGCCTCGTCGCTGATGGAAACGGCGCGCGGCCTTGGCGAGTTGCTGAAGACCGGCTGGCGGCCGTCGCGCACGATCATCCTCGCGCTGTGGGACGGCGAAGAGTGGGGACTGCTCGGCTCGACCGAGTGGGCGGAGAAGCACGACGCCGAGCTGAAGCAGAAGGCCGCCGTCTACATCAACACCGACGGCACCGGCAAAGGCTGGCTGAACGCCGGCGGCTCGCACGGCCTGCAGCAGTTCCTGGGCGAGGTCGCGAAGGACGTCATGGATCCGCGGACCGGCAAGCCGGTCTTCGAGGAGGCGCGCCGCCGCGCCGTGCTCGGCGAAGCCGAAGAGGATCGCAAGGCCGCGGAAGCCGATCCGTCGCTGCGCATCGCACCGCTCGGATCCGGCTCGGACTTCACGCCGTTCCTCCAGCACCTGACGCTGTCGGCGCTGAACGTCGGCTTCGGCGGCGAGAGCCCCGGCGGCGTGTATCACTCCGCCTACGACACCATCAAGTGGTACCAGACCTATTCCGACAGCGACTACAGCTACGGCCGCACGCTGTCGCAGCTGACCGGCACGCTGATCCTGCGCCTCGCCGATGCGCCGGTGCTGCCGTTCCAGTTCACCGACACCGCCGACACGCTGCTGCGCTACGTCGTCGAGCTCGAGAAGCTCGCGCGAGACGAAGAAGGACTCGAAGGTCGACATGAAGCCGGTGCGCGCCGCCGTCGAAGCGTTGAAGGCGGCCGGCCAGGATTTCGAGAAGGCGTATGCGTCGGTTGGCAAGGCGAACTCGCAGACGCTGCTCGCGAAGAAGGAACTGCAGCAACTGAACAAGCTGCTGCTCACGTCGGAACAGAAGCTGGGCAACAGCGATGGGCTGCCGCGGCGCGACTGGTTCAAGCACCAGATCTACGCGCCGGGTTTCTACACCGGCTACGGCGTGAAGACGATGCCGCAGATTCGCGAGGGTCTCGAGGAAGGCCGCTTCACCGAAGCGCAGGGCGGTGTTCGCACCGTGTCGGCGGCGGTGAACGCGCTCGCGACCCAGGTCTCCGAGGCCGCTCAAGCGTTGGAGCGCGCGATCAAGTAGGCTCCCGCATGTCAAAGACGCGCCTGATCGAAGCGGTCAAGACACTCGATCTCGTGGAGACGAAACGCATCCTCGAGGCGAAGCCTGAGCTGCTGAAAGTCTGGAACGATCAGGGCAGGAACCTGCTGCACCTCGCCTGCGGCGCGAACCCGAAGAAGCTTCGCAAACCGGAAAGCGCCGGCGCCAGGCTCGTTGCGTTTCTGCTCGATGCCGGGCTCGACATCGAAGAAGAGGGCGGCTCCGGCTCCGACCTGTGCAAGCCGATCTGGTTCGCGACCGCGTTTGGCCGCAACGCGACCGTCGTCAAGACTGCTGATCAAGCGCGGCGCGCAGCCGAACGGCCTTTACGCCGCAGGCTGGTGGGATGACGCGCATATTCTCAAGCTGCTGATCGATGCCGGTGCCGACAAGGAAGTGGTCGTCGGCGTCACGCCGTTCCTTGCCTGCTGGGGCTGGAAGCGATTCAAGGCGGCGAAGGTGCTGGCGCTGAAGGGCGCCAACGTCAACGTCCAGGACAAGCGCGGCCGGACCGCACTGCACATCGGCATCGAAAAGGAATTTGATCCGTCGTTGCTGAAGTGGCTGGTGCAGTACGGCGCCTCGCCGGACATCCCGGATCGCGAAGGCGTGACGGCCAGGCTGAGAGCGTCGAGAAAGCGCGACAAGAGATTCCTCGCCGCATTGCAGTGACCGATGCTGATGCCGCTCCAGAAGGTTGCGATTGGCGGCGCGCTTGCGGCGATCGTCCTGCTGGCGGCGTATTGGACGCTGTTGTTTGTCGTGCAGCGATCGATGCTCTTCCCGATCCCGCCGGTCGCCGGTGCACCACCGCGCCCGCCGTTCGTGGAGCAGATCTGGCTGAACACGTCGTTCGGCCGCGTTGAGGCGTGGTACCTGCCGGCGATCGAGCCGGCCGAGGAGCGGGCGCCGCTGTTGGTGTTTGCGCACGGCAACGGCGAGTTGATCGATTACTGGCCGGAGGAATTTGACGAGCCGAGACGCTGGGGCGCCGGCGTGCTGCTCGTCGAATATCCCGGCTACGGCCGCTCTGAAGGACGCCCTTCGCAGACCTCGATCGCCGAGGCCATGCTGGCCGCATACGAGTGGGCGCGGCAGGATGCGCGCGTCGACGCGTCGCGCATCATCCCTTACGGCCGATCGCTCGGCGGCGGCGCCGCCGCGATCGTGTCGATCGACCGGCCGGTTCCGGCGTTGATCCTGGAATCATCGTTCTCGAGCGTTGCCGCCTTCGCCGCGGGTTTTGGCGCGCCGCGCGTTTCTTGTGCGGGATCCGTTCGACAGCGTGTCGGCCGCTCAAGTCATTCACAGGACCGACCCTGATCCTGCATGGCGACCGCGACGACATCGTTCCGCCGCATCACGCCCGCGCGCTGGCCGCGGCTGCGAGCGACGCCACGCTGACATTCATGCCGTGTGGCCACAACGACTGTCCGCGGCCGTGGGTGGAAGTGCGGGCCTTTCTGAGCAGGAACGGGCTGCTACCGCGTTCATGACCCGCTTTACAACCCTCCCCGGGCAGCGTATAAAAACCGACATGAGACGTGTCCTTCTGGCCGGGCTGCTGGTCCTGGGCCTGGTCCTCCTCCGCCAAGGCTACGGAGGACAAGCCTTTGCGCAGGAGCCGGTGATCAAGCGCTCCGCGCCGATGACCCTGACCGGCGAGATCGTCGACATCTCCTGCTACAAGTCGAAAGGCGTCGCCGGCGGCACCGGCGCGGCGCACGTGGATTGCGCCAAGATCTGCATCCTCCAGAAGGACGGCGCGGTCGGCATCCTGTCCGACGGCGATGGACTGTTCAGGATCTGGGGCGCCGCCGCCAAGGACAAGTACGCGAAGGTGATGCCGTACATCGGCCAGCAGGTCGAGATCACCGGCACCGAAGTCACGCTCTCGAACAACTACGACGTCCGTTCCTTCGATCTGCAAACGGTCAAGCGAAAAGGAAAGTAGGCTGCGATGAACGCGAGATCACTCCTCGTCGGGTCGGCCGGCATCTTCGTACTGACGGTCGTTGCGACGCCGGTGAACATCACGGCGCAAGGCCCGCAACCGGCGACGCATCCCGCTACTTCTCTCGTACGCCAAGGACGTCGCGCCGATCATGCAGCGCTCCTGCCAGACGTGCCATCGTCCCGGCACGAATGCGCCGATGTCGCTCCTGACCTACGAGGACGTGCGGCCGTGGGCGCGCGCCATCAAGAACAAGGTGACGCAGCGCCTGATGCCGCCCTGGCACATCGAGCGCAACGTCGGCATCCAGCAGTTCAAGGACGATCCGTCGTTGAGCGACAAGGAGATCGCGACGATCGCGGCGTGGGTGGATGGCGGCGCGCCGAAGGGCAGCGTCAGCGACATGCCCGCGGCGCCGACGTTCCCGGACGACGAGGCGTGGCACATCGGCACGCCAGACCTCATCGTCGAGATTCCGAAGCCGCACGTCGTCCCCGCCGCCGGCGGCGATCTGTGGATCGATTACATCGCCGATTCAGGGATGACCGAGGATCGCTATCTGCAGGCGGTCGAAGCGAAGCCGGGCCCCGGCGCGCGCGCCGTCGTGCATCACCTGCTGACGTATCTGATCCAGGACATCGATCAGGATGAGGTCCTCGCCGGACGGCTCGACGATCGCCCGACCAACAACGAGAGCTTCCTGAACGAATTCGCGGTCGGCAAGAACGGCGACATTCTTCCGGAAGGCACGGCGAAGCTGGTGAAGGCCGGCTCGAAGATCCGCTTCAACCTGCACTATCACCCGTCGGGCAAGGAAACGACGGATCGCGCCCGCGTCGGATTGAAGTTCTATCCGAAGGGCTACAAGCCGAAGTACCACCAGATCTCGCTGCAGATCGCCAACGCGCACGAAGAGCTCGACATCCCCGCGAACACCATCACGCGTCACGACGGCTACTACCGCTTCTCGAAGCCCGCGCGCGTCACCGCGCTGCAGGCGCACATGCACAATCGCGGCAAGCGGATGTGCGTCGAAGCGATCCTGCCGTCGGGCCGCGCCGAGACCTTGAACTGCATGTATTTCGATTTCAACTGGCACAAGGTCTACAACTACGCGGACGAGGCCACGCCGCTCCTGCCGGCCGGCACCGTGCTTCACACCATCCTGTGGCACGACAACACCGCGAACAATCGCAGTAATCCGGACCCGCGCAACTGGATCGGCTACGGCCAGCGGACCATGGACGAAATGGCGTTCTCGTGGGTGACGTGGACCTATCTGGACGAAGAGGACTTCAAGAAGATGACCGCCGAGCGCGCGGCAAACCGCGCGACGGCACGGGAGCGCTGACTCGATGCGTCTGTCGCGAGCGATCGGCCTGATGATGATCGGCGGCGTCGTGTTCGGCGCCGCCGCCCGCGCGCAGCAAGCCGGCGTGCCGGGCACGACGCAGACGCAGGACGGCGTCTACTCCAATTCCGTCCGCTACGCGCGTGGACAGAGCCTGCAACCGGTGTTCGAGGGCTGGGAGAAGAATGCCGACGGCACCTTCTCGATGTGGTTCGGCTACCTGAATCGCAACTACGAGGAGCGGCTCAACATCCCGGTCGGGGCCAACAATGGCTTCAATGGCGAGGACATGGGGCAGGCCGAGGTGTTCGAGCCGCGGCGATCGCGATTCGCGTTCAAGGTCGTGGTGCCTGCCAACTTCCCGAAGGATCGCGATCTGGTCTGGACGGTCACCGCGAACGGCGTGACGCAGAAGGCGTTCGGATCGCTCTGGCCGGTGTGGGAAGTCGATCAGGGCACCATCTCGGCGAATCGCGGCAGCCGCACGGCGGTTGATTTCGACGAACCGCCGAACGCCGCGCCGCGCGTCGTCAATCCACCGCCGAAACAGGAAGTCGACGCCGGGCACGCCGCTGTCGCTCGACGCTGGTGGTCGAAGACGACGGCAATCCGCGCCCGCGCGTCGATCGCGGCGCCACCGTCGCCGGCCTCAAGGGCGCGCCGGCCGAACGCCCGCTCAACGATTCATTGCGAGTCAGCTGGGTGCAGTGGCGCGGACCCGGCATCGCGAAGTTCGATCCGAGGGTGATTCGCGTCGTCGACGGCAAGGCCACGACGAAGATCACGTTCGACAAGCCCGGCAACTACGTGCTGCGCGCGTATGCGGAGGATGCGAGCATCCACACGCCGCACGACGTCAACGTGACCGTCCGCCAGCCTCGCTGATCTTCCGGATGACGCGATCCTGCAGCCAGTGCTGGTCCCACCACTCGACCGGATTGACGGGTGTCCCCTGCAGGAGCATGGTGAAGTGCAGGTGATCGCCGCCCGCTAGTCCGGTCGCGCCGGTGCGTCCGAGCTCCTGGCCCTTCGTCACCGAATCACCCGCCTTGACGCCGATCGTCGACAGATGCGCATAGAGCGACTGCACGCCCAGGCCGTGATCGACGATCACGCAGTTGCCGTAGATGCCGAGGAAGTCGGCGAACACGACGTTCCCGGCGTTCGAGGCGTGCACCGGCGCCTGCTGCACGGTCGCAAGGTCGAAGCCGAGGTGCACCTGCTTGTCGATCTCCTGGTTGCCGGAGTAATAGGTGCGGCGATCGGCGAAGCGCGACTCGACCTGTGAATTCACCATCTGCGCGAATGCTTCGGTCCACAGCATGCGCGGCTCGCTCTTCGCCGCGAGCGAAGCGATGAAATCGCCGTTCTTCCTGCGAAGGTTGCCGTTGATCTCGAGGAAGCCCTTCAGCAGTCCCTCGGGTGTGCCGGTGTCGATCTTCAGATCGGGCGTGTGCGACGCGATCGCCGGGACGACTCGATCGAGGAATCCCTGATCGATCGGAATCTTCGACTGGACGAACTTCTTCACGAACGGCTGGTGCTCGAGCGGCGTCGTCACCTCGTTGCCCGCGGCATCGCGCGCGTAGGCGTTGATGCGGGCGTTGACATCCTGATCGTGGCGAAGCGCGAAGAAGCCGACACGGAGCGCGGGATCGGTCAGGCCGGCGGCCGATCCGGGATAGAAGCGATAGCGCGCGTCGCCGACCTGGACGCCGGCTTCGACATCGTCCGGTGTGGCGCGCAGCACCACGAACTCGGCGCCGCCGAGATTGATGAAGTGATGAATCGAGACCACCGCGACGCGGGGCGGATCGAGGCGTACTTCGAGGCTGCGAGTGACACGGCTGCTCACGGTGCGAAGGCCGTAGAAGACCTTGCGGCTGGCGTCGACGACCAGCATCGCCGGTCCGTTGACGAGTCCATCCTTCCCAATCGTCGCGCTCGCATTCATCTGTCCTGCACCTGGCGTTTCCATCTTCAGGTTCGGCAACGGAACGGCCTTGCCGTTCTGTTCGACGTTGATGATCGTCCCGGCCAGCTCGGTCTCTGATGCGATCGAGACCGCCAGCGGCGTCGATCGGCCGACGTATTTGTCCGGTGAATGAATGGTGATGGTGGGTCCGTCCTCGCTGCCCGCCATGTACCACATTGCGCCCGCGCCCGCGACGGCGATCAGGACGACGGCGAGGAGGAGGAGCTTGAAGAAGCGCATTCTCCGACTATATCAAGGCACCGAACGCGATCGATCGCGGGCGGATTCGTAGTTAAGATTGCGCATGCGCTTTGAGGCCGCCGTCCTGCTCGTCGTCTTGTCCACCGCAGTCGTCGTGGCGCAGCAACCACAGCGGACCCCGCCGCCATCCACGCTCCGCGCCCCGACGCGCGCGGAGATCCTGCGCGGCGAGTACGGGCGCTATCGCGCCAACAACGATCTCCTCCACTACGACCTCGACGTGCGCGTCGATCCGGAGAAGAAGTTGATCTGCGGCAAGAACACCATCCGCTTCAAGATGCTGAAGGACGACACGCGCATCCAGCTGGAGCTGTTCGCGAACTACACCATCGAGAAGATCGTGATGGGCGCGCAGACGCTGAAGTACGAGCGCGATCACAACACCGTCTACGTCGATTTCCCGGAGACGCTCCGAGCGGACGCACCTACTCGATCGAGTTTCACTACTCCGGCCAGCCGCACGAGACAGGGCCGGTTTGGCGCCCTGGCCTTCAAGAAGGATCCGGCCGGCAAGCACTGGATCAACACCGCGAACGAAGGCGAGGGATCGGCGTCCTGGTGGCCGAGCAAGGATCAATGGCGCGATGAACCCGAAGGCATCGACATCCGCGTCGCCGTTCCCGAACGGCCTCGTCAACGTGTCGAACGGGCGCTTCATCGGGCAAGACCGATCTCGGCGACGGCTACACGAGTGGCACTATCGCGTGCACTACCCGATCAACTGCTACAACGTGTCGCTGAACATCGCCAACTACGTGCACTTCGGCGAGACGCATGGGCGATCTGACGCTCGACTACTTCGTGCTGCCGGGCAACCTCGAGAAGGCGAAGAAGCAGTTCGCGCAGGCCAAGCCGATGATGGAGGCGTTCGAGAAATACGTCGGCGAGTACCCGTTCCCGAAGGACGGCTTCAAGCTGATCGAAGTGCCGTACTCGGGCATGGAGCACCAGAGCGCCGTCACCTACGGCAACCGCTACGCGAACGGCTACCTCGAGCGCGACTGGACCGGCGTTGGCGTCAGCCTCAAGTTCGACTTCATCATCATCCACGAGAGCGCGCACGAATGGTTCGGCAACGCCGTGTCGGCCGCCGACGTAGTCCGACATGTGGATCCAGGAAGGCTGGGCAACTACCTCGAGTGCCTCTACGTCGAGCACTGTTCGGCTACGACGATGCGCTGAAGTACACCAACGGCTACAAGACGAAGATCGGCAACAAGGAGCCGATCATCACGCAGCGTGGCATCGCCCGCACCCGAACCAGGACATGTATTTCAAGGGCGCGCTGTTCCTCGATACGCTGCGCAACGTCGTCAACGACGACGCGAAGTGGTGGAAGCTGATTCGCGACCTCTACGACGAGTTCAAGTACCAGAACATCATGACCGAGGAGATCGTGGCGCTTCGTCAACAAGCAGCTGGGGCAGGACCTGACGCCGATCTTCGATCAGTATCTGCGCCGGACCGCGCTGCCGGTGCTCGAGCTGACGTTCGACGAGAAGGCGAAGACGGTGTCGTATCGATGGAAGGCTGACGAGCGCGGCTTCGCGATGCCGATTCGCGTCGGCGATCCGGCGAAGTGGCAGACGATTCAGCCGTACGGCCGACTGGAAATCGATGCCGTGGACCGCGGAACGAAGGATGCAGTTCAAGGTCGCGACCGATCTCTACTACGTGAACGTCGCGGTCCTCGATGCCGCCGGACGGCCCGCCACGCCCTGACGAAGCATTATTGGATCGTCGATCGACGCTGAATCAGCATTTCGTTGGATCGCGCGCCCGACTAGCACCGAGGCGGTTCCGCACGCCACGGTTAACGACGTGCAACGCTCATCACCGTGCGAGTGTCATTGATCATCCTTCCGCACGTCACTCGTCCCGACTCTGCGCCGTCACTGCTGAACTGCGCGTCAGTCACCTGCCCTGTCGTGGTATTCGCGCTTGCTCGATCTGCTCGCTGCGTGGCCGCGTCTCGCCTCGACCGCGAAGGAGGTACGCATGCGCCGCAAGTTCGCCGCATTCATTCTCGCTACTCGCGTTCGCCGCGCCGTCGTGGGCGCAGACACTGTTCCAGGGCCGCATCGACGTCACCGTGCTCGATGCGCAGGGCCGCGCCGTGCCGGGCGTGCTCGTCGAGATCGCCGGCCCGACGCCGCTGTCGCAGACCACTGACGATCGAGGTGAAGCGCACTTCCTGAACCTGTCGCCGGGCAGCTACACGGTCACCGCGAGCGCTGAGCGGGTTTCAACACCTATCGCAACGACAACGTCGAAGTCGCGGCCGGCACGAGCGTGCCGCTGAAGATCGCGCTGCAGCGTGAGCGGCGTCACCGAAGCCGTGCAAGTCGAGCGCCGACACGCTCGGTCGTCGATCCGGGCCGCCAGACCATCACGACCAGCATCTCCTACGATCAGCTGCAGCGGCTGCCCTCGGCGCGCGATCCGTGGGTCGTGCTGCAGACCGTTCCCGGCGTCGTCGTCGATCGCGTGAACGTCGGCGGCGCCGAATCGGGCCAGCAGTCGAACGTGCTGGCGAAGGGCGCCGGCGTTGACCGAGAACACCTGGAACCTCGACGGCATTCCGGTCACCGACCTCGCGGCCACCGGATCGTCGCCGACCTACTACAACTTCGACATGTTCCAGGAGATGAGCGTCACCACCGGCGGCGCGTCGGCGACCAATCCGACGGCCGGCGCGCAGCTGAACATGCAGTTCAAGACCGGATCGAACCAGTCCAGCGGCGCCGCGCACTTCTACGGCGCCGGCGAGAGCCTGCAGAGCACCAACCTGCCCGACGAACTGTTGCCGCTCGCCGGCGCCAGCGGCAAGGGCAATCGCATGAAGGAGATCACCGACGTCGGCTTCGATCTCGGCGGACCGATCGTGCGCGATCGACTGGTGGGCGTGGGGATCGTACGGCTGCACCGACGGCACGCTGTACACGCTGAACGGCGATCCCGATCGCACCAAGCTCGAGAACATGGCGTTCAAGAGCACCGGCGCAGCTGAACGCCGCGATCCGGCCGGAGTTCCTGTTCTTCCGCGGCAACAAGATCGAAGAACGGCCGCGGCGCCAGCCCGCTGCGCGCGCCGGAGACCACGTGGGATCAGACCGGCCCGACGCCGCTCTACAAGGGCCAGGTCAACTCACCGCGCAGCAACAACCTGTTCCTGACCGTTCGCGCCGGCCACGTCGGCAACGGTTTCTCGCTGACGCCGCAGGGCGGCCTCGACACCACCGGCTATCGCGACGCGGACCGCGTGCGGCACGGCTCGTACGTGTTCTACGAGACCAAGCGCCCCGACAACAGCGTTCTGGCCGACGGCACCTGGTTCCGCGGCCGCCACGAGATCGCGTTCGGCGGCAGCTGGCGCCACACCAAGGACGATGAGCGGCAGGAATTTCCCGGGCAGCGGCGCCGACAACCTGCATGCCACCGACTTCGCGACGAGCGGCCGCATCTCCGCCGTATCTGTATCGCCCGTTCTTCGCATCGAGCGTCGGCGTGAATCAGAGCTTCTACGTCGGCGACACGCATCACGAGCGGCCGCCTCACCGCGCAGCTGTCGCTGCGCTTCGACCGCAGCTACGCGTCGATGCTCGAGAGCGCGCAGGCCGCGATCCCCGGCTTCCCGACGCTGCTGCCGGCGATCGTCGCGCCGGCCGAGGACAAGATGATCGACCTCAGCCTGTTCTCGCCGCGCGCTCGGCATCAGCTACGCGCTCGACGAGACAGGCCGCACGCTGGTGCGCGCCAGCTACGGCCTGTTCGGATCGCAGCTCGGCACCGGCACGGTGCAGTCGTTCTCGGCGGCGTCGCAGGCGCTGCTGATCTATTCGGCGACCGATCGCAACGGCAACAACGTCGCCGATCCGGACGAGCTCGAGACGCTGCAGAACTTCGCCGGCGTCGATCCGGCCAATCCGGCGCCGGCGTCAACTTCAATCGCGTCGATCCCGACCTCAAGGCGCCGAAGACGCACGAGCTCGTCGTCGGCGTCGATCGCGAGCTGATGCCGCAGTTCGGCGTCAGCGCCTCGGTGACGTGGCGGCGGTTCACCGACGTGATCTGGAGCGGCCACGACCTCGCGCAGCAGATCACCGTGTATCCGCTCGTCGGCGTGACCCGCGCCGACTACGCAGCTCGAAGGCACGGTCGCAGGGCAACGTGCGCCGGGCTCGGCGCGTACCGCCAGGAGTACTACGCGCCGACGCGAATCAAGCCTGCCGCCGGGCAACGGCAGCGAGTTCCGCAATCGTCCGGACTATCACCAGCAGTACCTCGGCTTCGAAGTGCAGGCGACCAAGCGGCTGTCGAACAAGTGGATGGGCGCGCGTCGGCTTCTCGACCAACAGTCACACCGAGCACTTTGGCAGCGACGCGGCGCTGCAGGATCCGGGACCGTCGACGACGTGGCCGAACATCGACGGCGGCGCGTTCGTCACCGGCACGACGGGCAGCGGCAAGAGCGAGATCTACCTGATCCTGCCGCGCTACCAGATCACCGCGTCGGGCCTCTATCAGTTCCCGTGCGGCATCAATGTCGCCGCCAATCTCGTCGCGCGCGAAGGTTACGGCATGCCGTTCTTCGAGCCGGTCGAATCGGCCGATCCGCTGCTGCCCGAGAAGCGCGTGCTGCTGGTCGATCCGCGAAGAGCCGCCT
The DNA here is from genome assembly GCA_963833135.1 of uncultured cyanobacterium. GTDB lineage: Bacteria > Acidobacteriota > Vicinamibacteria > Vicinamibacterales > UBA2999 > 12-FULL-67-14b. The sequence continues at coordinate 212,880 of CAWHWW010000006.1, read as the reverse complement.
GCCTGCGGCGACGTCGCTGGACCTGCGCGGCGAGAAGTCGTTCATGTTCGGCAGCCGCGAGCTGGTGCTGTCGCTCGATCTCTTCAACGTGTTCAATTCGTCGACGGTGCTGGGCCGCCAGTACGACGTCACCGCCACGGGAACACCGGTTACAACCAGCCGCTCGAAATCATGAATCCGCGGCTGCTGCGTTTCGGCGTGCGGTTCCAGTTCTAGTCGTCACGGCGCGGGCGGCTACTCGCCGCTCGCGCCGCACCCTTGATCGAACGGTGCGTCGGCGTGGCCCGCCACGGATCTTCCGGCCACGGATGTTTCGGATAACGGCCGCGCAATTCCTTTCTCACTTCCGGATAGGTGCGCTCCCAGAAACTCTTCAGATCCTGCGTCGTCTGCACCGGCCGTCCGTTCGGCGCGAGGAGGTGAAAGGTGATCGGCGTCTTCGATCGGGCCGATCCGCGGTGTCTCGGCGAGGCCGAACAGTTCCTGCAGCTTCACTGACACGCTGACGCTGCCGTCGTCCGCATAGTCGATCGCCATCGCGCGACCGCTCGGGACGGTCAGCGCCGCCGGCGCAGTTCGCGCCAGCTGCTGCCGGATCTCCCACGACAAGCACGTCTTCCGTGATGACGATGTCCTGGACCCGGCGCGCATTGGCGGCGGCGGCAAAGACGAAGTCGGCGATGTCGATGTCAAGACCGGCGAACTTGATCCGACGCAGCAGCCGGCGGTGTTCTTGTCGGGACCGCGCTCCATCCATGCGGCGCCAGCACCGCCGCCGTCATGTCGACGTTCATCCCCAGCGGACGCTCCGCAAGGATCAGTTCGCCGTACCAGTCGATCTCCCGCGCCGTCACGGATCCTGACTCGTTGATCTTCTGTTCGATGGTCGAGCGCGTCGGCGCCAGCCATTCCCGTTCGATCCGGCTGGCCACGCGAATGATCGCCTCGGTCCTGCTCGCCGGTCCGGCCGGCGGCGACATCGATCGCGATCAGCCAGTCAGCGTCGTGCACGCCCGACTCCTTGCCCATGACGGCGCCGTGTCCGGAGGCGAGCGTCACTTTGTCGCCAGAGCGCCTCCTGGCGACGCGGTCCGGATAGCCGGTCAGCAGGGCGCGCCTCAATGTGACTTCAGTCGCGCTCGTCACGCGCTTGCTCCCGAGCGCGGCGGCCGCAATTCGTTCCAGGCGTTCCGAGACCTCGTGGAGGTTCGCCGGCATGTCGCGCCACCGATCGAGAACCGTCAGCAGGTCGGACGTCGTCGCCGGCGCCGAGCCGCTGAGCCTGGTCGGCTCCGCCAGCCACGCGCACGCACGGCAGACTTCGACGGCGCCAAATCCTTCCAGGAAGATCCGCGCGATGCGCGGCGGCAGCGGCGACGTGCTGCATCTTTTCGCCGACATGCGTGATGCGGCCGGTCTCGACCGCGCCAAGCTGAGTCAACAGCTCGAGCGCCGCGGAAATCCGATCCGGCGACGGGCGATCGAACCACTCGAAGTCTTGCAGGCGGCCACCTGCGGCGAGAATCGAGAGCACCAGCGGCGACAGGTCGACGCGATGAATCTCGGCCTCGCGATGCGGCCGCAGCCGATCGCGCGCATCCCACAGCCGTCGCACGAGCCCGGGACCGAGGCGGGCGGCGCGGCCGGCGCGCTGATCGGCGCTGTCGAGCGTGATGCGCTCGGTCGTGAGGGCATCGACGCCGCGATCGGCGTCGTAGCTGGCGACCTTCTGCAGTCCGGAATCGATCACCGCCGACACGCCACTGACGGTCAGCGACGTTTCCGCGATGTTGGTGGCGACGATGATCCGGCGGCGCATCGATGATGGCGACAAGGCGCGATCCTGCGCCGCTGCGTCGAGCGAGCCGTGAAGCGGGACCAGCTCCGACATCGTGCCGGCGCGCGACTTCGCCGCTCTCGCCGATCGCGGCATTGATCTCCCGCGCTCCAGGCAGGAAGCACAGCACGTTGCCGGTCGTGCGCGGCAGCACCACGTCCAACGCCGTCGCGATCGACTCGCCGGGCCCGTACTCGATCGCCAGAGGATGCAGCGAGCCGGGCACGTCGATGATCGGGCAGTCTCCGAGAAACGCCGAAACCGGTTGCGGATCGAGCGTCGCCGACATGACGACGATGCGAAGATCGGAGCGCGCCAGCCACGCCTGTTTCGCCAGCGCCAGGCCGAGGTCGGCGTGAACGCTGCGCTCGTGGAACTCATCGATGACGATCGTGGCGACGTCGCTCAGCAGCGGATCGCGCTGCAGGTACGCGGTCAGGATGCCTTCGGTGACGACGAGCAGGCGCGTGTCCGCGGTGAATTGCCGCTCGAAGCGGATGTGCCAGCCGATCTCGCGGCCGATGGTCCAGCCGCGCTCGTCGGCGATGCGTCGTGCCATCGCGCGCGCGGCCACGCGCCTCGGCTGCAGCAGCAGCACGCGGCCGCGATCGACGAGCGCCGGCGGCACGCGCGTCGTCTTGCCGGCGCCAGGCGCGGCGATCAGCACCGCGGCGCGATGGCGATCGAGCGCGGCGGCGATCTGCGGCAGATACGGAATCAACGGGTAGGGCAGGCGGCACGGAGTATCATCAAAGCTTACTTGTCCCCCGAAGCCTTGGCGTAGGGGGATCCGCCAGGGGTATCCACCGTCGCGAGCGCACCACGAGGCTCGCTATGGTGGATTGAGAGAAACCCTGGAACCTGATCCCGTTCAGACGGGCGGAGGGAGAGCGGAGATGTCGAAGTCCACACCGGTGCCGACGGCGAACACGTTTGCCGAGGCGTTCCCGAATTCAACCAAGGTGTTCGACGAGACCGTTCGTCGACACGCCGCACGGGCGCGTCCAGTTGCGCGTGCCGTTCGCGAGGTGACGCTTGGCGGCGGCGAGCCGCCGGTCCGCCTCTACGACACGAGCGGACCGCAAGGTCACGATCCGCGCGCAGGGTCTGCCGAAGCTGCGCGAATCGTGGATCGCGCCCCGCCGAGCGGATGCGAAGGCCGGAAAGCCGGTGACGCAGCTGCACTACGCGCGCAAGGGCGAGATCACGCCGGAGATGGCGTTCATCGCCACGCGCGAAGGCCTGCCGGCGGATTTCGTGCGCGACGAAGTGGCGCGCGGCCGCGCCATCATTCCCGCCAACATCAATCACCCCGAGCTCGAGCCGATGATCATCGGCCGCAACTTCCTGGTGAAGATCAACGCCAACATCGGCAACTCCGTCGTCTCCTCGTCGATCGACGAGGAAGTCGAGAAGCTGCGCTGGTCGACGCTGTGGGGCGCCGACACGGTGATGGATCTGTCGACCGGCAAGAACATCCACGAGACGCGCGAGTGGATCCTGCGCAACTCGCCGGTGCCGATCGGCACCGTGCCGATCTACCAGGCGCTCGAGAAGGTCGGCGGCCGTCCGGAAGATCTGACGTGGGAGATCTATCGCGACACGCTCGATCGAGCAGGCGGAGCAGGGCGTCGACTACTTCACGGTGCACGCCGGCGTGTTGCTGCGCTACATCCCGATGACCGCGAAGCGGCTGACCGGCATCGTCTCGCGCGGCGGATCGATCCTCGCCAAGTGGTGCCTCGCGCATCACCAGGAGAACTTCACCTACACGCACTTCCGCGAGATCTGCGAGATCATGCGCGCCTACGACGTGTCGTTCTCGCTCGGCGACGGCCTGCGCCCGGGATCGATCGCCGACGCCAACGACGAACCGCAGTTCGCCGAGCTGAAGACGCAGGGCGAGCTGACGAAGATTGCGTGGGAATACGACGTCCAGGTGATGAACGAAGGCCCCGGTCACGTGCCGATGCACCTCATTCGCGAGAACATGGAGAAGCAGCTCGAGTGGTGCAGCGAGGCGCCGTTCTACACGCTCGGTCCGCTCACCACCGACGTTGCGCCCGGCTACGATCACATCACGTCGGCGATCGGCGCCGCGATGATCGGCTGGTACGGCACCGCGATGCTCTGCTACGTCACGCCGAAGGAACACCTCGGCCTGCCGAATCGAGACGACGTGAAGGCCGGCGTGATCGCCTACAAGATCGCGGCGCACGCCGCCGACCTCGCGAAGGGCCACCCGCGCGCCCGCGCCTGGGACGATGCGCTGTCGAAGGCGCAGGTTCGAGTTCCGCTGGGAAGATCAGTTCAACCTGTCGCTGGATCCGGTGACGGCGCGCGCGTATCACGACGAAACGCTGCCCGCCGATGGCGCCAAGGTCGCGCACTTCTGCTCGATGTGCGGACCGAAGTTCTGCAGCATGGAGCTCACGCAGCAGGTGCGCGCCGAAGCCGCGAAGGGAATGGAAGAGAAGTCGGCCGAGTTCCGGAAGAGCGGCGGCGAAATCTACGTCAGCGCGGAGCCGGCACGATCTGAATGACGCTGGGGAAGCGCTCCGGCGTCCCGTCTTTCTTCGGATTGGGATAGCCGGCCGAGCCGCCGTAGGTGTAGTCCTTGATCGTCACGCTCGGCGCGAACGCCATCGCTTCGTCGCGGAACCTCGCCGTCTCGAACTGGTGCGTCGGCGGCGCTTCGAACAGCTCATCGCCCTTCTGCTTCAACACCGTCTTGTAATACGCGACCAGCTCCGCGTACGGGATGGTGCTCCCGAAAATGTAGAAGCGCTGCCCGCGGCCGGCGTCGTACGAGGTGAGAAACACGGCTGACGGATAGATCGGAGCGCCCAACATCGCTTCGGTCGGCGCGCCATCGGCGCCGGCTGCGGTGCCTGAGGTGCCTTGGGTGCCGGGGTGCCTGATGGGGTGCCGGTGCCTTGGGTGGCGGTGCCTCGGTCGCCGGCGGCTTCGTTGGTGCGGCAGGCGGCGGCTGCGCGGGCTTCTGGGTGTTCGGCCGCGGAAATGGTTGTGGCGTCTGCGCGAACGCAGCGGTCGCCATACACAAGCTCAACACGGAAACACGGAAACACCGAAACACGGAACTATTATAGGGCGTTCAGGTCCTCAAGACCTCAGGACCCCAAGACCTCAGTGACCTCCTTCCTCGACTATTGCCTCGCCAATCACGACTGGCTGCTCGAACTCATCGAAACGCTCGTCGCGATTGAATCGCCGAGCGACGATCCGGCCGCGGTCAACCGGTGTGGCGCCGAGCTGGCGTCGCGCCTCGAGGCGATCGGCGGCACAGATCACCCGCGTGCCATCGGCCACCGCCGGCGATCACCTGCGCGCCAGTTTCGGCGCCGGCGCGCGACAGATCCTGCTGCTCGGGCACTTCGACACCGTGTGGCCGATCGGCCAGCTCGCGCGCATGCCGCTCAAGCGCGACGACGGCCGCCTGCACGGGCCGGGCGTGTTCGACATGAAGGCCGGCATCGGTCTCGCGACGCTGGCGACGCGCGCGGTGATCGAACAGCAGGCGCCTGGACGATTGCGCGGATCGTGATGCTGTGGACGACCGACGAAGAGATCGGCAGCAAGACCTCGCGCGCGCTGATCGAGGCGGAAGCGTCGAAGAGCGATGCCGTGCTGGTGTTCGAGCCGTCGCTGCCCGGCGGCGCGCTCAAGACCAGCCGCAAGGGCGTCGGCCAGTTCGAAATGATCGCGCGCGGAGTCTCGGCGCATGCCGGCCTCGATCCCGGCAAGGGCGTCAGCGCCGTTCGCGAGCTGGCGCGGCAGATCGTCGCCATCGACGATCTGCAGGATCCCGCGCACGGCGTGACGCTGACGGTCGGCGTCGTCTCGGGCGGCACGCGCGCGAATGTCGTGCCCGCCGAAGCCCGGGCCACGATCGACGCGCGCGCGATCACGCGCGCGGATGCCGATCGCGTGCAGCGCGACGATGCGGTCGCTGCAGCCGTATCTTCCCGGCGCGACAGCTGGAAGTGCAGCGGCGGTTTCGATCGCCCGCCGCTCGAGCGGACCGCGGCCGTCGAGCGCCTGTTCGAGGCGGCGAAGTCGGTGGCCGCTGAGATCGGCATCGACGCTGAAGGAGGGCAGTGCCGGCGGCGGATCCGACGGCAACTTCACGGCGGCGCTCGGCGTGCCGACGCTCGACGGATTTGGCGCGATCGGCGACGGCGCGCATGCGCTTCACGAGCACGTCGAGATCGACGCGCTGGTGCCGAGGGCCGCGGTGATCGCCGGAGTGCTGGCGAGACTGATCGGCTCACCGGGCTAGGCGACGCGTTGCCTTGTCAGCCCTGTTGGCCTGTTCGCCCGTTGGCCCGTTGGCCTGCTCCGTAACGCTCGCGCATCAGCGACACGACTTCCTGCACCCGCTGGTCGTAGTCCTTCGGCACGTACTTGCTCGCGTAAAGTTGCGAGTATTTCGCGACCATCTCCGGGATACTCGCGTTGCAGCATCGCCATGAAGTGATCGCGCGTGCCGCCTTCGAGGTGCATCACCATCGCGCCGACCGAGCGCGCGCCTGAGTCCGCGATCGCCTTGATGGTGCGCTCCATCTTCGCCGGCTGCGTCGAGAAGCCGGGAACGATCGGCGCCATCAGCACGCCGCAATCGATGCCGGCATCGACCAGCTCGCGCACGGCGCGCAGCCGCTGATTCGGATGCGCGACGCCCGGCTCGAGCTTCTCCCACGCATCTTCATCCACGGTTGGAATGCTGATGTGCACGCGGCACGTCGTCCGCTTCGACAGATCCTGCAGCACGTCGGTGTCGCGGACGATCATCGGCCCCTTGGTCACGATGCCGACCGGAGTGGCGGCATCGCGCAGCGCTTCGAGCACGCCGCGCGAGATCTTGTAGGTGCCTTCGATCGGTTGATACGGATCGGTCGCGGTGCCGAAGCCGATGTTCTCCTTCGCCCACGACGGCTTGTCGAGCTCGCGGCGCAGCACCTCGACGAAGTTGGTCTTGACGAAGATCACCGACGCGAAGTCGTCGCCCGCATTCAAGCTCGAGCTGTGTTTGATAGCGGCGCGCGAAGCAGTAGTGGCAGCCGTGCGTGCAGCCGCGATACGGGTTGAGCGTCCACTTCATGAACGGCATGCCCTTGACAGCGATTGAGGGCGGAGCGGCAGCGGACTTCCTGGTAGGTCGCGGCGTCGCCGCGGCGTCTGGCGTCGGGAAGCGCGGCGACGCCGCCGTCCTTCACGAGCTGAGCGATGTCGCGGGTGGTCGGTGAGCGGCCGAGGTCGAACAGCGGCAGAACGGTCGCCATCCGACCTATTATTTCGCTTTTTGTTCGCCGGTCAAGCCAGTCTGGCTGCGCCAGTACGACAAGGAGGTCTTCGACGGTTTGAGCGAGTGGGATCTGCGGCACCCAGCCCGTGTCCGACGTCAGCCGCCGGTGATCGCCGAGCACGAGCGGCGTGTCGTTGGGTCTGAAGCGCGCGGGATCCTGTTCGATCGTGATCGGCACGCGCGCTTTCGATTGAAGCAGCTCGACCAGCGTGCGAATGCGAACCGGCGTGCCCGAGCAGACGTTGTAGGGCACGCCCGGCTTCGCGGACGTCATCATCGCGCGATACGCGCGCACGGTGTCGCGCACGTCCATGATGTCGCGCTCGGATTCGAGATTGCCCATTGACAGCACGGCGGGCCTCCGGCCCGCCTCGATCTCGGCGATCTGTTTCGCGATGCTCGACGCCACGAACGACGGCGACTGTCGCGGGCCGACGTGATTGAACGACCGCGCGATCGAGCGTCGGAATCCCGTCGTCCTGCCACGCGCGCATCGCGACCATTTCCTGCGCGAGCTTGCTCGTGCCGTACGGACTGTTCGGCCTGATCGTGTCGCTCTTCGGTGATGCGCGCGATTCTGCGGCTCGTAGACGAAGGCGGTGCTCGTGATGAGGACGCGCGGCTTCAGCCGTGCGAGCCGCAGCGCGCTCGAACAGGTGATGCGTGCCGAGGACGTTGCCGGCGAAGGTCTCGTGCACGTGCGACCACGAATCGCCGACATGCGGCATGCCGGCGAGGTGGTAAATCTCCGACGGCGCGAATGCGGCGATCGCCTTCGCGACCGGCTCGCGATCGTTCAGTTCGACCGCGTGCCAGATGACGCGCGAGCCGCTGACGAGCGGTTCGGTGCCCGGCCGCAACAGCGCGACGATCTGCGCCGAATCCTGTTCGAGAAGCTCGATCAGATGGCTGCCGACGAAACCGGCCGCGCCCGTGATCAAGGTGGTCATTGCCAGCGCTTCAAGACGTCTACCGCTTGCCGTACTGCGCTTCGATGTAGGCCTTGTAACCGGGGTCGCGTTCCTTGATCGGCCGCCACCACCACTCGTTCTTCTGGTACCAGGCGACGGTCTCCGCGAGGCCCTGTTCGAAATCGACCTGCGGCGCCCATCCCATGGCGCGCAGCTTCGCCGAGCTGAGGCTGTAGCGGCGATCGTGGCCCTTGCGATCCTGGACCGGCTTGATGAGCTCGGGTCCCTTGCCCGCGAGCTTCAGCACCTTGTGCGTGAGGTCGAGGTTCTTGACCTCGTTGCCGCCGCCGATGTTGTAGACCTCGCCGTTGGTGGCCGTCGTGCATCAGCAGATCGATGCCGCGGCAGTGATCGAGCACGTGCAGCCAGTCGCGGATGTTGCCGCCGTCGCCGTAGAGCGGCACCGGGATGTCGTCCATCAGGTTGGTGACGAACAGCGGCAGGATCTTTTCCGGAAACTGGTACGGCCCGTAATTGTTCGACGCGCGCGTCACGATCACCGGCACATCGTGCGTCGCCCAATAGCTGTAGGCGAGCCGATCGGCGCCGGCCTTGCTGGCCGCATAGGGATTGCGCGGCTTCAGTTCGTCGGTCTCGACGCTCGAACCCTCCGGCACGCTGCCGTACACCTCGTCGGTCGAAATCTGCACGAACCGCTTCAGCTTCGGGTTGCGGCGCGCCGCTTCGAGCAGCACGAACGAACCTTCGACGTCGGTCTTGATGAAATCGCCCGCGGCCATGATCGAGCGATCGACGTGGGTTTCCGCGGCGAAGTGGACGACGTAGTCGGACTGCTCGACGAGCGGACCGGCCATCGCCGCGTCGCAGATGTCGCCGTGCACGAACGTGTGGCGCGGATTGTCCATCACGTCGTGCAGGTTCTCCCTGCGCCCCGCATAGGTCAGCTTGTCGAGGGTGGTGACGTGCCAGTCCGGATGCGTCGTGAGCGCGTAGCGGACGAAGTTGCTGCCGATGAAGCCGGCGCCGCCGGTGACGAGAACTCTTGTCAGTGTCATCAGTGAAATCCGTGGACTACCATTTAATCCACACTTCGGAATTGTCGCCGAGCATAAAGCGGTGTGTTAGATGATCAGTCCCTTCATGCAAGACGGTGATTGTACCAGAGTAATCGGTGGACCGTAATCGGTGGACCTGCTCGGTGGATCGTCTTTCGGTGGCTAGTACGTGCCGCCGCCGAACGCCCCGAAGAAGTTGGCGAACGACCCGACGCCGGCCAGCGTGAACGACATGTTGAAGCGCCGGTCCTTCGGCACCAGGAACTGGTTCGTATCGGGATAGTTGAACGACTGATACTCGAACGAGACGCCGCAGCACTGCGCGTTGTAAGAGGCGACGTAGCGCTGGTTGATCAGCGTCGATTTGGTGACGTCGTAGTAGAACTGCACGGCGCCGCCGTACTGGCCCTGCTTGATCCGGAAATCGGCGGTTGACTGGACGATGTTACTGGCCTGGACCAGGGCGCCGGTCGGCGTGGTCTGCGTGAATGCCTGCCGCGACCAGCCGCCGGTCACGTTGACGTCGGACGACCGCAACATGCCGTTCAGGCTCATGCCGAGCAGTTTTGGGCTGGTCGTCGTCGCGAGCGGGTCGTACTCGAGCCGGTAGTCGATCGCCAGCGGCGCTGTCGGCGTCGCGCGCGCCACCAGCGAGATCGGCGAAAACGCATTCGGCGCGCGCTGGTTGAAGCCGTATGAATACGAGTTGTCGAACTTGCTGGCGTTCTCGTCGGTGTAATAGCTCTGGCGCAGCGAAAAATTGAGCATTTCACGCGGCGCGCCTGCTTGCGGCTGACCCTCACTGTCCTTCCGCACCATCAGGCGATTGGTCACGCCGTAGCTCATTTGCGTCACGCCGCCGACGATGACGTCGTAGCCGGTCGCCGTCGGGACCCGGTCCTGGTTGGGGATCTCCGTCCGCCGCTGCACCGAGAACGTCGGTTCGATGACGTGCTTCATGCGATCGGCGATCGCGTTGTTCGGATTGAACACGCGCGACACGACCGGACCGATGACGTCGACGCGAAAGTCGCCGTAGTTTCGCGTGATCGGCACTTCGATCTGCGTTCTCTTGTCGTCGGCCAGGCTCTCACTGTAGTAGGTCGTGCGATATGTGGCCGTGGCGTTGACCTGCAGGTAGGGCAGGGTGCTGAGCGGTGCGCGAATCGACGGCGTGACGTCGGTCTTGATCAGGCTGAGATCCTGCTCGACCGCGTTGAAGCGCGTGATGTAGACGGTGTGGCCCGCCTCGGCGTTGACGGTTCCAAAGATCGGCAGACGCCCAAGGCGAACGCCGCTCAACGACGCCGTAAATCCGGGCGTCTGCCCGGTGATCGTCGAATAGTCGGCATTGGTAAACGTTTCGACCTGGGCGTACCGGCCGTTGACCGCCAGGTTGCGCCACGCGCCCGAGACGCCGCCCTCGTACGACCGCGTGCTGTTCGAGGCGTTGTAGAAGTTGTGGTCGTAGGTCTGCCGCACCGTCACGTCGGTGACGTAGTCGACGCGCCCGCGTGCCGCCAGGCCGAACGGAAGGTTCTGGCTGAGGCCGCCGCGCATGGTCTTGCTCTGCCTCGGCTGGCGCGTCTGCCCGTTGATCACCGCTTCGTTCTCGTCGAGCCAGTAATAGCGGAAATCGCCCTGCGCTTGCGGGCCGAGCATGTAGCGGTACTCGGTGCCGAGGCCGCTGCCGCGCGAGAACATCCAGTCGTGGAAGAAGGTCGCGTCCTGGCTGCGGTTGATCGCCCAGAAGAACGCGTTGCTGAGCGACGATCCGGTCGCGAGGGACGAGCCGTATGCCGGCATCAGGAATCCGGTCGCGCGGTCGTCCTCCTGGATCGGGTAGTAGAGCAGCGGCAGGTAGAACACCGGCACGTTCTTGACCTCGACGACGGCGTTCTTGAGCATGACGTAGTGATCGAGCCTCAGCGTCGCGCTGCCGCTGACGATCTCCCATCGCGCCGTCGGCTGCACGCACGTCGTGAAGCCGCCTTTCGTGATGCGGTACTTGTCGGCGCCGACCTTTTCGATCTGCTGGCCGTAGAAGTACACGTCCGGCTCGAGGCCGCCGAACATGCTGAGGTTACGCGTGCCCCGCTCGCCGAGTTGCGCGATGCCGTTCGCGTTGTTGAAGGTGCCGACGCTGGTCTTGGTATTGAAGACGACGCTGTCTGCGGCAATGCTCGTGGTTGGTGTCCGGAAGACGACGTTTCCCTCGGCGACGAGCTCGCCGGTCTTGAGGTTCATCAGCAGATCGTCGGCGAAGAACTTCTGGCCCTCATTGGGCGTGCCAGGGGCGCCTTCGATTTCTGCCTCGCGCATCAGCCGGACGCGATCGGCGTCAATCCGCTCGAACGAAAACTGTTTCGTGTTCCAGCCGGGAAGGCTCTGTGCCGCGGCGTCACGTATGGCCGATGAGGCAAAGATTGCGGCCGTGAGCATGAGGATTCGTACTCGCACGAGAGTCACGTCGAGAATAACAGCCTAGATGCGGCTCGCGCCACCCTCGAGGAGACGCGCGCGCAGCGGGCCGATCATGTAAATCGATCCGCACGCCACCGCCCGGCGCGACCCACCTTCGCCAAGGCTACGGTGGGCAGGCCCACCTCCACTGCGGCTGCGGTGGCAGCTGTTCGAGCGCGTGAGACCGCGGCGAGAGGCGAGCCGGCGGCCTCGACCGGAACGGATGTCAGCTTCCGGATCTCATCGGCCAGCTGATCCGCCGTTCTCGCGCGGACGTGCGGCACCGTCGTGGTGATGAACGAAGCCGCGACCGGCGCGAGCGCGGCGATCATGCGGCGGAGGTCCTTGTCGGCCATGGCGGCGAAGACGATCGGCAGCGGCTGGCTGCCGGTGTCCTGCAGATACGCCGCCAGTGCCTCGGCGCCGGCAGGGTTGTGCGCGGCATCGATCAGCAGCTCGCCGTTCGGCGGCACCCGCAGCCATTCGAGACGCGCCGGCCACTCGCACTTCGTCACGCCGGTGACGATCGCATCGGTCGGGATCGGGCTCACGGCCGCTGACCATCGCTCGAGGATTGCCACCGCGACCGCGGCGTTTTCGAGCTGATGCCGCCCGGGAAGCACGGGCGTCAACGGCGGGTACTTCCGGTCGCGTCGCCGCATGCGCGTCGACGAGCGGCGCTCCGACATCGCCCGCGACCTTGGCGATGCGGGCGGCGGCTTCCTCCGGCAGGCGCCCGATCACCAGAGGGACTCCCGGCTTCGCAATGCCGGCCTTCTCGAAAGCGATGTCCGACAGCGTGTTCCCAAGATGTCGCTCGTGATCGAACGCGATCGAGGTAATCGCGGTAATCGCCGGCGTCAGGACGTTGGTCGCGTCGAAGCGACCGCCGAGGCCGACCTCGACGACGGCGACATCGACCTGCGCCCGCCTGAAAATCTCGAACGCGATCGCCGTGGAAACCTCAAAAAACGTCGGCCGGCCTTCGCCAAGGCTTTGGCGAGACAGGCTCTCGTCGAGAAGGCGATCGACGACATCGAAAACATCGGCGGTGACGGCGGCGAACGTGGCGCGATCGATCGGCTCGCCGTTAATCGCGACCCGCTCCTCGATGCGATCCAGGTGAGGCGAGGTGTAGCGGCCTGTCTTGAGCCCCGCCGCGCGCAGGCCGCGCTCCACCATCGCCGCCACCGATCCTTTGCCGTTCGTGCCGGCAATGTGAATCGATTGCCACGCGCGCTCGGGGTGATCCAGCGCCGCGAGGAGGGTGCGGATATTGTCGAGCCCGAGCTTGATGCCGAATTGTTCGAGTGCGAAAAGCCGGTCGAGCGGAGTCAATCGGCCACCGATCAACACCGATTAGGCGCCGATCCGTCGGTCGCCGTCGGCGTCTTCAGCCATGAAACGCAGCGCGTGGCCAAGCGTCGCCTTCAACTCGCGGCGATCGATCACGAGATCGAGCATGCCGCGCTCGAGCAGGAACTCGCTGCGCTGGAAGCCGTCGGGCAGCTTCTGGCGAATGGTCTGCTCGATGACGCGCGGCCCGGCGAATCCGATCAGCGCCTTTGGCTCGGCGATGTTGAGATCGCCCAGCATCGCGAAGCTGGCGGTCACGCCGCCGGTCGTCGGATCGGTGAGGATCGAGATGTACGGCAGCCGCGCCCGATCGAGCCGCGCCAGCGCCGCGGAGATCTTCGCCATCTGCATCAACGACAGCGCACCCTCCATCATGCGGGCGCCGCCGGAGCACGACACGATGATCGTCGCCATGCGCCGCTCGAGCGCGAGCTCGATGCCGCGCACGATCTTTTCACCGACCACCACGCCCATCGAGCCGCCGATGAAGCTGTATTCCATCGAAGCGATGACGGCATCGGCGCCGTTGATCTTGCCGACGCCGACAATCACCGCATCCTTCTGGCCTGTGGATTTCTGGGTCGCGGCGAGGCGCGACTTGTACGGCTTGGTGTCGGTGAACTTCAGCGGGTCGTTCGAGACCAGGTTCGGCGCAATTTCGTCCCACCGCTCGTCGTCGAACAGCGTCTTGAGCCGCTCGGTGGCGCTGAGGCGGAAATGATGCGCGCACGTGGCGCAGACGTGAAGGTTCTTGATGAGATCCTTGGTGTAGATGACCGTGTCGCATTCCGGACACTTCACCCACAGGCCTTCGGGAACCCGGCTGGTCTTGGCGGGCGACGCAATCGGCTTGCGCGCCTTTTTGAACCAGGCCATATCGGACAGATTACCGTAGTTTTTCAGTTGGCAGTTAACCAGTTGGCAACTGCCAACCGGCGAACTGGCGAATTGCCAACTACTTCCGCGCTACGTAGTAGCGCGTACCCTTCCCCATGCCCTTGATCTGCTTGACCAGTTCGTCGAGCGCCTGGTCGTCGGACTCGGGATCGAACTCCGAGGTTTCGACGACGAGGAGGGGTGTCGAGGTGTAGTGGAAAAAGAAGTGCTGGTAGGCTTCGTTCAGTTCCCGCACGTATTCTTCCGTCGGCAGCGGCAATTCCCGCTCGGGATCGACGGCGAGCTTTCTCAACCGCTCCATCAGCAGGTCGGTCGGCGCCTGGAGATACACGACGAGATCCGGCGGCGGCACGTCGCGCGCCAGCAGGTCGAACAGGCGCTGGTAGATGAACAGCTCGTTGTCGTCGAGATTGAGATAGGCGAAGATCTTGTCCTTGTCGAAGACGTAGTCGCAGATCGTCGTCTGAAGGAACAGATCGGCCTGGCGCTTGCCGGTCAGCTGGCGGTGGCGATTGAGCAGGTAGAACAGCTGCGCCTGCAGCGCCGAGCCCGGGCGATCGGCGTAAAAGTCCGCGAGGAACGGGTTCTCGGTGTCCTCGAGGATCGTCGTCGCCTCGAGCTTCGTCGCCAGCCGTTCGGCGAGGCGTGTCTTGCCAACTCCAATCGGGCCTTCAATCGCGAGATAGTGAAACGCCACTGCGCCGCCGAGTATAGTTTGTAGGCGTGAATGTCGAGAAGCATGAATGAAGATCGACAAGATTGAGCTGTTCCTCTGCCGCCTTCCGCTGGTGCACTTCTTCGAGACGAGTTTCGGGCGTTCGTACGATCGGACGTTCGTACTGGTCCGCGTCGAGGGCGTGCATGAGGGAAAACTGCACGAAGGATGGGGGGAGTCCGTCGCCGAAGCCAATCCGTATTACAGCAGCGAGACGACCGAGACCGTGTGGCACATCATCGCCGGCTTCATCGCGCCGCTCGTCATCGGCAAGCGCTTCGATCATCCGCGTGAGGTCTACCCTGCGCTCAGGCGAATCCGCGGCCACAACATGGCGAAGGCCGGCGTCGAGATGGCGATGTGGGACCTTCATGCGCGCGCGATCGGTCAGCCGCTGTCCAGGGTGCTGGGCGGCACCCGCGATCGCATCGCCTCCGGCGTCTCGATCGGCATCCAGGACACGCTCGATCAACTGATGGCGAAGATCGAGAAGGAGCTGGCGGCCGGCTACCAGCGCATCAAGATCAAGATCAAGCCCGGATGGGACCTCGACGCCGTCGAGCGCGTGCGCCGGACGTTCGGCCCGATTCCCCTGCAGGTGGATGCCAACGCCGCATACTCACTCGAGGATGCCGCCCTGCTCGCCAGGCTCGATCCCTACGATTTGCTGCTGATTGAGCAGCCGCTCGATTACGACGACGTGATGGATCACGCCGTGCTGCAACAGCAAATCAAGACGCCGGTGTGCCTCGATGAATCCATCCACACCGTCCGGATTGCGCGCGATGCGATCGAGGCCAGGGCCTGCAAGATCATCAACATCAAGCCGGGGCGCGTCGGCGGCCACCAGGCGTCGGTCGAGCTCCACGATTTGTGCGCCGCCAATGGCATTCCGGTCTGGCACGGCGGCATGCTCGAAAGCGGCATCGGCCGCGCCCACAATATCCATCTGGCGAGCCTGCCGAATTTCAGCCTGCCGGGCGACATCGCTGCAAGTAAGCGCTACTACCAGCCCGACCTGATCGAACCGGCAATCGATATTGCGGCCGATGGAACGATCGCAGTGCCGCAAGAACCTGGAATCGGTGTCAATATCGTGCGTGAGCGTGTTGATAAGGCAACCTTGCGCCACTTGACCTTATGACTCTGAGCTTTCCGAGCCTTCCACCTTCGCGCTGCGCGCTTCGGCGGACACGTCTGCGGCCATGGTCGGTGGCGCGCCTTCTGCGGCCCTGGTGTTATCTGTGCCTTCTTGCGAGCTGCGGCCCCAAGGCCGCGGCGCCCGTGGCCGATCCGCCGCCGCCGCCGGCGGTCTTCGAACAGAAGATGCGCTGGATTCTGCAGCTCGAGGACGAGCGGCAACTGCGCGGCGGTGGCGGCGATCTGCTGGCACTCCTGACCGATCAGGAAGCCCGCATCCGCCGGCGATCGGCGCTCGCGGCCGGGCGCGTGAAGTTGCCGGAGGCCATTCCCGCTTTGACGACGACTCTGCAGTCGGAGTCCGATCCGGAAGTGCGGCAGATGGCGGCGTTTGCCATGGGTCTCATCGGCGATGCCGCTGCGGCGCCGGCCTTGATGACCGCGCTGACCGATTCCGACCCGTTGATCCAGGGCCGTGCCGCCGAAGCGCTTGGGATGATCGCGCACAAGGCCGCGGCCCAGCCGATCGGGGCGATGATCGCGACCCACATCACCGGTAATGCGCTGGGCGGCATCAATCCGGATGACATGGGATATCCCAAGGCGTCCGGCCGTTGAAGCGGTGCGCCTCGGCATGTTCGCGCTCGTGCGTCTCGGATCGTACGATGCGCTGGCCGCTGTGCTCGTCGATCAGAATGGCCGGCCTCGCAGCCGCTGGTGGCCGGTGGCTTTTGCGTTCCAGCGCATCAACGATCCGCGCGCTGCGGCCGTTCTGCTCGATTTATTCAACGGCGAAGGCCAGCTGACCCGGGCGTTCGCGGCCCGGGGCCTGGGCGCCTCGAAGAATCCGCAGGCGGCGGGCCCGCTTCTGGCTGCCGCCGAAGACCCGTCGGTGCCGCTTGCGGTGCGCATCCAGGCGGTGCGCGCCATTGCGGCGCTCGGCGAAGCCCGCGGTGGCGCCGTCATGCGGCGACTCATCGTCTCTCCGCAGGTCGATCAGAACCTCCAGTTGGAAGCGATCGTCGCGCTCTCGCGATTACGCGATTCGGCGTCG
The DNA here is from genome assembly GCA_963833135.1 of uncultured cyanobacterium. Lineage (GTDB taxonomy): Bacteria > Acidobacteriota > Vicinamibacteria > Vicinamibacterales > UBA2999 > 12-FULL-67-14b. The sequence continues at coordinate 196,105 of CAWHWW010000006.1, read as the reverse complement.
GTCGAGTTGCTGATCGACCTGGTGTCCGCCGAGTGGCCGTCGGTCAGGGCGGCGGCGCTCCACGCGCTCGCGCAGACGGACGTCGACACCTTCATGAGCTCGATCTCCGCGCTCGATCCCGACCCGCACTGGTCGGTGCGCGCCTCGCTCGCCGCGACCCTGGGTAACCTTGGCCGCGAGCGCGCGCAGGGTCCGTTGACGGTGATGCTGAACGACACCGATCAGCGCGTGATCCCGTCGGTGCTCGACGCGATCGCGAAAATCGGCGCGGCCAATGCGACGGAGGTCCTGACGGCGCGCCTCCAGGCCGACGACCCGGTCGTGCGTGGCGCCGCCACCCGCGGGCTCGCGACGATCAAGGCGACCAATGCCGCCCCCGCGCTCACCGAGGCGTTCAAGACCGGGCAGCGGGACGGCCTCTACGTCGCGCGCACCAACGCGCTCGACGCGCTCACGGCGCTCGATCCCGCCGCCGCCCGGCCGCTACTGACGTCGGCCCTCGGGGACCGCGACTGGGCGGTCCGGATGCGCGCGGCCGAGCACCTTCGTAAGCTCGATGCCGCCGCCGACGTCTCGGCAATGCGGCCGGCGCCGCCGAACGCGCCGGAATTGGCCGCGATCGACGCGATGATCGCGCCGAAGTTCTCGCCGCAGGCGTATATCGACACCAGCAAGGGCACCATTCAGATCGAGCTGGCCGTGTTGGACGCGCCGCGGACCGTCGCCAACTTCGTTTCTCTCGTGCGCAAGAATTATTTCCGCGGCGTCCAGTTGCATCGCGTCGTCCCGGACTTCGTCGTCCAGGACGGCGATCCGCGTGGTGACGGGGAAGGCGGGCCCGGCTACACGATCCGCGACGAGATCAACCAGCGGCCCTATCTGCGCGGCACCGTCGGCATGGCGCTCGAGTGGGCCGATACGGGCGGCAGCCAGTTCTTCATCACGCATTCGCCGCAGCCGCACCTCGATGGCCGCTACACGGTCTTCGGGCAGGTCGTCAGCGGCCTGGACGTGGTCGATCGCCTGCAGCAGTGGGACACGATCAACACCATCCGCGTGTGGGATGGCGAGAATTGGATCGGGCAGTAGGAAATAACGAATAACGAATAACAAATAAAAAATAAAAAAGGGGAGCACCGGAGTGCTCCCCTTCTTAATCTAACGGCTGGTGAAGCTCTTAGCGCTTCTTCGCCTTTTTCTTAGCCGCCTTCTTTGCTTTCTTGGCCATCGGTCAATCCCCCCCTTCAGGTTGGGTTATGCGGAAGTCCGCCGCGACACTGCATCAGCCTCTGCCGCCTGGCACTCGGCCTCGCCAGTTCCGGCCGTCTTCGCGCCTTGCAGCGCGCTCACCTGGTTACGAACTCGCGTTCGCGAGTCGAGCGCGCAATTGGTGAAAAGGGTGGGGCAGTCTGTGAGAACCGCCCCTGTAAGCGGCTTAGCGCTTCTTGGCCTTCTTCTTCGCCGCCTTCTTTGCCTTCTTCGCCATTGTTCTCTCCTGATGGGGGGTGACTCTGCCTGATGGCAACCGCTGATTGTTTTTTTGTATTCGAAGAAGTTTTTACCTCTTCACAACCAGTGGCCTGAGCCCTCCACCCTCATACCAGATGTAGATTATGGATGAGAAAAATCGGTTGTCAAGCACAAAGCGGTTGTTGTAGGTCAAAACACCCGCCCCGATCGATCGCATCCGCCACACCTTCATCAACACATGTCGGCACGTCATTGCAAGTTCTGTAGTCTGCGGCGCCGGCGCGCGCCGGCCCGCTAGTCGACTTTGGGTTTCGGCGCCTTCAACGCGATCGACTGCTTCGCGATGTTGCGGCGCGCGACCTTCTCGGCGATGTCGGCGTGGAACACCGAGCGTGATGCGGCGAGCGCCAGCAGCCGCTCGGACGCCTTGAGGCTGCCGGCGTGATCGTGAAAGTAGATGTCGAGGATCTCCGCCTCGATCTGGTGGAAGAGCGGGTTGTGCGGATAGCGCTGCTGCAGCCCCCGGATGATGTCGAGCGCCTCTTTCGACTTGTGCTCGTACCAGAGGTAGAGCACGTGGATCTGAAACTGCGCCTCGCCGCGGACCAGCAGTCCCAGCTGACTGGCGCGTTCGAGCTGCGCCAATCCGCCTTCGCGATCCCCGCCAGGGAGCAGGAGCAGGAACCGCAGGAACCTGAAGAACGTCGGCGCCACGCCCGCGTAGTAGCGATACATGCCGATGCCGAACTCGGCGTCGTGCATCCCTGGATCGAGCGCGAGGGCTCTTTCGAGCGCCTCCTTGATCTGCTTGCCGTCGCGCGCAGCCGCGAAACGCTCGGCACGGTAGACGCGGAACTGCGCCCGCACCCCGTAGGCGGCGCCGACGAAGAACCAGGCTTCCGCGCGACTTGGCTCCGCGGCGGCAAATCGTTCTGCTTCCGCGATCGCGGTATTGGCTGCCGACAGGAACGCGGCATCGAGGCTCCGGTTGTCGGGATCGAGCTGGATCCGCCACCACAGGCCCAGGGCCTCGAGGCCCTGACAGGCGACGATCGGCGCCGGCGGACAGACCGCGGGCAGCGTCGAGTTGAGCTGGTCGAAGTCGGCGTCGAGGATCAGGTCATAGGCGCGCGCGATCTGCGGCGCGGCGGTGATGCCTGGCTGCGCACTGGCAAGTGCGGAGTTCAGAGTGCAGAGTGCGGAGACTAGAACAATTCTCATGACTCCGCACTCCGCACTCGGCAGTCCCGCACTCACAGCGCGCTGGTTTTCGAGCGCTGCTTTTCCCGATGCCGCTCGATCCCGAATTGGATGAGGCGGTCCACAAGCGCGCTGTACGGCAACCCCCGACGCTTCCCACATCTTCGAATACATGCTGATGTTGGTGAAACCGGGAAGCGTGTTGATCTCGTTCAGGTAGATTGTGCCCGTCTCGCCATCCATCAGGAAATCGACACGAGCGAGACCCGCGCCGTCAATCGCGCGAAACGCCTCGACCGCCAGCCGCTGCACTTCCGCTGCGGTGGAGGGTGGCAGATCCGCGGGAATCACCGTCCTGGATCCTTCATCGAGATACTTCGCCTCGTAGTCGTAGAACTCCCGCGACGGCAGGACCTCGCCGGGGACCGACGTCTTCGGGTCGTCGTTGCCGAGGACGGCGCACTCGATCTCTCGAGCGCGGGGCACAGCGGCCTCGACGACGACCTTTCGATCGAACTGGAGGGCGAGCTCGATCGCGGGCACGAGCTCCTCCTGCGTCTTCACCTTCGAGATGCCCACGCTCGATCCGAGGTTGGCGGGCTTCACGAAAACGGGCAGGCCCAGCGTGCCGATCCGTTGCAGCAGGGCGCTCCGGTTCTGATCCCATTCCGACCGAACAAAGTCGTGCCAGTGACAGACCGGCAGGCCCCGGCTCTTGAAGAGGCGCTTCATGATCGCTTTGTCCATGCCGGCAGCGGAGGCGAGAACCCCGTTACCGACATACGCAAGCCCTGCCATTTCGAGCAGGCCCTGGACCGTGCCGTCTTCACCGTACGGACCATGCAGCACCGTGAAGACTACGTCGAGTTTCAGCGCTCCGAGCGTCGGGTCGCTCGTCGCCGTGGTGTCAGCGTTCGGCCGCCCGCGCCTGCTCGATGGCTTGCGCGACGTTCGACGCCGCCGGTTCATGGCGCGGGAACGACCACGAGCCGTCTTTCTCGATGCGAATTGGAATCGGATCGTATTTTCCGCGATCGATATGCTCAAAAATTGACGACGCTGACGTCACCGACACTTCGTGCTCACCCGACCGGCCGCCAAAGATGATCCCGACCCGCAATTTCTTCACTCAGCGATAATAGCAATGCGGTCAACACCACATGTTTTCCCTCACCCACACAGACAGCGGCGCGCGTCGAGGGATCCTCAAGACATCACGTGGCGAGATCGAGACGCCCGTGTTCATGCCGGTCGGCACCCAGGGCGCGGTTAAGGCCCTGACTTCTCAACATCTTGAGGAAATCGGCGCCAGTATCATCCTTGGCAACACCTATCATTTGATGCTGAGGCCGGGCGATGAATTGATTGAGCGCCGTGGCGGCCTCCACAAGTTCATTGGCTGGAACAAACCCATCCTCACTGATAGCGGCGGCTATCAGGTCTTCAGCCTGGCCGATCGCCGAAAGATCGACGAGAACGGCGTGGAGTTTCGGTCTCATCTCGACGGCGGCACCCACCGGCTAACCCCTGAATCGGCGGTCGATATCCAACTGAACCTCGGGATCCGACATCCAGATGGTGCTCGACGAGTGCCCGGCGCTGCCATCGACGCCGGAGGTGATCGAACGATCGCTCGAGATGACCGCACGATGGGCGAGGCGCTGCCGCGACCGTTTTCTCGAACGAAAAAAGAGCCCCGATCGATTCCAGTTCGGCATCGTCCAGGGCGGGACCTTTCCGGAGTTACGCGCGAAAAGCGCGGAACTCACTGCGTCCATTGGGTTTGAGGGCTATGCGATCGGCGGGCTGAGCGTCGGGGAGCCGAACGAAACCATGTACAAAGTAGTCGAGGCGACCACGCCGCTGCTGCCGCCCGATCAACCTCGCTATCTCATGGGGGTCGGCACGCCGATCGACCTTGTCGAGTGCGTCGCGCGAGGCGTCGACATGTTCGACTGCGTCATGCCCACCCGCAACGCCCGGAACGGTCAGCTCTTCACCAGCGAAGGACCGCTAAACATCAAGAACGCACAGTTTTCCGAGGACGACAGGCCGGTCGATCCGGCGTGTAACTGCTACACCTGCCGCAACTTTTCCCGGGCTTACTTGAGCCACCTTTTCAAAGCGGGAGAAATGACCGGAGGCACCCTTAACACGTTGCATAATCTCAGCTTTTACCTTGACAGTATGCGTCGGATTAGGGAGGCTATAGCGTTCGGCAGGTTCGAAGATTTCAGGCATACTTTTCATCAGACCTTTGCCCGCCGCGCGTTGATTTCATGACCACGACGGATCCCCTGTTCGGCATGCTACTGGCTCTCGGCGCGTCATCTGGTCAGGTCAGTCCCCTGATCCAGCTCATACCGTTCGCGCTTGTCCTCGCAATATTCTATTTCGTCATCCTTCTGCCGACCAGAAACCGGCAGAAGAAGGTTGCGGCGTTTCTCGCGGCGCTCAAGGTCGGCGACAAGATTGTCACGTCGGGCGGCATTTTTGGTTCGATCGCGAAGATCAGCGACGACACTGTTCAGCTGCAGATTGCCCCGAATGTCCGGGTCGACATTTCCCGGGCCGCGGTCGTCGGGTATCAGGGTCAGGCGCCCGTCGTCGACGCGCGGAATACATAAATCATGGTGAAGAACCTTCGTTGGAAGCTCCTTTTCATTGTGGCCATCATCGGTCTGTCGGTGTGGTCGTTTTTTCCGCCCGATCAGAAGATCCGCCTCGGCCTGGACCTCAAGGGCGGCGTGCATCTCGTCATGCGCGTCCAGACCGACGATGCGCTGCGTCTTGAAGCGCAGACCACGGCCGACCGCCTGGGCGAGCAGCTGAAGACGGCAAAGATCAACGTCTCCGGCATCACCGTGAACGGGCCGACCTCGTTCACCGTGAACGGCATTTCGGCGGACCAGGACGGGGCGTTCCGCAACACCCTCGCCGAAGTCGACGTCAACTACGATCGCAGTTCGGGCAGCGGCAGTTACACCTTCACGCTCAAGCCGAACATCGCCGTCCAGTTGCGTGAGGACACCGTCAACCAGGCGCTGACGACCATCGAGCGGCGCGTCAACGAGCTCGGCGTCGCCGAACCGGTCGTGGCGCGTCACAGTGCCGCCGATCAGATCCTGGTGCAATTGCCCGGCGTGACCGACGTGGCGCGCGCCAAGGAAATCATCCGATCGACCGCGCAGCTCGAGCTGAAGCAGGTCGAACAGGGCCCGTTCTCGGACGAGAACGCGGCGAAGGCGGCGCTCGGCAACAACGTGCCGCCGGACATGCAGATTCTTCCCGGGACGATTGAAGCCGCTCCCGGCCAGCCGGCCAGCACGGGCTACTACGTGCTCCGCCGAATTCCCGCCGTGACCGGGCGCGACCTGCGCAACGCGCGGCCGACGCTCGACGAGAACAACCGTCCCGCGGTCAGCTTCTCGTTGAACCAGGAGGGCGCGCGGAAGTTCGGCACGTTCACGCAGAACAACATCGGCCGCCAGCTCGGCATCGTCCTCGACAGCCGCGTCCAGTCGGCGCCGGTGATCCAATCGCGCATCGACGACGAGGGCCGCATCACCGGCAACTTCACGAACCAGGAAGCGCAGGACCTGAGCCTGAAGCTGCGTTCGGGCGCGCTGCCGGCGAACCTGACCTATCTCGAAGAGCGCACCGTTGGTCCGTCGCTCGGCGCCGATTCGGTCCGCGCCGGCATCACCGCATCCATCGGCGGCGTGGTGCTGGTGATGATCTTCATGCTGTTCTATTACCGCCTGGCGGGGTTGAACGCGATCACGTCGGTGCTCGTCAACCTGATCATCCTGCTCGGCGTGATGTCCTATCTGGGCGCGACGATGACGCTGCCCGGGATCGCGGGTTTCATCCTGACCATCGGCATCGGCGTCGACTCGAACGTGCTGATCTTCGAGCGCATCCGTGAGGAGCTGGCGACGGGCAAGTCGGTGAAACAGGCGGTGGCGGCCGGGTTCGACCGCGTCTTCCTGACCATCCTCGATACTCACATCGCGTCGCTCATCTCCGCGGCGTTCCTCTTCAACTTCGGCACCGGCCCGATCCAGGGCTTTGCGACGACGCTCACCTTCGGCCTGCTCGCCAACGTGTTCACGGCGGTGTTCGTGTCGCGAACGTTGTTCGAGCTCATCCTGACGCGCCGCAAGACCGCGACCCTCAGCATCTGACATCATGCGAATTCTTACGAACGTAAACATCGACTGGCTGCGGTGGCGCTGGCATGCGCTGGTGCTCTCGTGGCTGCTGATCCTGGCCGGCGTCGGCCTGATTGCGATGCGCGGGTTGCCGCTGGGCATCGACTTCTCCGGCGGCACGCTGATCGTGGTCCGCTTCGAGCAGCCGGTGAGCGAGGACGCGATTCGCGACGCGATTGCCGGCAACGAGGAAATCGTCCAGAGCTACGGCGACGCGCCGAACGAGAAGATGATCCGGCTGCCGCTCGTCGCGGAGGCGGCGGACGTGCAGCTCGAGCAGAGCGCGCAGCGCCTGGTGCAGGAACTCCAGGCGGCCAACCTCGGCAAGTTCGAGGTGCTCAGCACCGAGTTCGTCGGCCCGGTGATCGGCCGCAACCTGCAGCTGCGAGGGCGTTCTCGCGACCCTCGCGTCGATGTTCGGCATCATGATCTACATCGCGCTGCGCTTCCGCTTCAGTTTCGGCGTCGGCGCGATGGTCGCCACCCTGCACGACGTCTTGATCACGCTGTCGATGTTGACGCTGGCGGGCTACGAGCTCTCGCTCAACACCATTGCCGCGATCCTGACCCTGGTCGGCTACGGCGTCAACGACCAGATCGTGATCTTCGACCGCGTGCGCGAGAACCTGCGCCTGCGCAGGCGCGAGCCGATCGAAACGGTGATCAACACCGCCGTCAACCAGACACTGCCGCGCACCGTGATCACCGCCGGCACGACGTTCCTGGCGGTGCTGTCGCTGTACCTGTTCGGCGGCGAGACGCTCGAAGGCTTTGCGTTCGCGATGCTCGTCGGCATCATCACCAGCACCTATTCGACGGTGTTCATCGCATCGGCGATCGCGGTGATGCTGAGCCCGAAGACGCCGGCTTCGCGTACCGCGAATAAGGCGGGACGGCAGGCGTCGTAGCGCCGCGCGTGGATCTGCTGGGCGCAGCGGTTCTCGGCGTCGTGCAGGGGCTCACCGAGTTCCTGCCGGTGTCGAGCTCGGGACACTTGATCCTCGCGCGCGCGTTCTTCGGCTGGGATCCCGGGCGCTTCGGAATCCCGTTCGACGCGGCGTGTCACGTCGGCACGCTGCTCGCGGTGGTGGCGTTTTTCCGCGCCGACGTGGCGAGGCTGATCGTCGCGGCGCCTGGCGCGTTCGCCGGGCGCGACGGCGAGGACGAGCGGCGCGGCCGGCTGATCATCATCGGGACGATCCCGATCGTCATCATCGGCGGGTTGTTCGGCGACTTCATCGAAGCGCAGATACGCACCCCGTTGATCGTGGCGATCAACCTGATCATCGGCAGCGTCGGCCTGCTGTGGGTCGAGCGGATCGGCCGCCAGGAACGGGACGCGCGATCGCTCGGCTATGGCGAGGCGCTGGCCATCGGCGTCGCGCAGGCCGCGGCGCTGGCGCCGGGGCTGTCGCGATCGGGTTCGACGCTGATCGTGAGCATGTTCTTCGGGTTGCGGCGCGATTCCGCGGCGCGGTTCGTGTTCCTCATGAGCCTGCCGGCGGTATTTGCGGTGGCCGTGAAGGAAGTGGTCGATCTGTCGGAGGTCGGCATGGCCGGCGTGCCGGTGACGATGATGGCCGTGGGCCTGGTGGTCTCGGCGGTCGTCGGCTACGTCACGGTGAAGTACTTTCTGCGCTACCTCGGGTCGCATTCGCTCGCGGTGTTTGCGTATTACCGGTTTGCGCTCGCGGCGATCACGCTGGCGTGGTTGTTGACCAGGAGTTAGGAGTGCAGAGTGCAGAATGCGGAGTTGGAGCAAGTCGTGATCCGCACGCCGCATTCCGCACTCCGCATGCTCGTAATGGTTTGGTTGCGCCGTAGCTTTCTGACCGGCCTGGTCGTGACCGTGCCGCTCTTCATCACCGTCGTGACGCTGGTGTGGACGTTCCGGTTCGTCGACGGCATCGCCAAGCCGTTGTCGATGTATGTGCTCGGGCGCGAAGTGCCCGGGCTCGGCGTGCTGACGACGGTGGCTCTGATTCTGTTGACGGGCGCCGTGGCGACGAACGTAATCGGCAGGCGCGTGCTGCAGCGCGGCGAGAAATGGCTGCTGAGCGTGCCGTTGTTCAAGACGGTGTACGCGCCGGTGAGGCAACTCGTCGCGGCCTTCTCTCCCGACAGCGAGTCGGGTTTCAAGAAGGTCGTGATCGTGGATGATGCGCGGCGCGGCATGGTGATCGGGTTCCTGACGCGCGAGTTCACGATCGATCGCGGCGCGGGGGCAGAGCCGATGGTGGCGGTATACGTGCCGACCAATCACCTGTATCTCGGTGACGTGGCCGTGTATCCGCGCGGGCAGGCGTTTTTTCCGGACGTGACGGTCGAAGAAGGTATTCGAATTTTCTTAACTGGGGGAATGGCGCTACCGCGGCGCCATCAAAGGACGAGGATGAAGGACGCAATGGTGATGAGGTTTATTCAACGAGCGGCGGTGGTTCTGACACTGGCCATGCTGATGACGCCGGCGCTGCTGGCGGCGCAACCTGAAGACGCGGCGCACCGGCCCGGCGGCGAGGTCAACATCCAGCTGCCGGATCTCAACCAGGGCGACTTCCTCGGCATGACCGGCCACCAGATCCTGCTGTCGGGCCTGGTCGTCTGCGTGCTGGGGCTGCTGTTCGGTCTGTGGACCTACACCGCGGTGAAGAACCTGCCGGTCCACAAGTCGATGGCCGACGTCTCGGCGCTCATCTACGAGACCTGCAAGGCCTATCTGATCCAGCAGGGCAAGTTCCTGCTGATCCTCGAGCTGTTCATCGGGGCGGTGATGATTGCCTACTTCTGGCTCACCGGCCTCGAGCCCGGCCGCATCGCCATCGTCATCATCTTCAGCCTGATCGGCATCGGCGGTAGTTACGGCGTGGCGTGGTACGGCATCCGCATCAACACGCTCGCCAATTCGCGGACCGCGTTCGCCAGCCTGGAGGGCAAGGCGTTCGCCGTGTGCGACATCCCGCTGCGCTCGGGCATGAGCGTCGGCATGATGTTGATCTCCGTCGAGCTGCTGTTCATGCTCGCTATCCTGCTCTTCATTCCCGGTGAATACGCCGGCGTCTGCTTCCTCGGCTTCGCGATCGGCGAGTCGCTCGGCGCCGCGGCGCTGCGTATCGCCGGCGGCATCTTCACGAAGATCGCTGACATCGGCTCCGACCTGATGAAGGTCGTGTTCAAGATCAAGGAAGACGACGCGCGCAACCCGGGCGTGATCGCGGACTGCACCGGCGACAACGCCGGTGACTCGGTTGGCCCGACTGCCGACGGTTTCGAAACCTACGGCGTCACCGGCGTCGCGCTGATCTCGTTCATCATGCTCGCCGTCAAGGAGCCGGCCGTCCAGGTGCAGCTGCTGGTCTGGATCTTCATGATGCGCGTGATGATGGTGCTCGCCTCGGCGGGCTCGTACCTCGTGAACAACGCCATCGCCAAGGGCAAGTACGGCAACGTCGAGAAGATGAACTTCGAGGCGCCGCTCACCATGCTGGTGTGGCTGACCTCGATCGTCTCGGTGGTGCTCACCTACGTGCTGTCGTACCTGCTGATTCCGTCGCTCGGCGGCAACACCGATCTGTGGTGGCAGCTCTCGACCGTGATCACCTGCGGCACGCTGGCCGGCGCGATCATTCCCGAGTTCGTCAAGGTCTTCACCTCGACGCACTCCGGCCACGTCAAGGAAGTGGTCACCTCGTCGCGTGAAGGCGGCGCGTCGCTCAACATCCTGTCGGGCCTCGTCGCCGGCAACTTCAGCGCCTACTGGCTCGGCCTGACGATCATGGGCCTGATGACGATCGCCTACCTGGTATCGAACCTGGGCCTCGGTGGCATCATGGTGGCGCCGGCGATCTTCGCGTTCGGCCTCGTGGCGTTCGGCTTCCTCGGCATGGGCCCGGTGACGATTGCGGTCGACTCCTACGGCCCGGTGACCGACAACGCGCAGTCGGTGTACGAGCTGTCGCAGATTGAAGAGATCCCCGGCATCGCAGCGGACATCCAGAAGCAGTACGGCTTCAAGGTCAACTTCAAGGTGGCCAAGGAGCTGCTCGAGGAGAACGACGGCGCCGGCAACACGTTCAAGGCGACCGCCAAGCCGGTGCTGATCGGCACCGCGGTGGTCGGCGCGACGACGATGATCTTCGCGATCATCATGGCGCTCACGCACGGCCTCGTCGACCAGACGGCGATTGCCAAGCTGTCGATCCTGCACCCGCCCTTCCTGCTGGGACTCATCACGGGCGGCGCGGTGATCTACTGGTTCACCGGCGCGTCGATGCAGGCGGTCACGACCGGTGCGTATCGCGCGGTCGAGTTCATCAAGGCCAACATCAAGCTCGAAGGCGCGACCAAGGCGTCGGTCGAGGACAGCAAGAAGGTGGTCGAGATCTGCACCATCTACGCGCAGCGCGGCATGTTCAACATCTTCCTCGGCGTGTTCTTCTCGACGCTGGCCTTCGCCTTCGTCGAGCCGTTCTTCTTCATCGGCTACCTGATCTCGATCGCGCTCTTCGGCCTCTACCAGGCGATCTTCATGGCCAACGCCGGCGGCGCCTGGGACAACGCGAAGAAGATCGTCGAGACCGAGCTGAAGATGAAGGGCACGCCGCTCCACGACGCCTCCGTCGTCGGCGACACGGTTGGCGATCCGTTCAAGGACACCTCGTCGGTGGCGATGAACCCGGTCATCAAGTTCACGACGCTGTTCGGCCTGCTCGCCGTCGAGCTGGGTGTCTACCTCGGCACCGGCGCGACGCTGACGCTCGGCCTCTCCGCCGTGTTCTTCGTCGTCAGCATGTTCTTCGTGTATCGCTCGTTCTACGGAATGCGGATCGAGAGCTGAACAGGCAACGGGCGAACGGGCTAACAGGCTAGCAGGCTAACGGGCTAACAGGCTGAAGCTCGTCCTGTCGCCCGTCGCCTGTCGGCCTTGTAAGAGTTCGTCACATTACGTAATTTCGATGTTTTGGGCCGATCAAACTGTTGACGATGGGTTTGAAGCCCGACTAGAATCGCCGGGCGTCTGAGGGGTCAGGTGCGCCAGTGCCTGACCTCTCGGTGTTTTTGAAAGCCGTCCTTGTTTTGTAACGTTTTTGTAGGGAGCCGGGCACGTTTTCCGGTGTCTAATTGAAAGACTGGGCCCCCCTCAGAGGCCTTGCCGTGCGCGACTCCAATACGCTTGCGTATTGGGCAAGTCGAAGAGGATAATCGCCGGTCTTTGACCGCGGGACGACTGTCAGGTAGGAGGATTTAGTGCCACGCGACATGTTTGGTGATGTCGTCGATCCATCGATCAAGATGGGCAACAAGATGTGGTACACCGTGCCACTCACGATGTTGCTCCAGGCAGCGGTTGTCGCTGCATTCGTGATCGTGCCGTTGATGGCCATGGGGGCCCTGCCGACGGCGCCCTCGATGATGGCGTTCGTGGCCGCACCACCGCCACCACCGCCACCGCCGCCGCCGCCGCCGCCACCCGAGGCGAAGGCGCCGCCACCGCCGATGGACGTCAGCCCCGACGCTGCGCCCCTCGAGGCTCCGAAAGAAATCAAAGCCGAGACCGGTCTTGAAGCCGGCTTCGAGCGCGCCTCAGGTGTCGAAGGCGGCATCATCGGCGGCGTTGCCGGTGGCATCACCGGCGGCATCCCCGAACCGCCCCCGCCCCCGCCGCCACCGGCCGCGCCCGTGCGCGTCGGCGGCAACATCAAGCCGCCGCAGAAGACGCGCGACGTACGGCCCGTGTATCCGCCGATCGCACAGTCGGCGCGCGTCCAGGGCATCGTCATCATCGAGGCCACGATCGGTCCCGATGGCGCGGTGAAGGATGCGAAGGTGCTTCGTTCGATCCCGCTGCTCGATCAGGCGGCGCTCGATGCGGTTCGTCAGTGGGTGTTTACACCGACCTTGCTGAACGGCGTTCCGGTGCCGGTCATCATGACGGTCACGGTTCAGTTCACGTTGCAGTAGATTCGCGTGCAGGTTCGCCTTCAGGCGGACCGACGTTCTTATTTGGAGGATTGCGATGGAAGGTCGGAAGCTTCAGTTCGGTCGGATTGCCGGTGCCGGTTTCGCGATGCTGCTCATGAGCGCTCCTGCGTTCGCGCAGACGGAGGGTGGCGCCGGCCTCGATCTCATAGACATGTTCGAGCAGATGGGTCCCGCGGCAATCGCGGTCGCCGTGATCCTGTTCATCATGTCGTTCTGGTCGGTGGGCGTCGCGATTGAGCGCATCTACACGTTCAACCAGGCGACCAAGCAGTCGAAGATGTACGCCCCGCTCGTGGCCAAGCACCTCAAGGAAGGCCGCCTGAAGGAAGCCATCGCCCTCTCGTCGGCGAAGGAATACCGCTACAGCCACCTCGCGAAGGTCGTGCTCGCCGGCTTGCAGGAATACCAGTTCCAGCAGGAGAGCGGCGCCAACCTCTCGCGTGAAGACCTGCTCGACACGGTCCGCCGTTCGATTCAGCGCGCCACCGCGCTCACCGCGAACGACCTGAAGAAGGGCATCTCGGGCCTCGCGACCATCGGCGCGACCGCGCCGTTCGTCGGTCTGCTCGGCACGGTCGTCGGCGTCATCAACGCGTTCGTCGGCATCGCGTCGTCGGGCTCGGGCGGCATCGGCGCCGTCTCGGCCGGTATCGCGGAAGCGCTCGTCGAAACCGCGCTCGGCCTGTTCGTCGCGATCCCGGCGGTGTGGTTCTACAACTACCTGTCGGGCAAGCTCGAGTTCTTCAACGTCGAGATGGACAACTCGTCGTCGGAGATGGTCGACTACTTCATCAAGAAGACGGCGTAGAGGCTGTAACTCAGGGCTTGCGGGCTTACGGACTACGGGCTCTGGAATTCCCGTGAGACCGTCAAGACCGCAGGACCGAAAGTCCAGGAGAATTCACCATGTCGATGGACGTAGGCGGCAATAAAGGCGGAATAAAATCGGACATCAACGTCACGCCCCTCGTGGACGTCATGCTGGTGCTGCTCATCATCATGATGATCGTCGCCCCGCTGTTGCAGAAGGGCGCGGACGTCAGGCTGCCGCTCGCCGCCAACACGGCTGAGAAGCCCGAGACGCAGGATCAGACGGTCGTCGCTGTCGATAAGAGCGATCGCTACTTCGTCAACGGTCTTCCGGTTCGCAAGGAAGAACTGCGGCACGAAGGTCGAAGAGATCCTCGAGACCAAGAAGGAGCGCATCATCCTCATCAAGGCCGATGTTGACGCGCGCTACGCCGCGGTCATGGATTTGATGGATGAACTGCGCGCCAGCGGCATCGAGGACATGGGCCTGATTACCGATCCGAAGAACCGCACGGGCCTGCTGGGCGGGGGAGGCAACTAATGGCTCACGCTCACATGCACCACGGCGCCGATCGCGTCATCCAGGCGAAGAAGCTCGAAGTGTCGTCGGACATGAACATCACGCCGATGATCGACGTGCTGCTCGTGCTGCTCGTCATCTTCATGGCCGCCCTGCCGTTGTCGCAGCGCGGTCTCGACGTGAACCTGCCGGCGGAAACCAAGAGCGCCAACCAGACGCAGGTCGACGTCTCGCAGATCGTGATCGAGTACACCGCCGATCGGAAACTGTCGATCAACAAGCAGGACACGCCGATCGGGCAGCTCGAGGACGCGCTCCGCAAGATCTACGAGGAGCGCAAGGAAAAGACCCTGTTCATCGCCGCCGACGGCGGCCTGACCTATGGCGACATCGTTGAAGTAATCGACGCCGCCAAGGGCGCGGGCGTCGAGAAGGTCGGCATCATCACCGAGGGCATGCGCCGCGCCGCGGCCGCGCCCGGACGTGTCGGCGGCGACTGAAGCTCGACACAGAGTCGGCAGTCGAGAGTCGACAGTTAAGAGCTTTCAATCGGCAGTGTTCAGTTCAGTCAACAGTTCGGGGTGCAGTCGCCAGACTGACGACTAAACTGAAAACTGAACACTGCTGTCTGCACTGCGAACTGTTCACTGAAAGCTCTTAACTGTCGACTCTCGACTGCCGACTGTTTCTGCCGCCGCCTCAGTGGCTCGGCGGCGGAACCAGCCCGAGTTCCTTCAATTCCGGCAGTGTCTTGTCCGCCTTCTTCCAGATCTCTCTGAGCTCGCCGTAAGCGCGCTGGGCGGTCGCGATGTCCTTGACCGCCATCGCGGCCCGGGCCAGCCCCAGGAGCGACAAGGTGCGGCGCGGCGTGCGCTTCAGCGATAACCCGAACGCCTCCATCGCCTCGCGCGGCCTGCGCAGATCCATCAGCATCTCACCGACCTGCTCGTTCACGGGCTTGACGGGCACCGGCGGCCCGAATTCGAACGGCAGACCGGCCTCGACGACGGCCGCCTGGCGGGCGAGGACGAGGGCTTCTTCGCGCCTCCCTTCAGCGAAGAGGAGGGCCGCCTCCAGTTGCTGCGCCATCACCTGGGGCACGCGCGGGTCGCCGGCGGCGCCGGCGGTCGGCAGGCCCACTGCACCAGGTGCCTGATGTGCGTCATGTGCCTGGGGTGCCGGGGCTTTGGTGCCGGGTGCCGGCGTGCCTGGTGCCGGGACAGCGCGCGGGCCCGGCGCTATCGGCGCGATGCCGGGCCGGGCGGGGGCTGCCGATGGCGTTGATCGCACCGGGGCACCGTTCACGGGAGCCTCTTCCATCAGCGCCGCCATTTGCTGCATCGCGTTGGCGGCGGCCGCGCGATTGCCGGACCGGATGCCCGCGAAACCGATCGCGAACAGCTCGGCGATCGCGGCGTCCTTCGGCAGGCCTTTCGCAACTACCGGCGCCTTTGCTTCGCCCCACTTGCGGCTTTCGACGAGCCACGCGGCGCGCGCGAGCGCGAGGTGACTGCGCGTCCGTTCCGATCCGCTCTCTTTTGCGGCGGCTTCCATCTGCGCGAGGATGGTGCGCGCGTCTTCGTAGCGGCCCTGCTGCGTGTGCGAGTAGACGAGCCAGAGCAAGGCATGAAAGCCGCGCTGATCGACGTCGAGCTTCTTTGCCTCGCGGCGCGCGTCGGCGGCCTTGACCGATCGTTCGTTGATGGCCGCGGCCTCGTCCCACATGCCCATCGCGACGTAGATGTGCGAGGGCATGTGCAGTGCATGCGACGCCGACGGCGCGATCTTCGAGTAGGCATCCGCGTAGCGCAGGCCGAGCGGCGCGTGGACCGGATCGTCGTAAGCGTGAATCAGGTAATGCGCGGCGCCGGGGTGCTGCGGGTTCTTCGCATAGACCTGCTCGACGAGCGCGGCGGCGCGCATGTAGATCGAAAAATCGCGGCCGCCGTGGCTGGTGCCGAGGATCGCGAGCGCGTAGAAGGAGGTGACTTCGTCATCGGCCGGATACTTGTCGTGCAGCCGCTTCATCGCGTCGGCGTAGGCGAGATCGCGCGCCAGCTTTTCACCGCTGCCGAACAATCGTTCGACCGCGCCAAGCCAGTCCTTTTCCTTTTCGGTCGGCGCCTTGGCGCGTCGCGCATCGGGAGTCGCCGCGAGCCTGGCGAGGGCCGCCTTCGCGAGATCAGGAGACGTGCGCTGCCACACGGGGTGGTTGAAGGTCATCGCTTCGCCCCAGTACGCCATCGCGAAACCGGGCTCGGCTTTCTGCGCCTCGACGAACGCCTCTCGCGCGTCTTCGTATTCGAACGAGTGCATCAACAGCACGCCCTTGATGAAGAGCGGCTGCGCGGCGGGAGAGCCGGAGGTCGGGAAGTCGATGGTGCCGAGCTCTTGCGCAGGTACCAATCCAGCTAAAGCTGGACACCACGAGAAGAGCAGCGACGAGGGCTGGACGCAGCTTCATAGCCGAAATATAGCCCCAAAAGGAAACGGGCGGGTCGTTTTCGACCCGCCCGCGATAATTGAAACCGTGGAAACTCAGAAGCGAACCCGCAGGCCGACTTGACCCTGCCAGCGCGATCTCAGATCGTCGCGTGAAAAGCGCACGCCACCCGGCCTCGCCACCGCGTTGACAGAATAGTTATAGGTGTTCGTGGCCGCGTTAACGGTGGCATTAATCGGCTGGAGTTCGTTGAAGGTGGCGTACTCAACCAGCCCGTTGCTCGAACTGAACAGATTCAGAAGATTCTGCAGATCGAACGTGAGCTGAGTGGACACGCGTGAGATCGGCACGTCGAGGGCCACCCGGAAATCCAGCTTGTTGGTCCATGGGCCGCGGCACGTATTGCGCTCGACGATTGAACCGACCGTGGTGCCGGCGTCAGTGCAGTCGCCGGCGTTGATGAAGTTGATCAGGTCGTCGTAGGTGCCGTTGGTGAAGGTGGCCTCGCCCGGGCGCGGAATGTAGAGCAGGTCATTGCCGGTTCCGGCGTCGCCATTGACATCGCTGTTGTAGGCATAGGCGTAAGGACGGCCCGACTGACCGTTGTAGTACATCGACGTCGTCACGCGAACGCGCTCGAAGTTAAACATGTACGACCCGGTAAGCGTCACACGGTGCTTCGGGTCGAAGTTCGAGACGGCGAGGGGCACCTCATTGATGTTCCCCGGCGAATAGGTGTTAATCCAGTTCGAGCGCGCCTGGCTCGAGCCGCCGTCGTTCACGGACTCCGATCGGCCGAACATGTAAGAGCCGGACGCCATCCAGCCGCCGCGGAACGGACGATCGACCTTGAACGCGAGATTCCAGGCGTTGCCCTGGTCGGTGTTGGTGAGCAGGATGACGTCGCTGAACGTGGTGTTGATGCGCCCGTAGAACGGCCGCCCGTCGGGACGCGTCGACGTCTGCAAGAGATTGACGTTCTGATAGTCGATGTCCTGCGACGACTTCGAGAACAACAGCTCCGCCGATCC
Source organism: uncultured cyanobacterium (assembly GCA_963833135.1). Lineage (GTDB taxonomy): Bacteria > Acidobacteriota > Vicinamibacteria > Vicinamibacterales > UBA2999 > 12-FULL-67-14b. Next base: position 178,438 of record CAWHWW010000006.1, on the reverse strand, counting down.
GACCAGGCCGAACGGCAGCCCGCGATCGTAAGGCGACGTTGCCGCGGATGGTCTTCGGATAGGCGTACTCCGGGTCGATGACGTCGATTTCATTCGAGGCCGCGCCGCCGACGTTGGTGGGCTGGTTGTCCGGATCGGGCACGAAGGCAACCCGATTGGCGGTGTTGAAGGCGCACCGCGAGACGCCGGAACTCGATGCCGGTGTTGCCGTACTGGTTCGACAGCCACACGTACGGCGTGCGGCCGCCGAAGTAACCGATGCTGCCGCGCACCTGCTGCCGCGCCGAACCGCCGCCCGACAGATCCCAGTTGAAGCCGGCGCGCGGTGAGAGCGTGTAATCATCCGGAACGACGTCGGTGGCGTAGCCATAGAGCGCCACCGATTGCGGATTGGCGGTCGGTTTGTCCGGGAACCGCGGCGTGTCGAACCGCAGCCCGTAGCTCAGCGTGAAATTGTTCGCGGCGCGCCACTGATCGCCGGCGTAGAAACCCAGCTGCCGAACCTTGAATCGCGCCGGGAAGAGCGGATCGCCGGTCAGCGAGAAGCTGTAGTCGTACTGCTGGCCGAAGCCGGCCTCCAGATTGTCCAGGCCGTCGAAGACATACGAACCGTTGTTGTCGCGGATGAACAGGTTGCGGAACGTGAAGAACTCGTTGTGCGTGCCGACAATGATCGTGTGCGTGCCCGCGGACGATCGTCAAGTCGTCGGTCAGCTCCCACACGTCCTGATCGAGCTCGTTGGCCGCCGAGAAGTTCTCGGTGCCGGCCTCGAAGTTGGCGCCGCCAGGGAGCCGCACGGTGATCTGCGGAAACTGGGTATCGGTCGTCCGCTTGTCGCGAATCGCCTGGGACGTGAAGCGCAGCTCGTTGAACATCGATGAGAACGTCGAATTGAACTGGGCGACGGTCGTATTCGTGGTGCTGTTGAAGCGATAGAAGTTGTCGGGGAAGTTGTAGGTCGTCGCGCTCTGCGTGCCGATATCGCTGAAGCCGTCCACGTAATTGTGCCGGATCGTCAGCTGGTGCGTGCCCAGGTTGAAGTCGCCCTTGACGAGAATCTTGTCGCTATCGGTCCCGCGGATGTACTCGTCGAGGCCGCCGGGATTGTAGTTGTAGCGCCGCTGCAGGATCTCCTGGAAACGCTGGGCCTCGGCCTGGCGGCCGAATGACACTCCGGAGGATGCCGGAGATCGAATATCCCGACGGCGTGTCGCGGCGTCCCATCTCGAACGAGCCGAAGAAAAACGCCTTGTTCTTCTTGATCGGGCCCCCGAGGGTCGCACCGCCCGCCTTGTCGTTGAAAGTGGCGATTGGCCGGTCGTCGACGCCGTTGCCGACGAGGCCCTGGTCGCGGAAATAGTAGAACCCGGACCCCTTGAAGCTGTTCGATCCGCTCTTGGTGACGGCGTTGATTCCGCCGCCGGAGAATCCGGCCTGCCGGACATCCACCGGCGACACCACCAGCTGCAACTCCTGGATCGCATCGATGCTGACCGGCTGCGTGCCTGCGGGCCCGCCGGGCGTGCCGGATTCCGCGAGTCCGAATACGTCGTTGTTCACCGCGCCGTCGATCTGCATGTTGTTGTAGCGCGTATTGCGGCCGGCCACTGCAAGCGCCGAATCCTGATTGGCGTTGATCTCCGTTTGAACGAAGAAGGGCGACGTGCGCGCGAAATCGGTCAGGCTGCGCGAGATCGTCGGCAGGTTCTCGATTGCCGCCTGGCTGACGTTCTCGGCGGTGCCTACCCGCGACGGCGTGAACACGGACGATGCCTCGGCGGTCACCGTCACCGTTTCGGTGACGGCGATCGGCTTGACGTCGATCGTCACGTCGGTGCCGACGCCGAGGTTGATCTCGACGTTCTCGACGGTCTCGGGCGCGAACGCCGCCGTGCCCGTACCGGTGTAGGCGACCGTCACCGAGTAGGGGCCGCCGACGCGCATGTTGAGGATGGCAAAGCGGCCATCGCGCGCGAGACGTCGTTTCGTAGGTCGTACCAGAGGGGAGATGGATGGCGATGACGCTCGCGCCGGAGACACCTTCCTGCTGCGCGTTCTGAACTCTGCCGCTAAGCGAACCGTTGGTGACCTGCGCGTTCGCGTCGACCGCGAGCGCGCACACCGCGACGAAGGACAAGACAAGCCTGGTCAAAAACATTCTCATGTGGACTCCTGAAAAACCGCCCAGAAATTATCCCTCGTCCCAGTGACGGCAAGGTAAAGAAAAAAGGCCGGTCCGCGCGTGGCGGAACCGGCCTGTTTTCAATAACTTGGGGCGATCGACCGAGAGCGGGCTAGTCGCTCTGCTTGGCCTTTCGCATCGAGTTGGCCTTGTCGCTGAGCGCCGTGCCTTCCCTGATCAGCTCCTGCTGCTTCTTGGGATCCTTCTCGATCAGCGCCTGCGTGCGGAGCAGAAGGCCCTTGTAGGTCATCGCTTCGACGTAGTCCGGCTTGATCTCGAGCGCCTTGTTCACCGAGGCGAGGCCGTCCATCGATGATCTGCATCTTCTCCTTGTCGGAAAGACGGAAATCGCGCGACGCCTTGTCCCAGCTGTAGGTCGCGAGCCGGTAGTGCGCTTCGGGATTCTGCGGCTCGAGCTCGATGTTCTTGCGGATGTTCTCAATCAGCTTGTCGAAGTCGCCCTGCCGGTTGTAATAGCCCGCGACCGTCAGGTACACCGTCGGGATCGTTCGGCTTCGCGTCGCGGCCCTTCAGGTAGGTTTCCTCGGCCAGCTGGTACTCGCCCGAGTCCTCGTAAATCTTCGCGAGCTGGAAGTAGTTGGTCGGCTCGTTCGGCGCCAGCTGAATCATGCGCTGCACGACGGGCTCGGCCTGCGTCGGGTCGGCGAGCTTGTCGGGACCGTAAGCCGCGACAAGGAAGTCGAGCGCGAGCGAGCGCTTCGGGCAGCGTCTCTTCAGTCAGCTTCTCGCTGGCAAGCTTGTAGTTGTCGACCGCCTTCTGCATCAGCGCGTCGTTGGCCGGCTCACCCTTGCGGGCCGGACGATACATGTTGTCGTAGGAATTGCCGAGGTAGAAATAGATGGCGGGGCACCATTCGCACGCGGTGTCGTCCGCCGTCAGCTGCGCCGCCTCTTCGTACTTCGTCGCCGCCACGCGCCAATCGCTCGCCGCGTATGCCTTGTTGCCGTCCTTGAACGCCTTCATGGCGCGGACCTGGTTCATGTATCCGCAACCGGCCAGCGTGACGCTCAGCCCGATAAACAGCGCCAGATACGCTGCCGAAGACCGCATTTTCATCAAAATCCCCCTGTATAAAACCCGCTCAAGAGCGTCCGCCTCGCCAAAAATCGGCTACGGCGGACAGGCAAGCCGGAGAGTATATCTGTGTTTCTTTGGGGCCCGCAACCACAGGTTTGGGAGCCGAAACCGCCAGATCCAGCCGTCATGTTTTAGACACCGATCGCGGGCATTTCGGGCGTCAAACTGCAACTGAAACTAGCCATTGGGAAACTCGACCGCCAACTGTTAACTTTCAACTGTGAACTACCCATGATCCGATTCGAGGATTTGTTAGACAAAGTCCGCGGTTACAGCCCGGACGCCGACCTCGAACTGCTCCGCAAGGCCTACGTATTTTCGGCCCTGGAGCACAAGGGACAGATCCGCCATTCGGGCGAGCCGTATCTCGTCCACCCGATGGAAGTGGCCGACATCCTCGCCGACATGAAACTCGATGCGGTCTGCATCGCCGCCGGCCTGCTGCACGACGTCGTCGAAGACACGCTCACGACGCCGCGACAAGATCCGCGAGAAGTTCGGCGAAGACGTCGCGCACATCGTCGAAGGCGTGACCAAGATCGGTGCGATTCCGTTCTCGTCGTCCGAAGAGCGCCAGGCGGAAAATTTCCGCAAGATGCTGCTCGCGATGGTCGACGACATCCGCGTCATCCTCGTGAAGCTCGCCGATCGCCTGCACAACATGCGCACGCTCCAGTACATGGCCGACGACAAGCGCGTGCGCATCGCGCAGGAGACGCTCGACATCTACGCGCCGATCGCCAATCGCCTCGGCATGAGCCGCATCAAGAACGAGCTCGAAGAGCTGTCGTTCCGCTACATCGAGCCGGCCGGGTACCTGTCGCTCAAGACGCGCGTCGATGCGAAGCGGCGGCCGACCGAGGGAATGATCGAGCAGCTCGCGGCCGAGATTCGCTCGAAGCTGAACGAGGCGCAGGTCCCGGTCATCAGCATCGACGGCCGCGTCAAGCGCCTCTACAGCATCTGGCTGAAGCTCAAGGCCCAGAAGATCGACCTCGAGCAGGTCTACGATTTCGTCGCGCTGCGCATCGTCACGCCCTCCGTGAAGGACTGCTACGCGGCGCTCGGCATCATCCACCAGACCTGGTCGCCCGTTCCCGGACGCATCAAGGACTTCATCGCGATGCCGCGTCCGAACGGCTACCAGTCGCTGCACACCTCGGTGATCAGCGATCGCGGCTTCCCGTTCGAGGTGCAGATCCGCACCGAGGAGATGCACCGGCTCGCCGAGGAAGGCATCGCCGCGCACTGGAAATACAAGGAAGGCCGCGTCGGCGCCGAGCGCGACGAGCAGTACTTCCAGTGGCTCCGCCAGCTGCTCGAATGGCAGCAGGAGGTCCGCGATCCGCAGGAGTTCCTCTCGAACCTGAAGATCGATCTCTACCCGGAGGAGGTCTACACCTTCACGCCGCGCGGCACCGTCAAGGTGCTGCCGAAGGGCGCGACCGCGATCGACTTCGCCTACGCGATTCACACCGACGTCGGCCACCAGTGCGTCGGCGCGCGCGTCAACGGGCGCATGGTGCCGCTGCGCACGCGCCTCAAGAACGGCGACATCGTCGAGATCGTGCGCAACGCGACGCACAAGCCGAGCCGCGACTGGTTGAACTTTGCGGTCACGTCGCGCGCGCGCAACAAGATCAAGCACCTGATCCAGGTCGAGGAAAAGGAGCGCGCCGTCGAGCTCGGCCGGCGCGTGTTCGAAAAGGAAGCGCGCCGCTTCGGCCTGAACGGCACCAAGCTGCTCGAAGGCGACATCGCCAAGGTGCTTGCCGAGTTCGCCACGCCGAAGCCCGAAGATCTGCTCGCGCAGATCGGCTACGGCAAGGTGTCGCCGCGGCTCGTGCTCGACAAGATCGTCCCGCAGGACCAGCTGAAGGAGCAGGCGCCGGAGCATCCGGTCGTCTCCGCGGTGAAGCGCGTGCTGCGCACGGGTGCCGAGCCCGATCGCATCAAGGTGCGCGGCGCCGACGATGTGATGGTGTTCCGGGCGAAGTGCTGCAACCCGATTCGCGGCGAGAAGATCGTCGGCTACATCACGCGCGGCAAGGGCGTCTCCGTGCACTCCGCCAAGTGCGCGAACGTGATCAACCTGATGTACGACCCCGAGCGCCGCATCGACGTCGAGTGGGACAAGGGCAGCGACATCGCGCCCTACACCGTGCGGCTGACGATCGAGGTCGAGGATCGCAAGGGCATGCTCGCGGAACTCAGCAAGCGCATCTCCGACATCAACACCAACATCACCAACGTCGAGGCGCGCACCGGCGATCAGCGCGGGCGCATCGACGTGACGGTCGAGATCAAGGACATGAAACACCTCGAGCAGGTGATCAAGTCGGTGCGGGGGGTTGCGGGAGTGCTGAACGTGGAGAGGAAAGCGGAGGTGAAGAGCTAACCCAGCACCGCGATCACATCGATCTCGACGCGGACGTCGCGCGGCAGCTTTACGACCTGGACGGTCGAGCGCGCCGGGTACGGCGCCGTGAAATAGCTCGAGTAGATCTCGTTCATCGCCGCGAACTCGCCGAGGTCCACCATGAAGACGGTGGTGCGCGCGACGTTACCGAAGCCCGCGCCGGCGGCGGCCAGCAACGCCTTGATGTTTTCCATCACGCGCGTCGTCTGTTCCTTGATGCCGCCTTCGACGAGCTGACCCGAGACCGGATCGAGCGGAATCGATCCGGACAGGAACAACAGGTTCCCGACCTTCAGCGCCGGCGAGTACGGGCCCAATGGCCTTCGCCGCGCCCGGCTGCTGTGATGAGTTCTTTCATCGCACCGTGGCAGGCACCTCAGGCACTCTCGGCACCTTAGGCACCCTGGTTCTAGGCCGCCTTGGTGATCTTGTTCGAGCGGATGCAGCGCGTGCAGACCCGGACTCGCTTGTTGGCGCCGTTGACCACGGCCTTGACCGTCTGCAGATTCGGCTCGAAGCGGCGGGGACGCACGTTGTGGGCGTGGGACACGCGGCGGCCCACCACCGGACCCTTGCCGCAAATTTCACATCTCATTGCCATTACGGGAACTCCTCAGTACCTGGAAACAAAGAATTTTAGCATGTCCCAGTCCGGGCATGCAGTGATGCAGGGGCTTCTTCGGCGACCGTGGCGGCTTGTGGCTGTTGTTGGAAAACCCGGCCCACGAGGTCCAGATACGCCTTGTCACCCTCAGGGATGTGCCCGCCTTCGTGTTTGGCGCCCCGTTCCATCGCCCGGAGGACGATCGCCACCTCGCGCTCGGCGCGTGAGCCCGCACCCCTGGTGACTTCTTCAACGACCGGCTTCATCGCGCGCCGCAAGCCCTCGGCGGTCAGCGAGGATATGGCCTCTTCGAAAATGACGCCCTTGCTGGCGGTTTCGAGGGCGTTCGCGAGTGCGCCGGCGGCGAGCGCAACATCGCTGTCGACGAGACGAGCGAGCCCTTCCGGCTCGTGGGAGAGCACCATCGACTGCATCAGGAAAAAAAGCTGGAGCTGCTGTTCGGTGAGGCGGCCGACCGTTGCCATCAATCGCGACACATCGTGATCAATTTGCTTCTTCAGGACGGCCGCAGGGTGCCTGTGCGCCGCCTCCAGGTGCCGGCAATCCTCCGTGCACTGGATCTCAACCAGGCGCTTGGTGGCACAACAGACGGTGCAAATGTCGTGGCCGAGGGCAGGACAGCCGCGTTTCGCTGGTCGCTTCCGGCAAAGCGGGCAGACTTTCACAAAAAGACAGTATCAGGATCCAGTTGGGCGCAATTCCGGGGGACCTCCGGTGTGCGAAATGTGACGGCCCGGGTTGGAGTGTAAGAATTGCCACACTGGCGCTGCCTGTGATACCCTTCGCCGGTTTGGGTCTGTCCCCTGGAAGTGACAGTGAAACAGAGAACCCAAACCGGCCTTGCGGCGTCTAATAGGAAAGTGAACGGTGTTCGGACCGCAGGCTAGAGAAGTGTTAGGACAGGGTTAAGTCCTTGACAGTAAAAGCGATAGACGTGGAAGACCGGGTCGCCATAGACCACCAGTAAGCGGGGTGGGAGGCACCTTAAGACCTCAGGTTCATATCCCCAGTCCTTCATTTCCGTCGCCCATAACCGTCGTTCGGATTTCAGGTTCGGTCAGATTTATAGGCATCGCTCTTGCTTCAGGGAAGGACGCAAGGGACGGGCAATCATAGCTCCCCATAAAGGTGGGGAGACAGAAGGAGCGGCTAGTAGTCATGGCGGCCAAAGTTAAGAAGACCCAGGTAGTGACCGAAGCACCGACCGGTGCGCGGTACGACGAATTGAAGCGGATGCTCATCGAGCGCCAGCGCGAGATCATGCACGAAGTCCAGGGCAAGATCCGCGACGTGCGCGCCGAGGGCGCCGACAAGGACCATGAGGTCCTCGATCCGGGTGAAACGTCGGAAGTCGATATCCAGGAAGATATCGAGTTCGCGCTCATCCAGATGAAGGCGGAAACGCTGAACAAGATCAACGAAGCGCTCGCGCGCCTCGAAGAGGGAACCTACGGGAACTGCTTCGAGTGCGGCGACGAGATCGCGCAGCCGCGGCTGCGCGCGCTCCCCTTCGCGGTCCGTTGCAAGGATTGCGAAGAGGCACGCGAGATGGCGCAACAGCGCGAGCGTATTCAGGCTCGGCGCGGTTCGGCCTCTCTCGGCTTCGACATGCGGGGGTAACCCCGGCGTCCTAGAACACAGGCTCCGCCGGCGGCGGGGCCTGTGGGTTCCCGCCTCCGGCTCACAAATGCACTACCGCGCCCCGGAGGGGCGCACATCGTGAGCAATCCAGACGAAGCGCTCGACCCCAGCGTCACGGAGACATCCTCGTTCCGCGTGCCACCGGAAATGCCGGTGCTGCCGCTGCGCGACACCGTGCTCTTCCCGCAGGCGTTCATGCCGCTGGCGGTGGCGCGCGAGAGCTCGGTCAAGCTGATCGACGAGGCGGTTGCGAGCGGCCAGACCATCGCCGTGTTCGCGCAGCGCGAAGCCGGCGAGGACGAGCCGACGCAGGCGGACCTGCATCCCATCGGCACGGCGAGCCAGATTCACAAGATGTTCAAGCTGCCTGACGGCAGCCTGCGCATCATCGTCCAGGGCCTGGCGCGGGTGTGCCTCGACGAGGTCACGGCGACGCGTCCGTACCTGCGCGGCCGCGTGACCGAGGCGCCGGAGATTCTCAAGGACGAAGATCGTCTCGAGATCGACGCGCTGCAGCGCAACATCAAGGCGAACTTCCAGCAGATTGTGTCGCTGTCGCCGCTGATGTCCGACGACCTGCAGGCGCTGGCGTCGAACATCACCGATCCGGGCCGCCTCGCGGACTTCATCGCCTCGGGCCTCGGCACGATCGCGCACCGAAACCAAGCAGGAAGTGCTGCAGACGCTCGACGTCCGCGCGCGCCTCGATCTGCTCAACCGCCTGCTCGATCAAGGAGCTCGAAGTGCTCGAGCTCGGCTCGAAGATCCAGAGCCAGGTGCAGTCGGAAGTCGGCAAGAACCAGCGCGACTACTTCCTGCGCGAACAGCTCAAGGCGATCCAGAAGGAGCTCGGCGAAGGCGACGACCAGACGCGCGAGATCGAAGAGCTGCGCACCAAGCTCGAAGCGGTCGGCCTGCCCGAGACCGTGAAGAAGGAAGCGCTGCGCGAGCTCGATCGCCTGTCGAAGATGCCGCCCGCGGCCGCGGAGTACACCGTGGCGCGCACCTATCTCGACTGGATCGTCGCGCTGCCGTGGTCGAAGAAGACCGACGAAGTCATCGACCTCAAGAAAACCAAGAGCATCATGGACGACGAGCACTCGGGGCTCGAGAAGGCGAAAGACCGCATTCTCGAGTATCTCGCGGTGCGCAAGCTCAATCCCGGCATGAAGGGACCGATCCTCTGCTTCGTCGGCCCTCCGGGCGTCGGCAAGACGTCGCTGGCGCGATCGATCGCGCAGTCGCTGGGCCGCAAGTTCGTGCGCATCTCGCTCGGCGGCGTGCGCGACGAAGCGGAGATCCGCGGCCATCGCCGCACCTATATCGGCGCGCTGCCCGGGCAGATCATCCAGGGCCTGCGCCGCGCCGAGTCGAAGAACCCGGTGTTCATCCTCGATGAGATCGACAAGCTCGGCTCCGACTTCCGCGGCGATCCGTCGTCGGCGCTGCTCGAGGTGCTCGATCCGGAGCAGAACAACACGTTCCGCGATCACTACCTCGACGTGCCGTTCGACCTGAGCGAAGTCCTGTTCATCACGACGGCGAACGTGCTCGACACGATTCCCGCGGCGCTGCGCGACCGCATGGAGGTGCTCGAGCTCCCCGGGTATACCGAGGAAGAGAAGCTCGCCATCGCGCGCGATCACCTGGTCGCGAAGCAGGTGCAGAACCACGGCCTCAGCAAGGCGCAATTGACGTTCACCGAGCAGGGCCTGCGCGCGGTGATTCGCGGCTACACGCGCGAAGCCGGCGTGCGGAATCTCGAGCGCGAGATCGGCGCGATCTGCAGGAAGATTGCCCGGCGCCGCGCCGAGGGTGACGAGGACAAGGTCAAGGTCACGCCGGAGTTGGTGCACGAGCTGCTCGGCGCGCCGCGGCTACATGGACGAAGAGGTCAAGGACCGCACGCGCAATCCCGGCGTGGCGACCGGCATGGCCTGGACGCCGGTCGGCGGCGACGTGCTGTTCGTCGAAGCGACGCGGATGGCGGGCAGCGGATCGCTGACGCTGACCGGCCAGCTCGGCGACGTCATGAAGGAGTCGGCGCGTGCCGCACTGTCGTGGGTCCGCGCGCACGCCAACGAGTGGCAGATCGATCCGGACTTCTTCAAGAACTCCGAGTTGCACGTCCACGTGCCGTCAGGCGCGATCCCGAAGGACGGTCCGTCGGCCGGCGTCACGATGGTGACCGCGATGGTGTCGGAGCTGACGCGTCGCCCGGTGCGCGGCGATCTGTCGATGACGGGCGAGATCACGCTTGCAAGGCAAGGTGCTGCCGGTCGGCGGCATCAAGGAGAAGGTACTCGCTGCCAAGCGGCTCGGCATCAAGGAAATCATCCTGCCGCGGCAGAACGAGAAAAACGTGAAGGAAGACCTCGGCGACGAGCTGATGAAGGGCCTCACGATTCATCTCGTGAGCACGATCGACGAGGTGCTGCTGCTCGCGCTGGTGCACCAGAGCGATCGCCCGGCCCGCCGCACCGACAAGGCGAAGCCGAAGGCCGCGCACGCCGCTCGTCACGCGGCTCGCGCGCGATAACCGACTGGCGCCCCCAAAGAAGGGGGTGCCTCACAACCGATTCGTCCGCTACACGTCGCATAAGCGCGACGGCCTCGCGCAACGAGGTCAGCGGATCCCGCGTCGGCACGAACTCGTGGGCGACGAATCCCTTGAATCCGGTCTCGGCAATCGCGCGGCAGATCGCCGGCCACTGCAACTCCTGCGTGTCGTCGAGCTCGTTCCTGCCCGGCACGCCGCCGGTGTGATAGTGCGCGATGTGCTGGTGATGCTGCCGGATGGTGCGGATCACGTCGCCTTCCATGATCTGCATGTGGTAGATGTCGTAGAGCAGCTTCACGCGCGGTGAGTTGACGGCGCCGACGATCTCGACACCGAACGGCGTGCGATCGCCCTGGTAGTCGGCGTGGTTGACCTTGCTGTTGAGGAGCTCCACGCAGATGGTGACGCCATGCTGCTCTGCGGCGCCCTTCAGGCGATTGAGCGCGGTGACGCAGTTCCTGATCGCCTCCGCGTCGCTGCGGCCCAGGCGATTGCCGAAGAACGTGATCAGGTTCGGCACGCTCATCGCCGCCGCTTTCGGCAGCGCCGCGATCAGGTTGTTGACGATCGAATCGTGGTTGGCGGGGTTGTTGACCCCGTCGCGAATGGAGCCGCCGCCGCCGTAACCCATCGAGCAGATCAGCCCATGGTCGCGGGCGACCTGCCAGTCTGGCGCTTCCAGCAAATCGATCGCCGTCAGGCCCATGGCCGCCACCGCCCGGCAGAATTCCGGCATCGGGATCTTCGAGTAACACCAGCGGCTGACCGACTGGCGGATGCGGCCGCGCGTCACCGCGCGCCCCGATGCCTGCCCGCCGGCGCCGGCTGTCGCCGCCGCCAGCGTGAGACCGGCCGCGCCGAGGACGTCCCGCCGCCTGATCAATCGGGGATTCGCCATGGGCCCGCGATCTTATACGATGGCGACCGTCACGGTGATCTCTCGGGAGGGAACCATGCGCCAGTCCGAATCGTTTGACGCCATCGTCGTCGGATCGGGAATTTCGGGCGGATGGGCCGCCAAGGAGCTCACCGAGCGCGGCTTGCGCGTCCTGCTTCTCGAGCGCGGCAAGAACGTCGAGCATCAGAAGGACTATCCGAACGCCCGGAAGGCTCCCTGGGAGTATCCGTACCGGGCCGGTCGCACACGGGCGATGATCGACGCCTATCCCGTCCTGCGCCGCGACTATCCCCTCAATGAAAAGAACCTCGACTGGTGGGTGAACGAGCAGGAGTCGCCGTACACCGAGGTGAAGCGATTCGACTGGTATCGCGGCTATCACGTCGGCGGGCGATCGCTGACGTGGGGGCGCCAGAGTTACCGCCTCAGCGATCTGGACTTCGAGGCCAACGTGAAGGAAGGCATCGCCATCGACTGGCCGGTGCGCTACGCCGACATCGCGCCCTGGTACGATCATGTCGAAAAGCACGCGGGCATCTCCGGATCGATCGAGCGGTTGCCGCAGCTGCCGGACGGCCAGTTCCAGCCGGCAATGCCGCTCAACTGCGCGGAAGAGGCCCTGGCCGGCCGGGTGGCGAAGCGCTTTGAGAATCGACGGATCATTCCCGGGCGTGCGGCCAACCTGACGCTGCCGCTGCCGGGCCGCGGCCGCTGCCAGTATCGCAACGCCTGCGCGCTCGGCTGCCCGAGCGGTTCGTACTTCAGCACCCAGGCATCGACGCTGCCGTTTGCGATGGCGACGGGCCGACTGACCATGAAGACGCACGCGATCGTGACCGACGTGGTCTATGACCGTGACCGCAAGCGCGCCGCCGGCGTGCGCGTGATGGATGCGCTGACCAACGCGACCACCGAGTACCGATCGAAGGTGGTGTTCCTGTGCGCGTCGACGCTGAACTCGACGTGGCTGCTGATGCGATCGGCGACGGACATCTGGCCAGGCGGACTCGGCAGCAGCTCCGGCGAGCTCGGCCACAACCTGATGGATCATCACTTCCGTTGCGGCGCGAGCGGCATCTCCGAGGAGCCGAAGGATCGCACCGTCTATGGGCGGCGGCCGAACGGCTTCTACATTCCCCGCTTCAGGAACCTGTTTGGCGACAAGCGTGGCTACCTGCGGGGCTTCGGCTACCAGGGCGGGGCGAATCGCCAGGGATGGCAGCGCATGATCGCGGAGCTCGGCGTCGGCGCGGATTTCAAGGACGAGGCCGCAGGGCCAGGCCCGTGGTCGATCGGCGGCACCGGCTTCGGCGAGATGCTGCCGAACCATGCCAACCGGATCTCGCTTGACCCGGTGAAAAAGGACAAGTGGGGACTGCCGGTGTTGTCGATCGACTGCGCGACCGGTGAGAACGAGCGCCTGATGCGGATCGACATGATGAACGACATGGCCGAGATGCTCGAAGAGTCCGGAGTCAAGAACGTCCGCGTCAATGACAGCGGCTATTTTCCGGGCATGGGCATTCACGAAATGGGCACCGCGCGCATGGGGCGCGACGCCAGGACCTCGGTGCTGAATGCGCACAACCAGGTCTGGGATTGCCCGAACGTGTTCGTGACCGACGGGTCGTTCATGGCTTCGGCGGCGTGCCACAACCCGTCGTTGGGCTACATGGCATTTACCGCGCGCGCGTCGGCGTTCGCGGTCGAAGAGCTGAAGCGCGGCAACCTGTAGCACGTGGAGCGCGTCATGACCGAACAGCATTCGAACACGATCAGCCGCCGGGATGCGATTCGCCACGTCACGGCGTTGCTCGGCGGCGCCGTAGTTGCCGGCAGCGATCACCTGCTGGCGTTCTCGTTTGACGATGCGGCGCTGTCAAGGACGATGGTCCAGGGCGCCGGCGCGTTCACCGCCGCGGACGTGGCGCTGCTCGATGAGATTGCCGAGACGATCCTGCCCGAGACCTCGACGCCCGGCGCGAAGGCGGCGAAGACCGGCGCGTTCATGGCGCTGATGGTGACCGATGTCTACACGGAGGCGCAGCGCCAGGTGTTCGTGGACGGAATGCGGCAGGTCGACGCCGCGAGCCGGCGCGCGCACGGCGTCGGCTTCATGACCGCGTCCGCGGCACAACGTCTCACGGTTGTCGAAGCGCTCGACCGCGAGCAGAAGGCCGCGATGGACGCGCGCCTGCCGTCGCCGGTCAATCGCGCTCCGGCGCCGCCGGCTGCGCCCGATGAGCCCGCGCATTACTTCCGGATGATGAAGGAGCTGGCGCTGCTGGGCTTCTTCACATCCGAGGTCGGCTGTACGAAGGCATTGCGCTACATCGAGGCGCCGGGCCGTTACGATCCGTGCGCGCCGCATGCGCCCGGCGATCGATCCTGGGCGGCACACGCGTAGCGGTTCAAATCAACGACAGGCCCGCGAGCGTTTTCAGATCGACGATCTCTCCCGACGTGACGAGCGCGCGGGCTTCGTCGATCGTGAACGTGCGCGGTTCGATCTCTTCGTCCTCGTCTTTCTTCGCCGTCGAGTCTGGCGACGGCGCGTGTAGATCTTCGCAGCGGTAAAAGATCATTTCTTCGTCGCAGAATCCGGGCGTCGGGTAATAGCCGCCGAGGCGCGTGACCTTGCCCGGCGCGAGGCCGATCTCCTCTTCACACTCGCGCGCCGCGGCCTTGTCGGGATGTTCGTTTGGCTTGAGGCTGCCGGCGGGCAGCTCCCAGATCCACTTGTCGATGGTGTAGCGGTACTGGCGGATCAGGATGATCCTGCCCGGCTCGGGGATCGGCAGCAGCACCACCGATCCGGGATGCCGCACGATCTCCATGTCGACGGTGTGACCTGTCGGCAGCTTCACGACATCGATCTCGAGCTGAAAAATCCGGCCCTTGTGGATGGTGGTGCGTGCGATCAGTTCCGCGGCCATGGAATAAAGGTTACAAGAGTTATAGTAGGATTCCCCATGAAGCGCCGTGAATTCATCGTCTCATCAGTTGCCGGCTCGGTCGGGGCCGGACTGGCACGCAGTCCACTGGCGGCATCGGCCACCGAGGGCACGCAGCCGGGCCCTTCGATCGGACGCAGGATCCTGATTGCCGGCGGCAACTACAACACTGCGTTCATCCGCTACATGGCGCAGCTGACCGGTAAGCCGAGGCCCAAACTGCTCTACCTGCCGACAGCGTCAGCGGATTCCGCCAACGGCGTGATCACGTGGTATCGCAACTGCGCGCCGGTCAACGTCGAACCCTCGCATCAGAACAGCTTCATCGCCAGCACACAGCAATTACGCAGTTGGGAAGAGGTCTTTCTTTCGGTCGATGGCATCGTCTGCTCGGGCGGCAACACGCTCAACCAACAGGCGATCTGGAAAGCGCAGGGTATCGACGTGATTCTTCGCCAGGCGTGGGATCGCGGCATCGTGCTGGGCGGTGCGAGCGCCGGGTCGTTGTGCTGGTTCGAAGAAGGCACCACCGACTCGCGTCCCAAGGATCTGTCGAAGGTCGAATGCCTCGGCTTCCTCACGGGCAGTCACTCACCCCACTACGACGCCGAGCCGGGCCGGCGACCGCTCTACCAGAAACTGATCCTGTCCGGACAGATGAAGCCGGGCTACGCCTGCGACAACGATGCGGGCATGTACTTCGAAGACAACGTGGTCAAGCGCGTCGTCTCAACGCGACCCGCCGCGAAGGTCTATTACGTCAGCGTCGAAGGCGGGAAGGTCGTCGAAAAGGTGATGGAGCCTGATCTCATCAGCTGAGAAGGCATCGACTAACGCAGCACCGCGATGACGGCGGCCAACGCTCCAGTCTGCGTGGCGCCGAAGATCAGGCCCCATTTCAGGAGCTCGGAGTTTCGATCGCTCATTTCGGTGCGCAGCTTTCCGAAGCCGTCCGACATTTCGGTCCGCAGCTCGCCGAAGCCCCCAGCCATCTCACTCCGCAGGCTTCCGGCCAAATTAGCTATCTCGACGCGCAGCTCTCCTCCGAGATTCGCCATCTCGACACGGAGTTCCCCGCGCTCTTCGGCGAGGCGACGCTCGAATCGTTCAGTGACGATCTGAAGGGTGACATCGTCGTGATCGGTCATGGCCGCTGCTCCTCTGGTGCTTCCCGCATACATTGTGTCCTCGATTTTCCCGACGTGTTGAGCAAGTGTCTGACGACGACGGTGCCATCGTCAGGATGGTGAGGCAACGGAAAAGTGAAGCCGAGGAGATGATTTTACAGATCGCAGAAACTGCGATCTCAGTCATCGGAATCTTGAACGTCTCGCGCGAAGACGGACGCGACTTGATCGGGCGGGACGAGCTCCGCCACCACCGCCTCGAGATCCGCGGGCAGCGGCGCCGTGAACTCGAGGCGCTCTTTCGTGCGCGGATGCGTGAAGGCGAGGCGCTCGGCATGCAGGAACGGACGCGTCAGCTTCGTCACCGCGCGAAGCGGGTGCGGAACGCGGCGATGGACGCCGCCGTAGAGCGCGTCACCGACGATCGGATGGCCGATCGCGCTCAGGTGCACGCGGATCTGATGCGTGCGTCCGGTGGCGATGGCGACACGCAACAGCGTCACGCCTTTCAGGTCCCGCGACCACGTCACCCGCGTCACGGCGCTCGCGCGCGCGGCCGGCGCGCGTCGACATCTTCACGCGGTTCTTCGGATCGCGGCCGATCGCGGCGTTGATGCGCTTGCGCTGCTGCACCAGTCCCCACGCCAGCGCGACGTATTCCTTCTCGACTTCGCGATCGTGAAACTGGCGCGCCAGCTCCTTGTGCGCATCGTCGTTCTTCGCGATCACCATGACGCCCGACGTGCCCTTGTCCAGGCGGTGCACGATCCCGGGCCGCGCTTCGCCGCCGATCCCGCTCAAGTCCTTGACGTGATGGAGCAGTGCGTTGACGAGCGTTCCGGTCGGATTGCCGGCCGCGGGATGCACCACCATTCCGGCGGGCTTGTTGACGACGACGACGTCGGGGTCGTTGAAGAGGATGTCGAGTGGCAGATCCTCGGGCTAGCGCGGAGGACGGCTGCACGTCCGGCATCTCGACGCTGATCGACGTCGCCCTCGCGAATGTCGGAGTTGGGCTTGACCTTCGCGTGCCGCGAATGCGTGACGTGGCCGCTTTCGATCAGCCGCTGGATCTGCGAGCGGGAGAAGTCCGGGACCTGCGCGGTCAGGAAACGATCGAGCCGATCACCCGCGTGATCCGCGTCCGCCGTGAACTGCAGACGCGTCGTCTTCACGCGAACCGCGGCTTGCGAGGACCGCGCGAGAGCCTCGGCCGGCTCGGCCTGGGTCGTCGTCGGGCGGCTCAGGTACCACAACATGAAGATGCTGAGCGGCGCCAGGACGATCGAAATGAACTGTGACGTCGACACCGCGTTGAACACCAGGCCGCGATCGTCGCCGCGATAGAACTCGATGATGAAGCGCAGCACCGCGTAGAGAAACGCGAAGCTCCAGAACGTGCGGCCGGCGAAGTGGCCGGGGCGCTTTTCGAGCAGCAGGAGCGCGACCAGGATCACGAGGCCGGCGGCCGATTCATACAGCTGGGTCGGATGCAGCGCGCACGTTGAGCGGCGTGCCGACATTGAAGTTTGCGGCGGGATCGGTGAACGTCACCGCCCACGCCACGTCGGTCGGCTTGCCGTAGCAGCAGCCCGCCATCAGGCAGCCGAGACGGCCCACCATGTATCCGAGCGCAATGCCCGGCGCGAACAGATCGCCCGACTGCCACAGCGGCAGGCGATGCTTCCTGAGCTGCCAGATGCAGACGACGATCGCCGAGATCAAGCCGCCGTAAAACACGCCGCCCGAGCGCAGCAGCGTCATGAACTCCTGCGAGCTGCTCGTGAAGTGGCGGAAGTCGACGATGAAGAGCAGGGCCTTGGCGCCGACGAGCGCGGCGATGATCACCCAGATCAGGAGATCCATGATCCGGTTGCCGTCGATGCCGGCGGCGCGGGCGCGCTTGACCGCCAGCCACAAGCCCAGCAGGTAGGCCGAGGCCAGCAGCACGCCGTACGAGTAGATGGTGATCGGACCAGCGTTAAACAGTATTGGGTGCACGTCGTTCCCTACCGAGTCCAAGGATATCGAGAATCATGAAGATCACGCCCACGGTGATCGCGGCGTCCGCCACGTTAAACGCCCAGAAGTGCCAGCCGTTCCAGTAGGCATCGACGAAATCCAGCACGTAGCCGCTGGTCGCGCGATCGATCAGATTGCCGATCGCCCCGCCCAGCACGCCGGCGACGCCGATCCGCGCCAGCCGATCGCCGAGCGGCACCGTCGCAGCGTACCATGCGACGCCGCCGAGCGCGATTGCCGCCACGAGCGACAGCACGACCGTCTTGAACGGAAAGTCCACGCTGTTCAACATGCCGAAGGCGGCGCCGGTGTTGTGCACGCGCGTCAGGTCGAGAAAGCCGGGAATCACTTCCCGGCTTTCGTGCAGCGCCAGCGCCGGACGGACCATCGCCTTGGTGATCTGATCGAGGACGACCACCGTGACCGCGACGATGAGCTCGAGCCGGCGGGCGCAAGCCCGTCTGTGCAGCTGTGCCATCTGCGGCGCTACAGGCTCACCGGTTCAGCAAGCGCGTCGACGCATCGCGGACAGAGGCCCGTGCGATCGGGCTCGGTGCTGACCTCCGGCACGTAGCGCCAGCAGCGGTCGCACTTTGTGCCGGTGGCACGATCGACCGCCACGGCTGCGGGCTTGCGGGCTTGCGGGCTTGCGGGCTTGAGTTCTACTTCGAGACGCCGAACAGCGTCGGCAGGAAGTCGCGATAGTCGTTCAGCAGCTTCGCCGTCTCACCGTCGGCTTCGATGGCGACGCGCGCCGAGAGATTCGCGGCGATCGTCTTGTCCTTGCGCTTCTCTTCGAGCTGCAGGTTGACCTGATCGCGAACCGCCGCCAGCGCCGACCATCGCTCGAGCAGCGCCGCATCCTTCCACTGATCGAGCTCGCGCGGGAAGAGCGCCATGTGCACCGACTCCTCGCGCTCGCCCGGCAGCATCCGCCACAACTCGTCCATCGTCACCGACAGCACCGGCGCGAGCAGGCGCGCGAGACCGTCGACGATGGTGAACATCGCGGTCTGGCCGGAGCGCCGCGCTTCGGACTTGGCGCCGAAGGTGTACATGCGGTCCTTCGTCACGTCGACGTAGAACGCGCTCAGGTCCACGGTGATCAACTGGTTCGCGGCCTGGAAGATCGCCGGATAGTCGTAGTCCTCGTAGGCCTTGACGATCTTCTCCGCCGCGTCCGCATAGCGCGCGAGCGCCCAGCGATCGATCTCCAGCATCTTCGCCTTCGGCACGGCGTCGTCTTTCGGATCGAAGTCGTAGAGATTCGCGACGAGCACACGGATGACGTTGCGGATCTTGCGATAGCTCTCGACCGCGCGCGCCATCACTTCCTTGCCGATGTTCATGTCGTAGCGGTAGTCCACCATCGACACCCACAGGCGGAGGATTTCCGCGCCGCTTTGCTTGATGACGTCCTGCGGCGCGGTGGTGTTGCCCAGCGACTTGGACATCTTGCGGCCCTGCTCGTCCATCACGAAGCCGTGCGTCAGCACCTGGTTGAACGGCGCGCGGCCGCGCGTGCCGACGCCGACCAGCAGCGAGCTGTGGAACCAGCCGCGATGCTGATCGCTGCCTTCGAGGTAGAGGTCCGCCGGCCAGCGATGATCCTCGCGGAAGGGCAGCACCGCTTCGTGGCTCGATCCGGAATCGAACCAGACGTCGAGGATGTTCGCCTTCGCGCTCGAATTCAGTGTGGCCGCATTCGGCGCACGTCATCCCGTCGGGGACGAATTCCTCGACCGGCCGTTCGTACCACGAGTCGGCGCCGTAGACGTCAAACACCGACGCCGCCTTGTCGATGAGCGCCTTGGTCAGCACCGGCGTGCCGCACTTCGCGCAGTCCATCGCCGGGATCGGCACGCCCCAGACGCGCTGGCGCGAGATGCACCAGTCGGGCCGGTTGGCGATCATGCCCTCGATGCGCGCCTGCCCCCACGACGGGATCCAGCGCGTCTCGCGGATCGACTTGAGCGCGCGCTCGCGCAGGTCCTTCGCGTCCATCGCGATGAACCACTGCGACGTGGCGAGGAAGATCACCGGGTTGTGGCAACGCCAGCAGTGCGGATACGAGTGATCGAAGTCCTCGCGATGCCAGAGGAAGCCCTTGTCCTTGAGCGCCTGCTTCGATCTTCGGATTTGCGTCGGTGACCTTGAGGCCGGCGAACATCTCGACCGACTCGTTGAAGTGGCCGCCCGGATCGAGCGGCGCGTAGATCTCGAGGCCGTAGCGCACGCCGGTCTTGTAGTCGTCGGAGCCGTGCCCGGGCGCGGTGTGGACCGCGCCGGTGCCGGCTTCGAGCGTGACGTAGTCGCCGAGCACGCCGAGCGAATCGCGCGCGTAGATCGGATGGCGGAAGACGAGCCGCTCCATCTGCTTGCCCTCGAACGTCGCGACCAGCTTGTCGAATGACTTGCCGGTCTTCTTCGCCACCGCCTCCGCCAGATCCTTCGCGACGATCACGGCCTTGCCGTCGACGTCGTAAGCGCCGTACACGAAGTCCGGATGGAAGGCGATGCCCAGGTTCGACGGGATCGTCCATGGCGTCGTCGTCCAGATCAGGACCGACACCGACGTTGTGCGTTCGGAGAGCGGACGCGTCAGCGTCCGCTGGATCAGCGACGGCTAAAGCCATCGCCCTCCAAACGGCGATGCTCTCTTCCGCCATCGGGAACTCGACGTAGATCGACGGCGAGGTGTGCGGCTCGTACTCGACTTCCGCTTCGGCAAGCGCGGTGCGACAATGCGTGCACCAGTGCACGGGCTTCTTGCCCTTGTAGACCATGTCCTGCTCGACGAACCTGCCGAGCGCGCGCACGATCGCCGCCTGGTATTCGAACTTCAGCGTCTTGTACGGATCGTCCCAGGTGCCGAGAATGCCGAGCCGCTTGAAGTCGCGGCGCTGGATGTCGACGTACTTTTCGGCGTAGGCCCGGCAGGCGCGGCGGAAGTCCGCCGTGCTCATCTGCTTCTTCTTCGGACCGAGCTCGCGATCGACCTTCAGCTCGATCGGCAGGCCGTGGCAATCCCAGCCGGGGATGTACGGCGCGTCGAAGCCAAGCATGTTGTGCGACTTGACGACGAGGTCCTTGAGAATCTTGTTGAGCGCGTGACCCATGTGGATCTCGCCATTGGCGTACGGAGGCCCGTCGTGCAGCAGGTACTTCGTCGCGCCCTTGCGGGCCGCCCGAATCTTGCCGTAGAGGTCCATCGCGTCCCAGCGGGCCACGGTTTCCGGCTCGGTCGTCTGCAGGTTCGCCTTCATCGAGAAGGCGGTCCTTGGCAGGTTGCACGTCTCTTTCCAGTCGGCCATAGCTATCTCTCTATTGTACGCTGAGGGCTCAGGGGCTTACGGGCTTCACGGGCTTACGGGTTCTGGCGACGCGAGAGGCGACGTGGTTCGCGAGACGATTCTCGATAACGGATTGAAGGTCTTGATCCAGGAGGTGCATACCGCGCCGCTGGCATCGGTGTGGTGCTGGTATCGCGTCGGCTCCAAGGACGAGGGGCCTGGCGTGACCGGCGTCTCGCACTGGTGCGAGCACATGAACTTCAAGGGGACGAAGAATATTGCCCGCGATCAGGTGAAGGGCATCATCGAGAAGTTCGGCGGCAGCTGGAACGGCTATACCTGGATCGACCAGACGACCTACCTCGAAACGGCATCGAAGGACGCGCTCGATCGGATGTTGTTCATCGAGGCCGAGCGGATGGACGGCTGCCTCTACGATCCGGCCGACTGCGAGTCCGAGCGCACGGTGATCATCTCGGAGCTGCAGGGCGGCGAGAACGATCCGGAGCAGCTGCTCGACACCGAAGTGACGGCGACGGCGTTCAAGGTGCATCCGTATCACCACCCGACGATCGGCTGGCTCACGGATCTGCAGACGATGACGCGCGATGATCTATACGGCCACTACCGGCGCTACTACGTCCCGTCGAACGCCACGCTGGTCATCGTCGGCGACGTCGATACCGACGAGGCGTTGAAGAACGTCGAGAAACATTTCGGCGCTATTGCTCCTGGCGCGGCTCCGCCGCGCATCAAGCAACGCGAGCCCGAGCAGCAGGCCGAGCGCCGGGTGGTGCTGCGCAAGCCCGGCACCACCGCGTACTGGAAGGCGGCGTTTCACGCGCCGGCGTTCGAAGACGAATCGTTCTTTCCGCTGCTCGTCGCCGACGCGGTGCTGAACGGCGCCGCCGGCCTCAACATCTGGTCGGGCGGCGGCGTGTCGCGGCCGCAGCGCAGCGCGCGGCTGTATCGCGCGCTCGTCGACAAGGGCCTCGCCTCCCACGTCAGCGGGCAGCTGATGCCGACGGAGCATCCGTTCCTGTACGGCATCTCTGCCAGCGTGGCTGAAGGCCAGGCGCTGTCAGCGGTCGAGGAAGTGGTGCTCGGCGAGATCGATCGCCTTTGCGCGAACGGCATCACGCCCGAGGAGCTCAAGAAGGTGCACGCGCAGCTGCGCGCCCGCTTCGTCTACGACGGCGACAGCGTCACCGACATCGCGCATCAGATCGGCTACTTTGAAACGATCGCGTCGTGGCCGGCGTATCATGCGTTGCGGAACCGCCTGGACGGGGTGACGGCCGAGCAGGTCCAGGCCGCGGCGGTAAAACACCTGGCGGCGTCGAATCGCACGATCGGCTGGTTCGAGCCGCAGAAATAGTGCAATCATCGAGTCTTTCAGGAGGTCCCATGCAGAGAAACTGGTTGGCGTTTGCCGGCGCCGTTACGGCGGCCGCGATGTTCATCGTCACCGCCCAGGCGCAGCAGAAACCCACGCTCCCGGTTGAAATTCCGAACCCGGGTGTGCCCCAGGCGATGACGATCGAGGGCAAGTTCGTCCGCGCCGCCTACAACAACGAGGGCTACGCCATCATCGGCTACCAGGTCGCCAATCGATCGATCGGCGAGGAGTACATGATGATCGACCTCGGCACGACCGTGCGCGGCGGCGTGAAGGCCTACAAGCTGACGCGCGACAAGCTCGAGGTCACGCTCCCGGACGGCAAGAACGTCCCGCTCATGACGATGGAGGAGTATCGAGCGGTCAACCTGAGCGCGATCGAAGCGCGCGCCAAGGTCCAGCGCGACTCGATCAACTACTTCCCGCCCGAGGCCCACGAGGCGTGCCGCATCGGGTTCTTCGCCCAGCCGGGCAGTCCCGCCATGTCCTGGAGTGAAGTCGAGCTCAGCAGCCGGCGCGGGTGTCTCGGGCGGCTGTTCTTCAAGATCCCCGGCGGCATCAAGCACGGGCAGTACTTCCTCAACGTCAAGTTCGAACAGACGCTGATTCGTGTTCCCTTCCGCATCCTGACCGAGGACGAGGAGAAGTTCCTCAGCAAGAACTACAAGGCGATCGACAAGCAGGTCGAAGAGGCGTTCAAGCCGAAGAAGAAGTAGGACGACGTGATGGCAGCTGGGTCGAGATGCAGCCGCGGCTCGCATCGCGACAGAGCGACGTTCCGCGACGTGATCGCCGACGTGCGATCGCGCCCGGTCTCGATGTGATTCGCCCGTCAGCAACCCGGCATTTCGATCGGCACGGTTGATCACGGCGTGAAGACGGGACGGCGAGGCGGCGCTCGTCATCCTGGAGTGGGAAAGCCGCGATCACTTCGTGACCTACCGGCAATCACCGGTGGGTCGCGAGCTCGGTCGACGAAGGCCGCCGGCCTCCATCCGCACATCGCGTTCTACGATGTGGTGATGTCGCTCGATCGCCCGGGTCAGTAATTACTAGCGCGTGACGATGACGGTCACATTCTCGTAGGTGAAGAGCGATCCGTCGCTCGCGACACCTCTGAGAACGTAGGTGCCCGGCTCGCTGAACGTCACCTGCGTCTGCCACTTGTTGTCAGACGGCGGCAGCGGAATGGTCCACGGCGGCGACCACGGCGAATTGGCGTAGGCGCGCGTGTCGGTCCACGTCTTCATCTGATCGGGCGTGAACGTCACCGCGGCCGCGTTGCCGCGATAGACGATCCACGAGAAACGCAATCCCGGCCCGCTGATTGCGACGATTGAAGACGGCGGACGATACAACGCCGCCGCGGAAATCGTCGGCGTCTGTCCTTCCGGCAGCGGCTTGGCCGATCCGCGGCGCGCGGGAATGTTGTCCGGATCCTTCGCGACCGCCGCGAGCGAGACCGGTTCGCCGACCTTGACGCTCCGCTTCGTCTCCGCCACGGTCAGCTCGGGCGGAATGTTCGTGCGCAGCTCATCGCGCAGGCTGCCGAAGTCGCCGCCGACCTCCGTCGAGATCACTTGCGGATCGATCTGGTAATCAGCCTTCAGGTAGGCGTATGCCTTTTCGGTCTTGCCGTTGGCGGTCAGCGTCCAGATGAGCTCCTTGTTCCCGAAGTCCGCGGGCACGCGAATCGAGAACAGGAACGGGCTGCGGCGTGGATAGAAATGCGTGGGCTGTCCCTGATCGGGGCCGCCGGGCTCGATCGCGTTCTGCGGCCCGATCGGAATGTCGAACTCCTGCTGCCAGTTCGAATTCATGTAGCCGAAGACCAGCGTGAACGAGCCGTCGGCGTTGGGCAGCCAGCCCTCGAAGGCCGGGTGCAGCGTCTGGCCGCTCGAATACATGTAGCGCGTTTGCGCGAGGATCGCTCGAAGTCCGGCTGAAGCCGGACACCACACTGATAGCTATCAGCAGCGCTGCTGAGATCAGTTTCCTCCGCGTCATTGCTGGCCCGGCACGCGCGCAGCGGTCGGCGTGGCCTGTTGGACAGGCGGCGCCCAGCAGAGCGGACAACCAATGTCGTAGTCGTTCCGCGTCTTCATCTTCGAGCGGCGCTTCGCCATCTCGGCCTGGAACTGCTCCTCGGTGAGCGAGACCGAGTAGCCGAGATCGATGAACATGTTGGCGATCGATCGCCGCCCGCCGCCCGCCCAGTTCCGCGAATCCGCCGGGTTCTTGTTGTCCTTGGTCGTGTCGAGGAAGCCGATCAGGTGCACGATGGTGCCCTTCGGCAGGAGCGGCGCCTTGTCGTCTTCATAGACGTACTGCTTGACCCAGTTGTGATCGTAGCCGACGCAGTTGAGCGTCAGGATGTTGTGGCCCCAGATCGCCTCGAGGCACATGCGCACGCCCGGCGCGTGCAGGTGCGGCTCGAACGCGATGATCTTGGTGTGCTCCTGCAGCGTCGCGTACGAGTGCAGCTCCTGGTTCTTCTGATCCGGCTTGACGTCGAGGTCGATGCCGTTGCCGAGGCGCAGCGTCGAGCGCTTGTACTGCGGCTGGTAGCCCTTCGGGAAGAACTTGAACGCGAACTCGAGATGCGCCTTCGTCTCGCGGCCGTTCGAGTGCAGGTGGTACGCGCTCAACGCCAGCGAGGAACCCTTCGCGAGCAGTCGGCCCGCTTCGGGCGGGAAGATGTCGGGGTTGCGGCCCACCTCGTGAATCGGCCAGCTGGTGCCGGACGCTTCAGCGTCGCCAGCCGCCGCGGCACCGGGCACGACGCTTTCGTAGGTCATGTGGTGGAACACGTAGCGCCCACCCACCGTCGTCGTCGAGCCGCCAACGGGAATGTCGTTGATCTCGCGCACTTCGACGGACGAGACGTAGCGATCCTCCGTGAGTCCGGTCGGGACCATGCCGAGCGAGCCCCACTTGTCCGGAGCAACCGCCGGGACGATGACGTCGGCGGATCGCACGATGAGGTCCGGTTCGCCAAGCTGCCACTTGTCGGCGTTGTCGAAATCGAGCGCCTTCGGCATGTCGGCAGGATTGCCGCGCGGCGCGCCCGAGTCCACCCACTTCGCGATCGCCGCGATCTCCGCCTCGCTCAACGACGGGTCGTGCTTGAAGCCCTGGATACCGATGTTCTTCTCGACGAACCACGGCGGCATGACTCCGGCACGCGGACCCAGTCCCGTTCGCGTCTTGATCGACCGCGCCCACGGCCGCACCTGCTCGTAGGTGATGAGCGCCATCGGCGCACCGCCGTCCGGGCGATGGCACCGCTGGCAGCTGCGCTGCAGGATCGGCGCGATGTGCTTTGTAAAGGTGACGTCGGTCACCGGCTGCGCCGACTGGGCAGCTGTCCCGTAGGACCCGCCAACGAACCCCGCGAATGCCCAGGCGAGGGAAACGAGCGCAGCGATCCGAAAGGGATGCCTTTTCATAGGGGGAGGCTACGCCCAAACCTTCCCATCGTCAACGCTTCTGGGGATTTGCCCGCGATGGCTCAGTGTCACACCAGACCGGCAAGCCAAGGCTCCCGCCTGTGGGTGCCGATCGACGAAGCGGCCCGTTGAGACGTCGCCGCCATCATTTCCGGAAACCCGTCAACAAAGCCGTTGCGGATCTTTTTCTGCGAAGAAGGAGTATTTTGGGGGCATGATCCCCGTCTCCTTTTTCCTGGTCGCGCTGTTTCTGGCCGCGAGTGCAGGCGCGCAAACGACGTCGGCCCCGTGGACCGCGCCGCGGACGCCCGACGGGCAGCCGGACCTGCAAGGCATTTGGACCAACGCGACCCTCACGCCGCTCGAGCGGCCGGCTGCGATGAAGGACAAGGCCTTTCTCACCGAAGAGGAAGCCGCGGCGATCGAGAAGCGCACCGCGGACAACCGCGCCGCGAACGATAAGCCTGGACCGCTCGCGTCCGGCAGCTACAACCGCTTCTGGTACGACGACGGCACCAGGGTGCTGGCGACGCGGCAGACATCGCTCGTCGTCGATCCGGCTGACGGGCGAGTGCCCGTCAAGCCGTCGGCCGAAGCGCGGCGCGACGACTATGCCGCGCGCAACGCCGACAGCTATGAGTTCATGAGCCCGTGGGATCGCTGCATCACGCGCGGCATTCCCGGATCGATGTTTCCGGCCGGCTACAACAACGCGTATCAGATCATCCAGGCGCCGGGCTACGTCGCCATTCACTACGAGATGATTCACGACGCCCGCATCATCCCGCTCGACAATCGTCCGCGATCGGCGCGCATGCAGACGTGGATGGGTGAACCGCGCGGCCGCTGGGAAGGCGACACGCTCGTCGTCGAGACGACGAACTACCACAACAAGGGCTGGATCACGACGAGCGCGGCAAGCGCACGCATCAAGGGCATTCCGCACAGCGACAAGCTGCGCGTAATCGAACGATTCAAGCGCGTGTCGAAGGACGTGATCAGCTATTCGGCGACGATCGAGGATCCCGAGAACTACACGCGGCCGTGGACGATCTCGTTTCCGCTCACCGCTGATCCCGAATACCGCATCTATGAGTACGCGTGCCACGAAGGCAATTACGCGATCGAGAACATCCTGAGGGGCGCCAGGGCGGTCGAGAAGGCCGCTACGAAATCACCGAAGTGACGCCTGGCCAGGTAACGCAAACGACAGCAGCGTCGTGCCAGAGGCAATGACGACGTACTGCTTGCCGTCGATCGTGTAGGTCATCGGCGCGGCGCCCCAGACCGGCGTGCCGGTCGAGTAACGCCACAGGTTCTTGCCCGTGCGCGAATCGAACGCCATGAAGTTGCCTTCGTTGTCGCCGGCGAAGACGAGGCCCGACGCGGTCGACATCACGCCGGCCATGGTCGGCTGCGTGAACCTGAACTCCCATTTCCGTTCGCCTGTCGTGGCGTCGAGCGCGCGCAGCGCGCCGTAGGCTTTGTCGCGATCCATCCGCACGACGCCGCCGAATGCGGTGCGGCCGGGCGCGATCACCGGCTCTTCCGGCTGATAGATCGCGCACGATTCGCGCGCGTTGACGAAGAACATCTTCAGCGCGGGGTCGAACGACGGCGGATTGAAATTGGTGCCGCCCCACATGTCGGGCAGGCAGCCCTTGTCGCCGTCGTTCAGGACGATGGGACGGCCGTCCTTGCCGATCTCGCGCGCCCACGTCGTATCGGTGAACGGCTTGCCAAGGATCAATTCGCCGGTGCGGCGATCGAGCACGTAGAAGAAGCCGTTGCGATTGGCGACCATCACGACCTTGCGACCTGGCCAGTCCGCAAGCACCGGCACGTGATTCGCATCCCAGTCGTGCGTGTCGTGCGGCGTGAACTGGTAGTGCCACTTCAACGTCCCGCTCGCCGCGTCGATGGCGAGCAAGCGAATTCGTGTAGAGGTTGTCGCCCTTGCGATCGGCGCCGTAGTAATCAGGATTTGGATTGCCGGTGCCCCAGTAGAGCGTGTTGAGCTCGGGATCGTAGGTGCCGGTCATCCACGTCCCGCCGCCGCCGCGCGCGAGCACGTCGGCGGATGCGGGCCAGGTCTCGCTGCCGCGCTCACCGGGATTGGGGATCGTCGAGAA
Organism: uncultured cyanobacterium; assembly: GCA_963833135.1. Taxonomy (GTDB): domain Bacteria; phylum Acidobacteriota; class Vicinamibacteria; order Vicinamibacterales; family UBA2999; genus 12-FULL-67-14b. The sequence continues at coordinate 150,637 of CAWHWW010000006.1, read as the reverse complement.
ACGCCAGATGCGCTTGCCCGTCGCCGGATCGTAGGCGTCGAGGAACCCTCGCGTCGGATACTCGCCGCCGGAAATGCCGACGATCACCTTGCCGTCGATCACGAGCGGCGCGAGCGTCGCGGCGTAGCCGATCTTGTAGTCGGCGAGCACGGTGTCCCAGAGGATGCGGCCGGTCGCGCGATCGAACGCGAGCAAGTGCGCGTCGAGCGTGACCATGAACAGCCGATGATCGAGCATGCCGAAGCCGCGATTCACCGGCGCCTGCGCGCCGTAGGTGAGATCGGCGGGAAGATCGCGCCGATAGGTCCAGAACGACCGGCCTGTGCGCGCATCGAGCGCCCACGCGTAGTTGTTCGATCCGGTGACGTAGAGCACGTTGTCCCAGAGCAATGGCGTTGCCTCGAACCCGCGTCCGCGCGTCGTCGTGCCGGTCTGGAACGTCCATTCATGCCTGAGACCGGCGACGTTTCCCGGATTGATCTGCGTGAGCGGGCTGTGGCGCCGGCCGGTGTAGTCGCCCGAGAACGTCAACCAGCGTGACGGATCCGTCAAGCCGCCGAGGATGTCGCGATAGGTGACGCCCGGGGCCGGATCGGCCTTCGCCGCCGGCGCGGGTTCGCCGCGCACGATGTTCTTCAACGACGACTTGAAGTAACCCTGCAGCCGCCCGCCGCCCTCGAGGATCTGGATCGAGAACGCGTCCTCGTTCTTCCGCTCGCCATGAATCACGCGGCCATCGTTGGTCGTCAGCGTGACGAGATCCGCATTGGGATTCGGCCGCAGATAGGCGGCGGAAGACGGCGGCGGGGTCGCGAGCACCTTGAGGTAGCCGACGATGGCGCGGATCTCGTCGTCGGAGCTCCGGCTGGCCGGCATGATGCTGCCCGGCACGCCGTTGCGAATGATCTGCACGACGCGATCGTCACTGCCGCCTGATGTGAAGAGATTCGTGAGGTTGGGTCCGTTCAGGCCTCGTCCGTCGGCGCCGTGGCACGCGGCACATTGCTCGCCGAACAGCGACCGTCCCTGGTTGACTGGGGAACCTGGAGCTGAAGCCTGCGGCGCGGCGAGGGCGACGGCGAAAGCCGTCGCCCTCCAGACGACTGCGGTAAGAAAGGCGGCGCCGGCAAGCATGACACGGCCCATGGGGCAGGAGTATACTGCGTCCGACTTCGCGCGCTCCGCGCGCTTCGGCGAGACAGGCTGTGGAGGAGTTGGATATGAACCGGGTCAACGTTCTCACACTGGTGGTCGCAGCGGGTGTCGCGATGACGTTCGTCGGCGCGGCGGCTCAGCAAAGCAACTTCGTGGGCGGCACGCCATCGCAGCTCGACGCGAAAGCGATTCGAACGCTGCGGCTGAAGTTCCCGGCGGGCAGCCGATCGAACTGGCACAGCCATGCGAGCGGCCAGCTGCTGATGGTCGAAGAAGGCAAGGGCCGCACGCAGGAACGCAACGGCCCGCTGCTCGAGATGACGCCGGGCACGCCGTGGTTCACCAAGGCCGGCGTCGAGCACTGGCACGGCGCGGCGCCTGACGTGGATCTGGTGCAGCTGACGATTTACGAAGGCGACGTGAAGTGGCTCGAGCCGGTCACCGACGCGGTCTACAAGGCGGCGCCGAAGAAATAAAGAATAACAAATAACGAACAAAAAATAAGAAGTGAGAGGTCTGGGTCAGAAGTCGGCAGTAAGATCGGTGTCGTGCCGGGTCTGAACCCCAAGCGAGTGACGCTGGACAACGGCGTCACCGTCATCGCGAAATCCAATCACACCACGCCGGCTGTCAGCACGGTCGTCGGCGTCCGCACCGGCGCCTATTCCGATCCGCCGGACCGCGACGGCACCGCCGCGCTCTGCGCGCGCGTGCTCGATCGCGGCACCGTGACGAGATCGGCCGATGCGATCGCCGACGATCTCGACGGCCGCGGCGCGTCGCTGTCGGTGGTCGGCCGGACGGCACCAGATGGCGATCGCCGCGACCTGCCTGACCGAGGATTTCCCGCGCGGTGCTCGCGCTGGCGGCCGATGTGGCGCGGCATCCCAGGTTTGCCGACGCCGAAATCGAGACGAGGCGCGACAACCTGATCACGTCGATCCGGCAGGAGGAAGACAACCCGGCGTCGATGGCGGCGGATGCGTTCGCGAAAGCGCTCTACGGCACGCATCCCTACGCGCGCAAGGTGCGCGGCACGATCGCGGCCGTCGAAGCGATTCGCCGCCAGGATCTCGTGCGCTTTCACCAGAAGGGCTTCGACCCGCCGGCGATCACCGTGATCGTGGTCGGCGACGTTGAAGAAGAAGCGGCCCTTGCGGCGGTCTCGAAGTTGTTTGGCGACTGGTCCGCCTCCGCCAAGGCTACGGGGGACAGGCCTCCTGTCATCGTGCCGGATGCTCCGCGACCGACCGCGCGCAACCTCGTGTCGGTGCCGATGATGAACAAGTCGCAGGCCGACGTGGTCTACGGCTTCGCCGGCATCCGCCGCTCGAATCCGGATTACACCGCCTTCTCGGTGATGAACAACGCCCTCGGGCAGTATGCGATTGGCGGACGCCTCGGCGACAACATTCGCGAGCGGCAGGGCATGGCGTACTACGTGTTCGAGCTCGCTCGACGCGACGTTCGGGCCGGGACCGTTCGCGATTCGCGCCGGCGTCGCCGCGGCCAATGTCGAGAAGACGATCGCATCGATCGACGCCGAGCTCGACGCCGTCCTCGAGCACGGCTTTACACGCGCAGGAGATCGACGAGTCGAAGAGCTACATGATCGGGGCGATCCCGCGCCAGCTCGAGACCAACGCCGCCATCGCGTCGTTCCTGCTGACCGTCGACACGTTCGATCTCGGACTCGACTACGACGCACGGCTGCCGGGGCTGATCGGCGCGATCACGAAGGACGATGCCGATGGCGCGGCACGGCAGCTGCTCGATCCCAGACGCGCCACCATCGCCGTCGCCGGTCCATGGGCTCCGCCTTCGCCCGCGAACGCGAGGGGCTTCGGCGAGACAGGCTCTTGATCCCAGGGCGGCAGAAGGCGCAGAATCCTTCTTTTGCATTCGCGCAGTTTTCTTCGACGTCGATTTCACGCTGATCTATCCGGGTCCGACGTTTCAGGCCGAGGGATACCGGCGCGCCTGCGCCGCGCGCGGCATCGAGGTCGATCCGGCGAAGTTCGACGAAGCAACCGCCGCATCGTCGATCATCCTCGACGAGGTCGAGGAGCAGATCTACACGCACGACGTCTTCATCCACTACACCGCCTCGATCATCGAGAAGATGGGCGGCCGCGGCGCCAGCGTCGTCGACGTGGCGCGCGAGATCTACGATCAGTGGTCGGTGAACCACCACTTCGAGATGTACGACGACGTGGCGCCGGTGCTCGAGGCGCTGCAGAAGCGCGGGTTGACCGTCGGCCTGATCTCGAATTCGCATCGCAGCCTCGACGCCTTCAGCGAGCACTTCTCGCTCGCCAACATCATCACCGTGTCGGTGTCGGGCGCCGAGCACGGCTACATGAAGCCGCATCGCAGCATCTTCGACGCCGCGCTCGATCGCGCGCAGGTGAAGGCGGATGAAGCGATGATGGTCGGCGACAGCTATCAAGCACGACATCGAAGGCGCGCTGAACGCCGGCTGGCACGCGGTGTTGCTGCGGCGGTCCGGCGAAGTACCATACGCGCTGCCGCAGGATCTTCCCGTCATCCGGACGTTGCCGGAATTGCTGCCGTTACTTGCATGAGCGACATCCAGATTCGAGATCTCACGTCGATCGACGAGTTCCGCCAGGTCGTCGAGCTCGAAAAGGCGATCTGGGGATACACCGACCAGGGCGATCTCGTCACTGTGCCGGTGTTCATCTTCACGGTGCATCGCGGCGCGACGCTCGTCGGCGCCTTCGACCTTTCGACTCCGCCGGCTCCGAGCGCGGCCCGGAACCGGCGTCGCTCAAGACAGGGCCCGGGAGGATGGTCGGCTTTGCCTATGCGGTCGTCGGCATGAAGGCCGGCCGGCCGATGCAGTGGTCGCACATGGCGGGGGTGCTCCCGGAATTCCGCGGCGGCCTCGGCTTCCGGCTCAAGCTCGCGCAGCGCGAGCGGGCGCTCGCCCAGGGCTACGAATTGATCGAGTGGACGTTCGATCCGCTGCAGGCGATGAACGCGCATTTCAATTTCGCCAAGCTCGGCGGCGTGGTCGAGGAGTACGCGCCGAACTTTTACGGCGAGTCGACAAGCGTGCTGCATCGCGGCACGCCGACCGATCGCGTCGTCCTCAGCTGGAAGATCACCACGCCCCACGTCGTGCGCCGGATCGAGCAGGCCTCCGCCGCGTTACGGGTCAAGTCACACGAAGTCACCGAGGCGCCGATCGCCAACACCACCGTGATGGAAGGCGAGTGGCGGACGACGAAGAAGATCGATCTGACGATCAAGGACCGCCGGTTGTGGATCGAGATTCCGACCGGCTTCACCGAGATGCTGCAGCGATCGCCGGAGCGCGCGCTGGCCTGGCGCATGGACGTGCGCCAGATGTTCGAGGAGTACCTGGCGAAGGGATATCGCGCCGTGGATTTCGTGCTGCAGCGGGAGGCGGGATTCGGCAGGTACCTGTTGTCCAGGGAACAATCCGGCTAAATGGCCAGGAACAATCCGGCTAAAGCCGGATGCCACAGTGTAGCGTCCGCCTTTAGGCGGACTGTTCTTATCCCGGCGGCCAAGTCATTGTGCGGCCCCCGAGCACATGCAGGTGGATGTGAAACACCGTCTGGCCCGCCTGGGCGTTGCAGTTGAAGACGGTCCTGAACCCGGAGCCGTCAAAGCCGCGATCCTTCGCGATCGTCGCGCCCGCCCGCACCATCGCGCCGGCGAGGTCATCGTCAGCGGCCGTCAGATCGTTGAGCGTCGCGATGTGCTTTTTCGGCACGACCAGCGCGTGCAGGGGCGCCTGCGGGTTGATGTCGTTGAAGGCGATGAGGCGGTCGTCCTCGTAGACCTTCGACGCGGGGATCTCGCCCGCGATGATCTTGCAGAAGAGACAGCTGCTCATAAGATCTGTGATCCTGCGCTCGATCACCGCAACGCGCGGAATGCACTGCAGGTCGTTGCTGATCTTCTTCAGGTTGAGCGATCGGAAGTTCATGATGAAGTCGGCAAGCATATCGGCATGCTGGTAGCCGATCTCGACGAGCGCCGTGCCGCCTGGGGCGAGCTGCCGCGACGCGATATCGACGATTTGCCGGATGTCGCGAAACCCGTCATCGCCGGCCACCAGCGCCAGCGCGGGCTCGTATTCGCGAACTTCGGGTGCGAGATTCTGATATTCCGATTCGGTCACATACGGCGGATTTGCCAGGATGAAGTCGAACGGGCCTTCAGCGTGGCCGACGTAGGCGCATTCGGTGAACGTGATGCGATCGGCGACGCCGTGGCGCTCGGCGTTGGCGCGCGCCACTTCGAGGGCCGCGCGTGAAATGTCGGTGGCCGTGACATGCGCGAGCGGAGTCTCCGCCGCCGCCGTGACGGCAAGGCACCCGCTGCCGGTGCCGATGTCGAGGATCCGGCAAGGGCGATGCGGCAGGTCGGCCGGAAAGCACTCGAGCAGTTCCTCGATGATCAGTTCGGTTTCGGGTCGCGGAATCAGTACCGACGGACTGACCGCGAAATCGCGGCTCCAGAATTCCTGCTCGCCCCGGATGTAGGCGACCGGTTCGCGTCGCGCCCGGCGCTCGGTCAGCGCATCGAGACGCTCGATGAATGTCGCGTTGGCTTCCTCGGTTTCCCGTGTGTAGACCGTGGCCCGGTCCCAGCCCAGGATGTGCCGGGCCAGCAGGTTGGCGTCGCGCCCGGCTTCGCCGTTTTCAATGCCGGCTGCCACCAGGCGGGCCCGGGCGGCGTTGATTTTCTCGCGGATGTTCACTTGGCTTCCGTGACCTCGCGCAGTTTCTCCGCTGTGTAATACGTCGTCAAGGCCCCAATCAGTTCGTCGAGGCTGCCGTCGAGGACGCTCTGCAGCTGGTGCGTCGTGAAGTTGATGCGGTGATCGGTGACGCGGCTCTGCGGAAAGTTATAGGTCCGGATTTTTTCCGATCGATCGCCGGTGCCGACCTGGCCCTTGCGCTCCTTGGCGATCGCGTCGTTCTGCTTCTGCAGCTCCGCTTCATACAGGCGCGAGCGCAGCACTTTCATCGCCTTGGCGCGGTTCTTGACCTGCGACTTCTCGTCCTGCTGCGAGACGACGATGCCGGTCGGGATGTGCGTGATGCGGACCGCCGAATACGTCGTGTTGACGCTCTGGCCGCCCGGTCCGCTCGAGCAGCAGCAGTCGATGCGGATGTCCTTGTCCTGGATCTGGATGTCGATTTCATCCGCCTCGGGCAGCACGGCAACGGTGGCCGCCGAGGTATGGATGCGGCCGCTCGCCTCGGTCGAGGGCACGCGCTGCACGCGGTGCACGCCGCTCTCGTACTTCAACCGGCTGTAGGCGCCGCGGCCCTCGATGCTGACGACGACGTCCTTGATGCCGCCCTGGCCGGCTTCGCTGAGCGACATCAGCTCGATCTTCCAGCGCTGCCGCTCGGCGTAGCGCGTGTAGCAGCGATACAGATCGCCGGCAAAGAGCGCCGCTTCCTCGCCACCGGTGCCGGCGCGGATTTCCAGCATCACGTTGCGCTCGTCGTTCGGATCCTTCGGCACGAGCAGCAGCTTCAGATCGTCGGAGAGCCGCTCCTTGCGGACGTTGAGATCGTTCAGTTCCTCGAGCGCGAGATCGCGCATCTCGGGATCGCCGCCCTTGATCATCTCCTCGGCACTGGCGATCTCCGACACGACGCCCTTGTACTCGCGATATTTCTGCACGAGCGGCTCGATCTCGGCGAGGGTCTTGGCCTGCTTGCGGTACTCGTTGGGATCGCCCTGCACCTGCCGCGGTGCCGAGCGATGCCATCAACTCTTCGTACTTGGCCTCGGTCGATGCAATCTTGTCGAACAAAATCTGATCCTTGAAGTTGCCAGTATCCAGAAGCCAGTATCCGGAAAATCTCTTGTGCTTTCTGGCTACCTGGCTAACTGGCTACTGGCTACTAGTTCCTCACCCGCCGGACACCGGCGGAAGAAACGCTATTTCATCACCTTCCGCCACAGCGGCGGAGAAGCGGGAGTAATCGGCATTGACGGCGCACGAGATCGATTTCTCGTACGCCGACAACTCCGGAAAATCCGAGACCAGCGACGACCACACCGCGGCGACGTTGGCGCCGGCGGGGGCTTCGCGCGTCAGCTCGCCGCTGCCGGCGATGTCGCGCAGGCGGGCGAACAGCCGCACCGTTACGCGCATGCGATCCTGCAGCGCCTCCTCGCGCGCGTCGGCGTTGTCGGGATCGGCAGTCGCGCCCTCGATCCAGACGTCGCCGCCCTCGAAATATTCGTGCTTCCAGATCGGTACGATCTGCTTGATGCGCTCGATCGCGTAGCGGCTGGCCGCGAACGCATCGGCGCGATGCGGCGAGGCCGCGGCGATCGCGACGCTGGCGTCGCCGATCTCCATGCGGCCGATGCGGTGATGAATCGCCAGTCGAACCGTCGGCCACTTCTCGCGCGCTTCGGCGACGATCAGATCGAGGCCGCGCAACGCGAGCGGCTCGTACGCCTCGTATTCGAGATGCAGCACCTTGCGGCCCTTGTTGTTGTCCCGCACCAGCCCAAGAAACGTCGCGACCGCACCGATCCCGGACGTGTCCAACGCCGTCACGAGCGCGGCGTGGTCGAGCGGCGCGGCGGTGATCAAGGTGGCCGGAATCACAGTCCTTCAGTATAGGATGTCGGCACGCCCATCGGTCCCACCCCCCAAAAAGAGGCATTCATGAAACGGTACATCGCGTGTGTTCTTGCTCTCGCCACCATCGCGGCTTCGACGCCCGCCGACGCGCAAGTCGGAGGCCTCCTTCGCAAGAAGGCCGGAGAAGTGCTGGGCAAGAAGCCGGAACCGGCCAAACCCGCGCCGCCCGCTCCAGCGCCGGCTCCAGCAACAGAGACCACGCCTGCTACTCCGGCGTCCACAGCGTCGCCGACACCGGCGCCGGCACCGGCCGCGTCCGGTAGCCGCGAGGCGGCACCGGCTGCGCCGAAGAAGGCAGTAGACCCACTCGATATCAGCGCCTTGCCGTTACGGCAATCGGCCGATCAGGTTCTCCGCGAGCGCGTCATCCCGCGATCAAATGGCGATTGGGACCAGTTGCCGTACATCCCCGGCGCGGCGACGGCGGCCGCCTATGCGCTCAACGACTCGGCGCGGGTGACACTGGTCGAAACGGTCGGATCGGCGTTGAAAAGCCTCGTGATGTCGGCGGCGTACCTGGCCGATCACGATGTCTTCATCAAGCAGAGTACCAGGGTGTCGAACCACGGCCTCAAGGGCGTGGTCACCATGGAAGAGGTCGTCAAGAAGAACGACCTGAAGCAGCTCGAGGCCATGCAGGCTCGCATGATGGTCGCGATGGCCGTGGATCAGGTGACAATCGTTCCCGGCGACGCCTTGAAGGCGGACCTCATCGAGAATCTGCCCAACTGGAAGCAACAGGCGGCGAACCCGAAGAACTCGGAGCGCGCCAAGTACCAGAAGATGGTGGCCAAGGCGCAGTCGATCGAGACGCTGCCCGCCTCCGACGAGAAGTTCAAGCGCGGCTATGCCGTGATCAAGTCGATCGATGCCGACGGACCAGATACTGAAGACGCCGTGTATGCGATCCACGCGCGGTTCAAGCAGGAGCAGGAACAGGCGGCATATGACGCCCACTCCCTCAAGGGCCAGTTGAAGCAGCAGTTGACGACCTTTGTGGCCATCGCCTCCAAGGTCAACTTCAACGCCCAGACCGTCGAGAAGAACAAGAAGAAGATGTTCGTCAATCCCGCCGACGAGAAGCAGGGCGCGATCTGGAAGGCCTGCTTCCGGGCCGGCGAGGCGTCCACCGCTGCGGCGTTGAAACTCGCGAAGGCGTGGCTGTCGGAACTGTAGAGCTCATTCCGTCTGGCGAACGTTCCAGAAGTGATTGAGGGGGCGATGGCCCTTGCCGAGCGCGATGCCGTGACGCATCGCGCCTTCGACATAGGCCTTCGCCGCCGGCACGGCGTCGCGCAGCGCCGCGCCTTTTGCGAGATGGGCGGCGATCGACGCGGCAAACGTGCAGCCGGTCCCGTGCGTGTTCGGTCCCTCGATGCGCGGTCCGATCCACTCGTGGAATTCGCCCTTTTCGAGAAGGATGTCGATCACTTCCGGACCCGCGAGGTGGCCGCCCTTGATGACGACCGCCGCCGGCTTCAGCATCGCGATGCGCCGCGCCGCTTCTTTCATGTCGTCGAGCGTCGCGATCGTCATCTTCGCGAGCACTTCGGCTTCAGGAATGTTCGGTGTCACCACCCGCGCCAGGCGGAGCAGCGTCCAGCGCACGGCATGAACCGCCTCATCGTCGAGAAGGTGATCGCCGCTCTTGGCGACCATCACCGGATCGACGACGAGGTTCGGCAGATCGAGGGACTCGACAGCGGCCGCGACCGCTTCGACGATCGTCGAGTTGGCGAGCATGCCGGTCTTGACCGCGTCGCAGCCGATATCGGAGACGACCGCTTCGATCTGCGCGGTGACGAAATCATCCGGCACGACGTGGACGCCGTCGACGCCGACGGTGTTCTGTGCCGTCAGAGCGGTGATGGCCGAGGTGCCGTAGACGCCGTGGGCGGCGAATGTCTTCAAGTCGGCCTGTATCCCGGCGCCGCCACCCGAATCCGATCCGGCGATTGTCAGCGCGGTGGTCATGCCGGTATCATTCACTGCCATGACATCACGCCCCTTCGTGTCGCACGCGTCAACCATTCTCGATCAGGTCAGCATGCGCGCGGCCTCCGCGAACGCCTGGACCGGCGTGCAGATGCTTTCGGTGCTCTTTGTCGCGGTGCTCACCGCGGCCGCATCGCAGCTGAGCTTCCCGCTGCCGTTCACGCCGGTGCCGTTCACGATCCAGCCGATGATCGTGCTGGTCGGCGCCGCCGCACTGGGCTCGCGGCTCGGCGCGCTCAGCCAGATCCTTTATCTCACGCTCGGCGTGATGGGCCTGCCGGTATTCGCCTTCTCGCCTGAGCTGCCGCAGGGCGTGGCGCGCCTGATGGGTCCGACCGGCGGTTACCTGATGGCCTATCCGATCGCCGCGTTCGTGACGGGGCTGCTGGCCGAGCGCGGGCTCGATCGCCGCTACGTCACGTCGATTCTCGCGATGGGCGTCGGCCTGTCGGTGATCTTTGCCGGCGGCGTGTCGTGGATCGCTCGCCTTGCCGGCATGGAGACGGCGCTCGCCACCGGTCTCTATCCGTTCGTGGTCGTCGACGTCATCAAGGTGGTAGCCGCCGGGCTGGTTCTCCCGACAGCATGGAAATTTCTTAGACACTGACCGGGACGTGACACGTGACGGGAACTGAGCCTGCCACGCCGAAGCGCGGTAGCGCGAAGGCGGGCCGGGAATTGATGCTCGTCGGGATCATTTGCTCGATTCTTTCGCTCGCTCCACACGCGCAAAATCAACAGCAGGGCGGCCATCCCGGCCGCCTGTTTCCGCCGTCGGATCTCGGGCTCCTCGACGCGCCCGATCGCGATCTCTGGCAGCGGCCCGATCAGATCATGGACGCGATGGGCATTGCCGACGCGTCGGTGGTCGGCGACATCGGCGCCGGCAGCGGCTGGTTCACGATCAGGCTGGCGCGGCGCGTCGGGCCACGCGGGCTCGTCTACGCGGAAGACGTGCAGAAGGAAATGACCACCGCGATCTCACGGCGCGTCGGGCGCGAGGGCTTCAACAACGTCAAGCCGGTGCTCGGATTGAAGAACGATCCGCGCCTGCCGGCCGGCGTCGCTCGATGCCGTGCTGATGGTCGATGCGTACCACGAAGTCGAAGATCGCGTGACGATGCTCGCCAACCTGGCCAAGGCGCTGAAGCCGCAGGGACGACTGGGGATCGTCGACTTCAGGCTCGACGGCACGGGCCCCGGCCCCGCGCCCGAAGAGCGCGTCAGCCCCGACGTCGTCGTCAACGACGCGAGGAAGGCAGGGCTGAAGCTGATTCGCCAGGAGCCTTTTCTGCCAGTACCAGTACTTCTTGATCTTTGGGAAATAGCGATGCAGTAGCCAGATGCCAGTAGCCAGTAGCCGGATGCTATGCCTGACGAACTGCGACTGGCTACCGGATACTGGCTACTCCGCCCGTAGCGCGAGCATCGGATCGATCCGCGTCGCTTGCCGCGCGGGGAGCCACGTTGCGATCAATGCGACCAATCCAAGGCCGGCGGTGACCGCAATGTAAGTAACCGGGTCGAACGGATTCACGCCGAACAGCTGTGACGACAGCACCCGCATCAGTGCGCCGGCGCCAATCAGCCCGAGCACCAGGCCGATCGCCGCGAGCGACAGGCCGCGCGTCACGAAGATGCGCTGCACCGAGTCGCCCTGGCGCGCCGAGCGCCATGCGGATGCCGACCTCGCGGCGGCGCTGCGAGACGATGTAGGCGATCACGCCGTAGATACCGACCAGTCCCAGCAGCAGCGTCACCGACGCGGCGATGCCGAGGATCACCAGCACGAACTGCGTTTGCGCCATCGACTCGGTTGTAGATCTGCTGGAGCGTGCGCACGCGCGCGAGCGGCAGGTTCGGGTTGACGCTCCAGACCGCCTGCTGCACTTCCGCCATGAACCCCGGCGACTGCAGCCGCGACGAACGAATCGCGTAGCCCAGCGATCGCTGCACGAACGCCACGCCGGCGTCGGCAGCCGAGGTCTTCATCGGCCAATAGATCGTCGGTGGCGCCGGCTTGGTCGCGCCGTCCTGCCGTTCGTTGCCGGCAACGCCGATGATTTCGATCCACGCGGTCTTCGAGGTGCGCCGGACCCGCTTGCCGATCGCTTTTGCCGGCTCTCCCCAGTACTCGCGCGCGAGGTTCTCGCTGAGGATCGCCACGGGCGCGGCGTTGTGCACCTCGGCCCACGTGAAATCGCGGCCGGCGATCAACGGGTTGCCCATGGTTTCGAAGTAGCGCGGGCCGAGGTACTTCATCCGCCGCAGCGCCGGAATGCTGGCGTCGGCCTCGGGGAAGTCTTCCACCCAGATTGGGTCGTTGTTGCTGTTGCCGTCCATCGTGATTGACGAGGTCACGGCGACTTTCTCGACGCCGCCGACCGACTCGATGCGGTGCGCGATCTGCTCGTGCAGGCGCGCCACCTGATCGCGGTCGGTGACGAGCGCCGATGGAATGGTGAGGCGCAGGGTCAAGACGGCTTCAGGGTTCTGGAACCCCGGCGGCACGTCGCGGATCGCGATGAACGTGCGCACCATCAAGCCTGACGCGACGAGCAGGATCGCCGCGAGCGCCACCTGCGCGACGACCAGCGTGTTGCGCGCGCGATGACGCTCGCGGCCTTCGCTCGATCCGCGCGAGCTGTCCTTCAACGTCGAGGCCATGTGCGGCCGCGCGTACTTCGACGATCGGGATGGCGCCGAACAGCAATCCGGCGACGAGCGAGATGCCGATCGTGAAGGCCAGCACGATCGGATCGAGCGTGATCTCGTTGAGACGCGGGAGTTGCGCGGGCTGCAGGTAGACGAGCAGCTGGATGCCGCCGTAGGCCAGCGCGATGCCGACGACGCCGCCGATCATGGCGACCAGCAGCGACTCGGACATCAGCTGCCAGGCGACGCGACGCGCTTCGGCGCCGAGCGCGAGCCGGATCGCCAGCTCCTGCTGACGCGCCTCGGCGCGGACGAGGAACAGGTTGGCGACGTTCGCGCACGCGACGAGCAGCACCAATCCGACGGTGCCGAGCAGGATCCACAGCATGGTGCCGATGTCGCCGACGACATCCACGTCGAGCGGACGCACCAGCGATCCGAACCGGGCATCGTCGAACATCTTCTGCGTGAACCCCGGCGGCAGCTTGAAGCGTTCGGTCAGCGACGGCAGCAATCGCTCCACGTCGGCGTTGGCCTGTTCAATCGTCACACCTGGCTTGAGCCGCGCCAGGCCCTGGTAGTTGAAGCCGGCGGCGTGGATCGTTGCGCGATCGATCTTCATCGGCAGGATCACGAGCGGGTTGGCGCGTGAGGAACTGGAAGTTTTCCGGCAGTACGCCGATGACTTCTTGTGGCGTGTTGTTGACCATCAGGCTCTGGCCGACGGCCGACGGACTGCCGCCGAACGCGCGCTGCCAATACCGGTGAGAGATCAAGACGACGCTCGGGCCGTTCGGCAGGTCGTCTTCCTTGGTGAAACGCCGGCCGAGCGCCGGCCGGATGGCGAGCACCGGCAATGTCGCGTCGGTGACGTTGAGCGTTTCAACCTGTTCCGGCTCGCCGCGGCCGGTGATCGTCGCGGAGCCGCTGGTCCAGAGCCCGATGTCCTGGAACGACTGCGCGCTGTCGCGGATCATGAAATAGGTTGCCGCCGACTGCTGCACCGGGCCCTGCATCACGCCCGGCGCGAGGAGCCACGCGCCGACGAGCGACTTCGGACTCGGCATAGGGCAGAGGCTTCAGGATCACGCCGTTCACGACGCTGAAAATCAGGGCGTTTGCGCCAATGGCGGCGCCCACCGTGATGATGGCGGTCAGGGCGAACGCGGGAGTCTTGAGAAGCCTGCGGAGCGACGGTTTCACCCTTCGTGAGACGAAAGGAGCTGGCCGGAAGTTCGAAGGATTCCGGCCCGGGATTCGTATCAACTAGTAGGATAAACTAGTTTAATGGAACCGGAGCACATCGGCGCGTTCGAGGCCAAGACGCGGCTGTCGGAATTGCTGGAACAGGTCAGTCGCGGGCGCACCTACCGCATCACCCGCCGCGGCCGGGTGGTGGCCGAGCTCCGGCCCGTCGTTGCGGCCGGTCAACGCCCGGCCTTTGGCGCCGATCGTGGCCGCATCACCATGGCGGACGACTTCGATGCGCCGCTCCCGGACATGAAGGACTACCAGTGAGGGTGCTGCTCGACACCCACGCGTTCCTGTGGTTCCAGACCGGCGATCGCCGGCTGAGCCGCGGCGCGCGTGCCGCGGTCGAGGCCGAAGACGCCGAGCTCGTCGTGAGCGCCGCGATTGTCTGGGAGATGTCCATCAAGGCCAGTCTTGGGCGGCTTCGCCTCTCGGATCCCGTCGAGCGCTACATCGGCGAGAAGATTGGCCAGGGCTACGTCGTCATGCCCGTGTCATGGGAACACGCCGCGCGCGTCGAGCAATTACCCTGGCATCATCGCGATCCTTTCGATCGACTGCTGTTGGCGCAGGCGCTGGTGGAGCGCTGCCCGATCGTCAGTCGAGATCGGGTCTTCCGCAAATATGGCGCCGACGTAATTTGGTAAGGCCCTGTTGACCGCCATTCGCACGATCGAGGGCGTGCGCAAGTGCATTCTTCATGCGGTGTGGAACGCACAAGGCAAAGGCTGTGCGCCGGGCGCGATCGGCGTCTGCATCGGCGGCGATCGCACCAGTGGCTACGTCGAGGCGAAGCAGCAGTTGTTTCGCAGCCTCGACGACGTGAATCCCGATGCGCGGCTCGCGGAGCTCGAAGCCGAGATCATGCGCACGGCGAACACGCTCGGCGTCGGGCCGATGGGTTTCGGCGGCAAGATTTCGCTGATCGGCTGCAAGGTCGGCGTGCAGAACCGGTTGCCCGCCAGCTTCTTCGTCTCGATCGCGTATGACTGCTGGGCGTATCGACGACTCGGCGTGACGCTCGATGGAGCGACGGGCGCCATCACGCAGTGGCTCTATCGCGATCCGTCGGTGCCGACGATCCCGATGATGGACCAGGCCGGCTTCAAGCGCACCGGCCGCGAGATCGCGCTTACGCGCGCCGATCGACGAGGCGACGATTCGATCCCTGAAGGTCGGCGACGTGGTCCTGATCAGCGGTCCGGCCTATACGGGACGCGATGCCGTGCACCATCACCTCGCGAGCCACGCGCCGCCGGTCGATCTCAGTGGCGGCGTGATCTATCACTGCGGTCCGGTCGTGGCGAAGCAAGCGGACGGCCGCTGGAAAGTCACGGCGGCGGGACCGACGACGAGCATTCGCGAGGAGCCGTATCAGGCCGACATCATCGGCCAGTACGGCGTGCGCGCGGTGATAGGCAAGGGCGGCATGGGCGGGAAGACCCTTGCCGGCCTCAAGCAGCACGGCGCCGTGTACCTCAACGCTATTGGCGGAGCTGCACAGTTCTACGCCCGGTGTATTGATCGGGTAGACGGCGTTTCGCTTGATGGAGTTTGGAACTCCCGAGGCGATGTGGCATCTACAATTAAGGGAGTTCCCCGCAATTGTGACCATGGATGCCCATGGAAACAGCCTTCATAAGGACCTGGAGCAGGAATCAGGGGAAAAACTGGCCCTCGTTCGCTAAAGCTACGGCTGGGCAAAAGTTTCGCCCTTTGGGCGAAGGCGGATAAAATAGGACTTCATGGAAACACAGACGATTACCCCAGAGGCCCCGGTTTTCACCGAGACCATCATCACCGTGACCGAGTCGGCGGCGGGCAAGATCCGCGAGCTGCTGTCGGAAGAGGGCAAGACCGAGAGCGGCCTGCGCGTGTTCGTGCAGGGCGGCGGCTGCTCGGGCTTCCAGTACGGCTTGATGATCGAAGAATCCGGCGGCGTCGGCGACCAGCAGTTCGAGTCGAACGGCGTTCGTCTGTTCGTCGATCCCGTGAGCATCAGCTACCTGAAGGGCGCCGAGGTCGATTTCGTCGACACCATCACGGGCGGCGGGTTCACGATCAAGAACCCGAACGCGACGTCCACCTGCGGCTGCGGTTCATCGTTCTCGGCGTAAGAAAGGCGACGTTCAGGTCATGGCCTCCAGCGCGGCCATCCCCGATCTCGATCGTCTCCGCCCTGCCGGCACCAAGCGGTCCAGCAAGCGCGACCTGATCGTCAACGTGTTCCTCAAGCAGGAGGGACACCTCAGTGCCGACGATCTGGTCGACCTGATCAAGCGCGAGGATCACCGGATCAGCCGCGCGACGGTCTACCGCACGCTGCAGTGGATGGAGGAGGCGGGCATCGCCCGCAAGGTGGACTTCGGCGAAGGCCGGTTCCGCTTCGAGCATTCCTATCGCCATCCGCGCCACTTTCACCTGATCTGCAAGACCTGCAATCGCTCGTACGAGTTCCTCAGCTCCGACATCGAGGCGCTCGTCGAGGAAGTGGCGGCGGCGCGCGCGTTCACCGCGCGGCAGAGCGTCGTCCAGATCTACGGCACGTGCGAGGCGTGCACCGCCGGCCGCGCGCCTGACGAGGAGACCTCCACCTCCGAGATGCTGTTCGCGCGCGATGCGCTGCGCATCGCCATCGCCACCGAGCGAAGCGGCATGGAGTTCTACGGGCGCGGCGTCAAGCTGGTGAAGGATCCGCGCGCGCGGGAGATCTTCCGCAAGCTCGCCACCGAGGAAGTCCATCACCTCAAGACCCTCGAGGACCGTTACCAGGAGCTGCTCAAGCAGGATCCGCAGCTCGAGTCGCGGCCGACGTTCCTGTTCTTCAAGGGCGCGGCCAACGGCCTGTTCTCGACCGGCACCGAGCAGCTGCGCCGCGACGGCGTCGACGATCTCGAGGCGTATCGCATCGGCATCCGCTGCGAGCGCGGCTCGCATCGTTTCTTCAAGCGCTACGGCGAGCGGTTCGAGGACTCGGAAGGCAAGCGCATCTTCCTCGAGTTCGCCGAAGAAGAGCGTGAGCACCTCGAATTGCTGATTCGCGAGTATCGCCAGCTCGTGAAGCGTCACCGCAGCTCCGCAGACCAGCGACGGCTGAAGCCATCGCGCTCCAAGCGCGCGAAATCGCGAGCCCGCGCCTCTACCCGCTAACCGTTGATCGATCTCCACATGCACACGACGGCGTCCGACGGGCGATTGTCGCCCGTCGATCTCGTCGCGCGCGCGCACGCTGCCGGCCTCACCACGATCAGCGTGACCGATCACGACACGATCGCGGCGCTGGCGGAGGTGACGGCGGCTGCGGCGCAGAAACGGATTCGCGTCGTTCCCGGCATCGAGCTCACCGCGATCGATCAGGGCCGCGACGTCCACATGCTCGGCTATTTCTTCGATCCGGCGAGCGCGCCGCTCGCGGCGCTGCTGCGCAGTCAGCGCGCGCTTCGCGTGTTGCGCGTGCGCGAGATCGCCAGCCACCCTGGCATCGCTCAACATGCCGATCGACGTCGAGGGCGTGTTGCTCGCGGCCGCCGCGCGTCCCGGATCGTCGGTCGGCCGGCCGCAGGTCGCGCGCGCGCTGGTGCGCGCCGGTCACGTGCCGTCGGTGCAGGACGCATTCGATCGATGGCTGGCGACGGGACGTCCCGCCTTCGTGCCGCGGACGGGGCCGGCTCCGGCAGACGTGATCGAAACGATTCACGGCGCCGGCGGCGTCGCGTCGTTCGCGCATCCCGGCGTGACCCGGCGCGATGAGCTGATCGGTCCGCTCGTCGAGCAAGGCCTCGATGCGATCGAGGTCTACCACTCCGATCACACGGCCGAGGACGTCGTCGCCTACAGGGGCCTCGCCGTGCGCCTGGGCGCGCTCGTCAGCGGCGGATCCGATTTTCACGGCGAGGATCCCTCGCGCAATTCCGCCTACGGAAGTCGGCGACAGGGCGGCACAAAGCGGGCAGACCGCAGCGATCCACGCTCGGCGCCATCACGCTGCCGGCGGAAGACCTGGCGGCGCTCGAGCGACAGGCGCCGCCTCGCCCCGCCTCCGCCGAGGCTTCGGCGCGGCAGGCTGCCAGCGGCGAGACAGGCTCATGACGACGCTGCTCGAGATCCGCGGGCTGGTCAAGGATTACCAGGCGCTCAGGCCGCTGCGCATTCGCGAGCTGGTCGTGTCGCCGGGCACGATCGTCTCGCTGGCGCGGCCTCGACGCGACCGCGGCCGAGACCTTCGTCCATCTCGTCACCGGCGCAACGCTGCCGGACGAGGGCGACGTCATCATGCTCGGACAGAACACCAGGGCCATCACCGACGGCGATGCCTGGCTGAAGTCGCTCGACGCCGTCGGCATGGTCACCGCGCGAGGCATCCTGATCGAAGCATTCTCCGTGCTGCAGAACATCGCCATGTCGTTCACGCTCGACGTCGATCCGATCGATCCGCGCGTGGTGCCCGAGGCCGGCGCGCTGGCGCGCGATGTCGGCATCGACCCGGCGCTCTTCGACGTGCCGGCGGGGAAGGCCGGGCCCGAGGTGCAGATGCGCGTGCACCTGGCGCGGGCGCTCGCGCTCGGGCCGAAGCTGCTGATCGCCGAGCATGCATCGGCGCCATTGCCGCGCACACGGTGGCCGCGTTCGGCGCTGATCTCGCAAGAGTGGCGCAGTCGCGCGGTCTCGCCCTCGTCGCCGTCACCGCGGACGATGTGCTGGCGAAGGCGATTGGCGGACAGCGGCTGGAGCTCGTTCCGGCAACCGGCGAACTGCGATCGCCGGGACTCCTGAAGAAACTCTTTGGTTAAGATGAAACCGGCACTCATCCTTTTCGACATCGACGGCACCCTGCTCTTGAGCGGACGCGCCGGGCTGCGCGCCATGACGCGCGCCTTCGAGCAGGCCTTCGGCATCACCGATGCGTTTGCCGGCGAGCATTTTGGCGGCCGCACGGACTCCTACCTGGTGTCGAAGGCGCTGCAGAAGGCGGGAATGTCCGACACGCCCGAGCAGCACGAGCGTTTTCGCGAAACCTACATCCCGCTTCTTGCCGAGGAGATTCAGCACCCGGGCACGGGGCACAAGGGACTGATGCCGGGCGCGAAGGAACTGCTCGAAGCGCTCGACGGGCAGCATCATCTGCACCTGGCGCTGCTGACCGGCAACTATCGCGAGGCGGCCGAGATCAAGCTGCAGCACTTCGAGCTGTGGGACTTCTTCGAGTGGGGCGCGTTTTCCGACGACGCGGCGGATCGCAATGCGCTCGTGCCGATCGCCAAGAGCCGCGCTGAAACCTACGACATCCCCGTCGAGGCGATCGATCGCGTCATCGTCATCGGCGACACGCCGCACGATATCGAATGCGCACGCGCGGCCGGCGCGCGCTCGATCGCGGTCGCGACCGGCGGCTACACGGTGCAGCAACTGCGCGAGTTCGGCGCCGACGACGTGCTGCCCGATCTGTCCGACACCGAAGCCGTGCTCGCCCTGTTGGTGTGATTTCGACACGGAAGTGCAACGGGGCTGCGGTAGCCCTGCGGTCGCCCAAATCGGTCGACGCCCAAGCCGGGCGGTGGGCTGACGACCAGGCGCTGACGCCATCGAGCCGCGGCCGAGTTGGCGGAAGCGCCTGGGAGTCGAACCCAGCCTGCCCCGCAAGGGGGCAGCGACCGATTTTGAAGACCGGGAGGGCCACCGGGCCCCGTTCACTTCCGTGAGGCGATCATAGCGCGTCCCGCCGAAGGCGGATCAATCCGCGAGACCGATCCAATACGCGAACAGCCGTTGCGTTTCGAAGAGCGTGAACCGCAGCGTCGAACGTTCGGTCCACCATCGGTCGACGTTGGCGCGATCGTAACGGCTGGGACGCACGATCACCTGCACGCCGATCTTCTGCATCCTTCGGTTCATCACCAGCCGTGCGCGGCGCGTGTGCTGTTTCGATGAGACGATGATGACTCTCGTGAACTTCTCGCCGAGCGCGAGATCCCGAAGGATGTCGGCTTCCTGGGCCGTGCTGTCGGCAGGTTCGAGGATCGTGATGCGATCGCGCGGCACGCCGAGGCGTTCCATCACGTCCACCTGCACGTCGACGACGCGCAGGTGGCTGATGCCGCGGTTCATGAGCTCGACTTCGCCCCATTCGGAAACCTCGCGAAGCACGAACAGTCGCGGCGCCCAGCCACCCTTGTACAGGTCCACGGCTTCGAGCTGCCGGTCGTACATCGTCCCGCCGAGGATCATGATTGCGTCGGCTTTCTCGAGCGGGTCTTCGTAGACGAGAAACGAGCCGAGCCCGCGCAGCGTGACGATGCCGAGGAAGAGAAGTGGCGCTACGATGAACGGCGCTTCGAACGAGGAGGCGTTTCAACTATTTCTTTGAGGCGGGCCGACGAACTTCCGGCCCCACGCGCCGGGGCCGGAAAGAGGAAAGCTAATTACCCTTCGATGAGACGCACGTCTCCAGCACGAGGACCTTTCTGGGATTCCTCGATCGTGAAGTCGACGCGCTGGCCTTCCCTGAGCAGCTCGAACACCGCGCCCCGCACTGAGCTGCGATGAAAGAAATGCTCGAGGCCGGATTCATCGCGAATGAACCCGAAGCCCTTGTCGATTAGGAGCCGTGCGATAGTCCCGGTCGGCATAACCTGTCCTCCGATGTCCCGAGACCCGAAGGAAGCAGCCGTTTAAACTGAAGACAACGGTAGGGGTCGCGGAAAACGCGGCAAGTGTAGTCAGGTCATCAATGGGAAGTCAAATATACGAACCGGAGTGCTCAGACGTTTACATCGTTACCCGTACTGCCGAGCTGTCTGCGGGATTTTTGGAGTATTTTGCGTGATTTCAGGGATCGTCCTGGCCGCCGGCGCATCGACCCGAATGGGGCAGGCGAAGGCCGCCTTGCCGCTCGGTCAAATGGGCGAAACGGTGCTGTCGCGGGTCGTCCGGACGCTCCTCGTCGGCGGGGTTCCCGAACTGGTCGTGGTCGCTGGAGCGCACATCGACGCCGTGCGCGCGGCGATGCCGCGGGATGAACCGCGTGCGCGCGTCATCGAACACACGGCGTGGCAGCGCGGACAATTGTCTTCGCTTGTCTCGGGCCTCGACGCGATCGATACGCCGGCTCCTCGAAGCGGCGCTCGTCACGCTCGTCGACGTGCCGTTGGTCCAAGCATCCACGGTTGCCGCGGTGATCGAGGCGTGGCGCCGCACGCGGGCGCCGATTGTCCGGCCCGCCGAAGGCGAGCGGCACGGTCACCCGGTGATCTTCGATCGATCGGTGTTTGCGGACTTGCGATCGGCGGATCTCAACACCGGCGCAAAGGCGGTGTTCGCCCTCCACCGCGATCGCATCGTCAACGTCGAAGTGAACGACGACGGCGCGTTCGAAGACATCGATACGCCGGAGGATTACGAGAGAATGTCTTGAGGCCGTGAAGGCTTAGACTGCGTCGGAAGGCTTAATGGTTCAAGGCTTCAGAGGTCTCCAGGTTAAGGGGCTCAAGGAGTTCAAGGTGCGGGATCCGGACTCCTTCCGATCCCGCAACCGACGAGTTCTAACCGACCGTGAAAGGAATGCTGGCGCGCGTGGTGCCCCAGTCGATCTGGAGCGTGCCGCCGGCCGGCGTGTCCTGCACGCCGATGGTGAGTTGCTCCGCCGCTTTCGGGGCCTTGCCGATCGTCATTGGCGACGCGTCCGAGATCCTCTCCCTTCGGATAGGGAATCCCCCACTGTCCGGTCTTCTTGCTGACGACCAGGTGCCATGTTCCGCCGGTCGGGATCGTGTAGAGCGTGTAGGTGCCGGCCGGCACGCTGAGGCTGCCGAACTTCAGCGCCTTGTCGGTCTTGAGCGTCGTGGCCTCGTCGGCGCCGGTGCGCCACTCGCGGCCCTCGTACGGATCGACGTCCTTTCCGGGCGTGCGGCCCTTGAGCGACGGCCGTCCGTATTCGATCGAAATGTTGGCGCCGTCGATGGTCCACTCAGTCAGCACGTGAGGGCTCCCGGCCTTTCCGGGATGCTTCTCGGTGGTCTTCTGCGCGTTCACGGACGCGCCGAACGTCAGTGCCGTTGCCGCAATCGCGGCAGCGAATACCGCTCGTTTCATTTCACTCACTCCTTTACCTCGTGGCGCTTCCAGGGCGCCGTGACCTCGTATCGTACTTCGACACGATCGCCCGACGACCCTTCGGATCTTCCGACGATTCATCTCGGTTTCTTCGATGAATCACGCGTCCGCCTACGCTCGAGTTTTGAGAGCCGAGAGGACCGGGGCGGTCATCAGCGTGGTGACGAGCGCCATGATCACCAGCATCGTGAACAGGCGCGGCGTGATCACGCCAAGGTCCAGTCCGATGTTGAGGACGATCAGCTCGACGAGGCCGCGCGTGTTCATCAGGATGCCAAGCGCGCCACTGTCGCGCCAGCTGAGGCCGGACGCCTTCGCCGCAATGGCCGTCCCGCCGAATTTTCCGGCGGTGGCGACGATCACGATGAGCGCGCAGATCAGCCAGTCCTCGGCCGAGGCGATCGAGCGCGATCTCCGTGCGGAGTCCGGTGAACGCAAAGAACGCCGGCAGGAACATCACGCGGACGATGTCGGCGATGCGTTCGGTGACCTGGGTCGCGACCTTGCTGTCGTGCGGGATGATCGTTCCGAGCAGGAACGCGCCGAAGATGGCGTGGATGCCGATGAACTCCGTCGCCACCGACGACAGCAGGACGGCGACGAGCACGAGGGCCACGCTTTGCTCGCCGACCCGTGCCGAGCGATCGAGGAGTGCCACGGCGGCGGCCGCGATCGTGCGGCCGATGGTCAGCATCACCGCGATGTAGAGGGCGGTCAGTCCCGCCGTGCGCGAGCGCCGCGGCGGGTGTGTCCTGCATGATGCTGACGGCAAATGCCAGGAGGCACCACGCGATCGCGTCGTTGATCGCCGCGCAGGTGAGCGCCAGCGTGCCGAGCGGTGTCCGCTGCATGCCTCGATCGCTGAGGATGCGCGCCAGCACCGGAAACGCCGTGATCGACAACGCGATGCCGACGAACAGCACGAACGACGTGCGGTCGACAGCCGCCGGCGCCAGCGAGTCCCCGAGGCCCAGCGACAACAGCGTTCCGAACGCGAACGGCACGACGATCGCGGCGAGCGCGATGGCGATCGTCTTCGAGACGCTCGTGCGCAGCAGGCCGAGGTCGAGCTCCAGCCCGACGAGGAACATGTAGAGGATCACACCGAGCTGTGCGATGACGCCAAGAATCGGAGCGGCGTCGGGCGGCAGCACGAAGGCTTGCGCCTCGGGGAAGAAGCGGCCCAGCAGCGACGGGCCGAGCAGGATGCCGCCGACAACTTCGCCGATGACCGCCGGTTGATTCAGCCTGGCGAACGCCAGGCCGACGAGGCGCGCCGTCACCATGATGACGGTCAGGGCCAGCAGGACACTCAGCAGCACGGATTCATCTTACTTGTCGGTTCATGGGTTCAAAGTGTTCAAGAAGTTCAACGGTTCATTTTGGTTCAGAACGATTGAACCTTGAACCGTTGAACCTAATGAACCCCTTGAACCATTGAACGCCTTGAACCCTTGAACCGAGTTCACTGATTCACGAGTCAACCCTACGCCGATCGGGTGCCGTCAAAGGCGGCATGGACAACCTGCTGCAGGACGTGCGCTACGGTCTTCGGACCTTGATCCGTCAACCCGGTTTTGCGGCAACGGCCATCCTGACGCTCGCCCTCGGGATTGGCGCCACCACCGCGATCTTCAGCGTCGTCAACGCGGTCGTCCTGCGGCCGATGCCGTTCGATCAGCCGGACCGCGTCGTGGTGGTGACGAACACGAACACCAGGACCGGAACTCGCAATACGACCATCTCGGGCGCGGATTATTTCGACTGGCGCGCACAGAGCCGCAGCTTCGAAGAGCTCTCGTATTTCACGGGCGCAGGCGAGACCAGCGTCACGGTCAATAACGTGTCCGACTACACCGCAGTCGCGCGGGTCTCTCCGGGGTACTTTCGTGTGTTCGGTGCGACGGCGAAGACCGGGCGACTGTTCACACCCGGGGAAGAACAGCCCGGCAACGCCGATGTCGTCGTGATTAGCGACGCCTACTGGCATCGTCAATTCGCATCGGATCCCCGGGCGATCGGCTCGACGGTCACGTTCGGGCAGCGGACGAGGACGATCGTGGGCGTGACGACGCTTCGGTATCCGGCGCGGACGGACATCTATTATCCGGATCCGGTGGCGCCGGAGAGCCAGTCGCGCACCGCTCACAACTATCGCGGTGTCGGAAGACTGGCGCCGGGTGTCTCGATCGTGCAGGCGCAGTCGGAAATGACGGGCATCGCGTCACGCCTCGAGCGGCAGTATCCCGTCACGCAACGGCGACAAAGGTATTGCGGTCGTGCCGGTGCAGGACATCGTCGTCGGCGACACCCGCCAGACGCTCTTCGTGTTACTCGCCGCGGTGGGGTTCGTGCTGTTGATTGCGTGCGCCAACGTCGCGAACCTGCTGCTGGCGCGGGCGACGGCGCGCGGCCGGGAGCTGGTCGTGCGCGCCGCCGTCGGCGCCGGGCGGGTGCGACTGATCCGGCAGATGCTGACGGAGAGCGTCGTGCTCGCACTGCTGGCGGGCACCGGCGGCGTGATCATCGCGCGCTGGGGCGTGAGCGCGCTGCTTGCGCTGGCGCCGGACGATCTGCCGCGCCTCAGCGAAGTGACCGTCGATCCGGCGGCGTTGATGTTCGCGCTCGCCATCTCGCTCGCGGCCAGCCTGGTGTTTGGTCTTGCGCCGGCGTGGCATGTGTCACGCGTCGATCTCGCCGATGGCCTGCGCCAAGGGGGAAAGGGCTCAGCCCTCGGCGTGCGAGGCGGCTGGGCGCGGAAAGCGTTCGTCGTCACGGAGATTGCGCTGGCGGTGGCGCTCGTGATGGGCGCGGGCCTCCTTGGCCGCAGCCTCCTCGCGCTCGCGCAAGTCGACATGGGATTCAAGAGCGAGCGCCTGGTGGTGCTGAAGACCGTCATCCCGGTATCCGGCCGCGACCAGTTTCCTCGCGCGATCGCAACGTATCGCTCGATGCTCGAGGAGCTCCGCGCGATGCCCGGCGTCAATGCCGCCGGCGGCGTCACGTCGCTGCCAACCGCGGTGCGATCGAATGGCGGCTACTGGATCCAGGGCGGGCCCGGTCCCGAAGTGCTCGGCATGAAATCGCCGCAAGCGCGTGTTCAACGTCGTCACGCCAGACTATTTCCGCACGCTGCAAGTGTCGGTGGTGCGCGGCCGCGACTTCAACGACGGCGATCGTCTCGAGTCGCCGTTCGTGGTCGTCATCAACGAACAGCTGGCCAGGGACGCGTTTCCGGACGTCGATCCGATCGGACGCACGATCCGGTGCGGCCTCGATACGCTCGAGCCGATGACGATCGTCGGCATCGTCAAGGACGTGCGCACACGCGGTCCTCATCGTCCAGTGCAAGCCGAGCTGTTCATGCCATACGAGCAGCACCAGGGGCCGGCCACGTCACTGAACATCGTGATGAGGACCGATGCGGCCGATCCGTTGGCGATCGGTGCCGCCGCAACGAAGCAGATCCGCAGCCGCAACCCGGAGATTCCCGTCCGCATCGAGACGATGGAGATGACGCTGGCTAACGCGGCGGCGACGCCGCGATTCAGGACCGTGCTGCTGGTGGTGTTCGCCGCGGTCGCGCTGCTGCTGGCGATCGCCGGCGTTTACGGCGTGATGGCCTACACGGTGACCCAGCGCGTGCCGGAGATCGGACTGCGCGTCGCCCTCGGCGCATCGCCGTCGGATGTCATGCGGCTGGTGCTGCGCGAAGGCGCCCTGCTGGTGGGGATTGGGCTTGCTGCGGGCGCGGTCCTGTCGCTTGCCGGCGCGCGGTTCCTCAGCGGCCTGCTGTTTGGCGTATCCGCGCGAGATCCGCTTGTGTTTTTTGCAGTGTCAGCGCTCGTCGCGATCGCGGCGCTTGCGGCCTGTCTGATCCCTGGCAGACGCGCGCTCCGCGTCGATCCTCTGCTGGCGCTTCGTGCAGAGTGACTCGTAACCGAGCGCTGCGCGCGCGAGACGTCGGTTCAATAGTTCAAGGAGTTCAAGGAGTTCAACGGTTCATTTTGGTTCAGAACGACTGAACGTTTGAACCATTGAACCTAGTGAACTCCTTGAACCATTGAATCTGTGAACCCTTGAACCGACAACGGTCAGCACGCAGTTCGTGTCTTCTCGACCTTCAGGTCGAACATCGGTCTGAGGCTGCGTGCCGGCGATGTTGCCGATGAAAGCGGCGACGAGCCAGAGCCAGCCGTGCAGGCTGCCCGAGGCGATGCCGCTGAAGTAGGCGCCGATGTTGCAGCCGTAGGCGATGCGCGCGCCGTAGCCGAGCAGCAATCCTCCGATCACCGCCGCCGCGATCGAGCGCGCCGGGATGTTCCACGCCGGCGCGAAGCGGCCCGCGAGCATTGCCGCCAGCAGCGCGCCGAGGATGATGCCGAAATCCATCACCGAGGTGACGTCCATCAGCACGCTCGACTTGAGCGCGGCCGCCTGCGCCGGCGCCGCCCAGTAGGGCCACGAGGCGACGTCGATGCCGAGCGCGCCGAACCACTTCGCGCCCCACAGCGCGAAGGCCGATGTCACGCCCCATGGCCGTCCGCCGATCGTCAGCGTGGCGATATTGACGACGGCAAGGCCAATCGCGCCGGCGGCGAGGGGCCACGGCCCGGTCAACCAGGCCGGCCCTCGACCGGGTCTCGCCTCGTCGATCAGCTGACCGTGACGCTTTCGCTCGGCAAACATCGTGACCCACGCGAGCGCTCCAAACAGCGCAAGGCTCGCGGCCAGCGCCGGCCACGGTCCCATCGTCGTGACGATCGATGTGGCGGGAAACGCCGGCTGCGCCGTCCACCACCCCATGTGCGCGGTGCCGATCACCGAACCGATGATGAAGAAGAACAGCGTGATCAGCATCCGCGTGCTGCCGCCGCCGACGCTGAAGAGCGTACCGGACGCGCATCCGCCGCCGAGCTGCATGCCGAGGCCAAAGATGAACGCGCCCGCGGCGACGCCGACGCCGATCGGCGAGACCGATCCGCGGAGCGGCTGTCCCATGAACGTACCGGCCGCGAGCAGCGGAAAAAATATCGCGCAGGTGATCGCGAGCATCAGCATCTGCGCGCGCAGCCCGGCGCCGCGCCGATCCGCGATGAACACGCGCCACGCCGACGTGAATCCGAATGCGGCGTGATACAGCACCACGCCGGCGCCGGCGCCGACGACGAAGAGCGCCGCCTGCCGCCAGCTGATCGCGGCGTTGAGATACCAGGCCGCCAGTGCGATCAGGATCGCCGTGATCGCCGCCGGCCCTGGCACGAGCGCGCGCGACTCGATCGCAGATGGGAGCCGTCGGATTCAGCGCGCGTGTCGCCATGATCTCCCCTAGAAAGATGTACCGAGCGTAACTCCGAAAGTACGGGGACGGCCATTCTCGCCGATGAAGCCGGACGGCGCAAAACCCGGATACGGAATCGCGATCGGAATATACCGGGTGTCGAACGCGTTGCGGAGCCACACTTCCGCGAACAGCCGCTTGGCGCGCGCGCCGGCTCGGAAGTTCACGATCGAATAAGCGTCCTGGCCTTCAGTGTTGCCTTCGTCGTACGAAAAGGCGCCGGTCAGCGCCACTTCCGCGCGCACGAATCCGCCAATCGTGGTCG
The DNA here is from genome assembly GCA_963833135.1 of uncultured cyanobacterium. Taxonomy (GTDB): domain Bacteria; phylum Acidobacteriota; class Vicinamibacteria; order Vicinamibacterales; family UBA2999; genus 12-FULL-67-14b. The sequence goes on along the minus strand of CAWHWW010000006.1, from coordinate 123,190 downwards.
TGAGGGAATGCCCCCACTGCCCGCCGAACAGCGCCGTGTAGTCCGGCGTGAAGGGCAGGGCGTTACCGGCGACCGCCAACACCACTCGCCATCGAGCCGTCACCGAACTCCGCGCTCGTGAATCCCAGCGACGCGAACAGATCGAGGTCGCTGCGCGGACGCGCGGTCAGGTCGAACTCGGCGCCGCTGCTGCGCGCGTTGCCGACGTTGGCGATGTAGAACTGGCCCGGCACGAACGGATTCGGCACGTTCAACTGCAGGTCGTCCCAGTCGATGTAGAAGACCGCCGCACTGGCCGCGACCTTGCCGCCGGCGAGCGTGGATTTCCAGCCGCCCTCGACGTGCCATGCGTGCTCTTCGCCGTAGGCTTCGCTGCCGGGCAGCGCCGCCGGATTGAAGCCGCCCGCCTTGTAGCCGCGCGCCGCCGAGAGATAGGCGGTTTGCTGCGGGTTGACGCGATAGCCGAACGCAAACTGCGGTGAGACGTCGTCGAAAGACTGATCGGCCGTGACGACGTTGGCCGGCAAGAACGCCGGCGAGAAGTAGGTGTTGAGGTGCGCGTCAGCCTTTTCGTGATCGTAGCGAAGACCGGCGGTCAGATCGGCCTTGTCGTTGAAGGTGACCGTTGCGCGGCCGAACAAACCGAAGCCGTGGCTGTCGATCGACGCTTCCGGCGAATGCATCGAGACCGGAAATCCGACCTGCGGATCCAGGACGAAGGCACTGAACATATTCACCGCGTCCTGATCGTAGGCCTGGTCGAAGTACTCGACGCCGGCCTGCCACTTGACCATCGTCGATCCGAGAGCGAGCGGCGCGTTGTCCGGCGAAGAAACGCGGACCTGCTGCGTGAACTGCCGATCCTCCTCCAGGTTCGACCGCGTCGCCAGCGGCAGCGGCGAGTAGTCGAGATCGGTGTCGTCCTCGGTCTCCCAGGCGATGAAGCCGGTCGTGCTTTCGATCGCGAAGTTCTGGCCGGTGCCGCGGATGTTCACGGTCGTGTTGTTGATGTCGCGGTTGGTGAAGCCCTCGTGATCGCGGGCGACGTGGAATGGCGCGATGCGGATGGCGTCCAGATCGCCGAGCGCGTAGTCGCCGTCGCGATTGCGCTCGTAGGCGTAAATGAGCCGCGCTTCCCAGTTCGCGTTCGGCACGAACAGCGCCTGCGCCTTCGTGAACGTGCCGTCGCGCGAGTCGAGCTTGTTGCCGGTGACCGTGTTCTGGGTGAAGCCGTCACGCTGCTGCTTGCCGGCGGCGAAGCCGATCGCCACCTTGTCGCCGATCGGTCCCGAGACGTTGCCGCGAGCTTCCCACAAACCCGAATTGCCGAACGGCACGATCGCGGAGCCCGTCCATTCCGACCTCGACGGCCGCGCAGAGGTGACGTTGACGATGCCGCCAAGCGTGTTGCGGCCGAAGAGCGGACTCTGCGGTCCCCGCACGAACTCAATCTGCGAAACGTCGAGCAGTTCGATGTTCGACGAGTTGCTGTTGAGCTGCGGCACGCCGTCGAGGTAGGTCGTGATCGCCGGGTTGGCCGGGCTCGACCCGATGCCGCGGAAGCGCGCGTTGCTGACCTTGCGCGCCGTGAACTCCGTGAACATGGTATTGGGCGCGAAGATCGCCGCGTCGGTGATCGCGCGCAGGCCGGAATCGGTGATCGTGGCGGCGGTCACGGCGGTGACGCTGGCCGGCACGTCCTTGATATCCGACGCTTCCTTCTGCGCGGTGACGATGACCGTCGGCAGGACGATGCTGGGCGACTGATTCGACTGGGCGAAGGACGCTGTGGGGGCCAGGGCAAAAAGCAGAACTGCAATAGACGCTCGATGCATGCCGACATTATGCCTCGGACGCCCCTTCCGCAAGCCCGTCGCCCGCAAGCCCGAATTACCCCGAATCGCATCTTGCGGTAACCTCGAGCCGTGAAGGCGACTAGCGGCCGCGGTGGCGTGCTGGCTCGCCGCCATGGCGATCGCGACGGCGCAGTCGCGCGGCACATTTCCCGGCACCCTCGATCAGCATCCAGCCATCGACTACCGCGGCGGGGCGTTGAGCGACGTCGTCACCGGCACTGCAGCGCGATGTGGCTCGCGGCGCGGTCACGCTGAAACATGAGGGCCGGTCCGGATTTCTGCTGTCAGTGCTCGATCGCCTGAATGTGTCCGTCGACTCGCAGATCCTGTTGTTCTCCAAGACCGGCATCCAGAACGCGTTTACGAGTCCCGAGAATCCGCGCGCGCTCTATTTCAACGATCGCGTCGTCGTCGGGTACATCCCTGGAGCGCCCGGTGATCGAGCTGGCGTCGCACGATCCGTCGCAGGGCGTGATCTTTCAGACCTTGAAGCAGGATGCGTGGCTGCCCGCGCAGTTTGCGAGGCCAGATCGCTGCCTGAGTTGCCACCTGTCCGCGAACAGCATGGAAGTGCCCGGTATCCTCGTGCGCAGCATGTTCGCCGGCGTCGATGGGCGGGCGATGCCGCAACTTGGCAGCTTCCTGATCGATCATCGTGCGCCCCTCCAGCAGCGATGGGGCGGCTGGTACGTCACCGGCACGCACGGCAAGGCCCGGCACATGGGTAACGCCACAGTCGTCGATCCGGCGGACGCCGAGGCTGCGATCTCTGAGGCCACGTTGAATCGAACCACGCTGCCCGAGCGTGTCGATGCCGCGGCTTATCCTCGCCCGACCAGCGACATCGCCGCTTTGATGGTGTTCGATCACCAGGGCCAGGCGATCAATCTGCTGACACGCCTGGGATGGGAGACGCGCGTGGCGATTGCGGAAGGCCGGCTGGATTTTTCGAAAGGCGATCTGCGCGAGCTCGCGCGGGAGACGGCCGATTATCTCGCGTTCAGCGGAGAAACAGTGTTGGCCGAGCCGGTTCGCGGTGTCTCGCCATTCACGCGCTCGTTCAGCGGCAGCGGCCCGCGCGACGCCAGGGGCCGCTCGTTGCGCGAGCTCGATCTTCAGACGCGGCTCTTCAAGTACCGCTGCAGCTACATGATCTATTCGCCGGCGTTCGACGCATTGCCGGCGCCTGCGAAAACGGCGGTCCTCGCGCGGCTCCGCGAGGTCATCACCGATCCCGACACGATTGAAATCCTCGACGACACGAAAGCAGGTTGGCGGGAATGACGCTGATGTGGGTGTTCGTGGCCGGTGGTCTGGGAAGCGCGACGCGCTACCTGATCGGCCAGTGGGCGGCGGTGGCGTTCGGCGTGGCCTTCCCCTACGGCACGATGATCGTCAACCTCTCGGGCTGTTTCGCTCTCGGCCTCGTCGTACAGCTGGCAATCGCCGGATCGTGGCACAGCGACGTCCGCGCGGCAGTCGCCGCGGGCTTCCTCGGCGGCTTCACCACATACTCGAGCTTCAATCAGGAAACGCTGACGATGTTCGCGGGCGGCGCCACCGGCGCCGCGGTGATGAACGTGGCGATGACACTCGCAGGCGGGCTAGCGGCCGGCGCGCTGGGTCTAACAGCCGGCCGCCTTCTCACCACTAACCTTTGAACCTTTGAACCTTTGAACCTCTGAACCTCTGAACCTCTGAACCTCTGAACCGACTTCCCTGTAGAATCCGCCGCATGCGGACACTCGGAGTCACTCTCGCGTTGGGCGCCTCGATCGTGCTGACGGCGCCGCGCCTCGAACTGAGCGCTCAAGACCTCGTCCACGGATTCGTGGCGGCAGTGGGGCGGACCGAACCGCAATTTCGTCGTCGACGCGACGGGGCTCGCGGACAAGTGGGCCGACACCGGCCCGCCCGTGATCTGGTCGCGGCCGCTCGGCACCGGCCACTCGGCGATTCTCGTCGACGAGGGACGCCTCTTCACCATGTATCGCGCCGGCAACGGCCGCGCGAAACAGGGGCCATGGGAGGCCGAAGAAACCGTCATCGCCATGGACGCGGCGACCGGCAAGACCCTGTGGGAACACAAGTATCCGTCGCGGCGCGAGGACTTCAGCTTCGGCGCCGGTCCGCATTCGACGCCGCTCGTCGTCGGCGACCGGTTGTTCACGATCGGCACCAACAAACAGCTGTTCGCATTCGATAAGAAGACCGGCAAGGTCCTCTGGTCCCGCGACTTCATCAAGGACTTCAGCTCGCACGAGCTCCTGATCCGGCCGGTGGTGAAGACCGGCTACGGCTGCAGCCCCATCGCCTATCGCGACACGATCATCTGCAGCGTTGGCGGTCCCGGACAATCCGTGATGGCGTTCCGGCAAAGCGACGGCGCGGTCGTGTGGAAGAGCGGCGATTTCCTGACGTCCGAAGCGCCGCCGATCATGATCTCCATGGGCGGGCGCGATCAGCTCGTCGTGTTTGGCGGCGGCACCGTGAACGGAATGGATCCCGCCAACGGCAAGGTGCTGTGGTCGCACGTCCACGATCCGGGAAACGATCTGAACTGCGGCACGCCGCTCTTCGGCCCCGACGGCATCCTCTTCGTGTCGTCCGCCTACCGCGCCGGCAGCCGGGCGATCAAGCTCACGCAGGAGGGCCCGCACACGCACGCCGACGAGCTGTGGTTCACCAACCGGGTGCGCTTCATGTTCCTGAACGCCGTCCGCGTCGGCGATCACGTGTATGGCACCACCGGCGACTTCGGACCGGCCTTTCTCACCGCGCTCGACATCAAGACGGGCCAGCCGGCCTGGCAGCACCGCGGCTTCGGCCGCGCGAGCATCGTCTATGCGGACGGCAAGGCGATCATCATGGACGAAGACGGCGACCTGGCGCTCGCGAAGCTGGCGCCTGAAGGCGTGACCATCCTCTCCGAGGCGAAGAAGATCTTCGACACCGTGTCGTGGACGGTGCCGACGCTCGTCGGCAGGACGCTATACGCGCGCGATCGCGAGAAGATCGTCGCCCTCAACCTCGGAGCCCACTGATGCGCCCCCTTCGACGCGCACTCGTTCGCCGTGGCGCCGGGTGCCGCTCGGGCACGTCACCTTGCCGCAACGTTCCTCGCCGCGACGGCGTCCTCAACGCGCAGGCACCGGACTTGTCGGGCACCTGGAAGCTCGATGAGGCGAAGAGCCGCCTCGTCGCGACCGCGGGCATCATCGGCCTGATTCCTGCCGGCGCGCCGAAGACGTTGCACATCACCCAGTCGGCAAACGGCACGATCGTGATCGAAAGCCAGATCAACGAAGCGCACGCCCGCATCTACCGGCCGGGCAAGGAGACGGTCACGCCGGCCGGGCAGGGCGGCGCCGTCACGACGACGTCCAAGTGGGACGGCAAGTCGCTCGTCACCGAAGGCGCGCTACGCGCGGCCAACGGTGACACCACCACGATTCGCGAGGTGCTGTCACTGGACGCCGGCGGGACGTTGAAGATGGAAGTGACGACCGTCGCGAAGGAGAGCGCGTCGAGCACGCTCGTCTACACGAAGATCACGGACGTCGGCCCGTGCGAGACGTGGCCGACGCCCTGTAAGCGATCAGGTACCGCCATCTGAGCCTTCTGTGCCTAGTCGTGCGGCTTTTCGGCCGCGACGAGCTCGGGCTCGCGCGACCGGCGGAAGATCCTGCGCCTGCCTGCGCGACGGCGGATCCTCGGGCCCGAAGTGATCGAGCTCGACGACCTTGCCGGTCTGCGCTGACTGATAGAGCGCGTTGACCACGCGGACATCCCAGCAGCCCTCTTCGGCCGACGGCTCCGGATCCTTGCCGTTCATCACGCAATCCGAGAAGTACGAGATCTCCGCGGCGAACTGATCGCGGCGGCGGCCCTTCTTCTTGCGGATGTTCTCGCCGACGGTGAGCGTGTAGCCCAGCGCCTCGGCATACTCGTATGCCGGCTCGGCGTGGATGTTGCCCTCGGTCCCGACGACGCGGAAATCGGAGACGCCGTTGGCGTTGAAGCTGGTCGTGAACGACGCGAGCCGATCGCCGTCGAAACGGAGCAGGCCGGTCGTCATCTCGTCGATCTCCGGCATGTTCGCTCGCGCGCCGTCGATCGATGAGCGCGAACACCGACGTTGGCTCCGCGGCGAACATCAGGCGGGCGGTGTTGATGCAGTAGACGCCGAGATCGTAGAGTGTGCCGCCGCCAAGCTCGCGCTTGGTGCGGATCCCGCCGGGCTTGGCGTGCATCGAGAACGACGAGCTGAAGTAGCGCGGCTCGCCGATCTTGCCCGAGCGGACGATGTCGAGCACCTCGAGAAACAGCGGCTCGAAGTGCAGGCGGTAGGCGGTCATGATCTTGATGTCGGCCTGCTTGGCCGCCTTGATCATGCGGTGGCACTCCTCCTGCGTCACCGCCAGCGGCTTCTCGCACAACACGTGCTTGCCCGCCTTCGCCGCGCGCACCACGTAGTCCTCGTGCTCGGAGTTGGGCGTGCAGATGTAGACGGCGTCGACTTCCTGCAGCACCCGATCGTAGTCGTCGTAGGTGGCGCGCACCGGGACGCGGTACTTGTCGCCAATCTCGCTGAGCTTCTCGACACTGCCGCTGACGATAGCGTGGAGGGAGGAGTTACGCCTCGCGTGTGCGAACGATGGCAGCACCGCGGCCTGCGCGATGTATCCAAGGCCAACCACTGCGTAACGAACCTTCGACTGAGCCATTTCGGAACCCCCGCACGAAATGGTGCAAGTGACGTACCAGAGCTGATCAGGGTCCGCTCGAGCTTCCGAGCGAAGGTCTCGGAATCGGCGGCGAATTGTCGTCGAGCTTGGGCCGCGTGGCGCTGAGAATGGCGGTCGCAATGTTGAGCAGGGATGCACCGTCAATGGGACGAGCGGGGCGCGCCTCGCACGGAAGGTATTCGTCGCCATCGCGCAAGAACTCCACATCAACGGTATAAATTCTTCGCGTGTATTCACGGCAGGAACTGGCTGACGCATTCTCGGCCCTCGGTCTGGCGCCGGGCGATACCGTCATGGTGCATGCCTCGGTCCGGGCCGTCGGGGAGATCGCCGGCGGTCCGGATCAGATTCACCTCGCGATCAAGGACGCGATCACCGATCGCGGCACGCTGATGATGTATGCGAGCTGCCCGGACTATTACGACGACATCGGACGAGGTGTCCATCCGGGCTCGGTCGAGCGCGAGATCCTCGACAAGATGCCGGCATTCGATGCTGCGACCGCGCGGGCGGCTCGCGACAATGGCACCCTCGTCGAGTTCTTCCGTTCGTATCCCGGAACGCTCGTCAACAACCATGTCGCGCGCTTTGCGGTGTGGGGCGCGCAACGCCCGCCACCTGATCTCGGAACAACCCTGGGATTTTCCGTTCGGCCGGCGGTCGGCCCTCGAACGGTTCGTCGAGCTCGACGGCAAGATCCTGCTGATCGGCTGCGATCACGACGCCGTGACCTTCCTGCACTACGCCGAGCACATCCTCGACGTGCCGGGCCTCAGGATCGTGACGATGGAAGTGCCGTGGGTCGAGAACGGCGAGCGGGTCTGGAAGGAAGTGAAGGAAGTCGATACCAGCGGCGCCGGCGCGCACCCCAACTGGCCCGATCGCTTCTTCGCGCAGATCGTGAACGCGTACCTGGCGAAGACCCACAACCGCGGCGGCCGCGTCGGCCACGCGCACTGCTTTCTGTTCGACGCGAAAGGCCTGCTGGCCCTCGCCCTCGACGAGATGCGGTCGATGGCCTCGGAAAAGCCCGGCTGAACCCGGACTGAGCAAACTTTTCCGGCGGAGGTTCCGTCAAAGCCATTACCAAGAATATCTGGGTATGATTGGACCATGCCGCCGACCTCGACCAAGACGCCTAACGCCCTGCTGCACGGGGCGCTCGATGCCTTGATTCTCAAGACGTTCACACGAGGTCCGAGTCACGGTTACGCCGTCGCCCGCTTCATCGAGGAGACGACCGGCGATGCGTTCCTGATCGAAGACGGGTCGCTCTATCCGGCCCTGTACCGGCTCGAGCGAAAGGGATGGGTCGAGGCGGAGTGGGGCACGTCGGAGCTTGGCCGGCGCGCCAAGTTGTACCGGCTGACCCCGCAGGTCGCGCGCAACTGGCGGCTGAAATGGCGACGTGGAGGAAATTCTCGGCCGGCGTATCCAAGGTGTTTGCGACGTGAAGCGGTCGCTGCGTTCGTGGCTGTGGCGCGTGCCGCTCGATCAGGAATTCGACGAAGAGATCGCGCTGCACCTCGACATGCGCACGCGCGAGCTCATCGCGGAGGGCATGGATCCGGCCGCCGCGCGCGCGATGGCAATCAAGAAGATGGGTGATGTCGCGAACGCTCAAGCGGGCATGTGTGGACCTTGGTAGAAAGCGAGATCGAGAAATGAGCGTGACCCTGTGGCTCGAAGAATTGCGTGACGACATCGAGTTGCGTTCCGGCAGCTGGCGGCCGCGCCGGCGTTCACCCTGGTCGCGACGCTGACGCTCGCACTCGGCATCGGCGCCAACAGCGCCATCTTCGCGCTCGTCGACGCGACGCTGCTGCGGCCGCTGCCGTACGGCGATGCCGGCGCAGCTCGTCACGATCTGGGAGACATCCGGCACGACGCCGCGCGGCTTTGCCTCGCCGCCGAACATGCTCGACTGGAAGGCGCGCAGCCGGACGTTCGAGACCATTGCCGGCTACACGCCCTCGATGGGCAGCATGGTGATGTCCGGACGCGACGGCAACGCCCAGACGGTCTCGCGTCAATGGGTGACGTCGGGGATCTTCGACGTGCTTGGCGTCAAGCCGATTGCCGGCCGGACATTCGACTGCAGAGGACGAAGCGCAGCGCCGTCGCAGCGTGGTCATGTGGCGAAGGGTTGTGGGAGACGCGTTTCAATCGCGATTCCGTCGATCGTCGGCAGCGAGCTGAAGCTCGATGGCGAGTTGTGGCGGGTCGTTGGCGTGATGCCAAGACACTTCGAGATCCTCGGGCGGACGTCGATGTGGGCGATGCGTCCGTTCCCGCCCAACATGCCGCCGCGGGCCCGCGGCGCGTATCAGCTGCAAGTGGTTGGCCAGAATGAAGCCCGGCATCCGCATTGAAGCGGCGCAAGCCGACCTGGCGGCGGTGGCCGAGGGCCTCGCGCGGGAGTATCCCGACTTCCAACAAGGGACGGACCGTGACCGCTCGAGCCCCTGCACGACACGATGATCGGTAGCGATCTCAAGACCACGTCGATGCTGTTTCTCGGCGTGGTTGGCTTCGTCCTCTTGATCTGCTGCGCGAACGTCGCGAACCTGCTGCTGGCGCGCGCCACCGCCCGATCACGCGAGCTGGCGGTGCGCTCGGCGCTCGGCGCGGGCCGCCGTCGCATCATCCGCCAACTGCTCACCGAGAGCGTGGTGCTGTCGATCATCGGCGGCGCACTCGGCATCGGTGTCGGCGCGGCGATTCTTCAAGTCGCGCCCGGGCTGATTCCCGAAGGCCTGTTGCCCGCAACCGTCGCGCTCGCGTTCGACGTGCGCATGGTCGCGTTCTGTGCGATGGCGGCGCTGCTCGTTGGCATCGTGTTCGGCATCGCGCCGGCATTCCAGGCCACAGCCATGGCGCCTACCGAAGCGATGGGCGCCGACAGCCGCACCACCACCAGTGGCGGCGGGCGGTTGCGCAGTCTCCTGGTGGCCGGCGAGGTCGCCACCGCGGTGTTGCTGCTGTTTGGCGCCGGGCTCTTGCTGCGGACGCTGATGGCGGTGCAGTCGTACGACCGCGGGTATCGCGCCGAGAGCGTCCTGTCGATGCTCGTCGATCCGCTGGGCAGCGCCTATCCGCCGCCGCTGAAGCAGCAACAGTTCTACGACCAGGTTGAGGCGGAAGTGCGGGCGGTGCCGGGCGTTGCCGATGTTGGATGGTCATCCGGATTGCCGCTCGGGGAATCGGTATTCGGCGAGTACCTGTTCAACTACCACGTGGTGGGAGACGCACCGCTGGAGCAAGGGCGCAAACCGACGACGGGCTATCAGGTTGTCAGCTCGACGTATTTCTCCACGCTGGATTTGCCGATCGTCGCCGGCCGCGGCTTCGATGCGCGTGACGTCAGCGGCAGCCCCCGGGTGCTGATTGTCAACGAAGCGTTTGCCAAGAGCCTGACGCCGCGCAATCCGATCGGCCTGCAGGTGTCCGTGCAGGCAGTGGACTCTCCCAACGACCAGCCCGTGACACTTGAGATCATAGGGGTCGCAAAACAAGTGAAGCAGCGGCCGGATGAAGCCGCTGATTACGTGCAGATGTATACGCCGCTGTTGCAGGATCCGATTGGCGACATCCATCTGCTCGTCAAGCCGAGCGTTGGGCGCGCCGACGCGCTCACCGCCGCCGTCCGCGCCGCGATCTCGCGCGTTGACAAGGATCAGCTCGTCAGCGTCTCCGGCGTGACGACGCTCGAAGACGTCGAGTGGGCCGCGACCGGCCGGCATCGTTTCCGCGCCACGATGGTCGCCGCGTTTGCGGCCCTCGCGGTCGTGCTTGCGATGGTCGGCGTGTTCGGCATCCTCGCCTATTCGGTGCAGCAGCGTGTGCGGGACATCGGCGTCCGCCGGGCGCTCGGCGCCACCAGCAACGACGTGATGCAGCTCGTCGTCCGCGATGCGATGCGCGTGATCGCGATCGGCGCGGGCGTCGGCTTGCTCCTGTCGGCGATGGCGGGCCGCATGATCACCTCGATGCTGTTTGGCGTGCAGCCGCTCGACGTGACGACGTTCGGATTCGTGATCGCGGTGCTGGGCGTGACGGCGGCGATCTCGGTGGCCGGTCCGGCCTGGCGGGCGGCGAGCATCGATCCGGCGGTGGCGTTGCGGTCCAAGTAGGAGCCGGCATTAGCCGGCCCACCAGCCCGGCCGCAGCTTTCATGGGGTAAACGTCACGCCAGCTCATCAAAGACGGGACTGGCGACGTTATTGCACTGAACCATCAAGAGAGTGGCAGGCGTCGACACTTCGCCGAATGCCAGAGCCACCGATGAGGGTGCCATGAGCTTGTTACTGATCCTGATCATTCTTCTCGTGCTGTTAGGCGGCGGCGGATTCTACGCGGGCGGACCTCGGGCGGGTATCGGACTCGGAGGATTGATCCTGATTGTCATCGTGATCATGGCGTTGACTGGGCGGCTCTGACGCCCTGCGCGTCACGGCTCCGGGCACGTATCGCCAACGAGCGTGAGGCGATCGTGTCCGGCGCAATGTGTGGCGTCCAGTTCACGATCTCTTCTGGCGAAGGGCTAACCTGCACGCGGCGATTGCTACAACCGTACGAATGGACAACTTCGTGGCCAGAGCTCCTATCGGTCCGTTTCCGCGTCTCCGACACGCGCATCCCGCCGCATGATGACGTGCCGCGCGGGGTCGATGTCCACCGTCTGCACCTTCGCCAAGCGCACGTCAGCCAATTCTGCCTTGCTCAACCCAAAATGCTCAGCAAGATTGGCGTCTGGCAGCGGAGCGGGCTGCGGCGAGTGCGTGGCCTGTAGCCGGGCACGGCTGTCGAGCGCCCAGAACGTTATCCACGCGACGAGGCCCGCCGCAAGCAGCACGAAGCCGCGAAGGCGTCCCCAGATTTCGGCCCAGTCCGGCGCCGTCGCCGTAGTGAGCTCGAAGATCGGTGCGCGGAAGTAGTCGTACGCGAGGTAAAGGCCCTTGCGAAGGAGGAAGCCGATGAGCAGCCAGGCGCCGAGCGTCAGCAGCACGTCGCGTACCAGCATCCACGCGGGAATGCGTGTCCGGATGATCGGCGGTTCGACGGGCAGACGGCCGGTCTTCATCGCACCCCTCGATCCGGGCTCACCCACGTGCCGGTGGAGGTTCGCGTGAGGCGGAGGATCGCCCGAGGAACTCCGACGACCGCAGTGAGCGCCAGGAGCACCCAGAAAAAAAGTGGGTACCATACCTGCCAGACGATCATTCGCAGGATCCCCGGCTCGAACCGTTGATCGAGCAAGAGGCTCACCGAGGCCTGGAGCAGGTACGTCATGCACAACAGGGCGCCCTGCCCCTGCGGTACCCGGCTGAATTCCACAGGGTTGACGAGCGGAGCAAGCGGCGTCCACTGGAAGCACCACGCGAGGAAGCCAGCGAGGATCGCATACGCCCACACCACGCTCAGCATGTAGTTGAACCACACGATCCACAACCGCCAGAGCCGTCGATGAAACATCTGGGGCGTGAGCCTCAGCACCGTCTGGGTACCGCCCTCGGACCACCGCAGCCGCTGCCGAAATAGACCACGGAGCGTTTCGGGCATCAGGATCCAGCAGAGTGCCTTGGGCTCGTAAGCGACCGTCCAGCCTGCTATCTGGATTCGCCACGTCATGTCCACGTCGTCAGTGAGCGTGGCAGGCGACCACCACCCGCCGTCGTGCAGGGCCCGCTTTCGGAATGCGCAGACCACGCCGGAGACGGTGAACACGCAGCCGAAGAGCGTCTGTGCGCGCTTGATCAGTCCGACGATGGCGGAGTACTCGCCGACCTGAAGCCGACCGAGTAGCGACGATCGGTTGCGGATGCGTGGGTTCCCGGTGAGCGCCCCGAGCGTGCCATCGGAAAGGAAGCGGCGAACGAACCACGTGACCGCGTCGCGGTCGAGGAGCGAATCGCCGTCGATCCCCACGAGAATCTCGTGGCGCGCGGCAATCGCGCCGGCGTTGAGGGCGAGGGCCTTGCCGCGGTTGGTCGCGAGGTGCACGACACGGAGGCGTTCGTACTTGCCGGCCAGTTCGTCGAGGATGGCTCCGGTCTCGTCGCGGGAGCCATCGTTGATCGCGATCACCTCGAAGTCCGGATAGTCCACCGCGTCGAGCGCCGCGACCACCTCGCGGGCGTTCGAGCCCTCGTTGTGGCATGGCACGAGGATGCTGACCGGCGGATACGACGCGAGCGGCGGCGGCTCGTCGGGGGGAGGCTCGTTCCACCCGCGCACGATGCGGTGAAGGATTCCTCCTGACATCCAGTACCACGCCATCACGAACGGGTATCCGACCGTGAAGCCGGTCACCACCGAGACGAAGAAGTCCCACATCGATCAGAATCTCGAGGGGAAGATGCTCGCCGACACGACCGGTGCGACGACGAGAGCGGAGGGCTTGTCGGCCACAGGATCGTCCGGGCTCCAGCCGAGCGCGATGCCGCCCTCGCGCTGGAAACGGCGCGTGATGGCCATGAGGTCGCGGTCAGCAGGCGGAAGATCGCTCTCCAACCACAGGCCGACGCGTCGCGCCAATCGTGGGGATAGCCAACCGGCTCGCGCCATTCCGTCGATGGCACGTCCAGCCTCGCCCGGATCTGGTGCCGTACGCACGAACGTGATGTCCGCGGCCGCGCCTGGTCCGCGGGGATCAGGAGTATCCGTCGAGACCAACGCGAGCTGAAGACCCGGTAGCTCGCGTTGCACCGCCCTGAAGCAGGTCAGGACTCTCCGCTCCCGCCGCGGCAACTGGGCCGCGTCGATGGCGCGCCGCGCTGCCGCGACCTCCCACCGCGCGCCGGAGCCGACGTCTCCGGGCCCCACCAGCGCGCTGACCTCCTCGACCAGAAGACCGTCGACGGAGGTAAAGATCCCGAAGTCGCGGCAGATGCCCTCGAGCTCGGCGTCGTCGAGATCGAGCGCTGCCGCGGGCAGTCGCGCCCACACCCGCACACCCGCTCGAGTCTGAAATTGCCACGCGAACCGCAGGTAGACGTCGGCGCGGAGCGGTATCGCTCGCGTCGGGAACCACGCGGCAGGACGTCCGTCCGGGCCCGGCTCGACCGCATCGATCACGATGGCAGTGGCGCCCAGGATCCGGACGCGCTCGATAGCCGCGCCGAGCAGGCGCTCGGTCTCTGCGGGATCCGGCCGCCACAACGAGGAAGGCCGAAGGCGTACGAACCGCCGAACGCGCGGCAGCATGTCGCCGGCCTGTAGCCGCTCCACCAGCGGCGGCAACAGCGAGCCCGTGGAGAGCGAGAACCTCGCGATCGCGAGCGGGCGGCTCGCCAAGGCCGGCTCCGGATCAAATGTCAGGGCGAAGCGAAAGCCGAGGGCCTCTGCGATCTCCACAGCGATCTGTGTGTAGCGGCCATAGGGCCAGGCGATGGCTCGCGGCGCACGTCCGAGTTCGCGCGTCATCACGGCGATCGACTGTTGCAAGTCGGCGCGCAGGCGACGCCGGTACCCGTCATCGTCCTCGTAGCCGCGTGCATGATCGAACACGCGGGCCCAGAAGGCTGGAACCTGGCTCCCCTGCGGATTACCGAGCACCGTGCCGTGCAAGTCGTAGCTGTGCGACGCGAACTCGACGAGTCCGCTCTGCTGCATCTCGCGCGCTTGCGCCCAGGTGAGCATCGCCTCCCCTCCCGGCCCCTGACCGCGCACCATCCACGCGGCCGGGACCGCAACGATCGCGGGCATTTTTGTGGCGAGGAGCAGCGGGTAGATACGGGTGTAATCGCTCGCGTATGCGTCGTCGATTGTGATGAGGATGGACTTCTCGGGGAGGGTCGTCTCTCCTCGGCCCGCGCGATCGACGTCGTCGAGCGTCAGTGCGTGCCAGCCGTTCGAGACGAGGTACTCGAAGAAGGCCACGAGATCGCTCGTGGTCATGCTGTCGGGGTCGAGGCTTCCTCGCGTGTCCACCACGTCGTGCAGCACGACCGAGAGGAAGGTCGCTTTGTCCGGCGCTTTGAGCGCGGCGCCCCGCCCTGGGATCGTGGTGAGCACGAGCAATGCGACGATGAGCGGCAGTAGGCGCGGCGGTGTCATGGGAAGCGATGTCCGAGGTTGACCCACACGCGCAGGTCTTCGACTGGATTCCCGTCGTAGACCCGTCGCGCGTAGCCAACGCCGTAGTATACGGACGAGTTCGTCGTGAGCTGAAGGATGTGCTCGTACGAGGCCGAGCCGGTCCAACGGGTGGGGAAGTCCTGCTGCGCGACCGCGCCGGTCGCGAGCCGGAGTTCGTGGCGCAGGCTGCGTTCGTACCGCCGCCACAGCCGGTGCTGCGCGGTGGCGCTGATGTCTGCGGAGGCGCTCCGGCGGGGGTTGAAATACGGGGCATCGAGGCGCGTGTTCGCACCCCACCACAGCTCCGGGCGCAAATCGAGGCTGAGATCATGCCGTTCGATGACGCGGGCGGCGAGAAAGCCGCTCGCCTCAATCCGGTCGTTGCCATCGGTAAACCACCAGCGCCGCACGGACGCGGAGGCGATCGTGGCCGAGTCCCAGGCGTAGCTGACTCGGCCGGCGGCGCCATTCGCGGAAATCCCGTAATAGGTCGCGCGCAGCGGCGTGTCGGGTGAATAGCGCGCTCCCGAGCCCTCGAATTGCAGGTGGTCGCCAAGGTCCCATCTGCCGGCAACGCGTACGCCGGCGCGGTCGAGAGTCCCCCGATTGATCCAAAACGTCGCGTCCAGCGATGCATCGGGCCAGTTCGCCTCGACGCCCGCTCCATAACGCGTTCGACGGACGACGCCCTCGACAGGGCTGGCCTGCGAGAAGTCGTACGCGGCTTTGAGGCGATAGCGTTCCGCGATCGGCGGAGCCAGGATCGCCGATCGGACGTCGTAGCCCGAGCCGTCACTGTCGGCCGCCTCACCGTACTCGGTGCGGGACTCAGAGTCGAGGCGCAGCTCCGGGGCATCTTGAGCGCGCACGCTGCGGCGCAGCCGGTCCACGCCCTGATCGCCCGGAAGGAGCGAGACGAGGGACGACGTGCGCTGCCGGGCTTCCTCGTAGCGCTTTCGCGCGAGCGCCGACTCAGCGAGGGCGATCTCGGTCGATCGGTCGGGAAGCGTGAGTCCGGCTGCGGCGTGCGCCTCCTCGTCGGCGAGTCGCGGCCACCCGCGCGCACTCGCAATCTGCGCTTTCGCCGATCGCAGGAACGACAAGCCCGGCGCGCCGTCCACGAGCGGCTGCAGCCGCCGCCACGCCTCGCGGTACTCACCGACATAGAAACGAGCCGCTACCGCAAGCGCCTGCGAGTCGAGCCAGTCCGCGTTGTCGGCCGGCACAGGCGACATGCCACGCCAGGTCTTCGGTCCACCCTCCGCTGCCATTGCGTCGGCCAGCGCCAGCGCGTCGCTCACGTGTTCGTCTTCGAGCAGGGCAAAGAACAGCCCCACGCGCGCGGTATGCGACCGGGGCTCAGCGGCCAGGACCTCTTCGTACGCTGCGCGCGCCTCGCCCGGGCTGCCTCAGTGCGAGTAAGGCGTCGGCTTCCGCTTGTCGGATGTAAGCCGGAATCGGCCGTCCTTCCTGCCGTAGGGCGGCTACCTCGCCGAACACGTCCACCCACCGCTCGCGATCCCGCAGGGCCACGATCCGGTCGCCACGCAACCTGGTGACGAGCCCATCGTCTGGCGGCGAGGCTGCTCTGGCATCCGCGAGCAGCGACTCGAGGCGCGCGAGCGCCGTATCGGTCCGGTCGAAGCGGTGCACGGGGTCCACGGCGGGAATCGCAGTGGCCTGATTGACAAGGGCTGCGGCTTGGCGCGCCTCGATTCCCAGATCGCGTCCCGCGGCGTGAAGGCCCGCGGCGAACGGCGCCCCGATCTGGACGAGGATGCCACTGACTTCGCTCTGAAGCCCGGTATCGTCGGGAGCTAGTTGCCGGGCCGCGAGGTAGGCGCGGAGTGCCGCGAAGGAGTCTCCGGCTGCGAGCGCGGCACCGCCCTCGACGAGCCGGGTGGCGAGCGGCCACTCGACGCTCTGGGGGAATCGCCTGCCGCCCTCGGCCGCGAGCGTGGCTGCGTCCGCCCACCGCTGTTGGTGCCGGTAGGCGAGCGTCATCATGCTGAGTAAGTATTCCGGCGCCTCGGTGGCCCGCGTGCTCTCGAAGACGTCCGTCGCCTCGCGAGACCGTCCGGCCCACTGGAGCACCATCGCCAGGTCGAACCGTACGCCGGTGTCGGAGGGCGCCGACTGCGCGAGCGATCTGAAGTGACGAGATAGCTGTGTCGTATTCGCCGCGCCGTGCCGCCTCGACCGCCGCCTCGCGCGTCTGGCCCGAAGCCATCACGAAGCCGCCGGCGAGGCTCCGGTCTGTCGACGGCGATTGCGACGTCACAGAGAGCACGAGCGCCGTAACGAGAGCGATGAGCATGCCAGCCTTGGATTGTTGCCAAGGCGGTGATCGTCCGCCCCCGCAGCCAACAGATAGTACGCGTCTTAGGAACCCTCGCAACTGTGCGAACTAACAGGTCCGCGCTCTTGACCTGGACCGGTCTCTGACAAGGCAGACCTCGGCGGCGTCACCATCAAGATCGCTCAGAACGTGGCCGACCGCCGCAGTCCGTCAAACGCGTGATTGACCATCGATCGCGGACGGGACCCTGACTCCGGTGGAAAGCACCGCTAACCCGTGGGGGCGCCCTTCACCTTTGCGGCACGATGAACGATAGACCGACTTTAGCAGCCTACTGATGCCATTCATTTCTGGCGCCGCTTTTGCCCTTCCAGAATCAGAAGGGTGATTAGCGATGACGAAACAACTTCTTGCATTTGCGGTGTGCGTGGGACTGCTGATGGCCGCCCCGGTTCGGGTTACGGCGCAGACTAAAGAGGCGGCGACCCAGAGGACCATACAGGGTACCGTCGAGGCCGTCGACCAGAAGGCCCGCACGGTGACGATCCGTGGCTCAGGGGGCAACGTCGTGACCCTGGATGTGCCGCCCAATGCGGAGCGTTTCGACCAGGTCAAGGTTGGCGTCACAGTCACCGGCACTTTCTACGATGCCGTCAGTATCCGGTTGAAGCCCGCTGGCGAGGCCGCGGTCGACCAGACGATGGAGCCGAAGACGGCGGCGACACCCGGGGATCTCCCTGGGGCCACGCGAACCCGGCAGCGGGTGACCACGGTGACCATCACCGGTTGGGATCCGGTGAACAGGGTCGTGAGCTTCACGGGACCGACCGGGACGGCCTACACGCGCGGACTACTCGACACCACCGATCCCAAGATCGCCGCGGGTCTCAAGCCGGGCGACCGGGTGGATGTCACCCGAACCGAAGCGGTGACGCTCCTCGTGCTGCCCTCCGCGACACAGGAGGAAGACACCTTGCGGAACCGCCTCACGGTTTCGGTCCTGTTCGGAGTGGACAACCAGTTCAGCGGCACGATGATCCAGCAAGCCACGGGCCGGACGGTCGGGGGGGCGGCCATCAACCTGGACGAGACGACCTTCGACGAGGTGTACGGCCGGATTGGAATCTGGAAGATCGGCGTCGGCTATCGGACGACTCCGCGCACCGAGGGCGTCCTGAACTTCGTGTGGTCCAGTAGCGAGTCAGAGGAGACTGCGACTCCGGTCGGCACGGTGGGGCCGGTACCGCTCACCGTGAACTTCACCGAGTATCAGGTACTGGGGCATCGAGGGTGGGCAGCGGTGGTTCTTCGCGCGTACGCGCTTCACGCCTTACGTGGGCTACCTCGTGGGGCTCAACCGGCACCAGGATATTCGTGGCACGTTCCCCAACCTGTCGGTTATCGCCGCCGGGCCTGGCCGAGCAGGACGGCAAGTTCTTCGAAAAGTCGTGGGCGTTCAGCTTCGGTCCGACCGGAGGCTTTCTCATCGGCATTGGCCCCATCGAGTTGATGGCCGAGGCCCAGCTCCGCTTCCTGGGCGGTTTGTCGGACGTGGACTGGCTGGTCGAAGAAGGCCTGCGGGATATCAACAGCGACAGTTCGCGCTGGTCGATCCCGTTCATGGGCGGCGTGCGCATCCGGTTCTGAGACGCGCCAAATTTACTTTGGCGCGTTCTTGACGATGTTGCCGAACATCTTGCCGCCGGTGGCGCCGGCACCCCACGTGCCGGCGTAGCCGCCTTTGTATACGACCAGTCGCGTATCGAACAGACCGGGCGTGCCCTGGATGCCCTGCCGCGTCAGCGACAGCACAGGTGTATCGCCGGCGAAGAACACCGGCACGTTGAGCGTGACCGGGAAGTCCTTCTTGTTGTATTGCACGCGCGCCGAGAACCGCCAGACGCCATCTTTCACCTTGGTCACACTCTCGATGACATAGCGATCAGGGTGAAGCTCGGTGGCGTCGCCGACCGTGAAAAATCCCTCCAGGACCACATCGGACATCGCCTGATGAAATGCCTGCTCGGCGGGAGTCATTTCCACCGCCGGGGCAGGCTGCTGAATCAACGCGGCGGAAAGGACAGCGGCAAGGATCGAGGTCATAGGCCCTTCAGCTTATCGCGCTGGCGAACGCGGGATGATATCGAATCGTTCCTGATTTCCCGCGCAGTACTGCTGTCTCGAGCTCAAGCGCCATGAACACGTCGTCAGGAACGTCGTACTCCGAGGCAATGCCGAACCTCGATGCGGCAGCAAAGCCAAACCTCGGGTAGTACGCGGCATGGCCCAGGACAACCACTGCAACAGAACCCAGCCGCCGACACTCCTCCAGGCCCGCGCGCACGAGCCCGGAGCCGATTCCCTGTCGCTGCCTGGGTGGCACGATGGCCATCGGGGCCAGCCCCATGATCCGAATTTCCGGGTGCGATGACAGGGTGACGGGCGAAAACAGGATGTGCCCGACGAGGGCGTCACCATCGATGGCCACGAGGGAAACGATCGGCTGCGCCTGTTGCCGCAAGGCGTCGACCAGATCGGCCTCCGCTGCAGTCGGGAAGGCCGCCTCGTTTACGCGACGAATAGCCGGGATGTCCTCCGGCCGTTCCGATCGTATGAAGCGCATGTCTTGTTGCGGTGTCCGATGTGCCATGTCAGCGCGCATCGGTCAGGCGGATCGACTCGACGATCCGCTGGAAGGCATCCTGGAACGCCGCGGCGTCTTTCTCGGGCACGATCGACAGGCAATAGAACAACGTGCCGTCGACCAGAAACGTCGTGTACAAGCCGATGCGTTCGTTGCCGCCGAGCGGCGAAGGATTGACAAGCGGCGTGCTGATGGCGCCGCGCTGCGAGATCCGGATCGCCTGCTGGGATCCGGCGAGGCGCAACTCCGGGTTGGTCTGCGCGACGGCTTTCAGCCACGCGTCGGTCGCCGCCTGCAGGTCTCGCGTGGTGGCCCTCGCCACGCCGAACTCCACGCCGTGACTGAACACCGTCTGTCCGTTGAGCTGACCGTAGCCGTTTTGCGGGACCACCTTGATGGCGCTTTTCGATGACAGGCCGGTCCAGTTCGACGGCACCGACGCTTCGAAGATCTTTCCGCCGGCGATGGCCTTGTATTGCGTCGACGGCGGCGGCACCGGTTGTCCGGGCGTGCCGACCGACGCGGGCGCCTCGCCGCCGGCACGGCCGGTATCGCTCATCGACTTCGGCGCCGGCAGGGCAGCAAACGCGGACTTGACTGGCGCAAACTGCGTTTGATCTGCGGCGGCGGCGATCGTCAGCATCTCCGCCTCCTTGGTGATGTACACGGTGCGGTTGCCCGGATTGGGATGACTGCTCATCCACTGAGGGCCGCTGCCGCCGCTCGATTTTGATTCGCGCTCGATGGTTTCGAACATCCTCGCCAGCGCCCGCGGGTCGTATCCGGCGCGCGCCATGATCTGCGCGCCAAGCAGATCCGCTTGCTTCTCGTAGTCGCGGCTATAGCGCAACATCAAGGTACCGAGGCCGAACTGCGTGCTCTGCGCAATGGCAGAACCGGCCACGCCGCCGACCATGGCGCCGCCCACGACGCCGGCCACCTGGCCGAGCTGCAACCACGGGTTCTGTGCCTTCGACACGTTGGCGGTGCCGTGCCTCAGCAGCACGTGCGCCAGCTCGTGCGCCATCACGCCGACCACTTCGCCTTCGGCGGCTGCCGCATCGAACATGCCGCGGTTAACGAACATCGGCCCGCCGGGCAGCGCGAACGCGTTGATCTCCTTGAGATTCACGGGCGTAAACGAATACTCGTAGACCGGGTGTTTCAACTCCGCTGGCGCGGCCGTGACCAGCCGATCGCCGAGTACCGCGAGATACTTGACGATGCGCTGCTCATCGATCACGGGATACTGAGCCCGGACTTCCGCCGCGGCTTCACGTCCGAGCTTGACGTCCTGCTCTGGTGTGTATTTGTTTTTTGGCGGCTTCACCGCGGTCTGCGCGGAGACCGTCGCAATTGACGCGCTGAGGATGAGAATGCCCGCGATGCGCGCGGTCGCCGTGACGTGCGCCATGAACTGCCTCTTTTCTACACCGATCGCGAAATCAAGAATCCGAGGATGGCCAGGGCCACGCCCGTCAACGCATCAGCCGCATAGTGGTATCTCCCCACGACGCTCCCGGTTGCAATGGCGATCGCCAGCAATCCGAGCAGGAAGCCGGCAAGCGGAAGGTGTGCGCCGACTGCCAGCGCGGTCGCCAGCGAGGCGGCGGCATGCCCGCTCGGAAACGTGTTCAGCTGCACGCTCGCGACACCGAGCACTTGCAGGTTGATGCGCCTGACGAGGCCGGACGATCGCACTGGCGCACCTTCGATCGCGCGCGGCGGTTGCGTGGGGAGCCAGGGCAGCACGCCGTAGCATCCGAACACCGCCAAAAGCACCGCCGTCCAGAACCTGTCCGCCTCCGCGCGCAAACCCGCGGCGTACAAGACGGCGATACCGATGGGGACCATCGGGTAACAAAAGAGATACGCGAGCTCGAGCAGCTCGATCACGGGACGCGGCGCGCGCGCGCTGATCGTGGTAACCAGCCAGCGACGGTCGAGTGCCAGCAGCCTGCTTTCGAACGCCTGGTTCATGCTGGTCACCAGGAGAGCTGGAAGCCGGTAGCCGATCACGATGTAAATGAGCGGCAGCCAATCCCGCCACAAAATTGCCGAGGCGCCGAACGACGCGATCGCGAGAACAGCGATCAGGACTGCCATGGCGATACCGATGGCACGCCATCGCTGCTGTCGACCGATGTCAGGCACAACGACGGCCGCGCCAGCCAGATAGGCAAAATACGCGACGATGATCCATTCCGACGCGCGTAGTTCCATGCGACGCTAGATCGCAATCATACGGCTTGCTCCTATTGGCGGACTGCCTGGCAATCGGTGTCCTAATCCTGGCGGAGGGCCCGCGTCGGGTCGAGGCGTGCGGCGCGGGTGGCCGGAATCGAGGCGGCCAACAGGCAGGCCGCGATGATGATGAGCAGGCTGACGACGTAGGCGACCGGATCGAGGACGTGAACGATCTCGCCAATGACGGCCGCCGCCGACGTGGTCAGCAGCAGTCCGGCCAGCCCGGCGGCTGAACCGCCGCCTATGAACAGGCCCAAGCTGACGGGCCGGATCAACTGCGACAGGATCAGCCTCGTGACATCTTGCGTGTTCGCCCCGAGCGTCATCCGCACACCGATCTCCTTGGTGCGCTGCTCGACGACGTACGACAGCACGCTGAACAGGCCTGACAGCGTCAGCGCCAGGGCCAGCCCGCCAAGGACGACCGTCAACCAGAACCCAACTTGCAGGAAGAACGTCTCCATCCTGGCCAGCGTCCGCAGGGTAGTGATCTGCCGGCCCATGTCGGGATCGATCGCGGTCAATTGGTTGAGCAGCGTCTGCCTTGCCAGCTCCGGATCGCCGTGGACGCGCGCGATCAGAGATGTCCCTGGCATCGTGGGACTCGTCGGCACGTAGACGACTGCCTTCTCGAACGGCGCGATCCGCAACCCCGCGACGTCTCGGACGACGCCGGCCACCGTGAACGTTCGCGATTCGAGCTTCGGCTCCTCCTTCGCGCCGAGCGCGACGGCGTCGCCGCCACGTTGCGGTTCGGCCGCCGGTTCCGGCTCGAGCCGAATCGTTTGGCCGATCGGATCGGCATTCGGCCACATCGTTCGCGCCGTCGTCTCGGAAACGACGGCCACCGAAAGGTTCGGTGTGTTCTCGGCCGGCATGAACGCGCGCCCCCGCAGGACCGCAATGTCCAGCACGCGAAAGTACTCCGGCGAGACGAGCTGGTATGCGAGCTTCGTTCTGACGCGGCCCGTGTCTCCGAAAGCGGCCCGTTGTCCCAGCTCCGGCCACGACGCGGCCACGGCGGCGACCGAGGGTTCGGCCGTTACTGCCTTCACTAACGCGTCGCGCAACTGCTCGTTGACGATCTGGACCGCGACGGTATCGGAGGTTCGCACGCCGGTATCGTGTGAAGCTCCGGCAAACGCGCTTCTCAAGAACACCGCGGCCGAGATCAACAGCAGCGCCGACGCGCTGACCTGCAGGCCAATCAGGAAATTCCGCGCCCGTCCGGGCCGCGCGTCCCTGACGTACTTCCCCTCGCATCGTCCGAATCGGTTCGATGCGCGTGGCTTGCAGCGCCGGCGCCAGCGCGAATGCAATGGTCGAGGCGACGGCACCCGCGAGGATGAACAGCAGCACGCGCCAATCCGCGTCGGGTATCAGCAATCGGACGTCTCCGATATCGGGCGGCATGCTGGTCATCAGCGCGTTGACGATCACCGCGAGCGCCACTCGCGAGATCAGGAAGCCGGCCGCGGCGGCTATCAGCGCCAGCAGCAGGCTCTCCGTCATGAGCTGACGAACGATGCGGCGGCGCGTGGCGCCAAGCGACAGCTGGATGCCAATCTCACGCTGTCGCGCCACGGCCCTGGCGAGGAGAAGGTTGGCGACGTTCGCGCAGCCAATCAGCAGGATGAGGCCGAACGCAAAGAACAAGGGGCCGGTGACGGGCACCGCTTCGAGGGGCTGCGGGACAATACCGCGCCTCGGAACCAGCGTGAGGCGCGAACCGCCGCGATCGATCGGATTGCTACCGCTGGACTGAGCTGCATCCCAGGCTGCGAGCTGCGCGGCTCCCACCTCGCGCGACAGGCCCGGCTTCAGGCGTCCGATGATGTCGAGGCCGACAGTCGCTTCGCGGCCCTTGTGCATCGGGCTGACCTGACCGAGCACTGAAAGCGGCGCCCAATAGTCGTCGGATGCGATGACTGCGAGACCGCGAAATCCCTCGGGCATCACGCCGACGATCTCGAACGTCAGCCCGTTAACGAGCACGCGGCGACCGACCACGGCCGGGTTGCGCGCAAACAGCCGGTCCCATCCGCGGTGACTGAGGACCATCACCGCCTGTCCCGCGGATGGCTCGTCGTCGGCCGGCGTCAGCGCGCGGCCCATCGCAGCACTGACCCGGAGCACCTGGAAAGAGTTGCCGGTGACGAACGTGCCGTAGATCAAACGTCCGTCCATACGGCCGTCGACGTCGTTCAACTGTGCATAGACGTCGCTGAACACGCTGGTCTCTCGCCGGAGCGCGTCGAAACTGTTGCGTGTGAAGCGCGCGGGCTCGCCGACGGTTTGCGGCCGCTCCACGGCGAACAGCTCCTGCACGTCCGGCACCGCATCGACCCGGAACACCAGGGCGTTGAGCACCGTGAACACTGCGGTGACCAGGCCGAGCCCGAGCGCAACCGTGGAGACGATGGTGAAGGCGACGAGTGGAGCACGTTTGATCGCACGCAGCGCGTAGAAGAAGTCCCGCACCGTGTCTTCGACAAGTGCGGTCCTCACGCCGCCTCCCTCTCCGGCTCTCACGGCAAACCGGAGTAGTCGGCTCGCGCCCGCATCGCCGCGACGTCCGACTCGATGCGCGTCAGGAGCCTGGTGAATCGGGGCTCCGAGCGAACCGAAGTGAAGAGCGGGTCGATCGCCAGCGTGCGCCCGTCGCGCCATCCCGCGGCGTATGCGCGGTCGAGCTCGTCGAGCGCCGGCATCGACTGACCACGGAGCGCGTGCATGGCGCCGTTCTGCACGAACACCATCGGCCAGTTTACGCCGGTGATGAGTGCCTTTCGGTTTTCAGCCTCGATCTCATCCAGGATCTTCGTCGCCTCCACGGTCGACCCGGCACGCTGCAGGTGGTAAGCGTGCGCCAGCTTGACCGGGTACGGGGCATTGTGGAGCAAGCCGTCGGCCGCGCGCGCGTGCAATGAGCGAACCACCCTCGGGGCATCGGCCGCACCGGCAAACGTCAGGATCTCAGCGCGCGCCAGCAGCAACTCGATGTTGTTCGGCGCCTTCTCTGCCGCGGCGCGGATGCGCGCGGCGGCCGCCTCCGGCTGCCCACGCCGCAGGTCAAGAAACGCCAGCAGAACCGTGATGCGCGTGGCGGGAGCGAATCGCGCGGCTGCCGCGCTGAGAAACCGCTCGGTTCGCGCATCGTCATCCAGACACAGCAGGTCGACACCCACGTGGTAGTACGCCGTCCGCGTATTCCGGGTGAGTTCGAGCGCCCGCGTCGAGTGTTTCAGGGCCTCGTCGCAGCGCCCGGCCGTGGCTTCGCCGAAGCTGAGATCGAGCAGGTGGTCGGTGTGGTTCGGATCGAGCTCGACGGCCTTGCGATGTGCCGCCAGCGCCTCGCGGAGCCGTCCCTGCTGCTGCAGGTTCATGGCCAGCCCATGGTGGGCGGACGCGAGCTGCGGGTCGATCGCCAGCGCCTTGTGTGCGGCGTCGAGGCCGCGGGTCAGGCCTGACAGATCGCCATAGGCTGCCTGAAAGTACGACGCGTTGGCGATTGCGCTGTACGCCTCGGCAAACTGCGGATCCAACGCGATCGCCTGACGCAGCAGCCCGATCTGGATGTTCAACCGCTCCTCGGAGGTCTTCGCTCGCACGTTCTCCGCCCGGACGAACAGCTCGTACGCCGCCACCGACGACGTCGGCCGCTTGCCGAGACGAGCCTGCTCGTCGAGCGTGACGCTGGCGTTGAGGACGTCGCCGACCTTGCAGCGCGATGTCGCTCTGCGCCGCGAAGACATCGACGCCTTCCCGATCGTATTGCTCGGACCAGATCACGTGTCCGGATTGCGCGTCGACAGCTCGACGTTGACTCGCACCTGCGTGCCGTGCTCGCGAACCGTGCCGGTAACGACGCTCCCGATGCCGAGCTCCTTGGCCAGTCGCAGACAGTTCGACGCGTCCGATCCTTGAACTGCGCCACCGCGGCACTGCCGACGACGCGCAGCCCGCTCAGCTTCGACAGCTGGTTGGTGACCTCCTCCGTCATGCCCTGCGCGAAAAGTCCCTCGCCGCCGTCTGAGATGTTCTCGAACGGCAGCACGGCCAGCAGCGGCGGGAGCCTCGGCCAGCTTGACCGTCGAAGCGGCGTCTTCAGGCGCTGGTTCGCGTCGTGCGGTCCACCACCACACCGCTGCCATCGACAAGAGTGCAACCGCGGCAACGATCACGATCGCCGTTGCGCGGGCGCGGCGCGCCGGGGCCGTAGGCGAGGGCGCCGGCGTCTGGTCCGATCCCGGAGCCAGGGTCTCGAGCGCGAACACCAGATCGCGCGCGGACTGGAATCGGCTCTCCGGCGCCTTCTCCAGGCATCGCCGGACCACGCGGTTGAGCGACGGCGACACGTCGCTACGCAGGCTGGTGAGATCCGGCGGATGCTCCTTGAGCACCGCGTGGAGAGTTTCGATTCGGCTGTCGCTCGCGAAGGCGCGTCGAGCGGCGAGCATCTCGTACAGCACGCACCCGAACGAGAAGATGTCGGAACGCGCGTCCGTGCGCTCCCCGCTCACCTGCTCCGGCGACATGTAGCCGACCGTCCCGACCACCAACCCCCGATCGGTCTGAGCGAGCTGTGTTGAGTCGTTCCCGGACTCCCGCGCTGGTTCTGTCGCGAGTCCGAAGTCGAGAATCTTTATCTGACCGTCACGGGTGACAAAAATGTTGTCGGGCTTCAGATCGCGATGCACGATGCCGCGATCGTGCGCGGCGGCCAGGCCGCGGCCAATCTGCACGCCCTGCTGCACGACGGTTGACAGCGGGAGCGGCGATGTCCCGATGCTCGAGCGCAGCGTTTCTCCCTCGAGCAGCTCGATCGCGACGTACGGAATCCCCTCGTGGTTCCCGACGTCATGGATGGCGAGAATGTTGGGGTGCGAGAGTGCCGCGACGGCGCGCGCCTCGCGCTCGAATCGCTCGCGGAACTGCGGATCGCCCATCGCGTGGGACGACACGGTCTTGATTGCGACCAGTCGCTGCAGCCGCGTGTCACGCGCGCGGTAGACCTCGCCCATCCCGCCATGACCAATCGGTTCGATGATGTCGTAGGGGCCAAGCCTGGTTCCCGGCTGCATTGTGGAGGTCGGAGCGATTGTCCGCGGGGTCCCGTGGGGTGTCAATGCCGATATCGCGACGCTGTCCGACGGGCTTGAGGAGCGGATCGATCACTGCTTCGAGCCAGCGCTCTCCTCGGCAATGAACTGTGCCATCCGCTGCTCCAGCACCGGCAGCGGCACCGAGCCGAGGGCCAGGAAGGCGTCGTGAAAGCGACGTTGATCGAATTTGGCGCCGAGCTTCTCTTCGGCTTCGCCGCGATGACGACGGATCTGCAGTTCGCCGAGCTTGTAGGCGAGCGCCTGGCCGGGCCACGCGATGTAGCGATCGATTTCGGTGGTGATCTCGTGCTCGGCCAGCGGGGCGCGGTCGCGCAAGTAACTCATTGCCTGTTCTCGCGTCCAGCCGAACTGATGAATGCCGGTGTCAATGACCAGCCGGCACGCGCGCCACATCTCGTAGGTCAGCCGGCCCATGTCCTCGTACGGCGTTTCGTAGATCCCCATCACGGTGCCCAGCCATTCGGTGTAGAGCCCCCAGCCTTCGCCGTATCCGGAGAACGACGTGCCTCGACGGAATGCCGGTCGTTCCGGCCCTTCGAGCGCCAACGCCGCCTGGAAGCTGTGACCCGGCGTGCACTCGTGCAGGGTGAGCGGGGCGATGGTGTACAACGGCCGCGCCGGCAGGTTGTAGGTGTTCATCAAGCACGCCTCGAGGCCGCCGCGCCCCCCGGTGTAGATCGGCGCGAGCGCGTCGGGCACGGGCCGGATGCCGTGCCGCCGCCGCGGCAGGAAGCCGATGGTCTCGGCGAGCTTGTCGTCGGCCTTCTTGGCCACGTAGGCTGAATACGAGAGAAGTTCGCGCGGCGTCTTCGCGTAGAACTGCGGGTCGGTCCGCATGAACGTGAAGAACTCCGCCATCGTCCCGTTGAAATTCGCCTTGTCCTTGGTCGAGCGCATCTCGGCCTCGATGCGAGCCACTTCCTTCAGGCCGATGTCGTGGATCTGCTGCGGCGTCAGCGTCAGGGTGGTGTGCTTCTCGATCTGTGCCTGATAAAACGCTTCACCGTCGGGCATTGCCCTGGCGGCGAGCGTCGTGCGAGCCTTCACGAGATACTCATCTCGAATCATCGTCAGCAGCCGCGCGTAGGCGGGCGCGACGATGTCGCGAATGACGATGGCCGCTTCCTTGCGGAGCGCATCCTGATCCGCTGCCGGCAGGCCTGCCGGCATCTGCGCGAATGGCGCGTACAACGGATTACTGGCGTCGCCCTTGACGTAGGGCTCGATGGTCTGGTCGCGTCCCAGCACCGACACGCGCGGCACCGTGTAGCCGCGCGCCAGGCCGGCGCGCATGTTGACGAACTGTTCGTCGAAGTAGCGCGGCACATCGCGCAGCCGCGCGAGATACGAACGATAGGCGGCCAGTGTGGCGAAGCCCTGCCGCGGCGTGAAGTCCGTCCAGAAGAAGGTGTCGCTGTTGAAAGGCGCTTCGTAGGTGCGGTACTGAATATCGCTGGCGAGAGCCCGCAGCGACGTGCGGAAGATTTGTGCGTTGATCTTCTCTTCGGCCGACAGCTGGTCGAAGGGAATGGCATCGAGGGCGGCAAGGGTCCGTGTCCAATAGGCGAGTCTCGCCTGTTGCGACGCGGCATCAACGCGCGGGAAGCGATCGCTTGCGGCGCCACGTCCGAGCTCCTGCTGCCGCCAGGTCCATTCCTCGGTGTAGAGCGCTCGCAGTCGGGCGTCAGCGGTATCCGTCGCCGTCTGGGCCGACAGCGGCGATGATATCGCCACCGTGATCAGTAAGCCGATCAGCGTGACGTGTGTAGAGTGACTCGACATGACGCGCGATTATCGTCGATTTCGCTCGTCATCGGTCGGGCCCAGGCAGCCCGGAAATGCCGCACTGGATCGTGTGTGGGATCGGGACTAGAGTGAGCGCATGAAAATTGCCCTCGCGCTGCTCGTAGTCCTCGCGCTCACCGGCGGAGCCGGCGCCCAGGAACAGCCGTTCCGTTTCACGGGAGCCGCGTGTGCGACGCCGCCGCCGCTGCACTGTCCCGACGCCGACTGCCCGTCCGATCGTGTGATCAATCAGGGCGCGGTGGTCGAGATGAAGACCCGGCGCACCTACTTTCTCGACTACCCGTGCGACCTCAAGCCGGGCGAGAAGGTCACCTTCATCCTGAGCCTCCACGGCGGCGGGTCGTATGGCAACTGGCAGCGCCATTACTTCCCGATCATGGACTTGAAGGACAAGCATCGGCTCGTCATCGCGACGCCGAACGCGCCGACGCGCGCGTGGTCCGCTGCCGACGATGAGTACCTGCAGAACATCGTCGATTACGTGATCGAGCAGATCGGCCGCGAGCGCATCACGTCGTTCTGGCTGGCCGGCCACTCACAAGGCGGCATGACCTCGAATCGCCTCCTGCGCACGGAATATTTCAAGACCAAGGTTGATGGGTGGCTGAGCCTGTCGGGCGGCCGGCTGGGCGGACAGCCAGGGCGAATGTCGTTCGGCAACATCGCGCCTTCGGCGCCGGCGGCCGGTGCCGCGACGCCTGCCTCCGGGATCGCGGCGGCCGCAGCCGCGTTGACGGAACTGCCGTCGGCGGACTTCTCGTTCATCTACGCGACGGGCGAGCGCGAGATCGACGAGAAGGGCGTGCCGCCCGCATCGGCCTGGGCCACGAAATATGGATGCGGCGCGCGCGCCACGCCGAAAGAGATCGTCGATTCGAAGGCCGGCTACATCTACGATCGCAGCCGGCAGAATCCGCCGAATCCGGCGTGGGGTCTGCTGCCTGGTCCCGGCAAGGCCAACGTGATGATCTACACCGGCTGCAGGGACAGCCGCGTCGTGGCCGACGTGGTCCGTCTCGCCAAGGGTCACACCGAAGGACTCGAACCGAACATCACCGAGGAACTGGTCCGATTGATGTTGTCGGCCAAAGGCGGAAAGCTCCAGCAGACCGCCTCTTTGCGAGAGTAGCCTGCCAGTTACGAAAGGGTATGACGATGTCTGCAGCGATCGAAACCCGTCGGTTCGAAAAGCCGGATCAAGTACTCGACATGAAGACAAAGGGCCGCATCTCGATCATCAAGATGGCCGA
The DNA here is from genome assembly GCA_963833135.1 of uncultured cyanobacterium. GTDB lineage: Bacteria > Acidobacteriota > Vicinamibacteria > Vicinamibacterales > UBA2999 > 12-FULL-67-14b. The sequence continues at coordinate 93,135 of CAWHWW010000006.1, read as the reverse complement.
TGGAACGACCGGGATGCACGCCATCTTCGAGCCGGGCTGGGTGTGGGAGGTGGACGAGAAGCCGCTTCTCGGAAACCCTCCGTCGTGCCCGATGCGTCACACCGGTTACTGCATCGCGGGCCGGCTCGTCGTTCGTATGGTCGAGACCGATGCGAAGACGAAGATCGGCCCGGGCGACTTTTTCGAGATCCCGGCCGGGCACGACGCCTTCGTCGAGGGAAACGAGCGCGTCGAGCTCGTATTGTTCGCGCCGCCCGAGCACGCGCACTGAGCATCAGGCTCGCGGCGGAGCAGCGTCCCATTCGCGCGGCGTCTGCGCTGGCTTTTTCGAGAGGGGCGTTGCGCGCAGCTTCGTTGGGTCGTTCCAGGGCAACGCGGTGTCGCTGAAGTGTCCCCGCACCCCAAGCCCCGCAACGAACGCGCCGCCCCGGTATCGATCGCGCACGGCCGAATGCGCAAACCACTCCTGTGGCAGTCGCTCTGCGCGCTCGTCCATTTCGTAGACCACGTCGAGCGGCGCGTCCCGGTTTGGTGCGTAGGCAACCGTGATCCGACAGGCGCCCGCGCCCGTCTGAACGGCCTGCAGAGCGGCGTGCCTCGCGGCGTACGCGCCGGCGCGATCGATGTGACTCAGGTCCTTTCCCGAGAGAGCGCCGCCGCCGATAGCCACGCGCGGGCCGTAGTAGTCCACCACGAGCTTGCGTCCGGTCTGCCCGTTGTCGCCTTCGCTCCCGCCGTTCAGCAGGATGCCGTTCGGGTTGATCAGCAGCTCGATATCATCGAAGCTCGATGACCACCGCACATCTTTCGCGCGCAGGTGTGCGTAGGCGTCTCGTAAATCGTCGACGATTCGCGCGGTCAACTCGAATAGCGAGATATCCGGCAGCTGCTGCAGCGTGACGAGTATCTGCTCGACCTGCCACTCATCAGTGCTCTCCCGCAGGCGCACGAGAAGCTTTCCGTCCGGACCCTGTCCCTCGAGCCTTCCCTCCTGGCAGCTCTGCGCGAGCGCATCGCCGAAGCAGTGCGCCAGATAGTGCTCGGGCGGCAGCCAGGCGACTTTCGCGTCGTAACCGGCCCAGCCGATCACAATGCATTGGTCGTTGACGTGATCGGTCCAGGTCCGCGGGTCTTCGCGGTGCTGGCACACGTGATCGTGCACCTGGTAGCGATCGGCCTCGATGGGGTTGGGGGCCACGTAGCCGATGCGCCGCCCTGTGGCAAGGACGATGTCGGCCAGATCGCATGCCAACGGTTTGCGCGTGGCGATTCCACCGGTGAGGAAGACCTGGTCGCACCAGACGCTCATCTCGACCTGGCAAAAGGCGCGCGGATCGGCCTTGTAGCACTCGGCCACGATGGCGTCGGCGACCTGGTCGCAGAACTTGTCCGGGTGGCCCGGCAGCACGACTTCACTCATGCGGATCATGACGGCAACCTCGATAACTGTGTGTAGGGCAAGCCGGCGCGCTCCAGAAGGCCCGCGTCGCCATCGCGCGTGACGATGACGTGCAGCCGCGTCGCGGCCGCTGCGGCAACCTGTTCCGAGCTGAGCACCTCGATGTAGCCATCAGTGACGACAATCGCGGCACGCGGCTTCGTGCGCACCACGTGGTCCAGCACGCAGCCCATGCTGGTGCCGCCCGTCGTCGCGGCGATCAGGCGTCCCTGCTCGATGCGCGCCGGCGCAACCACATTGCTGAACGCCCAGAAGGGGCGGCGGATGTAGGTCGAGAGCCTCCCGAGCAACGCGATGACGAGCGGCATCTCTGCGTCCATGGAGCCGCTGACGTCCAAGTAGACGTGAGCCGAGCCCGCGCGCGCGGTGTGTTCGGTCTCCCAGCGCGCGTCTGGTAGGAACGGGCTCCACAGCGACCGAAGCGCTGCGCGCCGATCCCCGGGGGAGAGCACCGGCAGCGAGAAGCTCCGCGATGAAGGCTCGCGCGCGATCGACCGCGGATCTGGGAGCAGGTGACGCCGCAGGACCGCATACGTCTCCCGCCGCCATCGATCCACGGCGGTATCGGCGGCCCGTACCTCATTGCGATAGGCATCGACACCAATGCCTCGCGCCTTCGGGCTGCGGAAGATGCCCGAACCGTTCATCGCCTTGAGTGCAGTGTCTAGCGCGTCAGCCAAAGGGCCGGTCGACGTCGCGGAGGCATCTGATATCCCGTCTGCAGCCGCTGATGGCCCGCCGGCCAGGCTCTCGTGGTCGCCCAACAGTAGGACGCTGACACGCTGTTCAGGCTTGACGAGGTCGCGCGCGAGATCGCGAATGTCGTCGGCGACGAGCTTCCCGTCGTAGAGGCCCGACCACGCGGACAAGATACGCTTTTCCTCGGCGCGTACTCTCAGGCTACGGATGAAGACGCGGCTCGCTCGTAGCTGCTCATCGCCGGTCATCGGGCGCAGCAGCCGTGCAACGCCACCCTCGTCGGCGTAGTAGCTGCTCATCATCCCGCTGTAATCGGGGCCGAGGCTGCGGTGGATGATGGCGTTGATGACGGCGTCGACCGCGAGATGTTCGGGCTGCGTCAGCGTGGTAAAGCGCTCCGTATGCCGCAGCAGCACGTGCAGGAACTCGTGGCAGATGAGGGCCTTGACGTGCTGCTCGGTGCGGCAGTGTGCGCGAACAAACGCGAGATTCACCAGGAGCCGCGGACGCGCCTCGCACGTGACGGCCAGCGTCGGCACGGTGTCAGTAAACTCCACGCAGAGCACCTTCAGCACCGCGCGGATGGCGAGCGGGTTCTCGTCGATCAACTCCCGGTAGACGCTGTGAAAATCCCTGGCGTTCATTCGTAGAACCCCCGTCCGTCGAAGAGCTCGAGTTGACGCGTGAGGCTGGCGCGGGTCCAGAGCACCGGCCGCCGCGGGTCGTAGCACCACGTGGTGCACAGGCCGAGCACGAGCGCCTGATAGAGCGCGTCGCTTGCCGTGAGGGATGCAACCGGCGCAGGACTCGGCGCCGGATTCGGCCGGCAAATGAACGTCTCTTGTGGCAGGGCTAACGCCAGACGCGCTTCATGCTCGTCCGAGTAACCGCACGCCTTGACGAGCCCGCGCACGCATGCCAGCGGGCTGCGCCTCCCGAAATCGAGCCCAACGCGCAGCACGCGTGGACAGCGCACTGCCGCTTTGTCGTTGCCGAGCAGCGTCACAGAGATGCGCTCTGTTCGCGCGCGGCTCTGCGGGGCGCCCCTCATGCTGCGGTCCCTCCTTTGCCGAACACTTGGACGCACCGGTGGAACTCCTGCTCGAACTCGCGCGGGTTGGCGACGGAGAGCTTGTTGACCAGGCAGAAGCAGAAGAGTTGCTGGCCACGCTCACGCCGCGCTTCGCCGAGAGGTCGAAGCACCTTCGCATAGTTCGCCATCTCGGGGTGCGGGCCAGGCTGCGACAGACTCTCTTGCCAGCTGATCTCGCCGTTGACGGTGAGCATCGGCTGCGCGAGGCGGCCGAGATCGTTCACCGCTTCAGCACCGATAGGGAGCTGTCCCGCGACGGCCGCGGGATACGCGGCGAGCGCGAACGCCGCAGCGCGCTCCTTGGGCTCGTTCGCCAGCAGTTGTTCGACAGCCAATGTGCCGGTGTCGTGATCCGGGCAGCGTTGAAGCAGCAACTGGGCTTTGCGGTCGAGTGCCCGCTGCAGGTGAAAGTGGTGCAGCCACCGATCCCGTCCCTGGAGCATGGTGGCGTCCCACGCCAGCCGGTGCGCCGCGGCCACCTTGTCGGCGTCGGGCATCGCGCCCCATGCCCGCTGCGGGAGGCTCGCGTCCAGCACGGTCCGGAACAGCGCATCGCCGTCAGGGGAGCCGAGAGCATCCGGCCCGATCCCCTTCACGATCGTGGCGGCCAGCAGCGTCCTCGTGATGAGGCGCGCACGGCGAGGCGAGAGACGGATGCCCCCGTCTCTCAACGCGGTAGTCGCGGCACACACGTAGTCGACGATCTGAGAGGGGCAGTGATCGAGGCTCGCGGCGAAGGTCCCTTGCCATTCCGCGAGTGCCGCTTTCAACTCGCCTCCATCGTTGGCCGTGGTGCCTTCGCCGGCGGGATTGGCGACCAGCCGTCGGTCGGCGTCACTCAGCGCATCCCAGTCGCCGACCTCGAGGATGACCGCAAAGCGATCGGCGAGCGCCGGGTCGAGCGGTTCCGCGCCGAGATATTCCTCGGCGCCTAACTGATCGCTCGAGCACGGGTTCATCGCCGCCCAGCGGTAACGCAGTTTCGCGAGCGGGAGCCCCTGGATCTTCCGCTCGTGCACGAGCGAAAAGAGGCGATTCTGGTGTTCCGGCTTGCAGCGGCTGATCTCGTCGATGAGCACTGACTCCGCGCCCCAGACTGTCGCCGGGGTTTCGAGGAAGCGAACGGACGCCTTCGCTTCGTCTGGGTAAGGAAAGCCCACGAGGTCGTCGAAGGAGATCAGGCTGGCGTTGTAATGTCGATGCTCGAGACCAAGCGCCTCGCTGATCGAATTGAGCAGGAAGGTCTTGCCCGTGCCGCTCCGGCCGATGAGCAGAATCGGGTCACCACTCGCGAGCGCGGCCAGGATGACGGGCTCCTGCGCCTCGAAGCCATAAGCGCCGAGCGCCGCCAGGCGGCCGCGTGTTTGAACAGACGTATCGGACATGCTGAACCTCATCGTTCGTGGCAGAACCACCGACTCTGGGCCGGTTGGTGATCGTCATCGGGCCACGTCCCTCGGATCGTCTTGATGAAGGAACGAACGAAAGCTAGGGATTACGGAACAGGAGCAGCGAGAGAATTTCTTCGGCATAGGGGAGGAATCTCTCCAAGCCGAAGAGGGTGAAAATCACACGAGCAGCTATTTGCGGTAGGAACATGACCACCTCATCGATCGCGGCATTACCACCGACTCGAGGCCGGTTGGTGGTCGTCATAGGGCCGCGTCCCTCAGACCGTCGTGATGATGGAATCAATGTATATCAATTAGATGATTTAGTCAAGCAGGCTCACCAACAGCTGCTCCTGCGCCGTGCGGATTGCCAAGAACTCCTCGTTCAACTACAGGAGCTGCTTGCGCAACTTCAAGAGCGGCGCATGCTGCTCGACCGCCTCCGAGAAGCCGCGAGAGAGTGGACCGAGTTGACTTGAGGGATCGCTCAGACCACGGGCCGGGGCATCAACCGATCGAGTGGCTCGCGCGTCAGCGTGCCCTCTATCCGCGCCAGGCCCGGCTCACATTTCCAGGAAAGGACAGCGGCAACCCGAGTTGCCTTGCTGGCACAAGATCATTAGGCTCGGCGTGAGGGACCGGATGCTCAAACGCACGCTACGGGTGGTCGGTTGGCTCGCGCTGCTATTAGTGATCTTCGGATCGGGCTGGTTGGCGGGTCGGCTCGGAATGGGCTCAGTCGTCGACCCCGTTTCACTGACAGACGCTGAACGCCAGTTTGCCGACCGCATGAATGGAGTCAGCCTAGTCGGCACGTTCACCGTTGCGGGTCGTGAGAACCGGACGCCGAGTCCCGACCGTACGACATCTTCAGCGGCGAGAAAGTGGGCGACGACCAGTGGCGCTTCAACGCCCGCATGGATTGCTGCGGCGTCAACGGCGCCACGTTGCCGATCGTCGTGCCGATGCGCTTCGTGGGCGACACGCCGATGATCATGATGACCGACACGAATCTGCCCGGCATCGGCACATTTACCGTGCGCGTGTTCTTTTACGGCGATCGGTATTCGGGCACGTGGCAGCACGGCCAGGTCGGCGGTCTGATGTCCGGGCGCATCGAGAAGTCGTCCGTCGCGCCGTGACCGGGCCGGCCAGACCGATCGCGCGCCAATGATCGCCGCCCGCCTGTCGATCCTGATTCTGCTCACGTCGATGGCGATCGAAGCCGCCCAGTCCGATCAGGGCTGGACAGGTGCTGGAATCAAGGACGGCGTCACCTTGTCGTTTCGCGATGATCGACAGCTGAATGCGCGGCAGGTGCGCGCGGTCGCCGAGTTGCCACATGCGCCCGGCGAGATTGTCCCTGTCGTGTGTGACTTCACTCAGGTCCTTGACCCCGACACGCGCGAAGCCCGTGTTCTCTCCGGCGAGATTGGCGGCCGCTACGAGATCTATCTGCGCTATGCACCACGATACCTGGTGGTGGCGGCTCGGGACGTGGTGCTCGACGTTCGACCGGAGGCCGACGGCTGCGCGTGGTCGGAGGTCGCCGGGCGTGTCCCGCCGCAGTCCGGCGCCGTGCGCATGCCGCTGCTGCGTGGATCGTGGACGGTCGAGCCGATCGAGGCCTCGCGCTCGCGGGTGACGTACCGGATCGCGGTGCGGCCTGGCGGCAGCATTCCTGGTTGGATGGTGCGTCGCGGCGCCGCCAGCGCCCTGCCCGAAGTGATCGGGCGGGTAGCGCGCTGTTTGTCGAGCCCGCAACGTCGCGACGGCCGTTGCCCGAAGCCTTCATGACGCACGAGGTCCGCCAAAAGCGCTCCAATCCCGCCCGAGGACCGCGACACGTTTCGTCTAACTCCGCTTGATGTCGAGCGCCCGGATCCGTTTGTGCAGGCTGGTGCGTTCGGTGCCAAGCAGCCGCGCCGCGCCGGCGACATTCCAGCCCGCCTGGTCCAGTGCCTGGCGAATGCGCTCGCGCTCGGCCGCGTCCCGCACCTCCTGAAGGCCGTTCCCGGATCGCGGCGACGGCGACTGGCGGATCTCGAGCGGGATCGATTCCGTCGTGATTCGGTCGCTGGTGGTGAGGATCGCCATGCGCTCGACGACGTTTCGCAACTCGCGCACGTTGCCGGGCCAGTGGTAGTGCTCGAGCACGGAGACCACGTCCGGGTCGATCTCGCGCCGCCGGAAGTTATTCCGCGCGCTGAACTCGCCCAGAAAGTACGCGACCAGCTCACCGATGTCCTCGGACCGCTCGCGCAGCGCCGGCACGCGGATCGGCACCACGCTTAGCCGGTAGTAGAGATCCTCCCGGAACTTTCCGGCGGCGATCAGCTCGTCGAGGCGGCGATTGGTGGCCGAGACGACACGAACGGCCACGCGGACTGATTGCTCGCCGCCGACGCGCTGCAACTCGCCGTCCTGCAGGATGCGCAGGAGCTTCGCCTGCGACGCTTCGTGCAGGTCGCCGACTTCGTCGAGAAAGATGGTGCCGCCGTCGGCCAGCTCGAACTTGCCGCGGCGCATCGCCGCTGCGCCGGTGAACGCCCCCTTTTCGTGGCCAAACAGCTCGCTTTCGATGAGCTCGGTGGGAATGGCGGCGCAGTTGACCTTGATGAACGGACCGGACGCCACCGGGCTCTCGCGGTGGATGTGCGCGGCCAGCAGCTCCTTGCCGGTGCCCGACTCGCCCGAAAGCAGAACTGCAACATCGGAACGCGCGACCTGCGCCGCCTGCTGCACGGCTTGCTGGAACGCGGCGCTCCTGCCGATCATCCGCGGCGCTTCGCCGACCAGCTCGCGGAAGCGCTGGTTCTCGCGCTGCAGATCGGCACGCTCCAGCGCGTTCTTGACGACCAGCAGCACGCGGTCGCGGGCCAGCGGCTTCTCGAGAAAGTCGAACGCCCCGCTGCGGGTTGCTTCGACGGCGTCGCGGATGGTGCCGTGCCCGGAGATCATCACCGCCGGCGCCGGGTCGTCCGCCTGTTTCAGCGATCGCAAGCACGTCGATGCCGTTGCCGTCGGGCAGCCGGACGTCGAGCAGGTACAGGTCGGCGCGCGCCCGGCCTCGCTCGGCCTGGAACTGCGCTGCAGAGTCGCAAACGGTGACGCGGAAACCCTCGCCCTCGAGGATCAACCGCAGCGACAAGCCGATGTTCGGCTCGTCGTCCAGGATCATGATGTGGTGACGGCGGGTCACGACGCCCACCCTGCCACGATTGCCTGCCCTGAGCGGAGTCGAAGGGCCGCATCGGCGCGGCGCAACGAGACGCGAAACGCCGCGCCGCCCAGCTCGCCGTCGAGGCGTGAGAGATCCCCATTGGAAAGCATCGCGTTCTTCTTCGCAATCGACAGGCCGAGTCCCATGCCCTGCTTCTTGAAGGTGATGGTGGGCTCGAAGAGCGTGGCAGATGCGGCGGCGCTCAGTCCGGGGCCCGAATCGTGCACGTCGATGAGCACGTGCGTATCGGTGGAGGAGGTCACGATGCGCACCGTACCTTTCGCGCCCGCGGCCTCGGCGGCGTTCTTCACGAGGTTGGTCAGGATGCCTTTCACCAGGTCCGCGCCAGCGGTGGCGAGCGGCCGGCGCGGGTCGAGCCGTAACTGAAAATCGGTGTCTGGGTGGACGCGCCGCTGCAATGCGATCCGCTCGGTCACGAGCACGTTGACGTCAACGGATTCGAGCACCACCTCGGGATCGCTGGCAAACTCCGAAAAGGCGCGCACGCGCCGCTCGAGCGCGTCGATCTCGCTCACCACGATCTGCGCCGCCTGATCGATGAAAGCACGGTCGGCGGGTTGCCGGGCCTGGATCTCTTCAACCGTCAAGCGAATCGGCGTGAGCGAGTTCTTCAGCTCGTGCGCGGTCTTGCGCGCCAGCGACTGCCAGCTGGCCATCTGGGTCAGGTAGACGAGTCGCTCCCGCTGCTGCCGCAACTGGTCGGCCATGTGGTTGAACGCTTCGAGCGCCTTGCCGACTTCATCCTGCGCGCCCTTTCCTTCGCTCTGCACGGGCAGGCGCCGTGTCCAGTCACCAGCCGCGAACGCGCTGAGCGCTGCCGTGAGCTGCTGAATCGGCTGGCTGATCCGGTGGGCGATGAAGACCAGAGGCGCCAGCGACAGCAGCCACGCTGCGCCCAGCAGCAGGAGCAGCGTGAGCGTGAAGCCGCGCCGCAGGTCGCGGCCTTCGATCGATTCGACCAGTTCGCGGGTCTGCCGCAGTTCGGCCGACAATTGCTCCATCCGGATCCCGTGCAGATCTCGGCTGAAGGCTTCGACGCCGATCGCCGGTCCTTCACCGCCGGCGCGGCGCAGATAGTCGAGATGATCGCCGCCGGGGCCAGAGAGGGCGAAGCGTTCTGCCTCGCCGCTTTGCCAGAAGACGCGAACCGGCTCGGGCCATCGGGCGATGTCGGCCACGGCGTGGATCGTCGGCGTGGTCCGTCCCGCGACCGCATCCTGTTTCAGCGTCTCGCGCTCTCGCTGATAGAACTGCCTGACCGTGCCCTCGAGGGTGCGCGACAGGCGATCGAGCTCGCCGGTGGTCGCGTAACCAAGACTGCGATCGAGCAGCGAGGCGCCGATCCAGGTGGCCGCGGCGAACGGCAGGATCGTGGCGGCAAGAAAGGCGGCGATCAGGCGGTGGCGAAGTCGGTTCACGCTTACGGGCACGAGAGGTCTTACGGACTTACGGTCAACGGACTTACGGTCAACGGGCTTACGGTCACTGACGGACCCGGAATGGCCCGGCCTCTGCCGAGTGAGACGTCTTCTCACTGGCCTGGCGGCGGCTCAGCGTGTCGATGATGCCCCGCAGCGTCAGGCCCTCGTCTTCGCGGCCGTCGCTCGTGCCATTCAGGATCCGCGACTCGAGACGAATCCAGAACGGCTGGTTGCGGAGCGAGCCCAGCCCGCTCACCGGCACCGTCAGTTGCTGGATGCACCACGCCTCGGCCGCGGCCGCGGTCAGGTGCGAGACCGATCGCGATCCGGTGCCCGACACCGCCGCCGCGAATCGTTCCTCCCAGAGATCGTAGCTCAGAACAAACGTCTGACGGCTTTCGGCTGCGCCAGCCGAGGCGCCGGGTCCCGCGAGCACGTCGATCTCGAGTTCCACGCGCACCGTCAGGCCGCCCTTCAAGCGGGCGAGCGGCTCGCCGGTGATGAAGCGGAATCCGGGTGCCTGCACGCGCACCTCGCCGCCCGTCGTCGTGACAGTCATCGACTGCGATCCCAGCCGCGCGTCCAGTGACGTGAGCGTGGCGGCGATCAGCAGCGCAAACGCCGAGGGTCTCGAGAGCGTCACCAATGGCCCACTAATGGTTCGTCCACTAGTACTTCCGCATGCCGATGCCGCCGAACCGCACACCCGTCGTGAATACCGCCCGCACATCGTCGGTGTTGAGCGGAAAGCCGAGCGTCATGAAGAACGGGTCGGTCTGGAAGCCGACTCCGGCGGCGACGCGGACGCGTTTGTCGACGCCGGTGTCCCACACGGTGCCGGAATCCAGAAAGAGCGCGAAGCCGTGAAACCGATACTCGAGTGACGCATGAAAGACGCGATCGCCGCCGGCCGGCGCGATGTCGTACTTGTTCCAGCCGCGCAGCGTCCGCGAATCGCCAAGCGAAAAACGCTCGAAGAGCGGCGCCGTCCCGTCGATGCCGCCCAAGAGGCCCGATGCCAGCACGGTGTGATTCGACCGTCGATACTCGTACTCGGCCTGTCCGAAGTACCGCGTGTAGGTGAAATCGCTCTCGAGTGTCTCGGAGGCCGACCGCACGGTGAATCGCGCATCGACTGCGTGATCCGCGCCGGCGCGGTCCCATCGAGGGTCGAACCGGACCTGCCCGATGTAGGCGTTGGCCATCTGCGATTCGGGCGCGCCCGACAGCGGCTCGATCTCGGTGATGGCGACTCCGCCGCCGACGCTCAGCTGCCGCGTCACGGCGAAGTTGACGAGCGGCGTCACCGTCGTGCGATCGTCGTAGGCGCCGGGGATGACTGGATTGGCGACCAGCGCCGCGAGCGTGGCATCACGCCAATCCTGGTCGAAGGTCGTCCACTCGAAGCTCGCGCCCAGGCGTTCGGTGCCCAGCTTGCGGCTCTCCACCCGCACGCCGAAGCCGGAATACTCCTCAATCAGGTCGTCGCCATGGTCGATCGCGACGATTGGGGTGACGCGAAAGTCGCGGCCGCCGATGGGGAAGTCCAGGAAGGCACCCCACCCCTGATCTGAGTGATAGAGCAGACTGGATTTCATCGGCGTGAAGCGCAGCCAGCGGGCCGATTCCCTCTGTTCGAAGATGAACAACAGGCGGATTTCGCCGGAGCGGCGGCCGCGGATCACCCGCCGGCTCACGTCGTAGTCCGGAAACGCCGTTCTCACCTTCGCTTCGACCTGGTCGACGTCCTCGGATCCAAGGGGCTTGCCGACCAGCGTCTGCACCTCGGCGTTCAGATCGTCGGCGACATTGCTCTCGCTGATTCCGCGGACCTCGACGCGCTCGATCAGATAGCGGGCATTGGCGTCGCCGCGTCGATCCTGATCGCGCATGTGCGCCACGACGAACACGACGCGGACCTCGCCCGCCGGCACGCTGACGACGCGCACCGCGGCGACGTATCGCGGCTGCTCCTCTTCGATGCGAGCCGCCAGTTCGTTGAGGCGCGCGCGATCGAGTGGTCCGCCGATCAGCCTCGCGACGTCTTCCTGAAGGCCGGGGCTGAGGCGACCGAGATCGAACCCGGAGACCTGCGCCGAGGCGACGATGGCGCCGTCGGGGGGATCGGTCGGCTGCGCCCATGCCGTCAACGGCACCAGGAGCAGAGTGAGCAAGAGAGCGGCCTTGGTCATGCGCGGTGCGGACTGCAAGCGTTGCGCCATTAGCTAACTTGCTGATAGTAAGGCCATTGGCCCGATCGATCCTGTGACGGCCGAGCACAGGTGTGACACGGCGGCACGATGGCCGGATTGACGTACGCGACAACTCCTGCGCCATCACACACCGATTCCGATGCACATCGTGTCGAGCGACGAGCACCGCGCGGGCTTTGCGTTCCGGCCGCTGTGTTGAGCGCTCATGTTCAGGCGCAAGCGGTCTCCTGCTGATCACGAGGTGAACGTTTCTGACGTTTGGCCTTACGCCGCGCGTAAGGGTGTACGTGACCGCGAAAGCACTCAGTCTCGGATTCGACGCGAATCCCGCGAAATCACTTCGTCCTTGCCTGAGCACGACAGTTGCTGCCCTCGGACCGTTCGTTCCGGCGGCCGGGCTGTTCCCGGTGAGGCGCCGGCTTTCACGAAGAGGATCCCAATGACGCGAACTCTCCTGGTGTTCACCACGGTGCTGCTAGTCGCGATCGTCGGCGGTTCGTCCCTGGTTTCGGCCCAGGCTCGGGATCGCACGCCTCCCACGACCCCGACTAGCCTCGTGGTCACCGCCACAACAACCACCAGTGTGTCGCTGTCGTGGGGACCGGCCACCGACAACTCGGGCAAGTTCAACTACTACCTTTCCGGCGCCGGTCCGGCGGTGATCGTTCCGCAGACCGTGACGAGTCACACGATCACGAGCCTGCTTCCGGGCAGGACCTATACGTTCCGCGTCGCGGCGAGGGACCTGGCCGGCAACAACTCAAAGTCCAGCAACGCCGTCACCGTCACGCTTCCCGGAGACATTCCCGGCGCACCGACGAAGCCCGTCGTGCAACTGCTGGACGTCGGTCCGACGCACGTTTCCCTGACGTGGTCGTCTACCGACAACGGACCCACCATCTGGTACACCATCTCTATCGACGGACAGATGGTCGCGACGCTCAACTCGCGCGCTGGCTCGTTTACCTGCGCCAACGTGATGGTGCCGACCTACTGCGTGCCGATCAATCAGTCGACGACCTACACATTCACCGTTCGCGCGCGCGACAACGAGGGCAATCTGTCGCCGATGAGCGATCCGCTCATGGTGACCACGGCGCCGGCGGACCCCAGCGATCAGACACCGCCGACGCAGCCCGCGAACGTCACCGCGCAGAACATCGGCGGGTTCCTGCTCGTGAGTTGGAGTCCGTCCACCGACAACCTCGCGCCACCGTCGCTGATTCGCTACGACATCTACGTGGACGGCCAATTGCGTCGGGTCGTGGTGGGCGAGACCGCAGCGGAAGTTGACTTCTACTTCGAAGATCGGAACGTCACCGTCATCGCCGTCGACACCGCCGACAACGAGTCGGACCCGGCCATGATTCCGATAGGCTTCTGAGTCAAGTGGACGCAGGGGCGAGGAATGCGCCGTCCTACCGCAACCGGCCGTGTTCCGCTCGTGCTTCGTTGATGAGCGGGATGCTGGCGTCGGCGTCCTTCCACATCGCAAGCAGATCGTCGTAGGCGCTTCTCGCCTTGGCGGTGTCGCCCGCGAGCGTCAGCGCTCTCGCCAGTTGCAGCCGCGCCAACGCGTCGATGGGATCGACGAGCACGATGCTTCGATGGTCGACAATCCGCTGGAACTCGGCGGCGGCATCTGCCGGCTGCTGTGAGTCTACCAGCAGCTAGAACGTCGCCAGCGCGTTGAACGGCGACGCCGTTCCGCCCGGGATCTGGTAGATCTGGAGCGTCAGCATGAACGCCCATCGCTTGAGCCGCGCCGCCTCGACGGCCGCGTCCTCGGTATAGGCGTTGTCGACCAGCGGCAGGCCCATGTTCACCTGCGTCAGCTGGTGGACCGGCCGGTTGATGCCCTGGACGCCGGAGGGCTGCACGTCGTTCACCGCATCGCTGGCCAGCAGCGACACGTCGCGTGATTTCAGCCACGGCAGGACCGACGCATGCAGTCCCGCCCCGGCCTGGCCGTAAGCCCACGGACCCTCGGCGGCTCGCTTGGCCCAGCGGCCGGTCCGCACGATCAGCGCATCGCCCGCACCGATCCTGATCCCGGCAAACTTCTCCCAGGCCTCGAGGTCTTCTGGATAGATCGCCGTGCTTGGCTCCAGCCACTTCGCGCCCTTCATCAGCGGCAGATCGACGAGGATGCCCCGGGTGATGTAGCCGGGACCCATCCGATCCGCGGCCGACTCGATGCAGCCGGCGGCCGTGAGTGTGAACGGGAAGCCGTTGTAGCTCACCGCGGGTTCTCCGTCCTTCCGGCCGATCGGCCCCTGGTAATGGCAGAGTGCGTCCATGTGGGAGCTGAGCCCGTCATGAATCGACAGGGTGATGACGTCGAGCGCTCCCTGAATGGCCCCGGTTACGGGATGGACGCGAGCCATCCGGTGCATGTTCTCGCCGAAGCCGCCGGTGTCGCTGCCGGTCTTCTTGATCGGGTTGATCTGGAGCGTGACGGTCTTCGCCTCTTTCACCAGGGCGAGCGCTGACTTCGTCTTCTCCGGCGTAATCAGGTTGAGCAGGCCGCGCTGGTCATCCTTTCCCCACCGGCCCCAGTTCGAGAGCTCCTTCTCCCATCGCTTCAGGGTCTCGAGCGTCACCAGCCGTTTTGGATCCTGCGTCGACGGGTCGGCTGTGTAGCGCACTCCGCCTGCCTGCGTCGAGACGGCGCCCTCCTTCGCACTCCGCGCTACGGCGGGCACGCCGGTGGCGGCGACCATCAGCGCACCAACGATTCCGAAGGCGGTCCTGGTCCACCGGCCGCGCGTGCGTAGTGAGGTCATCATGTCTCTCTCCTGGCGGAACTGAGCGTGACGGTTCGTCGCATGTCAGCTCAGCGTTCCGCGCGATTATAGGCGCATCACACGCGGCCTATCTTACTGATCGCCGGGGCGTCTTCCGGGCAGTCGTTCTGGTCCGGGGCGTGGACTGTTAGCGCCTGTCCTGGCCTCTCTGGTAGGTGGGACGAACGCCGTGGCCACTCGAGTCGACAATTTCACCATTATGTGGTGAAATCTGCGGCGTCGTGAGTGCGCTGGGCGAATTCGAACAACTCGTGCTCTTCGCGGTGCTGCGGCTCGATCAGGACGCGTCCGGTGTGGCGATTCACGATGAGCTCCTCGCGCGCACCGGCCGCGACGTATCGCCCGGCGCGATCTACACCACGCTCGGCCGGCTCGAGGAACGCGGCCTTGTCCGGGCGATCGTGGTGGCGCCATCGCCTGGAAAGGTGGGACGCCCGCGAAAGCACTACGTGCTGCGGCCCGCGGGCGCCAAGGCGCTCCGCGAGGCCTACGCCAGCATCCAGGCGCTCGCCGTGGGCCTGCTGCCGAAACTCAGCCACCTGGCGAAAGGCCGATGATGCGCATCCTGCGCTGGCTGAGCGCCGTCGTCCTGCGTGGATCCGACGCGCCATTCATCAGGCACGACCTGGAGGAGATGTACGCGCGCGATCGCGCGCGGGGCGTGCCGGCGTCGCGAGCCGGCTGGCAGTATGCGCGACGGCTGCTGGCCTCCGAGATCTCACTGATGAACGCAACGAGGACGAACATGCGCAACGCCTTCATGCTGGATCTGCGACAAGCGTCCCGCGCGCTGCTGCGCGATCGCGGTTTCACTGCGGTCTCGCTCGGCACGTTGAGCGCCAGCCTGGCCCTCAGCGTGACGGTTGGCGTGCTGGTCAACGCTTATCTCGTGCGCGGCCTGCCCTATCCCGAGAGCCACCGGCTCTACGACGTCCAGTACGGACCGGAGACGGACCCATTCCCCGTCGGCATGGACAAACTCGAGTGGCAGGCGCTCGGCGATGTGCTCGACCTGTCGATCGCGTGGGACCTCGATGGCTTCACGCTGCGCGGCGGCAGCCATCCGGAATACGTCCAGGGCACCTGGGCGACGCTGGGGTATGTCGAAGGCTTCGGCATTCGCGCCGCGATCGGCCGCGGCTTCGCACCGGCGGACTTCGAAACGGGACGTCCGATGGTGGCGCTGATCAGCGATCGCTTGTGGCGGAACCGCTTCAACGGCGACCCGGCGATCATCGGCCGCACGTTCGAGGCCTACGTCAACGATCGCCCCAACGAGGTCGAAGCCTTCACCGTCATCGGCGTGCTGCCGGCGGGTCACTGGCACATCAACGCTTTCACCGAAGTGCTCGCGCCGCTGCGCGTGCCGGCATATCCGTACGTCGTGCGCCTGCGTGACGGCGTGACGCCGGACCTCGCCGCCGATCGGATCAGCGCGCTGGTCCGTTCAGGGGTGACGGTACCGGCCGCTGATTGGCGCGTGCTGTTGCATTCCACGCATGGCCAGTATGTCGAGCAGATTCGGCCGCTGCTCGTGGCCGTGGCCACCGCCACCGGCCTCGTCTTGCTGATCGCGTGCGCCAACGTCGGCGTCCTGCTCACGCTTCGCGCCACCCGCCGCCGCCGCGAGATGGCGGTTCGCCAGGCGCTCGGCGCCACGACCGGTCAGATCACGCGCGTCTCGGCCGCGGAACCGCTGCTCATCGGCGCCGCTGCCACGGTCCTGGGCCTTGGTCTGGCGTGGGCCGCGATTGCGGCGCATCGCCCCGGTCATCGATCACTACCTCGGACGGTCCGCGCCCGGCGGCGTGACCGCGCTCCACATCGATCCGGCGACGTTTCTCCTTGACGGTTGGCGCCGGCACTGGTGACCATCGCGATCGCCTCGATCGTGCCGATCTGGGTGACGCGCCGAACGCCGGTCTCGGTGGCGATGATGGGCGGGCAGAAGGGCGCCACCGATGGGCCGGCGCAACAGAACGCGCGCACGCTGCTCATCGCCGTCGAAGTCGCCGCCTGCCTCACGCTGCTGGTCGGCGCGGGCCTGACGATCCAGAGCGCCCTTGGCATGCTGCGCGTCGACATGGGCCTCGAGGCGGATGACGTGGTCGTTGGCCGCTTCAGCCTGCGGCAGCGCGCCTATCCCGACGCGGCATCGCGAGCCGGTTTCTATCAGCGCGTCCTCGAGCGCAGCGGCTGAGGTCGGCGGCGCGCAGGGCATCGCCTTCACCAATTCGTGGCCGCTCCAGCAGGGCATGACCCGCGATGTGGGGTCCGGCGACTCCAACACCTTCCCGCTTCGTTCCGGCATCGTCGGCGTCAGCCCCGACTATTTCAACGTGGTGCGCGTGGCGCTCCATGAGGGCCGTTTCTTCACGTCTGCCGATCGCGTCGGCACCGAGCCGGTGGCGCTCGTGAGCCGGACGCTGGCGACGCGGTTGTGGGGCCCGGCCGGCGCGGTTGGACGACAACTGCGAGTCGCGCCCGCCGCCAACAGTCCGCCATCGGCGCGTCCCTTCACGGTGACCGTGGTCGGCGTTGTCGGCGACGTTCGTCATGCGCACACCGACAATGATCTCGCCGACGCGTACCTGCCGATGCTGCAGTCGCCAACGCCGAGTGCCTTCGTCTACCTGCGCGTGTCGGACGCGGTGGGTGCGGAGCGTGATCTGAAGCGGCTGCTCGGTTCGATCGACGGCGAGGTGGCGTTCGGCGCCTCCCGGCCATTGACCGAGATTCTCGACGTGCAGCGGGCCGGTGCGCGATTGCTGGCCTACCTGCTCGTGGTGTTTGCGGTGTTCGCGGCCAGCCTCGCGCTCGTTGGCATCTACGGCGTGGTCGCCTACACGGTGAAGCAGCGCGAGCGCGAGATTGCGGTGCGGATCGCGATGGGCGCGGACGGGCGGCGCATTACGCGTATGTTCCTCGGGCAAGGCGCGATGGTGCTGGCTGCCGGGCTGATATTGGGGATCGTCGGCGCGCTCGGTCTCGGCCGCATCCTGCGCGCGCAGCTGTTCGGCGTCCAGCCGGCGGATCCTGCCGTGCTTCTTGGGATGACGATTGCGTTCGCGCTGTGCGGACTTGCGGCGATCGCGTGGCCGGCAAGGGCGGCGGCGGCCGTTGATTCCGTGACAGCGCTGAAAGAGTAGGGGCTGACTCCCAGCTCCTTAGCCAGCGTCGCCAACTGCCGATCGGTCGTCCACAATTTCACGCGTCATGAGCCTGGACGCTCGTGGATGGCCTCATTCGCCAGTGGTGGCCTGGTGCCGAAGACCTCTCGAGTCCCCACTGGGATACAGTTGGCTCACGAAGGGCACCTGCGACGACAAGCGCGAGGCCGTCGGCTCACGGGTTACGCGAAGCCCTGATCTGTACTGGACGCTGGCTCCGAGGAGGCACGACAATGCATCGAGTGGCGACGTGGATGTGCGTGTTCATGTGGATCGCTCACGCCTCGGCGCAGGTGACTGGACCGCTGGCTCCCGCCCTCACCCCCGCGCAAATTCAGGCGAGCCAGGCGCTGGCGCCGAAGTACGACCGGTCGGCCGCGATGGAGCAGGCGCGGCAAGCCACCTTCAAAGATCGACCCGTCGGCGCGATCTTGCAGAAATCCTTCGATGCGTTCGCCAACTACCTGATCATCTCCGCGCAGATGATGCCCGAACCAGGCTACAGCTTCCGGCCGACCCCCGACGTCCGCACGTTCGGCGAGCAGATCAACCACGCGACCGGCGCGAATTATTCGTTCTGCAACCAGGCGGGCGTGCCGCCCGGGTTCGAGCGCCGAAACGCACCGAGTCTTCAGAACGTGACCACGAAGCCAGCGATCGTCAAGGCCCTCGATGAGTCGGTGGTCTACTGTTCGAGCCTGATCGCGGCCGCGAGCGAGGCGTGGCTGCTCGAGTCCGCGCCGAATCTTGGTGGAGCCGGCAGCGGCCGAATCACCGGTGCACGCGCCTACGCGCTCATCTACGCGGGCGTTCACGGCGCCGAGGATTACGGCACCATCACAACCTACCTCCGCATGCAGGGCCTCGTACCGCCGTCGACGGCGCTCGTCACCAAGTGAGCCAAGGTGATCGCTCGGCGATGGACGCGTGAACGGAGGACGTCCGTTTCGGCAGGCGCGCATAGAAACACGCCGGCTTGACAGCCTCCGACGAGTCGCGTAGACCGGGAACCATGAGCACACGACTGTTCGCATCATTCTTCCTCGTCGCGCTGCTGGCCACGCCCGCCGGTGTCATCGCCCAGGGCGGCCTGAGTGGCACGCTGCTCGTCGCCAACCGCACCGGCGGCAGCATCTCGTTGTTCGACCTCGGCACCAGGATCGAGATGGCGCGCGTGCCGATCGGACCGGTCATCCCGCACGAAGTGGCCGTCAGCCCCGACGGGCGGCTGGCGCTGACGAGTGAATACGGGCCCAACGACAACCCGGGGCGTCATCTCGTGGTGATTGACGTCGCCGAAGGACGGCAGGCGGGACGCATCGATCTGGGCCCGCAATCGAGGCCGCACAGCATCGTGTTCATGAAGGACGGCCAACGGGCCGTCGCCACGCTCGAACTGTCGGATCGCGTGGCGCTGGTGGATGTACTCGGGCGGAAGGTCGTTCGCACGTACCCCACCGGAGGGCGCGAGGGTCACATGGTGCGGCTCAGTCCCGACGGCACGAGGGCGTATGTCACCAGCCGTGGTGCGGCAGGGACACTGTCGGTCATCTCGCTCGACGCCGACGCGCCGCCTGTCGTGATTCCCACGGGCCGAGGCGCAGAGGGCCTGGCGGTGTCGCCGGACGGCAGCGAGGTCTGGGTCGTCAATCGCGTGGAAAGCACGATCTCCATCGTCGACACGCGCTCGCTTAAGGTGGCCGCGACCATTGACGTGCCGCCCGATGCGCGTCGCGCGGAGATCTCCGTCGGAGGGCGGGTGCTGGTGCCGCACGGCGGCCCGCCTGACTCGCCGGCTCAGTTCCTTTCGGTGTACGACTTGCGGCGTCGGGTGCTGATCGGACGGCATGCGATGCACGAGGGGCGGCAGGGGTCGGGCGGCTTCGGAATCCACATCGTCGGCGAACGCGCCTTCGCGAGCGATCGCGCGGGCCGGGCGCTATTTTCGATGGACCTGGCCAACGTTGCGACGGCGGCTGCGATTGCAACCGGCCTCGACGACCCTGACGGCCTGGCGTACTCGCCGGTGCGCGTGTCCGTACTGAAGCAGTGATTGGAGCCGAGATCCATCGTTCGGCTTTCAGCTTCCAAGCCCGTAGCCCGTAGCCCGTAGCCCGAAGTAAGCCCGTAGCCCGTAAGCCCGCAAGCCCAAACGTTAGTCGGTCACTGAATCGTCTACACGATTAGACCCTTCCGCACCGCATAGAGCACGATCTCGGCGGTGTTGTGGAGGTTCAGCTTCTCCATCAGGTTCGCTCGATGCGTCTCGACGGTCGACAACCCAAGATCGAGCAGCGTCGCGACTTCCTTGTTCGATCGTCCCTCCGCGAGCAACTGGAGCACCTCCTTCTCGCGGTCCGTGAGCAGATGGTACGAATCCGTCAATCCGCGCTGCTGCAGCCGGCGGACGTAGTCCTCAACGAGAACGGCAGCGACGGCCGGACTGAAGAACGGCTTTCCCGCAGCAACCGCCCGTACAGCGGGAATCAGATCCTCGTCTGTCGCGCTCTTCAACAGGTAGGCGCGGGCGCCCGCCGCAAGCGCGCGCATGATGTAGGACTCGTCGCCATGCACGCTGAGAATGATCACCCCGGGCGGACGGTCCATCTTGTGCGCCCGCGCCGCGACTTCGATGCCGCTCAGCTTCGGCATCCCGATGTCCAGGATGAGCACGTCGGGGCGATGCTCCTCGCAGAGACGCGTCGCCTCCAGCCCGTCGCTCGCCTCGGCGACCACCGTCAGGCCCGCGGCCTCGAGCAGGCCGCGTAGTCCACGCCTGACAATGCTGTGATCGTCAGCCAGCAGCACGCGCACGCGGCACCTCTGCATTCGCTGCAGGTAAGGGCAACTGAACTGCCACGGTTGTTCCACCGCCTGGCTCCGGCGAGATCGTCATGGTCCCTTCAAGGTCCCTGACTCGCTCGTCGATTCCACGCAGGCCCAGGCCGTTGCGGCGGCGAATCGGGTTCAGGCCCACCCCGTCATCGGTCACCGACAGCTGCAGGTGTCCGTCTAATGTCTGCACACGGATCTTGACGTTCTGCGCATGAGCGTGGCGGACGCAGTTTGTCAGGGCCTCCTGAACCACGCGATACACACACGTGCGGTGCTTGTCGGGCAACGGGTCGAAGTCGCCATCCATCTTGAGATCGACGTTCATCGCAAACCGTCCCATGAAATCGCGCACATGCCATTCCAGTGCGGCTTGCAGGCCAAAGTCATCCAGCATGCTCGGACGAAGGCCCAGTGCCAGACCCCGCACGGTGTTGAACATGTCGTCGACAAGCCCCTTACACTCGGCGACGACAGGACCGACTCGCGCATCGAGCGGCGCAGCGATCCGTTCGACCCGGCCGAGCTCCATCCTGAGCCCCGTGAGAACCTGCGCGACGTGGTCATGGAGCTCGCGAGAGAGGCTCTTCCGTTCTTCTTCCTGTGTATTCACCAATTGTTGCGAGAGCTCGCGCATTTGAAGCTCCGCCTCTTCAGATCGGTGCTCGAGAAAACGCAACCGAAACACGACCACGAGCGCGACCGTTAGACCGAGCAGCACCGTCTGCCACGTCAGCCGGCGCAGGTCGTTGCGGAGTGCGGAGTGGCGACTCGCGACCTCCGCGCTCTGCGCCGCCAGATTCGCGTTGTTCAGCTCCTCGATGCCTTGTGCGATCGACAGGTACCGCTTCCCGACGCGGCAGGACCTCGTTTCGCAGAAACGTTGCGCTCTGGCTGATCTTCTCGATTGGCGTCCAGTCGAACAGGGGATCGAAGGTTTCCCAGTACTCGGCAAGTTTCGTCTGCAGGCTCGAGATCTGGTCATCACGTCCGACCAACGGCCGGAGTTCCTCCAACGTGGCGACACTGGTGCGGCGGAACTCGGCAAGTTGTTCGCGGTACTCCGGCGCCCGTTCGCGCGCGACGTCCAGGAGATAGTCGCGCACGAAAATGCTCGACAGGTGGACATCCGAACGAAGCGCCCGGAGCTTCGCCTCCACGTCGCGGTGATGCGCATTGAGCTGATCGAGCTGCGCGTAGATGTTCTGAGCCCTGCGCGACGACGCGAGCATCGACACAGCGATCAAGATCACCAGGCTGCCGAGTCCCAACGCCGCGACCAGCCACGTTTTGAGCCGCATGTCGGAATCCGAATTTTACAGCGTAACCGTCGCGCCTGATGGGGTTTGCGGGATCTGAAATGGCGCGGCGCCCAAAGCGCGCACTGAGGCGAGCTTTGAGCGCCAAGTCTTACGAAATTGCGAGCGACCGAGCTCCTACTTTTTGGGCTCCACTATGATGCGTGTAACCGTCTTCGCCTTCGTCTGGGCATCTTCCGTGAAGTGCACAGTCACCCGGCCTTCTTTCATGGTCGCGAGGCCGGCCGCGTCTTTCTGCGCGCCGGAAATCTCGGTCTTGTCGGTATAGGTGAATGACAGATCGGCGCCGGTCAGCGGCTTGATCGTGATCTTCTTCCCGACGGCATCAACCGACACGAGGTCGCCTTCAACCGGTGAAAGCAGCGGCTGTGCAGCCTGGCCGGCGGGCGCCGCCGGTGGCTTAGCCTGCGTCTGAGGCGCTGGAGTTTGAGGAGCTGGAGTTGGAGCCTGGGCCGACACCGGCGCCGCGAGTACGACAGCCATCGCAGCGGCAACGGCGAATCCGAAAATAGTTCTGATACGCACTGTAAACCTCCCTGTCCCAGACGCTCCGAATCGTCGATTGCTAGACGATGCGGTCTCGTTGGGCAATTAGTTGAAAGGAGAGCAAGTCGCGTACCGAAGGCGACACCCGAAAAACCGAGCGTCGCCTGAGAATCCATCACGACCATTGGTGCTCACCGTCTGTTTGCGCAACACCCCAGTGTAATTGTTTCGCAATTCGGGTCTTTGGGGGATGTCCGCGAGCTCAGCCGAGTGCTACTTTCAGAGCTGCCCGGATGAGGCGGGCTCCAGTCATGCTCCAGTCGTCGCATCGCCGCGTGTTCACGTTAGTGTGCCTTCCCGTCATGCTCATCAGTCTTGCCTCCCCGATTGATGCCAGCGTGCCACCAACTACTGTTGCGCTTCAGGAGTTGGTGGACGGTCTCAAGACCGAACTCGGGATCGACGCTGTCGTGTCTGCGGCGATCGTGCCGACGAACAGTTTGCTGGTCTCGGTGGAGCCTGTCGCCGGAGACACTGGTACGTTTCGGATGACGTTCGAGGAGCGGTTTCTGATCTCCCTGGCTCAGGACGAACTGAAGGCGATTGTCGCCCACGAGCTCGGTCATGTCTGGATCTTCACGCACCACCCATATCTGCAGACCGAGCGTCTTGCCAACACGGTGGCGATGCGGGCCGTGTCACGCGCAAGCCTCGAACGGGTCTACGGCAAGGTCTGGGAACATCAGGGAACGAAAGGCGACCTCGCGTTCTTCCTCGGGCCCGAATAGCGGCGGCGAGGATCAGAACCTCAGCACGAAGCCAAGCGAGCCTCTCGTGAAATCGACCTTCCCCGGCGACTGGGCAATCGGGAGGCCGAGGATCTCCAGATCGTCGAATGTCCGGAAGTAGCGCACGTCGAAACGGATACCGACTTTCGTCCCGAAGAACAGCAGAACGCCGCCGCCGGCGCTCCACGTTATGTTGTTCTCGTCGATCTCGGCGACGCCGGCTCCGAAGTCCGACTTCGAGCTGAGCAGGCCTGCGCCGACCAGGCCGTACGGGCGGACGCCGAAGCCCTGCTGGCCGCCGAAGGGAATCCCGAGGATCAGGTTGCCCGTCGCCGTGAAGGCGTTGCTTCCGCCAATTTCGGTCTTGCCGTAGAAGTCGGGACTGAATCCGAAGTCCCCCTCGAAGCCGAAGACGCCGGCGCCCATGAAGGCAATGCTGGCGCCCCAGTTGTATTGACTGGTATCGAACGCTTCCGAGAACTCCTTGCCGGAATCGCCGCCGAAATTCACGCCGAAAAATGGAGTAAACAGGACGTCTGCCCGCGCGGGCACCGGCGCGAGCGTGATCGCGACGATCGCGGCAGCGATGACTCTGGTTGAAAACATGTCGATTCTCCTCATAAGCCTGCGTATGACGCAACCGCCGTACCATTCGAGTCCGCAACGCTAGTGTGGCAAATGTAGGGCTCTATTGGCTTTCGGGTTGAATAGCTCAGCTTTACCTGCTCCGGAAATCACACTGCGCCTCCGTTCAAGTGGAGGGTCGCCGGGATACGGCCTAGAATCGAAACGTGATCGCGATCTTCGCGCTGTGCGTCGCCATCGTTGCGCTGGCACACACGGCGCCATTGCCATTCCTGCTCGAGGCGTTCCGGCCGAAACAATCGCTCTGGCGGATGCCGGAGCAACCCGGGGCTGCGTCGTCGATTTACCTGACCTTCGATGATGGACCGAATCGTGATTGGACGCCGCCGTTGCTCGATACCTTGGCGGCGACCGGCGCGCGCGCGACGTTCTTTCTCATCGACGACCACATCACCGACGAAACGAGGGACATCGTGAAGCGGATAGCCGACGAGGGACACGCGATCGGTCTGCACAGCGGCACGCGCCGGCTGATGATCGAGCCAGCCGCCGACCTCGCAGCCCTGCTCGATCGCAATGCCGAACGGATTCGCGCGATCACGGGCCAGGAGCCCTGCCGGCTCTTTCGCCCGCATGCCGGTTGGCGAAGCGGAGAGATGTACATCGGCCTTGCCAGGGCCGGGTATCGGCTCGCGGGTTGGAGTTGGGGCATGTGGGATTTCGACTGGGGCCGGACGCGCACCGCCGATCGCTTAGCCCCGCGTCTCGCCCGCAAGGCGTCGGACGGCGACATCATCGTGATTCACGATGGTCATCACAAAGACCCGCGCGCCGACCGACGTCACGCCGCCGAGACCGTCCGGCGCCTGGTGCCGTCGCTCACCGCGCGGGGTTTTGCGTTCAAGCCGCTCTGTTGAGGCACGACTTCAGCTCACCGCTGACGCGACCTCCGCATTCCACACCCCCGTCGCGACGGTGTCCCGCACATAGTCGGCAAATCGCCTCGGTGCTCTTCCGGTCACCCGCTTCACATCGTCGGTGATCGTACTCGCGCGATCCTCACGAAAGTAGCGCTCCAGGTCCAGCATCCGATCCGCAATGGCTGCCGGCATCCCCTCTGCGAGCATGCCGGCCCTCAGATCGGCCGCCGGCAGACTCACGTGACGGATGACCCGTCCTAGCACCCTCGACAGTTCATCAGCCACGTCGTCGTAGGTCAGCGCTTCTGGACCGCTCAGCGTATAGCTCTGTTCTTCGTGACCTTCTTTCGCGAGCGCCGCCACCGCCACCGCGGCGATGTCACGGACGTCGATATGGCTGATCCGCGCGTGACCGACCGCGCTGTAGAACGCACCTTCGGCCCTGATCGTCGGCGCCATGAAGGTGACGGCGTTCTGCATGAAGCTGTTCGGCCTGAGAAACGTCCAGGACATGCCGCTCCTTTCGATGGCCCTCTCGACGGGCCGGTGAATTCTCGCGAGGCTGTAGGCTTCCTCTGCGGCGCCCATGACGGACTGCTTCACGATGTGCCGCACGCCGGCGGCTCTCGCCGCGTCGACGGCATTCAACTCGAGATCGGTTTGATTCAACGCGTTGGGTCCCAGGAGGAACACGGCGTCGCAGCCCTGAAACGCCGCGCGAAGGGTCGCCGGGTGGTTGTAGTCGATCGTGACGGCCTCGATTCCACGGGCTCGGGCGGTCTCTGCGGCTCTCTCCGAGAAATAGGCCGCGCGAAACGGTATCTGTTGTCCTTCGAGCTGTCTGATGACCTCGCTGCTCAACGTTCCACTGGCGCCGGTGACGCAAATCATGGGTGACTCCTTTCGTGTTCGCAGGTCCAATATGGCGCGCGCAATCGCACCGAACAATGCCCGGAAGTCGCTGATTCGTGCTCGTTCGTCCAGCGGTCTGGACGGTCAGGCACCAGCGGCGCATACTCGCGTCATGAAGATTCCCTTGACGCACGATCCGCTTGGGGAAGCCCTGCACTTTCTACGGATGAGCGGCGTCTTCTACGCTCGCTCCGAGTTCACGGCGCCCTGGGCGATCGATCTGCCTGCGCTCGAGGACTGCCTGATGTTCCATGTCGTGACCTCAGGCCGATGTGTCCTTGATGTGAAGGGCTCCGATGATCACGTCCTGCAGCCGGGCGACTTTGCGCTCGTGCCGCACGGTGCCGGGCACCGGCTGGCGAGCGAGCCTGGGGTTGATGCCGCGAAGCTCTTCGATCTGCCTCGTGAACAAGTGAGCGACCGCTACGAGATCTTGCGCCACGGCGGGGGAGGCGCGCCGACGACGGTCATCTGCGGCGTCGTTCGATTCGATCATCCGGCCGCCGATCGGCTGGTGACGCTCTTGCCCAGGGTGATCGCCGTCGACGCGTGGAGCTCGCCCGAGGTGGAGTGGATCCAGAGCACGCTGCGATTGATGGCGATCGAAGCCAGGGAGCTGCGTCCTGGCGGCGAGACCGTGATCACGCGGCTCGCAGACATCCTGGTCATCCAGGCGATCCGATCCTGGATCGCGAGCGATCCAGCCGCTCAGACAGGATGGCTCGGTGCGCTTCAGGACAAGCAGATCGGCCACGCCATTGCCCTCGTCCATCGAGAACCCGCAGCGTCCATGGACGGTCGAGTCGCTGGCGAACGAGGTCGCGATGTCGCGCTCGGCATTTGCCTCGCGCTTTACGGAGCTGGTGGGCGAGCCGGCGATGCACTACGTCGCGCGCTGGCGCATGCACATCGCCTTGACGTGGCTGAAAGAAGAAGATGCACCGGTGAGCGAGATGGCGAGTCGTCTCGGATACGAGTCGGAGGCCGCGTTCAGCCGGGCGTTCAAGCGATTTCTCGGGTTCCCTCCGGGGGCCGTTCGACGGGCCAAGTCCGATCCATCGACGCGAGCGCGCACGATCAATTAACGGCCAGCCGAAGCACGTAGATCACAAACGCGATGCTCGAAGAACAGCGGATTGCGCTTGCGGTCACATCCCCCGATCGTAGTGAGTTTTCACGATGAGCTGGCGACCGTGCGGTCCACGGCCGAATCGGGATTCGATCGTTGCTGGATCGCCAGGGGGCATGCGCGTAGACTGCCTGAAGAGAGAGACCTGACGTGGATTCCGGCCGCTGGCAGCGCGTCGCCCACCTTTATGAATCGGTCCTCGAGCTGGAACCGGCCGAGCGCAGTGCCTTTCTGGCCCAAGCCAGCGCCGGCGACGACGAGCTGCGACGCGAAGTCGAATCACTTCTCTCTCATGACAGCGCGCCGCCGGTAATCGATCGGCCGCTGCCCGACGTGGCTGCCCCGGTGCTGGATGAGCAGCCGGATCTCCGGCCCGGCACTCAGCTAGGTCCGTACCGCATCGACCATCTGGTCGGGGCAGGCGGAATGGGCCAGGTCTACCGAGCAATCGACACGCGCCTCGCGCGCACGGTGGCGATCAAGATCCTCCCGCGCGCGCTCGCCTCGAATCCGCAGTTCTGCGCCCGCTTCGATCGCGAAGCGCAGGCCATCGCGGCGCTCACCCACCCGCACATCTGCACGCTGTACGACATCAGTCATCAGCACGGCGTCGCCTTCCTTGTGATGGAGTATCTGGAAGGCGAGACGCTTGCCGCGCGACTCGCACGAGGTCCACTGCCGCTCGATCAAGCCTTGACCTGCGCGACTGAATGCGCGGATGCGCTTGCCGCGGCGCATCGACACGGGATCGTCCATCGCGACTTGAAGCCGGGCAACATCATCCTGACGAAAGGCGGCGCCAAGCTGCTCGACTTCGGCCTCGCCAAGCCTGCGGCACTGAGGGTCGCTGATGACAGCTCGCCCACTCGGTCGATGACGCCGCCGAGCCTCACGGCGCGTGGCACGATCCTCGGCACATTGCAGTACATGGCGCCTGAGCAGCTCGACGGGCAAGAGGCGGACGCGCGTTCGGACATCTTTGCGTTCGGGGCGGTCGTATACGAAATGCTGACGGGGAAGAAGGCCTTTGAGGGGAAGACGCAGGCGAGCCTGATCGGCGCAATCATGCACGCCGAGCCCGGGCCGATCGCGGCGACCCAGCCGCACACGCCGGCTGCACTCGAACGCATTGTGACAACTTGCTTGGCGAAAGATCCGGATGTCCGCTGGCACAGCGCGCGCGATCTATGGCACGAGCTGCGATGGATCGGGCATGAGACAACGAAGCCGGCTCCATCCGGCCGGCTTGTACGAAGACGGCTGCTCTGGGCGTGCACGCTCGCAGGCGTGCTCGGATTCATCGGCGGAGGATTACTCCTCTCGAATTTGGGGGGGCGCGATTTGGCTGACCAGGCACCTGGCCTGCAGCCGCTGCAGATGGGAATCTCCGGACCAGGGCCAGCCGGCACCATGGCTTTCAATCAGGCCAATACCTCTCTCGCGCTCTCACCCGATGGCCGCTACCTCGCTCTGGCCGGCGGAGGCCGGCTCTTTCTGCGGGCAATGGACTCCCTTGCGCTGACCCCGGTTGCGGGCAGCGAAGGCGGCGCCTCGCCCGAATGGTCGCCCGACGGGCGCCATATCGCCTTCCTCGCGCAGGGCAAGCTCAAACGGGTCGACGTCCGCACCGGTGCTGTGCTGGTGCTTGCCGACGCCCATGCGAATAGCGGAATCTCGTGGAGCGCCACGGGCACGATTCTGTTTCCGGGCATGACGCCTGAAGCGGGTCCAGCGATCTTGAAGACGGATTCTGAAGGGCGCAACCCGACCGTGGTCCTCGCACCCGATTCTGGCAAAGGCGAGGCCGGACACCTCTGGCCCCAATTCCTGCCCGACGGACGACATTTCCTCTACGTCACGCTGCGCGTCGACGCGGCTAAGCGCTCGCTGGTTCCGATGCTTCGGACGATCTCCATCGATGGTGCCGACCCCGCCGACGTCGGAATTATCGCCTCACGGGCGGTGTTCGATCGCGCTGGCTATCTGTTGTACGCACGCGACGGCGCCCTGTTTGCGCAGCCTTTCGATCCGGCCGCACGCAGGTTGACCGGTGAGCCAGCGCTGCTCGCTGAGCGATTCCACTACTTCCGGTCGACCGGCCTCGCGGACTTTGCCATCTCCCACACAGGTATGCTGGTGTTACGAACACCGCCCACGCCGTCGCGACTCGTGTGGCTCGACCGGCAGGGAACCGAAGTTGGCCGGCTCGGAGATGAGGCGCTCTACGGCGAGCCTCGAATTTCGGCGGACGGCACGCGCGTCGCGGTGGAAATCAGTGATCCGGCTCTTGGAACCGGGGATCTGTGGATATTCGATCGCGCCCTTGGGACCTCGGTGCGCGTGACGCATTCACCGGCCGACGAACGCGTTCCAACATGGTCTCCTGACGGGAAAACCCTTTTCTACTCCTCCGACGCGGCGGGACCGCCTGATCTCTATCGCCGCTTCCTCGATAGCGGACGCGAGGAGTCGGTGCTGCGCGCTCCGGGCATTGAAACGCCAACCGACATTTCGCCTGACGGCCGGGAGGTGCTCTTTTTCCAGACGAACCGCGCAGCAAGCGGCGATCTCTTGCGGCTGCGGTTAGACGGCTCGGGCCAGGTCGCGGGGGTCCAACAGTCGCCGGCCAGCGAATCTTCCGGTCGTTTTTCACCTGACGGCAGGTGGGTGGCCTACGATTCAAACGAGTCCGGACGGTTCGAAGCGTACATTGAGTCGCTCGAT
The DNA here is from genome assembly GCA_963833135.1 of uncultured cyanobacterium. Taxonomy (GTDB): domain Bacteria; phylum Acidobacteriota; class Vicinamibacteria; order Vicinamibacterales; family UBA2999; genus 12-FULL-67-14b. The sequence goes on along the minus strand of CAWHWW010000006.1, from coordinate 63,943 downwards.
AACCCTGGATTGCGCTGGAAGGTTTCGCGGGACGGGGGCTTCAACCCCGAGTGGGGCGCCGGCGGGACAGAACTCTTTTTCGTTGGCCCCGGCACGCAGCTCATGTCGCTTCCGATCCGCACTAAGCCGTCCTTTCAGCCCGGCACACCGCGCCCACTTTTTTTGATGAGCTCGCCGTTCTACAGTGTCCTGCCGGGTGCGTCGCGCTTTCTCGTGATCGCGCCAAGTCGCGCCTCGACCCCTCCCATCGGCGCCATCGTCAACTGGCGGGCCTTGACCCAACGCTCGACGCCCTGAACCCGACACCGCTCAGGTCAGTGGGTGTCACCATCAAGATCAAACGAACGCAGTTGAGCAAGGGTCCTGGCGTCGACTACCCACTTCCACTCCCGCGAATCCGTCACGACACTGCGCCGCCTTGTTGTCCTCGATAATCCACCGTTCACTTCTCGCCTTGGCGACGCTCCTGGCAACAGAAGGTCCGTCATGCCCCTCGCAGAACATTGCGATGCCAACGAACTGGTGCGCGCGGTCGGCTTCACGCGCGTCAGGCGGTGATCTGCTTGTAAGAGAACCGCGGGATGTCAGTTCGTTGCGACGCGTGCTCCACTGTGATCGAGCAAATATTGCCGTGGGCATCGACGTCGAGAACGGTGTTGTCGTCCAGGTCACGTGTTTCGATCGGCCTTGGCGTTCGCGTCCGTGAGGCGTGGCGCTGCGAGCTGCTCAGGCGTCGTGGCCGGCAGCAGGATCCCGAAGGCCGTTACCTTTCCACGACGGCGAGGGCATAAGGCTCGTGACCCACCCCGGTCACCGTGGCGACGACGCGGCGCGACCGAAGGTCGATCACGTAGAGGTGACCGAGCTCCTGCGAGAACGGCGGCGACGAGGGTCCTCCGCTGATCACCGCATACCGGCCGTCGGACGTGATCGCGGAGCCCTTCGGGCGAGCTGGCTGTCCGTCGGGCCGGACGAGGGGGATGCGTGCGACTTCCGCGTCAGGATTGCCGGCGAGCGCCCGCTCGATGTTCACGATCGACACGTTGTTCGCGCGCACGTTCGGGACGACCACTTCCCGGCCGTCGGGCGTGACGGAGGGGATCAGCGGATGGGTCTGCTCCGAGGGATCGTCGGTGCCGACGAGGACGCGGGCAACTTCGGCGCGGCCCGCGCCGGCGCTCGCCCGGTCGACGTCGATCACGGAGATCGTGTTGCCCGCGGATCCATCCCGCTGACTCCCGCCGTTCGCCACGATGATGTGCCGCCTGTCGGGGGTCGCGGTGATGCCCCACGGGCCGACCTGCATCGGGATGCGACCGATCTCCGCACGAGTGTCCCCTCGTAGCGCACGACCGAGGTCGATCACGGACACGTCGTTCGTGCCGCCGTTTGCGGAGAAGACATAGGCGCTTCCATCGGTGGCCCGGCCCAGCGCCAACCCGTTCGGGTTCGGGAAGCATCCAAAGCCCGGACCCGGGGCGCGCACGGCCAGGTTCCGCGGCGGCCCGTACGGCGGGACGTAGGGCACCGGGTAGTCGGGACACGGAAACCCGGGCGAGCCCAGCGCGAGCTCCACGGTGCCGCGGAGGCTGCCGGTCCGTCGGTCGACGAACGTGATGCGATTGCCGCCGTCCTCCGTCAGGTGGTTCTCGGCGTTGGCGATGACCAGCATCTCGGGCAGGAGCACGATGCCGAGCGCCCCGAAGCCGCCGGAGTCCATGTGCCGCCGAAGTGCGTTTGCGGTGCCGTCGTTCCGTGGGGCCAGGAGGTCGTCGACGTCGAGCACCGCGATCTGTCCGCGGCCACCGTGCTGGCGAAACTCGGCGTTGTCGATGGCGCCATGATGATTCACCACGTAGACGGTGCGGCTGTCCTCGCTCACGACGAGATTGGCCGGATCGCCGAGCAAACGCCCGTCCAATGCCTCCGTCGCCACTTTGCTGCGACCGACGATCGCCTTGGATGTGCGGTCGTTCGCCGGATCGAGAGCGGCATCGAGCGAAATGACGTACAGGTACGGGAGTCGGCGTCCCGTCGCGAGGATGTACCGACGCTGGCCCACCGCCTCCTGCGCGTCGATCGCCGCCCCGAGAAGGGTCGTCACCGCGAGTGCGAGACACATGAGGGACCATCGCATGTGAGCGCGCGATTATAGGCACATCGCGCACCCCATCCGGGTCACTGCGCCGATGGCGCTAGCGCGGGAACTTCGGGTTCGCTTTGATCTCGCGAATCTGCAGGATGTGGCGCTGCTCGTGCGTAGAGATCAGCAGCGCCCATTGATACGCGTCGCAACGCTGCCGGTCCACCAGGCGGCCGCGCAGATCGTCCTTCGTGGTCCGCACGTATTGCAGAAGCTCAGCGTGCTGCGCACGATACGCCTTCACTGCGCTCTGCAAATCTTGCAGCTTGCGTGACGGCTCTTCGGTCTGCAGCGCGATTTCCCGGTCGGTGCGGTCGATGCCGTACCACAGCACGTCGACGTCGTTCATCATGCCGACCCGTCCGGCGCTCACTGGCCTGGCGTCCTGCAGGGCCTTCCAGTAGATCGGGCCGACGACCACCAGATGGTCGACGACTTCGAGGATCGACCACGCGGTGGAAGAGGGGCGATACGCCAGCTGCCGCGGCGACAATCCGGAGACTTCGTCTTCGAGCCAGCGCGCGGACATCTCCATGTGCGCCACGAGCCGCTGGCGCTCGAGCGGCGTCAGCGGCCCGGCCGACGCCACCGCCGCGGTCAGTGCGAGTGAGGCTGCTATCAGTGTTCTCATGCGCGACGCTAACGCGGCTCCATACCCTGCGTCTTCATCACAGCGATGGCGTTGGGTCCTTTGAGGAACGCGACGAGCTCGCTTGGCAGCGTCCGTCACCTTCGACTCTGCACCGATCGCAGCAACGAACGTGACGTAGGACTGTATCTCGTCTGGCAGCGGGCCAACGAGCTCGACGCCGGGTGTGGTCAGAATTTGGGTGATGACCGTCATCCCGAGTTCGACGTCTCCCTTCGCGACGAGCTCCGAGACTACATCCGAATCCGGCCGCGTCACTCGTGACTTGATGGCGTCGCTGATTCCCAGGCGCTCGAGCAGGGCGTGCAGGTAGACACCGCTGCCCACTTGCAAGTATGCGATCGATTCGGCGTTCAACAAGGCGCGCTTGAACGCATCAACCGTTCTGATGTCGGGCCTCGGCCTGCCTGCTCTGACTTCAACGCCGATACCCGAGCGCGCGATGTCAGTCCGTGTCGTCGCGACCAGCCTGCCGTGACGAATCCACTCGTCAACCGTAACAGAGCCACTGATCATGAGATCGAAGTGCTCCCCGGCGTTGATGCGACGTTCGAACCCAGTTGGCAAATCGCTCACGACGATCAACTTGCATTCCGAGGCACGCTCGAATTCGCCGCCGATTTCGGCGAGGACCGTCGCGATGGCGCGCGCTGTGAAGACAGTGATCTCAGGGGCCGTTCGGACAACTGGATTCGCCAGCACAACTGCTATGGCAACGGCTACGACGGTCGCGTTCACTGGCATTGCCGCCATCCAACAGGGGCGCTAGCGTCCATCGATCAGCCCATCGAGCAGCACGATGTCGGCATCGCCTTCGCCAATCGCGGCGAGGATCGCGCTTCCGTCGGCTGACCACGACACACGGCGCGCGATGAAGATCGGGCGGTCACCGAAATCAGTGACCTGCCGCCACTCGCCGGTTCGCGCTCGAGAGCGCCCAGATGTTGGTGGTGAAGCCATCGGTGAGCGGCAGCGCCAGCCATTGTCCGTCGGGTGAGAGGGAAGGATTGATGATCTGCCAGCTTGGCACGCGCGACGCGGGAATCCGCGCGAGCAGGCGCGACGGTCCATCCTCGGGAGTTGCCGCGCGGATTTCGTATTCGGGCCGCCCATCGGTGAACGGACGTTCGACCACGTAGTACATCGTCGCGCCGGACAAGCCGATGACGTTTCTCGCCAGCTCCGATCGCACTGTGACAGGCGTGCCGCCGGACGCATCGACCTTCTTCAACGCTCGCGCGAACGTGTCGGAGTAGTACACGAACTTGCCATCGGGCGACCAGGCCATGCCGAGGCCGGACTTGGCCAGATTTCGAAGGTTGCTGCCGTCCGCGCTTGACGACCCACACGCCGAAGTCGAAACCGGTGAGGCCCTTCGACGACACAAACGCGATCGAGTCACCGACCGGCGACCACACCGGCGCACCCACCGACACGTCCGCATCGTCCTCGAACGTGATCTGCCGCGAGTCGCCATTTCGTGTCGAGGTCACCCAGAGATTGCTGTGGCCGCCACTGTCGGAGAGAAATGCGATCTGATCGCCGTCCGGAGCGGCAGTGGGTGTCAGCACCTGCCCGGTTTGGCGGGTGATCGGCAATGCCTGGCGGACATTTTCCGTTGCGTCCCGACCGAACGGAAACCGCCAGAGGTCGAACCGCATCCGCATCCGCGCCGCAGCTACGAGCCCCGAATCGTGGACGTCCGGCTGTTCGTACCGACACCTCTGCCGGCGTGATGGCGCGGGCCCTTCCATCCAGCCGCGCTTCCCACAAGCGCAATGGGGACAAGTACGGAACGGTGTAGCCGCGACTCGAGCCGTACACGACTCCAGTACTGTCTGGAAGCCACGCCAGTCCGCTCATGATGTTGCGGTCGTGCGTGAGTTGTCGCGGCTCGCCGCCATTCGCCGAGACGACGAAGATGTCGAATCTCACGTTGTCGCCTCGTTGGTACGCGATCCAGCGACCGTCCGGCGACCAGCGAGGATATCGGTGATAGCCGGCATCGGAACGTGCGACCGTGCGCACGTCGGAGCCGTCAAGCGCGGACGTCAGCAGCTGAATCTGCCCGTCCACGAGGCTGAAGCACGTGACCCGCCCATCTCTGCTGACGTCTGCGCCTCCGATGCTGGCGATGACGCGACGAGGAGCGCCGCCCAGGGCGGGAATGCTCCAGATCGTTCCCTGGGCGTCGCCGGGCTCGGCCGGCGAGAAGTACAGGATGGAGTTTGCGTCCGGCGACCATCGGGGGAGTTGGTGATCGACAGCATCCTTGGTGATCTGCAACGGCGGGCCGCCGGCGACGAGGCGCACGAAGACCTGGCGTCGTCCATTCACGTTCCCGGTGAAAGCGACGGAGCGCCGGTCGGGTGAGATCGATGGAGACTCTTCGAGACCCTGGAAGTCCGTGATGCGGCGGACGCTGGGAACGGATCGGCGATTCAGCCGCCGGCGCGAATCCTCGTCCACGCGAGATAGCCCGCAAGCGCCATGGCCAGGACGCCGAGCGCGCGCTGAAATCAGCGCGGCTGTTCTCTTCGAGATGCGACGGCGCGGCGCCTGAACGGGTGTTGCGTCCGTCGCGTGCGACACGGTTCTCGAGATGAAAAACCAGATCGCGCGCGCTCTGGAAGCGCGCCCCTGGTTCCTTCTCCAGGCAGTGGCGAACGATGGGTTCCAGCGCACCATGGACCGGACCGGCAGCGTTCAAACCTGGCGGCTCGTCGTTCACGATCGCGCTGAGCGTGTCGGCAGTCGTGCTGCGCCGGAACGGTGGGAACCCGGCCAGCATCTCGAACAGGACCGTGCCGAAACTGAAGATGTCCGACCGATGATCGATGCGCAAGCCGCGCACCTGTTCCGGCGACATGTACATCGGAGTGCCGATGACCGGCCCGATCTGAACCCCGCCGAGCGTCACCGTTTCGGTCGCGTCGCCCGCGGCATCGGCGCCGAGCAGCTTCGCCAGTCCGAAGTCCAGGATCTTGATCCGGCCGTCCCGGGTGACGAACAGATTGGCCGGCTTGATATCCCGATGCGCGATGTCGTGTTCGTGCGCCGCGGCGAGACCGTTGGCGATCTGGATCGCATAATCGATCGCCGTCCGCGGCGGGAGCGGCCGCGCGTCCATCCGCTGGCGGAGCGTCTCGCCTTCGAGAAGCTCGGCGACGATCCACGTCGCCCCCTCGTGCACGCCGACATCATGAACGGCGAGGATATTCGGGTGATTCAAGCTGCCTGTCGCGCGGGCTTCCTGTTCGAATCGGCGCTGGCGATCGGGATCGCGCGAGAATGCCGCGGGCAGGAGCTTGATCGCGACGTCCCGCTGCAGCTGCGGATCGTGCGCGCGATACACCTCTCCCATGCCGCCGATGCCGAGACATCCAAGGAGCTCGAATCGGCCAATTCGATCGCCCGCGGATCGGCTCATGGGCAGGCTGATTATAGCCACCGCGTTTCATCAGGATTTCCACTGAAACCCAACGAGTTCCTCAGGATCTCCACAACGGCTTGTCTCTATCCTCGGCAGCCAAGGGAGGTTCGTATGTGCAAACAGCTTCAGCTTCGCGAGGTGATCGGACGGGTACCGGTGGCCGGTGGGAGCGCCCTCGTCGCAACAGCCGCGCTGGCTACGAGCGTGCTGCTGACGCCAGTCCCGGCGCGCGCCGACAACGCCGTGTTGGAATGGAACCGGATCGCGTTGGCCGCAACCGTGACGGCGGCTCAGGGTCCGCTTCCGCAGATACGGACGATGGCCATTGTCCAGGTGTCTGTTCACGACGCGGTGAATGCGATCACCTGCGACTACCGGACCTATCTCTCGATCAGTTGCGGGCGCTGGGGCTCGCCTGAAGCAGCGGCGATTGGGGCCGCACACCGGGCACTGGTCGGTCTCTTTCCGGCTCAGGCTCCGGCGCTTGACGCTTCGCGCGCCGCATCGCTCGCGTCGCGCGGATTGACCGAAGGCGATCCTGGAATCGCGTTCGGAGAAGCCGTCGCCGCGGTGATCCTTGCCATTCGATCGAACGACGGCTCCGCGCAGGCGCAGTTTCCCTACACCGCCCCAGGAGCAGGGGAGCCTGGAGTGTGGGTCGCCGTTGGTCCGGCGCCTGCCCTGTTGCCCGGCTGGGGCAACGTCAGCCTGTGGGTCCTGCGCAGCCGTCTCGCAATTCGAGCCGGACGGTCCGCCTGCCGCTGCACAGCCGGCGCTATGCGCGCGACGTCAACGAGGTGAAAGAGATCGGATCGCTGACCAGCCAGACGCGGACGGACGAACAAACGGAGATTGGCCGATTCTGGCTCGCCACGCCGACGGCGATCTGGAACGGAGTGGCGCGCCAAGTGATACAGGCGCGCGGCCTGGATCTCTCGGAATCCGCCCGCGCCCTGGCGCTCGTCTACCTTGCGTCAGCCGATGCCAGCGTCGCGTGCTGGACGGCCAAGTACACGTTCAATTTCTGGCGGCCCATCACCGCGATCAGGAATGGCGACGTGGACGACAATCCACATACCGTGGCGGATCCCACTTGGACGCCGCTGTTTGCGACCCCTCAGCATCCCGAATACCTGTCGGGGCACTCGACCAATAGCAGCGCGATGGCGACGGTCATGATGTTGCTGTTCGATGATGACCCGGGCGCGCCAATCGTGGCCACCAGTCCGACCAATCCCGGCTTCGAGCGCCACTGGGAGAGGTTGAGCGAGGGTGTCGACGAAGTGATCGACGCGCGCATCTATTCAGGCATTCACTATCGGACCTCCGACGAGGAAGGGGCCGAGCTCGGCCGCAAGATTGCGCGGTTCGTCGTGAACCATGCCTTACGCGCTCGTCGTCAGCACTGACAGCTAAAATACCGCGTTGCCGGGACGACCGCGTCCTGGCGACGCGGAGGGGGAAGTGATTTATCGATTTGGCGACTTCACGTTCGACCACGATACCCGACAGCTCGTCCTGAACACGAGCGAGGTGCATCTCTCTCCGAAGGCGTTCGAGCTCCTCGCCGTGCTGCTCGTGAATCGATCGCGTGCGGTCTCCAAGGCGGAGCTCCAGCAGCATCTGTGGCCGTCAACCTTTGTCGAAGAAACCAACGTTGCAGGGCTCGTCGCCGAAATCCGCCGCGCCCTTCGCGATACCGCATCCAGCCCGATGTTTGTCCGAACGGTCTATGGATTCGGCTACCGCTTCGTTGGTGACGTCACGGTCGACACCGTAGCCACTCGGTCCGCACCGCCTCGCGTGAGGCTGTTCGTCGTCGTGGCCGAGCGTGAGATGGTGTTGATGGACGGCATCAACGTCATCGGCCGTGAACCGCCCGCGACGATACAAATCGACGGGCGCGGCCTCTCTCGGCATCACGCGCGCATCCAGGTATCAGGCGGTGGGGCCACGCTCGAGGACCTCGGAAGCAAGAACGGCACCTACGTGAATGGACGACGGATCACGATCCCGTTCCGCTTGTCCGACGGCGACGAGATTCGGTTGGGAGAGATCAGCTTGACCTTCCGAGTCGCCTCTCCGACCAGCCCGACCGACACCGTGCCGACGGGCGGATGAGGATGGTCAGATCCGGATTGCTGTGAGGGACGGCAGATGGAATCGGATGGCGAAATGGCTCAGCAGGGCTGGCGTCGCCGCCGCTAGCGACACGACGAGATGGTGGCACGCATCGTCTGGGACTCGCGCTGAGAAAACAGCAGAATCCCGGACGAGGCGCGTTGCCAGTCGTCGACGCTCCAGGATGCGCGCATCAACCCCTCTGAGGTGTGGCCGCGTTTCCCCAGCAGCAGGTGGCCGATCTCATGTGCGACGACGGTCCCCATGACGAGTGCCGCGGCCGCCTGGTGCACTCTCGAGAACTCGATGGCCTGGTCGAAGAACAGGAACGCGACGCCGCCGCACTCGATCGCGCCACCCGGCGCCGCCCCCATCAGGAACTGAGAGGAGTCGTTGGATTTCGGCAGGAGCCCGGCCCTGACCATCAAGTGGACGGTGAAGGCGCTCTTGTCCTCTGGACTGGCTGGGCTATTGGGAGCGTGCGTCTTCGTCCGCCACACGACTCGCATGCCGGCGTGCCGATAGATTCGAACGACCTCCTTCCCGGTCTGATCCAGGACTGCCGGCGCGGCCGAGGCACGGTCGTCGACAAGCACGACGACAGGAACCGCTTCGTCTGCTTGTGCAGTAGCGCGCGGGCTGCTCAGCCCGAACATGGCGACGACGCTCAAAATGAGACGATGTGGGTTGTCCATGGCCTCCCCCGGGCGCATCCGGGAGGACGCGCAGGAGGCCAACGCGGAAACTGGTCGGAAAGTGCGTCATCGCGAGTGCCGAGACCGATTGACTCGACCGCGACAAGGTCTTATGGTTGAGTCGTTTGTGACCGAGCCGCCCAGCGCCATCAGCGGTCTCTTCCAGGCGTGGGGCCATGGGGACCTTCAGGCCCGTGACACCCTGCTGCCGCTCGTCTACGGCGAGTTGCGGCGCCGCGCCGCGAGCCATCTGCGCCGCGAACGGCCAGATCACACGCTGCAACCGACCGCCCTCGTCAACGAGGCCTACATCAGACTCGCCGGCCAGGATCGCGTCCACTGGAAGAATCGGCCGCACTTCTTCGCCTTGGCGGCGCAGATGATGCGGCGCATCCTGGTCGATCACGCGCGCGAGCGCCAGGCCGCCAAACGCCCTGGCTCGGCGATCAGGCTGGCGTTCGACGAACAGATCGGCGCTCGGGAGCAGCGCGACTGCGAGATTCTGCTCCTCGAAGAGGCGCTTCGAGAGCTGACACTCATCGACGCTCGTCAGGGACAGATTGTCGAGTTCCGCTACTTCGCGGGCATGTCCGAACAGGAAGTGGCGGAGGTTCTGTCCGTCTCGCGGTCCACGGTGACCCGGGAATGGCAGACGGCCCGCGCCTGGCTGTATCGCCGCCTGACGAGGAAGCCAAAGGCTGGCGGCCGATGACTGGCGACGCCGGCTGGAATCGAATCAAAGCGTTGTTTCAGGACGCGGTCGAGCGCCCGCCGCAGGACCGCGACGCGTTTCTCGACCAGGCGTGTGGCGGGGATCGAACGCTGCAGCGAGAAGTCGAGTCGCTGCTCGCCGCGCATCGAGAGTCCGGCGACTTTGCCGAACGGCCGGCGATGGCGACGCTGACGGAGTCGCCGGTCGATGGCCATTACCAGATTCTGTCGCCGCTCGGCGCCGGAGGCATGGGCGAGGTCTATCGAGCGCGCGACGTGGCATTGGGACGCGAAGTCGCGATCAAGATCCTGCCGCCGATCTTTGCCCTCGATCCTGCGCGTCTCGCCCGGTTCGACCGCGAAGCGCACCTGCTCGCCTCGCTCAACCATCCGAATATCTGCGCCATCCACGGAATCGCCGACATCAATGGGGCGCCCGGTCTGGTGTTGGAGCTGGTCGAAGGGCCGACGCTCAAGGAAAAACTCGAAAGCGTTGGAGCCTCTGACAGTCACACACGCCGGGGCAGGAAGACGAGCCCACCTGCGCAGCCTTCGGGTCTCAACCTCAAGGAGGCGCTGACGATCGGGCGCGATATCGCCGGTGCGCTGGAGGCCGCGCACGAGCGCAGCATCGTCCACCGCGATCTCAAACCCGCGAACGTCAAGATCACGCCTGACGGTGTGGTCAAGGTGCTCGACTTCGGCTTGGCGAAGGCGAGCGCGGAAAGCGCGACGTGGCTCGATCCGAATCAGGCACCCGGCACAATCCCGACCGAGAGCCAGGACGGCGTCGTCATCGGGACCGCCGCGTACATGAGCCCGGAGCAAGCGCGCGGCGAGCCGACTGACAAGCGCACCGACATCTGGTCGTTCGGCTGTGTGCTCTACGAGATGCTCACCGGATGCCGGGCGGCCAAAGGGGCAACGGTTTCGGAGACGATTACCGCGGTTCTCGAGTCCGAACCTGATTGGACGGCGCTTCCGCCGACGGCCCCGCCGAACGTCCAACGCCTCCTCCGGCGCTGTCTCGAGAAAGATGCCAGACGGCGATTGAAGGACATGGGTGACGCGCGTCTCGAGCTCGAGGATGCGCTGCTCGCCCCAAGTGACGCCGCCGCGAGCACCAAGGTTGGTGGCGGCCTTCAGGCTCCGAAGCGCGGCTACGCATGGTTGTGGCTGGCCGCTGCGGCGCTCGTGATAGGTACCGGCGTGTCTCTGTGGCTGCGCGAGCCGCCGCGGTCGTCCTCGTTGGAACTGCGTCGAGTCAGCGCGGAGCTCGGGACCGACGCTTCGCTGGTGTCGTTTACGTATGGTGGGGGAACCGCCGCCATCCTGTCGCCCGACGGTGCCATGCTTGCCTTTGTCGCTCGCCCGGCTGAAGGCGCTGCACAGCAGATCTACACCAGACGGCTCGACGAATTGCGCGCCGCGCCTCTCGCCGGAACAGACGGCGCCCTCAACCCCTTTTTCTCCCCCGATGGCCGGTGGATTGCGTTTTTCGCCGACGGCAAGCTGAAGACGGTGCCGACGGCGGGTGGAGGCGCAGTCACGATTTGCAGCGTACTCAACAACCGCGGCGGCGCCTGGGGCGAGGACGGGAGGATCGTGTTCTCGCCCGATCGTGTCAGCGCTTCCTTGTGGCACGTTTCGGCCTCTGGCGGGGAGCCCGCCCTTCTGATACCACTCGGCGAGGGCGAAACCACCCAGCGGTGGCCGCAAATGCTGCGGGGCGGGAAAGCGGTGCTCTTCACTGGAAACAGCCGGCCCGATGGCTTTCAGGACGCGAACGTCGTTGTCCAGGAGTTGCCGGATGGACCACGCAAGGTCCTGGTGCGCGGTGCCTCGTTCGGCCGCTATCTGGCAAGCGGACATCTGGGGTACGTGACCGACGGCAAGCTGTTCGCGGCGCGCTTCGATATCGATCGACTCGAAATCATCGGACCTTCGGTGCCGGTCTTGGAGGGCGCCGCCGTGAACCTGCCGGTCGGGGCGGCCGAGATTGCGTTTTCCGAAGTCGGAACAGTGGCCTATCTGCCGGGGCCCGGCCGCGACATGTTGTACGCGGTGATCAATTGGATGGACCGCAGCGGGAAGACGATGCCGCTCCACACGACGCCGGTGCGATGGCTCAACCCGCGATTCGCACGCGATGGGCGACGGATCGCGTTCGACCTGTTCGACGGCACTCAACAAGACGTGTGGACGTACGACTGGTCCCGGGACGCGTTCACACGTCTGACCTTCGACCCGGCCGCAGACAACGTAGGGGTCTGGACCCCGGACGACCGGCGGATCGTCTTCCGATCCACACGTGGTGACGGCCGTAACGGGAACCTCCATTGGCAGCGCATCGACGGCGTCGGTGAAGCCCAGCGTCTGACGAGCGCCAATCGCATGCAGACACCTGGATCGTGGCACCCCAACGGACGGATGCTCGCATTTACGGAAATCGATCCGGAGTCGGGAGTGCCCTCCATCCTGATGCTCCAGCTGGACGGCGACGAGGCGTCCGGGTGGCGGCCCGCGCAACCGACAATTTTTCTGAAAGGCGCCGACTCCCCGATGTTCTCGCCTGACGGACGATGGCTCGCCTACGTGCCGAAGACGTCACCGGGCGCCGCGACGGAAGTCTTCGTGCGGCCGTTTCCCGGACCGGGCGGACCGTGGCAGATCTCGACCGGCGGGGGAACCAATCCAGTATGGTCGTTGAAGAGACCTGAGTTGTTCTACGGCACGCCAGACAATCGAATCATGGTGACGTCGTATGCGACAAGCGGCGGCTCGTTTCGTGCCGAGAAGCCGCGCCTGCTCTCGGACACACGGTTCGAGCCGCGGGTGGTGGGACCGAGTTTCGACGTGCATCCGGACGGCGACAGGTTTGTGCTGGCCGCCGCAGACACTCAATCGAGACTCAATCACGTCACCTTGATGTTCAATTTCTTCGACGAGCTGCGGCGGTTGGCGCCGTAGGTCAGCGACGAGTTTCGGCCGCAGCGCTGAGCCCGGGTTAGACTCCGCGCGTGCGCTTTGATCGGGTCGCAGCCGCTGGGATTTTCCTGGCGGTCACACTGGCCGCGCTCCTCACGCAGCGGCCCGCCATGCTCCGCGGCGACGCCGAGGAATACTCCAGAATGGCTGCGCAGTACACGCGCGGCGAGACGGTCGTGTCTGTTAGTGCGCCGTTTGTCTATAGGGTAGCGACACCGTGGCTCGCCGCTCGCGCCGATCGGTTCGCATCCCCCGCGCTGCCACGATGGCTTGACGGCTCGATAGTTGATTTGACAGGCGTCTACGGTGCTCCCGGTTTCTACGCCGTGAACATCCTCGGATCATTTGCAGCGCTCATGTTGTTGGTGAGCTACCTGCGCCTGTTTGTCTCGAATGGGACGACCCGCTTGCTGCTCGTCACGTTCTGGATGATTCAGTGGCACACGCCGGTGCGGTTCACGTACTTCGCCCCCGTCAACGTGGAACCTCTCTTCCTGGTGTGTATGCTCCTCGCGTTGCTCGTGATCGAGCGGCTACCGGCACTCTCTGCCGAACGCGGCGCGCTACTGGTGTCGGTGATCGTGTTCGCCGGCACATTCGTGCGCGAGAGCATGTTGTTGATGGCCGTGGTCTTCGCGATCCGCTACGCACAGGTCTGGAAGTCTGACACCTGGCGGCACCGGATCCTCGGCGCGCTCCCGTTATTGGCCGGCCTCGTCGCCCTCGTGGTGACGACAAGATTTCTCGCCGTCTCCTCCACGCCATCGTCGCCCATCGCGATCCTGTCGGAGACAATCCGGACGAAGTCGATCTTTGGCTGGATCCTCGGCTGGTTCTTCACCTTCGGACCTGCCGCGATTGCCGTTCTGGTGTCAGCGTTCCCTGACCTGCGCGCGTTCCTTCGCCAACGCCCATGGCTGCTGGCCTATCTCGCCGGCTGCGCGGTGCTAGCCCATGTGGGCGGCACCGACACCGAGCGGATTCTGGGATGGGCCTTCCCGATCGTTCTGGTTCTTCTGGGGCAAGCGCTCGAACGGCATCGTGGCCTCTGGCATCGCAACCCGGCACTCGTCGTGTTCCTGGTGGCGTCCGTTCTCGTCTCCTCCCGCATCTTCTGGCCAATCCCGTGGCAACAGGAGACTCAATCGTCTTTTCAAGAGCTCAGTCTCGATTGGACGTCGCTGATGGCGCTCCTCGACAAGGTCTTCGTCATCGAAAACTATTACGCCAACCTGTGGTCCCACTTTGGAAGCCGGCCGATTCACGCCGCGATTCTCGTAGTCGACATCTTTCTGACCGCCATCGTCGTGACGCTGCTACGGCGTAGTGCGCGACCGCGGAGCTCGTGGTAAAACTGCCCCTCTATGACGCGAGAACTCGGCCGCGAATATCCGGAGCTCGACGATCCCTCGGTGTTCGAGCACATGGTCGCGATGACGGTGAAACAGATGGAACCGGTGTCCGGGCAGCTTCGCCGCGGCCAGCATGCCAAGGCGACGGGCTGTGTCACCGCGGAGTTCCGGATCGCGAACGACGTGCCCCCGAAACTGAGGCACGGAATATTCAGTCAGCCGGGCCGGGCGTACCGCGCCATGGTCCGCTTCTCGAACTCTCAAGGCACGTTCGAAAAGGACGGCGTCGGCACCGCCCGTGGCCTGGCCATCAAGCTGCTGGATGTCGCCGGCGCCCGCGCCGTGCCGGGAGACGGCGATACGACGCAGGATTTCCTGATGATCGATCACCCCGTCTTTCCGTTTCCCGATCCGAAGGCCTACGTCGACACGATCGGCCGCAAGAACGTCCCGCTCATCGGCAACCTGTTCGCGGCGGCCCACCTGGCCCTGCTGGGGCGCGACGAGTTCAAGATCATTAACGAGATCAGGGGCAAGCGGGTGGCGAGTCCGCTGGAGATCAAGTATTGGAGTGGCGCGCCGTTCCGGCTCGGGCCGGCGAGCGGAGACGGAGCCCTCGCTGTGAAATACTCGCTGACGTCACACCAGGCCGATCGCACGACTCCATCCGATCACCCGGAGGATCTGCGCGGACGACTACCTCACGCGCGCGTTGACTGCCGCCCTGGCGAGCGGGGAGGCGGTGTTCGACTTCAAGGTGCAGCTGCAGAACGACGCGAACAAGATGCCTGTCGAAGATGTCTCGGTCGAGTGGAGCGAGGAGGATTCGAACCCGGTCACGGTGGCGACGCTGCGCATCCCGACGCAGAAAGTCGAGGCGGCCGGGGAGCTGGCGGCGAAGTGTGAAGCCCTGTCCTTCAATCCGTGGCACGCCCTCGCCGAGCATCGGCCGATCGGCGGGATGAACCGGCTTCGCAGGGCCGTCTATGAGGCGAGCGTCAACAAGCGCACCTCACAGTGACGCTGGCTTCTGATCTTCATACCGTTTCAATCTGCACTCTTTCTTCTGATACGCATCAGACTTTCGTCTGCGTTGACAGTCACGTCACACGAGCGTAGCCTGCGCAGCACGAACGGTTTGGTCCACCACGTCAGCAAGAGGGGTGCACAGATGCTGTCCAAGTGCCTCGTGACGGTCCTCGTCGTCTCATTCGTGATGACCTCGTCGGTGTATGCGCAGACCGACGGCAGCTTGCGTGGATACATCAAGGACGAGCAGGGCGCCGTGTTGCCCGGCGTCGCGGTGACCGCAACCAGCCCGGCCTTGCTGGCGCCGGTTTCTGGTGTGACTGATGCCGGCGGCTACTATCGTCTCCTCAACCTGCCGCCCGGGACTTATGTCATCACGGCCGAGCTCGCGGGTTTCACCACCTACCGGCGCGAAGGCATCGTGATGCGCGCGGGGACGACGTTCGCCGTCGATGTCGAGATGAAGCTGGGCAATGTCGCCGAGACGATCACGGTGTCCGGCGATTCCCCGATGATCGAAGTCGGAAGGCCGACCAGCGTGATGAATATCGAGGGCGAGCTGCTGCGCGCCGCGCCGATTACGTCGCGCCGGCTCTTTAGCGACGCGCTCGACATGGCGCCAGGCATCGGCTCGCGAAACGTGGACGACGGCGTCGGCCGCCGCGCGTACTATTTCCGCGGCTCGCACATCTACGCGCACGCGTTCCAGCTCGAAGGGGCGCCGGCTTCCGCCTACATCGATTCGGCGGCGCACTCGATGGGCATGGGCGGCGATACCGTGCAGGACGTCGAGATCAAGCTCGGCGGCGCTGATGCATCGACGCCGCTCAGCACCGGTGTCGTCATGAACATCGTGACGCCTCGCGGGCAGAATCAGTACAAGGGTTCGATCGGCTATTCGTTTCAGCCGCTCGATTGGAACGGCGACAACACCAAGGGCGGCGCCGCGCCGGGCGGGCTGCCGACCTTTCAATCGGTCAACCAGTGGGATGCGTCGCTCGGTGGTCGCATCCTGCGAGACAAGGTCTGGTTCTTCGGCACCTACCGCTACGCCGATCTCGAGAATGGCATCAGCCGGACGCCGCTGGATCTTTCGTACCTGGAGGCCTTCAAGCCGGGTTTCGAGCCCTTCGACAATAGCTCCGTCAGCAAGCAGCCGTTCCTGAAGCTGACGGCGCAGCTTGCTCCGGGCCACGAGCTCTCCGGCTTCTATCAGAACGATCGCAACCGCTACACGAGCTCCCGCGAACGTAATACCGAGCAGATCAACTACAACTCCGCGGGCGGATCGATGTATCAGGGCAAGCTCAACTCGGTGTGGGGCGAACGGCTGACGACGCACGTCTCCGCGTCCTTCAACAACAAGGGCGGTAACGACCTCGACACCTACAGCATCTCGGCGGGCACCGGGCCTCAGGTGCTCGTGCATCAACTCGCGGGGCTGTCGGGCGGCGTGCCGACCGGAAGCGGCGCGCTCGTCACGATGGATAACGTGCAGTCCCAAAGCCTGTCGCCGTCGTCGATGGTCGTGCTTCGCGGCGACCTGACGTACTACCGCACAGGCTGGGGCGGCTCGCATGAATTCAAGACCGGGATCTGGGCCGCGCCCCGGCTGTGGCGCGACGTGACGACGATGCTGGTCAACGACGGCTACATCCTCAACGAAGTGCGGCAAATCGACGCCAACAACCCGGCGGGCGGCACGGTATCGTTCCACCAGCGTTACGAAGGGCCGCTTGAAACCGTGACCACCGACGCGAAGGACCGCGACGTCGGCATCTACGTGCAGGACTCCTGGAAGCCGAATGCGCGGCTGACCGCCAACGTTGGCGTGCGGGCGGACTTCGTTCGCCGGTTCGACAATGTCTACGGTGTCGAACGGATGAAGAGCGTCAATATTGGTCCGCGGTTCGGCATCGCGTTCCTGGTGACCGAGGATGCGCGCAATGTGCTGCGCGCCTCTGCCGGGCGCGTTCACGAACAGGTCAACGGTCGCGACCCGATCACCACGTTTGGCCCGACGTCGGTCCGCTTGCGCCGCGATTTGTACGATGCGCAGGGCGATGGCACCTTCGAGACCGAGATCGTCACCCCTGCCGCCACGGCCGCGATCAATCAACTGGCGTTCGATTCGAACCTGCACCAGCCATTCGTCGACGAGTTTGCGCTCGGCTTTGCCAAGCAGTTTCCAGGACAGATCAGTCTTGACGTGTCCGGATCCCGTCGCTATTTCAGCGACGCCTACGCCGAGGTCGATATCAACGGGATCTATCCGGACGGTCCCGGCCAGCCTTTCGTGGGCTTTGGCCGCGTCGATCCCAACCGCGGCATGATCATGCAGCAGACCAACGCGACCTGGAGCAAGGTGGTCGTCACCAACCTTGAAGCGATCGTTGCCAAGAACCTGTCGCACAACTTCCAGGTCATGGCGAGCCTGACGCGGCAGTGGCAGGAGATTCAGGGCACGTGGAATCCAACCGACCCGGCGCGGTTTATCCAGCCCGATGCGTTTCCGAACAATCGGGATCTCTCGCGCCATCTGTTCGGCAACGGCGACGACAACAGTCTTGACGGCGGCGGCAACGAATCTGGCGTGGCGTATCGTCCCTTCTCGGTGCGGCTGGCGGGGCAGTATTTTGCGCCGTGGTCGATCCGCGTGGCGGCCAGCTACGTGATTCAGGCGGGCGGATACCTCGGACCGGTGGTCGTGGCGCGCGGCAGCGATCCCATCTACGGCCCAGGGCAGATCCGGCTGGCCAACGGCACGACGCAGTCCAACCCGCTGGCCACGACGTGGCGGTTCAACTACGCCACGCGTTCAGAGGGTCAGGTGCGCAACGAGACAGCGCGCTACCTCCAGCTCAATCTGGGTCGCACCTTCAAGTACGGGAGGCATAGCTTCGATGGCGGGCTCGGCATCTTCAACGTCTTCAACAATGGTGCCTTCACGCAGTGGAACACCAACGCACAACGGATCAACACCCCGTTGTATTTGGGACGATTCAACCGGCACCCGCCGCGCGCATTCCAGATCACTATGGCCTACAAATTCTAGCGTTCGAAGCCGGGAGCGAGAGTATGCGGCACGCATTGAAACGAGTGGTCTGGGCGGCGGCGATCGCGTTGGTTTGGGTGCCGCTCGTCGCTCCCGGCCATGCGCAGCAAGCGGCGCCCCTGAGCAGCGATGTCTACGGGCGGCTGCATTGGCGATTCATCGGTCCGGAGGGTAATCGCTTCTCTGCGGCCGCAGGCGTGCCCGGCGACCCACATGTCTACTACGTCGGCGCGGCGTCTGGAGGCATCTACAAGACCGTCGACGCCGGCGTCAATTGGCAGCCGATGTTCGACAGCCAGCCGGTTCAGTCGATCGGTTCGCTGGCGGTTGCGGCCTCCGATTCGAATACGGTCTGGGCCGGTACTGGTGAAGGCAAGATTCGCAGCCACATCTCGATCGGCCAGGGCATCTACAAGTCCCTCGACGCGGGCAAGACGTGGACGCTCATGGGATTGGAGCAGACCGGACGCATTCCCCGTCTCGTGATCGATCCCAAGGACTCGAAAGTGGTGTTGGCCTGTGCGCTGGGACATGCCTACGGTCCGCAACCCGAGCGGGGTGTGTTCAGAACCACCGATGGCGGCCAGACCTGGACCAAGGTCCTGTTCGTCGACGAGAACACCGGCTGCTCGGACATCGCGATGGATCCGAAGAATCCGCGCGTGCTGTTTGCCGGCATGTGGCAATTGGAGATTCATACCTGGGGCCGTGTGAGCGGCGGACCGGGGAGCGGCCTCTTCCGCTCGCAAGACGGCGGCGCGACCTGGAAGAGACTGACCGGCAGCGGCCTGCCGACCAGGCCGGTCGGCAAAGTCGCCGTGGCGATTGCGCAGTCCAACCCCAGTCGTGTCTACGCGATGATCGAAACCGGCGACGGCGTGCCATGGGAGGGCAAGGAGACCGACACCGGCCAGGTGTGGCGCTCCGAAGATGGCGGCGACACCTGGCGGCTGGTGAGCTACGACCATCTGGCGATGGGCCGCGCGCACTACTACTCGCGCATGGCGGTCGCCCCGGACGACGAGGACGAGGCGTATTTCCTGACGGCCTCCTTTGCCAAGTCGATCGACGGCGCGCAGACGTTGACCCTGTTACCGCAGGCGCCGGGCGGCGATCACCACGACATCTGGATCGATCCGACCAACGCCGACCGGATGATCGTCGCTCACGACCAGGGTCTGTCGATTTCGATCAACCGCGGACGCACCTGGTTCCGCCAGCGCCTCACCAACGCGCAGATCTATCACGTCACCGTCGACAACGAGATTCCCTATAACGTCCTCGGTAACAAGCAGGACGAGCCGTCGTATCGCGGCCCGAGCAACAGCCGGATTCAGGGCGGCGGTGGCGACGGCATCATTCCTCGCGGAGATGTGGCATTCGGTGAGTGGTGGCGAGAGCGGCTGGGCCACGCCCGATCCCGTCGATTCCAAACTGGTGTGGTCGTCGGCTTCCGGTTCCGGCGCGGTCGGTGGCATCGTCGTACGCTTCGACGAGAATCGCCGGCAGTTTCGCAACGTCGAGGTGTGGCCGCACCAATCCAATGGCCCTGCGGAGGGCGTGCGTTATCGGTTTGTCTGGGACGCCCCGCTTCATATCTCGCCGCACGATCGCCACACGATCTACACCGGCAGCCAGCATGTCCATCGAACCATCGACGGTGGGCAGAGTTGGACGGTGATTAGTCCCGACCTGACGCTCAACGACAGGACCAGGATGGGCAGCTCCGGCGGGTTGACCCCGGACAACATCGGTGTCGAGTATGCGGGCGTCGTGTTCGGGATCGCGGAGTCGCCCAGGGAACGCGGGACGATCTGGGCCGGCACCAACGATGGACTCCTGCAACTGACTCGCGATGGCGGCAAGACCTGGAACAACGTCACCAAGAACCTGCCGGATCTTCCTCCCTGGGGCAGCGTACGCAGCATCGTGCCGTCACGCTACGATGCGCCAACGGCCTATGTGACCGTGGATTTCCATCAGGTGAACAACCGCGATCCGTTCGTCTACAAGACGACCGACTACGGGAAGACCTGGCGCTCGATCACGAAGGGCATTCCGCGCAGCATGCTCAGTTACGCGAAGGTGATCCAGGAGGACCCGGTGCGGCGCGGCCTGCTCTACCTCGGCACCGAGAACGCCATCTACGTTTCGTTCGACGATGGTGAGAACTGGCAGCCGCTGCAGAACGATCTACCGCACGCACCGGTGTCGGGGATTGTGATCCAGGAGCACTTCAACGACCTGGTCATCTCTACCTACGGGCGTGGCTTCTTCATCATGGACGACATTACTCCGCTGCAGCAGCTGACACCGCAAGTCCTGGCGTCGGAGATGCACCTGTTTCCGCCGCGCAGCGCCTACCGCTTCCGGCCGATCACGGCGCCGTCGACGACCTACGACGATCCGACGGTCGGCGAAAACCCCAAATACGGTGCCTCGATCAACTACTACTTCAAGGCGCCGCCGGCGGGCCCGGTCACCCTGAGTATTCTCGACGCGAAGGGACAAGTCGTGCGGACGCTGGCCGGTCCCAAGGCCGCGGGTCTGAATCGCGTCAATTGGGACCTCCGATCCGAGCCGACCCGGGAGGTGCGCATGCGAACCAGTCCGATGTACGCGCCGCACATCCGGGTGGGCGCCGACGGCACGCGCCCGGCTCCCGGTGCAGGCCGGAACACGATGCTGATGCCGCCGGGCGTCTACACCGTGAAGCTGTCTGCCGGTGGCCGTGAGCTCACGCAGTCGCTGACCGTTCGCAAGGATCCGAACTCCGGTGGAACCGAAGAGGACATCACGGCGCAGACCCTCATGCTGGTCGATCTTCGTGATCATTTGAACGAGGCGGCCGACATGGTGAATCTGATCGAGGGCATGCGCGGCCAGATCGAGGCGCTCGATCGCGTCACCGCCGACCCCGCGGTCAGGAAGGCGGCCGAGGAAGTGAACCAGCAGTTGATGGCAACGGAGATGAACCTGATCGACCTGCGGCTGACCGGCGGTCAGGACGGCGTCCGCTACGCCTCCAAGCTGCTCGGCAAGATCAACTACCTGGCCAACGGCCTCGCCAGCGGTGACTTCAAGCCGACCGATCAGCAACTGGAAGTTCAGAAGCTGATTCAGGCGCAGTTCAAGGAACTGCGAACGCAGGTTGAGGGGCTGCGGTCTCGCATCGCTGGCGGTTTCAACGAGCAGCTTCGGAACAAGAACCTGCCGATCATCGTGGTGCCTCCACCGAAGTAGGGGTGTCAGGGTCTGCCGTACGGGTCGAACGCTCAGGTTGGCTATGCTCTTGCATTTCGCCACCTGGAGACTAGCAGCTCGACTGGGCTGCTGGCGTCGAGTTCCCTGAAGGAGAACGACCATGCCACTTCGCGCGATCGTCGTAGTTCTTCCAATGCTCATCTTTTGCCTTTCGGCCTGTGGCGCGCCTCCTACGGCTGAGACGGATGCGGCGCGTCAGTCGATCGCCAGTGCATCGAGCGCGGGCGCAGACAAGTACGCGCCCGCATCGCTCAAGGAGGCGCAAACGGCCGAAGCGGCCCTCGACGCCGAGCTGAAGGCGCAGGAGGGGAAATTCATCAAGTCGTACAGACCGCTCCCGCGAGCTGGCTGTCGCCGCGAAGGCCGCCGCTGATAAGGCCGCGACCGAAGCCACGACCGCACGCGAGCGCGCCGAGGCGGAAGAGGCGAGAAAGGCGAAGGCCGCCACGGCTCGACGCGAGGCGCTCGCCAAGGCGATTCGCGTCGGCGGTCAGATGCGTCCGCCGATCAGGATCAAGGAGGTCGCTCCGCTCTATCCGGCTATCGCTCAGTCCGCTCGGGTACAAGGCGATGTCGTGATCGAAGCGACAATTGACGAGCAGGGCAAGGTCGCCGACGCACGCGTCGTGAAGTCGGTGCCGTTGCTGGACCAGGCGGCACTTGACGCCGTCCGGCAGTGGGAGTATCAACCGTCCCTGCTGAACGGCGTTCCCACAGCCGTGGTCATGACCGTGACGGTCAAGTTCACACGGTAGTCGGGCTCCCGCGCGGCCTCGCGGACCCCGTCGCGCCGATAGTGCCCAATCTATGGCACCCGCTGGCGCAGCTCGTCGTACCAATTGAGCACGACGGTCATCCGCTGCATCGTTGCGCGGCCGACGTTCTGGACCATCAGGAAATCCCGCGGCGGGTTTCCCACATCGAAGTTGGCCTGACCGCTACTGGCGTTGTGTTCGAAGGTCCCGTCGAAGAGCATCGCGGGTTGGCCGATTCGCGGTTGGCCTCCCGCACCGGCCTCAATAGCGACTGCCATGACTCGAGAGCCCTGGCGAAAGAAGAGCTCGTTGCCGCGCCGCGACCACACCGGCTCCGAGCCTCCCTCGACCGACACAAGCCACTTGCCTTCCTTACGGGGGAAGTCGCGGAGATAGACTTCGAATCCGCCCTGATTCGTTCGACATGTATGCCATCCAACGGCCGTCGGGAGAAAACACGCCGGACATCTCCGTAAAGTTGGTTTGGACGAACGGTTGCGTCTGTGCTGTTCCGTCCGGCGAAGCGACCATGATGTCCAGTCCAGAGGATCCGCCCAGCTGACTGATTGCGATGCGCTTTCCATCAGCCGACCATGATGTTGACCAACTCGGGAGATCGTTAACCTGCAGACGCCGAGCGTCGCCGCCGTCGGGTGACATCACCCACGGCTTGAAAAAACGATCCCCATCGCGTCGCGCCGCGAATGCAATCAGCTTTCCGTCAGGCGACCATGTTGCCCCCGTGTTGAGTCCTTCAAAGGTGAGACGGGTCGTCGAGCCCCGCTGGAGGTCGTAGGCCCACAAATCAGGGGTGCCGTCTGCCGCGTAGATCGTGGCGACGATGCGAGAGCCGTCGGGCGCGAGGCGTGGTGTGGCGTAGGCCTTGTGGTGCGGAGTTGCTGGCGTAACCCTGCCGCCGCGGTCAACCCACACGAGAGCGTGATCGATAGATCCCACCGCCGATGCGTAGACGAGTGTGCCAGCGCGCGACACCGCGTACCAGCCCGTACCCGAAAACGGCCGCGCGCCGACGCCCTCAACAGCAATGGCGGGAGTTCCGACTGTCTCCAGTGATCGGCGATCGACCGGCGCGGCCATGAGAGCGCCGTCGCGGATGAACACCACATGTCCACTGTTCACATATGTCGCAAAGGTGCCCTTGAGCAGTCGAGTCGAACGGCCACGAGCGACAGAATAGACCGCGACATCTGCGTCGTCGAAAGATGGGGCTCCTTTGAAACCAATCGTATAGAAGATCTCGGATCCGCCCGGTGCGGCGGACGGCCATCGATGCGTGGACTCATCCCCGCCAAGTGTGGTCACGGTGGTCGGTACGCCGCCAGCCGCTGAGACGCTGGACAGTCCGGT
Source organism: uncultured cyanobacterium (assembly GCA_963833135.1). GTDB lineage: Bacteria > Acidobacteriota > Vicinamibacteria > Vicinamibacterales > UBA2999 > 12-FULL-67-14b. The sequence continues at coordinate 40,380 of CAWHWW010000006.1, read as the reverse complement.
GAACGGGCCCGGGGCGAACGTGATCACGTCGTCATCACCCCAGGTCGCGCCGCGAGGATCGGGAGCGTCGCAGATCGTGACGACCGAGCCGTTACTGAGCGAAACCTTCTTCAGCTTTCCATCGGCTGAAAACCCGACCCACTCCCCATTTGGTGAGAAAAACGGCCCTTCAGCTCCCTCGGTTCCAGCCAACAGGCCCGTCGCGAAACTGCCGAGCATCTGCGACAGCAGCATGCGCTGTCCGTTGCGCAGGCCGACATACACGAGTCGCCAACCGTCGGGGGACAAGGCGAAACCGGGTTGGCGTGTTGCCTCGAGCGACAGGCCGTCAGCCAGTTCGATCGCGAAGCGTGGTGACGGTGCCGGCGGCGCCGGGGCGCGGGTTCGTACCGCCAGCCACGTGACGCCGGCCGATAACGCCAGGAGAGTGACCACCGCGGCGACGAGCGGGCCACGCCGCCGTTTGATCGGCAATTGCTGAGAACGGTCTTCGAGGGTCTGGTCGATCTCCAGGCGCGCATCGGCAATATGACGCAAACGCCTCGACAGATCCTTCTCGAGGCATCGACGCAAGAGTCGACGGAGCGCCTCTGGTGTCGCGCGGGGAAGCCGATCCCAGCGCGGTTCCCGATCGAGGACACCCGCAACGATATCTGAGGACGTGGGGCCCTCAAAGGCGCGATAGCCGCTGACCAGCTCGTAAATCAGACATCCAAACCCCCAGATGTCCGTTCGGGCGTCGCTGACTTGCCCGCGCACCTGTTCGGGGCTCATGTAACTCGGAGTTCCTGCGATCCGCTTGTCTTCCGTCAGTGTCGTCGCGGGTTCCGCATCCGTCCGGTTGGCGTTGAAATCGAATCGGGCCAAGCCAAAGTCAAGGATCTTGACGCGGTTCTCAGGCGTGATCTTGATGTTCGACGGTTTCACATCCCGATGAACGATTCCGAGCGCGTGAGCCGCTTCGAGACCGTCCGCGACTTGTCTGGCGATGTTCAGGGTTTCAGAAAGTGGCAGCACCCCCGAACGAACATGCTCAGCCAACGTCTTACCTTCGACCAGCTCCATCACGATTAGCGTCCGGCCGTCCGCCTCCTCCAATCCAAAGACCGAGGCGATGTTGGGATGGTTGAGAGAAGCGAGCGTGCGGGCTTCCTTCTTGAGCCGATCAATCGAGGCCGGGTCGGCCGACGTATGGGGTGGCAAGACCTTGAGCGCCACGTCGCGACCAAGCTTGCCGTCGTAGGCTCGATAGACCTCGCCCATGCCCCCCGCGCCAAGCAGCTCCAGAACACGATAGGGACCCATCATCAAACTATTCACGTCAGCACAGTAGGATTACCGCCTTGGATGCTATTGACGAATCGAGCCAGCAGACTATAGTGGACACGCATACTCATGCAAAGTTTGCGAATCCGAAACGTAATGCCTAGAGCGAGGAGACCCCATGCCCCCAGTGCGCGCGTCCCAACGACCGCTTGGCCTGAAAGCCGACGTCCGCGTCTCCAGCAGCGTGCTCGAGACGCTCAGGTTTATCGAGGCCTTCGACCCCGAAGCGGTTGAGAGAAAGACGCGTTCGGTCAGACTCCTCTCCGGAGGGGCGATGCTCGAATTCAAGCGATTTCTTGCCCTTCCGCTGTTGTACCCCGGCCCGCAAAAATTCCCGTTCGTCCCGAGCTTGCCTCTCGACGAACTGTGGCATGCGTTCGTACTGAACACACCGCGATACCGAGAGTTCTGCGACCGCGTCTACGGGCAGTACCTCGATCACGTCCCGGACAAGAGCCGCAAAGAAACCGAAAAGAAGATCATGCGAGGACCAATGCAATTCACGGTCGAGAGTATCGCGAAGACGTTTGACAACGTCAATAAGCTCTACTGGAAGCAGAGCGCCTTCTGCGGGCCGTGCTTGATCTTCAAGAAGTAGATTGAATCGCCGACGCGGTCCAAGGTCCACTACCCACGGCGCGAGCCGTGAGTAGTGAACCCAACACCGCAGTCTACGAGAGCAGGTCCTTGCGCAGCTCGGCGAGCGTGGCGCGCAATGCGTCCATCTCCCGTTCCAGCTCGGTGCACGCCTCGCCAGCGCCTGTCAGGTCGCCGCTCTTCCCTAGCTGTTCAAGTCGCCTCGCGGTCTCGTAGGCCCCCTCTTTACCGAACAGCCCGGCCGACCCCTTGAGGGCGTGCGCAGACGATGCCAATCTCTGGCCATCGCCTTGATCCGTCGCCTGCCGAATCGCCTTCGTCAGCTGAGGGCCGTCGACGAGAAACATGTCGATGACCTCGGCGAGCATCGTACGGTTCCCTCCGAACGCGCTGAGCAGCGTCGGAGGGTCGAGAAGAGGTCGGGCCGGGGCTACCGACGTGAACAACCCATCGACGACGGCGACGCAGTTCGTCCAGACGCAGCGGTTTCGACACGTAGGCGTCCATGCCGGCGGCAAGACACTGCTCGCGATCGCCGGTCATGGCGTGCGCCGTCATGGCCACGATGGGAATGTGGCCGCCGAGCGACTGCTCTCGCTCCCGGATGGCGGCGGTTGCCTCGAGGCCGCTCATCTCCGGCATCTGCACGTCCATCAGAATCACGTCGAACGACCCCTCGGCAGATTGCTGAACCGCCTCGCGACCGTTCGACGCGACGACGACCGTGTCGCCACGGTTCTCGAAGAGCGTGACGACCACCTTCTGATTGGTCGACGTTGTCTTCCGCGAGCAGCAGGCGAAGCGGACGCGTTCGCAACCGCGGCGGCGGCTGATGCGCCGGCGCCTCCTGTCGACCCTGGCCCGTGCGCGGGGCGAACACCGCGACGATCGCGTCGAGCAGGTCGGATTGCTTGACGGGCTTACTCAAGTACGCCGAGAAGCCGGCTTCGTGGACGCGGGAGTGGCCTGGTGGCAGCCCCATCGAGCTGAGCATGATCAGCCTGACGGCCGCGAACCGCGCGTTCGCGCGGATGGCGCGCGCGAGCGCAAAGCCGTCCACGTCGGGCATGAGGGCGTCGGAGAGCACGAGCCGGAACGGCTCGCCGGCGTCGACGGCCTTCGCAAGAGTGTCGAGCGCGGCGCGGGCGCCGTCGACCGACGTCGGTCTCATTCGCCACGCCGTCAGCATCTCCTCGACAATCCGGCGATTGGTGGCGTTGTCGTCAACGACCAGAACCCGCAGATCGCCGAGGTCCGAGGACTCTGGAGGCGCCGCTTGTGCCGTGGCCCCTTGCTGTACGCCGAAGTGGGCGACAAACGAGAACCGGCTTCCGCGTCCGACCTCGCTTTCGACCCAGATCCGTCCGCCCATCAGCTCTGCGAGCTGCGCAGAAATCGCGAGGCCGAGGCCCGTGCCTCCGTAGCGGCGAGTGGTGGAGGCATCGGCCTGTACGAACGGGCCGAAGATTTGCCACTGTTTCTCCTGCGGAATGCCGATGCCGGTGTCGGATACCACGAACCGCAGGCTCACCGTGGCATCCGCCCTGTCGTCGACCACGACGTCGGCGATCACTTCGCCGCGGTCCGTGAACTTGATGGCGTTGCCCACCAGATTGATCAACACCTGACGCAGGCGTCCTGGGTCGCCCACAAGCGCATCGGGAACGTCCGGAGCAATGCGGCAGGCGAGCTCGAGGCCCTTCGCATCCGCGCGCGAAGCCAGCAGTCGAACGGCATCCTCGACGACGTCCCGGAACGCGAATGGGACCTCTTCGAGCGACAGCTGCCGCGCCTCGACCTTCGAGAAATCGAGAATGTCGTTGACGAGCGCCAGAAGAGCCTCGCTCGAGTCTTTGACCGTGTGCAGATAGTCGCGCTGTTCCTCCGTGAGGGTCGTGCGGAGCGCCAGGTCGGTCATGCCGATGATGGCGTTCATCGGGGTCCTGATCTCATGGCTCATGTTGGCGAGAAACTCGCTCTTGGCGACCGTCGCCTCCTCCGCCCGCCGTTTTGCGCTCTCGAGCTCCCGCTCCGCCCGCTTCGCGTCTGTGACGTCCCGCGCCACCGCATGAATCAAGCCGAGATCTCTGTGGGCGACGGCGTTCCACTGGAGCCACCTGTAGGTTCCGTCGGCACACCGATAGCGATTCTCGAACACCGTCAGCTCCGTGTCGTTCACGATCGTGGACCTGGCGCCGATCGTGGCCTCGCGGTCGTCGGGGTGGACGAAGTCCAGCCACGGCTTCGCCAGCAGTTCCTCTCGCGGTATCCCCAGCGTGCGCTCCCATGCTGGATTCAGGCGGACGAAATACCCGTCAAAGTTGGCGATGCAGAGCAGGTCCCGCGACAGCGCGAAGAACCGGTCGAGTTCCTCCTCGGCCCGTTTCCGCTCGACGAACAGGCCAATCTGGCTGCCGACCGTCGTCAGCATCCCCAGCAGATCGTCGTCGGGCTCGCGGATCTCGCGGCTGAAGAACTCCATGACGCCGAGGATCCCGGCGCGCCCCATCACCGGGAAGCCGAAAGCGGCGTGCAGGCCCGCCCGGGCGGCGGCAGGCGCTCGCGGGAAGTTTGGATCGCGGACGACGTCGGGAATCCAGGCGGATTGGAGGCTCGACCACACCCGTCCCGGCAGGCCGACGCCTGCCGCAAAGGCTGTCGCTCGGCTGACGGCGGCAAACTCGTCGAATGGCAGCGACGAAGCGTGCCATGTTGCGGTCCAACGAAGACGGGCAGCGGCGCGGTCGACGGTCCAGAACGCGCCGTACTCCCACCCGAGCGCACCGCAGATGGCCTGGAGCATCCGCGGCGCCGCTTCGACGAGCGTCGCCGACTCCGCAAGGGCACAGGCCGTCTCGTAGACGACCTGCTGGTGCATGCGGGTGTGCGCGTGTGCCTGGTTCGGAGGCGGCGGCTCCATTCCCAACACCTCTCTTGAAGGAGCGACCAGTATTACACTACGGTTCGGTCTCCGATCCACATCCGCCATTCCGTCTCGTCGTCCGGGAGGCTCGTCATGACGTCTGGAGCGATCGCGAAGAGTCGCGTGTTGGTCGTCGACGACGATCGCGGGTTTCGGCACGCGATTGGCACGCTGCTTCAAGAGGCAGGCCATCGCGTCGTGCAGGCGGCGGACGGGCGCGCGGCGCTCGATGCGCTGGGGGGCGAGACGTTCGACGTCGTGCTGCTCGACGTGGGGCTGCCCGATATGAGCGGGCTCGATGTCCTCGCAGCGGTGCAGAACCTGGCGACCCTTCCGCGCGTGGTCATGATCACCGGAGACGACACGCCTGAAACGCTGCTCAAGGCCATCCGTGGTCAGGCGGATCGGTACGTCACGAAGCCGTTTGCACCGGGCGACATCCTGCAGGTTGTCGAAGAGGTCCTCGAGGCGCCACCGGCGGCGGCCTTGCCAATTACAGTGGTGTCGGCACGACCCGAGTGGGTCGAACTCGTGGTGCCCTGTTCGCTGCACGTCGCCGATCGTGTCCACGCCTTCATGATGCGACTCCCGGCCGACTTGCCGGAGGCGGTGCGTGAGTCGGTTGGAACGGCATTTCGCGAGTTGCTCTTGAACGCCGTCGAGTGGGGCGGCAAGCTCGATCCGAAGCGGATGGTTCGCATCTCCTGCCTGCGCGCGCGCCGCATGCTGCTGTACCGCATCGCCGATCCCGGTCAGGGGTTCAGCATCGACGGTCTCGCGCACTCGGCGGTCAACAATCCGGAGGACGATCCGATACGGCACGCCCTGGTGCGAGAGGAGAAGGGGCTGCGGCCAGGCGGTCTGGGGCTCGTGATCACGCAAGGGATCGTCGATGAGTTGATCTACAACGAGGCGCGCAACGAGGTCGTCTTCATCAAGTACCTCGACTAGAGTCGCACTGGTCTCGGAACTGCTCGACGGCGAGACCTTCCGAGCCCCGATCAGCAGAGGGGCGGTCGCCCCGGGCGACGCGCTCAGCATCGCCGCCGCCCTGACGAGCGGTCTGATGGCCGCGCGGGTTGGTCCATCGAGGCATCTTCTTCGCACGTCCTTCGCTGGAATCGGGCACATCCATCCAGAGAATGAAGGCTCGTGTGCAAAGCAGAACAGACAGTGACCACGCATAGTGTCACGCTGCGATCCGGTACACACAGGAGTCTTCATGAATAGTGCACGTCTCTTTTTGGTCGCGGTCGTTCCCGCCTTTCGTCCTTAACACTCGAGAATTTGTGCTCCGCATCGTCTACTACGCACGTCACGAGAGGTTCATGTCGTCATGACTCAGTTCCATTCGTCAACGCCGGCAGCAATAGCGCCCCTGGAGGCGCCGCAAGACACGTCGCGACTTGTGACGTGCCCGCTATGCCACACGAGGCATGCGTGGCTGACGCAGGAGGCGCTCCAGACAGGCGAGGGCTGGCGGTGCGTTCGGTGCAGGCAGGACTGGGACGCCGGTCGGCTAGCGACGGTTGCCACTTATGCGGCCTGGGTCGCGGAGCATGAGAGCGCTCATGCAACCAAGGTTGGCTGGATTCACGCGCCTAGCAACGCGCGACTTTAGCGCCGATTCAAGAGCAGGGCATCCAGTGGCAGGCAAACGTTGGTGGCACGAAACGGCTCGCCCGTGAGCTGCTGCTCGCCGCTGCTGAGCATCGTGCTTCACGAGTGATCGCCGTAAATCCCATGATTGGGCGGGTTAGAGGCTCAGGCGGAGGCCGCGCACCGTGCAATTCGGAACAGCGGACCGATGCCGGCATTGCCTACACTCGTCTCATGTACTCCGACACAAAAAAGATGCAGCTCTTCGTGACCTGGGTCATGCTGGTGTGCCTTGCGGCGATCGCGCTCGGAAGCAACTCCGTGTCGAACTGGATCGTCGTGGCCTGCATGGCTATCGTGCCGCCCCTGGTGGCGCGAAGCTTTTGGCGCGTTCCGGCACAGACCATCTCCGAAAGCATCCGCGATGCTCGCCGGTAGCCCTTGACGACGAAGGCGATCCGCAGGCGCAGCGCCTGAGGCCGAGGCGCGCCTAAGCCTTGCCGGCCGGCTGGTCGTAGCCTGGCAGTGTGACCACGAACTCACTCCCATGGCCGAGGCCGCCGCTGCGGACGTCGATCCGGCCGCGGTGAAGGGTCACGATCTCCCGCACCACGCTCAATCCGATGCCGACCCCTCCCGCCGCCGACGGCTGCACTTGCGCGAAGAGGTCGAAGATCCGTGGCAGCGCCTGCCAGTCGATGCCACGGCCGGTATCGCGCACCCGCACCGCGATTCTCGACGTACTGCCGTCCGCTGTGAAGGTGATCCGGCCGCCACGGCCGGTGAATTTGATCGCGTTTCGCAGCAGATTCGAGAACACCTGATACAGGCGTTGCGGATCAGCATTGACCCACAGCGGCGTTGCGCCATAGTCCATGTCCAGTCGCTGGCCGCGCTCGGCGGCCGCCGGCGCACTGTCCGCGGCGGCGTCCGTCATCACCTCGCGGACGTCGAGCCGCTGCGTGATCAGCGACACCTTGCCGCTCGACAGCCGGGCCGCGTCAAGAAGATCATCGACCATCCGCGTCATCTGCCGGAGCTGGCGCCCCATGACGGCGACGGCGAGCGCGGTCGCGCCAGACGGCGAATCCTGTTCCACGACTGCGACGGCTGTCGCCAGCGCCGACAGCGGCTGGCGAAGCTCGTGCGCCAGCGTCCAAGCGAAGGTTTCGTCACTTGCTCGGTCGCTCAGTGTGGCCTGCGTGGCGGCGGAGACCAGAGGCTGGTTGGCCGCTCCGCCATCGAGGAACACCGGCGGCGCCGGATGGTGCAGCGGCGGCTGGAGTTGGAAGGCGATTGACATGGCCGTCAGGATACGGGCTTCCCGGCAGCGCGGCTGTTTCCCTTTGCACACCCGATTCCGGGCCCGCATCCAAGCCGGGCCTGATCGCGACGCTAATCGCGCATCACGGCTGAAGGATTCCGCGCATGACGGGCAGTCACACGTGCGATCGCGTGGCTGTTCACAACCGGACAGACAGCGCTGTTCGGCTGTCGCATGCTGCCGATCGGAGATCCCGATGAACATCGACACCAACCGCACGATTGAGCTCAGGCAGACGCTGATGGCACGCCGCTTCGAACTTGGCAGCATCGTCCACTCGGGCATCCGCGATGGGCGGCGGCGGCAACCCAGGGACGTGGGCGATCTCGAGGAGGATTCGGCGACGTTGCACCAGGTCGACCTTGACATGTCCCTGCTCCAAATTCGGGCGCAGACGGTCAAGCGCATCGACGAGGCGCTGACGCGGCTGGCTGCCAATCAATACGGGACCTGCGCGGTGTGCGGCCTTGAGATCAGCGCGCGCCGGTTGCGAGCGCTGCCGTTCGCCGTGCGCTGCACTCGATGCGAGGATCGGCGTGAGGAGAACGGAGACCGGTTGCGCGAGTTTGCGAAAAAGGGCGCGGGCTTCGCCCCGGTGGCGGCGAGCGCCGGCGCCTAAGCCGCGCTTCAAAACGCCGCCATCGAATCGTCCTGGGTGTTTACAGCTTCCACGCGACGGGGGCGCGAGGATCGGGAAGATAGGCGCAGTAGGTGCCAGTGCGAATGGCCCGTCCGAGGTGTGCGCCCAACGAAGGATGTTGGGCACGGATACGTCCCATGGCTTGTCGGACCGCGCGTGTGACACCGGCTCTGGCGCGTTCTGATGCGGAACCGACGCGTCGATCGCGTCCTCCGAGTCCAACCGCGCGCGACAACTCGCGCGCGATGAAGTCGCGTTCGGCCTCTGCCTGCGCCACCCGTGATGCATCCCCCAATGCTCGCGCCTCCTCCCGATCGTCCTCAATCTCTGTGAGCCGCCGGCGGTACGCCTCCTTCGCGTGCAGATCGAGCATCTCGCCGGCATCGCCGGCATCCCGAAATCGCCAACCCGGCTCGGTGACAGGAGTCGTGTCAGCAGGGCCACCCTGCCCGGCGCCAACAAGATCCACGACGTGGAACTCTCGTCCCGGGTTGGCGAGCAGCCGCGCCAGGTACCGTACCCCCCTCATGTCTCGCAGGCGTACGATCTGACCCTCGAAAACAACCGACCAGTACTCGCCTTCGCGCCGGAAGACACTCTCATTATCTCCATGCGCGCTGCTGGCCACAGTCGGACGCGTTTGTGACGTTGACGCTCTGATTTCATCTCGTGGCATCTCGCCAATGGCGTCGGTCGCTCGAGCCGCCTGCGACGCGGCGCCGATGCGTTCAAATGCCGCGTGAGCCGCCCGGAACTCCAGGATGGCCTGCGCTTCGGTCCCCGCGGCCCGATGTGCGTGCGCGAGGCCCATTCGTGCACGCGCGGTCTCGTAGGGCGCACCAATCTCACCCCACCGATGGACGGCGTCTTCGAAGTCGCGCCGGGCCCCGGCGGCGTCACCTGCTGCCAATCGTATCTGTCCGAGCGCGAGGACCGCGGCGGCCGCCAGCGCCTTGCTTTCGAAGATTGCCGCGACGCGCGCGAGCTCGTCGGCGGCCGATTGGGCCCGGTGGAGATCCCCAGCGGCAATCTCAATCTCCACTTGCGCCTCGAGGAGCGGCGCCCGACGGAGGTCAGAATTGGGCGGCAACTCCTTCGATGGAACGGTTGAGGGATGATCGAGGGCTTCTCGAATCAACGCCGCCGCCTGCGCCACCTCACCCTGCGCCAGACGCACGAGGGCAAGGCCTGGTTGCGGGTCCCACCCCACGTCGTGGGCTGCCAGAAAGGCTTGCTCCGCACCGTGGATGTCGCCCTTGCGCAGGCGAATCCGACCCAGTTCGGTCAGCGGCCACCCGAATTCCCGTCGCAGGTACGGGCGCAGCTCCTCACACGCCTGAAGCGCTTCCTGCTCGGCCTCGAGGCACGACCCACGCAGCCGGAGGATCTCGGCGCGGTGCACGCGGCAGCGTCCGTGGATGCTCCCCACAGGCTGCCCGTGGCGCCACCGTTCCATCGCCTGCGTCCATTCCTCGGCGAGGTCGTACTGCGCGATCGCCTGCAGGGCACACACCACCTCGCAGTAAACCACCCCCGTGGAGAGCGGATCGAGCTCCCCCGACACCGTCGCGACGGCCGCTTCATTGAGCAGGTTCAACCCACGCGCGACCTCGCCTTCCAGGATCAGGCTGCGCGCCTCCGCGACCCGGCCGAGGGCCGCTGCCGCCGGATCGCGGCCCGTTCCCACGTCGATGGCTCGACGGGCCCACTGCCGAGCGCCTCGGAAGTCGCCGGACAGCAGCCGTTCGTAGCTGCGCACCACCGCGAGCCAGGCGTGAACCGGCGTGTCGTCCTGGCCCTCGAGGAGTCGTTCCGCCCGCGTCGCCCATCCGCGAATCGGGGCCAGGAGGGCTGTGTCAAACAGCAGATGGAGCGCAACGCGCACCGCCGCGCCCGCCGCCATGAGACGGTCGTTGGCCCGCAACCCCGCTGCGTGCACCCGCTCCCACGCATCGATCGTGGCGTCGACCTGACCCGCGGCATACGCACACTGAGCGAACAGGGCGAGATCCGGCCCGTCCAGAAGCTGGCTCGCGTCCGCCTGGACGAACAGCTCGTAAGCCTGTCTGCCATTCGCTCTGCGCGGCGGCGTCACGCGCGCGTTTCAGCAGCGTGGCTTCAGTCACCTCATGCATGGCGCGTCCGCTTGGGAGCTGTGCGCGGCGAGACTCGGCGCCGCCCGCGGTGATTGTAACGAGGGATGTTCCCACCGTAACACCCTTTGTTACGCATCAATCATTGAACGGCCTTCGAGTCGGTGAGAATCCTGGAGCCGTCCGCCATCGCTAATTCGTTGGTTTGAAGCGAAGGTTCGCTTCATGAGAGGCGCCCATGTCAAGGTTCGGTACGGTCCACGCAAACGGGCAAGAGTTGTACTTCGAGATTCACGGGGAGGGACCTCCGCTCGTACTGGTCATGGGGATCGGATACGACGCCACGCTGTGGACACTCGCGCAGGTTCCTGGGCTGTCCCGGATGTTCCAGGTCGTGATCTTCGATAACCGGGATGTCGGCCGCAGCTCGATCGCCACGGCCCCCTACACCATCGCAGACATGGCGGATGACGTGGCCGCGTTGATGGACGCGCTCGATATCAAGCGGGCCCACCTGCTGGGCATCTCGATGGGCGGCATGATCGCCCAGGAGTTTGCGTTGCGGCATGCGGGTCGCCTGCACCGATTGGTGCTGAGCGGCTGCGGCGCGGCGCCCGCGCGATCCGTCTTCGATCCCATTCGCACGTGGAACTGGGTCAAGGCCACTGACACGACCGGCGAGGTGTTCGCCTGCCAGCAGTTCACATGGCTCTTCTCCAAGGCTTTCCTCCGTAACAAGGAGGCCGTGCAGCAGACCCTCAACTTGTTGACAAGCAACCCTCACCAAGTCGGCCCGGAGGCCTATGACCGCCAGGCGCAGGCATACCTTCAGTACGACGCGCTCGACCGACTGGCAGACGTCAAGTCGCCGACCCTCGTGATTGTCGGCGAGCAGGATCTGCTCACCCCGCCATGGATCTGCCGCGAGGTCGCCGACAGAATTCCCGGTTCCCAATTCGAGATCATCAAGGGCGACGGATCGTCGCATGTGGTGCCAATTGAGCGTCCGGACGAGTTCAACCGCTTGGTGACGAGGTTTCTCGTCGGCTCTGAGCCGGCGCTCGCGTCAGCCGCGCCCGCGGACCGAGCAGCTCTTGGTGTCCTGGAATAGCGGTTCGCCGTAGGAAAAAGTCGGACTCATGGGATGATCGGCCGGATGCCGGCCAAACCGTCCCCGATCCGCCCGGCGCCGACCGCTCTCAACGTCCAGGCGTTTCTCACATCAGCGAGGATGTCTCCTCGCAGCGTGCGATTTGCGACCGGGGCCGTCATCTTCGCGCAGGGGGCTCAGGCGAACAGCGTGTTCTACATCCAGGAGGGCGGGGTCAAGCTGGCCGTGCTGTCCTCCGGTGGCAAGGAAGCAGTTGTGGCCATGCTCGGCCCCGGTGATTTCTTCGGTGAGGGCTGCCTCGCCGGGCAGCCGTTGCGTATGGGCACGGCGAAGGCGGTCATGCGGACGGCGCTCTTGCGGATCCCGAAGCGCGACATGGTTCGGCTGCTGCACGAACGTCCAGAATTCTCCGACCGGTTCATCGAGCACATGCTGACGCGCAACATCCGAATCGAAGAGGACCTGGTCGATCAGCTCTTCAATTCCAGCGAGAAACGGCTCGCCCGTACGCTGCTGCTGCTCGCCCGATACGGGAAGGAGGACGCGACCCACCGCGTACTGCCGAAGCTCTCACAAGAGACGCTTGCCGAAATGGTGGGGACGACGCGCTCACGCGTGAACTTCTTCATGAACAAGTTTCGCAAACTCGGGTTGATCGAATACAACGGCGGGCTCAAGGTCCACCACTCGCTGCTGACCATCGTCCTTCACGACAGATCGCCATAACTCCCGTGGCTGCCACGGGTTAGACGACCAGGCGAGCGCCAGGCCGGGCCACCGTGCAATTCGGAACAGCGGACCTGTGTCGGCATTGCCTACACTGGCCTCATGTTCTCCGAAAAATATAAGACGCAGCTTTTCGTGGCCTGGGCGATTGTGGTGTGCCTTGTGGCGCTCGCGATCGGAATCAACTCCGTTTCGAACTGGATCGTCGTGGCCGCGGTGGCGGTCGTGCCGCCCTTGGTGGCGCGAAGCTTTTGGCGCGCTCCTGATCAGACGATCTCCGAAAGCATCCGCGACGCCCGCCGGTAGCGTGTGCATTCCGGGACAGCGCCCAGCCCAGGCGCGTCGCTACACTGACGATCATGAAACTCGAAGACATGAAGATCGCGGTCGTCATCGCGTGGGCGCTCATCTGGAGCGTCATCGCCGTGTCGCTCGTGAGCTCGGCAAGCAGCTGGTTCCTGTTGGTTGGGTCGGGCGTGCTGCCGCCGCTCATGATCTTGCGGATGTGGCATCCGGCGGCGCGGACCGTGTCCGCACGAATCCGCGAGGCGCGCAGGTAATTACCGCTTCCTCTGTTTGCCCCGCTGCCGGATGTTCTGCCGTCGAGCCACGGCTCTGACCACGAATCCGTAGTCACAGTTGCGATCGCCCGCCGGCGAAGCGTTCACTCATGTCGCTTCGGCCGGAGGCCGGTCATCCGTTCACGCCAGTTTGGAGTCATCAGCCATGCGAATCAGACCTTTACACGATCGAGTCCTCATTCAGCGCCTGGACGAAGGGGAACAGAACGTCGGCGGGATCATCATTCCGGATTCCGCGAAGGAGAAGCCACAGCGCGGCACGGTCATCGCTGCGGGTGACGGCAAGCTCACCGACCAGGGCAAGCGTGTCGCGCTGGACGTGAAAAAGGGCGACATCGTCCTGTTCGGCAAGTACTCCGGTCAGGAGATCAAGCTTGAAGGCGTCGACTACCTGATCATGAAAGAAGACGAGGTGTTTGCCGCGATCGGGGCGGGCGTGACCAAGGGTGCCGACGACACGCAGAGCGCCGACCACAATCGCCGCGAGAAGGAATAGACCATGGCAAAAGACATAATTTACGGCGACGCGTCGCGCCAGGCGATCCTGCGCGGCATCAACGGGCTGGCGAACGCGGTCAAGGTGACGCTCGGGCCCAAAGGGCGCAACGTCATCATCGGCAAGGCGTACGGATCACCGATCATCACCAAGGACGGTGTCACCGTCGCGAAGGAAATCGATCTGCAGGATCCGCTCGAGAACATGGGCGCGCAGATGGTCAGGGAAGTCGCCAGCAAGACGTCGGATGTCGCCGGAGACGGCACCACCACCGCGACGGTGCTGGCGCAGGCCCTCTATCGCGAGGGCGCGAAGAACGTCACCGCCGGCGCAAATCCGATGGCGATCAAGCGCGGCATCCAACAGGCCGTTGAGGCCATTGTGGCGTCGCTCAAGGCGCAGTCCAAGCCCGTGAGCGGCCCGATGATCGCTCAGGTCGGGACCATCTCGGCCAACCATGACGAGACCATCGGCCGCATCATCGCCGAGGCGATGGACAAAGTCGGCAAGGACGGCGTCATCACGGTCGAGGAAGCGAAGACGCTCGACACGACGCTCGACATCGTGGAAGGCATGCAGTTTGACCGTGGCTATCTCTCGCCGTACTTCGTCACCGACCCCGAGCGCATGGAAGTGGTGCTCGAGAATCCGGTGATTCTCATTCATGAGAAGAAGATCAGCTCGATGAAGGATCTGCTGCCCGTGCTGGAGCTCGTGGCGCAGGCCGGACGTCCGTTGCTCATCGTTGCCGAAGACCTCGAGGGCGACGCGCTCGCCACGCTCGTGGTCAACAAGCTGCGAGGGACGATCAAGGTTGCGGCCGTCAAGGCGCCGGGCTTCGGCGACCGCCGCAAAGCGATGCTCGAGGACCTCGCCATCCTGACCGGCGGCAAGGCCGTGACCGAGGATCTGGGTATCAAGCTGGAATCCGTCAAGCTGGACGACCTGGGCCAGGCGAAGAAGGTCACCATCGACAAGGACAACACGACGATCATCGAGGGGGCCGGTACGCCAACGGCGATCGAGGGCCGGGTCAAACAACTGCGTGTGCAGGTGGAGGATTGCAGCTCGGACTACGACCGCGAGAAGCTGCAGGAGCGGCTCGCCAAGCTGGTGGGCGGCGTCGCCATCATCAAGGTCGGCGCAGCCACCGAGACCGAGATGAAGGAAAAGAAAGCGCGCGTCGAAGACGCGATGCACGCGACCAAGGCGGCGGTTGAGGAAGGCATCGTGCCCGGAGGCGGCGTGGCGCTGCTGCGGGCCGCCAAGGCGCTCAAGACGCTGACGCTCGAAGGCGAGGAACGGCTCGGCATCGCCATCGTCGCCAGGGCCATCGAGGAACCGATGCGGTGGATCGCGATCAATGCCGGCCACGAGGGCGCGGTGGTCGTGCAGCGCGTCAAGGACATGAAGGACGAAGAAGGCTTCAACGCCCAGACGGAGCAGTATGAGAATCTGGTCACAGCGGGCGTGATCGATCCAACGAAAGTCGTTCGGTCCGCTCTCCAGAACGCCGCGTCGATCGCGTCCCTGTTGCTGACGATGGAAGCCGTCATCTCGGAGATTCCGGATACCAGCAAGGGCGCGGCGATGACGGGTGCTGGAATGGGCGGCGGCATGTACTGAGGTGGGAACACTGGCGGAACTACTTGCAGCCGGGGAGCAACAGACGCTCGAGTTTTTCGTCGAGCGTCTGAAGGAGGTGTCGGAACCCACCGTTGATCACCAGGAACTGCTGTACAACGCCAGTGTGCTCGCGCACTACGCCCGGGTCTCCACGCAATCGGCGGCCGATCTGACGACGCCCGCCACGCTCGTCGAGGTGTTCGACCATTTCGTGTTCGACACGAGCCTGAGGAACGATAGCGCGATGATGGAAGCGGCAGGTGCCCAGTGCCTGCTGCTGGCCGGGTTCTTCGAGGACCAATCTGCGCCGGCGGCACAACATCCGCTGGTACGCGCACTTGGGTGTCGGCTTTTTCAGCCGGGCCGCCGCTCTGGAACGATCCCCGCAGAGGGTGCGTCTGCTCGCCGCCATCGCCGCGGGCTTCGGGCGCTGGTGTCAACGGCACGCCCGGCTGAGCCGGGAACTGCGCGATCAGTCGTATCTGCTGATACGTCCGCCGCGATAACTCCACCTCTTTCGAGTCACGGGTGCTGCGCGTTGTACTCCGCCAGCCACTGCTGGCTCATGGTCCCCATATCGCGCGAATTCAGGCCGTCCCAATGGCGCCTGGCCAGCAGAAACATCAGGAACGCGGCGCCGGCGAGGCCGAGAATGAACATCGTCAATCGTGCAGGACGACGCTCAGCAGGGAGCTGTTGATCTGGATCCCCGCATCGAGGTTGCCGTTGTACTCGATGAAGCCCAGCTTCTTGAATTTGTTCATGAAGAAATTCACGCGCGAGCGTGTCGTGCCGATCATTTCCGACAGCGTCTCCTGGGAGATGGTGGCGACGACCTGCCGCGGCTTGGTCTGCTTGCCGTAGCGCGCCAGCAGCAGCAGCGCTCGCGCCAGTCGTTTTTCGCTGGAGTTGAAGAGTTGGTCGATCAAGTCCTGCTCGATACGCACGTTACGCAAGACCATGTGGGCGATGAACCGGTCAGCCAGCTTGTTCTGCTCGTGCAGGACTTTCGTCATTTGCTTCCGGCCAATCACCAGCACGGTGCTCGGCGTGATCGCCGTCGCACTGCCGATCCGGAGCGTCTGGTCGGCGAGGCAGGCTTCGCCAAAGAAGTCGGTCGGGCCCAGCATCGCGACGACCGCTTCCTTGCCGGTCTTGGAGACGACCGACAGCTTGACGCCGCCCTTCTGGATGTAGAAGACGCTGTCGCCACGCTCACCCTGCGCGAAGATCACCTCGTTGCGACGATAGTCGACGATGCGCTTCGCAAAGCCCGCCGAATCGAGAAACGTCTGCGCATCGAAGCCGCTCGCCGTGGTGGCCGTTGTCGTCTTGCGAGCACTCATGGCTGGAGGATCCACCGCATGAGTGCGACCACGAGCACGATCGGGGTGCCAACGACAAGGATCGCCGCCGGAATGCTCCACACGACGAGGACGAAGCCGAGCGAATCGATCAGGACAGTCTTCCAGACCGCCGTTGCGGTGGCCGTCGCCATGTCAGTTGCCCGCCAGCGCCGGGCCGCGGCGGGCCGGCGGCGCAGCGTCTGCCGCGGTTGCGGCCTTCTGTTCCTTGAGCGTCAGTAATGCTGCTCTCAGGCGCATGCGCTGCACCACGCGCCGCTTGCGATTGCGATGAAACCGTGCGCGTTGGCCGTTCTGTGCCGACATGATTCCTCCGAGCCGTGACGTGTCTGTCCTGACGGTAGCCGGTTCGGACAGTCCATACTGTGCGCTATTGAACAGGGCGCTCAGTTCTTAGGTCAGGCGCCAGCGAAGTGGTCCGTGAGGCGTCCGGCTCTTGAAGGACCGCGATCACTGCCTCGTGTCCGGCTCATAGATTTCGAAGGCGTCGGCTTGCGCATCGTCCTTCGGGCGAACTTCAACAGCGACCTTTGAAGCGCGGCGATCGTCTGGCCCGTAGAACGCGACAGTCGCGACCGGGTAACCGCGAAACCCCCGATTTCCTTTCTTGGTTAACGGCCACAACGCTTTGTGATGCATGGTGTCGTCTTGCGCTATGCCCGGCCCAAGGCCAAGTGGTTGCCGAAGGCGTCCTCAGATTGCGCGTGCGACGACGACCGTTTCCGGCGTCGGCAACGGATATGACGAAAGGTCGGCAAAGCCGGCTTGCTCGAGCTGATCGCGTAGCTCGTCGAGCGTGTAGGCGTCTCCCGCAGGCGTCCCTCCCAGCATCGTGAGGCTGAAGCGGGCGGGGACGACGGGCGTCACCCGATCCGGATTGGGGACCATCTCCAGAATGACCACGCGGCCGCCCGTCTTGAGCGCCCGGCGCACTTTCGCGAGGAACGAGATGCACGTGGAGTGATCGAAATGGTGCAGGAAGTTGGTGACGAGTGCCACGTCGTAACCAGTACCGAACTCCACTTCGAACGCGTCGCCGGGCATCATCTGGATGCGCTCGCTGACACCCTGCCCAGCTGCATTCTCCTTGGCGACCTCGAGCACCGACGCCCAGTCCACGGCCGTCACCTCCACCTTCGGGTTCCGCAGGGCGAGCGTGATGCCGAAGATGCCGTGTGACGCGGCGATGTCGAGGACGCGAACGGGCCCGGCCGACTCGATGGAAAGGGCGTCGGCAATGCCGTGCGCCGCTGGCACCATCATCGGCACCATCGCGCGTGCAAATTCGACCCAGATGGGGTTCTCCGGGGCGACGGTGTTTCCCGCGGGGGCCACGCCGCCGCGCTGCACCGCACCAGTGAGATCGTCGAAGTTGTTCTTGACTCCAGGCAGCAGCAGGAACCGGGCCGTGGATCCCATATACATCGGTGAACGCTGGCTCAGGAAGGCCGCGGAGGTTGGCGGCAACTGATACGTGCTTCCGGATTTCTCGAGCAGTTCGAGAGTCGTCAGGTAGTCGCACAAGATACGGATGCCGCGCTCGGACGCCCCGCAGCGGGTGGCCGCGGCGGCCGCGGTGTTCGCGCCATTGTCGATGACGGAGAACAGGTCGAGATCGAGCGCCGCCTTGAGGGCAGCGGAGCGCTGGTAGGCGAAGAGCGTATCGAAGACGACGTCGGCAGAGGGGGGATTGAGATGTGGTCATCGGCGGACCTTACACCGTTGAGCTAGCGCGTGCAAGAGCGCGATGCATTGACGCTGAACCCGCAATCCTGGTGTTTCGGTTCGTCAATCGTCGTCCTCGCGATCGTCATCGCGCTCGCCGCGTACGGCTTCATCGTTTCGTTGGCGGGGCAACCTGCGTTTGGCGTCAAATAGCCACCGACGCCGGGATTCAGGCCGGTGACGACTGCCGCCGCCGATAACGTCTGCACCTGATGATCGAGTTACAATCACCGGCCTTGGGGGTGGGGATGGCGACACCAGCGTGGCAGGTCAGCGGCCAATACTACGAAACGTGCAGTTGCGACTTTGTGTGCCCGTGCCTGCCGGGAGGGCTGGCGGTCATGCCGACCAAGGGATCGTGCACGTTTGCCATGGCCTTTGAGATTGAACGCGGGATCTACGGAACGGTCTCGCTCGACGGCCTCGGGTTCATCGTGCTGGGCTTCACCCCGGAGGCGATGGGCAAGGGTAACTGGTCGGTCGGGCTCATCGCCGACGAGAGAGCCACCGTCGAGCAGCGCGAGGCGATCACGGCTGTGGCGAGCGGTGCCGCGGGCGGCCCCATGGCGGCACTGTCGGGACTCATCGGAACATTCCTGGGCGTGCAGCCAGCACCCATTCGCTTCGATCGCAGCGGCGCGAAGTGGTCCGTCGAGGCGTCGAGCTTCGTTGATATGGCCGCCGAGGGCGCGAAGGGCATCAACCCCGACGCCGCGGAACCGATGCACCTCGACAACACCGGTCACCCGGCCGCCGATCGTTTCGCACTGGCGCACGCCTCCAGGAGTCACGTGCACGCCTTCGATTTGGCATGGGATGACGACGGCGGCAGGAACAATGGGCAGTATGCGTCGTTTTCCTGGCGCAACCCGTAGCATGCGGGGTCGGTGTCTGCGTGCAGTCGATGCCCCCTGAGGATCCAGCCGACCGTCCGCCCACGATTCTCGAATCCGCCCTGCTCGGTGAACGGGCGTCCGTCGTGGTGCTGCTGATCCTGCTTCCGGCGATTTCCTGGATCTGGATCATCGCGATGGCCCGTGACATGTACGGACCGATGACCGGCGCCAGCGCCTGGATGATGACCCCGACCTGGGACCGCTGGCATCTGTTGCTGCTTTGGGCGATGTGGGCGGTGATGATGACCGGGATGATGCTGCCATCCGCCTCACCTTTTCTGCTGCTGTATGGGGCCGCCGCGCGACGAACCGCGGGCGGTACGCCCGGGCACCAGATCTACGCGCTCGCCGCGGGCTATCTCGTCGTCTGGATGGCGTTTAGTCTCGGGGCAACCGCGCTTCAGCGCGTTCTTGCGTCGCTCTTGATCGTTTCACCGATGATGGAGGTGACGAATTCCCTGGGTAGCGCGACGCTGCTGCTCGTCGCGGGTGTCTATCAGTTGACGCCGCTCAAGCACGCGTGTCTTCGGGCGTGCCAGTCGCCGCTGGGATTCCTGATCAGCCGTTGGCGTAATGGGTCGGCGGGTGCGTTCCGTATGGGACTCGAGCACGGCGTGCACTGCGTGGGCTGCTGCTGGGCACTGATGTTGCTGTTGTTCGCGGGCGGCGTGATGAACCTGTTCGTCATCGCGGCCCTGACGGCGTTCGTGGCATTTGAAAAAATCGCGCCGCTCGGTCTGCACGGCGCGCGGATCAGCGGCTTGCTCCTGATCGCGGCTGGATTCGTGATGCTCGTGCGCTAAACGCGTACGTGTCCACGTGAGCCCGTTGTCTTGCGCACTGGCAGCGGCCCGGCGTTGAGGCGGTCTCGCAGCGTCTGGCCTTCGAGCAATTCCGTGACGGCGTAGACCGTCGCCCCATCCGTGCCGAAGTCGTGAATGGCCAGGATGCTCGGGTGCGACAAAGTGGCCACGGCCTTGGCCTCGCGTTCGAAGCGCCCGAGCACCGCGGCGTCACCCGCAACTGACGACGGCAGGATCTTGATCGCGACATTGCGATCGAGCTTGTGATCGCGTGCGCGGTAGACCTCGCCCATGCCGCCTTCGCCAAGTTTCGCGACGATTTCGTAGCAGCCGATTCGCCGTCCGATCATCGTCGTGGCATCGCCCGGGGTGGACATGGAGTAGCGGGATTATAGACTGCAGGCGCGCGGCGTTTGCGCCATTGGGGCCCTTGCTGACCACTCGACCTATCAGCACGTTTGCCTGCCGCACCCCGCTCGCGCAAGGTGCCTGAGGATTCGCGGCAGCGGCACTGCTTTCGGCGTACTATGACTCCCGCTGGTCGAATGTGGAGCCACCTGTCGCCAATGAACAACTTTTCGAAACGATCACACTTGGCCAGAACTCGATGCATCGGAGTCCTCGTCCTGTACCTGGTCGCCTTTTACACCGCGCCAATCGGCGACCTGCGGGCTCAGGTGCCCGCCACCGCCGGACACGATCACTTGACCGAAGTGGCCTGTGTGGACGTGCCGGCGGGTGAGAAGCGGCCGGAGTTTGGCTGCTTCAACATCGCCACGGTCACCGGACTTCATTTCAGCCAAGCATCCGTCTACTGGCATTTGCGCGCGTTTCCAAGCAGGAAGGCTGCGGAGGCCGCCAAGAGTGCGTCCGGGATGGTCGTGGAGGAAGACGGGAGAGTATGGCTCTCCGAATTCGGCCCCCGAAACGCTGCCCCGCGGGGAGGCGACGCTATCGCCGTCATCGGACCACTGCAGCTTCCCACAGCAAGGAGCTACGCTGCGGTGCTCTCTTACGCGGTCATGCGGCCCGGCGACAATTCGAGGGTGCATACACACCCGGGCCCCGAAGGCTGGTAACGTACTGGCGGGAGAGCAGTGTCTGGAGACTCCGGCTGGCGCCAGCAGGGCTCGGGCCGGCGGAACCATGACGGTCGGAGCGAATACTCCAATGGAACTAAACGTCTCTGGTACGACGATCCGGCGTGCGTTCGCCCTGGTCATCCATGATGCGGCTCAGGAGAGGGGCATACCCTCTGACTGGAAATCGTCCGGAGGCTGTAGTCAGTAACGATCGCTCGCGATCGGTTACGCCGCACCGCAGGGGCGGGACCATCGGGAACGCGGCGACCTTGCTCCCAGTTGCGCAATGTCCTGCTCGTTCTTCGCATAGGCGTACAGCATGTAGAACGCTGCTTCACGCGCCGCCCAGTAATAGATGACACGAATCCCGCCGGTCGCCTGCATTCATGAGCGAAGGATGGCCTGCCATCCGAAGCTCGTTCAGCTGTAGTGGGGCCCACCGTCGCGCCGCGTGCACTTCAGAGCGACGCTATGGTGGGCATCCTTCGCCTGCATTCATGAGCGAAGGATGGTGGACCAGAACAGCGCCAGTTGGAACCGGTTAGCGCAGTGGCTCGGTAAGATCGACGCCCTGCGGCGAGTCGCTTGATCCAAGTCCCTCATTACGACGCGGGACGGCAAGATCAGCCGCCCGTTGCAGCCGGTGGGATTAGGTCGCGATCCAGTTGCTTCGAGCCTCCCTCTAGCGTGACGACCTTGTTCGGTCGTTCGTCGTCGATCTTTCTTTCGGTCAACAGAGATCACCGAGCGAGTGGCGGATATGACCCATACGTGGTGACACGAATGGCAGAGGATATCAGCGGTCATCGGCTCGTCAGTTGTCACGTACGACGGGAAGCCTGATGTCGCGTGGCATTTGGGACATGCCTTGGGAAATTGCCAATCTCGAACTTCCATCGGTATTGCGAGACTCCATGAGAATGCGCTTCCCAGTGTGTCCCGGCTGAATCGATGGGCGTGTTGATCTAAGGTCAAGTACCCGGGCGATTGCGGAGGGCTGCGTGAGGCCCTCGGAATCAAGTTAGCGTCGAAGAAATCGGACATCGAATTGCGTGTCCCCGTTAACTAGGACGCTTCTCATGGTCCACGTGGGACCTATGACTCCCCCATTTGGAGGTATGACGAGCCCATCCGCAGCTTCGTATCCTTCGGGCGCTCGAACTTGAAGGTCGTTATGACCGTTAAAGACTCCCGAAAAGCTGTAGCGTCCATTCCGATCCGTGTGAGCGAACGTGTGACCGATCCCGATTTCGCCGCACGACTCGCAATATAGCCGGACGTTTTCAAGAGGGACGCGCCCCGTGGGTGTCTGCTCAAACACCACGCCCGACAGAGTGAATTGAGGTCCTGTCGTCTGAACCGGAATGTTTGGCGGAGTGGCAACTACTTGAACGCTTGGCGCTGTGGGCGTCGACGACATTTGCCTACCATCACACCCCAACGACAGGACGCCGACGCTGAACCCGAAGAAAAGCCACTTAGATCTTCTTGTGAGCGGCGTCATGTGTGTCACCCTAGCAGGTTTACCCGACGTTGTTATTCTTGACGGGGTGCCTTTGACGGTGGTGTCTGCGAACACCGACAGCAGCATAGCACGGCCCGAAGAATGCACTAGGCAAAGCCGCCAAAATCTCTCGGGAAACGAACGGCGGCGGCGGAGAGATAGGCAGAATCCGCTGACTCTGTCGGTCGGCAACAGCGCAGATTTCTTAGAATCATCAGCAGTCGACAGTCGCGCTCGACGGGAGCAGTGGCCTGCCAACCGTAGCTCCGAATCAACTGTGGAGGAAGGGTCCACCTCCGCTTGGCTCAGAATCCTGGCCAAGCTACGGTGGACAACCTCCGCCTGATCATGGAGCGGAGGTTGGTGGACCAGATTTGTCCCAGATGGAACCCACTGACGGGGTGGCTGCGCCAGATTGAAGCGCTCCAACGTGCGGCTTAACCCTGCAGAGGGCCTCCACGGCCGAGTCCGACGGGCCGGGTTGCGCGGTCGAAACTCAGTCGACGGACACGGCGTGGCCCGTGGACCGGAGGATGCGTTCAGTCCCTCGGAGCAGGCTCGATGCGAATCGTGCCGACGAAACAATTGGCGGTGATCGGTGCTCCTGCATCCGTGCAGTGGTCATCGCCCGCGAAGTAGCGTTGATACGCGACCTGCACTCGCGCACCGCTGCGCCACCCGGCGAGGACGACGCCCTCGAACCGTGCGACGCCCGTCACCTGGTTCTGCCCCCCTCGGATGAGCGCGGTGAACGACCTGCGCTCGTCGTCCGCTATGACGCCATACAGCGATTCGAGACGCACGATGCCGTTGCGAAAGAGATTGAGCGGATCGACCGTCGGGTCGGGGTTCGGATTCACCAGCGGGTTCACGCTGTGCTGATTCTGAAGAACCTCGCCGACGAAGGTGCCTGCGACATCGCCTCCAGTGACACCCGTCAGGACGACCGGCGAGATGTTCCATTTCACGAATGCCACATCGACGGGTCTGTTCCGGTTGTGGCGTCTGTTGTCGCTCTCGCCTCTCGCCGCGGCGGGAGACAGCCTGGAGCAGTCGCGACCGCACAAACGAAGATGGCGAGGCCGTTGCGAAGATGATTCGTTCTCATAAGGCTCCTGTGGATGACGGTTGGCTGGTTGCTGCTGGTTTACGCCGACCCGATCATTTTTGGCCGTCGGTCACGCGCAGTCATTAGGAAGGGACTAAGATGCCCTTAGTTCTACGGCCAGATCGGAGGTCATTCTGGGCGTCAGATTCGGTGCATTCACTCTCGACGCCCCGGCACGGCAGCTGCTGAACGGAAGCCGCCCAATCCACCTTTCGCCGAAAGCGTTCGATCTTCTCGCACTGCTTGTCCAGCGGCGGCCGGCGGCAATGTCCAAGCTCGACATCCACCGACAACTCTGGCCTGACACCTTCGTGACGGACGGCAGCCTCGCCGTGCTGGTCGCCGAAATCCGCGCCGCACTTGGCGACAACGTGCGGCAGCCGGTGTTCATGCGAACCCTCCATCGATTCGGCTATGCGTTTGTCGGGCCGGTAGTGGAGACAGTTACTCGCGCCGACTCAACGCTCCGCGCGGTGCAGTGCTGGTTGGCCTCGGACAACGAACGCGCGCGGCTGGAGCCGGGCGACAACGTGGTCGGGCGCGATCCCCTCGCGAGTATCCGGGTGGGCCTCGACCCCGCAGCGGATCTCCGCATCGACGCAGCCGGGATCTCGAGGCGTCACGCCCTGGTCGTTGTCGCGGAAGAGGCGGTCACGCTCCACGACCTCTCCAGCAAGAACGGAACGTTCGCCAACGAGGTGCGCGTGACGACGCCGGTGCTGCTCCATGATGGCGCCGAGATCCGTCTCGGATCGGTGTCTCTTCAGTTCCGTCGGGTCACCGATGTTTCTGCGACGAAGACGCAGGAGGTCGCTCACGAGCAAACGTCGACAGTTGAAGGAAAGCGCACGCCGTAGATGACCTTGTCAAAAGGCACACGGCTCGGGCCCTATCAAGTTGAACGGCTGCTGGGCACCGGCGGGATGGGCGAGGTGTATCGCGCCCGTGACACGACGCTGAATCGTGACGTCGCCATCAAAGTCCTGCTGCCCGCCGCTCGCCGCCGATCCCGATCGCCTCGCCCGCTTCCAGCGCGAAGCACAAGTTCTGGCGTCGCTCAATCATCCGCACATCGCGCAGATCTACGGCCTCGAAGATGCCGACGGCGTGCAGGCCCTCGTCATGGAACTGGTCGACGGAGTCGACGCTCGCCGACCGCATCGCGCAGGGCAGCCATCCCGCTGGACGAGGCGCTGCCGATCGCGCGGCAGATCGCCGAAGCGCTCGAAGCGGCGCACGAGCAGGGCATCATCCATCGCGACCTCAAGCCCGCCAACATCAAGGTGCGGCCCGACGGCACCGTCAAGGTGCTGGACTTCGGGCTGGCGAAGGCGATGGACCCGTCACGGCAGCGACGGGATGCCGGATCCGATCGAATTCGCCGACGATCACCTCGCCGGCGATGACGCACGCGGGCATGATCCTCGGCACCGCGGCGTACATGAGCCCTGAGCAGGCACGAGGGCCGTGCGGTCGACAAGCGCGCCGACATCTGGGCCTTCGGCTGCGTGCTCTTCGAAATGCTCACGGGGCGACGGGCGTTCGCCGGTGACGATGTCTCGGAAATCCTGGCGCATGTCATCGAGCGTGAGCCGGACTGGAACGCGCTTGCCGGCCAGAACGCCGCCGCCGATCCGCAGGCTGCTGCGGCGTTGCCTGCAGAAAGATCGGAAACGCCGTCTCGACTCCGCGGCGGCCGCCCGCTTCGACGTCGAAGAGGCGATGACCCCGGCTGGTGAGAACGACGAACGGCGTGGCGCGATCCACGTGCGGCGTGGCGCCGGGCACTGCCGTGGGCCCTGACAGGCGCATCAGCGGTTGCGCTCGCGCTCGTGCTCCTTTCTGGAGGCCTACGTGGCAACGTGGCTTCGACGGCGCCAATACGCGTGCACGTGGGGTTGGGCGCCGAAGCGACGCTCGCGACCGTCGATCGCGGGTCCGCCGCCATCCTGTCACCGAACGGACAGGCGTTGGTCTTCGTTGGACAACGACGCACCGGCCCCGCGTCGCTGTTTGTTCGTCGGCTCGACCAGTTGGACGCCACACCGCTGCCGGGCACGGAGGGCGCTCACAGCCCGTTCTTTTCACCCGATGGTCAATGGATCGCGTTCTTTGCGGATGCGAAGCTGAAGAAAGTCGCGTTGTCGGGCGGCGCCCCCGTGACGATCTGCGATACGCCGGATGCGCAAAGGCGGGCTGGTGGGCTGCAGACGGATCGATCGTGTTCGCGCCGTTCTTCGCTGGCATGGACCGCGTCGGCCTGCTGCGCGTCTCGTCGAACGGCGGGATGCCGACGCCGGTCACCAGCCTCGCGGACGGCGAAGTCGCACACGGGTGGCCGCAGGTCTTGCCGGGCGGCAACGCGCTGCTCTTTACGGGTCACACCAGCCGCATGAACTGGGACGATGCGACACTCGTCGTGCAGCCGCTGCCCTCCGGCGAGCGCAAAATCGTCCAGCGCGGCGGCTCCTACGGGAGATATCTTGCCAGCGGCCATGTCGTCTATCTGCACGACGCCAAGATCTTTGCTGTGCCGTTCGACCTCGAGCGGCTCGAAGTGACGGGTCCCCCGTTTCTCGCGTTGGACGGTGTGGGCTCGAACCCGAATGGCGGCTCGGCGCAGTTCGCCGCATCTGAGACCGGCACCTTTGTCTATCTGAACCGCCCGATTGGCTCGGCGCCGATGGGTGGCGCGCCGATTCAATGGATGGATCGAGCGGGACGAAGGACGCCGCTCCGCGCGACGTCGACGAATTGGGGCAACCCTCGCTTCTCGCCAGACGGCACGCGCCTCGCCGTCGAGATCAACGACGGGAAGCAACTCGCCGTCTGGGTGTACGAGTGGGAGCACGACAGGGCATCCCAGCTCACCTTGAACCCGGCACAGAATCAGAAGCCGGTGTGGACACCGGACGGTCGCCGAATCGTGTTCTGGTCGAACCGGGATGTTCAACAGAATCTCTATTGGCAGCGAGCCGACGGCACCGGAGACGCGCAGCGACTGACCAACAGCCAGCATCCGCAATCGGCCGCGTCGTGGCATCCGGGCGGAAAGATTCTCGCCTTTCAGGAGACGCGCCCGCAAACCGGCGCTGACCTGATGGTACGTTGCGCATCGAAGGCGATGAGCTCACAGGCTGGAAACCGGGCACCCCGACGAGTTTCTTGAGCACGGCCGCGACTCGAACGCGAGCCGATGTTCTCCCCTGATGGAAAGTGGCTGGCGTACCAGGCGAATGACATGGGACGATTCGAGATCTATGTGCGGCCGTTTCCGGGACCTGGCGGGACGTGGCGGATTTCGACGGCAGGTGGGATCACCCCCACATGGTCGCGGACGCGCCGCGAACTCCTCTACCGCAGCCCCGAGAATCAGCTCATGGTCGCCGCCTACACCGCATCAGGCGATTCATTCCGCGCCGAGAAGCCACGACTGTGGGCGGAGGGTTACATCGGACCGCAGACAGGACAACGCTCGTTCGACCTGCACCCTGACGGCGAGCGCGTCGCCGTCGCCCCCGAGCTCGGCTCGTTCGACCGGCCACAGGATCGACTCGTCTTCATTCTCAACTTCTTCGACGAGCTGCGACGGATGGCGGCTACGGGGAAGCGATGAAAGACGGATCGCCCTGCGTGACGGAGGCCGGGATGGTCCTTCGATTCCGGGAATCGTCAGGCCTTCGGCCTGCCTATCCCTCACTCAGGACATTCGACGTGAAGGTGGTGGCCCAGATTTTTGCCAGATCGAACCCACTCACCAGCCGGACGCGCCACGTCGAAGACCTCCAGCGAGCCGCGTGCACGGTCAAGTGTCGGGACGGACTGCTGACTCTTTGCCGCACACGGACGCCGAGTGAGCGAGGGCGTGACTGCGGGCCGCTTAGCTAGCGCGGGAACTTCGGGTTCGCTTTGATCTCGCGAATCTTGCAGGATATGGCGCTGCTCACGCGTAGATCAGCAGCGCCCATTCATCCACGTCGAAACTCTGCCGGTCCACCAAGCGGCCGCGCATCGTCCTTCGTGGTCCGCACGTACTGCAGCAGTTCGCCGTGCCGCGCACGACAGCCTTCACCGCGCTCTGCAGGTCTGGCAGCTTCCGTGACGGCTCTTCGAACTGCAGCGCGACTTCCCGGCGGTGCGGTCGATGCCGTACCACAGCACGTCGACGTCGTTCATCATGCCGACCCGCCCGCCGCTCACCGGCCTGGCGTTCTGCAGGTCCTTCCAGTAGATCGGGCCGACGACGACCAAATACGACAACCTTGAGGATCGACCACGAGGTGGACGAGGGGCGATAAGCCAACTGCCGCGGCGACAGTCCTGAGACTTCGTCCTCGAGCCAGCGCGCGGTCATCTCCATGTGCGCCACGAGCCGCTGCCGCTCGGCGGCGTGGCGGCTCGGCCGACGCCACCGCCGCGGTCAGTGTCAGTGACGCTGCGATCAATGCTCGCATGCGCTCGAAACCTCGCGCCTATCGTCGATCGGGTGCCGGCGCCAGCTCGTCCATCGGGATCGGTCCGCGCGAAATTCTCGAGCATCGAAACACCCTTGTCAAGGTCGACGTCAGCGATGAAGGTCAGACACCGCCTTACGGTCGAAGATCGTTCGGCCAGAAGTGATCGAACATGACAATGTGACTGACCTCATCGTTCCGGTTGACGACGACTGCGCGTCCGTCGTCGGTCCAACCGGCCCGGAACGTGACGTGAAACGGCAGTCTGCGCGGCAATTCGCGACTGGCCCGTCGCGACGTCGAAAATTCGAATGACATCGTGCTGGCGGTCTTCGCGAAACGGTGCGCTGATCGCTCGGCCATCCGGCTGAACATCGGCAATGAGAGATCCGCCGCCCGGAATAGGCCTGCTCCCAGACCATCTCACGACGTTCCACGTCGATGAGTCGCACACCGACTGCCAGTGCTCGGCCGCGTCGTAACGATCCACGTGCCGCTGCCGTCCGGCCTGACGGATCCAGTCGCCGCGGAATCCCTGATCCAGCAGTTTCTCGGGCGACCCCCCTGAGGCGCGGATCCGCCAGGTGTCCTGTCGATCGGCACGATAGCTCTGATACGCGATCCATTCCCCATCAGGCGACCATACCGGCCAGGAATCGGCAGGCTCATCACTTGTGAGCTGCCGCAGGTCGGAACCATCGACACGCTGGGTCCAGATGTCCGAATGTCCCGATGCAATCGACGCAAACGCCACGCGTGTGCCGTCCGGTGACAGTGAGGAGTGTGAGATCGCATCACCTGGCACCGTTGTGATCTGGGACAGATGCGCGTCGGGATCGGGACGTGCAGTCCACAGATTGCGGCTGCCACTCGCCGGACTGTTAAAGAGAATCGTTCGTCCATCACGGGACACGAACGTCCACAGAGGACCCACGAACTCGCCAATCAGTCGAACTGCGGCTCGCCCGTTCGTGTCGGGATCGGACCCGAGCGGAACCTTCCAGATTTCCTGGAAGTAGTGGAGGCGTGTCGCGATCAGACGCGATCCGTCAGCCGACACACTTGGTGCGTAGAGCCCGTCTCCGACGGTCGTTGTCAGACGAACGATGGAGCCGTCCAGAGTATCGAGGACGCCAAGATCGGCGGGTGCCTGCTGTCTCGCCAGCGGCAAGTAGGAAATGGCCAGATGCCGGTTGTCTGGCAACCATGCCGGCTGTCCGCCGTCATTGGCGGTCCAGAGCTGCGCTACCTGGCGCTGCTGTCCCGTCGACGTATCGACGACGAACACGGTGGTCGGTCCGAAAAGCGCCCAATCCGAATACGCGACGGAACGGCTATCGGGTGACCACGCTGGACGGCTCGAACCGGTTCTGACGCGTTCGACGAGTGTTCGAACGTCGCTCCCATCGAGCGCCATCGCGCCAATGGTCCAGCCATCCTTCCCGAGGGTCACATATGCCAGGCGTTTTCCATCAGGTGATGGTGCCGGCGTCGCCGCCCTGTCGAGGACCTTTCGCGGTTGTCCGCCCAATGCGCCGGTTCGCCAGATGCTAGTGCCGGCCTCGTCTATGCGCGTGTAATAGATCGTGTCCCCGTCGGGGGCGAAGGCCGGGCGCGCTTCTTCCGCGGCGTCGCTCGTGAGCCGGACCGGTTCGCCTCCCGACACCTGACGCAGATAGATGTCTGGTGTGCCGCCATGATTCGACACGAAAACGAACGACCGACCGTCAGGAGACAGTGATCCTCCGGACTCGGTCCCGTCGTAGTTCGTGAGCTGGCTTGCAACTGTTCGCGCAGGCGCACCTTCGGAAGACGATACTGTTGCAAGCCGGGTGAACGCGATCGCGGCAACGACGGCGCTGATGCCAACCCCGGCAATCGCGCCCGCGGCAACCAGCGGCCAGCGCAAGGGCTTTCTCCCGGACTCAAGCGCTGAAACGGGTTCAGGGGCTGGCGCTCCGGAAAGCGTATCGTCCAATTCGATCCGCGCATCAGCGATGTCGCGCAGTCGTCGCCGGACGTCCGTTTCAAGACATCGCTGAATCAGACGAGTGATTGGTCGTCCTGTGGCTGAGAGGAGGGACCAGTTCGGTCTGCCTTCGACCACAGCGGCCAACGTGTCGGTCAGAGTGTCCCGCGCGAAGGCGGCGCGGCCCGTCAACATCTCGTACAAAACGCAGCCGAACGCCCAGATGTCCGTGCGTTTGTCGACCGTCTGCCCGCGCGCCTGCTCCGGGCTCATGTACGCAGCGGTTCCGAGGATGACTCCTTCCCGTGTCCCGCCGACTGTCGCCGTCGGCGATTGCGTCAGATCGGCGGTCGCCGCATCGCCTGATGCGGCCTTAGCGAGACCGAAGTCGAGCACCTTCACGACACCTTCTGGCGTGATCTTGATATTGGCCGGCTTCAGATCCCGGTGGACGATGCCCCTTCTCGTGCGCCACGTCGAGGGCGTCCACGATCTGTCGCGCGATGGTCAGAGCGTCATTCAGAGGAATGGGGCCGCGCGCGATTTGGTCGGCCAGCGTCTCACCCTGGACGAGCTCGAGCACCAACGCGCGCACGCCGTCAGCGTCTTCCAATCCATAGATCGCGCCGATGTGTGGATGATTGAGTGACGCCAGCACGCGCGCTTCGCGTTCGAACCGCGCCAGCCGATCCGGATCGCTCGTAAAGTGGCTCGGCAGGATCTTGATTGCGACGTCGCGACCTAACTTCGTGTCGTGCGCGCGATAGACCTCTCCCATCCCGCCCACGCCGATCTGGGCAGCGACTTCATATGAGCCGATACGGGTTCCTGGGTTGAGGGACACGAGGCGTGAAACGCGTGTGATTATAGGCAACCTTCGCCAGAGGGTTGGCTTGCCAACCGAAGCTCCGCGAGCATTGCCGGAGCGAAGGTTGGTGGCCCGGATCTCCCCAGATGGAACCGCGTGGAGGATTGGCTGAGGAAAGCCGAGGGCTATTCGCGGGCCGCGTGAGGTTGGCTTCAGCGATGATCCACGTGCCGCAATTTCTTGACTTGCCACGACTTGTGGCTCTGTCCAGTCGTGGGCCACGGCGCAGCGGACGCGCGGCACGATACAAAAACTTGTATAATCGAGCGGTGTAGACGATGCCGGACAAGCCGCTCATCTGGCTCGGCAGCTCGCTGCGGGACCTACAGCGCTTTCCTGCGCTGGCGCGACGGCTGGCAGGCTTCCAGCTTCGGCGGGTTCAGCAAGGGCTCGACCCGGACGACTGGAAGCCGATGCGGACGGTGGGCCCAGGGGTCAGGGAGATCCGGATTCAGGTTGCCGGTGCGCATCGGGTGTTCTACGTGACGACGCGACCGGAGGCGATCTACGTGCTTCACGCGTTCGAGAAGAAGACGCAGAAGACGAGCGCGGCCGACCTCCGGAGCGGCCGGGAGCGGCTCCGCAGTCTGGAACAGTTGAGGCAGCGCGATGACAAAGAACGGCGCTCTTAAGGTCACTCCGTCCACGGGGAATGTCTTCCGAGACCTCGGTTTCTCGAAGGAGGAGTCCGAGCACCTCCTCGTTCGGGCAGACCTGCTGATTCAGCTGCAGAAGGCCATCGCTGCGAGAGGGCTCAAGCAGGCCGAGGCCGCCAAGGTGCTGCGAGTCACGCAGCCCCGCGTCAGCGACCTCCTGCGTGGCCGGATCGACCTGTTCAGCACGGACGCCCTGATCGACATGTTGGCCAGGCTTGGGATCAGCGTGCGCCTCGTGGTGAAGACACCCCGCTCACGCAAGGTCGCATGACCTTACCGCTGCAGTCGCGCGACGACGTTGTTGAGTGGATCGACGCGTGCGTGCTCGGCGAGCGCCGTTGGCGAGCGACCGGCGCGTAAATGGTGCGGCTCACAGGATTCGCGGCAGCGGCCCTGCCTTCGGCGCAGATATGACTCCTGCAGGTCCATGTGCGTACCAACCTGGCGACAATGAGCAGCTTTCTCGGAGGATCACAATTGACTAGAACTCCATTCATCGGGGCCCTCGTACCTGTACCTGGTCCCCTTTCAAATCGCGCCAATCGGCCACCTGCGGGCTCAGGTGCCCGCCAGCGCCGGACACAATCACTTGACCGAAGTGGCCTGTGTGGACGTACCGGCGGGCGAGAAGCGACCGGAGTTTGGCTGCTTCAACATCGCCACGGTCACCGGACTTCATTTCAGTCAAGCATCCGTCTACTGGCATTTGCGCGCGTTTCCAAGCAGGAAGGCTGCGGAGGCCGCCAAGAGTGCGTCCGGGATTGTCGTGGAGGAAGACGGGAGAGTATGGCTCTCCGAATTCGGCCCCCGAAACGCTGCCCCGCGGGGAGGCGAAGCTATCGCCATCGTCGGACCACTGCAGCTTCCCACAGCAAGGAGCTACGCTGCGGTGCTCTCTTACGCGGTCATGCGGCCCGGCGACAATTCGAGGGTGCATACACACCCGGGCCCCGAAGGCTGGTACGTACTGGCGGGAGAGCAGTGTCTGGAGACTCCGGCTGGCGCCACCAGGGCTCGGGCCGGCGGAACCATGACGGTCGGAGCGAACACTCCAATGGAACTAAATGTCACTGGTACGACGATCCGGCGTGCGTTCGCCCTGGTCATCCATGATTCGGCTCAGGAGAGGGGAATACCCTCTGACTGGAAATCGTCCGGAGGCTGTAGTCAGTAACGACCGCTCGCGATCGGCTCTCTCGACTGACCGAGGTGAACGGCGAGTGACGATCCGATTGGGTGCGTTGAGAGCTTCCACACCACAGGCATCTGAGAATCGGACAGATACGCGCAGTAACGCCGCCACACAACAAACTCACAGCGGTTCGATCTACGGAGTGGGCTGATGGATTTCAGTCGTTTAGAATCAACGACTTGGAGATGGTGGACCAGATTTGTCCCAGATGGAACCGGCTGGCGGAATGGCTCAGCCGGGTTCGGCACTTCGAGAACGCCGCATAGTCTTTTGACGTTCACTCCCGCGCGTATACTCACATCACCGTTGGCTTTAACTCCGGTACCCGCCTCGGCGTCTACGACATCACCGGCCAGATCGGCGCCGGCGGCATGAGCGAGGTCTATCGCGCGACCGACAGCAATCTGAAGCGGTCGGTGGCGATCAAGGTGCTGCCGACATCGTTGGAGCAAAGCGCGAACGACGCACTGAGCCTAAGCCTCATGGGGCTGCCGCTATGATCGGCCAGACGCTAGGCCATTACCGGATCGATTCCAAGCTCGGCGAGGGCGGCATGGGCGTCGTGTATCGTGCGTTCGATACCCATCTCGACCGTGCCGTCGCCATCAAGGTGTTGCGCCCGGATGCCACTGCCAGCCCCGACCGTAAGCGCCGCTTTGTGCAAGAGGCGAAATCGGCTTCCGCCCTGAATCACCCCGGCATCGTCCACATTTACGACATCGACAGCGCAAATCTGCCTGATGGTCCCACCGACTTCATCGCCATGGAGTTCGTGCCAGGCAAGACGCTCGACCAATACATCGGGAAAAGTGGACTGAGTCTAAAAGATGCATTGAAGTATGGAATTCAGATCGCCGACGCACTGGCGCGCGCCCACGCCGCCGGAATCGTCCACCGCGATCTGAAGCCGGCCAACATCATCGTGGCCGACGATGGCCGTGTGAAATTGCTCGACTTCGGCCTGGCCAAGCTGACTGAAGTCATCGACGGCGATCCGGAAGGCGCTACGGCGACCATGGCGGCGCAGGAAACCCCTCAAACAGAAGAGGGCGCCATCCTGGGCACTGTGGCCTACATGTCTCCCGAGCAGGCCGAGGGCAGGAAGGTAGATGGCCGCTCTGACATTTTTTCGTTCGGCTCGGTTCTTTACGAGATGGTCACCGGGCGGCGCGCCTTCGAGGGCACGAACAAAATCTCGACGCTTGGCGCCATCTTGCACACAGAGCCGAAGGCCGCAAGCGAGATTTCAGCGGGCGTGCCGACGGAACTGGACAAGATCATCGCCCGTTGCCTGCGCAAGGATCCGGAACGCCGGGCCCAGGGCATCGCCGATATCAAGCTCGCTCTCGAAGAGCTGAAGCAGGAGTCCGAGTCGGGCAGACTCTCGGGGCAAGTCGGGGCAGCCACGGCCGTTCGTCCGCCCGCGCGGCCGCCTCGACGCTTTGTCGCGATCACAGCGGGAGTTGTGGCGCTGGTCGTTGCCGCAGCCGGCCTGGCCTGGTGGCTGCTGAAGCGGCCTGCTTCCGCCCCGGCGCGCTCCGAATGGGTGCAAATCACGAACCTGCCCGACTCGGCCGTCCAGCCGGCGCTCTCGCCGGACGGCCGCATGCTCACCTTCATCCGCGGCCCTTCGAGCTTCACTACGACCGGGCAAGTCTACGTGAAGATGCTGCCCAGCGGCGAGCCGGTGCAGCTCACCCGCGACAATCGCACGAAGATGAGCCCGGTCTTTTCACCGGACGGGTCGCGGATCGCGTACTCGGTGACAGGGGGGATTTGGGACATGTGGGCCGTGCCCGTGCTGGGAGGAGAACCGCGCCTGTGGCTTCCGAACGCCTCCGGGCTGGTGTGGATCGACAAATCGAAGCTGCTGTTTTCTGAGATCAAAGATCAGCGTCTGCATATGGCGATCGTGACCTCCGATGAGAGCCGGGCCGGGTCGCGTGATCTCTATGTGCCGCCCCATGAGCGCGGCATGGCCCATCGCTCGTATCCCTCACCCGACGGCAAATGGATGCTGTTGGTGGAGATGAACGAGCGGGGAGCCCTTGTGCGGTGCCGCCTGGCCCCGCTGGACGGCAGTTCGGCAGGGCAGCAGGTCGGCCCGCCGACTGGCCAATGTACCTTTGCCGCATGGTCGCCCGATGGGGAGTGGATGTACTTCAGCTCGGACTCCGGCGGGGCCTTCCACACCTGGCGTCAGCGCTTCCCCGACGGCCAGCCCGAGCAGATTACGTCGGGGCCGACCGAAGAAGAGGGACTCGCCATGGCGCCCGACGGCCGCTCGTTCATCACGGCCGTGGGATTGACGCAGAGTTCCGTCTGGTTGCACGACGGCGGAGGCGATCGGCAAGTCTCGCTGGAAGGTTACGCCTTCGCGCCCAAATTCACCCCCGATGGGAAGCGGCTGCTCTACCAGGTGCGAAAAGGAGCTGCGAGCGAATTGTGGGTGGCGGAACTCGATTCCGGACGCAGCGAGCCTTTGCTGCCGGGCATTGCCGTTGCACTGGCGGGGATCCGGTTCCTCGGCAGGCTACGACATTTCCCCGGACGGCCGTCAGGTCGTTGTGGCGTCACCTGACAACGGTGGTAAGTCTCGCTTGTGGCTCGCGCCGCTCGACCGCCGCTCGCCGCCGCGGCAAATTCCCAACATCGAAGGTGGACAGCCCGTTTTCGGCGCGACCGGTGAAGTCTTTTTCCACAGCGTCGAGGGGACCTCCGCGTTCCTTTACCGTGTTCGGGAAGACGGAGGCGGGCTGCGGAAAGCCATCGACCCGTCGATCGTTGGCATCATGGGCGAATCCCCAGACCGTAACTGGCTGGTGTTAGGCTCGCGGAGGTGTCGTGATTTTCCGGGTCGACGGCGGCGCTCCGCTTCAGACACAAATCAGGGCAGAACACTGCTGCGGTGGTCTGGGGACGGGAAGCATTTGTTTTTGCATAGGCTTCCGACTAGTAGGGACAAGACCTACGTCTTCCCATTGACGCCGGGCCGTCCCCTGCCCGAGAGCTTCATCGATGGGCTTCCATCCGAGCAGGAAATTGTGAAGCTGCCGGGAGTGCGGGTGATCGCGTCAACGGATGTGGTGCCCGGCCGGACTGCTGATACATACGCCTTCACGCGCGAGAGCGTGCAGCGCAACCTGTATCGGATTCCCGTGCCGTGATCCGGCGTTTAGAGCAGGCGGTACGTCGTCCACTCTGCGCAAGTGAACCAGATCGCCGAGGCGCTCGAAGCCGCGCATGAGCAGTGGATTAGCCGCCCGTAAACAGGATCGAGATCCTGAAACCTCATAGTGGGTTACTCCTGCCGCGATGCCGGCGCGCTCCTGCCGCAATCTCGAGCGAACTGGAAACCAAGCGCCACGAACCTGGCAGGATTCGCTGATTGCGCGGCTGAAGACAGCGCAGACTCTTCGAAGGATTGGGCGAAGGGCGGCCTGCCAACCGTAGCTCAGGCACGGGCCGCAAGGTCCACCTACGCTCGCGCAACATGGAGCGAGCTACGGTGGACAACCTCCGCCCGGATCATGAGCGGAGGTTGGTGGCCCAGATTTTCGCCAGATCGAACCCACTGACCAGCTGGATGCGCCAAATCGAGGACTTCCAGAGAGCCGCGTAGAGCGGTTTGCTAAACGCCGATCAGCATTCAGCCATCGTTGTTTTTCTCGCAAATCCTTCCATTTCTTTCACTTCCCCGATCAGACGATTAGGCTCATATGGCTCTGGAGGCGCTGTTTCGGCCACCGCTCCCAGGGGACAAGCGTGGGGACAGCCTTACCCGGCGTGGCGCAGATCAACGCGGCTCGCGCGTGACGCGAGCCGATGAAGGTCGGAGCTCTTGTCTCCCATGTCCGGCCTCAATGTCGGCACGGTTGAAAGCAGCTTGGTGTGGAGTCACGTGCTGCAGCACGATCAGCGTCTCATCGTCGGCGGCATCAGTGCCTGCCCGATAGTGACGCAGCGCAGCCATAAACTGCCCTCCGAAGATTTCCGCGTTGCCCCGGTCCAGCCCGCGCGCGAGCTTCATCAGCCCCTCACGCCCGAGTTCTTCAGCCGCTGAGTTGGTGGCTTCAGAAACACCATCGCTGTACAGCACGACGAGGTCACCGGACTGCGGTTTCACGACGACCCGGTCGTACTGAATGTCGGCGAGCAGCCCAAGCGGGAGCCCAGCCCGCCGTTCGGGAACGGAGGCCCGCGCTGTCTCGAGCCAGCGCCATTCGTCGCGCGCGGCGCGGACCAAGGGAGGTGGGTGCCCGGCGTTCGTCACCACGAGCAAACCCCTGCGGCCGTGCCACCTCAGCCGCCACCGCGACCATCGTGGCATAGTGGACGTCGTTCATCGCATCTCGAACCGCCTGGTTGAGATCCCGCATCAGCGAGACCTGCTCCAGCGCCTGCAGGTGGCGCTGCATCAGCTCCCGC
Source organism: uncultured cyanobacterium (assembly GCA_963833135.1). Lineage (GTDB taxonomy): Bacteria > Acidobacteriota > Vicinamibacteria > Vicinamibacterales > UBA2999 > 12-FULL-67-14b. The sequence goes on along the minus strand of CAWHWW010000006.1, from coordinate 3,289 downwards.
GCAGCGTACCGCCCAGGGCCGCCACGGCGGTGCCATGACCGCTCACATCAGCCAGCGCGATGCGAGAGACGATGCAGCTCGGACAAACCGATACGTAGTGGACATCGCCGCCCGCGTCACTGAGCCCTGCGGGCACAGAATGCACCCACGCGACCAGGCCTGGCAGTTCGATCAGCTCTGCCGTCATGCTGCTTCCCGCCCATGTCTCCGCACACGTGAGGCGCCTCGGCTGGGCTGCTTGGTCTGATCGGCAGGCTACTGGAGGAGGATCGCCCGTCATGTGAACGCTCACCGAACGCGTCGCCCCGGGGGCCACGCGCGCAAAACGGTCGCTACGACCCTCAAAAGCTCCCGGCGCGAAGCCCCACCAGCGGCTTGCACCGACAGCCCTGAACTGACTGTCACCACGTACTGCGCAAGTGCGGCTACGTCTGTCTCACCAGGCAAGTCACCCTCCGCCACCGCTCTCGTAAAGCGATCCCGAAGGCGCGCCTGGCCGGCCACCCGGCCCGCGGCGAGTTCGATCGACAGTGGGTCGGTCGGCGCTCCCGCGGTGAGGGTGGCATTCACCCAGAGACATCCCTGTGGATTCCTGGGATCGGTTGCCAGTCGCGCCGCCCCGGTCAGCATGTGCTCGACGACGCGTCGGGCCGTCGGCTCTTCAAGTGCGTTGCGAAGGTAGGCTGTCGGGCCGTTCGCATAGCGCTCGAGCGATTTGCGGAACAGAGCTTCTTTGCTGCCAAAGGCGGCATAGAGGCTCGGACGGTTGATGCCGATCGCTGTGGTCAGATCGGACAATGAGGTGCCGAGGTAACCCTTACGCCAGAACACGCGCATCGCCGCATCAAGCGCGTTATCCAAGTCAAAGGTTCGTGGCCGGCCACGCGGGCGGCGGGTTGTTGTAGTCGGCCTCATTCGATGAACATCATTCGGTCACGAGGTGCCAATCGCGCCGCTAGGTTCCGGATACACATCATGTCTAGACGAATCGCTGAGGGATCTCAGGACGTAAAGCCCCATCCACGATCAACTCGGCGCCGGCAACAAACGTGACCCTCGAGACTTCCAGGGTCCGCGACGGCGCTCGCGATCTCTTCGGGCGGCCGTACCGACCGACTGCCACGCCGGGTCCTACGATCCGGGAGAGCGGTCCACCGTCCGGATTCATGTCGGTGTCGGTGGGACCCGGATGCACCACGTTGACCGTGATGCCGCGAGGCGCCAAGTCCCGCACCAGGCTGCGTGTGAAACCCGACAGTGCGCCCTTGGTGAGCGTGTACAGCGAGGCGCCACCGAACGACACGTAGCGCACAGTCGAGCTGCCGATGTGGATGACGCGGCCACCGACGGACATGTGGCGGACCGCCTCCTGCGTCGCGACGAACACGCCCGTGACATTCACGGCGATCATTCGCTCGTAGTCCTCGAACCGAATGTCACCGATAGCTCCTCCCAGGGCGATGCCGGCGTTGTTCACCAGAATGTCGAGACGCCCAAAGGCCTCGACCGTGCGGGTGACAGCCGAACGGACAGCTTCCGGATCACCGGCGTCAGCCTGAATCGCGATGGCGTGGCCGCCTGCGGCCTCGATTGTGCTCACGACGGCCTGTGCCTTCTCGCCTGACGCGTGAAACGTGATCGCAACGGCCGCACCGTCGGCAGCGAGCCGCTTGGCAATCGCGGCGCCGATGGAGCGCGAGCCGCCGGTGACGAGTGCGACTCGTCTGGGAGATGAGGGGCGTTCGGTGGGCATCTGTGTTCCTCTGCCTTTTAGTATGGTGTATTTTTGTACCGATCGGTATATAAACAGTCCTTCGCACGCATCCACTACCGGAGCGCGACGTCTCTACACTCGGATTACCCGCGGGCGGCGGGGATAGGACCCATGATGAGCAACCTCACGACTGCATCTCCAATCGATGCCCCAATTCCGGCGAAGAAGCGTCGTACTCGTCCACGGTGCCTGGGCAGACGGGTCGGGCTGGCGCGACGTCTACACATTGCTCACGCAGAAGGGCGGCTACAACGTCGCGATCGCCCAGATTCCGCTGACGTCGCTCGCGGACGATGTGTCGGCGACCGCACGTGTGATCGCGCGAATGGCCGGCCCGACGATCTTGGTCGGTCACAGCTACGGGGGCGTGGTCATCACACAGGCCGGACGCGACGCAAAGGTCGCTGGCCTGGTGTACGTATTCGGCATTTGTCCCGGATGCGGGTGAGTCGCTGCTCAAGATGATCGAGGGCGCGCCGCAGCCGCCGCTTCAGCCGAGCAGCGACGGCTTCTTGTTTTTCAACCCTGACGTCTTTCCCAAAGCCTTCGCGCACGATCTGCCGGCGGAGCAGGGCGCGTTTCTGGCGGCCGCCCAGGCCCCGGTCGCAGCCGCGGCGTTCGGTACGGCGGTCACCGACCCGGCGTGGAAGTTCAAACCGAGCTGGTACTTCGTCGCCACCGACGATCACATCGTGCTGGCGGCGGCGGCGCGCTGGGCGACACGCGCCGGCGCGACGATCGTCCGGAAGTCAGCAGGAAGCCACGCCGTGTTCACTGCGCATCCACAGGCTGTCGCGGAGCCTGAGCTTGACGGCTGCGGCCTGAGCCGGCGCGCGCCTCCAGCGCCACAGTCGCGGTGTTGGCGTGAGCTCGACAAAGTCTCGCGTCCACACGAAGCCTGGAGACGACGGAGGAGCACCCGCATGGCCGTGAACAATGAAGAAGTAATTCGACGCCTCTATCACGTGGCCGAGGCCAGGTCCGAGGATCTGAAGGCGTACGTGGACTGTTTCACCGAGGACGGCGAGTTCGTCGATATGGCATCCGGGACCAGATTTCGCGGGCCGGACGAATTGTGGAAATCAGTCACGTTCATGTCGACGGCCTTTCCCGACATGCATCGGGAACTCCACGACATGCACATCGCGGGTGACGTCGTGATCGTCGAACTGTTGCTGCAGGGCACGCACCAGGGACCGCTGCATCTGCCTATCGGAACGATCCCGCCGACCGGCAAGCCGATGAACGCGCCGTGCTGTGACATCTTTCGGCTGGTGAACGGCAAGGTCAAATTGTTCAATTGCTACAACGAGGCGTCAGTGATCCTCGCCCAGCTCGGCGTCCTGTCGAACCTGCAGGTGGCGGTCGGGAGGTCATGCGATCGCCTCGCTTCAACACTTCGCGCCGTTCGCCGGTTTCGCCGTCCAGGTGTGTTTCGAACCGCTTCAGCGTCAGCAAGGCAGTGGTGCATCGAACTCGGGTAACGCGGTCGTGTGGCCCGGGTTCGATCACCTC
>CAWHWW010000005.1:32500-304689 GCA_963833135.1 uncultured cyanobacterium | reverse complement strand
GATGTCGCCGTTTGCCCGTCTATAAGCACTGAGTTCGATAGTGAAATCACCCCGTGCTGTAAGTTGTTGAAAACAAAGGCTGAATGTCGTGGCTGGGTGTTCGGGACGATTTCCGCAACTGGATCATCCGTGCAGCCTGAATCCACACGGCTAGTATGCCCACAAGCGTCGATAAACGCGTCGCACTGGCCGGGCTGCTCTCCAAGTCTCGGCGGCCGCGCTTCATGACGGTTGCGTTGTAGGATGACGCGCGTGCCTGCGGCGCTTCTAATTTCCGTCGTCGGATTAGTCACGCTTGCGGGAGGGCTTGCCGCGTGCGTCCCTGCGGTGCGCCGCCGGCGTCGCGAGAAACATGCGGCACTCACGCACACCAGTGCCCTCTGGCTGCTCGAGCAGTTCGATCCGCCGATGCCGGCATGGCGCCGTTGGTTTGCCCAGTGAGCCAGTCGTCCGAACCCTTCGATTCGTTCTGCGCTAGGATTCTGGCCAGCTCGACATGAGTCTGCGTTCCGGCACACGGATCGGCCCCTACGAAGTGATTGGCTCTCTCGGAGCCGGGGGGATGGGTGAGGTCTATCGCGCACGCGATATCCGGCTCGATCGCGACGTCGCGCTCAAGATCCTGCCCGAGTCGTTCGGCGTCGGATCCCGATCGGCTGATGCGATTCGAGCGCGAGGCGAAGACGCTCGCGGCCCTTAATCATCCGCACATCGCCCACATCCACGGTATCGAGGACGCCGGCGCCACGCGCGCCATTGTCATGGAGCTCGTCGACGGCGAGAACCTCGCCGAGCGAATCGCGCGCGGCGCCCTTTCGATCGACGAGGCGTTGCCGATTGCGCGGCAGATTGCCGAAGCGCTCGAGGCCGCGCACGAGGCCGGCATCGTCCATCGCGATCTCAAGCCGGCAAACATCAAGGTGCGGCAAGACGGCACGGTCAAGGTGCTCGATTTCGGGCTGGCGAAGGCGCTGGCGGGTCCAGCCGACGAGGCCGGTACGGCGACGATCACCTCGCCGGCAGTGACGATGCGCGGCATCATCCTCGGCACAGCTGCCTACATGGCGCCCGAGCAGGCGCGCGGCAAGCCGGTCGACACGCGTGCCGACATCTGGGCATTCGGGTGCGTCCTCTACGAGACGCTCACGCGGCGTCGCGGCGTTCCCGGGCGACGACCATCACCGACGTGCTCGCCGCCGTCGTCAAGAGCGATCCGGACTGGTCGAAGCTGCCCATCGAGACGCCGGCGCGCATCCGGCAGCTGCTCGCGCGTTGTCTCCAGAAGGATCCGAAGGCGCGTCTTCGGCATATTGGCGACGCACAACCGGACCTCGACGGACATGACGACAGGGCGGTAGCCCGGGAGGGGGCGCTGGTGCAGCGCCAAGGGACCCCGCTCGCGTACGTCGGCGCCGCTCTCGCTGTCGCCGCGCTCGTGCTCGCTGGCACGATCGCCGCAGGCTACGCGCGCAACGACGCGACGCCTCGGCTCCCGTTGCACCTGTCGGTGACGTTCCCCGAGAACGCGCAGATGCACCTGAGCCTCCCGCGGCCATCGCTGGCCCTGTCGCCGGACGGCCGCCGGGTCGTCTACACCGCGAACGGCGGCCCCGAACCGCCGCAGCTCTGGATCCGCGACCTGGACCAGTTTGCGGCGCGACCGATCCCCGGGACGCGCAACGCGCGTATGGCGGCGTTCTCCCCCGATGGCCGCTGGATCGCATTCTTCGCCGATGGCCAGCTGAAGAAAGTTCCCACGACAACGGGTCCCGCCATGGTCTTGTGCGACGCAGTCTCTGCGTTCGGCGCGACGTGGACCGCGAACGACGAAATCGTGTTTGGGCTCGGCGCCGCGGCTCGGGGCGATATGGGACTCTGGCGGGTGCCCGCCGGCGGAGGTGAGCGGCGCAAGGTGAGCTCTGGGTTCATGGGGTATCCCGAGGCCCTTCCTGACGGCCGCCGCGTGCTGGTCACGATGGATAACGAGGGCGCGAGGACCTCCAGTGACTTGACCGTGGCGCTGGTCGACCTCGAGTCAGGACACGTCACTCGCCTGTTGGATGGCGCGGTCGCCGCGCGCTACACCGCGACCGGCCACTTGATCTATCTCAGAAACGGGGAACTGCTCGCCGCCGCCTTCGATCCAGCAACGGCCGCCGTCGGAGACGAGCGTGTCCCGGTCGTCTCGGATATCTACTTCGATCCCTCGCTGCCCGTGGGCAACTTCGCGGTGTCGCCGTCGGGCACCCTGGCCTACGTCCCAGGCGACGACTCGCACGTCCGTCTGGGCCTGGTGGCGGCAAGCACCGACGGCAGCCATCCCTTGATCGACGAGCGCCGCCATTACGGGAGCGCCCGCGTCTCGCCCGACGGCCGCCGCGTCGCCGTGCTCCTGCGCGCGCTCTACGGAGACGTCTGGACGATCGACCTCGCCCGGAGCGCGTTCACGAAGCTGACCACCACCAGCACGAGAGTGCAGCCGATGAACCCCATCTGGTCGCACGACAACCAACACGTCTTTGTCTCGCTCGGGGGTGACGATACAACCAGCATCGCTCGGTTGGCGAGCGACGGCAGCGGCGCGGAGGAACGGCTGACGACGAGCCCGAACCTGCAGGTGCCGAACGCCGTGGCGCCGGATGGCAGCACGCTGGTCTACACGGAACAGCGGCCAGAGACGGGTGCCGACCTGTTCCTCCTGTCGCTTGCCGATGGCCAAACGCGCCCCCTGCTCGCTACTCCCTTCGCGGAATGGGGCGCAGCGCTCTCGCCGGATGGCCGGTGGATCGCCTATAGCTCCGACCGGTCGGGCCGCGGCGACGTGTATGTCGCCGCCTTTCCGAGCATGACGTCGCCGGTGCTGGTCTCGACCGAAGGCGGCAGGAACCCGGCCTGGTCCCGTGACGGTCGCCAGCTGGACGACAACGGCGGGTCATTCGCCGCCAGGATTGCGGTCGTCGACGTCGCATCGGGATCGACGCTGAACCTGTCCAGGCCACGACCCTTCGGCCAGTACTCCGTCGCCGATCCGTCCTTCGACGTACTGCCCGACGGGCGGCTGCTGCTGATCTCTGGCGCCGGGAATGACGGGTCCACGCCCGAGTTGCGGCTGATCGTCAACTGGTTCGACGAGTTGCGGCAGAAGCTCGCAGCGGGCCGGGCGAAGTAACCCGTGCCCGTGAACGACTCGTAGCGTTGAACTGCACGGGCGCCTCGCGCCCGTCATCACTCGCGATCGCCGCGTCCGCGTGACGCGCTGACGCGCGAACGATGTCTTCGTCCTCGTCATGTGGCTTCCGGCGGCGCCTAGCGATTAAGACCGCCGTTTCAACCTACAGAAGCGCGTGAGTTCGATAGTGAAATCACCCTGCGCCGTAAGTTGTTGCAAACACACGTCAAATTTCGTGGCTGGGAGGCAGGGATTCGAACCCCGATAAGCGGAGTCAGAGTCCGCTGTCCTACCGTTGAACGACCTCCCAGTAGGGTTGGAACCTACCATTATATGAAAGCGCTCAAAGCCCCGGCAAGTCTGGGTGCGGGGCACGTCCAACCGTGGGGATAATAGGAACTTCATCAACCGAGCAAGAACCCGCAGGTTTCAGGAGTCCGCACGTGAGCGATCAGCAAGAAGATTTCGCGGCGATGTTCGAGGCCTCGGTCAAGGCCAAACAGTTCAAACGCGGCCAGACCGTTGAGGGGACCATCGTCGCGATCGGGCCGAAAGTGGCCTTCGTCAACATCGGCGGCAAAGGCGAAGCCGAGATCGACGTCGCCGAGTTGAAGGATCACGAGGGCGACGTCGAAGTGTCGGTCGGCGATCGCATCAACGCGATGGTGGTTTCGACGAGCGGCGGCATCGTGCTGTCGCGCAAGGGTGTGCGCAACACCGCCACGCAGCGCGAGCTCGAGGATGCGTTCCAGGCCGGGCTCGCCGTCGAAGGCAAGGTCGTCCAGGAAGTGAAAGGCGGCTACGAAGTGCGCATCGCGCGCGAGCGCGCGTTCTGCCCGATCTCGCAGATCGACATCGTCCGCACCAACGATCCGTCCGTGCACATCGGCAAGACCTACGCGTTCAACGTCATCGAATACAAGGAGGGCGGAAAGAACGTCGTCGTGTCCCGCCGCAAGCAGCTCGAGCAGGAGCAGCGTGCCAACGCTGCCGCCACCCGCAAGTCGATTGTCCCCGGCGCGGTGATCACCGGCCGCGTGGTCTCGGTTCCGGACTTTGGCGCGTTCGTGGATCTTGGCGGCGGCATCCAGGGGCTGCTGCACGTATCCGAAATGAGCTGGACGCGCGTCGGTAGCCCAAGCGAGGTCGTCGCCGTCGGCGACGAGATCACCGTGCGCGTTCTTCGCGTCGACGAGGCGACGGAGAAGATCTCGCTCGGGCTGAAGCAACTGCAGGACGATCCGTGGACCACGGCGGCGGCGAAGTTTCCGGTCGGGCAGGTGCGCACCGGGCGTATCGCGCGCCTGGCGGATTTCGGCGCGTTCGTCGAGCTCGAGCCGGGCTTCACGGGCCTGCTGCCGTTTGCCGAAAGCGGCATCGATCGCGGCGCGGACATGCGAAAGGCATTTCCGATCGGCAGCGAAGTCGAGGTCGCGATTCTCGAAGTCGATCCGGAGGCACGCCGGATTCGATTGAGCAAGAAGGCTGTTGCCGACGCAGCGCGAGAAGGCGGAACTTCGCGACTACGCGACGCGGCAGGACGCCGAACCATCAGCCTCGATGGGATCGATCGCCGACAAGCTGCGCGACGCGCTCGGCCGCAAGTAGCTAGACGTCCGGGCCGAGGTCGGGCCGGGCCGTCCGCATCTGCATCAGGCGGCCTAACATCGCCATCACGTCTTCAAGCGGCGGACCGCTCGACGTGAGTCCGGCGGAGTGAGCGTTCGTAGCCGTCTTCGATGGCGTCTCGACGTAGGCCTTCACCAGCCGCTGATGGTGGAACGCGTAGGCGGCGCCGTGGGTCTTGCAGACCGCCAGAAATCGATCGGCATTGGCCTTCCATTCCGGCGTTGCGCCCTTCGAATCGAATTCGGCCCGGAATAATCGTGCGAGTGAGGGAAGGCGATCGAGCGAATCCAGCACCTGGCGATCGGCCGGCGGCACGTAGCGATATTTCTCGCGCACGACTACGCGATAGAACGGGTCCTCCATGCTGCACAAACCGAGCGTCACGTCGATCTCGTTGATCGAGGAAAAGTCACCGGCGTTCGCGCCGCGATAGTCCGTTTCGCCGACCCGATAGGTCTTGAAGTAGGGACGGACGTTGAAGAAGAAGCGGTCGATGTTCAGTTGCCGGGCAAGCTCCTGGTTGAACCGCAGCACGTCGCGCAGCGAGGCTTCGGCCTGGTCGAACAGGTAGCTGGCAACGACGCTCGAGACGCCGACGTTGGCGATGCCGCGCAATGCCTCGGCGGCGCGGTAATACGCGACCACGCCGAGAGCGTTGAAGCGGAGGAAGACGTCTTCATCCGGCAAAGCGGTGAACGTGCGGTAGCGGCCGGCAATCGCGTCGTTGAAGAGCGACTGGTGCGCGAAGACCAGTCGCGGCGCCACTCCAAGCGCCGTTCCGATGCGCGTGGAGATGTCCCACGCCGCCTGCCGTCCGCCTTCCGGATCGGTCAGGCCCGTTCCGCCGGAGCCTTGAGCCGAGGCGAACGCTTCATGCCGCTGACACGCGGCAAGGTAATGACCAACGAGTCCCAGCAACCGATAACTGGCGTGCGAATGATTGGGTAGCGCCGTCATGGCGGCGAGCCGCCTCATCAGCGGACCGCCTTGCTGAAGCAACTGGTGCTTCAGTGCATCGACATCGGCGCGGCCGCAAATCACGTCGATGCGTTCATCGAAATAGGTCTCTTCGAGCGCGGTATTGATGCGCACGAAATCGCCGCGCAGCCAGTGATCGAGCTCGTCGATCGGGTTCATCGTGGTCGCCTAGAATATGTCGGTGCTTCGCCCCGCGCCAGTGCTGGCTGTGTTTGCCGTGGTCATCGTTGGATGCGGCCCGACGCGCGCTGCCCTGGAGAGCGACAACCCGATCCGTCCCAACGCGGCGCCGCCGTTCGGGATGGAGGAGTTCTTCAAGGACGTCCCGCACCAGCCGGTCCCGGCGCGTGTTCGGCTCGGCCGCTGGCTGTTCTTCGACAAGAGACTGTCGGCGGACACGAGCGTGTCGTGCGCAACCTGTCATCGCCCCGAATTCGCATTCTCGGAACCGACGCCGGTGTCGACCGGGGTGGGCGGCCGGCAGGGCACGCGCAAGGCGCCAAGCCTCGTCAACCTGGCGGCCCGAACGATCCTGCCGGACGTGCCCGAGGATCGCGATCAGTCGTTTTTCTGGGACGGCCGCGTCTCGAGCCTCGAGCACCAGGTCCTCGTGCCGATCGCCGATCGCAACGAGATGGGTCTCGACGCTCAGTCGATGATCGGCCGGCTATCCGCGCTGCAGGGGTATCGTCCGTACTTCGTCGAAGCATTCGGCGCCGATGAGATCACCGAGGAGCGCGTCGCGACCGCGCTCTCCGAATATGTGCGCACCCGGATGAGCGGCAACGCGCCGTACGATCGATGGAGTTACGCCGGCGACGGCGGCGCGATGTCGGCCGAGGCCAAACGCGGCAGCGAGATCTTCTTCTTCACCGGCCGCTGCGCCCAGTGTCACGCCGGCTTCAATTTCTCCGATGGACGCTTTCACAATCTCGGCGTCGGATGGGACGAGGCCGCCCGGTCATTCAAGGACGAGGGGCGATTCGCGGTCAGTCACGACCGTCGCGATCGGGGCGCGTTCAAGACGCCCGGGCTACGGGACGTGTCGCGCCACGCCCCGTATATGCACGACGGCTCGCTGGCCACGCTGCGCGACGTCGTCGAGTTCTACAACCGCGGCGGCGCGGCGAATCCGAACCTTTCGGGGCGCATCCGTCCGCTGCGGCTGACGCCGCCGGACGTCGATGCGCTCGTCGCCTTTCTCCACGCGCTCGACGGCGAGGGCTATCAAGATCGCCCTCCCCGGCTCTTCCCGCGCTGACCCAGTTCATCCGTAGGTGCGGCCGGATCGATCTTTGAGTACATCAGTCTCATGGATGACCCGGCATCGGACGAGACTCTGCAAGGTGGACTTTCAGAGGAGGTGAAGCGCGACAATGTGACTCGGCTCGCCTTCGGCGGTGATCCAGACCGCTACCGCGAGTTCTGCCGCGCGCTGCGAAGAGTTCGTTCCCCCGGGCACGACCGTGATCCTGCGCGGCAGCGCCGTGACGGGCCAACGCTGGAAGGACGGCGCGGCCTTCGACGCCGATGGTCCCGGCACGAGCGACCTCGACGTGACGATGGTCGGCGACGGCGGCGTCCTTTATTTCATTCCGACCGGTTTCTTCGTTCCCGGCATTCATTCGCGGCCGCTCAGCGACGAGGACCCGGATATCGCGCCGGACCTGGTGCCGCTCAGAAAGCAGTTGATGGAGATGGTCGACGCGACCCGTGAATCTGCAGGCGTCGCGCGACATCGTGATCAGGTTCCGCGGCGACCTCCTCGATCAGCCATACCTGACGCTCTTTACCAAGCCGCAGGGGCTCGCGCTCAACACGCCGCCGGTTGGGACATGACGTTCCGCCTGTTGACTTACAACATCATGCACGGCGGCGGCGATCGCGTCGGCGCGATCGCGGAGGTGATTAGGGGTTGTGCGCCGGATCTCGTGCTGCTCCAGGAAGCCACCAATCCCCTGAACGTCCGGAGGATCGCGGAGTTGTCCGGCATGGCCGATCATCGATCGGTGCCGGGCCAATCGCTCGCGTGTCGTCAGCCGCGAGAAGGTCGCTTTCTGCGAGTGGGTCCGGCCGGGCGTGTCGCGGCACGCCTTCATCGAAGTCGTTCCGGCCGGGGAGCGCATCCGCGTCTTCGGCGTGCACTTGAGCGCGGTGATCGCCGCCTGGACCGAACAGCGCAGGGTCCTCGAGCTGCGCGCGCTCCTGCGCAGCATCGAGCACCACCGCGATCGCCTCCATGCGCTCGTCGGCGACTTCAACACCATCGCGCCGGGCGCGACCGTCAAGGCCGCGCAGTTGCCGTTGCGGTTGCGTCCGCTGCTATGGCTGACCGGCGGCCGCGTGCAGTGGCGCACCATCCAGACCGTGCTCGACGCCGGCTACGTCGATTCATTCCGGATGCTCCATCCTGACGATCCGGGCCTGACGCTGCCGACGTCCGATCCGCTCTTGCGTCTCGACTACGTGTTCCTGCCGCACGCGCAGGCCGGGCGTGTCACGAAGTGCGAAGTCGTGAGGAACGCCATCGCCGTCGGCGCGTCCGATCACTTCCCGGTCCTCGCCGAGATGCAGATCAGTAGCCAGTAGCCAGTAGGCGGTAGCCAGTAGCCAGTAGCCAGTAGCCAGTAGCCAGATCTAGCCACGAAACGGCCTTCCTCTGGCATCTGGCTACCGGATACTGGCTACTTTTCAGCGGCGGGAACAATATCCGCGTCGCTCATCCGTCTTCATTCGTAGAGAAGGAAAGGGGCGAACCCCACGCGGATGCCCAAGGACCAGGAGCGGCGGATCGTCGAGGTTGTCGACCGGGAAGGGTCCCGGTTGCGCAACTTCATCCGCCGCCGCGTTGCCGATCCGCGCGACGTCGAGGACATCGTCCAGGACGTGTTCTCGGAGCTGGTCGAGGCCAACCGGCTGTTGATGCCGATCGATCACATCACCGGCTGGCTGTTTCGCGTGGCGCGCAACCGCATCATCGACCTCTTTCGCAAGAAGGAAGCCGGAGCCGTTCGACGATGACGAGCTTCTATTGCCGTCGCTCGATGCCGGTCCGGAGGACGTGTTCGAGCGCAGCGTGTTGCTCGACGAGCTCGAGGACGCACTCGACGAATTGCCGAAGGAGCAGCGCGACGTCTTCATCGCGCACGAAGTTGACGGGACGGACCTTCAAGGAGATTTCAGCCGCGACTGGCGTGAGCGTCAACACGCTGCTCTCGCGCAAGCGCTATGCCGTGATGCATCTGCGAAGGCGGCTGCAGGGTGTGTACGACGACCTAACGAACGGGTGAGCCATGGAAAAGCAGATTGAGAAGCAAATTGCTCAGCAAATCGCCAAGCGCATCGCGAAATTCATCGCGATGGGCATCGCCGGGATCATCGCAATCACGATCTTCATTTTCCTCGGCGGGAAAGTGGTGCAGCTGTTGTGGAACTGGCTGATGCCGATGCTGTTTGGCCTGCGCGAGGTCACGTTCTGGCAGGCCGTCGGCATCCTCGCGCTCAGTCGCATTCTGTTCGGCGGCTTCGGGATGGGTGGCGCACCGCTCGCGCCGGCGCTGGGGACGCAGACATGAGCCCGGACGAGCGCGAACGGTTCAGGCAGCGAATGCGCGATCGGGCAGAATCGTCAGTAGCCAGTAGCCAGTAACTGGAAAGGCAGGCCCTTATCTGGCTTCTGGCTACCGGATACCGGCTACTGGAACCAGCCGTAGACCGTCTACGTATCAACCGTAGACCGTCTACACATATGGCCAAGACGCCCGATCCCGAACGCCTGGAGCTGCTCCAGGGCACCCTCGACATGCTGATCCTGCGGACGCTCCAGTGGGGCGCGCAGCACGGCCACGGCATCGGCCAGGCGATCAGCTCGCAGTCGGACGACCTGCTGAAGATCGAAACCGGCTCGCTCTATCCGGCGCTCCATCGCCTCGAAAAACGCGGCTGGCTGAAGTCCGAATGGGGCATCAGCGAAGCCAACCACAAGGCGAAGTACTACCAGCTGACCGCGGCCGGCAAGGCGCAGCTGTCGCGCGAGCGCGATCGCTGGACGCAGCTGGTCGGGTCGATCGGCAAGATCATGAGTCCCGCCGCGGAGTAAGCCATGCGTCCCGACGAACGCGAGCTCGACGACGAAATTCGCGGCCACCTGGCGATCGAGATCCAGCAGCGGATCGATCGCGGCGAGTCTCCGCGAGCAGGCGCGCGTCAACGCGCTGAGGCAATTCGGCTACCTGCCGCGGATGCGCGACGAGATGCGTCGCGTCTGGTACAGCCGCTGGTACGACATGGCGGAGGCGCTCGCGCAGGATCTGCGCGTCGGGCTTCGCTCGTTGCTTCGCGCGAAGGGACTCGCCGCCACGGTCGTCATCACGCTCGCGCTCGGCATCGGCGCCAACGCCGCGATCTTCAGCGTCGTCCGCGGCGTGCTGATGCGGCCGCTCGTCAATCGCGGCGAGGAGCGCCTGGTCTACATCCGCCAGAGCGCGCCCGGCCTTGGCGTCAACAGCACGACGTTCTCCGTTCCCGAGATCAAGGACATCCGCGAGCGCGCCACCACGATGGAGGCGTTCGGCGAATTCTCCACGGTCGAATTCACGCTCGTCGGTCTCGGCGATCCCCGCGTGATTCAAGCCGGCGTCGTTGATGGCCGCTATTTCGACGTGGTGGGTCTCAAGCCCATCATCGGGCGTCTCGTCGAACCGTCAGACGAAGGATTCAAGGCCGACGGTGTCGCGGTGCTGACCAATCGCTTCTGGACCAAGTCGCTGAACAGCGATCCGTCCGTCGTCGGCAAGACCATCCAGCTCGGCGCGCGGAACGCGACGGTGATTGGTGTGCTGGAGCCGTCGGTGCCGTATCCGGCCGACACCGAAATCATCGCCAACATGGTGACGAGCCCGCATCACATGGGCGCGCAGATGATCACCATGCGCACGCATCGCATGACGCAGCTCTTCGGCCGCCTCAAGGCCGGCACGACGATCGACGAGGCGCGTTCGGAGCTGGTCGCGATTCACGATGGCATCAAGGCCGAGCATCCGGAGTCGTATCCGGGGCGGGCCGACATGCGCATCGACGTCGCCGCGTTGCGCGATCAGATTGCGGCGCCGGCCCGGCCCGTCCTGCTGATCCTGCTCGCATCGGCGGCGGTGGTCTTCATCATCGCCTGCTCGAATGTCGCGAACCTGATCCTCGCGCGATCGGTGCGCCGTGAGGGCGAGCTGGCAGTCCGCGCGGCCCTCGGCGCCAGCCGCGGCGCGCTACGACGAACATTGCTCGCGGAGAGCCTCGTGCTTTGCGGCGCCGGCGCCATCCTCGGCGTGCTGCTGGCCCGGCCGATGGTTTCGCTCGTCGCGAGCTTTGCGGCGCGATTCTCCGTGCGTGCGCTCGAAGTGACCGTCGATTCCAGCCTGCTCTGGGTCGGCGCATCGCTCGCGATGGCCGCCGCGGTGCTCCTCGCGTACGTGCCACGCCTCCCGTCGGCGCAGTCGCCGACCGGCAACGGCCTTTCGGCGGGAAGCATCCGCATCACGCCCGGCACCAATCGCCGGCTGAAGATTTTCGCCACCACGCAGGTCGCGTTCTCGTTCGTGCTGCTTGCCGGCGCGGCGACGCTGCTCGCGACGTTGATCGCCTTGCGATCCGTGAACACCGGCTACGACATGCAACAGGTGCTCGCGATCGACTTGCCGATGCAGACGCTCGGCGTGAGCAGGGAACAGGACTTTGACTTCTATCGCCAGGTGACCGCCAGGGTCGCCGCGCTTCCCGGCGTCGACGGAGTGTCGATGGGCAGCTTCACCCCATGGCGCGATGCCGGAAAGTTCGGCGGCGCCGCGGGTATTCCCTTCGGAGCCGACGGCTTTACGCCGGCAGAACGGTGAAGAGAATCCGCGCGCCCGCCTCCGCATTGTCGCGCCGGATTTCTTCCATGTCATGGGCGTGCCGCTTGTCTCCGGCCGCGACTTCACTCCCGAGGATCGGCGCACGAGCGAACAGGTCGTCATCGTCAGCCAGAGTCTCGCCCAGCGCCTCTATCCAAATGGCGAAGCGCTCAATCACGAGATGTGGTGGATCGATCCGTACTTCGGACCAAAGCCTTTTCCGCGCCGCATTGTCGGCATCGTTGGTGACGTCGACGACGAGCGGATTGCGCGCGGTCCGGTGATGACGGTCTATCACCCGTTCGAGCAGATGGGCGTAGCCGGCAGGTTGTTCGTGCAATGCATCGGGTGATCCCTACTCGCTGGTGCAGCCGGTGACGCGGATCGTCCAGGGCCTCTCGGCCAACCAGCCGGTTGAGCGCGCGGCAACGCTCGAAGACGTGCGCGCCGAAGTGCTCGCGCCCGAGCGCCTCAACGCGTTCGTGTTCTCGGGCTTCGCCGGTGTGGCGCTGCTGATCGCCGTCGTCGGCGTCGCCGGCGTGCTGGCGTTTGGCGTCAGCGCCCGGACGCGTGAGTTCGGCGTCCGCCTCGCAATCGGATCGTCGCCGCATCTGCTGCTCATGAAGGTGCTTACCGAAGGCGCGAAGATCGTCGGCATCGGCATCTTCGCCGGCGCCGCGTTCGGGTATCTCTTCGCCGGCGTTGCGTCGAGTTATTTCCAGCAGCTGCGGATGCCGGGCCTGCACCGCGCTCGGCGCCGCCGCTGCCGTGCTGTCCGCCGCCGCGATCGCGGCATCGCTGATGCCCGCCGCGCGCGCGTCGCGCGTCGACGTCCTGCAGGCGCTTCGATCGGAATAAGGGGATCACGTGATCCATGACCTGATCCTCCCCATTCACGTCCTGGCTGGGATGATCGCGCTCATCGTCGGCTACGTCGCGCTCTTTGCCGCGAAGGGCGGACGGCTGCACAAACGAACCGGCAGGATCTTCGTCTACGCGATGGTGGTCATGGCGCTCGGGGGCTCCTTCCTGGCTGCGATCGATCCGAAGGGCAGCCCGACGAATGTGGTGGCCGGACTCGTGACGTTTTATCTCGTCTTGACCGGTATGCTGACCGCGCGCAAGCAATGGCGGCCGGGCCGAATCGACGCCGTGATTGCTGTCGCGGCGTTCCTGTTTGGTCTGCTCGCGTTCAACGTGTTCATGAGCGGGCGCCCCGACGCATCGCCGACATTCGTGTTCGCCATCGTCGCGATCCTTGGCGGCATCGGCGATGTGCGCGCCATCCGGGCCGGCGGCATCCAGGGACAGCGCCGAATCGCGCGTCACCTGTGGCGCATGTGCCTCGGAATGGTCGTGGCCGCGGGTTCATTCTTCCTGGGGCCTCGCGGAAGAGTGCCCGAGATCATCTACGTCCCATCGCTGTTGCCCATCCCCGTCCTGATTCCCGTGATCATGATGGTGTTCTGGATCGTCCGGTTGCGTGTGAAGAAAACGTTTCGTGGAATCGTCGGCATCGCTGCGGCTCGGTCGAGCGCAGCAGTGGAGTAGAGAATGAAGCCCCTTCGCCTCTGGCCCGGTGTCGCAATTGCCGTCGTGCAGGTTGTCGTCGCGGTCATCGCACCGTTGGTTTCGATCGACGGATCGATGTACGCCATGCTGGGCGGCGTCGCCGGCGCGCTACTGATCCTGGTGTGGTGGTTGTTTTTCAGCCGGGCGCGCATGGCTCGAGCGGCTTGGTGCGATCGCGCTGGTGGCCACTGCCGTCGTTCTCTCGAAGTTCGTCGTCGACCTGTCGATTGCCGGCGCGGGCCAGGGTTTTCTCGTCTACGTGCTCGGCGTTCAGCCGCTGATGCTGGCGCTGGTCGTGTGGGCGGTCGCCACTCGTGATGTCCGGCCGTCGACGCGCCGTCTTGCGCTCATCGCGACGGTGGTCATGGCCAGCGTTCCGATCACTCTCGTGCGCACCGGAGGAATAGGCGGCAGCAGCGGCATGGACATGCACTGGCGCTGGACGCCGACTCCCGAAGAATTGCTGCTCGCACGTGGCCCGGATGAGTTGAAACCCCTACCGCCTGCGGCGGTCGTCGAAACCCCATCGCCGACTAGCGCCGCGCCCGACGTGAAACCTGCGGCGCCGGCCGCCCAGAAGGTTGAGACGGTCGCTCCCGCTCCCGTTCCTGTGGTGGTCGAAGACACTCGACCGGCCGAATGGCCGGGATTCCGCGGGCCGAATCGCGACAGCGTCGTTCGCGGCGTTCGCATCAACACCGACTGGTCGGCGGCTCCACCGGCGCAGATGTGGAGGAGACCGATTGGGCCCGGTTGGTCATCGTTCTCGGTCCGCGGCGATCTCCTTTATACGCAGGAGCAGCGCGGCAACGAGGAGATCGTCGCCTGTTATCGAGTTTCGACGGGGGAGCCGGTGTGGCGTCACGCGGATCCGGTTCGTTTCTACGAATCGAACGGCGGCGCTGGTCCTCGGAGCACGCCGACGATCCACAAGGATCGCGTCTACTCGATGGGCGCGACCGGACTCCTGAACGCGCTTGATGCCAGGACCGGCAAGAAGATCTGGTCGCACAACACGTCCACCGACACGTCGCGCGAGGTTCCGTTCTGGGGCATTTCGAGCTCGCCGCTCATCGTTGACGATGTGGTGATCGTGAGCGTGGGCGGGACGCTCTCCGGATACGAGGTCGCTACCGGCGAGCAGCGGTGGATCGGACCGCTGCATGGCGGCAGCTACAGCTCGCCGCATCTCGTCACCATCGACGGCGTCACCCAGGTGGTAATCCTCAGTGCGCCTGGAGCGGTCAGCGTCAATCCCGCCGACGGCAAGCTGCTGTGGGATTACAAGTGGGAGGGTGGCGCGATCATCCAGCCGGCGGTGACCGAAGACGGCGACATCCTGATCAACGCGATGTCCGCGACCGGCGGAGGGGGAACGAAGCGGCTCGCCATCAAGCATGACGGCGCGACCTGGACGCCGGAAGAGCGCTGGACGACGATTGGGCTGAAGCCGTATTTCAATGACTTCGTCATTCACAAGGGCCACGCCTACGGCTTCGACAACAACATCCTCGCCTGCATCGATCTGGCCGATGGCAAGCGCAAGTGGAAGGGCGGACGCTTCGGCAACGGACAGCTGCTCCTGCTTGCCGATCAGGATCTGCTGCTGGTGACCTCGGAAGAAGGCGAGCTCGCGCTGGTGAGCGCGACGACCGATCAGTTCAAGGAGATCGCCCGCATCCCGATACTCAACTCGAAGACCTGGAACCATCCGGTCGTCGTCGGCAACGTGCTGCTCGTCAGAAACGGCGAAGAGATGGCGGCGTTTCGCCTCGCCGACGACACGCCGCGGCCGACCGATGCCGCGAAGGAAGAGCGGTAAGCGCGATCAGGCCTTCGGACGATCGAAGTTGTTGGTGCGTATCACTTCGGCGACGTCCAGCTTGTAGTACTGGTACCACCGCTCGCGGCCGGTGCGCTGCGCCACCCGGTGGCGCGCCTGCTCGCGCCACGCGCGCAACGTGTCTTCGTCCTGCCACCAGACGACGGTGAGGCGCTCACCATCCTCGGCCTTGAAGGACTTTACGTCGATGAACCCCGGCATCGTCCGCGCCAGGTCGTCCATCTCTTTCGCCATCTCGTCGTACCCGTCGGTTAAGGCCGCGGGGACGAGCTTCGATCGAAACAGCACGACAATCATGGCTGTAATTCTCGCACCGGTCGCACTTCGATGCTGCCTTCGCGCGCCGGCGGGATCTTCGCCGCGATCTGCAGCGCCTCGTCGTGACTGGCAGCGTCGATCAGGTAGAAGCCGGCGAGCTGCTCCTTCGTCTCCGCGAACGGGCCATCGGTGATCGCGACGCGGCCGTTCCGGATGCGCAACGTCTTCGCGGTCTCGGCGGGAAACAGCGGTTCGGCGGAAAGCAGCAGGCCCTGCTTTTTCAGATCGTCACCGCAGTTGAAGCATTCGCGATCGGGGACGGCGTGCAGCTTGTCACCCTCGAGATACACCAGGCACAGGTACTTCATCCTCAAAGCTTAAAACACTCGTGCCCCTCCACGCGAGCCGCGCTCACTGCGTTTTCGCCAGGCTCTTCGCGAGGAAGTCAGCCGTCGCATTGATCGCATCCGTCTTGCCATCGAGGAACAGCATCGCCGTATCTTTTGGAATCTGATCGGCGTAACGGAAAGGCTGATATTCCGAGAGGGCAATCTTTTGCTCTTCCCGATTCATCGCAGCGGCGGCGGCTTCAGTAGCCGGCGCCTGCCCGGTCCTCGCCAGTATCACCATCGAAGCCAGAAGTGCCGCGTCCGGCGAGAACGACTTGCGTTCAACGCCCTTGCCGGCTTCGACGGCCGCGATGGCCACGCCCGCCTTCACGCGAGCGTCGTGTGCGGCCACCGCCACGACGTGCGAGCCTGCCAATCCGGCTCCGACGACGCCGATGCGCGTCGCGTCGACACCGGGTTCGCCCTGGACGAAGCTAATCGCGTTGCGGATATCGATGACCTGCGCCTCCGGGATCAGACGTCCACGACGCAACCGTACCTTCGCTGTGTGCTGGGAGAAACGCAGCCGATCGTCCCAACGAACGGGATCGGCGAGGTAAATGAATCCGCCGCTCTTTCCCGACCCGCGGTAGTCGATCGCAACCGCGACCATGCCGCGTTGGGCGAGAGCGACGGCCTGCGATTCCACGCTCGATGCCGTGTCGTTGGCGTTGGGAGCGACGATGACCGCCGCGGCATTGCTGACCGGCGAAAATCCGGTGGGGAAGAACACCTTCGCGTATGACTTCACGCCCTCGCTGAAGAACGTGACTTCGCGGTTCGCGATGACGGCGGGAGCCGGAGCCGATGAAGGGATCCGAGGGATGTTCACCACGACGGCCGGATCGGCGGCGAGCTTGGAGGCCGACGACAGATACTTCAGGAACCAATCAGCGGCCAGGTTCGATCCCACTTCGAAGCCCGCATTCGAATAGGCCTGAAAGTGCGAGAGGGCAGGAAGCACGATCGCCTGCGCCGGCACGCCACGGCCGCTCAGAAACTTCGCCGCCTCGATCGCGCCGGCGGCGCCCTGCGTCAGTTCATCCTTTTCGGCCGGGAGAAACAGGACCGCCGTCGTCGGCCTGATCTGATCGAGCGTCTGGCCGGGCCGCACGTCGCGATTGCGCTGGGTGGACCACTGATCGATCTTGCTGCGGAACGAGAAGCCGCCATCGACTTCGGCGCCCTGTCCCTCGCGCACCCGCAGGATCGCGTCCTTCAGGAAGTTCGCGCCCATGGCCACCGGCGCGCGCGGCGCCGGGCGCGGTGTCGCGACTTGCGAGACGACGGCCTTGACGCGCGCGTCGACCGCGGCGACCGCGATCACGACCGATCCGCCGTTGCTCGATCCCCAGATGCCGATCCTGTCGGGATCGACGCCGGGCTCGCCCTGAAGAAACGACACGGCGGCGCGGAAGTCCGCGATCTCATGAACGTTGTTCAGGTTGGTGCGCTTGAGCAGAATGCGCGCTTCCTTTTCCGTCACCGCGCCCTTGCTCGGTGTCGGCCTCGAGCAGCCGGATGTCGTCCGAGCCGCTGCCGCTGAATCCGTAGCTTTGATAGTCGATCGCCATCGCGACCAGGCCGCGCTCGGCGAACCGGGCCGCGAACTTCTCGATGCCGATCGAGAGCGCATTGATGCCGTGGCCGACGACGACGGCGGGCAGCTTGCCGGCGGGCGTGAATCCCTTCGGCAGAAACAGCTTGCCGTAGAGCGGCGTGCCACCGTCCACGTAGAAGGTCACCTGCCGCGTTCGCACGCCCTCCGGCAACTGGTAGTCCCAGTCGCGCGGCTGCGTGCCGCCTTCACGCTTCTGATCGGGATCCGTGATCTGCTTCTCGATCGCGGCTTTGTGTTTCTCGATGATGCCGGTGTCGATCTGCGCCACCGCAATAGCCGGCGCGCCAAGCAATAAGGCCAAAATCCCAAGGTGGATGCGCATGGGCGTGGAGTGTATCCTACCGGCCATGCTTCGGATCCCAGCCGTAGTGTCGGTTGCCCTCCTCTTGCTCGGTGGCCTCCAAGCCGCCGACACGGGCACGGAATGGAGGTACTACTCCGGCGATAACGGCTCGACGAAATACTCGCCGCTCGATCAGATCAACAAGTCCAACGTCGGCAACCTGAAGATCGCGTGGCGCCGCCCGCAGGTCGATCCGAGCCGTGTTGCAGGGCCAGACCGTC
The DNA here is from genome assembly GCA_963833135.1 of uncultured cyanobacterium. Lineage (GTDB taxonomy): Bacteria > Acidobacteriota > Vicinamibacteria > Vicinamibacterales > UBA2999 > 12-FULL-67-14b. The sequence goes on along the minus strand of CAWHWW010000005.1, from coordinate 286,781 downwards.
CGCCTGCTCAACAACTTCCGTTCGACGCCGATCATGGTCGACGGCGTGCTCTACGCGTCGAACGGCGTCGGCCTGGCCGAGGCCTTCGATCCTGAGACCGGCAAGACCTTGTGGGTGCAGAAGCCCGGCGAAGACGGCATGCGCGGCAGCGCCAATCGCGGCGTGGCCTATCTGGGGCGAGGGCGCCGACGCGCGCGTCATCACCTTCCGCAATCGGTATCTCTACGCGCTCAATCCGAAAACCGGCGAGCCGATCGCGAGCTTCGGCATCAACGGAGTCGTCGATCTCGGCGCCGACGTCGGTCCGCGCAGCACCGGTTATCGCTGGAACTCCGTTCCGCTGATCGCCCGCGACGTGATCGTCATGGGCTCGGCGATGGTCGATCAGGACTCGGCGTCGAAGATCGAAGGCGATCCCGGTGACGTGCGCGCCTACGACGTGCGCACCGGCAAGCTGCGGTGGACCTTCCATGTCGTGCCGAACGCGGACGATGCGGAGGCCATCAAGACGTGGGTCGGCGATTCGTGGCAATACACCGGCGCCGGCAACGTCTGGTCGTTGATGAGCGCGGACGACGAGCTTGGCTACGTGTATCTGCCGACGACCAGTGTCACCAATGACATGTATGGCGGCGCGCGTCTCGGCGACAACCTCTACAGCACGTCGATCGTGTGCCTGGACGCGGCCACCGGCAAGCGCGTCTGGCACTACCAGACCGTGCATCACGATCTCTTCGACTACGACAACCCGGCGGCGCCGATCCTCGCGGACATCACCGTCGACGGCAAGAAGATCAAGGCGGTCGCGCAGATCACCAAGCAGTCGTGGGCATACGTGCTCGATCGCGTGACCGGGAAGCCGGTGTGGCCGATCGTCGAGAACGCCGGTGCCGGCATCGACGGTGCCGGGAGAGAAGGCGTCGCCGACGCAGCCGTTTCCGTCGAAGCCGCCGGCATTCGATCGACAGGGCATCACCGAAGACGATCTGATCGACTTCACGCCGGAGCTGCGCGCGGAAGCGCTGGCGATCTTCAAGCGGTATCGAACGGGTCCGGTCTTTACGCCGCCGTCGATCGAAGGCACCGGGCCGAACGATCTGAAAGGCACGATCGAGCTGCCCGGATCGATCGGTGGCGCCGATTGGACCGGCGCGGCGTTCGATCCGGAAACCGGCATGCTCTACGTGCCGTCGATGACGAACCCGTTCGTTGCCAACCTGATTCCGGGCGATCCGAAGGAGACCAACCTTCGTTATCGCGCATCGACGCGCGAGTTGATTCAAGGCCCGCGCGGGCTGCCGCTCGTGAAGCCGCCCTACGGCCGCATCACCGCGCTCGATCTGAACCGTGGCGAATTGAAATGGATGGTCGCGAATGGCGACGGCCCCCGGTTTCATCCGGAGCTGAAGGCGTTGAATCTCCCTCCGCTCGGTCAATCCGTCCGCGCCGCACCGCTGGTGACCAAGACGCTGCTGTTCGTGACCGAAGGCGATCAGATCAACGTGCGCACGCCGCCGAACGGCGGCGGCAAGAAGATCCGCGCCTACGACAAGGCGACCGGCCAGGTGTTGTGGGAGACCGCGCTCGAGGCGGGCAGCACCGGGACGCTGATGACCTACCTGCCACAAGGGCAAGCAATACGTGGTCGTCGCCATCGGCGGCATCCAGCATCCCGCCGAGTTCGTCGCCTTCAGCCTGCCCTGACGATCATGTGGCGCGCGACGCTCGCCGGTTCGCTGATCATCGTCGCGACGATCGCCGCGCAGCCGCAGCGATCGAGAAATACCGGCGACTGGATTAGCTACGGGGGTACCAACTGGAGCCAGAAGTACTCGCCGCTCGATCGGATTACCAGGGACAACTTCCGTTCACTTGCGGTGGCATGGACGTGGGCGTCGCCCGACTTCGAGATCGTCAAGCGCATCGGCACGACGATCAGTCCGCCGCTCTCCGCAACCGGACTGAAAGGCACGCCGCTTGTCGTCGACGGGACGATGTACATGAGCACCGGCCTCGGCCAGATCGCCGCGATCGATCCGGCATCCGGGTCGACGAAGTGGCTCTACAACCCTGAGTCATACCAGGACGGCGGCTCGGCGAGCGTCGTTGGCCCCTGGCAGACGCGCGGCGTCGCTTACTGGAGCGACGGACGGAACGACCATCGTGTCCTCATGGGCACGAGCGACGGCTACCTTCTTGCGATCAACGCCGACACCGGCAAGCCGATCGCATCATTCGGCGTGAACGGAAAGGCCGATCTCTATCCGGCCATCCCTCGAGCGAAACGAAACACGGTGAAGATGTGGAGCGGCGAAACGCATTACGTCTCGCCAAACTCACCGCCGGTCGTCGTCCGCGACACCGTGGTGGTCGGCGCCGCGATGTCGGATCGCCCGCCGAGGAAGGACTGGCCGCCCGGTCACGTGCAGGCCTTCGACGCGCGCAGCGGAAAACTGAAATGGGTGTTCCACGTCATTCCCGAGGACGGCGAGTTCGGCGCCGATACCTGGAAGGACGGCTCGAACAAGTACACCGGCAACGCCAACGTCTGGACGCTGATGAGCGGAGACGACGAGCTCGGGCAGGTCTATCTGCCCATCTCCACGCCGACGAGCGATTACTGGGGCGGATTTCGGAAAGGCGATGGGCTCTTTGCCGACAGCCTTGTCGCGGTGAGTGTCGAGACCGGCACGCGCGTCTGGCACTTCCAGACGGTGCACCACAGCGTATGGGACTACGATCTGCCGGCCGCTCCGACGCTGCTCGATTTGACGGTGCGCGGCGCCCGGGTGAAAGCCATCGCGCAGGTCAGCAAGCAGGGTTTCACCTTCGTCTTCGACCGCGTCAATGGACGCCCGCTGTGGCCGATTGAAGAGCGGCCGGTTCCCAAGTCGGACATTCCGGGCGAGGAGCTCTCGCCGACCCAGCCTTTTCCCACGCGGCCGCCGGCGTTCGAGTATCAGGGCGTGACCGACGATCTGCTGATCGACTTTACACCCGCGTTGAAAGACGAGGCGCGCCTGATCGCGCGCCGTTACGTTCACGGCATGCTCTATACCCCGCAGTCGTTGTGGAAGGAAGGCGAGACCTACGGCACGCTGCAGTTGCCGGGCATCAACGGCGGCGCGAACTGGAGCGGATCGGGCGCCGATCCCGAGACCGGTTATCTTTACGTCCCGTCGCGGAGCGGCCTCACGATGATGGTGCTGGCCGACGGCCGATCGAGCTTCACCGATTTTCCGTTCGTCCCGAACGGCAAGCTCGGGCCCGAGAGTTTTCATCCGGCAAAGCCACCGCAGCCAATCGGCCCGCAGGGATTGCCGCTCGTCAAGCCGCCGTACAGCCGCATGACCGCGTACGATCTCAATCGCGGTGAGATCGCGTGGCAGGTGCCGACGGGCCCCGGGCCTGACGGCGTTCGCAGTCATCCGGCGTTGAAAGACGTGAAGCTGCCGCCGCTTGGCGGACAGGGCGGAGCGGGCGGGCCGCTCGTCACGAAGACGCTGTTGATCTACGGGCTCATTCCAACTTCCGGCCGCGGCCAAGACGGGCGCCTGATCGCGTACGACAAGAAGACCGGCGCGACTCTCGGTGAGGTAACGCTGCCCGGCACGCCGCTCGGGACGCCGATGACCTATCTGGCGGACGGTCGCCAGTTCGTGGCGCTCACCACTCTCGACGGCAAGCTGATCTCCCTCACGCTACCGGCTTCCCGCTAGAGTCCGGCTGTCACCTGGAGACGGCAAAATCGATGGCCTGCTTCTTGCCTTAGCAGTGGGTGGAGGCAAGAACAATGCGTACGGCAGCAACGAGTTTGATTCTGCTTGCGTTGGCAGCGGGCACGTCGGAAGCGCAGGGTCGCGGCCGCGGGAACTCGCAGGGGATCCCGCCGGGCCAGATGCCGCGCGCCGGCGAATGCCGCGTGTGGATCGACGGGCTTCCTCCAGGACGTCAGCCCGCGCCGACCAACTGCGACCAGGCGGAGCGAGTCGCGTCACGCAACCGCAACGCGCGCGTGATCTACGGCGACGATCGATCGCAACGGCGACTGGCGCTATCGCGATCGCACGGACGGCGTCTACGATCGCAGCTACCCGAACACCTATCCGAACAACCGCAATTCGGGTTACGGCTACAACAGCGTGCCGTACGACAACGGCTATCGCGACGGTCTGGACAAGGGCCGCGAGGACGCCCAGGATCGCGATTCGTACGATCCTGTTCGCCACAGCTGGTATCGCTCCGGCGATCGCGGCTACAACAGCCGCTACGGGACGAAGGATTCCTACAAGCTCGCGTATCGTGACGGCTTCGAAGCCGGCTACGAGCAAGCCTATCGAGGGAGGTACGGGACCGCCAGCCGCGGCGTTGCCGTGCCGCGCTATTAGGGGGTTGGTTACAGGTTCCGGGTTCCAGGTCTGGCTCTGTTCAATGGAGTTTCACGAACTTCGAACGCAACAGAACCAAACCCGGAACCTGTACACCTAGCTTGCCGTTACCGTCTTGGCAATCGCGGCGAATGCCGCTTTCCACAACGCGCGATACGGCTCGACGGAGTCGGCGCCCGGCAGTGTCTGCTGCGCCACGATCGAGGTCTTACCGGGCCCCTTCGGATACAGGTTGAGCTGCACCGTCATCCCGTTCCACTTGTATCGAAAGCGCGCCTGTCCGTCGGGTTTTGTGACGAAGCCTTTCGACTTGTTGCCTGCTAGCCCGGCATGAAGCGCCTTCACGAGGCCGGCGTCAGCGTGAGCGGTCCAGAGTTTACCCGCCGTAGCCTTCGCGGAGGCAGTCTGGTCGCTCAGCGCCTTGACCAGCGCCGGCGTCGTGGCTTTGATCACTTTCGAGACCGAGACTTCGAACGAGCCGTCACACTTCTGATTCATCACGCGCTTGCCGCGCGCGCGTTCATAGGCGACGACAATGCCCTGGCAGTACCAGCCGGGGACCTTGTGCTGTTCGTAGAGGAGCGCCGCTGCCGCGGTGTGCCCTTTCTCGATCCCGCCGAAGCGATCGAGGATCGCAAACCAGTGCGCGAGATCGTGCCCGGTCTTCTCGATCGACTTCGCGTCGGAGAGGCCGCCCTTCGCGGGTGCCGGCGGGTGCAACAGGCGCAACGCGTGCCTGTGCACTTTGTGCACCGGAAGCCTGGTCGTTCAGTTCTTTGAGTATGTGTCTGCGAGCGGTCGTATAACGTTCGCCGGTCTTGGCGGCGCGGGCACGGATGACTTGCTTGAGGGCACGGGCGCGGGTCATGACGGATCCTTCTCTGGCCACACGACCCCCAGCCCCCGCCTGCTGGTCGCGCGACCGGAAGAACCCACGTTGATGAGCCCGGGGATGTGAACCCCTTTGCCCCGATGACGAGCCCCGCGAGGGAGGGCCGGGTCGAGGTGCGGCGCCAGGCCAGCGCCAGCCACAGGTTAATACACGATCCACAGATTACTCAATGGTCCGCCCACAGATTACTCAATGGCCCGCTCACAGATTCCTCAATTGCCGGCCCGCGCCGTTAAGTCGGCTAGACAGCCGTGCTACCCGTCGCCGGTGACGCTTCCTCCTCCTCGACCCTCTTGGCGGCGTCGGGCGACGATCGCGGCGGCGAGATTTTCGCGGCGAGCTCTTCATCGAGCGGCCGCTGCTCGCGGCATTGCGCCAGCAGTGGCTGATCGGTGAGATCGAGACAGAGCGGCGTCAACGAGATCCAGTTCTGCTCGATCGCCCATCGATCGGTGCCCTCTTCCGCGCCTTCGAGCGGCGTGACGCTGGACCAGTACAGATCGCGGCCCATCGGATCCTTCGTCGGCACGATGACGCCGTCGTACTGCCGCACCGAGACGCGGGTCCAGATCAGCCCGCGCGGATCGCGCGGCAGGTTCACGTTGACGAGCGTCAGCTCAGCGGCGCCAATCAACGTATCGAGCACGCGTTGCATCCACGGCTTGAGGCTCGTGAAATCGTCGATGCCCGAGGGCGCACTGAACGCGACGCCACGAAGCCCGAGCAACGCCGCCTGCTTCGCGGCGGCCAGCGTGCCCGAATGCCAGATCGAATTTCCGAGATTGAAGCCGAGGTTGCAGCCCGACAGCACCAGGTCGACCTTGCCCCACTTGAACGCGCCAAGCGAAACGCAATCGGCCGGCGTGCCGTTGACACGGTAGGCCTCCGGGCCGACGATTCGGGTTGCGCGGAACGAGAGCGGCCGGTTGGCGGTGATCGCGTGGCCCATCGAGGACTGCTCCACGTTCGGCGCCACTATCCGGACAGTGCCAAACGCGGATGCCACCTCCGCAAGAGCCGCAATGCCCGGGCTGTAGATTCCGTCGTCGTTACACACCAGAATTCGCATGCGTCGAGAGGTGCAAAGACGCGGCCACGTCCTTGCATTGGTGGCGGCGATGCGGATATGCCTCTACTGGAACCACACGGCGGGCGGCGGCCTCTCGCTCGATGACCTGACGTCGGTCATCCAGCGCGCAGGGCACTCGGTGGTTCGAGCCATCGACGATGAGTCGGACCTCCCCTCGAACGTCGGCGACGCTGAATGCGTGGTGGTGGCTGGTGGCGATGGCACCGTCGCCCGCGCCGGGCGCGTGCTGGCGGGCGGCCCGGTTCCGATGGCGATCCTGCCGCTCGGCACGGCGAACAATATCGCGCGCAGTCTCGATGTCCACGGCGATATCGAAGAGCTTGCCGCACGGTGGCGACACGGCAAGGTGGTGAAGATCGACGTCGGCGTGGTCGAGGCGCACGGAAGCGCGCACAGGTTCCTCGAAAGCGTGGGCTGCGGGCTCGTCACGTCGTGCATCACTGAGGGCAATGAGACCCTCGCGAAGGACCATCCCGAGACGCACATCGCCGAAGCGCACGAGCTCTACCTGGAGACGCTGCGCGACCTGGCGCCGCGGCATTTCGACATCACGCTCGACGGCGAACGGCTGTCTGGCAGGTTCCTCCTTGTGGAGGTGCTGAACACGCCGTCAATTGGCCCAATGCTCGAATTCACCGCCGACGTCAGTGCAGCTGACGGGCATCTCTCCGTGGTGCTGCTGGGAGAATCCGATCGGGACGCGCTCGCGTCGTACCTCGAGACGCTCGGTTCCCGGAAGAGCGAACCCGCGGAATTCAGATCCTGGCGCGTGAAGACAATCGAGATCGCCGGCGCCGATCGCTTGCACGTGGACGATCGCGTGATGGACGCCGGCGGGCTGCCGTTCTCGGTCGGCATCCACCCGCGATCCCTCGCGATTCTCGCGTGAACGCCAGATTATCCACGGATTTCACGGATGGACACGGATTACACGTTGCTCGCGGGGCCGGCCTTCGGCCGGCCTCTCGTCACCGACGAAGTACCGCGGAAATGAGTCCTCTGAATGCTGTTGACTCATTTCCGCGGTCCTTCGCCGGTGACGCGGCGCGCAGCGCCGCCGCGAGCAACGCCGTCTCGGCGCGGCCTGTAGTCCGTGTAATCCGCGTAATCCGTGGACGACTAGAGTGCGATTCTCCCTACACGCCCAGTCAGGTTCACATCACCGATCGAGACGTAAAGTTCCCGATCGTTGATCGACACACCGAATGCCATCCGTCGATCGAGACGCGAGACGAGCTCGCCGATCAGTGCGCGATCGATCGCGTAGAGCTCGAGCGCCTCGGCGCGATGGATGCCCGCGGCGCCAAGTCCCTTCAGCCACTGGGCGTGCTCTTTATGGCAATACACGGCGACGCGGTCGGCGGCCTTCGATGCCTTGTGCAGCCGCGCCGAATCCGGCGTGCCGATCTCGATCCAGCTCCTGATCTTCCCGGTCAGATCGCGTACCGAGATCATCGGCTCTTCCGGCTCGGACACCCCGCGCGAAAACGCGATGCCCTCGGCATGCTCGAGCAAATAGGCGAGAACCCTCGCGATCAGGTATTCATCGGATTCGGATGGATGCTGCGCCACTCGAAGCGAGACAGTTTCATAAACGCCGCGGTCGGAGTCGGACAGATCGATGTCAAAGTTGTAGATGGTTGCCGTGAGCGCCATGAAGAACTCTAGTTTACGGGTTGTCGTGCTGGCGGCCGCATCCGTGACCGGTTCAACCCGCTCTCTGAAGGTGCTCAAAGCCTGGCAGCGCGAGAATTTGATCGAATGAATCGATGATCGCATCGGGCGACACTCGTCCGTACTGTTTTCGAAGCTCAATCTCTCGTGCCACATCGGCGTCGGTCCAGTGCGTGACACTGACCAAGGTGTCCCAGTTCGAGCTCTCGTACTTCGTTCCGTAACGAGCCCAAACGGCCGTCACGCCTGCCGTCTTCGCCATAGCAATGTCTCTCACGATACTGTCACCGACGTAGCAGGCCTCACTGGGCTCGAACCCCTCGCGTCGACAGATATCCAGAAGTGCCGTTGGATTGGGCTTTCGATCAGAAATCGGAAGCTCGCGCAAGAAGTCCGGTGGCGGCGGCGCTAATTTCCTGGGTCGGTCACCATGCGGATGCTCATCTGTTTTTCCTTCTAGCGTATAAAGCCTCCTCAAGAACCGATCGATCTCAAGTACGACGACACGGTAGTACGCATTGATTGCGACTGCCTCTGTGTGACCAACAACCGTCACACCACCGTCAGTCATGATGCGAAGCGTGTGTTCAACGCCATCGTATAAGCGCAATTGTTGCCGGCGAGTCGAGCTGAAGGCGGCGAAGGCAGGAGCAAGAGCCGTCGCCAATTCGGTCCGATCGAGCTGGGGGAATCGCCTTTGTGCTGAGGGAAGCCTGAGCGCCGCGAAGGGCACTTCTGAACTACCGTAGGATTGATGAATGGCCTTGAATTCATTTCTTAGACTGGCTTGATCCTCTTCTAAGATCGCGCTCAAGACATTCACCATGTCCTGAAATGACCGGGAAAAATATGTGACCCAGTCGTACAGGGTGTTGTCGAGATCAGTGATCAGCAGGCGGACCATCTCATGACCTCTCGCGCACCAAGGGTAGCGTGATCGACCAGATCCGCTCCGAGGGGTTCACAGCGTTCACGGAGAACGTCGAGACCGTAATCTCGTGAGTGCCGAAGGTCAGCGTCGCGAAAGTATTTTTCCCAATCTCACCCAGATGAGATTGGTGAACACCGGCGCTCCCACCACCAACGACCGCGACCGTGTGAACCCGCGAATCGTCAGCGAGTACTTCATGCCTCGTGACTCTCGAAAGGTGAGGCTGGTGCATGTGACCGTGGAGGATCAAATCGACCCTGCATTGAACGGCCCACCGCATAATCGCCTCAGCATCTAACGCCACGCTGTACATTCGGCCGTTAACCGGTAATTCACGAAACGTCACCGGCAGAAGGTGATGATGCAGGATGAGGACACGGACGGGTCGATCGGTGCGCTTCTCCGTCCAACCTAACTGGGCTCCGACCTCACGCAGCTGATTCTCTCCAACAAAGCCATGACCTTGGAAATGGCCGGCCGCCTGTTGCAGAAGAGAGCTATTGAGCAGCGCAACCTCGATCGGTGTTGTCCCGCCCAACAAGTAACGCCGTCCGCTGCAGAGGAACTCATTGGGTCGTACGTAGAAAAGATGCTGATAAAAGTCGGCATAGGCGGAAATGGCCTCATCGGTTGCAACGGTTACGATCGACTCCTTTGCCGCTGGATCTGCAGAGAATCGCAGGTCATGGTTGCCCGGGCAAATCGCGTAGTGATAATTGCCGAGGTTCGCCCATGACTGGAGGCGGCCAATGAAGCGGCGTGCGAGGAGGAACTCATCCGGCGCGGCCCGCCAGGTCAAGTCTCCAGAAATCCAGATTCCGGCAACCTGAGTCAACCCCGCGACTTCTTTACAAGCGTTTTCGATTGCTTGACCGAGCGAATTCTGTGCTGCATCCGATTCCAACGGGAAGCCATGAGAGTGTTCGACCTGGGACAGATGGGGATCGGAGACCCACAAGATTGTTCGGCTTGGATGCTGCAAGAATTCCTTTGTAAAGTGTTCCGGCGTGAGCTTACGGTTGTCCAACAGACTGATGTAATGAGTAGGGTCCTTCGATGTAGCTGGTCGCACGAACCAAATCGTTCTCTCCTGTTGTCGCATCTCATCTTCTGAGTAGATTCGTTTGCCATAAAACGGCGTATAGGGCGACGTGCCTGACTCGAAGAAACTGTCAACTTTCAGATACGTAAAATCGTTCAGTCGTTCTTTTGGTTGTGCCTCGATCAGCGTCAATCTAAACCAAGCCAAATAGGGTCGCTCACGGTAGTAAGGTGGTGTTTGCGCGGGGTCAGGTGAGGCCGTCGGTTCATGAGTGGCTTGCCAGCGCAAGTCCGAGCACATGGCCCTGTAGACCTTGCCTGTGCCCGAGTCCAGGAGCAGGATTTCGAGCCCACCGCGTGCGGCCGCTGCTTTGATCATCCGAAACGGCTCGTCGGGGACCCGTTCGGTGCCCTTACTCCACCATCCCCACCAGACTCCGCCCGCTTGCGCGATGATCTCTGTATGAAGTCGGATCGTGTCGTCGGCTGTGGTCACCAAGTCACGGAACCTAAGAACCACCGTCGTAAATGTCAGGTCATCGGCCATCGTCTGGCTTTCGCTAGAAACGCTTTAAGTAGGACGCCTTGAAGAACAACCCACGGTTCATGGCGCGATATTTTTCCTCGAGGTGATCCGGTCGCGTCGGATCGTTCGCGTCCGATGGTCCGCGCTCATAGAGCGATCCGTATCCGGCATGAAATACCGTGCCGGGAACGAACTCGTACGACGCCAGAAAATCCGTCAGCACCCGATGCTCGGAGCTGTCGTACTGCAACAGCAGCCGGACCCGGAAGTGGTTGTCGAATTGATAGGTCGTCTTCGAGTTGAGCACCGTGACGTCGAAGATCCGCTCGCCGGTCGATTCCCGATCGAACCGGTTGGTGTTGCCCTCGATTTCCTGCGTCAGGTGCTGGTTGGGCTGGAATGTGAAGCCGTAGAAGCTGAAGAACGATCGTCCCTGGAACGGATCGATCTCGTCGTAGTAGATCCCGGGCCCGATGCCGCCGCCCGCGAAAACACCGAACCACCGCACCGCCTGGATCCGGCCGAAGAAAAAGATGTCGTTGCCGCTATCGAACTGCCGGCCCTGCCATGCCTCGGTGCCGTGCGAGGTTGCGACCTCGAAAGTGCCTTGCCGGGTGAAATTGAACTGCAAGCCCGTGTTGACGAAGACCTCATGGCCATCCTGGATGTCGTCGTGCCCATACTTCGCGAACAGAAACGGATGGATGCGCTGGAGCCAGTAATTCTGTCCGCCGCCGGGATAGAAGTTGACTTCGTTGTAAGCGAAGCCGGACGTGAATCCGGTGCGGTTGTAGAACGCCGTGTCCATCTGGAAGTCGCGGTCGTAGTGCTCGACCTGCCAGCGTGACGTATAACGGCGCGTCTCGAATTCGTACGACAGCTCCGCAGTATTGCCGCTGGTGTCGGTCCCCGATTCACTGGTCGCCGACGTCAGGAACATTCCCGACAGCGATTGCGACGACGATGGCCTGATCGAAAAGTCGGCGCCGGTGACGAGGTTGCTGCGGCCTGCATGCTCGGTCTGCGTGAGGATCGCCCCAACATAGTCGGATCGCCGCAGGGCATACGTCGCGCGCCCGATGGTGAAGAGCTTGTTGCGATCGGCAAACTCGTCGCCTCGATCGCCGATGTCGCCGGGATGATCGTCGAGCGAATTCAGCACGCCAAACGTCGTCTTGCCAAGCGTACCGGTCAGCTTGGCGCCGAAGACCGGATCGACGATACGACGGGTGTGGACCGCGGTGCGCATGTTGTCGCCGCGTGCGATGTTGAACAGGCCCATGCCTTCCATGAAGAAGGGCCGCTTCTCCGAGAAGAACACCGGAAAGCGCCGATTGACCTCGATCTGGAACGCGTCGCTTTCGACCTGGCTGAAATCAGGATTGATCGTGCCGTCGAGCGTCACCGCCGACGTAATGCCCAACTTGCCGCTGGCGCCGACGTGCGCGTCGTTGTCGGCCTCGGCCCACGCTGAAGACGACTCCTCGCGCGCCTGGTTCACGCCGTAGGTCACGCTCGGCAGCAGCTCCACCAGCCGGCGCGGCTTCAGGTTGTCGAACACGATGTGCGACGGCCGATCGAAGACCCATTGGCCCGGCAACATCTCCGGCCACGCGTACGACACGCCGGTGCGGCTCACCTTGCGGAAGAACACCAGGCCCATGCGCACCCTGTCGCCGCCCGTGAAGCGCAGTGTCTGTAGCGGTACCCGGACTTCGACGACGTAGCCGTCGCTGGTGGTGTTCGCGACGCTGTACCACACGATGTCGGCGTCGAACTGCTCGCCGGAGGCCGAGGTGTTGATCGCATCCATCTGGCTGCCGCTCGGATTCGAGAACAGGTGAAACGCCGTCTGTCCGGTGCCGGCGGAGTCCAGGCTGATGGCGATCCAGTCGTCGCTGAAGGCGCTGTCGCGCCGGCTGACGTTGGTGCGAATCTTGGCGGGCTCGTTGTCGAAGCAGTGGAACGCGAAGTAGATATTACGGTCGTCGTAGGTGATGCGAACCTCGGTGCGAAAGATTTCGGGCATCGTGTCGCCGCGCACCGGGTTGTACGATTTCCACTGATCGAACGTCATCGGGAGCGGTGTGACCTTCCACGCTTCGTCGTCGAGGACGCCGTCGATCTTGGGCGGCACTGCCGCGCGCGAGATGGGAATATCGACCGCCGCCTGGGCGAATGCCGTCGTGGCCATCAGGAGCGCGAACGCGGCGATGACGAGCGCTTTCATTCCTGTTTGGGTGGTCCGAGCGGGCTCGGCGCGCAGTTACTCTCGAGCGTATAGACACCGCCCGCGATCTTCCAGCCGTCCTCGGTCTTGATCAGATCAAATGCGTCGATGCCGCAATGGCTCAGCTTGCCGTCGATCCAGAAGTCGTACGGCGCCCACACCGTCGCGATGAGGCCGTGGATGCGAACGTCCGGATTCCAGATGCGCTCGCGCATCCTCGCCTTGGACGCTTGCAGGTCGGCGAAATACTCCTCGTTGGAAAACGCGCGGACATCGGGCTTGCCGTCGCGCATGCGCATCGCATGAAAGCGTCCCTGCGGCTGCAGGACCGCGCGAGCGCCCTCGACGTCCTTCGCGGCCATGGTGTCGAAGAAAACCTGCACGGTCTTCAGCACCGCGTCCTTCTCGCTGGGCGTCTGCGCCTGGCATGGTTGCGGCACTGGCGAGCACGAAGACGATGATCGGGATGATGCGCATCGGCGGAGCATAGCGCATACTTGACAGCAGGTCGTTCGTGCCCGAGCTCGCTGCCACCCCTTCGCGATCGCATCAAGCCAGGAGTTCGCGTGTTGTTCGTCGGCATCAATCCCGGCATCCGCTCCTCGCTCACCGGCCACCACTTCGCCGGTTTCTCGAATCGCTTCTGGACCCTGCTGTTCGAATCCGGCCTCGTCGCCCGAGCGCATCACGTATAGAAGACGACGACCGGCTGCCGGAGTTCGGTTACGGGATCACGAACATCGTGCCGCGGCCGACGCCGGGGATCGACACGATCGAGCCGCGTGAATATGTCGCCGGCCGGCTGCGGCTGCGGCGGAAGATCCTGCGCTACCGACCGCCGATTGTTGCGATGGTCGGCGTCACGGTGTTTCGCGCGATGTTTCCCGAGCGCAAGGGCGCGGTTTCGCTGGGACCTCAGCCGGAGCGGATCGGCGACACCGAAGTGTTCGTGCTGCCGAATCCGAGCGGGCGCAACGCGAACTTCAGCTACGCGGAGATGCTCGCGGCGTTTCGGAAACTGAAACGACGCCTCAAGGCTTCATCGTCGTGAGCTTGCTGATGTCGCAGCCGGGACGAAGCATGGCGGGCGTTCGGCTGAACATTGCCCATGTAGCAGCCTCGAATCAGGTACATGGTTCGACTTCCCGCGGGTGACGCGGGTGACGCGGGTGATGCGGGTGCATCGAGGTGCGTCACGTGCATGACCTGCCGGCGCGATTGGTTCGAGCGCTTCGCGATAGATGACCGTACGATCGACGACGATCTCGCGTATCGAAGATCACCGTGCGATAGCCGGGGGCGCGCAGCTCGATGCGGCGCGGGCCGAGACGTAGCTCGATCTCATCGCCGAGATCGGCAATGCGTCCCGACGTAGAGGCCATCGACGAAGACCTGAAGCAAATGGTGAGGCTCGACTTCGAGCCGCAGAAAACCCGTTTCCGGTTGCGGCGGCGGCGCGACTTGCTCCGTCGTCACCGACGACACGCCGTAGCCGTACGTGGTGTAGGGGAAGTAGCCATACGGCGGCAGCAGGTAGTACACAGGCGGGCGGCCGTGGCCGGGGCGACTTGGGTGCTGGACCTGGGGACGCTCCCAGGACGGCGTCCGCTTCTGTTCCCACCACGGCGTCTGCCTCTGTTCCCACCACGGCATGCGCTGCGCCGAAACCGGCGGCAAGCCGATAGGACCCAGGAAGCTCGTCCGGGGTTGCTCGGCTTGGCGCTGGTTGCCGTGACGCTGTTCCTGCGGCCGCTGCTCGGCCCTGCGTTCGGCTCGCGACTGGTCGGTTCGAGTTTGTGTCTGAGCGGATCGCTCGCCGCGTCCCGCCGCGCCGCGCTGTTGCGCATCCGCAGCGACCGGCAGGGCGACCAGGATCGCAACGAGGCAGATATATCGCACAGTTCTACCCGTGTCGTCAGGTTGGCATCGCTAAACGACACTTCCATTGTGCCTCAGATCGGGGTGCAAGGGTGCACCTTCATGAAGGCTGCAAATAGGCGTCGATTGACGCCGCCGCTCGACGGCCGTCATCGATCGCCCAGACGATCAGCGACTGGCCGCGCTGCATGTCGCCGGCGGCGAAGACGCCGGGCACGCTCGTCATCCACTGCTCGTCGCGCCACACGGTGCCGCGCTCGGTCATGCGGACGTCGAGGTCGCTCGAGCAGCCGGCTCTTCTCCGGTCCGACGAATCCCATCGCCAGCAGCACGAGATCGGCCTTCATCTCGAAATCGCTGCCGGCCACCGGCTCGAAAGACGACGCGGCCATCATTCATGACGCGGCTGACCTTGTGACCGTGCAGCGATCGCACCCGGCCATCGTCCCCGCCGAAGCCGGTCGTCGCGACGCGCGTAAACGCGATCGCCGCCTTCTTCGTGCGCGGACGACGTGCGGAAGATGTGCGGCCACAGCGGCCACGGATTGTCGGCGGCGCGCTCGTGCGGCGGCGTCGGCATCAGCTCGAGCTGCGCCACGATCGCGGCGCCCTGGCGATGAACGGTGCCGAGGCAGTCGGCGCCGGTATCGCCGCCGCCGATGATCACGACGTGCTTGCCGGCGGCGTTGATCCACGGCATCTCGTCGCCTTCGCAGTGGCGATTCTGCTGCGTCAGGTAATCCATCGCGAAGTGGACGCCCTTCAGCTCGCGGCCGGGCACGTTCAGATCGCGCGGCTGGCCGGCGCCGCCGGCGAGCAGCACCGCATCGAAGTCGCGCATGCAGATCCGCGACCGCGACGTCGTCGCCGACGTTGACGCCGGTGCGGAACACGACGCCTTCCGCCGTCAGCAGATCGAGGCGGCGATTGAGGACGCGCTTCTCGAGCTTGAATTCGGGAATGCCGTAACGCAGCAGCCCGCCGATGCGATCGGACTTCTCGAACACGGTCACGCTGTGACCGGCGCGATTCAGCTGAGCGGCGGCGGCGAGGCCGGCGGGGCCCGAGCCGATCACCGCGACCTTCTTCCACGTGCGAGTCGCCGGCGGCCGCGGCACGATCCAGCCCTCGTCGAACGCGCGATCGACGATCGACAGCTCGATCGACTTGATCGTCACCGGATCCTTGTTGATGCCGAGCACGCACGATCCTTCGCATGGCGCGGGGCAGAGCAGGCCGGTGAACTCGGGGAAGTTGTTGGTCTGGTGCAGCCGCTCGATCGCCGCCTTCCAGTTGTCGCGATAGACGAGATCGTTCCAGTCGGGAATCAGATTGCCGAGCGGGCAGCCCTGGTGACAGAACGGGATGCCGCAGTCCATGCAGCGCGATGCCTGCCGCGTCAGCTCGTCGGCCGGGTAGGCGTAGTAGACGTGGCGGAAGTCGCCGACGCGCTCCGTGACCGGGCGCGACGGCTGCTTGACGCGCGCGTGTTCGATGAAGCCGGTGGCTTTACCCATGCTACCAAACATCAACACGGAAACACGGAATCACGAACACGGAAGCACTCTTCATAATGCATTCTGAAACGTGTTCTGTTCCGTGCTTCGCGTGATGTTGTTTACGCGACCAGTTCGCTAAGCGGCTCCGCGACTCTGACTTCGCCTTCGCCTCGGCTGCTTTCACGCGCTTGAAGTCGCGCGGCATCGACCGCGACGAACTGCTGCTGCGCCGACGGCCCAGTCGTCGAGCACGCGCTGACCGATCGCGCTGCCGGTCAGCGCGACGTGGCGCGCGATCAAGTCCGCGGACCAGCGCGACCTCGTCGGGTTGATCGAGCCGCTCGAGATCGACCATGTCGATGTTGCAGTTGAGCGCGAACGATCCGTCGGTGTCGAGCACGTAGGCGATGCCGCCGCTCATGCCGGCGGCGAAGTTGCGGCCGGTGCGGCCGAGCACGATCACGCGCCCGCCGGTCATGTATTCGCAACCGTGATCGCCGACGCCTTCGACCACCGCGTGCGCGCCGCTGTTGCGGACCGCGAATCGCTCGCCGGCGATGCCGCTGACGAACGCCTCGCCGCTCGGTCGCGCCGTAGAGCGCGACGTTGCCGATGATGACGTTCTCTTCCGCGGCGAACGCCGCGTCGGCCGGCGGCCGGACGATCAGCCGGCCGCCCGACAGGCCCTTGCCGACGAAGTCGTTGGCCTCGCCTTCGAGCGCCAGCGTGATGCCGTTCGGGATGAACGCGCCGAAGCTCTGGCCCGCCGATCCCGTGAAGTTGACGCGGATCGTGTCGTCCGGCAGCCCTGCGCCGCCGAATCGTTTCGTCACCTCATAGCCGAGCATCGTGCCCGGCGGTGCGATCGGTGTTGCGGATCGGCATCGAGATTTCCACCGGCGCGCGATAGTCCAGCGCCGGCGCGGCCGCCGGCGATCAGCTGGTGATCGAGGACGGCGGCGAGGCCCGCGTCCTGTTTGCAGGTGTTGCGTCGCGCAACATCGGCCGGAACGTCGGGAACGAAGAGCACCGGCGCGAGGTCGAGGCCCTTCGCCTTCCAGTGATCCTTCGCCGGCTCGAAGTCGATGCACTCGGCGCGGCCGATCATTTCATCGAGCGTTCGGAAGCCGAGCGACGCCATCAGCTCGCGCACTTCTTCGGCGATGAACTTGAAGAAGTTCTGCACGAACTCCGGCTTGCCGTTGAAGGTCTTGCGCAGCTCCGGATCCTGCGTCGCGATGCCGACCGGGCAGGTGTTGAGATGGCAGACGCGCATCATCACGCAGCCCATCACCACGAGCGGCGCGGTGGCGAAGCCGAACTCCTCGGCGCCGAGCAGCGCCGCGACCACGACGTCGCGGCCGGTCTTCATCTGGCCGTCGACCTGCACGACGATGCGATCGCGAAGGCGGTTCATGAGCAGCACTTGCTGCGTTTCGGCGAGGCCGAGCTCCCACGGCACGCCGGCATGCTTCAGGCTGGTCAGCGGCGATGCGCCGGTGCCGCCGTCGTGACCCGAAATCAGCACGACATCCGCGTGCGCCTTCGAGACGCCCGCGGCCACCGTGCCGACGCCGGATTCGGCGACCAGCTTCACGTGCACGCGCGCGGCCGGATTCGCGTTCTTCAAGTCGAAGATCAGCTGGGCAAGATCCTCGATCGAGTAGATGTCGTGATGCGGCGGCGGCGAGATCAGGCCGACACCCGGCGTCGAGTGACGCACCTTGGCGATCCACGGATAGACCTTGTGGCCGGGCAGCTGTCCGCCTTCGCCCGGCTTGGCGCCCTGCGCCATCTTGATCTGCAGATCGTCGGCGTTGACGAGATATTCGCTGGTGACGCCGAAGCGCCCCGATGCCACCTGCTTGATCGCGCTTCGCCGTGAATCGCCGTTCGCATCCGGCACGTAGCGCGCCGGATCCTCGCCGCCCTCGCCGGTGTTCGACTTGGCGCCCATGCGATTCATCGCGATGGCGAGCGTTTCGTGCGCTTCCTGGCTGATCGATCCGTACGACATCGCGCCGGTCGAGAAGCGCGGCAGGATCTGTTCGAGCGGCTCGACTTCGTCGAGCGGCACCGGCGGTCCGAACGGCTTGAGGCCGAACAGGCCGCGCAGCGTCGCGCGCGCCTTGCTCTGATCGTCGACGAGCGCGGTGTATTCCTTGAAGATCTTGTACTGGCCCGACCGCGTCGCGTGCTGCAGCTTGAAGACCGTGTCGGGGTTGAAGAGATGCAGCTCGCCGTCGCGGCGCCATTGGTATTCGCCGCCGCTCTGCAGATCGTTCGACGGCGTCCGCCGAGCCTCGGCGAGTGACGCCGATAGGCGCGCGCGTGGCGGCGGCGGACTTCCTCCGAAATCTCCTTCAGGCCGATGCCGCCGATCTTCGACGCGGTCGACGTGAAGTACGTGTCGACGAAAGCGCGATCGAGGCCGATGGCTTCGAAGATCTGCGCGCCGCAGTAGCTCTGCAGCGTCGAGATGCCCATCTTCGACATCACCTTCAGCACGCCCTTGTTGAGCGCCTTGATGTAGCGCTTGACGGCGTCGTTGTGCGAGACGTTGGGCAGCAGTCCCTGGCGGATCAGATCGTCGAGCGACTCGAATGCGAGGTACGGATTCACCGAGCCGGCGCCGTATCCGAGCAAGCAGCGCGATGTGATGCACCTCGCGGGCCTCGCCGGTCTCGATCGAGCAGCCCGCACTTGTGACGCGTGCCCTCGCGAACCAGGTGATGGTGCACGCCGGCAACCGCGAGCAGGCTCGGTATCGGCGCATGATGCGCATCGACGCCGCGATCCGACAGGATCAGCACGCCGACGCCGGCTTCGACGGCGACGCTCGCCTTGCGGCACAGCTGTTCCATCGCGCGCTCGAGGCCGGGACCGTCTTCCTGCGGGTCGTAGAGCAGCGGCAACGTCGTCGAACGGAAGGGCGATCCCGGCGGCAGGTGGCGAAGCTTCGCAACCTGATCGTTGTGGAGCACGGGGAAGTCGACCTTGATCTGCCGGCACGCTTCGGGGCGCGGCTCGAGCAGGTTGTCTTCGGCGCCGATCGTCACGCCCATCGAGGTGACGAGCTCTTCGCGAATCGCATCGAGCGGCGGGTTGGTGACCTGCGCGAAGAGCTGCTTGAAGTAGTCGTAGAGCAGGCGCGGCTTGTCCGACAACACCGCGAGCGCCGTGTCGGTGCCCATCGAGCCAATCGGCTCTTCGCCGTTCAGCGCCATCGGCGTCAGCAGCAGGCGCAGGTCCTCCTGCGTGTAGCCGAACGCCTGTTGGCGGCGGAGCACGGTCAGGTGATCGGGCCGCTCGGCGTGCGCGGCCGGCAGATCCTCGATGTCGACGAGATGCTGGCGCAGCCACTCGCCGTAGGGATGCTCCGCGGCCAGCGTCTGCTTGATCTCGGTGTCGCTGATGATGCGGCCGTCGCCGGTATCGATCAGCAGCATCTTGCCCGGGCGCAGGCGATCCTTGACGACGATGTTCTCGGCGGGGATGTCGAGGACGCCGACTTCCGACGCCATGATCACGAGGTCGTCCTTCGTGATGCAGTAGCGCGACGGGCGCAGGCCGTTGCGATCGAGCACGGCGCCGATCAGCCGGCCGTCCGTGAAGGTGATCGACGCCGGACCGTCCCACGGTTCCATCAGCGACGAGTGATATTCGTAGAACGCGCGCACCGCCGGATCCATCGCCGGGTTGCCGGCCCACGGCTCCGGGATCATCATCAGCACCGCGTGCGGCAGCGAGCGGCCCGCCATCACCAGGAACTCGAGCACGTTGTCGAAGGTCGCGGTGTCGCTGCCGCCCGGCGCAATCACCGGCAGCACTTTCTGGAGGTCGTCGCCGAAGACGCCCGACTTGAGCAGGCCTTCCCGCGCCTTCATCCAGTTGATGTTGCCGCGGAGCGTGTTGATCTCGCCGTTGTGCGCGACGAAACGATACGGATGCGCCAGCGGCCAGGACGGGAACGTGTTGGTCGAGAAGCGCTGGTGCACGAGGGCAAGCGCGGATTCGACGCGCGGATCGGACAGATCGGGGAACATGCCCTCGATCTGCGACGCCGTCAGCATGCCCTTGTAGATCAGCGTCTTCGACGAGAGGCCGCAGATGTAGAGGTCCTTGGTCGCGCGCTCGATCAGCTTGCGGATGACGTAGAGCTTCCGCTCGAATCCGGCTAAAGCCGGACACACAGGTCTCTGGTAGTGTCCGCCTCAGGCGGATTCCCACAAACAGCTGCTCAAAGACCGGCGCGACCGACGCCGCCGTCTTGCCGATCTTCTCGAGGTCGACCGGCACCTCGCGCCAGCCGAGAAGCGTCTGCCCCTCGTCGTTGATGATGCGCTCGACGATCGCCTTGCACGCCGATCGGGCCTCCGCGTCGTGCGGCAGGAACACCAGCCCGGCGCCATACGATCCCTGCGGGGGCAGGTCGAAAGGCACCACGCCGCGGAGGAACCGATCGGGCATCTGGATGAGGATGCCGGCGCCGTCGCCGGTGTCCGGATCGGATCCGCAGGCGCCGCGGTGTTCGAGGTTGATGAGGAGGTCGAGGGCCGATCGGACTATCTGGTGTGAGCGCGCGCCCTTGATGTTGGCGACAAAGCCGACACCGCACGCGTCATGTTCGTCACTGGGGCGATAGAGGCCCCGCTGGTCGCTTTCATCCATGCTGTCTTCCCCACAGCCGAGAGCCTATTAAAGGGAAAACCCTCGCATAACAAAAGCGCAATCTATCTATACAACCTGTGAGAAAAACAGATGGTTCATGAAACGCTTGATCGATGCATTGCGTGTCGAAAACAGATGGATGGCGTCAGGGCTGCGGACGCCAGTTGAGAATGACTACCAGCGTCGACGGCGTCGGTTTGTCGATGGCGATTGGCATCAGAAAGCGTTGATCGTCGGTCGATAGGACCCAGGGAGAACGGGTCGAGAAGCCGGACGGATCGAACGGTGTCGTGAACATTGGCACGGGTGCGGAAATGGACAGTTCCGACTGATTTCGCGACGCGAGCGCCTTGATCGCGGCGCGCATCAGCTTGCCATCGGGACCGAGATAAAAGAGCTCCTGGCCGCTGTGGCTCCATCGAGCGAAGTTACCGCCGCCGGTCGAGACGCGCTGCGGCAGACCTGCCCCGGTGAGTGGCCGCACATAGATCTCAAATCGTCCCGTCTCGTTCGAGGCGTACGCGAACCATCGCCCATTGGGTGAGAACTGCGCGCCGCCCTCGACAAAGCGGCTTTCGACCAGCGGCTGGGGCGGACTCGATCCATCGAGCGGCATCATCCAGATGTCGGTGTTCGTTTCGGACGTCGCGCTGCCAAAGAGCAGAAGACGTCCGTCGCGTGACACATCCATCGGCACCTTGCCGCCCGGCGTCTTGATCAGCAACTCGGCTTTGGCGCCGATCGCCCGGCGATAGAGGTCTGGTTCGACGCCGCGGACGACCTGGTAAATGATGTGCGTGTTATCGCTCATCCACACCGGGATGAAGTCGAGGTTGGGCTCCGACGTCAGTCGGTTCGTCACACCACGTTCCATCTCCATCAGCCAGATGTCCCAATTGCCGTCCATCAGCCGCGCGAATGCGAGCGTGCGCCCGTCCGGCGACAGCGCGGGGTTCGTCACGGGACTCGAATCCGGTGTGCCGACCCGGCCGACCTCCGTGCCCGATCGATCGAACCACGCAAACTGGAGCCGCGTGGTAGCGGCGGTGGCATAGGCAATGGCGCCGTCAGACGAAGCGGCCAGCGTCGCGAGGCTGACGCCGCGGTTGACGCCGACGTTGTCGGCAACCTTGAATGGCTCGCCGCTCAGCGTGAGAGAAACCGGATCGAAAGGCTGCGCCAGCAGCTGATTCTCGCGCGCGAAGAGCAGGTGTCCCGACGGGGCGTAGACAGCGGCCGCGGCGGCATCGAGCAGCCGGCGCGGCTCGGAGCCGTCGATGTTCGCGACATACACGCCACGGACGGTCGCCGAGCCGCGAGCGTAAAAAATGAAGTGACGCCCATTCGGGAGGATCACCGGAGCGCGATGATCGTTCTGACCGGGTGCAAGCGTAGTGAACGGAACCGCTTGTCCGCCCCCTGCCGGCACTCGGAAAAGCGCGCCGGCCGCCGTTGGCGCGAACAGGATCGAGCCGTCGGTTGTCCATGCGCCGCCGCGCCCAATCGGTGCATCGGCGACCTCCTGCACGGTTTCACCCACCAGATCGATGCGCTTCAGCTTGCGTTCGGCAAAAAAACCGATCGAGCGTCCGTCAGGCGACCAGAACGGGAAGATGCCGCCTTCAGTGCCGGGCAATGATCGCTGATCGGTCGAGTTCAGCTTGCGCAGAATCAATCGCTCCTGCCGGTCGAATCGCGGCTCAATGACCAGAGAGGCGCCATCGGGAGAGAAGGCCACGTGTGGCGATTCCAACTCGATGTCGTCGATCACGATTCTCGATTCGGGCTGATCGGCCAGACGCAGCCACTGGTTGATCGGCAGGAAAAACCCGGCGGCGATCGCAATGGTTGCCGCCGCCGCGATTGAGGCGCCGATGAGATAACCGCGACGGCGCGGCCCGGCTGCAACGGCGTGGCGATCGCCGAGCTCGGCGGCCGCGTCGCCGATGTCGCGAAGCCGCTGCCGCGAATCCTTTTCCAGGCAGCGGTGAAGCAGCTCTCGAATGCGCGCCGGCAATCCCGGCGGCAGCAATGACCACGGCGGTTCCCGCTCGAGCGTGGCCGCGATGGTGTCGGAGGTGGTGGGACCGGCGAACGGCGACTGGCCCGTGAGCATCTCGAACAGCACACACCCAAACGCCCAGATGTCGGTGCGTTTGTCGACGGTAAGGCCGCGCGCCTGTTCGGGACTCATGTAGGCCGCCGTCCCCAGCACGGTCCCGGCACGAGTGTCGTCGCTCATGATCGTCGATGCGGCCGCGTCGACCGGCGTGGTCGCCTTGGCAATGCCGAAGTCGAGGACCTTGATGGCGCCGTCCGGCGTGATCTTGATGTTGGCCGGCTTCAGATCGCGATGGATGATGTTCTTCTCGTGCGCAGCGTCGAGGGCGATCGCGATTTGCCTGGCGAGTCCAAGACTCTCGGCAATTGACAGCGGACCCGCCGCAATTCGGTCCGCGAGGGTTGGGCCGTCGACGAACTCGAGGATGAGCGCCGGCGGATGATCCTCGACCCCGTAAATCGCTGCGATGTTGGGATGATTGAGCGACGCCAGCAGGCGTGCCTCGCGCTCGAACCGGGTCAGGCGGTCGCTGTCACCGGCGACAGACGATGGCAGGATCTTGACGGCAACATCGCGCTGAAGACGCGTATCGCGGGCGCGATACACACGGCCCATCCCGCCGGCGCCGATCAGCGCCTGCAGTTCATAGACGCCGATCCGCCGCCCGACGAGCGAATCGTCGTCAGTCATACCGCGGAGATTGTAACGCCGCGGTCGTCGCTTACGGTTCGGCCGGCTGGATCGGCGTGACGGCGTCCTGATCTTCCTCGCCGGTGCGGATGCGGACGATCTTCTCGATCGGCAGCACCATGATCTTGCCGTCACCGACCTCGCCGGTCCGCGCGCCGGAGAGGATGGCGTCGATGGTCGGCTGCACGAAGTGATTCGAGACGCCAATCTCGAGGCGCACCTTCTCGGCGAGCGCCATCTTCACGCTGGTGCCGCGATAGTTTTCGACGTGCTCCATCTCGCCGCCGTGCCCCTGCACGCGGCTGATGGTGAGGCCACGCACTTCAGCGTGAAACAGCGCTTCGAGCACATCGCTCAGTTGTTCGGGGCGGACGATCGCTACTATTAGCTTCATAAGGTAGTTTCATAAGGCCAGCTTCATACGCCGCCGCCGCTCTGCACCGCAATCGCGTCGGTCGGCGCTCTGGGCGGCCGGGTTCTCTCTCGGTTTCACGAGGATCGCGCCGTCGCCATGCGTGTACGCCTCCTCGCCGTGGTCGGCGACATCGAGCCCGAGCTTCTCGTCGCGGACCGTGATGCGTAGCGGCATGACGAGCGCGAGAAGTTTCAGAATCACGAACGTCGCGCCGCCGCTGTAGGCCAGCACGATCAGCACGCTGGCCAGCTGCGTCAGCACCTGCGCCGGATGCCCGGCGATGAGTCCGTTGGCGCTGCCACTCCAGGCCGCATCGGCAAACACACCGGTCAGGATCGCGCCGGTCGCGCCGCCAAGGCCGTGCGCGGCGACGACGTCGAGAGAATCATCGAGCTTCGTCTTGGCGCGATAAATCAACATGAAGTAGCTCGGAATCGCACCGAGCGCGCCCATGACGATCGCGGACATCGGGCCGACATAACCAGCCGCCGGTGTGATGACGACAAGGCCGACGACGATCGCGGTGGCAGCGCCCACTGCGGTCACCGTGCCGCCGCGGAACATGTCGAGCAGTGTCCACGCCGCCAGCGTCGCTGCCGGGGCGAGGAACGTGTTGGTAAATGCGAGGGTGGCGGTGGTGCCCGCCGACAGCGCGCTGCCGGCGTTGAAGCCAAACCAGCCAAACCACAACAGGCCGGCGCCGAGCATCGTGAAGGGCACGTTGTGCGGAAGGATCGCGTGACGGCCGTAATCCTTGCGCGGTCCGATCACCATCGCCGCAACCAGGGCTGCCGAGGCGGCGTTGACATGGACCACCGCGCCGCCGGCGAAATCGAGCGCCCCCATCGAGGCCAGGAAGCCCCCGCCCCACACCCAGTGCGCCACCGGCGCATATACCCCCACCACCCACAACACGATGAAGGCCAGATACGCGTTGAAGCGCATGCGCTCGACGACCGCACCGGAAATCAGCGCGGGCGTGATGATCGCAAACGTGCCCTGGAATGCCATGAAGAGGAGATGAGGAATCGATCCCTGGGCTTCCATGCCGACGCCGCGCAAGCCGGCGAAGGCGAAAGAGCCGATGACGGCGTTTCCGGGCGCAAACGCGAGCGAATACCCGATCAGGGCCCACACGACCGCGACGGGGCCGAGCGCGACGAAGCTCATCATCATGGTGTTGAGCGCGTTCTTCGATCGCACGAGCCCGCCGTAGAAAAAGGCCAGCGCCGGCGTCATCAGCAGCACCATTGCGGTGGAGAGCAGCATCCACGCTATGTCTGCTGCATGAGTATCGGCGTTATTCATGCGCATATTGAATAGGTGAAGGCCGTCCCATGTCCAATGAGAAATACCGTTCGATGTGGTCGAAAACTTGCATTGAAGACCGGCATGTCGAAGCTTGCAAAAGAAATCATGACGCCGGCGCCACAATGTTGCTCCGGCGAGACCACACTTAACGAAGTCGCGAACCTGATGGTGGAGGCGGACTGCGGCGAAATCCCGGTGACCGACTCATCCAACCGGCTGATCGGCGTCATCACCGACCGCGACATCGTCTGCCGCGTCGTCGCCAAGGGCAAGAACCCGACGGCGGTGACCGCCGCCGAATGCATGACCGAGCCGGTGGTCGTCGTCAACGAGGACACCAGGCTCGAGGACGTGCTGGCGGTGATGGAGGAGAACCAGATTCGCCGCGTCCCCGTCGTCGATGGCTCGGGTTGCTGCTGCGGCATCATCTCGCAGGCCGACGTCGCGCTCTGCGCGAGCGAAGAGAAGGTCGGCGAGCTGGTCCGCGAAGTATCGAAGGAGACGTTAACCGTTTCGCACTAAGTCAGAGGCCTTCTCGCCAATCATCACGCATGCCGCGTTGGTGGTGGCGTTGACGACCTCCGGCATGATCGATCCGTCCGCGACGCGCAAGCCGTCCACCCCACGGACGCGCAGCGACGGATCGACCACTGCCGCCGGATCCGTGCCCGGGCCCATCTTGCAGGTGCCGGCGCCGTGATAAATGGTGTCGCTGTCGCGGCGTGCAAATGCCGCGAGTTCGGCATCGCTCTTCATCGCCGGTCCCGGCAGCATTTCCTCGGCCTTCAGATCCGCATAGGCGTCGGCTTCGCCGAACCAGCGCGCCAGCTTCACGCCGCGAACGAGCGCGTCGACGTCGGCCTGTTCCTGCAGGTAGTTGGACGCGGATGATCGGGGCAGCCAGCGGATCCGCCGATCGCAACAGGACTTCGCCGCGGGACTTCGGAAACACCAGCGACACCGTGATGGTGATGAATCGATCGGGCGTCTCGACCCCGCGGCCGACATAGAACTGCAGGTCGGGCGGGTCGCCGTAGTTGCCCGGATTCGATCGCACGAACATGCCGGCGGTGACCGTTGAGCCCGGCAATTCCGTCCTGCCGTTCCAGCGGATCGACAGCTTCAGGTGATCCTGGAAGTTCTTCCCGACACCCGGCACGTCCGCGATGACCGGAATGCCGAGTGACTTCAAATGATCAGCGGGACCAATCCCCGACAGCATCAGTAGCTTGGGCGTGTCGATCACGCCGCCGGCGAGGACGATCTGGCGGGACGCGCGCGCGATCTCGGGCTTGCCGTTGCGGAGGTATTCGATGGCGGCAGCCTTCTTTCCCTCGAACACGATCTTCGTGGCCTGGCATTGCGACCGGACTTCGAGGTTCGGCCTCGACAACGCCGGCGTCAGAAAGGCGTCGGCGACGCTGTGGCGTTTTCCGTCGAGGATGTTCTTCTGGTAGTAGCCGGCGACGTTCACCGGTGTCGGCCCGTTGAAGTCGTATCGGGCATCGACCTTGTATTGCTGCTGCGCGACGGCGGCGAGAAACGCCTTGTGGCCCGCATGCGGATCGGTGCACAGCGAGACCGCGAGCGGACCATCGCCGCCGCGATACTCGGTCTCGCCCATCTCATTACGCTCTGACTTCTTGAAATAGGGGAGTAGCGCTTCGTATCCCCAACCCGGGTTGCCCGCGCGTTCCCAGCGATCGAAACAGAATTGATGGCCGCGAATGAAGGTCATCGCGTTGATCGCGCCAGATCCGCCGTGCACTTTGCCTCGAGGAAACGCGATGCGGCGGTTCTGCAGGCCCGGCTCGGGCTCGGTTGAGTAGCCCCAGTCGAATCTCGATCCGATCAGCGTGGGCCACTTGCCAGGCGTCGTGATCGCGGGATCGCCGTTCGTCGCCCCGCCCGCTTCGAGCAGCAATACGCGCACGGAAGGATCGGTGGATAGTCGATTCGCCAGCACGCAGCCGGCAGATCCGGCGCCGACGATGATGTAATCGAATTCGTTTCGAGCGGACTGAGTCATTCGCGTCAGTAGGGGCGCTGCGCCAACCGCTTTGATGAAGTCACGTCGTTTCATGTCACGTACGGGCCGCGGAGCACGGAGGCCAGCTTTTCCAAACGCCTCAAGGTGCTTTCCCGGCCAACAAGCACCAGCATCTCAAATAGCCCCGGACTCACCATACGACCGGTCAGGGCGATCCGTGTACCTTGAATCAGCAGCCCAGCCTTGATCGTCCTGGCGTCGGCCAGCGCGCGGAGTGCCTTCTCGAGTTCAGCTTCGTTCCACTCCGCTCGCGTGTAAACGTCTCTCAACGCGAGCAAGTGTTCTTTCGTCCCCGGTACCGAGAGGTGTTTCTTCACTGCGTCGGGATCGTACGACGAAGGCTCTTCGAAGAACGGGCGCAGCTGATCAAGGTACTCCGTTAGTCGTTTGCAACGCGGCCGCAACAGCGCCAGGATTGCGGACGCTCGGGGATCGTCCCGCAAGCCCGTAGCCCCAAGCCCGAAGACCTCGAGGCGAGCAATGAGTTCTTCGTCAGCGAGCCTGAGCAAGTGCTGGTGATTAAACCAGTCGAGTTTTTCAGTATTGAAGACGGCGTTGCCGCCGCTGATGCCTTCGAGATTGAAGCGCTGGATCAATTCCTCGCGCGTAAAGAGCTCGTCGTTGCTGCCCGTTCCCCAACCGAGCAGGGCGAGAAAATTGAACATCGCCTCGGGGATGTAGCCCTGCTTCTCGTACTCGGTGACCGACGTCGCGCCGTGCCGTTTGCTCAGGCGCTGCTTGTCGGGACCCATGATGAGCGGCACGTGGGCGAATGCCGGCGCCGGTTTCCCGAACGCGTGGTAGAGCAGCACTTGCTTAGGGGTGTTCGAAATGTGATCGTCACCACGGACGACGTGCGTGATCGCCATGTCGATGTCGTCGACGACGACGGAGAGGTGATAGGTCGGGTGCGTGTCGGATCGAAGGATGACGAAGCTTTCGATGTGCTCGTTGTCGAACTCGATCGGACCATGAACGCTGTCGGTGAACGCGGTCTTGCCCGGCGGCACCTTGAAGCGGATGGCGCCGCCGTCCTCGAACGCCTGGCCGCGAGTCGAGCAGCTGCTTCGCGGCGGCGCGATAACGATCGAGCCGCTCCGACTGGAAATACGGCGCATGCGGCCCGCCAACCTCCGGGCCTTCGTCCCAGTCGATGCCGAGCCAGCGCAGGCCGTCGAGGATCCCGGTGACCATTTCCGCTTGCGAGCGCTCGACGTCGGTGTCCTCGATGCGCAGGATGAACGCGCCGCCGTGGTGGCGGGCGTAAAGCCAGTTGAAAAGCGCGGTGCGGGCGCCGCCGACATGCAGATAACCCGTCGGCGACGGGGCGAATCTGAGGCGCGGGGTCACAGAGGATCGATCTTACTGCAGCGCCGATTCAGCACTCTTAAGCGTTGACGTCCTGAACGGTTACGGTCGCGCCGGTCTCGCGAGCCCGCGTCGCGGCCACGCCGATGCGCAGCGCTTCCATGCCGTCGTCGATGGTGATCGGCGCCGGACGATCGTGCAGCACGTTCTGCGCGAAATTCTGCAGCTGGTTCGGATACGCGTCGCGGAAGCGTTCCATGAAGTAGGGCACCGTGTCGTGGCTGACGCCGTTGGCCTTGGTCAGCACCATGATCGGCGTCTCGCGCAGGTAGCCGATGCGAATGGTGCCTTCGAGGCCGAGGATTTCCGTCGAGATGTCGTAGCCGTAAATGCCGCTACGGGTCAGGTCGACCACGCCGAGCTTGCCGCTGACGAACGTCAGGCTCGCAATCGCGTTGTCGATGTCGCCGACGGTGGCGAGCTCGGGATAGGCGATCGTGGCGCCAATGGCGGACACGGTCTTCACCTCCCCCATGAACCAGCGCGCCAGATCGAAATCGTGAATGCCCATGTCGATCAGCATGCCGCCGCTGCTCGCGGGATTGGCGTACTCGAGGCTGGGGCGGAAAGGATCGCGTGATGTCGCCTTGAAGACCAGCGGCTCGCCGATCCGACCGGCGTCGATCTGTTTCTTGGCCGCCGCGTAGCCAGCGTCGAAGCGGCGCATGAACCCCATCTGCAGGAAGACGCCGGACCTGCTGACGGCATCGCGCATCTCTGCGACCTCGGTCAGCGACAGCGCCGGCGGCTTTTCACAGAACGTCGGCTTCTTGCGCGACGCCGCGGCGATGACCTGCTCGCGATGCACGTGCGTCGGCGTCACGATCACGATCGCATCGACGGCCTTGTCGTCGATCAACGCGAGCGGGTCGGTATACGACTTCGCGACGTCAAACTCCTCCGCGATTTCCTTGGCGAGGTTGCCGATCGGATCGGCGACGGCCACGAGTCTGGTTTCCGGAATCCGCCCTGCCAGGTCGCGCGCGTAGACCCGGCCGAGGCGGCCGAGACCAATCACACCAACGTTCAATCGTTTCATCGTGGGCCCGACGCCTTGGTGATCATTTCCAGCTTGACCATGATGTCCGGCGTCAGTGTTTCGCCGTTCATCACTTTCACCGCGCTTTCCACCGCGGCCTTGCCCATTTCGTACGGAAACTGCGCCACCGATGCATCCATGGTTCCTGCCGCAATCGCCTTCTTCGCATCGTCCAGGGCGTCGAACCCGATGACGCGGATCTTTCCGGTCTTGCCGCCCGCGGCGATCGCCTCGATCGCGCCGAGGGCCATCAAGTCGCTCGCGGCAAAGACCGTGTCGATGTCCGGATGCGCCTGCAGCATGTTCTGGAAGACGTTGAAGCCCTGATCGCGTTCCCAGTTTGCCGGCTGCGACGCGACGATGCTGATGGCGGGGCTCTTGGACACCGCGTCGCGGAAACCGCGCAAGCGCGAATCGCCGGTCTCGTGGCCCGGTATGCCTTCGAGGATGCCGATGCGCGCCTTGCCGCCGGTCGCCGTCACGACGTATTCGCCGGCGAGCTTGCCGCCTTCGTAGTTGTCGGAGCCGATGAAGGTCTTCGCCTGCACGCCGGCATCGGCCGCGGCTTTGGCGTCCAGTCGCGTGTCGACGATCACGATTGGCACGTTCGCGGCCGTGGCCTTGACCAGCGCCGACACGATCTCGCGCGATCCGCTGGGCGTGATCGCCAGCACATCGATGCCGGTCTGCAGCAGGTTCTCGACGATCTGCATCTGCTTGTCGACGTCAATCTCACGCTCGGCCGCCTGCACCTGGAGGGTGACGCCAAGTCGATCGGCAGCCTCCTGGGCGCCGCGCCGCATGTCCACGAAGAACGGGTGGTTCAGCGTCTTCAGCACGAGCGCCACGGTCTTCTTGTCGCCGGCCCGCGGCGTTTCGCGATTGCACGACGGCGCCACGAGAGCGAGCGCCACGACGAACAGCAGTGTCAGGTTGCGCATGTCAGTTGCGGTGACGTTTGAGGATCGTATCGACCAGCACGGCGCCGACAATGACGCCGCCGATCACGATCTGTTGAAGGAAAGACGATACACCAAGCAGATTGAGGCCGTTGCGCAATACGCCCATGATCAGCGCGCCGACCAGCGTGCCGCCAAGCGAGCCTTCACCGCCCATCAGGCTGGTGCCGCCGATGACCACGGCGGCAATGGCGTCGAGCTCGTACATCATGCCGGCGATCGGCTGCGCCGAATTGAGCCGTGCCGTCAGGACGATGGCGGCCACGGCGCTCATCAGGCCCGACACGCAGTAAACGGCGGTCTTGTGAAAGCGCACGGCGATGCCAGACAGCCTGGTCGCTTCCTCGTTGCCGCCGATCGCATACACGTATCGCCCAAACGTCGTGCGCGTCAGCACGAAGTGCGCCGCCGCGTAGACGATGAGCATCACCAGCACCGGCGCCGGAACGAAGCCGACGCTGCCGGTGGCGAGCCAGCGAAAGCCTTCGTCGAAGCCCGAGACCGGACGCCCTTCGGTGAAGACCAGGGCCGCGCCGCGGGCGACGCTCATCATGCCGAGCGTCGCGATGAACGGCGGCAGCCTGCCGATGCTGACGAGCGATCCGTTGAGCAGGCCGCAGGCGATGCCGGCGGCGAGCGCGGCCGGCACCGCCACGGCAGGAGGGTAGCCGCTTTGCAGCAGCGTGCCGAGCGCCACTCCCGACAGCGCGACGATCGATCCGACGGAGAGATCGATGCCGCCGGAGATGATCACGAACGTCATGCCCGCGGCGACGATCGCGTTGATGCTGGTTTGCTGGACGACGTTCAGCAGATTCGAGACGCGTCAGGAAATGCGGCGTCAGCGCCCACAACACCGCGCATAACAGCAGCAGACCGATGAGCGTGCCGAATCGGCGTGCTCTCAATGCACGGCTCCGCTCACCCCGAGCGCCGCGCTGAGCACACGCTCCTGCGTCGCATCGGCGGCGTCGAACTCGGCCTGGATCGTGCCGCCGCGCATCACGAGGATGCGATCGCTCATGCCGAGCAACTCCGGCAGCTCCGACGAAATCATGACGATGCCCGCGCCAGATTCCGTCAGCCGGTTCATCAACTGGTAGATCTCGACCTTGGTGGCGACGTCGACGCCGCGGGTGGGCTCGTCGAAAATGAAAATGCGCGCGGCACCGGCGAGCCACTTGCCGAGCACCACCTTCTGCTGATTGCCGCCGCTCAACAACCGCACCTCCTGCGTTGAGGTCGCCTTGACACGGAGATCGGCGACGACCGGATCGGCGAGACGCTCTTCCGCAGCGCGCCGGCAGAAAACCCGCGCGTCGCCAGCCGGCGGCCGTGGGGCAGGGCGATGTTGCGCGCCACCGTCAGCCCGGCGACCAGGCCCTCCGCCTTGCGATCTTCCGGCAGCAGGCCGATCCCCTTGCCGATTGCATCGGCCGGACTGCGAAAGACCACCGCTTCGCCGTCGCAGATGATGCGGCCGGTGTCGGCACGATCGGCGCCGGCGAGCACGCGTGCGAGCTCGCTTCGCCCGGCGCCAAGCAGTCCCGCGACGCCGACGATTTCGCCGGCCCGCAGCGTGAAGCTGATGTCGCGGAGCACACCGTTGCGGCCGACGTGCTCGACGGCAAGCAGATCCGCGCCCGGCGCGCCGCGACGACGAGGAAAGTGCTCGCTGAGATCGCGGTTGGCCATCAGCCTCACGAGCTCGGCCACGGTCACGTCGGACAGCCGTGACGTCGCCACGTTTGCGCCGTCGCGCAACACCGTGACGCGTTGGCCGATGCGATACACCTCGTCGAGCCGATGCGTGATGTAGACCACGGCGACGCCGCGCCCGACGAGTCGTTCGATCAGCACAAACAGTTGATCGACTTCGCGCGATGTCAGCGCCGATGTCGGTTCGTCCATCACCAGGATCGAAGCCGAGGGGTCGCGAAGCGCCTTGGCGATCTCCACCATCTGCCGCTGCGCCAGGCTCAGTCGGGACAGCGGCGTGCCGGCCTCGAGATTCATCCCGAGATCGGCGAGCAGCGCCGTGGTCAGGCCCGTGAGTCTCCGGCGGTCGATGACCCCGGGCAGCCGTGTCGGCGCGACGCCGAGGAAGATGTTTTCGGCGACCGACAACTGGGGAACGAGATTGAGCTCCTGGTAGATCACGCGGATCCCGAGCTCGAGCGCGTGGCGCGGGCTGGCGATCTCCACCGCCTGATCGCGAATGCGGATCTCGCCGCTGTCTTTCCGGTAGGCGCCGCTGAGAATCTTCATCAGCGTCGACTTCCCGGCGCCGTTCTCGCCGAGCAGCATGTGCACTTCGCCGCTGCGCGAGCGTGAGATCGACGCCGGCCAGAGCGACGACACCCGGAAACGCTTTCCGGATGCCGCGCATCTCGAGGATCGGCCCCGGGATCCGCTGATCCCGGGGCGAAATCCTCTCAGAAGCCAAATCTGCAACGACAGCTGCATGACGCGCGGGTCGCCCGCCAGGCTCGAGATCACGCCGGCGTTGTTGGCGGCAATGTTCGCCGCCGGCAGGCCGAAGTTGGCGCGATTGAAGACGTTGAAGACGTCCAGGCGGAAGGTCGTGTTGATGCGGCTGTTGAAGTCGATGCGGCGCTGGACGCTCATGTCGAACGTGATCCATCCCGGTCCGCGCAGGATGTTGCGTCCGGCATTGCCGAACGTGCCCGACGGCACCTGCGTGAACGCGCGCCGGATTGAACCACTGCTGCACCGTCTCGGCGCCCGTCGGGATCGCCGGTGAGATTCGGCATGCCGGTCTGATCGGCGCCGACGTTGTTGTTGCCCTGCGTCACCGTGAAGGCGCGGCCCGAGCGCGCGCTGTAGATGCCGCTCACCAACCAGCCGCCGAGGATCTTGCTGCGCCACGCCGTCCTGCAGCATCGGCTTGCCCTCGCCGAACGGCAGCTCGGCGATGAAGTTGGCGACGAAGCGATGACGGACGTCGAAGTCGCTCGGCCCTTCCCACGACTCGAGGTCGCGCGTGTTCTGGGCCCGGCCCGATGACGCGTTCAGGTGTTCCGGCGCCTGATCGCGCGCCTCGCCGATGGTGTACGAGGCGCGATAGCCGAGGCCGTCGCTAAACCGTTTCTCGAACGAGAAATCGACGCCCTTGTAGTTGGCTTCGCCGTTCATCTCGCGCGCCTGGATGTTGCCGAAATCCGGATACGGAATGGCGCCATTGGCATCGAGCGTGCCGCGGAGCGGCTGATTGAGGTTGCGCAGCACCGCGAGGTGTGTCGTGAACGAGCCGACCGCGTCGGCCGACACCACCATGTTGCGGGCCAACTCGCGTTCGATACCGGCGCCAAACTGCTGGACCATCGTTCGCGGCCCGTCCTGGGTCGCGGCGCGCAGCTTCAGGTTGCGGATCACCAGGTTCGATGGATCGAGGTAGTTCGGCGGGAACCCGTCTTTCATCAGGAACACCGGGTTGGTGTTGCCCGTCGAGTTGACCTGGATGTTGCGCAGCCCCGGCGGGTTGAGCGCGAGCTGATCCTCGGAGCCGATGCGATCGAACTGGTTGAAGAACACTCCGTAACCGCCGCGAAGCAGCGTCTGATCGTTGATGCGGTAGATGGCGCCGACGCGCGGCGCGAAGTTGTTCTTGTCCGGGTTGACGAGCGCGCGATCGGCGAGCGATCCGTCGCTGGCATACACCAGCGCGCCCCGGCCGCCGTTGCCGTTCGGATCGAAGTTCGCCAGGCGGTTGTCTTTCTCGGTGGCCGGCGGCATGAAGTCGTAGCGCAGCCCGAGATTGAGCGTCAGCTTGTCGGTCGGCTTCCAGTCGTCCTGCACGTAGAACGAGCTCGACCACAGCTCCTGCGTCACCACGAACACGTTGGTCAGCTCGCGCGCGATTCGGATACCCGATCAGGAAGTCGGCGAAGGCGTTGCCCGTGAACGTCGCCTGGAAGCGCAGATTGCCGCGCGTCGGCGCCACGTCGAAGTACTCGTTGGTCATCGGCATCATCAGGTCGACGCCGAACTTGATCTGGTGGCTGCCCTTCATCCAGGTCGTGGTGTTCATCCACTGCACCTGGCTGGTGTGCTGGAACTTCGGCATGAAGTTCGGCGAGCCGATACGAATGTGGCCGTCGATGTCGACGCCGACGATGCCGCCGGCGACGGTCGGATCGTTGGGCACGCCCTTGAAGCCGATCTGCTCCATGCCGCTCTGGCCGAACGGATCCTGCTGCCCGTCGTTGGTGCCGCGCGCGTACGACACGCGCGACTCGTTCACGAGGCGCGAGCCGAGCACCTTGTTCCAGCCGCCCACCACCGCGTGCGAGTCGAGGAAGTTCCGGCCCCAGGCCGACGTCGAGGTGCCGTCGAGCACGCCGCCAAACCAGCCCGGCACGAAGCGGACGCGGTTGCTGCCGATGTAGCGCACGAACATGTTGTTGGAGTTGCCGATCGGCACGTCGATGCGCACCAGGTAACGATCGGACGTGTCCTCGACATTCGGCTGGCGGATGAAATTGTTCGCGCCCGTCGCGTTCGGCAGCGGCACCAACTGCATGATTGACGCGGCGACCGGATCGATGCGGTTGGCTGGAATCGTGTTGTTCGGGAACGGCTGCCCGGTGAGCGGATCGCGGATCGAGGTCGTGAAGATGCCGCGGCGCTGATCCGCCGTCATGACGTTGCCGGTGCGCAGCACGCCCTGCTCGAGCCGCGTGCCCTCGTAGTCGGCGAAGAAAAACGCGCGGTTACGCATCAGCGGCCCGCCGACGTTGCCGCCGAACTGGTTCTGCTTGTTGGTGGCCTTCGGCTGGTTGGCGGCCTTGGCGAAGTAGTTGATGGTGTCCATCGAATCGTCGCGGTAGAAGTCGTAGGCCGTGCCGCGGAAGCGATTCGTGCCGGACTTGGTGCTGACGATGATGGCGGCGCCGGGTGACCAGCCATATTCGGCGGCGTAGGGGCTCGTGACGACCTTGAACTCGTCGATCGCGTCCACCGAGGGACGCGACAGCTGCGTCGTGAGCTCCTGCACGTTGGTCGAGAAGCTGTTGTTGGCCACGCCGTCGAGCAGGAAGTTGTTCTGCAGGCTGCGATTGCCGTGCACGCTGACGCCGCCGGTGCGGCCTGCCGACGTGCCGCCGGCCTGTTCCGTGTAGCGATCGCTCTGCACGCCCGGCACCATCGCGAGCAGGTCGTCCCAGTTGCGGATCGCCAGCGGCAGCTTGTCCATTTCGTTCTTGTCGACCACGGTGCCGAGCACCGCGGATTCGGTGCTGAGCAGCGGCGTGACGCCCTCGACCTTGACGGTCTCGCCGATCGATCCCACCGCCAGCGACATGTCGAGGCGCGAGCGGGCGCCGAGCTCGAGGCTCACGGTCTGTTCGTAGCGCTGGAACCCGGTGGCTTCGGCCTGAACCAGGTACTCGCCCGACGGCAGGTTCAACACGAGGTAGACGCCCTCGTTCGACGTCGTCACGGTCGTGGAGACACCCGTCGCCAGGCTCGTGACCGTGACCTTGGCCCCCCGCAGCACCGCATCGGACGGATCCTGCACGACGCCGGTGAGGGTCGCGCGATCGACTTGCGCAAAGGCGGTGGCGGCGCAGATCAGGATCGCGGCCACCGCCGCGGCCGCACGTTGAACGAATCGAGACATCGTTGTCCTCCTCCTCATTCCGATGAGCGTTCCCTGAGAGTCCAGCCCGGGGGCGTGACCAGCGGCACCCGCGCGTCCGGCGCCGGCCACTTTCGAAACGCCGCGTAACGCGGATCGTCGCTGGCCGCCATCGATCGCCGCGTGCCGGCCAGCACATTCAAGTAATAGGCGTTATACCCGTACGCCGTGACGAATGGGTGATATCCGGATCGAATCAGCACGACGTCGCCGTGGCGGACCGTCACCGTGCGATCGGTGCGGCGATCGTACAGCCGCTGGATCCCGTACGCGTCCGGATGATCGAAGCGGTAGTAATAAATTTCCTCGAGCTTCACTTCGCCTGGCGGCCGATCGACGTCGTGCTTGTGCGGCGGATAGCTGGACCAGTTGCCGGCCGGTGTAAAGACCTCGCAAACCAGCAGCCGATCGGCCGGAAAATCCGGCGGGATGATGTCGACGATCTGCCGCGTGGCGTTGCCGCCGCCGCGAATCTCGAAGCCGCAGTCTCTCGGGCCGAATCACGCGGGCCTCGAGGCGCGCGGTCCCTCGCCCGATCGCGGGCGCGCGGCCGTCCGCCAGCTTCGGTTGGCTCGTCGGCCTCGACGCGAAAGGCGGTGCCGGGAGGCAGATAGAGCGCGTGGGGATAACCGGCAAACACGCTTGCGCGCGGGCCGAGTGTCTCGACGCGGTCGCCGAAGATCACGCGGCACTGTCCGGCGAGCAGCACCAGGCAGCATTCCGATCGTGGCCGGTCCGGCTCGTCCATGGCTGGCCGGGCGCGATCTGTCGCACCGCGAAATGCACGAATCGCCAGCCCGCCTGCGCGCGAGTCACTTCGATCGCGGTGCCCGTACGATTCGTCGCGATCGACGACGACTTGTACAACACTCGAGCCGCCAACCGGCGCGATACTATCACCGCCGATGATTCGTGTTGCCAATGCGCCGTGTTCGTGGGGCATCCTCGAATTTGGCGGCGACGCGAAGCCCGCCGGCTACGCCACCGTGCTCGATGAGATCCGCGACACCGGATACGAGGGCACGGAACTGGGCGACTGGGGCTTCATGCCGACCGACCCGGCGGCACTCAGGCACGAGCTCGCCAGCCGCGGAGCTGACCATGGTCGGCGCGTTCGTGCCGATCGCCCTCGCCAACCCCGAGACGCACGCCGCCGGCGTGGAAACCGCCGTCAGGACCGCCGCGTTGATGCGCGATGCCGGCGCGGCCGATGCGTTCATCGTGCTTGTCCGACGACAACGCGTCGGTGCCCGCGCGCGAACGCCACGCCGGACGGATTCGGCCCGAGCACGGGCTCTCAGAGCGGCAGTGGGGCACGTTCGCCGCAGGCGCCGACCTGGTCGCACGCGCTGTCGCCGAGCGCACCGGTCTGCGCACCGTGTTTCATCCGCATTGTGGCGGCTACGTCGAGACGCCGCTTGAAATCGATGCCTTGATGCGGCGAACCGATCCGGCGCGCCTTGGACTGGTCCTCGACACCGGTCACATCGTCTATGGCGGCGGCGATCCGTTGAAGGTCTTGAACGAGCACCGCGACCGCGTCTGGCACGTGCACTTCAAGGACTGCGATCTCAGCGCCGCCAACCTGGCGCGCGAACAGGGCCTCGGCTATCTGGCCGCCGTCCGTTCGCAGCTGTTCTGCGAGCTCGGCTCCGGCGTCGTGGACTTTGCCGCCGTCGCTGACGCGCTGCGAGGCGAGGGCTACGACGGCTGGATCGTCGTGGAACAGGACGTGTTTCCCGGTTACGGCACGCCCAAAGCAGAGCGCGCAAAAAAGCCGCGACTACCTGCGCAGGCTGGGACTGTGAACGCCGCAGCTGTTCTATGATTCCGCGCATGTCGACCGGTGCCGCGTGGAAAAGCCCGCTCCACGAGATGACGCAGACGACGGCGACGTGCCTGTGGAACGACTCGGCCGATCCCGACGAGCTGCGATGGAGCCTCGAACAGGGCGGCGTTGGCGCGACCTGCAATCCGGTGATCGCGCACACCGGTGCTTGAAGACCCGGCTGGCCGAATGGCGGCCGCGCATTGCCGCGTTGATGCGCGAGCGGCCGGCGGCGACCGAGGATGACATCGCATGGGCGGCGGTCGAAGCGTTGTCCATCGACGCCGCGGCGCTGCTGCTGCCGGCGTTCGCCACGCACCGGGGCCGCAACGGGCGCCTGTCGATTCAGACCGACCCGCGACTGTTTCGCAACGCCGCGGCGATCGTCGAACAGGCGCGGCGCTTCGATGCGCTCGCCCCCAACATGATCGTCAAGATTCCGGCGACGCGCGCCGGCATCGAGGCGATCGAGGAAGCGACGGCGCGAGGCATCAGCATCAACGCCACCGTGTCTTTCACCGTGCCGCAATGCCTGGCCGTCGCCGAAGCGGTTGAGCGCGGCCTGCGGCGGCGTGAAGCCGGCGGGCACGACATTTCGAACATGGGCCCGGTCTGCACGATCATGGTGGGCCGCCTCGACGACTGGCTGAAGGTGATGATGGAGCGGGCGGCGATCACCACCGATCCCGGTCACCTGGAGTGGGCCGGCGTTGCGGTGTTCAAGAAGGCGTATCGCGCTGTTCCGCGAGCGCGGCTATCGCCTCCGCCTGTTGTCGGCGGCGTTCCGCAATCACATGCACTGGAGCGAATTGATCGGCGGCGACGTCGTGATCTCGCCGCCGTGCGCGTGGCAGAAACGCTTTGCGGCGAGCGACATCGCGATCGCGTCGCGGATCGACAGGCCCGTCGATCCCGCGATCGTCGACGATCTGTATCGACGCTTCCCGGATTTCCGGCGCGCCTACGATTCGGACGGCTTGCGAATCGACGAGTTCGATGCGTTCGCGCCGACGCGCCGCACGTTGCGCCAGTTCCTCGCCGCGTGCGACGACCTGTCGATCCTGGTGCGCGACGTCATGATTCCCAATCCCGACACACTATGATTCGCCCCGGGATTCGGCTGACGATGGCGCAGGCGCTGGTGCGTTTTCTCGGCGCGCAGTCGAGCGAGCGCGACGGGCGGCGGCAGCCGTTCTTCGGCGGAGTGTTCGGCATCTTCGGTCATGGCAACGTCGCCGGGATTGGCCAGGCCCTCGATCAACTGGGCGGTCCGCTTCGCTACTACCAGTGCCGCAACGAACAGGCGATGGTGCACACCGCAGCGGCGTTCGCGAAAATGTCGAACCGGCTGCGCACGCTGGTGTGCACCACGTCGATCGGCCCCGGTGCGACCAACATGGTGACCGGCGCCGCCGGCGCGACGATCAACCGGCTGCCGGTGCTGCTGCTGCCGGGCGACGTCTTCGCCAATCGCGTGCCGGCGCCCGTCCTGCAGCAACTGGAATCGCCGCAGACCCAGGACGTGTCGGTGAACGATTGCTTCCGGCCGGTGTCGCGGTACTGGGATCGCATCTATCGGGCCGAGCAGTTGCTGACCGCGCTTCCCGAAGCCATGCGCGTGCTGACCTCTCCGGCGGAGACCGGCGCCGTCACGCTCGCCTTGCCGCAGGACACGCAGACCGAAGCGTTCGAATACCCGGCACAATTCTTCGAGCCTCGCGTCTGGACGATCGCGAGGCCGCGCGGCGACGCGACGGCGATCGCGCGCGCGGTGGAGGCGATTCGCTCGAGCCGGGCACCGTTGATCATCGCCGGCGGCGGCGTGCTCTACAGCGACGCGTCGGACGCGATTGCGCCAGTTTGCCGAGGCGACCGGCATTGCTGTTGCCGAAACCCAGGCGGGCAAGGGTGCCATCGCGTGGGATCATCCGCTGGCGCTCGGCGGCGTCGGCGTCACCGGAACGCGTGCCGCCAATCGCATGGCGCGGCAGGCCGACCTGGTGATCGCCATTGGCACCAGGCTCACCGATTTCACGACAATGTCGAACAGCCTGTTCGAGCATCCGGGCGTGCGATTCGTCGCGATCAACGTCTGCGAGATGGATGCGTTCAAGCGCGGCGCCATTCCGGTCGTCGCCGACGCGCGCGCGGCCATCGAGGAGATCGCGCCCGCGCTTGCGGTCGTATCGCACCGGCTCCGACTATCAGGAGAACGTCAGTCGCCTCAGGCGCGAATGGAACGCTGAAGTCGATCGCGTATGCGGCGGACGCAGTGCGGCGCCTTTCGCGCAAGCCGAAGTCATCGGCGCACTCAATCGGTTTGTCGGCCCCCGTGACGTGGTCGTCGGTGCGGCCGGCAGCCTCCCGGGTGATCTGCACAAGCTGTGGCGCGCGCGCGAGCCCAACACCTATCACCTCGAGTACGGCTACTCGTGCATGGGATACGAGATCGCCGGCGGCCTTGGCGTCAAGATGGCCGATCCATCGCGAGACGTCTACGTCATGGTCGGCGACGGCTCGTACCTGATGATGGCGCAGGAGATCGTCACCTCCATCCAGGAAGGCTACAAGCTGATCATCCTCCTGCTCGACAGCAGCGGCTACGCGAGCATCGGCGGCCTGTCGCGTTCGATCGGATCCGGCGGCTTCGGAACCGATTTCGAGTACAAGGTGCCGATCGATCTGGCGGCCAACGCCGCGTCGCTTGGCGCCGTGGTCCACCGCGCCGAGGATCGCGCCGCGCTCGATGCCGCGTTGCAGTTGGCGCGCGCCGGCGATCGCACCGCGGTGATCTACGCGCGCGTCGATCCGCTCCAGGGCGTGCCCGGCTGTGAGTCATGGTGGGACGTGCCGGTCGCGGAAGTGTCGGAGCAGCCGGCGGTGCAGGCGGCGCGCAACGCGTGGCAGGACCATCGCCGACGGCGGACGCCAACATAGGTTCAAAGGTTCAAAGGTTCAGGTTCAAGGTTCAGAGGTTCAGAGGTTCAGAGGTTCATCGTCAGATCACAGGAAGTAGAGATGCACACGACGTCCGCGACGCTCATATTGACGGTCCTCTCGCTGGCCGTCGTCGCCCCTGCCATCGCGCAGGCGCCGCAGACCGCACCGGCCGCCGTGCGACCGTCGGCGACATCGCGGGCGGTGGAGCCTCCGGGTCCGCCGGTTCCGCTCGGGCCTTACGCGGAGGTCACGATCGATCCCGCCGCGGGACTGCCGACGCACACGGTGTATCGCCCAGCCGACCTCGCCGCGTTTCCGGCGAAGGACACGCTTCCCATCGTCGTGTGGGGCAACGGCGCCTGTCGCATGGACGGCCTCATGTTCGAGCGCTTCCTCACGAAGATCGCATCGCACGGCTTCCTCGTCGTCGCGGTCGGACCGAAGGACGCGCGCGAGATTGCCGCGACAATCGGGACCCCGATCCCTGGCGGAGCAACCGGGACGCACCTGACCCAGGCCATCGACTGGGGCATCAGGGAAAACACCCGCGCCGGCAGCCCGCTCGCCGGCAAGATCGACACCGGGACGGTCGCGATGATGGGCCAGTCGTGCGGCGGCCTGATGGCGATCGAAGTGGCGAACGACCCGCGCGTCGACACGCTTGTCATCTGGAACAGCGGCGTCTTCAACACGCCGCCTGCGGGAATGAGCCGGCTGTCGTCGGCGACGAAAGCGAGCCTCGCCGGGATCCGTGCGCACACCGCGTACTTCAATGGCGGCGTGAGCGACATCGCCTACGAGAACTCGAATGACGATGTGTCGCGGATCAACCAGGTGCCGTTGTTCTACGGCGTCATGAAGGAGGCGGGACACGCGGCCACCTACGCGCACGTCGAACGGCGGCAAGTTCGCCGAGGTTGGCGCGAACTGGCTGCTGTGGCGGCTGAAGGGCGACAAGAAGGCCGGTGCGATGTTCGACGGTCCGGCGTGCGGGCTCTGTACCGATCCGGAGTGGACCGTGCAGAAGAAGGGCATGCGGTGAAGCGCATCGTCGTCGCGATCGCGATCGCGGCCCTGTCGGTCGGGTGGGTGCGATCGCGCATCGCGGCGCCGAAGTGCTGCCGGGATGGATCGAAGCCGGCAAGGGCGGCCGGCTCGCCGCCGAGTTGACGTTCGCGAATCCCGAGGGCCAGCTCGGCGTGCTGATGACCGCCGGCGCGATCGACACGCGGGGCATCCGTTCTTCACGCCGCTTGGTTCCAACGGACGCGCGTGCGTCACCTGTCATCAGCCGGCGAATGCGATGAGCCTGTCGGTCGCCATGCTGCGCGAGCGGTGGCGCGTCACCGGCGGCCGCGATCCGGTGTTCGCCGCCATCGACGGGTCCAACAATCCCGAGCCTGCCGCAGGACAAGGAGAGCTCGCATTCGCTGCTGCTCAATCGCGGCCTGATCCGCGTCGGCGCTGCCGTGGCCGCCGCGGCCGATCGCCGGGCGCGCGGTCACGCCCGAGTTCACCATCGACGTCGTCAGCGATCCGACCGGCGTCAACCTCGATCCGACCTACGGCTTCAAGAGCCGCGCAGCCGACCATCTCGGTGTTCCGCCGGCCGCGGCCGGCCGCCAACCTGAAGTACGTGATGACGCCCGACGAGATCTTCAACATCAAGACGGGCGAGCTGACCGCGCGCGATCCGGACACCGGCGAGCCGGTCGGCATGAACCTGATGGCCGATTCGCGCCATCTCACGCTGAAGCAGCAGGCGATCGGCCGCCTACCAGCGATCACCAGGAAGGACAGAGCGCGCTGGCGCCGAAGGATCTGCAGGCGATCGTCGATTTCGAATCGCAGATCTACGTCGCGCAGACGGCGAATCGTCTCGGGCGCAGCCTCGTCGAAGCGAACGGCCCGCCGGGCCTCGGCCCGCGCGCCATGGCCGACGGCCAGGTGCACGTGCTGGCCAACAACCAGCGCGATCCGGTGTTCCGCACGTTCGAGCCCTGGATGAAGCCGGAACGGATGGCCGCC
The DNA here is from genome assembly GCA_963833135.1 of uncultured cyanobacterium. Lineage (GTDB taxonomy): Bacteria > Acidobacteriota > Vicinamibacteria > Vicinamibacterales > UBA2999 > 12-FULL-67-14b. The sequence goes on along the minus strand of CAWHWW010000005.1, from coordinate 243,612 downwards.
GAGCCTGCCGGCCGCCGAGCGCGAGCTGCGCGCGTCGATCGCGCGCGGCAGCGACATCTTTCTCCTGCGCCAGTTCTGGCTGCGCGACGTCGCGCACATCAACTCGATCGGACTCGGCAATCCCGATCAAGCGCACGTGCACGACGTGCCACAACGCGCAGATGACCGGGATGGATCTGGCGCCCGGCTGGGTGGACGTCGGCACCGCGAACTACCCAACGTGGACCGAGCCGCCGGTGTTCAGCGAGAAAGCGGAGCTGCCGGTCTTCAAGATCACGTGCGACCGCGCGGCTCCGCCGCACCCGTATCTTGGCCGCACGATCTACACGACCGATCCTGGACGCGCGCTCATCACCGGCCGCTGCAACGACGTCGGCTCGCATCGTGATGGGCCAGTTCCGCGGCCTCGCCGCCCGGGCACCGTACTTCTCGAACGGATCGGCCGCGACGCTGCGCGAGCTCGTCGACTTCTACGATCGCCGTTTCGACATGAAGCTGTCCGAGACCGAGAAGCAGGATCTCGTCAACTTCCTGAGCGTGCTATGACACCACGGTGTTGCGCGGCTGGTCGCTCCTTTCGATCGGCTGTTCGTGCTCGTCCAGCTCGAGCCAGGCCGCGCATTGACCAGCCGGCGAACGAAGCCGCCGGCCGACCGTCGCAACTTCGTGGCCTGTCCGATCGTGCGCGACACCAGCACCGTGCCGTGCTGGCTCGCCGAGCACGACGGCGAGCTGGTACTACCTCGGCTCGCAGGGCAGCAGCGCGTCGGCGTTCTATCCGCCGCAGCTCGGGCACGAAGCGCTCATCGAGGGCACGGTCGTCGACGGCCCGCGCATCTGCGGCGGCCGTCCGCTCTCGCCGGTTCGCGTCTCGGTGATGCAGGAGATCACTCCGGCCTGCAACACCGTGCTCCCGGCCGAGCCCGGGCTCACGCCGGCGCGATCGCCGATTGCGCCGGCGCCGAAGATTTCCGGACAGCACGCGCGAGTTCGTCGTTCCCTACGACTTCGACAGCGACTACCTGACGCTTCACACCACACGCATCGTCGATCGAGGCCGCGCAGGGTCGCGAAGGCCGTCGATGCCGGCGCGCATCGAGGTCCACGGACGACGCGGCGCCACGCTCCTGTCGAACGGACAGACGCTGGCCGAGGGGCCGCGGATCGCCGAAGTGCGCGCGACGAAGATGGCCGAGAACCTCGTCGGCCTTGGCATTCCCGCCGATCGCATCACACGTCACGTGGCAGCGCGATCCGGAGGTGCCCGATGGCGTCACCGATCCGGATCGCCGGCGTGCTGACGATCACGCTTGCGCGCAGCGCGGCGTGCGCGGATGCGATCGCGCGTGCCTCGATCGCGATGCGCCGATCGTTACCTGGCGGCGCTCGCAGCGCGCGATCCGTCTTCGCTGCCCTTGTCGTCAAGCGTGAAGTTCACCGAGAACGGCGCCAGCGTCTGACGATCGGCGAGGGCCTCTGGAAGGTTCCGACGACGCTCGTCTCGCGGCGAGATGTCTTCGCGGATCCGGTCAGCGGCGCAAGTCGCGGTGTGGAGCGTGCTCGACGAAGGCGGCGCGCCGATCCTGTTGTCGGCCCGGTTGAGGATTCAGGATCAACGCATCCAGCGAGATCGAGACCGTGGTGGCGCGCAAAGGCAGCCACGCGTTGTTCTCGCCGGATGAGTTTGCGGCGCTTCCCTCCGTCTACCAACAGGTACTCGAGCCGGCCCAGCGAACGCCTCGCGATCGCCTGATCGCCATTGCTGACGGCTACTTCGAGGGCATTGCCAGGCACGACGACACGCTCGTGAGCTCGGCCGCCGACTGCAACCGCTTCGAGAACGGCGTTCGGATGACGAACAGGCCCGGCGCGGCAGCGACGCCGCGGGCGTGCGCGACGGCGGTCAATCGCCTCACGCACATCAAGGCGGTGCCCGAACGGCGATATCCGGTGGTGGACGAAGAGCGAGGTGTGGTGTTGAGCATGGTGCTGTTCGACATTCCCGCGGACGCCGGCGCCACGCCTCCCCGGGAGGCGCGCATGCTGCTGCTCGCCGAGCTCTTCAAGATCTCCGGCGGCGAGATCCAGCGCATCGAGACCGTCATGCACAATCTGCCTTACGGATCGGCATCCGGCTGGGCCGCACGCTAACGTTCACTGGGAGTGGTGCCGGGGCTGGGGACGTGGCGGCGGACGAGCGCCAGCGAGATGAACGTCGCGCACATTGCCGCCGCGATCATCGCGAAGTACGACGTGCTGCCCCGATAGTCGATGGCCCACGCGCCGGCGTAGCCGCTGAGGATGGCGCCGATGCGCCCCACCGATGCGGCGGCGCCGACGCCCGTGGCTCTCACCGCGCTCGGATAGACGTGCGCGGCCAACGCATACATCGCGACTTGAACCGCGTTGATCAGGCCGCCGGTCAGCGTCAGCACCACGAGAATCGGCAGCACCGGTTGTGACGCGTCGATGCGCATCACGACCAGCGCGATCGCTCCCGCTCCTGCGCCGGCCGTCATGGTGAGCATGGGTGCCCGCGATCCCAACCTGCCAATCACCATGCTGCCGGCCAGCGCACCGACGACGCCCCCGATGTTGAACGCGGTGATGCCGGTGTTGGCGATCGACGGATCGAAGCCGGTGCTCGTCAGCAGCGCCGGCAGCCAGCTGAAGCCCAGGTAGACGGCGAGCAGGCACGAGAAGAACGCGCCAAACAGCGCCAGTGTGTCGCGGCGGCGCTCGCGGCGGAACAGCGTCTGCAGCGACGCGCGTTCGGTTTGCTCGACGCTGTCGACGAATGTCGCGTTTGCCGGTGTCGGGTGGCCCATCCGCGCGAGCGTGCGGGCGAGTTCGGCCCATCGCTGCGGGTGGCGCGCGAGATAGCGGGGCGATTCCGGGAGCAGCGCGCAGCAGCGCGAGCGCGGCGAGCACTGGAACCGCGCCGCCGATCACGAACATTGCTCGCCAGCCAATCTCAGGCAGCACACGGATGCCCAATAACCCGGCGATCGTGGCGCCCAGCGGCACGCAGACGATCGTCAGCGTCACCGCGATATGACGATGCCGGCGCGGCACGAACTCAGCGGCGAGCGCAGCGGCGTTCGGGATCGCGCCGCCGAGGCCGGCGCCGGCGAGCAGCCGCAGCACGGCGAGGTGCATCGGGCTCGTGGCGGCCGCGACGGCCGCGGTCATCAGGCCGAAGAGCAACATGCTGCCAAGCAGCGCCGTGCGCCGGCCAATTCGATCGCCGGCCAGGCCGGCCACCGCCCCGCCGATCGTCATGCCGATGAGGCCAATTGAAACGACGGGCGCAAACGCCGCCCGCGGGACCGACCATTCCCGCATGATCGAGGGAATGGCGACGCCGAGCAGCTGGTTGTCGATGCCGTCGAAGACGATGGTCATCGCGGTCATGCCGACGAGCCACTTCTGGTACGCGCCCCACGTCCCCTGGTCCAGCACGTGGCCGACATCGATCCGTGCCATGGAGGTTAGATGTTAGAGGTTAGAGGTTAGAGGTTAGATGTTAGTTGTTGGTTGTTAGGGATGCCTAACGATAACCTCTAACAACTAACCTCTAACCTCTAACCTAACTAACCTCTAAGGTGAGGAAGAACGATGAAAGTCCTGATGTTCGCGCTCGTCGGCCTCTTCGTTTACGCGCAATCGGATGCGATCGGCAAGGTCGAAAGCGAGTTCGACAAGAAGACGAACTTTGCCGAGCTGCGCACCTACTCGTGGTCCGGCGGCGCGCCCGCCCTCAACCCCGCGGCGCATCGCCTCGTGGTCGCGGCGTTCGAAAAGGAAATGTCGGCGCGCGGTTTTACGCAGGTGCCGAAGGGCGCCGACGTCACGCTGTCGTATTACAACGTGACCTCGAACGACGTCGACCTCAAGAAACTCGGTGAGATTGAGAAGGCGGGAGGCGGAACCGCGCCGACGATCATGCGCGCCCGGATGCTGATCGTGATGCGCTCGGCCGCCTCGCAGCAGCAGCTCTGGTCCGCGATCACCCGCGAGCACGTCGACCCGGCGCAGCTCGAAGCGACCGTGACGCGCGTCGCCGAGCGGCTGTTCGCGACGTATCCAGGAAAGAAGGCGCGCTGAGCGCGCCTTCTTGCCAAGCAATTAACGCAATCTAGAATCTGCCGACAAACGTCAACTGGAACGCCCGCGCCGGCTGCTGATTGACCATCAGCAGGAAGTTCGAGCTCCAGCTTTGGTACGCGCTGTTGTAGCTGTATTGCGTGTAGTTGCCACCGTTGAGAAGGTTGAAGATGTTCCCCGCCACCTCCAGCTGGTAGCGTTTATACTCCAGCACCTTGCCGATTTTCAGGCCGACCGTCGGAATCATCGGCGCCTGATTCTGCCCTTCCCCGCGGTCGCTGAAGACATAGCGATTGCGCGTCGCCAGCGGATTCGGGGCGGTCGTTCCATTCCCCAGCGTGAACGTCGCGGGTCCGTACTTGAGGACGTCGGGATCGTTGGCCGCCAGCTGATACAACGGCGATCCAGACCACGGCCCGGCCTGGAACGTGGCGCTGGCGGCCACGTTGATCTTCCACGGGGCCTGCCAGACGCCGCCGAGGTTGCCGCGGTACTTCATCCACGTCGGACCGTAGCTCAACGCGTTGCCGGTGTCGGGCAGCGAGTTGCCGTCGTTGTTGCCGCGCGGCATGTAGAGATTGGCGTCGTTGGCGAAATGATCCGGCTGCACGAAGCGGGCCGGGTCGGTCGGGTTCCACGTCCCGTCCATCTTGTGCCACTGACGCGTGAAGCCGCCAATGAGCTGAAAACCGTTCGACATGTTCTTCGTCACGGTCATTTCAATGGCCTGGTACTTGAGCTGGCTCCACGTGTTGTTGGTCTGCTGCTGGATCTGGCCCTGGTTCGGATCGACCTTGCCAAAACCGAGGAATGGCAGGCCCGGCCCCGTGGGGTAGATGCCGTTGATGTCGACGTTCGCCCACATGTCGCTGTAGGCGCGGTTGATGTAGCCCACATCCAGGCCAATCTGCGCGCCGAATTGCCGTCGGAATCCCACGATGAACTCGTCGAGGTACGGCTGGTGCAGGCCGGGCGCGATCTGCTGAGCGGCCACGGACGCCGTCGACGCGGGCAAGAGTCGGACGGTTTCGAATACGCCGTCGAGGTTGTTGTCGTACTCCTGGCGGAACGACACCGAGTCGTCCGCACCGAAGATGGTGACGCCGTCACGGCCCATCACCTGTTCGCCCAGGCGGGAATAACTGGCGCGCAGGACGTTCTTGGCATCCGCCGTCAGAAGATACGTGGCGCCAAGGCGCGGCTGCACCGTCCAGGATTTCTGCCGCGTGATGTTCCTCACCTCGTCAACGCGCTTGACATAGTCGAACCGCATCCCGAGATTTGCGGTCAGGCGTGCGTTTGGCTTCCAGCTGTCCTGCAGGTAGAACGCGTAGTTGCTGTCGCGCGCCTGGCGCGTCTGCAGGCTGATGGGGTTGGCGTAGTCACGGCGATACGGCCTGGTGCCCTTCGAGGGATCATTGACGTCGACCACCGTCTGGTACTCCCGGTAGAAGCCGTCGTTGGTGTACTCCGTCCGCTGGTCGTAGATGTTCTGCGGTTCGAGGAAGAACCCGGTCGCCAACTCGTGGGAGCCGATCCAGTCGTCCTTGAAGTACGTCATGTCGCCGCGAATCAAATACAGCGACGCGGGCACGAAGGTGCGAGTCGCGTTGTTCCCCCCCTCGAGGATGAGGGAGTTGCCGGTGATGAAGCCGCTCGAGATCCGTGTGCCGTCGTAGATAACGATGTTCGGTCCCGTCGCGTCGAAACCAAACGCCTCGTAGGTGTCGTTACTGTTGCCGCTCTTGTTGTTGTAGCCGGCCGAGAACGTGGTCGTCAGCTTGTCGCCCCATGTCGACGTGAGCTTGGCGTTGTAGACGTTGCCGCCGTTCGAGTAGACGTTGATGGGATCGAAGTAGTAATTCCAGTTGCTCTGGCCGTGGGTACGGTCGCGCTGGAAGAACCCCGACAACTCGTGCGTGGTTCCGACACGCGAAGTGACCTTCACGTAGGGCTGGTAGCCCTTGATCTGCTGCGGGAACAACTCGGCGTTGGGGTAGTAATTCTTGATGTCGTCCACGCTCTTCTGGTTACGGCTGATCTGAGTCTCGACGGCGGACTTGCGGAACGAGGTAAAGAACCAGGCGCGGTCCTTCACGATCGGACCGCCGAACGAGCCGTCGAACTGACCGATATCGGCCTGCACCGGCGTGCCGCCGGTTGACGTGCATTCAAGGTTGGGGCAGGTGGAGTGCGTGGCGAGCGGCGTTCCTGCGAGGTTGAACACCGTCTTGTGGTGGGTGTTGTCGCTGCTCCAGCTGAGCGGCTGATACGCGTAGCCGGCGGTGCCCCTGAACGTGTTGCCGCCGCTCTTGGTGATGACGTTGATTGCCAGCCCGGTCCCCATCGGCGTGCCGGCGTCGGACCCGCCCGTCTTGACCTGCGTGTCCTGGATCATGTCCGACCCCATCTGCACATAGGTGAGCTGGAAGTCGTTGTAGTTGCCCGCCTGCATGCCTTCGAGCTGCACGACGTGCGCGAAGTGTTCCGTGGCGTGACCGAAATACACCGATCGCCCGCTGCCATCGTCGAAGGGCCTGGAGTGGACGCCAGGCGTCTGCTCGAGGAAGTCGGTCCAGTTCTTCCGGGCGGCAAGCGGCATCTGTTTCTGGAACTCGCCGTCGATGTTCAGCACGTTGCCCGGATTGGTGACCTCCAGCATGGGCGAATCGCCAGTGACGGTGATCGTCTCGGCGACCGTGCCGAGCTCCAGCACGATGTCGACCTGGAAGTTCACGGCCGCGCGCAGCAGAATTCCCGGGCGCTGGGATGATCGGAAACCCGCGAGCTCCGCGGTGACGGTGTAGTCGCCCGGGGGCAGGTTGATCAGACGGTAGTAACCCGTCTCGTCAGTGACGCCGGTTGACGGCGTTATCAGGTTGGGGCTGGTTGCAGTGACGGTGACACCAGGCAGCACGCCACCCTGGCCGTCCTTGACGTAGCCTCGCAGGCTGCTGCCTGTCGACTGCGCCTCTGCAAAGAACACGCTCGCATTCAATACAACGAGTAGGCAAATCCCGAGTCGCATAACACGTCTCATGGCGATCCTCCCTACCGATAGAACAAAGTCCTCGGCCCGTGGGCCGGGGGTTTACGACGCGCCACCTCCAGACTCCGACTACCAATGGTGCAAACTATTCCGGATGATAGTGCGGATTCGGAACTGGTGCGGCTACTTTGAGAGGGCTTTCAGGAGTCCCGCAGCGCGCGTTTCAGTGGGATCGAGCCGAAGCGCTTCCAGCGCCTCGCTCCTGGCCTCCGCGAACCTGCCAAGTTCGGCATAAACCGCAGCCAGATTGAGGTGGGCGCTGGCGCTCCCCGGGTCGAGGCGGCAAGCGCGCTCGAGATAGGGACGAGCGGTGGGAGGATCGCCATTCAGGAAGATCGCCAGGCCCAGCTTTTCGTGCGCCTCGGCCCGATCCGGCGCCCGCTGAACCGCGATTTGCAGCCATCGGATCGCTTCACGCATGGCGTTCTGCTCGAGTGCCAGCGTCCCGAAGTCGAGCGCGGATTCCTCAGAAGTTCCTGCCACCGAGTCGTTCATTCGCGACAGTCGGCTGACAGCATCGCCGGGCCGGCCCGCAAGAACGAGCGCTCGCACGAGCAGCGGACCGGCGACGTTGACGTCGTAGCCACTGTCGTATGCGGCTTCAAGATGGCCAACGGCGTCGGCAGCGCGCCCGGCCCTGATTAGCGCTTCTCCGAGCGCGAGCCTGATGGCGGGTCGCGGGCCGTCGATCGCGGTTGCTTCCGCCAGGAGGGTAGCCGCTTCATCCGGACGCCCCGCATCGAGGAGCGCCTGGGCGACCCTGAACCGCAGAACGCCGGGGTGACGATGATCGTGCGATACCTGTTCGACGTACCGGCGCGCCTCGTCGAACGATCCCTGCTCGACCAGCCACACGGCATTGCGCGTCTGTTCGCCGCCGACACCGTTGTCGAGTCCGAGATTCGAGAACACGACCAGCGAGATCATCGCGATGGCGCCGGCTGGGCCGCAGCAGCACATTGAACTGGCGGGCGCGCACCAGGTCGAAACACCGGACCAGCGCGGCGCCGGCGGCGGCGCACAACGGCACGAACAGAGGCATCCGGTAGCGATCCGTCACAAAGAAGAGGACGACCGCCGCTCCGTACACCGGGACGAACATCGCCCAGACCCAATAACCGTGTCGTGACGTTCGCAGCGCCGGCCAGAACAGGCCGACCAGGCCAAGCGGCAGCAGCAGCCAGGGACCGACTATCAGGACGCGAAGGAACGAGAATGGTTCGCGCGCGTAGAACGCGTAACTGTAGTTGAGTGGAACGTCGACGCGGTTGAGCAGAATCCTGATCTTGCGAATCCACAAGCGCGCTGCATCGGCTGGATGTTCCGTGACCCAGTCGAATGCCCGCCACGCAAAGTACCTCGACACCTCTCCAGGCGACAGGCTCCGGCCCGCACTCGACTCCGCCACGCGAGTCGAATCGCCGGCCTGCCCGGCGATCGATGGAGTGATGCCCGGCACGGGCGTGTAGGTCCCGTCGGCGCGATCGTGGTTGCCGATGTAGAGATTGAGCCCGCCGTGCGAGGCAATCAGGACGGCGTCGCCGGACACGGCGTAATTGCGTGCCGCGTTGGCTGCGAGGACGGCGAGCAATGTGGTGACCAGCAGCAGCAGCGCGATCGATCCGGCCCTTCCGACCCGCCTTCGCCACAAGCGGCAAGCACTGGCTCGACGAACACGACGGCGGCTGCCGCCACCGCAAACAGAAGCGCGTTCGGTCGATTGAGAGCGAGCAATCCCAGTGACGCGCCGGCGGCGGCAAAGGCCCCGGCACCACCGCCCGCCATCGTACGCGTCAGAGCGTAGAGAGCACACGACACGAGGAACGGATCCAATGCGGACTGCAGGATCAGGATTTCGTTGAACGTGAAGATGCCTGTCAGAATCGCGAGTCCGGCGGCGACGAGAGCCGCCCGTTCGCCAAACCAATGCCGGGCGCTGGCGAAGAGCAACCCCACCGCCGCGGCACCGAGGGCGATCTGGACCAGCTGCGCCGCAAACAACGATCCTCCGCTCGCAAACACCGCGGCGAGGAAGTAGACGTACAACGGCGACACGAAGAACGCCCCGATGGGTGCCAGGACGCCCTCCGAGGCGACGCGCTGACTGAGGCGTCACGTAGTACGCGGTGTCGAGTTCACCGTGCGGCTGCAGCAATGGGTGGTTCCACAGCTGCACGAGGACGACCAGTTTGACGATGACGGCCGCTGTCACGATCAACGCGACCCTTCGCCACGGGAGATTCGCGATCACAGGAACGACGTCGCCAGCGCCGACGAGATCGCGTCGTTGTGCCTGGTGTCGCGCCAAAGTCGTCAGGCCATTCTAGACGCGCACTCCGCCCGGCGGCGTCGGAATGCGGTGAGCATTCTCTACCGTCGCGACTTCAATCTCGTGACCGGCCCGCGGATGAGCACGTACGGCACGATCGCCAGCAGGACCGCCACCACCAGCGACTGCAGCGGGTACACCCAGCGGAACACGATCACCTGGTAGGCCACGTCGAGCCCGATCGCGAACACGAAGACGCGTGTGAGATCCTTGATGCCCTCGCGAATCAGCTGCGGGCGCTGCAGCGGGTCCGAGAGCACGCTCCACAGGTATGGCACGCGCTGATCCTGCGCGTCGGCGATGCCGGCGCGGAGTGCCAGGATCGCCGCGACCAGCGGCTGGCACACGAACCGGAACGCGAAGGGTCCTTCGATGCGCCCGGCCAGCTGCTCCCAGACTCGAGCGAATAAATCCATGAATCGCGGCGCTGATCGTTTCAGCGCCTGCGTCCGCCGCCGCCGCGGCCGCCGCCACCGCCGCGATAACTGCTGCCGCTCGAGCGCGTTGCGCCGCTGCTGGGGCTGCTGCGCTTGGCGTTGCTGTAGTCGCGCGTCTTCTCCGCTCCCTGCGCGCGCGAGGTGCGATCCCTCTCGAGCTGATCGGCCGTCGTTCTGGCGTCGGCCTGCTCGGTGTTGTTCCAGTCGCCGTTGTCGTGCTTCTGCCAGTTGTCGCCGTCCTTGCGATACACGTTGCCGTCGCGTCCCGCATAGACGTCGCCGTCGTTGCTCTTTGCGACGTAGCCGCCGCCCTGTCCCGGGTTGTTGCGGCTGACCGCGGCGCCCTCGTCGGTGCGTGTCACGCGCGTGGTGTTGCCCGTTGCGCGATTCGTGGTGCGATTGGTGACCGCCCAATCGTCGCCGCGCTGGACGGCGGTCGATCCCCAACTGCCGTATACGTTCGAGCCCTGACGCGTCGTTCCAACTGCGCCGGTGCGCGGGTTGTACGCAGACCCAGCGCCAGCCGCGCCGTACGGCCCCCACGCGGCGGCGCCGCGCGAGTAGGTGCCGGTGCGCGGGTTGTATCTCGCTCCCGCGCCCATTCCTCCGTACGGTCCGTAGGCCACGGCGCCGCGCCCATACGCTCCCGTCCAGGGGTTGTAGCCGGCGGCGTAGCCGTAGGAATGGAAGCCCGGATAGTAAATGCCGCCGCCGTAGTACGGCGGGTAGTACCAGCCGCTGCCCCACACCGCGCAGCCCCAGCCGATCATCAGGCCGGTATAGCCGGCGATGTACGCAAACGTGACCCACTCGTCGTTGTCTTCGTCGTCTTCTTCGATGGTGACGTAGGTGACGTGATGCACCGGCGAGCTCGCCGGGATGGTGTAGATCGACGCGGGAATCGTCTGCGCGACGACCCACGGACCGTTCGCCCCGTTGCCGACGAACCACACGCCTTGATAGCAGTAGTAGTAGGACTTGCCGTCGAAGATGATGTCCTTGTCGGTGTTGACCGCGCGCTGCAGCGGCGGCGTGGTGCTCTCGATCGGCGCGAACTGCGGGGCGCCCTGGTAGTCGACCGCCGGCGCCGTCAGCGTGGCGCGATTGACGCGCGCCGTCTGCGGCACCTGCGCGAGCAGCACCGCTTCGATCGCCTGGTCGGTGCCCGGCACCGACGCAAGCACGCGCGAGCGATCGTGCTCGAGAGGAATCTTCTTGAAGTCGTCAGGTAGTTTCGGTGTCGCGAAGGTCCACGGGCCGGTGAAATCCGGCGCCGAGAACCAGCGCCCGGAGACGAGGTAATAGACCGGGCCGGTCTTGCCGAGACGGAACACGTCGCTGTCGGTGTTCGACACCCACAGCAGATCCTTCGTGCCCTCGACGAGCAGATAATTCGGCGCGCCGCGCAGCAGAATCATCTCCGCCGGTTGCATGCTGACATTGACCGTGGGGCGGTCTTTCGCTGCCACCGTCTGGCCGGGCACCGCGGCCTTCACTTCCTTGAAGTTCGCATCGGCCGGCAGCGACGAAAAACTCGGCGGCAGCTTGCTGACCGCGCTCCATGACCCGGCGAGGTCCGTCGTCGAGTACCAGCTCTTGCCATTCAGCAGGTAATACGTCTTCGTGGGCTCGTGAGAGAACAAGTCCCAGTTGGTGTTGACGGCGAACTTCAGATCGTTCTTTTCGATCGGGCTCCAGATCGGCTCGCCGTCGAAGTTGACGAGCACGCGCCGGTGTCTGGCTGAAAAAGATCTTCGGCGGTTCCGACTTGAGGCCGGGAACCTCTTTCGGCTTGATCGTGCTCTTGTCGACGAACGCGATGACGCGATCGAGCGCGATGATGCGATCGTTTTCGGGAATCGCCCTGGTGATCTCGGCGACGGTTTCCTTCAGGTTCTCCTTCGGCAGGTTCGGGAAATTCGCCTGCGTGATGTGCATGCTGGCGAAGCTCACGAGCCGCTCTTCGAGCGACACGCGCGTGTCGGCCTCGATCTGCAACGTGCCGAGCGACGGCTTCGACGTCGCCGATGCGCCTGGCGGCTGATACGACGCCGCGGCGTAGGCCACCATGCTGCTTCTGGTTCGCCCAGCTCGAAATCTGCGGCTCGTAGACCATCACGTGCCCCTTGGACGGGGTCGTGTAGAGGCGGGGCCATCCCTGATCGACCGGTGCGGTCGTCGCGGGGGCTGTCTTCGCGGCGGGCGCCGCCTGTGTCGTCGCCGGTTTTGCCTGTGCCGACAGGTTCGCCGTCTGCAGGAGCGGTGTCACCGCAAAGCAGAACGCGACGACCAGTGACATGACCCGATTCTTAGAACGCACCGTCATGGATAGCTCCTTCGCGAAACTCCCCATCTACAGGGCAAGAGATGGGCCATCGATTATGGCGCGGATTCCGAAAGGATCGCGAGAAACCCACTGCCGGGCTGCGGTGGATCACGGCGCGCCGTGAGCCGGGTTCCCATCGGTGGTCGTGGCCATGGCCGGTTCACAGGCGTTGGCCCCGGGTTCGTGGCATTTTGCTTGCAGCCCGATCGCCGTCCATGCTCCGCACCATCGGCGCTTTCCTCACCGTGCTGATGCTCGGCTCCGTCGATGTCGCCGCGCAATCAGCCACGCCGCCGGACGGCGACAGCCAGATTGACGTGTTCGATCTCTGGCGCAAGTTGCGGAAGAAGGAGCCCGCTCCGGACGACGCCTCGTGGGACTACCGCAAGGCGATGAAAGCGTTTGCGCCCGTGATCGGCGCGAAGCCATCAAGTGGCGCGATCGTTCGGCGTCGCCGGCAACGTCGCCTTCTACCGCGGCGACCCTTCGACAACGCAAATCTCATCAGTCGTGACGAGCCTGACGTTTTCGACGAAGAAGCAGACGTCGCTGACCGATCGCATGACGATCTTCACCCGCGACGACCGCGTGCGAATCGACGCGGATCATCGTTTCCAGTGGACATCGCTCGAGACCAATCCACTCGGCACGAGCGCCGACACGCGCGACTCTATCGAGACGGACTTTGATTTCTTCCGCCTGCATCACTCGGCGTATTACCGGCTGCGGCCGTCGCTCTTCGTGGGCGGCGGCGTGTACTTCGACACGCACACCAGCGTCGGCCCGCACGACGACGATGCGGCGGCGTGGCAGGACTCGGCGTACGTGACCTACAGCGAAACACACGGGCTGCCGCTCGATTCGCAATCGTCGGCGGGCGCCAGCGTCGACGTGATGTGGGATTCGCGCGACAGCTTCATCAACGCGCAGCGTGGCTGGTTCGCGAAGCTCGGTTATCGCGCCCTGTTCGACGGTTTCCTCGGCGGCGACTCCCACTGGGAGCGGGTCAACCTCGATGTCCGAACCTATCAACCCGTCACGTCGAACGGCCGTCACAAGATCGCGGTCTGGTTCCTGGCCGAGCTCGTCGTCGATGGTGTCGCGCCGTACTTCGACCTGCCGGCGACCGGGCAGGACACCTACGGACGATCGGCGCGCGGCTATCGCGAAGGCCAGTTCCGAGGTGAGCGGCTCGCCTACGGTGAAATCGAGTATCGCGGGACGCTGACCCGCAACGGCCTGCTCGGGATGGTGCTGTTCCTGAATACCACCACGGCATCGAATCTCGAGAGCGGCGAAACGATCTTCGACAGCTTCGCCACCGGCGGCGGCGCCGGCGTGCGCGTGTCGATCAACAAGCGATCGAAAACCAATCTCTGTTTCGATGTCGGCTTCGGCAAGAGCGGATCGAAAGGCGTCTACCTCTCGATCCAGGAAGCATTCTGATCGGGAAAGAACGGCGATGGCCGAGGTGGCCATCGCCTCCGGTTGACGTTGCCGCGGTGCTCACGCTCGCGGCCGTGTTGGGTGCGCGTCCAGGCAGGTGGGAACGTCCAAGCGCACCGCGAAAGCTCGTCGACCTACTTCTTGGCCGGTGGTGGTTCAACCGACAGGAGTACCGCCTCGGTCCAGGTGATGTCCAGCTTGTCGCCAACCTTCACCGTCTTCAGCGCTTCCTTGTCGGCCACCTTCGTGCTGTAGCTCCACTTGTTGGGTCCCGTCAGGCTGATTGACGGCACGTTCGGATCGATCGCGGTGATCGTCGCGGTGATAGTGCGCTGTGCGGACGCCGTGCCGGTGGGCCTGGTTCCGGCGCTCGGCGTGACGGCGCCGGTGAGCGTGTCGACGTCCGGCTCGCCCGGCGCTTTCTTGCGCAGTACGACGTTGTCGTAGTACTTCGCGGTGATCGTGTCGCCGACCTTGAGCCCGTCGTATCGCTTCACGTCCGCCGGGACCGTCACCGTCGTCAACTTGCCGTCGGGCGTCTTGAGCGTGAGCATCCGCGTGCTCTTCTCCATCGATTCAACGGTAGCCGTCACGGTGTGCGACTCGCCGGGAAGGGTCTTAATCTGCGCGGCGGCGACCGACGGGGCGAAGATCGCGGCGGCCAGGACGGTAGTTGCCAGTAGCTGTCTCATATTTCCCCTCTTCAATCGACCCTGGGCGAAGCCCCGGTCGTGGATGACGTTCCCAAAATGTCTAACTCCGATTACAGGCAAGGTTCGCGCCGCTTGCGTATTCCCAAAAACTGGCGTGAATCGAGGGATCTACACGCCACGCCGGATGCGCGCCCCGGCGGGCCCACGGTATTCCGTGCGACGCTGGTTTACCTCCGTTTCTCCACCGCCGCCTTTGCCGCATCCCGACGGGCGGTCTGATCGCTCAGGAGGCGATAGGTCAAGTAGTACTTGAAGATGTTGCTGACGTACGTGACGGTCTCGCGCCCGATGCGCTCCGAGGCGATGCGCTCGACATTGCCGAACCACAGGTTGGGATTGAGCCCGCGTTTCTCGGTCTCGCGCCTCAGCTGCCTGATGCGGCCCGGTCCGGCGTTGTAGGAGGCGAACGTCATCAGCGCCTTGTTCAGTTCGTCCATGGGCTCGTCCTTGTAGTACTGGTCCATCATGAACCGCATGTACTTCACGCCCGCGTGGATGTTCGGCTCGAGTTGGCTGATGTCGCCGACGTTGAGCTCCTTGCCGGTTGGCGGCATCACCTGCATCACGCCGATCGCGCCGACCGGGCTCTTGACGTTCTGATCGAGCGTCGACTCCTGGTAGCCCTGCGCGGCCATCAACAAGAAATCGAGCTTGTACTGGCCGCCGTACTTCCTGAAGAGCTCGACGACAGCCATCGAACTTGCGGCGCTCGGCGTCGTTCGCCGCGTTCTTCGCATACTTGACGTCCTGGAGATATCGCCGCTCGATCACGTTGCGGAAGAGATCGCCCTTGCTGTGCCTGCGCACCCATTTGTCGACCTGGGCCTTGAGCTTCGGGTTGTTCTTGCGGAACGCGATCGCCAGGTTGCCGCCCTTGCGTACCGCCACGTCGTTGTGGACCTTGAGGTCCTTGAACACCTGGCTCCAGAACTCGGCCAGAAAGTCGTCGACGATGGTGATCGGCGTGAGGCCGGCGTTGACCATCTCGAGGATGTCGTCGTCTTCGAGGACGTCAGGCGCTTCGGCGATCAGGACCGGCTCCTTGCCGCGCGCCTTCAGGTCGGCGTTGAGCCGGGTGATCGAATCGAAGTAGGGGCTGGTCCGCCGGATGAAGACTTCCTGTCCGGATAGATCATCGACCGACGCAATCGGCGGTGCTCCGGGCCCGGTCACGACGACCTCGTTGACGTTGGTTCGCGTTGGCTCCGAAACCGCAGCGACTGCTTCGACTTCGGGCCTCACCGTGACCATGGCCGCGACCATGTCGACCTTGCCCTCCAGCAAAGCCGGCGCCAGCTGATCGCGGCGCATGACCACGGGCACGACGTGCACCTTGAGATTGCCGGTCTTGAGCTCCTTGTTGAGCTCGGTCGTCGAAGGACTTGAACGATTCGTAGGTCAGTCCGCGTTCCTGGCCCTTGTCGATGAAATAGTGCGTGCGGTTGTAAGTGACGCCGACGCGAATGGCGCGGCGCTTGACCATCTCGTCGAAGTCGCCGGTGAACGGCTTGTCCAACACCTGCTGAATGGCATCGGGCAGCGCATCGTAGGGCGACTTTGTCGGTGGTATGGATTCATCGCCGCCTGCGGGCGCGGCGCCGCTGAACCGCCTCCAGCCAGAGCGGCCCGGCAGCTGCGTCTCCGGCGCGGTGCGCCTCGGACGGCGCCTCCGGACGGTGCGGCGGTCTGCTGCCCCGAGCACGCTACGGCGAGAATCACGATCAGCACTGCCGATAGGCGACAAATCCAGAAGGTACGGTTCATGCGGCTAGTTGTAGCGCCATCGCGGTAGGTGTCGCAAGGACCGCGCCGGTCTCGCCTGGCCCGGCAAGCGCAGGAAATGGGCGGGATTCGGGGAATACGGACGTGCCGGCGGGTACCTATCGACCGACCGTCACCAACAGCGGCGATGGATCACGGTGGTTGGTGAGTCGGCGTGGCGGATCGGCCCCGCTCAGTTCGTCTTGAACGGCGTGCCAAGCCAGCTGTACTGCCATCCCATCGACAGGATCTTGTAGTTGCCGCCGATGCGAACGACGACGCCGTCGCTGTAACTGACCTTGACGGACTGATGCCGCGTCAGCGGCACCGATCCCGTCACGCCGAATCGCGAGTTGGCCTGCAGCGTGCTGTTGTTCCTCACGCCATTGATGCTCGCCTTGCCGCCGCGCCAGTAGTTGATGTCCGCCGAGATCCACAATCGCGGCCGCACGTCGTAGCTGACGTGAAACTCGAACGCGCCGATCGGCTCCTGCGTCCTGGTGTTGCGGAGCGGCGCCCGCGGCGGTGAAGTAGTGGTCGTTCGCGGTGAAGAACCAGACGCCCGCGTACATGTCGAGCGTCATCGGACCGGCATGGCGCGTGAAGCCAATCTCGGGCTTGAAGCTCCATCGATTGCGTGCCGATGTTGATGGCGAATTCCGGGTTGTACTGGCCGGTCGGCGCGATGACCTTGACGCTCGCGCCGAGCGTGGTCGCGCGGCGGCGGTCGTCTTGACGAATTCCGCGAGCCGCGAGCGCCGGACCGCCAACGAGGTTGACCGCGAATCGTATCGGCAGGTCGGCAAAGCCCTGCGCGGTGCACTGCGCGATCCTGCCCGAGCACGGTGCCGCTGAAATCACCGATGCAGGTACGGGACCGAGCCGGTGATGTTCGCGGAGCGGCCGAAGAAATCGAATGCGTAGAAGTAAGCTCACCACCGGCGCGTGAATCGTGCCGATGGCATCTTCGATCGGCACGGTCGGATCGAACAGCAGCTCGCCATCCGAGAACGCATAGGTGACGATCACCGCGTTCGATTCGACCGGCAGCGACCAGGTAGGCGCGCGGCGTCAGGTCCTGGGCAGCGCAGAGCGCCGGCGCGAACACCGCGATCAGGAGTGCGGCGGCGACGACGCATCATTCGCTGCTTTGGCGGGAAGCGCTTCAACAAATCGCGCACGCCCTCGCGCAGTATCGCTTCGCGCTTCTTGAAGTCGGTGTCGAGCTTGAGCTTCGCCTGCGCGACGCCGCGCCACACCACGTTGCCGCCGCCGGCCAGATCGATCACCAGCGATCCCTGGTTCATGACCTTGAGCGACTGCGTCGCCTGCAGGAACGGCGGCAGGCCCCACGACACGGTGCCCGGGCAGGAACTGGCCCATCGTCTGCGCGGTCTGGTCGGTGGTCAGGAGCAGGAAGTACCTGCACGATCAGATCGGGCGTGTCCGCCGTCTGCAGCTTCAGGCGCTGCATCTCGGTCTTGACCGCATCGACGATGATCGGTTCGGCGACGGCCTTCACCGCGTCGGGATCGTCCTTCTGCGTCCGCGCCATCTTGACCTCGCCGTTGCCGGCCGGATCGAAGCGCCACGTGCGCACCGCCTTGAAGTTGAAGTTCTTGTCGAAGTCGATCTTCACGTCGACGCGGGCGAGTGCGCGGCTCGGCGAGGACGATGACGGCCGCCACGATGGCGATTGCGAGCGAGCATGGTCTTGATCATGGGTGCCTTTCGAGGCCGACGAGACGCCAGCCTTCAGCGGTGCGTGTAAAGAAGACATCGACCGGCCGTGTCCACTCGGCGCGGGCCGGCGCCTGCGCGCCGACCTGGACGCGCACGAATGTACCCGATGTTACCGGCAGCGGACCCGGAGACGCGATGGCGTTTTGCGGCGACGTCGTGTCCGCGCCAATCGCCCGCGTCTCGCCCGTGGTGTTGTCGAATGCCGCCCACGACGCGCGATAGCCGTTGGCAGGCGCTGTGGCCACGCCGGCGTCGACGGCGGCATTGCGGAAGGTCAGACGTGCCGTCGCCGATCGAGCGCGAAGTCGACGAGCGGATTGATCGCAGGAAGATACGCGGCGGCGATCTTGTGGCGCCGCTTGATCAGCACGTCGGCTCAGGAGCGTCTTCGGCGGCGGGATCGGAGTAGCCGCCGGTGTGCACGGCCGCGCGGATCATCTCGTCGGTGAAGGCGGCGACACGGCGTGCCGCCCAGAACGTATCGTCGGCGCGCGCGCGCAGGAACGCCGCGGTCGGCGACGCGCGGCCGCCACGACGGCGGATCGAACTCGTCGCCCTCGAAGCGTCCGATCGCCGGATGCTCCTCGTAGTCCACGGTCTGCCACGGCGCAATGAAGAAGCCGAGCGTGACGAGCCGCTTCAGCATCAGGTCGCCGTCGTAGAGCAACTCCCAGCCTTCGTCGTACTCGCGCGGGCCGTTGGCGCCGGTACCGAACGTCGAGCCGACGTCCTGCAGGTAATGACGCACGACGCTGCGGCCGTTCTCGACGACCACGGCGTCGAGCGTGTTGCCGGCTTTCATGTCGACGAGATTGGTCCACGCGCCGAACACCTTGAGCGCGCGCAGCTCGCGGCGATGTTCGTGCGGCACGATGTCGTTCGGATCGTCGGGCCGCGTGCCGTAATAGCGGAAGCCGCCGACCGGGCGGCCCGGCACCGCGCGCGCGGCGATGGCGCGGTAGCTGCCGTCGGCACCGCGATGCGCGCGTCTCAGGACCGCGTCGAGGTCGCGCGTCGCGCATCGGGCGCTTGCGCCCGGACACCGGCGTGAACGTCGCCTTGTCGCCGATGTCGAGCTCGTCGCGCCTGATCGAGACGAGGATAGTTCTCGACCTGCCAGTAGCCGAGCGCCCAGAAAATCTTGTTGGCGACGGCAATCGCGCCGGTCGCGGCTTCAGGATGCCCGGCCGCGTCGAACGACACGAACCAGCGATCGCCGCGCGAGTCGCAGGATGGTGAAGCCCGGCGCGAAGCCGGCGAGCTTCGGAGCGACGACGCTCCATCGGCCGGGCGCCGGACCGCTGCCGGCGAGCGGTCCGCGCGCGATCTCCGTCGACCGTCACCGGACGCGCGAGGATGCGATTCGTGAACCAGCTCGAGTCCGGGACTTCGTCGATGGTGTTGACGTTTCCGCGCCCGCACGTCAGGGGTCGAGTCGCCCGGGCGGCCGAACAGATTGATCGCCAGATCGATGAACAGATCGATCTCCCATTCCTCGACGCCGGCGGCATCCTGCGTGTCCGGCTCACGCGCGATCGGATCGTCGCTGAGGAAGCGGCGGGTCGCGCCCGACGGATCCGAAGCCGACAGCATGGCCGCCAGCAGCGGCGCACGTGAGGATGCGAAGCGGCGTGTGGATCATGATCAAAACGCCGCGCTCGCCGCGAACACGATGCGCGCACCCTCGCGGCCGTGCGCCAGCTCGACGCGCAGCGGCGTCCGCACGGGTCCGTGGAAGCGCACGCCGATGCCGTAGTTGCTCACGAACGACCGCAGCGCGATCGCATCGAATGCGCGGCGCGACCATGCCGGCGTCGTAGAAGAGCGCCATGTCGAGCGCCAGCCGGCTGGCGATCCAGCGCCACTCGCCGAGACGAGCATGGCGTGGCGATCGCGAAACCGCCAGCTGCGATAGCCGCGCAGCGTGCTGCCGCTGCCGAGCGACGGCAGCAGGAAGTACGGCACCTGGTCGTCGTCTCCGAGCGTCGATTCGAGCCGGCCGTGAAACGAGAGCACCCAGTTCTCGCGAAGGATCGGAATGTGCTGGACGATGTCGGCATCGAGGCGATCGAAGCTGTAGGTGTCGTCGCGATCGCCGAAGTGATGGCGCGCGATCTGGTACAGCCCGCCGCGCCGAGCGTAGTCGGCCGCCGGCCGCCAATCGAACGCCGCCGATACGCTGGTGTGCACGTAATCCGGATTCGCGCCGACGCCCGGCGCGTCCAGCCGATCGAGCGACTCGACCGAGGGCGAATCATCGGTCGGATCCTTGAGCGTGTAGTCTCTCGTACGCCGCACCGGCGGTGAGCAACAGGAACTTGTGCGGACGAATCGTCGCGCCGCCGCCCGCGTAGCCCTGCTGCATACGAAACGCCGCGCCCTCGGCGGGGCTGTCGATGCCGAGCCCGTGATAGGCAACCTGGGTCGCATCACGCCAGCCGGCGGTCGCGCGCAGATCGAGCCGCCCTGACCAGTGACCGGGCGACACCTCCGACGCTTCGATCAGCTTGTAGCCCTTTGATTGAATACAAACCGGCGATGCTCCAGTGCGTGCGATCGCCGGTGTAGCTGGCGATAGCCCTCGCCAAGCGTAAAGCCGCCGCCGCTGTAGACGCTGTCGAAGTACGGATAGAAACCCGAGGGCTGTTCGACGAGCGTTTGACGAACCTGCAACAACAGCTCCTCGGCCCAATGGGGCCGGTGCGGCGCGAGATGCGCCGCCTTTTCCCGCTGCAGCGCCGCGATCTCCGCTTCGCGCGTGTCTTGCGCAAAGGCGAAGGCGGGCGCGACGAGCAGGCACACGACGATACAGATTCTCACGGTCGTTGCATTGTGCAAGATGTGCTCCGCCCGCCGCGCTTCCATTTCACGCGGCATCACGTCCGCGTCTCAGCCAATCTCACCGATCTCACCACATACCGTGAGCTCGGAGCCGGCCAGGATCGACGAGCGCGCGATTCTCCTCCGCTTGCCGCACTTCCCGGCCGGTGCGGAGTTGGTCTGTCTCTTGCCTCTGCAGATGGCCGAGCGTCTTCGAACAACGACCTCGCGCAGCCCCGGGAGGGAAGCAGTGGAATGCTGGATAGGGATCGTCGCTGACGGTGATCGGCGAATCGTGCGGCTGGCCGGCCGGCTGAGCGTCATCCAGGTGCCGGAGTTGTTCAACGCGTGCGCCGGTCATGCCGGCATCGAGCTCGATCTCACGGACCTGTTGTCCGCCGATCACGCCGGCATCGAGGCGTTGCAGCGGATGCGCCGCCACGGCGCAACGCTGTCAGGCATACCCGGATACATCCAGCTGCAGCTGCATACCGCCGCCGACCCGGCGGCGTCACGCTGACGGCTGCATGCGCGCCGATTCCTGGCGCGCCTTCGCGGCCGGACTCGCCACGCCGAGCTTCTTCATGCGGAACCGCAGCGTGTTAGGGTGCACGCCGAGCCGCTCGGCGGCGTTGCCGCGGCCGTTGATCTTCCATCCGCATCGCTGCAGCACGGTTTCGATGTGCATGCGCTGGACGACATCGAGATTCTCCGACGGCGCGATGAAGCTGGCGCCGGCCCCGCCGAAGCGCAGCGGTTCATCGAGCTGCAGCGTGTCGCCGGTGGACGCGATCATCGCCCGCTCGACCACGTTCTCGAGCTCGCGCACGTTGCCCGGCCAGGTGTGCTGCTGCAGCGTATCCATCACCGACTGCGGCACCTTCGAGATCATCCGGCCGAGGTCGCGCTGAAGACGATTGATGAAGAACCACACCAGGCGCGGAATGTCTTCGCGCCGCTCGAGCAGTGACGGCAGCTGAATCGGGTAAACGCTCAGGCGGTAATACAGGTCCGCGCGGAACGTGCCGTGCCCGACGGCGGTTTCGAGATCGTGATGCGTCGCCGCAATCACCCTGACGTCGACCGTCCGCGTTCGCGACGAGCCAACCCGCTCGAACTCGCCTTCGTGCAGCACGCGAAGGAACTTGACCTGGATGTCGAGCGGCAGATCGCCAATCTCGTCGAGGAAAATGGTGCCGCCGTCGGCCAGCTCGAAGCGCCCCGGCCTGGTTGCGACGGCGCCGGTGAACGCGCCCTTTTCGTGCCCGAACAGCTCGCTCTCGACGAGCGTCGGCGGCAGCGCCGCGCAGTTGACGCGCACGAGCGGGCGCGCGTGGCGGCGGCTGCGTTCGTGGAGCGCACGCGCAAACAATTCCTTGCCGGTGCCGGTCGGCCCGGTCAGCAGCACCGTTGAACTGGTCGGCGCAACCTGCGAGAGCCGCGACAGCGCCAGCCGCAGCGTCGAGCTTTCGCCGACGATGTCGTCGAAGTCGTGATAGGTCTTGATTTCTTCCTTGAGGTACACGTTGTCGGCCTGGAGACGCGCGTTGAGCTGCTCGATCACCGTCACGTTCGAGCGCAGCGTCCGTTCGTGGCGGCCGCGCTGCACCGCGCCGGCCAGGATGTCCGAGAGCAGCTGCAGGCGCTCGATCATCGGAGCCGGCCAGCGTCGCAGCCAGGGCCCGGCCTCGACCACGAGCGCGCAGATCGACGCGCCCGCCGGCGGCCGCCGGCACGACGAGCACGGCGCAGTGACCGGTGCGGTTGGCATGCTCTCGAGTGGCGACAGCCTCGCTCGGCAGTTCGTCGGGCCGCGCGACTGCCAGCAGCTCGCCGTTACCGGCTCGATCGATCAGCCACGTTTCCGCGGCCACATCGTGGGTGACGTCGGCGACGGCGTTTCCGGTTGCCGCGTGCGTGTGCGACAACGCGCCGGCATCGCTGAACTCGAGCAGCCGGCATCGCTCGGCGCCGATCGCCGCTCCGACCTGCTCGAGCGACGCGTCGATCGCGGCGGGCAACCCATCGAGCGTGACCCGCGTCAGTTGCCGGGACAAGGTGAGGGCAAGCTGTGCCAGCTGTTCCTGATCGATCACCGGTGGCCGGACGGACGAAATATCGACGACTGACATGACTACCTCACGAGCAAGATTCCGGTGGGACTGTGGGATGAGCAGTGAATGGGTGAGCAATTCCTGTACCCGCGCACGATCGCAAGAGCTCCGCCGCTGCAAGCCAAGCGCTGGCATGCGGATCTGGTGAATCTGGCCAAATGCGCCGAAATTTCGCGGTCGCATGAAACGGTCGGACCTGGTTTCGACGGAGCGTCTACGGCATTCCGGAGGCGATCTCCGTAGCTGGTCGCGCTACTTGCCCAACTGCTCGAGCACGAAGCGGACAGGCTCCGGCGAAATCCTGATGTAGCCGTCGAACGCGCCGTCGAGCTCGACGATCAAGTACAGCGCCAGCGCCACCGACAACGCACAGATGAAGAGCGCCGAGATGACGGTCGCATTGCGCGGCGCATAGAGACCGAAGCTGGTGAACGTCACCGCGAGCCAGAAGATCACCACGCCGAGAAAGCCCCGCGGAATGCTGCTGCCGGTGGCGAGCAGCCGCCAGCGTGTTTTCATCACCTCTTCGGAGAGTTTCAACGCCTCGGCCTTGTAGTAGCGCTCGGCGTCCGTGCGGGTTTCCCACGCGAGGATCTGCGTCTGGATGTCTTCGACCGCCGGGGTCGACGTGGCCGGACCGAATCCGCGCGCCGGACCTTCATCCGGCCATGTCGTCGCGAGACGGAATTCCACGGCGCCGCGAAGCAGGTCGCGCGTCGGCCTGCTCGTCTCGCCGTAACGGGCGAGGTGGCGGTCGAGCGTCAGGATGTTTACGGCGGCAGTCTTGAGCGCCACGTCCTGCGCGTCGTAGGCGATTCGCGTCGTCGCGGTCACCATGCCGAGAAGCAGCGCCGTCATGGTGGCGACGAGGCCCATGCCGAGGCGAATCACGTCCTGTGATTCCTTGCTCAGTTGGTCCGCCGGAAGGCGATCGCGAACGAGTGCTCCGGCGAGCGCGCAGCCAAAGGAAATCACCAGCGTGATCGCCGCGAGGGCGGGGGCGGAGCGGAGGAAGTCTGACATCGCTGCTCAGTCGAACAGATTTTCGGCGTCAATATCAAGTGCGGCCACGAGCGCGCGATCCAGCTCGCGCAACTTCGACGGCGTTCCAATAAACGACGTCAGGCGTGTCTTGGGGAGGCGGATGAGCTCGTTGCAACGCAGGGGAAGGGAGGGATTCGATTCCGCTCGCACGAGCCGAAGGCGAGCGCGGCGCAACTGAATCCGCCCGAACGCCAAACGACCGAGACGAGAGTTGAGGAGTTTGGCGGTGAGGGAGGGATTCGAACCCTCGGTAGAACTTTAAAGGTCCTACAACGGTTTAGCAAACCGCCGCCTTCAGCCTCTCGGCCACCTCACCGCATGGAGCTAACTATTGTTACACAAAGCACTTGCTGATTTCAGGGCTTTGACCGTGCTGGCTGATATCGCTCGATTGTCCCTGAAATTGTCTCTGTCACGGCGTCGAGACGCTTGGCAGCCTCGCGAAGGTCGCCCGCGCTCACGATATTGTATCGCTCGAACACGCTCCGAGTCTTGTGCCCCGTCATCTGCATGGCAACGCGCTCAGCGATGCCGGCGCGGACAAGACTGCGGACAGCAGTTCGACGTAAGTCATGCGACTGCCGAGTTTTGAAATTGTTGCCGAGGCCATCCGGACCGAACATCACATCCGAGCTGACGCCGAAACTACGAGCGCGAACCGACCGCCACGATGGCTTCGAAGGCAGTCCTTCCGGCCGCATTCGTATAGAAAAGCGCGAACAATCCAAATTCCCCCCGCGGCGACTCTGTGAGCAGCAAGTGAATGGCCGCGCAGGAGGCGACGGCCTGGTTAAGAGCGTGCCCCACGTCGTTCGCGTTGGGCCTCTTTACCTCAAAAACCCGCAGGCGTCGACCGCCGCGGCCCGCGCGCGCGAGGATATCGACATGTCCAGCGCCTTTCCCGAGCGTCGGAGAGATTCTTGCGCCGATGGGCATTGGAAACTGAAAAGGCAATCCCCCGAGCGGATAGAGGACCGGCTGATGCTCCGCAAGCGCGCCTTGTCGGTCCGAGGGCCGGCGCTTCATCATTGCTTTCAGAAGGTCTGCTTCGATTACAGACTCACGATTGGCGAGACTCTTAACACTGAGGTCGCGAACTTTTTGTCCAGCGGACGCCAGATACTCACGGACAGTTCTGTCGCCCCATGCGTACCTTCCGGATCTCCAACGACTAGCGGCCGCGATTTCACCGAAGCGCCTTGTGCCGATACATTCCTTCGCCCCCAGTCGATTTGGCGAATTCTTCGAGAACGTTGAAGTACGCAGAGACCAGGAGTGGTGGGATGTGTAAAGCGGCGATCGTCGCTCTCTGAGCAGATTTCAGATCTCTTTGAGGCGCCCGGCTGCGTACTTGTGCAGCAGGCTCGCGATCAGCGTCTGATACGGCAAGCCTTCCGCGAGCGCTCGCTTCTGAATCGCTTCCAGGTCCTTGCTCGACAGGCGGATGTTCAGCCGTCGGTCTTTCTTGAACGTGGCCTTTGCGTAGCGAGAGAAGCGAGCTCGTTCGCGCTTACCGCCACCGGCGGACTTCCATTCGCCCCGTTCGACGGACTCGAGCAACTCCTTCTCGTCGGCATCAATCTTCATGGTCGGACTCCTCACCGAGGTACTCCTTCGTCGCCTTCCGGCTCGGGATGATCGTCTTCAGGAACACCGTGTGCTCGTCCTCCACGAACGGCACCAAGTACACGTAGTCCTCGCGCCGGACGACGAAGATGCGCTGGCCGGCGTAACGGTCCGGGTTCGGATGCTCCAGGATGTCGAGCAGGTCGCCGCGCTCGATGTGGAAGACGATGTCCTCGAACCCGATGCCGCGCTCCGCCCTGAGCTTCGCGTTCTTCGCGTCGTCCCAGTCGAAGTACTTCACCGATATTTAGGGTATCACGATGTGTGCTTGATAGGCACACATTGGCGTCAGCTCCGCCCGTGTGCCCAAACTCCGGTCCGAGATCCATCAATCGGCAGCCAACGCCAACCAAGCTACCAATAAAAAACGGGCCTGAAATCGATGATTTCAGGCCCGTTCTGGAATCGCGGGCGACCTTAGCAAACCGCCGCCTTCAGCCTTCGGCCACCTCACCTGCAGGCTAAGCGTAACTGAAATTAGCAATTCGATGATCGAGACATTGGCGGAGGCGACGGCTCTTGTGATCCGCCTTCAAAGAAATGCTCAGGAAATCGACGCGTTTCCGGCGATCCGGCGGCCACCGTATTGGGCACAGTCATCGAGTCCGGATATCCATGGCCATGCCAACTCCTACGAGGATCGGCGCGCCGCCAGGTCCGCCTTCGGACGGCACCGCTCAACGGTCGGACTATGTGGCATATACTGATGTATATGCCATCCACGGAGGTGCACGATGCAGCGACGAGCGAAAGTGTTCATGAATAACCGGAGCCAGGCGGTGCGTCTGCCGAAGGAGTTCCAGTTCGACACCGACGAGGTGTTCATTCGCAAAGAGGGTGAGGACGTGATCCTGTCGCCTCGACCGGCGGATTGGGCGCCGTATTTCGAGAGCGGGGCCGTCGCGTCTGACGCGTTCATGACCAACGTCGAGGATTTGCCGGTCCAGGAGCGCGTGCCGTAATGCCTCGATACATGCTCGATACGGACACGTGCTCCTATATCATGAAGCGCTCGAGCGAGGCGGTGATCAGGCGATTGCGCGCCGTACCGGTCACCGACGTGTGCATATCGGTCATTACCAAGTCCGAACTCCTCTACGGGGTCGAAGTATCGCCGCGTCGAACCCAGGACGCCACCGCCCTGCAGGCCTTTCTTCCCCACGTCGCTGTCCTCGAGTTTCCGGACGACGCGGCCGCCCACTACGCGCAGATTCGCGCTGACCTGAAAAAACGAGGCCAGATGGTCGGTGCCAACGATCTCTTCATCGCGGCTCACGCCCGGAGCCTCGGCCTCAGACTGGTCACGAACAACATCGCCGAATTCAATCGCGTGAAAGGTCTGACGCTCGAGAATTGGACGACGCGCCCGGTTCGTCGTTCTCGAGCGACAGACGATCAGTAACCGCTGGCGAGACGCGAATGGCACAGCCGACGCGCAGCCCTTCACAGCCAGGCAGGGGCCTTACTGGCACTTCACTTCGACGCGACGATTCAGCGACCGGCCGCTCTCATCGTCGTTGGTCGCAATCGGCCGACTCTCGCCAACACCGACGGCAGACACACGAGACGCGGTGAGTCCGCGCGCGACCAGATCGGCCACGACAGCCTGCGCCCTCCGTTCGGACAGCCGGAGGTTGTACTCGTCGGTCCCCTCGCTGGACGTATGGCCCTCGATGACCATCCGGCTGCGCGCATCAGCGGCGAGCCCTTTGTAGAGCGCCGCGAGCACGTCGTTCGACTCGGCCCGTATGACGGCTGAATCGAAGTCGAAGTTGATGCCGTGGATGATCGAGCCGCAGCCAAGGGTGGGCGGGGCCGGCTGGCCGCACTCGAGCGCCGTCCCCGCAGGCGCCGTCTCCACCGTGTAATAGGTGAACGGACCGCCATTGTCCGAGCGCACGCCGCGGACGCTGCCGTCGTCGGCCAGGCTCAGGATGAACGCGCTCCGCGTCTTGTCGGAGCGGTTGATCCCGGTGGCACGCAGAATGTTGCCGGTGACCGTGCCGGTGAGGTCGCCGGCTCGGTCGTAACATCCGGACACCAGAGCGTCCTCCTGCTTCAACTGCAGCCGCAGTGCCATCCTCCGCCAGCCACCGTTGAAGTGATTCACCGGTTTGGCCAGCTCCTGCGTACCGTTGCCGATGATCTCGCTGAACTCGAAGAACATCTGCGGCCGCATCACAGCAATCCCGCCGGCGAGGCGCAGCTCGATCCAGCGGACGGGCCGCTGCGAAGTCACCGCCATCTCGGTCACCTGTCCTCGCGCCGGGTGTGTCCGCAGCGTCGCCGACGCGAGCCGGGTGAAGCCCTCTGTGGCGCTTTGGGCCGAGCCGAGGATCTCGATCTCCTTCGTGAACGTCTGGTTGGGGGACGGCGTCTCGAGAACGTTCGGCACGGCGAACCGGTCGAACGTGGTGAGGGCGGGGAGCTGGTAGACGAAGACGGTGTCGCCCGCCTCTTGCTCGAAGGGGCGCGCAGTCAGGGTGAACCCCTGCGGATTGCCGTCGATGGCCCGGATCGCCTGCTCGTAGTTCGCTCCGATCTTCGCGGCGGCGCCCGCGATCCGAATCGGTACCGCGCCCTGGGCGAACGTCAGGTAGTCGATCCGTTCGGGCGCTGGAGACGCGGCTCCTCCGGCGCCGCGAGACTGCGCCTCCATGCTCGCGGCGCCTGCGGTCAAAGCGGCGACCGCCGCCATGACGATGAATCTGGCTTTGATACGCACCGTCAGATGCTCCTTTCAGCCCGGGGGAATTGTAGGCGACGAGGAGCGTGGCCTGACGCAAAATGGTCAGTCGCGCTGGCAGGGACCGCCGTGCGTCATGGAACGACGCTTGGCACGAGACGAAATTCGATCGCGCCATTCGACGTGGTGGAGTCGATGCTCAAGGTCGCCGGTAGGTAGCCGTCCATGCTCGCCCGTAATCGGGCCACACTCCCGAACGGCCCTGAGAACAAGAACCGTCCGGATGCATCGGTGACAGCCGCCACAATGCACGCCGGCGCAGGCTGGACATCGTAGTGGCACCAGTCACCCCGCGTACCCTCGACCACCTCGACCCTGGCGCCGCTGAGCAGTCGATGCGCAGTGTTGTAAACGACCCCACTGATCGATACGTTGTCTGTGTCGAGACCGCTACGCGGCGGTGTCTGTTGTGGCTGGGACGTCGATGGCGCTGACGGCGCAGATGGATGGGCGCCATCGCATCCGGCCAGCCCCGCCGCCAGCACCAAAAGGACACCCCCTCGCCGTGTGCTGTTTGTCATTGCCCGTCCCCTCCCATCTAGGAAGCGAGAAAGAGACGTGACAACGTGAACGCCCGTTATCGGCCGAGGTTCAGCTTGACGCTGAGCATCGCGCGACGGGGATCGATGAAAATGTTGGCCTGACCGACGGTCGCGGCGTTGTAGACCTCGCTCCTGATGCTCTCTTCCGCCGTGTCGTTCAGCGCATTGAGCACGTCGAGGCCCAGCTCGACACGCCCCAGATCGCCAAGACCGAACGCTCTCGAGACGCGGAAGTCGAGCAGGGTCTGCGACGACAACCGTTCGGTCCCACGCGACTCGATCAGTACGGGTCGGACTGGCTCGTTCGGATTGATGAGGGCCGTCTTCGCCCAGGGCTTGCCGCTCAAGTGCTGCAGGTTGGCTGCCACCACAATGCCGGTGCGCGGCACGTCCACCGCGCTCATGAGGCGCAGCATGTGCGGGCGATCGTTGGGTAGACGGCCGCGTGCGTTGGTGAGGTCGTTCGGATCCTGCCCGAAGGTGACCCCTGGCGCGAACGATGCCGGCGGCGAACCCACGGTGGCGACCTGTGTGCCGGCGGCCGTCGTGCCGCTCGAAGGCTGTAGTCCGTACGTTCTCGACCACGTGTAGGAACCAAACGCCTGCCAGCCACGGGACCGGCGCCGCTCGACGGCGACGATCAGACCGTCGTAGGCCAGGAGGTAGTTCTCGGGGTTGGTCAGGCGAAAACGGCGTTGGTCCGAAGGGGTGGTCAGCCTCCACACTTGCAGAACCCGCCCATCGTTCAACTGTGCCGGCTGCTCGAGATAGCTGCCGGCGACCTCCTCCCAGCCGATGAAGTCGCTGCCGTTCTTGCGGACGTACGCGACCGATAGTGCGGTTCGCCCGGTGATCTCGCGATCGATGCCGATTGAATACTGATCGGTGTGCGGAGGACGAATCCCGGGATCCAGTTCTATCTGACTGGGATCCCGCACCACTTCCACGCCCGACGGTTCCCTGATGATGGTGGTCCTGGTCCGGCCCGGGTGAACGGCGGCGATCTCACCGGTCAGCATGCCCTGACTGAACCTTCCGGCATTGGCGCGCAGCATGGTCCGGCCAACGGCGTCGAGCCTGATGACGACTCCCACGCGCGGCGAGACGATGTTCCACGTATCCACCGTGCCGCGGCCCTCGATGGTCCGGCCGGTCTTCTGCAACAACAGGTCGTATTCAGGCACGTCCTGACTGATGGCGCGGCTGTGGTCAAAGCGCAGACCTGGATTGATCGTGACGCGGTTCGCCAATCGGACAGCATCGCTCACGAACAGGGCCGCGGTGATGAACCGCCCTCCCGAATTGGCCGGCTGCTGGAGCGTCCGCTGCGACAAGACGCCGTTGGTGTAGACAGAGCTCGCACCCGTCGGGAGGACGGACCCGGCACGATGCTCGCCCCGATCCACTTGCGCGCCGATTCTCCATTCGTGATCGGCACCGAAGAGTCCCGACCGATAGTGGGTCAACGTGCCCTTGACTGTCGTGCGAACCTGCTGCACCTTGCCGATCAGCTGGGGCCCGCCACTCCACACATTTTCTGGCTGATCGATGCGATTCGGGATCGTCGGATCGCCCGAGGTCGGCGACGTGTCCTGCGTGAAGTTGAACCTTCCGACGCGCACATCCCACACCGTGCTGGGCGAAACGGTGTGCGTCAGATGACCGAGGTTCATGGCCGGCAGCGACGCGTCGAGCTGTTGGGTCGCATCGCGCGGCTTGGTTGCTGACGGCGTCTCGGGGTTCGACCAGAACTCGCCGTGAACGCTCTGGACCAACTGCCAGCCCGTCGCCAGGCGCGTCGTGAGCTTCGCGAAGACCTTGTCCTGTTCGTATTGCCTCGGAAGGTTCGGATCGGTGCCCGGCTGACTGTCGTAATCACGCTGGCCCTGGTATCCGGAGAAGAACCACAGCCGATCGCGAGCGATCGGACCGCCGAAGGTGCTCGAGAAGTCACGATACGTGTCGCGCTCGTAGCCGGTCTCTGTCCCCTTATACGGGCGCCGCACAGGCTGGCTCGTCAGCGCAGAGATCTGCGAATAGTACGAGGTGTCCGACAGAAATCGGTCACCACCGGATTTGGTAATGACGTTCACGACGGCGCCCTGGACGTTGCCGTACTCGACGGACGCGCCCACCGACTGGATTTGCAGCTCCTCAATGAAGTCGATGCCTGGATCGGCTCGGGCGACGCCGTTGCCTGTGGCCGTGACGTTCGTGCCGTCGATGAGAAACTGATTCTGATCCACACCCGAACCGAGAGCCGACACGAGGACGTTGCTGCCGGCGGGGGAGGTCGGCGAGATTCCCGGCGCGGTCTTCACCAGGTCGTACGAGCTGAACCGCCTGGAGGGAATGGCGTCGAGATCCTGCGCTCCGAAGCGGGTCGCGAATCCGGGGGCGCGAGCGTCGATGCGCGCGCCCGCGCCGTCGACCACGATGGTTTCAGCCACGCCGGCCGGACTGAGGATCGGCGACCGCTCGATGGTGGCCCCGCCACCCAGGCGGATATCGGCTTCCCGATAGTCGCCGAAGCCTTGCAGCTCGATCTCCAGCACGTACGCGCCGGGCGGCAGGCTCGGGAATCGGAGCTGACCGCGCTCATTGGTGGTCGTCGCCAGCGAGCCGCCAATCAGTGCCGGTGAAGTGATCCGCACGAGCGCGCCCGCGACCGCGGCGCCCTGCTCGTCGCTCACCGTGCCGATAAGGGCACCCGTCAACCCCTGCGCGAGCGCGACGCCAGGAATCAGGAGTGCGGTGGCACTTACCACGAGACCCAGAAGTGGCCCGATCCACGTTGTGGACGCCCGTCGTCGTTGATTCGGCATTGGCACGTTCCCCTCCGGACCCACACGCACGACAGCTCATCGGTGCGTGTAGGGTCCTGCTGATGAAGCGGGAAAGCGCCCCGAAAACTTCAATGCATCCTGCCTGAGACCTGGCGCGAAGGCGAGCGGAGATTCGTAAGGCGCCCGTTGACTTCGCGGATCTCAAGGCTTGACCCTCGGAGTCACGAAGATGCGTCGCCAGGACGACCGCGGGCGCGAAGGCTGCTAGCGCTGCAATCAAGCCGCAGACTAGGGTCAACGGAACGCGCGCGGTCCGCATTCCGCGTCTTGATAGGGTCCTTCTTCCTCAAATGGATTGACGATCTTCACTCGTGCCTTCTCGAAATCCGTCCGGTTTCGAGTCGCGACCGCGAGCCCGTGAACGAGCGCGGTCGCCGCGATCAGACTGTCTTTGACAGGCATTGCACGGCCTGACGCGCGGAGCATTGCGAGCAACTCCGCCCATCGCATTCCGGTCTCTGCCTCCGAGGATAAACAATGAAGACGCCCCACACCCGCATCGAACCACCGCTCGAGTCTCGTCCGCCGCTTTCCCTTTGCGAGGAGCAGAATGCCAAAGCGGACCTCGCCAAGAACCACCGGATCGACCGCGATCTCGCGCTCATTTCGTCGCAGCCAATCGACGACGGTCTGGTCCGGTTCCGATTTGGTCGGTTCGCTCAGGACGTTCGCGTCAACGAGAAATCTCACAACGTGTCGGTCGATTCGGACGCAATGGGAACAAAGAAGTCCTTTTCCGGACACTCGAGCAGCCAGTCGATCACGCCCTCGTTCGATCGCGCACTGCGGCGCAGCCGGTAATCGCCACGATCCAGTCGTTCGACTTCGAACTCCTGGCCGGCTTCGATCCGATCCCGCTGCCGCAGTTCAGCAGGGAGGACGATCTGACCCTTCGAAGAAACAGTGGTCTTCACAGAAGTAAGATATCGTCTTACTTGACCAAGATCAACTTCAATTCGCCTCGAGGTCCTTGATTGCGGCCGACGCTGCAGCCAGCCCGAGCGTGATGGAGATCAGCACGTACGTGCCCGTGAAGCCGAGAAAGGAATCGACAAGCCCGTGAAGGGCGATGGCCGCGCCGCCCGCGGCGACACCGGCGGCGGCCGCCGCCGTCTGCCGTCCCGCCCTCCGTACCGCCCGGACGCACGCGACGGCAGCCCTCACGCACAACCAGGCGAATGCCACGCCGCCGATGACGCCGCCGCCGACCAGCATCTCGAGATACATGTTGTGGCTGTTCAGGCGCGTGTCGAAGCGGGAGAGGCCGGCGTACTCGCCGTAGACCAGACGAAAGTTGTCGGGTCCGACACCTAGGAGCGGATGCGCCCTGGCCATGCGAGCGCCGGCTCGCCACAGTTCGAGACGGCCAGGCATCGGCGTCGCACGAGGCATCCGGGTCACTCGTGAAACCGGCGGCGGCCCGACCGGCGAACCGGTCACGGTCACGCTCGACAGAACGCGCGCCGCGCTCGGATCCGTGCTGAGCCACAACCGCCGATCGATCCCGACATCCCAGAGCAGCAGGTAGCGCCCCGGCACACCGGGCGCCCTGACACGCGCGTCGACGGCAATGGTGGCGCCGGGTGACACGACCGTCGGAAACGGGGTGCGCAGTCCATCGAATTCGACCACCTGCTCTCCGTCGGCGGCCAACCAGTGATACGAAAGCTGGAAGGGCGCGGCGGCAGCCGGGTCCCACGTGACCCGCCCGCTGTTGGTCAGCTTCACCGGAATCGAGACCACGGCGCCCGCAGGTATTGCAATGTCAGGCGGCGCTTCGACAACGGCGCCATACCACGATTGCTGACCTTCGGTGGTCATGCGGAGCAGGATGGACTCGACGGGCCTCGTCGCGACGATCTGGAGCCCAATGAGCACCGACAGGCCGACGATCGCCTTGACGGCGCCGTCGAACCCCCGCCGGCGATAACGAATCAGGCCGACCATCCCCGCCGTCGATGCCATCGTCACGAATCCGGCGCGCGTGAACGTGAGCGTGATGGCTGCGGCGATGAACACCAGCAGCACGAACACGGCGACGGACAGCGCCCTCCTGCCGGCATCGAAGGTCATGGCCAACAGCGCAAGCACCAGCGCGAACACGATTTCCAGGTACATCGAGGCAATGGTCGGGTACTGAAACGGTCCCGCGGGGCGAACCTGCGGGCCGATCACCGTGACGCGCTCGCGAAAAAAGACTAGCCACTCGGTCACGACCGCGACGCCGAGATACTCGGTCACGACGAGCAGACTGATGATGGCGCCGGCCACGGCGGCAGCCACGAGCACGCCGCGCAGGCGCGCCGGCGTGGTCACGCCGTTGACCGTGAGCAGGAAGACAGCGAAGCCGACGCAGAATCGCCCGACCATGTCCGCGGCGTTTGCGTGATGGGCCGGCGCCGCCACCGCGGCGACGAGCATCACGGCCAGCAGCACGACCCACGGGAGCGTGAGCAGCGTCCGCCACACGGGCATGACCCGCCCCCACACCAGTGCCGCGAGCCACGCCGCGAAGACGCCCACGATGGCGGTCTCGACGCTTGTCACCGCGTGGCCCGGGTACTTCGACCAGCGGTGTCAGGCCCTCAAAGGGCGAGACGAGCACCAACGCGCAGACACCAACCCACGCGGTGCGCGACACGCGCGCGTCGGTGCGGCTCTCGGAAGGAGGCACGAGGGAGAAGTCTAGCCGGTTGCGGTCCTTGACATCGAGGCGGCCGCGGCTACAATCGAGTCCGAAGCGCGACGGACCGCTTCTGTGTGAGCAACTGCGTGTACTCGTTCTGGGCGGCGACGGCTACTCGGGTGGCCTACGGCCATGCGATTGGCCGCGCACGGCGACGATGTGCTCGTCGTCGACAACTATCTGCGACGCACGCTCGCCAGAGCGACCTCGTCCGAGCCGCTGATCGCGACGCCCAACCTCGGCGTTCGCGCCGCCATCTACCGGGCCGTCACCGGCTTCCAGATCCAGGTCGAGATCGGAGACTGCACCGACCAGCGCTTCATCGACCGGATTTTCCCGGGCTTCCAGCCAGATGCCGTGGTCCATTTCGCGGAGCAGCCGTCCGCGCCGTACTCGATGATGGGCTACGACAAGGCGCGGCAGACCCTGATGAACAACGTCGGCGCGACCTTCAACCTGATCTGGTCGGTGCTGCAGCACGCGCCGGACTGTCACATCGTCAAGCTCGGAACTCTGGGAGAGTACGGCACGCCCAACATCGACATCTAAGAAGGCTGGATCGAGATCAATCACAAGGGGCGGGCGCGACCGGTTCTTCTATCCCGACAGGGTGGCAGCCTGTACCACACGACCAAGATCATGGACACGACCTTCTCTGGTTCTATGTGCGGACCTCCGGGCTGCGCGTGTCCGACCTGATGCAGGGGCCGGTGTACGGCCTGGCGACGACCGAGTCCGATCTGGAACCGCGTCTGGTGCCGAATTTTCACTATGACGACCTCTTCGGCACCCGTGCTGAACCGCTTCCTGGAGGTCCTGGCCGGCGTTCCGCTGACGATCTACGGGCGGGGCAACCAGGTCCGCGGGTTCCTGAATATCAAGGACACGCTACAGTGCGTCGAGCTGACGCTGCGCACGCCGGCTGCTCGTGTCGAGCTGCGCATCCTGAACCAGTTCACCGAGATCTTCTCCGTGAATCAACTCGCTGAGCGGGTGCAGCGCGTCGGCAATGCCACGGGCGTTGGCGTGCGGCTAGCGACGCTGCCCAAGCCACGTCAGGAAAAAGAGGAGCATTACTACCACCCGACTAATCAGGGTCTGCTCGACCTGGGGTTGAAACCCGAATACATGGCCGACGACGTGCTGCGGGATCTGCTGACGCGCGTGCTCCAGCATCGCGCGGCGATCGACCAGGCACGCATCCCGCCGCGCGTCCGCTGGTCAAGGGGCTAGTAGGAACATTCGGATCACGATTGCCCGGGCCGCTCCGCTAGCGCCGAATCAGCGCCTGCCTGCCGAAGCTCAGGACACCTCGCATCAGCGAGGACCACGCCGCTGGATACAACGGCCGCACACGCAGCGCGCCGATCAGGGCGGCGAAGGCAGGCGCGAACTGCCTGCGGCCGATGAGGTTCCTCCCGAGTCGGACGGCATCGTGTGCCTGCTGCTGTCGAGCAACGCGGCGTTCGACTGGGTCGTGTGCCGTCCGGGCCACACGTTTGTGGATCTCGAGGTATGCCTCGATCACTTCGGGGCGGCCGGCGGTGTAACTGGGATGAGCGCGGATCTCGACTAGCGGTTCGTCGACCAGCCCGCACTCGACCGCCTGCGCCAACCGGATCCACAGCTCGTAGTCCTCGCTCCAAGGCTGGTCCGCGAAACCGCCGACGCGATCCAGCAGCGCCCGGCGCACCAGCACGGACGGCAGTGCGATCATCGCATCGAACGTCAGCAGCGGCAGCAGGATCCGGCCGCTGTGCGGTCGCCAAGACAGGTGCTGCGGGTGATGGAAGGGCTTCCCGTCGGCATCGATCACCGCGCGGCCGGTGTAGCTCCACTGCAGCTCCGGCCGCGCCGCGTGGTACTCGAGCTGCCGCTCGAGTTTCGTCGGCATCCAGCGGTCGTCCGAGTCATTGAACGCGATCCATTGAGCCCGGGCCTCGTCAATGCCGCGGTTGCGCAGTCGGGCCGGATGCGCAATGTGCTCGCTGGTGAGAATCCGCAGGCGCGGTTCCGGCAACGACTCGAGCCAGCGGACGCTGTCGTCGGTCGAGCCGTCGTCGATCACGATCAGTTCCCAGTTGGTAAACGTCTGCGCGCGCACCGACTCGACGGCCTCGCGCAGGTATGGCTGACGGTTGTAGGTCGGCAGGATGATCGAGACCGCAGGCGCGCTCACGCTTGGTTTCGTGATAATACAGCCACACTTTCATGTCCGGGGTTGAACGGCGGCGCACGCTGGCAACCGCGCTTCTCTGGTGCGTCGCTGTCGTGCTCGGCCTGGAGATGGCCGGCTATCAGGCGCGTGTCGTCGATCAGCGGGCGAACGGTTTCGTTGCCTATTACACGTCGGCGCGGCTGTTGACCGAGGGAGAGGATCCCGTCCGCTTCTACGACCGCTCGTGGTTCCAGGGTCACGTCGCCCGGTTCGAGCCGACCGTGCTCGAGATCTTCTCGGCCAATCCACCCACGATGAGCGTGCTGCTCCTACCGTTGAGCGCGCTGGGATACTACGAGGCACGCGCGGTCTGGGTCGCGTTCAGCCTTGCAGCCGTCATCGCCACGACGGCCTGGCTCCTGTTGGTGCTTCGCATCTCGGGGTTCTGGGCCCCCGCATTCGCCGGCTTCGTGTTCCTGTATGACCCGCTCGTGTCCACGCTCGACCACGGACAGTTCTACGCAGTCGGGCTCACGCTGCTGGCCGTCGTCTTCCATGGGTACCAGACGGGCCGCGACCTGGCGATCGGCGTTCCCCTCGGATTCATGCTGATTACCAAGACTGCTGGACTGCTGATCTGGCCGTTGCTCGTGGTCGGGAAGCGGTGGCGGGCGATGGCGTGGGGCGTCGGTGTTGCGGCAACGACCTTGGTGGCCGCGTGGCCCTGGATCAGTGCGGCAGCATGGGGGCGCTATCTGCGCGAGGCCGTCGAGCTGACGCGGAATCCGCTGCTCGGGGTCACCGCGTACCAGACCGTGTTCGGCTTCTTCCATCACCTGTTCGGCCAAGGCGGCGACCTGATTGGCGCGCCGGTGACTTCACTGCCCGCCCTGGCGACGGCGCTCAGCGTGATCGTCAGCGGGGGGCTGCTGATCGTGACCGCGGTGGCTGCACGGCGGTCTCCCAGCTCCGGCGTGATGTTCGCAGCGTTTGTGTTGCTCGGCTTGATTCTCACACCCGTGACCGGAGCGTCGCATTACACGCTGGCGCTGCTGCCGATCGCCGTCCTGGTCGCCGAGGCGCAGCGACACGGCGCGCGCTATGCCTTGCTGGTGATCGCCGGTGCACTCCTCATCGCCGCCGACCTGCCGTACCGTTCGCCCCGTCTGGCAGACGGACTGCTCGCGCTGGTCGCCTATCCAAAGCTCTACGGCACGTTGCTGCTCTGGGGACTGGCGCTCTGGACGGCCACCGAACGAAGGCCGCCGGACGGAAACGCTCGACGACCGGTGCCTCTTACCTTGTACGGAACCTAACGCGGCGCAGACGTCGTCTGGGTCACCGGCGACGTGGTCTCGGCGCCGGCTCGCTGCGACCGCTGAGTCGTTTCATCAGCACTTCGCCCAGAATCGCTCCGACGATGAGGACGACGGGATCGCGCCGAGGTTGACGAGCCATGACATCGGGACGAATTCCCACGCATATCGGCCCGGAGCGATCGTCAGCTTCAGCACGCCATACGCGGTGTTGTCGCGCACCTCGCTGTTTGGAGCAATCTTGCCGATCTTGTGACACACCACCGCCACCGGTGCCGGCAATGAACGCGCGAATGCCGTGCGCGGCATCAGGTTTCCCCTTGTCGTCCTGCGGCGCGAACCGTTCGTAGATGTGATCGTGACATCCGCGCCAGCTTTGTAGAGGATCGACCAGATCTCGCGCATCGTCGTGTCGGGAGTGTGCAGGACCCGAACTGAAAACGGGCTATGCCAGTAGGCGAGAACGCAGTCGACCAGATGGGCGGCAAGGTCCTCGCGCAGCCACTTCGCCTGCGCGGCAAGACTCGTCGTAAGCCAATCGTGCCTGCGCCGTCCTGAGGCCGAACCCGGACGTCCGGAGCGCCTCGTCCGAGTAGTCCTTGCGAGTGGGTGATGGAGTCGCCGAAGAGCGCGAGCGTCCCCGCCGCCGCGTCATCATCTCACGTCAGTAACTGAATTTGACCGTGACCGACAACAGGCGGGGATTCGCATATTGCGCGGGTGAGAATTCGCCCTCCCGCGCAATCACGTAGACGTTGTTGGTGATGTTCTCGAGGTCGACTTGAAGGGCCAGCCTTGGCCGGCGAGTGGCCGAGCGCCACAAGTTGATCCCGCCCGCGACGCCGCCTGTCACGTGCTCGGGTACCCGCGCCACGGGTCCCGTCGCCGCGTGCGCGTGCGCCGCGGTGCCGGCGGCATGATCGTGCGCGGCCATTCCATGACCCATCGGCGTGCCGCTGCCGTATTCGATCGCGCCGCTCACCCACACTCGGCGTGTCAGCGTGGCCTCTTGCTAGTCCGGACGATGGAGCCGTCGAACGCGGATTCCATGCGCATCCGCCCGGTCCACACCGCCAGCATCGACGTTGCTGATTCGCGCCAGCCCACGTACGGCAGCACTGCGACCGCCCAACAGCACCTCCAGCACGAGGACCCCGGGCTTCAACCCGGTTGATGCATGCGGGTCGCCTGAAAGCGGGAGGGGACCGCGCGCGGCGGAGTAGAAGAAGCGCCCGTCCGGGGCAAGATCGGTCAGGTCCGGTGTTGGGTCCGCTGTGATCTCAGGATCGACCAGGTTCACCGTCCGGAGGTAGGCGCCAGAACCGGCACGGTAGATCTCTGCAACGTTGGCGGCGCGATCGAAGAACCACACGAAATCGCCGTTGCGGGACTTGGTCACGCCGTGCGCGTCGCGCGGAGCGCTGTCGTCGTGCGCGATGACCTGGCGGGCCGGGACGTTGGGCGGATTCTGCGGGCCATAGGCCCATGGTCGCGCAGGCAGCCGATAGAGGAACCACCCGTCCGGATTCGCGGCGTTGCCGCCGCCGCCATTGCCATAGACCCACCCTCCGGCTTCGACGAAGCCACACCCGTCTCGCGGGATCGTCGGCGTGTCGTACTCCGCGACGATTGACATCGGCGTCGAGTAAGGGTTGACGGCGAGCATGCCGCCGCCGCGCAACGAGGTGTACGCCGGGAAGCCCGATTCCGGGAGGAACGGGCAGATCGGCGCGTTGTCGGGGCGCAGCACCGGGTCCTGGCAGGGGTGGCCGTTGGGGGTCGTGCAGTTGGCCAGGTCGATTGTGGCTTGCGGTTGCTGCGCGAACGTTTCATCCTCGTAGTCGGTGAGGATGCGTTCGAGCTTCTTCCCGTTTTGATTGGCGACGAGGAGGTATCTGTCACCCGGCGTCGGCCAGATTGCGTGCGCCTGCCGCGCGCCTCCCGCGCCCACCTCGGTGCGGAAGCATGCCACCGGCCGCCTCGTGTCCGCATTCAGGAATGCCACATGACCCGAGACCACAAAACTGATGATCGCGTGCGTCTGGCCGCGATTATTGAAGCTCAACATGTGCGGTCGAACGGGGCTCGCCCCCGTCTCAGCCAGGCACAGCGCTGACGTTTCGCCTCCCAGGTCCACGACCTCAGGAACGGCAGTGGCCGCGTCCTGGCGCAGTTGGTCGGGGTCGTAAACATAGAGAGTCCCGCCGTGGGTCAACCCATTGGTGTTCGACTGATCGAGCAGCCAGACCTCGTGCTCGAAGCCGCGCGGAACCCAGCAGGCAGCCAGATCCTGGAGAGGAGGGCGAACGAATGGAACGCCCTTGAATGGAGGCCCGTTCCAGGATTTCCGGATAGAGCAGTGATCCCCTAGCGTCAGTGGCAGCAACGTACTGGCGGGCTGCTGCTCGGCGGTCGCTGCGACTGTTGACGGAGCGCGATCGGCTGAATCGAAGTGCACCGCGGCGACAAGCGACCCGGCGCCCAGAATCATCGTGACCGCCAGACTACGAATGGTTGCTCGCATACGTCCCTACGGCAAGCCGCTCGATCAGGCCGAGCGCGAGTGGCGCGCCTTCTGCACGTCGTTTCGCTAATTAATCGCGCGCAATCAGCCGAGCGGCGAGATGAACGGGCGCCCGGCGTGCGCTTCCTTGACCGCGGTCAACAGGTCGGATCCGATCCGCGGCTTGACGACATAACCCATCCCGCCCGACTGCCTGGCGGCGGAGACGAGCTCCTCCTCGTCGTGCGCGGTCAGGAACACCACCGCCGCGCTCGATCCTTCCGTCCGGAGGCGCGCCGCGACTTCGAACCCGCTCATGCCCGGCATCGAGATGTCGAGCACGACGACGTCGGGGTCGAGCGCCAGCGCCGCCGACACCGCGGTCTTGCCGTCGGTCGCCGAGCCGACGACGACGCATGCGGGTGAGAGCACGGTCTCGACGCGCGCGAGGATGGCCTGGTTATCGTCGACGAGCAGGACGCGCACGGCGTTCAGACGATGTGATGCTTGACGGCATACTGAATGAGCTCGGCGGTCGACTTGACCTTGAGCTGCTCCATCATGCGGTACTTGTGAAACGCCACGGTTCGCGGCGTGAGATTCAGGACGCCGGCGACCTGTTTCATCGAATGGCCTTCGGCGAGTAGTTGCAGCACTTCGCGCTGGCGGCTCGTCAGCACGTCGGTGCTCTTCGGATCGTCGGTGTGCATCAACGAGCCCACCAGCCCGGTCGCCACCAGTGGCGTGATGTACGAGCGGCCGAGCGACACTTCACGGATCGCGGTTGTCAGCTCCGCTGCCGCCGATCGCTTGAGCACATAACCCGATGCGCCCGCCCGGAAGGCTTCCGCGGCCAGATCCGGATCTTCATTCATCGTCACGAAAATCAGCTTGATGTTGCGAAACTGCTGCTTGATCTGCCGGCCGGCTTCGAGGCCGTTCAAGAGCGGCATGGAGATGTCGAGCACGATCACGTCCGGCTGCAGCCTTGCGGCCTCCACCACCAACGCGCGGCCGTCATTCACCTGACCGACGATGTCACATTCACCGGCCAGCAACTTTTCGAACGCGCCGACCAACAGTGCGTGATCGTCCGCCAGCAGGACCCGAGGCCTCATAAGAACTTCCTTTTACCGTCCGCCGTATCATCGGACACCCATGCAAGGAG
Source organism: uncultured cyanobacterium (assembly GCA_963833135.1). Classification (GTDB taxonomy): domain Bacteria; phylum Acidobacteriota; class Vicinamibacteria; order Vicinamibacterales; family UBA2999; genus 12-FULL-67-14b. The sequence continues at coordinate 202,132 of CAWHWW010000005.1, read as the reverse complement.
GGTTATCCAGACCAGTCTACGGTACAAACGGGGCACTACCGCGCGCTATGCCGATTCGGCACGCCGGTAGGCTGGCGCCGCAATTTCAGGATCCAGCGGCACCGGCACGGCCGCGTGCAGCCGGGTACCAGCGCCGGGCCTGGAATGAATCTCGAGCGAACCGCCGACGGCCTCGAGCCGCTCGCGCATGCTGATGAGCCCGAGGCCCTTGCGCCATGTCGAGTTGACATCGAATCCCACGCCGTCGTCCACGACAGTCAGCGTGAGCCCCGGTGGTCCGCCGTGCAACTCAACCGACACGTGGTGACCGTGACTGTACTTGATCGCGTTGTGCAGCGCTTCCTGGACGATCCGGAAGAGGCAGAGCGCCAGGTCCTCGGGCAGCGACGCCGGAACATTCTCGTGCGTAAACGTGATCGCGAAATCCGGTTGCGATAACTCCCGCCGCAGACCCTTGCAGGGCGGCGACGAGTCCGATCAGCCGGAGCTTTGCCGGGTGCAACCGGTGAGACAAGTCGTGCACGCTGCGGCCGATCTCCTGCGCGCGGTGCAGCGTTTCGCGCGGTGAGATCCTGCGCCTCTCCCTCGACGACGCCGGCGAGCTGCTCGAGATCGATTTCGAGCAGCGCCATCTGCTGGCTGATGTCGTCGTGAAGATCGCGCGCGACCCGCGAGCGTTCCGATTCCTGCGCGTTCAGCAGGCGCGCGCCGAGGTCGCGGATGCGATCGTAACTCTGCCGCAACTCGACCTGGTGCTTGCGGAGCTGCGCCTCGGCCCGGCGCCGCCGGTTGTGTTGAAGGAGCAATCCGCCAATCAGCGCCGACTGTGCCAACACGACGACCGCCGCGACGATGATGTAGGACGCATAACGATCCCACAGCGTCGGTTCCCTGAACCGGATGGTGGTTCCGGTGGGGACGCGCGACTCACTGATGGCCCAGCGCCGCAGCTGGCGCGAGTCCACTTGCACGACATTGAGATCGCGGGTCACCGGCGGAATGCTGTCGGCCGGCTCGCCGCGCAGTACCCGTAGGGCAACCTCGCCGACGGCCTGGGCCTGCGCAACCTGATCTTTGAGGCTGCCGCCGACGATGCCGTGATCCATCGCGGAGTCGACCCACGAATACACCGGCGCATTCGCGATCTCCGTGACGCGGCTCAGGTATTCGAGCGGATGAAACTTTTCGCCGGCGCCGTCGCGATCGAGCACCAGGTAATAGACGATGGAATGCGCGGGCAATCGTGCCAGACGCGCTTCCAGATCTGCGACTGGCAGACCGGCCAGATAGGTGATGGCGAGCCGCGGTTCGAACGGGCGAAGCTGTTGCCGCGCCGCCTCGAGCAAGGCGTTCGCGCCGACACCGCTGACCACGAATACGTTCTTCGTGTCGGGCTGCAGCGCCGTGGCGAGGCTGACGGTGCCGGCGAGATTCACCCTGGCGATGACACCCGTGGCGTTCGGCGTGCTTCGGCACTCGACCGCTGCGATCTGCGAAATACACGAGCGGCGCGCCCTTGAACAACTCGTCGCGGTGCTCGGTGAGGAACTCGAGCGGGCTCTCGCCCATCGCGATGATGAGATCGAACTGCCGTCCGCGATACTTCAGGCCCAGAAACTCTCCGAACGCGTCCTGATAGTCGTCCTCCGAAAATCGCCCCTCGTCGATGAACTCGGAGTAATAGTCCAGTCCTTCCGGCAGTCCTTTCTCGAGGATCCGGGGGATTTCGCGATCGCCGACGGTCACGATCTGCGTGTCGCGGCGGGTCGAGTACAGGACGAGTATTTCCTTGGGTTCCTGAATCGCACGTGCCGTATCGACGGCGAGCGACACGCCGATCGCGATCACGACAGTCGCGATCCGTTGCATCCGGCCGCGCAGAGTCCGGAGCATTAGGCGCGGACTCCGGACAGCCGGATGCCGGGCGGACCCGATACCGAGCCGGGGACTGCTTCTTCGGCGAAGGGCATCGCAGGAGCGCTGCGAGGCGCGTCCGTCACGATGAAACTCATGTATACACTTTCGTTACAAGCAGTTACAGCCGAGCCGCAGGGTGCCCGCCATCATGGCAGAGACCAAGGTCCCAGTAAAGGTTTCCGTCCCCCCCTGTCAATATTGACGGCGAGACCTGACAGGTCGCGCAGTTCCTTTCGGAGGTACCTCCGCTGTACCGTGTGCGACATGCCAGCCAATCTGCAGCAACGGCCCCGAAATATCGGAGGATCGGCGGCACGCCGGGCGGTTGTCGAACGCGCTGAAGCATACATTCGGGCCCATTTCGACGGGCCGATCCCCATTTCGCGCCTCTGCCGCGTCACCGGGGTCAGCGAGCGCGGCCTGAGGAACGCGTTCTACGGTGTTCACGGGATGGGTCCCAAGCGCTGGATGCTCACCGAGCGGCTGATGCACACGCAAATTGCTCTACGCGCGTCGCAAACCGCCACCACGGTGACCGCGGTCGCGACCGATTTCGGCTTTTATCAACTTGGACGGTTTGCAGCGATCTATAAGAAGACGTTCGGCGAAGCTCCCTCCGAAACCTTGCACGCTGCAGGTTTTGCTCGCGGACGCTCCACCCACAACTCAAAGAAGGAGCACTCCGATGCTATCTGGCTATAACAAGCTCGCTGACCGTTCGGTCGAGCCAGCACCACGGACCTTCGGCATCGGGCCGCTGGACTTCACGGCGAGCGCCCTGCTGACGCGCCGCCCGGAACCGTCTGACCGACGATCTGTATCGCCGCGATCAGCCCGAGCGCACCAAGGACACGATCATCGGCAAGAGCCGGGCGCTGCGCCAGGTGATCGAACAGCTCAACCTCGTCGCGGCCACGGATTCGACCGTGCTGCTCCTGGGCGAAACCGGCGTCGGCAAGGAGCTGCTCGCGACGCATCTGCACGAGATGAGCGTGCGGCGCGCGCGCCAGATGGTGCGCGTCAACTGCTCGGCGATCCCCTCGACGCTGATCGAGAGCGAGTTGTTCGGCCGCGAGAAGGGCGCGTTCACGGGCTCGCTCGCGCGTCAAATCGGGCGCTTCGAGCTCGCCAACCATTCGACGATCTTCCTCGACGAAATCGGCGACCTGCCCTCGGATGTGCAGGTGAAGCTGCTGCGCGTTCTCGAAGAACGGCAGATCGAGCGGCTCGGCAGCCCGCAGGGCATCAAGGTCGACGTGCGCATCGTCGCCGCGACGCATCGCAAGCTCGAAGAGCGGATCATCGACGGCACGTTCCGCGAGGATCTCTTTTACCGCCTGAACGTCTTCCCGGTTCGAGTGCCGGCGCTGCGCGACCGCGACCGACGACATCCCGTCGCTCGTGTGGCTCTTCGTCGACGAATTCTCCCGCACGTTCGGCAAGACCATCGAATCGATTCCGCGGAAGGACATGGAGGCGCTGCAGCATTACGCGTGGCCGGGCAACATTCGCGAGCTGCGAAACGTCGTCGAGCGCGCCATGATCATCGCCACCGGCAAGCGTCTCAGCATTGCGCTGCCGAGCCGATCCGAAGGCACCGGGCCGGTCGCGAAGCGCAGCCTGAAAATGGCCGACGTCGAGAAAGAGCACGTGCGAAGCGTCCTCGAAACGACCGGCTGGCGCATCCGCGGCAACGGCGGCGCGGCGGAGCTGCTTGGCTTGCAGCCGACGACGCTCGAGACGCGGATGATCAAGCTCGGGCTGTCGAGGCCGCGGCCGTAGCCGCCGTCATCACAGCACGAGCATCAGCCACGGCGTGCCGACCAGCAGGTAGAGCGCTGCCAGCATGACCGTGGTGATCGCGCCAAGGCGATACAACTCGCCCTGGGACAAGTAGCCGCTTCCTGCAAACAGCAGGTTGGCGCTCGATGCCTGTGGCGTGAGCGTCGAGAAGTAGTTGCTCGCGAACAGCAGCTGAAACGCGAGCGGCGCCGCCGGCACGCCGAGCCGCACGCCGACGTCGAGGAAGACGCGCGAAGAGCGCCAGCACGTGCGCGGTCTGGCTCACGAAGAGATAGTGCAGCGCGATGTACGCGAGCACCAGCGCGGCGCCCGCCGCAAATCCGCCCAGCTCGCCCAGGCGATAGGCCAGCCGCTGGCCGACGAACTCCATGAAGCCGAGTTCGTTCAGCTGGCTGCTCAACGCAAACAGCACCGCAAACCAGATGAAGATGCCGAGCACCTCGCCTTCCCTGGCGATGTCGCCGAGCGTCAGCGCGCCGCTGACGAGCAGCACGCCGAGTCCGAGAAACGCGACCGCGGTCGAATCAAGATCGAGCGTCGCCGCGAGCGCCCACAGCGCCACCATCACGATGCACGTGGCGGCAACGACGCGCTCGTCGCGAGTGAGCGGCCCGAGCGCCCGCAACGCCTGCCTGGCCGCGGCGGGCGCCTGCGGCGTCGCCGTCACTTCGGGCTTGATCAGCAGGTAGAGCACGAGCGGCGTCAACGCCATTGCAGCGAGCGTCGGCAGCGACGATGCGAGGAGCCACGAGCCGAAGCCGATCTCGACACCGGCGTTTCGCGCGATCGCGCTGCCAAGCGGATTGCCGGCCATGGCGGTCAGCCACAACGCCGAAGACAGCCCGAGGCTGGCAATGCCCGAGAACATCAGGAAACTTCCGAGCCGGCGACGTGACGGATCGCCGGGCTTCGCGCCTGCCGCCTCGGCGAGCGACACCGCGAGAGGGTAGAGGACGCCCGACCGCGCGGTGTTGCTGGGAAACGCCGGCGCGATCACCGCGTCGACGAGAAAGATGCTGTACGACAGGCCGAGCGTCGATCGCCCGAAGACGGCGACGAGCCCGTGGCCGACCCGCGCGCCGAGACCGCACTTCACCACGGCGCGCGCGACCAGGAAGGCCAGCACGATCAGCAGAATCGTCGCATTCGAAAAGCCCGCGTAGGCCTTCTCAGGAGTGACGACGCCGCTCAAGACGGCGGCGGCGACCGCGACAAGCGATGCCGTCAGGATCGGCAGCGCGTCGGCGACCACGGAAAAGATCGCCGCGGCAAAGATGGCGAAGAGACGCCAGGCCTCGATGGTCAAGCCATCGGGCGGCGGCGTGAACCAGATACCGATTGCCAATACGGCCGTCGCGATACCCGGTGCTGCTCGCCTGATCATTCGCCGGCGCGCATCGGGCTGCATAGCGCGTACCCGTGCGGGCGGCCGGGCCGCGTAGCATCGGAGTCCTCCGGAATTCCGTCACGACTCCGGCAGGCAGGAGCCGCCCCGTGGGCCTGGAAGCACGCGCGCCGGCGCTGCCGATTCGGATGCGCGCCTTGCGCTGCAACGACTTACCGCCCGTTGGCCGGACGCCGGCCGGCGGCGCCGGGGTTGGAATGCTTGCTGCTCCAACCACATCCTTACCGACGGGAGCCGAATCATGTCCGACACGGAAATGAGGCAGGAGCACGACCTTCTGGGCGTCAAGGACGTGCCCCGGGATGCGTATTACGGCGTGCAGACCGCGCGCGCCCTCGACAACTTCGAGATTTCGGGAATCGAGCTGCAGCTGTATCCCGATTTGATCATCGCGCTCGCCATGGTCAAGCAGGCGGCGGCGCGAGCCAACTTCGACTGCGGTCAGTTCAGCCGGGAGATCCTCGAGGGTATCGACGCCGCTTGCGCGGAGATCATCGGCGGCGCCCTGCACGACCAGTTTCAGCTCGACGTGTTCCAGGGTGGCGCCGGCACCTCGACCAACATGAACGCCAACGAGGTGATCGCCAACCGTGCCCTCGAGTTGATGGGCCACACGAAGGCGCGAGTATCGCTACTGCGACCCGCACGATCATGTGAACTGTTCGCAGTCGACCAACGATGCCTATCCAACGGCATTGCATGTCGGGATGGCGCTCGGCAACCGGCGCCTGGCGACGGCGATGCTCGAGCTCGTCGAGGCGTTCAACGCGAAGGGCCGCGAGTTCTCCGAGATCCTGAAGATGGGCCGCACCCAGCTCCAGGACGCGGTGCCGATGACGCTCGGCCAGGAGTTCAAGGCCTTCGGCGAGACCTTGAAGGGTGAGGTCCGCACGCTGCAGGCGATGGAAGCCGTTCTCTGCGAGACCAACATGGGCGCGACGGCAATCGGCACCGGCCTGAACGCGCCGGCCGGCTACGCCGCCAAGTGCACCGAGCATCTCGCCGCCATTACCGGAATGCCGATCCATCTCGCGCCCGATCTGATCGAGGCGACCCAGGATACGCAGTCGTTCGTCCTGTATTCCTCCTGCATGAAGAGCCTGGCGATCAAGCTCTCGAAGGTCTGCAACGATCTGCGGCTGCTGTCGTCGGGGCCGCGGTGCGGCTTCCGCGAGATCAACCTGCCTGCCAAGCAGCCGGGCTCGTCGATCATGCCGGGCAAGGTGAACCCGGTCATTCCTGAGGTCGTGAACCAGGTGTGCTTCCGCGTGATTGGCAGCGACCTGACCGTGTCGATGGCCGCCGAGGGCGGGCAGCTGCAGCTCAATGTGTTCGAGCCGGTCATTGCCGCCTGCATCTTCGAGGCGCAGACGATGTTCATCAACGCCGCGCGGACGCTGCGCGTGCACTGCGTCGAGGGCATCACCGCCAACCCGGACATCTGCCGCCACTACGTGGACTACAGTATCGGAACCGTGACGGCGCTCAATCCGGTGATCGGGTATGAACGGTCGACGGAGCTTGCCACCGAAGCGATGAAGAGCGGCCGCGGCATCCTCGAGTTGATTCGCGAAAAGAAGATCCTGAGCGACGACGAGATCGCGAAGGTGCTCGACCCGGCGTCGATGACCGGGCAGGGAAGGCCCGCATGAGCCTCGATCTCTCGCTGCTGCCGACGATTCGTGCGATGTCGTTGTCGGGCGTCGAGGCCACACGCCCGCTGCTCACCGAATCGCAGCGGCGTCGCCTGGCAGAGGCGGCCACCCTTCTCAAGCTGCCGGCGCGCGCCATCGTCTACCGCGTCGGCGAGCCTGCCGATTCCGTCTTCATCAACGGCGGCGGCGTGGTGATCTCGTTCAAGGACATGCCGAGCGGCAAGCGTCGTGTCGCCGGGTTCCGCTTTTACGCGGACCTGTTCGGCCTGGCCGATCGCGGCAGGTACGTCAACACCACGCGCACGGTGACCCCGGCCACCATCTACAAGATTCCGATCGAGACCCTGACGGCGATGCTCCGCCAGGACGCCGATCTCGAGTTTCAGTTCGTCTGCAAGCTCGTTCACGAGCTGCGCCAGTCGCAGCGCAAGGCGATCATCGTGGCGCGGCGTGACGCGCCCGGCCGCATCGCGATGTTCGTCGACATGCTGCGGCGCACGACCGAGAGCGGCGAACGTCAACACGACATGATCGAGATGCCGATGACGCGCGCCGACATCGGCGACTACCTCAACCTGGCGCACGAGAGCGTGAGCCGCGCCTGCCGCCGCCTGACCAACATGGGCATCCTCGAGTTCGAGAAAGGAACTGCACACATTCGCGATCGGGTGCGCTTCGAGAAGCTGGTCGCGCGCAACTGACGAATTGGTCCCCGCTGTGTCGGCGAGGGTGACCTGGATCAACACAGGCGCTGAATGCGGTGACCTACGATCGATGGATCGAGTTACCGCAATGCACCTGATTCATGATCTCCGCCTCGTTCTCGCCGCCCTCGCCGCGTGTGCTCGACATGTTGCGCAAACAGTACGAGGGCCAGCCGACGCCCAACGAAATCGACAACATCACCCGGCTTCTCGACAGTGGTTTCGCGATGGTCGACGAGCTGCTGGTGACGAGCGCGGCTCGCCCGAAACCGCCGGTCGTGGACGTCAACACGCTCCTGGAGGGTCTCGACCCCGCGATGAGCACGGTTGCCGGCCCCGGTATCCAGCTGCAGACCACGCTCGTCGCTCACGAGAGCCGCGTCTATGCGCAGCCCGTCGACGTCGAGCGCATCCTGTTGAACCTGGTTTTCAACGCCGTTGCCGCGATGCCGGGCGGCGGAGCGTTGTCGATCGAGACCGACGTTGTCCAGTCGCCGGTCAACGAAAAGTGGAGCGGCGCCACTCCGTCGTTCGGCAACCTGCGGCTGACCATTCGCGATACCGGCCGCGGCATGAGCGAGCTCGAGCTGGCGAAGGCCATGAACCCGATGGCGAAGCCGCGCGAGGATGGAACGGGATTGGGCCTGGCGTGCATCCTGCTGATCCTGACGCGGCTGGGCGGCACGATCGCGATCGACAGCCAGCCGGACAGTGGCACGGCGGTCACCATCCTGCTGCCGCTGTTACCGTGCGGCCATCAGGTTCACTGAGGAAACATCTCGCGCAGCTTGCGTTCCTCTCGCTCGACAGGTTGGTCGCGATGATTTCGAAGTCGCGATCCTTCAATGCCTCGGCCACGCGATCGAGCACCGCGCCGCTCGTCATCAGGAATAACGCCGACGTGCCGGGCGTCACCGAGCCGCGGATGCTCTGGATGAACCCATCGTCGATACCGTAATCGCGGAGCGCGCCGCCGATGGCCCCGACGGCGCCGCCGATCGCCAGCCCGAACAACGGCGTGGCGAAGATCAATCCGAAGAGGATTCCCCAGAACATGCCGCTGAGGCCGCCGCTCGAGACGAGATCCACCAGCTGGCGTGTCCTCGGAGCCTGCTGGCCCGCCGGCCAGGAGACAATCGCCGCATCGTGCAGCGTGATCAGGTGCTGCTTCTGCAGCGCCAGCACCTGGCCGAGCGTGTCCTCCGCGCCCGTTGCCGTAGGGAATCTCAGGACTGTTACGGTTGCCATCACGCCACTCCTTGACGCCGCGCGGTCGCGCTAGTAGGTCCAGCCGATCGACGTGACGATGCCGACGTCGTTGTTGTTGGCGGCCGGGTTCGGCGGCCGGCTGTCGTAAGTGTTGTAGACCGACAGCGACACGAACAGGTCCTTCCACAATTCGCGCTTGCCGCCTGGCGTCGAACTGCACGCGCTGGCGTCCGAGGTTGCTGAGACTCGGGTAGTAGGCCATCGACACATCGAGCGTCGTCTTCGGGCGGTCGTACGTGTAGTAGGCGGTGCGGAACGTCAAAATGCCTTCGACGTTACGGGTGGACTCGACATCGACGCCGCGCTCGTCGTTCACGCTGAGGCCGCCGCCGACGGTCATCTGCGCGCGAATGGAGTTGACCAGGCGCGGGCCAGCCGCCGCGGAAAGTTCGGAGCGCAGGATGAGGCCCAGACTCTGGTTGTTCTCGAACTTGGTGGCGACGAAGACGAACCACTTCTGCCACGGGTAGCGCAGGTACGACGCCTCGATCGAAGCGCGATCGTCGTCGTCATCCTCCGAATCATCGTCCTGTTCGGTCTGCGTCACTGAGGCAGACAGGCGTGCCGGCGAAGGCCGGTTTCCGATAGACGGTTTCGGAATTGAGATTGAGCTGCGCGATGCCGCTCGATTTCGTGTAGCTGAAGCCGGCGTCGATCGCGCCGTCCAGCTTGCTCCAGAAGCTGCGCCCGATCGGCGTGATCAGCACCACGTCCCTCATGGCGATCGTGTCGACGCGGCCAGTGCCGCTGACGGCAATCGAGCGATCGGCGCCGCCGTCAGCGTGCCGACGAAGCGGATGCCGTCTCCGGTGACGACCTCGAACGACGCGCGAGGTCGCCACGAGCCTGAGCAGGTTTTCCCACTCGAGAAACAGCGTCCCGGCGTCGTCGGTGCTGAACTCGAGCCTGCCGCGATCGAGCCCCTCGACTTCGCCGGTGATGCGATCGCCGTTGCTCAGCGTCACGACGTCGGTCTTGCCCTGCGCCAGCGCTGGAGATTCGGCCGCGACGCCAACCAGCATGGTCAGCACGATCGCGACTGGAACCGCGCCCGACCGCCGTGCGATCGGCGGTGGTCAATAGGTATTGAAGTACTCCTGGATCTTCTTCGCGTCCGAGGTCAGCGTCAGCGCGAGCTTCAACAGCACGCGCGCTTTCCCCGGCACCAGGTCCATCGAAGCGACCGTGCCCATCTTGTCGTCGGACACCTCGATGTTGCGGCGCACCACGCCTTCGCCGACGCGCGTCGAGCGCACGACCACGACACCCTTCGCGATCGCGCGCCTCACCGCCTCGAGCGACGGCGTTGTCATGTTGCCGTCGCCGACGCCGGCGATCACGATTCCCTTGGCGCCGTTGGCGACGGCCGCATCGATCAGGTCGGGCGACATGCCCGCGTGCGCGTAGATGATGTCGACCCGCGGCAGGGTCTGGCCGGCGGCGACCTTGAACGGAGTCGCCGTGGTGTGCGCGCGCGCCGGCATGCGCACGAAGTCGCGGCTGTCGAACAGGCAGACGCCAATCAGTCCAGCCTCGGGAGAGATGAACGTCTGCACGTCGGTGGTGTGCCGCTTGGTGATCGCGCGGGCGCCGTGGATGTCGTCGTTGGCGACGACCAGGACGCCGCGGCCGCGCGCACGCGGATCCGAGGCGACGCCGACGGCGTTGTAAATGTTGAGCGGGCCGTCGGCGCTGAGCGACGTCGACGGCCGCATCGATCCGGTCAGCACGACCGGCTTGTCGGTCTTCACGACCAGGTTGAGGAAATAGGCCGTCTCTTCCATCGTGTCGGTGCCGTGCGTGATGGCGATGCCGTCCACGTCGGCCTGCGCCGCCAGCCGGTTCACCTCGGCAGCCAGCTTCAACCAGACCTCGTCGTTCATGTCCTGGCTGCCGATCGAGGCCACCTGCACGCCGCTCACGTCCGCGAAGCTCTTCATCTGCGGCACGGCGGCGATCAGGACGTCGACGGCGACGGCGCCGGACTTATAGCCCGCCGCCGTCGTCGATTCGGCCGAGCCCGCAATGGTTCCGCCAGTGGCGACGATGACGACGCGCGCCTTCTGCGCTTGGGCGCCGACGATCGGTCCGCCGATTGCGAGCGCAACGATCACGCACGTGACGAAACGTGTTGCGGTTGTCATAAGGGCTCCTGTGCCGCGAGCCTAGCGCGGCCTTGACCGCGTACGGATTGCCGCCGAGCGCGTTGGAGATCGCCGTGATCGCCCGCTGCGCGCGCACGCTGTTGCCGGCATCGTCGAGCGGCGGTGACACGACCGCGATGCCGAACTTGCCGGGCGACACGGCGATGATGCCGCCGCCGACGCCGCTCTTCGCCGGCAGGCCGGTATGATACAGCCACTTGCCGGAGTCGTCGTAGAGACCGGCGGTGGCCATGACCGCGAGCACGCCAGGCACCTTGTTCGCATCGAGCACCTGCTTGCCGCTGACGGGATTCTTGCCGCTTGCGGCCAGCGTCGCCGCCATCATCGCGAGGTCTCTCGTATTGACGCCGATCGAGCACTGGCGGGTGTAGAGATCGACGGCCTGCTGCCAGTTGTTCTTGATGTAGCCATAGGCCAGCATCAACGCGCCGATGGCCTGGTTGCGCTGGTTGCTGTCGGACTCCGACTTGTAGACGTCCTGCAGCACGCTCAGCTCGCGGCCGGCCGCGTCGTTGTGGAAGCCGATGATCTTCTTCCAGACCTCGTCGGCGGTCGCGCCCCTGACCATGCTCGTGGCGGAGATCGCGCCGGGGTTGACGAGTGGATTCATCTCAGGAGCGCCGGTACCCACGACCGTGCGCACACCTTCGATGGCGATGATCGAGTTGAAGCGGGCGCCGGTCGCATCGACGCCGATCTGCTTCTCGACCGATTCGACGCCCTGTTCCTGGATGACCTGCGCCATCGTGAAGACCTTGGAGATCGACTGGATCGAGACCTCGGTCTTGATGTCGCCGGCGGTGAAGACCTTGCCGTCGACGGTGACGACCGCGATCCCGAACAGGTTCGGATCGACCTTGGCGAGCGCCGGGATGTAGTCGGCGTTCTTGCCTTCCTTCAGCGTCTGGAACTGCTTGTAGGCGGCGTTGACCGCTTGCTGGATGTCCGGCTGCGCCTGCGCGTACAGCGTCGATGCCGCGATCGCGGCAAGTCCCGCGCCGAGCGCGATCCGTGTGAGTCGTGCCATTGCTCTTCCTCCTCGATAGTCCGTGATGTTCGTTAACGTCGACCCGGTGCTCACGGCACATTGGCCTTTTCCCACGCGCGCACCCTGCGGCGTCCTTCGTCGAAAATCCGTTCGTAGTTGCCCTTGCGCACCTTGAGGCTTGCCTCCGGTGTCAGCAGCTTCCAGACCGGCGCCCACATGTCGAAGACCGCGAAGTACGGCGCCGGTCCGGCCGGCGCGACGGTGTCGGTGCCGAACAGGAACCGATCCGGGAACTTGTTGAACGTCGCGGCGACGCGCGCAATCGACTCGGGCGTGGCCACGGCGTACTTCGCGACCTCGTCCCACGAAATGTCGAAGCTCACGTGATTGAAGGCGGGGTCGGTGACCATCGCTTCGACGATCTGAAGCTGTGTGGGATGGCGCTCGGCGGCTTCGGCTGACACCTGCACCGGATGAACGATGCGGCCAAGACCGATGTGCGCCCAGATGATGCGCGTGCGCGGGTGGCGCCTGAGGAGCGCCTTCATCTGCGAGAGATACGCCGGTTCGGCATCGGCCTTTGCGAACGGCATGTCGATGTCGTTGTGAAGGATGACGACGAGCCCGCTCTCGGCGGCGAACTCGAGAACCCGATCGAGCGCCGGATTGGTGAGGCTCGCGGTCTCGCCGGCAATCTTCGCGGACACGAACTCCTTGTGGATGCTGAACTCGCCGATGCCGGTGAAGACGCCGGGGAACGTCTTGAGCACGCGGCGGATGTGATCGACGGCATACATGTCCGCCGGGTTGAACCCGGTGATCATCGGATCGAAGCGCGCCTGTTCCTCCTTCGGGAGCGAGCGATACGCGCTGGCGATGAACGCATCGGTGAACGAGTAGTAGTAGAGCGGCGCGTCGCTCTGCAGGTAGTAGGTCGGCGCGAACTCGCCGGAGTTGCCGTACGACCACTGCTGCTGCAGCGGGATGCCGAACAGCGTCGAACGGCCGACGCGGCTGCCCATGATCTTCAGGTACTGCCGGACGTCGATGCCCTCCTGGATGTAGTTCGTCAGGTGAAAGTGCGAATCGTTGAACGTGTCGGTCGGCTCCGACTGGAGCTGCCGCCCGAGCACGCCGCCAGACAGGAGCAACAGCGCGACGGCGACGACGGGCTTGAGATGCGGGCGGCGCGGCGCACCTGTCTCGTCGTCGCTCGAAGTCCAGAACATCATTTGCACCGGGACTGAGCACAACAGATGCCAGCGGAGAAGTGACAGGTGCCCGGGTGCAACTCGCTGAATATCAATGGCCGGACGCTTGAGCCGCGCCTGTTACGGAGCCTCCGGCCGACTCCGAAATACCGGAGCGACTCCGGCCAGCCGCTCGCTGTCCCCCGTCCGGAAGTGGCGTCGCGTCGCGCGCCGTCGCGGCGAAGTTCCTCAATGGGTTCAAACAGTTACGTGCGGTATCCTGCCGGTCGAGGCGCTTGGCATGAGGGGTGCTCGAACATGCAACTGAAAGGATGTGTGGCATGCGTCATTTGACGGTTGTGATTTTTGCGGTGGCGTCGCTGGTTGGCCCCTTGTCGACGAGCGCGCTCGCGCAGGACAAGGCTGGATATTTCATTCTCGGCGGCGGTTACACCGCTCCCAACGCCGAGGTTCGCGATCATCTCGGCGACGGCTGGAACTTCGCGATCGGCGGCCAGTACAACGCGACGCCGGTGATCGGCATCGAGGGTCTTTATAGCTTCAACGGACTCGGCGAGAAGCAGATCAGCATTCCGGTGAGTCCGACGCCAGGCGGCGGCCGCTGTGCCGACCGACTTCTTCGCCAACATGAACATGCAGTACGGCACCGTGAACGTGGTGTTCCAGAAGCCTGAAGGCGACGTGAAGCCGTACGGCGTCATCGGCGGCGGCATCTACTACCGCCCGGTGCAGGTCACGACGCCCGGCGTCGGTTACATCCCCGGCTACTGCGATCCGTTCTGGTACGTCTGCTATCCCGGCGGATTCGTGCCGGTCGACAACATCGTCGGCGAGCGCAGCTCCACCGACTTCGGCATGGACTTCGGCGGCGGCGTGAAGTTCGGCGCCTTCTACGCGGACCTGCGCTATCACTACATCTGGGGCCCGGAAGTCGAGGAACAACACGTTTCCTGGCGGCGCCCCCGTCACGCCCATCGCGGGAGATCGAAAAGCCAACGGCCAGTTCCTGCAGGTGACGTTCGGCATAAGGTTCTGAGCACCAGTCAACACTCACGAAAGGGAACGTTCCATGAAGATGAAAATTGCGGTTGCGGCGCTTGCGATTCTTCTTGCGCCAACGCTGGCCATCGCGCAGAAGACCAGTTACGACTACGACAAGGCCATCGACTTCACGACCTTCAAGACCTACGCGCTGAAGGACGGCACCAAGGTCGGCGACAAGTTGATCGACGATCGCATCGTCGCGGCGATTGAAACGCAGCTGGCGGCGAAGGGCTTCACCAAGTCCGAGACCCCGGACGTCTTCGTCGTCTATCACCTGGCCTTCGACTCGCAGAAGGACATCTCGACCTACAGCAGCGGCTACGGCGGCTACGGCGCCTACGGCTGGGGCTGGGGCGGCGGCTGGGCGGGCGGCACGACGAGCACGCAGGTGCGCGACATTCTCGTCGGCACCATGGTCATCGACATCGCCGACGCCAAGAAGTCGCAGGTGGCGTGGCGCGGAATGGGCGTGAAGGAAGTGCAGACTCAGGCCAATCCCGAGAAGCGCGACAAGAGCATCAACGAGGCGGTGAAGAAGATCTTCAAGAACTATCCGCCGAAGGTGAAGAAGTAGAGACGAGCAGAAGCGTAGCAGGGAGGCCGGCTGACTAGCCGGCCTTCGGCCTCAGGATCCCCATCTTCGCCATCCGCGTCTCGAGCGTCGTCGGTGGCAGCCCGAGTACTTCGGCTGCGCCGCCGACGCCGCGAATCCTCCAGCGAACCGAGTCGAGCACGGACTTGATGTGCTCCTTCTCCACGTCCAGCAGTTTTTCGCTGCGCTGGCTCACGGCGGTCTTGTGCTCGCTCGGCACCGCAATCGTCAGCCGCGGACCCTTGGCGACGATCATCGCGCGCTCGACGGCATTGCGCAGCTCGCGAATGTTGCCGGGCCACGCGTAGCGCTGCAGCTCGTCCAGGTTCTCGCGCGGCACGCAGTCGATCTGCTTGTCGAACGTCCTCGAGAACTCCGCCACGAACCGCCACACCAGCAGCGGGATGTCGTCGACGCGCTCGCGCAGCGGCGGCACCTGGATCGGGAACACGTTCAGGCGATAGAACAGGTCCTCGCGAAAGGTGCCGTCGGCGATCCGTCAGCTCCAGGTTGCGATGCGTCGCGGCGATGACGCGGGTGTTGAGGTGAATCGGCTTCGGGCTTCCGAGCCGCTCGAACTGCCGCTCTTCGAGCACGCGCAGCAGCTTGACCTGGATCTCCGGCGTGCAGCTCGCCGATCTCATCGAGGAAGATCGACGACTGATCGGCCAGCTCGAAGCGGCCGATCTGGCGCGCATGCGCGTCGGTAAAGGCGCCGCGCTCGCGGCCGAACAACTCGCTCTCCATCAGCGTCGCCGGGATCGCCGAGCAGTTGACGCGCACCATGCTGCGGCCGTGGCGGGCGCTGCGCTCGTGGATCTGGGTGGCGAAGAGCTCCTTGCCGGTGCCGGTCTCGCCGAGCAGCAGGACCGTCGAATCGGTGGCGGCGACCCGGTCGACGTCGTCGAGCACCCGCGCCACCGCCGGACTCCGCCCGACGATGACGGTGCGGAACTGCTCCCAGCTGTGCCTCCGGCTATCGACCTCGCTGAACCGGCCGTCCATGATCGCGGTCCATTCGGCGAAGCCGAAAGATGCTGTCGTTGCGGTCGAATCCACTGCGCGGGTAGCCGTCTGCATGACTGCTCCTCAAACCTGAAACCTGGCTTTGTGTGGCATTTGTCTCGCAATCCACGTGCCGCCGCCCGCAGAAGGCCGCATGGGGACGTTTGTACATCGACTGTCGCGCGAGCTCGTCGAGCCTCCACGGTATTTCGTAGGAAATCCGTTATTCCGGAGGTAGTCACCGGAACCGGTGCGGTCGGATGACGCGCAGTCAACCTACGTAAATCATCGACTTACGGCGCTTGCGCGACCGGCAATCGGTAGTGGCACGCCGACTGCTCTAAGCCCGGCAGCCGTGCACTTCGACGCGTGGGCGTTTCCGCGCCGGCACGACAGGACGCATGACCATGAATCGAGCCCGACCAACAACCACCGTGGAACGGGTGGCGCCGGCAATCGCGCGCGCGCTCGCCGGTTCATCGGTCCTCGCGGCGTTCCTGTTGCTGCCATCAAACGCGCACGCGTCGCTTTTGTCTCCGGAGCTCGAGGACAAGCTCGCGACCGTCATCGCGCTCTTCGTGCTCTTCATCGTGCCGGTGGTGCTCATCGTCCTGTTCTGGATGGTGCACATCCTGCCGGAGAAGATCGCGCACCAACGGAACCACCCGCAGTTCGAAGCCATTCGCACCCTGTGCCTGCTGTCGCTCGTCTTCGGCGGGCTGCTCTGGCCGATTGCCTGGATCTGGGCGTACTCGAAGCCGGTGATGCACAAGCTTGCGTACGGAACGGACCAGGGTGACCACGGCGGTGAGGAGCACTGAATGGAAGTCATCCTGCTGGGCATCTATTCGTTCTTTGTCTGGCTGATCTTCATCAAGCTGAAGCTGCTGCCGTGGACGACGCCGTGGAAAGTCGCGGTCGTCATCTTCCCGGTGGTCTGTATGATCGATCATGCTGCTGCTGCTCAACATCTTCGCGCCGACGACGACCGACGTCAGGGTGGTGAAGTACATCGTGCCGGTGGTGTCGCAGGTCCGCGGCCGCGTCACGGAAGTCCCGGTCGAGAACAACCGGCCGGTCAAGAAGGGCGACGTCCTGTTCAAGATCGATCCGACGCCGTACCAGAACGACGTGCACTCGCTCGAAGCGCGGCTGCTCGCCGATGAAGCGAAGGTCGGCGCCGACCTGACGCGGCTTGCCGAAGCGCGCGCGAAGCTCACCGATGCCCAGTCGGCGGAACCGCAGCTCCAGGAGCAATTGAACCAGGCGACCGCGCAGGTCGCGTCGCTGAACGCGTCGATCACGCTGGCCCGGACGCGCGTCGACCAGAACACCAAGCTCGTGGCCGCCGGCGCCGGAAACCGTTTCGACCTCGAACAGTCGCAGACCACGCTCAACGAGCTCAACGCGCAGCTCGCGGCGGCGCGCGCCGCCGAACAGCAGGTCCGCGAAAAACTCGGCAGCCGCGTTGGTGGTGATCTGGCGTCGGTCGCGCAGGTCGAGGTCGCAGATCGCCACGGCCGAAGCGCAGGTGAAGGTGTCGCAGGCGCAAGTCGAGACGACGCGCGCCGAGCTCGAAACCGCGAAGTTCAACCTCGCGCAAACCACGCTGTATGCGCCGGGCAACGGCACCATGGTGAACGTGATGCTCCGTCCCGGGCTTCTTCGTGGCGGGCATGCCGTTCAACGAATTGATGACCTTCGTCGACAACGAGTACCAGATCTTCGCGCTGTTCAACCAGAACGAGCTGCACCAGGTCGTCGCCGGCAACGAAGCGGAGATTACGCTCGACACCTATCCAGGCCGAGTCATCAAGGCGCATGTCGACTCGATCATCTGGGCGCAGGCCCAGGGGCAAATGGACGCGAACGGCAACCTGCCGCAAACGACCGTCGTCGCGCCTCCCGGGCGATTCCCGGTGAAGCTCGTCGTCGGCGAGCACGACAAGGAGCTGTTTCTCGCCGCCGGCGCGCGCGGCTCCGCGGCGATCTACACCGAAGGCCTCGGGCCGATTCACATCATCCGGAAAGTGCTGATGCGGGTGCAGTCGTATCTCGACTACATCATCATCAAGCACGGCCTCAGCCTGGGTCACTGATCGAGGGCGTGATGACGATCGCTTCATCGACCCGCTCGCCGGACTCGGCCGCCGGCTTGCCGCGTCGCTCGCCGCGATCGTGCTGATCGGCGCGTGCGCGGTAAAAGATCCGCCCGACCTGGAGACGATCAGGAAAGAGACGGCGCTACCCGTCCCACTCGGCTTCACCACGACCGGTCCCACACCCGGACTGGTCGTCGGCGGCTGGATCGCCAGCTTCGGCGACGAGCAGCTGACGGCGGCAGTCGCTGAAGGCATTGCGCGCAATCCCGACCTGCAGTCCGGCGCGGCGCGCGTGGAGCAGGCACTGCTCTCCGCCAAGCTCGCCGGCGCGAAGTTGTGGCCGTCGGTCGATGTGCTCGCTCGCGGCGGCGGAAAGATGTCGGGCGACGGCAGCGGCCTTCAGGGCGGCGTGCTGTCGGTCAACTGGGAGCTCGATCTGTGGGGGCGCGTGCGCTCCGGCCGCGCGGCGGTTGCCGCTGATGCCGCGGCGATCTCGCTCGATTACGAGTATGCGCGGCAGTCGCTGGCAGGCGCCGTGGCGCGACTCTGGTTCCTCGCCACCGAAGCGGAGCTGCAGGCCGTCACGGCGCGCGACACCATCCGCGATGCCGAGGAACTGGTGCGCCTGGCGGAAGCGCGATCGAACATCGGCGTCGGCAACGACGAAGACGTCTTCGTGGCCCGCGCCAACGCCGGGACCTATCGCGACGTGCTTCGGCAGATCGAAGCCTCGCGCACCGAGGCGCTGCGCGCGCTCGAGCTCCTGATCGGACGCTATCCCGCGGCCTCGATCGCCGTGGCCTCACAGCTTCCCGGCCAGCCGCCGTCGATACCGGTTGGACTTCCCTCCGATCTCCTCGAACGCCGGCCCGACATCGTCGCCGCCGAGCGTCGCGTGGCGGCCGCCTTCCACCGGATCCAGGAGGCCAAGGCCGCCCGGCTGCCGAAAATCGCGTTGACCACCGGCGTCAGCGCGATCTCGAGCGACCTGTTCGTATTGAAGGATCACGAGAACCCGGTGTGGAATCTCGGAGCCAACCTGCTGATGCCGATCTTCCAGGGCGGCGCGCTGAAGACGCAGGTCGAGATCCGCACGGTCGAACAGAAGCAGGCGCTCGCCGCCTATGCCGGCGTCGGCCTGCGCGCGTTCGGCGAAGTGGAGAACGCGCTCACCAACGAAATCGTCGCGCGCGAGCGCGAGCTGATCCTGGCGCAGACGATGGCCGACAATCAGCGCGCCTTCGAGATCGTGCGCACGCAGTTCGACGTCGGCAAGACCGACCTGCGCTTCGTCTCGCAGCGGCAGCTGGCCCTCAACGCGACGAGGTCATCGATCATCCGCATGCAGGCCGAGCAGCGCGTGCAGCGCGTCAACCTGCACCTGGCGCTCGGCGGCGCGTTCACGCTTCCGGCTGCGCAGCCGTAATCGACTCCTGCTTCGGGGCACTCGCCGTCTGCCACGGTAGCGCGATGGCCGTGCCGGACTGCTCGACGATCCTCGTCACGCTCAACAGCAGCGATTCCTGCACCTCCATGAAATGCGACCAGTCGCGCGCGAAGAGGTAGGCGGAAACCTCGACGTCGAGCGAGAACGCGGCAAGGCGCTGGAACCGCACGCGCAGGCTGGACCGATCGATCGTGGTTTCCTTCGACAGCAGGCTGTGGATGCCGTCGATGACCGCTTGCAGTTGTTGCGGGGTCGTATCGTGGCGGAGCGAGACGATCGGGTGGAACCAGTACATGTCGCGCGCCGAGAGTGTCTCGAGGGTGGTGTTCGCGATCTGGCTGTTGGGCACGCTGACGAGCGTGCGATCCGCCGTGCGAATGCGCGTCGACCGCAGGCCGATGTACTCGACGGTGCCGGTGACCTGGCCCATCCTCAGCAGATCGCCGACACGAACGGCCTCATCGAAAATCAGCGACGCGCCGGCGATCACATTCTCGAGCGTCTTCTGCGCCGCGAGCGCGACGGCGATGCCGCCGACGCCGAGACCCGCGAGCGCCGGCGTCGGATCGATCCCGAAGTGCCGGAGGATGGCGATCAACGCGAGGAAGATCACGAGCAGATCCACCATCCGCCTGACGAGGCGGGCCAGCGAGGTTGCGGCCGCCGCGTTTGTGGCGACCCGCCGGAGGAAGGATCGCTCGACTTCGCCGTTGACGAGCACCGCCAGCCACGCCGTGCAGACGATGCCGACGATCGCCGAGGGGGTGGCCCAGAACTGCCGCGACAGCAGCGAGAAGGGCAGTGCTTGCAGCAGGATGCGACAGGCTATCGCCAGCAATATCAGCCGCACCGGCGCCGACACCACGCCGCGCTTCGCAAAACTCGATCGCTCGAACGCGTCCCGTCGCACTCGTCGCACCAGTGCCGTGAGGGCGCGGTTCAGGATCGTGGTGACCGGATACAACGCGGCGAGGGCGACCAACATGACACCCCACTCGATCAACAGGATGCCGCCGACGCGGATGTTCGTGAGCTGCGGGGGCAGGCCCCTCAGGTTGCGTTCGATGAGGATTTCCTCGTAGATGGAGGGAACCGCCTGCAGCGTGGCGCGCGAGAACAGCCAGATCAGCCCGCCATCGGCGCGCTGTTGTTGTTCGAGCACGATGTCGATTCGACCCCTCACGCCCTCGACGTTGCCGATGATCTCGAGGCCCGGAGAATCAGGATTCGCCGAGCCTTCGGGCGCGGCGCTCAGTTCCGGGAGACCGCGCATGCGCCTGTCGAGGACCACGAACAACTGATGCGCGAGGGCCGCGCCCGCTTCGCCGGTTTGACGCGTGTTCAGATACTGTCGCGCGAGGTCGTCTTCGCCACGCCGCGCTGCCCCGAGAAAGCCCTCGACCGTCCCCTTCGGTGTGGTGCGGCCGAGCCGGTCGGTTGTGGTCTCAGGAGCGGCCGGCGGACGCTGGGGTTTGCGCAAAGGCGCCAATTGACGACAAGACAATTGCCAACCCCGCGGAGACGCATGAGCGTCGGAGCCCCGATAGTGCGTTTCCGCTCTGGTCGATCACTTCAATTGGTCTTGCGAACCATGTGCCGCGAGCGAAGACCTCATCTCGCGTCGCAGTGACCGCACCTTGCCGGGAGGCGCCCCCGGCATCCCGGAGCCCATCCGACATATCGGACGACGGTCCCGTGGCCGCGTCGCATCTCGCGCAAGGGCCAAGCGGCTGAGCCCACAACGTTTGCCTGCGATTGGGTTCGTGCCCATCGTTGTGGCAATACGACTGCAAGAGCTTGCCGCGGTGAAGGTGACCATGCCGATGCGAACGATTCCGATTCCTGCAATCCTGCTTAGCGCCGTCATCGCCGTACCGGCGACTGCCCAGACGACTTCACCCCAGGACAAGCCCGCGGAGACGGAGGCGCGTCCCACCGGTCTTCCGACAGGAATCACGTGGACGTTCAACTTCGACGCCGGCTGGGGCACCTTCGGGTTTGCGAACTCCCTGTATGACAACCCGAAAGAACCGGGCGTCGACGACAACCTGAGCGACCAGTGGTTCGAGGGCTACGTCAAGCCGGCGCTATCCGGCGCTTACACGACCGAATCGTCAGGCACGATTTACGGCAAAGTGAGCGTCGTCGGCGAGCGCACCTATGGTTCGGTGCCGGCGGATTTCGGGAGCGACATCTCGTCGTTCGGTCCCGAGGATGCGTATCTCGGATGGCGATCGGGCGACTCCTTGACGATTGGCGAGAACGCGCTCGATTTTACGGTTGGCCGCTCGCGCTATCGCCTCGGACACGGCTTCCTGCTCTTCGACGGCGGCGCGGAGGGCGGCTCGCGCGGTGGCTACTGGACCAACGCGCGCCAGGCATTCGAGCTTGCGGCGATCGCCCGCCTCAATACCGGTCCTCACAAGGTCGAAATGTTCTATCTCGACAAGGACGAGCTCGAAGAAGCCGAGAGCGGCAGCCGGTTGTTCGGCGCCAACTACGAGATTCGCCTGGGCGCCGACGACTCGACCACACTCGGTGCAACCTACATGAAATGGGCGGCCGACGCCGCAGTCAGGCCCGGTCGTGACGGCCTGAACGTCTTCAACCTGCGCGCCTACACCGCTCCGGTTCCCGACCTTCCGGAGCTGACGTTCGAATTCGAATACGCGACCGAGCGCAATGGCGACGCCCTCCAGGCCGATGCGTGGACCCTGCAGGGCTCATATGAGCTGAGCGACGTGAGCTGGAAGCCGACGTTCACCTACCGCTACGCGTTCTTCGAAGGTGACGATCCGCAGACCGTCGCGAACGAAAACTTCGATCCGCTGTTCCTGGGGTTCTACGACTGGGGCACGTGGTGGCAGGGTGAGATTGCCGGCGAATATTTCATCTCGAACAGCAACATGATTTCGAACCTGCTGCGCGCGCACGTGACGCCATCCGACTCGATCGGCGCGGGGTTGCTGATCTTCAAGTTCTCGCTCGACCATCCGCAGACGCTCGGCCCTTCGGTGACATCGAGCGATGTCGCGATCGAGACCAACCTGTATGTCGACTGGAAGGTGAATTCCAACTTCACGGTAAGCCTGGTCGGCGCTTACGCGAATCCGGGGGAGGCGGTCGAGCAGAACTCCGGCCGCACCAAGAACTTCGCTTACGGGATGGTCTACGTCGGCTACAGCTTCTAGCCGCCGAGCGCGATGGCGATCGAGACGAGGACGACGCCGAGCAGCACCATGCTGGCCCCGGTGAGCACTGGTCGATAGCCACCATGGCGGGCGAGCAGGAAGCCGACGCCAAACAGCATGGCGATCGCGACGGCGTTCGACGCGCGCAGCGCCAGCTGCACCTCGTCGAAGATCATGAACGGGATCACCACGGGGAAGGTCGAGAGGAATACCAGCAGGAAGATCGCGCCGGCTTTCAACCAGTCGTCGCGCTCGAGTGACGGCCGTCGCGGCAGGGAGGGCAGGGCGACGAGGCCTCGCCGCAGGCTTTCCACTTCATCGGCCGCCATGATTGAGGCCACCACCGGTGGCAACGCGTCGGCAATGATCCGCCGCCCGTGTTCCGGGCTCGCGGCCGCGCGAACCTCGCGCACCGTCACCAGGTTGCGGCCGCGCTCGGTCAATGCGCTGATCAGGAACATCACCCCGTCGACGAGGCCCCACGCCAGGTTGCAGCCGATGGTGCCGACGAGGAGCACGCGGACGTCCTCGTTGCCGGCGGTTGCCACATCCAGTGTTCCAGTGAACGTCAACGCCATGATCAGCCCGAACAGGATCTCGGACATCCGGGCGACCGGATCGAGCAGCCGCTCGCGCACTAGTAACGTTCCCGCACGAACTTTCGCTTGGCGATCGACGCCTCGTCGTCGTACTTGCCCTTGTTCGAGCGCTTCGGCAACTTGACTTTCTCGTGCGGCAACACCTTGTAGTCGATGCTCTTGAGCAGGTGGGCGATCGTGTTCAACCGCGCCGCCTTCTTGTTGTCCGAGCGGACGATATGCCACGGCGCCCATTTCGTGTCCGTGGCTTTCAGCATCAGGTCGCGCGCGCGCGAATACTGATACCAGCGAGTGCGCGAGGGCAGATCCATCGGGCTCAGCTTCCATTGCCGCACCGGATCGTTGATGCGATTGTCGAACCGGCGTTGCTGCTCCTTGTTGCTGACTTCGAGCCACAGCTTGATGAGGATGGTGCCGCCTTCGACGATGAACTTTTCGAGCTCGGGAGTCAGTTCCAGGAAACGATCGTGCTGCTCCTTTGTGCAGAAGCCCATCACGTACTCGACGCCGGCGCGGTTGTACCAGCTGCGATCGAAGATCACGACCTCTCCCTTCGCGGGAAAGTGCGCCATGTAGCGCTGCATGTAGATCTGTGACTTCTCGCGATCCGACGGCGCCGGCAGGGCGACGACCCTGAACACGCGAGGACTGAGGCGCTCGGTGATCGCGCGAATCGTGCCGCCCTTGCCGGCACCATCACGTCCTTCGAAGATGACGATGACGCGCAGGCCTTTTTCCTTGACCCAGGTCTGCAGATGGCAGAGCTCGACCTGGAGCTTTCGTAAGCTCTTTCTCGTAATCAAGTTTCTTTTTCATGAGCCCCGCTCAGTCCAAGAGTTCTTTCCGGACCTCGGCGACGTAATCGAGCCCGCGCGAGGCAGCTACGAAATCGAATTGCACATGCGGTGGCGACCGCAGCGACTCGACGATGGCGAGAAGCGACGTGAAGAGCGGAGACATGACGTGCTGGCGCATATCCGTCTCGCTGCTCCACGATTCCACGTAGTGCACGGTCTGATCGGGGTCGGACCATGCGGAGCAACCGAGGCAGCCAGGCTGGAGCCGGGTGCCGGAGATGACGAACCTCAGCGCGTCGAGCAGCTGGTCGACATCCTTCAACGAGCCGGGTTTGAGCACGACGTTCAGCCGCACCATAGGACTCGCTTGAGCATGGCGTGTTCCAGATCGACCGCGGTGGTAGCGCAGCCGTTAGTCATGGCGGATCAACATCTTCCGGGCGCGCCTGGCGCCAAATCCCTGTTCCGCTCGCCGCCGCGCACGTCGAGGCAGAGGACGCACGGCATTCCGGAGGCTGGGGGGCAGCACGCTCACGAATCACCTATCTGCGGTCAGGCCGCCTGAGGCCGAGCCGCGCCATTCGGGTTTCCAGCGTCGTCGGCTTCAGGCCGAGCCGGGCGGCAGCGCCGCCCTCGCCGCGGACGCGCCAGTGCGTGCTTTCAAGCACGGCGCGAAGATGCTGTCGTTCGACGTCGACCAGCTTCAGGCTGCGTCGCGCCGCGGTATTCGAACTGGGCGGCACGGCGATGGTCAGCCGCGGGCCCGTGCAGACGATGGTGGCGCGCTCGACGATGTTCCGCAGCTCGCGAATGTTTCCGGGCCACGGATATTGCTGCAGCGCCTTGATGCTCTCGTTGCTGATCGATTCGATGCGTTTGCCGAACGCCTTCGAGAACTCGCCAACGAACTGCCACACCAGGTTGGGGATGTCTTCGACACGTTCCCTCAACGGCGGCACGCGGATCGGAAACACGTTGAGCCGGTAGAACAGGTCCTCGCGAAATGCGCCGTCGGCAATCCGCTGCTGGAGATCCTGGTGGGTCGCCGCGATGATGCGCGTGTCGACCTTGATCGACTTGGGGCTGCCCAGCCGTTCGATCTGCCCCTCTTCGAGGACGCGAAGCAGCTTGACCTGCACGTCGAGAGGCAGGTCGCCAATCTCGTCGAGGAAGATCGTCGCCTTGTCGGCCAGCTCGAAGCGTCCGACCTGCCGGGCCAGCGCGCCGGTGAACGCGCCCTTTTCCCTGCCGAACAACTCGCTTTCGATCAGCGTTGACGGAATCGCCGCGCAGTTGACGCGCACCATCGGGCGGTTGCACCTCGACCCGAGCTCGTGGATGCGCGAAGCGAAGACTTCCTTGCCGGTGCCCGTTTCGCCGAGGAGCAGGACCGTCGAATCAGTGGCGGCGACCTGTTCGATCAGTTCCATCACCCGGCGTGCCGCGGGACTATCGCCGACCGGGAGGCTCGATGTCTCCCCCTTGCGCACCTTGCGCAGGACTGGATTCTCCGTCTGCAGCTCCTCTTTGAGGCTTCGGACTTCGGCGAGCGCGCTGCGCAGCGTCTCTTCGCGCTGCCGGCGCTCCAGCACCTGATCGAATACGCCGCTGAGGACGCCGATGCGCTTGATGTCTTCATCCTGCCAGCGCCGTTCGCTGCGGGACGAGACAAGGCAGATGCCGCCCACGACCAGTCCGCCGACCTGCAACGGCGCGACCAGCGCCGAGCGCAAGCCCGCCGACTGGAACGAGTGGCGATCGATGTCGCTGGCGATGTCGGTGGCGCTGCCGACCGACACGAGATGGCCGGCCAGCGTGCGTCCGGTGAGCTGCGGATACAACGATCGCTCAGGCGGCCAGCTCTGGCGCGAATGCGACACGCCTCCCCAGCCCGCGATCTCAGTACGGGCGCCGTCGGCCGACAGCTGCGAAACCGACGCGCCGTCGAGGCCCAGCCAGTCGCACGCTCTGTGGAGGCCGCGTTCGATGGCGACGGCGAGATCGTCGTCCGGCAGGTTGATGAGATCGTTCGACAGCTCGGCGGCGATTTGCTCGAACGCGATGCGGTCCTCGGAGACGGCGCCGCGCGCCGCGGACTCCGCGTTGTGGCCGTCGCGATCGATCAGGGTCGCCAGCACGCACGTCAGTTCCGAGGTGCGTATCGGTTTCAGCCGCACCTCCAATGCGAACCGCGATCCATCCTGCCGGCGCCCCGACGCGATCGCCGGCGTTTCCGGAGCGTCGGAATTGAGCGCAATCGTGGTGGCCTCGGTCTGCGCAACCCGTACAGCCTCGAGCGCCTCAGGCAGCACATCTTCCACCTGGCGGCCGACCAGTTCCTGTCGCGTGTAGCCGAACTGGTGTTCCGCGCTGCGATTGACCAGCGCGATGGTCCCGCGCGAGTCGATCAGGAGAATGCCGTTCGGAGACGCCTCGATCGCCAGCTGCAGCAGGCCGCCGGCTTGGACTGTGTTCAAATCCACGTCTGCTCCGCGCTTACTTCGCCTTCTTGACGTCGGTCAGCCGCACCAGCTCGCCCGAATACTCGTCGACGACGAAGACGCCCTGCTTCACGGTCACTTTCGCAGCCGGAGACATCGTGCCGGAGCCGGGGCCCTTGTCGGTGACGATGATGTCGATGATGCCGAAATCGAAGCCTTCCTTCGGCTTGGCATCCGGCATCCCGGCGCCGACGAACATCAACGGCTGATCGGTGACGATCGTCAGCATCCGTCCGCGATCCGACGGACGCTCGAGCGTCAGCCGGGTCGGTGTGGCCTTGCCCGCTCCGATCTGGACGGATCCGGTGGGCGCCACGCCGGTCAGCGCCTTGCGGAGTGCGGCAACGCCGCCGCTGGCGAATGCGCTCGTGAACTTGTCGGCTTCCGCCTGCGACATCTTGTGCGTGACGGTGATGGTGACGGGCGCCGTCGCCTGTGCCCCGCCGGCGGCCTTGATTGCCGCGGTTGCACTAAACGTCTCAGTGCCGGTTTGAGTCGAGGTCGCGGCCGCGATCGATACCAGCGCCGCGAATGACATCAGTGTGCAAAGGCTGATCTGACGAGGATTCATTGAATGGTCTCCGTTGAGCAGTTCATTACTTCCGCACGTCTTGCAGCCGTCGTACCAGGCCCGGCCGACGTCGCCGATCGCCGCCTGCCGGAGTGCGGGCGGGACCGAAGTCCTTACAATCAACGACTTGGCGCGTGATTCGGCCATTTTCAGGCTGGGACGCGTGCCCGGCTCGAAGACCTCCGCGGCGCCGCAATGCTCCGGCATCACGTAGGCCATCCGGAATACCGGGGCTGCTCCGGGACGGTGTGGACAACAATCGAACTCGCGGAGATCCCGTATTCTCTGCAGTACACAAGGTTTTCCCGCACCTGTCGCGCTGCGCCCGGCGTGGCATGGGCCGTGCTCTGCTGCCGTCGTGCCCGAACACGGACTGTCGCAAAGCGCGGTGACCATCGCGAATCCGTTTGGTTTCCCGGTGACGAACTCGATGCTCGTGACCTGGATCGTCGCGCTCGGCCTGATCGTGTTCGCGCAGCTGGCGACGCGGCGGATGTCGCAGGTCCCCGGCGGCGCGCAGAACTTCCTCGAGTGGATCGTCGAGGCGCTCTACGGGCTGCTCGAGAGCATCATCGGCCGCCACCTGGTCGACAAGACGTTCTGGTTCTTCGCCACCATTTTCATCTTCATCCTCGCCGCCAACTGGATCAGCCTCCTGCCCGGCGTCGGCACGATCGGGTGGGGCCACGCGACCGAGCATGGCTTCGTCGTCAGCGAACCGTTTTTCCGCGGCGCCAACGCCGATCTCAATCTCACGCTGGCGATGGCGCTCGTCTTCTTCGCGTTGTGGATCTACTGGGCGATCCAGGAAGTGGGCGTCGGCGGAATGGCCAAGGAGCTGTTCGCGCCGAAAGGCGAGACGACGGGTGCCCTCAAGGTGCTGATGATCGTGGTGTTCTTCGCCGCGGGCTGCCTCGAGATCATCTCGATCCTGTTCCGCCCGATCTCGCTCAGCTTCCGCCTCTACGGCAACGTGTTTGCCGGCGAGAACATGCTCGAAACGATGGCAGCCATGGTGCCGGGTCTCGGGCTGGCTGCTGCCGATCCCGTTCTATTTCATGGAACTGCTCGTGGGGCTGGTGCAGGCGATGGTCTTCATGTTGCTGACGGCCGTCTTCACCTTGTTGATCTGTCACCACGAAGAGAGCGGCGGCGCTGGTGCGCACGCTTAACGTGTGCGCCGGCCGGTTCGGCGCTTAGAAAGGACACGCAGATGATTGGCAGTATTCACGTCGGTCTGGCAGCTCTCGGCGCCGCCATTGGTGTGGGTTTGATTGGCATGGGCGCGTCGGCCGCCGTCGGCCGAAATCCAGGCGCGTCGACGAAGATCATGGTCCAGTCGATCCTGGCCATCGCCTTCGCCGAAGCGATCGTCTTCTACGCGCTGTTCCTGGTGCAGTAACCAGCCGTGACCGCGCAGGAAATCGCGCAAGAAGGCGGCGGAGCGCTCGCCGAAGTCGCCCAGACGTTCGGCGTCGACTGGTCGCACCTCGGTGCCCAGATCGTCAGCTTCGGCATCGTCTGCGCCGTGCTCTACGCGCTTGCCTACAAGCCGATCCTCAAGATGCTCGAGACGCGACGCGAGCAGATCGCGGCCGGCCTCGCCAACGCGGAAAAAATCCGCGCCGAGCTCGCCCGCATCGAGTCGGAGCGCCAGGGCATCCTGGTGAAGGCGGGCGCCGAGGGCAAGCAGCTGATCGAAGAGGCGCGCGCCGCGGCCGCGCAAGTCCGGGCCGTCGAAACGCAGAAGGCCACCCTCGAGGCCGAGCAGATCGTCGCGCGCGCCCACGAAGCGGCGGCCCGCGATCACGCGCGCATGCTCGCTGAACTCAAGCGCGAGGTCGGACGGCTGGTCGTGCAGACGACCGCGTCGGTGACCGGCAAGGTGCTGACGCCCGACGATCATCGCCGGCTCGCGGAAGAGACCGCGAAGCAGCTGGCCTCGTAGGATGCGATGAAAGCGAACCGGCGCTCCCGTCGATTGGCGCGACAGCTGTTTCAGCTCTGCCTGGTCGGCGGAAAGCTGAATCCCGACCGCGTGCGCCAGGTGGCCAAGCGTCTCGCTGACGGAACGGAGCGCAACGCGCTGGCGGTGTTGTCGCAATTTCAACGGATGGTGCGGCTCGATCAGGCCCGGCACACGGCGGTGATCGAAAGCGCCGAACCGCTCACCGACGAGGTGCGGCGCGTCGTGGAGGCGCAATTGACGCGGCTGCACGGCGCCGATCTCGGCATCTCGATGGCGATCAATCCGGCGCTGATCGGCGGCATGCGCATCACCGTCGGGAGCAGCGTCTACGACGGCAGCGTGCGCGGCCGGCTCAATGCGCTCGAGCGGCAATTGTGAGACATACGACTGCGCCTCGATGATCGCGGCGCAGTCTCGACGGAGCTCGAAGAGCGAAGTCGGAGGACGTTGACATGGCGGACCTGGTTCAGGAACTCGAAGCGCAAATCGCGGGCGTGAAAGCGGCGGCGGCCAAGCAGACCGTCGGCGTGATCCGCGAGATCGGCGACGGCGTCGCGAAGATCGAAGGTCTCGGCGACGCCATGCTCAACGAGATGCTCGACTTCGGCCACGGCATCACCGGCCTCGCGTTGAACCTCGACGAGACCGAAGTCGGCGCCATCATCCTCGGCGACTACACCAAGCTGCAGGAGCGCGACGAAGTGCGCGCCACCGGGCGGTTGCTGCAGGTGCCCGTCGGCAAGGGCCTGCTCGGACGCGTCGTCAACACCCTCGGCGAGCCGCTCGACGGCAAAGGCCCGATCACCAGCACAACGTCGTATCCGGTCGAGAAGCTGGCGCCCGGCATCATCCGCCGCAGGCCGATCAGCCAGCCGGTGCAGACCGGCATCATGCCGATCGACGCGATGATTCCGATTGGCCGCGGCCAGCGCGAGCTGATCATCGGCGATCGATCGACCGGCAAGACGACGATCTGCCTCGACACCATCATCAGCCAGGCGCGTCTCAACAAGGCCGCCGAGGCTGCCGGCGACACCAGTTACCGGCCGCTCTACAGCATCTACGTCGCGATCGGGCAGAAGCAGTCGACCGTCGCGCGCATCATCTCGATCCTCGAAGAGGCCGGCGCGATGCCGTACAGCATCATCCTGGCGTCGGGGGCGTCCGATTCCGCCGCCAGCCAGTACCTCGCGCCGTTTGCCGGCGCGGCGATGGGCGAATGGTTCATGGACAACGGCATGGACGCGCTCATCGTCTATGACGATCTGTCCAAGCACGCGGTCGCGTATCGCCAGGTGTCGCTCGTGCTGAAACGCCCGTCCGGGCGCGAAGCCTATCCCGGCGACGTGTTCTACCTGCACAGCCGCCTGCTGGAGCGGGCGGCGCGGGTTGGCGAGAAATACGGCGACGGCTCGTTGACGGCGCTGCCGATCATCGAGACACAGGCGGGAGACGTGTCGGCGTACATCCCGACCAACGTCATCTCGATCACCGACGGTCAGATCTTCCTCGAAACCGACCTCTTCTATCAGGGCATCCGGCCGGCGATCTCGGTCGGCATCTC
The DNA here is from genome assembly GCA_963833135.1 of uncultured cyanobacterium. Classification (GTDB taxonomy): domain Bacteria; phylum Acidobacteriota; class Vicinamibacteria; order Vicinamibacterales; family UBA2999; genus 12-FULL-67-14b. Next base: position 171,633 of record CAWHWW010000005.1, on the reverse strand, counting down.
GGTCTCGCGCGTCGGTTCGGCGGCGCAACTGAAAGCGATGAAGCAGGTCGCCGGTCAGCTCAAGGGCGATCTGGCCCAGTTCCGCGAGCTTGCGGCCTTCGCCCAGTTCGGTTCCGAGCTCGATTCGGCGACGCAGGCCAAGATCGATCGCGGCAAGCGCATCGTCGAGCTCTTCAAGCAGCCGCAGTACGACCCGGTTCCCGTTGAGATCCAGATCGGCGTGATCTGGGCCGTCCAGAACGGCTACGTCGACGACGTGGCCGTCGAGCGGATCAAGGAATTCCAGGCGGAGTGGACCGAGTTCCTGACGACGCGGAAGCCCGATCTCCTCGATCGGATCGGACGCGAGAAGGCGCTGTCCGAAGAGATGATCGCGGCGCTCAAGGCCGCTGCCGATCAATTCAAGCAGACCTGGAAATGAGCAGTCCACGCGACCTTCGACGGCGCATCCGCTCGATCGGCGGCACCGCGCAGATCACGCGTGCCATGCAGATGGTCGCGGCGTCGAAGATGCGCCGCGCGCAGCAGGCCGCGATCGAAAGCGCCCCGTTTGCGCGCCGTTTGTACCGGATGCAGCGGGCGGCCACCGCACGGATCAAGAATTTCCGTCATCCGCTGCTCGCCAAGCGGCCGGTCCACAAGCGCGCGGTGATCCTGATTGCAGGCGACAAGGGCCTGTGCGGCGCGCTCAACACCAACGTGTTCCGGCTGGCCTCGCAGTTCGATACCGTCGACCACGGTGTTCATCACCGCCGGGAAAAAAGCCGCGCAGTTCGTCGCGCGAAGCGGGCGGACGCTGGCGGCGGAGTTCGAGTATCACGACACGCCGACGTTCGCTGAAGCCCGCGCCATCGCGCGCGTCGCGCGCGAGCTCATGGAAACCGGGCAGGTCGACGAAGTGCGGGTGGTGACGACGCGCTATGTCAACACGCTCACGCAGGAGCCGGTCTCGGTCGAGTACCTGCCGGTGGGCGAGATCCGCAGCCTGAAAATGCCGGGCATCGAATCCGAAGAGGCGTTTGATCGCCGACGATGCCGAAGTCAGCTTCGAGCCGAGCGCCGAAGCGGTGCTCACCTATCTCGTCGGGCACTACCTGGACATCTACATCTACTTCATGCTGCTGAGCGCGAAAGCCAGCGAGCAGAGCGCGCGCATGGTGTCGATGAAGAACGCCACCGACAGCGCCGAGACGCTCATCAAGGATCTGCAGCTCGAATACAACAAGCTGCGGCAGGGAAACATCACAAAGGAGCTGCTGGAGATCGCGGGCGGGCAGGCCGAGTAGGCCGGCGACGCAGCGGGACACGCAGGATCAGCATGAACATCGGCAAAGTGGTGCAAGTGGTCGGAGCGGTCGTCGACGTGGAGTTTCCCGATGCGCTCCCGCCGATCTACAACGCGCTGAAGGTCGACTACACGGTCGAGAACCAGCCGGTGTCGCTGACGCTGGAAGTCCAGCAGCATCTCGGCGATCGCTGGGTGCGCACGATCTCGATGGCCGGCACCGAGGGGATCAAGCGCGGCTACAAGGTCACCGACAGCGGCGGCCCGATCTCGATGCCGGTCGGCGACGGCGTGATGGGCCGCGTCTTCGACGTCACCGGACAGCCTGTCGACGAGCGCGGACCGGTGACGGCCGCGAAGTACTACCCGATCCATCGTCCGCCACCGTCGCTTGCCGATCAGTCGCCGTCGCCGGAGGTGCTGACGACGGGCATCAAGGTGATCGATCTGATTTGCCCCTTCCTCAAGGGCGGCAAGGTCGGCGCGTTCGGCGGCGCCGGCGTCGGCAAGACCGTCGTCATCATGGAACTGATCAACAACATCGCCAAGCTGCACGGCGGCGTGTCGGTGTTCGCCGGTGTCGGCGAGCGGACGCGCGAGGGCAACGACCTCTACCACGAGATGTCGCAGGCCGGCGTGATCGTGCAGGACAATCTCGGCGAGTCCAAGATCGCGCTCGTCTACGGCCAGATGAACGAGCCGCCGGGCGCGCGCCTGCGCGTGGCGCTGAGCGGCCTCGCCATCACCGAATACTTCCGCGACGAGCGCAACCAGGACGTGCTGCTCTTCATCGACAACATCTTCCGCTTCTCGCAGGCGGGATCCGAGGTGTCGGCGCTGCTCGGCCGCACCGCCAGCGCGGTCGGATACCAGCCGACGCTCGCCGCCGAAATGGGCGTGCTGCAGGAACGCATCACCTCGACGAAGAAAGGCTCGATCACGTCGTTCCAGGCGGTGTATGTGCCGGCGGACGACCTGACCGATCCGGCGCCGGCGACCACCTTCGCGCACCTGGACGCGACGATCGTCCTCGAGCGATCGATCGCCGAGCTCGGCATCTATCCCGCCGTCGATCCGCTCGCGTCCACGTCGCGCGCGCTGGCGCCCGAGGTCGTGGGGCAGGAGCACTACGACGTGGCGCGGCGGGTGCAGAAGGTGTTGCAGCGCTTCAAGGACCTGCAGGACATCATCGCGATTCTCGGCATGGACGAACTGTCGCCCGACGACAAGGTCACCGTCTTCCGCGCGCGCAAGATCCAGCGCTTCCTCAGCCAGCCGTTCAGCTCCGCGGCGGTCTTCACCGGCCGCGAGGGCCGGCAGGTCGCGGTGGCGGACACGGTCCGCGGCTTCAAGGAAATCCTCGACGGCAAGCACGACAACGTGCCCGAAGGAAATTTCTACATGAAGGGCGGCATCGAGGAAGTGGCGAAGGCGTAAGGGATCCGCATGGCCGAGACGCTGAGACTCGAAATCATCACGCCGGACGCGATCGCCTTTTCCGGCGACGTCGAGATGGTGACGCTCCCCGGCATCGAGGGCGAGATGGGCGTGTATCCGCAGCACGAGCACCTGATCACCCAGGTCGTGCCGGGCGAGATCATCGTCATCGACAAGGGCCAGGCGACATCGCTCGCCGTCGGCGAAGGGCTCGTCGAGATCACGGCGAGCCGCGTCGAGATCGTCACCAACATGGCAATCGCCGTCGAGCACATCGACGAAGCGAAGGTCGAAGAGGCGCGCGCGCGCGCCGCCGCCCGGCTGCGCGAGAAGCTGTCGGACGAAGAGATCGCCTCCACCAACGCGTCGCTGGCGCGGTCGCTGGCGCAGCTGCACGTCAAGCGCCGCCGGAGAGGGTGACCATGTCCGCAGCGGCCGCCTCGGAGCCGCGTCCTGGTGCTGCTCGCCGTCGTGGTCGCGGCGTCGCCGGCGTTGGCGCAGGCGCCGACACCGCCGGCGCTGATCAGGAGCTCGCCGCCGAAGCCGAGCAGTCCGCGCCCGTCATCATCAGCGGCGAGGCGATCATCTGGATTCCGACGGGAGCCGGCGCAGTACACGCCCGAGGTGCCGCGCCGACCGGATCGCCGAGCGCCTCGAAGAGGCAATCGCGGATCGCTCGCTGCCCGATCCGACCGTCACCGTCGTCGAAGTTGAAGGATCGTCCGAAGTGCGCATCGGTCCGCGGCTGCTGATGGTCGTGACCGCCGCAGGACGCCAGGCGTCTCGGCGCCGCGCGCTCCTCGGTGGCGGAGTTTGTGGCGCAGGAGTTCGAAAAGGCGATCCGCAACGAGCGTCTCCGGCGCGCGCCCGGCGCGCTCGTCCGCTCGGGTTTCTACGGGCTGGGCGCGACGTTCGTATTTGCGATCCTGGTGTGGGTGATCGCGCGATCGACGCGGTGGTTCCGCCAGCGCGCCGAACGCTGGCGGGCCGCGCGCCTCGGCGCGGTGCGCCTGCAGGATGCGGAGATCGTGTCGTCGGATCGAATCGGCGCCGCCATCGACAGCGCTTTTCGACTGCTCCGCCTGTTTCTGATGCTTGCTGGCGTTCGATCTGTACCTGACCTACGTCCTCGGGTTGTTCCCGTGGACGCGCGCCGTTTCATACGCGCTGCTGGGCTATGTCGTGACGCCGGCGCGCACCGTCGCCAGGGCCTTCGTCGGCTACCTTCCGAACCTCCTGTTCGTCATCTTCATCGCCCTGATCATCCGCGGCGCGATCCGCCTCGTGAAGTTGTTCTTCCACCAGATCGAAGAAGGCAAGATCGTCTTCAGGAATTTCCCGGCCGAGTGGGCCGATCCGACCTACAAGATCACGCGATTGCTGCTCGTGGCGTTCGGCCTGATCGTGGCCTTCCCGTACCTGCCGGCGTCGGACTCGGCGGCGTTTGCCGGCGTGTCGGTGTTCATGGGCGTGCTGTTCTCGCTGTCGTCGAGCTCGGCGATCTCGAATGCGATCGCCGGCGTCGTGTTGACCTACACCGGCGCGTTTCGGCTTGGCGAGCGCGTCAAGCTCGGCGACACGTTCGGCGACATCGTCGAGATGTCGATGCTGGCGACGCGCATCCGCACGATCAAGAACGAAGACATCACGATTCCGAACAGCCTGGTCCTCGGCGGCGCCATGACCAACTACTCGCGGCAGGCCAAGGAACTGGGCCTGATCCTCCACACCAGCGTGACCATCGGCTACGACGCGCCATGGCGGAAGATTCACGGCCTCCTGATCGATGCCGCGCTCGCGACGCCCGACATCCTCGAGACACCGAAGCCGTTCGTGTGGCAGACGGCGCTGAACGACTTCTACGTGACCTACGAGATCAACGCCTACACCGCGAACGCCCGCGACATGATCGAGACCTACGCCGTGCTGCACGCCAACATCCAGGACCGGTTCTTCGCCGCGGGCGTCGAGATCATGTCGCCGCACTACACCTCGATCCGCGACGGCAACACGGTGCAGATACCTGAAGCGCAGCGGCCGCCCGGCTACCGCACACCCGCATTCCGCGTCGAGCAGGTCGAGGCGAAATCGGTCACGAGGCCCCGCTCGTGACGGCTGACGAGGCGCTCGCGCGCCTCATCGAAGGCAACGAGCGGTTCGTTCGCGGCGAAGCGCGGTTCCCGACCGTGCAGAAGGAGATCCTCGCCGACCTCGCCAAAGGCCAGCAACCGTACGCGACCATCCTCGGCTGCAGCGATTCCCGCGTGCCGCCGGAGCTTGTGTTCGACGCCGGCTTCGGTGAGCTGTTCATCGTGCGCGTGGCCGGCAACGTCATCTCTGCAGAGATCATGGGGACGCTGCAGTACGCAGGCATGCACCTGCATACGCCGCTCTTTGTCGTGCATGGGGCATGGCGGCTGCGGGGCGGTGGGCGCCGCGCTCGCCACGAAGGAGCACGGCGCCTCGCACCCTGATCGAATTGCCTCGCTGCTCGAGAATATCTACCCGGCGTTCGAGCACCTCGACCGCACGCTTCCGCCGAAAGAGCTGTTCGATGCCGCTGTCGAAGCCAACGTGCGCTGGTCGATGCACCAGGTGCTGGAAACACCAGAAGCCCGCCAGCGCGCCGACGGAAGGCGTCATGAAGCTGGTCGGCGCCGTCTACGATCTCGAGACCGGCCGCGTCCGCTTCCTTCCCTGATCCCTGATCCCTCCCTGATCCCTGACTTCACGGCGCACACTCCTACTTCGGCATCAGCTTCTCGACGATCTGATCGATGCTGAAGCTCGCCGACTTCTGAAGCGGCGGGAACTCCGCGAAGCTCGACAACCACTCGTGCACGACCGCCTGCGCCGCGTACTGATACGGGACGTGCTCGACGAACCAGTCGTTGTATCTGATGCTGTCCTCGCCCGCCTCGAACGGATCCGATCGCAGATCGAACGGCTTGGGGATGCGCATCTGCTTCAGCGGCTCGCGCCAGACCTGCAGTCCCGTCGCGAGCTGCTCAGCGAAGACCATCTTGTACTGGTGCATGCGCAGCGCCATCAGATCTCCATCGTCGCTCCAGCAGATGAAGCCGTCGCGCGGGCACTTCTCCTTGCCGGCGAGGAATGGCAGCAAGTTGTAGCCGTCGATGTGGACCTTGAACGTCGTGTCACCGAGCTTGTGGCCTTTCTTCAGCTTCGCGACGATGTCCGGCTCGCCAGCGGCCGCGGCGAACGTCGGCAGGAAATCCGTCAGCGAGCCGATTTCGTTGATGACTTCGCCCGGCTTGATCACGCCAGGCCACCGCATTACGCAGGGGACGCGCCAGCCGCCTTCCCAGTTCGTGTCCTTTTCGCCGCGGAACGGTGTCGCGCCGCCGTCCGGCCAGATGCATTCTTCCGCGCCGTTGTCCGTGGTGAAGACGACGATGGTATTGTCGGTCACGCCGAGGTCGCCGACCTTCTTGAGAAGATCGCCAACGTAGCCGTCGAGTTCGACCATCCCGTCGGGGTACAGGCCATGCCCGGTCTTGCCCACCGACGACGGCTTCAGATGCGTGAACACGTGCATTCGGGTGGGGTTGAAGTAACAGAGCCACGGCATGTTCTCTTTCGTCTTGCGCTCCATGAAGTCGACGACGGCGGCCAGGAACTCCTCGTCGACCGTCTCCATCCGCTTCTTGGTGAGTGGGCCCGAGTTGTCGATGGTCTGCCTCCCAACCTTGCCGAACACGGGATCGACAGTCGCATCGTCCTTGTCCGTCGCCCTGCACTTGAGGACGCCGCGGGGACCGAATTTCGCCTTGAACTTCGGGTCCTTGGGATAATCGTCGTACTCGGGCTCTTCCTCGGCGTTGAGGTGATAGAGGTTCCCGAAGAACTCGTCGAAGCCGTGCACCGTCGGCAGGTGCTCGTTGCGATCGCCGAGATGGTTCTTGCCGAACTGGCCGGTGGCGTATCCCTGGGCCTTGAGGACCTGGGCGATCGTCGGATCCTCCGCCTTGATGCCGAGCGTCGCTCCAGGCATCCCGACCTTGGTGAGGCCGGTGCGGATCGGTTGCTGACCGGTGATGAAGGCGGCACGACCGGCCGTGCAGCTTTGCTGGCCGTAGAAGTCGGTGAACATCGCCGTTGCGGACCTCGAGTTTCAGCTTGCCGCTGCTGCCGACGACCTGCTCCGGTGGAATGCCGTAGACGCGCTCGGTCCACGGGCGCATGAATTCGCCGCCGCCGCCGGACACGATGAAGGTCTTGAAGCCGTTCGCGCGCAGGTACGCAAGTAGCTCCAGCATCGGCTGATACACCGTGTCGGTGAATGGGACGAAGGCGCCACGAAGAAATCGATCAGCGATTTCGTGTGCAATCCAGTCACGCAGGGCCCGTTGTCCGCGGCGCAACTGCACGCGATGAGCGACCAGAGGACAAACAGAATGCATCGCGATGATTGGTTCATGACCACACCTCGAACGCTCCGTCAGCTCACGCGCTGCACCGCCGGCGGCTGCCATGTGCCGTCGGCGACTTCCTTCTTCGGTGAATAGAGGCGAAGCGCCAGCTTGAATCCCGCGTCCTTGGGCGCGGGAAGCCAGTTGCTCTCCTTGTCCCTGCCGGGTGAGTCGTGCTGGAGGTACAGCGTCAGTCCGCCATTGGCATCCGGCGTCAGGTGACTGCGATCGCCGAGCGCGTAGCGGTTGAGCGGGTTGTCGACGAAATAGGAATCCTCGTCGTACATCGTCAACGACCAGAACGCGTTGACCGGCGGGATCTCCGACTTCTTGAATTGGAGTGCGTACTTGTTCGCGCCGGTGAACGGCTTGCGGTCCGCATCGACGGCGGCGAACGGATAGACCGCGTCCTCGGGCAGGTTGCCGCCGACGCCGTAGAACGTCCACCCGGCGCGATATGTGTAGTTCGTGCCATAGCGTCCCATGTCGAGCGCAATCTGCCAGCCGTTGACGATCTTGCCGCGCACGGTCTCTCGCATCGTCTTGATCGCGCCGGCGACGCCGTCCTCGATCGCCTTGCGCACCTCCGGCGCGAACGCGTTCATGCTGAACGTCGCGCCCGCCGCGATCCCAAGCGTGGCGAGGCGGGCCAGCGTTTTCGGATCGTCGGGTTCGGGAGGATTGCCGACCAGCAAGCGGTTCAGCCGGTTGAAGAACGTCTCGGGCGACAGTCGAGGACCTGCTTCGGCACCGGCGTCCTGGTGTCGACGCCGTCCTTGAGCGGCACATTGCCTGGCGCGGTGTAAGACTTACCCCACGACGAGAGCGGCACCAGCCTGTACTGATCCTGGATGCCGTGGACCGCTGCGTAGTCGTCAGGTCCGCCTGTGTAGGTTCGTCCGCCCAGCATCGCGATGTTGGGCGGCACGCGCAACGGCACGACATCCGGCGGCAGCGTTCCCTTCCACGACGGACCGATGATCGCGAAGTGCCCGCCCTTGCTACCGGCTGTGCGCGACCCTGGTGCGTGCGGCACGTTGTTCCACGCGTCGATGACCTGCATGATCCAGAAACGGGTTCCCATTTCCGGCACCGTCAGCACGATCGGCTCGTTCGACAGGTCCAGGGACGCAAGCGAATAGAGGGTGTCGTTGTTGAAGCCGACGACGGTCCGGTTCGAAGCGTCGGGAAATTTTCGATAGTGGGCAAACTGGTTGATCGGCGCCGCTTGATCACCGGCCTTCGACACGTGACTTGCGGTGTCCTTCTGAATGTCGATGTAAACAACCGGCATGCCGAAGAGCCATGCGTCATGCGCTATGGCCCTGGCATCAGTGGCGGAGATCTCGATCGGCTTCGTTGCTGGCGTGCTCATGACCTGCTTCCATGACCTGGCTAATCTGCGAGATTCGGCCTCACACCTCAGCTGTTTCATTGACGACCACGGAGGTCGCGGCCAAAGGAGATCGGCGTGCTGCGACCCTCATGCCTGCGGTAATCGCGGCATTTTGCTGAAGAAACCGCGAGTCTTGACTTGGGAAGGCTACGGAATGCCGGACGTAACCCGATTTTCAGTCGTTGCGGTCGTGGGGCGAATGCACGGGCTTTGACTCCGGTGAGCCCCTCTGCCTGAGGTACACCGCAAGCCAGACCATTGCCGCGATTGAAACGAATTCGCTCTGCCAGTTCTGGAAGGACTCGAACCACAAGCGCGATGACGCGAGGTAATCGATGAATGCGGGCGCCGCTGACCCGTGCTCGATCCGATCGCCCGAGAACGCGGCATATCCGCCAAGTGCGTGACCGGCCCACGAGATCAGGAACAGCAGCACGAACGCGAGGCCGAGCGAGTTTTCGTAGACGCGCAGGGTCCATCCGCCGCGGCGAACCGGCCACGGCACGTCCGGCTGATTGGCGAAGTCCCGCGGATCGGCATCAACCGCTTCATGCGCGTGAGGGCGCCGCGACTCCGGCGATCCCTTCTGCACGAGCACCGTCGTCAACAGTACGAACACCGCCATCTGCAGGAATTCGCTCTCCCAGTTTTCAAAGACCGACTCCCACCAGTGGCCGGTGGTCGCGTAGGCGGACATCGCGACTGGCGACAGATGATGCGCGACCTGCGTTTCGTTGTAGTCGAGAAAGCCGGTCACGAATTGACCGGCAAGGAAAAGCAGAAACATCGCCATCAGCACGAGCGTCAGCGCGCGATCGTGCAGCCAATCTCGAAGCCCGCGCATGCCCTAGCCGTTGCAAGAACCTTACCCTTGGGCGCGGCCCGGCTCAGCCATCGGCCGGCTCGAAGGGTCCGAAATTCTGGCCGCATCGAGATCACGGTCGCGCAGCACCTGGGTCAGACCCTGGCTCTCGGTGCCATCACGCGCCTCGATCACGACAGTCCACTGAGTGGTCGCGAATCGCTTGCTCACGGTTGTCAGGATGAGACGCCGAAGTCGCGGCCCTGATCCCTGATCCCTGATCCCCGATCCCTGATCTGACCCTGATCCGGGATAGAATTCGCGAAGTCCTCGACGAACCGGAGACCGGATCGCTGTGATTGGCGAGACCATTTCTCACTACAAGATCCTGTCCCGCCTCGGCGCCGGCGGCATGGGTGTCGTTTATGAAGCCGAGGACACGCGCCTTGGCCGCAGGGTCGCGATCAAGTTCCTGCCCGATGACGTGAGCGCGGACGCCGATGCCATCCAGCGCTTCCAGCGCGAAGCGCGGGTCATCTCCAACCTCAATCACCCGCACATCTGCACGCTCTACGACATCGGCTCTCACCCTTCGACTCCCAGCCGGTCGAGCGACGCTCAACCGGCCGGTCGCTCAGGGCAGGCGCGCCAGTTCATGGTGATGGAGCTGCTCGATGGGCAGTCGCTGAAGGATCGCCTCGAGCGCGGACCGTTGGCCGCAAGCGAAGTCCTCGAGCTTGGCGCGCAGATCGCCGATGCGCTCGATGCCGCTCACGCGCAAGGCGTCGTCCATCGCGACATCAAGCCCGCCAATCTGTTTGTTACGAGGCGCGGCACGATCAAGGTGCTGGATTTCGGCGTGGCGAAACTGGGTGAGGCAGGCCGCTCGGCCGATGGTGACGCCGCGACGATGGGCGGTTCGGATCAACTGACGACGATTGGGACGACGATCGGGACCGTGGCATATATGTCGCCTGAACAGGCGCGCGGGCAGGAGATCGATCCCAGGAGCGATCTGTTCTCCGCCGGGGTCGTGCTCTACGAGATGGCCGCCGCCCAGCTGCCGTTCCAGGGTCCGACGGTCGCAACGATCTTCGAGAGCCTGCTGACGAAGGCGCCGATGGCGCCGTCGGAAATCAGGGCCGGCATTCCAGCCGAGCTCGATCGCATCATCTTGAAGGCGCTCGAGAAAGATCGCGAAATGCGCTATCAAGGCGCGGCAGAGTTGCGCGCCGATCTGAAGCGTTTGCAGCGGGCCGCCGATTCGGGAGTGGCGACCACGGCGGTCGGATGGTGGGGCGGCGTCGCGGCTGTGAAGAGGCCGCCCTCGTCAACCGAGGCACGAAGCGCCAGGGCGAATCGGCAAAAGAAATCGACATGGCGCAAACCGGTCTTCATCGGCGCGCCGCTCGTGACCGCCCTGGCGGTCGCCGGCTTCTTCTTCTATCGATCGATCAACACACCCGCGCTGACGCAAAAAGACAGCGTCGTGCTGTCGTCGGTCGTCAATCGCACCGGCGATGCGATGTTCGACGACACGCTCGGTGAAGCCCTCGCGCTGCAGCTGCGGCAGTCGCCCTTTCTGAATGTCGTGCCCGAGCAGCAGGTCCAGGCGACGCTGCGGCTGATGGGCCGCGAGCCGATGACGCCGATCACCGCCGAGCTCGGCCGCGAGATCTGTCAGCGTGCCGCGGCCAAAGCGCTGCTTGGCGGCACGATCGCGATGCTGGGCTCGTCGTACGTGTTGACGCTCAACGCGCAGGATTGCGTCAACGGCACCGTCCTTGCCGAGGAACAGGCGCAGGCGAGCTCAAAAGAGACCGTGTTGCAGGCGATGGGCACCGCGGTGTCGGCATTTCGCGAACAGCTCGGCGAGTCGCTCGCGTCGATCCAGCGTTACGACGCCAAGATCGAGGAGGCGACGACGCCGTCGCTCGAAGCGCTGAAGGCCTACAGCCAGGGGCTGCGGACGCGGCGCAACACCGGCGATTTCGATTCGGTGCCGTTCTTCCGTCGCGCGATCGAGCTCGATCCGCAATTCGCGCTCGCTTACGCGCGGCTCGGTACCGTCTACGCGAACCTCGGCCAAACGGATGAATCGCGCAAGATGACGGCGAAGGCATACGAGCTGCGCGAGAAGGTCAGCGAGGCCGAACGGCTACTACATCGAGGCGCGCTATTACACGACGGTGCAGACCGACATACAGAAGGCGCTCGACGTCTACAAGGTGTGGCTTGCCACCTATCCAGGCGACTACACCGCGCTCGCCAACTCGGCGCTGCTGCACAAGCAGCAGGGCGATCGCGCAGAAGCGATTCGCAAGCTCGAGCTCGCCACGAAGCTCGCGCCCGATCAGCCGCTGGCGTTTACCAACCTCGGACAGACATATTTCGAAGCCGGCGAGTATGTCGACGCCCGCAAGGCCTACGAGAACTCGATCCTGCTGCAGGACTCGACCGGTGCGCGCGTCGGCCTCTATCAGATCGCGATCCTGACAGGTGATACGGCGCTCGCCGACCGGCAGGTCGCCGCTGTCGCGGGCCGGCGAGACGAAGTGGACATGGTCGCGATCCGCATGTTCGCCGCGACCTATCGAGGGCGCATGAAGGACGCCTCCGATCTTGCGGCCGACTTTCAGGCGCGCGCGCTCGCGCTCAGCCGTCCGCAAGCCGCCGGCAACGGCATCCTGCAGCTCGCAATCGGCGAGGCGCTGTTCGGCCTGATCGACCGGGCCAAGGCGCGCGTCGACAAGGCCGAAGAGGACGGCATCCTCGCGGAGAACACCGCCGACGATCGCATGGTCGTGGCGGCGATCGCCGGGGACGCGGCGATGGCGCGGCTGCTGATGCCGGCGGCGCTCGAGGAACAGAAGAAGAATGGCGGTGACGACGCCACCCGCGCCGAGGCCGAGCGCGCGATCACGGCGCTCGCGGCGCTGGCGGAAGGCAAGCCGGCGGAGGCCGCCGCGCTCATTGAACCGGTGTCGTTCGATGCCTCCCACACCGATGTCGTCAACATCTGGACGATCGCGAAAGTGCGGTCCGGCGACTGGGAGGCCGCGGTCGAAGGGCCTGACCTTCATCAATTCCCGGGAAGCGCGCGGCGGCCTGAGTGCGACGACCGCCTACGTCTACGCCACGCTCGCGCGCGTGCAGGTGAGAATGGGACAGGTGGACGAAGCTCGCAAGAGCTATCAGAAGTTTCTCGAGCTCTTCAAGGACGCCGACCCGATCTGCCGCTGCTCGTCGAAGTGAAGGCCGAGATCGCCAAGCTCGGCTCCTAGGTTCGTGGCAGACTAAGCGGCAATGACTAAGCGCTTCTTTGTAATCGTCATTTTCATCTTCGTCAGCGCGTCGGCGTGGGCGCAGCAGGCGGCGATCGAATACAAGCTGTCGTTCCCGGCGCCTGAGCATCGCTGGATGCAGGTCGAGGCGCGGTTCCCGAACGTGCCGGGCGGCACCCTGCAACTGCGCATGGCGCGCACGTCGCCCGGCCGATACGCGCTGCACGAGTTCGCCAAGAACGTGTTCGATGTATCGATCGTCAACGGCAAGGGCCAGGCACTCACCGCGACGCGTCCGGATCCGCACCAATGGGACGTCGCCAATCACGACGGCACGGTCGTCGTGACCTACAAGGTCTTCGGCGATCGCACCGACGGCACCTACCTCGGCATCGACGACATCCACGCGCACATCAACATTCCGGCGGCGTTGATGTTCGCGCGCGGCTGGTTCGAGCGACCGGCGCGCGTGACGTTCGTGCAGCCGCCCGGCAAGGCAGTGGAAGGTGGCGACGCAGCTGTTCCCGACGAACGATCCGCTCGTCTTCACCGCGCCGAACATCCACTACCTGATGGACAGCCCGACCGACTTCAGCAACTTCATGCTGCGGACCTTCACGGTGGACGATGGGCGGAAGCGGAGTGGACCGCCGCCGACATTCCGCATCGCGCTGACGCACGACGGCACCGAGGCGGAAGCCGACGCGTTCGCGAAAGACGTCGAGCGCATCGTCCGCGAGGCCATACCGATCTTCGGCGAGCTGCCGGATTTCGAGACCAACACGTATACGTTCCTGAGCGTCTACCTGCCGTGGGCCAGCGGCGACGGCATGGAGCACCGCAACAGCACGTCGCTGACGAGCGCCGGGGCGCTGCGCAATCCGCAGCAGCGCGCGGGCATTCTCGGCACGGTGGCGCACGAGTTCTTCCACGCCTGGAACATGGAGCGCCTGCGCTCGGCCGGCGATCGAGTCGTTCGACTTCGAAGAAGCCGACATGAGCGATGACCTGTGGCTCGGCGAAGGCTTCACGAATTACTTCGACGGCCTGATCCAGCATCGCGCCGGCTTCACCGACCTCGAAGGGTTTGCCGGCGAGCTTGCCGGCGTGATCAACCAGGTGACGCTCGAGCCCGGGCCGGATGTTCAGGAGCGCGGTGGACATGAGCCGGCTCGCGCCGTTCGTCGATGCGGCCGTCGTCGATCGATCGCACGGCGTGGCCGAATCTCTTCATTTCCTATTACACCTACGGGCAGGCGATCGGGCTCGGCCTCGATCTGTCGCTGCGCGATCGATCGAACGGGAAAACGAGCGGCGACGACTACATGAGAGCGCTGTGGGCGCGATTCGGCCGGCCGGGGCAGAAGGAGCCCGGCAAGGTCAGCACCGCGTATTCGGTCGACGGATTGAAGGAAACGCTCGCGACCGTCTCGGGCGATCGGAGTTTCGCCAACGACTTCTTCTCGAAGTTCGTCGAGGGCCGGCAGCTGGTCGATTACACGGCGCTGCTGGCCCGCGCCGGGCTCGTCATGCGCAAGCGCGCGGCCGGGCGCGCCGTTCGCCGGCCAGGTGCAGCTCGCCGCCGGCGGCAGCGTCGCTTGCGCGTGACCGGCCTGGTGCCATGGGAGTCGCCGCTTTACAAGGCCGGCGTCGCGCAGGACGATCAGCTCGTCACCCTCGATGGCACGGCGCTGACCTCGATGGCGAATTGGGATGAAGCGCTGATGCGCCATAAGCCCGGCGATCGCCTGCCGCTGCGCTTCGTGCGCCGCAGCGGCGAGATCGTCAACACCACGCTCGTTCCGGACGAGGATCCGCGCATCGAGGTCGTGCCGATCGAAAAGGCCGGCGGCATCCTCACTGACGATCAAAAGAGGTTCAGGGAGTCGTGGCTCAGCTCGCAACAAAAGCGCTAGCGATTGTCCTGTTTGCCGCCGCACTGGCCCTGGCCCCCGAAGCCTTGGCGAAGGGGGCGCAGGCGATCAGGAACGTTCCGCGCATCAGCATCGACGAGCTGAAGGCGTTGATGGATCAGAAGGCCGTCCTCGTGATCGACGTGCGCGATCCGGAGTCGTTTGCCAAGGGCAGGATTCCGGGCGCGGTCAATGTCGACTACACGCAGATCCTGAAACAGGCGGAGAAGTTCGCCGGCGAGAAGCGGACGATCGTGACCTACTGCGCGTGCGCCAACGAGATGACCGCCGCGCGTGCGTCGGTCGATCTCGCGGCGAAGGGCATCCCCGGCGCCAAGGCACTCAAGGGCGGCTGGGACGAATGGGTGCAGCGCGGAGAAAAGATCGAGAAGTAGAGCGTGTTGATGGAAGGCAAATAATTACAAATCGCTTTCCGCTGTGATTCCGGGCAATTTTCGGCTGATCGGCAAATGGTCCGCCTCTGCGGTGTCCCGTATCCCCAACCTTTCGTACTTCGAATCCGTCTATTCCGGTGCTTATGAAGCCGTGTGTGCGCGCCGTTGCGTTGGCGCTTGTGTTCCTCGCCCCCACATTCGCCGCCGCCAACGAACGGCGTGCCATCGTCGCCGCGGCCGATGCCGTGGCCGTGCCCGCGAACAGCCCGATCGTGCTCGACGGCAAGCTCAACGAAGAGATCTGGCAGCAGGCGCCGGCGATCGTCGACTTCCTGCAGCGCGATCCCGCCGAAGGCGCAGCCGCCGACCCAGCGCACCGAGGCGCGCATCGCCTACGACGACGGCGCGCTCTATGTCGCGGTGCGCGCGTTCGACAACGACGCCGACAAGATCGTCGGCATTCTGACGCGGCGCGATCAGCGCTCCCCCTCCGACTGGATTCGCATCGTCGTCGACTCGTACTTCGATCGGCG
The DNA here is from genome assembly GCA_963833135.1 of uncultured cyanobacterium. Lineage (GTDB taxonomy): Bacteria > Acidobacteriota > Vicinamibacteria > Vicinamibacterales > UBA2999 > 12-FULL-67-14b. The sequence goes on along the minus strand of CAWHWW010000005.1, from coordinate 156,155 downwards.
GTCGGCGTACGAGTTCGGCGTCAATCCGGTCGGCGTGAAGACCGATCGCTATTACTTCAACGACGGTCAGAGCGACGACAGCTGGGATGCGGTGTGGGACGTCGCAGGTCGAGAAGGACGCCGACGGCTGGCGCGCCGAGTTCCGCATTCCGTTCTCGCAGCTGCGCTTCAACAACACTCGCGGAGGCCCGGTGGGCTTCTCGGTCATTCGCGAGGTCGGCCGCCTCGCCGAGACGTCAACCTGGCCGCTGCTGTCGCGCAATGCCAACGGATTCGTGTCGCAGTTCGGCGAGCTGCGCGGCCTGAAGATGTCGGGCGCGCCGAAGCGTTCGAGCTGATGCCGTACTCCGTTGGCAAGGTCGACACGCAGCCAGGTTGACGACGGCAATCCGCTGACCGACTCGCCCGATCCGGGCGGCTCGGTCGGCCTCGACCTGAAGTACGCGGTGACGCCCGGCCTCACGCTGACCGCCACCGCGAATCCGGACTTCGGCCAGGTCGAAGCCGATCCCGCCGTCGTCAACCTCGACGCGTTCGAGACGTTCTTCCCCGAGCGGCGGCCGTTCTTCGTCGAAGGCTCGGGCACGTTCCGCTTCAACATGGACTGCAACGACGGCAACTGCACCGGCATGTTCTATTCGCGCCGCATCGGCCGCGCGCCGCAGGGCAGCGCCGGAGCGTCGCCGACGACGAGTACTCGAAGCAGCCCGACTCGGCGACGATCATCGGCGCCGGCAAGCTGACCGGCCGCGCTCGCCGGCTTCTCGCTCGGCGCGCTGACGGCGGTGACCGCGCGCGAAGACGCGGAGATTGCCGCCGCCGACGAGGTCGGCTATCGCGACCAGACCGTCGAGCCGATGACCGGCTACACCGTGCTGCGCGCGCGCAAGGAGTTCCAGAACCAGTCGTCGCTCGGCTTCATGACGACGTCGACGAACCGGCAGATCGACGCCGCCACGTCGCTTCCTCGCCGACAATGCCTATGCCGGCGGCATCGACTACGACTGGCGCCTGTCGCAGATGTACAGCATCACCGGCTACGTCGCGCGGCAGCCACATCGAGGGCAACACCGAGGCGATCACGCGCCTGCAGGAAAACAACGTCCACGGCTTCCAGCGGCCCGACGCGGACTACCTGGACGTCGATCCCGACGCGACGACGCTGCAGCGGGCACGCCGGCTCGGTGTCGTTCGGCAAGATCTCCGGCGAGAGCACGCGCTTCAGCTCGCTTCGTCGGCTACAAGTCGCCGGGCTTCGACACCAACGACCTCGGCTTCATGCGCCGCGCCGACGAGACGCAACCAGTCGAACTGGTTCCAGTGGCGCAACTTCAAGCCCGGCAAGTACGTGCGCACGCGCAACTTCAACATCAACCAGTATCAGGGCTGGAACTTCGGCGGCGACCGCCTGTATTCGGGCGGCAACATCAACTCGCACTGGACGTTCACGAACTACTACAGCATCGGCGGCGGCTTCAACCTCGATGCGGCGCCGTTCCGCGATCGCGTGACGCGCGGCGGTCCCGGCGTGCTCGGCAATCCCGGCAAGAACCTCTGGTATTACGCGAACACCGACAACCGCAAGGCGCTGTCGTTCTACTACAACGGCGGCCACTGGGCCGACACCAAGAACAGCTCGCGCCACGACATCATGCCCGGCGTCAACTGGCGCGCGACCTCGTCGATGTCGCTGAACCTCGGCCTGCGCTACTTCATCAACCACGATGATTCGCAGTGGGTGGAGAACGAGGATCTCGAGGACGGCGCGCCAGCGCTACGTGTTCGGCCGCATCGATCAGAAGACCGATGTCGTTCACCACGCGCTTCAACTACACGATGACGCCGAACCTGTCGCTGCAGGTCTATGCGGAGCCGTTCGTGTCGGCGGGCGACTACTCGAACTACAAGGAGCTGGTCGACGGCCGCGCCGAGAGCTACGAGGACCGCTACCGGCCGTACGCCTACGCCGGCAACGCCGAACTTCAACATCCGCTCGTTCCGCACGACCAACGTGCTGCGCTGGGAATACCGGCCCGGCTCGACGCTGTTCCTGGTCTGGCAGCAGGGCAAGTCGGACGACCAGGAATTACGGCGATTTCCGCTTCGGCCGGGACTTCGGCGGCGTGTTCTCGGCGCCCTCGCACAACGTCTTCCTGATCAAGTTCAGCTACTGGCTGAATATGTAGGCCAGCAGGCCAACAGGCCAGCAGGCCACCAGGCTAACAGCTCACGGCTCAGCCTCGCTCGCCTGACTATGATCGGCCGGTGTCGATTCGGCAAGAACATCCGCGACTTCTTTCACGGCGCGGCGTATGGCGCGTACGAACGCGAGCTGCGCCTGCAGGCCGCGGAGCTGAACGACCTGTTCCTGCTGCTCTGCTACATGGAGATCGTCGGGCTGCCGAACCCGGCGACGCTCTACCTCCTCGACGTCTATCCCTACCTGCTCGAACAGTTCCACCAGTGGCACCGGCGCATGGGCATGGATCGATCGCCGCTCGGCACCCTGCCCTGCTGCTGATCCACCGATGACGCGATGACAGCCTGCGGCCGCTGATCGACAAGCGCGTCCTCTTCTTCGGCGGCAAGGGCGGCGTCGGCAAGACCACGTGCGCGTCGGCGATGGCGCTGGCGGCGAGCCACGCCGGCAAGCGCGTGCTGCTGGTCTCCACCGATCCGGCGCACTCGACCTCCGACATCTTCGAGCGGCCGATCGGGCCCGAGCCGGTGCAGCTGCTGCCGAACCTGCACGGCCTCGAGATCGACGGCGCGTTCGAGATCGCAGCGCTACGTCGCCAACGTCAAGGAACAGATCAAGCGGCCTGTTCGGCCATCACATCCTGAAGGAAGCGTACGCGACAGATCGATCTGGCCGCGAGCATGCCCGGCGCCGAGGAGATGGCGCTGTTCGATCGCATCGGCGCGCTGATTCGCGGCGAAGACGATCGCTTCGACCTGATCGTCTTCGACACCGCGCCGACCGGCCACACCCTGCGGCTGATCCGCATGCCCGAGCTGATGGAGGCGTGGATTCGCGCGCTGTCGCGATCGCGCCGCGCGATGCTCGGCATCGAACAGGATGATGCGACCGATCCGGTGATGATGTCGCTGTCGCGAGCGCCTCGAGCACCTGCGCGAGTTCCGCGCCCGGCTGCTCAGCCCGCGCATCTGCGCGTTCGTGCTGGTGCTGGTCGCCGAGCGGCTGCCGATCGAGGAAACCGCGCGCGCGATCGAACAGCTGCAGGAAGCCGGCGTGACGATCGGCGGCCTGGTCGTCAATCGCGTGCTGCCGGAGACCAGCCCCGATCCGTTCCTGCGATCGCGGCACGAGCAGGAAGTGATCTATCTCGACGAGATCGATCGTCGCTTCACGACGCACGCGCGCGTGCGCGTGCCGCAGCTGCCGTCGGACGTGCACGGCGTGAAGACGCTCGAGCATCTCGCCGAGCTCCTGACCGCGGAGAAAGCGCTTCATAGGAGACACTGCATGACGACCATCGATCGACCCGACGCGTCTGAGTTCGCCCCGTTCTATGCCGGCTACATCGGCAAGGTGCCCGACAGCGGTCCCGTCGAGCTGCTCGAAGAGCAGATCGGCCAGCTCGAGAAGCTGAAGCGCGCTGTCCGGAGGACAAGGCCAATCACGCCTACGCGGACGGCAAGTGGACCGTGAAGGAACTGATCGGCCACCTCGCCGACGCCGAGCGCGTGTTCAGCTACCGGCTGACGCGCATCGCGCGCGGCGACGCGACCCCGCTGGCCGGCTTCGACGAGAACGCCTGGGCGAAGTCGCGCCGCACCGCAAGCGCCCCATGGCCGACGTGGTCGAACGAGCTGATCGCGGTCCGCCGCTGCGACGCTGGCGCTGGTCGACTCGCTCGACGAGTCGTCGATCGTCGAACAACGGCGTCGCCAACAACAACCCGGTGACGGCGCGCGCGATCTGCTGGATCATGGCCGGGCACACCAGGCATCACCTCGACATTCTGCGCGAGCGCTACGGCGTCGCGACAGTCTGAGCGGACGCGTCTAGCGCTGCTGCGTGGCTCGTGCCCGGCGGCGCCAGCCGCAGTCGTGCTCTCGCGGACCGATTCCACCTTCGCTCGCGAATAGGCGATCGGAAAATACTGTCCTGCGCCCACAGCTGGAACAGGTCGCGGTAGTGCGGGCTGTCGGGATCGCCGGACTGCCCGGGCGTGTTCAGGCCGACCGAGTTGTCCCAGTCTTCGGTGTCGGCGATGATCTTCAGCGAGCCGCCCGATGCCTGGTTGTCGGCGCCGCCGGTGGCGCTGACCGTGATGCCGTCGCCGCCGCGCGGCAGCGGACCGACATTCAGCTTCGCGCGCGTCGCGGCGTTGACCGCATCCGACAGCGGATGCCTGATCAGCGCGTGGTGATACTTCTCCTGCCCGTACTTCCACGCCTGCATGTCGGCGCCGAAGCGCTTGGTCAGCTCGGCGACGGCTTCGATCCATGCTCTTCGCGACGAGCGCATCGCGCCCGGCGATCGGATCCGCGCCGAAGCGGCCGTCCGGTGCATGCAGCCAGTCGATCACCTTCTTGCGTCGAGACGAAGTTCGCGCCGACATCCTTGCGGATTGCCGCGGGCACGACTGCCTCGCGGGTGTTGGCCAGCAGGCGTCGCTGCCACATCTCGTAGACGCCGGCTTCGACCGAGTCCTTGTCGAGCACGAAGTCCCACGCGTCAGCAGATCGCGCGCGCGGGCGCTGGCGGGATTCGCGAGCGTCACGTGCCGCAGCAGCGGCGTCAGCGCGCGGGCGACGATCGACAGGTCGTCGTTCTGCAGCCGCGTCATCTCGGCGACGCTGAACATGCGGCCCGAGCCGAGCACTTCCGCGATGCGCGAGGCGCGGAACGCATCGGACCACGTGCACCTGCAGCAGATCCTTGTAGGGATAGTTGTCGGGCAGCAGGAAGTTGTTCGCCGTGGCGATGAAGCCGCGCGCGGGATTCACTTCCGACGGCAGCGACGTGATCGGCAGGTAGCCGTCCCACTCGTAACGGCCGTCGCCGGGCACCGGCAGCATGCCGCTCCAGTTGCGGCGAATCGGCTGGATGCCGGCGGCCTGCCAGCCGATGTTGCCCTGGCGATCGACCCACACCATGTTTTCCGACGGCATGTTGCTGAACGCGCACGCCGCCTTGAACTCTTCCCACGTCGTCGCCTGGTTCATGCGCAGGCTGGCGAGGTAGGGCGCGCCGCCTGGCTCCATCCAGCCGGCGCGCAGCGCGTACGCCTTGCGGTTCGCGCGATCCTCGTAGAGCACCGGACCGTGGCGCGTGTATTTCAACTCGACGGCTTCGGGCTTGTCGCCCTTCATCGGGATCGAGTCGGTGATGACGCGCATCGCTTCCCAGTTGCCGCGATAGCGATACTCGTTCGGCGTTGGCGGGATTGGTGTCGTAGACGTAGAGATCTTCCGCGTCCTGGCCGAAGATCGTCAGGCCCCACGCGCCGTGTTCGTTGTGGCCGATCGAGACGCCCGGCAGCACCGGTTCGCCGCCGCCGATCACGTTCCAGCCCGGCGCGACGAGGTGCACCCAATAGCGCAGCGACGGCGCCGCGATCACGCGATGCGGATCGTTGGCGAGGATCGGCCGCGTGCTGAACGTTCGCGACCCGGAGACCACCCAGTTGTTCGAACCGATGTCGCGCGGATCGGCGTCGAGATCGGCGGGTCCCGCCGGATCGGGCGCCTGTCCTGAGCGAGCGAGGTCGCCTTGAATTGGCGGGCTCGCGACGGCGAAGCGGCCTCTCCATTCAGCTGCCACATCTTCAGGCTTGAACTGCACGCTCTCGCGGAACGCGCGTGTAGGACGCGAGCACCTCGGCGGGCAACAGCTTCGGATCGATCGCCGGATCGAGCTCGAAGCGCGGATTGCCGCCCTGGAAGGTCATCAGCTCGCGCACCTGCGTCGATGTTCGACGCCTTGATCGCGCGCAGCAGCCGCACTTCCTCGCCGACGTTCGCCGTCAGCGCCTGGTGTCGCGAAATCACGACCGCCGGTGTCCAGCGCCCCGGCTTGATGCCGAGCATCCTGAACTCCATCGGCAGCAGCGCCGGGTTGCGCTCGGTCTCGGCGATGTACGCGTTGACGCCGCGCACGTAGGCCTCGACGATCGCCTTGCCGCGCGGGTGATAGCGATTCAGCTCGTCGTCCATGTCGCCGCGGAACTGGTGCAGGCGCGCGCCGCGATCGCGCATCAGCTCGCGGCGGCCGAGAATCTCCGCGACCGTGCCGGTGGCCTGCCGTCGCCAGATCTCGAACTGGAACAGCCGATCCTGCGCGGCGGCGTAGCCCTGCGCGAAGAACAGATCGGCCTCGTTCTGCGCGTAGATGTGATTGATGCCCCACCGATCGCGGAGGATCTCGACCGGCTGCGAGAGGCCGGCAAGCTGTGTCGCGGTGTCTCCCTGCGAGCCGGCCGGAGCCCCCGGCACGACGGCGAGCAGCGAGAGGACGAGGAACAGGTGAGAGGCACGCTTCATCACAACCTCCAGGGAATCCAGCCTGTCTCGCCGTAGCCTTCGGCGAAGGCGGACAATATACTGCTATTGGATGAAGTTCGCCCCCGAATACGTCACGCACGTCCTCAACGAAAACTTCGAGGACGCCAAGGAGCTGCTGCTGTCGCCGCTGATGGCGATCAACTACGCGCACCTCGTGATGCTGGCGGAGCAGGGCATCATTTCGGCGCCGGACGCGCGCGCGCTCCGCGACGCGCTCGACGGCATCTCGCTCGATCGGGTGCGCGAAGTGCTCTACGACGGCACCTACGAGGACCTGTTCTTCTACATCGAGCGGCTGATCGACAAGGCGTGCGGCGAGGACGTCGCCGGCCGGCTGCACACGGCGCGCAGCCGCAACGACCTGGAGATGACGATGTATCGGATGCAGCAGCGGGAGTCGATCGCCGGGCTCGCCGAAGCCACGCTGGATCTGCGTGACGCGCTGCTCGCGCTGGCCGAGCGTCACACCGAAACGATCTACGGCGCGCACACCCACACGCAGCCGGCGCAGCCGACGACGATCGCGCATTACCTGCTGGCGATCATCGAACAGCTCGAGCGCGACAACGCGCGGCTCGCGGCCGCGTTCGAGTCCACGAACCTCAATCCGCTCGGCGCGTGCGCGATCACCGGCACCGGATTCCCGATCGATCGCGAGCGCACCAGCGAGCTGCTCGGATTCAGCGGTCCGACCGGCAACACCTACGGCAGCATCGCCACCGTCGACTACCTGCTCGAGAGCGTGTCGGCGACGAGCGTGCTCGTCGTCGGCCTCGGCCGCGTCATCCAGGACCTGCTGCTCTGGTGCACGATGGAGTTCGGCTACCTGCGGCTCAGCGACGGCTTCGTGCAGGGCAGCAGCATCATGCCGCAGAAGCGCAACCCGGTGGCGCTCGAGCACGCGCGCGCCATCGGCAGCAAGGCCGTCGGCCAGGCGCAGGCGATCGTCACCGCCGTCCACAACACGCCGTTCGGCGACATCGTCGACACCGAGGACGATCTGCAGCCGCTCGTCGCGTCGATGTTTCGCGATGCGACGCGCACGGTGACGCTGGTCGCGGCGGCGATGCGGCTGGCCGATTTCGATGTCGGCGCAGGCTCGCGGCGCGCGCGGCCGTCGGCGGCACCACGCTCACCGAGCTGGCCGACACGCTCGTGCGCGATCACGGCCTGTCGTTCCGATCGGCGCACGCGATCGCGGCGCTGCTGTTGAAGGCGCGCACGGAGGATCCGCAGGCGTCGCTCGTCGGCGACGCTGTCGAAGGCATCGGCGGCGATTCTCGGCAAGCCGCTCGAGTACTCCGAGGCTGATCTCGAAACGATCATGAGCCCGCGGCACTTCGTGCAGGTGCGGACCACGCACGGTGGTCCGGCGCCGTCGGAGACCGGCCGCGCCATTGGCGAGTCGCAGCGCAAGCTGCAGACCGATCGCGAAGCGTGGCAACTGCGGCGCGAGCGCCTCTCGAGAGCCGAGTCCGGGCTCGCCGCGCGCGTCAAAGCGCTCTGATGAAGTCCACCTACGTCCGCGTCGTGATCGTCTGGGTCGTGACGCTCGCGGCGCTCTACGCATTTCAGTTGTTCTACACCCGCTAGATGTCGGCGATTGACTGGGCGATCATCGGGCTTTACCTGATCTGGATCGTCTGGGACGGCATCCGGCTCAGCAAGAACACCGAAAAGCTCGAAGGCTATTTCCTCGCCAGCAAGAGCCTGCCCTGGTGGGCGGTCGGGTTGTCGGTGATGGCGACGCAGCTGTCGGCGATCACGATGGTCAGCAGCACCGGCCAGGGGTATGCCGACGGCATGGGCCTGCTGCAGCAGTACTACGCGCTGCCGATCGCGATGATCATCATCTCGGTCACGTTCGTCCCGTTCTTTCGCCACGCCAACGTCTACACCGCCTACGAATTCCTCGAGCGCCGCTTCGACGCGAAGACGCGTTCGTTCACGGCGTTGCTGTTCCTGATCTCGCGCGGGCATGTCGACCGGGGTCGTGATCTCGGCGCCGGCGGTCGTGCTGTCGGTGATGATCGGCGCCGACGTCGCCACCATCTGCATCCTGCTCGCGGTGCCGACCGCCATCTACACCATGTACGGCGGCGTGCAGGCGGTGGCCTGGACCGACGTCAAGCAGATGTACCTGATCGTCGGCGGGCTGCTGGCGGCCGTGGTGGCGTTGATCCTGGGCCTGCCGGACACCGTGAGCGTCGGCGAAGCGCTGCACATCGCCGGCACCGCCGGCAAGCTGCAGGCATTCAATTTCTCGACCGACCCGACCGTGCGTTTTACCTTCTGGACCGGCACGATCGGCGCGCTGTTCCTGTTCCTGTCGTACTTCGGCACCGATCAAAGCCAGGTGCAGCGCTACCTGACCGCCAAGTCGGTTGACGAAGCGCGCACGTCGCTCTTCATGAGCGCCTACTGGAAGATCCCGCTCCAGGCGCTGGTGATGATCATCGGCGTGCTGATGTTCGTGTTCTACCTGTTCACGCCGCCGCCGATGCTGTTCAACAACGTGCACGACGAGCGCGTGCGGGAAAGCGCGAGGTCGGCCGAATACGTCGCCCTCGAACAGAAGTTCCAGGCAGCCGTCGACGAGCGGCGCGAAGCCGCGCGGCAGCTGGCCGGTGCCGAGCGAAGCGCCGATGCCGGCGGCCATCGCCGCGAACAGGACCGCGTTCACCGCTGCCGAGCAGAACGTCAAGGGCGTGCGCGCCGAGGCGATCGCGCTCGTCAAGGACGTGTCGGGCGACTCGACCTACAACGACGTCAACTACGTGTTCCCGACCTACATCGTCACGCAGCTGCCGGTCGGCCTGGTCGGCTTGCTGATGGCGGCCATCTTCGCCGCGGCGATGTCGACGATCGCCGGCGAGCTGTCGGCGCTCTCGACGTCAACGGTGATCGACTTCTACCGGCGCTGGGTTCGCGACGACGGCGACGAGAACACACCTGCTGCTGGGTGTCGAAGGTCGCGATGTTGTTCTGGGCGGTGTTTGCGTCGATCGTCGCGATCTGGGCCGCAGAGCTCGGCTCGCTGATCGAAGTCGTCAATCGATTCGGATCGTTCTTCTATGGATCGATCCTCGGCGTGTTCCTGCTCGCGATCGGATGGAGCCGCGCGAACTCGACGGGCGCCTTCGTCGGCCTGATCGCCGGCATGAGTGTCGTCGGCTGGGTGTCGATCAATACGCAGATCGCGTTCCTCTGGTACAACCTGATCGGCGCCGTCGTGGTGTTCGGCGTCGGCATGATCGTCAGCGCGCTGACCGGGGGCAGGGACCAGGGATCAGGGATCCGGGGATCAGGCGTTAATGGGCCGTCCGCTACTCGTCGCGCTGCTGCTTGTGCTCGCGTTGATGGTGGGGTCGTGGATGCTCGGCGAGTTCCTGAGGCAGCGTAAAGATAAGTAGCCAGTAGCCAGATGCCAGTAGCCAGTAGCCAGATGCCAGTAGCCAGGAAGACAAGCGTTCTTCTGGCTACCGGCTACCGGATACTGGCTACTAGATAGAGTCCAGCTTTTCCTTCCCGATCACCACGTTCCAGCACAGCAGCTCGTACTGCACGACGCCGTTCTGGTAGTACGGGTCGGCGTCGCGGATCGCGTCGAGCGCCTTCTGTGCGCCTTCGTCGCCGACGCGGAGCAGCATCATGCCGCCGAAGCGCGGGTCGTGCGGGCCCGCGGCCAGCAGCTTCCCCTCCTCCTGGAGCTTGCGCTGGAAGGCGCGATGCCCCTCCTGGTGGACAACCACCTCTTCGAGCGGCCTTCGGTATCGGATCAAAGCGAGCGCATACATCGAATCAGGATACTTCAGTCCCACAAACGGACACTTTTGTCGGGCCTGCCAACCGTTTCACGGCCGTAACCGTCAATTAATCAGCGGGTTACATGAACCTGCCAAGCTGGTACGGTAATCGCTAAGCCGAATCATCGAGATCAAGTCCATGGCGTCGATCAAACCGTCAACCGACCGCCCCAGGCAGCCGCCGAAGAGCCGCTTCTGGCCGCGTGTGCTGAGCGCCGTCAGCATCGCGTCGGTGACGCTCGCTCCGGTCGCGGCCCTGTCGCTGTGGCTGTTGATCAGCGATCCGGTCACGGCCGCCGCGGTGATGGAGCGCGGCGATCTGTTGCCGGTGCTCGCCGCGCTATTCAAGATGATCGGCAAGGCGCTGATGTCGGTAATGACCGCGCTGTGATCGATAGCCGCCTATCATTAGGCGGATGCCTTCGCTGACCTTCCTCGGAGCTGCGCGCACGGTCACCGGCTCCAAGCACCTCCTCGAAGTTGACGGCCGGCGGATCCTGTTCGACTGCGGATTGTTCCAGGGGCTGAAGGAACTTCGCCTTCGGAACTGGTCGCCGCTGCCGATTGCCCCTGAAACGATCGACGCCGTCGTCCTGACGCACGCGCATATCGATCACAGCGGCTGGTTGCCGCGCCTGGTGTCGCAGGGCTTCAAGGGCCCCGTGTACTGCACCGGCGGCACGCTCGATCTTTGCCGGCTCGTGTTGCCCGACGCGGCTCACCTGCAGGAGGAAGACGCGAAGTTCGCGAACAAGCGAGGCTTCAGCAAGCATCAACCCGCGCTCCCGCTCTACACCGAAGAGGATGCCGCCGAAGCGCTGTCGCGATTCAAGGTCGCCGGCTACGGAAAAAAGATCGAGGTCGTCAAGGGTATCGAGATCGAGTTCATCAACGCGGGACACCTCTTGGGATCGTCCTACGTGCTGGTGACGCGATCCGACAAGAGCGGCGGCCGCATCCTGTTCGGCGGCGATCTCGGCCGCTACTCGCGGCCGATCCTGCCGGATCCGTCACCGGGTGTCGCCGCAGATGTGCTGCTCGTCGAATCGACCTACGGCGATCGCATCCATCCCGATGAAGACAACGGCGAAACGCTGGCGCGGATCATCAAGGAAACCGTCGCGCGCCGCGGCAAGGTGATCGTGCCGGCGTTTGCGATTGGGCGCGTCGAAGAATTGCTGTACTGGCTCTTCAGGCTCGAGGACGAAGGGCGCCTCGAGAAACTGCCGATCTACGTCGACAGTCCAATGGCAATCAAGGGCATTGCGTATTACGACGCCCGCACGGATGAGCTCGACAAGGAAATCGTCAGCATGCGGCGGAAGCTGCCGCGATTCACCTCGGTGAATTCGGCGCTCGAATCAAAGGCGCTGGTCGAGCGCGACGCGCCGGCCGTGATCATCGCGTCGAGCGGGATGGCGACCGGCGGACGCGTCGTGCATCACCTGTTTGCCGGCCTGCCAGACCCGCGAAATACGGTGCTCTTCGTAGGTTTCCAGGCCGCGGGCACGCGCGGCCGGCAGCTGGTCGACGGCGCCAGGCACGTCAAGATCTTCGGACAACACGTGCCGGTCCACGCCAGAATAGAGAAGATCGACGGCATGTCGTCGCACGCCGATGCGGGCGAAATCGTGCGCTGGCTGCGCACCTTCCCACGCGCGCCGAAGACGACGTATCTGGTGCACGGCGAGGTCGTCGCGCAGGACGCGCTCAAGGCGCGCATAACGAAAGAGCTCGGATGGAATGTAGAGATCCCCTCGCACGGTCAGAAGGTCGACCTGCCGCTGTAGGAACCGACCGGCGCTACCTGCTCGAGCAGATCGACGACGCGGCGGTCGTTCAGTTGTACGCCGACGGCTTCGAGAAGCTGTCGCTCCGAGAGAAGACGCTCGTCTGGCACCTCTATCAGGCCGCGCTCGCCGGCCGCGACATCTATTACGACCAGCGCCATCGTCATAACCTGGGCATTCGGCGGCTGCTCGAGCAGATCCTGCGTCATTCGAGCGGCGTACCCGAGGCGACGCTGAAGGAGCTGACGCGCTACACCAAGCTGTTCTGGCTCAACACCGGCCCGTACAACAACCTGACGGCGCGAAAGTTCCTGCTCAATCTCGATCGCCAGCGCGTTGATCGAGGCGATGGAGATTGCCGCGATCAACGGCGCCAGGTTCGATCTCGCAGAGGGCGAGACGATCGAGCAGCGCGTCGAGACGTACGCGCGGATGTTCTTCGATCCGGACTTCGAGCCGATGGTCACCTGCAAGACGCCGGGCGACGGTCAGGACATCCTCGCCTCGAGCGCGAACAACCTGTACGACGGCGTGACGATGGCCGACCTCGAGGGCTTCGAGGAAAAGAACCAGCTCAACTCGCGGCTGGTGAAGCGCGACGGCCGGCTCGTCGAGGAGGTCTACAAGGTCGGCGGCCTCTACGACCGGGAGATCCGGAAGATCGTCGGGCACCTCCGCAACGCGATGCCGCTCGCGCCGGAGCCGCTTGCCAAGGCGCTGAACGCGCTCATCACCTTCTACGAGACCGGCCTCGACAGCGATCGCGCGGCGTTCGACATCGCGTGGGTGCAGAATCGTGATTCCGACGTCGACACGATGAACGGCTTCATCGAAGTCTACATGGACGCGCGCGGCATGAAGGGCGCCTGGGAAGGCGTCGTCTATTACGCGAATCACGAGAAGACCGCGAAGATTCGTGCGCTGGCGACGCACGCGCAGTGGTTCGAGGATCACCTGCCGGTCGATCCGAAGTACCGCAAGCCGAAAGTCGAAGGCGTGTCCGCGCAGGCGATCGAAGTCGTCGTCGAAGCGGGGGACTCCGGTCCGATCACGCCGATCGGCGTCAACCTGCCGAACGATCAGCGCATCCGCGAGACGTACGGCAGCAAGTCCGTGTCGCTGTCGAATGTCCTTCGACGCCTACGAGCGCTCGATGCCCGACAGCTTCCGCCAGGAATTCGCGTGGGACGATGCGGAGGTCGAGCGCGCCAAGACGCTGGGGCGCGTTTGCGAGCGAGTTGACCACCGAGATTCACGAGGTGCTCGGACACGGGTCCGGCCGGATGGCCGATCACGTCACCGTGACGCCGCAGGATCTGTTGAAGGAACAGTATTCGGCGCTCGAGGAGACGCGCGCCGATCTGGTCGCGCTGTATTTCGTGGCCGATCCGTATCTGTCGGAGATCGGCCTGGTGTCGGCCGACGAGCAGCAGGCGGTCGTGCAGACCGAATACGAAGCCTACGCGCGGAATGCGCTCGTCCAGTTGCGGCGTGTCCGCATCGGCGCGCAGCTCGAAGAGGATCACATGCGCAATCGCCAGGCGATCGTGCACTGGCTGCTGGCGAACACGCGCGCGATCGACGTGCGCACGCAGGAACGAGAAGACCTACTTCGTCGTCATTGACACCGACGAGTTCCGCGCCGGCGTGGCGCGGCTGCTGGCCGAAGTGCAGCGCATCAAGTCGGAAGGCGATTACGCGGCGGCGAAGGAGTTGTTCGAGACCTACGGCGTTCACTTCGATCCCGAGCTGCGCGACGAGGTCGTCGCGCGCGTCGAGCACCTGAACCTGCCGTCGTACACGGGGTTCGTGATGCCGAAGCTCGAGCCGGTGACGGACGACAGCGGTAACATCACCGACGTGAAGATTTCGTATCCTTGCGATCTGACCGCGCAGATGTTCGAGTACTCTGCCGAGTTGTAACGGGGACTGCCGATTTGTAACGGGGACTGACCCCAACCATGTCGAAAACGTTTCAATTTCTGCCGATCGCACTGTTCTGTATTGCGACATCGGCGTCGGCGCAGTCGCTGCAGGAGCGAATGCTCCAGGCGGAGGACGCCCGTCCGACGACCGATGCGGGTCTCGCGCCGCTCCGTGAGGGCCTGCAGGGCAACGGCCGGCGAACCGCGATCCGCGCGATCGGCCGGCTCGAGCGGCCCGAGATGATTCCGATGATCGCGCCGGCGCTGAACGACGGCGTCGGCATTCGCGCCGAGGCCGCGAACGCGCTGGCGCAAATGGCTCGCACGCCGGCCGCGGTCGCCGACGTGCAGAAGCTGTTGCTCGCGCGCGCGGCGATGGACGCGAGCTTGAACACGTGGGAGTCGTGGGGCGAGATTGCCGCGGCGCTCGGACGCCTGCCGTACGACACGGCGGAGCAGGTGCAGGCAACCGAAGCGGTGCTTCTGACCGGGCTTCCGGCGCCCGATTCGATGAACGACGTCGAGACCGCGGCGCTGGTCGGGATCGGCGCGCGGCTTCGAATCGCTCGCGAGCACCGTGCGCGCGAAGAAGCTGCCGCCGCTTGGCGAGCGCACCTGGGATCTGCTGCGCTGGGCCGCGACCGCGCAGCGACCGGCCGTCCGATCCGCGTTCGGCGCTCACGCGCCGGCTGGCGATGGCGGCGCTCGTCACCGGCAACCAGGCGACGGCGTCGGTGATCGAGCGCGGGCTGAACGATGCGGACGCGGAAGTCCGCCGCTTCGCCGCGGCCGCAGCCGCGACCGATGCGCGGATCGACGAACGCGATCGCATCATCAAGATCGCGCTGGCCGACAAGGAACCGCGCGTGCGGCTCGAAGCCCTGCGCGCGTGGGGCCGGCACTTCCAGAAAACGTCGTGCGCGCCGATTCGCGCGGCGCTGAAAGATCCGAATCCGCACGTCATGCTGCAGGCGATCGATCAGCTGGGCAATGCCTGTCCTGGCGCCGAGTCGCCTGCCGCCGATCTGAGAGCGATCGCCGAGTCGCTGACCAACACGCCGCGCGCCTGGCATGCGCCGGCGCACGCGGTCGTGTCGCTGGCGCGGCAGCAACCGGAAGCCGCGCGCAGCGCTGCTGCCGCGGTTCGTCGCAGCATCCGATCTGGCAGGTGCGGATGTATGCCGCGCGCGCCGCCGGCGTTCTCGGCCTTGATCGACGAGCTCGACGACGCTCGCGGCCGATCCGAACGACAACGTCCGGAAGCGGCGCTCGCCGCGATGATCGATCTGAAGCGGCCGAAGCGGCGGCCGCCGCGATCGCCTCGCTGGCGCGGCCGACTATCAGCTGATCCTGACCGCAGTGCGCGCGCTCGAAGACAAGTCGAACGCGGCCAGGGCGACGTCGCCGCTCTGATCACTGCGCTTGGCCGCATCACGGCGGAGCACAAGGACACGTCGCGTGATCCGCGCATGGCGATCCTCAATCGGCTGCACGCCTACGGCGACGCGTCGCAAGCCGTCTACCTCGAAGGCTACCTGAAGGATTTCGATCCGGCGATCGCGCAGAAGACCGCCGAGATCCTGACGGAGTGGACCGGCAAGCCGCGCACCGCGTCACCGCAGCCGCTGACGCCGCCGGGCGTGACGACGGCGATGGTCGGTGCGCTGCGAGGGAAGTCGCTGCGCTTCCACATGGCCGGCCGCGGTTACTTCGACATCGGCCTCGACGTCGATGCCGCGCCGCTCACGGCGATCCGCATCGCCCGGCGCGCCGGCGAGGGCTACTACAACGGCCTGACCTTCCACCGCATCGCGCCGAACTTCGTCATCCAGGGCGGCAGCCCCGGCGCCAACGAATACATGGGCGAGCACTTTTACATGCGCGACGAAGTCGGCCTCCACTGTCCGCGGCACGGTCGGCATCTCGACGCGCGGCCGCGACACCGGCGACGCGCAGATCTTCGTCAACCTGATCGACTCGCCGCGGCTCGATCACATCTACACCGTGTTCGGCACCGTGGTCACCGGCATGGACGTCGTCGATGGCATTCTCGAAGGCGATGTGATCGAGCGCGTCGAGCTGGTCAGTCGATGAGTCGGCTCGATCACCACATCGCTAGATTTGAATGATTTCTTCGCGACTGCCAAAGAGCCTCGCGCCGAATGCAGTCGCTCGCGCGCTCGCTGCCAAACGCAGAGGCGACGCGGTGATCTGGATCTGACCGAAACCAATCCGACCGGCGCCGGGCTTCAACTATCCGCAGGAGCTGCTCGAGCCGCTGCCGATCCGCGGGCGCTCGAATACGATCCGCAGCCGCTCGGTCTCTGGTCGGCGCGGGCAGCGGTCGCCGCCGATTTCCGCCGCCGCGGCATCGTCATCTCGGCCGATCGCGTGGCGCTGACGTCGAGCACCAGCGAAGCCTATGCGCTGCTGTTCAAGCTGCTGTGCGATGCCGGTGATGCCGTGCTGGTGCCGCATCCGAGCTATCCGCTGTTCGAACACCTGACGCAGCTCGAGTCCGTCACCGCGATTCCCTACGCGCTCGAGTATCACGGCTCGTGGCGCATCGACGTCGATTCGATCGCGCGCGCGGCGACCGATCGCGTGCGCGCGATCCTGATCGTGTCGCCGAACAACCCGACGGGCTCGTTTCTGCATCGCGACGATCTCGACGCCGCTGTCGAAGCTGGCCGCGGCCCGCGGCTGGGCGATCATCGGCGACGAAGTGTTTGCCGACTACGCGCTCGATCCGGCGCCCGACGTCGACCACGTGCTTGCCGGCGCCGAGGTGCTGACCTTCAGCCTCGGCGGACTGTCGAAGTCGGCCGGGCTGCCGCAGCTGAAACTTGGCTGGATCGGATTCGGCGGGCCCTCGGCGAAGGTCGATGAGGCGCTGGCGGCGTACGAAATCATCGCCGACACCTATCTCTCGGTGTCGACGCCGGTGCAGGCGGCGGCGGCCGATCTGATCGAGCAGGGCGCGGCCATTCGCGCGCAGATCCTCGCGCGTGTTCGCCGCAATCTCGAGTCGCTGCGCCAGCTCGCCGGCACGCATCCCGGCCGTCGAGCGTCCTGCCGGTTGAAGGCGGATGGTCGGCGGTCATGCAGGTGCCGCGGCTTCGATCCGAGGAAGCGCTCGTCCTCGAGCTGCTCGACAAGGACGATGTGCTGGTGCACCCCGGTTACTTCTTCGATTTCGCGCGCGAAGCATTCATCGTCGTCAGCCTGCTGGTCGACCCGGCGGTGTTCGATCGGGGCGATCGCGCGGGTGCTGGCGCGCGCTGGCGGCGGCCGCCTCGTGATGCGCCGCCAGAGCGGCATCAGCGTGCCGCTGTTCGCGATTGCCTCGTCGACACGGCTGGGGCATCGGCGAGTTCGCCGACCTGCCGCATGTTTGCGCGCTGGCTGCAGGAGGCCGGCCAGTCGATCGTGCAGATCCTGCCGATCAACGAGATGCCGCCGATCGAAACGTCGCCGTATTCGGCGATGACGGCGATGGCGCTCGATCCGATCTACATCACGATGGCGGATGTCGCCGGACTTCGCCGGCTCGGCGCCGAGCTACGCGCTCGACGGCGCCGAGCTGGCGGAGATCGCAGCGCCTGCGGCAGTCGCCGCGCATCGAGTACGCCGTCGGTCCGGCGGCTCAAGGAGCGCTGGCTGCGACGCGCGTTCGATCGCTTCCTCGAGCTCGAAGTGTCGCGCGGCTCGCCGCGGGCGATGCGATTCGACGCGTTCGTCGCCGCGCAATCGTGGTGGCTCGACGAGTACGCGCTGTTCCGATCGATGCACGCGCATGCACGACGAGCGCGCCGTGGACCGAGTGGCCGGAGCCGCTGGCGCGCGCCGATGCGGCCGGCGGCTGCACGACGCGCGCGGCGCGCTGCGCTGGAGATCACCTACCGCTCGTACCTGCAGTGGATCGCGGCCGAACAGTGGGCGGAGGCCAAGCGACTGGCGTGGCCGGTGCGCGTGTTCGGCGATCTGCCGTTCATGATCTCCGCCGACAGTCCCGACGTGTGGGCGCGGCAGAACGAGTTTCGCTTCGACGCGACCATCGGCGTGCCGCCCGACGCGTTCAGCGAGACCGGACAGGACTGGGGCCTGCCGCCGTGGCGCGCCGACGTCATGGCGCGAATGGACTTCGCCTGGATGCGATCGCGCGCCCGCCGCTACGGCGACCTGTACGACGGCTATCCGCATCGATCACCTCGTCGGCCTCTATCGCATGTACGTCCGGCCGATCGACAAGATCGACGCCGCGTTCTTCGAGCCCGCCGACGAACCGGCGCAGACTCGCGCTGGGCGAGACGCTGGTCGGGATCCTCCTGCGCGGCGCCGAGCCAGCCAAGCCCGGAGGTGATCGCCGAAGATCTCGGATCGATCCCGCCGTTCGTGCGCGAATCGATGGCGCGGCTCGATCTGCCCGGACTGAAGGTGCTGCGCTGGGAGCGGCACTGGGATCGCGACGGCCAGCCGCCGATCGATCCGGCGACGTTCCCGGAGCGTTCGGTGGCCACGACCGGCACGCACGACATCGAGCCGCTGGCGGCGACGCCGGAGGGCGCAACCGAAGAACAGCGAGCGGCGATCGTGCAGTCGCTGCTGTCCGCCGGCTCGTGCCTGACCCTGATTCCCCTGCAGGACGTCTTCGGCTGGACCGATCGCATCAACACGCCGGCGGTGGTGGACGAGATCAACTGGACGTGGCGCCTGCCGTGGCCGGTCGACCGCTGGCTCAATCCCGGAGAACCGTGGCGCGCGCCGACGCAACTCAAGGCCTGGACGCGGGCGGCTGGACGATGAGCGACGAGCGACAGGAGCAGCAACCAGCAAGGCGCCGATTCACGCGCCCGAGCCTCGACGGCGCCGTCGACTGGCTCAACGTCGCGGCGCCGATCACGATCGAGCAGCTGCGCGGCAAGGTCGTGATTCTCGACTTCTGGACCTACGGCTGCGTCAACTGCATGCACGTGCTGCGCGACCTGAAGACGCTCGAGCAGCGCTTTCCCGACGAGCTCGTCGTCGATCGGCGTGCACTCGCCGAAGTTCACCAACGAGAAGAGCACCGAGAACCTGAAGCGGATCCTCGTTCGCTACGAGATCGAGCATCCGGTCGCCAACGATGCCAACCATCGAGATCTGGCGGCGCTACGGCGCGCAGGCGTGGCCGACGCGCGTCATCATCGATCCCGCCGGGAACCTCGTCGGCACGGCGATGGGCGAGGGCAACCTCGAAGGCTTCGTCAACGCGATTCGCACCGTGGTGCGCGTGTTCGACGAGCGCGGCGAGATCGATCGATCGCCGCTGCCGCTGCGAGCTCGAGCGTCAGCGTCATGACGATCGGCCGTTGCTCTATCCGGGCAAGGTGCTCGCCGACGAGCAGAGCGATCGACTCTTCATCGCCGACTCGAATCACAACCGCATCGTCGTCTCGTCGCTCGACGGCACGGCTGATCGAGACGATCGGCTCAGGGCTGCAGGGCGACAACGACGGCATTTTCTCGCAGGCGCGCTTCTATCGTCCGCAGGGTCTCGCGCTCGACCCCTCGACTGCGCCCGGGCAGGCGGCGATCTGCTGTATGTCGCCGACACCGAGAATCATCAGATTCGCGTCGTCGATTTCCAGGCGCGCGCGGTGCACACCGTCGCGGGCACGGGCAAGCAGGGCGCGTGGAGCGGCGAGGGCGGTGACGCGCTGCGAGTCGATCTCAACTCGCCGTGGGATCTTGCGCTCAAGACCGGCATCCTGATCGTCGCCATGGCGGGCTCGCATCAGATCTGGGTGATCGATCTGCTGCACGACCAGGCGTATCCGTACGCCGGCACCGGGGAAGAAGCGCGGCGCGACGGCGCCGTGAACGAGGCGACGTTCGCGCAACCGTCAGGCCTCGCGCATCGACGGCAACACGCTGTTTGTCGCGGACGCCGAGTCCAACACGATTCGCGCGGTCGCACTGCCGCCGGCGAACATCGTCACCACGCTGGCCGGTGGCGATCTGTTCGAGTTTGGCGACCAGGACGGCGCGCGGCGACGCCGTGCGCCTGCAGCATCCGCTCGGCGTCGGCCGTGCGCGACGGCCGCGTCTTCATCGCCGATACCTACAACCACAAGATCAAGATGCTCGATCCGTGCGATCCGGCAAGGTCTCGACCTTCGCCGACCGGGCTTCTATGAGCCTGGCGGTCTTTCGATCGCCGGCAACACGCTGTTCGTCGCCGACACGAACAATCACGCCGATCCGGACGGTCGATCTCGGCACGCGCAAGGTGGCGACGCTGACGATTGAGGGTTTGACGCCGCCGGCAACGTGGAGCTACCTTCGCCGCCGATGACGCGCACGGGCATGTCTCGCCACGCTGCTCGTCTGCACGCTCGCGGCGTGCCGCGCCGACGCCGCCGCTGCCGCCCGAGAAGGCGATCCTCATCCTGATCTCGATCGATGGTTTCCGCTGGGACTACCTCGATCGATACAAGCCGCCGACCCTGACGCGGCTCGCCGCCGAAGGTGTGCGCGCCGACGGACTGATCCCGCAATTCCCGTCGAAGACGTTCCCGAATCACTACACCATCGTCACCGGCCTGCGGCTCGCGCATCACGGCATCATCTCGAACAACATGCGCGCCGCCGACATTCCCGGCGAGTTCTCGATGTCGAACCGCGAGGTGCTGGCCGATCCGCGATGGTGGGGCGGCGAGCCGATCTGGAACACCGCCGAGAAGCAGGGCAGGAAAGCCGGCGGCGATGTTCTGGCCCGGATCGGAAACCGTGATCGGCGGCCGGCAGGCGACCTACTGGACGCCGTTCGACGATGACCTGCCGCACGGCGAGCGTGTCAATCGCGTGTTCTGGACTGGCTGCAGCTTGCCGGAGGGGAGCGGCCGTCGTTTCTGACGCTGTATTTCAGCGATGTCGACAGCGCCGGACACAGCCGCGGTCCCGACTCCGGACGACGTCAGGAACGCGGTGATGCGGCGTCGACAGGTCGATCGGCGAGCTGGTCGCCGGCGTGAAGACGATCGGTCTCGCCGATCGCGTGCACTACGTCGTGGTCAGCGATCACGGCATGGCGGCGCTCAGCCCCGATCGCATGATCGTGCTCGACGACTACATCGACGTCGCGACGATGGACGTCGTCGACTGGGCGCCGGTGCTCGGGCTTGTCGCCGAAAGACGGCAACGTCGAGAAGCTGTACGCGGCGCTCAAGGACAAGCATCCGGCACCTGGCCGTGTATCGAAGCAACGAGATCCCTGCGGAGTACGGCCTCGCCGGCCATCCGCGGCTGCCGGCGGTCGTCGGCGATCGCGAATGAAGGCTGGTACATCACGTCGAAGCGCGAAGTCGATCGCTGGGGCCGAGCCGGATCGCCGCGCGCCCGGCGGCGCGCACGGCTACGATGCGCGCGCGCAATCGATGCACGGCCTCTTCATCGCCACCGGGCCGCGCATCAAGAGCGGCATGCGCGTGAAGCCGTTCGAGAACATCCACATCTACGACTTCATGTGCGCGGTGCTGGGCCTGCAGCCGGCAAAGAACGACGGCGA
Organism: uncultured cyanobacterium; assembly: GCA_963833135.1. Lineage (GTDB taxonomy): Bacteria > Acidobacteriota > Vicinamibacteria > Vicinamibacterales > UBA2999 > 12-FULL-67-14b. The sequence goes on along the minus strand of CAWHWW010000005.1, from coordinate 134,551 downwards.
TCCCGCGGTGACTCGCGATATGCTCCGATTCAACTCGATGACCGCAACATTCGGACCGCATCACGCCGCCGGCTGGAGGATCGTTCTGCTCGCCAGCCTCGGCGGCACCCTCGAGTTCTACGACTTCGTCATCTTCGGCGTGTTCGCGCGCGACATCGCGCGACGCGGTGTTTCCGGCGAGCGATCCGCTCGTCTCGCTGATCGCTGTCGTTCGCGACCTTCGCCGTCGGCTACCTCGCCCGGCCGATCGGCGGCATCGTCCTCAGCCACTACGGCGATCGCTACGGCCGCCGCGCGGTGTTCCTGTGGTCGGTGTTCATCATGTCCGGCGCGACGCTCGGCATGGGCCTGGTGCCGTCTTACGCGCAGTGGGGCGTCGCGGCCAGCCTGCTGATGGTCACGCTGCGCCTGATCCAGGGCTTCTGCCTCGGCGGCGAGCTGCCCGGCGCGCTGACCTACGTCGTCGAAACGGCGCCGCGCATCGCGCCGTTCGTGTGCGGCGTCGTGTTCGCGTGCGTCACCATGGGCGTGGCGGTGGCGACCGGCGTGAGCCTGTCGGTGCGCACGTTCATGGATCCCGCGCTGGTGCCGGTGTACGGATGGCGCATCGCGTTCGTTCTCGGCGGCCTCGGCGGCGTGTTGAGTTTCGTGCTGCGGCGATCGCTGGAAGAGTCGCCGGAGTTCGAGCGCATGCGGAGCCTCGCGTCGCGCCAGCCTTTCACGCGAACTGCTGCGGACGCACTTCGTGCACGTGCTGATCGGCTGCGCGCTGCTTGCCGGCACCGGCTGCTTCAACGGCCTGTTCTTCTCGCACCTGCCGGCGTATCTCGCCGGGCGTGCTGCAAGTACGACCCGCGCCAGGCGGTGTTCGCGCAGACCGTCGGCGTGATCGCGTCGGCGATCGGCATCCTCGTCGACCGGGTGGCTGGGCGATCGCATTCCGCCGCGCTACCTGCTGCGCGCCGGCGTCGCGTTGCTGCTGGTGTTCGCGTTGCCGTTCTACGGCGCGCTCGAGATCGCGCGCGATCGAACCTGACGCTGCTGTGCGTGCTGGCCGGGACTCAGCGCGGGCCTGACCAACGGATCGTTCGCGGTGCTGCTGACGGATCTCTTTCCGACGCGCATCCGCTTCACCGGCGTGGCGCTGGTCTTCAACGTCAGCTTCACGATCTTCAGCGGCACCGCGCCGCTGGTGGCGACGACGTTGATCCGCGACACCGGCCAGGCGACCTCGCCGGCGTACATGATGATGGCGAGCGCCGCGCTCGCGCTCGTCGGCAGCCTGTGGGTCGAGCGCTTCGGCGGCAACGTGCTGGCGCGCGGCCGAGCCGGGTAGCTCGAACCTCCTTGCGGAGGTCGTCACTGCTTGACCGCGTACCTGCACGAACACGCATCCGCCATCGAGCTGGCGGCATTCCGTCAGCTCGAGTTGTACGCGCGCGCCGGGATCGAGAAACGCCGGCGGCCCCGCGCCGAGCAGCAACGGATGGATGTTGAGACCGATCTCGTCGATCACGCCGGCCTGCAGGAGCGAGGTGGCGAAGTTGCCGCCGCTCATCACGATGATGTCCTTGCCGGGGCGGCCTTGAGCTTCCGCACGAACTCACCGGCATCGCTCGTGACCAGCTGGGCCTTCTTGTCCGGGATCGACGTCAGCGTGCGCGAGAACACGTAGCTCGTGATGCCAGTCACCGATGGGTCGTCCGGCCCCGCCTGCGACGATGTCCACTCCCAGGTCTTGCGGCCGAGCAGCATGGTGTCGGCGGTCGCCCATGACTCCCGCATGATCGCCTCGACGTCCTTGCTGAAATGCAGCCAGTCGATGCGCGCCGTCCCGGTCGGTGAAGCAAGCCGTCCAGGCTGCAGGCGCCGCCGTAAATGACCTTCCGCATCATCGCGCTCCTCTGGTATACTAAACCATCGATTTAGAAATAATACTAAATGATCATTTATAAACTGTCAACCTGACCACCTGTCAACCATGAGCCCACGCCCGCAGAAAGTCACCGACGACGAGTGTTCATGGCCGCCCAGCGCGCGATGTCGCGGGTCGGGCCCGGCGAGCTGACGCTCGCCGACATCGCCGCCGAGGCCGGCGTCACCGCCGGCCTGCTGGTGCAGCGATTCGGCTCGAAGCGCGATCTGCTGCTGAAGCTGTCGGAACAGTTTTCCGGCGGCACGGCGAGATGTTCGCGGAGCTGCGCCGCGGCCACCGCTCGCCGCTGGCGGCGCTGCGGGCGTACAGCGACTGCATGGCGCACATGGCGGCGAATCCGGCGGCGTTCGCGCGCAACTTCGCCTACCTGCAGATCGATCTCACCGATCCGGACTTCCGCAAGCACCTGGTCGAAGCAGGCGCGCGGCGACGCGCGCTCGAACTGCAGAAGCTCATCAAGGAAGCGATCGAAGCGAAAGAGCTGTCGCCGGATACCAATGCCAAACAGCTGGCGCGCACCATCGAAGCGGTGGTCGGCGGCTCGATGTTGAGCTGGGCCTTTTATCAGGAAGGCACCGCCGCGAAGTGGATGCGTCACGATCTCGACGCCGTCCTGAAGCCCTACATTCTCGAATCGAAGTGATCGCGCGCTTGCACTCCGAAGCCCCGCCGAATCTGGCGCGGGGCGAATGAGTGTCACGTTTCTTGCACCTGAGTGGCGCGTATGCGTGCTCAGGCGCTCGCGGTCGTCGTCCTCTCTGGTGCCGTCGCCGCTTTGGCCACGTCGATGTCCGCTCAGAAGCCGGCTGATAAACCGGCCGCAATGACGACCTCGACGGAACCCGCGAAGAAGCCCCTGAAATCGAAAACGGTTTCTCCGGACGAGCGTATCGACGCGCTGTCGCGCGCGTCGGTGTGGATCGCGCCGCCACCGATTGCCCGCGCCAGGCTCGGCACCGATCCGAAGCAGCCGAAGGAAATCACCTGCACCTTCGAGATCACGCAGCTCGGCGGCACCGCGCCGAAGTTCGATTGCAAGTCGGAGAAGGGCGAACGGCTTCGCGTCAAGTACGGCAGCAGTCCCGAAGTGCCTTCCGAAGTGGCGGCGGCGCAAGCTGCTGCACGCGCTCGGCTTCGGCGCCGACGACGTGATGATTGTCGAAAAGGTTCGCTGCTACGGCTGTCCGGCCGAGCCGTTCATCACCATGAAGACGCTCGGCTTTGCCGGCGCGCAGAAGCTGTACGGCAAGGTGATGGACACGAAGGACCTACAAGGACTTCGAGTGGGTCGCGGTCGAGCGCAAGCACTACGGCCGCCCGATCGAGACCGAGGAGCTCGAAGGCTGGGCGTTCTTCGAGCTCGATCTGATCGATCCGAAGAAGGGCGGCGCGCCGCGCGCGCACGTCGACGCGCTGCGCCTGCTGGCCGTGTTCCTGTCGCACTGGGACAACAAGAGCGAGAACCAGCGCCTGGTGTGCCTCTCCGAAAAGGACTGGCCCGACGGCGGCAAGTGCTCGCGGCCGTTTGCGATGCTGCAGGACGTCGGCTCGGCGTGGGGACCGCGCAAGGTCGATCTTCCGGAATGGGAGAAGGCGCCGCTGTGGGCCGACCGCGCCAGCTGCACGACGTCGATGGACGCGCTCCCGTATCACGGCGCGACCTTCACGCCGGTGAAGATCACCGAGGCCGGCCGCAAGCATCTCGGCGGGCTGCTCTCGCAGCTGTCAGACCAGCAGATCGACGATCTGTTCCGCAGCGCGCGCTTCGATCAGCCGACCGGGATGATCGGCCAGGCACTCCACGCCGATCGCCGAATGGGTGCGCGTGTTCAAGGACAAGGTCGACCAGGTCACCGACGGTCCGTCGTGTCCGCAGTAGGACGGCCGCAGCGAGCCCGCGTCGACCGTCACGCCCGTGCGGTTGATCGCCTGGAAGAAGAATCCATCGTCGGTGATCTCGGCCAGCATGAAGTGATAGTCCCGGTCGTAGCTGCGCGCGATCGAGCGGCGACGGCGCCGCGTCGCCCGGCGCGCAGCGAGCCGGCGCCGCCGGTGATGAAATACAGGATGCCGTTCTGCAGCTCCGCGCGCTCGTAGATGTGCTCGTGCCCGGAGAACACGACGTCGACGCCGCCGTTGACGAACGCCGATTCGAGCGCGAAGCGAATGCCGCGCGCCGCCAGCGTATAGCGGCCCGGACGTGTAGAGCGGATGATGCAGGAACGCGATCTTCCACTCCGCGCGCGACTCGGTCGACTTCCTTCTCGAACCATCGCATCTGCTCGCAGTCGAGATAGGTGCTGTCGAGCGCGAAGAAGCGCACGCGCGTGTCCCAGCGCGTGATCGGATCGACCGGCGGCACGAACGTGTAGTAGCGATCGGCCGTCCATGTTGAACGGCTTGTAGAAGATCTGGTTGGTATCGTCGTGATTGCCGAGCGCGGCGTAGAACTTGACGCCGGCGTCGAGCAGCAGCTTGTACGGCTCCTCGAACTTCAACCGATAGTCCTCTTCGGTCGCCGGGCCTTCGTAGATGTTGTCGCCGGCCATCAGCACGAACTTGTAGTCGAAGCGCTGGCGATACGCGACCATCTGCGCCGCGACCTCGTGCTGCTCCTTCGAGCCGCGGCCGCTGTCGCCGATGATGGCGAACTTGATCGAGCGGTCCTGCGTTGGGCAGGGTGAGCTGGTTGGCGGCGATGCCGTCGAGCCGGCTCGCCTCGACCCGGGGCCTGTTCCCGGGCTTCGCTGGTATGACTGATCCCGCCGTTGCCGCAGGCGGCGAGGAGCGCGATCTGGACGAGGATGACGAGCCGGCGCATGACCAATCCTGTCGATGCACGATTTGCACCAACCCCCTGTGTAGCCGGAGGGCCAAACTGGGCATCGATTGGCTCATGCGGCTGAGCTAACGGGTGTAAGTTGGAGCGCGCTGGTGGCACAGCTCTTGAAGTGAGTCATACTGCCATGACGAAATTAATCCCGGCGTCCATCGCGCTCGCTACCGTCCTCACGATCGCGTGCGGCAAGGTGGACAGCGCCCAACAGCGCGCGGTGTCCAGCACGCCCGACCAGGCACAACGCGCCCCGGCAACGTGACCGCGCCGGCCCTCGCCGCCCGTGAACAGTCCCACGGTCACCGCCGACGGCCAGCCCGTCAACGCGCAAGGCGCCGCGACGCTCGAGTTCAAGAAGCGCATCGACGCCTACATGAAGATTCACAACGAGGCCGAGGGCAAGGTCCCGACCCTCAAGAGGACCGACGATCCGAAGGAGATCTCCGATCGCGAAAAGGCGCTCGGCGACATGATCATGACGCTGCGCGCCAACGCGCAGCCCGGCGACATCTTCGCGCCGGAGTACCAGCCGTACTTCATCAAGATCGTCCAGGACGACTTCAAGACACGCTCGGCCGCCGATCGCAAGGCGCTCGTCAGCGAGTTGCCCGCAAGAACTGAAGGTCGACATCAACACCGTCTACCCGACGACGATGCCGCTCGAGACGTTTCCGCCGGCGCTGCTGCGCAAGCTGCCGGATCTTCCGCCCGATCTCGAATACCGCATCGTCGGCCGCAGCCTGCTCCTGCGTGACGTCAAGGCCAACCTGATCGTCGACATCCTCCGTGACGTGGTGCCGACCATTCCGAGCTGACGCGAATCGATCATGAAGAAGCCACCCGTTCGCATTCTCGCCGTTCTCTGGGCCCTGCTCGCGCTCGCCGCGGTCGGGCAAGCCATCACCGAACCACAGCGCGCCCCGGCCGCCGCGATCGGCGCGGCCATCGACGTGCAGCCGCCGATCGGCAAGGACTCCGTGAAGTTCCTGGTGATTGGCGACAGCGGCACCGGCGATCGCGCGCAGACCGAAACCGGCGCGCAGATGTGGAGGGCGCACTCGGTCTTTCCGTACGAGTTCGCGATCATGCTGGGCGACAACCTGTACGGCTCCGAGCGGCCGCAGGACTTCGTGGCGAAGTTCGAGCGCCCGTTCAAGCCGCTGCTCGACGCCAACATCTCGTTCTATGCGTCGCTCGGCAATCACGACGATCCGAACCAGCGGTTCTACAAGAACTTCGGGATGGGCGGCAAGCGCTACTACACCTATCAGAAGAAGGACGTGCGCTTCTTCGCCCTCGACAGCAACTACATGGACCAGGACCAGCAGCGCTGGCTGCGAGGAAGAGCTCTCCAGGTCGAATTCGAAGTGGAAGATCGCCTACTTCCATCACCCGATCTATTCGTCGGGCGGCCGTCACGGATCGGAAGTGGACCTGCGCTCGATCGTCGAGCCGATGTTCATCAAGTACAACCTCAACGTGGTGTTCGCGGGCCACGAGCACTTCTACGAGCGGCTCAAGCCGCAAAAGGGCATCAACTATTTCACGGCCGGCGGATCGGCCAAGCTGCGCTCCGGCGACATCATCGGCAACTCGGCGCTGACCGCCAAGGGCTTCGACACCGAACAGAGTTTCATGCTGGTCGAGATCGACGGCGACGTGCTGCGGTTCCAGACCATTTCACGACGCGGCAAGAGCGTCGATTCCGGCGAGATTCGCCGGACGCCGACTTCATAAGGACCCGATGATGCAGCCAGGCGTCGATCTTCCAGGCGTAATGGACACGTTCCGGGAGGAGCTGTTCGCGTCCGCCATCCGCCTCCCGCTGGCGGCCCTGCTGGGCGCCGTGCTCGCGCTGCGGCCGCGCCGCAACGGCACGCCGGAGCGGCAGCCGGCCGTGGTGCAGACGCAGATCATCCTCGCCGTCGTCGGCGCGCTCATCATGCTGGTGGTCGGCGCCAGCCTGGCGCGCGCGTTCGGCATCGTTGGCGCCGCCAACCTGATCCGCTATCGATCGAAGATCGACGACCCCAAAGACGCAGTGGTGATGCTGTGCGCGCTGTCCGTCGGCCTCGCGGCCGGTGTGGGCCTATACGGACTCGCGGCGATTGGCACCGGCTTCATCGTCTTCTGCCTGTGGATCATCGAGGGCTTCGAGCCGCAAACGCGCCTCTTCGAGCTCAACGTCAAGATGGGCGACAAGACCGCCGACCTGCGGCCGAAGATCGAGGAAGTCCTGCGGCGCTACAAGGCCCGCTACGAGCTGCGCACCGCCGCGGAAGACACCGTCTCCTACATGGTGACCACGCCGAAGTCGCTGCGCACCGATCGGGTGTCGAACGCGCTGATGGAGCTGGCGCCCGACAACAAGGGCGCCGTCGAGTGGAACGAGAAACAGAAAGACAAGATCCCGAAGTGACGCAGTGAAACTCATCATCCAGCCCGAAGCCGGCGTCGTCCCGATCGTCCAGGCGATCAAGCGCGCGAAGAAGACGATCGACATCTTCATCTTCCGGTTCGATCGCGACGAGATCGAGAAGGCGCTGGCCGCCGCCGTGCTGCGCGGCGTGCGGGTGCGGGCGCTGATCGCCCACACCAACCGTGGCGGAGAAGCGCGGCTGCGCAAGCTCGAGCAGCGGTTGCTCGCCGCGGGCGTCCTCGTCTCACGCACCGCCGACGACCTGCTTCGCTATCACGCGAAGTTCATGGTCGCCGATTCGGTGCTGCATCTGTTCGGCTTCAACTTCACGAAGCTCGACATCGACAAGAGCCGCAGCTTCGCGATCTCGACGCGCGACACCAGGACCGTCGCGGAGGCGTTGAAGCTGTTTGAATCCGACGTCACCAGGCAGGCCTATTCGCCAGGCAAGTCACATCTCGTCGTCAGCCCCGAGAACGCGCGCGCGATGCTGACCGCGTTCATCGCCGGCGCGAAGAAGGAACTCGCAATCTACGACGCCAAGGTGCAGGACCCCTCGATCATCAAGCTGCTCAAGGAGCGCGCCGCGAAGGGCGTGACGGTGCGCATCATCGGAGACATGAAGGGCAAGGATCCGGGCATCGAGGAACGGCGGCTGCCAACCCGCCTTCACGTTCGCGCCATCGTCTGCGACGGTACGCAGGCGTTCGTCGGCAGTCAGAGCCTGCGGAAGGACGAGCTCGACAACCGGCGCGAGGTCGGGCTCATCATCAACAACCCCGGCGTCGCCCGGAAGATCATGCAGGTCTTCGAGACCGATTGGGCGGACTCGGCCAGGGGTGACAAGGTCCCGGCGGAGAAAGCCAAGGCGGCCAGGAAAACGGCCGCCAGGAAGAAAGCCGCCTAGTTGTTCGCCGCGCCCCTGTCGACGGTCTTGGCTACTTCAGGCGCTGCAGATCCGCTTCAGCGGCAATGAAGCCGAACGCATTCCAACCAGCGCCCGCCACGATCTTCTCGTAGACCTGGCGCGCCTTGGCGGTGTCGCCCATGACGAAGTAATAGTTGGCGACGCCGTATCCCTGGGTCGCAATCTGCGTCGGATCGGGGCTCGCCGTATCAAGCAGCGCTTCCGGTTTCTCGACGCCCTTGTACATCAGCAAGCGGCGGTGGTAGGCCTGGTTTTCCAGGATGTCCATTTTCGGCGTGATGCGCTCGATCGTTTTGGCCGCGTCGGACTTGCGATTGAGCCGCATCAGCGTCATCCACATCCAGTCGCTCGTCGCGACGATCGAATCGTCGTTGGTCGACACTTTCATGCATTCGACCTGCGCGTCGTAGGCCTTCGCATAATTGCCCTGCAGGTAATGCGCGAGCGCGAGGTGGTACCAGATGTTGAACTGGAGCGTGCTGCGCGGCTTGCCTGCCGGATTCGGCGCACCATCCGGCTCGATCTCATCCGGCTTGCCCTTGATCAGCTGCGCCGCCTTTTCGAAGTCGGCCTGCGCCCTGGCGAACTGGCGGATGCTGATGTAGCGATGCCCGCGGTGGCGGTAGAACTTGGGATTGTCGGGATACATCGCGATGCCTTTCGAGAACATCGCGATCGCGTCGTTGTATCGCCAGAGATATCCAAGACGGCGCCCGACCCAGATGATCGCTTCCGGATCCTTCGGGTTCGCCGCCAGCGTCGTCTCTGCCTGCGCAAGGTCGGCTTCGAGCTTCTGCTGGTTCGCGATCGGCGATGGAATCGTCAGCGGCTTGCCGGAAAGGGAAGTCGCCTCGGGCTTCTGCGCGCCCGTCAACGTCACGGCGCATACGACGATTGCCGCCACCACAGTCAGTCGGGTCATGAACGGTCTCCTGATGTGGCCTCGCTCTCTTCCTGTTCGAGCAGGCCCTGCTGTTTCGGCGCGTCGAGCTTGCGCGCGACGGTTTCGAGCGGATCGATCACCGGAATTTCCTTGGCGCTGCCGGCCCCCAGCTCACGGAAGCGCCGCGCCTTGACGAGGACGTTGTTCTCGAACGATCCGACCACCTTGTTGAAGGTCAGGAACGCGCCATCCATCCGGCGCCGCAAGTCCTCGAAATGGTCGGCCATCGTCGCGACGCTTTCATGCAGCGAGCGTCCGAGCCTGCTGATTTCCTCGGCGTTGATCGTCAGCCGCTCCTGCCGCCATCCGAACGACGCCGCCCGGAGCAGCGCAATGAGCGTGAGCGGGCTCGCGATCAGGACGTTCTGGTTGACGCCGTAATCAATCAGCGCCGAGTCACGCTCGAGAGCCGCCATGTAGATGGCCTCGGCAGGAAGAAACAGCACGACCAGTTCAGGCGAGGAGGGAAGGGCATCCCAATACGACTTGGCGCCGAGCTTGGTGACGTGATCCTTGACCTGCCGGACATGATCGGCCAGCTTGCCGCTCCGCACGCCATCGTCAGTCGCGGCCTGCGCATCGAGAAAAGCCTCGAGAGGCGCCTTCGCATCGACGACGATGGAGCGGCCGCCGGGAAGGTTGATGGTCATGTCGGGCCTTAGCCGTCCGCTTTCGGTGAAGATCGTCGGCTGCTGGTCGAAGTCGCAGTGCTCCATCATGCCGGCGAGCTCGACCACCTTCTTCAGCTGCACTTCGCCCCATTGCCCGCGAACGCCGGGCGATCGCAGCGCGCGGACCAGGTTCTGCGTTTCCTGCTGGAGCTGTTGCTGCGTGTGGCCGACGAGGTTGAGCAGCGACTTCATGCTGGCGTTGTCGTCGATGCGGGTCTTCTCGACCTCTTTCAGCTTCGCGTCCACCTGGACGAGCGTGTCCTTGATCGGCGTGACCAGCGTGCCGAGCTCCTGCTGGCGTCGCGTCAGGTCGATCGCCGCCTCGCGATGCACGTTGCCAATCTTCTCGTTGGCAAGCTTCAGGAACTCATCCGTGCTGGCCTTGAGGGTGGAGGCGGCAAGCGACTGGAACGCGTCGCGCAGTTGTTCTTGTTGTGAGACCCCGCTCCGGGAGGCGAGCAGCCACCCGGCCGCGAACCCAGCAACCAGCGCGGCGACCACGGCAACAGCAATTTCCAACGCTTGAAGTGTAACTTACCGATTTGTCAGGAGAGGTCCAAAGCTGTAATTGATGCCTTACCAGCACAGCCGCATATGTCTAACTTGCTGACCTGCTTCGGTTTACCAAAGCGCGATTTTGGGTCGTCTTACGCCGCGCGGTTTGCTAGGATTGACCGTCTTTTTGATGCGCAAGCAGCTCGTAATCCCTGCCATTGGCATGCTCGTCGCCGGTCTCTCATCGGCTTTCTGGATGGTGTCGGCCGCCGACCCGACGGCGACCGTACGTATCCGTGGCCGTGGACGTGGCGCTCGCGAAGGATTCCGACGTCCTGAGCGGCTTCGTGCCGTCGCGGACGACGATTGCGCACTTGTTCCAGAACCACATGATCCACGGCGCCGACACGCAGGTGCTGGTCTCATCGATCGCGTCGGCGATCGATGTGAGAAAGCTCCGCGCCGGCCAGCCCTACGCGATCGATCGCCTCCTCGACGGCCGGGTGCGCCGCTTCGAGTACGAGATCGACGCGAACAAGCGGCTGACCGTCGAGCGAGCGTCGATCGAGGGCGCACCGCGGTTCATCGCCACCGTCGAGCGCATACCGAAACAGACCACGGTCGTCACGGTCGAGGGCGGCATCAATCGCGAGACCAATTCGTTGTTTGCCGCGATCGACAAGGCCGGCGAGCACATCGACCTCGCGCTCGGCATGGCCGATGTGTTCTCCGGTGAGATCGATTTCAATTCCGACCTGCAGCCGGGCGACAGGTTCCGCGTGCTGGTCGAGCGCCACACGCGCGAGGGCAAGCTGTCGGGATACGGCGCGATCCTCGCCGCGGAATTCGTCAACGATGGCCGCAAGCTGCGCGCGATTCGCTTCACGCCAGAGGGCGGCGCGCCGGCGTATTACGACGAGGATGGGCGTTCGCTGAAGCGGTTCTTCCTGAAATCGCCGCTCAAGTTCGAACCGCGAATCACGTCGCGCTTCTCGACGTCGCGCCAGCATCCGATCCTCGGCTACGCGCGCGCACACAACGGCGTCGATTACTTCGCCCCGCCTGGCGCGCCGGTGGGTTCAGTGGCGCCAGGTGTGGTGACGCACGCCGGCTGGACCAACGGCGGCGGACGCACCGTGAAGGTTCGGCATCCGAACGGCTACGAGACGGAATACCTGCATCTTTCGGCGATCTCCGTCCGCGCCGGCGCGCGCATCGGCCAGGGCGAGCTCGTCGGCCGCGTCGGCAAGACGGGCCTCGCGACCGGCGTCCATCTGCATTACGGCATGAAGAAGAACGGCCGCTACGTGAACCCGGTCGTCGAGCATCGCAACATGCCGCCGGGAGAGCCGGTGACCGCCGGACTGCTCAACGTGTTCAACACCGAGCGCGATCGCTACTTCGCGCTGCTGTTCAATCCCACCACGGCACGCGCCGCGAATAACAACTAGTCCTAACACTCTAACCTCTAACCTCTAACCTCCATGCCGTTATCTCCACGTATAGCCCACTCCGAATTTGAGGTCCGGCGAATCCATCGCGCCGATCTTGAATTCGAAGAACAGGCCCTTCGGCGTTTCCGCGCCCACCAGGATGTTGAAGCCGGCCTCGGTGTCGGCGTCGTTGTCGCCCGCGCTGTCGTCGAACATGAAGATGTTGAGCGCCGGGCCCGCGCCCGCGTAGAGGTTCAGGCTCCGATTGCGGGTGAACTTGTAGACGAACTCCATGTTGGCGGCGATCAGCGTCAGGTCGTCGCCAATGCCGATTTCGACGTTCGGGCGGAAGTAAAGACGATCGACGAGCGGCGACGTCTCGAGGTGCCCGCCGAAATAAAACTGATCGGGATCGACCGAGATGCCGCCGCGGATGCCGCCATCCTGCGCCAGCGCTGGCGTGGACGAAAATATTACGAGGCCGAGAAAAAACGACAGACCCGTCAGCCAACGAATCACACAGTCCCTCATGCATGCCTCCAGCCAGGTTGAGCTGGTGCAAGACGCTCCTGCCCATCTATAATTAAGAGTTCATGTCGGCCATCTATCCCTTCGCCGCGCTGCGTCCCACGCCGAAAGCCGCCGCATCGGTCGCTTCCGTGCCCTACGACGTCGTCAGCAGCGAGGAAGCTCGGGCGTTGGCCTCGGGAAATCCTTTGAGCTTTCTCCATGTATCGCGGCCCGAGATCGACATGGGCGCCGGCGCGGACCCGCATTCCGATGCGGCCTACGAACAGGCGGCCAGGGCCTTTACGGCCCTGAAGTCCGACGCGCCGCTCGTCGTCGAAGAGGTCCCGAGCTTCTACGTCTATCGCCTGAAGATGGGGAGCCACGTGCAGTCGGGCGTCGCCGCGTGCTTTTCGATCGATGAATACGATCGCGATCTGATCAAGAAGCACGAGAAGACGCGTCCCGACAAGGAAGACGATCGCACGCGGCACATGCTCGCGATCGGCGCGCAGACCGGGCCGGTGTTTCTCACCTATCGCGCCTCGCAGGAGGTTGACGCGATCGTCCGCCGCGTGGCGGCAGCCGAGCCGCTGTTCGATCTCACCGCGCCGGACGGCGTGCAGCACGAGATCTGGCAGGTGCCGGCCGGCGAGAACCAGGCAATCGTCGACGCGTTCGCGAAGATTGAGGCGTTGTACATTGCCGACGGTCATCACCGAGCGGCGTCAGCCGCGAGGGCACGCAAGGCAAGAAAGACTCTGCGCCTTCTGCGGCCTGGGTCTGCGGCCCTGGGATCTGAGGCCGATCGCGTTCTTGCCGTCGCGTTTCCCGACAACCAGATGCAGGTGCTGCCGTACAACCGCGTCGTCAAGGACCTGAACGGCATGACGCCGGAGAGTTTCCTGAAGGCGCTCGAACAGAAAGTGCCGCTCGGCAAGGGCGTGTCGCCGATGCCCATGCAAAAGGGCCAGGTGGCGATGTACCTGGGCGGCGAGTGGCACACGTTGCATCTCGAAGACCGCGGCCGACGGGCTGGACGTCGACGTGCTCGAGACCGCGATCCTCCAGCCGCTGCTGGGCATCACGGACGTGCGCACCGACAAGCGCATCGATTTCGTCGGCGGCATCCGCGGCACGCAGGAGCTCGAGCGGCTGGTGAACTCCGGCGCCGCCGCCGTGGCGTTTTCGATGTATCCGGTCTCGGTGAAGGATCTGATGCGCATCTCCGATGCCGGCGGCATCATGCCGCCGAAGTCGACCTGGTTCGAGCCGAAGCTTCGCGACGGACTGCTCTCGCACTTGATTTGATCCCGACGATGATCACCTCCCGACAAGAATCATTTCGCGACAAGGTTGACTTCCCGTCATGAAGGTACTCGTTGCAGACAAGTTCGAGCAGTCCGGCCTCGATGCGTTGAAGGCCGCCGGCTGCGAAGTGATTTTCGAGCCCGACGCATCCGGCGACACGCTGGTCGCGGCCATCAAGAAGACGCAGGCGCCGGTGCTGGTCGTGCGATCGACCCAGGTCACCGACGCGATGATGGACGCGGGCGCGCTGTCGCTGATCGTCCGCGCCGGCGCCGGCGTCAACACCATCGACGTGGCGGCGGCGTCGAAGCGCGGCATCTACGTGTCGAACTGCCCCGGCAAGAACTCCGTCGCGGTCGCCGAGCTGACGATGGGGTTGATCCTGGCGCTCGATCGGCGCATCCCCGACAACGTCGCCGAGCTGCGCGCGGGCACGTGGAACAAGAAGGAATACTCGAAGGCGAAGGGGCTGATGGGGCAGACGCTCGGCCTCCTCGGCTTCGGCCACATCGGCCGCGAAGTCGCCAAGCGCGCGCGCGCGTTCGGCATGCCGGTCGCTGGTGTGGAGCCGCCGCTTTAGCGCTGACGACGCCGCGCGCGCAGCCGCCCGGGAGGAGTTCGGCATCGAGGTCGTCGACACGCCCGCCGAGCTGATGGCGAAGTCCGACATCGTCAGCGTGCACCTCGCGCTGACGAAGGAGACGCGCGGGTTCGTCAACGCGGACGCTGCTGAAGCACGCCAGGGTCGGCGCCTACATCATCAACACCGCCCGCGCCGAGGTGATGGACTACGCGGCGCTCGCCGAGGCGATCAAGGCCAAGAGCATCCGCGTCGGCCTCGACGTGTTCGAGAACGAGCCGTCCAGCGCCACGGCGACGTTCGTCGACACGCTGTGCGCGAGCCCGGCGGTCTTCGGCACGCACCACATTGGCGCCTCGACGGACCAGGCGCAGGAGGCGATCGCCGACGAGACGGTCCGCATCATTCGCACCTACAAGGACACCGGCAAGGTCCCGAACGTCGTCAACCTCGCGAAGCAGACGCCCGCCACGCACATGCTGGTCGTCCGCCACCGCGACAAGCCCGGCGTGCTCGCGCACGTGTTCGAATACCTGCGCGTCGCCCACCTGAACGTGCAGGAGACCGAGAACATCATTTTCGACGGCGCGCATGCCGCCGTCGCCCGCATCAATCTCGACGGCGCGCCGTCGATGCGGGCGCTCGACGCCATGCAATCGGGCAACGCCGACATTCTCGATCTGCAACTGGTGAAGCTGGGATGAAACAACAAACACGGAAACACTGGAACACCGTATCACTGGACACACTGAACGCACGAATCGCATCTTTGATTTTTCGCGGCCCGAGTTCTTCCGTTTCCGTGCTCACCAGCGCATCTGTTTCCGTGTGATGCTTGGACACAATCATGACCACGACCACGAATCGCATCTTTAATTTCTCCGCCGGCCCCGCAGTTCTTCCCGTTCCCGTTCTCGAAGAGGCGCAGCGCGATCTGGTTGCGCTGCCCGGCGTCGGCATGTCGGTGCTCGAAATCAGCCACCGCTCGAAGACGTTCGAGGCGATCCTCGCGAAGACCGAGCAGGATCTGCGCGCGCTCGGCAAGGTGCCGTCGAACTACAAGGTGCTGTTCCTGCAGGGCGGCGCGTCGCTGCAGTTCTCGATGGTGCCGCTCAACCTGCTGACCGCCGGCGCCACCGCCGACTACATCGTCACCGGCGGCTGGGCGCAGAAGGCGGTGAAGGAAGCGCAGCGCGTCGGCACGGTGAACATCGCCGCGTCCACCGAGAGCGAGAACTTCAACCGCATTCCGCGCCAGGACGAGCTGAAGCTGACGCCGAACGCCGCCTACGTGCACATGACGACGAACAACACGTTGTTCGGCACCGAGTGGCCGGCGGAGCCGGCCGTCGGTGACGTGCCGCTGGTGGCGGACACCTCGTCCGACATGTTCAGCCGGCCGATCGACGTCTCGAAATACGGACTGATCTACGCCGGCGCGCAGAAGAACCTCGGCCCGTCGGGCGTCACGCTGGTGATCATTCGCGAAGACCTGCTGGCGCGCTCGCAGAAGTCGCTGCACACGATGCTGAACTACTCGGTGCACGCCGAGAACGGCTCGATGTACAACACGCCGCCGTGCTTCGGCATCTACCTGATGGGCCTGGTGATGAAGTGGGCGCTGTCGGAGGGCGGCCTCGACGCGATCGGCAAGCACAACGAGCGCAAGGCCGCGAAGCTCTACGCGGAGATCGATCGCAGCGGCTTCTATCGCGGCACGGCCGAGAAGGACAGCCGCTCGCGGATGAACATCACCTTCCGCCTGCCGAGCGAAGAGCTCGAGACCAAGTTCGTGAAGGAATCGACGGCCGCGGGCCTCGACGGCCTCAAGGGCCATCGATCGGTCGGCGGCATGCGCGCATCGATCTACAACGCCTTCCCGGAGGAAGGCATCGACGCGCTCGTGTCGTTCATGCAGGAGTTCGAGAAGAAGAACGGGTAAGTCAGGGTCAGGGTCGGGGTCAGGGTCAGGGTCGGGATCAGCCGCGGTCTAGCCCGCAAGCCCGTAAGCCCTAAGTCTCTGGCGGTCGCTTGAATCCCCGGCGCCCGCGACGCCGTCGTCCTCTTCGACGGCGGCGTCCGGTCCCGTCGCCCGCAGGCGGATCGGTTTCGGCCACCGCCGGCGGGTGCTTCGCTTCGTCACCGAGCGCTTCGATGAATCCCTTCCAGTGCTCGAGCACTGCCGGCGCGTTGCCGTGGATCTCGAACCACGTCAGCGAGTCCTCGAACGGCCCGCGATGCATCAGCGAGCGCTTGGCCCGCGGTGACATTTCGAGGTCCGCGATTCTCGACTGCAGCGACAGCACCTGGCGCAACCGCTCCGTATCGCCGCGCGCAATCGGCAGCATGCCGATCTTGAGGATCGGTTCCTTCGGCGGCCGGCGGAATTTCCCCCCTTCGCCAAGGCTCCGCCTTCGCAAGGCTTCGGCAGCCGGGGCGGCTGCGCTGTCGTCGATTGCCGTCGACCTCTTCCGGCTCTTCCGCCGACCGGCTCGAAGTGCCGGCGTTCGTGTCGCGGCATCAGTCCGAGCGGGATCAGGATCGAGCCGAGCAGCACGGGGTTTCGGAGCGTCGCCGGCGCCGCCTCGAACTTGCGCCGGTACGCATCGAGAGCGGCGAGGCTGGTCCACAGCGCGTCAGTTCTTCGCGCCGCGCTGAATCTCCGGCGTGACCGGATCGAGCAGGCGATGCTCGGCCAGCCCGCGAAACGTCAGCTCCGCATACCCGGAGCGCAGAATCTTGTAGTACTCCTCGATCAGGCGCGACGCCGACGCCGTCGCCATCAGGCCGCGATGGGTCGCGATGGCATCGACGATCGGGCGATCGAGACGGAAGTTGAGGCGCGACGCCATCACGATGGCGCGCAGCATCCGCACCGGATCTTCCTGGAAGCGCTCGTTCGGATCGCCGATCGAGCGGATCAGTCCGTCCTTCAGATCCTGCAGGCCGCCGACGTAGTCGATGATCGAAAACGTGGCGATGTCGTAGAAGAGCGCGTTGATCGTGAAGTCGCGGCGGAACGCGTCTTCCTCGGGCGTGCCGAACGTGTTGTCGTGCTGCTGATGCTTGTTGAGCAGCGCCTGGGCATCGGCGCGTCCCTGTGCGACCGGATCGAGCAGCGGCGGCTCGGGCTCGTGTGCTGTCCGCCGTAGCTCGTCAGGCAATCACGAGCGAAGGCGGATTCGCTCTCGCTGCCGGCCGGCACGTTCTTGCGAAACGTCGCGACCTCGATCGTCTTGATGCCGAAGCGCACGTGCGCGAGCCGGAAGCGCCGGCCGATGATCCAGCAGTTCCTGAAGAGCTTCTTGACCTGGTAGGGATGCGCCGACGTGCCGATGTCGAAGTCCTTGGGCCGCCGGCTGAGGAGCAGATCGCGCACGCTGCCGCCGACGAGATACGCGACCGCGCCCGACTCGTGCAGGCGATACAGGACTTTCAGTGCATCTGGATCGATGTCCCGCCGCGAAATCGGGTGCTCAGCCCGCGGGACAATCACCGGCTCGGTCATTCCAGCTCGATATTGTACGTCGGCCAAGCCTAACAACTAACCTCTAACAACTCAACCTCTAACCTCTAACCTCTAACCAGTTGTTCGAACAGCTTCGGATCGATCGCCTTGGTGTCCGCATTCTTCGGGTCCTTCTCCGAGAACATCGAAAACCGGACGGAGGCGCACTGCGGCCCGAAGGCGTCAATCGCGAACACGTAGAGGCCTTCGCGAACCGGAGCTCGCTCGGCGGCCTGATGCTCGATGATGAACGGGTGAATCGGCGTCACTTCCGCGTCGCCGCAGTAGGCGCGCATCTGCAGGAAGTTCGCCGTGAAGCTCCTGAGCGGCGGCAGCGCCATGCCCTGCGTGGCAGCGGCTCCGCGGGCGAGCATCTTCCACATGCTCTCCTCGAACTGCGGGCTGACGCGCACCAGCAGCACACGGTCCGCGTCCCTCACGTAGTCGGTCCACGTGCCGAAATCGCCGCGGGCGTCCGCTTCCAGATCGCGGGCCAGCGTCGGCGTCAGGAACGTGAGGTCGAAGTCGGCCGCGGATATTTTCGGCGCCGTTTGCCTTGCGGATTTCGACGCCGCACCGCTCGACGATGGTGAGCGGCCGCGTCTTCGCCGCGATCGGCTCGAGCGGCAGGCGTGTCGCCGGTGGCGGCGTGACGCCGGTGGTTTTCTGCAGTGCCGCCGCGATCGCGCCGCAGGCGCGTTCGATCGGCACCACCCACGCGTCGTTCCATCGCCTCACGTCCTGCTTGTCGTCGATCGCGCTGATGCCGGCGAGCGCGCCGCTCTCGGCGAAGACCGGGCCGCCGGCGCTGTCGCTGCCGATGCGGACCTCCGAGAAGATCGCCTGTGCCGTCACCCGCGTCACCGCGCCGTCGCTCACTTCCTTGCCCGCCGAACATCGACGCGGTGATCGTGGTCACGATGTCCTTGAAGGCCGGGGCTGGGAACGATCCGCCCGCGCAGCCGGGATCGATCGCGCGCGGTCGATCGAAGGATCCCGGGATCGATCCAGACGACAGCGGCTCCCGATTCGCGCTCCGACACGACCACGCGCCCCGGAACCTTGATGCGTTCCGCGCCGGCGGTGAGCTGCACTTCGACGGAGGTCGCGCTGCCGAGCGCGGGGTGGCTGGTCGCGACGAGGCCGCGGGCGGCGTCGATCACGAAACCCGCGGCATGCCGGGTCGGCGTCCAGATCTCGACGACGCTGTCGCGCCAGGCGGTGAGGAGCGTTGCGGAATCGGCGCTGAGGCGCGCGCTCTCAGCGCTCTCGGCGTTGCCGGCGGTGAGGTCGAGCACCGTCTCCTGCCCGGCGCGCACCTCGACAAGCTGCGGTCCAGGTGTACGCCTTGCCGCGGAAAGCAATCGGCTCGTCGAGTTCGACGATGTAGGTGCCCGGCGCGACCTTCAGTTCGACCGTGCCGTCGGCGGCGGTGCGCACGCGCCGCGGTTCGGCGGTCGGCGGGTCGTCGCTGACGAGCAGAACCAGCCGTGGCACCGGTGTGGCGACGCCTGAAGCGTCGGTCAACACCACCCGGACACGCAGTGTGCCGGCGGCCTGCGCGGCCGCGAGCGTCGACGCCAAGGCCAGGGTTGCTGCAAGCTTCGGCATTGTGTGCGAGACATGCTAGTAACCATTCTGTGACGTGCGACACCTCCTGTGATTCGCGCCTCAGTCCCTCTGTCGTGGCCCTGGTGTACTCGTTCTGGCCGAGCTCTGCGGCTGCGCAGCGCGCCGATCTCGCCCGGGCGCGCACGCTCTACAACGAGCGGCAGTTCGACGGCGCGATCGAGGCGGCGACCGCTCGCCCAGAAGCAGCCCGCGATCGCCGATGCGGCCACCGTGGTCCTGGCGCGCGCGCATCTCGAACGCTACCGCGAGCGCGCCAACCCCGACGACCTGTCCGCGGCGCGCGTCGCGCTCGGCACCGTGCGCGTCTCCAACCTCGATTCCCGCGATCACGTCGACTTCCTGATGGCGCTCGGCGAGGCGCTGTTCTTCGAGGACGACTACGGCGCCGCCGCGACGCTGTTCGAGAGCGGCATCGATCGCGCGATCGCGCAGGGCGCCGACACCGGCGAAGCGATGCTCGACTGGTGGGGCAGCGCCGTCGAGCGCCACGCCGACGCGCTCGAGCGCGACGGCCGCGTCAACGCCTTCAGCGCGGCTGCGCGAGCGCATGTCGCGCGAGCTGGCGAGAAACCCCGGCTCCGCGGCGGCCGCGTACTTCCTGGTCGTCGGCGACGCGCGGCTGCGGCGAACCGGTCGAGGCCTGGGATGCCGCGATCGCCGGCTGGGTCCGCGCGCGGCTGGCCGGCGCGCGATCGGCGACGCTGCGCGCCGATCTCGACAAGCTCGTCTTGCAAGGCATCATCCCCGACCGCGTCGCCACGCTGGCCGTCGAGCGGCGCGAACAGGCGGAATCGGATCTGCGCGGCGAGTGGGCCGTCGTGAAGGAGAGGTGGAAATAGAGCCTAAGCCTTAGCTGCTATCCCTTCGCCTCCGTCCAGTTCTCCCCGATTCCCACATCGACATCGAGCGGCACGCTGAGCTTCACCGCGTTCGACATCTTCTCCTTCACCAGCGCCGCGACATCGTCCGCCTGATCCTTCGGCGATTCGAACAGCAACTCGTCGTGCACGGTCAGGATCATGCGCGCCTGTGGATGGGCGCGGCTTGAGCGCCGCGTGCACGTCGATCATCGCGCGCTTGAGGATGTCGGCGGCGGTGCCCTGGATCGGCATGTTCACCGCGATGCGCTCGGCGCCGGCGCGAATCTGGAAGTTGCGGCTGGTCAGCTCCGGCACCGGCCGCCGCCGGCCGAACATCGTCTTGACGACGCCGCTGGCCTGCGCGTCGGCGAGCGTCTTGTCGATGAACGCGCGCACGCGCGGGAAGCCGGCGAAGTAGGCGTCGATGAACTGCTGCGCCGCCTGCTGCGTCACGCCGATGTCCTTGGCGAGCGTGAACGCGGTCTTCCCGTAGAGCAGCGCGTAGTTGATGATCTTCGCGCGGCGCCGCAGCTCGTGCGGATCGAGCGTGCTGTCGGGACCGAACACCTTGTTGGCGGTCTGATCGTGAATGTCGTCGCCGCGCGCGAACGCGGCGGTCAGCGTCTCGTCGCCGGACAGGTGCGCGAGCACGCGCAGCTCGATCTGCGAGTAGTCGGCCGAGATCAGCACGTGACCCGGATCGGCGATGAAGGCGCTGCGGATCTGGCGGCCGATCTCCGTGCGGATCGGAATGTTCTGCAGGTTCGGATCGCTGCTGCTCAGGCGCCCGGTCGCCGCGACGGCCTGGCTGATCTGCGTGTGCACGCGGCCGGTCTCCGGATTGACCAGCGTCGGCAGCGCGTCGATGTAGGTGCCCTTCAGCTTCGACAGCTGCCGCCAGTCGAGGATGAAGCGGCAGATGTCGTGCTGCTGCGCGAGCTCCTCGAGCACTTCGACCGCCGTCGACGGCGCGCGCGACGTGCCGGTGCGCTTCAGCACCGGCAACTGCAGCTTCTCGAACAGGATCTCCGCGAGCTGCTTCGGCGAGCCGATGTTGAACTCGCCGCCGGCGAGCGTGAAGATCTGCCGGCTCAAGTCGCTCATCTCGCGATCGAGCACGACGGCCTGTGACGCCAGCGAGCGAACGTCGACGCGCACGCCGGTGCGCTCGATCTCGGCGAGGATCGGCACCAGCGGCAGCTCGAGATCGCGATAGACCGATTCGAGCTCGTCGCTTGATCGAGCACCGGCCGCACGCGCTCGGACAGCTGCAAGCGCGAGGTCGGCGCGTTCGCCGGCGTAATCGAGCACGCTGTCGACCGGCACCTGCGCGAAGGCGATCGCCTTGACGCCCTTGCCGCGCACCTCGTCTTCGGTGAGCGCCTTGTAGCCGAGCTGCTCGAGCGCGATCGGCTCGAGCGCCTGGCTCGATCGGTTCGCGTCGACCAGGTAGCTGGCGATCATCGTGTCGAAGCCCTTCGGGTTCTGGACGTCGACGCCGTGGCGGCCGAGCACGATCAGATCCGCCTTCAGGTCGTGGCCGATCTTTTCGATCGACGGATCGGTGAGGAGCGGCGCCAGCAGGGCGAGCGCTTCCGACGTCGGCATCGAGAACCCGCCGCCGAACCCCTCGTGACCGAGCGGGATGTAGCGGGCCTTCGAGCCTTCGCCGTCGAAACCGCGATACCGACCAGCGTGGCGCGCACCGGCGCCGTGCCGTCGGTGATCACCTTCATGCTGAAGCGGCCGGCCGCCTTCATCTCCGCGACGAGCGCCGTCAGATCCTCCGCCGAGTCGATCAGCGCGTAGTCCTTGTCGACCGACGACGCCGTCGGCGCGAACTCGGGCACCAGCGTGCGGAACTCCATCTTCGAGAACAGCGCATAGCAGCGCTCGCGGTCGGCGCCCCTGAACCGGAATCGCTCGATCTCGAACGGCACGTCGACATCCGTCCTGATCGTCACGAGCTCGCGGCTCTGCCGCGCCTGGTCGGCGTGGGCGAGCAGGCCTTCGCGATACTTCTTCTGCTTGATCTCGGCGGCATGCGCCAGCAGCGAGTCGAGCGATCCGTACTGCGCGATCAGATCGCGCGCGCCCTTCTCGCCGATGCCCGGCACGCCCTTGACGTTGTCGATCGAATCGCCCATCAGCGCCAGCACGTCGCAGACCTGCGCCGGCGCGACGCCGAACTTCTCCTTCACGCCTTCGGCGTCGTACCACGTGCCTTCGTCGCGCGGGTTGTAGACGCGGATGCCGTCGCTGAACGAGCTGGAAGAAGTCCTTGTCGCCGGTGACGATCGCCGCCTGCATGCCGTGCGCGCCGGCCCTGGACGCCAGCGTCCCGATCACGTCGTCGGCCTCGAAGCCTTCCGACGTCAGGATCGGCACGCCCATCGCTTCGCAGGCTTCGTGCACCCACGGCACCTGCTCGACAAGGTCGCCCGGCATCGGCGTGCGGTTCGCCTTGTAGTCGGCCGCGACCTCGGAACGAAACGTCGGACCGTTCAGATCGAACGACGCGAGGATGTACTGCGGCTGATGATCCGCCAGCAGCTTGCGCAGCATCGTGATGAAGCCGTAGGTCGCGTTCGTGGATTTGCCGTCGGATCGGGTCAGCCCGCGAATCGCGTGGTAGGCGCGATACATCTGGTTGCTGCCGTCGATCAGAAAGAGCGTGGGACCCGCGGCCATCAGACGATATTATTCGATAGTGCGTCTCGCCTTCGCGCTGGTGCTGGTCGCCGTCCTGGCGTCGATCGCCTGCGGCAACGTCGTCGCCAGAAAATACGAATACGAAGAAGAGATTTTCCTTTCGCTCGACGGCTCGGCGATCGTCTATGTCAACGCGTCGGTGCCGGCGCTGGTCGCGCTGCGCGGCCTGTCGCTGCCCGCTCGATCCGAACGCACGGCTCGATCGCGCGATCGTGCGCGACGTCTACAACACGCCGGTGTCCCGCGTCGCCAGCGTCACCACCTCGCGGCGCGAAGGCCGGCGCTACGTGCACCTGCGCATCGAGGTGGACGACATCCGGCGTCTCGGCGAAGCGGCGCCGTTCGCGTGGTCAACCTATCGTTACCTCGAGGGCGATACCTTCGAGTTCGGGCAGCACGTGCAGGCATCGGCCGGGAAAGAGGTGGGCAATGTCGGCTGGGGCGGTGATGAGCTGATCGCGGTGCGCCTGCACCTGCCGAGCAAGATTACGGACCACAACGCGCCGTCGCGCAGAATCGAGCGCGGCAACATCCTGGTGTGGGAACAGCCGCTCGCCGAGCGCCTGAAGGGCACGCCGCTCGAGATTCAGGCGAGGATGGAAAAGGAATCGATCCTGTTTCGCACCCTCGCCCTGTTCGGCGCGATGGGCGTGCTGGTCGTGATCACCTTCATCGCCGCAATCTGGTTCGTCAAGTCGCGCAAGCCCGTAAGCCCGTAGCCCGCAAGCCCGTAGCCCGTAAGCCCTCTGCATTAGTAGCTCGGCCGCGTCTCCAGCGCTTCGCGCACTTCCGCGTCCGTCTTCAGCTCGTTCTTCAACTCGAACGCACTGAAGCCCGACGCCAGCGACCGCGCCAGCATCCGCTCGACGTTGCTCTGCACCACGCCTTCGAGCGTCACGCGGCCGCGATTGACGACGACGCGGATCGGCGGGTTGGCCATCGTTGCGTAATTCCAGAACGACGAGTGGCTGTAGATCGCCCGCGCGATGCGGAACCGCAGCTCATCGTCGAATTGCGAGACCGGCAGCACGCCGATCTTGTTCTCGACCGCCATCACGCCCTCGACCTTGCGCACGCGCTTCTCGAGATCGTCGCGCTTGTACGGCATCGTCACCCAGCCGCTGAGCACGACGCGGCCGTCGTCGACCGACGCCGAGATGCTGTCGAAGATGGTGAGCTGCGTGTAGCGATTGACCTGATCCGCGATGTCGTTGAAAACCTGCAGATCCTTGCGTTCGGCGTCTGCGCGAATGCCGAATTGAGTGAGAGCAGCGAGACGAACAGAGTAGCGAACAGTGCCTTCATAGAGCCTCCAGACAGGGTTCACTACTGCCAGAGTTGTGCCAGAGGAGACTGTCCCCTACATCTGACGATCTGATGATCTGGTGATGATGTGATCGATCGAGTGATCCGCGAACTGATGATGTCGCGATCGGGGTTCGACCTTCGATCGAAGATAGATCTCCAGATCATCCGATCATGAGATCAGAAGATCGATCTCCAGACATTCTTCTAAGGCGTCGCGACGTAACCCTTGCGCGCACGGACCATCAAATTGGGGTCGCGCAACTCGACGCGGATCGTGTGCCAGCGGCCGTCCTTGTATCCCGGGCTCGGATAACCGAGGTAGTACTGCTGGCTCAATTCGTCGGCGATGCTCGCCACTGCCGGATCGAGATCGCGAGGGTCGCGCACGATCTCGGTGCGGCCGCCGCTGTCGTCCGTCATTTCGCGCAGCGCCATCACGTTGACGCGATCGTCGGCGCCGACTGAATACCCGCCGCGTCCGCCGCCGCCCCCGCCCGTCGGCGGATAACCTGGCATCGGGATGCGGCCGCCACCGCCGCGCCCGCCGCCGCCCGGAAATGGAAACGGAATCGGCAGCCGGGGCGGCGGCCCTTGCACGGGCGGCGTGCCGCGCTGGAACGTCGGCTGTCCCTGGCCGTCGATGCCGACCGCGTAGACGAGCACTTCGGTCTCGCGCACGATGTGCTTCACGTCGCCGACGCCGACGCGGCTGCTGGTGTCGTTGCCGTCGGAAATGATCACGATCGCCTTCTTGCGGTTCTGTCCGCTCTGCGCCATCGGCACCGCTTCCGCCGCGGCGTCATACATCGCCGTGCCGCCGTTCGGATGAATGCGCCCGAGCGTCACGGCCAGGCGATCGCGATCGTTGGTCCAGTCGGCGACGAGATCGGCGCTGGCGCTGAAGCGATACAGGAAGAACTCGTCGAGCTCGTCGCTCATCAGCCGGAAGAACCGGTCGATCGAGCTCACCGCCGCCGACCACTTCTCGCCGGTCATGCTGCCGCTCGTGTCGACGACGATGCCGAGGCTGACCGGCGTGCGATCGGCGCTGAAGTGCGTCACCTCGACCGGCTTGTTGTCCTCGTAGACGAGGAAGTCCTCCTTGCGCAGCCGGCCGTAGAAGCGGCCCGATCGATCGGTGACGGTGGCCGTCACGTTGATCAGCTCGACGCCGCTCTTGAACCTGAAGCCGTCCTGCTCCTGCCCCCTTCGGACGCGAGCAGGGAGGTGGCGAGCGCAAGAGCGAGCGCTGCGAGCGCGACGAAGTTCTGTGAGATGGCGGCGCATGATGACGGCTTCCTTCTTCTTCGAACTCTTCACTGTTGACTGCCGACGGAACTCTTAACTGTCGACTGTTGAATGCCGACTGTCTCGGCCGCCGCCGAGGCGCCGCGGCGATCGATGTGCGGCACGACGCCGTCATCGGTCCGGAAGCTGACGCGGTATCGCGACACCGTCGCCGGCGCATCGAGCGACACCACGAACGGCGATTCATCGCCGGCGCCGAGCTTCAGGAAATCCACATTGCGCGCGCGAGCTGGTCACGAACGTGCCCATGCGATCGAACAGGAACACCACCGCCGACAGCTGCTCGATCGGCTTGCCCGCCGACGGGATTGCGGACCAGTCCCGACACGGCGAGCTTCTCGTTCTGCCGCGCATGCGTGAGCGACACGAGCTCGAGGGGCGAGTTCGGACCCACCGCGACCGGTGTCGTGCCGTCGCGGCCCGGACATCATCCACACCAGCCCGCCCGACAGCACCACGAACAGGAACACCGCTGCGAACGCCAGCGACTTCTGGCGGCCGCCGTTGTCGCGCTCCACTTCGGCGGCACCGAGAAATCCGGTCGCGTGCGTGACGATTGGTTCACTGGCGCGCACCGGTTCGATCCGCGAGGGCTGGTTCAGCGGCAATTCCGCCGCCGGAACACTCGCCGCTGCGGCCTGCGCAGCAGGCGCGGGCACCCTGAGCGACGCGTTCGTCGCAAACGGCGACGGGCGCGGAGTCGAAGGGGGAGCGGACCACGGCGCTTTCGGCGCCGGCTTCGGAAGGGGGGTCAGCTCCGCTTCGCGCGGGAATGCCGTGAGCGGCTCCTGCGACGCGGCGGCCACCGACAGCGCCGCGACGCGCGCCGCCGATCGCTTCTTGTCGTCGCGCATCAGTCGCCACGCGGTCACGCTCATCACGAGCGCGACGCCGAGCGACACGATGGTGATTCCCAAGAGGATGATGTCCATATCGTCAACCCTGCGTCCGCCTTCGCCGCTTCGCGAGCTACGGCGCGACAGATTGCGCCTGAACTCTTAGCGCAGTCTGAACTCGACGCCGACTTCCACGACGACGTCGACCGGCACACCCTTCATGCGGCCGGGCGCGAAACGCCACTGCCGCACGGCCTCCACCGCGCGCTCGTTCAATCCGCCGCGCAGTCCGCGAATGATCTTCACGTCGCCGACGGTGCCGTCGCGACGCACGACGATCTCGAGCTCCACTTCGCCTTCGATGTTGCCGCGGCGCGCTTCGTCGGTGTAATTGGCTCTCACTTCGCGCAGCAGTCGCGGCGGTTCGACGCCGCTGCCCGGGCGGAACGGTCCGCCGCCGTAACCGCCGCCGGATCCATCGCCGACGCCGTTGCCGTCGCCGGGACCGAGGCCCGTGCCTTGTCCCGAGCCGACGCCGCCGCGCGCTCCCAGGTCCCTGGCTCGGTGCGGTCTCCGGCACCTTGGCCATCAGGCCGTCCTTGTTCTCGACGTCCGCCGGCTTGGTCGGCATCGGCGCGTTCACCGGCTTGCGCGTCGAGCGGCTTCGGCGGATCTGGCGGTTTCGGAATCGGCTCCGGATGGCGGCGGAAGCTTCTTCGCCGGCAGCGGACTGCTGATCTTTTCGACGCCCTTGCGCATCGCCTTCGGCGGAGGCGTCTTCATCTTCAAGCCGCCGCCGCCACCACCGCCGCCGGGCCCGGGCAGCGCAAGAAACACCATGCGCATCGGCTCGGGTTCCTTCAGCGGCTCGGTGCGCTCGTCGGCGACCGCGAAGCCAAGGCTCGCGACGAACAGGATCGACGCGACGGCGATCACGTGCAGGCTCGTCGACACGATCAGCGGCACCGTCGTCGGCGCGTTCCGCGCGCAGGCCTTGCGCGAAGAGCTCGCGGCCGAGTCCGAGCGCGCCGGCGACGCCAACCGTCGCTCCCTGCTTGAGCGCGCGAACCGCGCGCACTGCCTCGTCGTGCGCGACGAACCGCGCCGAGGTCGGGGTCCGCGGCGATCGGCAACTGCGCCGCGATCGAGCGAATCTCGCCCCGCGCGACGAGCTGCAGCACCCGGGCTTCTGGAACCCCGGCCGCTTGCGCGATGTCGCGTGCGGTGTAGACGTCGTGCGGAACGGAGCCGGAACCGATCATGGCTGTGCCTGCGTTACTTCAAAAGCCTTGCCGCAGAAACGCCCTGGGATCATTGTGCCCATAATGCGACTTTTCGGCCTGAAATCTTCAAATCTTTGCCGCCAGCCGCCCCGGCGATCTGTGGTGCTTTCAGGACGCCTGTCCAATCTATGATGCACCCCATGAGGAAGCTCCTCGCCGCCGCCGGAATCGCGCCTCATTTGCACGACAATCTCGGCCTCCGGGTCAGCGCCTGCCCTCCATAGCGTGCAGCGCGAGAGAGGGCCGTATCGCCTGGTGCCGGGCTGGGGAGCCCTGCCGGACGGCGCGACGTGGGGCGAAGTCCCCGGCATGGCCATCGACGCCAGCGGGAAGCTCTACGCGTTTCACCGATCCGAAATCCCAATCGTCGAGCTCGATCGTTCGGGGAAGATCCTCAAGATGTGGGGCGAGAAGCTGTTCGCCTGGCCGCACGGGATCCGCATCGATCGGTTCGGCAATCTCTGGGTCACCGACGGGCAGGCGAGAAACGGCATCGGCCAGCAGGTGTTCAAGTACAGCGCGGACGGGACGCTGCTGATGACGCTCGGCACGAAAGGCGTGCGCGGTGAAGGTCCCGACACGTTCGGCGGGCCGTGCGACGTGGCCGTTGCCGCGAACGGCGACATCTTCGTCGCCGACGGTCATCAGAACTCGCGCGTCGTGAAGTTCGACAAGGACGGCAAGTTCCTCAAGGCCTGGGGCAGGCGCGGCGATCAGCCGGGCGAATTCAACCTGCCGCACACCATCGTCATCGACTCGCGCGGCCGGGTGCTGGTCGGCGATCGATCGAACAACCGCATCCAGGTCTTCGATCAGGACGGCAACTTCATCGATCAGTGGACCCAGTTCGGCACGCCGAGCGGCATGTACGTCACGCCCGACGACACGCTGTACGTCGTCGACTACAACGTCAAGAAGGGCGTCTTCGTCGGCAGCGCGAGGGACGGCTCGGTCAAGTACAAGATCGACGACGCCGTTGCCGAAGGCGTCGCCGTCGACAAGGACGGCAACATCTACGTCGGCGAGACGATCCCGGGGACGACGCTCACCGGACAACCGGGCGGCCACGTTGTTAGAAAGTTCGAGCGCGTGAAGTAATGGTCAGGTCTCTGCGCATCGGCCATCGGCGTTTCGTGCTGTCGCCCGGCGTCAACACCATCGGCCGCGAGCCGAGCTGCACCGTCTGCATCAACGACGCGAGCGTCTCGCGCGGTCACGCGCGCATCACGATCGACGACGACCGACGTCATCGCTCGAAGATCTGAAGAGCAAGAACGGCACGCAGGTGATGGGCGAGCCGATCAAGGGGCCGACGCGTGCTCAAGGACGGCGACGAGATCGAGTTCGGTCACGTCAAGGGCTGGTTCATCGTCGAAGCGTCGGACGATCCGCCGACGACGACGTCGCACGGCCTGGACTAGCGTGCGCAGGCCTTCGAGAAAGCGCAAGCCGTCCTTCTCGGCGAGCAGGCGCACCGGCTTGAATCCCGCGGTCGTGAGGTCGCGCAAGGCGTCGTAGCCTGGGCGCGCGCGCCGCCGCGCCTTCAACCACTTCGATGCGTCCGCCGCTTCTGCACTGCGCGCCGGGCCTCCCGCAAGTAGGCGACGCGCGTGGTCTCGTCGATCTTGCCAAACGCGCCGTTGGTGTCGTCGACCACCACCATGTCGAACTGATCGCTGTCGAAGGGCAGCGCCAGCCCTTCGATTCGATGCGTCTCGATCAGCGCGCCGACCTTCGCGCCGACGCCGCTCGCGCGTTTGGCCTGTTCGCTCGTCGAACGCCGCCACGGCGGCCGTGCCGCTCAAGCCGACCTTCGCCGCGAGTCCCGACAGCAGCGCGCGATCGTGACAGCCGATCTGCAGGAACCGCTCGCCCATTCGCACGCCGGTCATCGACACGTGCAGCGGATCCATCGCCGGCCCGCGGCCCCGGCGCATCAGCATCCGCAGGAGGAACATCATCGCCGTCATCATAGACCGACTGTCGAACGTCGCGCCTGAACGGCTGCGTGCGTGATATATTTCCAAGGTGAAACAAGCCTTGGAAATCGCCCCTGCAGAGGGCAAGCTCGGCATCCTCCTCGTCGGGCTCGGCGCGGTCAGCACCACCACCATCGCCGGCGTGATCGCCATCCGCAAGGGTCTCGCGCAAGCCGATTGGATCGCTCACGCAGATGGGCACGATCCGCCTCGGCAAGCGCACCGACAACCGCTCCCCGAAGATCAACGAGTTCGTGCCGCTCGCCAGGCTGGACGACATCGTCTTCGGCGGCTGGGACATCTTCGAAGAAGACTGCTACGCCGCGGCCTGCACCGCCGGCGTGCTCGAACGTTCGCTGCTCGATTCGATCCGTCCCGAGCTCGAGGCGATCAAGCCGATGCCGGCGGTGTTCGATCAGCGCTACGTGAAGCGCCTGTCGGGCCCGAACGTGAAGAAGGGCAAGAACAAGAAGGACCTCGCCGATCAGCTGATCGCCGACATCCGCAACTTCAAGAAGACAGCACAACTGCAGCCGCCTGGTGATGGTGTGGTGCGGCAGCACCGAGGTCTACATGAAGGAAGGCCCGGTGCATCAGTCGCTGGCCGCGTTCGAGAAGGGCCTCGAGTTGTCGCGACGACGCGATCCCGTCGAGCATGGTCTACGCCTACGCGGCGCTGAAGGAAGGCCTGCCGTTCGCGAACGCCGCGCCGAACCTGACCGCCGACATTCCGGCGATGCTCGAGCTCGCCGCGCAGACCGAAGGCGCCGCTGGCCGGCAACGACATGAAGACGGGGCAGACGCTGATCAAGACGATCATCGCGCCCGGCCTCAAGGCGCGCATGATCGGCGTGCGCGGCTGGTACTCGACCAACATCCTCGGCAACCGCGACGGCGAAGTGCTCGACGATCCGGAGTCGTTCAAGACGAAGGAAGAGAGCAAGAAGTCGGCGCTCGACTACATCTTCCAGCCGCATCTCTATCCCGAGCTCTACAAGGATCTGTCGCACGTCGTGCGCATCAACTACTACCCGCCGCGCGGCGACAACAAGGAAGGCTGGGACAACATCGACATCGTCGGCTGGCTCGGCTACCCGATGCAGCTGAAGATCAACTTCCTGTGCCGCGACTCGATCCTGGCGGCGCCGATCGTGCTCGACTCGGCGCTGTTCCTCGATCTGGCGAAGCGCGCCGGCATGTCGGGCATCCAGGAATGGCTGTCGTTCTACTTCAAGGCGCCGATGCACGCGAAGGATCTCTATCCGGAGCACGATCTGTTCATCCAGCTGATGAAGCTGAAGAACACGCTTCGCTACCTGAAGGGCGAGGAGATGATCACGCACCTCGGACGGGAGTATTACGATTAGGGCTTGAGGACTGAGGTCTTGAGGGCTTGACCTCAGGACCTTAAGACCCTAAGACCTCAGGACCCTTATGGCCCCAGCAAAGCTCCAGCCGGCGCTTCTCGGCGGCGTGGCGATCGGCGTGCTGTCCGCGCTGCCGGTCATCAACCTCGCCAACTGCTGCTGCGCCTGGATCCTCTTTGGCGGGGCGCTCGCTGCGTACCTGATGCAGCAGAATCATCCTGAGCCGATCATGATCGGCGACGGCGCGATCGTCGGGTTGCTGGCGGGCGTCGTCGGCGCGTTCGTGTGGCTGATCGTGTCGATTCCGATCGGCGTGGCGATGGCGCCGTTTCAGAGCCGCGATGGCGCAGCGAAATGCTGCGCAACGCCACGGACCTGCCGCCCGAGCTGCGCGCGCTGCTCGAGCAGTTCGCGGGCGCGCCCGGCTATCGGCGTCGGCCTGATCTTCGGGTTTTTCGTGATGCTGGTCGTCAGCACGCTGTTCGGCATGCTCGGCGGCCTGTTCGGCGCGCTGATGTTCCGCAAGACGCAGCCGCCGGTGATTCCTCCGCCGATTCCGCCGATGGGCTATCAGAAGTTGGCAGTTCACGGTTGACAGTTGACAGTCGAGTTGACGGTTTCAGTTTCAGTTCGAGTTTCGACTTCACGGCCTGTGACGCTTCTGCCGGTGCGGCGTTCGTCTTCGAGTCGTAGGCGCATGTTCAGGATGATCGTCGCGAAGATCGCGGCGAGCTGGCTGGCTTCTGATTCCGATTCCCGTTCGGCGGTCAACTGAAAGTGATCGAGACGGCCGAGCCGCAGCTTGATCAGCGCGGCCCGGGACTCTTTCGACCTCCCGAAGGGTCGATGCTCATCTTGCTGAGGAAGTCGGCCTCGCTCGTTGCGTCGTCGGCCTCGATTAGGTTGTCGGACACGCTGTCAGCCGCGCGAACCAGTTGTCGCCAGACGACTGAGCTCGGCAGGTTTGAGAATCGCTGCGGGCAGCAAGCATTCACGCCGGTGCTGAAGCGAAGCGCCGTTCGTGCAGCGCAGAGTGCGTTTGCGTTTCGCGGATAGCTCCTGCATGCCGCCGATCAGTGCAATCCGGAGTCCGTGCCGATTTAGGCCGATTCCCGCAAGGCGTCGTGCTGACGTCGCAGAAGCCGAAACGTCTGACCCGGCACGCGGCGCGAAGATTGCAGCTCTGCCACCCTGACCGAGATCGAACCGTCGATCGACTGTCGACCGTCAGCTCACAACCGCCGACTTCCGGACGTCGACATGTTGAGCGCTACTCGACGCGCACCAGCCTGAACGTGACTGGATTGGCGAACGGCCCGCTCTGGTTCTTCTGTTGGGTCAGCCAGATCGTGTCGCCGGCCTGCTTGAAGCCGTAGACGATAAAGGCGCCCGGCGCCATTGCCGCGGGACTCTTCGACGCGATTGGCTTCATCGTCACGACGTCTGCGCCGGTGAACTCGTACGTGCCCGCTTCGGCGACGAACGGTCCCCACACCGCCCGAAGCTCGTCGGCGGTGGCTTTCGCGATGTCCGCGAGAAGCGGACGCGGTCCGTCCGACTGCACTTCGACGCGGGCGTAGTGCCTGGGGGCGATGATCGTCAGATTGGGCCGCGCCTCCCCGAACACGATCGTCTGTGGTTTCGATCCCGCGATCTGCACCTCGGCCACGCGCCATACACCCTGCATCGACGCGCGCTGGACCTGCCCGTCGATCCGGGCGCTGCTAAACAGAACGACCGCCGCGAGCACGATTGAAAGTCTCATCGCAGCCTCTTTCAAGAACCTGAACCCTTGAACCCTTGAACCTATGAACCCGTGAACCTGAAGATATACTCCCAATTCATGTCCGAGAAGGTCTCTCCCGAGATTGAAGCCCTCCTGAAAGAAGATCGCAGCTTCGCTCCGTCCGACGAATTCCGCTCCCGCGCCCTCGTCAACGATCCCGCCATCTATGCGACGGCCGCGAAGGATCCCGAAGCGTTCTGGGCCGGCTTCGCGAAAGAGCTCGAGTGGATCACGCCGTGGTCGAAGGTGCTCGAGTGGAACCCGCCGGATGCGAAGTGGTTCGTCGGCGGCAAGATCAACATCAGCGCCAACTGCCTCGATCGGCACGTCCGCACGGCGCGGCGCAACAAGGCCGCGTTCATCTGGGAAGGCGAGCCCGGCGATCGCCGCACGCTGACCTACTTCGATCTCTATCGCCAGGTCTGCCAGTTCGCGAACGTCCTGAAGTCGCTCGGCGTGAAGAAGGGCGATCGCGTCGCGCTGTATCTGCCGCTCATTCCCGAGCTGGCCATCGCGATGCTGGCGTGCGCGCGCATCGGCGCCGTGCACTCCGTGGTCTTCGGCGGCTTCAGCGCCGAGTCGCTTCGCGATCGCATCAACGACTCGTCGTGCAAGGTGCTCGTCACCGCCGACGGCGGCTGGCGCCGCGGCCAGATCGTGCCGCTCAAGCAGACCGCCGACGAAGCGCTGCAAGGACACGCCGTCGATCGAGCACGTCGTCATCGTGCAGCGCCTGCACGGCTCGCCGCTGCCGATTCACGTCAAGGAAGGCCGCGACCACTGGTATCACCGCCTGATGCAGGACGCGCCGTACGAGTGCGCAGCCCGAGGTGATGGACGCCGAGGACATGCTCTACATCCTCTACACCTCCGGCACGACCGGAAAGCCGAAGGGCATCGTCCACACCACCGCCGGCTACCTCACCGGCGTCTACGCGACGACGAAGTGGGTGTTCGACCTGAAGGACGACGATGTGTATTGGTGCACGGCCGACATCGGCTGGGTCACCGGCCACAGCTACGTCGTCTACGGTCCGCTCGCCAACGGCGCCACCGTCGTGATGTACGAAGGCGCGCCCGACTGGCCGGAGAAGGATCGCCTGTGGGAGATCGTCGAGCGCTACGGCGTCACGATTTTCTACACCGCGCCGACGGCGATTCGCGCGTTCATGAAGTGGGGCACCGAGTGGCCCGCGAAACACAACCTCGTCGTCGCTGCGGCTGATGGGATCGGTCGGCGAGCCGATCAATCCCGAAGCGTGGATCTGGTATCACCTGCACATCGGCAACAGCCGCTGTCCGATCGTCGACACGTGGTGGCAGACCGAGACCGGCGCGATCATGATCACGCCGCTGCCGGGCATCACGCGCACCAAGCCCGGATCGGCGACGCAGGCGTTCCCCGGCATCAGCGCCGAGATCCTCAACGACAAGGGCGCAGCGCGTTCCGGTGGGCGGCGGCTTGCTCGCGATCACCAAGCCGTGGCCGTCGATGCTGCGCACCATCTACGGCGATCACGATCGCTACGTGAAGCAGTACTGGAGCCGCTGGGGCCGCGACATCTATTTCACCGGCGACGGCGCCAAGCTCGACGACGAGGGCTACTACTGGCTGCTCGGCCGCGTCGACGATGTGCTGAACGTGGCGGGGCATCGCATCGGCACGATGGAAGTCGAAAGCGCGCTCGTCGATCATCCGAAGGTCGCCGAAGCGGCGGTCGTCGGCCGCACCCACGAGATCAAGGGCCAGGCGCTGGCCGCGTTCGTGACGGTGAAGGAAGGCGTCACGTCGTCGGAGTCGCTGGCCGACGAGCTGAAGAAGCACGTCGCGCAGAAGATCGGCGCGATCGCCAGGCCCGACGACATCATCTTCGCCGCCGATCTGCCGAAGACGCGATCGGGAAAGATCATGCGCCGGCTGCTGCGCGACATCGCCGAAGGCAAGGCGCTCGGCGACACCACGACGCTGGCCGATCCGACGGTCGTCGCGAAGCTGAAGGATCAGTACGAAAGCCAGGAGTGACGACAGGCCTGACCGGGATCAGGGATCGGGACAGGACCGGGAACCGGGACCGGGAACTACCGTAGACTTGATTTATGCCGCTGATCGAAACCCGCGACCTGTGGAAGACCTACGTGATGGGCGACGAGGAAATCCACGCGCTGAAGGGCGTGTCGATTTCCATCGAGCGCGGCGAGTACGTCGCGATCATGGGGCCGTCGGGCTCGGGCAAGTCGACGCTGATGAACCTGATCGGCTGCCTCGATACGCCGAGCAAGGGCACCTATCTCCTCAACGACAAGGAAGTCAGCCAGATGAACGACAACGAGCTGGCGCGCATCCGCAACGAGGAGATCGGCTTCGTGTTTCAAACATTCAACCTGCTGCCGCGCGCGACCGCGCTGCACAACGTCGAGCTGCCGCTGGTCTACGCGGGCATGGGCAAGAAGGAACGGCTCGAGCAGGCCAAGGCGGCGATCGAGAAGGTCGAGCTCACGCATCGCATGACGCACAAGCCGAACGAGCTGTCAGGCGGCCAGCGCCAGCGCGTCGCGATCGCGCGCGCGCTCGTCAACAACCCGTCGATCCTGCTCGCCGACGAACCGACCGGCAACCTCGATTCGAAGACCGGCGTGGAAATCATGGCGCTGTTCGCGCGCCTGCACCAGGGCGGCAACACCATCATCGTCGTCACGCACGAAGCCGACATCGCCGCATATGCGCATCGCGTCATCGCCATTCGCGACGGCCAGGTCGAGCGCGACGTGAAGCAGCAGCCGCACGCCGGCCTCGCCGCTCACTGATCTGCGCAAGCCGATGAACCCGGTCGATCCTGCGATCCGTGATAGATAATGCGCCATGCGCGCATCCGTGCTTGCCGGCATCGCCCTCTTCCTGACCGCTTCCGCGCCTGTCGACGCAGCGCGGCAGGCGCCCATTGCCCAGCGCCTGGTCGGATCGTGGGAGCTCGTGAGCTACGAGATCATCGCCGCCGACGGCTCGCGGCGGCCCGGCAACTACGATCGCGGACAGATCACCTACGACTGCGTCGGGCCGGATGTCGGCGCACCTGATGCACTCTTCGAACAAGGCGACGCGTCTCCGCAAACCGACGAACTGCGGGCCGCGGCCTTTCGCCGTTACCTGGGCTACTACGGTCCGTTCGTCGTCGACGATTGCCGGCGGAACCGTGACGCACATCGTCGAAGGTTCCTCGAATCCGTCGTGGGTGGGAACCAAACAGCTGCGCTACTTCGAGCTCTCCGCCGACAACGCGCAACTGACGCTGTCATTGCGCGACGGCGCGCGGACAACCCAGTCGCTCGTCTGGAAGCGCTCCAGATCCTAGGACTCTTGTAGGTTCAAGGGTTCAAGCAGTTCAAACAGTTCAATGGTTCACTACGTTCAGCGTTCACCTGTGAACCCATTGAACCCTGAACCAACTGAACCGTTGAACACCTTGAACCGTTGAACCTTTGAACCGACCGCTAAACCCAAGACGCTTGCCTTCTGCGGCCTCACACCGCGGCGAAATGTCCTTCTGAGATCTGGCGAAGCGGCGCCTCGCGATTGACCAGCGACGGATCGAGCTCGATGCGCGCCCGCGGCGCAGTCGGGATCGGTCGCCGGCACGGCCGACAGCAGCGCCCGCGTGTAGGCGTGCTGCGGGTTGTCGAAGATCTCCGCGGTGCGTCCCATCTCCACGATCCGGCCCAGGTACATGACCGCGACCCGGTTCGAAATGTGACGCACCAGCCGCAGGTCATGCGCAATGAACAGATAGGTGAGCTTCAGCTGCTCCTGCAGATCCATCAGCAGGTTGATCACCTGCGCCTGGATCGAGACGTCGAGCGCCGACACCGGCTCGTCGGCGATGATGAACGACGGGTTGAGCGCCAGCGCGCGCGCCAGCCCGATCCGCTGGCGCTGGCCGCCGCTGAACTCGTGCGGATAGCGATCGAGATGCGCCGGATCGAGACCGACCAGCTTGAAGAGATCCGCCACGCGATCGCGGCGTTCCGCCTTCGAGCCGATCGCGTGAATCACCAGCGGTTCTTCGACGATCGTGAACGCGCGCATGCGCGGGTTGAGCGACGAGTAGGGATCCTGAAAGACCATCTGCATGTCGCGCCGGGCGGCGCGCATGCGCGCGCTCGAAAATGCCAGCACGTTCTCGCCGCGGAACGTCACCTCGCCCGACGTCGGCTCGATCGAGCCGCAGCATGCACCGGCCGGTCGTGCTCTTGCCGCTGCCGGATTCGCCGACGAGCGCGAAGGTCTCGCCCTCATCGACGGAAAAGCTCACATCGTCCACGGCGCGGACGATCGACTTTTCGCGGAACAGCCCGCCGCCGCGCTCGAAGTGCTTGACGAGATTGCGGACCTCGACGAGCGGCATCAGCCTACAACCCTGTCGGGAACCGGCCCGCCTTCGCTCGGTTTGCGAGCTCCGGCGCGGTCGCCCCGAAGCGGCCCTTCGGCCGCGGAGGCGGAGAGTCGGGAACCGGGAGCCGGATGAAGGTAACAGCGCACGTCATGTTCACCGTCGATCGCGGTAATCCCGGGAAAGGCCGTGTCACACACTGCCATACGCTCACCGCAGCGCGGCGCGAACGCGCAACCGCGAGGGAGCGAGGCGAGACTCGGGACCGTGCCTTCAATCGCCCTCAGCCGCCCGCCGGCCCTGTCGCCGGGGATCGATGCCAGCAGGCCGCGCGTGTAGGGATGCTTCGGATTCCGGAAAATCTCGCGCACCGGCCCCTGTTCGACGATGCGACCCGCGTACATCACCGCGACGCGATCGGCCGTCTCCGCGATGACGCCGAGATCGTGGGTGATGAGCAGCAGCGAGAGATCGAACTCGCGTTTCATGTCGCGGAGCAGCTCGAGGATCTGCGCCTGCACCGTCACGTCCAGCGCCGTGGTCGGCTCGTCGGCGATCACCAGCGGCGGGCGGCAGGCGATCGCGATCGCCATCATCACGCGCTGGCGCATGCCGCCGGACAGTTGATGCGGATAGTCGTCGACGCGCTTCTCCGGATCGACGATCTTCACCGCGCGCAGCAACTCGATTGCGCGCGCGCGCGCGTCGGACCGCGACGCGAGCCCGTGGACCGTCAGCGCCTCGGCGATGTGCGCGCCGACTCTCATCACCGGATTGAGCGCCGCCATCGGCTCCTGGAACACGAAGCCAATGCCGGCGCCGCGGACCTCGCCGCATCTCGTCCTCGGACAACGACAGCAGATCCCTGCCCTGAAACTGAATCGCGCCGCCGGCGATCCGGCCGGGTTCCTGCACCAGCCGGATGATCGAAAAGGCCGTTACCGACTTGCCGCTGCCCGATTCGCCCACGAGGCCAAGCGTCTCGCCCTTGCGGATCTCGAACGACACGTCGTTGACGGCCACGACCGGCCCGAACACCGTGCGCAAATTCTCGACCCTGAGTAACGGTTCCATCAATCCAGCGAGACTTCTCGATATTCGCCAAACACTGACCGGAGTGTATCGGCGATTTCGCCGACCGTGGCGTTCGCTTCGACCGCGGCGATGATTGGCGGGACAAGGTTGTCCGATGTCGTGGCCGCACCACGCACGGCATCGAGCGTGGCTTGCCACGATCCTTGATCGCGCACCTCTCGCACCTGTACGCACCCGATGCACCTGCTGTTCCTCGAGCTGTGGATCGACCTGAAAGACCTCAATCGTCGACGGATCATCAGTGGCGTATTTGTTGACGCCGACGACGACGGCGTCGCCTGCATCGATTGCGAGCTGCGCCTTGTAGGCCGACTCCTGGACCTGCCGCTGGATGTAGCCGGCTTCGATCGCTGCCAGCGTTCCGCCCGCGGCCTCGATACGCGTCAGCAGCTCGCGCGCGCCGTCCTCGATCTCGCCAGTCAGCTGCTCGATGTGATACGAGCCGGCGAACGGATCGATCGTGTTGGCGACGCCGGACTCGAAGCCGATGATCTGCTGCGTGCGCAGCGCGATTCGCGCCGCGTCCTCGGTCGGCAGCGCCAGCGCCTCGTCGCGCCCGTTGGTGTGCAGCGACTGCGTGCCGCCCATGACCGCCGCCATGGCCTGCACCGCGACGCGGACGATGTTGTTGTCGGGCTGCTGCGCCGTCAGCGTGCTGCCCGCCGTCTGCGTGTGGAAGCGCAGCTGCTGCGCCCGCGGGTTGGTCGCGCCGAACCGGTCCTTCATGATCCGCGCCCACAGCCGCCGCGCCGCGCGGAACTTTGCGACCTCCTCGAGGAAGTCGTTGTGGGCGTTGAAGAAGAACGACAGCCGCTGGCCGAACGAATTGACGTCGAGGCCCGCGCCGCGCGCCGCCTCCACATACGCGATCGCGTTCGCGAACGTGAACGCCACCTCCTGGACCGCCGTCGATCCCGCTTCGCGGATGTGATACCCGCTGATCGAAATCGTGTTCCACTGCGGCATATTTTGCTCACAGTACGCAAATATGTCCGTCACGATCCTGCAGCGACGCCTGCGGCGGATAGATGTAGGTGCCCGCGCGCGATGTATTCCTTCAGGATGTCGTTCTGAATCGTTCCCGAGAGCGCCTTGGGCGCCACGCCCTGCCGCCTGCCGACCGCGACGTACAGCGCGAGCAGGATGATCGCCGTCGCGTTGATGGTCATCGACGTCGAGACCTTGTCGAGCGGGATGCCGTCGAAGAGCGCCGCCATGTCTTCGATCGAATCGATTGCGACACCGACCCGCCCGACTTCACCCGCGGCGAGGTTGTGATCGCTGTCGTAGCCGATCTGCGTCGGCAGGTCGAACGCGACGCTCAGGCCGCTGACGCCTTGCGACGAGCAGGTATCGATAGCGCTGGTTGGATTCCGAAGCGGTCCCGAAGCCCGCATACTGCCGCATCGTCCAGAGCCGGCCGCGATACATGGTCGGCTGGATGCCGCGCGTGAACGGAAACTCGCCGGGAAAGGAGAGGTCGCGTTCCGGATCGAACGCGGCCAGATCCTCGGGCCCTGCGAAAGGCTTCATGGCCCGATTCTAGTAGCCAGTCTCCGGTAGCCGGTAGCCAGAAAAGCGCTTGTCCTTCTGGCTACTGGGTCTGCTACTGGCTACTGGCTACTGGCTACTGGCTACTGGCTACTGGCTACTAATTCGTCTCTTCGACCTTGGCTTCTTCGGCCGCAATCCTGAGCGAACGCAGGAAGCGGCGATCGTTCACGGTCATGTCGAACGGCTTGCGGGGCACCAACGCCTTTGACGCCGGCACCTTGGCTGCGCCATCGCCTTCGGCCTGGGGCTGTCCGCGATTGACGAAACCGACGACCGCTTCGAGATTCACTTTCATCTCGTACCCGGCGGCCCGTGCGCGCTCACGGCACGCTT
The DNA here is from genome assembly GCA_963833135.1 of uncultured cyanobacterium. GTDB lineage: Bacteria > Acidobacteriota > Vicinamibacteria > Vicinamibacterales > UBA2999 > 12-FULL-67-14b. The sequence continues at coordinate 94,546 of CAWHWW010000005.1, read as the reverse complement.
CGACTTCCGCGCTCTCCGACACGGCGGCGGCAATGGAGTCGGCCAGCTCACGCGCGAACCGGTTTACGACGTCATCCATAGGACGGCTCCCTCCAGTTGGGCATACTTCGCAGTCTGCCCGAATTGCGCCAACCGGCTGGGACCGTCGGCAGCAGCTGATGTAACACCTTCCTGGCGGCTGGCGGAACATCAGCGCAAATCTTCATCAGGCGGGCGAATCTATTGGGAAAATCGCGATGATTCTACGGATCCCTTGGGGTTCTGTCAAGGGAAGAACCCTATAAGTTGTGCTTTTTCTGTGACTTGGGCGGATGACGGGGGCGTGCTTAAGGTCGAGTCAGACCAGAAACTGCCCGTTTTCTTCGCTACACGAATCTACCCGCGGCTGCCCTGTCTGGCGACCGCCTCGGCGGCCCGTTTCGCCGCGTCCGGATCGCCTAAGTAGTAGTTCTTAAGCGGTTTTAGGGACGCGTCGAGCTCGTAGACAAGCGGAATCCCCGTCGGGATGTTCAGCTCGACGATGGCGTCGTCGGAGATGTGGTCGAGAAACTTCACCAGCGCCCGGAGGGAGTTGCCGTGCGCGGCGATGAGCACTCGCTGGCCCGACGTGATGCGCGGCGCGATCGATTCGTGCCAGTAGGGAAGAAAGCGTTCGACGGTGTCTTTCAACGATTCGGTCAGCGGCAGATCGCCCTGCGGCAGATTCGCGTAGCGGGGATCGTGCGCGGGGTGGCGCGGGTCATCGACGGTGAGCGGCGGCGGGGCGATCGCGTAGGCGCGCCGCCAGATCTTCACCTGGTCCTCGCCGTGCCTCGCCGCGGTCTCGGCCTTGTTCAGTCCCTGCAACGCGCCGTAGTGGCGCTCGTTCAGCCGCCAGTTGCGTTCGACCGGGAGCCACAACTGATCGAGCTCGTCGAGCGCGAGCACGCTCGTCCAGATCGCGCGCTTCAGCACCGAGGTGTAGACGAAATCGAAGGCGAAGCCGCCGGACTTCAGAAGCCGGCCGGCCTCGCGCGCTTCCTGCCGGCCTTTCTCGGTGAGATCGACGTCGGTCCAGCCGGTGAAGCGGTTCTCCTTGTTCCAGGTCGATTCGCCGTGTCGGAGAAGTACGAGCTTGAGCATTGCCTCAAATCATCCACTGAAACACGGAATCACGGAAGCACGGATCCGAAAGGTTTCTGTGTTTCCGTGTTTCAGTGCTTCTGCGTGAGCTGTTTGATTGCCGATCGTCCAGCGTACTTCGCGTCCGAGCCGAGCTCTTCTTCGATGCGCAGGAGCTGGTTGTACTTCGCAACGCGATCGCTGCGTGACGCCGAGCCGGTCTTGATCTGGCCCGCCGCCGTGCCGACGGCGAGATCGGCGATCGTCGAATCCTCGGTCTCGCCGGAGCGATGCGAGGACACGCAGCGGTAACCGGCGTTCGTGGCGATGGCCATGGCGTCGAGCGTCTCGGTGATCGTGCCGATCTGGTTGACCTTCACGAGCAGCGCGTTGCCGATGCCGGCCTGGATGCCTTCCTTCAGGATCCGGGGATTGGTCACGAATACGTCGTCGCCGACCAGCTGGATCTTGCTGCCGAGCGCATCGGTCAGCATCTTCCAGCCTTTCCAGTCCTGTTCGGCGCAGCCGTCTTCGATCGAGATGATCGGGTATTGCCGGCACCAGTCGACGTAGAGATCGACCATGCCCTGTGAATCGCGCGCCGGCTCACCGGATTTTCTGAATTCGTATCGCCCTTCGGCGCTTGCCCTGAGCGAACTCGAGTCAGGCTGCGGACTCGAGTGAGTCGCAGGGGCCCAGAACTCGCTGGCCGCCACGTCGAGCGCGATGAACACGTTGTCGCCGGCTTTGGCGCCCGCCTTGCCGATTGCTTCGAGCACGACCTCGAGCGCCTCGCGGTTCGACTTCAGGCTCGGCGCGAAGCCGCCTTCGTCGCCGACGCCGGTGGAGAGGCCGCGGCTCTTCAGGATCGATCGCAGCGCGTGGAAGATCTCGGCGCCGCAGCGAACTCCCTCGCTGAACGACGGAAAGCCGACCGGCATCACCATGAATTCCTGGAAGTCGACGTTCGAATCCGCGTGCGCGCCGCCGTTGAGGATGTTCATCATCGGGACGGGCAGAACATACCGGGAACCGGGAACCGGGAACCCGGAACCGGAGGCTGCGAGATCCGCGATATGAGCATAGAGAGGCTTGCCCGCGCTCGCCGCCTCCGCTCGCATCGCCGCCATCGAAACGCCGAGGATCGCGTTGGCGCCCAGGCGGCTCTTTGTCGGCGTGCCGTCGAGCGCGATCATCGCTTCGTCCAGCTGGCGCTGCGACAGCTCTTTGCCCTTGATCGCTGACGCGATCTCGCCGTTGACGTGAGCCACGGCGTTTCGAACGCCCTTGCCGAGATACCGCGACGTGTCGCCGTCGCGCAGTTCGAGCGCCTCGCGCTCTCCGGTCGATGCGCCGGAAGGAACCCCCGCCCGCCCGCGCCCGCCGCCCTCCAGCGTCACTTCCACTTCAACTGTCGGATTCCCACGAGAATCCAGAATCTCCCGCCCACGGACATCAATGATTTTCATAGCGAGCTGCTTGTCACGGACGTTAACCACGGAGGACACGGAGAACACGGAGCATATTATTCAAACTTGATGCTCAGCGACACCGCTGCATCTTGCATTTTCCCAAAAGACTCCGTGTCTCCGTGTCTCCGTGGTTAACGTCCGTGTCGACATCCTATCCGCGTCGATCGGCTTCGGCTTCCAGTCGCAGGGCTGCTTCACTGACCGCCGTCACGTACGGCTCATCGCCCGCGGCGACGACCACGACGCCGTCTTCCGATACCGTGTGCCGGCGCTTGTCTTCTTCCGGATTGAAGCCGACGAGCGCGCCGCGCGGGATGTCGACGTCGCGATCGATGATCGCCTTGCGAATCCGCGCGTGGCGCCCGACGCGCACGCCCGGCATCAGGATCGAGTCCTCAACCGTGCAGAAGCTGTGCACGCGCACGTTGGGGCAGAGGATGCTGCCGCGGATCTCGCTGCCCGACACGATGCAGCCCTGCGAGATCAGCGAGTCCTGCGCGTCGCCGCGCCGCCAGTCTTCGGCAAACACGAACTTCGCCGGCGGCGCCTGCGGCATGTAGGTGCGAAGCGGCCACTCCGGGTCATACATGTTGAACTCGGGATTGACCTGGCACAGGTCCATTTGCGCCTCGTAGTACGCGTCGATGGTCCCGATGTCGCGCCAGTACTTCGCCGCCTTCTTGTTCTCGTCGTAGAAGTGATACGCGTAGGTGCGGCCGTGGCCAATCAGCGCCGGAATGATGTCCTTGCCGAAGTCGTGATGGCTGGACGGCTTTGCGGCGTCTTCCTCGAGCGCGCTGATCAGCACGTCGCTGTCGAACACGTAAATGCCCATCGACGCGAGCGTCAGGCCGGGTTGCCCGGGCATCGCCGGCGGGTCCTGCGGCTTCTCCAGGAAGCCGGTCACGCGATCAATCTCGTCGACGGCGACGATCCCGAAGCGCTTGCCGTCGACGATCGGCACCTCGATTGCCGCCAGCGTGACCTCCGCCGCCATGTCCTGATGGAAGCGCAGCATCCTCTGGTAGTCCATCTTGTAGACGTGATCGCCGGCCAGCACGACGACATAGCGCGGGCTCTCGCGGATGATCGAGTAGAGATTTTGATAGACCGCGTCGGCCGTGCCTTGGTACCAATGCTCGCCGACGCGTTTCTGCGGCGGCAGGATCTCGATGAACTCGCCGAGCTCCTCCGAGACGACCGTCCATCCCCGGCGGATGTGGCGATTGAGCGAAAGCGATTTGTACTGCGTCGCGATGAAGATGTGGCGGAGGCCCGAGTTGATGCAGTTGCTGAGGACGAAATCGATGATGCGGTAGGGCCCGCCGAAGTACACCGCCGGCTTGGCGCGCTCGCGCGTGAGCGGCAGAAGTCGCTCACCCGCGCCTCCGGCCAGCACGATCACCAGGACGTTGTCGCCAATCATCGCTTTTCCCGGCCAAACATATCACCGGATGTAACCATTTTTCGCGCTAAGCCTCTACTGTAACAACGATTTAGAGCCATTGACTTGGCCGCCGCGTGAATCCTATGATCGCTAGGATCGGGCTCTTCGGCAGAAGGCTGATGAGCTGAAGGCAACCGAGTTATTAGGGGAGCGAATGATGGCAATTCGGCGTGCGATGGCCATGGTAGTCGCGCTGGTGGTTTCGGCAACGTTTGCCGCTTCTGGAGTGGATGCGCAGCAGCAGGGTCAGAAACCGGACAACAAGAAGCGCAGCAAGCAGGAACAGCAGGAAATCGAGACGGTCGTGAAGCTGGTGGATGGCGTGATGGCCGGCCAGCCGGCGCCGAGCGACGTCACCATGACGCTCGAGCCCTTCTTCATGAAGTCGCAGGAGCAGCGCACATTCGTGCCGTTCGTGCTGACCGTCACCAACGCGCCGAAGACCGACGCCGCGCTCTATGTGCGCGTCGTGAACCCGGCGGCAGTGCCAGATCCGAAGGCGAAGAAGGTCGAGTACCCCTGGGACGACATTCATTTCGTCCCTGCTGCGGCGCTCGCCGGCGACTCTGTGAAGCTCAATCGCGTATTCATGGCGACGGCCGGCACCTACGACGTCTACATCGCGTTCAAGGAGCGACTGCCCGAGAAGGCGCCGAAGAACACGGTGCCGAAGCAGGGCGTGCTGAAGACGTCGGTCACCGTGCCGGATTACTACAGCGGTGAGCTCGCGACGAGCACCATCCTGGTCGCCGACAAAGTCAACATGCTGAGCGCGCCGCCCAACCCTGACGAGGCGCGCGAGCGCCCGTTCGTGTTCGGCCTGCAGGAATTGGTGCCGGCGCCGGACATGGAATTCAAGAAGAGCGAAGAACTTTCGATCTTCTTCCAGGTCTACAACTCCGGCCTCGACGCGACCGGCAAGCCGAACCTGGCCCTCGAGTACGAGTTCCACAAGGTCGAAGGCACCGGCGAGAAGTTCTTCAACAAGACCAATCCGCAGACGGTCAACGGCACCAACCTGCCGCCGCAGTTCGACCCGGCCAAGTTCCCAGTCCCTGGGCGGAATCACGGTCCCGCTGGCCTCTTTCGCCGAAGGCAGCTACCGCCTCAACGTGAAAATCACGGACAAGGCAAACAACAACAAGGTCCTGTCCCAGGACATCAAGTTCTCGGTCAAGGGATAAGAGCAGGGACCAGCCGCATGTTGCGGTTAGACAGCGCCCCGTTACAGGCGTAGACTGGTCTGGTCAGGTGGCTAGCCCGAAGGAAGGGCTGGCCACCTGGTACCAGACACGCGCTGGAAGCGCGCTAGAAAAACTGACGGGATGCGGACCCCCATTCGCCTCATCGCAACGATTGCGCTTTGCCTTTCGGCACTGCAGTCGACTTATGCCGAAGCGCAGGGGCTGAAATTCGAGCCCGTCACCAGGATCGCCTCCACCGACACCGGACTCATCGAGGGCAAGGTCACCGACGAACGCGGCAAGCCCCTCGATGGCGCCGTCATCTCGGCGCTCGGCGGCACCACCGCATTCGCCGTTTCCGACTCAACCGGCCAGTACGCGCTGAAGCAACTGCCGCCCGGGCCGTACCTGGTTCGTGTGCATCTCGCCGGTTTCCTCGCCGCGCGCAGCGCGATGATCAACGTCAGGCCGTCGGCGCGGAGCGCTTCTTCATTCACGCTGCGGAGGGAGGGCGACGCCGGCGCGCCGCGCGTGACCGAAGCATCGGTCGCTGCGATTGGCGCCGCGCCCGCGGCTCCCGCGAAGGACGGCGATCGCGACGAAAGCGAGCTCGCGTGGCGTCTTCGTCACCTGAAGCGCGGCGTGTTGCGTGAGGCCGACACGTTCGCCGCGTTGCCGCAGGACGATGACTGGTTCATCACCGACTCGTTCGAATTCCTTGGCCGCGCGGTCGGCACGTCGGCGCGTGCCGCGAAATCGCTGTTCTCGGATAGTTCGCTCGGCGGCCAGGTCAACCTGCTGACGACCGGCGCGTTCGACAATCCCCTGCAGCTGCTGCAACTCGATCGAACCAGCAGCGTCGCGTTCTTCTCGGTAGGCGCGCCGGTGGGATCCCACGGCGACTGGAACGTGCGTGCGGCGATGAACCAGAGCGATCTCAGCTCGTGGATGCTCGCCGGCAGCTACGTGATCAAGGCCCAGGTGCCGCACCGCTATCAGCTCGGCATGTCGTACAGCCTGCAGCGTTACGAAGGCGGCAATGCCGCCGCGCTCGGGGCCCTCGCCGACACGGCGCGCAACGTCGGGTCGGTATTTGCGTACGACGAGTGGCAAATCAACCGCTATGTCGCGGTGAGTTATGGCGCCCATTACGCGCGCTATGACTACATGGTGGGGCCGGCAATGCTGAGCCCGAACTTCAGCGCCGTTTTCAGCCCGACGGCAGCGTGGCGTCTTCGCGCCTCGGCATCGCGCGAGGTCAGCGCGCCTGGCGCGGAAGAATTCATTCCGCCGACCTCGGCCGCCTACCTTCCGCCCCAGCGCACGTTTTCGCCGCTCTCGAAGGACGGCATGCGCTCGCAGGAGTTGCTGAACTACGAAATTGCCGTCGAGCGCGTCCTCAACGGCGCGACGATCGCGGTGCGCGCGTTCGACCAGCGCATCGATGATCAGACCGTGACGGTGTTCGGCCTGCGTCGAAGCGACGCCGCGTCGCTCGGTCATTACTATGTCGGTTCGGCCGGGAACGCCGACGTCCGCGGCCTCGGGGTGACCTTCACGCATGCGCTGGCCGAGAACATTCGAGGCTCGGTCGATTACTCCACGGCGACGGCGAACTGGACCAATGGCCCGGCGTCGGCAGAGTACGCGGTGCTGACCAGGTGGGTACCTTCGGCGGTCCGCCCGGCGACCGAACGCATTCACGACATCACGACCTCGCTCGAAACCGAGATCCCGTACTCTGCCACTCGCGTTGTCGCGCTCTACAAGATGAACAACTCTTTTGCCGCGGCCGATCCCACTGCCGTGATGCCGGGATTCGGCGCGCGATTCGACCTGCAGGTCAACCAGGCGCTGCCGTTCATGAACTTCCACACCTCGCAGTGGGAGATGCTCGTCGGCGTTCGCAGCCTCTTCCACGAGTCGCTCGCGAACACGTCCGCCTACGACGAGCTCCTCGTCGTCCGTCCGCCGAAGCGCATCGTCGGCGGCCTCACCGTTAAGTTCTGATCACGTACGCGCCACGGAGGCTCGGAGCCACGGAGCCCAATATTGGTCCGCCAAAAGAAAGTCTCCGTGCCTCCGCGCCTCTGTGGCCCGTTCGTGCCGGCAATGCGTCATACTGGAATTTGGATCAGTTAGTCCGCCTTTTGGATCGACAGCTGATTCAGGTTAGGCTCAATCCCGTAAGTAATTGATTTTAAGTCCTTTAGGGCAGGCGTTCTCGCGGGGCTGACGGTATACCGTTTGCTCTGTTTGGCCCGGATCCATTTGTCTTGGTAGGCGATTTCGAACAACCAGCATCCATGCCCGTGTACGACCCGGATTCGTGGTGGCGAGAGTGGCGGCAGACAGCGCTGCCCGTGGCGGTGACGCTCGGGCTTCTGGCGCTCGGCCTGGTGAACGTCGTTTCGCGCGCGACCTCGGCTGAGGTCGAGGATGGAGTGCTCTGGGTCGAGCGCGCCGTCGGTGTCGTCGCGGCTGAAGTCGCCGCCCCGTCGGCCGGGAGCCGCGCCGGCGTGCATCCCGGCGATGTGCTGATTGCCATCGACAATCAGCCGATCGAGGGTCGCGCCGATGTGCTCGCGATGCAGCACGCATCGCGCGCCGGCGATCGTCATACGTACACGCTGCTGCGTCTTGGCTCCCGCGAGTTGGCGAACGTCTCGCTCGCGCCGATGCCGAGCGGCGCCGGCCTGTTCTATTACGTGCTTGCCGGCGTCGGCATCTTCACGCTGCTCATTGGCGCGGCGGTCCGCGCGCGGCGCCCGACCGACCAGGCGACGCTGCATTTCTTCTGGCTCTCGGTCGCGTTCTTCGGCCTCTTCACGTTCTCGTTCAGCGGCCGTCTCGATCGTGTCGACTGGGTCTTCTACTGGGGCGACGCGATTGCGGTGATGGTGCTGCCGCCGCTCTTCCTGCACTTCGCGCTGGTGTTTCCGGAGCGTCCGCACATTCCCGGTTACTCGGCGCTGCTGGCGCGCTGGCTGCCCGCGATCTACCTGCCGGGCGCCGTGCTCGGATCGACGCGCGCGCTCGCCGTGCTGCGCTCCGGCATCGACCCCGAATATTTCGTTCGCGTGATCGCGCTGCTCGATCGGCTCGAGTACGTCTATCTCGCGGCCTTCTTCACGGCCGGTCTCGCCGTGCTGCTGCGCGCGCTCTCGCGCGCCCGATCGGTGACGGTCAGGCGTCAGCTGCGATGGATCGTCTGGGGCACGGCGCTTGGCGCGCTGCCTTTTGCGCTCGGCTATGCGATTCCATTCGGCCTCGGTGTCGATCCGTCGGTGCCGATGGGCCTCTCGGCGATTCCTCTCGGGTTCATCCCGCTCGCCTTTGCGTCCGCGATCATCCGGTATCGCCTGATGGACGTCGAGATCATCCTCAAGCGCCTGCTGATCTACACGTCGGCGGTCGCGGCCATCGTCGCGATCTACGTCCTCATTCTCCGCGCGTCGGGCGGATATCTGAGCGTCGAGGGCGGCGAGACCGACCATCGCTGGATCATCGCGTTCCTGGCAACCGTCGTGGTGATCCTGCTGGCCAAGCCGGTGAAGGACGGGTTGCAGAAGGCGATCGATCGCGCGTTTTACCGCGACCGCTACGACTATCGGCAGGCTCTCGTCAGCTTTGCGCGCGAGCTGAACAGCGACCTCGACCTCAATCGCCTCGCTGACCGCCTGGTAACGCGCGTGCGCGAGACCATCGAGCTCGATCGCCTCGCGTTCCTGGTCGCCAATGATGCCGGCGACTTCGAGTCGATCAGCCATCAGGGCCTCGACAGCGATCCGCCCAGGCTGCAGGGCGCGACCGGCATCGGCTCGCGTCTCCACAGCGCGCACACCGTCCGTCTCGACGATCCCCTGGCGGCGACGCGGTTCACCGCGGAAGAGATCGAGTTCTGGCGCGACCACGGCATTTATTACTTCGTGCCCTGTGTCGCAAAGGACGCCGCGATTGCCGTGCTGGCCCTCGGCCGGCGGGCCAGCGGCGAGCCGCTCAGCACCGAAGACACCGCGCTCGTCACCGCCGTCGCCGCGCAGGCCGCGACGGCGATCGAAAACGGCCGCCTCTATCGCCAGCTGCATCTCAAGGCGTCGGAGCTGGATCGCCTCCACGCGTTCAACGAGAACATCCTCGAGTCGCTCGACGATGGGCTGCTGGTGATCGGGCCGGGCGACCAGGTGATCCGCTGGAACGCGTCGCTCGAACGGCTCTACGGGATGGCGCGCACGGCGGTGCTCGGCAAGACCATCGATCGCCTGTTCGACGCACACGTCCTCGAGCTGCTGAGCTCGATTCGCAAGGAGTATCCCGACGGTCACACGGCCTTCCGTGTGCCGATCCGTGGCCGGGGCAGCCGTGACGGCCAGGACCTGCTGGTGAATCTGACCACCGTGCCGCTCCAGTCGATGGCGGCCATGGCCTCTGCGCCATCTGCGCCTTCTGCGGCCACGATCGTGATCCTCGAAGACATCACCGAGCGCACGCAGATGGAAGAGCAGCTGCGCATCTCGGAGAAGATGGCCTCGCTGGGCCTGCTCGCCGCGGGCGTGGCCCACGAGGTCAACACGCCGCTCACCGGCATCTCGAGCTACACGCAGATGCTGCTCGAGAACGCCGATCCCTCGGATCCGCGGACGCCGCTGCTCGAGAAGATCGAGAAGCAGACCTTCCGCGCCGCGCGCATCGTCAACGGGCTGCTCAACCTGTCGCGGCCCAACGCCGCGGACCAATCCGAGCGCACCATCGTCGACGTGAATGAAGTGATTGCCGACGTGCTCTCGTTGCTGGAACATCAGTTTGAAAAGGGCAGCGTCAAGGTCCGGCGCGAGCTGCACGCCTCGCCGGTGCCCGTGCTCGGCTACGAGTTCAAGCTGCAGCAGGTCTTCCTGAATCTGTTCCTCAACGCGCGCGATGCGATGACGAGCGGCGGCTGGTTGACCATTTCAACGCGGCTCGAAGGTGGCGAAGCGGTCGCCGAAGTCGCCGACACCGGCGGCGGCATCCCGGCCGAGCACCTCGCGCGTATCTACGATCCGTTTTTCACGACCAAGCCGATGGGGCAGGGCACCGGCCTGGGCCTCTCGATTACGTATGGAATCGTTCGCGAGCACGACGCGACGATTCAATGTGACAGCGCTCCCGGCAAGGGCACGCGGTTCGAGCTTCGTTTCGTTGCCGCGCCGGATTCGACGGCCGCCTCCCCACGGCGCCAGGGCGCAGGTGTCTAGTGGCATCGCAACGAGATAACCCGTGGACCGCTCCGTTGTCGCGGGCCCAGTGAAGCCAGCAGGTTACTGAAATGCGACGAAACGCTGCAGTACTCGTCATCGACGACGAAGAAGTGATGCGCGACATTCTCGGCACGCTGCTGGAGCGCGAAGGCTACAGCGTGCGCCTGGCCGCGTCGGGCCAGGAAGGCCTCGACCTCGCCAAGTCACTGCCGTTCGATGCGGTGATTGTCGACGTCATGATGCCGGGCATCGACGGGCTGCAGGTCCTCGACGAGCTGAAGAAGCACGACGAGGAATTGCCGGTCCTGATGATCACCGCCTACGCGTCGATGGAAAGCGCCATCACCGCGATGAAGAAAGGCGCGTTCGACTACATCACCAAGCCGTTCAAGAACGACGAGGTGCTGGTCGTCCTGAAGAACGCAATCGAACGCCGCCAGTTGGTCGCCGAGAACGTGACGTTGCGCCAGAACCTGCAGGCGCGCTATCACAAGTTCTCCGGCATCATCGGCAAGAGCAGCCGGATGAAGCAGGTGTTCGACCTGATCATCCAGGCGGCGCCGAGCCGATCGACGATCCTGATCACCGGCGAGAGCGGCACCGGCAAGGAGCTCATCGCACGCGCGATTCACAGCAACTCGGCGCGAAGCGAGAAATCATTCGTCGCGGTCAACTCGGGCAACCTTCCGCCGGACCTGCTGGAGTCAACCCTCTTCGGTCACGTCAAGGGCGCGTTCACCGGCGCGGTCTATCCGAAGAAAGGCATGTTCGATCTCGCCGACAAGGGCAGCATCTTCTTCGACGAAATCGGCAACGTCCCGATTGAAACGCAGGCCAAGCTGCTGCGCGTCATGCAGGAGCGCGAGTTCATGCGCCTCGGCGGCATGGAGACGATCAAGGTCGACGTCCGCATCATTGCCGCGACCAACGTCGACCTCAAGCAGGAGATGGAGGACGGCCGCTTCCGCGAGGACCTCTACTATCGCCTGCACGTCATCAGCATTCACCTCCCGGCGCTGCGCGAGCGGCGTGACGATGTGCCATTGCTCGCGCAGCACTTCCTCGAGAAGTACGGCGAGGAAAACGGCCGCAAGGGCATCGAGGTGGCGCCCGAAGCGCTCGACCTGCTGATGGAATATGACTGGCCGGGCAACGTGCGCGAGCTCGAGAACGTGATCGAGCGCGCCGTCGTGCTCTGCACCGGCACCCGCATCGGCCCCGAGCTGATTCCCGAGCACGTCAGGAAGAACCCGGCGTTCCAGATCCCGCACGTCGTGATGCCGGCCGACGGCATCTCGCTAAAGGACGTGACCGTCGCTTACGAGCGGCAGTGGATCGAATCCGCGCTGGAAGCCGCCGGCGGCGTTCAGAAACGCGCGGCAGAACTGCTGCGCATCAAGCCGACGACGCTCAACGAGATGATCAAGCGTTACGACATTCGCCCGCGCCGCAAGAAGGCATCGTCCGGCGTTCAGGAGCCCGAAAGCGGCACTGAGAACGGCGACGAGTTGGAGCCGGTCGAAATCGAATAGGCAGGGCGGAACGTAGGCGCGTCTAGAGGAATGGCTGCAGCAGAGCCCGGCCGACGGCGACCCACGCCTCGTTCTTTTCCAGCAGAACGCGCGGAAACGCGATCACCATCGCCGCGATACAGATCGTCGTGACCCGGTGAATGCGTCCGTGCGATCGGAAATCGAACGCCGCGAGCGCGGTCATCGGCGCCATCCAGATCACGAAGACCATCGGCAGTGAAAGGTTCATCCGCGCCACCGCGGCGAACGCCAGCGCCACGGTTGCAGCGACGATCAGCCGCTTGTGAAGCTCCGGCTTGTTGCGGAACTTGACTGCGGCACCGAAGAATCCACCGAACAGGATCATGTCGCCGATCGGGAAAATCAGGAACCCGCCGGCCTGATCGACGGTCCACTCGCCGGCACGCACGTGGATGATTGGCGCTGCGAACGTCGCGATCACGCCCATCACCCAGACCAGCGCGCCGTACCAGATGCCGAACGTGCCGACGCGGCGGTGCGCACGCACCCGTCCGCTCGAGGCGAGGCCGACTTGCAGGAACAGCAGGAGCATCCACCCCGTGAAGATCGCGCCATGGACGTGCATCACAAGCGGCCTGGCGACGCCGCCGCTCAGGAACGTTCCGAAGTAGCTTGGCCAGAAGCCGATGACGACGGTTGCGATGAGGAACAGCGCGAGGCCGACGTAGAACCGGTGGCCTTGCCGCTGGGCAGAGATGATCTGGTCCCGAAGCAACCCACGCGCATCCGCCACCGTGCTTCCGGGTAATGCCATCCGCCCTGCCTCCCGTCGAGTTGACTGGAGGCAGCCTAGCACGGCGAGGATAGAATGCTGGCCATGAAAGCCAGCACTCGCTCAATTCGTGTTCTTGCCGTGCTACTAGCGCTGCTCGTGTCCGTCGCCTCCAGCGCGGTTCATTCACAGACGCCTGCCGCGCTTCCAACCCCTGAGAAATTCTTCGGCTTCCAGATGGGAGCCGATCGCAAGCTTGCCAACTGGGACAAGCTGCACGAGTACTACCAGCTGCTGGCGAAGGGGTCCGATCGCGTCAAGCTGGTGGAGCTTGGCAAGTCGAGCGAGGGCCGGCCGTTTATCGCTCTCTTCATCTCGTCGCCCGCCAACCTCGCACGGCTCGAGCAACTGCGCCAGATTAACGCGAAGCTTGCGGATCCGCGCGGCATTCCCGAGGCCGAGGTGAAAAAGCTTGTCGCCGACGGCAAGGCCGTCACGATCCAGAGCTTCGCGCTGCATTCCAGTGAGGTCGCCGCCTCGCAGACGGCCGCCGAGTTCGTCTACGACAGCCTGACGCCGCACCGACGAAGAAGCGATGCGCAATCTCGACCAGGTGGTGAGCATCGTGCTGCCGTCGATCAATCCGGACGGCACCCAGATGATCGCCGACTGGTACATGAAGTACGTCGGTACCGACCATGAGGCGTCCAGCCTGCCATGGCTGTACCAGAAGTATTCGGGTCATGACAACAACCGCGACGGCTTTGCGCTCAACCTGCCGGAGTCACAGCACATCGGCAAGCTGATGTATCGCGATTGGCTGCCGCAGGCCTATATGGATCACCACCAGATGGGCAGCGGCAATGCGCGGCTCTTCATCCCGCCGTACGCCGAACCGATTCGTCCTGATGGCGACCCGCTGGTGTGGCGCGAGATCACCTGGTTCGGCGGCCACATGGGTACTAAACTCGAGGCAGCGGGGAAGACCGGCGTCATCGGCGCTGCAATCTACTCGGGCTGGGGCCACATGGGCTTCCACTGGATCACCCCGTTCCACAACATCGCCGGAATGCTGAACGAGTCGGCGAGCGCGCGGCTCGCGACGCCGCTGTTCCAGCATCCCGATCAACTTCGCGGCGGGACGCGCGGGCTGCCCGAATATGCCTCGCAGACGACGATGCCGAGCCTGTGGCCCGGCGGCTGGTGGCGCGTGCGCGACATCGTCGAGAACCAGAAGATCGTGGCGTGGTCGATCGTCGATCTGGCGGCGCGGAATCGCGAGACCCTGCTGTCGAACATGTACCTGAAGACGTCCCGGCAAAGCGAGCGAGGCCTGACGCAGCCGGTGAAGGCGTACGCGATCGCCGCCGATCAACACGACCGGCAGACCGTGAAGAAGCTGGCCAACATGCTGATGGACTCCGGCGTCGAGGTGCATCAGACCAAGGGTCAGTTGATCGTCGAAGGCCGCGTCTACGGCCCGGGCTCGTTCATCGTCTCGATGGCGCAGCCGAAACAGGGACTCGTGCGCTGGATGCTGGGCCGGACTTTCTATCCCGACAACACTTACACGCGCGACCTCGAGGGCAATCCGATCCGGCCGTACGACATGTCCACTGACACCTTTGGCGAGTTCATGGGCGTGCGCAGCGATCCGATCGGCGAGAAGATCGCGGGCGATCTGATCAAGCTGACCGCAAGAGTGCCGATGACCGGCACGGTCGCCGCCAGCGCGCCGAACGGTTACGTGCTCGACGGCCGCCTGAACGACAGCTTCCGCGCCGCGTTCCTCCTGCTCGACAAGGGCATCGCTGTGCGCCGCGCCAGCCAGCCGTCATCGGACGGCAGTGTCAGGACCGGCGACTTCCTCGTCGCGATCGGCGACGTCGCCGCGATTGCGCAGCAGACCGGCGTGGACTTCGTCGCGCTCAAGTCGCCGCTCTCGACGGGAGCCTATCCGCTTCGCAAGCCTCGCATCGCGATGCTGCAGCGTTACGGCGGCGGCAACATGGACGAGGGCTGGACGCGCCTGATGTTCGAGCAGTTCAACGTCACGTCGAAGCCGATCCTGGACGCCGAGATCAAGGCCGGCGGCCTCGAATCGAAGTACGACACCATCGTCCTTCCAGCGGATTCAATTGCCGCCATGACCGGCGAGCGTCCGCCGCAGGGACAAGGCGCTGGCGGCGGTGGCGGCGGCGGTGGCTTCGGCGGCGGCCCCGACAACACGCCGGCAGAGTTCCGCAGCGGATTTGGCGCCGAGGGCGTCAAGGCGTTGCAGGCGTTTGTGCAGAAGGGCGGCACGCTGCTGACCTTTGCCAGTGCCGGCGATCTGCCGATTCAACGCTTCGGCCTGCCGGTCCGCAACGTCGTCAACGGGTTGCCGTCGAAGACGTTCTGGTCGCCCGGGTCAACGCTGCGCGTCACCTTCAACAACAGCAATCCGCTTGCCTACGGCATGCCGAACGAGGGCCTCGCCCTGTTCATGGCCGGCGGACAAGTCTATGAAATCGTCGGCCAGGAACGCAGTCAGGACGTCGAGATCCTGACGACGTATGCGGAGCGCGACATCCTGCAGAGCGGCTGGTTGCTCGGCGAGCAGGTGATTGCCAGGAAAGCGGCGGCCGTTTCAGTGAAGCACGGCGCCGGCAAGGTGGTGATGATCGGTTACCGCCCGCAGCATCGTGACCAGACGCACGGCACGTTCAAGATGGTGTTCAACGCGCTGTTGAACGGGCCGCCGGCCGCACCGACGTCAACGACCACGGTGCAACAAGAGGACTAGGCCACCAAGCGCACGACGAAGACCGTGTCCCTAACCACCGGAACGCGCCTCGGCCCGTACGAAATCGTCGCGGCTCTGGGTGCCGGCGGGATGGGCGAGGTCTATCGCGCGCGCGATACGACACTCGGGCGTGACGTCGCGCTGAAGGTCCTGCCTGCGGCGTTTGCGGCCGATGCAGATCGCGTCGCGCGGTTTCAGCGCGAGGCTCACACCCTCGCGGCGCTCAACCACCCGCACATCGTCACCATCTTCTCGATCGAGGAGCATGATGACATGCCATTCATGACGATGGAGCTCATCGAGGGGTCGACGCTCGACAAAGTGATTCCTGACGGTGGACTTGCTCTCGCGCGGTTCTTCGATATCGCGATCGCACTGGCCGACGCGCTTTCTGCGGCCCATCGGAAACACATCATCCACCGCGATCTGAAACCCACGAACGTCATGGTGACTGACGAAGGCCGGGTGAAAGTTCTCGATTTCGGACTGGCGCGCGCGGTTGACGCGGACGCAATCGGTCTTCGCGAAGACGTCACTCACCTCGGGACCGGGGTCGGAACCATCGTCGGCACGATGCCGTACATGTCGCCCGAACAGATCGAAGCCGGGCCCCTCGATCATCGCACCGACGTCTTCTCGCTCGGCGTCATGCTGTACGAGTTGCTGACGGGCGCACGGCCGTTCCGCGGTAATTCACCCGCGGCGCTCATGTCATCCATTTTGAGAGATCGCATCAAGCCGATTGCGGAACGGCGCACCGATCTTCCTGAAGGCGTCGGGCGTGTCATCGATGGATGCCTCGAGAAAGAGCGTCGCGAACGCATTCAGACAGCCGCCGAGATCCATGCCGCGTTGCAGGCATCTCGACGAGCATGGGAGTCGGGAGCCGCCCGGTCAGCCAAGCCAGCGGGGGCCGATACTATCCTGCGACCGGTTGAGCGCGCGGTCTCGATCGCTGTGTTGGCCTTTACCGACATGAGCGCGTCGAAGGATCAGGACTGGTTCTGTGACGGCATCGCCGAAGAAATTCTCAACGCGCTGACGTCGCTCGAGGGCCTGCGCGTGGCTGCGCGCACGTCGGCGTTCTCCTTTAAAGGCAAGGGCGTCGACCTTCGGACCATCGGCGAGAAGCTGAACGTGACGACGGTGCTTGAAGGCAGCGTGCGGCGAGCGGGGGATCGCGTGCGCATCACCGCGCAGCTGAGCGATGTAACCAATGGGTTTCAACTGTGGTCACAGCGCTACGACCGCGAGCTGAAAGACATCTTCGACGTGCAGGATGAGATTGCGAAGGCGATCGCCGAACGACTGCGGGTCACCCTCGCAGGTGGCAAAGGCGATCGGCTGGTTGCGCCGGCGACGACAAATGTCGAGGCCTATCAGCTCTACTTGAGGGGCCGCGCGCTGGTCGATCGGCGGGGAGCGAGCGTCCCGGCCGGGCTCGAGCTGCTCCGAATCGCAGCCGAGCTCGACGCTGGCTCTTCACTGGTCTGGGCCGGCATCGCAGACGCGTTGACCGTGATGGCGTACTCCGGTGCTGCCCGTGGCTCTGAGTCGAAATCACAGGCGATGGCTGCGGCGAAGCGGTCGATCGAACTCGATCCCTCATCCGCGGCGGGCCACACAGCATTGGCGTGCGCGACGTTACTGTTCGAGAACAACCGCGCGATGGCGAAGCTGGAGTTCGCGCGAGCTTTGGATCTCAGCCCGAGTTACGGGATGGGCCGGTGTTGGTATGCGAATTTCTATCTCAATTGGGCCTGCGGCGAGTACGAGCGTGCCATCGTGGAAGCCCGCCGTGCCCTCGACAGCGATCCGCTGTCGGCGTATGTCACGATGAATCTCGGGGTCTGCCTGTATACCGCCGGCCGGCTACTTGAAGCGATCGAGACGTGCCGGAGGGCCACCCAGCTGGACCCGGACTCGTTTGTATCGAACTGGGCGCTGGGTCTTGCGCTTGCACTGAACGGACGATTCGAAGAGGCGGTGTCGACGCTCGAAGCCGCCGCCAGGATGTCGAGGCGCCACCCGCTCGCTCTGACGGGTCTAGCGTGGGTCTTCGGGCAGGCTGGTGTCCCCGCGAAGGCACTCGCCATTCATTGCGAGCTGATGGACCGTGCCCCGGTAGCCTACGTGTCGCCGACTCACCTTGCCCTCACGGCCGACGCTGCTGGACAACGCGAAGAGGCCATGGCGTTCGTGCGGCGGGCATGGGATGAACGCGAGCCGTCGTTCATCCTGTGGGCGCGACATTTTCCGCCCTACCGTACCCTGCACTCGGATCCGCGATTTGCCGCAATCCTGCGTGAAATGGATTCGTAAACTCCGCACTTCACGACAGATTCATCTTTCTCGCCAGGCCCGACCACCTCGAGGCGGCGAGGAGCGGCCGCAAGGTCCTGACCAGGAGCGGATGCCGCTCGTCGATCGCGCGCTCGGCCCATTCCACGGCGCGATCGAATTCCCCAAGCATGGCGTGAAACACGGCGAGCCCGGCGGGGCCTCCGCACACGTCGCCATTTTGGAGCTTTTCGATCAACGCGTCGGCCCGGCTCGTGGCGCCAGAGCGAATCAGCAGCGCCGCCAGCTGTCCGACGGTCGGACTTGCCCACGGCGACAGTCCGTACGCGCGTTCGGTCAACGAGAGCGCTTCCTCGAATCGCCCTTGCTGCGCGCAAATCGCGCCGACCGTTTCGAGGGCCAGCGGGAAGTTCGCGTCGACCTCCAGGACCTTTCGCAACTCGGCTTCAGCGTCCTCCGGCCTGCCGGCGTGTCGAAGGCCGACTGCCAGGTGGTGGCGGTACAGGAGATTCAGCGGATCCAACTCGAGGCCCCACGTCATCGCTTCCACGGCTTCCACGATGCGGCCAGTCGGCAACAGGTAATGATTGCCGTACCAAAAGCGGACGTCGCGTGAAACGGGTTCGCGCGCCATCGCCAAACGCCACCGCGATTCCGCCGCGCTCCAGTCGTATTCGATGCCGTCACACACTCCCAACAGGGCATGGGCTTCCGGCAGCGAGGGGTCGACGCGCAACGCTTCCAACTCCGCGGCACGTGCCAACGGTATGGCCTCGCGTGACGGGCGAACGCCAAGGTTGGCGAGCATCGTGTAGTAGACCCCCAACATGCTGTACGCCAGCGCGAACTTCGGATCGAGCTCTATGGCGTGTTCAACGGATTCCTTGACCCGGGTCAGCGATTCCTGCGTCGGCTTGAACCAGTAATCGCGCGACTTGAGGTACGCCTCGTAGGCGCGAAGGTTGGGTGTGTAGGTCCGGGAGGCCGCCGGCGTCCGAGAAAGCTTCGTCCGCAGCGCCGTCGAGATGGCGTGCGTGATCTCATCCTGGATCGCAAAGATATCCGTCATCTCGCGGTCGTAGCGTTCTGACCAGAGATGAAAACCGTCGGCGACTTTGATCAGCTGGGCTGTGACCCGGACGCGCTTGCCCGCCTGCCGAACACTGCCCTCCAGGATGTGATCGACGTTGAGCCTCCTGCCGATCTCTCCGAATTCGACGTCCTTGGCCCTGAAAAAAAACGATGAGGTGCGACCGGCGACCTTCAACCCAGGCACTTGCGCCAGTGCGTGGATAATCTCTTCGGCGAGGCCGTCGCTGAAATACTCGCTTTCCTTGTCCGCGCTCATGTTGTCGAAGGGCAGCACCGCAATTGACGGCTGGATTTCGGTGGAGACCGGTTCCGTCGTGGCCGCTTCTTCAATCGCTGCGCGCAGTTCGCCGGCCGACTGAAACCGCTGCGTCCGCGGCTTCTGCAGGCATCGTCGGACGATGCGCTCGAGCGCCGGCGGCGCGTGGATCGGCTGCGGGTCGTCGCGCAGTACCGCGCTCAGCACGGCGACCGTGGACGTCCCGCCGAAGGCCCGCTGTCCGGAAAGCAGCTCATAGAGCACGGCGCCAAAACTGAAGATGTCTGACCGTGTGTCCAGGGGCTTGCCCTCGGCTTGCTCCGGCGACATGTAGGCCGCCGTCCCACTCACAACGCCCTCCGTGGTCCGCGTGGCTTCACTGTCTGCGCTGACCAGCTTCGCCAGGCCGAAATCCAGGAGCTTGGCGATCCTGAATGACGACGCGTCCGAAGTCCCGGCTCGACCGGTCACCATGATGTTTGCGGGTTTCAGATCGCGATGCAGAATGCCCTGCCGGTGCGCCTCTTCCAGCGCACTGGCGATCTGCAACGCCAGGCGGATTGCCTCCGCGGGCGGCACCGGACCGCGCAGCGGCTGACCGTCGATGTACTCCAGCACCAGGTAGTCGGGCCCGATGTCGTGTATCTGGCAGATGTGCGGGTGGTTCAGCGCGGCGATGGCACGCGCTTCCTGCTCGAAGCGGCTGCTGTGCGCACTGGTGAGCCGCTTGATCGCGACCAGGCGTCCGAGCCGCGTGTCGCGCGCCTTCCAGACTTCGCCCATGCCGCCTGTACCGAGCAGGCAGATGATTTCATACGGGCCGAGCATGGTACCGGCCGCGATATTCACCAAGGCGGTCGTAGAATATCCTGAGACATGGCTTCGACCAGCGACGTCCTGGACCACCACATCAAGTGCTTTTGGCGAGGGCGATCTCGAGGGAACCACAGGTCGGTAAAGCCGACCCAACCACGCAAGGCGTGAGCATCGCGCGGCTATCGGCCGCGAATGATGGGGTCGAGGCCGCTCTGTCGCAGCACGGCCGATCCCTCGGGCGATGTTACGAGATCGATCAACGCTCTGGCACCCGCAGGATTCACCGCTTTCGTGGTGATTCCCACAGCGAAAGTCGACACACGCTGCACCTCGTCTGGTAAGGGACCCACGTAATCCACGCCGCGAACCGCTCGCAACTCGCTGATCTGCTGGATTCCGATCTCGGCTTCACCGCGGGCCACGAGATTACCGGCGGGCTCTTTCTCGGCCCGCCGAATCTTTGGCAGCACCTGTGCCTCGATGCCAAGACGCGGCAGCAGCTCGTTGGTCAGATAGACACCGCTGATTTGTGCGGAGATTGCGATCGATCGGGCTTGCAGCAGGGTAGCTTTCAGGGCGTCGATCGATCCGACGTCGGGCTTCGGCGCGCCGGCCCTGACCGCCACGCCGATCGACGAACGGGCGATATCAATCCGGCTCGACGCCG
Organism: uncultured cyanobacterium; assembly: GCA_963833135.1. Taxonomy (GTDB): domain Bacteria; phylum Acidobacteriota; class Vicinamibacteria; order Vicinamibacterales; family UBA2999; genus 12-FULL-67-14b. The sequence continues at coordinate 73,923 of CAWHWW010000005.1, read as the reverse complement.
TCACCAGCCCTTCCTTCACGAGATCGTCCAACACATTCGCGGCCAGAAAGATCACGTCCACCGGTTCACCGCCGCGGACGCGTGCCACGATGGCGTCCGCGCCCAACCCGGTCGACGTCGCCAGCGTGACGGCCTTCAGCCGCGTTTTCGATTCAAATTGTGGAACGAGCTGGAGGTAAGCCGGCGCCGTTGCGCCAGCGGACATCACGCGGACTTCGGCGGTTTGCGCGACGGTCGTGACGACGAGCGAAGCCGCGATGAGCGTGGCGACTATGTGCTTCATGACCTCAATACTCCGAGAAGATTCTACGAAGTTCCTTCGGATCGCCCGTCTTCGTCAACGCCAGCATCAGCAGGATGCGCGCCTTCTGCGGTGTCAGGGTGTCGGACGGAATCACTCCCAGCCCGTCGTACTCCGCCGTGGGTGTGACGCGGCCGTTGCCGGCGCGGCTTGATCGCACCAGCACCGGTCGCGTGCTTGCCGGCATCGCTCCCACTTCCTTGACCACCGTGTTCTCGAACACCGACAGCGTGCCGTTGCCGGTGCCCGCGAACACGATGCCTTTCGCGCCGCTCTTGATGGCGGCGTGGATCAGCGACGCATCCGGCTCAATGTAGGAATAGAGGATCGTCACCTTTGGCAGCGTCGTCAGGTTGGTGATGTCGAACTCGGAATTTGCGGTGTGCCGCCTGGTCGTCGCGCGGTAGTAGCTGACCCTGTCTTCGTCGACGTAGCCAAGCAGACCGAGCTCGGGCGCCTTGAACGTCTCGACTCTTAGCGTGTTGGTCTTCATCGTGTCGCGAGCCGAGTTGATCTCATCGTTCATGACGATCAGCGTGCCTTTGCCGCGGGACTCAGGCGCGATCGCGGTCTTCACCGCGTTCAGAAGGTTGAGTGGACCGTCCGCGGAAATCGCGGTCGCCGGCCGCATCGCACCCACCAGCACGACCGGCTTGTCCGAGCGTACGGTCAGGTTCATGAAGTACGCGGTTTCCTCGAGCGTGTTCGTACCCGAGGTGATCACGAATCCGGCAACCGACGGCGTCTCCTTCAGGATCGCGTCAATGCGCCTGGCGAGCGTCAGCCAGTTTTCGATCGTGATGTCCGAGCTGCGGACGTTCACGATCTGCTCGACGCGCACGTCCGCGATCTGGCTGATCTGCGGAACGGCCTTCACCAACTGCTCGCCGAGGATTGCGCCGGGCTTGTAGTTCGAGAGGTCCGTCGACGACGATCCCGAGCCGGCGATCGTGCCGCCGGTCGACAGCACGTAGACGATCGGTTGCGCCGGTTGGGCCAGCGCCGCCGGCGCCGCAAGACCGAGAGCGAGCGCCAGCAGGACCAGGCTAAGCAGACGGTTCATCGCGTGTGTCCTCACTTGATTGCAATCACCATCGAGTCCGGCCCGACGAGGGGTTCGACCCGCGTGGTCGCGAAGCCGGCTTCCTTCATCCATGCCGAACAATCGGTGCCGGTGTAGTCGAATCCGCCGGGAGTTTCGATCAGCATGTTCAGGCTCATCATCAATCCGAACGCATTCTTCGATCGGTCGTCGTCGATGATTGCCTCGTAGACGATCAGCGCGCCGCCAGAAGGCACGGCGTCGAAGGCCTTCTTGATCAGCATCTTCTTCGTCGGCAGATCCCAGTCGTGGAGGATGTGGCCCATCAGGACCACATCGGCCTTTGGCAGCGGTTCCTTGAAGAAGTCTCCGGCCACGAACTTCACGCGATCCTTGACGCCGACGCTGGCGAGGTACTCTTCGCAAATCGGCTGGACCATCGGCAGATCGAAACCTGTCCCGGCCAGGTGGGGATTGGCGAGCGCGATCTGCGCGCCGAGGTCGCCCTGCGCCGTGCCGACGTCCACAAAGGTCTCGTAGCCGGCCCACGGAAACTTGCGGGCGATCGACATGTTCGCCCCGTGACTGATGCCGGTCATCGCCGCGAGGAAGTCCTTCAGCCTCCCCGGATCGGCGTACAACGTCTCGAATAGCCCGGGCCCGCCGCCCTTGACTTCGTTTTGCGGTTCTCCCGTTCGCAATGCTTCGGTCAGGCTGCCCCAGAACGGGTACAAACGACGGTTGGCCATTTCAAGGATGCCGCCGACATACGATGGCTTGGCCTTGTCCAGGAACAGATCCGTCTCAGGCGTGTTCGAGTAACGATCGTCGCTGCGCGCGAGAAAGCCGAGCGCGACGAGCGTGTCGAAAAAATCCCGCGCCGAGCGGCCGTGCAGGCCGAGCCGCTGGACGAGCGAGTCGAGCGGCTGCGCACCGCGCGCGAGCTCGCTGAATAGGCCCAGCTCAATGGCGCTCAAGAGCGTCTTCGACGGCCAGAACGCGAGGCCGGTCTGCAGGATTCTTTCGGGGTTCAGCTGTCCGTCCATGCGTTCTGCTCCAGACTGTCGTTCACTTGATTGTGATTGCGCCCTGTTTCGCGAGTCGTTCAAAGTAATCGACCACCACGGGCAGAGCGATTGGCGCGAATTCCGCCGACACCGCGTCGCGAATATCGCTGATCGATCGCGTGCCGTCGATGAAGTTGCCGAGCTCGTAGATCACGACCTCGACATTCGGGAACTTCAACAGCGCCGTCGGCGGGTCCGGCGTTGGCAGCGGACCGAGCCTGCCCTTCGACACGACGCGGCGATCCTCACCGCCTCGGCCGCGGATCCTCTCGGCGGCGGGCACGAAGGGCGAGCTCGTGATGCCGATGCTCGTCCAGACGCTGGTGATGCCTTTCTCCATGTCGGCGATGCGGTTGCGCAGCATCGGATCGACTGGCGCCGGCATGTAACGCTCGAACGATCGCATCCGCCGCTGTTCGCGTTCGATCGCCTGGCCGAACATGATCAGCACATCCGCGCTTGCTCGCTGCTGATTGCCCATGTGCGCGACTGCCTTGCGGCCATCCTCCGCCAGCCGGGCATGCGCGCCGACGGTCAGGTGCGACAGCAGCGCTTCAGCGCCTGCGTTGGGAAGGGTGGCCAGGAAGTAGGCCGCGGCCGCCGCCACCCCTGCCGCGGTGTCGCTCGACACCGACGGGCTCGTGACGAGTGTCGTGGTCGGAATGCCAAACGGATCGAGTTGGAGCTGGCCGACGTCCTCGAACGGTCCACGTCAACGACAGCGCCGGTCTGCCGGGCGAGGATCTCGACCACTTCGTCGCCGATCCCGGCGTGAGACCACAGGCTTCGCACAACCTGGAAGGGCCGATCGCCGGCCTCGGACACGTGAATGGCCGCCAGGGCGCGACCGGCGGTTTCGGGATGCACCGCCGACACCACCCGGATCGATCGCGCGGGCTGGGGGAGGATCTTTGATGCCACGAGCGAGCTCAGCTTCCTCCCCGCCCGAGCCGCCGTGCTGCATTGTCCTTCGCGGCACGTCAAAAGGATGTCGGCAGCGGCATCACTCCCGACCGTTGTCGCAGATGCTTGCGGGTCGGGCGCCGTTCCGCTAATGACCTTCAAGATCTCCGGTGCGAGCAGCGTCTCGGCCGGCGTCAACGGCGGCCCTTCGACTCGCCGGGCATCGCGTTGCGCAATACCCGGCTCGCTCAGGACAGGCCGCGGCCCCAATTGCACGAACAGGAGCGCAGCAACTAGCAACTTCATGACTCAACTGCCAACTGGTGAACTGCCAACTGCCAACTACCTGCGCAAGGAGCCAATCAGCTTGTCGTACTTCTGCATGATCACGTCCCAGCGATAGTGCTTCTTCACGTACTCCTTGCCGTTCCGCCCCATGCGATCGCGCAGGCGATCGTCGGCGAGCAGCAGCTTCGCGCACTCCACGAATTCATCACGGTCCTGGTAGAACAAGCCCGCGTTGCTGTTCGTGCAGTGCTCGACCAGCACTTCCGCGCGCGCGTTGCAGAGCACCGGGGTGCCGACCGCCATCGCCTCGAGCGCCAGCAGCGACAGGCTCTCGAACGGTGAGGGCACGACGACGATCGTCGCCGCTTCGAGCGCCTGCAGCCGCTCGCGCTCCGAGAGCAATCCCGCGAAGCGGACCCAGGGAACTTCGGGCAGTTGCATCAGCTTCACGCCCATCAACGCCAGCTGCGCGTCTCCGCCCTGCTCCTTGTAGCTGGTGAAGTACTCGATCAACTCCTCACAGCCCTTGCCGGCATCGATGCGGCCTCCGTAAAGCAGGAACTGGCCCTGCAGGCGATGTCGCCGCCGGAACTGCACGCCGCGAGCGCGCAGGTGCGGCGCCAGGCGCTTGTGAATCTCGTCGTCGTCTTCCGGATCCGGATCGTCAGGCTGCGACTGATCCTGCATCAGGTCGACACCGCAGCCGACGGTCTCCTCGGCGACGCTGCGGAACTCGAATGTCGTCTTCAGGAAATTTTTCTCGACCTCGGTGTTGAAGGCCACCGCGGCGGCCTTCTGGAACATCTCCTTGTAGATCGAGAGATGAATCGCCGGCTCGTTGTGCGCCGTCGGCACCAGGATGCTGCGCGACGGGTCGATGTCCAGCCCGAGCACCGTCGGCGCATAGAGGTAGGTGAAGAAGATCAGCGCGTCGTAGTGCCGGTGATTGCGATTGAGGTATTCAATCAGCGGCGGGCACCACGGGCCCTGCTGCTCGAGCCAGGACATTTCGTCTTCGCGCGTGTGCGGATTGTGGAAGATCCAGTCCGAATACTGATTGAACGACGCGATGTCGCGGGTGCGCGCGTTCTTGAACCGCCGCACCGTGACGCCGCGGATGCGGTCGTTCCCCTCGGGGTATTCGTTCTCCCACGTGATGTAGTCGCGCGCGCACGTTGTCAGCACCTCGACGTCGTGCTTGGCGGCGAGACGCTCGGCGATCAGCCGGCAGTGATACTCGGACCCGCCGAGGATCTCGGCGCCGTAGCGTTGAACGATGAAGGCAATCTTCACGATGTCAGCCTTTCAAGCTCTCTGCGAATGCGATCATCGCCAAAGTCGGCGAGCCTGGCGCGCTGGCCGGCAATGACCTGCTTCCGCAAGACGTTGTTGTAGGCGAGCTCCCCGAGGAGCTCGGCCGCGTATTCGAGATCTTTCGGCGCGAACTGCACGCCGGCTCCGCCCAGCGTGTCGGGTACCGCCGTCGATGCGTAGGCGAGGACGGGCACGTCGGCGGCCATGGCTTCCAGCAGGGGCACGCAAAACCCTTCGTGTTCCGAGAGCGAGATGTAGACGCTGGCCGTGCGGTAATACGTCGCCAGGTCCTCGTCCGGCACGGCGCCGGTGAAGATGAACCGTCCCTGGGGCATGCGATACCGCTCGAGCAGCGCGCGGATGGCCGAGTAATAGCGCGGCGTCGCGTCCGTCTTGCCGACGAACACGAATCGGTACTGCTCGTCGACGTAACGCTTGTACTGCTCGGCGAGCTTGATGTGATCTTCGATCTTCTTGTTCGGGACGATGCGGCCGACGAACAGGAAGTTGAGCCAGCCCTCTTCGCTCAACACCTCTTCGAGGGCGGGACGCGGCGGCGCGTCCGTGATGCGCCCGGTATCAATCGCAATCGGAAACACGCCGGTGTTGGTGAAGCCGAGCGATTCGAGCTCCTGCCGGTTGAATTCGGAATCGCCGAGCGCGACGTCGGTGTGTCCGACGAGGCTCTTCAGATCTTCGCGCCCGAGCATCGCCAGCCGATAGACCTCCGGGTCGTAACCTGCGAAGAAGTGCGCCGGCGTGACGTTGTGGTACTGCAGCACGCGGCCGGACTGGAGCCTGGCGAACGCCGGGGTCATCGGCGAGACCAGCGCGAAATGGAAGATCGTCAGGTCGCCACCTGTCGCTCCGGGATCCGTCCACGGGATCACGTCGCCGCGCAGGTCGTCGTCGATCGTCATCGCATAGAGGTCCGACTGGTGTCCCATCTCGCGCAGCAGCCCGCGCACGCGCCTGGCCGAATCGCCAATCGCGTCACCCTTATGCGCCGCCGGGACCCACTGATTGACGATCATCTCGGCGGCTTGCCCTGAGCGACGCTCGCGTTTTCGCGAGCGGAGTCGAGGGGTTCTGGCGGCAATGCGTGGAACGCCGCCGGCCGACGCTGTTTGATTTCGTCGTATTCCTCAGTGCGGTCGACCTGGTCCCAGAAGTCGAACGCGATGGGCGGATGCTCGCGCCGCAAAGATGCGAGGACGCCATCGACATGACCGAGCAGCGTGCCCGCAAAATCCTTGGCCCTGAGCCGATCGAGCGCGACATCCTGTCCCTCGACGATCTGATCCGCGAGCGCAGCGTCGTCAACGACGGTGTTGATGAGGCCCGCGACGTGCAGGGGATCCTTGTCCGTATACAGGATCCCCGCTCCATCCATAGTCGACGGCACCGCGGTGGCCGCGTAAGCGATTACCGGCACGCCCATGTGAAACGATTCGACCAGTGGCACGCAGAAACCCTCGTGCTCGCTCGCGCACACGAACACGTCGGCCAGCTCGTAGTACGCGACCAGCTCCTCGTTCGAGACATGGCCGACGAGATGCACGTCCCTGGCGCCGATCGTCGCGATGAAGTTGTGGAGTAGCGACAGGTAGCGCTCGAATCCCGAATGTGCGCCGACGAGCAGCAGCCTGGACCGCGGGTTGAAGTACGTCTTGTAGGCGTGGAAGAAGCGGATCACGTCCTCCAGCCGCTTGTTCGGGATCACGCGGCCGACGAACAGCAGGTTGACCCAGTCATCGTCGTAGCTGCCGGCGAAGGTGAAATCGCCCGGGCCGCGCAGATGATCGAAACCGGGCACGACGTCGAGGACGCCGGTGGGCGAGAAGCCGAGCGCTTCGAGCTCCTGGCGGTTGTATTCCGAATCGCCCAGCGCGAGGTCACAGCGCGTCCGATAGAGCGCGAGCTCGCGCCGGCCCCTGAAGCAGAGGCGTACCAGCTCCTTGTTGATGTCGACGAAATACTCCGGCGGCGTGATGTTGTGATAGACGAGCACCATCCGATCGGGCAGGGCGTAAGCCATTCGCGACGCGCGCGATCCGATCGAAAAATGGTGAACCAGGATGTTGTCGGGATGGCTGGCGTCTGCCAGGTCGCGATAGTCCGAGGTCAGGTGTTCGAGCCGGGGATCCGCGGTCTGGACGAAGATCTCCGACTCGTATCCGGCATTGCGCAGCACGCGCTGGATGCCCAGCACTTCGTGACCGATGGCGTCGCCGTAGCCCAGGGTCGCGAGCACTTGATGAATCGCGACAGTCATGCCTGTGTCTGCGCCATCTGCGTCATCTGCGGCCTAGCTCGCGCCGCCTCCGTTGCCGCCGCCGGGCCTGCGGCCGCGGCGCTGCGGGCGGCCGCGGCGCGGATCGCGCTGACGGTCTCCTTGCGGCCGTGATCGGTTGCCGTCAGGCCGCTGCGCCTGCGACCCTGAGCCTGTCGAAGGGTCGGAGGTTTGCGAACGCTGCTGGCCTCCGGCTTTTTGCGGTCGGCTCTCGGCTTTCGGCTCCCGGCTTTCAGCTCTCGGGTTCTGCGGCCGGGCGTCTCTTGCGTCACGCCAGTCGCGCCTGCCGCGCGCCGATTGCTGAGAGCTGGCCGCTGGTTGCTGAGAGCTGAGAGCCGATCGCTGAGAGCCGGCAGCCGATTGCTGAGAAGCGACAGCCGATCGCGGAGAGGGCGCGGCCTGCTCCTCCCGATACGGCCCGGCCGGCAACTTCTTCACCACGTCGTCAGCCGGCGGTAGCGATCGCCGCCGCCGGGCGAACCATCCAGGCGCCGGTTCCATCGGTCGCGGCGCCGATTCCTTCGACAACCGCTGCAGCATGTCGACGTACTTCGTCTCGATCACCGGCCACGCATAGTGCTTCTCGAAGAACACGCGGCCGTTACGGCCGAGCGCCGCCTGCAGGCTCGCTGTCGTATCGATTGCGCGCATGGTCTCCGCGAACTCGGCGTAGTTCCCGTAGAACAGGCCCGCGTTGCTGCGGAGGCACTGGCCCTGCAGCACGTCGCATTTCGCGTTGGCGAGCACGGGCTTTCCCATCGCCCACGCCTCCAGCGCGACCATCGACAGGCTCTCGAGATACGACGGCATGATCAGCAGTTCCGAGGCCGCCATCGCGTCGTACTTGTCCTCGATCCTCGAGGAAGCCGAGGTGATGGATGCGCGGGTGCTGGGGAATCGGGATGTGCGGCGTGCCGATCGAGCACCAGATGCATGCCGTCGACGAGCGACGCGCTGTAATGCTCGAAGAACTCGAACAGCTCGACGCAGCCCTTGTTCTCGTCGATGCGGCCGACGTAGATCGCGAAGCGATCGCGCATCTCGAACTTCTGGCGGAAGCGCCCGCCATTCGAGCGTTCCGGAATTTCCGAGCCGATGCCGACCACCACACCGGGCACCGACTGGTTGTTCGACACGCCGTGAATCAGCGCGCGCTCTTCGAAGGAGTTGTACATGAACGCGCGCACGCCGCGGAAGACCGGCGGATAGATGCCAAGCCCGAGGGCGCCGTCGCGTTCCGCGGTCGGCACCACGATCGCCTTTGACGCCACCGCGCGGCAGCCGTGGTACGAGTGGTGGTAGCGGAAGCTGAAGAAGATGAAGAAGTCGTAGTCGGCTTCGTGCGCCTTGATGTGTTCGACGAGCGCCGGGCTCGTTGGCCCTTCCGCTTCGAGCCACGCCAGTTCGTCACCGAGCGAATGCCGTTCGGTGAACACCTTCTCCGACCACTTCGCAAACTCGATTGGATTGCGCTCGATCGAGACGGGGAAGCGGTGCACCGGGATGCCGTGAATGACTTCCCGGCCCGGCGGAAACTCGTTCTTCCAGGAAATGTAATCGCGATGCGCGCACGTCGTCAGCACCTCGACCTGCAACGTGCTTGGCGAGGTGCTCGGCAACATAGCGCGCATGCTGCTCGGCGCCGCCGTTGATATCGGCGCCGTACCGCTGAACGACGATCGCGACCTTCACTGCTTCGCTCGGCTTCTCGGGTGCTGCGGGTGTCATGCGGGTGATGCGCTCTCCGATCGGCTCGGGCACGTCGATGCCGCTGCGCGGCCTCGTCGCGCCGCAGCTCGAGTCGGGCCGTCGAAGCCGGAGGCGGAGCTCATCTCTTCGCCGTTTTCGAAATCATCACCTTCGTCGACGCCGTCTTCGCCGGCTTCATAGACCTCGGCGTCCTGAGGCCCAGCACCCTGCGCACCCGGTGCACCTTGTGCACCCGAGGTACCGACGGCACCTTGAATTCCACCTCGTCGACCTCGCCGGCGGCGACGCCGCTTCCGTCCGCTGCCGTCGCCCTGGCCTTGCGGCGCTCCGGCGGGCACGAAGCCTTCGACGGATCCGGCCGGCGCCTGCTGCACGGGCGCGCGCTCCTCCTCGTCCCTCTGTTCGGTGCTGCGCACCGCCTCGGGCCGGTATTGCACGACGCCCTCGAGCGCGCGGACGCGGCGCTCGCTGAAATCCAGGCGGCTCGAGAGCGATTCGGTCTTCATGCGCAGGTTCTGCACCTCGATGCCCATCCGCGTCGTCTCGAGCACCAGGTTGTGCAGGACCTCGTAATAGAGCGAGTTCCATTCCGCGCGCGAGCGATCGAATTCGATCTTGCGGCGTGCCTCGCGCTTGAGGAGGTCGACGTTGAACTGCGCCTGTGTGTGCAGCACCTGGCGCAGCGTGTTCGCGTTGAACAGCAGTTTGAGCAGCGGGCTGAACAGCTTGCGCAGGAATCGCAGCGCGCCCCGGTGCGTCGCCATGAAGTCGGTCTGCTCCGACGTATACGGCGGCGTAATCGCCGGCGGTTCGGTGATGGCCGCCGGGCGGCTCTTGCGGAACTGTTCCAGCAGGTCCGACCGCAGGTTGTTGGGATCGAGGAACTTCTCGAGCCGCACCGACGCCAGCTCGCGGATCTGGTCTTCCGTGTAGTCGGCGCCGCGCTTCTCGAGGATGCGCTGGCGGATCTGCTTCATGATCTGCTCGACGTCGACCGATTCGGAACGAATCGTGAAATCGCTCATCACGAGAGTCCTTTGTTCTGCGCCATCTGCGGCCCTGGGCTGTTGGTGTCATCTGCGGCCCTGGGCCGTTCGGCGCTTTCTGGGCCAAACTCGGGTGCTTCCTTGATGCAGGTGCCGAGGATGCCCAATGACTGTTTGAAGGCATGCATGCCGGCGCGCGTCACATTTGCGGACGCCTCGCCGACGTGTGGAAAACCGTTCTCGTCCGGTGTCAGGTGCTCCCAGTTCTCGAACAGCCGTCCCCACGGGCTGTCGAGCACCTGTTTGATCTGCTTCTCCGCGTTGAGCGGATACCAGATGCTGTCGTGATAGATGACGCTGGCGATGTAGGCCCACGGCGCCAGCACCGTCTTGAGCGACCACTCGATCGGCTTCTTGAGCGGCCCCCAGTAGATGTAGTGCTGCATCTGCGACGCGAAAGTCATCTTCTTGAAGGGGCCCGTGAACTTCCAGTTCTCCTTCGCCGCGTCGAGGTCGCCGACGATCTCGATGTCGCGCGGATCGCCGCACCCGAGCCCGAGGTCGTGCGCCATCCGGATGTACTTGATCGACATCGGATCCATGCCCATCAGCTTCGCCGCCACCGCATCGATGGCGACCTGATCGGCGCTGGCCAGCATCACGTTCTTCACGTGCGGCACCATGCAGCGCGGTCCCGGACCGTCGCCGGCGAACGTGCCGTCCATCACCGCGAACACGCCGCGATGGATCTTCTTCTGGATCATCAGCAGGTCGACGAGCGTCTCGTGGATGACCGGATGCGTCCAGTGCCGCTTCTCGTTGAGCAGGCCGCCAAACGCGTTCTTCATCGCGCCCGTCGTCGTCGTGAAGACGTGCGTCTTCACCGTCGGCAGGTGCAGGATGTTCTCGCCGATGAAGCGCTTCGGAATCATGAAGCCGTCGGGGTAGACGTCGTTGAGGCAGAGGAACCTGTCGGCCAGATCGCCGACCGCGTCGCGGACGTTGATCCACGGCTCGTCGCCTTCGTAGAGGTGGATGTTGCGCAGGCCGTGTGCCTGGACGACGGGCAGTTGCTTGTTCTCGGTTTCGCCGAGGTGGGCGTCGATGACGACGGTGCGGTTGTGGCAGGCGTGAATCAGCTCCGGCTTGTAGCCGTCCGTCTTCATCGCCTGAATGACGCCGTCGAGCTGCCACGGCGTCGTCGACGAGCCGGGAAAGAAGAAATGCCAGGAGATGTTGACCTTGAGCGCGGTATCGGCGTCCTTGGCGAGGACGTCCTGATAGCCGGCCAGGTTCATGACGGCGTGCGTGTCCTTGCGGACCGTCGCCGGCGACGTTTTCAGAAGTGCGACTTTAGATCGTGCCAATAACCTCTTACGATCCGAACGGCCGATAGATGATCAAGACCGACGTGATGCCCCACAGCAGCACGCATGCAAGCAACGGCCGATCCGCGAACAGCATGTCCGATGGACTTCCCCCGCCCGCCTTGCGGTGGACGAGGTAGAGGTACCGGAACAGGCCATAGATCGGAAACGGCGTCGTCAGCACCATCCACTCGGTGCCGAAGTACGCATGCGTTTCGGGGCTCGCGCAGTAGATGATGTAGGCGACCATCGTGGCCGCAGCCACTACACCGATCATCTGATCGAGCAGGTACGGGTCGTACTCCTCCAAGATGCGGCGGTGTCCCTTGGCGCCCTGCCGCGAGCAGCGTGATTTCATGACGCCGCTTCGCGAAGCCGAGGAACAACGCCCCGAGCATCGTGCAGACCAGCAGCCAGTTACTGATGTGCACGCTAATCACTAATCCTCCCGCCACCGCCCGCAGCACGAAGCCGATGGCGATCGTCATCACATCCAGGACGACGATGTGCTTCAGCGTGCGGGTATAGACGACGAACAACGCGAGATATGCCGCCGCCGCCGCGCCGAACGCGGGCCGCAGCGCGAATGACGCGGTCAGCGCGATCGCGCCCAACAGCACGGCTGCAATCCTGGCGGCGCCCGGCGATACGTCCCCGGCCGCAATCGGCCGCATCCGCTTCACCGGATGCTGCCGATCCTGCTCGCGGTCCGCGACGTCGTTGACGAGATACACGGCGCCAGACAGCGCGCAAAAAATCAAAAAGGCCGCCGCAGCTTTCGCCGTGGCGGCCGGATCGAGCAATTTGACGGCAAAAATCAGTGCCGCAAAAACAATGAGGTTCTTGGTCCACTGATCCGGTCGCAGCGAAACGAACAGGCTCGCCGCCGTTGACCGAGTCGCCACTGACAAAAACGCCTTACTTATAGCTCTTGACCGCTTCCGCCTCGGAATCGAACGTGTCGAACACGGTCAACAGCTTGGTGATCGAGAGCAAATCCTCGATTCGCTTGGTCAGGTTGAGCAGCTTGAGGCTGCCGCCCTGCCGGCTGACCGTCGTGTAAGTCCGCACCACTTCGCCAAGGCCCGCGCTGTCGATGTAGGGAACTGATTCGAGGTTCAACAACAGCTTCTTCTTGCCGGAGGCCAGCAGGCTGTTGATCTTGTCCTTCAGCAACTCGTCGCCCTCGCCCAGGGTCATCTTGCCCTTGAGGTCGAGCACGGTCACATCACTCACGGTGCGTTCGACGATTTCCATTCGCTAGGTCCCCTGCGTCGATAATTCCTTACGAAATCAAAAGTTGGGCGCACGTAATCTATCACATGCGCCCTCCCACAAGACCGTTCTGCGCCTTCTGCGCTTTCTGCGGCCTTACTCCGTTTCCCGGCGCATCTTCTTGCGATTGCGCTTGCGGGCGAGCGCCTGCTTCGCGCGGCGCTTGTCACCCGGTTTCAGGTAGAAGGAGTGCTTCTTGATGTCCTTGATGATGTCTTCCTGCTGCACCTTGCGCTTGAAGCGTCGCAACGCGCTTTCGATCGACTCACCTTCCTGCAATTTCACCTCGGCCATCTCGTAGTCACCCCCTTTCGCGTGGATTTTGTGCCTCGATCACCACATCACCAGATGATGACGCTGGACTCACCACGCTGGTGACTCCCTCGGTGTCGGGCCAAGTATGTTAGGCTATCACATCCTTAGTAGGCCAAATGGCGCAAATAAGCCATTTAGATTCAATCATTTAGCGTAATAGCATGCAGTAAGTGTAAGAGGCCATGCGGATCCTCGTCCTGGGCTCCGGCGCGCGCGAGCACGCCCTGGCCTGGAAACTCTCCCAGGAAGCGAACGTCAGTCACGTCATCTGCGCGCCCGGCAACGCCGGGATAGCGCGAGTCCTTGCGACCTCGCCGGTCGACGTATTGGACACCGCCGCCGTGATTCGGCTCGTCGATCGCGAGCACATCGATCTGACCGTCGTCGGACCCGAAGCCCCGCTCGGAAATGGGCTCGCGGATCGATTCGAGGTCGAGGCCCGGCGTGTGTTCGGCCCGACCCGGGGCGCCGCGCAGCTCGAAACCAGCAAGGCGTTTGCGAAGGACTTCATGCAGCGCCACGGTGTTCCCACGGCGCGTTACCGCGTGTGCACCTCCGCAGACGACGCGCTGTCGGCGATTCGATCCGGCGAATTCGGCGACGCCCTCGTCGTGAAGGCGGATGGCCTTGCGGCAGGCAAAGGCGTTGTCGTGGCGCCCGATCGCGCCACCGCGGAAGCCGCCGTCGACGGCCGCGATGGTCGACAGGAGCTTCGGCGATGCCGGATCACGCGTCGTTCTCGAGGAATTGCTCTCGGGACCCGAGGTTTCGTTCTTCGTCGTCGCCAACGGCGACCACTACGTTCCGCTCCTCTCGGCGCAGGATCACAAACGCATCTTCGACGGCGATCAGGGTCCGAACACAGGGGGCATGGGCGCGTTCTCGCCCAGTCCGCTGATGAACGAGGCGCTGCAGTCGCAGATCGAACAGACCATCGTGCAACCGGTGTTGAAGGGGATGGCCGCGGAAGGGAATCCGTTCCGCGGATTTCTGTACGTCGGCCTGATGCTGACACCTGACGGCCCGAAGGTGATCGAATTCAACGTCAGGTTTGGCGATCCGGAAGCGCAGGTTGTGCTTGCCGTTGTTGGATTCGCTCTCGGAGCTGCTCGCGCCTGAAGGCGGAGCCTACACCGAAGGCGCAGCCTCAGCCCGCAAGCACCGCTGGCGTCCGGCTTTAGCCGGATTGTTGCAGTCGGCGTCGTACTAGCTGCTCACGGCTATCCTGGTGAAGTGCGAACTGGCGACGCCATTCATGGTCTCGACGATGTGGCCCGCGACTGCCCCGATGTGCAGCTCTTCTTCGCCGGTGTGAAGCAGAAGGGTAATGAGCTCGTCACATCGGGCGGACGCGTGCTGACGGTGATGGCGACGGCGCCAACATACGAGATCGCGATCGCGCGCGCCTACGAAGCCGCGAGCAAGATCCGGTTCGACGGTATGCAATACCGCAGGGATATCGGAAGGAAAGCATTGTCGATTGACTGATTGGCGATTTATTCCTCCCGCAGCGCGACCAGCGGGTCAATCGCCGCCGCCCGCCGCGCCGGCAGCCAGCTGGCGAGCAGGCCGACGCCGATCAGCAACGCCACAATCGTGGCGATCACCTGCGGGTCACCGGGCCTCACCTCGAACAGGAACTGCTGCAGCAGCCGGCCGGAGGCAAGCGACCCCGCAATGCCGAGGATCACCCCGGCTGCGACAGGCACCATCGATTGGCGGATCACCATCGATGCGAGCTGGCGCCTCGTGGCGCCGAGTGCCGCGCGCACGCCGATCTCGCGCGTGCGCTGCGACACGTAGTAGGCCAATACGCCGTAGACGCCGATCGACGTGAGCAGCAAGCCAATCATCGCGAATCCCGTCAGCAGTCGCATCGGCGTCTGCCGCCAGTTGGTCGATGAGCCGACGATCCATTCCATCGATCGGACTTGCGCGACGGGCAGATCCGGATCGACGCGGCGGACGACGTCTCGCAGCGACGACTGCCACGTCATGGGTTCGCCGGCGGTCTTGGCGACGATGGTCATCACCGGCCATGCCGCCTGTGCGTAGGGCATGAAGATCTCGCGACGGGCATCCGAGTCAAGACCGAAATGACGAACGTCCGCTGTGATCCCGACGATCACGTGCCACGGATTCTCGCTGCGCGGCCCCCCTAGTTTCAGCCGGCGGCCAATCGGACTCTCGCCCTGTTTCCAGTACGCCTGCGCCATGGCGCGATTGATGATCACGACCTGCCGGCCGCTGGTCACGTCGCCGTGATCGAAATCGCGTCCCTCGACAATCGGAATGCCAAGCGTCGCAAAGTATCCAGGACAGGTGAGCCGATACGCGCCCGAAACCGTTTCATCGGCCTTCGGCGTATAGCCGTCGACGGTCAGGAGCCGGCCTGCATTTGCGCCGCTGAGTGGCAAGTGACTGATCGCTCCGATCCTCAGCACGCCGGGCAGCCCCTCACTGCTTCTCGACAGGTCCGCACAGAAGGACTCGCGCACGGGCGGCCCGTAGGTGTCCGCCTGCGGCAGAGACACCTGCAGCGTGATGACCTCGTGCGGATCGAGTCCAGGCTGGACCTGCATCAGGCCCGTGAGGCTCTTCACCAGAAGACCCGCGCCGCAAAGGACGACGATCGCCAGCGCGACTTCCAACGCGACCAGCGATCGCCGCGCGACGTTGGCAATCGATGTCGAGGAGCGATCGCCTTCGCGCAGCATGCGCTGCGGATTTCGAGTGCCCAGCCCGACGAGCGGTGCGAAGCCGAACAACGCCGCGGAAGCGATCGCCGCGCCGGCTGCGAACAGCAACACGCGCGCGTCGATCAGGATCGGCACTTCGCCTCGATAGGGAAGCACGCGGAATCCGGGGGTCAGGGCTGCATCGGCCGCCTGCGTCGCGCCCCAGGCCAGGAACACCCCGCCGAGTCCGCCGGCGACAGCGAGCACCAGCGATTCGGCCAGCAGTTGCCGCGCCACGCGTCCGATGCCGGCGCCGAGTGCCATCCGCACTGCGAACTCGCGGCGGCGGGCGAGCGCGCGTCCCATTTGCAGATTCGCGACATTGACGCAACCGATCACAAGCACCAGCGCGACGGCGCCCATCAGCGCGGTCAGCATGGGGCGCACCGTGGCGAGCCCGGTCTCGGACATTCGCGTGACGGTCGAGCCTTCCTTGCGATTCTCGTCGTACTTCTGCTCCAGCGATCGGCCCACTTGCTCCACATCGGCGCGCGCTTGCTCGAACTCCACGCCCTGCTTCAGCCGGCCGGCGACGAGGAACGAATGCGCCCCTCGCTCGCGATCCTCCCGTTCGTCCAGCGCAAACGGCAGCCATACGCCGTTGTTGCGTCCCGGAAACTGAAACCCTTTGGGCATGACTCCAATGACTTCGAACGGCTCGCCATTCAGTCGTATCGACGAGCCGATCGCCGAACGCTGTCCCGCGAAATGCGTGCGCCACAGGCCATCGCTGATCACGACGACGCGACGACCCGGCTTTTCTTCCTCCTCGGTGAAGATGCGGCCGAGCGCGGGAGCCACACCGAGCACGGTGAAGAGGCTGGCGGTCGTTCGGATGCCCTGCACCTGTTCGGGCTCCTGCGACGAGGCGACGTTATACGTGCGGTACTCCCAGATGCCGAGCGCCGTAAAGCTCCTCGTCTCGCGCTTCCAGTCTTCATAGACCGGATGCGCGACGACGAACGTCCGATCGCGGTTGTCCGCGTCGGACTCCCACAGCATCACGAGCTCGTGCGGCCGCGGATATGGCAGCGGTCCAAGCAACAGCGCGTTGACAATGCTGAAAACGGCTGTGCAGGCGCCGATGCCGATGGCGAGCGTGAGGATGACAGTCGCTGAGTAGCCGCGATTGATGCGAAGACCACGAATCGCGTGACGGAGGTCGACCGCGAGGCCGGACCACCGGCCCGCCGGGCCCGGTCGCGGCGCGCGTCGTCGTGCGCGCTCGACGACCACGAGCGCCAGCGGTCCCATCTGCGCGAGCTCGGCTTCGACCATCGCGTCGGCGTCGACCGGCGTCTTTCCCTCGCGTTCCGCGGCGGCATGCAGATCGTTCAGGTGTTCGGCGATTTCGTCGATTGCCTCGGCGTGCGCCGATGGAACGACGCCTTCGGATGCGAGCCGCTCTCGCAACCGGTCGTGCCAGTTGTTCTGAGCTTTCCGCGCCTTGTGTGGCTCAGGCATGTTCGAGTCCCGCGGCCTTCGTCAGCGCCGCCACGAACGCGGCCCATCGTCCACGCTGTGCGCTGAGCCGCTTCCGGCCGTCAGCAGTGAGACGGTAATAACGGCGGCGGCGTTGACCCGCTTTTTCGACCCACCGGCCATGGATCCATTGCCGATCCTCGAGCTTGTAGAGAAGGGGATAGAGCGAGGCGACGTGGAACGTCAGCAGCCCGTCCGACTTGCGCGCGATCTCGCGCGCGATGTCATAGCCATGGAGCTGGCCGTCTTCGAGCGATGCGAGGATCAGGACTTCAGCGCTGCCTTTTCGCGCCGCCGCCTCATCGAGTGGGATCTCGCCATATATGGGAATCATATATATCATGCGGTTCGGGTTCAAGGGTTCAAGGGTTCAGGGGTTCAAGGGTTCAGCTTCAGTAGGTTCGGCGTTCAAGCGGTTCGAATTCCTGGTGAACCGTTGAATTTGCCCAACCTTTGAAGTGT
This sequence comes from uncultured cyanobacterium, assembly GCA_963833135.1. GTDB lineage: Bacteria > Acidobacteriota > Vicinamibacteria > Vicinamibacterales > UBA2999 > 12-FULL-67-14b. Next base: position 56,380 of record CAWHWW010000005.1, on the reverse strand, counting down.
CCTTGAACCGTTGAACCGACCGAGAAGGACTTCTACTGCGAAGGAAGCAACGCCTTCAGCGCGTCGTCGAGGTGGCCGCGGAAGGTGTTGGTGTTGTGTCCTTCCGACACTTCGAGATAGCTGACCGGCGCCTGGTAGTCGTCGAGCGTCGTCCGAAGCCGGCGGGCGCCGTCGATCATCGAGTCGTAGACGCCGCCCAGCACGAAGAACTTGATCGACACCACCGCCGCGCGCGCCGTCGGCTGGTTCGCGACAACGGTGGCCGCCTGAACCGGCGGCGCGATGGCCGCGCACAACCCAAATACCGACGGCGCGGCGACGGCGAGATCGACCGCGCCATATGCGGCAAGGGAGCTACCGAGGATGATTCGATGGTCGGGAGTCGGGAAGGTGCGGAAGCGCTTGTCGACCGCCGGCACGAGCTCATTGGCGATGAAGGCGCGCCACTTCGGGTTGCGCGAATACTCTTCCTGCCGGTCGGCCGGCTCGGAGAATACCGCGATCACCGGCGGGATCGATTTGTTCGCGATCAGGTGATCGAGCACCTTCGGCGCGTCCATCTTCTCGACGTAATTCGATCCGTCGAGCACGTAGACGACCGGAAACAGCGTGTCCTTCGCCGCCGCGTATCCGGGCGGCAGGTAAAACCACACCCGCCGTTTTCCGCCGAGCGATCGCGACTCAAGCGTCTCGGCGATGAGCTCGCCCCTCGGGGCCGAACCGATCTCGTCGACCTCCGGTTGCGCGACCCAGAACGGCATCCGCACTTCCGATCGTGGTCCGGCAAACGCCTGGACGGTTCGATGATTCAGCGGATCCGGAACCGCTTCCTTGTCGTAAAAGAAGACGTATTCGAGCCGAGCGTTCGTGTACGACTTGCTTTCGAGATACGACCACGACGTGCCCTCGAGGCGCGTCGTCTGGCCGATCGAAACGTCGTAACCCTGCGCCGTCGTCGCCCAGCCATTGAAGTCGCCGACGATGCGCGGGGCGACGCCGTCCTTGTCCTTGACGAGGAAAACGAGGCGTGTCTGATTCTCGATGATCGGATTCCCGCCCTTGGCGGCGACGAACTTCTCGATGGCAGCATCTTGAGCCGCGCCGTCCAGGCCGGCCACGTGCGACTGCAGATCCTTCCACGTCTGCGGCTCGGCATTGCACCCGAGAACCAGAACCACTGGAACCCAACAGAACCAAACCTTTGGAACCCCTGGAACCGCCTGGAACCAGGTTCATAGTTCGGCAGCCAGTCTTTGGGCCGCGGATCTCTTCGCATTCTGGCCCTCGACAATCAGCTGCCCACAGGCGGCCCGTGATGTCCCGTCCCCGGCTCTTGCGGACGGAGACCATCAGGCCCTTGTCCGCGAGGATCCTCGCGAACTTGTTGATGCGCTCGTCCGCCGGACGCTCGAACGGAATGCCGGGCGCGGCGTTCAGCGGCAGCAGGTTGACCTTGGCCTTCACGCCCGACAGGACCTTCACCAGCTTGCGAGCGTCGTCATCCGAATCGTTGATGCCCGCAAGCATCACGTACTCGAACATGATCCGGCGGCGCTTCGACAGCGGGAAGCGCCTGCACGCATCGATCACGTCCTGCATCGTGTACTTCTTGCTCGGCGGCACGATGGCCGCGCGCTGCTCCTCGGATGCCGCGTGGAGCGACACGGCAAGATTCGGCATCAACTCTTCCTGCGCGAGCCTGTCCATCTGCGGGACCAGGCCGACGGTCGAAAGCGTCACGCGCTTTGGATGCATGTCGAGCCCTTCCTTCTCGTTCAGCATCCGCATCGCCTTCATCGTGTTGTCGTAGTTGTGCAGCGGCTCGCCCATCCCCATCAGGACGATGTTGAACGATTTGTCGAGCAAGTGCGAGCGACCGCGCGAGCAGGCGCACCTGGCCGGCGATCTCCGACGCGGTGAGGTGCCGGACGAGTCCCATCTTGCCGGTCAGGCAGAACGCGCAGCCCATCGCGCACCCAACCTGCGTCGAGACGCAGAACGTCTGTTTCGGCGTGTCGGGTATGAAGACGGATTCGATCTGCTTGCCATCGGCAAGGCGCAGCACGAACTTCTGCGTGCCGTCTTCCGAGACTTGATGCTGCACGACTTCCGGCAGCGAGACGGTTGCCTTCTCCGCAAACGCGGCGCGCAGCTCGCGGCTGAGGTTGGTCATCTCGGCGAAGTCGGTGACGCCGCGCTTCCAGATCCAGTTGTAGATCTGTTTGGCGTGAAACTTCTTGTGCCCGAGCGACTGGACGAAGTCCTCGAGCTCGTTGAGCTCGAGGCCGGCCAGATCGGTCTTCATCCTTGTAGGCTACATGAATCTGGCCCGGACCGAGGCCAGCGTCCGCGTCATCGATTCGCGGGCGGTGCTCGTCACGATCGGCCGGATCAGCGGCCCGATGATCGCCGGCAGGTCGCGGCTGAGCGTCAGCGATTCGATTTCGACCAGCACGCCGCCGTCCAACTGCTTGTATCGCCAGTAGGAGTTCAGCTTCCACATGTAGCCGTGATCGTTGCCTTCCGGCAGGGCCCGCTCGCTCGGCGTGCCTGCGTTTTCGATCTCGACGACCTTCGTTGAAATGCTGTTGCTGAGCGCGCGGTCCCGCGCCAGCCGCTTGTAGTCGACGTCGTACTCGGTGTCGTAGACCACGGTGACGAACTTCGTTCGCCGCAACCGCAGGTAGACCTTCTGCGAATCGCCGTCGCGCGACACGACGCGGGACGACAGCACGTCTTCCTGCTTGTGCTTGTCGGACTGCGGTTCCTGCAACACCTTCAGCAGCGCATCGAGCTGGACGTTCGGCACGAACACCGTGCCGCGCCAGTGATTGACGAGCCCGCCGTCGATCGCAATCTCGTTCGACGAGCCGTCGCGGGCGGCGCCGCGCGTCACGATCACCTCGCCGCGTTTCAACGCCGCCATCGTTTGCGCGAGCTGCGCGGCCGGCTGGCGCTCGATGTCCAGGAACGGCTCGTTGTTCGTGATCTCTTTGGCGCGGCGCGCTTCCACCGTGGCGACATACTTCGAGAAATCGCGCAGCGTTTTCGCCTGCAGGATGGCCTCATAGGAGGAGGCCTGCGCCTGCGAGGCGACGAGCATGACCGAGCCGATCGCGCCGGCGCGAAAGACGAGTCGATCGGCGCCGATGAAGTTGATGGCCGACAACGCCATCACGCTCAAGACGTTCGCGGTCACCGGATGCAGTCCGGCGATTTCAACGAACAGCGCCGTCACGAAAATGCTGCCAACGATCGACGTGATCGCGTTGAGCGCGTTGAAGCGAATCAGCCGATCGATCACCGAGCCGGATCGCTCCCGCCACGTCCAGCGGTAATGCCAGACGAAGTTTGTCAGGATCGCCGCTTCCACCGCGACCATCGTCGCCATCAGGTAATTGACGTCGAACATCGAGGTGAGGACGGCAAGGACAGCCACCTGGACGATGAATCCACCGGTGCCCGCGACAGCGAATCGGATGAACCGTTCCCCACTCGTCAACACAACAGAGAATCTGTGTCTAATCTGTGGATCCCTTGTCTGTGGATCTCTTGTCTGTGGCTCATGACCTTGTTTCCTCGCGATAGAGCGCGCGCGTGTTGCGACTCGACGATACGAGGAACGTGATGCCCATGCCGAGCGCGCCGATGACCCCGCCGAGATCCCACAGCCGCACCGGGCCGATGCCGAACGGACTCACCGTCGGGGAGGTGATGAGCGCGATCGCTCCCGCCGCCAGCAGGATGCGCAATTCCGTCGGTCCGACACCCATGAACGACATCTTGAATACTCCTCGGGCGTGGGTCGCGAGATACGTCTCGGCCGACACCAGGAAAAACGCCGCCACCACGAGCGTGGCGATCGTCACCGACATATAACCGGACAGTGCCAGCCCGGCAAACAGGAGCGCCGTGCCCGCGAGGTCGATGACGTGATCGACGTAGTACCCGTAGCGCGGCCGCTGTTGGTCGCGGACGCGGGCGAGCGTGCCATCGAGGCTGTCACCGAACCAGTTGAGGAGCAAGCACAACACCACAAGTATCGCGCCTGCAACAGGATCGGTCCCGGCCACGACGAACGAGGCGCCGGCGCCGGCCATCGCCGCCAGCCCCAGAGCGGAAAGGTGGTCGGAATGTATCCAGCGCGGCAGCCTGCTCGCGATCCATATAAGTGTGCGCTTTTCAGCGGCGGCAAGCGCGCTGTTGTGCTGGCGAACGTGAGTCGATGTCGATGACATGAGGAACACCTCCTGAGCCATCTGTACTTCCGGTGGCCCCTTCAGCCGGTAATGTGCAGGCGGGCCAAAAAGCGGCTCATCCGCCCTCGCCCGCCGGGCTTCGGAGGGGTAGGATCTGATATGATCTTCAGGTAATTCCCTCTGCCGTAATCACTTAATCACGGCAGGTCCCCACGTGACTGAATCGAATATCCGCCGAACCGTGCTTGCCAACGGTGTCCGCCTCGCCACCGAGCGGATGCTACACGTCCGGTCTGTGGCCGTCGGCATCTGGCTCACGCGCGGATCGCGTCACGAACCCGCCGATCATTCCGGCATCGCGCACTTTGTCGAGCACATGCTCTTCAAAGGCACTCCTGGAAGGAGTGCAGAAGAAATAGCGCAGCAGGTGGATTCCATCGGCGGTCAAATCGATGCGTTCACGTCCAAGGAATACGCCGGCTATTACCTCAAGGTCTTAGACGAACATCTGCCGCTCGCGGTCGACATCCTCGCCGATCTGATCTGCAATCCGCTCTTCGCCGAAGAAGACATCGAGCGCGAAAAGAAGGTGATCCTCGAAGAGATCAAGATGGTCGAGGACACGCCCGACGATCTGGTCCACGAGATCTTCGCGGAAGGGTTCTGGAACAATCATCCGCTCGGCCGCCCCATCCTCGGCACGCCGCAAAGCGTCGGCGAGATGAAACAGGAGACGCTGAAGCAGTATTTCGCGCAGACCTACGTGGCGTCGAACTTCGTGGTCGTCGCCGTCGGCAATCTCGAACACTGGCGCGTGCAGGAACTGCTCGAGCGCGCGCTCGAAAACGCGCCGCACGATGGCCCGGCCGCCCAGCAATCCGCGCCCATCGTCGCGCCGGTCGATTCAGGTCCGCAAGAAGGAGCTCGAGCAGAGCCACATCGTCTTCGGCACCGAGGCGTTGCCCCAGCATCACCCGGATCGCTACGCCGGTTATGCGCTCAACACCACGCTCGGCGGCTCGATGAGCTCCCGGTTGTTCCAGAACGTGCGCGAGAAGCGTGGTCTGGCCTATTCGGTGTTCTCGGGTCTGTCCGCCTACCAGGACTCGGGCGCGCTCAGCATCTATGCGGGCTGCGCCAACGAGGCCGTCGCCGAGCTGATCGATGTCGTCGTCGCGGAGATCCGGCAGATGAAGGCCGGCGGACTGGATCCGGTCGAACTGCGCCGCGCCAAGGATCACCTCAAGGGCTCGCTGATGCTCGGCCTCGAAAGCACGTCGAGCCGCATGTCGCATCTGGCGCGCCAGGAGATGTATCGCGATTACACCTTCGGCCTCGATGAAATGCTCGCGGCGATCGAAAAGGTGTCGGAAGCGGATGTCCTCAAGCTCGCGGATCGGTTCTTCACCAACGGCTCGCTTGCAGTAACGGTGCTCGGAAACGTCAATGGCCTGCAGGTGACAAAGGAGCAATTGGCGCTGTGAGTGAGGAGGGCCGAACGCTGATAGCTGAGAGCCGAAAGCGGAAATGATTCCGCGGTACACCAACCCTGAGATGGGTCGTATCTGGACGGAAGAACGCCGCTACGAGACCTGGCTCCAGGTGGAAATCGCGGCGGCCGAAGCGATGGCTGGCGCCGGCATCGTGCCCGCCGAAGCGGCGCGCGACTTGCGCGACAAGGGCGCGTTCAACATCGCGCGCATCGAGGAAATCGAAAAAACCACGCAGCATGACGTGATTGCGTTCACGACATCGGTCGCCGAGATCGTCGGGCCGTCGGCCCGGTGGCTGCACTTCGGGCTGACCTCGTCGGATGTCGTCGACACCGCGCAGGCGCTGCAGATGGTCGAAGCCTGCGACCTCATCCTCAAGAACATGGCGGCGCTCGGGGAAGCCGTCAAGGCGCGCGCCGAGGAACACAAGCGCACCCCGATGATCGGCCGCACCCACGGCGTCCATGCCGAGGTGATGACGTTCGGCCTGAAGCTCACCCTCTGGTATGCGGAGTGGCTGCGCGATATCGAGCGCGTGCGCCGCGCCCGCGAGACGATTCGCGTCGGCAAGATCTCCGGCGCCGTCGGCACCTTCGCGCACCTCGACCCCTCGATCGAGGCCGATGTCTGCACGCGCCTTGGCCTGATGCCCGCGCCGATCTCATCGCAGGTCATCCAGCGCGATCGCCACGCGGAGCTTCTCACCGCCCTGGCGATCACCGCCGCGTCGCTCGAAAAGTTCGCGCTCGAGATCCGCGGTTTGCAAAAGACCGAGATCGGCGAGGTCGAGGAGCCGTTCGGCAAGGGACAAAAGGGCTCGTCGGCGATGCCGCACAAGCGCAACCCGATCGGCTGTGAGCAGATCGTCGGGCTGGCGCGGCTGATACGCGCCAACGCGATGGCGGCCCTTGAAAACGTCGCGCTGTGGCACGAACGGGACATTTCGCACTCTTCCGTCGAGCGCGTCATCCTGCCCGACAGCTTCATCGCGCTCGACCACATGCTTCGCCGTTTCACCCGGATCGTGTCCGGGATGGTCGTCTATCCCGATCGCATGCTCGAGAACCTCAATCGGTCGCGCGGCGTGGTGTTTTCGGGGCAGGTGTTGCTCGAGCTGGCGCGCAAAGGCATCTCGCGCGAGCAGGCCTACGAGTGGGTGCAGCGCAACGCCATGAAGTCATTTCACGAACAGAAGGACTTCAAGGGCCTGCTGCTTGCTGACGCCGACATCGCCAGGGTCCTGCCGGCTGCAGAGATCGAGAAGGCGTTCGATTTGAAGGAACAACTCCGCAACGTCGATGCGGTGTTCAAGCGCGTGTTCTACGTGACCGTTGAGGAGCGCTTAGCCGTCCTGGGAGAATCAATGAAGGCACGTGTTTACGTCACGTTGAAACCGTCGGTATTCGATCCGCAGGGCCACGTGGTCGCCGAGGCCCTCGTCACGCTCGGCTACCCGGACGTGACAGACGTGCGGCAGGGCAAGTTCTTCGAGGTCGAGCTCGCCGATGCCGATCCGGCGACGGCGAACCTGTCCACCGAAGCGCATCGCGCGAAGGTGGAAGCGCGAGTGACAGAAATGGCGGACAAGCTCCTCGCCAACCCCGTCATCGAGAGCTACCGCGTCGAGGTTCTGCAATGAAATTCGCGGTCGTTGTCTTCCCTGGATCGAACTCGGACTACGACGCGTTCTACGCCGCCTCCCGCGTCGTCGGCGAGCAGGCCGAGCTCGTCTGGCACAAGGACACCGATTTGAAGGGCGCCGACGCGGTGATTCTTCCCGGCGGTTTCGCGCACGGCGATTACCTGCGCACCGGCGCGATCGCCCGCTTCTCGCCAATCATGGCTGCGGTAAAGGCATTCGCCGACCGCGGCGGGCCGGTGCTCGGCATCTGCAACGGTTTTCAGGTGCTGCTCGAGGCCGGATTGCTGCCCGGCGCCATGGTGCGTAACGATCGCATCAAGTTCGTGTCGAAGCTCGTCCCGATTCGCGTCGAGCAAACCGACACGCCGTTCACGGCGGCGTGCGCGTCGAAACAGGTCCTGAACCTGCCAATCGCGCACGGTGAAGGGAACTACTATGCGCCGCCCGACGAGCTCGACGAGATCGAGAAGAACCGGCAGGTGGTCTTCCGCTACGCCAGCGCCACGGGCGAGGTGGGCGCGGAATGGAATCCAAACGGATCGCTCAACAGCATTGCCGGCATCTGCAATCGCCAACGCAACGTCGTCGGCTTGATGCCGCATCCCGAACGCGCCTCGGAGCTGCCGCTCGGCAGCGCCGACGGCCGCGTCGTGCTGGCGTCGGTCGTGAAGTTCTTGCAAGCCCGCAGGCCCGCAAGCCCGCAAGCGACGGGCTTCGACAGGTCGTTGACAGTGATCGACAGCCCAGTCCTCGAACGGCACGGCATCAAGCCGGACGAATACGAACGCATCCAGCAGCTGATGGGCCGCGAGCCCAACCTGCTGGAGCTCGGGTTGTTCTCCGTCATGTGGTCGGAGCACTGCAGCTACAAGAGCTCGCGCGTGCACCTGAAGACGCTGCCGACGAGCGGCCCGCGTGTCGTGCAGGGGCCCGGTGAAAACGCCGGCGCCGTCGACATCGGCGACGGCCTGTGCGCCGTCTTCAAGATCGAGTCGCACAACCACCCGTCGTTCATCGAGCCGTACCAGGGCGCGGCGACCGGCGTCGGCGGCATCATCCGCGACATCTTCACGATGGGGGCGCGCCCCATCGCGCTGCTCAATGCCCTGCGTTTCGGGTCGCTCGACACGCCGCTGGCGCGCCGCGTGTTCGAGGGCGTCGTCGCCGGCATCGGCGGCTACGGCAACAGCATCGGCATTCCCACGGTCGGCGGCGAGATCGTCTTCGACGAGATGTATGCCGGCAACCCGCTCGTCAACGTGCTCTGTCTCGGCATCGCGCACAAGGACGACATCATCAAGGGCGCGGCGAAGGGCACCGGCAATCCGGTCTACTACGTCGGCGCCAAGACCGGCCGCGACGGCATTCACGGCGCGACGATGGCATCGGCGGAGTTCGATGAGAAGTCGGCCGAGAAGCGGCCGGCGGTGCAGGTCGGCGATCCGTTCATGGAAAAGCTGCTGATGGAGGCCTGTCTCGAGGTGATGAAGACGGGCGCCGTGGTCGGCATCCAGGACATGGGCGCCGCCGGCTTCACCTGTTCGACCTCCGAGATGGGCTCGCGCGGCGGTGTCGGCATGACCGTCGACGTCCTCGACGTGCCGCAGCGTGAAACCGGCATGACGCCGTACGAGATCATGTTGTCCGAGTCGCAGGAGCGCATGCTCCTCGTCGTCGAGCGCGGGCGCGAGCACGAAGTCGAGGCGGTGTTCGAGAAGTGGGACCTGCATGCGGTCAAGGTCGGCGAAGTCACCGACGGCACGCGGCTCAAGATTCACGAGCGCGGCACGCTCGTCGCCGATGTGCCCAACCGCGCGCTCACTGACGAAGCCCCGGTCTACAACCGGCCGATGGAAGTCCCGCTCTGGCAGAAGAGCGTCCAGGAAATTTCGTTTGCCGACCTGGCCCCGCACTCGGCGCAGCAGGCGTTCGATCGGCTGATCGCCGTGCCGACCATTGCCAGCAAGCGCTGGGCCTATCGCCAGTACGATCACACCGTCGGCACCAACACGATCGCGCAGCCGGGCATGTCGGCCGCCGTGGTTCGCATCAAGGACACCAGCCGGGGCCTCGCCGTTTCCGTCGACGGCAACGGGCGGTTCTGTTATCTCGATCCGTACCAGGGCGCCGTCCTGGTCGTTGCCGAGGCGTCGCGTAACGTCGCGTGCGCCGGCGGCGAGCCGATCGGCGCGACCAACAACCTCAACTTCGGCAATCCGGAGCGACCGGAGATCATGTGGCAGATCGGCGAAGCCGTCCGCGGCATCGGCGACGCCTGCCGTGCGCTCCACGTGCCGATCACGGGCGGCAACGTCAGTCTCTATAACGAAACCGAAGGCCGCGCGATCTTCCCGACGCCCGTGCTGGGCGTGGTCGGCCTGCTCGAAGATGCGTCGAAGACCGTGACGCGGGCGTTCAAGACGGTCGGCTCCGCCGTCGTCTTGCTGGGCGATAATCTGGGCGAGATCGGCGGCAGCGAATACCTCGCGACCATGCACAACCTGGTGGCGGGGAAGGCGCCGGAGATCGATCTGAAGCGCGAAGCTGCGCTGCAGGCCTTGATCGTCAAGCTGATTCGCGACGGCTGCATCGAGTCGGCGCACGACTGCTCCGAAGGCGGATTGGCGATCACGCTGGCCGAGTGCACCTTCGACACCGGCGGCATCGGCGTCAGCGCTGATGTCACGGCGGTCGGCGTTGCCGGGACCAGTGACGCGGATTCGGCGCCTGCCCTGAGCGGAGTCGAAGGGCTGTCGATCAACGCGACGTTGTTTGGCGAATCGGCGTCGCGCATCGTGATTTCGTGCGCCAGCCGGCACCTCGACGCGGTGATGTCGGCGGCGAAGGACGCGGACGTGACGGCGCGCGAAATCGGCAGGGTCGGCGGCGAGACGATCCGGCTCAGCGTCAACGGACAGGTTGCGATCGAAAGCAGGGTTGCCGACGCCGAGCACGCGTGGGCGAACGCCATCGAGACGAAAATGTCGCGGAAGGCCGCGAGCTGATAGCCGAAAGCCGGGAGCCTTTATGTTCGACAAATTCAGGGATGAATGCGGGGTGTTCGGCATCTACGGGCACCCGGAAGCGTCGAAGCTGACCTATCTCGGGCTCTACGCGCTGCAGCATCGCGGCCAGGAGAGCGCCGGCATCGCATCCGCCGACGGGGAGCGCGTCCGCCTCGTGAAGAGCATGGGCTACGTCAACGAGATCTTCGACGAGGCTACGCTCGCGACGCTTCCCGGCACGACCGCAATCGGCCACACCCGCTACTCGACCGCCGGCGAGAGCAGGCTCTCGAACGCGCAGCCGATCCTCATCGACTGCGTGCACGGCCAGGTCGGCATCTGCCACAACGGCAACATCGTCAACGCGAACGAGATCCGCGAGCGGCTGGTGCGCGCCGGATCGATCTTCCAGACCAACAGCGACACCGAAGTCGTCCTGCATCTCTATGCCCGCTCGCAGGCCGGATCGATCGAGGACGCGATCGTCGAGTCGATCACGCAGCTGACCGGCGCGTTCTCGTTCGCGATGATCACCAGGGACGCGCCTGATCGCCGTGCGCGATCCGCACGGCTTCCGTCCGCTGGCGCTCGGCCGCCTTGGCGATTCCTGGGCGGTGACGTCCGAAACCTGCGCGCTCGATCTGATCGGCGCCACCTACGTGCGCGACGTCGAGCCGGGCGAGGTGCTGATCATCGGCCAGCACGGGTTGCGATCGATCAAGCCGTTCCCGGCGGCGCCGCTGTCGCACTGCATCTTCGAGCACGTCTATTTCGCGCGGCCCGACAGCGACGTCTTCGGCCAGAGCGTCAACGAAGTGCGCACCAATCTCGGCCGCGAGCTGGCGCGCGAAACCAGCATCCCCGCCGATGTCGTCGTGCCGATCCCGGATTCGGGCGTGTGCGCCGCGATTGGTTATTCCGAGGAAGCCAAGGTGCCGCTGCGGTTCGGGCTGATTCGCAATCACTACGTCGGCCGCACGTTCATCGAGCCGGCACAGTCGATCCGCCATTTCGGCGTGAAGGTGAAGCTCAACACGGTCCGCAGCATCATCGAGGGCCGGCGCGTGGTCCTGATTGACGACTCGCTCGTGCGCGGCACGACCAGCCGCAAGATCGTCAAGATGGTGCGCGCCGCGGGCGCGAAGGAAGTGCACCTGCGCATCAGCTGTCCGCCCACCGTGTCGCCGTGCTTCTACGGTGTCGACACGCCGCGGCGGCGCGAGTTGATCGCCGCGACGCATACGCAGGACGAGATCAGGAAATACGTCGGCGCCGATACGATCGGCTACCTGAGCCTCGGCGGACTGCTGTCGTCGGTGAAAGACAAGAGCGCGTCGTATTGCACGTCGTGCTACACCGGCAACTACCCGGTGGCGTTCCCGCGCGACGAAAGCGGCTATTTGCAGCTGTCCTTGAAGATTGACGGGAAGCGCGAGCCGCTGCCCGAAGAAGAACCTGAAACGGTCGGCTGATGCGCCGTCCTGCCTTTTCGTTATTTGTTATTCGTTATTCGTCATTTCTCCTGCGTCCTGCGCAGGAGAGAGGTCCGACGCCGACATCTCCCGAACAGATTCGCGCTGCGATCGACAAGCTCGGCGATCTCGACTACGCGTCGCGCATGGCGGCGGGCCGCACGATTCGCCGCGCCCCCACGGCGCCGGCTGTCACCGCGCTGCTGCAGGCGGTGAGCGAACACACCGACGGCTACGTCCGCTTCAGGGCGCTCACATTGCTCACCGGCTACAACGATCCGCGCACCGAAGACGCGATGACCGCCGCGATGGTCTCGCCGAACGATCGCCTGCGTGAAGTCGCCTACGGGTATTTCGAGATGAATCCGAAACCGGCGCTGGCGCCAAGGCTGCTCGCCGCGCTCGACAAGGAGGAAGGCGAGTTTGTCCGGCCGGCGCTGATTCGAGCGCTCGCTGCGATCCCCAAGGATCCCAAGGTCGCCGACGTGCTGATGCGCGACGCGATGCGCGGCGTCGATTACTTCCGCAGCACCGTGATCGAGGCGATCGGCGACTACAAGGTCACCGCGGCGATGCCCCGGCTCGTCGAAATCGCCAAGCTCGAGGGGCCGCTCCAGGACGATGCGGCCACGGCGATTGGAAAGATCGGCGACAAGAATCAGCTCGGCGTCCTCGCGGCGATGCAGCAGTCGGCGCCGAAGGAGACCCAGCCCGCGGTCGCGGCGGCGATCTGCCTGATGGGCACGAATTGTTCGTCGCACATCGGCTATCTCGAGAAGACGCTCGCGTTTGCGGAGTCCTATCCCGGCTACCAGGATCTCCTGCGCGGCGCCGCGTCCGGCCTGGGCAACATCGCGAGGCAAGGCAACGAGGACGCGCTCAGAATCCTGTTCGATGTCGGCATTCCGTCGCAGGACCCGCTGCGCGCGCCGGTCACGCTTGCCATCGGGCTGGTCGCGCTCCGTAACACGCCGCTGATGTTGAAGACGCTGCAGGCGCGGCCCGATCAGGACGCCGCGGCCGGGATCGTCGCCGAAGCGTTCGACATGCTCGAGGAAGATCTCGAAGAGGAACGGTTCTTCGTCGCCGTTCGCAAGGCGTACTGGGCCGCCCCCGACGGCTCGCCCACCAGAAAGCTCTGCGAAGCGCTGATCAACAAACTAGACTTCTGATTGTGTTGAGCCGCCCAGCCCCTAAGCCCCTAAGCCCCTATGGATTACAAATCTTCCGGTGTCGACATCGATGCGGGCAACGAGACCGTCCGCCGCATCAAGCACCTTGCCAAAGCGACATTTACGCCCGGCGTGCTCTCGGATATTGGTTCCTTCGGCGGCCTGTTCAAGTTCGACGCGGCCGCGTTCAAGGAGCCGGTGCTCGTGTCGAGCGCCGATGGCGTCGGCACCAAACTCAAGGTCGCGTTCATGGCGAACCGGCACGGCACGATCGGCGCCGATCTCGTCAATCACTGCGTCAACGACATCCTCGTCCAGGGCGCAACGCCGCTGTTCTTTTTGGATTACCTCGCCACCGGCCGGCTGTCGCCGGATGTGGCGGAGCAGATCGTCGACGGGCTGGCGCGGGCGTGCAAGGACAACGGCTGCGCGCTCATCGGCGGCGAGACCGCGGAGATGCCGGGCTTCTACGCCGACGGTGAATACGACGTCGCCGGCTTCATCGTCGGCGCCGTGGACCGCGCGAACATCATCGATGGCCGATCGATTGCCGCGGGCGACGTCTTGATCGGGCTGCCGTCGAGCGGCCTCCACACCAACGGCTACTCGCTGGCGCGCAGGATTGCCTTCGACGAGCTGAAGCTGACTGTCGACAGCCACCTGCCGGAACTCGGTGAGACGGTGGGCGAGGCGCTGTTGCGCACCCATCGATCGTACCTGCCGGTGATCAAACCGCTGCTCGGGCGCGGACAGATCAAGGGCATGGCCCACATCACCGGCGGCGGCATCACCGACAATCTGCCGCGCGTCCTGCCGCCTGGAACATCAGCGCGCGTCAACCGCAGCTCCTGGCGGGTGCCCGCGATCTTCAGGTGGCTCGGCGAGTCGGGCCGCGTCCCCGAGTACGATCTTCGCCGCGCCCTCAACATGGGCATCGGCATGGTCCTCGTCGTCGCCGCGAAAGACGCGGATGCCGTCCGCAAGGATCTGCTGAATGCCGGCGAAGCCAACAGCGTCGTGATAGGTGAGATCATCAGCGGCGATCCCTCGGTCGTATACGTCTAGACGACTCAGAATACATGCAGGCAGATAAGTGATATCATGCCTGCATGCCCAGGCAGCTCACCATTCGCAATGTTCCGGACGAGGTGGCCAAACGTCTCGAGCGAATCAGCCGCGAACGCGATGAGAGTCTGAATTCCACCGTCGTCCAGATCCTGACCGAGAGCGTGGGTGTGGACGCGAGGCGCGCGCGCTTACAAAAGTATGTGACGTGGGCGCCAACGGACGTAGCGGCGTTTGAAGCTGCGCTTGCCCCGCAGCGGGTGATCGATGCCGACCTTTGGCGCTAGCCGCATCGTCCTGGACTCGTCCGCGTATTCACACTTCCGCGGCGGGCATGAACGCGTGTTGCACGCGATGGCGCGCGCCGAGCGGGTGTTGATTCCGGCAACAGTGCTGGGGGAACTCGAGGCCGCGTTCTTGTCCGGCACGCGCGCGGGGGATAACCGCCGCGCGCTCGATGACTTCTTTGATGAGCCCTTCGTCGACTTGTTGCCGACGACGTCGGCGGTGGCGCGGCATTACGGCCGCGTCTTCTCCACTCTGCGCCGCAACGGCACGCCGCTCCCGGTCAACGACATCTGGATCGCCGCCGCCGCCCTCGACTGCGGCGGCACGCTCCTGACCTTCGACCGGGACTTCGATCGGATTGCCGGCCTCGACCACATCACGCTTGACGCGGTGTAGTGTGCGCGCAGTTGTCGTGGTTTGAATTATGATGGCGCCCTCGCTCACCGATAACCAGTGGGAGGACGGTCCAGGTACGTGGCAGCCGACCATCTGAGACACCAGCAAACGCCGATGAGACGCCGGCGACTATTGCAGTGGTTGGCGACCGCCACCGCATGGCCGCTGCTCCGTCTGGAACTTCGCGCAGACGAGCTCCCTGCGGAACAGGTGTTCGTATTGCGCGACGTTGCAGCGACGGTGCTGCCCTCCGCCATCGGCCGGAAGGGCCAGGACGAAGCGGTCGACAACTTCCTGCGATGGATCCGTGAGTACAAGGAAGGCGTCGCGCTCTCGCACGGATACGGCGAACCGCGACTGGTCAAATCGGGCCCGTCGCCGGCGCCTGGATACTCTCAGCAGATCACCGCGCTGCAGCAGGCCGCGCAGGCGCGGGGCGGTCGCTTCGGCGCATTGGCTATCGACGTGCGGCGCGAGCTGATCGAGACGGCATTCAAAGCCGCCGACGTTCGTAATCTTCCAGGCCGTCCTGACGGCAAGCACGTCGTCGCCGACCTGATGGCGCACTACTTCAGGAGCAGCGGCGCCAACGATCTCTGCTACAACGCGCGCATCGGCCGCAACACCTATCGCGCGATCCGCGTGACCACGGCGCGACCGCAGCCATTGGGTGGAGGTCGAGGGCTGTAGCCCTCGCCGCGCGGATGCCTGTTCACGAATCCGACGTCTGCGTCATCGGCGGCGGCATCACCGCCGTGATGCTGATCGAGCGTCTCGCCGAGCTCAAACCGAACTTGAAAATCACCGCGGTTGAAGCCGGGCGATCGATCTTCGATCGCGAGAACCGCGGCACCTATCATCGCCGCGCGCTCGAATACGGCGAGCATCCGTGGCACGACGACTACATCGAGGATCAGCAGGCCAAGGGCATGATCTCGATGACGATGGCGGTGGGCGGACAGGCGCTGCACTGGGGCGGCGCGTGCAATCGATTCTCGGAAGAGGATCTCCGGCTGAAATCGCTGTTCGGCCTCGCCGACGACTGGCCGCTCGACTGGGCTGAACTTGAAAAGTTCTACGTGCAGGCCGAGCGGCGGCTCAATGTCGCCGGCGATCCCAGCCCCTACGCCGAGGATCGACGATCGGGACCCTACCCCCAACCGGCGATGCCGCTCTCCTACAACCTGCAGGTCCTGAAGAACTGGGCCGAGCAGAGCGGACTGAAGTTCTCGCCGCTGCCGATGTCTCGCAACGTAAATGCGCCGTTCGACGGCCGCGGCGCGTGCGGCCTGTACGACACCTGCGGCGATGTCTGTCCGACGGGCGCGCGCTATTCGCCGGACTACACCTATCAGCAGCTGATCGCCGCGAAGAAGATCACGCTGCACGATCGCACGCTGGTCCGCAAGCTCGTGCTTTCCGATGGCAAGGACACGATCGCGGCGGCGCATGGCTATCACCAGGATCGGCCGAACGAGATGACCGAGTACCGCGCGAAGTTGTTCGTGCTCGCGTCGGGGCAATGCTGGAGTCCGCATCTGCTGTTGCTGTCCGCGAATTCGCGCTTTCCAAACGGGATCGCCAATCGTTCGGGCCTCGTCGGCCGCTACATGAACGGGCACAAGTTCATTTCCGCGCAGGCGACGATCGACGCAGAAACATTCCCCGGCCAGAACATGACGCACAGCCTGATCTCGCGCCAGTTCTTCCGCTGCGCGCCCGGCAAGCCGTTCGTGCGGCACGACACGCGCGTCTGGGAAAGCTCGGCCGGCAAGGAGCCGCGTTTGCGATCAGCGGACGGACGCCTGCTCCTCGGCGACGAGCTTCTCGACGACTGGCGATCGCGCGCGCTCAAGGGCAGCTCCGTGCGGCTGCGCGCGTATTACGATTCGCATCCGTCGGCAGACAGCCGGCTGACGCTCGATCCGTCGACGAAGAATCGTTACGGCGATCCGATGCCGAAGATCGATCGCCAGCTCGACGCCGCCGCCACCGCGCGCGAAGGCGCCACGCTCGCGCACTGCACCGAGGTCTTCGAGCGCATGGCGAAAGCGAGTAACGGCCGCCTCAATGGCAAGCCGTCCGTCTCGAATTACTGGGATCATCCCGCAGGTGGATGCCGGATGGGCGCCGATCCGGCGACGAGCGTCTGCGACAGCTTCGGCCGCACGCACGATCACGAAAATCTGTTCGTCATCGGCGCGCCGACGCTGCCGACCGGCGGCTGCACCAACGGCACGCTCACGTTCGTGGCGCTCTCGATGCGCTCGGCGGTCAGGATCTCCGAGGCTGCTGTGAATCGCCGACTCGGAGTCCTGATCTCCGGCCGCGGCTCGAACCTCAAGGCGATCATCGACGCGATTCAGGGCGGGCGCCTCGATGCCTCGATCGCCGTCGTGATCTCGAATCGCGCCGACGCGCCGGGGCTCGATCACGCGATCGCCGCCGGCATCGAGACGCTGGTCCTCGAGCCACAAGTCCTACGCGACGCGTGAGGACTACGATCGCGCGCTCGTCGCCGAACTGAACAACCGCGGCGTCGCGCTCGTCTGCCTTGCCGGATTCATGCGCCTGCTGAGCCCGGTGTTCGTCGACGCGTTTCCGAACCGCATCCTCAACATCCACCCGTCGCTGCTCCCGAAATATGCCGGTCTTCACCCGCAGCAACAGGCGCTGGACGACGGCGCCACTGAGAGCGGCGCCACTGTTCATTTCGTGAACAAGGATCTGGACGCCGGACCGATCGTGCTGCAACGCGAGGTTCCGGTCCTGCCCGGGGACACCGACGCACGCTTGCCGATCGGATCCTGCAGGTCGAACACACGCTTGTATCCGGAAGCGATCGCCGCCGTGCTCGATCGGGGGGAACCATGACCTTCCGCGCGCTCCTGCTCGTCGATCGTCAGTGCCGCCACGCTGTCATTCCCAAGCACCAGAAGCCGACACCTTCAAGTTCCGCGACGGCCGCGGCCAGGTTCTGAGCGTGACGCTCGAGGATGCGAACGCCACGAGTCGCGATGACCTGGCCCGAGGCCGCCGATCGCGGGTGGGATACGGCGCTGCTGGGCGTCGACGTGAACGTCGCCGTCGATGGAACGGCGCCGTTTGTCGAGATTACGTCGGCCGGCCGGTCCGACCGCCAGTACTTTCGTCCCGGGTGAGACCGGATCGCGCTGGCTCAACCTCAGTTTTCTGCGCGGTATGACGACCGGCGGCACTCGCGTCAGCTTTCGAACGGAGGGCGTGCGCATGCTGCGGGCCCGGCGCCATTGCGGTTGTTCGCGAACGGCCTCGATTTGTCGCGCACGATGCTGGTGTTGGCGCCGCATCCTGACGACGCCGAGATCGCGGCTTTTGGTGTGTATGCCCATCGGAACGCGACGGTCGTGACGGTGACGACGGGGAACGCCGGTCCGCGCAGCTATGAGGCGGTGTTCGACGACGTGCCTGAAATGTATCGCTTCAAGGGCCGCATTCGCTTGATCGACAGCATCACCGTGCCGTGGCAGGGCGGCATTCCGCCCGCCCGCACGTTCAACATGGGCTACTTCGACGCGCGCCTGGCGGAGATGCACGACAAGCCGACCGCCGTGATCTCCCGAGATGTACAGCCCCAACACCGACATTGGCGCGTACCTTCCGTACAACATCGGCTCGCTCTTGCCGAAACGCAGTCGGGCTTCGAAATGGACCAATCTCGTTGACGACCTTGACGCCGTGCTGAAGAAGGTGAAGCCGGCCGTCATCGTGGCTCCTCATCCGCAGCTCGACTCACACGCCGACCACCAGTTCGCCACGGTGGCGCTCGCCGAAGCGCTGTCGCGCCGGCGGCAGCGCGCGGCACTGCTGCTCTACACCAACCATGCCGATCGGAATCGCTATCCATACGGCCCGGCGGGGACGGTCGTGTCATTGCCGCCGCCGGTTGAGCAGGAAGTGCAGATCGATCGCGTGTACTCGCACCCGGTCTCGACCGATCTGCAGCGCCAGAAGTTGTTTGCCCTCGAGTCGATGCACGACCTTCGCTCGTCCCCGTCACGCCTCTATCAAGTTGAGATTGGCGCGGACCGTTCCATCGAACCGGAGGAAGTCGGCCCATCAGCGATAGGGGGCGTCAACTATCTCCGGCGCGGGCCGCGTTCGAACGAGCTCTTTTTCGTCTACGACGAAACGACGCTCAAAGCCACGATCGACGCCTTTCTCGCGGCCCGGCGGACCGCCCGTGCGGCCCTGATCACTGGCCCATCGCCTTCGTAAACGCGCTCCACGGCACCGACCGGTCCGTGCACCGGCGCGATCGTCGCGATGTCGAGCTTCATGCGCCGCGCCTGGTTGAAGAAGCTGCGCATCGCCGGCGTCGGCGCCGCCGGTGGCGGCTCGTGCGTGTCGAAGAGATCCGCCTCGAACGCGATCCGCTCCGCCGGCAGGTACGCCATCAGCATCCCGGCCACGTGCGCGAGCGGCTGCACGTAATAGACGCGCAGGATGCGGCTGTTGTCGGTGATCACGTAGTTCTCGTTGATCGCCTCGAAGTTGTAGCCCTCCGACAGCTCGGTCGGCGGCCACAGCGCAACGATGTCGGGATTGATCGTGCGCGGCCGGTAGTTCAGCACGTCGCGGTTGAGGAAGTCGATCGCCTTCTGATGCGCGACGATGGTCGCGCCGATGTGCAGGTAGGTCCGCAGCCCGCCGATGTGATCGAAATGCGGATGTGAGCTGATCGAGCCAGCGGATCGGCTTGCCGGGCGCCAGCTTCACGATCTCCTCGATCACCGCAAGGCTGCGCGCCTCGTTCAGCGGCGCCTCGAACACCGCGACGAAGTCGCGGAACTCCACCATGTAGCTGTTGTGCGTGGCCCCGCCCAGCCGATAGACGCCGGCGGCCATCTTCTCGACCGTGACCGCGGCCGGCGCCGGCTTCGCGTTGCGGATCGCATCGGGGACGGGCACCGGATCGTCGCAGACGTTCGGCAGCACCTTCGGGAACTTGCCGCCGTAGGCGTTGTGGCCGGTGCTGGCGTTGTCGAACTGGTAGTTGTCGTCCCAGCCCTGGTGCGAATGCCACACGATCGGCCACTTCACGTTGCCGAACGTCATCTGCTCGGTGGATTCGTGCTCGATGTTGAAGTCGCCGATCGCCGGCTCGCTGACCGTGGTCTTGATGCGCTGGATCTGGTTCTGCGGGTTGATCGTCGCCTCGACGCGGTACTTGCCGAGCATCGTGATCGACACGACGTGCATCTTCTCGGGCGCGACGACGTTGCCGTCGCGGCCCATCTCGATCTGTTCCCAGCGCCAGATCGCCTTCGGGTTGGCGCCGGGCAGGCGCGCCGCCTTGAGGAATCCCGGAGGGTTGAGCCACAGATCGAGCTGATACCGCTCCGCATCCTCGGGCGGCACGGCGACCGGCTGCACCGCCTTCGCCGTCGATGTACCACGCGTGCGCTCCGTTGACGATGTGCGTCTGTCGCGTCTGCTTCTGGATCGGCGTGCCGCCGCGCCAGCCGAGGCCGTACTTCCACGACGCCGGGATTGAGCCCCGGCTTGCGATCGAAGGTCTCCTTGCTCGTGCCGGTTTCCCAGTTGATCGTCCGCGTGTAGTTGGCGAGCGCGTCGATGCGCGGCCAGTCGATGTTCGGGTTGAACTCCGCGGTCTGGCCCGACGGCGCCGTCGTAGCCGGTGCCGGAGAACGTGATGCAGCGCAGGTTCGCTTCGCCGATCTCCTTCGAGGCCGCCGCGAGCAGCGGCAGCGGATCGACATAGCCCGGAGGAAACGACTGCGCGCGCAGGAGGCCGCAAGCCAGCACGATCGCGACGATGCCGGCGAAGAATCTGATTCATGGCGCTGCCTCGACGAACCTAGAGGTTACGTCGCCACGAGTGCGATTGCGCGAACCGGACTGCCGCTGCCGCCGACGATCTTCAATGGCGCCGCGATCACCACCGCGCCGGTCGGCGGCAATCGATCGAGATTGCAGAGGCTCGCCAGGCCGAGCTTGCCGTGGCCGTGCATGATGTTGTGATTGGGAAACGGCGGATCGAACTCGCCGGCCTGCCCGGCGTCGGTGCCGATCGTTTCGACGCCGACGCCGAGCACGTCGCGATCGGCCGCGAGCAGCTTCGACGTGGCCTGATCGAACCCGGGCCCATGCGGGCCATCGTCACGCACGTTCAGGAACGCCGCGCCAGTTCGCCGGCTCCATCCCGTTCTCAGCAGCACCCACGCGCCGCGCGGGATGCGGCCGTGCGCGGCTTCCCATCGCTCGAGCGCGGCGACATCGAGCAGGTAGTCCTCGTTGGCCGCGACCTCGGCTCGTGACGTCGATCACGCACGCCGGCCCGACGAACTGCCGCGCCGGAATCGTGTCGGTGGTGTTGTTCGGCAGGTCGCGGCCGCTGATCCAATGCACCGGCGCATCGAAATGCGTGCCGGTGTGCTCGCCCATCCGGATCGTGTTCCAGTACCACGCCGGACCCTTGTCGTCGTAGCGCGAGATGACGTCGATCGACACGCCCGGCGATGCCGCGAAGATCGGCGGCAGTCCGATCACCGGTGTGTCGGGGCCGAGCGGCTGCGTCAGAGTCGACAACCGTGATGCGGCCCGCAGCGAGGTCGGAGACGAGCGCGGCGAGTGACGACATGAGGACTTACCGGCCTTGCAGGTAACGCTGGAACTGGAAGCGATTCTCGAGCAATCCGAGATCGGTGACGAACGCCGCCGGTCCGATCGCATCGACCTTCGCGACGAGCGTCGTCAGCTCGCGCGCCTGCTGCGCGGCGGCGAACTCCTTCACGAACTCATCGATCGTCGTCGCGCACGCCGTCCGCGGCACGCCGGCCGCGGCCGCCACTTCGGCGAGCCGCGTGCAGGTGCCCGTCGCCGTCGGAAATCCGCCGACCGACAGCAGCGACTCGTTGTCGAAGACCACGTGAAGCAGATTCGCCGGGCGATAGCGCGCCAGCGTCGTGAGGCCGCCGAGATTCATCAGCACCGATCCATCGCCGTCGAACACGACGACCGGCACCGTCGGCTTGCTCAGCGCGATGCCCAGACCGACCGACGAGGCGAGGCCCATCGCGTGCTGCAGGTAGAAAAAGTTCGGGCGATGACCGATCGACTGCAGCTCCGCCGCGACCGCGCCCATGATCGTGACGACGGCGCTGTCGTCGAGGCGATCGTAAACCGCGCGCAGGCATCGAGGCGCGTCATGCGTCCTCCCACATCAGATCGCGCGTCAGCAGCAACGCGACCGGCTTGTTCGACGAGTACGCGAGCGTCTGTGCCTGCTTGACGCGATGCGCGACCTTGCGCGGGATCGTCGAGCCGCATGATTGGAATGCGCAGCGCCGTCAGCACGGATTCCGTCACCGCGCCGCCTTCGGTCTGCCACGGATCGCGCTCGCCGAACGTGCCGCGATCGCTGATCAGCATCAGCAGCGGGATGCGATACAGCTGCGCGCCGGACACGATGCCGTTGATCGCGGCGAGAAAGCCGTGGTTCTGCATCAGCATCGCCGACTTCACGCCGGCGAGGTGCGCGCCCATCGAAATGCCGACGCCTTCTTCTTCCTTGGCGAGCCGCACGAGCGTGACGTCCGGGATCGTCATCCGCGAGCCGGATCAGGTGAACGAGCCACGTCTCCGGCAGCGCGGACATCAGCCGCACGCCGCTGGCCTTCAGCGCGTCGAAGACGATCTGGGAATTGGCCGCCGAAACCGGCATGGGCGGGATGTTATCTACGCCTGACGGCGGTTCGCAGCGTCAGAACCGCGATGTCGGGCGGGCAGTTGATGCGAATGGGGACATAGACGGTGCCGACGCCGCGGCTGACGAAGATCGACGTGTTGTCGCGCGTCGCGTATCCGGCGAGCACCGGAAACTTGCGGCCGCGCGACCGCGCCGACCGCCGGGCACGATCACCTGCCCGCCGTGGGTGTGTCCCGAGAGCACCAGCTGCACGTCGAGCGCCGCGGCCTCGACCAGCCGCCGCGGATCGTGCGCGAGCAGCACGGTCGTGCCGCCGGTGCCGTTCAACACGCCGGCAATTTCACGCGGCGTGCGCGTCCAGAAGCGGATGCCGGCGAGATCGAGCCGCTCGCCCTTGATGGTCAGCGACGTCCGCTGATCCTTCAGCACGGTGAAGCCGCGCGACGTGAGCGCCGCCGGCACTTCGCGCTCATCGTCGTGATTGCCGAGCACGGCGAACGATCCGTGCGGCGCATTCGCCAGCGGCGCCAGCAGCTCCGCGACCGGGCCGATGTAGCGGCGATCGAAGAAGGAGATGTAGTCGCCGCCGAGCACGACGATGTCGGGGGCGGCTTCCTTGAGCAGCATCACCGCCCTGCGTCACATCGTCGGCCGGCACGACCGAGCTGTGATGCACGTCGGTGATCATGCCGATGCGCAGGCCGTCGAGCGCCGGCGGCAGGCCGCGCACCGGCAACGTCGCGGGTGATGCGCTCGATCTGGTGGCGCTCGTAGGCGACGCCGTAGGCGCCGACGCCGGCGAGGGCGCCCACCGAAATCGCGGTGGCCGACCGAAGAAAGTCTCGGCGCGTCACGCCCACTCGGCGAAGTATAAGATCGGTTCACAGGTTCACGGGTTCACAGGTTCACGGGTTCAAGGGTTGGGCATGACATTGTTCGATGAATTCGCAGTGGCGCGGGATGGTGTCCGAGGCGACCGACGGCGTGCGCGAGGCGCTCGCGACGGAGCGCGTCACCGCCTACATCGGCTTCGATCCGACCGCGTCGAGCCTGCACGTCGGCATCGCTGCTCACGGTGATGGGGCTGGCGCGGCTGCAGCGCTTCGGCCACACGCCGATCGCCCTCGTCGGCGGCGGCACCGGGATGATCGGCGATCCCGAGCGGCAAGTCGCAGGAGCGCATGCTGCTGTCGACCGAACAGATCGACGCCAATGTCGCCGGCATGCGCGCGCAGCTCGAGCGCTTCCTCGACTTCACCGCGCCCGCCAACGCCGCGCGGATCGTGAACAACGCCGACTGGCTGCGGCGCGATCGACCTGCTCGTCGTTCCTGCGCGACGTCGGCAAGCACTTCACCGTCAACTACATGCTGCAGAAGGAGTCGGTGCAGCCGGCGCATCGGAGAGCGACGACGGCATTTCCTACACCGAGTTCAGC
>CAWHWW010000005.1:0-27500 GCA_963833135.1 uncultured cyanobacterium | reverse complement strand
CAGGTAGGTGAGGAGAAAATCCTCAGGCGCAAGTGAGAATCATCGTTTAGGAACTAGGCAAAATGACCCCGTAACTTCGGGATAAGGGGTGCTCAGCAGCGTTAGTGGCCTCGCGCCACGAAGCGCCACCTGAGTTGCAATAAAGAGGGTCAAGCGACTGTTTACTAAAAACACAGGGCTCTGCTAAGTCGAAAACGACGTATAGGGTCTGACGCCTGCCCGGTGCCGGAAGGTTAAAAGGAGAGGTCAGCCGCAAGGTGAAGCCTTGAATTGAAGCCCCGGTAAACGGCGGCCGTAACTATAACGGTCCTAAGGTAGCGAAATTCCTTGTCGGGTAAGTTCCGACCTGCACGAATGGCGTAACGATTTGACCGCTGTCTCAACGATGAACGCTGCGAATTTGTGGTACCGGTGAAGACGCCGGTTGCCCGCCATAAGACGAAAAGACCCCGTGCACCTTTACTGCACCTTAGTAGTGAATGTTGACGCCGTATGCGCAGCATAGGTGGGAGACTTTGATCCCAGGCTCTCGGGCTTGGGGGAGTCAACAGTGAGATACCACCCTTACGACTTCGACGTTCTAACTGAAACCCATCATCTGGGTTCAGGACACTGCTAGGCGGGTAGTTTGACTGGGGCGGTCGCCTCCTAAACTGTAACGGAGGCGCACGAAGGTTCGCTCAGGCTGTTTGGAAACCAGCCTTAGAGTGCAAAGGCATAAGCGAGCTTAACTGCGAGACCTACAAGTCGAGCAGATGCGAAAGCAGGTCTTAGTGATCCGGTGGTCCCGCATGGAAGGGCCATCGCTCAACGGATAAAAGGTACGCCGGGGATAACAGGCTGATCTGGGCCAAGAGTTCACATCGACGCCCAGGTTTGGCACCTCGATGTCGGCTCATCGCATCCTGGAGCTGTAGCAGGTTCCAAGGGTCCGGCTGTTCGCCGGTTAAAGCGGTACGTGAGCTGGGTTTAGAACGTCGCGAGACAGTTCGGTCTCTATCTATGGTGGGCGCAGGAGAATTGAGAGGATCTGACCTTAGTACGAGAGGACCGGGTTGGACGGACCGCTAGTGTACCAGTTATCACGCCAGTGGTATCGCTGGGTAGCTAAGTCCGGAAGGGAGAAACGCTGAATGCATCTAAGCGTGAAACCCACCTCGAGATGAGTTCTCCCTGGGACGCAAGTCCCCTGAAGGCTCGACGTAGACTACGTCGTCGATAGGTCGGGTGTGGAAGCGTGGCAACACGTTCAGCTAACCGATACTAATCAGCCGTGAGGCTTGACCATTTATTCACTTCGCTGGACTCTGCGCGGTGTGTGGTCAAACAAATTACCGATTGCAGAATATTCAGAGTCGTCGACAATCCACCGTAGCTCGCTCGCGAGCTATGGTTGACAAGCAGAATGCTCTGGGACGACCTTCCTTGAGCGCCGCATAAGAGGCGCTCGGGAGGGACCCCAGACACCAAGTTTCCCGGTGGCCATAGGAGCAGGGTCACACCCGTTCCCATTCCGAACACGGAAGTTAAGCCTGCTACCGCCGATGGTACTGCCCGCGCAGGTGGGTGGGAGAGTAGGTCGTTGCCGGGGATTCAATTCAGCTGCGTCGGCTCCGCCGACAAGGCTCAAAGGGCCGAGTGATAACTCACTCGGCCCCTTCTTTTGTACGCTTGATCTAAATCAAGCACTGTCTGAAGCTCCCTGATTTACGCTGGTATCGAAGAGTTACATGAACCAATTACTGTTCTCGTTCTCCGTCTTCATCCTCGTCGCCGCCCTCACCACGGCATGCGCCCAATCGGTCACCTCGCCGTCGGCGGCCAGCATCGCCGGGCCGGCGTATACCACCGCGCAGCTCGAAGGCACGTGGACGCTCGCCTGGATCGAACGCGCCGGTGAAGCGAAACAGAATCGCCCGTTCGACGCCACCTACACGCTGAGCTTTGTCGACGGCCGCTTGTCGACGCGCGTCGACTGCAATTCGTGCGGCGGATCCTTCTCCGTCAACGGCACGACGCTGACCGCGGGACCGAACCTCGCCTGCACTCGCGCCGCGTGCCCGACGATGGCGTTCGAAAACGCCTACACCGCGATCCTCAGCGGCGACAGCAACGTCGTCGTCACCGGATCGACGCTGACGCTGTCGTCGTCGAGAGGCGCGTTGCAGTTCGACGCGCAGACGTCTCGGCCCGAGTGAGAATCACTCGGGCCTTTCACTAAGCGCTCATCAGGCAGCGCCTGATACACCAGCGTCGGAAACACTTCGCGAATATCGGTGGCGTTCGGAATCAGCTGGATCATCAGCGACATCACCAGGCGGGCCTCCGGATCGACGCGATAGAGCGATCCGTAGGCGCCGCCCCATCCGAACGCGCCTTCGCTGCTCATCCCGTTGGCGCCGAAACGATCGACGGTCTCGAAGCCCAGCCCAAATCCCAATCCGGTCGTCGAATGAAGCGCGCCGACCTGGTTGGTCGACATCAGCTTGACCGAGAGCGGCGAGAGAATCCGCGTGCCGTCGAGCGAGCCGCCCCTGCGCATGCGCCTCGAGGAAGCGCGCGTAGTCGCGCGCCGTCGAAAGCAGTCCTGCGCCGCCGGCGAAATTCCTGCGCGGCCCGTCGATGTACGCGCCCTGGCCGCGTCGCGCCTTCCGGCGCCCGCACGTACTTTCCGTCCTCGCCGCTGCGCGTAGACGGCCGCGAAGCGATCCTTCTGCGCCGGCGGCAGGAAGAACTGCGTGTCCTTCATGCCGAGCGGCGCCGTGATGTGATCGCGAATGTAGGCATCGAGCGGCGTACCGGAGACTTTCTCGACGATGCATCCGAGCACGTCGGTGTTGTAGCCATAGACCCACGACTCGCCAGGTTGCGACACGAACGGCAGCGTGCCGAGTCGTTCCATCGTGTCGCACACAGGCTTCGTTCTTGTCGGCGGTGTACCAGCCGGCGCCGGCGGCGGGACCAAGTCCTTTCGCTTCATACAGCTTCGCGACCGACGGATCCGTTCCGTACGAAATGCCGGCCGTGTGCGTGAGCAGATCGCGGATCGTGATCGGCCGACGCGCCGGCACCTGTGTCACGCTGCCGCGCTCGTTCGACGACCGCGACCGACGTGCGCGCGAACGACGGAATCAGCGTGCCTGCGCGCGTCGACAGCGCGAGCGATCCCTCCTCGACGAGCTGCATGATCGCGGCGCTCGTCAGCGCCTTGGTTTGTGACGCGATCCTGAAGATCGTGTCGGTCGTCATGCGCCGGCCCGCTTCCTTGTCGGCCCAGCCGAACGCCTTCTCGTAGACGACCTTGCCGTCCTGCATGACCAGCGCGACGATGCCGGCGACCCTGTCGGTGTCGACATATCGCTGCAGCGCGCGGTCGATGATCGGCGCCCGCGCCGGATCGAATGTCAGCGGCGCAGGGGCCTGGGCGGCCAGGCTTGCGCCAAGCAGGGCGATGATGCCGACGGTTGTCATCCGCATACGGCGCGGATTGTGACACACACGCGGGCTTACGGGCTTGCGGGCTACGGGCTTACGGGCTGCGGGCTACAGGTTCTGGACAGGCAGGTAGAATCATTGGGCTCGTTAAAGGAGTCTTTATGCGTGTGTTGCGGTTGCTGGTTCTAGTGGTCGCGTTTGCCGCCGCCCTCGAGGCACAAGCGGTGGGAGTCGCTCCCGACTCGCTCGGCGTTCCCGAGCTCATGGCGCAGTTCAAGGTGCCGGCGGTGAGCGTCGCCGTGATCCGCGACTTCAAGGTCGAATGGGCGAGGGCGTGGGGTGTCAAGGGCGCCGCAAGCGGCGAAGCCGCCACGGTCGACACGTTGTTCCAGGCGGCATCGATCAGTAAGCCCGTCGCGGCCATGGCATCGCTTCGCGCCGTCCAGGACGGACTCTTCGCGCTCGATCAGGACATCAATACCATCTTGAAGTCCTGGCGCTTTCCGGCACGGCCGGCGTCGAGCGGCGAGATCGTGACGCCGCGCATGCTCATGAGCCACACATCGGGCACCGACGACGGGTTTGGGTTTCCTGGATACCATCCGGACGCGCCGCGCCCGTCGGTCGTGCAGATCCTTGACGGCCAGCCGCCGTCCAATCGCGGTCAGGTGCGCGTCGGCCGTCCGCCGATGACCGGTTACAAGTATTCAGGTGGCGCGGTGATGATCCAGCAGCTTGCGCTGACCGACGTGATCGGAAAGCCGTTTCCGCGGATCATGCGCGAAACCGTTCTGGGTCCGATCGGCATGACCAACAGCACGTATGAACAGCCGCTGCCCCCCGATTGGCAATCGCGGGCGGCGCACGCTCACGATGCGAACGGCCAGGCGATCAATGCGCCGTGGCACGTCTACCCGGAGCACGCTGCCGCCGGTCTGTGGACGACGCCAACGGATCTCGCGAAGTTTGCGATCGAGGTCCAGCAGGCGCTGGCGGGACGATCGACGAAGGTCCTGTCGCGAGCGATGGCGCAGGAAATGGTGACGCCGGTCGGCGTGGGACCATTCGCGGTCGGTTTCACGGTCGCAAAGGAGGGTGAAGGCTGGTACTTCTCGCACGGCGGCAGCAACGCGGGATTTCGATGTGACCTGATCGCGCATCGATCGAAGGGCTATGGCGTCGTGATCATGACCAATGGCGACAGTGGCGGGCGACTGATCGGCGCGTTGCGGGAGAAGATTGTCGCGAGCGTCTGCCTGGGACATGTACGACAAGCCGCTGAGGCGATAGCCCACTCGACGCGGCGGCGCCAGATCGGCTAGGATCGCCGCCCTCGAAGGAGGTTTTCACCGTGGCGCATACCTACGAGGAACTGAAGAAGAAGACGGTCGCCGAATTACGCGAGCTCGCCAGCTCCCTCCAGCACGAGGCGGTGCAGGGTTACACGCAGCTCAACAAGGAGCACCTGCTGCCCGCGCTCTGCAAAGCCCTGGGCATCGAGGCGCACGAGCATCATGCGGCGGTTGCGGCCGAGAAGGGCCTGATCAAGGCGCAGATGCGCGAGATCAAGGCCGCCGCCGAGAAGGCGCGCGCTGCCGGTGACTACGAGGCGCTGCACCGGCTGCGCCGGCAGCATCACAGCTTGAATCACTCATTGCGCGCGTCGGCGAAGCGCGCGATGTTGCAGCACTAACACCCGGTCGGATCAACTTCCGATCAACGGCTTGACGTGCCGGGCGATCTGTTCGTGTGTCGCGAACCAGACGCCCGGCTTGCTCTTCATGTACTTGATCAACTTCTCCAGCATCGCCGCGCGCGAGCGATGTCCCATCATGTGCGGGTGCATGGTCAGGAGATACAGTCCGCCTTCTTCGTAAGCAACGTCGAATTCCGACTGGAACACTTCATATACCGCACCGACGGACGGATTCGAGCCGTCGGCGTTGCCGCCGAAGTACGGCGCGTCGTCGAGGATGCGTTCGATCGGCAATTCGACGACGCCCGTGGGCTTGCCGTCGAGCAGCAACTCGTACGCATCGTCGCTCGCCATCAGGCTGCTGTCGTAGAGAAAGCCCGCGGCCTTGACCTGTCCCATGGTCCACTTGCTGAACTTCCACGACGGCGCGCGATAGCCGACCGGGCGCTTGCCGGTCATCTTCGTCAGCGTCTCGATCGAGAGATTGAGCATGCGCTGTTCTTCTTTCTCGTCGTTGAGCAGCGGCAATCGCTCGTGGATCCAGCCGTGCACGCCGATTTCGTGCTTCTGCGTCGCGTTCTGGATGTCGGTGATCACTTTCGGATGCAGGACCGCGCTCGCGGCCGGAATGAAGAACGACGCCGGGATCTGCTGGCGATCGAGGATGCGAAGAATGCGCGGCAGTCCATCGACGGCGCCGTATTCGCCGCGCGACAGGATCTCGTAGTCGAGATTGCCGGTTGACAGTGTGGCAGTGGCGTTGTCGACGTCGAACGACAAGCCGACCGCTACCTTCGCGCCATTCGGCCACGGCCCTTTCAATCGGCGGCCGGCGCTGACGTGGAACATCTGCGCCTTTAACTGATCGACGGAGAGCTTCGTGCCCGGCAGCGGATCGGGCCGCGGCTCCTGCGCGGCGGCCGGTGTTTCGGGAGACTTGCGCGCAGGCGATCAGCGCGGCGGCCAGGGCGACGGCGAGGATGTGGCGAATCATCCGCGCAGTCTACCTAAGGTACGAAGTCCTGAGCGAGTCCGGCCTGAAGCCGGACGAGTCGAAGGGTCAGGCCGTAAACGTCAACACATCGCCGTTCACTTGCGCGGGAAAAGACTGCAGCGGCCGATTGGCCGGGCCTTGCACCACGGTTCCCGACGTCGAATAGGTCGAGCCATGGCAGGGGCACACGAACTGCGATCCAGAAAAATTCGAGACCGTGCAGGCCTCATGCGTGCAAATGGCGGTCAGAACGTTCGCGCTGGTGGCGCCGGTCCTCGTGACGAGGAAGTTGCCAAGGCTGGTTTGGGTGATGGCCATGCCTCCCACGGTCGCGAGGGCGCCTGACGATACCGGGACGGTCACGACACGTCCGGAGGCAGTGCCCGATACCGAGGCCAACGGTGTCGAATTCGAGGATGGTGATGTCGGGCTGTCGCCGCCGCAGCCCGCGACGGCGCCAAGTGCGAGCGCTCCGGCGGCTTTGCTGCAGCACGCGCAAAATTCCCGGCGAGTTTTCATCGAAATTTCATCAAGCTTGATCACGCTGTCACCTCATCAGGTCAAAGAACCGGGCTGCCGGTTGGTTAGCAAGATTCGTGTCAAACGGCGCCGGGAACCTCTTGTCATCCATAGCGTAAATAGGCATAGTTAAACTATGCCTAAGACCGCCGGCTTGCCCCCGGGCACGCTGACCCTCCTGATCTTGCGCGTGGTTCGACCGGGACCGTTGCACGGCTATGCGATCGCGCAGCGCATCCGCCAGTTGTCCAGCGATCAGCTGAGCGTCGAGGAAGGATCGCTCTACCCAGCGCTCCAGAAGGGCCTGGCCAATGGCTGGCTGAAGGCGGAATGGGCGACGTCGGACACCGGCCGCCAGGTGCGCAACTATCGACTGACCGCCAAAGGGCTGAGACAGCTCGAAACCGAGCAGGACGATTATCAGCGGATGGCCGACGCCATTGCCGCCATTCTGGAATCCACATGAGCCGCAGAAGGCACAGAAGGCGCAGACATGAATAGCTGGTTCCGTCGCGTCTGGCATTTGTTGAATCGATCGCGCCGCGAGCGAGAGCTCGTGCGCGAGATGAACGAGCATCGCGAGTCGATGCACGATCCTTCGAAGTTCGGCGATACACACCGCCTGGTCGAATACTCCCGCGACGCGTGGGGATGGAACTGGTTCGACGACGCGATGCAGGATCTCAGGCTTGGCGTGCGTGGCCTGGTGCGGGCACCGGCGTTCGCCATTACCGGCGTCCTGATCCTCGCGTTCGGCATCGGGCTCAACCTCACGCTCTACCAGATGGCGACGGTCGTCGCGCTGCGACCGCCCGCGATCAAGAATCCCGAGACGCTGGCGCGTTTCACGCGGCAGGCGCCCCGGAGCCGTACGACTACCGTCCCGTACCCGATAACGCAGGTGGTCGCGGAAGATCGAACGGTCCTGTCTGCGGTGCTCCTGGAGTCCTTTGCGGGTGTTGCGTGGGGCAAGGACCTCGCCAACATCCCGGCTTTGTTCGTGTCGCCGAACTGGTTCAGCGAGCTGGGCGCGACGCCGTCGGCGGGCCGGCTGTTTGGTGAAGGCATCGATACCGCCACGTCCGACGCCGGTGGCTGTGGTCAGCCACCAGTTCTGGCGCACTCAGCTGGGAGCGGATCCCGGAGTGGTCGGCCGAACCATTGACGTCAATCGCAAGCCAGTCACGGTGATTGGCGTGACCAGCCGGGAATTCACGGGCACCGATCTCAATCAGCCCAACATCTGGCTGGTCATCGACCAGCGCGAATTTGTATTTCCCGACAGTCCGCTCCTGCGCGACTGGATTTCCGACGGCGTGGACCTGTATGGCCGCTTCATCGAGGGCACGTCGCCAACGGCGGTTCGTGAACGGATGCGCGCGCTGATGGCCGCTCTTCATCAGGAGCGTCCTGACGCGGTGGTTGCGGACGAGTGGCTCGAGCCGTCGATGGCGAGCACCAACTTCATGGACGCGGAAGACCGTCGCGGCATCGTTGCCGTGCTGTCGATTCTCGGTGCCTTGACCACATTGGTACTGGTCGTGGCGGCGACCAATGTCGGCAATCTCGTGCTGTCGCGCGCCAGCGGCCGGTCGCGCGAGCTCGGCGTGCGCGTGGCGCTCGGCGCGAAACCGAGCCGCATCGTCCGGCAGTTGATGATCGAGACGCTGCCGCTGGCCCTATTGGGCGCTGCGGGGGGAGTCATGCTGGCGCGCTGGGCATCGACCACGATTGCCGCGGTGGGCGGCATGCCTGAGAGCGTCAGCTTTGCTCCCGATTGGAGCACGCTTGCCGTCAGCCTGGTGCTCAGCGTCGTCACACTGCTCGTGATCGGCGCGGTGCCGGCGTGGAGGGTCGCACGCCAGGAACTGATTGGCGCGATCAAGGATGGCGGCCAGCAGATCTCGATCAACCTCGATAAAGCGCGGTTGCGGCGTTTCATGATGGGCGCGCAAGTCTGCGGCAGCTGCCTGATCCTCGTGATTGCGGCGATGATGACCCGAACGCTCCAACGCGTCCTCTCGAGCGATCTGGGCTTCGAGTATGAGCGCGCCGCGATCCTGCAACCAGGGCTCGGTCGCTACGGCTACGACGGCGAGCGCTCCATCGCGTATTGGAACACCGTGAAGGCGCGCGTCGATCAGCACCCGGAAGTCGCCGCGCTTGCGATCGCCCTGGCGCCGCCGCTCGGCGGTCGCGTGTCAGAGACTCACTTCGACGACGCGCCCAGACTGGAAGTGATCGCGAATCACGTCGAACCCGCGTTCTTCGCCACGATGGAGATTCCCGTCCTGCTCGGGCGAACGTTCGGGCCTGGCGACGATCCGAACACCACCGTGATCGTCAGCCGCACCCTTGCGATGGCGATGTACGGCTCGCCCGACGTCGTGGGGCGCGGTTTTCCACGCTCCGAGCCGTCGGCGACCATCATCGGCGTTGCGGGAGATGCGCATTCGATCAGGCTCGAGTCGGTTTACACGGCCGAGCTGTACCGACCGTTGCGAGACGACGACTACGTGGACGCGATCCTGATCGCGCGGGCGCGCGGTGATGCCGCCACGCTGGCGCCGGTGCTGCGCGAAGCGGCGGCCATCGACTCACGTATCCTGCCGGGTGTGAGCCTGCTGCGCGACAGGTTCGAGTCCCGCCTTACCGGCACCCGCATGGCCAGCGCCATTGCCGTGGGCACGGGGTTGCTGACGCTGCTGATTGCCTGCCTGGGAATTTTTGGAGTGGTGTCGTACGGCGCGACGCTCCGCGTCAAGGAGTTCGGCATTCATATCGCTCTTGGCGCCGAGGCGTCGTCAGTGGTGCGCCTGGTGGTCCGGCAGATCGTCTGGCCGGTCGCGATTGGCATGATGCTGGGTGTGGGCGCCGCAGGCCCAATCGGTATGGCGCTCACAGATGGACCGATTCAGCTGCAGGCGGCGGATCCGGCTGCATATGCCATCGCATTGCTGTTGTTCGTGGCCTCGGCGTTCGTCGCCGCCGTAGCGCCGGCGATTCGCGTGATCAAGTCGGATCCGGTTCAGGCGTTGCGGCATTCGTAGGGGCTTACGGGCTTGCGGGCTTGGGCTTAGGGTTAGCGAGCCCGCCACAACTTTGCCGCCGACCATCGTCATCAGGACTTTCGCGTCGCGCAGCTTCGGTTCGGCGCAGGTGAGCGGGTCTTCGCTGAGAATCACGAGATCAGCGAGCTTGCCAGGCTCGATCGATCCCTTCGTCCCTTCTTCCATGTTGAGCCACGCGTTGTTGATCGTGGCCATGCGCAGCGCCTGTTGCCTCGTCACCTTCTGATCGGATCCGAGCATGCCGCCGGTGATCGTGTCGCGCGTGATGAAGTGATAGAGCGTCCACAGTGGAGGATAGGGCACGACCGGCGCGTCTGTTCCCGACGACACCGGCAACTGGGCATCGAGATACATCTTCACCGGCGTCGTGATGCCTGCGCGGGTGGCGCCCCAATATTTCACCAGGCTCGGACCCGCAAGGTAGAGGTGATTCTGCGCCGAGATGGCAACGCCGAGCGCCTTCATCCGCGGCAGATGATCCGGCCGCCCGATGAAGGCGTGCTCGATCGACCAGCGTCGGCCGACGATCGACCGTTCGTTGCTGGCGCGTTCGTAGGCGTTGAGGACCAGGTCGATGGCGGCATCGCCGACCGCATGCGTCGCGACGCGCCAATCCTGGCGGTTGAGCTCGCGAACCGCGGCGACGTAACGTTCGGTGTCGATCGTCTGGAGGCCGCGGAACGTGCCGTTCTCGTCCCAGGGCTGTTCGTAAAGGTCGCGCATCAGCCCGCCTTCGAAGCCCCCGTCAACGGCGAGCTTGATGCCCCCAATGCGCAGCAGCCCGTCACCTTCGTTCGGCCTGATGCCTGACGCGGCCAGCGCGGGATCGACGCCGGCTGCGCCAATCGCCGGGCGCAGCAGCGCGTTGACGCGAATGGTCAACTGTCCGCGCTTCTGCATCTCCTGCAGCATTCGATACTCGGCGATCGAGATGCCGGGATGACGAATGCCCGTCAGGCCCGCTTCGTTCAGCTTCTTGTAATCGGCGATGCGATCGTCGAGCTGTTGTTGCGGCGCCCGGGGCGGGGGAGGAGGCAGGCGGACCAGTGACTTCGCGGTATCGACGAGCTCGCCGTTCAGACGGCCGTCGGCATATCTCGTGATGCGGCCGCCGGCGGGTTGCGGCGTTTTCTCGGTGATGTCCCACCGCGTCAACGCCGCCGAATTGACGATGTATTCGTGCCCGCCGCGCACGAGCACGACCGGGTTCTGCGGCGCGATGCGATCGAGGTCGTCGCGCAACGGCAGCCGCTGTTCCTTCAGCTGCGCTTCGTGCCAGTCGCTATTCGAGACGATGACGTCGCCTGGCTTCGATACCGCGATGCGGGCGCCGAGCGCCGCCTCGACGTCGGCCAGCGATCGCGCGCGCGACAGGTCGACCCCCGGGCCGCCGCCGGCGCCGTGAAGATGGTTGTCCATCAGTCCCGGAATCACGCTGCGGCCCTCGAGATCGATCATCCGTGTCGCCGTGCCGGCCACCGTGCGCATCTGATCGTCGTTGCCGACGGCCAGGATGCGATCGCCGATGATCGCGACCGCTTGATGAACGGTGAAGCCGCGATCGACGGTGATGACGTTGCCGTTGAACAGGACGAGGTCGGGCGCCGGCGGCCGCGGCAGGATCGGGCGCTGCGCCGACAGCGCCGCCGTGGCGAGCAGCACGCACAGCGCGGCGCGAATCATCCCTCGAAGCATACTCGCTTGACCCTCAATTCGTCCCAGCAATTTCGCCGCCGCGTCCCTCCTGTCAGGCCGTTCGAGGAACTCAGCCGCTATCCTGACCCGATGGGGTCGAGCTCCAGCCCTGGAGTTGATGACACCGTAGCGCGACTGATTGTCACGCCGATCGTCGGCGTGGCCGTACCCAACCTTGCCGGCATGGTGAACCACGCCGCGCATTCACCCGCCGGACTCGTCGCGACCTATCTCTGGTTCGTCGCCGTCGCCTTCGTCACGTGGGAAGCGAACCTCCGGCTGTATCTGCTCTTCCAGGATCGCACGGCCTGGTTGACGCGCCCGTGGCATCGCGTGCGGCTGTTGATCGGGCTGATCTGCCTCTTCACGATTCCGTTCACGAGCTCCGCGCTGTGGCTGTGGGCGGTGCTCTTCCACGATCCGAGCGCGACGTGGCGATCGATCGCCATGGCCGTGATCACGATCGTCGCCGCGGTGACCTTCATTACGCACGTCTACGAGACGCTGTTCCTGGTCAAGGAGTGGCAGAGCGATCGCGCGCGCGGTGAGCGGCTGCAGCGCCTCAACCTCGAAGCGGAGCTGCTGGCGCTCAAGAGCGAGGTCAATCCGCACACGCTGTTCAACAATCTCAACGCGCTCAGCCACCTCGTCGAGCAGCGCCATCCGCGAGCATCCGCGTTTGTGTCCGCGCTCGCCGGAAGCTATCGCTATCTCCTGCGGACCGGATCGAAGCGTCTGGTGCCGCTCGCCGACGAGCTCGCGCTGCTCGACCAGTTCCTGGCGCTCGTCACCATCCGTTATGCGGACGGGCTCAAGGTGGTTGTGGAGGTCGATGCCGCTGCCGCCGAGCGCTGGCAGATACCGCCGGTGGTGTTGCCGGAACTTCTCGAAAATGCAATCAAGCACAACGACTTTTCGGCCGATAACCCGCTTCAGATTGAGATTCGTCTCGACGGGGACCGCGTGACGGTCTCGCACGATCAGCGTCCGCGACGGTCAATCGTGCCGTCGACGGGCGTGGGGCTCGAGAATTTAGCTCAGCGTTTCCGGCTCACGACAGGTGTTGCCGCCCGTTGGGTCGAGAGCGGCGGGCGCTTCATGGTGACGCTGCCATTAGTGGCGGCAGGCGGCCCAAACATTGCACAATAGAAGGTCAATGCGGAGAATTCTGTCCTCAATCGTGTTCACGGCGGTACTGCTGTCACCGTGGATCGCAAACGCGCAGAATCCGCCAACCAATTGCACGACGACGTCGCAGAACCTCTGGGTTCGCGATCAGCTCAACACCTATTACTACTGGTACCAGATCCTCCTCCCGGCGTGAACCCGGCCGGCTACAACTCGCCGGAAGCCTATCTGGAGGCCGTTCGTTACCGGCCGATCGACAACTCATTCAGCTTCATCTCCAGCGCCGCGTCGAACGACGCGTTCTACAGCGACAGTCAGTTCATCGGCTATGGGTTCGGCACCCAGACGACGAGCACGGAGATCCGCGTGCTGCAGGTCTACGACGACAGCCCGGCGTCGGAGGCAGGCCTGTCGCGCGGCGATCGCATCGTCACCGTGAACGGACGAAGCGTCCCGTCGATGGTCAGCGACGGCACGATTGGCGGCGCATTCGGCGCCGCCGAAATCGGCGTGGCGACGTCGATCGAGTGGGAAACGCTCGCAGGCGCGAGGCGCTCGGCGCGCATGGTGAAGCGCCTCGTGACCATTCCGACCGTGTCGCTGACGCGCGTTGTCGAGGTCGATGGCCGCAAGGTCGGCTATCTCTTCTTCCGTAACTTCGTGCAGCCGTCGGTCGCGGCGCTCACCGATGCGTTCACGGCGTTGAAGGCGGCCGGTGCCACCGAGCTCGTGCTCGACCTGCGTTACAACGGCGGCGGTCTCGTTGACGTAGCGGTTCATCTCGCCAGCCTGATCGGCGGCACGCGCACCAACGGGCAGGTGATGCTGAACTACGTCCACAACGACAAGATCGGCCCGGTGCTCAACAAGACGACACGATTCGCGAATCCCGAGCAGGCGCTCAACCTGCAGCGACTGGTGGTGATCACGACACGCGGTTCGGCGTCGGCGAGCGAGCTCGTGATCAATTCGCTGCGCGCCTACATACCGGTCACGATCGTCGGTGACAGCACCTATGGCAAGCCGGTCGGCCAGTATGGACTGCGGTTCTGCGAGAAGATTCTCTATCCGGTGGCCTTCTCGATCAAGAACGCGAACGACGAGGGCGACTTTTTCGACGGCCTCCCTGTGGATTGCGCGGCGGGCGACGACTACACGCACCAGCTCGGCGACTCCGCTGAAGCGTCGTTCGCCGAGGCGCTGACCTTCATCCGCACAGGCGCCTGCAGCGCCGGGTCGGCGGCGGCGCGGGCGCGTGCGGCGCGCCTGGCCCCATTCGTCTTCCGCCCGACGGGCTGGGCATCACTCCTCAACGCCCAGTAGGCCGCCGAAAGACGATCGACCGATTCACAACCTGATTGCGGACTGACTCGTGCCGGAACTTCCAGACATCGAGTTGTACCTGCATGCGCTGCAATCACGCATTGTCGGGCAGCAGCTCGTTCGCATGCGCTTAGCCAGTCCTTTCCTCGTCCGCTCGTTCGATCCGCCGATCGATCAGGCGAACGGCAAGACGGTCCTCTCGCTTCGCAGGCTTGGCAAGCGATTGGTGTGGGAGCTCGAAGGCGATCTGTTTCTCGTCATCCACCTGATGATTGCCGGCCGTTTCAAGTGGGCCACAGACACCAGGGCCGCAGAAGGCGCAGAAAGAATTCTTCCAAAGATCCCAGGGAAGGTCGGTCTTGCTGCATTCGATTTTCCTAACGGGTCATTGATCCTGACCGAGGCCGGCTCGAAGCGGCGCGCATCGTTGTATCTGGTGCGAGGGCAGCAGGAGCTGGCGGCGCACAATCCCGGCGGCCTGGAGGTCCTGTCGTCGAGCGTCAAGGCTTTCAGCGAGGCGCTGACGCGCGAGAATCACACGCTGAAGCGCGCGCTCACCGATCCGCACCTGTTGAGCGGCGTCGGCAACGCCTATTCGGACGAGATTCTGCACGCGGCCAGGTTGTCGCCGATGCTGTTGACGAGCAAGCTCACCCCGGAGCAGATCGAAAGCCTGCACGCGTTCACGATCAGCATCCTGACCAAATGGCGGGACGATCTGATCGCGGAGAGCGGCGACAAGTTTCCGGAGAAGGTGACGGCGTTCCGGGAAGGCATGGCCGCGCACGGCCGCTATGGGAAGCCTTGTCCGGCATGCGGCACGCCGATCCAGCGCATTCAGTACGCCGATAACGAGGCGAACTACTGTCCGACGTGCCAGACCGGGGGAAAGCTGCTCGCCGATCGAGGGCTCTCGCGCCTGCTCAAGGGTGACTGGCCGAAATCGCTCGAGGAGTTGGAGCGATTCAAGGAAACGCGCAAGCAGTCTTAATGTGCAATTCGGAGCGTACGGATGTCAGGTACAAGGTGAATCCTTGCTCGCCGAAATCCGCATCAAGAGCCAGCGCCCGTGAAATATGCCTGCGCCGCATCACTTCGAAGCTCACGCAATCCACCAGGCTGAGGCCGCGTTGATTCGCGGTCAGCATGGCGGCGTGACCCGCGGAGTGCAGCGATTCGTCGACCCAATCGATCGACAGCAGCGGCATGAAATCAGTTGTCAGCGTGCGGAGCGCGTCCATCCCGAAACGTCGCTGCGCGAGCGCGCAGGTTTCGACGACAACGTAGCTGGTTGTGATCAGGGCGTCATCGTCGTCCAGCAGCCTCTTCCACTCGCGCGCGCAGTCGTCATGCCTCGCTTCCGCGCGATCCAGCAGCGCAATCAACGCTGACGTATCGACGAACGTCGTCATGCCTGAAACGCGTCGGTCAGGTGGTCATCATGTTTGCTGCCCAGACTGCCTGAGCTGGACTTGAACCGGCCGACGGCGGCGATGCTCCTGGCTCTTCACCGCCTCGCGATCGACCGTCCCTCGCGCCCTGAGGATTGCGTCGACGCCTTCGCGAATCAGGTCGGCCATCGAGCGCCCCTCCGCCGTGGCCAGCGCCTTCAAGGTGCTGGCCTGGGAATCCGTGAGCTGAATTTGCGTTCGGACCATGTCTGTAATCATAACGTTAGTTCCTACATCATGTAAACACGTTTTCAGAACGGCGAGCCATCGGGATCGCCGACATATGAGCAAGGCGGAGTCCAAGCGCGAATCGCAGGAAATCGGCGCGTCTTGAATCAGGCCTGGGACGGACGTCGCAGGTTCTGCGACTAATCGGCGACGCCGACGTTGCAAGAACTGCGCGGACGCCTCAGCCCTCGGCTTCGACAAACTCCGGTTCGACGGCGTCGTGGGGCTGGGGAGCCTCGTTCAGATTGATCTCGCGTTCGAAGGCCAGGCAGTCCGCGAGGTACCCGTGTGCGGGTTCGTCCGTCCGCGCCAGCAAGGCATCGAGTGCCGTGTCGTAGTGATGCTCACTCTCCCGGACCTGCAGCCCAGGATACGTTCCGTCGGATCGACGAGGGACGTAGCGATGCCAGAAGTCGAGGTGCCATCGGGTGAATTGCCGGACGCGTTCGAGGCCGTGCGCATCGGCTCCCCAGTGCTC
This sequence comes from uncultured cyanobacterium, assembly GCA_963833135.1. Taxonomy (GTDB): domain Bacteria; phylum Acidobacteriota; class Vicinamibacteria; order Vicinamibacterales; family UBA2999; genus 12-FULL-67-14b. The sequence goes on along the minus strand of CAWHWW010000005.1, from coordinate 11,482 downwards.
GCGCGCCAGCGTGACGTAGCGGCGGTAGACGGCCACGCGCTCGTCGGCGGTGAGATCGCGATAGCCTTCGCTCACCTCCCGGAACAGCCACGGCTTGATCAGCACGCCTCGCGCGCTCATCACACCGGCGGCTCCCGACCGGGCGCGGGCGCTCGTCACGTCCTGCGGAAAGAGGATGTCGCCATTGCCGACCACGGGCACGGGCACGGCAGCCACCACCGATCCGATCGCCTCCCAGTCGGCCGCGAAGCGATACCGCGCATTGCGTGTGCGGCCGTGCACGAACAACGCGTCGGCGCCGCCATCGACCGCGGCCTGGGCCTGTTCAATGACGTTACGCATCTCGTCGTTCCAGCCCAGGCGAAGCTTCACGGTCACCGGAACCTTCGTCACCGCCTTCTTCATCGCTTCCGCGATGCGGCGAATCCGCTGCGGCTGGCGGCCGAGCGCCGCGCCGATGCCCTTGTGCGTGAAGTGATCGATCGGACAGCCGCAATTGAGATCGACGAGATCGGCGCCGCGGGATTCGACGAGCGCTGCGGCCCAGCCGATTTCCTCCGGGTTGGTGCCGGCCAGCTGCACGCCGAAGAATGGCTCGCCTTCGAACTTGCGAATCAGCGCGAATTCGGCCTTGCGGCGCTGTTTCAAGCGCCTCGCCACCGTCATCTCGCTGATCGTCACGCGGGCGCCGAGCTCGACGCATAAGCGGCGATACGGAAGATTCGATCCCTTGGTCATCGGCGCCATCACCACGGCGCCGGTCAACACCTCGCGAAGATCCATCGACTCAGGCTAGCATGGGCGCATGCGTCATCGCGCCCTTGCGGCGATCGTGCTCGTCGTCCTCGTCTCCACGCCGGTCCTCGCGCAGAAGGCCGGCAATCAGTTCATGTGGAAGGTCGAGGGCCCCGGCGGTTCATCGGCCTACCTGCTCGGTTCGCTGCACGTGCTCACCGCCGATTCGTATCCGCTCCACGCCACCATCAACAAGGCGTTCGCCGAATCGAAGACGCTCGTCGAGGAAGTCGATATCGACGAAATGAGCGATCCGATGATGATGATGGCGGCACTCTCGAAGGCGATGCTGACCGACGGCCGCACGCTCGATCAGGTGATCGCGCCCGAGCTCTTTGCCGAAGTAAAGGCACGCGCCGAGAAGGCCGGCTTGCCGATGATGGCGATCCAGCGCATGAAGCCCTGGCTCGTCGCGATCACGCTGATGGCGCCGACGCTGCAGGCGGCGGGATTCAAGCCGGAGCTCGGGATCGATCGTCACTTCTTCGATCGCGCCAAGGACTCGGGCATGAAGCGCCAGGCGCTCGAGACGATGGCGTTTCAGATCGATCAATTCGACACGCTGCCGCCGAAACTCCAGGAAGCGCTGTTGAAGTCGACGATCGACGATCTCGATACGCAAGTGAGCGGCGTGAAGGACATGGCGCAGGCGTGGACGTTTGGTAACGTCGCCGCGATCGAGAAGCTCACGCTCGCCTCGCTGCAGGAAGCGCCCGAGCTCTATCAGCGGCTGCTCGTCGAGCGCAATCTCAACTGGATTCCGCACGTCGAGGCGTGCATCAAGAACAACTCCGGCTGCTTTGTTGTCGTCGGCGCAGCCCACCTGGTCGGACCGGACGGATTGCCGACGCTGCTCGCCAAAAAAGGATACAAGGTCACTCAGCAATAGAGCCAGAGTGCGTACGGTGCGTAATGTGCGTACGGTGCCCGTCTTCGGACAGTCGGGTCCGCGAGTGAACGACACAGGTTCGGACCGGCCCACGATCAGGCCAGAATCCGCGCGATTGATGGCATCCGGCTTGAAGGTGCCCCCGCAATGAGCGGACCACTGCGCGATCTCATTCATGCCTGGCGAGGGCTCAAACAGAAGCCCGGGTTCTTCGTCGGGGCGCTGCTGACAGTGGCCATCGGCATCAGCGCCAACGTCGCCATCTTCAGCCTGGTTAACGCCATCAGCCTCCGACCGATGCCGTTTGGCGAGCACACCGATCGCCTCGCGACGATTCACGTCGCGCACCGGCTCAACGTCGACGAGCCCGGCTGGGGCGACACCGAGATCTCCTATGCGGACTTCGAAGATTTTCGAAAGGCAACAACGATCGAAGGGATTGGCGGCTACCTGACGCGCAGCTACCTGTTGACCGGCGACGCGTACGGCGCCGAGCGCATCCGCGGCGGATCGGTGACGCCGGACTTGCTGCCGCTGCTCGGCATCGAGCCGATCATGGGCCGCCAGTTCACGATGGAGGAGGCAGCGTCGCCAGGCCGCGAGTCCGTGGTGATGCTGACGCATACCCTGTGGCAGCGTCGCTTTGGTTCCGATCCGGCGATCATCGGCAAGTCGATCATTGTCAACGACCGAGCCCGTGTTGTCGTTGGCGTGTTGCCGCGCGGATTCCGCTTTCCTGAGTTCGATGAGCTCTACACGCCGTTGCGGTGGGATGAGGCGCCTCGGTCGGCACGCAACATCAACGCCGTCGCGCTGCTGCGGCCGGGTGAGGCGATCGAGACGAGCGCGCGCGGAACTGATGGGCATCGCCAGGCGGCTCGAAGAAACCTATCCCGAGACCAATCGCGGCTATGGCGTGCGCGTCATTCCGATCCGCGACAGCTACATCGGCGCCGACGATCAGCGGATCGGCATCGTCCTGATGTCGGCGGTGGGATTCGTGCTGCTGATCATGTGCGCGAACCTCGCCAACTTGATGCTGGTGCGCGGCGCATCGCGGCAGCGGGAGCTCGCGGTGCGCGCGGCGATGGGCGCCGGACGTGGCCGTTTGCTGTGGGCGACGCTGGCCGAAACCATCCTCATCGCCGTGCCTGGCGCGGGCATCGGATTGCTGATGTCGCAGTGGATTGTCGACGCGATGATCCGCGCATTCCCGGCGGGCTCACTGCCGTACTGGCTCGACTTCACCATCGATGGACGCGTCGTGCTCTTTTCGATCGGCGTCGCGATCTTCACGACGCTCATGGTGGGGCTGCTGCCGGCGTTGCGCACGGTGCGGCCGAACCTCGTCACCGATCTGAAGGAAGGCGCGCGCGGTGTGTCGCTCGGACTCGCCGGCCAGCGCCTGCAGGCCGGCCTGGTGGTCGCGCAGGTGGCGCTGTGTTTCGCGCTGCTCGTCGGCGCCAACCTGATGGTGCAGAGTTTCCTTGCCATGCAGCGGACCAGTCTCGGATTCGACGACCGGCCGTTGTTGACTGGTGCCGGGTATCTCGCCGGCGACGCCTACGACGACCTGCGCGCGCGCACCGCATTCTATCGGCAGGTCGTCGACAACCTGCGTCAGATCCCGGGCGTAGCGGCGGCCGCGGTGACCACGGCCACCCCTGGTGACGATGGCGGCTCCGGACAGCAGCTGGTGATCGACGGGCGCACCACCGCGGAGGATGCGATGGGCGTTCAGTCGATCGCGATCAGCCCCGAACTGTTCGACACCTTGGGCTTGCCGTTGATCGCGGGCCGCACGTTTACCGACGTGGAAATGCAGAACCACGAAGCCAACGTCGCCATCCTGAACCAGGAACTGGCCGAACGCCTGTGGCCGGGTGAAAGCGCGCTCAACCGGCGAATCGGACTCCGCGATAACGACGACATCCTCTGGCTTCGCGTGATCGGCGTCGTTCCAGATGTGCACTACGAGGAGGTCGGTGAAGATACCGATCAATCACGACTGAATGTGTATGTGCCGTACGCGACGGAGCGGGTCGCGTTCGATGGCGATGCTGGTTCGCGCCCACGGCGCGCCCGAGACGCTGGTGGCCCCGATTCGCGACGCCATGCGGCGGATTGGCCCGACGTTCGCCGTGTTCTCGCTCGATGCCGATGACGGTGCGGCGGCAGGCGACGACCTGGGAACAGGAATTCTTCGGCGATCTGATGGCGGTGTTCGCGGCCGGTGCGTTGCTGCTCGCGTGCCTCGGTATCTACGCGCTGATCTCGTACTCGGTCGGGCGCCGTTCGCGCGAGATTGGAGTACGGCTGGCGCTCGGGGCGCGGCCGGCAGACGTCATCGCGATGCTGGTGCGGCAAACGGCTCGCGTCGGCGGCGTCGGTCTGGTCGTCGGGCTGATCCTCGCCGTCGGCGTCGCGCGCGCCCTCGCCGGCGGCCTGTACGGTGTCAGCATCAATCCGTGGCTGTTCGCGTCGATGGCGGCGCCACTGACGGTGGCGTTGCTGCTGGCGACGTGGGTTCCGGCGCGCCGCGCCGCCCGAGTTGAACCTACGGTCGCGCTGCGGGACGAGTAATCAGGGATCAGGGTCAGGGTCAGGCTCAGGGTCAGGGTCAGGGTCTTGAGAAACGTTTGCGGGCGCGCTCGATCTCGGCGCGCACGTGACACTCGTCGATGTGATCGTTGACGAGGCCCATCGCCTGCATGAACGCGTAGCATGTCGTGGGTCCGACGAACGTCCACCCTCGCTTCTTCAAGTCCTTCGACAGCGCCGTTGACTGCTCAGTAATGCTCATGGTCTTGAGCGTGTCGCGTGAGATCTTCCTCGGCCGGCTGGACGCCTGCGGCTCCCAGGACCAGAAGTACGCCGCCAGCGATCCCTTCTCGTCGATCAGCTCGAGCGCGCGCTTCGCGTTGTTGATCGTCGACTCGATCTTGCCGCGATGGCGGACGATGCCGGCGTCCTTCAGCAGCCGCTGCACGTCGCGCGCGCCGAAGCGGGCCACCGCGGCCGGCTCGAAATCCTTGAACGCCTGGCGGAAGTTGTCGCGCTTGCGAAGGATGGTGATCCAGCTGAGGCCGGACTGAAAACCTTCCAGGCAGATCTTCTCGAAGAGCCGGCGATCGTCGGTGACCGGCCGTCCCCATTCCTCGTCGTGATACCGGATGTAGAGCTCGTCCTCACCCGGCCACCAGCACCGCTTCACTTCTTCCTGGCCTTCTTTTCCGGCGGTTTCGCGCCGACTTCGGCTTCGAGCTCGGCCTTGACCTTCTTGAACTCGGCGCGAACCGCAGGATCAACTTCTGGAAACTGCGGATCGAGCGATTGAATCGCGTCGATGATCACTGCCGACACGACCAGGCGGGTGAACCACTTGCGGTCGGCGGGTACCACGAACCACGGCGCCCACTCGGTCGAGGTGTGGCGGATCATGTCCTCGTACGCCGACATGTAGGCGGCAAAGTGCGATCGCTCTCCGACGTCTGCCGGTGAGAACTTCCAGTGCTTCTCGGGCGTGTCGAGCCTTTCCAGGAAGCGCTTGCGCTGTTCGTCCTTCGAGACGTGCAGGAAAAACTTGCGAACCAGCACTCCCTGGCGCGCCAGATAGCGCTCGTAGGCGTTGATGTCCTCGAACCGTTCGCGCCAGATGTTCTTGGTGACCAGCTCGGAGGGCAGCTGCTGCCTGGCGAGGATGTTCTGGTGCACGCGGACGACAAGCGTTTCCTCGTAGTACGAGCGGTTGAAGATGCCGATGTGGCCGCGCCGTGGCAGGCGGCGGTTCGTGCGCCACAGAAAATCGTGATCGAGCTCTTCGGATGACGGCGCCTTGAACGCGTGCACGTCGCAACCCTGCGGGTTGACGCCGGACATCACGTGCTTGATGGTCCCGTCCTTGCCCGCGGCATCCATCGCCTGGAAGATCAGCAGGATCGACCATCGATCCTGCGCGTAGAGACGCTCCTGCAGGCCGGCCATGCGCTTGCAGCTTTGCTTGAGCATCTCGCCGGCAATCGGCTTGAGCCGCTTGCCCCAGGCATCCCTGGGATCGATGTCATTCAGGCGGAAGCGCGATCCGTTCGAGATTCGGTACCGGCCCGCGAGGTCGGCCGGCGCAGGAATGATCATAGAACTCGGATCCTACCCCAGTCACTTGTGCGGAGCCGGCGCCAGGATGGCGACGACCAGCAGTCTGCCGCTGCCAGTGTTGCGGATGCCGTGTGCAACGCCCTCAGGCGCCACCAGCAGGTCGCCCGCTTTCATCGCCAGCTCGCGGCCTTCGAGGAGAAACAGCCCTGCGCCCTCGATGACCTGGTAGACCTTGTCCTGTCCCGCGTGCGCGTGCAGCGCGTGTTCCTGGCCAGGCTCGAACGCATTCAGGCCAACGAGCAGTCGGGGAGATTCGAAGATGGTGGCCTTGCCCATCTTGCTCGGCGCGTAAACCGCATGTTCGGAAGGATTGACGACGCTTGGATGATTCATAGCTGTTGGCCCGTTCGCCCGTTCGCTGTCACGGTTTCTTAGCCTGCAGGTTCAGCCGCCAGTAGTCGAGCGTGTACGGCACCGGCTCCTCCGCCGCCAGCTCGGTGACGCGATCGATGAAGGCCTGCTTCAGCAACGCCTCCGGCAACCGTTCGAGATGCGGGTGATAGATCACCGTCGTGACGAACTCACGATAGTCCGCCTCAGTCGCCAGCGTCGTCGGCGCCTCTTCGAGGCTGGTGTCGACGTCTACGAAGCCGGCCTTCTTCAGCCGATCGGCCGTGACCTCCGCGTTTGCGAATTCCCAGGGACCCGGCCAGTCGCCGAAGAATCGCTCGAACGCACTGCTGTGCATGACCTGCTCGCCGAGCTCGTGCGCACGACGGAGATTGGGTCCGCCTCCGCACTGCGCGTGCAACCGGCCGCCCGATCGCAAAGCATTCAAGATGCTCGCGAAGAGCGCCTGATGATCCCTCACCCAGTGAAACGTCGCCGTGCTGAACACCAGGTCGGCCCAACCGGCAAACGGCAAATCGGGAAGCGACACCTGCGCGAACGAGACGCGCGAGCCGAGCACCGGCCGGAGGTTGGCGCGCGCGGTCATCAGCATGTTCCACGATCGGTCGATCGCGACGAGCCGGCCGTTCGGAAGCCGTTCCATCAATTCGCCGGTCAGCCGTCCGCTGCCGCATCCGGCGTCGATGGCGCGCTCGTCACCGTTGACCTGCAGGCGGTTCAGGACCTTCTGGCCCCAGGATGTCTGCGGTCCAGACACCTTATGGTACGACGCTGCATTCCATTCCGTCATGACACAGTCGGCAATCAAGATTCGACAGTTAAGAATTCATTCGACAGCTGACCGTCGCCATTCTAACTGTTGACTGTAGACTGTGGACTCAACTCTTAACTGTAGACTCTCGACTGATGACTGCTTTTCCAGTGACCCGCCTGTCGGTCGTGGAGCGCACGCGCAGCGGCGATGAAGAGACGCGCCGCGTCGCGATTGGGGCGCTGATCGAGGCGTATTGGAAGCCGGCCTACAAGTACCTGCGCCTGAAGTGGTCGCTCGATGCCGACGAGGCCGCCGATCTCACGCAGGAGTTCTTCACGTCGGCGCTCGAGAAGGAAGTCGTCGAAAAATACGATCCCGCCCGCGCCCGGTTCCGCACTTACCTGCGGCTCTGTCTCGACGGTTTTGCGTCAAACGCCAGGAAAGCCGAGCGCCGGCTGAAGCGCGGCGGCGGAGTGACGATAGTGCCGCTCGATTTCGAGAATGCGGAAGGGGAACTGGCCTCGCATGAGCCGGCGGTCGACGCGGACGTCGATGAACTGTTCTACCGCGAATGGGTGCGCGCGTTGCTCGAACGCTCGGTCGCGGATCTGAAGCGCCATGCCGAAACTCTCGGCCGTCCGGACATGTTCGAGGTGTTCGCTCGATACGACCTCGTCGATGAAGACGAGACGAGGCCCACGTACACTTCGATCGCGTCGGCGTTGAATCTGACTGCAGCGACCGTGACAAACCATCTCGCGGCCATGCGCCGCCAGTTCCGCAAAATCGTGCTCGATCGCCTGCGCGACCTGACCTCGAGCGAGGAGGAGTGGGAAGCGGAGGCCGCCAGGCTCCTCGGCCCTTCGACTCGCGATCGGGCTGGGTCACGACCGGCTCGCTCGCTCAGGGCAAGAGCGTGATTACCGATCGCGCGATCGATCGCCTGCGCGAGGCGGCGTCCTGGCCGGAGCTCGATGCCCGGTACGAGATCACCGGCGTCGCCGGTCATGGCGGCATGGGCACGGTGTACGTGGCGCGGGACCACGTCCTCGATCGCGAGGTGGCCGTGAAAGTGCTCGACATCGTCGATCAACGAGGGTCACGGGCGCGCCGGCTCCAGCGCGAAGCGCACATCCTGGCCAGGCTCGATCACCCGGGCATCGTTCCCATCCATGATGCCGGCACGCTCGCAGACGGGCGCGTGTTCTACGTCATGAAGTTCGTCAAGGGCCGGCGCCTCGACGATATGATCCGCGACCGGACGCCGCTCGCGAGCCGGCTGACCGTGTTCGATCGCATCCTCGATGCCGTCGCGTTTGCGCACGCGCACGGCGTCGTTCACCGCGACCTGAAGCCCGAGAACGTGATGGTCGGCGCCTTCGGCGAGGTCTACGTGATGGACTGGGGCGTTGCGCAGGACGGAGGCGACGACGAGCCGGCGGTGGTGGGCACGCCGGGATTCATGGCCCCTGAGCAGGCACATGGCTGGCGCCGTCGACCCGCGCGCCGACATCTACGCGCTCGGCATGCTGCTCACGCAGTTGATTGGCGGCGATGCGCCGGCGCCGCTGCGCGCGGTCGCGAGCAAGGCGTGCCGTCAGGATCCAGGCGGCCGATACCAGCGGGTGGAAGACTTTGCCGTCGATCTGGCTCGCTTTCGCAACCAGGACCCGGTCGAGGCCTACCGGGAGTCAGCGGCGGAGCGGCTTGTGCGCTTGTATCGCCGCTACGAGGTGCCGATCCTGCTGCTCCTGGCCTACGTCGTGATGCGGTTCATCCTGCTGGTGTTCCGCGGCATTTAATCGTACAAACCGCCGTGGTGGTCGTTGAACAAGTCTGTCAGGAGGACAGATGAATAAGCCCGTATTTGCGATGTTGCTTGGTGCCGTGCTTGGCGCCCTCGACGGCTGGAGCGCGCTCCTCTCCGCGCCAGAGGTGAGGCCCCAGATCTGGGGAATCATTGCCGGCTCGACGTTCAAAGGACTGGTTGCCGGATTGATCATCGGCTTCGTTGCCCAGCGGACGCAGTCCGTCGTGACCGTCGTCGCGGTCGGCCTGGTCGTCGGCGCGTTTTTCGCGTTCCTGGTGACGCTTGGCGAACCCTACTTCTGGGAAATCATCCTGCCAGGCTCGATCGTCGGTCTCATCACCGGTTTTGCGACCGCGAAGTATCGCGGGCCGGTCAGAAGTTCCACGGCCTGAAGGCGATCATGCCCCAGGCGGAGAGATACCCGGAGACGACGAGCGCGGCGACCGACACCACCATCGCGTAGCTGCGCAGCCAGCGGCCCGCGTCGAGGCGCCACGCGTCGATGGCGAAGAGAAACGAGAGGATCGCGGCGGCCGGCAACAACGCCGAGCCGGCGAACATCGCCGCGGTCCAGACGTTGAACGTGCCGAACGAGCGGTCGGTGACGTTCATCACGCCGATGAACGGCAGCAGTGAGCGCAACCGCACAGAGCAGGAGAAAGAGTTTCATCCACCAGAAACCGGATGCGTCCGCCTTCGCCCGGCTTCGCGGGCGGTTCGGCGAGACAGGCTCGCGATGGTCCACGGAATCAGCATCACGAGCGGCGTCAGCACAATCGCCGCCGAAACGATCACGGGCCAGCGGACGCTCTCCACCCGCCACCGCGATTGACGCTCGGCGTATCGCGACGCCCCGGCCATCACCATCAGCCCCGCGTCGTTCTCGGCGAATACGATCGAAGCTTCGACCTTGTCGTCCTCGCGGAACAGCGCATCGGCGACCGGAATCAGCGTCACCGGTCGTCCGAACGCCGGCGTGACGACGAGGTGATCACCGCTGATGCTGATGCTTCGCCCCGACACCAGCCACTCGATGAACCCGAACGCCTGGTTGTTCGCATCGACATCGGCGCCGAGGGCCCGAAGCAGCTCCCGGGCGGCGCGCTGCGCGGCGTCGTGGTCGATACGGCCGAGACGGGTATCGGGGTCGGGTGGCTCTGCCAACGCAAGCACGGAGACGCGGCGATCGTTCACGGTCATGTGAGGTTTGCGTCCCCGGTGCACGAGTTCTTACCTCCGAGTCGGTAGTCACGCCAACTGCCACGGAAGAGCCCCCGCCAAGCCGGTCCCGACAAGGACGCTTCCAGTCAGGAAGATGACGACGGCCCGATAGGCGTAGAGCCTCGACCGATGATCGTCAAGGCCTCGGCCGGGTGGCACCCTCGTGGCGGCTGCGAACAGTGCGAGCGCGGCCAACAGGGCCACGCTCCCACCGCCACGACGGCTGGGGCGCCGGCGAAGAGCCCGACGGGCACCACGACGATGCCGAGGTTCCAGAGCACGAGCTCCGCGACCAGCACCCGTCCGGCCGGTCGGGTCGGCACACGACAGCCGGCGATGGCGCGCTGTCCCCGCCGAGGACCACCTGGGCGAGGCCGCCGACGAGGCCCAGAAAGGCCACGAGCCACCAGCCATGGTCAAACGGCTCCCCGCCGCGAATCACGGCACGACTGCAGCGGCAGCCAGACGCGAAGACGGCCGCCGGCCCGACGAACAGGCGGCGAGACTCGAGGCGCCGATGGCGAGGGCGCCGTTCGGTGGGGGCTGGCCCGATCGTCAGGCCGCCTTTTCGCGGAAGTACGCTGCGTTGATCTCGATGTACTTCTGCCACTCGGCGGGAACCATGTCCTCGGGCGTGATGGCGTCGACCGGGCAGGCCTCTACGCCGCTCGCATACAGCTTGCGGTCGCCGCTGCTCCGAGCCGTGGGATTGGGGGCAATGTCACATCAGAGATCGGGTGGTCAGCCCCCCGTCGCGCAGGAGCCCGAAAGCGAGGCACGATGTCGGCATGCCCAACAAATGGCATCCGCGCGCGTCCGGGCGCGGCGGCACCGCTATCCAACGAGGAAGGTCATGCCAAACGGCATCTATCCGATATTCCCCCTCCAGATCCGAGCAGGGGAGCGCCTCTCAGGCGCATGCGGTCCGGGCCGGCCACGGTCGACGGCTGAGGACGTGGTGGCGACGGGATCGCCTCGACGAACAGCTCGCCAACAGCGACGACCCGCTATCGAGCGCCGAACTCACTCTCCGCGCCGAACAGCTCGGCACTGCCGCCGAGCGCGTTCGGCTGGCCGAGCACCTCGAAGGAGTGTTGCGCCAAGCGCGCGAACAGACGCCGCAGATTCACCGGCTGGTGCGTCGTCGTCAGGTTGAGGCCTGCGCCGATGAGCTGGTCGCGCTTGCGCACCGGCTGCGGGACGATCAGCCGATCGACCTCCGCGGCGCAGCAATGACCGCCCAGCTGCTTTCAGACCCACGAGGCCCGCTGTATCTACAGGCGGGCGAGCGTGCCACTGCGAGAAGCCGTGCGATCTGCGCGCCTTGCGCTTGACGGGGTCGGTCCGGCGACTGCACGCGCATTCCGAACCGCTGCCTGAACCCGGCGACCGAAATCGCCGCTAACCACGAAACGGAGAGTCGATCGCAAGGCGTGGCGCTCCGTGTACGGGTCGGCCCCGGCATGCAGAGCCTGGCAGTCAGCCGGCGCCGCTGGCTCAGGCTCAC
>CAWHWW010000004.1:0-71178 GCA_963833135.1 uncultured cyanobacterium | reverse complement strand
AACGCGAGGCATCGTACGCCAGAGATTGAGGGTGTTACACAATCTTGGCGACGGCAGCGTGCTGAAGTCCGGTAAACCGATGGAAAGAAGTCGGATCGCGGGACATCAGGTTTCTTGAAGGAGGGTTTTGCGCTACACTGTTCCGACCGCCCGCAAATCGTTGATTCTAAAGCGGAGAGATGTCCGAGTGGTTGAAGGAGCACGCTTGGAAAACGAATCCGGCGACGCTCACCGAGTGATGCCGAAACACCTCTTCGCGCAATCGATTCAACGACTTCCCGCCACAGAATGCTTCTCGATGTGAACCCGTAAACGTCGCTGTTTGTCAGCGTTTTCGAGGCGACCTTACACAGTTTCTACACAATTCCAGTTTCAGTTAATGGTGCCGCGTTTTGCGGCTACATTCGGAGCAAGACGGCAACGAGCAGAATGACGCCCAGGATCCCAATCAGGCCGGCCACGACAGTGGCAAGCGAGTAAGGGATGAGCGCTCCGTATTCGGTACGCAACGCACGCATGCTGCGGCGGTGTCCGATGGTCGCGAGGATCATTGCCGTAATACCGATTCCAATCATGAGCACCGCGAACTCGCGTGGGCCTATTGCGCTGCTCGTCGGCGCCCCCTGCGATTCGCGCAGGTACTCAAAGAACTTATAGATGGTGAACCCGAAGGAGATCAGCGACGTGGCCGTGCGGACCCACGCCATCAGCGTGCGCTCGTGCGCCAGCCGTGTCCGTTCTATCGCCAGCTTCGTTGACGTGGACAAGTCCTGCTCGGTGACGCGGCCATCGATGCTCCTTTCACTCCCGGCTCTTGGTCCGACACGCTTCCTGGGCGAACCCAGAGACGGGCGATGCGATTGACCGGACCGCGCAGCACGAAATACGGCACGATCGCGAGCAGCAGCGCCACGTCGATCGCCTCGGCAGGATAGATGCGCCGGAACACGATCAGCTGGTAGACGAAGTCGATGACGATCGCGAACGCTGCCAGCTTCCCAATCGCGATGAGGCCCTCGCGGATCAGGCGCCGACGATCGTCAGGGCTGCCGAGGATCGTCCCGAGGAATGGCGATCGCCCGGACCGGGCATCGCGCAATCCGTCGCGAACGGCGAACAGCGTGGACATCGCCGGCTGCAGGAGCAGGCGAAACGTCAGAGGACCACTGAGCCTTCCGACGAGGTGCTCCCAGACGCGCGCCAAAGTGTCTTCCATTGCCGATCACGACTGGGGCGACGGGCGCACCACGCAGCGGAAGCCGAGATGACAGGTCGACGTGTCGATCGGTTCCGGGAAGCGCGCGGCCGGCCGGTAGCGCCGGCAGTAGTTGGGCGCGCAGAGATGCGAGCCGCCCTTGATGACCTTGCGTGGAATCCGGATCGCCGGCTGGCCAGGATCATAGCTGTCGCCTTCTTGGGGCCCTCGCGGATTGTGCGGCGTGCAGCAGGCCTTGACGACCTCGTTCGGATGCTTGGCGACGTACCAGTCGGTCGTCCACTCCCAGACGTTGCCGATCATGTCGTGGAGCCCATAGCCGTTGGCGGGAAACGCGCCGACCGGCGACGTGCCCTCATACCCGTCGGTCGCGAGGTTCTGCCAGGGAAACTGGCCCTGCCACGTGTTGGCCATGTGGCGGTCGCCTGGGAGGAACGTGTCGCCCCAGGCGTAGTCCGCTCCTTCGAGCCCACCGCGTGCGGCGAGCTCCCACTCGGCCTCGGTGGGTAGCGACTTACCCTCCCACGCGGCGAGGGCCTCGGCGTCGCCGAATGTGACATGGACGACCGGGTGCTGCTCGAGCCCGTCGAGGGTGGAGGCCGGACCTTGCGGGTGTCGCCAGTCGGCGGCACGCAGGAACGTCCACCAGTTCTTCATGTTCCGGAGATCCACGGGACCGGCGGGCTGCGCGAAGACCAGCGAGCCCGCATAGAGCATCTCGGGCAGCGCGCCCGGATACTGCGCGGGATCGGGCGCCTTCTCCGCGAAGGTCACGTGACCCGTCGCCTCGACGAACCGTGCGAATCGCGCATTCGTGACCGGATAGCGATCGATCCAGAACCCGTCGACCGAGACGAGATGCGCAGGACGCTCCTCCGGATAGTGACGATCCGAGCCCATGCGAAACGTGCTGCGCGGGAATCCACACCATGTCGGCGCACGGAGGCTGCCGCACGTCGCGCGCTCCGTCCGCCGTATTCACTCCGTGACCGCCTTCCATCGTTCGACTCGCTTTCATCGCGTCTTCCTTACGACCTCGGCATCAGCTTCTCGACGATCTATCGATGACTGGCTCTCGGGTTCGCGAATCACCTTCCAGTCGTGGCCGGGAACACGGTCTTCCAGTCGTCCTTCATACTGACAACCGTCCAGCCTTTGGCGACGGCCTCATCCCACGCCTTGTTGAACTGCTGCACCTTGTCCGTCCGGTCGTAGGCGAATTCTCGCGCCCCGTCGTCGTGGTGGACGAAGAGCGCGAGGCGTGCGCCGGTTCCGGCCATCGCCCACTGCAGCATCTGCAGATCGCCATCCGAGTTACCGAACGCCGCAATCGGACGCCGGCCAATCTGTCGTTGGATCCCGACAGGCTTGCCCTCCTTGTCATCGATCAGATCGAGTTCGGGAAGCTTGATGAGCACCGGCACGCCATTTCGGACCTCGAGCTTCAGCTTGCCGCTGCTCCCAACGACCTGTTCCGGCGGCACGCCATAGACACGCTCGGTCCATGGGCGCATGAACTCGACGCCGCCGCCGGAGACGATGAAGGTCTTGAAGCCGCTCGTGCGCAAGTAGGCCAGGACTTCCAGCATCGGCTGATAGACCATCTCAGTGAACAGCCGTCCGGTGGTCGGATGCTTCGCCGTGGCGATCCAGTCCCTGACCTGCGTCGAGAACTCGTCCGTGGTCATTCCGGTATGCGTCGCGGCCACGATGGCGAGCACACCTTGCTCGCCGCTCGCGGCGACGCCGGCCATGTCGCCTCTGAGGAGTGAGGCGAACGGCTCGCGGGTCTTCCATTCGGGGTGCTGAGCGGCCAGTGCTTTCACGCGGTCGAAGGCGAACATCGCCTGGAACGGGACGGGCTTCTCCGACCAGAGCGTGCCGTCATTGTCGAAGGTCGCGATGCGCTCGGATGGCGGCACGAAGTCCGGCCCGCCCTCGCGTGTCACGCGAGCGACGAAGTCGACGATCGACTTCTTGGCCGCTCCCTCGTTCCACGACGGCAGCGCGTCAGTCGGGCGTGTGGATGGCGTCGAGGGCGTGCTGCTCGGTGTGGGCTCTCGACCACAACCTGAGGTGAGAAGGACACAGAGAACAACGAGACTGAAGCGTCGCGCGGATCGGCTTAACCTGAACACGTGTGCCCCTCGCCCTTGTGGTCCTACACTGCGGCGCCGGAGAGCATCTCCCGACATCGTTGTCAGTTCTTCCTTCCGCCCTCCTGCAATGCCTCCAGCGCCTTTTCCACGCTGAGCGAGCCGGAGACCTGGCTGGGCGGGAACTCCTTAAACGTGGCGAGAAACTGGCCCATGATCATCATGGCGGGCATCATGACCCACAATTTCTTGCCCCACCATTCGCCGTAGGACGTCGACTCGGTCTGGTAGCGCTCCCACGGATCGACGCGCAGGTTGGTCACCAGCGGGACGTTGGTCGAATCCTCCTTGCCGCTGAACAGGTTGCCGACGATGGTCTTGAAGGTGATCTTCCACTCGTTGTACCGCACGGCCATCAGGTCGGCGTTGTCACTGAAATAGAAAAATTCGCGGCGCGGACTTTCGGCGACCGTGCCTTCGAAGAATGGTTTGAAGTTGTACCCGTCGAGATGGTTCTTGAAGGTTTTCCCGCCGGCCTGTGTAGCCGGTGAGCAGCTTCTCTTTCAGGTCCGGCTCGCCAGCGGCCGCGACGAGCGTCGGCATCCAGTCTTCGGCCGACATGACCTCGTTGATGATGGTGCCCGGCTTGATGACGCCAGGCCACTTGACCAGCATGGGCACCCGGAAGCCGCCTTCGTACACCGTGCCTTTCTCGCCGCGGAACGGATGGTTGCCGCCATCGGGCCAGCTGAAGATTTCCGCGCCGTTGTCGCTGGTAAACATCACGATCGTGTTGTCGGCGATGCCCAGTTCGTCCACCTTGGCGAGCAATTCGCCCACGATCCAGTCCAGCTCGGCCATCGCATCGGCAAACAGTCCGAAGCCGGTCTTGCCGTCCCACTTCTTGGACAGATGCGTAAAGGAGTGACAGCGCGTGGAGTTGTGCCAGAGGAAAAACGGTTGCTTCGCCTTCACCGAGCGGTCGATGAAGTCGCACGAGCGCTTCACCAGATCCGCGTCGATGTCTTCCATGCTCACCTTGGCGGCGGGGTCCATGCCGGGATGCGGCGGCAGCGGGCCGGCATCGGTGATCTTCTGCTTGCCGACGCGGCCCCAGCGCGGATCCTCCGTCGGGTCGTCGACGTCGGTCGCGACGCTGTGGATGATGTTGCGCGGGCCGAACCTCTCGAGGAACTTCTCGCCCTTCGGGTACTGCGGGTCGTAGGGCTCTTCCATCGCATTGAGGTGGTAGAGGATCCCGTGGAACTCGTCGAAGCCGTGGACGGTGGGCAGGTATTCGTTGCGATCCCCCAGGTGGTTCTTGCCGATCTGCGCCGTCGCGTAGCCGAGTGGCTTGAGGATGTCGGCGATCGTCGGATCGGAATCCTGCAAGCCCTGTTTCGCCGCGGGCAGGCCGACTTTCAGCAACCCGGTGCGGAACGGCGTCTGCCCGGTGATGAACGCCGCGCGTCCCGCGGTGCAGGATTGTTGTCCGTAGTAGTCCGTGAACAGCGCGCCCTCGCGGGCGAGTCGGTCCAAGTTCGGCGTGCTGCCGCCCATCATGCCGCGGTGGTAGGCACTGACGTTCCAGATGCCGACGTCATCGGCCATGATCATGATGATGTTTGGTTTGCCTGCAGTAGCCATGGGACCTCCGGTTGATCGCGCCGAACGACGCGCATGCCTGTCGCCGATCGATCATCAGAATGTGATCCGTCAGATTCGGCATCACTCGGCGGCAGAGCAAAACGCTCGCCTTGCGAGATGGCACTGTGGTTGCGCGCATCCGCGGCACAATTCGTCGAAACGCAAAGAGATACGCTGAAACTGGCGGTATCCCGACGGAAGAGGTTTGCCCCGGCCTCCGGAATGCGGTGATCGCCTACGAAATACCGTGGGCAGCCTTATCAGCGGCGCGATGCAGAACGCCCGTAAGCGATCGCGTCACATTAAGAGGTCTTACACAATTCTCGAGTGGTGACGCGTTCGCATGTCCGCAAACCGCTGAATATAAGTCGCTTCGCGAAGCAGGACGATTTGAAGGAGGGTTTTGCGCTACACTGTGACGGACTGCTCGCAAATCGTTGATTCTAAACGGAGAGATGTCCGAGTGGTCGAAGGAGCACGCTTGGAAAGCGTGTGTACGGGAAACCGTACCAAGGGTTCGAATCCCTTTCTCTCCGCCATTCATTTCGGCTCCGCCTTCATTCATGCGTCGAAAAGGTCTTCAGTGGCACACCGAAGGGCTTTGCCCTTCGTTAGCGGCATCAAATCCCTTCTCTCCGCCAGCCTCCGTTGGTCGTCTCGGCCCGAGAGTTCAGGGTAACCGAGTGGCAACGTGCCAGACGCGGTTACAACTTGCGACTGATATGATCGGCGGCTCATGAAAACCGCGGTGGGTCCGGCACTGTCTTCTCTCGTCCGAGAGCAACTCAACCGCCCTTCGCCGATCCGCCAGATCATGAAAATGGCCGAGCGGCAGAACATCCTCGCGATGGGGCTGGATCCGGCCACCGTGATCTCGTTCGGCGGCGGGTGGGTGAATCACTCGGCACCGGACGAATTCCGGCACGCCTACGAGTCGATCGTCGCGGACGCTGATCTCTTCCACAAGAGCGGCGGCTATACGGCAACGCTCGGCGACATGGAATGCCGCGAGCAAATCGCGCGCTTCGAGGAGCATCTCTTCGGCGTACCGCGCCTCGGGCCGGAGCACATTGCAATCGGCATGGGCAGCACGCAGCTCACCCACGATCTCTTCCGCACGCTGCTCGATCCGGGCGATACCGTGATGCTGCTCGATCCGACCTACGCGAACTACGAAGGCCAGCTCGCCTTCTCGGTACCCGGCGTGACGATCGTCCGCCTGCGCGTGCTCGATCCGCAGACGTGGTCGTATCTGCCAGAGACGGACCCAGCGGCCGTCGCGCGCGAATTCACGCGGCTCTTCGATCAACATCGCCCCCGCCTGGTGCTGTTCGGCGCGCCGGACAATCCGACGAGCCAGGTCGTTCCGCAATCGCTCGCCGACGAGATGCTCGCGAAAACCTCAGACGCCGGCGCGTGGCTGGCGATCGATTTTGCGTATAAGGCGCAATATTTCCGGACGCCTCCTGCGTATTACGCGTGGTCGCCGGCGGATCATCCGAACGTTGTCGGCATTCACTCCAACTCGAAGTGGGCGCGCGGGCTCGGAAGGCGACTTGGCTGGATCGAGGCCGATGCCTCGGTCGTCGAAGCAGTCGAGCGCGTGCAGCAGTGCAGCATCCTCTGCCCCGACACGCTGTCGCAGATGACGATGGCGAAATACTTGAAGGGGGCGATCGCCGACGGATCGCTGAAGAAGTACGTGGCGGATGCCAATGCGCTGTACAAGAACGCTGCGGACGTGACGTTGAAAGCCATCGACACGCACCTGCAGCGTCCGCGGCTCACACCATTCGGCGGGCTCTATACCGTCGTCGACATCGGCACCAACGCCGACGAGTTCGTGCCAAAGGCACTCAAAGCCACGGGCGTGCTCGTCGTTCCCGGCGGCGGCTTCGGCGAATCGCTCACCAACGGCGTCCGTATCTCGTTCGGCCCGCTCGTGCGCGATACGGCGAAAATCGACGAAGGCCTGGCACGTCTAGGCACCTGGATGCGGAGCACCTAGGCACCTCACGCACTGTACGCACCGTACGCACCGTACGCACCGTACGCACCGTACGCACCGTACGCACCGTACGCACCGTACGCACCGTACGCACATTAACGATCGTACGGCGTCCCGATATAGTTCGAGTCGTTCTCGATTCGCAGCACGAGCTGCGTGAACATGAACTGGATCGCCATTCGCTGTTCGCCGACGCGCGAGATGTTGAGCTGCTGCTGGTTGCGCACGTGCCAGCCGTAGACGTCGTAAAAGACGCTGAGGCCGATGTCGCAATAATCGGGGAACCGGCCGGTGACCTTGGTGTATTGCTCGATCTTGGTCTTCACCGCGCCGACGCCGGCGTAGTTCATCGAATTGCCGCGCAGGCCCTCGTCTAGCGACGTCTTGATCTCATTCAGGGTGCTGGAAAGAGAGTCGAAGCCGGCTCTGAGCGTTTGCACCTCCTGCTGGAGCTCCGCGGCCGCGGCGCTGCCGCCCGTCGCCAGCGTTCCGAGCACTCCTGCGGTCACCATCTCACGTCGGCTGATCATGGGTCCTCCTCCACTAGAATGGTCGCCATTATGCGTGTTTTACCGGCCTTCCTCGGCCTGGCTGTCGTGGCCGTCTCCGCATCCGCGCAAACCATGACACCGGACCCAGGCGTCCCGCTCGACGTCGCCACCAGGCGCGCCGCCAGCGTCAGCAACCTGCGATACGAGCTGTCGCTGTCGATTCCCGAGGCCCTCGCCTCTTCACTGACGGGGAAGATGACGATCCGGTTTGACTTAAGGGACGCCTCGGCGCCGCTGGTGCTGGATTTTGAGACGAGCCGCGAGCGCGTCAAGTCGGTCGATGCGAACGGCAAGACCGTTCCGATCACGTACGTCAACGGCCACATCGTGATTCCTGCAGGTTCGCTGACGGCGGGCGCCAATTCCGTCAACATTGCGTTCGATGCCGGCGATGCGTCGCTCAATCGCAGCAAGGATTTCCTGTACACCCTCTTCGTGCCGGCGCGTGCACGTCTGGCGTTCCCGGTCTTCGATCAACCCGACATGAAGGGCCGCTGGACGGTGACGCTGGAACATCCGGCGAAGTGGCAATCGGCGGCGAACGGCGCCGAACTGTCGCGCACGACTCGAGGCGATCGCGCGACGGTGACATTCGCCGAGACCCAGCCGCTGCCGACGTATCTCGTCGCGTTCATCGCCGGCGATTTCAAGGTGGAGACCGCGGAGCGCAACGGCCGCACATTCCGGATGTTCCATCGCGAGACGGACGCGGCCAAGGTCGCGCGCAACCGTGACGCTATTTTTGATCTGCACGCCCGCGCGATCGCCTTTCTGGAAAACTACACGACGATCCCGTACCCGTTCGGCAAGTTCGACTTCGTCGCGATCCCGGCCTTCCAGTTCGGCGGCATGGAGCACGCCGGCAAGATCCTTTACAACGCCACCGGCCTGATGCTCGACGAATCGGCGACACAAAACCAGCTGCTCGGCCGCGCCTCGGTGATCTCGCACGAAACCGCGCACATGTGGTTTGGCGACCTCGTGACCATGCGGTGGTTCAACGACGTGTGGATGAAGGAGGTGTTCGCGAACTTCATGGCGGCGAAGATCGTGAACCCGTCATTCCCGAACGTCAATCACGACCTGCGCTTCCTGCTCAGTAACTATCCGGCCGCGTATGAAGTCGATCGCACTCCCGGCGCGAATCCGATCCGCCAGCAGCTCGACAACCTCAACGAAGCCGGCAGCATGTATGGCGCGATCATCTACCAGAAGGCGCCCATCGTCATGCGCCACCTCGAGGCGATCCTCGGCGAAGACAACTTTCGTGATGGCTTGCGCGAATACCTCGAGGCGCACGCGTTCGCGAATGCGACATGGTCCGATCTGATCAACGTCCTCGACGCGCGCACGGCGATGGATCTCCAGCAGTGGAGCCAGGTGTGGGTGGATCAGCCGGGCCGTCCGTCCGTCGAGACGATTCTCGAGACGAAGAACGGCGTCATCACGAAGCTCGCCTTCCGCCAGCGCGATTCGTGGAACCGCAGCCGCGTCTGGCCGCAACAACTGCGGGTGACGATCGGTGCGGGCGTCAATCCGGAAACAGCCGGACGCCACACAGACATCGTCGTCGAGATGACGGGCCGCGAGGTTGATGTGAAGCAGGCGGTGGGCCAACCGGTGCCGCGATTCGTGTTGCCCAATGGCGGCGGCTGGGCGTACGGCGATTTCCTGCTCGACAAGACGACGCTCGCCTACCTGACCACGAACCTGCCGGACGTCGCCGATCCGCTGACGCGCGGCAGCGCGTGGGTGACGCTGTGGGATGCGCTGCTCGACGGACAGGTGCCGGCGGAGACATTTCTCGACCTGACATTCCGGGCGCTCCCGCGCGAGACCGATGAGCAACTGACGTCGCGCGTGCTCGGTTACGCCGCGAACACTTACTGGCGATTCCTCGGTCAGCCGCAGCGGATGACCCGCGCGGCACGATTCGAATCGCTGCTCAGAGAGGGACTGTCGCAGGCGAGCACGCCGAGCCAGAAGGCGTCTTGGTTCGGCACGCTGCGCAACGTCGCGACTGACGCCGGCCACGATCCAACTGGCTCGAAGCAGGTGTGGGAGAAGAAGGAAACGGTCTCCGGGCTGCCGCTCGCGGAAGCGGACTACACCTCGCTCGCGCTGGAGCTCGCCGTTCGCGAGGTTGATGGCTGGAACGATGTCCTGAAAACGCAGTTAGGGCGCATCGAGAATCCCGATCGCCGCGGCCGTTTCGAGTTCGTGATGCCGGCGCTCTCCGCCGATCCCGCTGAACGCGAGAAATGGTTCCTGGCGCTCGGCGATGTGAACAATCGCCGTCGCGAACCGTGGGTCCTCGAGGGCCTGAACTACCTGCATCACCCGCTGCGCGCGGAAGCGTCGAAGAAATATGTGCAGCCGAGCCTCGAGATGCTCTGGGAGATCCAGAAGACCGGCGACATTTTCTTCCCGAAACGCTGGCTCGACGCGACGCTGGGCGGATACCAGACAAAGGACATGGCCGACACGGCGCGCGCGTTCCTGAAGCATCTGCCGGCGAATTATCCGGAGCGTTTGCGTAATATCACGCTGCAGTCGGCGGACGAGTTGTATCGGGCGGCGGAGATGGTGAAGAAGTAGGGATCAGGGATCAGGGATCGGGGATCAGGGTTATGAACAGATTTACATTCGTGCTGGCGGTTGCGATGTCGGCCGGACTCGCCGCTCAGCAGTCGGATCCCGGCGTGACGATTCGGGCGCGGCAGGTGATCGATGGGCGCGGCGGCGTCACGAGTAACGCGACCGTCTCGATCAAAGACGGCAAGATCGTGAGCGTCGGCGCATCGAGCGCGGCGCCGGCGATCGATCTCGGCAACCTCACGTTGCTGCCCGGCTTCATCGATACGCACGTCCACATCGGCTGGCACTTCGACGATAAGGGCCGGTATCACAGCGGGCCCGAGCCCCCCGAGCAAGCCGCGCTCTACGGGGCCGAGAACGCCTACGTCACGCTGATGGCCGGCTTCACGACCGTGCAGAGCCTCGGCGCGATGTCGGACAAGGTGCTGCGCGATGCGATCAACCGCGGCGTGCTGCCTGGCCCGCGCATCCTGTCGTCGCTCGGCCAGATCTCGAATCCGAAGTGGACATCCGAGCAGATCCGCGAGCAGATCCGCAAGCTGAAGGCCGAAGACGCGGACGTCATCAAGATCTTCGCATCGGCAAGCATCCGTGATGGCGGCGTGCCGACGCTGTCGCAGGAACAGGTCGATGCGGCGTGCGGCGAAGCGCGAGCGCAGGGCTTGCGCAGCCTGGTGCATGCGCACAGCCCCGAATCGATGCTGCGCGCCGCGCGCGCGAAGTGCACCCAAGTCGAACACGGCGGGCTCGCCAACGCCGAAGCGCTCAAGGCCCTTGCCGACGGCGGCGTGTATTTCGATCCGAACATCGGCCTGGTCACGCAAAACTATCTCGAGAACAAGGCGCGCTTCCTGGGCATCGGCAACTACACCGAGGAAGGCTTTGCATCGATGGAAAAGGCGCTCGGCTTGCGCGGCCCGATGTTCGCGGCCGCGCTCAAGACCCCCGGGCTCAAGATCGTGATGGGCACCGACGCCGTCGCCGGCGCGCACGGCCAGAACGCGCGCGAGCCGATCGAGCGCGTCAAGACCGGCCAGAAGCCGATGGATGCGATCATCGGCATGACCGCGCTGGCGGCGGAGTCGATGGGCCTTCAGAAGGAGCTCGGCGCGATTTCGGCCGGCCTCAACGCCGACCTCGTAGCCGTCGAGGGTGATCCGCTGCAGGACATCACGGCGCTGCAGCGCGTGCGATTCGTAATGCGTCACGGAAGGGTTTACAAACGCTGACGATTTCGGATCTCAGATCTCGGATTGCTGATCAATTGTCGATTGTCGATTTCAAGATTGGAGTTCGTATGGCTCGTCGTTTCATGGCGCTCGCACTGGCAGCCCTCGCGGCAGTGGCTCTTCACGCCCAACCGGCCGTCACCATTTTCGAGAACGGCCGCATCATCGTCGGCGACGGCAAGGTGATCGAGAACGCGAGCTTCCTCGTGCAGGGCGCCCGCATTACGCAGGTCGGTCCGGCGTCGATCATCACGGCGCCGGCCGGCTCGGTCCGCGTCAGCCTCGCCGGCAAGACGGTGATGCCGGCGATCGTGGACACGCACGTGCACACGAGCACGACGCCGCCGGAGCTCGAAACCGATCTTCGGCGTCGCGCTCACTTCGGCGTGGGCGCGGCCCTGAGCATGGGATTGGACGGCACCGATGCGGCCTTCGCGCAGCGCGGCAAGCTCTCGCCTGGTCTGGCTCGCATTTTCACGGCTGGGCGCGGCATAACTGCCCCGGAGAAGGGCCGGACCGAAGTGCCCTTCTGGATCACAACGCCCGAGGAGGCGCGCAAGGCCGTCCAGGAGAATGCGGCGAAGAAGGTCGACATCATCAAGATCTGGGTCGACGATCGCGACGGCAAGTTTCCGAAGCTGACACCGGCGCTTTATGGCGCGGTCATCGATGAAGCGCACACGCAGAAGCTGCGAGTCACCGCGCACATCTTTTCGCTCGACGACGCCAAGGGATTGTTGAAGGCCGGCGTCGATAGCTTCGCGCACGGCATTCGCGATCGGGACATGGACGATGAGGCAGTTACGCTCGTTAAGGCGCGCCCCGCTTTCGTGCTGATTCCCAACATGCCCGACCGCGGCGTGGCCGCGGACTATAGCTGGCTGAAGGGGCAGATTCCCGACGGCGAGCTGCAGAAGATCCAGGCCGCTGCGACCGATCGGCCGCAAGTCGCCGCGACGTGGGCGATCCAGGGCCGTAACCTGAAGAAGATGTCGGATGCCGGCGTGCGCATCACGGTTGGCACCGACGGCAACACGCCGTGGGCGCCACATGTGGAAATGGCGGACATGGTCGCGGCCGGCATGACGCCGTCGCAGGTCATCGTCGCGGCGACCAGGAACGGCGCGGAGTTCTTACGGATGGCGGCGACCGGGACGATCGCCACCGGCATGATTGCCGACTTCCTGATCCTCGACGCCAACCCGCTCGACGAGATCTCGAACACGCGGAAGATCTCGAGCGTGTATCTGGCCGGCGTCGCGGTTCCGCGCTAGCAAATGTAACGGGGACTGACATCGCAACCCGCCGTTTTGTTCCAGTTTCTGCTGCGTACGCAGAAACTGAAGCGATTTGGCATGTTGAGGTGCCAGACCCGTTTGCATCTCAGCTCTCGCGAAGCGCGCTGACCGGATCGACGCCGGCAGCGCGCTTTGCGGGCCACGCTGCCGATAGAAAACCGGCGAACACGAGTACTCCGGCAGCGATCACGAGCGTCGTGATGTCATCCGGCGACAGCCCGAAGAGTAGCGAGCCGATACCGCGGCCGGTCGCGAGTGCGAGCGCGCCGCCGACGACGACGCCGATCGCCATGATCCGGGCGACATCACCGAGGATCAACGAGAGGATCCGCTGAGGGCTTGCGCCCAGCGCCACGCGCACGCCGATCTCCGCGCGCCGGCTCGCCACCGAGTACGACACCACACCGTAAAGACCGACGATTGCCAGAATGAGCGCAACGCCGCCGAAGACCGCCGACAGCCGGGCCATCAGCCGCTCTTGTAGCATCGCCTCACCCACCTGCGTATCGAGCAAGGCGTATCGTATCGTTGCGGTCGGATCAAAGGCGGCTACCGTCGCGCTGATCGCGGCGATCGACTGGGCGGGCGGCTCCGTCGAGCGCAGCACGTATCGCCGCAGCGGGCGCGGCGCCAGTTCCTGCGACGAGGGCATGAAGAAGATCTTCGGGGTCGTCTCGCGGATGTCGAGATACTTCTGGTCCGAAACCACGCCGACGATCTCGAGATCGAGACCGGCCTTGCCGTGATCGTCGGGCACCACGAAGTGCTGGCCGATCGGCGGTCCCTTCAGAAACTCGTTCACGAATGATTCCGTGACGATCGCAACCTTCGCGCTGCCGGGAACATCACGCTCGTCGAAGTCGCGTCCCGCGATAATCGGCGTGCCGAGCGTTGCGAAATAGCCGGGGCTCACCTGGTTCACGTTTGAATTGCCGGCGAACTTGTGATCGACTTCGATGTCGGTATCCCACATCGATCCGCCAAGCGGCGTCGTAAACACGTCGGCGGCGCTGACCACGCCGGGAATGGCGCGGATGCGCGCATCGAGGTCGCGATAAGCGGCGACCCGTTTCTCCGGCGGGAACGTCGATTCAAGGAAGAACACGTTGGCGACGACAACGCCGCGCTCGCGCACGCCGGTGTCCTGCGTCGAGATGTTCTGGAACGTGCGCAGGAACAACAAGCCGCCGAAAAGAAGCACGAGCGTCACGGCGATTTGCGCGGCCACCAGCACGCGGCGGATCCCGGCCCCATCATTGCCGGCATGTCGATCGCCCCGTCCGATCACGGGCGTGCCCGCAAGCCGCAGCGCCGGCGCGAGCCCGAAGACGAGCGCGGTGACGATGCCGGCGGCGGTCGTGAAGCCGAAGACGCGCCAGTCCATCGACAGATCGAGATGGATGCGATCGACGACCGTGCTGATGAGCGGCGGGATCGATCGGCTCACGGCAAACGCCACGCCGAGCGCGGCGATCGATCCAAGGCCGGCAAGCAGAAGGCTCTCCGTCAGCACCTGTTGAAGCACGCGTCCGCGGCTGCCGCCGATGGCGAGACGAATCGCAAACTCCTGGCGTCGCGCGGTGGCGCGGGCCAGTAGCAGATTCGCGAGATTGACTGACGCAATCAGCAGCACGAGGCCGGCGACGGCCATCAGGATCCACAGCGGCCGCGCGTACGACCGGCGGAGCGGCGACACGCCCGCTGACGCGTCGACGGCCTGCACGGCCATTTTTTCGTAGAGTGCCGCCCAATCGGAGCGGAAATCGGGCATCGCTGCGCGCTGCACGTCAGGGAGAATGCCTTGCAGATGTGATTGCGCCTGCGCCGCCGTCCAGCCGGGTTTCAACCGGCCGATGGCCGCCAGCCACCAGTGATCGCGCCTCGTATTCCCCGATGCGCAGTTCGGCATGGCGACGTCGATCTCCCGCCCGACCTCGACGCCGAAGAAGCCCGGCGGCATCACCCCGACAATCGGCACGGTCGTGCCTGGTCCCGGCAGCATTTGTCCGACGACGTCGGCGCGGCCGCCAAGCCGGCCTTGCCAGAGCGCGTTGCTGATGACCGCGACACCGGCGCAGCCCTTCACGTCATCTGACGGAGCAATCAACCGGCCGGCCGCGGGCGTGACGCCGAGCGTCTCGAAGAAATTTCCCGAGACCCAGAGGCCGTCGACGTAATTCACCTCGCCCGTCCGCGACAGGTTGAAGCGCGTATCGCCGAACGCGACGAGCGACGAGAACGCCTGCTGGCGCGTCAACAGCTCTTCGTATTGCGGCAGCGAGATCTGGCGGTTGCGGCCGGTGTGCCTGCCGGCGCGGCCGTCTCCCGTCAGCCGCATCTCGACGAGCTCGTGCGGAGCGCGCACCGGCAGCGTGCGCAGGCTGAGCGCGTTCAGCAGCTGGAAGATCGCGGTGTTGGCGCCGATGCCGAGCGCGAGGGACACAACCGCCGTCAAGGTGAATCCCGGCTGTTTGCGCAACTGGCGCATCGCCAGCCGCAGATCGCGAAGCACGTTTTCGATCCACGAGATGCCGCGGGTGTCGCGACATTCCTCCTTGCGCTGTTCGATGCCGCCGATGGCGCGCAGGGCCGCCGTTCGTGCGGCATCCGGTGTCATGCCGCGGGCGATGTTCGCGTCGATCTGCCGATCGAGGTGATAGCGCAGCTCTTCTTCGAGCTCGCGATCCACTGATTCGCCGGAAACGAGCGAGCGCAGGCGAAGCCGGACGATCCGTCGCAGCCGATCGAATGTCATGTCACACCTCGGGCAGCGTCACCACCATCGAGATCGCGCCGGCCAGCCGCGCCCATGATTCGGTTTCCCGCGCGAGCTGCCTCCTGCCGGATCGCGTCAGCGAGTAGAACTTCGCGCGCCGGTTGTTCTCTGTCGGCTTCCATTCGGCCTCGATCCAGCCTTGCTGCTCGAGCTTGTGCAGTGCCGGATAGAGCGACCCGTCGCTGACCTGGAGGACGTCGCCGGAAACCTGCGTAAGCCGCTGGCTGATCGCCCAACCGTGCAGCGGCTCGAGCGCGAGGATCTTCAGGATCAACAGGTCGAGCGTGCCTTGCACGAGATCGGTCGGTTTGCTCATTCCATGTCCGTCCGCACAATCCGTCGATTCATATCGGATACCGAGACGAGCATACACACGCTCCTCTCGGTAAGCAAGTGGAAGCAGAACTTGCCGCAAAAAGCCCGGTGCTGGGGTCAGTCCCCGTTACAAAGTCCCAGTAAGATCAAACAGTACGCATGAAACGAACAGCTGATGTGGTCATCGCCGGCGGGGGCTGCATGGGGTGCAGCGTCGCCTGGCACCTCGCCCAGCGCGGCATCACCAACGTCGTTCTGCTCGAGCGCGAACCGCAACTCGGGACGGGATCGACCGGCAAGAACGCCGGCGGCTTCCGCCACCAGTTCTCGAACTCGGCGAACATCGAGCTGTCGATCGAATCGATCGCCCTGATGAAGAGCTTCGAGCAGATCGTCGGCACGCCGATCGACTTTCACCAGGACGGCTACCTGTTCCTGCTCTCGAAATCGTCGCACGTCGAGACGTTCAAGAAGAACGTCGCGCTGCAGCAGAAGCACGGTGTCGATGTGCGATGGGTGACCAACGACGAGGCCCGCGAGCTGTCGCCCGGCCTCGATCTCGCCGGCGTCAAGGGCGCGACCTATTGCCCTTCCGACGGCGTCGCCGATCCGAACGGCGTGACGATGGGATTTGCGAAGGGCGCGCAGGCGCTCGGCGTGGAGATCATCCGCGAATGCGAAGTCACCGGCGCGCGGCTGAACGGCCATCGCCTCACCGAAGTCCGCACGTCGCAGGGCGACATCTCGACACCAATCCTCATCAACGCCGCGGGCCCGTGGGCGAAATCGATCGGGCGCTTTCTCGGCGTCGACGTGCCGGTCGAGCCCGAGCGTCGTCACATCTTCATCGCCTCGCCGCCGGGCGGCGGATCGTGGGACGAGTCGCGCCATGCCGGCCGCGTCCCGAAGTCGAAGATCCTGGTGATCGATTTCGACAGCACGTTCTACTTCCATCGGGAAGGCGGCGGATTGCTGTTCGGCATGGGCGATCCGGGCGAGCGGCCGGGCTTCGACATCACCGTGCGATGGGATTTCCTGCCGAAGGTGATCGAGGTCGCGATGCTGCGCCTGCCGGCGCTGTCGGACGCCGCCGTGTCACACGCGTGGGCGGGGCTCTACGAGATGACGCCCGATCACAATCCGATCATCGGGCCGTCGAGCGATGTCGAAGGCTTCTACACGATCGCCGGATTCAGCGGCCACGGCTTCCAGCACTCACCCGCCGCCGGCCGCATTCTCGCTGATGTGATCGCGGGACGCGATCCGCAGTTCGATCTGACGCCGTTCGACTTGGATCGCTTCGCCGGTAAGTCGGCGGCGGGCGAAGCCAACATCGTCTAACTCATCCACGGATTACGCGGATTTCGCGGATGGGTTCGGCGTCCGTTGACCCGGAAGCGCGTCGGTCGTGCGCGGCCTTCGGCCGCGGGCATGAATGCGAAGAGTGGCCAAAATGAGTCATTGAGATTTGCCGACTCATTTTGCCGCTCTTCACACTCATGCCAAGCCCGGCGAAGCCCGAGCGCTCACGACCGACGCTCACATCAGTGCAATCCGTGAAATCTGTGGACGACTATGGACTGGGCGGACGCACGCCCTGCAACGGGCGCCACTCGTTGCCCTGCCGAGTGGGCTTGCGCGTCTTCATGTCGAAGCGATCGCCGGCGCCCATGAAGTAGAACCGGCCGCTCGATCCGGCGATGGGCTTGCTGCTGTAAATCACCGCGTAGCTCCTGCCGATCACGTCGAACTGATCACCCTCGACCACGATCGCGGTGTCTTCGTCGAGGCCGATGCCGAGCAGCTCCGGATGCTTGTCGATCACCTCGAGCATGTCGAACTGGCGGTTGCGGCGCAGCAAATGCTGATCGACGGCGGCGTTCTTCAGGAAGCCAAGACCGACGGTGTGATCGCCGATCATCTGCTCGTTGCTCCTGGTATCGCCGCGCACCATGAACGACGTCAGGATCGACGCGCCCGCCGACGAACCGCCGATCACGCCGCCGCGGTTGAGGAGCGCCGACAGCTCCTTGTGCGTCAGCGTATTGAGATACGCATCCGCCAGCCGCCACTGGCGCCCGCCGGCGAAGAACACGCCGCGAGCGGCGCGAATCGGCTTCACGAACGCGTCCGAATCGGCGACCTTGCGATCGCGCGTGTGAATCACGGTCAGGTTCTTCGCGCCGTTCTCGCGCCACTGTTTCAACCCCGACCAATAATTGTCGTAGTCGTCCGCCTCACCGGCGGTGGGAACGATCACGATCGGCGCGTCGGGGCCGCCGGCGAGATCGATGAAGCGCTTGACGATCGCCGGATCCTGCATGTTGCCGCCGACGATGACGAGCGTGCCTTTGTCGGGACCGTGAACAGCCGCCGACAGGGAGACGCTGGCGAGAAGAACGATCGAGACAATGATGCGACGCATGACTACTCCTTGAACACCTTTCCGCCTTTCATCACGAACTTCACCTGCCGAAGCGCCTTGACGTCCGTGGAGGGATCGCCCTCAACCGCGATCAAATCAGCGAACAGCCCCGGCTTGACGCGTCCGATGCGATCGCCCTGCCTGAAATACGTCGCGTTGCCGGACGTCGCCGCGACGAGCGCGACGGCCGGCGACATGCCATAGTCGACCATCAACTCGAGCTCGCGCACGTTGTCGCCGTGCGCATAGACACCGACGTCGCCGCCGAAGCACAGCTTCACGCCCGCGGCGAGCGCCGCCTTGAAGGTGTCGCGCTTGCGCGCGATGCGGGCGGGCTCTGGATCGATTCCCTTCTTCCATCCTGCGTACTGCGACGTCGCATCGCCGGCGGCAAGCGTCGGGCAAAACGCGACGTTCTTCTCCGCCATCAGCTTCCAGATTTCCGGCGTGCCTTCGTCACCATGCTCAATGGTGTCGACGCCGGCCATGATCGCGCGGCGCATGCCTTCCGGCGAAGCTGCGTGCGCGACGACAGGGCGGCCGCTGCTATTCGCAGCTTCGACGACTCGCCGGGTTTCTTCGAGGGTGAATCCCGGGCGCGTTTCGCCGTTCGGGCCCCAGCGGTAGTCCGAATAAATCTTGATCAGATCCACGCCGCGCGCGATCTGACCGCGGGCAACGCGGACCACACCGTCGAGCCCGTCGGCTTCTTCCGCGCCCTGGGGCACGATCACTTCCGGCGCGAAGCCTTTCGGCGCATAACTGCCCGTGACGACCATCGCCGGTCCGGCGACGAGCATGCGCGGGCCGGGAATGATGCCCTCGTTGATGGCCTGTCGCAGGCCGACGTCGGCATAGGCGGCGCCTTCGGTTCCGAGGTCTCGCACGGTGGTGATACCGGCCATCAGGGTCGCACGCGCGTGATTCACGGCCCGCGCAACACGCAGCGCCAGCGGCTCGCGCAGGACTTGATCGTTCCAGACCGTTTCGTTGTAGGGATGCAGCAACAGGTGGGAGTGCCCCTCGATCATCCCCGGCATCAGCGTCGTTCCTGGCAGCGATATCGTGCGCGCGCCTGCCGGAACCGTCGTCGAGGCGGCGGGGCCCGCAGCGTCGATGCGCTCGCCTCGCACGACCACGATCCATCCCGCGCGCATCGACTCGCCGTCGAACACGCGATCGGGTTGCAGGGCGACGATTGCCGGAGCCGGCGGCTGTGCGGAAATCGCGGCCGGCAGGACGAGCAGTGCCATTAGGACGAGTCGAATCTTCATAACGATGGGCGCTTCCTGAGGCTGCCTGAGTATAGGCGGATTAGAATGCGGCGTGGACGCTGCCGATCTTTCACCAGTCCCGGAAGCGCAACGCACGCAATCCCCTTTCGACCTCTTCCTGATCTTCGCCGCCGCCAACGTCGTCGCCACGACCATGCAGACGGGTGCGGCGCTCGGACTGCGCTACGGCGAGAGCCAGGCCATCGCGATCGCACTGGCCGGCGCCGTATTCGGCGCGTCGCTGGTCGCGGCGCTGGCACCGGTCGGATCGCAGACCGGCGTGCCGTCGATGATCGCAGCGCGGGCGCCGCTCGGGTATCGGGGGGCGCAGATTGTTTCCGGCCTGCTCTATCTGACCAACTTCGCCTGGATCGCGATCAATAACCAGATCGCGGCCTCGGCGTGCGCGCAAGTGCTCGGCGGCCCGAACAGCGCACGTATCTGGGCCGCAGTCCTCGGCATCGCCGCCGTCATCGTCGTCGCCCGCGGCCCACGCGCGGTCGGATACGCAGATCGCATCGCGGTACCGCTGATGGTCATCGCAGGGGGGATACTGACATACGCAGTCTTCGATCGCGCCTCTACCGCACCGTACGCACCTGACGCACAGTACGCACCGTACGCACCAAGTGCTTTCTGGGGTCTTGACGTCGTCATTGGGTACCAAGTGTCGTGGCTGCTGATGTTTGCCGATTATTCGCGCTACACGCGATCAGGCCGCCGAGCGGCCTCTGCGGTGTTCGCTGGACTGGCCGTGCCGGCGCTGTGGCTGATGCCGGTCGGATGGAGTCTGGCGAGAATCGCGGGCAGCGACGATCCGGGCACGATGCTCGCCGCGGCGGGGGTGGGCTGGTGGACTGCCCTGCTCATCACGCTTGCGTCGGTGACGACCAACTTCGTCAACATCTACCTGTCGTCGCTCGCCTGGCGAACGCTGTCGCCGCGATCGACGGGCACCGGAACGGTGTGGACGATTGGATTGATCGGCACCGCCCTCGGATTGATCTCGTCGGGGTGGCTGACACGGTTTGCGGAGCTCATGATGCTGCTCGGATCGATCCTCGTGCCGGTGGGCGGCGTCTTCCTCGCCCACTTCGTCGTGTTGAAGAAACGGATCGACGTGGCGCGAGTCTACGACCGTGCGTCGCTCCCTGCGATCAACAACGCCGGCCTTGCCGCCTGGATCGCAGGCTTCATTGTTTACAGGCTCGCGGCACCGATTGGCGCTACATTACCTGCGCTCGCCACCTCGATGGCGATCTACGCGCTGATGGCCAACCGGCAACGCGACGCGGTTGTTACACAGAATTCACATTGACGTAACATACGTAAAATCCACGCAACGTACGCTCGCAACATGAATCGGTTCGCGCGATGCACGCTCGCGGCAACGGTCATCCTCCTGCCTGCGATCGGCGCCTCG
Source organism: uncultured cyanobacterium (assembly GCA_963833135.1). GTDB lineage: Bacteria > Acidobacteriota > Vicinamibacteria > Vicinamibacterales > UBA2999 > 12-FULL-67-14b. Next base: position 50,322 of record CAWHWW010000004.1, on the reverse strand, counting down.
GCGCAAGGCGATCAGAAGCCGGCTCCCAAGCCGCCATCCACTTACGACAAGATCTGGGCGACATTCACCGACTGGTACAACGACAAAGAAAATCCGGTCGTCCAACGCTTCGTCTTCACGGGCCGCTTTCACGAGGACTACGCCGCCGTCGAAGCCGACGAGGGTAGCCACAGTGAATGGAACGCGCGGCGGCTGCGTCTCGGTCCGCGCATCACGATGTTCCGCGACTACCTGGTGCACACCGAGATCGAACTGAATCCCCAGGAGCAGGATCCGTTCTACGTCCGCCTCACCGATGCCTACGTGGCCTGGCAGAAATACCCGAAGGCCGTCGTGACCGTCGGCAAACAGGCGGTGCAATTCACGCAGGAAGGCGCGACCTCGTCGAGGGAGCTCGTGACGATCGATCGCAGCAATCTCGCGAACAACATCTGGTTCACGCAGGAATACATGCCCGGGGTCAGCCTGTCCGGCCGCGCCGCGCCATGGACGTATCGGGCCGGCGTGTACACATCGGGCGCGATGAATCGCGAGTTCGGCGATTTCAGCGGCGACGCGTTCACCCTGGCTATCCTCGGCTATGACTTTGGAGCAAAGCTCGGTGTGCGTGAGGCGATGTTGACCGGAAACTATGTCTATCAGCATCCGGACGTGAACAACACCTTCACCAAGCGCTTCGAGCACGTCATGTCGGTCCACTTCAGGCTCGACGAGCCGCGCTGGGGCTTCCGATCGGACGTGTCGAAGACCGAGGGTTATCTCGGACAGCGCAACGTTTTCGGCGTGATGGCGATGCCGATTTTCAACGCGACCGACAAGCTGCAGTTCGTGGCGCGCTACGTGTATCTCGACAGCGACGGCATCAACGGTCTCTCGCTCGCGACCTACGAAAACAGTGTCGTGAGCGGCAGGGGCGATCGCTACACCGATGGCTACGTCGGCGCGAATTACTACTTTTACGGGCACAGGCTCAAGCTGCAGACCGGCGTCCAGTTCGCGGATATGCAGGATCGTGCAAACGACGGCGGCGCCTATTCAGGCACGTCGTGGACGACGGGGTTGCGTATCGGATGGTAGGACAGGCCAACGGGCCAACAGGGGGCAACAGGACGTCAGTGGTACGATGAGGCGTGGGGCATTTCACTGAGCCGCCTCGACGCCTGATCGTCGCCATGACCGGCGCGAGCGGATCGATCTTCGGCGTGCGCCTGCTGCAGAAGCTGCGCGGCACCGGCATCGAGACGCACCTGGTGATGAGTCGCTGGGCGGCACGAACCCTGGTCCACGAAACGCCGTACACACCCGAACAGGTCCAGAAGCTCGCCGACGTCGTCCATCCGGTGGCCGATCAAGGCGCGTCGATTTCGAGCGGATCGTTCCTGACGATGGGGATGGTGGTGGTGCCGTGCAGCGCGCGCACCCTCGCCGCGATCGCGCACGGCATCGGCGACAACCTGATTCACCGCGCCGCCGACGTCGTCCTCAAGGAGCGCCGCAAGCTGGTACTGGCCGTTCGCGAATCACCGCTCAGCGAGATTCATCTCGAGAACATGCTGAAGCTGTCGCGCATGGGCGTGGTCATCAGCCCGCCGCTGCCGGCGTTCTACACCCGGCCGGCATCGATCGACGAGATGGTCGATCATTCGGTATCGAGGATCCTCGATCAGCTCGGGATTCACCTCGACGCGAATCGTTGGTCGGGCGAGATGGAGGCGGCCGTCCGCGAGACCGACTGACGACAACATGGATCTCGATGCCACGTTCCGGCCCATCGTCGTCGTCGCGTTCTTCACCATCATCGCAATTGCGATCCCGTTCCGGATCCGATCCCAGTCCACCGGCGAAAGGCTCGATCGCATGCAGGAGGGCCTGGTCACGCTGATCTCGCTCCGGCTTATGGGGCTCGCGGCATGGGCGGGTGTGATCGCATTCATGATCAGCCCGGCCTCGATGGCCTGGTCGTCGCTGCCGCTGAACGCCGCGGCCCGATGGTCGGGCGTCATCCTCATCGCGATCACGGCGATTCTGCTCCTGTGGACGCTGCGCAGCCTTGGCCCGAACCTCACCGACACCGTCGTGACGCGGCAGGCGCACGCGCTGGTGACGCGCGGACCATATCAATGGGTGCGGCACCCGTTCTACGACTGCATGTTCCTGTTTCTGATCAGCATCGCGCTGATGACCGCGAACTGGTTCGTGATGGCGTCCGGAGTGGTGACCTTCTCGATTCTCGCGGCGCGATCGCGCACGGAAGAGGAAAAGCTGCTCGAACGTTTCGGCGAACCCTATCGCGCGTACCGCGCATCGACCGGACGATTCATTCCCGGCATCGGCCGCGTCGCTTAAGCGACAATCCTGACCGTCAGCGGCGGCAGAGGGATTCCCTCGACAACGGCACTGTACGTCTCTCCGGGCGCGAGGAACTGCGCTTCGGTCAGCGTGCCGGAGCTGACGTACTCTCCGGGCGCCAGCGGCGGCTGACCCTGCGTGACGACCGCGCTGCCAAGCTCGCCGAGGCACAGCGCCGGGCTCTTCAGCGAATTCTTCCCTGATCCCTGCGCGACCGTCTCGCCGTTCTTCTGCAGCGTCACGCTGAACGATGCGAGTTCGTCGACCAGCGCCGGGATGTTGCCGGCAGTGACGGCAAGCGGCGCACCGACGATCAGCCCGGCGTGCAACCCGTACGCGGCGACGAAATCGATGGGCGTGAACTTCCAGTCGGGAAAGACGCAATCGATAATCTCGAAGCCAAGCGCGATCGACTCGACGCAATCGAGCACCATGCCGGCTTCCGTGGCGCCGTCGAGCGGCTTGCTGAGGCGAAACACGATCTCCGGCTCGATCTTCGGCGCGACCATCCTGCCGATCGACAGCGTGGCATCGTTGCCGGCGGCGAGGCGCACCGTGTCGTCGTACATGTGCGCCCACACCAGCGTGTCGAGCTTGAGCACGCGCCACATCGCCTTGTTGGCGAAGCCAACCTTGCGCCCCACCGTGCGACGCCCCTCCGCCTGCCGGAGACCGACGAGCTCTTGTTCGACGGCGTAAGCGCCGGCAAGGTCGAGACCGCCTTCCCGCGTCGCCGGCGCCTGAATCAGCTGTTTGCTGGCATACGCAGCGGCAATCTCCGCGGCGAGTGCTCGTGTGTCAGCCATCGATCGATCAGCGACCGGCGGCCGCAAGCTGCCCCGCCACGACGAGGTCCTTCTGCCGCGAGGTCTTCAATCCAAAAGCGATACCCGCCGCAACGAGCGCCATGATCGCGCTGCCGTAGAAGCCCATCGACCAGCTGCCCGACTGCTCGTACAGCATTGCGGCGACCCAGCCGCCCATGATCGATGCGACGCCCTTCGCGGTGTAAAGCACCGCATAGTTCGAGGTCGCGTGCCTGGCGCCGAAGTAGTCACCCGACATCGCCGGGAAGAGCGAGTAGATTTCGCCCCAGGTGAAGTAGACGAACACGAGCGTCGCCGAGAACCACGCGCTCGACCGTGAGCCAACCGCGACGACCATGAAGAGGGCAATCGCCTGGAGAACGAACGCGAGAATCATCGTCTGCTCGCGGCCAAGGCGATCGGAAGCCCAGCCCCAGAAAATCGCGGCTGGCGCCGTTCGCGAGCGGGACTCAAGGTCGCCGCAAGCGTCAGCGCCGATGCGGCGAGGCCCCACGATCTCGACATCGGCCCGGCGTTGGCGGTGACGAGCAATCCGCCTGTGGCCATCAGCACGAATGCGACGTACATCGCATAAAACTGCGGCGTGCGCAGCACTTCGAGCGTCGTGAACTGGCGCTTGCCGAGTTGAGATCCGGCCGACGCCGCCGGCTTCGGCACCGAGGCGGCTTCCTGCGGCGGATGCCGCAGGAATTGCGCCACCAGCAGGATCAGGAAGCCCTGCACCAGTCCGGTCGCGATGAAGGCCTGCTGATATCCGCCGTTGGCGATGATCGACGAAATGATCGGAATGAAGAGCGCCGTGCCGCCGCCGAACCCGGCGGCCATGATGCCCGACGCGAGGCCGCGCTTGTCCTTGAACCACTTGAGCGCCGATCCGATCGATCCGCTATAGACGAACGCGGCGCCGGTGCCGGCGACACAGTACAACACGTAAAGCTGCGGCAGCGTCGTCGCGTAGCCGAGGCCCGCCCACCCAAGCCCGCACAGGAGGCCGGCGGCGCTGATGAAGCCGCGCGGACCGAGACGATCGATCAGCCACCCGTCGAGCGGCTGCACCCAGGTCTGGAACAGGATGAACAGCGTGAACGCAAACTGGATGTCCGACAGCTTCCAGCCGGTGCTGGCCTGCAGCGGCTGCACGAACAGCGTCCACGCATACTGCAGGTTCGCGATCATGATCATCGCAATCAGGGACGCGATCAGCTGAAACCAGCGGTTGTTCACGTTCACGCCTGACTCCTTTTTTTCTCGTCCAGCATCTTCACGCACGCGTAGACCGCGCGCGTCGACGGCATCGGCACGCCGAGGCGATCGCCGAGCTCGACGACGGCGCCGACCACCGCCTCGATCTCCATCGGCCGTCCGGCTTCCAAATCCTGCAGCATCGAGGTCTTGTGCGCACCAACTTTTTCAGCGCCGGCCATCCGCTGGTCGATCGAGATCGGCAGCTCGATGCCGAGCTTGCCGGCGACCGCTTCGGTCTCCTTCATGATTTCGCGGACGACCTGATTGGTGTCGGAATGACGAACCAGCTCCTCGAGAGTCCCGGACGTCAGCGCACTGATGGGATTGAACGCGACGTTGCCGAGGAGCTTCACCCAGATTTCGTGACGAAACCTGGTCGTGACCGGGCACCGGAAACCCGCGCCAATCAGCACCTCGGCAAGCTTCCTGGTGCGTTCGGACTTCGTGCCGTCGGGCTCACCGAAACTCAGTCGATTGCCTTCGATGTGGCGAATCACACCGGGTACGACGATGTCGGTGGCGAAATACGCAAGCGATCCGACGACGCGCCGCGGCTCAATCGCGCCGGCGATGACGCCGCCCGGATCGACGCGCTCGAGCCGGAGGTTGTCGAGTTCGCCGCCGAAGTTCTGGAAATACCACCACGGGATGCCGTTCTGGGTGCTGACCACGCACGTGTCAGGGCCGAACAGTTGCGGCAGCGACGGCGCCAGGCTGGTCAGCGCGTGCGCCTTGACGCCAAGAAAGACGACGTCGGCCTTGCCGATGGTCGCGAGATCGCCGGTGACAAGCGGCTTGACCTCGAAGTCGCCTTCTTCGGCGCTCGTCACTCGCAGGCCGCGCTCCTGCATCGCCTTCAGATGCGGCCCGCGCGCAAACAGCACGACGTCGGCCCCGGCCTTCGCCAGCCGCGCGCCGATGTAGCCACCGATCGCGCCGGCGCCCGCGATAACTATTCGCATCTAACGGAGCGTCTCAACAGAATGGCGCTTGCCATTAGACCTTCGGAGCGAACGCCTGCGCGACGATGCGACGCTGGATCTTGCCGGTGGCGGTGCGTGGAATCGTCTCGGTGATGTGGATCTGCTTCGGCCGCTTGAAGTCGGACAGCTTCTCCTTGCAGTACGCGAGCAGGTCGGCCTCGCTGATCTTGTCCTTGAGCGTGACCGCCGCTTCGACTTCCTCGCCCCACATCTTGTGCGGCACGCCGAAGCAGACCGCTTCGCCGACCGCCGGATGTGCCAGCAGCACCTCGTCGATCTCGCGCGGCGAGATCTTTTCGCCGCCGCGGTTGATCAGCTCCTTCAACCGGCCGACGAGCGTGAGGTAGCCGTTCTCGTCGAGGAAACCCTGGTCGCCGGTGCGGAACCAGCCGTCGAAGAACGACGTCGCGTTCGCTTCGGGATTGTTCTCGTAGCCCGTGATCACGTTCGGGCCCTTGATGCAGACCTCGCCACGCTCGAGCGGCTTGAGGTGACTGCCCTTGTCGTCGGCGATGGTGATCTGCACGTCGGTGCCGGGCCCGACCGATCCCGGCAGATGCGGTCCGTTCTCCGGCAGCGGATTCGACGCCATCTGGTGCGCGGCCTCGGTCATGCCATACGCCTCGAGAACCGGCGCGCCGAATGCCGACTCGAGATCGTGAAGCACTTGGGGCGGCAGCGACGCGCTGCAGGAACGAATGAAGCGCAGCTTCGCGGCGCCGGCGGGCTTCGGCTGGCCGGTTTTCACGCGCGCGAGAAGCAGCTGATGGATCGTCGGCACCGCGGAGTACCAAGTCGCGCCGTGCGCTTCCGCCGTCTGCCAGAAGCTCATCGGGTTGAACTTGCCCGGCACGACCACCGTGCCACCGGTGGCGAGCGTGGCGAGCGTCGACGCGACGAGGCCATGCACGTGAAAGAGCGGCATCACGCAGAGCGACACGTCGTCCTGCGACAGCGCGTAGCTGCGGGCGACATTGCGCGACGAGATCGAGAGGTTCCTGTGGCTGAGCGGCACGCGCTTCGGCCGCCCGGTGCTGCCGCTGGTGTGAAGGATCAGTGCCACGTCATCGATCGACGGCGGCGGGATCGACTTGCGCTCCGCGACGCCCTGGATGGTGACCCTGCCGTCCGCGTCGGTATCGACGATCAGCATGCGAACGCCCTTTGCCTGCGCCGCGGTGCGGGCATCGGGCAGGCCCTCGGGCGGAAGCAGGATCACCTTCGCGTTGGTGTCGTCGAGATAGAACTGGAACTCTTCGTCCTTGTATCCCGGGTTGAGCGGCGCCGAGGTCGCGGCCATCGACGAGGCCAGGAACGAGACGACGCAGGCGAGGCCGTTCGGCATCGCCATGCCGATCCGATCGCCTCGCTGGACGCCGGCGGCAGTCAGCGATTCGGCGAGCGCGGTGACGTTCTCTCTCAGCGCGGCGTAACTGATCTTCAGGTTCTGTTCGGGAACGATGATCGCGGTGTTTGTCGCCGGCACCGAATCGGTCAGCCCGAGCAGGGTCGTCGGTGAAGCGTTTGCGGAAGTCATGGGAGCTACAATTTGCTTCACCGCGTCGGAATCGTCAACCGCTAATGGCAGGTGGAGACTCATGCGTATCTTCGGCTTTCTCGCCCTGGTCATCGTCCTCTCCGTCGGCGCGGCGCAGTCGAACGCGCCCAGGAACGATCTACCGCAGCCATACCAGACCGCCCGCGACTGGGGCGAGCTGCCGCCAGGCGTGACATGGGCGGCCGTGACCGCGATCGAGCCGGCGCCCGACGGCAGCATCTACGTGATCCATCGCTGCTTCGCGAACTCCTGCGCGAACCGGCCCGAGGCGCCGATCCTCAAGTACGACCGCAACGGAAAGCTGCTCGCGTCGTGGGGCTCGAAGATGTTCATCTTTCCGCACGGCGGCACGGTCGATGGCGACGGCAACCTCTGGGTCACCGACGCGCGAGGCGAGAACCCCTCGACGTCGCCCGGGGGAACCGGCATCGGCCACCAGGTCTTCAAGTTCAATCCCGACGGAAAGATCCTGATGACGCTCGGCAAGGCGGGAGTGAGCGGATCGGCGCCAGGCCTCTTCGATCAGCCGACCGACGTCGTGATCGCGCCAGGCGGCGAGATCTTCGTGACCGACAGCCATCGCAACGGCAGGAACAATCGCGTGGTCAAGTTCACGAAGGACGGCACCTACGTCAAGGAGTGGGGCAAGAAAGGATCGGGGCGAGGCGAGATGAGCGAGCCGCACACGATCGCGATGGATTCGCGCGGGCGGCTGTTCGTCGGCGATCGCGAGAACAATCGCATCCAGATCTTCGATCAGGACGGCCGGTATCTCGACGAGTGGCGACAGTTCGGGCGCCCGAGCGGGATCTTCATCACGAAGGACGACACGATTTACGTGGCGGATTCGGAGTCGGGCCCGGACACCGGTGCGCATGAGCTAGCGGGGATCAAGAAAGGCATCCGGATCGGCAATGCCAGAGATGGATCGGTGGAAGCGTTCATCGAGGATATGGAGTCGACAACGCCGGACCATTCGGGTGCCGAAGGCGTCGGCGTCGACCTGCACGGAAATGTCTACGGCGCGGTGGTGCGACGGCAGATGCTCGAACGGCACGTCAAGAAATAGTCAAGAAATAGATGCTAGGATTCGCGAATGGCAAAGTACCTCACCGAGTTCATCGGCACGTTCTTCCTCGTCGCGACGATCGGCTTCACGGTAATCGCCCCCGGCGCGGATCACATGGCGCCGCTGGCCATTGGCGCCGCGCTGATGGTGATGATCTTCGCGGGCGGCCACGTCTCGGGCGCTCACTACAATCCAGCCGTAACCCTCGCCGTGTATCTACGCGGACGCTGCCCGGCGGCGGACATCATTCCCTACTGGATCGCGCAAATCGCCGGAGCCGCGATAGCGGCGATGATCGTGCTCTTCATGAAGGTGAACGGAAATCCGATGGTGACGCCGATGGAACTGGACGTGACGAAGGCGCTCGTCGCGGAATTCCTGTACACGTTCGCGCTGTGCTACGTCGTGCTCAACGTCGCCACCGCGAAAGGCACGAGCGGCAACCCCACGTATGGATTGGCAATCGGCTTCACGGTCCTCACCGGCGCGTATGCGGTGGGCGGCGTTTCCGGGGGCGCGTTCAACCCTGCGGTCGCGGTGGGCGCGGCGATGATGGGCCTGCAGTCGATGGCGAATATCTGGATCTTCCTGGTGGCGGAGCTCGTCGCCGGCGCTGCCGCCGCGGTCATCTTCAAGGTGATGCACCCGCAGGATCACTGACGCTTAGAAGGGACGAGCTCGCCCGTTTTTTGCCTGAGGATTGCTTCGATGACTCACCCGAACCTGATGCGTGCAGCGGCTGCCATCGCGTTGACAGCCTTGATCTTGTCCGTCCCCACCGCCACGCGCATTGCCGCGCAGGGCGACGCCAATCAACTGGTTCCACCGAACGCCTTCAAGGATCTGAAATGGCGCAGCGTCGGCGCGACGCGTGGCGGCCGCGTCACCGCATACGCCGGCGTGCGGCAGCAGCCGCACACGTTTTATTTCGGCGGCGTCGGCGGCGGCGTGTGGAAAACCGACGATGCCGGCATCACGTGGGCGCCGATTAGCGACGGGCAGATCACGGCGACCGGATCGATCGGTTCGATCGACGTCGCGCCGTCGAATCCCGATCACGTGTGGGTCGGCACCGGCAGCGCCGCGATCCGCTCGAACGTGATTATCGGCCGCGGCGTCTACAAGTCGACCGACGCGGGCGGCAAGTGGGAGTTCATGGGCCTGAAGGAGTCCGGGCAGATCGGCGGCATCAAGGTCCATCCGCTCAACACCAACACGGTGTGGCTCGCGGCGCTCGGCTCGCCGTTCGGTCCGAACGACGAGCGCGGCATCTTCAAGACCACGGACGGCGGCAAGACCTGGAAGAAGACGCTGTTCGTGAACAACGAGACCGGCGGGCGCGACATCGAAGTGGACTGGGAGAATCCCGACACCCTCTACGCGGCGATGTATCGCGGCTTCCGCAAGGGATGGGACATCATCAGCGGCGGTCCGGCCACCGAAGGCGGGATCTACAAGTCGACTGACGGCGGCGAGACGTGGAAGAAGACGAGCGCCGGCCTTCCGGCCACATTGATCGGCAAGATCGACATCGACATCGCGCGCAGCAATCCCAAGGTCCTTTACGCGATGGTCGAGGCGCCTGGCAACGAAGGCGGCCTGTACCGCTCGAACGACGCCGGCGAATCGTGGACGCTCGTCAACAGCAGCCAGCGCCTGCGCGCCCGCCCGTTCTATTTCCATTACGCCACGGTCAACCCGAAGAACGAAAACGAAGTGTGGGTGAACGAGCTTGGGCTGCACAAGTCCACCGACGGCGGCAAGACCTTCACGTCCGTCGAGACGCCGCACGGCGACAACCACGGCATGTGGTTCAACCCCGACAACCCGGGCATCATCCTGCAGGTCAACGACGGCGGCGCCAACGTGAGCCTCAACGGCGCCCGCAGCTGGTCGACGATCCTCAACCAGCCGACCGCCGAGTACTACATGGTCGCGGTCGACGAGCAGTATCCGTATCGCCTCTACATGCCGCAGCAGGACAACAGCACGCTGATCATCCCGAGCATCCCGCCGGTGTCGTGGGGCTTCGAGCATCCTGCGCAAGCGTGGTCGCAGGGTTCCGGATGCGAGACCGGCCAGATCTGGCCGAAGAAGAACGGCAAGGTCGTGTGGGGCGCGTGCAAGGGCGAGGTCGGACGCTACAACGTCGACACCGGGCAGGAGAAACACTACTGGGTCTATCCGCAAAACCGCTACGGCCACGATCCGGACGAGATCAAGTACCGCTTCCCGCGCCAGACGGTCGTCTACGTGTCGCCGCATGACGAGCGGGTCATCTACCAGGCCTCGCACGTGCTCCATCGCTCGATGGACGAAGGCATTTCGTGGGACATCATCAGCCCTGATCTGACCGCCAAGGAACCGCAGTATCAGATCGTCTCGGGCAATCCGATCACGCGGGACGTCACCGGCGAAGAGGTCTACTCGACGATTTACGCCATGATCGAGTCGCGCCTCGAGCGCGGCGTGATCTGGGTCGGCGCCAACGACGGTCCCGTCAGCGTGACGCGCGACAACGGCAAGACCTGGAAGAACGTGACGCCGAAGGATCTGGTCGGCGCGCGGATCCAGACCGTCGAGGATTCGCCGCACATGAAAGGCCGCGCCTACATTGCCGGCTACCGCTTCCTGCGCGAGCACGATCTCAAGCCCTACATCTACCGGACGGACAACTACGGCGAGACCTGGACGCTGCTGACCGACGGCAAGAACGGCCTGCCGGCCGATCATCCGACACGCGTCATTCGCGAGGATCCGCGCCAGGCCGGCCTGCTCTATGCCGGCACCGAGTTCGGCTTCTTCGTGTCGTTCAATGGCGGCAAGAACTGGCAGACGCTCCAGCAGAACCTGCCGACGACGCCGGTCACCGACATCAAGGTGCACCGTAACGACCTTGTGGTCTCGACGATGGGGCGGTCGGCGTGGATCATGGACAACGTCACCCCGCTGCAGGAGCTCGCGCGGATCGCAAACGCCGCGCCGGCGGCAACGGGTGGCAGCTTCGGCTTCAGCGCCCTTGAAGACGAGCAGACAAAGCTGCCGGCGGTGGCGCTGTTCCAACCGCGCGAAGCCATCCGCTACCGCAGCAGCACCGCGCCGTACTCGAACGTCGATCCGGAGTATCCCTTCCAGGGCGCGCAGTTCGATCTCTACTTCGCGACAGCGCCCGGCGCGGAAACGAAGCTCGAAGTGCTCGACTCCGGCGGCGCCCCGCTGCGTACCTGGAACGTGGCGCCACCGAAGAGCGCCAGCGCACCGGCGCAGGAGATGCGCGGGCCATTCTCGCGTGGCGCCGCCAGCTCCACCAGCATCCGCGCCGAGGCCGGCATGCAGCGCATCACGTGGGACCTGCGCTACCCCGGTCCATGGACCGCGCAGAATCCGGTCGGCGGAGCGGGCGGGCCGATGGTGCCGCCCGGGAAGTACACCGTGCGGCTCACGTCGGGCGGCCAGACGATTACGCGGACGTTCGCGCTCATCTCGGATCCTCGCGTCGCCGCCGACGGCGTGACCGATGCGGCGATCGCCGAGCAGGTGAAGTTCCAGCTGCAGGTGCGCGACGCCGTCAGCGACGCGCGTAAGCTCCAGGTGAGCCTCGAACAGGCAATGCAGAAGGCCGGACTGAAGCCGCAGCTGGCGCCGGCCATGCCCGGCGATTCACCGAGCACGACCAAGTACGACCATCCGCTGCAGCAGCTGTATGCGCGGCTGGTCGATACGCCTGGCATCTACACGCAGCCGATGTTGCTCAGCCAGTTGAACAACATCCAGCGCATGGTCACGCAGGCCGACCAGCGCGTCGGCCGCGACGCGCACGAGCGCTACGCGGATCTGATCAAGGAGATGCAGGCGATCGAGGCGCAGCTGAAAAAACTGGGTTCGTGACGATTTCAGATCTCAGATCTCAGATTGCAGATCAATTGACGATCGCTCGAGCGCCGATTGGCGTCGTGGTGCCTCACTGCACAGCTGGTAGTACTCGACCTTGACCCGGACGGGGGCCGGGAGTGTAATGGCCCCGTCATTTCGTCGGCGTCGCCCTAATCGCGAATCCCACCACGTTTCCGGGAGGCGGCTCATGGGTCGAGTTCACGTCGCGTCGGCATGTCTACTTGCCGCATTCGTTCTTGCGGCACCCGCAGCAGCACAACAAGGCACTGCTCAAATCAGCGGCAAGGTCACCGATGCGCAGGGGGCGGTCCTCCCCGGTGTGTCGGTCTTGGTCAGGAACGAAGAGACGGGAGCCACGCGCGATCTGACGAGCAGCGCCGAAGGCACCTATTCCGCTGCGCAACTGACACCCGGCCGCTACGCCGTCACGGCGAAGGTGGCAGGCTTTCAAACGATGGAGCGCACCGGCCTGGTGCTGCTGGTCGGCACGACGCTCACCATCAACCTGACGTTAGTCGTCGGCGGCATTGAAGAAAACGTCACCGTCACCGGGCAGTCGCCGCTCGTCGACACGACGAGCGCCACGGTTGGCGGCAACGTCGGCACCGCGGAGCTGAGCGAGCTGCCGGCGATGAACCGCAACTACTTCTCGGCGGTGGCGCTCTTGCCCGGCGTCCAGTTCTCACCGTCGAATCAGATGGGCAACGACACCATCGTCGCCAACGGCCAGACGTCGCAGAACACGAATGTCTCGGTCGACGGCGGATACAATGCCGACGATGCGCTCGGCACGAGCTCCGGCGCGCAGGTACGAACGCCGCTCGAAGCGGTGCAGGAATTCCAGGTGCTGACCAGCATGTACGACGCGGAGTTCGGCCGCGCCAGCGGCGCCATCGTCAACGCCGTGAGCAAGTCGGGCACCAACCAATTGAAGGGCGTCGTGTTCGGCTATGCGGCGTCCAATGCCCTGACCGCCGAAGACTATTTCGTCCATCGCAACAACCTGCCCAAGCCGACCACCACCAAGCGCGAGTGGGGCGGCGTTGTCGGCGGACCAATCATCAAGAACAAGCTGCACTTCTTCGGCAGCCTCGAGCGGCAGGTCGACAATCCCAATCGCTCACGGGTCTTCGAGACCAAGCCCGACTACAACTTCGCGATCGCGGAGGACCGGACTGATTGGAACACGATGATCCGGGTCGATCACCAGATCAGCGGCGCACACACCTGGGCAGTCCGCTGGCTGCGCGAATGGGCGCCGCAGTGGAACACCATCGGCAACCGCCAGACGCCGGAATCGGCGCAGGATGAAACCGACCTCGATCAGACCGCCGTCGCCACGCTGACCAGTGTGATCGGCGACTCGCGCGTCAACACGGTGCGTGTGGCGCGCACGTGGGAGCACTGGTGGCACGGCAACGCGTGCTTCCGCGCGCAGGGCCCCAACGACGACCGCGCCGGCTTCGACTTTGGCGCCGAGACCGGCGGGCAGCAGTCGCTGTGCCCGCCGCAATTGAGTTACCTGTCGCTGCTCGGCCAGGCCAGCACCGAGTCTCAAGGACCGTGGGACTCGAACTACCAGATTGAGGACGACTTCTCGTGGTTCATTCCCGGCAAGAAGGGCGATCACGAAATCAAGGTCGGCGCGCGCTACAACTACACCGAGCTGGAGCGCGTCTCGCAGATCAACGAGAACGGCACGTTCACGATCAACAGCGACCTGGCGTTCAACGCCGCCGATCCGCGGACCTACCCGGAACGGCTGTCGATCCGCATGGGCACCTTCAACGAGTTCATCAAGAACCACTCCGTCGAGCTCTACGCGCAGGACAAGTGGCGGATCGGCACCCGGACCACGTTGAGCGTCGGCGTCCGCTACGACCTCGAAATCATTCCGATCGACGAGACCGACAACCCGCTGTTCAACGGCTCGCCCGATCATCCGGTGGACCGCAACAACATCGCCCCGCGCATCGGCTTCAGCCGCACGTTCGACGACCACGGCAAGTCGGTGCTCCGCGGCGGTTACGGCATCTTCTACAACCGCACGATTCTCGGCGCCATCGACGATGTGCTCGAGCAGTCGAAGTACACGACCTCGAACGTGGTGAACTTCCCGAACGCGAGCGCGGATCCCGGTCCGAGCGCCGGCCGCTTCCCCACCGATCCGATGCTCGTCAATGGGCCGTTCGTCAATCGCACCCTGCTCAACCAGATGTTCCCGCCCGGCGCGCGCATCAAGAACGCCGGTGTGGTGATTTTCGACGCGCCCGGCCGCGAGCAGCCCTTCGCGCACCAGGCGACGATCGGTTACGGCCGCGAGCTGACGTCGACGATTGCCATCAACGCCGACTTCGTGCACACCGCGAACCGCGACATGTTCCTGGCCCGCAACCTCAATCCGATGGTGCGCGCCAACACGAGCCGGACGGGCGCGATCACGAGGCTCAACGCGTTCGGAGAACTGGACGAGGTCTATACCGAGCGCGTGTGGGTGATGGAGAACACCGGCTTCAACGACTACGACGCGCTGAACCTCTCGCTCGAGAAGCGTTACGCCAACAACTGGTCGGGCCGGATTTCCTATTCGCTGTCGAAGTCGTTCGGCACCGCGGAGAACCAGGCGGACAAGAACACGTTCCAGACCGGAACATCACTCAACCTCGATCGCTGGGAAGGGCCGTCGAGCGTCGATCGCCGGCACATTCTCGCCCTTAATGGCCGCATCGCAATCCCGAAGACGAAAGGCGCCACCCTCGCCGGGACGTTCAGGTACATGAGCGGCGCGCCGTTCTCGATCATCAACAGCAACATCGACGCCGATCAGAACGGTGAGCTCACCGATCCGTCGCCCGCGGGCACGTACAGCGGCACCGCCCCCGATGCTGCGGTCCTGACCGGTGTCCAGAACGACGGCGGCAGAAACGGCGCCATCGGACCCGATTACCTCCAGCTCGATCTGCGCGCCGGCTGGCGCCAGCGGATCCGCAGCGGGCAGGCAGTCGAAGTATTTCTGGACATCTTCAACGTCACCAACCGCGCCAACTTCGACAATCCGTCCGGTGACGAGCGCGTGACGTCAACGTTCCTCGTCCTGACCAACTTGCGCGGCGGGGGCGGCTTCCCGCGACAGGCGCAATTCGGCGTGCGATACACCTTCTGATCGCTTCTCGACGCAGGGCGCCGCTCCGGCGGCGCCCTGTTATCATTTCAGCCACATGTGCGATATCGGCGACCAGGATCGCGATCGCAGTAACTTCGGCTTCATCGTCGATGTGCCCGAAATCCGATCGCTCGTCTTCGAGACTCGACGGCTGACCGAAGAGATCGACGACACGAAGGAGCGGGTCGAGGCGCTGCGTCCCGCGTTCGCCGGGTTGCTGGCGAGCGATGCGTGGCTGCCCAGGGAATACGGCGAGCCCGATCTGACGAGCGGCATGGGCGGCGGCATCGGGCAGTACGCGCTCTATCGCGCCGAAGACGGATCGCTCTGCCTGTTCTCGCTCGTGATTCCTCCCGGCGCCGAGACGCCGATTCACGATCACCTCGCCTGGGGACTGATCGGCGTCTATCGCGGCGTCCAGGATGAAACGGTGTATCGCCGCACCGACGATGGCCGCGACGAATTGCGGGCGACGCTCGAAGTGGCGCGCCGGCAGACGGTGAAACCCGGCGAGCTCTACACGCTGCTGCCGCCGCTCGACGACATTCATTACGTGAAAACGATCGGCGACACGCCCTCGATTTCGATCCATCTCCTCGCCAACGACACCGCCTGTGTGACGCGTCATCGCTTCGACGCGGTGAGCGGCGTCGTCACGCCATTTCGCTCTGGATACTCGAACGCAAAATGCGTCGAGCGTCAGCCCGCCTGAAGGCGGGCCCACAAGAGGCTCCTCTAACGTCCGGCCGACGGTTTGGGGCGAGCTGCCTCCTCACGGTACCGTGCTGACCACCGCCGAGTCACCATGTTCATCTCGAAGAGCGTGCTCGCCGGGACGTGCTGCCGGACTTTCGCATCTCGCCGGAGGTGCTTTCCTGCTGGTGAACTGCAGCGACGAGTTGCGTTAGCGCCCCACCAGCCGGTAGATCAGCACATCCTCATCGCGCGCAATCAGGTGGAGTGACGCGACGTTCTCGTACGGGTTGAAACGATTGTCCGGCGCACCGTGATTCATCGCCCGCTGGTGCACCACGACGTGCGTCACGCCGAGTTTCGACAACGCCAGCAACGATTCGTCTGACGGAAACCCGCGCATCGCTTCATAGGATTTCTGGTACGACAGGCGGCCGAAAACCGCTGTAACCGTTCAGGATGGGCTTCCAGTGCCGCGTCGCGTTCACCATGTAAGGCGCGTTGAGAAACCACTGCTGCGGCATCGGGAACGGCGCCTCGGCCACGACCACGCCAGCCTCTTTCGACAGGGCGTCATAGACGTCCGGCACGCCGTCGAACCACGTGTAACCGATTGGCGCCCGTAGCGCCTCGCCATTGACCAGGAGCAGCACGGCAAGCACGGCGACGGGCCAGCTTCGCGCGTGCGTCGATGCGCGCGCGAGCGAAGCCATCCCAAAACCGGCGAGCACCGCGACCATCAGCAACACGACCTGGCCGATGCGATGGAGGGCACGCACTGCCTGGAAGAGCGGGATGGACTCGTGCAGGGCGCGGTAGAACGGCAGCAGCGGCGCGAACGACACCACGGCACAGCCGGCCGCGGCGACGGCGCACATCCGGAATCGCGGGTCGGCGGTGTTCCGCCGATCGCTGAAGGCGACGGCGATCAGTGCCAGGGCAACGAACCCCGGGAACGTGTTCGACGTCGCGAGGGCGCTGAAATCGCGGCTCCAGCGTTCGTAGTGCACGCGCGATCCGGTCGACGCGTAGTTGGCCAACGATGCCGCTTCCTCTTCGTCGGCGCCGCGCACGAATCCCATCGCCTGGCTGACAACCGTGTATTGCGCGAGGTACGGCGACAACAGGAGTGCCGCCACCGCTCCAGCGGCCGCAAGCCGTCCCATCGTCGACGCGCCGCCTCTCAGCAGTTCCCTGGCGCGCGCCAGGCACGCAAACAGAACCAGCCAGACCGAGAAGACCATCAGGTAGATCGACGTGAACGCGTTCAGCGCGACACCTGCCGCCAGGGTCGCGACGTCGCCCAGGCGTCTTGCCGCGATCAACCGATCGAGGCCGAACAGAATCACCGCGATGAACTCGGCGTGAAGAAACTGCAGGTGCGTCAGGTGGACCAGCGTGAATGCGTTGAACGCCGCGAGCGAACCGGCGACGTAGCCCGCGGACCAGTTGTCCGTCCAGCGCCACACCAACAAGCAGAATGCCCAGCCTGTCAGCACGAAGCCGATGAACGACGACGAGTTGTAGGCCAGCACGGCGTCGCCATCGAACGCCATGATCGGCGCGGCGATGGCGCCCTGCACGAGCATCGCCTCCGAAAATGCCAGCGTGCGTTTTTCAGGATAGAAAATGTTGGCGTCGAAGAGGCGTGAGGGCGCGTGCACGAGGGTGTGTCCGACCCACCCCGCGGCCCACACGTTCAGCGCGCCGTCGCCCTCGACGCGCGACCAGTGTCGCGGCGCCGACGGCATCGGCCACGTGTGCATGGCAGCGAGCAGCACGAACGCTGCCAGCGACAACAGAACGGGGCGTGTATGATGGTTTGACACGACGTCGCTGCGCGATGGCCAGACCAATCTACAACAACATTCTTGAAACAGTCGGCGATACGCCGCTCGTTCGCCTCAACCGCATCCCGAAGGGCATCGTCGCCGCCGACGTCTACGCCAAGATCGAAACGACCAATCCGGGTAACTCGATCAAGGACCGGATGGCGATCAAGATGATTGAGGATGCGGAGCAGGCCGGCAAGCTGAGGCCTGGCGGCACCATCATCGAAGGCACCTCCGGCAACACCGGCATGGGCCTCGCGATCGCGGCGGTCGTCAAAGGCTACAAGTGCATCTTCACGACGACCGACAAGCAGTCGAAGGAGAAGGTCGATGCACTGCGGGCGTTCGGCGCCGAGGTGATCGTGTGCCCGACGGATGTCGATCCGGAGGATCCGCGCTCGTATTACTCGGTCTCGTCCCGCCTCGAGCGCGAGACTCCGAATTCGTGGAAGGCAAATCAGTACGACAACCCCTCCAACGCGCAGGCGCATTACGAATGGACCGGGCCGGAGATCTGGGACCAGACCGGCGGCAAGGTCGATCATCTCGTCGTCGGGGTCGGCACCGGCGGCACGATTTGCGGCGTCGCGAAGTATCTGAAGGAGAGAAAGCCTTCGGTCAAGGCCTGGGGTATCGACACTTACGGCTCGGTCTTCAAGAAGTACAAGGAGACCGGCGTCTTCGACAAGAACGAGATCTATCCGTACATCACCGAGGGCATCGGCGAGGACTTCCTGCCGCAGAACGTCGACTTCAGCCTGATCGATCACTTCGAGAAGGTGACCGATCGCGATGCGGCGATCATGACCGGCCGCATCGCGCGAGAAGAAGGCATCTTCGCCGGCAACTCGGCGGGCTCGGCGATGGCTGGCCTCATTCAACTGGCCGATCATTTCAAGCAGGACGAGACCGTCGTCGTGATCTTCCACGATCACGGCACGCGCTATCTCGGCAAGATGTACAACCCGGACTGGATGCGCGAGAAGGGCTTCATCGATCGCAAGGGCCTCACCGCGCGCGACCTCGTCGTCAATCGCGAGAAGGCGCCGCTCGTCACGATCGATCGCAACGACACGGTCGAAACAGCCGCGCACATCATGACCGAGCAGGCCTACTCGCAGATTCCGGTCACCGCCGACGGGCGCCTGATCGGGACCGTGAACGAAGGCTACTTGTATTCGGAGATCGTGAAGAACCCGGACGTCGTCCACGGACCGGTCGAAGCGATCATGCAGCCGGCCCTGCCCTTCGCGGACATTTCGACGAGCGTGGACGCGCTTGCGCAGATGCTGACACCGGAGAGCCCGGCCGTCCTGGTCCGCGACTTCAAGCTGGACGCGACCTACATCATCACGCGCTGGGACATCATCAAGGCGCTCTCGTAGCTTGTCGGTTCAGGGGTTCAAGCTGTTCACAGGTTCAATGGTTAAGAAAGCCGGGTCCCTTTCGTCTCAGGGCCAAGCCAGAGCAGCGTCACTACGGCAATGCCGCCGGCGATGATGCACCAGAACATCGCCGTTTGAAGCTCGGTCCCGCGGTCCTGCAGCACGCCGATCAAATACGGCGCGAAGGCGCCGAAACCGACGCCGACGTGGTACGAGAAGCCGGTGCCGACGCCGCGGACTTCCGTCGGGAAACGCTCCGACAGGTAGCCCGGCACGATGCCCCACGCGCCTGATGCGCAGAAACCAATCAGCCACGCCCCCAGCATCAACTGACCGCTCGTCTCCGAGAACAAATAGACGGGAGCCGAGAGAATGCCGGCGACCATCCCGAGGGTCGCGGCGCCGCGGCGGCCGCCCCATCGTTCGGAGAGCCAGCCGAACGCGATCGATCCAAGCATGCCACCCGCATTCAGCAACAACAGAAACGACAATGGCTGCTGCCTGAGGTTGGCGAGCAGAGTCGGATACCAGATCGTCGTCGACTGGTACATCCACACGAACGCGCCCATCAGCAGCGAGGTGTGGACCGTGACCCACAACAGATCGCGATCGAACAGCCTCGCGAGCGACAGTCGCGCCGGCTTGCCCGCGCGCTGGCGCTGCTGCTCGAGCCAGAGCGGGCTCTCGCTGACGCGCGTCATCAGGAAAAAGACGACAATCGCCGGTGCCACGCCGGCCCACAGCATCAGCCTCCATGCCCAGTCGGGGTTGTCGCTCACCAGCGGATAACCGAGCTGATAGACGAGCGATGACAGCAGGAACCCCGTCGAGTAGCCGCCCTGCAGGATGCCCGAGGCGATGCCGCGATGTTTGGCCGGCCATTGCTCGAGCGCGAGCGGCATGCCCGCGGCCCACATGCCGCCCATGCCGATTCCGAAGAGCCCGCGGAACGCGAACAACATCACGTAGCTCGTCGAGAGCCCGCTCAGGAACGCGAAGCCCGTATACCAGGCGATCGCGAAAAGGATCGGTCCCTTACGGCCGTACCGATCGGCGAGCGTGCCGGCGCCGATGCCGCCGATCATGCGAAAGAACAGCGTGACCGTCGCCAGCGCTCCCGCGAGCGCGAGGTTGACCTCGAAGCTGCGACGGATGTCGGTGAGGACGAAGGTGATGATGGTGAAATCGAATGCGTCGAGCGTCCAGGCGGCGAACGTGGTCAGGAACGTCTTCCATTCCTGACGGGAAACCTCTTTGTACCAAGGCATTGGCAGGATTCTAGTCGGGAACCGCCCCTCGACTGCGCTCGGGGCGCCCTGAGCCTGTCGAAGGGCCGGAGGCGGGAACCGGGAACCGCACGGACCGAGCGCGCTATCGCGTGATCCAGGCGGCGATGTCGCGAACGACCGTCTCGTCGACGTGGCCGGGCCGCTGGTATTCGGCGGGCGAGGACGGTCCGGATCCGGCCATGAACAAATGATTCAGAGCTGGATAAGACTTCAATTGCACGTTGGCGCGCGATCCGAGCGCGCGCTGCCAATCCGAGAAATCGTCCACCGTGACCTGGTAGTCGCGTTCTCCCTGCAGCACCAGCATCGGTTGCTTCAAGAGGCTCGCCGCGGCAGGCGGGTTGTAGCCACGCAAGTCGAGCCAGTACGACGCGGGGGCGCTGAACGGCGGTGACACGATAGGCGGATCCGATGGCTTCAGCGCGCGAACATCCATGGCGAGCCTGGTCACGGAATCCAACGCCGCTTGCTCCTCGGCCGATATCTTGCCGTCGAGCATCGCCAGGTAGCGCGTCTGATCCACGATTGATTGCTCGAGCGGCTTGACCGCCGCAGCCATCAGGATCAGTCCGGCAATCGACGGATCGGCTGTGGCGATTCGCGGTGCCAGCATGCCGCCGAGGCTGTGGCCGAGCACGAACACGCGATCGGCCCGAATTCCCGCGGTCTCACGCATCTTCCTGGCCGCTGCAACCGCATCGTCGACGACTTCCTCTTTGACGGTGAAGTCGAGGAGAGGCGCAACCCGGGCGGCGTGGGCTCTGGTGCGTTTGTCATAGCGAAGCACGGCGATCCCACGGCTGGACAATCCCTCCGCCAGATCTCGAAACAGCTTGTTCGGTCCGAACGATGAGTCACGGTCGTTCGGTCCAGAACCATGGACCAGCACCACTGCGGGAAACGGTCCCGGACCGACCGGCCGTGTGAGCGTGCCTGGCAGCGGCCAACCGCCGGCGTCGACGGTGAACGCTTCGTCACGAAACGCCGACGCGCGTGACATAGTCGGGCGCCGCGTAGGCAACGGTCGACTCCGGCGGACGGAAGCCGATGCCGACGATGCGATCGAACGAGTCGAACGCGACCCGGACGTCGACGTTCGCGCGCTCGAAGGCGCAGGACACGAGCACGATGCGCAGTCCGCCCTGCGATTCGGTTCGGGCGCCGTTCTGTGTCTTGAAGGCGCCAAACTGGACGACGAGGCTCGGAACGAGCCGACGGAGACCATCGGCGTCAATGGCCGCCTTCATCTTGTCGTTGAACGTCGGGAACAAAGGCTCCACGTCTCCGGAGACGAGCCGCGCGACCACGTCCTGCGGCTCGCACCACGAGGGCGGGCCAGGGGTCTGCCTGCCGTGCGGACGAGCGTTCGACGCCGAGGATCGATGGTCAGCGAAACGGCCAGCAGAAGGCGGAGCATCCGGCCATCATCGTAAAGCAGTTCGACACTACAATGCGCGGAGGTTCGTCAAAAGGGTTCATCGCAAAGGTTCATCACGATGATTCACAACGTCGGTTCATCACGATGGTTCGATCACGATAGTTCTTTGCGTCGGCGCGACCATTGCTGGTGCGCAGTCGCCGAAGACACACCGGCTCGAAGCGACGCCCTCGACGGTCGCCTATGGACACTACTGGGCTGAGACGAAGCCGGTACTGACGATCGATTCCGGCGACATCATCGACGTCGACACGCTCTTGACCAACACGCCGGATCGGCTCGAAAAATCCGGTGTGCCGGCAGGCGAGATCCAGGCCTCGCTACGCGCCATCGTCGATCAGGTGAAGGATCGCGGCCCCGGCGGACACATCCTGACCGGTCCGGTCTACGTCAACGGCGCCGAGCCAGGTGACGCGCTCGAGGTGAAGGTGCTGTCGATCGATCTGCCGATCGCCTACGGCTACAACGGCTGCAGCGGCTACGTGCGGGAGAACTGCGAGCAGGGCCGCCCGCAAACGATCATCCGGCTCGATCGCAAGAACATGACGGCGACGTTCCTGCCGGGCATCGTGATTCCGCTCAAGCCGTTCTTCGGCAGCATGGGCGTCGCTCCGGCGGCCGAAGTGGGCCGCGTCAGCAGCAACCCGCCGAGCACGCACGCGGGCAATCTCGACAACAAGGAGCTGGTGGCCGGAACGACGCTTTTCATTCCGGTGCACGTGAAAGGCGCGCTCTTCGAAGTCGGCGACGGCCATGCCGCGCAGGGCGACGGCGAAGTCGATCAGACCGCGATAGAGACCTCGCTGCGCGGACGCATCCAGCTGACCGTGCGCAAAGGGATGAAGCTGGCGTGGCCGCGCGGTGAAACGAACACGCATTACATCTCGATGGGCACCGATGTCGACCTGCGCATCGCGACGAGAATCGCGATCCAGGAGATGGTCGACTTCCTCGCATCGACGAAGAAGATGGACAAGCATCAGGCCTACCAGCTCACGAGCATCGCCGGTGACGTGGCGGTCACGCAGCTCGTCGACGGAACGATGGGCGTTCACGTCAAGATGCCCAAAGGCATCTTTAAGGTTCAGTAGTTCAAGGGTTCAAGGGTTCAAGGGTTCAAGGGTTCAAGGGTTCGTCTCGCTGGTGAAGTGAGGCTAGGCCCGATCGTTCAGATGGAATCGCCGCAGCAGGTGACCGACGACCGGGGTCATCACCAGGCCGACGGTGGCGATGAAGACCACGCCGCAATAGATGGCATATAGCCCGGC
The DNA here is from genome assembly GCA_963833135.1 of uncultured cyanobacterium. GTDB lineage: Bacteria > Acidobacteriota > Vicinamibacteria > Vicinamibacterales > UBA2999 > 12-FULL-67-14b. The sequence goes on along the minus strand of CAWHWW010000004.1, from coordinate 27,329 downwards.
AAACAGTTTAGCCCCGTCATCCTTCAGCGGCGTCACAGGGCCCATTCCCGACAGCAGCATCGACGCGTTCAGGAAGGAGTCGACCCAGCCAAGGCCGGCGAGCTGGTGGTACCCGACCATCCCAATCCCAAGCGAAATCGCCAGGATGAGAAACGCCACCGTGAGGTTGGCGCGCAAGTGCGCGCGGAAGCGCGCCTTCAGCTGATGCGGCTTCTGCGGAGAAGGCAGCGGGTCTTGACTCATACTCTGATTACTCGGCGAAGGCTCGCTCGTGGTTGAATGACGCATTCTATGGTGCGTCCGCCCTTGATGCCATTCGTTCTGGCCCTGGTCTTCACGCTGCTGACAGGGATCGCTGTTGCGATGGAGCCGTATTTCGCCGGCGACGTTGCCGTGACGCGAGCCGTCCAATCGATCACGCCTGCTCCGGAAGCGTGGGCGACCCCGGTGAGCCGCCTCGCACCGGCGCCCGGCAAGTACTACGTGATGGCGATCGTGCTCACCGCGGCGCTCTTCGTCGGCGGATGGCGGGGCCTCGCGCTCATCGTCGGTTTTCTGCTGCTCGAGCAGTACGGCGCGGAGTCCACGAAAGCGATCTTCAAGCGGCCGCGACCGTCACCCGAGCTGGTCTCGACCGTCGGCAACTTCAGCGGCTATACGTTTCCTTCGACGACGATCACGTTCTTCAGCGTGACCTTCGGCGCCCTCGGCGTCGTCGCGATGGTGCGAAAGAACGCGCCGATGCGCCAGCCCGTGATGTGGATCTCTTTCGCCATGGTGCTTTTGGGCTGCCTCGCACGCGTGGCGCTGGGCGCGCACTGGCCGAGCGACGTCCTGCTGACCTCCCTCATCTGCATGGTCTGGATCTGGGCCGCCGCTCGCGGCGTCTTATAGGAAGAGCGTGACCGACTGGCTGTGGTCGACGGCTGTCTACTCGATGGCGCTCGTCGCGTTAGCGGGCGTCATTGGTGTGATCAGGCCGCTCCGCTGGCTGCATCGCGCGAGCCGGCAGCGCGCCGCCCTCATGCTGCTGGCCGGAGTTGCCGGCGTCATGACCATCACGGTGATTACACCGTCGAGTGCGTCCGTCGCAGCACGAAGCGGAATCGATGAGTTCGCCCCCGAGTTTCATTTCCGGGAACACCACACCATCGTTGTGTCGGCGCCGCCGGCTCGCGTCTACACTGCGATCAAGGCCGTTTCAGCGGACGAAATCGGCCTGTTCAAATTATTGACCAGCATCCGCCGCTTTGGCAGAGCCGGACCGGAAAGCATCCTGAACGCACCGGGACAGCAGCCGATCCTCGACGTCGCGACACGAACTGGCTTCTTGCTCCTGCTCGATCGGCCGGCGGTGGAGGTTGTGCTCGGATCGGTCGTCGTGGCGCCGCCTCGCGCCGCCAGGCCAGGGCCGCGACGCGAGTTCACCGGCGAGGATTTCAAGGCGCTGGCACAGCCGGGCTTCGCGAAGGCGACGATGAATTTCAGGATCCGGGACCTCGGCAACGGTACCTCACGCATCGATACCGAGACGCGCGTGTTCGCGACCGACAGTGCCGCGCTGCGACGCTTCACGCCATACTGGCGGATCATTTTCCCGGGAAGCTCGATCTTGAGAATCACGTGGCTCAAGGCAATCAAGGCGAGGGCAGAAAAGGCGTCTTCGTAAATGCGACGGTGGCTCCAGTTCATGTTGGCGTGGGCGATGCTGGGCTGGCCGTCAGCGGCCGCCGCACACCCGGCCCCATTCAGCTATGTCGACCTGCATCTCGATTCGAGCGGCGTCACCGGCACGCTCGTGGTCCACGATCTCGACGCCGCCCACGATCTCGGCGTCGCCAACGCTGATTCGCTGCTCGATCCGGCTACCGCCGTCCGATACCGCGATGCATTGGTGGCCTTGCTCAGCCCGCGCCTCAGCTTGATGTTCGACGGCCGCCCCGTCACGATCACCTGGGGCGCGATCGATGTCGTCGCGGACCGCCAGAGCCTTCGGCTCGCGTTCAGGATCGGCGCCTTCAGGCCCGGGCACATCGGCATCAACGCCTACCTATTTCCCTACGATCCCGTTCACCAGACCTTCATCAACATCTACGAAGACTCTGCGCTGAAGCTGCAGGCGATCCTCGACGCATCGCACCAGGAGATGTCGTATTACTCCGGGAGCACGCAGGGACGATGGGCGGTGGTGAAGACGTTCGTCGCCTCCGGGATCGAGCACATCCTGATCGGGCCCGATCACATCCTGTTCCTGATCGGCCTGCTGCTCCTCGGCGGAACGCTGTCGCGGCTGGCGTTGATCGTGACCTCGTTCACCGTCGGCCACAGCATCACGCTCTCGCTCGCGGCGCTCGACATCGTCTCGCCGCCGGCGCGATTCATCGAACCGCTCATCGCGCTGACCATCGTCATCGTCGGCGCGGACAACCTACTGGTCTTGAGAACCAAACAAAGAGAGGTGCCATCTGCGCCTTCTGCGGCCCTGGAAACTGCGGCCGATATTCGCGCGTGGCTGGCGGTGGTTTTCGGGCTGATCCACGGCTTCGGCTTCGCCTACGTGCTGAAGGAATTCGGCCTGCCGCCAGCCGCGCTGGGCTGGTCGCTCTTCGCCTTCAATCTCGGCGTCGAGATCGGACAACTGCTGATCGTCGGTGTCGTCGCCGGCGCCCTGCTGGTGGTGAGGAAGAGCCCGACGCTGGCTCGCCAGGTTGCTGTTGCTGGATCGGTCGCGGTGATTGTCGCTGGCGCCTATTGGTTCATCGAGAGAGTGTTCTTCACGTAGGGCGACCCATCCGCACCGCGGCCATCGCGCCGATGATCGTCGACACGATCACGGCGGCGAGGTGCGCGGACAGCACGTGCGCCGGGTCGCTGAAGTGACAGAAGATGCGCCACCCGGCGTCGGCCATCAACCCCGCGCCCAGCCCGAGCAGGGAACCAGCTATCAGCGGCCGCGTTGGATAGGCACGCGCAGCCAGGATGCCGGCGAGCGCGACGACAGGCAGTGCGGTCGCGGCGGATCCCGCGAAGCACAGGCCGCCAACCAGCCACCACTGCGCGCGCAGGAACACCGGGCTGGCTTCCCAGCTGAGAAGCGTCACGCCAACAAGGGCCACCACCGGAATCGACAGCCACAGCGCAATCGCAGCGCGGCTCCAGTCGCGGCCCGGGATGGCTTCGCGAAGCGCGGCGCCAACGACCAGCAGGCCGATCAGGGATTGCGCGATAGACAACCCCCACACGCCAAGCCATCCGAGACTCGCAGCATCCGGCCGCACGCTGAACGCCACGGGCGCGGCGACGAGGGCAATCAGCGCGAACGGCAGAATCCACAGCGCCCGTGCCCACGGCGAGGGCAACGCGCGAATGGGGCGATAGTCGGCCATCAGCCGCCCACGCAGATCCTCCGGGAGATTCGCTGCTGTCTTCGTCATTTCTGCGCTTTCTGCGCTTTCCACCTTCGCGCTTCGCGCTTCGGTGGACAAGTCTGTGGCTTCTTCAGCAGCGCGCGCAGCTGCGCCATGCCGCGGCTGGATCGCAGTTTGGCCGCGCTCTCCGCGATGCCGGCCCGCTCGGCGATTTCCTTGAAGCTGAAGCCGAGCACATGATGCTGAATCACGGCCTGGCGCCGCGCCGGAGCGACTTGACCGAGCGCGCGCCGCACCTCGGCGCGCTCGACGAACGAGGCCGCTTCGCCCTTGACGGGCAACTCCATCGCCGTCACATCGTCGGGCGCCCACGGCCGGCGCGACAGCGTGCGGCGATCCATCAGCCACACATGCCGCGCAATCGCCATCGCCCACGGCAGCAGCGGAAACGAGTTGTCGTAGGTATGCCGCGCCCGATGCATCTGCAGAAACGTCTCCTGGACGAGGTCGTCGGCCTTCGCGCCGTTGCGCGCCTGCGACAGCAGGTAACGGCCGAGCGCCGGGGCGATCGACGCGTAGATCTCTTCGAACGCCTCGAAGCGGCCGGACTGATACTCGCGCATCAGCTCGCGTAGCGCTGGTCCTGAGCGAGCTGCCGGCCGCAACGGCCGGCTGCGAGTCGAAGAGTCATCGCCATGATGTTTGCCGGGTGGCCGTCGATCGTATCAGCGATTCCAACGTGTGGTTCCGTAGTCGCGGCTAGAATGGTGGAACTTTCGACTGCGGCTTCATGGCGCTGTCCATTAACGCTCGACTCGGCCACTACGAAGTGCTCGGCCCTCTTGGCGCCGGCGGGATGGGCGAGGTCTATCGTGCTCGCGACACGCGCCTGCAGCGCGACGTTGCGATCAAGGTCCTGCCGGAGCTGCTCTCGAACGAGCCGGATCGACTGGCGCGCTTTCGTCGCGAGGCTCAGGTGCTTGCAGCACTCAACCACCCTGGCATCGCCCACATCCACGGGTTCGACGACTGGAACGGCGTCCACGGACTGGTCATGGAGCTGGTCGAAGGACCGACGCTCGCCGATCGGATTTCCGCGGGACCGCTGACGCTACCGGAAGCGCTTAGCGTGGCGACACAGATCGGTGAGGCGCTCCAGGCCGCACACGATCTGGGAATCGTGCATCGCGATCTCAAGCCGGCAAACGTCAAGGTGCGCGACGACGGCACGGTGAAGGTGCTGGACTTCGGGCTCGCCAAGCTCGTGTCGCCGGATCCGAGCGGCGCCCCGGAGTCTAATGGCGCAGTCGCCCACCGTGACGACGCCCGCCGTCACTGGAGCTGGCGTGATTCTCGGCACGGCCGCGTACATGAGCCCGGAGCAGACCAAAGGGCGGCCGACGGACAAGCGCAGCGACATCTGGTCGTTTGGTGCCGTGCTCTACGAGATGCTGGCCGGCAGGCGCGCGTTCGACGGCGAGGATGTGTCCGACACGCTGGCGAATGTGCTGAAGACGGAGCCCGACTGGAACGCCCTTCCTCCGAGCGTTCCATCGCACGTGCGAACGCTGGTTCAACGATGCCTGGCGAAGGATCGGCGAGATCGGATCGCCGATATCTCCGTCGCGCTCTTCGTCCTGGCCGGCGGCGTCGGAACTGCCGCATCGGTTGGCGCCGAACAAAGGAGGTCGATCGTTCCCACTCCGATGTGGCGGCGCCTGGTGGTGCCGATCGCTGCGCTGCTCGCCGGTGCCGCCGCTGCTCGCGGCACGTGTGGCTCGCCAACCGTTCGGACGCGCCACGCGTCGGTACGCTTCGCACTGCTCCAGACCGGCGCTTCCGCCCTGCAGGTCGATGCACAGTCTCGAGACCTTGCGCTTACGCCGGACGGGGCGCTCCTCATCTACAAAGGCAGCGCGAAGCTGAATGCGACAAGGCTCTTCGTCCGGCCTCTGGATGCGCTTGAGAGCACACCGCTCAGCGTCGAAGGGATCCTCCGCGCGCCGTTCGTATCGGCAGATGGTCAGTGGGTCGGCCTCGTCGAACCGTCGCCGATCACCCTGAAGAAGGTTGCCATCACGGGCGGTCCAATTCTCACGATCGCGACCATCGATGGCCCGAGCAGAGGCGCCAGTTGGGGTGAGGATGGAACAATCGTCTTTGCGACGGCTCTGACGGCCACGGGGCTGCAACGCGTGTCGTCGAACGGCGGCGAGCCGGTCGTGCTGACGCGACCGGATCAGCAGCGTGGAGAGGGTGACCACCTCTGGCCGCAGTTTCTGCCGGGTGGTCAGTCTGTGCTCTTCACGATTCGGCCGCTGACCGGCGGTGTGGACGAATCGAAGATTGCGCTCCTCGACCTCAAGAATCCACAGAGCGCTCCAAGAGTGCTCGTCAGCGGCGGCAGCCAGGCGCAATACGTAGCGAGCGGGCATCTCGTATACGCAGCTGCCGGCTCGCTTAGAGCGGTCGCGTTTGACATCTCGCGAGGAGAAATCACTGGTACGCCAGTTCCGGTCGTGCCTTCGATCCTGACGTTGCCGAATGGCACGGCCGAATACGACGTGGCCCGCAACGGCACGCTGGCCTACGTCACCGGGGGCAACGTCAGGCCCCAACGCACGCTTGTGTGGGTCGATCGCCAGGGTGTTGAGGAACCTGTCAAGGGCATCCCTGTTCGTGGATACGCGTTCCCGCGTGTGTCTCCCGACGGCACCCGGCTGGCGCTGGACATCCGGGATCAGGAGAACGACATCTGGGTGTGGGACCTGGCGCGCGAGACGCTGACGAGAGTGTCAACGGATCCCGACCTTGACCAGACACCCGAGTGGATGCCAGACGGACGCAGCCTCGTCTTCACGTCATCGAGCGAAGGACGGGGACGCCTGCTTCGTCAAGCTGTTGAAGGCACGAGTCCTCCTGAACTATTGCTCGATTCTCCGAATGGGTTGCGGGTGTCCGCGGTCGCCGCCGACGGAACCCAGATCCTCTTCTCGGAGGCGAACACGGCTTCCGGTCTCGATGTGCATGTCCTCACATTGGAGAAAGACCGTCGTCCGACGCCGTTGCTCAAGACGCGATTCGTCGAGCGAAACGCGGAAGTTTCACCGAACGGCCGCTGGGTCGCGTACGAGTCGAACGACTCCGCGCGCCTGGAGATTTCGGTGCGCCCGTTCCCTGACGTCACGGGTGGACGTTCGCAGGTGTCCACGGGCGGTGGCGCGCAGGCGCATTGGTCCCGGAACGGCGACGAGCTCTTCTTCGTTGCGCCCGACGGCGCTCTGATGGGTGTTCGCGTAGGCGGCGGGACAACCTGGACGGCGAGTGCGCCGGCGAAGCTGATCGAAGGGCGGAGCTATTATCGCGGCGACGGGACGAACACCTCGAGGACCTACGATGTGTCGCCGGATGGCAAGCGGTTCCTCATGGTCAAGGACGCGACGGATCAAGCCCCGGCCACGCCACTGAGCGTGGTCGTCGTCCAGAACTGGAGCGAGGAATTGAAGCGTCTTGTGCCCAGCAAACGCTGAACGCCCGCCGGCGACCTGACCTAGCGCCCTGTGACGAACGGCGTGAGGATCGCGGTGATGAACTGATGGATGGGCGTGGGCACGCCCACTTCCCTGCCGATGCGCACCACGGCGCCGCTCAGCCAGGGCAGCTCGAGCCGGCGGCCGCGCTCGAGGTCCTCGAGCATCGATGACTTCGCATTGGCGGGAAAACTCTGGATCATCGCCAGCGTCGTGTCCATGAGATCAGCCGGCAGATTGACGCCCTTCGCGCGTCCGACCGCGATCACTTCCTCAATCGCCGCGACCATCAGCGCGAACGTTTCCGGCGTATCGCGCACGATGCCCATCGGCGAGCGGGTCGCCGTGGTCATGCCGCTCCACGTCGCAAGGCGCACGAACTTGGTCCACAACGAGGCCGTCACATCGGTGCTGGCCCTGGCCTGAAAGCCGGCTCGAGCACCGGCCGCTTCGAACTTCGCGAGGCGATCCGACCGCCGGCCGTCGCGTTCACCGAACACCAGCTGGTGCGCGATGGTGTGGCGGATGTGGCCCGGCGTGTCGATCACGGCCACGATGTAGGCCGCGCCGCCGGCCACGTGATCATCGCCGACGTGCCTGGCGACCATCTCCATTGCATCGACGCCGTTCTGCAGCGTGATCACGACTGTGTCGGGGCCAATCATCGGCGCCAACGTCGCCGCCGACGCGTCGACGTCATAGAGCTTCACCGTGAAGAGCACGGCATCAACCGGACCCACGGCCTCCGGCCGATCGGTGGCCTGCACTTTCGGAAGATGAACATCACCGAGCGGACTTGCGATGCGCAGACCGTTTTGCTGCATCGCGGCGAGGTGCGCGCCGCGCGCGAGAAACGTGACGTCCTCTCCCGCCGCCGCGAGCCGGCCGCCGAAATAACCACCGACGCCGCCCGATCCGAAGACTGCGATCTTCATAGTTTCACCGCATCGAGGCTGACTACCGGCTCATCGCCCATCACCGACGCGTTGTGAACGGTGCCGCGCGGGATCTCGATCCACTCGCCGGGCCCGAGCACTTTCATGTGGCCGCGCACGACGAGGCGGAAGCGGCCGGACAGCACCGCATCGATCTTGTCGACGTCGTGTTTGTGATCGGGAAAGACTGTGCCGGGCTCGTAGACGTACTTCGCAACGCGATAACCGAGCGATTCGAGCTTCGCGCGAAGGCCCGCTTCGGTCAGCGGGCCATCCGCGGCATGCCATCTTTGCGGGGTCATGTCACAACGCAGAGCCTGCTTCGCCGTACTGCGAAAGCCCGAAGGCAGGCCGCTACTGATTGGCAGCGTCGGTTGGTGACGCCGGCATACCGGGAACCGAGCCGCCCGCCAACTCCTGATCGATCATCAGCAGGCCGACGCCGGTGTTGCCGGCGAGGCGGATGCGGCCGAGGACCGCGCGCGCCGCGGCTTCTTCTTCCATCTGCTCGGTGACGAACCACTGCAGCATCACGACGCCGGGACGATCCTTCGCCTTCTCCGCCATCGCGTAGAGCACGTTAATCGACGCCGTCACTTCCCGCTCGTTCTTGAGCACGTGCTCGCACAGCGCCTCGGCGGACTTCCACGTAATCGGCGGCGCCGCGATCGCCGGCAGCACGACCTTCTGATCGCGCTCGACAAGATGATCGATGATGCGCTGCGCGTGCAGCAGCTCGTCGCCGGACTGCTTGCGCATCCAGGTCGCGAAGCCGGGGAGATCGTGCTCGTTGAGCCAGATCGACATCGCCAGGTATTCGTGCGCTGCGCGGAACTCCAGCTTCAAATGCTCGTTGAGGCCTTTCAGGAGATCTTTGGTCATATCAGGGATCAGGGATCAGGGATCAGGATCGGGATCAGGGATCAGGGGGTTACGGAGTGATCGTGAATTTTTGAAGCGCTGCGGTGACGAGGACCTCGGTGCCCTTGCGCGCCGACACCGTCCAGGTGTGCACTTCCGGCTCGAGCGCGACCGTCGCCGGCAGCTTGGTTTCCGTCGCCGCCATCGGCGCGCTCTCCCACACCACGCGATCGCCCGTGACCGCGCGAATGGTGATGACGTACCCGTCGGCGCCGGCAACCGGCGACCACCGGAACATGTCGATGTGACCGGCCATCGCGCCGTCGATCGGCTCGACCAGGGTGATGGTCGCGGCCGCTTTCGGCTCGGCGGCGGGCGCGGAAGACGCAGGCGCCGCCTGTGACGGGGTGGAGCTCTGGCTGCCGCCGCAGGCGGCGAGCAGCGTGACAACAGTAGCGACGGCAGTACCAGACAGGTATCGACGAATCATGAGCGGCGACGCGCGAGCTCGAAGCCCACGCCTCCAAGAATGACGAACAATATGGCGCCGATCATCGCCAACGGCAATTGGCCGGTGCCGCCGAAATAAACGCCCGCCGCCATCGACAGCGCGGCCACCGACAGGACGGCTGTGACCGCGGATGCGGACGGCTTGCTGGAACCCATCCCCTGATCTTAGTCCAAGCGATCGGAAAGCAGGCCAACGGCCAGCGCGTAGGCGTGCGCGCAGTTGTAACCGAGAAGCGAGTCGTAGTTCGAATAGACCAGGTATGACTTCGTTCCGGCGCGCAGCAACGACGCGGAGCGAGCCACCTTCGGCAGCGCGCCGCCGGACGCTGTTCGCACCCCCAGAGACTGCCACTTCGCCAGCGGGATCGGCACCGTCAGCTCGCGTGCCGCACGGCAGCCGGCCTGCCTGAATCCGACCGCCGCCGCCAGCTTCGCGGCCCCACCGGCAGGCACCCGGACCTCGCGGCCCCACAACTCGTCGCCTTTCCATCCGTAGGCGATCATGTAATTGGCAATCGATGCGAACACGTCGGGCAGCGTGTTCCAGATGTCGCGCCGGCCATCGCCATCGTAATCCTGGGCGTGCGCAAGGTAGCTCGACGGCATGAACTGCGTCTGCCCCATCGCGCCGGCCCACGATCCTTTCATCTGATCGAGGTCGATGTAACCCTTGTCGAGAATCTGCAGCGCGCTGATCAATTCGGTTGTGAAAAACGCGCGGCGCCGGCCTTCCCACGCCAGCGTGGCGAGCGCCTGCACGGTCGGCCTGGTGCCCATGAAGCGGCCGAAGTTTGACTCCATGCCCCAGATCGCGACGAGCACGCTGCTCGACACGCCATACTTTTTCGCGATGGGCGCGAGATCGGCCCGGTGTTCACGCTGTCGTTCGGCGGCGGTGCGAACAAACGACCGGGTCAGGCGGCGCGATACGTATTGATCGATCGTCAGCTCGACTTCCGGCTGGGACCGGTCGCGCTCGACGACGATCTCGAGGGGCTCGAGATTGGCGAGGGCGGCCTCGGCCGTCGCCGGCGTCACGCCTTGAGCGATCGCGTGTTCCTTGAGCTTCGCGACGAACTCCGAAAACTCCGGACGCGCTTCTTCGACCGGCGGCACGGGCGCTACGACTTGTGCCGCTGCCGGCTCGATGAGGACGAGACAAACAACGAAGATGTAGAACCTCAAACTCAACTCGTCACTGCCAACTCAACTCGTCACTGCCAACTCAACTGTCAACTGGTCAACTCGCAACTGCCAACTTCAGAGAGCAGTGCCAGCTGCTCCGTCCACCGTAATCGCTTGACCGGTGATGTAGCTGCCGGCCTGCGAGGCGAGAAATACGACAAGATTCGCCAGCTCCTCCGGCCGGCCAAGACGTCCGAGCGGAATTCCCGCAATCGAGGTCTTCCGAACATCTTCCACCGACTTGCCGCTCTTTTGAGCGTTGGCTTGATCCAGCTCCGCGATGCGTTCGGTATCGATCCGGCCGGGGGCGATCACGTTGACGAGAATGCCTTGCGGCGCCAGCTCACGTGAGAGCGTCTTCGCGATGCCCCACACGCCGGCGCGGAGCGCATTCGAGAGCGCCAGATTCGGGATCGGCTGCTTGATCGACGATGACGCAATCGTCAGGACGCGACCGTAGCCCGCCTTTTTCATCTCAGGCGCGGCAGCGCCGACGATGCGCGTAAAGCTGAGCAGATTCTGCTCGAACGCCTTCTGCCACTGTTCCTCGGTCATTTGCAGCGTCTCGCCGGCGGGCGGGCCGCCGGCGTTGTGGACGACGATCTCGAGGCCACCGTAAGCAGCGACCGCGGCATCGACGAGCCGCTTCGCTTCGCTCGCGCTGCTGACATCCGCGACCAGCGCCTTCACGTCGGCGCCGGTTTCCTTCGTGATCGTCGCCGCCGCCGCCTCGATGCGTGCCTGGTCGCGGCTGCAGACGATCAGCCTGCAGCCTTCTCGCGCCAGTCCGAGCGCCGAGGCGTATCCAAGTCCGCGGCTCGCCGCCATGACGATCGCGCGCTTGCCCTTCAGTCCAAATTCCATCGTTTTCCTGATCCCTGATCCCTGATCCCTGATCCCTGATTACACTTTCACCGTGGCGAGCCCGAGGCGGGCGAGAATGTCGTCGAGATCGGCCAGCGTGTCGGCGTCCACCGGCGTGAAAGGCGCCCGCACGCGTGATGACGCAATGACACCGCGCAGATGGTAGATGTGCTTGCGCAGCGCAAGGTTGATGCGCGGCTGGTTTTCGAAGCGGATGATCGGCAGGTACTTGTAGAAGACGGCGGTCGCGCCGTCGCGATCGCCGGCCGTGAACTTCGTGAAGATCTCCACCAGGATCTCGGGAAACGCAAACCCGGTCATCGTCCCGATCGCGCCGTGACGCAGCTCCTCGAGGAACATCATGCCGCCGAGGCCCCCGAAGATCCTGACGTCCTTCGACACCGCCTTGATCTGCGTGATCTTCATCGGTGCCGGATCATCCTCGAGCTTGAGGAATGCCAGGCGTGGCGAGGCCGCCGCGAGCCTGGCGATCAATTCCACGCTCATCGTGATGCCGCCGACTGCCGGCGGAAAGTCCTGCACCACCACCGGAATGTCGACCGCTTCGGCGACGGCCAGGTAGTGCCGCTCGAGTGCCGCGTCGTTGGTTCGCGCCAGCTTTGGCGGCGCCACCATCACCGCCCTCGCGCCCTGCTCCTGCGCGCGGCGGCTGTAGGCGATGCAGCCGTCGGTGCCCGCATGCGTCGTGCCGACGCAGATCGGAAAGCGATCGCCCGCGGTTTCGATGACGATCTCGGTGACGCGCTCGCGCTCACGCTCGGTCAGCTTGTCCGCCTCGCCGAGGACGCCAAGGATCGTCATGCCGTTCACGCCCGTACCGCGCGTGAACTCGGTGAGCTTCTCGAGGCTCGGCTCGTCGAGCGTGCCGTCGGCCTTAAACGGCGTCGGCGTGATGTTGTAAATGCCGGTCAGATAATCAAACATTCACACCTCAGAACCCCAAGCCCGTAGCCCGCAAGCCCGCAAGCCCCAACGCTCACTTCGCATCCGGAAACTTCTCGACTCGATTCGTGACCGGCTTGAGCGTGCGCAGATAGGCGAAGATCGCGGACAGGTCCTCGCGCGCCATTCCCGCATACATGGTCATCGGCATCGGCGTGTTCTGCGCGCGCTCGTGCTCGGCGAGCGTGGCGTTGGTCGCCGTCTCGAAGCCCTTGAACTTGTCGAGGAACTGCTGTTCGGTCCACGACCCGATGCCGGTATTCGCGTCCGGCGTGATGTTCGCCGCTCGCACGCGATACCCGGTCTCGACGAGCTCCATGCCGCCGGCGAATTCCATTCCCGGAAGCGGCGTGCCCTGATCGTCGATCGGCGTGTGGCACTCGGTGCAGAGCGCGGCTTTGGTCATGTACTTGCCATAGGCCACCTTGTCGTCCGGCGACGGCCGCTTACTGAAGGTGTTGGCCGCGGGGATGGTCCGCACGATCATGTTCAGCGGGAAGTTCAACTGCCGCGCCTTCGGGGTGTTCTCGATCGCCTTGAACGACCGCACGTACGCCAGCACCGCGTGCACATCCTCTTCGTCCAGGGCGCCGTAGTGCGGATACGGCATGAGCGGAAACAGCGGCGTGCCGTCCTTCGAAACTCCCTGCGTCACGGCCCGCAGCAACTCGCCGTCGGTCCAGGAGCCAATCGCGGCGGGTGTGATGTTCTTGGCGTACAGGACGCCGGCGGGTCCCAGCAGGAACTCGTCGCCACCCTGGCCGAGGGTCTCCGGTATCGGTGGACCTGAGAACTTGGTCCAGTCCCGCTTGCTGTGGCAGGCGGTGCACCCCACCACGTGATCGCTCAGATACTTACCGCGTGCGAGCCGCTCCGGCGTCGCGTCAATCTTGAACGCAGTCGGCGGAGGAACCTTCGGATACGCGAACATCAGGTAGCCGTAGCCGCACGCGGCCACCAGCACCAACAACACCACCAGCGCGCCGACGATCTTTATCAGTGTCTTCATCGTTTTACTGTTGTCCTGCTGACGTCGACGGGCGCTTCGCGCGCTCGACGATGGCCGCCACCTCGGCGGCAAGCTTCTTCGCGTCGTAGACGATGCCATCCTTGATCGTGTACTTGACGCCGCCGACCCGGGTCGGACGATTCTGATCGTCGAGCTTCACCGCGCCGGTGGCGTAGAGCACCTTGAAGTTCTCGAGCGGGTTCTGATCGACGATGACCATGTCGGCGAGCAGGCCCGGCCGGATGATGCCAAAGTCGATCGGCTTCCCCTTGGGCTCGTGCAGCGTCAACGCCCCGTTGAGCGTCGCGGAGCGGATGACCTCGAGCGGATGGAAGCCGGCTTCCTGCAGCATCTCGAGCTCCAGGATGTAGCCGAAACCATAGGTCTGGTAGATGAAGCCGGAGTCGGACCCGGTCGTGACGCGGCCGCCGGCGTTCTTGAAGTCGTTCAAGAACGACATCCACACCTGGTAGAACTTCTTCCACTGGATCTCGTCTTCCGTGGTCCAGTTGAACCAGTACGATCCGTGCGCGTTGCGGTTCGGCTGGTAGAAGTCCCACAGTGACGGCAGCGTGTACTTCTCGTGCCAGTCGGCGTTGCGCATGCGCATCACGTCGCGGCCCGCCGAGTAGATCGTCATCGTCGGATCGATGACGAACCTGGCGTCCACCCATTCCTTGATGAGGGCGTTCCACTGCTCGCTGCCGCGCGGGTGAATCTTGTCGTGCAACCGCGCCACCTGGCCGAAGCGATGCTGCTCGTCGTTGTAGTTCTGGTTCACGGGGAACGGCTGGACGGTGTAATCCTTCAACAGCGACTCGAACAGCCCGTAGTAATGGGTCAGCGTGCCAAGGCCGAGGCGCGAGGCATCGCGGGCGTTCATTCGCGCGACGCCCATCTGATCGAGGTGCGCCGTCGAACCGAGATTGACCTTCTTCGCCTCGTCGAGCAGTGCCGCCATGATCTCGGGATCGTGGGCGCCGAACTTGATGCCGTCGGCGCCTTTCTTCGCGGCAAAGCGGACCCACTCGCGAGCCGTCTCCGGCGTCTGGGGCTTGGCCCGGTCCCAGCCCTCACCGCTGAAGGGGCGGTGGTACGAGAAGATCCGCGGAGCGACGATCTGGTTCTTCGCCGACAGCTCGCGCTGATTCAGGTCCCAGTCCATCGATCCGCAGGGCACGCCGCGGACGGTCGTGACGCCGTGCGCCATCCACAGCTTGTAGACGTATTCGGGATCGCGCGCCTGGCCGCCGCCACAGTGCACGTGCGCGTCCACGAAGCCCGGCATCAGGTACATGCCGGCGCCGTCGATCTCCCGGGCGCCCTTCGCCGGGCGGCCCTTTTCGTTGATCGGCACGCCGGGGAATCCGACGCTGGCGACGTCGGTGATGCGGTTGTTCTGCACCACGATGTCCATCGGCCCGCGCGGCGGCGCGCCCGTGCCGTCGATCACCGTGACGCCGCGGATGACCAGGCGATCGAACGGCCCCTCGCCGTCGCCGGCCTGGCGGGTCGGCGTCGGATTCATCTGCTGTGCGGAAAGGGTGACGGCGGCCGTCACGCAAACGACCGAGCACAGGATCAACTGGCGCAAGTGACGCGGCATGCTCGCCTCCAAGAGAGGCAGTATATCAACGTCACTGACGGGAGCTGAATCGCGTCGGGACAATGATCGGCGCCGGGAAGATGCTTCTTGTCGGGATCCCGAAGAGGGTCAGCATCCCGTCACGATTCGTCTCCCCGCAGGTAACAGTTCCCGTCTTATTCCGTTCTAAGCGCGGTCATCGGATCGACGCGCATGGCGCGGCGAGCCGGGACGAAGTTGGCGAAGCCGGCCGCGGCGATCATCGCGGACAAGCGCCAGCCCCCACGCGATCGGATCGAACGGGGTGATGCCGTAGAGGACGCCTCGTAGCGCCGACGCCGCGCCGGCCGCGAGCAGGCTCCCGGCGACGAGTCCGATCGCGACAATCGAAAAGCCCTGGCGCATCACCATCGACAGCACCGCGGACGGATTGGCGCCGATCGCCATGCGGACGCCGATTTCGCGCGTGCGCCGCGCCACCGAGAACGCGATCACGCCGTAAAGGCCGATCGCCGCGAGCAGCGTGCCGAGTCCGCCGAACGCCGCGGCGAGCATCGCGCCGACGCGCGCCGGCATCAGGCTCGTGCCCACGTTCTGCTCCATCGTCGAGTTCCCCATGAAGACCAGGGTCGGCTCCAGTGCGAGCAATTCGCGGCGCATGTCGGCCAGCAGCGCGTCGGCAGAGCCGGTGGTCCGGGCCATGATGAACTTGTACTTCGCGATCCGCTGGGCATCGGCGAAATACACCATCGGCGATGGCGCCTCGAGCACGCCATGCCGCTTGTGGTTCGAGACGACGCCGACGACGCGATACGTGCGCGACCGTGTCGGGTTGACGACCTGCACGGTGTGACCGACGGCTGATGCCGTTCGGCCAGAAACGCTCGCGCCATGGTCTGGTTGATCACGACGACATCAGGGCTGCCGGCGATATCGGTCTCTTCGATGTCTCGGCCGTCGATCAACCTCACGCCGAGCGTGTCGAGGTAATCCGGCGAGACGGCGGCGTTCTCGAGGATCTCGCCGCGCTGTCCTTCGGTGTACGTGCGGCTGTCGACGCGCATCTCCTGCGTGCTGAAATTGAACGTAAACGGCAACGTGGAACCGACGAGTCCCGCTGACTGCACGCCGGGCAGCGCGCGCACGCGCGGCGAGCGCTTCGCGCCAGAACACGTCGCTGCGTTCCTGGTTGTATCGCACCATGTCCGGATCGAGCGAGATGGCTGCGAGGCCGCGCGGATCGAACCCGACGTCCGCGCGCTGGGATGCGCCAAGGCTGCGCAGCAACAAGCCCGCCACGACGAGCAGCACCGCCGTCAGCGCCACCTGGGTCACGACCAGCGCGTCGCGCATCGCGAAGCGGCGGCGGCCAACGCGACCCGCCGGCGCTTCTCCGCGGAGATCGCTGACCAGACTCGGCGCCGACGCCTTGAGCGCGGGCAGCAGGCCGGCCAGGACGCCGGTGAGCGCGGCGATCAGCACCGAGAACGCCAGCACGCGCGCATCGATCCGCAGATCGAACGCGACATCGACGGGCAGCGGCAACTTGA
Organism: uncultured cyanobacterium; assembly: GCA_963833135.1. Lineage (GTDB taxonomy): Bacteria > Acidobacteriota > Vicinamibacteria > Vicinamibacterales > UBA2999 > 12-FULL-67-14b. Next base: position 10,969 of record CAWHWW010000004.1, on the reverse strand, counting down.
TGCCCTGCAGAGCCCTGCACGAGCGCCCACGCCAGCGCGACCGCCGCGACCGCGCCGAGCGTGCCGAGGAGCGCGCCTTCGACGAGCAGCTGCTGGATCAGGCGGCCGCGGCTGGCGCCGATGGCGAGGCGCACGCTGATCTCGCGGCGGCGCGCCGAGGCGCGCGCGAGCAGCATGCCGGCCACGTTCGCGCACGCGATCAACAGGACCAGGCCGACGATGGTCATCAGTCCGGCCGCGCCAATCGACAGAATGCCGCCGGCCTGCGGCACGAGCAGCCGCACATCTTCAGTGGGGACCGCCGACATCTTGCGATCCTTGTTCGTCTGCACGTTGGCCGCTTCGAGCTGACCGCCAATCAACGCGACGTTGGCGTGCGCCTGTTCCGCGGTCACGCCGGGCTTCAATCGACCTTTGACGAACATCCACCGGAAGCCGCGCCGCTCGAGGCGCGTCTTGCCGATCGGCGACGGCACCGAATCGTTGATGCCCGCGGGCTCGACCTCTTCGACGTGCTGAATCGGCAGCCACAGTTCCGGCGTCAGCAGCGGCACGACGCCGGTGAACGACTGCCGGCGCGACGCCGACGATCGCATAAGGCTGCCCGCGCAGCGTCAGCGTCTTGCCGGCAATCGCAGGATCGCCGCCGAACTCGCGCTGCCACATCCGATGCGAAATGACGACGACGCGCGCCGCGCCGGGATCGTCGTCGGACGGCACCAGCAGGCGGCCGAGCAGCGGCTGCACGCCGAGCATCGTGAAGTGATTGGCGGTGACGACCTGCCCGAGCGAAATGCGCGATCGATCGCCGCCGAGGCTGAGCGGCGCCATCATCGGGCTGTAGCCCATCATGTCGGTGAAGACGGTGTTCTGCGACTTGAGGTCGAGGAAATCCTGGTAGGAAGTGGTGGCGTATTCGTCGCCGTCGCCGCCGGTCGTGAAGACATCGACGAGCGTGTCGGGCGACGTCGACCGGTAGTGGCCGGAACAACAGCGAATCGACCAGCGAGAACATCGCGGTGTTGACGCCGACACCAAGGCCCAGGGACAGGATCGCGACCGCTGAAAAACCGGGGCTGCGCCGCATCCAGCGCAACGCGTAGCGAACATCCTTCAGCAGCGTCTCAGCCATGGCGGGTGATACGGTCGCTTCCGGCGGGGGGGTTCCCTCACATCTTGCGATAGCGTCGGCCCGCTAGCGCCCGAGACCCACCGCGACAGGCTGCGCGGCAGGGCGCCCGTCAGCCAGACCAGCAAACGGTAGATGGCGCCGTTCACCACCACCGAGTGGCCCTTCATCACCGCGTCGTAGCCCTCGCGCGCCACGTCATCGGCCTTGAGCCACAGCAGGCCGGGCATCTTGTTCATCCGGTCGCGCGTCCCGGTGACGTCATGAAATTCGCTCCACGTGAATCCGGGGCACACCGCCGTCACGTTCACGCCCTTCGGCGCCGTTCTCGGCGTCGAGCGCTTCAGAGAACCGGATCAGGAACGATTTCGACGCACCGTAGAGCGTGTGCCCGGCTGGCGCAGGCACCATGCCCGCAACCGACGCGATGTTGATGACCCGTCCCCATCCGCGCTCGAGCATGCCGGGCAGCAGCCGATAGGTAAGGTCGAGCACCGCGGTCACCATCACCTGCATGAAGCGCTCGTGATCGTTCCACGGCACGTTGATGTAGCTGCCGGGCACGCCGTAGCCGGCGTTATTGACCAGCACGTCGATCGCGATCTTCCGCGACGCCAGCTCGCTCGCGATTTGCTGCGAGGCATCCGGCTGTGACAGATCCGCCACGATCGTGTGCGTCGTCACGCTGTATCTCCGCGCCAGATCCGCGGCCAGCGCCTCGAGACGGTCCCTGCGACGGGCTGTCAATACGACGCCATATCCCTTGTGCGCGAGCAGTTCGGCGAACGCCTTGCCAATGCCGGACGACGCACCGGTGACGAGCGCCGTCTTCCCTGATCCCTCTGCCATTGAAACTGAAACTGTAAACCGGAAACTCAACCGCCAACTGGCGAACTTTCAACCGCCAACTTCAGTATCATCCCTCTATGCCTTCACTCCGAATCCTCGGCGTACTCCTGGCCACCTTCTCGCTGACCGCGTGCCTCAACAGCACCACGCTCGTCAAAGTGAAGCCCGATGGCAGCGGCACCGTTGAACAAACGACGCTCGTCAACACGGCCGCCCTCAAGGGCCTGGCGGGCGCCCAGGGCGGCGGTCCCGCCGGGCCGATGATGAACAAGGAAGAGCTCGAGCGCACCGCCGCGCAGATGGGCGAAGGCGTGCGGCTGCTGTCCAGCGAACCGGTCAAGGGCGACGCGGGCTGGGAGGGCACGAAGGCGATCTTCGCCTTCGACGACATCAACAAGGTCCAGGTGAATCAGGGGCCGAGCATGGGTGGCGGCAGCGGGTCGCGGGCCCGATCCACGGAACCGACCACAGACGATCCGGTGCGCTTCAAGCTGGCGAGGAGCGGCGCGACCTCCACGCTCAGCATCAACTTCGTCGACAGGCCCGGCGCCGGCAAGACCACGACAACGCCGGCGGATCCGCAGCAGCAGTCGCAGATGCCCGACCTGACGAACCCGATGATCCTGAACATGATCAAGACGATGTTCAACGGCTTCAAGATCAACATCGGCCTCGAAGTCGTGGGATCGATCGTCAAGACCAACGCCGAATACGTCACCGGCCCGCGTATCACGCTGCTCGAAATGGACGTCGCGGCGCTCCTCGCCGACGAAGCAAAACTGAAGGCGCTGCAGAGCAAGCTGGGACCGGACATGTCGCTGAGCGAAGTAAAGCCCTACTTGAAGGACATCAAGGGCATCAAGATCGATGGGCCGTCGATTACGGTGGAATTTCGGTAGGGCTTGCGGGCTACGGGCTTGCGGGCGCGGGCTTGCGGGCTACGGGCTTAAGCGAAACAGAGTAGGCGGCCTTCGGTTGAGCCGACTACGATTCGGCCGTTGGCGAGGGCGGGGGACGCGGTGATTGCCGCGCCCTCGTCGTGCTGCCACACCACTTTCCCACTCGCCAGGTCCAGCGCATAGACGCGGCCGTCGTTCGACCCGACGTAGACGCGGCCGCCCGAAATCGCCGGCGACGAATCGATCCGCGCGCGCGTCATGTAGGTCCAGCGCGCCTTCCCCGTCTTCGCGTCGAGCGCATGGACCATGCGATCGCGGCCGCCGAGCACGACGGTGCCGTCGACGACCGCGGCGCTCGAGTAAAACGGAAACTTGCGATCGGGATGTTCGTAGCGCCACAGGACCTTGCGCGACCCAAGGTCGAGCGCCAGCACCTGGTTATCGAAGGTGCCGAAGTAAGCCACGTTGTTGACGAGGGCGACCGACGCGCCGGTATACGCGGTCGCCGAGGTCGCAAACCGTTCCTTCCCCGTCTTGACGTCCACCGCGTGGAACACCTCGTCGCAACCGGCGAAATGCGCGACGCCGTTCACCACGCACGGCGTGCCGTGCACGTAGTTCTCGGTGGAGTACGCCCAGAGTTGTTTGCCGGTCGCCGCATCGAGTCCGTACAGCTTGCCATCGTACGAACCCATCAGCAGGACGTCGCCAACGATGACCGGTGACGACTTGATCTCGGATTGCGTCTTGAAGGTCCAGATCGGCTTGCCATCGGCAGCGCCCACCGCGTGGACGACGCCGAGCAGATCGCCGACAAACACCCGGCCGTTGGCCACGGCGGGCGATGATTCACCGATCGCTTCGCCGGCCTTGTGACGCCAGCGCAGCTTGCCGTCGACCAGTCCGACAGCGATCAGCTCGCCGGTCGCCGTCCCCACGTAGACGACGTCATCGACAATCGCCGCCGATGAATCGAAGGCTTCGCCGCCTTCCCACGCCCAGGCGAGCTTCGGGGCGGCCGGGACGGTCGTCGATGAAATGCCGGTGAGCGAATGGGAGCCGCGAAACTGTGGCCACGCATTCGCCGGCGACGCGAGTGACGAGAGCAGGTGACGCGGGTGAGGTGGGTGATTTCGCCTGGAACGCGAACGTGCGCGGTGCCGCTGCCACCGCCGCACAGGTAAGAAGAAAATCTCTACGCCGCACTTGTATCCTGTTCGCCCGTTAGCCTGTTGGCCCGTTCGCCCGTTGGCCTATCTTCTTCAGCTGCGCCCCCTCTTGCAACGCATACAGCTGATTGCGGTTCATGATGAACAGCTTGCCGTTCGCCGGCACCGCCGTCGCATACACGGAACTGCCCATGTTCTGTTCCGACACCAGCTTGAACGTCTTGCCGTGCTCGATCACCGCGATGTCGCCGTCCTCGTCGCCGAGGTAGACCTTGTCGCCGATGATCATCGGCGATCCCCAGATCGCGGCAAACATGTCGTGCGTCCAGAACGGCTTGCCCGTTTTCAGATCGAGGCAATGCAGGAAGCCGCTGAAGTCGGCCAGGTAAATCATGCCGTCCTTGATCGCCGCCGTTGAAATGGAGCGCCGGATCTTGTCGAAGTGCCAAATCACTCCGTTCTGCGTGATGTCGCCGCGCTTGGTGGCGTCGATGGCGTAGGCATGGCCGACGCCCTCACCGTGCTCGGGGTCCTGGCCGTTCGAAATGTAGACGACGTTTTCGTAGATGACCGGCGTGCTGATCACTTCGTTGCGGGTCTTCGGCCACACCGCGTCCTTCGGGTTGGTGTCGAACTCCCAGAGTTTCTTGCCGCTCGCCGCCTCGTAGCCCCGCACCCAGCCGTCGCCCTGTGCGTGAACGACCTGCCGTACGCCGCCGATGTCGCCGACCGCAGGCGTCGACCACTGGCCGTGCAGGATTCGCTCGCCGACCGAGTTGTCTTCCCACTTCAGCTTGCCGCTCTCGATTTCAATCGCGACGATCGATGGCGCCTTCGGCGACGGGATGTTGACGTGGCTTTCATCCTGGCCGTTGCCCGTGCTGCAGTAGAGCAGCCCGCCGTCGATCACCGGCGAGCAGTTGGCGAGGTTATGCGGAAACGAGCCGACTTCCTCGATCATGTCGAAGATCCAGATGATGTCGATGTCGGTCTTGCCGGTGAGCTTTTCGTCCTTGTAGGGACCATCGTTCTCGCCGTCCTGAAAACCCTTGAGATCGGCGGCGATGATCTGGCCGCGATTGGACGTGAAGTAAGCGATGCCGCGTTGAATCGTCGGCGAACTCGCGATGCCCTGGTACGGCCAGTCGTTGGCGCGGCCCGACGACAGCTTCTCGAACGTCGCCTGCCACAGAAACTCGCCGGTCTCTTCGCTGAAGGCCATCAGCACGCCGCGATCGCCTGGCTGTTTGGGATCGCGCATCGCCTCGTTGTTGGTGCCGACCATCACGACGCCTTCGGCGACTGTCGGGTTGCCGTACGACTGCGAGCCGAGTTCGGCGACCCACTTCACGTTCTTCCCGGTCTTCAGATCCCAGGTCGTGGGCAGGCCGGTCATCGGCGAGACCATGTTGCGGCTCGGCGTGCCACCCCACATCGGCCAGTCCGCGGACACCGCAGACGAGGCCGCCAGAACGACTGCCACACTCAAAATGATTCGACGCATTGACTGCTTCCTGATCCCTGTTGGCCCGTTGGCCTGTTCGCCCGTTGGCCTGTTCGCCCGTTGGCCCGTTAGCCTACTGATTCCTATAAACCTTCACGTTATCGAGATAGATTTCGGAGATTCCGTCGGCATAGAGGCCCGGGCTGCCCATCTTGTGCGGGATCTTGTCGACTTTTTCGATCGTCCACACCGCGGGCTCGGGATCGGCCGACGGCCACACCTTGCCGCGCACGCGCGCGCTGCCATCCGGAAGCTGATCGACACGCAGCTTCATGCGGTACCACTTGTCCGCGTCCCACGCGAAGGGCACCCGCACGGTCATTTCGTCAGCGGCTTGCCACGGATGGAGCTCGAGCTTCTGCCCGTTGCCGAAGAGCACCAGGCCGTAGCGCTCGTTGATGAGCCCGACGTCGCCCCGCTGGCGGCGCTGCTCGCGGCCGCGCACGTCGGCCTCGACCGTGTAGCCGGCCATGTTCGGCTGGCCCAGGAACACTTTCGCGCGGCGCCCGACGGTATCGTCGCGCGGACGCACGAGCACCTGGCCCGCGCCTTCGACGGTCCGCTGGAACACCTTGCCCGGCGCGCCTGTCCACCACGCCGGCGGCGCCTCCGCCGTCGCGGCGTCGAAATCAAATGCCCATGGCAGAGGCTGGACGACGCGGATGCGCGCCGTGCCGCTCAGACCGGCCACCGTCGCCTTCACCAATCCGGCGCTCGATCCCTGTGCCGCCGTATAGACGCCCTTCGTATCCACCGCGCCGCTCAACTGCTCGACCGACCACTGCGCGGCCGGTTCCTCGCGGACGAAGTTACCCTTCGCATCAAAGAGGCGAACCTTCAGGGCGACCGTCTGTCCCGGACTGATGATCGATTCGTACGGGAAGACCTGGACAACCGCGGGTGCACATTGTGCACACGGTGCACTTGGTGCACGTTGTGCACCCTGCGCTCCTTCTGCACGGACGACGTTTTCCGATGGCGTAGGTGGCTTCCATCGACGTGACGTAGACGCGGCCGTCGGCCACGATCGGTGACGCGATGATCGGCTCCGGCGCCTGCGCCGTGCCGAGCAGCTCCTCATCGAGAACTTCAACGCCGGTCGCCGATGGGCGAAGGATGTAGAACTTGCCGTTCTCGGTCCCGAGATAGAGCTTGCCGTCGGCGAGCACGGGCGAGCCCTTCTGCAGCGTGCCGAGCGACTTCTCCCACAGCTTCGCGCCGGTCTTCAGATCGAACGCGCCGACGATGGCGCTGTTGTCCACGGTATAGAGCCGCTCGTTGTCCATCACCGGCGAGGCAAACGACGGCAGGAAGCCGCGCGTGCGCCACTTGAACGCTTCAGCCGACAGCGTGCCGGCCCTGGTGGCGTCGACGGCCGCGATCATGCCCATCTCCGTCGTGTCCATGTTCTCTTCGCCGTGCGTGATGTAGGCGACGTTGTCCCTGAAGAGCGCGCTGTTGAGGATGGCGCGCTTGCTGACTTCGATCGACCAGATCTTCTCGCCGGTATTGACCTTGAGCGCATGATAAACGCCGTCGGTGCCGCCGACGATGAGCGCGCGCGTCCCGTCGATGGTGGCGATGATCGGGGTCGAGTAATTGGTGTCGTAGTGACGCGCCTGCGGCGAGGCAATCCACATCGTCTGACCGGTCTTCTTGTCGAACGCGAAGTAGCGATTGCCGGTGCGGTTGAGATCGCCCCACGCCAGCACCAGCGCGTTGAGGATCACCTTGTCGCCATCGATGACCGGCGACGTCGTGCGGCCGCCGTGCGTCGTCACTGCGCCGTACTCGTCGGGCAACGACCGGTCCCACAGGATCTTGCCGTCCGGTGCAACGCAGGCAAGCTGTGCGGCGACGGTGAAGACATAAATATTGCCGGTTTCCGGATCAACGGCCGGCGACGCCCACGACGCGCGATGCTGCGGCACGTCGCTGAGGTACTGGCTGAAACGCTTCTCCCAGACGATCTTGCCGCTCTCGGCATCGATCGCCACGAGCCGTTCTTGCGTGTTGGCGGGATCGCCGACCGGCGAGTTGAGATAAAGCCGATTGCCGAACACGACCGGCGCCGATCGGCTGCCGATCGGAATCCGCCAGGCCAGATTCTCGCCCTTCGGCGACCAGTTCGAAGGCAGGTTCGTTTCGGTGGAATGGCCATCGCGTGACGGGCCGCGCCACTCAGGCCAGTCGGACGCCGACGCAATCGTGATCGCGCTTGCCGCAATTGCGCGCGGCAAGCATCGTGCGGCCGAGAACTCGTTGAATTATCGCGGGATACATGACTCGGTTACGTGATCCTTTCCGAAGCCGTTTACGGGCGGCACGGTCTAGGAATGCTATCCGGTCGCGGCCCAATGCACATACTTTCCTGAACGAGTCCTCAGGAGGGGGATATAAAGGACTTTATTGTCGTATATTGTCCTATGAAAACTATGAGCTGAGGCGTCCCGTGAACCGGTTAACTGCTGGCAGGAATGGGAGTTCGGGTTACAGCCGTTCGTCCGGGAGCGACGGCGGTTTGGCAGATGCGTGCGTGGCAGGTGTCAGGTCAGGCCGGACGACGATGCTGCGGACAATGAAGGCGCCACCGAGAATGGCGATTGCGCCGCCAACGCCGATGCCGACTTCCGGGCTGTCGCCGGCGACGCTGATGATCGTCGCCAACGCCAGGCCCAGGCCGACCACGATGATGCCAACCGACAGCGACCGGGAGGACGGCCCGACGTTTGCGACCCGGCGCACGTGCAGGACCTCGGGATCCGCCAGCGGAATCTGCCCGCGCTCGATCATCGCCATCCGCTCGCGGTGATGCATTTCGAGCTGCTGCGAGCGCTGCCGGAATCCCAGGAAGATGATGAATACCCCGGCAAACATGCCCGAAGATGAAGACTAGCGCGAAGAGCTTCTTCGAATCTGCATGGGGAGATTAGACTAGCCGCCTGGCCGGATTGTTTCAGCCGTGGTCATCGAAACAAAACCCGTGGCTCCGCGCTCTAATCTCTCCGACGGCGAATGAGGGAGACCCCTGAGCACTTGCTGGTTGAGCGGTGCCGGCAGGGCGATGAAACCGCATTTCGAGAGCTCGTCGATCAGTACAAAGGTCTCGTCTTTGCGCTGATTGCGCGCAGCATCACCAATCGGGCCCGCGCCGAAGAGCTGGCGCAGGACGTGTTCCTGAAGGTGCACAAGGGCCTGCCCTACTTCCGCGGCGAAGCGAAGCTATCGACGTGGATGTATCGCATCGTGATCAACGTGCTGTCGCAGGAGCGCCCCGACCTGGCGACCGCGTCGCTCGATGATCGCGACGAAGACGACCGCCCGCGCCTTCAACCGGCCGCGGACGATCGCGCGTTTGGCGACCTGGTGATGAAGGATCGGCTGCAGAAGGCGATCGAGCAGCTGCCCCTCCAATACCAGGTCCTCGTCAACGGGCACTACCTGAAGGGCATGCGCTACGAGGACCTCGCCGAGGCGCTGAACATGCCGATGGGGACGGTGAAGACGCACCTTCACCGCGCCAAGCGGCGCCTGCGCCACCTGCTCGAAACGGAGTATCGCTGACGTGCGTTGCGACGACCTGGAACCACTGATCGAAGGGATTGCAGACGACTCGCTGCAGCTGTCCGCGGAAGACGCGGCCCACGTGGCGTCGTGCGCGGTCTGCGCACGCCGGATCGAGCGCGCCCGATCGATCGAGAGCCTGCTGTCGATACGCGAGGTCGCGCAGCCGCAGCAAGCGTTCACGCAAGCCGTAATGGCGCGCGTCGTCCAGGATCGATGGAAGGCGGAGCGCGCGATCGATCTCGGATTCAATCTCGCCATCGCCGCCGGCATCCTGGTGATCGTGGCCGCGGGCGCGGGCCTGGCCTGGTCCCTGGGCCTGCTGAGCGTCACGATCGATCTCGACGCGATCGTCCAGTCGCTCGACGCCAGTGCCACGGGCCGGCTGCTCTCGCAAGTACAGACCGTCGCGATGTCGGCGGTGCTGCTCACCATGGCACTCGCCCTGTGGTGGTGGGCCGAAGCGGCCAGCGATTGAGGACGAGCCACAGATTAAGATCCACAGGTTAAGATCCACAGATTCAGTAATGTCAATGTTCTGTGTTTAATCTGTGGATCCGAGTTTAATCTGTGGCCGTGAGGCTGCGGCCATTCCTGAAATGGGTCGGCGGCAAGCGCCAGCTGTTGCCGGTGCTGCGCCGTTTCTATCCCGACCCGATGGGCCGCTACTTCGAACCCTTCGTCGGCAGCGGCGCCGTCTTCTTCGATCTCGTGTCGAACGGACACCTGAACGGGCACGGCGCGGTGCTGAGCGACGACAACGCCGACCTGATCGCGTGTTACCGGCGCGTGCGACGCTCGCTCGACGAGGTGGCCGCGGCGTTGGAGCGGCTCGCCGTGGATCACGCGGTGCGCGGCCGCGCGTGCTACATGCAGGTGCGCAACGGGCAATTCAATCCGCTGCGCGCGGCCTGGCGCGAGCGCGGCGCGGAGCTCGATGATTACCCGGCGGAACTCGCCGCGATGCTGATCTACCTGAATCGTACCGGCTACAACGGACTGTTCCGGCTGAACGCCTCGGGTGAGTTCAACGTGCCGCCGGGACGCTACGATTCGCCGACAGTGATCGACCGGCCGCTGCTGGCGCGCGTGTCCGAAGTGCTCGCCTCACCGGGCATCCGGATCGAGCACGCGGCGTTCGATCGCGTGGTACAGGAAACGAAAGCCGGCGACTTCGTCTATTTCGATCCGCCGTATGCGCCCCTCAGCAGAACGGCCAACTTCCGCGGCTACACGGGCCGCGGCTTTTCGGATGCCGATCAAGAGCGCCTGCAACAGTCGCTCATCACGCTTGCGGGGCGCGGCGTCTGGGTACTCCTGAGCAATTCCGTGGCGCCGTCGACGAGCCGCCTGTATGAGGACAATAAAGATGTCGCCGCGGCGGGGCTTCACAGCTGGCGATTTCCGGCCCGCCGCGCCATCAATTCCCGGCCGGATCGGCGCGGCGCGGTCGAGGAACTGGTGGTCTCGAACGTCACCCCGCGTCCGGAGACCAGCTGAGCGGTGGCCTGTGCTACCCTTGATCGGTTAGTTCGCGCACGCGAGAGTGGCGGAACTGGCAGACGCGCCGGTCTTAGGAGCCGGTAGCCGAAAGGCTGTAGGGGTTCGAGTCCCCTCTTTCGCAAACCCCACCTCCGGTGGGGATCGGGTAAAGCTTCCAGACAATGAAATCAGAAATTGTTGACGTGAACGAAACGCGCCGCGATCTGACGATCGAGGTGCCCAGCACCGTTGTTGACGAAGCCATCGGCCACGCCGCCGCGAAGCTCGGACGTTCCGCCAAGATCCCCGGCTTCCGCCCCGGCAAGGTCCCCGCCAAGGTGATCCGCCAGCGCTTCAAGCCGCAGATCATTCC
>CAWHWW010000003.1:0-34920 GCA_963833135.1 uncultured cyanobacterium | reverse complement strand
TGGCGGCTCCGGCCGGCGCCGCGCCGGGCACGGCACCGGCGGCGCAGCCGGCATCCGGCGGCGGTCGAGGAACGGACCGATGGAAATCTGGTCCACGCCGCACGGCTTCGTGAAGGCGGCGCTCGCCAACAACGCCACCGTCGCAGCCGGCCGGCGCCGGCTCAGACGGTGACGTTCACCGCGGCCGGGCACCGCTACGAAGGCACCATCAACGCGCAGAACCAGGTGGAGCGTGTGCGCACGCGGTTCGACAACGCAGTGCTCGGCGACACGCTGTTCGAGGCCGCCTTCACCAGGTACAAGGACTTCGGCGGCGTCAAGTTCCCGACCCGCATCGTCCCAGCGCGAGGGGGGCTACCCGGTGCTCGATCTCGCGATCGCCCGACGTCAAGCCGAATATCACCGCGTCGAGATCGAGGTGCCGGCGCAACATCAGGCAGGCCCCGGCGGCCGCGCCGAGACCACGCCGCTGGCGCGACGGGATATGGAACCTGACCGGCGGCTCGCATCACAGCGTGGCGGTCGAGTTCCGCCGATCACGCGTGGTCGTCGAGTCGCCGCAGGACGAGGCGCGCGCGCTCGCCGTCATCGAAGCGACGTACAAGGGCGATTCCGAACAAGCCGATCAAATACGTGGTCAACTCACACAACCACTTCGATCACCCCGGCGGCATCCGGACGATGTTCCACGAGGGCGCGACGATCGTGACGCATCACAGCAACCGCGCCTTCTACAAGCAGGCGTGGGCGAACCCCCGGACCATCAACCCCGATCGGCTGGCGAAGTCGCAGAAGGCGGCGCAGTTCCAGACGTTCGCCGCCGAGCCGCTCGTGCTCACCGACGGCAAGCGCGCGCGTCGAGGTCCACGCACATTGCCGGCAACGGCCACAACGACGCGTTCGCGATGGTCTACCTGCCGGCCGAGAAGATCCTGATCGAAGTCGATGCCTATGCGCCGCCGGCCGCCGGACGCGCCGATGCCCGACGGCCGCCGAGCCCGTTCGCCGTGAACCTCGCACGACAACATCGTGCGGCTGAAGCTCGACGTTCGCGCAGATCGCGCCGCTCCACGGCCGCGTCGGCGACGCTCGCCGGAGCTCGGACCGTTATCGGCCGCTGAGGCGACAGGGCTCGACGCGCGAGGCCTGTCTACGGCAGTTGAGTACTACGGTGATCGGCGTCGTCTGGTCGGTTTCGGCGCCGACATTGATCAGGAAGCGCTGGCCGTCGGCGCTCACATCAATGTTGCTCCGATACGGATTGGCAAATGACGGGATGCGGACCGGGAACAGCTGGCGCGCCACCGCCGCCTCAATTGTCGACGAGGTGGTGATCGCGACGCTCATGAGGTTCCGTTCGGGCGATACATAGAACAGCTCTCGCCCGTCGCGCCGCCAGCGAGGTTCTGCGCCGCCGGCCACCGAAACCGTCGTCTTGGTGCTGCTCGATGGAAATGACTGCACGTAGACTTCCGGGTTCCCGGATTCCTCGGAGGTGTAGGCGATCCATCGCCCATCCGGCGAGAGGCGGCCGTCATACTCGTCGAAGCGGGTCTGGATGATCGGGATGGTAGGTCCGTCCGCCGCGATCTTGATCGTCGAACGATCGGTCTCGATCCTCACCGCCGAAATATCGAGTCCCGTGCTGGCCACGGTGTTGTGATACACCACGTGCCGGCCGTCGGACGACCAATCGGTTGGATTGCTGATTTCCCGCTTCAGCAGGAGTTCTTCACGCGCGCCGCCGCGGAACGCGGCTCCGAACAGCCAATTGCCGCCATCGCGATCCGATCGAAAGACGATGCGGCTCTGGTCTGGAGACCAGACCGGTCCCATGTCGTTCAACGGATCCAGCGTGAGCCGGGTCGGGACCGATCGCTGCAAATCGATCAGCCAGATATCGGAGGTGTTGTTCAGCGTGTCGATGCGTGTCACCGCGGCCGCGTGCTCATCGGGTGACAACCGGAAGTTCACGAAATTGCCGGATTGCAGTGCAGGGCCGAGTTGCTTGCCGGCCCGATCGAACCACACCAGCTCGGTGACGTTCTGAAGCGGTGCGCCGTAGGCGAGGACGCCGTTGGTGGAGACGGAAACCGGTGCCTGCTGCGTGCTGGAGCTTGCGACCTGGCTGGCCACCGTCGTTGGTTCGCCGGTAATCGTCGCCGTGCGTTCATCGAACGGATAAGCCAGGAGCGCTCCGTCACGCACGGTCACCAATTGCCCACTGGCGTACGAGGCGTTGGAGGTCGACTCAATCAGCTGGATCGGCGGTTGGCCGTCCAGGCTGCCGACATAGATGCCGCGTTTCTGAGACTCGCCGCGCGCGAAATACAGGAAACGGCGGCCATCAGGCAGGAACCAGGGCCACCGATGCGAATTCTCGCCCGGTGGAACAGTCGTAGCATCGGTCACGGTTCCACCATTGGCCGAGACCTTGCGCAGCGAAGCCGCGGCATCGCCGAAGACGATGACGCCGTTCGTGCTCCACGTGGCTCCGCGGCTATTGAGGCTCGCCTCGCAGATGTCCATGATGCTGCCGCTTGCGAGCTCGATCCGCTTGAGGCGGCCGTTGGCAAAGAAGCCAAGGTGCTGGCTGTCAGGCGACCAGAACGGATCGGCGCCATTCTCAGTGCCGGCGAGCGGCCGCGGCGCGACATCGTCGAGCGTGCGGATCCAGAGCGTCGACCGCTTGCCGGTTTGTGCCGCCGAGAAGGCGATGTGGCGGCCGTTGGGGGACACGGCAACCTGCGTGATCGGCACCGACGATCGGGTTGGCGTAAACGCGGCATTGGGCGGAGGTTGTAGCGAGAAGCGAACGATCTCTGATGTCGGAGCCTCCCGGCGAAGGGCGGACAACGCCATCGCGCCGACTGCCAACGCTGCTCCGACAGCCGCCGCGACGATCAGCGGCCCGGCCTGCCGCCGCGGCTGAACGGGCATCGATTGCGTGACCGATCCGGATGCGTCCTGGGTTACCCACTTCAACTCGCGCGCAATGTCGGCGGCGGACTGCCAGCGCTCATCGGGATCCTTCGCGAGGCACGTCGTCACGACGTGATCGAGGGCGGCCGGGCGTGAGCGGTTGCAGCGTTCGTCATCGGCGCCGGTTCGTCCTTCAGAATCGCGCCGATCACGCTCGCCGGCGAATCACCCTTGAAGGCGCGCTGGCCGGTGACCATCTCGTAGATCACCGCGCCGAGCGAGAAGATGTCGCTCCGCGCATCGACCTCGCGGCCCTCGATCTGTTCCGGCGCCATGTACGGCATGGTGCCGAGCAGCGTGCCGATGCCCGGTGCCCTTCACGGCATCGTCGGTATCGCCGAGCGGCCCGGGCGCGCCTTCTTCAACTTCGCCAGCCCGAAGTCGAGCAGCTTCACGCCGGTCTTGGTCAGCATGATGTTGCCGGGCTTGAGGTCGCGATGGATGATGCCGTGGCGATGCGCGGCGTCGAGCGCGGTCGGCGATCTCGATCGGCGCACTTGATCGCCTGGTCAGGCGGCAGCGCGCCCTTGCAATTCGATCCGCGAGCGTCTGGCCCTCGAGGCACGGCATGACCAGGAAGTACGTGCCGTCGTGCTCGCCGACGTCGTAGAGCGCGCAGATGTGCGGTGATCGAGAGGCGAGATCGCCTTGGCTTCGCGCTCGAAGCGCTCGCGCCGATCGGCGTCGGCCGCGGACTCGTCCGACAGAATCTTGATGGCGACGGTGCGATTGAGCCGCGCTGTCGCTCGCGCGATACACCTCGCCCATGCCGCCCGCGCCGAGCGGCGAGACGATCTCGTAGGGGCCGAGGCGGGCGCCGGCCGTCAGGCTCATGGGTTAGCGATTTTATACAGTGAACTCGCGGTCCCGACTGGCACCCGCGCGGTCCGAATCATATCGGAAGACCAGATCCGGTGGTTATCGCACCCGCTCGACGTAGCTGTCGCCGGTGATCATGCGGACGACGCGTCCGCCCTCTTCCACGAAGCGCACGATCTCGCCGACCGGACCGCCGCCGACGGGCGCCACGTAGCGGAACTGCCCGTTGCCGATCGGCTCGAGCCGGATCGGGTTGTCGAGGTTGGCGGCGTTCGGCGTGATGATCACGAGCCGCTGGTTGAGCTCCACGACCTGCGACTCGCTGCCGCGGCCGCGATAGAGGCCGGCGAAACGCGACCAGGACGGATCCCAGGTCATGGTCGTGGCCGGCGACGCTCGAGGCCTTGGCCACGGCCTCGCCCACCGTGTTCATCAACTGCATCGCGATGCACGCCGGGTTCGCATCGTCCGCGTTGGTCAGGACGATGACGCCGACCTTGCCGTCGAGCTGCAGCAGCGTGTTCGTCTGATAACCGGGATAGCTGCCGCCGTGCGACACGTAGACCTTGTCGCGCTCGCGGCGCACGGCGAAGCCGATGGCGTTGCCCTGCGTCCAGTTGTTCTCGAGCATGCGGACGCGGTGCATCTCGCGCAGCGAACCGGTGCTGAGGATCTGGCGGCCGCCCATCCGCCCCTTCCTGAACTGCGCCGAGACGAATTTCGCCATGTCCTCCACCGTCGAGGTGATGCCCGTGGCCGCCGCCATGCCGCGCGCATCGATGAACGGATTGACGGCGCGCGTGCCGTCCGGCATCAGCCGGCCGTAGCCGACGGCGAGGCCGCTCACGTTCTGATCGACGCTGGACGCGGTCATGTCCAGCGGCTGGTAGATGTGCTGCTGCACGTAGTCGGCCCAGGTCTGACCGCTGACCGTCTCGACGACCATGCCGGCGATTGAGAACGCCAGGTTGGAGTACTTCCACCGCACTTCCGGCGAGAACGGCGCCTGCCGCTCGGCCATGAGCGCGCGCAGCTGCTCGGTGGTCGGGAACTCGAAGGTCGTCCAATGCGAGCCGGCTTCGCGCGGCAGGCCCGAGCTGTGCGTGAGCAGCTCTTCGATCGTGATCGGCGGATCGTCCGATTCCGCGGTCTTCACCTGGAACCACGGCAGATACTTCGAGACCGGATCGTCGAGCCGCAGCTTGCCCTGCTCGCGCAGCTGCATCACGGCGGTGGCGGTGAACAGCTTGCTGTGCGACGCCATGCGGAACTTGGTCTGCGGCGTCATCGGCGACCTTCTTGCCGGTGTCGGCAAACCCGAAGCCCGCCGCCCAGACCAATTCCTGATCGGCGACGACGCCGACGGCGATCCCGGGCAGGTGGCGATAGAGCATCTGGCCCTCGAGCCACGCGCTGAACAGCCGCTGTGCTCCCAGGACGTCGGGGTCACGGGCCACGTTCCCGGCAGCCGGCGGCGTCTGGGCCATGCAGGCTCGAGTCCGGAGCGGCCATGGTCAGCACGCCGAGCACACCAGCGACGATCACCAACCGGCCGAGAATTGAGAGCGACATGCCGTGACCTCCAGGAGCGAACGGGTTTGCGCGTGTCCGCGAGTCCAGCCCTATCTGGCCGCGGAATTTCCGATTCGATAGAGCGATGAAGCGGTGCGGATGATCAGGCTGTCGCGATGAATCGCCGGCGACGCCATCGTGAATTCGTCGAGCGAATTTCGTCCGACGACCTTGAATTGCGGCCCGGCCTCGATCACATAGGTCACGCCGTCCTCGCTCATCGCGAACAGCTTGCCGTTGTAGGCCCACGGCGACGCGGTGAAGGCGCCGGCGGCGGGGTCGAGGCGCACCTTGGTGTAGATCTCCTTGCCGGTCTTCGCGTCGTGGCAGGTGAAGAACCCGCGATCGAACAACGTGTAGTAGTAGTCGCCATAGACGATCGGCGACGGGTTGTACGGTCCGCCCTGCGGCAGCGACCAGGCGATCGACGCGTTCGACGTTTCTCCGGGCTTCAGCGAAATGTCGCCGGACGCGCCGGGCTTGATCGCATAGACCGGCCGCACCTGATCGCCGACGTAGCCGGACGCGATGTAGAGCAGATCGAATTTCGAGAACGGCGTCGGAATGACGATGCTCGACATCGGCGAGAGGGTCCACAGCAGTTCGCCGTCGAGGCCGTACGAACGCATCGGCGCCGGTGCCGGTGGTGACGATCTCGGTGCGGCCCTTGTGCTGCCAGATGTACGGCGTGGACCAGTTGCGTGCCTTCCTTGCGCTCCACCAGCCAGATCGTCTTGCCGGTCGCGGCATCGAGCGCGGTCAAGGTACGAGCCGCCGTCGTTGTCGTTGACGAGGTAGAGCCGCCCGTTGTGCAGCACCGGCGACGCCGCGGTGCCCCAGCCGTTGCGCATCGGCTTCAACTGGACGGGCATCGACCACAGTTGCTTGCCGCTGAAGTCGTAGGCGAAGAGGCCGACATTGCCGAACGACACGTACACGCGCTGGCCGTCGGTGATCGGCGTCTCGGAGGCGTAGGTGTTCTTCAAGTGGCGCGAGTGCCGGCGGAATGCCGCGATGCGCCTCGTGCTGCCACACGATCTTCCCGGTGTTGAAGTCGATCGCGTAGACCATCCAGCGGTGTTCGACCGTCGGCGCCGGTCGTTCACCGCCGAAGTACAGGCCGCCTTTCGGGGCTTCGACCTGTCCCGACGGAATCACCGAGGTGACGAAGACGCGATCGCCCCACGCGATCGGCGACGACCAGCCCTGACCGGGAATCGTCGTCTTCCAACGAACGTTCTGCGTCGTGCTCCACGTTTCCGGAAGGCCGCGCGACTCGGCGACGCCGGTCGATCCGGGTCCGCGGAACTGCGGCCACCCTTCGACTCGATTAGCGCTGGTCTGTTGACCGTCGCCAATCTCGCTCAGGGCAAGCTGTTCCGCGCCAAGCCCCTGGCACCGACGAGCGCCGCTGCGAGCACCATCTAGGCACTTACGCACTGTACGGCATCCTACTCGGGTAGATCTTCGCCCTTGGGCTCGGGAAGGAAGAAGCTGCAGATGAAGCCGGCGGTGTAGACGAATGTCGCCACCACCGTGGCCGCGAACGCGAGCCGCAACGGTGGCGTGGCTCCCGGCGCGTAGTTGGTGAGCGTCGTGGTCACGAACGCGAAGCCGGTGCCGAGCATGCGGCCGCCGATGTTCGCGGCAAAGCCCTCGCCGGTGCCGCGCAGGTGCGTGGGATACACGCGTGGCAGGTAATTGCCCCAGAAGCTCAGTTGGCCCACCGTGAACACGCCGGCGAGGAACATGCCCCACTTCGTCAGCTCGAGGCTGTGCGTCGGCGCGTAATAGAAGACGAACGGCATGACGATCACGCCCGGGATCTGGAACACGCGAATCAGCATCCGCCGCGACACGATCTAGAGCGCGAGCACCGCGAGCAGGAAGCGTCCGGCCAGCCCGCCGAATTCCTGGTACGCCTGCACCTGGCTCGCCGTCTGCTGAATCTGCGGCGGCGGCAGCGTGCGCACTTCCTCGATGCCGGGCACGATGCGCGGCATCTGCTGAATGGCGCCGAAGGCCGCGCCGTACGCGAACGCGAACATCAACGTCGTCACGATGGTCGTCCGGCGAAGCTCCGGCGTAAACAGCGCCGCGATCGACGGACGCCGCAACGTGCCGGCGGCCTTCTTCTGCTGCCAGGCCGGCGATTCCGGCAGGAACGGACGGATGATGATCAGCGGCAGCGCCGGGAATGACGCCGGAGATCAGCGTGTAGCGCCACGGCGCGTGCCCGCCGGCGATCGCCGGGCAACGACGGCCCGTAGGTCACCGCGATGTAGTACGCGCCGGTGACCATCAGGCCGCCGATCGACGAAAACGCCTGCGTGTAGCCGAGCGCCTTTTCACGCTGCTTGGCGTCGGGGAAG
Organism: uncultured cyanobacterium; assembly: GCA_963833135.1. Lineage (GTDB taxonomy): Bacteria > Acidobacteriota > Vicinamibacteria > Vicinamibacterales > UBA2999 > 12-FULL-67-14b. The sequence continues at coordinate 27,175 of CAWHWW010000003.1, read as the reverse complement.
ATCTCCGCGATCCACGCCACCGCCGCGACGAACTCGACGAACACGCCGATGTAGGTCGTCGAGCGCAGGACCAACAGCATGTAGATGTTGGTCGCAGAACCCGGCCGCCATCGCCGAGAACGCGTAGAGCAGGATGCTCCACACCAGCACGCTCCGGCGTCCGAAGCGATCGGTGAGGTAGCCGCCGACCAAGCCGAAGGCGCCGCCGACGAGCGCCGGCACCCAGAAGAACATCCCGACCCAGAAGTTGAAGCCGGGCGTGCCCGGTTTCTCAGCCGGTGAGCTCGCCGATCGCCGGCCCCACCACGAGCGGGGCCATCAGGATCTCGTAGATGTCGAAGGCAAACCCGAGAGCGGCAATGGCGCAGATCAGCCATTGCAGGGGAGTCAAGCTACGCGCGGTCGGTGTGGACATGTGTCTGTGTGGTCAGCCCAGCGACGACAGGTCAACGCCGACCGCGCGTAAGTATACGAGAAAGGCTTACTTTTGCTGTCTCGCGGGAGAAGGCGGGCCGAGCGCCATTTCGGCGAGGGTCGCGACCTCGTTTGATTTCTTCATGGCCGCAAACGCCTGGCGATTGATGAAGCGCACGGGCGACGCAGGTGAAATGCGGTACATCACGACTCGTAATCTCCGGTTTGGAGCCGCGAGAGTCTTGACGTCTTCGTCCGGAACGGAAATGACGACTTCCACCGTCTGCTGGGCGGCTGTTCCATGCTGCGTGCCGCCGCCGTAGGCTCGCGAGTCGAACAGGTGATCCGGCAGCACTCCGACTTCGAGCGTGTTATTGCCGTCAAGGATCTCGTAAGCGTATTGCCCCAGCCTGCGATAGCTCGGCACGTATACCGCAGTGGCGAAAGTCTGGCTCTTCGCGGTGATGGTTCGTGCTACGGGGTTGAATTCCGCCAGCAGCCGAACAATCGGTCTCGGCTGGGGTGCCGGAGGCGGAACCCGCGCCTGCTGAGCGGCGAAGGTCGCATTCACGAATCCAAACTGCGGCCGCGGGGTAGTGACATGGGAGTGCAGACTCGGGTTGGAGGGACTGGGGTTGGTGATCTGAGAATTCAGCCCCCCGCCCCCGTCAGGGTTCCTGAAATAGTCGAAGGAGTCGTCCATCAATTTGGCGCAGAGCTTGCAGAACGCGGTGTGGTGCGTCTTTCCCATGCGGCAGTTGTGGTACGGATGGACCACGCCCTTTGCATGCAGGTCACACTCCGCTTCGTTGGTCGCGTCTGGAAACTTGGGCATCCAATACGGGGGCGTTGGCGTGACAGCGCAATTGAGCTGATCTTTACCCGGTGGAAATGGCGGATGCGTCACCGATCCGTAGATCCCCATTGCCCACTCATCGAACAACTCGCCTAAGGCATGTCCGAGCTCGTGCTGGAGGACATCCGTGCCGACTGCGTCCACGGCCACGTACATCCACGTGCCCTTGGTGCAGCCGATCTCATACGGATGATTGCCGATGACGATTGTGTGGATCGGATTGACGCCCCCGACGATGTTTTGAATCTTCGACGCGGTATCCGGGCTGTCACCGACGGCGCAGTTGCCCGTGTTGACGCCGATCTTGAATCCGTAACTGGACTCCCCGCTCGTCGTGGCGTCGAAATACGTGAAGACCTGGAGATCGCCGAGTTTCTGCTTGTAATAGCCGTCAACCAGTAACCCGTACTTGAAGAAATTCTCGACGTCGCGGTTGAACTCGGTCCATCCCCGGCAGCGTAGTGATCCGCCACCACCGCGATGACGACCGGCGCGGTGGGCAATCCGGGCGGGGTTCGCCGGCGGCTGGATCTGCTTCACCGTCACCGCGAAGAGACTAGGCGACGCGAGCGCGAAATGCGGCGATCAAGAGCGCGAACGTGCGGTGCGTTGGTCGATTCATCGTCGCCTCCCTAGAACAAATTCGGGTCGCAGAAGAACCCGGGCGAGGGCTGCCCTGGGCCGCCGGTTTGCGCCGGCGCCTTGTAATAGATCCTCACGTAGTCCGATGAGTTGACCGGCGGCTCGAGCAGCGTATGGAAAGCACAGAAATCTTTCAGCTCGTCCCCGTCGCGCAGCGACGCGGGAGGGCTCATGCTTGCGTGCAATCCGCGCAAGCGCAGCCGCACAGGTTCGCCGGGTGAATCGGGCTTCAGCACCAATCGTTGATAGCCCTTCGCGGATCCGGTGAAGAGGATCTCAACCTGATCAGAGGGCACGGTTACACGGTAAATGGTCTTATCGGTGCTCGCCACAAGGCCTCTCGACTGGCCCCCCACCTTGAATTCGAATTGTGCCATTTGGGCGATGGGATCCGTTGGCATCGTGGCTTCGAGGGTGCCGCCCTTCAGAACGAGCCGGCCATTGACGTTCTTATCGTTGCGCCACGTCCGCTTGATGCGTGCGGTTGGTCAAAGGAGCGTGCTCGGTGATGCGCGGTACATATTGCAGGTTTTTCCAGGACGCCTGGGCGGTGTGAGGAACTGGTTTGAGCGGGTTCGGCGGCCAGTTCCCGCGGGGCATGGAAAGCGGAATGTTGGCGGACTCGAGCTTGGGGAATTTCACTACGGACTTGTCGAGATCGAACTCCCGGGATTCCGGCAGCAGATTAGGCGGCTGGAATTCGCTGATTGTCCCGCGCACGACCTTCAGCTGCGTGCCGATTTGCCTATCGACATTGCATACTTCCGCTCCGCCTTCCGTGACGACGATGTCATTCAAGTAGGCGATTTCCAGCGTTCCATCAGCAGGCGTTGGCACATACGCGAAGCCGCCGCTGATTTCGATCTCCAGTTCCGTTGATTGCCCCGGCGGGCAGCTTGCTGTTGTGGACTGGAGCAGGCGGCTGAAATCACGGTCACCGCAAGCGCAACAAACCCTCTGAGCATAAAGCGATCTGACATGACGGTTCCTCTCCTCAATGTGACGAAGCGCCTACGGTGCGGTAGTTCCCACGGCGACGAAAGCGCCCCAGTTCTCCGGCCGCGCCTGGACGGCATCGCCGCTGCGCAGCATCGCGAATTGCGCCGCGCGTAACGCCTGGACCGGATTACCCGACTTCGCAAGTTCCCGGTGAAAACCGAGCGTCAACTGCTCGGTTGCCCGATCGTCGACGTCCCACTGGCTGGCGACGACCAGCGGCACACCTGCACCGAGAAACGGCCGCGCCACGATCACGTCGCCCTCTCCGCGCGATACCACTCCGGCCGCGGTGCTGCACGCCGCCAGCACGACCACCCGCGTCAGCGAAACGCACCCGAGCGATCTCGTGCGCGAATAGTGATTGCTCCGCGCCGGCCTCGCCGGCAAAAGCCAGGCGCGACAGGAGAGGGAACTCGGGATTGACGAACGCATGGCCGCCGAAATGCACCACCTCGAAGCGCGGCGCCATTTCGAGGAAGCGAGCCTTGGTCGCTTCACGGCCGGTCAGCACTTCGTGGCGCGAATACACCTGCGACGCCGCCGCAACCTCCGACTCGGATCCCGGCAACGTGCGGGCCCCGTCAGCGGCCGGGTTGCAAACCAGCAGCGCCGACTTGAGGGGCATCTCAGGCCGGACGCTTGCCGCAGCCGCGTCGACGAAGAACGTTGCGCTCGGTGACATCATCAAGGCGCGGTCTTCGACCAAATACCGCCCCGTCGCCGGGTGACGGAGAGTGGCAAATGACAGCTGCTGCAGCCGCCCGTCAGGAACCAGGACGAGTGTCGCTGCCGGGGGAATGTTCGCCGCAATCGGCTCGACCAGCAGCGAGTCAACAAGCGATCGTTCGCAACGCGATTCTCGCGGTGCGCTTGAACCGACGCCCGCTGCTGTTCGAGAAGCCTCGTGAGCTCCGGTTCGTCGATCGCGCGCTCGACCAGCTTCGCGTCCGACTTGGTGACGGTCCAAATCAGGATCCGATCGGCGAGCGTCGAGTAGGGTGCACCAGCACCAACGATGGCGGCAGCTGGGCCTGGATATCGGGGAGCAGCCGGGTGCGCGAGACACTTGAACCTTGCGCCGAGGCCAACAGCGATCGAGCACGCGATCGCTCGGCATACTCGAAGGCCCTGGCGGCGTTGTTCCGGCGGCCTGAAGGGCCACCATGTCCTGAAACAGCGCCCAGGATTCGTCGAAGAAAGAGATTCGCAGGTTTTCATCGCCAAGGCCTGCCTGCTGCGCTTCCAGCCGATCGATACCAGTCCGAAGTGCGTCCTCGGCGATTTCGGGAGATTTCTGCGATTGCGCGGTCCGGGCGAGCAGGAGATACAAGCCCGGCACCCGGCCAGGATCGGCGAGGCCAAAGAACCCGATCGCCTCCTGAAGACGCGCGCCCGCCGCGCGCTCGCTGGGCAGCTGGGCGCGGACGATGTCGAGCTCTGCACTCATGTACGAGCGAAACGCACCAGCCGGGCTCGCCTCCAGTTGCCGGGTGGCCTGATCCAAATCCGCGGCGGCGCTCCCGTGGTCGCCGCGTCGAAGGTTGACCAGCGCCCTCTGGATGGTTGCTTCGATCAGCGGCGCGGTGCCCACCTGCGCGGCTTCGCGCACTGCCGCATCCTGAAAGAGCAGCGCCGCTTCATGGAGCTCCTCGCGGCGCGCAAAGAGCGCGGCGTTGTAAAGCAGCAGGTATCTGCGGTCCGCCTTCCTGAGCCCCGGCATTTCCTCGAGAGCTCGACCGATGAATTCCCAGCTCTGATGTGGTTCGCCGAGCATCCGGAGCGCGTCCGCAATGTTCGAGTACACGCTCACGACGTTGTCGCGTTGCGCTGACTGCTCGTACAGCGTGGCACTTTCGCGCAGCGCCGCCAGTCCCTCGGTTAGCTGCCACTGCCTGTTGTAGGTGAGCCCCCGCTGTAACAGCGCACGCGCCAGCAGAATGGTGTAGCCCCGAGAACGAGCTTCCTGCTCGACCGACGACAAAATCCGCTGCGCCGAATCGAGCGAGTTCTCACGGTAATCAATCGTCGCGATGCGCACGTCGGCCGTCGCGCGAAAGGGCGCCTTCGCCCGGGCGAAGAGAGCGCGGGCCTCGGAGAAGGAATGTCGCGCTCCGGCGAGGTCGGTCGCGTTGAGCTGTTTGACTCCCGTCGCATAGACCTGATGCGCTCGAAGGATGACATCTCCGCCCGTACGGAAGACGGCCGCTTCATCGCGTGCCATCGGATCGCGGGTGATCTCGTAAATGACGGCGGCAAGCCTGGTGGCGCTCTCGCCCGCTTGACGATCGACGAAGAGTTCGCGTTCCAGGAATTCGAGTGATGCTTCCGGATATTGCTGGACCGTTTCGCGTACGAATGCGAGATCGCCGGCCGCGAGTCTGGCGGCGAGCTCGCGGCGGCGCGCATCCCAGCGATCGCTGGCACTCTCCTCGGGCCGGTAGTTCGCGGCGAGTCGCAATGCGGCATCTCGCCACGCCTGCTCCGTTTCCGTCGCGGCATATTCCGTCCACGGCGCCGGCGATCCGGTGAACGGCGCGAGGCCGTCGCGCGCGAGCGCGCGATTGAACTGTGCATCGTTGGTGCGCGCGATCTTCAATGACTTCTCGGCCGCCTCGAGCGCCCGCGACAGCAGCTCGATCCGCCTCGCGGGCGTACGCTCGGCCTTCGCGAGATACGCTGCGCTGAGGTCGCTCCATGGCGGGGCCGTGGACAATTGCGACGCCGCGTCCTCGATCGTCGCGATCGCCCGGTCGACGTCGCCCTGAACCAGGTAGCCGACGCCCAGATCCGCGAGTGCTTCCGGAGTCGGGTTCTCGGTTGCACGCTTTTCGAGCAGCGCAATCGCGATCCGCGTGTCCGGCGAGAGTTCCGGAGCGCGATCGCCGGCCGCTCGTGTCGGTCCGAGAGTCGACGGCGCGAAGCCGCCGCTCAGTCGCGCGTGGAAGGGCAGGGTCGTCGAAACCGCACTCGCCAGGGCCGCTCGCCCGGTAGGCGCAGGAGCACCCCATCGGCACGCGCTCGCAGTGCACACAAGGGCGCCTATTCCGACTACTGCCAACGCCGCACGACGATGGAGTCGCATGGCTGTCGATCTCTCAGGGACGGTTCGAGAGTATACGCAAGCGGGCGCGCGCTTCGTCGGCCCATCCGGAACGGTCGTCGATGGTCAGATACGACTGCCAGGCGGTGCGGGCATCGTCGGCCATTCCCAGCATCTGCAGCGCCAGCGCGCGGTTGAAGAGCGCCTCCGGCAGCAAGCGATCGATTTCGAGGGCGCGATTCGCCATCGCGAGCCCACGCGACGCGTCTTCGATGGACTTGGTGCGCTCGGAGCGCGCGAGGTATGCGGCTGAAAGATCGCTGAGGACCTTCGGGTCGTTCTGTCGGAGCCGCGACAGGGCTTCGAGGATCCCGATCGCGCGGTCCTCATCGCCGGCGACGAGGGCCGCCGAGGCCGCGGCGACTGGCCGCGCCGCGGCTTGCTTCTCGATCTCCGCAATCGCGATGCGGACATCGGGCGACAGGTTGACGGCGTCATTCGTTCCGCGGACCGCGCCGCGCACCGGAGCATAGGCGAACCCGCCGGTCAGTCTCGGCTCGAAGGTGCGCGCGGTACCGACCGCAGTCGCAAGCTCGGTCAGGGCGCGTTGATCACCGTTCGCGCCGAACGGAGCGAATACGTTGACTGCCAGGACGATGGTTGCGGCTGCCGCGAGGCCCGCGGCGATTCCCCATGCCATCCGGCGCGGCCTGAACTGGACGAGCTCGGCCTGCGGCGCGGTGACGCGTGTGCGCGCCGCTTCCGAGAAGACGAAGTAACACGTCTCGCACGACGCGAGATGTTCCGCGATGACCTCGCGCTCGCGGTCCTTGAAACGGCCGTCGACGAACGCGCCGATCGTCTCGAGGGACGGGCACGTTCCACTGGTGGTCATCGGGTCCGTAGCCACGAGGCCCCCTTTCGGTCGTCACGGCCGGCTGTGCTTGCCGGCGGCAGAGGACCGCTGTCCGGCGCCTTCTCCCACTCGATCGGCGGCGCGTTGAAATACGCGTCGATGTCGGCGCGCGAAATGCCGTCGGCCTGCATGGCCTCGCCGATCGTCTTCAGCAAGCGTTCGAGCGTACGGTAGAGCGGCCGCTGTTCGATATGCAGCGCCCGCGCGATGTCGGACACCGCGGCGCGATCGTCGAACCGCATCTTCAGGATGAGCCGATCCATCGGCGGCAATGCCTGCCGCGCCCGATCGAGCGCCGTCTGCACGCGCTTGGCCAGGAAATCCCGCTCGGCCATGACGAGGTTGTCGTCGGCCGCCGGGCCGGGGCTCGCGACTTCCGCAGCATCATCCTCGGAAACCATGCGGCGCACCGGTAGCGCGCGCCGACAACGTGTTGCAAAACGCAGTCAGCACGTCGTCGAGCTCGATCTGCTGATTGACCTTGATCGTTTCGAGCGCCTGGTCGAGCGTCCAGCCATCGCGCGTGACGAGACGCTCGATCAGGATCGCGGTCGGGCCCAGGCGGCGCGCGTCGGTCGATGGCCGCCAGCGTCCCCACATGCGATTGCGCCAGTCGAGGAACACGCGCTGCACGACAACGTTCACGTAGGTCGCCAGCGCGCAGCGTCCTTCGAACTTGCGCAGCACTTCGTAATTGCGCTCGATGAAATGCAGCCGGACGTCCGATCGGAATTCGTCGGACTCGGTGGGGCTGAGGCGATGGCGGCGGCACACCTGTCCCGTCACGTCGTCGATGACGGGCAGGGCCGCGACGAAACTGGCTTCGTCGCTCACAACACCACGAGCCTGCGAGGGAGCGGACGTCTTGTGGAGGGCACCATGAGTTTGCCCCGACGATCCCCGGATGGGCGGCATCAAGGGTGCGCGGGGCCGCTCGGTGCGCGGATTATCCATCATCGGTAGGGCGCTCACAATCACCGCTGGCAGATGGTTAGACGGACACGCCATCATGGTTTTCCACCCTCGCCTGGCGTCGCCGGCGCCGCAACAGCCGCAGGGCGGCCGCCAGTTCATGAACCGACGGATACCTGTCCGCCGGGTCGATGGACAGGCAACGGTCGACAACCTTGCGGATCGGGCCTTGAACGAGCGATTCCATACGGCCGCGCTGGTTGACGAGGATGTTTGACGCCATCTCGTAGGGCGTGCCGCCGGTAAACGGCCTGCGGCCGACGAGCATCTCGAACAGCAGGACGCCGAGCGCCCAGATGTCGGATTGCACGGACGGTGGCTGGCCGCGAATGATTTCCGGCGCCATGTAGGGCACCGTGCCCGCGGCGCCGCCGCTCGTCTGGGACAGCCGGGTCGAGTCTCAATTCTCGCTCGCCGCGCCTCCGGCGTCGCGGCGCACCGCGAGCCCGAAGTCGAGAATCGTGACGTGGCCGTCCGGCCCGATCATCACGTTCGAGCTCTTGAGATCGCCGTGGATCACGCCGCGGTCGTGTGCGTGGCCGACGGCCGCGACGATCTGGCGCGCGAAGTCGAGGGCCGTCGTCACCGACACCGAGCGGCGGCTGCGGATCACCTTCGACAGGGGCATGCCCTTGACGTGCTCCATCACCAGGAATGGCTCCTCACCGAGGTAGTCCACTCCGTGAATGGCGCAGATCGACGGGTGATCGAGTGACGCGGCGAGCCGCGCTTCGCGCATCAGTTCCTGAGGACGTTGCCGCCGCGGGTCGACCAGCTTGATCGCCACCGTGCGTTGCACGCGCGGTATCCCGCGCCAGGTAGACCCGGCCCACGCCGCCGGATCCGAGCACGCCGTCGATGCGATACCCGGCGACGATGTCCCCAACGCTCAGGGTCGTGATGTGTTCGTGCGTCATGTCCGTGCACATGGTGAGACGGTCAGTGCACGGCCGTTTTCCCGGACTACACTAAGACTCTCAGAAAAGGAGTAATTCATGTCGTGGATCGCACTGGCTTTTGGCGCAGCACTCTCATGGGGGATGTACGGGGCGTCGCTTGCATCGCGGGCAACTGGCGCTCGGCAACCCCATGCGCGCGCTGCTCTGCGTCGGCGTGGCCTATTTCCTGATTGGCGTGCTCGTGCCGGCGGGCGTGCTGTCGTCACAGGGCGAGATGCGCAACTTCAATGCCACCGGGACGACGACCGCGACCTTTGCCGGCGCGCTTGGCGCGATCGGCGCCGTCTTCATCATCTTCGCGTTCAGGAACGGCGGCTCGCCGACCTACGTGATGCCGATCGTGTTCGGCTTCGCGCCGCTCGTGAACGTGCTGACGACGATGGTCATCCATCCACCGAAATCCCCGGTTAGTCCGCTGCTATACCTCGGATTTTTGTTGACTGCCGCCGGGGCCGGAATGGTGTTGTACTTCAGGCCACAGAGTTGAAACGATCCACAGATTACTGATTAAACGACCGTCATGTGGCAGTCGTAGAGTGAACAACATGCGGATACTCCTTGGACTGACGATCATGCTGGCCCTGCCGGGCATGACGACCGGCCTGGCTCAACACTGGCCCCACTGGCGCGGACCGTCGCACGACGGCGTGAGCGCCGAGAAGAACCTGCCTGTGGAATGGAGCGCGGTGTGTGCGACTCCATCCGCCGACATGGCGGATGAAGCGGTAGCGAGCGGGGGGCCCTCTGACACCGCCGACACATTATCCGCGCCGGATGGCGCGGCCGAGTAGTAGCGCAGCGATCGCGCCGGAGGCGCGGCCAGCTAGTAGCGCAGCGCGGCGGCAGCGCCCGGCCGGCAGCAACTTCGAGGGCCGGCCCCTGGTGCCCACCGTCTGCGACAAGATCGAGACCAAGGGTATTTCGTGGAAGTTGCCCTTGCCGGCGTACAGCGGCTCGACGCCGATCATCTGGGGCGAGACGATCTTCCTCAACGTCGCGACCGGAACGAACACCGGCGACCTCGAGTTGTGGGCGATCGATCGTAACAAGCAGTCGGTGACCTGGAAGCGGCCGCTCGCCACCGGCAACAACATGCAGCGCAAGCAGAACATGTCGACGCCGTCGCCGCTGACCGACGGCAAGTACGTGTGGGTGATGACCGGCGTCGGCGTCCTCAAGGCGTTCGACTTCGGCGGCAAGGAAATCTGGACGCGCGACATCCAGGCGGACTACGGCAGGTTCGGCCTGAACTGGGGTTACGCCAACACGCCGCTGTTGAAGGGTGATGCGCTGTACGTGCCGGTCCTCCACGGCATGAAGACGGACGATCCGTCCTACGTCCTGAAGATCGACAAGATGAGCGGCAAGACGATCTGGCGCGTCGAGCGCCCGAATCCCGCCGTGAACGAATCGCCGGATGCCTACATCACGCCGGCGTGGATCGAAGCGAACGGCCGCGCTGAATTGATCATCACCGGCGGCGACGTGGTCTCCGGCCACGACCCTGCCACCGGCAAGGAATACTGGCGCGCCGACGTCCTCAACCCGCAAAGCAACGGCGCCTATCGCATCGTCGCATCGCCGACCATCGTCAACAACCTGATCATCGCGCCGACGCGCGTCAACCCGATGGTGGCCATGAAGCCGGGCGGCAGCGGCGACGTGGCGAAGACGCACGTCGTCTGGACGTTCGCGCAGGGGCCTGACGTGCCGACGCCGGTCAGCGACGGCAAGCTGCTGTATGTCGTGCGTGACAACGGCATCGTGCACGCGCTCGATGTCAGCACCGGGGCGATCGTCTATGGTCCGGTGCGCCTGCCGTCCGGCACCTACAGCGCCTCGCCGATCCTGGCTGACGGGAAGATCTACGTGACGACCGAGGAAGAGGGATTGACGACGGTGTTCCGCGCCGGCCCGAAGTTCGAGATCCTGTCGTCGAACCGATTGCTGAACGACTGCGCACCGTACTGCCTGAGCACGGTCGCGATTTCAGAAGGCCAGCTCTTCATGCGCACGTCGTCTTTCCTGTGGGCGATCGGCGACGCGGAAACGCTTAAGAACAACCCTAAGGCCCTTAGCGACGCTCAGGCCCTAGCCCTCAGAAGCTCCACACGATCAGCTTGTCGACGTCCTTGACGACGATGTTCCGTCCCGCGAATGCGGGATGCGCCCACATTGCCGATTCGGCGATCGTGTAGCGTTTCACTTCTTCGAACGCGGTAGCGCTCGGCTTCGCGACGATGAGCTCGCTGTTCGTCGTCGACGAGCAGCAGGAACGTCTCCCGCGCGCACGATCGAGGCGTTCTCGGCTTCGCGGCCCTTGCCGAGCCACAAGGTCTTGCCGGACGCGGCATCGATCGCGAAGAACTGGCCGCGGTTCTTGTTCGACAAACCGTAGATCGCCGATCCGCTTATCGCAGGCGAGCTCATGTACATGGACACGTCCTCGTTACGCCACCGCGGCGTGGCCTGCCAGCCTTTTCCGAGATCGGCGTGGATCCAGTACGCGATCGTCGGATTGTCGAGGCCGGCAGTAATGACGACGTCGTCGAGGACGAGCGGCGTGACCGAGTTCTGTTCGTGCGGCGTCTTCAGCGGCACTTCCCACAGTTGCTTTCCGTCCGCGGCCGCAACCGCCACGAGTTTGTTCTGCGATTGCGTGATGATCTGCCGCTGGCCCCCGAACGTCGCGACGACCGGGGAGGCGTAGGCGGGACCATCGCCGGTCCATCGCCACTTGACGGCGCCGGTGGCGGCGTCCATCGCAGTGAGCGCGCCGGCGCCGCTGCCGCCGAGGAACGCGATCACGTTCGATCCATCCGCCATCGGCGAGCTCGCCGTGCCGAACTCCGGCGGCGCGGGCGGCGCGTTCTTGCGCCACAGCAACTTGCCGGTGGCGAGATCGTGCGCCGAGAAGATGCCGCTGATGCCGAGCGTGAAGACGCGGCCATCGGCGATGAGCGGGCGTCGACTTCGGTCCTGGACCGTGACCGGTCGCCGCCGAATTCATGGTGTACGGCGCATCGACACCGTCCTGCCACAGCTGCTTGCCCGACGAGAGATCGAACGCCGTGACGACTTCGCGATTGCCTTGCCGTGTGTGCACGACAAGGCGACTGCCGGAGATCACGGGTGAGGCATGACCCAGGCCGACGGTCGCCTGCCATTTCTTCGTGAGCTCGGCCGGCCACGTCGCCGGCGCGGTGAACGTGGACGCCACGCCGTCGCGCGCCGGACCGCGCCACTGCGGCCAATCAGCCCACAGGGCCGATTGGGCACTGACGAGGAGAATTCCAATAGTGAAGATACGTTTGACCGTTGGCACTTTAGGCACCCCAGGCACCGTTAGGCACCTTCTTATTCTGACTTGATCGCTTCAAGCACACTCGTTCTTGAGGTTAGTCGAATCGCAAACAGCGACGCGATCGCTCCGGTAGCAAACACGGCGATCAGCAGCGCTCCGAGACTTACGAGCGGCAGCGACTGCGCCCGATCGGCAAGCGCCGGCAGGATCGCGACGACCGCGCATCCCGCGCCGAGCAGCAGTCCGCCCGCCACGAGCGCCATTCCTTCCGACAACACCATGCCGCGCACATCCGCCGGCGAATAGCCGACCGCGCGCAGCAAGCCGATCTCCCTGCGTCGCTCCAGCACGTTACGGGCCAGCACCGCGCCAAGCCCGACCGTACCGAGCAGCAGTCCAAGCGATCCGAGCGCCTGGAACGTCGCCAGGTAGGTATTCTCCACCTGGTGATACGCCGCCCATCGTTGATGGGTATCACTCACGTCGAGTGCCGTAGTCGGAAAGTCGATCCTCGAAGTGTGTCGTCACCGCCGCTTCCTGGCCCGGCGCGGCTTCGATCATCCAGACGCGATACCCCTCGTGTCTCGGAAACAGCCGCACGAAGGCAGGCTCGCCGATGATCAACTCCGACTGCAGAAAGCTGTCGGCGAGCGCGCCAACGATGCGGAGCCGGACCGGGCCGTGACCTTCGGGTGTGAAGGTGAAGTCGTCGCCGACGCCCAGGTGCAGCACGTACATCAACGTCGTCTGATCGGCGATCGCCGCGATCGCGCCATCCTCGAACGTTCGATTCAACAGCAGCCACGGATTGGCGAGCTCTTCGGGGGTGTTCGCCATCGACGACGCAAACGAGAAGCGCGGCTGCAGGAAGAAGCGCGGCTCCGGCGCGATGATGCGCGGGTTCGTCGGGCGATACAGTGTCAGGCAGCTGGTTTCGTCACCCGGACGCAGACGAAACCGCGTGATCGGCGTCTTCGACACGATCGGATCAGCACGCTCGAGCCCGAGGCCGTCGCGTCCGTCGGGCGTGTTCGGATCGTGCATCAGCGGCGCGACCGATTCCGCCATCAGCGTGAACCCGCCGGTGCCCGAACGCGGATCGTTGCCGGAGGCGGACACATCCTTCTTGAATGCGCCGACGCTGACCAGCACGAAGCTCGCAAAGGCGATCGAGGGCGAGGCTCAGCACCGAGCGCGCGGGCCGGACCGACGTGTGACGAATGCCGAGGGTGAACAGTCCCGGGAGTCCGCGGCCCAACGTCGTCGACTGGCGCCGCCGCCTCAAATGGATCGACGCCGCGCACAGTCCGCCGACCAGCCATGCGCCTCCGGCGCCGAAGAATCCCGCCGTCGGATCGATCGCGCCGGTCATCGCCGCGACGAGCAGCGCCGCGCCGGTAGCGAGCAGCAGGACCGCCGCTGCCTTGGTGGCGAGCGTCGATGGTGTCGAACGCGCTCCGGCGTCGCCCTTGAGCAGCGAGCGGGCCGATCGGCGGCTCATCGAGCGAACGCCGAGCCAGAGTGCCGCCACGCCAACTATTAACGCGCCGGCAACGCCGAGCGCCAGTAACGCGGGCGCGACGTGCAGGGTGAGATCGGTCGTGCCGACCGCGCCGACCCACCACGTGCGCAGGCCGTAGAGGATCAGCGCGCTGTATCCGACCGCCGCCGCGGCGCCGATTGCCGCGCCGATTGCGGCGAGGATCGCGCCTTCGCGAATGAAGACGCCGCGGATCTTCGACGGCGTGAAGCCCATCGACGCGAGCATGCCGACCTCAGTGGTGCGCTGCTCGAGGCCGACCGCGAAGAAGAGATACGCCAGCAGCAGCGCCGAGACGACGAGGAAGAAACTGAAGTAGAGGAAGTACTCACCGAAATCGGTCGTGCCCTGTGCGGCGCTCATGGCGTCGGCCCGAACGTGGCGCGCGGTGAAGCCGGCGGCAGCCGGATCGATGCCTGAGCGCCGAATCGTCTGTTCGCCCTGACAGCCGCAGCGACGACACCTTCCCGTAGCGCGATCCCCACAGGCGCTGGCCGTCGGCGAGCGAAATGATCGCCTTCGGTGCGGCGCGATACTGATCCCAGTAGTCCTCGTCCCGCTTCGTGACGCGCTGGAGATCCACCGGGAAACGGCGGATCCCACGACGTCATGTCCGGCGGCGTCGCTGATGCCCGGATACTCGGGCGTCAACGTCTGATCGGCGCCGTCACCGTTCATCGGCAGGATGCCGGCCAGCGTGAACGTCGCGCTCGACGTGGTCGAGGCCGTCCTCGTCCGACCAGAGGAAGTAATCGAGCGTGACGCGATCGCCGATCTTCGCCTTGAGATCCTCGGCTGCCCACTGCGTTCAGCCGGATCTCGCCGCTGCCCAGGTCCTTTCGCCGACACCACCGAGTAGGGGATCTCGCGATCGCCGATCCGGATCGTGTTGGCGACGTAGGTCAGCACCGGTTCGGCCCTGAGCCCGGCGTCGGATGCGACCGCCTGCACGCCCTCGGCGAGCGCGTCGGATCAGAGCCGGCGCGGCTTTCGACGATCGTGTCGCCGTTGCCGACCGTCGCAGGCGCAACCCGTAGTCGTCAAGGTCGGCGGCGGGGCCGATCGCTTCGTGAATCACATCGCCGGCGTCAGGCTCCCGACTTCAACAGCAGCGTGTTGACGCGATCGCCGAGGTCGAGGTCGCGCTGCAGGCGATCCATCGGCACATAGAGCGCGAGCACCGGCCCCTGCGACGGCGCGAGCGAGAACTCGCCGAGCGACGCGCGATCGAGGACGCGCGCGATGGTCAGGCGAATCCGTTCGCCGGTCGCTTCGCGGCGGCCTTGCAGCGACGACAGCGGAATGTCGGTGGGCTTGGCGACGCGGAGCGTGATCGAGTCGCCGGCCTTCGCGCCGAGCTCGGTCGCCAGCGCCTCGCTGATGAACGCCTCGCGGCCGGTCGGCGTGGGAAGCTGCGATGCCGTGGAAGCTGCCGAACCGATCGTCGATGCCGTAGACCATCACCTGACCCGCGACTCGTCTTCGATTCGATCGTGCGCGACGGCGCCGGCGGCAACGATGACGGGCGTCACGCGGTTCCCGGCTCGCCGCTCCGCCGTTCCTGGCAATGTCATCGGCGAGCGCGGTTCGGAAAAATGTCGGCGACGTGACGACGACGTCGGTGGCGCCGAGCCGGCCGAGCGCGATCTGCCGCAGGCTCTCGCGCACCGATGCGCCGACGAGCAGCGCGCCGGCCAGCACCGCCACGGCCACGGCGACGCCGAGCACCACCAGCGCGTTGGTGGCGGCGTAGTAGCGAAGGCTGGCGCGGGTGAGCATGGCGTTCTCTAGCCGTCAGCACGCCGCGATTCATCGTCCAGCGCCGCGAAATCGCGAGCCGAGCGTCTCGCTGTGCGTGACGAGGATCATGATCGCCTGCTGCTTCGCATGGAGCGGGATCAGCAGATCGGCGACGGTCGCCGCGGTTTCCGCATCGAGATTGCCGGTCGGCTCGTCGCACAGGATCAGCCGCGGCTGCCGGATGAGCGCGCGCGCGATCGCGGCGCGCTGCTTCTCGCCGCCGGACAATTCCGCCGGCCGATGATGCAGGCGCTCGGTGAGGCCGACCTGCTCGAGCAGCGCCCTGGCGCGATTCGGGGCGGCCGCATCGGCCTCGCCGACCAGCGTCGGCACCAGCACGTTCTCGAGCACGGTGCACTGCGGCAGCAGGCAGTGATCCTGCAGCACGAAGCCGACGTCGCGATTGCGAAACGCCGCCAGCGCATTCGGCGTCAGCGTGTACGGATCGCTGCCGTCGAGCTGCACGGTGCCGCTCGTCGGCGGCTCGAGGCCGCCGAGAATGTAGAGCAGCGTGCTCTTGCCGGATCCCGACGGCCCCATCACGCACGCCGATTCGCCGGCGTTGCAGCGACAGCGTCACGTCGCGCAGGACCGTCAGCTCACCCGCGGGCGTCGGATAGCGCTTCGAGAGATGGTTCGCGTTGAGCATCCTGATAGCGCCTTTCAGCACGCCTGTCGGCCATGTGCTGGACGGTGTAGTGCTGGCGGACGCCTTCGGCGCCGGCGCGGCCGAGCGCCGCGGCGCGGGCCGGATCCTTCCACAACTCGTAGATCGCGTCGGCGACATCGGCGCCGGATTCCGATTTCGCGAGCACGCCGCCGCCGGTGCGCGCGATGATCTCCGGGAACGCGCCGTGATTCGGCTGCACCACCGGCACGCCGCACGCCATCGCCTCGAGCAGATACAGGCCTTTCGGCTCGTGATACCCGCTCGGCACCGACAACACGTCGATGTCGTGGAAGAACTGCACCTTCTTCGCGCGATCGACGGTCGCCGCGATAGACGAACTCGTCGCCGAGCCCGGCCGACGCGCAAGCCCTCGGCAATCTGCTCGAGGTACGGCTTGTGCTCGGGCGGAAGATAACCCGGCGACGAGCAGTCGCGACGGCGGCAGTCCCTTCTCGGTTCGCAGGATGCGATACGCGTCGGCGAGATTGTGCAGGCCCTTCTCCGGCGCGATGCGCGCGAAGAAGCCGATCGTGAATGGATCCGACGCCGCCGGGAACCGGGAACCGGGACCGGGAACCGCGTGGTGACCGACAGGTCCTTCGTGTTCACGCCCAGCGTGCGCGACGCGCATCTTCGATTCCGGAATCCGCAGGTAGTCGCGCATGAAGCGCGCGTAGTACTCGCTGACGGCGATGAACAGATCGACGTCGGCGACCTGCGCGCGCACGAGCTCGAGCGCCTCGCTTCGATACGGCTCCGGCAGCGCCTCGAGGAACAGGTCCTCGCCCTGCAGCGTGATCACGACCGGCCCTCCAAGCGCGCGCTTCAGCGGCGCCGCCAGGCTGATCAGCAGCGTGTAGGGAATGTTGACGACGTCGGGAGGCGCGTCCGCCGGTCACGAACTCGATCAGCTTGTCGATCTCCTTGCGCTGATGGCCGTCGACGCCGCGCAGCGTCGACACCGTCATCGCGCCGAGCTGCTTTCGGATCGACCGCGATCGATCCGCTCGTGAACGCCTTGATCACGTTCGGCGCGTCGACGATCGCATCGAGCAGCCGGCCGCGCGCGGAACCACGGCATGTGCTGTTCGAGGTAGACGCTGATGCCGCCGAAGAACACCTGCTCCTGGCGGCTGACGTTCTCCTCATCGGTCAGCGTCGGCGTGTAGAACGGCAGCAGCGTGACGTCGTGGCCCTGGCGGATCAGCTCCGCCGCCAGCGCGTTGTCGCGCAGGCAGCTGCCGCAATACATGGAGGCGGCGCCAGCGGTGAGGGACAGGATGCGCATCGAGGGACGGGCCTATACTGCACAACATCATGACACGCACCCACGCACTGCTGTCGAGCCTGTCGCTCCTCCTTGCCGTCTCGGTGGCCGCGGCGTCCGCTCCGCAACAGGTCCCGCCCGCCGTCAACGGGTGGCGCGAGTATCCGCTGCGCGACGGCGTGATTTCGATCCAGCCCGCGAAGTGGCGGACCGACAAGGTCCTGGTGCCGGTCCCGGCCGGCAAGGGACTGGAATACAAGCTGACGATGAAGAAGGGCGAGGGGCTGGTCTACAACATCAGCTATGGCGCGCTCAGCGATCCCAAGCTGATGGTCGTCGAGTTCCACGGCCACACCAAACAGGTCGATGGCGTCGGCGACCTGATGTTCTACTCGAAGACCGGCGGTTCTCCCGAGAGCGGCGTGTTCACCGCGCCCTGGGATGGCATCCACGGCTGGTATCTCAAGAACGACAGCCCGAAAGACGTCGTCGTGATCCTGGAGCTTGCGGGCTTCTACGCGATCGAAAGTAGAGTCCGCCTTTAGGCGGACTGCTTTACGCCAGCCGCTGAATCGCGCGGCGGGCGTAGAGATGCTCGAACAAATTGCCTTCGTGCGGCTGATCCCACCCGATCTGCGTCGTCGACAGCGGCCCGAAGTTCAGGCGATCGACGTGCGGCGAGGCGACGAAGCGCGCGCGGAACGCCGGGTCGTTCGAGATGCAGGTGACGACCAGCGACGGTCCGAGGCAATCGGGCAGATCCGATGCCGGCACCTCGACGACGCTGGCAAACGGGAACAGGAACTCGCGATTGGCGAGCGGATGGTTCGCGTCGCAGCGGATGACGGTCGGCAGCAGGTAGGTGCCGCCATGCGCCGTGGCGACCCGATCGCGCCGCGCACCGCCGCGGACACATCGCGCGCCGTGTCCACGTCTGCGCTTGCTGGCCTCTGTGCCGTGCCTTCTGCGGCTTCGCGGCCATGTCGCCGTCGATCATCGCGGAGATGCGCTTGGCGGTGTCTGGATCCGCGAACGGCGCCAGCACCGCCTCGGGATCGTCGGCGGCTCGCGGCACGATCGTCGCCAGCTTCTTCGCCAGCGCCTCGGCGATCGCGTCCGCGTGCTTCGTGACCCACACGCCTGACGCGTTCACGCACGAGCGGCCGCCGTTGTTCGACATCGATTCGGCGATCACGTCGATGTATTGCTCCCACTGGTCCGCGACGTCGGGTCCGATCACGACCTTGCTGTAGCCCGGGCCGTGCACCTCGACGCGGCCATCGGCCTTCCAGCGCTTCGTCGATCCGACGTCGCCGAACACCATGCCGCGGCCGGTCGATCGCAGGATCTCGTTGCCGCCGGCGTGATCGGTCGGGTAGTAGGCGAACGCGCCGGCCGGCGCACCGGCCTTGATCCACGCGTGGATCATGCGCAGCGGCGTCCACGGCTCGGCGCTGCCGGGCTTGAGCACGAGCGGCATCTTCAGCACCGTCGTCGGCGCCCACAGCGAATGCACGCCGGGAGAGTTGCTCGGCAGCACGACGCCGAGCGCGTCGGTGCGCGGGAAGAAGCTCAGCATCTGGCCGTGCACCGTGCCGTAGCCGGATCGAGCACCGACAGATCGAGGCCGCGCGTCAGCCCGGCGAGCACCTCCTCGACCTTGTCGAGCACGCCGTGCACCTTCAGCATGTTGCGGCGCACGTTGCTGAACGGCATGCCGGTCGTCGCCGACACCTGCTCGACGTACTGCTGCGGCGTCTGCGTCGTGCCGCTCTCCGGATCGAGCGGCAGCGTGTCGTTCAGGAAATGATCGGCGGCCGTGCCGGCCATCGTGACGAGATCGGCGACCGGAATCTTCTGCAGCAGCGCGCGCGCCTCGCCCTGCCGCAGCAGGTCGCGGCGAATCAGGCCGAGGTTGGCCTGGCTCATCGACACGAACGGCTCGCGCGTGCGGAAGTGCGGCGTGACCACCTGGTTGACGCTTCGGTACGGAACGCCCCAGCGGAGGATTGGTAGGTGCAGCATGTCTTTCCTGATCCCTGATCCGAGCCTGATCCTGATCCTGCCTAGTAAACTCCTTCGACCACGATTTCTGGAAGCGCGAGAACGGCCGCACGTTGCGCACGCCGTCCCACGGATACTGCTCGCACGGCGCTTCGCGCTCGCACTCGTCGCGCTCGAGGAAGCGCGGCATGAAGAATTCCTTGGTCAGCGTCGTCAAGCGCACGCGGCCGGTCTTGCCGTAGTCGACGACCTTCGACGGATTGTCGGGATCGACGACTTCGATCATCGCGCGCGGCGCCGGCGGGTAATAGATGATCGCCCAGTTGTCTTCCTTGGTCGGCGGCTTGTGCGGGCCAAGGCCCATCAGCGTGTTGCCGTAGGTCGGCGCGAAGTACGCGCCTTCCATCAGCTCTTCGACGGCGAAGCGATGGAACTGCGGCGTCATCTCGGTGCCGCCGCAGAACACGCCGGTGATGCCGACCTTCTTCAGCGAGATCGCGCTCGCACAGCGCTTCGAGCAGCTTCGGCGTGGTGAACAGGCACTTGATGTTGTCGTGCGCCTTCAGGAGCGTCAGCGCCTGGTCGATGACGTGGCGCTTGTAGAGCTCCATCATCTCCATCTCGCCCATCTTGATCAGCTTGATGACCCAGCGCGGATCGAGATCGACCATGAAGCAGATGCCGCCGCGATGCTGCGCGAGATGCTCGATGGCGAGGCGCAGCCGGCGCGGGCCGCTCGGGCCGACCATCAGCCAGTCGGCGCCCTTCGGGAACTTGTCGTCGGGCAGCGTCTTGCTGAACAGCTCGTAGTCGATGCGGAAGTCGTCGATGTTGATGCGCGACTTCGGCACGCCGGTGCTGCCGCCGGTCTCGAACGTGTAGACCGGCTGGTCCGTGTAGGCGCGCGGCACCCAGCGCCGCACCGGTCCGCCGCGCAGCCATTCGTCCTGGAAGGGCCGAACTTGTCGAGGTCGTCGTAGCTGCTTGATCTCCTTGCGCGGGATCCCAGCCGGCCTTCTCGGCCCATTGCAGCCAGAACGGACAGCCGGTTTCGGGACTGAAGTGCCACTGCATCATCTCGCGCACCCAGGCATCGAGCGTGGTGCGAGCCTTATCGAGTTCGGGAACGGCGACGGGCATATCCAGAGAATTGTATTACGGCGTCAGTGCTCTGTTCGCAAGATGGCTTCGAACAAGCCCGGCTGCCTCGTATCCGCCCGGCGCGTCCTTCTTCGGCAGCGACAGGAAGTACTCGATCACCGGCTTGTCGTCGGTGAGGATCGGCCCGTCGCCGACGAAGGCGCGAATCTCGTCCGGCCCGGCCACGTAGATGCGTTTCAGCGTCGGCAGGTCCCATTGAAACTGTTCGAACGTCGACGCGTCGCGCTTCGTAGGCGCTCTGGCTGAGCGTGAACGGCTTCATGCTGCCCAGCATCAGGCTGCCGTCGCCCCACAGTGTGGTGTGCGGGAACACCGACATGAACGTGCGCATCAGCAGCTTGTATTCGGTCGCCGAATCGCCGCCGTTCCACTGCATCACCAGGCCGTCATCGGCCAGCGCGTTGCCGCACCAGCTCGTAGTACTCGCGCGAGTACAGCGATCCGGCGCCGGCGTGCCTGCGGCAGGATGATGTCGGCGGTGATCACGTCGTACTTCTTGCGGCTCATCAGCAGGAAGTTGCGCCCATCGTCGACGTGCAGCGTCACGTTCGGGCGCTCGAGCAGGTTGAAGTTGATGTGCTTGAAGTAGATCGGAGCCCTCGACGACGGCCTTCGACAGCTCGACGACGTCGACTTGGAGATTGTGGCGCGCCACCGCGCCGGGCGTGGCGCCGCCGCCGAGGCCGACGACGAGCGCCGATGGACGGGTTGCGGATGCAGCATCGTCGGCAGCGCGCCGATGCGATGGTGAACGAATGCGCCGCCCGGCGAATCGTTGGCCTGGTGATTGCCGTCGAGATACATCACGCGCATCGGCGGATGCTGCCGCTGCGATCGTGCACCGCCACCGTGGTCTGCGCGCCTTCCTCGCGCCAGACCAGCGATTCGGAGCGATGGAAGCGCTCGAAGGCGATGTCGAACGGATCGA
The DNA here is from genome assembly GCA_963833135.1 of uncultured cyanobacterium. Lineage (GTDB taxonomy): Bacteria > Acidobacteriota > Vicinamibacteria > Vicinamibacterales > UBA2999 > 12-FULL-67-14b. Next base: position 5,703 of record CAWHWW010000003.1, on the reverse strand, counting down.
CAGCGGCGCGCGCGCCGATCACGAAGAGCGATCGGCGCGACGACGCCCAGCGCGATCGCCATCCGACGGATTGGCCTTCCGCGCGGAGACGGCGAGCACGATGCTCGAGGCGTCGCCAGGGCCGCGACGGCGATCAGGCTCCTGCGCGTGCCGAGCTGCGGCAGCAGGACGAAGCCGGCGAGCAGCGAGCCGAGAATCGCGCCGAAGCACGTTCAGCGAATAGAACATGCCGACCCGGCGGCTGGTTTCCTCGCTCGGGATGATCGCCGGCCCACAGCGTCAGGCCGATCGGGAACGCCAGGCCCGAGCAGGATCGTCGTGGGCAGCATCGCGATCAGGCTCGACGACGACGAGCGGCGCGAGATAGGTGTTGATGCCGAGCCAGTCGAACCACGGCGTGGCCGCCTCGATCGCCTGTTGCGACCCGCGCCAGCATGTTGAACGACAGGACCGCGGCGAAGCCGATGCACGCACTGGATCGCCGCGAGGATCGGCAGCCAGTGCCGCCGCATCCGCAGCAGCGGCGCCGCGATCGCGCTGCCGATCGCGATGCCGGCCAGCACGCAGGCCAGCATGATCGTGAACGCGTACGCGGTGGGCCGCAGGAAGATCACCAGCATGCGGAACCAGACGATCTCGAGCGCCAGCGACATCAGGCCGGACACGAAGAACGTCCACAGCACGAGCGCGCTGTTGCCCTTCGGTCGCCGTCGCTCGACATCGTCGGCCGGACGGCTCGCTCGAGCGACAGGCGCCGTCTGCCGGCCATCGACTGGGCGGCATCGCGTAGCCGGCGACGATCGCGACGATGGCGATCAGCGAGGTTGGTCGCCGCGGCGATCTGGAACGATCGCGCGACGCCGATCTCCGAGATGAAGTAGAAGCCGGCGATGAGCGCGCCGACGATCGCGCCGGTGGTGTTGATCGCGTAGAGCAGGCCGATGCGTCCGCCGACGCGGTCCTCGCGCGCCACCGCGGACTTGATCACGAGCGGCAGCGTCGCGCCCATCATCGACGTCGGCACGATCAGCACGCAGGAACGCGACGACGAACCGGATCACCGTCACGACCGCGAGCGACTGCGGGCAGCGCCGGCTGCACCGAGATCCAGAGCCGTGGTCAGCGCGTCGAGCAGGAACGGCGTGGCGAAGGCGGTGATGCCGACCAGCGCTTCAGCGATGCCGAAGGCGACGAGCGGTCTGCGTGATGCGGGAGGCGCAGCCGCCCGCCGACGAGGCTGCCGACGCCGAGGCCGGCCATGAATCCGGCGAGCACGGTGCTGGCGGCGTACACGGTGACGCCGAACACCAGCGACAGCAGCCGAAGCCACATCACCTGGTAGACCAGCGCGCACGCGCCGGAGGCGAAGAAGAGGACGAGCAGCAGCGGCAGGAGCCAGCGCGGGAGCGCGGGAGTGTATCAAGTTACCTGGGAGGGAACCGCAACGCGAGGTACTCGATCAAGAGGTTCCTTGTCGGCGTCCGGGATCGTCGCGCCCCACCGCATCATCTTCTCGACCGATCGCGTCCAGCCGGTCTTGCTCAACTTCTGCTGCTCGATGATGTCGGCGTCGTGACACACCAGGCACGCGCGCTTGTAGGTCGCTTCGGCTGCGCTGAGGTCAGGCGCCTGATTCTGCTGTGCTGGATGCGAGGCCGCCGGCTTCGGCGCGAAATGGGCCGCGAGATACGGCAGCAGAACGTCGCGTTCCTGCGGCGTGATCTGCGATCCCCACCGCACCATCTTGTTGATCGAGTTGGTCCACGCCGGTCAGCGACAGCCTCTGCGACGTGATGATGTCCGCCTCGTGACAGATCACGCACCGGCTCTTGAACACATCGGCACCGGGCCCCGCCGGCAGTTGTTGACCACTGGCAGCTGACTCCAGAGAACCAGAACCACTGGAACGCAATAGAACCAAACCTTTGGCACCCCTGGCACCTTAGGCACTCTTGGCACCTTCATTTGACCTCGACCCGGACCGAATCGTATTGATTCCAAAGGTAGCCCGACGGATTCCATTGCGATACCGCCGGCTGCATGTTGCCCTTGCTGTCGGTGGCGCGCGAGAGGATCAGGTACGACTGCGGCTTCGTCGCGTTGAAGGCGAATTCGAACCGGCGCCACGTGAACCGCGCCTGCTCGCCGGTGAGGCGGGCCGGCTGCCACGTCGCGCCGTTGTCGATCGAGACGTCGACCTTCGTGATGTCGTTCTCGCCGGCCCACGCAAATCCGCCGACGGCGATCTTGCCGGCGGCGAGCGCTGCGCCGTGTGCCGGCGTCGTGATCAGCGACTTCACGACGAGGCCCGTGAGTGGTTCCATGTCCTTCGCATCCACGGCGGCGCCGGGCGCGATGCGCCTGTTCGGATAGCGATAGCCGGTCGCGACCCAGAAACTGTCGGAGTCCTTCGCGAGCACGTTGAGCGCGTTCAGCCACTTCACCGAATAGGCGCCCTCCCATCCCGGGACGATTGCGCGCAGCGGCATGCCGTGCGGCAGCGGCATTGGCTGGCCGTTCATGTCCCACGCGATGATCGTGTCGGGATGCATCGCTTTCGCCATCGGCACCTGGCGCACGAACGCCGGCATGGTGCCGGGCGGGCGATCGGCGGCGTGCATCTCGACGTTGAGGCCGGACGTCTTCACGCCGGCCTTCTTGAGCACGTCTGACATGCGGGCGCCGGTGAATCGCGCGGTGCCGACCGCGCCCTTTTCCCACTGGATGCCGGCCAGCGCCGGCTCGAAGAACGCGCGGCCGTTGCCGGCGCATTCGAGGGTCGCGGTGATCGTCACCGCCGGCAGCTTCTTGATCTCGTCGAGCGTCAGCGAGATCGGCGAATTGACTTCTCCGCCGATCTTCAGCGCCCACGAGGACGCATCGACCTGCGGCACCGGCATGTGCGATCGCACGTAGAAGAGGTCGTTCGGCGTGATGAACGAGTCGAGCAGCGCCACCGGCGTCTCGAAGTCTGGCGGACGCATCGAGCGGACGATCAGTTTCTCTTTGCCGTAACGTTGCGCTGCCGTCTGCGTTTGCGCGAACAGATCCGCGGGCGCGAATTTCAGCGCGGCGCCGGCCATCGCCAGCTGCGCGAGCAGGTCTCTGCGGGAAATCATGCTGGGATTATATCGTTCGTCAAAAAAAGGAACCTGCCACATTTTCCCCAAAAAATGTGGCAGGTTCCTTTCACGGACGCAGGCCGTCGATCCAGTTCAAGACGATCGAGATCGATGGCGGTTCGTGCCGCGTCCCTGCGGGCGTGCGCGCGTGTTGCTCATGATGAAGCGCTGGCCGTCGGCCGTCACCGCGTAATTCGCGCGACTCGATCCACCCGGAGTGCCAGGCCCGGCAAACAGCGCAACCGGAATCCCGACTTTCAGCGCCGGTGCGGTCGTGACAGGGACGGCCATCATCGTGTCGTCGGCCGATCGGCGGTAGAACAATTCGCCGTTCCGTCCCCACATCGGTTCGCGTCCGCCTCCAACCGAAACCGGCGTGACCGCAGCGGGCCCCGCGACCGGCCGGATCACGATCTCGACCTGCGAGGAGACGTTTGTCGCATACGCCATGTAGCGGCCATCGGGAGAGAACCAGCTGCCTTCCTCGTTCGCAGTGCCGCCACTGAATTGACGCGGCTCACCGACGGCACCGTCATGAACGGGAGTCAGGAAGATGTGAAACCTTGCTGCGTCGTTCGACGGGTGGTGATGCACAGCGAAGCTGGTCCCATCCGGAGCCCACGCATCGAGGTGGCCTCGGCCTTCAAGCTTTGTGATCTGTTCCGGAGGTCCACTGCCGTCGAGCGGGTGTTTCCACACGTTCATGATGCCGCCAAGCCCCTTGCGCGTGGACGAGTAAGCAACCGCGCGATCGCCCGGTACCCACGCCGCGTACGCGGCCACCGAGCGATCAGAGGTCACACGCGTTTCGCGTCCGGTCGCCAGGTCGTAGACCCGCGCATCGCCCTGGGCGACGAGCAGGACCCGTTGGTCATCCGACGACAGTCGCGGCGAATTGAATATCCCGACCCCGCCCTGAATGGTGCCGATCGGCGTTGCCTGACCGTCGCGGCTGACCCAGACCAGCGGCTCCGGAATGCCGTTGTCACTGGCTTCGAGATACGCGAGCGTGCCCGTGCTGGAGATGTCGTACTGGGCGATGCCGATGCCGTTCGAGCCGATCCCGAGGCGGACGTGTTCCGCGAGAGGCTGAGGCGCGCCGTTCGTTTGCAGCGTTCGGGCGTCGAAGTCGATCACGAAGAGCCCGTCGTTCGAGGTGTACAGCAGATGGCCGCTCCGGCCGTACTTCGGGTTGGCGCCGCCTGACACGATCGTGCGCCGCTCTCCCGTCCGCAGCGAATGCGCGACCACGCTCGAATTGGCCAGGACGCCGCCGCCGGCGCTGAATTCCCCGGCCTTGTAGACGGTGAAGAGGAACGTATCGCCGCCGGGCAGCGGCACGGGCGACACCAGCTGTTCGTCGGCGTTCGCCCGCACCACGACTTCTGGCTGGCCGCCGTTCGCTGACACTCGCGCGATGCCTTCTGTTGTCGCGAAGACGATCATGTCGTCGGTCGTCCACGTCATGCCGTACGGCAGAGAGGCCGGTGCAACTACGACCGGCGCGCCGCCGCTCACGTCCATCCGTTTGAGCTGGGCGCCTTCAGCGTAGGCGATCGACCGGCCATCAGGAGAAAAGATGGGGGACGTGACTACTCGAGACGTCAGGATACGCCGGTCCCCGCGCTCGCTGAGCGAATGCAAATAGAAGCCATCGCTCGCGGTGAAGACGATCGAACCGCCATCTGGCGACATGGCGATGAGCTGCCGGTTGCCACCTTGAATCGACAAGCCGTCCGCAACGGTGTGCTCGAAACGAATCAGCTGCTCGCCATCGATGGGCCTGATGTTCCAGCCGGCGAGCCCGATTAGTGCGCCGATGGTGATCGCAGCGGCGATCGGCAACAGGCGGCGCACCAGGCTCTTCGGCGCCACGCGCGAAGCGGAAGGAGGGATGCCGGCCTGATCGAACGCGCCGTCGAGCAGCAGCCGCACGTCGCCAATGTCGCGCAGGCGCTGCCTGGGATCCTTCTGCAGACAGCGTTCCAGGCACAGGCGCACGCCTGACGGCACATCCGGCGGCAATGCCGTCAGATCCGGATCGGACTTCATCACCGCCGCCAGCGTCAGCGACACATCCTCCCCTTCGAACGCGCGCTTGCGCGTCAGCATTTCGTAGAGCACGACGCCGAAGGCCCAGATGTCGGTGCGTTTGTCGACCGCACGACCACGGGCCTGTTCGGGGGACATATATGCCGCCGTGCCGAGCACGACGCCCATCATCGTCATGGCAGGCGTCGTGATCGTCGGCGAGTGGTCAGGCGATCCCGCGGGCCGCGCGTCGACGTTCTTCGCGAGTCCGAAATCGAGGACCTTCACCGTCCCGTCCGGCTTCACCTTGATGTTCGCGGGCTTCAGATCGCGATGGACGATGCCCTGTTCGTGCGCCGCTTCGAGCGCCGAGGCGATCTGTTTCGCGATCGGCAGCGCGTCGGCAAATGGAATCGAGGAGGCCGTGATCAGGTCCGCGAGCGTCGGGCCGTCGACGAGTTCCATCACGAGGCCCTTCACGCCGTTGGTTTCTTCGACGCCGTAGATCGCAGCGATGTGCGGGTGATTGAGCGCCGCCAGCACTTCGGCT
>CAWHWW010000002.1:0-108721 GCA_963833135.1 uncultured cyanobacterium | reverse complement strand
AATGTCCCTGTGGAGTCCGGCTTCAGCCGGACCACAAGCAGCATGTTTACCGTCTTCGAAAAGAGCGTCTCGGAGCTTCAAGCTGCGATGACCAGCGGCGCAGTGACCTCTGAGGACATCACGAGGCAGTATCTCGCGCGACTGTCCCTCTACGATCGCCATGGGCCGGCTTTCCGATCCGTGCTCGCCATCAATCCTCGCGTCATCGCCGACGCACGCGCGCGCGATGCCGAGCGGGCGGCCGGGCGCGCGCGCGGTCCGTTTCACGGCGTCCCGATTGTCCTCAAGGACAACATCGATACGACTGAATTGCCGACAACGGGCGGTTCGCTTGCGCTCCTCGATCATCGTCCGCGCATCGATTCGCGCGTTGCGGCCGGAATGAAACGGGGCGGTGCGGTGATCCTGGGCAAGGCGAACCTCGACGAGTTTCCGTTCGGCGACTTTGGCATCAGCACCGTCGGCGGCACGGTCGGCAACGCCTACGATCCGTCGCTGAGCACCTCGGGATCGAGCGGCGGCAGCGCCACCGCGGTGGCGGCGAGCCTGGCGGCGCTTGGCTTCGGCACCGACACCTGCAACTCGCTCTCGAATCCGAGCGGGTTTGCTTCGCTCGCGACGATTCGGGCGACCCGCGGACTTCTGAGCCGCGCCGGCGTCATGCCGCTCAATACCTACAACGACGCGGTCGGTCCGATGGCGAAGTCGGTGGCCGACGTTGCCCTTGCGCTCGATCTCGTCACGGGATCGGATCCGGAAGACGCGGTCACGAGCGAGGCGTCGCGGCACGTCTCCGGCTCGTTCGCCGCGGGCCTCGACACGGCAACGCTGAAAGGCAGGCGCATCGGCGCGTTCCGCCAGCGCTTTGTCGGTTTCACCGGCGAGCGCGAGGTCGCCGCCAACATGGAGAAGGTGATCAAGGAACTGCAATCAGCCGGGGCGATTGTCGTCGATGTCGTGATTCCCGATTACGACGCGAAATACGCCGCCGCGAGGGGCGCGGCGCCGGGGTCGCTGCGCGAGGGGTGGACGTCGTATCTCTCGCGCGGATCAAGACCCGGCGACAAGGTGTTGACGATTCAGGATCTGCTGGCGTCGGGAAAACTGGCCCCGGTGAGTGCGCGCCGGCTCGAGGGCGCGCTCGCGCCAGCGCCAGCGGGTCCCGCCCTCGATGAGGCGACGAAGCGATTCATCGCCGGCCGCGAGACCTTCCGGCAGCTGTTCGTGAATGTGATGGACCAGCACAAGCTCGACGCAATGCTGTATCCCGCGAATCACGCGCGGCCGCACACGCATGAAGGCGGTCTCGAGCGCTATGGATCCGAGCCTGGCACGTGCGAGGAGAGCGCCGCCACGGGATTGCCGCAGGTGACGGTCCCCGCAGGTTTCATCGGAGGCCGCTATCCCGCCGGCATTTCGTTTCTGGGAAGGATGTGGGACGACAAGCGGCTGCTCGAGATTGCCGCCGCGTATGAACGGGCGACACGTCATCGCCGCCCGCCCACGACCGTAAGGCCGTAGAGGCGGGACTTCAGTCCCGCCTAGTAGAGGACTTTGGCTTCACCCTGCTCGGCGACCAGCTTCTTGAAGTGCGCGACCAGCATGTCGCGACGCACCATCATCGCGTCGAGCTCACGCCTGGTCAGGAAATCGCGTGTCGCGCCGATCACATCTTCCTTCGTGAGCGTCTCGAGCTTCGCGAGTAGCTGACGGTCGATCTTCGAGAGATCTTTCTGGTGCATCAGCTCCGGTTGCAGCCGGAACCCGCGCGAAAAGTCGATCATCATCACCTTCCACTGGTGCGTGATCAGCACATTGGTCAGGTTGCGATCGGTGTCGCGTACCAGCGATGAGAAGACGCGCATGCGGTACATCTGCTGGTTCCACTCGGTCGGGTTCGGCGGCTCGATCTTCTTCTTGAGCCGATCGCTTTCGTCCATGAGCGTCGGCACGAACCAGCTGATCGATCCGATCTGTCCGTTCCACCTGCGTTCGATGTAGACCGGCATCATGTGGTCGAGGCCGAGCAGGCGCGAGAGCTCATACGCGGCGATGTTGTATTTGTACGAATCGACGAAGTTGAGCTCGGTCTGCGCCTGCCGCCCGCCGCCGCTGAGGTTGGCGACCATCTGGCGATCGTCGATCGCCTGAAAGACGGCGTCGTGCGTGATGTTGCCGTCGCTCAGCGTCAGCCGCTTGGGCGCCGTGACGCCCTTGCTGGTGTTGCCCGTCCTGATGACCTTCGCTTCCTTGAGGAAGGTCCGGATCTGTTCAACCGACAGCTCCGCCGACGGCGCCGGAACGGCAACTTGTGAGTATGCGAGGGCCGGAAAGGCCAGGAGGGCTAGAAGCGGTACGACTCGTACGCCGCCGATTCCGACCATGGGGGCCCCCTCTGTCTACTTGTAGATCTTCGTGAAGTTGACCGACGCGCCGCCGACTTGCGGTTGCACGCCGACGCTGAACTTCGTCTTCGCCACTGACATCGTCACCGTGCGTGCGGAAGCGATCCCGAAGCCGGCACCCATGACTACGTCCGTGGCATGATGCCGGTTCCACGACATCCGCGCCAGCGCGACGTAGCTGCTGAGCGCGTACGCCGGCGCGCCGACCTTCCAGCCGTAGTAACGCTGCAGGACCGTGGCCGTGGCAAAGGCGCTGGCCGAGTGGCCCGACGGGAACGACTTGTCGTTGCTGTGATCGGGACGGTCGCGGCGCACGGTGTACTTGATCGCCTGCACCAGCACTTGCGATACCACCTGGGCGCGGACGATGTCGCGGCCGACGAACGCGGCCTGGCTGTTGCCGAACGCCTTGCCGACGCCGTAGGTTGCAAAGCCGGCGCCCACCTGGAATGCGAAGGTGCCAATCACGTTGCCCGACTGGAACACCGTGGTCGGGATGTTAAAGCCGTTGTTGACGCCCTCACGATCCCAGGGCGCCGAGGCGATGGCGACAATTGCGGTGTAGCTCAGCGTCCGGGCGGTGTCGCCGCTGAAGAAGTTCTTGAAGTCGCTCGCCACCAGCTTCAGCGGATTGCCTTCAGGATCGTGGCTGACGCGGGGCAGTTGCGGAGCGGCGTTGACCGGTGGGGCCGGACGCTGTTCGGTCGTCGATCCGTCCGGCGCTGCCGTCGCAACCGTATCGGCCGGTTCAGTGGGAACGGGTTCCTGCGCAAACGCCGGGCCGGCGATCGCGCAAGCGAAGAGGGCAGTCGCGAGAAGGCGAACTCGAAACATCAGGTAGCTCGATATCTTTATGAATACGGTCGGCGAAAACGCGGGTTCCAGTATCTCACGGCTGCCGCTCGAACCCAACCAGGGTCCAACCATCAGAATTCCTCCGAAAATACGCGGAAACGGGCTTTGTCCACGACTCGGGTCCGCCCACGACGGAGATATCGACCTGGATGTAGTCAGACGCGGGCATGAGGGGCATCAGCAGCGGGCTTTGCGTTTCCTCGGTCGTCGCAATGAGCGTCGCCTTGTTGGTGTTGTTGTCAAAGGTGTACCAGAGGGCGCGATATCCCGGCGCGCGATCGGCGACCGCGGCGTCGACGGCGGCATTCCGAAACGACAGGTGACCGTTCGGATCGAGCTCGGGATCGACGACGGGATTGACCTTCGGCAGGAACGTCTGCAGGATTCGCAGCCGGCGATCGGAGATGGCTTTCGCGAGGAATTCTTGCGAGGCCTTGTCACCAAACCGGCCCTCGGCGACAGCCGCGCGAATCATCTCGTCGTCGATCGCGGCGATTTTGGTCGCGGCCCAGAATGTGTCGTCCGGCCGCATATGACGAAACGCCGCGTTGGTGATGTGCGGCCACCACTGTTCGGGCTGCCACTTCGAATGATCGCGCGGCAGGCGGCCGATCGCCGACGACTCGAAATAATCCTGCGTGCGCCACACCGGGATGTCGAAGCCGAGCGACAAGGCGCGCTTGCCGATCTCGCCCGGCTCCTCGACCAGCGCCTCGTACCCCTCCCAGCCTTCCCGCGGGCCGATCGCGGCGCTGCCGAGCGCCGACCCGAAATCGAGCAGGTAATGACGGATGAAACGGCGTCCGTTCTCCGTGACGAGCGTTGACAGCGAGTTGATGCCCTTCGCGTCGACGTGATTGAGCCACGCCGCGAACACAAAATAGCCGCGCAGCTCGCGACGGTGTTCGTGCGGGATGATGTCGTTGGGATCGTCGGCGCGGGTGCCGTGAAATTTGATGCGGCCGACCGGCCGGCCCGGCGCCGCTTTGCTGAGGATCACGCGGTACGAGCCGTCGGGATCGCGGTCAGCCCGGCCCAGCAGCCACACGATGTCGCTCTGGTTCATCGGCCGCGCCATTTCGCCGGGCGGCGTGATCCTGGTGTCCTTGCCGATGACGAGATTCGAAGTTACCAGCTGCGCGACGTGATATTCGGCGGTGTGATAGCCCACGGCCCAGAACAGCTTGGCCGCCACGATCTCGCTGCCCGTCGCCATCCCGCGCCAACCCGGCGGATCAAACTTGATGAACCACAGTTGGTCTGCTGAATCGCGAATCGTGAAGCCGGGTGTGATGCCGTCGCTCTTGGCCGAGACGATCGTCCACTTGCCCGGTGCGGGACCGTTGCTCGTGTTCGCGGCGCGCGCGACCATGGCCGGCGTCAACGTCATTCGTCCGGCGCGATTCACGAAGTACGGACCGTCCGGCACTTCGTCCACGGTGTTGACGTTCTTGGCGCGCTGGCCGAGCACCTTGTCGCCGGGACGCCAGAACAGGTTCTCGATCGTCTGATACGCAAGGTCAGGCTCGTAGCGCACGGCGTTCTTCACGTCCTGGGTCAGCGGCTCGAGCCAGATCGGATCGTCGGGGAAGAAGCGGCGGGTCTGCGCGCCAAGCGTCAGCGACGAGAGGGCGATCGCGGCAACGAGCAGGATTGAAGTGTGGGTGCGCATTCCGTGTAATCCGTGTAATCCGTGGATCAGAATGGTTGCGATCCGGCGAACGTCAACCGGAAGCCCTCCCGTCCATGAGAGATTTCAAATCGCAGGGCGTTGAATGCCGGGCCGTGGAAGCGCGCACCGACGCCGAAGTCGACATCGAATTGCTTGATCTCGAATTGACGCCTCTCGGCGGCCACTTGTCCGGCGTCCATGAAGATCGCCATGTCCAGATACCGCGACGGCCTCCAGCGATACTCGCCGGTGAACAGCATGCGGTTGCGATCCGTAAAACGGCGGTTGCCGTATGCGCGCAACGTCGACCCGCTGCCGAGATATGGCGCCAACATGACCGGGACGTCGTGCCCGGCGTCGGCGTCGGTGAGCGTCACGAGCGCGTGCCCGGCCAGGACGAACTGTTCGCGCACGAGCGGCAGCTGCTGGACCACCTCGTACTCCTGCAGGTAGAACGAATAGGGCCGGTCGCTGCTCTCGAAGTTGCGCTCGAACGACGCACGATAATAACCACCGCGGGTGCTGTAACCCGGCGCCGGCCGCCAGTCGTACGCGAGCGTCGCCCTCGTCACGTGAAAGGTCAGCTTCTCGTCGAGCCCTGGCGAGTCCGCCGGCGCGAAGACGGGCGTCTCGCGATGCGTGTCGATCGGCGTGTAAGAGTAGCTGCCCGTCAGGAAGACGTGGCGCATCGGCCTCATCGTCACGTTGGTGCTCAGCTCGAGGGGATTGAAGTCGTAACTGTCGCGCGCGTCCTTGCTCGAGTCCTGCCCAAGGCCGTAGAACGACACGTCGTGCGCATCGAGCCACTGGACGTTGGCATCCATCTGCAGCATGTCGCGCCAGAGCTTCGGCGCGGCAAACGTGCCGCGCACGACCATTGAGCTGTTGATCGAGATGCCCGTCTGGAGGTTGAAATACGACGCGTTCTCGAGACGCTTCAAGAAGCCGACCCCGAGCCCCATGCCGCTGCCGCCGTAAACGCTGCCAAACCAGGGGTAGATGCCGTCGCCGCCGGTGAGCAGCGGCGACAACAGCACGCGCCGGATGATCATTTCCGCGTCGGACGGTCCTTCCGTGCCGAGCTCCTTGGCTTTCTCCGCCTGCTGTTCGGCGATCGTATCGACGCGCGTCGATTGCGCGGCGGCCGTCGATGCGAGCAGTAGCAGGACGACGATTGAGACGAATCTGGGCTTCACGCGTCGAGCATCCATTTGGTTCGGGTGTAGGCGATTCGGAATCCCTGCCGTTCGGCGTTGCGCTGGGAGGCGCTGCCGGGCGCGGCCACCATCATCGCCAGGTCGCAGCCGTTTGATGCCGCTGTCAGTAATCGGGCGTCGAGCAGCGCGTTCTGCGCACCCTGCCGCCGCCCGGGTGGGATTGTGCTTGCCCCGGCCAGCAGCGCCGTACCTTCGTGCATGAACAGCGCCGCCGTCGCGATCGGTTGGCCGTCGCGCTCGGCAAAAAAACATGTCGCGGACGCGAGGCTCAATCGCGCAAATCCTTCGATGTAGGGCATCAGCTCGGGATGTTCACTCCAGCCTTGCGAGGCGATCTTGCCGTAGAGAACGCTCTCGTCAGCTGTCACCTGCCGCACGTTCAAAGCACTCGCCTCACCCGGGTCACCCGCCTCACCCGCGATCTGCCGATACAGCACCGTCGACAGTTCAACCGGCCTGTATGCGCGGCGCGCCAACGTAGCATACACATCGACGCCCGCCAGCGGACACACCTCGTGAGACACGGCCGATCCCCGCGAGCGAAAGAAGTGCTCGATGGCGTCGAGATCTCTGTCGACGAGCGGTTCGTGAACGCCGAGCCCGAACGTCTGCGTGATCGGTGAACCCACGCCCGCAAACATCACGGCGGTGCCGCCGCACGTCTTCCAGATTGCGCCGGACTGCGGATCGATCCGCGCCTGCGCTTCGACGAACGCGGCATTGCCGCGTCCCTCCGTCCGCTCGAGGCGGCGCGCAAGGCCGAGATCCGAGAAAACGCCACTCATCACGAAGGGCAATATGTTACCTTGCCGCGCCATGACGATGACACGACGCGAAGCTGTCGGGATGTTGGCGATTGGTGCCGCCGCTGGAATGTGCGTCCTAAGCCGATTCGGGGACCGATGATCGCACTGCGTCCGCGCCGTGTTCAGGGCCAGGCGTCTTGCCTGCCCTGAGCGAGGTCCGCGTGGTCGCGGCCCTCGTCGAAGGGCCCGCGACCGGCGATAGCACGGCCTCGAGCATCGGCCGCATCTGCGACAGCTGCTTGAGGCGAATCACGAAGTCCCATGCCGGCTCGAACTTCTTCCAGCCGGCACTGTAAGCGAGATGCTTCAGTGAGTGTTTGGACGACTGATGGGCGCGGGCGGCCGTGAAGATGTTTCCCCATCGGTAGAACTCACGATACGCCCAGTCGTAACCGGCTTTGAGCGCCTCCGGAGAAATGCCCAGCGGCTCATAGACGACGTGGCGCGTGTCGTAGCGATCCCAGTTGCTCGTCGTGAGCCGTTTCTGCGCCGCCATCTTCGCATAGAGCTGCGTGCCCGGGTACGGCGTGGCGATGTGAAACGTGGCAGTGGTGATGCCGCTCGCGACCGCCCAGTCGACCGTGCGCGCGAACACATCCGGATCCTCACCGTCGAGCCCGAACACGAAGCTGCCGTTGATCATGATGCCGAGGTCGTCGAGCCGGCGGATCACGGCGCGATAGTCTCTGCCAAGGTTCTGTTTCTTGCCGGCGCCCTGAAGCCCGGACGTCGAGAGCGTCTCGAAGCCGACGAACAGGCTGCGCAGCCCGGCGCGCGCGGCGAGCTCGATCGTGTCGTCGCGCAGGATCGAATCCACGGTTGCGGCGCCCTGGAACACGCGGTTCATGCCGCGCATGCCGGTGAAGAGCTCGCGAGAGAACCGGCGGTTGCCGAGCAGGTGATCGTCGAGGAAATACAGGTGCCGTCCCGGCAGCCGCGCAATCTCGGCGAGCGCATCGTCGACGCGCTGCGTGTAGAACGATCGCCCGCCTTCGAAGAACGCGTCCTTGTAGCAGAACGTGCAGTGGTGCGGGCAGCCGCGCGACACGACGATCGAGTTCGGCACGAGATAGCGCGAGCGCTGGATCAGGTCGCGCCGGATCGGCGGGATGTCCTCGATCGTCCGCAGGCTCGATTGATAGCGGCGCTTGGGCGTGCCGGCCGCGAGGTCGCGCAGGAACTGCGGGAACGTGTCCTCGCCGGGCCCGAGGAAGATCGTGTCGGCGTGTGGCGCCGCTTCGTCGGGCAGGGAGGTGACGTGCAACCCGCCGAGTGCGACGTGCGCGCCCTTGCGACGGTAGTGATCGGCAATCCGATAGGCGCGATAGGCGTTCGTGATGTAGACCTGGATGACCACCAGGTCCGGCTCATCGTCGAGGTTCGAGCGGCTCGACGTGTTCGTCCTGCAGAGTGATGTCGAGCGATTGGGATCGAGATACGCCGCCAGCGTCGCGAGGCCGAGCGGCGGAAACAACGAGTACTTGATGGGTCGCCAGTAGGGGCTGGTGGCTTCGGTGAGCGCGGGCAGGATCAACTTCACCCGCCTGGTACGCCGGAGCAGGTAGTGCATTCAGGCAGCATACACAAATTACTTTGAAATACAAAGTAAACCGGGAACCGGAACGGGGAACCGGGAACTAAACCGTGGAACTCTGGAACTGTGGAACCGTGGAACTGACTAGGTTTTTAGTGCCGTCAGTACAGCATCGATCATCTTCTTCGCGTCGCCGAAGAGCATCCGGGTGTTCTCCTTGTAGAACAGCGGATTGTCGACACCGGCGTAGCCGCTGGCCATGCCGCGCTTCATGACGACGCAGGTCTTCGCCTTCCACACCTCGAGGATCGGCATGCCGTAAATCGGCGATGACGGGTCGTCGAGCGCGCCGGGATTGACGATGTCGTTGGCGCCGATCACCAGCACGACGTCGGTGTCGTCGAAGTCCTCGTTGATCTCTTCCATTTCGAGCACGATGTCGTACGGCACCTTGGCTTCGGCGAGCAGCACGTTCATGTGACCGGGCAGGCGGCCGGCCACCGGATGGATCGCGAACCGGACAGTGGCGCCCTTGTCGCGAAGCATCTTCGTCACTTCGTAGAGCGGGTATTGCGCCTGCGCCACCGCCATGCCGTAGCCGGGCACGATGATCACGCGTTTCGCATCGCGGAGCAGGTCCGCCGTTTCTTCCGCCGTCACCGGCTTCACTTCGCCGGCAGGCTGAGCCGAGGCGCCGGGCGCCGCGCCTTCCTCGGCGCCGAAGCCGCCCAGGATCACGCTGAGGAACGATCGGTTCATCGCGTTACACATGATGTAACTGAGGATCGCGCCGCTCGATCCGACCAGCGCGCCGGTGATGATCAGCAGATCGTTTTCGAGCATGAAGCCTGCTGCCGCGGCGGCCCAGCCCGAGTAGCTGTTGAGCATCGAGACCACGACCGGCATGTCGGCGCCGCCGATTGCCATCACGAGGTGAATACCAAGCAGGCACGCGATGGCGGTGCAGACGTACAGCGGCCACGTCGGGAGCGAAGTATTCGCCGTGGTTCACGAACAGGTAGCCGAGATACACGCAGCCCACGAACGCGATCAGGTTGAGCGCGTGACGTCCGGGCAGCAGCAGCGGCTTGCTGCCGATCAGTCCCTGCAGCTTTCCGTAGGCGACGACCGACCCGGTGAAGGTCACCGCGCCGACGAACACCCCGACGAAGATCTCGACTTCGTGAATGCGTGCTTCGACGCCGTAGCGCGCCACGCTGTGATCGAGCGCCGTCGCGATGCCGACCAGCACCGCGGCCGCGCCGACGAAGCTGTGGAGGATCGCCACCAGCTGCGGCATCGACGTCATCTCGACGCGCGAGGCCAGCGTCGCGCCGATCGCGCCGCCGACGACGAGCGCGCCGCCGAGAACCGTGTAGCTGTCGACGCGCGGACCGAAGGCGGTGACGAGCACGGCGATCAGCATGCCCGCCATGCCGTACAGGTTGCCGCGCCGCGCCGATTCCTGCGCCGACAGTCCCGCCAGGCTGAAGATGAAGAGCAGCCCGGCGCCGAGATACGCCACGGTAACGAGGGTCTCTGACATGGTCAGCGGCGGAACATGCGCAGCATGCGCTGCGTGACGAGGAAGCCGCCGGCGATGTTGATCGTCGCCAGCAGGATCGCGGCGGCGCCGAGGATGGTGATGGTCGAAGACGGCGGTCCGCTCACCTGCAGCATGCCGCCAATCACGATGATGCCGCTGATCGCGTTGGTCACGCTCATCAGCGGCGTGTGCAGCGCCGGCGTGACGTTCCACACCACCTGCCAGCCGACGATGCAGGCAAGCGCGAACACCGTCAGGTGCGACAGGAACGCGGGTGGTGCGACGCTGCCGAGGCCGACGAGAGCAACGGCGCCGGCGATAGCCAGGATCGGTCCGGCGGCGCCGCCCTTCTTCTCCGCCTTGGCTGCGTGGGGTACGGCGGCCGACTTGGCTGCGACTTTCGGGTCCGGCGGCAACGCCACCGGCGGTCTCGCCGGCGGCGGCCAGAGCAGCTCGCCGTCGCGCAGCACCAGCGCGCCGCGCACGACTTCGTCGGCCAGATCCAGATGAAAGTGGCTCGCGCCGCCGAGATCGGCCAGCAGGTGCGTCAGGTTGTTGCCGAACAGCAGGCTCGCCGTCGGTGCGAGCCTGCTTGGCAGATCGGTGTAGCCGAGGATGTGAACGCCGTGGCGCTCGACGACCTGTCCCGGCTCGGTCAGCGCGCAGTTGCCGCCGTTCTCCGCGGCAAGATCGACGATCACCGAGCCGTTCTTCATCGACTTGACCATCTCCTCGGTGATCAGGATCGGGGCGGGGCGATTCGGGATGAGCGCCGTCGTGATGATGATGTCGACGTCCCTCGCCTGCGCGGCGAACATCTCCATCTCGGCCTTGATGAACGCCGGGCTCATTTCCTTCGCGTAGCCGCCCGCGCCTTCGCCGTCCTCGGTGACGTTGAGCTCGATGAACTCGGCGCCCATGCTCTTGACTTGCTCTTTGACGGTGGGCCGCGTGTCGAACGCGCGCACGATCGCGCCCATGCCGCGCGCCGCGCCAATGGCCGAGAGACCCGCCACGCCCGCGCCAATCACGAGGATCCTGGCCGGCGGCACCCGTCCGGCCGCCGTCATTTGTCCCGTGAAGAAGCGGCCGTAGAAGCTCGCCGCTTCCACCACCGCGCGGTAGCCGGCGATGTTGGCCATCGACGACAGCGCGTCCATCTTTTGCGCGCGCGTGATGCGTGGAATCTGATCGACTGCGATCGCCGTCGCCTTGCGGGCCGCCAGCCGATCGACGATGTCCTTGTTCTTGCCGGGGTAGAGGAACGAAATCAGCGTGCCGCCCTCGCGAATGAGCTCGGCCTCGTGCACGTTGAGCGCCGGGTGCATCGCCGGCGGCTGCACTTTCAGGAGGATGTCGCCCGTTTGCCAGATGGCGCGCGTGTCGGCGACGATCTCCGCGCCCGCCGCGACGTAATCATCGTCGCCGAAAGAGGCGGCAGCGCCGGCGTCATGCTCGACGGCCACGGCGAAGCCCAACTTGATCAACCGAGCGACGTTCTCAGGGGTGACCGCAACCCGGCGTTCACCGGGGCGGCATTCTTTCGGGACGGCGAGCTTCACTCGCCGGTGATTATACTAGCGAGGCTTCGCCACTGAACGCGAACTGTGAAGGCCCGGCCGCGCCTCGCTGGAACAGTGTTGTTGTGCCGCGCTCCGCGCGGCTAGGCCAGCTTCAACTTGAACTCACGCTGTAACAGGATCAGGTTCAGCGTCATCTGCAGCACCACGGCGATGGCGCCCAGATACCAGATCCACGTCAGGTGGAAGCCGGCCACGCGGGCCAGGAAGATCGCGGGGACTGCTGCGATCAGGATGCGCAGCGTCGACGTCGCCAGCGGCGGGATGGTGTTGCCGAGCGCCTGGAACATGCTCGACGACACGAACGTGATGCCTGATGGAACGAACGTCACCACGACGATCCGCAAGTACTCGACGCCCACCTCGATGGCCTCCGGATCCTCGGTGAAGATCCGCATCACGGCCGCTGCGCCGACATACATCGCCACGCCGATGATCAGCATGAAGACCGCCGCCATCCCCGCGGCCGCCCTGAATGCCGCGCGCACGCGATCGCCCTTGTGCGCCGCAAAGTTCTGTCCCGCCACCGGCGCGACGGCGAAGCCGAGCGCCACGACCGGCAGGAACACGGACTGGATGATGCGCAAGCCGATCGTGAAGCCGCCTTGCGCCGGCGCGCCGAATGGCTTGGTGATCGCGTAGACGACCGCCATGTACACGCCCATCAGTGCGAACTCGGCGCCGGCCGGCAAGCCGATCTTGAGCATGTCCCACCAGACGCGCAGCTGCGGTTTCCAGTGGCCGAAATGAAACCGCAAGTACGCCTTCGCGTCGATGAAGTAGAACGAGATCCACACGACGCCGACGACGATCGAGATGAACGTCGCGACCGCGGCGCCGCTCACGCCCATTTCGGGGAACGGTCCCCAGCCGAAAATCAGGAACGGCGCCGTCACCATGTTGATCACCACGGTGCCGGTCTGCACCAGCATGCCGGGCTTGAAGTTGCCGGTACCGCGCAGCGCCGCGCCCATCGCCACCATCGCAAACTGCAGCGCCATCGCCGGGATGAACCACTCCAGATACTGCTCGGTGGCGACGCGCATGCCCTCGCTGGCGCTCTGTTCGGCGGCGTACTGATGACGCGTGAGCATGGCAACCGCCAGGAACGCGATCGCCACGACCATCGACAGCACTTGCGATTGGTTGAACAGAAAGATCGCACGATCCTGATCTTTCCGGCCCGCCGCATGCGAGACGAGCGTCGTCGCGCCGACACTCAGCACCTGGGTGATGGCGATCACGATGAACGAGAGGTTGCCGGCAAGACCCACGGCGGCGATCGCGTCGGTGCCAAGACGTCCCACCCAGAACAGATCGACCAGGATGTAGAGCGTCTGGAAGATCATGCTGACCAGCATGAAGCCCGTGGTCTTGAGGAGATGGTTCGTCAGCGAACCGGTGGTGAGGTCCTGCATACGCCAGTGTAGCTGAACTGCGGAAGTAAGGCAGAATCAGGAAGGCGTGATTGGTGATCTGAGAGCGGTGATCGGCTGGCTGCCGGCGCGTGAGCGCTGGCGCTGGTTCGCGCTCGTGCCGGTCGCGTGTCTCGCCGCGATCATCGAAGCAGCCGGCGCGCTCGCGGTGTTCGGACTGCTGCGGCTCGTGGTCGATCCCGAGCAGGTGCAAACAGCGCCGGTCGTGTCGCGACTGTGGGCGTGGTGGCCGTCGAGCAATCCGCGCGCGCTCGTCGCCCTGATCGCGCTCGCCGTCGGGATGTTTTATGTGCTGCGGGCCGCGTTCCTCTCGTGGGCGGAGTGGCTGCGGCAGGGCACCGTCTATCGATCGTCGGCGGTGGCCGCCGAACGCCTGCTCGCGCGCTACCTTGGCGCCGATTACCTGTTCCACGCGAGGCGGCGATCGGCATCGCTGATCGAGCCGATGGCGCGCGCGTCCGACATCGCCTACGAGCTGGTCGCCGGATCGGCGATCAACATCCTGGCCGAAGCGGTGATCATCGCGGCGCTGGCGATCGTGCTGTTGTTCTCGGCGCCGCCGATCACCCTGGCGACCGTCGTCGTCGTCCTCGCGCTCGTGCTGGTGCCGATCGTGATGACCCGCCGCGCGTGGGAGCGCATCGGCGAGTCGGAGCGCCAGCTGTATCAACAACAACTGCACCTGCTGCAGCAGAGCCTCGGCGCGATCAAGGACGTCAAGGTGACGGGACGCCAGCCGTTCTTCGAAGAGCGATTCCGCGAGGTCAAGCGCGACCTCGGCGCCACCAAGCAGCGGCGCGCGTGGTCGGCGACGCTGGCGCGGCTTGGCGTCGAAGCGACGCTCATCCTGAGCATGCTGCTCGTCGTCTTCCTGGTGATGCGCCAGGACATGCCCGGGGGCAACGTCGTGTCGGTGCTGGCGCTGTTCGCCTACACCGGTTTCCGGGTCGTGCCGTCCGCGAACCGCATCATGCTGAACGTCGGCTACATGCGGGAGGCCCATCCGTGGGTTCGAAAAATGGACGAGGACATGCGCAAGCTGCGCGTGCCGCCGGCGAAACCCTACGAGCACGGCCGCGCGCTGATGCAGTCGTCGCTTTCGTGCGAGCACGTGTCTTTCGGCTACGAGGGCGGGCCGCCGCTCGCCCTCGACGACATTTCGTTCACCATCGAGCGCGGGCAGTCGGTTGGCATCGTCGGGCCGACCGGCGCCGGCAAGAGCACGCTCGTCGACGTCCTGCTTGGACTGCTGCCGCCGACGATCGGCCGCGTGCTGATCGACGGCGAGCCGCTCGACGGCCGCGAGCGATCCTGGCAGCGGCAGGTCGGCTACGTGTCGCAGGACGTGTATCTCCTCGACGACACGCTCCGCCGCAACATCGCATTCGGCATCCCCGACGGCGCCATCGACGAGTCGCGGCTCTCCGCGGCGACAGCGCAGGCGCGCCTCGACGAGGTCGTTGCGGCGCTGCCGTCGAGGCTCGACACGGTAGTCGGCGAAAACGGCATCCGCCTGTCCGGCGGTCAGCGCCAGCGCGTCGCCATCGCGCGCGCCTTGTATCACGATCCGCCGGTCCTGTTCTTCGACGAGGCGACGGCTGCGCTCGATAATCAGACCGAGCGTGAGGTATCGGAGGCAATTGCCCACCTTCGCCAAGGCTACGGGGGCAAGCCGCGCGGCGCGCACCGTGATCGCGATCGCGCATCGGCTGTCGACGGTGAAAAACTGCGACCGCCTGATCTATCTTCGCGATGGCAAGCTCGCGGGCCTGGGCACGTATCAGGAATTGATCAGCGATCCCGGCTTCCGCCAGCTCACTTGAGCGGTGATCCGCCGTTCAGCTGCTGAACTCGTTCACGATCGAGCGGACCTGCTGCATGAACCTCGCCGTCGAGAATTGCTCGCTGACGACCGCCAGCCCGTCGCGCAGACGCTGCTGCTCCGAAGAGCTGGCCAGCGTCGCCGAGATCTTCTGCACGGCATCATCGTCGGACTCGTACATCAACGCGGGCTCGCGGCCGACGATTTCCATTTGCCCGCCGCCGCGCGGCACCCAGACGATCGCGCCGGCACGGGCCATTTCGGCGGGAGCCATCCCGAAGTGTTCTTCGCGCATGCCGTGAATGCCGTACCGGGATGCGGCCATCAGCGCCCGCAGCTCGTCGCGCGTGAGGTTGTCGCGAAAGTCGATCCACGATCCCAGCGCTGCTGCCAGTGACGTCAGCGAGTGGAAGTAGCGGCGCGCGTGCCGATCGCGCGTGCCGATGATTGTCAGCGTGATGTCGGGCGCGTGCTCGCGAACCCTCGCCAGGATCTTCATGACGCGCTCGTATTCCTTCTCGGGCGAGATGCGTCCGACGGCAAGAAAGGCGTTATGGCGCTCGGCTCCAGGGCACCGCGGGCGCCGGATCGACAACGGGGGGATACAGCGTCCGCGTCTTGATGCCAAGAAACGTCGAGACATGCCCGCCGGTCCAGTCGGAATTGACGAGCGTGAGATTGGCCTTCAGTCGATCGAGCGAGAAGTCCGCGATGCGATCGGCCAGGGCGTAATACAGGTTCAATCCGGACTGCGGCGGGTGATACCAGCGGAGATCGACCTCCGGGCGGGGTCTCAGATAGGTCGGATAGTGAACGTATTGAATGCCGCGGCGTCCGAAGTCGGTCTCGTTGTGGACGCCGAAGACGACGTCGAAACCCGCGCTGACCCTGCGCGTGTAGCGCATCAACAGTGACAGTTTGATCAGCGTCGATGGCGTCGGCAGATGATCGGCGACCATCCGCCACGAGCGCGGCACTTCGATGGTGTCGAAATCACTGCGGCTGAGATGCGTGCCGAAGAAGCGGTTGATTGGCTCGATCTCCACCGGCCGCCACGACAGCACTGTGACCTTTCCTGCGGTGGGGGTGTTCGGCCGCCAGTGCCTGCAGCACCCACGCGGCCACGCCGTTGCCGCCGCCGGGCGGCTGCATCGATGGCTGCACGAGCAGCACGCGCTTCATGGCGCGGGGACGTCGGCGGTCGCCAGGGCGAGCAGCCGACAGGATCGCGGTGACACCGTAGAGGATCGAGCACCGTTCGCCGCACCGACCAGCCCATGGCCAGCATGCGATGGTGGATGTGCTCGCGATCGGGTTGCGCCGATCTGCCGCAGCGTCGCGCGCATCGATCGGCCGTCCGCTGGTCGCGCGAGGATGCGCCGTGTCAGTGCCAGCGCGCTGTCGGCGATCGGCAGCGCGAAGATCAGGATCGGCACGCCGGCGGCCAGTGCGGTTGCGCCCTTCTGCCAACCGGTGATGGCGGTTGCGGCGAGCAGAAATCCGGCGAGCAGGCTGCCGCTGTCGCCGAGGAAGATCGACGCCGGCTCGAAGTTGAAGACACAGGAACCCGAGCGAGGCGCCGACGAAGGCGGCGAGCAGCATCGCTTCCGGCGCGTGACCGCGGGCGACGAGGATCGCGCCGCAAGCCGCGCCGGCGATTGCGGTGATGCCGGCGGCGAGCCCGTCAACGCCGTCGATCAGGTTGAACGCATTGGTCAGACCGACCAGCCATGCCGCGGTCACCGGCCACGCGGCCCAGCCGAGCGGCAACGTCCAGCCCAGCAGCGTGATCCGTTCGATGAGCAGGCCCGACTGACATCATGACGGCCGCGGCCGCGAACTCGATCAGCAGCTTCGGCACCACCCCGAGCCCGCGCACGTCGTCGGCCAGGCCGACCAGAAAAATCATGCCGCTCGCGATGAAGAATGGGCGCATCGTTGTCCACGCGGATGAGTCGACCTGGACGGGACCGAAGCGGATGACGAGCCACAAGGCGAGACTCGCGGCGAGCACGACCGCCAGGCCCCCCAGCCGTGGGACGGAATGCGCATGAACCTTCCGGCCTCCCGGGGCGTCTACCAGTCCAAGCCGCGTCGCAACCCGTCCAATCACGGGAGTCAGCACCAGTGCCAGAGCGGCACTACTCAGCGCGAGCAGCAGGAACACAGTCAATGCGAACCGCCGTTATCGTAATCGGAGATCTGGGCCGCAGCCCGCGCATGCAGTACCACGCGGCGTCGCTGGCCGCGGCCGGGAGCGATGTCGATCTGATCGGCCTCGAGGGCGCGGCGGTGATGCCGGCGGTGGCGTCGAATCCGCGCATTCACGTGCACCGCATGCCGGATCGCGCCTTCGCGAATCGCGCCAAGGGCGGTGTCCGCCGCTTCGTCTTCAGCTCGGCGGCGCGCGGCCTCGGTCAGGCGATGCGACTGTTCCGCATCCTGATGCGCATTCCGAAGCCGGATCTGATCCTCGTCCAGAACCCGCCGGCATTTCCGACTCTGTTCGTCGCGTGGCTCGCCTCGCGCCTGCGCGGTGCGCGATTCGTCATCGACTGGCACAACCTCTCGCACACGATCGCGGCGGTGCGGCTGGGTGAGCGCCATCGCGCCGTGAAGTCGATCGCGCGAAGCGAGCGGCGATGGGCGAAGCGGGCGACCGCACACCTCGCCGTGTCGCAGGCGCTCGCGGAATGGCTGGCGCGTGAATACAAGGTGAAAGCCGCCGTTGTCTACGATCGACCGGGCGATGCTTTCACGCGTCCATCGGCCGATGAGGCCAAGGAATTGTGGGAGCGGGTCGCAACCGACGCGAAGCTCGGCTCATCGCGGCCGCCGATCGTCGTCTGTCCGACCAGCTGGACTCCCGACGAGGACTTCGATCTGCTGCTCGAAGCGCTCGAGCGCGCCGAGCGGCAGCTGACGCGCGACCGCGCCGATGCCGGCAGTCCCGCACTCGTCGTGTTCCTGACCGGGCGCGGCGCCTTGCGTGACGCGTTCGAGGCACGCGCGGCGCGACGTCACTTCAAGGCGATCGCGGTGAAGACGGTGTGGCTCGAGCCGTCCGACTATCCGACGCTGGTCGGCATGGCCGATCTCGGTCTCTGTCTTCATCAGTCCTCATCAGGCCTCGATCTCCCGATGAAGCTCGCGGATCTGCGCGGCGCCGGTGTGCCCGCTGCGGCCTACGACTACGCTCCCGTGCTGTCGGAAGTGATGACCGGCGGACAGGACGGCGTGACCTTCCGCGATCCCGGCGATCTTGCCAACGTGCTCGTGACCGTGGCCACCGGCTCCGCCTCGCCCGATTCGCCGCTCGCCAGAAGCCGCGCGTGGCTGCCGCAGCATCCGCCCGAGCGTTGGAGCGCGCAGTGGGATCGGGCGGCGCGGCCCGTGCTACTCCCGTAACGCGGTCGACGGATCGATCGCCGTGGCGCGCCACGCCGGCAATGCGGCCGCGGCCGCGGCAACGACAAGCAGCAGCGCCGCCGTCGAGACCAGCGTGATCGGATCGCGCGGCCCGACTTCGAACAGCTGATTCTGCAGCAGCCGCGTCGCGCCGATCGCGCCGATGAACCCTGCCGTCAATCCGATCGACCACGGGTTTCAGCCCATGCAGGCTCATCATCCTGATGACGTCGCCCTTCGAGGCGCCGAGCGCCATCCGCACGCCGATCTCGCGCGTGCGCTGCGCCACGAGCCAGGCGATCACGCTGTAGATTCCGAGCGCCGCCAGCACGAGGCCCGTTGCTGCGAGCAGCGACATCAGCAGCGTGTTGAAGCGCGCCTGCGCCATGATTCGACGCAGTCCTTCTTCCATCGTCCAGACTCGGAAGACCGGCAGCGTGCTGTCGAGTGTTTTCACCGCGCCGCGGATCGCCGCTGTCATCGCGGCGACGTCGTCGCCGCGGGTCAGGATCACCAGCGATCGGCCGGTCCACGTCCATGCGACATCGGGAATCTGCATCAGCGGCAGATAGAATTCCGGTCGCGCCGGTTCCGCGGGGCCGCGCGACTTGACGTCGCTGACGACCCCGACGACCGTCTTCCAATGCGGTCGTCCGGGCTCGCCTTCGCAACAGCTGATGCGCTTGCCGATCGGGTTCTCGTTGCCGAAAGCCGCACGCGCCAGCGTTTCGTTGATGATCATCACGAGCGGCGCCTGCCGGATGTCGGCGTCGGTGAACGTTCGCCCGGCCTTGAGCGGGTTGTTGATCACCGAGAAGTAGCCGGGCGTCACGAAGTGAGAGAAGCTTTGGATCAGGTCGGGCTTGCTTTCGACGAACAACCCGTTCGATCCGCCGCCGGGCACGATGGGAGCGGCTGAATCGAGCGCCGCGAACTGCACGCCCGGTGAAGCCGTCACCCGCTCGAGCACCTGGCGGTACGCTTCGCGAGCGCGTTCGGGCTCGCCATATTGCGCGGCCGGCAACGCGATCCGCGCGGTCAGGACTCCGCGTGTGTCGAACCCGATCGGTTCCTGTTGGAGATTGATCGCGCTGCGCACGAGCAGCGCCGCGCCCGCGAGCACGATCATCACCAGCGCCGCTTGCGCGCCGATCAGCAGTTGCCGCATCCACGGCTTGAGCGAACCGCTGAGCGCGCCCTTGCCGTCGCCGAGATCCTCGGTCAGCGACGCGCGTCGCGTCGCCTGCCACGCCGGCAGCAGTCCGACGAACATCGCACTGCCGAGGACCATTGCCATTGCGGCGGCAAGCACTGGTGCATCGATGGTCGCGGTCTCGAGCCGCGGCACGCCGTCCGGCGCGAGGCTGATCAGCACCGGCAGGGACCACCATGCGATCGCCACGCCGGTGATGCCGCCGAGCGCGGCAAGGACCAGGCTCTCCGTCAGCACCTGCCTGACGATGCGGCCGCGGCCGGCGCCGATCGCCGCGCGGATCGCCAGCTCACGATGTCGAGCCGCGAGACGCGCCAGCAGCAGATTCGCCACATTGCCGCACGCGATCAGCAGCACCAGCGCAACAGCCGCGAGAAGAATGAACAGACGAAGCCGGTAGTCGCCGACGTAAGAACGTGCTGAGGAGGGCAACGTCCGCGCTCCGCTCGCGATTGAGATCCGGATGATCGATCGCGAGTGCCTGTGCGATGCGCGACGAATTCGTCGCGCACCTGCTGCCGGGTGACATTCGTCCGCTGGCGTGCGTACGCGTTCAGGTAGAACTCGTCATGCAACGCGAGTTGTTCCGGGGTGAACGCAACCGGCACCCATGCCTCGGCTTCGTCGCCGAGCTGATCCATCTCGGCCGGCATGATGCCGACGACGTCGTGCGGTTCGTTGTTGATGCGGATCGATCGGCCGACAATGGCCGGGTCGGCGCCAAATCGGCGGCGCCACAACCGATCGCTGAGGATCAGGACCCTGTTGCGGCCGGGCTGATCCTCGTCTTTCGTGAACGTCCGCCCGTGGGCGGGCGCGATGCCGAACAGCGTGAAGTAATTCCACGTCACGCGGCCGCCGAGAACGCGCTCCGGCTCGCCGTTGTCCGCCAGGTTGAAGCTGGTGCCGGTGTCGGCCGCGAATTCTTCGACGGAGGTCAGCCGCTGGCGGAAGTAGTCGAAGTTGCCGACCGACCACGATCCACGATTGCCGCGCCAGGTCGAGAAGGCGAGGAGCACGCGATCGGGATCGGCATACGCATACGGCTTCAACACCACGGCCTGGACGACGCTGAAGATCGCGGTGGTCGCGCCGATGCCGAGTCCCAGCGTCAGGACCGCGGCTAATGCGAAGCCCGGCTTCGTGCGGCACTGGCGCCACGCGAATGTCAGGTCCTGCCGCAGCTCGTCGATCCAGTCGCGTCGCGCCCACGAGTCGTTGCGCTGCCGTCCGAGCTGCGTGAGCACCTGCTTCGACGCTCCCGTTCTCCAGGCGCATCCGTGCGAGGACGCGCGCCTCTTCGGGATTGACGCCGCGATCGATCAACTCGCGCATCCGCAGCTCGGCGTGATGCGCGAGCTCGTCGTGCACTTCCTGTTCGATCGGCACGCGCCACAATAGCGATCGAAGGCGTTTGCGAATCGTCATGACTCGACTGCCTTGATGAGAGCGCGGTTGACCGCCGCCGAAAACGCCGCCCAGGCGGCGGTGTGGCTCGCCAGCTGCTGGCGGCCGGCGCGCGTGAGCCGGTAGAACTTGGCGCGGCGGCCGAGCTCCGATGTTCCCCACTCGGCGTCGAGCCAGCCGCGCTTCTCCATCCGGTAGAGCGCCGGGTAGAGCGACCCTTCCTCGAGCTCGAGCCCGCAGTTGGTCGCTTCTTCGATCCACCGGCCGATCGCGTAGCCGTGCATCGGACCGCCGGTCAGCGTTTTCAGGATCAGGGTGTCGAGCGTGCCGTGCAGGAAATCCGCTGGATACCTAGACATTCGAAGTATGAGACGGAGGTCCCCTCGAAAAGGTTGTCCCAGCCTGCCGCGCCGAAGCCTGCGACCGGGCCCAAGCTAGGCGAAGGCGGGGAAATGGCTAGAATGGCCTGTTTCCTATGCCCCCGATCGCCGACGTGGCTGCCCGCCTAGGGCTCACTCCGGAACTTCTCGAACCTTACGGACACGCGATCGTGAAGATTCGGCTCGAAGCGCTCGAGCGATTTCCCAAGCCGCGCGGCAAGCTCATCCTCGTCACCGCGATCACCCCGACCACCAGCGGTGAAGGGAAGACGGTCAACACAATCGGCCTGACCCAGGGCCTGATCAAGCTCGGGCACACGGCCGTCGCGGCACTGCGCGAACCCTCGCTCGGTCCCGTCTTCGGCATGAAAGGCGGCGCGACCGGAGGCGGCAAGGCGTCGCTCGCACCGATCGATCGGATCAACCTCCACTTCACCGGCGACTTCCACGCCATCACCTCGGCCCACAACCTCCTCGCCGCGCTGCTTGATACCCATCTGCACTTCGGCAACGATTTGCGGATCGATCCGAAGGAAATCCTCTGGCCGCGCTGCATGGACATGAACGACCGTGCGCTGCGCCGCATTGCCACCGGGCTCGGCGGCCGCGAGAGCGGCCCGGCGCGCGAGACGGGGTTCATCATCACCGCCGCCTCCGAGATCATGGCGATCCTTGCGCTCGCGGACAGCCGCGCCGATCTCCGCAAGCGTCTCGGGCGCATCGTCGTCGGCTTCAGCTATGACGGCAAGCCGGTGACCGCAAGCGATCTGAAGGCCGTCGGCCCGATGATGCTGCTCCTCAACGACGCGTTGATGCCGAACCTGGTGCAAACGACCGAAGGCGCCCCGGCGATTGTGCACTGCGGCCCGTTTGGGAACATCGCCCACGGCACGAGCAGCGTCCTCGCGCAGCGTCTCGGCCTGCATCTCGCCGACTACGTCGTCAACGAAACCGGCTTTGCGGCCGACCTCGGCGCCGAGAAGTTCTTCGATCTCGTGATGCCGATGTGCGGCCATGTCCCGTCGGCCGCGGCCGTCATCGTCACGTTGAAGGCGCTTCGCGCGCAGGGCGGCTCCCCCGATGGCCCGATCGATCTCGGCTTCCCGAATCTTGCGCGCCACCACGACAACCTGAAGCGCTGGGGGGTGACTCCGGTCATCGCGCTCAACCGATTCCCCGGCGACCAGGAGGATGAGCTGGACCAGGTGCTGAAGTACTGCCGCACGCTTGGCGTCGAGGCCGCGATCTGCGAGGGCTACACCAAGGGCGGTGAGGGGATGCTGGACATGGCGGCCAAGGTCGTCGCCGCTGCCGCTGCATCCGACCCTGAAAAGATCGCGCCGACCTACAAGAGCGATCAGGGCTTCGTCGACAAGATCACCACGGTGGCGACGACGGTGTATGGTGCCACCCGCGTGTCATTCAAGCCCGCGGCGAAATCACGGCTCGAAAAATTCGAGCAGCTCGGCTACGGCAAGCTGCCGGTGTGCATCGCCAAGACACAATACTCGTTCACCGACGATCCAAAGATGTTCGGCGCGCCGGTGGGCTGGACGCTGACCATCAGTGACGTCTCGCTTTCGGCGGGAGCCGGCTTCGTGGTGGCGATTGCCGGCGCCATGCTGCTGATGCCGGGTCTCGGCAAAGTGTCTCAGGCGCAGAAGTTGGATGTCGACGACCAGGGACGGGCCATCGGGATGGAGTACTAGCCCGTCTGGCCGAAGCTGAAAGCGAAGGCGGATGTCGATTTTCTGCCGGTTCGATCGTCAACCAGGCAGAAGGAGGGATTCCGATGCCTAAGTTCGTATTGTTGCTGCGCGACGCTGGACGTTTCGACCCGAACATGAGCGCCGCCGAGATGCAAGCGATCGTCCAGCGTTACGTCGCCTGGCGTGCCAGGGTCCAGGACAACGGCAGCTCGATCACGGGTCACAAGCTGCACGACAAGCAGGGCCGCGTCCTGAATGGAGCCGGCGGTGCGATGAAGATCACCGACGGGCCGTACGCCGAGGCGCGCGAAGTCATGGGTGGCTTGTTTGTCATCGAGGCGCAGAGCTACGAAGAGGTCGTCGAGCTGACGAAGGATTGCCCGCACCTCGACTTCGGCTCGATCGAAATCCGCGAAGTCCAGCCGACCTGATTTGTAACGGGGACTGGCACCGTAACCCGGCGATTCGCTGCAGTTTCTGCGATGGCGACCACGGATCCGATCGCACTTGTTGATCATCTGTTCCGCAAGCAGGCGGGGCAGATGATCGCGACCTTGACGCGCGCGTTTGGCCCGCGTCACCTGGCTCTTGCAGAAGACGCGGTTCAAGACGCCCTGATGACGGCCATGCAGCAGTGGCCGTTTCGCGGCGTTCCCGAGAATCCCGGAGCGTGGTTGTTCCAGGTCGCGCGCAATCGCGCGCTCGATCGTCTACGTCACGGCAAGATTGCGGTCGACAAAGAGCCGGCCATCGCCCGTGAATCGGCGACTGAGGAATTACCAATCGCGGCGCCGCTACTCCGCGGCGAACTGCCGCCCGTTGAAGACGATCAACTTGGTCTGCTGTTCCTGACCTGCCACCCATCGCTCGCGCCGGATGCGCGTGTGGTGCTCGCACTCAAGCTCGTGGGCGGTTTCAGCGTCAACGAAATCGCGCGCGCGTTCCTTGCGCAGGAATCCACGATTGCGCAGCGCCTCGTGCGCGCCAAGCGAGCGCTGCGCGACGAACAGGTGTCCTTCGGCATGCCCGAACCCGCCGATCTTGCCGGCCCGTCTCGATTCCGTCCTCGACGCGCTTTACCTGATGTTCAACGAGGGGTATGCGGCGACCTCCGGCGATCAGATGATCAGGGACGATGTCGCGGCCGAGGCGATCCGGCTGGCACGCATGATCGCGACGCATCCGGCGACCGCGGCGCCGCGCGCCTGGGCGCTCGTCGCGCTGATGCTGCTGCACGCCGCGAGATTTCCCGCGCGCGTCGATTCTGAGGGCACGATGTTCCTGCTGCGCGAGCAGGACCGTCGCCAATGGGATTCGGCGCTGATCGGTGAAGGCATGCGGGCGCTCGATTGCGCGTCGGCCGGCGACCAGGTCACGGCCTTTCATCTCGAAGCCGGAATCGCCGCCTGCCACGCCGCCGCTGCCTCGTGGGAATCGACAGACTGGGCGCAAATCGTCGAGCTCTACGATGACTTGCTCGAACTCACCAGGTCGCCGGTGGTCGCGATGAATCGCGCCGTCGCCATTTCCCGCGTCGACGGCGCGCTCGCCGGACTCGCCGCACTCGATGCGATCGAGAACCTGGCCGCGCTCGATCGGTATCCGCTGCTGCCCGCCATCCAGGCCGAGTTGTGGCGAGAGGCCGGTGACGTCGATCGCGCGATCGACTGCTATCGCGCCGCGCTGGGGCTGGCCCGTTCGGCGCCCGAGCAACGCTGGCTGACCTCCAGGCTTTCCCTTCTCGTATAATCGTCGGACTGGTGGAATACCTGATCAAGCAGTACGCGCTCGAGCCGGGGGCGTGGGAAATCCAGTACATCGAGGAATATTTCGGGGAGTTCCCGCGCAGGAAGACCGCTGACGAGATCATCACGCGCCTGCGCGACCGCGAGGCCCTGATCCTGATGGCGGAAGCGCCGCTCCCCGACGATCCGACCGGCGCGCTCGTCCCGGTGTCCTACAAGATCGTCCACGAGATTCGTTCCGACGAATCCGTCCCGAAGCTGCGCGATCTGGTCACCCGCCTCGACGGCTCCGTGAACTTCGACGGCCGCCGGATTCTCTATTCGTGGATCGGCGGCACGCGCCGCGACTGGCGCGGCCAGGGGCACTTCCGCGCGCTCACCGAAGAATCGGAAGTGTGGGCGATGGCGTCCGGCTTCGAGGAAGTCGTCGTCAAGGTGAAGAACCGCTACTACGACATGCGCGCCGTGCTCGCGTCGCTGCAGTTCAACGTCGTCAAGCACGAGCAGCACGCGACCAACACCAGCGAGTCGAAGATCTACCTGAGCAAGCTGCTGCCGGCCGAAATCGCGCGCGCCCACCGCAGCGTCCGCACCGTCGTCTACGCTGAATAGCTGCAGCCCCTAGCCCTTAAGCCCCTAAGCCCCTAAGCCTACTTATTCCGCCTTCAACGTCACGACCGGATCGACCAGCGTGCCCCGGCGCGCGGGCAGATACGACGCGACGACCGCGACGATCGCGAGAATCGCTCCGATGCCGGCAAACGTCATCGGATCGTTCGGCCCCACCTGGAACAGGAGTCCGCGCAGTAATCGCGTCGCGGGAATCGCCGCGACCAGTCCAAACCCGAGCCCCAGTCCGACAAGACGCAGGTTCTGCCCGACGACCATGCCGATGATTTGACCTTGTCGCGCGCCGAGGGCGACGCGGATGCCGAACTCCCGCGAGCGTTGCGAAACCGAATACGCGACGATGCCGTAGACGCCGAGCGCGGCGAGCAGCAGCGCCGCCCCTGCGAAAACGCTCATCGCCACTGCCGTCAACCGCGGCCGCGCGATCGATTCCGCGAACACCTCGTCGAGCGGACGCACGGCAGCAACCGGCAGCAGCGGATCGATCTCGATTGATCACGCGGACCGCCGCCGGTCCGAGTAGTGCCGGATCGCCCGTCGTCCGCACCACGAACGTCATCATGCCGAAGGCGTATTGCCGTGACGACAAGTACGCCGTCGGACGAATCTCGCCGTCCAGCGTCATCAACTTCACGTCACCGACGACGCCGATGATCTCGTGCGGCTTGTCGTTGCCGAGATTGAGGATGAACTTCCGGCCGATCGGGTTGTCGCCCGGATAGATCTGGCGCGCGAAGGTTTCGTTGATCACCGCCACCGGATCCTTGTCCGGCGTGTCGGCGTCCGTCACGTCGCGGCCCGCCAGGAGCGGAATCTTCATCGCGGTGAAATAACCGGCCGTCACCGGCCGGGCATCGACCACCGGCCGTTCGTTCGGCGGCGGCTGCGGCGCGTCCGCTCTCCAGAACGACGTGCCGGGTCCGACGCCTGCCAGCGGCAGGAACGACGTGCCGCCGACGGTTTCGACGCCCGGCAGCGCCTCGCAACCCGTCCATCACGCGCGTGTAGAACGCGTGCTGCGCATTCGAATCGCGATAGCGACGGCTGCGGCAGCGTCACGCGCAGCGACAACGCCGAGTCGGCATTGAATCCGGGGTTCACGCTCTGCAGCTCCATCAGGCTGCGTCCCAGCAGACCGGCGCCGCACAGCACCGTCAGCGCGAGCGCGATCTCCGCCATCACGAACGACTGGCGCACCAACCGGCCGCGCCGCGTTCCCGACAGGTTCGGCGCGCCGTCGCGCAGCGCCGTCACGAGCGATCCGCCGGTTGCGCCGATTGCCGGCGCGAGGCCGCAGACGAGCGTCGTCAGCACCGTCACGATTGCGGCGAAGGCCATCACGCTCGGATCGATCGTGACCTGCGACAGCAGCGGGATCGGCAGCCGCGATCCGACCCAGGTCGTGAGCCCGCTCAGGATCCAGGTCGCGAGGACGATGCCGAGCGCGCCGCCGACGAGCGACAGCAGCAACGATTCGCACACCAGCTGTGTGAGCAGGCGGCCGGTGCCCGCGCCGATCGCCGATCGAATCGCGAGCTCGCGCCTGCGTCCCGACGCGCGCGTCAGCATCAGGCTGCCGATGTTGCCGCATGCGATCAGCAGCACCGCGCCGACCGCGCCGAAGAGCACGAGCACCGCGAGGCGAACGTCGCCGACCAGTTGATCGCGCAGCGGCACGAGGTTGACCGTCCAGCCGGTGTTGAAGTCCGGCTGCTCGGAGCGCACTTGCGCGAAGACGCCTTCCATTTCCGCCTGCGCCTGATCGCGCGTGACGCCGGCTTTCATGCGTCCGATGCCGATCAGGCTGCGGCCGCGAAACGGCACCTGCGGCGGCAGTTGATACGGCAGTGAATGCATCGGCGGGGAGTCCGAAGATTTCGAAACCGCGCGGCATGACGCCGATCACCGTGACGGGCGCGCCGTCGATCGTCAGTTGCTGTCCGATGACGCTGGTGCTGCCGCCGAACTGCCGGAGCCACGCCGCGTGAGACAGGACCATCGTCCGGGACGCGCCCTCGCGATCTTCCCCCTCCGCAAAGCCGCGTCCGAGCGTCGGCCCGACGCCGAGCACGTCGAGGATGTTCGCCGACACGACCAGGGTCGAAAGCTCCTGCGGCTCACCGGCGCCGGTCAGCGTCACGCGGTTCTGCGTGAACGCCGCCATGCCGTCGAACGATCGGCTGCGCTCGCGCCACGCCAGGAAGTTCGCGGGGCTGATCACGTTGCGCGGCCGGTTGCGCGGCAGGTTGTGTTCCCACATCACGACCAGCGAGTCGGCGTCCTTGTAGGGCAGCGGCCTGATCAGCAGCGCATGCACGACGCTGAACAGCGCCGTCGTCGCGCCGATGCCAATCGCAAGCGCGGCGATCGTGCAGATGGTGAACAGGGGAGTCCTGAGCAGCACGCGAACGCCGTGCTTCAGATCCGATAGAACGTTGCTCATTGTTGCTTTCCGGGAATGACGAACGGGACCGGCGGGATTGGCGGCGGCGCAACTTGCGTCGACGGCGTCGACGGACGCGGCATCGAGAAACTGGCCGAACATTCTTGCCGATGCACGCTTCCGCGTTGCCGATCGGATGGCCGTTGTTGCGAATCACGATGTGCCGGCCCTTCGAGAGTCCGCGCGCGACCTCTTCCGCGCCTGACGGCGGCGTGACCGGATCGAATTCGCCCGAGAGAAGCAGCGTCGGGATCGCCGACTTCGTCGGCTGGCGATGCGCGCTCGATACGGTGCCGCGCGGCCATTCCTTGCACGCCGCGCGCTGTTGTTCGAGGCGGTAGTTGCCGCCGAACGTTCCGGCCGCCATCGCGTCGGCATCCTTCGAGAGATACGGAATGTCCTCGGTGCACGTCACCGACAGGAAGAAACCCGCGGCGAGCCGCTCGCCGCCGAGCATCGTGCGTCCCGACAAGGCGGTTTCAACCACGCTGCGATCGTCGCCGTTCACCAATTGATGAATGAGCTTTGGCGCCTGCGCTGATCCTTCCGGTGTGTACAGCACGTTGCGAAACGCTTCGGCAAACAATCCCCGCGAGACCCGGATTCTGGTCTCGGAGCGCTGTTGGCTTGCCGGCAGCGTCATCACCGGATTCGACTCGAGCCTCTTGAGCAACTCGCGGAATTCAACCTCGACGAGGGGATAGGCCTCGGCGCACGCCGCGTCCTTGCGACAGCGCGCCAGCAGCGATTGCCAGGCGTCCTCGCCGGCGCGCGCGTGCGTCTCCGGCATCGCCATCGACGGAGACACGATCCCCTTCATTGCCACCGCGCGGATGCTCTTCGGATAGCGACGCATGTAGACCTGCGCGACGCGCGATCCATACGAGGTGCCGTAGAGATTGATCGGCCCGTATCCGAGCCCTTGCCGGACCTGCTCGAGATCGTCGACGGCGATTTCGGTCGTGTATTGCCTCAGGTCCGTCGTTTTCTCGAGTCGCTGCCGGCACGCGTGCACCGCGGGAATGCTCAGGAGGTTTTCGTCATAGATGCCGTTGGTGCCCGGCTGACCGAGCTCCGGGCAGAGGAGCGGCGACGACTTGCCGGTGCCGCGCAGATCGACGAGGACGATGTCGCGCTTGCGGCGGATGTCGTGGAAGACGCGGCTGAAAAAGCGCGCGTTGAACGACGGCGCATCGCCGGGGCCGCCGGCCAGCATGAAAAACGGATCGGGCAGCTTGTCGGGCTCGAGCGCCGACAGCACGATCACCGACAGACCGACCATCCGCCCGGGACCGCCGAGCGGCGCGTCACGGTTCTCGCGCACCGATGTCCCGCCGCACTTTGCCTCGCCTGGCACGCCTTCGAGCTTGCACGGCGACAACGGCAGGGTCACCTGCGCGGCGAGCAGTGCGGCCAGGATCATCTGCGCAGTCCCAGCAGCACGAGTCCGGCGACGGCCTTCTCGCGCACCTGCGAATCAGGATCCTTCGTCGCCTTCGTCAGCGCCGGGATCGCGCGCGCATCGCCGCTCGCACCGAGCGCAATCGCGGCTTTCTCGCGGACCTGCGAGTCGCTGTCGTCCATCGCCGTCAGCAGCGGGTCGATGATCCTCGGATCGCGCCGGAATGCGAGGCCGATCGCCGCCTTCTCGCGGACCTGCGCGTCCGGATCCTTCAGCGCGCCCAGGAGCGGCTCGATCACGTCGGCGCCCGGCGTGATCGCCAGGCCCATCGCCGCCTGCTCGCGGACGCCCCGATCGCCGTCGCCGAGCGCCTGCACGAGGGTAGTCGTCACCGACGCATCCTGGTCGTCGTTGTCGAGCGACATCACCATCTGCGGCCGCAGCAACGGCCGTGGCTCGGCTTGCGCGATCGACGTCAACGGTTGCGGCAGAGTGGCTGGCTTCGCGGCCTGCGCGCCGAGGATCGTCGTCGTGATCGTGATGATGCCGCAACCAACCAGCCACCGGGTCGATCGCCGCGGCACGCGGACGGCGTCGGCAAGGATCGAGAGCAACCGGCCTTCGATCGCCGATCGCCGGGCCATGCTGAGCGCGGTTGCGGGAGTCCACAGGGATTCGGGCTTCCGCGCGAGATCGAGCAGCAGCGTCGCGTAGGCCGACGGCTGTGGCGCCAAATCGCAACACTTCGTCGTCACATGCGCGTTCGCGCTCGCGCGCAAGACCCGCGGCGGCGTACCACACCAGCGGATTGAACCAATAGATGGCGCACGCCAGCTGCGCGATGGCCTGTGTCCGGCGATCCGCGCGCTTGATGTGCGTGAGCTCGTGCACGAGAGCGGCTTGCCGCGCTTCAATCGTCCACGTCCCCGCCGACGGCGGCATCATCACCACCGACGAGAACAAGCCCGCGACGTGCGGACTGCCATCTTTCAGCGACTGTCTCACCGCGACGTGCGCCTTGAGGCCGATGCGGTGGCCAATGGCGCGAGCTTCGTTAATCCAACTCTCCGGGGCGGGCCTCGATCCTCTCCACACAGACAGGCCGCTCAGGACCCAACAGAACAGGAACCAACCCAGAACCGCACCTGAACCTGCCGTTCCAACTGTTCCAAGCGTTCCAGAGGTTCCAGAAGCATCGTTCTGTTGGGTGCCAGGTTCGATCGCACGTGGAACCACATTCAGAACGATGCCCCTTGGAACCTCTGGAACCCCTGGAACCCTTGGAACCGTGATCGTAGGAGCGAGCGCCATGATGGCCGGCGCGAGCAGAACGATCACAATCGAGAAATGCCAAACGAGGTGACGTGTCGACGGCGCCGCGTGGCGAAGGAACGCGGCGATCAGTGAGGCGGCGATCAAGATTGCCGACGTTCGCGCGAGCAAGTCGAGTGTCATCAGCGTCCCTCTTTCCTGGCCCGATCGATCAGCGCCGACAGCCGTGTCAGCTCTTCATCCGAGAGTGATCCCGAATCGACCAGCGCCGCGGCGGCTTGCGCCGCCGAGCCGTCGAAAAACGTTTGGACGATGCGCGTGAGGGCAGAGTTGCGAGCGCGCTCGCGCGGCACCGACGGCAGGTAGACGTAGCGCGTCCCCCGCGTCTCATGCCTCGCGTGACCCTTCTCCTCGAGGATGCGCAGGAGCGCCCTGACCGCGGAGTAGCTCGGAGGATCGGGCAGCGTTTCCTTGACCTCCGCCGCCGTCGCGGAGCCTTTGGCGTAGAGGATGTCGAGAATCTGTCGTTCTCTGCGGGAAAGCGGGTCGTTGGCTGTTGTCATGCTAAAAATACCGCACGTGCTGAATATTTAGCATTACGCGGCCCGGACCGCAAGGGTTCCTCGTGACAGATCAATTACTTGCCTGCGACCAGATTGGTCGCATATGCTGAACTTCCAAACTGAGACTGATTCTCAATTTGATCTGACCGGCGCTAAATCGCATGTTGCAAGCATTCGTGATCACGCTTCGGGAAGGCCTCGAGGCTTTCCTCATCATCGGCATCAGCCTGGCCTATCTCCGCAAGAGCGGCCGCGGCGAACTGATCTCCGCGGTGCATTGGGGCATCGGACTTTCGGTGCTGCTCAGCATCGGCGCGGCGTACCTGTTCCAGCAGGCGTCGAACCAGGCGCTCTGGGAAGGCGTGCTGGCGATTGCCGCCGCCGTGTCGGTCGCCACTCTGACGGTGCACATGTGGCGCACCGCGAAGAAGATCAAGAGCGAGATCGAAGGACATCTCCGGACGTCCGCGGCGAAGACCGGCAGTGCGGCGTGGCTTGGCGTGTTCTTCTTCACGCTGCTGATGATTTCGCGCGAAGGCATGGAGACGGCGCTCCTGATGGGCACGCTGCTGACGCAAGTCCAGGCGACGACGATTATCGGCGGCGCAGTCGCGGGCACGCTCGCGGCGGCGGCGATCGCGATGATGTGGTCGCGTTACGGACACCGCGTCAACCTCGCACTGTTCTTCCAGGTCACGGCGATCTTCCTGTTGGTGTTCGTCGCGCAGCTGCTGATCTACGGCTTCCACGAACTGACCGAAGCCAACCTGTTCCCGAACAGCGAGGCGCTGCACTGGGCCACCGAGCCGTACGGCCCGGACGGCGTGTATGGCCAGTACCTGACTTACCTGCTCGTCGCCATGCCCCTCGGCTGGCTGCTGTTCTCGATGGTCGCCGGCACCACCCGCACCTCCGCGCGCCCCGCCTCCGGCCGCGCCGCCTGATCGAAACGCTCGATTGGGTTCAGGTGCCGATTTTTAGCATTTGCTAATTTCGGTACCTGACCCCAAATTAGCGTTGTGTCCAAACCGCCCATTACAGCAACGCTGACCTGGCAGGGTGATCTCCGTTTTGACGCGGCCTTGCCGCGCCACAGCATCATCCTCGACGGCGACGGCGCCGCCGGACCGTCACCAGTCGAGGCGCTAGCGCTGGCGCTTGCCGGCTGCATGGCCATCGATGTCGCCGACATCGTCGTCAAGGGACGCCACGACCTGAAATCGCTCGAAACGAGGATGGTCGGCTCAGCGCCGCGACGAGCCGCCGCGGCACTTCGTGAGCTTCACGCTGCACTTCGTGTTGACAGGTAATGTGCCGGCCCACGCCGTCGAGCGGGCCATCCAGCTGTCGAGCGACAAGTACTGCTCCGTCTGGCATTCGCTGCGCCAGGACATCGATCTCCTCACCAGCTTCGAGGTTGTCCCTGCACCCTTCGACTCAGGATCGACGGCCGTTGGCCGCTGATCGTTCGCTCAGGGCAGGGCGTAAGGTTTATCTCGACTGGCTGCGCGGCGTCGCCGTCGTCATCATGGTCGGCGCGCACGTCACCGACGCCTGGACGCGCGTGGACGATCGCGGCCGCTACCTCTACATGGTGACGGTGTTCATCGCCGGCATGGCCGCGCCGCTGTTCCTGTTCCTGGCCGGGCTGACGATCGCGATGGCCGCCTCGTCGCGGGCCGCGAAGGTCGGACATGCCGAAGCGGCGTCGCTGGCGCGCAAGCGCGGCCTGCAGATCTTCGCGCTCGCACTTTCTGTTCCGCCTGCAATCGCAGCTGCTCGGGTGGGGCGCCTTCATCAACTTCCTGAAGGTCGACATCCTCAACGTGATGGGCATCGCGATGATCGCCGCGGCGATCCTCTGGAGCCTTTCCGCCAATCGCGTCGTTCGCATCACCCTCTTTGCGATCGCAACGGTGCTCGTGGCGATGGCGACGCCGCTCGTCCGCGAAGCGTCGGCACTCGCCGCACTGCCCGATGCGATCGAGGCGTATGTCCGGCCGCTGCCTGGGCGCACCAACTTCGCCCTGTTTCCGTGGGCCGGCTTTGTCCTCGCGGGCGGCATCGCGGGTGAGCTGGTGTTCGCGGCACAACGCGGAGTCTGAGGAGCGCCGCCTTCAGGCCGGCCTCTTCGTCTCCGGCCTTGGCGGCGATCGTCCTCGCCTATGGCGCGTCGTTTCGTCCGTCGATTTATCCGATGGCGAATTTCTGGACCAGCTCGCCGACCTTCTTCTTCATCCGGCTCGGCATCTGCACGGCAATGGTGCCGCTCGCATTCGGCGTCGATCACTTTCACGCGTTCCTGCGCCGGCGCTTCGCGATTGGCGCCGGCACCTCCGACGTCCCCGGCCGGGTCGTCACGACGCTTGGCCGATCGTCGCTGTTCGTGTATTGGATTCACGTCGAGATGGCCTACGGCGGCATCGCGATGCCGCTGAAGCGCGCGCTGCCACTCGAGCTGTCGCTCCTCGCCGCCGTCGCGCTCTGCGCGCTGCTCTATCAGATCGTCGTCTGGAAGGACCGGAAGATGGCGGGAAGAGAGCTGACTGGCGTGTGGAGAATCTTCACGCCCGTGCTCAAGTAGAGGTTAGAGGTTAGAGGAGGTTAGAGGTTGGAGGTTGGAGGTTGGAGGTTAGGCAGAACCCGGTATAGACGGGGGTTCATTGTTAACACAAGTCCGGCGACATCGGTTACACCAGGGGGATGCCCTCGATGGAAACGAATGTGTTGGATGAGCGGCTCAGGTTCGTGAGGGACTACGAGAGCGGGCAGTGGTCGATGAGCGAGCTGTGTGAGCGCTACGGCGTGACCCGCCCGACGGGCTACAAGTGGTGGACGCGGCATCGAGCGGGCGGCCGGGCAGGCGTGGTGGACCGGAGCCGGGCGCCGCACACGTGCCCGCATCGGACGAGCGACCTCACCGAGGCGTTGATCGTCGAGGCCCGCCAGGAGTACGGCTGGGGCGCCAAGCAGCTCCTCCGGATTCTTCGCACGCGGCATCCGACCCAGCCCTGGCCGGCGCGCAGTACCGTCAACGACGTCCTCGACCGCCACCAGTTGCTCCGCAAGAATCGGCACCGCCGCACGTGGACCCACCCGGGCGCGCCGCCGGTGCAGACCGACCGCCCGAATCAGGTGTGGCCCGCCGATTTCAAAGGGCAGTTCAAGACCGGCGATGAGCGGTACTGCCTGACCGTGACCGATCATTTCAGTCGGGCGCTGTTGCTGTGTCGTGGACTCTCGTCGGTGAAGAGCGCGCTCGCATCGGGATCTCAAACGGGGCGACACAGCCCGCCGCGTGCAGCCAGCGCGCGCAACAATGTCGCTTTGACGTCTTCCGCCGACGCTACAACGAGGAGCGCCCGCACGAGGCCATTGGCGATTGCACGCCCTGCTCCCTCTAGAGGCCCTCGCCGCGTGTCTATCCCGAGCGCATCACGCCGCCGCTCTATTCCTCTAACAACTAACCTCTAACAACTAACCTCTAACAACTAACCTCTAACCTCTAAAAAGCAAACAGATACGTCATCTTCGCGATCACCGCGCGCGAGATCAGCGCGCCGCTGCGTGAGTCGTGACGCTCGTTGTACACCAGGTAAATGTCGCTCAACGGCCGGTGAATGATGTCGAGCCGCACGTTGGAGCTCCACTGGTTGGTGTCGGTGTTGTACTGGACGAGCGCGTTCACGAACACCTTGGTGTTGAAGTAGTAGTTCACGCGGCCGGTGACCAGGTGCGTCACGAAAGCGCCCGAGGGCAGCTCGATGTCGTTGATCTGATCGCTCAGCGCCACGTTGAAGTGCTCGTTCATGCGGAAGGTGCCGCCGACGGTGTAGTTGCGGCGGTAGCCGTCGTAGAACTCGCCGTTGCCGTAACGCAGGTTCATCGAGAACGGCGCCGCGGCATTGGTGTTCATCAGCCCGAAGTATTCCTTGAACTCGTAGCGGCCGGGATCCACGTAGACGCCGCGACGGGCGTTGATCGCGAACCGCTCGTCGATCACTTCCTCGTTCGGGTTGACGCCAATTTCGATGAAGGTGCTGTTCTGCAGGTTCACCGGCAGGTGCCAGTCCATGTAGCGTGACTCGAGGCCGCCGCCGTCGCGCTTGGTGAAGTTCTCGATCTGGAAGTGCGGGAAGAACTCGCGCAGCCAGCTCGAATACTTCTTGAATCGCAGGTGGGCGCCGAGATAACCCTCGGCGTTATCGACACCGACGCGCGGGACGAAGCCCATTTCGTCGTTGAAGCGCGATCCGATCGTCTGGTACATCCCGCGCGTTTCCCAGACGTCGCCTCGGTAGCCGAAGCTGCTCTTCGAATACAGGTCGTCGCCCGAGCCGGGCAGCTGCTCTTCGGGTGTCGCGCTCTTGGCGCCGGCGAAGTTCATCGTCAGATCGCGGAAGAAGCGGAAATTCACGTCGGCGCCGAACGCGCGATTGTAATGGTCGCCCTGCGGCTCCTTGTTGAGCATCATCACGCCGATGTCGGAATTACGAAGGATGTCGCGGCGCAAGCGGAGTGCCGTGAAGTTGGTGGACGGGCTCAGGTTCTGCTCGCGCTGCTGGATGTTGAGCGCCCCGACCGACCAGTCGCCGACCCGCCCGGTCAGGCGCGTGCCGGCGAGGAGCGGAATGGAATCGCCGGTCGGCGACAGCCCGATCTGGCGGCTGAAGAAGAAGATCATGTCCTGCGACGCGTTCTGTCGCCCGCCGCCGGCGCCGCCACCGCCGCCGGTGTTCCCCGAGCCGAATTGGAACACGCCGGAGTTCTCGAGGAAGAAATCGCGCTTCTCCGGGAAGAACAGGCTGAAGCGTGTCAGGTTGACCTGCTGTTCGTCGGCTTCGACCTGCGAGAAGTCGGTGTTGACCGTGAAGTCCCACGTCAGTCCCGACGTCACGCCGTACTTCACGTCAAAGCCGGCGTCGTAGTCCCTGTCGACCGCCGTTTCCCCGATCTTGTTGAGATTGGCGAGCCCGTACGGCTTCACGCGCACGTTCGCGCCCGGCTTCAGCCCTTGCAGGCCCTCGTAGGTGCCGGCCATCGACACGCGCGACAACTGGTGAATGCGGCGCAGCGGCGACCAGTAGCTGTTCTCGTTCTTCCGGCGCAGCCGGCGCTGGAAGTTGATGCCCCAGGTCTGCATGTCCTCCGGTCCGAATTTCAGCGTCTTGAACGGAATCTCGATCTCGGCGTACCAGCCGTCCTCGCCGATGCGCGTGCCGACATCCCAGATGCCGTCCCAGTTCGCATTTGAATCGCGGCCCTCGTTCGACATCTGCGCGTCCCACTTCGCGCCCCCCGGGTTGATCGCGAACTGATACCCGTTGCGCTGATCGTGGAAGGTGTCGATGACGACCTGGAAGCCGTCGGCGTTCCCGGTGTTGAAGTCCTTGCGCAGCTCGTTGACGATGATCTCGGCCGGGGCGGGATCCCTGGCGAACACGCCGATGTAGATGGCGCGGTTGTCGTAGAGCAGCTTGACCTCGGTCTCGAAGGTCGCCGGCTCGCCCTCGCGCGGGTCGTTCTGCACGAAGTTGGTCGCCAGCGGCGCCGCTGCCCACGACGGCTCGTCGAATTTCCCGTCGAGCGTGATCGGGCCATTCGCCTGCGTGGCGATCAGGCGGCGGTCGTTGCGCGCCGTGTCGTAGTTGATGCCGCCGTCCTGCGCCGTCTGTGCGGAGGCCAGCGCGGCCGATCCGACAAACATGGCGATCCCGAGCAGCCGTGCGGATAGCATGTGCAAGTTCATTCGTTTGATGGCGCCAATCGATGATTGGCAGCCGTAAAGTTTCGCCCGAAACCCGGCGACGGATGTAACCGAATGTAAAGGGGACTGGCACCTTAACAAGGAAAAACGATGCGATTCCTGATCACACTCGCGGTTGTCTTGTTGCAGGTCTTGCCAACGTACGCACAAGAAGCCAGGAGGCGTTGGGAAATGCAACGCCAGATCCGGCTCGATAAATTCGAGCAGGTCCTCCCGCGCGCGATGCGCGAGAACGGCATCGACATGTGGATCGTTGCCGTCAAGGAAAACCACTACGACCCGCTCTGGAACGACCTGGGCCGTGGCTATGTGTCGGGCATCGGCTATTACGTCTTCACCGATCGCGGCGGCGATCGCATCGAGCGAGCGGCGCTCGGGCCGGGCGGCTACATGCTGAGCGAGTCGGGCGCCTACGACATCATCGCGGCGGCATCGACGCTTGCCGATCACGTCAAAGCGAGAAATCCCAAGCGCATCGGACTCAACATGTCGGAGCAGATCGGGCCCGCCGACGGGCTGTCGGTGACAATGCTCGCGCACCTCAAAGCGACGCTCGGTGACGCGCTCGCCTCGCGCTTTGTGTCGGCAGAAAAACTGGTCGCCGACTTTCGATCGCACCGCGTCGCGACGGAAATCGTCGCATTCGGTGAAGCCGCCAATATCGCGATCCAGCTGACCGAGCGGGCGCTCTCGAACGAAGTGATCACGCCCGGCAAGACCACCCTCGAAGACGTCGCGTGGTGGATGCAGGATCGGCTGCTCGATCGCGCCCTCGGCTCCGAGTTCGACATGCCCTCGGTCTATGTCACCGGTCCCAACGGCATCGTCGCCACGTCGAACTCGCGCATCATCCAGCCGGGCGACGTGATGATGATCGACTGGGGCGTTCAGCTCATGAATTTCGGCACCGACGTGAAGCGCGTAGCCTACGTCCTGAAACCTGGCGAGGTCACGCCACCGAAAAGCATCCAGGATGCATTCGACAAGGCGCTGACCGTCCGGGATGTCGTCAAGAAGGCGATCAAGGTTGGCGTTCGCGCGGACGAGACGATGAAGAACATGGACGCCGCACTCAAAGCCGCAGGCTTTGGCGTCATCGAATTCAACCGCCCGAACAAGGACGATCGCACCGATGTGGTCTACGGCTTTCACCCGGTCGGCAACACCGGCCATGACATCGGGCCGTCATTGACGACCTGGCAGCCGCTGCAGAGCACC
Source organism: uncultured cyanobacterium (assembly GCA_963833135.1). Lineage (GTDB taxonomy): Bacteria > Acidobacteriota > Vicinamibacteria > Vicinamibacterales > UBA2999 > 12-FULL-67-14b. Next base: position 70,691 of record CAWHWW010000002.1, on the reverse strand, counting down.
TTCGTCATGCACGCGCAGCATATGTTCTCGTTCGAATACTTCGCCTATACGCCAATCGCCGAGTGGGGCGGCGCGAAGCTGCGCGTGCCGATTGAAGACGATGCGATCCTGACGGAGGCCGGGATTCAATTCCTGCATCCCGGCCAATTACCGGTTGCTCGTGATCAAGTAGGGACGACCGATGGTGTATCGCTTCGGCGTCTTCGAATTCGACGACGAGGGCAAGGAGCTGCGCAAGAATGGCCGTTCCGTCGCGATCGAGCGGCAACCGGCCAAGGCGCTCACGCTGCTGGTGTCGCGCGCCGGAGAGACTCGTCACCCGTGACGAGCTGCGCGAAGTCGTCTGGGGGAAGGACACGCACGTGGATTTCGATCGTGGCCTTGCCTATTGCGTGTCGCAAGTCCGCACCGCGCTCGGCGACAGCGGCGACAACCCGCGATTCGTCCAGACCATTCCGAAGCAGGGATTCAAGTTCATCGCGCCGGTTACAACCACAGGTGCCGCCACCCCGATTCAGAACAGGAGCGCGCCGTCGCCGTCGGTTCCTCTGGCGTTCCGCGCTGCCATAGCCATCCTCGTCGCGGGGGCGGCAATGGCGTGGCTGGTGAGCCGGCCACGCAGCGAGCCGACCGAGTCGAAACAGGTGGTCATCGGCGTCTCGATCTTCGACAACGAAACCGGAAACGCCGAATACGATCGCCTGGTCGCCGGCCTGTCCGATCTGGTTGTCGAGCATCTAGCGAAGCTGGACCCGAATCGCATCGCGGTCGTCGGGAACGCTGCCATCCTGCGGCAGCCGCGCAACATCCGGAACTTGAAGGCGGTCGCGCAGGACCTCAAGGCGGACTACGTGTTGCTCGGTCAATTGCAGCGAGGCGAAACCGGCTTGCGGTTCATCACGCACTTCATCCGCCTCAGCGACGAAGCGCATCTCAAAGCGAACCGGCTTTCCGTCAGTGGCCCAAGCCTCGCCGGCCTCGAGACCGCGGTGGTCGAAGAGTTCGAGAGAGCGGTCAGCGAACACGTCCTCAACCGTCCGTCCAATTGATTGACATCGCAGGACTTAGGTCCTGAACTCGATCTGGCTTGCCCTGAACATGCGGACCCTGCGATAACGCGGACCGGAGGTCAAGAAATCATGGTGCCTGAAGTGCCTGGAGTGCCGAGGCGAGCGTTCCTCTTCTTATCAGCCCTCGGCGTGTCGTTGTCAGTGGTGAAGGCCTGGGGCCAAACACCGCTCCCGTACGCAATCTCGAGCGCCGATGCGTTTCCGCAGCAGGATCCCGCGCTGGTGAAAGATGCCGTCGGCGCGTCGCACGGTAACTTCGCGCGCATCCGCGAGCTCGTTGAAAGGCAGCCGGCGATGGCGCGCGCGTCGATCGACTGGGGCTTCGGCGACTGGGAAACCTGCATCGACGCCGCGGCACATGTCGGTAACAAGCCGATTGCCGACTTTCTGCTGACCCACGGCGCACGGCCGACGATCTTCTCGGCGGCGATGATGGGGCAGCTCGACGCGGTCAAGGCGTTCATTGCCGCGAGGCCCGGGATTCAGAAAACGCTTGGACCGCACGGCATCACGCTGATGTCGCACGCGAAGGCGGGCGGACCCGATGCGGCCGCGGTGGTCCAGTATCTGGCGGCGCTCGGCGACGCGGACGCGCCGCACGCCAACCGAACCGCTCGAGCCCGCGGATCGCGATGCGCTCCCCGGCAAGTACGTGTATGGTCCTGGTTCTCGCGATCACTTCGTGATCGATGTGCAGCAGGATCGGTTCAGCGGGCGAGACCAGCTCGGCATCGATCGACCGAATGGCCCGGCTCGCCGATTCCTGATGCACACCGGCAACCTGGTCTTTTTCCCAACAGGTGTCCCGACCGCCAAGATCGCCTTCGCGAAGGAAGGCGGCAGGATCACACAGCTGACCTTGGCGGATCCAAACGTGATGCTCACGGCGAAACGGGCCTGACAAACCGCAAGCCCGCAAGCCCGTAGGCCCCCGTGGGCACGCGACATGCAGCGATAATCGAGCGACATGCTCGAGTCGCTGCTGCTGTTTCTCGCCGTCGCCTTCGTCTTCGTTCTTGTCGTCGGCGTTCTGGGCTACTTCGCGCTGCGATGGATCTTCATGCGCGCCGCCGATCGCATGGCGTCGGTCATCGATCAAAGCGTTGGCGGGGTCACCGCCCGGGCATTCACCCGTCTGGCGCGAATCGCGGCTGCGCGCGGCATCGGCGTCGATGAAGCGCAGCGAATTTTCGGCATTCAGATCGGTCGGCTGGCGCAGATCATGGACAGCGCCGTCACGCTGCCGATCATCGGCCGCGTCGGTCTCGATGCAGTGCTCGATCTCATCCCGGTATTCGGCAACTTCGCCGGCGCTGCCGTGTCGTTGACGCTGATCGCACGCGCGCTCCAGTACGGGCCGCCGCCGTCGCTGGTGTCCCGGATGCTCTCGAACGTGCTCGTCGACGTGATTCTCGGGGCCATTCCACTTGTCGGCCCGCTCGCCGACATGTGGTTCAAGGCCAACGACCGCAATGCGGCTCTGATGCGCGAATTCCTCGATTCACGTCCAGCCTGATCTATGCTGGTCTAATGACGCAATCGCGTTTCATCCTCGTCGCGTTCGCGGTGGTAATCGGCCTCGGCGTTTCCGTTGCGGCCAAGACGAAATTCTCTTCGGTCTGGAAGGCTCCAGACGCGGCGACCTTTTCCTTTGCCGGCAAGAAGGTGGCCGCGCTCGTCATCGACAAGGACGACTCGTTGCGGGTCGCCGGCGAAGAAGCGCTGGTCCGCGAGCTCGACGCGCGAGGCATGAAGGGCGTGGCGTCGTACCGCATGGTGCCCAAGGAAGAGCTGCAAAGCGCCGACAAGGCGCGCGTCTGGTTCGAAAAAGCCGGCGTCGAAGGCGTCGTCGCATTTCGCGTCGTCAACGACGATCGCCGCACCACTTACGTGCCGGCGACGTGGACATCGACCTACTACACGAGCCTGTGGGGATACTACGGCTACGGGTGGGGCGCGGTCTACGATCCGGGCTATGTGCGCGACACGCGCATCATCTCGCTCGAAACGCTGATCTTCAGCGTGCCGAAGAACACGCTGGTGTGGGCGGGGCTGAGCGAAACCGAGAATCCGAAGGACGGCCAGAAGGTGGTGACTGAAGTGGTGAAAGAGGCCGTGAAGGAAATGCGCAAACAGGGCCTCGTGAAGCAGCTGCCGAAATAGCTCGCCAGGCCAATCGACGATCTGGAGCGCCGTTCGATTGATCCGAAATCCGAAATCCGAAATCTGAGATCTTACTGGGCCGCCGTCGAGGTTTTTGCATGCGGCGGCCGATTCCATGTCGTTCCAGAACATCAGCGAGTTGAACACCATCGCGTGCTCGCCGAAGGTCTGCCAGCGGTAGATCGGATTGTTCGCAAACATGATCACGCGACCCTTGCCGCTCGGCGCGTCCACGACCATGGGGCGATTGCGGATCTGATCGGGGTTGCGCATCAGGCCGCTCAGCACGCCGGCTTCGCCGCCCGTGAAGCGCGCAATCACCTGCGGGCGATCCGGTGACGTTCCGGCAAACTGCTCGAAACCCTGCGGCGGCCCGGCCTGCAGCAGCGGTCCGCCGTTGAAGCGCACGGGCAGGGTCTTCTGGTCGTAGCCGTACATCACCGGGTGGTTCGGCAGCAGGATCTCGCTCTGCACGTACGGCCCGGGCGCATAGAAGCCAGCCGCCGGATTCTGCGCTTCAACACCCTTGGCGATCCCGAAGTCGGCGGCGAAGCCGCTGGCCACGCCGAGCGTCATCAGCACGCCGCCTTCGTCCACGAACTTCTGGAATTCCGCCGCGCCCGCCAGGCCCATCCCGCCGCGCACGTCGTCGGTTTCGGCATACATGCCCATCGACTTGAACTTGTCGTTCTTCTTGTAGGGCAGCGGCTTCGACAGCTTCGGTTGCTCGTAGACGATCGACTTGCCGCCATTGGTCTGGTGCGGCATCACGATCACGTCGTACTTCGCGCGCAGGTTGGCGCCGCTCTGCACGTGATCCTTGTGAATGAGATCGAACGGGATGCCGAAGCGATCGAACGCGAGACGGACCCAGCCGACCTTCTCGGTGTTGGCCCACGTCGTATACATGGCCAGCCGCGGCAGGTCGACGTCAACGGTCTCCACCGTGGGCGCCGACGTCAGCGCCACGGCGACGAGACCCAGTTGCTCGATCTCCTGCCTCGCGCGATCCGAGGCCGGCAGGATCAGCGAGCCGGCCGGGAAGTCATGATCGCCGGCCTTGAACGCGGCCTTTGCGCCCTTGATGGCGATGTCCTTCAAGCGGTAGCGCAGCGACACCAGGCCGAGCGCGCCGTTGTGCTTGACGACGTAGGTCGTCCCGGTGCCCGAGATGGTGCCCGTCGTCTTCGCGTTCGCGGTGAGGAGCGTCGCTGGCGCGTCGAGGATCGACTTGTCTTCGATGGTCTTGATGTCGACGTTGTTGGCCATGCCCATGGTCCAGGCGCTGTCGTCGTAGGTCGTCAGGGACGCATCCGGATAGGTTTGCTTCTCGAGCAGCGTCTTGGCCAGCGGCCCGTACGGCTGGTTCAGCTTGACGATGTATGAGCCGGAAGGGAAGGTGCCTTCCTTGACCTTGATCTCCGCGGTGGCGCGGTGCACTTCGATGGCCTGCACGCGCAGGAGATTCGCGACGTGATCGACGCGGCTCTGGTCGACCGCGCTTGCGGCAATCACGAACGCATGCGGCGGCTTATCGGCGCCGCGCTTGATTGCATTGGCCGACTTCTTCGCGTAGTTCTCGACGACCATGGCCGGGAACTTCGATGTCAGCTCGAGTGCGGTGAGCAGGCCCGTCTGCGCGTAGTTGATCGAATTGCGGATCGACCAGTCGACCTCGCCGGCGGGAGCCGGGTTGGGGCGATACCACTGCCGGGTCGTCTGACCGCCCGAGAGGCGCGCCTTCTTGGTGTTGGCGCCGCCCTGGTTGTAGACCTCATACATGCGCAGCATGCCGTTGTGATTGGCGGCAGCGAAACCGAGATAACCCGGCGACCACATGTCGACGAAGCCGAAGTGCCACACGCCCGGCATGCCGTATGACGTCAGCTTGTTCACCTCATAGGTCGCGAAGAAGGGCAGCTCGGTGTAGAGAATCGGATCGAGGTTGGCGTTCTGCGGCGGCTGGCCGCTGAAGGTGTAGAGCAGCGTTTGCGCTTCGTGCACGTCGTGCCAGATCGGCGGCAGCCAGTTGAGATACCAGTTGAGGTGCACGCGCAGCGAATCGACGCCGTAGTTGATGTCGCGGTTGTTGTCGTGAAAGACGTACTTGCCCCAGTAGGGAGGACCGCCGAAGTTCTCGCCGCCGTCGTACTGCTCGTCAACCTTGTAGGCGTAATACCAATCCACATAACGATCGCGGCCGTCGACGTCGGTTGCGCCGGTGATGCTGACGATCACGTTGTCGCGAATCTGCTGGATGTAGGGCTCGTCGCTCACGGCCAGCCGATACGCGAGCTCGATCACGGCCTCGGGCGGATTGGTTTCACCGGAGTGCAGGCCGGCGCTGATGTGATAGTGCGGCTTGGTGTTGGCGATCAGTTGCTGGACCTGCGCGTCGGTGAGGCCGCGCGGGTCGGCGATCTTCTTCGTGTTCTGACGATTGACCTCGAGGTTCTTGATGTTCGCCTCGGCCGACACGTACAGGATCATGATGTCGCGACCCTCTTCCGTCTTGCCGGCGACCTCGGTCTTGACGCGGCCGGGGAGCGCCTTTTCGAGCGCGCGGAAGTAGCGCTGCTGATCCGCTACGTAGGTCAGCTTTTTCTCCGTGCCGATGTGGTACCCGAGCACGTCCTTAGGCGTCGGCACGCCCGCCTTCTTGGGCAAATGATCAACAAGGGGCGACAAAAACTCCGGCTTGGTCGTCGCTTTCTTCACAAATTCCGCAAAATCCGCATCATCCTGCGTTGTGGCGGGCGGCGCTTTTTGGGCGTGACGTCACCGTTTGAACTGATGAGCTTAGAAACAGGGAAAGGACGAGCAAAACGGCGGACAGTCGCATTTTTTGGGTCATTACAATAAGCCCTTCAAATACTAAGACTTACGTGGCTTTTAGAGGCCTGGGCTGGTTTCGGACCCCCACGATTTCGGGCAAAAACCGTTGAGAGACCGCGTGCGCAAACGATAGAATCCGACTCTTTGGACGGACTCATATGATCAGCGTAGCGGCAATCCGGATGCAGCAGTTCGGCGTGCAATTCTATCAGGCCTCACTCACGGCCAGCGATATCGACAAGCTCGTGCGCTTCGAAGTGCTGAGCTATCAGGACCAGGCGCAGGCCGGGCTCCGGGGCAAGAAAAAGGGCGGGCCGCAGTCGAAGATCAACTGGGATTTGCTCGAGCGGCGCATCGCGTCGAATGAGAAGGCGTACCAGCGCCAGATCATCCGCAAGAAGATTGATGAGCTCGTGCAGTACTACGAGCAGTGCCGCCAGGCCCGCGACCTGCCCTCGATTCCGGGCGCCGTCATCATCTCGTGCGACGAGAAACTGAGCTTCGAGCCGACCGAAAGCGGCTCCTGGGTCGGCCGCTTGAAGGTGCCGGAGCGCGAGGGCATTCTGCGAGCCATCGACGGCCAGCACCGGTTGCTCGCGCTGCACGCCGACATCGACCGTTTCGGTGACGAGCCGTTCACGGTGCCGGCGATCGTTTTCGATCGCGTTCCCGAAGATCACATCGTGCAGATGTTCGTCACGATCAACGCGAAGCACACGCGGCTCAACGCCTCGCACCTCGTGTCGCTCTCTGGCCGTCAGCTCTATCGTGACGAGGCGCTCGCCGCCGCGCACGATGTCGTGCGCGCCATCAACGACCGCGAAGAGTCGCCGCTCGTCGGCGAGATCAAGCTCCTCGGCGTCGGCAAGGGCCGCGTCGGCCAGGCTCCGCTCGCGCAGGAGCTGAAGAAGCTGTTTGCGGACGAAGCCGCCCTCGGCGGCGCCCGCAAGAGCGAACAGTTCCGAGAGGAATCGAAGAAATTCTTCGTGAACTACTTCAAGCAGATCGCGAGCATCTTCGAATCGGCGTGGAACGGCCGCAAGTACAGCATCAAGTCGGCGACCGCGCTTCGCGCGTTCATCCGCGTCGCGCCAGACGTGATCCAGAAGATCGACCAGCATCACGCCGATCGCACCGACTTCCGCGCCATCGGCCGGGTCATTTCGCCGTGGGGGCGCCGCATCGGCGCGCTGCGCTTCGAGACCGACGGCGCATGGAAGCGCCAGGGAACCACGGTCGACAACCTGACGAAGGAACTGCGGCTCGCGCTGCAGTATCCGGAGGGTGCGGCCGGCTAGCGCGAGATTTGTGATTGGTTGGCGGCAACTTTTGGGCGGCGGGCCGCAAGGCACGCCGCCCTTAGTCTTTTTGGGCCGAGTGCCGCGACAGAAAGTTCCCGACTTGGATTCCCGCGGCTTCCAGACCCTTCCGCAGCGCCCGTGCGTGATCGGCGGCCCCGGGCGTATCGCCATGCAGGCAGATCGTGTCGGCCTGTAGCGCGATCGCCGAGCCGTCAACCGCAATCACTTTCTTCTCGCGAACCATCTTGATCGCGCGCTCGACCACCGTCGGCGTGTCGTGAATCACGCTGCCGGGTTTCGCGCGCGAGGTGAGGGCCCCGTCCGGATCGTAGGCCCGATCCGCAAACACTTCGGCGGCGACGCGCAGACCCGCGGCCTCGCCGGCGCGCAGCAATTCGGAGTTGGGAAGCCCAAACAGGACGAGCGATCGATCGAAGGCCGCCACCGCTTTCGCGATCGCGTCAGCAAGCGCGCGTTCGCGGCACGCCATGTTGTAGAGCGCGCCATGCGCCTTGACGTGCTGCAACCGCACCCCCTGGGCCGAAGCCATGCCGGCCAGCGCCGACACTTGGTATAGCACCAGGTCCTCGACCTCGGCCGGCGTCACTCGCATCTCCCGCCGGCCAAAGCCCAGGAGGTCCTGGAAACCGGGGTGCGCCCCGACCGCGACGCCTTTTTCCCTCGCAAGCCCGACGGTGGCCCGCATCGCACCCGGGTCGCCTGCATGGAATCCGCAGGCGACGTTCGCCGACGAAATGCTGTCCATCAGGGCCGCGTCCTGGCCCATCGGCCATGGCCCGAAGGACTCGCCAAGGTCCGAATTGAGATCGATTCTCATTTTGTGCTTGACCGACCATTTTAGTCGGCAATAAGCTCTTAGGAAACTTGAGACAGAGTCTCAAGATTGGCGCTAATGAAGAGTTTCCGCTCAATTCTGTTCTGGATGCACCTGGCCTGCGGCGCCGCCGCGGGCGTCGTCATCCTCATCATGTGCGTGACCGGTGTGGCGCTCACCTACGAGAAGCAAATGCTCGAGTGGGCCGACCGTCGCGCCTGGACGGCGCCTTCCCAGGCTGGCGTCCGGCCACTGCCGCCAGAGACGCTGCTGGCGAAGGTGATCGCGGCCCAGCCTGGGGCGGCACCGACCGGACTCACCCTGCGGGCCGATGCCTCGGCACCTGCGACCGTGACCCTTGAAGGCAACAAGACGCTGCTGGTCGATCCCTACACTGGCGCGACCATCGGCGAACCGCCGGGCGCCATGCGCTCGTTCTTCCGGACGATGACGGTCTGGCATCGTTACCTGGCGCTCGAAGGGACGAGCCGCGCCACCGGTAAGGCGATCACCGGCGCATCGAACTTCATCTTCCTGTTCATCGTGCTGAGCGGCATGTATCTGTGGCTGCCGCGCGTGTGGAAGTGGATCCAGTTCAAGAACGTGTTGTGGTTCCGCGGCGGACTCGCGCCGAAGGCCCGCGACTTCAACTGGCACAACGTCATCGGCATCTGGTCGGCCATCCCGCTCGCCATCGTCGTGGCAGGGGCGATGCCGATTTCCTATCCGTGGGCCAGCAACCTCGTTTACCGCATGGTGGGTGACACGCCGCCGGCCTCCTCCAGCTGCGGCGCCGCGGCCGGCTGAACGCCGTGAGCCTGCCGAGCGACGTGAGCCGGCCACCTACGTGACTGATGGCCTCGACGCGTCGTGGAGCACGGCGCAGCGGCAGATTCCGGCGTGGCGCACGATGACCACGAGGCTCGCGACCTCTGCCAACGCGCCAATCGTTCTCACGGTCGATGAAGGCTATGGCGGGCAGCCGCAGAAGCGCACCACGCTCACCGTCGATCGGGCTACGGCCACGGTTGCCAAGGCCGAATTGTTCGAGAACCTGAGTGCAGGGCGGCGTCTCCGTTCGTGGCTTCGGTTTGCGCACACCGGGGAAATTTATGGGCTGACCGGCCAGACCATCGCCGGACTCGCCACTGCTGGTGGCGCCGTGCTCGTCTACACCGGCATCGCTCTCGCCCTGCGGCGTCTGGCCGCGTGGATCGCGCGGCGCCGCGAGTCGTCTTCGGAGCGTTCCAAAGCAGCGTAATTGGTTGTTAGAGGTTAGTGGTTAGTGGTTAGGCTTGAGTTCATCTTCTGATCAGCGTCGGAAGGGTTTCGTTCGTTATGTTCGTTCGTCCGCGAGTCGTCGTTCCACGGAAGCGCAAGAAAGGCAGTTACCGTCTCTTCGCCACGAGCGCGCTGGTCATGTCGACGGCGTTGTCGGCGAGGCCGGCTGTGGCCCGGCAAGTAGCGCAGGCGCCGGTTGCCCGCGCTTCCGAGGCCGTCAGCTTCAATATCCCGTCCGGTCAACTCGATGCCGTGCTGAAGGCACTGGCCGGCACCGCGCAACTCACCCTCGATGTGCAGATTCCCGCGGATACCGTCGGGATGATGCATTCCGCCTGGTGTGTCGGGCACGTTCACGATTGATGAAGCGTTGAGGCGCGCGCTCGATGGCACGAGCCTGACGTTCCGCCGTTCCGGATCGGCAGTCACGATTGAGATCGCGCGGCTGGCCGAGTCCGTAGAGGTCACCGGGCGGATCTCGACCGTGTCCACGCCGAAGCTGACCGAGCCGCTTCGCGACATTCCCCAGACGATCACCGTCATCCCGCGCTCCGTCATGGACGAGCAGGGCGCGACGACGTTGCGCGATGTGCTGCGCAATGTCGCCGGCATCACCTTCCAGGCCGGCGAGGGCGGCGTGCCGGCCGGCGATCAGTTGTCGATTCGCGGCTTCAGCGCGCGCACCGACATGTTCGTGGACGGCGTGCGCGACTTCGGCGGCTACTCGCGCGACTCCTTCAACATGGAGCAGGTCGAAGTGGCCAAGGGTCCGACCTCGACGCTGGCCGGCCGCGGCTCCACCGGTGGCGCGATCAACCAGGTGAGCAAGGCACCGGCACTGTCGCCGATTGCCGAAGCGACCGTTGGCGCCGGTAACGCGAGCTATCAGCGAACGACGGTCGACCTCAATCAGCCGCTCGAACGATTTTCCCGTGCCCGGCACCGCGATTCGCGTCAACGCGATGTGGAACGACACCGACGTGCCGAACCGCGACTCGCGTCGAGTCGTCGCGGTGGGGCGTGGCGCCGTCGATTGGCTTCGGCAGCGGCACCAGCACCCGTGCCACGGTCAGCTACTTCAAGCTGAAGCAGGACAACCTGCCCGAGTACGGCTTGCCGTGGGTACCGGTCAACACCAATCCGGAACTGGAGGCATACGCCAACGGCGCGCCGCCGGTCGATCAGTCGAACTTCTACGGACTGGTCACGCGCGACTACGAGAACACCGACACCGACCTGGCGACGGCAGATGTCGCTCATGACTTCGGACGGACCACCGTGGTCCGTAACCTGACGCGCTGGGGCCGTAACGTGCGTGACTCGGTCATCACCGCGCCGCGCTTTGCGGCGGTCAACACCAGCACGGCGATCAATCGCCAGCTGCAGTCGCGCGACATGACCGACGAGGTCCTGGCGAACCAGACCAACCTCACGAGCCGCGTGTCGACGGGCAGCGTCGGTCACGCCATAACGGCGGGGATGGAGTTCTCCTCGGAGAGCTCGGTCAACTACGCGCGCACCGGGCCCACGGCGCCAACCGCCGATCTGTATCACCCGAACCCCAACGACCCGTATCCGGGACCGATCGTTCGCAGCGGCGCCAGCACTGACGGCGCGGCCCTGTCTGCGGCCGCGTATGCCTTCGACACCGTTTCCATCGGCAACCACGTCGAGCTGACCGGCGGCGTACGCTGGGACCGTTTCGACGTGGATTACACCTCGGTCGCGGTCGGCGGCGTGGCGACGTCGTTCGCCCGCACCGACACGATGACCAGCGGGCGCGCCGGCGCGATCTACAAGCCGCGGCCCGAAGGCAGCATCTACGTCGGGTGGGGCACGTCCTTCAACCCGTCGGCGGAAGGGTTGTCGCTCGCGGCGGCCAACGTTGCCCTCGAGCCCGAGAAGTCGCGCAACATCGAAGCCGGCACGAAGTGGGACTTGATGCGGCAGCAGCTGTCGGCCACGGCGGCGATCTTCCGCACCGACAAGACGAACGCGCGCACGCCCGGCGTGAATCCCGGCGATCCGCCAACGGTCCTTTCCGGCAAGCAGCGGGTGAGCGGTGTCGAGTTCGGCATCTCCGGGCGTATCCGCCGCTGGTGGACCGCGATCGTCAACTACGCCCACATGACGAGCGACATCGAGCAGTCGAACACCGCGGCCGAGGTCAATCAGAACCTGGCGTTCACGCCGGAGAACACCTTGTCGGTGTGGACGACGTTCGACCTGCCGGGCGGCATCGGCGTCGGCGGCGGCGCGCAGTTCATGGACAGCGTGTTCCGCAATGCCACCAACACCACCAGCGTGCCGAGCTACTGGCTGATTAACTCCACGGCGTCGTACGCGGTCAATTCGCACCTGACCCTGCGCGTCAACGGCAGCAACCTCGCCGACGTGGAGTACGTCGATCGCATCGGCGGCGGGCATTACATTCCGGGACCGGGCCGCCAGGTGATGGTCACGGCGACCATCAAGAAGTAGGCAGATGCTCGTCCAGATCCCGGATGTCCTCACGGCGGAGCAGGTGGCGCACGGTCGCCGCCTGCTCGACGCCGCCGATTGGGTCGATGGCCGCGTGACCGCCGGTCATCAGTCGGCGCAGGCCAAGGACAACGTGCAGATTCCCGAGGGTCATCAGGTCGCGCGCGAGCTCGGCGAGATGATCATCAAGGCGCTGCAGCAGAATCCGCTCTTCGTTACCGCGGCGTTGCCGCTGCACGTGTTTCCGCCGCTCTTCAATCGGTACTCGGGCGGGCAATCGTTCGGCAGCCACGTCGACAATTCGATCCGGACGGTGCCAGGCACGTCGCATCGCATTCGCACGGATCTGTCGGCGACGCTCTTCTTCTCGCAGCCCGACGAGTACGACGGCGGAGAGTTGATGATCGAGGACACCTACGGCGTGCACAGCGTCAAGCTGACAGCAGGCTCGATGGTGTTGTATCCCTCGACCAGCCTGCACCACGTGCGTCCCGTGACCCGGGGTGCGCGCGTGTCGTCTTTCTTCTGGCTGCAAAGCATGGTCCGCGATGATGCCGATCGAACGCTGCTGTTCGATCTGGATTCGGCCATCCGACAGCTCAACCAGTCGTCCCCACAACATCCGGTCGCGGTTCAACTGACTGGCGTGTATCACAACCTGCTCCGCAAATGGGCGGAGGTGTAACCCATGAAGTCTTGCAAGGACGTCGCCAGTCGGTGGATCGTCTCGAGCAGGTAGAAGTGGTCAAGGGCGCCTCGTCGGCGCTCTACGGATCGGACGCGATCGGCGGCGTGATCAATCTGATCAGTCGCGACGCGACGGCGCCGTTCGACACGAGCGGGGAGCTGTCGGGTGGGAGCTTCGGTGAAGTGAACGCATCTGCCGGCGCCGGCTTCAAGCGTGGCGCCCTGTTGGGCCTGTTCATGGTCGAGCATCACCGGAACGACGGGTTTGATCTCACCCCGACCACGTTCGACACGACCGGTGCGCCGCTCGAGCGCGTGGACTTCATGGGCCGCGCGCGCGTGAAGACCGGCGACCAGCTGTCGTTCAGTGCGCGCGTCACCGGCTACGACAACCACACCGAAGGCCGATCCAACGGTGAACTGGGCGCGCAGGAAGATCGGATTGACGAGTCGACGGTCAACCTGAACGTCAGCGCCGATTGGCTGCCGCGCGCCGGCACCTCGGTGCAGGCCCGCGCGTATGTCGCGCGTTTCGATGAAAGCTCGGAGGCCACGCTGGCGCCGCCGGCCTCGACCGCGCTCGCTCCCGGAGCGCTCGACGAACGCCTGTTGAAGGTTGACGGTTCGTTCTCGCAGATCATCGGCAGCTCGCAGCAGTTGCAAGGCGGACTCGAGTACCTGGCGGGACGAATACTCGGGCATCAACCGCCTGCGCAACGACAGCGGCGAACAAGCCAGCATCGGCACGATGTGGTTGCAGCATCGCCTCACCCTCGGCGGGCGAGTCACCACGACGCTTGGCCTGCGCACCGATCACCACTCCGAGTTCGGTAACGCCGTGTCACCGAAGATCGCGGGCAACGCCCGGCTCGGCGGCGGCATCAGCGCGCGCGCGTCGTACGGCCGCGGCTTCCGCGCGCCCGACATCGGCCAGCTCTATTACCGCTTCCTCAATCCGTCGAGCATCTACCAGGTGATCGGCAACATGAACCTGCAGCCCGAGTACGCGAACTCGCTGCAGATTGGTGGCGAATACGCGACGCCGGCGCGGCGCGCGCGGTTTGGCTTCAACCTGTTCCGCAACGACGTGGAAGATTTGATCGAGTCGGTCAGCCTCGGCTTCGCCGCGACGCCGGCACAGGTGATCGAGATCATGACGCGCGAAGGCCTCGACATGTCGTTCCGCCCCGTCGCCGGCCGGCTGCTGCTGACCTACAAGAACATCAATAACGCGGTCACCGAGGGCGTCGAGCTCGACGGAGAAGTGGCCATCACGCCGTCACTGAGCCTGGCCGGCGCATACACGTATCTCGACGCGCGTGACGATGGTGACGGATCTGCGGCTGACGGGCCGCAGCGAGCATCAGGGAATGGTTCGCGCGACGTGGCGCGCGCCCTTTGGCTTCACCGCCAACCTCCGCGGGAGCTTCGCGAGCGAGTGGGTTGCGGCACGCGCAACCGTCAACGGTCAGCCGTTGGACACCCTGGCTCCCGGTTACGCGATCTGGGATGCATATGCGTCGCAGCGTATTCTTCGCGGCCTGAACGCGTTTGTTGCGATCGACAACCTCGCGGATAACCAGGATCCAAACCTCGGCAAGTTGTCGGCGACGGGCGCGCCGCTGGCAATTTACCGTCCTGACGTCGGCCGCACGGTCCGCGGCGGTATTCGTTGGTCGTGGGCCAGGTAACTTCGCAAAAAAAGAGTCACAGATGATGAGAGCGAAAATCAGCGTCCTGGGCCTGCTCGTTGCCGGTCTGAGTCTTCCGTTCACGCCAACAACCAGCACTCAAGTCCGGGATCCTGCTGCGCAGGTGGCGCGGCGCAGTGGAACGAGCGCGTCAACGCCGTGGCGGCGATCGCCGATCAATCGCAGCCGACGGAAGTGGCGTTCGGCATGGCGTCGCGTGCGGCGATCCAGGGAGCGATCGACAAGCTGGCGGCGCGCGGCGTCACCGAGATCGTCGCGGTGCCGCTGTTCGTGTCGTCGCACAGCTCGGTGATCACCTCCACCGAATACCTGCTCGGTCTGCGACCCGAAGCGCCGAAAGATCTCGCCATCTTCGCGAAGATGAATCACGCGTCACACGGCGCGCCTTCCGTCGTCGATCACTCCGCGCACGGCGCACCGGTCGTCGATCCTGCGTCGCCGGTCACGACGACGCTGAAGATCCGTATGACGCCGGCGTTGAATCGCCATCCGCTGATTGGCGCAATCGTGGCCGACCGCGCGAAATCGATCAGCAAGACGCCCGAGAAGGAGGCCGTCATCCTCGTGGCTCACGGCCCTGTGCCGGACGAGGACAATCGCCGGTGGCTCGAGGACATGGCCGTTCTTGCGCAGCAAACGCAAGCCTCGGCGCCGTATGCGTCCGTCGACTACATGACGGTGAGGGATGATGCCGGTCCAGCGATGCGCGAAGCGGCGACCAAGGAGCTGCGCGAGAAAGTCCAGGCGCAGATCGCCCAGGGCCGCCGCGTGCTGATCGTTCCCCACCTGATGTCGTTCGGCGGCATCGAGCAGGGCGTGAGGAAGCGCCTCGAAGGTCTCGAGTACACGATGACCGAACAGGCCCTGATGCCCGACGATCGCATCGTGCAATGGGTGATGGCGAGCGCTCGCTAGCCGGCTGCACTACACTGATCGCCGGTGACGATCGGCGTTGTTCTCGGACAGGTCGGCACGCCCGAGGCGCCCACGCCTCGCGCGGTCGGCCGCTACCTCGCGAAGTTTCTTTCCGATCGACGAGTGGTGGACTACCCCGCGTGGTTGTGGCAGCCGCTGCTGCGCGGGGTGATCCTGCCGCTGCGGTCGAGGCGATCGGCCCGCCTCTATCAACGGATCTGGTCACCCGCCGGCTCGCCCCTGCTCGTCGAATCCGAAAAGCAGCGCGCGTTGTTGCAGGCCGCGCTCGGCGACAACTATCGCGTAGTGCTGGGCATGGCATACGCCGGGCCCTCGTTCGAGCGCGCGATCGACGATCTGCTCGCCGCCGGCGTATCGACGATTGTCGTCCTGCCGATGTTCCCGCAGTATTCGTCGGCGACGACGGCCTCCGTGTATGACGCGGTGTTTGCGGCCGCCACCGATCGCGCCGGCCGGGCGCGGATCCTTGTGCCGTCGCTGACGTGCGTGCCGCCGTATTTCGATCACCCGGGGTATATCGGCGCGCTCTGCGCGCGCATTCGCGCCGCGATTGCATCGAGTGCTCCCGATCATCTCGTGCTGACATTTCATGGCCTGCCTGAGCGCTACGTCACGAGTGGCGACCCGTATCGAGACCATTGCGACCGGACGGTCGCGGCGCTCACGCGCGAAATGGGATGGGAGCCAGGCGATTACACGGTCGCGTACCAATCGCGGTTCGGGCCCGAGAAATGGATTGGGCCGAGCACGTCCGACATCCTCGAGGGGCTCCACGCGCGCGGTATTCGCCGCCCGCTCGTCGTCGCGCCCGGTTTCACGACGGATTGCCTCGAGACGCTCGATGAGCTCGGCAACGAAGGGCGGCACCAGTTCGAGGAGGGTGGCGGCGAGGGAGCGACCTATTCCCTCTGCCCCTGCCTGAACGACCATGCCGCCTGGATTCAGACAATGGTCGAGCTTGTAAGGGCCGCCCGGCCGACAAATCCATGACAATCGGGAGGTAAGGCCCCGTAAGATCGGCATGTCGTGCTCGATTTCAGCGTCGCGCAGCAGCCGTCCGGGCAGGGCGGGTGGCCGGTTTCGGCCGTCGTCTGGCGGACGTGCGTGCGCGAAATCGCGTTTGTCGAGCCTCAGGCGTCGGTCCCGCCAGGCGCGGTGGTTCTGCATGGTGAAGCCGCATACACGCATCTTCTCGAAGTGATTTGTGGTCTCGATTCTCCGATGGTCGGGGAGACCGAGGTCCTGCACCAATTCAAGACGTTCGCGTCAGAGCTACCGGGTGATCGCCATCAGTTACGCGAGCTCGGTCATCAATTGCTGGCCGATGCGCGCGTCATTCGGTCCCGCCACCTGATAGGACTCGGGTCGAGGTCGTACGGCAGTGCGGTTCGCCGCTACCTCGCCCAGGCGACACATGTGGCCGTGGCGGGTACTGGCGTGCTGGCCAGGGAAGTTGTTTCCTTCCTGATGCGGCCGGATCGCCACGTGGACCTCTGGGGTCGCCGCGCCGAGTGCGATGGATTCGACGCGAGCATCGCCTATCGACACTTCGACACCGCCTCGCCGTCGCTTGTCGATGCGACGATAGCTCTGGTCATCGCCGCGCCGCTGTCGTCGGCGCAAATCGCGCGGTTGGCGCGCGCGTATCGAGACGTCAGTGTTCTGATTGATCTTCGCGCCGAAGGCGCGCAGGATCCCCCGCCGCCGATCGCGCCGATCGTGACGCTGGCCGATGTTTTTGCCGGTGTTCAGGAGGCCACCTGCGCGACTGCCGCGCGGGTGGCGGCTGCGAAGGACGCTGTTCGGCGTCATGCGCGCGCATTTGCGACGCGCGCGAAGCTGAACCCGTCGGGGTGGCACGACCTGTGCGCGTAAAGATCCTGAGCCGCGCCAGCTCTTTGGCGCGGCTGCAGACCGCGCTCGTCGAACGTGCGCTGCGGGACGCGCATCCGGGTCTCGAGATCGAATGTCTCACCCGGACCTCCGCGGGCGATCAGGATCAAACCTCACCGCTTTGGAAGCTGCCCGACAAAGGCGCATTCACAGCGGATCTTTCGCAAGCCCTCATCGCCGGCGACGCCGACATTGTCGTGCACTCGTTCAAGGACTTGCCGATCGAAATGCCTACCGGGACGCGCATCGCCGGCGCGCTGCCGCGGGCCGATGCGCGGGACGTTGTACTGATCAAGCAGTCGGCGATCGATGCGCAGCCAGAGTCGCTGCGCATTCTCTCGTCGTCTCCGCGTCGGGGATGGCTTCTCGGCGAGGTCCTGCCGTCGCTGCTGCCGTGGCGCACGCGCTCGACCGATGCCATTGCCGGTTCGCGGCAACATCGAGACGCGGCTGCGCAAGCTGATTGAAGGCGACGCGCACGGCCTCGTCGTGGCGAAAGCGGCGCTCGACCGCCTGCTTGGGTTCGGGCCGCCATTCGAGCGCGAGGCCGCGGCGATTCGCGCGCATCTCGGGCAGTGCCGCTGGATGGTGATGCCGATGCGCGAGTTTCCCTGGGCACCGGCGCAGGGCGCACTCGCGATCGAGATCGCGTCGTCGCGCGCCGATCTGGATTGCCTGATCAATCCGACCGTCTGCGCGGCCACGACCGCGGCGGTGAACGCCGAGCGGCAGGTGCTCGAGCAGCACGGCGGCGGCTGCCACCAGGCGCTGGGCGCGGCGATTCTCGAAAAGCCATACGGACGCGTTGTTTCGGTGCGTTCACGCGACACGAAGTCCGCGATCTGGGAGCTCCAGCGCTCGGGGCCGGCATTTCCCCGCGTCGCGGCAGTGCAACTCTGGCCGGAGCCCGGCTCGACGATCGCTGCCGAGCGCGCATCGCTGAGCGTGGAACCGCCGGTGGCGGGCGGTTACTGGATCGCGCGTGCGGAAGCGCTGCCGGATACCTGGGCAGTTGCCGCTGATACGATCGTGTGGGCGGCCGGCAGTCAGACCTGGCGGCGCCTCGCGGAACGCGGCGTCTGGGTCAACGGTTGTGCGGACGGTCTGGGCGATGATGAACGGCCACCGGTCGACGAACTGGCCGGCCGAGAGATATCTTGGGTGCGACTGACGCACGATCGCGCCCCGGTCGCCGACTCTGTGGCGACGTATCACGTCGATACGACGCTGCCTGACGACTTACCGGAGCGGTCGCACTTTTTCTGGACCAGCGGCGATCTGTTCAAGCGCGCTGTCGAACGATGGCCGTCGATCCGTCACGCGTGGCATGCCTCCGGGCCCGGGCATACGCGCGAAACCATCCGACGGGAATTGGCCGCCAGCGATCGGATCGGCGTGTGGCTCGATCGCGCCTCCTGGGAGAGAGACGTATGTCTGTGAGCACACCAACGGCGACCACCGCGCGCTGGTCGGGGCTGCGACTCCGCCAGACCGCGCACCTTCGCGATCTGTGCGCGGAAACCTCGTTCACGGCCGCTCATGTGATTCAGCCAATCTTCGTCGTCGAAGGGCTGCTCGGCAGCGAGGCGATTCCCGGGCTCGACGGCAATTTCCGATACGGCATCGAGTCGGTCATCGACGTGATCGCGGCCGACGTTGCGGCGGGGGTCAGGCATTTCTTGCTGTTCGCCGTGCCTGCCAAATCGTCATCGATCGGCTACGGTGCCTTTGCGGCGAAAGTCGTGGACGCCATCAAGCGGCGCTTTGGCGGCGAGCTGCACCTCTGGGTGGACATCTGCCTGTGCTCGAGCACCGACGATGGCCACTGCGCCATCTCCGATCCGAATCGCCGCATCGATCTCGATGCGACGCTCGCCGCGCTCGAATCGATGACCCTGCGTGTCGCCGATGCCGGCGCCGATGGCATCAGCCCGAGCGACATGATGGACGGCCGGACGGCGCGCCTGCGCGGTGCGCTCGACGCGAGCGGGCATCAGTCCGTGCCGGTGATGAGCTACAGCACCAAGTTCGCGTCGAAGTTCTACGGACCGTTTCGATCCGCTGCCGGCTCCGCGCCGCGTCATGGCACCCGCGAGCACTATCAAATCGACGTGCGGAACAGGACCGACGCGATTGGATCGAGCGTGCGCTGCGCCAACGAGGGCGCCGACCTGCTGATGGTCAAGCCAGGCATGACGTCGATCGACTTGATCGGTCCGATCAAAGAAGCGACGGGAAAGCTGGTTGGGGCGTACCAGGTGAGCGGTGAGTACGCGGGACTGTGCGCGCTCGGCCGCGACGGCCTCGCCGACTTCGACGCGGCGCTGATCGAGACCTGGCATGTGTTCCGGCGCGCCGGAGCGGCCTACATCATTAGCTACGGAGCCCGCCGCGCGCGTTTGCTGGGAGTGCCGGTGTGATCGATCACGCGCAGTTATTCGCCCGCGCGTTGAATGTCGCGCCGGGCGGCGTGCAGAGTCCCGTTCGCGCATTCCGGTCGGTCGGCGGCACGCCGATCTTCATGAAGCGCGCCGAGGGGCCCAGCCTGATCGACGTCAACGGCCGGACTTTCATCGATTTCTGCCAGAGCTTTGGCCCGCTGCTGCTCGGTCACCGCGATCCCGATGTGCGCGCCGTCGTGGCCGAGGCACTCGAGGATGGCTGGACCTACGGGTGCTGCGAGCCGTACTCGCTTGCGCTCGCCGAGTGGATCACCGCGCAGGTGCCATGGGTCGAGCGGATTCGTTTTGTCTCGTCCGGGACCGAGGCCGTGATGTCGGCGTTGCGCGTCGCGCGGGCCGCAACCGGGCGCTCGCGCATCCTGAAGTTCGACGGGTGTTATCACGGTCACGCCGATTCGATGCTGGTTCGGGCCGGCAGCGGACTCGCCGGTCAGGCGGAAGCCTCGAGTGCCGGTGTGTCCACCGCCGTCGCGAATGAGACGCTCGTTGCTCCGCTGGACGATGATCAGGCGCTCGATCGCGTGTTCGACGCGCATGGCGCCGAGATCGCGGCCGCGGTCGTCGAACCGCTTCCCGCGAACTACGGCTTGCTCCCGCAGCGCGACGCGTGGCTGCAGCACCTCGCCGACAGATGCCGGCGCGCCGGTGCGATGCTGATTTTTGACGAGGTGATCTCCGGATTCCGATTGGGCAAGACCGGCATGGCCGGATTGCTCGGCATTCGGCCAGACCTCGTAACCTACGGGAAAGTGATCGGCGGCGGGTTTCCCGTTGGCGCGTATGCTGGACGCCAGGCCCTCATGGACCTGGTAGCCCCGGCGGGCAACGTTTATCAGGCCGGAACGCTGAGCGCGAATCCCATCGGCATGCGCGCCGGTCTCGCATCACTGACGAAGGTTGATGCGATGAACGGCTGGGCGGTCCTGGACAAGCGCACCCAGCAGTTCTGCCAGCGCCTGGTCGATGGATTCGCCCCGCTCGCCCAACCCCTTGACGTCGTGAGACACGGATCAATCTTCTGGATCGTGCGGCGACCGTCGGCGCCGGTGCGCCGCCCTGACGCCATTCCGGGCGGCAATAGCGAATGGTTCGCGCGGTTCTTCCATGCGTCGATCGCGCGCGGGGTCTACCTGCCGCCGTCATCGTACGAGGTCGGCTTCGTCTCGCTGGCGCACGACGACCTGACCCTGGCTGCCGCGGCCGATGCGCTCGTCGCCGCCGCGCGGGAGGTGGATACCCCGTGAGGATGAAGCGCACGACGTGGCAGTACTGGGCCGCGGCGTCGTGGATGGTGTTCACCGTGGCGCTGGCGCTGTGGTGGATAATTTTCGGCCTCGGCCAGGCGCGCCAGCTCGGCGCGCTCGAAGGGCCCGATGCCGCGCGGGTCAGCAGCGTCGCGCGGATGCTGGTGTTCGAAGGCACGACGCTTGTCGGCATGCTCGTGGCCGCCGGCGTCGCCCTGCTCGGCGCCATCCGCCTGGAACAGCGGCGCCGGCGCGACATGCGCGCCTTCTTCATGGCGTTCACGCACGATCTCAAGACCTCGCTGACGTCGCTGCGCCTGCAGGCCGAAGCGCTTCGCGAAGACCTGCCACAGGCGGCCGCGAACCCGAACCTGCAACGCCTGCTGAAGGACTCGGTTCGCCTGCAGCTCCAGTTCGAGAATGCCCTGGCCCTGACCACGGCCGACGGCGCGGTGTTCATCGAAGCGATCGAGTTGCGTTCGCTGGTCGAGTACCTGCGCGAAGACTTTCCCGAGCTGACGATCGTGCTGACCGGCGACGCGCGCGTGCGCGCCGATCGCCGTGCCCTCGAGAGCGTCCTGCGCAACGTGCTGCAGAACGCCGTCGTGCACGGGCGCGCGTCACAGGCCACGCTTGATGTTCGACGATCGGCCTCCGGCGCCGTGGAGATCGTCGTCACCGACGATGGGGGTGGCGCGACGGTGGACCTCAGCACCGTGCTCGATCGTCCGTTCGTGCGGCCGACCAAGACGAGCGGATCCGGCGTCGGCCTGTATGTGTGCGGGCGCCTGCTTCACCAGATGCAAGGGCAGATCCGCCTGCTCGGCGGGCAACCGTCAGGGTTCGCGGTCAGCATCGAGCTGCCGGAGGCGGTCTGATGTCGCGCGTGCTGCTCGTCGAAGACGATCGTTCGCTCGGCAAGACGCTCGCCGAACGCCTGGTGATCGAAGGGCTCGACGTCGAGTGGGTGGAGACGTTACGCAGGAGCGGTGGCGGCGGCGCGCTCGCGCACGTGGGATCTCGCCATTGTCGACGTGATGCTGCCCGACGGATCGGGATTCGATCTGGCGCCAGAGATTCGCGGCCGCTCGTACACGCCGATCATGTTCATGACCGCGCTCAATTCCGCCGAGAGCCGGCTGACCGGCTTCGAGCTCGGCGCCGACGAGTATCTACCGAAGCCGTTTCACTTGAAGGAATTCCTGCTGCGCGTGCGTCACGTGCTGACCACGCAGCCGCCCAGGCGCCAGCTCAAGGTCGGCACAGTGACCATCGACTGGGACGCCATGGCTGTCGATCGCCCGGGCGATGAACGTGAGTTTCTGCAGGTGCGCGACTACCGCGTGCTCGCGATGCTGGTCGACGCGGCGCCGCGGGCCCTGTCGCGGTCGGAAATCCTCGATCGCGTGTGGGGCGAACAGGAATTTCCGACGCAACGCACCGTCGACAACGCAATCGTGCGCCTCCGCCAGGCGCTCGGCGACATCGAGGGGCAATTGATCCGCTCGGTCAGGGGTATTGGGTATCAATGGGCAGCCAGCTCGAAGTAACGAACGCCTTTCGCCGCGCGCTGGCCGGCGAGGCGCAGGACGTCCCGCCGATTTGGCTGATGCGGCAGGCCGGCCGGTACCACCGGCCGTATCAGGCGCTGCGCCAGAAGCATCGTTTCGAGGATCTGTGCCGCCAGCCTGAGCTCGCCGCGGAAGTGGCGATGGGGCCGATCCGCGATTTCGATTTCGACGCCGCCATCCTGTTCAGCGATTTGCTGTTTCCGCTCGAAGCGCTTGGCATGTCGTTGTCGTATGACGATGGCCCGCCGCAACTCGATGGGCCGCTCGACGCCGATCGCATCGAGCGCTTCCGAACGCTCGAGGAGGCCCTGCCGCGCCTGCGCTTTCAAGCCGATGCGGTCGCGTTGACGCGCCGCATGTTGCCGTCGGAGAAGGGCCTGATCGGCTTTGTCGGCGGCCCGTGGACGCTATTCGTGTATGCGATGGAGGGCTCGCACGCGGGCGCCATGCGAGTGGCCAAGTCGTCATGGCACCTCTATCGTCAATTCGCCGCCCGGATGGTGCCGCTCGTTCGCGCCAACATTGCCCAGCAGCTCGAGGCCGGCGCCGATGTCGTGATGGTGCTCGACACCGCCGCCGGAGAATTGCCGCCCGCCTATTTCGACAGGGAGGTTGCGCCGGGCCTCATCGATCTTGCGCGGGCTTTTCCGGCGCGCCTCGGTTATTACGCAAAGGCCGCGCACCCCTCGCTCTACACGCCGGCGATGGCCGCGGCGTCGTGGGGAGGAATCGGCGTGGACTCGCGGTGGGACCTTGCCGCCGTGCTCGCGCAGCCTGCCCGGACGGGATTCGTGCAAGGCAATTTCGATCCCGCGTGGCTGTTCCTGCCGCACGACGATCTCGTCACCGCGATCGCGCAGTTCCTGGCGCCCATTCGCGCGCTCGATGCCGATCGACGCCGCGGCTGGATCTGCGGTCTCGGTCACGGTGTCCTGCCGGGCACGCCCGAAGCGGCAGTCCGCACGTTCGTCACTTCGGTGAGAGAAGCATTCGCATGACGACCCTGTCATTGACCCAGTTGCTCGAGAAGTACGACGTTCCGGTGCCGCGATACACGAGCTATCCGGCCGTGCCGAACTGGCAGGAGACGCCGGGCCCGTCGGTCTGGTTCGACGCGCTGAACGCGGCGCTCGCTCCCGATGCCGCGTCACTGGCCGTCTACGTGCACCTGCCGTTTTGCGAGACGCTCTGCACCTTCTGCGGCTGCAACACCGTGATCACGCGTAATCACGACCGCAGCGCGCCGTATGTCGAGACCGTGCTGGCGGAGCTCGATCTCTATCTGCGCAACGTGACGACGCTGCCGACGCGGCCGGTCTCGCAAATTCATCTCGGCGGCGGCACGCCGACCTTCATGCCGCCCGATGTGCTCGCGACGTTGTTGAAGGGCATTGCCGCCCGCCTGCCGCTGCGCGCGGACGGCTATGAGGGCTCGGTCGAAGTTGATCCGCGCGTGACCACGCGTGCGCATCTCGAAGCGATGCGCGCGCTCGGCATCTCGCGCATCTCGCTCGGTGTGCAGGATTTCGACACCGAAGTGCTGCGCCTGGTCAACCGTCCTCAGCCTGTTGAGATTACCGCCGCCCTTTGCGCAGAGGCGCGGTCGTGCGGTTACGAATCGATCAATTTCGATCTGATCTACGGACTACCCGGGCAGAGCGTGTCGACGATGGCGCGGCTCGCCGACGGCGTGATCGATCTGCGGCCGGATCGGCTGGCCGTCTACAGTTTCGCGCGCGTGCCGTGGATCAAGCCGGCGCAGCGCAAGTTCAAGGACGAAGACGTGCCGGTGGGCGCGGCCAAGCGCGAGCTCTACGAAACGCTTCGCGATCGATTGCTTGCTGCCGGCTACCTCGAGATCGGGCTCGATCACTTTGCGCTACCGCACGACGCGCTGGCGGGCGCGTTCGCGCGCGGCACCCTGCATCGCAACTTCATGGGCTATACCGACCGGCGTACCACGGCGCTGCTGGGACTCGGCGTCAGCGCGATCTCGGAGACGCCGGCCTGCTATCACCAGAACGAGAAGGTGATTACGGTGTACGAGCGCCGCGTTGGCGAAGGTGAGGTGCCGACGCTGCGCGGACACGTGCTGTCGGATGACGATCGCAAGCGCGCCGACGTGATTCGCGCCTTGATGACGACCGGCCGCGCGCCATTGACGCCGCCGGAGGCCGAGGCCGCGCGCGTCGAGCTCGTCGACCTCGTGCGCGACGGCATCGTCGAGATCGACGATCGCCAGCTGCGTGTCACCGACAGCGGCAAGCCCTTCATCCGCAATGTCGCGGCTTTCTTCGACGCCTACCTGCGCACCGCCGCGAAGGAAGGACCGGTCTACTCGCGCGCGATATGAGGGCCGCGCAGGTCATCGGCGCGGGCATTTCAGGTCTGACAGCGGCGTGGCATCTTGCCGATCGCGGCTTTGCCGTGACCGTCCTCGATCGATCGCCCGGACCCGGTGGCCTGATCAACACCACACAAACGGCTCACGGTCCTGTTGAGACCGCGGCGAACTCGTTCGTCTGGGATGAGGTCGTGAGCGCGTGGTTCAGCCGCCTCGACTTGACGCCGGTGTTTCCGGAGCCCGCCAGCAAGCGCCGCTACATCTTTCGTAATGGACGTCCGCGGCGATGGCCGCTCGGCCTCGGCGAGTCGATCGCGATGGCTGGACGGCTGGCCGCTGCGGCACTGACCCGATCGATACCGGCGCGCGATGCAGAATCGATCTCGGAGTGGGGCGATCGCGTCATCGGTGCGTCGGCGCGTGAATGGCTGCTCGAGCCCGCCATGCAGGGGATCTACGCGGCGCCGGCCCGCGAGCTGTCGGCGCGCGCCATCTTCGACGGCCGCAAACGCGGGCCGCGACGACTGGTGGCGCCCGCGGGCGGGATGGGCGAGTTCACCTCGCGTATGCACGAGCGGCTGGCCGGTCGCGGCGTGCGATTCATTTTCAACGCGGACGTCGATCGTCTCGACTCTGCGATAGCGACCGTGATCGCGACTCCGGCGACATCAGCCGCTCGGTTGCTTGCGCCGCATGCGCCCGATGTCGCCGCGCGCATTGCGACCGTCCGCGTCGCGTCGCTGGTCACGGTCACGATGTTTTTCGATCCGCACCTCGATGACGTGCACGGATTCGGCGTGCTGTTTCCTCGCGCCAGCGGCGTGCGCGCGCTCGGCGCGTTGTTCAACACCGACATCTTCGCGGGCCGCGGCCCGGCGCGATCCGAGACGTGGATTGTCGGCGATCGCGATGTGGACATGACGAGTTGGCCCGACGATCGCCTGCGCGAGACGCTGGCTGGCGATCGACAGATCCTGACAGGGCGTCGCGACACGCCGCTCGCGGTCCATGTCACGCGATGGCGCCAGGCGATCCCGGTCTACGACCAGACGATCGTCGCCCTGAAACAAGAACTCACGGCGCTGCCGGCCTGGCTTGCCCTCGCGGGCAACTATCTGGGAACGATTGGCGTTGGCCCTCTGCTCGCCCGGGCCGAATCGGCCGCGACTCGTCTGGCCGCTTGAACTGGCTTTGCTGCAACGAGTTACCGGTTAACCTGGCCGCAACACCGGCGCGATACGATCGCTCCAACAAAGGAGCAATTCAATGGAAACGATCCTGATGCTGGGAGGCGCGCTCATCGCGGGGCTGTTCATCCTCGCAGCCGTCCTCGATCAAAACCGTCGCGGCAGGCGGCACGTCGGCACGGACGGATCGACCGCGATCTTTTCAGACGGTAGCAGCGGTTGTGACTCTGGATCGGACGCCGGCTGCAGCGATGGCGGCGGAGGCGGCGGCGACTAGACGAATCGGCGCCAACCTTCGTCCCGTGGACTTCAGCGGGACCGGCTATGATGCGCGTCATGCTTTTTCGAACGACGGTTACAGGGGCCTTGGCCCTTTTTCTTTTTCTGGCGTCACCCGCCCGGGCGCAGACCCCTCAACGCCAGACCCAGGAAGACGATTACACCCGTTACGAACTGCTGGGTCCCGACACCGCGCAGTTTCGCATCCTCTACGAAGTGACGGCGACGACGCCGGGCGCGCAGTTCTTCTTCAACGCGATCCGCAAGGGCAGCATCGCCAGCGACGAGCGCGTCGTCGACATGATGACGGGGCAGCCGCTGAAGTGGGAGATCGTCAGCGGCGCGCAGGCGCGCAAGGAAGGCCATCCGACCGCCGATCTCGAGACCGAATGGCTGAAGGTGCACCTGGCGCGGCCGATGCCGAAAGGCGGTGAAGGCCGCGTCCTGATCGACAAGACCTACAAGGATGCGAAGAGTTACTTCCGCGACGGCGACACGATCGTGTTCGATCGATCGCTCGGCATTCGCCGCAACGCCGTCGTCCTGCCGCTCGGCTATCGCCTGATCAGCTGCAACGTGCCGTCGCAGGTGATGGCGACGCCCTGATGGCCGCGTGATGATCACGTTCCTGAACACCAGCGCGGCCGCCGCGCCGCTCGTGATTCGCGCGAAGCCGGGCCTGGCGCCGTTCACGCCGAAGATCCCGACGACGCGCGGTGCGGCGATCAACGGTCGACGCTCGCGTCGCAGGCGTCGCGCCTGTCCGATCGCGCGCATCAGGATCGCGAGATCGTCTACTTCCCGAACGATCCGTCGACGCATTCGTTCAGCCTCTATCACGACTACACGGAGTCGCGGCCGGGCGTCGGCGCACTACTTCAACGTCGTTCGTGCCGGCAGCAGCGTGTCGAATCCATCGGCGGTGTTGCTCGACACCGGCGAGGCGTTGAAGGTCGAAACGATCAGCGGCGCCGAGCTGAAGAAGCGCGGGCTCGATGCCGGCGAGCCGGTGACCGACACGACGCAGATCGTGGTGATCAGTTTCCCGGCGGTAAAGACGGGACAGTCGGTGCGGCTGCGGATCACCGAAACGTATACCGATCCGAATCGATACCTGCTCGACGGCGACGAGCTGGTGTGGGATCGCGCGTTTGGCCGGCCGCGCAACACGCGTCGTGCTGCCCGCGGGATGGACGGTGGTCGCCAGCTCGACGCCGGGCTCGATCACGCAGGATCCCGATGGCCGGCAGCGGCTGTATTTCGAGAACAACCGGAACGACGAGATCCAGGTGTTGATTCGCGCCCGCCGCGTCGCGGCCGGGCAGTGATGGTCGAGGAGTCGATCATGAAGAAGTGGCTTGCAACCTCGTGCTCGTTGCCGGCGGCCTGTCGTCGCCCGGCGGCGCAATCGCTCGATCCGATCACCGCCGAAGACACCCTCAAGGTGCAGACCGCCACCGTGCTCGACCTGAGCGAGGACGGCCGGTTCGTCGCGATCGGCGTGCGGCGGCTCGTACGACAACGCCGAGACCGAACCATCGCCGCTACGGCGATCCGACCTACTTCGCGCCGTCGATGGTCGAGCTGCAGGTGATCGACACGCGCACCGGCGCCGCCGACAAGGTCGGCAAGGGACTGATGAACGTGCGCCAGGCCGCGTTCACGCGCGACGGCTCGAAGCTCGCGGTGCTGACCGCGGCCGAGACCGCCGCAGGATTGCCGCATGACCTCGCTGTGGGTCTACGACGTCGACGAGCAAGACGCTCGTCGAAGTGCCGCGAAGCAGGGGCGCCGAAGTGGCCGCCAACTCCGAGCTGGCGTGGACGTCGGACGGCTCGAAGTTGTTGGTCGCGCTGCGCGCTCCCGAAGACGATGCTAGCCGCCCAGGCCGCCTTCAAGACGCTGGTCTCCGGCCCCGTCGTCGTGCAGTCGTCCAAGCCGTTCCTGGATTGGGACGCGATGAGCCGCGCCAATCGACGTCGCGAGCTGGCCGAGATCGATCCCGCGACCGGCGCGGCAAGGTGTCGGTCATGGCGCCTGCCGCCGATCACCAACTACCAGTTCTCGCGCGACGACTCGTTCGGTGACGTGGCTCGAAGATCAGCACCGAGAAGACCAACTACGACGTGATCTTCGGCACCGACAACGCGGTGCGGACGCATGGCGCGCGGCGGTGCGCCGCGCACCGTCCTCGACGCCAAGTCGCTGAAGACCATCGACGCCGCGGTGGTCCGACGATCAGCGCACGCTCGCCTACGCCGAGAAGGGCGAAGTGTTCGTGCAGCGCATCGACGAGGAGAAGCCGCGCTCGATCACGCCGAAGCCGAAGAAGGATCCCGCGGCGCCGCCGCCGGCGGCCGGCGACGAGGACGCCGAGTCGTTCTCGGTCGTGTCGTTCTCGCGCGACGGATCGAAGCTGCTGCTGACGAGCAAGAAGGGCTGGTATGTCGCGTCGGTCGCCGACGGCACGCGCGATCGCGTGCTGACGCTCGACGACAAGAACGAGGAGAAGAATCCGAAGCTGACCGCGGTGGACTGGACGCCGTCCGGCGACGCGATCCTCGTGCAGTACGGCGAGCCCGATCGCTGGGATCGCGGCATCTCGCGGCTCGATCTGAAGACCAGGACGCTGACGACGCTGGCGCGCGATGCAAGCCGTGTATCAGGGCTTCCGCGTGTCGCGCGACGGCCGCACGATCGTGTTCCAGAAGTCCGACGGCACGCGGCCGGCCGAGCTCTACGCGGCCGATCCAGGCTTCACCAACGTCCGCAAGCTCACCGACCTCAATCCGTGGATCGCGAAGAAGGCGCTGCCGGCGTCCGAGCTGGTGTCGTATCGCGACGCCGACGGCAAGGTGCTCTACGGCGTGCTGCGCTATCCGATCGGCTACGAGAAGGGCCGCCGCTATCCGACCGTGTTCGAGCTCTACGAAACGTTCTTCGACAACGGCTTCAACGGCCGCGCCGCGCTGCTCGCCGGGCAGGGCTACGCCGTGTTCCACCCGTCGGTGAATCTGGTGGTCGGGCGCCCGGGCGAGTCGTGGGCGAAGGGCGTGACCGCCGCCGCCAACAAGCTGATCGACATGGGCGTCGCCGATCCCGATCGGCTCGGCGTCCACGGCACCAGCTATGGCGGCTACGCCACGGTGTTGCTGCTGACCGAGACCGATCGCTTCAAGGCGGCGGTCAACGTCTCGGGCAAGGTCGACATGATCAGCTTCTATACCGACAGCGAGCGGCTCGGCGTGCGCAACACGCACGCGCCGGAGAAGAGCCAGGACCGCATCGGCGGCACGCTTGTGGGAATTCCCGGAGCGCTACATCGAGCACTCGGCGATCTTCCGCCTCGATCGCGTCAAGACGCCGCTGCTGACGATCAGCGGCGATCAGGATCCGAACGTGCCGGCGAATCAGTCGCGCGAGCTGTATTACGCGCTGCGGCGCCTCGGCAAGGAAGTGGAATGGGTGCGCTACGTCAACGGCGGCCATCGTCCGCCGAACAGCGTGGCCGAGAGCATCGACTTCGAGAACCGGATCGTCGCGTGGTACGACAAGTACCTGAAGCCGAAGCCGGCGACGACCACGCAGCAATAATGGAGGGCGTCGTCGGAGGTGCTACGTCAGCATCTCGATGAGCAGGGCCTTCTGCGCGTGCAGGCGGTTCTCCGCCTGATCGAACACCACCGAGATCGATGACTCGATCACTTCATCGCTGACCTCCTCGCCGCGATGGGCGGGGAGGCAGTGCATGAAGAGCGCGCCGGGCTTGGCGAGCGCCATCATCGCTTCGGTCACCTGGTAGCGCTTGAAGGTCTTCTTGCGCTCGGCGTATTCGACTTCCTGGCCCATCGACGTCCACACGTCGGTGTAGATGGCGTCGACGTCGCGGACCGCGGCCTTCGGATCGGTGAACTCGGTGAGCCCGGCGCCCTTCTGCGAAACCTCGGCCGCCTGATCGACGACTTCATCCGGCAGCTCGAAGCCTTTCGGCGTCGCCACGTTGCACGTCGATGCCGAGCATCATCGCCGCGTGCACGAGCGACGTGCAGACGTTGTTGCCGTCGCCGACGAACGCGATGCGCTTGTTGTCGAGCGATCCCCACCGTTCGATCAGCGTCTGCATGTCGGCCAGCGCCTGGCACGGATGCTCTTCGTTGCTGAGCGCGTTGATGACGTGCAGCTTCGGCGTGATCTCGGCGATCTGATGCAGTCGCTCCTGGCCGAACGTGCGGATCACCACCGCGTCGACCCAGCGCTCGAGATTGCGGGCGACGTCGTTGATCGGCTCGCGATCGGCGTGCATCACGTCGGCGGGGATCTCGACGATGTCGCCGCCGAGCTCGCGGACGCCGATCGTGAAGGTGACGCGCGTGCGCAGCGAGGGCTTTTCGAACAGCAGGCCGACGTGCTTGCCGTTCAGCGCCTGCGCGGTCGGCGCCTTCATGCCCTTGACGCGCTCGCGCTTCAGCTTCGCCGCGAGACTCGAGCAGCTTGGCGATGCGATCGGGATCGAGATCGAGAATGGAAAGAAAATTTTGCATGTGTCGTCAGAACGAGTGCGATCGAGAATCTCGTCTAGCTCTGAACGATCTGTAGATCCGTTAAGTTCGGTATTCGGCGTTGATCTTCACGTACTCAGCCGACAGGTCGCAGGTCCACACCGTGGCGCGATGAGAGCCGCCGGTGCCGAGATCGACTTCGATCGCGAGATCCTTGCCCATCAGGTACTCGGCGGCTTTCGGCGCGAGCTCGTCGAACGGACGGCCGTTCTCGAACAGCACCAGCGAGCCGATCTGCACGCGCGCGCCGTCGAGCACGAACGCCGCGCCGGATCGGCCGGCGGCCGCCACGAGGCGTCCCCAGTTCGGATCGCCGCCGTGCACCGCCGTCTTCACGAGCGGCGAGTTGGCGATCGCCCGCGCCGCCATCCAGGCGTCCGCGTCCGTGGCCGCGCCGGTGACGGTGATCGCGATCAGCTTGGTCGCGCCCTCGCCGCCGCGGACGATGCCGAGCGCCAGCTCGTGCGCCACGGCGCGGAAGGCCTCGAACAGCGCCGGGTAGAGGTTTTCGTTGATCGTCACGCCGCTGGCGCCATTGGCCAGCGCGAACACGCAGTCGTTGGTCGACGGCTCGCCGTCGACGGTGATGGCGTTGAACGTGTAGCGGCTCGCTTCGGTCAGCGCGCGCGACAGCATCACCGGATCGACCGCCGCATCCGTCGTCAGGTAGCCGAGCATCGTGGCCATGCGCGGCTCGATCATGCCGGAGCCCTTGGCCATGCCGCCGACGCGGAACGATGCCGAACTCGGTCGTGACCTCGACCGCGTATTCCTTCGGAAACGGATCGGTCGTCATGATCGCGCGCGCGGCGGCGGCGCCGCCGTCGGCGGCGAGTCGCCGTCACCGCCTGCGGGATCCCGGCGCGAATCGCTGTCCATCTTGAGATTGACGCCGATCACGCCGGTCGACGCGACCAGCACCTGCTCCTCGTTGCAGCCGACGGCGCGCGGCCGTCAGCTGCGCCATCTCCGCGCATCGGCCACGCCCTGCGGACCGGTGCAGGCGTTGGCGCAGCCGCTGTTGGTCACGATCGCCTTCGCGCAGGCCGCCGCTCGAGGCCAGATGATCCTGGCAGAGATAGACCGGCGCGGCCTTGGCGAGGTTCACCGTGAACACGCCGGCGGCAGCTCGCCGGCGTCGTCGCTGACGATCAGCGAGAGGTCCGGCTTGCCGCTCGCCTTGATCCCGCAGTGCAGTCCGCTGGCGCGGAAGCCGGACGGCGCGGTGACGCCGCCATCGATCGGCCGCAGGTTAGACATGGGCCGGAGCGACCGTTCGCCGGCCGTTCGACGGAGGTTCGACGTGCGTTCTACGTTCGAAACCTCGAGGACGACCGCGTACTGGCCGCAGTTGCGGAACAGCGGGCACGAGATGCAGTCGTGCGCGATCTTCTCGGGCACCCACGTGTGCGGCACGATCGAGAAGCCGCGGCGGACGAAGAACGCCGGATCGTGCGCGAACGCGCACAGGCGCGTGAAGCCGTCACGGCGCGCGCGCGCCGCCAGGTCCTCGACCATCTGCACGCCGAGGCCATGGCGCCGCGCATCGCGGCTGACGACGAGCGAGCGCACTTCGGCCACCGCCTGCGACAGCGGCGCCAGCTCGGCGCAGCCGACGATGCGATCGCCGGACGCCGATGTCGACGGCGACGACGAAGCGAGGCGCGTGGACGCCGAGCTCGTCGAGCGTGCGCGGCAGCAGGCGGCCCTCTTCGAGATGGGCCGCAATCAGCGCGTGCAGCGCCGGCGCATCAGCCGCGGTCGCCGGACGAATGGCGATCTGTGGCTGGCCGCCTTCAACGCACGGCCGGACGAAGCGCGACGCTTCCGTCCCGGTCCGTTGTCAACAACAACACGCATCGTCATCTTTACGCTTTCACCTCTTCCACCGACACCGATCGAAGCGCGCCGTCGAGAATTCGCGTCGCCTCTTCGATCTCCGCCGCCGTCACCGTGAGCGGCGGCAGCATGCGCACCACGCGTTCAGCGGTGCGATTGACCAACAACCCTGATTTCAGCGCCGCCTCGACCACCGGCGCCGCGTCCACCGCGAGCTCGAGGCCGCGCATCAAGCCGGCGCCGCGCACCGCGGTGATCACCTTGTGCTGCTCTTGCAGCGCGAGCAGCTTCTGCTCGAACAGCGCGCCCGTCGTCCTTGATGTGCGGCGCGAGCTTGTCGAGCTCGTCGAGCACATACAGGGCCGCGCGCGTCGACAGCAGGTTGCCGCCGTAGGTCGTGCCGTGGTCGCCGGCGAAGATCTCCTTCGCGACGTGCTCGGCGACGAGCGCCGCGCCGATCGGGATGCCCGATCCGATCGCCTTGCCGACGGTGACCAGGTCCGGCGTCCAGCCGAACGACTGGAAGTGGAACGGCCGGCCGGTGCGGCCGAGGCCGCACTGAATCTCGTCGGCGATGAGCAGCGTGCCGGTCGCCTTGGTCACGCGCGCGATCGCCGCCGCAAACTCCGGCGACAGCGGACGCACGCCGCCTTCGCCCTGGATCGGTTCGGCGATCACCGCCGCCGTCTGATCGGTGACCGCCGCTTCCAGTCCTTTGATGTCATCCGGCGAGACAAATGTCACGCCCGGAATCAACGGACCGAACGGCTCGCGATAGTGCGCGTTGGCGGTGACCGAGAGCGCGCCCATCGTGCGGCCCGAGAAGCCGTGCTCGAGCGCGACGTACTGCGTGCGGTTCTTGATCCCCTTCGAATACCAGTAGCGGCGCGCGAACTTCAGGCACGCTTCCACGGCTTCGGTGCCGCTGTTGCAGAAGAACGTGCGCTGCAGTCCCGACATCGACGCGAGCCGCGCCGCCAGCTGTGCCCTGCAGCGGGTGGTAATACAGGTTCGACGTGTGAATCAGCGTCTTCGCCTGGTCGGCGATCACCGCCGCGAGGCCCGGGTGCGCATGGCCGAGCACGCACACGCCGATGCCCGAGATGAAGTCGAGATACGCGCGGCCGTTCTCGTCGAACAGGCGCGAGCCCTCGCCGCGGACGAACACCACGGGTTGCCGCTTGTAGGTCTGCAGCACGTGTTGCGCTTCGAGTGCCGTAACGTTGCTCATCGTTTACTCTTCAGTTCCGCAAGCCCGTAGCCCGTAAGCCCGTAGGACCTCAGTTCGTAATCTTCGTCGTCGCCGATGTCTTCTCACCGGCGACCGCCTTCACCAACCGAGCGGGAACGCGGCCATCGACGATGACGACGTTCCTGGCGCCGCCCTTGAGCGCCGCCTGGCAGGCCGCCAGCTTCGCCACCATGCCGGCGTTCGCCGTTCCGGACTTCACGAGCTTCTCGATCCGCTCCTTGTCGAGCCGCGGAATCGTCTGGTTCTTCTTGTCGAGCACGCCGGGCGTGGCGCCCGCGATCACGAGGCGCTTGGCCTTCAGCCGCGCCGCGAGGCTCCCCGCCAACGTATCGGCGTTGACGTTGAATAACTTTCCATTCTTCGACGCGCCGACGCACGCGATCACCGGGACGTAGCCGGCCTTGCAAAGTGTCGCGATCAAATCGGCCGAGGCCGTCTTGATCGGCGTGCCGACCATTCCCAGGTCCACCGTCTCGCCGCTCGTCGCCTTGTGCGGCGCCGCCTTCTCGACCGGCGCGACACCGGCATCGGCGCCGGTCAGGCCCACGGCCTTTCCGCCGGCCGCGTTGATGGCCGCGACGAACCTGGTGTTGATCGATCCCGCGAGCACCGACACGACGATATTGAGCGTATCGGCGTCGGTGACGCGCAGGCCGTCGACCTGGCGCTTCGGGATGCCGACCTGCGCCAGGGCCGCATCGATCTCGCGGCCGCCGCCGTGCACGATCACGAGGCGCGCCTTTGCCGCCGCGCTCCGGACCGCCTTGCCGATCGCCATCAGCCGTTGATCGCCCTCGATCAGCTCGCCGCCGAGCTTCAGCACCACGACACGCTTCACAGCAGCCCCGTCTTCTGATCGAAGCCGTACATCACGTTGAAGTTCTGGATCGCCTGGCCCGACGCGCCCTTCACCAGGTTGTCGATCACGCTCACCACGAACACGCGGCCCGTCGCTTCGTCGACCTTCCAGCCGATGTCGCAGAAGTTGGTGTGCGCGACGTGCTTGATCTCGGGCAACGCGTCGCCGGTGACTCGCACGAACGGCGCGTCGGCGTAAGCCTTCTCGAACGCCTCCGCCACCGCGGCCGCCGTTGTGCCCGGCACGAGGTGCGCATACATGCTCGAGAGGATGCCGCGATCGAGCGGCACCAGGTGCGGCACGAACGTCACGGATTGGCCGAGCGCCTGTTCCATCTCCGGAACATGACGATGACCGAACGGGTTGTACGCCGCCACGCTGCCGTGGTTCTCCGAAAAATGCGTGCGATCGGTGGCGGCCTTGCCCGCGCCCGAAATGCCGGACTTCGCGTCGATGACGATGTCGGCGCCCGGCTTCAGCAACCCGGCGCGCTGCAGCGGCAGCAGGCCGAGCAGCGACGCGGTGGGGTAGCAGCCGGGATTCGACAGCAGCCGCGCCGACTTGATCGCCTCGAGCTCGAATTCGGTCAGTCCGTAGGCGACGCCCTTCGGCAGCGACGCCGTCGCCGGATAGAACTTCGCGCGCTTCGCCGTCATCGCGCAGCCGGAACGCGCCCGACAGATCGATGACGCGCAGGCCGCTGGCGAGCAGCATCGGCGCGAACTCAGCGGACGCCGCCTCGGGCAGCGCCAGAAAAACCGCGTCGGCCGCGAAGGCCGCCGCATTCAGCGGCACCACGGTGCCGTCCCAGATCTTCGAGAGCGAGGGCAGGCGTCGCGGAGTGCTGGTGGCTTGCGAACCGGTCGCGGCCGTGATCGTGACGTGGGGATGGCGCGCAAGAAGGCGGATCAGTTCCTGCCCGGCGAAGCCGGTGGCGCCGGCCACGGCCACGCGAACGGGCCTCGTGTTGCCCCGCTGGTCCCCTTCCGTTTCGGTCACTAGTTCCGTATCCATCTCGTTTCTGTCCTGAGTCCTCTGATGGCGCGCCGGAAAACTATGCGCCCAGAAGAATAGTTATACATGCATACTTTTCCGCGTGTCAACAGCAAACTCATGCGGTTTCTATGCATTTTGCTGTATACTGATTCACTCGAACGTATAAATATGAAAGCCCGAAGACAATCAGCCATTCTCGACGTCGTGGAGCACGAGGCGGTGCGGAGCCAGGAACAGCTGCGCCAGCGGCTGTCGTCGCGCGGCTTCGACGTCACGCAGGCCACGCTCTCGAGGGACATCAAGGAGCTCGGGCTGCTCAAGCGGTCGTCGGACGGCGCGTATCAGCCGTCCGGCGTGGAGTCGACCTCGCCGGCCAGCGCGCTCGATGCGCTCGGCCGCGCGCTCTCCGAATATCTCGTCAACATCGAGCCGGTCCAGCAGCTCGTCGTGCTCAAGACCGGCGCGGGCCAGGCGCAGCTGCTGGGGCTGGCGATCGATCGGTCGCGACTGCCCGAAGTGGCCGGCACGCTCGCCGGCGACGACACCATCCTGATCATCGCCCGCGACGCCAAGAGCGCGCAGGCGGTGGTCAAGCAGTTGAGGGACCTCGCCAATTGAAACCTATCGTCGTGCTCGCATATTCCGGCGGCGCGCGATCGACGGCCGCCATTCCGTGGCTCGCCGATCGGCATCGCGCTGACGTCGTCACCGTCACGATCGATCTCGGGCAGTCGGGCGACCTGAACGAGATCCGATCGCATGCGCTCTCGGCGGGCGCCGCCCGCGCGCACGTGATCGATGCGCGCGAGGAATTCGCGCGCGACATCGTGCTGCCGTCGCTCAAGGCCGGCGCCCTGTCCGACACGCGCTACCCGATGGCGACGGCGCTGACGCGGCCGCTGATCGCGAAGACGCTCGTCCAGATCGCCGCGATCGAGAACGCCACGCTCGTCGCGCACGGCGCGATCGGGCGCGATCGCCGCCGCCTCGCGCAGCCGATCGCGACGCTCAATCCGACGCTGAAGGAAATCGCGTGCGCCGAGGAGGCGGGCTTCGCGGCGCCGCAGGCTGACGCGGCCGGCCAATCGCATCGACGACAACCTCTGGGGCCGCACGATCGGGCGCCGCGGCGACGATGGCTCGGCGGAGCCGGACGAGTCGCTGTTCAAGGTGACCAAGCCGCTCGACGAGGCGCCCGGCCAGGCCCGCGCACGTCGAGATCGAATTCGAGCGCGGCGCGCCGTCGGCATCAACGGCGTCACGATGCGACTCGGCGAGCTGATCGAGAGCCTGAAGACGATCGCCGGCGAGCACGGCGTCGGCCGCCTCGATCGCATCAAGGTGAAGCGCCGACGGCACGCGCTCGCGCGCGTTCTACGAAGCGCCGGCCGCCGTCGTGCTGCATCTCGCGCACGCCGAGCTCTGGCGCTACGTCTCGTCGGAATCGCAGCAGCGTTTCGATACCGCGGTCTCGGCGGCCTACGTCGAAGCCATCGATCGCGGCGAATGGTTCGATCCGCTGCGCACCGGCCTCGACGCGTACGTCAATGCGACGTCGGAGCAGATGACCGGCACGATCCGCGTGCGGCTGTTCAAGGGCGGCGCGCAGGTCGTCGGGAAGAAATCGACTCGAGATCGAATGTCAAAGCCGTTGTGGTCGGGACGATTTGATTCGGCGCCCGATCCGGCCGCGTTTGATTTCGGCGTGTCGTTCCCGTTCGATCGCCGCCTGTTCGAAGACGACGTGACCGGCAGCCTGGCGTGGGCGGAGGCGCTGGCGCGCGCCGGCGTGCTCGACGCCGCGGACAGCAAGGCGATCGCCGACGGCCTCACCGCGATCCTCGAGCAGGGCCGCAAGGATCCGTCGTGGGTGAACGGCGACGACGAGGACGTGCACTCGTTCGTCGAGCGGCAGCTGGTGGCGCGCATCGGCGATGCCGGCCGCCGCCTGCACACCGGCCGTTCGCGCAACGAGCAGGTCTCGGTCGACCTGCGGCTGTACCTGCGCCGCCGCATTCCGCTGCTGCAGCAGAAGCTGCGCGCGGCGATCGCCGCGTTCGCCGATCAGGCGGAGCAGGCCGGCGACGCGCTGATGCCGTCGTACACGCACCTGCGGCGCGCGATGCCCGTGCTGGTGTCGCACTTTCTGTTGAGCCACGCCGCCGCGCTGCGCCGCGATCACGCGCGCCTCGAAGCGGCGCGCGAAGAGGCGAACGCGCTGCCGCTCGGATCCGGCGCGATTGCCGGCACCGGCTACGCGATCGACACGACGTTCCTCGCCGACAGGCTCGGCTTCAGCCGGGTCGTGACCAACAGCATGGACGCCTCGTCGGATCGCGACTTCGCGGCGAGCTTCCTGCACGCCGTGTCGCTGTCGATGGTGCACCTGTCGCGCATCGCCGAGGATTTCATCCTGATGACCGGCGAGGAATTCGGCTTCTTCGAGCTGGCCGATTCGTCGGCGACCGGCAGCAGCATGATGCCGCAGAAGAAGAACCCCGATCCGCTCGAGCTCGTGCGCGGCAAGGCGGGCCGCGCCATCGGCCATCTCACCGGCTTCCTGGTCACCATGAAGGGGCTGCCGACCGGCTACAACAAGGATCTGCAGGAAGACAAGGAGCCGCTGTTCGACGCCGAAGACACGCTCGCGGTGTCGCTCGACGCGACGGCCGCGGTCGTCAGCAAGCTGACGCTGCACCCCGACCGCACCGGCCGCGCCGCGGCTCGGGCTGCTGCTGGCCACCGACGTCGCCGACTACCTCGTGTCGCGCGGCATGCCGTTCCGTCAGGCCCACGAGGTCGTCGGCGCGATGGTGCGGCGGCTGCTGGCCGAAAACCGCGACTTCGAATCGCTGTCGCTCGACGAATGGCGGCAGTCGAGCGCGCTGTTTGGCGACGACGTGAAACAGCACGTGACGGCCGCGGCGTCGGTTCGGGTCAGGAAAACGCCGCAATCGACGCATCCCGACGCCGTCCAGGCGGCGCTTGGCGGAACTTCGCGGCTGGCTTGCCCGGGGCACGGGCGTCTGATATATTCCGCCTTGCCCTGCGCCCTGGGCCTGTCGGCCGACAAGCGCTTCCCGCACTCACAACCTTCGGCCGCTGGTAGTCAGGCACTGACGCTGGACGGCCGTTGGGCTCACGGTGTCGAAGCAGTAGATAGACCAGTACCGATGCGGCTTGGCGGGAGGCTGATTCGGTTTTCGGGGGAGTTGCATGCAAGACCGCCGGTATCGGCCCGGCGACGTGCTGGACGATTATTGTCCGCGCGAGCGCCGCATCACCGATCACGCGATTGTCGCGATGATCGACGATCAAATTCAGACGAACGCGTTGCGGGATCTGCGACGCGGAGCACGAATACAAGGAAGGCAAAGTGCCGACGCCGCGCCGCAAGACGCAGCCGCCGGCGCTGTTCAACCAGGTGCTCGACGGGATGAACGGACCCGTGCCTCCCGCGCCCGCGCCGCCGGCAGCGACGGCGGCCGCCGATGACCGAACCGGTGATCGATGGCCGCCGCGAGCGAGCCAGCGCCTCCTGCCGCGCCGAAGCTACCGCCGCAACCCGACCGTCAGGATGCCGGCGAGAACCAGGACGCGCCCGAGGACGAGAACGAGCGCGAAGGCGGTTTCCGGCGATCGTTGATACGCGCCACGTTCCCGCGGCCTGACGGCCAGGCCCCGACGCCGCGCGCGAATCCTGAATTCACCATTCAATCCCTGAACAATCGACGCAACAACAGCGGCCAGCGCCATGCCGGCGGACAGAACAAGTTCCGCGGCGGCCGTCGTCGTCCGGGTGCCGGCGGCGGCCAGCAGGACAACCTCGGGCCGATGCGTTTCCGCGATCACGGCCATGGCCAGGGTCAGGGCACAGGGCCAGGGACAGGGCCAGAATCAGGGCGGCGGCGGACGCCGCACGGCGCGGTGGCAAGAAGAACCGCTGATGGCGGACTTCACGGGAAAGGTCGGACTGATCGTCGGCGTCGCGAATCATCGGTCGCTGGCGTGGGCGATCGCGCAGGCGACGTCGAAGGGCGGCGCCAAGCTCGATCCTCACCTATCAGGGCCGCTTCGAAGAGCACGTCGGCGAGCTCGCCGAGACGCTGACGCCGAAGCCGATGGTGCTGCCGCTCGACGTCACGAGCGACGAGCGAGATCGCCTCGGTCTACGCAGAAGATCCAGGAGGCGCACGGCGGCCTCGACTTCGTCGTGCACGGCGCGGCGTTTGCGTCGCGCGAAGAGATCACCGGCCGTTTCCTGAACACGTCGCGCGACGGCTTCAAGCAGGCGCTCGACATCAGCGCCTACTCGCTGATCGCGCTGGCGCGCGGCGCGCAGCCGCTGATGGTGGCGCGCGGCGGCGGCAGCGTGCTGACGTTGACGTTCCTCGGCAGCGATCGCGTGTTCCCGAACTACAACGTGATGGGCGTGGCGAAAGCGGCGCTCGAATCGTCGGTGCGGTATCTCGCTGCGGATCTCGGTCCTGAAAACATTCGCGTCAACGCGATCTCGGCGGGACCGGTGAAGACGCTGGCGGCCGCCGGCATCGGCGGCTTCTCGTCGATCCTCGGCGTCGTGCGCGAGAAAGCGCCGCTGCGCAG
This sequence comes from uncultured cyanobacterium, assembly GCA_963833135.1. GTDB lineage: Bacteria > Acidobacteriota > Vicinamibacteria > Vicinamibacterales > UBA2999 > 12-FULL-67-14b. The sequence goes on along the minus strand of CAWHWW010000002.1, from coordinate 30,300 downwards.
GGCGATCGAAACATCCGAAGTGGGCGACGCGGCGGCGTTCCTGCTGAGCGACGCGGGACGCGGCGTCACCGGCGAAGTGATGATGGTCGACGCCGGCTTCCACGTGCTGGGAATGTAAGGGCCTGGAGGTCTTAGGGTCTTAAGGTCTTAGGGTCTTAGGGCCTGCATGATCACCGTTCCCGTTCGACAGACCACCAACGCGACTCCACGTATCCCGGCTCCTGAGCCTCGATCTGCGCGCTGTTCAATTTCCGTTTGCGGCCGGGCAGGCGGTGATGCTCGGCTTGAGCGGGTCGCCGCTGCGGAAGCCGTATTCCATTGCCTCGGCGCCCTGGGAAGTCACGAAGTCGGGCATCATGCAGGTGCTCGTCCAGATCGAGGACAGCGGCGGACTCGATCCCGCACCTTGAGCTCGCCTCACCCGGCACCCTGCTCGATCTCGAAGGACCGTTCGGATCGTTTGGGTTGCCCGAGCGGGTCGACACCCCGCTGCTCTTCATCGCCGGAGGCACCGGCATCGCGCCGCTTCGCGCGATGCTGATAGAGCACCTGGCGCGGCCGACGACCTATGCGCCTTCATTGATTTACAGCGCGCGATCGGTAGACGAGTTTGCGTTTCGCCTCGAGCTTTCTGCTCTCGAAACGGCGGGAAGAATCACGTCGTACTTCACGGTCACCCGCGAAGAGAACACAGAGTGGCACGGGCGAAGAGGCCGCATCAGCGAAGCGCTGCTGAGAGAAGCGCTGCCCTCGGTCAGCAGCACGTGCTTGATTTGCGGTCCGCCGCAACTGGTCGCCGACGCGAACAGCTTGCTGACCAAGCTGGGTGTTAGCGCCGAGCAAATCCTCACTGAGAAGTTTTAGGCGTTCCGCACGCCCGTCGCAAGCAAACCCACCGCGATGTGCATCAGGGCTGGCTGTTTTGCGGCCGTCGCCCGCGACCTTCTTCACGACGCCGAAATCGACCAGCTCGTTGACGCAGTTATCGACGTCGAGGCGCATGCGCCCGAACGCCCGCATGATGATGTCGCAGTCGAAGGTTTCGCCCGGCCTGGCGCTCAGGAAGCGCAGGATGCCGGCGCGCAGCGGCGAACGTCACGTCATCCACGCGGCACCTCGAGATCGCGGCCGGCAGGCTTGCGATAGATCTCGGTCTGATACTGCTCGATCAGCTGCTTCATCCGGATCGCATCGGCCTTGCGATGGCCGTGGCAGGTCACCGCCGTCTGGCCGCCGGTGGTCTCGATGATCACATCCGAGAAAAACAAGTTGGTGTCGATGCTGACCGACGCCACGTGCACAACATGTATCGAATGTTCTTTTCGGCCGAACAGCTCCGCGGTGTAGTGAACCACCGAAGTGGGGGTGATCAGCACCTGGGTCGGGAAGAAGCGGTTGCCGCGCGACAGCCGGCTCGCGCGAAAGACGTCGCCCTCGGCGAAGGGCTGTCCTTTCCACCAGAAGAACAGCAGGAGCGCGACGACGATGGCGGCCAACACGCCTGCCGCCGGAATCCAGAGGCCCTCAGCCACGCCCAGATGCTACCCTAAGCGCGATCACCATGCCTGAGCTCGATCCCGATGGACTCGAACCTGCCGATAAGCCGAAGAAGAAAGACAAAGAGCGCCACGTCTGGATTTCGTTCTTCGGCAGGATCGTGGCGCAGATCATCGGCGCGATCGCCAGTGTCGTGCTGGGCATTTTCGTCCTGCAGCAGTATCAGGATCGTCAAGAGCCGGCGCCGGCGGCGACCCTGGGCCCGGTCACTCGCACTCATGGTCAGAAGGCGCTGGCGGTCCTGCCCCTCGATAACTTCTCTGCCAATCCCGACGACGCCTATTTTGCCGACGGCATGACCGAAGTCCTGACCGCGGACCTCGCGCAGATGGAAGGCTGGAAGGTGATCTCGCGGACGTCGACCGAGAGCTATCGCGATAGCAACAAGCCGCTCCGGCAGATCGCGCAGGAGTTGAACGTCGACCTGATCGTCGAGGGCTCGATCACGAAGGCCGGCGATCGCGTGCGCGTCACCGTGCAGTTGATCGACGCCGATGTCGACGAGCACCTGTTCGCACGGTCGTACGATCGCACCATGAAAGATGTGCTGGCGCTGCAAAGCGCGCTCGCCAAGGAAATCGCGCAGTCGCTGCAGGCGGCGCTGGCGCCGGCGCACGAAGCCAGGTTGAAGCGCCGGGAGGCGATCGATCCGGCGGTATTCGATCTGTATCTGCGCGGACGGCACGCGTGGAACCTGCGGACGCCGGAGGGCCTGCAGACCGCCATCAAGTTCTTCTCGGAAGCAGTGCGGCTCGAGCCGACCTACGCGCGGGCCTATGTCGGGCTGGCCGATGCGCTCAGCATGTCCGGATCGCCTTCGACCGGCATCGTTGACGCGCGGGCGGGGCTGGCGCGCGCCCGGGCCGCGGCCGAACACGCCCTGCGCCTCGATGATCAACTGGCCGAAGCGCACACCGCGCTTGGCGGCGTGCAGTTCTTCGGCGATCGCGACGCCGCCGCGGCGGAGCGCTCCTTCCTGCGCGCTATCGCGCTCAACCCCAACTACCCGGTGGCGCACCAGTGGTATGCGGTGCTCCTGTCCGAGCGCGGCCGCGACGCCGAGGCGCGCCGGCACGCCGACCTCGCCGTGGCCCTCGATCCGATGGAGGCGACCATGCACCAATCGCGCGGTCTCGTTGACTACTACGCGGGTCGCTTTGGGGAAGCCGCCACGGCAGAGCGGAAGGCGCTGGAGATCCGTCCGCAATTGCCATTCGCGCGGGTGCTGCTGGTGAAGGCGCTCTTGATGGGCGGCGATCCCGCAGCGGCAGTGACTTTGTGCGACGAGATGGGCGCACTCTCGACCGGGCAAACCGACCTGCTGTTGGCGTGCGGCATTGCGCTGCACAGGCGGGACGATTCGCGCGCCGTCCAGGCGCGCGGCCGCCTGTCGTCGATCACGGCGGCGCCCGAGCCGGCGCTGGCGCAGTGGTATGCCGCGACCGGCGACCTGACGCGCGCCTTCGATCTACTGGGGCGACTCCGCGTCACCGGCAACCTGCCGCCGAACCTCGCGTTCGATCCGCTGTTCGCCGCGCTGCGCGCCGACGCGCGTTACGCGAAATTGACGGCCGATTAGACTCGGATTGAGGCCGAGTGGGTTAGGCTAAGGGCAATGCCGTATCGGTCCCCCGGCGCTCCGAAAGGCGCCAAGTCGTTCCTTAAAGGCAAACCAATCCGTTACTACCGTCCGAAGGGCAGCGCGGCCGTGCGCACCCTGATCGACGAAGGCTTCCAGGCGTTCAACGCCGCGCGCCTCGGCGAGGCCTGCCGCATCTTCGGCGACAAGATGCTCGCGAAGCAGCACGACACCACGATCGCGCTGACCGTCGCCGGCGCGCTGACGCCGGCCGGACTCGGCGGCTGCATCATCGCGCTGATGGAACGGGGGCTCGTCGACTTCGTGATCAGCACCGGCGCGAACCTGTACCACGACCTGCATTACGCGTTGAACTTCACGCTGCGCCGCGGCTCGCCGTTCGTCGACGATCGCGTGCTTTATGAAGAAGGTGTGATTCGCATCTACGACGTGCTGTTCCCTGCGCAGGTGCTGCTCGACACCGACAGCTTCATCCGCGACTTCCTCGTGAAGAGCGGCATGGCAGGACCGGTATCGACGGCGGAACTGCACGAAGCGCTCGGCAAGCACCTGCTGAAGGTGCGGCCGGGTTGCGCGAATTACTCGGTCGTGGCCGCCGCCGCGAAGTACGGCGTGCCGATCTACACCTCGTCGCCCGGCGACAGCTCGATTGGCATGAACATCGCCTATCACGAGTTGATTAACCGCAGCACGCTGCAGGTCGATCCGAACAAGGACGTCAACGAGGTCTGCGCGATTATCCGCGCCGCCGAGAAGAACGGCTGCGTGATCCTCGGCGGCGGATCCCCCAAGAATTTCTACCTGCAGGGGCAGCCGACGCTCTGGGAGGTCTACGGAATTCTCAAGGGCGGCAACGACTACTTCATTCAGATCACGACCGACTCGGTGGTGTGGGGCGGCCTTTCCGGCGCCACGCCGGCGGAAGCGGTGAGCTGGGGCAAGGTCAACCCCAGCGTGCTGCCGGACACGGCGGTCGCCTATTGCGACTCGACGATCGCTTTCCCGTTGTTCTGCGAGTACGCGGTCGGTCACAAGAACGGCAGGCGAAAACGCAAGTCGCTGCTCTCGAAGCGCGTCGAGCTGGTCAGGGAGTTGGAGAAGGAAGCGCGGAAGAAAATAAAGAAGAACAAATAACGAATAAAGAAATAGATGGGGACACTCTGGTCTGAGCTGGGGCTCGTCGCGGAAGCGGTAGCCGATCGACCGCGTGTCTATGCGGACGCCAACGTGCCCTTGGGTGTCGTCGGCTTCATGCGAGAGACGCTGCGCTGGGATGTGCTCTGCGTGATGGAGCATCCCGACTTGCGCCGTGCCCGCGACATCGAGCATTACCGCCTGGCGCGACAGCTGCGGCGCACGCTCGTCACCATGGATCGCGATTACCTGGATGATCGCAAATTCCCGCCCGCGCACGGATCGGGCGTGCTGGTCATAGCGGCGCCGGACGAGCGCGGCCTGACGGCGTTGCTCGCGCGCATCGACGCGCATCTGTTTGCCGCCGACATGCTCCCGCTCGACGGGCGCAAGCTGCATGCCCACTCTGATTGGACCTCCGCAGATTGATCACGCTCTCCGGCGCGGACCTCATCCTGCCGGATCGCGTCATCCGTCGCGGGTCGATCGTCATCGACCAGGGCCGCATCGCCGCGATCGAGCCCCGCGCGATTGACGTCGCCGCCGGCCGCACGGTGATCGACCTTGCCAACCACACCATCGTCCCCGGTTTCGTGGACGTGCATGTCCACGGCATCGAAGGCATCGACGTGCTCGACGGCGACGACGCAGTCGCCGGCGTCGCGAGCCGCCTGCCGAAGTACGGCGTCACGGCGTTTTGCCCGACGTCGGTGGCGTGCTCGCCCTCACGGTTGACGACGATGCTTGGCAGCGTGGCGCGCGCGCGATCGTCGGGAACGGCGGGGGCTGCGCGCGTCCTGCCGGCGCACCTCGAAAGCAATTTCATCAACCCGGAGTGGAACGGCGCGCAGCCGATGCACTGCCTGCGCACGCACAAACCGCAGGGCAAGCGCCCTGAAGGCGAATTCACGGGGCTCGAGATCCTGCGGGCGATCCAGGCGCATCCGAGCGTCGTCGGCATCGTCACGCTCGCCCCCGAAATGGCCGGCGGTCTCGATCTGGTCCGCGAGCTGGTGCTCGCCGGGCATCGCGTGTCGCTCGGTCACACCGGCGCGACCTACGAGCAGGCGCGCGACGCCATTGCCGCGGGCGCGCATCATGCCACCCATCTCTTCAACCGCATGTCGTCGATGACCTCACGATCGCCCGGCGTGGTCGGCGCCGTGCTCGAATCCGACGCGGTCGCCGCCGAGATCATTTGCGATGGTCACCACGTGCATCCGGCGCTCGTGGCGATGGCGATTCGCGCGAAATCCGTGTCGCGAATGATGGCGATCACGGACGCCACCGCCGTCGCTGGATTACCGGGCGGCTCGCGGAGCCGGCTCGGCGATCAAACGATCATCGCCGGCGACAGGACCGCCCTGCTCGAGAACGGCACGATTGCGGGCAGCATCCTCACCATGGACGCGGCGTTCCGGATGCTGGTCACGCGCATCGGCCTGTCACTGCCCGACGCGGCGCGCATGTGCGCGACGACGCCGGCTGAAGCGATCAAGGCCGCGGATATTGGATCCATCGTCGCTGGAAAGTGGGCGGATCTCGTGGTGCTGAGCCGCGACCTGAGCGTCAGCAGAACCTACCTTGCCGGCGAACCCTTCGAACCCAACCGAACCTGACTCGGAACCCGGAACCCGGAACTTGGAACCCTGTATTTCGTCTATTGTCCTGAGGTGCGCATGAAGGTCCTGACGCTCGTGACTGCCGCTGTCCTGGTCGCCGGATGCGAGGTCAACCTGAATACCGAGGGCTTGACGACTCGGGAGCTCAAGACGTTCAAGGTCACCGGCTCATTCTCGGCTTCGCCACCTGGTTCGTTGCGACCCGGCTCTTCCATGCTTCCTCACGCCCGCAGACGATGATCGCGCTTCAGGGGCTGGCTGTGCTTCCCCTCCTCCTCGACATCTTTGGAGCTGTCCCTGGGGCCATCGGTCTCGTGTGGTACCTGGTCATCCTGGTGGTGGCGACCAAAGAGGCAGCGGAGATAAAGACCAGAGACGCGTCCGTGTCGGTGCTGATCGGCTTCGCTCTTGTCGTGATTTTCCGGACACTGCTCGGGGTTCCCTTCGCCGCCTTCAACGCATTGTTCTGATGCCCACCTACCGGATGGGCGTGGCCTACGACGGCTCCGGGTTTCGCGGCTATGCACGTCAGGAGGGGCAATCAACAATCCAAGGGGAGCTCGAGGCGGCGCTGGCCACGGTGTTGGGAGCACCAGTCGACACCGCAGTGGCCGGGCGCACCGATGCCGGGGTGCACGCTCGGGGCCAGGTGGTCTCTTTCACCATCGATGATGAGGTCGACGTCGGGGCCCTGGCTCGCTCGTTGAACGGCGTCCTGGGCCCGGAGATCGCGGTCACGGATGTCACCGACGCCGGCGACGGCTTCCACGCCCGGTTCTCGGCGATCTATCGCCGGTACCGGTATCAGCTCTCGACCGCCCTCGCACCCGACCCCCTGACGAGACACCACGTATGGCATGTAGGCCGTTCTCTCGACATCGGGGGCATGACCTTGGTTGCCTCGGCGATTGCAGGTGAGCACGACTTCTCCAGTTTCTGCCGTGCCGTCGAGGGCGGTGACAACACCAGGCGGGTGGACGAGGCGCGATGGGTGGATGAAGGAGACCTGTTGACCTTCTGGATCCAGGCCAACGCCTTTTGCCATCAGATGGTGCGGTCCGTGGTCGGCCTGGCCTACGACGTGGGTCGGGGCTTCACCGACCCAGCCGCGGTCCCGTCGATTGTCGAATCGAGGGACCGGGGCCGGGTGGCGACGGTCGCTCCGCCCCACGGATTGACCCTCTGGCAGGTCGGTTATCGACTCGGCGGCTCAGAGAACCCGCAATGACTGGGGGGCTCGGAGCCGGTCGCCGATGGCAACCAGGCCCCGCGCCAGGGAGTCGAACGGCGACTTCGACGGTTCGGCGTCGAGACGAGGGTTGCGAAGCCGATGCCGGTCCACTCCGAACGCGGCTCCGGACGTTCCGTTTGCCGCGGTCCTTGAACGGGTTGAGGCGTGCTAGATACATGTCAGTCCTCCGATGTGTCGTTGCATGCAGCATCGGGTGATCGTGCGTCGCTGAGGCCGCTGGCGACTATGGGGAGGCTCCCCCTGGGGGACATCCCCCATGGGACTGGTCAGCCGACGATCGACTCGATAGCCGTCCCGATCCGCGAGGCGTGGTCGGCGTCACGAGTCTCGACCGAGAGCTCGATCTCCACTTTCCCGAACGGCAGGCGAAACCCCTCTCGATGATGCTCGACGTGCACCAGGTTGCCCCCGTTCTCGGCGATCACGGCCAGGATCCGCGCCAGATTGCCGGGCTCGTCGGGGACGAGGACCTTGAATCGGGCGAAGCGCCCCGAGGCCTCGAGCCCGTGGCGAACTGCCTTCTCCAGGAACATCAGGTCGATGTTCCCCCCCGAGAGAACCACACATATCGGGTCAGGGGCGTCGTCGGGGATCAGCTTCTCCAGGACCGCGGCCAGGCCGACGGCGCCTGCGGCCTCGACCATCAGCTTGGAGCGCTCCAGGATCCAGGTGAGGGCTGCCGTCGCCTGCCCGTCGTTGACCACCAGGAAGTCGTCGACGTGTTCCTCGGCTATCTCCCATACCAGGTCCGAGGGCACCGAAACCGCGATCCCGTCCGCGACGGTTGGCATGCCCCGGGGGAAATCGCGGACCACCATGCCTTTGCTCCGGCTCTCCGCGTAGACCGCGGCGGCCTCGATCTCGACCCCGACCACCTTGACGCCTGGCTTGACCGATCGCAGGGCGAGGGCGGTCCCGGTGAGCAAGCCCCCGCCACCGGTGGGGACAACGACGGTTCCCACGTCGGGCAGTTGCTCGAGCACCTCGAGTCCCAGGGTGCCCTGACCGGCGATGATCTGGGGATCGTCGTAGGGATGGACGAATCTGGCGCCGGTTTCGGAGGCATGAGCCTGAGCCACCTCCACCGCATCGGCCAGGGAGGTCCCGGTGAGCTCGACGTGGGCCCCGTAATCCTGGGTGGCCTTCACCTTCGGGATGGCGGCTCCGGCGGGCATGAACACAGTGCACGGTGAGCCGGTGAAGGCCGCGGCGAGGGCGACGCCCTGGGCATGGTTGCCGGCCGAGGCGGCGACCACCGGCTGGCCTCCGAGGCGGGTGAGCACGTTCAGTGCCCCTCGAATCTTGAACGAGCCGGCACGCTGCATGCATTCGGCCTTGAGATAGACGTCTCTCCCGGTGATCCGGCTGAAGGATTGCGACCAGAGCAATGGCGTCTGCGTGACCCGACCTTCGAACCTGGATCGGGCTTCTCTGATGTCGTCCAGGTTGATCATCGCGATTGGCCTAGGAGGCGGTACGGGCGTAGCATATGCCTGCTCCCGTCCCGGGAGCCGTTTCCCGACGTCCCCGGTATCTTTCAACCTGCCGAGACCTACACATGAACTCCAACAAGACATTTTCGCCCAAAGCCGCCGACGTGGAACGGGCATGGCACGTGGTCGATGCCACCGATCTCCCGTTGGGCCGCCTCGCCTCCGAGGTGGCGACCCTGCTCCGCGGCAAGCACAAGCCCACATACGCCCCTCATATCGACGGTGGCGACTTCGTGATCGTGGTCAATGCCGAAAAGGTCGCGGTCACCTCGGGCAAGAGCCAGTCCAAGATCTACTACCGCCACTCCGGCTATCCGGGAGGCATCAAGGCCGAGTCTTTCGAGAGCCTCCGCCTGCGTCGGCCCGAGGCCATCATCGAGCGGGCGGTTCGGGGAATGCTCCCCAAGAACAAACTGGGCCGGCACATGGCCCGAAAACTCAAGGTGTATGCCGGTGCCGAGCATCCGCATGCGGCCCAGAAGCCGCAGCCGCTCGAGCTCGACGTTCGAAAGGTGGAGATCTGATGCCGAAGCCACTCGTCCAGGCGACCGGGAGGCGCAAGACCTCCGTTGCCAGGGTCAGACTCCGTGATGGCTCCGGCCAGGTGACCCTCAACGGACGCCCCCTCGAGGATTACTTCCCCACGATGGCAGCCCGGATCAGGGTGATGGAGCCGCTTCAGATCACTGAGACTCAGGGTCGCTATGACGTCGAAGCCACCCTCGAGGGTGGAGGCACCACCGGCCAGGTCGACGCTCTCCGGCTCGGCATCTCCCGCGCCCTCATAACGCTCGACGAGGAGCTCCGGCCCACCCTGAAGAAGGCCGGGATGCTCACCCGCGACGCCAGGGCGGTAGAGCGGAAGAAGTACGGTCTGCGCAAGGCGCGTCGGGCCCCGCAGTACACGAAGCGCTGAGTTGGCCGACCTCCGTCGTCTCCTGGACGAGGGAAAACCCATATTCGGGACCGATGGGGTGCGCGGTGTCGCCGGCTCGGAACTGACACCCGAGCTCGCTCTCTCCATTGGCAGGGCAGCAGGCTCACACCTGAGAAACGGGCCCGTGGTCGTGGGCCGGGACACGCGGCGCTCCGGGGAGATGCTGTCCTTGGCTCTCCAGTCCGGATTCCACTCCGTGGGCATCGACACGGTCGATGTAGGTGTGCTCCCCAGCGGGGGCATCAGCTTCCTGACCGCTACGTCGGGCGCCACGATGGGGGCGATCGTCTCCGCCTCGCACAATCCGGCCGAGGACAACGGGATCAAGCTGCTGGCAGCCCGAGGGACCAAGCTTCCCGACGAGCTGGAGCGGGAGATCGAGGATCGGATTCGCTCCCACGGCAGCCGGTCTGCTCTCGGCCCGGCGATCGGCACCAGATTCCCGGACCCGGACGCGATCGAGTCTTATGTCTCCCACCTGGTGGCCATCTCCCGTTACGGGATGAGTGGCCTTCAGATCGCCCTCGATTGCGCCAACGGCGCCGCCTATCAGGCCGCTCCCCAGGTCTTCACCCGGCTCCGCGCCGATCTCGAGGTTTTCGCCGACACTCCAGACGGCACCAACATCAACAAAGGGGTGGGTGCCACCCACCCCGAGTTCCTCGCACTGCATGCAAAGGGAAGGATCGGCCTGACCTTCGACGGTGACGCCGACCGGCTCATTGCCATCGACGAGGACGGGCGTGTGGCCAACGGCGACGTGATCATGGCCGTGCTCGCCAGGCACCTGAAGGCGCAGGGCAAGCTAACCAGGAACCTCGTGGTGGCGACCGTGATGTCGAACCTCGGTTTCCGGAAGTCGATGGCCGAGGCCGAAATCGAGGTGATCGAGACCCAGGTCGGCGATCGTTACGTGATGGAAGCCCTCGCCGAGCGCAAGGGCCTGCTCGGCGGGGAGCAGTCTGGCCACATCATTTTCCTCGACAAGGGACAAACCGGGGACGGCCTGCTCACCGCGGTTCGCTTGCTCGAGGTGGTCGCGGGGACCGGCAAAGAGCTGCGCGAGCTGCGCTCGGAGGCCATTGTCGAGTATCCCCAGATCCTGCACAACGTGCGGGTACAGCGCAGCGCCGACCTGTCGGGTGCCACCGACATCTGGGAAGAGGTGAGGATCATCGAGGAAGAGCTCGGGGCCGAAGGCCGTGTCCTGGTCCGGGCGTCGGGCACTGAGCCTTTGATCCGGATCATGGTGGAAGCCTCTTCCGAAGAGAGAGCCAGGCACTACGCTGACAGGCTGACAGCAGTCACCGAGATCACATTCGGAAAGGGGTAAACCAGGAGCAAATCAGGCGTGCGCAATCTCAACAGCGCCAGACCTCGCATGTAATGCGAGGTGACGAGGAGGAAGGTCATCGAACATTTCGGCGGATGCCTTCCCGGCCAGCTCAGGTCGTGAGGATGGGAGCAAAACCCGGGAGTGATCCCGGAACAGAAGCCCACCCGTGAGCGCCGGCCCACCGGCTCCGCGCACGCATCACCATCCATGTTGGGTCGTACAGCATCAATTGTGAGCGCTGGCGGTCCCAATCACTCGAAAGAAGAGAGATATGTGCGGAATCGTTGGATATGTCGGTCCCCGCTCGGTCGTAGACATCCTGATGCCGGGATTGGCCCGTCTCGAATACCGGGGTTATGACTCGGCCGGGGTTGCCCTCAACCATGGCGACTCGCTGACCGTCCTGAAGCAGGCCGGGCGCATTGCAGACCTGCAGCATCTTGTCGAGCGGGAGTCGCCTGCGCTCGCCCACGCCGGGATAGGTCACACCAGGTGGGCCACCCATGGCGCTCCGAACACGGGCAATGCCCATCCCCATCTCGACTGCACCCGCGACGTGGTGGTGGTCCACAACGGGATCATCGAGAACTGGTTAGAGCTCAAGGAGAAGCTGGTGGAGAACGGCCACGTCTTCGAGAGCGACACCGACACCGAGGTGGTGGCGCACATGATCGAGGATATGGCCGACGTCAGCCTCGCCGAAGCCGTTCGCCAGGTCATGAACCAGTCCGACGGCGCACTGGCGCTGGTGGTGATGCGGCGCTCCGAACCCGATGTGCTGGTCGGGGCTCGTCGTGGCTCGCCCCTGGTCGTCGGGCGGGGCGACGGCGAGAACTTCCTCGCCTCCGACATCCCTGCGTTCCTGGAGCACACGCGGGAGATGGTCGTGGTCGAAGACGACCGCATCGTCGAGATCCGACCGGGCTCGATCGAGATGACCGACCTCGCCGGAGACCGGGTCGAGCTCGACCAACGCACCGTGGACTGGGACTTCGAGGCAGCAGAGAAGGGGGGCTACGAGACCTTCATGCTGAAGGAGATCTTCGAGCAGCCGCATGCCATCGCCGACACCCTCGCCGGGCGGGTCAGTGTCCCCGGGCGGGTAGTGCTCGACGAGCTCGACATCGACAACGGCAAACTGCGAGAGATCGACAAGGTGTTCGTCGTGGCCTGCGGGACCTCTTACCACGCGGCGATGATGGCCAAGTACGCGATCGAGCGCTGGGCTCGGCTCCCGGTCGAGATCGACATCGCCTCCGAGTTCAGGTACCGCGATCCCGTGCTCGACGCCAACTCTCTCGTCATCGGTATCAGCCAGTCTGGGGAGACCATCGACACCCTGGCCGCGGTGCGTTACGCGAAAGCACAGGGCTCCACGGTGATCGGCGTGTCCAATGTCGTGGAGTCGGCTCTGGCTCGAGAGTCGGATGCGGTTCTCTACACCAGGGCCGGGCCCGAGATCGGCGTGGCGGCGACCAAGACCTTCACCACCCAGCTGGTGGCCATGCAACTTCTCGGCCTCTATTTGGCGCAGGTGCGAGGTGCTCTCGATCCAGGCGCGATCGAACTCCTGGTGAACGACATGTTGCGGCTCCCCGAGCAGGTGGAGCGGGTCCTGGAGCGGGTGGAGGCAATCGCGCCGCTCGGCCCGACCTGGGCAAACACCGAGCACTTCTTCTTCCTTGGCCGGTCCGGGGACTTCCCGGTCGCCATGGAGGGCGCCCTGAAGCTCAAGGAGATCGCCTACGTTCGGGCCGAGGGTTATGCCGCCGGGGAGATGAAGCACGGGCCGATTGCATTGATCGAGCCCGGGGTCGTGGTCGTCGGCATCGCGACCGACAGCCATGTCCGGACCAAGACGCTTTCCAACATGGAGGAGATGAAGGCCCGGGGCGCGACCATCGTCCTGGTCGCCGAGGAAGGGGACGATGTCGGCCAGGTCGCCGACCATGTGATCAGGGTTCCGGCCGGCCCCGACTTGCTGTGCACCGTGACCGCCGTGGTTCCCCTCCAACTACTCGCCTACTACATCGCAAAAGCCCGCGGCATGGATGTCGACAAGCCCCGAAACCTGGCAAAGACGGTGACGGTGGAATGACGCCTGGGCCCGGCCCATGAGGCCGGGTGGGCGTCAATGCAGTGACCGGTAACCTGGCTGGGTGCGCATCCTCGGCCTGGGAGTGGATCTGGCGGACATAGCTCGGGTCGAGCATGTCCTCGACCGCTATCCCCGCTTCGCCGAGCGTTGCTTCACCGATCACGAGCGCGAATACGCCTTCCGTTACGCCTCCCCGGCGCGCCGCTTTGCCGCCCGGTTCGCGGGCAAGGAGGCGGTCATGAAGTCGATGGGGACCGGCTGGCGTCGCATCGGGTGGAAGGACATCGAAATCACCGGAGGTGGCAAGCCCACGGTCAACATGTTTGGCGCGGCAGCCAACCGAGCTCGTGGCATGGGGATCACCGAGGTGCTGGTGACCATCACCCACACCGACACCTCGGCGCTGGTGATGGCGGTGGCCGTTGGCGAACACGACTGAGTGGCCGTGCCCCGAGCTCTGATCGTGGCTGCGACCGGGCGTAGAAGGGGCGCCGAGGTGTCCACACTTCGCCTCGGGCAGGGCCTCCGTGACCGCGGGTGGGAAATCGACACCCTGAGCCTGACCAACTCCGGAGACGCCCAGATCGATGGCCTGGAACCCCTCACCACGGTCGATTCGGCAAGACCCGGGCGGCTCAACCCCGCCATCACCCGCGCGCTGGTCGCTCGCATCCGTGAGCTGCAGCCCGAGGTGCTCGTCGCCAACGGGGGGCTGACTCTGCGTTATGGGGCGCTCGCCACGCGGTCCACCGATGTTCCACTGGCCTACATCGCAATCGGGGAGCCCAGATACTGGATCAGGTCCGCCCCGTCTCGCTCGGCCAATCGCTGGATGCTGAGGCGAGCCCGGGTCATCCTGGCGGTTTGTGAGGCCACCAAGGCCCAACTCGTGGAATTGGAGCCCTCCCTGGCGGAGCGGACCCACGTGACCTACACCGGAATCCCCGACGAGATGTTCGAGGTGCGCGGCCCGAGCTCCGAGGGCCCGCTTCGGGTGGTGTTCATCGGCAGTCTCACCCCCGAGAAGGACCCGTTGCTCGCGGTGCGCACCGTCGCATCAGTCCCCGACACCACGCTCAGGTTCGTTGGCGGAGGCTCCCTGGCCGACCAGGTGTCGAGAGAGGCCGATGCGCTGGGAGTGGCGGACCGGGTCGAGTTGGTGGGCCCGGTAGAGGATGTGAGGCCGCACCTGGCTTGGGCCAATCTGCTCCTGTTGACCTCGCAGACCGAAGGTCTCCCCGGGACGGTGCTCGAGGCCGGGGCGGCCTCGCGGGCCGCGGTCGCCGTCGACGTCGGTGGGGTGAGGGAAGCAGTCCGCGACGGAGTCACCGGGCTGGTGGTCGATCGGGCGGACCCCGAAAGCCTGGCAACGGCGCTGGCCAAGCTGGCGGGCGATCGCGGGCTGCTCCGGCGGATGGGAAGCGCTGCTCGTCTGCACATGAAGCAGTCCTTCGCCCTGGACCACATCGTCTCCGGATATGCCGCACGTCTCGCCGCGGTGATCGAATGAAGATCGCTCACCTGACCACCGTCGACATGAGCCTGCGCTATCTCCTGCTGCCTCAATTGGAGGCTGCGAGGGAGCTTGGGGAGTCGATCGGGATCAGCGCGTCCGGCGATTTCGTCCCCGACCTCGAGGCCCGCGGCATTCGCCACATCGAGCTGGCATCCTCGACCCGAGGGATGAATCTCCTGGCCGACCTGAGGTCGATAGGCCAGCTGTGGGCGATACTGCGGCGGGAGCGCCCCGACATCCTGCACACCCACAATCCGAAACCCGGGGTCTACGGGAGGATCGTGGGACGGCTGAGCGGCGTCCCGATCGTGGTCAACACGGTTCACGGCCTGTATGCGACGCCGGAGTCGTCGCTGCCGAAGCGAACCGTGGTCTATGGCCTGGAATGGCTGGCATCCCGGTTCTCCGACACCGAGTTGATACAGAGCCCTGAGGACTTCGAGTTGCTGTGGCAGAGGAGGATCATGCCCCGGACCAAGCTCAATCTCCTCGGCAACGGCGTCGACCTGGAGCGCTTTCACCCCCGGCCCGAGACCAGGGGGGAGATCCGCGCCGAGCTCGGGTTGAGGGACGGCCAGATTGCCGTTGGCCTGGTGGCCCGGCTTGTGGCCGAGAAAGGAGTTCCCGAGCTGATCGAGGCCGCCGGGCGGCTCGGTGAGGGCTATCAGGTGCTCATCGTCGGCCCCCGCGATCCTGAGAAAGCGGACGCCCTGCCCGAGGATTTGCTGGAGCGAGCCGAGAAAAGCGGTGTGCGGATGCTGGGCATGAGAAAAGACGTGGAGCGCATCTACCAGGGCCTCGACCTCTTCGTACTCCCCAGCCATCGGGAGGGGTTCCCGAGGGCTGCCATGGAGGCGGCCGCGTCGGGGCTTCCGGTTGTGGCGAGCGACATCCGGGGCTGCCGTCAAGTGGTGTCGGACGGGGTGAACGGGCTCTTGTTCCCCGTGCGCGATGTCGAGGCGCTCACCGGTGCCATCGTCCGAATCGGGAGCGATCCGGGGCTCAGGGCGGCGATGGCACAGGCCTCCGTTGACCGCGCCCGGGCACTGTTCGACGAGCGAGACATCGTGAAGCGGGTGATGGGGGCCTACGCGCGAGTGGCGGTGGCGAAGGGGCGTTACCCGTCGTTGGTGGCCAGCTGGGGATCCGACTGATCCCCGTCTTCTGGTGTGATGATCAGCTGGACCCGGTATTTCCGGCCGTCCTGCTCGAAATAAGCCGCCTCGGCGGAGTTGCTGGTGGTGAGAGCCCGCAGACGGCGCAGGGTGTCCGCGACGGTCTCGGTGGCGCCGAAGTCGAGCCGCCGTATCCGGTCGGTGCCGAGCTCGGCGCGGTTGTGGTTGGTGCCCCCACTTGATGGCTGCTTCTGTCGTGGCGGGTCGCCCGAAGCGAGCAATGGCCAGGATTCACGGAACAGCTCGATCTCCAGGTCGAGGAGTCGGGAGTAGAGGCTGTGTGCGGTGTCCTCGGGGCGGACCTCCATCTCGGCTTGGGAGATGACGTCGCCCGTGTCCAGACCGCTGTCCATGAAGTGGAGGGTCACGCCGGCCGGGGTCCCGTCGAGCAGTGCCCAGCTCGCCGTGTGCCATCCCCGGTTGTACGGGAGCAGCGCCGGGTGGAGGTTGACCGCGCCCACTCTCGGGATTTCGAGCACTTCATCGGGCACGATGTAGGGAAAGTGGATGCCGATGATGTAGTCGAGGTCGAGGCTTCTCAGCATCTCGACAGCGTCGGGATCACGGAAGCGGGTCCCGACGAGGATTCGATCCTCCTCGAGCTGCGACAACTCCTCGAGGAGACTGGCATGCGTGGTCTTGCCATCGGAGGCGACGAGGAGAGCGGCAATCTCGACGCCTTCGTCGATGAGGAACCCGAGG
This sequence comes from uncultured cyanobacterium, assembly GCA_963833135.1. Taxonomy (GTDB): domain Bacteria; phylum Acidobacteriota; class Vicinamibacteria; order Vicinamibacterales; family UBA2999; genus 12-FULL-67-14b. Next base: position 13,878 of record CAWHWW010000002.1, on the reverse strand, counting down.
CAGTCCACCGCCACCCGACGATCCCCGGCGAACGCGATCCTGGTCACGAGCCGGAACCGGTGAAGAATTCGACGGTGGCCTGGCCTTCCTGAGATACCCCGCGGCGGCTCATGGCACGGGGGATGGTCAGGGCCAGGATCTTGAGGTCGAGCCACATGGATCGGTTCTCGACATACCAGACGTCCATTTCCAGGCGCTCCGGCCATGGAGTGCTGTTGCGACCATTGATCTGGGCCCAGCCGGTGATCCCGGGACGCACTTCGTGCCGTCTCGCCTGGCGCTCCGAATAGAGGGGCAGGTAATGCATCAGCAGAGGTCGAGGACCTACCAGGCTCATGTCACCCTTGAGTACGTTCCAGAGCTCGGGGAGCTCGTCGAGGCTGGTGCTTCGCAGCTTGGCGCCGAAAGGATCGAGCCGGGGTTGATCGCCTGACGCGTCGGTCTGCGCGGCGTCGCCCGGCTTCATCGTCCGAAACTTGATCAAGGTGAACGGATCCCCCAGTAGCCCGGGGCGCAATTGCTTGAAGAACATGGGCGGCCCCAGCTTCCACCAGACCAGGCCCCCAATCACAAGCAGCAAAGGGGAGAGGATCACGAGGGCGAGTGCGGATCCGGCCAGGTCCAGGGCTCGCTTCACCTGGTTGATGCCGCCCCGGTCAACTCGGCTTCAGGCTCGGGTACGGGCAGCGGGATGCGCGCCCGCTTCACCTTCTCCTTCTCGGCCCAGCCGAGGCCGATGACTACCGCCAGGAAGAAGGCGAGTACCTGGCCCCGCTGGCGGGCAATGATTCCCAGGTTTCGCACGACACTGAAGGCAACAGCGAATGCCAAGGTGTACAGCGTGCAGAACACCAGGTAGGCGTTGTTTCTCCACTTTCGCCAATTGCGCAGCATCGCGGGCAATTTCCAAATGGTCAGCCCGAGGATCACGGTGGTCTCCGCCGCGGCGAGGAAGTGTTGGATCTCGGTCGCCTCGAACACAAAGGGCCGGAAGAGCACCAAGGCGATGGCGCCGGGCACGTCGACCAGCGAACTGACCGGATCGCCGGAGGCCACGGTCCCGTCCTCGGATGTGCGCCTGACGATCTCGTCGGTGAAGGGTGTGACGTCGTCGAAGTCGCTGAGCTCGAGGCCGACGATGTCAGGGATCAGCGTGATCGCCACTGCCACGGCGATCGCAGCACCGGCGAGGGTGAGCACCTTCCTCCCCCTGGTGAAGATGCCGGACCCGATCCGCACCTTGGAGAAAATGAGGGCCGCGACCAGGGCGAGCGAGACCAGCCCCGCGATGTGGATCCTGATCAGGCCGAGCCCGGTCAACGAGACAGCGAGCGGTGGGATCCAGCGCAACTCGAAGTGCTCGAGAAGACGGGAGATGAAGTAGGCCGACGTACCCAGGCAGAGGATGACCAGTGCGTCCTTGCCGATGGTCGAAGGCCAGAAGGCGTACGTGGGGAAGAACAGCACGACGAAGGCATATGGCTTGAGCTGATGGGGCTCGGCCCAGCGGCGAAACGCGGCGTAGAAGCCGAGTTGTCCCAGGAACGACAGCATGCTGAACATGACGAAGCCGCCAAGGAGGTCAGGGGTGAAAATGGCGAAGAGGCCGCCAGTGAACGCCTCGACCACCTGGGTGCCGAGCGAGCCGCTGTCCGTCAGCGGTGGGATCGAACCGGACCTCCACACGGTGGCCAGCTGACGGCCGACGGCGTAATAGCTGAGGGAGTCGCCGGACTCGTAGAACTGGACCATGTAGAGGCGGCCCCAGGACCCGACGATCTTGGCCATGAACCCCAATGTCACCCACCGGGCGAACCAGGTCTCGTCTACAGGGCGCTTCAAAGTGGAGGCAACGCCCCACATGAGGACGGTGCCGAGCGCCGCGAGCACGAGGACCCCGGCTCCCGAGGCCCCGACCGCCAGAACCAGTCCGATTCCCGCGGCGCACAACCCGGCGACGGCCCAGATCCACCCCTCACTCTTCACAACAACTCCAAGTCACTGGTTGCGATGTCCCAGGAGGCTAGATCGAAGGGATCGATATCGAACTCGGTCAGGGGCATGGCCACGAGTCGAAGTGCCTTCAAGCCAGGCACCGGGATCATCCCCGCCTTCAAGGCCGCTGACCGCTCCGGCGAGTCCGGGGAGAAGAAACCTGCGATGTAGGAGGCCCGATTGAGGCGGGCGGCCGCGGCGACCGCCTTGCGCCCTGCGCCGGCGAGAAGGTCCGACAGCACCAACTCGGTGCGTCCCCGTCGCACCCCGGCCCTGACCACCCCTGCTCCCTCGCCGTCGGGGACGATCCCGTAGCGAACCGTGGGATGCCCACCGAACCGCCACTCCTGGTACTCGACGGTGCGCGGTGTGCGAAACCCCCCGGGTGCTCGGTCGGGAAGATCGATCGCAGCGAACTTCTCGACCCCGGGGGCCACCACGTCGAGATCCGGCGCCGAGTCCGGAGCCAGGGGCTCGGCCTTACCGATCCGGGGGCGAGCCATGACACCGATCCACCCCACCTCTCTCCAACCCATCGAGAGGTAACCGGCTCCCGACATGGCGTTCGGCGTGTTGAAGATGAGATCGACGCCCTCGTCCCGGGCCTGAGCGATGGCTTCGCTGGTCAAGGCCTTGAACACTCCCCGCCGCTCGAAGTCGGGATGGGTGGCCGTGTCGACGGGGCGGACGCAGCTCACTCGCCGGCCGTCCGGGGTGAGCAGATCCCATCGCATAAGGGCGCGGACGCCGGCGATTCGACCTTCGATCCACGCGAGGAGAACGATGGACTGTCCAAACGGATTGTCGACGTGCTTCCAACGCCACTGCTCCGGGGTCCGCTTGAGTAGCGGGGTCTCGCCGAGAGCCGCGGTGAGGACCCCGAGGATCCCGGGCAGGTCCGCGGAGGATGCGGGCCGGATGTCCAATTCAGCCATCGAGGAGCTCCTCATAGACCTTCTCGTAGTCGCGGATCATCCGGGCGATCCCGTATTCGGCAGTGACCAGCTCGGCACCGGTTTGCCCCCATCGCGAGGCATCAGGGGACTCCAGCGCCTCGATGACCCCCTTGGCCAGGGCCCCGGGGTTTCGAGGCGGCACCAAGAGCCCTGTTTCCCGATCGACGATCACCCCCGGAACCCCTCCCACCGCAGTGGCGACCACCGGCTTCCCCAACGCCAATGCCTCCAGGATGGCGAGTGGCAATCCCTCGAAGTCGGCGGGGTTGACGACGGCGTCCGCAGCCGCCAGAAAGGAGATCGCATCCTCACGGCGCCCCATGAAGAAGACCGACGATCGGCTGGTCGGTCGCCTGCGCGTCTCGTCGCTGCTGCCGGCCGCCGGCGTCGTGCTGTTGTTCCTGCTGCTCAACATCGAGATCGCCGACTTCTATGCGGTCGGGCCGACGATCATGTTCAGGTTCGGCGTGAGCGTCGCCCAGGACCTCACCTACACGATAGGCTGGCTGATCTTCGGCATGGGGCTGCTCGCGGCCGGCATCTCGCTCCGCAATCGGCCGGCTCGCATCGCCGCGGTCGCGCTCATCGCCGTGACGACGTTCAAGTGCTTTCTCTACGACCTGGGCTCGCTCGAAGGACTGCCTCGAGTCGCGTCATTCGTCGGGCTCGCGTTTGCGCTCGCGCTGGTGTCGCTCGCGCTGCAGAAGTACGTCCTCAAGACAGGAACGCGACGAGGCGCGCGACTGTACAGTGCCCGCGCCCGCACGTGAGCGCCCTTGTCGCCACGCCGGTGGCGCTGTCGACGTTCGCGTCGCTCGTCGTCTTCGCGCAGACGGAGCCGGACGCGACGTACGAGCGGCCGGTGGTGACCGTCGGCCCGGGACCGCAGCGGCTGGCGATCGATGCCGGCCTGCTCGCTGCTGGCGCACCGTTTCGCGTGGTCCGGCGCGGCGACCGGTACTACGCCGAGGATGGGCTGACCGATCTCCGGCTCGTCACCGAGGGCGGACGTCCGGTGCCGCACCTGCTCATCCAGCCGCCGGCACCGGAGCGCGAGTGGATTCCCGGCAGCATCCTGAGCGTCGCCGCCGACGAAGAAGACCAGCGGCTTCGAGGTCGACCTCGGCGCGCCGGCCGCCGTCGACATGATCCGTGTCGAAGGCCTGCCGGTCCCGTACCTGAAGCGCCTGACGCTCGAGGGCAGCGGCGATCGCGAGCGCTGGACGATGCTCGTCGGCCGAGGGGACGCTGTTCGATCTGCCCGACGAGGGGCTGCGCCAGAACACGCTCGGCTTTGCGCCGGGTCCGTATCGGTACGTTCGGGTCACGTGGAACGACGCGAACAGCGGCCGCGTGCCGATGCCGGCCGCGGTCGACGGCGCGGCTCGTCGAGGCCATGCTCCCGCCGCCGCGGCTGACGCTCGCTCGCGCCGATCGAGCGGCGTCCGAGCGAGCCGGGCGTCAGCCGCTTCCGCGTGAGGCTGCCGGCGGCCCGGCTGCCGATCGTCGCGCTCGATCTCGACGTCGGGCTCCGGCGCAGCCGGCGGCCACGTCTTCCGCCGGCGAGCGTCAGCGAATCGCGCTTCGCGGGGCTCGAAGCCGCGCCGGTCGGAGCTCGGGCGGCGCGATGCTGATCGCGCGTCGTCCGCGACGGGATCGACGGCGTCGGCGCTCAGCGTTCCGATCGCCGCGCCCGTCCGAGGCGGAGATCGATCTGACGATCGACGACGGGGCGAACGAGCCGCTCGATCTGCGAGCGGTGTCGCGTCGTGCTCGCCGAGCTTCCGTGGATCTACTTCGAAGCGCCGGCCGGCCCGTCGTGGCGCGGTACGGCAATCCGACGCTGCCGCGGCCTCACTACGATCTCGAAGCGGTGCGCGAGTTCCGTCGATCTCGCGAAGGCTGCCGGAGGCGAGGTGGGGTGACGCCGGCGGCGCGCTCGCCGAGAGCGCCGGCCGGCGTGCGACGCCTCGCGCCGATCCCCGGACCGGCGCTCGATCCGCGGCGTTCGAGCTCATCCGCGCATTCGCGCGCGACGCTCGAGGGCGGCAGACGGCCGGTCGGCCTCGCTCGCGCTTCCGCTCGACGCGCACGCGCTCGCGCACAGCCGCGGGCCGGCCGGCCGCTTCGCCGACGTGCGCGTGCTCGACGCCTCCAACCGGCAGATTCCGTACCTCGCTCGAGCGCCGCAACGAGCCGCTGTCGATCGATCTCGCTGCTCGCTGCAGCCCCGGATCGCCGGGCGCCGGAGCTGAAGATCCGGCCGGCAGCCGCCAGCGATCGGTCTACGTCGTCGACGCTGCCGTACGCGAACCTGCCGCCGTCGACGCTCGTCGTCGAGACCTCGGCCGGCGTGTTTCAGCGGCACGGTCACGGATCGGCGTTCGATCGGCGCGCCCGATCGGAACCGCCGCGACCGCGTGCTTCGACGATCACGGGCGGCCGAGACGTGGCGGCACGCCGACGAGCAGACGCCGGCCCGGCCGCTGACGCTGCGGCTCGGGACGCTGACGCCGAGACCGAGCTCTTGCTGGTCGTGGACGAAGGGGACAACGCGCCGCTGCCGCTGACGAAGGCGCGGCTGCTGCTGCCGTCCTACCGGCTGCGGTTCTATCACGCCGGCGACGCGTCGCTGCGGCTGGTCTACGGCCGCGACGACCTGCAGCCGCCGCAGTACGACCTCGCGCTGCTGGCGCCGCGGGTCATGGGCGCGCGGGCGCGGGAAGTCGACGCGGCGCCGGCGGCGGCGAGCGCCGCGCCATCGCTTGAGTCTCTCGCCTCGCCGCGACGTTCTGGGTCGTGCCTGACCGGCGCGGTGCTCGTCCTGCTGGCGCTGATCGTGCGGTTGGTTCGCGGCACGAGGGGGCGCCGGACGGGCGGACTCGACGGCCGCGAGGTCCGGGATCAGGACAGCTTCGGATCCAGCGCTCGGCTTCTGAATGCCGGCTCGATCCCCGGACCGTCCTGAACCCGACGTCGCTACTTCTGCAGCTTCAGCGACACCTGCCGGACCTCTTCCATCACGCGCAGCAGGTTGCCGCTCCAGATCTTGCCGATCTGCTCTTCGGTGTAGCCGCGGCGCACGAGCTCGAGCGTGACGTTGAACGTCTCGCTCGGCGTCGTTCCAGCCGTCGATGCCGCCGCCGCCGTCGAAGTCCGACGAGATGCCGACGTGATCGATGCCGATCTTCTTGACGATGTAGTCGATGTGATCGACGAAGTCCTTGACGTTCGCGCGCGGCGGCGGCGGGAACTGCTTGTCGATCTCGGCGAGCCGCTTCTCGGCCTCGGCGCGCTTGTCGTCGGGGAGCTGCGCGAGCGCGCCGCCGCGGCCGCGGCCGCGGCCCTGCCCGGCACCGGCGGGTGCGCCGGCCGGCGCGGTCGCGGGCGCCGCGCGCCGGCCGCACCGGGGCCGCGCCACGTCCACGCCCGCCACCGCGGCCGCCGCGGCCGAGGCTGCCGGCGGGCAGGCCGAACTCCTCCTCGAGCTTGGCCAGTGCCGCCGCCGTTCCGCGGTCGCCGGCGGCGGCGTCTTCACGTAGGTCGCGAACGCGACCGTCTGCACGACGCCGCCGTTCTTCTTGAGCGCCAGCAGCTGCTCGTCGTCCATGTTGCGGCTGTGGTCGCAGAGGGCGCGCGCGCTCGAGTGCGACGCGATGACCGGCGCCTTCGAGAGCGCGATCGCCTGCAGGTTGGCCTGCTTCGACGGGTGCGAGAGGTCGACCATGATGCCGACGCGGTTCAGCTCGGCGATGACCTGCTTGCCGAGCTCGCTCAGGCCGTTGTGCGCCCATTCGCCGCTCGCCTCGCCGGTGTTGGAGTCGGCCAGCTGGCTGTGGCCGTTGTGCGCGAGCGACAGATAGCGCGCGCCGCGATCGTAGAACTCCTTCACGCGCTTGACCGCCGTCGAGGCGTCGCCGAGCGGGTAGCCGTTCTCGACGCCGATGAGCGCGACCTTCTTGCCGGCCTTGCTGATGCGCCGCACGTCGGCGGCGGTGAGCGCCAGCTCGATCTTGTCGGGCGCGATCTTCTCGGTCAGGCAGGTGAATCGCGTCGAACTTCTCGACCGCCTGCTTGTAGGCGTTGTCGTAGCCTTCCGGCGTGAGCGGCCCCTGGCCCACGTAGACGATGAAGAACGAGGCGTCGAGCCCGCCCGCGATCATCTTCGGCAGGTTGACCTGGTTGCCGAGGTCCTGCGTGTAGTTCCGCTCGGCGGTGAAGTCGGCCGGCGTTGATGTCGTCGTGCGTATCGAGCGCGATCACGCGCTCGTGGATGCCGCGCGCCTTCTTGACGAGCGCGTCGTCGGTCGGTCGACTGGGGTCTGTGCGGCTGGTGCGGCCAGTCGCGGCGGCGAAGGCGAGCGCGGCCGCGCCGCACGCGGTCAAGGGAGCGTGTCATCCAGGGATCCTCCGCCGAGGATCATATCGCGGCCGGGGTCAGATCTGCGTCATTCGAATCAGACAGTCCGACTCGAGCTCACTCGCCCCTGAGCGCGACGGTCGGATCGATCGACGCGGCGCGGCGCGCGGGAAGGTAGCCGGCGACGAGCGCCGAGGCGACGAGAATGGCGGCGAGGCCGGCGGTGATCCGCGCGTCGCTCGAGGCGACGCCGAGGAGGCCGGCCTCGATGAGCCGGCCGAGCAGCGAGCGACAAGCACGACGCCGAGCGCGACGCCGATCGCGGTCAGCTTCGCCGGTCTGGCCGACCGTGAGCCGCAGGACGTCGCGCCGCGTGGCGCCGAGCGCCATGCGCACGCCGATCTCGTGCGTCCGCTGCGTGACCATGTACGCCATCACGCCGTAGACGCCGACGACCGCCAGCAGCAGCGCGAGGCCGCCGAAGACGAACATGATCGCGCCGACGTACTGCAGGCCGATCGTCCGCTCGCGCAGCGTCTGGCGCATCGACTGCAGCTCGAACACGGGCTGCGACGGGATCGACGGCGCGAACGGCCGCGCGCGCCGTCGGCGGCGAGCGTCGACGGATCGCGCGTCGTGCGGACGATGAGCGCCATCGCCTGCGGTCGGCGCCTGCCGGAACGGCCGGTAGATCGTCGGGTAGTTGCGGCGGTTGAACCAGTCGTGGATGATGATCGCCCGAGACGCCGACGACGGTCAGCCACGGGCCGGTGCCGATCTTGATCCGCTTGCCGATCGGATCCGCGTCGGGCCAGTGCCGGCGCGCGAGCGACTCGCTCACGATCGCGACGGGCTGCGTATCCTCGCGGTCGGCGTCGGTGAACCCGCGCCCGGCACGAATCGGAATCTGCAGGGCCGCGAAGAGTTCCGGCGTGGCGGCCCGGTAGTCCACCGACGGCGGGTTCGTCGGGATCGGGGTTGGGGACGCCGTCGATCTCGATCGACCGCCCGCTGTTGCTGTCGGACGCCGGCATGATGTTGATGGCGGCGGCGCCGGTCGACGCCCGGCACCGTCCGCAGCGCGGTCGACGACGTCGCTCGCGAACCTGGCGCGATCGCCGCCCTCGGGATAGCGCGCGTCCGGGAGCAGCAGGCGCATCGTCAGCACGCCGTCGGGGTTGAACCCTTGCGGCCCGTTCAGGAACCGGTGGACGGTCAGGACGCTCAGCGCGGCCGCGACGAGCAGCGGCAGCGCGAGCGCGATCTCGGCGATGACGAGCGCGCGGCGCAGCCGCAGGCGGGCGCCGCCGGCCGTCGCGCTGCGTCCGCCTTCCTTGAGCGTCTCGGAGAGTCGCGGGCGCGACGCCTGGATGGCAGGAATCAAGCCGAAGACGAGGGCCGTCAGGATCGCCAGCGCCGAGGTGAAGCCGATCAGGCGGCAGTCGACGTCCATCGAGTGCCAGCCGGCGACGAAGCGCGCGATCTTGGCCGGCATGTAGGCGACGATGAGCTTCAGGCCGAACCACGCGACGGCCAGCGCCGCGGGGACCGCGGCGAGCGCCAGCAGACCGCTCTCGATGAGCAGCTCGCGCACGACGCGCGCCGCGGCTGGCGCCGATCGCCAGGCGCACGGCCATCTCGCGCTGGCGCTCGGCGCCGCGCGCCAGGAGCAGGCTGGCGACGTTCGCGCACGCGATGAGCAGCACGAAACACGCCGACGCCTGCCACAGCGACAGGATCGGCCCGAGGCCGATGTCCATCATGCCGTCGCCGAGCGTGTAGACGCGCACGCTCGCGTCCGCGGTTGGTGTCGGGATACTCGCGCGCGAGCCGCTCGCCGATCGTCGCCATCTGCGCCTTCGCGTCTTCGAGCGTGCGCCCGGGCGCCAGGCGGCCGATGCGCGGTGAGGTAGTGCGACGCGGCGGTTGGCGGCCGCCTCGGCGTCGAACGACAGCGGCGCCCAGATCTGCGCGCCCATCGGAAAGTCGAAGCCCGGCGGCGCGATGCCGACGACCTCGTACTGCGCCGCGTCGACCTCGATGGCCCGGCCGACGATCGCCGGGTCGGACGCGAATCGCCGCTGCCACAGACCGTGACCGATGACGACGCGGCGATGCCGGCCGTGCGTCTCCTCGTCGGGGAGGAAGCCTCGGCCCGATCACCGGTTGCACGCCCAGCGCCGGGAAGAAGTCGGCCGAGACGAAGAAGCCCTGCACGTTCTCCGGTTCGTCCTGTGCCGACCAGGTTCGCCGTCCACCACTCGAAGGCCGCGAGCCGCTCGAACACATCGGCTGCTGCCGCTTCAGGTCGAGGAAGTCGGCGGGCGAGAGCGCTTCGCGCCGGTCGATGTCGTCCGGGCTGCGTGTACGGACAGCAGCGTGATGCGATCGACGTCGCGGCATCGTGAACGGCCGGAGCACCAGCGCATCGATCATCGAGAAGACGGCCGCGTTGGCGCCGAGGCCCAGCGCCAGCGTGATGACGACGATGGCGCTCATCGCCGGGCGCTTCAGGATGCTGCGGCAGGCATGACGCATTTCGAGGCCGAGCGTGCGCATGAGGGAATCTCCAGGGGTGTGGCGGTGGAACGGGCGGTGCGATGTAACGAGGGCGCCGAGCGACGCGCGCGCGCGTGCGCGCGGCCATTCCGCGAGCGGCGAGGCGCACCGCGTGGATCCAGTACCAGACCGCCGCGCGCAGCCGCGAGCGGGCCGCGCGCACGGCGTGCTCCTCGTGCAGGTCGCCGAGGATCGATTCGGTCCACTCGCCGCCGCCGAGCGCGGCGGCGAGGAGGCGCTCGGCGAGCCGCGGCGGCGAACGGCGGCGTGCGTCATGATTCGAGCCTGCCTTCGAGGCCCTGCCAGAGGCGGAGCAGGCTCCGCCTGGAGCTGCGGATCGCCGCCAGCCCGGCTGGCGGTGACGGTGAAGTAGCGGCGCGAGCGGCCGCCACGCTCGGGCAGCGGCTCGCTCATCCGCGAGCGCAGGCAGCGCTTCGTTTCGAGGCGCTCGAGCGCCGTGTACAGCGCGCCGCGCGCCACCGACCGTCCCGTCCGCTCCTCGATCTCCTCGCGGATGGGGATCGCGTACGCGTCCTCGCCGAGCCGCAGGATCGCCAGGAGAACGATGTGCTCGAACTCGCCCAGGTTCATCGTGCCTGCATTGTAGGCCAAATACGAGTGGCGGGGTGCGGGAAGTTCAGGATCCACAGGATTCAGGCTGATTCGGTGATACTTCGTGGCCGTCGTGAGGCAAAGGGACCATGCTGGAGGCGTCTGAAGAATGGTTCGACTGATTGATCGCGATTGGGTCGGTGCTGGCGCTCGTCACGGCACTCGTCACGCGCAGGACGCGATCTGCCGCGCGAGCTGGTGGCGATGGCCGACGCCGAGCGCGCGTTTGCGAAGACGGCGACGGTCAAGGGCTGGCGCGACGCGTTCCTCGAGTTCTTTGCCGACGATGCGATTGCGTTTGGCCGGGAGGTGACGCTCGCCAAGGATGGGCTGCGGAAGCAGCCGTCGCCGCCGTTCTCGGAGCTCGAGCTCGTCTGGGAACCGCGGCTGGGCGACGTCGCCGCGAGCGGCGATCTCGGCTGGCTCACCGGGCCGAGCACGTCGATCAACCACACGGCGAAGGACCGCAAGCCCGGCTACGGCTGCTATCTCTCGATCTGGCGGAAGCAACCGAACGGCACGTGGCGCGTGTTCATCGACGTCGGCGCCGGTGCGCCCGAGCCGGTGCCGTTCGCGCCGGGCTTCACGCGGATGCCGTTTGGTGATCGATACGCCGGCAAGGCGGGGAAGCAGTCAAGGAAGCGGCGGGGAAGAGCCTCGCCGAAGCGGATCGCGATCTGAACGCACAGATGGCGGCCAAGGAGCCAGCCGGGCGTTCGCCAGCCGCGTCACCGCCATCGTCGCGCCTCCATCGGCCCGGATCGACCCGATCGTCGGCGCCGAGGCCATCGCCGCGTGGCTGAACGCGCACGCGTCGGCAGCCGCGGCCAAGGACGGCGTTGCCGAAGCGGCCGCCGCGGGAGACTTCGGCTACACCTATGGCACCTTCGAGATCAAGGCGCCGAAGCCGCTGTCGGGCGCCTACCTCCGGCTCTGGAACCGCGACGCGGCCGGCCGCTGGTGGCTGATGGTCGACGTCGCCCAGCCGTTCCGGCCGTAGAGGCGGGTGTGGGGAGGAGGACGGAGACAACGGGCTCAACACGAAGGACCGAAGCGGAACGGAGACGCACGAAGGACCGGTCGCGCCGCGCGACGCGCGGGTGGCATCGGGAGAGCGGTGGAACTCGAAGCACCTGACGCGTTCCTGAGGTGCTTCGAGTTCCACCGCTCTCCCGATACCACTCGCCGGCCGTTCGGCCGGCGACGCGAACGGTCTGCTGGCCGACCCGCCGACGGCTTTCGTGCGTCTTCGTTCGGCTTCGTTCCTCCGTGGTGAATCCGTTTCCTCTGCTCTCTCTGCCTTTTCTCCTCACCCGAACAACCCCTCAATCACGGACTGCCGGTACTCGAAGATTCGACGCACGTCGCGATGGACCCACGACATCAGGAACGTCCGCTGCAGGAAACCGAGGTGCAGCCGGTAACGCACGACGTCGGTCAAGCGCGTGCCGGCACCGCTCTGCTCGAACGTGTGGGTGTGATGCCATTCGGCATACGGGCCGAAGAGCTGCGTGTCGACAAACCCGTGCGGTGGATTCCACTCCTCGATACGCGTGCGCCATAGCACCGGGATGCCATGGAGCCGCAGGGTGTAGGTCAGCAGCGTTCCTTCGCCGACCTCGACCGTGTCGCGCCGGCGGACATGGAAATGCAAGAACGCGGGCGTGAGCCGTTCGAGGTTCAGTGGGTCGGCGAAGAACGAAAAGACCTGCTCGCGGGGGCGAGACACCCATTGATCGGCGCGGAGTTCGAACCCACGTTCGGTTGGCTGGATGATGACGCTGCGGGTACTCACGGCCTGCGGCGATTGTAGCGGCGTTCCTGTCCTCTACCTCCTACCCCCTGCTAGGCCGACTTGTCGGATACCTGCCCGATGATGTACAAGCTGAACAGGCTCGCCGTGTCTGCGCGCCGCCTCTTTCGCTCTCAATCAAGGAGTTGTCCGTGAACCGCACGTTGCCAGGGCGCCTCGCCCGCGCCGGGTCGGTATTGTCGTTGAGCCTGTTGGCGTTCGCTTATGCGGACGTCACGACGGGCGCGCAGGATCGGCTGAAGACGCTGCCGGGCTACGCGCAGTTCCAGAAAGTCAGCACGCAGCTGAGCGGCGCCATGCGATCCGGGGCCATCAACGGGACCTGGAGCGCGGACAGCAGCAGCGTCGAGTACGTCCTCGACGGCAAGCGCTATCGCTTCGACGTCGCGACGCGCACCGCCGCCGAGATTGGCGCTGTAGCCGACGCGGCCGGCGCCGGCCGTGGTGGACGCGGCGGCGGGCGAGGTGGCACGGGCATCGAGCGCGGGCGCCAGGCGGCGTCGGCGGAGGCCCCCGACGGCAAGCTGAAGGCGTTCTATCGCGATCGCAATCTCTGGGTGAGCGACGCCGCCGGCGCGAACGAGTCGCCGATCACGACCGACGGCAACGACAAGGACCGCATCAAGTACGGGACCGCGAGCTGGGTCTACGGCGAGGAGCTGGCGCAGACGAGCGCGATCTGGTGGTCGCCCGACAGCCGCAAGGTCGCCTACTACCGCTTCGACGAGAAGCAGGTCCTCGACTACAACCTGCAGCTCGACCAGACCAAGGTCCAGAGCGTCGAACGACGTCGAGGCGTATCCGAAGGCGGGCGCCGCCAATCCGATCGTGGATCTGTGGGTGTACGACGTCGCCAGCGAAGAAGAGCACGAAGATCGACGTGCGCGACGGCAAGCCGTTCGACAACAGCGTCGTCGGGCACTACGTCTATCGCGTGTCGCTGGTCGCCCGACGGCACGCGAGCTGCTTTTCAACCGCACCAACCGGCGGCAGAACATCCTCGAGTTCGTCGCCGCCAACCCCGATACCGGCGCGACGCCGGGTCATCGTGCGCGAGGAGTGGCCGACCGGGCTGGGTCGACAACCGCCCGCCGATGCAGTTCCTGAAGGACAACCGGCGCTTCATCTGGGAGTCCGAGCGCAACGGCTTCGCCAATCTCTACCTGTACGATCTGACCGGCAGGCTGATCACGCCGCTGACGGCGCACACGGCGTTCGAAGTCACCGGGATCGTGAAGGTCGATGAAGCGGCGGGCGTGCTCTTCTACACCGCACGCGACGGCGACAACCACCTGAAGCTGCAACTGCACCGCGTCGGACTCGACGGCAAGGGCGACGTGCGGTTGACCGATCCGGCGTTCCATCACACGGTCGCCGCCTGCGGCGGCGGGGCCGTGGCTGGAGGCGGGGGACGCGGCGGCGCCGGCGGCCCGGCCGCCTGCGGGATCTCGCCGGACAACAAGTTCTTTCTCGACATCTACCAGACGCACAACACCCCGCCGGCGACACGCATCGTCGATGCGGCAGGCAAGGTCGTGGCCGAGGTCGCCACGAGCGACCTGACGAAGTTCAACGAGCTCGGG
>CAWHWW010000001.1:0-457824 GCA_963833135.1 uncultured cyanobacterium | reverse complement strand
TTGATGGGGACCGCTCCATCAGCGGCGCTGTTGGCCAAGTGGACTGCCAGGGAGACGGCGTTGATCGCCACCAACCCGGACCGGGTGCCGCCCTTGGCGCTGCCCCCGTTGGCGGACTCGGCGATCCTGGGCAGCCTGTCCGGGGCGGAGTTCGACCGGGTAGCCGCGGAAGCCGCACGGACTGCGCCGCCGCGGGAGAACGGCGGCAACCAAGACATCAAGAACTTCACCAAGGGAAGCCGGGTGTTCTATCCGGTGTTCGTCGACGGGGCGAAGTTGTCCATGGGTGACCTGCACTTTAGCCAGGGAGACGGCGAGATCACGTTCTGCGGAGCGATCGAGATGGGCGGGTTCATGGACCTGGGTGTCGACTTGATCAAGGGAGGGATGGACACCTACGGCGTCTCCGAGAACGCGATCTTCATGCCCGGCAACGTCGACCCGCGCTATGACCAGTGGCTGGCCTTCTCCGGCACCTCGGTCACCCTTGACGGAGAGCAGCGCTATCTGGACTCTCATCTGTCTTACCAGCGCGCTTGCCTGCATGCCATCGACTACCTGCAGAAGTTCGGCTACAGCGACATCCAGGCCTACATGATCCTCGGGTCGGCCCCGATCGAGGGCAGGCTCTCCGGAGTGGTCGACATCCCGAACTCCTGCTCGACCGTGTATATCCCGACCGCCATCTTCGACATCGACGTCCGACCCTCCGCGGCCGGGCCACAACAGATCGAGCAGGGCATGGCCGTACCTAAAGCCAGCTTCTGACGCACTGACTCGGGACAGGAGGGTGCCGGTGTGGGCCCTCCTCCCCGGATGGGCCCTGGCCCGCAGGGACCCACACCACAGAGCCCATGCCGGCGACGACGGTCGAGATCGCGTCGCCGGTGGCCGGGTTCCAGATCGTCTGGAGAGCACGCCTAAGGGGACGTCATGTCGACGGCACAGCCAACGGAGCCAGCCCGCGGGCTGAGATATCTCAACGGCACTATGCCTGCCCTGCAGGAGCGGGTGGTGAACATCCCTGTCGTGGGGTTCATCGAGTACTGCCTGCGCGGCGTCGGGCAGGTCGTGTTCATGAACAGCCCACTCACCGGCCTGTTCATCATGGTTGCTGCATGGATCTACGACCCGTGGTTGGGGTTCGCAGGCACGCTCGGGTTGGTCATCTCGAATCTGGCCGCGCTCGCGCTCGGCTTCGACCGCGGCGCTATCCGCGCCGGACTCTACGGGTTCAACGGAGTACTCGTCGGGTTGGCGCTGGGGACCTTCCTGGCACCTCCGTGGGACGTCGTCATCATCGGGTGGATCATCCTGATCAGCGCGTTGTCCTCGGTCCTGATGGCCGGCCTCGCGGCCACGTTCCTCGGATCGTGGGGGGTGCCTCCGTTCACACTGGCCTTCAACATCTCCACTCTGCTGTTCCTGATCACGGCACTACAGATCGCGTTCGGACGAGTCGGTCCACTGATCGAGCCCGCGGCACCTGCGGTCAAAGGTCCGGGTGTGCAGATCGCCGTGCGGGAGACCGCGCAGGCGGTCGGGAGCACCGATGCTCTGGCTATCCTGAACGCCGTATTCCGTGGCATCGGACAGCTGTTCTTCATCAACAGCATCCTCGGCGGCGTCCTGATCATCATCGGAATCCTGTTCTGTTCCCGGATCGCCGCAGGCTTCGCACTCATCGGATCGATCGTCGGGATGCTCACCGGCCTGGCACTCGGCGCCGACGGGGTGGCGATCTTCAACGGGCTGTGGGGTTTCAACTCCTTCGACGCGTGCTTGGCGATCGCCGGGGTGTTCTACGTGCTGACGTGGCGCTCGGCAATCCTGGGCGTCGCCTGCGCGGTGTTCACCGCGTTGCTCTTCGGAGCCATCGGTTCGCTTTTCGTTCCGTGGGGGCTGCCGGCCCTGACACTGCCATTCTGCTTCGGGACGCTGGCCTTCGTGCTCCTGCACGGTGCGATGAAGAACTTCATCTGGGTGCCACCGGCCGAGATCACGACTCCGGAGGAGCACCTGCGCCGCGCGGGGGACGGCCAGGAGATCCCCGACACGAGTACAAGCACAGGTGAGACGCCATCCGCACGAGATGGCGCGTGACGAGCGAGCTCGCTGATGCCTCACCGCTGCGTCCGGTGCCCGCACCTCCCCGCCGTGATCGACGTGTTCGACGTGTTCGACCACATGCTGGCCGCGCTGCAGGCCCGGTGGGAGCAAACTGGGAGCACGGTCTGGGGTACCACTTCGGTGTCCCACGTGTGGTCAAGATCTTTGCTCCCCACCTGCTCCCAAAACAGGTCAGCGGCTCGTCGACGATGATCGTCGACGAGCCGCTGATCAGCCAGAACAAGCGTGGGCGATACTGGGATCGAACCAGTGACCTCTTCGGTGTGAATGAAGACCGAAAAGAGTGCTGACCTGCGGGGAACGGAACTCGCCCAGGTCAAACCGGTGAGGTCGGGAGCCGTTCATTGCCGTACAAATCCGTTCACCGCTCAAATTGGCTCCCAATCTGCTCCCAGTACTTGCTCCCCGTGCTCCCAGTAGTCCCATTGTTGTCGCTGACGGCGGTTCGGGTCAGTGTCTTGATCTTCAGCTTGAGGTCGGAGAAGAGCCGCTGCGCAGCCGTTCCGAACTGAAGATTGTGGGTGCCGAAAATTCGGTCACGTCAGGAGACCTGTCCGTACTCGTGTACGAGAACCGGCGATCTCGTCGCCGCGGCAAAGGTCGGGTTGGCCGGCGGGGAGTGCGCCTGCAGGCTGGATGCTGATTGCTCCGGTAGATCCAGGCTCGACCGTGCGCGGCGACCGCCAGCTGCCTGAGTCTGGGGGTTGTTGTCGATGGCCGTGAAATGCGGCCGATGATCCGGGCCACGTTGTCGAGGCGCACCTCGAGCAGTACCTGCGTCTCGACACCTCGATCGTCAGCTGTACACCGCCGAGCGTCGCGTCGACGCCCACGTGCAGCTTCAGCAGGTCGGCGACATCATCCTGCAGCGACACCGCGCCGTCAGGTACTCCACGTCTGACTCGGCAGCTGGTCCTGGTGGCCGCCGGAGGACTGTGACTAGCCGGCATCCTCGACCTTCACCACGTTGTGACCTTAAAGGAGCAGACTGCCCTCACAGGTCACACACGACCTGAATCCGCTCCTCCCCGCACCATCAGCGCAGGGAGAAAGAAGAACCATGACCGCCACCGGCATTATTTCTGCGATCGTCATCGGTGCCATCATTGGCGCGCTTGCCCGCCTCGTCCTTCCGGGGCGACAGCAGATCCCGCTCTGGCTGACAATTGTGGTCGGCGTGGTTGCGGCCCTGGTGGGGACCTGGCTGGCCCGAGTCCTCGGGATCCCCACCGTCACCCGTGGCATTGACTGGCTGGAACTGTTGGTTCAGTTGGTCCTCGCGGTGATTGGGGTCGCCATCGTCGCCGGCGCCTACAGCCGCCGCGGCATCAGTCGCTGACGTCACTCTCGCCGGACGCCCCGGCCATGGGGGGCTCTTCCGCCGCGGTCCGCTGGGGCGCCACGACAAGGAGGGGCGGCCGAGACGGCCGCGGTCGATGAAGGACTGTGGCGTTAGGTACACGATTAAGGAGGGACACGGTCGGCGTGCAGCATCGGGAGAAGGGCGACCAAAAGTGCGCCGCCCCGACCTCGACCGAGTTCACGTCGCGATGAGAGCCCTTCGTGGGCTCGGTGCCCTGCTGCTGTGGCTGCTTGCATCGCTTCTCCTTGTCGTCGCCATTGTCCTGTGTGTCACGGTGGTACTTCTGCCCGTCGGTCTGCTGGTGGGCGTCCTGGCGCTGCGTCTTTACCGGCTCGGACTCAGCCTGCTCTTGCCACGGAAGCGCGATCTGGAACGGGGGGTGCGCAAGGAGGTCGGGCGGTGGAGGAAGCGCAGCCACGCGTTGGGGGTGGATCAGGCCGTGGCGACTGCCCGGAAGAAGTCGCGGACTGTTGGGAAGAAGTCGCGCAAGGCATTGCGACGCATCTCCCGTTGACTGACCATCCACTGGACGGCCGGGCAGGCGAGCGGCAATGACGGCGCTCAGGTGAATCTCCCCAGACCTGCTCACTGAACTTCCCCTGTGCGTGCCCGAAACTCGGCGCACCTCACGCAACCTGCTCATATTCGTGGAGCAGCCCGCCAAGCCAGGCGCACGGCAAGGGCGCAGAGGCCGGAGGGGAGTGGTGGTCGCCCGGGCGGCGTGGGTTGGGGGTCCAGCCGCGGGCGACGAGTCGCCGGTGCCAGCGCAGGATGGTGGGGGGCGTGACGAGTAACCCGAGGCGTCGGCGCGTGGGTAGCAATCGGGCCGGGGCGGCCGTGAGGGCTCGGTCGGCCCAGTTCATCCGCGGTCGTGGGCTGCGTCGTTGGAGTATGGCGAGCTGGTGGCGCAGGACCAGGATCTCGATCTCCTTCGCCTGCTGCGATTGGGCAAGCAGGATCATCCAGCTGAGGAGCTCGGAGAACACCAGGTAGATCAACCGCAGAGCCACGGCCGGATCATGCCGTGCTCCCGTCGGTGACGAAGCAGCAGCTCAGCGCTGCAGGCCGACTTTCGGGCACCCACAGCTGAAGACGGCCTCAAACGCGGCGGTGAACTTGGCGTCGCGATCCCGGATGAGGAACCGGAACCGGCGGTTGGTGTCGTTAGGAGTCTCACGGACTCATGCCTGCTGACCAAGGACACCGAGCGCTGGCTGTGGCCCTTGACCGCGAGGCCGGCTTGCAGCGAGGGCGCCGATCAGAAGCCGTGACACAGTTCTCGGCACCCACAGTCCTACCATGTGTCGTCCGCCTCGGGATCTGGTAATCCTGCGACGTGCGCCGCCCGGTCTACTTCTACCGTGGGAGAAGTAATATGCCTATTGACGGCCAGGCCGAGCTGCGCATCGGGTGCGTCTGCTCGGGTTCCGAACGGGCGCGGGTAGCTTTCGCTGAAATTGAGGATCGGTACCAGTGGGCGGATCCGGATGACTGTGACGTGCTCGTCGCACTCGGGGGAGACGGATTTTTGCTGCACGTCATGCATCGCCATCTTGCGTTGGCACGACCGATCTTCGGGATGAACCGTGGGACGGTGGGCTTCTTACTTAATCAGTTTAGAGCCGAGGGTCTCATTGAGCGCATTGCCGAGGCTACGCGGATAGATGTGCACCCGCTCGCGATGCAAGCTGTTACGACGGCTGGCCAGGTGGTGAATGCGCTGGCGTTCAATGAGGTGGCAGTAACGCGTGATTCGGCGCAGTCGGTAAACATTCGTGTGTCGATCGATGGTGTGGAGCGCTTGGGTAACTTCGTTGGCGACGGGCTTATCATTGCGACTGCCGCAGGAAGCACAGCCTACAACTTATCCGCACACGGACCGATCCTACCGCTCGGGTCGGGGCTGCTCGCTGTCACACCGGTGAGTCCGTTTCGGCCGCGGCGGTGGCGGGGAGCGCTCCTTCCGCAGAGTGCGGAGATTGTGCTTGAGAATCTCGACGCGGTTAAGCGGCCGGTCGCGGCCACAGCGGACTTCCGCGAACTCGTTCAGATCGAGTCCGTATCAATCCGGCAGGACCTCTCCGCCGCCGTGCAACTGCTGTTCGATCCTGACCACTCGCTGGAGGAGCGGATCATCGCGGAGCAGTTCCTGGCCTGAACGCGCGTCACGACGTCGCTCAGGCCCTGCATCCTGCCGCCACGATCCATGCCTCCGGTGGGCGCCGAAGTCTCTATCATGGCGGCCGACCTGCAGGCACTACTGACAGCCTCATCGGGGGGCCTGTCCACCAGCCGGAACCGACACTGGACCACACACGGCCACCACCCCGAACACCCCGCAGCATGGCACTGGGTCTGGGGCGGGATGAGAGACAGATTCCGTGGGATGACATCGGCCTGAGAATACGACGACATTCGGAGATGTAGTTCTAACGCGCTCGATGCATTTCGCGATGAACGCGGTCTTGCCGATGCCCGCATCACCGGTTACCTGCACGATCTGCGGCACGCCAGCTAGTGTCGCTTCGAATGAGGTATCAACCGCCTCGAGCTCGGTTTCTCGACCTATGAAGGTCGCCACGCGTGACTCAGGTGGCCCGTCTGACTGGCTGGCGACGTCTGTGAGCGCTAAACGTATGCGCGCCTGCTCGCCGCTTAGGCGCTCGGTAGGCTCACGACGGAGCAGCCCTAGACATATTTCCGACAGGTCCGGTGCGATAGATGAGTCAATAGTCGGAGGTAGGATCGGCTCGTCCCACTCCTTGCGGCTCAGCAGATCGAATACCGGTCCGTCAAATGGGAGCCGTCCGGTGAGAGTCTCGAACAACATCACGCCGACGGCGTACCAATCCGCGGCTTCGGTCAATGCACCGCGGGAAATTTGTTCGGGCGCCATGTAGGCAGGCGTGCCCGCGATACTCAACGTGTCTTGCCGATCGAGCGGGTACAACTGTCGAACGAGACCAAAATCGACGAGCACCACCCTCCCCTGGGGTGTGACCAGCACGTTGGAAGGCTTGAGATCGCGATGGAGGAAGCCTTCACTGTGAAGCGCTGATACGCCGGTCAGCAGCTGTGAGAGCGCAGTACGCACCTGCATGGTGTTCGACGCACGAGTGACGGACTTGTTGAACGGCACGCCATCTATCAGCTCCATCGTCAACATCCACGTGCCGTTGTCGTCGATCAGCTCGTATAGCCTGGCGATATTCCGATGCCGTAATGCCACGAGGCTTCGAAATTCCTGCTTGAACTGATACAGAGCAAGTGCCTTCGTGTTGCGCAGGACCTTGAGTGCCACTTGCGCGTGAGTTCGATCGTCAAATACTCGATAGACATCCCCAAAAGTACCAGAGCCAAGCTTCGCCAGGATGTGGAACCGGGAGGGCAGTGTCGTAATAATTCCTTTGGATGTCTGCGCAGTCACCGTTGATGAAGGAAGGTCGAAGCCGGGGTAATTAAGGGGCAAGACGTCCAATCCGGAATCAGTCGCGCGCTTCAGGAGTGCTTGGATTTCGGCGCGCAACTCGGGCTCGTCGCAGTGTTTGAGCAGAAATTCGCTGCGCGCTGACTCCGGTAGGTCAAGTGCCGCGCCGATTAGCTCTCTGGCATGCCGCCAAATGGCAGGGTTCATCAGTAGTGTTACTGGTCCGATCCCTAGTCCACGCTGCCTGTTGTTCTAGGAGGCGTAGCTCAGCTCGCTGAATCCTGCGCCATTCAGGCAGTGATTGCAAGGCGAGCGGTGACACAACCCGAGGGCAGCGAGTCCGCCAATGCGCAGCGGATCGTGTCTGTCCGGAACCGAAGACAGGCTGCGGGAACGGTGTCCCGCCGCCTCCACGAATCGGGAGACTCGCGCCGCAACCTCCGCATTGTGGATGTTGCACAAGGTGCGTTTCCCGTTCCGATTCTCGTCGACTCCGACCAAAATCGACCCCATCGTCCGGATGCAGACTTCTCGCCGCTCGGAGTCTGAGTCGTCGAGCCTGCCATCAGCACCACAAAATGGTGCGACGCCATGTGGCACTGTGTGGCACTTTTTCCGAATGACGCGGCCACTCCTGCAACCTCCAAGGCCAGACTCGTTCGAAGAGTCATCGTGCGCGACGCCGTGATCTGGCCCTTCCGAAGCCTCTTAATCTGTTGGTTGTAGGTTCGATTCCTACCGGGCTCACCAGAATTCGCTCACGCTTGTCGCGGAGGCTGTCCGCCAGAGCCGGCCGATCGCACGCCGCGTAGGCGCCATCGTGAATCGTTCGTCTCCTCATGAGTCAAAGTCCAGTCCGCTGAACTGCCCGTCTGCGTATTCGCACGACCAATAGACGTCTACGTCCGGCCCATCGAAGTCAACCAGGATCCGTTTCCGCGATCGCAGCATGATCGAAGAGATGCGCAGTGTGCTGATGTCGGCACCCAATTCCGGAGCCTCAGAGGCCCACTCCGTTGCCATTTGCGCGAGGTAGTCGTTCAACCGGCGCTCGAAGGTATCGAAATCCGCCACCAGCTCGCGAGCGCGGGCGATGAGCGCAGGATTGGGCTCCTCCTTTCCGTCGATGAGGATCTCCACCGTTCGATCCCGCACCCTGAAGTCGGCCTCCCAGGCCTCCGCCTTGACGTTGCGGATCAGCGTGCCGAGCTGCGGATCCCTCCGCACGTGACCGCGCGCTCTGCTCATGATCAGGTGAGCGAGGGGCGCCGCTTTCACCCAGATGACCGAGATCACGAACGCAGTCATGACACCCACAAACAGCAGGCCGACGCCGATGACGAGCCACTTCAGGATCCAGTATGAAATGCGCGTGCCGGCGTAAATCAGGACCAGCCCAATGGCCGCACCGATGAGCGCGTCGCGGACGGTGGGTTCAACTTTGTCGTGATGGTCCGTCGGAAGTGGGCGAAGCCAGGCGTCTTGAATCGTCGGCGGACATGAATGGCTCACAGGTCAGGCGGTCACGCTTCGATGGCAAGTATCCTACTCGCATGGACTGGCGCCGTTCTCCGTCGCCGTCGGACGATAGGCTGCGTCAGCCTGCCGAATACGAGCCGCCGAGGCACATCCGTATACTTTCAACGACATGGGCATGACTGGCGGGCTCTATCGGGCATCCACGGCCGAGATTCGGAAGCTCGTCGAGGAGCCGAAATCGATCGAAGCGTTCTTCGAGGCCTCGGCGTGGGCGCCTCCGGTTCGCGAGGTGCGCCCAAAGGGGGTCCTCGGCTGGCTGATGAAGCTGTCACCGGTCCGGATCTTCGAAAACGATCCGGACGCCGCGCCACCGCCGGATTACGACCGTGTCACCGACCGGCCCCATTGTGACCTCGAAGGCGTTTGGCACGGCCTGCACTTTCTTTTCACTGGCACGGCATGGGAAGGCGACGAGCCTGCCTGTTACCTGATCCGAGGCGGCGAAGAGATTGGAGACGCCGACGAACTCGGCTACTCCGTGCTGCAAGCACTGAGTCCTGCCAAAGTGCAACAGTTCTCGGCGTACCTCCACAGCCTGACTCGTGAGGAGCTCGAGCGCCGATTCAACCCTGCGCGCATGGTGGAAATCGAGATCAACCCGGAACATTGGAACCGCACGGTCGAGGGGAACGATCTACCGCTGGATCGCCTGCTCAACGGCTATGACGAGCTGCGGGGGTTTGTCGATGCAACGGCTTACGCTAAGGCGGGGGCTGTCGTGTACGTGAGCTGAGCGCAAACTCACACGTACGTGTCCTTCGCTTGACGAAGGGCGTCCAGCCGTGTCAGCCAGTTGCTGAACGAGGTTCCAACGCGCGGAAGTTAGGCTCACCAATTCTCGATAGTCATCTCGAATTGGCTCGTCCGGAAGTCATCAGCCTAGCGTCTTCGCGCTTCGCGCTCGACTGAACCAGGTCGATTCCTGCCGGGCTCACCAAAGTTTCGTCCGTACTCTGATCCGCCGCTCTCACCGGCTGTTGATCCAAGCCGCGCCGAGCGCCAGCAATGTCAGCAGCATCAACAGCACGCCAATGAAAATCGTCTGCGTCCACCCGTTCCATCCCTTCAGCGTCGTGTAGCGCATGCTGACGACACACGCGAACAGCCATCCGTTGTTCAGCAGGGCCTGCGTGTAGACAGGGTCGACCGACTGCCGACGCATCCACGTGGCAACGAGAACCGATAGTAACGTCCCGCCGAGGATCACGCCCGCGCCTTTCAATCCGTCGACCGCCGTCGTGTTCGTTCCGTGGCCCGCGCATCGCAACCGCAACATTTTGGCCAGCATGATCGTGTCTCCTTCCAACCGAGGGGCGGCGCGAGCCGCGAGGTGCGACTGCGGCTGGGTCCATGCATCGATTGCGCCGCCGATGATGTCGAGGACGGTCACGAACGAAAACCGCTGCGACGCGATCAAGGCGAGAAATTCGCTGCCGTAGCGTCGCCGCCAATCCGGCGGATAGAGTTTCAGCAGCCACGTCACGCGCTCGCCAGCCGCCTCTGGCCGACGCGCGTGACGGCTTGAATGCTCGCGAGCCTGGTGCGAAGCGCCTTTTCGCCCAGGGCGGTGAGCTCGTAGGGATTGCGGCGATCGTCGGCGTCGAGGGCGCTGATCAGGCCACGCGCCTCGAGGCGGGCGATGGCGGCATACAGCGTGCCCGGTCCGAATCGGACGTCCGCGAAGGCGGCGATGTCCTCCGTCACGGCGTAACCGTGCTTCGCGCCGTCAGCGAGGCTGATCAGAATCAGGAGGGCGGGTTCGCCGAACCGCCCGAATTCGTCGAGGTCGATCGCCTGGTCGCGCCGGTTCATACTCCGCTCCACGTAATACGATTGACGTAGTATTACGTGAAACGTAGTAATCGGTCAAGTGCGGCAGCGTGGAGGCCTGCGAAACTTTCGGTTATGATCCCCTTCCGATGATTGCAGTCATGTGGCAGTTCGACGTGAAGAAGGGGCGCGGAGAGGAGTTCGAAAAACTCTACGGCGCGGATGGCGACTGGACGGCGTTGAATCGGCAGACCCGGTCCTATCTTGGGAGTTCGTTTCTGCGCGACCAGAATCGGTCGTCACGCTATCTGTTGATCGAGTATTGGAGCGAGATGCTCGTCTACGAGCAGCACCGGACGTCACGCTCGTCGATGATCGACGCGATCGAGAGGCGACGCGCGGAACTGCTGGACGCGATGGAGCCGCTCGGTATCTACGCGGCGCTGGATGTGCCCGATCGATGGGGACCAACCTGGTCGCAGCGGCGCTAACGGCCCCGGCCCTCCGTCCGCGCGCTTAGGGCTATCGACAGGTCGGCGCAACCGCCCTCGCCACGGCCCATCCGCTTCCAGCTCCGCAGAAGCGTTCACAGTCCGGTCACGAAGGTTTCATGTTCTCTTCAGGACGAGGTCGACCCCGGCCGACAGCCGCTCCCACTTCGAGACTTCGGTCCGGAGCTGCCTCTTCCCGGCTTTCGTCAGGGAATAGAACCGGGCGCGACGGTTGTTATCAGACGCTCCCCACTCGGCTGTAATCCAGCCCTGATGCTCGAGCCGGTGCAGGGCCGGGTAGAGCGACCCTTGTTGCACCCGCAGCAGTTCGTCGGAGATCTGCTGAATGCGCTGTGCGATCGCCCATCCGTTCATCGGCTCCAGGGCAATCGTCCGCATGATGAGCAGATCGAGCGTGCCTTGAATCAGGTCGGTTTGATCGCTCACATCATGCTCTTGTAGATTGCCAAAGGAAGAGACGGACGGAAGACGCTGAAGGTTGCGCGAACACCATCGTGCTCCTGTAGATTGCCACAGGAAGAAGGAACAATCGGTCATTCCCGAGCGTCTAGGTCTTCATGCCGCTGGTGCTGGTTCTCGCCCTCGTCCTGTTCGCGATGCCCGCCGTCTCGCAAGATCGGCCGCTTCCGGATCCCGGCGTATTCTTCGAGCAGGTCAAACAACGGCTGCAGTCGGATGACGACCGGCAGTCTGCTTACATGTATGTCGAGACGCGCCGTGAGCTAAAGCTCGACAAGGCTGGCCGGCCGACTGGCGAATCAGTCAAGGTGATCGAGAGCTACCCGGGGTTCCCGGGACAAGGCCGCTGGGAGAGGGAGATTGCCGTAGACGGCAGGCCCACATCCACGCGCGACCTCGAGAAACAGGATCGCGATCGGCAGGAGCAAGCTGAGGAGTACCTGAAGAGGCTCGCGAAGGATCCGGAGAAGACCAAGCAGCGGCTCGCACGCGAGCGTGCGCGGGAGCAGCGCGAGGCGACCGAGGTCGTGAACGAGATCTTCGCCATCTTCGACCTCCGCATGGCCGGCCGGGAGGCGCTGGAAGGCCACGACACCATCGTGATCGCACTTACACCGCGTCGCGCCGTCAAGGCAAAAACGTCCGATGGCAAGTTGATGCAGAAGTTCAATGCACGCGCCTGGGTGAGCGAATCCGAGTACGAGCTGGTACGGCTCGAGGTCGAGGCGATCGACACTGTGACATACGGCCTGGGCGTCGTCGCCCGCATGCACAAGGGGTCGAAGGGCGCCTTCCAGCGCCGCAAGGTCAATGGCGAGGAGTGGCTGCCGGCGAGCGCCACCTACACGGGGAGCGCACGAGTGGCGCTCCTGAAGGTGATGCGCCGCGACGGCAGGTCGGAGTTCTCCGACTACAAGAAGTTCAGCGTCGAGACGTCGTCGGCGTTCGGGCGACCGAAACCGCTCGATCGCTGATCTTCCGGCTCCAGGCGAAGGTAGAACCCCGAGCGTCGCGTCGAATGCCGGCGTCCTCCATCGCTGCTGCGCGACGGCATATGGGAGTTCCTCCGGCCGGATGGACGAATCGCCCCCGGGCGGTTCGCGCGCCGGCTGTCGACGCATCGCGAAAATCCCAATAAATCTGCCGGGCTATGCCTTCCCTCTGCGCACGGCACACGGGTTGCTGCTCCAGGATGGCACCGCCGGGGTGAGTCGGGGCGTGTCATCGATCTGGCGACCGCTCCGCCTCGACGGACCCGAAATCCATGACGCCCGCCGATTCGGGTGTCAGGCTCACGCGCGCACGGCTGCGTTGATGCTGGCCGACGCACAAAGCAACTTGGAGGAGATCATGACAACGCTGCGCGTGCTCTGTGAGAAGTGGCGTCATAGACGAATGATGGCGATCGCGGCGACACTGCTCGTCCTTTCGACGCCCGCGGTGGCACAGCAGGGGCCATCGGGGACCACCCAAAGTCTGTACCGAACCCCGCCTGGTGGCGATCAACAGCCCGCCATTAAGGTGGAGGCACAACCAGGGCCCGCCGAATCTCAGTTGTACCGGTGGATCGCGCCGACCGCCGAACAGCAGCTCGCCGCCGATACGACGGCGGTGCCGGCCGGCTCCGGCGCCGTGTTCGTGCCGGCCATGACCAATGGCGCCGACGAGCCGGAGACGCTCGTGTATCAGGGCGAGAAGCGCGTCGCGTCCGGCCAGAACGGCAAGCGCATCGTCCTGGCGCCGGGCAGCTACGTCCTGCGCATCGGATCGAGCCCGCTCAATCAGATGATGTCGGTTCCGGTCGAAGTCACGGCCGGCAACACGAAACTCGTACCGGTGACGTGGGGCGGCATCATCGTCGAGGTCGTGGACAAGAACAACGTTCCCCATCGCGGTACCTACGAGCTGATCCGCGTCGCCGACCGCCAGCCGTACACCGTCGGCTTCGGCGCCGACACGCTCCTCGGGGAAAAACTCAAGACGATTCTGGCGGCGCCGGGCCTCTATCGCATCGTGCGGCCCGGCGCCAACTATCGCACGCGCACCGACTTCTCCACGGTCGTCATCCCGCAAGGGTCGATGGTGTATTTCAAGCTCGTCCAGGATCCGGACGACGGCAGCCTGCTCGGGGCAGGCGTGGTCCCACCCAATGAAATGGGCATCGTGCAGCCAGGCTCGGCCTGGACGCGCACCATGACGATCGGCTTCGGTCTGCCGATCACGGGGTCCTCGAATGTCGTGGGCACCGCCAACCAGACGACGATCGGCGCGGACTTTACGTTCGACACCTACCTGATTTACGACCGCGGCAAGAACTACGCGGGGATCATCTTCGAGGTCGAGGAAGGCTTCGTGTCGATCGATCCGGAGGTCTCGCCCAAGCTGCCGCTGCAGAAGACGGTCGACCGCGTGCGGTTCGACACGATCTACACGCGGTTGCTGAGCCCGCGCATCGGGCCCTACGTGCGCTTCGGCGTGCTGACGAATTTCTTCGAGTCGAATGTCCTGGTCACCGAAGACACCACCGTGGTGAAGCACCTGCTGGACGGCACGACGACCACCGAGAACGTGCCGGCGAACGAAGACTTCAAGGTCGGGGATCCCTTCGCGCCGGTGTCGATCAGGGAGGGAGTCGGCATCAACTTCCGCCTGCTGCGCGGCCGGATCGCGTCGCTCGACTGGCGCGGCGGCCTCGGCTTCCGGCAGAACCGGTTCAATGGCGCCTTCGTGCTCGACGACAGCGCGTCAGGCTTTCAGGAGTACTCGCAGCAGGAGAGTTTCAACGAAACCGGTCTCGAGACCACGATTGTCGGCACGGTCAGGCTGTCCCGGCTGCTGCTGAACACGAACCTCGATCTTTTTGGCGACTTCAACGAGCTCGAGGATCCAACGCTCGACTGGCGCAACACCATCAGTTGGAGGCTGACCGGAGGCTTGTCCCTGGACTACCGCGTCGACGTGTTGCAACAGCCACAGGTGACCGAGGACACCCAGGTGAGGCAGACGCTGCAATTCAGATACTCCTGGGGTTACTAATCTCAGTTCTTCTTCGCGTGCACCGTGACGACCGGGCCGCGGGCCGAGGCCAGGGAAACGGTGAAAGTGGTGTTGGCCGAGGGATCTTTGTAGGTCGTGGCGGAACCCGTTGGATTGACATGGATCTTGTTCAGATACATGCCGGTGACCTTCGGTTTGAGGTCGGTCTCCGACGAGATCCGGCGGACCATCACATACGGCATGCCCGGGATGCCACGGTTCCAGCCGGTCGCCGTCACCACTTCGAGCAGATACGACCACGCGGGCGACGATCCGGGAATCGCCAGGCTGGCGCCGAGATAGGCGCGCGCCGCGGGCTCGCTGTTCGGCGCCAGCTGCAGCGTGATCCCGTTCGGCTGGGTGGCCCAGGCGCCGCTGTCGATCAGCATCCGCCGCTTGTACATCCAGCCTTGCAGGAGGAGGTGAGGCAGACAGACCGCCGGGCCGAAGATGACGCCCCAAGGCTGCTGGATGAACGGACCGCTCTGGCTCATGATGCAGCACGCGTCGTGATACTGCGTGTCGCCGGTCACGTCCGCGTCGTGTGACATGCCCAGGCTGTGGCCCATCTCGTGCGCGGTCACTTCGCCGTCGAACGGCGCGGTCAGGTTGATCCGCCCGTTGCCATCCGTGCTCCCGTCGATTGTCTTACCGGCTACTGTTTTCCGATACATGTAGATCGAGATCTGGTTGAAGAAGCCGGTAATCGGATCGCCTTTCTTCAACTGGACGGCTCTAATCGCGGCCGCGGTCAGATCGCCGCGCTCCGTCGGCGGGTATCCGGCCTGGGCTCGCGTCATGTCCACTTCCATCCAGCCGAACACCCGCGTCCCGGCGACATCGATCTTGCCCAACGACGCGTCCCACCAATAGTCGACTAGCCCTCCCGTCCCGGGCTTGAAGGCCTCCTGGAAGAACGTTTTCCACTTGCCCTCATCGGGATGGATGCCATCGCCCTTGAATCGGCAGAGGATGACGGCAAACGGACGCGCGACCGCGGTGCGGGCCCGCATCGCCGCGATCAAGGCGCGCAGCGAGCCACGTTGCGCCGGTGGTTGGAAATGCTGCTGCAACTGCCTGACGCGGAACTCGCCATCGGGCGGGAACTGCGCGTCCTCGCGCGCGCGGGTCACCGCCTGCATCAATGTGGTCATGGCCAGGCCCCTTCTTCGCGGGCATCGCACGCGTGGCGTTGCATGACGGAATGTCAGCCCGCTACTGAAGCGTCAGCAGAATCGGCACCACGCCACGCCCGCCGCTTAGCGGCGCCAGCGCCTTGCCGATAATCGCGCCGAAGCTGCGCGTCGGATCCGCGGCCTTCATCCCGTGTCCGAACGTGTCGGACGTGGTGACGAGATCGCCGATCTCGATCGGCGCCACGTCGGCGTCGACACAACAGAAGGCGGTGCCCACCAGCGCGATGCTGGCACTCGCCGCCGGCTCCGCCGACGCCCCAAGTGTGATCGCCGACCGCAGCGTGCCCGCACCAGAGACCACGCCGACCGCTCGTTTGTCGTAGCGGCGGTGGCACGGCGCCAGCGCGCCGGTGTCGCCAATCACCATCACCGTGCCGGGCGGACACGCCGCCGGGCTTTCGACTGCGAACCGCTCCGCGATGTCCCGGTCCGGTAACCGGATATCGCCGCTCACCGTCATGTTTCCGGCCACTTCCACGTCGGCGAGCGAGCTCGTCCCTTCGACGTTGATCGGGCCGGAGAAATACCCGGCCCACGCGGTGCCCTGGGCAATGCCCCAGACACCCATCACCGTGCCGACGCCGGTGACCGCAAAGCCGCCCGTCCCGTACAGCCCATGCCCGCCCCTCCCGTGAGCGCCGAGCACGCCGGCGCCGTCGCTCACGTTGCTGAAGCCAAGCACGCCGTTGCCCGCGGGGCTCTTGCTCTGATGTGAACTGGTCGACTCGTTCAGCCCGTACACGCCATTTCGACGGGCCGAGTTGGTAATCCCCTGAACGCCATCACCGGCGCCGGTGCCGCCGGGCGGCCGGCTGACGCCCATCACGCCGACGCCGTTGACGCTCCCACCCGACACGCCAATCAGCCCCAGGCCCCCAACGCCGATCCCGGTCGACGCATGGGCCCCGAACACGCCAGCACCGTCGGGCACCTGCGTGAACCCGAAGATGCCGTTGCCGCCGGGCGCGGCCGACAGCCTCGCGCTCGTCGAGTCGTTGCGGCCGACGATGCCGTTCCGGTGTTCGGAGTTGCTGACGCCGAGGACGCCGTCGCCGCCCTTGGCCCCCGCCGGCGCGCTGATCCCGACGACGCCGATGCCGGCGGGATGGCCGAAGCCGGCGATTCCCACCCCGTTGTCTTCGTGCAGGCCGAACACTCCGGCGCCGTCGGGAACGCGGGTGACGCCGAACACGCCGTTGCCTTCCGGCACGGCGGCGTTGCGTACGCTCGTGTCGTCGTTGCGCCCTTCCACTCCATTGTGATCGTGCGATGCCGTCGTCCCGACGATGCCGTCGTTGTCTTCGCCGTCGTTGGTGAGGGTTGCCATGGTCTCTCTCCTAATAGACTTCCGGGGTCGAGGGCTTCGCGAGATACCGGGCGGGTGGTGGCCCCGGCTTGTCGGTCGGGATGGCCGAATCGATCGTCGGCATCGCGGCCGGGGCAGACAGCTCCATCTGATTGATCAGGTCTGAGTGAGCAGTGCCCGAGAGGCGGCGAAACGATACGGGACGTTCAAGCTCGATACTCGGCAGCGCCGCGGGACCGCTGTCGACGTCCGGTGGCGCGGACGATGGGTGAATGCTCGCGATCAGGTGATCGTGCAATTGTTTCAGGAACGTCATGGACATCCTCGCTCTGGATGCGACAGCCGTCGCGTCCGCGAAGATACGAAATAGTACCGTGTTCGAACTGTTCAAAAGTGAACAGGTGACGAGCGCAAGACTCTGCCGCGCCGCTATTGATTGACAGCCACCACACGGTCCTACACACTGCAAGCCTTGGACGGACGCTTACTAACCTGGAGGCGTTATGATCAACAGGCGATTCGCGAGTGGGGTATATGCCGGCGTGCTGCTTGCACTCGGCCTGATTGGTTCCCCGGAGGCGGCGCTCGCGCAGAGCGCCAGCGGCATCGCTGGGATCGTGCGCGATTCTTCGGGCGCAGTGCTGCCTGGGGTCACTGTGGAAGCGGCGAGCCCGGCACTGATTGAGGGCGCGCGCACGACCATCACCGGGACCAACGGCGCATTCCAGATCACTGACCTGCGGCCCGGCGACTACGTCGTCACCTTCACGCTGACGGGCTTCCGCACAGTCCGGCGCGAGGGCATCCGGCTGTCGGCGTCGTTCACGGCCACGGTCACCGCCGAACTCGCCGTGGGCCAGCTCGAGGAAACCGTTACCGTCTCGGGCGCCTCGCCGATCGTCGACGTTCGCAACTCCGTGTCGCAGTCGGTGATGAGCCGCGAGGTGCTCGACACAATTCCTTCGGGCAAGGATCCTTTCGCCGTCGGCCAGCTCATCGCCGGCGTGACCACCGCCACCCCCGATGTGGGCGGGACCCAGATCATGCAGCAGCCCACGCTGCAGGTGCACGGCTCGTCGAACAACGACAACGTCTTCATGATCGACAACGTGCAAATCCAGCACATCGGGTTCGGCGGCAACCAGACGGGCTTTTACTTCAACGACGGCCTGATGGACGAGATCAGCTACCAGACGAGCTCGCTGCCCGCCGAGGCGCCGGTGGGCGGCGTGCAGATCAACATGATCCCGCGCGACGGCGGCAATGAGTTCCACGGCGGCCTCTTCGCGACCGGTGCGAACGAGTCGATGCAGAGCGACAACCTGGACGACGAGCTCGTGGCGCTCGGGTTCAGCGTCCAGAACCGCGTCGACACGGTCTACGATTTCAACGCCACCTTCGGCGGGCCGATCATGCGTGACCGCCTGTGGTTCTTCAGCACGTTCCGCCGATGGGCGGCCAACAACTTCCTGGGCAACACCTTCACGGCCACCGGCGAGCAGGCGCTCGACGACCAGCGCATCAGCGACGTGACCCTGCGCTTCACCGGACAGCTGAACGCCAAGAACAAGCTGACGCTCCACTACGATCGCAGCATCAAGTGGCGGGGGCACCGGCCGAACAACTGGATCGGCGCGAGCATCAACGACCCGATCTCGTCGGTCGAGCAAACCACGGGGCTCAACTACATCGGCCAGGTGAAGTGGAGCTCGCCGATCTCGAACCGGCTCATGGCCGAAGTGTCGGTGTTCACGCTGCCGGTCAACTACAACCTCTCGTTCCAGCCCGACGCGGCCCCCGAGGCCGTCGCCACCTTCGACCAGATCCGGTCGCACGTCACCGGCGTCTCCCCGCGGCAGGACACCAACACGGCACGGATGTGGACCTACGCGGGGTTCATGTCGTACGTTTCCGGCGCGCACAACTTCAAGGTCGGCCTCCAGGTGCGGACGGGCGAATCGGAGGAGCTGTTCGAGACGCGCCAGGACATTGTCCAGATCGTCAACAACGGCGTGCCCAATTCAGTGCGGCTGGTGAACAACCCCAGTGGTCACCTGGAGTCGGGCGCCAACACCGGCTTCTACGTGCAGGACTCGTGGACGTTCGGCCGGGTCACCATCAACCCGGGGCTTCGCTACGAGCGATTCACGATGTCCATCCCGCAGCAAAGCGCCGGCGCCGGCCGCTGGGTGCCGGCGCGTGAGTTCGCCGAGCAATCGAACCTCGTGAACTGGAACACGTTCTCGCCGCGCTTCGGCCTCTCCTGGGACGTGTTCGGCGATGGCCGCACCGCCGTGAAGGGTGGCCTCAGCAAGTACGACCGTCTTGCGGGCATCACGATTATCCAGCCGCTCAACGGCAAGAACATCGCCTTCCAGACCTGCCCCTGGGCCGACGCCGACGGCGACCTGCGCGCGCAAGAAAGCGAGATCGCTTTTCCGCGGTGCACCGGCTCCCTCCAGCCGAGCCTCGGCTACGTCGACCCGGGCCTGAAGCGCCCGTACCAGTGGGAATACACGGCCTCGGTGCAGCGGCAGATCGGCGGCCGCACGTCGGTCATGCTCGCGTACTTCGGCCGCAAGTTCTGGGATCTCTACACGACCGTGAACGACTCGGTGCAGCCACAGAACTACTCGCCGGTCACCATCAGCAACCCGCTCACGCTCGAGCCGATGACCGTCTACAACCAGGATCCGGCCACGCGCGGGCAGGTGCGCAACCTCCTCAAGACGATCCCGGAGATGTCGCAGCGGTACCACGGGTTCGAGGCGCAATTCAACACGCGCCTCGACGATGTGACCCTGTTCGGCGGCGTCACGATCGGCAACAACTACGGCGACCAGGACGCGGGCGACTGGAACAACCCGAACGTCCGCATCAACAACAAGGGGGACATCGGCTTCGACTCGCCGTACCAGATTCGCGCCGGCTTCAGCTACACGATGCCGGCCGACGTGCGCCTGGCGGGCTCGCTCCGCTCGGCGTCCGGTCTGCCGCAGCAGCGCATCTACGTGGTGACGACGGCGGTGGTGCCCGGGTTGACGCAGGTGACGCAGAACGTCCAGGTCGCCGAGCGTGGTGAGTACCGCTACGCCTGGGTGAATCTCCTCGACCTGCGCGTGGCGAAGTCGTTCCAGGCTGGTCGGACGCGCATCGAGCCCACGCTCGACCTCTTCAACGTGTTCAATAACAACGCCGTCACCAACGCCGTGCAGACCCTCGGCCCCTCCCTCGGCCGTCCCTCGTCGATCGTGATGGGGCGGCTGCTGCGGCTGGGCGGGCGCATCTCGTTCTAAACGGGAGGACACACATGCGCCGCGTCCTCCGGTTCACGCTGCTGACGATCGCGCTGATCGCTGTCGGTCTTCCCCGGGGAGGGCCTGCGGCGATCGCGCAACAACCTGTGGGCGCCGTAACCGTGCGCGCGGCGCATGTGCTCGACGGCCGCGGCGGCACACGCCAGAACGCGGTCGTCGAAATCACCGGAGGACGGATCGTCACGATCGACGAGCGCTCCGGCCCGGTCACCTATGACCTCGGCACCGCGACGCTCCTGCCGGGAATGATCGACACCCACGTGCACATCGGCTACCACTTCGGCAAGGACGGGCGGGCGAGCAACCAGGGCGAGACGTCCGCCGAGATGGCACTGTTCGCAGCCGAGAACGCCTGGGTGACGCTCATCAACGGGTTCACCACCGTGCAGAGCGCCGGCGCGATGAGCGACAAGGATCTCAGGGACGCCATCAACCGCGGCATCCTGCCCGGTCCGCGCATCCTCTCGTCGCTCGGCTCGGCAAACGAGCGCACCGGCGATGCCGCGGCCTTGCGCGCGTACGTCGTCAAGCAGAAGGCCGCGGGAGCCGACTTCATCAAGATCTTCGCGTCGAAGAGCATTCGCGAAGGCGGCGCGCCGACGCTGTCGCTCGAGCAGGTACAGGCCGCGTGCGACGAAGCGAAAGCGCAGGGCCTGCGCACGATGGTGCACGCCCAAAGCGCCGAGGCGGCCATCATCGCCGCCAAGGCCGGCTGCACGCAGGTCGAGCACGGCGCATTCGTCAACGACGAGGCGTTGAAGCTCATGGCCGAGCGCGGCGTCTACTTCGATCCCAACATCGGCCTCGTGCTGCAGAACTACATCGAGAACAAGCAGCGCTTCCTCGGCATCGGCAACTACACCGACGAGGGCTTCGCGTTCATGGAGAAGGCGGTTCCGACCAACTACCCGATGTTCAGAAAGGCGCTTGCCGCGAAGGTGAAGATGCCGATGGGCACCGACGCCGTGGCCGGCGCGCACGGCCAGAACGCGCGGGAGATCATCACGCGCGTGAAGGACGGCGGCCAGGATGTCATGGACGCCATCATCGGCGCCACATCGCTCGCCGCGGAATCGATGGGCCTCGCGCACCAGATCGGCGCGATCGCCCCGGGGCTGCAGGCCGACCTGGTGGCCGTACATGGCGACCCGCTCAAGGACATCGCGAGCCTCCGCCGTGTCAGGTTTGTCATGAAGGGCGGCGCCGTCTACCGGAATGACCCACCGCCGGCGCGCTGAGGGCCTCATGCGAGTGCCTCACGCGCTGGTCCCGTTCGTCCTGGCCGCTGCGCTGTCGGCGTCCGCCCGCACGCAGCCGGCGATGCAGGAGTGGCCCGTCTACGGCGGTGATGCCGGGGGCACGAAGTTCTCGGCCCTCGCCGACATCAATCGGTCGAACGTTTCGAGCCTGGTCACCGCCTGGGAATGGCGGCCCGAGGAGAAGGCCCTCGACGAGTTCGGCACGCGGCCCGGCAATTTCCAGAATACGCCGCTGATGATCGATAACGTCCTGTACGTGTCGACGCCGTACAACCGCGTCGTCGCGCTCGACGCCGAGTCGGGGCGGCAGAAGTGGTCGTTCGATCCGCGCGCCTACGCCGATGGACAGCCGCCGAACGGCACCGGCTTCGTGCACCGCGGCCTGGCCGCATGGCGCGACAACGGCAAGCTGCGGATCTTCCTCAACTCCCGCTACCGCCTGATCTGCCTCGACGCCGAGACGGGCACGCCCGTCGCGGCCTTCGGCGAGAAGGGTAGCGTCGATCTCAGCAAAGGCCTGGTCTGGCCGATCGAGCGCACGCACTACACGAACACCTCGCCGCCTGTGGTCTACAAGGATCTCGTCATCCTCGGCAACGGCGTCGGCGATCGCCTGGTTTACAAGAACGATCCGCCGGGCGACATTCGCGCCTTCCACGCGCGGACCGGCAAGCAAGTGTGGAGCTTCCACACCATCCCGCAGCGCGGTGAGCCGGGGCACGAGACGTGGCAGGAAGGATCGACGCGCGTCACGGGCCACACCAACGTCTGGGCTCCGATGACGCTCGACGTGGAGCGAGGGCTGCTGTACGCGCCCGTGGGCACGCCGAGCAACGACTTCTATGGCGGCACACGCAAGGGCGCCGGGCTCTACGGCGAGTCGCTCCTGTGCCTCGACGCGGCGACCGGCAAGCGGAAGTGGCACTTCCAGATCGCGCACCACGGCATCTGGGACTACGACCCCGCGTCGCCTCCGAACCTCCTCACGATCACCGTCAACGGCAAGCGCATCGATGCCGTCGTCCAGCTCACGAAGCAGGGCTTCGCGTTCGTCTTCGATCGCGTTACTGGCGCGCCCGTGTGGCCGATCGAGGAGCGTCCGGTGCCCTCGAGTGACGTCCAGGGCGAAGAGGCCTGGCCCACGCAGCCCGTCCCCACGGCGCCGCCGCCATTCAGCGAGCAGGGCATGACGCTGGACGATGCCTTCGATCTCACTCCGGAGTTGAAGACGCAGGCGCAGGCGGAGCTCCGCAGGTTCCGCCTCGGCCCGCTCTACACACCACCCTCAATGGAGGGCACGGTCATGCGGCCCGGCACGATCGGAGGCGCGAACTGGGGCGGCGCGACGTTTGACGCACGAAGCGGGCTGCTCGTCTTCAAGACCACCAACGGCGCGAGCATCGCACGAATCGTGCGGCCCGATCGATCGCCTGCCAACCCTCGCGCCTCGGAAGTCGACGCGGAGCTCACCGGTGACCTGTCGGCCGCGACGACCTTCGTGCCCGAAGGAAGAGACGAGGGCGGACGACCGTTACCTCCGCTGCCGCTGCTGAAGCCGCCATACGGACACGTCGTGGCGATCGACCTGAATCGCGGCGCCATCGCGTGGCGCGTGCCGTTCGGCGACAACCCGCAACTGCGGAGCCATCCCGCCCTGAGGAATGTGGCACTTCCGGATCAGCTCGGCGCGGCCGGCGCAGCGGGTGTGCTGGGGACCGCGGGCGGGCTCGTGTTCGTCGGCGGGAACGACATCGCCTTCCATGCGCTCGACCTCGCGACCGGGCGCGGGCTGTGGCGGTTGCCGCTGCCGCGCCGCGTGACGGGTACGCCCATGACCTATCGATCGCGCGCGGGCGTGCAGTACATCCTCGTGTCCACGAGTACGGGCGCGGATGCCTCGCTGGTCGCGTTTGCGCTGCCGGGGCGGTGACGTCTAGTGCCCGTTGACCCTTCGCCCTCTTTGGCGACTCTCACGCAAGGGCGGCACGCCGGGCTACCGACGAGGAGAAACAGCGTTTGACTGGAGTGCTGCCGGATGGAACGCCTCGCGGCTTGCGCCGATGCGTGACCTGCGGGGACTCTACCGGCGTGTGCCTCGATCCGTCGGAAACGTTTTCAGGCCTCGTCATGACCGTGCATTGCTACAGCTCTCGTCCATCTGCCGCACGCTTCCACGTTCGTACCGCCGGAGGTGCGCGAGCAGTTCATCCTCACGGAATACACTAGATTTGCAGCGCTTTGATGTCGAAGCCCCCTTCGGGTCTTACGCTCCACCACCGGGAGACCGCGAACCGCTGGCGGAGCGCGTTGGTGCCGCAATGCACTTCGCCGGACATTTCATGGTACGAATACCAATCGTCGATGAACTTGACGCGTCGTCCCGCCAGGGCATCCTCGAAGGCTTTTTCGAAGGCACACTTGCCATTCACCACCGGGCCGTAAGGCTTAGGCACGATGCTCAGGTCGTTGTGGACCAAATGATTCACCATGTCGGGAAAGTAGGCGAGCGTCGGCAACAGGCTGTTGTCCTGCGCGCGCCTGACTTGAAATACAACCGGGATGTCGACGAAATCGGCGACATCGAGCCCCAGCTCGCGCTCGAGCACAGACCGGGCGCCGGTCATGATCTGTTGATAGGACTCGTTGCCCGCCCAGAAATCCGCCTCGGCCAGCTGCTTGTCGACAGACAATTCAGCGTCTTCTCCGTTGCGCCGACGCTTGCCCTCGAACAGCAACGCCGCACCATGGCCCGCTTGCTGGAGTTCAAGGAGGATCGACTTCACCTTCGCAGGGCTGGCCAGCAGGCACCGGAATCCTTTCGGCGCAGCGTCGTCTGGAACGAAGCTGACGATCTCGTCGACATGGCCCACCGCCAGCCAGTCGGTGAAAATCTCGAACGGGAACTGGACGCGTTGGGCATAGAGGAACTGGCGAACCTCCGCCATCATCTGCCGGGCGCTGTGCGACAGGTCGCCGTCGCGACGCCCACCGACCAGGATGCGGCCGAGCGGATAGTTGCGTCCCCTCACCGTGACCGGTGGTGACACCTCGAGGTTCCCAAAAGAATCAAGCGAGTTAGGGACGCCGCCGCCGACGACGAAATGCCCGAAGTCCGGCCCAAGCATCCGCGCCTCGGGATAGTCGTTGAGTCCCCGATCGCGCGGGCTGTCGAAGACCACCGGCAGGAAGCCGCGGTGGCTCTCTGCATAGCCGATCTCGATCTCGTCCTGAATCCACCGATCACCGCGATGGTCGACGGCGTCGATGACCTCGAGCTCGAGCCCTTCCTCCTCGACGGCCGCCTTCAGTCCGGCGATGAAGTGATCGTTGTTGTCCCCGCCGTTTTCAATTCGGCACGTATAGATCTTGCGTGCCGGTTGGCTGTTCGGTGTCATGATCCAGGGCGCAACCCGCATCAGAACCCGGTCGGCAGCGAGCACGCGTTCGGCGCCGTCCCGGGAGTGGATCAATTCGAGATTGACGAGCAGGAGTCCGTCGAAGAACGGGCCCGGAAAGCCATGCGCAGCGACGTACAACGTCTCGCCGGACGGATCAACATCGTCAGCTTTGGTAACGAGGCTCTGGGGCGGCTCGCTGGGAAGCCGGCCCAGTACTTTGACATAACCCTGAGCGGTCCTTCGTAACACCGAAAAATTGAGCGCGCCCTCGGCTGCCGTGGACAGACGCAACGTCACTCCGGCCGGCAGCTTCGCGACGCCTAGTGAGCGCACGATGATCGGTTCGCGCTCGTCGAGCGAGCCGCCAGCCTTCGGGTCCGCGTCGTTGTCGACCAACACGATGGCTCCTCTGCCTTGGTCTCCCCAGATCCAGTTCGCCTTGCCTTCTCCGTTTTGCTCGACGACGCCGTCGCGGTCGGCGTCGCAGTCCAGCAACACCGTGCCAACGAGCACGCCGATGGTCAGCGTCCTCACGGTTCCCCCGGCGGCAACTTCGAACTCCACCTGGAACAGTCCC
This sequence comes from uncultured cyanobacterium, assembly GCA_963833135.1. GTDB lineage: Bacteria > Acidobacteriota > Vicinamibacteria > Vicinamibacterales > UBA2999 > 12-FULL-67-14b. The sequence goes on along the minus strand of CAWHWW010000001.1, from coordinate 432,535 downwards.
GACCTCCCCGTAGGGGTCAAGATGACGATCTCGTCGGAATAGATGGTCCCGATGTTAATCGGGGTGCCCACCGCGAGTTCGAACGGTTGATCGTCGCTGCGCCGGAAGCAATGGATCGATAGCTGCTCGATACGCTTCAACGTGAGTCTGCCGGCGGCGACGCGCAGATCGAACGTGCGGTAGGACCCGGCAACCAGGGGAAGATTGATAAATAAGTCCATTCGGGCTCCTGGTGAATTCGCAGATTAGCCTTGCATGTCGAGAAATCGTGCAATCGGTTCGATGCGTGAGCAGTCCTCGCCGCGACATCCGGTGATCGGACAGACCAACGAGGCGTAGCAGTTGCCCAAAGGCACGAAGTCGCTCTCGCCACGAACGAGAATCGCCTCGACCTCATGCGACAAAGCGTTGAACACGGGCGATCCGGAGTTGCCGCCATAGGTGTCGAGATTGGCGACAAAGTGCGAGGCCGGAGTGTTGACGCGAATCTCCGCGTTTCCGGCGATCTTCTTAGGTAAGCCGGCCGGGTGGCCAATCACGTACAGAGGCAAGTTGTCCGAGGCCGTACCAGTCGAACGCAGTGCCAGCGGCTCGCGATCTGTCACCGCGCGATCCAGCTCCACCAGCGCCCAGTCCTCCGCGTCGACGGTAAAGGCGCCCGCCAGAAATCGGCGGATACCGTAGATTTGATCGTTGCGAAACGTCGTGAGCACCGCGCCGGCCGCGTCGGTCTCGAAGTCGAAGACGAGGCAGCGATGGTCAACGGTGGCTTCGTTCAAACAATGATGTGCGGTGGCAACAATGGTCGGCGCTACGAGGAACGCTGTTCCGATCGCAACGCAGGGTTGCCCTCTAAACGCCTCGCGCGTGCACAACGGTTTGCCGAGCGCAGCATAGCGATCACCCAGTGTTGTTCCGCCGATGCTGACCTGGCCGTCTTCAAGCGCGACCAGGTCGCGGCGTTCAACGATGGCGGCCACCGATCGCGCCTTGTGCCGGCGATCCATGTCCTTGCTCGAGATCACCTCGACGCGGTCGTCCTCGCCGTAGAGGACCTTCTGCCTCCTCCGCATCTCCTGGAGGATTTCCTCGGATGGGATATCAGGTAGCGGCTCCTCCGAGGCGGCGGCATCCAAATCAGGGAGGCTGACGACGTCCGAGCCCTCAGTGTCGGCGACGTTGGCGATGATCTTGGAGAGCTGCTGGAGCGACTGCCGCTCGACACGCGACAACGCTCGGGTTTGGACCGTCTGGCGCAACTTGCGCGCCTCGAGGACTGCGCGCAACTGCTCGAGCGTGAGTTTCTCCATCATCCCACCGGTCCCTATCGGCGGCCCGTAGGGTCGCAAAAGACGGAAAGAATTGCAATCACTCCAAGCGGGTTGACTGCCGGACGACCGAACGGGTTACGGCACCGACACGTCGCGGGTTACAATCCGTCCGTGGCGAGATTCGGCGGCGGGACCGGCGGTGACGATAGAACTCACGCGAGCTTGTGTCAGGTAGCCGCCATACGACGCTTTCGCCGGCCCAACGACCGTCGATCCCGAATCGAAGGGGACCGCCATCGAAGTCAATCGTCGCCACGACCATCGCCTGCCTTCTGGTATCGGCGCCATTCTCCCGCGCTCAGCAGAATCGCAGTGCCCCTGAACTTGCCAATGAGTCGAGCATCCCGCTGCCTTCTCAGCCGGCAGGACCGCCGCCCACGCCGGTCCACACGGGTTTGAAAGAGCTGGTCAAGGGCATCGGTCGCGATTTCCTTCTGCTACCGTCCAAGGAGAATTTGTTCTGGGCCATCGGCGGCGGAGCGGGAGCCCTTGCGGCCCATCAGGCCGATGATTTCGTGCAACAGCACCTGGCCGACAATCCTGAGGCAGAGGCATTCTTCAAGCCCGGCCGCGTGATCGGCGTCGTGATACCGGTCGGAGGCAGCGTGATCACATATGCCTGGGGGCGACTACGCGATCAGCCCAGGGTGTCCCATGTCGGGTCGGATTTGATTCAGTCACAAGTGATGGCGCAGGTGTTGACGCTCTCGCTGAAATACACCACGCAGCGAGAACGGCCGGATCAATCCTCGAGCGACTCGTTCCCATCAGGCCACGCCGCAAGTACGTTTGCGTTCGCCACGGCACTGGAGCGTCATCTCGGGTGGCGGTACGCGGTGCCTGCTTTTGCGGCCGCATCCTACGTGGCGGCGTCACGTCTGCCGGCCAACCGACATTGGTTTAGCGATGTCGCCTTCGGTGCCACAGTGGGAATCATCGCCGGGCGCACGGTCACCAGTCGCGAGGCGCAACCGTATCCGGTCAGTGTGACTGCCGTCCCAGGAGGTGCGGTAGTCCTGGTGGCCCCGCGGAGATTCAACCGTTGACGCGGGGTGTCGGACTCGCGATGGCAGAACAAGTCTAGCCCTTCCTAATCATCTCCCTGGCGCGCTAGAATCCGGCCTTCTGCCTGCTTAGGTTCGCTTACCGCCGTTTACATGCGACAGCGTGAACGGTCGTCGAGGGAGAAGTCTATGTCGCCAGATGCATCGACCGGCGCCCCGCCCGATCCAGAGATTCTCGAGTGTATCGCCCGCGCCGAAGAGAAAGCCGGCGGGGACGACGCCGCTTTTATCCGCTACTTGAATGAGTGCTACGCAGCCAAGGGGAGCGCCACTCGAGGTGGGCTGCGCGTCGGCGGCGCCGAGGATCGCACTCCACGCGCCCGGCAGCTGCTGAGCGATGCCAGGTATCTGCGCAACGCGCGGGAACTCGCGCGGCGGACCCAGGGAGGTACTCGGGTCATCGGCGGCACGCCGGTGCCGCCAAAAGTGTTTCTTGACTGCGTCGCCGTCGGCAACGATCGCAGATTCGGCTGTACCGGCACGCTGATCGCCCCCGACGTCGTTGTCACGGCAGGGCATTGCACCTCGTTTGCCACGCGCGTGTTCTTTGGCAGCGACGTCGAAAAGGCCGGCAAGATTGTCAAGGTTCGAGAAGGCGCCAGCATCCGTCATCCGGAGTACCACCAGAACAACCAGAACGACCTGATGGTGCTGCTCCTCGAGACACGGGTCGACAACATCCCCTGTCGCGCGATTGCCGCGACGAACGTCATCGACAACGCCACCGATGGACGCGTGGTCGGCTTCGGGAACACCGATCCGCGCGGGTCGATGGGCTACGGCATCAAGCGGTTCGTCGACGTGCCGATCGCGTCGCCGTCGTGTCAGGGAGAGTTGGGTGGCACGCCCGATTCCACGGCGTATGGGTGCGACAGCGGACTCGAGTTCGTTGCGGGCAAGCCGCTGCTTGCCAAGGACAGCTGCACGGGGGACAGCGGCGGCCCGTTCTACCTGGAAGATGGAGCAGGCGGGTGGGTGGTCGCCGGGGCGACGTCACGGGCGACGAACGCGGCGCCGAATGACTGCGGGGACGGCGGCATCTACGTGCGGCTCGATCGATATCGCGAGTGGATCGCCAGCCTCCCGGGAGTGACGCTGCCATGAGCAACGCGGTCACCGACGGCACGACACCAGAGCCGCAGACTGCCGCGGCGATTCCAGGCGTTCCGGACGCTCCTACGCCGAGGCGTATTCCTGTCGATGTCGAATGGGCCGACATCGCGAAAGGGCACGGCGACGTCTACGTCGTCGGTCACTACATGGGTATCGTGCCGCAGTATGCGGAGTGGGCGCTCGATTGCGCGCTGTCCGGAACGACCGACCCCTCGAAACTGGTGCTCACCGATCTCACCAGGCGCGGCGCGATCCGGGGCGCGCTCGGCGACGTCATCTTCTTTCCGATGGGCGGCGGCAAGCAAGCCGTCCTTGCCGGCATGGGACGTCCCGGCGCGTTCAAAGAGGCGCTGTTGAAGACGCTGGTGCGGACCACCATCGAAACGATATGCCGTGTCGTGCCGAATCCGACCATCTGCATGGTGCTCATCGGGTCCGGTTACGGCACGCTGAAGGTCGAGGAAGCGGTGTCGGGCCTGATCGCGGGCTTGAACGAAGCGCTGACCTCCAACCCGCAGCTGCCGCTGCAGCGGCTCAGGATCGTCGAGCGGAATCTCGATCGCGCGTACGAAATCCTCGCCTTGCTGACCAAGACGGCGAAGGCGGCAGGCGATGGGGCGATCGACGTCGAGCCGGAGGTCATCGAAGAAGACAAGGACGGCGGGGTCATCCCGCTTCCGTTCGGGCTCTCGATGATCCTGGCCTCGCTGGCCCAGGCGTGTCACGAGGGAGCCGGCAGCCCTCTACACGACACGGTGGAGTCGTTGCTTGTCAAGCTGCCCGAGCATCTCCAGACGCCTGTCCGGGTCGTTCTGAAGCGTCTGGGTCGCGACCAGAACTCCCGCCGTCTCGGCTTGGCGTTTCGTCTCGGCCAGGACAGCAATTTGGGCGATCGTGACAATCCGAATCGCGCTCAGAACGGTCTCGCCGGTCGCGCCGATCGTGTGAGCTACTCGCACGACGGCTCGGCGCTCCTGCGCGCGGCCGCCATTACCAATTTGGCGACGGTTCCCGAGCGCGACCTCGATCTGCAGATCTCGTGGGTCGATCGCATCGTCGACGATCTGTACGCGGCGCTGCCGGACGGTCTCGAAGAACGTTCGACCCGTGCCTACAGGTATCTCGTACACCAGGACCTCAACGAGAAGCTTGCCGACCGCGACGAACCGCTGATCGTCGAAGTCGATCGCACCATGGCACGCGTGCCGTGGGAGATGATCTGCGAAGGCCCTGGGAAGGATCCAATCGGTCTGAAGCGGCAGCTCGCGAGACAGCTGAGGACGTCATATAGCCCGCGAATATCCGATCGGGGTGATCGCCGAACCTTCCGGGCGCTGGTCATCGGGAACCCCGACGATTCGCTGCCGTACGCTGAAAAGGAAGCCACTGAAGTTCACGCCATTTTGAAAGACAAGATCAAGAACGTGGACGTCGAACTCCGGCTTGGCGCCCCCGACGAACTTGGGTTGGGCCGTGTGCCCGGGGTCAAGGCGGCCGATTTGTTCGAGATCATCGCGCTGCTGCTCGACGGCACGTTTGACTTCGTGCACTATGCGGGTCACGCGGTCTTCGACCCTGCTTATCCGGATCGCAGCGGCTGGCTCTTCGCCGGCGGCCAGATTCTGACCCCGTCAAAACTCGCGAACATCGCCGACGTGCCGCGCCTCATTTTCGCGAACGCCTGCCTGTCGGGAGGTCTGTCCCGGGTGAAGGCGACGGCGCCGAAGGGACGCAAGAGCCGACGCAGCATCCCGGCTGACGACGCAAAACGAAGGACCGCCGCGCAGGGGGATTCGCGTCTCGTCGCCAGCCTGGCAGACGAGTTCTTCCGCCGCGGCGTTGCTGACTACATCGGCACAGCCTGGGAGGTTCCCGAGGGACCGGCGGAACTGTTCGCGGTGACCTTCTACGAGACGCTGCTCGCGAACCAGTCTTCGCCGGTGTCGCTTGGCAAGGCGATTCTCACCGCGAGGACGGCGCTGCGAAAGTCGCAGAAAGATTGGCGGCCGGAACTGCAGTCGACGTGGGCGGCCTACCAGCACTACGGCGACCCGACGCGGTCACTCTGGGATTAGAGAACTGGCATCATGTTGGGCGCTGGCCGGATGCTGATGATCGTCGGCGGGGCGTTGCTGTTGCTGGGTGCCCTGCTCTCGCTTGGCGCCCGAATCCCATGGCTCGGCCGCCTTCCCGGCGACATCGTGATCGAACGGGATAACTTCCGCTTCTACCTTCCGATCACGACGTCGATCGTCATCAGCATCGTGCTTTCATTGATTGCGGCGGCATTTCGCAGGTGAGAGCTTGCTGCGGCGATTTCTTCTGGCATGCGTCGTCGCGGTTGGTCCGGCGTTGGCCTTCGCGCAAGATGGGCGGCGTTCTTGCGTGGTCGTCACCGACAACGGCGCGCCACCGCAGCGCTGGAACGGATCGGCTGCTGATTGCTCGACGCGTCTCTCGCCCGCGTCCACCTACAAGATTCCGCACGCGCTCATCGGTCTCGAGACGGGCGCGATCACCGAAACGACGGTCGAGAAGTGGGACGGCGTCCGGCACCCCGATCAGCCGAAATGGAACCTCGATCACACCGTGTTCTCGGCGATGAAACCGTCGGTGCTCTGGTTCTTCCAGAGGATGGCGCCGCGCATTGGCGCGGAGCGGGCGCAGGAATGGCTGCGGCGCTTCTCGTACGGCAATGCCGACACCTCCGGGCCGATCACGCAGTATTGGGTCAACGGCCGCTTGCGCATCTCGCCGGACGAGCAGCTTTCGTTCCTCACGAAGTTCTACGGCGGCACGTTGCCCGTGAAGAAGGATTACGTCGATCGACTGCAGGAGGCAATGCTGCAAGCGCCGGGCACGGTCGAAAACGCACGTGGTGTGACCGGAATCAATGCGACTTGGCGACCGGGCATCGAGCTCAATTCGAAGACTGGTGCGACGACGATCGAGTCGGGTGAGAGCGTCAGCTGGCTGGTCGGCCAGTTGACGGTTGATGATCGGAGGGTGGCGTTCGCCAGTGCAGTGTGGCGGCCGAAGGGCCGTGTCGACTCGCTCGATGCCACACGACTCGCGATCCAGACGTTCGTCGATCGCGGCGTGCTGCCGAAGACCTCGCCTTAAGGCGCGACGCGCTCGAGCGTGAGCCGGCGCGTCAATGCCTCGCCGCCCGCACGAAGCGATCCCACCGCCGGGCCGAAGATCAGTCTCCCGTTGTCGAACTTGAAGAAGCGCTTCTGATCGGTGCCGACGTAATCAGGGCGCCATGCAGAATCGACCTTCAGCGAAAGACTTCCTTCGGCTTCGTTGATGGTGCACGCGCCCGAATAGGCGATATAGGTGCTGAGCAGCGCCGCCGTCATCTGTTCGCCAACCGGCTTGCCGCTCGTGAACGCAGGCACGTCGCTCGACATGATCTGCACGTAACAATAGCCGCCGCTGACGACGATGGCCCCGACTGGCTTCAGTCCCCATGGATGACGGGCCACGCTGCCGTCGGCGCGGAGGTCTTCGGCGGTGAGCAGCTTCCAGCGGCCCTGAATGGACTGGGCCGTCATGCCGGGCACTGCACACATCAGCAGAACGATTGCGACTATTGTCTTCATGGCGCGCATCAAATCAGCAAAGATTAAGGTAGTCAATGCGTCGTTTGTTCCTGTCCGCGCTGTTTGCCGCGGCGCTGCTGACCAAGACCGATCCAGGCAGCGCGCATGAGTATTCGCGGTTCGGAACGGTGGAATCGCTGGTCGAGCGCGGCACGTTTCAACTGGACGACTCGACGTTCATCGATACGATCGACAAGATCCTTCGCGACGGTCACTACTATTCCCATCAGCCGCCGCTGCTCCCGGTGATCGAGGCGCCCGTCTATTGGCTGCTGCACCTGCCCGGCATCCGCTTTAACAATCGCGGCCGCGGCCTGATGACGTATCTCTTCATCCTCCTGACCAACGGCCTCGCGCTGTCGTTGACCGTGGTCGTGTTCGCGAAACTGCTTGAGCTCACCGGTGTCCGGAATCTGTATCGCGACGTCCTTGCCGTGTTACTCGTCTTCGGCACCTGGCTCCTTCCGTACGGCATTGTGTCGAACAACCACGGAATATCCGGGCTGCTCCTTGCGGCGTTGATCTGGCAGCTGCTACTTGTCGAGTGGCACGGTTCAACGCCCGGCCGGGCGTTGGCGATCGGTGCGGCCGTCGGACTGCTGGTCGCGATCGAATTGCTGCCGGTCGTGTCGTTCCTCCCGCTCACGCTGATCTACCTGGCAGTTCGTCGCGATCTCCCGGCGCGGCACTGGATGCTCTTTGCGCTCGCGGCCGGCTCGCCGATCCTTGCTGAAGCCGCGCTCAATGTGCGGATTAGCGGCGATGTGATTCCTGCGGGCTTCCATCACGAGTTGTTCAAATATCCCGGCTCGGTGTTTGACGACTCGTCGCTGACCGGCAGCATCAAGTTTGATTCGTACCGCGCCGCGGCGGACTACGCATGGCTCGCGCTTTTCGCCGGCAAAGGGTTCTTCACCTTCGCGCCGTTGGCACTACTCGGCCTCGCTGCCGGCCTGATCGAGTGGCGCTGGTGGGGACGCGCTCGCGGCGTGCAGATGGTGCTGCTTGGCGGCATCGTCCTCAGCCTCGGCGCCGCGCTCCTGACCACGAACAACTTTGGCGGCGAGGCGGTCGGTTTCCGTCACGCCGTGTTCCTGTCGCCGGCGTTCGCGGCGCTGGCGTTGCCGTGGATCGTCGATCGCGAACGCCGGCCACTCTGCCATTTCGCCACGATGGCGATCGCATTCGTGTCCGCCGGCCTGATGTTGATCTTCGCGGTGAGGCAGCCGTGGTCGGTGCTGTCGCTGTCGTCAGCGTTGATTGGCACGTGGGATCAATATGTGCCGATCGTTGCGAGGACTGTGAGCGGCGATCTGTTCCGTCCCTGAAAGCTACATCGTCTTCAGCGCATCCGTGGGCTGAATCGTCAGTGCCCTGCGCGCAGGAACGACGCACGCCAGCGCGGTGACCATGGCGACGAGCAGCGTCGAGCCGAGGCCCAAGGCGATCGCGATCTCGTTGCCGTTAGTCGGTGACACGTCGGGACCGAGGTTGGCGACGATCAAGGCCGCGGGGATGCTGCCGAGCGAGACCGACTTCACGGACGTTAACCACGAAGAACACGGAGAGCACGGAGCAACCTTCTCCAAATACCAAAGCTGCTTAGCAGCACCGGTATTTTGAAAAGACGCCTTCGTGTCCTCCGTGTCCTCCGTGGTTAACGTCCGTGTGAAGGCGTTAGACTTACTTTCGGTGGCGGTCCAACTCACAAACGAAGAGCGCGCGATTGCTTCTGGGCAGCGCGGCGAAGGCGCTGCCATGGCGATGCGCATCGTGACGGAAACGGCGCGGCTGATGGGCGCCGAGCGGCTCATTCCGATCGAATCCGCGCACATCGACGGCGCGTTGTATCACGGAGATTCCGGGACGCTGTTCGCCGAACGCCTGGTGGCCGGTGGCGCCAGGACCGCCGTTCGAGCGACGCTCAACGTCGGCGCGATCGACCTGACCGGCTGTTCGCGCAACCGGTTGCCGCCGCACGAGCTCGAAATGGCGAAGCGCATGATGACCGCGTATCAGCAGCTCGGTTGCGAATCGACGTGGACCTGCGCACCGTACCAGGCAGGTCATCGTCCGCGGCTGGGCAGCCAGGTGGCCTGGGGTGAGTCGAACGCCGTGGTCTTCTGCAATTCCGTTCTCGGCGCGCGCACCAATCGTTACGGGGATTTTCTCGACATCGCCTGCGCGATTTCCGGCCGGGCTCCCGACTATGGTTTGCACCGGACCGAGAATCGCCGCGCCACCGTGGTCTTCGACCTCTCGCACGTCGACCGGACGTTCCTCGAGTCCGACGTGGCCTGGCCGGTGCTCGGCAATTTGTATGGCCGATTGATCGGCGACGCGATTGGCGTGATCACCGGACTCAGGTTTCGGCCGTCGGAAGACCTCCTGAAAGGATTCGGCGCAACGGCCGCGTCCGCGGGTTCCGTGGGCCTGTTTCACATCGCCGGCGTGACACCTGAAGCGCCGGACGAAGCGTCCGCCTTGCAAGGCGTGCCGGCGCGCGAGCGGATCAGCGTGACGAATGACATGGTTGTCGATGCGCAAGGCCGGTTGTCCACGGCGGATCGCGCAGATCGTGTCGATGCCGTCGCGATCGGCAGCCCGCACCTCTCGCTCGAGGAATTCGACACCCTGCGGCGATTGCTCGGCGGACGAAGGCTCGCCGTGCCGCTTTACGCGTGCACCGGCAGGCACGTACTGCGCCTCCTCGAACGCGACGGACGTCGACAGGAGATCGAGGCGAGCGGCGTGACCATCGTCGCCGATACGTGCGTCGTGGTGACGCCGATCCTTCCTGAGAAGCCCGGAGCCGTCCTCATGACCAATTCCGGAAAGTTCGCGCATTACGCGCCCTCGAATACGGGTTACTCGGTCTTGTACGGGTCGATGGCCGACTGCGTCGAGAGCGCGGTGAACGGCGCGCCGACCTTCGTGGGGTCGACGTCGTGAGCGTGCAGGCCGAGGTGTTGCTGCCCGGGCCGGCTGCGGCCGCGACGGCGCTCGCGCTGACGGCGCCGATCAGTTTCTGGGGCGGCGTCGATCCAAAGAGCGGGCTTGTCGCCGATCCGCGTCATCCGGAGAACGGCCGGCTGATCTCCGGCACGGTGCTGTTCGTGCCCGAGACCGTCGGATCGTCGTCAGCGGCGGCGATCCTGCTGGAGCTCGTTCATTCCGGTCGTGCGCCGGTCGCGATCGTGCTGCACGAGCCTGACGCGATCCTGCTGCTCGGGTTGATCGTCGCGAAGGAGATGGGCCTCGAGACGCCGATCGCCGTCAGGCTCGATCGCAGCCGTTACACCGAATTCGCCGGCCGCACGGTCGCCGTTTCAGCTACGGGACTTCTGTCTGTCACATGATCAACACTTCATGAATCGAGCCACCGTAAGCGTACTCGCGCTCATTGCCGGTCTGTTCCTGTCGGTCGAGTTGAGCGCCTGGGGAGCCCAGGGACATCGGCTCGTCGGCCTAATCGCGGCCGAACGGCTCACGCCGGCTGCGAAGCAACACGTCGTATGGCTTCTCGACGGTCAGACGCTCGCGGATGTCTCGAGCTGGGCGGACACGCTGACGAGCGATCAGGTGCAGACGTCGTATTGGCACTACCTGAACATTCCGCCGGATGCCCGCAACTACGATCGCGATCGCGACTGCCCGAGACAGCCCGGCGTCGAAGCCGGCTCACGCAACGATCGCTGGCGTGACTGCGTCGTCGATCGCATTGCGTACTGGGAGGAGCGTCTCGGTGATGCGAGGCTCGATCGCGCCGATCGCGCTACGGCGCTGAAGTACGTCGTGCACTTCATCGGCGATCTGCATCAGCCGTTTCATGCGCTCGGAGTCGGCCGCGGCGGGAACGACGTGAAGGTCCGCGTGTTCGGTCAGGCAAACTGCGGCAACGATCCCGCCAGGCCGATCGCGTGCAACCTGCATTCGGTGTGGGACAGCCGCCTGATCGCGCGACGCGCGCTTGAAGACCGTTCGTACATCGCCGAATTGAAGAGCGTGATCAACAAGAAAGGGCTCGGCTCGCTTCCCGTCGGCACCCCCGCACAGTGGGCGGAGCAGTCGTTCAGGCTGGCGAAAGAAGGGCTCGTCGCGCCGGATACGAATATCGACGAAGGCTATTACCGGCGGCACATCACCGTGATCGACGAGCGTCTCGCCCTCGCAGGTGTTCGATTGGCTGCTGATCTCAACAGGATCCTTGTGAGTCCGCGTTGAACAGTCCGGCTAAAGCCGGACGCTACTCTGACCGAAGCGCATTCATCGGATCGACCCGCGACGCGCGCCTGGCCGGCACGATGCACGACGTCAGCGCAACCGCGACGATGACAACGGTGATGGCGATCATCGTGACCGGATCACTCGGTTCGATCTCGACGAGTTGGAAGCGCGCGACCGAGGCGAGACCGAGAGCGGCCGGCAATCCAATGGCGAGCCCGAGCAGAAGCTGCACCAAGCCACGCCTCAAGAACAGCCACGACACGTCCCTTCGCTTCGCGCCGATCGCCATGCGCACGCCAATCTCCTGCGTGCGCTGCGTGACCGCGTACGCCATCACGCCGTAAACGCCGACCGCGGACAGGATCAGGCCGATTGATGCGAGCAATCCGAAGAGCGTCGAAAAGATCCGGTAGATGAGCCGCTCGTTCTCGAGAACGGCGGTGATCGTTTCGATCGTAAACACCGGTTGATCGGCGTCGATCGATTGCACGGCCCCCCTGACGGCGGTCATGATCGTGCCCAGCGGCAGCGCGCTTCGGATCACGACTGAAGCCGTCCGAGGCGCCGCTTGCCGCAGGGGCACGTACACCACCGGGCTTCGAAAAGCGTCGTCCGACGACCCTTGCTGGAAGGGCGCGCTTACGCCGACGATGGTGCGCCAGTCTTGCGCGAAGGCGGCATCGGTGTCGAGGGCGCCGGCCTGGTCACGCGGAACGAACTTGATCCGGCGGCCGATCGGGTCTTCGCCGGCAAAGTGGCGATTTGCGAACACCTGGCTGATCACAATGCTCTCGGCGCCTGCTGCGCCGTCCGATGCGTTCAACGCACGGCCGCGCGTGATACCGACGCCCAACACGTCGAAATAATTCGGCGTGATCTTGACGGTACTGGTCGATGGCTGCTCGTCTTCCGCGTAGGTGCGGCCATCGACTTCAAATTGCCACTCCTCGTCGTCGAGGGGCGGCACGCTCGTCGAGAACGCCACGTTCCGGACGCCTGGGATCGCTTCGATGCGGGGCTGCAACTGCTCGAAGAACCGCAGGCGCGCCTCGGCGGTCGGATAATTCGAAGGCGGCAATTGCATCCGCATTCGCGACAGTCCGTCGACTGCGAATCCAGGATCGGTGGCGTAGAGGGCGATGAAGCTGCGCAACATCAGGCCCGCGCCGCAGAGCAGGACCACGGTCAGCGCCAGTTCGCCGACGATGAGCGTGTGGCCCAACCGGTTCGCCCGGCGCGTGCCGAAACTGCCGCGCGCGCCCTCCTTCAGTGTTTCGTGCTGATTGGCGCTCGACAGGTGCCATGCCGGCGCGAGCCCGAACAGGATGCCGGTCGCGATGCAGACGGCGGCCACGTATAGCAGCACTCTGTAGTCCATGGTGACACTGAGCCAGAAGGGCGCACCCGAGGCTTGAATGCCGGCATCGAACGCGCGCACGCCGTACCAGGCGAGGACCAGGCCCAGCAGACCGCCGATGCTCGATAACGCGATGCTCTCGATCAGCAACTGACGGATGATGCGCCAGCGGGTCGCGCCGAGCGTGGATCGGATCGCGACCTCGCGCGTGCGGTACATCGATCGGGACAACAGCAGGTTGGCGACGTTGCCGCACGCGATCAGCAGCACCAAGATCACCGCGCCCATCACCGTGATCAACATCGGCCGCGCGGCGCCGCCGAGAAATCGCTCGGTGAATGTCTCGAGCTTCCCGCCGGCCAAACCCCTGGTCTGATCAGGATGAGCGGCCCTGATTCGTTGCGCGATGCCGTCAAATTCCGTTGCTGCCGCCGTGGCGCTGACACCGGGAGCCAGCCGGCCGAACGCGCTCAGCAGGCGCCGATCGCGCGCCATCTGCGCGTCGGTGGGAATGAACGGCAGCCACAATTCGGATCCGGCGTTGTCCGGGAATTTCATTCGCTCCGGCATCACGCCGATGATGGTCGACGGCCGGCCGTTGACACGAAGGGTACGGCCGATGATCTGCGGATCGAGATCGAAGCGATGCCTCCAGATCTCGTATCCGATGATCACGACCGGCTCGGCGCCGCGCCGTTCGTCGGCGGCCACGAAGGTGCGGCCGAGGGCTGGCCGCTGTCTCAGGACATCGAAATGGTTGGCTGTCACCCAGGCGCCCTGCGTCTGCTCCGGCGCGGCATGTTCGTCGCTGATGTTGATCGCGCCGAAGGTGTATGCGGCGATGCCGGAGAACGATTGCGACTGCGCGCGCCAGTCTTCGAGATCGGACACTGACGCCGGGCGCCTGAAGCCGGCCTCCGGCCGCCACGAAATGGCGCGCAGCCGATCCGCCTCGTCGAACGGGAAGCCGCGCAGGAACGCCGCGTTGACGATGGTGAAGCCGACGGTGTTGGCGCCGATCCCGAGCGCGATGGCGGCAATCGCCGCGACGGACAGCCAGCGGTCCTTGATCATCAACCGCGATGCGAAACGCAGATCCTGGACGAGATCGTCGAGGAACCGGAACCCGCGGGCGTCGCGATGCTGTGATTGCAGGGACGTGGCGCCGCCGAGCCGCAGCGCCGCCTGCCGCCTGGCCTCGTCCGGCGCCAGGCCGCGGCGAATGTTCTCCTCGGCGGCCATGTCGAGATGCGCGGACATCTCTTCCGCGAAGTCGCGATCGAGATCGCCGCCGCGGAACAAGGCGCGGAGCCTGGCGGCGAGCTGTCGAAAGCCCGCCATCAGCGATTCTCCTGGCCGCGGGTCATTCGGCCCTCAGCGCAACCACCGGATCGACACCGGCTGCCCGGAGTGCGGGACTGAGGCAGGCCGCGACCGATACGGCGGTCAATGTCAGCGTGATTACCGCGAACGTGATCGGATCCGTGGGTGATACGCCGACGAGCATCCCGCTGAGGATGTCGCCGAGCACGAACGCGCCGGCGAGACCGAGCACGATCCCCGCCGCGAGCTGCTTCAGGACACGGCCGAGCACCAGCCACATGATCGCGTGACGGTCCGCGCCGAGGGCAACGCGGACGCCGAACTCCGCCGTGCGTTGCGCCACCGAATGCGCGACCACCGCATACAGCGCCGCCGCCGACAACAGGATGGCAATGACGGCAAAGGCGGCGAACATGCCGCCGAACGTGCGATACACCCAGCGATCGTCGGAGAGGATGTCGGCGACTGTTCGCGCCTCCACGATCGGCAGGTCCGCATCGAGCGCCTGCACCTCGCGACGTGCCGCATTCATGATCGGCGCGGGAGGGAGTCCGCTCCGCAACAGCAGCGACGCAGCAGCCGGCGCCGCTTCGCGGTAAGGCAGATAGATCACGGCGTTGATGTAGCTGTCCGAGGGCGATCCGTGGCTGACGTCAGGCGCGACGCCGACGATGGTGCGCCACACGTCCGACGTGTGGCCGGGCGCCGGCGGTCTCGGCGTGAAGCGCAGGCGCCGCCCGATCGGATTCTGTCCGGGGAGAAACTGCTCGGCGAGCCGCCGGTTGATGATCGCGGTTTCAGATCCCGGCGCGCCATCGGCGTCCCCGAAGGCGCGGCCCTGCCGCATGGGCACCTCGATTGTTTCGAAGAACGACGGCGTGATGGTCACCGTGGAGACCATGACGCGTGGCGCGTCGCTTGGTGCTCCCTCGATTTCGAAGTCGCGCTCCCCACCGTCGCGTGACGGAACCCCGGTCGTGATGGTCGCCGCCTGCACGCCTGGAATCGACTCGAGGCGAGGCCCGAGGGCTGCCACAAACGCCCGCCGATCATCCGCGGTCGGATACTTCGACGCCGGCAGGTCGACGCGCATCGTGACGAGCGGATCGATGTTCACGCCCAGATCGATCGAGTAGAGCGCGGCGAAGCTGCGCACCAGCAAGCCGGCGCCGCCGAGCAGCGCGATGGCCACTGACAACTCGAGGACCACCATCGTAGCGCCGAACCGGCGCACGCGCGGAGCGCCGACGCTGCCGCGCCCCCCATCCTTGATGAGGTCGTTGCTGTTGGTCCTGGAGACGTGCAGCGCCGGGACCAGGCCGAAGACGATCGCGGTGACAACGGCGATCGTGGCGGCATACGCGAGGACGGCGTAGTCGATTGAGAATACGACCCAGAATGGCAACCCGCCGTTCTGCATCGCTGCCGCGAATGCCTGCGCTGCACCCTGCGCAAGGACAATCCCGAGCGCCGCGCCGGCGAGCGACAGCACCATGCTCTCGAGCAGCAGCTGGCGGACCAGGCGCCAGCGCGTGGCGCCCATGGCGGTGCGAAGCGCCATCTCTCGTGCCCGCGCCGTCGAGCGCAGCAGCAACAGATTGGCGACGTTCGCGCCGGCAATCACCAGCACGAACATCACCACGGCCATGATGATCAGAAACAATTGCCGTCCCATGCCGCCGATGGCGGCTTCCGGAATCGTTTCGACGCGCGCGCCGACGATCTCGTTCAGGTTGTCGGGATCCGCGGCTTTCATCGCACGCGCGATGCCATCGAACTCCGCTTGCGCGCTCTTCTTGCTTCGCTCGTCACGTAGTCGGCCGAACACCTCGAGCCGAGGGGCGCCGCTCCCGATCTCGTCCGCGGTCGCCACAACCGGCACCCAGATGTCGCTGCGATCGGGAAACAGCATGCCCTCCGGCATTACGCCAATCACCGTCGCCGGCCGGCCATCGATACGAACCGTCCGGCCCAGCACCGCGGGATCGCCGCCGTAGCGATTCGTCCAGATGTGATGACTCAGCATCACGACCGGCTCGGCCGACGGCGCCGCGTCCGGCGCCATGAAATCGCGGCCGAGAATCGGTGCCTGGCGCAGGATCGCAAAGGTGTTCGTGGTCACGCGGGTCGCGCGCACCTGGGCTGGCAGCATGCGATCGTCGCTCAGGCTGGCGCTGGTGTCGTCGTAGCCCGCCAGTGCCGCGAACGCGTGGCTTTGCGAACGCCATTCCTCCAGCTCGATCGGCTGCGCACCGACGCGGCGGCCGCGCTCATTGATCCACGTGACCATGTGCAGCTGCGTCGATTCCTCGAAGGGAAGTCCGCGGAAAAACGCGGCGTTGACGATCGTGAAACCAAGCGTGTTGGCGCCGATGCCGAGGGCCAGGACGCCAATCACGGTCGCCGAGAACCAGCGGTCGCCGCGGAGCGTGCGGAACACGAACTTCACGTCCTGCAGCATGGTCACCTCCGCGACAGATCGAGGACGCGGCCGATCACGCCGGCGACGCGCTCCCAGTTCCTGGTTTCCGCAGCGAGTTGTTTCCGGCCGGCCTTTGAAATGGCGTAGAACTTCGCCCTGCGGTTGTTCTCGGAGGTGCCCCAGGAGGCGTCGACCCAGCCTTTTTGCACGAGGCGAATCAGGCAGAGATAGATCGTCCCCTGGTTGATCTGCAGGGCCTCCTCGCTGATCTGCTCGATGCGCCGGGCGATGCCGTAGCCGTGCATCGGCCCCATGGCGTCGAGGGTCTTGAGGACCATCAGGTCGAGCGTGCCTTGCAGAATGTCGGACTTCGATTCGCCCACGCGCCTTTGCTCCTGTTGGATGCTTAGAGGAGTATAGCTCGTTCCTGTGGGACGTAAAGAGGAGAGAGGAAGTTCCGGCCGTGCCGCTATTCCTGCGAAATTCCGAAGTGCTCGACGAGGTACTCCGGATAGCGCTCGTGCAAGGCCACGAACATCTCGTTCACCAGGTTCAGCGTCTTGCTGACCGCGTACTCCTGGTTCCGCCCGCGAATGTCCACCGACAGCGAGAAGTCGCCCTTGCGGACCGTGCACGCCAGCCTGGCGCGCCGGGCATCGATTCGCTTGTGATCCGGGACTGCGCGCGTAGATCTTGCGGCGACCATTGACCTCAGTTCCGCGACGATCGCCGGAGAAGCCTGCGGCAGCAGGGCAGGGAAGCGTCAGCATGCCGCGCCGATCGACCGACGCGTGCATCGGCCGGCGTGTCAGCCAGAGAAACCGGTAGTCGACGCGGCCGCGAGCGGACGGCGACGCCTGGAAGCCGCGAAAGACGCCGCGATCGGCGTAGTGCCTGAACGCCGCCGTGACGGCGTCTACGTGGTGCCCTCGGGCGGTGCCGCTCAGTGGTAGTACGACATCGTGCCGGGCTCGACCTTGCCGATCGCTCCGGGCGGATACTTTGCGCGATCCCAGAATTCCTTCTTCCCCTGGCAATTGATGACCGACGGGCGGCCTTCGCGCGCGGCGACTTGATACGCGCGCTCGAGCGCCGGCCGGAACTCCGCCGGGCGCGTCACGTATTCCCCATGCCCACCGAGCGCTTCGGCCAGCTTGTCGTAGCGCAGGTTTTCCTGGAACAGGTGGATCGGCATCGCTTTCGGATCGGCGGTGGCGCCGGTCCACGTGCCCCACGCGTTGTTGTTGTAGACGATCGCCACCACCGGCAGCTTGTACTTGGCCATGGTGTCGATCTCCATCGCGGTGTAGCCGAAGCCGGCATCGCCGGTCGTGCAGATGATCGGGTGGCCCTTGTGCGCGGCCTGCGGGCCGGCGCCGAGCTGGACCGCCGCGGCGACGCCAACGGCGTAGCCGAGGTCCGGACCGATCGCGCCGTACTGATACGCGCCGTTCATGATCTGGCCGGGACGGAACCCGCGCAACTCGCGGCGCACGAAGCGCGCGATTCCGTAGCCGCCGGACGCGATCGTCGTCTGTTCCTTCGGCAGCTTGCCGCGGTAGAGGAAGTCGCCGAGCTCCTTCGCGATCACTGCGGGATGCACGGCATCGCGGTAGCTGAGGCCGGTCTTGTAGTACTCGAGGTTCTGATCCTCGAAGCGCTTGTCGCGCCGCGGCGATCTCGGCGATCCACGAATCATGCGTCATCGCCGGCACCGCATCCGCGAGCGCTTCCAGCGCTGCGAGCTCGCAGCTGACGATGCCGAGCTCGATCGGCAGGTTGCGGCCGATGTCTTCATGCGACTGGTCGATGCGGATGTACTTCGCATCCGGCCCGAAGGCGAACTCGCCCACGGTCGGCATGCAGTGCTGGCCGACCAGGATCACCAGATCGGCGCTGGCGAGCGCGCCCGGCGCGGCATTGGCCGACAGCGGACTGGCGTCCGAGAACTGGCCCTTCATGGCGCCGGACTCGACCACCGGGATCTGCGCCTTCTCGGCGACGCGCTTCAATGCCTCCCACGCTTTGGCGTAGAACACGCCGTTGCTCGACACGATGATCGGGCGTCGCGCGGTCTTGATCAGCTCGACGGCCTTGGCGATGTCTTTCGGCGACGGATGCGGGCGCGAGTCGGTGCGATAGTGCGACTTGTCGTGGAAGAAATCGAGCTCGGTGGCGTCCTTGAAGCGCGCCGACGCGACCTCGGCCGGGAAGTCGAGGTGGACCGGTCCGGGCACGCCGCTCTTCAACTGGCGGAACGCGTAGCCGGCGTATTCGTGGACGCGGCGCGGGATGATCAACCGCTTGCCGTACTTCTTCAGCCCTTCCGTCGTCGGCTGCTGATAGCCGAGCTGAATGCCGGCCTCGGTGTCTTCCATCGCGATCGACATGTTGCTCGCGACGACGAGCAGCGGCGTGCGGGCGGCGTTGGCGCAGGCAATGGCGCAGATCATGTCGGTGAAGCCCGGACCCTCGGTGCCGGACGACACGGCGATCTCGCCGGTCACGCGGATGAACGCGTCGGCGGCGTGGGCCATCGATCCTTCGTGACGCCCGCCGTAGGCGGGTATGCCGGCAGCGGCCAGCGCGTGGATCACCGGATAGTTGCCGGGACACGCAAACAGCGCCGCCACGCCTTCTTCCTTGCACGCGCGCGCGAACACCTGCGCGCCGGTCATCGGAAACTCGAACGTGACCGGCGGCGCGGCCTTGGCGGCTGCGAATTCGGCCGGCACGCGAATCGGCGCCACCGTCGACGGCCGTCGCGTTCTGGCTGCCTTGTTGGACAGCGGCTTCTGCACGGCGAGGCGTTACCACGGCCGCCGCTGTCGCACCTGCGCCAGCGACCGCCTTTCGCAGGAACGAGCGGCGGCTCTGATTGGGCTTGCGCGGCTGATGTGTAGGCATGCGGGCAGAGAATACAGTAGCCAGTAGCCAGGTAGCCAGTAGCCAGAAAATTCTCTGGCAACTTCGCTACTGGCTACCGGCTACCGGCTACTACCGCAGTGCGGCAGCCCGGCGGCGGAGCGTGTCCGCCAGCGCGTTCAGTCGCTTCTGATCCAGGCCGGTCGCGGCCTTCGCGTCGCCTTCGACCTGCGCCGGCGACGGCGTCGAGCGCGTCAGCGTGGCCGGCGGCGCTGCCTTCCTTGCCGGTGCGCAGCTGATCGGCCTTCGACAGCGCGTCGGTGACCGTCTTGGCGCGCTCGGCCGAGATGCCCTTCGATGCGGTTCAGCTGATCGACGTACGCCTTGGCGACCGCCGATGACGGCGGCCACGCCACCTTCGGCTGGTTCTGCGAGTTGAACTCCTGCAGGCGGAACTGCATCGCCGCATCGATCTCGTTCTGCGACAGGAACTCGCTCGGCTTCAGGCGGAACACGTCGATGCCGCGCGCCATCTCGGCGCCGTAGAGGTTGCCGTTGTACCAATACGTCGACCAGTAGCCGCCGGACGAGCATCGCCTCGCCGTTGATCGGGCCGCGGTCGAAGTAGGCGATCTCTTTCGGCGTTCGCGGAATCGGTGAAGTCGAACACCGACAGGCCGCCCTGGTACCACGCCTGCACCATGATGTCGCGGCCGGGCACCGGGATCAGCGAGCCGTTGTGCGCGACGCAGTTCTCCTGCTCGGTCTGCGCCGCCGGCATCTTGTAGTAGCCCTTGTGACACCATCTTCTTGTCGACGATGTCGTAGATGGCGTCGGCGCCCCAGGTCAGCGGATCGACCGCGCGGCAGCGCGGCCGGCCGCCGCCGCCCCATTCGTCCGTGAACAGCACCTTGGTGCCGTCGTTGTTGAACGTCGCCGAGTGCCAGTAGGCAAAGCCCTTGTCGAACACGAAGTCGAGGCGCTTCGGATTGCGCGGATCGCTGATGTCCATCAGGATGCCGTTGCCCGAGCACGCGCCCGCGGCCAGGCCGATCTCCGAATACACCGTGATGTCGTGGCACTGATTGGTGGTGCTGCGTGCGCTGCGTGTTGGGGCCATGATCGCCGCCCGTCCAGAGGCCGGCGAGGTTGCCGCTCTGCGCTCGCGAAGAGGCGCGGCTGGTTGACGATGCGCGCGTTCTGCGGCGCCGCGATCGGCACTTCGATCACGTCGATGCTGAACAGCGACGTGTTCGGATCGTCCTTCGGATCCTTGCCGGAGCAGCCGACCAGCTCCTCGCCCGAGCGCACGCCGCCGGTGCCGGACGCGTACAGGAAGATGTGGCTCTTGTCCTTCGGGTCGGGGACCAGCGTGTGCGTGTGCGAGCCGCGGCAGGTCTGCACCGCCGCGACCTGCTTCGGATTCTTCAGGTCGGTGATGTCGAAGATGCGCACGCCGCGGAAGCGCTCGTTGCTGACCGGCGGCACCACGCCCTGCAGGCCGCAGTCGAGGCGGCCGCGCGTCTGCTCGACCGACATGAACAGCAGGTTGCCCCAGATCGACACGTCGCCCTGGCCGCCGGGACACACCACCGACGCGATCAGCTGCGGCTTGTTGGCGCGCTCGATGTTGTAGGTGTTGAAGCCGTGGTAGTTGCCGACCACGACGTGACTGCCGCTGAACGCGAGGTCCGAGTTCGTGTAGCTGAGCTGATTCGGATTCGGCGGCGGCCGCGGCGCGCCCGGCGCCGGCTCGGGCTGCTGTGGCGGACGCGTGCCGAGCGGCATGTCCGTGTCGAAGAAGCCCTCGGGCTTCGGCAGGTTCGAGACCAGCTCCATGTTCCACGCGGCCTCGGCCGCCTTCGCGCCCGGGCCGCCGGGCTTCAGGTTGGCGCGCGGATCGGTCGTCGACGGCCGCGGCAGGTCGTCTGGCGGCACCGGATCGGGCCGCTGTTGCGGCGGTGCTGGCGTGCGCTGCGGGCGGCTGCGCCTGCGGTGCGGGCTGCTGCGCGTAGCCGACCGCGAGCGATCGCCGCCACGATGCGACGCTCGCAGGCTTCGCCAGTCTCATAGTCGTCCCTCGACATGAACGATACTGCAGTCTGCCTCACGTGCTATCGTACTTCTTAGCGCAGCGCCGCGGCGCGGCCCTTCAACGTGTCAGCCAGTGCACTCAGCCGCATCGCATCGCGGCCCGTCTTCGATTTCGCATCCGCTTCCACCTGCGCGGCGACGGCGGTCAGCGCGTCGAGCCGCGCGGCGGCATCGCGCTCCTTGCCGGTGCGCAGCTCGTCGACCTTCGCGAGGTTGTCGCGAACGGCCCTGGCGCGCTCGGCGGAGATGCGCGTTGG
Organism: uncultured cyanobacterium; assembly: GCA_963833135.1. Classification (GTDB taxonomy): domain Bacteria; phylum Acidobacteriota; class Vicinamibacteria; order Vicinamibacterales; family UBA2999; genus 12-FULL-67-14b. Next base: position 410,876 of record CAWHWW010000001.1, on the reverse strand, counting down.
TGCGGCCGAGCTGATCGAGATACGCCTTGGCCACGATCGAGGTCGCCGGCCACGTGATCTTGCGGCTGGTTCTGCGCGTTGAACTCGGTCGCGCGCACCTGGATGGCCGCGTCGATCTCGTTCTGCGACAGGTACTGCGTCGGCACCAGGCGGAAGATGTCCATGCCGCGCGAGATCTCGGCGCCGTAGATGCTGCCGTTGTACCAGTAGGCCGACCAGTAGCCGCCGATGATCAGGTTCTTCGGATCGAGCGGACCGCGATCGAAGAAGGCGATCTCGACCGGGTTCTTCGAGTCGGTGAAGTCGAACACCGAGACGCCGCCCTGATACCAGCCCTGCACCATGATGTCGCGGCCGGGCACCGGGATCAGCGAGCCGTTGTGCGCCACGCAGTTCTCCGTCTCGGTCTGCGGCGCCGGCATCTTGTAGTAGCCGCCGAACACCATCTTCTTGTCGACGATGTCGAAGATGGCGTTGGCGCCCCAGTTGAGCAGATCGCTCGCGCGGCAGCGCGGCCGCGTGCCGCCGCCCCACTCGTCCGTGAAGATCACCTTGGTGCCGTCGTTGTTGAACGACGCCGAGTGCCAGTAGGCGAAGTTCTTGTCGGCGACGCGCGTCGAGACGCTTCGGGTTGGCCGGATCCGAAATGTCCATCAGGATGCCGTTGCCCGAGCACGCGCCGGCCGCGAGGCCGACCTCCGGATACACGGTGATGTCGTGGCACTGGTTGGTGGTGCTGGTGCGCTGCGTGCCGGGGCCGTGATCGCCGCCGGGCCACAGGCCGGCGATGGCGCCGGTCTTCTCGTCGGCGAAGATGCGCGGCCGATTGACGACGCGCGCCTTCTCGGGCGCGCCGAGCGGCACTTCGATCACGTCGATGCTGAAGAGCGCCGTGTTCGGATTCTCCTTCGGATCGCCGCCGGAGCAGTCGACCAGCTCCTCGCCCGAGCGGACGCCGCCGGTGCCCGAGCCGTAGACATACAGCGTCTGCTTGTCCTTCGGCACCAGCGTGTGCGTGTGCGAGCCGCGGCAGGTCTGCACCGCCGCGACCTGCTTCGGATTGCGTGATGTCGCTGATGTCGAAGATGCGCACGCCGCGGAAGCGTTCCTTGCTCACCGTCTCGCGCACGCCCTGCATGCCGCAGTCGACGCGGCCGCGCGTCTGTTCGACCGACATGAACAGCAGGTTGCCGTAGATCGAGACGTCGCCCTGTCCGCCGGGGCAGACGACCGACGCGAGCAGCCGCGGGCTCTTCGCGCTCTCGATGTCGTAGGCGTTGAAGCCGTGGAAGTTGCCCATGACCATGTGCGTGCCGCTGAAGGCGAGATCGGAATTGGCGAAGTCCAGCCCACCGGCGCCCGGAGGCGCGGCCGCGTTCGGCGCGTAGGGCTGCGGGCCGCCGGATGCCGGGGGGCCGCCGCCGGTCTGAGGTGCGGTCGGGTGGCGGTGCGGGCGGCGTGGCGTTGCCGGGACGCTCGCCGGGCATCGCCAGGCCGGCCGGGTTCTTCGGATCGAAGAAGCCTTCCGGACGCGGCCGCGTCGAGACCAGCTCCATGCCGCGCGCCGCGACGCCGGCATCGCGCACGCCGGGCTTCAAGTTGATGCGCGGATCGTTCGGATCAGCGGGCTTCTGCTGCGCGACTGCCGTGGCGATCCCGAGCGCCGCAAATCCCGCAATCGCGAGCGGCCTTGACAATCCGCACTCCGCACTCCGCACTCCGCAATCTCATTTCATGATCTCCCTCAGCATCATGCCCATCCGATCGATTTCCATCCGCTGATCCGCATCGACGTCCGACGCGAACGCGAAAATGCCGCCCTCCTGTCCGGCGCCGGGCGTCTTGAACAACTCCTCGACCATCGTGATCGCGCCGCCGTGGTGCTTGATCATGCCCATCAGGAAGAGCCGATCGAACTCGACGCCCTTCGCGGCGGCGAGCTGCGTCATTTCTTCCGCGGTCAGCATGCCGGGCATGAAGCCGCCGGGCTCGTGATGCGCGTGCGGGCCGGGGATCGCCGCGCCGCGATCCTGCAGCCACTTCCGCATCATGTTCATCTCGTCGTCCTGCGACACCTGGATGCGCAGGCCGAGCCGCTTCATGTCCGGATTGGCGGTGCGATCGGCGATGAGCGCCACCATCTCCACCGCCTGCGCGTGGTGGCCGATCATGCCTTGCATGAACTTGACGTCGGCGGCGTGTGGCCTGGACCTTCGAGAGGTCGGTGGCCTGCGCGGTGCTGATGGTCCTGGTGTCCTGGCCGGGCGCGCCGGGCTGCAGGATGCGGGTGCCGGTCGACGAGCCGCCGCCGGCGGTCTTGCATGCGGCCGCACCGCCGCCGACGGCGGCGCCGAGTACGAGGAAGAAGACTAGACGGGAAAAACCAGGGTTGTGCACCTGCCAAGTTTACTCAAGAATTCATCGCTTTGCCGGGGACGGACGACGGACTGCCGTTCGCGTACGCGCCGGAGGTTTCCTCGACGCGGAACGACCAGTCGACGTTGGCGGATTCCACGAGGAAATCGTAGGTCCTGGGGCCTTCGTCGTATTCGGCGGTACCGGTGCCCAGTCCCGTGTGATCGGCGACGATGCCGATGGTCCGGCCGCTGATCGCGCTCCGCAGCGTCAGCTTGAATGTGCCCGCGCCGGCCGGCGATTCGTTCGTGGTCTGCCAGATGATGCGGAACCGCCCGGTCTCGCTCGGGATGTCGCCGACGGTCGCGGTGCCGCGCCCCTGCCACGACCCGACGGGGCGCGTGACGGCGACGATCGGCTGAGGTTCGGAGGGCCGGCGCAGAACAACCGTTAACCACGAAGGACACGAAGGACACGAAGACAATGTTTTTACATGCGTGTCTGCATTTGTAAAAAACCGTCTTCGTGATCTTCGTGTCCTTCGTGGTTGACGTCCGTCTATTGTTGATTGCTGGTCGTTGCTGGCGCTGCGCTCCACTCGGGCGGATTCTGATTCAGCAGGTGCCGCACGAAGAAGTCGAATCGCTTGCGCTCGCCGTACTCGGCGTACTCGCCGCCGCGGCCGGCGTTGTGATCCTCGCCCGGGATAGATCAGCAGGTCGAAATTCTTGTTCGCCTTGAGAGCGCGTTCACGACCTGCAGCGTCGACGAGGGATCGACGTTGGTGTCGAGCTCGCCGACGATCAGCAGCAGCTTGCCCTGCAGCAGGTGCGCGTGGTCGACGTTCGACGAGGCGGAGTACTGCGGACCGATCGGCCATCCCATCCACTGCTCGTTCCACCAGATCTTGTCCATGCGGTTGTCGTGGCAGCCGGCATAGGAGACCGCGACCTTGTAGAACTCGGGATGGAAGAGCAGCGCGCCCATCGAGTTCTGTCCGCCCGCCGATCCGCCGTAGATGCCGACGCGCGTGATGTCGTACCACGGGTTCTTCGCGGCAAACGCCTGGTGCCAGAGGATGCGATCGGGAAAGCCGGCGTCCTTGATGTTCTGCCACGCCACGTCGTGAAACGCCTTCGAGCGATTCGACGTGCCCATGCCGTCCATCTGCACGACGATGAAGCCGAGCTCGGCCTGGGCCTGCATGCCGCTCGCGGCCGCGAACGACTTCGGCGTGTGCGTGCCGTGCGGGCCGGCGTAGATGTATTCGATCACCGGATACTTCTTCGACGGATCGAATCGCGTCGGCTTCCACACCAGTCCCCAGATGTCGGTCGTGCCGTCGCGGCCCTTCGCGACGAACACCTCAGGCGCCTTCCAGCCGGCCTTCACCAGCGCGGTGATGTCGCCCTTTCGATCTCGATCGGAGGGCGACGGCTTAAGCCGTCGCCGTCCAGACGCGTCGCGAGCTCGAGCACGCTCGCGCAGATCGACGCGCGAATAGTGATCGACGCATGAACTGCATGTCCGACGAGAACTCGACGGTGTGATTGGCGTCGCACCGTCGTCAGCGGCGTCAGGCCGGTGCCATCGAGATTGATGCGGTAGTAATGCTGGAAGTACGGATCCTTGCCGGCGTTCATGCCGCCGGCGCTGAACCACAGCTGACGCTTCTCTTCGTCGACCTTGATGCACGTGGCGGACCGGCCACGCGCCCTTGGTGATCTGGTTCTTGACCGCGCCGGTGGCGCCGTCAATCAGATAGAGATGGTTCCAGCCGTCGCGCTCCGACATCCAGACCACTTCCTTGCCGTCGGCGAGGTCGTAGCGATAGCGCTTGCCGGCCTGCAGCGTCGCGGCGCGAGCGGTTGTAATAGAAAAATGTCTTCGGCTCTTCGGAGATCACGGCGCGCGCGGCGCCGGTCTGCGCGTCGACTTCGATGACCCGGTACACCTGGTGGCCGCGCTGGTTGTATTCGAAGCTGAAGGCGCGGCTGTCCTTGCGCCACACCAGGTCGGACATGTCGTAGGGATTCGGGAACAGCCGCGAGTCGATCGATGATCTGCTTCTGGCTGCGCACGTCGAACAGCACCGGCTGCTCGAGATCGAGCAGGTCGCCGGGCTTGGCGTACTGCATCGCCCAGTGCTCGCGGCTGCAGCTGATCCTCCGGAGACGACGCCACGTAGTGCACGAGGCGGCGATAGCCGGGCGAATGCGATAGGCGACGAGCTTCGACGAATCCGGCGACCAGGCGATCGAGGCGCCGTCGTAATAGTTGCCCTCGGAGCCGTCGGTGCTGAGCGCCATGCGCTTGTCGCCGCCGAACGGACGAATCGCGACGTTGTAGTTGTCGATGAACGCCATCCACTTGCCGTCCGGCGACATGCGCGGCCGCGGCGACGCGGCGGAGATGTCGCCGCGCACCGGGCCGCTGATGCCGCGGCGGATCTCGCCGGGCGGCGGCACGTCCGGCGTGCGGCAGGCGTAATCGGCGAGCGTGCACGTCCAGCGCGCGCCGTCGATGGTCATCTCGATGGCGCTCAGCGCGTCGTTGAAGGTGAAGTTCTGGAAGGGCAGCCGGGTGGCCGAGTAGGCGCGGCCGGACGCGCGCGACAGGGCGTCGGCCAGGCGGGTGTGATCGAACGACGGCTGCTTCTGCTGCGTGTCGGCGTCGACGATGACGAACTCGAAGCCGTTGGCGAGCGAGCGGCGGTAATAGAAGCGGTGGGTGGTCGCCGATCCAGGTCGCCGGCTCCGGGACGAAGATCGGCCGCCGACTCGTATTGCTGGCGCAGCGATTGCGCGCGCTGATAATCGGCGGTCGTGACCTGCGCCGCCGCAGAGGACACAGACAGAATGACCAGGGCCACAGAAAGCGCAGAAGCAGATTTTTTCATAGATCACCACGGCCAGCGAATTCCAGGCGGACATTGTAGCCCATGATTCGGCGCGTCGTGCCGATGGCGTCTGTGCGTCACTCACCTGTCGCTCAGGCCACGGTCGGCGCAACGTCAGCGCCGCTGCGCTCGAAGCGGCCGCGAAGGCGGCGTCGCAGCTGCCGCGGCTGCGCAGCCTGCTCGTCAGCCACAAGGCGCCGATTGTCCTCGAGCGCTACTTCGACGGCGCGCGCGCGACGCAGCCGGCGAACATCAAGTCGGCGTCGAAGAGCGTGATCTCCGCGCTGGTCGGCATCGCGGTGTCACGCGGCCTGATCAAGAGCGTCGATCAGACGATCGTCGACTACTTTCCCGGAGCTCGCCGAGCGATCCGGAACCGAAGAAGCGCGAGATCACCATCGAGGATCTGCTGACGATGCGATCGGGGCTGGAGTCGACGAGCGGCCGCAACTACGGCGCGTGGGTGCAGAGCCCGAACTGGGTGCGCTTCGTGCTGCGGCGCAGCCGCTCGATCGACGAGCCGGGCACGCGCGTCGAATACAGCACCGGGCACGCTCGCACCTGCTGTCGGCGATTCTGACCAAGGCGACGAAGAAGAGCACGTGGCAATTCGCGCAGGAGGAGCTGGCCAAGCCGCTCGGTTTCACGCTCGCGAAGTGGCCGCAGGATCCGCAGGGCATCTACTTCGGCGGCAACGAGATGCTGATGACGCCGCGGCAGATGATCGCGTTTCGGCGAGCTCTACCTGAACGACGGCCGCGTCGGCGATCGGCAGCTGATTCCGAAGGCGTGGATCGACAAGGCGGATGATGGCGTCGGCCGATCGCGGTGGGGCAGCGATCGCGAGTACGGCTACGGCTTCTGGATTCGCGAGTTCGCCGGCCACGATCGTTACTACGCGTGGGGCTACGGCGGACAGTTCATCTTCATCATCCCGGACTCGATCTCGTCGTCGTGACGACCTCGCGTGCGGACGTGTCGCGCGAGCGCCGCGACCACCTCGAAGGCATCTACCGAGCTGGTCGAAGAGCTCGTGCGTACCAGTGCGTACGGGTGCGTAGGGTGCCGGCGACTTGACATTGTATTAATGTACTAGTACAAGTGGATTAATGGCGCTGGTCTCCATTGATGCGCGGGACAAGACGCCCATCTACGCGCAGCTCGAACGCGGGCTGCGGGCGGCGATGGCGACCAGCCGGCTGCGGCCCGGCGATCAGCTGCCGACCGTGCGGCAACTCGCCGTCGAGCTGCAGATCAACGCCAATACCGTGGCCCGCGTCTACGCCGATCTCGAGCGCGCCGGCGCGATCGAGACGCGGCGCGGCGTCGGTTCGTTCGTCACCGCGACCGCCGAGAAGGCGCGGCCGCCCAAAGAGCATGAGAAGCGTCTGCGCGCGTTCGTGACCCGCGTCCTGCGCCGAGGCCGGGACCGCACGGATTCAGTCGTCGACGAATCTCGTCGCTGAACATGAGCTCTCATCGAGGGAGGCAGGTAATGGCCGTCATGGCATCGGTTCGTCGAACGCAAGAACCCGCGTCGGGCAGCAACGCGCCGGGCTGAACGTGGTCGCCGTGGCGATTCTGCTCGGGCGCCGTCGCGATCGGCGGCGCGGCGAGCTGCGCTGACTGAGCAACCCGATCCCGGTCATCGTCACCACGGTGATCGGGCTGCTGCTGGCGCCGTCGCCGAAGATCGCGCAGCAATGGGAGCGCGCGATCGTGCTGCGCTTCGGCCGCTACGTCGGCCTGCGCGGCCCGGGGCTGTTCTGGATCGTGCCGTTCGTCGATCGCGTGTCGTCGGTGATCGATCAGCGGACCATCGCGACCGGTTTTGCGGCGGAGCAGACGCTGACCGCCGACACGGTGCCGGTCAATGTCGATGCGGTGCTGTTCTGGATGGTCCACGACGCCGAGAAGGCGGCGCTCGAGGTGCAGGACTACGGCGCGCGCCGTGGCGTGGGCGGCGCAGACGGCGCTGCGCGACATCATCGGCCGCACCACGCTGGCGGATCTGCTGCGCGGGCGCGAGCAGATCGAGGAGGACCTGCAGAAGCTGATCGACGAGCGATCGAAGCCCTGGGGCGTGACGGTGTCGTCGGTCGAAATGCGCGACATCGTGATTCCCGGGCGCGCTGCAGGACGCGATGTCGCGCGAGGCGCAGGCGGCGCGCGAAAAGCAGGCGCGCATCATCCTCGGACAGGCCGAGCTCGAGATCGCGGCGTCGTTCGCTGAAGCGGCCAAGTCGTATCACGACAACCCGACCGCGCTGCACCTGCGCGCGATGAACATGCTTTACGAAGGACTCAAGGAGAAGGGCGCGCTGATGCTGATTCCGAGCAGCGCCGTCGAGTCGATGGGAATGGGGGGACTCATGGGCGCTGCTGCGCTCCGGCAACAGAGACTGACGGAGCGCGGCACCGAATAGGTTCCAGGAGGTTCCAAGGGTTCCACGGTTCCAAAGGCATCGTTCTGCTGCGGTTCCATGGTTCTTGAGAACTGCTGGAACTCCGAGAGAACGATGCCCCTGGAACACCTGGAACCAGTTGGAACCCATGGAACCTTCAGTTCATGATCCTTGCCGTCTTGATGTAATCCAGCTTCGGGAAATTCTTTCGCAGGTACTCGTTGCCGCCCTGGAACACCGGATCCTGCTTCCCGGCCCGGATGCCGCCGCCGGCGGCCTCGCCGTATTCATCAAAGAGCGCATCGGCCACGTCCATACCTTCGATCACGCGACCGAAGGGGACGAACGGCTCCTTGTCGTGCACCTCGCGGTTGTCGCGCAGGTTGATCACGACCTGCGTCGTCCGCCCGTTGGGCACGGCCCACGCAAAGAAGACCGTGCCGCGAACATTTGGATGCGCGGGCTGGAACGGATCGTCAGCGATCGTGCGCGGCCGCCACGCTTGCGAGACTTTCGGATCGCCATTGATCCCGAACTGCGCCCACGTCTTCGGCCGGATGCGGAAGATCGCGGTGTCATCGTAATAGCCGCTCGTCACGAGTTCATGGAAACGATCCGCCCCGAACGGCGCCCACCCCCGCGTGCACTCGATCAGATCGCGCCCTTCGTTGTCTCCAGGCGCACCACGAACCTGTCGGGCGCGGTTCCAACTGTTCCAGACGTTCCAGATCGTTCCAAGGGCATCGTTCTAACTGCGGTTCCGAGTGCGACAGAGAACGATTGGTACCCAACAGAACGATGCCTTTGGAACCACTGGAACCCCCTGGAACATGCTGGAACCTTTGTTCTAGTTGCGAGCGCGGAACCGCCGCAGCTTTTCCCTGTTTCCGCACAGCTTCATGTCACACCAGCGGCGGCTGCGGTTCTTCGTGTCGTCGACGAACCACCAGCCGCAGTCGGACGCGGCACAGGCGCGCACCCGGGCGAGGCGAGGGGAGACGACCAGCCGGCCGGCGGCGCGGCCGATCTCCCACAGCACGCGCTCGAGATCGTCCTCGGCGCTGGCCACCCATTGCAGTGCGCCTTCGTGCGGGACGAGGCGGCCGTTCGCATAGGCGCCGGCGAGGCATTCGCCGATCGTCTTCGAGCACATCGGCGCCCGGCTGGCGACCGGCATCGATCGCCGAGGCCAGGCCGTTCAGCGCTTCGCGAAAATCCTTGGCGCGCGCCAGCACGCCGCGGCCTGGTGCGGGTGCTGTGCGTGCCTCGGCGGTCAGGCCGATCGCGCCGCGGCCGCCGAGACCAGGTGCTGCTCGCGCGCCCACGCCACCAACGACTCGTAGGAATCGAGGCGCTCGACAGGGGCGGACGTCGGCCGGCTGCTGAGCGTATTGACGAACGCCAGCACCCGCTCCGCATCGACCGACTCGGCCGGCAGGGGCGGCCGCCGTCGCGCCTGGCGCTTTGGCGCGCCCAGCCTTTTGGCCATTGCCCTGATTGTACGGCAATCTCGCTGTAACCACCAAAAAGTATTTGACTAGGTTACATCGCATCAGGACTATCGTCGTGTAACCTGCATTAACGTATTTGGAGGGTTACACGATGAGCGCTACAGTGACGAAGACACCGACGCCGACGGGCGTGCCGCCGGCGACTCTCAACCGCATCCTGGACGAGGGCTACGGCCCCGGCGCCTGGTACGGCTCCGATCTGCGCGCCGCGGTCGGCGACGTGACGACAGGCGACCGCCTTCACGCGGCCCGCGAAGGGCCGGCACAACATCGCCGAGGTCGCGTTGCATCACGCCTACTGGGCGGGGCAGATCACCGCGAAGCTGACCGGCGAGGCGGCGGCGCCGTTTCCGCTCGAAGGCGAGGACTGGTTCGAGCTCAAAGATGAATCGCGACTGACGTGGAAGGAGATTGCGGCGACGCTCGACGCGGCGCAGCAACGGCTGAGCCAGGCGGTTTCAGAGATCGCGAGCGGTGCTCGCATCTCGCCGCTTGGCGAAGCCGAGCGCTTCGACCTCGTCGTCGGCATCACCGGCCACGCCGCCTATCACGCCGGTCAGATTCAGCTCATCAAGAAGCTAATCTGAGGTCCCTGCTATATTGGTGGTCTCGCGCCCATAGCTCAATTGGATAGAGCGTTGGCCTCCGGAGCCAAAGGTTGCAGGTTCAAGTCCTGCTGGGCGCACAAATCTGATTGACACAAACTCGAAGGTCTAAGGTCCAATCGCGGATTGCGTTGCTCCGCCTACAGTCGCGATGCGGCGGGAAAAATATCTCCCTCAGCGGCGACTTTGGGCTTCTGTCTTGCCGGCAAACATCGATTTCCCCATATATCAGCGAAATGGCCGGTATGGTAAACGCCTTGCAACGATTGGGTAATAATGGCGCCAGGCGACCGTCGGAGCAACGTCAGGTTCGAAGTATTCGGGTCGTTCTGGGGGACGTTCGATTCGAGCGGCGCCGTAGACCTTCACGACCTCACGCCGCACGGCGCTCTGATCGAGGCCAATCAGCCCTTAGCAATCGAGTCAGTGCAGTCGGTCTGCTTGATGTGGGACGGCCAGCCCGCGGTCGCCGACGCCCGGATTCGACACGTCAGGCATTCCGATGCGGACAAGAGCCGATTCTTGATGGGCATTGAGTTTGTGTCGACGTCCACAGCATTCCTTGAAGCCGTCGATCGGCTTATTGCCTTCCGTTCCGCTTCTGCTTGAGACTGCGCACTTAAGTCACAATTTCGGCAGAATATTTTCCACCTCTGCGTAGCAAAAGTGTAAACAGTTCGCGTTTTTGGCGACTAGTGGACTTGATTCTGATATAACAGAGTCTAAAGTCTCCTCAGATGCAGACATCTGGTCGCAATGCGCAGACAAGTGGCTGCCAAATGTTGGCGACTTCTTTGCACAGCAGGCGACTCTATGGCGAACCCCCCCTGACTGAAAGACGACGAGTTCCTCGATGTCCGATCGCGGACACGGCTTTATCGGTCCTGGCGTTTCCGGTGCCGGTTCGACTGCTCGACATCAGCCTTGGCGGGTGTCCTTCTGGAAGCCGCACACCGCGTGGATTCCGGGACCCGCGGCACCTTGCGTTTCAACTTTGGAGGCACGCCGTTTTCAGCCGAAGTCAGGGTCGAGCGGGTTGATGTCCGTCGGGAGGGACCCGTGGAGCGATTCAACATCGGCGCCGCATTCGTGGCGTTGAGTCGCGAGGATCAGCGCGTCATTGAGCGGTTTGCGGATCAGTGAGGACAACCGTGGAAGCTACGACTCGAGAATTTAGCAGTTTGTCAGCAGTTCCTGGAGGCACGGGGGCGCGCAGCAAGCAACATCTCCGGCTCATCGGCAAGAGCGGCCAGATTCATGCCCTGCAGGCAGAGATCGATCGCGTCGCGCGGAGCGATGCGAAGGTTCTCATCACCGGCGAGAGCGGCGTAGGCAAGGAAATTGTATCGCGCAGCATTCATTACGGCAGCCCGCGGGCAACCATGATGTTTGCGCCGGTCAATTGCGCCGGCCTGCCCGAGACGCTGCTGGAGTCGGAGCTCTTTGGCCATGTGAAGGGCAGCTTTACGGGCGCGTATCGCGACAAGCCCGGCAAGCTCGAGTCGGCCCACATGGGCACGGTCTTCCTCGATGAAATTGGCGAGATGACTTTGCGGATGCAGGGCCTGTTGCTGAGGTTCCTGGAGACCGGCGAAATTCAGCGCGTCGGCGCCGACGGCGGTGCCCGCCACGTCAATGTCCGGATCATCGGCGCAACGCACCGGAATCTCCGCGACATGATCGCGCAGGGCTCGTTCCGCGAAGACCTGTACTACCGGCTGAACGTCATCCAGATCCATGTCCCGCCCTTGCGCGAGCGTCGCGAAGACATCCCGGAATTGGTCACCCACTTCCTGCAGCGGTTCGTGGCCGCCAACCGGTCACCGATCGCGGCCGTCTCGCCGGATGCCATGAAAGCGCTCGTGGCGTACTCATGGCCGGGGAATGTGCGCGAGCTCGAGAACTTGATCGAGCGCATGGTGGTGGCGGTTCAGCACGACGTGATCGAATTGCCGGATCTGCCCTCCGAAGTCCGGGCTCAGGATAACGTCGCGTTCCGTCCCCGCAAGGAGCGGCGCCGCACGGTCGCCGACGAGTTATATACGCGACTGACCGAGAACCACGAATCGTTCTGGACCACGGTCTACCCGATGTACATGGCACGGGAGATCACCCGGCAGAACGTGCGCGACCTGGTGCGCAAGGGGCTCGAAGAGGCTCGAGGCAACTACAAGATTGTCGCCCGCCTCTTCAACATGGAATCGCGCGAATACAAACGCTTCTTGAATTTCCTACGGAAGCATGACTGCCAACTGCCGTTCAAAGAATATCGCTGACGATTTGGCCTGCGATCGGCGCACGGCAGTAACCTAAAGGCCAGCGTGTCAAGGCGGCAAAGGAATTGCTCGCACGATCCACGCATGTCTCAACCGGTTTCCCGATCCAGGGACGCGGCACAGGCCGATGGTCACGGAGTGCCCCGGCTGCTCCTGATCGAGCCGCTTGCCTCTGGACGGCGGACGCTCCGGGACGTGCTCGACGAAGCCGGCGAGATGTTGTGCGTCGAGCACGTCACCTCGCTGCCAGAAGGCCTTGCCCGGCTCCGCAGGGAACGGATGAGCGCGGTACTGCTCGATTTGACCCTGCCGGAGGCGCGCAGCCTGGCCGCGGTGGATGAACTGCGGAAGGTCGCCCCGCAGATCGCGATCATGGTTCTGGCTCCAGCCGCCGACCAGGCGCTGGCGCGCCGGGCGCTCGACCGTGGCGCCAATGACTTCATCGTCATCGATCAGATCGACACGCGTAGCGTCGTCCAGTTGATCGCGATGATGTTTGAACGCCGCGCCAGCGATGAACAGAAGTTCGTCGAGCGCGAGCGCGCGGAAGTGACGCTCAACTCGATCGGCGACGCGGTGATGACGACGGACACGGTGGGAAGCGTCACCTATCTTGAACGCCGAGGCAGAAGCGTTGACGGGATGGACCAGCGCCGAGGCCTTTGCGCGGCCCCTCGCGGAAGTCTTCGACGTCACCGATGGCTTGACCGGGCATCCCGCGCAAGACCCGTCGCGGCTGGCGATGGAGCATCAGAAGAAGGTACGGCTCAAAGGGAACTACGTCCTCGTCGGCCGGGACGGTCACGAGACGGCGATCGAACATTCGGCGGCGCCAATTCACGATCGGCACGGGCGCACGCTGGGTGCCGTGATCGTCTTCCGCGACATCATCGTGTCACGCGAGCGACGGCTTGAAATGCTGCACCTCGCCGAACATGACGCGCTGACGGATCTGCCGAACCGGCTGCTCCTGAACGATCGCCTCGCCCGGACCATCGCGCTGGCGCGCCGGCACGGCCGCCGCGTCGCGGTCCTGTTCCTGGACTGCGATCGTTTCAAGCACATCAACGATTCTCTCGGTCACGCGCGTGGGCGACCAGGTCCTGCGCTCGGTCTCGAAGCGCCTGGTGACGTGCGTCCGCGAGTCGGATACCGTCAGCCGCCACGGCGGCGACGAGTTTCTCATCCTCCTCTCGGAAGTCGATCAACCCGAGGACGCCGGGCTCATCGCGGAGAAGATTGTGGCGTCGATCGCCGAGCCGCACCTCGTCGTGGGGCACGAGCTGCTGCTGACCATGAGCGTCGGCATCGCGCTCTATCCGGAAGACGGCCACGATCGCGCAGACGCTGATCATGCACGCCGACACGGCGATGTATCACGCCAAGAACACCGGCCGTAACCGGGTCGGATTCTATCGACCCGATCTGGAGACGCCCCAGCTCAGGCGATCGTCGGTTGAATCCGAGCTGAGGAGCGCGCTCGACAAGAACGAACTCGAGTTGTATTACCAGCCGACGATCGATCTCGAGAGCGGCACCATCGTCGGTGCCGAGGCGTTGATGCGCTGGCGCCACCCGGAGCTCGGGTTGGTCTCACCGGATCAATTCATCCCCACTGCCGAGGCCTCCGGCCTGATCATTCCGATGGGCCGCTGGGCGCTCGGCGAAGCCTGCCGCCAGGCGAAGGCCTGGCAGGACGCGGGGCTGCCGGCGATTCCAATCGCCGTCAATGTGTCGGCGTTGCAATTCCGTGCGGCCGGCTTCCTCGAGGATATCCTCAGCTTCCTGCAGGAGTCGCAATTGTCATCGCGCTATCTCGAGCTCGAGTTGACCGAGAGCGCGCTGATGGTCGACGTCGCGGCGGCGACGCCGCTGCTCGAAGTGCTGAGGGGAAAGGGCCTGATTCTCAAGCTCGATGACTTCGGCACCGGGCCATCCAGTCTCAGCTATCTGCAGCGCTGTCCGGTCGACGTTCTCAAGATCGATCAATCGTTCGTGGCCGACATCGCGCCGTCCGCGCAGGATGCGCCGCTCGTCCGCGCGGTCATCGCGATGGGCAAGAGCCTTGGGTGCCGCGTCGTGGCAGAAGGTGTGGAGACCCAGCAGCAGTTCGAGTTTCTTCGCGCGGAGCGGTGCGACGAAGGGCAGGGGTACCATTTCAGCCGGCCCGTTGACGCCGCGGCATTCGGCAAGCTGTTGACGAACCGCGTTATCAACTGACGCGGTTGTGGCCGCGGGCAAGAGCCTCGGCTAATCCGGCGCGGCGGACCCCCAGCGCTACCTGGATCTCGCCCCTGTCGCCGAAGGCGAGGCCGAGCCAGCGAGCGGCGCGTGCTCGCGCGCATTCGCGCTCCGGTTCGTACTCGTAACCTCGGTTTCCGATAAGTCGGGACGCTCACAAAGCGCACGATCGATCCGCGCCCTGACCGCTTCGGCGGGCGCGTCAGGACGGATCACATCGAGTCGAAGGCGTTCGTGCCTGCTTGCCGAATATTCCCGAAGCGTGCGGGATGCGGAGAACGCGACGACCAGCATCGGCTGTTCGGTCGTCTCTGCGGCCTCGATGAGCGAGACGCCCCTCATTTCCGCGGCCGTCATGTCCACGGCCAGCAGCACCGGAGGTCCAAATTGCTCCATGACCCGGGTGGCCTGTTCACCACTGCCCGCGACGATCAGCCCGAGGCGAGATTGAATCGAGGCGGCACGATACACGCCGGCACGAACCTGGCTTGGGTCGGCGACGAGCACGTACGGCAGCCGGAGAGTCGCCTTCTCGAGCGGGCGGGCTAGGTCGGCTGTCAATTTCGTTCCGACGATGATATCGCCGGCTGCTGGCGGACGCCGATCGGATACGCGGACGGTATCCTTGCCGTGGGTCTTCGCGTCGTACAGCGCGCGGTCCGCGCGAGCGATCACGTCTGCAGCGGTGTCGGCCTGGCCGCCGACGGCGACTCCGATACTGATGGTGACGCCCACCGCCCCGCCTTCGCGGTCGTCGAGATACTGCGCAGTCCGCAACCGGATGCGTTCCGCGCAGGCGATCGCGCTGGCGTGGTCGCCGTTGGGCATCAAGACGGCGAACTCGTCGCCGCCCCATCGCGCGCAGACGTCAAAGACGCGCACCGCGGAGCGCATGATGTCGCCCACGCCCTTGAGCATGGCATCGCCTGACTGGTGGCCGCGCGTGTCGTTGATGACCTTGAAGTCATCGATGTCCGCCATCAGCACCGCAAACCCGGTTCCCTGGCGCTGGCTTCTCGCGACTTCCTGCTCGAGTCGGCTGTCGAGGTAGGTCCGATTGAGCAGGCCTGTGAGCGAATCCACCGACGCCGCGTGCTCGAGGCGCGCGATTTCGGCGTCGGTCCGCGCGCCCGCCAATGCGGCGCCAATGACGGACGCGATCGCGTTCAGCGCGAATTGCTCCGGCGCGCTGAACGACGAGCCGTCGCGGCGGTCGGTAATAGACAGCACGCCGATGACCTGGCCCCGATGTGTCAGGGGCAGGACCGCAAACGCCTGCGATCGGTAGCGATCGTGGTGAGACTGCGGCACCGGCAGCGAACGGGCATCATTCACGATCACGGCTTTTCCGCTGCCAAATGCCCGCCCGATGATCCAATCGCCCGGCCGAATCTTGATGTCGTGAACTTCCGGCAATGACAGGCCGCGCGCGGCCTCGATCGTGAGGCAATCGTCTTTTTGATCGTACAGCGCGAGCGAGACGCGATCGGCCGAGAACATCAGCGCGACTTCGTCGACGATCCGCTTGACGAGCGCGTCGCCGCCCGCGGGTCCCACGCGCTTCGTGAGACGGTAAATTCGGCGCAGCAGCTGCTTGGCGCGGCGATTGGCGTCTCGTTCCCGGAGGGCGCGAAGCCCGACCCTGACGATGCCGGCGCACGCGTCCAGCAACTCCGCTGATGAAATCCAGTCGCCTTCGACGACCAGCGCAATCCGCTCATCGTCGGCGATCACAATTGCGGTCGCAGAACCGGCGACGGGATCAACGATCCTGACCACGCTCGGCGATGCGTCGGTGAGCTGGTGCAGGGAGTCGCGCCATCTGCCTTCACGCTCGGGAGTCACGCACCCGGCGAGGCGCACCCACCGGTCAGTCTTCCGAACGAATACCACTGATTCAGCACGCAAGTGCTTGCAGGCAACGGATCGCAACGAAGCGTAGGCTTCGTCGAGATGCTCGGCACCGACAATAGCGTCGGCGAAAGCAGCGCTCAAGCGGCTGGGGGGCAGCGGCATCACAATCGCGGTTGGGGTGATGCAGGATCTACGCCGTTCGTACAGCTCGAAGATCACCAAATTCCGCCTGAAAACCGCTGCCTCTTGCAGCTGGCCTTGAGCCAGCTGATCCTGGGCGACTTTAGTCGTGTGCGATGGCGACTACGGTGATGCTCGCTACCGTTCGCCTCTAGCCAGGCGGATCAAATTGTTCGTCGACGCGTCATGGTTGCCCGCGACGACGCCGGCAGCCAGCTCCTTTGCGACCGTCCTCGCCAGTTGTTTGCCGAGCTCCACGCCCCACTGATCGAAAGAGTTGATCTGCCATACCGCGCCCATCGTGAAGACGCGATGCTCGTAGAGCGCCAGCAACATGCCGAGCGTGCGCGGTCCCAGCTTGCGATACAGGATCGTCGTCGACGGGCGATTGCCAGGAAAGACTTTGTGGGGCGCGAGCTCGTCGATCGCGGTTCCGGAGTAGCCCTGGGACTTCAACTCCTCACGGGCTTCCTCCTCCGTCTTCCCGCGCATCAGCGCCTCGGTTTGCGCGATGCAGTTCGCGACCAGCAACCGGTGATGATCGCCGAGCTGGTCGTGCGACTCGATGCCGACGAGGAAGTCGGTCGACACCAGCCGCGTGCCCTGGTGCAACAGCTGGAAGAAGGCGTGCTGGCCGTTCGTGCCCGGTTCGCCCCACACGATCGGCGATGTCTGCACCTCGACGACGCGCCCGCGCCGATCGACGCGCTTGCCATTGCTCTCCATTTCGAGCTGCTGCAGGTAGGCGGGCAGGCGATCGAGATGCTGCTCGTAGGGCAGGACCGCGTGCGAGTCGGCGCCGAGCACGCTCGAATACCAGACGCCAAGCAGGCCGAGAATGATGGGCGCGTTGCTCTCCATTGGCGCGGTGCGGAAGTGTTCGTCGATCTCGAACGCGCCGTCGAGGAGCTGCTCGAAGTGACCGTAGCCGATGGCGAGACAGATCGGCAATCCGATCGACGACCACAGCGAGTACCGGCCGCCGACCCAGTCCCAGAACTCGAACATGTTCTCCGGCGCGATGCCGAACTTCTTCGCTTCGGCTTCGTTGGTCGAGATGGCGACGAAGTGCTTCGCGACCGCCGCTTCGTCCGCGGCGCGGGCGAGGAACCATTCGCGCGCCGAGCGCGCGTTGGCCATCGTTTCCTCTGTCGTGAAGGTCTTCGACGCGACCGTGAAGAGCGTCGTTGCCGGGTGGAGCGATCGCAGCGTGTCGGCGAGATGCGCGCCATCGACATTCGACACGAAGTGCGTGCGCGGGCCGTCGTGCGTGTACGGCGTCAGCGCCCTGGCAACCATCGCCGGACCCAGATCCGAGCCGCCGATGCCGATGTTGACGACGTCGGTGATGCGGAGTCCGGTATAGCCGAGCCACCTGCCGGTGCGGACGGATTCGGAGAAGGACCGCATGTGATCGAGGGCCGCCCGCACATCCGGCATCACGTCACGGCCGTTTACGGTCATTGGCCGGTCGGACCGATTGCGCAAGGCGACGTGCAGGACCGGGCGTCTCTCGGTGACGTTAATCGGATCGCCGGCGAACATCCGATCGCGCAACGCCTCGACGCCGGTCTTGCGCGCGAGTTCGAAGAGCGCCTGCATCGACTCTTGCGTGATGAGGTTTTTCGAATAGTCGATGGCGAGGTGGGGGCCGACTTCGAGGAAGAACGTCTCGGCGCGCAGCGGGTCCCGCGCGAAGAGATCGCGGAGGTGTTCCCGGGGCGCATGGACCGACAGCGCCTTGAGCGGTGACTCGCCGGCCGCGGCTTCGCGGTGATCCCACGCGCGAAAGCCGCCTTCAAACGCCTTGTCGTTGCTGCCGCGCCGAACGCCGTCGGGCAGGCTGTCGAACAGCCGCACGTTGCCGCCGCCGAGCACGACGTACTCCGCGGCCATTGCCGCGCGCAACAGTTCGACGCTTTCGAGCACGACTTTCTTCCACGTGTCTTCGCCGAGCGCGACGAGACCGCGCTGGCCGAGCAGATCTTCGAGGGTCTGCCCCCGGTACGGAAAATGGGCGAGCTCGAGCGCGACGACGCGCCCGTCGTCGACGAGCGCGGTGCCGAGTCCGGATCCGAGCCCGATGAAGAGCATGCGGCCGCCTTCATCGCTGCCGAGCGCCTGCATCGCCGCGTCGTTCATGATGCGGACGGGCTTGCCGAGAGCGGCGGCCCAGTCGAATCCAACCCAGCCCTTGCCGAGGTTCCACGGCTCGTCCATGACCGCGCCGCGGAGGACGGGACTGGGAATGCCGATGGTGATCGCGTCGTATTTCCAGTCGGCGGTGTTCGCCTTGACGCCGGCGACGACTTGCTGCGGCGTAAACCCGTCACCAGAATCGAATTTGCGCGCGTCGGGACTGCCCGTATGCATCAACTTGACGTGGGTTCCTCCGACATCGACGACCAGGACTCTCATGAAATTACGAATAAAGAATAACGAATAACAAAGGAAGTCCCTTCGTTATTTGTCATTCGATATTCGCTATTCTTTAGGCATGTCCCTGTTGGATTCTTTGAAGAAATTCACCACCGTCGTGGCCGACACCGGCGACATCGAATCGATGCGGCAGTTCAAGCCGCAGGACGCGACCACCAATCCGTCGCTGCTGCTGAAAGCCGCGCAACAGGCGCAGTATCGTCCGCTCGTCGAAGCGGCGCTCGCCGACGCCGATCGCGCCCTCCTTCGCCAGGGCTTCGGAGGGCCAGCCGGCGAGAAGGAGTCGAAGCGAACCGAATTGTTCATGGATCGCCTGGCCGTCAATTTCGGCAGGGAGATCCTGACGATCGTGCCCGGCCGCGTGTCGACCGAGGTCGACGCGCGTCTGAGTTTCGATCGCGATGCGACGATCGCCAAAGCACGCGAGCTTATCGGCCTCTACGAGAAGGCGGGCATTTCGCGCGACCGAATCCTGATCAAGGTGGGCAGCACGTGGGAGGGGATTCGCGCCGCCGCCGACCTCGAAAAGGAAGGCATCCACTGCAACCTGACGCTGTTGTTCAGCTTCGCGCAGGCGGTGGCGTGCGCCGAAGCCGGCGTGACCCTGATCTCACCGTTCGTCGGCCGCATCTACGACTATTACAAGAGGGAGCGTGGCGGCGACATTCCGGCGGCGGACGATCCGGGCGTGCTGTCGGTGACGCGCATCTATAACTACTACAAGAAGTACGGCTACAAGACGCAGGTGATGGGCGCGAGCTTCCGCCGAGTGGAGCAGATCGTCGATCTTGCCGGCTGCGATCTGCTGACGATCAGTCCCGATCTTCTTGACGCACTGCACAAAGCGTCAGGGGAGATCACGCCGACGCTGACGATCGAGAACGCGAAGTCGTCGGCGGAAGAAAAAATCACGCTCGACGAAAAGGCGTATCGCTGGATGCACAACCAGGATCCGATGGCGGTCGAGAAGCTCTCCGACGGTATCCGCCGCTTCAACGAAGACGGCCGCAAGCTCGAACTGTGGGCGGCCTCCGCGGTTACGGCGTGATCCTTCGACTCGTCATCACGTTCGGGAGCGTCGCGTGACGACTCGCTCAGGACAGGCGATCGAGCTGCCGGCCGATTCGCCGTTGCGCGGTCTGGCCGGCCGTCCGACGCTCGTCGTTCTGCTGCGATCCTTTGGCTGCACGTTCTGCCGCGAGGCGATGGCCGATGTCGCGGCCGTCAAGGATGCCATCCATGCCGCCGGCGCCCATATCGCGTTCGTGCACGGCGCGTCATTGATCGAAGCAGCGCCCTGGTTTACCAGGTACGGTCTCGATGACGTGATGACCGTAAGCGATCCTGATCGCGCGCATTACAAAGCGTTCGGACTGGGCCGAACCAGCGCGGCCGCACTCGTCGATCCCAGGGTCTGGAGCCGCGGAGCCGTCTGCGCGCTCTCGCATGGCTTCGGTGTGCAGACGCCCGCGATGATGCGACAGCTGCCCGGTGTCTTTGTCGTGCAAGACGATCGCGTCCTGGCCGAGTACCGCCACCGAAGCCCCGCCGATCGTCCCGACTACGTCGCGCTCGTTCGCGCTCTTTAGGGGCTTGCGGGCTTGCGGGCTACGGGCTTGCGGGCTACGGGCTTGCGGGCTACGGCCTACGGGCTACGGGCCTACGGGCTTAGCCGGGCTACAGCGGCGGCGTATTTCTCCGGCGTATCGACGCTGATGAACGTTTCGAGATCCGGGTCGAGGTCGCGAAACACCGCCGCGTCGACTCGTTTCGTGTTGATCCGATCGAGCAGGCGCATCACGCGCCGTTCGCCTGAATCGAGCAGCGCCTGCGCATCCTTCGCGACCCGCGATCGATACACGCCGCAGAGCGCGCTCGCGTGGCCGTCGACGATCGCGACGCATGCGTCGTTGTCGTCGACGAGGGTCACCATCCTCCGCAGCACCGATGGGTTGACGAGCGGCATGTCGCAGGCGACAACGATGTTCACATCGGACATGCTTGCCGCGAGGCCGGCGGCGATGCCGGCGAGTGGTCCCTGGTCCTCGATCGCGTCATGAACGGTCGTCGTGCGCTGATCGCGCCGCCCGACGACGATGACATCGTCACTGATCCCGTTCAGGATTCTCGTGATTCGCTCGAGCATCGATTCGCCGCCGAAGGGGAGCGAGCTCTTATCCTGCCTCATCCGCGTCGAGCGCCCGCCGCAGAGAACGATCGCGGTGATGCTCATTTGCGGAGCTTGTCGATCGCGGCAAGAAGATTCGCGCCTTGGTGCGTTCGCATCTTCTTCCACAGGTCGCCGACTCTTCTTCACGCGCGGGTGGATCGTGTCGATCGTGAAATCCTGCGGCTCCGGCCGCTGGCGCACTTCCTTCCAGGTGAGCGGTGTCGACACTCCCGCGAAGGCGCTGCCGCGGGCGCTGTAGGCGCAGGCGAGCGTCTTGCCTTGAATGTTCTGCAGGTAATCGACGTAGACGGTTCCGTCCTTGCGCCGGCGCACCATCCGCTCGACGGTCGCGACTTTTGGATGTTTCGCCGCGACCATCGTCGCGATGATCTGGCAGAACAGCATGCCGGCCTCGTAGGGCGTACCGGTCGGCAGCGGGATGTAGACGTGCAGGCCTTCTGAACCGGACGTTTTCGGGAAGCCGTCGATCTTCACCCGATCGAGCTCCTCCTCGACCCACTCCGCGCAATCGAGGATCTGCGAGAACGTCGCGCCCGGTTGCGGATCGAGATCGATCGCGACCTGGTCCGCGGAGTCCAGGTCGTCCATCGTCGAAAACCACGGGTCCATCGAGATCGACGCCAGCTGCGCCATGTAGAGCAGCGTCTTCAGCGAGCCGCCGACGAGGCGTGCCGGCACATCGTCATTCGGCAGCGTCTCGATCCTGACGCCTGGCGGCACCGGCTCCGGCGCGCGATGCTGATAAAAGGACGGCCCCTCGACGCCGTTTGGCAGCCGCTTCATCACGAGCGGGCGGTTGTCGATGACCGGGAGAATGTACGGAGAGATTTTCGCGTAGAACCGGATCAGGTCGCCCTTGGTCTTCTTGATCTTCGGCCAGAAAACTTTCTGAAGGTTGGTGACCTCCAGCGTGTCCCCGTCGGGAAGGCTGATTCTGCCGTTCTTGCGCGCCTTCTCGAGGAAGTCGAGTTGTTCGACGATGGCGTCGATGTCACTGCTCGAGACGCTCGGAGTACTTGGAACCGCCTTCCGAACGTTGCCCTTGGAACCACTGGAACCCTTGGAACCCCTTGGAACCGTGACTTCAGCCGCGTCCTTGTCGTCTCTGAGCCCGAGATACGCGGGATGGCGCAGTCGTCCGTCGTCGGTGATCTCCGAGTACCTGACTTGAGCGACGAGCTGCGGCCGAACCCAATGGGGCGTCCCCTTCGCCGAGAGAATTTTCGGCTTCGGAGTGAGCGGGCACGTCGGCGTCTCCAGCCGGCGCAGCATCTGCATGACGCGGTCGAGCTCGGCGGCCTTGAAGCCCGTCCCCACCTCGCCGGCATACCTGAGCGAGCCGTGGTCGTGAGCGCCAAGGATCAGCGATCCGAAATGCTCGCGGGCGCCGCCCGGATCGGTCCACCCCACCACCACAAACTCGTCCTGCTTGTTCAGCTTGTGCTTGATCCACTCAGGACTGCGCTTCGCGGTGCGATACGGCGACCGGGCCAGCTTGACCATCAGGCCCTCCCAGTTCTCCGCGTTCGCCTGTTTCAGGAGCGCGGTGCCGTCGCCGATCGATTGCGCCGTCAGTCGAACGAGCTCCGACGCCGGCGCCTGGTATGTCTTGAAGAGGGACTCCAGGCGCTTTCGCCGTTCGGTCAACGGCAAATTGCGCAGGTCGTCGTCGCCATCACGAAGAAGATCGAATGCGATGAACGCCGCCGGCTGCTGATCGGCCGGCAGGAGCTCCTTCGTGGATTTGAAACCGGGAACGCTGACGTGAATTCGATGTTGCAGCCGTTGGAAACTCGCCGGCCGCATCTCTTCATCGAGCGCCACAATCTCGCCGTCGAGAACGATTGGCGACTTGATCTTCTTCAACCACGTCGCGACGGCGTCGACGATGTCCGGGAACTGCGCGGTCTTTTCGTTGCCGTTGCGCGACCAGAATCGCACGGCGGGAGCCGGCCGTTTGCCGAGCTTGCCCGCCGAAGCGTCTTCGCGAAGGCGGGGCAGGACCTCGACGATGGCGCGGATGCCGTCGACCTTCGGCTCGTAGACGTAAGCCTTGTTCGTAAGGCTCGGTGTTTGCGACGGCACGGTCGCCAACATCGGCCGCAGATCCTTCGCCGAAAACATCAAGACACCAGGGCCGCAGAAGGCTCAGAAGGCATTTAGTACGAGTATCGGTCGTCGAACCAGGGTTCTGCGGTGTCGGAGTAGCCGCGTTCTTCCCAGAACCCGGGCGTGTTGCCGGCGAGGAATTCGATCTTCCGAATCCACTTCGTGCCCTTCCACGCATACAGTTTCGGCGTGATCATGCGGCACGGGCCGCCATGTTCCTGCGGCAGCGGCAAGCCCTCCCACGTGTGCACGAGCAGCACATCGTCCTCGACGGCGCGGGCGAGAGGCAGGTTTGTCGTATACGGGATGCGCGTGCCGGGCATGTGATCGTAGCCAGTGCAGAGCACATGCGTGACTTCGGGAGCGGGAACGGCGAGCTCGGCGATCGTGCGAAAGCGCACGCCCTTCCACTTGTTGTCCATGCGGCTCCAGGTCGTTACGCAGTGAAAGTCGCTGACGTCCTCGGCCTGCGGCAGTTCGAGGAACTCCTGCCACGACACCGAGAACGGGTTTTCACAGCGGCCCGCGACTTCGAGGCGCCAGCTGTCGAGTGAAACAACGGGCGAGTCGCCGAGATCGAGCACCGGCCAGTTGGGAACCTGGCGCTGCCCGGTCGGAAGCTTCGGCATGCCGTGCCGGTTGGCCGGCCCGGTTCCTTCGGGCGCTCGTCCTTCGAAGACAACGTCGACGCGCTCTTTGTGTAACTGGCGCTGTCGCTCGATGTACTTCAGGCGCTTGGCGACAAGGCTCTGTTCGGTTTCGGCCATGGCAAGGGGTCTGCCCCATTATCATCTGCCCAATTCCGCTCCTAAACGAACAGGCTTCGCGCCGTCAGCATCTCCGGCCGCAAGCCCGACGCCTTCGCCAGCCGTTTCACGAGCGGCGGCACGTCGATCCGCGCTTTCCACGTGTCGGCGCGCCCGCCGATGCGCGCGAACTCCGCGGCCCACTCATTCCACCACGGTGAGATACGTTGCGAGATGGGCTCGATGATCAAGACTCGCCGGTTCCTGGTTCCCGCGTTCCCGGTTCCCGATCAGGTTCTTCAAGAGTTCTGTTCTGTCGTTTTCATTGAGCTCATTCACCACGAAAGCCGCCACGACGATCGAGGTGTCTTTCGGAAACCTTACCTTTGCCGCATGTGTGCGGTGCACATCGGATTGAAGTCCGAACGCCTTGTAGGTGAACCGCGCTTCATCGAGGCTCCAGGGATGCGTGTCGAAACCGAGGACTCGCGGCGGCGGCATCGCCGATAGGGCGATGGCGGCGCCCGCCACGCCGGTGCCGCAGCCGAGATCGACGACCGTTCCGGGCGAAATCGATGCTGCGATTTCCCCGACGATGTGCCGGACGAGAAGGAAGTGGAGCGGACCGTAGTAGAGGGCAAACGCGGCGCGCTTGCCGGCGCCGTCGAGCGCCTTGTGAGCGGCGAGCGCCGACTCGCGGCGTTCGACATAAGCCGACGACAACGCCCGCAACGCGCGTGTCACCTCGCCAAAACGCAAATCAGCAAGATGCCGCTTCTCGAGTTCGTCGATAAAGGCTTGGAAGTTCAAAGTGTGGGGTGGATGACGGGATTCGAACCCGCGACAGCCGGAGCCACAGTCCGGAGCTCTACCCCTGAGCTACACCCACCGTAAGGGGATTCTTATAGTCTAAAGTTTATCAAGCTTAGCATGGTCCCCTTTCTTGGTCCGGCCGATCCCTTTCCGCCGGTGGAGCAGGCGCTCGATCAACCGGATGGGTTGCTGGCGGCGGGAGGATCGCTGACGACGCGGCGGCTGATCGATGCCTATCGCCGCGGCATTTTTCCGTGGTTCAACGAAGGCGATCCGATTCTGTGGTGGTCACCGGATCCCCGCACGGTGTTGCGCCCGTCGCGGCTGCACGTCTCGCACTCGCTCGCGCAAGAAACTGCGAAAGGGGTCGTTCCTCGTCACCATCGACCGCGCCTTTGCGCGCGTGCTCGATGGCTGCGCCGCGCCGCGCTCCGGCGACCGCGGCACGTGGCTGAGCATGCCGATGCGCCGCGCCTACACGGCCTTGCATCACGCGGGGATTGCGCATTCGATCGAGGTCTGGATGGACGGCGAACTGTCCGGCGGCGTCTACGGCGTCAGCATTGGCCGGATGTTCTTCGGCGAATCGATGTTTACCCGCCGCACCGACGCGTCGAAGATCGCGATGGCGAGGCTCGCCGCACAGCTCGAGCGATGGGACTGCCCGCTGATCGACTGCCAGCTCGAAACCGATCACCTGTTGTCCCTCGGCGCCGAGCACATGTCGCGGCGGGCGTTTGTGGCCGAGGTCGAGCGCCTGACGAAACTCGCCGGTCCGAAATGGGACATCGACCCCGACCTGGCCGGATCGCTCGCGCATGCCCCGCGAACCCTTCGATCGCACGGCCGAAGGCTGATGCCTTCGGCCCTGTCACGCTCAAGGTTATGATCGCTTCGTGGCCGATCCCAAGGTCCGCGACAGGATCCAGTCCGATCCCCAGGTGGAAGAGCGTGTCGACCACCCGCGCCTGTGGAAGGTGCTGCTGCACAACGACGACTACACGACGCAGGAATTCGTCGTCTGGGTGCTCGAGTCGATCTTCCATCTCCCGCACGCGGACGCGTTTGCGATCATGATGCACGTCCACCAGGCCGGCGTCGGCGTCGCCGGGCTTGTTCACGCGCGACGTCGCCGAAACCAAGGTCAAGGCCACCCAGCAGCTGGCCGAACAGCACGAATATCCGTTGCTCGTCACCATCGAGCCCGATGCCGGAGAACCACGCGAATGAGCCGCACCCCTGTTCCGTTCGCACCCGATACGCTCGAAAGCATCCGTCGCGCGTTCCGCGTCGCGTCGGATCGGCGCCACGACCTGGTCAGCCTCGAGCACATGCTGCACGCGCTCGTCGAGGATCCGCAGGCGCGCGAGATCCTGACGCGCTGCCGCGTCAACCTGACGACGCTCAAGACGCGATCTTGAAGAAGTGCTCGATCGCGCGTTTACGCCGGTGCCCGGCAAGAAATCCGTCAAGCCGGAATCGACGCTCGGTTTCGATCGCGTCGTCGAGCGCGCGGTGGTGCACGCCGCCTCGTCGAGCGCGCAGCAGGTCGAGAGCGGCGCGTTGCTCGTGTTCCTGCTTCAGGAAGAGGAGAGTCACGCCGCGTACTTCCTGCGCAAGCAGGGGGTCGATCGCCTGACGCTGCTGCGCGCGATCGCGCACGGCGCGCCGGAGCAGGCGGCGCCGGGTCGTGCGCCGGATGGCGGCGACGCGGGTGTCGGCGCCGCCGCCGATCCGCTCGAGTCCTTTGCCGACGATCTGATCGCGCGGGCCGCGAGCGGCGGCATCGATCCGCTGATTGGCCGCCAGCTCGAGATCGAGCGCATGGTCCAGGTCCTGTGCCGGCGCCGCAAGAACAATCCGCTGCTGGTCGGCGAGCCCGGCGTCGGCAAGACCGCCCTCGCCGAGGGCCTCGCGCTGCGCATTCACACGGGCGACGTGCCCGATGCGCTCAAGCAGGCGAAGGTCTACGCGCTCGACATGGGCGCGCTCGTCGCCGGCACGCGCTATCGCGGCGACTTCGAAGAGCGCGTCAAGCAGGTCCTCGACGCGCTCGACAAGCAGGAACACGCGATCCTCTTCATCGACGAGATCCACACGCTCGTCGGCGCCGGTTCGGCATCGGGCGGGACGATGGATGCCGGCAACCTGCTGAAGCCGGCGCTGGCGTCGGGCAAGCTGCGCTGCATCGGATCGACGACGTTCTCCGACGTGAAGCAGTCGTTCGACAAGGACCGCGCGCTGTCGCGCCGCTTCCAGAAGATCGAAGTGCTCGAGCCGACCGAGGCGGAGACGATCGAGATCCTCAAGGGCCTGAAGAAGGCGTACGAATCGCATCACGGCGTCACCTACCCGGACGAGACGCTCGAGGCCGCGGTGACGCTGTCGACGCGGCACTTGAAGGATCTGCATCAGCCCGACAAGGCGATCGACGTCATCGATGAGGCGGGCGCGGCGAAGAAGCTGCAGCGACCGGGCCTGCAGGGAGCCAGGGACTCGGGACCTTAGCGAGGTCACCGTCGCCGATGTCGAGAGGATCGTCGCCAAGATCGCGCGCGTGCCGGTGCAGGCCGTCTCGAGCGACGACAAGGTCGCGCTGAAGAATCTCGACGTCGAGCTGAAGTCGGTGATCTTCGGGCAGGACGCGGCGATCGAGGAGGTCGCCTCGGCGATCAAGCTGTCGCGCTCGGGCCTGCGCGCGCCCGACAAGCCGATGGGCAACTTCCTGTTCGCGGGCCCGACCGGCGTCGGCAAGACGGAGCTCGCGCGGCAGCTGGCGCGCGTGCTCAAGGTCGAGTTCCTGCGCTTCGACATGTCGGAGTACATGGAGAAGCACGCGGTGTCGCGGCTGATCGGCGCGCCGCCGGGCTACGTCGGCTACGAAGAGGGCGGACTGCTGATCGACGCGATCCGCAAGTCGCCGCACGCGGTGCTGCTGCTCGATGAAATCGAGAAGGCGCATCCGGATCTGTTCGCGATCCTGCTGCAGGTCATGGATCACGCGACGCTCACCGACACGCACGGACGGCACGCCGACTTCCGTCACGTCATCCTGATCATGACGACCAACGCCGGCGCGCGCGATCTGTCCGGCCGCAAGATGGGCTTCTTCGAGAACGCCCCGGCCACCAAGGCCACCGGCGTCCTCGAGCGCGTCTTCGCGCCCGAGTTCCGCAACCGCCTCGACGCCATCGTCCACTTCACCGCGCTCGGCGCCCGCGAGATCGAGCGCGTCGTCGACAAGCACCTCGACGAGCTGCGCCAGCTGGTGGCGGGCCGGAAGATCACCATCGAGCTGACGCCGGCGGCCCGCACGCTGGCTGGCCGATCAAGGGCTTCGATCGCGCGTTCGGCGCGCGGCCGATGGCGCGGCTGGTCGAGAAAACGATCAAGAAACCGCTCTCGGATTTGCTACTCTTCGGCAACGTCAAAGACGGCGACCGCGTGCTCGTGGATGTCCACGAGGACGCCATCCAGGTGACACAAGCATGAAGCGTGCGATCCTCCTCGGCGTTGCGGCGGTTCTGTTCCTCGTTCCGAGTTCCGGGTTCGCTCAGGTCCTGCAGATGATGCCGGTCTTCGAGTCGCGCTGCGCGCAGTGCCATGGCGGCAACGCCGCCGAGCGGCGCGCGCCGGATCGCAACGCGCTGGCGGCGATGACACCCGAGCGCATCCTCGAGGCGCTGACCACGGGATCGATGGTGGCGAACGCGACGGGGATTTCCGACGGCCAGAAGCGCTCCCTCGCCGAGCTCCTCTCCGGGCGTCCGCTCGGCAGCTCCGTGTCGGGGCAGGCATCGGCGATGAAGAATCAATGCCAGGCGAAGCCCGCGTTCAATCCCGGCGACGGGACCGCGCTGGTCGGGCTGGGGCAACGACCTGATGAACTCGCGCACGCAGACCGCCGAGGACGCGGGCCTGCGCGCCGCGCAGGTCCCGGGCCTGCAGTTGAAGTGGGCATTTGGATTCCCGAACGGATCGTCAGCCTACGGCCAGCCCGCCGTCGCCGGCGGCCGCGTGTTCGTCGGATCCGACAACGGCTTCGTCTACTCGCTCGATGCGGCGACCGGCTGCGTCTACTGGTCGTTCGAGGCCACAGGCCGGCGTGCGCACGGCGATCAGCCTTGGCACGATCAAGACCGCGACCGGCACGCGGCACGCGGCGTACTTCGGCGATCTCAAGGCCAACGTCTTCGCGATCGACGCCGAGACCGGCGCGCTGATCTGGACGCATCGCGTCGACACGCATCCATTCGCGCGCGTCACCGGCGCGCCCGACGCTGGCCAACGGCCGCTTGTACGTGCCGGTGTCGTCGTTCGAAGAAGGATCGGGCGCGAACGACAACTACGAGTGCTGCACGTTCCGCGGCAGCGTTGCGGCCTACGACGCGGCCACCGGCAAGCAGCTCTGGCAGACGTTCATGGTCGATCCGCCGAAGCCGACGCGGAAGAACAAGCTCGGCACGCAGCTCTACGAGCCGTCGGGCATCGCGATCTGGTCGGCGCCGACGATCGATCTGAAGCGCCGCCAGCTCTATGTCGCGACCGGCAACGAGTACTCGGGGCCGGGCGGGCCGACACAGCGACGCGGTCATCGCGGTCGATCTCGAGAGCGGCAAGATCAACTGGGCGAGCCAGGTCACGCCGAAGGACGTCTACGTCGTCGGCTGCAACCCGCAGCGCGAGAACTGTCCTGTGGGTGACGACGGCCCGGACTTCGACTTCGGCAATTCGGCGATCCTGCGCGACCTGCCGGGCGGCAAGAGCATGATCGTGATCGGGCAGAAGTCCGGCGTGGTGTGGGCGCTCGATCCCGACAACAAGGGCGCGCTCGTGTGGCAGCGCCGCGTCGGCAAGGGCAGCGCGCTCGGCGGACTGGAGTGGGGGTCGGCCGCGGACGCGACCGTCGGCTATTTCCCGGTGTCCGATTTGCTGCTCGGCCAGGAAGCCGCGGGCGGCTTGCACGCGCTGCGCCTCGATACCGGCGAGCCGGTCTGGGAAGCGCGGCCGCCGCGCGCCGACTGCAAGGATCCGAAGAACTGCGTGCAGGCGCAGTCGGCGGCGATCACGTTGATCCCCGGCGCGGTGTTCTCCGGCACGACCACCGGCCTGATGCGCGCCTACGACACGGCCGATGGGCGCGTGATCTGGACCTACGACGCCAATCAGCCGTACACCACCGTGAACGGCGTCACCGCCAAGGGCGGCTCGTTCAACGGGCCGGGCCCGGTCGTCGCCGGCGGCATGGTGTTCATGAACGCGGGCTACAACTACCTCGGGATCGGGGGAACGGGCGGCAATGTGTTGCTCGCCTTTGCACCGCAATAATTCTGGCGGCGCTCCGCGCCACGCTGCGGCCCTCTGACGCTTGCGGCCGCAGTAAACTGTCGCGATGGAAATTGCCCGCGAACGGTTCCTGGACGATTCGCGCTCGTACCACCTGACGATCGGCATTCGCAGCCGCACCACCGAGGCGCACAGCCTGCTGTCCGCGCTCACGCCAGACGAGCGCGAGCAGGTCAGCGTCGCGATGGTAAAAGCGATGGATCAGATCGAAAAAATCGTCCGATCCCATCTGTTGGCACAGTCGAAGTAGGTCGCCGCTCCGGTGTGCTACATTCCCGCCAGTTTCGTTCCTGGAGGAACCCAGATGAAGTTGCGCCTTTACACCCTGACCCTGTGCACGGCCATTGGTCTCGTCCGGCCTCAGCGCGCACGCCGATCAGGGGCAACGGCCCGCGGCCGCAGCCGCGCCGGCGGCATCCCCTGACCCGTTTCCCGGATTGAAGTTCAGGAACATCGGCCCGGCGACGATGGGCGGGCGCATCGACGATCTCGCGGTGCTCGAGTCGAATCCCGCGGTCTTCTACGTCGGCACCGCCACCGGCGGCCTGTGGAAGACGATCAACAACGGCACGACATGGGAAGTGCTGTTCGACGATCTCGAGGACACCGTCTCGATCGGCGACATCGCGATCAATCCCAACGACGCCAACACGGTGTGGGTCGGCACCGGCGAGAACAACAACCGCCAGAGCGGCTCGTGGGGCAACGGCCTCTACAAGTCGATCGACGGCGGCAAGACGTGGAAGCACATGGGCCTCGCGCACGTCGAAGCACATCGCGCGCATCATCGTCGATCCGATCGATCACGACGTGGTCTACGTGGCGGCGCTCGGCAGCCTGTGGGGACGGGGCGGC
This sequence comes from uncultured cyanobacterium, assembly GCA_963833135.1. Lineage (GTDB taxonomy): Bacteria > Acidobacteriota > Vicinamibacteria > Vicinamibacterales > UBA2999 > 12-FULL-67-14b. The sequence goes on along the minus strand of CAWHWW010000001.1, from coordinate 380,051 downwards.
GAGCGCGGCGTCTACAAGACGACCGACGGCGGCGTGACGTGGGCGCGCATCCACTTCGTCGACGACGACACCGGCGCCACCGAGCTGGTGATGGATCCGTCGAACAACAAGGTGATCTACGCGGCGACCTATCAGCGGCGCCGCGCGACCTGGGGCTTCAACGGCGGCGGCCCGGGCAGCGCGATGTGGAAGTCGAGCGATGCCGGCCGCACCTGGACCAAGCTGACCCAGGGCGTGCCGACCGGACCGCTCGGCCGCATCGGCATGGACGTCTATCGCGCCAACCCGAACGTCGTCTACGCGCGCATCGAGCACGAGAAGGAAAGCGGCACCTATCGATCGGATGACGCCGGGCAGTCGTGGCGAAAGATGTCGAACACCAATCCGCGGCCGATGTATTTCAGCCAGATCCGCATCGATCCGAACAACGACCGGCGCATCTACGTGCTCGGCGTGCAGATTCACATTTCAGACGATGGCGGCAAGACGTTCATCGAGAACGGCGCGCTGCATTCGGATCATCACGCGATGTGGATCAACCCGAAGAACTCGAACCACATCATCGACGGCACCGACGGCGGCATCGGCATCAGCTACGACAAGGGCGCGACCTGGGAAGCGATCTACAACATGGACCTCGGGCAGTTCTACCACATCACCTACGACATGGAGACGCCGTACAACGTGTGCGGCGGCCTGCAGGACAACTACACGTGGTGCGGGCCGACCGCGGTGCGCAGCCGCACCGGCATCGCCAACGACCAGTGGTTCCAGATCCACGGCGGCGACGGCTTCGAGGCGCAGATCGATCCGAAGAACTCGCGCATCATCTACGCCGAGTCGCAGGACGGCAACATCTCGCGCATCGACAAGGTCAGCAACGAGCGCAAGTCGATCCGTCCGCTGCCGGCGCGCGGTGAAGCGCCGCTGCGCTGGAACTGGAACACGCCGATCCTGATGTCGCCGCACGATCCCGGCGACGATCTACGTCGGCGCCAACAAGGTCTTCAAGTCGACCGATCGCGGCCAGTCGTGGACGGCGATCAGCCCCGACCTGACGGAGGCGACCGATCGCGAAGGCCTGTCGCTGATGGGCGCGACCGCCAAGGAAATCACCATCGCCAAGAACGACGGCGTGCAGTCGTACGGCAACATCGTGCAGCTGGTCGAGTCGCCGAAGACGGCGGGCGTGCTCTATGCCGGCACCGACGACGGCAAGGTCCACATGACGAAGGATGGCGGCAAGACCTGGACCGACATCACCACCAGGTTCCCGGGCGTGCCGAAGAACGCGTATGTGTCGCGGCTGTCGGCGTCGGCGCACGACGTCAACGTCGTCTACGCGACCTTCGACAATCATCGTGCCGACGACATGGGCACCTACGTCTACGCCAGTGTCGACGGCGGCAACAACTTCCGCTCGATCGGCGAGGGCATTCCCAAGGGCCACGCCGTGATGTCGATGGCGGAGGATCCGAAGAACCCGAGCGTGCTGTACTCGGGCTCGGAGTTCGGCCTGTTCGTGAGCCCGGACCGCGGCGGCAAGTGGATGCGCGTCAAGTCCAACCTGCCGACGGTGCCGATCCACGAGATCGTCATCCACCCGCGCGACAACGACATGATCGTCGCCACGCACGGCCGCAGCATCTGGATCCTCGACGACATCACGCCGCTGCAGCAGCAGGCCGAAGCGATGAAGGCCGATGCGTTCCTGTTCGACATGCGCGGCGGCATGCAGTTCAATCCGGCGAACGATCGCGGCTTCGTGCAGCGACAAGCCGTTCTTCGGCAAGAACCCGACCTACGGCGCGGCGATTAGCTACTACCTGTCGAAGCCGCAGACCAACGTGGCGCTGCGGATTCGTGACGCCGCGGGCACGCAGGTGCGCGAGATCACCGGCAACGATTTGCGGGAGGCGCGTGGCGCGGGCATCAACCGCATTTACTGGGATCTCCGTCATCAGCCGCTGGCGCCGCTCGCCGGGTCAGCCGGCCGGTGGCGGTGGCGGCGGCGGTGGCGGTGGCGGTGGCGGCGGTGGTGGTGGCAACAACGGACCGAACGTGATGCCCGGCGACTACCGCGTCACGCTGGTGGTCGATGGCAAGGACATCGGCACCAAGACGCTGCGGGTCAGCGGCGACAAGGACATGCCGATGACCGATGCCGAGCGCAAGACGTGGCACGACACGGCGCTCAGCCTGCACGAGATGCAGCGCGCCGCGAATGCGGCGGCCGAGGCGGTGACGACGCTCGCGACGCAACTGACCGCGGCGGAGACGCTGCTGAAGTCGGCCGCGAATCCGCCGGCGTCAGCGAAGACCCAGGTCGCCGATGCCGGCACCAAGCTCGCGGACTTGCGCCGCAGGCTCGGGCTCAACCAGCAACAGGGCGGCGGTGGTGGCGGCGGCTTCGGTGGCCAGCAGGGCAACGTTCGCGGCCAGCTCGGGCAGACGAAGGGCCAGATCATGGGATCGACCTCGCTGCCCACGGCGCAACAGCTGCGCAGCGAGCGTCGAGCTGCGCGAGGACCTGACCAAGGTGGTCGCCGACACCAACGAGTTGATCACCGCGATCCCGGCGATCTACGACGCGCTGGGCGCATCGGGCGCGAAGCCAACCGCGCTCAAACCGGTGGGACCAGTCCCGCCGGCACGTTAGTTCGGGGCAGTGCAGCAAAAAGGGGAAAACAATGAAGCGAATAGTGATTCTTGGATTTGTTCTGGCGTTCGTGGCGCCCTCGGCGTCATCGGTTGATGCGCAGGGAAACTCGTTGAGCTTCTTCATCACCAGCACCAATCCCGGGAAGGGCGCGGATCTCGGCGGGATCGCGGGCGCAGACGCGCACTGCGCGGCGCTCGCGAAGGCCGCCGGTGCGGGCACTCGGGTGTGGCGCGCCTATCTCAGCACCACTGGCGCCGACGGCAAGCCGGGCGTGAACGCGAAAGACCGCATCGGTACCGGGCCGTGGTTCAACGCGAAAGGCGTCCAGGTGGCGGCCAGCGTCGCCGATCTGCACAGCGACAACAACAAGCTGTCGAAGGAAAACTCGCTCAACGAAAAGGGCGAGGTCAACAACGGCCGCGGCGACACGCCGAACTGCACGACATCCTGACCGGCAGTCAATCTCGACGGCACGGCCGCTGCGGCACCTGCAACAACTGGACGAGCGTGCCAGCGACGGCGGTGCGCAGGTCGGCCACCACGATCGCGTAGGGCGGCGGCGCGAATCCGACGTCGTGGAATTCGGCACACGCGACGCCAGGGTGCGGCATCGACGAACCTTCGCAAGGTCGGCGGTGAAGGCTTTTACTACTGCTTCGCAGCGAAGTAGGAACTGCCGGGACGTGATGCGAATGCCGACGGGAAAGTGATACTTGCCGGGAAGTGATGTTTAGCGGGAGATTGACTCTTGACGGGAACGAATCCCGACTCGAGCCTGTTCCCGACAAGTGTCACGGTCCCGGCAAGAATCACGTTCCCGCCGGTGGCTTCTAGACAGTTCGGTGCCGTCCGCCAATCGACATGCGATAGATCAACAGCACGACCACGGCGCCGACGAGCGCCATGATGAAGCCGGCGCTTTCATTGGCGCCATACATGCCGAGCGCGCGGCCGACGAATCCGCCGAGCAGCGCGCCGACGATGCCAAGCACCATCGTGACGATGATGCCGCCCGGATCACGACCCGGCATCAACAGCTTCGCAATCGCGCCAACCACGAGACCGAACACGATCCATCCAAGAATGCCCATCGTTCCCTCACTGTGAGGGCAACAGCGCCCTCATGCGGGCTCACAGAGCAAGGCACGTGCCGGGGTAATTCGGCACCCCGGCTCTCAGTCCGAGAGCGGGTTTTCTCTTTTTGCGCGGTCGCTTCCTCGGCCGTAAGCGGGCACCTTCGTCGCAGCACGTTCGGCCGAAGGCCCCTCGCCTGCGCCGGTACACCGTTGCACCAGTACGCGCAGGAGAAGGAGATGCCTCCGCAGTGGAACAGCTCGGGGCTCTGGGCGGACCGGAACGCAGACACGCCGATCGCCGATCGCGAGCGCGGCGCGAGCGATCGCCGGCGCAGCGGCAGGCGACGGATGCGCACGGCCGTGCTGGCCGCCGCCATGTCGTCAGCGCCGTTGGCGCGTCCGGTCGTCGCGCTGTTGCCGCCGCCGCCCAAGGCCAAACCGACGATCGAGGTGACAGCGGAATATGTCGCCGTTCCAGCGAGCGAAGCCTACGACGACGATCATCGCGGAGGCCGCAGCTTGTACGACATCGACGCGAATCTCATTCACGCCGTCATGCAGGCCGAGTCCGCGTTTCATCCGTATGCCGTGTCGACAGCGGGCGCCGAAGGACTGATGCAGCTGATGCCGGAGCTCGCGGATGAAATGGGCGTCAGCGACGCGTTCGATCCACGCGAGAACATCATGGGCGGCGTCCGCTACCTGAAGCGGTTGCTCGATTACCACGATGGCAACCTCGATCTCGCGCTGGCAAGCTACAACGCCGGCCCTGGCAACGTGGAGCGGTACGGCGGCGTGCCGCCATTTCGCGAGACGCGCAGTTACGTCAAGACGATCAAGCAGATTCTCGCGCGCAGAAAGAGACGATCGAGCAGACGCGGACTGGAGCAATCTTGTTAAGGTTGTAATCATTTGGTTAAGTCTTCTCCGAGCCTCCGTGCCTCCGTGGCCTGTACGTTAGCATCCGAGCATGCAGTACTTGCTCGTTCTGGTTTTCGTTGTTCTCGGCGTGAGTTCAGCGGCCGCACAAGAGTGGACCCAGTGGCGCGGGCCGACGCGCGATGGCATCGTGCCCGCGGCGGTCATTCCCAAGCAGTGGCCGAAGTCCACGAAGCGCGCGTGGCAGGTGGACATCGGCGAGGGCTATTCATCGCCCGTCGTCGCCAACGGGCGCGCGTTCCTGCACAGCCGGCGCGATCCGGAAGAGATCGTGACCGCGATCGATCTGGCGAGCGGCAAGATCGAGTGGCAGCAGAAGTACCCGGCCGCCTTTACCAAGAACCAGTACGCGACCGCGATGGCCAAGGGGCCGAACTCGACGCCGCTCGTCGCCGGCGGCCGGCTGTTCACTCTCGGTGTGACCGGAATCCTCACGGCGTGGAACGTCGCCGACGGCACGATTGCCTGGCGGCAGGACTATTCAGTCGTCGATCGACACGTCGAAATTGTTCTGCGGCACGGCGATGTCGCCGATGATCGAAGGCGGTTCGCTGATCGTCCAGGTCGGCAGCGACGTGCACGGCGGCCGCGTGCTCGCCCTCGATCCGGCCACGGGCAAGGAGCGATGGGCGTGGACAGGGCCTGGGCCCGGCTACGCGTCGCCGCTCGCCGTCACCATCGACGGTGTGCGGCAGATCATCACGCTGACCAACGGATCGATCGTCGGCATCGACGCCGCCAACGGCGCATCGCTCTGGTCGATTCCGTTCCAGGACGACTGGCACGAGAACATCGTCTCGCCGCTCTGGACCGGCAACGCGCTGATCGTGTCCGGGCCCGCGGCAGGGCACACACGCCTATTCCATCGCGCGCGTCGAGCGACACATGGCAGCCGAAACAGTTGTGGAAGAACGGCGATGTGACGATGTATACGGTGGCGCCGGTGTTGGCCGACGGCATCATCTACGGCATGTCGAACAAGCGGCGCGGCCAGTTCGTCGCCGTGCGCGCCTCCGATGGATCGCTGAAGTGGTCGACCACGGGGCGAGACGGCAACCACGCGTCGATCCTGCAGCACGGCGACCACCTGCTGTTCCTGACCGACGGCGGCGTGCTGATCGTCGCCCGGCGCACCGCCGACGGTGTTGCCGAGGAGCGCCGCTACGAGATCAGCCAGAGCGCGACGTGGTCGATGCCGGTGCTGCTGCCGGACGGCATGCTCGTGCGCGAAGCGGCGGGCGTCGTGAAACTTCTCTGGGAATAGTTCGGCCGCGGCATAAACTAGCCGCGATGAATACAGCGGCAGCGGTCGCGCAGGCGCTGGCCGAGGCCGGCATCAGGAAAGTGTTTGGATTACCCGGCGGTGAAGTGCTCGTCCTCATCGACGAGTTGCGCAAGGCCGGTGTCGACTTCGTGCTGATGCGGCACGAGGCCAACGCCGGCATCGCCGCCGCGGTCTACGGCAAGCTCAATCGGCAACCCGGCGTCGTCATCGCCACGCTTGGACCGGGCGCGGCCAACCTGCTGCTGCCGATCGCGAACGCCTATCTCGATCAGGAGCCGCTGCTCGCCATCACCGCGCAGATCCCCGACGACTTTCCCGCCTCGCATACGCATCAACTGTTGCCGCTGCACGACACGTTCCGCCCGATGTGCCGCGTCGTCGAGAAGATCACGCAGTCCAACGCGGGCGACGTGGTCGGACAGGCGCTGGCCGCGTGTATCGATCGGCCGTACGGCGTGTCGTACCTGACGCTGTCCGCGCGCGAAGCCGTGAAGCCGCTGCTGAGTGGTCCGGCGCATCACGAGGGCCCGCCGACGCGGCCGATGGCCAACCCCGCAGCGCGAGCAGCCGATCTTCGCGCGCGATGCGCAATCGCCGAACGCCCGCTGGTGCTCGTCGGCCTCGGCGTCGAGCCCGAGCGCGCCCCGTCGCTTCGCCGCTGGCTCGACGAGTGGCAGCTGCCGTTTGCGGTGACACCGAAGGTGAAGGGCATCCTCGACGAGACCAGCCCGAATTTCGTCGGCGTGATCAGCGGCATGGCCGCCGACGGCGTGCTGGTCGATGCGCTGAACCGCGCCGATCTGCTGATTGGCTTCGGGCTCGATCCAGTCGAGATCGACAAGACCTGGCATGCCGAGCTCGAGATCCAGTGGGTGCTCGAGGCGCCGCAATGCCACCGGCGTCGATACCGAACGACACGCCGCTCGTCAATCACGAGCCGCTGCTCGAGGAGCTGGTGGCCGGGCCTCCGCCGCGTACATGGAATCGCCCGTTCGCCGAATTTCAGCAGAAGCGCGGCGACATGCTGAAGGGCAGCGCCGGCGCATCCGGCACGATGTGGCCGGGCGACATCATCCGCGCCTCGCGGAGGCCATGCCAAGCGAAACCATCGTCACGACCGACGTCGGGTCGCACAAGTATCTGTTCGGGCAGTACTGGCCCAGCCGGCATCCGGAGACCTTCTGGATGTCGAACGGACTATCGGGGATGGCGTACGGGTTGAGCGCCGCCATCGGCGCGAAGCTCGCGCGGCCCGATGTGCCGGTGCTCGCCGCGGTCGGCGACGGCGGCTTTTCGATGAATGCGCAGGAGCTCGAGACCGCGGAGCGCGTCGGCGCGCCGTTCATCACGGTGGTGCTCGAGGACCACAGCTACTCGCTCATCAAGCTCGCCCAGGAGAACCGCAAGCTCGAGCCGTATCGCATGGACTTCCGTCCGATCGACAACGTCAAGATGGCCGAGGCGTGCGGCGTGCAGGGGCTCCGCACGTCGAATCCGGACGAGATGGCGTCGGCGGTCAGGCGCGCCGTCGGCGAGAAGAAGAGCCTCGTCGTTGCGGTTCCCGTGCACTACGCGGACTATCGAAAGCTATTCTAGAGGAGGGATGCCGCACCTGTTCGAGCCGCTGACCGTTCGCGGCGTGACCTTTTCCAATCGCGTGTTCGTCTCGCCGATGTGCGAGTACTCGAGCAGCGGACGGCTTCGCGAACGACTGGCACTTCGTGCACCTTGGCAGCCGCGCTGTCGGCGGCGCCGGCCTGGTGTTCACCGAGGCGACCGCGGTCACGCCCGAGGGCCGGATCAGTCCTGAAGATCTCGGCATCTGGAAGGACGATCACGTCGACATGCTCGCGCGCATCGTCCGCTTCGTGCACGCGCAGGGCAGCGTCGCCGGCATGCAGCTGGCGCACGCCGGCCGCAAGGCGAGCACGCATCGGCCGTGGAGCGGAAACGGCGCGGTCGAGTGAAGCCGAGGGCGGATGGACCAACGTGCTGGCGCCGACGGCGATCGCGTTTGCCGACAACTATCCGCAACCGCGAGAGATGTCGAAGCAGGACATCGCCGAGACGACGGCGGCGTTTGCCGCCGCCGCGACGCGCGCGCATGCCGCGGGCTTTCGCGTGATCGAGATCCACGCCGCGCACGGCTACCTGCTGCACGAGTTCCTGTCGCCGCTGAGCAATCAGCGCACGCGACGAGTACGGCGGGTCGTTCGAGAACCGGACCCGGATCGTTCGCGAAGTCGCCGCGGCGATTCGCACGGTCTGGCCCGAAGCATCGCCGCTGTTCACGCGCATTTCGTCGACCGATTGGGTCGAGCGGCGGCTGGGACATCGAACAGTCGATCGAGCTCGCGCGGCAGCTGAAGACGCTCGGCGTCGATCTGATCGACTGCTCGTCGGGCGGCAACGTCGCGACCGCGAAGATTCCGATCGGCGCCGGCTATCAGACGCCGTTTGCCGAGCGCATTCGCAGGGACGCCGGGATCCTGACCGGCGCTGTCGGCATGATCACCTCCGCGACTCAGGCGGAGCACATTGTCGGGACCGGCCAGGCCGACGCGGTCCTGATCGCGCGCGAACTGCTGCGCGACCCGTATTTTCCGCTGCGAGCAGCGCGTGAGCTCGGGCAGGAGATCACCTGGCCCGCGCAGTATCTCCGCGCCGCTCCGCATGGCGCGAAGCCGCGGCCGCCGATCGCGTAGAACACCAGGGCCACAGAAGGCACAGATTGCACAGACATGGCGAAGAAGGCTGAAGCCACGGTCCTCAACGTTGCCGGGCGTGAGGTGTCGATCACAAATCCCAGCAAGGTGCTGTTCCCAGAGGCCGGTCACACGAAGCTCGATCTCGTGACGTACTACCTCGAGGTTGCCGAGGGCGCGTTGCGCGGCGCGGGCGGCCGGCCGAACGTGCTGGTGCGATATCCGAACGGTCTCGGCCAGGAGTTCTTCTACCAGAAGCGCGCGCCGGATTCGCGTCCGGAGTGGATCGAAGTCGTCGCGCTGAAGTTCCCGTCGGGCCGCACCGCTGAAGAGGTCGTGCCCCGCGACGCGGCCGCGCTCGCATGGATGGCCAACCTGGCCTGCATCGAGCTGCATCCGCATCCGGTCCGCGCCGAGGAGCTCGATCATCCCGACGAACTGCGCGTCGATCTCGATCCCGTGCCGGGCGTCGAGTGGCGGCAGGTGCAGGACGTCGCGAAGGTGGTTCGCGCCGCGCTCGACGACCTCGGACCTCGTCGGCTGGCCGAAGACGTCAGGATCGAGGGGCATTCACGTCAACGTCCGCATTCATCAGCGGTGGACCTTCACCGAGGTGCGCCGCGCCGCCCTGGCGCTGGCGCGCGAGGTGGAGCGCCGCGCGCCGGCGATTGCGACGAGCAAGTGGTGGAAGGAAGAGCGTCACGGCGTCTTCATCGACTACAACCAGAACGCGAAGGATCGCACCGTGTGCTCGGCGTTCTCGGTGCGCCCGCGTCCCGACGCGCGCGTCTCGACGCCGCTCACCTGGGACGAGATCGATGCGTGCGATCCCGCCGACTTCACGATGAAGACCATGCCGGCGTGGTTCAAGTCGAACGGCGATCGCCATGCCGAGATCGACAGTCATCCGTGCTCGCTCGAGAAGCTCCTCGAACTGTCCGCGAAGCAGGAAAAGGAAGGGCAGGGCGACGCGCCCTGGCCGCCGCAATACAAGAAGATGCCGGGCGAGCCGACCCGCGTCCAGCCGTCTCGGGCCCGCCTTCGCCAAGGCCCCACCTCCGCCAAGGCTCCGGTGGGCAGGCCGGCGCCGCAGGCTCCGCGAACGAGGCGGCCCTGCAAAGGGAGGCGCGTCTCGAAGCATCCGCTGATCGTGATCGCGCACTCGACGAAGAAGGACGAAGCGCTGGCGTCGCTGGAAAAGTGGAAGGAAGAGCATCCGAAGGTCGTCGAGCACCTTCAGCCGGCCGACATCCTGACCGACTCGATGCGCGGGCGATCGTCGGCGTGGTGGCGCATTCGAATCAACCTGCAGCACGTGCCCGAGGCGCTGCGGCCGCAGGCGCCCGAGCTCCCGCCGATTCCGAATCCCTGGTCCGACGCTACTCCGGAGCAGATCGCGGCGTATCGCGAGATGCACCGAAAACGGCGGCAAGCTCGTAAGCCGGAGTGACCTCGAGCTGATCGTAGCGGCAGTCCTTCGGCGCCTTGTCGTCGCGCCAGCGCAGGAACGTCGCGGCATGCCGGAAGCGATCGCCCTGCATGTGGTCGTACTTCACCTCGCACACGCGCTCGATGCGGAGCGGCTCCCACGACAGGTCCTTGCCGGCGCTCCATCGGCTCTGTCCGCCCGGCATCCGCTGTGTCGCACCGAGCCTGCCTGCCGAGCGTCGTCGCGAGCCAGGCCTCGACCCACTCGCGCCAGGGATGAGAGGCCATCGCGTCCTTTCGCAGCGGCGCGAGCTCCTCGACGAGCTGCTTCCGTTTCTCCATCGTGAAGGAGGACGTCACGCCGACGTGATGCAGCCGCCCTTGGTCGTCGAACAATCCGAGCAGCAGCGAGCCGATGATGTCGGGGGCCTTCTTGTGCCAGCGGAAACCCGAGACCACGCAATCGGCGGTGCGGGCGTGCTTGATCTTGAACATCGCGCGCTTGCCGGGTTGATACGTGCCGTCTTCCGGCTTCGCGATCACGCCGTCAAGGCCCGCGCCCTCGAAGCGCTGCAGCCATTCGGCGGCGACCTTGCGATCGCGCGTCATCGGCGTGAGGTAGACCGGCGGCGCGACCGTCTGCCAGCACCTGTTTCGAGCGCGGCTCGCCGCTCGCCTTGCGGGCGATCCATGATCGACGCCCCATCGACCGCGAGCAGATCGAATCCCACGAACGAAGACGGCATTTCCTTCGCGAGCTTCGCCACTCGCGATGCGGCCGGGTGCAGGCGCAGCTGCAGCGCGTCGAAGTCGAGGCCGCCGTCCGTGGCGATCACGATCTCGCCGTCGATGACGCATCCGGGCGGCAGCCGTTCGAGCGAGCGCCGCATGCAGCTCGGGGAAGTAGCGATCGAGCGGCTTCAGATCGCGGCTCTGAATGTAGACGTCGTCGTGCGAGCGAAAGACGATCGATCGAAACCCGTCCCACTTGGGTTCGAACAGCAGGCCGTCGGTGGCGGGGATGTCGTCGACGAGCTTGGCGAGCATCGGTTCGATGGGTGGGTTCACCACCCGCTGATCCTAGCCCACGTACGGGCCACGGAGGCGCGGAGGCATGGAGCAATTTCTCTAAACGCCAGTGCCGCTTAGCGGCTGTTGCATTCAGAAAAATGTCTGTGTCTCCGTGCCTCCGTGGCTTCGTTCGTGATCAGAAGCTCATTTGTATTCCGAAGCGGAGATAGCGCGCGTCCATCAGAGCCGTCGGCGTCAGCCATGCGTTGGTGCCGGTCGCGGCATAGGTCTCGTTGACGCGCAGTCACCGTTCCGGCGTTCAGCACGTTGAAGATGTCGGCGAAGCCCTGCACGCGCCTGCTGCCGAAGCGGAAGTTCTTGCGCGATGCGCAGGTCGAACTGGTTCTTGTAAGTCGAGGAACACCGTGTTCGGCTCGATCAGGTTGACACCGAATCGTCGTCGCGCCGGCGGTGCGTGCCGATGATCGGGCGGCCGGCGATGGCCGCCGTCACCGTGTAGTTGGCGGCGACGCTCGGTCCCGGTGTGCGCGATGAACGAGCCGCTCAACTGGAAGTCCCACGGCAGCTGATAGGCCGCCGACAGCTTGAACGTGGTGCGGAACGGCGGCGTCGAGTCGCAGAACCGCGCGCTGTTCGGGTTGTCGCGCTCGTCGCAGGTGGTCGTGGCGCGGCGATCGGTCGTGACGCCGCCGAACAACAACAGCTTGTCCTTGCGCATGTTGGCGCTGAATTCGAGGCCGTCGTATACCGTGGTGTTGATGTCGGAGAACGTGCGCAGGTTGTCCGTCGCGACGCCGACCTTGTTCGCGTTGAGTGTGTGCATCGTGATCGGATCGCCCGACAGCGGCAACCGCGGATCGGTCGGCGTCGTGATGCCGAACGGGCTCCATTCGGTGACCGCGAGGTTCAGGTTGTCGGTCACGTCGAGGTTGTAGAACTGGCGGCGGATAGTAGCCGGCGCTGACCGAGACGCGCTCCATCAACTGGTGCTGAACCGATCGCGCTGTATTCCCAGTTGTAGCCGCGCTTCAGCTCCGGATCCGGCCGGTTGGTGATCGCGCCGAAGTTCGCCGTGCCGCCGAAGACCTCGTTGAACTGAATGTTGCCGGCCGCATCGAAAATCGATTTGTTGCCGTCGAGGTCGATCCAGCCGCGCGTCGAACCGCCGCAGGTCCCGCCTGCGCAGTAGCTCATCGGGTTGAAGTTCTGCGCATAAGCCGGCGGCGGCCGCCGCGATGTACTTGCTGGCGTTCGCCTTGATCGCGGTCTTGCCGTTGCCGAACAGATCGTAGGCACCGGCGAAACGCACCGACCAGTCATTCCAGTTCGGAACGTTCGGAATCGCCGCGAAGTCACGCGGCGCCGGCGCCGGTCCGGCTGGAGTAACGGCCGGCCATATCGGCGCGGCCGAAGACTGTGCCGGCACCTCGGCGTTGAAGTGATCGAAGCGGCCGCCGATGTTCAGCGTCAACTTGTTGAGGGTCCACGTGTCCTGCACGAAGAAGCCGAGATCGCTGTTGACCTTCTGCTCCGCACTTGCCGGACCGTTCGTGGCGATCACAGCGAGTGGGCACGGCAGGGCCAGGCACGGAATCGGGCTGGTCGCGCTGGCCGGCACGCCGAGAAGGCCGTTGTTGAACACCAGCGTGTTGATCTGCGCGTTGGATGAGAACGTGCGCGAGTTGGTGCCCCACTGCGTCGTCATGCCCGCCTTGAGCGCGTGAGAGCCGGTGACGTAGCTCGCCGATGCGCTGCCACTGTACGACTTGGTCCAGCTGGTGTACGGCGGAATCGTGCTGCCGCACGCCACGGTCAGGCGGTTGGTGGTCTGTTCGAGCCGCGGTAGATCGCGCGGGCCGACCGTCTCCCGGCAACTCTGCTCGTAGTCCTGCGTGTAGTACGAGAAGCCGGCTTCGAGCAGCAGCTTGTTGGTGGTCGTCTGCGTCCACTTGACCTGCGGCACCCAGCCGAGGCCGAACGCGTCCGTGGACGCTTCGGGCGATGTCGTCGGCAGCGTGTTGAACCCGTTGTAGTCCTCGCCGTTGAACTGACGATCGAGATAGAAACGGATCTTGTCTTTGCTCGACGCCTGCCACGTCAGACGGCCGACCGCGCTGTAGTTGCCCTGGGACTGCCGGAAGGCGCGGCTGCCGTCAGCAAACGACGAGCTCGGCACGTAGGTCTTGTTGTCCTCGTACTTGTAGGTGAAGTAGAACCACAGCTTGTCCTTCTTGATCGGTCCGCCGAACGACGGATTGATCTGCCACGTGTAGGCGATGCCGGGCTGCGGGATCGCGGCCGGGCCGCTCTTCATGCGCGTCGGTGCGGTTGTCGGCCTGCAGGCCGCTGCCAGCGCCGTAGGCGAAGAACGTTCCCGAGAACCTGTTGCCGCCGTCCTTCGGCGTGCTGTTGATGCGCATGCCGCCGCTCTGCATCTCGGCGGACTCGGCGCCGGTCGTGAACGTGACCTCTTCGATCGCGGCATCGTTCATGTAGAAGCCGCTGAACTGGCCGCTGCCGCACAGGTTGTTGACGCGCATGCCGTCGATGGCGATGACCATGTCGGCGCTGCTCGATCCGTGCACGCTCATGCTGTACTGGCCGAGCACGAACGGCGTCACCGTGGTGCCGGGCAGCAGCAGCGCGCGCGACGGCGTGTTGCGAATCGGCGTCGGGATGGCGTCGAGGATGTCGCGATCGACGACGAACTGCGCGGTGTTGTTGCTGACGTCCACGGTCGGAGTGCCTGTAACGGTAATCGTTTCTTCGAGCGTGCCGACCTGCAGCTGCTCGCTGACCGGCGCCGCGAACGTGCCTTGAATCAGGATGCCTTCGCGGCGAACCGTCTTGAAACCGGTCAGCGTGAACGTCACGACGTAGGTTCCCGGCGGCAGGTCGACGATGCGGTAGTTGCCGGCGCTGTCGGTGACCGCGGAGCGCGTTTTTTCGATCAACGCATCGCTCGATGTTTCAACGGTGACGCCCGGGAGCACGGCGCCGCTCGTGTCTTTCACTGATCCGGCAATGCTGCCTTGAGCCCGCGCGGCCAGGGGAGCCATCAACACCATCGCGCCTAACAACAAACAGAAGACAAGGGTCTTGCGCATCGATTCCTCCAGAAACGGGGACGATAAAACGCAGGAAGCTCTAACGGCGCCGAAAGTAGCACTGGGCCGGGTATTGGTCAATCTTTATAGTGCCTGAGCCGGGTCCGCTCATCCGGCGATCCTCACGGCCGATTGTTCGCGGACCCGCAGCGGCCGCACGAGCAAGGTCAACACGAATCCCACCGCGAGCAGGCCGGCCAGGACCTGCAGCGGCGTGTCGTAGATGTGCACGCGATCGCCGCCGACGGGGCAGCGCCGCCTTCGCGCGATTCGAAAGCTCGGTGATGATCACCGGCCCCGCCACCGCGGCGCAGCTCCACGACGTGAGCAGCGCGCCGTGGATGGCGCCGACGTTCTCGGGCCCGAAGATGTCGGCGAGAAATGCCGGAATCGTCGCGAATCCGCCGCCGTACATCGTGAACACGGTGAAGAGCGCGATCTCGAACGCGATCCAATTCCCGCTCGCCGCCAGCCCCGGAATCAACAGGAAGATGACGAACTGCGCGACGAAGAAGATCGTGTAGGTGTTGCGGCGGCCGATGTAATCAGACGCCGACGCCCACACGAACCGGCCGGTGGCGTTGAAGATGCTGATGAGCGAGACCACCGCCGCCGCCTCGAGCGGCGTGCGATGAAACATGTCCTGCATCATCGGCGACGCCTGGGCGAGGATGCCGATGCCCGCGGTCACGTTGATGAAGAGGATGCCCCACAGCAGATAGAACTGAACGGTGCGGATCGCCTGGTTCCGCGTCACGCTGTCGTCGGCGATCATCGCGTTCTTCTTGTTATTCTTACTGAGCGGCGGGATCCATCCTTCGGGTTTCCAGCCCGCCGGCGGGCGCTCGAGCAGCCGCGAGCCGATCAGCATGATCGCGAGATACGCGACGCCGAGCGCCATCACCGTGTTGGCGACGCCCATGCGATCCATCAGGAACACGTTCAGGTAGCCGGCGAGAAACGCGCCGCCGCCAAAGCCCATGATCGCCATGCCGGTCGCCATGCCGCGGCGATCGGGAAACCATTTCACCAGCGTGCTGACCGGACAGATGTAGCCGAGGCCGCAGCCGATGCCGCCGATCGACGCCCATGCCGAGGAAGACGATCACGGGCTGTCCGATCGACAGGCCGAAGCCGCCGATGATGAGGCCCGTGCCGAAGAACAGCGCGGCGGCCGTCGCGGCGGCCCGCGGCCCGCGCCGCTCGACCCACGGCCCGCCGAACGCCGCGGATAGTCCCAGCAGCACGAGCGCGGTCGTGAACGTCGTGTAGGGCGGCGAGAACCACCACGGCTGATCCGGGAAGAGCGCCTGGATCGGGCGATTGAACGTGCTCCAGGCGTAGACCGATCCGATGCAGATGTGGACGGCGACCGCACCGATCGGAATGCGCCAGCGATTTGGCGTCATGGGTGCGCGAATTGTAAGCCCTTTGCCGCCTTTTTCATGTCAGCTGCCTCCATTGAGTTCAAGATGCCGGGACTCGCCCTTCGATTCGATTGTCGAGATCGCGTACGATCAGTCCCGGTGCGGTCACGTCCTGAAATCCCTGCGGAAATCGAAGAGTATCGCGACGAGCGCTGGCGGCGCGAAGGCGCCCGCCAGGTGTCCAACGCGCTCGAGGCCGAGCGGTTCATCGACCACGTCGGCTTTGCCGCGTGCCTCACCGACTCACGCCGGCCCGGCGCCGTCGCTTGTATGTCGCGGTGTGCGGACGCCGGGACGCGGTGATGCCGCGCAATGTCCAGAAGGACGAAGAGGCGTCGGCGACGTGGCTGCTCAAGGATGAACTGATCCGCAGGGGCAACATCTATTACGCCAAGCTGGCGCGCGGCAAGACGATGTTCATCGCGCCGCGGATGATCCCGTACTTCAACGCGATCTGGGGCATGCGACGCTCGGAGGAGAAGTCGCGAGTTGAGCCGCAACGCGCAGAAGATCCTGAAGGTGCTTCGCAAGGAGTGGGAGATGGCGACCTCGGATCTGAAGATCGATTCGGGCGTGAAGGATCGCGCGTCCTTCACGCGCGCGCTCGACGAGCTGCAGGCGGCGATGCTGGTGATACCGGAAGGCGTCTATTACGAGCCGAAGTTCACCTACATCTGGACGCTCGGCATTTCGCGCTTTCCGGATGCGCTGACCAGGCGCGTCACGCGCGATGCGGCCGTGAAGGAAATCGCCCGGTGCTTCCTCACCACCGCGTGCCTGACGATTCCCGGCGAGCTCGCGCGCGTCACCGGACTCTCGCGTCCTGAGGCCGGCCGCGGCAACCGCGCGCTCGTGAAGGAAGGATTTGCGACGATGCTCGCGCCGGGCTGGTACCAATTGAGCTCTGCCATGTTCGCGCCGTCGGTCGCGACGGATCAGGTCGACTAGTGGCGAAGCCAGACGTGTTTGCAGCGGTGAAGAAGATCGGCCTGGCGATGCCGGACGTGGACGCCTCGATCAGGTACGACGGCTCGGAGGTGCTGAAGGCAGGCGGATCGTTCATGGCGGCCATCGCGACCGATGAATCCGCCGAGGCCGATACGCTCGTCGTTCGCTGCGAGCTCGACGATCGCGAACTGCTGCTCGAGGACGCTCCCGAAACCTACTACGTGACCGATTACTACGCGAAGTATCCGCTGGTGCTCGTGCGTTTGTCGGAAGTCACCGAAGACGCCTTGCGTGATCTGCTGTCGGTGTCGCGCAAGATGGCGCTCGAGAAAAGCCGCCGCTAGTATTCCTTGCAGCGCCTGGCCAGCAGGCGCGTCGCTTCATCCAGATCGATGTCCGCGATCAAGCAGGCCTGCCTTCCCGTACGGCTGATAGGCGAGCACCGTCCCGTCCGGCCGCACGACCGCCGACGTCGTGGGCGATCCGTCGCTCGCGTAGTTCACCGTCGCGAAGAAACAGGTGTTCTCGGCGGCGCGGCAGAGCGCGGCCTTCTCGTGGAACGTGTTGGCCGGATCCGCAAACATCGTCGGTCGATAGCTGCCGGGTTCGGCTTCGTGAAAGTGCGGATGAAACACGACCTGCGCGCCGCGCTTCGCGGCCCAGCGCACCGTTTCCGGATAGCGCCAGCCTTCGTGGCAGATCGCGATGCCGAAGCGTCAGCGGGCCGGCCTGGAATACGCTGGCTGCCGTCGCCGATCACGTAGACCGTTTCCTCGGACGGATCGATCTGACGCTTGTCCTGGAACCCGGCGATGGTGCCGTCGGCGTTGATCGACGAGGGCCGTGATCAGCACGCCGCGCCCGGTGATCGCGCTCGGTGCCGAGGACGACGGTGACCCGCGAACGGCCGGCTGCCGTCGCCACCGTCGCCCACGCGCGCTCGAGGAACGCCGCGTCCGGCTGGTCCACGCCACGCGCCGCCGTCCGATAGCCGGGAACGTAACACTCCGGGAAGCACACGACCATCGCGCCGGCGGCCGACGCGTCGCCGATCGCGGTGACGACCCTGTCGACCGAGTCGTCGCGATTCGCCGGATACGGAAGGTTGGCGAGGGCGATGCGAACGATGGCCATCTCCTGCGAACGATAACACCGGCAGATTTATCCGCAACCAATAAGTTGCGTGTTGATGCCCGCCGGATCTATACTGGCAACCAGGAGGTTGCATATATGAGCCCAGCCGTTTCGGACCGGATCGAGAAACACGTCCTGCTGCGGGCCTCGTTGTCACGGGTCTGGCGCGCGCTCACCGACCATGCTGAATTCGGGCTGTGGTTTGGCGTCACGTTTGACGCGCCTTTCCGCCCGGGTTCGCCGGTGACCGGCGTCATCACGCCGACGACCGTGGACGAGGAGATCGCCAAAGAGCAGAAGCCCTATGCCGGTATGCGGTTCACGATCGTCGTCGACCGCATCGAGCCCGAGAAGGCGTTCTCGTTCCGCTGGAATCCACATGGCGTGGACGAGACGGTCGATTTCGCGAACGAGGTCAAGACCCTGGTCGAGTTCACCCTGGAAGAGACCGTCGATGGCGTGCTGTTGAAAGTGGTCGAATCGGGTTTCGACCAGGTCCCGCTCGAGCGCCGCGCCACCGCGTTCACCGCCAACGAAGGCGGCTGGACGATGCAGATGACGTTGATCCGGAAATATGTCGAGAAAACGACATAGGTCGGCCCGCGTCGGCACGACGGCCGCCGTCTTCGCCGCGCTCGGCGACGAGACGCGCCTGCGTTTGATCGCCAGGATGAGCGACGGCGGTCCGCTGTCGATCGCCAGTCTCGCCGAGGGCTTCGATATTTCCCGGCAGGCGATTACGAAGCATCTACGGGTGATGAGCGATGCCGGCCTGGCGCGAGGCGGACGCCGCGGCCGCGAGACGGTGTGGCAGCTGGAACAGGACGGCCTCGCCGAAGCGCGCCGCTATCTGCAGCTGATTGCGGAGGACTGGGACAACAAGTTGCGACGGTTGAAAGATTTGGTGGAACCGCGCTGACGGCCTCGACTCGCCAGCGAAACTTGCTGAACGAAAGCGGGCAGTCGTGTTGCCCCTGTTACCATGGAGGCCGAGCGTCCGTAGCTCAGGTGGATAGAGCACCGGCCTTCTAAGCCGGGGGTCGCAGGTTCGAGCCCTGCCGGACGCGCCAACTTATCGCATTGCTGCAAGTGGCTGGCGGAGAGAACCTTGCGACTTCAGTCGGAGTTGGTGCCGACCCTTAGAATCTCGCACTGCTGGTGCGCGTTTTCGAGCGCGACTGACAAATGACGGACAATCCGTCGCGTCTCGCTACTGGCCGACCGCCTTCAACTGGCGTCGGCGCTCCCACACCCCGGTCATCGCTTTCCTGAGTTCCTCGTCGGTGATGTTCAGGTACCGCTGCGTCTGCTTGATGTCGGCATGTCCGAGCATCAACTGGATCGTGCGGATGTCGACGCCGTCGGCCAGCAGCCGGCACGCGCCCTCGTGACGCAGGTCGTGCCAGTGCAGGTCGATCTGCCGGAGCTTCTCCCGATCGACTCGACCGCCCTTCTTCGCGCGAGTGGCCTCGTGGCCGTTCGCCCGTAGCAGAAGCGACTCCCAGGCGGTCTTGAACGACTCCTGGTAATCGCCCTCCGGGCCGCCGAACACGAACGCGCTCGCCTTCAGCTTGGCCCGACGCTTCAGGATCGGCGCAAGCCTGCCCTGCGGATCGAACGGCACCCGCCGGTTCTCCGAGTCCTTCGCGTGCGCGCCGGGAATGGCAATCTGATGCCGCTCCCAGTCCACGTGCCGGTTCTGGATGCGGAGCATCTCGCCTTGCCGGCAGCAGGTCTCCAGCGCCCCGATGATGCGATCGTGCATCGATTCTCCGACCCACTTGTGCTCCTCGGAGTTCACCGCCAGCGCCGCGTCGAGCAGCGCTTTCTCCTCGCCCGGTCCGATTCGGCGATCACGCTTGGTTTCCTCCTTGGTTCTGATCGTGACGCCGAAGCGGTGGAACGGCGAGTTCATCGAGGAGCGGCGGATCTTGGAACCGTCCCCAGTTGATCGCGCCTCGGAGCGCACTCAGCGCCCGGTTCACTGTCGCGATCGCGCGCCCTTGGCGATACGACGCCTTGAAGCGCTGGATCGGCTCGGCCTTCTCGAGCACGGTGACAGGTTCGCTCGCCGAGGACCGCCTTCACAGCTTTGAGCCGTCCCTTGATCGTGACCGGATCGCGCAAGCCTTCCGCGTCGACGTAGTTGGTGCAGTAGCGATCGAGAAAGTCGGCGACGCTCAGGCCCTCCGACGGCTTCGGCGCTCGCGACGGGCTTCACGCGTGGGTCGCGTCCGGCCATGATCTCGGCCAGGAACTTCGGCTCCCACACGCGCTCCGCGGTCTGCTTCGACGTGACCGGTTCGGTGGCGCCGCGAACGAGCGCGAACTCGTCCACGCGCATCCGCCAGCGCTTCCCGGCGTACATCACGTCGAACCACCACGGATGCTCGCACCGCGGACTGCCGCGGCAACCCTTAGGCCTGCAGATCTTCCGTACAGCCATGTGCTCCTCCTTCTGCCGAACCAAGGCGGCGGCCCATCCGCCGCGATGGCCGGTTTCGCTCTCCCGGGATTCTCGTCGGAGCGCCGCGTGCGATCCAGTCCCGAACGTCAGTTGGATCGAAGCGGCAACTCCTCACGCCGAAACGCTGACGTTTCAGCTGCCCGCACAGGTACGCGCGGCGCACGCTCTCTTCGTGGCAGCCTACGAACGCTGCCACTTCGGATGCGGTCAGCAACCGGTGTGTAAACGGCCCTCGATCACGGTCCGTGTCGTTGGTGGCCGGTTGCGTGTCATCCGTCACTGGCACTTCGGGCGGAAGCGAGTTCCTCATCGCGACTCCGAGATCCGACGCCCGCCATGCTGCACGCAATCAACGACGCGTGCGCCTGCCGGACGTCCTGATGATGGCCAACCAAGTTGGCCGACACGGTGCGTGTGGCGTCGCGCGATCGGCTCTCGCGCTGTCGCGCGTTCGCGCGACAGGTGCCAGGACGAAATGGTTCGAGTGTGTATCGCCTGCCATCGTGCCGCTGGGGCGACGATCGCAAGCGGCTCTCCGTGTCGTGAACAGCGGAGAGGAGGCTCTGAATCGAGCCGGTGTGATGAGTCCAGAGTAATGCTACATCGACTTCAGGTCAATGCCGATAGCGTCCATCCCGGTTGCATCTCTCGTCAGCCGGCTCATGCGAGTGCTGGCCAGCGCCCCGAGCGGTGACGATCGTGAATGGTTCGACCGTCTGTTGCGTTCAGTTCGCCCAAGGGCAACGCAATGCCGCTGGTGAACGCATCCCTTCGCAGCGCGTGATCCTGAGGATGATGCGCGGCGAGAGGTCACGAGGCTCGCAGTTCATGTGGCGTGCCGACCAACCGCCGTCGGTCGTCGTGCAACGGACTGCGATGCGGTGAGATTGCGCCCGGTGCCGTGCCCTGTGGGCGCCGACCGGATGCGCGCTCCGTTGGCCGTTGCGGCGAACGGAGGGAGTGCCGTGCGGCACTGACGTGATAACGCCAACATACGCCTGCTCGATTCGCGCGTCAATCTCCTTCGAGTCACCTCGTTCGAGTCATCCATGCTGACCACCATCGCGTAAGAGCCCGACACGTGCCGCGCGGAGGCGTCGTCAATGCCCGAAGGCCCGGCCACCGGCCGGGTCGAAGCGACGCGAAGAGCATTGACGACGCCGAGCCCGGCGCCAGCATCAAAGACGCGATGGTGCGATGCCTGGATCTGGGTCCGCAAACGCGACGCTCCTTCCGGAAAAACATGCAACGTGCACGAACCGATTTCTGTTCGACACGTCGGCCACATTGTTCCGGCAAATGTGGACACGAAGACGTGCACGTGGCCGGCGCGTTCGCCCTGCACGAACTGTTCACGCCATCGTTGGTGCAGTGACATCGGCACGGGCACTCTTGGACGCGGCGGCAGAGAGCGTCGCCTCTCTGGGGCGCGCGCGGCAAAGTTCGCCGCTCCAAGTGGTTGCACGCGGTTCGCGCTCACACGGCAACCAGGAGTGAGGGAGTGTCTGGAGAGGGCGTCAAGAAAGGGGGGCCAACCTGACGCAACTTTCGCTTGGCCCCCCTCTTGGTCCAGACATCGCGGTCCATCGTGCCGGTGAGGTGGAGGTACTGACGGTTCAGCAGTTCGACTTCGACGGCCGAACAGCCGTGCGATCGGTCATCACGTAAGCAGGTCGAATGTGCCTGCCTGAGAACCCGGTCGCCCTGTCGTCGCCACGCTCGGTAGAGGGCCTGGATCTTTGGCATCCCCTGCCTTCGGAACTCCTGCCTGATGTAGCGATCGTCCGGTTCGGCGAGGTGTTCGCCGTGTGCCTGGCGCTCGGGAAAGTACGTCTCCAGCGACGTGGTGACGCTCGGGTCGAGTGGTGTCCACAGCTCCTCGCGAAGCGCGGCCTTGTACAAAGCGACGGCCCTCTTGAAACGGTGCGGCACGAGTAGTCGGACCGTCCACGTGTGTACGAAGCGAAACAGCTCGGCGTGGCGGATCAGGAACTGGCGGAAGTCCACCGGGAGACGACGGTTCACGAGGTAGAGGAAGACGACGTGGTCGGTGCGGTCCTTCTCGATGCCGATGGGCAGCTTGTCGGGGAAGCAGCGGATCGTCCGCTGTCGGCCTGATCCGAAAGCGATGTGCGGGTAGTCCTCTGGCTGCAACCAGTTCTCGCGCTTCAGTTTGAAAAACCGCCGCTTGTCAGCTTCCGGGCTCAGCCACCAGCACCGCCGGTCGCCCAGCACGGCATCGAGGATCATCACCCGCTCGACCATCCGGCCGAGGGTGTGCAGACGCCGATTCCGGTTGTCGGCCTGGTCAATCGCCTCATAGAGCGGCTTATGGTGGACGTGGTACAGCCGTCCGCGTCGCGCCGGCCCCGGCTCGATGGCGCGCGCGAATCCCCGGCCCACGAGCCGGGCGATGAACTCCCGGCTGTTCTGGCCTCGCACCGTGCCGGTGAACGCGCAGTACTGCCGTTCCAGGAAGCAGCCCGAGTGGACCATCACGGTCACGAGGAACTCCCGCTTCGCTGCGTGAAGCCGAAGCCGCCAAGGGCCTTCACGAGGCTCTCGGTGACGCTGTCGAACGCCGGGTCTCGCGGGTAGTCGTGCTTCACAGAAACTCCTCCACGCCGCGCGGGTGCGGCCCGGAACGCCCACGACCGCCGCGCGAACCGACGACGTAGATCTGGAAGCCGGACTGGGTATGGCTGGCGGCATGAGCGCCGCGGTAGTGCTCCGTGAACAGCTCGACGTCCTGGTGGAGTTCGCGCCCGTCGACTTCGTACTCGATCCGGTAGTCGGGGAAGTGGACCTGCCCGTCGAAGTACGGCAGATCGTGTTCACGTGCCCATTCACGAATCTCGTGCTCGTCGCGGTCCGGACGGCCGTCACTGTCTGCCCGGCCGCGGTTGTGTTCCTGCAGGAACTCCTGGTACTCGCGCTTCAGATCCTGCTCGAGGAGAACGCGCCGAATCTCGGGCCCGTCGTGCTGGTCCCGGAGGCGAGCTTCCTCTTGGCGATAGGTCGCGTAGAGGTTCGAGTCGTGATCGAGCTCACGCTCTCGACTGACGCCGGCGTAGAACGCCTGTGAGGGTTCGTCCTCGCAGTCCATCGAGTGCGAGTCGAGGAGATCGCGGCCGTCCTTCGTCAGCGTCAGGCCCCGCTCGTCGTTACCAAAGTCCACGATCTCGACGAGGCCCTCGTCGTGCAGGTGTTCGAGCGTGTCGTGGTTGATGTCGAGGTCGTGCTCCGGCACGACCCGAAAGGCGCCGACGGCGGCCAGCGTACGGCTCTCCTCGCCGTTCAGTTCGTAGATCCGATCACGATCAACGACCAGCTCACGCTCCTCGCCGCGCGGCAAGTCGAGCTCGTGCAGCAGGCCGTCCCGGGGATCATGGTCGTCCCGGTCGCGCTCGTCGTACACGCGCGGTGGTAGTTCGTCGTCGCGATTCCGCTCGCCGTATTCGCGCGGATCACCCCATCGAGCGTCAGACATCGCCCCTCCTCGTGTAGCTGCCTGGGTGGTCCGTGAAGACGCCCTGGCAGTTGCTGCAAGGGGTGATTCAGGGAGCGCCGAGTCGCCGGGGCGTGTCGCCGCAGCGGTTAGCGCGTGGTCTGAGGGAACCCTGCTCGAAGCCATTGAGGCGTTCGATCGTGGGTTCGGCCCGCGTTCATCGAACGGCGAGGGCCGGCAGCAGACCAACTGCCTTCCCACTTATACGCCCGTCCCGCGGTCGAGGCAAGTGCGCGACCACTGGCAGAACGACGACGGTACTCACCAGTGCCTCACGAGACCGCAGTCGCTATAACGGCCCGTGATGTCTCGGCAGAAGTACTCCGTCGTATCGCTGTTTTCTGGTGCCATGGGCCTCGACATCGGCTGGAACAAACAAACGCTTCCGCGTGTTCGCATGCGTTGAAAAGGAGCCGCCGTTTTGCGACCATTCGGCTGAGCCGGGATGCCGGTCGCCTGTCCGCAGACCTTGAGGTGTTCGAGCGAGACATCGCGGAACTGAATTCTGCCGAAGTGCTCGAAGCGATAGGGCTAAGAATCGCCTGTCGCATTTTCACCAAGCGCCGCATTGCGGCCCAGGCCTACTGCTCCCGTAGGGCCTCGATCGGATTCACGTTCGCGGCGCGCCGCGCCGGAAGGCCACCGGCGAGCGCCGTGACGCCGGCGATCAGCGCCACCGCGCCACCGATCGTCAGGGGATCGCTGGGCGACACGCCGTACACCACAGTCTGTACGAATTGACTGGCCCACAGGACCGCCGCAAGACCGATCACGACGCCGATCGCGACGAGGCGGCTCGACTCGCGCATCACCATCCCGATCACGGCGCTTCGCTGGGCGCCGAGCGCCATGCGGACGCCAATCTCGCTCGTGCGCCGCACCACGTTGTAGCTCATCAGGCCGAACAGGCCGATACACGCGAGCAGCACGCCGGCCACGCCGAAGGCGGCGTAGGCGCGGGCGAACAGCCGCTCCTGCGCGAACCGCTGCGAGACTTGTTCGCTCTGGGATGTGAACTCCTGCACCGGCAGCGTCGGGTCGATCTCGCGCACCGCCGCCCGCACCGTCTCGGACATTGCCAGCGGCTCGCCCGCGGTCCTGAGGATTACGTGCAGGTTCCGTTGCGTAGTCTGCCAGACGCATCGATACATCGTGGGCGGGCCGGGATCGCGGACGCTCGCGTACTTCGTGTCGCGCACCACGCCGACTACTTCGAACTCGCCCGCCTGCTCGAACGACTCGCCGATGCGCCGCCCGAGGACATCGCCGTCCGGGAACAGCCTGCGCGCGGCCGCCTCGTTGAGGATCGCCACCTTGGGCCCAGTTGGGCCGTCCCGATCCGTGAAGCTTCGGCCCCGCAGGATGGGAACTCCCAACGTCCCGAAGAACGCCGGCGAGACGTCCATCATGTACATGGTCTCTACGGCGGGAGCATGCGACGCCTGCCCCTGCTTCCACGTCGAGTACACGTTCGTGGTACCTGACAGCAGCCGCGTGCGCGTCAGTGCGGCTGACGTCACGCCGGGTACCGCGGCCATCCGCTCGAGCACCTGGCCGAAGATGCGAGAGGAGCGATCGATGTCGTAGCCGTTGACGCGCGGGTTTACGTTGAACATCAACAGGTTCCTCGAGTCGAACCCGATGTCCACGCGCTTGAGGTTATCGAGCGTTCGCAGGAACAAGCCGGCGCCGACGAGCAGCACGAGCGACATCGCGACCTGCAGCACGACCAGGCCCCTGCTGAGGACGGTACGCGGACCGGTGACGCTGCGACTGCTCTCCTTCATCGCGCCCGCCAGATCCACCCGCGTCGCACGCAGGGCCGGCAGCAGGCCAAAGACGATCCCGGTCAGCATGCTGACGCCGGCGAGGAACCCGAACACCCGCCAGTCGAGCGGCGCCGTTTGGCCGAACGGCAGCAACGCCCGAAGCCAGTACGCGAAGAGGCCGCCGAGCGCCCCACCAACACTCGAGAGCAGGATGCTCTCCGTGAGCAGCTGGCGGATCAGCCGGCCGCGCGTGGCGCCAATCGAGAGGCGCACCGAGATCTCGCGGGACCTCGCAGTCGCGCTCGTCAGCAGGAGGCTCGCGACGTTGGCACAGATGATCAGCAGCAGGATCACTACGACCACGCCGAGGAAGCCGGCCGACCGCCTCGTCTGGGGAAGAACGTCGTAGTAGCCGTGGGCGGCCGAGGTGATAAGCAGCTCCGGGACCGCCGTGCCACGCTGCCGGTTGGTGGACAGGACCTTTTCGTCAGCCGTCAGCGACGACTGGTACTCGCTCATGCCTAAGATCGCCGTGCGCTGGAAGACCGTCGCAAAGTTCGCGCGAGCGTGCTCAATTGAAATACCCGGCTTCAGGCGGCCCACCAGCTGCAGCCACCAGTAGGTCGACTGCTGCATACGCGGGATCTCGACCTTGACTGGTGGCGCGAAGAGCGCGTCGAACGCCAGCGGCATGGTAACGTCCGGCGCGTCGCCGCCGAGCCGCTCGATGCCGGCGAAGTCGGCGGGCGTCACGCCGACGATGGTGACCATCTGGCCGTTGATCGAAACGACGCGGCCAATCGCGGACGGCTCGCCCGCGAACCGCTTGCTCCAGTACGCGTGGCTGATGACGGCGACAGGCGGTGAGCTGGGCCTGTCATCGGTCTCGCCCAACACGCGGCCCAGGACGGCTTGCACACCGATCACGGTGAAGTAGTTTCCTGTGGCCTGGTAGCCGGTAGCCAGTTCGGCGTCGCCGTCCACGAGGACGTTCAGGCTCCCCATCGGCACGCCCGCGGCCAAGCCGGTTAGCGTCGCATTCTTGGCACGCAGCTGCTCGATCATCGGGAAGGAGAACGTGGACCGGACGTTCCGCGTGCCGGACCTTCCCGAATAGCCGTAGTCGTTCGAGTTCCGGACCATGTCGTTCGGGCCGGCATGGTTGAACCGGACCAGGCGCTCGGGCTCGTAGACGTTCACGGTCTGCAGGAGTAAGCCATTCACCGCCGTAAACAATGCCGTGTTCGCTCCGATGCCGAGCGCGAGCGACAGGAGGACGACCAGCGTCCAGGTCAGGGTGCCGAGCAGGACGCGGACGGCGAGACGCAGGTCCTGGACGAGAGCAGTCACGGGTCGCCTTTCGGATAGTCGGACGCCCATTAGACGTTGGCCTGCGGCCAATCGTTGGAAGATGTCCGGCCGCGCGTAGTGGCCATCGACGTCCAGCGTGCCTCGACAGCGTACGGGCTAGTCCCTCGGCGTGAGATGGTCAAAGTGGATGAGCACCAGTCAAGGGAGCGTCTGCGCGAAGGCTCTCAGCCACGAAATCCGGTACGGTCATCAACTGCTCATGCGTCACGTCAAACTGCCCGATT
This sequence comes from uncultured cyanobacterium, assembly GCA_963833135.1. Lineage (GTDB taxonomy): Bacteria > Acidobacteriota > Vicinamibacteria > Vicinamibacterales > UBA2999 > 12-FULL-67-14b. The sequence goes on along the minus strand of CAWHWW010000001.1, from coordinate 352,969 downwards.
CACCTCATCGATGCTGAAATCGTCGCAGTTCTCGATGACGTGGCAACGGGCAGACGAGCACCTTTGAACACCGAGGCGCCGCCAACCGTTCCACTCAACGGGCGGGAAGTGGGGGCCGCCATTCAGCTTTCTCGCTCCAGTTTCGAAGACGCTATCGCAGTCACTGTGGCTCACGCCGCCCGCCGCAGATCCTCAACCTGCCGCAGCCATCTGCCCAGCTGGTTCCAACTCGCGAAAATGCGGCTCACCATTCGACTCACCTTCAGCTTGCACGGCAAGCCGAATGCTCGCTCATGGGCAAGCCATTTTGCAGGTCAAATGTCCTGAGTGAGCGGTCGAGTCACGAAGCGGCGCGACTGCGAATCGAAGGGCAAATCTCGCCACGGCTCGATTGGTCCCGCCCGCTAGTCATCAGCCTAGCGTCTTCGCGCTTCGCGCTCGACTGAACCAGGTCGATTCCCACCGGGCCCCGAGTCCTCTACATTCGTCTCGTCATGGCTCGCCTGGTGGAATCAGCCACACGGCGTCGGCCTTCGACCTCGCCTTGCCGTGATCGCTTCCTACCGACTCACCAATACCTCGTCATCACCAGTTCCGCGTCGATGTCATCCTGACGTTCGCGTGTCCGAGAAATCGAACGTCGTGGAGTTCCGCGCGCGATTTCGTCGCCGCACACCAACGCCTCAGGTGGAGCACCCGTGCGGCTCGCCGTGCTCGTGATCAGTCCCGATGCCCGTGCCGCTGAGAACCAGATCGCACGGACCGTCCCTTGCAATAACAACTCGCGGGTCGTCGGGCAGGCCCTGCTGGCACTGGAATTCTCCTGCACAGCTTTCGCAAGTCCCAGAAAGAAGTCCTCCGTGGACCACAATAAGAAGAGCGACGACACACTCGGCGAAGAAGTCTCGGCCTTGGGTCAGCGCGTCAAGGGCGCGGCCAAGGATGTGGTGGGCGACGTCGTTGGCGATCGCGGCCTCGAGCGTGAGGGCGAGCGCGAAAACGCGATGGGCCGCGCCCGCCAGGCCAGCAACAACGTGATGGACGAGACGGACGGCGTACGCGGTGCGACTGTGACCGGCGCGTCGCGTGATCGGTATGTGACGGGGTTGTATCCCACGGCCGAAGCCGCCAGTCGCGCCTACGCCGGTCTGACGACGGAGCACGGCTACAAGGCGGATGACATCAACGTGGTGATGTCGGACGAGACGCGCAAGCGCCATTTCGGCGACGTCACACCGGGGACCGAACTGTCCGGTGGCACCAAGGCGGCCGAGGGGCTGGGCAAGGGCAGCGCGATCGGCGGCGGCATCGGTGCCGCGCTCGGTGCGCTGTTCGCCATCGGCACGTCGATTGTCATCCCTGGTCTCGGGCTCGTGGTCGCCGGCCCGATCGCGGCGGCGTTGGCAGGTCTCGGTGCCGGCGGCGCAACGGGCGGGTTGATTGGCGCCCTCATCGGCGCGGGCATTCCCGAGGATCGCGCGCGCGAATACGAGCGCGGTATCAAAGAGGGCGGCATCCTGATCGGCACGCGTCCGCGAGACGACAAGCATGCAGCCGATCTCGAGCGCGACTTCGGCACCTACGGCGGGACCAACGTGCTGCGGTAGGTCATGGGCTTTCGCACGAGGCGTTTCGCAGAGCACGGCGTTGAGCCGTGCTCTTTCTTTTGGCCGTTATGGTAACCACCGCCAGCGGACGTCACCAGGATTAGGCGAAGAACATCGTTGTGCAGATCGATCTTTTCACGCTCTGGTTCCTGCTGATCGGTGTGCTGCTGATCGGCATGGCGCTCGCCGGGACATTGGTGAAGCGCCTGCCGCTGACGACATCGCTCCTCTACATGGGGATCGGCATCATTCTCGGGCCCCACGTTTCCGGACTGCTTCGCGTCGACCCTGTCGTTGACTCGGCGATCGTCGAGCGATTGGCGGAAGTCGCGGTCATCGTGTCGCTGTTCACCGCCGGCCTCAAGCTGCGCGTGCCCGCATCGGACCGCCGGTGGCTCATACCCGTGCGGTTGGCGACGATCTCGATGGCGCTGACGGTCGCCATGGTCGCCGCCGCGTGTGTCTATCTGCTGCAGTTGCCCCTCGGCGTCGGCATTGTGCTCGGCGCGATCCTCGCACCGACCGATCCCGTGCTCGCGTCGGACGTGCAGGTCGAGCACCCGTTCGACACCAACCGCCTTCGCTTTGCGCTTGACCGGCGAAGCGAGCCTGAACGACGGCACCGCCTTCCCGTTTCTCATGCTGGGGCTGGCCATCCTTGGCCTCGATTCCGCCGATTTCTCCGCATGGCGCTGGTTGGGAGTGGATGTCCTCTGGGCCGTGACGGGCGCAATTGTGATCGGCGGAATTCTGGGGACGCTCGTTGGAAATTTCGTCCTCTACCTGCGGCGCACGCATAGGGAAGCGCTCGGCCTTGACGACTTCTTGGCTCTTGGGCTGATCGCACTCGCCTACGGCGCGGCCGTCGCGTGCCACGCCTACGGGTTTCTGTCGGTGTTTGCCGCGGGGTTGGCCCTCCGGCGCATCGAGCGGCGTCGAATCGAAACCGGGTCGCCACAGAAACACAGAATCGCTTGCTGTCGCAGGAGTGTCAGCCGAGGTCCTGGCCACGGATCGCGAACACGCGCCCGCGTTTATGGCACAAGCCGTCCTCGCGTTCAACGAACAGATCGAGCGGATCGGCGAGCTCGCCGTGGTCGTCATCGTGGGCGCGATGCTATCGACAGGCAGGCTGGACGTCGAACTGCTGTGGTTCGTGCCGCTGCTGTTCCTGATCATCAGGCCCGTGTCGACATTCCTCGGGCTCGCTGGATCCGAATTGACTCGCCGCGAGCACCTTCTGATCGGGTGGTTCGGCATCCGCGGTATCGGTTCCGTCTATTACTTGATGTTTGCGATCAATCACGGGCTGTCGGCCGACGTGGTCGAGCAGGTGACGAATCTCACGTTGGTCGTGATTGCGCTCTCCATCTTGGCGCACGGGATGTCGGTGACGCCCCTTATGCGCCGTGAGAGATCGCCGCGTCAAAGGCCTTGACGTCGCCGATCGCGTCGGCTACTGGCCCGGGCTCAGACGCTATCGACAGGTTGGCGCAACCGCCCTCGCTGCTTTCACGTCCAACTTGCGCACCAGGTAGGGAATCTATGAGGTTCATCTCCTCGAGCTCATCGCGCCTCATGTGGCGGCCGCGTTCGCTGACTGATCAGTCTTTCGAGAACCGAGTTCCCTGCCGTGTACGCGCCGTCGAGTCGCCGGCGTGGAGCAAGGTGTGAAATCAGTTCAAACTGTTGGTCATGGAGGTCGTCGGACCTGAAGGTACAATCGACTCACACTGACCGCCAACGAGGGAGAGTTTACACCGCCTTCCCACCACGTTCCTCGGCGGACGAACTCATGACGCCGTACGAACAATTTCTGACAATTGATGGTCGCCGTTGGCGTCGCAGCGACCCGACGATTCCTGAGAACCTCCGACAACAACTTGTCAATGAGCTGATGTCTGCACGCCGTGCGGTCGCCGCAGCCGGGAATGCTCGAGACTTGAAGCGAGCGCGCCGCCGCGTTCAAAACGCGAAACTTGCACTCGGTGAACGCGGGCGCGCGTGGTGGCTCGCACCGAGTACCGCCGCTCGCAATCTGCGCATTGATGCGGCTATCCAGGCGTTGCTTCACGGCCGCAGCGAGGGCGCTTCCATCTGCCCAAGCGAGGCCGCCCGCGTTGTGGGCGTGAATTTGTGGCGCGAGCTGATGAACGACGTGCGAGTCAGAGCGGCGATGCTGTCAAGGAACCGTCGGATTCGCATAACGCGTCATGGCCGGACTGTCGTTGGGCACCAGAGGACGGGCGTAGTGCGCTATCAACTCCGCAGACGATAGGAAAGCGCTCTCGCTATTTTCGGAGCGTAAAGCGTGTGCTTAGCCCGAGCGACCGCCCGGTTCCGGATGCGCTAACCGAGTGGCGCACCACAGCGATGGCAGAACTGCGCCTCGTCAGCGTGAATGACACTTCCGCAGGAGGGGCACTGCGGCCGTGGCCGATCCGCCTCCGACAGTCGGCGAGTCGTCATCTCGGCCGTCACGATGCCCGTGGGCACGGCGAGGATGCCCCAGCCGAGCAACATCACGACGCTCGCCACCACCCGCCCCAGGCTGGTCCGCGGCGCGATGTCGCCGAACCCTACCGTTGTCATGGTGGTGATCGCCCAGTAGATGGCCACCGGGATGCTCGTGAAGCCATTCTCCGGGCCCTCGACCACGTACATCAGCGTCCCCAGCACCACGACCAGCAGGGCGACGGCCGACAGAAACACGGCGACCTTCCTCCGGCTCGCGTAGAACGCCTGACCGAGACTCGAATACTCGCGCACGTACTCGGTGAGCTTCAGGATGCGGAAGGCGCGCAGCATCCGGAGGATACGGATGTCAATGAGAACGTGGGAGCCTGGCGCGAGCATGGCCAGATACATCGGCAGCCCCGCCGCCAGGTCGATGAGTCCGAAGAAACTGGTCGCGTAGCGGAACGGTCGCTCTACGCACACCAGCCGCGCGATGTACTCCACATTGAAGAGCAGTGTGAATCCCCACTCAAGCACCAGGAGGAGCTCGGTGTTGCGGTCTGCCAGTGGCTGTACGCTTTCGAGCACGACGACCACGACGCTCGCGGCGATGGCTGCCAGCAGTGCCAGGTCGAAGCGTCGGCCGGCCGGCGTATCCGACTCGAAGATGATGGCGAACCAACGCCGCCGCCACCCGTGAGTTGGACGGCCGAAGGCGAGGGCTTCCGGCGAGGACGGCGGCTCTTGCACGCTCCTATATTAGGGTGGTCCTGGCGCAAGTCTTCGATTCAGGTGCGTTGACGCGCGCCAAGAAAGGCGCGTTCAGATAGCGGGCGGCCAGATGTTGCTGCGGTCGCGGAACCGCTCAACGGTCCAGTCAAGTGCTGATTCGCGCCAATCAAGTCGGTTCTCTTCGCCCACGCCGTCACGAGTTTACGGGCTGCCCCTCGTCAGCAGTGGCGCCGTTTCACGCAGTTACCTCAGGCGTACGTCCCGGGCTGTGGTACAGAGTTAGAGTGGCGGGCATAAAAAGGGAACCGAACGCCAGCGCGGCGGCAGAGCACGAGCGGAGGCCAATAAAGAGAGGAGGCGACCCATCCACGGTCGCCTCCTCGTGGCTCAGGTCGCGTTGTCGGGTTTCGTCTGATCCGCGCCAGGCTCGCGATCCACACCGCTGTCAGGATCATCATCACCGGGTCGATTAGAGATCCCCCTGCTTGTTCGGAGCGATATCCTTGCCTGATTCAACGGTGTTCGTTTGGCGACCGAAGGACAAGTCATCCAGCCTCTGTTGCTCGTCGCTAGTCATTTCGTCCTCTAGCGGTTCCTCGGTCAGCGGTTCCTCGGTGCGCTGGACCTCATTGGTCTCGGTCACACCGCGCGCGTTGCTCGTACCGGCTGCCTTGTTGCCGTCCTGGTCGGTGGCGCTGCGGTTGTCTCCCACTGGTGCCACAGAGGCGTCTCCCTCGACCCGAATTTTCTTGGACGGGATTGGCGTGGTCATCTCGATCCTCCTTACCACAGGGAGTGGACGGTGCGCTGGCGACCAACGCCCGTCCACCTTCTGCTATGACAACGGACTCTCGCGCTCGGCGCGAGCGCGCTCCTCGTCAGTTAACTCCCGGCCCTTCACCACTTCGTCATACGCAACGTTCTGGTCGGGCCGATCGTTAACCTCTGGCGGTGGCTCGTGACCGCCGCGGCTCCGCTCCTTCGTGACGGGAACACCAATATCCTTCACGTCCTCATCGCGGGGTGTGGTGGCCACGGCTAGTTTGACCGCCGGCTTCCGCCCGATTTGGATGCGCGCGCCCCAACGGCGCTGGCAGTTGAGCGTTTCGAGCCGACCGCGTCCGGTTCATCGGTCTCTGCCTCGTCCTCATTGTCAGCTCCAGCCATCGCGGCGTCGTTGATGCCAGACTCGGCGAGCGCAGACAGCTTCTGGTCCGCGGCTTTTTCCTCGTTCAACGTGGTCTCCAGTAGGGTGGCAACCTCCTCAAGGCCAAGCGCCTTTGCCCACGCGATGCACGTGCCGTAGGCCGCCATCTCGTAGTGCTCCGCACGCTGACCGGCGGCGATGATGCAGGCGTCCATCACAGCCTCCTCGGCATCTTCCTCTAGCATGTCGTTGCCTTCTTCGATAATGCCCGCCATGCCCGCGCAGTGCTTGCCGCGCGCGGTCTCATCCAACAATTCGAACACCTGCTCCAAACGCGAAATTTGTTCGTGGGTTTCGCCCAGGTGTGATTCGAGCGCCGCTCGCAGATCCGGATTCGTCGCATTCTTCGCCAGTTTTGGCAGCGCCTTTGTCAGCTGCTTTTCGGCGTTGAATAGGTCCTTGATTTCCTCGACGAGCGAGTCGCGTAGCGTATTCATTTCTGCCATGTTATTCAGCTCCTTGATGTGCGATTCCAGCACCGTTGCCATGCCATCGCTGTGCAGAAACTATGCCTGTAGCGGTGAGGGACCAAAGCTGCGCAGGCGGAGGAACTTTCGATCTCTCGACATGATTTCTTCGACCGCATCTTACGGTCTGCGTGGCGCTCTCGTGCTTTCCTCGATGTTACGCGAGCTATTCAATACGGTCAGGGTCTCGGAGAACATTCAGGTAGCCTGGACTACGGACTACGGACGAGTCATGCGAGGCCCGCCGAATCAGGAATCTGGAATGCGCGTTCCTGTAAGTGGCACCGACGCGAGAGTCATACTTATCGAGACAAGAAAGTGGTCGTGCTGCGCGCGGGTCGGCGCCAACTGAAGCACAGAAGCAGAAGGCAGCCACCATTGCCAAGGACAGCTATAGCATCGACAACCAGCTCGCGGTGGTCCCGAAGTGGGGGACCCAAGAGGTTGAAGTCACGATCTGAAACTGCGGAAGAGTGGGAGGGGCCGAAACCACTCGAGCTCTTCCGTCGACTCAACTGCCACGCCCAAGCTGCAGGTTCTTGAAGTAACGCTCCTGTGATGAGACTGCCTCAATTTGTCCACAACCGCGCATCGCGATTGCGCGGCCCAACGTCAGACTAGAGCCTCTGATCAGAAGGCTTGCCCGATGCTGAAGTAGAACCGCCCGCGAGGATCGCCATTGCGACGATCCAGAATCCACCCGTAGTCGCTGCGTACCAGGACCCATTTGGTCCGCACACGAAGGCCGAGGCCGGCCGTCTTTCGGAGATCGGCCCACGAGAAGGGCGTCGTCCGCAGCCAGACATTGCCAATATCGACGAAACCGACACCGTCTATGAGGCTGAAGAGCGGCATTCGCAATTCGTTGTTCAGCACGAACATCGCATCGCCGCCGAGGACCACGCCGGTGGGACCCACTGGGCCGACTGCGTTCTGCTCAAAACCGCGCAACGTCGTACTGCCGCCGGCGAAGAAACGTTCGCTGGTCGGCACAGAAGAACCTAACCCTTTTGAGACGCCGACCCGAGCGCCGGTCGCGAAGACGAACCGTGGGCGGATGATTTCGTTCGAGAACCGTTTGCGGTATTCACGTTGTAGCGGGAAGTAGTGGAAGTACTGACCGAAGTACCTTACATACGTATCGTCGGAGCCCAACCACGTCGGCGAGAACGAGAACGATTGTGAGCTGAACGAGCCACGTGTGGCATCGAGCACTTCATCGCGGGTGTCTCGGACGAACGCGCTCGACAGCGGCGAGACCTTGGTCAGCTGTTCGCGCGCGAGATCGAACAGCGGGTCGAAGGTGCGCGCGCGTTCAAAGCGGTAGCCGTAAGTCCAGACATAGGCATTCTTCAGCTTCTGCTCTTGCTGGATCGAGGCGCCTTTTCGATCGACGTTGAAGGCGTCTGTGAGGGTAGTTCCAGGGTTCCGCTCCTCGGTGTAGTAGATCGACGCCGTAGTCTGAACGGGCCAATGCCGCAGCGTTGGCTGCGTCATGAATAGCCGGCCTTCACGCAGTTGTGTGTCGTAACGGGCGCTCAGCCCGAGTACCCGCGCTTTGCCGAGCACGTTGTGCAGGGACGCATCGAACACGCCGCCGAGCTGTCCTTCGGTGTCGTACGACGCGCCGTAGCGAAGCTGGTAGGGCTGCACTTCACGGACGTCAACTTCAACGATCACCGGCTTCTGCGAAGGCGTGAGTCCGGCCAACGCGCCGACCAGGCTGTTCTCCGGCGCCTCGACGACCGTGTCGCGCGACAAGTCGACAATCGAGAACGCGCCGCTGTCGTAGAGATTCTTACGCGACCGGCTAAGCGCCTGCAGGTTCAGAGGTTCGTTGGGCTTCACGATCACCTGTTCCCGCACGAGGCGCTCGCTGGTCCTGTCGTTGCCGGCGATTCGAATCTCCGACACCACCGCCTGGCGTCCTTCGCGAACTTGGAACTCGACCCCGGTCAGGCCGCGCTCGCGATCGATGGCCAACTGATAGGCCACCCGAACCTCGTTGTAACCCTGTGCCCAATACAGGCCGCGGATGTGCTGCAGCGCGTTTTCGGCCGCCACCGGCATGAACGGCTCACCGTTCACGACCGGAAGCTGCAGTTGCAAGGACGGTGTGTCAATGGCGCTGTTCCCCGTCACTGTGACGGTCGCCACCTCGAACCGTGCTCCTTCCCGGATGGGCAGCACCACGCGAGCCGTGTCGCCGCTGAATTCGTAGCGGGGGCGGTCGATGTCGATGTTGAGATAGCCCTGCTCGCGGTAGAAGCGTTGCAGCAGCTCGATCACCACCGCAGGATCCGTAAAGAGCTGCCGTTCGAGCTTCTGTTCATCGACTACTTGATCGAGCTCTTTGGGTGGGATGCCCGACGCGCCTTCAAACGTGAGCAGCACCGTGCGCGATCGCGGTCCAGGCGTCACATCGATTTGCACGCGCCGCTGCTGCGGGTCGCTGTCCCTCACCTTAGCCACGACCTTGGCCTGCAGGTAGTCGTCCCGCATCAGCCACTCAAGGACCGTCTCGGACACGTCGTCGGTCCGCTGCGCATCGAACACGCCTCGGTGCCACTGCAGCCGCACGTCCTCTTGAATCGAACGCGGCGGCGTGGCCCCGCTATAGCGAAACTCCACCTGCGGGCCGCGCGTGATCCGAAGCGACAGCGCGACGCCGCCCGTGTCAATCACTCGATCGAGCCGCACTCGTGACTGAGCCCAGCCCATCTCCCGCAAGCGCTTCTCGATGTCCTCGGTTCCGTTCCGCGCAGCGAAGTAGTCGAAGTCATCGCCTTCGTCTGCCGACAGCAGTTGGCGAAGCTCCGCAGCCGGAATTGGTGCATCGTCTGGTACCGTGACCGTGGATATCTTGGGTCGCACACGTCGGGTGCGCCGCGGTTCTGGCGTCCCGCCCTTCCGGATGTCATGGCGAAAGTCGACGCGATAGCTATTGTCGTTCTGCCTCACGGCCCGTGTCTGGAATCGCCGTGTGATGTCGTAGGTGGCGAGCCAGATTTGATCGTCGCTGTCGGCGAGGTCGACGGAGTAGGTGAGGGTCAGATCGTCGGTGATGTCCTGCCCGAGGGTCAGGCGCGCACCTGGATCAGCTTCGTTCGCGATCAGCTGCGGTTCGATGCGGACTTCGCTCAAGCCGGTCGCCCGTTCGAGGCCGCGGCCGATCGTCGACCCGACGCGGCCGGTCAGGTAGGACAGCACCTGCTCTCGCGCGACATCGTATTCCTCGCCGCGCATCTGGTCGAGCGTGCGCCCTGTGACGATCGTGGCCATGATGTCGGGCTCCGGCAGCGGCGGGTTCGATGTCAGCGTGGTCTCGGTATTGCCGGGCTCACCGGACACCGACAAGGTGATGTCGTAATTATTCACCGACGTGTTCATAAGCAAATCGAAAGACGGGAAGATGCGCCGGTCCTCGAGGAAGGTCATCCGGCCGCGTTCGATTTCGAAGGTGCGCTCGTTGAGGGTCACCATCCCGCCCTCGGCCACGTCCAGACGTCCCAGCAGGCCGATTTCGTAGGGTGTCCCGACGATCCGCAGGTCGGCGGTGACTTCAGCCTTGGCGAGGTTGTTGTCGACCAGCACCGGCGTCGATGTGTCGACATTGACGTCGAACAACACCCGTTCGAGCAGCGGATTGCGCTGCGGCGTCAGCTCGAGCTGCCGGCGCGCTGTCACCGACGCCAGCAAGCCGGTGTCGAAGTTGATGTCGCCGGTCAGGCCAGCCTCCTGGATGGTGATCTGGCCGCCGATGACGACATCGGCGTCGGTGGAGCGGATGCGGATGTCGGCATCCGACAGGCTGCGCAGATCCAGCGGCGCATCGAAGGCGAAGTCCCGGGTCTCGAGGGAGATATCGACGTCGGTAATGCCGGCCGCACCAATCAGGAAGCCGCCCTTGCCGGTCATCGTGCCGCCGTTGACGGCTGCGGTGAGTGCGCTGATCGCCACGCGATTGCGATCAATAGCGATGCGCGCGTTGACGGCCTCCGCCACAATCGTGGGTTCGTCCATTGCCACGGCGCCGTCGCGCAGCGTGATGTTGCCCGTCACGATCGGATCTGCAATGGTGCCGCTGGCCGCGAGAGTAATCGTCGAGTCGCCCTCGGCCCTGACGGCGTCGGTGATCAGGGCCAGTGCGGCGATATTCATTCCGCCGTCGACCTTGAGATCGATGGCGCGCTCGTCGGTCAGCGAGACCGTGCCGGTTGCCGCCAGGGTGCCGACCGATCCCGCAAGGCTCAAGGATTGAATCGCCGCGACGCCGTTGCTCACTCTGATCAGCGACGGCGCCTGCTGTTCAAGCGTGAGCCCGTTGATGCCAATCTGCAGGTCGCGAAACGCAATGCGGCCCTCGGCATCGCGAAAGTCCGGCTGCGTCGAGGTGATCTCCGCGTCGAGCGAGATGCGGCCGCTCACTCCCGCCGGGACGCCGGGAACCGCGCCGGGGTCCAGGCCATCTAGACGGGCGTGGATCGTAGCGGGGCCGGCGCGGCGGGGAATCTGCACCGGCAGTTCGGGGAGCAGGTCGAGCGGCACGCGCGCGGTCGCGCCGAGCTGCGCTGATCCCCAGGTGGCGGTCATCTGATTGATCACCGCCTCGCCGTTGGCCACCGCGGCGCTCGCGTTGAGGTTGCTCACGCCAGGTTCCATCGCTGGCGACAGGATCAATGCGTCTTCTAGCGAGATAGCAAGGTTGGGATCGATTGCCTTCAGCGTGCCCTGTACGGTGCCCTTGATGGTCAAGCGTCCATCAGCGCTGATGTTGCTGCCCTGTGGTGCGTACTGCGCGAGGGTGGCCAGGTTGGCGTGCGCGTCGATAGTAATGGATCCCGGCGCAGCGCTGTCGACCAACGGCAGGTTGCCGCTGATGGAGACCGTCGAGTCGTCCGCGGTCAGGTCGAGACGATCGATGGTCAGCCGTTCATCGGTGTATCGGAACCGCGCGGGGCCATCGATCGCGAACGGCTTCTCATTCCATCGGCCGCGGAAGGCTTCAACCGTCGCTGAAGCGCGGCCGCTCTGCATGTCGATCAGTGGACCTTCGGCCTGGAGCTGCGCCTGTAATCGCCCCTCAAGAGGCGTCTGAAGCTTAACGGGTAAGGCCGCCAGGTCGAGATCGCCGATGCGCGCGGAGACCGTTGCCAGATACGGCCGGGCGATGCCGATTGCCGCGTTCGCCGTGGTCGCGAATCGTGGTGCGGCCGCCACGACCGTCGCGCGGCTGTCAGCTAGCGTCGCATCGGCGACGATCCCGCCGATGTCGTAGGCGCCGACCACGAGATCGGTGGCCTGCAGTTTCGCGGCGCCGGCCGGATTTGTGAGTGTGCCGCTCACCTTGGCCGAGGCCGCGACGGCACCGCGGACCGCGCGCCCGTCGGGCAACGTCAGGGTCAGCAGCTTGACGTTGTCCGATTGCAAATCGGCGACGATCTGCTTCGAGTCGAGGTGATAAGAGCCGGTCGCGGTGATGCGGCCGTTACCGTCCGGTTGCGGCTTGTCGAGCCTTGCCGCGTTGATGTCGAGCTGACGATTTGCGAAGCTGCCGCTTGCCGAGAGTGATCCGAGTGCCTCGTTGTAGGCCACCAGATTCACGCCTTGGATTCTCAGCGCCGCGATGGGAAGTTTCGCTGTCCCGCCGACGTGGACGTTCGCCGACAGGCTACCCGTCAGCGGAGTGTCACCCTGCTCGAGCACGCCTAGCAGACCGTGTACGTCGAGCCGTTCCGCTACGATCGCCACGTCAAGCGCTTGCCGCCCCGCCAATTCGACTGAGCCACGTGCGGTCGCACGCGCGTCCTGCCACATGACGTCCAGGCGATTGATCGCCACTGCATTCGGCCGGTAGGCAAGATCGGCCTCGACCGCGATGCCCGATGCATCGCCCAGCGCGAGCGCGGGGGCGCCGACGGCAGCCTCCACCGTGGGCGCTGTCACGCTGCCGCCAATGCGGGCGTTGACGGAAGCTGCGCCGCTGACCGTGACGGGCACGAGCGATCCGTGCGGTCGCCCGAGCACCACCTCAATCGTATTCAGCGTTGTTTGCGCGTCCGCCGCCCGCGCCTCGATGCGACCATCCAGCCGCTGCCAATCCCGAATGGTGAGCTGCGCATTCGCCACTGCGCCGCCGGCACCGATATTCCGGAGGGAAGCTAGCACCCGGCCGCCATCGCCTGAGACGTCGATACGGCCGCGGACCGGCACGGTTGACATTGCCGCGACACGGCGGGTGGGAGTCAGCGTCAACGACGCTTGCCCGCGTGCATGCTGATACTGCACGCCCGGCCAGTTTGCGCGGACCTGACCCTTGACAGTCGACGCGATGCGATACGGCATGTGGAGCGCGCGCATCAGCAACTCCGCATTGAGCGCCTCCACGGCCGCATCGACAGCCGACTGGCGGTTGCCGGTCAGCGCCACCTTGCCGGTGCCGCGCACCGTGCCGGCCGGGCCGGCAATGTGCAAGCGCGAGAGCTGCACATGCTGGGCAGCGGCATCGAACGTGCCTACCGCATCAAGCGACATGTCGTGCAGCTCACGGGCCTGCAGGTCCGTGCCTTTCAGCTGGCCGTTAAATGTCAGTGCGGTGACCGGCCCTGTCACGTCTCCATCGATAAACAGCTGACCGGACACCGATTCCTGTACCTTCGCCACTTCGACGGCACGCGCGAGATCGATAGTCGCCTGCACGACGACGTTGAGCGTTGGTTGCTGGAATGGCCCCACGGCGCCGTTGGCGTTGAGCTGTGCGCCCTCAGCGACAATCTCCGCGCGTTCGATCCGCACGTCATCGCGTCCAAGATCGAGGGCCGCGGCTACGCGGTCGAGGTGTGCGGAGCGATCGTTGAGCCGCGCCTCGCCGCCGACTGCATCGAGTGTCACATCGTGACGGCCTGATATCGAATAGCCCTTCATCGCCAGCGAGGCGCGCGGCAGCGTGATATCGATGCCCTGTGCTCGATTCTCATACCGGACCGTCGCATTCGGCACATCGAACTGCGCGATGAGGTAATCGAGCGGCCGCGCAGGCTGATTGGGATCGCTCGGGGGCCGCGGCAGATTATCGATGCCGTTCGCATCGACAAAGTAGTGAATCCGCAGCCCGTCGGCCCGGCCCGACTGGACGACATATCGTCCGCGCAGTACCTGCCAGAGACTCAAGTCGATACGGACGTCATCGATCTCCAGGAACGGAGGAGCACCTGGTAGCGCGGTGGTCACTCGCACATGACGAAGGTCGGTCGACAGTTCGAGCAGGTTGTAGCTCAGCTGATCGGTTGCGAACGAGATGTTCTGGTTTTCTAGTAGGGCAGTGACGCGCGCCACGACCATGCGGCGGGCGGCTGGCGTTTGAAGCGTCGCAATCGCTGCCGCCAGTAGCACGACGACTGTGACGGCAGCAATTCCGAGCCATCGCACGAGGCGCCGTCCACGCTGAGCGGTGGTCGATGCATGGGTCGATAGCTCCGCCATGGTCGGGACCCAGTGCACGAATCAGACCAGTTAGAGCGGTATGGAGCTGCATGGCTCGCGGGATCGACTCCCAATCTAAGCAGCTGCGGAATGCTTTAGGGCATTGACGCGTCCGTATGGCAAGGTAGGAGGCCCCTGCTTTCTCATGGCCACGCTCCATGCGGTGACAGGCAATGCATCGTCTAATGCATCAGAATCCGGTTCAGCCGACAGAGAGACGAAGGTACTGATCGTGCAATAGAGGACGACGTGCTCGCCGAATTGCGACTCTGCCTCGGCGAACGCAACGCTGTCGCCGCAAGTTCCTCCGCTACTTTCCCGGCGGTTTTAGAGACGCCACTTACGACCCCTGGGAACGTCGTTATAAGTGGCAGGCCCATCAAGATTGGGACGCCCAAACTCAACCGCACGCACTCGGCCGGCCATGGTGGAAGGTGCGCCTCGTGTCCCTACCAATAACTCCATCGGAACTGTAAAACCACTTACGATCCTGCCGGCGATGCTTCCGGCATCACTCGCTCGCGGTTGAAATCGCGGAAGCGGCCTCGATTGTCACTCGTGAGTCCGAGAACGAACGGACGTGTGCGCCGCAAGCAATAGCGAAGAATGGCAAGGGCGGGGCGAGGCTACGCAGCGCGCTCGTAGCGGTGGTGCAAGCCGCCCACCTGTGGAATGGCGATCACGCGGCCAGCCGTCAGCGGCGCGACCGGACGTGGAAAGGGCGCATCCTTGTCCAGCCCGAGGTGCGTTCGTGTTCGTGAGTAGTAAGCGACGTACTCCTTCAGAATGCAGCGAAGGCCGGCGGCCGTTAACACGATGACGTGATCGAGGCACTCGCGTCGGACCGATCCGATAAATCGTTCGACGTAGGCGTTCTGCCAGGGAGAGCCCGGCGCCGTCAGGACTTTCTGGATGCCGATGGTCTTCACGTGATCGAACGCATGATCACGATCGCGGAGGAGATAGCGAGGCGCCTCATCCCACGGGAAGGCGTGGCGAAACTGTTGCGTGGTCCAGGCGGCCGTGGGATGTTCCGTGATGGCGAGACGCACGATGCGCCGGCGATCATGCGCGAGCAGCACCAAGACGAAGAGGAGTCGGCACGTGGCCGTCGGCACCACGAAGAAGTCGGCCGCAATCAGTTGTTGCGCATGGTTTGTCAAGAATGTTCGCCACGTCTGCGAGGGCCGCGGCCGACGGCGAACCATGTAGGTGGCGACGGTTGTTTGAGACACGGTGAATCCCAGTTTCAGGAGCTCACCGTGAATCCGCGGCGCACCCCAGAGCGGATTCGCGGCCGACATCGTGCGAATCAGCGTGCGTACCTCCTGAGGGACAGTCGCCCGACCCGTCCGATGGCGGCTCTTCCACGCCCAGAAGAGACGGAACCCGCGTCGATGCCAGGCGATGACGGTGTCGGGTTTGACGATGACGAGCGCCGTCCGCCAGTGACACCAGACTCGCGAGAACCAGACCCAGAGTAGGCGGTCGACACGCGTCAACCGGAGCCGACGCGCCTGCGATCGTTCCAGCACGCGAAGCTGGTGCCGTAAGGCGAGAACCTCGAGCTGCAAACCCGCGCGCGACCGGGCACAATCTCGAAGCGAAAACAAGAAGGAGAGGATGACGGACATCGCTCAGAAGGTTACTCATCGTCGGCTGCAACAGCAATGGTTCCAACAAGAAACAAGTTGTTGGTAGAGACAGGCCGATGACCGTATAGGGGATCGCGCCGCGGCGTAAGACTGTTGGTGCAGTGCTGACGAGAATCGCCAGGGCCGCCGCATCCCATGGTTCACAAGTCGCGGCGTTGTCCCCTTGACCATGATGTTGTCGACCGGTCACGCCATGACGTGCCCGTGACGTCCACGTGGCGCGACACCCACTTACGGGACGAAGTCCCTTGCAGCCACAACTTGGGGACGCTCGTGTAACGGCTTCAGAGACCGCTGTACACGCGGCTTAGTCGAGCCTTGAGAACCGCGTCTTCAGGCGGGCGTCAGTAGGCACACCGCTTCATGGAGGACTCGGCAGCCTACACGTCCCGCACGTCGCCCGGAAAGGTACGCGTCCTGCCAATCGCCGGTTGCCGCGGCGCCCCGCGCCCGTTCGAGCGGCGTCGCTTCGGTGGCCTCTTGCATGCTCATCCTCTGAGGCGTGTCCAGTGTCGCCGCACAGGTGCCACCTACCGGTGATTGTAACGACGGATGTTCCCACCGTAACACCCGTCGTTACGCATTAGTCGTTGGACGGCCTTCGAGTCGGTGAATCCTGGAGCCGTCCGGCCTTCCGTTATTCGTTGGTCTGAAGCGACGTTTCGCTTCGTGAGAGGTTCCATGCCAAGATCTGGTACCGTCCGAGCGAACGGGCAGGAGTTGTACTTCGAAGTCCACGGGAAGGGACCTCCCCTCGTGCTGGTCATGGGGATCGGGTACGACGCCACGCTGTGGACACTCGCGCAGGTTCCTGCGCTGTCCCAGATGTTCCAGGTGGTGATCTTCGACAACCGGGATGTCGGCCGCAGCTCGATCGCCACAAGCCCGTACACCATCGCAGACATGGCGGATGACGTGGCCGCGTTGATGGACGCGCTCGATATCAAACGGGCTCACCTGCTGGGTCTCTCGATGGGCGGCATGATCGCCCAGGAGTTCGCGCTACGGCATGCGGGTCGCCTGCACCGATTGGTGCTGAGCGGTTGTGGCGCAGCGCCCGCGCGAGTCCGTCTTCGATCCGATTCGCACGTGGAACTGGGTCAAGGCCGCTGACACGACCGGCGAGGTGTTCGCCTGCCAGCAGTTCACGTGGCTCTTCTCCAATGCTTTCCGGCGCAACAAGGAGGCGGTGCAGCAGACCATCAGCTTGTTGACGAGCAACCCTCACCCAGTCGGACCAGAGGCCTACAATCGCCAGGCGCAGGCATACCTTTCCTACGACGCGCTCGACCGGCTGACAGATCTCAAGTCGCCGACGCTCGTGATTGTCGGCGAGCAGGATCTGCTCACCCCGCCCTGGATCTGCCGCGAGGTCGCCGACAGAATTCCCGGTTCGCAATTCGAGATCATCAAGGGCGACGGATCGTCGCATGTGGTGCCGATTGAGCGTCCGGACGAGTTCAACCACCTGGTGACGAGGTTTCTCGTCGCCTCTGAGTCGGCCCTCGCGTCACCCGCGCCCTCGGACGGAGCGGCTCTTGGTGTCCAGGAGGGCCGATGACCGTATAGGGGATCGTGCCGCGGCGTAAGACTGTTGGTTCGACAGGATCGCTGCGCCTCTGCCTCCGCAAACCAGTGGTGCGGTTTGACTCAGAGCGCAGGGAATCGACGATGACCGAGGCGGGAGCACAGCCGCTGTCACACTGTTGCGGAGGTTGGCGCTAGTGAAAGGTTTGTGCCTCTCACCTCATTGGTTGGAGTGCTCGTCGCACGGTGAACTCACCGATCCTCTGACCGAGCCTCATGCCATCCCGGCACGACTTGCGGAAATGGATGCCCGCATAAACACGCGAGTCGCCGTTCTCCTGCGCCGCTTGCGAGAAGCTGGTGAACGAACGGGTGATGCCTGGGAACGGCGCCCCGCTCGTCGTGGTGAAGGCGATGTCGTCAGCGCCGAAGAAATGAGCGAGCACCGTGGCGGCAGCGGCGCCGAGCACACTGTGCGTTGACGGATAGTCGGGGATAGGAGGCGTGTTAAGAAAGGATTCCCAGAGCGGGTCACCAACGGTCTCGTCGTTGCCGTCCGCATCCCCATCGCGAATGGCTGTTACCGGTCGCCAAGAATTGTAGAAGTACCGCGTGTCGAAGCCGGTGATGAATCCATCCGCCATCGCGAAGTTCACGAGCGCGAAGAGCCTCGCCTGCTCCCAGAGATCGAGCATGCGGGGCTCCGAGACGAGCCTCGCGATTCTGTTCCACCCCACCTGAGAGCCTTCGTACCAAAAGCGCGCGATCTCGGATTGCTCGGCCGTGCGCGTGGTTGACAGCCGCTGTCCGATACTCTGGACCTCGTTGTACTCGCGCGCGTACCTCCGAGTGAACAACGGCAATGGACCGCTCGGACGAAACTGTCGGCCGCTGCGGAGCGTGAAGGGCACCACGTTGCCCCAGCCAGGAAGCAGGGCCGGCGCGAGGCCTGGACCGCCGTTCGCGGGATCCGGAGGGTTCGGGTTCGGCGTTGGCTGCCAGAATCCAGGCCCCTCCAACGGGACGTAGGGGATCTCGGCGAGGCGCGCCCCGTCCCCGGCGCGGATCGCCAGAACCGCCGCCGCAGCGGCCGCGCCGACAAGGAGTCCCTCCTGTCTTGCGGGTCTTTCCGGGATCATCGCGATCGACGACGCGTACGTGGCGTTCGCTGCAGCAAGTGCCGTCGCCTGCTGAGTGGGCGTCCCGAAGTTCGGGATGACCCCCAGGAGCACCCCGTGGGCGGCAGCCGCGATGGCGGCTTCAGGCGAGGCCGAGGGTGCAGAGAACGAGAAAGCGTAAGGCCTATGGCGCTGCTCGATGGCATTGACCGCGTCGTGGATCGCGGCGTGGACCATCGCGAGCGATCGTGTCTGGACGATGTTGTTCTGGCCACTCAAGGCCAGCGTGTTCAATGTGTGGACGTTCCAGGCTCTAACGTCGTCAGCGGCACGTGCGGCGGTCGTCACTGCCAGTCCGACGAGCGTCAAGCCTGCGGTGATGAGATTTAGACTTCGTGTGATCGTGTTTGGCATGGTGCCCTCTCTCGCGTCGCCGTCCACGTGGCTGGCGGCGCTCGCCACGCAGGTCAAATTGGGGTCGTCCGTAAATCACCGCCGCTGATGGGACGATGGGAAACGACTAGGACCATCTGGGCGTCAGCCGCCGTGTTGACATAGATGAAGACGACTCATCGACGTGGCGGCTTCGCGACGAGCATCAACGGTTCACCCTTTCCGCCGATCTGGAAAAGGATGAGCGAGGTCCGCTCCGTGGTGCTGGGATTCCGCGCCTGCATCGTCGTATTCACGGCCTCGTGATACACCTCGCCCGGGCGAAACTGCTGTCGGCCTTGGCCTTCGACGTCTACGACGAACTCGCCCGATATCACGTACACGAACACGTCGCCGGTGTGGTAATGCCAACCGCCCACCCAGCCCACTGGAAGCTCGATCCGGAGGACTGTGCCTTCTTTCTCGGGCACACTGACGAGATCGCTTTTGAGAACGGTTTGTTGGTCCGCCGTGGTCCGATACTCCTGGGGTGACGCGGCTTGCGCCTGGGCGTTCAGATGCTCGGGCCACAGGCACCCTGCGAGCGCCAGCATGTAACACGCGACATGGGCATTCACGAGGCTCTCTCTTGGACTGCCAGCACACACTGCAGCTAAGATCGTCTGCATCGCCGCTCTCCTTCGCTGAACGTGTCGTTCTCCTCCCAGCGCTCCCTCATCGCTCAGTTCGGACACGACCCCAGCCCCGCTGGCCGATCGTTCGGCCTCTCTGAACTCCTGGACAAGATTTGCCATGTGTCGCCTTGATTTGTCCAATGCATTTATCGTTCTAAGATTGATGCAGAATTGGAATGAGTTGAAGTGAACCTCACCCACCTGCGTACATTCGTTGCTATCGCTGACGCCGGTGGGATTGCGCGAGCAGGCGCGCAGCTGAACCTGAGTCAGCCGGCGGCTTCGCGCCAGATCCTCGCGCTGGAGGCCGATCTGGGTGTGCAACTCTTCGACCGTGTCGGTCGCCGTCTCCTACTGACATCGGAAGGGGAACACCTGCTGCGGCACTGTCGCCGGCTCTTGACTGATGCCGATTCGCTCACGGAGCGGGCGCGTGCGCTCAAGACGGGCCAGACCGGCATTCTGCGAGTCGGGGCGACGCCGCAGACGATCGAGAGCCTGCTCGCGAAGTTCCTGACGGGCTACGGGCGGCGTCATCCCGGCGTCGAGATCCACCTGGTCGAGGAGGGTGGTGTCCGCCTGCCCAACCGGCTTGACGGTGGCGACGTTCACGTGGTCATCAATGCGGGAGTTGAAGACCGTTTTCGCTGTCGGTTGCTCTACCCGGTCTACATGCTGGCGGTGTTGCCAAAGGGGCACCAGTTGAGTGGCCGCGCCGTGATCGAGGTAGCGCAGTTGTCAGATGAACCGCTGCTGCGGCTTGGCCGCGGCTTCGCCTCTCGTGATTGGTTCGACGCCGCCTGCCAAATTGCACGCATCAAGCCACAGGTGCTTCTGGAAAGCGCGGCCCCTCAAACACTGATCGCGCTGGCGGCTGCCGGTAAGGGCATCGCGCTCGTACCCTCCACCGTGCAGATCTCTGCCCGGAAGGTTCGTGCTCTTCCCCTGGTCCACCGCAAAGCGCCGATCGGGAGGTGGTTGAACATCGCATGGCATCCGCAGCGGTTCCTCGCCCGATATGCCGAGCAATTCATCGAGGAACTCGTGGTGCATGTGAAGCGTGACTATCCCGGACGCGAGTTCACATTGTCTGCGCCGCCGCTGCCGCGGCCGAAGGAGGCAGCCGGCCTGTAGTGCCGGAAGGCAGCACCGGCGAGATGCATTACCACGACGAGGAACGGGAGCATCCTGAAACGAGCGTCCGCATTCTCAAGGCCATGCCCGAGGCCAGCGTCACACTCACGCTGCAAGAACGTTGCACTCCCGAGCGCTGCGCGGGCGTCCGTACCGTCTTCACCCACGACTTCTTTCAGCCGAAGAAGTAGCCGCTCGATGTCCAAGGCCCGACTCCTGGCGGCGCACGATGTGCTCGACGATGTGGGCGGCATCCGCACCGACGCCGGCAAAGGCGGCGGATGGCTCCGAATGCAGCCACGGCAGTCCGACGGCGTACAGCCCCGGATGCGTCGTCACGCCCCTGACGTGCCGGGGATACCCCCACTCGTCGAAGATGGGCAGGTCCACCCATCCGAAGTCGAGGCGATAGCCGGTAGCCCAGACGATCGAGCGGATGCCCGCCGCATCGAGGTCGAGCTCCGTGATCGTCGGCGGCGAAAACGTGTCGTACGGCGGACGGTCATCGGCGGGGGCATCGATGCCGGCCGCCGCGTTGTACGCGTCGAACATCGGCTTGAACTTCACATCGAATGCCGAATCCGCGAACGCCAGGCGCTTCTCCAGGTCGTCGCTGAACCGGACGATCGTCCCTGCCGCGGATTCTAACCGTCCGTACAGGTGAACTCCCTGCCGCGCGAACCGCCGCAGGCTGATGTCGTGGCCCCCATTCTTTCCGGAGACATGCGGGATGCAAGCGAACCGCACGGCAGGCGATGGGAGATCCGCGACCGTGGGAAAAGGCACGCCCAGTTGAGCGCCGTGCAGGAAGGAATTCAGCAGCCACCAGATCACGTCGCGCCCTCGGTAACGACGTGGAGCCCCTGGGCACATCGACACCGCAAGATGCACCTCGCGCCCGGCGTCATGCAGTTCCTCGGCGATCTGTGCCCCTGATTGGCCCGTGCCGACCACCAGGACGGCCCCTTCTGGAAGCTGCTGCGGCCGCCGGTACTCCTGCGAGTGCAATTGGTGAATGTGTGCCGAGAGCGTTGCCGATGCTGCCGGCACCTTCGGTCGCTGGTATGGGCCCGCTGCGAGCACAACGTTACTCGCCCGAATCGTGGCGCCGCCTTCAATGGTGGCTTCCAGGTGGCCGTTCGACGCGCTCAGGCGCTTCACGCCAGATCCGAGGCGTACCGGGGCGCTAAAGGAGGCGGCGTACTCCTTCAGATAGTTCACCACTTCGTCGCGCGGCATGAATCCGTCCGGATCGGGTCCGTCATATGGCTTGCCCGGCAGAAGAATGCTGAAGTTCGGAGCGACGAGACACAGGCTGTCCCAGCGGTCCAGCCATCCGCCGCCGAGTCGATCGCGGCGCTCCAGCACGACGTGCTCGACGCTCGCCTTTGTCAGCCAGTAGCTCGTGGCGACGCCCGCTTGCCCCGCCCCGATCACCAGTGTGTCCACGGTCTCGCGCGCATCGTTCATAAGTGCCTCCCGTCGGTTCCCTCGACCGTGAATCGACCTTACGGGATCGACCGGCATCAGCGCTTCGGCTGTATTGCCCAGTGAGGACAATCACCGAGGGGTAGTTGTCCGTAAGGGGAGTTAACCCCAAGCGACTTGTCAGACGAGTTCGCGACCGATCTGGAACCGGCTGCGCTTCACAGGCACGCCGATCGCCGACCGTCTTACGCCAAGCCCCGTCAGTCGCAACTTCCGCACGGCCCGCAGGAGTTGGGCTTGCGTGGGCCATATGCGACGATCGTTCCGCGACGATCGAGCTGGACGCGACAGCAGTCTTCGAGCACGGCCTTGAGCTGTTGTCTGCCCCGTTGGATGCGGCTCTTCATGGCGGAGAGAGACACGCCCGCTCGCGCGGCTGCATCGGCCTGATTGACGCCTTCCAGATCCGCCAACGTGACTGCCTCGCGGTACGCCGGAGGTAGCTGGCGGATCATCGGCGTCATGCAGCCGGCCAGCTCCTGAAGAGCGGCTCGCTCATCGTCCTTTGAGCTCGCCTGCGTTCCCGCACTTGCTGCCGCCAAGTCCTCGGATCCGCCGCTGGCGACCTCCCGTCGACCGGCTGACGACCGGTAGTAGTCCACAATGACGTTTCGGGCTGCGCGATACACCCAGGCGTGGAGCCGATCCGAATCACGAAGCGACGTGAGGCCCTTGACGATCTGGAGCAACACTCGCTGCACCAGATCGTCCACGTCGGCCTGATTCCGCACGCGGCGGCTGATGAACGCCCGGAGGTTGCCGTGTAACTCCTCCCACGGCAGATCGGAGACCGCAGTCATCGTGCCTCGATCCTATCGCTTCGTGGAGACACCCGCCTGACAACCGCACGTGGCGGCTTGGGACGACTGTCCGCAACAGGCTGGCTTGGCCTCCGACGGGCAGCAGGTACTGCGGAGGACGCTATCGCAGCACGCTTCGGGACGCGTCTGTTCGGCGTTCACCGCCGACTGGCTGGGTTCAATGACGTTCATGATGTGCCTCCGTTGTAAATAGCCTCTCGCGATACGCACTGAGTCGGATCACGCAAGTTTGACGGCTTCGATCAGGGCCGACGCCACGAACCGCTCAGCGCCACTCCCCGGGCGCCACTCTTCGATGAGGGTGCGACTCTGTACCTGGACGGCGATACGAATGTCCTCGAATCCCGCGGCGGCGATCATCCTTTGAAGTTCTGAAACAGGCGCAGCGCCCGCGACGCAGCCCGTATAGGCGGCAGGATCCGCGGCGATCGCTGGCGGTATGTCGCCGATCGCCACGACGTCGGATATGGCCAAGCGCCCTCCGGGCGCCAGCACACGGAACGCTTCACGGAACACCCTGGGCTTGTCCGGTGCGAGGTTGATCACGCAGTTAGACATGATGACGTCGACGGACGCGTCTTCCACGGGCAGGTGTTCGATTTCGCCCAAGCGGAAGTCGACGCACGCGAGTCCGGCGTTCGCCGCGTTCGCCTTGGCGCGGTCGATCATCTCCGGCGTCATGTCCACACCAATGACATGTCCGGTCGGGCCGACTTGTTGAGCGGCGAGAAAGGCATCGAATCCGGCGCCACTCCCGAGGTCGAGGACACGCTCGCCAGGTCTGAGGCCAGCGATTGCCTGAGGATTGCCGCAGCCCAGCCCCAGATCCGCACCTTCAGGAACGGCCGCGAGGTCGGCGTCGGTATAGCCGAGTTGTGTGGAGGAAGAGCCGGTCGGGCCGCAGCAGCTAGTCCCGCCGCCGCAACAACCGCTCTGCTGTTTCTGTGTCGCGACGGCTCCATACGCCCGTCGGACGGCCGCGCGAATCTGGTCGGATGTGGATGTTTGCATCTTTTGCTTCTCCCGCCGCCTTTGCTTCTACAGACGGGGGAGCAGAGAAAAGACGCAAACCCATTGGGGGAGCTACAACTCCTCAGTCACGCGGACCAACCTCATCGACGCGCTGCCGTTCCGCAGCCCTATGCACAGCCCACACTCGGGACTCCGAACACAAATGTGTAACGGTTGAGGAGGGTTCAAGTCACCCTGCCGGTGAGCGAATCTGCACGCCGTTGATATTGTGGGACTTAGAGGAATGGACCTGCGGGGCTCGCAACCATCTGAATTTGGAATTTGCGTGGCGGCAGCCTAACTCGTCACATTGCCGACCGCTTTGCTACGGCCTCTTTTCCTTTTGCAAAGCAAGGCCTTCTGGCGTTACTCGAACCAGCGACCGGCCATTCAGAAAGGCCGTCTCCTCCAGCCCGCGTTCCGTCGCGTCTTCCCAAACAGGAAGCTTCGGACAGGATGTGCGCCACGCATCCATCGTTTCCTGGTACGTGCGTTCTTTCCGTCCTGCCCATTCGAGGAGATCGAGAATCAGATTTTCGACAGTATCGGCCATCGCGCTTTGGTTCGTCGAACAACGGTTGATAGTCTCGCCGATACAAGACCGTCCCGGCAAAACGGAGGGCGAGATTGCGAAGGTGGACAGGCAGAGTCCGGATCCGATCCCTGCGATGCGTTCGTTGCGCACCCAATTGAGGCGAGCACGCCGCCGTTCCGTGAATGCGGACAACGCCTCGTCCGGCGACTCGTGCGTCAAAAACATCCGCGTCAGCACCAGCGCATCCTCTAGGGCCAGCTGTGTTCAGCGGTTCAAGAGACCGTTGTACACGGGTGTCGTTCATAGAGAACCGCCGGCGCGCTGTGCTCACCAGGCCGCTATCACTCGCCTCCGCTGAGAGCATGCGTGTCTCGCGATCGTGAATTGCCGAAGGCCGCTGATCAGTCGCCCGCGAGACAGAACGAGTGTGGACGAACACCGAAGAATACAGAGGAAGACGCCCCCTAAGTGCGCATTCAATTGTGATAGGAATGTGATACGTCTGGCTAAAACCCTCGAAGAACATCGAGGTTTACGGACGCATACCGGGTGATAGTTTTTGAACCGTAAGTCGCTGATCACGTGTGCGTTGAGCCGCTTCGGAGTGGCTTGGTGTCGCTCGAGGAATTCGCTTTCCAAGCGTGCTCCTTCAACCACTCTGACATCTCTCCGTTTAGAATCAACTGGGCCTGATCCGAATCGGTGGACGGGTTAGTTACGTCGGTCTTCGTTATCTAAGGTCTTCTTACACAGTCCACTGAGAGCCCGTCAGGTGATCGGCGGCGGTCAGGTCAAGCACGATGCCCGACCTCGGGGAGCCGCCGAGCGCCCCCTCCGTTAAGACTATGCCGCGGTCTCTCGTTCGAATCGTGCCGGACTGATCTGCCCGAGCGTCGAATGGCGACGACGTTGGTTATAGAACACCTCGATGTAATCGAACAACGCCATCTTCGCGTCGCTGTAGCTCGGAAATCGGTCGGCTTCCTCCTTCTTCACCGTCGCGAAGAAGCTCTCCATCACGGCATTGTCGTAGCAGTCGGCCCGACGACTCATGCTGCACGTAATGCCACGGGCCGCGAGGTACGTTTGATAGTCTTCGCACGTGTAGGTGCAGCCGCGATCGGAGTGATGCAGCAGGCCCGGCTCTGGACAGCGGCGCTGGACCGCCATCTCGAGCGCCTTCAACGTCAGCCGTCGATCATTGACGGCACTGACGGCCCAGCCGACGACGAAGCGCGAATAGAGATCGAGAATCGCCGCCAGATATAGCTTGGCGTTCTCGCCGATCACGAACTCCGTCGTATCGCCGACCCACCGCTGATTCGGCGCCGCCGCCGTGAAGTCCCGATCCAGTAGATTGGCCGCGATCGGATCGTCATGATCGCTGTCGGTCGTCTGCTTAAATCGTTTCGGGATCTGGCCCTGAATCTCTTCTGCCCGCATCAGGCGCCCGACGCGCTTCTCGCTAACGGCCTCGCCATCCTCGCGCAAGTCCTTCCACAAGCGGGGCCGCCCGTAGCGCTCACCACTGGCGGCATGGAACGCCCGGAGCTTGGTCCGCAAGACGAGATCGCGCTGCGCCCGCGCGGAGAGCCCGCGCCGGGCCCACGCGTAGAACCCACTCCGGGTCACACGCATACAGCGGCAGAGGATTGTGACGGTGTGGTCGGCCTTTTTCGCCGCGATGAACGCAAATCTCATCGGCTCTGCTTCGCGAAAAACGCCGTGGCGGGCTCAAGGCGTCGATGCAACGCAGGCCGCCAGTGTATCAGCCGGAGTGTTGTAGTCCAGCGTCTTGCGCGGGCGCATGTTGAGACGGCGCGCGACCGCGTTGAGATTCGCTTGGGTATAGGTCGAGAGGTCGGTGCCGTCGGGGAAATACTGCCGCAGCAGGCCGTTCGTGTTTTCGTTCGAGCCGCGCTGCCAGGGACTGTGCGGATCGCAGAAATACACCCGGACGTTCGTGGCCACGGAAAAGGACTTGTGCGCGGCCAGTTCCATCCCGCGATCCCAGGTCAGCGACGACATCAGCCCCTGAGGGAGCGCGCGGACCCGACGCGTCAGCGCCCGCACGACGCTCGCGGTGTCCTTGCCAGGCAGACGTACCAGCATCACGAAGCGTGACTGCCGCTCGACGAGCGTCGCGATGTGCGAGTTGGATTTCCCGGCGAGGAGGTCGCCCTCCCAGTGACCGGGGATGGCACGGTCTTCGATACTGGCTGGGCGCTCGCGGATCGACACCGCATCGATGATCTGCCCGCGTGTTTGGCCGGCCGTGGTCGCATGCTGGGAGCGGCGCATCGTCTTTCGACGCCGGAGGTGCCGGATGAGGGCTTGCTTCAGCACGCCTCGGCTCTGCACGAACAGGCTCAGGTAAATCGTCTCGTGCGACACCTGCATGTCCGGATCCTTGGGATAGGTCCGCTTGAGCCAGCCCGCGATCTGCTGCGGCGACCAATCCGCCTCGAGCTTCTCCGCCACGCGAGCGCGCAAGGCGGGATGCTGGGCGAGTCGACAGACGCTGGGGCCGTAGCGCTCGGTCCCACGTGTCGGCGTCCGCGACCGCCGCACGGTACCGCCGACGGCCCCCATGCCGGCCCACTTCTCGGCTCACCGTCGACGTCGGTCGACCGAGCCGCACGGCCAATCTGGCTGAATGATACGCCCGTCGCCAGCCCGCGTGAGATCTCCTCACGCTCGCCGGCCGTCAGCGCCCGAGACGAACGGCAGCGGGGCGCTGGTGGGATGCCGCCACGAGCCCGCACCACGTGAAAGACCGCGCCAGGAATGCGGTCGATGGCTCGGCCGATCTCACTCAGCGATTCACCACGTTTCCATCGTTCCCAAATCGCTGCCTTGTCGCTGTCGCTCATCCGCGATCGTCGCACGCGCTGCATGATCCCTCCGATCATTCATCGCGTTGCCTCGACGCCTTGAATCCGCCGCGGCTTTTTTCAGGATGTCACGCTCTTCTTCGGCGATCCGCAACGCCTTCCGGAGCCGCACCAGCTCCTCGCGCTCGACAGTCGTCAGGCCGGTGCGCCCCTTCGTGCGATCCGCCTGCGCCTGCTTCACCCACTGCGTCAACGCCGACGCCGTCAGATCCAGGTCGCGGGCGACCGCACTGACACTCTTGCCCTCGTCGAGCACCAAGTCGAACGACCTGCTGCTTTGAACTCATCCGTGAACTGCCGCCGCGCCGGCGGCCCGGCTTCGTGTTCGCCATGCGGGACATCGTATCCACCTTTCGGAAGATGTCCACCAAACCGGATCAAGTCCAACTTTCGCCCCAACCGTGTACGCCAGCCGCACGGTTGCGGATGCAGTTCAACGAGCGCCGTCTGATCGTAAGCGAGCCAGGACTTCAGGAATCTGCCCGAATCCCTGCACCCACACGGGGCGCACGCCGAACCGCGCAAGGTCACGCCGAACGTACTCGCGCATGGCCGGGCCGAGGCCTTGCGAATTCAGAATCGCGAAGTGCCGCAGCACCCGCGATGGTGGCAGCCGTGTGCCGGTTTCCTCGCGATAGCTCTGTCGCAGCTCGGCAATCGAATAGTGCAACATGCGACGCAGGTTGATGTCCTTCATCGAGAGTCCGATGAACAGGATCGAGTATTCCCGGAGCAGAAATCGAAACGTGTAATTGAAGATCGTGCCCGAGCGGTCGAAAACATCGAAGTAGTCCGTTTCGGCGAACGTCAGTAGGTCCGATGCCTCGAAGCGCGTGCTCATGCCGCGCTTCAGAAACTGGAGATACCCATGACGTGGTAGAGGCTAATCCGCGACGGATACCGCTTCAGCCACGTCGGGTCTGTCTGCGCCGATGCGCGCTCGATCGTCCGCAGGATCTCCTGGCCGTACCGGCCATGCACGTAAAGGCGAAAGACGGCGTCGAAGTTGAAGTTGACCACCGCGCGAATCGCAGGATTCGGCGACGAAAAGCGGCCCAGCGACGGATCCTTAACGCATAGGGTGGCGGCGGCATGTAGGGTTGGGTTCGTCCGATGAACAAACCGCACCAACCCACGTCCGATCCGCTCGAACCGTTGGTTGTAGAACCGCCGGAACGGTCCGGTGCTGTATAACTCGTGGCGAATGGCGTCGGCGAACGCCTTCCGGTTCGGGAACCGATCGCGCACGAGCCCAGCAATGACCGCCGGATTGTGGTCGAAGTACTCGGCCAGCGCGTCGTATGACGGCCGAGGAAACGGCACGTACTTTCGGACGAGCGAGCGCAGCAGGCGTGTCCAATCGGGCAGGCCGCAACCGACGGAGACTCCTGCGCCGAGTGCGAGCACGAGCCGCCGC
Organism: uncultured cyanobacterium; assembly: GCA_963833135.1. Lineage (GTDB taxonomy): Bacteria > Acidobacteriota > Vicinamibacteria > Vicinamibacterales > UBA2999 > 12-FULL-67-14b. The sequence goes on along the minus strand of CAWHWW010000001.1, from coordinate 324,350 downwards.
GAGTCATACGCCGCCTTCAACTGACGAAACGGATCGGGAGCCGTCTTCGCTTCCACATTGGCCTCCGTCGCGCAGGTTTGCCGACCACATGATACCCAAGCCGAATCAGACGAGCCACATGCCACTGTCCGGAAGGCAAAAGGCAGTTCGTCCAATCGGAAACGAGTAGTCGCCAAGTGGCGACCGAGGCTCCGCAGGGAGCCACTGCGGCGTCACTCATTACCGATCCGGCGATCAGGAAGCGAACACGCTGCCCAAGGCCGCGCTTAGCCGGGAGCCTGTGCTTGAAGCTAGACCGAACTCGCGGTTCTCTGAATCTGCCCATAGATGAGAACCGCCATCTTCCTCAGTGCTCGCTTGTCAACCGGCGGCTCCACTACATACTAGTATTGCGTCGATGCGGCTGAGTCCGGGGGACACACTCGGTCACTACGCGCTCATCGCCCCGCTCGGCGCAGGTGGCATGGGCGAGGTGTACCGCGCACGCGACTCGCGACTCGAGCGTGAAGTCGCAATCAAGGTGCTGCCCGCGCGCCTCGCCCACGACCCCGATGCGCGCATCCGCTTCGAGCGTGAGGCGAAGGCCGTTGCGGCGCTCAACCATCCCAACATCCTCGCCATCCACGATTTCGGCGATCACGAAGGCATCGTCTTTGCCGTCACGGAACTGCTCGAAGGCGAAACGCTTCGCGCGCGCGTTTCGCGCGCGCCGCTGCCCTGGCGCGACGCCGTCGACGTCGCGATCGCGGTCGCCGAGGGACTGTCAGCCGCGCACGCCAAAGGGATTGTTCACCGCGACCTCAAGCCGGAGAACGTGTTTCTCACCTCGGACGGGCGCGTGAAGATCCTGGACTTCGGCCTCGCGCGCCGGCTGACGCTCGAGGACATGGACGCCAAAACAACCATCGCGATCACCGAGCCTGGCGTCGTCATGGGGACGATGGCGTATATGTCGCCGGAACAGGCGCGCGGCATCCCCGCTAGCCCGACGAGCGACATCTTTTCTCTCGGCTGTGTCGTCTTCGAGATGCTCATGGGAGGGCGAGCATTCGATCGGCCAACGCCCGCCGACACCATCGCGGCGATCCTGACAGACGCGGCGCCGCGCGTGCACGTCTCGGATCCGCAGGCGCCGGCCGAGCTCGGGCAGATCGTTGCGCAGTGCCTTGAAAAGCGGCCAGACGATCGATTTCAGTCGGCGCGCGATCTCGCGTTCAACCTGCGAGGTCTCGGATCGCGTCCCGTTGTCGTCGGCGGCGCCGGGCCGCCCGATGCGATCGATTCACTGGCGGTGCTGCCGTTCGTCAATGCTGGCGGCAACCCGGATACCGAATATCTGAGCGACGGCATCGCCGAAAGCCTGATTAACAGCCTGTCGCAGATGCCGCGACTCCGCCTGGTGCCGCGCAGCAAAGCGTTTCGCTACAAAGGTCAGGACATCGATCACAGGAAAGTGGGCCGTCAGCTCAAGGTATGCGCGCTGCTGACGGGCAAGGTGTGGCAGCGCGGGGACACGCTGAACGTGCAAGTCGAGCTCGTCGATGTGCAAAATGACGCGCAGCTGTGGGGTGAGCGGTTTCACAGGTCCATGACCGACATCTTCACGGTTGAGGAAGAGATCGCCAGACAGATTTCCGAGAAGCTGCGGCTCGAGCTGAGTGGCCGCGATCGGGAGCAGCTGCTCAAACGACAGACGGACAACACCGCTGCGTATCACCTGTACCTCAGAGGCCGGTATCACTGGAATAAACGAACTGCCGAGGGGCTGAGCGCGGCCATCGAATATTTCCAGCAGGCCGTCGACCAGGACCCAGACTACGCCACGGCCTACACCGGTCTCGCCGACGGGTATCTCGTCCTCGCATTCTTTGCGCCGAACCCTGCGAAAGGGTTTGCCGCCAAGGCAAAGGCTGCCGCGCTGAAAGCGCTCGAGATCGATCCAGGTATGGGCGAGGCGCTCAGCATCCTCGGCATCGTACGGTGCACGCTCGATTGGGATTGGAGCGAGGGGGAACGCGATGTTCGCCGGGCGCTCGAGCTCAAACCGCGCTATGCGTGGGCCCACGACCAATACGCCATAATGTTGTCGGCAATGGCCAGGCACGAGGAGGCCGTGCGGGAAGTCAGGCGTGCAATCGAATTGGAGCCGGCCTCACCCGTGTTCAGAACGCACTTCTCGTGGATGCTGATTCGCGCGCGAATGTACGACGAGGCGATCGTCGAATGCCGCAAGACCATCCAACTGGACCAGAATTTTGCGATTACGTATTACTGGCTCGGTATGGTCTGCGGGCTGGTGGGGAACCACGACGAAGCCATTCCCGCGCTCGAAACCGCGCATGCGCGCGTCGGCAGTACCTTCGTGACACTGGAACTGGCGCGCGTGTACGCGATGGCGCTCCGGCAGGCTGACTGCGAGCGCGTACTCGCGGAAATGCATCGGACGTTCGACCGAGATTACGCCGAGCCGCACGGCTTTGCCACGGTCTACGCCGCGCTGGGCCGGGCGGATGAAGCGTTTGACTGGCTCGAGCGCGCGGCGCAGGCGCGAACGGGTTTTTTCGCCACGTGGGTCAATGGCGACCCGCGCCTGGATCCACTGCGCAACGATCCGCGCATGACGGATCTCTTGCGCCGCATGGGACTAGTGCAAACGTCGTGACTAATGAACGTCGTGAGCCCGAGAACCTCGTAAAGGAACTTCGGCCGAGTCGCGGGCCTCGTTGCCGTTGCATCCCCGACTGTTACGCGTGCCTTGGGCCGTCAGCCGTAAGAAAAGTAACCGGGTCCATCGAGCGTTGTTGGAAGCGCCGCCGTCTTTCGATTCAATGGTGTCGCCCGGGTGCCCGGGTGTAGGATGCGTCCCTGTCCACACGGAACCCTGGGGAACCTCATCCACGAAGAAGAGGAGGGCGACACTATGGAGCGCTCAAACGTTTCACGGCGGACCTTGCTGAAAGGTGGCGGTGCGGCGTTGGCGGGGCTGTCGTTGCAGGTGGCAGGCCCGGCGCACGCATTTTCACCCGACGACAATCGAGAGAGACACATCGAGTGGGACGATGACCAGCCCGATCCGTCGCAGACGCTGGGACAGCCCGGCGACGTGGTCCTCCCGTGGCTCGACCAACGGCCCGGGGACTCCCCACCCGAACATTGCCGGAAGCCAGCTGGTCTGGGAAGAGCTCGACTCCTGGCTGACCCCTCCCGAGAAATTCCACTACGTCGCTCACTACGGCGTACCCACCAGTGGCCTGGACGCGGGCAGCTGGCACGTAGGCGTCTCCGGCCTGGTTGCCAACCCCCTGTCACTAACACTCGCAGAACTGCAGGCTCGCCCGCGCCGCGAGGTGGACTTCACGCTCGAGTGCTCGGGCAACCACGGCTTCCCCGTTGTCACCGGCCTCATCGGCAACGCCCGCTGGGCCGGCACCCCGCTCGCTCCGGTATTGGAGGAAGCGCATCTCCTGAAGGACGCCATCGAAGTGGTGTTCTATGGAATCGATGGCGGAATGCAGACGATCCGGGACAACACCGGGATCGTCAGCGCTGGTCAGACGGGTACCATCCCGCCCGAGGGCGGCGGACTGACGATCCCCGAGCAGTTCGCCCGCAGCATGTCGCTCGACGACGCGCTCGACCCCCGCAACCTGCTGTGCTACGAGATGAATGGTGAGCCGCTGCCCCACAAGAACGGGTTCCCGGTCCGCTTGATCGCCCCGGGTTGGTATGGCGTCGCCAACGTCAAGTGGCTGACGCGCATCGAGGTGCGCGACCAGCGCCATGCGGGAAACTTCATGGCTCGGGATTACGTGACCATCCGCGAGGAGCATCGCGGCAGCAGCGATCCATTTTGGACATTCAGCACCGTGCGGCACTTCCGGCTCAAGTCGGCTCCGGCGAAGGTCGTACGTCGGGGCAGCCGCTACGTCGTTCTTGGCGCGGCATGGGGCGCGCCGATCGCGGCCGTGCAGGTTCGTATCGACAACGGACCGTGGATGACCGGCGAGGCTCTTCGGGCCGGTGGCACGCACGCGGAGTTCGCGTGGCCTGGCGTGGCGATTCTGGACGTTCAACTGGGGAATGCCTGCCGCCGGCGAGCATCGAGTCACATCACGGGCCTTCGACGACGACGGCAACATGCAGCCGGCGCCGAACGATCCCTTCCTCGCCAGCAAGGTGACCTTCTGGGAGAGCAACGGACACATCACGCGCCGGGTGCTCATTCCCTGATCGCGGCGAGAATCGTGAGCGGCCGCACAGCCGAGCGTGTTTTTCACATCCGACTTTCAACAATTACAGTCGTCTTCAATTGGCAAGAAGAGCTGTAGCAGAGGTAGCCGGCAGACTGGTTCGGTAACTGAAGCGCCTCGTGCCGACGAGGTGATTGCGACGTACGTCACGCATTTACAACCCCGCCGAGATTAGTAAGGAGTAGTCGCCAAGTGGCGACCGAGGGCCGCGAACCTGGTCACCAGATCGGCGTTACCGAGGACCTATACGCTATGCGGGTGTCCTGAGGCCACTGGGGACTCAAGCTGCAGCAGTTCAGAACCTTGAGCTGCGATCGCGATGCGCGGCAGCTTACCGTGCCCCCTCAGCCCAGCTTGGACCTGGCGTCCTTCACCATAGAGATCAGAGCGGCGCGCACTTCCTCCGGCGTGCTGACCGGCTTGCCGAACGCCAGACGGACGGGTCGTGGTCCCTTTGGGGTCATCGCCGACATATCGAAGCCGTACCTGTCGACGCCCGTCATGCTCGCGGAGGTGATCTCGGTCGCTTTTGAAAAGGCCTTGCAGTAAAGCACCATGGCGTCGGCGTGGTCGGCGTTCATATGAGCAATCATGCCGGCGGCCGACGGACCGAGGGGATCCGGTTCGGCGGCCCGCCAGTCAGCCTTGCTGATCCACGACATCCGGCCATAGCCCCCAATGTAGCGGACATGATCTACATGCAGCTTCCAGAACGCGAAATCGCGGAAGTCAGCGTAGTAGCTTGAGTTCGGATGAGCAGCGAAGAATGCGGCACGCGCGCTGCCGCCATCCCCTTCGACGCGCGTGCACGGTCCGAGCATGGTGACGCGGCCGTTGGCGAGCGGATCTGCAGAGCCTCCCTCGGCCACCAGCAGCGACGCGCGAGGATCCCGCTCCAAGTTCTTGGTGTGCTCGGCGAGTCCGCTGATGAGGAAGATTGGGTTTCCGTTGTCAAAGGCGACGGTCACGAACGAGCCGTAGGGATAGCCCTCCGGCTCGAGGGCCAGGGTGCACAGGGTCCCGGTCGAGATCTGGGCGACCAATGTTCGCGCGCGCTCCGCGTGCGTGGGTGTCGGGATATTTACGTCGTACAGCGGCTCCGGCGCGTCGCGTGTCGGTCGGGCGTGTGCATCTTCGCTCATGATTCTCCCTAACGGGCGATCGGCTGCCCCGCGGCGTGGGTCTGGAATCCCTCTGACTGGCCGGCTCAGCGTGCTCGTCGATCAGGCCCGGCGGCTCGTCGCGCCCAGGATTATCTCCCAGCGAAATTCGTGATCACGAGTGAACGGAGATCGTCTCACAGCTGGCTTTGCCGACGACCGCCTGCGGTCGGTTAGCTTCCTGCTACGGAGTCTTTGGCCGGGCCTTGTCCTGCTTCTTTTGCTCCTCTTGTTTCTGTTTCGTCAGCTGCTGTTGTTTGTTTTTTTCCTTGTCCTTCTTGCCACCCTTGTCTCCCATGCCTGCTCCTTTTCAGCCATCATGAGTCGTCACGGCGACTGAGTGTGAATCTTACCCGGAGAGCTGATTGATTGAGCTCTGGTCCTCGTGCCCGAGCGATGCTGGATAGATGATAGGTAACGATCCGTCGCCAAGGGCGGACGTTCGGGACGCTCGCCCTGGCTTCATCGCGTCACACGGTGGGCTCTGGTTCGATGCCCAACGTGTCGTTCACTGCGACTCGAAGCTTCTGCTTGCACCCAAGGTACCGCTCGGTAGTCTGGATCGAGACATGACCAAGCAGAAACTGAATCTGATCGAGTTCGCCGCCGGCCAAGTGGCACAATCGCGCGCAGGTCCGTCGGAGATCGTGTGGAGCGAGCTTTTCGATGTCCGCGCGAACGGCGGCAGCCCTAACGACATCCCAGAGCACCTTCGGCGTCATCCCGTCACCCCAAATCCGGCCCGTCTTGTTGATCGCACGAAAGATGGCGCCGTGTGTGATGCCGGCAGCCATCGTCCACGTATCGATCGTCGCCTTGACCCAGGTCGGCACCGGAACCGTGCGGACGTGTCCGCCTTTTCCGACGAGATCCGCAACAACCCAGTGCTCCTCGCGCTGTTGGAGCGATTCGAGCCTGAGGGCCAGCAGCTCACCACGTCGCAGCCCGCAGCCAATCAGCACGGCGAGCATGGCATGATCGCGACGTTCCCGAACGGTCATGAGGTCGCTGTGTCTGAGTAAGCGACGGCCCTGATCGGCGGTGAGCCAATTGCCCAAGCGGACGCCAAGACGCCGAACGCCTTTCACGCGCCGAATGCCCGCGGCGAGCTCGGGGCTGAGAAGGCCGGCATCAGCGGCCTCGTAGGCGACACGCCGGACGGCGGCGAGCCGCAGGTTGATCGTCGCCGGCGCGTAGTGACGCTGCTCGAGGTGAATGCGATAGCGGAGAACCACTGTCTGGTTGAACGCGAGGCGCGGCTCGGAACAGTACCACGCGACGAACTCGTTGATTGCGTGGTCGTACGTCCGCTGACCACTGGCAGACGTGAGGCTGTTTAGTACTGCCGTCTTGGCGAGTTCGAGGTCGGGCAAGGCGAGGACACGCTTTGGCGGCTTCTTCTTGCGAGATTTCGTTTTTGGCATCGGTGACGGCCTCCCTGACCGTAGCCGACGCCTTTACCGAATCTTCGTCCCTGCGGCGTTGATCGTTACTGATGCAGTGTGCGCGACCCTTTACGAGACGGTTCAGCCGCCATTCGTCGGCGCAAACAGTATCCCGAGAAACTGCACTGCGAATGAAGCATCAGAACAAGACACCGACAGCACTGAGCGTAACGACACGGTCTGTAGCGTGACAAGTATGGTCGAGTGTGGTTAGTCCTCAACCATCCAGTAGGCCGCATATCTGAGTGCGCGCTCGATTGACTCGTAAGGCGTAGGGCTGAGGATGACATCCGGTCCCTCAGGCACGTCTGGAAGCCCCATCTCGGTCTCGAGTTCCGTGGATGGCGGATTCGAGCGCCTGCGAGTAGGTTGACTCGATCTCCCGCTCCCAGGCACGCCACATAGGGTTGACAGGGCGATGCTCCGCCGTGGAATCCCGTTGCGCGGCTGACAACGCGAAGAAGCGGTCTAGGCCGCGCTTGATCTCGGCTGTACGCTGTGTGAAGAATGCGTGAACCGCGAACCGAAGCACGACATCCTGCGAACCGTTGTTCGTTCGGAGGCGGTGTATGAGATGGGAGAGCGTCTGATAGACCTCCTTCATCTCAGGATGTGGATGTTCTCGCATAGCCTCGCTCGAGCGGGAAAATCGGCGTTCACCGCGTCTGCCTTACCCTACGGCCAGGCTGCTAACCCCGCGCCCCGTGCCCAAGGGAAAGACCGTAGCTGCCGGTTACTTAAAAGAGAACTGTTCGTCGTGTGACAAGAGGCGATGACAGAATCTTCCAGGCGAGAATAGCCGAATAGAGATGCCGTGTCGAGCCGAGCGGATTACACCCTGAAAGTGGCTAGGTATGAGCGATCGGTTTTGTCCTCCCTGCGGCGTTACTCGTTCCCAATGTCACCGATGACCGCGGTCGATTCTCACTACCGCCTACTCAGGACCAAGAGCGTCATCCGCGTCGTGAATCACGATCGTTGCGATCTGCCATCCGGCGTTGGTCTTTTGCATCAAGTAGACGACGCCGGCCCGCTCCAGTTCTTCTCCGTCGGTCTTGCGACGTACGGCGACGCCCCCGGCGATCACGGTGGCTGCGCTCAGCCGTTTGAGGTGAAGGTCGATCAGCTCGGCCTTCGCGAAGCCTCTCGCCCGCAGTGCATCCATCCGGTTGAAAGAGAGTGGTAACAGCCGCGCGCGTCGGTGTCGACGCACGACACCCGCAGGGCCGACCAACTGCCATGGCTCATGGAAGTAGGGCTTGACCGCTTTCGCGTCGAGTGTGCTGAAAGCTCTGTAGTAGTCAGTGAGCACCTGGGCCACAGAAGCTTTGTCCTCGTCTGCCAGCTTCATCTTTGTCTCCCCTTGGGAACAGCGTGGTGTGGTGGGCGCTTCAGCCAATGCGCAGGAGTATTGTCCAGATCATCAGAGCGTCCAGTGGCAAGTCGAGGCGACTGCGATCGGTCGTCGGTCAGCCGAAGCGATGAGCGGGTCGATCACGCCGCCCGAGTGCCTGTAAGACGGCGATTCAGCCATCCACGCTAGACCGTATGGAAAGACCCACCCCGGCTTTGCATCTGTCGCGGGTTACTTTGCAGGTCAAAGCAGAGCCGCATACAAGGAGGTCGGTCACAATGAATTCTACTGCTCTGATTGCCTTCGATCACCACGCCGGCACCACGGTCGCGGCGGTTTGCCGAGACACCGATACCAGCGCTCCATTCGCTGACGTCGGATACGCGCTGCCCATCAGTGAGCGCATCGTAAGGTTCAAGCGCCATGCGATTCCACCTCGCTATCGACGACGATCGCTAAGATCAACACAGATACGGTTCTCATCTCGCTACGCCTGAGCAGACTTCTTAGCTTTGCCACCCTTCTTTGCAGCCCAGCGCTTTTTCTGAGCGTCCGACATGGCTTTGCGCGCTTCCGCCGACATCCTGCGGCGGGCCTTGGCGATGCGCTTCGCAGAACGCCCGTCTCTCACGGTGTCACCATCTGCCAAGCCTTTCAGTTCCGACTCTGCTCGACGGACCAAGCCACGAATCTGTTCAGAGATCTCGTTGCGCTTGCTATTTAGTGCATCCAGCTGATTAGCGATACTTCCGAGTGTTGAACCGGCAGCCATAGCTACCGCATCTAGCCTGGTTGCTTGCCGTGCACGTCTCTTTGCCATTTGTAATTCTCCGTTACGAGTTGGGGGACTTCGTCACCGCGATTATAGTCAAGTGAGCTAGTCCCCTGGATCGGTGATTCCTAACAAAAGTCCGATCATTGTGTGTGTGTACCTGCTGCGTGCGAAGGCCGAAGCGGCGCATCTTGTCGAGAATCTCATCGGCGGTCTTCGTCCACCGAAATGGCTTGCCGTTCTCGTTATGCGCGTCGACGTAGGCGAGGATCGCCTCCCGCAACTGTGGGATGCTCGTGTGCGAACCGCGCTTGAGCGCTTTCTCAGTGAGCAACCCAAAGAATCGCTCCACCAGATTCAGCCACGACGCGTACGTCGGGGTGAAATGAAACTGGACACGCGGATGCCGGAGCAACCACCGGTGCACCGCCGGCGCGCGATGGGCCGAGAGGTTGTCTAACACGACGTGGATCTCCAGCGCGGGCGCGACGCTCGCCTCGATCTCCCGGAGGAACGCCACGAAATCCTGGGCGCGATGCTGTTGTTTGCACCGCGCCAGGACTTCGCCGGTCGCGACGTTGAGCGCGGCGAACAGATCGAGCGTGCCATTGCGGATGTAGTTGTGGGTTCGACGTTCGGGCTGGCCGATGTCCATGGGCAAGATCGGTTGGGCGCGCTCGAGCGCCTGAATTTGCGACTTCTCGTCGAAGGAGAACACCACCGCGTTGTGCGGCGGATTCATATACAGACCGACGACATCCCGGATCTTGTCGACGAGCTGGGGGTCGGGCGACATCTTGAACGACTGTGTGAGGTGCGGTTTAAGCCCAAACGTCCGCCAGATGCGCCCAATCATCGTGTGACTCATTCCGGCCTTCGCGGCCATGGTGCGCGTGCTCCAGTGGGTCTCGCCCTTCGGGGTCGATTCGAGCGTCTGGACGACCACCGCCTCGACGTCCGCGTCGGAGATCGTCCGTGGCCCGCCGACCCGCGGCTCATCCAGCAAGCCCTCGAGTCGGCGCTCGATGAACCGCTTTCGCCATTTCCCCACGGTGGTATTGGTGGTGCGAAATCGACGCGCCACGACCGTGTCCGTGGGCGCGTCGACGCACGCGAGCACCAGACGCGCGCGAAACGCCACGAGACGATTCACGTGGGCTCGCTTCGTCAACCGCACCAATTCGGCGCGCTCGACTTCTGTAACCATCAGGGCAGCCTTGGGCCGACCGATCTTTGCCATGGCGCCAATCAGATCACACGTCGGATCGTTTTCCTAGAAAATCCGTTTCCAGGGGACTAGGAAAGCTTCTGTAGTGCAGAACTTTGAACCAGGGAGCAAATGAAAGGACCCTTAACTTTAGAATTTAGAAGCTTGTTGTCTTTTGGAGACTTGCACGAGAAGACGCCTTCGGTCGTGGCCCACTGACCCTTCAGATCGCGCGAAACGACCACTCGGTCATGCGTGCCGCGGCACAGCTCCGGCGCGACGCCTTCCATGGCACCCCCAGTCTTGTAGAAAAGGAAAATGGCATACATGGCGGAGTCGGGTGTATAACGTGCCAAATCAAACAGCGAAGCCGGAAATCTCGGTCCAAGGCAAAACGGTCTTCGGAAAGAGGAGGGAGTTAGAATCATGAGACCGACGTCTGCGACCTCGTGAGCGACCTGGTTCCGGCGGCTAGAAACGCTTGACGCAACCCTGCCACACCGTGAGCCGTGATCTCGCCAGCCCCGTTTCGCATGCGGTGAGATTGACTAGCTCCGTGCCACTCAGGTCGATTCCGGTCACCTCGTAGGCCGTAATGTCCCTTCACTCGGCCGTGCCTATTGCGATCGCCGGCGTTACGCATTACGCGGCCCTCCCGTCAAGGGACACCTCGGGGCCAATTCACGCTCCACGGTTCATTCGTCGTGACCATCAAGGGTTGCAGCAGTAATCTCTGACTCAGGACCCGAGGGAGGGACGAACAATGGCTGGTCTTCAAGCGATTATCGACTCGGCCATCGGGCCGGGCGGCACGGCTCTTTCTCAAGTCACACTGCCGGCAGGCAGAATTGACGTCTCCGAGACGATTCACCTCTCGAACGTATACGGGCTGGTGATTCGGGGCGCGGCCGGTCCCGTCGGGACCGAGCTCGTGTGGACTGGTGCGGGCAACGTCGCGATGTGGGAGATCAACCGTACGCAATTCGTGATTCTGGAAAACTTTTCGATTCGAGCAGCACACCATCCATTGCTTGAGGGGGTTCGTATCCAGCAGGGACCGGACGAACCCGGTCCGAACCGCTGGCCGAGCCTCGAAAGCTCGTTCTGCACTCTCGACCGGATCGTTTTCCGTGGCGGCAGCGTACTTGGGACGTGCGTGCGCGTCTACCGGCACCCGACGGACAACGACAAGAACGATCACCACACCTTCAGGCGCGTCCAGTGCGCGGGGTTCGCGTATGCCGGCTTCGTGCTCGAGGGACGCAATGCCAAGGCCATCATTCTGGATGATTGTTTCATCCAGGGGAGGAACGCCGGATTGTTTGGGATCGACACCGTGCGCGACGCGGCCCCCGCGACCGTCGGCGGCACGCCGAATCCCGGCATCTACAATAGTGGAGCCCAGGTGTTCTCCTACGGGATCAGGGTGGTTGGCGTCGAAAACTGCGTCCGCATCGGCGACCGCAATGGCAACTTCTCCATCGACGGCGGCTACTCGGAGGACTGCGCCCGCCTGCTTCTGGTGCCGGACTACGACCAGGGCGCGGGTGGACCGTGCGCCATTTCGATTAAGGACTTTCGATTTGCGCTCAGCCGCGTCGCGTCCGACAAGATCATCGTGGACTGTCGCGGCGGCTCCCTCTCTATCATCGACTGCACGATCGGGAGCCTCGTGCCTCACCAACACGCGAAGATCCAAGTGTGCACTCAGGGATCGTTCCGGTTCGAAGGCAACTTCATCCCCAGCCACGACCCTCCTGGCAATGTCATCTTCACGGACCGCCCGCCGGACGGCGCGATCAGCGAATGGGGCAAGAAGAATCGTACGTATAGAGGAAGCGGCGGAATGGTGCCACTCGTGCCCTGACGGATCCGATTTGCAGGAATTGGGTAGAACGATTTGCTCCGACTCTCGGTTGGCCCTCCGCGGCCGCCGGCGAGCGTGTCCGTCTCGAATTCGTTGTCAGGCCGCCACTGGGAGCTGGACCAGGTCCCGGCAGTGGGAGACCCAACGCACATTGTTCAGATCGGCACGGGCCACCGTGTGTCCGCCGGCGAAGGTCAACGGCGTGTGGCCCTCCAATGACGCGTGGCTGCGTGCCGCGTTGTAGTAGGCCTGGAAGTCGGCAAGCTTCCGTTCAAGATCACGGGCATTCCAGAACAGCACCTGGTCGAGAAATTCTCGCCGCATCGTCCCGATCAGGCGCTCCACGAATGGGTGTGACAGGGGCACATGCGGCACGGTCTTGATTTCGTCGATCTCCAGAATCCGAAGGTTCGCCGTCCACCGGTGCGCCTCGAACAGCGGATCATGATCGGTACTGAGATGTCGCGGTGCGCCCCGACCATGAATGGCGGCGTTGAACATGCGGCAGAGGTCGGCGCCATTGACCGCACCGCGGTGCACGCCGACTCCGACGAGGCGACGCGTGAACTGGTCCATGACCACGAGCACCCAGTAGCTCCGGAGCACGATGGACTCGCATCGAAAGAGATCCACGCTCCACAGGCTGTCGGTCGTGTGTCCGATGACCGACAACCACGAGGGTCCGGTTTCGCCCGGGGCGGGGCCATGGTGTTTTGCCAGCACCCGGTACACGACGTTCTTGTCGATGTCGACCCCGAACGGCACCGGGCACCGATCGCGCTGGTGAGATCTGCGCGCTGGACGACGCGCTGGTCGCGCTCGCACGGCTCGACCCGAGGCGCGCGGGTGATCGAGCTCAGATTCTTTGGCGGCCTGAGCGTGGAAGAAACGGCCGAGGCCTTGAGTGTTTCGCCGCAAACGGTGATGCGCGACTGGAAGCTGGCGCGCGCCTGGCTGGCCCGGCAACTCCGCAACGGCTGACCGCCCTCCGGCCGCTGGTCTCGACCGACGTCACGACCTCGCGGCCCATTCAATTGCGTCGTGTTGCTTGCCAATCCCAGGTGTATGTGACGGCCTCGCCCGAGCCCAAGGTGTAAGAGTTCACCTCCGTCGCTTTGAGTAGCGTGTCATCGGCGGAGAAGCTTCCGGAAAGACTGGAAACGCTGGGCTTCTGCTCGAAAGACGCTCCATCGCACGACCTCACGGTTCCCTCCAGGGGTCCGCCGCTCGCTGTGAAGTCGCGGCCACTGGCAGTGCCGGCGTAATTCACCTGAAAGAACGAACTGTCAAGCTTGATCGCCGTGCCTGCACGCGTGACAACCATCGGCAAATTCGGGAACACGGCGCCGGTCCACGTTGCCCGTTGGCCTCTCACCCAGCAATTGTCGGGGCCGATCACGGACACGAAACTCTGTGTCACCAGCCAATTGCTTGCGGACGACGACGCTGCCGGTGCGGGCGGAGTCGGTGGGCTTGGTGAGACGGGATTCGGCGACGATGCGCCCCCGCAGGCGGTGAGGCTGAGTGCCACGGCGAGCGTCAAGACGTAGGCCTTCATCACATGTCCTCCAGCCGTTGCCCGCGGCACCACCGAGGACCATACTCGGAACGTCGGCCTTTGGGAAACAAATCTCGCTGTTGAACAGGTGGCCGCGCACGAGCCGACAAGCGTACCGCGTTGTCCCTACCAATAACTCCATCGGAACTGTGAAACCACTTGCGACCCTATCGGCGATGCTTCCGGCAGCACTCGCTCGCGTTTGAACATCGCGACGCGGCCTCGACGGTCACTCGTGAGTCCGAGAACGAGCGGACGTGTGCGCCGCAAGCCACGGGGTGAAGTGGGGCAGGGGGTGGGGAGACTAAGCGGCGCGCTCGTAGCGGTGGTGGAGGCCACCGACCTGTGGTCTGGCGATCACACGGCCCGCCGTCAGCGGCGCGACAGGACGTGGGAGAGGCGCATCCTTGTCCAGCCCGAGGTGCGTTCGCGTTCGCGAGTAGTAGGAGACGTACTCGTCCAGAATGCGCCGAAGGCCGGCAGCCGATAACACGATGACGTGATCGAGGCACTCGCGTCGAACCGATCCGATGAATCGTTCGACGTAGGCATTCTGCCAGGGGGAGCCCGGCGCCGTCAGGACTTCCTGTATGCCGATGGTCTTCAGATGATCGAACGCATGATCACGATCGCGGAGGAGGTAGCGAGGCACCTCATCCCAAGGGAAGGCATCGCGAAACTGTTGCGTGGTCCAGGCGGCCGTGGGATGTTCCGTGATGGCGATACGAACGATGCGCCGGCGATCATGCGCGAGCAGCACCAAGACGAACAGGAGTCGGCACGTGGCCGTCGGGACCACGAAAAAGTCGGCCGCGATCAGCTGTTGCGCATGGTTGGTCAAGAACGTACGCCAGGTCTGCGAGGGCCGTGGCCGGCGGCGGACCATGTATGTGGCGACGGTCGTTTGAGACACGGTGAATCCCAGTTTCAGGAGCGCACCGTGAATCCGCGGCGCACCCCAGAGGGGATTCGCGACCGACATCGTGCGAATCAGCGTGCGTACCTCCTGAGGGACGGAGGGCCGACCCGTCCGACGTCGGCTCTTCCACGTCCAGAAGAGACGGAACCCGAGCCGCTGCCAGGATATGACGGTGTCGGGTTTGACGATGACAAGCGCCGCTCGCCAGTGACACCAGAGCCGGGAGAACGAGACCCAGAGCAGTCGGTCGAAACGAGTCAACCGAAGTCGACGCGCCCGCGATCGTTCACACACGTGAAGCTGGTGCCGTAAGGCGAGAATCTCGAGCTGCAAGCCCGCGCGCGAGCGGGCACCATCTCGAAGCGTCAGCAAGAGGGAGATAAACACGGACATCGCTCAGAAGGCTACTCATCGTCGGCTGCAACTGCAATGGTTCCAACAAGAACCGAGTTCTTGGTAGGGACAGCCACATTATTAAATCGTTCGGAAATCGCGCTTCTCAAATCGCAATCAATTTTCACGGGGACGCGAGGCAAGCGGGACAATCGATTTCCACCGTCAACGTTTCGCCGCCGCGCCGGATCAGATACCGGGACTTGCCTGGCCCGATTGCTCTGACCGCACGGCGCAGGTCGTCCAGGCTCGAAATCGTCTGGCCGTTGATGGTAGCGACGACATCGCCGGCACGAAGGCCGGCCGTCTGCGACGGACCAGGCTCCACGCGCCAGACCACGGCGCCGGTCGAGAGGCCTGCACCGCCGACAGTTGCGGCCTGCTCCGGTGTAATGAAGACAAGGTGGAGGCCCAACTCGAGTATTTCCAATGCCGTCATCGCCATCGCGCCGCCAACGTCGGGTGGGGCGGTGTCGAAGCCGAGTTTCTTGATCGCGTCTTCCAGACCTGAAAGGTCGCCGGGTGTCGACGGCTTCTCGGTGGGCGGGATTGACGTCGTGGCCGTTCGGGCGGGTGTCGAACGGTTGCCCAGCGTCCCTATCACATACGCGGCATACACAGCGCCGGCGATCAGCAGGGCGACCACGCCGCCGATCAACCGCGGTTGGCGGAGCCAGCTTCGTTCAGATTCGATGCTGGGTTGTTCGCGCCCGAACGGCGCAACCATCGGCTGCGCGCGCTCGCCGGTCTGCGCGAGAATTTCGGTGATTCGTTCGGTGAGCTTGTCCAGTTCGGCATGCGCTGTCCCAGGCTTCCAGCCTGAAAGATCGGCACCATTCAGCAGCCGGAACGCGAGCGGTGGGTCGACAGGCTCCAGGAACGCCGGAACCAGAATGCCTCGGCGCTTGGCCTCCGATGCTTCGCTTCGCACCCATTCGGACGGCACCGATGCTCGGGACCACAACACGATCGCGCACTGGGCGGCGGCGATCGCGTCCTCGATCGCTCTGTCGAACGATTGGCCGAGAGGGATCTTCCGGTCCCACCAGACCGACCATCCGCGCAGCTCGAGCGCCTCGGCGACGGCCTTCGCGAGCGCCCGGTCCTCGGTCGCATAGCTGAGAAAGATGTCGGCCATTCCATCCGCCGTAACACGGTGCCAGGGAACGACCTGATGTTAGTGCAAGTCTGGTCCGACGGGCCGCGAACGTTATGCTCTAGGATGAAAGCGGCGGCCTCTCACACTGAATCGTTGCGACGATGTGGCTCGAGTGTTGAGGGTGCAGGCGTTTTCCAGCGCGCTCATGCGAATAGTCGAAGACCTCCGCGGTCGAAGCCTAGCTGGAAGTGTTCAGCAACGAGTCGCTCCGATGTTGGCCATTGGCGGGAGAGAAACTTGCGTCGGAGCGACGGGGAACCCAGCTGCTTGACATTGCCCTGCGCGTCGATCCTGGGCTACGTGAACGGATTCTTAATCGAAAGGCCTTCGATGTCGCCGCCGGGAAGATCCTCGGAGTACAAGACTTGGACATCGGCATCGACACAAGCGGCAATGATCATGGCGTCCCAGAATGCAACCTTCCGGTTGAGGTGAAGGTGCCTCGCTCGATCAAGCACTTTGCTCTCGTCGGGGACCACCAGCCGGAACACTCCGATAAAATCCGCTAGCCGAGCCCAGGCGTCTGCGCCAGTGAATCCCTGGCGTTCGAGCTTTCTCGATGCCGCGATGAATTCGCACGCGACTTGCCACGGGAGTACTCCACTGCTGATGCCCGAAATCAGGTCTAGCGCGACCTTCTGGCGGGCAGGATCGGCCTTGTCGCAGGCGTAGATGAGAATGTTGGTGTCAAGAGCGATCATGCAACTCCTCACGGGAGGGCAGGGGCCCCTGTGAGAAGAACTGCATTTGCGCGATTCCGGCCTTGAGTCTGGCGAGCGCCGCAGCGCGGTCCACGGGTTGGTCGTCGACCGTTTCGACGATCAGGCGCACGCGCTGATCCTCGCGGAGGCCGAGATCCTCGGCAGGCTTCAGAACGCCCTGAGAGTAGACGGCTTCGGTTCTCTTCGTCATGCTCGTTCCCTCAGAACAGCCTACGACCGGTTGGCTTGAGATGCAACACGCCGTGAGGACGACGCCAGAGGCTAGTCACCAGCTGGCTGCGCCTGCTAAAACGTCATCGCGTATTTCGGGCCACCGTTTGTAGGCTGGCACCATTGACCTGCGGAGCCTCGCGGCGAGCAGAACCCGCGGTTGCGGCTCACGCTCCACACCTTGAGGAAGGCGAATAATACTCAGCGGCGCTCGTCATCGCAGACGTTGAATGAAACGTATGCAGCGCAGATCGCCTGACTCACCGAGATCCCCAGCTTCTGCAGTTCCCCATGAATCCGCGGCGCACCCCAGAGCGGATTCGCCGTGCCCATTCGACGAATCAACGCGCGGACCTCTGGAGCCGCGGCTGGCCGACCCGTGCGGGACCGACGTTTCGAGGTCCAGAACAGGCGGAATCCGCGTCGGTGCCAGGCGAGCACGGTATCCGGTTTGACGAGGACGAGCGCCGGCCGCCAACCACTCCACGCCCGCGACAGCCACGCCCAGAGAACCCGGTCCGCCGTGGTTAGACGAAGTCGCGAGGGGCGCGAGCGGTTCAGGACCGCCAACTGATGTCGGAGCGCAAGGATCTCGAGGTGCAGAGCCGCGCGCGATCGCGCGGCTGACCGAAGCGCGAAGACCAGCGAACGATGACAGAGGCCACGAGTCGAGCCTATTCGACGCTGAGCGCAACTTCAATCAGCGCATCGCTTACGACGTTTCTGGTAGGCACAGCCTGCCCGCCATCGAAGGTCGGTCTGAATGCTCACGACTACTTGACCTCAGCGAGCAATCGCTCGATCGACTCGATGATTTCGCGGTCGGCCTGACCCCAGGCGCGATAAATGGGCAGGCATCGGGCGAGCGCGGCTCTTCCCTCGGCGATCGCGCCTTGCAGCACCTTCGCACGTCCGAGCTCGCATTCCGCAGCAGCGTAACTGGGATTGTCGTGGCCCCACCGTTCAAACAACGCCAGCGCCGCGCGTGCTGGAGCCTCTGCCTCTCCGGGCCGCCCCATCCTGGACAACAACTGTGCCTGCGTGGTACGCGCCGAGGCCAAGGCGTACCCGTCGTTCGGATCCTTCATGTGCTCGAGGGCTGAGATTGCTCGGGTGGCGGCCTCGAGCGCCTCTGCGCTCCGGCCCAGACGAAACAGAATCCATGCGCGCTGCGCTCGCATGTTCTCGAGGCCGGGGCTTTCGGATTTCTTCGCGGCTGCCGCGATCGCGATCGCCCGATCCAGCCAAGGCAACGCTGTCGCATACTGTTGCTGCAGGGCCAAGATGCGGCCGATGTTGCGCGCGATGTTTCCCACGCGCCAGTGATGCTCGCCGAGAATGGCCAGGTGCTGCTCGAACGCATCCCGAAACGCGCGTTCGGCGTCGGCAAGGCGGCCGAGCGACGTCAGCGTCACGGCGAGGTTGTTGGTCAGATTCGCCACCGTCAGCGTGCCTGGGCCCAGCACCTGCCGACCGATGGCAAGGGCCTCTCGCTGCACCGTCTCAGCCTCGGCATACCTGTTCATGGTGCCGAGCAGCGCCGCGTAGTTGTTCATCAAGGCGACAGCCCGCGGATGGTGGCGCTCGCCCGGATCACGGAAGACGGCGAAGGCCTGCCGGTACAGTTCGCGCGCCCCTTCCAGGTCGTTGCGTTTGATGGAGTCCAGGGCAAGGGCTCCTAGATTGATCGCAATATCTGGATGGTTCTCCGGCAGCACGCGCCGCCGGATCTCGAGTGCCTGCGTGAGCAGCGCTCGGCCGGCGTCGAGATCCTTGCTCGCCGCGAGAGGGGCAAGGGCGTACAGCGCTCGCGCAGTTTTCTCGTGCTCGTTGCCATACACGCGGCGATGCCGTTCGAGCGACTCCTGGAGAAGACTACGGGCTCGTGATTCGTCTGATGCGTCGTACACGACTTGCCCAAGCGCGTGCAGAGACTCGAGCGCGTCGGGGTGATCCGGACCAACCAGGCGGCGCTGCTCTGCGAGCGCCTCCTCGAGCGCCTCGCGCGCTGGCGTGTACTCGCCGCGCTCAAAGTGGATGAGGCCGAACACCTCCTTCAGCTTCGCTCTCACCACGGGAGCGCTGCGCAGCTGCGCGAGGGCGCGGTCCTCGGCGCCTGCGAGGAACTCGCGAATGGACATGCGATCGCCGTCCGGTCGGACTGCCGGATTCGTGGTCTCGAACAAGTCGACCAGAACCCGCACGACCTGTTCCGCCTTGTCGCGCTCGAGCCCGGCGACGCGACTCTGCTCAGCGAGTGCTCGTGCCTGCAACGTGGCGACCACGCCGAAGGCCGCAATACACCAGACGAACACGGCAGCCGCCGTGACGGCGAGGCGGTTCCGACCCACGAACTTGCGCGCCCGGTAGCGCACGGTGTCGGGTTGGGCGAGCACGGCGTACCCACCCAGGAACCGTTCGATCTCTTCACCCAGCTGACCCGCCGACGCGTAGCGGCGCTCGGGCTCCTCGCGCAGCGCGGTCAGGACAATGCGATCGAGGTCGCCGCGAATCCGTCGGCTCAGCTTGCGTCGATCGGCGACGTTCGACGTCGCCTCGGTGGCTGGTGACTCTGGTGCGCCCTCGGGCATCGCCTTCTGGGCGGTGGGCCGACGCGCCGCCTCGCTCGGCGCGATGACTGGAGAGGGACTCCCGTCTTGCGCCTGCGATGACCCATTGGTCGCGCCGAACTCGCGGGGTCTGCGCCCGATCAACAGCTCGTACAGCACGACACCGAGACCGTAGACGTCGGTCGCGGTCGTGATGGGCCTGTCTTGCCGCTGCTCCGGCGCGGCATATTCTGGCGTGATGAGACGCATCTCGGGGCGCGTGGCGGGCGTTCCGCCGTCCCTGACGTCCGGATCGAGGAGCTTTGCAATGCCGAAGTCGAGCAGTTTCACATTGCCGGACCGCGACACGAAGATATTCGACGGCTTGAGGTCGCGGTGCACGACGAGGGCGCCATGCGCGTGCTGCACGGCATCACACACCACGCGAAACAGACGCAGCCGCGCCTCGAGCGGAAGGCGCTGGGCGGCACACCATTCGGTGATCGGAGAACCCTCGACCAGCTCCATGACCAGATACGGCGTCCCGTCGCGCGCGAAGCCGCCGTCGAGCAGGGCGGCGATGTTGGGATGCGTCAACTGCGCGAGCAGCTGTCGTTCGGTGCGAAAGCGCTCGATGGCGTAGGGGTCGCAGAGGCCCGATCGGAGGATCTTGACGGCGACGTCCTGCCGATACTGGCCATCGGCGCGCTCGGCTCGATAGACCGAGCTCATCCCGCCACGTCCGAGGACGCTCACGAGGCGCCACGGCCCGAGACAGCTGCCGATCAACCGATCGTCGACTCGAGCGTCGGATGTCCGATCGACGATGAATCGTTCGATGCCCAGGGCGCGGTCGGGGCTGTCGGCAGCCAGCATCGCTTCGATCTCATCCCGCAGCGAGACATCCGGCCCACACGCCTCGGCGAGAAACCGTCGGCGCGCCTCAACGGGCTGAGCATGCACGAGCTCGAAGAGCTCCTCGATCTGCTGCCAGTGCAAGTGGTCCATGACCCTTCCCTCAGTGATCGCGGCAAGTGGCTCTACGACTGGACACGGCCGATCTCTTTGCGAAGCCACGCACGGGCGGTCGTCCACGTTCGCTGCACAGATTTGGCGGAGATGCCCAGCGTCTCTGCGGTCTCCTCGAGCGTGAGCCCCGCGAAGATCCGGCACTCCACAACGCGCAGGGCGCGTTCGTCCACCTGCGCGAGGCGCTCGAGCGCCACATCGATCGCGAGCACCTCTTCGACCTCGATGTCGGTCAGAAGCGGCACGTCGTCTCCAGGTTCAAGCCTGACGGGGTGATCGTCACCGCCACGCTTCAGCCGGGAACGTGTTCTCGCGTGATCCACCAGAATGCGCCGCATCGTCTGAGCGGCAATGGCGAGAAAACTGTCGCGGTCCGTGGCGGCGAGTTGACGCTGCTGCAGGAGACGGAGGTAGACCTCGTGAACAAGCGCCGTGGCCGAGAGCGTGTGACCGGGCGATTCACGGCGCAACTGCCGCCGGGCTACCTGACGCAGCTCGTCGTAGACGAGCGGGACGAGTCGCTCGAGCGCCTCACGATCGCCTGCGCGCCAGCGCGCGAGCCATTGTGTGACCTGGCCACTCGCCATGATCGCCCTAACCGCCCGGGGAGTCGGCAACCATCATAGCGCCGATGTCCACTTTTGCGTCTGGCTGGCGCGATCTCAACAGACCCGTGAATTGTCCATACCTGCACCCGTCGCCTACGTCCGACTTGGCTATTCGCCGGTCCGCCGACCTCGTCCTCATGCCAACGTGCCGACGTCCGTCCCTGGGCAACCGAATCGCGCGTTTTCTCGAGACCACGAATTTGCCCACGCCCTTTCTGGCCATGGATATTGCCGACGTCGTCGCAAACTACCTCGAGTTGCAGTGCACGCTGCCCGAAGCCCTCATTTTCTACGCCGTGAAGGCGAACCCACTGCCAGAGATCATTCGGGCGCTCGCAGACATCGGCGCTTCTTTTGATGTGTCGAGCGCTGCGGAGATCGAGCAGTGTCTCGCGATCGGCGTGTCACCGCGCCAACTCTCGTTCGGCAACACCATCAAAAAGGCCGCTGTCATCGCCGATGCCCACGCCGCGGGCATCGATCTGTTTTCGTTTGACAGTGCCGCTGAGCTGGAGAAGATTGCCGCCAACGCTCCAGGTGCAAAGGTCACCGCACGGTTGCTCTCACACGGCAAAGGCGCCGACTGGCCGTTATCACGGAAGTTTGGATGCGAGCCGGCGATGGCGTTCGATCTGCTGCTCCGTGCCCGAGCCCTCGGCCTCGTTCCCTACGGCATCGCCTTTCACGTTGGCTCTCAGCAGACCGATCCCGGACAATGGGAAGAACCGATTGCCCAATCGGCAGAGCTTTTTCGGTGCCTACTGATCCACGGCATCCGCCCGGAGACTCTGAATATCGGGGGCGGATTTCCCGCTCACTACACCACAGCCGTGCCATCGATCACGTCGTATGGAGCCGCGATTGAACGCGCGCTCGTCCACCACTTCGGACGCGATCGACCGCAGATTATCGTGGAACCTGGCCGGTACCTGGTGGCCGACGCCGGAGTCATCCAGACGGAAGTTGTGCTGATTTCCCAAAAATCCTACGCGGACGACACACGATGGGTGTACCTGGACTGCGGCAAATTCGGTGGCCTCGCGGAGACGATGGGTGAAGCGATCAAATACCGACTCAGGACTTCCGGCCGTTCCAATAGTCGGATGCCGGTCATTCTGGCTGGGCCGACCTGTGACAGTGCCGACATCCTCTATGAGAACACCGTCTACCATCTACCCACTGATCTTCGACAGGGCGATCGCATCCAGATTCTGAGCGCAGGCGCGTACACCTATACCTACTCCTCGGTGGGCTTCAACGGATTCTCTCCACTGCACGTTGTGTGTGTATGATGAATCGGCACCCGGGAGGTTTCACGCAGCTCGCCCTGATCTCGCTCGCCGCGCTGTCTTTCACTGTGGGCGGTATCTTCATGAAACGCGCCGACGGCGTGCGCCATGCGTCCGCCACAGCGCTCTTCCTTCTGCTGTTTGCGTTCGGAGCTGCGATTCAATCTCAAGCGATGCGAGGAGCGGAGCTCGGCGCGACCTACATCGTCGTCCTCGGTCTCGAGGCCGCCCTCGCCCTGTTCTTCGGGGCCTTCCTCTTTGCCGAACCCATCACGCTTTCGAAGGCTGCCGCCATTCTGCTGATCGTCGGCGGCATCGCGTGGTTGCGAATCCAGTAAGACGCATCGTGACGGCGTAATCGGAGTGAACTCCGGCCCGTCGGAAATGCAGTAAGCGGGGATCTACCGAAACGTCTCGACCACGATGAAGCTGGCGGCGATGTGCGGCTTGAGTTCCGCGAACGCGCGTAGCGCGAACATCTGCGGTTCACGCGTTCGTGCCCGTAGTGTCCAAAACGTGCGCCTGAGGTGTCGTAGACTCGGCGCGTGATTCCATCGCAGCTGTTCGTCGCCGCTCTCGTCGGTTGGCGCCAAGGCGACCAGCAAAAGGTCATCGAGTACCTGCGCGAAGAGAACCGCGTGCCTCGCGGTGCGAATGGCGACCGACAATCCAGGCTGGGGCTACACGCGCATCCAGGGCGCGCTGAAGAATCTCAGGTCATCGCGTGGCACGATCGACGATCGCCACGATTCTCAAGCAGCAGGGTATTCCACCGAGCAGGGAGCGCCCGACTTCGTGGCAGACCTTTCTGCGGGCGCACTGGGATGCAGTCGCGGGAGCGGATTTCTTCACCACCGAGGTCTGGACCGTCCGCGGGCTCGTGACGTACTACACGGTGTTCGTGATTGAACTGCAGTCGCGGCGTGTCTCCATCGTCGGCTCGACGCCGCACCCAGATGAGGCGTTCATGCTCCAAATCGTACGTCAGCTGACGGATGCGGGCGATGGCGCGCTGGGCGGGTGTCGCTTTCTGATTTGTGACCGGGATCGCAAGTGGAGCACCGCGGTTCGAGACCGGCTTGAAGAGTCAGGCGTGCGCGTCATCCGGACGCCGTTCCGTGCGCCGAACTGCAATGCGCACGCGGAACGCTTTGTCCGGTCTGTCAAAGAGGAGTGTTTGGACCGCCTGATACCGTTGGGCGAGCGGCACCTCCGCGGCGCGCTCGCCGAATACCTGGTCCATTATCATCGCGAACACAACCATCAGGGGATCGGCAACGAACTGATCGATGGCATCGGAGTTCAGCCTCAAGGCGGCCGCGTTCGGCGACGTAGGCGCGTGGGTGGCCTTCTCAGTTATTACCATCGTGCGGCGTAGTGTCGCGCGCAATCGGTTGGACGGAATTCTTGGACACTACGGGCTGATTGACGCAGGCATAGCAATGAATTGTAAAGCCTGCGAGTCTCACCGTACCGACTACGGATGGCGGCTTATGATCGTTATTTCGGGGCGCTCACGGTTCTGCGAAGTCAGGTTCTTCCCGAGTTTGGTCGCCACGCCGAGCCGGGACGCCGTACCTCGTGGGTTGAAGATCCCTGACCTTGGGGCGTCGGGCCGTCAGCAGTGGATGCCTGCCCACGACCAACCCGTCCCAGAGGATGCCGTCTGGAGTAGCATTGCGTCGCCCGGCTCCGAGCCTCAATAGTGATTGGCGGTGCCCAGGCAACCCGAACGCCGATGCCCGCTTCCTACTGGGAGAATTTCACGCACGGAGCTATCTGATGTATCCACGACAGTCCGTTACGACACACACGGAGCAACTGGGCGACGAAGCGTCGGTGTACGACTGGGCGAACGCTCAAGTCCACGCGCTCAACCCCACCGCCGCGTGTGTGTGGCGGTTGTGCGACGGCGCGACGAGTCCCGACGCCATCGCCGCGGTGTTACAGCGGGAGATGGAGATCGCCGAGGCCGAGGCGGTCGTCAAGTTGACACTCACTGAACTCGCCCACCGGCATCTGCTGGAGGTGCCCGCCGAGTCGCGTGATGACCGACCGGCGCCGACCCGCCGGTGGCTGCTCGGGCGTGGTTTGAAGGCGGCCATGCTACCGGCGGTCTACACGATCCTGACACCGTCGCCGCTGGAGGCTCAATCGCCGGGAGGCGCACCGACGCTGACCAGCGTCACGCCGAATCAAGGCATCCAGGGCCCCACCGTCGCGGTCACGCTGACGGGCACCAACTTCGTCGTCGGTGCGACGACGGTGAACGTCAGCGGTACCGGCGTGACGGTCGCCAACGTCGTCGTCGGCAACACGACGTCGCTGACGGCCAACTTCCTGATCGACCCGACCGCCGCTGGTGGTCCGCGCACGGTGACGGTCACCACGGCCGCCGGAGCGAGCGGCGCGCAAATCTTCACGATCATTCAGAATCCGGCCATCACGAGCGCTAGTATCGCGTCGTTCACGGTGGGCACCCCCGGCACCTTCACGGTGACGACGATGGGCATCCCGGACCCGGCGATCTCGGTGAGCGGGACGCTGCCGGCGGGCGTGACCTTCGTGGACAACGGGAACGGCACCGGGACGCTGTCCGGGACGCCCGCCGCCGGCACCGGCGGGACGTATCCGCTCTCCTTCACCGCGGTCAACTCCGTCGGGACCGCAACGCAGTCGTTCACGCTCACTGTGAACCAGGCACCACCGTGACCATCACGACGGCCGCGGGGACCGGTGGCCCACAATCCTTTACGATCACGCTGCCGTCCGGTCCGCGACATTCACTACTACACGGGCAGTCCGCAGACCTTTACTGTACCTGCCGGGGTCATGTGCATCACGATTCAAACCGAATGGGCGACCAGCGTGAAGGGTGCAGAAATTCAGATCTCAGTCCATTCATCTGGGTCGAGGTGAATCAGGGGCTCGTGCGTAGAATGGGGACTTTACCTCATGCGCGGGAGGCTTCGTGCTGGTCCCACTCTGCTACTTGGTGCTTCGCTGCCTGCTTCAGCTCGTTGTCCTCGGCGTGCGGTCACACGAGTGGAAGGAACTGGAAATCGTCGTGTTGCGGCACGAACTGGCCATCTTTCGGCGCCAGACGCGTCGCCCGCCGATAATAGCTCTTGACCGGCTTTTCCTTGCCGCGGCCAGTCGACTTCTGTCTCGCGCGCGCTGGCCGTCCTTCATCGTCACACCTGCGACCCTTCTTCGCTGGCATCGGCGCTTGGTGGCGAAGCGATGGACCTACGCGCATACGGTTGGTCGTCCGGCCATGCGGCGGGAGATTCGAGGGTTAGTGCTCCGTCTCGCGCGAGAGAATCCGCGGTGGGGCTACCAACGGATTGTCGGCGAGATGAAGGGCCTTGGTATCGCTGTTTCAGCGACGACGGTGCGCACGTGGCTTCGGTCAGGAGGGCTTGGCCCCGCTGGCACTCGCCGAGGGACAACTTGGCGCGAGTTTGTCCGTGCACACCGGCAGAGTCTGTTGGCGGTCGACTTTTTTACGGTCGAGACAATATGGCTGCAGCGGCTCTACGTGCTGTTCTTCATCGAGCTAGGCAGCCGCCGAGTGCATCTGGCCGGATGCACCCCGACGCCGAACGCGTTGTGGGTGACGCAGCAGGCCCGACATGTCACGTGGACGCTAGCGGAGCGCCCTGAACGGGTCCGTTTCCTGGTTCGTGATCGGGATCAGAAATTTACGGACCGATTTGACGAGGTGTTTCGAGTGACGGGATCGAGATTGTTCGCACGCCGTTTCGCGCGCCGCAAGCCAACGGGGTGGCTGAGCGGTTTGTGCGCACGGTCCGCTCGGAATGTCTCGACTGGATGTTGATTCTGAACCAACAGCACTTGCAGCGTGTTCTTGATGTGTTCGTGACTCATTACAACGAGCACCGGCCTCATCGAGCATTGTCTCTCGCATCACCGAAGCCCAGACGCGCATCGGTCGCGTCGGCAACGGGCGAACTTCGTGTTCACCGTCGCAATCGTCTCGGCGGTGTGGTTCACGAGTACGTCTTGGCGGCGTGATCGGGTTTTCGCACCGTACACGCTCAAGGTTGCCTTTTTCTTGCCGTTCACTGCACCAAAGGGCAGCAAACGCCGGCAAGCTGCCGCACATAAGCGAAGGACTAGAATCGGTGGATTCTACGAGGGATGAAGGGCGATCCGGCAACTTCGCGCAACATTCAGCAAAGCGCGGCTAACGTTTCTTTTTCCGCCTGTTAACCGGAGGGTTGCTGGTTCGAGTCCAGCCCGAGGAGCCACTCAATCGCTGTAGGGTCCAGAGACCTAGGTAACACTTCAGCCCTTTGTTTTGTCCAGTAGCCGCTCATAGGGGGTCTTGCCATCCAGCCCCCCGTGCGGTCGATGATAGTTGTAGTAATCCTCCCATTCACGCAGTTTCTCGTTGAACAGATGGATGTCGTCGCTGATGCCATCTTGATCGAGCATTTGGTAGAACTCCTGATCGTCGACGCGGTGCGACCGTTCCACTTTGCCGTTCAAGCGCGGTGTGCGGGGCCGAATGTAACAATGCCGGACGTCTCGACTCTCCAGGTGCCAATGGAACTGCGATTGGAATTCTGCGCCGTTGTCGGTCTGCACGACATGCACGCGAAATGGCAAACGCCGCAGGACCTCGTCGATGAATTGCGATGGCCGCGCGCTGGTCTGCACGCGTCGAAGATTTTCAGGACTCGAATCCGCGTGCAATCGTCAATGGCCGTGAACTGAAACAGTCGCCGTCGTGTGCCGGGAATCCGCTCAAGAAACTTCACGTCTACCTGCAGGCGATGCCCTGGCGTCAGCTTCTCGTATCGCTTCCAGCGTTTGCCATACGGCCGATGCTTCTGATTTGCCGGCAGCCGACTCATCCCGTGTCGCTTCAAAATGCGATGGACCGAGGATCGTGCGACCAGGATCTGATGAAAGCGATGGAGGTACCGCTGGCGATTCGTCCGGGCCCGAAATGATACTGCTGGCGTAGATACAGGATCTTTCGAATCACGTCGCGTGACGTCGCGCGCGGTGAGCGGTGCGGCGTCCGCGGTCGGTCGCACAACCCCGCGGCGCCGTGGTCGGCATGGCGTCGCTTCCACTTGTAAAACGACTTCCGAGAAATACCGAAGTGTCGACAGACACGCGCGACATTCAGCTCGTCAGCCGCCCGCTGCAACACCTTCCATCGCCATGCTGTGAGGCGGGCTTGCTCCCCTTTGGTCATTCTCCCTCCGATCCAGGCTGCAGAGCCTAGATTGGAGAGCTGAACGTGTCACCTGTGTCGTGGGATTCCACACGCTCCCGCGCTCATTCGTGGCCCTCGGCCCGTCCTCAGTGGCATCGCGTCTCGGCTTCGCCTCACCGCGAATGGCATCGAGTCCAGCCCGAGGAGCCAGCTCCTAAAGCTTCAGTAGTCAACCACTTACAGAACCAGCCATTCGCAGTATCGAACTTCCACAGCGTAAATTGTTGATCTGAGAGCCTCTCGCCACAGGCGAGCAACGCTGCGCGCGTTCAGTCGAACGCGAGTGACGTCGACAGTTCCCGGTACGACTCGATCTGCGCCTTTAGATCAGCAATCTTCTGCTCGGCTGTGGCGATCGAATCAGCGCCGGCGATGAAGCGCCGCGGTGGCGTCTGCTGGCTCGCAATCGTGACGATCGCTCGCGCAAGCTTCGCCGGGTCGCCGGATTGCCGACCGTTCTGAGATTTCCAATATTCGACGAGCGGGCCTCGTCGTTCGTCGTAGTCCGCGATAGAGGGTTCGGCGTAGTTTGTTGACTGTTCTGTCAGCAGCTCGGTGCGGAAGAAGCCTGGATTGACGACCGTGGTCGTGATGCCGAACGGTGATACCTCGGCCTGCAGCGATTCCATCCAGCCCTCGAGGCCGAACTTCGACGCCGCATAGGCGGACACGAAGTCAAAGCCGGCGGCAAGGCCCGCGGATGAGGAGATCGAGATGATGTGGCCCGAGCGCTGCTTGCGCATCACCGGCAGCACTGCGCGGGTGACGTTCATTGGCCCAATCAGGCTCACCGATAACTGCCGATCGAATTGTTCCGGCGTCAACTCTTCGAAAAAGCCGGCGTAGAAGCTGGCCGCATTGTTGACCAGCACATCGATGCGGCCGAACCGATCGACGGCGGCCCGCACGGCCGCTTCGGCGTCCGCGAGGCTCGTGACGTCCAGCTTGACGGGCAGCAGGTCGTTCGACTGGACCAAGGCCTTTGACACACGATCAGTGTCCCGGCCCGACGCGACAACCGAGTGGCCGGCAGCCAAGACCGCCTTGCCGAAATCGGCGCCCATGCCACGACCAGCGCCGGTGATGAACCAAATCTTCTTGTTACTCACGAACATCTCGCTTGGAGCTCAGGGTTTTGGCAGCGGTGAGTTTCCGTGCGTGCCTTTAGAACTCGTGCCGATGTATGAGCCAATATCATGGCTTCCGAGAAAGTCGGGAGGAGCATTCTTGCCTGTCACTCCCAGTCGTTGGAATTCGCTCTCGAGTTCCTGGATGTCGGAATCCGTCAGCTTCACATTGATGGCCGCGGTGTTCTCCTTCATGTGATCAATCTGGCTGGTGCCTGGGATTGGAACAATGAAGGGCGTTTTGTGAAGCAGCCAGGCCAGTGATACTTGCCCCGGTGTGGCTCCTCTTGGTTCACCAACACGAGCCAGGACATCAACGAGAGGACGATTTTGCGGCAATCGCCTCTCTCGTCCATCGTGGAAACTTTGCGCCAGCTCTCAGGTCCTTCTTTGGATCGAGCTCTTCGATCGGGGTCGTCGACTTGCCGGTCAGGTAACCCATGCCCAGTGGACTCCACGGCACAAACCCGATTCCCAACTCTTCGCACACCGCCAGGACTTCAATCTCAGGATCTCTGGTCCAATACGAATACTCATTCTGAACGGCAGCAACCGGCTGAACTTTGTGAGCCCTGCGAATGGTGGCTTCACCAGCCTGCGACAGACCGAAATGGCCTACCTTGCCTTGTTTGATCAGTTCCTGGACCGTTCCTGCTACGTCTTCGATTGGAACCTCGGGATCAACCCTGTGTTGATACAGAAGATCAATGCGATCGGTTCGCAGACGCTTAAGGCTCAGTTCAACTGAACTGATAATGGTTTCACGGCGACTATCCAGGCCACCCGTGCCATCGGCCGGTCGGACGCAGCCCGTGCGCAGTAGCATACGCCCATGCCACTCGTCCTCATCGCCGGTGCAACAGGCCAGCTCGGTCGCGTCATCGTCAACAGGCTGAGTGGCGCCGGCACACCGGTCCGCGCGCTGGCGCGAAACGCGGCCCGGCTGGCGGAGCTGCATCCGGGCGTCGAGACGGCGGCCGTCGATATGCTCGACGTGCCGAGGCTCACCGAAGCGTGCCGCGGTGTCGATCAGATCATCGCCACCGCCAACAACAACATGGGCACCGGCGCCAACAGCCCGACGCGCGTCGATGTCGCGGCGTACCAAAATCTGTGTGCCGCGGCACGCAACGCCGGTGTGCGGCGGCTGATCTACGTTTCGTATCGCGGCGTGTCGCAAGACGCGCCGGTCGATATCTTCCGCGTCAAGTGGTACATCGAGGACGCCATCCGCCGCAGCGGCGTCCCCCACGTCATGCTGCGGCCGACGGCGTTCATGGACATCTGGATCGACCAGCTGCTGGCGAAAGATATCCGCGAAAAAGGCGTCGCCACACTCTTCGGCGACGCCAACCGTGTCTCAAACTACATCGCCGTCGACGATGTGGCCGAATTCGCGATCAAAATCCTGGAGCGGCCGGAAGTGGTGAACGAACACATCGACGCCGGCGGTCCGTCGGACGTCACCCAGAATCACCTCGCGACGCTGGTGGCCGAGCGCCTGAAGATCAAGGCGAAGCGACGCCATGTGCCGGTGCCGTTACTGCGCCTCTTGCCGCCGCTCGTCCGTCCATTCAACGAGCTCACCGCCAGGCTGATGACGCTGGGCTTGTACTCGGCCGCGTACGCGGAACCGTTTCCGGAGTGGAAGGCAGCGGCCGATCGCTTCGGTGTCCAGCCGCGAACCGTCGAGGAATACATTAGCCGACTGCGCTGACCCCAGCCACACAGCAGTGCGGTGACGTTTAAAAGCCAAGCTGGAGTCGGACCAAAGGCATGACGGAAACATTTCTCCAAACCCTGATAGGTGCATCAAGTCCGATTTCTGCTGTCGGAACCCAGGCGGCACTCCGACGACCTCGCCTACGTGCTCAAGCGACAGCGTGATCCATCAATCAAATTGCCAGAGCGTGACGAAATTCAGGATCGGGCGCTCAAACCGAACCCCCATTTCGACAAATTCTGCGCCCAACTTCATCATTGGCTCGAAACCGGCCATCTGACCAGCGTCAGCAACAGTCTCCCAGATGCTCACGTTGTGCATGGCGTTGTTCACACGATCGAGGCCGACGAAGTATCCCAAATTTCCGCTCAGCGCGCGCACCCCAGGCTCGAGCTTGTCCCTGCTGGCAAGGAGTTTCCCCTCGATTTGATCGGCAAGTCCCGCGTCAAACCGTCCGATGGAAATCCTGATCACAGGTGCTCGCATGAAAGTCCTCCTCAATCGAAACCGATGGCCCGTTGTTTCAGGGAGTTCTCATGATGGCTTATCGCTTCAGCAGCTTGAATGCGTGCGTCCAGCTGTTACTCCGGAACCCGGGAATGCACCAGAGGATGCAGAGCGGCTCGATTGCGCGCGCACCTTCGACCGTTCCCATATCCGCCACCTCGAATCCGAATTGATCGAGGATCGCCTTCACGTCCATCTTCGCGCCGTCATGGTTGCCGCAAATGAACATCGTCGGCTTGACGCCGTTGAAGTCGGGGTTGACCATGAACGCGTTACCAATGCAACTGAAGGCCTTCACGAAATGAGCCTCGGCAGCCAGTGCCTGGAGCCTCTCCATTAGCGATTCGTTTTGCGAGGTGAAGTACTGCAGGACTCCGTTCACTGGAGCGCGCATCGGTGATTGGGTTTGTGGTGTCGATGACGGTCTTGCCGCTGAGGTTAGCAATGCCGGCAGCCTTCACAGCAGCCTCGGCTGCTGTCCCCTTAGTCGCCACGACGACCATCTCACCGAACTTCGCTGCGTCCTCAAACGAGCCGACCTTCGCCTTCCCATTTGTCTTGGAGCTCAGTTCCTCGCGTTTGCTTGCCGTGTTGGTCCCGATGGTGACGTCGTAGCCGTGCTTGATGAAGCCGTTGGCGAGCGTCTGCCCGACGATGCCTGAGCCGACGATGCCGATTCTGGTGGTCATGAAAAACTCCCGTGGACGGTTGCGAACAAGTATCGCCTCCGCCGAAGCGCGATCGCAATGGCATGAGCGGGGGAGTTGCGGCCATTTCCACCCAAGGGGGTCTTCAGAGCCAAGTCGCGTGATCGCGGAAGCGAAGTAACGCAAGGGTTTGCGAGGAAAGCGCCGGTGTCCTGGAGGCGGATTTCGTTTGGCAGACCGCCACATCAGGCGGCCTGCCGGACGAGCCAGGGTCGAAATCGTCCAGTGCGGCGAGCAGCTCCTAAAATACCCCTAGTCAATAACTTGCAAGACCGGCCATTTGCAGTATCGAACTTCCACAGGCTAAGTGCTTGATGCAAGAGCCTTCGGTGACGTTGTCGAACCACTCGACGCCTTCCACGGGGAGCTTTCGCGCTTCTATGAGGGCTCAGCAGTGCGCCAGGATCAGCGATCCGCCAACCTCGCGCGAAAATGATCGGCGGACGGAACTGCGTCCGAATAGAAGCGTCAAGATGGCTGAGAAGGAGACGCCGCTTGCCGGGGTGACCGATCGCTTTAGCGGGAGTGCCCCCGATCTGGGCGCGCTCGAAGTCGGACAGCCGGCGCCTCACTGCAGCCCAGGCGAAGGACTGAGAGCGCGGGGATGGCGCAGTACGCGCGAGACGGCGGGGCGGAGCCGTGTACAATTGCCGTTCCTGTTCACAGCGCGACGCGAAAGCATGAGGCCTCAAGTGACGCTCTTCAAAAGCAATCGCCGTAAGAGCTGCCGCGCCATCGCGACGACGCTGGTCCTCGCGTGCTTCGTGGCATCAGGGCCAGAAGCCCGACAGGGAGATCGCCGGTTTATTTATGCCGCCGTCCCTGGTGTCGGCAGCGAAGTCGAGCATGGCGGAGTCGGCATTCTGGTGTTCGACGTCGATGATCATCACAAGTTCGTCAAGCGTATTCCCACTTGGACCGCTGCACGAGGACAGCGCGACGAGAACATCAAGGGCATTGCGGCGAGCGCCGAAACCGGTCTGCTATACGTAAGCACCATCCATCGGTTGGCGGCATTCGACTTGGCGACCGACAAACTCGTCTGGCAGAAGGGCTACGACGCGGATTGCTGCGATCGGATGGCGGTCTCGCCGGACGGTAAGCTGCTGTATGTCCCGGCCTTCGAAGAGCCCAAGTGGTATGTCGTCGACGCCCGCACGGGCAATGAAATCACGACGTTGAAGGTCGACGGCAGCGCGCACAATACGATCTACTCGCCCAAGGGCAATCGCGTGTATCTCGCGGCACTCGGATCGCCCGTGTTATCGGTTGCGGATTCCACCACCCATCGCGTCGTGCAGCAGGTTGGGCCGTTCAGCGCCTCGATTCGCCCCTTTACCATCAATGGCGCCGAGACGCGCGTCTACGTCAATGCGAACAATCTCCTCGGTTTCGAGATCGGCGATCTCCAGACTGGAAAGGTGCTGCACAAGGTCACGGTGGAGGGCTTCAAGATGGGAAAGGTCGCCCATCACGGTTGTCCGAGCCACGGCATTGCGCTCACGCACGATGAGTCGGAGCTGTGGATCGCCGACGGAGCTAACAGCCATCTCCACGTGTTCGACCTGACCGGCCCGATGCCCAGACAGAAGGGCAGCATCAAGCTACGTGATCAACCCGGGTGGATCACCTTCAGCATAGATGGCACGCGAGCGTATCCCTCAACTGGCGAAGTGATCGATGTCGCGAGCAAAACCACGCTGGCGACACTGGAGGATGAGAAAAGCCGCCACGTGCAGAGTGAAAAGCTGCTCGAGGTCGTGTTCCGGAATGGCAAGCCGGTTCGCGCCGGCGATCAGTTCGCGATCGGCATGAAGCGATAGATTCGGCGGCCGCTACTGCGCAGAACCGATCGCAGGGTGCTTGCCGTCGACGACGAACGTGAGCACGCGCGGCACCTGGCCCGGCTCAGCGCCAGCATTCGACCCGCCAAGGAGGCTGATGTACTGGCGGCCGTCCAACTGGTATGTCATCGGCGGCCCCGGTCGGTGCACACCGGTGGCGATGTCGAGCACTTTCTCACCTTTGTCAGCGGTATAGGCCGCTAGCCGGCCGTCAACGGTGACGTAAAACACTAGATTTGCCGCTGTTGACAGCGTACCGCCCGCGCGTGGACCCGCGACGCCGGGTGAGCGCCAGCGCTCTCGTTGGGCGATCGGATCCCAGGCAAGCAGGAAGAACCCCTGCACATCGCGTCCGGCCTGCGGCCCGATCATCGGCAGCGTCACAGCATCGGGAACAGGGGTGGAATTCGGTGTTGGCGCCGTTCCTCCTCTGCCACCGCCACCCCCTGCACCGCCAGCGACACCCGTTTGAAATACGCCAATCCCGGTGAACTCTCCGTCGCCAACTTTGAAGGTGAAGTCGGCTGGCTTGGCGAATATCCTACTGCTGTTGATCGCCGGAATGTAGACCAGACCAGCATCGGGATTGAATGACATCGGTTGCCAGTTATGGCCGCCCCCAACGGTCGGTGCGATTCTCACCGCTTGTTCGGCGTAGCGGGCACCGCGATTTTCGATCGGTCGTCCTTTTTCGTCGATGCCACGCGCCCAATTGAGGTTCACGAATGGCTCCGCGGACAGATATTCTCCCGTGACGCGATCGAGCACATAGAAAAACCCGTTCTTCGGCGCCTGCATGATGACCTTGCGGACACGCCCGCCGATCCGCAAGTCCGCGAGGATCATCTGTTGGACGGCGGTGTAGTCCCAAGTGTCGCCCGGCGTCGTCTGGTAGTGCCAGACGTACTGACCTGTGTCGGGTCTGACCGCAACAATCGACGACAAGTACAAATTGTCGCCGCCGCCAGGACTCCGAAAGTCCCGGTTCCAAGGCCCACCGTTGCCGACACCGATGTAGAGAAGGTCGGCATCGGGATCGAACGCCAGCGCGTCCCAGACGGTTCCTCCGCCGCCCATCTTCCACCACTCACCCGTCCATGTCTTGGCGGCGGCCGCAAGGTCGGGATGTTCGAACGGCTTCGACGGGTCACCTGGTACCGTATAGAAGCGCCATACCATGGCGCCGTCCAACGCGTTGTACGCCGAAACGTATCCTCGCACGGCATACTCGGCCCCGCTGTTCCCCACGATGACCTTCCCTTTGTAGACGCGCGGCGCCATCGTGATCGAGTAAGGCTGGTTCGGGGGAACGGTCATTACCGACCACACCTGCTTACCGGTACCGGCCTCAAGGGCGATCAGCCGCCCGTCGAGGGCAGCGACAAACACCCGATCGTGATAAAGCGCCAGACCCCGATTCACGACGCCGCAGCAGACCCGGTTAAGAGGGCCCGGCGTTCCTATCACTCGATCAACTTTCGGATCGAACCGCCAGAGTTGACGGCCGGTTCGGGCATCCAATGCAAAAACGACGCTCCAGTTGGTAACGACGTACATGACGCCGTTAGCAACAAGTGGTGTCGCTTCCTGGATTCCGCCACCTTCGCCGATCTCGGTCGTCCATCCCAGTCCTAGCCGACCGACGTTGGTGGCGTTGATCTGACGCAGTGTGCTGTGCCGCTGTTCCCCGTAGTTGTAGCCGTAGGTAAGCCATTCCTCAGCCGGCGGTCGGCGTAGCAAACCATCGTCAATTGAGCGCGGCTTTTGAGCTAGCACCAAGGAGGAAGCAAGAACGACAGCAGCGGTCACCGACAGAATTGCCTTTCGCGTCATCACACGTCTCCTGTTGGGGCCACTAGTAGGTACTACCATTGACCTTTACGCCAGCTGCAACTTGCCTCGGGTTGTAAGGGTCACCGACACCATCGTCTGAGATGGATCATACGGTCGGACGTCGATTGATGGCCGTGAAGACAAATCTCAGCCATCGGGTTCGAAGTATGATGCGCCCGTTCGCGAGCGCTGACGACAGAAGACGACTGGTATTTACAGATGCTCTCGGGCAACCCTCATGGTCTTCAAAGTTAGCGCACGGAGGCGGTGGCAGATCGATGCGCTGGATAGGGCCCTGCGTGCGTCGGGTTCAACCTTACGGAGGATGCAAATGAGAGCCATAGCGACAATGACTGCGGCTGTGCTGCTCGCGGTGCACGCGATCGGAGCAGAGGCCCCAGAGACGACGAGAGTTCAGGGCCCGCAAGGGGCCGGAGGGCCTGGTCGCGGAGGGCAGGCACAGCCGATCGACTCGCGTACGGTGTGGGCGGGAGAGCTGTTGATCGAGCCGCCTACTCTCATCAATCTCGGATTCGAGTGGTTTATCGAAAACGACGACAACCGGAACGCAGCAGTGGCGGTGTCGTATCGCAAGACTGGAGAAACAACTTGGAAGGAGAGCTTGCCGCTCTTACGCCTCAACGGCGAGCGCGTCTACAGTCAATATCGACTCGACGTGGTGTCGCCCAACATGTTCGCCGGAAGCGTGCTCGACCTCGTCCCAGACACGGCCTATGAAATCCGGTTGACCTTGTCTGATCCTGACGGCGTGCGTGGCCAGGCCCAGCGGACGGTGACCGTGCGGACGCGGCCAGAGCCGATGCCCTATGCCGGCGGCCGCGTGTTTCACGTCTATCCGCCAGGCTTCACCGGCCAGAAGATCGAGCCGTCCTTCGACGGTTTGATGTGCGCCTACAACTTCTGGTGCGCCGGCACCGACTGGGCCACGGCCGGCCGACCGCGGGTGAGGGCCGGCGATACCATCCTGGTGCATGCCGGCGTCTATAAATACAACCGCTACGAATACACCAACGACGTTGCGGTGAATCGAACGACGCCGCTCGACGGCACGTATTTCCTCACCGCCGATGGGACGGCGGACATGCCAATCGTCATCAAGGGGGCCGGCGACGGCGAGGTGATCTTCGACGGCGCCGGCAATTACGCGCTATTCGACGTGCGGGCCGCCGACTATCACTATTTCGAAGGCATTACGTTCCGGAACGCGGATTATGCCATCCTGGCGGGCACGCAGTTCCTGCTTGGGTCGAAGGGGCTGACGGTCAAACGGAGCAAGTTTGTGGATGTCGGCGCCGGAGTCTTCACGAACTTCGCCGGCTCCAGTAACTTCTACATCGCTGACAATTCATTTCATGGACGCAACGATCCGAAGCATCTCATCGGATGGTCGAATCCGCAGTTCTGGGGCAAGTTCAACGGCGTCAACGGGCAGACCCACCCGCCGGCGATGAACTCGTATGTGGCCGTCAAGGTCTACGGCCCGGGCCACGTCATTGCTTACAACTACGTCACCGATTTCCACGACGGCATCGACGTCGAGACTTACGGAAGTCCCGACGGCGCCGAGCCCTCCGGACCGGGGATGATCAGTGGCCCGCGGTATCCACCTCGCGAGTTCTGGGATCGGCGGCCTGTCGCGATCGACATCTACAACAACTACATTACGAGCTCGCACGATAACCCCATCGAGACCGACGGCAGCCTGCACAACATCCGCGTGATGCGGAATATGTTGATCAATCACGCGTCTCACGCGTTCTGCAATCAGCCGTCGCTCGGCGGCCCGGTCTACTGGATCCGGAACATCGCCTACAATCTGCCCGGAGGGTCGACTCGTCTTACCGGCGGTTCCGCCGGCGTGATCTTCTACAACAATACGATTCTGTCCGAGACGTCAGGAAATCCGCAGAACGGGCACTGGCGGAACAACCTGATGCTGGGTCAGAACTCCAGCCCCACGATCTTCAGCGTGACCACGAATACCAACTACACGTCTTCGGACCATAACGGGTTCCGGTTGAATCCCGGGGCACAAGTCTCGTTCCGGTGGAACTCGCCGAAGTTTGAGATCGCGATGATCCCGTCGGGGCCGGGCGGCGGGGAGGGGCAGCTCGAAACGCGGGAGTTTGCCTCGCTGGCGGACTATAGCAAGGTGACCGGACAAGATCGCAACAGCGTGCTGGTCGACTATGACGTGTTCATGAACGTGAAGCGGCTCGATGCGCAGGATGTCGCAACTGTCCAGAACATCTATCTGGCCAAGGACTTCGACTTCCGTCTGAAGCCCGGATCCGCGGCAGTCGATCGGGCGGTAAAGCTGCCGTCGATCACCGACGGTTTCGCGGGTTCTGCGCCCGACCTTGGCGCGCTCGAGGTGGGGGCGACGCCTCCGCACTACGGGCCACGGCAGTAGGCCGCGCGCCCCGTCTATGAAGCGGAGCGGTCATGGCACTTCGGTCTACCCGAGGTGCCATGACCAAGAGCGCCAACTGTCGGCAACGCCGATAGACGGATCCGGCGCTCGTCCGTTCAGCAACGACTAGAAATTTGACGATCCGAAAACCTGTCTGCTTAACCGGAGAACCCGCTTGCAGCGCCACTGGTCCCGCTTGCTACTCCCTGCTTGCTTCGGCCGGGGACTTCTACGATGCTCTCGCCATGTCGTGACGTTGAATTATGTCCCTCGTTCGAGATCGAGGGGTATGCACGAACCGCCCCGGTGCGTATGTGCGGCATTTTGTGGATGTGTAGCCCGCACAGAGGGGGTCTGACAGGAGGCCGGAGATGCGAGCACGAATCGTATCGGTTGCTGTAGGTCTATGGCTGTGCGCGGCGCCGTTGTTCGCCCAGCAAGGGACGGGCGCGATCGGTGGTAAGGTCGCCGATCAAGGCGGCGGCGTTCTTCCCGGGGTCACGATCGTTATCACGAACGAAGATACCGGCATCAACCGCGAGGTCATTACTGGTGTGGATGGCAGCTATAACCTTAGCCAGGTCCACCCGGGCCCCTATCGAGTGTCGGCAAAGCTGGAGGGCTTCAAGACCCTTGAACGGCAAAAAGTCTTAGTCGAAGTCGGACGAACGGTCACTCTCGATCTGGCGCTCGAAGTCGGCGGGCTCGAGGAGACCGTGACCGTGACCTCGTCGGTGCCGTTGGTTGATACGACCTCGGCGCAGCTCGGTGGCCATATCTCTGCGTCGGAGATCAGCGATCTCCCGCAAACGACCCGGAGCTACATGGCACTCGTGGGCAACGTCCCAGGCGCGCAGTTCGTGCAAGGCGGTGGCTTCCTGAACGACACCATGTTAGCCAACGGACAGCCGGCGGCCGCGAATGCGATCAACGTGGACGGCGCCGGCAACACCGATGACCAGCGCGGGAGCAACGTGGGGGGCCAGGCGCGAACGGCGAACGAGACCCTGCAGGAAGTGCAGGTCATGACCAATCAGTTCGACGCTGAATTTGGGCGCACGTCGGGGGCCGTCATCAACGCGGTCACGAAGTCAGGCACCAACAAGCTGTCGGGCTCGGTGTTCCAGTACTTCACCGGAAAAAACGTGACGGCGAAGAACTACTTTGCCGAGGTGAACAACCTGCCGAAGCCCGACGTCTCCAAGACCGAGTGGGGCGGCACCTTCGGAGGTCCGGTCGTTCAAAACAAGTTGTTTTATTTCTTCAGTCTCGAACGTGTGACCCAGGCGAGGCCGCTCGTCGGCGAGTTCCCGACGCGTCCGGAGCTCAATTACTCGACGGTCGACGCCGTCGGCGCCTGGAACACGTTTCTCCGTTACGACCATCAGCTGACACGGAACAACGCGTGGGCGTTTCGTTGGCAGCGCGAGGTTGCCCCGCAGCTGCAGGTGGACGGTCCGCTCCCCGAGGTGTTGAAGACCGACGGCGACGAGGTCGACCAGGATCAGAGTTTTGTCGGCACTTTGACCTCAGTGATCGGCAACACGCTCGTCAATACGTTGCGCGTCAGCCGGATACACGAGGTATTCACCCAGGCGCAACCGCTGTCCCGGATGCAGCAGCCGGAGTACGAGTCCTGCAACGCGTGCCCGTTGCAGATGATGTACGACATTGCGCTGCTGCCACCACGGCTCAACTACAACAGCTTCGGCATTCAGGCAGGCTCTAACATGAATCTCTGGGAGAATGCCTCGCACGCCTTTGAAAACACCGTCTCGTGGTTCGTGCCCGGAAAGTTCGGCAAACACGACATCAAGTTTGGCGTGAAGTTCAGCCACGTGTATATGGATAACCCGAACTACGCCAACGGCAACGGCACCTTCACGTTCAATCACGATCTGACGTTCGACGCGGCCAATCCGCGGACCTACCCGGAGCGGTTCGCGATCGTGTTGCCGGGCGCCCGGTTCTTCGAAATGACCTCCCGCGTTTACGAGGGATTCGTGCAGGACAAGTGGCAGTTCAAGAACGTCACGCTGAGCCTCGGCCTTCGCTACGACCTCGAGGATACCCCGATCGACGAGTCCAATAACCCGCTGTTTTCGGATCCGTCGGCCTATCCGATGGACAAGAACAACATTGCGCCGCGGTTCGGCTTCGTCTGGAATCCCGACGGGGAGGGCAAATCGGTTTTCCGTGGCGGATGGGGGATATTCTACGACAAGACGATCCTGGGGACGATCGATGACATCTTATTGAACCAAAAGTACTCAGGGTCGTTCACGGCACAGTTCCCGCTGAACGCCGCGGATCCCGGGCCCGCCAATGGGCAGTTCCCAACCGACCCGACGCTGCGGACTGGCGTGTTTACCGAGATCACCCCAGAGGTGCGTGCGTACATCAACTCGGTCTACCCTCCGGGGACCTTGGCGCGCAATACCGGCACGGTGTCGTGGGACGACCCTGACCGCAAGGTGCCGTACTTCTATCAGACGTCAGTCGGTTATTCCCGACAGATCCTCCCCAGTACGTCGTTTTCGGCCGATTACATCCGGATGCGAGGGCATGACCAGTTCCTCAATCCCAACATCAACATCGGCACGCGGCTGACGACAGCGCGCAGCGGCCAAGTGGTGTTCACTGATCCGTTCGGCGTGTTGACCCCGTCGCTGCAACCCGGCGAAGCGCCGTACGCCGGGCCGGTGTCGTTGCGGACAACGAAGTATGGATACAGCTTGTACGATTCACTCAGCCTGTCGATGGAGAAGCGATTCACGCGCGGCTGGAGCGCTCGTGGGGCCTATTCGTTGGGCTACTCCCGCGGCGTCACGTCCGGACAGAACGACAGCCCGGACCTTCAGGTCGGCGACGACCTGAACCTCGACGAGTGGTTCGCACGGGCAAACATCGATCGACGACACAACCTCACGATGAGTGGCCGCGTGGACATTCCCAAAACCCGCGGCGTCAACCTGAGCGGGACCCTGCGGCTGATGAGCGGCACGCCGTTCACGATTCACAATACGAACATCGACGCCGATCAGAACTCAATTTTCTTCGATCCGCTGCCGGCAGGCACCTACAGCACGACGGCCGCGATTGGCATGAAAGATGTGGAGTTCGACGGTAAGCGCAACGGCGCGCAAGGACCAGGGTTCATGCAGCTGGACTTACGGGTCGGCTATCGCTGGAGGATGGGTGGCAAACGGACGGCGGATGTGTTCGGTGATATCTTCAACGCCACTAATCGCGCCAACTTCCTGAATCCGAGCGGCGACCTGCGAAACCCGTCAGACTTTCTGCGATTCACAGCGCTTGCCGCGCCAGCGACAGGGCGCCAGTTTCAGTTGGGGCTGCGGTTCGGCTTCTAGAGCGTAGCGCCGACTGCATAAACGGCCACGCGAGGGCGGAACGTTCTTCCGCCCTCGTTTCGTTTACATACTCGACTACTCCGACGCTCATACATTTCAACCTGGAGCAGAAGTTCCGTGACTTTTAACGGACTGTGGAATTTCAATTCTGGAGACGCCCCCGCTACGGCGAGGCCTCAACGCAGCAGACGGGCTGCCCCGCAGGTCGGCTGGTCTGTGGCGATCGCGGCTTCAGCTGATGGTGTATGCCCTGGCGTGGTGGTCAGGGCTGGTCTTGATTTTCGCGACCAGAAACGAGATCAGCGGCCAACCAGTAACCGGCAGCGAGGCCTTCAAAGCGGCTGCCGCGAGATGGTATGTCTGGGCAGTCCTGTCGTACTTCATCATCCTCGTCGACAAACGCCTGCCGATTCGACAGGACGCGGTCTGGAAGCGATTACTCGTTCACATCCCGATTAGCTGCGTCTTTATTGCTGCGTACACCTACCTTAACTATTGGGCCTGCATCTTCCTCGAAGGCCCGATCGATCTCGCGGTTTCCTCGGCCGGCAGCACCATCGAGGTGCTGTCGCGAGCGCTTACTCGACCGAGCAACCTTGTGTACTGGGTGATTCTCAGCACCCACCGGGTGCTCACTTACGAGCAAGAGAAGAAGCAGCAGGAACTCAAGACTGCGAGGCTGGAGGTTCTCTTCGCCGACGCGCGACTCGCGACCCTTCGCTCGCAGCTGCATCCTCACTTCTTGTTCAACTCGCTCAACGCCATTTCGGCATACATCGAGACCGCCCCTCGTGTGGCGATCCAGATGCTGGCGCAACTGTCGGATCTACTGAGGATGTCGCTGCAGCACCACGAAGCCCAGGAGATTCCGCTTCGTGAAGAGTTTGCGTTCCTGGACAAGTACTTGGGACTGCAGAAGCTGCGCTTCGAAGACCG
The DNA here is from genome assembly GCA_963833135.1 of uncultured cyanobacterium. GTDB lineage: Bacteria > Acidobacteriota > Vicinamibacteria > Vicinamibacterales > UBA2999 > 12-FULL-67-14b. Next base: position 282,123 of record CAWHWW010000001.1, on the reverse strand, counting down.
GTTCGAGATCGACGTTCGCATGGACGCCGCGGTCGCACCGGCGATGGTACCGACCTTTATCCTTCAGCCGCTGGTGGAGAATGCCATCCTTCACGGCATCGCAGCGCGGAATGAAAAGGGACTGATCGAGGTACGCGCGTGGCGCGACAAGGACGATCTTCGTATCAGCATTCGAGACGACGGGCCAGGCCTGCCGCCAGGATGGACGAAGCAAAATGGATCAGGCACCGGCCTGAAGAACTCACAAGCTCGTATTGAAACCCTCTACGGCAGTACCCCCGAACGTCTGGACATTCGAAACGCGCCTGAACGCGGCGTCCAGGTCAATCTGTGTTTGCCTTTTCACGTTGAGGGCAGCTTACAGTGATTGGCCCAACCATGCTTCCAGCGCGACCTTATACGCGCGGCTGAGTATCAGTTGCTTTCCTCCCACCAGAACGACCGTGTAATCGCCGTGACCGCGCGGATGAAGTTCGACAATACGAGAAATATTGACAACTGCCGAGCGATGCAATCGCACGAACTGATGGGGATTCAGGCGTTTCAGCGTTTGAGCGAGCGTGGAACGATACAAATGCGTTTTGTCGCCCATATGCAGGTTCACGTATATACCGGCCGCCTCGATCCAGTCGATCTGGTTGACATCCAGGAAAAGAATCCTGCCGTCGGCCCTCATCGCGATGCGTTCAGGGTAGGCCCTTCTGCTCTCGGCGCCATCGGCAGCAGTACCCGACGGCATGGCCTGACTATTTAACCGCAGAGCCAGCTGCTTGCGTGCGTGCGCGAAGGCGGCTTGGAACCGCTCATCGCTGAAGGGCTTCAGGAGGTAATCGAGAGCATGGGATTCGATGGCCTTTATCGCATGCTCATCATAGGCCGTGACGAAGATCGTCGAGGGCATGGCGTCAATGCCGACTTCATTGATGACCCCGAACCCGTCCAGGTGTGGCATCCGGACATCCAGGAATATCAAATCCGGGGAGAGCTCGCGAATCTGCTTCACGGCTTCAAGGCCATCTCGCGCCATCCCCACGATTTCGACGTCCGGTTCTCTGCGCAGACACAGCGTCAAGCGGGAACGAGCTGGTTTCTCGTCGTCGACTATGAGGGTCTTAATCACCTCCATACGCTTCCCCCCGCCCGTCGCGTGACCGTCTGGGAAACCCTGGGAAAGCGGGGATTATCTCACAGTTGGCCGGCAACCCCCCCGCCGGGACGCCCCATAAATTCTCGCCCCTGCTACAGGTGGGTCCCGCTCGTAACAAAAACCTGATTCCTGGGGGGTTATGGCAGTTTAATAGTGCGCACGACTGAAGTTAGGGTTGAGGGTTTCGACGACCAAATAGGAGGAGTTGTCATGCACAAGCGGAGCACGGCCACGTTGGTATTGAGTTGCGCAGTGATGGCGGTCGCAATGATGACCTACGTCAGCGCGCAACGCGGAGGGGGCCAGCCACAGGTGCCCGCTAGCGAGCGGATCCGGCACCTCGCGTACATCGGCACGCCGGGTGACCAGGGAACGGACAATCAGTCCGGCGTCATCGTCCTGGATGCCGACAAGAATTACAGCTTCGTGAAGCGGATCTCCTACGACTTGCCGGCGGCAAAAATGCCGGGCGGGAAAGTCTCAGGCATTGCCGCGAGTGTGCCGCTGCAGATGCTGTATATCACGCAGGACGGATCAATGACTGCGTTCGATTTGGCGTCTGACAAGATCGCTTGGAGATTCACCGGCGAAAGCACTCCAGTAGAGCGGCCGAATGGCAGGAATGGTTCAAGCCTGACAGGATGCTGCGAGCGGCCGTGGGTGCTTCCCGACGGGAAAACGTTGATCGTGGGATCTCACTACAACGCCTGGTGGTATTACATCGACGGGCAAACCGGGAAGGTGCTCGCGAAAGTCCCGACTCCCGAAGCGAACGTCGCCCACAACCTGAATGTGACCGCCGACGGTAAGACGGCCCTTCTCAGCTCCATGTCGAGCCCGACAATGGGCAAGGCCGGCCTCGCGGTTCTCGACGTGGCGAGCAAGAAAATCCTGCGGTACATGACCTTCACCGAAATGGTGCGTCCGCTGACGATGAACCATGACGGCAGCCTGGTGTATGTAAACGTCAACGGACTGATCGGCTTCGAGATTGGTGAAATCGCGACCGGCAAGGTGCTCGGCCGTTATCCAATTCCCGGCGATAAGTGGAAGGGCACCAGCCATGGCATCGGCATGACCCCCGATCAGAGCGAAATCTGGGTCGCCGATCCGTTCAACGGTGTATGGCACGTCTGGGACAACCCCGGCGACGGCCGCAATCCGGTGTATAACGCGTCCAAATTGATCAAGACGACGGTTCCCGTTACACACAGCTGGGTGACGATGAGCAACGACGGCAAGCTCGCCTTCCTCGGTGACGCCAGCGTTGTCGACGTGAAGACGCACAAGGAGATCGCGATGCTCAAAGACGAATTTGGGCGGCCGATCCCGCACACCGAGAAGATCCTTTACCTGGGCTTCAAAGACGGGAAGCTCGTCGAGGGGAACAACCAGTTCGCTGTTGGTGACAAAGCCGCCTATATGGCGCGCATGAACGCAACTACGAGCAGCCAGCAGAAATAACGGGCTCGCGACAGCGATGCGTCGGTGAAAGACAGGACGGCCTCGGGGGCGTGATTCGCCCCCGGGGTCGGTCGGATAGAAGCTCTGATGCTGATAAGAAATGTCTTTATCGGTTCTTTCATACTGGCCATATCGCTGTGCGCGCTGGCCGTCGTCCGGGCTGATGGAAGCCGCGACGAATCGTTGTACACCGCCAAATGCGGCAGTTGCCACGGGGCAGCGGGCCGAGGGGGCTCGGCTCCGTCCCTGGTTCCATTTCTATGGAATGACGCACAGGCACTGAGAATGGTCCGAGAGCCGGAATGTGACATGCCGGCAATACCCGCGTCCGAATTGAGCGACGAAGCGGTCATCGAAATCTTTGCCTATCTCAAGACAATCAAATAGTAGCGGCCCCGGTCCGAGCCGGACTAATCCACGCGACGACAGGAGATCGAGTTCGATGAAAGCTTCCCAAACGATCCTCATAGGGTTGGCGTGCGCTCTGGCTTGGCCTATTGCGGAATTACGCCAGAACGACCTGGTGGTTGCGCAATCGCGCGACGACCGGACGACAGCCGGCGAATTGATCGTCGACCCACCTACGCTGATCAATCTGGGCTTCGAGTGGTTCATCCAGGGTGATGACAACCGCAATGCTTCGGTGGCTGTCGCTTACCGCAAGCAAGGGGCTGCCCAGTGGGCCAGTGGGCTGCCGTTGTTGCGTCTGCAAGGCGAGCGGATTTCGGCGAACGACCGGATGGACGTGATATCGCCGAACATGTTCGCAGGAAGCATCCTCGATCTCGAACCCAGCACTGAGTATGAAGTCCGGTTGACGTTGACCGATCCGGACGGCGTGTCCGGCGAGACCACCAAGAACGTCACGGTACGCACACGTCGCGAGCCCATGCCGCACTCTGCCGGCCGGGTGTTTCATGTCTACCCACCGGGATTCTCCGGAGCGAAGTTGAGCCCCTCCTTCGAGGGCCTGATGTGCGCATATAACTACACGTGCGCGGGAACCGATTGGGCGACTGCGGGACGTCCGCGCGTCAAGCCGGGCGACACTATCCTCGTTCACGCCGGACTCTACAAATACAACCGGTACCAGTACACGAACAATCCGTTGGTCAACCGCACGCAGCCGCTGGATGGCACGTATTACCTGACCGCCGACGGAACGGAGGACATGCCGATCGTCATAAAAGGGGCAGGCGACGGAGAAGTTATCTTCGACGGAAACGGCAATTTCGCGGTGTTCGATGTGCGGGCGGCGGATTACACGTACTTTGAGGGACTCACAATCCGGAACGCGGAATACGGCATTCTTGCCGGCACACAGTTTCTTCTTGGGGCGAAGGGAATCACGGTCAAGCGCTCGCGATTCGAACAGGTGGGCTCCGGACTCTTCACAAACTATTCCGGATCCAGCAACTTCTACATCGCGGACAACACGTTCATCGGGCGCAACGATCCGGATCACGTCATCGGGTGGTCGGGAGAGTTCTGGGCCGCGTTCAATGGTGTCGAGGGGCAGACGTTTCCGCCGCCCATGTCGTCGTATGTCGCCATCAAGCTCTATGGTCCCGGACACGTCGTGGCGTACAACTACGTTGCGAACTTCCATGACGGGGTCAACGTGGAGGTTTACGGAAACCCCGACGGGTCGGCGGCCATCGACGGTCCGAAATATCCGACGCGCGAGTACCTTCGATCGCCGGCCGGTCTCGATCGATTTCTATAACAACTACATGACGAATTTTCACGATAACCCGTTCGAGACGGATGGCAGCATGCACAACATCCGCGTCATGCGCAACATGATGATCAACTCCGCCTCGCATGCATTCTGTAATCAGCCGGCGGTTGGTGGCCCGGTGTATTGGATCCGCAATATTGCGTATCACTTGCCCAACGGTTCATCGCGTCTCACTGGCGGGTCCGCGGGCGTGTTGCTTTACAACAATACGATTCTGTCCGAGACACAGGCCAACGGCACGTCGAACACACACTGGAGAAACAACCTGCTTCTGGGTCAGGACTCGGCGCCCGCTATCTTTAGCGTGAACACCTACACAAACTACACGTCGTCTGATTACAACGGTTTCCGGCCCAACCCCGGGGCGGAAACGTCATTTCAATGGAATTCGCCGCCGCTTTCGGTGTCCGCGGATTATTCGGCGCTGACCAATGCAGCGGGCGGGGGTTCACCGGGATCGAGCGCGCAGCCGGAATCTGGCCGTGGTGGAGCAGCGGGTCGAGGCGGTGGCGCGGCGTCGCGCCTAGAACAACGCCCCTTTCCAACCCTTGCGGCCTACAGCCAAGCTACGAATCAGGATCGTCACAGCGTGCTTGTCGACTACGACATTTTCGTGAACGTCCCGAAACTCGATGCCCGAGATCGCAAAACGGTGCAGCGGGTCTACAAGGCGGAGGATTTCGACTTCCGACTGAAAACAGGATCTGCCGCCGTGGATCGGGGCACGCCACTCGCAGGAATTACTGACGGCTTCAGCGGGACGGCGCCCGACTTAGGCGCGCTTGAGGTGGGCAAGCCGTTGCCGCACTACGGTCCCCGATAATCGGGCTGTGCCGACTGAAACCGAACGTGAAGCGCACCGGGGACGTCGGAGAACCGAATTTAGTGAATCAGGCCGCCCCAGCCTGCGCATAGTACGGCGCTGTGTAGCGCAATCGTATCCGTCAGTTAGTGCGAGCCTGTCCCTACCAATAACTCCATCGGAACTGTGAAACCACTTGCGACTATCGGCGATGCTTCAGGCAGCACTTGCTCGCGCGGTGGACAGCTGAAAACCGGCCATTAATCGACACCGCAAAAGCGGCCATTTCGGCGGGCGATCGAGACGGGTGAGTTTTACTTCGTCCCATCGCTCCGTGCGCAAGTCGGTGTGCACTTTCGTGCGCCAGCTTCGCGGTCCGCACTTGAGCACGTGCGCGTGATGCAGGAGCCGATCGAGCAGCGCGGTGACGGCGGCGGTGTCGCCCAGGAGCTTGCCCCAGTCATCGACGGGTCGGTTCGACGTCAGCAGCGTGGACGCGCGCTCGTAGCGGCGCATGATGATTTCGAGCAGATCTTCGGCCGCGGTGTGCGGCAGCTTCCGCATGCCGAGGTCGTCGATGATCAGCAGCGGCACGGCGCGCGAGATCGGCGAGGTAGGCCTTGCGCGTGCCGTCGAGCGTCGCGTCGGCGAGTTCTTCGAGCAGCGTGTGGGCTTCGCGGTAGAGACGCGGTAGCCTTGCTGGATCACCGCGCGGCCGATGGCTTGGGCGAGATGACTCTTGCCCGTGCCTGGCGGGCCGAGAAAGAGGGCGTCCTCGCGTTGCGCGATGAAGCGGCCGGTGGCGAGCTCGTGGATCAGCGCCCGGTTCATCTTCTTGTTGAAATCGAAGTCGAAGCTGTCGAGCGAGCGGTCCGGATCGCGGAAGCGCGCCTGCTTGTGCCGGCGCTCGAGGAGACGGTCCTGCCGACGCAGGAGCTCGTCGGAGACGAGCGTCGACACCAGATCGATCGGCGTGAGCTTCTCGGTCTGCGCTTGCCGCAGCCGCGTTTCGAGGACGGCCGCCATGCCGGAGAGCCGGAGTTGGCGGAGCGCGCGATCGAGTTCGACGAGATTCATTGCGGGTCTCCTGTCTTGCGATCGATGAGATCGCGATAGAGGGTGAGCTGACGAATGAGCGGGTCGACCTGGCGGAGCGTCAGCGGCGCCGGCAGCCGACGTTCGAGATAGCGACGCAGGAAGCGATAGGTCGGGCACGCCGAGATCGAGCGCCGCTTTGGCCGCGTCGTCGACGACCGCCGGGCCGTGTTTCTTCGCGAGCGCGAGGACGCCGAGGATCCGCCGGACGCCGGCGGCGCCGTCGTGCTGGTGGATGGCCGTGCACACCGCGCCGATGTGCGGCCCGGCCGTGTGCGCGCGAGCCAGCAGCGCCATCGTGCTCGCCGGCGTCCGCGCGGGACGGTCGTCGTCGTGGATGCGATGCCAGCCGCGCGGCGCCCGCAGATGCTCGCGCAGCAGCTGCCGGTCGTCGGCGCGAGCAGGCGGACGTGCAGATCGTTCCACTGCACCTGGACGCGTTGCCCGATCCAGCCGGGCGGCGCCCCGTAGTACGCGGCGTCGACTTCGACGCAGCCATCGAGGTGCACCGTGCGTTCGCCGTACCGGTAGTAGCGAAACGGTTCGATCGGCAGCGGCCCGAGCGCCGGCCGTTCCTCCGCAAACATCGCGGCGACCTGGCGCTTCGTCGTGCCGTGGATGCGCGTGTCCGCCCAGCGCGTTTCCCAGCGATCCAGGTAGGCCTGCGCCTCCTCGAGCGTCTCGAAGCGCAGCCCGTGCAGCGGCGTCTTCTGCGCGTGGCCGACGCCCGCTTCGACTTTGCCTTTCCGATCCGGATCGCCGACGCGACACGGCAGCGCGACGACGCCGTAGTGCGCGAGCACGTCGCGATACAGCGGATTGAGCGCGGGATCGTAGATGTCGGGCGTGAGCACGCCCTCGTTCAGATTGTCGAGGACGATGACGCGGACGGTGCCGCCGAGTCGACGAAACGCGCGCTCGTGCAGCTCCGCCCAGATCTGCGCGCTGGATTGCTCGGTCAGCAGTCGCACCGACTTGCGCGAGTAGCCCGAGCGTCAGCACGAAGAGGCGCGCGCGGCGGTACTTGCCCGTGCCCCGATCACGCGCACCATCGGGCCGTCGCCGTAGTCGACCTGGCCTTCCTCGCCCGGCGCCGTCGTGATGACCACGCGCGCCTCCGGCCGGCGTGCGACCGCGCAGCTGCACGACGAACCGGCGGACGCTCGCGTACTGCGCGAGAAAGCCGTGGTCGTCGACGAGGTCTTGCCAAATGGCGACCGCATTGCGCCCACGCGCCAGCGCCTCGGCGATGATCTCGCGATACGGCTCGCAGGCGCTCGCGCTCGGCGGCGCGACCGGGCGCGATCGCGGACACCGAGTCGGTGGACACCCCTGTCGTTGTAATGGCCGGTTTTGCCGACGGGTCGGTGGACACCTCCGCTCGAAATGGCCGCTTTTGCATTTGATTCGCTGCGCCGGCCGCGGCCGCACGCCACAGGGCCGTGCGCGAACGCCAGCCGGGCTCGGAAACATAGTTGACATGTTTATCGTATACATATTTAGTAAACGGGACACCCGACCCGTCATCCAGATCGTGGCGAGGTGCGCTGCGCGAGGCAAACGATGAATGTCATTTTGCATACTTACCGTACCGTGAAGCTTGGAGCCCTGCTCCTCCAGCATCACTTGCTCCACAACGCGTCGGACTTCCAGAGGGAGTGTCGCGAGGGCGAGGTGTTCGTGCGCTGTCCGCGCTGCTGGTGGCGCTCCCCCGGGATGCAAACTGGTCCGCCGCGGCTGGCGACCCGATTGCCAGGCCACCCGGCCCGGCTTCGCCTCCAGACGTCGGCATGACACCACGACGCGTTCAGACGGCCGGTTATCTCGTGTGGCACCTCTCGACGAAATGGCGGACCGGCGTTGACCGGGCGCTAAAGGGCCTCGGGCTGACGCACGCGGACTACCTCGTGCTGGGCTCCCTGTCCGAGTTCACCCGAAGTGGCGCACAACCCAGTCAGCGGGAACTCGCGGACTTCGCAGGACTCGAGGTCATGTACGTCTCGAAGCTGGTTCGGGGATTGGAGCGCTCCGGCCTGCTGAGGCGCGCCGATCACCCCGACGATCCACGCGCCTTTCAGTTGGAGCTGAGCGTACGTGGTGCGCACCTGGTCGCACGGGCGGCGACGGTGATGCGGACACTCTTTGACCAACTATTGCGCCCGATTGGCGGACGCACCGGGGAGCGACATGCCGCGCTGATGCAGACGCTGGAAGCCCTTCTTGACGAAACTGAAGCGCTTAACGGCGCAAGAGCGAGACGGGCTCCAAAGGCCTCCTAACGGACTCCTCGACTTTGACGTGCGTGTGGCTGCTCAGGACGTCGCACAGGTCTCGGACTCCTGGTGCGACACCGGCCGCGGCGACCGTAGAGGGTTACCGGAAGACGCCACGGATTCGGCGTCCCGCTTCCGACATCCATCCCTGCAGTGTTCGGGTGAGACGCTGCCGGATCGAGCCTCGATGAATGGAGCAGAGGCGATCGGGAATGTCGTCGCCCGACTTGAAGTACTCCGTGTACAGCGGGCAGCCGTCGACAGGTTTTCGATAGCTCATCCTGCACAATTCTTCTTCCTGCAGCCCCGCGGGTCGCTCGAAGTCTTCAGGCACGCGGATGCGGGCGCCTCGTTGCATGAAGTCGGCCCAGATCGGCAGCGCGTATCGCGCGCCGTACGCGTCGGTGCCGATCGGTTGCGGTTGATCCAAACCGACCCAGACGCCCGCGACGACCGACGATGAGAAGCCGACGAACCATGCGTCTTTGAATTCGTTGGTCGTTCCGGTCTTGCCGGCGGCGGGAAACGCAATACCGAGCCGTTTCGCCGGCGCACCGGTGCCGCGATCGATCACGTCCCTCAACATCGTCACCATTTGGAATGCGGTCTGGGCCGAAATGATCCGGTCGCTCTCGACGGCCTGCTCGAAGGCGATACTGCCGTCCGCGTCACGCACCCGCGTGATCGAGCGCGGGCGCACCGCGAAGCCGCCGTTCGGGAATACAGAGAATGCGGCGGTGATAGCCAGTGGGGATACCAGGCCGGAACCAAGCGCGAGCGACGGCACGTCGGGGAGATCCTCGAGGCCGGCGCGCGCCGCGACGCGCAAAATTCGGTTTGTGCCGACCTGCTGTTGCAGCAGAGTTGCCGCGCGATTGTTCGATTCGATCAGGGCCGCCCTCAACGTCAACTCATCGGGCGCGTCGTCGGTGGCGTTTCTCGGCGTCCACTCGTCGGGGCCCTGTGGGGCGATCTGATTGAGGCCGGTCAGGACCGATACCGGCGACATCCCCCGCTCGAGCGCCGCCGCAAACACCAACGGCTTGAACGCCGATCCGGGCTGCCTGCGACTCCGGCTGGCGCGATTGAAAGCCGATTGGCCGTAGTCGCGCCCGCCGACGATTGCCAGAATGTTTCCGGTCGCCGGATCGATCGCCACGAGCGCGGCCTGCAGCGCCGGCTTGCCCGTGGCGCGCAGACCCTTCTGTACTGCGGCTTCGGCGGCGTCCTGGATCTCGGCGACTATCGTCGTCTGCACGCGCCAGTCAGGCGGATGATCGCCGCCAAATTCGTCACGAAACCGCTGCCGCAGATACGCTTTCGCATACCCGTGTCTCGCTTCGCTATCACTGCGATACGGACGGACACTGAGTGGCGATTTCAGCGCCGCTCGAAACTCGCCTTCACTGATGAATCGCTCGTCGCGCATGCGTGCGAGCACTACATGACTGCGGGCGCGCGCTTGATCGAGATTCGACCAGGGCGAGAGTGCCGCCGGCGCGCGCGCCAGGCCCGCGATGAGCGCGCTTTCGGCCAACGTCAGCGATCGTGCCGGCTTGCCGAAGACGCGCTCCGACATTGCCTCGACGCCGTAGATACCGGCGCCGAGGAAGATGCGATTCAGGTACAGCTCGAGAATCTGCTGTTTGCTCAACTGCGCCTCGATCAGGAACGCGAGAACGGCTTCGCGCGCCTTTCTCCCATAGCTTTTCCGATTCGAGAGGAACAGGGTGCGCGCGAGCTGCTGGGTCAGCGTGCTGCCGCCCTCGATGGCGCCGCCGCCGCGAATGTCGCGGACGATGGCGCGGCCGACCGCGATGGGGTCGATGCCGGCATGCAGGAAGAATCGATGATCCTCGACGGCAACAAACGCTTCTTGCAGGTCGCGCGAGATTGCCTCGATCGGCACGTCATGCCGTTGCTCATCGAGACGAAACCAGCGTTGGCCATTCGCGGTGTAGAACCAGGTATCGCCCACGCCGCGCGTGAGTTGATAGACGGCGTAGCTCTGCCGCGCGACCCATCCAAAGGCGATCGTGGCAACAACGATGAACGTGTACAGCAGGTACCTGGCCCTCGCCAGGTCACTCCGCAAAATCGCGCGCATCCGTCGAATCGTCCCACATCTTGCATACGCCGACGTCGTGCCATGTCGCTCGCCGCCATGGCCCGCTGTAGTGGCGCCCAGGCTGCCAGCTCAGGCGATTGGTAACGGCAAATAGCGGCGCCGGAACAACAGCCAAGCGCCCGCGCCAGAACCGAACAGCCACATCGGGAAGGTCGCGAAACGCCCGCCATCGATCGTGACATCGATGGCCAGCCTCTGTTGCTCCGGATCGCGATGCTGCGACGCGATCACGATATGTTCTGACTCCGGCTTGAGTGCGTTCGCCAGGTAGACGCTGATGTCGCCGCGGTAGCTGTTGGTGAAAGCGATCTCGTGGCGGCCTGATGCGAGTCCGGGAAGCGCGGCCGTCGATCGAAGCTCGATCGCGCGATCTCCGCCGCGCAGCTCATCGAGCAACGGATACGTCGACTGTGCCCATTTCCATCTTGACGATGCGGCCGTCGATCCAGAGCTCGGTTGCAGCCATCACATGTTCCGTGTAGCTCAGTTGTTCCTCCGGCGAGAGCACGCCATTGCGGTCGCGATCGATGGCGCCGATGACGCTCGTCCGCTATCGCCATGCCGGGCGTCAACGACAACTCGAGCTCGATGCGATCGGCACCGATGCCGATCCGCGCCGCTTGCAGCAGCTCGTCGCGTCGATGCGCCGACAGCGATGTCGTGCCGATGACGACGATCAGCGAGGCGAGCGCGAGCACGCAAACCGCCCCGCCGGAGGCGGGGCAAGACAACGCTGCCGGTAGCGAGGCGACGCCCGCATGCCTGTTTGCCGGGGGCGGAGCCTCGCTACGGCTTCGCAATCTTCGTCCCGTAATCATTGGTCGGGTCGCGATAGATCGTGTGAATGTGATCGACGGTCTTCTGCGGCGCGTACTCGATCACGAGCGTCGGCCCCTGGATCCGGAAATACGCCACGCTGCCGTTCGTCGTCGGACCGCTCCACGCGAAGTAGGTGTCGTTGAGGTGGGACTTCAACTCTGTCATCCGCGCGTCCGCATACGCATCGGCCGAGATGCCGGACCATTCGCGGACGAGATCCCACAACATCGCTTGCTGGGCGGCCGACAGCGCCGAGGCGCGGATGCCTTCCGGTTGAATCGTCTTCCCATCCTGCGTGGCGCCAAGAACGAGATCGGCGACGCGGTAACCGAGGATCGCCTGACCCTTCTGCTTGTCGTCGAGCGCGTTGATGAGGGCAAAGCCCTTGTCGTTTTCGTCACCGAGTGGGCGCACGGTGCGCCCTTCCCACGTGAACGTCGCGGGCTGCGCCGCGGGCAAGCTCGGTGTCATCGATGCCTGGCTGCCCGCCATCGTCAGGTTGATCGCGAGGTGATGTCCGCCGAACTGCAGCATCCAGGGCGTCGTCGTCGACGGCGTGCCGATGAACGCGATGAAGAATTCGTCCTTGCCGAACGCCGGTCCGCGGCCAGCAGTGGCGCCCCGCTTGAGGACTTCGTCGCCGTTCATGACGTCGACGGCCTTGCGAAAGCCATCCGCGCTGAGCGCCACCGACAGGAGCTTCATGACCGCGGCCTGCTGGGATGCGGTGAGATCGCCCAGCTTCACGCTGTTGCGCTGATAGATCCCGCTTGGCAGGTTCGACCAGTTCGTCTTTTGCGGGCTGTCGAACGGAAAGACCAGCTTCGCGCGAGTCGCGGCATCGACCGAGGAGACGACGGCTTGCGCCGCGGTGACGATGCGGGCGGTGGTGTCGGCTGACGCGTTGGCTTGCGCGTGTGGCGCGTCCGAGAACCTTGCGATCAGAATGGCCGCCAGGGTCGCGGATAGCGTGATGCCCAGAAGGGTCGTGCGATGTCCAGTAACCATGCCCGATTCTAGACCTCAATCACCCTGAGGAACGATGAAATGAGTGTGACCGCCGATCAGACGAGCAGCTGGTAGCCGGTGCCGTGAACGGTGACGAGATATCGAGGATCGTGCGGTTTCGGTTCGAGCTGCGTCCGCAGCTTGGCGACGTAGTTGTCGACGGTGCGCGTGATGGTGAGCTGGCTGTAACCCCAGACATCGCGCAGCAGCTGCTCGCGGCTGACGACTTCATTGCGATGCGCGAAGAGGTAGCGCAGCAGCTCGAACTCGCGCGCCGACAGCGCGACGCGGCGGCCCTTGCGGAGGACCAGGCGCTGCTGCAGCCTGACCACGACGTCGCCGAACGAGAACTCTTCGCCGGTCATCGAGTGCCAGTCGTCGCGGCGCACCTGCGCGCGCACCCGGGCGAGCAGCTCGTGCACGCCGAACGGCTTGCTGACGTAGTCGTCGGCGCCGAGATCCAGTCCCTTGACGCGATCGCGCTCGTGGGTGCGTGCGGTCAGCAGGATGATCGGCACCCGCGTGCCCTGGGCGCGCAGCGTCCGGCAGACCTCGAAGCCGCTGATGCCGGGCAGCATGATGTCGAGGAGCAACAGCGAGAACGCGCTGGTCGCGCGAACGCGCGCAGGCCTTCTTCGCCGGATGCGACCGCGGTGACCTGATAGCCGTCGAACTCGAGGTTGTCGGCGAGCATCGACCGCAGCTGCGGTTCGTCCTCGATCACCAGCACGTGGCGGAGATCATCCGCGGCGGCAGCGATCGCGATTCATGAGACGGCCTCCGGCGATTCGACTGGACGTGTGGCGACGCAGCGATCGCGGGCGGATTGGCTCGCGGCAGCGAGATGCGGAACGTGCTGCCGGCGCCGGGGACGCTGGTCATGTCGACGCGGCCGCCGTGCGCCTGGACCAGCTCGCGCACGATCGGCAGGCCCAGACCGAATCCCGGCCGGTGCAGCGCTGCTCGAGGCGCGATAGAAGCGGTCGAAGATGCGGTCGCGATCGGCCGCCGCGACGCCGACGCCGCGATCGGCGATCTCGACGATGGCCGAGTGACGGTCGCTCCGCACACGGACCGCGATCTCCTTGATCGTGTCCGAGTACTTGACGGCGTTGTCGAGCAGGTTGGCCAGAGCCTGTTCGATCGCCGCCGGGATCGACGTGCACGTAGGGGCCCGGTCCCTCGATGTCGACGGTGAACGTGAACTGGCCGGCCAGTCCGTGCGCGAACGCATCCACCGTTTCGCGGATGAGGGCGCCGAGGTCGACATGCTCGAGCTCGTAGCGGCGATCCTGCTGCATGCGCGAGAACTCGAGCACGCGCTGGACCAGGTTGGACAGCCGGCCGCTTCGGCGTGGATCGTGTCGAGATACTCGCTGAGCTTCTCGGGCGATCGGACGCGATCCATCTGCAGCGTTTCGGTGGCCGCGCTCAGCAGCGACAACGGTGTCTTCAGCTGATGCGAGACGTGGGCCACGAAGTCGGTCTGCATTTCGGCGAGCTCCGCCGATCGGCGATGCGCCTGCACGGTCAGGACGAGGGCCACCAGCATCAGCGCCACCGACACGAGTGTCGGCCAGTAGCTCCGGCCGAAGCCGGACATGGCGCCCGCGACGTCGGGCACGCCGACCTCGATCTCCCACGGCCGGGTCACGCCGCCTCCGGACATCCGCGCCTGGATCTCTTCAGCCGGATAGAACAGCATCGGGAAGGTGAGGCGGCCGCTGATGGTCCCGGCGTCGGCATTGCCGTAAATGAGCGCGCCCCGATCGTCGATCACCCGGAGACGGAGCGGCAATTCTCCGGGGCGATTCAGCACCGCATCGATCCGCGCGCCTCTCGGCTCCGCGAACAACCGGGCCGGCATGGTGTGCGGATCGACGACGAAGCCAAGCACGGCAAAGTAGTCCCGGCGCAACGCGTCATTCCAGAAGACACGCAGCAACACGTGATGACGCTGGCCTGGCCCGATCGCTTCGGCCGCGATGTAGATGTGTTGGGCCGGTGCATGCCGGCGCGCCAACTCGAACACCGCGCGCCCCAATCCAGGATCGCGCACGAAGCGGCCGTCGCGGCCGAAGAACAACACTTCGCCCGGTGTCGTGGACTCGGTCACCGAGCTCCACGCGAGGAACCGTTCGACGTGTGGATACGCCGCGAGACCTTTCTTGTACTCACTGGCAACGAGATCGATGCGTCCTGCGCGGAGGTCGGGCTGGCTGACCGCCGTCAGCGTCTCGAGCACCGGGCCGGCGAGTGCGCGATGCAACTCGCCCGCGATCTCGGCGGCCGCCTGCTCGCCGATCTGCCGGGCGATGACCTGGGTTTGCGATTCGAGCGTGGCGATGGCCCGGTACTGGAAGTACAACACGAGCCCGGCCGCGCCAATCGTAGCCATGATCGCGAGCACCACGGGTCGTGCGTGCCAGAGCGGGTGGCTGAGCCTCATCGAGGCCTCTCGATCGCGCACGTTATGCGCGTGCAGCGGGAGTGTCAAGACGGCGCGCTCGACACTCCCGCGCACGCTCCGGCGTTAACGGCTGCCAGCGGCCGTGTAACGTAACTCCTGTCCCATCACCTTGGCCGGATCGGCATTGGGCTTGGGCCGGAACTTCTGCACGCGGCCGCCAAACACCTCGGCCGTGTACATGTTTCCGTCCTGATCGACGGTCAGCGAGTGCGGGCCGTTGAACTGGCCGGGCTGTCCGCCCGGTCCGCCCCAGCCGTACAGATACTTTCCGTTCAAGTCGTACTTGAGCATGCGCATCGTGCCGCCGTCGGCGACCCAGAGGAACTGATCCGTCGAGATGTAATGCGCGTACGGCGACGATCGAACGCCGGTCGTCCACATGTCGAGGAACTTGCCGTTCTGATCGAAGACCTGCATGCGCCGGTGACCGCGGTCGACGATGAACAGCCGGCCGTCCTTGCTGATGGCGATGCTGTGCACGGTGTTCCATTCGTTCGGTCCCGGGTTGCGCGGATCCTTCGGCGGCGTGCCCCAGTCCATCAGGAACTTGCCGTCCTTGTCGAACTTGGCGACGCGCGTGCCGCCGTAGCCGTCGCTGATGAAGAAGGTGCCGTCGGGCAGCCACGCGATGTCGGTCGGTCGATCGAACAGGCGTCCCGCGTCGCGGCCGCGTTGGCCTTTTGTGCCCAGCGTCATCACGAGCTTGCCGTCGTAGGTGAACTTGTGAATCACGTGGAGCTGATCGTCGAACACCCACACGTGCTTCTCCGGATCGTACGGGCTCATCTTGATCTTGTGCGGTCCGCGCCCGCACGGCGCCTCGAACAGCTTGTCGTGCTGCGGCCACCACTGCACCATCTTGCCGGCGCGATCGACGACGAAGATGACGTGGTGGTAGCGGCGCTCCCAGCCGCGCTTCGCGGTCGGCTCGCACGTCGCGCCCAGGCCATCGTCGTTGCCGGTGGCGCTGCCGCGTGAGGGCGTGAGCATCGCGTACGGGGTCCAGGGCTTGGCGTCCTTCGGCAACGGCAGCTCGCCGCGCTGCGCGATCCAGATGCGATCGGGCGTCTCGGCGAACACGGCGCCGACCGATCCCCATGTCCAGCCATCGTGCGTCACGCCATCCGGGCCATCGGGCAGCGGCAGCGGCCAGTTCGGCACGGGTTCGTACGGTCCGAACTCTTCCTGCCCGCCCTTCTCCTGCAGCCGGCGGCCGTTGCGCCGCCGGTCGACAGGGCGAACGGCGCCAGCGCCATGAGGAACAGAATCGTGAGCGACCACTGTCGAGCGCGCATCGTGATTCTCCTTTCACTGAATCAACGGCATCGAGGCGGTCCCATGCCCCGGTAGACGAATTTCTGGACCCGCTTTCCTTCGTAGGTCTCGGTGATGTAAAGGCTGCCCTTTGCATCAACGGCGAGGTTGTGCGCGCCGTAGAACTGCCCGGCCCATCGGCCGGCACGGCCGAACGCGCTCACGACCTCCAGCGTGTCGCGCCGCAGGATCCAGATCTGCTGATTGGTGCCGTCGGGAACGAAGAGATGGGTCTCGGCGGCATCGGTCGAAAAGCCGATGTCCCACACCGAGCCGCTGCCCAGCGTGTGACGGGCCACGAACGCCTCCTTGACGAAGGTGCCGTCCTTCTGAAACACCTGGATCCGATCGTTGGTGCGATCGCACACATAGACGAGGCCGTCCCGTGAGATGCGTACGACATGCACGATGCGGAACTGCGGCGGCGGCGGGCCGGCCGGGATCGTAGTTGCTCGGCCGATTCTCGTTCTGCACCACACCGCTGAACGGGCCTGGCAGCTTCTCGCCGGCGCGCGTGAAATAGCCGTCGTCGGGCTTCTTGCCGTACGCGCCCCAGTGCCGTTTGTAGGCGCCGGTCGAGGCGTCAAAGACGATGACACGGTGGTTCACGTAGCCGTCGGCGACGTAGAGCTCGTTGGCGGCCCGGTCGAGGGTCACGTTGGCGGCGCCGCCGAGGTTCTGCGTATCGTTGCTGCCGCCGCTCTGACCCTTGCGGCCGATCTGCATCACGAACTTCCCCTGGCGCGTGAACTTCAGAATGTGCGCGTCTTTCTCCCCGCCGCCGCCCAGCCAGACATGGTCTGTGTCGTCGACGTAGATGCCATGCTCGAGGTCGGGCCACTCGTAGCCCTCGCCCGGACCGCCCCACGACGACACGACGTTGCCGGCGGGATCGAATTCGATCACCGGCGGCGCGGCGTGCCAGATCGATCGGGTTTCGTTTGGCTGCAGCGTTGCCGGGCGATGGACGATCCAGACGTGATCGCGCGCGTCCACGTGAACGCCGACCACGGCGCCGACCAGCCATCGGTCCGGCAGCGGCCGCGGCCACGCCGGATCCACCTCGAAAGTTGGCACCGGCGCAGACGGGGCCCGCGTCTGCGCGATGCCTGGCATGAACGCAAGAGCGATCAACAGCGCGGTCCGCATCCGGCCCCGCGTCAGTTCGTGCTCGAGCGCGGGAAGTAGCGGCCGATGAGGTGCGCCGGGTTCGCGCCCTTCTTCGGGCGGAACTTCTGCGGACGTCCCACGTGCACGTCGGCCGTGTAGAGGTTGCCCTCAGTGTCGGTGTGGAACTGGTGGACGCCCCAGAACCCTCCCGGAAACGCGCCGAAGGTGCCCCACGAATAGAGCAGCTTGCCGGTCAGGTCGAACTTCGTGAACTTCTGGGTGATGCCGTCGGCCACCCACAGGTGCTGATCCTCCGACAGCAGGAACGAGTATGGCCGGCGGACGTTCGGCCACACATCGAGGAACTTGCCGTTTTCGTCGAACACCTGGACCCGCGAATTCGCCCGATCGCTGACGTAGATCTTCCGGGTCTTGTCGATCGCGATCGCGTGCACCGTGTTCATGTACGACGGCCGTGTCTCGTTGGGCTGATTGCCGCGGTTGTCCCCAGGTCATCAGGAACTTGCCGTTCTTGTCGAACTTGACCACGCGCGTGTTCACGTAGCCGTCGCTGACGAAGAACGTGCCGTCGGGCAGCCAGGCAATGTCGGTGGGCCGCGCGAAGTGCGTGGCGTCGTTGCCGGACTGCATCGGCGTCCCGATGGTCTGCACCAGCGTCTTGCCGTCGCGGGTGAACTTGTAGAGGGCATGCGCGCCGTCGTCGACCAGCCAGACGTGCCGGTCGGGGTCGTACGGATTCACGAGAATGCGGTGCGGCCGGACGAACAACTTGTTGTGCTGCTCCCACGACTCGATCAGCTTGCCGTTGCGATCGACCACGTTGAAGACGTGATCCCATCGCGGATGACGGGCCGGATCCTTCTGCGACAGGTCGAAGCCCGACGCGTTGCGAGCGGGGATGAAGTTACCGCCGCCGCCCGCCGCCCTCCTCCTTCAGCACCGGCAGGCAGCCCCGGTTGAAGATGTAGACGCGATCCGGACTCTCCGCCCAGATCCCCGCCGTTGATCCGATGATGTGGCCCTGCGCCGCAATAGTTCTGCGGCCAGCCGGCCACGAGATCGTATGGACCGGTTTCGTCGCCGCCGCCCTTTTCCTGCGCGATGACGGCCATCGTCAGAAGACACGCAACTGCCGCGATCGCGGCGCCGATGCTCTTGGTCACTGGTGAATCTCCTTTCAGGCTGCCGAGCGTATCGCCAACCCGAGCGGGGTGATTGTCAAAGGATGTCTAGTGTTTGTCGCCGAATTGTCTAGTGGCTCCCGAGCGGCGGCTACAATCCGCGCGTCTGCAGCCCGCCTTTGCGCGTAGCGCTTCGGCGAGGCAAGGAGGAGGGTCACGATGCGCACCCGAAGATGCTTCCGCACGAATTCTCTTGGCCGCCGGTCTTCTGTTCATCGCCGCGCCGGTGATCGCGCAGCCCGGTGCCAACGCCGGTCCCGCCAAGGCGAAGGCGACGACGCCGGAGATTCCGTTCGAGTCGGTGCCCAACTTCTTCAAGCTGCCCGCCGGCCTCTACATGGGTGAAGGCACGGGCGTCGCGACCAACTCGAAAGGGCACGTCTTCGTCTACGTGCGCAGCGGCGAGACGCGCCTGTTCGAGTTCGATCAGACCGGCGCGTTCGTCAAGGAATTCGGCGCCGGCAGTTACGGCTTCTCGTTCGCGCACGCCGTGCGCGTCGACAAGGACGACAACGTCTGGGCCGTCGACGAGGGCACCAACGTCATCCAGAAGTTCAGTCCCGACGGAAAGCTGCTGATGGTGCTCGGCAAGCGTCCCGATCCGCTCGATCAGCTGGCGCTGACGCCGGGCGGCGGCCAGTACTCCGGCGCCAACCGGCCGTACACCTTTCATCGGCAGACCGATATCGGCTTCGATCCGCAGGGCAACATCTTCGTGTCCGACGGCTACGGCGACTCGCGCATCGTCAAGTTCGACAAGAACGGCCGCTTCATCAAGGCGGTCGGCACGCGCGGCAACGGCCCGCTGCAGTTCAGCACGCCGCACGCGATCTCGGTCGACGCCAAGGGCATGGTCTACGTCGCCGATCGCGGCAACTCGCCGCATCGTCGTGCTCGACAACGACCTGAATCAGAAGGCGGTCTACGACCACGTCGGCGCGCCGTGGGCGGTCTGCATTTCGGCCGGACCGCACCAGTACCTCTACAGCTCCAACTCGTTCCCGACCGGCAACAACTTCGACCAGGCGCCGAACACCGGCGAGATCTACAAGATGGAGCTCGACGGCACGGTGGTCGGCCGGTTCGGCAAAGCCGGACACGGGTTCAAGGAATTCAGCAGCGTGCACCAGATGGACTGCCGCAATCCCGACGAGATGTACGTCGTCGGAAATCACCCAGTGGCGCGTGCAGAAGACTCATCCTGCGTCCGCAGCCGGCCAAGACCTCGCGCAGGCCAATAGGAGGCGATCATGAAGCGCACACTTCTTCTGTTGATCGGCGCGGCGCGTCGGCAGCGCCGCGCTCGTCGCGCAGTCGGTGCCCGAGATCAACTACGACGCCAACGCCGACATCTGATCTCGCTGCCGTCGTACGGTGAGGTGGCCGGCGTCGCGACCAACTCGCGCGGCCACGTCTTCGTCTATGCGCGGACCGGTCACGCGGTGGCGACGCTCGGCGACGAGCGCACGTTCTATCACGGCGGCTCGCGGCTGTTTCAGTTCGATCAGGCCGGCAAGTTCGTCAAGGAGATCGGGCAGGGCGTCTACGCCGTCAACTTCGCGCAACAGGTGCGCGTCGATCCGCAGGACAACGTCTGGATCGTCGACGCCGGATCGAACCAGGTCGTGAAGTTCGATGCCGACGGACGATTCCAGCTGGTGCTGGGCCGCAAGCCCGAGAGCATCCCGCTGCGGCCGGGTCCCGGCGTGCCGGCGTCGGCAGCTGATGCGGCGTTTCTCGCCTCGCGCGGCGGCGCGGCGGCCGCGGGCGGGGGCGGAGGTGGCGGCGGCGGTGGCGGCGGCGCCGCGGCGGCCGGCTGGATCCGGCATCAACGGTGACAACTTCAACCGGCCGTCGGACGTGACGTGGGATCGCGCCGGCAACATCTACGTCGCCGACGGATTCGGATCAACAACCGCATCGCGAAGTTCAACAAGGACGGCAATTTCCTCAAGACCTGGGGCAGCACCGGCGCGGGTCAGGGTCAGTTCAACGGGGTGCGCGGGATCGCCAGCGATGCTGCCGGCAACATCTACGTCGCCGACGCCGGCAACAAGCGCATCCAGGTCTTCGACGGCGAGGGCGCGCTTCAAGTCGCAGATCAGCAACGTCGGCTCGCCGCAAGCGATCTGCATCTCCGGCGGCGCGACGCAGTTCCTCTACAGCTCCAACTCGAACGACCCGGAAAGCATGGACGCCGGCGAGATCTACAAGGTGCGGCTGAATGGCCAGGTCGTCGGCAAGTTCGGCCGCGCCGGCAAGCTGCCGAAAGAGTTCGGCATGGTCAACGCGATCGACTGCCGGACGGAGAACGACCTGTGGGTCGGCGAAGTGTGGAACTGGCGCGCGCAGAAGCTCACGCTCAAGCGTTAGGCGTTGTCTTGTCGTCCCTGGAGGGAATCATGATGCGACGTTGTCCGGCGATTCTTGCGGGACTGATGGTCCTGCTGATCTTCGCGCCCCCTGCGCTGGCGCAGGGTGGACGCTCTGAAATCAACGGCACGGTCGTCGATGCGGGCAAAGCGCTGCTTGCCCGGCGTCACCGTGACCGCCATCAACCAGGACACGGGTCTCGAGCGGTCCACCGTCTCGGGCAATGAGGGCAAGTTCACGATCCCGACCCTGGTGCCCGGCACCTACACGATCAAGGCGGAGCTGCAGGGGTTTCAAGTCACGAACCTGACCGGCATCGTGGTGAACGTCGGCCAGGAGCTGACCGTGAACCTGACGCTGCAGGTCGCCGGCGTGTCCGAAACGATCAACGTCACGGGACAATCGCCGCTCGTCGAAGCGACGTCGAGCCGCATCGGCACCAACGTGACGAGCACCGAGATCGACGGCCTGCCGAGCGCCAATCGCAGTCAGTTCAGCCTGATGCAGACGATCCCCGGGCTCGTGCCGGTGCTGCAGGTCGGATCGTTCGAAGGCGGCCAGTTCAGCGCCAACGGCCAGGCGACGACCAACAACCTGTTCCTCGTCGACGGTCAGAACGACAACGACTCGCGCCGCGGCGGATCGCAAGGCACGCAGGCGCGCGTCTCGCTCGATTCGATGGCGGAGTATCAGGTGCAGACGCACACCTACGCCGCCGAATACGGCGGCTCGACCGGCGTGGTCGTGAACAGCGTCACGAAGAGCGGCACCAACAAACTGTCGGGACGGCTGTTCGAGTACTACCAGAGCAACTCGCTGCAGGCGACCAACTATTTCCTCGAAGCAGGCCGGTCAGGAGAATCCCGGAGTCGGGCAGCAACGTGTATGGCGGCAGCATCGGCGGCCCGATCGTCAAGAACAAGCTGTTCTTCTTCGGCAACTACGAAGGCACGCGCGCGAGCACGGCCGCCAACCTCAACTTCCCGGCCGCGGCCGCGCCGCTCGCGGTGTCGTACTCGACGACGACGGCGTTTCATGGACCGAATACGTTTGCGCGTTTCGACTACCACGCGAACTCGAACAACCAGATCAGCTTCCGCTGGACGCGCGAAGCCGTCATCACGGAGCGCGACTCCATCGAAAACGATCTGGCCACGCTCAGCGCCGCGCGGCACGAGAACGATTCGGGCGACCAGGTGTTCAGCGGATCGTGGACGTCGGTGCTGAACAATCGCATGACCAACGAGCTCAAGTTCGGCCACGTGCGCGAAAACCTGCTGCAGGGGCCGAGCAACCTGTTCGACGCCGACTGGAATTTCATCGGCTTTGCCGGCGTCGATCCCTTCGATGTCGGCTCGCAGAACACTCATCCGGACTACATCGCGGGGCCGCGGAACACCTACGCGCAGGACCTGATTCGCGACGTCACCATCGACAACACGCTCTCGTGGGTCAAGTCGGGGTGGGGCGGCGATCACACGTTCAAGGTCGGCGCCGCCTACAGCCGGAACGGCGCGCTGCCGCAGGGCACGGCCGTCAACTTCACCGGCGTGTTCACGTTTCCAACCAACGCGAACTTCAATGCCGCCGATCCGACGACCTATCCGTATCGTTTCGGAATCAGCATGGGCCAGTACGATTTCGACGCAGATCGATCAGCGCGGGCCAGCGGCTACATCCAGGACAAGTGGCAGGTGAACAACCGGCTCACGCTGAACATCGGCGTTCGCTACGACTGGCAGGAGCTGACCGAGAACACCAAGGACGCGATCGGTCCGCGGCTCGGCGTCGCCTACGATGCCACCGGGCAACGGCAAGACGCTGATCCGCGGCGGGTTCGGCAAGGTCTATCAGTACCAGCAGCTCGCCGTCCTGCAGACCCTGCTGCAGCGCACGGTGCTGGCGCCGACGTTCGCCTACGACACGACGCAGGTCGCGTCGCCGGCGATCACCGGCACGTTCCCGGTGGGTCCCAACGCCAACGCCACGGCGTGCCTGAACCCGGTGGCCGGCCCGACGGCCGGCATCGCGATCATCAGCCCGGCGTGCCGGGCGTTCCTGAATAGCCAGCGCAACCTGGTCGCTGCCGGCCCCGTCGTCAACAACACGACGACCGGACCGCTCGTCGACGGCGATCGCCGGATGGCGTACACGTGGGCGTTCAGCGCCGGCGTGAAGCGCGAGCTGACGCCGACGATGGCGGCGTCGATCGACTACGTCGGCAACCGCGGCAAGGACAACACCGCGGTGATCGACATCAACGAGGGTCCGATCAATCCGGCGACCGGCCGCGTCACCCGCCTCGGCGTGGACGTGTTCGATCCGACCGGCGAGCTGGTGCCGCCAGAGGCACGCGGCGCGACGTTCGTCCAGTTCAACCAGAACCAGACGACGGAGCTCGGGTCCGGCGCTGGACACCACCTTCGACTCGCTCGAGGTCGGACTCGAGAAGCGGCAATCGAACCGCTGGTCCGGGCCGCGTCAGCTACACGCTGTCGCATTGCTACGACGTCGGCCTCGATCATCGTCGACAGCGATCCGCGGCTCGACTACGGCCGCTGCGATCGCGACAACGTCCACGCCTTCGCGACCAGCGCCTACGTCGATATCGGCAAGGGCTTTGGCGGCGGCATCGTCTTCCGCGCCTATTCCGGGCTACCCGATCAACGAGACGGTGGGCACCGACGTCAACGGCGACGGCACCAACAACGATCGGCCGATGAAGGGCGTGAACGACATCGCGCCGCTTCCGTCCGGCACAGCCGAGCACGATCGTGTCGGCCGTGGATTCGCAGGGGCGTCGCGGTGCGCAACGGCATCGACGGCGAGAAGCAGGTGCTTCTCGACGGGCGGTTCCAATACATCGCCAGGATCGGCAAGTATCAGGCGGGATTGTTCCTGGAGGTCTACAACCTGCTGAACACGGCCAACTTCGGGAACCCGACCGGCGCGCGCAACTCGGTGAACTTCATGAAGACCATCGTCGCCGGCAACGGCCGGACGGCACAGCTCGGCATTCGCGTCACTTTCTAAGAAAATAAAGAATACGAGATAACAAATAAAGAAGGGGTCACTAGCGTGACCCTTTTTTTATTCTTTATTCTTTATTTCTTATTCCCAATAATCAGCCCCCGTGGCCACGCATCGATCAATCGAGCTCACGCGGCGTCAGGTACTGGCCGGAGCCGGTGCCGGCGCCGCGGCTCTTCTCCTCAATTCGCGCAACCTCGCGGCGCAACCTGCCGGCCGCGTCATCGTCTTTGCGAATACGACCGTCGTCAACGCGGACGCCGTGCAAAACGACGTCGCGCTCGCCGTTGTCGGCGACAGGATCGCCGCGATCGGTCCGACCGATCAGATCCTCAAGACCTATCCGAACGCCGATGTCTACGACGGCCGCGGCAAGGCGCTCTTTCCCGGGCTGATCAACTGCCACGCGCATCTCACCGCGACGCTGCAGCGCGGCTTCAACGAAGACTTCGGATTTCCGAATTCCGCGAAGCTGCCGGTGCAGCCGGGCAGCCTGCTTGCAAGGCGAAGAAGCCACGCTGATGACGGTGGTCGGCGCGCTCGAGGCGATTCGCACCGGCACGACGACGTTCGTGGAGAACGCCGGCGGCATCGATCGATATGCGGCGGCGCTTTCGAAGACCGGATTGCGATGGGTGTTCGCGGAATCGATCCGCGACAGCGAGAACGTGCCCGGCCCGCTCTCGCCGGAAGGACTGGCGAAGGGCGAGACGCCGCGCTTCTCGCAGAAGCTGCGCGAAGAGGGCATGCAGCGCATCGCCGATCTGTTCAGCGCGTGGCACGGCAAGAAGAACGGCCGCATCAGCGTGTTCCCCGCGGCGGCGCTCACCGAGACGTCGTCGCCCGAGCTGCTGAGAGCGGTGCGCGCGTTCGCCGACAAATACGATCTCGGTTACACGATTCACCTGAATCAGAGCATCGCCGAGTATCAGTTCATGGAGAAGTTCCATGGACTGAGGCCGGCGGCGTATCTCGACAGGCACGGCTTCCTCGGCCCGCGCCTGTTCGCCGCCCATGCGCGCTACGTCGATGCCGGCGAGATCGCGCTGCTCGGCAAGTCGCGGACGATCATTTCGCACCAGGCCAACATGGCCGCGAATCGCGGCGTGATCCCGCCGATTCCGGCGCTGCGTGAAGCCGGCTGCCCGATCGCGCTTGGCACCGACAACAACACCAACGACGTGTTCGAGGTGATGCGCATCGCGCTCCTGACAGAGCGCATCCGCCGCACCGATCCGTTCCCCGGCGTGCGTCCGCAGCCGGAGGACATCCTCGCGGACGCGACCGAAGGCGGCTCGCGCGCCGTCAATCAGCAGAAGACGATCGGCTCGCTCGAAGTGGGCAAGAAGGCGGACCTGTTCGTGCTCGACACCATGAAGCCGTATCTCGTTCCCGCCGGGCGGCTGGTGTCGGCGGTGATCCACGGCGGCCATCCGTCCGACATCGAATCGGTGATGGTCGACGGCGAGTTCATCATGCGCAACAACAAGGTGTTGACCATGGACGAGCAGCGCGATCCTGCGCGAAGCCGATGCGGTGTGGAAGCAGGATCTGGAATCAGATAGGACCGGTGACCATCCCACGCCTGCCCAGGCCGAAATAGGGTGGGAGACTAGGCCGGCTTGCGAGCCCACGTCTGCACGACGCGAGGCGTGCCGGACAGCGTCGCCGGATTGGCCGCCTCGGCGTAGAGCTCCTGCGCCAGTGTGGCCACGTCCTCCGCGGATGCCAGGCCGGCGCCGACGACGGCCTCGCTGATGCTTTCCGCCGTCATCGGCGAGATCAGCTTGACGTCGCCCGACAGTCCCATCGGCTGCACCACCGAGACGCTGATATCGATGAAGCCGTGCTGCTGCAGCATTAGCGGCAGCCGCGGACCGATATCCGGGTCCGCGCCGCGAGACCGCACGGCCTGGCTGTAGAGATCGGCAAACCGCTGGTGCGCCGCCGAGAACGGGTGCGTGAAGTAGCCGCTGAAGTCGATGTCCTCGAGCGCGATCAGGCCGCCGGGGGGCAACACCTCGTGAAACTGGCGGACGGCGCTCGTGGGATCGGGCAGATGCGTCAGCAGGAAACGTGAATAGACGACGTCGAATGGGCCGGAAATGTCGTCCTCTCCAATGCGAGCCGCGCGGAACTCGATATTGCCAAGCGCGGCGGTTTCCTCCCGGCACAACGCCAGCTTGGTCGAGTCGAGATCGATGCCGACCACGTGCCCGTCCGGTCCGGCGCGCCGCGCCAGCTCGCGCGTCACGTCGCCGCCGCCGCAGCCGGCATCCAGGCATCGCCGGCCGGTGAGATCGCCAAGGCGATCCAGCAGGCCGTTGGTGGTCGGCGCCATCACGCCGGCCAGGATGCGCAGGCGCTCGCGCCCGGGAATCCCGCCGCGAATGACGTAGGTTGACGGGTGGCTCATACATCCGCTGCAGGAACGGCGCGCTCCGACGTGCGCCTCGGCATATCGACCGGCACGCATTCTACCGTGACCGCCATCCGCTTACGCCACCGCCTCGGCGTTCGTATACTGGCTGCGATACAGGCCGGCATACCGGCCGTTCGCAGCCAGCAGCTCGTCGTGCGTGCCTTTCTCGACAATGCGGCCGTGCTCCATCATCAGGATCAGATCGGCGTTGCGGATCGTCGAGAGGCGATGCGCGATCACGAAGGTCGTGCGGCCGTGCATCAGCTGCGCCATCGCCTTCTGAATCAGCACTTCCGTGCGGGTGTCGACACTGCTCGTCGCCTCGTCGAGGATCAGGATCGCCGGGTCGGCGACGAACGCGCGGGCGATGGTCAGCAGCTGCTTCTGGCCCTGTGACAGGTTGGTCGCTTCCTCGTTGATGACGGTGTTGTAGTTGTCCGGCAGCGTGCGGATGAAGTGATCGGCATGCGCCGCTTTCGCGGCGCGGACGATCTCGTCCTCGGTGGCGTTCTCGCGGCCGTACGAGATGTTGTCGCGGATCGTTCCCGAGAACAGCCAGGTGTCCTGCAACACCATGCCGAAGATTCGCCGCAGGCTGCCGCGCGTCGTCTCGCGGATGTCGACGCCGTCGATCCGGATCGCGCCGCTGTTGATGTCGTAGAAGCGCATCAACAGGTTGACGAGCGTGGTCTTGCCGGCGCCGGTGTGGCCGACGATCGCGATCATCTGCCCCGGTTGCACGTCGATCGACATGTCTTCGATCAGTGGCGTTTCGGGTTTGTAGCTGAACCACATATGCTCGATCTCGACGTGGCCCTTCGGATCGATCACCGCTCGTGCCGCCGCCGCAGTCGCCGGCTCCTCGGGCTCGTCGAGCAGTTCGAACACGCGCTCGGCGGATGCGATCGTCAGCTGGATCGTGTTGGCCATGCTGCTCAACTGCGTGATCGGCATCGAGAACTGGCGGCTGTACTGGATGAACGCCTGCACGTCGCCGAGCGCAAGCGAGCCGCGCGTCACGAGATAGCCGCCGATCACCGCCACCGCCACGTAGCCGATGTTGCCGACGAACATCATGATCGGGAAGATCATGCCGGTCGCAAACTGCGCCCGCCATGCGCCCTCGTAGTAGCTGTCGTTCAGCTGCTTGAACTTCCCGATCGACGTCTCCTCGTGACCGAACGCCGTCACGATCGTGTGTCCCGAATACATCTCCGCGACGTGTCCGTTCATCTCGCCGAGCGCCTTCTGCTGGCGGATGAAGAAGGCCTGCGACCGCCTGGCAATCGTCGCCACGATCGTGACGCTGAGCGGCAGCGTCGACCAGGACGACCAGCGTCATGATCCAGCTGATCGTCAGCATCATGACGATGATGCCGAGCACGGTCAGCACCGAGCCAATCAGCTGGGTCAGGTTCTGCTGCAGCGTGCTGCTGATGTTGTCGAGATCGTTGACGGCGCGGCTCAGGATCTCGCCGTGCGTGCGCGAATCGAAGAACTTGAGCGGCAGGCGGCTGAACTTGGCCTCGACATCGCGGCGGAGCGCGTAGACGGTGTCCTGCGCGATGCTCGACATCAGGTATTGCTGCACGTAGAGGAACGTGGCGCTGACGACATAGAGAATCGCGAGCCACGTCAGCATCGACCCGACGTAGGCGAAGTCGATCCCGCCGCGGCCGGCGGCGCGCGCCAGATAGCCTTCGAAGACCTTCGTCGTCGCCTTGCCGAGCAGCTTCGGGCCGATCGACGCTGAACAGCGTCGAGATGACGCCGGCGCCGATCACGATCGTCAGGCCGGCCTGGTGCGGGCTGCAGATAGCCGCTCAGGCGGCGCAGCGTCCCCTTGAAGTCCTTTGCCTTCTGGACCGGCATGCCGAAGCCGCCCATCGGGCCGCGGCCGAAGATGCCCGCCGGCGGAGTCTGCGTTTTCAATTTCATGCGCTCGTCGCTCATGCCACCTCCCCGAGCGACGCCTGCGATTCGGCGATCTCGCGATACACCGCGCAGGTCTCGAGCAGATCCGCATGAGTCCCGATCCCCACCACCTTGCCGTCGTCGAGGACGATGATGCGATCGGCGTTCATCACCGTGCCGATCCGCTGCGACACGATGAACACCGTGGCGTTGGCCGTCTCGGTGCGAAGCGCGGCACGCAACCTTGCGTCGGTCGCAAAGTCGAGCGCCGAGAAGCTGTCGTCGAACACGTAGATCCCGGCATTCCTGACGAGCGCCCGCGCGATCGCAATGCGCTGCTTCTGGCCTCCAGACAGATTGGTGCCGCCCTGCGCGACGGGCGCGGCATAGCTCTCGGGCTTCTGATCGATGAACTCCGCGGCTTGCGCGATCGTCGCCGCTTTCTTGATCTCATCGTCCGTGGCCGACTCGCGCCCGAAGCGGATGTTGCCGGCGATGGTGCCGCTGAAGAGGACCGCTTTCTGCGGCACGTAGCCGATCTTCGCGCGGAGATCCTCCTGGCGCATCTCACGCACGTCCACGCCATCGACGAGCACGCGGCCGGCGTTGACGTCGTAGAAGCGCGGAATGAGACCGGCGAGGGTCGACTTGCCGGACCCGGTGCCGCCGATGATGGCCGTCACCTCGCCTGGTGTCGCGATGAACGACACGCCGGACAGCGCGGGTTCTTCCGCGCCCGGATACTGGAACGTGACGTCCTGGAATTCGACGGCGCCCCCCTTCGCCGAGGCTTCCGCCTTCGCTGAAGCTTCGGCGGACAGGTCGGGGGCAAGCCCTTCGTTGCGCCGGCGGCCTGCGACTTGGAGGGGTCGTTGACGTCGGGCATCACGTCGAGCACCGCGTTGATGCGCTCCGCCGATGCGGCCGCGCGCGGCAGCGTCACGAACATCGCCGTGACCATGAACACCGAGAACAGGATCTGCACGGCGTATTGCAGCGTCGACATCATCACGCCGACCTGCAGCTGTCCGGCGTCGATACGGAGCGCGCCGAACCAGATGATCGCCACCGCCGTGAGGTTCATCATCATGAACATCGCCGGCATCAGCATCGAGACCAGGCGATTCACGGCGATCGCGTTGTCGGTGAGATCGCGGTTGGCGGCGTCGAAGCGGCGGCTCTCGTGCGTGTTGCGATCGAACGCGCGGATCACGCGCACGCCGGTCAGGCCTTCGTCCAGCACCAGGTTGAGCCTGTCGATCTTCACCTGCATCTGCTGGAACAGCGGGATCGCCTGGCGCATGATCAGGAAGAACACGATCGCCATGATCGGAATCACGGCAATCAGCACGCGCGCCAAACGCGCGTCCTGCGACAGCGACAGCACGACGCCGCCGATCGCCATCATCGGCGCGGTGATGACCATGGTCATCATCATGATCAGCACCTGCTGGATCTGCGTCGTGTCGTTGGTCGTCCGCGTGATCAGGGACGCGGTGCTGAACTGATCGAACTGATGCACGGAGAGATGCGCCACGCGATCGAACAGACGATTGCGCACGTCGCGGGAAAAACCCGAGGCCGTTTTCGATGAGAAGTAGCTGCTGGCGACGGCGCAGGCCGTGCCAACGAGCGCCATCAACAGCATGAGTGCGCCGTAAATCATGATCTGGCGCGTGTCGCCGGGAACGATGCCGTCGTCGACGATGTCGGCCATCAGGCGGGGGAGGTACAAGCTGGCCACTGACTGCGCCAGCGCGAGCGCGAGTACGAGCGCGACGGGACCACGATACGGTTTGAGAAACGGCAGCAGCCTGAGCATGGCGAGGGCTCAGATGATAGGACGGTTCACGCCAGTCATGGCTGTTCGTGAATCCACCGATGCGCTGGGTCCTCGTACAGCGCCAGCTGCCGCTCGTCACCGGCCATCGCCCACAGGTAATAGAGCGTGTATCCGGGTGGCGCCGAGACCGGATGATACCCGTAGGGCAGCAGCACCGCATCGCCGTCGCGCACCTGATGGGTGACCGCTTCTCCATCTTCGGTGTACAGCATCTGGTGGCCGAACCCGTGCGCGGGGCTGACCCGGTAGTGATACACCTCTTCCAGGAACGGTTCGCCGTTGCGGCCGTCATGCTTGTGCGGCGGAAAGCTGCTCCAATGCCCCGGCGGGTTGAAGGTTTCGCCGACCATCAGGCGCTTCGCGTACGGGTCGCGCACGAACAGGTCGTGCACTTCGCGAGTGTAATTGCCGCGGCCGCGCGTGTTGATCGTCACGTCATCCGGACCGACCACCGCCACCGTGCCGCGTTCCTGTGACGGCGCCGACACGAGGATGGCCTCGAGATCGGCGTCGGCGGTAACGGTCAGCGGTACGCCCGGCGGCAGGCACAGCGCGGTGGCGCGCTCGGCGAACACGCTGGCCCGCGAGACGTGCGGGTCAGTGTCGGCGTGGCCAGGGTGCCGCGTCCCTCCTGCAGCACCACGATCGTCTCTTCGCCGGCGCTGCTATAGGTGGTGTGCTCGCCGGCGCGCAGGCACAGCCGCGTGCTGGTCAGCTCGCGCGCGCCATGCTCGCCGCGGCGCTGCAGGACGTGCAGGCCGGGTTCCCGCGACACTCTGAACAGGGTCTCACTCAACATGCGCGCACACCTCAGCCTGCCGAATCTTACAATCGGCGCCGAGTTCCGCCAACCGGAACAATCAGGTGCCACGGTTATCCGCTTGCCTTCAAGCGGCCCGCGCCGCAGAATGCGCGGAACGGAGCATGTCATGAGCCACAACGAAGGAGTCAGCCGGCGGGAGTTCGTCGCAACCGTGGGGGGCGCCGCGATCGGTGCGGCGATGGCCGGTTCGACCGCGGCCGGTGCGCAGGCCAAGCGGCGCTATGCGATCGTCGGTACCGGCGTGCGCGGCATCGGCATGTGGGGCCGGCCGATTGCCCAGCAGTACGGCGACGTGGCTGAGTTCGTCGGGCTCTGCGACATCAACCCGCTGCGCGTCGAAGTGGCGAAGAAGCAGATGGGCGTCTCGTGCCCGACCTTCACCAACTTCGATCAGATGATGGACCAGGCCAAGCCGGACTTGCTGATGGTCACGACCGTCGACGGCTATCACAGCGAGTACATCGTCAAGGGGCTCAACCGTGGCGTCGACGTGATGACCGAGAAGCCAATGGTCATCGACGAGACGCAGTGCCAGGCGGTGCTCGACGCCGAACGCAAGAGCGGCCGCAACATCGTCGTCACCTTCAACTATCGCTACGCGCCGAAGCACCAGACCGTCAAAGAAATCCTGATGGCCGGCAAGATCGGCAAGGTGACGTCGGTCGATTTCTCCTGGTATCTCGACACCCGGCACGGCGCCGACTATTTCCGGCGCTGGCACCGCCTCCGCTCGAAGAGCGGCTCGTTATGGGTCCACAAGGCGACCCATCACTTCGATCTCGTGAACTGGTGGCTCGACGCCGAGCCCACGCAAGTGTCGGCGTTCGGGTCGCTGCAGCGGTACGGCAAGAGCGGTCCGTTCCGGCATACCACCTGCCGTGGCTGTCCGCACCAGTCGCAGTGCAAGTATTTCTGGGACATCACGAAGGACAAGAACCTGACCGAGCTGTACGTGGGCTGCGAGTCGGCCGACGGGTATACGCGCGATGGCTGCGTGTTCAAGGAAGACATCGACATCTTCGACACCATGAACGCGATTGTCCGCTACAGCAACGGCGTGACGATGAGCTATTCGGTGAATGCGTTCATGCCGATCGAGGGCTACCGGGTGGCGTTCAACGGCACCGAAGGGCGGCTCGAGGTGCGCGACTACGAGGCGCAGGCGTGGAAGCCGGCGGAAAACACCGAGATCGACCTGATGCGCAACTTCGGCCAGAAGGAGAGGGTGCCGCTCCTGGGCTCGACCGAAGGCGGCCATGGCGGCGGCGACACGCGTCTGCGTGACTTGATCTTCCGTAAGGCCGCTGCGCCCACGCACATGCGGCTGCCGACCTCACGGGCCGGCGCCATGTCGTGCCTGACGGGCATTGCCGCACGCAAGAGCATCGACGAGAACCGGCCGGTTCGGATCGCGGATCTGGTGAAGTTCGCCTGACGTCAATCACGATCACGCCAAGCGCGGGCGGACCTCGGAATGGCCGAGGCCCAGCCCCGCCGAATCAGAAGCTCAGTCGCACTCCCAGCTGAAGCCGGCGCATCGCGTTGGCGGTGCGGATGATCCCGAAGGTCGTGGACGTCGCGCCGGACGGCACGGTGTTCCCCGGCTGGCCGTAGTTGATGATGTTGAACGCGTTGGTCGCTTCGGCGCGGAAGGTCAGGGTGGACGTGCCCCGCAGCTTGAAATTGCGCGAGACGGCCAGGTCGACGACCTTGAACCCGGGGCCCTCGAGCAGGTTGCGCGGCGAGTTGCCGTCGGTGGCCTGCGCCGGTGACGACCGGGTTCTGCACGAACGCGGCGGTATTGAACCAGCGATCCGGCGTGGGGTTGTCGATCTCGGGATCGCCGACCTGCCGCGCCCGATCGTTCGTCTGACCATCGAGGTTGGCGTCGACGTTGCCGTTGGTGATGCCGAACGGCAGGCCGCTGCGCAGCTTGATGATCGGCGCGATGCTCCAGCCGTTGAGCACGTCCACGCCAGAAGCCGTTGTCGCCGTCGTAGTAATCGAGCTGCCAGTTGACGCTGGCGCTGAAGACGTGCCGCTGATCGGTGTCGGCGCGGCCGTATTCGTCCCCCAGCTTCGTGAAGTTCTGCGCGCCGCCCTGGGTCGTGTTGTTGTGCAGCTGCGCGCTGGACATGGTCTTGCTGAGCGTGTAGTAGCCGTTGGCGCTCACGCTGTGCCAGCGGCGCATGTTGAAGGTGACCTGCAGGCCGTTGTAGTCCGAGTACTGGTCCGAGTCGAGCATCAGCACCTGACCGAACGCCGGGTTCGGACGCCGCGCCAGGATGTTGGCGCCGGCGTTGGTGGCGGTGGACGTCACGACCGGGTAGTTCACGTCGCGACCGAGCGGCAGGTTCCGGTTGAACGTGCCGATATAGGCCGCGCCCACGCCCAGCATGTGAGTGATCTCGCGCTGAATGCCGACGTTGGTCTGGTACGCGTACGACCAGTCGAAGTCCTGATCGACACCGAACATGCTGCCGCCGACGGTGTAGGAGCCGTTGTACGGGAACGGCGTGCCGCCGGGAAAGTTGTTATAGGGGTTGCTGAGCGTCGCGCCTTGCGGCACGCCGGCAGCGTTGACGCCCCGTCCGGTGTTGGTGAAGGTCAGTCGAGTGGACCACGGCTGGAAATTGGTCATCGTGTTCCACTCGTTGCCGGAGATGCTGCCGTAGAACATTCCGCCGGCGGCGCGGATCGCGGTCCGGCCGTCGCCGAACGGATCCCAGACGACGCCGACGCGCGGAGAGAAGTGGTTCCAGGCCGTCGGGATGACGCCGCGCTCGACGCCGGGATCGCCGTAGAACAGCTGCCCGATCGGCGCGGCCGGGTTGACCGTGGACCTCTGCGCCGGGAACGTAGGTGACGAACCGGTTCTGCGGATCGGTGCCGGGCGTCTGCACGTCCCATCGCAGGCCGAGATTCAACGTCACCCGCGAGCCGATGCGGTAGTCATCCTGCACGAACAGCGCGCCGTACCAGCTGTTCCAGAGCGCGTTCACCGGCGCGTCCTGCGTCACCGCGCTCGGGATGCCGATCAGGAAATCCGCAAGCGCGTTCCTGGTGACGCTGTTGTTGAACGTCCAGACGCTGTAGTTGTTGAGCAGCGTGTCCTGGATCGTCTTGTTGTACGAAAGCTCGCCGCCCAGCTTGATCGCGTGCGCGCCCTTGGTCCAGCTGAGGACGTCGCGCGCCGAGAAGAAGTCGCCGCCGGCCTGCGGCCCGCCGATCGCATTCGACAGGGTGAAGTAGCCGCTCACCGTGATCTGCGGCAGCGACGGCGGACCCTGGCCGATGAACGAGGAGCCGAGGTCGGCTAGCGAGGTGGCCGGATCGTTCAGGCGGCCGCCGAAGTTCCGGTTGAAGGAGAACCAGGCCTGGTTGATCTTGGTGTCGCTGAGCACCCAGGTGTCGCTGACGTTCAGGTTGTGCTGCGTCCAACTGAATTGCTGGCTGGCCCAGGGCAGGTTGCCGGTGCCGGCGCGGACGATGTTCTCGCCGGTGGTGAGGAAGTAGCTGCCCGACAGGCGATGGGCGGCAGTCAGCTGGTGATCGAGCTTGATCAGGAACTCGTCGGTGTTGAAGGGGCTCGGCACGTAGCCCTGCCAGATGTCGCCCGGCACGTTGGCGAGTCGGAATGTTGTCGTTGATGATCTTCATCGACACCCGATCGAGCCGGTCCGGACAGATGACGCCGACCACTCCGTTGCACGCGAAGGGCTGACCGGTCGCCGGGTCGGTCGGGATGGTCCTGGAATTCGCGGAAGTCGCCCGTCCGCTCCGCCGCCGTGGGCACGATGGCGTTGTTCATGAACGTCTGCGTGGTCTGGCGCAGACCGGAGTAACTGGCAAAGAAGAAGGTCTTGTTCTCCGCAATCGGCCCGCCGAGCGTGCCGCCGTATTGATTGCGCTTGAGCGGCGGCGTGTCCAGCGTCGAGCCCCACTCCTTCGAGTTCATGCTGCCGTTGCGGAAGTACTCGAACGCCGAGCCGCGAAAGCGGTTGGTCCCGGCCTTGGTGATGACGTTGATGATGCCGCTCGAGAAGCGGCCGTACTCGGCGTTGTAGGCGTTGGTCTGGACCTTGAACTCCTGGATCGCGTCCGGGTTCGGCAGGATGTTGCCGGTGTTGCGCAACGCCGTCATGTTGATCCCGCCGTCCAGGTAGTAGTTCACCGAGCCGGTGCCGCCGTCGGCGCCGCCGTTGATCAACGTCCGTTGCTCGGGAAAGCCGAGAGCGAGCGAGCTGGTCGCCGCCGACGCGCTCGCCACGCCGTTGTTGTTCGACTGCACGCCGGGCGTCAGGTCCAGCAGCGAATAGGTGTTGCGATCCACCATCGGCAGCGACTGGATCGCGACATCGTCGATGGTCTTGGACATGTCGGAGGTCACGGTGTTGACGAGCGGGGCCCCGGCCACGACCGTCACCGTCTCGGTCACCACGCCGATCTCCAGGGAGAAATCCACTCGGACGGAGTCGTTCACGTTGAGGACGATGCCGCCGCGGCTGGCCGTCTTGAATCCCTGCAGCGTGGCCTCGACGACGTAGGGGCCGATCGGCAGGAACTCGAGCCGATAGGCGCCGGTGTCGCTGGTCGGCACGTCGTGCACGAAGCCGGTGTCGACGTTGCGCGCGGTGACGGTGACGCCGGGCAGCGCGCCGCCGCTCGCGTCGTTGACCGTGCCGACAATGGTGGCGGTGGTGACCTGGGCGCTGGCGGCCGGCGCCAGCGGGAACGCGGCCAGCACGGCCAGCAGCGTAATGA
Source organism: uncultured cyanobacterium (assembly GCA_963833135.1). Lineage (GTDB taxonomy): Bacteria > Acidobacteriota > Vicinamibacteria > Vicinamibacterales > UBA2999 > 12-FULL-67-14b. Next base: position 246,381 of record CAWHWW010000001.1, on the reverse strand, counting down.
CGATGATCGAGGGCCTGGCCGTGGCTCGGCCGTGGGCCGCCTGGTTCCCCCTCGCTATGACCTGCATCGAAGCCTCCACGTGCGTGAATATGAATCGGCGACTATTTGTTCGTAACAGGGACAATATTCCTGCCGCCACGCGGTGTCAAGCGGAAGTCATGGCGGCGGTGCTGGGCGCAGCTGCGGGAGCGTGCGGCGGCGAGGGCGAGAAAACCCTTGCCGTGCGGTGGTCGTGGGGTATATTGAACGCACTAAAGACAAATGCGCGCCGCATCCGCAGCGGAACCATGCGCGTCGCCACGCGGGGCACCACGCGCGCCATCAACCGCGGCATCGTCCTCAACCTGATCCGCACCAACCAGCCGATCTCGCGCGCCGACCTCGCGCGGCTCATGGGCACGCGGCGCGGCGCCGTCAGCCTGCTGGTCGGCGAGCTGATTCGACGACGGCGCGGTGTTCGAGGGCGCCACCGGCGAGGCCAGGCGCGGCCGCAAGCCGACCTTCCTCTACATCGACTCGCGCCAGCGCTGCGTCGTCGCCGTCGACATCCGGCCGACCCGCACCTTCATCATGGTGACCGACCTGGTCGGGCGCCAGCTGGCGAGCGTGACCAGCTATCCGACCGAACGCGATCCGAGCCGGTTCGTCAGCCGGCCTCGTCAAGCGTGTCAAGGCGATCCTGGTCGAGCACAAGGATCTCGGCCGCTGCCAGGGTGTCGGCGTCGTCGTGCCGGGCATGGTCGAATCGGCGACCGGCCGGGTGCTGCTGGCGCCGAACCTGGGCTGGCGCGACCTCAACCTCCGCGATCCGATCGCCGCCGGCCTCGGACTGCCGGTGCAGATCGAGAACTCCGGCAAGGCCTGCGCGCTCGCCCAGCTCTGGGCCACGCGCGGCAACGCGGCGCCGAGCAACTTCGTCTACATCACGGTGTCGGACGGCCTCGGCGTCGGCGTGGTGCTCGGCGGCGAGCTGGTGCGCGGGCAGCACAACATCGCCGGCGAGTTCGGCCACGTGCCGCTCAACATCGACGGTCCGCGCTGCGGATGCGGCGCGACCGGCTGCTGGGAGGCCTACGTCTCGAACCTCGCGACGCTGTCGCGCTACTTCGGGCGCGACCTCCGCGACCGCGCCGACACCGACCGGGGCCGCCATGACGATTGACGATCTCGTGGCGCGGGCCCGCGGCGGCGACGCCAAGGCGCTGGCGGCGCTGCTCGTCGACGGCGCGCTACCTCGGCCTCGGGCTCGGCTCGGTGGTCAACGCCATCGATCCGTCGCACGTCTACATCGGCGGCGAGATCACCGCGGCCTGGGACCTGATCGAGGCCACCGTGCGCGCGGGTCTCGCCGAGCGCGCGCTCGACGCCGCCGGCCGGCGCCACTCCGATCACGGTGGTGCCGCCCGAGCAGTATCCGCGCCTGCGCGGCGCCGCCGCGCTGGTGGCCGCGCCGGCCTTCGCCAAGGGAGTGGTCGCGTGATGGGTCCGGCATGGCGCGCCGTCGTCGCTCGCGATCGCCGGCCTCGCCGCCGCCGCGAGCCTCGTGAGCCGCCGTTGTCCGCGGCCCAACGACCATTCCGACCGCCGCCCTGAAAGCGGACGTCGACGCGTTCTTCGATCGCGAAGTGGCGTCGCACTTCCTGCAGATCCCGGCCGAAGGACCGTTGCCCGACCGCGTGCACGGCGCGCTGACGACCGGCGAGTTTTCCTGGGGCACGTTCGTGCGCGCGCTTGCGGCCTACGCGGACACGCGCCAGACGCGCATGGTCGGCGGCCGCGACGTCGTGCCGCTCGTCGGCCGCGTCGGCGTGATCGAATCGGTGAACGGCAGCAAGGCCTTCGCGCAGCTCTACGCCGCGCTGGCGCTGCGGCACTTCGGCGCCGACCTGTCGAAGAACGCGCTGTGGCAGTCGCTGTCTGCCGACGATCGCCTCAAGTGGAAGGCGCTGCTCGATCCGACGCGCTTCTACAATCCGAAGACGCGCCAGGTGATCGATCTGCCGGAAAACTATCTTGGCGTCGCGTCACGCGTCGCCACGCTGTCGTTCCAGATGGGCGTGATCACCGATCGCGCCTTCGTCGATGCGCTGCTCGATCGCGCGGCGGAACCATTCGCGAAGGGCGCGCTCTACGCCGATGACGCGGGCACGGCCGGCCGCTACGACCGCTATTCGAACGAATACGCGCGCTACGTGTACGAGGCCGCCGAGACCGTCAACCGCCAGGACATCCTGAACGCGCTGCAACCGTCGCTGCGCGCGCAATCGCAGCTGTGGTGGGACCTGGTCTCGCCCGATGGCTACGGCTACAACTGGGGCCGCAGCCTCGGCGTCGTCAGTTACCTCGACACGCTGGAGATCGTCGCGTTTCTTGCCGCCCATCCCGAGCTTCGTCCGGCGCCGCTCGCCGATCTCACCAGCGAGTATCGGCTGGCGTGGATCTGGTTGCGCGACAACTACGATCCCAATCGCCACATGCTGCAGGTCTTCGCGCCGGGCCGCGGCAACTACGCCTACATCACGAAAGAACGCGAGTGGCAGCAGAACGTCGGCTTCTTCGGCAAGGCGCTGATGGCCGCAAGACACGTTGATGCGCGTGCTGGCGGCGGAGAAGGTCGCGTCGTTCCCGGAGCGCCCGGCGCTGCCGGCGGTGGCGCGCTTCGAGTTCTTCCGCAGGGGCGATCGGCCGGCCGGTGTCTGGCTGGTGCGCCAGGGACCGCTCGCGTTCGCGCTGCCGATCACGAGCGGCACCAGGCCGGGCGTCGCCGACTATCTGCCGGCGCCGCATGGTCTTGCCTGGATTCACGGCGCCCGTCGAACAGACCGTTCCTGCCGGCGCGTCGTACTTCGAGCTGCCGGATGGCCGCGTGCTGGCCGCCACCGACGGCGCGGACGACATCAAGCCGGGCGCCGACGGACGATCGCTCGAGGCCACGTGGCGCCGGTTCGCCCTCGTCGGCGGCAAGACCGGCAATCTGATCGAGCCGGGATTCACCGTCTCGATCACCTGGCGCATCGATGGCGCGACACTCACGCGCACGGAGACCCTGACCGCCGCGCAGCGACGTCTCGATTCGGCGCGTGTCGTTCCTGCTGTCGTCGACGGCGACCAGTCTATACGAATCCGGCGTCCGCGCATTCGCCTGTCCGGACCGGACGGCGTGCTCGAGGCGGCGACGAGCGGAAGCCTGCAGATGCGATCGACGATTCGCACGGTTGGTGACGAGCCGCTTGGCCGCGGCCCACGCGTGCCCATTCCGACGCACGTCTCCTACGAGGCCGACGCGATTCAACTGCGCGCCGGCCAACCGCAAACCTGGGTGCTGAGCCTCACGGCATCGGCGCCGTCAAAACCTGCAGGTCGATAAATCGATGAGCAACCTTCAAGGGGTCGCGCTGGTGACCGGCGGCGGCGCGGGTCTTGGCCGCGCCTGTGCCATGACGCTCGGGCAGCGTGGCGCGCGGGTCGCCGTGCACTACATGAAGAGCCGCGACGGCGCGGAAGAAGTCGTGGCGGCGCTCGACCGCCGCCGGCGTCGAGGCGCAGGCATTTCAGGGCGACCTGACCAGGGGCGCCGACGTGAACGCGCTCGTCGACGCCGTCACCGCGCGCTTCGGCGCATCGACATCCTGGTCAACAACGCCGGCGATCTGATCGAGCGCAAACCGCTCATGGAGATGAGCGAGGAGTTCTTTCACTCGGTGATCGACGTCAATCTCACCAGCGCGTTTCTGATGTGCCAGGCCGCGGGCGCGCGGGATGATCGCGCGGAAGCGCGGCACGATCATCAACATGTCGTCGCTGGCCGCGTGGAACGGCGGCGGTCCCGGCGCCGGCGCCTACTCGGCGGCGAAGGGCGCGGTGGTCTCGCTCACCAAGGCGCTGGCCAAGGAGCTGGCGCCGCACGGTATCCGCGTCAATTGCGTCGCGCCGGGCCTGATCGGCGACACCGCGTTTCACGGACGCTTCACCGCGCCCGCCGCGTTCGAGAACGCCGCCAAGAGCGTCCTGCTCGGCCGCGCCGGCACCCCTGACGAAGTCGCCACCGTCGTCGCGTTTCTCGCCTCGCCTGACGCGTCGTTCCTGACCGGCGAGACGATCGAGATCAACGGCGGCATGAACATGCGATGAAGATCAGCGGCCTGCGCTGGCTGATGATCGGCCTGGTCTTCCTGGCCACGGTCATCAACTACATCGATCGCCAGACGGTGTCGGTGCTGAAGACGTCGATCAGCCAGGACCTCGGCTTGAGCAACGCCGACTACGCGGCGATTCAGAACAGCTTCCTGCTCTTCTACGGCATCAGCCAGATGGTGTCGGGACGCCTCTACGACGTCATCGGCACGCGTCTCGGGTTCGTGTTTTCGATCGTGGTGTGGTCGCTGGCCGCGCTCGCGCACGCGACGGCGCGCACGGCCACGGCATTCGGTGTCTTGCGCGCCGTGCTCGGATTCGGCGAAGCCGGCAACTGGCCCGGCGCCGCCAAGGTGGTCGGTGAGTGGTTTCCGGTCCGCGAACGCGCGCTGGGCATGGGCATCTTCAACACCGGCGCAGCGGTCGGCGGCGCGTTGTCGCCGCCGATCATCGCCTGGCTGGCCACCGTGTATGGCTGGCGGATGACGTTCGTGCTCACCGGCGTGCTCGGCTTCATCTGGCTCGCGCTGTGGCTCGTGATGTTCCAGACGCCGGCGCGGCATCGGTGGATCACTGAGGGCGAACGCGCGCACATCCTCGATGGCGCGTCAGCCGACGGCTTCGGGACCGGCATGGCGGCCGGGTTGGATCGAATTGCTACGCTATCGACAGACCTGGGCCGTCGTGCTCGGGCGATTCATCACCGATCCGATCTGGTGGCTCTATATCTTCTGGCTGCCGTCGTATCTGCAGGAGGCGCGCGGCTTCAGCCTGCAGCAGGTGGGACAGTCGGCGTGGGTGCCGTTTCTTGCCGGCGGTCTCGGCGCGCTCTCGGGCGGTTACGCGTCGGGCGCGCTGATTTCGCGCGGATGGTCGGTCGATCGCGCGCGCAAAGTCGTCATGGGCGTGGGCGCGCTGCTGACGTCCGCCGGCATCCTCGCGATGCGCGCGCCCGATCCGTACGTCGCGCTGGCGTGGATGTCGGTGGTGCTCTTCGGTTTCCAGGTCTGGGTCAACAACCTCCAGACCCTGCCGAGCGACTTCTTCCCGAACAGCGCCGTCGGCTCCGTGTTTGGACTCGGTGGCGCCGCCGCAGCGGTCGCGAGCATCCTGTTCACCTGGGGCACCGGCCAGGTCGTTGACGCGTTTGGCTACACACCGGTGTTCGTCACCGCCGGCATCCTCGGCCCGCTCGGGCTGGTCGTCACCGTGGCACTGGCTGGACGGATACACGCCAGTCACAATCGCACCCAAAGGTATTTAGCGTCCATGATTCTTCGTGCCTTCGTGTCGTTCGTGGCTCGTCCTCGCCGCTCTGCCGGCGTTCGCGCAGGAGACAGTCGCGACCTTCGACGAGCTGATGGCGCACAAGGTGGCGCTCAAGCCGGAGCTGGTCGGCGTGCATCCGCGCGTGTTCGTCACCAGGAGCCGGACTCGACGCGCTGCGCGAGCGCGCGCGCACGACGCATCGCGCCGACTGGGCGAAGGTCGACGTCGAATCTGGTCGGCGCTGAAGAGGTCCGCCGCCGCCGGTTCCCGGACCGCAGGAACGTCGCTCGCAGAACAACGTCGCGTTCGCCATCGCCGAAGTCGGCGCTGGCCTACGCCGTCGACCGCAAGCCGGAGTACCTGGCCGCGGCGAAGGCGTGGACGCTGGCCGCCATCGACTACGAGCCGTGGGGCTACACCTACAACAAGCCGAACATCGATCTCGCCGCCGGTCACTTGCTGTACGCGATCGGATGGGCCTACGACCTGCTCTACGACGACTTCACCGCGGCCGAGCGCGCGCGCATTCGCGCGTCGCTCGAGCGTCACGCCGGCCTCGTCTACGACGCGTTTGCGCCGCGACCCAAGCGACAGTTCACCTTCACGCAGAATCACACCTTCATTCCCACCTCCGGTCTTGCCGTGACGGCGCTGGCGTTGATGGGTGAGTCGAAGGATGCCGAGAAGTGGGCGGCGCTCGCGCGCGCGCATCACGTGCGCGCCGGCCAGTTGCTGAGCCCCGACGGTTACTACTACGAAGGATTCGAGTACTGGATTTTTTCGACGCCGTGGCTCGTGCACTTTCTCGATGCCTGGGAACATTCGACGGGTGAGAACCTGTGGAATCGCGATGTGTTTCGCAACTGGAAGACCTACCTCGCGCACTCGCTGCTGCCGGACGGCCAGAACGTCTTCGACTTCGGCGACATCTGGGAAGGCGCGCTGACGCGCGCGAAGACGGGCGCTGAATACCCGCGCGTCTATCCAGGCGGAACGCTGCAAAGCAATTTCAACGTGATGTATCGAGTGGCCGCGCGTCTCAAGGATCCTCAGGCCCAGGCGGTTGCCGAGCGCTATGCCTCGTTCGGTCACAGCAACCTCGAAGAGTTCTGGACGCTGCTGTGGCGCGATCCGTCGCTGAAGCCGGCGCCGATGACTCGCTGCCGCTCGTCTCACCACTTCGAGGACTCGGGCGTCGTCTTCACGCGATCGTCGTGGGACACAGGACGCGACCGCGATCGCGTTCAAGGCCGGCCCGCCGGAAGGTCATCGCGTCGCCGCGCTCCTGCCGAAGCTGCCCGAGTGGCGGCTCGACAGCGGTCATGCGCATCCCGATGCCGGCAGTTTCATCGTCTGGGCGAACGGCCGCTACCTGACCGGTGATACCGGCTACGCCGGCCTGCCGTCGGCGCGCAATCACAACACGATGACGTTCGGCGGCGTCGGCCAGGGCGTCGAGTCGCAGCACGACGTGTGGCGGCAGATGGCCTACCGCGCGCTCGACGGCATTCGCATTCGCGAAGTCAATCTCACCGGCGGCACATGCCCGCATCGTCGCCGATCTCGCCGCGGCCTACCCGCCACGGCCGGCGTCACGACCTTCACGCGCGGCTTCGAGTGGAACGGCGCAGTCGTCGATCACCGTGACCGACACCGTGACGCTGGCCAAGCCCTTGCCGCCGGAGTGGCACCTGCAGTCCGACACGGCGTTCACCGGCCAGGGCACGACGTTCGCCAACGGCCGCGCCGGCGAACCGTCGCTTCGCGTGTCGTTCGCATCGCCGGTCCGTCACGGTCACGACGGGCCGCGCCAGCGTCAAGGCCCCTGGCCCGCCGGGCTCGATCGAGAAGGGCGTCGAAGAACCACGCGGATACGCGCTCACCGCGACGACGCCGCCGGTGAGCACCGTGCGCTTCGAGGTCAAGCTCGATTGGGTGGCGTCGCGAAACGACCGCTGACGTCCCGAGGCTAGCGCCCGCGGGCTTGAACGGCCCGGATCATGCCGTCGGTCTTGCTGAGGATGTAGAGCTCACCATCGGCATCGACGGCAAGATGCGCGTCGGCGCGGCCGCTGCCTGAGACCGTGGCCCGGCCTGGCAGATCAGGATCCTTGCCGCCGCGCGCGTGGTACGCGGCCTGCGCGATCGGATACATGGATGGGTACACCTTCTTGCCGGCATCCGGCGAGTCGTTCGGATCATCCCACCGCACGTGAATCTCGTGCATCGGCGCCATCGTGTCCGGATTGCCGTCGTCTGCCTTCAACATCTCCTGGTAGTCGGCGTACCAAAGACGTCCGGTGGAGATGTCGGTGAAGACGTACTTGCCGCGCAAGGCCGGGATGTTCCTGCCGCGATACAGATAGCCGCCGCCGATCGCGTCGCCGCCGCCGGGCTTGTGCGGATACTGCAGCACTGGATAGGTGGGCGTGATCGGCTCGCGTGCCTCGGTGGCGGTGATCTGCAGCGGAATGCGATCGACCTGCGGACGTTTCTCCGTCCAGTTGTCGATCTTCATGGCCTCGTTGCCTTCGCGCAGCGGATAGCCATAGTTCGCGCCACGATGGACGATATTGACGGTCTCCCAGGTGCGCATCCCGACGGAGTTGGCAATCAGCCGGTTGTTCTTCGCGTTCGACGGATCGATCGCGAAGTGCAGCCGATGCGGATTCCTGAATCCCAGTGCCCAGATTTCCTTGCGCGCGCCGGCGATCGACGCAAACGGGTTGTCGTTGGGGATGCGATAGCGGCCGTTGTCGCTCACCGTGCTGGCGGTCTTGTGATCGTCGAGGCTCGGAACGATGCGCAGGATCTTCCCGACGAACGTGTCGAGCCGCTGCGCGTTGGGCCGCGTGTCGGGACGCGGCGATTCGCCCGAGCCGCTATCGCCGCAGCTGACATACATCACACGCCAGTCGGCGTCGCCGCTCCGGGCGGCAGGATTGAAGACGATGTCGCCGAGCGGGTGAAGACGCGTATTCAATTGCAGCCGCAGCAGCTCGCGCGCGGTGCCTTCGAACGTGGTGTTCGTGCGATCGCGGTCGGTCCACTCGATCAACACGCCTTCGCGGGTGATCGGCCCCGGCGTCGCGATCGGCGCCGTCACGGTGTATCCGGTCGTGTCGAAGGCCGGCACGCTGGTGTTGTCCGGAACCGCCGGCGCGTCCACTGCCGGATCCTCGAGGTGCACCGTGTAGAAGCGGCCGTTCGAGAGGTACTCCGGGTCGAACTGGAACGTGACGAGGCCGCCGGCCCAGCCGATTTCCCACGCGAGTTTGCGAAAGAGTCCCGTGCCGGCCACCTGGCCCTGGCGAGGGAGAGGCCGGCCGTTGAAGTTGAGGTAGGTGGTGAGAGACTTCGACTGCTTGTCGAGGATGTAGAGCGGCCCTGTGAGGTCGTGCACGAACACACGGCCGCTGCCGCCGGGCTCTTCGCGGAACGAGTTGACCCGCGCCAGGATGCCGTCGGTCTGGCCGGTGCCATCGAGCTTGCCGGTGATCGGCATCGCGAGGTAGTCGCTGAGATCGAGGACGAGCGGGGCCGGCGCTTGTGCCGGGGTCCCCGACGCGCCGACTTTGCGCGGTGGGGTGGATGCCGCTCCACCCGACAGCGACAAGACAATGGTCGCCAGAACGGAAAGTGCGAGCCGCGTCACGTCAGCTTTGGGATCTCGAAGCCCTTGCGGTACTCGCGCGTCAGCAGCTTGTCGGCCTTCTTGTCGTTGACGAACGTTTCGGACCTGCCGTCGAACCGCACTTCGTGGCCGACCCGATACGCGATGTTCGCCAGGTGCGGCAGCGTCGACGACAGGTGGCCGTCGAGGATGTTGCTGTTCAGCACCTTCGCGTCATCGGCGCGAATGGCGTCGATGAAATTCTGGTAGTGCGGCGACTCGGTGCTGGTCAGCACGCGCGGATCGCCGCCGCCGTCGCCGCTGGTCTCGGGCACGTCCATGCCGGGGCCTTTTTCATCCTTCGGCCCGAAATACGATTGCCATTGCCGGCCGTTGGCGTCGATCCACAACCAGCCCTTCGTGCCGAGAAGAGATTGCCGATCTTCTGCGTGCCTTCCTCGTTGGTGAACTGGCCACGCGTCGCGAACTCGAGGATGGTGCCGTCGGCGTACTCGAACAGCGTGGTGTGCGTGTCCGGTGTTTCCTGCGACGCCTCAGGCCCGAAGTAGCCGCCGCTCGACTGGATGCGGACCGGATGTTCCTGCTTGCCCAGTCCCCACCGCGCGGTGTCGAACTGGTGCGGCCCCTGGTTGCCGGTGTCGCCGTCGCCATAGTCCCAGTGCCAGTGCCAGTTGTAGTGGAAGCGGTTGCGGTTGAACGCGCGCTTCGGCGCCGGTCCGAGCCAGAGGTCGTAGTCCACCTTCGACAGGTACTGCTCGTCGTAGGCCGGCTCGTAGCTCGTCGAGCCGACGGTCAGCGCGTACTTCTCGCCGGGCGCCATCGGGCCGTCGGGATACTTGCCGATCGGCGGGCGCGGCTTGAAGCACAGCCCGCGCGCCATGTAGACCTTGCCGATGCCGCCCTCGTGAATGAACTGGATCGCCGCCTGCACGGCCGGGCGGCTGCGGTTCATCGTGCCGACCTGCACGAGTTTCTTGTAACGGGCCGCGGCGTCGATCATCATCCGGCCTTCGAGCACGGTGTGCGACGCGGGCTTTTCGACGAACACGTGCTTGCCGGCCTGCAGTCCCCACACGGTGGCGAGCGCGTGCCAGTGGTTCGGCGCGGCGATCACGATTGCGTCGATGTCCTTGTCGTCGAGGGCGCGGCGCAGGTCCTGCACGAAGCCGGGCTTGAACGACGCGACGTCCTTCAGCCGTTCGTCGTTGATGCGCGTCGGCGCCAGGTTGCCGTCGGGATCGCACAGCGTCTTGATCTCGACGTTCGTCAGCCGCGCGAAGCCGCGCTTCAGCGCGTTGCCCTGGCCGCGGATGCCGACGCTGGCCAGCACCACGCGGTCGTTCGCGCCGAGGATGCGGTTTCCCAAGCGAGGTGCCGCGCCAAGCCAGTCACCACCGACCATGACGCCCGCCGTCGCAGCGCCGAGCCGGGTGCCGAAATCGCGCCGGGTGATGCCCGCTTGCTCGTTGCGATCGCTGGCCACTGTCACCTCCAAACCCAAGACCCTCGCCAAGCACGTCAAGCGCCTCAAGGCCTCAAGCCCGAGGCCTCAAGACCTCAACGGCGCAGCGTCGGCGCGCCGCTCAGCTCGCGAATGCGGATGTTCTGATACCAGACCTCGTCGCCATGATCCTGCAGCAGGATGTGGCCCTTGAGCTTGTCTTCCCACCCGGGCACGTCCTTGAACTTGCTCTTCGCCTTCGCGGCTTTGAGCTCCGCGCTGCCCAGCTCGTATTCGATCACCTTTGCTCCGTTGAGCCAGTGCTCGACGTGGTTGCCCTGCACGAAGATGCGGCCCTCGTTGCGCTGTGACGCAGGCTCGAGGATCTTTTTCGCGGGCGCGGCAATCACGTCGTAGAGCGCCGCGGTCGCGCGATGCGGACCAATCAACGCGTCGGGATGTTTCGCGTCGTCGATGATTTGGTACTCATGCGCGATCGGGCCGTCGCGCGATTCGGTGACGAGGTACTTGATGCCGCTATTGGCGCCGGGTGCGACGATCCATTCGAAGCGCAGGTCGAAATCGTTGAAGGTGTCGATGGTGATGATGTCGCCGCTGTCGGCCGCCGGCTGCCCGCCGCTCGCGGCGTGCTTCAACCGGCCTGCCTCGACCGACCAGCCCCTGGCGGGGAAGCCGGCCTTCTTGAAGCCGCGCCATCCGTTCGTGGTCGCGCCGTCGAACAGCAGCTTCCATCCGGCGGCGCGCTCGGCCGACGTGAGGGTCGCCTGCTCGGCGGAGTTGACCGTTGTGATGGCCGTTCGATCGAACGGCCGCACTGAACTACCAGGAGGTATGACCGGAGACTGTGCCGAAACGGTGGGGCCGGCGAGTGCCAGAGTGACGACGCATGAAAGTAGCCGCATGAGCATTCCCCAGTAACGGCATCATACGGCAGGTGCGTGGTTTACCGTTGCTGCCCGATGCAGGGATCGCAACGGTCAGTTGCGCATCCAGTTGAGGACCACGGTAAATGGCGAGGTTCCGCGCTCGACGAGCAGGAAACGCTTCCCGTCCCTGGTCACGCCGCCAAAGGTCACGCTGCGGGGCGTTTGAAAGAGCGCCGCCGGCTGTCGCGCCTCGAAGCTCGCCCCCAACGTCACCGCGGCCGACATCATCATCCCGCCCTGCGCGAGAAAAAAGAGCTCATTGCCATCCGCCCGCCATAGGGGCGACGATCCCCCGCCGTTCGACACCAGCACGCTCGTGCCGATGCTCGCCGATCCGTTGGTCAAGTCCGGATTGAACCTGCGCACGTAGACCTCGTCGCGGCCAGTCTCGTTCGAGACGTAGGCGATCCACCGCCCATCGGGTGAAAAGCGGCCATCCTCCTCGTTGAAGCGCGTGGGCGCGAAGGCGGCGTGCTTGGCGTCCTTTGGTTCCGGGCCGCCCAGTCGGGCTACCCACAGATCCCAGAGCATCGCCCCTTGAGTACTCGCGACGATCATGAAACGGCCATCGGGCGACCAACTGGTAGGCGTGATCAACCCGCCGTCGTTGCGCACGATGAGTTCCGCCTCCTGTGCGCCGCTGGCGAGCTTCTGATAGATGCTGACCCCGACCGGTCCGGGGAATCGGAACGCGACCCGTTGCCCGTCGGCGGACCACAGCGGGAAGTCGGCGCGCAGTGCCGGGAAGGAGGTAAACCGCGTCGGCGTCACGCCACGCACCAGATCGAACAACCACAGATCGGAATTTCCCGCGTCGCGCGGGTTGGTCACGACCGCCACCACGTGCGTGTCCGCAGGCGACAACGCGATACCACCGAACGCGCCGGGAGCGGACACGCGCCCGGCGACATTGCCCTGCCGATCGAACCACTGGATCGGGAATTCGGGATCCGCGGTGCGATAGACGAGCGTGCTGCGGGCGGCGGAGAAGAAGGCGCCATCGAGGTACACACCCACCCGTTCGGCCACCGCTACGGCGTCGCCCGCGATCACGCGCCGTTCGGCATCGAACGGTTGCGCGATCAGGTTGCCCTGCTGAACGTAGAGCAAGCGTCCCGGGCCGGCCGCCGAGGAGGGGACGTAGGTCATCCCCACCGCGTACGGCATCAGCGGCTGCGTGTCTTGCGCTTCGGGTGCGGCATCCAGCGACCCGATGTAGGTGCCACTCAAACTCGGCGTGCCACGCGATGCCCGAAGATAGATGAAGTGACGTCCGTCCGGCAGGAACGTCGGGAGCACATGCGAATCTTCCTTGCGCGCGGGATTGATGGCTGTCGCCGGCGAGACGGCGCCGCCATTCTCGGAGACACGCAGCAGGCCGCCGGCGACGTTGCCAAGAATGATGTCGCCCTGGCGATTCCACGATCCGCCGATCGCCGGGGCCGTCAATTCGCACAAGGTCTGCGTAGGGCCACCCGCGATGTTCAACTTCTTGAGCACGCCGCCCGCGTCGAAGGCGATGAACCGGCTGTCCGGGGACCAGAAGAACGGCGGCGCGTGCGGCGCGACCTCCGATCCTTCCAGCGGCCGGACCTCCAGCGAGTCCATCGTCCGCAAGTACAACCGGATCCGGCCATCTTCGCCCATGCCGAGGAACGCGAGGTAGCGGCCATCGGGTGAGAGGCCGATGTTTCCCGATGGCGCGAGTGCGACGGTCTGCGGAATCTGAAAGCGGACCAACTCGGCTAAGGCCGGCTGCTCTCGCCAGTGGGTGACGGCGACAGGACCCAGGGCCGCGAGGAGCAGGGCCGCGACCGCCCAGGCGATCCACGATCGCCGCCGCGGCGCAACGGCCGTGGGCACCGGCTCGAGGAGGAGATCGAGGTCGCCGATGTCACGTAACCGTCGCTTTGGGTCCTTCACCAAGGCATCGACGCACCAGCGGTTGCACCGCCTCCGGCACGTCGTGCCATGCCGGCTCCAGCGTCAGCACGGCGGCGATCGTGTCCGACTGGGTGGCGGCCTTGAAACGGACGGCGGCCGATCACCATTTCGTAGACGACGACACCCAATGCCCAGATGTCGGCACGCTTGTCGACGCTGTCGCCGCGCGCCTGCTCCGGTGCCATGTAAGCGGAGGTGCCGAGCACCTCGCCGATCCGTGTTGCGGGCGCCTGTGTCGGCGAGTCGCCGTGCTGGGCGTCGGCCACGTCCGCCTCGGTGACCTTCGCGAGGCCGAAATCGAGGACCTTGACGTGCCCGTCCGGCGTCAGCTTGACGTTGGCCGGCTTGAGGTCGCGGTGCACGATGCCGCGGTCGTGCGCCGCTTGCAAGGCGTCGGCGATCTGCCGGGCGATACGTAACGATTCCTCCACCGGGATGGGACCGCGGTCGATGCGTTCGGCGAGCGTCTGGCCGGGCACCAGTTCCATCACCAGGTAGTCGGGACCAATGTCGTGCAGCGTGCAGATGTTCGAGTGGCTGAGCGCGGCGATCGCGCGCGCTTCGCGCTCGAAGCGATCGCTGAAGCGCGACGACGAGATCTTGATCGCCACGTCGCGCCCAAGCCGGGTGTCGCGGGCGCGATAGACGGCGCCCATGCCACCTGCGCCGATGGTCTCGACGATCTCGTAGGGCCCCAGCCTGGTTCCCGGCGTCATTGCACCGAAAGCCTAATTCAACTTGGCTGGAATACGACGCCCCAATCACAGCCGGCGAATGTGCATTACCATCTGGCGTGATGATGACGCGGTGGCTTCGTCTCGTGACGATCATCGTGTTGCCCGCCTCGCTGGCCGCGGGCGCGCAGGAGCGCGGCGCCATGACCGACGTCCGATTGATGACGCTCGACCCGGGACACTTTCATGCCGCGCTGATTCAGAAGGAGATGTATCCGGGCGTGGCCGCCGGCGTGGACGTCTACGCGCCGGCCGGCTGGGACCTCGACGAGCACCTGAAACGCGTGGCGGCCTACAACAAGCGGGCTGAGAAGCCGACCGCGTGGCAGATGGAGCGTCCATTCCGGCGCCGACTTTGTCGAGCGGATGCTCAAGGAGCGGCCGGGCAACGCGGTCATCCTCTCAGGCCGCAACCGTCCGAAGATCGATCGCATCGCCAGGTCCGTCGACGCCGGCCTGCACGTGCTTGCGGACAAACCGTGGATTCTCGCCGCGGCCGACCTGCCGAAGCTCGACACCGTCCTCGCCAACGCTGATGCGAAAGGTGTCGTGGCCTACGACATCATGACCGAGCGCTTCGAGATCACCACGATGCTCCAGCGCGCGCTCGTCAACGACGCCGGCGTCTTCGGCGCGATCGTCAACGGCACCGAAGCGGATCCAGCCGTCTATATGGAGAGCGTGCACCACCTGATGAAAGTGGTGTCGGGCGCGCCGAACATTCGCCCGGCGTGGTTCTTCGATACGGTGGAGCAGGGTGAAGGCCTCAACGACATCGGCACGCACCTGGTGGACCTCGTGCAGTGGACGCTGTTCCCCGAGCGCGCCGTCGACTATCGATCCGAGATCAAAGTGCTGGCCGCGCAGCGATGGCCGACCGTGATTCCCGAGTCCGAGTTCCAACGCGTCACCGGAGGGCAGCGGTTCGGCCCGGCGCTGGCGCCCTCGCTCAAGAATGGCGCGCTCGAATATTTCGCCAACACGCTGGTGTCATACGCCGTGCGCGGCGTCCATACCAAACTGAATGTGATCTGGGATTGGGAAGCACCGCCGGGAGGCGGCGACACGCATTTCGCGTTCTACCGCGGCTCGCGGGCGCGCATCGAAGTGCGGCAGACCGCCGCGGATCGGTACCTCCCTGAGCTCTACGTGGTGCCCGCCTCGCCGGCCCTGCACGCGCCGGTGCTCGCGGCCACGCGCGCGACGATCGCGTCGCTGGCAGGGACGCATCCGGGGATAGCGGTCGAAGAGCGAGGCTCCGAGATTCACGTCACGGTCCCGGCGGCGCTCCGCGACGGCCACGAGGCGCATTTCTCGCAGGTCGCCGCCAATTTCCTCCGCTACGTGCGCGACCGGCACGCGCTGCCGGCCTGGGAGCGTCCCAACATGCTCGCCAAGTATTACGTCACGACAACCGGGACCGAGTTGAGCCGCAAGTCACCCGCCCGCGCAGCGGCCCGCATCGCGCCGCGCTGACGGGTTTTGCAATTCGAAACTTTCGTCAGCCGCGCGACGGCGGGTGCTCTCGTTCGATGGCAGGCGCGATGCTTACGGCGTGATCCGCAAAGCCTTCCGCGCCTCGGTGTTTCCCGGACAGCACCTCGAGTATGAGCGCCGGCACACGCCCATCTGGCACGAACTGGAAGTTCAGTTGATTCGCCACGGTGTGCGGAGCTACTCGATCTACCTGGATCCCGCGACCAACGACCTCTTTGGCTACGTGGAGGTTGCCAGTGAGGACCAGTGGGCCGCGATCAGTGCCACCGACGTCTGCCGCCGCTGGTGGCGATACATGCGCGAGATCATGCCGGTCCGCGACGACGACAGTCCCGTGCTCGCCGATCTTCGAGAGGTCTTTCACCTCGAGGCGAGTTGATCGGCTCCACTAGATCGGAACGGCGCGCGCCGCCGCGGCCGCGGGACGCTCGGCGGCCTTTCGCTGGCGGTAGCTGCTGGCGCGGTAGGTGGCCACCGGATCGATCGCCCCCCCGGCCCGATAGCGTGCCATTGCCAGAATCGGCGATACGTCGGTTGTGAAGGCCTGCTTCAGCGTCTGCAGGGCCATCGCGGCGTCGTTAGCGGCCTGGTACTGCGCGAGGGCCTCGCGATCGATCAGGTGGGCCTGCACGAAGGCCCGGACCAGCTCGGTCGCGCTCGTCATCAGCGACTCGATCGGGTCGGTGACGTTGTGTGACTGATCGAGCATGAACGCGGGCTCGAGCCCGGCCACGCCTTCGCAGTCGGCGTCCACCAGCTCGTTGAAGATCAGGAAGAGCTGAAATGGCTTGATCGATCCGGCATCCAGATCATCGTCGCCGCAGCAACTGTCGTTGAAGTGGAACCCGCCAAGTTTCTGGAGATGGATCAAGCGGGCCACGATTTGCTCGACGTTGACGTTCGGCGCGTGATGCCCGAGATCGACGAGGCAGCACGCGCGGTCGCCGAGCTCGCGGGCTGCCACGTAGCTCGTGCCCCAGTCGTTGACGACCGTCGAATAGAACGCCGGCTCGAACAGTTTGTGCTCGAGGAACAGCCGGCACCCATCCGGCAGCCGCGCGTAGATCTGTCCCAGGCTATCGAGGTAGCGCTCGAACGCGCGGCGGGCGTGCACCTGGCCCGGGAAGTTGCCGCCGTCGCCGATCCACACGGTGTGAGCCGGGGCGCCAAGCTGTTCGGCCAGCGCGAGGCACTGGATGTTGTGTTCAATCGCCTGCCGGCGCACCGCCAGGTCGGTGTGCGTGAGGCTGCCGAACCGGTACGAGTGGCGTTGCTCGGGCTGATCCTGGAAGGTGTTCGAATTGGTCGAGTCCACCTGCAGGCCGCAGGCGTCGATCGCGCGCTTGAGATCGGCCACAGAAAGCGCAGAAGGCTCAGACAGAGCGGGCGGCCCTGGGAGGTCCCAGGGGAAGTGCAGCGAGATGCCCTCCGTGACGCGGACCAGCGCCTGGACCTGGGCCGCGTCTTCGAGCCGCTCGGCCACGACGCGTGGTTCACCGGCGATAGGAAAGCGGCCAAACCTGGTGCCGCCCGTGCCCATCGCCCACGACGGTACGGCCACGCGAAACCGCAGGGCCCGTTCGAGCAGGGCTTCGATGGCGATGCCGCGCCGGGCGAGCTGCCGCCCGAGATGGCCGTAGTCGTCTTCGAGGGCTGGCAGGCGCCCGAGGTTGTGTTCCGTCGTGCGCGCGACGATCGTCGGGTCAATCATGGTTGGCTCCGCTTGAGCATCGGGGCTTCGCGGCCCTGATGCAAGCGAACGGTGCCGGCCGCGCCCGTGTTGTGCTATACAAAACGCAATGCCACGCCGCCAGGGACGGGATCAGGGCGCGTTACGGGCCACTCAGGACGGCTACCTGGTGAAGTCGCTGGTGCACGCCTCGGAGATTCTCTGGGTTTTCCAGCATCCCGGCGAAGGCCTGCGCCTGCGCGACGTCATGGATCGGACCGGCTTCGGCAAGGGCATGTGCTTCCGCCTGCTCTACACGCTCCGGCACTGCGGCTTCATCGAGAAGGTCGACGGCAACCGCTACCGGCTCACCTCCGAGGTCCGCCGGCGCAAGCGGTACCGCATCGGCTATGCGTCGCAGGGGCAGGACAGCTCGTTTGGCGAGGAGGTGCATCGCGGGCTGGTGCGCGCCGCCGAGCGCGAGCGACTCGAACTGATCGTCGTCGACAACCGCTACCAGCCGAAGATTGCCCTCAAGAACGCGGAGCTGCTGATCCGCGACCGTGTCGATCTGGTGATCGAATTTCAGACCGACGAGTCGATGGCGCCGGCGATCGCGGCCAAGTACGACGAAGCGAAGGTCCCACTTGATTGCCATCGACATTCCCCATCCCGGCGCGACGTATTTCGGCGCCAACAACTACGAAGCCGGGCTGCTGGCCGGGCGCTATCTGGGGAAGTGGGCGCGGCAGGTGTGGAACGGCCAGGCCGACGAGATCCTGCTGGTGGAGCTGACGCGGGCCGGGTCGCTTCCGGCCTCACGCATTCGCGGCGCCATCGCCGGCATTCGCGAGGTGATTCACGACGCCGCGGACTGGCCGGTGGTGTCGATCGACGGCGATGGTCAATTCAAGACGGCGCTCGAGCGCGTGCGGCGGCATCTGCGGGCCTCGCGCGCCAGGCGCGTGCTGGTCGCGGCGGCCAACGACCCGAGCGCGCTTGGCGCGGCCCGTGCATTCGAAGAGGCCGGGCGTGCCGGCGATTGCGCGATCGCCGGCCAGAACGCGGAACCCGATGCGCGCGCCGAACTGCGACGGCCGCGCACGCCGCTTGTGGCGTCGATCGGCTACTTTCCCGAGAAGTACGGCGACGGGTTGATTCGTCTCGCCCTCGACATCCTCGCGCGCCGCGCCGTCCCACCCGCGGCCTTCGTCAAGCACCAGGTGATCACGCGCGAGAACGTCGAACACTTCTATCCCAACGACGCGCTGATGGGGGTCGAGACCTATGCGCGGCATTGAGCCGCGGCGCCGGCTGTTTACTCATACAAAACTTCCGGCACCGGTGACGGGAGGCTTGCGAAGCCGGCCCAGCCGAGGCACCGTAGGCGCGCATGAGCGCTGATTCCGGCGCGACGACCGTCGATTCGGTCACTGAACGATCGCGCTGCGCAGGCTGGACCCTGTCGCCTCTCGTGCACATGGGCGCGATCATTTTCGTGGACTTCTGGCTGAGCCGCCGATTAGGCTTCCAGCCGGGTTGGTTCATCGCCGCGCTCAGCGACACCGTGCTGAGCCGCACGCTTCAGCAGCCGGCCGCACACCTCGCGGCCGTTGCGACGCTCGGGACAGTTGAACGGTCGTGAAGACGATTGCGCTTGCCGCCTCGGTGCTCGCGCTCGCCGGCACGATCTTGCCTGCCGCCCTGTTCATGGCAGGTCGCATGGAGCTGGAAGCCGTTTTCAATCGATTTGTCTTTGGTGGGAGGCACCCTCATGGATTGCTTTGGCAGACCGTACCTCGCGCGCTTTCGTCAGCGATCAACGGCGCTGGTCCTGACCGTGACCCTGGCCCTGCTGGCCGCGCCCGCCGCCGCGCAGGATTCGCGCGGCAGCATCGGCGGCCGCGTCGCGGATTCCTCCGGCGGCGTGCTCCCCGGCGTGACCGTGACCATCGTCAACAACGGCACCAACGCCACCACGGTGGTCGTGACCGGCGACGGAGGCGTGTTTACGGCGCCATTCCTGATCTCCGGCAACTATCGCGTGACGGTCGAGCTCACCGGCTTCCGGACCACGGTCCGCGAAAAGGTCGATGTGCGCGTCGGCGATCGCCTGCAGGTGGACTTCACGCTGGAGCCCGCGAGCATCTCGACCGAAATCACGGTGGTGGCGAGCGCCCCGCTCATGGACAGCGGCACCGCGACCATGGGCCAGGTGATCGACAGCAAGTTGATCGGCGAGATGCCGCTCGGCGACGGCACCGCATACGGCCTCGCGCGGCTGGTGCCGGGCGCGTCGTTCGAACGCTCCTACGCGCTGCAGCGGCCGATGGACAACGACAACCTGCGCGGCCTCACCATCAGCGGCACCATCAACAGCGAGTTCACCATCGACGGCTCGAGCAACATCGTGTCGGGCGCGCGTGTCGGCATCCAGCCGCCGTCGGATACGATCTCGGAGTTCAAGGTCGAGACCGCCGTCTACGACGCGCAGATCGGCCACACCGGCGCCGGCAACGTCAACCTCGCGCTCAAGAGCGGCACCAACCAGTGGCACGGCGCCGCGTCGTTCTACAACCGCGACGACAGCCGCTCGGCGGTGCTCTACGCGTCGGAGCGCCTCGGCACCGGCGTCACGCCGCGCGACTACAACCGTTTCAGCGGGATGGTGTCGGGCCCGATCTTCAAGAACCGCACGTTCTTCATGGGGTCGTACGAGAAGCTGCAGGACAACACGATCGAAACGGTCACCAACTCGGTGCCGTCGGATGCGCATGCGCCGGGGCGATTTCTCCGAGCTGCTGGCGATTGGCGTGCAGATCTTCGACCCCAACACCGCGCGCCTCGTCAACGGCGTGGTGACGCGCGATGCGTTCCCCGGCAACATCATCCCGGGCAATCGCATCAACCCGATTGCCGCCAACGTCCTGAAATATTTCCCTGACGCCAACCAGGCGGGCGCGGCGGACCTGTCGAACAACTTCTTCGCCGAGCAGCCGTGGACCTATGCCTACAACCTGCAATTGACGCGCATCGATCACGAATGGACGTCCGCGCACCGCACCTACGGCCGCTTCATCCGCAACTTCCGTCGCGAGGAGCGCTACAACTTCGCCGGAGAGATCAACGGCGTCGAGATCTCGCGCGGCGGCACCGATCGGTTCAACTACAACTACGCCGTCGGCCACACCGCCGTGCTGTCGCCGTCGCTGTTCCTCGACGTGAAGGGCAGCTGGCTGCGGTTCAACGACGACCTGCAGCCGATCGGTCAGCTGCAGCCGTCGGAGCTGGGCTATCCGGCGAGCACGCTCGCGCTGCTGGGCGACTACGCGCACATTCCCCGCTTCTCGCTCGAGTCGGGGACTCCGACCACCGCCGGCCGCGTCGTGACGCTCGGCGCGCAACAGAACGGCTTCAACACCGGACGCCACCAGCCGTTCTACAACATGCAATTCGCGCCGACCCTCACCTGGGCGCGCGGCGACCACACCTTCAAGGCCGGCTACGACTGGCGTCACTGCGTCAAACCGAGGTCAGCGAGGGTTGGCGCGGCGGGGCGTACGCGTTCGACGGCACCTACACGCGCGCGTCGAGCACGGCCGTCAGTCAGTACGGGCAGGGCATCGCGTCGTTCATGCTGGGCCTGCCGCTCAACGCCTCGTTCATCGAGGTCCGTCCGGAGCAGGACTACAACACCATCAGCCACGGCTTCTTCGTCCACGACGATTGGCGCATCGGCGAACGCCTCACGCTCAATGTCGGTGTCCGCTACGACCTCGAGCTGGGCCTGACCGAAGCCGAGAACCGCAACACGCGAGGCTTCGACTTCTGCGACGCCCAATCCGATCCAGGCGCAGGCGCAGGCGCAGTACGCCGCCAATCCTCCCGCGGGCGTGCCGCTCACGGCCGCACAGTTCGCGGTGCTCGGCGGCTACCAGTATGTCGACGATGCCGATCCCGCAATCTGGGCTGCCGACAGGAACAACTTCCAGCCGCGGTTGGGATTCACCTACACGATCTCACCGAGCGTCATCGTCCGTGGCGGCGCGGGCTTGTTCATCTCGCCATTTCAGATCAACGCCGTGCCCGGTCTTGGCAACCCCGTGAATCAGCTTGGCTATGCACGGCAGACGCCGGTGCCGGTGACGGCCGACAACGGGTTGACGTTCCAGGCGAACCTGACCAATCCAGTACCGAGCGGCCAGCTCCTGGAGCCGGTGGGATCGTCGCTCGGCCTGAGGACAGCCCTGGGGGGCAATGCCGCCGGCATCATTCGGGACGAACGAACCAATCCCGAATACTGGCGCTTCAGCCTCGGCATCGAAAAACAGCTCGCCGCCAACTGGCTGGTCGAAGCGTCGTACCTGGGCCAGAAGGGATCCAACGTGCCCTTCATCGAGCAGGTGAACTACGTGCCGCAGCAGTACCGCTCGACGAGCGCGATCCGCGACAACAACGCCGAGACGTTCCTCAGCCAGGTGGTGTCCAACCCATTCCAGGGTCTGACTCCCGAAACGCCGGGCAGCAACGGCGCCACCATCGCGCGCCGCCGGCTGCTCCTGCAGTTCCCGCACTTCGACACGTTGACCGCCGAAGCCTATAGCGGCTCAAACACCTACCATGCGCTGCTGGGGCGTATCGAGAAGCGATTCACCGATGGATTGATGCTGCAGTCGTCGTACACGTACTCGCGGTTCCGCGAGAAGGTCGCGCCGCTCAACCCGTGGGAGGATCCGGAAGACAGGGTCGGCGCGGTGGACCGGCCGCATCGCATCACGCTTGCCGGCGTCGCCGAGCTGCCGTTCGGCCACGGGCATAAATGGGGCAGCGACTGGAACGGCGTGCTCGAAGCGATCCTCGGCGGCTGGCAGTTCAGCACGAAGTATGAGTGGCAGTCAGGTGTGCCGCTCGTCTTCAACCAGAACACCTACTTCGATCCGGCGTGCGGCGATCCGCGCGACCTCACCTCGCAGTGGGGCTCGAGCGGCAGCCAGGACTACGGTGTCGACCTCCCGATCTTCGACACCACCTGCTTCTACACGCAGAACGGACAGCCGTTCAGGAACGCGGCCGGCCAGGTGGTGACGTTCCAGGCCACGGAGATCGGCCTGGGCCAGGCCAACATCCGCACGTTCCCGACCACGCTGCCGAACGTGCGATTCCAGGCGCACCACCTGCTCGATCTCGGATTGACCAAGAACATCCGGTTCGGCGATCGCGTGCGCGTCCAGGTGCGCATCGAGGCGCTCAACGCCGAGAACTACACCCTGTTCGGCCTCGGCAATCTCACGACCACGTCGAACAACGCGACGTTCGGACGCTTGAGCAACATCGACTCGAGCACCGTGATGAAGCCGCGCGACGTCCAGTTGGGAGTCCGCGTCACGTTCTAGACGCAGGCTGAGGGCGAGTCAGATGTCACGACTAATCTGCCTCGCCCTCACCGCCGTCCTGCTTCCTGCTGGCGCTGCCGTCGGCACCCCAGGCACCTCAGGCACCCTAGGCACCTCTGGCAGCCGGCCACTGCCATCGACCCGTAACCCTACGACCATCGCATCGCGAGGCTTGCCTAAACCTGCGCGTCGATCGCCCGTCTCACCGCACGATTCACCGAGGAATAGGCAAGAAAGGCCATTGGGTGCCAAGTAGCCTTCTTGCATGAACGCGGTATTGACGTTCGCACTCAGCGCGCTGCTCGGTTGCGCGGGCGTTCTGGCCATTGCTCAAACAGCCCCAGACGGCGCTCGAGGCGGAACTCGCGGACTTCATCGAGATGCCGCGTACCACCAGCAGCGACGGCCGATCGCAGGCTGCGCGAATAAATGTCCTCATCGAAGAGCCGGGGAGTGGCCGGTTGTTCGTCGCCGAACACGCGGGACCGCTCTCCATCGTCGACAAGACCACTCGGCAGCGCGTCACGTACATCAACTTCAACGGGTCGGCCGACGCCCCAGGGCTGTTTCCAAAGTTCGCCCCCGGCGGCGGATTTGTCAGTGGGCTGATGGGCTTCGCCTTCGATCCGGATTACCGGCGCAACGGCGTGTTCTACACGATCCATCTGGAAAATCCGGCGCTGACGATTGACGCGAACGCCGAAGGCCGGCGTGCTGCCTGGTCTCGACGCGTCGCGGTTTGTCGCCACGAAGCCAATTGGAATGCCCGCAAATGGTCAGCCGCTCACGCGTGAGGGCGTTTTCAGTGAATGGACCGACAGCAACATCAGCAACGCGACCTTCGAAGGCACCGTGCGGGAGGTGATGCGGGTGCAACTGCTGAACTCCATTCACCCGATGAGCGACTTGACCTTCAATCCGACTGCGGCCCAGGGCGACGCCGACTGGCGCGTGCTCTATGTGTCGACGGGGGACGGCGGGACCGGCGAGCAAACCGACGTCCGTCGCCTCAATCCGCAGCGTCTCGATCATTTCGGCGGTGCGATCATCCGGATCGTCCCCGACGTGCGCGAACACGTGTCGACGAGCCAGGTGAGTGAGAACGGTCAATACCGCATCCCGAACGACAATCCCTTTGTGTCGACGCCTGGCGCGCGCAAGGAGATCTTCGCGTATGGCATGCGCAATCCTCATCGCATGGCCTGGGATGTGCCCGCTGGTCCAGGGAGTCAAGCGAGGCTGTTGGCGTTTGTGATTGGCTCCAACATCGGGTCCCCGGTTCGATACGAGACGATCAACATCATCCGTCGTGGCGCCAACTACGGCTACCCGCTGCGCGAAGGACCGGAATTCAAGCCGCTCAGTCCGATCTATGGTCCCCTGAGCGCCGACAACACCTTGCCGGTGCGAATTTCCGATACCGTGGTGCTCGAGCAGCGAATTCCAATCCAGGACTCGGCACTCGCATACCAGACGGGTATCGAGGGCCTTGCGATCACCAACGGATTTGTCTATCGCGGCAAGCGGTGGCCTCAACTTCAAGGCGCCGTTGTGTTTGGCGACATCACCAGCGGAAGACTGTTCTACGCGAGGATGGCGGATCTCATCACCGCCACGGACGGCAATCTCACCACGATGGCGCCGTACGCCGAGATCAGGACGAACCTTCCCACCCTGGTGCTGGAGCGCAGCAAGGCAAGTGAGCTTGCGGCTGGACCGGCTCCGCCGGCGCCGGCGGCCGGACCCGGGGCTGGGCCGCGGTGGACCCGGGGCGGGTCCGCGGCCCTTTCGGGTCGAGCTACGCATCGCAACCGATCAGGCCGGAGAGATCTATATCTTGACGAAGAGCGACGGCCTCATCCGCCGAGTCGCGAGCATCCGCTGACGCTCGGCGCGTCGCTAGTTGCTGCGCGCGACCCCTTCCTCGCTTAGCCGGGCGATATCTTTGGTCGGCGCACTCCCGAAGAATCGGGCGTACTCCCTGCTGAATTGCGACGGACTGAGATAGCCGACGCGGTGGCACGCGTCGTTCGCATCCACTTTCTGAAACAGCATCAGTCGACGCGCTTCCTGCAGCCGCAACGCCTTCTGGTATTGCAGCGGACTGATCATCGTCACCGCCTTGAAACGCTGGTGAAACGACGACGCGCTCATGTGAGCGGATGCGGCCATTTCCTCCACGGTGATCGGTTGCGCGAAATGTGTGCGGATCCAGGAGACGGCCTTGGCAACCCGGTGGACTCCGGACTTGGGCTCTCCGATCTGGGCGACGCGAGTGCCGATCGGCGTCCGCAACAACCGGATCAGCATCTCGTCGACCACGAGTGGTCCGAGGAGATCGGCGTCCTCGGCCTGACCCATCAGATCCAGCAATCGGGTCACGCTGTCGATGATGCCGTCGGTCGCGTGCCCGACATAGAGCCCGCGATTGTCCGACGGCTTGGGGATGCCATGCGGGTAGACCCGTGCGGCAAGTTCCGCCACGCGCGACGGCACCAGATCCAGTCTGAAGCCGAGAAACGGATTGCTTTGGCTGGCGCGAATCACCTGGCCGGAGACCGGGAGATCGACCGCGAACACGAGCATTCGCGCCGGGTCGTATTCGAGAACTTCACGCCCGAGCATCAGGACCTTGGCGCCCTGGGCCACGATGCACAGCGACGGCCCGAGCGTGGCGTGAACCGGCTCGGAGGTAATCCGTCCACGGCGTAACGCATAGGTTCCGGGCAGTCGAAGCGGAAACACGCCATCGTGCGGCGCGTATCGAGCAATTCGGTTGGCGAGGTTTCGCAACGCCAGCACACCAGGGGCGGCCTGGCTGATGTCGTTCGGTGGTGCGCCGGTTGTGATTGCCGCGGCACGTGCTTGATGAGCTATGGAAGTCATGTCTGGACATAGATACTACGACGAGCGCCGCGTCGATGTTTGCCTAAACCTGCGAATCGACGGCCTGCTCGCCCTTGATTCCTGAAGGAATAGGCAAGTAATGTCAGGTGCCGGTCGGTAACTTGATCAGGCGAGGAGATACGAATGGAAAGCCAGCCACTCTCGAAGTTCTGCCGAGCGTCGATCCTCGTCGGGATCGCTCTTTCGGGCGTGCTCGGCACGTCCGTCAACGTCGAGGCACAGGCCCTCAAGGACGTTCAGACGCCTGACGCGCCTTTGGTGCTGAAGGCGCAGGGCAGTTTCTTTGTCGGTGGCGAAAAGGTTGAACAGACGGCAGGTGAGCTGGGCGACCTCGGCCCTGGCGGGCACATCACCGTCAATCAGATGTACGTGCGCTACATGGTGCCGCAGGGCGGCGACGGCAACGTGCCAGTGGTGATGGTGCATGGCGCCACGCTCACAGGCAAATCATGGGAAACCACGCCGGACGGTCGCATGGGATGGGACGAATACTTCGTCCGCAAGGGCCATCCCGTCTACGTTCCGGATCAGGTCGGGCGCGGCCGATCGGGTTTCAATCAAGCCGATCTTCAACAACGCGCGAGCCGGGTCGGCGCCGGCGAACACCCTGCCGCGATGGATTCGGTTCAGCGACGAGGTGGTCTGGCCGAACTTCCGCTTCGGTTCGAAGCCTGGCGCTCCCTTCGCGGACGCGCAATTCCCGGTGACCGCGGTGGACGAACTGTCGAAGCAGGCTGTCCCCGACGTGAGTTTTGGCGGCGTGCCCACGCCGAATCCGACCCTCAAGGCGTTGTCGGATCTCGCCACTCAGGTGAATGGCGCGGTGCTGATGGGGCACTCGCAATCGGGATCGTTTCCCCTCGCCGCGGCGCTGTTGAATCCTGCTGTCGCCAAAGGGCTCGTCCTCGTCGAACCGGGTGGTTGCCCGCCGAACTACACCGACGAGCAGATCAAGACGCTGGCGACGCTTCCCATTCTCGTGGTCTTCGGCGACTATCGCGACACCCCGACAGGTCTTCCCGGCGTTCCCCACCTGGCAGGCGCGCTTCGAAGGCTGCCAGGCGATGATCGGCCGCATCACGAAAGCCGGCGGCCAGGCGCGAGATGCTCGCGCCGCCCGATCGCGGCATTCGCGGCAACAGCCACATGATCATGCAGGACAAGAACAACCTGCAGATCGCCGATCTCATCCTCAAGTGGATTGACGATCGCGTCACCAAGCGGACCGGGGCGAAGAAGTGAGACCACGGCCATGGACATGCGTGCGTTAGGAAGCAGCGGTCTGCAGGTGTCGGCACTCGGTTTCGGGTGCATGGGAATCAGCTTCGGATACGGGCAGCCCACGAGTCGGGAGGACGGCATCGGCATCTTGCGCGCCGCGGTCGACGCGGCTCGATCTCTATATTCGTCGCGGGATCGAGAGCGGCCTGACCCGTGCTCAGATCGCCGAGGCGTTGACGCACCTGGGCTTCTATGCGGGCTGGCCGAAGGCGACCAAGGCGATGGCTGTGTTCGCGAGGACGCCTCGGTAAATGACAGCCGGTTAGCGCGGTCGCCGATTCGCGGCCGTGCTCGACCGTACCACCAGTGTGTGCGGCAGGGTGACCGACTCCGGCACCTTGTCGCCGACGAGAATCTCGAGCAACAACCGCACCGTGCCCTCGCCGATCTGCCGCATCGGCTGCGCAATGGTCGTCAGCGGCGGGTCGATGTGGCTCGCATAGCGGATATCGTCGAATCCCACGACTGACAGATCGTCCGGGATGCGGAGCTTGTGGCGCCGCGCCGTCTCGATCACGCCCATCGCCATCTCGTCGTTGAAGCAGAAGATCGCGGTCGGCGGATCCTTGACGCCGAGCAGCCGTGCCGCCGCCACCGTGCCGGACTCGATCGAAAAGTCGCCCTTGGCGACGATCAGATCCCGTTCGGCGCGGGCCTTCTTCGCACGCGCCGAGACGCCCCGCAGGCGATCCCGGCTGAGCGGACTGACCAGCGGTCCGGTGACGATGCCGATCCGGCGGTGGCCCAGTCGATAGAGATGGTCCATCGCATCAGCCGCCGCGGTCGCGTTGTCGATGTGCACGCTGGGGATGCCGAGGCGCGGCGAGAACTCGCAGCCGTTCACCACCGGCGCCTTGCCGGCCGGCATTGCGCGCACCAGCTCGGCCGCCTGTTTCGGCAGCCGGTGGCCGAGGAAAATCAACCCATCGGCTTCCTTGCGCCTGAGCATCAGCGCGTATCGTTCTTCGCGCTTCTGGTCGTGCTGCGTGTCGCCGACGAGCACCGAATAGCCCTCGCGGAGCGCGGCGTCTTCGATGCCCTGCAGGATCAGGGAGAAAAACGGGTTGGAAATATCGGGGACGGTGACCAGCAGCTTGCGCGTGCGCAGCGTGCGCAGGTTCTTCGCGGCCGCGTTCGGCGTGAAGCCAAGACGCGTGATGGCGGCCATGACCTGGCGCCGCGTCGCCGGCGCGACGATGTCGGGTTGGCTGAGCACGCGCGAGACGGTCGCGGTCGAGACGCCGGCGCGTTTGGCGACTTCGTAGATGTTGGCCACGCCTGCCGATCATACGGGGAAGCAGGCGCACGGTGCCGCTTGCGGACGGGGCCCGACTCTGCTAGCCTCTGCAACCGTTTACATCGATATGCAACCGGTTACAGGTTGAATTGCGCGTACACCTCAGGGAAGGAGAGCGATATGTGCGCTACTCGGCGTGTTCTTTGCGCGGTTGCCCTGGGCCTGCTCCTCGCGGTGCCGGTCCAGGCCCAGGTCACGACGGCTGACCTCGTCGGCCGCGTCACCGATACCTCCGGCGGCGTCCTTCCTGGCGCCACCGTGACCCTCACCAACGACGGCACGCGCGATGTGCGTGTCGCGGCCACGGGTGACGGCGGTGACTACGTGTTCAACCTGCTGCCGATCGGCAGCTACACGGTGGCGGTGACGCTGCAGGGGTTCGGCTCCCAATCGACCAAGGTGACGCTGTCGGCCGGCGATCGCGTCCGGTTCGACACCAAATTGCAGGTCGGCCTGGTCGCCGAGACCATTACCGTGACCGCCGCCTCGCCGCTGCTCCAGACCGACACCGCGACGCTGTCGGCGCTCGTCACCGAGAAGGCGGTTCAGGATCTGCCGGTGAACGGCCGCAACTTCGTGCGCCTCGTCCAGCTGGCGCCGGGCGCCCATGAAGGCCTGCCGAACTCGCTGGCGAGCGGCACGCGCCCGGACGATCGGCGCCAGACGTCGGCGATCTCCATCAACGGCGCGCTGGATAACCAGAACAATCAGCTGATCGACGGGATGGACAACAACGAGCGCGCGATCGGCACGATTGGCGTCAAGCCGTCGATCGACGCCATCGCCGAGGTCAAGGTCCAGACCAGCAACTACACGGCCGAGACCGGGCGCACCGCCGGCGGCGTCGTCAACATCCTCACCAAGTCGGGCACCAACAGCTTCCGCGGGTCGGCGTTCGAGTTTGCCCGCAACGATCGCTTCGACGCGAAGAACTTCTTCGCCGCGACCAAGCCCGTGCTCAGCCAGCATCAATATGGCGGCAGCCTCGGTGGACCGCTCCGCGCCGATCGGACGTTCTTCTTCGCCGACTACGAAGGGTTCCAGCAGACGCAGGGTGTCACCAACGTGATCACCGTGCCGACGGCCCGGATGCGCAACGGCGACTTCGGTGAGTTGTCCGTCGCCATCCACGATCCGCTGGCGGCGCGCGCGCCGTTTCCCAACAACCAGATTCCGGCCAACCGGTTCGACCCGATCGCGATGAAGTACATGGCGCTCTATCCGGCGCCGACCAGCGCCGGCCTGGCCAACAACTACGCGAGCATCACCGAGCGCACGCAGGACAGCTCGACGGCCGACGTGCGCATCGATCACCGGTTCAACGACAGCATGTCGATGTTCGCGCGCTACTCGTACAACAACGTCGACACGTTCACGCCGTCGGCCTGCCCGCCGACCGCGGACGGCATCGAGCCGGGCTGCGGCGGCGGCCTGGCGTTTCCGGGACCGAACATCACCAAGGCGCACGGCGTGCAGGGCAACTTCGTGCGCGTCCATTCGGACTCGCTGATCTCCGAATTCAAGGTCGGCTACCTCAAGGCCGACATCCAGTCGTTGCCGCTCAACTACGGCATCGAACCTGAGCCAGCAGTTCGGCATCCCCGGCGTGAATGTCGATGACGGTCACGTCGGGCCTGGCGCTGATGACGCTGACGGGGTTTTCCGCGCTCGGCGATTCCACCTTCATCCCGCTGATCCAGATCGACGACACCTGGCAGTTCAACGGCAGCGTCACCAAGACCTTCGGCGCCCACAACATCAAGGTCGGCGCCGCCTACATCGCGCGGCAGTTCGTGGTGTTTCAGAGTGCCTCGCCGGTCGGCAACTTCACCTTCAACCCGCAGTTGACCGACAACGGCGCCGGTGTCGGCGGCAACACCATCGCCTCGTTCCTGCTCGGCTACCCCTCGCAGGTGGCGCGCTCGCATTCGCTGATCTACCCGCACTATCAGACCAACGAGCCGAGCGTGTTCGTGCAGGACGACTGGCGGGCGACCGACTGGCTGACGCTGAACCTCGGCGTGCGCTACGACGTGTTCACGCCCTACACCGAACGGGATGCGCAGATCTCCAACTTCGATGTGGCCAACGCCAGGATTCTCCTCGCCGATCAGGATGGCGTGTCGACCAGCGCGGGCGTCGCGACCGACTATTCCAACATCGCGCCGCGCCTGGGATTCTCGGCGACGCTGCCGCACGCGATGGTGGTGCGCGGCGGGTTCGGCCTGGCCTACTTCCCGGGCAACTACATGTCGCAGTCGTTCATGAAGAACCAGCCGTTCGTGAGCGCCTATGGTCCGGTGCTGAGCGCCGGCACGACCGGCGGCGGCGCGCCGACGCTGCGGCTCGCCGACGGATTGCCGCTGCCGGTGGCGCCCTCCTACACCAATCCCAGCGGCTCGATCATCGGCGTCGCGCAGGACTTCAAGTCGACGCGCGTCTCGCAGTTCAACCTGACCGTCGAGAAGGAGTTTGCCGGCAACGTGGTCGCGGCCGGGTACGTCGGCTCGCGCGGCGACAACGTGGCGTTCGTGGTTGGCGACATCAACCTCGCGCCGATTGGTGCGGGCACGGTGCAGACGCGGCGGCCGTACAACTCACGGCTGCCGGGCGTGTCGTCGATCGGCATGTTCGAGAGCGATTTCGAATCGTTCTACAACGCGATGCAGCTGGTGTTCCAGCGCCGGCATCGCAATGGGCTCTCGTTCAGCACCAACTACACGCTGGCGCACAACGAGTGGACGCAGCCGCTGCCGTGGGACATCAGCAAGATCGAGCGGTTCGACGCCGACAATGACGTCCGCCATCGCGTCACCGGCGCCGTCAACTACGAGCTGCCGTTCGGGCGCGACCTCACCGGCGTGGCGCAGCAGGTGCTTGGCGGCTGGCAGATCAACGCCGTGGCCACGTGGCAGACGGGCATCCCGTTCAACATCACCAACGCCACCGCGCGCGTCAACACCGGCGGCGGCGATCGGCCCAATCTCGTCGGCGAGGCCGAGCTCGACGATCCGGCCTACACGCGCTGGTTCAACACCGCGGCGTTTGCGGCGCAGCCGATCAACACCATCGGCGACACCGTCGTCGCGCGCAACTCCCTGCACGGTCCCTCGCAGCGGCGCCTGGACCTCTCGCTGTTCAAGGACTTCCAGCTGCCGCGCAGCGCCCGGCTGCAGGTGCGCGTCGAGGCCTACAACGTCACCAACGCGGTGAATTTCGCGAACCCGAATGGCGCGCTCGGCAATGCCGCCTTCGGCACGATCACCGGCACCAACGGCACGCCGCGGCAAATGCAGTTTGCCCTGAAGTTGCTGTTCTAACGTTGGCGCCGGACCGCCGGAGGCGCTGGCACGGGTCGCGACGCCATGCCGCGACTGTGCCAGAATTCAGCATGAACGCGTGACATCGACGCCGAGGAGCGCCTGATGCGTCGTATCGGAATGGGGCTGGTCGGGCCCGGCTTCGTGGCGGCCCACCACATCGATGCCGTGCGCCGCCTGGGTTTTGTCGACGTGGTCGCGATTGTCGGCGGCGACCCCGCGCGCGCGCGTGCGCGCGCCGCGGAGTTGGGCGTGGCCAGGGTCTACGACACGGTCGACGAGCTGGTCGCGGATCCGGAGATCCACGTCGTTCACAACACCACGCCGAATTACCTGCACGGCAGCGTGATTCGCGCGGCGATCGCCCGCGGCAAGCACGTGGTGTCGGAAAAGCCGCTGGCCGTGTCGGCGGCCGAGGCGCACGAGTTGTGGCTGGCGGCGGAGCAGGCCGGCGTCGTCCACGCCGTCACCTTCAACTACCGGGGAAATCCTCTGGTGCAACAGGCGCGCGAGATGATCGCGGCCGGCGAGATCGGCCGCCCGCACTTCGTCCACGGCGCCTATCTGCAGGACTGGCTGCTCAAGCCGACCGATTTTTCGTGGCGCCTGGAGCCCGAGAAGGGCGGCGCCAGTTCGGCGTTCGCCGACATCGGATCGCACTGGTGCGATCTCGCGCAGCACGTCACCGGTCAGCGAATCGTGGCGGTGCTCGCCGATTGCGCGACCGTCGTGTCCACGCGCCGTCGCCCGGCGACGTCGCGCGCAGCCTTCTCTGACGGATCGGCCGCGGAGGGCGATGCCTACCCGGTGACGAGCGAAGATCTCGCCACCATCCTCGTGCGCTTCGACGGCGGCGCGAAGGGAGCGGTCAGCGTGGGCCAGGTGTGCGCCGGACACAAGAACGATCTCTGGCTCGAGGTCAACGGATCGACCACGTCGTTGCGATGGCGGCAGGAGCAGCAAAACGAGCTCTGGATCGGCCGGCGCGACGAGGCCAACATGACGCTGGCGAAAGATCCCGCGCTGTTGGCGCCCGCGGCCGCGCGATACGCCCACTTGCCCGGCGGACATCAGGAGGCATGGGCGGATGCCTTCGCCAACGTCATGCGCGACATCTACGCCTGCATCATGAATCGCCGCGAGCCCCGTCCGCCGGCGATGGCGACGTTCGAGGATGGCTACCGCGTGGCCTGTCTCGTCGACGCCGTGCTCGAGAGTCATGCCCAGGGCGGCGTCTGGACACCGGTACGGGCTGCCGAGATGGTTGGGGGCCGCCGATGAAACTCGGGGTGTTCACGCCGGTGTTCGCCGGACTCGATACGGCCGGAATGCTGAAGAAGGTCAAGGCGTTCAACGGTATCGAGGCCCTCGAGCTTGGCACCGGCGGCTGGCCTGGCAGCGACCATCTCGACCTCGAGCGCCTGAAGGAACCCTGCCACCTTCGTGAGTACCGGCAGGTGATCGCCGACGCCGGCCTCTCGATCAGCGCCCTGTCGTGTCACTCGAATCCGTTGCATCCCGATCCAGCCGTCGCCAGGGCCGCCGACGAGGTGTTCCGGCAGACCGTCTGCCTTGCGGAGCGGCTGGAGGTGCCGGTCGTCGTCACGTTCTCGGGATGCCCGGGCGACGCCGAGGGTGCGGCGCATCCCAACTGGATCACGACGCCCTGGCCGCCGGAGTTTCACGACGTGCTCGAGTGGCAGTGGGACCAGAAGGCGATTCCGTACTGGACCGATGCCGGCCGTTTTGCATCGACGCACGGCGTGAAGGTCGCCCTGGAGCCGCATCCAGGATTCCTCGTCTACAACGTCGAGACCGCGCTGCGGCTTCGCGCGGCGACCGATCCCGCCGTCGGCGTCAATTTCGATCCGAGTCATTTGTACTGGCAGGGCGTCGACATTCCGTCGGCGATCGCTGCGCTCGGACCCGCGATCTTTCACGTGCATGCCAAGGATGTGACGCTCGATCGCCGCAACGTCGACGTCAACGGCGTGATCGACGCGAAGAGCTATCGCCGGATGGCCGAACGTTCGTGGATGTTCCGCAGTGTCGGGTGGGGCCACGACGCGCTCGAGTGGAAACGCATCGTGAGCGCGCTACGCCTCGCCGGTTACGACTACGTGCTGAGCATCGAGCATGAGGATGCGCTGGCCTCCGTCGACGAGGGACTGCGCGCGGCGGTGGATCTGCTCAGCCCGATCGTCCTGCGCGATCCGCCGGTCGATCCCTGGTGGACCTGAGCCGCGACCATGAATTGTGGCTTCGAAAGAGGTGTTCGGATGCGTTCGTCCATTATCCTTGCGGCCGCTGCCGCGTTGTTCACGCTCACCGTTGTCGTCAATCCGGCAGCGCAGGGAGGCCCACCGCCAGCCGCAGGGTCGGAGCGCGCGCCCGCCGTTTCCGGCACAGCATGCGACCTCCGGGTGATCCGGCGCTGATCGCGCGCGGCACCGGACTCTACGGTGTCCATTGCCGTGTGTGCCACGGCGCCGATTTGCGCGGCGGCGATCAGGGCGGCCCCAACCTCCTGCGATCCGATACGGTGCTCAACGATCAGGCCGGCGAGCTGATCGCACCGGTCATCGTGAACGGTCAAGCAGGCGATGCCGCCGATCCGCGTCACGCCGGAGGATGCCCGCGCGATCGCCGAGTACATCCACAGCGTCACCGCGACGATGCGCGGCCAGGGGAATCCGCCGCCGGGTCCCGCCGCCGGTGCTGAACGTGCTGGTCGGCGATGCCGCCGCGGGCGAGACCTACTTCAAGGCGCAGTGTGGCACGTGCCATTCGGCGACTGGCGATCTGCAAGGGATCGGTTCGCGACTCTCCGATCCCACCGCGCTCCAGAATTACTGGATCTCGGCCGGCGGCGGGCTCGCGCGCGGTGGCCGCGGCGGACGAAGCCGGCCGATGCCGGTGACCGTCACGCCGGCACCGGGTCAGAAAGTCGAAGGCACACTGGTGCGTCTCGACGACTTCTACGTCGTCGTCGAACTTGCTGATGGCACGCAGCGCACCTTCCGTCGCGACGGGCGACCAGCCGGTCGTCGACGTTCGCGATCCGCTGGAGCCTCACATCAAGTTGCTCCCGACCTACACCGACAGGGACATTCACAACGTGACGGCATATCTGGTGACGCTGAAATGAAGAAGACCCGTTGCCTCCTGGCCCTGCTCCTCGCGCTGCCGCCGATCTGGCTGAGCGGCCAGTCGCAAAATGGCGGCGGCCTCGATCCGGCGGCCATTCGAAAGCCGCTGTCCGATTCGTGGCCGGTCTATTCCGGCGACTACACCGGTCGCCGTTTCAGCGCCCTGAAGCAGGTCGATCGCAGCACCGTCAAGAACCTCGCGCTGGCGTGGGTCGCGCGTCTCACCGCGGGCACCGGCGCCGGCCCAGTCGCCGCCAGCACCTGGTGGCGCACCGGGCGCGGGTGGCGGTCCGCCGCCGCTCCGCCGGCCCACCGATGATCGTCGGTGGCGTCGGCACCGGCGAATTCGCAACGAGCGCCACGCCGAACATCAAGGGATCGATCTTGATGGTGGACGACGTGCTCTACGTCACGGCGCCAGACAATGTGTGGGCGCTCGACGCGCACGACGGCCATGTCCTCTGGCAGTACTACTGGAAGACGCGCGGCGGCACGCACATCGGCAACCGCGGCGCGGCGCTTCGCTACAACACGCTGTACTTCGAGACGCCCGACAACTATCTGGTCGCCCTCGACGCCAAGACCGGCAAGGAGAAATGGCACGTCGAGATTGCCGACTTCGAGCAGCAGTACTTCTCGACGCCGGCTCCGGTCATCGTCGACAACCATGTCATCGTCGGCACCGGCAACGATCTGGATGCGCCGGGCTTTCTGCAGTCCTACGACGCCGACACCGGCAAGCTGCAGTGGAAGCTGTACATGATCCCGATGAATCCCGGAGACCCGGGATTGGACACGTGGCCGAACCTCGAAGCGGCGCGGCACGGCGGCGGCCACCCGTGGCTCCCGGGCTCGTACGATCCGGAGACGCGGCTGTACATCGTCGGGACCGGCAATCCGACGCCCGCGTACACCGGCGTCGCCCGGCCGGGCGACAACCTCTTCACCTGCTCACTGGTCGCCGTGAACGTGGATACGGGCAAGATGGCGTGGTACTTCCAGACGTCGGCCCACGATACCCACGACTGGGACTCCGCCCAGACGCCGATCCTGATCGACGGCGTCATCAACGGGAAACCCCGCAAACTCGTTTCGACGGCGGCTCGCAACGGATATTTCTACACGCTCGATCGCGTCACCGGCGAGCACATCGTGACGAGCAAGTACGGCACGTACTCGAACTGGTCAAAAGAAGTGCGACCGACCGGCGTCGTCTCTCCCGATCCCGGCAAGGAAGCGACGATTCCGGGATCGCTGGTCTCGCCGGTCGAAGGCGGTGTGACCAACTGGCCGCCCGGCGCCTTCTCCCCGGATACCGGGCTGTTCTATATCCAGGAGCACAACGGCATCAACATGCTCTACCTGACGGATCCGGATCCGCGCGGATCGATGGGCCTTGGCGGCAAGTCGGTCTACGGCCTTGGATCGCTCGGCGACTTCCTGACCGCGATCGATTACCGCACCGGCAAGGTGGCGTGGCGCCATCGGTTCCCGGGCGGTGGTGGCGGCGGACTGCTGGCGACGGCCGGCGGGCTGGTGTTTTCGGGTGATGGCAGCGGCAACTTCGCCGCCTTTGATGCCGCCAACGGGAAGCCGCTCTGGCATTCGCGGATCAACAACATCTCGAATGCGCCGCAGACGTATCTCGGTGGGCGGACGTCAGCACGTGCTGGTCGCGGTCGGTGACACGCTCTACGCGTTCGCGCTGCCCCAATAGGAGATACACGATGCGCTACACCAGACGGGATTTCGGCAAGTTGGCGCTCACGGCGATTCCGGCGGTCGCGATCGCGAGGCCATCTCTCGCCGCGCTGGCGCAAGCGCCGGCCAAACCGAATTCGACGCATCAACGGCGTCGACCTCGGCACCATCACCTACAGCTACCGCAGCATGCCCGATCAGAGCGCGGAAGCGATCCTGCGCTACGTGCTCGATTCCGGAATCAGCCGCATCGAATTCATGGGTGGGCCGGTCGAGGCGTTCGCCGGTGCGCCGCCGTCAGGCGGCTTCCGCGGCGGCGGCCGTGGCGGGCCGCCGCCAACGCCCGAACAGCAGGCGGCCCAGCGCGAAGCTGCGGAGCAAGCTACGCGCGTGGCGAACGTCCGTGTCGATGGACCGTTTCAAGGCGCTGCGGAAGATGTTCAACGATGCCGGCGTCACGATCTACGCGTGGAAGCAGCTCAGCCCGAACATGTCCGACGCCGAAATGGAATACGTGTTCAACGTCGCGGAAGCGCTCGGCTGCACGCACACCACGCTCGAGCTCATCGACGAACCCGAACCACTGCGGCGCATCGGCCAATTCGCGGAGAAGAAGAAGATCTACGCGGCCTATCACACGCACCTGCAGGGCAGCATGACGGCGTTCGATCAGGCGTTTGCGGTGTCGAAGGGCAACATGGCGAACGTCGATCTCGGGCACTTCGTCGCCGCGGGCGGCGACCCGATCGCCTTCATCAAGAAGTTCAACGGACGGATCTCCAGCGTGCACCTGAAGGATCGCACGACGCCCGCGAACGGCCAGGGGAACCTGCCGTGGGGCACGGGCGATACGCCGCTCAAGGAAATCCTGCTGACGATGAAACGCGACCGGCACACGTATCCGGCCGCCATCGAGCTCGAATACGAGGTGCCGTCGGGATCCGACGCGGTGAAGGAGACGGCGAAGTGTCTCGACTTCTGCAAGGCCGCCCTGACGTACTGATTCGGCAGCCTTAGCGTATGCTCCCCGTCACCGCATGAAGATCGTCGACGGCAAGGTCATCGTCTGCAGCCCCGGTCGCAATTTCGTCACGCTCAAGCTCACCACCGAGGACGGCATCTCGGGCCTCGGTGATGCCACGTTGAACGGCCGGGAACTGGCGGTGGCCAGTTATCTCACCGACCACGTGATTCCGTTGCTGATTGGCCGCGATGCGCGGCGCATCGAAGACATCTGGCAGTACCTCTACAAGGGCGCCTACTGGCGCCGCGGTCCCGTGACCATGTCGGCGATCGCGGCCGTCGACACGGCGCTGTGGGACATTCTCGGCAAGTCGCTGAACGTGCCGGTCTACCGGCTGCTCGGCGGCGCATCGCGCGACGCCGTGATGGTCTACGGCCATGCCAACGGTTCGACCGTCGACGAAACGGTGGAGGCCGTCGGCCGTTACCGGTCGATGGGCTATCAGGCGATTCGCGCCCAGTGCCAGGTGCCCGGGCTCGAGCACTCATACGGCGTGGGCCGCGGCGATCTCTACTACGAGCCCGCCGAAAAGGGATTTCCACCCGAGACGCGGTGGAGCAGCGAGCGGTACTTGAGCTTCGTGCCGACGTTGTTCGAGCGGCTGCGGCGCGAGTTCGGCGCCGACGTTCACCTGCTGCACGACGTTCACCACCGGCTGACGCCGATCGAGGCCGCGCGGCTCGGCAAGAGCCTCGAGCCGTACCACCTGTTCTGGATGGAGGATCCGACGCCGGCCGAAGAGCAGGCGCGGTTCCGGCTGATCCGGCAGCACACCACCACGCCGCTGGCCGTCGGCGAGATCTTCAACTCGATCCACGATTGCTCGCAGTTGATCAGCGAGCAGTTGATCGACTACATCCGCACCACCGTGGTCCGCGCCGGCGGCATCAGCCACCTGCGCAAGATCGCCACGCTGGCCGAGCTGTACCAGGTCCGCACCGGATCGCACGGCGCGACCGACCTGAGCCCGGTCTGCATGGCGGCCGCGCTGCACTTCGATCTGAGCGTGCATAACTTCGGTGTCCAGGAATACATGCGCCACTCCGAGGAGACCGATCGCGTGTTCCCGCACGCCTACACCTTCAAGGATGGCTTCATGCACCCCGGCGACCAGCCGGGATTGGGCATCGAGATCGACGAGACGCTGGCGGCGACGTACCCGTATGACCGCGCGTACTTACCGGTGAACCGTCTGCTGGACGGCACGATGCACAGTTGGTGATCAGGGACCAGG
The DNA here is from genome assembly GCA_963833135.1 of uncultured cyanobacterium. GTDB lineage: Bacteria > Acidobacteriota > Vicinamibacteria > Vicinamibacterales > UBA2999 > 12-FULL-67-14b. Next base: position 207,806 of record CAWHWW010000001.1, on the reverse strand, counting down.
ATCAGACAGGACAGGTCAGACAGTGACATTCGCATTCGATCGGCGCCAATTCGTTCGGACGGCTGCGCTCGCTACCACCGGGCTTGCGTTGAGTGATGCTCGCGCGCAGGCCTGTCCATCGGTCCGCGCCAGGTGAACATTCAATTCGGGTATGCCGCCATCACCTGGCAGGGACAGGATCGCCAGGCGATCGAGGATGTTGCCGCGGTCGGCTTCAAGGGGATCCAGTTGCGGACGTCCGCGCTGCCGGAGTTCGGCGACAAGCCCGCGGCGCTCAAGGAGCTGCTGGCGAAGCATCGCCTGACGATGGTGGCGTTCTCGAGCGGGAACGTGCGGATCGAACCGGAGTTCGAAGCGGAAGACATCGCCACCCACGTGAAGCACGCGCGGTTCGTTCGCGACGTCGGCGGGAAGTTCCTGCAGCTCACGGACACGCGTCCGAAACGCGCGCTGGTGGCCGCGGACTACCAGCGGCTGGGCAAGTTGATGACCGAGATCGGCAAGCGCACCGCCGACATCGGCATTCCGGTCGCGTATCACAACCACATGAACAACATCGGCGAGCGTCCGGAAGAAGTCGATCGCGTGCTCGACGCCACCGATCCGCGCTACGTCAAGGTGCTGCTGGACATCGCGCACTACCAGCAGGGCGGCGGCGATCCGGTGCGGGCCGTGCGCAAGTTCTCCGACCGCATCCTGTTCCTGCACATCAAGGATGTGCAAAGCCCGCTGCCGGGCAATACCGGCGATCCGATGCGCTCGTATCGATTCGTGGAGCTGGGTCGCGGCACGGTCGACATCAAGGGCGTCTTCGCCGCGCTCAACGAGGTCAAGTTCCGGGCTGGGCGATCGTCGAGCTCGACGCCGTGCCCGACAAGGCGCGGACGCCGAAGGAGTCCGCGGTGATCGCCAGGACGTACCTGGCACAGCTCGGATTCACGGTGTGAACGTCGGCCTGATCGGCGCCGGGAATATCAGCGACACGCACGCCCGGGCCGCGATCGCGTCGGGCCTGCGGATCGCCGGCGTCTATGGCGACAATCGCGAGAAGGCGCGGCTGATGGCCGATCGATACGGTGCGGCTGCGTTCACCACGCTGGACGCGCTGCTGGCGCACCAGCCGCTCGAGATCGCGATGATCGGCAGCCCGTCGGGTTGCCATGCCGATCACGCGATCGCCGCGGCGCGGGCCGGCTGCCACGTGCTGGTCGAAAAACCGCTCGACATCTCCACCGCACGCATCGACGAGCTGATCGCCGAGGTCACGCATGCCGGCGTCACGCTCGGCGTGTTCTTCCAGGATCGGTTGAAGCCCGATGTCGTCGAGATGAAGCGGCGCATCGACGCCGGCGGGATCGGCATGCCGCTGCTGGCGACCGGCGAAGTGAAATGGTTCCGCCCGCGCGACTACTATTCCTCGTCGCGGTGGCGCGGCACCTGGGCGCTCGACGGCGGCGGCGCGCTGATGAACCAGGGCATTCACACCGTCGATCTGCTGTTGCACCTGCTTGGTCCCGTCGCTGCCGTGTCGGGCCTTGCGGCGACGCGGTTTCACGACATCGAAGCCGAGGACACCGCAACGGCGCTCGTCGAGTTCGTCAACGGCGCGCAGGGCACGATCGACGTCACCACGGCGGCGCCGCCGGGATCGCCACGGCGATTGCGCATCGCCGGCACCATGGGATCGCTGACCCTCGAAGGCGATCGGCTGATTGATTCGACCGGCGCGAGCCCGGTGCCGCAGGCGCCGGAAAATGCGGCTTCGCCGGTGGTCAGCGACGTGTCGCACCATCAACGGATGATCGAGGACTTCGTGGATGCGATCCGCAACCGGCGCGCGCCGATCTGCGATGGCCGCGAGGGCCGCCGCAGCGTCGAGGTGATCGAGGCGATCTACCAATCCGCGCGCGAACGGCGCGTCGTGCAGCGTGTCAGAGACGGGGAATCGCTAAGCCGCCGTCGACGTGCAGCACCGATCCCGGTCGCGTAGCGCACGTCGCCGCGCAACAACATCGCCACCGCTCGGCCCGACGTCGTCCGGCGTGCCCCATCGCGGATCCGGAATCAGCCCTTCGGCGATGCGCTGGTCGTACTTCTCCTTCACGCCAGCCGTCATGTCGGTGGCAATGATCCCGGGCCGCACTTCGAAGACCGGTATGCCCTCGGGGGCGAGGCGCACCGCAAACAGCTTCGCGGCCATCGACAGGCCGGCCTTGCTCACGCAGTAGTCGCCGCGCTGCACGCGACGCCATCTCCGCGGACACCGAGGTGATGAAGATGATGCCGCGGCGCGCGCGCGGAGCGGTCGGCGAGCATCGCGTTGGCGACGGCCTGCGTCAGGAAGTACGGCCCCTGCAGGTTGGTCCGGACGCAGCTCCTCGAAGCTCTCCTCGGAGGCGTCGAGCAGATCGGCGCGAACGCGCGGCCCGCGGCCCGCGTTGTTGACCAGCGCCGACGGCGTGCCGAGCGCGCTCGTGACCTCGGCGACGATGCGGCCGCGTTGGCCCGCGTCAGCGATGTCCGCCTGCACGTAGTGCACGCGTCCGCCTCCGGCCTTGAGCTCGTCCAACACGCCGGACACATCCGCCAGAGGCCGGACGCCGACGACGGCGAGATCCCAGCCGGCCGGCGGCGAGCGCGCGCGAGATGCCGAGGCCGATGCCGCGGGCGCCGCCGGTGACGATCGCGATCGGGCGCGGATCAGGCATGCGCGTCACCGCCGAAGAAGGTGAGATACGGCGCGCCGGTCGCCAGTCGCTTCACATACAACGCCGCTTCGCGCGCGTGATAGTCGCCCCACTGGCATGACTCACCGCGGGGAATCTTCGAACCCTTGGGCACGTGGTCCCAGCCATTGGGCCGGTGATAGATCGCATGCAGGATCAATCCCTGGTGCTCGGGCGACTGACTGAGATACGGGCGAGCGGGATCGAGCAGCGTGTCGAGCACGCGCAGCCCCGCCTGCGTGTAGCGCTCGCCGTTCAGCTTCCGGCGATCGAGCACGTGGCCGAGCCGCAACAACCCTTGCGCGGCGATCGCCGCCGCGGAGCTTTCCGCCGGCTCGTGATCGTTGAACGGATCGGCGTCACGCTCGCCCCATCCGGGCATCGCCGACAGTCCGGGCGCGCCGGTGTCCCAGTAGGGAATGCCGTCGGCGCACGCGGCGTGATCGATGTAGAAGTCGCACGTCGCGCGCGCCGCGTCGAGCATCCACGCGTCGACCGCGTCGCGCGATTCGCCGGCGATCGGCGCATCGCCGAGCGTCTCGAGGAACTCGACCTGCTCGGCGAACCCGAGCATCGCCCACGCCAGGCCGCGCGTCCACGTGCTGAACGGTGAGTAGCCCTGCTGGCTGTTGGGGCCTCGATACGTGCCGTTGGCGGCGTTGAACAGCGATTCGTGTGCGACCCGCCCGCGCACGTCGTAGGTGTCGCGCCCGGTTCCGAAATAGACGCTGTACTGCGCGGTCGCGCGCGCGTGCTGCACCAGGCGCTCCAGCAGATCGACCTGGGCGTCCTGTTCGTCGCTCAAGCGATGGCCGAGCCGATGCGACAAGGCCAGCGCCCGCAACGATCGAATGGTGTCGACGAACAGCGAATGCGCGCCGTTGAAGGAATGAATGAAGCCGCCGCCGGGCAGGCGCGTCCAGCGCCGGGCCTGCACGGCGCCGCTCACTTTCAGCGCCAGCTCGCAGAAATGGATCTCGCCAGGCATCGGCATCGATGCGCTGTTCGCGCGCCAGGCGCCACAGGTTGCCGTACGTGCTGACGTTGTTGAAGCCGTGATCGTGCACGCCGACGTGCGTGAGGTGCGGCGACATCCGCGACAGTGTCCGCTCCTGGCCCAGGTCGAGGAATGCGCGCTCGCCGGTAGCGTCGAACTGCAGCAGCGCCGCGCCGTAGACGAACCCTTCGGTCCACTCGGTCCAGCCGCGCGCGGTGTAGCGGCCGTCGACCGTGAACACCGGTGCGCCGCTCGACGGCCACGTGCGGTCGAGCGAGCGGATCTTCTCCGCCGACAATTCGAACATCCGATCGATGGCCGGCAACAGATCACGTGGCGTGCGCGAGCGGTCGAGGCGAATCATGGGCGGCACATCTTACCGCGATCCATTGACATCGCTCTGACCGCGCCGTACGCTCGGCGTCAGCCATGACACGAGTTGTCTACGCGATGTTCCTGATCCTCCTCGGCGCCGGCCTGCACGCGGTCGCCATGCAGCAGCCCACGCCGGGCGGCTACGTCATCGAACACGACGCCGAGGTCGCGAAGAACGAGCCCGGCACGCATGACGGCGGCGGGCAGACGGTCGGTTATTCGTTCTTCAAGGATGTGCCGAAGCTGGGGCTGGTGTTTCGCAAGCGCGCGCTCAAGCCGGGATCGGGCATCGGCCTGCACGTGCAGAGGGAGGACGAGATCTACTACGTCCTCAGCGGCACCGGCACGATGACGCTCGATGGCAAGACCGTGAACGTCACGCCTGGGACCGCCGTCCTGACGCGCACCGGAAGCTCGCATAGCCTGCGGCAGACCGGCAGCGAAGACCTCGTCATCATGATCAACTACGAGGCCGCGCCGCGGTAAATGAGCGAGGCCGCCCGCTATTCACGCGTCGCGGCGATGCGCACCGCAGACGCATTCGCCCGGCATCTCGACACCGAGCGCATCGCGCTGGGCTTCGATCGCGAGCTGGCCCCGCCAGGCTCGTCCGCCCTGGCGCGGCCCTTTCAACTGGGTGATGTCCGCGTCGGCAATCGCTTCTGCGTGCTGCCGATGGAGGGCTGGGACGGCACGCCCGACGGCGAACCGAGCGACCTGACGACCCGCCGCTGGCAGAATTTCGGCAAGAGCGGCGCGAAGTTGATCTGGGGCGGCGAGGCCGTGGCGGTCCGCCATGACGGCCGCGCCAATCCACGTCAACTGTTGCTGACGCCGCGCACGCTGCCGGCGATCGCGCGGCTGCGCGAGCAGTTGATCGCGGCACATCGCGATCGATTCGGCGCCGACGCGGACGCTGATCTCTATATCGGTTTGCAGTTGACCCACTCGGGACGCTTTTCAAAACCCAACCTGCACGAACGGCCCGAGCCGATTGCCGCGGTAGCGAATCCGGTGCTCGACCCGCGGTTCACCGCACCGTCTGCGGCTGTTCACCGACGCCGAACTACGGCAGCTCGTCGACGATTTCATCGCCGCTGCCAGGCTGGCCGCGGATGCGGGCTACCGCTTCGTTGACGTCAAGCACTGCCACGGCTATCTCGGGCACGAGCTGCTCGGTGCGCACGAGCGCCCGGGACCGTTTGGCGGCAGCCTCGAGAACCGCACGCGCTTCATGCGCGAGATCATCGACGGCATTCGCGCGGCGGCGCCCGGGCTGAACATCGTGGTACGGCTGTCGGCGTTCGACGTGGTCCCGCACCGGAAGAGCGCCGAAGGCCCGGGCACGCCGGCGATCGATCCCAACGACTACCACTCAGGCTTCGGGGTGATCACGAACGGCGATCTCGAAGCCGCCCTCGCTGAGGCAAAGCAGGTGATGCAGATGCTCGAGGATCGCGAAGTGCGGTGGATCTGCGTCACCGCCGGCAGCCCGTACTACTGCCCGCACGTGCAGCGGCCGGCCTTGTTTCCCCCGAGCGACGGCTACGAGCCACCTGAGGATCCACTCCACGGCGTCGCCAGGCTGCTCGACGCCACGCGCCTGCTGAAAGCCGCGTTCCCGCACATGGCGATCGTCGGCACCGGATACTCGTACCTGCAGGAGTGGCTGCCAAACGTCGCAGAGCACCAGGTGCGCGAGGGCCACACCGACTTCGTCGGCCTCGGCCGCATGATGCTTGCCTATCCCGATCTGCCGGCCGACGTGTTGAGCGGCACGCCGCTCCAGCGCAAGCACATCTGCCGCACGTTCAGCGACTGCACGACGGGTCCGCGGCTCGGCCTCGTGTCGGGGTGCTTCCCGCTCGATCCCTTCTACCTCAATCATCCTGACGGCGCGCGCCTGAAGGACGCGAAGAGTCCGGCTCGATCATGACCAGCACGTCAAGCACTCGAGGCCAGCAGATCTTCGCGGTCGTCACGTCGTTCCTGGCCTTGTTCGCGATCGTCGGCGTGGCGCTGTACGGCCTGCCGCGGTTCTATCCGTTCTTCGTCCAGGAGCTCGGGTGGAGCCGGCAGCAGGTGACGTCGGGCAACGCCTACAGCAAGATTGCGATCGCCATCGCATTCGGCTTCATTGCCGGCCGCATGGTCGATCGGTTCGGGCCGCGCCGCCTGATGCTCGGCGGCATCGTGATGGCCGGGCTCGCGCTCGTCGGGCTGTCGTATGCGACCACGATGGGCGCCTTCTACCTGTTCTACGCGTTCAACGCTCTCGGTTACGTGTGCGGCGGGCCGCTGCCGAACCAGGTGCTGTTGTCGCGATGGTTCGACAAGGGCCGCGGCAAGGCGATGGGCATCGCTTATCTCGGCATTGGGGTCGGCGGCGCCGTCGTGCCGCTGCTCGCCTATAACCTGACGCAAGCGCTCGGATGGCGCGGTGCCATGTGGTGGCTGGGCGTGCTGATGATCGTCGTGGCGTTGCCGGCAGCGTGGTTCGTGCACGAACCGCCGGCCGCCGCGGCCTCGGCGCGCGCTGCCACCAGGCGATCGCTGGCGCCGATCCTGTCGCGTCCGGCATTTTTTCTGCTGCTGATCGGCAGCATGGCGTCGATTGGCGCCGTCGGCGGGACCATGCAGAACCTGGCGCTGTATTTGAGCCTCGATCGCAAGCTGGCCCAGGTTGACGTCGATGCGACGCTGTCGCTGATCCTGATCGGCAGCCTGGCGGGCAGGCTGTTCATGGGATGGCTGGCCGATCGCGTGGCGAAGAAGCGCGTGATGATCCTGATCTACGTGATCGTCGCCGCGGCAATTCCGCCGCTGTTCTATGCGCCTTCGCCGGCGGCGTTGAAAGTGTTCGCCTTTGTGTTCGGCATCGGCCTCGGCGGCGACTACATGATCATCCCGTTGATGGCCGCGGAGATGTACGGCGTCGCGATCATGGGGCGGGTGATGGGCGTCGTGCTGACGGCAGACAGCGTGGCCGAGTCGGTCGTGCCGATGATCGTCGCCGGGCTCCGTGATTCGACCGGCAGCTATGGTCCCGGCTTCATGGTGCTGGTCGGCCTCGCCGCCATCGGCGCCATTGCGGTCAGCCTGCTGCCCGGACGGCCCGGTGCGGAGTCGGACGCGATCGGCGCGGCCGCCGGCGGACCGGAACCCGCGCGGACCGGACAGGTGGTGTGATGGTGGCGCCGTTGTTCGATCTCAGCGGACGCGTGGCCGTGGTCGTCGGCGGCACGAGCGGCATCGGCCGCGCCATTGCGCTCGGCCTGGCTGATGCCGGCGCGGACGTGGTCGCCACCGGGCGGCGGCGCGAACTGGTGGAGCAGGCGGCCGCGGAGATTGGCGCGCGTGGCCGCCGTTCGCTCGACGGCCTGCGCGGACGTCGCCGACGTCGCCTCGATGACGGCGCTTCGCGATGCCTGCATCCGCGACCTTGGCCGGATCGACATCGTCGTCGCCGCCGCGGGCGTGACCAAGCGCGTGCCGACGCTGCAGATGGACGATGCGGACTGGCAGCGCATCCTCGACACCAATCTCACCGGCGTGCTGCGGACCTGCCAGGTGTTCGGCGCCCCGATGGTCGAGCAGAAACACGGCCGCATCATCGCGATCGCGTCGCTGGCGTCGTTCGTCGGCCTGCACGAAGTGGCGGCCTACACGGCGAGCAAGGCCGGCGTGGCCGGACTGACGCGCGCCCTCGCGGTGGAGTGGGCGCGTCATGGGGTCACGGTGAACGCGATCGCGCCCGGTGTGTTCGAGACGGACTTGAATCGCGAGCTGCTGAAATCGGGCCGCGGCCAGGAGTTCCTGGTGCGCACGCCGATGGCGAGATTCGGGCGCGTCGACGAGCTCGCCGGCACGGCGGTGTTCCTGGCGTCCGATGCGGCGAGCTTCATCACCGGGCAGCTGATCGCGGTGGATGGCGGATTTCTCGCGAGCGGTGTCAATCAGTGAGCGCAAAGGTCGATCGTCATCACCGCGCGCGATAACGTCGCGACGGCGCTCGAAGCGCTGGCCGCCGGCCAGACCGATCGATGCGAACGGCCAGCGCGTGACGGTGACGCGAGCCGATTGCGAGCGGGCACAAGATTGCGCTGACGGCGATTCGGCTCGGGTGAGCCGGTGGTGAAATACGGCAACCCGATCGGTACGGCGACCACGGATATCGCGGCCGGAGCGCACGTGCACGTGCACAACGTGGCGAGCGGGCGCGGCCGCGGCGACAAGCACGCGGATCAGGATTCGCGACAGCCATGACCGGCCCAGGCTTCGAGGGATTTCGGCGGCCCGACGGACGCGTCGGCGTGCGCAATCACGTCCTGGTCGTGCCGACCGTGATCTGTTCCGCCGTCGTCACCGAGCGCATCGCCGGCGCAGTGCCGGGCGCCGTGGCGCTGCCGCACCTGGCCGGCTGCGGCCAGCTCGGCCCCGACATGCAGCTCACGCACGAGACGCTGGCCGCGTATTGCCAGCATCCCAACGTCGGCGCGGTGCTGGTCGTGGCGCTCGGGTGCGAACAGGTGGTGGCGCAGATGCTGGCCGAATCGGCGCGCGCGGCCGGCAAGCGATCGGCGATCGTGTCGATCCAGGGTGAAGGCGGCACGCCGAAGGCGATCGCGAAGGGGATCGAGATGGCCGCCGATCTGGCGCGCGACCTGCAGCGCGACGCGCGCGAATGGTGCGGCATCGACAACCTGATCCTCTCGCTGAAGTGCGGCGGATCCGATTACACCTCCGGCCTGTCCGCCAATCCCGCGCTCGGCCGCGTCGCCGATCGCCTGAACGCGCTGGGCGGCGCGACGGTGCTCGGCGAGATCGCCGAAATCATGGGCGCGGAACATCTGCTCGCGGCGCGGGCCGTCGAACCCGACGTGGCGAAGCGCCTGCTGCAGGTGATTCAACGCGTCGAGAGCGAAGCCCAGGCCCTCGGCCTGGACATCCGCGGCACGCAGCCGTCGCCGGGCAACATTCGCGGCGGGCTGACGACCATCGAAGAGAAGTCGCTGGGCGCGACGCACAAGGCCGGTGAAGTCGAGTCCGCTTGAAGACGTCGTGCCCTATGCCGCGCGCATCACCCGCAAGGGCCTGACGGTGATGGACACGCCCGGCCTCGACGTGGAGTCGGTCACGGGCATGGTCGGCGGCGGCGCGCAGGTCGTGGTGTTCACCACCGGTCTCGGCACGCCGACCGGCAATCCCATCGCGCCGGTGATCAAGATCACCGGCAACGCGCGCACGGCGCAGACGATGGCGGACAACACGGATCTCGATGTGAGCGGCATCCTCGATCACTCCGAGTCGATCGACGCGGCCGCCGACCGGCTGCTCGACGAGATTCTCGCGGTCTGCGTCGGGCAAGCTGACGGCCGCGGAACGGCTCGGCCATCGCGAGTTCGCCATCCATCGTCGCAACCCGACGATCTAACGGACCCGACCGCAGACCAGACGCGACCACGATGACATCCGCACCGGTCAACGCGCCGTATCGCGCGCGTCGGCGGTATCGCTGGGTGATCTGCGTGCTGCTGTTCCTGGCGGCGACGATCAACTACATCGATCGCCAGGTGATCGGCCTGCTCAAGCCGACGCTGCAGCAGCAATTCGGCTGGAGCGAGATCGACTACGCCGACATCGTCTTCAGTTTCCAGCTCGCCTATGCGATCGGGCTGCTGCTGGCGGGCCGCTTCATCGATCGCATCGGCACGCGCATTGGATTCGCGATCGCGGTGGTGGTGTGGAGCATCGCGGCGATGGCGCACGCCGAAGCGGCGGCGTACGGTCCGGCGGTGGCGGCGTTGCTCGGCGTGTTCGGTCTCGTCTATGCGCCGTCGGTCGCGGGCTTCATCGCGGCGCGGTTCGCGCTCGGCATCGGCGAAGCCGGCAACTTTCCGGCCGCGATCAAGGCGGTGGCGGAGTGGTTCCCGGCGAAGGAGCGCGCGTTTGCGACCGGCCTCTTCAACTCCGGCACCAACATCGGCGCGGTGGTCGCGCCGCTCGATCGTGCCGTGGATCACCGTCACCTACGGCTGGTACTGGGCGTTCATCGTCACCGGCGCGATCGGCTTCCTGTGGATCGCGCTTGTGGCTGCCGCTGTTCGGCCAGCCCGACACAGCATCCGCGTGTTAGCGCCGCGGAGCTCGCGCACATTCGCAGCGATCCGTCGCCGCCGGCGACGCGCGTGCCGCTGCGCGCCATCCTGCCGCATCGGCAGACGTGGGCGTTTGCGATCGGCAAGTTCATGACCGATCCGATCTGGTGGCTCTATCTCTTCTGGGTGCCGGACTTTCTCAATCGCAACCACGGCCTGAACCTGCTCGCGGTCGGGCCGCCGCTGGTCGCGATCTATCTGATCGCCGACGTCGGCAGCATCGGCGGCGGCTGGCTGTCGTCGGCGCTGATCAAGCGCGGCTGGACCGTCAACGCGGCGCGCAAGACCGCGATGCTCGTGGCGGCGTGCGCGGTGATCCCGATCGTGTTTGCCTCGATGGCCACGAGCCTCTGGGTGGCGGTGCTGCTGGTGGCGCTGGCCGCCGCCGCGCACCAGGGCTGGTCGGCGAACATCTTCACGCTGGCGAGCGACATGTTTCCGCGCCAGGCCGTCGGGCACCGTGGTCGGCTTCGGCGGCATGGCCGGCGCGGTCGGCGGCATGTTGATCGCCAAGCTGACCGGCTACCTGCTGGAGACGACCGGCAGCTACCTGCCGGTGTTTCTGATCGCCGGGCTCGGCCTATCTGACGGCGCTGCTGATCATTCACCTGCTGGCGCCGCGACTGGAGAAGGTGGAGATCCATTGACCGCTGCAATTTCTGCGTAGTGCTTATTGGTTTCGCTATGCGCAATACTCCAGCCGTTGATTGCGTTGTTTCTGGCTGAAATATCACCGATAATCCACAAACTCGCGACAAGCCAGTTTGCTGCGTGGAACGTGGTGTTTTATGAGTGAAGCGCGACGCGATCCCTATCTGGTCAAGTCTGTCATGCACGCTTCGCGACTCCTTTCCGCCTTCAGGGCGTCAGGAGAAGCCCTTCCACTGCGCGAAGTCTCCTCGCGCAGCGGGCTGCCGAAGAGCATGACGTTCCGCCTGCTCTACACGCTCGAGCGGTGCGGCATGATCGAGAAGGTTGGTGAGAACCTCTATCGTTCCTATCTGCGGCCGTTCAAGCAGAAGCTCTACCGACTCGGCTACGCCGCTCAAGGGACCGACTATCAGTTCTCGAAAGAGATCTCGACCGGCCTGCAGCGGGCGGCGCAGGCTGAGGGTATTGAGCTGATTAGCGTCGACAACCGCTACAGCGGCAAGATCGCGCAGCGGAACGCCGATGTCCTGGTCAGGGAAAAGGTTGATCTCGTCATCGAGTTCCAGACCGACGAACACGTCGCACCGATCGTGTCGGCCAAGTACCGCGAAGCCAACATCCCTCTGATCGCCATCGAGATACCGCATCCCGGCGCGACCTATTTCGGCGCGAACAACTACGAAGCAGGACTGATCGGCGGGCGCTACCTGGGGCGGTGGGCGAAGCAGCAATGGCAGTCCAACGTCGACGAGATCGTGCTGATCACGCTCGAGCGCGCCGGCAGCCTGCCGCAGGATGCGGCTCACCGGCATGCTCGTCGGTATGCGCGAGACCTGCCCGCATCTCGAGAACGTCGAGGTCACCTATGTCGAAGGCGACGGCAAGATGGGAGATACCTTCGAGGCCATGCGACGGCATTTGCGGACCAGTAAGGCGAAGCACATGATCGTCGGCGCCATCAACGATCCAAGCGCCCTTGGCGCACTCCGCGCATTCCAGGAAGCCGGCCGCACGTCCGCGTGCGCGATCATGGGGCAGAACGCCTCACCCGAAGGTCGCGCCGAGCTGCGACAAGAGGGCACTCGTTTGATCGGTTCGGTGGCCTATTTTCCCGAGAAGTACGGGTCCGAGATTATTGGCGTGGCGCTCGATATTCTTCACCGCCGGCCGGTGCCGCCGGCCGTCTTTGTGAAGCATCAGTTGCTCACGGCGGAGAACGTGAACCACGTTTACCCCAACGACGAGTTGATGCATCTGCCGGTGAGCGGGCCGTCGTAAAGCCGCAGCGATCGTCAGCGCAGAAACGCCTCCGGCAGCCCACCGTCCACCGGGATCACGTGACCCGTCGTCTTGGCGCTTTGATCGCCGGCAAGCCAACAGATCGCGTTGGCGCAGTCGATCGGCAGAATCGGCCGGCGGGTGATCGTTCGCTGCGCATAGAACTGCGCCAGCTTCGAGCGCAGCTCCTCGGTCGAATCCTGCTCGGTAAAGGAAATGTTGTACTTCTTCAGCGACACGATCACGCGATCCCGAGGAAACATCGACGACCCGGCAACGACCGTCGCCGGTGCGATGCCGTTCACACGGACGTTCGGTCCGAGTCCCATCGCCAGTTCGCGAATCAGGTGATTGATGGCCGCCTTGCTGACATCGTACGGCTCGCTTCCATGCTTCGGCACGACGGCATTCGCAGAGCTGGTCAGCACCACGCTGGCCGGCAGACCCTGCGCTTTCAGGATCAGATTTGCTTCCTCTGTGAGCACATGGTTGCTGCTGACGTTGATCGCCATCGCCTGGCTCCACACCTCCTCGGTCGGCGTATCGGCGCCAGGAGTCGGATAGACGGCGGCAGTGTTGATGACAACGTCGAGCCCGCCGAACTTCAGGACGGCGGTCTTGATAGCGTCGCGGATGCTGGCGCGCTGGCCCAGGTTGAGCGCGATGGCCAGCACCATCTCACTTGACGACAGCCTCGCGGCTTCCTGCGCCGCGTCCTCCGCGGCCTGCTGATTCAAGTCCGCCACGACGACGTGAGCGCCACGCCTCGCCAGTTGCAGGACCACGTCCCTCCCGATGCCACTGCCACCACCGACAACGAGGGCGATCTTGCGGCTGAATTCACGTTCCGCCGGCATGCGTTGAAGCTTCGCCTCTTCGAGCGCCCAATACTCGATACGAAACGCTTCGAGCCGCGGCAGCGCCACGTAGTTGTGGAAGCTCGCGAAGTGTTTCGTCTGCTCGGGCACGCGGGCCTGCGGCAAGGGGCCGGCATGCGGCTGATCGCCCTCGAGCGCGTTCGCGCCGGCCATCACGTGGATCGCGTTGACGAAGAACTCGGTCGTGATCCGCGCCTCGCGCTTGTCCTTGGCGAAGCCGAATAGTCCAAGCCCGGGAATGACGATCACCGACGGGTTCGAATCGCGCAGCTTGGGCGAGGCCGCGTCGGCGAACGACGTGTAATACGCGGCGTAATCCTCGCGGTACCGCGACGCTCGTGCGGCAATCCGCTCTTTCAGTTCCGGGAGTCCATCCGTTGCGGGATCCCACTGGACGAACATCGGACTAATACGTGTTCGCAGGAAATGATCGGGACAGCTCGTGCCCAGCCCGCACAGTTCTTCCGCCCACTTCGAATTTGCAAAGGCCAGCGCATCGTCTGAACTATCCCAGTGCGCGATCGTGCGGCGATTGGATGAGACGATGCCGCGAAGGTGCGGCAGGATGGCAGCGGCGGTCGCGTCACGATCAACCGAAGAGTTCATCACCGTGCCGCCAAACTGCGGTCGTCCGGATCGTCTGAGCGTGCTCCTGGATGAACTCGCCCATCTGGTCGATGGTGCGAATGCTGCTCAGATAGCATTCTTCCTGCGTGTTGCCCCACGTGAACAGGCCGTGTCCGCCCAGGATGATGCCGTCGCAGCCAGCGTTCTCTTCGACGGCGCGGCGCAGCATCAGTGCCAGCTCGAACCCCGGGCGCTGCCAGGGCACCCAGGCGATCTTGCGGTCAAACTTCTTGTTGAACTCAGCCATCCTTTCCCTGCCGTTGGCGCTCGCAGCGAGGGCGATCGCCCAGTCAGGATGCAGGTGATCGACGTGGTCGTAGGGCAGGAACGCGTGCAGGGGCGTGTCGATCGAGGCCGCCACCCGGCTCTCGCCGAACGCCGCCAGGGGATAAAACCCCACCATCTCGTCCTCATGTGCCTCGCCGCGGTACCTGGCGATCAGGGCATCGAGTTTGTCCATGTAAAGGATGGCAAACCCCGACGCCGTGATTGACCGCAGATCGCCGCCGCTCCCTTTCACCGCCAGTACCCGCGTCGGCATGCCCGTCAGCGGATCCGGCAGATCGAATTTCGAGCTCGTATTGCCACCGCCGAAGTTCGTAATCCGCAGGTCATCGCCCAGCCGGTTTGATCGGTAACGTAGCTGCTCAAGAGGCGAGAGACCGGACGCTTCCCGTCCATCCCATAAATTCCGCAAGTACTTGGTGTGGACCGATAGTGCTTCAGACAAGAGTAAGCTCCTCGAATTCCCGGAATCGGCGATATTGGGGTTCCCACCGGTCGACATCGGCGGGTTCGAATCGTTCCACCGGAAACGATCGATCGATGATGGCTCTGGCTTCTTCCAGGGAAGTGACCGCACCGGTCGCCAGCATCTGCATCGCGACGTTGCCGAGCGCGGTTGCTTCGACCGGTCCGGCGACGACCGATGCGGCCCGTGGCGTTGGCCGTGAACTGATTCAAGAGACGATTGCGGGCGCCACCCCCGACAACACGGATCTCACGAAAACGCTGGCCGGTGATCTCTTCGAGCGACTCGAGCACGGTGCGGTACTTGAAAGCCAGGCTTTCCATGATGGCGCGAGCATATGAGGACGGCGCGGTGAGGGTAGGCTGGTGCGTCTGCCGGCAATACCCGTCGATCGCATTCGCCATGTTGTCGGGATTGCGGAACGCCGCGGCATCGGGATCCATCAGCACATGGAATGCCGTCTCGTCCCCGGCTGCGGTGACCAGCTCGTCGTATCCGTAGTTGCGGCCGGCCGCCGCCCAACCACGCCGGCACGACTGCAGAAGCCAGAGACCGCCGATGTTTTTCAGCAGGCGGGTCGTACCGCAAACTCCGCCTTCGTTCGTGAAGTCGAGTTCGAGCGTCCTCGGCGTGATGATCGGCGCGGGAAGTTCGGTTCCGAGCAAGGACCACGTTCCTGAACTGAGAAAGGCGGTATCGCCGCTGGCTGAGACGGCGGCAAATGCCGAGCCGGTGTCGTGGCTGGCCGGCGCGACGACCGGCGTGCCAGCGAGCGCGGCATTGGCATCGACGAGCAGCTTGCCGATTACTGTGCCGGGTTCAACCAGACCGGGGAGCAGTCTCGTTGGAATCCCGAGTTCCTCCATGACGCCGGTGGCCCAGGTGCGCGTCGATGCGTCGATCAATTGCGTCGTCGTCGCGTTGGTGTATTCCGCCTGAAGGCTGCCGGAGAGCCAGAGATTCAAGACATCGGGAATGGTCCCTAAACGGTGCGCCGCGGCGATCGTCTGGGGTGACGACTGCGATGCTGCATACAGCTGAAACAGCGTATTGAACCAGAGAAACTGGATGCCCGTGACAGCGTAAATTCGCTCGCGAGGCACCCGGGCGAATACGCTGCTCATCACGCCGTCGGTGCGCGCATCCCGGTATGTGTACGGCTGTTCAACGAGACTTCCGTCCTGGCGCAGCAAGCCGTAATCACATCCCCACGCGTCAGCGCCGATGCTTTCGAATCGGTGGTCACTGACCTGCTCGAGCGCCGCCTGCATCTCGTGCCACAGGCGATGGATATCCCACCGAAGTGAACCGTTGTCGCGAACGGGGCCGTTCGGAAAGCGGCAGACTTCGCTGAGCGTGAGCACTCCGGTACGCAGTGAAGCGCGCATGGCGCGCCCGCTTTCAGCGCCGAGATCGAATGCCAGATACTCAGTCGTCACTAGGGCCGATCTACACCGCAGGAACCTGTCGGTTGACGACGACCTTCTCCCAGCGACCGCTCCGCGCCGACTTCAGGACCGCGTCGGTCACGTAATCGGTCGCCAGCCCATCGCGGAACGTCGGCGCCGCGCTTCGCCCTTCCGCAGCCGCGCCGCAGAAGTCGGCGAACTGATGGATGAAGGTGTGTTCGTAACCGATCTGCAGGCCGGGCACCCACCAGTGCTTCATGTAGGGATGATCACTGTCCGTGATGTGGATATTGCGCCAGCCGCGGGTCTGGCCCTCGTCGCGGTGATCGAACCACTGCAGCCGGTGCAAATCGTGCAAATCCCACGCTGCCGATGCGTGCTCGCCGTTGATTTCGAGGGTGTACAACGCCTTGTGGCCACGCGCGTACCGCGTCGACTCGAACGTCGCGAGCGAGCCGTTGCTGAAGCGCGACAGGAACGCGCAGGCATCGTCGATGCCGACCGGTTGCACCTTGCCTGTCAGGTTGTGCTTCCGCGACTTGATGAACGTCTCCGTCATGGCCGTGACGTCGTCGATTGGTCCGTTCAGCCACATCGCCGTGTCGATGCAGTGCGCAAGCAGGTCGCCCGTGACACCGCTGCCGGCCACCGCCACATCAAGCCGCCAGAGGCCTTCGCCGCCTTGCGGCAGCTCCTGGGAGATGGTCCAGTCCTGGAGGAACTTTGCGCGATAGTGGAAGATCCGCCCGAGCTTCCCCTCGTCGATGAGCTGGCGCAGCAGGACCACCGCAGGTACGCGCCGGTAGTTGTACCAGACGGCGTTAGGTACCCCGGCCCTCTCGACCGCGTCGACCATCCCCTCAGCCTCGGCAGCGGTGCGGGCCAGCGGCTTCTCGCACATCACCATCTTACCGGCCCGTGCCGCTTGAATGGCGATCTCGGCGTGCGTGTCGTTCGGGCTCGCGATATCGATCAGATCGATGTCTTTCCGTTCGATCAGCTTCCGCCAGTCGGTCTCGACTGACTGGTAGCCCCAGTTCGCGGCAAAGGCGTCGACGCGCTCTTTGTTGCGGGCCGAGACCGCCTTCAGCACCGGTTCGAACGGCAGATCGAAATAACGCGGCGCCTGCAAGAATGCATTCGAATGAGTGCGGCCCATGAAGCCGTAGCCGACGAGGCCGATATTGAGTTGTTTCTTCGCCATCGCACCTTCCTAGATCGCGACCGCGACCGGCGCGTCCCACCCGTGCGCGCTGCGCACATCGATCATCTGCTGCAGCACGAGGTTCCAGGTCTCGGGCTTCATCATCGTGTCGTTGGCGAACATGCAGCCGTCCCAGCAGATGTGCTGCACCGCGCGCGTCGGGTGACCCGCGTCGTCCCTCAACCAGAAACCGGCGTAGCGCACGACATCCAGCTTGCCGCCAGGATCATTGGGAAGACAGTGACGGCCCGTCTTGTCGTGCGAGCCCGAGCCCTTCACCGTCGCGTCGTTCTGCGCCACGTGGAAGTCGATCGTCCAGGGGCGCAACGCCTTGGCAACCTGGCGATAGGCGGCGTCGATCTGGTCGCGGTTCGTCCAATCGAAACCGTCCGGCAGGATGCGATCCTCGGGCGCGTTGTAGCCCATGGTAAAGAGCAGGTTGTGCGCCATGTCGGCCTGGTAGCCGAGTGTCTTCGGACGATCCACCATCTCTAACAGCTGGACCATCCTCTTCCAGCTATGCATTCCGCCCCAGCAAATCTCACCTTCCGCGGCCAGGCGCTCGCCATGGCTCTCGGCAATGTCGCACGCCTGAGCGAAGGTCTCCGCGATCCGTTTGGTGTTCGCCTCCGGGTCCGTCGACCAGTCCGACGGGCTCGACGCTGAATCGATGCGGACGACGCCGTACTTGCGCACGCCGAGATCCCTGAGCTTCCGGCCGATCACGCACGCTTTCCGCACTTGCGTAAGGAAATTCTTTCGATCCTCGTCAGTCCCCATCGCCGCACCGCCGCCCGTTGGCGGCCAGACGGGAGCGACGAGGGAGCCGACCACGAATCCGCGCGACGCGACCTTGTCGCGCAAGACCTTCAGCTCGTCATCCGTGGCGTCGATGCTGGTGTGTGGTTCGAACAGAAACAAATCGACACCGTCGAACTTCGTGCCGTCGACATTGGCGGCTGACGTCAGATCGAGCATCGTGTCCAGATCGATCGACGGCTCCGCACCGGGGCTTCCCTTGCCAACCAGGCCGGGCCACATCGCGTTGTGAAGAGCGGGGCGTGAATGCTGAGCGGCTGCTGCCATGATGTCGTCCCTCCCGGCGGATCAATTCGAGCGCAGCGTGCGCAACGGCTCGTTGTCGGCGTTACCGGGACCGAAATGTTTGAGGATGACGAGCGGATCGCTGGCGCTGCCGTTCTCGATACGGACACCGGCGTTCGCGGTAGCGGCGGAGACGAACAGCTCGTCCTCGGTCATCTCGCCGAAGCGGATCATCGTCGGCGCGCCGACGCGATGGCCCCCGATCGTTCCTTCGCCCTGCACCACGATCAGACCATAAGCGGCGGCGTCTTTTATCGTCACATTCCGTTTTGGAAGCACCGTGAGCTCCTTGGCGGAATACCAGCCGGTGCCGTAGCAGATCCACTGCTCGCGGTAACCATCCGCTTCGCTTTCCTGGAACGCACGCACCGGCCGCGGGAAGACGCGGTTGCTCTTGCCGAATTCCGGGTTCACGTTGGCGTCCCAGTCGAGCATGGCGATGATGAAGTCGAGATCGCGATGCTTGTCCGGCGGCACGTCCTTCACGAGGAGATCCCACGGAACGACGCGGCCCTCGACCAGCGATTGAAACATGCCGAACACATCGCTGTTGACCTGCGGCTCGTAGGTCACGAGCGAACCGGGCGCGTGCAGGATTCCCGGATCGATCTGCCAGCCCGTTCCAACCTGGAGCCGGTAAGCCTTTGACAAATTGAGAATGCCGTTGTCGCCGCGGCTCCAGTTCTCGAGACAGCGGCGGACGTCGTCTTTCGTCGTGCCGGGTTCGAGGCCCATGAAGGTATACGGAAAGTTGTTGTCGAGCTGGTTGTACTGTGGCGGGAAGTAGTACGCCTCAGGCTTCCCCTTGCGACCGACCAGCTTCGCATGCGCATCGCCCTGGTGCATGTGGTGCGGGATTGGTCCCATGTTGTCGAAGAATTTGCAGAGGATGTTCCAGCCACCCTCCCTCGACATCACGTCGCCGCCGATCAGCGCATCGCCCGCCTGCTCGACGGCTTCCTTGAGCTGAAACCGCTTTCCGGATTCGAGCCGCGCGTAGCTCAGGCCTTCATCGGCCGGCGTGCCGGGGCCGTTGTCGGCGTTGGTGGTCGACGAAAACCAGCGCTCATTGATGCCGCCGCGGTGGGCGCCGAGCGCGTAAAGGTCGTCGGGATGCAGCCTCAGCCGACGCCCGGGCTGCATGAAGGTGCGTGGTACCCAGCATGGCTCCAGCCGGAGAATGCCGCCGGCCGAATCGAGTGCTTCCTGTACCTGGGTTCGAGTCACCATTTGCTGAGTATGGGCGGAACCGCGCGCGAAAGGCCGCGCTTCTGCCAAGACCGGCGACGATAGCGCGTCGATTGGGGCGCTTCAAGCGGGTATGATTTCGGACCCAGACGTTTTACTGTGAGAAATGCGCGAGGCCTTCTTCCCTCAGGAGAACCGGGCGGACTTGGGCTCGGCCCCCGGCTGACTGTTGCACTGTGCGATATGCGCCGAGCTCCACATCAGCCGAGCTGTTGCGCTGTGCGTCAGCGGAGCTTCTTCACCCACAGATTGCGCACCGACACCTTGGTCGTTGCCTCGATCTCAATCCCGAACTGGCCCGACCAGTTGTTCGACGAGGCCGGGTCATCGTCGATCATCACCGCCAGCAACTGCCCGTTGACGATGTGCAGGAACGTACCGCCGCGCGCGATCACCGTGTACTGATTCCAGTCGTTGTGTTTCACGACGTCGCCGAGCGCCTGGCGGTCGCCGATCGTGCCCATCAACCGCTTGCTTCGCTCACCGAATCCTTCGACCACCTGTCCACGCCAGGCCAGGATTCGCATCGGCGTGTTCTCCGAGTAGAACTGCCCGGTGTAAACACGGCTCGGCCAGAAGTCGGCCTGCGGCCCCGTCATCATCCAGGTCAAATTGACCGGGCCGTTGAACGCGGCCACGGCGGGGTTAATGTTGGCCAGCCACGGCAGGCCGGTCCGGCTGCGGTACTGAAGTCCGGTGCCGCCGTCGCCTTCGACCTTGACCTCGAACTTCAGCGTGAAGTCCTTCGCCTCCATCCGGCGATAGGCAATGTAACTGTTGCCGCTCGGCCGCTCCGGAGTCGACTCGCCGACGATGGCGCCGTTCTCGACGCGCCAGAATTTCGGATTGCCGTCCCAGCCGTCGAGCGTGCGGCCGTCAAAGATCGAAACGTAGCCTTCGCGATCGTTGAAGTCGAGCGGGCTTGGCTCGGTAAACTGCAGACGCCCTGGCTGTGGCGCCGCGGGCGGTGTCTGGGCGCCGGCATTCTGGGCTGGCGATCGCTCCGCCGTCATCGCGGCAAGGCCGTACTGCAAGGTCAGTGCGGCGGCGAAACCCACAACGCCGCCGGTGATGGTTCGTAGCCACGAAGCGCCCACAACATTACGAAACATGTCGACTCCTTGGAGATGCGGCGGCAGTCACCACCGGAATAGATCGGCCGGATCAGGAATTGATGTGGCCTCACGCGCGGCGACTTGGTACTCGGCCGCGATGGTGGCGTGAGCGGGAATCCATCGGTAGGTCGGGACTCCGAACATCGAACCTCGCTCGATCATCTGGCGCCGTGTCTCTGGAAACGGCGACACGCCGAATTCCATTCCGCGTGTGACGGATTGTCCATTCCATGGTGATTGCTCGCGGCTTCTGTTTTCCTCCCAGATGCCCAACCACGGAAAGTCGGACGCCTTCCACTGGTAGCCGAACGCCAGCTCGAACTCCCGAGTGAATGCGACAAAGAACGCGTTCGGGCGTGACGGATCATTGAGGTGCGCAGTGTAGGCGCTCGATGAGGACCGCCTCGAGTACACGCGGAGGTCAGCGACCGACCCGTCGATGGCTGGAGCATCAGGCCAATCGAAGATCGCTCCCGCTGAAAGGTAGTCGGCCGGTCCAAATTCCGATTCGAAAACCTTCGACCGAGTCGCACTGGTGTGAAACTCCGTTTCGCCGTGCCGAAGAAACGGCGGCGCCAGCGTCACATGCTGAGTCCAGCCGATCGGCCGATCGCAAGCCGTGAGATTGCGCACGCGCTCCTGGATGTGAACGACGTCGCCATGGAGCTCCAGCGTGCGACGCACGTCGAGTGCGGCCATCGGTAGGGTGGCCTCCATGACGAGTTCACCTGGACGCGTGTCGATCGCATACTCGACTACAGAGGCTTCGCCGTGCGCCGTCAGACCAGCAGCAGCCTCTTCATCTGAAGGACCGCCGAAAATATCAAGGCACAGGTTGTGGCCCATGATGCCGGCGAGCAATCGGCCGTCGGCACCGCCGCCAAACTGAGGATGCGTGACTGGATCGAATTGCGACGGCTCGATCGAAGGCCAGTGGGGGACCCACAAGGGACTGATGCCGCTCTTCTTGTGCAGGACTTCGGCGATGTGGCCGCCTTCCTTGAGGACGGTCACGCGTAGCGCCTCGTTTTCGATCGAGACCGCTTGTCGTCCGTGAAACAGTCTTGGCATGGCGCAGATAGCCTATCGTCTGCGCCTTCGATTTCAGGCGTGGATGGCCCGCAACGCGCAGCGTTTTGCATCGCAATACGGAGCTGGTGATCATTTTGGACTTGCCGTGCGTAACGCCAATTACTATCTTGCCTTCGCCTATGATCAGGAGCCGAATCGCAATCGCACTCGTGTTGATCGCCGTCGTTCCGCTGGCAGCGCAGCAGCCCAGCCGCGCGCGCCGGGCCGCGGTCCGGGCGGAGGGCCGCGCGGGGCCGAGCCGCTCGTGATGGACGACGCGTCAGGCTTTCAACCCATCTTCGATGGCAAGACGCTGACCGGTTGGGACGGAGATCCCGCCTTCTGGAAAGTTGCCGATGGCGCCATCGTCGGTCAGAGCACGCCTGAGAACGCCGTGAAGGAGAACACCTTTCTCATCTGGCGCGGCGGCGAGCCGGCCGACTTTGAACTGAAGGTGCAGTTCCGCCTCAGCGCGACAAATAGCGGCATTCAGATCCGGAGCGTACAACTCCCGCAGGGCACGCAGGTGGGCAATCAGACCGTGCAGGGCAAGTGGGTGATGAAGGGCTATCAGGCCGACATCGATTTCGCCAACACCTTCACCGGCCAGATCTACGAGGAGCGCGCGCGAGGATTCCTGGCGATGCGCGGGCAGGCCGTTTATGTTCCCGACGGCGAGGGCGCAAAGCCACGCGTCATCGGCAACCTGCAACAGAGTCCTGACGAGCTGAAGGCGATCATCAAGCAGAACGACTGGAACCAGGTCCATCTGATTGCGCGCGGCAACACCATCATCCAGATCTTCAATGGCACCGTGACGAGCGTTGTCGTTGACGACGACACAAAAGGGCGAGCGTTGAAGGGATTGATCGGCTTCCAGATGCACGTGGGCGACCCGATGAAGCTCGAGATCCGCAACGTCTGGTTAAAGAAACTCTAAGCACCTAGCGCCGCTCGTCGAGAAACCCGAACGTGTGAACTGTGCCGTCGTCAGTTCCCACGTATACCTGGCTCAAGCCGCTCCAGTAGCTGCCGCTGGTCGCCGGAGCAGTCATTGACGAAGCGCTGTTCCACAGTGCCTTGCCTGACGTGCCGTCATAAGCGTAGAGCACAGCCGCCGATGAGTTCCGGCCGGCTGCCGGCGCCTGTCCGGTGGACAACGCGAACACGACTCCGTTGACAATGATCGGTGTCGCCGGCTCGAGCAAATCGTTGGACGTCCAGTCCGGTTCCAGCGACAGCTTGCCGTTGGTCTCCGCGACGCGAAGAGCGACGACTGCGCCACTGCGGATGGGCCCGTTGGTCGAGCGAGCGCCTGACGGCCTGCCTGAGATCGGAACCAAAAGCGACCGTGCTTCAGTGCGCGCTCCTGTCGCGGTTGCGCCGACGGGACGCGCCCAGGTTGCGAGGGCCTTCGCCGAGATCGATCCGCCGCTCTCAAAGAGAGCCGGAGAAGTCAGCAGCGGCGTGTCATGTCTGGTTCCGCCGAGCGACGCGGCATCGAGCAGAATCACCCGCCCATCCTTCGTCGCCGCAGCAACGACATCTTTGGTTCCGTGACGGAAGACAGTTGGACCAGTCACGAATTCGGCGGTTGGTTGCGTAAACCAATCCTTGAGTCGCAGCGTGATTGGGTCGAGAGCGACGATCGCGTTCGCTTTGCCGTCTCCCTTCGCGCTGCCTGGACCGATCGCCGCCAGCAACGTCTTGCCATCTGAAGAGAACGCGACGGCGCCAACGATGCTGCCACCGCTCGTGTGGTAGGACACCACCGGCTTGTCTGGCGCGTCGAGGTCAATTGCGTAGACAGCGTTCGGAGCGCCGGCGCAGTCTCCGGATGTTGCGGCATACATCATGGTGCCGACCGCAAGCGGGTGCCGACCACCGCGAGTTGGGCGGCAGAAACGGCGCGGGCTTTTGCAGGTCTTTGCCGGACTGCAGACCGACGACGTGCAGTTGACCATCACCGGTCACCAGGTAACTGACCATCGCGCGTCCGAGGCCGCCGCTATTGGCATTCGGCGCGCCGGGAATCGGTGGAGCCGGGGGGCGAGCCGGTGGGCCGCCTGGGGCGGGTCCGGCGCCTGGACGAGCCGCAGCGCCCGGAGGACCCCGGCGGGACCTCCACGTCCGGCGGCGAACCTCGATCGGGCTCCCTTCGCCAGGCTCGCCGAGCAAGCTGCGGTAGCCCTGCTGATTGGGGCCTGCCGGCTGGGGCGCCGGTGCAACTGGCGGCGATGTCGGCTCCGCGATCCCGCTCACGATGCGCGTCGGCGCTGCGGCCATGCCACCGCACGAGCCCGTTGTCGGCGGCAGCGTTTGCTCGAACGCGCGGGACCAGATGATGTGGCCGGTATCGTTGTCGAGCATGTAGAGACTGTTCGCGCCGGATAAGAGAGAGACCGGCACAAAGAGCGTGACGCCGCTGGCGGTGACGCCTTGCGTGAGACTCTGGGACTTGCGGCCCAGTTCGTCGAGCTTCGACGTCCATTGCAGCTCGAAGCCGGACTTCGAGAGTGCCTCGACGGAGATCTTCGGATCCGTCCGCAGCCACGACGTGCGTTGTGCGTCGGCGTATGGTGTGGGCCAGTCGGACCAGCCTCGGCCGACTTGCGCGATCGCGACGGCGCCGGTGAACAGCACGGCGGCCAGAAGAGTGACAACTTTGTGAACGCGGTTCATCATCGCCTACCTCACACCAAACGCGTGGAGCGTCCCGTCCCATGTGCCGATATAGACGCGGCCGTTGGCCACCGTGATGCCACTGAAGTGGTTCCACGACGTGATGGCATCGCCGCTGTTCCAGAGCTCTTTGCCGGTCTGACCGTCCAACGCGTGGATCATGGCCCTGCGTGCATTGGGAACACGCCGTGCCGCACCGCTCGACAGCGCGCCGCCATACCTGGGTCCGCCGGGCTCATTCCACGCGGCATCCTGTACGACTTGTGTGCCGTCAACACCACTCGCGTACGCGAACACGATCCCGTTCGCGATGACGGCTTCCTCACCAAGATCCATGTCACGCGACAGCCACGCCGGCGTGAGCTGCCATTTGCCGCCGACCTCTTCGAGTTTGAACGCCGCGACGCCGCCGCCTTTGGGCCGGCTGTGTTCAACTGGCGCCTTGAACTTGGTGCTCACTGGACCCCAGAACGGCACCAGTACCCACTGGGTCCCCTGCGGATCCTGCCAGGCGCCAAGCGCACCCCAGACCCCGACGTTGTCGAACGCTTGTGAATCGGCGCAAATGAGCGGCGTGGTCTGGAGTGTCGTGCGGTGGTCCTCGCCGCCGAGGCTGTCACGATCCAGAAGCCATAGACGACACTCCTTGCTCGTGCCGATCAGGAACTTCCTGCCGCGGTAGTCGATCGCGACGGGTGTGGTATTGACATCGAGGTCCCGGCGAAACAGCCAGTTCGCGTTTGGCGCGCCGAAGTAGTCGACCAACTGCAATCGCTTGTTCGCGTCGAGCTTCACCGCGACAATCCCGTTACCCAATCGGCGGTTCTCAGGGTCAAACAGCGCGTCGCCGGTGCCGAGGAATACGCGGCCCTCGTTGTCGATCGCCGCACCGCGCCGGCCCCATAATCCGCCGCCTGCCGGAACAAAAGAGCTGACGCGGCGTGACGCGAGATCGAAGGAATGAAAAGCGTTCGTCAGCCCGCCGCAACCCTGTGCGGTTGCGGTGTAAACGACGCCGTCCTTGTAGTTGAGCGCGTACGGCTTGCCGTTGCCGGGAATGAACTTCTCGGGTGGTGCAACGTTCTCACCGTCGCCCAGATTGATCTGGTGCAGCTTGCCGTCCCAGGAGACGGCGTACACCGTGTACTTGCCAGGCGACGCTTGCACGAGCGCCGGAACCGCGGTCTGACCGCCGGGACAGAGCACGTTGTCGACGAGTGCCTGGTTCGCGAGGCGGTTCTCGAACCTGCGCCGCCAGAGGACTTGACCGTTCTCGAGGTTGACGGCGAAGAGGTCGTCGGTGACTCCCGCCACCAGGCCGACTTCGAGCGCTCCCTGCGGCGTCTGCACGTTCTGCGCGACCAGCGGCGGAAACAGATTGTGCATCGAGCGATGTGAACTGTTGAGTTGAACTTTCCAGATGAGCTTTGTCGAGGCCACGTTCGCGAGTGTGAAAACCTTCTCGTCTCTCACCCAGCCCGTTCGAGCAGTGTCGACGCCCTCCATGAGGACGTCGGTGGCCGCCACCGCACCGACTCCTGAGAGAAGCACCGCCGCCGCCATGAACAATCGTCGTTTGAGCATTCGATAGGTCCTCGTATGGTTGTTGCGCAGCGCAAAACACTTCGACCACACATCCTGACGCGTGCAGCTAGGAGCAGGTGAGCCGCGTCTTCCGCGCTTCGATCTTCTTGTAGTCGAGTCCTGCGACGTTCTTGAGGTCCTCGAGCTTCTTGCACGGGCCGTTCTTCTCGCGATGTGCGATCAAGGCGGCAGCTTCCTTGCGCAGCAGTCCCGCCACGCTCTCGAGCTCGACGGCGGGCGCCGTATTGAGGTCGAGCGGCTTCTGGACTTCGGCCGCGAAATGCGTGGCCAGATATTGAGCCACGGTGTCGAGCTCTTGTTGGGAGCCCTGCGCTCCCGCGGCCACCATCCTCGTGATGACCTCGCGCCAACCGTCGGGTGTGTGCCTCACCGATGCCACCGTTTCCGCGCCATGGCACTTCCCGCATATCTTCAGCGTGACGTCGCGACCCGGGCCTTCAGGAAGCACGCTTTGCGCGGCCAACAGCGGCGGCGACGGCTTCGCAACCACGGCGATCAGAACTGCGCCGCTGCTGGCGACGAAGACGAAGAGCGACCGCAACAGCATCGAATGTCTCCAGTGCATTGCCATGCCAGCGCATCATACACAGAGTGTTGGTGCCGGATGCGAGAGCATTCCACTGCGCGCCCTCGTTGCGCTTTGCGAAACGATTGAACCAAGAAGGAACCGTCGATGAGACCGCATCACCGGGGTGACGGACGTAAGATGCGGCGCCGACGTCCGCGATGCGGTGGGCGTGTGGCGGGAGAGTCGGGGCCTGCCGCTCGAACCCCAGCAAGCGCTTCGTGAAACCGGTTACATCAACCGCATTACGAAAGAGCGCGCGGGGCGCAAGACCACAGGTCCTTCCTCATACGCCTGACCCGCAAAGCCATAAGCGGCTGCATCTAAAAGACTTATCTGATAGATGCGGATGGTGCGTCCGTTTCGCTCTGCCAAATATCCTTTCGCAGCAGGAAACGTTTTGACCCTTGAGTGACGTCAGCCTAAAACCGCTGACGCTCGTGTCGAGGGCTCCGTTTGTCTTGTCCCTGGAGGAATCGAATGGTGCGTAGGCTCGTCACTCTCACTCTTGTCGTGCTGGTCGGCGTCGCTGCCGGTGCGCGTGCCCAGGAATCGGCCTCGTCGTCGATTGTGGGCGTCGTGACTGACGCCACGCAGGCCCCTCTCCCCGGCGCCACCATCACGGTGACGCAAGCGGGAACGGGTTTGCAGCGCGTGGTCGTCACGGACAGCGAAGGCCGCTTCTCCATGCCGGGTCTGCGGCCGGCTACCTATGACATAAAAGTCGAGCTCCCCGGCTTCAACAACACGGAGCTCAAGGCCGTCGTGCTGCGGACGGGCGAAACCATCAGGCCGACGCTGAGCCTCTCGGTCGGCACGGTCCAGGAGTCGTTGACGGTGACGGCCTCAGCGCCGCTGTTGCAGACGTCGAGCGCGGCTGTGGGCGCCGTCATCAATGAAAAGATGCTCGAGGACCTGCCGATCACAGGGCGAACGTTGCTGAACATCGCCACGACCGCGCCGGGGGTCACCGGCCGCAGCTTTCAGCAGGCCACGCAGTACGGCCGACGCGATCAGTTCATCACGGTCGAGGGCGGGCGCGACAGCTCGACCAACTACGCCATCGACGGCGTCTACGTTCGTTCGCTCCGATTCAACAACATGTCGTTGAATCCGCCGATCGACACGGTGCAGGAAGTCAACGTGCTTCGCAACTCGTTCTCGACCGAGTACGGGCAAGGTTCGGCGGTGGTCTCGATGGTCACCAAGTCGGGAACCAACGCGTTCAGGGGCACCGTCTCCGAGTACTTCCGCAATGATGCGCTCGACTCGAAGAACTATTTCGCACCAACCAAGCCCGTCCACGAGCGCAACCAGTTCGGTGCCGCCACCGGCGGACCGGTGATGCGCAACAAGCTGTTCTTCTTCGGCGGCTACGAGGGTACGCGCGAGACCAACGGCGAAGTGCAGATCGCGACCGCGATCACCGACCAGCGCTGGCTGCAGGGCGACTTCTCCGGTTCGACGACGGTCGTTCGCGATCCGCTGACCGGGCAGCCGTTTCCGGGCAACATTATTCCCCAGGCGCGCTTCTCGCAGTTTGCCAGATCGCAGATCCAGAACACGCCGATCGCGAACCTGCCGGGCGCGACCAACAACTTCCGGGAGATCCGCGACTACACCGACAACACCGACACGATGACGCTGCGGATGGACGCGAGCCTGACCGCGAACCAGACCGCGTTCCTGCGTTTCATTGCGTACGATAGCCAACAGGTTCTACCGGCCGCCTTTACGTTCGGCGCGCGTCCGCAGACGGGAAAGAACCTGGCGGGTGGGCATACCTGGGTCATCTCGCAGAATGTCGTCAACGAAACCCGATTTGGCTACAACACGGCATTTCACAACCAGTACAACTATCTTCCGGGCCAGGAGGATTACACCGCCGAGAACTACGCGCAGCAGGCAGGCTTGAAGAACATTCAGGGCGCCGTGCAAGAGGAATATCGCGGATATCCGGGCGCAGCGATTCCTGGTGTCTCCGGCCCTCCAGGGACCGGCGTCTTCCAGGGGGCGCAGGAGAACGTCTTCAGTTTCTCGAACGCCACCAGCAAGGTGATGGGATCGCACAACCTCCGCTTCGGGATCCAGGGGCAGTGGCGCAAGTTCTATCAGTCGACGCCGGTAAGCCAGAACGGCGCCTTTACCTTCAACGGCCGCGCGACCGGCACTGCGAATAACCTGACCAATGCCTTCGCAGATTTCATCCTCGGCTATTGCTCATCGTGCCAGGGCCAATTTGGAACGGCCGACTCGACCTATCACTCGCCGACCCTCTCGCCGTTTATCGACGATGTGTGGACGGTCAACCAGAACCTGACCATTCAGGCTGGCCTGCGCTGGGAATACATCGCGCCATGGCACGAAGAGAACGATATCGAGGCGACCTTCGACCCGGCCTCAGGCAAGATAGCCTTCCACAAAGTGCCGGCGAATATGCCGCCGGCGCTTCTGCCGCTCGTCAACACGCAGGACGGGTTTTATCCTGCGGGAATCACCAAGAAAGACTTCAACAATTTTGGTCCGCGCATCGGCGTGGTCTACAGCCTTGGTGACAAAACCGTCGTCCGCGCAGGCTACGGTCTGTATTACGACAACTTGAACCTCAACGAGTTGCAGTTCATGCGTCTTGTGCCGCCATTTGCCGGACGGTACGATCTGTCGCCGGCGGGCACGGCACTGGTGAATACGGCGGACATGTTCCCCGATATCAGCACGGTGTCGACGACCAGCTTCCCGGCGCCGTTCGCCATCGATCCGAACATCGAGACCGCCTTTACCCAGCAATGGAATGTCAACCTCCAGCGCACGTTGTCCCAAGACTTCGTCTTCGAGGTCGCGTACACCGGCAGCCGGACGCGTAACGAGCACAAGCGCTACAACATCAACCAGCCGCGCGAAGGCACGACGCCGGTAGCGGCGCGCGTCCCATACCCGGAATTCGCCCCCGCGATTCTGACGTCGAGCGATCAAGGGCATGCTGATTTCGAAGGCGTATCCTTCCGCCTGGACAAGCGCTTCTCGCACGGGCTGTTCTTCATTGGGAGTTATCAGATCTCGCGAAATCGGGACAACGGCTCCGGCGAGGTTGAAGCCAACGACACGGCCTTTGCCTGGAATCAGGAAGCCGACTACGGCCGCTCGCGGAACGACCAGCGGCACCGCGGCACGGTTTCATTCGGTTATGACCTGCCGAATTACGACAACCGGGTCGTCAATGCCATTGCCGGCAACTGGCAGGTGGCGGGAAACATCCGCATGCAGAGCGGGCGGCCGTTTACGGTCTCGGTGAGTGCGTTGCAGAGCCTCGGTAGCTTCGTCCCGAGCCGCGCCAACTTCGCACCGGGCCGGGACGGGAAGACGACAGGGGCAGAATCGATAACCCGACCATTGCCAAGTGGTTCGACCCAACCGCGTATACCGTGCCGGCAGCCGGCTTCCAGGGCACGGCGGGCCGAAACACGCTCGTCGGACCTGACTTCAGGCGCGTCGATCTCTCGGTGACCAAACGGATCCCGTTGGGCGGCAGCCGGCGCCTCGACTTCCGCGCCGAGATCGTTCAACCTCCTGAACAGGGTGAATTTCGGCAACCCGGCGTCGAACATCTCGAACGCGACCGCCGGCACCATCACGACCGCGGATGACGGCCGCAACGTGCAGTTGAGCCTCCGGTTCAACTGGTAAGAGGCGTCGCGAGCAGGTACTTCCTCTACCTGCCCGACTCAGGCGGCATGCCGGAGTTCGCGCCCCGGCATGCCGCCGCTTTCTGCCCCTTGACGGTGTCCACACCAGCCGCGATCATCGGGGCGCCCGTGGACGCCGTCCTGCTCTCCGCTCAGTCCATCGCCAAGTCGTTCGCCGGCGCCCGCGCGCTTGATGGCGTCTCGCTCGATGTTCGCGCGGGCGAAGTCCACGCGCTGGTTGGCGAGAACGGCGCCGGCAAGTCGACGCTGATCAAGATCATGACCGGCGCCGAAGCGCCCGATCGCGGCACCATCACGATCGGCGGGCGCGCGCTCTCGCGGCTCGATCCCGCGGCCGCGCACGCCCTCGGCATCGCCGCGGTCTATCAGCAGCCGGCGCTCTTTCCTCACCTGACCGTGACCGAGAACCTCGCGATCGGCAGCGAGGCGGCGGCCCCGTGGCGGCGAATCGACTGGCCGGCGCGCCGCGATCGCGCCCGTCATCTGCTGGCGAAGATCGGCGCGTCGCTCGATCCCGATCGCACGGTCGACACGCTGACGATGCCCGAGCAGCAGATGGTCGAGATTGCGCGGGCGCTCGGCGCCGATGCGCGCGTGCTGATCCTCGACGAGCCGACCGCGTCGCTGACCACCCGCGAGGTCGATGCGCTGCTCGATCTGGTCCGGCGGCTGCGCGCGCAGGGTGTTGGCATCGTCTACATTTCACATCGGCTCGACGAGGTGCTGGCGATCGCCGATCGGATTACGGTGCTGCGCGACGGCCGGACCGTCGGTACCGAGGATGGCCGATCGGTGTCGGCTGCCGACCTGATCGCGCGCATGGTTGGCGATGAGCTGCACGATCCTCCCGCGCCGGAGGCGCGGCGCGAGCAGGACGTCGCCCTGGAGATCCTGGCCCTGTCGAATCGTCGCGCGGGAATCGCGGACGTGTCGCTGGCGGTGCGCCGCGGCGAGATTCTCGGCCTGGCCGGCCTGGTCGGCTCCGGCCGCACACAACTGGCGGAGACGATTTTCGGCATCACGCCCGCCGATGCGGGGGAGATCCGCGTCGCGGGCCGGGCGGTGGCCGTGCGTGACCCCGCTCAGGCGATCGCCGCCGGCATTGCCTACGTACCGGAGGACCGTCGCCGGCACGGCGTGGTGCTGGAAATGTCGGTGGCCGCCAACCGTTCCATGGCCAGCCTCGCTGGCGTCGCGCGACGCGGCCTGATCGATTTCGGGGCTGAACGCGCCGCGGCGGCGCGCGACATCGCGGCGTTGCGCATCACGCCGACGTCGCCGTTGGCGGAGGCCGCGACGCTCTCCGGCGGCAACCAGCAGAAGGTGGCGATCGCGCGCTGGCTGGCGACGTCGCCGTTGGTGCTGATTCTCGACGAGCCGACGCAGGGCGTGGATGTCCGGGCCAAGGGCGAGATCCATCGCATTGTCCGCCAGCTCGCGGAACAGGGGCTTGCCGTCCTGCTGATCTCGTCCGACCTTCCCGAACTGCTCGCGCTCAGCGATCGCGTTGCCGTGATGCGCGCCGGGACGATTGTCGGGACACTGGCGCGGGAGGCGGCATCGCGTCAGGCGGTGCTCGCGCTCGCGCTTGGCGGCGATCAGCAGAGGCCCGCGTGACCGCGCGCGAGACGGCAGTCGCGGCGTCGCTCGGCGCGCTCGCGATCGTGATGGCGATGGTGGCGCCGGCGTACTTCGCCCCGGGTAATCTGCGCGACCTGCTGCTGTCAAACCTGCCTGTGCTGATCGTCGCGATCGGCTCGATGCTCGTCATCCTGACCGGCGAGATTGATATTTCCTGCGGGTCGATGTTCGCGATCTGCTCCGTCGTTGCGGGCATGGTGGCGAAAGAGACGGGATCGGTGGCGCTGGCGTTTCTGGCCGCCGTGTCCGCCGGCATCACACTCGGCAGCCTTGCCGGACTGGCCGTCGCCTATGGCCGGATTCCATCCATCGTCGTGACGCTGGCAATGCTGGTGGCGTTGCGCGACGGATTGCGGTGGGCGACCGGCGGCGCCTGGGTGACCGATCTCCCGCGCGCGTTTCAGTGGTTCGGATTGAACCAGGAGTCCTATCCGCTGGTGGCGGGCGCGCTGGCGCTCGGCCTGTGCGCGGTCACGGCGTGGGTCTTGCGCGGTACCGCGGGTGGGCGCTGGCTGTACGCGGTTGGCTCGAATGCGGGCGCCGCGCGCCTGGCGGGGATTCGCGTGGAGCGCGTCAAGGTGGCGACGTTCGCCCTGGCTGGAGCGCTGACGGCAACAGCGGCGGTGGTCAACGCGGCGCGCTTCAGTCAGGTCCCGAGCAATACCGGTCTCGGACTCGAAATGAAAGTCGTCGCTGCCGTCGTCGTCGGCGGGGCCGCGGTGACGGGTGGCGTCGGCACGATCCGCGGCACCGTGCTGGGTGTGTTGCTGCTCGGCGCCATCGGGCCGGCGCTGACCTTCATGGGCGTGACGGCGTACTGGGAGCGCGCGCTGCAGGGCGCGATCATTCTTGCCGCGGTCGGCCTGGACGCGTGGCGCACACACCGGGCCTCGCAGGGGCGGGCCCCCTCGCGGCCGCAGCGGTGCGCGCCAAATGATCGGACGCGTTCGGCGCTGGTTTCCAAACGGCGAGTGGGCGCCGCTGGCCGCGCTCGCGGTCGGGATTCTCGTCTTCGGCGTCATTGCGCCTCGTTTCCTCACCGTCGCGAACTTCTTCGAGGTGACGCGGTTCAGCGTCGAGATCGGGCTCGTCGCGATTGGCATTACGCCGGTGCTGATCACCGGCGGCATCGACCTGTCGGTCGGCTCGATCCTGGGACTGACGGCCGTGATCTTTGGCATCGCGCAGGTCGACTGGCACCTCTCGACGCT
Source organism: uncultured cyanobacterium (assembly GCA_963833135.1). Lineage (GTDB taxonomy): Bacteria > Acidobacteriota > Vicinamibacteria > Vicinamibacterales > UBA2999 > 12-FULL-67-14b. The sequence continues at coordinate 174,806 of CAWHWW010000001.1, read as the reverse complement.
CGAGCGCCGCGGGGCTCGCTCTCTTGGTGGGCGTTGCCGGCGGCTCGCTCAACGCGGTGTTGATCGCGAGGCTGTCGATTCCGCCGTTGATCGTCACCCTGGGCACGCTGTCGCTGTTCAGGGGGATCGCCGAGGGACTGACGCAGGCGGCCGTCAACTATTCCGGATTTCCGCCAGGTTTTCTCGCGCTGGGCCAGGGCTACCTGCCGGGCGGCATTCCGACGCAACTGCCGATTCTCGTCGCGGTGGTTGCCGGCTACGCGGTGCTGGTGCACGCTTCGGTGATCGGCCGCACGTGGTACGCGATTGGATTCAGCGCCGCCGGCGCGCGCTATGCCGGCGTCCCGGTGGCGCAACGGCTCGCGCTCGTCTACGTGCTCTCGGGCGTGATGGCAAGCCTCGCCGGGATCATCTACGTGGCGCATGTCGGGCAGGCGCGCGCCGACGCGGGCACCGGTTACGAGCTCGACGCCGTGACCGCGGTGGTCCTGGGCGGAACCTCGGTGTTCGGCGGACGAGGGACGATCGGCGGTACGCTAATCGGGCTGTGCGCGCTGGCAGTGCTGAAGAACGGCCTCGCGCTGGCGGCACTTCCAGCGGAGCTCACGGGGGTGCTGACCGGTGTGCTGCTCGTCGGCACCATTGCGCTCGATCGGATGCGGCGCGGCGGACCGGCCGCTTCCACATCGGTCGAAGGAGAGATTGAGGTGAAGAACACTCAGGTGGCCGTGCTGTGCGCGGCGATCTTGCTCGGGGCGTTGCTGGTCGCGGCGACCAACGTGTGGCTGGTGCGTTCGGTGACGGGCGCAGGCGCGGCGAGCGCCCCGACTGCAGGCCCGCAACCGGCCGCCGTCAGACGGCCGCTCGTCGCGATGATGCCGAAGGCGAAAGGCGATCCGTACTTCGTCAGCTGCCGCGCCGGCGCAGAAGAAGCCGCGAGGGAGCTCGGGGTCGATCTGATCTGGGACGGACCGACCGGCCTCGATGCCGCCAGGCAGAACGAGATGGTCGAAAACTGGATCACGCGAGGGGTCGACGTGATTGCCGTCGCGGTCGAGAACAGGGGCGGCATCTCGAACGTGCTTCGCAAGGCACGAGAGCGCGGCATCAAGGTGCTCACCTGGGACGCCGACGCGGAGGCTGACGCCCGCGATTACTTCGTGAACCAGGCGACAGCCGAGGGGATTGGCACCACGCTCACCGACGAGGCGGCCCGCTTGCTCGGCGAGAGCGGCGAGTTTGCCGTGATCACCGGCGCGCTGACGGCAGCGAACCAGAACGAATGGATCTCGTTCATCAGGAAGCGCCTGGCGGAGAAGTATCCCAATCTCAAGCTGGCCCTGATCCGGCCGAGTGACGATGATCGTGACAAGGCGTTTGCCGAAACGCAGACGATCTTGCGGGTCGCGCCCAACGTCAAACTGGTGATGGCGATTTCGGCGCCGGCGGTGCCTGGCGCCGCCGAAGCGGTGCGCCAGGCCGGCCGCCGTGGCGATGTTCGCGTCATCGGCCTTTCTCTTCCGAACATCAACAAGCCATACGTGCACGACGGCACGGTGCAAACCGTGGTGCTCTGGAACACTGCGGATCTTGGGTATCTGACGGTGCATGCGGCGGCGCAGCTGGCTCAGGCCCGGCTGGCGCCGGGTACGCAGACGCTGGAGGCCGGCCGTCTTGGGACGATCCAGATCAAGGACACCCAAATCGTGCTTGGGCCTCCGCTGCGTTTCACCCGGCAGAACATCGACCGCTACGACTTCTGAAACGCTCTCACGTTCGTCATGAGGAGATACCAGTGACTCGACGAAGCATTGCTCTGTTGATCCTGTGTGTGGCCATGACCGGCTGTTCGCCAGAGCCATCGGCGCCGGCGCCCGCGCCCCCACCGGCGCCCGCCGCTTCCGTCGGCTCCCATCGGCAGCGCCGGAACCTTGTACGTGACCAACGAGGTTGGCGGCGACTTGAGCGTCGTCGACGTGGCCACTCAGAAGGTGATCGCCACCATCACGCTCGGCAAGCGGCCGCGCGGGCTGCGGCCGAGTCCGGATGGTTCCCTACTCTACGTCGCCTTGAGCGGCTCGCCGATCGCGGGCCCGGGCGTCGATGAAAGCAAGCTGCCGCCGCCGGACAGGCGCGCTGACGGGATCGGCGTGGTCAGCGTCAAGGAAAAGCGGCTGCTGAAGGTGCTGCCAAGCGGCACCGATCCGGAGCAGTCAGCCTTGTCTCTGGACGGCAAGCGGCTGTTCATCGCCAACGAGGACAGCGCCCAGGTGACCGTGCTGAACGCGGAGACCGGCGAGGTCGTTACCACGATCAAGGTCGGCGGCGAGCCGGAAGGGGTCGACCTTGCGCCAGACGGCCAGACCGTGTGGGTGACCTCAGAAGAAGATAACGCCGTGTTCGTGATCGACACCGCACAACCACGCGTGCTCAAGAAGATTGAGGTCGGCCCGCGGCCGCGCTCGACCACGTTCCTGCCCGACGGCTCGCGTGCTTTCGTGCCGTCGGAGAACGGTGCCGAGGTGCGAGTCATCGATGCGAAGACGCACACGCAGATTGCGGCCATCAAGCTCACCGGCGAGCTGCAGCGTCCGATGAGTGGCGTGGTGTCCCCGGACGGGAAGTTCCTGTACATGACGACTGGCCGCGGCAAGACGATCGCCGTGATTGACGCCATCACGAATCAGCACGTCGGCTCGATTGAAGTTGGCGTGCGTCCGTGGGGCATCGCGTCCACGCCGGACGGGAAGATGCTCTTCACCGCCAACGGCCCGTCGAACGATGTGTCGCTCGTTGACGTCGCCAGCCGCACGGTGGTCAGCAAAGTCACGGTCGGCGAAAGCCCGTGGGCCGTGGTCTACATGCGCTAGCTCCGCCCCGGCTATTCGACGATGGCCTGCATTACGGCGTTCTGGAAATCCGTGCGCAGCGAGTTCACCGGCTCCTGCACCATCAGCACGCCGACGAGCGCTTCCTTCCGATCGACCCAGAAATACGTGCCGAACGCGCCGCCCCATGCGAACGAGCCGTTCGAGGCGCGCCGGCCCGACGCCGCGTGATCGAGCACCACGTCAACGGTGAGGCCGAATCCCATTCCTTTGACCGTGCCGCCGGTGCCCGTGTAGAGCTCGCCGACGTGATTGGCCGCCATCAGGTCCACCGTGCGCGGGCTCAGAATCCGCTTGCCGTTCAGGATGCCGCCGTTGACGAGCATCTGGCCGAACCGCATGTAGTCCTCGGCCGTCGACCACAACCCGCCGCCGCCCGAGAACAGCGTCTTCGTGGTCAGCCATCCTGGCGTGTTGATGCGTACCAGCTTGCCGTCCTGCTCGTCGTAGAGCGTGACCGACCGGGCGAGTTGCGCCTCGCTCGGCACGAATGTCGTGTCCGGCATCTCGAGCGGATCGAACAACCGCTGCTTGAGGAACTGATCGAACGGAAGGCCTGACGTGACTTCGACAATGCGGCCGAGGGTTTCGATGCCGGCCAGCGCGCTATAGCTCCAGCGCGTTCCGGGCTGGAAGTCGAGCGGCACCTGGCCCAGCGTCGGGATGTACTTCTCGAGCGAACTGCTGGTGCTGCGCGGCGCAATGCGCGCGCCGATGCGGGATCCCGCGCCGCCGCTCTCCAGTCCCGAGGTGTGCGTCAGCAGATCTCGAACGGTGATCTCCCGGTCGGCCGGCACCGTGTAGACCTCGGCCTCACGCGCGGGCTGTCCGTTGGCCGCGGGCCGCGCCGGCGTCTTCACGATCGCCACCTTCGTGTCCTTGAACTCGGGAATGAACCGCGACACCGGGTCGGTCAGCCGCAGCTTGCCTTCTTCCATCAGCATCAGGATGGCGACGCCGGTGATCGGCTTCGACATCGACGCGATCCGGAAGATGGCGTCCTTCCGCATCGGCGTCTTCGCCTCGAGATCCATCAACCCCTGCGCCTCGAAGTGCGCGACCTTGCCCCGCCGCGACACCATCGTGATCGCGCCGGTGACCTGGCGGCCATCGATGTAGCGCTGGATCATCTGGTTGATCCGCTGGAGGCGCTCCGACGACAGGCCGACGGCTTCGGGCTTGTCGGACGGAAGCGACGCCGCGGTCAGCGCGACCGCGAGAAGAACGACACCGAAACGGCGAAATGTCGGGAACTTCATAGGCCGGTAGATTACACCGGCCTCCCTCAGAATCCGAAATTGAGCCCCGTCTCGACCCGTCGCGTATTCGTGACCGACGTCGCCTGCCGGAAGAACGGCGAGGTCATGACGCCGCTGTAGCCGGCATAGTTGGCATGGTTGGTGAGATTGTTCGCGAACAGGAACACGCCAATCCGGAAGCGCGCCGGCTGATCGAAGGTGCGCACCTCGGGTGCGGCGCCCGCACCGCCGACGAACACGCCAATCGGCGGAGGACCGCCGGCGGGCGGCCCGAACGTCCAGTTGTAGCTCACGTTCAGGTTCATGTTGAACGCACCGTCGCCGCGCTCGGTGTTGCGGCCAACGCCGGCCGGCCGATCGTTGAAGATCAGGTCGCCATTGTCGTCGAGCCCGGTGCGCAGGGTGTACGGCGTCGCGCTCGTTGAATTGAACGAGATGCCCACCTGGAGGTTCTTCACGATCTGGTTGTTGAGCGTCGCGTTCAGGCGATGCCGCACGTCGTTGTTGGCGGGCCCCCAGTCGAGATCGATGTCGCCGAACGCCGGCACGCTGAACGCGCCGTCGCTGTTGTTGCGGTTCTGGGCGAGCGTGTAGTTGAGGAACACGGTCACGCGCTTGAAGTTGAAGCGCGGCGCGCTCTTGTTCAGCGGAAACAGCGCGCCCTGGTTGATCGTCAGGTTGGTCTGCAGCTGATGCTGCCGGCCGCTGCCGTCGGACACGACCTCGATGACGTTGCTGTAGCGCGCATCGGGCCGCACGCCGTCGACCGGCGCGTTCATGTTCTCGCCGCGCGTGACGGCGCCGCCGCGGATGTAGGCATAGGTGGCGCTCGCCTGGATCTGCTTGTAGCGGCGATCGACGCCGAGGCTGACGCGCGTCGAGCGGGGCAGCACGAGATCGTCGGCCAGCAGGTATCGGCTCACCGGCGCGGCGATCAAGGACGAGAGGTCGGAGACGATTGGATACGGCGGATTGGCGAGATCGATCTCCTTCTGCCGTTCGCCGTCGACACGCAGCGTCTGCTCGTAGGTGCCGTTCGGCAGCCAGTCGGTGAAGATGCCCCAGCTCGCGCGCAGCGTCGTCGTGCCGGCGGTGCCGGGCGCCCAGGTGACGCCGAGGCGCGGCATGACGTTGTCGAAATCGTCGACATGGTTCTGTGCCTCGTAGCGCACGCCGCCGCTCAGCGTCAGGTTGCGCCGGATGCGAAAGTCGTCCTGCGCGTAGAGCGCGCCCTGGAAGTAGCTGTAGTCGATGTTCGGGTCGCCCACGCGCCGGGTGTAGCTGCGCGGCCGGCCGGCGTCGTAGGCGGCGAGGCTCTCGAACGTGTAGGTGCCGAGATAGTTGGTGTGATCGTCCGAGTGCCAGTCCGCGGTGTCGATCTGCGTGCCGATGCGCCAGGTATGGTTGCCGCGCACGTAATCGAAATCGGAGCCGAGCGTCAGCGTCTTCGAGCGCTGGCCGCCGGCGACCTGCGCGCCGCCCACCGTGAACGCATCGAGGACCCGCACGGTCGGCAGCTCGATCGCGGCGGCGCTCGCGCTGTCGCTCCACGAATAGCGCATGCGGGTGCGCAGGAAGGCGCGGCGGCCGAGCGGGCCGATCTGCTGCACGCATGAACTGGCCGTTGTGGTTCTCGCGCGTGTAGGCGCGCTCCTCGCGATCCCATTGGCCGATGCCCTGATTCCGGTTCTTGAAGGTGTTGTAGCCCAGGCCGAAGCGCAGCGTCTGATCGATGGTCAGCGCGTAATCGACATTCAGCGATTGCCGTTGAAGCCGTCGTTGTGGCTCTGGATCGCCATCGCTTCGGAGCGGTGCTCGCCATCGGGCGTGACGATGTTGATGTTCGGCGTCTGGCTGCCGTGCACGTCGTTGATGAAGAAGTTGAACGAGCTCTTGTTCTTGATCAGCGTGCCGCCGCCGCCCATACCGAGATTGCGATTGCTCTTCCGGCCCGCGTTCCGGCACGAACGGGCTGCGGCCGCTCAACTAGTCGCCGAGCAGGCGATAGTTGACGTTCATCCGCATCGGCCCCATGCCCGGCTGCGTGATGATCTCGACGTTGATGCCGCCGGCCGCGTGGAATTCCGCGGCGAACTGATCGCGCGAGATGCGGATCGATCGGATCTGCGACTTGTTCGGCAGCGCCGCGCCTTCGAAGCTGTCGACGCGGATCACCGCGCCGGGGCCGGCCATGTCCATCAACTGCTGGCGCAGCACGTCGGGATCGTCGGACAAATTCGCGAGCTGCTCGCGCGTCAGCGTCGTGCCGAACGACGATCCGCGCGGATCGGCGGCGGCGGCCTGCTTGTCCTGGCCGACCAGCACGGTTTCCTTGTGGCCTTCGATCGGCAGCATCAGCACCTGCTTGTTGTTGCCGCTTCTGACGCGGACGTCGGGCAGCATGCGCGTTTCGAACCCGGAGAATTCGGCCTGCACCGAATACCGTCCGGGCGCGAGCTTTTGAATCGTCGCGACGCCCTGATCGGTCGCCTTTACCGGCTCGATCGCTGCCGCCTTGTTCGCAGCCTCGATGCCGATGACCGTGACGGTGGCACCAGGCAACACCGCGCCGGTTGAATCCACGACGGTGACGACGAGCGTGCCGGCTTGCGCGGGTGCCTGCGCGTGCGTGGGGGCCGCCGAGACGAGCAGTATCAGAGCAGCAAGTAGAGCAATCACAGAACGCATCATGGTCATACCCTTGGCCGCCGTAGACTCTGGCGAAGGCGGCTCACTTCGCGGTCGTGTCGAAACGTCGCGGATCCACCTTGGCGTTGATCCGGTAGCGATCGAAACGTCGTTTCTTCGGTCGTCTCCGATCCGGCGGCGCGCCGGATGCGGAAGGGCAGCTTCAAGCCGTCGACGTCGCGGTAGTCGGCGAAGAAGATGCGTTGCTCGGGACCGCGGGTGAGGCGGGTGAGGCGGGGACCGCGGGTGACGCGGGTGATGCGGGTGATGCGGGTGAGCCGGGTGACGCGGCCGGCGCCGGGGCGGCTGCGCCAGATGGTGGGCCTCCGGGACCACCGGGCCGCATCGGCCGGACCTGGTGCTTGCCAACTCAGCATGATGGGCAGTCCGTTATCCGCGACGAACAGGCGCGCGGCGAAATTCGCGGGTCCCTTCACGTCGATCACATCCGCCTTACCCTGCGGCGCTTCGGCCTGTCCGACATACGAATAGGTGACGGGAAATGCCGGCGTCGTACCCGCGAACATGCCGAGCAACAGGCGCGCGAAATCCTGCTTCGACTGCATCAGTCGCGCGCGCAGCATCATCTCCTGCTGTTGCGGGGGCGGCGCGGGCATGCCCGGCCGCGGCGGGGGAGGAACCGGCCGCGGGATCAACACCAGCGCATCGCCGACGAAACCTGACGTGACCGGCCCCGCATCCTGCGCCGGAAACTCATCACGCCGCGAATACTTGTCGGGCAGCTCGGCCTGGATCTCGAACTCGATCGGCACCAGGTTCTCGCCGCGAACCTGGCGGGTGCGGCCGGTGGCAATGAACGTCTTGACGGCGGCGATCTTCGCGTCGCCGCCGAGCGCGGTGCGCGCCGCCGCCATGACGCTGTCAGCGGTGCGCGCTTGCGCAAGCCCCGGAAGCTGATCGGTCCCGAGACAAACCAAGACAGTTGCGACAGTGGCAGGACCGAGCACGAATCGGCGCATCGGCATTCTTAGACCCCAGAAATCGGCAATTGGTCGTTCGACGATGCGTTCGACGTACGTGCTACAGGCGTTCTACGTATCGGACGTTCCATGTTCTGACGAAAAAGGCCGCCCAAACGTTCGGGCGGCCTCAGTCGATCGTAGAACTGTCGTAGAACGTACGTCGAACGTACGTCGAACGGCTGTCGGCTACTTCTTGAACGATGCGATCAGGCGATCGATCTGCGCTTTCGTCAGCCCGCCCGGGCCGCCCGTCAACACGGCTTCCTTGCCGATCGATCCGCGCACGATCGGCGCCCAAATCACCTGGCCGTCCAGGATCAGCGCAATCGGCTTGTTCGCCTGCGTCGCCGACAGCTCAGTCATCTTCTTCGCGCCCTCATCGGTGAGGACGATGGCCACGGCCGGACCGCCATCGGCCAGCGTGCGCGCCTCGGCGCGTGCGATGTCCGCCGACGTGAGCTCGGTTGACGGCGCCACCCACAACGCATCACCGGCGGGCGAGGACATCTGCGTCCATCCCGATACGGCAGTCGACGACGCGGCGCGGATCTCGACGGGCGTCTGCCCGTTCAAGATGCCCGCGAGCAGCGTCACGATCACGCCGACGATCACAAAGGCTCTGTTTTTCATAAACACCTCTCTCTGATGAATCCATGAGCCCGCAAGCCCGTAGCCCGCAAGCCCGAATTTGGGAATCAGCTGAGAGGCGGTGGGCGAGGAGCGAGCGGGGGGCCTTCGAGATCGAGATGGGGTGCGTCGCAGGTCTGCGAAGAGACGTAGTCGATCGACCCAATCGAGGCAACGATCGCGGGACGATCGGCGGGCAGCGTGCAGCCCGAGTGAAATGACTTGTCGGTTCTTGCGGCGACGCCGCGAACGAGCTGCGAACCCGAGGCCGGCGCCGAGAGCGAAATGGAGGCCGACGCGTCGCGCGACAGCTCCAACGCCGTCCGCGACACCTGCGGCATCGCGAAGCTGAGGATGGCGGCGAGAACGACGATCGCTCTCATCACCGTCATGTTACTCCGAGCGTCTGTGCTTTCTGCGTCTTGGCTTATCCCTTTACGAGGAACCCCTTCTTTTCGAGGTGGGCGCGCACCCGGTCGCGCAATTCGCCCTGCAATTCCACGCCCTCTTCGGTAATTGCCCCGCCGCAGCCGCAGGATTTCTTCAGCTCACTACACAGCGTCTTGAGGAACGGCTCGTTGTTGGGAAGGCCGTAAATGACGGTGACGGTCTTGCCGCCGCGGCCTTTCTTCTCCATGCGCAGTTTGGCGACGACGCGTTCGGGAACGGCTTCCTTCCCCGACGATAGCGTCGTGCTGCACTGGCAGTTGCCGACCGGCCAGCCGCACTTCGGGCAGACACGGCCGCCGTCGGTGGAGTAGACGAGGCGGGAGTTGGACATACAGAAGTAGCCAGTATCCGGTAGCCAGTGGCCAGGAAATCTCTTGCCTTTCTGGCTATCGGCTACTGGCTACTAGTTGGGAATGAAGGTGAAGCGCGCGAGGCCGCTCGCGGTGCCCGACCACGGCCACAGCGACTGGTTGCTGCGGGGCCGCGCATCAGCGCGCACGAGAATGTAGTATTCGCGATTCGGCTCGAGCTTCGTATCGAAGAGCGCGAGGCGATCGAAGCTGGTCACCATCTGCGCGACCTCTGCCGGATCCTCGACGACGAAGGACTGCTCGACACGGCCGTTGCGCGACTGCGACACGGTGTGGCGGCGGGTGAGGTTGTCGAAGTCGACGCTGGTCGAGACGACCGCGGTCGCGACCGTCCGATCGACCCACGCCGGCACCTTGAGCTTGAGTTCGACGGTATAGGTGAAGACGGTGCGGAGGCCGCTCTGGACGACGGCTTTCATCTCGTCGGTCAGTCCGCCGTCGAGGGCAAACGACACCAGGACCTGGCCGTCCTTGACGAGCGGACGCACACGCAACGTCTCAGCCTGGCTCTGGGCCTGGCCAACCGTGGCGGTGACCGCAATCAACGCGAACGCCAGTAAAACGGATCTAGAGTACAGACGAGCTTCGACCATCCTTAAACGTCAATCGGAGACTTTAGCACAGCGAACGCCGCAATATGACCGATATATGATGGGGGAACACCCTTAAATTGATGAAATTCAGGCTTTTTGCCCTCGCCTTGGCCGTCGGCACCCTCGCTGTGCCCGGTAGGCAGGGGTCTGCCCAGGAACAGTTTCCCTACCAGATTTTCGACCGCTACCTCGGCCCACTGGTCCAGGACATCGGGATGCCCGGATTGTCGGCCGTGATTGTCCAGGGCGGAGCGGACGGCGCGCGGGGCCGGATCGCCTGGAAGGGCGAGTACGGCTACGCCGATCTCGAACGCAAGATCCCTGCGACCATCGATACTCCCTACGCGGTCGGCGGCCTGACGCAAGCGCTGACCGGCGTGCTGATGGGCGTTTGCATTGATCGCTACGGTTTCAACATCGATCAGGACATCAGGACATTCGCGCCGGCCTTCCCGGTGCGCGAGACCAGCGTGCGCCAGGTACTCGCGCATGGGACGGATGGGCGCTTCCGCTACGATCCGGGACTCTATTCGTCGCTGACCCCGGTCGTCGAGTCCTGCACGAAGCAATCCTATCGGCAGGCGACGGCCGTCGAAATACTCGAGCGCGTGACGCCGCCGATGCGTCGCTCGGTTCCGGGTCTCGATCTCGCCAGGCCCGAGGGAGCCGCCGCCCTCGCGCAGTTCGACGCCGCGACCGTGGCGCGCTACCAGTCCGTGTTGTCGGAGGTCGCCGTGCCATACCGCATCGACGCGAAGCGCCGGCCGAGCCGCACCGAGTATCCGTCCTACGGCCTCGACGCCGCCGGCGGCCTGGTCACCACCGCGTACGATCTCGCGCAGTTCGAAATTGCGCTCGACGACAAGACCGTGCCCGTGCCACTCAGCTTCAGCACGCTCGACAAGATGTGGAGCAACGCGATCTTCCGCATCAGTGGGGTCGACATCGCGATGCCGACGGGGCTTGGCTGGTTCGTGACGACGGAGTCGGGGCAGCGGCTGGTCTGGACGTTCGGTCACATTCAGGATACGAGCTCCGCGTTGATCGTAAAGATCGTCACGCCGGCCACGTCGAGCACGCCAGCGAAGCGGCTGACCTTGATCCTGCTGGCCAACAGCGGCGGCCTCGCGAAGGGCTACGATCTCGAGAACGCCAACGTCACGTCCTCGCCGTTCGTGAAAGTATTTCTCCGCTTGTTCATTTAGGCCTCGCTTAGACTCTTGTCGATCGCATGAGTCGGCTGCCGAGGGTCTTTTTCATTGCAAGCGTGCTGCTGGTGGCATTGCCGCGCGCGGCGCGCGCCGATTTCTTCGTCATCCCGTTTGCCGGAATGAAGTTCGGGGGCTCGACCTCGATCGTCGATCTCGAGAGCGCCGCCGGTAAGAACAAGTTTGTGCTCGGCATCGCGGCGTTGAAAATCGACAATCGCATGATTGGCTTCGAAGCCGAGTTCGGGAACATTGCCGGCTTCTTCGGGAACGAAGAGGTGGCGGCGATCACCCCCCTCGTCAAGCCTGGCAGTTACGTCAATGACCTGACCGGGAGCCTGGTGTTCTCGTTGCCGCCCGGTGCCACCGGCGGCGGCCTTCGCCCCTACGCCGTCGTCGGCGGCGGACTGATTCACGCCGAGACGCTTGACCTCATTGAAGTACTGCAGGTGCGTCGCACCATGCCGGCCATCAATCTTGGCGGGGGCGCGATCGGGCTCATCACGACGAACGTCGGCGTGCGCTTCGACGTGCGCCACCTGCGTAGTCTGACGACCGACCCACCGATCGGCGGCGTGGGCCGCTTCATTTCCTATACGCGATTCACGATCGGATTGATGCTGCGTCCCTAGTAGCCGGTAGCCAGTAGCCAGTAGCCAGAAGAGCTCTTGTCTTTCTGGCATCTGGCTACCGGATACTGGCTACGTTATGCGCGGCCGGCGAACTCGCGGGTCTCGGTGTGCACCTTCACCTTTTCGCCTTCCTTGATGAAGAGCGGGACCTGGATCTCGAGTCCCGTTTCGAGCACCGCCGACTTGGTGACGCTGCCGCTGGCGGTGTTGCCGCGCACGCCCATTTCGGTGTTGGTCACCGTGAGCTCGACGTGCGGCGGGAACACGATGCCGATCGGCTGGCCGTTGTAGCGGTGAATCTGCACCTCGACGTTGTCGACCAGCAGGCCGCGATCCTCGCCGAGGATGTCGGCGCCAAGCGTCAGCGTGTCGAATGTCTCCTGATCCATGAAATGGAAGCCGTCGGCGTCGCTGTAGGAAAAGGTCGCCGCCGACATCACGAGGTCCGGTTCGCCGAACTTCTCGCCGGCCTTGAAGGTCTTGTCGAAGACCGCGCGCGTAATGAGGTTGCGCATCTTCAGGCGGACGAGGGTCTGGCCGCCGCGCGCCGTCGGCTTCGACACCTCGACATCGAGGCAGTGATACGGCGCGTTTTCGTATTCGAAGTAGGACTTTCGCTTGATCTCGATGGCTTCAATAAGCGAGGGCATCTCTCAATTGTTCCACAGTTCCAGAGGGTTCCAGGGGTTCCAGGGGTTGGGTTCCACGGGTTACATCGTGCCAATCGTTCCTACGGTTGGAACCGGTGGCACCAATGGAACGGTTGGAACCAAACTCCTTGGAACCCCTGGAACCTTCTGGAACAATTGGAACCGTGACAAGGATCAAGATCAGGTTCTGCGTCGTCTGAAATTACAAACCCCGCGCTTCCCGTGTGGCGGCGCTCATCAAGAACAAACTCGGTCTGGACACCGATCTCGAATCGGGTGGGCGCGGCGAATTCACCGTGTGGGTTGACGGGGTGAAGGTCGCCGAGAAGAGCCGCACCGGCTTCCCGGCTGAGCCGGCTCTCCTTGACGCCGTTTCAAGAGCAGTCGGGGCGGCGTCCTGAGCGCCTGCGCTCGCGTTGGCGCGAGTGCATGGGTCGAAGGGTACAGGCGTTGCTTGCGTCAATCACATGGCTGCCCCAGCGAAAGGACCGGTCTGGTTCGAAACGGCTAAGGTTCCGACATATGCGCCACTGACTGCCGATGCGAACTGCGATGTCTGCGTCATTGGCGCTGGTATCGCCGGGCTCACGACTGCCTATCTGCTTACCCAAGTTGGGAAGTCGGTGGTGGTGGTCGAAGACGGCAGCATTGGCAGCGGACAGACGGGAGCGACGACGGCCCACCTCGTCAATGCGCTCGACGATCGCTTCTTCCAACTCGAGCGGTATCACGGCGAGTCCGGCTCCCGGCTTGCCGCCGAGAGTCACTCGGCGGCCATCGATCGCGTCGAAAGCCTCGTCTCGCGCGAGCGAATCGCATGCGACTTCATCCGCCTCGATGGCTATCTCTTCTGCGCGCCCGGGCACGATGAGGCCTTGCTCGATCGCGAACTGGAGGCGATCCACCGCGCCGGCCTGCACAACGTCGCGAAGATTGGCCGCGCGCCGACCTCGTTCGACACGGGCCCGTGCCTGCGCTTTCCGAACCAGGCGCAGTTCCATCCGCTGAAGTATTTGGCGGGGCTGTCGGAAGCGATCGAGCGCGCCGGCGGGCGGATCTACGCCGGAACGCACGCAGAAACGATCGAGGGCGGCACAGGCGCATCAGTCGGCACTCCCGGCGGCACTGTCCATGCCGGCAGCATCGTCGTCGCGACCAATGTGCCGGTCAACGATCGTGTCGTGGTCCATACGAAGCAAGCCCCGTACATGACGTACGTGATTGGCGCCCGTGTGCCGCGCAACACGGTCACGACGGCGCTCTATTGGGACACCGGCGATCCGTATCACTACATCCGGCTGGTGACGGCGATCGATTCCACCCACGATCTGCTGATCGTCGGCGGCGAGGATCACAAGACCGGACAGGCCGACGACATCGACCAGCGGCATCCGCGCCTCGAGCGCTGGGCCCGCCAACGTTTCCCGACGATGGGTGAGGTCGAATACAAGTGGGGCGGACAGGTGATGGAGCCGGTCGACGGGCTGGCGTTCATCGGCCACAATCCGCTCGATGCCGACAACGTCTACACGGTCACCGGTGATTCGGGCAACGGCATGACGCACGGCACGATCGCCGGCATGCTGCTCACCGACCTCATTCTCGGCCGGCACAACCCCTGGGCATCGCTCTACGATCCCGGACGCATCACGCTTCGCGCATCGGGGGAATTTGCGAAAGAGAACGTCAACGTCGCCGCCCAGTACGCGGACTGGCTCACGAAGGGGGATGTTCAGTCGGTCGACGACATCCCGAAGGATGCAGGCGCAGTCGTCAGGCGCGGCGCCAGTAAGGTCGCCGTTTATCGCGACCTAACCGGCGCGCTGCACGAGCGATCGGCGGTCTGCCCCCATCTCGGTTGCATCGTGACGTGGAACCCCGCCGAGAAAACGTGGGATTGCCCGTGCCATGGGTCTCGCTTCGACAAATTTGGCGAAGTCATGAACGGTCCGGCGAACAGCGGTCTCGTTCGCACCTGACCTAAACTGTCACATCAATTTTTTACGCCGGCGTCAATCCGTTGCGATATCGTAGGGGTTCCCAACAACAGGGTTTCCCGCATGAATCGCATGCAAGGCGACGAGCGTTCGCCGGTCGTGCTCGTGGTCGACGACCACGAAGACACCCGGCACATGAGTCTGATCGTGCTGCGCAGCCAGGGCTTCAGCGCCACGGCTGCCGTCGGCTGTGAAGCCGGATTTGCGTGCGCGTGCGAGCAACACCCCGACGTGATCGTCACCGATCTCGCGATGCCCGACGGCGATGGATGGGAATTCGTTCAGCGACTGGCGGCCGATCCGCGCACCAGCAATATTCCAATCGTCATGGTGACGGCATGCGCGACCGAGAGCGTGCGTGAACGCGCCAAGCGAGAAAACGTCGCGGCGTTTTTCTTCAAGCCCTGTTCGCCGGACGAGCTGGCGGCCGAGCTGCGGCGGCTAACCGCGGTGCCCCACTCACACTCTGCGGCGGTGTAGCCTGCCTCTCGTCGTCATCGCGCTCTGATTCGCGCTCTTCCAATTTGATCTCGACGTGCTCGCGCTTGATATCCAGGCGAAGCCTTCCGAACAGGCTCATGTAAACGTTCGCGATCCAGACCAGCGTGAACCACGCGAGGATGGCGCCGCGCCAGTCCGGCAGCAGCAGTCGATAGCCCGTTCCAAGCACCGTCGCCGCCGCGACGTAATGGCTGAAACAATACTCGCAGGTGAAGAGGTAAAAAAACTTGCGTTGGTACAGCTTCTTGCACCGCTGGCTCTTGCCTGTGCACCATTCGTGCAATTCGCTGAATACTTCCTCGTGGGTGACCGTCCAGGCCACGCATGCGACCGGCGCGGCCAGGACGAACAGCCAGAGAAGCTGAAGCCTCTCGCTCATGCCGCCGGAATCTTGAGCACCTGTCCCGGCTTGATCTTGTCGGGATCGCTCAACTGGTCCTTGTTTGCTTCAAAGATCTTCATGTACGCGTTCGCGTTGCCGAGATGCTCCTTTGCGATCTTGCTGAGCGTGTCGCCGGCCTGTACGGTGTAGGTCGCGGCGGCCGCCTTCGCGTTCGGATCGATCGTCACCTCGGCGACGATGTCGTTGCGCCAGTCGGGAACGGTCTTGATCGCGTCCCAGATCTTGTTCACTTCGTCCTGGTTCTTGACCATCCCCTTGAAGTAGAGCTTGCCATCGCGCTCCTCGGCGGAGCCTTCCATGTGAAAGCCCTTGGCAGTTTGAATCGCGTGGTTATATTTGTCTCGTAGGTTCATATGGCTCCTTCAGGCTGAGCTATGCAATCTGCTTGCCTTAGGCGTGACTATTGCACTTCCTACAGTGGTGTGTCGTGCATTCGCCGCTGACTGTCGTGCTGGCCGCGGTGGTATTGATGGGCTCCGCAATCCCGTCAAGCGCGCAATACTTCGGCCGTAACAAGGTCCAATACGAGCGCTTCGATTTCAAGGTCCTGACGACCGAGCACTTCGACGTCTACTACTACCCGGAAACAGAAGGCGCGGCGCGGCTCGCCGCACGAATGGCCGAGCGCTGGCACGCCCGGCTGACGAGGTTGCTGCAGCACGAACTGCTTGGCAGGCAGCCGCTCATTCTTTACGCTGCGCATCCACATTTTCGGCAAACCAATATCCTCGGCGAGATCGGCGAAGGTACCGGCGGCGTGACGGAGGGCAACCGCCGCCGCGTGATTCTGCCCTTTGCCGGCGGTCTCGCCGAGACCGATCACGTGCTCGGCCACGAGCTGGTCCACGCGTTCCAGTACGACATGGCCCCCGGGCCCGCCCTGCAGGCCATTCCGCTGTGGTTCATCGAAGGGATGGCGGAGTATTTGTCTCTCGGCCCGATCGACTCGAACACCGCCATGTGGGTTCGCGACGCCGCGTCGCGGGACGCGATGCCGTCGGTAGCCAGGCTCGCCGATCCCGGCTTCTTTCCGTACCGTTACGGACACGCGTTCTGGGCCTACGTCGCTGGTCGCTGGGGTGATCGCGCTGTCGGCGATCTGCTTCGCGCCACCGGCCCGGACGGCGACGTCAAGGCGGCGATCGCGGCGGTCCTGGGCGTGGACGACGAGCAGCTGACCAGGGACTGGCACGAGGCAACGAAGCGGACGTTCGCGGCGGTCTACGAAACGGCGAAACCCGCGACGGCGTTCGGACGGTCGCTCGTCTCACGCGCGCAGGGCGGCGGCGACATGAACGTGACGCCGTCGATCAGTCCCGACGGATCGCGCGTGGTGTTCCTGTCCGAGAAGTCGCTCTTCTCAATCGACATGTATGTGGCCGACGTCGCCACCGGCCGGATCACCCGCAAGCTGGTCGAGACGACGAGCGATCCGCACTTCGACAGCCTGCAGTTCATCGCGTCGGCCGGCGACTGGGCGCCGGACAATCGCCGCTTCGTGTTCGCGGCGCTTCATGCCGGCCAACCCGTGCTGACAATCGTCGACACGAGCAACGGCAATCGCGAGGGCGAATACGAGTTCAAGGATCTCGGCGAAATCTACAACCCGGCGTTCTCGCCCGACGGCAAGCAGATCGCCTTCTCGGCGCTGAAGGGCGGCGTGCTCGATCTCTTTGTTTACACGCCGGAGAACGGCGCGCTGCAGCAGCTCACGAGCGACCCGTTCGCCGATCTCGATCCCGAGTGGTCGCCGGATGGACGCGAGATCGTCTGGGTGACGGATCGCTTCTCCTCGAACATCGACACGTTGTCGTTCGGCAATTACCGGCTCGGCGCGCGACTGCGAGCGCGCGCTCGCTCGCGACAGGCGCGGGCGCTGGCCGGCTTCGAGTCGGGCCGCAACTCGAATCCCGAGTTCGGCGCCGACGGCTCGCTCTATTTCCTTGCGACTCCGGATGGCATCCCCAATGTGTATCGGCTTTCGAATGCGATGGGCGGTGGACCAGCCACTCGCGTCACCAACGTCATCTCGGGGGTGAGCGGCATCACGCCGCTGACGCCGGCCATGTCGGCCGCGTCCGCCGCGAATACGCTGGTCTTCACCGTCTTCGAAAACGATCAATACAACATCTATGCGGCTGATACGTCGCGGCCGGCCACGGTCGGCGCGCCGGCCGCCGACGCGACCAACGCCGCAGTGCTGCCGCCGGCGAATCGCCGGCCGGGCACCGTGCAATCCCTGCTGCAGAACAGCGCGACCGGGCTGCCGCAGCCGCGCGATTACGACGTCACCGACTACCGCCCGAAGCTGCAGCTCGAGGGCATGAGCCAGCCGACCATCGGCGTCGGCGTCAATCGTTTCGGCGCCTACGCGGGAGGCGGCATCTCGTTTCTGTTCAGCGACTTCCTCAGCGATCACATGCTTGGCGCGACGGTGCAGTCGACCAGCCGCATCGAGGAAACCGGCGGGCAGGCGATCTACCTGAATCGCAAGTCGCGCTGGAACTGGGGCCTGATCGCAGAGCACGTGCCGTACGTGACCGGCAGCTACGGCCAGGGTCTCGCGGTCGTCAACGGGCAGCACGGTCATCGTCCAGGAGCAGATGCGCGTCACGCAGCTGAACTCGGGCGCGAGCGCGGTGGCGCAATATCCATTCAGCCGCGTGCAGCGCCTGGAAGTTTCAGCAGGTGCGCGCCGGATCGGCTTCTTCTCGGAAGTGGAAACCCAGTTCTTTTCGCCGATGACCGGGCAGCTGATCGAGCGGCGGCAGGAGGACCTGCCGCATCCGGACGCCATCAACCTGGTTGAATCGGCCGCCGCGCTTGTCTACGACTCGTCGATCTTCGGCGCCACGGGCCCGCTCGTCGGACGTCGCTACCGCTTTGAATACTCGCAGATGGCCGGCACGATGACCTTTGGCGGCCTCCTTGCCGACTATCGCCGCTACTTCATCCCGGCCCGTCCGTTTACCGTCGCATTGAGGGGACTACACTACGGACGCTACGGCGCCGACTCAGAAGACCCGCGGCTGACGCCGCTCTTCATCGGCTACCAGGGCCTCGTGCGCGGTTACGACTACGGATCGTTCGATGCGAACGAATGCGAGTCGCTCGACATGACCACGTGCGCGGCATTCGATCGCCTCAATGGCAGCCGCGTCGCGGTGGCAAGCGCCGAGGTCCGCTTCCCGCTACTCGGCCTGTTCAGCCGCAAGTCGTACTACGGCGCGTTCCCGATCGAAATGGCGGTGTTCGCCGATGCCGGCATCGCGTGGACGTCGGAGATCAGGCCCCGGTTCGCCGGCGGCGAGCGCGAGTGGGCGAGAAGCGCCGGCGTCGCCTGGCGCGTCAACGTTCTCGGCTTCGCGATCGCGGAGATCGATTTCGTTCGCCCGCTCGATCGATCTCGCAAGGGCTGGCTGTGGCAATTTGGGCTGACGCCCGGGTTCTGACGGACGGCCACTGAGGCACGGAGGCACGGAGAAAACGTTTCTAAACGCCAGTACTGCTTAGTAGCGGCCAGGCATTTTGAAAAGAATGCTCCGTGTCTCCGAGTCTCCGTGGCCCGTACGTGATCCGGATAAACTGCCCGTATGACGCGAACCGAGCATGATGCCCTCGGCCCAGTCGAGGTCCCGGCTGACAGGTTGTGGGGAGCGCAGACCGAGCGATCGAGGCATTTCTTCGCTATCGGCGTGCCGCGGTTCGTCTGGACGCGGCCCGTCATTCGCGCGCTCGGGCTTCTCAAGAAATCCGCCGCCCTCGCCAACGGTGAGCTCGGCACGATCTCGAAGGACCGCGCAGAGCTGATTGGGCGCGCGGCGGATGAAGTGATCGCCGGCACTCTCGACTCCGAGTTCCCGCTGGTCGTGTTCCAGACGGGCTCAGGCACGCAGAGCAACATGAACGCCAACGAGGTGATCGCCAATCGCGCGAATCAGCTCGCCGGCAAGCCGCTCGGCTCGCACGAGCCGATTCATCCGAACGATCACGTCAACAAGGGGCAATCCTCGAACGACGGCTTTCCGGTCGTCATGCACATCGCTGCCGTCGAGGGCCTCGTCCACCGCCTGACCCCGCCCGTCACCGCGCTGCGCAATACCCTGGCGGAGAAGGCGCGAGCGCTACGGCGATGTCGTGATGATCGGGCGCACGCACTTGCAGGACGCCGTGCCGATCACGCTCGGACAGGTGATCGGCGGGTGGGTCGCACAAGTCGACGATGCGGCTGGCCGGCGTGTCCGCGACGCTCGACGGATTGCATGCGGTGGCGTTTGGCGCGACCGCTGTCGGCACGGGACTGAACGCGCATCCGAAATTTGGCGAGACCGCATCGAAGCTCCTGGCGAAGGAAACCGGGCAGCCGTTTCGCGTCACCAGCAACCACGTCGCGGCATTGTCCGGCCACGATGCGATGGCGGCGGCGAGCGGCGCGCTTCGCACGCTGGCCGCGGTGCTGATGAAGATGGCGAATGACGTTCGCCTCTATGCCTCGGGTCCGCGCGCCGGCATCGGCGAGCTGAAGATCCCGGAGAACGAGCCGGGGTCGTCGATCATGCCGGGCAAGATCAATCCCACGCAGTGCGAGGCCATGACCATGGCCTGCGTGCAGGTGTTCGGCAACGATCTCTCGGTGGCGATGGCCAACAGCCAGGGCCACTTTCAGCTGAACGTCTTCAAGCCGGTGATCCTGCACAACGTGCTCGAATCGATCGATCTGCTCGCCGATGCCTGCCGTTCGTTCGACCTGTACTGCGCGCGCGGCCTCGAGCCGAATCCCGATCGCATCCGCCAGCACGTCGAAGAGTCGCTGATGCTGGTGACCGCGCTCAATCCGCACATCGGCTACGAGAAGTCGGCCGCGATCGCGCTGAAGGCGCATCGCGAGCAGCTTTCCCTGCGCGACGCCGCCGATGGCCTCGGGCACGTGACTGCCGAACAGTTCGCCGAGTGGGTCCGCCCGGAAAAGATGGCGCGGCCGCACGGCGACGCGTAAGCTACAGCCTGAGCTGTTGTCGGTGTTCAATCAGCGTCAATCTGCGGCTGCCGCGCTCGTCTTCGCCCTGGTTGCGGGCCTCTATCTGTTCGATCTCGCGCAACACACCGGTGTATTTCGGCGGCGATGAAGCGCACTTCGCCGTTGGCGCGCATTCGATCGTCGCCACTGGACGCAACCTCAACGGCGATTTCATGCCGGTGTTCTTCAATCTCGCCGATCCGCTCGGCGGCAAGAAGCAGCCGTGGGGCGACACCTGGTATCAGCCGCTGTTGCATTACCTGGCGGCGATCTTCGTCGCGCTGATGCCGTTCACGGTGACGACCATTCGACTGCCGATGGCGATCGTCGGCGGGCTCATCACGCCGCTGCTGATGTATTTCCTGGCCCGGCGCATGATCGGCCGCGACCTGCCGGCCGTCGATCGCGGCGCTGATCCATCGCGCTCGCGCCGGCGCACGTCATCCTGAGCCGGCAGGCGCTCGATTACGTGCTGCCGCTGCCGGTCGTGATCGGCTGGCTGTGGAGTCTGCATGCCTTCATGCAGACAAGGCAGCCGAAGTGGATGGTGATCGCCGGACTCTTGCTCGGCGTGGGCTGCTACACCTACATCGCGTCATGGGTCGATGATGCCGATCTACCTGCTGATCACGTGGGTCGTGGTGTGGCAGGCCGGGTCGGGATTGCGGCCGATCGTGCTCTCCGCGATCGCCTTCGCCCTCCCGGTGAGCCTGGCGCCGCTGTGGATCCTGTTTCATACCGACATGCTGGCGCAGACCTTGACGCGTTACGGCACGACCGAAGGTCCGCAGCATCCGCTGCTGGCGACCTACTTCAGCATGTTCCATCCGATCGTCCTGTTTGCCCGCGGCGGCCCGAGCCTCGCGACGTCAACGGACCGCTCGGGATTCGTGCTCGTGCCGGTGGCGCTGTTGCTGCTTGCGGGCGTGTTCAACATCAGTCGCCGCCGCGACTGGGTCACGTTGGTGATCGTTGCCGGCATCGTGACGGCGCCGATCCCTGCCGCCTTCAAAGGTGAGCCGTCGATGATTCAGCGCGCCACCTACCTGCTGCCGTTTCTGGCGCTGCTCGGCGGCTTCGGCTTCGCCGAATTGTGGCGCTCGCAGCTGGGAAGGGCTGCAGCGGTCGCGGTGATGGTGCTCTCACCGATCCAGTTTGGCTACTTCTATTTCGATTACTTCACACACTACAAATTCCGATCGGCGTTCTATTACGACAGCGTGGCGTTTCGCGACGTCGCTCGACTACCTCATCGGTTCTGCAGACACGCCGGCGATCTACCTCACCAATGACCTCGACGACGCGGCGTGAAGTGGCGATTCTACACGTTGTCAGCCAGGAGCGCCGGAGTTGCTGCAGCGGACGCACTTCATCGAGCCGGAGGATCGGCCGGACGCGCCGCCGCGCAGTCTGCTGGTCACCTACGACCTGACCAGCCGCCTTGCCGCGCTGCAGTCGGCGGCGTGGACCGTCGAGAAGATCGTCAGCGACGTTGATAATCGTCCGGCCGCGGTCATCCTCCGCAAGCGCGGCTGAAGCTATACTCCTGTCCGTCTCGTGTGGCGCCTCATCACGCTCGTCGCTCTGCTGTGGCCCAGTCACCTGAGCGGCTGGTTTGATGGCGCGCCGCTCGACTCGCTCGCCGAAGCGCTGCTTATCGGCCTGCTTGCGCCGGCGCTTGTCTGGCTGCATCCGTCCTTCCTCCGCAACACCGCCGTTCGCGCGACGATCGTCGCGATCGTCCTCGTCAAGCTCACCGCCGCCGTCGCGCTGCAGCAGGACGGTTGGTGCATCACGTTTGACCCGCCGCGGCCGATGGTGCGCGACAGCACGGGCAAGCCGCATTCGTGGGACGTGCGCGCCGACTGGCTCGCCGATGATCCCGCCTGTTCCGCGGTCATGACCGACAGCTATCGCGACACGTTCGAGGTGCCTGCCTGGTTCTTCAACCTGCCGCCGCCGGACGATGCCGTGACCCGCAATGGATTTCATCCGGGCGATGTCCCAATTCGTGTGAGCGGCGCCGGCTATCTGACGGTGGATCAATCAGGCACCTTCGAACTGGTGACGACCGAAGCCATGCGAGCAGCGCTGCGGGTCGACAACACACCCGTTGAAGCAGTCGAGCCCGCGCATCATCGCGCGGAGTTGCAGCGCGGCCGCCATTTCATCCAGTTCGAGGGGACGCTCCTTGGCAAGGAGTGGCGCATCGTTCCCGCATGGAATGGTACGTTGATGGGATCGCCGATGTTTCCGGTCGCGACGCTCGGCCCGCCGTCGCGCGTCGATCGCCTGTCGCGGCCGGCGGTGAACTGGCTGCTTTCCGTTGCGGTGATCGGGCTGGTGGCCGCGTGGTCCTGGAGCGCGTCGGCGCGCGTGCGTGCAAGCGAGCTGCTGATTT
This sequence comes from uncultured cyanobacterium, assembly GCA_963833135.1. Taxonomy (GTDB): domain Bacteria; phylum Acidobacteriota; class Vicinamibacteria; order Vicinamibacterales; family UBA2999; genus 12-FULL-67-14b. Next base: position 152,138 of record CAWHWW010000001.1, on the reverse strand, counting down.
GGAGCGGCGCCGCATCGATTGCGATCGTGGTCGTCACGACTTATCTGCCGCAGCAGGGCGCGTGGTACACGGCCGCGGCCGTCCTGCTGCCGTTCCTGATGCCGGTCCGCCGCCGCTTCAGGAACGCGCGCGGGCTGTTCTTCCTGATCGTCGTGCCGTGGCTCGCCTACGTCGCCGCCGCCAACGCGTATCAAGTTGGACGCTGGACGTTGTACGGCGTCGGCAACGACAACTTCCTGTTCCAGCGATTCTCGTATCGCATCTTCATGCAGCATTACTGGCTCGAGGGCGGCCAGACCACGTTCTGGAACCAGCCGTTGTTCCGCTGGATCGCCGGGCTGCTGCACATGATCTTCGGCGACTCGAGCGTCGGACAGGCGTACTGGGACGCCGCGGCCGTCGCGATCATCATGCTGTTTGCGTATCGCGTCGTGTCGCCGCTGAAGGGATTCATGTGGGGGCTTGCCGGCGCGGTCATTCCGCTGGCGATGTTCCTGCTCGGACCGGCGCTCGAATTCGTCGGCTTCGGCCTGTCCGAGATTTCGTCGGCCGGATTCATTTATCTCGCGGCGTTCTTCGTGATGCGCCATCGCGGCGCTCGCGACCTGGTCGTCGCGGGCGTGCTCGTCGTCCTTGGCTTCTACACGCGCCTGAACAACCTGCCGATGGCGATCGCCGTCGGCCGCATTCGCGCTGCCCGTCACGCTCCCGGCCGGATCGTGGTGGCGCGTTCGGCAATGGTTGCCGCTCGTCAGATGGCGCGCCGTGATCGCGATCGCGGTTGCGCTCGCCATCGGCGGCGTGCTGTTCGCGTGGCGCACCTGGTATTACACGGGGGTGTTCGGCGTGTTCCATGGCACGCAGCGCGAGTTTCTCGCGGTGTGGAAGCCCGGCATGACCGCTGCCTGAAGCGGTCCCGGCGATGATCAGCAGCCTGATGATGGTGCTGACAGGACAGGATCCGCCGCGGTTTGCCCTGCATGCCGCGCCGCTTGTCGCCGCCGGCGTGATCTCCGCGGCGGCGCTCGCCGGCGTTCGTGGTGTTTCGCAACGCGCCGTTGCCGGCCGTCGCGCTGTTTCTGGCCGGATTGTCCGGCGCGCTCGTCACGCGCGGCTGGGGGCACGAAGGACGCTTCTCGATTCACCTTTATGGCTCGGCGAGCGCGCTATGTGTTTGGGCAGCAGCGGCGCTGTCCGAACGGATACAATCGGCGCGTGTAAAGCAGGAGGCCGCATGACCATTCCTCGAAGGCTCGCCTGGGCGACGACCGCGGCGGTAATCCTCGCGGCGGCGATCCTCTCGGCGCAGCAAGGCACGCTCACGCCCGCGGAGCAACAACGCCGCCAGGATCTCGAAGCGAAGCTGCAGGACATCGCCGTCGTCGAGCGGCGCGTGATGATCCCGATGAGGGACGGCGTGCGTCTTGCCACCGACATCTATCGTCCGAAGAACCCCTCGACTTCGCCCGGGGCAGGTGCCGGCAAGTACCCGATTATCTTCGTCAAGACGCCCTACAACTTCAATTTCTGGGACGTGCGCAACGGCGTGCCGGCCGACATGTCGCGGATCATCGAGGCGATCGAGAAGGGCTACGCCTACGTCGGCCAGAACGAGCGCGGCCACTTTTTCTCGGAAGGCAACTACGACATCCTCGGCGCGCCGATCACCGACGGCTACGAAACGATCGACTACCTGACCAAGCAGCCGTGGTCGAACGGCAAGCTGGGCACGACCGGCTGTTCATCGACAGCCGAATGGCAGCCTGCCGTCGCGTCGCTCGGCCATCCCGGCTTCGCGGCGATGAACGTCCAGGGCTTTGGCGCGGGCGTCGGCAAGGTCGGACCCTATTGGGAGCAGGGCAACTGGTATCGCGGCGGCGCGATGCAGATGCTGTTCATCACCTGGATCTACGGCCAGCAGAACCAGGTGCGGCCGATGTTCCCGAAGGACACGCCGCGCGAGGATCTGATCGCGGCCTCGCGCCTCTTCGATCTGGCGCCGCGCATGCCTCCGGTCGACTGGGACAAGGCGCTCTGGCACCTGCCGACCCAGGACATCCTCAAGAACGTCAACGGCCCGAAGGGCATCTATGCCGATCGCATGCCGGTCGAGACCGGCGGCATGATGCAGCAGCGCGAGCCGGCGTCCGATGCGTGGCGCAAGGGCGGGCTGTGGCACGACGACATGGCGCTGAACGTGCCCGGCCTCTGGTTCATGTCGTGGTACGACGTGTCGGTCGGGCCGAACCTCGAGATGTTCAATCACGTGCGCCGCACCGCGAAAGCGCCGATGCAACGATCAGCAGTGGGCCGTGATCGCGCCGGTCGCGCACTGCGCCTACACGCGCGCCACCGAGAACACCATCGTCGGCGAGCGCAGCATGGGCGACGCGCGGCTCGATTACAACGACATCATGTACGCCTTCTTCGACAAGTTCCTCAAGGGCGACGCGAACGGCCGGATCGAGAAGCAGGCCCGGGTCACCTACTACACGATGGGCAGCAACAAGTGGCAGACGTCGGACGTGTGGCCGCCGGCCGGCGCGCAGCCGATGACGTTCCACCTGGCGAGCGGCGGGCGCGCCAACTCGCTGAATGGAGACGGGCAGCTTGCCGCCGCGCCGCCGGACACCGATACGCCCGACGCGTTCACGTACGACCCGACGAACCCCGTGACGTCGTACGGCGGCAACGTGTGCTGCACCGGCAACGCGATTACGGCTGGCTCGTTCGATCAGCGCAAGATGGAATCGCGGCACGACGTCCTCGTCTACACCTCCGAGCCGTTCAAGGACGGCCTCGAAGTGAGCGGTCCGATCACGCCGACACTGTATGTCTCGTCGGACGCGAAGGACACCGACTTCACGGTGAAGGTTCTCGACGTCTATCCCGACGGCCGCGCCTACAACCTGGACGAGTCGATCCAGCGGATGCGCTATCGCGACGGCTACGAGAAGAAGGTGTGGATGGAGAAGGACAAGATCTACAAGGTCACGCTCCAGCCGCTCACGACCAGCAACTACTTTGCGCGCCGGCCACCGGCTGCGGATCGAAGTGTCGAGCAGCAACTTCCCGCGCTTCGATCGCAACCTGAATACCGGCGGGAACAACTTCGACGAAGCGAAGGGCGTCGTCGCGCGCAACGTCGTCCACCACTCGAAGCAATACCCGTCGAGCATCACGATCAGCGTCGTGCGCCCATCGGCCGCGACCGCACGCCGATGACGGTGCTGCGCGTACCGCGCCTCCTGGCCTGCGCGGCAGCCGTCGCCGCGCTGATGGCGTCGCCGGCACCGCTCGCTGCGCAGCCGGCCGCGCGGGTGACGGTCCTGTACGACGCCTTCGGCAATCCATCCGATCTCAGGAAGGACTGGGGGTTTGCCGCCCTGATCGAGTACGGCGGCCGCCGCATCCTTTTCGACACCGGCAACAACGCCGATTTCTTCAAGCACAACGTCGAGCGGCTCAGGATCGATCTGTCGCGCCTGGACGCCGCCGTGATTTCCCACCGGCACGGCGACCACACCACTGGGATCAGCTACCTGCTCGAGCGCAATCCGTCGGTGCGCATTTACACACCGCAGGAAGGTGCCATCTTCAAGGGTACGGCACCGCCGGCGTTCTTTACGCCGAAGGACGGGCTGCCGCCGAACCTGAAGTACTACGATGGTCAGCCGCCCGCGCAATACACGAGCGGGTCGCCCTGGCCGACAGCGGCCTTCGAAGCCGTCACCCAAACCCGCGAGATTTTTCCGGGCGTATTCCTGCTCACGACTCAGTCCCAGAAGCCCGGCACCGTCGAGATGAACGAAGTGTCGCTGGCCGTGCGGACACCTCAGGGGCTGGCGGTAGTGGTCGGGTGCTCCCATCCCGGCGTCGAGAAGATCCTCGAGAACGCCACGAAAATCGACAGCCGCCTGTTCACGGTCATCGGCGGCTTTCACCTCGTCATGACGCCCGAGCCGGAGGTTCGCCGCGTCGCGCAGCTGCTTGACGAAACGTTGAAGCTGGCGCGCGTCGCGCCGGCGCACTGCACCAGCGAGCTGGGCTTCGCGGTGTTCCTCGAGCGGTTCAAAGGGCGATTCGACCACGCCGGCCTCGGCTCCGTGATCCCGCTGCCCTGATTCCTGCACTTGATACTTTGGAGGCAAGTTTCATGACGAATGACAGACGAGAATTTATGGCAACGGCGGCTGGGGTGCTCGCCGCCGTCCTGAGTGAGCGGCTCGACGCCGAAGGCGCCGAGTTGCGAATCGAAGGACAACCCGCCGCGAACCCGTCGCGCGCGGTCGCGACCAAGGACGCGCCGGCAGTCAACCTTGATGGTTGGCAAATGACGGCGACGGAAATCACCATCCCTGCGGGCGCACCGCCGGGACGGAAGCATCGCCACCCGGGATTTGTGATTGGGTATGTCCTCGAAGGGCAGTACAGCTTCGCGGTCAACGATCAAGCGCCAAAGGTCATCAACGCCGGCCAGATGTTTTTCGAATCATTCGACGCGCCAGGAGAAGTGCATTCGTCCTCCGGCAACGCCAGCGCGACTCAGCCGGTGAAATTCCTTGCAATCGTGTTCACGAAGAAGGGAGATCCGGTTACGATTCCGGGTTGATTGTTTGTTTTGCAAGTGTCCCCCGCGAAGGTCCCCAGGAGGATTGAGATGAGATTTGTACTGAAGACCCTGGCCACCGCGCTCGTGATCGGACTGGTCTTGCCGTCGACGACCGCCGCGCAGGGCGGCGGCGCCAGCAGCACCGGCACGATCCAGGGACGCGTCGCCGACAGCAGCGGCGCCGTGCTGCCCGGCGTGACCGTCACCGCGACGAGCCCGTCGATGATCGGCACGCAGACGCAGGTCACGAACGAAAACGGCTCGTATCGATTTCCTGCGGTGCCGCCGGGCGTGTATGAGCTGACCTTCGAGCTCGCCGGCTTCAGCACCGTCAAGCGCGGCGGCGTCCAGATCTCGCTCGGCTTCACCGCCAACGTCAACGCCGATCTCGCGCGTCGCGACGCTGCAGGAGACCGTCACCGTGACCGGCGCCGTCGCCGGTCATCGACACGTCGGCGACGCGCGTGCAGCAGAACTTCAAGCTCGAACAGCTCAACTCGATTCCCAACGGCCGCGACATGTGGGCGCTGCTCGCGGCGACGCCCGGCGTCGTGATGAGCCGCATCGACGTCGGCGGCAATCGCGCCGGCACGCAGACCGGCTACACCGCCTACGGCCTCAGCGGCCAGGTGCGCACCTCGGTCGAAGGCATCAACACGACCGAAGGCACCGGCGGCGCCGGCTTCTACTACGACTACGGTTCGTTCGAAGAAGTCTTCCTCGGCGTCGCCGGCCAGGGCGCGGAAGCGGCGACGCCCGGCGTGCAGTCGAACTTCCTCGGCAAGTCGGGCGGCAACAAGTTCTCGGGCGAGTTCTACGTCGACGGCTACAACAACTCGTTCCAGGGCATCGAACCTGAGCGAGATCTACACGCGGCCGACCGTCGCAGGGCGGCTACGGCTTCCGCGAGGGCAGCAACGAAGTGCTGCGCTACTACGACGTCAACTTCAACGTCGGCGGGCCGATCAAGAAGGACAAGGTGTGGTGGCACTTCTCGTGGCGCCGCCAGTTCAACGCCGTCGAGCAGCCGCTCTTCACGTTCGATCAGTCGTTCGATACCTGGAACCAGAATCCGTCGGCGAAGGTCACGTACCAGCTGAACCAGAAGAACAAGATCATCGGCTACTACCAGTGGAACATGAAGGAGCAGCCGAACCGCCTGCCGATCGCCGGCTACACCTACACCGATCCGACTCAGACGTCGCGCCAGGTGTCGCCGAGCTGGGTCTACAAGGCCGAGTGGAACGGCACGCTCAGCGACCGTCTCTACCTCGAGGCGCGCTGGGGCGACTTCGGCTACTACGATCCGCGCTATGCGAACAGCGACGAAGAATACTTCTGGCGCGACACCACGCTGCTGGTGCTGACCGGCGCGCACGCCGAAATCGCAGACCGATCGCGATCGCAAGCAGCTGACCGGCGCGGCGACCTACTTCCTCGACACCAAGTAGGGCAGCCACACCTTCAAGTTCGGCGGCGAGATCTACAACGAGACGCAGTGGAGCGGCCGCGAGCAGAACGTCGGCGGCAACATCGAGCACATCTACAGCAACGGCGTCTCGAGCCAGGTCATCTTCGGCGTGCCGACCGCGACGTGCGTCTGCGGCCGCTACGCCAGCGACAACGGCCAGCTGCTCGTCGTCAACAAGCTCGATCAGCAGGACTTCTTCGTCAACGACACCTGGTCGAAGGGCCGCGTCACGATGAACCTCGGCCTGCGCTGGGATCGCTATCACGGCTGGATGCCCGAGCAGGAGCAGACGGCGTATCGCGAACGGTCCGGTCAGCGTGCCCGCGCAGACGTTCCCGGAGCGCGACTTCTTCACCTGGAACAACCTCGGTCCGCGCATCGGCCTCACCTACGATCTCGCCAACGACGGCAAGACCGTGATCAAGGCCAGCTACGGGATGTTCTGGCACAACCCCGGCCCCGGCGTCAGCGCCGACGCCAACCCGAACCAGAACAACAAGAGCGTCACCTACACCTGGACGGATCGCAACGGCGACAAGCACTACCAGCTGGGTGAAGAGTCGGCGAACCCGACGGCGACGACGCTGGCCGGCACGATCCAGCTCGATCCGAACATCACCTCGCCGTACTCGCACGACGCGATCGTTCTACCTCGAGCGCCAGGTCATCGACAGCATCGGCGCGCGCGTCGGCTTCGTCTACAAGACCGAAGACGATCTGATCGCGCAGTACAACCCGGGACGTCCGATCTCGGCCTACACGGTGCCGTTCACGGTCGTCGATCCCGGCGTCGATGGCGTGACCGGACACCGCCGACGATGGCCGCGATCAACCTGCTCGGCGTGCCGAACACCGCGGACGTCAACACGCGGTTCCCGCTCACCAACGTGACGCAGAACACGCCGCGCTTCTCGCGCTACAAGACCGTTCGAAGCGTCGATGAACAAGCGCCTCAGCAACCGCTGGTCGGCGCAGATCGGCGGCAGCCACACGTGGGCGCACGATTTCCCGGCCGCCTATCCGAACAATCCCAAACGCGCCGTTCGACGAAGACACGTCGCGCTGGGACTTCAAGCTGTCCGGCACCTACGAAGCGCCGTACGGCTTCCGCGTGTCGCCGCTGGTTCGTCACCAGGCCGGCGCCAACTTCGCGCGCCAGTTGTCGGTCGGCGCCGCGAGCGCCACAGCGGCCGGCGCGATCTTCAGCGGCACCGTCAACGTCGAGCCGCTCGATTCGAACCGCCACGACAACATCACGGTGTTCGACCTGCGCGTCGACCAGAGCTTCAACCTGGGCCGCGGCGTGCGCGTGCGCGGGTTGTTCGATCTGTTCAACATCACGAACAGCAACGCGGCCGAGACGCGGACGATCACGACCGGCACGGCGTACCTGCGTCCGACCGCGGTGCTCGCGCCGCGACGATGCGCATCGGCGCGCGCTTCCTTCTAACGACCAGAAGGGATGCGCATCGGGCGCCCGTGTCGCGCGATCGCATGATCGCGTTCTAACTGATCGGGCGACTGTTAACGATGCGGATTGCCGTGGCAAATCGGGCCACGATCGCCAATTCGCAATCTCCATCAGTATCGCCAGTCCGCAGTCGGCGCATTGCGTCACCGTTTGAACATTCCGACCAGTGTTCCCCTGGCGCGAATCTTCCCGACCATCGCCGCTTCAACCGCCGCGCGCGTCAGCGGCGGCGACTGGCCGACCGCCGGCACATCGATGGGCGCATCGAGCGCGTAGATCTCGAACACGTAGTGATGCGCAGGTCCCGTGGCGGGCGCACCTGGTCCGCGATAATACGGGCCGGTGCCGCTGATCTGCCGCGACTTGTCGGGCAGCTCGGCGCCATGCGGAATCGCTTCTGCCAGCGCGCGCGTCGACCCGGGAATGTTCCACACCATCCAGTGCAGCATGTCGTCGGTGCCCTGGCCGACCGGGCCGTCCACGTCGTGTGCGATCAACACGAAGTGTGTTGTCCCATCCGGCACGTTGCTCCACGAGAGCGGCGGCGACACCGAGTCGCCGGCCTGCGTGTACTTCGCCGGAATCATTCCGCCATCGGTCCACGCCGTTGTCGTCAACGTCATCGTCTGAATTGGACCGCGGCGATTCTGGAAGTTGCCGCCACCGCCTTGCGGTGCGGCCAGCGGCGGTAGCGGATTCGGCAGTCCCGTATTCGGCGCATGCTGCGTCTTCTTCCACGCGTCGTAGCGCATGCGCAGTGTCTTCACCGGATTCAGGTTCTCACCGGCTTGATCTGATACGGACCCTTGTCGGGACCCGGCTGCGACGTCGTCAGGTAGACGGCGTACTTGCCGTTGTTGTGCGAGTCGCCGTTGGTGTCGTTCGGATCGGCGGCCAGGATGTAGGCGATGTGCGAGGTCCTGTCGTCGCACGGAATCAGCGGGGCCTTGCCATCGCTCGGCCACGCGGGACACATGCAGCGGCTGTCGCCGCCCGATCCATCCGCGGCTTCCATCGCCGCCATCACGCGATCGGTGATCGTGCCCTCGGTCTTGATGAAGGCCTGCACCGCGTTCGGCACGACGTTGCCGGGACGCAGGATGTTGCCCTGGATCGAATAGAAGATCTGCGTGCCTGGCACCTGGCCCTGAATGTCCTGCGACACGTAGCCGTTGGTGAGGCCCGAGTGCCCCGCGCTTCGGCCCTGCAGATCGAGGATGCCGAACTGCCGGCTCTGGTATGCGGGGTCCTGGCTGAGCAGCTCGATGATCCGCTTGGGATCGGTGCCCTTCTTCAGCTCCTCGAACACCAGCATCTGGTTCTTGTGCGTGCCGTCGACGCCGGCCTGGCAGGCGGCGACGCCCTTGCCGGGCACGACCACGGCCTGCACGCCCATCAGGAACTGATCGTCGCGATCGACGCAGGTCGCCGACGCGATCACCACCCGTCCGGTGGCCCGATCGACGGCGATCACCGACCAGGTTGCAAATGCAGAACCGGGCAGGACCAACAGGGAAACCAGGGTAAAGAGCGCTCGTTTCATGGCAGGAATCTTACGCCATCTTTCTGTGGCATCTGAGCCCTCTGCGGCCCGTTTTCGTTCTAAGATGGCCTATGCAAATCTCGCGCATTCCGGCTGCCGTCTTCCTCGCCGCGCTGCTGGCGCCCATCGCCGCGTCGCGCGCAGACCCCGACGTTCGCCAAGGACGTCGCGCCGATCCTCTATTCGAAGTGCGTCGAGTGCCATCGCCCGACGATGTTCGCGCCGATGTCGCTCGTGAAGTACGACGAGGCGCGGCCGTGGGCGAAGTCGATCAAGCAACCGCGTCTCGACGCGCACCATGCCGCCATGGGGCGCCGATCCCGCAGCACGGCGTCTTCAAGAACGATCCGCGCCTCACCGACAAGGAGATCGCGACCATCCTCGCGTGGGTCGACGGCGGCGCGCCGAAGGGCGACGACAAGGACATGCCGGCGGTGCCGTCGTTCACCGAGGGCTGGACCATCGGCGAGCCCGATGCCGTGTTCGAGATGAAAGAGGCGTTCCAGATTCCCGCGACCGGCATCGATCGAATATCAGTACATCCGCATTCCGACCGGCATCACCGAGGACAAGTGGCTGGCGGCGATCGAGATCAAGCCGCAGGCGCGCGCGCACGTGCATCACGTGATCGCGTTCACGCATGCCGGCCGGCTCGCCGATCACCGAAGGCGGCGCGCTCGGGCCGGGCAACATCGGCGGCGTCACGCCGAACAAGCCGGGCGTGATGTTCGATCCGGGCGTCGGCCGCATGCTGAACGGCAACTCCGACATCGTCCTGCAGATGCACTACACGACCAACGGCGAGGCGACGACCGACAAGACGCATGGTCGGCTTGCGCTTCCTGAAGGAACCGCCGACGATGCAGCAGCGCGGCGGCAGCGTGATCCAGCCGCGCTTCGTGATCCCGGCCGGCGCGCCGGCGCACGAAGTCCGCGGCTCGCGCGTGCTGCAGGCCGACACCATCATCACGTCGTTCACGCCGCACATGCACGTGCGCGGCAAGGACATGACCTACACCGCGAAGTATCCTGACGGCCGCACCGAGGTGCTGCTGTCGGTGCCGAAGTGGGACTTCAACTGGCAGATCACCTATCAGTTGAAGGAAGCGAAGCGGATGCCGAAGGGCACCGAGATCGAAGTCGTCGCGCATTTCGACAACTCGCCGCAGAACAAGTTCAATCCCGATCCGACGAAGGACGTCAGCTGGGGCGATCAGACGTTTGAAGAGATGATGATTGGCTTCTGGGGCACCGTGGCAGAACGGCCCAGACAATAGATGATTACTCGTCGCTCTTTCCTGTCCCTGGCCGGCGCCTCGGCGCTGGCCAGCCTGCCGCGCCATAGCAGCGCAGCTGCGAAGGCGGGCTCAACGCAGACCACACCGTCGATCGACGCGGCCCGGTTGCGCAATCGCCTCGAGCGACTGAGCTATCCACGGCCGCGCCCCCGGCGGCACGTTTGCCGACGGCGTCAATCGCGTCGCCTATTCGGTCGCCGATCTCACCGCGCGCGCGTGGATCATCGACGAGATCAAGTCCGCCGACATCGTGCCGCGCATCGACGCGGCCGGCAACATCTTCGCGCGGTTCGGCGGGCAGCCGAATCAGCCGCCGATCCTGTTCGGATCGCACATCGACTCGGTGCCGACCGGCGGCAACTTCGACGGCGACCTCGGGTCGTTCTCGGCGCTCGAAGTGATCCAGGCGGTGCAGGCGGCGAAGATCCAGACGCGCCATCCGCTCGAGATGGTGGTGTGGGCGCACGAGGAGAGCACGGCGTTCGGCATCGGCACCGCGGCCAGCCGCATCGTCGCCGGCGACCTGCAGGCCGGCGACATGGACAAGGTGTGGAACGGCATGAAGCGCGGCGACGCGATCAAGAGGATTGCCGGCAATCCCGATCAGATCGAAACCGCGGTTCGCGGCAAGGGCGCGTGGCACTCGTACGTCGAGCTGCACATCGAACAGGGCGGCACGCTCGACAAGGCCAAGGTTCCGATCGGCATCGTCGAAGGCATCGTCGCGATTCATCGCTACGACGTCGTCATCGAGGGCACGGTCAATCACGCCGGCACGACGCCGATGAACGAGCGGCACGACGCGATGGTGGCGGCCGCGCGAGCTGACGCTCGCGGTGCGCGAGATCGCGACCCGGCGTCAGGGCCGGCAGGTCGGCACCGTCGGCCGCGTCGAGGTCGAGCCGAATTCGCCGAACGTGATTCCGGGACGCGTGACGATCAGCGTCGAGTTCCGCGATCTCTCCGAGCAGGTGTTGCGCGAGCTGGGCGATGCGGTCAAGGCGCGCGGCGCGGAGATCGCGAAGACGACCGGCACGACCATCAACTTCACGCTGGCGAGCACCAACGTTCCGGCGACGGCGACGAGCGGGATCCAGGAGGCGATCGGCCGCGCCGCTGCCGGCATGACCCTGAACACGATGCGGCTGCCGAGCGGCGCCGGTCACGACGCGCAGCAGATCGCCAAGCTCTGCCCGATGGGGATGATCTTCGTGCCGAGCGTCGGCGGCATCAGCCACTCGCCGAAAGAGCTGACGACCTGGGCAGACTGCGCGAACGGCGCGAACGTCCTGCTGAGGACGGTGCTCGATCTCGATCAGCGCGACAGCGTCTAGCAGATCAGTGGCGTTGCTTTCGCACGCCGCCCGTCCTCCTTCGCATCCGGCGACTGAGCTTGCCGCACGATCGACATGGCCGTGTGTGTCAGCATCGCGTGAGTCGAACGCGAAAACGATGTAGTACGCTGGTCCGCCGTTCCTTGCGCGGATTTGTCACTGTATGTATCTTAAGCGTCTGATTCGTCATCCTCATCGATTCTGCTCGTCCACGGTTGCGACGGCTGCCGCGCAACCCGCCGCCACGTGCCGCGACGACGCCGGCCGTCGCCAACGTCGCGACCGCGACTCGCGCGACCGAAGCGCCGATCATCGACGGCGACGTGCTCGGCGATCCGGCCTGGGCGCAGGCGACGCCGATCACGACCTTCTGGCAGGAGCAGCCGAACGAAGGGCAACCGGCGTCGGAGCGCACCGAAGTCCGGGTCGTCTTCACGGCGGACACGCTCTACATCGGCGCGGTGCTGCTACGACCGCGATCCGTCGGGCATCATCGTCTCCGACGCGCGCCGCGACGCGCCGCTCGACGACACCGACAGCTTCCAGATGATCTTCGACACCTACCGCGATCGCCAGAACGGGTTCGTGTTCGGCACCAATCCGGCCGGCATCGAGTACGACGGCCAGGTCACCAACGAAGGGCAGGGCGGCGGCGGGCTCGGCGGCGGCCAGATGCAGTCCGGCGGCTCGGGCGCGGGCTTCAACATCAACTGGGACGGGCGTGGAAGGTGCGCGCGAAGATCAGCGAGCACGGCTGGTCGCGCCGAGTTCGCCATTCCGTTCCGCACGCTGCGCTATCCCGTCCGGCGACCGCGCAGACGTGGGGCATCAACTTCCAGCGCAACATCCGCCGCCGCAACGAGCGCGCCTACTGGGCGCCGATTCCGCGCCAGTTCAACCTCTACCGGGTGTCGCTGGCCGGCATCGATCAGCGGCGTCGCAGACGCCGGCGCTGCGCAACCTCCGCATCACGCCCTACGTGCTCGGCAACGCGCTCGAAGTCCGGCGTCAGGCCGGTCGACACCGAGACCGACTACGACGTCGGCGGCGACGTGAAATACAGCGTCACGCCGAGCCTGACGCTCGACGCGCACCATCAACACCGACTTCGCCCAGGTCGAGGTCGACGATCAGCAGGTCAACCTCGATCGCTTCACGCTGTTCTTCCCCGAGAAGCGGCCGTTCTTCCTCGAGAACGCCGGCTTCTTCTCGGTCGGCAATCCCGGTGAGGTCGATCTGTTCTTCAGCCGCCGCATCGGCATTGGCGACGACGGCGAGGCGATCCCGATCATCGGCGGCGGCCGCGTCTCGGGCAAGGCCGGCAAGTTCAACGTCGGCCTGCTCAACATGCAGACCACCGACTACGACGACATCGTGCCGAGCACCAACTTCACCGTCGCGCGCGTCAGCCGCGACCTGCCGAATCGCTCGTCGATCGGCGCCATCTTCGTCAATCGCGTCGCCACCGGCGATCTCGCCGGCGACGACGACTACAACCGCACCTATCGGCGTCGACGGCAAGCTCGGCATTGGCATGACACCGTGGTGTCGGGCTTCTGTCGCAAGACCGAGACGCCCGGCGTCGACGGAGAGCGACTACGCCTTCAACCTGCGATCGCAGACCAACCGGCCGCAGTGGGACCTCGACGTCGGCTACCAGGAGGTCGGCGACGGATTCAACCCCGAGGTCGGCTTCCTGAGCCGCCGCGGCTACCGCAAGCCCGACGCGAGCTGATGACGCGCTTCCGTCCGAAGGACTTCATCAACATCCAGGAGCTGCGGCCGCATGCGACGTTCCGCGGCTTCTGGGGCCTCGACGGCTTCCAGGAGACCGGCTTCGTGCATCTCGACAACCACTGGCAGTTCCGCGACAGCACCGAGGTCCACACCGGCATGAACCTGACGCGCGAAGGCGTGCGGACGCCGTTCGAGATCTACCCGGGCATCTTCGTGCCGCCCGGCGACCTACGATCACGCCGAGGCGCAGCTGGTGGTGATGACCAACCAGGGCGCGCCGATCAGCGTCTCGATGCGTGCGACGATCGGCGGCTTCTTCGGCGGCGATCGCGTGACGCTCAACCCGACGCTGCGGATGCGCGCCGGCGACGCGCTGACGGCGCAGATCGACTACCAGCGCAACGACATCGACCTGCCGCGGGGCGACGTTCGTCACCAACCTGGTGCGCACGCGCGTCTCCTACTCGTTCACGTCGCGCATCTTCACGCAGGCGCTCGTCCAGTACAACGATCGCGCCGACTTCTGGTCGATGAACCTCCGGTTCGGCTGGCTGCAGGCCGCCAACACCGGCCTGTTCGTCGTCTACACCGACACGCGCGGCCTCTACGATCTGTTCGACCGGCCCGAGCGGACGGATCGCTCGTTTACCGTGAAGTACTCGTACATGTTCGATCTGTTCCGGTAAGCGCAGGATTGACCTGATGCGTCTCGCCCTTGCGGCTCTCATCACGCTCTGACGCGGTGCCTGTCACGTACGGGCCACAGAGGCACGGAAACACGGAGAATCTTTTTTCAAAAGGCTCCGAGCCTCCGCGACTCCGTGGCCCGTACGTGTCAGCGTGGTTTCTTCACTATCAGCCGGATGAGCTCTTGCGGCGTGCCGCTGCTGTTCGAAATCGTCTCATCCTGCGCGGTCTCGATCCACCGCGTATCGCCTGAGGGCATCGCTATCCACAGCGACGGGATCGTCACGAGCTCAGCGACGATCGACTTGCCAGGCGCGATGATGAATCGCTGGATCACCAGCGAGTCGCTGTTGTACTCGACCGTGATTGCATTCTCGGATCGAGGTTGTGCTGCTGGAATACGCCTTCGCAAATTGCCGCCGCCGCGCGTTTTGAGTTGGATGCGCAGGAAATCGCTCGGCGGTCGACGACGTGTTTTCGGCGGTGTGATGCTCCTCGGGCCCCGATGCGATCCTGATCGCGCCGGCCTTGACTGCCGGACGCGTCACCGCGCGATTGCTGCCGCCAACGTGAGAAAACACCACGCCTTCGGAATCATTCAGATACACGTAAACGGTGGTGCCGCCGGGGTGAGTGTGCTCGGGTAGCTTGGCGCCGGCGTCGTAGTGCACGCGGACCACCCTGACGTAATCGTTCTCGAACTGCACCTTGTACGCATCCGGCAGCGACGTCGTCGGATCCTGCAGAACGCCAAGCGCCATCACGCCCACCACGCCAAATCGAAGCATCACATCCACCATTCTTCGCTAAACTGACTGGGAATGAAGCGAGTGCTCGTCGCCGCCCTGCTGGCCACCACCTCCATATACGCTCAGGACACGCCTCGCGTAACAGGGGGAGGCGACGTTCCTGACGCCTGGTTCGGCACGTTTTCGATCATCGCGTTCGATCCGGCGACGAACGAACTTGGCGTGGGTGTCCAGTCGCGCGCGTTTGGGGCCGGTGCCGCCGTTCCGTACGCCAAGCCTGGTGTCGGCGCCGTCGCGACGCAGGCGTCGGCGAATCGGCAATACGGCCCCAAGGCGATCGCGCTGCTCGAGCAGGGGCTGTCGCCGGCCGAAGTCGATCAAACGCATCACCGACGAGGATCCAGGCCGCGACACGCGCCAGGTCGCCGTGATCGACGCCAAAGGACGTTCGGCCGTCTATACCGGCAAGCGCGTCATCGATCGCAATTCCGATCCGAAGGATCTCGTTCATCTTGGCGGTTACGCCGGCCACGTCACTGGCGAAAACTTCTCGGCACAGGGCAACACGCTCGCCAGTTCCGCCGTCGTCGAGGCGATGGCGGCCGCGTATCGCAGCGGCAAGGGCTCGATGGCCGAGCGCCTGATGGATGCGCTCGATGCCGGCCAGTCGAAGGGCGGCGATACGCGCGGGATGCAGTCCGCCGGCCTCCTCGTCGTCCGTCCACTCGATCCGAAATCCGACTCCACCGTCGAACGCATCGTCGACATCCGTGTTGACGATTCGCCGGAGCCTTTCATCGAGCTGCGACGCCTGCTCAACATGACGACGGGCGTGCCGAATCGGTTGATGACGAACGCCGCGGCCTTGTCGAAGGCAGGGAAGCACGCGGAGGCGATCGCCGAAGCGAAGAAGGCGCTCGAGATCAACCCGCGGGCCGAGACGATCATGTACGGGCTGGCGAAACTGTATGCGGCCTCGGGCGATACGCAGTGGACGCTCGAGTAGCTGTCGAGGGCCATCGCCCGGCAGCCACGCCAGTGGAAGTTCGAAGCGGCCAACGATCCGGCATTCGAGCAGCTCCGCGCGAACTCCGCATTTCAGCGGCTGATCAAACCGTAAATGACAATCCGCGCCGTCCTCTTGCTCGGCCTGATGGCCTTCGCGGCCGACGTGTGCGCGCAGACGCCGGCGCCGCAGGAGCCGCCGAAGACTCCAGACCCAATCGAGATCGAAGAGGAAGTGATCGTCACCGCGACTCGCACCGGCGGGCCGCATCGACGATCAGCCGACGCGTGTCGAAGTCCTCGAGCGCGAGGAAATCGAAGAGAAGATGCTGATGACGCCGGGCGACATCGTCATGATGTTGAACGAGATGGGCGGCATGCGCGTGCAGGCGACGTCGCCGTCGCTCGGCGCGGCCACCGTCCGCATCCAGGGCATGCGCGGCCGCTACACGCGCGTGCTGTTCGACGGGCTGCCGCTGGCCGGCCAGCAGGTCGGCGGCCTCGGCTTGCTGCAGATTCCGCCGATGGATCTCGCCAGGTCGAAGTCATCAAGGGCGTGGCGTCGGCGCTCTACGGCGCCGGCGCGATGGGCGGCGTGATCAACATGGTCGCGCGGCGGGCCGGGGACGATCCGGTCCGCGAAGTCCTGGTCAATCAATCCACGGTGGGCACGACCGATGGCGTCGGCTTCTTCTCGAGACGGCTGTCGCAGCAGCTTCGCGGAACGTTGCTCGTCGGCACGCATCACCAGATGAAGAACGACATCGACGACGATGGCTGGTACGACCTGGCGGGATATTCCCGTTTCGCCGTCGCGGCCGCGTCTGTTCTGGGAAGACGGCCGGACCCGCAGCGGCTGGCTCACGGTCGGATTTACCACCGAGAACCGTTACGGGGGCGCTGTGTCCGCCTCGCCACCGCCGCAGTTGCAGGGCGGCGATTACCGTGAAGCGATCGACACGACGCGCGTCGATGTCGGCGGCTCGTACCAGCAAATTGTCCGCGGCTCAGTGATCTTCAACGGCCGCGTTGCCGGCACCTTGCAGCGCCACGATCACCAGTTCGGATCGATCACCGAGCACGATCGCCACACCAACGTGTTTGCCGAGGCCTCGGTGCGCGGCCTCAGTGGCCGCCACACGTGGGTGGGAGGCGTCGCGTTCGAGCGGGAATCGTTCGATCCGCTCGATGTGCCGCGCTTCGCATACTTCCATCGCGTGCCTGGTCTGTTCGGCCAGGACGACATTCGCTGTCTCGGACTGGTTGACCGTTTCGGCGAGCGCGCGCCTCGATCTGCATCACACCTACGGCACCTTCTTCAGCCCGCGCGCGTCGGCGTTGATCCGATGGAACGGCTGGACCAGCCGCGTCTCGGCCGGCACCGGCTATTTCGCCTCGACGCCGCTCACCGAGGAAACCGAAGCGGCAGGCCTCACGCGATTGTCGATGCCGGCGCCGCTCGAAGCCGAAACCGGCAAGAGCTATTCGATCGACGTGACTCGCGTCGATGGGCCTGGTATCGCTGACGGGAACGCTGTTCGGCTCGTCGGTGGATCATGCCATCGACGTGGAGCGCGAATCGGCGTACGAAATCACCAACGCCGATCTGTCGGCGACCAACGTTGGCATCGAACTGCTGGCGACAGTGCGAAAGGCGCCGTACGCGCTGACCGGGACCTATTCGTTCGTGCGATCGCGCGAGCAGGACGGCGATGTGCTCGCCGAGACGCCGCTGACGCCGAAGAACAGCCTGGGCCTCGTCGGCATGTGGGAAAAAGATGCCGTGGCGGGTCGGCGTCGAGTACTACTTCACCGGCGCGCAGCGGCTCGAAGCGAATCCGTACCGATCACGCTCGGAGGACTATTCGATCCTCGGCATGCTCGCCGAACGGAAGTTTGGACGCTTCCGGGTGTTTCTCAACGCCGAGAACCTCACCGGCGTTCGCCAGACATCGTTCGATTCGCTGGTGCTGCCGGCGCAGGCCATCGACGGCCGCTGGACGGTCGATGCGTGGGCGCCGCTCGACGGCCGCACCTTCAACGGCGGCGTCCGCGTGACCTTCTGATTGAATAAGGAGTACTGATTCAGCGATTCGCTAAGGTCAGTCCAGTCCTACCGCGATGCAATAGCGAGAGCGGATTCGTGGCGCCGGCACGGCGCGCCGGCACATACGACGCCACGAGCACGACGGCGATCACGAGCGCGATCACCGATCCGTAGGTCATGCGATCGCCGAGAGCCACGCCGAACAACAGGCCCTGAAGGCTGCGCGTCGCCGCGACGGACACGAGCAGCCCGATCGCAACGCCGGCGCCGGCTCGTGCCCCCGCCGACCTGAACACCGCCTCGATGATGTGGCGCGACTCGGCGCCGACCGCCATCCGAATCGCAAACTCCTGCCGGCGATTCGTCACGTCGAGGCTGACCAGGCTGAAGAGACCGACCATCGACAACGCAAACGCCAGTGCCGCGAACAGCGCGAATACCCACGCGCTGAACCGCCAGGGCGCGAGCTCCTTGCTCACGACATCTTCGAGCATGGTGATGCCGCTGACGAGCACACGCGGATCGCGCTGCTGCGCCTGCGTCTGGATCGCCGCAGCCACCGCCAGCGCCTGGCCTTCATGCCCGGGCTTCAGGCGGACGGCGAGGCTGGTCACCGTGCCGACGGTCGATTGCGCCGGCGGGTCGTACATGTCGAGCGGCACTTCGTCGCGGCCCCTTGTAGCGCACGCTGCCGACCACGCCGACGATCGTCCTCCAGACGCCGTCCTGATTGCGCTGGTTGGCGTTGAACGATGCGGCCTTGATGCGCTTGCCGATCGGATCCTGGCCGGGGAAGAACGCCGCCGCGGTGCTCTCGCTGACGAGCGCCACGCGCGGTGCGTTGGCGCGATCCTCCTCAGTGAAGAGGCGCCCTCGCACCAGCGGAATGCGCATCGCCCTGAAGTAATCCGCGGTGGCGGCGTGATAGTTGACGATCGGGTTGCTGCTGGCAGTTTGCGACGTCTCTGGCTGGCCTTCGGCGATCGCCCACGTGCCGTGCCCAATCGAGCCGAACTCCATCGGCGTCAGGTATACGCCGCCGGCGGCTTCGACCTCTGGCATTGCGGCGATCTGCGGGAGCAACTCCGTGATCCAGGTGTTGACCGGCTGCGATTGATCGCGTGGTTCGACCTTGATCAGCAACACACCGTCGCGCGCGAAACCGAAGTCGAGATTCTGCAGCGCGCCGAAGCTGCGCACCACCAGGCCCGCGGCGACGAGCAGGACCACCGCCAGGCCGATCTGCATCACCAGCAGCGTCGAGCGCGTGCGATACGATCGGCCGCCGGCCACGGTGCGGCTCCCGTCGTTCAGCGTTTCGACGAGGTTGACGATGCTCGCGTGCCTGATCGGCGCCGCGCCGCACAGCAGCGTCGCGATCGCCATCACCGTGATGCTGAACAGCGCGACCGGCACATCGATCGTGACTTCGTCCAGCCGCGGAATGCCTTCGGGTGCGAGCGCGACAATCATGCCAATCAGCCACTGGCACGTGAGCAGGCCGAGCGCGCCACCCACCACGGTCAGCCATACCGTTTCCGCCGCCCACAGCCGGCCGATCGCCATCCGGCTTCCGCCGATGGCCGCGCGGATCGCGTCATCGTGATTGCGCAGCGACACGCGGGTCAACATCAGGCCCGAGACATTCGCGCAGGCGATCAGCAACAACACGCCGACGGCGCCGAACAGCACCCACATCGCTTGCCGCGCGGGACCGATCTGGTGGTCGAGGAACGGCGTGACCGCGATGTCGTACCGCGGGCCGGGCGAGCCCTCCAGGACCTGCGCGTTGGCGCGGGTCCATTCCGCCTGCGCGGCCTCAGGCGTGACGCCGGCATTCAGCCGGCCGACCATGAACATCACGCCGACGTTCATCAACGGGTTGGGGTTGCCGCCGGGGACGGGGTCTCCGATGGCTTGCGCGGCCGCTCGCCAGGCGTCGGTGCCGTGCGGATAGTTGAACGACGCGGGCATGACGCCGATGATTTCGTGCGACTCCTGGTTGATCTGCACGCGCCGGCCGATGACGTTTGGATCCGATCCGAATTGCCTGGCCCACAGGCCGTGGCTGATCACGATCACCGCCGCGCTCTTCGTGGTGTCGTCGTCGGGGCGAATCGTTCGGCCCAGTCGCGGCACGGCGCCAAGCAGCTCGAAGAAGTTTCCGGAGACGCCCGTCGTCGGCACCTTCACCGGCTCACCCGTCCCGTCGAGCACGGCGGTCCAGAATGACGAGCTCATCGACGCCACGTTGCCGACGGCCGGCGTGGTCCCGCCGATGTCGCGCACCTGGAGATACGACAGCTCGATGACGCGCATGTTGAGCGCGGCGCTGGTGCCCCAGCCGACGACCAGGCTGCCCGGATCGCGGATCGGCATCGGCTTGAGGAGCACGGCATAGACGGCGCTGAAGATCGCGGTGCTCGCGCCGATGGCCAGCGCCAGCGTGGCAATGGCGGCGAGCGAATAACCCGGAGCCGACTTCAACTGGCGGGCGGCAAAGCGGAGGTCGCGCAGAAAAGTCATGACCGCTCCTGTCTGTTACGCCATGCGTGACGGCTGCCACTGCAGCCCGAGGTTGATGATGCGCTCGATCAGCTTGGCGTAGGACACCCCGGCGCGCTGCGCCGATTCGGCGAAGTCCTCGCCCTGCGCCAGCTGCGGATTGGGATTGGCTTCGATCACGAACATCTCGCCGTTCTCCTTCATGCGCAGGTCGACACGCGCGTAGCCCGACAGATCGAGCGCGCGATACACGCGCTTCGAGCAGGTGCTGCACCTTCGCCGCCTGATCGTCCGGCAGCCCCGCCAGCGCGGTGTCGATGCCGTGCTTCTTCTGATACTTGACGCTCCACTTGACGCGCTCGGTGGCGATCTTCCAGTTGTTCTCCGGCAGCTTCGCAGAACGACATTTCCCAGACCGGGAACGTCTGCAGCCGATCGTTGCCCATCACGCCGACATAAAGCTCGCGGCCGTCGATGAACTCCTCGACGATCGCCGGCGTCATGATCGTGTCGTGGATGAACTGCACGCGCTTGACGAGCTGTTCGTCGTTGTCGACGACCGACGCCTGCGAAATGCCGGTCGAGGATTCGTAGGTCAGCGACTTGACGATCAGCGGGAACTGCAGCCGTTTCGGCAGCTTCGTCTTTCCCGCCGAGCGGCACGACCAGGAAGTCCGGCACCGGAATGCGGTGATACGCCATCAGCTTCTTGGCCAGCGCCTTGTCGCGTGACAGCGTCAGGCCGCGCGGATTGCATCCGGTGTACGGCACCTTGAGCAGCTCGAGATAACTGACCACGTTCTGGTCGAACACGATGATGTCGTCGAACGCTTCCATCAGGTTGAACGTGATGGTCGGCTTGAACTCGTCCATCGTCTTCTTGATCGGCGTCAGGTCGTCGTGCACGCCGATCACGCGGATCTCGTGGCCGAGCACCTTCAGCGTGCGGACGACGTCGTACTCCATGCGCCATTCGGCGGTTTCGCGCCGTCGCCTTGTCGACCTTCTCGTCGGGCGGCTCGAGGCCCTTGTGCACGAGCGCGAGCACGCGTTGCGGCTTCATAGCGCGATCCGGTGGCGGCCGCTGTGCAGGAAGTTCATGACCTGCACGGTCAGCAGCACGGTGAATTCCTGCGAGGTCGTGTCTTCCGGCGTCGCGATACGGAGCTTCAGTTCGCGGCAGCGGACGATGATGTCCTCGAGCACCTTGTCGATCGTGTACTGGTAAATGCCGGTCCAGTCGGCGACGACCTTGCGGACCTGCCGCCGGTGGCGGCCGATGAACTGCGCGGCGGTCATGTTGCCTGAGTGTTCCGGCGCATCGGAGAACAGCTTGCGCAGATCGCGATCGTAGAACGCGGGGTGATCGACGCCGTGATGGCGGCGCTTCTTCTTGTAGTGATAGCGCAGGCTGCGGTTGAGCCTGCGCAGCGGATCGATCTCCTCGAGATTGTTGAGCAGCGGCTGCTTGCCGACGAGCAACCGCATCAACTGGTCCATGTATTCCAGCTTCTTGATCGCCGGCCAGCCGGCATAGCGCGTCTTCCAGTTCGACTCCGGGGTCAGCCACACCGCGAACGTTTCCGCGAAGTCCTCATCGGGATGGCTCTGCGCGTACCACGGATCGAGATGCAGCACGAAGCTCTTGCTGTACGGACGCGGCGCGTAGATACTCGGGATACGGCTGCGATGAACTGCCGAACAACCGGCGGCGCTGTTTTCGCAGCCGCAGCTTGTAGGCATTGTCGATGACGTGGCCGGCTTCGTGGCGCAGGATGCGCATGCACCACTCGTGCTCGCCGCCCTCGACGGCCAGCATCTGCGCCTTCTCGAGCCGCTCGAGCCGCGGATGCGCGAGATAGAAGGGCACCGCCATCGACGCCTGGCCGTCGGGCGTGAACCACTCGTCCGACAGATAAAAGTGCAGCGGGAAGTTCAGACCGCGCGCCGCGAGCTCGCCCTTCAACTGATCGATGCGCGTCTCGACGACCGTGCCCGTGAGCGTCAGCGGCAGATCCGCGAGGCGCAGATTGAGCAGTTCGTCGTCGCTCAGATCGGGCCAGTTGCTGGAAACCGCGCGGGCCATGGGGGAGTGTGAGTATGCGGTCGACAGGGCTCGAACCTGTGACCCTCAGCTTCGAAGGCTGATGCTCTATCCAACTGAGCTACGACCGCATGAAGCCTCGTATTATGTCGCCTTTTTCAGTTTGTCGCCGAAGGCCTTTTCGAGCTTCTTCACCTTCGGCAGGGCGACCGCCGACACGTACGGCTGGTTGGGATTCCTTGCCACGAAATCCTGGTGGTAGTCCTCGGCTTCGAAGAACTGCTCGAGCGGCTCGAGCGTCGTCACGATCGGCGATGGAAACACCTTCGCGTCGCTCAACTGCCTGATGTACGCCTCCGACACGCGCCGCTGATCCTCGTCCGCGTAGAAGATCGCCGATCGGTACTGCCGGCCGATGTCGTTGCCCTGGCGATTGAGATGCGTCGGATCGTGCGCGATCGCGAAGAACACCTTGAGGATCTGCCCGAACGAGATGCGGCTCGAATCGAATCGCACGCGAATCACTTCCGCGTGATCGGTCGTGCCGCTGCAGACCGAGCGGTAGTCTGCCGTGTCCGCGGTGCCGCCGGCATATCCCGACATCACGCCGATCACGCCGTCGAGCTTGACGAACACGGCTTCGGTGCACCAGAAACATCCGCCGCCGAGAACGACTGACTGTGGCGTGCCGGTGGGATCCGGCGGAATGTCGATGGCCGGATCGGGAAACTGATCTGCAGGTGCGGCGTCGCTGCCGCCAAAGAGCTCACTCAGCTTCATGACTTCGATTCTATGTCCGCCTTCGCGCTGCGCGCTACGGCGGACAAGCCGCCAGCCAGCGCAAGCGACCAGAGCTGCGATCGCCAGCAGAGCCGCCGACAGCGGCTGGGTGACGAAGACGGTCCAGTCGCCCTGGCTGATCGCCAGCGCGCGACGCAGATGCTGCTCGGCGGCGGGGCCGAGGATTAGCCCGATCATCACCGGCGCCACCGGCGCGTCGATCAGCGCGCAACAGGAATCCGACAATGCCGATCGCGGCCATCAGCACGAGGTCGCCTGCGGCCCGATGCACGCTGAATGCGCCGAGTGACGCGACGACGAGGATGCCGCCGTACAGCCAGGGCCGCGGAATCGACAGCAGCTTCACCCAGACGCCGACGAGCGGCAGGTTGAGGACCAGCAGCATCGCGTTGCCGATGTACAGGCTCGCGATGACGCCCCACACCAGCGCCGATTCGTGCTCGAAGAGCAGCGGGCCCGGCTGCAGGCCGAATTGCTGAAATGCCGCCAGCAGCACGGCGGCCGTCGCCGATGTCGGCAGGCCGAGCGTGAGGAGCGGAACCAGCGTGCCGGCTGCCGAGGCGTTGTTGGCGGCCTCCGGTCCGGCGACCGCTTCGATGGCGCCGCGCCCGAATTCCTGCGGCCGCTTCGACAGCCGCTTCTCGATCGCGTACGACATCAGTGTCGGCAACTCCGCGCCGCCCGCAGGCAGCGCACCCAACGGGAACCCGATCGCCGTGCCGCGCAGCCACGGCTTCCACGATCGCGACCATTCCGCTGCGGTCATCCACAGCGATCCGCGAACGGGCAGCACTTCCTCGATCGCCGGGCCGCGGCTTGCGACCCAGAGCGTTTCACCGACCGCGAACAGTCCGATGGCGACGATCACCGGATCGATGCCGTCGAGCAGGTACGGAATGCCGAACGACAGGCGCGCGCGGCCGCTCAGGCCGTCGATGCCGACGAATCCCAGGGTCAACCCAAGCAGCAGGCTCAACCAGCCCTTCACCCGCGAGTCGCCCAGCATCGTCGTGACCATCACGAACGCGACCACCATCAGCGCGAAGTACTCCGCGGATCCGAACGCGAGCGCGAACTTCACCATCAGCGGCGCCGTGACGCTGAGAGCGAGCGTGGCGATCGTCCCGGCCACGAACGAGCCGATCGCCGACGTGGCGAGCGCGGCGCCGGCCCTGCCGTTGCGCGCCATCTGATGTCCGTCGATCGCCGTGACGATCGTGGCGCTTTCGCCTGGCGTGTTGAGCAGGATTGATGTCGTCGAGCCGCCGTACATCGCGCCGTAATAGATGCCCGCGAACATGATCAGCGCCGCGGTCGGATCGAGGTTGTAGGTGACCGGCAGCAACAGCGCGACGGTGAGCGCCGGACCAATGCCGGGCAGCACGCCGACCGCGGTACCGAGCGTCGTCCCGGCCAGTCCCCAAAACAGATTCGATGGTGTCAGCGCGACCGCGAAGCCGGCGAGCAGCTCGCTCACCAGGGCAGACCGGGCAGCGCGACGCCGAGGCCGCGGGTGAAGACCAGAAAGATCGCGATCGAGAACGCCATGCCGACGGCTAGATCGAGTGCGATCGAGCGGATGGCGAGTGGCCGCGCCACGCAGCGTCGACGCTGCGACGACGAACAACATCACCGACGATGCGACAAAACCAATCGTCACGAACACGATCGGCAGGATCAGCAGGGCGATGATGATTGCCGTCGCCATGCGCGCGCCTTGCCGATCGGGCGCGGCCGACGGCCTGGCAGCGGTGAACAGCGTCAGCGCGAGCACACCGAAGAAGGCGAGTGCGACCGCATTGGGCAGCGAGGACGGCGTGAGTGTGACGGCAAGCGACGTCGGAGCGCGAGCGTTGGTGGCGGACAGCCGCCGCAGCACGTCTTCGATGCGCGCTTGTTCGGACAAGAGGAACTGTCGCAGCGTCGGGTCCCGTCAGAAGCTGATCGTCCCAGCCGTTCTGCTCGAGTGTCGCGCGCCACTGCGCGCTGGTGGCGATCCTGCGTGATGCGCGCCGTCAGCGCTTCCTGTTCGGCGTCGGACAATCCTGGCGGCGCGACGATCGCGCGCCAATTGGCGAGGTCCAGCGCGATGCCGGATTCGCGCAGCGTCGGCGCATCGATGCCGCTCACGCGCGACGCCGACGACACCGCGAGAACGCGAAGCTGGCCCGCGGCAATCTGTCCCGCGAATTCCGCGTAGCCGCTGACCGCCGCCGACAGTTGTCCGCCGAGCACCGCGGCGAGCGCCGCGCCGCCGCCGGCAAAGGCGATGTAGTTCACGCTCGATGCCGGCAGTCCGATCTGTTCGGCGAGCAGCCGCACGAGCAGATCGTCGGTGCCGCCCGCCGACCCGCCGCCCCACGAAACGCCGCCGGGATTCTTCTTGAACGCGTCGATCAGATCGCCCAGCGAACGAAACGGGCTCGAGGCCGGAACGACGATGACTTCGTATTCGCCGGTGAGGCGCGCAATCGGCGTCGTGTCGGCGAGCGACACCGGCGAGCCGTTGATGATCACGCCGCTGACCATGACCAGTCCGGTGACGAGCAGCGCGCCGGGATTGCCGCGCTCGCTCTGGATGAAGCGCGCCAGGCCGATCGTGCCGGCGGCTCCGGGAACGTTGTCCACCTGCACGCTGGCGCCGGGCTCGATCTCCGCGAGCACCCGCTGCATCGCGCGCGCCGTCTGATCCCATCCGCCGCCGGGCGCCGCCGGCGCGGTGATCACGATGGCCTTGTCCCCCGTAGCATCCTGCGAAGGGGGATGCGCGGTGACGAGTGCCGGGATCAGGAGCAGCGGCAAGATTCCGGCAGCGATCCGCACGGGTCCAATTGTCTCGCGTTTTTTCCAGCGACGTCCCGGATGCCTCGCAGAGCGCTCGATGGTATATTGTCCGGCTGGTTCGTCCACTCCAGGATAGGTCCCCAAGTGCAAGGAGATCGTTCGATGCGTAACGCTCGGAGTCGTAGCTTCGCCGTGCTGGTTCTCGCGGCGCTGCTGGCTTCGTCCTGCAGCAACCCGGAGCAAGAGAAGGTGCGCCACCTGCAGCGCGGCGACCAGTACGCGGCCGAAAAGCGTGACGAGTTCGCCGTCGTCGAATACGCCAGCGCCGTCAAGATCGATCCGAAGTTCGGCGAGGCGCGGTTCAAGCTGGCGCAGACTGTACGAGCGGCTGGGCAACCTGCGCGCCGCGTTCCCCGAGTACGTCCGCGCCGCCGACGCGTTGCCAGACGATCGGCAAGCGCAGTTGAAGGCCACGCAGGTGTTGCTTCTGGTGGGCCGATTCGAGGATGCCAAGGCGCGTGTGGCCGGCCTGCTCGCGAAGAACCCGAAAGACGTCGAGGCCCTGCTGTTGCACGCCAACGCGATAGCGGCTCTGCGAGACCCCGCAGGCGCGATTGCTCAAATTGAAGAGGCGCTCAAGGTCAACCCTGACAGCAGCCGCGCATTCGTCAACCTTGGCGCCGTTCGCGTGCAGAGCGGCGAAGCGAAGGAGGCCGAAGTCGGCCTTTCCGCAAGGCTGATCGCGATGGAGCCGTCTTCGCTTGACGCCAAGCTGGCGCTCGCCAGCTTCCTCTGGGCGGCGGAACGCCTGCCGGAAGCGGAGGCCAGCCATCAAGGAGGCCGCTCGCCAAGGAGCCGCGGCATCTGCTGGCCAACCGCATGCTGGCCGCGCTCTACCTCGCCACCGGGCGACCAAGCGAAGCGGAGCAGCCCCTGAAGGCCGTGGCCGACATCTCGAAGCGCCTGCCGCCCGCTTTCAGCTGGCCGACTACTACGCTGGCAGTAGGCCGCACCAATGACGCCATGAGCCTGCTTGACCTCGCTCGCGTCGGATCCGGCAACGTTTGCCGAAGCCGAGTCGAGGCTTGCTTCGCTCGACTATGCCGCAGGCCGCGTGGCGCGAAGCCCACAAGCGACTCGACGCCGTGCTTGCGCGCGTGCCGAACCACGCACCGGCGCTCGTCCTGAAGGCGCAGTGGCTCACGACGGAGAACCAAGCTCGACGAGGCGCTCGACCGTCGCGAAGGCCGCGGTCGCCGCCGATCCGGAGTCTGCGACGGCCCAGTTCGCCCTGGCCGTCGTCCACGACCGCCGCAGGGAAGTGGCCGATGCCACCAAGTCGTACAACGAGGTGCTGCGGCTCAACCCACGCGCGGCCGCCGCGCAGGTCGCGCTGTCCAGGCTGAGCCTGAGCATCCGGCGACGGCACAGCGGCCCTGCGGTACGCAGAATGACGCGCCAAGCAGAGGACCCTTCAAGTCTGGGAGCGCGCGTGGCGCTGGCGCGGAGCCTCGTTGCCGCGCGGAACTGGACGCGCGCCGAAACTGAAATCGCCGAGCTGCTCAAACGGGGCGCCGAACGCGCCGCGGTCGCACGCCGCCAACGGAACGCTCCTCGCGAGCAAGGGGAACACTGCGGCGGCGAGCGAGCGTTCGTATCGAGCGGCCCTCGAGCTCTCGCCAGGCTTCCTCGAGGCCTTGGGCGGGCTTACCTACCTCGACCTGAAGGCCAAGACCCCGCGCGGGCGATCGCGCGGCTCGAGCCTGAAATCGTCAAGCAACCAGGCAGCGCCCCGTTGCTCGCTCTGCTGGCGCAGGCGCACAGTGCCGCAGGAGACGACGCCAAGGCGGAGCAGGCGCTTCGTCGCGCGGTGTCCGTCGATCCCCGCTTTACGACCGGTTACACGATGCTGGCGCAACTGTACATGCAGCAGCGCCGGCTCGACGAGGCGCGCGCCGAGTTCGAAGGTATGGTCAAGCGCGATCCCTCGGCAGTCGGTGCTCGGACGATGGTGGGCATGCTGTTCGAAGCGCAAGGCAGGCGCGACGAGGCCCGGAAGTCGTACGAGGCCACCGTGAGCCGCCGCGGACGCACCGATCGCGGCAAACAACCTCGCGTTCATCTACGCCGAGCAGGGCACCAATCTCGACGTCGCCCTTCAGCTCGCGACGTCGGCGAAACAGCGGCTTCCCGACGATCCCAACGTCGACGATACGATCGGGTGGGTCTACTACAAGAAGGACCTGCCGTCGCTGGCCGTCCGGCCGCTCGAAGACAGCCTCAGGCAAGCTGCCGGACTCTGCCGAGGTGCTGTATCACCTGGGCCTGACCTACGCCAAGCTCGGCGAGAAAGCCAAGGCGCGCGAGATGCTTGAGCGGGCGCTTGAAGCTCGACCCAAAAATCGGCGGCGACGAGGCCCGGCGTGTCCTGTCGTCGGTTTCCCAATAGTCGTCGAACCCACCGCCGCAAGACTTACTGACAGGCGCGGAGATGTCGGAGACCTTTACAAAACGACCAGACCAGTCCCTTGTCAACACAAGTCGTTATTGGCGTACAAGATACTGTAAATACACGACTTTTCATCTTTTAGACGTCTGCCCCCATCGTGCTGGCACGTAACGTGCTTGAAGGGACGCAGTAGCACTTGAAGCGACGCAGTAGCGGTTAACAGTAGAACGCAGGAGCTCCCCGCATGGCAAAGAAACTCACAATCATCGCGATGATGATCGTCTCCATCTCAATCTTCGGTTCAACTGCCTTTGCGCTCACGATCAACTAGTCCGGGTGTCGTCGGCGCATGTTCATGGCGGCTTGCCGATATGTCCTCAGGAGCCGGGGATACCTCAGCAAAAGAACTTGCGATTGGCGCAGTTCATTCTGTGACATGGCTCGCGGGCAACAGCGACGCAGATGGGAACGTTGCCGGCGCCTCTCGCAGTCCGCGCTTGCAACGTAAGCACAGATCGTCGATTGCTACGCGACCTCCACGACGGATTACTCTGGCACGCTTACCACTTGGCGTTAACAGCCCGACGGATCAACGGCAACTCGGTCCCAGCTGGATTTCAGTTACGCGTTGGCAAAGTACGACAACGACAACGGCGGTTTGGTCCTCTATTACATTGGCGGCCTCGCGACAATATTGCCTACCGCTTCGAACACTCTTTGGGGATCTGCAGGGTACTGGCCAGTATGGCATCTCCCACTGGACCGCCTTTACGTCCGTCGGGGGCGGGACGCCGAATGCACCCCCGGCACCTGCCCGACGGTGCCGGATGGCGGAATGACGATCTCGCTGCTCGGAATGGCGATGGCGGGTCTCGGTTTGGTAGCGCGGCGCAAGAAGTAAGAACTGTCGCCGAATTCGCTACGATTCAAGGGAAGGGGCTGGGAAACCAGCCCCTTTTGCTTTTTGCCTGCTGCCGAGCAATTCCGCGTCGTCAATTCGAGAGCGTTGCCCGCGCACTACAATCGAGTGATGCGCTATCTGCACTACGACGTCTTCACCGACACGATGTTCGAAGGCAACCAGCTCGCCGTGTTCCACGACGCGCGCGGACTCTCGACCGCCGAGATGCAGGCGATCACCAAGGAGATGAATTTCTCCGAATGCACCTTCATCCTGCCCGCCGAAGCGGCCGGCACCGATATCCGCATGCGCATCTTCACGCCGGGCACGGAGCTGCCGATGGCCGGGCATCCGACGATCGGCAGCACCTTCGCGCTCGCCGAGCTTGGCGTCATTGCGAAAGGCCGCGAGAGCTTCGTCTTCGGTCTCGGCGTCGGACCGACGAAGGTGGAACTGACGTGGGAAGGCGATCGGCTGTCGTTCGCGTGGATGGATCAGCGGCCGCCGGAGTTCCGCGCCCCTGTATCGCCGCGGCCCGACATCATCCGCTCGGTTGGACTCGATCCGTCGGCGGTCGACGCGACCGGGCCTGCCGATCGAAGAAGTGTCATGCGGCAACGCGTTCCTGCTGATCCCGGTGCGCACGCGCGCGGCGGTCGATGCGGCTGAAGCCGATCTCGCCGCGATGAAGAAGCTGAAGAGCGCGTTTCCCGGCGGCCATGTTGGCGCGTTGTTCTTCACGACCGAGGCCGTCGATCCGAAGGTGACGGTCTACAGCCGCATGTTTGCGCCGAGCGCCGGCGTGATCGAGGATCCCGCCACCGGCAGCGCCGCCGGTCCGCTTGGTTCATACCTGGTGAAGCACGGCCTGGTGCATCGCAACGAGATGCAGGACATGGTCAACCTGCAGGGCGTGGCGATGGGCCGTCCGAGCCGCTTGCACATGCGGATCACCGAGACACGACGGCGCGATCACGCGCGTGCAGGTGGGCGGAAAGTCGGTGAAGGTCGGCGACGGCGAGATCGATCTTACGGCGCTAATCGCGATCGCGTCCACGATCCGTCCGCCTGCCGCGTATAAAGCAGGCGATCGTGCAGGCGGCTCTTGCGGCCCTGCCAGAATTCGATCGCGTCCGGCCTGACGCGATACCCGCCCCAGCTGGCCGGCAGCGGCACCAGCGAGTCTTTGTGCGTCGCCGCGAACTTCGCGTACCGCTGTTCGAGCTCCGAACGATCGGCGACCGGACGGCTCTGGTCCGAGATCGCCGCGCTGATCTGGCTCTCGATCGGACGCGAATGGAAATACGCATCCGATTCAGCCTGCGTCGTCTTCGTCACCGATCCGTTGATCCGCACCTGCCGCTCGAGCTCGCGCCAGAAGAACAGCAGCGACGCGCGCGGATTCTCGGCGAGGTCGCGCCCTTTCGCGCTGTCGTAGTTCGTGTAGAAGACGAATCCGTGTTCGTCCGCGCCCTTGAGCAACACCGTGCGCGCCGACGGCTCGCCCGTGGCCGACGAGGTCGCGAGCGTCATCGCGTTGACGTCGAGCAGTTGCGACTTCAGCGCCTCGTCGAACCAGATCGTGAACTGCTGGATCGGATCCGGATGCGCATCGCTCTCGTCGAGCGCGCGGCTTGCGTAGTCGCGGCGAAGGTCGGCGAGTGTCGTCATGGTGTGGCGGCCGGTCCCGTTTTGACTTCGACCCAGACGCCGAGGAACCGGCGATCCGTCGACTGGGGATCGATGTCACGTGGATAGAAGCCTGTTTCGGCGATCGATCGTCAACGGCACGACGCCGCTGGCAAACCGCGGCAGCTCGACTTCGACGGCCTGTCCCGGGCACGAGATCGTAGGAGTGCCTGCCACCCGAACGTGCTCAGGGTGACGCGTGTTCGGCTTCGCGCCCGGATGCATCCGCACCACGACCGGCAGCGTCTGACCGGGCGGCGCCGCGACCGTGACCTGCGACGAACGTCCGCCGATGGTCCAGAAGCCCTGCCGGCTCCGGATAGAGCTGCTCGTCGTGAAAGTACAACGATGCGGCCGGATAGTTCGCGGCCGCCAGCACGACCGGCACGAGCGGACGCGCGCCGGCATCGACGACGGCGGTGGGCGTGATCGTGATCGATTCGATCGCGCGCTCGAACTCGACGGGACCGCGCAGGCCGACGAAGCTCGCGTCGACCGGCAACCACAGGGTCGTCTGCCATCGCTCGCGCGGCTGCGGCTGCATCGTCCAGGTCTGGAGCGGCGGGCCGTTGCGGCCGATCTGCAGCGACAGCGGCAGCGCGCGATCGGGCGGGCGATCGCCGAACTGCACCGCGATGTTGTAGGTGCCGGCCGGCAGCGAGAAGCGGCCGTTGTGAATCACGCGCACCGGCTGCGGATCCGAGCGCTGCAGCGGCTTCACGCCGAGCACGAGCTCGGGCAGCGCATCCGCCGCGGCGCCCTTGTGGAGCGGGTTGTAGATCATCGACGCGGGCCGCGCCCGTGCATCGAAGCCGTCGAGCGCGACCAGCCGCGACCGCGCGCCGAGATCGATGGTTCGCGCCTCGGTCCGCCCGCCTGGCAGCCAGGGAACCGTGATCGCCACCAGCATCAACGCGGCGCTGAAGGTGAGGAACGCGGCGAGCGCAGACACGCCGGCGCGCGAGGTGCGCATCCTCGACAGCAGCACCGCCGCAGCGGCGGCGATCGCCAGCCACCAGGTCACGTGAAGCCACGCGATCGTCCAGTGCTGGCCGATGAAGCTTGGCGCCAGCGACCACAGCTCCCACCGCGGCGACCAGAAATCGAGCAGCGCCGACGTGCCGTCGCGCGCGTTGTTGATCAGCAGGCCGTCCTGCCCGATCGCGAGCGTGATCGCGATGCCGGCGCCGATCCACAACAGCAGGTGATGGGCGGCCCGGCGCGGCGATCCGGCCGGCGCGGATCGAAACGCCGCGGCGATCGGCAGCATCAACAGCGGCAGGCCCGACGCGATCGGCCGGGCCGGCGCGGACGTGCCGCCCCACCAGATGCCGAATGCGCCGACCATCAGCAGCAGCGCGGCGAATATGAAGGTGATCTCGAGGGCCTGCCGGCGCAAGTCGCCGCCGGCGCGCCACAGCTGATAGAGGCCCGTGGCCGCCAGGATGTAGACCGGCGCGTACGCGACGAGCCCGTACTCCTGGTCGAACAGCAACCCTGGCGCGCCGAACCGTAGATTGAGCGGGGTGGTCTGAACCAGCGATCCGTACGGCGCCATTGGCAACGGCGTCCCCCAGATCGCATAAAAGAACGCAAACCAGGCGGCGAGTGAGATCGCATAGATGCCGCCGACCGCCCAGATTTTCGAATTCCGACAGCGTTTCCAAATGAGGCAGGTTCCTTTTTGCCGAGACGGAAAACCACGACGAGCAGCAGCGCTGCCGACATCGGCGCGTATTTCGTGCTCAGCCACGGCAGCGACGCGATGGCGAGGCCGGCGGCGATCCAGCGTGCCGATGCCGGAGTGGGCGACGGTCGACCGCTGGGTGACGACGAACGCGATCATCACCGCGAGCGCCGCGGCGATCTCCGGATACACCGTGAAGGTGTTGAACATGAACGGCGCCGACAGCGCGATCGCCGCCCACGCAAACGTCGCCGCGCCCGGCGCGTTGAGCGTGGATACCGTCCATCGCCAGGCAATCGCCGCCGCCAGGGCGCCCAGCGCGATCAGGAACCAGACCGCTCCTTTGTAGCCGCCGAGCGCGTACACCGGCGCGAGGATGACGGAAATGCCGATGGGATGAATCGAGTAGATCTCGCCATCGGATCCGCGTGTCAGGTAATGCGGCTCGAGATCCTCCGGGTAGAATTCGCGATAGTCGCCGCGCGCGTGGTTGTTCTCGATCTTCAAGTCGCCGTCACGCCACAGGCTTTGCGCGATCACCAGGTAGTGCGGCTCATCGCCGGACGGAAAGAGCGACGTGCCCGTCAGTTTCTGCGCCGCGAGCCCCGCGACGGCCATCGTCGCCGCGAAGAGCGCGATGGTGATCGACGTGAGGCTCCATCGCTCGATCGCGCGCGCGGTCAACAGGCGCGATTGCCACAACGTCCACACCTGCAGTGCCGCGACGGCCAGCCACACGATCGCGCCGAGAGGTCCTGCCAGCGCCTGCAGCACCGGCCAGCGATCCGGAAGGATCGGCGTGTAAGGCACGAGCAGCACGATCAAGGAAAACAGCGGCAGCACGAGCTCGCCGAGTCGCGGCCGCGTGCGGCCGGTCGTGGTGCCGCGCGGCGCGTTGAGCTGATCGATGCCGACCAGCAGCAGCCCGCCGAGGCAGATGAAGCCGACGAGCGCCTGCCACGGCGGCAGCATCGCGAAGCGGACGACGCCGTTGGCGGTGACGGTTTGATCGAGCACGCCTCGCGTGACGTAGAGGGCGAGGCCCGTGATCGCGCACGCGGCCATCGGCCAGACAAGGCTCGACATTCGCCGACTGATTCTACATAGGATTCACCGCATGCCGATGCATCGAGTCCTCGCGATCGCGAGCGTGATCTGCGCGCTCGCAGCTTGTCAGCCCTGCCTCACCCGCCTCACCCGCTTCACCCGGCCACCCGCGCAGGAGCGAGCCTTTCGACGTCCTCATCACCAACGGCCGCGTCGTCGACGGCACCGGCGCACCGTGGTTCCACGCCGACATCGGCATCAACGGCGACAGGATCAGCGCGATCGGCGAGCTCGCCGGCCGCAAGGCGACGACGACCATCGACGCATCGAATCTCGTCGTCGCTCCCGGCTTCATCGACATGCTCGGCCAGTCGGAATTCAACGTCCTCGTCGATCCGCGCGCGGCCAGCAAGATTACGCAAGGCATCACGACGGAGATCACCGGCGAAGGAGCGTTCGATCGCGCCGCTCAACGACGCCCTGGTGCGATCGGCGCAGGCCACCTACGACCGCTTCAAGGTCACGCTCGACTTCCGCACCCTCGACGAATATTTCGCGCGGCTGCAGAAGAACCGACCGGCGATCAATCGTCGGCACGTTCGTCGGCGCCGGCGGCATCCGTGCCTACGTGCTCGGCAACGACCAGAAGCCGGCGGCCCCCGGCGATCTCGAAGAGATGAAGAAGCTCGTCGACCAGGCGATGCGACAGGGCGCGCTGGGGGTCAGCACCTCACTGCAGTACGTGCCCGGCCGCTTCGCCTCGACGGACGAGATCGTCGAGCTTGCGAAAGTCGCGCAGCAGTACGGCGGCATCTATATTTCGCACCAGCGATCCGAGTCCGGCCAGATCATGTCGTCGCTCGACGAAGTCTTCGCCGTCGCCGAGCGCGCCGGCATCCCCGCGGAGGTCTGGCACCTCAAGACGGCCTACCAAGGCGAACTGGGGACGCATGCCCGAGGTGTTGAAGCGCTTCGAAGACGCGCGGGCGCGCGGGCTTGACGTCACCGCGAACATGTATCCCTACGATCGCGCCTCGAACGGCCTCGATGCGTGCCTGCCGCTGTGGGTGCGCGAAGGCGGGCTCGATCAGATGCTGGCGCGGCTCAAGGATCCCACGCTCCGCGAGCGCATCAAGCGCGACATGGACGACGCCAACGCCAGGGACTGGGAGAACCAGTGGTACGGATCCGGCGGCGGCGCCGGCGTGATGATCTCGACGGTGCTCGACCCGTCGCTCAGGAAATGGGAAGGCAAGAACCTCGTCGAGATCGGCAAGGACATGGGCAAGGATCCGCGCGACGCGGCGATGGATCTGGTCATTGCCGACCGCGGCGAGACCTCGGTCATCATTTCGATCATGCGCGAAGACGATGTGCGGCTGGCGTTGTCGAATCCGATGATCTCAATCGGTACCGATTCCGGCGCCCGCGCCGAGGACGGTCCGCTCTCGGAGTCGAAGTCGCATCCGCGCGCGTGGGGATCGTTCACGCGCATCCTCGGCAAGTACGTGCGCGACGAAAGGCTGATCCCGCTCGAAGACGCGATCCGCCGCTTCACCTCGCGGCCGGCGATGCGGGTCGGGATCACCGACCGCGGCATCCTGCGGCCCGGCATGAAAGCCGACATTACGATCTTCAATCCGGCGACGGTTCGCGACGTGTCGACCTTCGTCGATCCGACGCACTACTCGCAGGGCATCGAGCACGTGCTGGTCAACGGCGTCGCGGTGGTATCCGCCGGCAAGATCACCGACGGGCGGCCGGGCCAGCCGATCCGCGGCCGCGGCTATCGCCCGTAGCGCCACAGGTGTAGAGGTAACCACTTGCGCATCGGCATCGATCTCGGCGGGACGAAGATCGAAGGCCTCGCGCTCGCCGATGACGGACGCGAGCTCGATCGCCGCCGCATCGCCGCGCCGCGCGGCAACTACGACGACACCGTCCGCGCCATCGTCGATCTGGTGGGCACGATCGAGCATCGAAGCGGCTCGAGCCTGCCTCGACGAAGCGCCGAAGGCGCGAAGTCGGGTGGGCGTCGGCATTCCCGGCGCGATCTCTCCCGCGACCGGTCTCATCAAGAACGCCAACTCCACGTGGCTGAACGGACGCCGCCTTGCCGATGACCTCTCGCAGGCGCTCGGCGCGTCCGGTTCGCCTCGCCAACGACGCCAACTGCTTCGCATTGTCCGAAGCCACCGATGGCGCCGCGGCGGGCGCGGCCGTGGTGTTCGGCGTGATCATCGGCACCGGCACCGGCGGCGGCCTCGTCGTCAACGGCCGCATCGTCGTCGGCGCCAATGCGATCGCCGGCGAGTGGGGTCACAACCCGCTGCCCGCTCCCGAAGACGATGAGCGTCCCGGCCCGCCGTGTTACTGCGGGCGATCGGGATGCATCGAGACGTTTCTGTCGGGACCGGCGCTGGCTCGCGATTACATCGCGCTTGGCGGCGAGGATCTGTCGGCCGCCGATGTCGCGGCCCGCGCTGAGCGCGGCGATCCAGCGCGCGCTGGCGTGTCTCGATCGCTACGAACGCCGCTTCGCGCGCGCGATCGCCTCGATCATCAACGTCGCCGATCCCGACGTGATCGTGCTCGGCGGCGGCCTCTCGAACATGGCGCGGCTCTACGATCGCGTGCCGGCGCTCTGGGGCCCGCACGTCTTCTCGGATCGCGTCGATACGCAAACTGGTCCGCGCGAAACATGGCGATGCGAGCGGCGTGCGCGGCGCGGCCTGGCTATGGCCTGCCACCTAAATCGAGGCCTGATCCCGCTCGTCGCGGCGTTTGCGATCAACCTGGCGCTCGTCGCCGGCTTCGCCGCCATGGCGCAGACGCCGCCAGGCGGACCGGACGTCATCGATCTGCAGCTGGCGATGTCGCCCGGCGTGTTCAAGCAGATCGTCGACTTGTGGGGACCCGAAACGGTCGCCGACGTCCGGCGATCGATCTGGGTCCTCGATTTCCTCTTTCCGATCGCATACGCCTTCTTGTTCAGCCGCTTGTATCGCTCGCTGTGCGAGACCGGCGGCGTGACGCCGTATCGCTTCGTCGTGATGGCGCGCGTGGATCGCCGGAGCCGCCGACTACGTCGAGAACATCCTGCTGCTCGCGATGCTCGGCGATCCGGCGCGCGCCGCCCGTCGCCATGGTGCGTGCGATGTCATCGGCGGCAATCCTCAAGTTCGCGCTCCTGACCCTCGTCGCGGGCTTTACGATCTCCGTGCTCCTCAAGTCCGATCGCGGCCGCGTGATCAGGAGCGCGCGCTACAGCGTCGTGTCGTTGCTGGTCGGCACGCTGCCGATCCTGATGCTCGGCCAGGGGCGCGATCTGCTGCTCGGTCTTGCCGATCCGAGCGGCGGGCGCCATCAAACGTGGTTCGTGGTGTGGAACGTCGTGTGGGCGTTCAGCGTCTGGTATTGGTCGCGCGTCATCCTCGACGCCGGCGCCGGCGCAGGCACCGTCGAAGCTGTATCGCGACTGGGCGACATGGTTGCCGCGCGTGGCCGGTTTCCTCACGCTGTTCGTGCCGGGTGTCGCCTGCCTGCTCGCCGCGTCCAACGCCACGGCGTCGCGCGGCCGGCTGATCACGCTGGCGGCTGCCTGCATCGTGCTGTCGCTGCTCTTTGGCGCGTACGTGATCCTCCGCCGCCGCATCCGCGCGCTCAGCGGCCGCACCGCGGCCGGCTACGCCATCGCCTCGATGACCTGGCCGAGTCTCATCGTGTTCGTGCTGTCGTCGATCTCGAGCCTGGTGATGCTGGCGTGGCTGACGCTCTTCTCGCTCGACGCCGGCCATCGCTTCGGCGCCGTCGCCATCCTGGCGATCGTCGCGGCCAACACGGTGTTTCTTGGCGGGCTGGCGGTGTTCGTGACGCGGGCCAGGCGCGTGCCGGTCGAGCTCGCAGCCTTCGCGTGCGCGGCGATCTTCAGCATGTGGAACGACAACCACGACGTGCGGCTCGTCGATCTGGCGCCGCAGCCGCACATCCGATATGAGCTCGGTGTTCTCGTCGTGGGTGACGCGTGCGCCCGGTGAGCCCGGCAAACCCGTTCCGGTGATCGTCGCCGCCGCGGAAGGCGGCGGCATTCGTGCCGCCTATTGGACCTCGCTCGTGCTGCATCACCTCGCCGACATTCCCGACGCCGACGTGATGTTTCCGCGACGCCTGTTCGCGATCAGCAGCGTCTCGGGCGGCAGCTTCGGCGCCGCCGTCTATGCAGGGCTTCGCCGCGATCCCACCAGCCAGCCGCCGCGCCCTCAGATCGCCTCGGAGATCCTGCAGGAGCGCTTCCTCGCGCCGATGGTCGCGAAGCTCGTGGCCGGCGATTTCCTGCAGTGGTTCCTGCCCGTGCCGATCCGCAGCTTCGATCGATCGAGCGCGATGGAGACGGCGTTTGCCGCGGCCTACAACGAGCACGTCCATCACGACTCGATGGTCGAGAAGTTCACCGAGTTTCGTCCCGAGCGCGCCGATGACGTTCCGGTGCTGCTTCTCAACAGCACGAGCGTGCAACTGGGCCGGCGCATCGTCACCAGCCCATATCCCTGGCCGCTGTCGGACGTCAGCGTCGAGGAGCAGGACCCGATCGACTTTCACAAGTTGACCGGGCGGGATGTCAGCGTCGCGACCGCGGTCCACAACACCGCGCGATTTCCGTACATCAGCGCCGCCGGCCGCTTGCGCGCGAAGAACGGCGAGCACCTGGGGCACCTGGTCGACGGCGGCTACTTCGAAAACACCGGCGCCGACACGCTTGATCGATCTGCTGCGCTATCTCAAGCAGTCGGCTTCGCCCTTGAACGTGCGCTTCATCGTCGTGGCGCTGCTCAACTCGCCGCCCGAGGATCGTCTTCTGACCGATCCGGCGCGGATTCCGTGGCACGAAACGGCGTCGCTCGGCGAATTGTTTTCCCCGCTGCGCGCGCTGTTGCAGACCCGCGCCGCCCGCGGCGACCTTGCGCTGCGCCGCCTGCGCGAATCCGTCGAGCCCGGCGACGTCGTCGAGTTCCGCGTCTGCAGCGATTCCGGACTTCGCGAAGCCCCGCTCGGCTGGCAGTTGTCGCAAGAAATGGTCGACGTGCTCGATGCCAACCTCAACCAGGGCTGCTTCAGGACGCAGGTTGAAAAACTGAAGCAAGCGATCCGCCGATAGCACCTGAGCACCCCGCACCCCGCACCCTTGCACCCCTGCACCTTTGCACCTGCTACAATCAGCCTCATGAAGCTACGCGTTATTTTCGGCGTTCTGGCAGTCATCTGGCTCGCAAGTGTCACCGAGTTCGGCGTCAGCGCGGAACAAGGCAAGTCCGTGTGGGACGGCGTGTTCACGAAGGATCAGGCGGATCGCGGCGCGGCCGCGTACAAGACCGCGTGCTCCGAGTGCCACGGCAATGACCTGGCCGGCGACGGATTCGCGCCGGCGCTGACCGGATCGGATTTCATGGGCAACTGGAACGATCTGTCGGTCGGCGATCTCTACGAGCGCATCCGCATCTCGATGCCGCCGAGCGGACCGAGCGGTGTGACCCCGGCGCAGAAGGCCGACATCGTCGCGCACATCATGAACTTCAACAAGTTCCCGACCGGTGCGGCCGAGCTCGAGCCCAAGACCGAAGTGCTCAAGGGCATCAAGATCGAGATGAAGAAGTAACGGATCGAGATCGGATTAGTCTAAGGCGCCTTTCTCCACCAAGGAGTGCCGAGGTTCGTAAAGGCGCCGCCATCAACAGAGATAGAGCTCGCCACTCGATAGTTGAGTGGCGAGAGCAAGCTCAGGACATGCCGCACGCGCACCGATTTGCCGTTCACGGTAAACGGTGCGCTGTCGAAGTGGATGTTGTAAATCCCGCCGAGATCGCCGCCCACCGGACCAAACTGCATGTAGTTGAAACCGCGCGAGTCGGTCACCTGCCGCGCGAGCACCTTGTTTTCCTTGTGATACGCGATGAGCTCGCGCACCTTGAATGGGCCTGACGGTCCTTCACCCTCGGTAAGCGCTTCGTAGAAGCGTCCATCGACCTTCGTGAACACCGTTGTCCCGGCATACGGTCCAGCAGGACCGAGCGGGCTTTCCGGCATCGACCATTCGAAGGTCCACTTGCCGAGAAAGTAGGTGTCGAAGTCGAAGAGAGGAACCTGGTCCGTGCCTTCGGTCGGCCGGCCGAGCGTCGGCATCTGTCCCTTCGGCACCTGTTGGGCTCGGATCGACGGCGTCGCGATCATAATCAGCAGGCCGAGAACCAGCGTCGGCACGCGGCACGCGGCACCCGGCACCATTCGTTTCATTGGTGTTATTCTCACGCGCGGAGAGTATATGCGACGACTCATTCTCTTTTCGACTGCCGCGCTGACGCTCGGTTTCGCGTTTGCTCCGGCGGCCGCGCAGGCTCCGGTGTCCGCGCCGACCGACGGCGGCTACAGGCTCGTGCCGAACTGGCCGACGCTTCCGCCGGGAGATTTCTTCGGTCTGAAGACACCGCCTCCGCCCCCTGCCGAACGAGAAGCGCAAGCCGCGGCGCGCCGCGCGACCGGTGGCGGCGGCAACATGCCGCGTCCCGCGGGACAGGGCCCGACCAATCAACCGGGTATCTCCGGGCTCGCGATCGATCAGAACGATCGCATCTATGTCTTCAACCGCGGCGCGAAGCCGGTCATGGTCTTCAGCACCGACGGCAAGCTCGTCGCCTCTGGCGGAGATCAGGAGCTGAACGGCAAGAAGCTCGATCCGAACTGGCAGCACTCCGGCGCGGTCGACTGGGACGGCAACGTCTACATGATCGAGCGCGACGCGCATCGCATCGTCAAGCTGAGCCCGAAAATGGACAAGGTGCTGCTGCAGCTCGGCACGACGATGGAGAAAGGTAATGATGCGACGCACTTCGACTTGCCGTCGGGCATCGCGGTGTTGAAGAACGGCAACATCATCGTGACCGACGGCTATGGCAATAACCGCGTTGCGATGTTCGACAAGACCGGCAAGTTCATCAAGCAGGCCGCCAAGGGCGCCGGCGGACCCGGCGACAAGGGCAAGGGCATCGGCGAATGGGATTTGCCGCACAAGCTCGCAGTCGACGCGCAGGAAAACCTTTACATCATCGACCGCGAAGGTCATCGCGTACAGGTGTTTGACAAGAACCTGAATTACTTGCGCGAGATCAACGTGCCCGGATGGAATCCGTGGGACATCGGCATTTCCCGCAAGGGCGATGACGGGTTTGCGTACATCGCCGACCACGCACTGGAGCGGGTGCACAAGGTGTCGCTCAAAGATGGCAAGCTGGTCGCGACGTGGGGCAAGCAGGGACTTGGACCGGGAGAGTTCGATTGGGTCCACGGGATCGTCGTTGATTCGAAGGGCGCGGTCTACGCCGCCGATACCTACGGCCAGCGCATCCAGAAGTTCGTGCGATCGGGACCGACCTCGAGTCAGTAGGTTGGCGTTGCCGGTGGTCTGCGGTCCGCGTTCGATCGATCGCAGGCTACGGCTTCAGGACGACCTCGACCCGCTTCACCGATGCGACCGGCTTGCCCGAAACCCGCGGTGCCTCGTACTTCCACTCGCGCACGGCCTTCAGGAGGACCGGATCGTAGATCGCGTGCACGGTCTGGGTGATGCGCGCGCCGGTGACGTTGCCGCCCTCGTCGATCTGCAACTCCACCCATCCGCGGTATTCGCCGCTGCCGAGCGCCGCGATCGAAAACGGCAGGGGCGGCAAATCCTGTTTCAATACCACGAGGCCCGTGTTCGCCGGCGCCACGGGCCCGGCTGGCGCGGGTGGCGGAGCTGCGATCTCCGGCGGGGCGGGCGCCGCTGGCGCCGCGGGTGCCGGCGGCGCGACGGCGGCTTTACTCAGATCGAGAAAGCCTGACGCGAGCACGCGCAGATCGGCGAGCTCGTTCTTCGCCGGCGATTCAATGGTGTCGATGACGCGAACGGTCCTCTCGAGCGCCTGCGCCGCGTCCGTGTAGGCCTTGCGATCGTAGGCGGCTTTCGCCTCGAGGTAGAGGGCTCGCGCCATGGCAGGCAGCACGCGCTCGCGCACCGCGCTGAACGCCGTGCGCACGCGCGGCGATGCGTCGGATGCCGAGGGTTGATACAGCGGATCCACGGCGACGATGGATTCGATCACGCGATTCGCTTCGCTGTCGCGATTGAGCGCGATCAGGCACAGCGCCCGATAGCGATCGATCT
Organism: uncultured cyanobacterium; assembly: GCA_963833135.1. GTDB lineage: Bacteria > Acidobacteriota > Vicinamibacteria > Vicinamibacterales > UBA2999 > 12-FULL-67-14b. Next base: position 110,083 of record CAWHWW010000001.1, on the reverse strand, counting down.
CAAGGCCCGAGGCCGGCGTCTCGGACTTCAGCCGGCCGAGCGCCGTCAGCGCCTCTTCATACTCCGCCGACGCATAGAGTTGCCGCACCGGATCCAGCGCGTCTGCGGCGTTTTGCGCCACAGCGGCTGATGCCGAGAGGACGAGTGCGGCGATCGTCAGTCGAACAGTGGTTTTCATGGTTTCTTCATGTCGACTCCGACGCGCACCGGCCCTTGCGCGCCGACCGTAACCGTCCTGCGCTGTTCGCCGAGTTCGGGATGCCGGAACAGCAGTTCATGCGTGCCGATGGCGATCGAGTAGTTGCCGATCGGGGTTTCGCCGGCGCGCTGTCCGTCGATCCAGACCTCCGCCCAGGGCAGTCGCGTTGATCGAGAGCGTGCCGCGGCGGAGGAACGACGGTGAAGGTCGCGGTCTGCCCCCCGGCGATCGTCAGGTTTCGCGTCACGCGATAGTTGAGGCCCTCGTTGACCAGCACGAGTTCGTGCGCGCCGGTCGGCAACAGGATCCGCGCCATCTCGGTGGTGCCGAGCAGCGCGCCTTTTTCCATCACCTGCAGCGGTACGGGGCTCGAAATCGCCAGCCACCCTGACTGAAACGCGCCGGCGCCCGGCATGGTGATGACGAGCGACGCGGTGGTGCCGTCCTTCACCGTGACCGTGCGATTGATCGGATTGCCGCTGGCGGAGCGGACGGTGACGGCATGATCGCCGCCGTTGAGGTCCGAGATCGTGATCGGCGCCGTGCCCCGTGCTTCGCCGTCAACCCAGACGCGGGCGCCCGGCGGCTCCGTTGCGATCTGCAGTGCGCCCCTCGCGACTGCGGCGGGCGCGGCCACGGCGGCAGGCAACTGCACGTGCATCGACGAATCGCCTCCACGTGTGACGTTGACGTCTTGCGATCGCGCCTGCCCGCCGGTGCCGACGACGATGGTGTGTGCGCCGGATTCGAGCGCAATAGTGAGCGGCGTCTGACCACGCACGGCGCCGTCGATCGCGACGGTCGATCCTGCCGGCTCCGACGTGATGGTGACGTTTCCGGTCGTGCGAGTCACCGCGGCGAGCCCGCCGCTCGAGATCATCCAGTAAGCCATCAATGCGGCTTGCGTCAGCGCGACAATGACGAGGAGCGCGAGAATGACGTTGCGCCAGTTGCGTGGCGCTGGCGGCGCGGTCGCGACAGCTGCACCAGCAGGCTGCGTGACCCCGGACAGTGTGGCGGGGGACCCGGTGGGGAACGCCGCGACCCGAGGCGGCTCCGCTCCTTCCCTCGGAAGGATGCTGGCGCCGTCGGCGTCCATCGATTCGGCTTCGAACTGGCCCATGACGTCGGTCACCGTGTCGATCGGAACGATATGAGGCCCAAGGCTGGCAGGCCGTTTTTCTGGCTCGCGGTCTGGCGACGCCATTGCTTCGCGCACAGGGGGATCCTTTACTATCGGCGGGGCACAGGTTTCCCCGTCGCTCCGCTGAGTTGCGAGCATGGCAGCGAAGCAAACGGCACGCCGTGTGCAAGGCACCTCAACTGTGCAGGCGAGCGGGGGGAGCAAGGGTCGTTTTCCGGAGAGTTGATCCAAATCAATCGAAGTCGTGACAGCGGAAACGATGTTACAGAAGCGCACGTTATTAGTCAGTGTTCATCGATTGGAGCGACATGAGTCATCCATAAGGGAGATTTTTTTCGCGTCACTTTAGCGCTTTCTAGAGCAGGCGCGTCACCGTCCAATAGACGCCGATCAGGGCAATGGCGCTCGATGCCGGCACGACGATCGCCTTGCCGTACCACGGGCGCGACATGAACGCGCCGACCACGACCCCGGCCACCGCGATGATCGTGAGCTGGCCGAGCTCCACTCCCAGGTTGAACGTTAGTAGCGCGGTCAGGAACTCCGCGCGCGGCAGACCAAGCTCGCGCAAGACGCCCGCGAAGCCCAGCCCGTGCAGCAACCCAAACGTGAACACGAGCGCGATGCGCCACGGCTTCAACTCCCGCGTCAACAGGTTCTCAATCGCGACGTACGCAATCGAGAGAGCGATCAGCGGTTCGACCACGCGCGGCGGCAGCGAGACGATGCCGTACATCGAGAGGCCCAGCGTGATCGAATGCGCGATCGTGAACGCCGTGACCTGCAGCAGCAGCGTTTTCAGGCGCGGGCTCAGGAGGAAGAGACCGATCACGAACAGGATGTGATCGAGGCCCTTCGGCAGGATGTGCGTGTAGCCGAGCCACAGGTACTGCCGCACGATCTCGATCCGCGTCGGCCGCGTGAAGGAACGCGAGAGGTCGATCACGTCGCTCCAGTTCGTGCCTTCGATCCATTCGATCGCCGACGATCCATCCGGCTGGCGGATCTCGAGCGGATACCGATCGCCGACGAGGCCGTACAGCCAGCGCAGCCGCGTTGCGTCGCGGGGCATCGTGCCGCTCAGATGAAAGAGGCCAGGGCCACAGATGGCGCAGATTCTCCAGTGCCGCAGATGGCGCAGATGGCCCAGAGGGGCGAAGATACTCCGTTCGGTCGGCCCGCACTTCGTGAGCATCGACGAACAGGACGATTCGATCCGCGAAGACGGACGTCAGTTCCGCAAGCCGCGCGTCGCGCTGCGCTGGCGGTCATGTTCGCGAGGCACGCGGCCGCCGGCAAAGGTCTCGAGCCTCAACAGCAGCCACATCGGATCGTTGGCGACGTCGAGGATGAACGATCCGTCTGCTGAAAGTGTCAGCGTGACCCTGGTCCGCTCAGCCTCATGAGCGGCTGGCGTCGAGGACACGGCAAGGAATGCAAGGAGGAGCGTTGAGGCCAGCCGCCCTGAGCGAGATCGAGGTTCGCTTGCGACCGCGTCGAGTCGAAGGGTCACTCGCGTATCATAGGCCGCTATGTTTGCGCTCTTCCTGTTCGTGGCGCTCGTTCAAGCGCCCACCAAGAAAGTCGAGATCGTCAGCGTGACCGGTTGCCTGCGCGAGCAAGAGAACAACTGGATGCTGGTCGCCGCGACCGAACCCGTGCCGAGCGTCGCGAACCAGGCGCAGGCCGAAGGAGATTCCAGCGACGCCGCCGCCGGGAAGAACACCTTCCGCCTGATCGGCACGAGCGAATTCAACCTGCCGCAGATGAAAGATCGCACCGTCGTGATTCGCGGCCTGTTCATCAAGGACAAGGTCAGCCGCATCAACGTCACCTCGGCGGTGGAAGCCGTCGCGTCGTGCGCGCCGGGAGCGCCCAAATAGGCTAATATCGCAGGCGAACAGGCGAACGGCGACGGCCAACGGGCCAACAGGATTCACCAGAGGAGCGCGACATGAAACGTCTCGCGTTGATCGTCGTTGGCGTTGCGGCGCTCACTTCGTTCAAGACCGCTGCGCAAACTCCCGCACCGCATACGGCGCCGACGTTCGCGAAGGACGTCGCGTCGATCATGTTCAACAAGTGCGCGACCTGCCACCGGCCGGGCGAAGTGGCGCCGATGTCGCTGCTGTCGTACGAGGATGCGCGGCCGTGGGCGAAGGCGATCAAAGGCAAAGTCGTGGCGCGCGAGATGCCGCCCTGGGGCGCTGACATGACCGCAGACGCTTGCCGATGCGCAACGACATCAGCCTCACGCAGAAGGAGATCGACACGATCGCGGCGTGGGTCGATGGCGGCGCCGCGAAGGGCAATGCCGCCGACATGCCGGCCGACGCCGAAGTTCGCGACCGGATGGACCGCCGGCACCGAGCCTGATCTCGTGCTCGAGATGCCGGTGGAATTCGACATCCCCGCCGAAGGCGAGCTCGGCGTGCAGATGTTCTATTCGAAGGTGCCGTGGACGGAAGACCGGTTCGCGGAGATCGTCGAGCTCAAGCCGAGCAACCGCGCCGTGCTCCATCACGCCGGCATTTTCTTCGTCGACATTCCCGAAGGCGCCTCGATCGTCAACGGCCGCATCGTCGACAAGGACGGCAAGGTGATCGGCGATCGCGGATCGCGCGGGCTGCCGTCAACCGACAGCGGGCTGCCCGGATCGAGCAAGCTGCTGTCGTGGGTGCCGGGCCGCGGCCTCGATCATCATCGCGCCGACATCGGCAAGCGTCTGCCCGCCGGCAAGTACATCAACTGGCAGCTGCACTACAACCCGACCGGCAAGCCGGAGAAGGATCGGACGCAGGCTCGGCATCTGGTTCAACAAGGTGCCGGTGACGCACGAAGTGCTGATCCGCCAGGCCGGCGATCCGCTGGCGACGACGAAGGACGGCTTGTCGATCTATCGCGCCGAAGGCCGCGAGGTGGAATACAAGGCCGACCCGAGCAGCACGCGCCGCAGCCGGACGACGCCGAACATTCCGCCGTACGCCGAGAACTGGCGACTGACCGGCATCACGCCGGTGACCGAAGACATCACGCTCTATGCGATGTCGCCGCACATGCACCTGCGCGGCAAGAGCTTGAAGTGGGTGATCGTCTATCCCGACGGCACGCGAGAAGACGATCCTCAACGTGCCGAAGTTCGACTTCAACTGGCAGTTCAACTACGAGTTGAAGGAGCCGCTGAAGATTCCCGCGGGCAGCAAGATCCTCGGGCTCGGCGTCTACGACAACTCGATCCGCAACAAGTGGAACCCCGGCCCGCACCTCGAGGTGTACTGGTCGGAGCAGAGCTGGGACGAGATGTATCAGCCGTTCACCGAGTACTCGGTGGACTCGCAGGATCTGACGGTGCTCAAGCCGGTCACCGCAACAGCGGTAGCATCCGGCGCAGGCTCCGGCTTCAGCCGGAGCAACTTCACGCCGACCGACTGTTTCGAGCTGGCCTTCGTCCAAAGCGACGGAGGCCAGCCCCATGCTTCGAGATCGTCCGCACCGTTTCGATCGCCGCGGTTCTCGCGGTGGTCTTGCGTCCCTTCGGCATTTGCGCAGCCGGCGGAGCCATTTCGCATCGGCGCGGTGAGCTTTTCGTACGTGGCTCGCACGAGCAAGGCCGGCAAGGCGGCGATTGCCGCGCTCGACGCGTTCGGCCGGCAGAAGTCGCTCGAAGTCGACGAGCAAGGCCGCGGAGCTGCAGAAGCAGCAGGTCGAATTGCAGAAGCATCCGCGTCGATGAGCCCGCGCGCCGCCGCCGATCTGCAGCGCGCGTTCGAGAAGTCGCGCCTCGAGTTCGAGCGCTTTCAGCAGGACGCGCAGGCGGAGATCGAGGCGATGCAGACGAAGTTCGACGCCGACTTCCGCGTCAAGCTCGCGCCGGTCGTCGATGCGGTCTCGAAGGAGAAGGGACTCCACTTCGTGTTCGGCCTCGAGCAGGCCGCGATCGTCTGGTGGAGTCCCGCGGTTGATATTTCGGAAGAAGTCGTGAAGCGCCTCGACGCGAAGTAGGCACCTTACGCACCGTACGCACGGTACGCACCGTGCGTTACTTGACGACCTTGCCGCCCTTGCGGTTGTCGAGCACGAACCGATCGCGCGACGGCATCACGACCTTGGGCAGCGTCGTGCGATCCATCACCGCATCCTCGGGCACGATCTTGTTGAGCGCGAGGATGTAGGCGACGAGCGAATAGGTTTCGTCCGGCGTCAGCGTGCCCGGCTGCATGAACGGCATGGCGCGATAGGTGTAGTCGTAAAGCGTCGTCGCGTACGGCCAGTAGTTGCCGACGGTCTTCACCAGCTTGGCGTTGGTCGCGAAATCCCAGTTCTTGCCCGACTCGCGATCGACGAGGCGTTCGGCGGTGCCGCCCTGCCCGTTGGCGCCGTGGCACGACTGGCACTTCGCGGCGTAGACCTTCGCGCCTTCGCGCGGCGGTGCCCTTGCCGTCCGGCAAGCCCTTGCCGTCCGGCCGCACGTCGATATCGATCTTCGTGATCTCGTCGGCCGTCGCGACGCGGCCAATGCCGAGCCGGGGCGGCTGCTGAGCCTGTCTCGCCGAAGCGGCGGGCGGTCCGGCCGCGAAGGCTGACGCGATCACGACGACGAGGGATATGTGTCGCTTCATACTCCCGCCCCCGCGAATTTCACGACGCCGTCCGCCATGACCTTCCACGCGCGGATGTGATTGAAGTGATACGCCGTTGACGGCCCGCGCGCGGCGAGCAGCACGTCGAAGGTCGGCTGCACGTAGCCGGTTTCGTCCGTCGCGCGGCTCATGATCACCGCTTCGCCGCCCTTCCATTCCCACGGCAGGCGGAAGCGCGTGTGGCACTTCGGCAGCACCGGGTCGTCGAGCTTCGCCGGCTGTCCACGTCTTGCCGCCGTCGGCGCTGATGTCGACGCGCGTGATCTTGCCGCGTCCGCTCCACGCGATGCCGCGGATCTCCCACCAGCCGGGCCCGGTCAGCTTGTCGGGGAACGACGGCTCGGTGATGAGCGACTTCGCATCCATGTCGAGGCTGAAGATGCGCGCGGTGCCGTCGGGCAGCGGATCGGTGTACTTCGAGGTTTCCTCGCGCGTCATGAACGGCTGATCGCCAAGCTCGATGCGGCGCAGCCACTTCACGCTCGCGTTGCCTTCGACGCCGGGCAGGAACAGCCGCACCGGGTAGCCCTGTTCCGGCCGCAGCGGCTCGCCGTTCTGTCCGTACGCGATGAGCGCATCGTCCCACGCCTTCGCGATCGGAATGCTGCGCGTCATCACCGCGGCGTCCATGCCTTCGGCGAGAAACCACGTGGCCTTCGGCGAGGCGCCGGCTTCGCGCAGCAGCGTCGCGAGCGGCACGCCGATCCATTCGCTCGTGCTCGTCAGCCCGTCGATCTGCTGCGGCGTGAGGTCGGTCTGGTTGCCTTCGCGGCGATACACGCGGCCGCCGTTGCCCGAGCACTCCATCGCGCGAATCATCGATTTGCCGGGGAAGCGGCGCAGATCGTCGAGCGTGAAGACCAGCGGCCGATCGACCATGCCGTGAATCAGCAGCGAGTACTGCTTCGGATCGATCGCCGGCACGCCGCCGTGATGCCGCTCGAAATGCAGATCGGACGGCGTGATGATGCCGTCGAGATCCTGGAGCGGCGTCAGGCTCGACGTGCGCCGCTCGCCGAGCGACACGCGCTTCGGACGCTCGAACGGCGAGCGCGACGCCGACGTCGGTGGCGAGCGGACCCTGGACCTTGGTCGGGTCGGCGGGCACTTTCGGCCGCGCCGCCTGCTCGGGATTCTGACCGGCGACTGGCAGTGCTGCGCCGACAATTCCGGCCGTTCCCGCCGCCAAAATACGCCGCCGAGAGATGGATTTCGGACGATCCATGCGCCCTCCTTGAAGACGGGGAAGGGTAACACGGCCGCGATCGTGCGTTTCCGGCCTGAAATCGCTCGAAACTCGACCTCGCCATTCATCGAACGAGATGTTCGACCGAACGGTGACAAATGCTGACACTGAATCCCGCTAAGTCGTTGATAATTCGGGTTGTTAGTGCTACAAAACGGCCGTGCTGGGACGGCCATCGGCGAGGGGCATAGGCGCAAGATGAAAAGACTCTCGTTCGTGGTCCTCTCGGCGGTCGTGTTGGGACTTGGTCTGTCCGCCTCCGCGGAGCAGCAAAGTGCGTCCGCCGCCGCTCGCGCGCAGAGTCGCGGCTGCGGCGAGACCGGCTCAGTCCAAGCCCGCGGTCGCCGTCAGTCACGAGCCTGCCTCGCCGAAGCTCGCGACATCAGGCGTCGAGCGAAGCGGCAAACCGCGCTCGTCAAGCAGGTACCTGCGCGACCTGCCACAACGATCGCAACAAGAACAACGCCGGCGGATTGTCGCTGGCAAGTTTTGACGCGTCGAAGGTCGGCCACGACGCAGCAGTCGCCGAAGTCGCGGAGAAAATGATCCGCAAGCTGCGCTCGGGCATGATGCCGCCGCCGAACGCGCGTCGTCCCGAAGCGCCCGTGCTCGCGTCGTTTGCGGCGTCGATGGAATCGCGGCTCGATCAGGCCGCGGCGCTCAATCCCAATCCCGGCCGCCGTCCGTTCCAGCGCCTCAATCGCGCCGAATACACGCGCGCGGTGAGCGCGCTGCTTGCGATCGACGTCGACGTCAACGCGTTCCTGCCGCCCGACACGATCAGCGACGGCTTCGACAACGTCGCCGACGCGCAGACGTTCTCGGCGACGCTGATGGAAGGCTACCTGCGCGCGGCGAGCCGCATCAGCTCGCTGGCGGTCGGCGATCCGAAAGCGAGCGCCTCGGAGTTCACCTACAAGGTTCCGCGCACCGGCTCGCAGATGCACCACGTCGAGGGCGCGCCGTTCGGCACGCGCGGCGGCGTCGCGGTCGAGCACACGTTCCCGGCCGACGGCGAATACAGCTTCCGCATGCAGCTGCACTCGATTCCGACCGGCCAGCTGTTTGGCAGCACGGTCAAGGGCGAGCTGCTCGAAGTGTCGATCGACGGCGAGCGCGCCGCGGTGCTCGAGATCAACCCGCGCATGAGCGAAGCCGATCCGAACGGCATGAACATCGTCACGCCGCGGATTCACGTGAAGGCCGGCACGCATCGCCTGGCGGCGGCGTTCGTGCAGCGCTTCGACGCGGTGCCCGACGACCTGCTGCCGCCGATCGATCACAGCCTGGCCGACTCGCAGATCGGAGCGGGCTTCGGCATCACGACGCTGCCGCACCTCCGCGAGTTCGCGGTGAGCGGGCCGTTCAAGGTGACCGGCGTCTCGGAGACGCCGAGCCGCAAGCGCATCTTCACCTGCCGGCCGACGTCGCAGACGAAGAGAGCGGCGTGCGCGAATGAAATCATCCGCAAGATCGCGACGCAGGCCTATCGCGGCCCGCTGACGCGCGCAGGACATCGACGGCCTCACGAAGTTCTACGCGCAGGGCCGCAAGGACGGAGACTTCGAAGCCGGCATCCGCATGGCGCTGCAGGCGATTCTCGCCAGCCCGCGCTTCCTGTTCCGTCTCGAAGAAGCGCCGGCGACGGTGCGCGCCGGGCAGAACTACCGCATCACCGATCTCGATCTCGCGACGCGGCTGTCGTTCTTCATCTGGGGCGCGGGTCCCGACGACGAGCTGCTGAAGATCGCGCAGCGCGGCACGCTGCGCGGGCCCGGCGTGTTGACCGCGCAGGTCAAGCGCATGCTCGCCGATCCGAAGTCCGAAGCGCTCGCGACGCGGTTCGGATCGCAGTGGCTGCGCCTGCAGGACCTCGAGAAGATTTATCCCGACGCGCTGCTGTTCCCGTACTACGACTACAAGCTCGGCGAAGCGCTCAAGAAGGAAACCGAGCTCTTCTTCGACAGCATCGTCCGCGAGGATCGCAGCATCCTCGATCTGATCACCGCCGACTACACGTTCGTGAACGAGCGCGTCGCGCGCCACTACGGCATCCCGAACATCAACGGCGACGACTTCCAGCGCGTCACGCTCGCCGACGAGAACCGCCGCGGCCTGCTCGGCCAGGGCAGCATCCTCGCGCTGACCTCGGTCGCCGATCGCACCTCGCCGGTGCTGCGCGGCAAGTGGATCATGGAAGTGCTGCTGGCCTCGCCGCCGCCGGCGCCGCCGCCGAACGTGCCGACGCTCGACGAGACCAAGGCCGAGTCCGGCGACGGCATGCTGACGACGCGCCAGCGCATGGAGCAGCATCGCGCCAACCCGCAGTGCAACTCGTGCCATCGCGTGATCGATCCGCTCGGCCTGGCGCTCGAGAACTTCGACGTCACCGGCCGCTGGCGCATTCGCGACAACGGCAACCTCGTCGATCCGGTCGGCGATCTCTACGACGGCACCAAGATGACCGGTCCGAACGGCCTGCGCGCGGCGCTGCTGAAGCACCAGGACATGTTCTTCCTCAGCTTCACCGAGCAGCTGATGACCTACAGCCTCGGCCGCCGCGTCGAGTATTTCGACATGCCCGCGATTCGCAAGATCGTTCGCGACGCGGCGAAGGACAACAACCGCTTCTCGGCGTTCGTGCTGGGAGTGGTGAACAGCCGCGCGTTCCAGATGTCGCGCGCCGACGATGTCTCGACGACGGACGATGCGAAGAACGACAAAGCCGGAAGCCGATAGTCTGTTGGCCTGTCGGCCCGTTAGCCTGTTGGCCTGATTAGGAGAGCCCGATGGAGTTCCTGACGAAGAAGCACATGTCTCGCCGCACGCTGCTGCGTGGCCTCGGCGTCACGATGGCGCTGCCGGTGCTCGACGCGATGTCGCCGGCCGCGACCGCGTTCGCGAAGACGGCCGCCGCCTCGAAGAAGGTGCGACTGTCGGCGATCGAGATGGTGCACGGCTCCGCCGGCGCCACCCAGTTCGGTCTCAGCAAGAACATGTGGTCGCCGGCCGAGGTCGGCACCGCGTTCGACCTGAGCCCGGGCGCGCTCTCGCCGCTCGAGCCCTTCCGCGACTACCTGACGATCGTCAGCAACACCGACGTCAGGAACGCCGAGGCGTTCTCGCTGCCGGAAATCGGCGCCGATCACTTCCGCTCGAGCGCGGTGTTCCTGACGCAGTCGCATCCCAAGAAGACGCAGGGCTCGGATGTGCTCGCCGGCACGTCGCTCGATCAGCTGTATGCGCAGAAGTTCGGGCAGGACACGGCGATCCCGTCGATGCAGCTGTCGATCGAGACGGTCGATCAGTCCGGCGGCTGCGCCTACGGCTACAGCTGCGCCTACACCGACAGCATCAGCTGGGCGACGCCCGAGCAGCCGCTGCCGATGATCCGCGACCCGCGCGCGGTGTTCGATTCGCTGTTCGGCGTCGGCGCCACGCCGGCCGAGCGTGCCGCAGAGCCGCCGCGCCGACAAGAGCATCCTCGACTGGGTCAGCACCGAAGTGTCGCGCCTCAGCAAGGAGCTCGGCGCGTCGGATCGCCAGCGCCTCAATCAGTACCTGACCGAAATCCGCGAGATCGAGCGCCGCATCCAGAAGATCGAAGCGCAGAACAGCAGCGGCGAAGTGCGCGAGCTGCCGGACGCGCCGGTCGGCGTGCCCGATGACTTCGCGGAGCACGTCAAGCTGATGTTCGACCTGCAGGTGCTCGCCTACGCGTCGGACACGACGCGCGTGTTCTCGTTCAAGATGGGCCGCGACGGTTCGGCGCGCGTCTATCCCGAGAGCGGCGTCCGCAGCGCCTTCCACCCGGCGTCGCACCACGGCGAGCGCGAGGATCGCGTCACCGACTTCATGAAGATCAACCGCTACCACGTCAGCATGGTTCCGTACTTCCTCAAGAAGCTGAAGGACACGCCCGACGGCGATGGCAGCAACCTGCTCGACAACACGCTGGTGATCTACGGATCGCCGATGGGCAACTCGAACGTGCACAACCACAAGCGCTGCCCGTTGTTCCTCGCCGGCAAGGCCGGCGGCGCGCTGCGCGGCAACCTGCACCTCAAGGCCGCCGACGGCACGCCGATGGCCAACGTGTTCCTGACGGTGATGCAGGACATCGGGCTCGACATGAAGAGCTTCGGCGACAGCACGGGCCGCTTCGAATTGAAGAGCGTTCCGGCGGCGACCGCGGCAGTTTAGAGTTGGACGGACGTTAACCACGGAGGACACGGAGGACACGGAGAATGCTTTTCTAAATGCCAGTGCTGCTTAGCGGCACTGGCATTTAGAGAACGTTTGCTCCGTGTTCTCCGTGCCTCCGTGGTTAACGTCCGTGACAGTAAGAGGACTGACTATGCAGCGAGTAATTCGCAAGTTGGGTATCGGCAGCGTGATCGCGATCGCACTGACGGCATGGCTGCACGCCGCGTCCGCGCCGGTCGCCGATGCGGCGATGAAGCGCGATCGCGAAGCGGTCAAGACGCTGCTCAAGAGCGGCGCCGACGTCAACGCCGCGCAGGGCGACGGCATGACGGCGCTCCACTGGGCGGCGCGAAACGGCGACGCCGAGCTGACGCAGATGCTGCTCTTCGCCGGCGCGAACGTGAAGGCGACGACGCGCCTCGGCGGTTACACGCCGCTGATGATGGCTGCCGATCAGGGCCACGCGACGGTGATTGCGGCGCTCCTTTCCGGCGGCGCCGATGCCAAGGCCGCGAACGCGCTGGGCACGACGGCGTTGATGCTGGCCGCGCAGTCCGGCAATCCGCAGGCGGTGACGACGCTCGTCGAGAACGGCGCCGAGATCGAAGCCAGGGAAAAGACCTTCGGCCAGACGCCGTTGATGTTTGCGGCATCGATGAATCGCGTTGATGCGATCAAGGCGCTCGTCAAGGCCGGCGCGGACATCAAGGCGACTTCGAAGGTGAACAACGTCGGCAACTTGAGCGGCGCGGAGCAGGAATTCCTCGCGTCGGCGTCGGGCAGCGGCAATCAGGCGGGCGGCAATGGGCACGGGCCGCAATGGTCAGGTGGTCGCGCCCGGAGCCCAGGCTCCGGCCGATGGCGGCGGCAGTGGTGGTGCTGGTGGTGGTGGTGGTGGCGGCGGCCGCCGCGCTGCCGGTGGCAAGCCCGGCGTCGATCGCCCCTTCTTCTACAACGAATTGATCGGCACGCAGGGCGGCCACAGCGCGTTGATCCTCGCGGCTCGCGGCGGCTACGTCGATGCGGTCAAGACGCTCGTCGCGGCCGGCGCCGACGTCAATCAGACGAGCGCCGGCGACAAGACCGGCCCGATGCTGATCGCCGCGATCAACGGTCACTTCGATCTCGCGAAGTGGCTGCTCGATCAGGGCGCCAATCCGAACGCCGCGTCGGAGAACGGCGTGACGCCGCTCTATGCGGCGCTGAACGTGACGTGGGCGCCGCGCGCGCTTTATCCGCAGCCGCGCGCGTTCAACCAGCAGCACATCACCTATCTCGACTTCATGAAGGCGCTGCTCGACAAGGGCGCCGATCCGAACCGGCGCCTGACCAAGAAGGTCTGGTACTCGGAATACAACTTCGACCTCGCCGGCGTCGATGAAGTCGGCGCGACGCCGTTCTGGCGCGCGGCCTTCGCCGGCGACGTGCCGGCGATGCAGCTGCTCTTCGATCACGGCGCCGACCCGAACATCTCGACGATGCGTCCGGCCGGCCGTCGTCCGCTTGGTGACGCGGGCGCCGCCCGGGAAGCGAAGGACGTGTCCGGCCTCGCGCCGATTCCGCTCGGCGGTCCCGGCATTCCGCCGCTCCAGGCGGCTGCGGGCGTCGGCTTCGGTGAGGGATTCGCTGCGAACTCGCACATCCACTCGCCCGCAGGATTTCTGCCCGGTATCAAGTGGATGATCGAAGTGACGGGCGCCGACGTGAACGCGGTCGATCACGACGGCAACACAGCGCTACATCACGCCGCCGCCCGCGGCGACGTCGAGAGCATCCTGTATCTGGTCTCGAAGGGCGCCGACGTGACGAAGGTCAATCGCGAAGGGCAGACGGTTGCCGACATGGCGAACGGCCCCGTGCAGCGCGTGCAGCCGTGGCCGGACGCGCTGAAGCTGCTCGAGAAGCTCGGCTCGAAGAACAACAACAAGTGCGTGTCCTGTTAAGCCACCGACTAACGGATCCACAGATTAACCACCGATCGATCAGATGAAACGTTTTGTTGGCGCGGTCTGTGATGCTGATTCCCGTTTCGCTCGTTGCTCAACAGGCAGCGAAGCGGGCGGCAGCCCCGGTCGACAGCCGGCGGTCGTCGCACGCGCCGGCGTCTACGACGATGACCGTGGCCGAGCAGAACGCGCTCGTCAAGCAGTACTGCGTCGGCTGCCACAACGATCGCAACAAGGATCGAACGAGCGGTCTGTCGTTCCAGTCGTTCGACGCCGCGGCCATCACCGATCATCCGGACGTCGCCGAGCGCATGATTCGCCGGCTGCGCTCGGGCATGATGCCGCCGGTCGGCGCGAAGCGTCCGGATCAGGCTTCGATCAGCGGCCTTGTCAGCGCCTTCGAGACGAAGATCGATCGCGCCGCCGCGCTCAATCCCAATCCGGGCTGGCGCCCGTCGCAGCGGCTCAATCGCGCCGAATACCAGCGCGCGGTGAAGGACCTGCTCGCGGTCGACGTCGACGTCAACGCGTATCTGCCCGCGGACACGATCAGCGACGGCTTCGACAACATCGCCGACTCGCAGACGATTTCATCGACGCTGATGGAAGGCTACCTGCGCGCCGCGAGCCAGATCAGCCGTCTCGCCGTTGGCGATCGCAACGCCTCGCCGACCTCGACGACCTGGAAGGTGCCGCGCACCGCGTCGCAGATGCGCCACGTCGAAGGCGCGCCGCTCGGCACGCGCGGCGGACTGTCGGTGTTGCACGTGTTCCCGGCCGACGGCGAATATCTCTTCAAGATCATGCTGCACATGGGGCCGACCGGCGATCTGTTCGGCGGTCCCTATCGCGGCGAGCAGATCGAAGTCTCGATCGACGGCGAGCGCGTCGCGTTGCTGGACATCAACCCGCGCATGAACGAGCAGGACCCGAACGGCCTGACGATGCAGACGCCGAAGGTCACCATCAAGGCCGGCCAGCATCGCGTCTCGGCGGCCTTCGTGCAGCGCTTCGACGGCCCGGCCGACGACCTGATCATGCCGATCGAGCACACGCTCGCGGACACCAACATCGGCGAGGTGTTCGGCACGACCGCGCTCACGCACCTGCGCGACTTCACCGTCAGCGGCCCGCTCAGCGTGACCGGCGTCTCGGAAACCGAGAGCCGCAAGAAAATCTTTACCTGCCGCCCCACGTCTGCGCTCGAAGAGTCGGCCTGCGCCGCCGACATCGTCCGCAAGCTGGCGTCGCAGGCCTATCGCGGCCCCGTCCCGGCGGAAGACCTCAAGGACCTGATGTCGTTCTACGAGCGCGGCAGAAAGCAAGGGGATTTCGAGAGCGGCGTCCGGATGGCCGTGCAGGCGATTCTCGCCAGCCCGCGCTTCCTGTTCCGCATCGAGCAGACGCCGTCAACGCTGAAGGCGGGGCAGACCTATCGCATCAGCGATCACGATCTGGCGTCTCGCCTGTCGTTCTTCATCTGGGGATCGATGCCGGATGCGGAGCTGTTGAAGGCGGCATCGGCGGGCACGCTGCACACGCCGGCGGTTTTCGAGAAACAGTCGAAGCGGCTGCTCGCCGATCCGCGATCGGAAGCGCTGTCGACGAGGTTTGCCTCGCAGTGGCTGCGCCTGCAGGACGTCGACAAGGTTCGGCCGGACCATCACTTCTATTCCTACTGGGACACCACGCTGTCGCAGGCGATGGTGCGCGAAACGGAACTGTTCGTCGACAGCCTGATTCGCGAGGATCGGCCGGTCACGGATCTGCTGACCGCCGATCACACGTTCGTCAACGAGCGGCTCGCCAGGCATTACGGCATCCCGAACATTCTCGGCGACGAGTTCCGCCGCGTGACGATCGCCGACGCGAACCGCCGCGGCGTGCTCGGCCAGGGCAGCGTGCTGCTGCTCACCTCGATCGCCGATCGCACGTCGCCGGTGCTGCGCGGCAAGTGGGTGATGGAAGTGCTGCTCGGCTCGCCGCCGCCACCGCCGCCGCCGAACGTGCCGCTGCTCGAAGAAACCAAGGCCGTCGAAGACGGCAAGACGCTCTCGACGCGCGAGCGCATGGAGCAGCATCGCAGGAATCCGTCGTGCAACTCGTGTCACCGCGTGATCGATCCGCTCGGCCTGGCGCTCGAGAATTTCGACGTCACCGGCGTCTGGCGCATTCGCGACAACGGCGCCACGGTCGATCCGGTCGGCGACCTCTATGACGGCACCAGGCTCGATGGCCCGATCGCGCTCCGCAACGCGCTGCTCAAGCATCAAGACGTCTTCATGCTCAGCTTCACCGAGAGCCTGATGACCTACGCGCTCGGCCGCCGCGTCGAGGCCCACGACATGCCGGCGATCCGCCAGATCGTGCGCGACGCCAAGGCAAGGAATTACCGGTTCTCAGCGTTCATTTCGGGCGTGGCCAACAGTGCGGCATTTCGGATGGGGCGCGTGGCGCCCGCGGCAGCGACGACTGACGCGCGCTGACGATTTCGGATGTCAGATTTCGGATTGCGGATCGATTGTCGATCGCAGGTTGGACGATTAGGAGAGGCCGATGGAGTTTCTGACGAAGAAGCACATGTCTCGACGGACGGTTCTGCGCGGCATGGGTGTGACGATGGCGTTGCCGATGATCGAGGCGATGGTGCCGGCCCGCACCGTGTTCGCGAAGACGGGCAGGCCGGCAAGGTGAGGGTGGCTGCCATCGAGATGGTGCACGGCTCGGCGGGCGCGACCAAGTTCGGCCTGCAGAAGAACCTGTGGTCGCCCGCCGCCGTGGGGACCGGCTTCGATCTGTCGCCGACCAGCCTCGCCCCGCTCGAACCGTTTCGCGACTACCTCACGATCGTCAGCAACACCGACGTGAGGAATGCCGAGGCGTTCGAGCTGCCCGAGATCGGCGGCGATCACTTCCGCTCGAGCGCGGTGTTCCTGACGCAGGCGCATCCGCGGCAGACCCAGGGGTCGGACGTGCGCGCCGGCGTGTCGCTCGACCAGATCTACGCGCAGAAGTTCGGCCAGGAAACGCCGATTCCGTCGATGCAGTTGTGCATCGAAGCGGTCGATCAGGCGGGCGGCTGCTCGTATGGCTACTCCTGCGTCTACACCGACACGATCAGCTGGGCCGACAAGGATCAGCCGCTGCCGATGATTCGCGATCCGCGGCTGGCATTCGATCAGCTGTTCGGCGTCGGCGCCACCCCGGAGGAACGCGCCCTGCGTCGTGCCGAGGACAAGAGCATCCTCGACCTGATCAGCGCGCAGTTGCATCGCCTGAACCGCGAGATCGGCGCCGCCGATCGCGTCCGCATCGCCAACTACCTCGATGAAGTGCGCGAAATCGAGCGCCGCATCCAGAAGGTCGAGGCCTACAACAAGAGCGGCGAGCCGCGCGAGATTCCGACCGCGCCGGTCGGCGTGCCCGATTCGTTCGACGAGCACGTCAGGCTGATGTTCGACCTCCAGGCGCTGGCGTTTGCATCGGACACGACGCGCGTGTTCTCGTTCAAGATGGGCCGCGACGCGTCGAGCCGCGTCTACCCGACGAGCGGCGTCAGCACCGGCTTCCACCCGGCCTCGCACCACGGCGACCGCGAAGACCGCATTCTCGACTTCGCGAAGATCAACAAGTACCACGTCGGCATGCTGCCGTATTTCCTGAAGAAGCTGAAAGAGACGCCGGACGGCGAGAGCAACCTGCTCGACAACACGCTGGTCGTCTACGGATCGCCGATGGGCGACTCGAACATCCACAACCACAAGCGCTGCCCGCTGTTCTTCGCCGGCAAGGCCGGCGGCGCGCTCAAGGGCGGGCTGCACCTCAAGGCGGCCGAAGGCACGCCGATGGCCAACGCGATGCTGGCGGCGCTGCAGGGCATCGGCGTCGCCGATCTCACGTCGTTCGGCGACAGCACGGCCGCCATGGATCTGTCGGCGGTGCAGGCAGCGACCGCTGCAGTTTGAAGTTTGACGGACGTTAACCACGAAGGACACGAAGGACACAGAGAACGCTTTTCTAAACGCCAGTGCCACTAAGCAGCACTTGTATTTGAAAAAGTTGCCTTCGTGTTCTCCGTGTCCTCCGTGGTTAACGTCCGTGTCAGGAACTCACTATGCGTAGATTAGTAACGATTGGGTTGATGATCGCTCTGTCGGTGGGGATCTCCGCTGCCGAGTCGCCTGTTGCGGATGCCGCAGCACGCGGCGATCGCGAATCCGTGCGCGCGCTGCTCAAGAAAGGCCTCGACGTCAACGAGGCGCAGGGCGACGGCACGACCGCGCTGCACTGGGCGGCGATCAAGGGCGACGCCGAAATGGCGCGGATGCTGATCTACGCCGGCGCCAACGTGCGGGCGACGACCCGCATCGGCGCGTATACGCCGCTCTATCTCGCCGCCAAGGGCGGCTACTCCGATGTCGTCGCGGCGCTGGTCGCCGCGGGCGCGGACGCGAAGGCGGTGACGTCGAATGGCACCACGCCGCTGATGATCGCGGCCGCCGCCGGCGACACTCGATCGATGACCTCGCTCATCGAGAACGGCGCCGACATCAATGCGAAGGACGGCGCGAAGGGCGAGACGCCGCTGATGTTCGCCGCCGGCTTCAACCGCACCGAGGCGGTGAAGTTGCTGCTCGCGCGCGGCGCCGATCACAAGGCCACGACCAAGGTCGTCGACCTGTTCGCGCTGACCGCGCCCGAAGAGGAGGCGATGCAGCGCGGCCAGGGCGGCAACAGCACGCGGCCCGCGAACAATCGCCCGGCCGACATTGCCGGCGCGACCCGCGCCTACCGATACAACGAGTTGATCAGCTCGCAGGGCGGCCTCACCGCGTTGCTGTTTGCCGCGCGCCAGGGATACACCGACACCGCAAAGGCGCTCCTCGACGGCGGCGCCGACATCAACCAGGTGAACGCCGGCGACAGGACGAGCCCCCTGCTGATGGCGATCATCAACGGCCACTTCGATCTTGCGACGATGCTGGTCGAGCGCGGCGCGAACGTGAACGCGGTCAGCGTTCAATGGCGTGGCGCCGCTCTTCGCCGTGCTGAACATCCAGTGGGCGCCGAAGTCGCTCTATCCGAGCCCGAAGGCGCTATCAGCAGCAGAAGACGACGTATCTCGAATTGATGCAGACGCTGCTCGCGAAGGGCGCCGACCCGAACGCGCGCGTGGCGCGCAAGGTCTGGTACCAGGCCTACAACTCCGATTACGCCGGCTTCGATGAGGCGGGCGCGACGCCGTTCTTCCGCGCGGCGTACGCCAGCGACGTCGCCGCCATGAAGCTCCTCGTCGTGAATGGCGCCGACCCGCACATCGGCACGTTCAAGCCGGCCGGCCGTCCCTTCACCGGTGAAGGCACCAGACAGATTCAGGACACGTCCGGCTTGCCGGCAATACCGTACGGCGGCCCGGCCGTCCTGCCGCTCCATGCCGCGACCGGCGTGGGCTACGGCGAAGGTTTCGCCGCGAACTCGCATCGCTACGCGCCAACCGGCTTCCTGCCGGCGATCACCTACCTCGTCGAGGAACTGGGCGCCGACGTCAACGCCGCCGATCACGAGGGCAACACGCCGCTCCATCTGTGCGCCTCGCGCGGCGACAACGCGTGCATCAACTACCTCGTCTCGAAGGGCGCTGACGTGACGCGCGTCAACCGCGAGGGCAACACGACCGTCGACATGGCCAACGGCCCGGTGCAGCGCACGCAGCCGTATCCCGAAACCATCAAGCTGCTCGAAGGCCTGGGCGCAAAAAACAACCACCGGTGCATCACGTGCTGAAGAATGTTTTCACAATCGCTGTCGTCGTAACCGCCATCGTCGCGGTCGTCGTCTCGTGAGTCCGCCTCCGCGGCGGGCGAACAGAACGCCGCTCCGGCGAGACCCGCCGTCCCGAAGGTCCCGGCGGCGGGGCTCAGTGGGGGCCAGGCGAAACCCGCCGCGTCACACGCTGCGACAGCGACGACCATGCTTGCCACCGAACAGACCGCGGTCGTGAAGCAGGTACCTGCTCGACGTGCCACAGCGAGCGCGGCAAGGCCGGCGGCGTCTCGCTGGCCGAGCTTCGACGCGGCGAAGATCGAAGAGAACGGCGAGCTCACCGAAAAGATGATCCGCAAGATGCGCGCGGGCATGATGCCGCCCGCCGGCGCCCGTCGTCCGGAGCCGGCGGTGATCCAGGCGATGGTGACGTCGTTCGAGTCGCGGATGGACAGGCTCGCGGCGCTCAATCCGAATCCAGGCTCGCGTCCGTTTCAGCGCCTCAACCGCGCCGAATACCAGAACGCGGTGCGCGACCTGTTGAACGTCGACGTCGACGTGACGACCTACCTGCCGCCCGACACCATCAGCCACGGTTTCGACAACGTCGCCGATTCGCAGAGCTTTTCGCCGACCTTGATGGACGGCTACCTCCGCGCGGCCAGCCAGATCAGCCGTCTTGCCGTCGGCGATCGCAATGCCTCGGCGTCGTCGGTGACCTACAAGATTCCGCGCGCCGCCTCGCAGATGCGCCGCGTCGACGGCGCGCCGATGGGCACGCGCGGCGGCACGTCGGTCGTCCACACCTTCCCGGCCGACGGCCATTACGTGCTGAAGGCGTCTTTGCACTACGAACCGCTCGGCGGCCTCGCGGGCAGGAATTCGATGACGGCGTACGACCTCAAGGAACAGGTCGAGTTCTCGGTCAACGGCGAGCGCGTCGCGTTGGTCGATCTCAATACGCGCATGAGCGAGACCGATCCCAAGAACAGTCTCGAGCTGGTGACGCCGCCCGTGCACATCAAGGCCGGCCCGCAGCGCGTCACCGCCGCGTTCGTGCAGAAGCTCGATGGTCCGGTCGACGACCTGCTGATGCCGCTCGAGAACACGTTGGCCGACGTCAGCATCACGTGGGGCGTGACGATGCTGCCGCACCTGCGCGACTTCATCGTCCAGGGCCCGCTCGATGTCACCGGGGTGTCCGACACGCCGAGCCGCTTGAAGATCTTCTCGTGCCGGCCGACCGCGAAGGTGGAAGAAGAATCGTGCGCGACCGAGATCGTGAAGAAGCTCTCGACGCAGGCGTTTCGCGGCGCGCCGAGCGCGGCTGACCTCCAGGACGCGATGAAGTTCTACCAGCAGGGACGCGAGAAGGGCGGCTTCGAGGCCGGCATCCGCCTCGCGGTTCAGTCGATCCTGATGAGCCCGCGCTTCCTGTTCCGCCTCGAGCAGCAGCCGACCGGTGTTCGCAGCGCCTCCGCCGGGGCCCCCGACGCGCGGACTTTGCGCGATGGGGTGGCTTTCCGCCTTGCGGACGAAGACATCGCGTCGCGCCTGTCGTTCTTCCTGTGGGGCACCGTCCCGGACGCCGAGCTGATTCGCGCGGCCAACCTCGGTTCGCTCAAGACCGCGGCCGGCATCGACAAGCAGGTGCGCCGCATGCTCGCCGACAGGCGCTCGGCAGCGCTGTCGACGCGGTTTGCGTCGCAGTGGCTGCGCCTGCAGGACCTCGACAAGATCTTCCCGGACTACCTGCTGTATCCGCAGTACGACGACACGCTTGCCAGGGCGATGAAGAAGGAGACCGAGCTCTTCTTCGATTCGATCGTGCGCGAGGATCGCAGCCTGCTGGACCTGCTGACCGCCGACTACTCGTTCGTGAACGAGCGCCTCGCGATTCACTACAACATCCCGAACGTCACCGGCAACGCGTTCCAGCGCGTGACGCTGCCGCCGTATCGCCGCGGCCTGCTCGGCCAGGGCAGCATCCTGACGCTGACCTCGGTGGCCGATCGCACCTCGCCGGTGCAGCGCGGCAAGTGGGTGATGGAAGTCCTGCTGGCGTCGCCGCCGCCGCCGCCGCCGCCCAACGTGCCGGCGCTTGACGATTCGGTGAAGGCGAGCGAAGGCGGCAAGATGCTGTCGACGCGCGAGCGCATGGAGCAGCACCGCAACAACCCGAGCTGCAACTCGTGCCACCGCGTGATCGATCCGCTGGGTCTCGCGCTCGAGAACTTCGACGTCACCGGCGCCTGGCGGATCAAGGACAACGAGGTCCCGGTCGACGTCAACGGCGACCTCTACGACGGCACGCGCATGGAAGGGCCGGCGGGCCTGCGCGCGGCGCTGCTCAAGCACCAGGACATGTTCCTGACCGGCTTCACCGAGAGCCTGATGACCTACGCGCTCGGCCGCCGCATCGAGTACACCGACATGCCGATGATTCGCGCGATCGTTCGCGATGCAGCGGCGAAGGACAACAGGATTTCGGCGTTCGTCATGGGCGTGGTCGAGCAGCCCCGCGTTCAAGATGGGCGTCGTCGATTCGGGCAAGAGCGACAAGCGCGCGGCCGACGTCGCGCCGCAACGATAGGTTGGTTGTTAGAGGCTAGAGGTTAGAGGTTAGAGGTCTAGGTAGTGTCAGGGATTAGGGAGCAGACATGTATTTGACGCAGAAGCAGCTGTCCCGCCGCACCGTCCTGAAGGGCGTCGGCGTCACCATGGCGTTGCCGTTCCTCGAGGCGATGGTCCCGGCGCGCGCCTCGGCCCAGGCCGCGCGCGGGAAGATCCGCTTTGCCGCCATCGAGATGGTCCACGGTTCCGCCGGCAGCACCGCTTTCGGCATCAAGAAGAACATGTGGGCGCCGGCCGCGGTCGGACGCGAGTTCGACCTGTCGCCGAGCAGCCTGCAGCCGCTCGAGCCGTTCCGCGATCACATCACGATCGTCAGCAACACCGACGTGAGGAACGCCGAAGCATTCACCGCCCCCGAAATCGGCGGCGATCATTTCCGCTCGAGCGCGGTGTTCCTGACCCAGATGCACCCGAAGCAGACGCAGGGCAGCGACGTTCTCGTCGGCACGTCGATCGACCAGTTCTACGCGCAGCAGAACGGCCAGGGCACGGCGATCCCGTCGATGCAGCTGTGCATCGAGAACGTCGACCAGGCCGGCGGCTGCTCCTACGGCTACTCGTGCACCTACACGGACTCGATCAGCTGGGCGGCGCCCGATCAGCCGCTGCCGATGATCCGCGACCCGCGCACCGTGTTCGATCAGCTGTTCGGCGTCGGCGCCACGCCGGCGGAGCGGCAGGAACGCCGCGGCGAGGACAAGAGCATCCTCGACTGGCTCGGCACCGCGGTCACGCGGCTCAACAAGAACCTCGGCGCCGCCGATCGCGCGCGCCTCGCCGATTACCTCGATGACGTGCGCGAGATCGAGCGCCGCATCCAGCAGGTCGAGGCCGCGAACAGCAAGGGCGAGCCGCGCGAACTGCCGGGCGCGCCGGTCGGCGTGCCGGACTCGTTCGAAGAGCACGTCAAGCTGATGTTCGACCTGCAGGCGCTGGCGTTCGCGTCGGACACGACGCGCGTCTTCGCCTTCAAGCTCGGACGCGACGCGTCGAACCGCGTCTACGCGGAAAGCGGCTACAAGGCCGCGTTCCACTCGGCGTCGCACCACCAGGATCGCGACGATCGCATCACCGAGTTTGCGAAGATCAACAAGTACCACGTCAGCATGATTCCGTATTTCCTCAACAAGCTGAAGAACACGCCGGACGGCGACGCGACGCTGCTCGACAACACGCTGTTGGTCTACGGATCGCCGATGGGCAACTCGAACGTGCACAACCACAAGCGCTGCCCGCTGTTCCTGGCCGGCCACGCCGGCGGCGCGCTGAAGGGCGGCCTGCACCTGCGCGCGGCCGACGGCACGCCGATGGCGAACGTGATGCTGTCGGTCGCGCACATGCTGGGCATGAACGACTTCAAGCAGTTCGGCGACAGCACGGCGGCGTTCGATTTGAACACCGTGCCGGCGACGACCGCTGCAGTTTGAAGTTTGACGGACGTTAACCACGAAGGACACGGAGGACACGGAGAATACTTTTGTAAACGCCAGTGCTGCTTAGCAGCACTGGCATTTTGAAAAGTCGCTCCGTGCTCTCCGTGTTCTCCGTGGTTAACGTCCGTGACAGGAATTAACTATGCGTAGATTAGTCACGATTGGATTGGTGGTCGCTCTGTCGGTGGGGATCTCCGCTGCGGAGTCGCCGGTTGCCGATGCCGCCGCGCGCGGCGATCGCGAGGCGGTGAAGGCGCTGCTCAAGGAGGCGGCCGACGTCAACGCGGCCCAGGGCGACGGCATGACCGCGCTGCACTGGGCGGCGATGAACGGCGACGTCGAGCTCGCGCAGATGCTGATCGTGGCCGGCGCCAACATCAAGGCGACGACGCGGCTCGGCAGCTACAC
Source organism: uncultured cyanobacterium (assembly GCA_963833135.1). Taxonomy (GTDB): domain Bacteria; phylum Acidobacteriota; class Vicinamibacteria; order Vicinamibacterales; family UBA2999; genus 12-FULL-67-14b. The sequence goes on along the minus strand of CAWHWW010000001.1, from coordinate 86,464 downwards.
GCCGCTGTATCTCGCCAGCCAGCAGGGCCACGGCAACGTCGTGCAGGCGATCATCAAGGCCGGTGGTGATGTGAAGGCCGGCACGCCGAACGGCACCACGCCGCTGATGGTCGCCGCGGCATCGGGTGAAGTCGACGCGGTCACGGCGCTTGCTCGACGCCGGCGCCGATGTCAACGCCAAGGACGGCGTGCGCGCGCAGACGCCGATCATGTATGCGGCCGCGTCGAATCGCGCCGCGGTGATCGAGCTGCTGGCATCGAAGGGCGCCGATCTCAAGGCGACCAACAAGGTATCGGACCTCGCCAATCTCTCGCGCGAAGGCGCGGGCTTCGGCGGCAATCCGCAGGTCCCTGGCGGCGGCCAGGGTGGCCCAGGGCCCCGCTCGCCGGCCCGTCGCGCGCCGATGCCGGGTGTCGACCGCAACTACCAGCTCAACGAGCTGATCCTCGCGCACGGCGGGCTCACGCCGCTCCTGTATGCGGTGCGCCAGGGCTACATGGAATCAACCGACGCGCTGCTCAAGGCCGGGGCCGACATCAACCAGGTGTCCGCCGGCGATCAGACCAGCCCGCTGTTGATGGCCGTCATCAACGGCCATTTCGATCTGGCGAAGGCGCTCGTCGAGAAGGGCGCGAACCCGACGACGCCGAGTGCGAATGGCGTCACGCCGCTCTACGGCGCGCTGAACGTGGAATGGGCGCCCAAGGCGCTCTATCCCCAGCCCCGCGCGCACATGCAGCAGAAGACCGGGTACCTCGAGCTCATGAAGCTGCTGCTCGACAAGGGCGCCGATCCGAACGCGCGCCTGAAGATGAAGGTCTGGTACTCGGGCTACAGCTTCGATCTGTCCGGCGTCGACGAGATCGGCGCGAGCGTGTTCTGGCGCGCCGCCTATGCCAGCGACGTCGCGGCGATGCGGCTGCTCGTCGCTGCCGGCGCGGATCCGAACGTGCCGACGATGAAGCCCGCCGGCCGCGCCCGCTTTGGCGACATGCTCGAGACGCGCGAAGTGATCGATCAGTCAGGGCTGCCGCCGGTTCCCGTTGGCGGCCCGTCGGTGACGCCGCTCCACGCGGCGGCCGGTGTCGGGTACGGCGAGGGCTTCGGCGCCAACTCGCATCGCTTCGCGCCGACCGGCATGCTGGCCGCGGTGAAGTACCTGGTCGAGGAGCTCGGCGCCGACGTCAACGCCGCCGATCACGAAGGCAACACCGCGCTGCACCACGCGGCGGCGCGCGGCGACAACGAAATGATCCTCTACCTGGTGTCGAAAGGCGCCAACGTGAAAGCTGTCGATCGTGAGGGGAGAACGACAGTCGATATGGCCAACGGGCCCGTGCAGCGCATTCAACCGTTTCCCGAGACCATCGCCCTTCTCGAAAAGCTCGGAGCAAAGAACAACCATAAGTGCATCTCCTGTTAGTCGCGATTCTCCTCTGCTTAGACACAGACATTTCGAGGGCCTGCTCTTTCTTGTGGCACTCGGAGTGTCGACGCCCGCATTCGGGCAGGCATCCGAATCGGCGGGCCGCGTGGGATCTGCGGTCGACGTCCTCGACGATCGTGATCGACGGCCCTGCGCCGTCCGATCAGCCGAACGTGATGATCGCGCGACGCGAACTTCAAGTCGACGATCCGCGCCATCAAGCTGCATGCACCGCTCAAGTTCGACGGCCGCCTCGACGACGAGGTCTATGCGGCAGTTCCCCGGCTTCGGCGGCATGCTGCAGGTGTCGCCGCGCTACAACCAGCCGTCGACCGAGAAGACCGAGATCTGGGTGATGTTCGACGGCGACAACATCTACATCGCCGCGCGCTGCTGGGACGAGGCGCCGCCCGAGAAGTGGATCGCCAACGAGCTGCGCCGCGACACCAACCAGATGCGGCAACAACGATCACTTCGGCGTCGGCTTCGACACCTTCTACGATCGCCGCAGCGGCTTCATGTTCTACGCCAATCCGCTCGGCGGCTTCGCGGACTACTCGATCGTCGACGAGGGCGCGCCGAACACCGACTGGAACCCGGTGTGGGACGTCAAGACCGGCCGCTTCGACGGCGGCTGGACGATCGAAATGCAGTTTCCGTTCAAGTCGCTGCGCTACACGTCGGGCGCCGACCAGGTGTGGGGCATCCAGTTCCGCCGCATCGATCCGCCACAAGAACGAGTGGACCTACTGGACGCCGGTGCCGCAGAACATGGCCGGTCCGCAGGCGCTCAATCGTGTCTCGGCGTTCGGCACGGTCGTCGGCCTCGACTTGCCGCGCAGCGGGACGCAACCTCGAGCTCAAGCCGTACGCGCTCGGCAAGATGAGCACCGACCGGCTGACCAATCCGCCGACCTCGAACGACAAGGACGGCGACATCGGCGGCGACGTGAAGTACGGCGTCACCGCGAACCTCACCGCGGACCTCACCATCAACACCGACTTCGCGCAGGTCGAGATCGACGAGCAGCAGGTCAACCTGACGCGCTTCAACCTGTTCCTGCCCGAGAAGCGCGAGTTCTTTCTCGAAGGCCGCGGCCTCTTCGACTTCGCGCGCGGCGGCGCGTCCGGCGGCGGCAATCCGGTCGGCGGCGGCAGCAGCGACACGCCGTACCTGTTCTACACGCGGCGCATCGGCCTCAACCGCAACCGCATCATTCCGATCGACGCCGGCGGCCGCCTCACCGGCAAGGTCGGCGCCTTCGGCGTCGGCGTGATGAACATCCAGGCCGGCGACGAAGAAGTGTCGCGCGACGCCGTCGACCAACTTCACCGTGCTGCGCCTCAAGCGCGACATCCTGCGCCGCAGCACGATCGGCGCGATGTTCACCAATCGCAACGAGTCGGTCGTCACGGCCGGCGGCGACAACCAGGCCTACGGCGTCGACGCGGCGCTCGGTTTTTACCAGAACGTCGCGATCGGCGCGTACTACGCGCAAACCCAGACGACCGGCGTCACCGGCGACAACGAGAGCTACCAGGGCAAGTTCGACTGGTCGCCGGATCGCTACGGCTTGAACGCCGAAGTGCTGAAGGTCGGCAAGGCGTTCAACCCCGAGGTCGGTTTCCTGCGTCGCACCGACTTCACGCGCTCGTACGGCTCGGCGCGCTTCAGCCCGCGGCCGAAGTCGTCGCGCTACGTGCGCAAGTACACGTCGCAGGTGAGCTACGAGTACTACGAGAACGGCGCCGGCGACGTCGAGTCGCGACAGGCCACCGGACGGTTCAACGTCGAGCTGAATAACAGCGACGTCTTCAACGTCGAAGCGAACGCCAATTACGACCTGCTGCTGACGCCGTTCTCGCCGGCGGCAGGGCACGTGATTCCGGTTGGCGGCTATCACTACAACGACGTGCTCATGTCGTACAACATGGGCCAGCAGCGCCGGCTGTCGGGCAACATCGGCGTGCAGCTCGGCGAGTACTACAACGGCACGATCAGGGCGTTGACGTTTTCACAGGGCCGCTATGCGATCCTCAAGCAGTTTTCGGTCGAGCCGCGCATGTCGATTACCCGTATCGAGCTGCCGACCAGCGCCTTTACGACCAGGCAGGTCGGCGCGCGCACCGACTACGGGTTCTCGCCGCGCATGTTCGCGAGCGCGCTCCTCCAGTACAGCTCGGCGGACCACACCTTCAGCAGCAACGTCCGGTTTCGCTGGGAATACCGGCCCGGCAGCGAGTTTTTCGTCGTCTGGACCGACGAGCAGGACACCAACCCGCTCGATCCGCAGCGCGGCAACATCGCCCTCCGCAACCGCGCCTTTGTCGTCAAAATGACCCGTTTGTTCCGTTTCTGACCCCCGCCGCCGATTTGTTAGGCGTTCGTGCCCGATTCGGGATACCGTTGTGGCCGCTCCGCGCCTTGCGGGGCAAATTCGTCTACCTCTATCGGCGGGATACTCAAATGGCGGCAGCAGTTTCAGGAACGATCAAGCGCATCGTCAGCGACAAGGGTTTTGGATTCGTGGCAGCGGACGACGGCACCGAATACTTCTTCCACAATTCGGCGGTTCAGGGCACGCGGTTCGACGAACTGCGTGAAGGGCAGAAGGTCACCTTCGAAAAGGGCCAGGGGCCGAAGGGTCCGCGCGCCGAGAACGTGCGGACTTCGTAGCCGCCCTCTTGGCGGTTACTGTTCGTCGCGCAGCGGCGCCTTGAGCGTCGCTGGCCGGCCGTCGATCGACTCGTAGTCGTAGACCATCCGGAAATTCGAGCGGCCAAACATGCGGACGCGACCGGTCGAGGTCATCTCGACCGGCACGACGCGGTCGCCGACGTGTGCGTACATGTACGTCACGTCGACGTCGCGCAGCCAGAAGGAAGGGCTCTTCACCAGGCGTCCCTGGATCGCTCGTGATCAAGCCCGACCCTGGATCGAGGAGCACGCTGCCGTTCAGGATGCCGTCAGATTTCTTGGCGGGCTTGAGCAGGACGCGCTGAAGGCCTCCGTCCGCCACCCCGCCGTCCTCGAAGAGGTAATTCATTGACTCGAGCGAGGCGTGGAGGCGCTTGCCGCCGGCGATGAGCTTCTGCTCGCTCACCAGCATTCCGCGCAGGATCTTGTTCCGCACGTACTCCGAGCCGCCTTCGCGCACGACTTCGTAGCTGAAACCACGGCCGGGCGTGTATTCAGTCCAGGCTTCGATCCAGCCGCGTCTCTCGGAATCGATGAGGCCGCCCTCCATCCGTCGGAACGCGCGGTACGGGGGCGGCGCAACAGTATTGGATTTGGCGAGCAGCCGTTCGAGAACCGGCTCGGCCACGGCGGAGGCGGACATCCGATCGACGCTCGACAATCCGGTGAGCGCGAGTGCCAGACTGGCCGCCGCGAGCGAAGGACACCGTGTTGCCATGTCGCTACCGCCGAATCCTGCAGAACGTATGCCAGCGTTGCACGCGAATCACCCTCCGGGGTGAGCCGTGGCTCAATCAATAGTATAAAGGAGGGCGCGGCCGCCACGGCCTTACTTGCCGTCGACCGGCGTCTTCTTGATGCGCTGCAGCATGCTGTTGAAGGGCGGCAGCTGATCGCTGACGGTCTTCTCGAGTCGATCGGTTTCCGCCTTCAACTCGGCGATCAGGTCGTTGAAGATCGGCTCGACGTTGCCGGTCGGCCGGCCTTCGCCCGACACCGCGACGCGCAGCAGCGACGCCAGGCGATTGTTGGTCTTGATCGGGAAGTTGAGCGGATCCTGTCCGCTCTGGTTCTTCACCTGGTAGATATCCTCTTCAACGGCCACGAGCGCCTTGGTCAGCAGTTCGCCGGCGGTGCGTACTTCAGCCGGCGCATCCTTGATGCGATCGGCGATGTCGGTCTTGATGCGGCGAATGCGGATCACCGCGAGGTTGGCTTCGTTGACCTTGTCGCGAATGCGGCTGGCGAGGTTGAACTGGAACTGCAGATCGGCGTCGCTCGATCGGCCGCAGCGGGTGCTTCAAGACCTGAAACGACTGCGTCTGTGTGACGCCGTCTGCGGTGAGCCGCACCTGGTACGAACCGGGCAGCACCGCGGGCCCGTTCTGCGTCGCGCCCCACAGGATCATGCCCGGGAACGTGACGACGCCCGTTGAGTTGAGATCCCAGGTGAAGCGGTTCATGCCCGCGGCCATCGGCGCGCCCTGGGGCCCGCCAAAACCGCCGCCACCACCATCGCCGCCGGTATCGCCCTCTTTCCGCGGCGGCTGGCCGTTGATCGAGCGCACCACCTGTCCCTTGGCATCGAGGAAATCGATCGTCAGCTGCTTCGGCTGGTTCTTCAGGTAGTAGGTGACGATCGGGCGATCGAGCCCGCGCGTGGCGTTGGCCGGCTTGAACACCGCCACGTCGGTGAGCGGCGCCAGGCCGAACTGCCTGAGCGCCGCGATGTCGTCCATCACGTAGAAGCTGCGCCCGTGCGTGCCGATCGCGATGGCGTTGTCTTCGACGACGAGATCGGTCACCGGCACATCCGGCAGGCCGCTGGAGAACGGCTGCCAGTTGTCGCCGTCATTGAAGGAAATGTAGACGCCGTGCTGCGTCCCGGCGTAGAGCAGGCCGCGGCGCACGACGTCCTCGCGCACGGTGTGCACGTAGTCGTTGGCCGGAATGCCGGTGACGATCTTCGTCCAGGTCTTGCCGTAGTCCCTGGTGCGGAAGATGTACGGCGATCGATCGCCGAGCAGCATCTTCTTGACCGCGACATACGCCGTGCGCGTTGTCGAACAGTGAGCCGTCGATCTGGCTGACGCGCCCGAAGTCGGGCATCGCCGGCGGCGTCACGTTCGTCCAGTTCTTGCCGTGATCACGCGTGACGTGAATCAGCCCGTCATCCGATCCCGCCCACAGGATATTGACGTCCTTCTTGCCGGGCGCGAGCGAGAACACCGTGCCGTAGATCTCCGGGCTGTTCATGTCGTGCGTGATCGGTCCGCCAGAATCCTGCATCGTCTTGGGATCGTGACGGGTCAGGTCGCCGCTGATCGGCTCCCAGGTGTCGCCGCCGTTGGTCGTCTTCCAGACCCGCTGCGAGCTCGTGTAGAGCGTGTTGGGATCGACGTGCGAAAAGATGATCGGGTAGGTCCACTGCCACCGTTCCTTCACGTCCTTGGAGGGCTCACCCGAGAAAAAGCGCGGGTAGGCGCCGACTTCCTTGAACTCGCCGGTGCGGCGATTGAGGCGCGTCAGGAACGAGCCGTTGTTGGTGCCGCCAAAGAAGATGTCAGGGTCGGTCGCGTGCGTCGCGATGTAGCCGGGCTCACCGCCGCCGACCTGGTAGGGCGCCACCGGCGGATTGCCGCCGAAACCGCCGCCCTGCGCGTTGGTGTTGCTCGGCACGCACAGCGTGCTGTTGTCCTGCTGCGAGCCGCAGACGTGATACGGCAGGTGCGCGGTCGTGATCACGTGGTACCACTGCGCGGTGGGGAAGTCCTGCGCGCTCCAGTTCGGGCACTCGCGAGGTGATGTCGTAGGTGATCGCGCCGCCGCCGTCGTTGCCGTCGACGACGTGATTCGGATCGTCGGGATCGACCCACAGATCGTGATGATCGCCGTGCGTGTTCTGGCCGACCTGGACCGTCGTCTTGCCGCCGTCGGTCGAACGGAACAGCGCCGTGTTCTGCATGTAGACGACGTCCTTGTTGCTCGGGTCGCCGAAGACGTGCGTGTAGTAGAACGCGCGCTGGCGGACGGCGCGGTTCGCATTGATCAGTTTCCACGACGCGCCCGCATCGTCTGAGACAAACAGCCCGCCGTTCTCGTTCTCGACGAGGGCGTAGACGCGGTTGGAATCCGCCCTGGTGTTGGCCAGGCCGATGCGGCCGACCACGCCCGAGGGCAAGCCGGGGTTGCGCGTGATCTCGGTCCAGGTCTCGCCGCCGTCGGTGGACTTGTACATGCCGCTGCCGGGGCCGCCGCTCGACATCTGGTACTCGAGGCGGTACGCCTCCCACAAGGCGGCGTAGATCACGTTGGGGTTATTGGCGTCGATCACGATGTCGACGCCGCCGCTGCGCGGGTCCTTGAACAGCGTGCGCTTCCACGTCTTGCCGCCGTCCGTGCTCTTGAAGACGCCGCGTTCTTCACTCGGTCCGTGATACAGGCCGAAGGCCGCCACATAGACGATGTCGGGGTTGGTGGGGTGGATGCGAATCTTCGAGATCGCATCGACGTTGCGGAAGCCAACGTGCGTCCACGTCTTGCCGGCGTCACCGGACTTGTAGACGCCGTCGCCGGGCATGATGTTGCCGCGGATGCAGTTCTCGCCCATGCCGATGAACACGATGTCGGGGTTCGATTCGGACACCGCGACCGCGCCGACCGAGGAGCTGCGTGATCTGTCCGTCGGTGACCGGCGCCCAGTTGTTGCCGGCGTCGGTCGTCTTCCAGAGGCCGCCGCCGACGGCGCCGAAATACGCTTCTCGTGGACGCCCCTTCACGCCCGATGACCGCGATCGAGCGCCCGCCGCGATCGGGGCCGATGCTGCGCCAGCGGTAGGCGTTCAGCAACGCCGGATCGATCGCCTGTTGCTGCGCTTCGAGTCGCGCGAACCGCGTGTCGGGAAGTGTGAGCAGCGTCAAAGTGGCCAGCGCGGCCGCGCGCCAGGTGCGCGTCGAAACAATCATTGCGAATCCTCCGAAGGGAGAGAGTCTACCAAGCCGGCCGTGTCACAACGTAACGGCATGTATTGAATTCATTCTCGGCCCAACAGCTCTTCCACTGGTGAGTCGTCCCTTACCCAACCACGCGACGTCGCTTACCCATCTCCGCCGATTTGGGCCGCAAAAAGCTGGCACAGGCGTTGCTCTATATGGCGTCCGATGAGCCGCATGACGAAGACGAGCATCGCCGCAATCGCCGCAAGCGTGATGACGCTGTCGCTGGCAGCCGCGTGCACGCGCGCCGAAGCCGTCGAGAATATCCCGGCCGGCACCGAAGTCACCGTCGTCACCGAGGACGGCACGCTCGTTCGCGGCAAGATCGCCAAGGTCGATGCCGCCGTCGTGACGCTGACGGGCGAACGCCCGAACACCTCGACCGAGATCACGCGGAGCAGCATCGCGGAAGTGAAGCGCGTCGAGGCTGCGACCGAGACCGCCGCGAACCCAGGCTGCCGCGGTCGTCCGCACCATCACCATTCCGGACAACACCGTGCTCGACGTCACGCTCAACACGCGCTCGCTTCGGATGCCAGCCGTGTCGAAGCGCCCGTCCGCGGCACGCTGGCGTCTCCAGTTGTGATTGACGGGACGACAGCCATTCCGTCCGGCGCCACCCTGTCGGGTCACGTCACGCATGTTGACGACTCCGACAAGGTCAAGGGCCGCGCGGAGCTGTCGTTCCGCTTCACAAGCCTGACGACCGGCCCGGTCAGCTACGACATCGACACGAGGCCGCTCGCATTCGTTGCCGAGAGCACCAAGAAAGATGACGCCGTGAAGATCGGCGTCGGGCGCTGCTGCCGGCGCGGTGATCGGCGCGATCACCGGCGGCGGCAAGGGCGCCGCCATCGGTTCGGCGCGTGGGCGCGGGCGCCGGCACCGGCGTCGTGCTTGCCACCGACGGCAAAGAAATTCGGCTTGCAGAAGGACGCAAGCTCAAAGTCTCGCTTACCAACCCGCTAACCATCCGCACCAAATAACCCACCATCCAGAGGCGGGGGCCATCACTGGCCCTCGCCGCCTGCCTTTTGTAACGGGGACTGACCCTCCAGCATCGGTTTTCGATTCATGTTCCTGCGTACGTCGACATGCCATGTACGCAGGAACTGGAACATCATGTTGAAGACCTGTGCGACACCCCCTCGAAGAATACGCCGCCCGCAAACGCGATCGCGAAGCCGCCGTCAAGACGCGAGAACGAACGCATATCCATCTCGGCAACGCCAAGGTCGCGATCTTCATCGCCGCGGTCATCTACACGGCCGTCGTCCTCGCGGCGGATCCGTCGCCGGCCATCTACGGCGTCGGCGCTCGCGGTTTTCATCGCGCTTGTCGATCTGGCACGAACTGGTGATGCGTGCGCTGGCGCGCGCGCAGGCGGCGGTCGCCTTCTACGCCGACGGCATCGCGCGCATCGAGGATCGCTGGATGCGTGACACGCCGAGCGGCGAGCGCTTTCGCGACCGCAATCATCCGTACGCCGACGACCTCGACGTGTTCGGATCGTCGAGCCTGTTCCAGTTGCTGTCGTCGTGCCGCACGCCGATGGGGGAGGAGCGGCTGGCCGGATGGCTGCTGCATCCATCGGCGGTCCCGCACATCCGCGAACGTCAGTCGCGGGTTGGCGCGCTGCGGGATCGCATCGACCTTCGAGAGCGGATCGCGGTCGTCAACGCCGGCGGCGGACGCTCGATTCACGCCGAGCGATTAATCGCGTGGGCGGAGGATCGGTCGTCCCTTCCGCCGCTACGAATCGTCGTCGCCGCCCTCGCGCTGGCGTTTCTCGGTGCCTTGTTTCATCTACCTGAACGGTGGCGCCGGGCATCTACGTCGGGATGATTTCGCTCGTCAACGTGCTCGCGCTGGCGTGGCTAGGCAAGCGGGCGAATGCGCTCGTCGAGAGCCTGTCATCGTCCACCGAGTCGGCGGCGCTCGATCTCTTGTCCAACGTCGTCAGGGAGATCGAGGTCGAGACCTTCGAAGAGCCGGCGCTTGCGGCGCATGTCGCATCGCCTGAAGGGTGATGCGCACCTGCCGGCCGCGTCGCGCGGCATCGCGCGCCTCGCCCGCGTTGCCGACTGGGCCGATTCACGGCACAACGTATTCCTGCGCTTATCCGAAATCCCGCTGCTCTTCACGTTGCAGCTCGCATATGCCGCAGAATCCTGGCGCAGGACTCACGGCCCGCGATTGCGCGAGTGGGTCGGCGCTGTCGGTGAAATGGAAGCGCTGCTGTCGTTTGCCGGATTCTCGTACGAACACCCCCAGTATCCGTTTCCGGAGATCACGGAGGACACGGAGCCGATGTTCGAGGCCACGGAGATTGCTCATCCGCTGATCCCCGCTGCGACCGCCGTCAGTAACTCGTTGGTATTGAACGTTCAAGCCCGCAGGCCCGCAAGCCCGCAAGCCCCGCAGGTCTTGATCGTGAGTGGCTCCAACATGTCCGGCAAGAGCACGCTGATGCGAACGGTGGGCATCAACGCCGTATTGGCGCTCGCTGGTGCGCCGGTTCGGGCCGAGCAGCTTCGCCTGTCGGCGCTGGCGATCGGGACATGCCTCCGTCACACGGATTCGCTGCAGGAGCATCGATCGGGCTTCTATACCGAAGCGCTGCGTATCCGCGCGATCTGCGATCTGCTCGACGGGCCGTTGCCGGTCCTGTTCGTGTTCGATGAACTCTTGAGCGGCACGAACTCCAAGGATCGCCGCGTCGCCGCCGAAGGCGTCGTGCGGACGATGATCGCGCGCGGCGCGATCGGGATGGTAACCACCCACGATTTGTCCCTGACCGAGATCGCAGCCATCTTCCCGGGGCAGGCCAAGAACGTGCACCTGCAGGACAAGGTCGAGAACGGCGCGATGTCGTTCGATTACAAGCTTCGTGACGGAGTCATTACGCATAGCAACGCTCTCGAGCTGATGCGTATGATTGGCCTCGACGTATGAAGCGCTCGGGCGCGGCCACTCTTGCCGGGAGCCTGATCCTGGCCGGGACGATGATGCTCGTCTGGACGGTGCGCGTTGACGGCAAGCAAAACAGTCCGCGCGTCGGCATGCTCGAGCAGGCCGGGTGGAACGCGATCAGGGGCGGCGATTTCAAGGCCGCCACCGACGCGTTCGTCGAAGCGACGAAGCTCGACCCGAAAAACGCGATGCTCTGGCTCGGCGCCGGCACCGCCGAATTCCTGCTGCGCCGCGACGACGAAGCGAAGGCGCACCTCGAGCACGCGCTCGCTCTCGACCCGAAGCTGACGCGCGCGCGGGCGCAGCTGGCGCAGGTCTTCAAGCGCCAGGGCGATCTGACGGAAGCCATTCGCCTCTACGAAATCGTCGCCACCGAAGTGCCTGACGATGCCGGCGTTCGCGACACGCTGGATCGGTGGAAACGCGAGCGGGATCTGCACGAGCGCATGCGGCTCGAGGTCGGCGACCACTTTACCGTCTCGTTCGAAGGGCCCGAGGATGCGGCGATGGCGGCGCAAGCGCTCGAGTCGTTGAACAGGGCGTTCTGGCGCATCTCGGAGGTGTTCGGCACCTTCCCCGCGAAATCGATTCCGGTCGTGCTCTACAGCGGCGAGCAGTTTTCCGACATCACCCGATCGCCGCAGTGGGCCGCCGCGGCATTTGACGGCAGCATTCGTGTCCCGATGCGCGGCGCCGGAGAGAAAGGCGAGGATCTCGATCGCGTCCTCGCGCACGAGTTCTCGCACGCGCTGATTCGCTCGCTCGCGACCCGCGGGCTCCCGACGTGGCTGAACGAAGGACTGGCGTCGGTGCTCGAGAGCCGACGATCTCGGCTGGGCCACGAGCACGGTCGAGAAGCTGTCGAAGTTCGCCGTCGCTGACAGATGCTGTCGGGACCATTCGGCAAGCTGAGCGGCGACGATGCGCAGGTGGCGTATGCGGCCAGCGCAGTGGCCGCGAAGCGGCTGCTCGACGAAGCCGGCGGGGCGGCCATCGCGAATCTGCTCAGGGATCTCGGCGACGGCGTCGAATTCGAGGCTGCGTTTCTTCATCGCGTCCAGCGGTCGCTCGCGGATTTTGAGGCTTCGTTTCAGCACTAGCACTGGTGCGTACAGTGCGTACAGTGCGTGATGTGCGTACAGTGCTTTTGTGCCGGGTGCCGGGTGCCGGGTGCCGGGTGCTCGTCATCGTTTCTTCTTTGGCGGATCTGGTGTGGATTCGAGATATCGAATCAAGCCGTTGATTGCGCTCAGTGCTTTCTTGCAGGCGTGTTCGTGCCGCGGGAAGTCGGTGGGCGACAGGTAGCCGCTGTCAACCGCATCGATGAAAGCATCGAGGACTTCGCCCGTTGAGCCTTTCGCGATGCGGACGAACTGGGCGAATTCCTTGTGTTTGTATCTGGCAAATCCTTCCGCGATATTGCGTGGTGCGGAGCGCGCCGCATCACGCAACTGATCGCGGAACTTGAAGTCCCGCGACGCCTCCGGCTGTTTGAGGAGCTCATACGCCAGCTGTCTGACCTCACGCGACCGCTGCCACGCCGCCATGTCCCGAAAATCTCGAAATCCGGCCATGCCGATGAGAAGAGCAACCTGCATTCCGCAGGCGAGTTCGCGCATTCCGGTGCGTTTCCGCCGGGCACGCTTCTCGGTGTCGCCGTTTCTGCGAGCCGGTCAATGCTGCGACGCGGCGAAAATTGCACCCCGGCACCCGGCCCCCAGCACCCGGCACCCGGCACCCGGCACCCGGCACCCCGGCACCAGTGCACGCTACGCACTCTACGCACTCGTACGCACCGTACGCACCGTACGCACTATAATCCCCGGCTAGGAGGCCGCATGAGACTCCGTACCGCGATCGTCGCGCTCACCGGCATCGTTGGGTTGCTCTGGTCCTCTGCGGCCGACGCCCGGCAAGCGCCGACGTTCACGAAGGACGTCGCCCCGATCCTCTACAAGAATTGCTCGCAGTGCCATCGGCCCAACGAAGTGGCGCCGATGCCGCTCATGACGTATGAGCAGGCGCGGCCGTGGGCGCGATCGATCAAGTCCAAGGTCCTCAAGAAGGAGATGCCGCCCTGGGGCGTCGGCGAGTCGTCGCTGAAGTTCAGCAACGACCGCCAGATGAGCGAGAAGGAAATCTTCACGCTCGTGGCGTGGGTCGATGCCGGGGCGCCGAAAGGCAATGACGCCGATCTACCGGCGCCGCCCGCGTATCCGGGCGGTTGGAAGTTCAACCGCGAGCCCGACGTCGTCATCAAGATGCCCGTCGAGTTCACCATCGAGCCCCGCTCGGAATATCCGATGCTCGATTTCTACGTGCCGATTCCGTGGAGCGACGGCATGAAGCTGATCCAGATGTCGGAGGCGCGGCCCGTCGAACAAGGCGGTCGTCCATCACATCACGGTCAGCCTCGTGACGTTCCCGCCGGGCACGGAGGTGATCGACGGCCAGCCGTTCACCATCGACGCGTCTGGCAAGAAAGTGCCGCTCGATCGCCGCACCGCGCGCATCACCGAACAGAAGCTTCCGTCTGAATTCCAGATTCCGCGCGAGCCCGGCGAGAAGCCCGATCGTTTGAGCTCGGTCGGCGGATTCACGACGCTGCTCGCATACGTTGCGGGCCGCGGCTTCGACGATCATCCCGACGGTGTCGGCACGCCCGCGCTTCCGGGCCAGTATTTGAACTTCAACATGCACTACACGCCGACCGGGCGCACCGAAGTGGATCGATCCGAGGTCGGGCTGTGGTTCGCGAAGGAGCCGCTGAAGAAGTTCCACTTCCGCACGCCGATCAACGAGCGCCAGCACGTGAACGGCAAACTGGTGCGCGGCGCCATCCCGGATGCCGCGGACGTCGAGGCCGGTCGCGTGTCGCAGGGCGCGACGGCAGCGACGATCTCGTCGTTCTGCGGGCTGCCGCCGATTCCGCCCTACATGGCCGACTTCACGGTGACGTCCGAGCTGAACATCACGCAGGACATCACCATCAACGGTTTCTACCCGCACATGCACGTGCGCGGAAAGTCCGCCGAGTACAAGGTCGTCTATCCAGACGGCAAGGAACAACTGTTGTTCGACGTGCCGCGCTATCGCTTCGACTGGCAGGAACGCTACGTGCTCGCCGAGCCGCTGAAGATTCCCAAGGGCAGCATGCTCAAGTACAGGGCGGTGTTCGATAACTCCGCGAACAACCCGCTCAACCCGAATCCAGACAAGGAAGTGTACTGGTCCGAGCAGAGTTGGGACGAGATGAGCCTCGGCTGGATCGAATACACGCTCGACAAACAGCGACTCCCGAAGAAATAGGGTGCCTGGAGTGCGTAGAGTGCGTAGCGTGCCAGGGTGTGTGCTCTCGCTGCTACTTGTCGGTCTTCTCCCAATCCACGCGCAGGCTCCGGCGGATGCGCCGAAGGGGTTGATGCCGAATCTCGGCCGGCCGACTAAGCCGGATGACATCGTGCCGCTGCTCGATTTCGACGCGTACTTCCTCGGCACGTGGACGTTCACCGCGGACGCGCCCGATTCGGTGCTCGGCCCTGGAGGCGAATCGAGCGGGACCGTGACCTACCGCAAGCTGGCCGACGGTTTCTACGAAGCCGTGACGGCCGGCAAGAGCGAGGCCGGCGCCTTCACCGTCACGGAATCGATCGCGTATCACCGCGATCAGAAGATGGCGTTCCGCCATGTGACCGACAGCCGCGGCTACTCGTACACGCAGATGGCGGAAGTCGGCGGCAACATCGGCGGCGACTATCGCCTGTTCTTCAAGAGCGCGCCGTTTTCATACAAGGGCAAGCAGGTACGGTTGAACCACACCGTCTACCTCGCGGCGCCGCTGACGTTCCGAATCGATGTCGAAGTCGCCGAGGGCCCAGGTGAGTTCGTGCACCTGAGTCCGTGGCGGTTTCGGCGCCTCCGAAACTAGGGTGCGTAGGGCGCGTACAGTGCGTGGGGTGCGTACGGTGCTGCGGTGCCGGTGCCGGTGCCGGCCAAGTCCTCAACGCTTTCTAGCAAGTGGATCCGGTGTATGGCGCTGAGAGCTCTGCAGGCGTGCTTCGTGGCGTGGCTACCCGGCACCCGGCACCCGAGCACCCTACGCACTTCACGCACTGTACGCACCGTACGCACCAGTAGAATCCTGAGGTGCGTGTCGCAATCCGTCATCAGCGTCGCCGGCGTCCGCAAGACCTACAAGGAGACGGTCGCGGTCGATGACGTGTCGTTCGAGGTCCGGGACGGCGAGATCTTCGGGCTGATCGGACCGAACGGCGCCGGCAAGACCACGACGATGGAATGCGTAGAGGGGATCAGGAAACCCGACCGCGGCAGCATTTCCGTCCTGGGTCTCGATCCGTTTCGCGACGTCTATCAGCTGCAGGATCGCATCGGCGTCCAGCTCCAGCAGGCGCATCTCCAGAAACGAATCAAGGTCTGGGAAGCGATGCACTTGTGGGCGGCGCTGTACAAGAAACCCGTCAGCCAGGGCGAGCGTCTGCTCGAGCAGCTCGGCCTGTCCGAGAAGCGCAACGCCTGGTTCATGACGCTGTCCGGCGGACAGCAGCAGCGCCTGTTCATCGCGCTGGCCCTCATCAACGATCCCGAGGTCGTGTTCCTCGATGAGCTGACGACCGGCCTCGATCCGCAGGCGCGCCGCGCCATCTGGGAGCTGGTGCGCGGCATCCGCGCCCGCGGCAAGACCGTCTTCATGACGACGCATTTGATGGAGGAGGCGGAGCGGTTGTGCGATCGCGTGGCGATCATCGAGCATGGCCGCATCATCGACGTCGATTCGCCGCAGCGGCTTGTCGACAAGCATTGTCCCGATCGATCGGTGGTGCTCAGCACCGAGGATCCGATGGCCGAGGAGCGTTTTCGGTCGCTTCCACACGTCGTCGATGTGAAGCGGGACGCGACTGAGATCACGATTCGACGGCCGCGGTGACGGATTCATCACCGAGGTGATTCAGTGCCTGGCGGAGCATCGCGTGCGGGTGAGCCGCTTCCGCGCCGAGCAGCCGAGCCTCGAGGACGTGTTCCTCAAGCTCACCGGCCATTCGATTCGCGACTAGCCGCCGAAAACAACGATCCACAGATTACTAGAGACACATGATGCGGGGACTGTTTCAACTAACCTGGCTGGAGATCAAGATCTTCCTGCGTGAGCCGCTCGGCGCGATCGGCACGCTCGCTGTTCCCGGTGGTGGTGTTCCTCATCGTCGGCCGCGCGATGAATCGCGGCAGCGGGGCGCGGACGCCCGGTGGCGCCGAGTTCCTGCGAATCGGGACTGCCGGTGATGGCTGCGGTGTTCATGGCGATCGGCGCCGTGATCTCGCTCGTCACGATCATTTCGATCTATCGCGAAGGCGGCATCCTCAAGCGCCTGCGGGCGACGCCGCTGCGTCCGCACACGATTCTGTCCGCTCACGTGCTGGTGAAGTTGCTGTTCACGGCGTTGTCGGTGACGCTGATGATGCTGGCCGGCCGGCGCTACTACCCGGTGGGCATGCAGGGGCCGCCCATCAGCTTCGCGATTGCGTTGCTGGTGAGCACGCTGGCGATCCTCTCGATCGGTTTCGTCGTCGCGAGCGTGGTGCGGACGGCTCGATTTGCGCAACCGGTCGGCGCCCTGATCTTCTATCCGATGCTGGCGCTGTCAGGCCTGTTCGCGCCGGTGGACGCGCTGCCGGACGGCCTGCAGATCGTGGCGAGGCTGCTGCCGATGACCTACGTCGTGTCGCTGCTGCACGGCGTGTGGGTCGGGGCATTCGTGGTTCGCGCATCTCGGCGACGTTGCCGCGCTGGCGATATCGGGGGCGGTATTCGTCGCGATCTCGGCCCGGGTCTTTCGATGGGAATGATCCCGCCAACCAACTCGGCAAATCAGGTGTCTAAAGCCAAGGACATACAACCTGATGCGCCGTCGCCCGTCCGCCCGTTTTGTCTTTGTCTGTCTCTCGATTGGTGTTTCCTTGCGGCGGCGGTTCCCGGGTTCGCACAGCCGGCGGCAGGACGACCGGGTGGCAATGGCGCTGAACCGGCGGTTCCCGAAAAAGTCGGCAAGGACCTCCAGGCGTTCTACGTCGGCGAGTCCGCGCCGCGCATCGATGGCCGCCTTGACGACGAGGCGTGGCAGACCGCGCAGGCCATCGACGACATGGTCCAGAACGATCCGAACAACATGCAGCCGCCGACCGAGCGCACGCTGGTCAAGGTGCTCTACGACGATCGCTCGGTGTATGTCGGCGTCATCAACTACATGCGCGATCCGTCGAAGATCACGACCGCGCTCGGCCGCCGCGACACCTTCCCGCGCAGCGACTCGATCAAGATCACGTTCGATCCGCGTCACGATCATCTGACCGCCGTCACCTTCGATTCGAATCCGAACGGCGTGCAGGGCGACATGACGTGGTTCGACGATACGCGCTCGAGCACCGACTACGACGCGGTGTGGGAAGTGCGGACCGAGGTCACGCCGGAAGGGTGGACCGCGGAGTTCCGCATCCCGTTTTCGCAGCTGCGCTTCACGATCACGCCCGGCGAGGCGGTCGTCTGGGGATTCAACATCCGCCGCGACATCGTCTACAACGCGGAGATGATCCGCTGGGTGGCGACGCCGCGCGGCGCGCAGGGGTTCGTGTCGCGATTCGGACACCTGACCTTCGCGAAGCCGCCGGCGCCACCCCGCCGGCTCGAGCTGCAGCCGTTCCTGCTCGCCAGGCAGGAACATGTCACGGCCGCCGGCTCGGGACAGGACCTGTCAGGCGGCCTCGACTTTCGCATGGGCCTCGGCACCGCCACGACCCTGTCGGCGTCGGTGAATCCGGACTTCGGCCAGGTCGAGCAGGATCCGGCGGTCCTCAACCTGAGCGTGTTCGAAACGTTCTTTCCGGAGAAGCGCCCGTTCTTCATCGAAGACAGCCGCATCCTGGTGCCGAACTACCCGCAGATGCCGATGTTTCACTCCCGCCGCATCGGCCAGAAGCCGGGCCGCATCGCCATTCCGGAGGGCGAGACAGGTCATCGAGCGTCCGGACTTCACGACGATCCTCGCCGCCACCAAGGTGACCGGCAAGGCCAACGGCTGGACCTACGGCGGCGCTGTCGGCGCTGACGGATCGTGAATACGCGCTGGTGCGAACGGCGGACGGCGAACGCGCCGAGCGTCTGATCGAGCCGTATACGTCCTACAACGTCGCCCGCGTGCAGAAGGACATCCTCGGCGGATCGTCGAACGTCGGCGGGCTCTTTACCGGTGTCGTTCGCGACCAGGATTTCGACGCCTACACCAGCTCGATGGATTACTCGCTGCGCTGGAACAGCAACAAGTACACCTGGAACGGCCAGTGGGCCGGCACGCGCAGCGCCATCGACGGCGAGATGCAGAACGGCTTCGGCGGCGTCACGAACTTCAATTACAACAGCAAGCACGTCGGCGTCTTACGGTCACTACGACTACTTCAACAGCACCTTCAAGAACAACGACCTCGGGTTCTTCGGCGGTCGCAACAACAAGACGCAGGTCTTTGGCGGCACGAACCTCGGCAACCCCGATCCGGGAAAGGTGCTGCGAAGCGTTCAACTGGAACACCAATATCTTCACGCAGTACAACAACGACGGGCTTGAAGCTCGATGAGAGCTACTTCACCGGTGTCGACGGCCAGTTCCTGAATTACTGGAACTTCTTCGTCGGCGGCGGGCGTTCGCGCGATGCCTACGACGACCTCGACACTCGCGGCGGTCCGCCGATCGTGAAGCCCGGCGCATGGTTCGTCGATTCGTTCGTCGGCACCGACTCGCGCAAGCGCATTCGCCTCAGTGCCGACGCGCATTTCAACGGCAATCGCGAGGGCGGTTTCAACCGCAGCTACAACATCAGCTTCAACTACCAGCCGAAGCCGCAGGTGCAGATGACCGTCAGCACCGGCATCACCGACGGCCACGACGTGGCGCAGTGGATCCAGAACGAGGACGTCACCGGCGACGGCGTCACCGATCACATCTACGGCGAGCTCAATCGCAACGTCGTCAGCATGACCGCGCGCGGCACCTACGCGTTCACGCGCGACATGACGCTCGAGGTCTACCTGCAGCCGTTCGTCGCCGTCGGCGACTACTACAACATCCGCCGCCTGGCGCGGCCGATGTCGTTCGAGTTCGAGCCGGTCACGATCGACAACAACCCTGACTTCAACGACAAGTCGCTGCGCAGCAACGTCGTGTTCCGCTGGGAGTACCGCCGCGGCAGCACCCTCTACCTCGTCTACAACGTCTCGAACAGCGAAGAATCACGTCCGGGCGAGTTCTCGCCGTTCCGCGACCTGGGCAGCGGCTTCCGCGCCGCCGGCACGCAGGTCCTAATGGTCAAATTTAACTACTGGCTCGGCCTGTAGCGCCTGCCCTGAGCGAAGTCGAAGGGCCGCCCGCGATGCGTTGAGCTCGTCGCGGATCTGGCGCTCCGTATCGATCGCCGCCAGGGTTTCGAAGTAGTCGCCGGTGCGGTGCCCTTGCTTCTCGAACAACTGCTCGACGGCTCTCGATATCGTCGGCTTCTGACGCCGCGATCTCGCACGCATGCTTCAGTTCGTGACCGAGGATCGTCGTCCGGCCGGTCCTCGACAGAGCGGTGGTGATGGTGATTCGGACGTAGCGATAGCCGCCGCGGCTGGTCACGAAGCGCGTCGTGCCGCCGATGCCCATCGGCAGGGTCCGTGACGACACGATGTGGACGATGACGTTCGACGATTCGAGCGTGGCGACGAGCGAGCGGACGACGGACGACTGGGCAACGGCGCTCGCGAACGCGTCGGCAGCGAATGGATCGAGCGGACGAGGCGTCAGCGGTTCTCCGGCGGTGGCGAACGAAGGAACGAGAACAAGAACGAACGCGAAGATAGACAAGTAGCGCATGGAGCAACTCCATCAATCAGGTGATACACGTTCATCTCCGCGGCGCGACGGCGCCGTGAAGATTCACTCAGTTAGAGAAAAGGGGAAGAACTACTGCTTGCGCTGAGCGAAGTCGAAGCGCTGTCGAATCTGACAGCTATGCTGCTGGCGGGAGATCTGCTGGCGGGACTGCGACGAAGCGGACGATCGTTCGACGGACGACAAATGCGGCAACGGCAAATCTGTCATGCGCTCCATCCTACGTACCGTGGCCGCTAGATTCAATAGATGCGCTCGCCGCATGACGCGCATGCACGAGTAGTCACTGGTAGGCGAAGGTGGTCGGGGCGACTGGATTCGAACCAGCGACATTCCGCTCCCAAAGCGGACGCTCTACCAGGCTGAGCCACGCCCCGGACCGTTGATATTGTATCGCGCTAGTCCCCGTTGCCGCCGAGGAACAGCTCGTAGGCCGGATTTCGTTCCTCCCGCTGGTGCGGATAGCCCAGCGTATCGAGGAGATTCTCGAACGCCGCGCCGTCGGCCGCGCGGGACTTCGAACCCGGCCAGCACGCGCCCGAAGTCGGCGCCGTGATTGCGATAGTGAAAGAGGCTGATGTTCCAGCGCCCGCCGAGGCGATCGAGAAAGTCCATCAGCGCGCCGGGCCGCTCGGGAAACTCGAATCGATAGAGCCGTTCATCCTGCGACCGAAGACGATCGGCCGCCGACCATGTAGCGGATGTGGAGCTTCGCGACTTCGTCGCCGGTCAGATCGACGGCGGGGTAGCCGGCGGCGCGCAGCATCTCGGCGACCTCGTCGCGATGCCGCCGCGAGTCGGTGGCGATGCCCACGAAGATGTGCGCCTGGCGCCGGCCGCTCAAGCGGTAATTGAATTCGGTGACGACGCGCCGGCCGAGCAGGGCGCAGAATGCCCTGAACGCGCCGGGCTGTTCGGGAATCGTCACGCCGAACAGCGCTTCACGCGCTTCGCCGAGCTCCGCGCGTTCGGCAACGAATCGCAGGCGATCGAAATTCATGTTCGCGCCGCTCAGCACCGCGATCAGCTGATGATCCGCGGCGCCGGTGCGCGAGGCCCATGCGCGCAGGCCGGCCACTGCCAGCGCGCCCGCCGGTTCCATCACCGATCGCGTGTCGTCGAACACGTCCTTGATCGCCGCGCAGATCTCGTCGTTGCCGACCCTCACGACCTCATCGACCAGCGTCTGCACGATCGGGAACGTCAGCGCGCCGACTTCGCGAACGGCGACGCCGTCGGCGAAGATGCCGACACGATCGAGCGTCACCCTGCGGCCGGCTTCGAGCGAGCGCTGCATGGCGTCGGCCTCGAACGGCTCCACGCCGATGATCCTGACCGACGGCTTCAGCGCCTTGACGTAACTGGCGATGCCCGCGATCAGCCCGCCGCCGCCGATCGGAACGAAAATCGCGCAGTTGTCATCGCTGCAATGTCCGAGGATCTCGGCGCCGATTGTGCCCTGGCCGGCAATCACCAGCTCATCGTCGAACGCGTGAATCGTGACGCGGCGCTTTCCGCCGCGACCTTCGCGGCATGCTCGGCCGCATCGGCATAGCTGTCGCCGACGAGCTCGACGTCGGCGCCCAGCTCGCGGACCGCGTCGACCTTGATCGCCGGCGTCGTGCGCGGCATCACGATCAACGCGCTCACACCAAGGTGGCGGGCGGAGTAGGCGACTCCTTGCGCGTGATTGCCGGCGCTGGCCGCGATGACACCCCGCGCGCGCTCGTCGGCGGTGAGGTGCGCCATTCGGTTGTACGCGCCGCGAAGCTTGTAGGTGAAGATCGGCTGCAGATCCTCACGCTTCAGGAGGACCCGGTTGCCGGTACGCTGCGACAGCCGCCGCGCCTCATCGAGCGGGGTCGATCGCGCGACGTCGTAGACGCGGCTGGTCAGGATCAGGCGGAGCATCGATTCCTGCGTCATCGCGGCCCCAGGGAGCGGATGTCGTTCAGGATGCCGGCGGCCGTCACATCCGGTCCGGCGCCGGGGCCGCTGATCACCAGCGGCTCGCGCCGGTAGCGGCGCGAGTGAAACGTGACGAGGTTCCGGGTCCCGCTTGCGGTGGCCATCGGATCGGAGAGGGGCAGCGCGACCAGGCCGGCGGTGACGTGCCTCGGCGTCGCCGAGACGACATAGCGAAGGACCCGGTGCCGGCGCGCTTCGTCAGCGACGCGTGCCTGCCAGGCGTCATCGAGCTCAGGCAGGCGATCGAGAAACTCCTTCAGCGGCAGCGCCGCATACGCGCGCGGAACCAGATCGTCCGGCTTCACCGGATCGCCACGATAGCCGAGCATGCGTCCGAGAATCAGGCCCTTGCGGGCCGCGTCGCGGCCCGACAGATCGTCGCGGGGATCGGGCTCGGTGTAGCCGCGCGACATGGCGTCGAGCACCGCCGCCGAAAACGTCCGGCCGGCCGAGACTTCCGACAGCACGAACATGAGCGTGCCGCTGACGCAGCCGTCGATCCGCAACACGCGATCGCCGGTCTCGTCGAGCTTTCTGAACGTGTCGATCACCGGGAGCCCGGCGCCGACGGTGGCTTCGTATCGAACCCGCCTTCCCGCAGCCGCGGGCGCGGTGACGAGACGGTCGTAGTCGTCGCGCGATCCGGCCAGCGGCTTCTTGTTGGCCAGCACGATGTCGAACCCGCGATCGATCGCCGTCCTGAGCAGCGGGCCCGTCTCTTCGCTCGTCACGTCGACCACCACGGGCCGCGAAACCGCGTGCCCCGCCATCACCGACAGCGCATCGGGCGCCGAGGCCTTGACGCCTCCGAGCGAGGCCAGCAGCCGCCCGCGATCTTTCTCCTTCGCCAGGTGGAGCAGCCGGCGCCGGCCGATGCCGCGCGCATCGAAGACGTAACCGGATCGATCGAGCAGTCCGACGATGCGGACGTCGCGGCTGCGGCTGGTCGCGATCTGATCGGCGAGCGCGCGGCCGACGCGCCCGAATCCCAGCAGCACCACGTCCGTGTGCGGCCGGATCGGCGGCCGCCCGCCGCCAATCTTCGACAGCTGAAAGGCCGCATGCACCCGGCGCGCCGCCTCGGCGGCATCGTCGCCGGCCACCACGCACGAAATGTTGCGTTCGGAGGATCCTTGCGCGATTGCAACGACGTTGATGCCGCCGCTTTCGAGTGCCGCGAAGACGCGCGCTGAGATGCCGGGTGTGCCGGCCATGCCGTCGCCGACGACGGCGATCACCGTCATGTTGGCGCGCGCGCTGACGCCGTCGATCAGGCCCTGCTCGATCTCGTGACGGAAGGTCTGCCGCAGGCGACGCACCGCCCGGTCGCCTTGAGATTCGGGCACCGTGAAGCCGATCGAACTCTCGGACGACGCCTGGAAGATCGTCGAGACCGATAGTCCTTCGGCATCGACCGCCGTGAACGTGCGCGCGGCGATGCCGTGCACGCCGACCATGCCCTTGCCGGCGACCATCACGATCGCCTGGCCCGGCAGCGTCGCGATCGCCTTGACCGGGTAGCCCTTCAACGACTGTCGCGCCGAGACTTCGGTGCCGGGCTGGGTGGGATCCAGGAACGATCGAACGTGCAGCGCGATTCGCGTGCCGGCGACCGGGATCAACGCGCGCGGATGGAGGACCTTGGCGCCGTAATGCGCGACCTCGGCGGCCTCGCGATGATGCAGCTGCGGAATCAGCCGCGCATCGGGGACGATCCGTGGATCGGCGGTCAGGATGCCGGGCACGTCCTTCCACAGCACGACCCGCCGGGCGCCGAGCGATCGCGCAAGGACCGTCGCGGTGAGATCCGATCCGCCGCGTCCGAGCGTGGCGACGCTTGCCGTCGGGCGCCCGCCCGATGAAACCGGGGACGATCACGATCGTGCCGGCCTTGACGCAGCGGCGCAACCACTGCGCGTGTCCTCGCCGCCGTCTCATCGAGCTTCGGCGTCGCGCTGCCGTGCTCGCCGTCGGTCTCCATGATCTCGACCGCATCGATGCACGACACGCGCCTCCTGAGGCGCCTGACGGCGGCCGTCAGCAGCAGGGCCGAGACGCGCTCGCCGCGAGCCACCAGCGCGTCCTGGCCGCGCAACCCAAGGTGTCCGATCGCATCGATCGCCGCACAGATGTCGCGATACTCACGAGCGGCGTGATCGATCGCGTCCGACAGCTCGCGAAACGGCTTGCCGCGGCCGAGAAGCACCCGCGCCGCTTGCTGATGCTTGCGCGCGAACGTGTCCGCGGCTGCCGGCGTGGACTGCAACAGCAGGTCGGTGACGCCGGCAAGGGCGGACGCGACGACGACGAGCGGCCCGCGATGTGCGGCAATTCGTTCCGCCGCCGCGGCGATGGCGCGTCCGTCCGCCAGTGATGCGCCGCCGAACTTCCAGACTTCGAGCTTCACTATGAACCCCCTGAAAAGTCAAAGGGCCATCACCCCTGCGGATGATGGCCCTTGAAAGCCTCGTGAGTGTCGACCTCACATCATCCGCAGTGTCCCTCACCGGTCATGGTGGTGATGGTGTCGGTAATGATGGTCGTAATCGTCGAAATCGACACGACGCCCGCCCGCAACTGGTTGCGCTGCGCGATCAATCGGGCTGGGCAGGACTTCGTGAACATGAGCCGCCTAGGTTACCACTGCGGGCTTTTGCGCGGGGGGGTTGACACGAATCATTAAATCAAAATACATTGATTTGGTCTGGCCGCAACGGCGGCAGGGCGTTTTATCCAGAGTGGCGGAGGGACCGGGCCCGAAGATGCCACAGCAACCTGGCCGTTTCCCCCGCCGAGGCTTCGGCGGGCAAATGAGCAGCGGGTGCTAATTCCCGCCCCGACACGGGGAGAGATGAGATGGTCGTGCAGACACTCGACTCGCAGAAATCCTCGAACGCCTGGCCGATACGAATCCGTCCCCGAAAGCCGGCCGCGGGCGCCCAAATCAGAACGATTCGGATCGGGATCCTCGGCCTGGGCAAAGTCGGTCAGGCAGTCGCGCGTCTCGCCGCCGATCGCGCCGCGACCGCGCAGGCCGGCCTTCGATTCCACGTTGAACGCGCGCTTGTCCGCGATCCCGGTAAGCAGCGCAACTCGCTAGACCAGGCGCGGGTCACAGCCGACGCGGCCGCATTTCTGCGCGCCAGCTACGACGTGGTCGTCGAAGCCCTCGATGCCGTCGAACCGGCGCGCACGCTGGTCGCGCGGCTTCTAGGACGCGGCACCTCGGTGGTGACGGCCAACAAGGCGCTCGTCGCTGCTCACGGCGCACACCTCGAATCGATCGCGGCGGCGCGTGGCGCCGCCTTTCGCTACGAGGCCACGGCGCTTTCCGGCGTGCCGTTCCTCGGCACGCTTGCCGCCCGGCCGCTCGTCGCGTCGGTCGATCGTGTGCGCGCCATCGTCAACGGCACCTCCAACTACCTTCTGACGTTGCTGGCCGAGCCCGGCGCGTCGTTCGATCACGCGCTGTCGCAGGCGCAGGCCCTCGGCTACGCCGAGCCCGATCCGTCCCGCGACCTCGATGGCCTCGATGCGGCGGACAAACTGTTGCTTCTCACGTCGCTGTTTGGCTGGGGACGGCTCTCGAAAGAGGCGCTCGACGTCAGCGGCATCCGCCACGTGACCGCCGACGATCTTGCCGCGGCGCGATCGATCGGCGGAACGATCAAAGCGGTGGTCTCGGCCGAGCGAGACGCGACCGGCGTCCGGGCATTTGTCGGCCCCGCGTTTCTTCCGGCGGCCGAGCCTCTTGCTTCGCTCGGTGGCGCCTTGAACGGCATTCGTCTCGACGGCCGCCACGTGTCGAACCTGTTTTTCAGCGGGCCCGGGGCGGGCCCGGACGTGACGGCGGCCACGCTGCTCGACGATGCCGTGCAGGCCGCGTCGGTCGAGCGCAGGATTCACGAACGACCGCGCGGGCCGCTTCACCCGGTCTTTCCCTCGTCACCGGCCACTCCCTGGTTTGTTCGCGTGACGTTCCCGGGAGTCCTGCCGGGAGCCGCGGCTGCCGCCGCTCTCGTCGCCGGAGTTGGCCTGCCGGTTGAACGGGTCGCGGATCACGCGACCGGCAGCTCCCGCTGGCTGCTGGTTGGCACGCAGAGCCGTCGCGATATCGGCACGGCGATCGAAAAGCTTTCGAACACCCATCGCATCGAGTCCGCAGTCTTTCGGAGGCTTTAACGACCTGGCACCCCTGGAACCCTTGGAACCCATGGAACCGAAAATGCGTTTCGCAACCCGCGCGATTCATTCCGCTCAGCCGAGCGACCCGGCAACCGGCGCGCTCGTCGCGCCGATCTATCAGACCTCCACCTACGAGCAGGAGAGCCCCGGCGTCAACCTGGGCTTCGATTATTCGCGCACCAATAATCCGACGCGCCAGCGGCTCGAACAGGTCCTGGCCGAGCTCGAAGGCGTCTCCCACTGCGCGGTCTTCGCGTCGGGCCTCGCCGCCGAACATGCGGTGCTGCATGCCTATCTGCGCCCCCACGACGAGATCATCGTCCCGCTCGACGTTTACGGCGGCACGTTCCGGCTGTTGAACCGCGTATTCGCCGGTTTCGATCTCACCGTCACCGCCGTTGATACGGCCGATCTCGGCGCCGTGCGCGCGGCAATTTCCGATCGCACGCGGCTGGTCTGGCTCGAAACGCCGACCAACCCGCGGCTGATCGTGTCCGACATCGCAGCGATCGCCGGCATGGCGCATCAATATGGCGCTTTAGTCGTGGTCGACAATACGTTCGCCACGCCCGTCCTCCAGCAGCCCTTTTCTCTCGGCGCCGACATCGTCGTCCACAGCGTCACGAAGTACCTGGCGGGGCATTCCGATTTGATCCAGGGTGCGGTGCTGGCGCGCGATGCCGCCGTGTTCGAGCCGATCAAGTTCTTGCAGAATGCGATCGGCGCGGTCCCAGCGCCGCTCGACTGCTGGCTGACGCTGCGCGGGCTGAAAACACTGGAACTGCGCGTCCAGCGTCACGGCGACAACGCGCGTCGGATTGCCGAGGCGCTCGCCGCGCATCCGCGCGTCACGCGCGTCTACTATCCCGGCCTCGTGAATCACCCCGGTCACGACATTGCCATGAAGCAGATGGCCGGGTTCGGCGGAATGGTGTCGTTCGAGCTCGATGGCACGATCGACGAGGTCACGCATTTCGTGTCCCGGCGAGCGTTGTTCGCGCTCGGCGAGAGCCTCGGCGGCGTCAAGTCACTGATCTGTCATCCGTCGCGCATGACCCACGCATCGATCCCCGCGGAGCGCCGCGCCGCCCTGGGATTGTCCGACACCTTGATCCGGCTCTCGCCCGGCATCGAGCATCCGGACGATCTGATCACCGATCTGATCGAAGGCCTGGATGCTCTGCGCGCAACGGAGCGCGAACTCGCGACCGCATAGACGGCCCGAGGGCGCAAACGCTTGAGCACAAATTGCGCCTGCTCGGTCGCGCTTAGTGGCAGTTTCTGCCTACAGATCGAAAAATTTACGCCTCGATCACCCGATCGACGTGTTGTCTCCAATAGAATTCATAGATGCAGCGATTTGCTCGCCCCCTGCTGGTACTAGCCCTGCTGTGTTTGGGAATTACCGGTGGCCGCGCTCAAGGCACGCCGACGGTTTTCATCAACGAGATTCACTACGACAACAGCGGCACCGACGTAAATGAGTTCATCGAGATTGCCGGGCCGGCTGGAACGAATCTAGCCGAGTATTCGATCGTTCTGTACAACGGCAGCGGCGGCGCGGTCTACGACACGGACGTCCTCGCCGGAACAATTCCGAATCAGCAAAACGGATTTGGAACCGTCAGTCTGTCCTACCCCTCGAATGGCATCCAGAACGGATCGCCTGATGGTGTGGCGCTCGTCCACAACGGCGTAGCCGTGCAGTTCCTCAGCTACGAAGGCACGTTTGTCGCGGTGGGCGGCCCGGCGAACGGACAGACCTCGACGGATATCGGAGTATCCGAGGACGGCAACGGTTTGGCGACGTTATCGTTACGCCTGACCGGAACGGGCGCGGGTTACAGCGATTTCACGTGGGCCCCGACCGCGGACGGCGTTGCTGCGACGCCCGGTAACGTCAACCAGGGCCAGATATTCGCGGGCACGCCGACCGCGTCGATCTCGATCAACGACGTGACGGTTGCCGAAGGCAACGCCGGCACGACGACGGCAGCCTTCACCGTTACGGTTGCGGGCCCTCATCCGACAGGCGTGACGTTCAACGTCGCGACCGACGACGGCACCGGCGCGAACGCGGCGACGGCGGGAAGCGGTGACTACGATTCCCGCACGCTGCTGTCGCAGACGATCCCGGCCGGATCGTCGACCCTCACGTTTGACGTCACCGTCAACGGTGATGCGAACATCGAGAGCGACGAACAGTTCGTCGTCAACCTGTCAGCCGTCAGTGGCGCGACGGTGGCGGACGGCCAGGGAGCCGGCACGATCGGTAACGACGATGCGGTGACGTCGGACGTCGTGATCAGCCAGGTATATGGCGGCGGCGGCAATTCGGGCGCCACGCTCACGCACGACTTCATCGAGCTATTCAACCGCGGCACGTCAACCGTCAGCCTTGCCGGATGGTCGGTGCAGTATCTGTCGGCGGCAGGTAATGGAGCCTGGGCGGTGACCCCGCTCAGCGGCTCCATTGCGCCGGGCGCCTATTACCTGGTTCAGGAAGCGGCAGGAACCGGCGGCACGGCGCCCCTGCCCAGTCCGGATGCGAGCGGGTCGATTGCGCTGGCGGCGGGCGCGGGCAAGGTTGCGCTTCTGCAAACGGCTGCGGCCTCGAATGGTGCCTGCCCGGCCGCGAGTATCACGGCGGATCTGGTCGGATACGGCGCGGCGAATTGCGATGAAGGGGCCGGCCCGGCGACGGCACTGAGCAACACCACCGCGGCGCTTCGCAAGCGTGGCGGCTGCTTCGATTCGAACAACAACAACGTCGACTTCTCGGTCGCGCAGCCGACTCCGCGCAACAGCGCGACGCCGCCGCGCAGCTGCACGTTCACGTCGTTCGCGATTCATGAAATCCAGGGGGACGGCGGCGCTTCGCCGCACGCCGGCCAGGACGTCGAGACAATCGGCATCGTCACCGCGCGCAAGAACAACGGCTTCTTCGTCCAAACGATTGGCGACGAGGACTCGAACCCGGCAACGTCGCAGGGCCTCTTCATCTTCACGTCGGCGGCGCCCGCGGTGGCCGTAGGCGATGCGGTCACGGCACGCGGCACTGCGACCGAGTTCTTCAACCTGACGCAGCTCGAAAGCTCGCTCCCTGGTGATGTGACGGTCGACTCGAGCGGCCACGCGCTCCCGGCGCCAATCGTGCTCACCACGGGCATCCTCGACCCTGGCGGGTTACCTGATCAGCTGGAGCGCTTCGAGGGCATGCGCGTGCACGCCGACGCGCTCGTGTCGGTCGCCCCGACCAACGAGTTCGGCGAAACGTCCACCGTGCTGCCGGGTGTCGACCGTCCGATGCGCGAGCCCGGCATCGAAGCGTCGCTGCCGATTCCGCCGGATCCGTCGGGCGACGGTCGACTGCTGCATCCCGGTGTGGGATGAAAATCCCGAGCGCGTCATGATCGACAGTGACGGGCTCGTCGGCTCGTCGCCCATCTCGGTCACTTCGCACGTGACGTTCACCAACGTGACCGGGCCGCTGGACTTCGCTTTCGGTGCCTACAAGGTCCTGCCGGAGACGCCGCCCCTGACATCGGCGAACATGAGCGCGATTCCGGTCCGGGTGCCGGCGCTCGATGAGCTGACGATCGCCGGGTTCAACATCGAGAACTTTGCGAACGATGACACGCAACGGAAGAAAGCGGCGCTGGCGGTCCGCCAGGTGCTGAACTCACCGGATGTCATAGGTCACGTCGAGATCGCCAGCCTCGCGGCACTGCAGGCGCTGGCCGATCAGGTGAACGCGGATGCCGCGGCCGATGGTGAAATCCCGACGCCGGCGTACGAGGCTCGGCTCATTCCGGCGCCCCAGGGCGGCACGCAGCACCTCGGCTTCCTGGTCAAGACTTCGCGTGTGGCGATTCTGTCGGTCACGCAGGAGCTGGCCGGCCAGACCTTCATCAACCCGACGAACGGCAATGCCGAGCTGCTCCACGATCGTCCGCCGCTCGTGTTGCGCGCCAACGCGCTCCTGCCGGGCCGCGCTCCGCGACTGTTCATCGTGGTCGTCAATCACCTGCGATCGTTCATCGACATCGAGGGCGTGGGCGGCGAAGGCATCCGCGTGCGCGCGAAGCGAACGGCGCAGGCTGAGGCGACCGCCGGGCTCCTGCAGTCGTTGCAGATGGCGAACCCAGGCGTTCCGGTGATGTCCATCGGCGATTACAACGCGTATCAGTTCAACGATGGCTACACCGATCCGATTTCGATCCTGAAAGGGACGCCGACTATCGATGACGAGATCGTTGTCGATCAGAGTCCGGACCTCGTCGATCCCGACTTTGTGAACCTGACCGATATGCTTCCGCCGGATCAGCGGTACAGCTTCATCTTCGAAGGGACGCCGCAGGCGCTCGATCACGTGCTGCTCAACACCGCGGCGGGCGCTCTCGTGACCGGCTACGAAGTGGCGCGCAATAATGCGGATTTCCCCGAGGGGCCGCTGTATGCGACTGACGCGACGAGGCCCGAACGCAGCTCCGATCACGACATGCCCGTCGCCTACTTCTTCTTCCCGATGACGCCGGTGGAGTCGCTCCAGGCGGCCGCAACGGATCTGCAGACGGTGCTCGACGGCGGGGCCAGGGGCGCGCTCAAAGCGCGCGTTACGGACGCGCTGAAGAAAGTCGGGAAGGCGATCGCGTATCTGCAGGAAGTCCCGGCGGACACGCATCATGCGGAGATTCGAATCCGGCAGGCCACGCACGATATCGAAGGCTTGTTGAAGCAAGGCTTGCTGCCGGCAGCGATTGCCAACGAAGTGCTGCAACTGCTCGCCGACGCCCGTTGAGGACTAACGTCGGTTCATGGGTTCAACTGTTCAAATCGTTCAGAGGTTCACTTCGTTCAAACGTTCAACGGTTCAACGGTTCTGAACCAAAATGAACCGTTGAACTGCTTGAACGGTTGAACCCGTGAACCCATACGCTGAAGTCTGCCCGAGTCGCGAGGTGACGGCGCAGGTCTCTGAAGGCGCGTGCACGATGCGAGATCGCCGCTTTCACGTGATCGGGAAGCTCCGCGGTCGTCTGCTGAAAAGGCGGGTACCTGAAGATCGGATCGTAGCCAAACCCGTGCGTACCGGCGGCTTCGCTCGCGATCTCGCCTTCGATCGCCGTCTCGGTCTCGAACAGGATCTCGCTGCCGCGCGCCATGGCCAGCGCCGTTACGAATCTCGCCGCGCGATCGCGGCCCTCGATGCGGCGGAAGATCTCCTGGAATCGTGCCGAATAGGGCGTCGACGCCCCCATGAAGCGCGCCGACAGCACGCCGGGTTCGCCGTCCATGGCGTCGATGACGAGACCAGAGTCTTCCGCGACGGCAACCAGTCCCGACCCCGCCGCATAGGCGAGCGCCTTTATCCGCGCGTTCTCCCAGAACGTGCTGCCGGTTTCAACGGGCTCTGGAATTGGCGCGACGTCGGCAAGGCTGACGAGATCGTACGAAACGCCGGTCAGCAGCGGGCGAATTTCTCGAAGCTTGTTGGGATTGGTTGTCGCGACCAACAACTTCATCGGCCGAGGATCGGACCGACGATGGCGCGCTGCTTGTCGATCAGATCCGTGATGCCCCGGTCGGCGAGCGCGAGCAGTCCGGTCAGGGCGTCGGTTCCAAACGGCTCGGCCTCGGCGGTCCCCTGGATCTCGATGAATCGTCCGTCGCTCGTCTTGACGATGTTCATGTCGACGTCCGCTTTCGAGTCCTCCTCGTAGGCGAGATCGAGCAGCGGCATGCCGGCGACAATGCCGACGCTGGTGGCGGCGACGTAGTCGGCGATCGGAATCGATCGCAGTTGCCCTTCACCCTTCAACTTGCCGAGTGCGAGCACGAGCGCGACAAACGCGCCGGTGATCGAGGCGCACCGCGTCCCGCCGTCGGCTTGAATGACATCGCAATCGAGCCAGATCGTCCGCTCGCCGAGCTCTTCGAGCTTGATCACCGATCGCATCGAGCGGCCGATCAGCCGCTGGATTTCCATGGTCCGGCCGCCAACCTTGCCGGACGCCGCTTCGCGGTTCGACCTGGTCGAAGTCGCTCGCGGCAGCATGCCGTATTCCGCCGTGACCCAGCCCTTGCCGGTGTTGCGCAGGAACGGTGGCACCTTGTCTTCGATGCTCGCGGTGCAAATCACGCGCGTGAAGCCCACCTCGATCAGGACGGACCCTTCGGCGTGCATCGTGAATCCAGGCGTGAGGGTGGTGGGGCGAAGTTCGTTCGGGGAGCGATCGTGAAGGCGCATCATTTTCTATGGCTGTATCCAAGAGACATCTTTCCTGAGCGGGCGGCGCAAGTCCACATGTCCCGCAAGCGTGTCGGCTTCCTGGCCGCCGATGAGAATCTGCACTTCCTGCAGGTTCGGGAGGTTGGTGAGCACCGCGTTGACGATCGTATAGACGGTCATCAGCTCGCGCATCGTGCCGCCGGGATGCGCCGTGCGAATCGCCGGGTCAAGATCGACGAACACCTCGTTGCGATCCGACACGAAGATCCCGCGCAGCGCCGCGCCTTTCGGGATCGTCGAGACGAGCGGCGCCTGCGCCTCGGCCGACAGTTGCGCCTCGAGAATCGACCGCGCCTGCGCGACGGCGCCTTCGGCGAGCGGCACTTCGCGTTCGCTCGGCACGAGATGCAGGCCGTCTTCAGAAGCGAAGTAGAGCGTGGCTTTGATCTTCGGCACCACGGGCGCGACGGCCGGTGGCGCCGTCGTCACTGCCGGATCGACCGACGCCGGCCCTGGAGCGGGCCGGCTCAGCAGGCGGCTCAATCCCGTCATCAGCGCCACGGCGAACACCATCACCCCGATCGCGATGGTGACGATCGTCAGCCATCGTCGCGCCGACGATGGAATCCTGATCTTCACGCCGCTCTTAGTGTTCAAGGAACTCGCCGAACTTGATGAGCGCGTCGAGCAGCGCCTGCGCGACCAGATCCTGGTACGACGCGGTGGCGATCTGGCCTTCCTGGTCGGCGTTGGACAGATAGCCGATTTCGACGAGCGCCGCCGGCATATTGGCGCCGACCAGGACGCGGAACGGCGCCTGTTGCACCGCGCGCGGGCTCATTTCGACCCGCGGCCTCATCGCCTGTTCGACGAATCCGGCGAGCGTGGCCGACTGCTCCAGGTAGCGCGCCTGCGCCGTCTCCCACAGAATCAAGTCGATGGCGCGATTGCCGCCGCCGAGGGCGGGCAGGGTCGTGGCGTTCTCGTCGGCTTTCTTGCGGGCGTCGGCATCGGCCCGCTCGACGGTCAGGTAATAGACCTCGGCGCCCTTGATGGACGGCCGCACCGCCGAGTTGGCGTGGATGCTCAGGAACACGTCGGCGTGATGGTTGTTGGCAAATGCCGAACGCTCGTCGAGCGACATCGTCCGATCCTCCTCGCGAGTGAGGAACACTTTCAATCCGAGACGGCTCTCGATCAACGTGCGCAGGCGACGCGCGACCGACAAGGTAATCTCTTTTTCCAGCGTGCCTTTCGTACCCTGGGTACCGAGCTCGGCGCCGCCGTGACCGGGATCGAGCACGACGGTGCGGAGTCCCGACGAAGGGCCCGGAGTTGGAATCACAAGCCCGGTATCCGGCGCCGCCACCGGCGGTGCGGGTGCCGGTGCCGGCACCGCATCCGTCGTCGCCGGCATGAGATCGATTGTCAGCCGGCCCGAGCCCGCATCAGGCTGCGATGTCGTGACGCGGTGCAGGGCGTAACGCGGCCCCAGAGTCAGCGCGATCGTCGTCGGCGTATCGCCCTGCGTCACGTTCTGCAGGAAGCCCTGCGGCGGCACCAATGGGATGCTGAGATCGAGCACGTCGGCGTCGAATTGCACGATCAGCCGGCCCTGTTGCGCGTTGACGCGCGTCTCGGTGTTCGGCGTGATGTCGAACGTCACCGCCACGTTGTTCGCGCCGGCATCGATGCGCGCGACGACGCGCGGGACGCGAAGATCGCCGACGATCAGCAGGCGCGCCGGGCGCCGGAGATCGAGCCTGGTGTCGAGGGCTGCCGCGAGCGCGCGCGGCAGGAAGTCAGCCGGCACGAACCATCGGCCATCGCGCCGCACCGGCGGCGACGGCAGCGTCACCAGCCGGCCCGCGACCGAGACCACGTTTTGATTTTCGGTGAGCACGATCGAACGGCCGCGTGCCGTGATGGTCAACCCGCCCGCCTGCCGATCCTCGCGGGACGTCGTCGCAAACGCCGTGTTGACGTCGTCAATCGCGACGTAGTCCTGGTTGTTGATGATGGTGACGGGCAGCGGCTTGCGCCCCTCGCGCGAGACGACGGCGATCGACGGCGCCTGGGCGGATGCCAGGAACGACAGACCGGCGATCAGCATGAGCGCGGCTGACGCCACGTGCCAACGGCGCAAGATCAAGGTGCCTCAATCATATTCCCGACGGGATGTGTTTTTCCCGACGGGATATGGCGTCCCGACGGGATGCGCTTCTCGACGGGAGCAGTTCCCGTCACAATTTCAGACTCATGAATCGTGTCCCGGCAATCGGAGTGTCGTAGTAGGGCTCGATGTCGTGAAAGCCGAGCGAGGTGTAGAGCGACTGTGCGTCGCCCATCATCGGCAGCGTGTCGAGCCTGATCTCGGAATACTCAAGGCGGCGCGCTTCGGCCAGCGCGACCGCAATGAGCTGTCTGGCGACGCCGCGTCCGCGCGCGCTGGGGCGTACGAAGAGACGCTTCATCTCGCACGCCTTCGCGTCATACGCTCCGGCGAGGCAGGCTCGCTCCTCGAGCGGCCGCAGGCCGATTGTCCCGAGCAAGCGATCCTTCGCGCTCGGCGCTCCGGTGGACAAGTCCACCTCCTCTGCGACGAACAACGCGCCGCGGGGCGGCGCGTACTCGCCGGGCAGGCCGCCGAGCTCGGCGTTGATTTCCTGGAAAGCGAGATCCAGCCCGATCCACGCGACGTATTCCTCGAGCATCTGCCGGACCTCGGGGATGTCGGTGGCCCGCGCGGGGCGAATCTCGAATTGTCCAACCGGGCGCATGTCCTTACAGTCTATCTAGCGTGAACGCGGCCGACCTCGCCCTGCCGATGCTGGTGATCCGGTCCGGAGGACCGGTCAAAGACACTGCGACGACCTCCGAACCGGAGGCGGCCACCCCGGAAGTCGTTCGGCTCGTAGCACTTGCGAGGACCGGCGATCGCGCCGCCTTCGGGCGGTTGCTCGAGGATCACCTCACCGCCGCCCGCCGGGTCGCGCTTGCCGCCGTCGGCCAGCCGATGGACGCCGATGAAGCGGTGCAGGAAGCATCGGTCGCCGCGTGGACCCGGCTCCACGTCCTCCAGGACCCCGCCGCGTTCCGCAGCTGGTTCATGCGCATTGTCTGGCGCAAGGCGATCGATCGCCGCCGATCGCTTCGGTCGTGGCTCGATCGCTTCGCAGTGTCGTCCGACGATCGGCCGATGGAGTTTCCCGCGTCGGATCCTGCTCCCGACGCGCTGCTGATCTCGCGCGAGCTCGAGATCGCGATCACGCAGGTGGTGAAGGCGCTGCCGCGCAAACTTCGCGACCCGTTCCTGCTTGCCGCGAGCGGCGATCATCGTTACGAGGACATCGCGGCGATGTTGAGCGTTCCGGTCGGCACCGTGAAGTGGCGCATCTCCGAAGCGCGCCGCCTGATCCGCATGAAGCTCGATCGACTCGGGCATGGAGACCCGCGATGAATACGCGACCGCCTGGATGATGCGATCGACGCAGTCGCGACGCGACTGACCCGCGTCGATGACAACGACAGCGCTCGCCGCGCAGATCATCACCGCGTTACCCGAGCGAGTCACCTGGTTCGGCTGGCTGCTCCACTCGTGGGCGCCACGTCTTGCGATGATCGCCGTCGTCGTCGCAGCGGGAATTGTGTGGGGTAGTCGTGGGCAAGAGGTGAGTCCGGCCGGCGCGTCAGCGATTGTGAGCGCTCTACCGATCACGACACACACGGTGCTGGTAACTGCCGTAAGAGAAGCGGAACCCAACCGAACGATGCCGTTGGAACACCTGGAACCCTTGGAACGGATGGAACCTGACGAGCCGATCTTCGAGTTTAGCCTCGCCGCCATCGCGGCGCCGGAAGCATTGGGCGTCGGGTCGTTGAGTCCCGCTGAGTTGCCGGCGGAAGACGCGTTGGTGATTGCGCCCCTGGCCATCGCCGATCTCGCCGCTTTCGGCTGAAACCATTTCCCCACGTTGATATGTCCCCCGGAAGTCCGGGCGAAGGGGGATGGAGTAGTGATGAAGAACGTCATTCTTAGTTGTCGTGCGCGCTCGTATTGGTGGCCATGCCGCTCGCCGCGCAAACCGGGTCCGGTTCGGGATCAGGCTCAGGCAGTGGCAGCGGGCGCGGCGACCAAGCCAAGGCGCAGGAAATAGAAAAGAAGGCTGCAGAAGCGGTGGCGGTCACGACGAAGATCGCGGAGGCGCAAGGGAAGCCGGGGCCGCGATTCGTCATGACGCTGACCAACGTGCAGGTCGAGCTCACGCTAACCGATCAATTGGGCCAAGCGACGCCCGAGAAGAAGACCGTGTCGATGATCGTGTCGAGCGGCAACTGGGGCAAGATTCGATCGGCTGGCAACTCTCGGCCGGCGGGCGAGACGCCCGTGATCGTGCAGCTCGACGTCGACGCGCGGCCGTCTGTTTCGGTTGATGGGCCGATCCAGCTCGAGCTGACGCTGAACTATTCGCCGCCCGGGGTGCAGACGCCTGACATGGACAACGGGAGGGCGCGGCGAACCAGCATCAATCAGAGCCTGACGGTCGTGCTGCAGAGCGGCAAGCCGCTCGTCATCTCGCAGGCGGCCGATCCGGTCAACGATCGCAAGGTCGTCGTCGAAGTGAAGGCCACCGTCCTCAAGTAATCCGCACGAAACGCCCGCGATGGACCGGGTGGGAGCCATCCAAAGCACCGCGGGTGGCTCCCATAAAGATACATTTGGTTGCACCGGCCTCAGCGCTGTGTGAAAATCCTCGGGCGCCGTCGATCGACACTCTGTCGTCATGATCGATGGGGAATCCATCAGAAGTGGCGTGAACAAGGAGACCGTCAGTATGCGTGGTGTGTCCAACAGGTGGTTTGGTTGCGTGGCGGTCGTCTGGGCCGTCGTCATGACGGTCGGCGTGCTCGCCCAGACGCCGGCACCAGCCGGCCCGGCCGAGGTTCCGGCCGAAGCCAAGAAGATGAAGGCGGCGTTCGCCTCGTCGCCCGCGGCGATCGAAGCCGGCAAGGTGCTGTTCGCGAAATACTGCCGCTTCTGCCACGGCAACACCGGCGCCGGCGA
The DNA here is from genome assembly GCA_963833135.1 of uncultured cyanobacterium. Taxonomy (GTDB): domain Bacteria; phylum Acidobacteriota; class Vicinamibacteria; order Vicinamibacterales; family UBA2999; genus 12-FULL-67-14b. The sequence continues at coordinate 48,987 of CAWHWW010000001.1, read as the reverse complement.
CAGCACGATGGCGCCGAAGAACATGAAGCCGTCGAACCTGACCGACGCGGAATGGACGCGCGGCTCGACCGAGGGCGAGATGTTCTGGATCATTCAAAACGGCGCGCCGCCGAAGTACGACATGAAGCCCCTCAAGGGCAAGATCACCGACGCCGACACCTGGAATCTCGTCCACTTCGTTCGTAGCCTCGGTGGTGCCGGCAAGTAAGAGCGCGGCCCTGCTGCTGGCAGCGGCCGTACTGCTCACAGTCACGGCTGCGTGCGAGTTCGCAAGCCCGGGCCAACCCTCGGGCATGCAACAACCTCCGTCACGCTGGGGCACGCCCGCGGTGTTCACGCCGGCCCACGCGTCGGCGGGCGCGGCGATCAAGGCATTCTTCGGATCGCATCCGGACCCGCAGCAGCCATTCGATTTCTCGCATCAGATCCATCTCGGCAAGGGCGCGGTGTGCACCGACTGCCACCTCGGTGTGGAGAGCGGTCCCCGCGCGGGACTGCCAAGCGTCAACACTTGCATGATCTGCCATTCGCAGATCGCCACCGACAGGCCGCTGATTCAGCAGATGACCGCGATGGCCGAGAAGGGTCTCGACTTCCAGTGGCAGCGCGTCTACGACTATCCCGAACAGTCGCATGTTCGTTTCAATCACGAGCCGCACATCCGCGCCAAGGTCGAGTGCTCGACCTGCCATGGCAACCAGGCCGCGCAAACCGTCGCCCGCCGCATGGTCAACATGGACATGGCGTTTTGCGTCAACTGTCACAAGGAAAAGCAGGCATCGAACGATTGCCTGACGTGTCATTACTGAAACCATGGATCGCCGCCATTTCATCAAGCTGACCGCGATCTCCGGCACCACCGCCGCGCTGACGGCGTGCGGCAATCCCGAGAACCAGATCATCCGCTTCATTCCGGAAGAGGATTTGATCCCGGGCGTGTCGACGTGGAAGCCGAGCATCTGTCCGCTCTGCAATGCCGGCTGCGGCGTGATCGCGCGCGTCGTCGAAGGCGACGCCGAGGTGTTTCGCAACGGCGCGCCCGGCGTGATGCGGATGGGCCTGGCCAAGAAGCTCGAAGGCAATCCCGAAGACGCCATCAGCCAGGGCAAGTTGTGCGCGCGCGGTCAGGCTGCGATCCAGATCACGTATCACCCCGATCGCCTCGACAAGCCGCGCAAGCGAAGCGGCGAGCGGGGCAGCGGCCAGTTCACCGAGATCACGTGGGAAGAAGCGATCAAGGAGCTGACCGGCAAGCTGAACGAGCTTGCGGCGGCCAATGATCAAGCGTCGCTGGCGTTTCTGACCAGGCCGCGCCGCGGACGCCGGCTCGAGTTGATCGCGCAGCTGCTGCAATCGTACGGCGCGAAGCCGGCGGTGGGCTACGAAGTATTCTCCGACGAGGTCCTCCGGCGCGCGAGCGCGATCGGTTTCGGATCGCACCAGCTGCCGACCTACGACCTCGAAAACGCGCGCTACGTGATTTCGTTCGGCGCGGACTTCCTCGGCACGTGGAATTCGGCGGTCGCGCAGAGCGCCGCGTATGGACGGATGCGTCAGTCGCGGCAGGGTACGCGTGCGAAGCTCGTACACGTTGACGCGCGCCTCTCGCAGACGGCGGCCAACGCCGACGAGTTCGTGGCCTGTAAGCCGGGCACCGAAGGCCTGCTGGCGCTGGCGATCGCGGCGCTCGTCGATAAAGCCAGCGCCGATGCCGCGGAATACGCGCCCGCGGGCGTGGCGGAGAAGACCGGCGTGCCCGCTGCGACGATCGAGCGCCTGGCGCGCGAGTTGTCGGCAAACAGGCCGGCCGTGGCCATCATCGGTGGCGCGCCGCTCGCGCACACCAACGGCATGTTCCACGCGCAGGCGGTCACGACGCTCAACAAGGCGGTGAATGCCGCGAACCAGCCCGGCGGGCTCTCCTATATCCCGCAGGGTAGTGCCGTCGCGACGCGATCGCTCAAGGAGATCATCGACGCGGCACCGAAGGTGCTGCTCGTCGACGATGTGAATCCGGTGTTTGGATCGCCGGCAGCATGGAAGGTCGCGGATGCGCTGAAGCGCGTGCCGTTCATCGCGAGCTTTGGCTCGTTCATCGACGAGACGAGCGCGCTGGCCGATCTCATCCTGCCCGATCACTCGTTCCTCGAGTCGTGGGTGGAGGCGTCGCCCGAGAGTGGATCGCCAAAGGCGGCGCCGTCGAAGTTCGGCCCGGTGATGAAGCCGCTCTACGACACGCGATCGACTCCAGACGTGTTGCTGGAAGTGTCTCGCGGATTGGCCAAGCCTCTGACTGGACTGCCGAGTACGTTCGAGGAATACCTCAATCAAGAGGCAAAGCCCTCCACCGCCAAGCCCGCAAGCCCGCAGCCCGCAAGCCCGAAGCCCGCAAGCCCGCAGCCCGCAAGCCCGACGATGGGCCGAGCCCGTGTTTGACGGCGAGGCCAGTCAGTATCCCTTCCACTTCATGCCGTACGCGTCGCAGGCGCTGTACGACGGGTCGCTCGCGCACCTGCCGTGGCTGCAGGAGATGCCGGACCCGATGACGTCGGGCATGTGGTGCAGCTGGGTGGAGATCAACGCCAGGAAGGCTGAAGAGCTCGGCATCCACCAGGGCGACCTGATCGAAATCGCCTCGACGCAGGGCAGTGTGAGGGCGCCGGCATTCCTGAATCCGGGCATCGCGCCCGATGCGGTGGCCATGCCGGTCGGGCAGGGCCACACGCATTTCACTCGATACGCAACCAATCGCGGCGTGAACCCGCTCGCGATTCTGGCGCCGGCGACGGTTGGTGATACCGGCGCGCTGGCGTGGTCGGCGACGCGCGTCAAGATCACGCGCATCAGCGGTCCAGACCAGAGCCTGATCTTGTTTGCGGGCGCGACGCGCGAGCGGCCCGAAGAAACGCACCGGAGCTGAGTTCATGGCGTATCGCTGGGGCATGGCCGTCGATCTCGACAAGTGCACGGGCTGCGAGGCCTGTGTGACGGCGTGCCATGCCGAGAACAACATTCCCACCGTCGGCGCCGGCCAGGCGGCCCGCGGCCGCGCCATGCACTGGATGCGCGTCGAGCGCTACTACGAGGGCGATTTCCCTGAAGTGAAGGTGAAGTTCCGCCCGGTCCTTTGCCAGCAGTGCGATAACGCGCCGTGCGAGGCGGTCTGCCCGACCTATGCGAGCCACCAGACCGAGGAGGGCCTGAACGCGCAGGTCTACAACCGCTGCATCGGCACGCGCTATTGCGGCAATGCGTGCATGTACAACGTCCGCTTCTTCAACTTCTTCAATCCCGAGTGGGAGAAGCCGCTGCACCTCCAGCTCAATCCCGATGTCTCGATCCGCGAAGTCGGCGTGATGGAGAAGTGCACGTTCTGCGTGCAGCGCATCAAGGCCGCGAAGATCGACGCCAAGAAGGAAAACCGCGAGCTCGTCGACGGCGTGCTGCAGCCGGCCTGCGCGCAGGCATGCCCGACCTCTGCGATCGTGTTCGGCGATCTCAACAATCCCGAGAGCCGCGTCGCGCGCCTGATGCACTCGCCGCGTGGCAGCAAGCTGCTCGAGGACCTCGGCGCCGAGCCGAAGATCACCTATCTCCACAAACAGCCCTGGTGAATCGGACGCCTTATAACGCATGGATCGCACGACTACACGACCGATCGCTGACGATCTGATCCGCCCGCTGTTCAACAGCTCGGTGTGGTTCTACGCCATCGTGCTGGCTGCCGGCACCGTCGTCGCCTGCGGCGCGGCGGCGTGGGCCTACCAGATCTGGAACGGCATCGGCGTCGCCGGCATCCGCTGGCCGGTGTTCTGGGGCTTTTACCTCGTCAACTTCGTGTTCTGGATCGGCATCAGCCACGCGGGCACGCTGATCTCGGCGATTCTTCGCCTCGTCAACGCCACGTGGCGCCGTCCGGTGACGCGCTGCGCGGAGGTCATCACGGTGTTCGCGCTGATGATCGGCGCGATGTTCCCGATCATCCACCTCGGGCGCCCATGGCTGGCGTTCTGGCTGTTCCCGTATCCGAGCGCGCGCGAAATCTGGCCCAACTTCCGCTCGCCGCTGGCGTGGGACTTCTTCGCCATCAACACCTATTTGACCGGCAGCGTGCTCTTTCTGTTCCTGCCGATGATTCCCGATCTTGCGCTCGTGCGCGACCGCTCGACCGGCTGGCGGCGTGTCGTCTACGGTGCGCTCTCGTTCGGATGGCGTGGCACCACGAAGCAGTGGAACCGGCTTGAATCGGCGATGCAGATCATGGCGATCGCCATCCTGCCGGTCGCCGTGTCGGTGCACACGATCGTGTCGTTCGACTTTTCGATGGCGAACATTCCCGGCTGGCACTCGACGATTTTCGGGCCGTATTTCGTGGCCGGCGCGATCTTCAGCGGCATTGCCGCGCTCATCATCGCGATGGCCGTCCTGCGGAAGACGCTGAAGCTCGAGAAGTATCTGCTGCCGATGCACTTCGACAATCTCGGCAAGCTGCTGCTGTTGATGTGCATTCTCTGGGCGTACTTCGTGTTCGCCGAGCGGCTGACAGTCTGGTACGGGAACGAGCCGCACGAAATGGCGGTGTTCATGGCCGTGCAGCACGGCCAGTTCGCGCCGCTTTACTGGACCATGGTGACGTGCAACTTCGTGATTCCGTTCATCATCCTCGCGAACTACAAGACGCGGACGATCGCCGGGTGCGTGGTCGCGTCGTTCGGCGTCCTGATCGGCATGTGGCTCGAACGGTTCCTGATCATCGTGCCGACGCTGATGCACAAGCAGTTGCCGTACTCGTGGGGCACTTATGCTCCGCGGCCGGTCGAACTCACTATCATGGCGGCGACCTTCGCGGCGATGATCCTGCTCTACGCGCTGTTCTCGAAGTTCGTGCCGATCATCTCGATCTGGGAGCTCAAGGCCGGCCTGCAGTCGCGGCTCGATCCCGAGACCCTTGCCGAGGCCGAGCTGATGTCGACGCGCCTCAGCGGCGTGAACCTGCCCGACGAGGGTGAAGGGGAGCGCGCATGAAGGCGATCTACGGGCTCTATGCCGATCCGCACGTCGCGCAGCAGGCCGTCGACAACCTCCGTGCTGCCGGTGTGAACGACGCCGACATCACGGTGATTTCGTCCGAGCCGTTCGATCACTTCGAGTTCGGCCATCGCGACGCGAAAACCGCGATGCCGTGGATCGCGGCCGGCGCCGGGTTGATCGGCCTGCTGCTGACGTATTACCTGCTCGGCGCATCGCAGATGTCGTGGCCGCTCAAGACCGCCGGCATGCCGATCGTCTCGATGTGGCCGAACCTGATCATCATCTTCGAGATGACGATGCTGAGCGCGATTCTCGCGACCGTCGTCACGCTGCTGGTGTCGGCCGGCATCCCCAGCCGCGGCGGCAAGATGTACGACCCGGAAGTCTCCGACGGCTACATCCTCGTCGGCATCGAGAATCCATCCGACTCGTCGAAGCTCGAACCCGCGCTCGCCATCGGCGGCGCTCGCGTGAAGAAGACCTAATCATCCACAGATTTTCACGGATTACACGGAATGTTCGCCGATCGATCGCCTGATCCGGGCATGCTCGCGACGGCCTTCGGTGATCGCCATGACGGCGAATTCGAGTGACCGGGCGTGCTTGTCACTCGAATTCGCTGTCATTGGCTGCGGTCACGCCCGAGCGGGCGCCGCGAGTCGGGGCCGCGCATCCGTGAAATCTGTGTAATCCGTGGATAGACTCTTACGTCCCATGCGTGCCTTCGGCGTTGTCTTGTTTTGTGTCTCGATCGCCCCCTCGGCGCTCGCGCAAGCTCCGGTCGACGGCGCCGGCAATCGCAAACAGGCGACGGCCATACGCGTTCCGAATGGATCAATTCGCGTCGACGGGCGGCTCGACGACGAAGCGTGGCAGAAGGGCGCGCCGATCACCGACTTCGTTCAGAAGGAGCCGGTCGAAGGCGCGGCGCCGACCGATGCGATGGACGTACGAATCGTCTACGACGATGACGTCCTGTATGTCGGTGCGCGAATGTTCAGTAAGGACGGGCGCATCCAGGCGCCGCTCGGCCGCCGTGACAACATCGACCAGGCCGAGCACATCCTGGTGTCCTTCGACACCTTCCTCGATCGCCGCACCGCCGTCGTCTACGGCGTGACCGCGGCCGGCGTCCGCATCGATCGCTACCACTCCGCGGATCAGGAGGATTCGTTCGACAGCGGCTACGACCCGGTGTGGCGCGCCGAAACCAGCGTATCGGGCGATCAGTGGACCGCCGAGTTGTGGATTCCTTTTTCGCAGTTGCGATTCAACCCCGAGGCCGATCTGCGGTGGGGCCTGAACCTCTATCGCTTTCGGCCGACGCTCGACGAGGCCGATTACTGGATCCTGATTCCGCGCACCGTGCGCGCCTGGTCGTCGCGCTTCGGTGACATCAGCGGTATCAATGGTGTGGTCCCGCCGCGGCGCATCGAGGCCGCGCCGTATGTTGCCGGCGGATCCACCATCAACGGCGATCGCGATGTCCGGAACCCGTTCGACGATGGCAAGAACCTCGAAGGACGCGTCGGCGCCGACGTCAAGATGGGGCTTGGTCCGAACCTGACGCTCGAAACCGCGCTCAACCCGGACTTCGGCCAGGTCGAGGCCGATCCGGCCGAAGTGAATCTGACGGCCTTCGAGACGCGCTTTCCCGAGAAGCGGCCGTTCTTCGTCGAAGGCGCGCAGCTGTTCAACATCGGCCATCCGAACTTCTATTACTCGCGGCGCATCGGCGCGCGTCCGATTGGGCCGGCCAGCGGGGACTACGTCGAGTATCCCAACCAGAACACGATCATCGCCGCCGCCAAGCTGTCAGGACGCCTGCAGTCGAAGACCTCGCTCGGATTCATCGGCGCCGTCACCGACGATGAGCACGCGAGCATCGCGAACGTGGCGATCGGCGATGAACGCACCGTCGCCGTCTCACCGCATGCCTACCACTTTGTCGGCCGCATGCTCCAGGAGTTCGGGCCGTCGGCGTCGACCGCGGGCTTCATCGTCAACGTCGTGCACCGCGATTTCGAAGAGGGCAGTGCGCTGGCCGATCTCTACACGCGCAACGCGCTTGCCGTCGCCGGCAACACGTTGCTGCGTTTCAACGGCGGGCAGTATGAGTTTCGCGCGTCCGGCGGCGGATCGTTCCTGAACGGAAAGGAGAAGGCCGTCGAGCGCTGGCAGCGATCGAGCTCGCACTACGCGCAGCGTCCCGATCGCGAGTATTCACCGCTCGATCCGACCATGACCTCGATGGCCGGCTGGTCGGTGCAGCTGAACTTCGACAAGACCGGCGGCCGCCACTGGTTGTGGGGCGCCAACACCAAGATCGACTCTGAAAATTTCGAGGTCAACGACCTGGCGCAATTGAACGGCGCCGACGGCTGGCTGACCAATGCGAACATCCGCTACCGCGAGACGCTGCCGGGCAAGGTGTTCCGCAGCTATTACTTCCAGCTCGACACGATGACGGACACGACGCTTGCGGGGCCTGATGCAGAGCGGGCGCGTCCGCGGCACCGCCAACGTGACGTGGCTGAACTACTGGACGTCGAGCGTCCAGTTCTCGCGCGACCTCGAAACGACGAGCGCGTCGCTGACACGCGGGGGGCCGTTGATGGGCCGGGCGCCTGGCTGGACCACCAACATCAACGTCGGCAACCGCGCCAGCTCGCGCACGCGCATCACCGGCAACGTCTACTACCAGGCCAACGACGATGGCCTGGATGTCAAGCGGGTTGAGGGCACCTTCTCGATGCGCCCGGGTCCGCGCTGGCAGTTCGCGGTGACGCCGTACTACGATCGCGTCACCGAGCCGCAGCAGTACACGAGCACGCTGCCGAACGGGCGGCCCGAAACCTACGACACGCGCTACGTCTTTGCGTTCATCGATCGCAGCACGATGTCGATGGAATACCGCCTCGGCCTCACGCTGCGGCCCGACCTGAACCTCGATGTGTATGCGGAGCCGTTTGCGGCCTCCGGCCACTATTACGACTATGGCGAGCTGCTGGAGCCCGGCAGCCGCGACCGGTTGACGTACGGCACCGATGGCACCACGCTCACGATGAATCCCGACGGCAGCCAAATCGCGACCGCGGGCGGATCGACGATTCCGCTGCGCAACCGCGACTTCAACACACTGTCGTTCCGCAGCAACGTGGTGTTGCGATGGGAATGGCGGACCGGATCGACCTTCTACGTCGTGTGGCAGCAGGATCGCTCCGGCACGGAGACGCTCGGGACGACCGTCAACGTCGGCGATGCGTTTCGATCGGTGACCGCGCCCGGCGCCAACATCTTCCTGATCAAGACCTCGTTCTGGATCCCCGTTAAATGAAAACTTGTCGGTTCACGGGTTCACAGGGTTCAGGGGTTCAAGGGTCGGGTTCAAGAGTTCAATTCGTTCAAGAGTTGGCACGCGACCCTTGAACCTTGGACACCTTGAACCCGACCTTTGAACCCCTGAACCTTTGAACTCTTGAACCGACGACTACACAGACCGTTCGCTCAGAATCTTCAGGAACGATCCGCTCCTCAGTTCGGCCTCAGTCAGTCCCGTCTGCATCGCTTCGTCCAGCGTGATGGCTCCCGAGGTCAGGCCGCGGTTGAAAAAGTTGATCAGGGCCTGTCCGGTGGCCGCATCGTCGAAGGCAGCACCCGCTTTAGCCGCCTTGGTGAAGAAGTTGCTCAAGCGAGCCGTGGCGGCCGGACGCGCCGACAGGTAAAAGGCGTACACCGCCGCGTAGCGCGTCGGCAGGTGACCGGGATGCAGGTCCCATCCCTGGTAGTACCCGTTCACGAGCGAATGGGTCACGTCATCGAAGTGCTGCTTCCACGCGGCGTGCACGTGCGGAGGAATCGGCAACACGTTGCTCGATCCATCAGAGAGCATCACGCCGGTCTGCGCCAGCGCGATTCGCATCAACTCGCGCGCCACGTCGCAGGCGAGATGGCGCGGATGCTGCCAGGCCGCGGTGATGCCGCAGAGCGATGTGTAGTCGTAGACCCCGAAATGCGCGCCGCGAACGCGCCCGCCGCCGGCATTGACGAGAGCCGGCACCCCCACGGTGCCGTCCGGAGCCAGGATCGCCTGCGGGGTCTCGATCATCAGCTCGAGTTGAATGGCATGGCGCTTCAGCCGCAGCTTGCGCTCGAGCGCCGCGCAGCGTTCGGCGAGCACGCTCACGTGCGCCGGCGTCATCACCTTCGTCGCCGTCACCGCGAAGTTGGCCGGCAGGCTGCGAGCCGCCTTCACGAGTGTCGCGACGAAGATGTCGAGAGTGCGCAGGCTTCGGGCATGAAGCTCGCGTGACAGCGGCTTGATGCGAATGCCGATGAAGGGTGGCAGCGTTCCGGCCTTCATCCCCGCTGCCACTTCTCGCGCTGCCGATGCCGCGTGTCCGTCCTCCTCCACGTCGGACCGGGTGCCGTAACCGTCCTCGAAGTCGAGTCGATAGTCCTCAATCGGTTCGCGCGTGAGCTTGTCCACGACGCGGTCGCGCACGGTTTCCGCGAGGCCGGGATAGCCGGCCGGCAGTCCGATCACCCTGGCAAACGCCTGTGGCGTCGCCGCGAACGTGTTGAGCGTATCGAGCGCCTGCCGTCCCGCGCGTTGTGCGGCGTCGCTCGTAAATGCATCGGCGGCGCCAATGAAGGTGTGGACAGGTTGACGGCCGATCGGATCGCCCGGGTAGGTGCGCGCGAGCTTCGCGTTCGCTGCCGTCAGCACATCAACGCCTCATGCATTTTCAAGACCTCAAGACCTCAAGGCCTACGTTCCCCGATACGTCGTGTAGCCGAACGGAGAGAGCAGCAGCGGCACGTGATAGTGCTGCTCGCCAGACGCCGTCTCGAAGACGACGACGACCTCGGGATAGAAGGCCGTGACGTCCTGCGCGTCAAAATACTTTTGCGTGTCGAACGTCAGCCGATACACGCCGGGCGAGAAGTGTCTGAGCCGCCGGGTAGAGGGTGCGCAGCCGCCCGTCATTGTCGGTGTGGCCGCGCCCGACGTGATCCCACCGGCCATCGTCGGCGCGCCGCTCGAGCGCGACGCCGATGCCCGCGGCAGGGCGGCCCTGTGCCGTATCCAGAACGTGAGTCGTAATAGCGCTCATTGAATGTCTTGTCGCGAAATGAGGCGGCCCGTTGGCGGGCCGATGCACTCGCCGTGGTCGAACACGATCTCGCCGCCGAGCATGGTCGCCATGACGACGCCGCGGAGTCGAGCGCCATCATATGGCGTCACCGGATGTCGATGATAGAGCCGCGACGAATCGACGATCATCTCGCGATCGGGATCGAAGATCACGAGGTCGGCGTCGCAGCCGGGCGCGATTGCGCCCTTCCGCCCGCCGAGTCCGGCGAGGCGGGCCGGCGCGGCGGACATCCACTCGGCGAGCCGCTGCAGCGGAATGCGCCGGGCCGCGGCGCCGGTCCAGACCACCGGCAGCGCGATCTGCAGCGACGCGATGCCGCCCCAGGCGGCGAGGAAATCGCCGTCCTCGATGTGTTTCAGCGCCGCCGGCGCAGGCGAATGGTCGGTGGCGACGAGATCGATCACGCCGTCCGCCAGCGCGCGCCACAACCGCTCGCGATGCTCGCCCTCGCGGATCGGCGGCGCGCATTTTCAGCGCCGTGTCGCCGTCGGCGACGTCTTCCGCGGCAAACGTCAGGTAGTGGGGACAGGTTTCGACCGTCAGCGGCAGGCCCCTGGCACGCGCGCCGCCGATCGACGCGAGCGCGTCGGCGGAGGCGAGGTGCACGATGTGCACGCGCGCCGATGTCTGTTCGGAAAGCTCGATCAACAGATCGATCGCCGCGTGTTCGGCGGCGGCCGGCCGGCTGTCCAGCCAGGTTGCATAACGTCGCGGGTCGGCGCCTCGATCGGGTTCGCGCAGCAGCGCCGGCATTTCCGCGTGCACCAGCAGCGGCAACCCGGTCTTGGCGATGATCGGCATGGCCTCGCGCAGGTCGGCTTCGCTGACGTGATCGAATTCCGCGACGCCCGACGGGCTGAGAAAGCACTTGAAGCCGAGCACTCCCGCGCGCGCGAGCGGCTCGATGTCGCCGGCATTGCCGGGGACAACGCCGCCCCAGAAACCGACGTCGACGCGGCATCGCCCGTCGGCGGCGCGCCGCTTCGCTTCGAGCGCGGCGACGGTGGTCGTGGCAGGAATGCTGTTGAGCGGCATGTCGACGAGCGTCGTGACGCCGCCGGCCGCCGCGGCGAGCGTCGCCGTTTCGAATCCTTCCCAGTCGGCGCGGCCCGGATCGTTGATGTGCACGTGCGTATCGACGAGACCGGGCATCACGACGGCACTACCTGCGTCGATCACGGTGCCTGAAGTGCCTGACGGTGTCAGGGCTGCCCAAAGGACCGATCGAGACGATCTTGCCGTCTTCGACGCGGATCTCCGCCGGACCGACGCCATCCGGCAAGCACGACACGCTGGCTGCGAATCAGGCGAGACGCCATCGAATCTCAGCGCGACAGCGTGTGCCTGGTGAGTGTCGCCTTGATCAAACCGTGCGGCTCCTCGGTCGCCACGAAGATCTCGTTGCGGTTCTCCAGGCCGAATCTGGTGAGATCGATCGGCAGGTGATGGCGGTTCGGCATCTCGAGCGTGATCCGCTCGACGAGGTCGATGCTGTCGAGGACGACTTCGCCCATCGCGTAGAGCGTGTGCTGCACTGAAAGACTGTCGTGCCTCGCGAACGCGTCGAGGAGCGTCGATCGGACGCTTCGGTAGACGGGTCCGAACTCGACGTCTGCGTCGCGATACGTCCACGTGGCGGTCAATGCGGTCGCCAGCAGGCGGTCGCGGGTCTCGGGGAGCGTCGTGAACTCGTCACGCGGAAAATCTGCAAACGCCGACTTCGACGTCTTCATGATGATCAGGTCGCTGATGCCCGCGCTCGCCGACACGCCCGTGCGATCGGTCTCGACGCGCGCGGTTCGGACTTCGGGTCCGCGGCGGACGAACGCCTGGCCGTGCTCGCGCGCTCCATCGGCGATGTGGCTCCAGCCGTGATCGATCAGGTCGACGATGACGCGCGCCAGCTTCGGATTGCGGCTGATGAAGTGCCGGCCGAGGATCATGCCGAACGCCTCGGGTTCGCCTGCGCCCTCGCGCGCCGCCAGTGCGTACACCGTATTTTTCATCGTGTCGGTGGGCAGCACGTCGCGATTGTCGCCGTCCGTATAGGATGTGTCGTAGTCGCCTTCGAAGGCGACGGCCACCGTCAGGTCGCGCAGGTCATGACGGTCGCCGCGGCGCGTCACCTGCACGAGACGGATGCGCGATTTTCCGTACGACGTGCCGGTCAGGCTCGGCTTGGAAGAAACAGAGGGCATTGAGGGCTCCCGATGGCAACAGGGCATGAGTTTATCAACCTGGCCGACCTGGCGTCGGCCAGAGTTGGCGGTCGCGCGATCGCGACCAACGATGACTTCTTCGCGGCGAAGTCGAACCTGGTCAAGCCCGAGCCGGCCGATCTTCATCCCGGGAAAGTACACCTCGAAGGGCAAGTGGATGGACGGCTGGGAGTCGCGCCGCCGCCGCGTGCCCGGCCACGACTGGTGCATCGTCCAACTTGGCATGCGCGGCATCGTGCATGGCGTGAACGTCGACACCAGTCACTTCACCGGCAACTTCCCGTCGCATTGCTCGATCGAGGCGGTCGACATGCCTGCGGGCGTCAAGCCGGCGCTGCACGCCGTCGAAGGTGAGCCGTGGATCACGCTGCTCGAAAAAGTCGCGCTGCGGCGGCAATGGCGACAATTTCTTCCCGATTTCCGATCGCCGGCCGTGGACGCACCTGCGCCTGAGCATCTATCCTGACGGCGGCGTGGCGCGGTTGCGCGTCTACGGTGAGGTCGCGGTGGATTGGGCGCGCGTCGCGCCGAACGGGCGCGTTGTCGATCTCGCGTCAATTTCGAACGGCGGATTGTTTCTGGACGCGAGCGACATGCACTACGGAACCAGGGGCGCGCTCATCATGCCCGGCCGAGCGAAAAACATGGGCGATGGTTGGGAGACGAAACGCCGCCGCGGTCCCGGTCACGACTGGGCGATCGTCCGGCTTGGCGCGCCGGGCATCGTGTCGAAAGTCGAGATCGACACCAATCATTTCAAGGGCAACTATCCGGATCGCGCGTCGCTCGAGGGGTGCCTGGCGCCGGGCGCAACGATCGATCGTCTGCGCACGCGCGTCGTGGTCGGTGATCATTCCCGAGACGAAGCTCTCCGCCAACAAGCGTCATTACTTCTCGGGCAAGCAGCTCAATCCGGTCGGCGCCGTCTCGCACGTGCGCCTGAACATCTTTCCCGACGGCGGCGTCAGCCGCCTGCGTATTCATGGCACGCCTGCGCGAACTTAACGAAGCGCCGGCCGACGAGGTGCGCGCGATCCTGTCGCGCGCGTGCGGATCGTCCCGGTGGGTCGATCGGATGATGGCGCGGCGCCCATTCGCCAACGACGCGAAGCTGTTTTTCGCGGCGCGTAACGAATGGTTCGGGCTGACGGAAGTGGACTGGCTCGAGGCGTTCTCGCATCATCCGCGCATCGGCGATCGCGCCGCGCTCGAGGCCCGCTTCCCGAAGACGCACGATCTGTCGTCGAAAGAGCAGGCGGGCGTCGCTTCCGCTGCATCGAGGACGTGCTGACCGCCCTCGCGCAGGCGAACAATGATTACTTCGATAAGTTTCGGATTCATCTTCATCGTGTGTGCGACGGGGAAGAGCGCGGAGGAGATGCTGGCCCTCCTCCGCGAACGATTGCCACACGATCGCGCGACCGAGTTGCGCGTTGCGGCGGAAGAGCAGGCGAAGATTACTGCACTGCGACTTGTGCCAGTAGCCAGTAGCCAGCAAGGCCTGAGTTCTTCTGGCTACTGGCTACTGGCTACTGGCTACCGACTACTAGTTCCCGAGCTTGAAGACCAGCAGCTCGCCCGCGTATCCCGGACCGCTGACCGCGACCGCAATGTACTGGGTGCCGTTCAGCATGTAGGTCATCGGCGACCCCGTCTGCGGCGCCGGCATGAACACCTGGCCCACGTCCGCGCCGGTCGCCTTGTCATACGCGCGCAGGTAGGCGCCGCGTCCATCCGGCGTGGTGTTGAAGCCGCCTTCACCCGCGATCAGCAAGGTCTTGGTCGTCAGCACGCCGATGCGTCCCTGCCGCCCGGTGCGCGGAATGGTCACGCCCTTCAGCGCGGGGTTGTTCTTGACGTTGTCGGCCGTGTCGCCGTGCGGGATCTTCCACAACAGGTCGCCCTTGTTCATGTCGATCGAAGAGATCGTCGCGTACGGCGGCTTCACCAGCGGCAGGCCGCGGACGTTGAGCCCGCCGCCTCCGCCACCACCAGGCGCGGCCGGTGCGCCCGCCGCAGGCGGGGGCGGCGGATTCGGATTCCTCGGTGCGCCGCGGCCGAACAGCATGTCGGAACGGCCCTCCTCGGGCGGGATCAAGCCGATCGACGTGATCGTCACGTTCGTGAAAATGTAGAAGCGCTTGGTCTCCGGATCGAACGAGCCGCCCTGCCAGTTGGCGCCGCCCGTGACATCCGGCAGCATCAAGGTGCCGCGCGGGCCCTCCCACTTGGCCGTCACCGGCGGGGTGAAGATCGGGCCGATCTTGTAAAGCTGCGTCAGTTTGACCGCTTCGGCGCGAAGTTCAGGCGTGTAGTCGATCAGATCGTCAACCGTCACGCCCTGCCGCTCGTACGCGTCGGGCTTGGTCACAAAGGGTTGCGTCGGCGAATACCACTCGCCGGCGACGTCGCCCTTCTCGACGGGCCGCTCTACGATTGGCCACACCGGCTTGCCGGTCAGCGCGATCGAACACGTAGAGCCAGTTCTGCTTGGTCGGCTGCGCCACGGCCTTCACCGGCTTGCCGTCGACCACCAGGTCCATCAGGATCGGCGCGCACGGAATGTCGTGGTCCCAGATCCCGTGGTGCACGAGCTGATAGTGCCACTTCTTCTGTCCCGTCTTGACGTCGACCGCGACGAGACTCTCGCTGTAGAGACTCGATTCCGGTCCCTTCGCCGCGCCGCGGCGATGGCCGCCGTAGTAGTCGCCCGTCGGCAGCTCCACCGGCATGTAGACGATGCCGAGCTCTTCGTCGGCGCTCATCTGCGCCCATACGCCGGTGTTGCCGGTGTAGACGTGCGCGTCCGGATCCCACGTGTCGTAGCCGGCTTCGCCCTTCAGTGGGATGGTGTGGAAGACCCAGATGCGCTTGCCGGTGCGGACGTCGAAGCCGCGGATATAGCCCTTGACGTTGGTCTTGCTCCGCGGGAACGTGCCCTCGCGGTGCGCGGCGCCAATGACGATCACGTCCTTGGCGATGATCGGCGCGGAGTGGAGGCCGATCTCGGCGGTGATCGGATCGAGGCCTTCCTGATCGAGCCCCTGCTTGAGATCGACGATGCCGTCGGTGCCGAAGCCGGGAACGCGCAATCCGGTCTTCGCGTCGAGCGCGACCATCTGGTAGCCCGGCGTGACGTAGACGATGCGTTCTTCCTTGCCGTCGCTCCAGTAGGAGAGGCCGCGGCCCGACAACTGCCGCGGCGCGGCTTCACCGCGCTTGCCTTCGTTGATGCTGTGCATCCACAGCATCTCGCCGGTCGCCGCGTCGAGCGCGACGGCGGCGCGGCGCGTGCCCGCGGTCGTGAACAGCCGCCCGTTGACCATCAGCGGCGTGCCCTGGAACTGGAACTCGGGGCGCGCCCCGAGGCTCTCGGTCTTGAAGCGGAACGCCAGCTGCAGCTTGTTGAAGTTGCTCGCGTTGATCTGATCGAGCGGCGAGTAGCGCGTGCTCGCCAGATCGCCGCCGTAGGTCGGCCATTCGCCAACCTTGGGCGCCCACTGGCCGCGCATCGAGACGGATGCGCCGCCGACGAGCAGCGCGACGACACTGAGTCTTGCCATCCAGTGGCTACGTAGGTTCATAGCGGCAAAGTATACTCAAGCAGGAGAAGGATTGATGCGACTTCACAGCGTTTCTTACTACGGTGTTATCTATGCGGCGCTCGTCCTGGGCGCGGCCTCAGCGGCCGCGGCCCAGACACCCGCGGCAATCACCGTGACCAGCCCGACGCTCAAGGCCAACGAGGTCGTGCCCGATCGACCACACCGCCGACGGCAAGAACGTCTCGCCGGCCCTGTCATGGAGCGGCGCGCCGGCGGCCACGAAGCAGTTCGCGCTCATCTATGACGATCCGGACGTCGCCTTCGGCAACCCGCCGCAGTCGTTCGTGCACTGGGTGGTCTACAAGATCCCCGGCACCGCGAAGGGGCTGCCAGCGGACCTGCCGATGGAGGCGGTGCTGACCGCGCCGGCTGACATCGCCGGCACCATCCAGGGGCTGTCTGGTTTCAAGCGAACCGGTTATCGCGGCCCCGCGCCGCCGCCGGGAAAGCCGCATCACTACACGTGGACGGTCTACGCGCTGGACGCTGAGCTGCCGCTCGAGCAGGGCCTCAATCGCAACCAGCTCATGGAAGCCATCAAGGGACATATCATCGGACAAGGGGCTTTGGTGGCAATTTACGAGAGAAAGCCCAAGCAGTAATCCCCGACGATTTCGGATCTCGGATCGAGTGGATTTCGGATCAATTGCCGAACGACGATCGCACGATCGAAAATCGCCAATTAATCCGAAATCCACTCGATCCGAGATCCGAGATCTACACCGTCACCGCTCGCCAGTTCTTCGCAAGATATTCTGCAGTTCTCCAGGCGAGCGCCTGAGCCGTGAGCGTGGGGTTTCGCGCGCCGCTCGTTCCCATCACCGACGCGCCGAGCACGCCGAGGTTCGGCGCTTCGTGTGAGAAGCCCCATTCATTCACGACGTTCGTTTCCGGATTGCGGCCCATCCTCGTCCCACCGTAGGCGTGCGTCGTCGGGCCCATCGTGCCGATTGGATTCGACTGCGTCGCGATCGCGCCGGCGGCCTTGTACCACTCCGTCATTTTTTCCTGCGCCAGCGCGCTGACCCGCCGCTCGTTATCCTGGTAATCAGCGGTGATGCGGCAGACGGGGAAGCCCAGGGGGTCTTTCACCACCGGATCGAGGTCGAGGAAATTCTGTTCGTAGGGCAGCGTCGTCTTCTGCAGGTACGACGTGTTGGTGCGATCGGCGTTTCGCATCACGAACGCCTTCCATTCCGGACCCCAATTCGGCGTGCGCCCGAACGTGCCCATGCCCGCCGCCGATATCGGCCGGCGATCCGACATCACCCACAGGTTGCCGCCGCCGATGTAGTCGCCGGCGCCGTGATCGAAGTTGTCGTCGGCGAAGTTGTCGACGGCGACGCCCTGCGCGGGCAGGCCGTACCACGCGTTGATGTTGAACGGGAAGAGCGCCGTCACGCTGCCGCCCTGCGCGTGGCTCAGGTAGTGGCGCCCCACCTGCCCGTGGTTGTTCGAGAGGCCGTTCGGAAACGCCTTCGATTTCGACAGCAGCAGGAGGCGCGTGTTTTCGTAGGTGTAGCTGGCGAGCAGCACGACCTTGGCGGGCTGAAAGAATTCCTTCCCGTCGGTCACATACGTCACGCCGGTGACGCGGCCGTTGTCATCGGTGTCGATCGACGTCACGTGCGCGCGCGTGACGACTTTCAAGCGGCCCGTCTCCTGCGCTCGCGGAATCGTGGTCAGGTGAGGACCGTTCTTGGCGTCGACATGGCAGCCGCCCTTGTTGCAGAAGCCGTGATACATGCACGCCGAACGCCCCTGGTAGGTGCGCGAGTTGATCGACGCCGGACCCGGAAACGGATGCCACCCGAGGCCCCGCGCCGCCGAGGTCATCAGGTCGATGAAGCCCGTGCTGCGCAGCGGCGGCATCGGGTAGGCGCGATTGCGCGGCCCTTCGAAGATGTTGCCGCGCGGATCGAGCGTGCCCTTGATGTTGCCGGCCTGTCCCGACACCCCGCATTCGTATTCGACCTTGTCGTAATACGGCTCGAGCTCGTCGAGGCCGAACGGCCAGTCCTCGACCGTCGATCCTTTCGGTATCCGCGACGCTCCGTATCGCTTCGTCGTGTCGCTGACGACCTTGAAGTCCCACGGATTGAGCCGCCAGCTTTGCGCCCAGTAGTGGAGCGTGGTGCCGCCGACGGCATTCATCATCGGATGGCTGCCGGCGCGCGTCGTGTTCGCGTTGGCGTTGGCACGATGCGTCGGCACTTCCTGTTGCGCCTTCTGGACGGCCATCGGCCAGTCGCGCACGTTGTTGCGGAGCTCATCCGGCGCGAAGTCCTTCTTCGTCAGCCACGTGCCGGCTTCGAGTCCGACGACGTCGATGCCCGCCTGCGTCAGCGGCAACACCGCCACGCCGCCGGCGGCGCCGAGGCCGACGACGACGACATCGGTGTCCTTGAGCCTAGTGGCCATGACGTCCTCCGTGAACTCGGTCTTTCTCAGTGTCCTCGGCCCGTGCTTGCGCCTTATTGAACATTTCCGTGTCGTAGGCGGATCGATGCGTGGGCGTCAGCTTCGCGCCGAGCCGCTGATCTTCGGTCGTCACGTTGAGGCGAAGTCCGGGATACCCGATCAGATCCCAGCCGACGAAGTTGGCGTTGCCGCCGTAATACGGATCGCCAAACGTGCCCTGCAGCGTGTGCGTGCGCACCATGCCGAAGAAGGCGGCGGAGCTGCCGACGAACCCGGTCGCCGATCCCGACTCGACGTCCATCAGCACCGAATCCTGATCGCGCGTCGAGAGATCGATGAAGGCCGCGCCGCGCGACGACCGGCAGTAGCGATCGAACGCCGCGAATCCCGCGCGATAGGCCTCGCGCGACTCTTTGAGCGCGCCGCCAAGGGCGCGGTCGATGAAGTGCGCCGCCCGCGCTTCGCGCGCGCCCGGGCCGTTGGCGTCGGTCGGAATGATGCGCGCGCAGATCGCCTCGAGCGTGTCGGCTTCCGCCGCGGTCAGGTTCTCGACTGGCTCGCGCGGCGGCGACGGTTTCGGCGGGGCAGGAGCGGCGGGACGCGCCTGGTCCCCGGCCGGCGAGGCCGGCGTGACCGGGATCGTCAGCGCCGCGCCCGCCAAGCCCGCGCGCTTGAGCAGATCGCGTCGAGAAACGCCTTTGGTCTTGTCAGACATGCGCGAAGCTTAAATCAACATGTCCACGGATTCCACGGATTACACGGATGGCGTCCGACCGCGTGCTCCACGACTGCGGCGAGCCGCAGCGCGGCCGTAGGCCCGCCACGACAGAGTGAGAGCAGGACAGAATTCGAAAGACTGCTGGACTGGTGAAGTCTTTCGAATTCGGCCTGTCTCGCTCTTCGGTCGCCGGTCTTCGACCGGCGATGCGGCTCGCTTGGAATCGGTGTAATCCGTGTAATCGGTGGATGGTTTGAGATCCGCGACGCGGTCGGATAGCATCTCACGTCCATGAAACGCGTCGTCGCTGGCTTCTTGCCTCCTGTTCGCCGCATCCGCGGCAAACGCGCAGGTTCTCGATCTGTGGCCGCAAGGCAAGGTCGCGTTTGGCGTCTACGCGCCGAGCGAAGCCGAGCGTGGCAAGCCGCCCGTTTACACTGCCGACGGCGCGGCGAAGGCGGCGGCAAATCCGCTATACGACTACGTCTTCCTCAATCTCGAAGGCGCGTACGATGCCGCCGCCGTCAAGGCCTACGGAGCGGGCCTGAAGAAGTCGAGCAACAAGACTCTGATCGTCCGCATCCCTCCAATCAGCAAGGACGGCGCCGAGGCCACGAAAGCGCGCGTGAAGGAGATCCTCGACGCGGGCGCCGACGGCGTGACCATCCCGCACATCCGCGAGCTCGAGGAAGCGAAACTCGCGCTGAGCTTCTTCACCGCGGCGAAGGCCAACGTGTGGTCGCCGAAGAATCCCAAGGGCACCAAGCTGGCGATGCTGATGCTCGAGGATCCGAAAGCGATCGCACAGCGGAAAGAGATTGCCGAGCTGCCGGGCCTCAGCATACTCGCGTGCGGCATCGGCAGCCTGACGCAGGCCCTCGGCGGCGATCGCGCCGGCGCCGAGGCGGGCACGCAGCAGGTGCTCGTCGAGACCAAACGCGTCAAGATCGCGAACATGTTGACGGCGAACGCGAAGGACGTCGAGCAGCGCGTGAAGGAAGGCTTCCTGGCGCTGCTGATGCAGGGCGCTCAGGCCGACGACGCGATCAAGATCGGGCGCGCGGCCGCGGGGCGATAAATGTTTCGGCTGTTGACCCCCGCCTTGGTCGGTTCGTTGCTGCTCGCCACGCTGAGCACGATCGCCGACTACGTCTGGTTCCTCGACATCCCGCAGCACCAGGTGTCATCCGGCGCCATCCACGGCGCGACCCTCTTTGCCGCGCTCGGCGCGTATCTCGGATGGCGAAAAGGGAAGGCGGGCGCGGGAGCGCTCGGCGGCCTGCTCAGCGGACTCGTCGCCGCGCTCTCGTTTTACGTGCTTGCGCCGTTTGGCGGCTACAACGTGATGCTCGTCTCGTGGCTGCTGTTGTGGATCATGCTCGCTGCCTTGCAGACGTATCTCGACGGGCGTCTGGATCTGGCGAAGGCTTTTGGCCGGGGCATCATCACCGCGATCGTGGCGGCCCTCGGCTTCGCCGTCGTCCTCTTCCAGCTCTATCGCGGCTGGCCGCCGGAGACGTTTTCGTTCTTCAAGCACTTCGTCGCCTGGGCGATGGCCTACCTGCCCGGCTTGTATGTCCTCCTCAAGCGCTAGTCTCGGCGCACTGCTGGCGGGTCCGGCCCCGCTGCTTGCGTTGGCGCCGATGCAGGAAGTGACCGACGGCGCGTTCTGGACGCTCGTCCACAACTACGGCGGCGCCGATGTCTATTGGACGGAATACTTCCGCGTCCACTCCACGTCGACGCCTGAGAAGAAGATTCTCGACGCGATCATCCACAACACGACCGGCCGTCCGGTCATCGCGCAGATGATTGGCAACGACATTCAGGAACTGGTCCGCACGGCGAAGGTGCTGCAGCAGTATCCGGTGGCGGCGATCGATCTGAATCTTGGCTGCCCGGCGCCGATCGTCTACCGCAAGTGCGCCGGCGGAGGGCTGCTTCGCGAGCCCGGGCGGATCGACGCGATCCTCGGCGCGCTCCGCGACGCCGTGCAGATCAAGTTCACGGTGAAGACCCGCCTTGGTTTCCAAACCGTGGAGGAATTCGATCGGCTGCTGTCGATCTTCGCGAAGCACTCTCTCGATGCGCTCTCGGTGCACGCGCGGACGGTCGCGCAGATGTATCGGTTGCCCGTGCATTACGACCGCATCCGGCAGGCCGTCGAGGCCATGCCATGCCCCGTCATCGCGAACGGGCACGTCTACTCCGCGGCCCAGGCGCAGGACTTACTTCGGCGAACCGGCGCCCGTGGCTTGATGATTGGGCGCGGCGTGATCCGGAGCCCGTGGCTGTTCAATCAGATCCGCCAGCAGTTGCGAGGGGAACGCCCCACGCAGCCGACCGGACGCGACGTGGCCGAATACATCCTTGCGTTGTGGGACTCACAGCCGTGCGTCGACAAGCCGGAGAAGGTCCGGTGCGAGCGCATGAAGAAGTTCCTCAACTATTTGGGTGAGGGCGTGCCGGGCGCCTTCCTGCACCAGATTCGCCGCACCGAGACCGCCGACGAGTTCCACCGGATCTGCCGCGAGTTCCTGGATCACGATCGACCGATGGCGATGTTGCCGGCGGAGCTAATCGCGGCGCCCTAGCCGACGCGCCGGGATGCCCGTCAGCCGCGCACAGGTTTCGCGCGCAGCGCGCCGAGTTGCATCAGCATGCTCGTGAAGTCGTAAATGCGTGTCTCTTTGGTGATCAGCCCATCCCCGAACGTCAGGACGAAAGCGATGGTCCGATCGATCCGCTTGCCCGACGGAGGCATACCGAACACCTCGCCGACGTGCGTCGACTGCAGGTTCCACACCATCGCGGCCCGCGGAGGATCGTCGTTGCCGATGATGATGTCCTCCACTTTGATCTTCTGCATCGAGAAGGCCTTGAAGACATCGGTGTACGCCTTCTCGACCTGGCTCCGATTGGTCAGGGTGTTGAAGATCGGACTCACCACCACGCAGTCGTCCGCGTAGCAGGCGGCGAGGGTATTGACGTCCTGGCTTTCCCACGCGTGGCGAAAACGGTCGAGGAAAGAACGGATGTCATCGTTCGTCATGGGAACCTCGCCTGTGCCGACGTGGACGCCGGATTGTGACACAAGCGGGAATGGTGCGCGCCAACGGCCCTTTCTGTCGGATTCCCCACCTGGGCTGCCCGCAATGCCGACACTGGCGTGTCTCCGGATGTCTCTGCAAGTAGAGGACTTAGTTGGTTATACTGGCGCGAGAAAGGTGCCATGAAACGAACCCTCGTCGCGGCGCTCATGGCTGCGATTCCTGCACTTCTCGCGGCACAGGCTCCGACACGTGTGACACCGATGGCACCAGTGGCGTCCCATGCCGCTCCAGTTTTCGGGGCGGCGGAACAGGCGGCGATGGTGAAGCAGTACTGCACGGGCTGCCATAACGATCGCGCCAAGGCCGGCCAACTCTCGCTCGCTGCTTTCGACGCGTCGAACGCCGCGAATCCCGAGCACGTCGTCACGACGGAGAAGATGATCCGCAAGCTGCGCGCCGGCATGATGCCGCCGGCCAACGCGCGTCGCCCGGAGCCCGGCCAGATTAAGGCGCTGGCCGTGGCGCTCGAGTCACGGATCGATCGGGCCGCGCTCGTGAGCCCCAATCCGGGATCGCGTCCGTTCCAGCGCCTCAACCGCGCCGAGTACGGACGCGCAATCAAGGACATGCTCAGCGTGGATATCGACGTTGCCGGCCTTCTGCCCGCCGACACGATCAGCAACGGCTTTGACAACGTCGCGGACGCGCAGGCGTTTTCCGCGACGTTGATGGAAAGTTACCTGCGCGCCGCGGCGAAGGTGACGGCGCTCGCGATCGGCGACAAGGACGCGCCGGCAACCGAGACCAACTATCGCGTTCCCAAGACCGCGTCGCAGTTGTCGCGCGTCGAGGGCGCGCCGTTCGGCACGCGCGGCGGCATCTCGACGCCGCACACGTTCCCGGCTGACGGCGATTACGTGTTCAAGGTCGAACTTCACAGCAACGCCTGCGGCGTCCTCTTCGGCGGACCGAACGAAGGCGAGCAGGTCGAGGTGTCCGTCGACGGCGAGCGCAAGGCGATCATGAAGATCGATCCGCGCATGGCGGAGACGACGACGGGGCTGTCGCTGAAGACGCCGCCGATCCACATCTCGGCCGGCGAGCATCGCGTCACCGCGGCGTTCATCCAGCGCTTCGAAGGGCCGGTCAACGATCTGATCGCGCCGATCGATCACACGCTGGCCGACACGCAGATCGGCGTCGCGGTCGGCATCACCACGCTCCCGCACGTCAAGGACTTCAGCATCGTCGGTCCGTACAACGTGACCGGCATTTCGGACACCGCGAGCCGCCGCAAGATCTTCACGTGCCGTCCGACATCGGCGGCGGACGAAGTCGCGTGCGCCGGCAGGATCGTGCGCGGCATCGCGACCCAGGCGTTCCGCGGCCCGGTGAGCGATCGCGACTTCAACGGCTTGATGAAGTTCTATGCCGACAGCCGCAAGGAAGGGGATTTCGAGTACGCGATCGGCGGAGCGATCGAAGCCATTCTTGCGAGCCCGCAGTTCCTGTTCCGGCTTGAAAGCACGCCGGGCACGCTGCGTGCAGGACAGTCGTTCCGCCTGGCCGATCAGGAGCTTGCATCCAGGCTGTCGTACTTCATCTGGGGCACCGCGCCGGACGCCGAGCTGTCGACGCTCGCATCGAGCGGCCGGCTGAAGGCGCCCGGCGTGTACGAGAAGCAGATCGCGCGGCTGCTCGCCGATCCGCGGTCGGAATCGCTGTCGACGCGTTTCGCGCGGCAGTGGCTGCGCCTTGGCGACGTTGAAGGCGTGTTACCCGATGCCGTGGCGTATCCCTATTTCGATCGCACCCTCGGCGACGCCTTCGTCAGGGAATCGGAGCTCTTCTTCGACAGCATCGTCCGCGAAGACCGCAGCGTGCTCGATCTGCTGACGGCGGACTATTCGTTCGTCAACGAGCGCATCGCGCGCCACTACGGCATTCCCAATGTCACCGGCAACGCCTTCCGCCGCGTCACGCTGCCGCCCGAGCGGCGCGGGATCCTGACGCACGGCAGCGTCCTCGTGCTCACGTCGGTGGCCGATCGCACCTCGCCGGTGATGCGGGGCAAGTGGGTGATGGAAGTGATGATGGGCTCGCCGCCGCCGGCGCCGCCGGCCGACGTGCCGGCATTCGAAGAGACGAAGGGTGAGGTCGCCGGCAAGGTGCTGACCGTGCGCGAGCGCATGGAGACGCATCGCGCCAACCCGACCTGCATGTCGTGCCATCGCGTGATCGATCCGATCGGTCTGGCCCTCGAGAATTTCGACGTCACCGGCAAGTACCGCATCAAGGATGCCGGCGTGACGGTGGACACCAAGGGCGTGCTCTACGACGGCGCGGCGATCGAAGGCGCGGCCGGGCTGCGCGCGGCGCTCCTCAATCACCAGGATGTCGTGCTCCTCAGCTTCACCGAGAACCTGATGACCTATGCGCTCGGCCGCCGCATCGAGGGCCCGGACGTGTGGGCCGTGCGCCGCGTCATCCGCGACGCGGAGAAGAAGAATTTGAAGATGTCGGCGTTCGTGCAGGCAGTGGCCACGAGCCCGCTGTTCACCATGGGCCGCGTCAGCGAGTCGTCAACGGCAGTGGACAGGTAGCGTCCGCCCTTCAGGCGGACTGTTGGGACGTTATGAATTTCATTACGAACAAGAGTCTCGATCGACGGATGGTTCTGAAGGGCCTCGGCGCGACGATCGCGCTGCCATTCCTCGACGCGATGGCGCCGGCGCGCGCGTTTGCCGCCCCGAAAAAACTTCGCCTCGTCGCGATGGAGATGGTGCACGGCGCCGCCGGCAGCACGGCGTTCGGCGCGACTAAGAATCTGTGGGCGCCCGCCGCGACCGGATCGGCGTTCGACCTGAGCCCGACCGCGATGGCGCCGCTCGAACCGTGGCGCGAATACATCACCATCGTCAGCAACACCGACGTGCGCAACGCTGAAGCCTTCCTGCCACCCGAGATCGGCGGCGATCACTTCCGCTCCGCGGCCGTGTTCCTGACCCAGTCGCATCCGAAACAGACGCAAGGCTCGGATCTGCTGTCGGGCACATCCCTCGATCAGCTGTTCGCGCAGAAGTACGGCCAGGAAACGCCGATGCCGTCGATGCAACTGTGCGTCGAGAACGTCGATCAGGCCGGCGGCTGCTTCTACGGCTATTCGTGCGCCTACACCGACTCGATCAGCTGGGCGACGCCTGAAGAGCCGCTGCCGATGATTCGCGATCCGCGCGCGGTGTTCGATCAGTTGTTCGGCATCGGCGCCACGCCCGAAGCGCGCGCGGCGCGCCGCCGGCGCGATCGCAGCATCCTCGACTGGGTCACGCAGTCGACCAACGAATTGAAACGCTCGCTCGGCGCCGCCGATCAGGTCAGGCTTGCCGACTATCTCGAGGACGTCCGTGAGATCGAGCGGCGTATTCAGAAGGTGGAAGCGCAGAACTCGTCAGGCGAAGCGCGCGCCGTTCCCGGGGCGCCGATCGGCGTGCCGGATTCCTACGACGAGCACGTCAAGCTGATGTTCGACATGCAGGTCGTCGCCTTCGCCTCCGATGTGACCCGAGTCGTCGCCTTCAAGTTGAGCCGCGACGTCTCGAACCGCGTGTATCCGGAGACCGGCGTCAACACCGGCTTCCACATCGCCTCGCACCACGGCGAGCGCGAGGATCGCATTCTCGACCTCGCCAAGATCAACAAGTACCACGTCGGCCTGGTGCCGTACTTCCTCAAGAAGCTGAAGGATACGCCCGACGGCGACAGCAACCTGCTCGAGAATTCGCTGCTGATCTACGGCTCGCCGATGGGCAACTCGAACGTGCACAACCACAAGCGCTGCCCGCTGTTTTTGGCGGGCCACGCCGGCGGCGCGCTCAAGGGCAACTTGCACATCAAGGCGGCCGACGGCACGCCGATGGCCAACGCCATGCTCGGCGCACTGCGTGGCGTCGGTCTCGAGCTCGACACGTTCGGAGACAGCAACGCGGTCATGGATCTCAACAAGGCTCCCGAAGCCACGGTGGCGTGATGAACAGGACCCAACTCCTCGCGTTGATTCTCTCGGCGGTCCTCACGTCGTCCATCGCGGCCTCGGGCCCGTCCGACATCGCTGACGCCGCTCAGGCAAAGAACGCCGCGGCGGTGAAGGAGCTGCTCAAGAAGGGCGCGGACGTGAATGCCGCGCAAGGCGACGGCATGACGGCGCTGCACTGGGCGGCGCTCAACGGCGATGCCGAGGTCGCGCAGATGTTGCTCTACGCCGGCGCAAACGTCGGCGCCAAGACGCGCATCGGCGGCTACACGCCCCTTCATCTCGCGGCGCAGGTCGGCAACGCCAGCGTGATCGCTCCGCTCGTCGCCGCCGGCGCGCAGGTCGGCGCTGCCACCGCCACGGGCGCGACCGCCTTGATGCAAGCCGCGCACTCGGGCAGCACGGACTCGGTGCGGATCCTCCTCGAGAACGGCGCCGATCCGAACGCGAAGGAAACTGCCAACGGCCAGACGGCGCTGATGTTCGCCTCGGCCGCCGATCGCCTTGACGTCGTGAAACTGTTGTTGTCGCGCGGCGCGGATCTGGCCGCCACCTCGCGGGTCGAGGATTTCGGGGCGTTGACGATGACCAATGATGCGGATCAGAACGGCGTGCCGCGTCCGGCGCCGCCACCGCCGCCGGGAGGCAAGGACATCCCCGGCGTCACGCGTCCGTACAACTACAACGAGCTGATCGGCAAGCACGGCGGACTCGCCGCGCTGCATTTTGCCGCGCGCCAGGGCGCGATGGCCACAGCCGAAGCGTTGATCAAGGGCGGCGCCAACATCAATCAGCGCGGCGCCGGCGACAAGACGACGCCCATCGTCGTGGCCGCGGTCAACGGCCACTTCGATCTGGTCAGCTATCTGCTCGACAACGGCGCCGATCCGAACCTGGCGAGCGAAGGCGGGGTCACGCCGCTTTACGCCGTCATCAACGTGCAGTGGCAGCCGCGCTCCTTCTATCCGCAACCGCGCGCCTACCTGCAGCAGAAGCTCGGCTATCTCGAACTGGTCAAGAAGCTGCTCGACAAGGGCGCCGATGCGAACGCCCGCACCAACCGCAACACGTGGTTCACGCAGTACAACTTCGATCTGCTGCGCACCGACGACTCGGGCGCGACCCCGTTCTGGCGCGCCGCCTACGCCAGTGACATCGCCGCGATGAAGATGCTGATCGAGCACGGCGCCGACCCGAACGTCTACACGATGAAAGTCGCGACCCGCGGCAATTTCCAGGGCGGGACGCGCGGCGGCAGTGATGCCGATCCGTCAGGCCGTCCGCCGCTGCCGACCGGCGCGCCGGGCACGCCGCCGCTCGCCGCCGCCGCCGGTGCCGGCTACAGCGAGGGTTTCGCCGGCAACGCGCATCGGTTCGCACCGACCGGCATGATGGCGGCAGTGAAGTATCTGGTCGAGGAAGTCGGTGTCGACGTGAACGCCGAAGACGAAGACGGCAACACCGCGGTGCACAACGCCGCATCGCGCGGCGACAACGAGATGATTCTCTATCTGGTGTCGAAAGGCGCCGACGTGAAGAAGGTGAATCGCCGTGGCCAGACCACCGTCGACATGGCCAACGGTCCCGTGCAACGCACGCAGCCGTATCCCGAGACGATCAAGCTGTTAGAAGGCCTCGGGGCAAAAAATAATCACAAATGCGTATCTTGCTAAAGTGCGTACGGTGCGTACTGTGCGTAGCGTGCGTACGGTGCGCACCGTACCTGCCGTGCGTATAGTGCCCAGGCACTCCCGCACGCACTGTACGCACTGTACGCACCGTACGCACCGTACGCACCGTACGCACGGCTAGTCTTATCTGCCAGCGGTTTTCTTGCCGATTTCGATCGCCTTGAATCCCGGATCGCCCCAGTTCATCACGAACACGCTGAAGCCCTGCTTCATCCGCAGCTCGATGTCGTTCGGCGTGGCGGGGTAGCCGCACGGCACGCTGAACTCCTTGCAGGCCGCCAGCACTTTTTGAATCGACGCTTCCCAGGCCGCTTCGTCGAGCTTGCGCGTGCCGTCGGGTTGCTGCGCCGAGAAGAGTCCCCGCAGAGTGCCGGCGCCGGGCCACAGCACGCCGATGCCTTTCACGGCGGCAATCTCACGCACCTTCTCCAGTCCTGCCTTGCTCTCGATGATCGTCCAGTTGACGAGCTCGCCGTTCGGATTGAGCGGCCAGAGGTCCGCCCTCTCCTTGTACTCCTTCTCGCTCATGCCCCAGAACGCGGGCGCCTGACCGACATCTTCCGATCGCGTGCCGCCCTTCGACTTGAAGCGCATCGCCGCCACGCCGGCCTTCACTTCCTCGGCGCTCTCGACGCCGACGAACATGATGCCCGTCACGCCGAGATTGAGCTGCTTGCCGATATTCTCCTGGGCCTTCGCGGGGTTCTCGGCGATCTCGTGCGTTTTGACGACGACGGCATGGCTCAAGCGCGGCTTCGGGGACTTGATCAGGATGCCGGCGGCGGTCATGCCGTTCATCAGCTCCGCGAACGGCGGCAAGGCGCGATCGAAATCGCCCTCCATGCTGCCGTCGAAAATGAAGTCGCTGTTCGCGAACTCCACGGCTTCCTTCGCCAGCTGCGCTTGCGTCTTCTGCGGCGCGGCGTCGGCAGGCGCCGCCGGCCTGCCCGCCGTAGCTTCAGCGGGGGCGGGACGCGGTGCGCCGCCGGGCGCTCCGCCTGGTCCGCCGCCGCCGAAGCGGCGATTGCTGGGCGCATAGAGCCCGAATACGGGCTTGCCGGCCTCGAGCAGTTCGACCATCGGATTGAATCGCTTCGGCGCCTGCGCCGTGATCATCGCGCCCGCGGCGATGACGGCCATGAAAATCAAGACAGAACGTGCACGCATGTTGATCTCCCCGGACGAGTATATGTCTGATGGCCGGGCGCTAATCTTCCTCGGACAGGAAGCGCCGCATCGCCTCGATCTCGGCGTCGAGCGCCGCCTTGTAGCCGCGATCTTTCGGCGCCCTTCCCGAGATGTAGCCGAACTTCGCGTCGACGCCGTCGCCGCTTATCGCCACGTTGGCCCACCCGATGACGCGATCGCGCCAGAGCAGCGGAAGGGCGTAGTAGCCAAGCTTGCGCTTCGGCGCCGGCGTGTAGGCCTCGAACCGATAGGCCCAGTCCCACAGCATTTCAAACCGGCGCCGATCCCACACGACCGGATCGAACGGCGCGAGAAATCGCACCCCCTCGACTTCATGCGCCGGCATGGCTTCGTCTGCGGGCCAGAACCATTGGTGGCCGCCGATCTCGTTGTGCGCCAGGCGCTGCCGCGCGCGCTGGATGGCGCTCGTGATCTCGGCCTGCCAGTGTGGGGTGGCATAGCGCAGGCGGCGGACGATGAACGTCAGGCTTGCCGCGGGAACCGGGGCGTAGAGCGACACGACGGCGTCGACGAGGCCGTCGAGACGTAACCGCCTCGCCGCGGCGCCTTCGGGGCCGGGACCGTGTGCTTGCGTCGCGTAGACGCGGATGCCGCCCTCACGCCGGCACACGCGAAGCAGGCCCTTGTAGTGCATCAACTCGAGCAGGTGCGTCGTCGCGCTCGACGATCCGCCCCAGTAGTTGGTGACCGTGCCATGCGAGAAGTGCGCGTCGACCTCGCGCGGATGCACCGAGCCGCGCTCGCGCACGAACTCGAGGATCGCCCTGGCGCGCTTGTTGGCGGCAGTCGGCGAGACTGACGAGCGCGGATGCATCAGCGCCTGCACGCGCCTGGTCACGAAGCCGTAGTTGATGAAGAAGTCCTCTTCGATCGGCAGCGAATCGTAGCGGGCCTCGAGGTCGCCGGCACGGTAGCCCTCGACGCGCGGCCGCAGGGTCAGGTCCTGCGCGCGGGCGGGCGATCTGATGGGATCGGCCTGGACGAAGCCGAACCGAACGAGCGCGTTTTCGAGCGTGGTCGGCGGAAACAGGCTGCGGCTGACGGCGAAGCGTCTCAGATCCTGGAGTGTGCGCATCACGCAGAGACACTATTATCGTGCCGTAAGCGTGGACTTGAAGCCTCTCGTATTCGACGCGCCTCTGTCGGGATACATCGCGCAGGCTGACGCGCTGCTGGCGGGATGGCACTCCCGCGATGAGAACGCGATTCGCCTGCTCAGGAACCGTCATCCCAGGTTCCTCGACGACAAGATTCCCTGGCTCGAGCGAGACCTGACCGACGCGGAGGTCCGGGCCACGCCGATCGATCGGGAGGACGCACGTCTCGCGCTCGCGCGTTGGTACGACTTCCAGGACTGGCGGCGGCTCGAGGAATACGTGGCCTCGATCCAGCAGCCCGGTCCAGCACTGCGATTCGAGCGCGCCATCGAGGCCGTGATCGATGGCGACATTGCCACGCTGAAGCGGTTGCTTGCCGAGGACCCCGAGCTCGTCCGTGCGCGATCGACGCGGGTCAACAACTTCGATCCGCCGATGCACCGCTCGACGTTGCTGCATTACCTCGCCGCGAACGGCGTCGAAGGACATCGCCAGCGGTCGCCGAAGAACGCGGCCGAAGTTGCGAACATCCTGCTCGAGGCCGGCGCCGATCCGAACGCCTTGTCCTGGGCGTACGGTGGTCAGTGCACGACGCTCGCGCTTCTCGTCTCGAGCTCGCCGCCCGCAGATGCCGGCGTGCAGGTGCCGCTGGTCGAAACGCTGATCGATCACGGCGCCTCGCTTGCGCCGACGGGTGAGGGCAACTGGACCTCGCCGATTGAAACCGCGCTGGTGTTCGGCAAGCATGACGCGGCCCAGGTGCTGGTGCGGCGTGGAGCGCCGATCGAGTCCCTCGCTGCGGCGGCGGGACTGGGGCGCCTCGACGATGTGAAGAGGATGCTGCCGCGCGCGGACGCGAACGATCGCCACCGCGCCCTTGCATTGGCCGCGCAGTCCGGCCACGCCGAGGTCGTTGGCGTGCTGCTCGATGCGGGCGAGGATCCGAACCGGTTCAATCCGCCGGGCACGCACGCCCACACACCGCCGATCCACCAGGCGATTGCGGCGGGGCACCTTGATGTCGTGAAGCTGCTCGTCGATCGCGGCGCGCGCCTCGACATCAGGGACACGATCTATCAGGCCACGCCGCTTGGCTGGGCGAAGTACTGCAATCAGCCTGCGATCGCCACATACCTCCAGCAACATTCGGCCGACCTCTAGAGGCCCAATCAGTAGTGCTCGCGGGGGCTTCGCAGCTTCGCCTCCACCTTTCCCAGGTATTCCACGGGGTTCCATCCATCGCCGGAAAAGAGATGG
Organism: uncultured cyanobacterium; assembly: GCA_963833135.1. Classification (GTDB taxonomy): domain Bacteria; phylum Acidobacteriota; class Vicinamibacteria; order Vicinamibacterales; family UBA2999; genus 12-FULL-67-14b. Next base: position 17,497 of record CAWHWW010000001.1, on the reverse strand, counting down.
CCGCCAAACAGGCAACGGCGTAACTGCGCCGCCTCTGCCGTCAGTGCTTCGCGCTCGGTCAGGGGCGCCGTGTGTGCCGCTTCGTGCGCGATTACCGCGGCGAGCAGACACCATACATAGTCGCGGTTCGCAGTACGACTTCGCACGATGGCAGCGGCCTTGAGGTACAAGGGCGAGTTGCGCACCAGATATGTCGCCGCATCTGCGCGCGTGCTGCCATCTGCCTGCGGACGATGGAGTCGAAAGGCGACGAGGTCCTTGACTCGCGTCCAGACACTTGGCGAAAACCGGCTCGAATCGACGACCAGCACCAGCGGCCGCAGATGGTCGCTCAGATGTTCGTGGAGGCGTGCCACCACGGGATCCTTCGTCAACACGACGTCCTGGCGCCGTGGCGCGGCCCTCGAGTCCGACATGCTGCGCCCACACGGCAACCAGCGCCAGGCCGGCCGCGAACGCCGGGGAAATTCGCGGAGACTGGCAGGACATGCCCGCACGGTGCGGGCCCCGTTAACAGGTCTCAAGCGGCGTCACGCGGCAGGCACGCAAATGTCGCCTGATATGACGCGAGATCGTGAAATGTCGGGTGGCGCGGTTGAGCCGGGTCAGCGAGCGTCGCGGAGTCGCCGCAGGATCTCTTCTTTCCAGCCCTGCACGACGTTCAGGCGGGGAGGCCCTCCGGTATCGGCTGGAAACACCATGATGAACCGCTGACCGTCCGGTGCGACGTCGTAGTTCGGCGACCCCGGATCAACTTCGTAATACGGCGCTTCAAAAAGCGCTTCAGGCGTCCCTGACGTAAAGGTCTCGCCGAGCGTGACGGGCACCGTCATGATGCGGCTGCCAGATCGATAGAACAGTTCTCGTCCGTTCTTCGCCCACACCGGCAGCATACCGCCGGCTGTCGAGACCTTCCATTCCGGCCGTCCGTGTGGATACGGCGTGACAAACACCTGGCTGGGGGCCTTGATGGACTCCACTGCGCTGTACGCGATCCAGCGGCCGTCACCGGAGATGTCCGCATACTTCGCCGAGGGAGCGACAGCGCGCGGCTGAGCTGTCCCGTCCGGCGTAACTGCCCAGATAAGCGGTTGGTTCTCCATCTGGAAGACCCGCAAAAGCAGCGTGCGGCCGCCATCTGCCCATCCGACCGGTAGCTTGCTTGCGCCTGGCAGGAAACTCGCGGGCAAGGCGATCGGTTCGGGCTCCGACGTGCCGCGGACGGTGAGTTCAGCCAGGTCGCGGCCGCTGGCCCGACGCCGGGACACAATCAATCGCTGTCCATCCGGAGTCCACAGCGGGACAGCGCTGCGGCCGTCCGAGGTGAGGCGCACCGTCGCGCCGGTTACGAGATCGTGCTTCCAGACATCGCTGACGAGATCATGGCCAATCGCATACGCAATGCTCTGTCCGTCCGGGGACACTCGCGGCGCGTGGTACATCGCAGGAGGCAGCGGCAGCGCCTCCTGCTTTCCAGAGCGATCGACCCACACGAGGCGATGGGCCACGCGCGCGTCCGGCCAGTAGACGAGCGTGCCCGCGGCGGAGGTCCAGGATCGGACGCGGACGCGTTCCCGGACCTCGTCCCACGCGGGCACCGGTGACCCGATCACTTGCGCGCGATCGGGGTCAAACCGCGTCGCGACGAGCGCAGCGTCTTGCCAGAACACCAACACGCCATCGCCGATGTACATCGCGTGTCTCGCATCGTCGACGAGGACGCGGCGTTCGCCGGTTGATGGCGTGACGGCAATCACCTGGAACCGCGCCCCCGACGTGACAGTGCGGGCCAGCGTGCACAGAATGACCTTCCCGTTTGCCAGCCACTGCGGCGTCAGGAGATAGGCATTGTCGGCATTGCCATCTTCGAGCGCCGTGATCAACTGTGGTGCTCCGCCGCTTGCGGCGACCTGGTAGAGGCCATGGCTGCCGCCCGGTGTGATCGACGCATACACGATGCGGTCATCCGCGCCCCAATCCGCACCGCCAATGAACGGCGCGGTCGCGCCGAGCGACATTGGCGTGCCACCGTCAACCGGCACTTTCATCAATTGGCCGTTGCGATTGAACCCGATCCAGCGGCCGTCTGGCGAAAAGAACGGTCCCCACGAGCCTGTGGTGTCGGGCACCACCCGCGCCGCGAATTGCTCGATGCGCCTGATGTGGAGCGAGGCGTTTCCGGCGATATAGACCAGCGTCGACCCGTCTGGCGAGAGGGCGGTGTCGGGTCCCCAGTCCCGAACCCCTTCGGACGGCGGGAAAACAAGCGACAGGCTGGAAAGCGGAGTGCGGTCTGGGTGCGGGCGCGACAGGGCCCAGATGCCAACGATGCCCGCAACGACGATCGAAAATGCGATTCAGGACTGTTGTTCGCGACGGACGCCGCGCCAATGCGCGCGTCGATCCCACGACGATCTCCGGGCGTGTGACGTCTGCCGTAGCGGCGGCATCCACCTCGCGGTGGCTGCGCTGCTGGAGCCATTCGTCGATTTCGCCGGCGTACGCGTAGGCGGTGCCTCGCTCGTCATGAAGGTGGCGATACACCGGCAGCGCTTCCTGTTTCTCCCACCGCTGCACGGTGCGGATGTCGCGCTTGAGGTATGCGGCAATTTCCTTCCACGACTCGAGTCGTTCGCCGCGCGCCGCCCGGTTCGCCGCCGGCGTGGGATCCATCGTGAACTTGGATTCTAGCGCGGACAAGCGATCTCCCGACCCCGATTCCCTGAAGGGAGTTCGTCCGCTTTCGCGAAGGGCTGGTTACTGCGAGCACGAATCTGGGGCAGAATGTGCGCCATGAAGCGCATGCTCTTTATTGCCGTCTCGTTCCTGGCCTGGGCCATCGTCCCGGTTGCCACCCAAACACCTGCCGCCACGGTTCCGGAGCTGCCGTTTGAATCGGTCCCCGATCCGCTGACGCTGCCGCCCGACATTCACTTCGGCGAGATCGCCGGTGTCGCCGTCAATTCGAAGGGCAACATCTTCGTGTTCTCGCGCGGTAACTCGACCGGGCCGGCCTACATGGCCACCGCCGCGCAGCTGCTCGAATTCGATCCGAAGGGCAAGTTCATCCGCGAGATCGGCAAGAACAATTTCGCGTGGTCCTACGCGCACGCCGTCCGCGTCGACAAGCAGGACAACATCTGGATCGTCGACAAGGGCTCGAACGTGATCCTGAAGATGAATCCGCAGGGCCGGGTCGTGTGGGTGTTCGGCCGCAAGGGCGAATCGTCCCATCTGGATGTGCCGCCCGACTACGCGTCGCAGCTGAGCGGCATCCTGGAACGGGCCGGCGTCGCGATTACGCGCCCGCAGAACAACAACCCGCGCAATCCGCTGCCCGTGCATCGCGACAACGTCTTCAACCAGCCGACCGACGTGGCGTGGGACTCGCAGGGTAATTCCTACTTCAGCGACGGCTACATCAACTCACGAGTGGCCAAGGTGAATGCCAAGGGCGAGTGGGTGGCGAGCTGGGGCTCGCTCGGCAACGGGCCAGGGCAGTTCGACACGCCGCACGGCATCGCGGTGGGGCCGAAGGATGAGATCTACGTCGCCGATCGCGGCAACCGCCGCATCCAGGTCCTCGACAACTCCGGCAAGTACCTCCGCGAGTTCACCATCGATGTGCCCGTCGACACCAGGCGCGGCAAGATTGTCTACGGCGCGGAGGCGCCGAACGCAAAGACCGGCTCGCTCGCGCCCGGCGCGCCCGATGCGCTGTGCATGACGCCGGGTCCAAACCCGGTGCTGTTTGTGGGCGATCTCTATCCCAGCCGCATCTACAAGGTCTCGCTCGAGGGCAAGCTCCTCGGCGTCTATGGACAGCCCGGCCGCAATCTGGGTGAGTTCGGCTGGATCCACGCGATTGCGTGTCCGTCCGAGAACGAGATCTGGGTTGGCGAGCTGATTAACTGGCGCGTGCAGAAGCTGGTGACGAAGAAGGGCGCGACGGCAACGAAGTAGTCCGGGGCGCTAGGGATGGACGACCATGAGCCCGCGCAGCTGCTCGAACGCATCGAAGTCGCGGTCACGGTGCAGCAACGAATGATGATTCTGGATGCAGTAGGTTGCGATCATGAGGTCGACGGTCTTCCGGACAGTATGACCGCTACCGCGAAGGGCCCGGTAGTGCCTGGCGGCACTGACCGCAAGACCCACGTCGTGCAATTCGAAAATCTCGAACGCCGCCAGTTCCGAGTGCACGAGCGCAGCCTCGCGGTCGTCACGAAATCCCTGCAGCACCTCGGTCAGGATTAACGTCGTCAGTCCAAATCGCTGCTGATCCAGTCGCAGATCGAGCCAGTCGGTTTCCGGATTCGTCACACCGTTGATGAAATCGACGATCACACTGGTGTCAACGATGACCACCGATCACTCTGCGGATCGGCCGGTTCGCATCGCGTCGAGATCGCCTTCCCACTTCACCTTGCCGCGCAACTTCCGAAGGCCGGACTGGCGCCGCGTCTGGATCAACAGCCGCAATCCTTCTTCGACGGCAGCGCGTTTGGTCCGTGCGCCCGAACGCCGCAAGGCCTCTTCCATCAACTGATCGTCGATGTCGATGTTGGTCCGCACAATGTGTATATTTTAATGTTTTATGTGTATTAACGCAACAGCCGTCAATTTTGAAAAATGTGAGCGGCGCTATTGCAGATGAGCTAGCATCGGGCCATCTTGCCAAGCTCCCCCATCTCGCTCGATCTTCGAATCATCGCCGTCATCGTGTGCTCGCTGGCGCTGGGTGCTTGCGCACGGCCTGCAACTGGCGCAAACCCGGTCAAAGGCACCACGCGGACGTACTACGTCGCCGCCGACGAGGTGGTGTGGGATTACGCCCCGACCGGCACCAATCTCGCCGAGGGCCGCCCCTTCAACGACGATGAACGGCCGTGGATGGAGGCCGGCCCTCACGTCATGGGCCGCAAGGCCCTGAAGGCGCTTTACCGCGAATACACCGACAGCACGTTCACGACGCTGAAGCCGAGGCCGGCGGAGTGGGAGCATCTCGGGTTCCTTGGGCCGCTCGTGCGAGCGGAGGTCGGCGACACGATCAAGATCCACTTCCGCAACAATGCGGCCTTCCGCGCGACGATGCATCCGCATGGCGTGTTCTACGACAAGGACTCCGAAGGCGCGAATTACAACGACGGCTCCACCGGGGCTGACAAGGCTGACGACGGGGTGCCAACCGGCGGGACGCACATCTACACGTGGGAGGTGCCGGAGCGGGCCGGTCCCAGCGAGCACGAAGGCAGCTCCGCCTTCTGGATGTACCACTCGCACGACAACGAGATTCGCGACGTGGCCAGCGGCCTGATAGGCCCGATGATCGTCACGCGCCAGGGCATGGCGCGTCCTGACGGGGCGCCGACCGACGTCGATCGCGAGCTGGTGGCCGGCTTCATCGAGGTGGATGAGAACCACAGCTGGTACATCGAACAGAACATCCAGACCTACACCAAGGACCCCAAAGGCGTGATGGTAAGGAGAGGTCCTTTTGGCGACATGATCGTCGTGACGTCGGCGCCGCCCTCGCCGACTGCGGCCCCGCCGCCACCGAACGCCATCGAGCCGCCCTTCGGCGCGTACTTCAAGGAGACGATCAACGGCTATTCCTACGGCCACACGCCCGGGCTGACCATGAAGGTCGGCGAGCGAGTTCGATGGTACGTGATGGGCTCGACCAACTTCGAATTCCACGCGCCGCACTGGCACGGCAACGTCGTCGTCACGAATCACATGAGGACGGACGTCGGCATGCTCCTGCCGATGGGTATGTTCGTGGCGGACATGGTGCCTGACAATCCGGGCAAGTGGTTCTTCCACTGCCACGTGTCGTCGCACCTTCGGATGGGCATGCAGGCGTTCTTTACCGTCGAAGCCCCACCGGGTTCTTGAGCACTGCTATTGCGTCGCTCGCGGCCGGGTGAGCTGAGCCAACAACTCCCGAACCGCCGTGTCGAGCTGCGAGTCGCGACCCGTATACGACTCGCCGACCGGCCGCTTGACCGGAATATCCACCTGCCGCGGAGCTTGCTCCATCATCTTTCCCGACGCGTCGTCCACGCGCGTGCTCGGCAGCCGCACGACGCTGCCGTCGAGCAGCGGCATGTTCGACGTGTAGACGATCCAGCCCGCAGTCGGCTCGCCCACCACTTTGCCCAGCTTCAGTGCGCGATAGCCTTCCGTAAAATCCTCGGCGTCCGACAGCGAATGTTGATTGGTCACCAGGATCGTCGGCGAGCCGAGCGCGCGCTGTCCGAGCAGGCTGCGTCCGGGCGCCGACACGCCGCCGCGCTGCGTCATCGTCAGGTAGTTTCGACGCGTGAACACGTCGAGCGCGTACATGTTGACGAAGCCGCCATTGTTGTTGCGAACATCGATGACGACGCCTTCGCGCGAGTGGTTCTCGGCATCGAGATCGATGTACAGCTGATTCAGCGCGACATCCGACATGTCGAACATGTGCACGTAGCCGAGGCGGCCCTGGCTGGCCTTCGCCACATAGGCGCGGTTACGCTCCACCCATTGCCGATACAGAAGGTTCTTCTCCGTCGCCTGGTTCGAAGGCCGCACCGCAACCGTGCGGCGATTCGCGCCGGCCTCGTCCGCCGCCACGCTCAGCTCGATGCGGCGGTTGATCGTGTGATTGAGCAGCTGATCGAGATTGACACGGGCGGCGAGCGGAGTGCCGTCAACTGCGAGCAGGTACTCGCCCACGCTGATGCCGGCCACCGCCGCCGGCGTCAGCGGAATCACATCCGTGATCTTGAAGCGTCCGCTCTGTTCATACGTGGCGCGATCGAAACGCAACCCGAGCTTGCCCGTGACCGGCGCGCCGGCGGGCGGCCCGTTGACGCCCGAATGCGACGCGTTCAACTCGCCGACCATCAGGTTCAAGAGCCGGCGCATCTCGTCGCGCGTGGCGGCGCCGGCGATCAAGGGCGCGTATTCGGTTCGCACGGCATTCCAGTCGATGCCGTTGAACTTCGGATCGAAGAAGTTGTCGTGCAGGTACGACCATGCCTGCTGGAAGATGGCCGCCTTTTCGCGATTGAAGTCGATGTCGAGCTCGGCGGAAACGGCGAGACGTCGCGACTGCCGGTTGTCCAGCGTGATGACGCTGATTCGCCCCTGTTCGAGGAAGAACACCTCCTTGCCGTCCGGGGTGAAGCTGACGTCGCCTTTTCCGCCGGGCGTGGAGGTCAACTGACGCGCGACTGCCGGCTCGGTCGAGAGCTCGTCGATCGAGAAGGTGTAGAGATTCTGTTGCCCCGCGGCCCGGCTGACGAGCAGCAGCGTCTTGCCGTCAGGACTGACCCGTTGGAACGTCGTGTCCACGCCGGTCGGCAGCAGCGACAAGCGGCCGCGGATGTCGTCGAAGGAGATCTGGACCGGAGCGGAAGGCACGGATGGAGCAGCGGGCCCATCCGCCGCTGTCGCGGGCTTTGGCGCCGCAGGGGCGGCGGGCTTCAACGGTTCCTCGCGGAAGAGGTCGCGGAATTGATCCTCACGAAACTGCGGCGTGCGCGGCAGCAGGTCGATGCGCGCAATCTGCCGCGCTTCAGTGCGCTGGCCGGTGTCGAAGTAGATCGCCTTGCCGTTGGGCGCCCACGAAATCGTGTTCGCGAAGGAGTTCGCGACAAAGCTGGCCTGTCGCGGAGCGCCGCCGCCCGCGGCCGCGGCGATCATGACGTTCGTGAACGCGTTGGGACCGGTCGAGAGGTACGCCAGCCACTGGCCATCGGAAGACCACGCAAACGGCGGCTCGCCGGCAAACGGCGGCCGATCGAAGAGTCCTCGCGCAATCGTCCGGTCCGTCTTCGTCGCCACCTCGATCGAGCGCAGCTCCGAATCGCCGCGCACGTACGCGAGCTGCTTTCCGTCGGGCGAGAACGTTGCTGAATGATCCGCGTCGTTGCCGCTCGTCAATTGCGATTCGGTATTGGTCGCAAAGTCGTAGAGGAACAGATGCGTCATGCCGGCGCGCGCGGACGAGTAGACCAGCTTACGGCTGTCGGGAGACCACGCCGGATAGGCCTCGCTCTCCGGTGTGCGCGTCAGCCGGGTGGCGTCGCCGCCGTCCTTCGCAGAGGCGGCAAAGATCTCGCCGCGGCCGACAAAGGCGATCTTCCTGCCATCCGGAGACAGCGCAAGCTCGGTGAATCCATCTGTCAGCGTCAGGTGCTCGATGCCGATGGAAACCGGCGCGCCACGCCGCGACACCTGCACGCGCGCCGCGGCACTTGTCGTCGTATCGACGGTCCAGATCTCGAAGTCGTGTTCGAATGCGATCAGCCGGCCGTCCTTCGACATCGACGGCCACAGCACGCGTCCCTGTTTGAAGGTGGTCACCTGCCGCGGCGCGGCATTGCCAGTAACGGCCTTCACCCACAGATTCTGCGCGCCGCCCTTGTCCGACACGTAGAACAGCGACCTGCCGTCGGCACTCCACATCGGCCACATCTCCTTCGCGCCACCCGTCGTCACCGCTTCGTAGGCGGGAGTCGAACCGCCCGGACGCGCGATCCAGACTTCAGCCTCGTCCAGGTGACTGCGCCCGTTGCGCCACCACTGGCCCGACGCCGTGGCGCGCGCGGTGATCGCCAGTGCGGTGCCGTCGGGCGATTCGGTCGAGAAGTACTCGTTCGTGTAGCGATCGGCGGCCACTTCCATCGGCGTGCCGCCATCAGCGCTGACGCGGAACACGTCGTTCATTCCCGCGATGTCTCGGCTGGTCGATGAGAAATAAATCCACCGTCCATCGCGTGACCATCCATCCAGCTGCTCGTTGCCGTCATCGAACGTCAATCGCGCGACGTCGTTGCTGGCGAAGTTGAGTATGTATATGTCGCCGCCGCCGGTGCGGTTGGATGTGAACGCGAGTCTGCTGCCATCCGGCGAGTATGCGGGCCGCGACTCGTTACCTGGATGCGACACGAGCAGCCTCGCTTCGCCGCCCTGCGACTGCACGGCCCAAATGTCGCCGCCCGAAACGAAAGCAATCTCGCTTCGATCGGGGGCAATCGCCGGTTCGGTGAAATAGGGGCGCGGGTTGACGCCGCCGGAGGTCTGCGCCGAGACCGTGGCGAACGTGGCCATCACGAGGAGGAGTGTGCGCATCGGCGGAGTATACCCGGCCGCCAATCACGCGTGTCGTCGCAGCTGTCGGCGTCTACAGATAGCCCAAGTAACGCGATTGCTATCGGGTCCTGTGAAGCCGAATCGGTTTTGGCACGGCGATGCCGGCTTCTTTCAGTTCCTCCAGGAGCTCCTCTGACGGAAGGAAGAGCAGGTCAGCCTGATCGGCGCCGAGCACGGTCAATCGGAAGCGCTCGGCGTCGGTGCCTTCCGGCCGCATGAACGTCAGTGACGCGCCTTTGACGACGACCTGGTAAAGCGGTGTCAGCGTCATCGGCACCGCCGTGACCTCGATCACCTTCCCATCGTCGTCGACCCGAACATTGCCGGTGCCGATTGACCGGCCAGCGTGTTGTTGACGGCCTTCAACTCGAGCCGGACGAACGTCGTGCCGCGATAGTCCGCTTCCCATGTACCCGGCATGTCCGCAGCGGCCGGTTGAAAGGACGTGATCCCGAGTAGACCGAGCAGCAGCATGATCATCTCGGGATCATAGACGCCGTTGGCCGCCTCGCGGCCTGCGCTTACGACGTGGCGTCCCTGGACGTGACGTCGTAGGTGATCATGAAGCCGGTCGAGCCCTTGTATTCGAACGGCTTCGGTCCCCGCCGGTAGGCTTCGATCTCGTTCGGCATCAAGTGGAAGCCGGTGTTTCGCGGCGCGCCGAAGTAGCGCAGGTTGGTGATGATCGTCGGATCGCCGGTCATACCGGGATTCCGCGCGAGCGTCACGATGCCCGCCTTGCCGGCATCCAGGCGCGCCTCGGCGCGATCTTTCGTCGCGGTCCAGTCGATCGCCGCATCCTGTCCGATGCTGAATGCCTTCCAATTGACCGGGTAGACCTTCGGCACGATGGTCGTGATCGCCTCGCGCTGCTGCTTCGTCGCGGACGGCTCGAACGTGATTTCCGCCCACTCGCCGCCCTTCGAGAAGTCGGCGCCGAGGTCGCCCGCGATCCAGAACTTGAGGCCGTCCAGGGCGACGCTGTCGAAGCGCCCCTGGTTGACGCGATAGCCCATGTTGAAGCGGCAATAGTGCTCCGCCATCCCCGCGTGCGCATGACCGCTCGGGATCGTGGAGAAATAGCACGGGCAGAACATGCTGCAGCTGCACGCTTCGATGATGGTCGCGTTCAACATCCACGCGGCCGTGGCCGCCTGGTCTGACCGGGTCACGGCGCCAAGAGGCGACTCGAAAGCCGTGGCCACCGCGCCGGCCGCGGCAGCCCCGAGGAACGCGCGACGAGTGACTTCGTTGCTCACTGGAAACCTCCTCTTGTTCCAGCGAGGATGCGCCGCCGGCGATTCGGGCGCTATCGGCGGATTGTCCTGCCGAGCTCGAAATCGGGCGCCCTGATATGAGACAAATGTCCCGCTCGGCCTATGACTGATGCCTCGCGGCTTCACCAGCACGTCCGTTACGTCACCGCATTTGATGGCACGCGCCTGGCGTGGGCGGAAGCGGGCGCGGGTCCCATCCTCGTCAAGGCCGCCAACTGGCTCACGCATCTCGAATACGAGTGGCAGAGCCCGGTCTGGAAACACTGGCTCCAGTTCTTTTCGGCCAATTGCCGCTTCGTGCGCTACGACGAGCGCGGCTGCGGCATGAGCGCCTGGCACGCCGGCGAGCTATCGCTGGATCAATGGGCCGACGATCTCAGTTCGATCATCGACGCCGCTCAGCCGGAAGGGCCGGTGACGCTGCTCGGTATTTCCCAGGGCGCGGCGACCTGCATTCAGTACGCGCTGCGCCACCCGGAGCGCGTCGCGGGGTTGATCTTCTATGGCGGCTACTCGCATGGGGCGCTCAAGCGAGGGACGCCGGATGGAGAAGTCAAGTATCAAGCCATGATCGAGCTGGCGCGCGTGGCCTGGGGCGCCGACAATCCGACGTTCAGACAGGTCTTCACCTCGCGGTTCTTCCCGGGCGGCACCCACGAGCAGCTCGACTGGTTCAACGATCTCTGTCTCAAGGCCACAACCGGCGACATTGCCGCGCGCCTTCTCGAGGCGCGCGCGCAGATCGACATCGCCGCCTCGCTCGGCGCCGTGCGCGCGCCGACCCTGGTGCTGCACGCGCGCCGGGACGAAGTGGTGCCCATCGAAGAAGGAAGGCTGCTCGCGAGCAGCATCCCCGGCGCCGAGTTCGTCGAGCTCGACTCGCCCAATCACATCCTGCTCGACCACGAACCGGCCTGGCAGCGGTTCAAGGAGGCCGTGCTGTCGTTCCTGAAACAGACCGGCCGGTGATTCGGTCTTCGCGGCGTTGTCCGCTCGAGAGCGCGAGGTACTCAAACTGATAGCCGACGGCTTGAGCAACGCCGATATCGCGGCCGAGCTTCAAATCAGCGACAAGACGGTCCGCAATCACGCCTCAAGCGTCTTCGACAAGCTTGGCGTCTGGTCCCGTGCACAGGCCATCGTCTTTGCGCGCGACCACGGCTTCAGCCGCTAGGCTTAACGGTGACACCGGAGGCGGCTCCGGCATCAAAGGGAGTAGACTGGAAGGGTAGTTAGTCCGCCGTCGCGGCTTTGCCGCTATGGCGGGACAGGCGACTCACTCACGGGGGCGATTTGGCTTCGACGGGGGTGCGGGATCGCGGAACGCGTGCCGAGGCCCATGCACCTCGTAAATCCCGTGGAAAAACAACGTAACTGCGAACGCAGACTACGCTCTCGCCGCTTAATAACCGGTGAGCGATCAACTTGAGAGTGCCTACGGCTCGGGATTGATCGTCATTCAGTAGGCTGGTGGCCACGTTCCGCCTTGAGGCGTGGCCATGAGACATATCGGGGATGGCGGCCGGGGCACTTGGCTCCGTTTCTAACCGGCTGCGACACGAGAATGGAGACACGCACGTAGTGGACTGCGACGACGTGTTCTCGGACGCGGGTTCAACTCCCGCCGCCTCCACCACTTTTCCTCAGGAAATCGAGCAGATTTCAGCTCGTTTTTCCCGCCGTCTCCAAATATCTCTCCACGGGACTGTCGGCCCCCGTTTCGAGCAGCCGAATCGCTGCGTCGAGTGCTGCCGGACTCAGGTGCATGTAGCGCTGCGTCGTCGCCAGGTCCTGATGTCCCGCGAGTTCCTGAATCGCTCGTGCCGGCGCGCCGCGCATCGCGAGGTGCGAACAGAACGTGTGTCGCAGGATGTGCACGCCGGGCTTCACGTTCGCCCGCCTGGCGGCCCGCCGCATCATCACCTGGACCACTTTCTGCGTCAGTGGCTGACCGTTGGTTTCGCAGAGCACCCGAGGACCGCGTAGGTGACGCGCTTCCTTCAATGCTTCTGTCAGCCGCTTGGTCAGCGGCACATACCTGAGCCGCCCACCTTTCGGCGCCGTGACGTGCCCCTTCCAGTCCGATCGCGCGACACAGAGTTGCCGTTTGTTCAGGTCAACGTCTGTCCACTCCAGCGCCATGATCTCGCCGCATCGCAGACCCGCCTCGCCGCCCAACAGGACGACCAGGTAGTTCTGCAAATCACTGCGGGACGCATCGACGAGTCGTTCGATACTCCTCGAAGTCATGGAAGCTGGCTGCGTTCTTCGTCGTCTTCAGCAGCTTGATCACGCAAGGAACGCGTTCGATAACGCCCCATTCAACGGCCGTTCGCAGGATTACGCTCAGCGCCGTCAGCACGTTGTTCACGGTCTTTGCAGCACGTTCACCGAGTGCCGACTTCAGATGCTGAACATCTTCCGTCTGGATCGCATCCAGGCGCTTGTCGCCGAGCAGCGGGATCAAGTGCACTGACAGGATCGATTTCTTCCCGGCAACTCCGCTCGGTTTCAACCGGTTCGCCTTCGCGTACCCGTCGATGAAACGCGGTGCGAATTCCCGCAGCGTGGGTGTCTCTTGCACCTCCTCTCTTTTGACTGGCTTCGGTTTGCCCTCGACCAGCAACACTCGCTCGCGTGCTTCGGCCCAACGTAATGCCGCTGTCTTACTTAGAGACGGGGCTTTTTTTCGCTCGCGAATGTCTGTTCCGTCCGGAAGCTCGACGCGAATGTCGACCTCCCACCCTCCGTTTACGTACGGTCTGATTGTCACGCTCATCGCTGTTACTCCTGTGCGATGGCGCCGACTTCTGATTGAGCCAGTCTAGCAAATCAGCGGCGCGGAACAGCACGCGCCGACCGATGCGGACGATGCCCGGCAGCTGCCGGCGCTCGATCATGGCGTAGATGGCGCGCTTCGTAGTGCGTAGCAGCTCGGCCGCTTCGTCGACCGTGAGCAACACAGGTTGTTGGCCACGCATCCAAGTGGTCATGGACATTCTCCGGCGCGCATGCGCGCCCGATCAGAGACCAGATGTTGGTGAGGAATTCCCGCGCAACGTGTACCGGCTTGCGGCCGTCACTCGACTAGTGGCGCGGGCGCGGCTTGAAAGCCTGCGCGAACCGCACGAGCGATATGCCGTGCGGTCGGTGGTCACTGAAACCTCGGACCACCGAATGGTCTAACTAATTGTCTGAAGCTGATCAGCGATCGTGCGGTATCGGGCGACGATCGGATGTCTGCTCCAAATGCGTTGAACGCGTTCTGGAGCCGGTATCTGGCGATACCGCGAAGATAACCTCAAAATATTCCCACCTGTTGACCCGCGTCAAACTGAACAATCCGATTGCGGACAGTTCAATGTCGAGCATTACGTAAGAGCCCAAATCGAACTGCGCGCAGAGCGCCGTCAATGCCCGAAGGCCCTGCGGGACGCAGGGTCGAAGCGGCAGCCAAGAGCATTGACGGCGCCGAGCACAGTTCGAGAATCGATCGCGTGATGCTCGGCAGCCAACTGCGGCCATTCGTCAGCCCACTGCTTCCCGCGCTTGCCGGCCAATAAGCGACACGCAAGCCGGAACGTGAACGACCCCGCCATCAGGCGCTGGGGCCACCCTCGGCGCGTGGCACCGGGTCGTTCACGTTCCGGCTTGCTCTCCTATCCCGATAGCAAGCGCTAACAGGGGCGGCACAATGCGCCGCCCCAAGATGCCAGGCGGCGGATACAAACTCCTGCGTGCGATGCAAGTTAGCGCTCTTCACGTGTGGCCGCCGCGCAGGCGATGCTGCGGCGAGAAAGCGTGTGGGTCTGCCGCGTAGGGGGACAACCGGAGGGGCCATTCACTTGTCCCCCAGTGTTAGCCTAATCAGTGATTTATGCGACACCGACGAGCGAGGTGAGACGCAAGTACTTGATGCGGCAACTCCATGAATTCGATCCGCCCTCGCCGCGCTCCAATTGGTCGCGGAGGCTCGATGAGATACTCCATGATGGCCCTCGCAGGGTCGATTCCGCCATACCGAGCCGAAAGCGGCTCGACGCGAACCGCCGTGAGGCCTCGGCGAGGTCGAAGTATCTAGGTTCTTCCATGCCGTCTGTCGCTGCGCGATGCCGAACAACGCATCGAGTTCTTCTGCCTGCGCGACGGTATCGAGCATTCGTCGCGGAGGGCATAGCGATAGAGCGCCTTCGCGTTGCAAAAGCGACGCGGGACGACGAGCCGAATTGTCCAGCAGCGTGCGATCGACAGGACGCGCGAGTGACAAACAAGAACATCCGAAACGCGGCGGGAACCTCTTGGTGACGAGATAGAGAAACACGTGGCGAACCACAGTCCCGCTCCAGACCGATCGGAAACTTGTCTGGGAAATACCGGATCGTCTTTGTGCGCCCCTCGCCAAATGTGAGGTGAGGCAGTTCACGTACTACCCAACGGCCTGTCGATCAGCGAACTGAATAACGTACTCCGCCGCGCCGGTGCCGAGCCAGGTGTGGCACCTATTCGCTAGCACCGCGTCGAGCAGCATCAATCTGTTCGACCATCCGGCCCAGTGTCGCCGGTCGTCGGTTACGGTTGTTCACCTCGCCGATCGCGTCGTAGAGCGGCTTGAAGTGCACATGAAACAGCCGGCCACTGACGAAGCGCGCCAGGGGTGATCACGGTCACGCACTTTGTCCATCAAATGATGATGAAGTCGTGCGTCTTCTGCCCATGTGCCATGCCGCGAAGGCGCAGGACCTGGCGCTCCAGGAAGGCGCCGGAATAGACCATCACGGTCACGAGGAACCGCGCCTGGCGCTCGGTAAATCCGAACGCTTCGATGGCCTCGACATCGGGGGCGGTGACACTGTCGCGCATGTTGGTCATCACCACTCCCAATCGCGCGGATGTGATACGGGCGCGGGGGGCCGCCTCGCCCCTTAGAGCCACACAGGTGAATCCCGCTCCGCGCACGCGAGGCCGCGTGCCCACCTCGGGAGCGTTCGTGATCACCTCGACGTCGTGCCGGTCGAGGCCGTCGAGCTCGTATTCGATGCGAAAGTCAGGGAAGTGGACCTGGTCGTCGAGGTACGGCAGCTCGCGTCGGCGAGCCCAATCGGCGATCTCGTGCTGTTCGCGATCCGGCCGCCCATCGCTGTCCTTGCGACCCCTGTTGTGTTGTTGGAGGAACTCCTGAGACCCGCGCTTCAGGTCCACTTCCAACACGACCCGTTCGACCCGCCCACCCTTCTCGCGGAGCCCCGCCTCGACTTCAAGATAGGCGTGGAACAATTGCGAGTCATGCTGCAATTCACGGGCGCGATATCTGGCACGAACTTCTTGGCCATAGTCGCCCTCAGTCTCGCGCCGATGCGAGTCAGGATGTCCTGTTCTCATCAGTCAGCACAAGAGCCTCTTGATCGTGGCCCACTGAGACAGACCTGATCAGGCCTTCTTCGCGGAGATGTTCGAGGCTGTTCTCCGCGTCGCGGAAGCCCTCAAGGTCGCCTTCGGCAACCACCCGGAACTTCCTGATTGTCGCGAAGTGTACGGGCTGTCGTCGCCGTTCAGTTCATACAGCCGCTCACGCGTGTCCTGAACCAGTTCGCGCCGCTCGCACCGGCAGATCAACGTTTCGCACGAAAGGATCACGAGGGTCGTAATCGCGAACATTCTCATGGCGAACGAGGTCGTCGCGGTCAACATGGTCACGTGACCGAGAGCCGTAGAGGACCTCGTCGCGTTCGCGAGGGTTCTCGCACTGTCGCGGGGATAGAAGTCCATCGCACACCTCCTGTGGGGAACGTTGGGCAGCGGGAACCGATGGACGAAATATTTGTCCATCAGAGAACGCTCGCGCGGGCGGGCGCCTGGGCAATGACCCACGGCGTGAACGCGACCGGAGATCCCTTGCGGGGATCCTAGCGGGGCGGCGGTCTTGATGACGACCACCCACGCTATGGATTGCTTATAGCGCGGGCGCAGCAGGCTGGCAAGCACGACCGTTTACACGGCGGCGGACTGCGCGGTAGCGTTCATCCAGCTAGCGTTGTTCATTATTAATGAACATGATATATTAATGAACATGAGGCTGTCGCCAGAACCGCACGTTCTCGCACCAGACCAAACCGCCCTTCGGCAATGGGCGCCGAAAGCCGAGATCCGTGTGCCAGCGAAGCCCCTTGGCCATTTTCGACGGAATCATCACTTTGTAAGACGGCTGAGGATCCGCCACATTGTCGAAGAGAAACGGCACCTCCGCCATCAGGACGTCGGCGTCGTCGTCGATCAGCTAAACCGTCGCCGCGCAGATCTGCCGGCCGACCATATTGGCGATCGGTTGCTGCTCGCGCCGCACATCCGGACGCAGCAAGCAGCCGCCTTGGAACGCGCTCATCGACTATCTCGATCTCGCAGGCAATGCTCGAGGGCTCCGGGCTTGTTCGTTCACGTGGAAGGCCGCCAACCCGCTAAGGAGCCAACCCCTACCAGGTCGCCCGCACAAGGGTATGGATCAAGGCCGTCATGGCCGTCTATCTGGCCGACTGGTCAACGCGCCATACCGCGTCCTCGCCGAGCAGGCGGATGTCGCCCTCGGTACGGTTGGCGGTCGCATGAACGACCTTGCTGCTCGCGGGATTCTGCTCGATGGCAAGGCCGGTCGAAGAGTCGGTGACCGACAGGCACTCATTGCGCTTTGGGTGCAAGCCTACGTCGAAGGACTTCGCCCCAACGAAAGAGCAACGACTCCAGGTTCGCGCTGAGGGAAAGCAGGACATCGTGGCAGCGCCTACAGACAGTAATGGCCGAACAGGCACAACCATGGGCGCTCACCGGTGCCGATGCTGCCGAGCGCTGCACTCCTTCTGGCACGGAGGAGACAGACGATCACGTACCTCCTCGCTTGACTGACATCCAGAAAGCACTTGTCGCTGCTGCTGCGCGCGGCAATCTGTTGGCGATCATAATCCACCCGGCCCGCTGGCGATGGCGGGCGAGCCCGATCACGAGCTTCACGCTGATTTGCGGCCTACGCTGAACTGCGCTATCGCGGCACAGAGCAGGCCAACCGAGTTGCTCTTGCCAAGAGTCCT